>JBKYMN010000009.1:0-354441 GCA_046940325.1 Enterobacterales bacterium AE_CKDN230030158-1A_HGKHYDSX7 | reverse complement strand
CGGACATGAAAAAGGCGCCGTGAGGCGCCTTTTTTCATTTCTGCAGGAGCGCACCATGCAGGCGATCGCGGGCAGGGCCCGCTCCTACAGGATGACTCCGTCGTTAACGCCGCTTGCTACCGCCCAGCAGCGCGCCCATCAACCCACGCACCAGTTGCCGGCCGATCTGGTTCGCCGCCTGGCGCACCACGGTCTTGCTGACCTGACTGGCCAGCGAGCCCAGTATCTCGCCAGCCATACCGCCAAAGTCGGTCCCGCTGGCTTTCTCGTCCTTCTCCTGGGTCGGCGCCATCTTGCCATCGGCGCGACCGGTCAGTTTCTCGTAGGCGGACTCGCGGTCGATCGGCTGGTCATAGCGGCCGGCCAGCGGCGAGCGGCGGATGACGTCGGCCCGCTCGGCGTCGGTCAGCGGGCCAATGCGCGACTGCGGCGGCGCCACGGCCACACGCTGGACCATGGCCGGCGTGCCCTTCTCTTCCAGGGTGCCGACCAGCGCCTCGCCGATACCCAGCTCGGTGAGCACCTTGAGCGTGTCGAAAGCCGGGTTCGGGCGGAAGCCATCGGCCACCGCACGCAGCGACTTCTGCTCCTTGGCGGTGAAGGCACGCAGGCCATGCTGGATGCGCAGACCGAGCTGCGCCAGCACGTCGTCCGGCAGGTCGCCCGGCGACTGGGTCACGAAGTACACGCCCACGCCCTTGGAGCGGATCAGCCGTACCACCTGCTCCAGGCGATCCTGCAGGGCCTTGGGCGTGCCGTTGAACAGCAGGTGCGCCTCGTCGAAGAACAGCGCAAGGATGGGCTTGTCCGCGTCGCCGCGCTCAGGCAGTTGCTCAAACAATTCGGCCAGCAGCCAGAGCAGGAAGGTGGCGTAGACCTTGGGTGCGTCGTGCACCAGCTTGCTGGCATCCAGCAGGTGGATACGGCCGCGGCCGTCGGCCTCCGGGCGCAGGAGGTCCTCCAGTTGCAGCGCGGGCTCGCCGAAGAAATCCTCGGCGCCCTGCTGCTCCAGCAGTGCCAGACGCCGCAGCAGGGCCTGGGACGAGGCGCCGGTGAACAGTGCCCGGTCCTCGCCGAGAACTTCCGGGTGCTCCTTGAAATGATTGAGCAGTGCCTTGAGGTCCTTCAGGTCCAGCAGCAGCAGGCCTTCGCGATCCGCCACCTTGAACGCGGCGAACAGCGCCGCCTGCTGGCTTTCGGTCAGTTCCAGCAGGTTCGCCAGCAGCAGCGGGCCCATCTCCGAGAGTGTGGTGCGCAGCGGGTGGCCAGTCTTGCCGGCAACGTCCCAGATGCTCACCGGGTAGGCCTGGGGCTTGTGATTCAGCCAGGGCATGCTGGCAATGCGCTCGGCCACCTTGCCTTGCGGGTTGCCGGCGGCGGCAATGCCACACAGGTCACCCTTGATGTCGGCGGCGAACACGGCGATGCCGGCGTCGCTGAAGGACTCGGCGAGGTGCTGCAGCGTCACCGTCTTACCGGTACCGGTAGCGCCGGCGATCAGGCCGTGGCGATTGGCGAGCTTCCAGGACTGGCCGACCGGCTGTCCATCCGGACCGGCGCCGATGATGAGTTCGTTGGTGGCTGACATCCGTGGTTCCCCTTCAGGTGGGTCTGTTGCGCCAGAGGGCCTGTCGCCTTGGCTGCATCAACAAGAGTGGCGCGTCCCGGCGTGCCGCGCAAACGGCTAGCCGGGGACTTTGAAGACATGCCGCAGATAGTGCAGGAAGTTCTCGTCCGTGCACTGGGTCTTGCCCGGCGCATCGGAAATCTTCGCCACCGGGTGACCATTGCAGGCGGTCATCTTCAGCACGATGTTCATCGGCTGCACACCCGGCACGTCACAGGTGAAGTGGGTGCCGATGCCGAAGCTGACGTCGATGCGCTCGCGCAGGGCGCGATAGATCTCCAGGGCGCGCGGCAGGTTGAGGCCGTCGGAGAACACCAGGGTCTTGGTCAGCGGGTCGATACCCAGCTGCTCGTAGTGCCGGATGGCCTTCTCCGCCCACTCCAGCGGGTCACCCGAGTCATGCCGCAGGCCATCGAAGAGTTTGGCGAAGTACAGGTCGAAGTCAGCCAGGAAGGCATCCATGGTGATGCAGTCAGTCAGGGCGATGCCCAGTTGCCCGCGGTACTCGCGAACCCAGGCGTCCAGCGCGGCCGCCTGGCTGTCGATCAGCCTCGGCCCCAGTTGCTGGTGCGCCATCAGCCACTCGTGGGCCATGGTGCCCAGCGGTTTCACCCCCAGCTCACGGGCCAGGTGGACGTTGCTGGTGCCGACGAAATGGCCGGGAAAGCCGTCGCGCAGATCGCGCACCACTGCTTCCTGCACCGCATAGGAGAAGCGCCGGCGAGTACCGAAGTCGGCCATCTTGAAGCCGGCCAGTTCCTCGGCATTGGCTTCCTGGCGCAGCCAATCGAACTTGTCCTGCAGGCGCTCACGTACTGCCGCCAGGGAGATGCCCGGATGGCGATGGCGGTTGCGTACTTCGCTGATGGTCGCCAGCAACGGCACTTCGAACAGGATGACGTGCAGCCAGGGGCCCTTCAGGCGCAGGTAGAACTCACCGTTCTCCACCCCCAGCTGCACATAGCGGGGGTTGAAGCGAAACAGGCCGAGGAAACGGATGAAGTCCGGCTTGAAGAACGGGATGCGCTCGAGGAAGGCCAGTTCCTGCGGCGAGAAGGACAATTCCGCCAGGCGCTCGATCTGCTCGCGCACCGGGTCCAGGTAGGCGCGCAGGTCTTCCTCATTGCGGCAGCGAAACTCCCACTCCACCTCGGCGTTGGGGTAGTTGTGCAGGACCGCCTGCATCATGCTCAGCTTGTAGAAATCGGTGTCCAGCAGGTTCTGCACGATCCGCCGGGAAAATACGCTGTCGCTCATGCTCGTCTCATTGCAGGCTTCGAAGGGCCAGTCTAAACCCGTCGCCCACAAAAAACCCCGCCGGGGCGGGGTTTGGAGTGCGAATCAGAAATCAGCGGGCCTTGCTTCCCTGGGACATCCCGAACAGGAAGAGCAGCAGGTCGTCATCCGGACGAACGTCCTGATGCTGCAGCTTGGCGCGCAGGTTGGCCGGCATCGGGCAGCTGTCCAGTCCGCCCTGTCCGGAAATGACCGATGGCCCAGGCTCATGCCAGGCCGCCGCCGCCAGGGTTGCCACCCCGAGCGCGCCAACGAGGAGCAAACCTCGCGTAATTTCTAACTTCATGTCTGCAACCCTTTGATGGCGCTGCCAAACGCCGCTTGGTAACCATAGACAAAGGCCTGCCATTGCGCCTCTGTCCACGACGAGCGGCGTTTTACCTGGCGAAGATCGTGACGGGCAGCACGCTGGGCGCTAAAGCGCTGGCGGGCTTTTTCCATGTCAATCAGGGCCACTTCGATCTTGTCGCCGTCCACCTTCACGAACACGTGCTTGAGGTAGAGGCAGCCATGCTGCCAACGGCCGGCGTTGAGCTTGGCAAGGGTACTACCGTAATGTTGCAGAATTCTCTGGTGCAGGGCTTCGCCCCAGCGCTCCTGATCGCCACGGGCGTAGCAGTCTTCCAGGCTGCTGAAACCGTCCAGGGATTCAGTGACAAGCAGGGCCTGCCACTCGCCATCCACCTTGCGGCAGCCGGCATAGACCAGCGTCGGCACTCTCACGCCCAAGGCTTCGGCGGCCTTGAGCGCGTTGCGTTCGCGAATGGCGGTGGGGTAGCCGAAGGGATGCAGCAGGTCACGGTAGATGTGACCCATCTGCTGCTTGCGATAGAGCATGCGGCCGTCGGAGGTCAGGACTCGCTGCACGCCGCTTTCGCCGCCGCGCCGACGGTTGGGTTCCTCGACCCATTTGCCGGGCACCTGGAGCCAACGGTCGATGGCGTTCTCACCGGAAATTTGCTGCAGCGATGCCAGATCAACGGCCATCCATCACTCCTTACGCAGAATGTAGACCCGCCACATATGGATGAGCGGGACGAAATCAATGTGATCCTGAACCTTGAACCCGGCCTGGCGGAACTCCGCCTCGATGGTCTGGGCAGGAATCACGAAGCGGTTCTGGTAGGCGTGTTTCTTGCGAGTCGACTCGGCGCGCGCACGTTTCCAGGACTTGAAGTTGCCATCCACCCACAGCGACAGGATCACCGAATCACGGGTTACGCGGTGAAATTCGCGCAACATCGTCAAACGGTCGTCAGATTCACCGATGTGGTGCATCAGGCGCATCGAAAAGATGCTGTCGACGGCGTTATCCGGCAGATCGATGGCAAACGCCGAAGTCTGCAAAGGTCGGACGCGTTTTACAACCTCATTCGGTTGACCGGCGCAGGCGACGGCGATCATGTCCGGCGAATTGTCCGCCCCGATGATCACGCGGTTTTCCTTTTCGGCCAGCATCGGCCAGAAGCGCCCGGCGCCGCACGGCAGGTCCAGCACCAGGTTGGGCTGGCCGGCGAGCTTGAGTGCCTGGCGGCCTATCTGGACATCGCGCCAGTGGGAAAGTTTCCGCGACAGTCCGGCCTGATGCTTACGCAGGTAACGCTCTGCGTGCTGGCGGTCGTACTTTTGGGAGAACTCCAGGTCGACGGGTTTATCAGTCATCGGATATTTACCTTTCCCGAATTCAGGGCGAACAATACGAACCAGCCTGTCACAGCCGGGTCATGCACTTGTGAAGATTTCGTCAAACGACGGCTAGGCGAACTTCGAAGCGACAGCCATGGGGCTCGGCCGGACGCAGCGAAACGTCCCAGCCTTCCGAGGCGCAGATCCGCTTGACCAGCGACAACCCCAACCCGAGCCCCTCGCCACGCGGGTTCTGACCCCGGACGAAAGGTTGGAAGACGCGCTCGCGCTGCTCTTCCGGGATGCCGGCACCGGTATCCTCGACCCAGAATCCGCTGGGCCCAAGTTGTAAGCGGATGCTGCCACTCTCGGTGTAATGCATCGCATTACGCAGTAAATTGCTCATCACCGAACGCAGAAAGGGTGCGCTGAACTGCCCCGGCATGGCGTCACGGGCGTCGTATTCCAGCGTCAAACCCTTCGCTTCGATCGGTGCTCGCCACAGACCGACGAGCTCGTCGCCGATCTGCCGCAACCCGGCCTGGGACACCATGGCCATGTCCTTGCGCTGGGCTCGGGCCAGCAACAGGAAGGTCTGCACCAGGTCACGCATCTCTTCGCAAGCGCTGTTCATCCGCGCCAGCTGGGCACGTGCCCGGGAACCCAGCCCCGGCTCTTCCGCCAGCAGCTCGCAACTGGTGGCGATCACCATCAGCGGAGTACGCAACTCATGGCTGACGTCACTGGTGAAGAGCTTTTCGCGGGTCAGTACATCGTGCAGCCGTCCCATGGCGTAATCGAAGGCCGCTGCCAGTTCGCCGACCTCGTCGTTGGCATAGTCCGGCGCCATGGGCGGCGCCAGCTCCAGCAGCTGGTCGCGGTGCCGGACCTGGCGCGCCAGGCGCGACACCGGCTCCATGACCTTGCGCGCCAGCAACCAGCCCAGCAACCCGGACAAGGCCAGGCTGAGCACATAGCCGGTGACGACGGCGGCGTAGAGAATCTGCTCGCGCGCCTCGAAATCACTCTGATCCTGCAGCAGGACGAAACGACGGCCGTCGATGTCGCGCGCCAGGGCGTGGAACGACAACTCACCATCGAAGACCTCGTGGAAACCGGCATCCAATCGGCGCAGCGCCGGCGGCATCGCATAAACGCCCACCCCGTCGCTGATGAAGAAGCGCATGCCGGGATCGAGCTTGGGAGCCTGGCCGTTGCCCAGGTCCTCGTTGAGGATGCGGTCCAGTTCGCCGCCCAGGTCGCGGGAGATCAGTCGTTCTTCGACGATGTGGACGACGCCGACGATTCCCACCGAAAACAGGCCGCCAACGGCGGCGGTCATGAGTACGAAGGCAAAGACAATCCGTCGGGAAAGGCTCTGCTTATACTCCATGCGCTTCCTCCGCCAGCTTGTAGCCGACGCCGTGCACCGTGTGCAGCAGGGAGGAAGCAAAAGGCTTGTCGATCACCTGGCGCAGCTGGTGGACGTGACTGCGCAGGCTGTCGCTGTCGGGGCAATCGTCGCCCCACACGGCTTCCTCGAGCACGTCGCGGCGTACCACGTGCGGGCTCTTCTGCATCAGCACCGCCAGCAGCTTGAGGCCGATGGGGTTGAGCTTGAGCGGCTTGCCGGCGCGGTTCACTTCGAGGGTATCGAGGTTGTAGCTCAGGTCGGAGACCTGCAGCTCGCGGCGTCCGCCACCCTGGCTGCGGCGCAGCACCGCTTCGATGCGCGCGGCCAGCTCGGACAGAGCAAAGGGCTTGACCAGGTAGTCGTCAGCGCCGGAGCGGAAGCCCTGCAGGCGGTCGTCCAGCTGATCGCGGGCGGTGAGCATGATCACCGGCGTGTCGCGGCGCGCGTCTTCGCGCAGGCGACGGCACAGGGTGAAGCCATCCAGCCCGGGCAACATCACATCCAGCACGATCAGGTCGTAATGGGACGTCGCCGCCAGGTGCAGTCCGGACAACCCATCCTGGGCGCAATCCACCGTGTAGCCCTTGAGGCCCAGGTAGTCGGCCATATTGGCCAGGATGTCCCGATTGTCTTCAACCAACAGAATGCGCATATGCTCTCCTCGAACGCAGTGCACCCTAGCCTAACCAGCTTAAATAGAACTTAATCGTCTTTAACGGTTTTTTCACATATGGCAGCGCCTTTTGCCACGGGCTCTGCCCGAAAGTGACATCCGCCGGCGTGATCGCCTCAGAGGGGCCCTTTCAACTGTCTTCGCCGGTGACGCCGAATTCGATCGGCGTCTTCACGTAGAACAACTTCACGCCCGCCTGCCTGATCGCCTCGAAGATGCGCTCGGACTCCTCCTCACCCACCGCCATGGTGACTTCCTGGGGCTGGTCGGCCAGCTCGAAGAAATGCGCGTAGTGAATACGCCCGGTCTTGCCGAAACCTTCGCTCGCCGTCATCAGGGTAGCCCCGCGAACACCCTGGCGCCGCGCTTCCTCCAGCAGCCACTGGGCCAGCGGCAGGCCGGCATGCTTGCGGTCCTGCTGGGTGAAGAACTTCAACTGATAGCCGTTCATCTCTTCCTCCATAGGCCTGCGGCCTCTTGATCGCTGACGCCCTAGCGGCCCATCAGCGTGTGTACCGACCAGAGCCCGGCCAGGGTCATCAACAGGGAACCGGCGAGGTGTGTGGCGACCGTGCCCATGGCCCAGGCCAACCGTCCCTGCTGCAGCAGCACGACGACTTCCGCCGAGAATGTGGAGAACGTGGTGAGGCCGCCACAGAAACCGGTGATGATGAGTAATCGCCACTCTGGGGCGATGCCTGGCGAGTTGGCGAAGAAGGCGATGGCCGCGCCGATGATGTAGCCGCCGACCAGGTTGGCGACCACCGTGCCCGGCGGCATGGAGGGCAGGAGGGTATTGAGCTTGAGCCCGAGCACCCAGCGCAGCAGTGCGCCGAGGGCGGCTCCGAGGGAGACGGCGAGAATGGATTTCCACATGGTCCTGTCCTGGGGAGGGTGTGTTGGACAGGCTGCAGGCGAGCGCCTACGCGCCTTTCCAGGTCTATGCGTAGGCATCATCAGCCACGAGGGCGGTTGAAGGAGGAATGCCATCTCCTGCGGCGCAGTCTGGCATAACCTGCGCCCATGAAAAAGCCCCGCCTAGGCGGGGCTTTTTCTTACAGCAGGTGCCGGGTGGCTTACATCATGCCGCCCATGCCACCCATGCCGCCCATGTCCGGCATGGCCGGAGCAGCCTTGTCGTCAGCCACTTCGGCAACCATGGCCTCGGTGGTGACCATCAGGCCGCCGATGGAAGCAGCAGCTTGCAGAGCCGAACGGGTGACCTTGGCCGGATCGAGGATACCCATCTCGATCATGTCGCCGTACACGCCGGTAGCAGCGTTGTAGCCGAAGTTGCCCGAACCCTGCTTGACCTTGTCGACCACCACGCTCGGCTCGTCACCGGAGTTGGCAACGATCTGGCGCAGCGGAGCTTCAACGGCGCGACGCAGCAGAGCGATACCGACGTTCTGGTCTTCGTTGTCGCCCTTCAGGCCTTCGATGGCCTGCAGAGCACGCACCAGAGCGACGCCGCCGCCAGGAACCACGCCTTCTTCCACTGCAGCGCGGGTAGCGTGCAGGGCGTCTTCAACGCGGGCTTTCTTCTCTTTCATCTCGACTTCGGTGGCAGCGCCAACCTTGATCACGGCAACACCGCCGGCCAGCTTGGCCAGACGCTCTTGCAGCTTCTCACGGTCGTAGTCGGAGGAAGTCTCTTCGACCTGCTTGCGGATCTGCAGGACGCGAGCTTCGATGTCGGCTTGAGCACCAGCACCGTCGATGATGGTGGTGTTTTCTTTGCTCAGGACGACGCGCTTGGCGTTGCCCAGGTGCTCCAGGGTGGCGCCTTCCAGGCTCAGACCGACTTCTTCGGAGATGACGGTACCGCCGGTCAGGATGGCGATGTCCTGCAGCATGGCCTTGCGACGGTCGCCGAAGCCCGGAGCCTTGACGGCTGCGACCTTGACGATGCCACGCATGTTGTTGACGACCAGGGTAGCCAGGGCTTCGCCTTCGACGTCTTCAGCCACGATCAGCAGCGGACGGCCGGCTTTGGCAACGGCTTCCAGGACCGGCAGCATTTCGCGGATGTTGGAGATCTTCTTGTCGACCAGCAGCAGCAGCGGGCCGTCGAGTTCGGCCACCATGGTGTCCGGCTTGTTGATGAAGTAGGGGGACAGGTAGCCGCGGTCGAACTGCATGCCTTCTACGACGGACAGTTCGTTTTCCAGGCCCGAGCCTTCTTCAACGGTGATCACGCCTTCTTTACCGACCTTGTCCATGGCTTCGGCAATGATGTTGCCGATGGAGTCGTCGGAGTTGGCGGAAATGGTGCCGACCTGGGCGATGGCCTTGGTATCGGCGCACGGCTTGGCCTGCTCTTTCAGCTGGGCAACGATGGCCACGGTGGCCTTGTCGATGCCGCGCTTGAGGTCCATCGGGTTCATGCCGGCAGCGACGGCTTTCAGGCCTTCGTTGACGATGGCCTGGGCCAGAACGGTAGCGGTGGTGGTGCCGTCACCGGCAGCGTCGTTGGCCTTGGAGGCAACGTCTTTCACCAGCTGGGCGCCCATGTTCTCGAACTTGTCTTTGAGTTCGATTTCCTTGGCGACGGAAACGCCGTCCTTGGTGATGGTCGGAGCGCCGAAGCTCTTGTCCAGGATCACGTTACGGCCTTTCGGGCCCAGGGTCGCTTTGACAGCGTCGGCCAGGACGTTTACGCCGACCAGCATTTTCTTGCGAGCGGAATCGCCGAACTTAACTTCTTTGGCAGCCATGTTCTGTTTCCTCTAAATCGAATTCGGTGGGGAGTGGACGGACTGAAAATCAGTCTTCCAGGACGGCGAGGATCTCGGACTCGCCCATCACCAGCAGTTCTTCGCCGTCGACCTTGATGGCGTTGCTGCCGGAGTACGGACCGAAGACCACCTTGTCACCGACCTTCACGGCCAGAGCGCGAACTTCGCCGTTGTCCAGGACACGGCCGGCACCAACAGCGACCACTTCACCGCGGTTCGGCTTCTCGGCGGCGGAACCCGGCAGCACGATGCCGCCTGCGGTCTTGGTCTCTTCCTCGCTGCGACGGATGACGACGCGGTCATGCAGAGGACGAAGCTTCATAGTCGTAACTCTCCCAAACTGTGATTTCCAACGGCCAGATCGATGCCCGGCGGGTTTTATTGAATCCGGCGGAGCCGGTTTGCGTCCCGGCTGGCGAGACGCGTAAAGAGCAGCCTGTGCATATGACAGGGACCTTGCGGTGACCGGTACATAAGGTCGCTACAAGGCATTTCAAGGGTGTGACGAAAAAAATTTTGCAGGCGGAGGGGGCGGCAGGCGGCCGGAGCCGCCCGAAACTCAACGCAGGCGGTCGCGATCTTCCTCGCGGCGCTGGTATTCGCCTTCGATCACGCTGGGGCCGCCACGCTGCTGGGCATTCGGATCGTCAGCGAAGGCGCGGCGGCGCTCGGCCTGTTCCTGCATGCGCTGACGCACGCGGCCAAGCATGAGGCGACGGGTGAAGGGAATCAGGCACAGCAGGCCGACGGCGTCACTGATGAAGCCCGGCAGCATCAGCAGGCCACCGCCCAGGGCGATGACCAGGCCTTCGAGCATTTCCTGCTCGGGCAGCTCGCCGCGGTTCAGGCGCTCGCGGGCGCGCAGCGCAGTGGCGACGCCGGCCACGCGCAGCACCGCCGCACCGATGAAGGCGCCGGCGATGATCAGCAGCAGGGTCCAGCCCACGCCGATCACGCTGCCGACCTTGATCATCACGGCCAGCTCGATCAGCGGGAAGAGAAGAATCAGAAACAGGGGAACTCGCATCGATGAATCCTTGGCGGGGTCATTGCCCGGGTAGAAAGCTAGGTGGCGACGCCCCGCGCCGATTTCAAGCCTGGATCACTTCATTGCCCGGCCAGACGTCCGCCCTGGCCAGTTGCACCAGCGCCTGGCGAACCGCGCCAGCATTGCCGCACGGCGCGGGGAACGGCAGCCAGTGCAGGCCCTGGCCGATGCGCAGGTGGAAACCTTCAGTATCAATTCCCGCCAGCCGCGGCTCCTTGCCGGCGGGCAACCCGGCCAGTTCGACGTAATGCTCGATGGCATTGGCGTGGTCGCTGTTCATGTGTTCGACCATGCTCTTCTCCACGTCGCCAACGAAAGGGTTGGCCAGCGGTACGCTGTCCGCTCCCAGCCAGTGGATATCGCCGAAGCCGCCGATGAAACGCCACTGCACCGGCTCCAGTACCCAGAAATCGAAGTCGTGGACGATGTGATAGTCCTGCGAACCGGGGAAATAGCGGTAGTAGCGCTCGGCCGCGCCGGCGATGGCGTCGACGTCCTCGATCAGCAGCGCCTCGGCGAGCAGGGTCAGGCGACCGGCGGCCTGGATGTCATCGACACCGCGCTCGCCGATCAGCAGCGAACATTTGCCGTCCATCTGCAGGTTATGGGTGTGCTGGGCGATGCGGCTGATCAGGATCAGCGGCCGGCCGGCCTCGTCCAGGCAATAGGGCACCACGGAACCGAAGGGGAATCCGGGCCACTTCCTGGAGTGGGTGGAGAGGACGCCGCGGTATTCCTTGAGCAGCAGTTCTCGGGCATGCTTGGCAGCTTTCACGCTCAACTTATGACTCCTCGCAAAGAATCCGTCGTAAACGGACGGGCAGGACTGACTCTGTGCACAGCTGCCGGCGGGGCCTTTCACCAGAAACTGTTCGTGGGGTTGTTCCGATGCAATTGAAAGACAAGGTCATCATCATCACCGGTGGCTGCCAGGGCCTGGGCCGCGCCATGGGCGAGTACCTCTCCGGCAAGGGCGCGCGCGTCGCGCTGGTTGACCTCAATGCCGAAAAACTGGACGAAGCCGTGACCGCCTGCAAGGCCGCCGGCGGTGACGCCCGCGCCTACCTGTGCAACGTCGCCAATGAAGAACAGGTTACCCATATGGTGGCCCAGGTCGCCAGCGACTTCGGCGCCATCAACGGCCTGGTCAACAACGCCGGCATCCTGCGTGACGGCCTGACCATCAAGGTCAAGGACGGCGAGCTGAGCAAGATGAGTCTGGCCCAGTGGCAGGCGGTAATCGACGTCAACCTGACCGGCGTGTTCCTCTGCACCCGCGAAGTGGCGGCGAAGATGATCGAGCTGAAGAACGAAGGCGCCATCGTCAACATTTCCTCCATTTCCCGCGCCGGCAACATGGGCCAGGCCAACTACTCCGCAGCCAAGGCCGGCGTCGCCGCCGACACCGTGGTGTGGGCGAAGGAACTGGCACGCTACGGCATCCGCGTGGCGGGCGTGGCGCCTGGCTTCATCGAGACCGACATGGTCGCCAGCATGAAGCCTGAAGCCCTGGAGAAGATGACCTCCGGCATCCCGCTCAAGCGCCTGGGCAAGCCGCTGGAAATCGCCCACTCGGTGGCCTACATCCTCGAGAACGACTACTACACCGGCCGCGTGCTGGAACTGGACGGCGGCTTGCGCCTGTAAGCCCCGCGCCAATGAAAAAGCCCCGCCAGGTGCGGGGCTTTTTTCATGCACCCTGCCGGAGCGGGCCCATGGGGCGCTCCTGCAGAGTTGACCTTACCAGCCGACGCCCAGGCCAACGGTATAGCGCCGCTCGTTGACGTCGCCGTCGTTGCCGCTGAGCTTGTCCCACTCGGCCTTCAGGCTCAGGGACGCCCAGGAGGTGAGCTTGTAGCGGATGCCCGCCTCGCTCTCCAGCTCGTAGTCGACGTTGGAGGCCAGCGGCTTGCTGACTTCGCCGTTGGTGAACAGTTCGAACTGCTTGGCCAGCAGGTAACGGTTGTAATCCCACTTCACGCTGCTGCTGTAGAAGTGCGTCTTCTCGTCGTCGACGAACTCGTAGTCGTTGCGGTTGACCAGGGTTGCCAGGGAGAACGCACCCAGTTCGTTGTCCCAGAACTGGTAGCCCGGGCCGGTACCGATGGTGCGCTTCTTCTGCAGGTCTTCCACCCAGTCGCGCTTGTACTGCGCCTGCCCCTGCCAGAACCAGTGCTCGTCGAGGAAGCGGTCCAGCGCGTACTGCGCCGAGTAGTTGTTGGTGCTGACCGAATCGTCCTTCTTCTCGCGGTTGTACTCGCCCTGCAGGTTGTGACGCCAGCGGCCGTGGCGGGCATTGGTCTTGAAGTCGATGTCGTAATCCTCGACATCGTTCTCGGCCCGCTTGTGGTCCAGGGAGAAATCGACGTTGCCGGTCCACACCCAGTCCTCGAGGATCGGCTTGGGCGGCATCATCTGCTCGATCTTCGCCAGCTCCACGGTCTTAGCCTCGCCATTGACCAGCGTGACCTTGCCCTGGTCAGACGCCTTCAGGCCCTTGGAGTGCTCGCCCTGCTCATCGTCGTACTTCACCAGCAGGTTCTGGTCGGTCTCCAGCGTCTTGATCTTGTCCCATTTCAGGGTGATCTCGCCGCCGTAGTCGGTCGCCAGCAGCAACTTACCGCCGTCGTACAGCTTGATGGTGCCGGTGAGGCGGTCACCGTTCTTCAACCAGACGGTATCGGCGACGGCGGACAGGGAACAGGATGCGAGGGCGATGGAAAGCAGGGTTCTGGGCAACATGAGTCGAATTCAACTGGATCGATTGGGCAAAAAGCCGGGCATTATCCAGATACCCGACACTAGAGCAACGACTGACAGACCAAGATGCAGGGAGTTCACCATTACTGACAGATGGGTCTTAGGAGAAAGCCGACTTGTCAGCCCTGCGCCAGCCTATATCCTGATCCACAGCCCCTCTGCCCCGGTGCTTTCGATGCCCAAGCCCAAGCTCCCACCCAGCACGCCGGTTGCCGATCTCGGACTGGAAAGTCTGCAGGTGCGTCGCGAAGCGATTTTCCTGGTGATCGCCCAGGTTCCGGAGGGAAGTGTCATCACCTACGGCGACGTTGCGCGGCTGGCCGGGCTGGGCCGCTCCGCACGGCTTGTAGGACGCATCCTCGGCCAGCTGCCCGAAGGCACGCGCCTGCCCTGGCATAGGGTGATCGCTGCTGGCGGGCGCATCAGCCTGCCGCTGGGCACCGTCTCGGGCAACGAGCAACGCGCACGATTGCGTGCCGAGGGTGTCAGAATCCATAACGATCGGGTGGACATACGTCGGCACGGCTGGCCTAGCGGCGAGCAGTCCTAGTAGAGTTCGCGTAATTTTTCGACCTGCTGGAAAACACCCCCCATGAAAGAGCATTCCTGGCGCGAGGCATGGATTGCCTACAAGTCTCCCGCCAGCCTCGCGCTTTTGCTGCTGGGTTTCGCCGCCGGCCTGCCGTACATGCTGGTGCTCTCCACCCTCTCGGTGTGGTTGCGTGAAGCGGGTGTCGCCCGGGAAACCATCGGATTCGCCAGCTGGATCGGGCTGGTCTACGCCTTCAAGTGGGTGTGGTCGCCCATGCTCGACCAGTGGCGCCTGCCCTTCATCGGCCGCCTGGGCCGCCGTCGCTCCTGGCTGGTGTTCTCCCAGGGGCTGATTGCCATCGGCCTGCTCGGCATGGCCCTGTGCAACCCGCAATCGCACCTGAACTGGCTGATCGCCCTGGCGATGGTCGTGGCCTTCGCCTCGGCCACCCAGGACATCGCCATCGACGCCTACCGCCTGGAAATCGCCGAGAACACCCGCCAGGCCGCGCTGGCCGCCTGCTACATGACTGGCTACCGGGTCGCCGTGCTGTTCGCCACCGCCGGCGTGCTGTTCCTCGCCGAATGGGCGGGCTCCAGCGCCCTGCACTACAGCCAGTCGGCCTGGGCGCTGACCTACGCGGTGTGCTCGCTGGCCATCCTGCCCGGCCTGATCACCACCCTGCTGATGAAAGAGCCGCCGGTGAACGTGCAGCCCCAGGCCGGCAGCTCGGCATTCGCCTTCAACCACCAGTTGCTCTCGGTGCTGACCCTGCTGGTGCTGCTGATCTCCGTGCCGGCCATGCTCACGGCGCTGACCAACCAGGCCTGGCCGCGCGCCGCGCTCTACGCCATCTTCATCGGCATCTGCATGACGCCCCATGGTCGCCGGCAGATCCGCCCGGTGCGCGAGCTGCTGTCGAAGGTGCGCCGCCCCCTGCTGCTGGCCGTGCACGGCCGCGGCCTGCCGCAGTTCGACTTCGTCCACCAGGCCGTGTCGGTGATCGTCCTGATCATCCTGCTGGTCACCGGTACCGCCTTCATCAACATGACCGAAGCCGGCAAGTGGTGGCTGGCCATCCTCTACCTGCTGATCGCCCTGAGTTGCATGTCGGCGCCCGGCCGCCTGCTGATGGCGCCGGTGCTCACCCCGATCACCGAGTTCGTCCGCCGCTACCGCTGGCAGGCCCTGCTGCTACTGGGGCTGATCTCCACCTACCGCATGTCCGACACCGTCATGGGCACCATGGCCAGCGTGTTCTACATCGACATGGGTTTCACAAAAGACACCATCGCCACCGTCAGCAAGCTGTTCGGCGTGATCATGACCCTGATCGGCGCGGCGGCCGGCGGTGTACTGATCGCCCGCTTCAGCATCCTGCCGATCCTGTTCATCGGCGGTGCCGCCTCGGCGGGCACCAACCTGCTGTTCGCCATGCTCGCGCAGATGGGCGCGATCAACGATCCGCAGCTCATCGGGCAGAACGTCTTCGACCTGCTCAAGGTACTGGAGCCCCACGTCACCATGCTGGTGGTGACCATCATGCTCGACAACTTCAGCGGCGGCCTGGCCACCTCGGCCTTCGTCGCCTACCTGTCGAGCCTGACCAACCTGAAGTTCTCCGCGACCCAGTACGCCATGCTCAGCTCCACCATGCTGCTGCTGCCGCGCTTCATCGGCGGCTATTCCGGCACCATGGTTGAAAGCATGGGCTACGAGCGCTTCTTCTTTGTCACCGCCCTGCTCGGCGTGCCCACGCTGCTGCTGATCGGCTGGCTATGGCTGCGCCGCAAGAACGACATGACCAACGGCGCCGCCGAAGAAACCTCCGAAGCCCCCGCACAACAGCCCAGCGCCGAACGCCACTGACCCTTGTGGATGAAACAGCGCCCATGAAAAAGGCCGGCAATTGCCGGCCTTTTTCATTCCTGCGAGCGACTCAATCCGCGAGGACGGCGTCTTCCTCGCCCTTGACCACGCGCACCACCTTGTTCGGTGCCAGGTCGATGCCGGCGTCGCGCAGGCGCAGGCGCACCTGTTCGTTGAGCATGAAGGTGACGGCCCAGTAATCGGAGTTGGCTGTCCACAGGCGCAGCGACAGGGTCACCGAGTTCTCGCCCAGGCCCGCGACCACCACCACCGGCGTCGGCGACTTGAGCACGCGCGGGTCTTGCGCCAGCTCCTTGAGCATGGCGCGAGCGCTCTCCAGGTCGGCGTCGTAGGCAAGCTTCACGTCGAAGGTCACCTGGCGGGTCGTCTGCGTCGAGGTATTGGTGATGATGCCGTTGGACAGCGCGCCGTTGGGCACGATCACCGTGCGGTTGTCGCCGGTGCGCAGCACGGTGTGGAAGATCATGATGTTGTCCACGGTGCCGGACACGCCCTGGGCCTCGATCCAGTCGCCGATCTTGAACGGGCGGAACAGCAGGATCAGCACGCCGCCGGCGAAGTTCGACAGGCTGCCCTGCAGCGCCAGGCCGATGGCCAGGCCGGCGGCACCGATGGCGGCGACGAAGCTGGTGGTCTGGATGCCGATCATCGACGCCACGCTGACCATCAGCAGAATCTTCAGGATGATGTTGACCATGCTGCCGATGAAACCCTGCAGCGTCTTGTCGACGTGCTTGGTGGACAGCAGCCCGCCCACGCGCCGGGTGAACAGGTTGATCACCCACCAGCCGATCAGCAGGGTCAACAACGCCAGCACGGCATTGCCCAGGTAGGTCAGCGCAATCGGAGTCCAGGCCTCCGCGCTGTTCATGATCTGCTCGTAATTCATATCCATGGATGCAGGCCCCTTGTCTATTGCCATTTCAAAAACAAAACCGCCATGGCAAGCCATGGCGGTCGGGAGTTCGCCCAGCGACTCTATTACTGCGACGTCGCGCGGGCGCTGAGGTTCCGCTGCTCTTACAGGGGAGCGCTCATCAGTCGCGGAAGTTGTTGAACTGCAGCGGCATGCCGAGGGACTCGCCGCGCAGCAGCGCAATGGCTTCCTGCAGGTCGTCGCGCTTCTTGCCGGTGACACGGACCTGCTCGCCCTGGATGGCGGCCTGGACCTTGAGCTTCTTGTCCTTGATCAGGGCGACGATCTTCTTGGCCAGGTCCTTGTCGATGCCCTCGCGGAAGGTCACTTCCTGCTTGACCACCTTGCCCGAGGGGAAGGGGTCCTTGGTCTCGATGCACTGCACATCGATCTTGCGCTTGACCAGGCTGGAGCGAAGGATGTCGAGCATCTGCTCGAGCATGAAATCCGCCTCGGCGGTCAAGGTGACGGACTTGTCCTTGGTCTCGAAGCTGCACTTGCCCTTCAGGTCGAAACGGCGGTCCAGTTCCTTGGCAGCGTTATCCAGGGCGTTGGTCAGTTCGTGTTTGTCCAGTTCGGACACCACGTCGAACGAAGGCATGACATCTCTCCAGATGGACGGCGCGACCCGGTTCACAGACGGGACGACGCCTGGCTTGACGATAAAAATGCGCGCTCATTATAACTGACAGATAAGACTGCGCCCGGCCTCTGACGTCGTTAGCCGGCATTTCCTACCCGTTTTCGAGACAATCCATTCCATGCCAACCAACCACCTCAGCATCCTGGTCGTCGACGATGCCAAGTTCTCCAGCGCCATGATCGGCCGCGCGCTGAGCCAGGCCGGCTACCAGAACGTGCGCTTCGCCAGCAGTGCCAGCGAAGCGCTCGACCTGCTGGAAAAACAGCCGGTGAGCATCCTCCTGGCCGACTGGCTGATGCCCGAGATGGACGGCCTGGAGCTCACCGCACGGGTGCGCCAGCTGGACGAAAGCGGCGACCACTACACCTACATCATCCTGCTCACCGGCAAGGAAGGCGACAACGCCCTGGCCGAGGCCTTCGACCGGGGCGTGGACGACTTCGTCAGCAAGTCGGCAATGAACGAGCAACTGGTGCCCCGCGTACTGGCCGCCGACCGCCTGAGCAATACCCTGCAGCGCCTGCTGATGGAAAACCGCCTGCTCACCGAGAACATCACCAGCCTGGAAGAACGCAACCTGGTGGACAGCGCCACCGGCCTGGGCAACCAGCGCTACCTCAAGCAGAAGCTGGCCGACAGCATCCGCCAGGTGGAATCCCGTGGCGGCGCGGTGTGCTACATGCTGATCGGCCTGCCGGAGCTGGCCGAACTGGGGCAGAAGCACGGCCAGCCGTTCCACAACGAACTGCTCCACGGCGTCGCCCGCCGCCTGCAGCAACTGGTGCGGCCGCTGGACGTGCTGGCGCGCCTGGACGGCCAGCACTTCGCCCTGATCACCCTGCTCGAAGACCTGCAGGAGTGCTCGCCCAGCAGCTTCCGCCGCCTGCACGAGGGGCTGAACCTCAAGGCGTTCAAGACCAGCGAAGGCTTCATTACCCTCAAGGCTGGCATCAGCCTGGTCGGCCTCGACGCCAAGGCGCTGCCCCTGGAAGTCGAGCAACTGATGCAGCAGGGCCGCGCGCTGCTGCCCGACGCCTACGCCAGCGGGCGAATCAACGCGAGCCGCCTGACCGGCCTGCGCTAAACTTCGCGGTAAGCCCTCGACCCGCGAAGCCCTTCCCATGACCTGGACCATCCTCGGCGCCGGCAGCCTCGGTTGCCTGTGGGCCGCCCGCCTGTCCCGCGCCGGCCTGCCGGTGCGCCTGCTGCTGCGCGACCGCCAGCGCCTCAACGCCTACCGCGCCCTCGGCGGTGTCACCCTGGTGGAAAACGGCCGCGAAAGCCTCTATCCCATCCCGGCGGAAACCGCCGCCCAGGGCGCGCCGATCCAGCGCCTGCTGCTGGCCTGCAAGGCCTATGACGCCGAATCCGCTGCCGCCAGCGTGGCCGCTCGCCTGGCCCCCGGCGCCGAGCTGATCCTGCTGCAGAACGGCCTGGGCAGCCAGCAGGCGGTCAGTGCCCACCTGCCGCGCGCGCGCTGTCTGTATGCTTCCAGCACCGAAGGCGCCTTCCGCGAGGCCGATTTCCGCGTGGTATTCGCCGGGCAGGGCCAGACCTGGCTGGGTGATGAGCACGGCGGCCCCGCTCCGGGCTGGCTGATCGAGCTGGAACAGGCCGGGATTCCCGCCCAATGGAGCGAGAACATCCTCGAACGCCTGTGGCGCAAGGTCGCCCTGAACTGCGCGATCAACCCGCTCACCGTGCTGCACCAGTGCCGAAACGGCGAACTGGCCAGCCATCCGAGTGAAGTCGCCGCGCTCTGCGACGAACTGGGCCAGTTGCTCCACGCCGCCGGCTATCCGGCTGCCGCGCAGGAGCTGCAGGGCGACGTTGAACGCGTCATCGCCGCCACTGCCGCGAACTTCTCCTCCATGTACCAGGACGTCACCCAGGGCCGGCGCAGCGAGATCGCCTACCTGCTCGGCCACGCCTGCCGCGAGGGTGATCGCCTGCACCTGGCGCTGCCGCAACTGCGCGCCCTGCACGAACGCCTGCGCGCCTACCTGGTGGCGCGCGGATTGCCCGACACCTGATCGCGGGCTACCCTGCCCGCCTTCCCTGTTTCCTGCGAAAGCACCCATGCCTTCACCCATGAACCTGCGCCAGCGCCTGGAAGACCTGCCGGTCGGCCAGAAGATCCTGGCCGCCCTGCTGGTGCTGCTGGCCACCGTGATGCTGGTGGCCAACCTCGCCTTCATCAGCGCCGCCTACTGGATCTCCCAGGACAGCGTGGCGCCCCAGGCCCTGCAGACCATCGGCCGGCTGATCGCCAACCCGGCGCTCAGCGAGCCGGCATTGTCCTCGCCGACCCAGGCCCAGGTACTGCTGCGCCAGCTCGACGACTACCAGCCGCTGCGCGCCGCCGCGCTGTATGACAGCGACGGCGAACGCATCGCCCAGACCCCGAGCAACGGCCCCATCGCCCTGCCCGAGCGGCTGGACCACCTGGAGCGCTGGCGTCAGCACGAGTACCGCCTCAACGCCCTGTTCGAACTGCCCCAGGCCGGCCGCAACAGCGGCTACCTGCTACTGGTGGCCAGCAGCGAGCTGCCCGGCGCCTTCTACACCGGCACCCTCACCGCCAGCCTGGTGATCCTCGCCGTCTCCGTGCTGCTCTGGCTGCTCATCGCCCAGCAGATCCGCCGCCTGATCACCCGGCCGATCCGCAGCCTGGAGGAACTCTCGCGCCAGGTCACCCGCGAAGAGAACTACGCCCTGCGCGCCGAACGCGGCAACGCCGACGAGATCGGCCGCCTGGCCGACGCCTTCAACACCATGCTGACCCGCATCGAGGCCCGCGAGCAGCAGCTCAAGCGCGCCCGCGACGATGCCCAGGAAGCCGTGGAACAGGCCCAGTCGCTCGCCGAGGAGACCCGCCGCTCCAACCGCAAGCTGGAGCTGGAAGTCCAGGTGCGCAGCAAGATCGAGAAGAAGCTCACCGGCTTCCAGCACTACCTCAACAGCATCATCGACTCCATGCCCTCGGCGCTGATCGCGGTGGACGAGCAGCTCTACGTCACCCAATGGAACCAGGAAGCCAGCCAGCTCTCCGGCACCAGCCTGGACGACGCGGTGAACCAGCCGGTGTTCCTCGCCTTCCCCTCGCTCAAGCCCTTCCTGCCGCAGCTCACCCGCGCCGCCGAGCAGCACAAGGTCGAGCGCGTCGAGCGCGTCACCTGGGCCCTCACCGACGCGCCGCGCCACTATGCGCTGACCTTCTACCCGCTGATGGGCGGTACCGGCCGTGGCGCGGTGATCCGCATCGACGACATCACCGACCGGCTCGGCATGGAAGAGATGATGGTGCAGTCGGAGAAAATGCTCTCCGTCGGCGGCCTCGCCGCCGGTATGGCCCACGAGATCAACAACCCCCTGGGCGCCATCCTGCACAACGTGCAGAACATCCGCCGGCGCCTGTCGCCGGACCTGCCGAAGAACCTCGAAGTGGCCGGCGAAGTCGGCGTGCGCCTGGACGACCTCAACCACTACCTGGAAGCGCGGGAAATTCCCAAGCTGATGGACGGCATCCAGTACGCCGGCTCCCGTGCCGCCAAGATAGTCACCCACATGCTCTCGTTCAGTCGCCGCAGCCATCGCCAGATGACCGCCTGCGAACTGCCGGCACTGCTGGAGCAGGCCGTGGAGATCGCCGGCAACGACTTCGACCTCACCGGCGGCTTCGACTTCAAGTCCCTGGAAATCCTCCAGGAATACGATCAGCGCCTGGGCCCGGTGCCGGTGATCGCCAACGAGATCGAGCAGGTGCTGCTCAACCTGCTGAAGAACGCCGCCCAGGCCATCCACCTGCGCGACGACGAGGAAGAAGGCGAGTTCGGCCGCATCATCCTGCGCACCCGCCTCAATCCGCCGTGGGCGGAAATCCAGGTGGAAGACAACGGCTGCGGCATGCCGGAGAAGGTACGCAAGCGCATCTTCGAACCCTTCTTCACCACCAAGGAAGTCGGCCAGGGCACGGGGCTGGGCCTGTCGGTGTCGTATTTCATCGTCACCAACAACCACAAGGGCCAGATGGAAGTGCAGTCCGAACTGGGCCTGGGCACCTGCTTCACCCTGCGCCTGCCGTTGGGCGCCGAGCTTTCCCCGCCGTTGCCGCTGCTGGCGCGCGACCACAAGGAGCATTGAGCATGGGCAACCGCCTGTCGAAGATTTATACCCGCACCGGCGACGCCGGGGAAACCGGCCTGGCCGACGGCCGTCGCGTGCCCAAGCACCACCCGCGCGTGGAGGCCATGGGCGCGGTGGACGAGCTCAACAGCCACCTCGGCCTGCTGCTGGCCGGGCTGCACGAGGCGCGCAGCAGTGCACTGGAAGAGGTAATCGGCGTGCTGGCGCCGATCCAGCATCGCCTGTTCGACCTCGGCGGCGAGCTGGCGATGCCGGAGTACCGCGCGCTGAACGACGCCGAAGTGGAGCGCCTGGAACAGGTGATCGACCGCTGGAACGAAGAACTCGGGCCACTGAAGAACTTCATCCTGCCCGGCGGCTCGCGCCTGGTCGCCCTCGCCCACCTGTGCCGCGCCCAGACGCGCAACGCCGAGCGCCGCTGCCAGCAACTCAATGCCGAAGAGCCGCTGGAAGGCGCCGGCCTGCGCTATCTGAATCGGCTCTCCGACCTGCTGTTCGTTGCCGCGCGCTTCATCGCCCGGCGCCAGGGCGTGGAAGAGATTCTCTGGCAAGCCGCTGAAAAACCCGCCTGATTCCGTAGGGCGTACAACCGTTCGCGGTTGTACGCCGTTTCATCCAACCAGCAATCGCGCCCCGAAGGGATGCCGGGCGCCAAGCCGAGCACGGCCAATCGGTGGATTACCCGAAGGCTTTCCACCCTACGCCGCCCTCAACCCTCCGCCTTCGGCCAGAACGCTCGAATACCCGCCACGCCCTGTGCCCCAACCTGCCACGCGCGCTCGACATCCTGCGGGCCGACGCCACCGAGCAGGAACACCGGCAGATTGAAGCCTTCGATCAGCTCCGCTGCCGCCGCCCAACCCAGTGCCGGCTCGCCCGGATGGCTCTCGGTGGGCTGCACCGGCGACAGGGTGACGAAGTCCACGCCCATGCGCGCCGCCAGCTCTAGCTCTTCAGCGCTGTGGCAGGACGCCGCCAGCAGACGCTCGCGGGGGAACGGGCGGCCATTGGGCGCATATTTGCGCAGCTGCTCGGAGGTCAGGTGCCAGCCTGCTGCCGGGAAGTCGCCCAGCCATTCCAGTGGGCCCTTGAGCATCAGTTGCGCCTTGCCGGCGCACAGGCCTTGCACATCCACGGCAAGGTCGCGGTACTCGGGGCTGTACATGTTCGGCGCACGCAGCTGAATCAGGCGCACACCGCTGGCGACCGCAGCGCGGACGCCCTGCACCAGTTGCGGAATTTCCAGGCCATCGGGGGTGATCAGGTAGCGATCGGGCAGGCGCGCGGCCTGCACGATGGGCTCGTTGGCCGCGGGGAACTCGTAGTCCGGCAGGTCACGCGGGGCAACCCAGGCCAGCGGCTGCCCCTCGGCGCCGTGGGGCGCGCCGGAAAAGGCGGAGACTTCCCAGACATCCAGCAGCACATGCTTGTCGCTGTAGTCGTGCTGCACGCGAATCAGCGGGCGCGCCTGCTCGACCGCGATGCCCAGCTCCTCCTTCAGCTCGCGAGCGAGGGCGGCCTGAACGGCCTCGCCCTCTTCCACCTTGCCGCCGGGAAACTCCCAGAGACCGCCCTGGTGCTTGTCGTCCGGACGCCGGGCGATCAGCACCCGGCCATCGAGTCCGCGAATCACGGCGGCGGCGACATGTACTCGTTTCACAGTGCTACTCCTCAATCCGATTCAGGCAGGGCCCGCGCAGAGGGGCATTCTACCGTCATTGGCGACGGGCTTCAGGCGCGTTCGACCATCGCCGCGTCCAGCCAGGGGCGGAAGGCCGGCCAGGCGTAGAGGGCATCGACGTAGTTCTGCGCCTCGATCGGCAGGGTCACGCAGTAGCTGCGCAGGCGTGTCGCGATTGGCGCATAGAAGGCATCGGCGATGCTGGCGTGGCCGAACAGGAAGGGGCCGTCCTGGCCGAACTGCTGGCGGCACAATGCCCAGAGCTCGACGACGCGGGCAATATCCGCCTCCACCGCTTCGGGGACTTCTGCCAGGGGCTGGTTGCGCTGGATATCCATGGGCATGTGCGAGCGCAACGCCATGAAGCCGCTGTGCATCTCGGCGCAGACCGACCGGGCCAGGGCGCGAGCCGCTTCGCCACGGGGCCAGAGATGAGCTTCAGGGAAGCGTTCGGCGAGGTATTCGGCAATCGCCAGGGAATCCCAGATCAGCCCATGTTCGCACTTGAGCGCCGGCACCTTGCCGCTGGGCGAGTGCTCGCGGATGCGCCGCGCGGTGTCCTGGCCGCCCAGGGGAATGAGGATTTCTTCGAACTCGGCGCCGGTAAGCTGCATGGCCAGCCAGCCGCGCAGGGACCAGGAGGAAAGATTCTTGCTGCCGATGATCAGGGTGAGGGACATGGACGCGATGCTCTTGAGGGTCAGTCAGGAGACCTTAGAGCGCGGCAGCCATGAAAACAAATTCCCGATTTTCATCGATCCATGAAAATCGGGAATCCGAGTGAAGCGATGCGCCGGCCCCTGGGCCGGCGCAAGATCAGGTGCGGTATTCCGCGTTGATCTTCACGTACTCGTGGGACAGGTCGGTGGTCCAGATGGTCTCGCTGCAGGTGCCGCGGCCGAGATCGATACGGATGGTGATCTCCTCCTGGGCCATGACTTTCGCGCCCTGGTCTTCGGTGTAGCTGGTGGCACGGCAGCCACGGCTGGCGATGGCCACGTCGTCCAGGAACACGTCGATCAGGCTCACGTCCAGGTCCGGCACGCCGGCACGGCCGACGGCGGCGAGGATGCGGCCCCAGTTCGGGTCGGAGGCGAACAGCGCGGTCTTGATCAGCGGCGAGTGCGAGACGGCATAGCCGACGTCCAGGCACTCCTGATGAGTGGCGCCGCCGTTCACCTGCACGGTGACGAACTTGGTGGCGCCTTCACCGTCGCGGACGATGGCCTGGGCCAGCTCCATGGAAACGTCCAGCACGGCCTGCTTCAGCGCGGCGAACAGCGCGCCGTTGGCGGCGGTGATCTCCGGCAGCGCGGCCTGGCCGGTGGCGACCAGCATGCAGCAGTCGTTGGTGGAGGTGTCGCCATCGATGGTGATGCGGTTGAAGGACTTGTTCGAGGCGTCGCGCAGCAGGTCCTGCAGCACGCCCTGGGCAACCTTGGCGTCGGTGGCGATGTAGCCGAGCATGGTGGCCATGTTCGGCTTGATCATGCCGGCGCCCTTGCTGATGCCGGTGACGGTGATGGTCACGCCATCGTGCTGGAACTGGCGGCTGGCGCCCTTGGGCAGGGTGTCGGTGGTCATGATGCCGGCGGCGGCGCCGGCCCAGTTATCCACAGACAGGTTGGCCAGCGCGGCGGGGAGCGCGGCTTCGATCTTCTCGACCGGCAGCGGCTCGCCAATCACCCCGGTGGAGTAAGGCAGCACGGCGTTTTCCGGCACGCCAGCCAGTTCGGCCAGCTTGGCGCAGGTGCGGGTGGCATTGGCCAGGCCCGGCTCGCCGGTGCCCGCATTGGCGTTGCCGGTGTTGGTCAGCAGGTAGCGCACCGGGCCCAGGAAGCGCTTGCGCGCCAGGATCACCGGGGCGGCGCAGAAGGCGTTGGTGGTGAACACACCGGCGACGGTGGAGCCTTCGGCGCAGCGCATCACCACGATATCCTTGCGGCCGGGTCGCTTGATGCCGGCGGAAGCGATGCCGAGTTCGAAACCGGGGACCGGGTGCAGGGTGGACATGGGGCCGAGACCAACAGCCATGTGGCGCGCTCCTATCTAGTCAGTGAAACGAATCAGTGAAGCAGATGAGAAAAACGCCGCGAGCGGCAGGACCGGTCGCGGCGTTGGTATCAGGGTCGGGAGGGGTTATTCCACCTGACCGTGGCAGTGCTTGTACTTCTTGCCCGAACCGCAGGGGCACGGCTCGTTGCGGCCGATCTTCGGTTCGTTGCGGATAGGCTCCATCGGCACCACGTTGTCCGCCGGAATCTCGCCTTCTTCTTCCGGTTCGCCAGTGACCTGCTCCATGGACGGGGCAGCGGCGTGCTGGAACTGCATGCGCTTGGCCATTTCCTCGGCTTCGCGGCGCAGACGGGCCTCTTCCTCGGCCGGGTCTTCGCGGCGCACCTGGACGAAGGACAGTACACGGATGGTGTCGCGCTTGATGGAGTTGAGCAGTTCCTGGAACAGGTTGAACGACTCGCGCTTGTATTCCTGCTTCGGGTTCTTCTGTGCGTAGCCGCGCAGGTGGATACCGTGGCGCAGGTGGTCCATGGTGGACAGGTGGTCCTTCCACAGGTCGTCCAGCACGCGCAGCAGCATCTGCTTCTCGAAGGTACGCAGGGCTTCGGCGCCCGCCATGTCTTCCTTCTCGTTGTAGGCCGCGACCAGCTCGGTGAGGATCTTCTCGCGCAGGGTCTCTTCGTAGAGCTTGTCGTCTTCGTCCAGCCACTGCTGGATCGGCAGCTTCAGGCCGAAATCGCTGTACAGCGCCATTTCCAGGCCGGCGATGTCCCACTGCTCGGGCAGCGACTGCGGCGGGATGTGATCGCTGACGGTGTTGTTCAGGGTCTCTTCGCGGAACTCGACGATGGTCTCGCCGATGTTGTCGGCCGCGAGCAGGGTGTTGCGCATGTGGTAGATCACCTTGCGCTGCTCGTTGGCGACGTCGTCGAACTCCAGCAGTTGCTTACGGATGTCGAAGTTGCGGCCTTCGACCTTGCGCTGGGCCTTTTCGATGGCGTTGGTCACCATGCGGTGCTCGATCGCCTCGCCCGGCTGCATGCCCAGAGCCTTCATGAAGTTCTTCACCCGGTCGGAGGCGAAGATGCGCATCAGGTGGTCTTCCAGCGACAGGTAGAAGCGGCTGGAGCCCGGGTCGCCCTGACGGCCGGCACGGCCGCGCAGCTGGTTGTCGATACGGCGGGATTCGTGGCGCTCGGAGGCGATCACGTGCAGGCCGCCCGACTCGATCACCTGCTGGTGGCGCTTCTGCCAGTCGGCCTTGATCTGCGCGACCTGCTCGTCGGTGGGATTCTCCAGCGCGGCGACTTCCACTTCCCAGTTGCCGCCCAGCAGGATGTCGGTACCACGACCGGCCATGTTGGTGGCGATGGTCACCGAGCCCGGACGACCGGCCTGGGCAATGATCTCGGCTTCCTTCTCGTGGTACTTGGCGTTCAGTACTTTGTGCTCGATGCCGGCGTTCTGCAGCAGCTGCGAGACGTACTCGGAGGTCTCGACCGAGGCGGTACCCACGAGGATCGGACGGCCCAGTGCCTGGCACTGCTGGACGTCGGTGATGATCGCGGCGTACTTCTCGTCCTGGGTCAGGTAGACCAGGTCGTTGAAGTCCTTACGGGCCACCGGGCGGTGGGTCGGGATCACCACCACGTCCAGGCCGTAGGTCTGGCGGAATTCGAAGGCCTCGGTGTCGGCGGTGCCGGTCATGCCGGCCAGCTTGGCGTAGAGGCGGAAGTAGTTCTGGAAGGTGGTCGAGGCCAGGGTCTGGCTCTCGGCCTGGATCGGCAGGTTTTCCTTCGCCTCGATGGCCTGGTGCAGGCCCTCGGAGAGGCGACGGCCCGGCATGGTACGGCCGGTGTGCTCGTCGATCAGCAGGACCTGGTCGCCCTGGACGATGTACTCCACGTTGCGGTGGAACAGGGTGTGGGCGCGCAGTGCGGCGTAGACGTGGGTCAGCAGGCTGAGGTTGTGCGCCGAGTAGAGGCTCTCGCCCTCGGCCAGCAGGCCGTTCTGGGTCAGCAGTTCCTCGACGTAGGCATGGCCCTGCTCGTTGAGTTCGACCTGGCGGGTCTTCTCGTCGATGCTGTAGTGGCCCTGCTGGGTCACCTGGCCTTCGACTTCCTCGACGTGACGCTTCAGGCGCGGGATCAGCTTGTTGATCTTGATGTACAGCTCGGAGCTGTCTTCGGCCTGGCCGGAGATGATCAGCGGAGTCCGCGCCTCGTCGATGAGGATGGAGTCCACTTCGTCGACCACGGCGAAGTTCAGTTCGCGCTGGAACTTGTCTTCCAGGCTGAACGCCATGTTGTCGCGCAGGTAGTCGAAGCCGAATTCGTTGTTGGTGCCGTAGGTGATGTCGGAGGCGTAGGCGGCGCGCTTCTCTTCCGGCGGCTGGAACGGGCTGACGATGCCGACGGTCAGGCCGAGGAATTCATACAGCGGGCGCATCCAGTTGGCATCGCGGCGAGCCAGGTAGTCGTTCACGGTGACCACGTGCACGCCTTTGCCGGCCAGGGCGTTGAGGTAGACGGCCAGGGTACCTACGAGGGTCTTGCCCTCACCGGTACGCATCTCGGCGATCTTGCCTTCGTGCAGGGTCATGCCGCCGATCAGCTGCACATCGAAGTGACGCATGCCCATCACGCGCTTGCCGGCCTCACGGGCGACGGCGAAGGCTTCGGGGAGGATCTGGTCGAGGGTCTCGCCCTTGGCCAGGCGCGCCTTGAACTCTTCGGTCTTGGCCTTGAGTTGCTCATCGGAAAGCGGAACCATCTGCGGCTCGAGTGCATTGATGGCCTGAACCTGCTTGACCATGCGCTTCACTTCGCGCTCGTTCTTGCTTCCAAAGAGTTTTTTCAACAAAGGCGCAAACATATCGACTGGGTCATCCGAACTGGAGAATTGGAGGGCTGCCCGACTGGCTGGCCGCGGCGCGGAACGGCAACGAAGCGGGCATTCTACCCGGAAACGTCCTTGAAAAAAGGTACTGACGTCATCCCCCGAAGCTTCGCATTCTGCGCGGCCCGGGGCAATGCATGGGCAGACAAGTTTCGATCCGAGTGGGTGATATGGTGACGCAGCCGAGGAACTTCAAGGGCGGACGGTGGCCTCTGGCCCAGGGCGCATCTGTTACCATTCTGCTTCATTCCTGACCGGTTGCTTTTCATGGCCTTCCGCCCCCTGCCTGCCAAGGCGATGACCAAGCTGCTGCGCGAAGCCAAGCCGCTGCAGTCGCTGTTCGCCCAGGCGCAACGCCTCTCGCGCCTGCAGGAATTACTCGACTCGCAACTGCAGCCGGCAGCACGCCCCTATTGCCGGGTCGCCTCCTGGCGCGAGGGCAGCCTGCTGCTGGTGGTCACCGACGGCCACTGGGCCACACGCCTGCGCTACCAGCAGAACCGCCTGCTGCGGCAACTAGCCGCGTTCGAGGAGTTCCGGGGCCTGGCGCGCATTCTGTTCAAGGTACAGCCGGCCACACAGACTCCGACCCGAGTGAACACCAACCGCATCACCGAGTCCGCCTCCGCTACCCTGCACGAAGCCGCCGAAGGCATCAGCAATCCCCAGCTCAAGGCTGCCCTCGAACGTCTCGCCAGCCGCAGCCGCAAGCCAGCGGAGCCGGGTGAGGAATAAAAACGCAGGCATAAAAAAAGGCCACCCGAGGGTGGCCTTTGAAGATGTAGCTGAAAGGAGGAGGTTTCCTTATACGGCCGCAGCGGGTCGCATATAGGAGATCGGCGCGGTCTTGGCGTCGTCGAAGGTCACCACTTCCCAAGCGTCCTTGTCTGCGATGAGGGTACGCAGGAGACGGTTGTTCAGGGCATGACCGGACTTGTAGCCGATGAACTCGCCGATGAGGCTGTTACCCAGCAGGTACAGGTCACCAATGGCGTCCAGGATCTTGTGCTTGACGAACTCGTCCTCGTAACGAAGACCGTCTTCGTTGAGCACTCGATACTCGTCGACCACGATGGCGTTCTCCACACTGCCACCGAGCGCCAGGTTCTGCGAACGCAGCATCTCGATGTCGCGCATGAACCCGAAGGTACGGGCGCGGCTGACTTCCTTGACGAAGGAAGTACTGGAGAAATCCACCACGGCTTTCTGGGTGCGACCACGGAAGACCGGGTGATCGAAATCGATCTCGAAGCTCACCTTGAAGCCGTCGAACGGAACGAAGGTGGCGCGCTTGTCGCCCTCTTCCACCGTCACTTCGCGCTTGATGCGGATGAACTTCTTGGCCGCTTCCTGCTCTTGCAGACCAGCGGACTGGATCAGGAATACGAAGGGACCTGCGCTGCCGTCCATGATCGGTACTTCCGACGCGGACAGCTCGACATAGGCGTTGTCGATACCCAGGCCGGCCATGGCCGAGAGCAGGTGCTCCACGGTATCCACCTTGATGTCACCCTTGATCAGGGTGGTCGACATGGTGGTTTCGCCGACGTTCGAGGCCCGGGCGGGAATTTCCACCACAGGGTCGAGATCGGTCCGGCAGAACACGATGCCAGTATCGACGGGAGCCGGCTTCAGGGTCAGGTAAACCTTTTCCCCGGAGTGCAGGCCGACACCGGTCGCCCGGATGATGTTCTTCAAGGTGCGTTGTCTGATCATGGCTTTGGCCGCTTTCGCGCAAGTTGCGAACTGTTGTCAACAATGGGCGGCGATGATAGCAGAACCGCCCTTTGCTGAACACCAATCACATTGATACTCCTGATAAATCGACTCAATCGGCCTGACGACGCAGGAAGGCCGGGATGTCCAGATAGTCCAGATCGTCCTGCGGATTCAGCTTGGCCGCGGTGGCTGCGCCGCCGTGGCTCTGGTTGCGCATGACGGTCGGACGGTCGAGGTCGCGGTAGTTCACCGACTGCTGCTCGCGCTGTACCGGAGCCTGGCTGCTGACGGCCTGGGTCTGAACGGTGTTGTCGACGACCTTGACCGGTTTCTCCAGGCGCGCGCCCAGACCGGTGGCGACCACGGTGACGTGCAGCTCGTCGCGCATGTCCGGATCGATCACGGTGCCCACCTTCACGGTGGCGTGCTCGGAAGCGAACTGCTCAATGATGTTACCCACGTCGGAGTACTCGCCCAGGGACAGGTCCGGACCGGCGGTGATGTTGACCAGGATACCGCGGGCGCCCTGCAGGTTGACGTCTTCCAGCAGCGGGTTGCGGATCGCCGCTTCGGTCGCTTCGCGAGCGCGGTTCGGGCCGCTGGCGCAGCCGGTACCCATCATCGCCATGCCCATTTCGCTCATGACGGTTTTCACGTCGGCGAAGTCGACGTTGATCATGCCCGGGCGCTTGATGATGTCGGAGATACCGCGAACGGCACCGGCCAGTACATCGTCAGCCTTGGCGAAGGCGGCCAGCAGGCTCGCGTCCTTGCCCAGGATGGTCAGCAGTTTTTCGTTCGGGATGGTGATCAGCGAGTCGACGCTTTCCGCCAGCGAGCGGATGCCCTCGTCGGCGATCTGCATGCGCTTGCGGCCTTCGAACGGGAACGGACGGGTGACCACGGCCACGGTGAGGATGCCCATTTCCTTGGCAACCTCGGCGATGATCGGCGCAGCACCGGTACCGGTACCGCCACCCATGCCGGTAGTGATGAAGACCATGTCGGCGCCTTCCAGGACTTCGGCGATACGCTCGCGGTCCTCGATGGCGGCCTGGCGGCCCACTTCAGGGTTGGCGCCAGCGCCCAGGCCCTTGGTCACACCCGGGCCGAGCTGCAGCACGGTGCGCGCGGCGATGTTCTTCAGCGCCTGCGCATCGGTGTTGGCACAAATGAATTCGACGCCATCAACGTTGTTCTTGGCCATGTGGTTCACGGCGTTGCCGCCGCCACCACCTACGCCGATCACCTTGATGACTGCTGTTTGCGGGACGTTATCTACCAGTTCAAACATTTCCCCTCTCCTTCCTTTCTAGTTGTGTCGCCTACGTTTACCGCGGTGGTAAATCAGAAATTGCCCTGGACCCAGCGTTTAAGCTTTTCCAGTACCGGTGTCTTGGGTTCGTCACTGCTGAAACTGCTGCCGGACATCGAGATGCCGTCGGATTGCTTTTGCAGTCCGTACAGGAGCAGCCCCACGCCGGTGGAATAGATCGGATTGCGCACGACGTCGGCCAATCCCTTGACGCTATGGGGTACGCCCAGGCGTACCGGCATGTGGAAGATCTCCTCGGCCAGCTCGACGGCCCCTTCCATCTTGGCCGTGCCGCCGGTCATGACGATCCCGGCTGGAATCAGGTCCTCGTAGCCACTGCGGCGCAGTTCGGCCTGAACCAGGGTGAACAGCTCGTCGTAACGAGGCTCGACCACTTCGGCAAGCGCCTGGCGCGACAGTTCCCGCGGCGGACGATCACCGACGCTGGGTACCTTGATGGTTTCGCCGGGGCCGGCCAGTTTGGCCAGGGCACAGGCGTAGCGAATCTTGATTTCCTCAGCGTACTGAGTCGGGGTGCGCAGCGCCATGGCGATGTCGTTGGTGACCTGATCGCCGGCGATCGGGATCACCGCCGTGTGGCGGATGGCGCCTTCGGTGAAGATGGCGATGTCGGTGGTGCCGCCGCCGATGTCCACCAGGCATACGCCCAGTTCCTTCTCGTCCTCGGTGAGCACGGAGTAGGCCGAGGCCAGTTGCTCGAGGATGATGTCGTCCACTTCCAGGCCGCAGCGGCGCACGCACTTCTCGATGTTCTGGGCGGCGTTCACCGCGCAGGTCACCACGTGCACCTTGGCTTCCAGACGCACGCCGGACATGCCCAGCGGCTCACGCACGCCTTCCTGGTTATCGATCACGTAGTCCTGGGCCAGGGTGTGCAGCACACGCTGGTCGGCCGGGATGGCCACGGCCTGGGCCGCGTCGAGCACGCGCTCGATGTCCGCGCCGCTGACTTCGCGGTCGCGGATCGCCACGATGCCGTGGGAATTCAGGCTGCGGATATGGTTGCCGGCGATGCCGACGAAGGCCGAGTGGATACGGCAGCCCGCCATCTGCTGGGCTTCATCGATGGCGCGCTGGATCGATTGCACGGTGGACTCGATGTTCACCACCACGCCCTTCTTCAGGCCGCGCGACGGATGCGTCCCGATGCCGACGATTTCCAGCTTGCCATCAGCCGCTACCTCGCCCACCAGCGCCACCACCTTGGAGGTGCCGATGTCCAGGCCGACGACCATTTTGCCGCTCTGCACGCTTGCCATGTTTATAGAAGTCTCCTCAACTCACTGCGCGGCGGTGGTCTGGGCCACCGTCGCTTCCGGCACCGGATCGCGCCACGCCACGGCCAGGCCGTTGGGGTAACGCATGTCGATGCGGGCAATTTTCGTAATCTGGTCTTTCAACGCCTTGTCGTAGATGGTCACGAACCGGCGAATCTGTTCTACCGCGTGATCGCGGCCCAGCATGATCTCCACGCCTTGCGCGGTGCCCAGGGTCCAGGCGCCGCGCGAACTCATGTCCAGGCTGGCGATGGTGAAGCCCAGCGGGCGGAGCATCTGGCTGAGAATCTGGTACTGCTGCATCACTTGCTGCTGAGCGCGCTGCGGGCCGGAAAGGCGCGGCAGGTGCTCGTAGTTGGCCACTTCGCGCGGGGCGAACGCTTGACCCTGATTGTTCAGCAACGCTTCGTCACCCCAACGGGCGATGGGCAATTGCTCGTCCAGGCGGATCACCACCTGGTCGGGCCATACGCGGCGCACTTCGGCGTGGGCGATCCAGGGCATCTGCTCCAGTTCCTGGCGCATGCCGGCCAGGTCGATGGTGAAGAAGCTGGCCGATACGTAGGGGCTGATCCGCTGCTGCACCGCCGCCTGGCTGATGTAGCTGAGGTCGCCTTCCACGCTGACCTTGGCGATCGGCCGGTCCGCATAGGGCAGCACGTACTGTGCACCGTAGTAGGCACCGCCACCGAGCACGCCCAGCACCAGGGGCCACAGCAACACTTTCAGGAAGCCGAAGCTGGGCTTGGGCATGCGGGCGCTGAGCGGCTCCTTGGCCACCAGACGGCTGGCGCCGCGCGGCACCGGCTTGCGTGCAGGAGCACGGCCGATTCCGGGTTGCTGGTGACGAAGCTGCGCGCCGTTCATTGCTTACCCCCTTGCCTCGACGCTGTCGGCGAGGATCGCCAGCACCAGTTGCTGGAAATCCAGGCCGGCCGCGCGCGCGGCCATGGGCACCAGGCTGTGGTCGGTCATGCCCGGTGCGGTGTTCACTTCCAACAGCCAGAAGCGCCCTTCGGCGTCCTGCATCACATCGGTCCGACCCCAGCCCTGGATGCCGAGGGCATCGCAGGCGCGCGCGGTCAGGTCCTTGAGTTCCCGTTCCTTGTCGGCGTCGAGGCCACAGGGAATCTGGTACTGGGTATCGTTGGCCAGGTACTTCGCGTCGTAGTCATAGAAGGTGTGCGGAGTGCCCAGTCGAATGGGCGGCAGCACCTGGCCACGCAGGATTGCGACGGTGTACTCGGGGCCGCTGATCCACTGCTCGACCAGCACCTGCGGGTCGTACTTCGCGGCAGCGGCCCAGGCAGCGATCAGTTCCTGCTCGCTGTTCACCTTGGCCATGCCGATGCTGGAACCCTCGCTGGCCGGCTTGACGATCAGCGGGAAGCCAAGCTTCGCGGCCGCGGCACGGCAATCATCCTCGCTGGCGAGCACGGCGTGGTCGGGCGTCGGCAGGCCGAGGCTCAGCCACACGCGCTTGGTGCGCAGCTTGTCCATGGCCAGCGCGGAGGCCAGCACACCACTGCCGGTGTAGGGAATGCCGGCGATTTCCAGCAGGCCCTGCATGGTGCCGTCTTCACCGCCACGACCGTGGAGGATGATGAAGGCGCGGTCGATCTTCTCGCGGGTCAGGCGCTCCAGCAGATCGTCGCCCACGTCGATGCCGAAAGCGTCCACGCCCGCGCCCTGCAGAGCCTGCAGGACCATGGCGCCGGACTTCAGCGACACCTCGCGCTCGGCGCTCCTGCCGCCATACAGCACGGCGACGCGACCGAAGGCGCGGGGCTCGAGGGCGGATTTGAGGGCGTCACTCATTGCTTCTTCCCCTCGGCGCCAGCAGCAGCGGCGCCGAACATCGGATTCTTGATCAGTGCCGGAGCCAGCCCGCCGATATCACCGGCGCCCTGGCAGAGCAGGATGTCGCCGGGACGCAGCAGCGGCTTGAGCAGCGAAGCGAGGTCACCGCCACGCTCCAGGTAGATCGGGTCGAGCTGGCCGCGCTGGCGGATGCTGTGGCACAGGTGACGGCTGTCGGCGCCGGGGATCGGCTCTTCGCCGGCCGGGTAGACCTCCATCAGCATCAGTACGTTGGCCTCGCCCAGCACCTGCACGAAGTCGTCATACAGATCGCGGGTACGGCTGAAGCGGTGCGGTTGATAGACCATCACCAGACGGCGCTCCGGCCAGCCGCCGCGCACGGCCTTGATCACCGCCGCGACTTCGCGCGGGTGGTGGCCGTAATCGTCGACCAGCATCACGCTGCCGCCTTCCACCTGCAGGTCGCCGTAGACCTGGAAGCGTCGGCCGACGCCCTGGAAGCCGGACAGGCCCTGGACGATGGCCTCGTCGGAGATGCCTTCGTCGGTGGCGATGACGATGGTTGCCAGGGAGTTCAGCACGTTGTGCAAGCCGGGCATGTTCACCGAGACGTCCAGCGGCTCGCGCTCGGGGCGCAGCACCGTGAAGTAGGTGCGCATGCCTTCCTGGCGGATGTTGATGGCGCGGACGTCGGCGTCCTCGCTCAGGCCGTAGGTCACGGTCGGGCGGGCGACCTGCGGCAGGATCTCGCGCACCACCGGGTCGTCCACGCAGACCACGGCCAGGCCGTAGAACGGCAGGTTGTGCAGGAAGTCGACGAAGGTGCGCTTCAACTTGTTGAAGTCGCCGCCGTAGGTGCTCATGTGGTCGGCGTCGATGTTGGTGACCACCGAGACCATCGGCTGCAGGTGCAGGAAGCTGGCGTCGCTCTCGTCGGCCTCGGCCACCAGGTAGCGGCTGGTGCCAAGTTGCGCGTTGGTACCGGCGGCGTTCAGGCGGCCACCGATGACGAAGGTCGGGTCCAGGCCGCCAGCAGCGAACACCGAGGCGATCAGGCTGGTGGTGGTGGTCTTGCCGTGGGTACCGGCAACAGCGATGCCGTGGCGGTAGCGCATCAGCTCGGCGAGCATCTCGGCGCGCGGTACGACCGGCACTCGGCGATCCAGCGCGGCGGCAACTTCCGGGTTCGACTTGTTGACTGCGCTGGACACCACCAGCACGTCGGCGCCGTCGGAGTTTTCCGCGCGGTGGCCGATGAAGATTTCCGCGCCGAATTTCTCCAGGCGCTCGGTGACCGGCGAAGCCTTGAGGTCGGAGCCGGAGACTTCGTAACCGAGGTTGAGCAGTACTTCCGCGATTCCGCACATGCCCACGCCGCCGATGCCGACGAAGTGGATGCGGCGGATGCGCCGCATGGTGCGGGTGACGCCAGTGGGTTCTTTAACCACGGGCCACCTCCAGGCAGGCATCGACTACCGTGCGGGTAGCCTCGGGCTTGGCCAGGCTGCGTGCGCGAGCGGCCATGCGGGTCAGGGAATCGGGATGCATCAATACCTCGGACAGCTGCGCGGCCAGTTCGGCAGCGCTGGTAGATTTCTGCGGCAGCAGGTGGGCAGCGCCCTCCCGCACCAGGAATTCGGCGTTCTTGGTCTGGTGGTCATCGATCGCGTGGGGCAGCGGCACCAGGAAGGACGGCAGACCGGCGGCGGTCAGCTCGCTGACGGTCAGCGCACCGGCGCGGCAGATCACCAGATCGGCCCAGGCGTAGGCGGCGGCCATATCGGCGATGAACGGAGCTACGTCCGCTTCGACACCCGCAGTGCGATAACGCTCCGCCGTAATTTCATCATGCTGACGACCGGCCTGATGGCGAATGGCCGGGCGAATCTCGGCCGGCACCTGCGCCAGCGCTTCGGGCAGCAGCTTGTTCAGCGGCTCGGCGCCCAGGCTGCCGCCCAGCACCAGCAGGTTGACGCGACGGCCTTGCAACGGCGCGCGAGCGCCCTCTTCCAGGAACAGTTCGACCCGCACCGGGTTGCCGGTGGTCAGGCGCTTGGCGCTGCTGTCGAAGGTATCCGGGAAAGCTTCGCAGACACGCTTGGCCAGCGGCGCGAGGCTGCGATTGGCGGTGCCGGCGACCGCGTTCTGTTCATGGATCACCAGCGGCACACCGGACAGCTTCGCCGCCAGCCCGCCCGGACCGGTGACATAGCCACCCAGGCCGAGCACGCAGACCGGCTTGAGCTGGCGGACCACGCCGATGGCCTGGAACAGCGACTTGAGCAGGTCGAACGGTGCGCGCAGCAGCGACTTGATGCCCTTGCCGCGCAGGCCGCTGACGTTGATCAGGTGCAGCGGCAGGCCGGCCTTGGGTACCAGGTCGTTCTCGATTCCGCGCGGAGTGCCCAGCCAGTGCACGCTATAACCGCGCGCCTGGAACTCACGGGCGCAGGCCAGCGCCGGGAACACGTGCCCGCCGGTGCCGCCCGCCATGATCAGGACGTTACCTTTCATCGGCAAAGTCCTCTTCGCTGAATTCATATTCCTCGCTGCCCATCACGGTGCGGCGTTCCCATTCGATGCGCAGGAGCATCCCCAGGCAGGCGCAGCAGATCACCAGGGACGAGCCGCCGTAGCTGAGGAACGGCAGGGTCAGGCCCTTGGTCGGCAGCAGGCCGACGTTCACACCCACGTTGATCAGGAACTGGCCGATCCACAGGAAAGCCAGCCCGTAGGCGACGTAGGCGGAGAAGTACTGTTTCGACTGCTCGGCCCAGATGCCGATGTACAGCGCGCGCAGGCTGACGAAGACGAACAGGGCCACGGTGGCCATCGCGCCGACGATGCCCAGCTCTTCCGCGAGCACGGCGAACACGAAGTCGGTGTGCGCCTCGGGCAGGTAGAACTGCTTCTGGATGCTGTTGCCCAGACCCATGCCGGTCCAGCCGCCACGGCCGAAGGCGATCAGCGCCTGGCTGAGCTGGTAACCCGCGCCGAACTGGTCGGCCCAGGGGTCGGTGAAGTTGGTCAGGCGCGCCATCCGGTACGGCTGGGTCTGGATCAGCAGCACCACGGCACCCACCGCCAGCGCAACCATCAGGCCGAAGCGGAACAGGCCCACGCCGCCGAGGAACAGCATCGCGGCGGCCGCGCCCATCATCACCACGGTGGCGCCGAAGTCGGGCTCGCGCAGCAGCAGGCCAGCCATCGGCAGCAACACCACGAAAGGCTTGAAGAAGCCCAGCCAGCTTTCGCGCACTTCTTCCTGGCGACGGACGAGGTAGCCGGCCATGAAGATCACCACGAAGACCTTGGCGATCTCCGAGGGCTGGATGTTGAACAGGCCGAAGCCGATCCAGCGCATCGAACCGTTCACCTCGCGGCCGATGCCGGGGGTGATCACCATCACCAGCAGCGCGAAGGCCACCGCCAGCAGCTTCCAGCCCCAGCGCTGCCAGGTTTCCATCGGCACCATCATGGTCACGCCGCAGGCAACGAAGCCGATGGCCAGGTAGATCAGGTGGCGGACCGAGAAGTACAGCGGGTTGCCGGACTGCGCCGCAGCGACTTCGGAGGATGCCGAAGTGACCATCACCAGGCCGAGGCCGAGCAGCGCCAGGCAACCCGCGAGCAGCGGGAAGTCGATGTCGATGCCATTGCGGCTGATCAGCGGGGACGGGTACGGGCGCAGGAAGGAGAACATCAGGCGAGCTCCTCCGCGGCCTTGGCGAACAGGCGTCCGCGTTCTTCGTAGTTCTTGAACATGTCCAGGCTCGCGCAGGCCGGCGACAGCAGCACGGCGTCGCCCGGCAGGGCCAGGTCGGCGGCATGCTCGACGGCTTCTTCGAGGGTATTCACGCGAACCTTGGGCACCGCATTGCCGATGGCAGCGCCCACCAGCTCGGCGTCACGCCCCAGCAGCACCACCGCACGGCAATGCTGCGCGACCGGGTCACGCAGGTCATGGAAGTCGGCGCCCTTGCCGTCGCCACCGGCGATCAGCACCAGCTTGCCGTCGATGTCCGTTCCCAGGCCTTCGATGGCGGCCAGGGCAGCGCCGACGTTGGTGGCCTTGGAGTCGTCGTAGTAGTTCACGCCATTGCGCTCGCGCACCCACTGGCAGCGGTGGGCGAGACCGGCGAATTCACGCAGGGTCTGCAGCATCGGCTCGAACGGCAGGCCGACGGCATGCCCCAGCGCCAGCGCCGCGAGGGCGTTGGACTGGTTGTGCGCGCCACGGATCTTCAGCTCACGCGCCGGCATCAGCTTGTCGAACTGGAAGGCCAGCCACTTCTCGCCGTCTTCCTCGATCAGGCCGAAGGCCTTGAAGTCCGGCTTGTTGATGCCGAAGGTCCAGCACGGCACGGTGTCGGCGATCAGCGGGCGGCTCAAGGCATCGGCGCGGTTCACCACGACCTGCTTCGCACCGCGGAAGATGCGGTGCTTGGCCAGGTGGTAGTCGGCCATGCCATCGTAGCGGTCCATGTGATCTTCGCTGACGTTCAGGCAGGTGGCGACCTCGGCGTTCAGGCGCTCGCAGGTTTCCAGCTGGAAGCTGGACAGCTCCACCACGTACAGCTCGACGTCATCGGCCAGCAGGTCCAGCGCAGGAGTGCCGAGGTTGCCGCCCACGGCGACACGCTTGCCCGCCGCCTTGGCCATGTCGCCCACCAGGGTGGTGACAGTGCTCTTGGCGTTGGAACCGGTGATGGCAACGATCGGTGCCTTCGCGTGACGCGCGAACAGGTCCACGTCGCCGGACATGCGTACGCCACGGGCAGCAGCTTCGATCAGCGCCGGCACGCGCAGCGACAGGCCGGGGCTCACGTAGAGCTCCTGGGCGCGGCAGAGGAAATCGGCGTCGAGGTCGCCGCAGCGCACCTCGACCTGCGGATACTGCTCACGCAGGGTCGCCAGCTCCGGCGGATTCGCGCGCGTATCGGCCACGGCAAACGGCACGCCCTGGCGCGCCAGGTAGCGCACCAGGGACATGCCGCTCTTGCCGAGGCCGACAACGATGCGGAATTGGTCGGAAGCGATCAGGCTCATGCTCGATCAGTCCTCAACGCAGTTTCAACGTGGCCAGGCCGATCAGCACGAGAATCACCGTGATGATCCAGAAGCGCACGATCACGCGCGGCTCCGGCCAGCCTTTGAGTTCGAAGTGGTGGTGGATCGGCGCCATGCGGAACACCCGCTTGCCGGTCAGCTTGAAGGAGGCGACCTGGATCACCACCGACAGGGTTTCCATGACAAACACGCCACCCATGATGAACAGCACGATTTCCTGGCGGACGATCACCGCGATGGTGCCCAGCGCGGCGCCGAGCGCCAGCGCGCCGACGTCACCCATGAAGACCTGCGCCGGATAGGTGTTGAACCAGAGGAAACCCAGCCCCGCGCCGACGATGGCGCCGCAGAAGATGATCAGCTCGCCCGCACCCGGAACGCTCGGGATGAACAGGTATTCGGCGAATTTGATGTTGCCCGACAGGTAGCAGAAGATCCCCAGCGCGCCGCCGACCATCACGGTGGGCATGATGGCGAGGCCGTCGAGGCCGTCGGTCAGGTTCACCGCATTGCTGGAGCCGACGATCACGAAGTAGGTCAGCACCACGAAGAAGATGCCCAGCGGGATCTCGACGTTCTTCAGCATTGGCACGATCAGGGTCGTCTCGACCGGCGTCTCGGCAGTCATATAGAGGAAGATCGCCGCGCCGAGGCCGAATACCGACTGCCAGAAATACTTCCAGCGGCTCGGCAGGCCGCGGGAGTTCTTCTCGATCACCTTGCGGTAGTCATCCACCCAGCCGATGGCGCCGAACAGCAGAGTCACGGCGAGCACGACCCAGACATAGCGGTTCGACCAGTCGGACCACAGCAGGGTGCTGATGGCGATGGCGGTGAGGATCAGCGCGCCACCCATGGTCGGCGTGCCTTTCTTGGACAGGTGCGATTGCGGACCGTCGTTGCGCACGGCCTGGCCGATCTGGCGGATCTGCAGGGTGCGGATCATCCACGGGCCCAGCCAGAGCGACAGGGCGAGTGCGGTCAGCACGCTCAGGATGCCGCGCAGGGTCAGGTACTGGAAGACGCCGAAGCCCTTGTAGAACTGTTGCAGGTACTCGGCGAGCAGCAGCAGCATTTAGTGACTCTCCTCGGAGGAACCACAGAGCGCCGCGACGACCTTGTCCATCGCCGCGCTGCGGGAACCCTTGATCAGAATGGTGGTTGTCGAAGCTTCTTCGGCCAGGGCATTGATCAGGCTGGCCTGATCGGCGAAGTGCCGGCCCGCGGAACCGAACGCCTGCACGGCGTGGCTCATCAACGGTCCGACTGCATACAGGGCAGCGACTTTGCCAATCGCGTAGGTTCCCACTTCGCGGTGGGAAGATTCCGCCCAGGCACCCAGCTCGCCCATGTCCCCGAGGACCAGAACGGTCCGGCCGGAAAAGCCGGCGAGTATATCAATCGCCGCGCAGATTGAAGCCGGGTTGGCGTTGTAGCTGTCGTCGATCACACGCATGCCATTCGTCGCCAGCTGGGCTACGGCGCGACCCTTGACCGGCTGCAGGTTCTGCAGGCCGGAAACGATCCCGACCAGCGGCACGCCCAGGGCGTGAGCGGCCGCGGCGGCGGCCAAGGCATTCGTGACGTTGTGCTCACCCAGGAGATTCAGCTGAACGGCAGCCTCGCCGGCCGGGCCTTGCAGGGTGAACCTGGGGCAGCCACGGGCATCGCGCTGCACATCGCTGGCGCGGAAGTCAGCGCGGCTATCGTGCAGGCCGAAGCTGGAAATACGGCGCCCGGCAGCGCGGGCCTGCCAGGTGTCGAAGGCCTTGTCGTCACGGTTGAGGATGGCCACGCCGTCGGCGGCCAACCCCTCGAGAATCTCGCCCTTGGCCAGGACGATCTTGTCCTGGCCGCCGAACTCGCCCACGTGAGCGGTGCCGGCGTTGGTGATGATGGCGACCTGCGGGCGGGTCAGCGCGACGGTGTAGGCAATCTCGCCGACACGGTTGGCGCCCAGTTCGATCACTGCGCTCCGGTGCTCCGGCGCCAGCTGCAGCAGGGTCAGCGGAGCGCCGAGGTCGTTGTTCAGGTTGCCGCGAGTCGCCAGGACGTCGCCCTGGGTCCGCAGGATGCTGGCGAGCATCTCCTTCACGGTGGTCTTGCCGCTGGAACCGGTCACGGCTGCAACGCGACCGCTGAAGGCAGCGCGATTCAGCGCGCCGAGCTGGCCCAATGCGATTCGGGTATCCGCCACGACCAGTTGCGGCAGCGGCGCCCCCGCAACTTCGCGCTCGACCAGGGCAGCGACCGCGCCCTTGGCGGCGACATCGGCCAGGTAATCGTGGCCGTCGAAACGCGGACCGGTCAGGGCAATGAACAGTTGGCCGGGCACGATGGCGCGGCTGTCAGTGCTCACGGCGTCGAAGCTGGCGTCGGCACCGACCACATGGCCCTGCAGCGCACCGGCGATTTCGTTGAGCGAAAGGGGTTTAAGCACGCTTCACCTCCCAGGCAGCCAGCGCCTCGGCGGCTTGATCCAGATCGGAGAACGGGTGGCGAACACCGTCGATCTCCTGGTAATCCTCGTGTCCCTTGCCGGCCAGCAGCACGACGTCATCGACGCCGGCGGAAGCGATCAGGCGGGCAATGGCCGCGCCACGGCCGGACACGAACTCCACGGCCTCGGGCTTGGCGAAACCGGCACGGATGTCGGCGATGATGGCGTCGCTCTTTTCCGTGCGCGGGTTGTCATCGGTGACCAGCACGCGGTCAGCGTGCTGCTCGGCGATCTGCGCCATGATCGGGCGTTTGCCGCGGTCACGGTCGCCACCGCAGCCGAACAGGCACAGCAGCTGGCCGTGCACATGCGGGCGCAGGGCCAGCAGGACTTTTTCCAGCGCATCCGGGGTGTGGGCGTAGTCGACCACCACCAGCGGCTTTTCACCGCCGCCCAGGCGCTGCATGCGGCCGATCGGACCTTCCAGCTGCGGCAGCACCTTGAGCACGTCGCCCAGCGGGTAGTCCAGGCCCAGCAGCGCACCGACCACGGCCAGCAGGTTGCTCAGGTTGAACTTGCCCAGCAGCGAGCTGCGCAGCAGGCCTTCGCCCTGCGGGGTGACGATCTGCGCACGCACGCCAGCATCGCTGAAGGTGGCTTCGCGGCAATAGATGTAGGCCGACGGGTCGCTCAGGCTGTAACCCATCAGACGGGACTCGTGGGACTCGGCGGCCAATCGACGACCGAAGTCGTCGTCCAGGTTGATCACCCGGCAGCGCAGGCCCTGCCAGGAGAACAGCTTGGCCTTGGCGGCACCGTAGGCTTCCATCGAGCCGTGGTAGTCCAGGTGATCACGGGACAGGTTGGTGAACACCGCCACGTCGAAGCCCAGCGCCGCAACACGGCCCTGCTCCAGCCCGTGGGAAGACACTTCCATGGCCACGGCCTTGGCTCCAGCCTGTTTCAGGCGTGCCAGGGTCGCCTGCACGGCGAGCGGGTCCGGGGTGGTGTGGCGGCCGCTTTCCAGCGCTCCGTAGAAACCAGTGCCGAGGGTGCCGACGATGCCGCAACGCTCGCCCAGCAGATCAAGCGCCTGGGCCACGAGCTGGCTGACGCTGGTCTTGCCGTTGGTACCGGTCACGCCGACCAGTTCGACGCCGCGACTGGGCTCGCCATAGAAACGACCGGCGATGGCCGACAACTGGCGGGCCAGGCCCTTGATGGCGATCATCGGCACATCGCTGGCTGGCAGGTTGGCAGCGCCCTCGGCCTCATAGGCAACCGCGGCGGCGCCCAGCTTGAGCGCGGCGGCGATGTGCGCGCGACCATCCTGGCTGCCACCGGGTACGGCGAGGAACAGATCCCCCGGTTTGACGGTGCGGCTGTCCAGGGTCAGTTCACGGATCAGTTCGCTGCTTTCCGCCTGGGGCAGCAGCTGGTTCAGGCTCATCGGCATCAGCCACGCCCTCCTTTGGCAGCGGGCGCAGCATCGGCTTGTTGCTGCGGAGTTGCCGCCGGCAGGTTGTCCGGCGGCACGTTCATCAGGCGCAGCGTGCCGGACATCACCTTGCTGAACACCGGCGCGGACACCAGGCCACCGAAGTAGCCGGCCTTGCTGGGTTCATCGATGACGACCACGGCGACATAGCGCGGGTTGTTCATCGGTGCGAAGCCGGCGAACAGGGAACGGTAGGAGTTCTCGGCATAGCCCTTGGCGCCGGTGGCGGTCTTGCGCGCGGTACCGGACTTGCCGGCCACGTGATAACCCGGCACCTGGGCGCGGTACACGCCGTTCGGCGCTTCGATCACTTGCTGCAGCATGCCCTGCATGGTCTTGGCGACCGGTTCGGGAATGACCTGGGTGGCGTCCGGTTGGCGATCGGCACGAACCATGGTCAGCGGCACGCTGCGGCCATTATTGGCCAGCGCCGCGTAGGCATGGGCCAGCTGGATGGCAGTGACCGACAGGCCGTAGCCGTAGGACAGCGTGGCCGTCTCGGCCTTGCGCCACTCGCGGTAGTTCGGCAGGTTGCCGACGCGCTCGCCGGGGAAGCCCAGGCCGGTGTCCTGGCCGAGGCCGACCTTCTGCATCAGGCTGTAAATGGCTTCACCGCCGATATCGAAAGCAACCTTGCTCATGCCCACGTTGCTGGAGCGGATCAGGATGCCGGTCAGGTCCAGCACCGGACCTTCGGTACGGGACACGTCGCGAATGGTGTAGCGGCCGATCTGCAGGGTGCCGGGGTAGACCTCGACCTTGTCGGTGGGTTTCCAGCGGCCGGTCTCCAGTGCCGCGCTCATGGAGAACGGCTTCATGGTCGAACCCGGCTCGAACACGTCGATCATGGCGCGGTTGCGCATCATCGCCGGCTGCAGGTTGCGGCGGTTGTTCGGGTTGTAGGTCGGCTGGTTGGCCATGGCCAGGACTTCGCCGGTCTTCACGTCGAGGATCACCAGGCTGCCGGCCTTGGCGCCGTTCTCCACCAGCGCATTGCGCAGTTCGCGGTTGGCGAGGTACTGCAGGCGCAGGTCGATGGACAGGGCCAGGGTCTTGCCCGCCTTGGCGTTGCGGGTGACCTGCACGTCGCGGATCAGATGACCACGACGATCCTTGAGCACCTGGCGCTTGCCCGGCACACCGGCCAGCCAGCTGTCGAAGGCCAGCTCAACACCCTCGCGGCCGCGGTCGTCGACATCGGTGAAGCCCACGACCTGCGCGGCTACTTCGCCGGACGGATAGAAGCGGCGGAATTCCTCGACCGAATAGACGCCCGGGATGCGATGGGTCTTCACCTGGGCCATCACGGCCTCGCCCTGCTCCGGGGTCAGGCCACGTACCAGGTAGATGAACTCCTTGTCGGCGTTCGCCTCCAGACGCTCGGACAGCGTCGCCTTGGGCTGGCCCAGGGCGTCAGCGAGGAAACCCCACTTCTCGCGCTCGAGCACCAGCTCCTTGGGGTTGGCCCAGAGGGTGGCGACCGGGGTACTCACCGCCAGCGGCTCGCCGTTGCGGTCCGTGATCAGGCCACGGTGAGCCGCAATGGTGATATGGCGCACGCTGCGTGCATCGCCCTGTCCCTTGAGGAAGTCATGGTCGATCACGTGCAGGTCGACGATTCGCCAGGCGATCGCAGCCACCATCGCCAGCAGCAGGGCGATGACGACGCGGAAGCGCCAGGGGTAACGAGCGCCGGCCAGATCTCTCATGGTGCCACCATGATGATTTCGGTCGGGTCCGGTACGCGCATTTTCAGCTGATCGGTCGCCAGGGCCTCGATGCGGCTATGGGCCGTCCAGGTGCTCTGCTCGAGGATCAGCCGGCCATACTCGGCCTGCGCCTTGTCGCGCACGTTCAGCTCGGTGTACAGCGAATTGAGCAGTTGGCGATTCCAGTAGGCGCTGTAGGACACGGAAATCGCAGACAGCAGCACGCCAATGAACAGCAGCAACATGAAGAAGCTGCCGGTAGGCAGGCGCTTGGAGAAAAGGCGGCTCATCTGAGCTTCTCCGCGATACGCATGACGGCGCTGCGCGAGCGCGGGTTGGCCTTGAGCTCGGCTTCGGAGGCGTAGACCGGCTTGCCAATCAGCTTCAGGCGCGGCACGAAGGGTTCGACGCGAATCGGCAGGTTGCGCGGCAGGTTGTCCGCCTCGCCCTTCACCTGCTTGCGCATGAACTGTTTGACGATGCGGTCTTCCAGCGAGTGGAAGCTGATCACCACCAGGCGACCGCCCACGGCCAGGCCTTCCAGCGCGGCTTCGAGGCCTCGCTCCAGATCGCCCAGCTCGTTGTTGATGAAGATGCGCAGGCCCTGGAATGCACGGGTAGCCGGGTTCTTGCCCTTCTCCCAGGCGGGATTGGCTTCGGTGACCACGGCAGCCAGGTCCGCGGTGCGCTCGAAGGGTTTCTCCGCGCGGCGCTGCACGATCGCGCGCGCCATGCGCTTGGCGAAACGCTCTTCGCCGTAGTCCTTGAACACGCGGGCGATCTCGTCCTCGGCCGCCGTCGCGATCCATTGCGCGGCACTGACGCCCTGGTCCGGGTTCATCCGCATGTCCAGCGGACCATCGTTGAGGAAGCTGAAGCCGCGATCCGGGTCGTCCAGCTGCGGCGAGGATACGCCCAGGTCCAGCAGAACCCCGTTCACGCTGCCCTGCAGGCCTCGCGCAGCGAACTCTTCACCCATGTCGGCGAAGGACCTTTGCACAATGACGAAGCGGCCGTCTTCGGCCGCCAGTGCTTTTCCCGTCGCGATGGCTTGTGGGTCCTTGTCGAACCCGAGCAGTTGACCACCCGGGCCGAGCTTGCCGAGCAAGGCCCGGCTGTGCCCTCCCCTGCCGAAGGTGCCGTCCACATAACGGCCGTCCTCCAGGGGGGCCAGCGCTTCGACGGCCTCCTCGAGTAGAACGGTGATGTGTTGGAAGGTACTGGTCACAGGCAGGCTCACAGAATAAGGTCGCGCAATTCATCCGGCAGGCCGCCGGGTTCTTTGATGGCTGCGAGGTCGGCCTCGGCAACCGCATTCCATTTGTCTTCGTCCCACAACTGGAACTTGTTCAGCTGGCCGACCAGCATGGCTTTCTTGTCCAGGCCGGCGTACTCGCGCAGGCGCGGCGGAACGAGAAAACGCCCGGCGCTATCGAGCTCCAGGTCAACGGCATTGCCAATCAGCAAACGCTGCAGACGCCGCGTTTCTTCACGCAGCGAGGGCAGTTCGCGCAGTTTGGCTTCGATGAGTTCCCATTCAGGGAGGGGGTAGACGGTGAGGCAGGTGTCGACGGCATCGATGGTGACGATGAGCTGGCCGTTGCAACGCGAAACGAGCTCGTCACGATACCGACTCGGCATCGCGAGGCGCCCTTTGGCGTCGAGACTGATGGCGTTAGCTCCGCGAAACACGTCAGCGCTTCCCCTGTGGTTGGCTATCCATGCCTGTTGATCCCACTTTTACCCACTTCATACCACTTCCGCACACTATAGAAATCCGCGCTCCCCACCGTCAAGGCAAGCCGGAGGGGAAAAATCCTTACAGGACCGAGATTTAGCGTACTTTTGCGAGGTTCGGGGAGGGAATTTGACGCGCCAGAAAAGAGAAAAGCCCAGTGTTTTCAAAACACTGGGCTTTCATACTTAAAGTGATTTCTTAAGTTCTGCACTTCTTCCGGTCAGCGACAAATGGTCATGTGGGAAGAAGTGGAGGAAAAGTGGTGAGAGTCGATCTGTAAGCCGGGTTCTGTCGAGGACAGCCATTCCTCTGGGACATACATCACTGCATGCCTCAAGCGATCTACCCGAACCCAACGCGGGCCGCGCCAATGGGTTCCTATTTGATCTTGCTCCGAGTGGGGTTTACCTAGCCACGAACTGTTGCCAGCCGTGCGGTGCGCTCTTACCGCACCTTTTCACCCTTACCGGCGCTTGCGCGCTTAGGCGGTTATTTTCTGTGGCACTTTCCGTAGACTCGCGCCTCCCAGGCGTTACCTGGCACTCTGCCCTGTGGAGCCCGGACTTTCCTCCACCCCGTGGTGGAACACCACGGAACAGCGACTGTCCAATCGACTCTCAGTCCGCAAGATTAGCGGCTGACGACGCTCAGGACAAGCTCAAGCCTTGCCCTGACGCTCCAGCGCGATCTGGTAAAGCTGGTTCTTGCGCGCCCCGGTGATTTCTGCGGCGAGCGCCGCAGCACGCTTGACCGGCAACTCCGCGAGCAGCAGGTCGAGCACCCGCAAGGTCTGCGCATCCACGGCCTCATCGCCTTCCGGCGCCGGCTTTCCGGCCACCAGCAGCACACATTCGCCGCGCTGCTGGTTGCTGTCGGACGCCACGAACTCGCGTAACGCACCCAGCGGCAAGCCTTTCAGGGTCTCGAAGGTCTTGGTCAGCTCGCGCGCCAGCAACGCCGGCCGTTCGTCGCCGAAGATCGCCGCCATGTCCTCGATGCACTCCAGCACACGGTGCGGCGCCTCGTAGAAGATCAGGGTGCGCGGCTCATCCACCAGCGCCTCCAGGCGCCCACGGCGACCGGCAGCCTTGGCTGGGAGAAAGCCCTCGAAGATGAAGCGATCCGACGGCAGGCCGGCAGCGGAGAGCGCGGCAATCAGCGCGCAGGCGCCCGGCACCGGTACTACCGGGATACCCGCCGCGCGAGCCTGGCGCACCAGGTGATAGCCCGGATCGGAAATCAGCGGCGTACCCGCATCGGAAATCAGCGCGACATCCTCGCCAGCCTGCAGCCTGGTGATGAAACGGCCGCCCTGCTCCCGCTCGTTGTGCTCATGACAAGCCGCCAGCGGCGTCTGGATGCCGAAGTGCTGCAGCAGGCGCACGGAGTGACGGGTGTCTTCGGCCGCGATGAGCGTCACGTCGGCCAGCACCTTCAGTGCCCGCGCACTGATGTCGTCCAGGTTGCCAATGGGTGTGGCCACCACATAGAGAGTGCCAAGGGTCACGCGCTAACCTCGCCGGAAGTATCTGAAAAAGCCGCATTGTATCCCGATTCCGGCAGCCGCCATCGCGTCCCCCTCGCCGCTTGGGTACAATCGGCAGCTCTTTGAATGCGTCACGAGAAGCCCGATATGATCGCTCGCCTGCGTCCGCTATCCGCTCTGTTCCTGGCCGGCATGCTCGCCGCCTGTGCGTCCTCCCCGTCGTCCAATCTCGGCGAACTGCCCCGCACCCCGGACGCCAGCATCGAACAGCTGCTGCAGCAGGCCTCCACCGCCCAGCCGGACGAAGCCGCCGTCCTGCGCCTGTCCGCCGCGGACCTTGCGTACAAGCAGAAAGACCTCGGCCGCTCCACGCAGATCCTCGACCAGATCCCCATGGACAGCCTGAAGCCTGCCCAGCAGGTCTTCGCCAGCACCCTGCGCGCCCAGCTCGAACTGGCCCGCAACAAGGCCAAGGCCGCCCTGAAAGCCTTCGACAACCCCAGCTTCCAGCGCCTGGGCGAAATGCCCGTGGACCTGCAGGCCCGCGCCGGCATGGTCAAGTCCCTCGCCCTGGCCGCCGATGGCCAGACCCTGAGCGCCGCCCGTGAACGCGTATTCATCGACCCGCTGCTCAATGCCGAGGCCAGCAAGGCCAACCACGAGGAAATCTGGAAACTGGTCTCCAGCCTCCCGCTCGAGCAGATGCAGGCCAGCAGCAATGAAGGCGATCTGAACGGCTGGCTGGAACTGGCGCGCATCACCAAGTCGTCCTCGACCCTGAAGGAACAGCAGTCGAACATCGACAACTGGGTCGCGCAGAATCCGGACCATCCGGCCGCCAAGCAACTGCCGGACGCCCTGACCAAGCTGAAATCCCTCGCTGCCCAGCCGCTGAACAAGATCGGCCTGCTGCTGCCGCAGCAAGGCCAGCTCGCCTCCGTCGCCCGCGCCCTGCAGGACGGCTTCCTGGCCGCCCACTACCAGGCCCAGCAGAGCGGCCAGGCGCAGCCGGCGATCAAGCTCTACGACAGCACCCAGGTGCGCTCGCTCGACGAGTTCTACCGCCAGGCCCAGGCCGACGGCGTGCAACTGGTCGTCGGCCCGCTGGAGAAGAACCTCGTCAAGCAGATGAGCAGCCAGCCGCAACTGCCGATCACCACCCTGGCGCTGAACTACGCCGACGGCAACCAGGAAGGCCCTGCCCAGCTGTTCCAGTACGGCCTGTCCGCCGAAGACGAAGCCCGCGAAGTCGCCAACCGCGCCTGGAATGACGGCATGCGCCGCGCCGTGGCCCTGGTGCCGCGTGGCGAGTGGGGCGATCGCGTACTCGCCTCGTTCAGCCGCAACTGGCAGGCCGCTGGCGGCACCCTGATCGCCGCCGAGCACGTCGACCAGCCGGTGGAACTGGCCCGCCAGATCGCCGACCTGCTGCAACTGCGCCAGAGCGAAGGCCGCGCCAAGCGCCTGCAGGGCGTGCTCGACAGCAACGTTGACACCCAGCCGTCGCGTCGCCAGGACATCGACTTCATCTTCCTCGCCGCCACCCCGCAGCAGGCCCGCCAGATCAAGCCGACCCTGGCCTTCCAGTACGCTGGCGACCTGCCGGTCTATGCCACCTCCAACCTGTACACCGGCGTGAACAACCCGGCCCAGGACCAGGACCTGAATGGCATCCGCTTCTGCGAGACTCCCTGGCTGCTGAACCCGAACAATGCCCTGCGCCAGCAGGTTGCCGCCCAGTGGCCGCAAGCCAATGGCAGCCTCGGCCGCCTGTACGCCATGGGCGCCGACGCCTATCAGCTGGCCCCGCGCCTGCCCGAGCTGAAGGCCGTGCCGAGCATGCAGCTGGACGGCCTGACCGGCACCCTGAGCGTCAGCGCCGGCCAGCGCGTGGAACGCCGTCTACCCTGGGCCGAGTTCCAGGACGGCCAGGTCCGCCCGCTGGAGAACAGCGGTATTTGATCGGCAACAGTCCTACCCAGAAGGCCGGGCGGCAGGCCGAAGCCGCCGCCCTGGCCCATCTGGAACAGCATGGATTGCGCCTCCTGGCGCAGAACTGGACGTGTCGCCGAGGCGAGCTCGATCTGGTCATGCTGGACGGCGATACAGTAGTATTCGTCGAAGTTCGCTCCCGCCGGCATTCCGCCTGGGGAGGAGCGCTGGAAAGCGTGGACATGCGCAAGCGTCAACGCCTGGCCATTTCCGCTGAACTCTTCCTGCAACAGAACGCCCGCTGGAGCAGTCACCCCTGCCGGTTCGACATCGTCGCCATCGACGCTCGCACCCCAGGCTCCGCAGGGCACTTGAACTGGATTCCCAACGCTTTTGACACCTGATCAGACGCCCGACGAAAGGTCACACCTGATGGACATGCAATCCCGTATCCGCCAGCTCTTCCATGCCAGCATCGAGACCAAGCAACAGGCCACCGAGGTGCTCATCCCGCATATCGAGCAGGCCAGCATGGTCATGGTCAATGCCCTGCTGAACGAGGGCAAGATCCTCTCCTGCGGCAACGGCGGCTCCGCCGGCGACGCCCAGCACTTCTCTTCCGAACTGCTGAACCGCTTCGAGCGTGAGCGCCCGAGCCTGCCGGCGGTCGCCCTGACCACCGACAGCTCGACCATCACCTCGATCGCCAACGACTACAGCTACAACGAAGTCTTCTCCAAACAGATCCGCGCCCTGGGCCAACCGGGTGACGTGCTGCTGGCGATCTCCACCAGCGGCAACTCGGCGAACGTTATTCAGGCAATCCAGGCCGCACATGATCGCGAAATGGTTGTCGTAGCTCTGACCGGCCGCGACGGCGGCAACATGGCATCGCTGCTGCTGCCCGAAGACGTGGAGATCCGCGTTCCGGCCAAGGTCACCGCACGCATCCAGGAAGTCCACCTGCTGGTCATCCACTGCCTGTGCGACCTCATCGACCGTCAACTGTTCGGGAGTGAAGAATGACCCGTACCCCTCTGATCGCAGCCGCACTGGCCGTGACCATGGCACTGGGTGGCTGCACCAGCTTCGTCAGCGCCACCCGCGACAAGCCGATCGACGATGACAAGGGTACCCGCACCCTTGGCAGCAAGATCGACGACTCGCTGATCGAAACCAAGGTGGCGGTGAACGTCGCCAAGGCCGACCCTGCCCTCGACCGCGATTCCCACGTCGTGGTGATCAGCTACAACGGCGTGGTCCTGCTGGCCGGCCAGACCCCGCGCGCCGACCTGAAGAACAAGGCCGAACAGGCGGCCAAGGAAGTGCAGAAGGTCAAGACCGTGCACAACGAACTGCAGATCCTGCAGCCCTCCTCCCTCGCCGCCCGCAGCAACGACACCTGGCTGACCACCAAGATCAAGAGCCAGATGCTCGCCGACGCGAATGTGCCCTCCACCCGCATCAAGGTCCTGACCGAGAACGGCATCGTCTACATGCTGGGCCTGGTGACCCGCAAGGAAGGCGACCTGGCCACCCAGGTGGTCCAGGGCGTGGACGGTGTGCAGAAGATCGTCCGCCTGTTCGAGTACATCGACTGATCGGCGAATCACGCGCATGAAAAAGGCGACCCTGGGGTCGCCTTTTTTTGTTACTTCACCACCTTGAGGCTCGGGCGACCGCTGGGGCGCGGCGGCTCGTCGGAGGGGCCGTCATCCGGCAGATCCTCGTCATCGGTGGGTACCGGCGGCTCCAGGTCGAAGACCATGCCCTGGCCGTTCTCCCGCGCGTAGATGGCCATCACGGCCTGGGAGGGGATATACAGGCCCTGCGCGACACCGCCGAAGCGGCCCTCGAAGCTGACTGCCTCGTTGTCCATCTGCAGGTGGCGCACCGCAGTGGGCGAGACGTTGAGCACGATCTGCCCATCGCTGGCATAGCCCGCCGGCACCCGGACACCCGGATACTCCGAATTCACCAGGATATGCGGCGTGCAGCCGTTGTCGACGATCCACTCATAGAGGGCTCGCACGAGGTAGGGACGACTGGAGTTCATCATCAGGCTCCTTAGCGCATATCACGTTCGATAGAGGACAGGCTCGCACGGAAAGTTTCCCGTGCAAACTGCCGCTCCATGTAGTCCAGCAAGGGCTTCGCCGGCCGCGGCAGCTCGATGCCCAGGATCGGCAGGCGCCAGAGGATCGGCAACAGGCAGCAATCCACCAGGCTCAGCTCGTCACTGAGGAAGAACGCCTTGTCGGCGAACAGTGGCGATACTCCCGTCAGGCTCTCACGCAACTCCTTGCGCGCCAAGGCTCGTTCGGCATCCTTGCGCCGCGTATCGAGGATACGGTCCACCAGGCTGCACCAGTCGCGCTGGATGCGGTGCATCAGCAGGCGGCTGTTGGCACGGGCCACCGGGTAGACCGGCAGCAACGGCGGGTGCGGATAACGCTCATCGAGGTACTCCATGACCACCGTCGACTCGTAGAGCGCAAGATCGCGATCCACCAGGGTCGGCAGGCTGCCATAGGGGTTCACTTCGGCGAGTTTGGCCGGGATATTGCCGGCAGGTACGTCGATGATGTCGGCAACGACGCTCTTCTCCGCCAGCACCAGGCGCACACGATGGCTGTAGTGGCAGGAAGGGTCGGAGAAGCAGGTGAGCTTGTTGATAGCGGCCATGCCGCGCGCCTCCTCGCAGGATTTCTTGTGGGAGGTAGAAAAACGCACGCGCGCCCCGTAGGGCGCGCGCTTGTTACTACGACTGGTTGTGCTTAGTGCACGTCCTTCCAGTATTCGCGCTTGAGCAGGTAGGCGAATACGAAGAAGAAGGCCAGGAACAGCAGGACGTAGGTGCCGATGCGGTGGGAATCCAGCTTGTTCGGGTCAGCCGAATAAGCCAGGAAGGTCACCAGGTTCTTCACCTTCTCGTCGAACTGGGCTTCGTTCAGCTGGCCGGATTTCGGCACGATGGTCAGCTGATCGCAGGCCTCGTGGGTCAGCGGAGTACCGGTCAGAGGATCGTACTGCTTCTTGCCATCCTCGACGACCTGAACCTGCTTGCAGCCGATGACCTGGCGGCCCTGCAGGCTCACCAGCACGTTCGGCATGCCGACGTTCGGGAAGACCTTGTTGTTCACGCCCCACGGACGCTTGGGATCTTCGTAGAACGAACGCAGGTAGGTGTACAGCCAATCGGCGCCACGAACGCGGGCTACCAGGGTCAGGTCCGGCGGCGCAGCGCCGAACCATGCCTTGGCGTCAGCCGGCTTCATGCCGATGTCCATGTGGTCACCGATCTTCGCGCCGGTGAACACCAGGTGGCTCATCATCAGCTCTTCCGGAATACCCAGATCACGGCCGACACGCTCATAACGCTGGAACTTGGCGCTGTGGCAGCCCATGCAGTAGTTGGCGAAGGTACGCGCGCCATCCTGCATGGCGGCCTTGTCGGTCAGGTCGATATCGACCTTGTCCAGGGCCGGACCATGGCCTTCGGCGGCGAAGCCGAAGACGGGCAGCAGAGCCAGAACAAATGCAGCGAATTGCTTTTTCATCAGCCAGTCACCCTTTCCGGAACCGGTTTGGTTTTCTCCATCCGGGTGTAGAACGGCATCAGGATGAAGAAGGCGAAATACAGAATGGTGCACAGGCGCGACAGCGTGGTGCCCAGCGGCGACGGCGCTTGCGAGCCGTAGTAGCCGAGGATCACGAAGGACACCGCGAAGATCACCAGCCAGATCTTGCTCAGCCAGCCCTTGTAGCGGATCGAGCGAACCGGGCTACGGTCCAGCCACGGCAGCACGAACAGCACGGCGATGGCGGCGCCCATGGCGATAACGCCCATCAGCTTGTCCGGAACGGCGCGCAGAATCGCGTAGAACGGGGTGAAGTACCAGACCGGAGCGATGTGCTCGGGGGTCTTGAACTGGTTCGCCATCTCGAAGTTGGGCTTCTCGAGGAAGAATCCACCCATTTCCGGGAAGAAGAAGATCACGGTGCAGAAGACGAACAGGAAGACCACGACACCGACGATGTCCTTGACGGTGTAGTACGGGTGGAACGGGATGCCATCCAGCGGGATGCCGTTCTCGTCCTTCTTCTTCTTGATGTCCACGCCGTCGGGGTTGTTCGAGCCGACCTCGTGCAGCGCCAGGATGTGCAGCACGACCAGGCCGAGCAGGACGATCGGCAGGGCGATCACGTGCAGGGCGAAGAAGCGGTTCAGGGTGATGCCGGAGATCAGGAAGTCACCACGGATCCACTGGGCCAGATCTTCGCCGACGACCGGGATGGCGCCGAACAGCGAGATGATCACCTGGGCACCCCAGTAGGACATCTGGCCCCAGGGCAGCAGATAGCCCATGAAGGCCTCAGCCATCAGGGCGAGGTAGATCAGCATGCCGAAGATCCACACCAGTTCGCGCGGCTTCTGGTAGGAGCCGTACAGCAGGCCACGGAACATGTGCAGGTAGACGACCACGAAGAACGCCGATGCACCGGTGGAGTGCATGTAGCGGATAATCCAGCCGTAATCTACATCTCGCATGATGTACTCGACGGAAGCGAAAGCCTCTTCCGCCGACGGGGTGAAGCTCATGGTCAGCCAGATACCGGTGAGGATCTGGTTGACCAGGACGAGCAGTGCGAGGGAGCCGAAGAAGTACCAGAAGTTGAAGTTCTTCGGGGCGTAGTACTTGCTCAGATGGTCTTCCCACATCTTGGTCGCGGGGAAGCGGGCATCGACCCAAGCCATGAACTTGTTCATCAGGCTTTCTCCTGGTCCACACCGATGGTCAATTCATCACCATCAAGCGAATAAGGCGGAATCGGCAGGTTCAGGGGCGCGGGCTGTCCCTTGTAAACGCGGCCGGCGAGGTCGTAATGGGAGCCGTGGCACGGGCAGAAGTAGCCACCCTTCCAATCCGGACCGAGGTCCGCGGGAGCGACTTCCGGGCGGAAGGTCGGCGAGCAGCCCAGGTGGGTGCAGATACCGACGATCACAGCCAGCTCAGGCTTGATCGAGCGCACCTTGGGATCGACGTAGGCAGGCTGGTCCGAAGCCTTCGACTCGGGGTCGGCCAGTTGCCCATCGAGGGTCGGCAGCGCGTCCAGCATTTCCTTGGTGCGGTGCACCAGGAACACGGGCTTGCCGCGCCACTCAGCGATGACCTGCTGACCTGGCTCGATCTTGGCCACGTTGTACTTCACCGGCGCGCCAGCGGCCTTCGCCTTGGCACTGGGGAACCATGACCCCACGAACGGGACCGCAGCTCCGACCGCTCCTGCCGCACCAACCACCGAGGTGGCCGCGACAAGGAAGCGACGCCGGCCTGCATTCACGCCGTCATTACTCATTCAGTCGTCTCCCATCAGCTTCAAGCCTGTTCAAATCAGGCTTTTAAGTAAAAATTCGAGCCGCGCAAAAAATTCGCCAAATGGTAAAGAAAAGCCCTTGTGATGACAAGGTAATAGCCTGTTACGGAAAGCCTGGAACCCTTATAGGACGCGGCCTGCATGGATGCGACACCTTGCCGCACGAGTTTATTGAAGACATAAAAAAACGCCCAGTCCAAAGGATCTGGGCGTTTTTTTCGAAGCGTCGTATTAACGCTTGGAGTACTGCGGACGCTTACGCGCTTTACGCAGACCGACTTTCTTACGTTCAACTTCGCGAGCATCGCGAGTGACGTAGCCGGCTTTACGCAGGGAGCTGCGCAGGGTCTCGTCGTACTCGATCAGAGCGCGGGTGATACCGTGACGGATCGCACCAGCTTGACCGCTTACGCCACCGCCAACGACGGTTACGTAGATATCGAACTTCTCGGTGTTCTCGGTCAGCTCGAGCGGCTGACGGACAACCATGCGAGCGGTCTCACGACCGAAGAACTGCTCGATGGAGCGGTTGTTGATGGAGATCTTGCCAGTGCCCGGACGCAGGAAGACGCGAGCGGTAGCGGTCTTACGACGGCCAGTGCCGTAATTTTGAGTCGCCGACATAATGAGCTATCCCGTTAAATCTTCAGTTCTTGAGGCTGCTGAGCGGTGTGCGGGTGGTTGGCACCCTTGTACACTTTCAGCTTGCGGTACATGTCGCGGCCCAGCGGGTTCTTCGGCAGCATGCCTTTGACGGCAGTCTCGATGACGCGCTCAGGAGCCTTGGCGATCAGCTTCTCGAAGTTGATCGACTTGATACCGCCCGGGAAGCCCGAGTGATGGTAGTACATCTTGTCGGTAGCTTTGGCGCCAGTGACACGAACCTGCTCGGCGTTGATGACGACGATGTAGTCGCCGGTGTCAACGTGCGGGGTGTATTCCGGCTTGTGCTTGCCGCGCAGGCGGGTAGCAATTTCGGTAGCCAGACGACCCAGGGTCAGGCCAGCAGCGTCGACGACGAACCAGTCGCGCTTAACAGTTTCTGGTTTCGCGGTATAAGTTTTCATTCGTTATAGCCTCAGGGGCCGCCTGAAAATAAGACGGCGAATCTTACTGGACAGTGGTTGCCTTGACAAGTCAAGGACAGCCGAAGACAGACACGAATTGGGGCTCGGGTCGGTGTGCGTCCGTAACGACTAGATGTATCAATCGGCAGGCTTTGGCATCCCCCACCGATGAAAGGCTGCGGAATTATGCAGATTCCGGCAGAATTTTCAACCGTATGACGCACTTGTTTTCACGAGGAGAGCTGCATGGAGTACCGCCCGCTTGGCCGCACCGAACTGAAAGTCAGCGCCCTGTGCCTGGGGACCATGACCTGGGGCGAGCAGAATACCCAGGCCGAGGCCTTCGCCCAGATCGAACGCGCCAAGGCCGCCGGCCTCAATTTCATCGACACGGCCGAGATGTACCCGGTCCCGCCGCGCGCGGAAACCTACACCCGTACCGAGCAGATCATCGGTAACTGGTTCGCCCAGCGCGGCGACCGCGCCGACTGGATCCTCGCCAGCAAGATCGCCGGCCCCGGCAATTCCATCAGCCACATCCGCGATGGCCAGCCCAGGCTCGACCGCAGGAACATCGTCGCGGCGCTGGACGGCAGCCTCAAGCGCCTGCAGACCGACTGGATCGATCTGTACCAGTTGCACTGGCCCGAGCGCAGCACCAACTTCTTCGGTCAACTGGGCTACCAGCACAAGGAGGAGAGTTTCACCGCGCTGGAAGACACCCTGGAGGCCCTGGACGAGCAGGTCCGCGCCGGCAAGATCCGCCACATCGGCCTGTCCAACGAGACGCCCTGGGGCACCATGCGTTTCCTGCAGATCGCCCAGGAGCGCGGCTGGCCGCGCGCGGTGTCGATCCAGAACCCCTACAACCTGCTCAACCGCAGCTTCGAGGTGGGCCTGGCGGAAATCGCCATCCGCGAACAGATCGGCCTGCTGGCCTATTCGCCGCTGGCCTTCGGCATGCTCTCGGGCAAGTACTTCAATGGCGCGCGCCCGGCCGACGCACGGATCACCCTGTTCAGCCGCTTCACCCGCTACACCAACCCGCAGACCACCCGCGCCTGCGATCGCTATGTGACCCTGGCCCGCGAACATGGCCTGGACCCGGCGCAGATGGCCCTGGCCTTCGTCACCAGCCGACCGTTCGTGACCAGCAACATCATCGGCGCGACCAACCTCGAACAACTGGAAGCCAATCTCGGCAGCTTCGAGCTGAAGCTCTCCGACGAGGTGCTGGCCGGCATCGAGGCGATCCACAAGGACCAGCCGAACCCGGCGCCTTGATCCCTCCGCAGAACCCAAAAGCCCGGCAATGCCGGGCTTTTTTGTCGCCAGCGCTGCTTACAGCGCGCGGGCGATGATTTCCTTCATGATCTCGTTGGTCCCGGCGTAGATGCGCTGTACCCGGGCGTCCGCCCAGGCGCGGGCAATCGGGTATTCCCACATGTAGCCGTAGCCGCCGTGCAGTTGCACGCACTCATCCAGCACCTTGCACTGCAGGTCGGTGGTCCACAGCTTGGCCATGGCCGCCGTGGGCACATCCAGCTTGCCTTCCAGGTGCTGCTCCAGGCAGCGGTCGACGAAGACCCGGCCGACCTGGATCTCGGTGGCGATCTCGGCCAGCTTGAAGCGGGTGTTCTGGAAGTCCGCCACGGATTTGCCGAAGGCCTTGCGCTCGCGGGTGTACTCCAGCGTCCATTTCAGCGCCGCCTCGGCCGAGGCCAGCGCGCCCAGCGCCACGGTCAGGCGCTCCTGGGGCAGTTCCTGCATCAGGTAGATGAACCCCTGCCCGTCCTTGCCCAGCAGGTTTTCCTTGGGGATTCGGACATCCTGGAAGAACAGCTCGGAGGTGTCCTGGGCCTTCATGCCGACCTTTTCCAGGCGCTTGCCCTTGGAGAAGCCCGGCGTACCCGCCTCCACCAGGAACAGGCTGGTGCCCTTGGCGCCGGCTTTGGGGTCGGTCTTGGCGACCACGATCACCAGGTCGGCCAGCCAGCCGTTGGTGATGAAGGTCTTCGAGCCATTGATCACATACTCGTCGCCGTCCAGCACGGCGGTGGTCTTCACGCCCTGCAGGTCGGAGCCGGCACCCGGCTCGGTCATGGCGATGGCCGACACCATCTCGCCCGAGATCAGCTTGGGCAGGTAGCGTTGCTTCAGCTCTTCGCTGCCGTAGTGAAGGATGTAGGGCGCAACGATGTCCGAGTGCAGCGAGAAGCCGATGCCGGTCAGGCCCAGGCGGCCGATCTCCTCGATGACCACGGCGCTGTAGAGGAAGTCCGCCGCCATGCCACCGTATGCCTCCGGCAGGTGCGAGCAGAGCATTCCGGCCTCACCGGCCTTGTTCCATAGCTGGCGGTCGATGTGACCGTCCTTTTCCCACTGGGCGTGGAAAGGCACCGCCTCCTGTTCGAGGAACTTGCGGACGCTGTCACGGAACAGCTCATGATCGGAACTGAACAGGGTTCTGGGAATCATTCGGCACACCTGCGGATCGGTTGTAGGAATTATTGGAAGGCCGACTGTAGGCCAAGCACGAACCGCTCTGCACTGGACACTTTCGCCAAAAAATAAGACGATCCAGCCGCATCATGACCGCTTTAGCGTCATGCCGAGACATCCATAAGAAGTACAAGAACCGATGCCCAACCCAGCTTCCCGCGTGCTGCGCCGTGTCAGCATCCTCGCCACCCATGGCGTGTTCGGCTCCACCCTGATGCAGGCCAAGGACTTCTTCCACATGGCCGCCCTGCGCCATGGCCGTCAACAGGGGCTCGGCCTGCAGCCCAGCTTCCAGACCCGCATCGTCAGCCCTGACGGTGAGCCGGTGATGAGCTTCAGCGGCGACCTCCTGCCGGTACACGGCGCCCTGGACGAGCCGGAACTGATCATCCTCCCCGCCTTCTGGGGCGACTTCGACGAACTACTGACCCTGCACCCGCAGGTCATGCCCTGGCTGCGCGAGCGCCATGCTGCCGGCAGCGTGTTGTGCGGCGAGGTTTCCGGGGTGTTCTGGCTGGCCGAGGCGGGCCTGCTGGACGGCAAGGAGGCGACCACCTACTGGCGCTTCTTCCGCGAGTTCGCCCAACGCTACCCGAAGGTGCTGCTCAACCAGGAAAAGCACATCGCCGATGCCGACAACATCTACAGCGCCGGCGGCCTGACTTCGGCCTGCGACCTGTACATCTACCTGATCGAGCACTTCTGTGGCGCCGCCGTGGCCCAGGGCGTGGCTCGCGACATCCTTTACGAGGTGCAGCGCAGCTACGTTCCTGGGCGCCTGGGCTTTGGCGGGCAGAAGCTGCACCATGACCCGGCGATCCTGCAGATCCAGCACTGGCTGGAAGAGCACTTCTGCGACAAGTTCCGCTTCGAGGATGTCGCCCGCGAACACGGCATGAGCATCCGCAACTTCATGCGGCGCTTCCAGGCGGCCACCGGCGACAAGCCGCTGCACTACCTGCAGCGCCTGCGCATCGAGACCGCACGCAACCTCCTGTCGACCTCGCGCAAGAGCATCAAGACCATCAGCTACGAAGTGGGCTACGACGACGCCAGCTTCTTTGCCCGGCTGTTCCGCCAGCACACCGGGCTGTCGCCCAACCATTACCGGCGGCAGTACGAGCAGAAGGAAGCCTGAAACAGGCCATCCCTAGGATGGGTTCACGGACTCGGGGGTCGCCCTATGATCGGGGCAGCTTTCGACAACAAGAACCCAACGGGATATCGCCATGCGCCGCTTTCTGCTTGCCCTCCTGACCGTTCTCAGCCTCAGCGCTGTGGCGGACGACACCTGGAAACCCTTCCCCTACGACCAGAGTGCCTTCGACTACAGCGGCGACAAGCTGCGCGAGGCCTGGCCGCGCCTGACCCGCGGCTTCGGCGCCAACTATCCCTTCCCGGATGCGGACTGGGTGGTGACCATGGCCACGAAGCATCCCGAAGCGCTTGAGAAGACGGTCGCTGCCGGCACCGGCTTCAGCGGCAAACCGGAAGAGGCACAGGTCTACGCCGAGAAGCTGCAGGACGTGTGGCGCAAGGTGTTTCGCGGCGACTTCGCCCAGGCCAGGAAAGATGGCCTGGCGCTGGGCGTTGGCGGGCAAGTGCCGGGCATGTTCGCCCAGGTGCTCTACGCGATGTTCCTGGCGCCGAACCAGGACGAGAAGCAGCGCCTGCTGGAAGAAGTGATCAGCTACACCGACGAGGCCGGCCCACTGCTCAACGCCGACCCCATTGCCCAGTTCGGCCGCGCCTACGCCAAGGCCCGCCTGGCCGAGGACCTGCCGGTACCGGTGGTGCTCAAGCGCGGCTATACCAGCGAGATCCCCAGGGAGCTGGACGCCCTGCTCGCCAAGCAGCCGAACCAGCCGTTCGCCCTGGCGCTCTACGGGGGCTACGAGGCCGGCGTGATCCGCAAGGTCGGCAAGCTGGTGGGCAAGATGACCTACGGGGTGAGCGCGGACAAGATGGAGCAGTACTTCGCCCGCTCCTTCCGCGCCGCCGACGACCTGCCCATTGGCCATTACGAATATGCGAACGCACTGGCGTACGTCTATGGCGAAGATGAGCAGCAGAAAGCGCTGGAACAGTTGAAGAAAGCGGTGGCGATCAAGCCGATCAACGCCATGGAGGCATTGGAAATTGCCCACGCCCAGCAACTGCTGAAGAAGGCGCAGCAGGAGATGGCGCAGCGCTGATGCTCTCCTGTAGGAGCGAGCTTGCTCGCGAACCGCCCAGCTATTGAGCCGCCGGCAAAAGATTCGCGAGCAAGCTCGCTCCTACAAAGAACCGGAACGAAAAAGGCTGCCCAAGGGCAGCCTTTTTCGTTCGCCGAACCGTCAGGGACGGTGCGGGCGGCTCAGGTATTCGTGGGACTGCATTTCCAGCAGGCGGCTCAGGGTACGCTGGAATTCGAACTCCAGGCGGCCACCGGTGTACAGGTCCTTGAGCTCCACCTCGGCGGAGAGGATCAGCTTGACGTTGCGGTCGTAGAACTCGTCCACCAGGTTGATGAAGCGGCGCGCCATGTCGTCCTTGGCCACGCCCATCTGCTCGACGTTGGAAATCAGGATGGCGTGGAAAATCTTCGCCAGCTCGATGTAATCGTTCTGGCTGCGCGGGCCGTCGCACAGCTCGCGGAACTCGAACCAGGCCACGTCATCGCAGGTGATACGCGCGCGGATCTCACGGTTCTCGATCATCAGCGCGTCATCGCGGGTGGCCGCGGCACACTCCGGGGTCAGCGCCTTGAAGTCGCGGGTCATGGCCTGCTCGGCCTGCTCGGACAGCGGCCAGTGGTACAGCTCGGCCTGCTCCAGGGCGCGCAGGCGATAGTCCACGCCGCTGTCGACGTTGACCACTTCGGTGTGCTGCTTGACCAGGGCGATGGCCGGCAGGAAGCGGGCGCGCTGCAGGCCGTCCTTGTACAGGCCGTCCGGCACGATGTTGGAGGTTGCCACCAGGCTGACGCCGTTCTTGAACAGCTCTTCCAGCAGGGTCGCGAGGATCATCGCATCGGTGATGTCGGAGACGAAGAACTCGTCGAAGCAGATCACCCGTGCCTCGTCGGCGAAGCGCTTGCCGATGATGGTCAGCGGGTTCTTCTCGCCCTTGAGGGTCTTCATTTCCTCGTGGACGCGCTTCATGAAGCGGTGGAAGTGCGTGCGCATCTTCTGCTTGAAGGGCAGCGCCTCGAAGAAGGTATCCACCAGGTAGGTCTTGCCACGGCCGACGCCGCCCCAGAAGTACAGGCCCTTCACCGGCTCCTGGGACTTCTTGCCCAGCAGCTTGCCGAACAGGCCGGTCTTGCCCTTATCGGCGGCGACCAGGTCGTCGTAGAGGCGTTGCAGGTGCTTCACGGCGTTCGCTTGCGCGGCGTCGTGGAAGAAATCGGGGCGTTTGAGGTCTTCCTGGTAGCGCTGAAGAGGCGTCATGATCGGTAGCAAGGCAACGAAAACGGGGGCGCACACTTTAGCGGCGCCCCCGTTTCTTGGCAATTGGCCGGTAGTCGGACCGGCCTGCTGTGCCTTACTCCTGCGGAGCGAGAGCCTCGCGCAGACGCTGCATGGCGGCGTCGCGTTCCGCATCGGTGGAGAACTCCGGGCTGTACGCCACGACTTCGCCATCCAGACGTACGCTGAAGGCATTCAGCTCGGCGTTCAGGTCCAGCTCTTCAGACTGCAGGCGCTTGGTCACCTGGCCGGCGGCCTTGCCATCGGCGAAGGCGATGGAGAGCAGCAGTTGCTCGCCCGCGGCATCCAGCAGGCGGAAGCGGAAGCCATCGTCCTCGCGGAAGCTGACGAAACGGGCTGCCTTGGCAGCCTTTTTCTTGCCTTCGCTGGCCACCTGCACCTGCTCGCGGAACGAACGCAGGCCGACGGCCTCGCGCAGCTCGCCGAGGAACGGGGTAGCGATGCGGCGGGCCTTGGCGGCACCGGCCAGGAGGATGTCCTCCAGGTCAGCAGGGCGGGTGATCAGCGCGTGGTAGCGCTCGCGGGCCTCGCCCAGCTCCTTGTCGAGCAGTTCGAACAGGCGCTGCTTGGCTTCGCCCCAGGCCAGGCCACCGAGTAGTTCGGCGCGGAACGCAGCCTGTTGCTCGTGGGTGGAGAAGGCCTGGTAGAGGGTGAAAAGGTGCGAGTTGTCCGGATCCTTCGGCTCACCCGGCGCGCGGGAGTCGGTGACGATGCGAGCGACGGCGTCCTTGAGCTGCTTGGCGGTGCCGAACAGCGGGATGGTGTTGTCGTAGCTCTTGGACATCTTGCGACCGTCCAGGCCCGGCAGGGTCGCCACGTCTTCCTCGATCACCACCTCGGGCAGGGTGAACAGTTCCTTGCCGTTGCCGAACAGGTGATTGAAGCGCTGGCCGATGTCGCGGGCCATTTCCACGTGCTGGATCTGGTCGCGGCCGACCGGCACCTTGTGGGCATTGAACATCAGGATGTCCGCGGCCATCAGCACCGGGTAGCTGTACAGGCCCATGGTGACGCCGGCGTCCGGGTCTTCGCCGGCCTCGACGTTCTTGTCCACCGAGGCCTTGTAGGCGTGGGCGCGGTTGAGCAGGCCCTTGGCGCTGACGCAAGTGAGCAGCCAGGTCAGTTCGGGGATTTCGGGAATATCGGACTGGCGATAGAAGGTCGCCTTGTCCGCATCCAGGCCGCAGGCCAGCCAGGTGGCGGCGATTTCCAGGCGCGAACGCTGGATGCGCGCCGGGTCATCGCACTTGATCAGTGCGTGGTAGTCGGCCAGGAAGTAGAAGGAATCGGCCTGCGGATCGCGGCTGGCGACGATGGCCGGGCGAATGGCGCCGGCGTAGTTGCCCAGGTGCGGAGTACCGGTGGTGGTGATGCCGGTCAGGATACGGGTCGTCATGGGAATCCAGGAATCAACACAATTGAAATGGCGGGCCGGATGGTAACGCGGCCGGGCGACCTAGGCGAGCCGGGCCTGTATCAGGTCCTTGAGCTCGATCAGCTTGCCGTGGAAGAAATGGCTGCACTCGGGGATGCGGATCAGTTCGTGGGGCTTGCTCAGCTCGGCGCTCCAGGCATACACGCGTTCGGGCGTGACCACTTCGTCGGCTTCCGGCTGGATCACCGTCAGCGGGCAGCGTTCGGGCAGGTCGACATCAAAGCGCTCCACCGGCGGCGCCAGCATGAACAGTTGCGCGAGCTCGGCGCCCTCCTCTTCCAGTCGCTCGGCGGCGTTGCCGGCCACGCAGGAGCCGAAGGAAAAGCCCATCAGCGTCAGTGGCAGGCCCGGATGCTGCTCGGCGAGCCAGCGCGCGGCGGCCAGAGCATCGTCGACCTCACCGCGGCCTTCGGCATAACTGCCGGCGCTCTGACCCACGCCACGAAAATTGAAACGCAGGGTGGCGTATCCTGCATCGCGAGCGGCGCGCTGCAGGGTGGCGACCACCTTGTTCTGCATCGTACCGGCGAACAGCGGATGCGGATGGCAGATCAGCGCGACGCCCTTGGCATCGGGCGTGGCGAGGTGCAGGGCTTCCAGCTGGCCTTCGGGACCGTCGAGGAACAGGGGGATTTCGCGGGTGGTCAAACAACAGCTCCGTGACCCCGTGGCGGGTCGTCTCGTCTAGCTCAATACCTGCGCAGGCGGCGAAGCATTCGCCACGGTATACAAGCACAGGTGCAAGCCGCTAACGTAAAGCAAAGCCGTCTATAGAGGAAGGATTCGCGTGGAACAGTCCCTCACCACCTGGTTGCTGCCGCTACTCGCCCTGATCGTCGGGGTCGGCATCGGCTTTCTGATCGCCCGTCTGCTGCCCAACGCCGCGCCGAACAAGCTGCAGCGTCAGGTGGACGACATGCAGGATCGCTTCGACAGCTACCAGCGCGAAGTGGTGACCCACTTCAGCACCTCCGCCAGCCTGATGAAGAAGCTCACCCAGAGCTATCAGGATGTGCAGGAACACCTGTCCGAAGGCGCCGAGCGCCTGGCCCTGGACGAACAGACCAAGCAGCGCCTGCTGGCCGCCCTGCACGCTGACGAATACCCCGAGCGCCGCGAGCGCCTGACCCCGCCGGCGAACAACGAAGCGCCGCGCGACTACGCGCCCAAGACCGGCGACGGCCCGGGCACGCTGGACGAGACCTACGGGCTGAAGAGCAAGTACTGAGTCCTGCTCCCCAAAAGGCCGCGTATCCGCCAGGATGCGCGGCCTTTTTCATGGACGTAAAACGCGCTTTTCGCAGGAGCGAGGGGGACGCCCAGTCCTTGCTTGCGAACCGCTCCGCTCCTGAGCCGCCGGGGAAAACTTCGCGAGCAAGCTCGCTCCTACAGGTGATCATCCGGCCGCTTCGGATAAAAAAGCCCCGCAATCGCGGGGCTTTTTTATTCGGCGCTGATCACTCACCAGCGGAAGGACACCGTGCCCAGCAGGCTGCGCTCCTCGCCCCAGTAGCAGCGCCCGGCATTGTTGCAGCCGGCGACGTACTCCTTGTCCAGCAGGTTCTTGGCGTTCACCTCGGCGGACCAGTGCTCGTCGATCTGGTAACCGACCAGCGCGTCCACCAGCGTAACGTCACCAGTGTCCAGCTTGCCGTACAGCGACGCCGGGGTGTAGGCGAAGGTGCTATCGAAATGCCGTACGCCAGCGCCCAGGCGCAGGCCTTTCAGCTGGCCATCGAGGAAGCGGTAGGTGCCCCAGACCGACGCCTGGTTGCGCGGCACTCCGGTCATCTGGTGGTCCTCCAGCAGCGAGCCGGGGGCATCCTGGGTGATCCGCGAATCGGTGTAGGTATAGGACGCGGTGGCACTGAGGTTCTCGGTCAGGTCGCTGTTGAGCTCCAGCTCCAAGCCCTTGGCGCGGCTCTCGCCGACCTGCCGGTAATCGCCGACGACACTGTCGTAGATCACGTCGTCGGTCTTGCGCAGGTCATAGACCGACGCCGTGACCGAAGTATTCCAGCCCTTGGGCTCGTACTTCACGCCGACTTCGTATTGCTCGCTCTTGGTGGGATCGAGCGTGCCGGACTTGCTGGACGTCTGCTGGGTCGGGGCGAAGGCGGTGGAATAGCTGACATAGGGCGTCAGGCCATTGTCGAACTGGTACATCAGGCCGGCCTGCCAGGTGAAGTCGTGGTCCCAGTAGTCCAGGTCGGCCAGACCGTTGGTAGTACCGGCGCGGTTGCGGTACTGGCTGTTGACCTCGTCGAGGCGCCCGCCCAGCAGCGCGATCCAGTTGTCGTAGCGGGTCTGCACCTGGCCGTAGAGGCCGTACATCTTCTGCTCCAGCAGGGCGTCCTGAACGTGGATCGGCGTGGTTGGCTTGACCGTCCATACCGGGTCGAAGACGTTCACCGAACCGCCGGCGCCAGCGTCCCAGTCCTGGTTGAAGGAGGTGCGATCGAAGCTTGCGCCCAGCAGCACGGTGTTCGACAGCTCGCCGGCCTGGAAATGACCTTCGAACTGATTGTCCAGCGAATAGGTCATCGACTTGTTGTAGCGATCGTACGCCGTATTGCTGACATTGGTACCGAAGCCGCCATTGTTCAGGCTGCCCGGCCACATCTCGCGGCGGTCGATGCGCGATTGCATGTAGCGCGAGTTCTGGCGGAACTGCCAGGTATCGTTGAACTGGTGGCTGAACTCGTAGCCCAGGGTCCAGACCTCACGCTCGAAATTGTCCCAGTCCGGGTTGCCCGACAGCGTGTCCTTGCTGATCTTGCCGTTGGGGTTGTGCAGCAGCGTACCAGCTGCCGGATAGCCCAGTTCCATCAGCGTGCGGTCGCGCTGGTAGGTGGAGAGCAGCGTCAGCGTGGTGGCGTCGTCGAAGTTGAAGGACATCGACGGAGCGATATAGATGCGGTCGTCGGGCTGATGATCGACCTGGGTGCCGGAATCGCGCCCGAGCATCACGACGCGGCCGAGAATGTTGCCTTCGTCGGTCAGCGGGCCGGAAACATCCACGCCCAGTTGCTTGCGATCGTGCGAGCCATAGGTCATCTGCACCTCGCCCCGCGGATCGGCAGTCGGTCGCTTGCTGACCAGGTTGACGATGCCGCCGGGGGCATTCTCGCCATAAAGGATCGAGGTCGGCCCGCGGAACACTTCGACGCGCTCCAGGCCGTAGGGCTCGCTGGTGGTGTCGTAGCGGTTGCCTTGCACACGCAAACCGTCGCGCAGCAATCCATAGCCCCAGTCGGTGGCGTTGAAGCCACGAATGAAGAACAGGTCGCCGGCCAGGCCATCCCCGGCAGCGAACGGCGGCGCGAAGATGCCCGGCACGTAGCCGAGCACGTCGGTGAGCGTTTGTGACTGCTGGTCCTCCATGCGCTGGCGGGTCACCACGGAGATCGAGCGCGGCGTCTCGGCCAGCGACGTGCTGGTCTTGCCCGCCGTGGAACTGATCTTGGCGTTGTAGCCGTTGTCATCCCGCTGTTCGTCGCCAGCACCGGTGCCGATGACCGAGGTCGAATCCATTTGCAGCACCGTGCCGGCAGGGTCCGGCTGCAACACATAACCGCCGGAGTCCTGCGCCACCGCCTGCAAACCGGTGCCGTCGAGCAGCAGTGCCAGGGCACGCTCGACGCTGTAGCGCCCCTCCAGCCCCTTGCTGGTCTTGCCGGTAGTCAGATCGTTATGACCGGCCAGGTAGATACCGGCCTGACCGCTGAACTCGTTGAGCGCCGCCGCCAGCGCACCTGGCGCGATGTGGTAGTCGCGCTGGGCCGCCTGATCGACGGCGGTTGCCGCCAGGGCCGGTGCCATCGGCAGGTTCAGCGCAGCGAATGAACAGACTGTCAGCGAGATGGCCAAAGCCAGCGGCCGCCGGGCAAAGCGGCGCGAGAGAATGGTGGGCGAATGCATGGGGTTCCCTGGTTCGGTGCAGTGGGTAGAAGTGCGTTTCTCTGGAATGACCGAACGAGAAAGAGAAAGGGGAACCGCGTTCGAAAGAAATTTGGCGCGACCCGTCAGACGGGTCCGATGCTGACCCACCAGGGCGTCAACTGCTGCAGCTGTACCGGCAGCGCCGCCGCCAGCAGGCGCAAGGCCTGGTCGCTGTCGTCCAGCGGAAAAGCGCCCATGACCGGCAAGCCGGCCACCGCCGGGTCGCAACCGAGATAACCGTGGCGGTAACGCCCGAGCTCCTCGACCAGTTGCCCCAGCGGCATGTTCTCGGCCGTGAGCACATGACGCACCCAGGACTCTCCCGCCGTCTGCGCCGCCGCCACCTCGCCGATGGCAAGACGCGTGAAGTCCGCCCGCTGGCCGGCCTCCAGGACACGCCGCTCACCGCTATCAGCGGTGCGGATTTCCACGGCGCCGCTGTACACGTTGAGCCGGGTCGCATCGCCCAGTTGCTTGACTGCGAAGCGCGTACCCAGGGCACGCAGACGACCGTGCTCGGTGTCGACCAGGAAGGGACGGTGGGCGGCATCCCTGGCGGTATCCACCAGTACCTCGCCGAAGCGCAGGCGCAGCAGGCGCTGCTCCGGACCGTACTCGGCATCGACCGCACTGATCGCCGCCAGCCACAGATGAGTACCGTCCGCCAGGATGGCCTCGCGGGTCTGGGCGGTACTGGTGCTGTAATCGGCGCGCCAACCCTCTACCCAACGGGGCAAGGCTGTACCGCGCCAGGTGCCCCAACCCAGCAACGTGCCGGCACCCAGCACCAACAGGCTCTTCAGCCCCTGGCGGCGTGAGAGTTGACGTTCGCCACTGGACCTGAGCACCCGCCCTGCCAGTTGCCGCTCGCCCTCCCCTTGCAGCGGCGCGAAGCGTTGGCCGATGCGTTCCACGTAGTGCCAGGCAGCCTGGTGCTCGTCGTGCTGGTCGAGCCATTGACGCCATTGCACCTGCAACTGCGCGCCCGGATTTTCGTCCTGCAGGAGCACGTACCAGTGCGCGGCCTGTTGCAGGCTGGCGTGGCTGAGCTTGTTGTCGCGGGTCATTCCACCAGCACCCCGTCGAGCTCCGCTTCCAGCACGGCGCAATGCACGAAGGCCTGGGCCAGGTACTTCTTCACCATGCGTTCGGAAACGCCAAGCTCGACGGCGATATCGCGGTACGGCAAACCGTCGATCTGCGCCAGGAGGAAAGCCTGGCGCGCCTTGAAAGGCAGACGCAGCAGCATGGCGTCCACCTGCTGCAGGGTTTCCAGGATCAGCGTCAGCTGTTCGGGAGAAGACTGCACCGGCTCCGGCTGCGCGGCCAGGCACTCCAGCCATGCCTCTTCCAGTTGCTGGCGGCGCCAGTGATCGATCACCAGCCCCCTGGCAATGGTCGCCAGGTAACTGCGCGGCTGCTCGAGATAAACCGCTACGCCCTTGGCACGCACCATGAGCACCCGCACGAAGGTGTCCTGGGCCAGGTCGGCGGCGCGCTGCGAGCAGCCGGTCTTGCGGCGGATCCAGCCCTGCAACCAACCGTGATGCTCGGCGTACAGGCGGTGCATGTCGTGATCAGCGAGTTGTGGACGACCCAGTAGCGACACCGCCGCACCTGCTATCTAGCAAATAATAATCAGTCGCATTATAAGGGCGCTTCCTCCAACGGCAATAGCCATCTGCCATTGAATGTTCACCAGGCGACACAATGCAGCGCCGGGGCATGAATGCAGCACCTTCCACCCCAGATGACGGACATGAAAAAGCCCCGCCGAAGCGGGGCTTTTTTCTTTTCAAGGCAGTGCGATCAGATCGCGCCGCGCTGGCGTAGCAGGTCGAGGACGGCCTTGACGCCTTCTTCCACCGACTGGCTCTGGGTGTCGATCACCAGATCGGCATCCAGCGGCACATCGTAGGGGAAGGATTCGCCCGGGATGTTGTCCTGGCCGGCCGCGTACAGGCCCTGCGGGTCGCGCTCGCGGCAGACCTGCGGGGACGCCTGGACGTAGACGGTGACGAAGCGCTCGGCTCCGATCAGCGCCTTGCCCTGCTCGCGGCCTTCGGCGCTCGGGGCGACGAAGGCGCACAGGCTGATCAGGCCGGCTTCGTTGAACTGCTTGGCCACATGGGCGGTGCGCAGCCAGTTTTCGTTGCGACCGGCGCGGTCCTGCGGCAAGCCCTTGTTCAGGTCGTGACGCAGGTTCTGGCCGTCCAGCACGTAGACCGCGCGGCCCATGTCGAACAGCTTGCGCTCCACGGCATAGGCCAGGGTGCTCTTGCCGGCGCCGGAGAGGCCGCTGAACAGCACGGTGGCCGGTTGCTGGCCGAAGCGTGCAGCACGTTCGTCACGGGCGACATGGCCGCCGCCGTGGTGAACGGTTGCGCCATGAGCGGCCTGCGGCGCGGCAATGATCATGCCGGCGCCGACGGTGCCGTTGGTCAGGCGGTCGATGACGATGAAGGCGCCGGTGGTGCGGTTCTGGCCGTAGCCGTCCAGCGCGATGGGCGCATCCAGGCTGACCTTCACGCGGGCGATCTCGTTGAGCTTGAGCTCGCTGGCTGGGGTCTCCTCCAGGGTGTTCACGTCCACCTTGTGGGTGATGCTCGGAATCGAGCCCGGCACGTAGCTGGTGGCGCGCTTGATGTCGTATTTCTTGCCGGGGAGCATGGGCTCTTCGGTCATCCACACCAGCATGGCGTCGAAGCCGTCGGTGACCTGCGGGCGATTGTCGGCATGCACCAGCATGTCGCCGCGGGAGACGTCGATCTCGTCTTCCAGGGTCAGGGTGACCGCCTGGCCGGGGCCGGCCTGCTCCAGCTCGCCTTCGAAGGTGACGATGGACTTGACCTTGCTGCCCTTGCCCGACGGCAGGGCCACGACTTCGTCGCCCTTGCGCACGACGCCGCTGGCCAGGGTGCCGGCGAAGCCGCGGAAGTTCAGGTTCGGGCGGTTGACGTACTGCACCGGGAAGCGCATGTCGTCGAGGTTGCGGTCGCCCGCGACTTCCACGGTCTCGAGGATTTCCATCAGCGACTGGCCGGTGTACCACGGCGAGCGCTCGGACCTGTTGACCACGTTGTCGCCCTTCAGCGCCGACATCGGCACGAAGTGCAGGGAGTTGGTCTTGAGGTTGATCTTCTGCGCGAACTGCAGGTAGTCGGCCTTGATCTGCTCGAAGACACCCTCGTCGAAGCCCTTGAGGTCCATCTTGTTGATGGCGACGACGATGTGCTTGATGCCCAGCAGCGAGGCGATGAAGCTGTGCCGGCGGGTCTGGGTCTGCACACCGTAGCGGGCGTCGATCAGGATGATGGCCAGGTCGCAGGTGGACGCGCCGGTGGCCATGTTGCGGGTGTACTGCTCATGGCCGGGGGTGTCGGCGATGATGAACTTGCGCTTGGAGGTGCTGAAGTAGCGGTAGGCCACGTCGATGGTGATGCCCTGCTCGCGCTCGGCCTGCAGGCCGTCCACGAGCAGCGCCAGGTCGACTTCGTCGCCGGTGGTGCCGACTTTCTTGGAGTCCTTGGTGATGGCCTCGAGGTGGTCCTCGTAGATCATCTTGGAGTCGTGCAGCAGGCGCCCGATCAGGGTGCTCTTGCCGTCGTCGACGTTGCCGCAGGTGAGGAAGCGCAGGAGTTCCTTGCGCTCGTGCTGGGCCAGGTAGGCGAGGATGTCCTCGCTGATCAGATCGGATTGATGCGACATGGTGCGAGAACCTTAGAAGTAGCCCTGACGTTTCTTTTCTTCCATCGAGCCCGCGGCATCGTGGTCGATGACCCGGCCCTGGCGTTCGGAAGTCCGCGTCAGCAGCATTTCCTGGATGATTTCCGGCAGCGAAGTAGCGGTGGACTCCACCGCGCCGGTCAGCGGGTAGCAGCCCAGGGTGCGGAAGCGCACCATCTTCTTCTGGATGCTGGCCTTCTGCTCGGGCGTGAGGTGCTCGAGGATGCGCTCGTCGTCGATCATGATCAGCGCGCCATTCATCTCGATGACTTCGCGCTCTTCGGCGAAGTACAGCGGCACGATTGGAATCTGTTCCAGGTAGATGTACTGCCAGATGTCCAGCTCGGTCCAGTTCGACAGCGGGAAGACGCGGATCGACTCGCCCTTCTTCACCTTGCCGTTGTAGACGTTCCACAGCTCGGGGCGCTGGTTCTTCGGGTCCCAGCGGTGCTTGCTGTCACGGAAGGAGTAGACACGCTCCTTGGCGCGGGACTTCTCCTCGTCCCGGCGGGCACCACCGAAGGCGGCGTCGAAACCGTACTTGTCGAGCGCCTGCTTGAGGCCCTCGGTTTTCATGATGTCGGTGTGCTTGGCGCTGCCGTGGGTGAACGGGTTGATGTCCTGCGCCACGCCATCGGGGTTGATGTGGGTGATCAGGTCCAGGCCGTATTCGTTGACCATCTTCTCGCGGAAGCGGTACATCTCCTGGAATTTCCAGCGGGTGTCGACATGCATCACCGGGAACGGCAGCTTGCCGGGGAAGAAGGCCTTGCGCGCCAGATGCAGCATCACGGCGGAGTCCTTGCCGATCGAGTACAGCATCACCGGGTTATCGAACTCGGCGGCGACCTCGCGGATGATGTGGATGCTCTCGGCCTCCAGCTGTTTCAGATGCGTCAGTTTGTCGACCATGGCTACTCACGGAATTGCTTATGGACGGCCGGCGGGCCGTAGACGAGCGCGCACTCTATCACAGCGCACGGCTCTAACCGGGGAGCGGGTTATACCGAAAAAATATACTGATATAGCCATCCGCGCTCAGTGTAATAAGAGGTGCCAAGCGGCGCCCCACAGGGGATCCGGCACCCTGCAGGCCAGGGGGCGAGCCAATTGCTGAAGTCCCACCGGGAGGATCAACGAGGGACTTTTCCTGCAACAGAGTCAGCCTCCTACAAGCCGCTCCCGGCTTGTGCCTTCGCTGCACTGCGCTAGCATAGCGGGCACGTTTTCCTGTCCCAGAAGATTCCCCATGCGCCGCATCGCTTTCGCCCTGTCCCTGCTTGTCCCACTCTCCGCGTGCAGCAGCAAACCGACATCCGCTCCGCAGCCGGCGCAGAAGCCGAAGTCACCCACCCTGATCACGCCCAGCGCGCACCCGGCGTTCGGCTCGGTGCAGCCGATCACCCCGCTGCGCGGTGATTACGCCAACAATGCCAACGCCAATCGCTTCATCGACATGATGGTGAGCAAGCACGGTTTCAATCGGCAGGACCTGCACGACCTGTTCGCCCAGACGCAGGAGCTGGACTGGGTGATCCGCCTGATGGACCGCCAGGCGCCGACCTACACTCCGCCCAGCGGCCCGAACGGCGCCTGGCTGCGCTACCGGAAGAAGTTCATCACCCCGGACAACGTGCAGAAAGGCGTGCAGTTCTGGGATGAATACGAAGCCGACCTGCAGCGCGCCTCGCGCACCTATGGCGTACCGCCGGAAATCATCGTCGGCATCATCGGCGTGGAGACCCGCTGGGGCCGCGTGATGGGCAAGACGCGGATCATCGACGCGCTGGCCACCCTGTCGTTCTCCTACCCGCGCCGCGCCGAATTCTTCAGCGGCGAGCTGGAGCAGTTCCTCCTTCAGGCACGCAAGGAAGGCGACAACCCGCTGGAGATGCGCGGTTCCTACGCCGGCGCCATGGGCTACGGGCAGTTCATGCCCTCCTCCTTCACGAAATACGCGGTGGACTTCGACGGCGACGGTCACCGCGACCTGTGGAACCCGCGCGACGCCATCGGCAGCGTGGCCAACTACTTCAAGCAGCATGGCTGGGTCACCGGCGATGCCGTGGCCATTCCCGCTGTCGGCCAGGCTCGCTCGCTGGAGGACGGCTTCAAGACCCAGTACCCGATCAGCGTGCTGTCCGCCGCCGGCCTGCGCCCCCAGGGCTCGCTGGGCAATCACCAGACCGCCAGCCTGCTGCGCCTGGACATGGGTAATACCTACCAGTACTGGTACGGCCTGCCGAACTTCTACGTCATCACCCGCTACAACCACAGCACGCACTACGCCATGGCGGTGTGGGAGCTGGGCAAGGCGGTGGACCGCCAGCGCCACGGCTACCGCTGAGGCGCGCACAAAAAAGCCGGCTCATCGAGCCGGCTTTTTTCATGGCGCCGAAGAGTCAGGCGGGGTTCGGGCAATCGATGAACAGATGCTCGATGGCGAAGCGCCTGGCCAGGTAGTCTCCCAACGCCTGCACGCCGTAGCGTTCGGTGGCATGGTGGCCGGCAGCGATGAAGCTGATGCCGTTCTCGCGCGCGCTGTGCACGGTCTGCTCGGAGACTTCGCCAGTCAGGTAGGCATCGACGCCTGCGGCAATCGCCTGGTCGATGTAACCCTGAGCGCCGCCGGTGCACCAGGCAATGCGTCGGATTGGCTGGCCGCCGTCGACCAGCAGCGGTTCGCGGCCAAGCACGTCACGCACATGGATCGCGAGATCGCTGGGCAGCATGGGCTCCGCCAGCGACCCGACCAGCACGATGGAGCGCGGGTTGCCCGGTTCCAGCGGCCCTTCGATCTCGAAACCGAGGTGGCGGCCCAGTTGCACGTTGTTGCCCACCTCGGGATGCAGGTCCAGCGGCAGGTGGTAGGCCAGCAGGCTGATGTCATGGTTCAGCAGGGTCTTCAGGCGACGCTGCTTCATGCCCACCACGCGGGCGTCCTCGCCCTTCCAGAAATAGCCATGGTGGACCAGCACCACATCGGCATCGGCTGCCACGGCGGCATCCAGCAGTGCCTGGCTGGCAGTGACGCCGGAAACGATGCGGCGCACCTGTGGCCGACCCTCGACCTGCAGGCCGTTGGGGCAGTAATCCTGGATCTTCGCGGCCTCCAGGAAACGGTCTGCTTCCTCGACCAGGGTACTCAGTGCGATAGCCATCGAAATTCCTCCAACATCGGCTGCGAGCGTCTATTTTCTTGGCTCGCCGCCCGTATAATGGCCGCCACCCTATCGGCCATCCCCCGGCCAAGCAACCCCAAGGATTTTCTTCGATGCTGAAGGCCCTGCGTTTCCTCGGCTGGCCCGTGCTGGTTGGCGTCCTGCTGGCGCTACTGATCATCCAGCATAACCCGCAATGGGTCGACCTTCCGCAACAGGAAGTGCACCTGCAACAAGCTCCTCTGCTCAGCCGCCTGCAACAGGGCCCGGTCAGCTACGCCGACGCCGTGACGCGCTCGTCGCCCGCCGTGGCCAACCTGTACACCACCAAGATGGTCAGCAAGCCGAACAACTCGATGCTCGACGACCCGCTGTTCCGGCGCTTCTTCGGCGATAACCTGCCGCAGCAGAAGCGCATGGAGTCGAGCCTGGGTTCGGCGGTGATCATGAGCCCCGAAGGCTACCTGCTGACCAACAACCACGTGACCTCCGGCGCCGACCAGATCGTCGTGGCCCTGCGCGACGGTCGCGAGACCATCGCGCGCCTGGTGGGCAGCGACCCGGAAACCGACCTCGCGGTGCTGAAGATCGACCTCAAGGACCTGCCCTCGATCATGCTCGGTCGCTCCGACGGTATCCGCACCGGCGATGTCTGCCTGGCCATCGGCAACCCCTTCGGCGTCGGCCAGACCGTGACCATGGGCATCATCAGCGCCACCGGCCGCAACCAGCTGGGCCTGAACACCTACGAAGACTTCATCCAGACCGACGCGGCGATCAACCCGGGCAACTCCGGCGGCGCGCTGGTGGACGCCAACGGCAACCTGATCGGCATCAACACGGCGATCTTCTCCAAGTCCGGCGGCTCCCAGGGCATCGGCTTCGCCATCCCGACCAAGCTGGCCCTGGAGGTCATGCAGTCGATCATCGAGCACGGCCAGGTCATCCGTGGCTGGCTCGGCGTCGAAGTGCAGCCGCTGACCCCGGAACTGGCCGAGTCCTTCGACCTCAAGGACAAGGCCGGCATCGTCGTCGCCGGCGTCTACCGCGACGGCCCCGCCGCCAAGTCGGGCCTGCTGCCGGGCGACATCATCCTGAACATCGACGGCGAGGCCGCCAGCGATGGTCGGCGCTCGATGAACCAGGTGGCGCGCACCAAGCCGGGCGAGAAAATCACCATCGAAGTGCTGCGCAACGGCAAGCCGGTGACGCTCAATGCCGAAGTCGGCCTGCGCCCGCCGCCCGCGCCCAACGGCAATTGATCCGACCATGAAAAACGGCGCCCGAGGGCGCCGTTTTTCATGGCCGCGAAAGTCCTACAGCTTCAGGCGCAGGGCATCCAGCAGCGCCTGATTCTGCTCCTCGGTGCCGATGCTGATGCGCAGGAACTGGTTGATCCGCTGCTGCTTGAAGTGGCGCACGATCACGCCCTCTTCACGCAGGGCGGCGGCCAGTTCAGCGCCGTCACGCTGCGGGTGGCGGGCGAAGATGAAGTTCGCCGCCGACGGCAGCACATCGAACCCCAGGGCCTTGAGCTCGGCCACCAGCTTTTCACGGCTGTGGATAACCGCGTTGCAGGTCTGCTCGAAATAGGCCTGGTCCTCGAAGGACGCGACCGCGCCAGCCAGGGCCAGGCGGTCCAGCGGGTAGGAGTTGAAGCTGTTCTTCACCCGCTCCAGCGCTTCGATCAGGTCTTCATGACCAACCGCGAAGCCCACCCGCAGGCCGGCCAGCGAACGCGACTTGGACAGGGTCTGTGCCACCAGCAGGTTCGGGTAGCGGTTGACCAGGGCAATCGCGGTCTCGCCGCCGAAATCGACGTAGGCCTCATCCACCAGCACCACGCTGTCCGGGCTGGCCTGCAGCAGGCGCTCGATGGCTTCGAGCGGCAGCAGGCAACCGGTGGGGGCGTTGGGATTGGGGAAGATGATGCCGCCGTTCGGGCGCGCGTAATCTTCCACTCGGATCTGGAACTGCTCGTCCAGCGGCAGCGCTTCGAACTCGATGCCGTAGAGGCCGCAGTAGACCGGGTAGAAGCTGTAGGTCACGTCAGGGAACAGCAGCGGCTTGCCGTGCTGGAACAGCGCGTTGAAGGCATGCGCCAGGACTTCGTCCGAGCCGTTGCCGACGAAGACCTGGGAGGTCTTTACGCCGTGGTACTGGGCGATGGTCTGCTTCAGCCGGTCGGCGTTGGGGTCCGGGTACAGGCGCAGCGTATCGTTCAGCTCGGCCTGGATCGCGGTGACCACTTTCGGCGAGGGGCCGTAGGGGTTCTCGTTGGTGTTCAGCTTGACCAGCTTGGCCAGCTTCGGCTGCTCGCCCGGAACGTAGGGCACCAGTTCCTTGACGAAGGGACTCCAGAACTTGCTCATCGATTACTCACCCTTGTCCAGAATGCGGAATTCGGCGCTGCGTGCGTGGGCGGTCAGCGACTCGCCACGGGCCAGGATCGAAGCGGTCTTGCCCAGCTCGGAAGCGCCCGGCGCGGAGCAGAAGATGATCGAGGAACGCTTCTGGAAGTCGTACACGCCCAGCGGCGAGGAGAAGCGCGCGGTGCCGGAAGTCGGCAGCACGTGGTTCGGGCCGGCGCAGTAATCGCCCAGCGCTTCGGCGGTGTAGCGGCCCATGAAGATGGCGCCGGCGTGGCGGATCTTCGGCAGCCAGCTTTCCGGGTCGGCCACCGACAGCTCCAGGTGCTCCGGGGCGATGCGGTTGGCGACCTGGCAGGCCTGCTCCTGGTCGGCGACCAGAATCAGCGCGCCACGGTGGGTCAGCGAAGTGCGGATGATCTCGGCGCGCTCCATGGTCGGCAGCAGTTTCTCGATGCTGGCGGCGACCTTATCCAGGAAGGCGGCGTCGGGGCTGACCAGGATCGACTGGGCGTCCTCGTCATGCTCGGCCTGGGAGAACAGGTCCATGGCGATCCAGTCCGGGTCGGTGCCGCCGTCGCAGACCACGAGGATTTCCGAGGGGCCGGCGATCATGTCGATGCCGACCTGGCCGAATACGTGGCGCTTGGCGGTGGCGACATAGATGTTGCCCGGGCCGACGATCTTGTCCACCTGCGGCACGCTCTCGGTGCCATAGGCCAGCGCGGCCACGGCCTGCGCGCCACCGATGGTGAAGACGCGGTCGACACCGGCGATGCAGGCGGCGGCCAGGACGATCTCGTTGATTTCACCGCGCGGGGTCGGCACCACCATCACCACTTCGGCGACCCCGGCCACCTTGGCCGGAATGGCGTTCATCAGTACCGAAGACGGGTACGACGCCTTGCCGCCGGGCACGTACAGGCCGGCGCGGTCCAACGGGGTGACCTGCTGGCCGAGCACGGTGCCATCGGCTTCGGTGTAGCGCCAGGAGTCCTGCTTCTGCTTCTCGTGGTAGCTGCGCACGCGCTCGGCGGCGGTTTCCAGGGCTTCGCGCTGGGCCGGGGTGATGCGGGTCAGGGCCAGTTCCAGGCGCTCGCGCGGCAGGATCAGGTCGGCCATGGTCTTGGCATCGACGCCATCGAAGCGCTGGGTGAACTCCACCACGGCGGCGTCACCACGGCTGCGCACGTCAGCGATGATGTCCAGCACGCGCTGGTTCACCGACTCGTCGGACACGCTTTCCCAGGAGAGCAGATGGTCCAGATGACGCGCGAAGTCCGGATCGGCGGCGTTGAGTCGACGGATAGCGAAGGGTGCGGTCATAGCTGGCCTCTTTAATTGGCATGATCTCGGGCGCCGCAAGACTATCAAGCCTTCCGTGCGGGCACCCGAGAAAATTTGGCTATGACACGGATAGGCTGCCGCGACCGGGGTCGCGGTGAGTATCAGTGACGGTGTCGAGCTTCGACGGCTTCGCGCAGGGTGTCGATCAGGGCCTGGATGCGAGCATGCTGCATCTTCATCGAGGCCTTGTTCACCACCAGACGCGAGCTGATGTGCGCGATCAGTTCCTGGGGTTCCAGGCCGTTGGCGCGCAGGGTGTTGCCGGTGTCGACCACGTCGATGATCTTGTCGGCGAGGCCGACCAGCGGTGCCAGCTCCATGGAGCCGTACAGCTTGATCACGTCGACCTGACGGCCCTGTTCGGCGTAGTAGCGCTTGGCGACATTGACGAACTTGGTGGCCACGCGCAGGCGGCCCTTGGGCTCCGGCGCGCCGACCGCACCGGCGGTCATCAGCTTGCAGTTGGCGATCTTCAGGTCCAGCGGCTCGTAAAGGCCCTGGCCACCGTACTCCATGAGCACGTCCTTGCCCGCCACGCCGAGGTCGGCGGCGCCGTGCTCGACGTAGGTCGGCACGTCGGTGGCGCGCACGATCAGCAGGCGCACGTCATCGAGGGTGGTGGGGATGATCAGCTTGCGGCTCTTGTCCGGATTCTCGGTCGGCACGATGCCCGCCGCTGCGAGCAGCGGCAGGGTGTCGTCGAGGATACGGCCCTTGGACAGGGCAATCGTCAGCATTGTCTGGTTCAGCCCTAGCCCGGTACGCGGCGGATCTTGGCGCCGAGCAGTTGCAGTTTCTCTTCGATGCACTCGTAGCCACGGTCGATGTGGTAAATGCGGTCGATCATGGTGTCGCCCTCGGCCACCAGGGCGGCGATCACCAGACTGGCGGATGCACGCAGGTCGGTTGCCATGACCGGTGCGCCCTTGAGCTGCTGAACACCGGTGACGATGGCGGTGTTGCCTTCGACCAGGATCTGCGCGCCCATGCGGTTCATCTCGTAGACGTGCATGAAGCGGTTCTCGAACACGGTCTCGATGACCGCGCCGGTGCCTTCGGCGATGGCGTTCAGGGAGATGAACTGCGCCTGCATGTCGGTGGGGAATGCCGGGTACGGCGCGGTGCGGATATTCACCGCCTTCGGCCGGTTGCCCTTCATGTCCAGCTCGATCCAGTTGCTGCCGGTGGTGATGTGCGCGCCGGCCTCGACCAGCTTGGCCAGCACCGCTTCGAGAATGGTCGGGTCGGTGTCCTTGAGCTTGACGCGGCCACCGGTCGCCGCAGCGGCAACCAGGTAGGTACCGGTCTCGATGCGGTCGGGCATGACGTTGAACTTGGCGCCGCCACCCAGGCTTTTCACGCCGTTGATCACGATGGTATCGGTGCCCGCGCCCTGCACATCACCGCCCATGGCGTTGATGAAGTTGGCCAGGTCGACGACCTCGGGCTCACGCGCGGCGTTTTCCAGCACGGAGCGGCCGTTGGCGAGGGCGGCGGCCATCATGATGTTCTCGGTACCGGTCACGCTGACGGTATCGAAGAAGAAGTGTGCGCCTTTCAGGCCGCCGGCCGGAGCCTTGGCCTTGATATAGCCGCCTTCGACAGCGATCTCTGCGCCCATGGCCTCGAGGCCGCGGATGTGCAGGTCCACCGGACGCGAACCGATGGCGCAGCCGCCGGGCAGCGCGACTTCGGCTTCACCGAAGCGGGCGACCATCGGGCCGAGCACGAGGATCGACGCGCGCATGGTTTTCACCAGCTCGTAAGGCGCGACCAGAGTCTTGATGGTGCTGGCGTCGACTTCGACGTTGAGCTTCTCGTCGATGACCGGCTGCACGCCCATGCGACCGAACAGCTCGATCATGGTGGTGATGTCATGCAGGTGCGGCAGGTTGCAGACGGTCACCGGGGTGTCCGCCAGCAGGGTTGCGGCGAGGATCGGCAGCGCAGAGTTCTTGGCGCCAGAGATGCGGATCTCGCCATCGAGACGAGTGCCGCCGGTAATGATCAGTTTATCCATTGCTATTTTCCCCGTGGGCTCAGGAACGCTCGGCCCAGGCGGCGCGGCTGAAGAATTTCATGGTGACGGCATGGATGGCGCCCGAGGCGATCCAGTCGTTCAGGTGGGCATAGATCTGTTGCTGGCGCTTGACCGGGCTCAGGCCGGCGAGCTCGTCGCTGATCAGGTTCAGCTGGAAATTGCAGCCTTCGCCTTCCACTTCAATCTGGGTACCTGGCAGTTTCGATTCCAGGAAGTTTTTGACTTCTACGGCCTGCATGCTCAACCTCGTTCGGCGCCCTACGCGCGCGGGTCGGCCATGATACAAAAAAGCCCCCCGCCTGCGAACCCCGGCAGGGGAAGTCGCGGACGGAGGGCTCTCTCACTGTTTCAATGCTGTAACGGCAGGATCTCCAGGAGCTCGCCAACCTTGGCGATTTCCTCCATGTCCTTGGGCAGGCCGGATATCTGCAGCGTCTTGCCGGCCTTGCGCGCATCACGAGTGTACGACAGCAGCAGCGACAATCCGACGCTGCTGGAGCGCTCCACCGCCGAGCAGTCCAGGCGCAACGCCGCGGCCTTGCTGCCGGCAATCAGCGCCCGCCCCTGCTCCCGTAGCGCCGGCCCGGTGCTGTAATCCAGCACGCCAGCCAAGGCGAGGTCGCCCTCGGCGCGCTCCGTGATACGGCCCTGGCTCATTCCGCGCCGCCTTCCGGCTGCCCCTTGGCAGCGTCCTTGGCCTTGGCCACGACCTGACCCCAGCCAGCAATGGTGGCTTCCAGGTCATTGCGATTCTTCTGCATGGAGTCGGCGAACTGATCGCGGAACAGCTTGCCGATGTTGATGCCGTTGATGATCACGTTACGCAGGCGCCACTGGCCGCCCTGGCTGACCATGGTGTACTGCACCGGGTAGATGGCACCGTTGCCGCCGACCACTTCCATGTTCACCGAAGCACGGTCCTGCTCCTGCTTGCCGGTGTTCAGCACGCGGATGTCCTGGTTGTCATACTCCAGCAGCGCGTTGCCGTAGAACTGGAACAGGCTGTTCTTGAAGGTTTCCTCGAAGCGCTTGATCTGCTCCGGGCTGGCCTGGCGCGAGTACTTGACGGTCATCACGCCCCTGGCGATGCCCTCGGAGTCGACGACCGGGCCGAGAATGCGGTTCAGGGTGTCGTAGAACGCCTGGGGATTGGCCTTGTAGCTGGCCTTGTTGGTTTTCAGGTCCGACAGCAGGCTGTCGACGGTCTGCTGCACGACCTGCTGGGCAGTCTGCTCGGCCTGGGCGAACAGCGGGAGGATGGCGAGCAGGACCAGGAAGCCGCGACGCAAGGTTTTCAACATGGAGTGAGTCCTCATTTCTTCGAGTCGTCTTTGTTGACCGAATTCAGCAGGAATTTGCCGATCAGGTCTTCCAGCACGAGTGCCGACTGGGTGTCCTTGATGGTGTCGCCATCCTTCAGCAGCTCTTCATCGCCGCCCACGCTGATACCGATGTATTTCTCGCCCAGCAGGCCGGCAGTGAGGATGGAGGCCGTGGAATCATCCGGCAGGTTGTTGACGCCGCGATTGATTTCCATGGTCACACGACCACGATAGCTGTCGTGGTCCAGGTCGATGGCGGTGACCTTGCCAATGGTGACGCCGGCCATGGTGACCTTGCCACGCACGGTCACGCCGGCGATGTTGTCGAAATAGGCATACAGCCTGTAGGTATCGCCGGTATTGCCGATGGTCAGTCCGCTGACACGCAGGGCAAGCAGCAGCAAGGCCAGCAGGCCGGCCAGAATGAACAGGCCTACACCGATTTCCAAGGTGCGGGTTTGCATCAGAAGTCTCCAAACATCAAAGCGGTCAGGATGAAGTCCAACCCCAGCACGGCCAGGGAGGCATACACAACGGTACGGGTGGTGGCGCGACTGATTCCTTCGGAAGTGGGTTCGCAGTCATAGCCCTGGTACACAGCGATCCAGGTCACCACGAAGGCGAACACCACACTCTTGATCACGCCATTGAGAATGTCCTTGGTGAACTGCACGCTGTTCTGCATGTTCGACCAGTAAGAGCCGTCATACACGCCCAGCCAGTCCACGGCCACCAGGGCGCCGCCCCAGATGCCCACGACACTGAAGATAGCTGCCAACAGCGGCATGGAAATGAATCCAGCCCACAGGCGCGGCGCGATGATGTACTTCAGCGGGTCGACGCCGATCATCTCCAGGCTCGACAGCTGCTCGGTGGACTTCATGTTGCCGATCTCGGCGGTCAGCGCCGAGCCGGCACGTCCGGCAAACAACAGACCCGTGACCACCGGCCCCAGTTCACGCAGGAGCGTCAGGGCCACCATCTGGCCGACCGCCTGCTCGGAACCGTAGCTCGCCAGGATGTTGTAGCCCTGCAGGGCCAACACCATGCCGATGAACAGACCGGAGACGACGATGATCGCCAGGGACAGCACCCCCACGGAATAGAGCTGCTTGACCAGCAGCTGGAAGCCGCCGCTGTGCACCCGGCGACCGAAGATCGCGTGAACCAGGAACAGCCCCGAACGGCCGAGCGCCTCGAGTACGTCGAGGCCCGAGCGCCCGAGCAGACGGATGCGCTCGAGCGGTGAAGTCTTGCGCATCAACGTTCTCCCAGCAGGTCGGCGCGGTAATCGCGAGCAGGATAGTGGAACGGCACGGGACCGTCCGGGATACCCTTCATGAACTGGCGCACCCGCGGGTCGTCGAGGCCCTGCAGGTCGGCCGGCGTTCCGTGACCGAGCACGCGGCCGTCACCGACGATATAGATGTAGTCGGCGATGCTCGCGGTTTCCGCCAGGTCATGGGACACCACGATACTGGTGATCCCCAGGGCGTCGTTGAGCAGGCGGATCAGGCGCACCAGCACGCCCATGGCGATCGGGTCCTGGCCCACGAAGGGCTCGTCGTACATCAGGATCTGCGGGTCCAGCGCGATAGCTCGGGCCAGCGCCACGCGGCGCTTCATGCCGCCCGACAGCTCGTCCGGCATCAGCTCCACCGCCCCGCGCAACCCCACGGCCTGCAGCTTCATCAGGACAATGTCACGAATCATGTCCTCGGGCAGCTCGGTGTGCACGCGCAGCGGAAAGGCGACGTTCTCGAAGACATCGAGGTCGGTGAACAGCGCGCCGCTCTGGAACAGCACGCCGAACTGCTTGCGCATGTCGAACAGGTCACTGCGGCCCAGCGTCGGGAGATTCTGGCCATTGACCCACACTTCGCCCTGCGAGGGGCGCAGCTGGGCGGCGATCAGTCGCAGCAGCGTGGTCTTGCCACAGCCCGAGGGCCCCATGATCCCGGTGACCTTGCCGCGTGGAATGCGGATGTCCACGTTGTTGAAAATCGTACGCGTGCCGCGCTTGAAGCTCAGGCCCTTCAGCTCGACCGCGTATTGGTCATTGGTGCTCATAGAACTCCTTTCATCACGGCACTGTCCCTTCCCCCGCCTGTCTCACGGCAGACACACGGCGCGACAGGCCGAACGGCCGCGAACTATAACACCCGGCGAAGGCACGTCCCAAGGACTGCCGGGTCTTCGTTAAGGCTCAGTTCAGCAAAATGCGAGCAACATTGAGATCTGCCAGATGAAGCCTTTGTCGCTTTCCCGTTATAATCTCGCACTTCATTTCGCCCCACGTCCTACGAACATGAGCCAGAACCACGATTTCATCCAGTCGGCACAACGCACCATCCGCCTCGAGCGCGACTCGGTGGACGCCCTGCTGCCGCGCATCGGTGCCGATTTCTCCCTGGCCTGCGAGCTGTTGCTGAACTGCAAGGGCCGCGTGGTCGTGGTCGGCATGGGCAAGTCCGGGCATATTGCACGCAAGATCGCGGCCACCCTGGCCAGCACCGGTACGCCGGCCTTCTTCGTACACCCCGCCGAGGCCAGCCACGGCGACATGGGCATGATCACCCGGGATGACGTCGTCCTGGCCCTGTCCAACTCCGGCTCCACTGCGGAAATCATCACCCTGCTACCGCTGATCAAGCGCCTGGGCATCACCCTCATCAGCATGACCGGCAACGCCGAGTCGCCGCTGGCCAAGGCCGCCGCCGTGAACCTGGACGCCAGCGTGGAGCACGAAGCCTGCTCGCTGAACCTGGCGCCGACCTCCTCCACCACGGTTTCCCTGGTGATCGGCGACGCCCTTGCCATCGCCCTGCTGGAAGCCCGCGGCTTCACCGCCGAAGACTTCGCCTTCTCGCACCCCGGTGGTGCGCTGGGTCGTCGATTGTTGCTGAAAGTGGAAAACATCATGCACGTGGGTGAAGCCTTGCCGCAGGTTTCCCCTGGCACTTCGCTCAGTGGCGCCCTGCTGGAAATGACCCGCAAGGGCCTGGGCATGACCATCGTGCTCGGCGAAGACGGCAAGCTGGCCGGGGTCTTCACCGACGGCGACCTGCGCCGCACCCTGGACAAGGGCCTGGACGTGCGCCAGGTGACCATCGACCAGGTGATGACCGTGCACGGCAAGACCGCTCGCCCGGACATGCTCGCCGCCGAGGCACTGAAGATCATGGACGACCACAAGATCAACGTACTGGTGGTGGTCGACGACAAGGATCATCCGGTCGGCGTGCTGCACGTCCACGACCTGACCCGCGCGGGAGTCATTTGAATGACCGCAGACCTGCTGCAACGCGCAAAAGCGGTACGCCTGGCGGTGTTCGACGTCGACGGGGTGCTCACCGACGGCAAGCTCTACTTCCTGCCCGACGGCGGCGAGTTCAAGACCTTCAATACCCTGGACGGCCAGGGCATCAAGATGCTGATGAACTCCGGCGTGCGCACCGCCATCATCACCGGCCGCTCGAGCCCGGTGGTCGAGCGGCGGGCGAAGAACCTGGGTATCAATCACCTGTTCCAGGGCCGCGAGGACAAGCTGGTCGCGCTGGATGAGTTGCTTGCCGAACTGGGTCTAGGCTATGAAGAAGTCGCGTACCTGGGTGACGACCTGCCCGACCTGCCGGCCATCCGCCGCGCCGGCCTCGGCATGGCGGTCGCCAGCGGCGACGCGTTCGTGCGCCAGCATGCGGACGGGGTAACCCAGGCCCGCGGCGGCGAAGGTGCCGCCCGTGAGTTCTGCGAACTGATCCTGCGCGCCCAGGGCAATCTCGAAGCTGCCCAGAACGCGTACCTCTAGAGCCGAACATGCCCAAGACATTCCAACAGAAGCTGTTGCTCGCCCTGATCGCCGTCCTGTTGATCGCCCTCGGCTATTACTGGAACGTGCGCCTGGACTTCAACGAGCGGCAACTCAAGTCGCAGACCAGCGACGCTGTCGATTTCTACGTGGTGAATGCCAAGAGCATTCAATACCGCCTCGACGGTTCCCTCGCCTACGAGATGACCGCCGACAAACTCGAACACCTGAAAGCAACTGACGTGACCCTGGTCACCACGCCCGACCTCTTCTTCCACCGGGAGAACGAGCCTCAGCCGTGGCATGTCCAGAGCGTGCGCGCCGAAGTGGCCCCCGAAGGCAAGCAGGTCGAGCTGATCGACGACGTGCGCATTGCGCGCACCGACGCGCAGCAACGCACGCTCCTGCTCAACACCTCGCGCATGACGGTGTTCCCAGACAAGGACTATGCGCAGACTGACCAGCCCGTGAAGATCACCGAACCCAACGGTGTGACCACGGCAGTTGGCATGAAAGCGTATCTGAAAGACAGCCGGATGCTCCTGCTGTCCAACGTAAGAGGTCAGCATGAGGCTCGTTAACACCCTCCCCCTTCTTTTCAGCCTCGCCGCCGCCATCGGCAGCTCTGCCGCCTGGGCTCTTCCCACCGACCGGGAACAGCCGATCCGCGTCCAGGCCGACAGCGCCGAACTGGATGACAAGCAGGGCGTGGCCGTGTATCGCGGCGATGTGGTGGTCACCCAGGGCAGCATGAAGCTGACCGGCAATACCGTGACGCTCAAGCAGAACAAGGACGGCGAAATCGAGGTCGTCACGTCTGTCGGCAAACCCGCCTACTTCGAACAGAAGCCGGCTCCGGACAAGCAGATCACCCAGGCCTACGGCCTGACGATCCAGTACTTCGTCTCGCAGAACCGCGTCGTGCTGATCGACCAGGCCAAGGTGATCCAGGAAGGCAACACCTTCGAAGGCGAGAAGATCGTCTATGACACCCAGCGCCAGATCGTCAACGCAGGCCGCGCCACCGGCTCCCAGGTGACCACGCCGCGCCCGCGTATCGACATGGTCATCCAGCCCAAGAAAAAGCAGGATCAAGCCCAGTAATGGCCACGCTTACCGCCCAGCACCTCGCCAAGAGCTACAAGAGCCGGCAAGTCGTCCGCGACGTCAGCATGAGCATCGAGAGTGGGCAGATCGTCGGCCTGCTCGGCCCCAACGGAGCGGGCAAGACCACCTGCTTCTACATGATCGTCGGCCTGGTCCGCGCCGATCAGGGCGTCGTGCGCATCGACGAGCAGGATGTCACCCACCTGCCCATGCACGGCCGTGCCCGCGCCGGTATCGGCTACCTGCCGCAGGAAGCCTCGATCTTCCGCAAGCTGTCGGTGGCGGACAACATCGGCGCGATCCTCGAGACCCGCACCGACCTCGATCGCGCCGGCCGCCAGGAAGCCCTGGAAGGCCTGCTTGAGGAGTTCCACATCCACCACATCCGCGACAACCTCGGCATGAGCCTGTCCGGCGGTGAGCGCCGCCGCGTGGAAATCGCCCGCGCCCTGGCCAGTTCGCCGAAGTTCATCCTGCTCGACGAACCCTTCGCCGGTGTCGACCCGATCTCCGTGGGCGACATCAAGCAGATCATCCATCACCTCAAGGCCAAGGGTATCGGCGTACTGATCACCGACCACAACGTCCGCGAGACCCTGGATATCTGCGAAACGGCGTACATCGTCAACGACGGTCAACTGATCGCCGAAGGCAGCTCCGAGAGCATCCTCGCCAATGACCTGGTGAAGGAAGTCTACCTGGGCCACGAGTTCCGCCTGTAAGGCCCTGCGCCGCGCCCTGCCTGGGCGCGGCAGCTCCATCCTCCCCTGCGCGTGGCGCGGCTCGTCGGCCGTTCCGCGACGTAGCCGGCTGCCCGGCCCACCCTGGCGCAACCGGGTTGTAACGAAAGGTCGACAGCCCCTAGGCAAAGCGTCCAAACTCAGGCATATAATTTGCTTCCTCGCGGCGCCCCGGCGTCCGTAGTCGTGGATATGGCGCGCTTCGCGCCAGCGAACAAGGTGCCTAGTTCCAGCCATGAAACCATCGCTAGTCCTCAAGATGGGCCAGCAGCTGACGATGACCCCGCAGCTGCAACAGGCCATCCGACTGCTCCAGCTCTCCACGCTGGACCTCCAACAGGAAATCCAGGAAGCCCTGGAGTCCAACCCGATGCTGGAGCGCCAGGAAGAGGGCGAGGACTACGACAACAGCGACCCCATGGCGGATGGTGCCGAAGCGGGCGCCAACGGCTCCACCAGCAGCAGCTCCCAGGACAACTTCCAGGAAAGCACCGCGCCCAATGCCGACAGCCTCGACGAGGACCAGTGGGCCGAGCGCATCCCCAACGAGCTGCCGGTCGATACCGCCTGGGAAGATATCTACCAGACCAGCGCCAGCAGCCTGCCCAGCAACGATGACGACGAGTGGGACTTCACCTCCCGCACCTCCGCCGGCGAAAGCCTGCAGAGCCATCTGCTGTGGCAGCTCAATCTCCTGCCGATGTCCGATACCGACCGCCTGATCGCCCTGAGCATCATCGACGGCATCACGGATGACGGTTACCTCGAAGAATCCCTCGACGACATCCTCGCCTCCATCGACCCGGAGCTGGGCGTGGAGATGGATGAAGTGGAAGTCGTGCTGCGCCGCGTGCAGCAACTCGAGCCCGCAGGTGTCGGCGCGCGCAACCTGCGCGAGTGCCTGCTGTTGCAGCTGCGCCAGCTGCCCACCAAGACCTACCTGCTGGCCGAGGCCATCCGTCTGGTCAGCGACCACCTGGACCTGCTCGGCAGCCGCGACTACAGCCAGCTGATGCGGCGCATGAAGCTCAAGGAAGAAGAGCTGCGCGAGACCATCGAGCTGATCCAGTCGCTGCACCCGCGCCCCGGCTCGCAGATCGAGTCCGGCGAAGCCGAATACGTCGTCCCGGATGTCATCGTTCGGAAGAACAACGACCGCTGGCTGGTGGAACTGAACCAGGAAGCGGTGCCGCGCCTGCGCGTGAACTCGCAGTACGCGGGCCTCGTGCGCCGCGCCGACTCCAGCGCCGACAACACCTTCATGCGCAACCAGTTGCAGGAAGCGCGCTGGTTCATCAAGAGCCTGCAGAGCCGCAACGAGACGCTGATGAAGGTGGCGACCCAGATCGTCGAGCACCAGCGCGGCTTCCTCGAGTACGGCGAGGAAGCGATGAAACCGCTGGTCCTGCATGACATCGCCGAGGCGGTGGGCATGCACGAATCGACCATTTCCCGCGTCACCACGCAGAAATTCATGCACACGCCGCGTGGCATCTTCGAGTTGAAGTACTTCTTCTCCAGCCACGTCAGCACCTCCGAAGGCGGCGAGTGCTCGTCCACCGCGATCCGCGCGATCATCAAGAAACTGGTCGCGGCGGAAAGTCCGAAAAAGCCATTGAGTGACAGCAAGATCGCTGGTTTACTGGAGGCACAGGGCATTCAAGTGGCACGTCGTACCGTCGCCAAGTACCGGGAGTCCCTAGGAATCTCTCCCTCGAGCGAGCGCAAGCGACTGGTGTGACGTTGATCCACGCCAAGGTGTTCCGGCGGCAGGCCCCATAACCTGCCACTTACACACGGGCAACAAGGAGAAAGCGGTATGCAAGTCAACATCAGTGGACATCAACTGGATGTGACCGACGCCCTGCGCGACTACGTCGGCGAGAAACTTGGCCGACTGGAGCGCCACTTCGACAAGATCACCAATGTTCAGGTCATCATGGAGGTCGAGAAGCTGAAGCAGAAAATTGAAGCGACCCTCCACATCGCCGGTGGCGAAGTGGTGGCCTGCGCCGAACATGAAGACATGTACGCGGCCATCGACCTGCTCACCGACAAGCTCGACCGCCAACTGATCAAGCACAAGGAAAAATACCTCGAACGCCAGCAAGGTGTTGGTGTCCGTTAACCCCTCTCTATGATCCGACTTGAGCAAATCCTGACCCCCGGCCGTTCCCTGGTGAACGTGCCGGGCGGCAGCAAGAAACGTGTCCTCGAACAAATCGCCAACCTGGTGGCTCGCGAGCTGCCGGGTTTCGATTCCCAAGACATCTTCGACAGCCTGGTGGCCCGGGAACGCCTGGGCTCCACCGGCTTCGGCAATGGCATCGCCATTCCGCACTGCCGCCTCCCCGGCTGCCAGTCGCCCATCAGCGCCATCCTGCACCTGGACCACCCGGTAGACTTCGACGCCCTCGACGGTGCGCCGGTGGACCTGGTGTTCGTGCTGCTGGTGCCGGAAGCGGCCACCGAGGAGCACCTGGAACTGCTGCGGCAGATCGCCTCCATGCTCGACCGCTCCGACGTCCGCGACCGCCTGCGTCACGCCGCCAACGGCGAGGACCTGTACCGGATCGTCGTGGACTTCCAGAACAACGGGCACTGAGCATGCGCCTGATCATCGTCAGTGGAAGATCCGGCTCGGGCAAGAGCACCGCGCTCAACGTGCTCGAGGACAACGGCTTCTACTGCATCGACAACCTGCCGGCCAGCCTCCTCCCCGACCTGGCCCAGCGCGCACTGCTGCACACCGAACTGCTGCACCCGCAGGTCGCCGTCTCCATCGATGCGCGCAACCTGCCCAGCCAGCTGCAGCGCTTCCCCGAGTTGCTGCAGGAAGCCCGCGACAAGCACATCCAGTGCGACGTGCTGTACCTCGACGCCGATGACGAGACGTTGCTCAAGCGCTTCTCCGAGACTCGCCGGCGCCACCCTCTGACCACCGACAGCCGCTCGCTGGCCGAAGCCATCGCCGACGAATCGCACCTGCTGGCGCCGATTGCCGACCTGGCCGACCTCAAGCTCAACACCACCAATCTGAACCTTTACCAGCTGCGCGACGTGCTCAAGCTGCGCCTGCTGAACAAGCCTGAACTGGGCACCGCCTTCCTGGTCGAATCCTTCGGCTTCAAGCGGGGCATGCCGGTGGACGCGGACCTGGTGTTCGACGTGCGCTGCCTGCCCAACCCCTACTGGAAGCCTGAGCTGCGAGAGCACACCGGGCTGGAAGTGGAGGTCCAGGAATACCTGGCCGCGCAACCGGACGTCGAGGAGATGTACCAGGACATCCTCGCCTACCTGAACAAATGGCTGCCGCGCTTCGCCGCGAGCAACCGGGCCTACGTGACCATCGCCATCGGCTGCACCGGTGGCCAGCATCGCTCGACCTACATTGCCGAGCGCATTGGCCAGGCCCTCAAGGAAACCCTCACCAACGTACAGATTCGCCACCGCGACCTGAGCTAAGCAGCGACAGACAACAAAAGGACAGCCCCTCGCGATGCCCGCCCTCGAAATCACCATCATCAACAAGCTTGGCCTGCACGCCCGTGCGGCGGCCAAATTCGTCGGCGTCGCGGGTCGTTTCCCCTGCCAGGTTCGCGTGGGCCGGAACCCGGAAAGCACAGTGGACGGCAAGAGCATCATGGCGGTAATGATGCTTGCCGCCGGCAAGGGCACCAACCTGCACCTCGCCGCCGAAGGCGATCAGGAAGACGAAGCGCTCAAGGCGCTGGTCGAGCTGATCAACAACTACTTCGACGAAGGCGAATGACGCGCCGGGCCATCAGCCCAGCGACGTATCCAGCACCATCATCAGACAGAAGCCGATGATCAGCCCCTGCGTGGCCTGCGCCGCGTGGCCACGGCGCTGCGACTCGGGAATGATCTCGCGCACCACCACATAGAGCATCGCCCCCGCTGCCGCGGCCAGCCCCCAGGGCAGGAACATCCGCGAGATGCCGATCAGCCAGGCGCAGAGCACCGCGAACAGCGGTTCGACCAGCCCCGACGCGGCCCCAGCCAGCGCCGCCTTGCCGCGGGAGACCCCGGCCCCGGCCAGCACCAGCGCGATCGCCAGCCCTTCTGGCACATCCTGCAGCGCGATCCCCAGCGCCAGACCACTGGCACCCTGTACCTCTCCCCCGGCGGCAACGCCCACGGCCATGCCTTCGGGAATGTTGTGCAGGACGATGGCGGCGACGAACAGCAGGATGCGCGCCGGAACCTTGCCTTCGGCCGCGCTCTGGATATTCCGTTGTGCGTCCTCGAGCACCCGCCCGAACACGGCGAGCCCGAAGGCTCCCAGCGCCAGGCCCAGACTGACCAGCAGCGAAGCCAGCCACGTCGGCCGGCCGGCGGCTTCGGCCGCCTCCAGTGCCGGCAACAACAGCGAGAAAGCCGTGGCCGCCAGCATCACCCCGGCGCCGAAACCCAGCATGGCGTCGGCGATGCGCGCCGGCATGCTGCGCACCATCAGCACCGGCAGCGCACCCAGGGCGGTCCCGAGCGCGCAGAGCAGGCCGCCATGCAAGGCCAGGTACATCGGCGGGGACAGCGCCAGCCGCGCCAGCAACATGAGGTGCTGGATCACCAGCACCGCGCCGCCGAGGGATATGCTCAGCCCCAGCAACCAGCGCAGGTTGCGCCCTCCGCTTTCACGCAGGCTCTGCACGATCAGACGCATGGCAGGTCCATCGCCGTCATCCCTGCCCCCGTGCCTGCAGTGCCTGGCGATAACGGCGCAGCACTTCCGGCCAGGCCACCACGTTGTAGAAGGCAGCGATGTATTCCGGGCGACGGTTCTGGTAACGCAGGTAGTAGGCGTGCTCCCAGACATCCAGGCCGAGGATCGGCAGGTTGCCCTGCATCAGCGGGCTGTCCTGGTTACCGCTGCTCTCGACCACCAGCTTGCCTTGCGGGTCGACGCTCAACCAGGCCCAGCCGCTGCCGAAGCGGGTCAGAGCAGCCTTGGTGAAGGCCTGGCAGAAGGCATCGTAGCCACCCAGCTCGGCATCGATGGCCTGGCGCAGCTCTTCCAGGGGTTGACCGCCGCCGTCCGGCGCCATCACGGTCCAGAACAGGGAATGGTTGGCGTGGCCGCCACCGTTGTTGACCACCGGACCGCGCAGGGCTTCGGGAAGCTTGTCGAGCTTCTGCAGCAACTCCTCCACCGGAACCTCGGCGAAGGGCGTGCCTTCAAGGGCGGCGTTCAGGTTGTTGATGTAGGTCTGGTGGTGCTTGCTGTGGTGGATTTCCATGGTCTGCGCATCGATGTGCGGTTCCAGGGCATCGTAGGCGTAGGGCAAGGCCGGGAGGACGTGAGGCATCTTCGATCCTTCTCTCTCAGTGGTAGCGCATCGACTGCACAGCGGTGAACAGGCCCGGGCGCAGCTCCACGGCACCCTGGCGGCGCAGCAGGCGCTGGGTGCGCGGGTAGGTGCCGTGCTCGCCGATGAAGTTGAGCAATTCGACGTAGGTGCGGCGGCTGTGCTGGACCGCGGCGGCACGCAGTTCGGAGCGTTTGCGCAGGTCTTCGCCGAGCACCAGCAGGCGCTCGTGGCAGGCGCACAGGTACTCGGCGGTTTCCTCCGGCTGGCCCAGCTGCAAATGCAGGTCGCCGAGGTTGTGGTGGGAGATGACGAAGGCCATCACCGCCTCCTCGGCGTCGTGCCAGCGGTCCAGCAGTACCTGGGCCAGGGCCAGCGCGTGGAGGTAGTGCTCACGGGCATCGATCAACTCTTGACGAATGAAGCAGCGGTTGCCCAGTTCGATGGTGCGTTGCCAATGGCGCATGGCAGGTTCCTCCAGCGGGTGGGGCGGACTCAGAGTCCGCCGGCGGTGAGCTTCTCGGGATCGAGCAGTTGCTCGAGGCGGGCGCGGTCGAGGTCAGTGTTTTCCAGCGCGACGTCGATGATCGGCCGGCCTTCGCGGTAGGCCTGCTTGGCGATCTCGGCAGCCTTCTGGTAGCCGATGATCGGGTTCAGCGCGGTGACCAGGATCGGGTTGCGCGACAGCGCCTCGCGCAGGCTCGCCTCGTTGACCTTGAAGCTGGCGATGGCCTTGTCCGCCAGCAACCGGCTGACGTTGGCCAACAGGTGGATGCTGTGCAGCAGGTTGTCGGCGATCACCGGCAGCATCACGTTCAGCTCGAAGTTGCCGGACTGCCCGGCGACGGCAATGGTGGTGTCATTGCCAATCACCTGGGCGGCGACCATCGCGGTGGCCTCCGGAATCACCGGGTTGACCTTGCCGGGCATGATCGAGGAGCCCGGCTGCAGTGCTTCCAGCTCGATCTCGGCCAAGCCGGCCAGCGGGCCGGAGTTCATCCAGCGCAGGTCGTTGGCGATCTTCATCAGTGCCACAGCCAGGGCCTTGAGCTGTCCGGAAGTGGCCACGGCGATGTCCTGGGCGCCGATCAGCGCGAAGAAGTCGTCACCGGGTCGAAACACCAGGCCAGTCAGGCCATTGAGTTCCTCGCAGAAGCGCGCGGAGAACTGCGGATGGGCATTCACCCCGGTGCCGACGGCGGTGCCGCCCTGGGCGAGCTGCTGCAGTACCGGCAGTTGCCCTTCGATACCCAGGGACGCCTGGCGCACCTGCTGGGCCCAGCCGCCGAGCACCTGGCTCAGACGCACCGGCATGGCGTCCATCAGGTGAGTGCGGCCGGTCTTCACGTGCTGGTGCACGACCTTGGCCTTTCTCTCCAGAGTGGCATGCAGGTGGTCCAGGGCCGGCAGCAGGTGCTGGTGGATTTCCAGCGCCGCGCTGATGTGGATGGTCGAGGGGATGATGTCGTTGCTGCTCTGTCCACAGTTGACCTGGTCGTTGGCATTGACCGGCTTGCCCAGGCGGCGGGTCGCGAGGGTCGCAACCACCTCGTTGGCGTTCATGTTCGAGCTGGTGCCCGAACCGGTCTGGAACACATCCACCGGGAAGTGCTGCTGCAGATCGCCCGCGAGCAGCTCTTCACAGGCGGCGACGATGGCCGCGCCGGTTTCTCCGTCCAGCTGTTCCAGGCTGACATTGGCACGCGCCGCGGCCGCCTTGGCCAGCAGCAGCGCGCGGATGAACGGACGCGGCATACGCTGGCCGCTGACGGGGAAGTTGTTCACCGCCCGCTGCGTCTGGGCACCGTAGAGTGCCGAGGCCGGCACCTCCAGTTCGCCCATGCTGTCGCGTTCGATACGGCTGTCAGTCATTCTCGATTCCTTCTTGCAGTCTCAGGGAAGGCGCCATCTCCTGCTGCGCCATGCGCCGGGCCAGCAGGCACAGGCGTTGGCGCTGGGCGGTCGAAGTCGCCAGGCGTTGCAGTTCACGCAGGGGGAGATAGGCGTGGTCCAGACAGAGCACCCGCCAGTGCCAGGGCAGCGCGATGTCGCGGCTGCTGTCGAGCAGCAACTGGAAGCACTTCTCGAACAGGCGCCAGGCCGGCACCGGCTCCCAGGCCGCCAGGTAACGCGCCTCGCCGAGGTACTGCTCGACCAGGCGCGGTTCATTGGGCTCCAGTGCACAACGGATACGCGTGCCCAGGCGATACCAGCGGTCGGTGATCGAGCTGTCGATTTCGGCGAACATGGCAATCTCTCAATCGATAATGAGATTGATTATTGTTTCCGAAAGACAAAAAAACAAGCCGCCCGAACGCAATGCGCTGGGCGGCTGCTCGTGAGAACGGCGGGGAAGCCGCGGCCGGCAAGGCCGCGGCAGGTGAATCAGTTGCCGGCGACCATCATCTTTTCGATGAGCACGGAGCCGGTGTGCAGGTTGCCGCGATACTCCACGTCGTTGCCGATGGCGACGATGTTGCGGAACAGGTCGCGCAGGTTGGCGGCGATGGTGACTTCCTGCACCGGGAACTGGATTTCGCCGTTTTCCACCCAGTAGCCGCCTGCGCCACGGGAGTAGTCGCCGGTCACCAGGTTGACGCCCTGCCCCATCAGCTCGGTGACCAGCAGGCCCCGGCCCATGCGGCGGATCAGGGCGGCCTGGTCTTCGTCGCCATGGCTGACGAACAGGTTGTGCACGCCACCGGAGTTGGCCGTGCTGGGCATGCCCAGCTTGCGCCCGGAGTACGTACCGAGCACGTAGGACACCAGCTCGCCGCCCTCGACGAAGGGCTTGGCGTAGGTGGCCAGGCCATCGTTGTCGAACGAGGCGCTGCCCAGCGCACCGCGCAACAGCGGGCGCTCGTCCAGAGTCAGCCATTCCGGGAACAGCCGCTGGCCCAGCGCACCTTCGAGGAAGGACGACTTGCGGTACAGGCTGCCGCCGGAGATGGCGCCGAGGAAGTGGCCGAACAGGCCCACCGCGACTTCCGGGGCGAACAGTACCGGTACTTCGGCGGTCGGCACCGGGCGCGCGCCCAGGCGGCTGGCGGCGCGCTCGGCAGCGCGGCGGCCGATGGATTCGGGGGTGGCCAGCAGCTCGCCGCGACGGTTCACGTCGTACCAGTAGTCGCGCTGCATCTGCCCTTCGCCTTCGGCGATCATCACGCAGCTCAGGCTGTGGCGGGTGCTGGCGTAGCCGCCGACGAAGCCGTGGCTGTTGCCGTAGACGCGGCAGCCCTGATGGGTATTCAGCGTGGTGCCGTCGGCCTTGGTGACGCGCTTGTCGGTGGCGAACGCTGCCGCTTCGCAGGCCAGTGCGCGCTCGATGGCCTGGTCGGGGGTGATCGACCAGCCGTGGTAGAGGTCCAGGTCCGGCAGGTCGCGGGCCATCAGCGCCGGATCAGCCAGCCCCGCGCAATCGTCTTCGGAAGCGTGCCTGGCAATCGCCAGCGCCGCCGCCACGGTCTCGCGGATAGCGTCCGCGCCGGTCGCCGAGGTGCTCGCCGAGCCCTTGCGCTGGCCGACATAGAGGGTGATGCCGAAGCCCTGGTCGCGGTTGAACTCGACAGTCTCGACTTCACCCTGGCGCACCGAGGTCGACAGCCCCTGCTCCACCGACACCGCCACCTCGCAGGCGCTGGCACCCTGCCGGGTGGCCTCGGCGATGATCCGCTCGACCTGCTCGCGCAGTTCGGGAAGGACCTCCGGGCTCACTGCCGGGTTGTGTTCGCTCATTGCATGCCTCTCCTGTTCATGATCCGGCCCCGCCATCAGGCGGCGGCGACCGGCACGGGCCGGACAAGCGGCCCCTGACTCGTTATCATGGCGGCGTTTTCAACGAGACCCCCGCCATGGCTGAAATTCACGATGACGACTCGTCCTTCGATGAGAAGAGCAAGTCGCAAGTAAAACGCGAAATGCACGCGCTGCAGGAGCTCGGCGAGCGCCTGACCACGCTCAAGGCCGACATGCTCGACCGCATGCCGCTCACCGATCCGCTGCGCCGCGCGCTGGAAGAAGCTCCCAAGCACAAGGCCAATGCCGCCAAGAAGCGCCACCGGCAGTTCATCGGCAAGCTGATGCGCGACCAGGACGTCGAGGCCATCCTCGCCCTGCTGGAGCAGGTAGACACTTCCACCCGCCAGTACAACGAACGCTTCCACGCCCTGGAGCGCTGGCGCGACCACCTGATCACCGGTGGCGACGCGGCACTGTCGGGCTTCTTCGCCGAATACCCGGAAAGCGACCGCCAGCATCTGCTCCAGCTGATCCGCCACGCCCAGCACGAGGCCGCTCACAACAAGCCTCCGGCCGCGGCACGGAAGATCTTCAAGTACATCCGCGAGCTGGACGAGATCAAACGCGGCCTGCGCTGAGCGGCCGCGCCCTTTCCCTCCAGCCCCACCGGCAACAGCCTCAGGCGCCCGTGCCGCCGACGGTGATGGCGTCGATCTTCAAGGTCGGCTGACCGACACCGACCGGCACGGACTGGCCGTCCTTGCCACAGGTGCCCACGCCGCTGTCCAGCGCCAGGTCGTTGCCGACCATGGACACTCGGCTCATCACTTCCGGACCGTTGCCGATCAGCGTCGCGCCCTTCACCGGGCGGGTAATCTTGCCGTTCTCGATCAGGTAGGCCTCGCTGGTGGCGAAGACGAACTTGCCGCTGGTGATGTCCACCTGGCCACCGCCAAGGTTGGCGCAGTAGATGCCGCGCTCGACGCTGGCGATGATTTCCTGCGGATCGCTCTGCCCGGCCAGCATGTAGGTGTTGGTCATGCGCGGCATCGGCAGGTGCGCGTAGGACTCGCGGCGGCCGTTGCCGGTGCGCGCCACGCCCATCAGGCGGGCGTTGAGCTTGTCCTGCATGTAGCCCTTGAGGATGCCGTTCTCGATCAGCACGTTGCAGTGGGTTGGCGTACCTTCGTCGTCCACCGACAGCGAACCGCGGCGACCAGCGATGGTGCCGTCGTCGACGATGGTGCACAGGCTGGAAGCAACCTTCTCGCCGATACGACCGCTGTAGTTCGAGCTGCCCTTGCGGTTGAAGTCGCCTTCCAGGCCGTGGCCCACGGCCTCATGCAGCAGCACGCCGGACCAGCCCGCGCCCATCACCACCGGCAGGCTGCCGGCCGGCGCAGGCACCGCTTCGAGGTTGACCAGGGCCTGGCGCAGCGCCTCGCGGGCGTAGCTCATGGCCCGGTCTTCCTGCAGGAAGTACTGGTAGTCGGTACGTCCGCCGCCACCGTGACCGCCGCGCTCGCGGCGGCCGTTCTGCTCGACGATGACACTGACGTTGAAGCGCACCAGCGGGCGGATGTCCGCCGCCAGAGAGCCGTCCGCCGCGGCGATCAGCACCTGGTCCCAGACGCCGGCGAGGCTGACGGTGACCTGCTGGATGCGCGGATCGAGGGCGCGGGTGGCGGCGTCGATCTTCTGCAGCAGCTCCACTTTCTCGGCGCGGCTCATCACATCCAGCGGGTTCTCACCGGCGTAAAGGCGGGTCGGCACCACGGCCTTGAAGGCCTGTACCTGGCCGTTCTGACCGGCACGGGAGATCGAGCGCGCGGCGCGGGCGGCCTGGATCAGCGCGTCATGGTTGATCGCGTTGCTGTAGGCGAAGCCGGTCTTCTCGCCGGACTGCGCGCGCACGCCGACGCCCTGGTCCATGTGGAAGCTGCCCTCCTTGACGATGCCGTCCTCCAGCATCCAGGACTCGGAGACCTGGCTCTGGAAATACAGGTCGGCGGCGTCGATGCCGGGGCCGCTCAGCTCGTGCAGGATCGGCGACAACTGGTCGATATCCAGACCACCGGGGGCCAGCAGGTGCTGACTGACGGATGACAACAGTTCGCTCATATTCACTCCGTACGCGCCGGTCGTGGTTCGACCGGCGGGAAAAATCTTCTGTGCCGGGCAATCGGCATGCGCTGCCGGACCGCCGCCTGTTCCTCGCTGTCGCGCTCAGCCAGCAGCACGGCCTCGCCCTTGGCCTGTTCGGCGAGGATACGCCCCCAAGGGTCGACGATGGCCGACTGCCCCCAGGTTTCCCGTCCTTTGGGGTGGGTACCGCCCTGCCCGGCCGCCAGCAGGTAGCACTGGGTCTCGATGGCACGGGCACGGACGAGGATTTCCCAATGCGCCGCACCAGTCACCGCGGTAAAGGCCGAAGGGGCGCTGATCAGCTCCGCGCCGGCTTCGCGCAGTGCGGTGTAAAGCTCAGGGAAGCGCAGGTCGTAGCAGACCGTCAGCCCCAGGCGCCCGACCGGGGTATCCGCCACCACCACACGCTGGCCGAAGGCGTAGTCGTCGGACTCGCGGTAGCGACCACGGGCGTCGGCGACGTCCACATCGAACAGGTGCAGCTTGTCGTAGCGCGCCGCCACTTCACCCCGCTCGTCCACCAGCAGCGAACAGGCGTTGGCCTTGGCGTCGGGCTGATGCTCGGGGGGAAGCGGCAGGGTGCCGGCGACTATCCACAACCTGAGGTCGCGGGCGGCGCTTTTCAACCAGGGCAGGATCGGGCCTTCGCCGAGGGCCTCGGCACGACCGATGTCCGCGAGGTCACGGCGGCCCATGGCAGCGAAGTTCTCCGGCAGCACGGCGAGGCGCGCGCCGCCGTCGGCGGCCTGCTCCAGCAGGCGACGGGCGGCGGCAAGATTGGCCAGGACATCGTCCTGGCTGACCATCTGGATGACGGCAATGGACATGGCTAGCTCCGGTAATGCCTGGGTTTCATGCTAACCGATGCCCGGACAGTCTGCTCAATGGGGTTTTTCGAAGGGTTTCTCGAAGGTGATCGCCGGGCTCTGCCACGGGCCCTTCACGCTGTACTGCACGCTGGCAAAACGCGCGACCTTGTCGCCCAGCAGCTTGTCCACCACGAACAGCGCACCGCCGATGGCCGGTGCACCGACGATCAGCGCCGCCAGCGGCAGGTTGTTGGTCACCGGCAGGGTCACCAGCAGCTTGGCGTCGATCTGATCGTGGGCGAGGTCCAGGGTGCCGTTGAGCTCCAGATTGCTCGACGGGCCGTCCAGGCGCAGCGGCTCGCGGGTGAAGAAGACACCATCGGTGGCGGTGAGCACGCCTTTCACCCGGTCGTAGCTCAGGCCCTTGCCCAGCAGGTCGGAGAAGTCCAGGCGCAGGCGGCGGTTGATGGCGTTGAAGTTGAGCAGGCCGAACACGCGCAGGGCGTTGGCGCCACCTTCCACTTCGACGAACTGGCCCTTGCGCAGGCTGGCGTCGAGGGTGCCGCCGAAGCGCCGCAGGTTCAACGCCGCCGGCGAGCCCGGCCAGTTGCCGTTGATGTCCACGCTGAAGCGTTCGCTGGTCACGCTGGGGGCGAAGTCCCAGGCCGTGAGCACGTCGCCCAGGTTCCTGCCCTCGAGTTTGCCCTGGAAGGTGCTGCGCGCACTCGCCTCGACGCCATCCCAGCGCAGGTTGCCCTTCACCGACAGGCCGCGCAGGTCCAGGTTCACATCATTGAAGCCAACGCCGGTGGGCGTCGGCCGCAGGTTGAAGCTCCAGGCGCCGACCGGCTTGCCGGCCTTGAGGACCTGGCGGATGGTCACGTCCATCGGCGGCATGGTGCGCGGGTCGATCTTCGCCAGTGGGTCGGGTTGATCCACCGCCTTCTCCGAATCGATCGCCTCGCCCTTGGGCAGGTCGATGCGGTCCAGGGCGATCTGGATCGGTTTCACCTTGCTGTCGGGCACGGTGACCTTGCCGGAGACCAGCGAGCTGACCAGCCCGACCTGCCAGTTGCTGTCCACACGCATCACGTCCAGTGTGAGGTTTTCCAGGCTCTGGCCGAAGCCCTTGAAGCGGCCGATCTGCAGGTCCGCGCCGCGCAGCAGGCCAGCGGCGCCTTCCACCCCGGTCGTGGAGTACTTCTTCGCGACGGCCATCCAGGCGTCGGCGTCGACTTCGTCGATCTTGCCGCGCACCTGCACGCCGTTCCAGTTGGGCAGCACCGCCGGATCGCCGCCCAGGCGCAGCACGCCGCGCCCGGCCATTGGCTGGTCCGCCGGAGCGGCATAGGCCAGGCTGGCGCGGTCGCCGTAAGTTGCCCAGTAGCGCCGTTCGGGGCCATCCAGGGTCATGCGCCACTCGCTTTCGCGGGTTTCCTGTGCCGCCTTGCCCAGCGGCGCCGGCAGATCAATCGTGACGCCCTGCAGGTTGGAAGCCACCTGCAACTGGCTGTCCTTGCCATCCAGCAGCAGGTTGAGCTGGAACGGCACGCGGCCATCCACCGGCAATTGCTGCTGCACCTTGCCCCAGTCGAGCAGGGCCTTCACCGGCACCTGGCCGCCCACCAGAACCCGCGTGCGCGCCGCGCCGTTGCGGCCTTCGGCGCGAATGCTGCCGGTAACGCGACTGCCCAGCACCTGGGCGGCGACGTTCTGCCCGCTCAGGCCGCTGTCGGTGTCGTAGCGGAACTTGCCCTTGACCTGCTCGAGGTTCAGCTCCGGCTTGGCGATCTTCAGCCGCGCCTGGTCGGTGTCGAAGTCGACTATCACCCGCGCCTTGCTGGCCTCGCCCTTGGCCAGGGGAATATCCAGGTTGAGGTGGCCGTTCAGGTCGCCCGAGCCTTCCCAGCCGGCAAAGGTGTGGGTCGCACCGATCGGCGAATCCTGGAGGATCTTCAGGCCATCGACGAGGTTGCTGTCGATGTCGCCGTTCACGTGCAGGTGGGCGACCTCGCCCGGGTCCGCATGGGGAATCTCCACCGACACATCGCGGACCTGGCTGTTGAGGATCTGCCCGCTGCTGGCGTTGATGCTGACACCGGTATCCTCGACGCGCACCTCGCCCTCGGCCTTGCTCAGGCCCGGCCAGCCGGGCTGGTAGTCGAGCACGCCGTCATGGACCTTGAAATACAGGGTCATGGCATGGGCTTCGGGCGCCGAGCCCTTCTTCAGCGAGCCCTGCCAGAGGAAGTAGCCCTGTTCGATGCGGCCGCTCTTGATCGAGCCCTTGAGCCAGGAAGCCAGGTCCTTGCTCATTTGCGGAATCACAGTGGGCAGGTACTTGCTGGTAAAGCGCGCGTCACCGTTGCTCATGCCGACGCGCAGGTCCATGTAGTCTTCCAGCGCCGGGTCGCGCATCAGGCGGATCAGCATGTCGCCAGCGAGCGTGCCCTCCTCGCCCTCCACCTGCATCAGGTGGCTGCCGAGGGTGAAGGCTTCGTCGTTGAGCTGGAAGAACATCCGCGTACGCGCGGTGCGGTAGTGCCAGGGCTCCGGGAACAGCGTTGCCAGGTGCAGCATGAAGTCCTGGGCATTGGCGTCCAGCGTGCCGCCGCCGAGGTTGCCGCTCAGGGTGCCGTCGACATTGGCCACGGCGGGAACGTCATGGAAGGCGCTGACACCGACCTTTTCCAGGTTGGTCGCGTAGGCGACGCGTTCGGCCCCCTCGCGCTGCGGCCAGTAGTCGAAGTTGACGTTGTGCAGCACCCCCTTCGGCTTCAGGCCGTCGAGCCATTCGATGACCTTGTCCGGCAACGGCGCCAGGGCGGTAATGGTCGGCCCCAGCGGGGTCAGGTCGAGGCGGTCGGCGCGCAGTTGCCAGTGCTCCTCGTCCTTCATGCGGCGAGTCAGCTCCAGTTCCACCTCGCCCCAGCGGGTTTCGCCGAGGTTCGCCGCCAGATCGGCGACGCGCAGGTCCAGGTCGTCGCCCTTGCGCTGGAAGAACAGGCTGACGCCCAGGTCGCTCAGGCTGACCGGTTTGCGGTCGGCCAGCGCCGCTTCGATCTTCGGCGCGTTCAGGCGTGCCACAGCGGAGACCGGCACGCCCTGCTCGAGGGTCGCCCAGAATTCGCCGCCTGCCTTGGCCTGGGATAGCTTCCAGGCGCCGGTGAGGCGTTCGGGCAGCCACTTGGCCCAGTCCGCCTGGGGCAGGCTGAGGTACAGCTGGGCCGAACTCTTCGCCCAGTCGTCACGGTTCAGGCGGGTTTCCAGGCGCGCCGCCACCGGCTCGCCGCCGGGCAGGCTCAGCCGCGCTTCCAGGCGCTGGCGACTGCCACTGCGCAGGGTCATGCCGACATAGTTCAGCGAGAGTGGATTGGCCTGTTGCGGCAGGATGGTCAGCTGGCTGTCCATCAGCGAAAGGCGACGCGGGGTCAGCAGCAGGTCGATGAGCTTGCGCGGGTCAGTGTCGCCGCCGCGACTGGGCAGGCCATCGGCGTGCCATTGGCCGGCCTCGTCCTCGCGCAGGGTCAGGTGCAGGCCTTCCAGCTCCAGGCTGTCGATGCGTGGTTGGCGCGCCATCAGGCTGCCGAGGATGTCCGGGGTCAGGCGCACCCGCTCCAGGCGCAGCGAGTCATTGCCCTCGCCCAACTGAATATCGCGCACCACGATGATCGGGCTGAAGGCATGCCAGTGCCCCTCCAGCGCACCGATGGCCACCGGCAGGCCCAACTGTTGGCTGGCCTTCTGCGCCAGATCGTCACGGTACTCCGCCACCAGCGGCACCAGCTGCCGGCCAAGGCTGACGTACAGCGCGAGCAGCACCAGTCCCAGGGCCAGCAGGCCCAGGACAAGGCGCAGGGAAGTGGCGAACAGGCGGCCGGCGCGCTCCATGTCAGCCAGCGACCTGTAGGGTGAAGCAAAGGGTCATCGAGCGGCCTCCGAGCCATGCAAGGTCGAACCTGGTCTGACACCGTTCGTCAGACAAAGCTCCAAAATACCCCATTGCACAGCGGCCTCCTGCCCGAATCCCATGTTGTGCGATCCGCCCCTCAAAGCAGGACCACGTCGTACTGCTCCTGGGAATACATGGCCTCGACCTGGAACTTGATGGGGCGTCCGATGAACAGCTCCAGGTCCGCTACGTTACCCGACTCCTCGTCCAGCAGGCGATCCACCACCTTCTGGTTTGCCAGCACCAGGTAGGAATCCGCCTGGTAGGCCCGCGCCTCGCGCAGGATCTCGCGGAAGATCTCGTAGCAGATGGTCTCGGCGGTTTTCAGGTTGCCGCGCCCCTGGCAGCACGGGCAGGGCTCGCAGAGCACCTGCACCAGGCTTTCGCGGGTGCGCTTGCGGGTCATCTGCACCAGACCCAGCTCGGTGATGCCGATGATGTTGGTCTTGGCATGGTCGCGTTCGAGCTGCTTCTCCAGGGTCCGCAGGACCTGGCGGCGGTGCTCTTCGTCTTCCATGTCGATGAAGTCGATGATGATGATCCCGCCCAGGTTGCGCAGGCGCAGCTGGCGGGCGATGGCGGTGGCCGCCTCGAGGTTGGTCTTGAAGATGGTCTCTTCGAGGTTGCGATGGCCGACGAAGGCGCCAGTGTTGACGTCGATGGTGGTCATCGCCTCGGTCGGGTCGATGATCAGGTAGCCGCCGGACTTGAGCAGTACCTTGCGCTCCAGCGCCTTCTGCACCTCATCCTCGACCCCATAGAGGTCGAAGATCGGCCGCTCGCCCGGGTAGTGCTCCAGGCGGTCGGCAATTTCCGGCATCAGTTCTTCGACGAACTGCGTGATCTTCTGGAAGTTCTCCCGGGAATCGACGCGGATCTTCTCGATGCGCGGGTTCACCAGGTCACGCAGGGTACGCAGGGCCAGGGAAAGGTCTTCGTAGATCAGCGTCGGCGCGCCGACGGTCTGGATCTGCGCGTCGATCTGGTCCCAGAGGCGGCGCAGGTAGCGGATATCGGCGAGTATCTCGTCCTCGCCGGCACCTTCGGCCGCGGTGCGCAGGATGAACCCGCCGCGCTCGACGATGCCCTCGGCCTCGACGCACTTGGCAACCACCTGCTTGAGGCGTTCGCGCTCGTGTTCGTCCTCGATCTTCAGGGAAATGCCGACATGGCTGGTGCGCGGCATGTAGACCAGGTAGCGCGAGGGAATCGACAGGTGCGTGGTCAGGCGTGCGCCCTTGGTGCCGATGGGGTCCTTGGTGACCTGCACCACCAGGCTCTGCCCTTCATGAACCAGCGCGCCGATGCTTTCCACGGCGCTGCCCTCGCGGGTGGAAATCTCCGCCGCGTGGATGAAGGCCGCGCGCTCCAGGCCGACATCGACGAAGGCCGCCTGCATGCCCGGCAGCACGCGCACGACCTTGCCCTTGTAGATATTGCCGACGATCCCGCGGCGCAGCGTGCGCTCGACGTGGACCTCCTGCAGGACGCCGTTCTCCACCACCGCCACGCGCGATTCCATCGGCGTGATATTGATCAGGATCTCTTCGCTCATGCGCCCTTCCTTATCGCGCCCGGAGTCGTGCCAGCGCTAGTTTCCGATCAAGACTGCCAGCTAGGGATGGAGAAGTCAGCCAGCAATGCCGAGGTTTCGCAGAGAGGCAGGCCGACCACGGCACTGTAGCTGCCCTCGACGCGGCTGACGAAGACCGCCGCAAGCCCCTGGATAGCATAGCCACCGGCTTTATCCTGGGGCTCGCCGGTTTCCCAGTAGCGCTCCGCCTCCTCGGCGGAAATCTCGCGGAAGGTCACGCGGCTGCTGACCACGCGCGCTTCGCAGCGATCGCGGTCGGCCACCGCCACGGCGGTCAGTACCTCGTGCTCGCGGCCGGACAGCGCCTGCAGCGTGGCCAGGGCGTCGTCGCGATCCACGGGCTTGCCGAGGATGCGGCCGTCCAGCACCACGGCAGTATCAGCCCCCAGCACGCAGACATCGGCGCGCTGGGCGAGGAAGTTCAGCCCGGCCTGCGCCTTGCTGCGCGCCAGGCGCTCGACATAGGCGGGCGCCGACTCGCCGGCTTCCGGCGTTTCATCGATGGACGCGGGCACTATGTTGAAGGGCAGGCCGATCTGGGTAAGCAGCTCGCGGCGACGCGGCGAACTGGAGGCGAGGTACAGCTGGGCCATCAGGGACTCCGAAGCGAACCCGCACATGGCGGGCCCGGCGATTCCCCCGGTCAGGGGAGATCAGTTGATGTTCAGGCGCAGCCGCAGGGCTCGCAGCAGTGTGTAGACCCAGGGCCAGAGCAAGGCGCTGACCAGCGCCGGCAGGAGGAACACCAGGGTCGGCGGGCGGTTGCCGGTCAGGGCGCTGATCCACAACTGGACCAGTTGGGCGAGACCGAAGACCACCAGCAGCACCAGGCACTGCTGCCAGATGGGGAACATGCGCAGGCGCTGGTGCAGCGACAGCACCAGACAGATGATCAGGCTGAGGATCAGGGCGTTCTGCCCCAGCAGGCTGCCATAGAGGACGTCCTCGGCGACGCCCAGCACCCAGGCGGTCAGCATGCCGACCTTGTGCGGCAGGTAGAGCACCCAGTAGGTGAGGAACATCGCCAGCCACAGCGGGCGGCCGATCTCCATGAAACTGGGCATCGGCGCCACCGACAGCAACAGCGCCGCCAGCAGAGTGAGCCAGATGGCCCAGCCGTTGTTCGAGCCCTGCCCCGCCATCAGTGACGAGGCCTTGCATCGGGGTGCGCTGCCGGCGCACCGGCAGGAGCAGCAGGAGCCGCTCCGTTGGCAGCAGCCGGATGGGCGGGCTGCGCGGCGGGAGCAGCAGGAGCTGCCGGCTGCGCGCCCTCATGCGGCTGGGACGCCGGAGCGCCCGGTGCAGGTTGTGCAGGCATGCCGGACTCGGCGGCCTTGCGGTCGGCCTCCGCCTGGGCTTCGGCGGCATCGGTGGCGCGCTGCTCAGGGGTGCGACTGTCGCTGAACACCAGCAGCACGTAACGGCTTCGGTTCATCTTGGCGGTCGGCACGGCGCGGATGGTGGCAAAAGGCCCGCCCGTGTCATGCAGCACTTCCTTCACCACTGCCACCGGATAACCGGCCGGGAAGCGCTGGCCAAGGCCGGAGCTGACCAGCAGGTCGCCTTCCTTGATATCAGCGGTATCGGCGACGTAGCGCAGCTCCAGGCGTTCCGGATTGCCGGTGCCCACGGCAATGGCACGCAGGCCATTGCGGTTCACCTGCACCGGAATGCTGTGGGTGGTATCGGTCAGCAGCAGCACGCGGGCGGTATAGGGCATCACTTCGACCACCTGCCCCATCAGGCCGCTGGCGTCGAGCACTGGCTGGCCCTGGAACACGCCGTCCTTCTCGCCCTTGTCGATCAGGATGCGCTGGGTGAAGGGGTTGGGGTCCACACCGATCAGCTCGCCCACCAGCACCTTGTCGTCGACCAGGGCGGAGGAGTTGAGCAGCTCGCGCAGGCGCACGTTCTGTTCGGTCAGGGTGGCCAGCTTCTGCAGGCGGCGCTGCATCAGCAACTGCTCGGCCTTCAGGCGCTCGTTCTCGGCCAGCAGCTCGCTGCGGCTGGTGAACTGGTCGCGCACACCTTCCCAGGCACGAACGGGGAAGTCGGCGATGCCATAGAAGGGGCTCAGCACGAGGCCCATCTGGCTGCGTACCGGTTTCAGATAATCGAAGCGGGCATCGACCACCATCAAGGCGACCGACAGGACAGCGAGCACCAGCAGGCGCGCGCCCAGCGAGGGCCCTTTGGAGAATATCGGTTTGATGGCCGGCTCCTAGCTGTGCGAAGTCGGTTGAAGTTTCACCAGCGTGGGCGAAACGTCAACCGACCTTTACAGGACTTTCCTACCTTATTCGGTGGAAAGCAGGTCCATCGAATGACGGTCCATCATTTCCAGCGCCTTGCCGCCGCCACGGGCCACGCAGGTCAGCGGGTCCTCGGCGACAATCACCGGCAGGCCGGTTTCCTGGGCCAGCAGCTTGTCCAGGTCGCGCAGCAGCGCGCCACCACCGGTCAGCACCAGGCCGCGCTCGGCGATGTCCGAAGCCAGCTCCGGCGGGGACTGCTCCAGGGCGCTCTTGACCGCCTGGACGATGGTCGCCAGGGATTCCTGCAGCGCTTCGAGCACTTCGTTGGAGTTCAGGGTGAAGCTGCGCGGTACGCCTTCGGCCAGGTTGCGGCCACGGACGTCGACTTCGCGGACTTCGCCACCCGGGAAGGCAGTGCCGATTTCCTGCTTGATGCGCTCGGCGGTGGATTCGCCGATCAGGCTGCCGTAGTTGCGGCGCACATAGGTGACGATGGCTTCGTCGAAGCGGTCGCCGCCGACGCGGACGGATTCGGCGTAGACCACGCCGTTGAGGGAGATCAGGGCGATCTCAGTGGTGCCGCCGCCGATGTCGACGACCATGGAACCACGGGCCTCTTCCACCGGCAGGCCGGCGCCGATGGCTGCGGCCATCGGTTCTTCGATCAGGTACACCTCACGGGCGCCAGCGCCCAGGGCCGATTCACGGATCGCACGGCGTTCCACCTGGGTGGATTTGCACGGCACGCAGATCAGCACGCGCGGGCTGGGCTGCAGGAAGCTGTTCTCGTGAACCTTGTTGATGAAGTACTGCAGCATCTTCTCGCAGACGCTGAAGTCGGCGATCACGCCGTCCTTCATCGGACGAATGGCGGCAATGTTGCCCGGGGTACGGCCCAGCATGCGCTTGGCCTCGGTACCGACCGCGACGACGCTCTTCTGGCTGCCGTGGCTACGGATGGCGACCACGGACGGTTCGTTCAGGACGATGCCGCGCTCGCGCACATAAATAAGGGTATTGGCAGTGCCCAGGTCGATCGACAGATCACTGGAGAACATGCCACGCAGTTTTTTGAACATTGGAAAGAAACCCATAGGTGGCGCGTGGGTGAAAAGTGCGCGGGTAAAAAAGTGCGGCAAACTCTAACAATGACGGGGGTTTTGGGCAAGGCGGCAATTTATGCTAGATTCCTCGTTTTTCGGGCCCGCCGGCCCGTCCCAGCGGCCTTCGACCGTCTGCCGCGGGTTCTGTTCCCTGCCCTGCAAATTCCTTCCGGCCAGGCCCAGTTCGAGTCTGGCCGCTCTAGCTGGAGACCCCGATGGCGCTTGAACGCTCCGACGTGGAAAAGATCGCCCACCTCGCCCGCCTGGGCCTGGCGGAAGCCGACATTTCGCGCACCACCGATACCCTCAACAACATCCTCGGCCTGATCGACGCCATGCAGGCGGTCGACACCGACGGCGTGGAACCCCTGGCCCACCCGCTGGAAGCCACGCAGCGCCTGCGCGCCGACGCAGTCACCGAGGAGAACCGCCGCGACGCCTACCAGGCCATCGCGCCGGCCGTGGAAGACGGCCTTTACCTCGTCCCGAAAGTCATCGAGTAAGCGAGAAGGACACGGACATATGCTGCATCAATTGACCCTCGCCGAAGTCGCCCGCGGACTCGCCGACAAGCAATTCTCCGCCCAGGAACTGGCCACTGCCCTGCTCGCGCGCATCCAGCAGCTCGACCCGCAGCTGAACAGTTTCATCACCGTCACCGAAGAAATCGCCCTGGCCCAGGCCAAGGCCGCCGACGAGCGGCGCGCCAAAGGCGAGACCGGTGCCCTGCTCGGCGCACCGATCGCCCACAAGGACCTGTTCTGCACCCAGGGCGTACGCACCAGCTGCGGTTCGAAGATTCTCGACGCCTTCGTCTCGCCCTACGACGCCACCGTCGTCGAGCGCCTGGCCGACGCCGGCACCGTGAGCCTGGGCAAGCTGAACATGGACGAGTTCGCCATGGGCTCGGCCAACGAATCCAGCCACTACGGCCCGGTGAAGAACCCCTGGGACACCTCCCGTGTACCGGGCGGCTCCTCCGGTGGCTCCGCCGCCGCCGTGGCCGCGCGCCTGATCCCGGCTGCCACCGGCACCGACACCGGCGGTTCGATCCGCCAGCCGGCCGCGCTGACCAACCTCACCGGCATCAAGCCCACCTACGGCCGCGTGTCCCGCTGGGGCATGATCGCCTACGCCTCCAGCCTCGACCAGGGCGGCCCGCTGGCCCGCACCGCCGAGGACTGCGCGCTGATGCTCGGCGCCATGGCCGGCTTCGATCCGAAGGATTCCACCTGCGTCGACCAACCCGTTGACGACTACCTGGCCGCCCTGGCCAAACCACTGACCGGCCTGCGCATCGGCCTGCCGAAGGAGTATTTCGGTGCCGGCCTGGACAGCCGCATCGCCGACGCGGTGATGAAGGTGGTCGAGCAGCTCAAGCAGCTCGGCGCGGTGGTCAAGGAAATCTCCCTGCCGAACATGCAGCACGCGATCCCTGCTTATTATGTGATCGCGCCCGCAGAAGCCAGCTCCAACCTGTCGCGCTTCGACGGTGTGCGCTACGGCTATCGCTGCGAGGATGCCAAGGACCTGCAGGACCTGTACAAGCGCTCCCGCGCCGAAGGCTTCGGCGCTGAAGTGAAGAACCGCATCATGGTCGGCACCTACGCGCTTTCCGCCGGTTACTACGACGCGTATTACCTGAAGGCTCAGAAGATTCGTCGTCTGATCAAGAACGATTTCACCAACGCCTTCGCCGAAGTCGACGTGATCCTCGGCCCGACCACGCCCAACCCGGCCTGGAAACTGGGCGAGAAGAACAACGACCCGGTCGCCCAGTACCTGGAAGACATCTACACCATCACCGCCAACCTTGCCGGCATTCCGGGCCTGTCCATGCCCGCCGGCTTCGTCGACGGTCTGCCGGTGGGCGTCCAGCTGCTCGCGCCGTACTTCCAGGAAGGCCGCCTGCTCAACGTCGCGCACCAGTACCAGTTGGTCAGCGACTGGCACAAACAAGCTCCGGCCGGGTTCTGAGGAAGGATTACGATATGCAATGGGAAACAGTCATCGGGCTGGAAATCCACGCACAGCTCTCCACCCAATCGAAGATCTTCTCCGGTAGCGCCACGACCTTCGGCGCCGCGCCGAACACCCAGGCCAGCCTGATCGACCTGGCCATGCCCGGCACCCTGCCGGTGCTGAACCAGGAGGCCGTGCGCATGGCCTGCCAGTTCGGCCTGGCGATCAACGCCGAGATCGCCGAGCGCAACGTGTTCGCGCGCAAGAACTACTTCTACCCGGACCTGCCCAAGGGCTACCAGACCAGCCAGATGGACCATCCCATCGTCGGCAAGGGCCACCTGGACATCACCCTGGAAGACGGCACCGTCAAGCGTGTGGGCATCACCCGTGCGCACCTGGAAGAGGACGCTGGCAAGAGCCTGCACGAAGACTTCCACGGCATGAGCGGTATCGACCTGAACCGCGCCGGCACCCCGCTGCTGGAGATCGTCTCCGAACCGGATATCCGCAGCGCCAAGGAAGCCGTGGCCTACGTCAAGGCGATCCACGCGATGGTGCGCTACCTGGGCATCTGCGACGGCAACATGGCCGAAGGTTCGCTGCGCTGCGACTGCAACGTCTCGGTACGGCCGAAGGGCCAGGCCGAGTTCGGCACCCGTGCCGAGATCAAGAACGTGAACTCCTTCCGCTTCATCGAGAAGGCGATCAATCACGAAGTGCAGCGCCAGATCGAGCTGATCGAGGACGGCGGCAAGGTCGTGCAGGAAACCCGCCTGTACGACCCGAACAAGGACGAAACGCGCTCCATGCGCAGCAAGGAAGAAGCCAACGACTACCGTTACTTCCCCTGCCCGGACCTGCTGCCGGTGGTCATCGAGCGCGCCTTCCTCGAAGAACTGCGCGGCCAGCTGCCGGAACTGCCGGACCAGAAGCGCGAGCGCTTCGAGAGCCAGTACAGCCTGTCTGCCTATGACGCCAGCGTGCTGTCCGCCAGCCGCGAGATGGCCGACTACTTCGAACAGGTCCAGAGCATCTGTGGCGATGCCAAGCTGGCCGCCAACTGGGTGATGGGCGAGCTTTCCAGCCTGCTCAACAAGGACGGCCTGGAAATCGAGCAATCGCCGGTTTCCGCCGAGCACCTGGGTCAGATGATCCTGCGCCTGAAGGACGGCACCATCAACGGCAAGGCGGCGAAGACCGTGTTCGCTGCCCTGGCCGAGGGTGAAGGCTCTCCGGACGAGATCATCAAGGCCAAGGACCTGGTACAGAACACCGATACCGGCGCCGTCGAGAAGCTGCTCGATGACGTGCTGGCGGCCAACGCCGAGCAGGTCGAACAGTACCGCGCCAGCGACGAAGCCAAGCGCGGCAAGATGTTCGGCTTCTTCGTCGGCCAGGCCATGAAGGCCGCCAAGGGCAAGGCCAACCCGGCACAAGTGAACGAACTGCTGAAGAAGAAGCTCGAAGCCTGAGCCCACACTTCAACGACGCCGGGCTTGCCCGGCGTTTTTTCGTCCGGAGGTTCGATGCTGCGACCCATGGCCCTCGTCGGCTGCCTGGCCCTGCTGGCTGGCTGTAGCACCACGTCATACGACAGCGAGACGGAAGTCTCCGGCCGCGGCTACCGCGCCGAAGGCACCGCGTCCTATTACGGCAAGGCCCACCACGGCAAACGTACCGCCAGCGGCGAGCGCTTCAACCAGAATGCCCTGACCGCCGCCCATCGCACCCTGGCCTTCGGCACACGGGTACGGGTGACCAACCTCGACAATGGCCGCAGTGTCGTGGTGCGCATCAACGATCGCGGGCCGTTCGGCCGTGGACGCATCATCGATGTTTCCAAGGCCGCCGCCGAACAACTCAACATGCTGCGCTCCGGCACTGCCCGGGTGCGCCTGGAAGGTCTCTGAAGGAGCCAGAAGTGAGCAACGATAACCGCAAGGCCGGCGAGCAGGTTCGCCGTGAAGTCATGGGCGACGTCTTCGTCGACCGCGCCCTGGGCAACGCCACCGAGTTCACCCAGCCGTTGCAGGACTTCGTCAACGAGCACGCCTGGGGCGGCGTGTGGAACCGAGAAGGCCTGCCGCGCAAGACCCGCAGCCTGATCACCCTGGCGGCGCTGACCGCGCTCAAATGCCCGCAGGAGCTGAAGGGCCACGTGCGCGGCGCCCTGAACAACGGCTGCACCGTGGAAGAGATTCGCGAAGCGCTGCTGCATTGCGCGGTCTACGCCGGCGTCCCGGCGGCCATCGATGCCTTCCGTGCAGCGCAGGAAGTGATCGACGCGTGGCAGGCGGAGTAGCGGAGAAGGGCGTATAACGCTCCGCGTTATACGCCGACTTGCCGTTGTCGAGCCGCCGCTCGGGGTCGAGTTGAGAAGATTCGGCCAAACCAAGCCACAGCGTTGAGGATGGTCACGGTGAATCGGCGTACAACCGCGAACGGTTGTACGCCCTACGGATAACTGAACCGCTTCACCAGCGTCAGCTCACCGGGCTGACGCATGGGAATCAGGAAGGACTCCTGCTTCTCGTTCACCGTCCCCTCCTCCGTCACGATGGTCACCTGTGCCGTGGTCAGCGGCTTGGCCGCATTCACGTCGCCGGAGCTCTCGTCCGAACTCCAGCCGCCACCGTAGTAGTTCACGTAGACCAGGTACTGGCCCTTGAGCGGAGTCGGGCTGGCGATGATTTCCGGACCGTAGCCGGTGGTCACGTCGACGTCCTGGGCCGCGCCATTGGGTAGCGAGCGGTTGCCGTACCAGACGTGGCCGCCATCGGGTGTCACCAGGTGCAGGTCGAGGTCGGTGTTGTCCGAGTCCCAGGCCAGCATCACCCGCAGCTTGGCCGGCACCTCGCCGCCACCGCCGCCGTGGTAGAACTGCACGCGCTTGCGCTGCTGGCCGCCCGGGGTGATGACCTCGACGCTGTTGGAGCCCGCCGGGAAGGCGAACGGCCGGTCGAACTTGCCGTCGCCCTCGACCCGCATCGGCATGGCTACGCCATTGACCACCAGCCGCGCCGGCTCCTTGCTGTCCTTGGGCAGCGAGCGGATTTCGCCACGAATGCGCGCGGTGTCGGACTGATCCGCGCGCGCATTCACCGAGGACGCCGGGTAGTTCACCGTCTGCCGGAAATCGGCCTTGTCGCCATCTCCCGAGCGCCAGCCGGCCAGCGGCGTGTCCAGCTGGATCGGCGATTCGGCGGCCTGCGCGCCCAGCGGGATCAGGCTGGCGAGCAGGGTCAGGCGGAGCGCATGGGCGAGTGTCATGGCGATCATTCCAGTATCAGGCGACGGGCCAGGCTTTCCACGTAGCCCTCGTCTTGTCCATTGGGGTGCGCCTGGAAGGCCAGGTGCAGGTATTCATGAGCGAGGTCGAGGCGGTCCTGCTGGGAATACAGACCGCGCACGAAGATGCGCTGGCGTTCGCGATCGACGTAGGGCCGCCCACTGCTCAGGCGGCACACGGCGAAGGATTGCAGTTCCTCGTAGCCCGCCTCGCCTTCCAGGCGCGGCCGCCACTGTCGACGCTGCGCCTGCAGCCAGCGCTCGGCGTCCGGCAACGGCTGGCAGGCGGCAATCGGATTGCTCCAGCGGCTCAGGCTGGTGCGCGGAAAAGCGCGGGCGAGGATGGCGTCATAGCGCAAGCCCTTCGCGGCTTGCTGCTGAGCGTCGCGCCAGGACAATCGAGACTGCCCCGCCTCATCCGAGTGGTAGGTCACCGTGCCGCCGGCCAGCACCAGGTCGGCGGTCCAGGCGGCGATCCCGCGGGCAGCTTCGCTGGCCGGGCGCGGTGCTACGCGCTGGCGCTGGCTGCTGTCGTCGATGCTCAGGCAGTCACCGCGTGGTGCGCCGTTCTGCAGGAGGTACGTGCGGATGGTCACCGCCAGCGCCTTGGCCGCTTCCGGCGGCGTGGCAGACGCCTCGCGGTCCAGTACGCGGGCCACGTATTCCTCGCGGGAAAGGCGCGCGGTCAGGCGCGGCCCCTGGGCTCCGCGCTCGAGAAACAGGTCGCCACGGCTGTCCACGTCCAGCCGAACGCCGTTGGCGAACAGCACGTTCTGCCGACCTTGCAGAAGACCTTCGGCGGCAGGCTGGTTGCGTGCGTCGTACACCTCGGTCAGCGGATAGCGGCTGAACAGGCCGACTTCCACGCAACGCCCCGGATCACGTGGCCAGGGTGCCGGCAGGGCCGCGCCGATGGCACTGCCGTATTTCGCCAGCACCGTCTTGCTGGTACCCGGCCCGCGCGCCCACAGCGGTGTGCCATCCGCCAGCCAACCGGCAAAGCCACCTTCACGCTGGCCGCCTTCGTCCCAGCTCCAGGTCTTCACCCGCAGCCGCCCGCCCAGTGCGGCCGGTGCGCGGCCGTCGTCGGCGGCCAGGCTGACGTCCAGCAGCACCTTCTGCGCCTGCTCCTGGGCCGGCAGATGTTGCAGCTGGTCGAGCAACTCGGCGACCGGCACTTGGGTCTGCGGCGCCAGCTTGTCCAATCGGGCGATCCAGGCCGGCGCACGGCGTGCCTGCCAGTACTGCTGCCAGAGCGCCCCGTCGATGCCCAGGCGCTGCGGCTGGAAATACAGCCCGCAGGACTTCACCAGCGCGGCGTCGCGCTCGATGCTCTGCCCGGCGCTGCAGCAATAGATCTCTTCCCTGTCTTCACCCCGGCAGCGGTAGGCCGGCTCCTGCTGGCCGGTGTCATTGAGCCAGGCATAGACGAACAGCTTCCACAGGCTGCCCAGCGGCGCCTGCAAGTCTGTCGGAAGTGGCTGGCGGTCGAGCACCTGCTGCGGCCCGAGCCGCAGCAGCTCGTCACCCTGCGCGGTGCGCCAGGCCAGTTGCGCCTGCTGTTCCTGTGCCTGCGCCGACGCCACAAGGGCGCACAGCGGCCACAGCAGGAACAGCCCGGCGAGACGCACGCGCATTTACTCGACCTTGATCTTCGCCAGGGCCGGCTGCTGCTCCAGCGCCTGCTCCTGCGGCGCATAGAGCCGCTGGTAACGCGCCGGCGGCAGGACGAACTCGCCCTTCTGCGAGAAGCGGACCAGGTGGCGCAAGCGCAGCTCGCCGCCCAGGGTATCCACCGGCACGCCGTAGAACAGGTCGCCCGGCTCGTTGCGCGCACGCTCCAGGCTGGTCGCCTCCGCACCACCCAGGCCGCTGACCTGCAGGCCCCAGGTGGTGCGCTCGACGTCCGCGCCTGGCGGCAGCGGCACTTCCAGCATGCCGTAGCGCAGGGCTTGAGCCTGATCGGTAGTGAGGGTCACTTCATCCAGATACAGCTCGTCGCTGGACAACGGTTTGTCACCCAGTTCCTCGGCGCTGAAGGCGAAGGCGTCTTCGCCCGGCACCAGGCGCAGCAGGCGACGCTTGATGGTCACCGGCAACTGGCTGGCCGGAGCCTCGGCGCTGCGGAAGGTGATGGAAGCATTCAGCGGGCGCGCCGGAGTGGCGCTCAGGTCCAGTTGAGCTGGCACGTCCTTGCCCTGCCACTGCCAGAAGGCGTCGCCGGTGGTGCTGCGGTTTTCCTGCCAGCCCGCCTCGGGCTTGGGCAGGTCAGCGGCCGGAGCGGCGGCCACGGCGCGCTGCGTCCAGGTCAGCGCCAGGGCGCGTTCGACGGTGGATTGCTGCGGCGCGAGGCTCAGCAGCAGCGAACGGGCGCGGTTGGCGTCCACGCTGCCGATGTAGAGCTGCACCGCGCGGGCGAACGGCTGCTCGCTGGTGTTGACCTTCAGGCGCGCCGCATCCAGTTGCTTGGCGAAACCGGGCGGCAAAGCCACCTTGCTCTGCTCGGCCAACCCGGCGGCCAGTACGCGAGCGAGCGCCAGGCCCAGTTCGGAATCGGGCTGGCCCATGACCACGCTGTCGCCGCTGTCGAAGTCGTTCACCGATTTCGCCGCCTCGCCGTTGCCGGCATTCTCCAGGTCGCCGAGCAGGCCGCTGACCAGGGTCTGCACCGGCAGCTGCATGTCACGGGCGAAAGCCAGGATCAGCGCACGCTGCAGCAGCGGTGTAGCGCTGGCGCGCGCGGAATACAGCTCCAGCACGCGTTGCCAGTGGTCCGCCGGTAGCTGGATCTCCAGCGCGCGGCTGGCGTGCCAGTCGGCGTAGTAGGCGTAGGCGGTGAGGAAGGCGTCGTTGTCTTCGCCGCCCCACCAGGTGAAGTAGGCGTCCGGCCCGGCCATCTGGACCAGGCGCAGGCGGCTGGTCTGCATGATCAGCCGCAGCCGGTCGCGCACACGCGGCTCGCCACCGGCCAGCAGCGGATAGGCGACGCTCAGCGGCAGCAACTGGCTGGCAGTCTGCTCGACGCCGCCCCACGGGTAGTCGAGCAGTGAGTCGAGGTTGCCGCGCAGCAGGGCCTGGGCACTGTCGTCCAGGCGCAGGCTGACGTCGCGGGCATCCGCCGGCAACTGCAGCGGAGTGTTCTGCGCGTTGACCTGCAACGGTCTGGACTGCAGCACCTGCCAGCTGTCCGCAACCAGGCTGAAGTGCACGCCGAGGCTGTCGCGTACCTGACCATCCTGGCGCAGCTCCACGCTCCAGTCGCCATCGCTCAGCGGTTGCTGCGGCAGGGCGATGTAGTTGACGCCGCGCTTGAGCTCCAACGCCTGGGTCTTTTCCCCACCGTTGGCGCGGATCAGCAGCTCGGCCTTGGTGTCCTGCTCGCCCTGGTTGAAGACGAACAGGCCGAGGTCCGGCGCGTCGCCGCTGCGGAAACGTTTCGGACCGCTCCACTTCAGGTACAGCGGTTTCTCCGAGCGGATGAACTGCTTCTTCTGGCCTACCTGACCTTCTTCATCCATGGCGCGAGCGGTGATGCGCCAGCGGGTCAGGGAGTCCGGCATGCGGAACTTGAACTGGGCCTTGCCATTGGCATCGGTGACCAGTTCCGGCTCCCAGGCGGCGGTGTCGACTTCCTCGCGGCGCGGACGCTCCAGCACCTTCACGCCACGCTCGCTGCGGTTGGCGCGGCTGGGCGCGCTGGGCGTGCCGGGCAGCGCGACGTCGTAGCTGATGAACGACAGGCTGGCACTGGTGCGCACGTTGTTGCGGCGCGGGTGATAGAAGAACTGGTCGATACCCGGCGCGATCTCCGGCTGCAGCGCGTAGATCATCTCATCCACCACGCTGACGGTGAGGTGGCTGGAGACGGGCTTGCCGGCATAGGTCGACTCGAGGTTGACGGTCACCGTCTCGCCCGGCTCGTAGCGCTCCTTGTCGGTGCTGACCGCAATCTCCACCTGCGGCACCGCGACCTTGATCCCGGCGTTCTGGAAGCTGTAGTCACCGCTGCGGGTGTAGAGCACGGAGAAGGTCAGGTTCGGCGAAAACTCGGCCTTCACCGGAATGCGCGCGCGGTACTGGGTCGGGTTGAGCTTCTCCAGCTTCAGCCAGTCGCCGCCCTTGGACAGCAGCGCGGTAGCCTCGACCTTGTCGCGCTCCAGCGACAGCAGGGCATCGTCCACCGGTTCGGGGAAGGTGATCAGCGCCAGGGCTTCCTCACCGGCCTTGTACTCGGCCTTGTCGAGGACGATTTCCACGGTGCCCGGCACGGCCTTCACGCCGTCACCGCTGACCGAGTGGCCGGTACCGCCGAGCAGCTGACCGGCCTTGTCGCGCAGTTCCACGCTGTAGGTGCCGGGCTTGTCGAAGGTGATGGCGAACTTGCCGTCGGCCACCGCACCGTCGCCGCTGCTGCGGTCTTCCAGCCGCAGCCAGCGGTAGGCGGTCGGCTGGATCGGCGTTTGCTGCTCGGCGGCGTAGCTGAATTCAACCTGGTCGCCGGCGGCGCTGAAGCGCTGCGGCGCGCTCACGCGATAGCGCGCGGCGCCCCGCTCGATAAGGATTTCCTTGCTGGTCTTCACCCGGTACGCGGCGCCGTCGCTGGCGAACACGGTGAGCAGGTAGCGACTGGGTTTCTCCGCCGCCGGCAGGTCCAGGGCGGCACGACCCTGGGCATCGGTGGTGATCTGCGTGCTGGAGAGCTCCACAGGGAACTGGCCGAGGTACTGCAGCTCGTTATCCACCATGGACAACTGCTGGGCGCGCAGACTCAGTTCCAGGCGCGCGTTGGCCACCGGCTTGCCATCCGGGTAGAGCAGGATCAGGTTGCCCTTCACCGGTTCGCCGGTCTTGAAGTCCGGCTTGGCGAGATCGAGGGAAATCTCGAAGTGCGGCTTGATGTACTCGGCGACGCGGAAGGCGCTGCTGTAAGTCTGGTCGCGGTAGTCGAAACGCAGTTCGTAACCACCGGCAACGGCATTGGCCGGCAGTTGGAAGCGGCCGTTGGTGCCGCTTTTCGCATCGAACTTGAGGTCCAGGGTCTGCAGCGTGGTGCCGGCGGCGTCGATCACCGACAGGCGCAGCGGCGCGCTCTGCGGCGACTGCGATTCGCGGGAGTTCTTGAACTCGCGGCCGACGATCTTCAGCGACACCCAGTCGCCCGGACGGTACAGCGGGCGGTCGGTGAAGGCGTAGAGCTTGGTGTCGTAGATCTCGCTGTCGTAATAGAAGTTCTCGGAGACGAAGACGCCGCCCTCCTCGTCCTCACCGATCACGAAGGAACGCTCGGGGCTGACGTGCTGCAGGCGCAGCAGTCCGTCGGCATCGCTGCTGCCGCTGCTCATCACGCCCAGGCCATCGGTCCACAGCACCTTGGCGCCGGAGACTGGCGTGCCTTCATGCTTGCGCGCGGTCCAGACCAGCAGTTCGTTGCCGGCGATCTTGCTCACCGCGACGCTGTTGGAAACGAACACCACGGTGGTCGCGCGGTATTTGCCGACCAGCGCTTCGACCAGGTAGAGGCCGGGTTTCAGCTTGCCCAGCGGCACGTAGACGTTGCCCGGCGCGACGTTGATGAACTCGCTGGAGGAGCCGGCGAGGGTGACTTCCTTCGGCGGCTGGATCGGTTTGGCGTCCCACAGCGGGTAGCGGAACTGGCTGACCATCGGCAGGCCGGGGATCGGCGCGTACTGCGGCTGCGCGTCATACGGGGTAGGCGCGCGCATGGCGTTGCCCATTTTCAGCTCGGGCACCACTTCGGTGACCTGCTGGCGTGACTCGTAGGAGAAGGTCCGCTGCATCACCCGACGCGACTTGCGGTACCAGTTGTCCCACAGGTAGGCCAGGGTGTTGGACAGGCCCTCGCCCTTGAACTGCCCTTCGGACAGCACCCGGTGCAGGTTCTTCTGGCGCTTGAGGAAGTCCAGCGGCTGGTCGATGCGGTAGACGCGGATGTCCGCGCCACCGTAGGGCTCCATGCGGTAACGGCGGTAGTCGCGGCCCGGAGCTTCCAGGCGCACCTTGGCCACTTCGTCGGAGGCGAAGCTCGAGTCGGCGAGCAGGAAGAACGACTCGCCGGCCATGGGCGTGTAGTTGCTCGCCGGGACGTCGTCGTCCGCCTGCACGATCGCGGGAGCGGCGGCGAACAGGCCGGCGCAGGCCAGGGCAGCGGCGATGCCGCGCAGCGCATTCATCGGGTCAGGAAGGACAAGCGATAGACGCCGATAAAGTTGGGATTGGATTCGTCGGGTATCCATCGGGTGTCCTTCCATGTCATGAGTTGTTGCAGGCTGACCGAACGCATGCCGTTGTCGGTCGCCGTACGAGTTCCGGTGTGATAGGCGATGTCGCGGCCCATCCAGATCATCAGGTGCTGATCGTCGCCCTGGTCGAAGAACATCAGGTCGCCGGGGCGCGCCTGGTTGAGGTCGCGGCCGACGAGCTGGCTGTTGTACTGGATGAGCTTGATGGCGTTGACGTAGGGGCCGGTCTTGCCGCCGCCCTGCTGCCAGGTCTGCGCCAGCGCACGCTGCGCATCGGTCAGCTCCAGCTCCGGCGGCAGGTAGCGGTTGGACAGGCCATTGGCACGCAACCACTTGGCGTCGTGGACCTTCAGCGCCTCGTTGGCGGCGAAGCGCACCAGCCCCGCGCAGTCCTGCTGGTACCAGCGCGGGTTCGGGCCACGGCGCAGCTGCTCCTCGGCGATGCGCACGAACCAGGCGCGGAACACCTGGGTCTGCTGCGCATCCAGTGCAGGCTCGGCAGCCTGCGCCAGGGTGGCGACCAGCCAAGCTGCGAGCAGGGTGAAAGAGGCTCGGATCACAGCGCCTTCCATTCCAGCGGCAGCCACTCCCATTCACCGCTCGGCTCGCTGCCGGCCGGCAGGGTCAGGGCGTAGGAGCCGTTGCCGGCGAGCGTCTTCAGGCGCGGCAGGAGCAGCGTATCGGCGGCATTGCGGAATACCGGCTCGATGTCCTGCGGGAGGCTGTCGAGGGTTTCACGCTTGAGCAGCTCGGACAGCGTCTTGGGCGCGAGATACGCGGGTACCAGGGCGTCCTTGGGCAGCACGTCGGCCAGCGGCGGATAGCGCTTGGCCAGGGTGTTGCGGGCCTTGTCGAGCAGCTTGTCGTCGATGGAGAACAACAGGGTGTTGCCATCGCGCAACAGGCTCACGCGGAAGAAGCCGTTGCCGCTGACCTGGTCGGGATTTTCTGCCTCGCTGGCCGGGTACTGGCCGAAGCGCGAGCTGACCTGGCGTTGCCACAGACGACCTTCGCCCTCGGCTCGACTTTCAACCTCGAAGGCGCCGGCCTCCACGTTGGCCTCGTAGGCGCCGATCATGCTGCCGAAGAGCTTGCCCAGCTGCTCGTCCAGCTCGGGGCTGGCGGGCGCGTCGAGCTTCACCGCGAGCAGCGGCGAGTGCAGGCGCGAATCCGGGTACCAGCACAGGCCGGCGGCACCGGAGAGGTGCTCGGAGAACGCGGCGGCCATCTTCTGCTCGGCGCCCAGCTTCACCAGCATGTTGTCGTACAGGCCCGGCGTGACCGGCAGCGCGACGCACGCGCTGGCGCCCATGGGCATCGCCTGCCAGACGGGGGTGAAGTCCAGGTCCGGCTGGCGCGCGACTTCGTTGAGCGCGAGGTAGCTGTGCCAGCCGTCCTTGCCCTGCTCGAAGCGCACGCCGGCGAACGTCGGGATGAAGCGCTGGTAGCCCATGGCGAGCACCCCGGCGCCCAGGGTGATGCGCTGCTGCAGCTCGCCGCGCGGCTCCAGGGCGAAGTCCTTGGCGAACAGCGCCTCGCCTTCGAGCAGGCTGCCCAGGTCCTTCGCCACGGCGGCATCCGGTTCGCCCAGGTCGTCGTAGCTGGACGCGGTGAAGAGCATCTTCGGGTTCGACAGCACCAGCATCTGGTCGCCACGGGAGACGAACAGCAGGGACTTCTCGGCGCCATAACGCAGGCTGTAGACCGGCGTGGCGCTGCCCTTCACCTGGATTTCCGCGACCTTCTTCAGTTGGGAGTCATCGGCCGCGACCTTGGCCAGCGGCTCCAGCACCTTGGCCAGGCCGCCGCGCTTGAGCACCACCATGAAGTCGCGCAGTCGGCCATCGGCGCCGCGCCACAGGGCGACCTGGGCCGGTTGGTCGAGCAGCTCCTCGATCACGCTGTCCTTCAGGGTCAGGTCGTGTTCGTAGACGATGCGCCGCAGGGTACCGGTCAGGCCCAGGCGGTCGGCGTTGTTCTCGTAGTAGAAGACGAAGTCCTCGGTGAGCACGTCGCGCAGCAGCGGCACTGCCAGCACGGCCTTGGGCAACTGGCTGAGGGAGGCGCTCTCGATCAGGGCGTCGGGGCGCTTGAGGTCACGCACCACGTCCGGGTTCTCCGGCGCTTCCAGGGTGCCCACCGGCGCCGAATGGAAGGCGGGAATCAGGCCGAAGGCCAGGGCCAGGCCGCCGGCGACCAGGGCGGCGGCGAGCGCGCCGATGGCGATCAGCGGGCCACGGCGTGGTGGCTGCGCGGCCGGCGGCGTGGGGGTGCTGTCTTGGCTGCTGGAGGGCGTATTGTCGCTCATCGATCGCTTGTCCCGTGTCATCCCTGCGAGGGGCGAATTCAGTAGTTGAAGGTCTTCACCAGCACCAGATCGCCGATGGTGCGCATGGGCACCACGAAGGTCTCGCGCTTCTCGTTGACGGTATTTTCGTTGAACACCAGGTTGATCTCGGCGGTGATCACGTCCTGCACATTGCTGCCGGCCTGGAAGTTGTAACCCTGGCTGTTCAGGTTGCCCCAGTAATTGACGTAGACCAGGTAGGTGCCATGCAGCGGGGCCGCCATGGTGAACATTTCCGGGCCGGGGCCGTCGACGCCATCGGGGTCGAGGCCGCCGCCGTTGCTCAGGCGCGGATGAGCCCAGAAGGCATGCTGGCCGTCAGGCGTGACGATATGCAGATCGAGCTCGGCCTTGGGGTCGTTCCAGCCCAGGGCCAGGCGGATGCGCGGCGCGACCCGGCTGTTGTTGGCTTCATAGAACTGGATGCGCTTGAGGGACTTGCCCTCGGCGCTGGCCACTTCGACGCTGTTGCTGCCAGCACCGAAGTTGTAGGGACGGACGAACTTGCCTTCGCCGTCGGTATAGAGAGGGAGCGGGTTGCCGTTGACCACCAGCCGCTGGGCGCGGTCGACTCCGGAAACCTCGCGCAGGTGGCCCTCGATCAGACTGCGGCCCCGCGCACCACCCCGGTCGATCGGTGGGGTGGGATAGGCGACGCGGGGAACGCTGGGGTCATCGTTCAACCCCGAGTAGCGCCAGCCGGCGCTGGGGCTCTTGAGCTCCGCGCCCGGATCGGCAGCGACCGTCGCAGCCAGGAGACTGGCTGACAGGTAAAAGACGGCGCGAACCAACCGACGCGTGAGTTGCATGAACATTCCTTGATCGTGCAATGCGGGGGGAGCCAAATGTAACTGGTCTTATCGGCGTGCGGAACGGGCTTCGCGCGGCATTGCGATGCAGAGCGATCTTTCAGAAATTTCCTACAAGCCGAATAGCTTTTTGCGTAGCACCGATTGGAAGAATCTCGCCAGCGGCCGAGTCACATCCAACCGCCCCACTGCAGGACGAAGATGCCGACGTTGGTGGTCAGGGCCGCCACCAGGGTGGTGATGACGATGATCGACGCCGCCAGCTCATGGTTGCCGTTGGCGGCGCGGGCCATGACGTAGCTGGCCGCTGCCGTCGGGCTGGCAAAATAGAGGAAGAGAATGCCCAGTTCGGCACCTCGGAAGCCCAACACCCAGGCGACAAAGGTGCAGATCAGTGGCAGCCAGACCATCTTCATCAGGCTGGCACTGATCGCCAGGCCACCGCTCTCGCGCAACGAGGCCAGCGACAGCGTGCCGCCGATGCACACCAGCGCCAGCGGCAGGGTCATCTGGGCGAAGTAGTCGGCGGAAGTGAGCAGCCACTGCGGCAGGCCGATGCCGAACCAGGAGAACGGCAGCGCCGCCAGCACGCTGATGATCAGCGGGTTGCAGATGACGTTGCGGGCGATGCTCAGCGGGTCGGACTTCATGCTCGGGCTGTAGATCGCCAGCACCACCGAGGACAGCGTGTTGTAGCAAAGGATCACCAGGGCGGCGAGCACCGAGCCCAGGGCCAGGCCGTGGTCACCGTAGAGGCTGGTGGCCAGGGCCAGGCCGATGATGCCGTTGTTGCCGCGGAACGAGCCCTGCACATAGACGCCGCGCTCCTCGCGCGGCACCCGCCAGGCGGCCCAGCCCCAGGCCAGGAGGAAACCCGCCAGGGTCGCTGCACAGAAATACAGCAGCACTTCCGGGCGCGCCGCGCTGTGCAGGTCGGAGTGGTAGATGCCGAGGAACAGCATCGCCGGCATGGTGGCATTGAACACCAGGGCCGAGGCGGTCTGGATGAACTCCGGGTTGATCGCCCCCACGCGGCGCAACAGCACTCCGAGGAACAGCATGGCGAAGACCGGGGCGGTGATGCTGAAGGTCTGGAGCAGGAGTGCGAGCATGGCGAACGGACATCAGGGCGGCGGGGGCAGAATCATAGCAAGCTATGTACCCGCCGCGCAGGTTCGATCAGGCCTCGGCGTCGGCCGTTTCGCCCCGGATCGGAGCCGGCAGCTCCAGCGGCCGGGGCGCTTCGCCATCGGCCAGGCGGGTCAGTTTGCCGTCGACGGTGGCGCCGTTCTCCATGCTCAGTTGGCGGTACTGGATGTTGCCGACCACGCGAGCGTTGGAATGCAGTTCCAGCAGGTGCTCGACGTAGAGGTCACCAACGATGGTGCCGTCGATCAGCGCATCGTAGCTGCTGACGTTGCCCTCGATCCGCCCTTCCGCGCTGAGCGCCAGCAGGCTGGCGGCGCCCGGCTTGTGGGTGACGCTGCCTTTGACGGTGCCGAGAATCTTCAGGCCATCCTCGAACTGGATATCACCCACCAGGGCGACGTTCCCCGAGAGCAGGCTGGAGAACTTGTCCACCGACACCTGCGGGCCTTTCTTCTTGCTGTTGCTGAACATCGCTTCTCCTTCGAAGGCCTATTTCCCGGGTTTCTGCTGGCGGTAGAACGCCTGCTCGGTCTTCAGTTTCTTGATCTCGGCGGACATCGCGTCGATGCGGCGCATCAGTTGTTCGCGGTTGGCCTGTTCTTCGTTCACTTGCAGGCGTTCCCTTTCCAGGGCCTCGCTCAACTCCTGGTTGTGCGCCTCGAGTTCGGCGATGCGGTGCTGGGCGTACCGGTCATCGCCCTGGCGCATCCCGTACACGGCGGCCGCAGCGCCCAACGCGATCAGCAGCGCCAAGGCCGGCCAGACCAGCCAGCCGTGGCCGCGGGGTACGTGGGGGCGGTGCTCGGCGTGGAGCAGTCGACGGGTGTCGAGTTTCCTAGTCCGCAGCCATGCCATCGCTGTCTATCTCCATCCCGCCCAGGGAGAGGAAGTTCTGCGGATCGACGAACTCACCCCGCAGCAGCACCTCGAAATGCAGGTGCGCACCGGTGGAGCGCCCGGTGGAGCCGACGGCGGCGATTTTCTGTTCCGGCAGCACGACGTCGCCGACCTTCACGAAGATCTTCGAGGCGTGGGCATAACGAGTCACCAGGCCATTGCCGTGGTCGATCTCCACCAGGTTGCCGTAGGAGGTATGCCGGCCGGCCTCGATGACCCGGCCACCGGCGGCGGCGTAGATCGGAGTGCCGGACGGCGCGGAGAAATCCTGCCCGGAATGGAAGGCCAGGCGGCGGTTGAACGGATCGACGCGGTTGCCGAAGGGTGAACCCAGGCGCGCCTGCTCCAGCGGCCGGCGCGAGGGAATCGCCATGAAGTCGGCGTTACGCCGGGCGACCTGGTCCATCAGTTGATCGAAGACTCGACGCAGGCAGGTCGCGGACTGCTCGCCGTGCACCAGCTCGGTCGCCAGGCTGGTGCCGCAATCGCGCGGCGGCAGCAGGATGCCGCCCTCGCCCTTGGCGCTGGCGGGTTTGGCCTTGGGGATCAGGGTCGGGTCGAGCTGGGTGACCTTGCGGGTGATTTCCTGCTGGCTGCCCACGGCCTTGAGCAGGTACTGCGCGTCCTTCTCCAGGACCTGCAGGCGCCCGGCCAGCTCGCCAACCCGCTCGGCGGTGAAGCGCTCCTCCGAGGCATCAGGGCTGACCGCCTCGGTGATCGCCTCGACCACCGCAGGCGCGGCGGGGACAGTCTGCACGCGCCCGAGCCACAGCCCCCCGGCGAACGCCAGCGCCGCCAGCACCAGCGACACGCAGGCAGCGCCCAGCACGAACCGGCGCGTATCGATCAGGCGCAGGTCGGAACGGGTCAGGGCTTGCCGTGACGGGGAAAGGGACTTCATGGCGGTACCGTTGCAATGCATGAAACCCGGCCGCGTTCCGGCCGGGGTGCACAGGGTACCCGTTATTGAAAAAATCGCAGCGGCTTAGCACTGAAAAATGTAAATAAATAAGAAGAAATCATCCCATCTGAGAAGACTTTCAGACGATTCTCACTAACGTCATCACATTTACCCAGTGAATCAAACTGCCACTATGCCGGCAGAACGGCATCGATCTCCTGCAAACGCTGATCATCCAGGCGCAGTTGCCTTGCGTGGAAACGCTTCAGGCTGACGCGGTGGCCGATGCTCACCAGGGTTACTCCCGGAAGCTGCTCCAGCAGCACCTGATAGAGCGCCGCTTCGTCGGCCTCGTCCAATGCCGAAGTCGCCTCGTCGAGGAACAGCCACTGCGGCGCAAAGAGCAGCGCGCGGGCGATGGCCAGGCGTTGCTGCTCGCCCGGCGAGAGGACGCGCTGCCAGTGATCGGCCTCGTCCAGGCGCGGGATCAGCGCATCCAGGCGGCACAGGTGCAGGACCTGTTTCAGCTGCTCGGGGCTGTGACGGTTGCCCTGCTCCGGATAGCACAGCGCCTCGGCCAGGGTGCCGATGGGCAGGTAGGGCTTCTGCGGGACGAACAGGCTGCGCGCCTCGGGCATCTGGACCACGCCGCTGCCGTAGCGCCACAGGCCGCTCATGCCACGCAGGAGGGTGCTCTTGCCGCCGCCGGAGGGGCCGCCGATCAGCAGGTGTTCGCCGGGGTTCACGGCCAGGCTGGTGGGATGCAACAGTTCGCGGCCGTTGCCCAGGCTCAGGGTCAGGTTGTGCAGTTGCAGGCTGGTGCCGGCCTTGCGCACGTCGATGTTGGCGGACTCGTGGGCAGTTTCGTCCATGGCCGAGCGGAAGCTCAGCAGGCGGTCGCAGGTGGCGCGCCAGTTGGCGAGGCTGGCGTAGGCGTCGATGAACCAGCTCAGGCCGTCCTGCACGTTGCCGAAGGCGGAGTTGATCTGCATGAGCTCGCCCAGCTGGATCTTGCCGGCGAAGTAGCGCGGCGCGGCGACCACCAGCGGGAAGATGATGGCGATCTGAGCGTAACCGGAACTGAAGAAGGTCAGGCGCTTCTGCACCTTCATCAGCTCCCAGAAGTTGCCCCAGACATTGCGGAAACGCGTCATCAGCCGCTCGTTCTCGTTGGCCTCACCGTTGTACAGGGCGATGCTCTCGGCATTCTCGCGTACGCGCACCAGGCCAAAGCGCAGGTCGGCCTCGAAGCGCTGCTGCTGGTTGTTCAGGGTGATCAGGCGGCGCGCGATCAGGTGGGTCAGCCAGCTGCCGACCAGGGCGTAGACCAGGGCAGCCCAGAACATGTAGCCGGGGATGGTGATGCCGAACACTTCGATGCTGCCGGAAACGCCCCAGAGAATCACCGAGAAGGACACCAGGCTGACCACGTTGCGGATCAGGCCCAGGCCAAGGGTCAGGGTGGTGTCGGTGAAGTTGTTGAGGTCTTCGGTCAGGCGCTGGTCGGGGTTGTCGGTGTGGCCGCGCTGCTCCAGGCGGTAGTAGTTCTTGTCGCCGAGCCAGGCGGCGAAGTGCTTCTCCGTCAGCCAGCGGCGCCAGCGAATGGTCAGCATCTGGGTCAGGTAGAGGCGGTAGACGGCGATCAGGATGGCCGCGGCGGCGATACCGCAGAAGTACAGCACCAGGCGGATGAAGGAGTCGACGTCCTTGTTCTGCAGAGCGTTGTAGAAGTCGCGGTACCAGCTGTTGAGCCAGACCGAGACGGCCACGCCCACCAGCGACAGGGCGATGACGACGATCAGCAGCAGCCAGGCCGTGCCCTTCTCTTCGCTGCGCCAGTAAGGCGCGGTGAGTTGCCAGACTCGGTGGAAGAAGCGGCTGCGAACGGCATCGTTCGCGGCGCGGTACTCGGCGCTGTCGGTCATGGGGTCTGCTCGCACGGCTGTCTGGGTAAAAAAAAGGAGCGCTCATTGGCGCTCCTTTGTGTTATCGATCGCTTAACGCCTCACCGGGCGTTTCTGCAGCTTACGCTGCAATGTGCGCCGGTGCATGCCCAGCGCGCGGGCGGTCGCGGAGATGTTGCCGTCATGTTCGGCAAGCACACGCTGGATATGTTCCCACTGCAGGCGATCCACCGACATGGGGTTTTCCGGCACCAGGGTTTCCAGGTCCGCGTGTTGCGACAGCAGCGCGGTGAGCACGTCGTCGGCGTCGGCGGGCTTGCACAGGTAGTTGGTGGCACCGCGCTTGATGGCCTCCACCGCGGTGGCGATGCTGGAATAGCCGGTGAGGATCACCACGCGCATCTCGGCATCGAGTTCGAGCAGCTTGGGCAGCAGCACCAGGCCGGAGTCGCCGTCCATCTTCAGGTCGAGCACGGCGTAGTCGGGCAGATCTTCCTTGGCCATGGCCAGGCCTTCCTCGGCGGAGCCGGCGACCGACACCCGCAACCCGCGACGGGTCATGGCGCGGGCCATGACGCGGGTAAAGGTGGCATCGTCGTCCACCAGCAGCAGGTGGGGCTGCTCTTCGCCTTCGAACAGGATCTCTTCGCTCATGGTACTTCCTCGCGGGCGCGGCGATCAGGCCACGCCATAGCTTCTGGGCAGACGCAACTCGGTCAGAGTGCCGCCATCTTCATGGTTATACAACTTCACCGTTCCACCCGCGCGGGTCACGCTGGCCTGACTGAGGAACAACCCCAGGCCGAAGCCCTTGCCCTTGGTGGTGAAGAACGGTTTGCCGAGCTGTTCGGCAATGGCCAGCGGCACGCCAGGGCCCTGGTCGCGGATGCTCAGGCAGATTTCACCGGCATCCCAGTCCAGGCGGATGTCCAGATCGTCCGGACAGGCGTCCGTCGCGTTGTTGAGCAGGTTCAGCAGCGCCTGGCTCAGGTCGGTCGGCGGCGTCATCCGCGGCGCCTTGCCCTTGCCGAGGGTCTGGTAACGGTAGCTCGCCTCGGGGCGCATCAGGTGCCAGCGCCGCAGGACGGCTTCGACCCACTCGTTGGCGCCCTGCTCTTCCACCGCCTGGCGACGATCCGCTTCGGCGGCGCGCACCAGGTGCTGCAGGGTGGTCTTGCAGAGTTTGACCTGCTCCTGCAGCAGGGCGAGATCTTCCTGCAGCATCGGCTGGTCCGCATTGGTCTGGCGCAATTCCTTGAGCAGTACGCTCATGGTCGCCAGCGGGGTGCCCAGCTCATGGGCGGCGCCGGCGGCCTGGGTCGCCACGGCCAGCAGCTGCTGGTCGCGCATGCCTTCCTCGCGGCGCTGGGCCTGCAGCTGTTCCTGGCGGCGCAACGACTCGGACATGCGGGCGACGAAGAAGGTGATCAGCGCAGCGGCCAGGGCGAAGCTCAGCCACATGCCATAGATCAGCAGGTTGTCGCGCTGCCCGGCAGCCATCTCCAGCGGGTGGAACCACACCAGCAGCACGGTGTAGCTGGCCAGGGCGAGACCGGCCAGGGCGATGGTGTAGAGCCACGGCAGCGTCGCCGCGGCGATGGTCAGCGGCACCAGGTAATAGGAGACGAAGGGGTTGCTCGAGCCGCCGGAGTAATAAAGCAGCACGCTGTGGATGACCAGGTCGCAGGCGAGCTGGACGGCATACTCCAGTTCGGTTACCGGCCATGGGCCGCGCAGGCGCAGCGCGGTACCCAGGCAGAGCACGAGGGAGACGCCGAGGGTCACGCCCAGGGCGAGCCAGGGCAGCTGGATCAGCTGGGCCTTGTAGGCGAGACCGACGGAACCTGCCTGGGCGGCCAGGACGAGGATACGGATGAGCGTCAGATGCAGCAGGTTCTGACGACTGGCGGAAAGCTGGAAAACCGGTGGGCGCATGGTGAATTCCGGAATTTGCGCGAGTATAGCCAAGAGCCCCCTCCCCCTTGTGCGGCATAGCGCCACAGCATACTCCAGGGCAGCCTCGCACAGTCGGAAACAATTGGTGACACCCGTCGTTAACCCGATTTGCAACCCTTCTGCGTCAAAGGGTCTGACAGTTTCGGCCAGGGCTTCCACTAAGCTGTGGCCGGGACATTTTCCGGAGCAAGGAGTCATCCATGTCTGTACTGAAGAAACCCTTCACCGCCATCGCCGCCGCCATCGCCCTGTGCGCCACCAGCCTGGGAGCCCTGGCAGACGAACCGCGCTACAACCAGGTTTCGCTGCGCGCCGAGGTCAGCCAGGAAGTCGCCCACGACCTGATGCACGTGACCCTGTTCACCGAAGGGCAGGCCAACGACCCCGCCAAGCTCGCCAGCGAGACCACTACCGCGCTGAACGCTGCCGTGGAGCAGGCGCGCAAGGTCAAGGGCGTCACCGTCAGCCTGGGCAGCCGCAACAGCTACCCGGTGTATGACGACAAAGGACAGAAGATCACCGCCTGGCGCGAGCGCGCGGAAGTGCGCCTGGAAAGCGCCGACTTCGCCGCGCTCTCCCAACTGACTGCCGACCTGCTGGGCAAGCTGAAGATGGGCAGCATGAACTTCAGCATCGCCGACGCCACCCGCGCGAAGAACGAGGACGCGATGATGAAAGGCGCCGTGGAGGCCTTCAAGGCTCGCGCCCAGGTACTCACCGACGCTCTCGGCGGCAAGGGCTACAAGCTGGTCAGCCTGAACCTGAATACCTCCGGCGCTCCGCGCCCGATGCCGGTGATGCGCATGGCGGCGATGAAGGCCGACAGCTACGGCGGCGCCCCGGCGCAGGAAATCGAGGCCGGCACCAGCCAGGTCACCGTCAGCGCCGACGGTACCATCGAGGTGCAGATGCCGTAACACCACGGCCTCTTTCAGCGCGGCGTCCAGGGGGAACCGGGGCGCCGCCGCTCGACCGGCAGGTTCCCATTGTCGAAATTGCGACATTCCCTTGCACCCGCGTCACAACTTCTACACTGATCGGCGCTAGCAGCTTGCGTGCGGCATGTGCCGTGCATAGCTTCACGCAACGCAGTCAATCCGACTGTCCCTCTAGAAAATCAGAATAATCAGAGGTCCGTATGCGTAAGAACGCCGTCATTCGCTCCATGATTGCTGCTGGCCTGCTCGCCAGCGCCCCGCTGTTCGCCCACGCCGCCAACAACCTGGTCTACTGCTCCGAAGGCAGCCCGGCGGGCTTCGACCCCGGCCAGTACACCACCGGCACCGACTTCGATGCCTCGGCGGAAACCGTGTTCAACCGCCTCACCCAGTTCGAGCGCGGCGGTACCCAGGTCATCCCGGGCCTGGCGGAAAAGTGGGAAGTCTCCGATGACGGCAAGACCTACACCTTCCACCTGCGTTCGGGCGTGAAGTTCCACACCACCGACTACTTCAAGCCGACCCGCGAATTCAACGCCGACGACGTGCTGTTCACCTTCAACCGCATGCTCGACAAGAACCATCCGTTCCGTAAGGCGTACCAGACCGAATTCCCCTACTTCACCGACATGGGCATGGACGCGAACATCGCCAAGGTGGAGAAGGTCGACGACAAGACTGTCAAGTTCAGCCTCAACGAAGTCGACGCCGCCTTCATCCAGAACCTGGCCATGAGCTTCGCCTCGATCCAGTCCGCCGAATACGCCGACCAGCTGCTCAAGCAGGGCAAGGCCAGCGACATCAACCAGAAGCCCATCGGCACCGGCCCCTTCGTGTTCAATCGCTACCAGAAGGACGCGATGATCCGCTTCAAGGCCAACCCGGACTACTGGAACAAGGGCGAGGTGAAGATCGACAACCTGATCTTCGCCATCAACACCGACGCCTCGGTGCGCATGCAGAAGCTCAAGGCCAACGAGTGCCAGGTCACCCTCTTCCCGCGCCCCGCCGACCTGGAGTCGCTGAAGAAGGACCCGAACCTGAACATGCCGTCGCAGCCGGGCTTCAACCTCGGCTACATCGCCTACAACGTCACCCACAAGCCGTTCGACAAGCTCGAAGTGCGTGAGGCGCTGGACATGGCGGTGAACAAGAAGGCGATCATCGACGCCGTCTACCAGGGCGCCGGCCAGCTGGCGGTGAACGGCATGCCGCCGACCCAGTGGTCCTACGACGACAGCATCAAGGACGCCGGCTACAACCCGGAGAAGGCCAAGGAACTGCTGAAGAAGGCCGGCGTGGCCGAAGGCACCGAGATCACCCTGTGGGCCATGCCCGTACAACGCCCCTACAACCCCAACGCCAAGCTGATGGCCGAGATGCTGCAGTCCGACTGGGCCAAGGTCGGGATCAAGGCGAAGATCGTCACCTACGAATGGGGCGAGTACATCAAGCGCGCCAAGGGCGGCGAACACGACGCCATGCTGATCGGCTGGAGCGGCGACAACGGTGACCCGGACAACTGGCTCGGCACCCTCTACGGCTGCGACGCCGTGGACGGCAACAACTTCTCCAAATGGTGCGATGCGTCGTACGACAAGCTGATCAAGGACGCCAAGCGCACGCCGGACCAGGCCAAGCGCACCGAGCTGTATAAACAGGCCCAGCACATCCTCAAGGAGCAGGTGCCGATCACCCCGATCGCCCACTCCACCGTCTACCAGCCGATGCGCAAGACGGTGCAGGACTTCAAGATCAGTCCGTTTGCGCTGAACTCCTTCTACGGCGTCAGCGTCGGCAAGTAAGGCAGAAAGCCGCCGGTAACCCCGGCGGCTTTTTTTCGAGCCCAATCCGTGCCCACGATCCTCGCCCGCTTCTGCCTGCTCGGCCTGCTTGGCTGCGCATCGGCGCTCGGCCAGTCCCTGGTGGTCTGCACCGAGGCCAGCCCGGAAGGCTTCGACATCACCCAGTACACCGCCGCCACCACCGCCGACGCCTCGGCCGAGACGGTGTTCGAGCGCCTGGTGCAGTTCGCCCCCGGCAGCACGCGCGTGATTCCAGCGCTGGCGCAAAGCTGGGAGATCAGCGCCGATGGCCTGCACTACCGCTTCACCCTGCGCCAGGGGGTGAAGTTCCACAGTACCGATTACTTCACCCCGACCCGCGAGTTCAACGCTGACGACGTGCTCTGGAGCTTCCAGCGCCAGCTGGACGCGAAGCACCCGTGGAACAAGCTGGCCCCGCGCGGCTTTCCCTACGCCGAAGCCATGGGCCTGCCCGGCTTGATCAGCGCAGTGGAAAAGCTCGACGAGCACCACGTGCGCTTCACCCTCAAACACCCCGAGGCGCCCTTTCTCGCCGACCTGGCGATGGGCTTCGCATCCATCTACTCCGCCGAGTACGGCGACCTGCTGCTGGCCGCCGGCAAGGCCGAGCAGTTGAACAACCTGCCCATCGGCACCGGCCCGTTCGTGTTCGAGCGCTACCAGAAGGATGCCCAGGTACGCTTCACCGCCAACCCGGACTACTGGGGCGGCAAGCCGAAGATCGAGCGCCTGTTGCTGGCGATCACTCCCGATCCGAACGTGCGCATCCAGAAGGTCAAGGCCGGCGACTGCCAGATAGCCGTCTACCCCAAGCCCACCGACATCCCCGCATTGCGCCAGGATCCGAAACTGACCATCGAGGAACTGGACTCGCTGCTGGTTGCCTATGTTGGCATCAATACCCGGCACAAGCCGCTGGACGACGTGCGGGTGCGGCAGGCGATCAACCTCGCCTTCGACCGCGACGCCTACCTGCGCGCGCAGTTCGGCGAAGGCGCCGCGACGCTGGCGGTGGCGCCCTATCCGCCGACATTGTGGGGTTCCGATCCGCAACTCAAGGTCTGGCCCCACGACCCGGCGCGGGCGAAACAATTGCTGGAAGAAGCCGGCATCAAGCCCGGCCTGAAACTGTCGATCTGGACTCGCCCCGGCGGCGGTCCGACCAACCCCAATCCCGGCATCGGCGCACAGATGCTGCAGGATGACCTGGGCAAGATCGGCATCCAGGCCGATATCCGTGTGTTCGAATGGGGCGAGCTGATCAAGCGCGCCAAGCAGGGCGAGCACGATCTGATCTTCATGGGCTGGGCCGGCGACAACGGCGATCCGGATAACTTCCTGACGCCGAACCTTTCCTGCGCCGCGGCAAAAAGCGGCGAGAACCAGGCCGGCTGGTGCAACGCCCAGTTCGACGACCTGCTGCGCCAGGCCCGCGCCATTACCGACCAGGAAACCCGCGCCGCGCTCTACCGCCAGGCGCTGGCGATCTTCCAGCGCGAAGCGCCTTGGATCGCCCTGGCCTACCCCAAGCAGTTCGCCGTGGTGCGGCCGGAGGTGAAGGGCTTCACCTTGAGTCCGCTGGGCTCGAACAATTTCTCACGGGTCGAGCTGGCGCCCAAATAAGCCTGTAGGAGCGAGCTTGCTCGCGAACGGACTCCGCTGCGGAACAGTTCGCGAGCAAGCTCGCTCCTACGAAGAGCCGCCAGCCTCAGGCATTCAGACCGAAGGGATCGTCTACTGAATGGCTCGGCCGGGTGAACCAGCGCGGCCCTTGCGCCGTCATGTAGAAATGGTCTTCCAGACGGATGCCGAACTCACCCGGTACACAGATCATCGGCTCGTTGCTGAAGCACATGCCGACCGCCAGCGGCGTGCTGTCACCGCGCACCAGGTACGGACCTTCGTGGATATCCAGGCCAATGCCGTGCCCCGTGCGGTGCGGCAGGCCCGGCAGCGCGTAGTCCGGGCCGAGGCCGCCCGCCTCCAGGCAACGCCGTGCGGCGGCATCGACCTGCTCGCAAGGCGCGCCAAGCAGCGCGGCATCGAACGCGGCCTGTTGCGCGGCCTTCTCCAGGTTCCACAGTTCACGCTGGCGCGCGCTGGGCGCGCCGAACACATAGCTGCGGGTGATGTCCGAGTGGTAGCCGAACAGCTGGCAACCCGTGTCGATCAGCACCATGTCACCGTCACGCAATGGACGCGGCTGGCGCACACCATGCGGGAAGGCGCTGTCCTCACCGAACAGCACGATGCAGAAGGTCGAGCCCGGCGCCCCGACCTTCCGATGCGCCGCCTCGATGAAGCGCGTGACCTCGGTGGTGGTAATGCCCTCGCGCAGGATGCTCGCGGCGGCCTTGTGCACTTCCAGGGTCATGTCCTTCGCCCGCTGCATCAGCGCCAGCTCTGCTGGCGACTTGCAACGACGGCACTGCTCGATCAGCGCTCCGGCGTCTACCAGTTGCAACCCGGAGGCGACCTGGCGCAGGCGCTCATACATGCCGAACGGCAGGCTATGGGAAAGCCCCACTCGCGCGCCCTCGCCAACTTCGATCTCGGTCAGCATCTCCACCAGCAGGGCGAAAGGACTTTCATGTTCGGCCCAGACGCTGATGCTGCCCGGCAGCACCTGAAGATCACGCACCGTGCCTTCTTCGAAAGCGGGAGCGAGATAGCGCACTTCGCCGCGCGCCGGTATCAGCACGCCCACCAGCCGTTCGCTGGGGCTCCATTTAAGGCCGGTGAAGTAGGACAGTGAGCTGCCGGCGTCGACGAACACCGCGGCGATCTCCCGGGCCTGCATCAGCTGTTGCAACTGCGCGATCCGCTGGCGGTACTCCTCCAGGGCAATGGGCTGCGCGCCGGCCGTCATCACCTGCAGTGTCGCCAGCGCCTGCTCGGCGCCCATCCCGCCTACTCCTACCGTCATCATCCTTCTCCCGGATATTCGGATCGACCCACGATTTAACCAACAGCCCCGGAAGCGGTCAAAGATTTTTAAGTAGTACTGAAAAAACCTCATCCCCAACAACTGCTTTCCTACAGCCCTGCGGCGCAAAAACTGTCATGCGGCCATGACGCTGGTATGCTCCCAACACCCCTGATGAGCCCAACCAATGACCGCAGATAGAATCGGAGAACGCCTGCGCCGTTTCCGCCGCGCAGCGAAAAAGACCCTGAATCAGGTGGCCGCCGAAGCGGGCCTCACCGCCAGCTTCCTGTCACAGGCCGAGCGCAACCTGACCGGTGTCTCGCTGTCGTCCCTGGCCAGCATTGCCCAGGCCCTCGACGTACCGCTCAATGCGCTGTTCGATTCGCCCCAGCAGATCCCTCCGGATTCCCACCAGGGCGAACGCGTGCGCTACACCATCGAGGGTCAGCCGCTGAGCTATGAGCGCCTCTCCAGCAGCTTTCCCGGCAACCAGCTCAATGCGGTGAAGGTCACCGTTCCCGTGGGTTACGAGTCGGAACTGATTACCCACGATGGTGCGGAATTCGCCTACGTGCTCAGCGGACGGATCGCCTACGATATCGACGGCCATACCTACCCGCTCGCCCCCGGCGACTCGGTGCACTTCGATTCCGGCAAACGCCATTGCCTGCGCAACGCCGGCGATACCATCGCGGAAATGCTGACGGTCACCACACTCCCGCTGTTTGGCGAGCATCCCGCTACCTGATTCACAGCCTCGGCACTTTTTCAGTTCCACTGAATTTTAAGTTGAACTTAATTTCAGTGTGACTTAAGTTCGGCGACGGCAAGGGCTGGCGCAGGCTGGCCCTGCACGGGCAGCCCTACCCGGCCTGCCCGCCCGAGCCGGCCACGAACCCCATCGGTTCGCCGGCCTCCTGAAGAAAAACAACAATGAGGTCAGGCAATGCGCATGACGCACCGTATTTCCCTGCAAGCACTCGCCCTGGGCGGCCTGCTGCTTGCCGGCTCCGCGGCCCAGGCCGCCTCCAGCCTGGTCTATTGTTCCGAGGGCAGCCCGGCGGGCTTCGATCCCGGCCAGTACACCACCGGCACCGACTACGATGCCTCCGCCGAAACCCTGTTCAACCGCCTCGTGCAATTCCCCCGCGGCGGCACCGAAGCCCAGCCCGCCCTGGCGCAGAGCTGGGAAACCTCCGCCGACGGCAAGACCTGGACCTTCCACCTGCGTTCGGGCGTGAAGTTCCACACTACCGACTATTTCAAGCCGACCCGCGAACTCAACGCCGACGACGTGCTGTTCACCTTCAACCGCATGCTCGACAAGAACCACCCGTTCCGTAAGGCCTACCCCAGCGAATTCCCCTACTTCACCGACATGGGCATGGACAGCAACATCGCCAGGGTGGAGAAGATCGACGGGCAGACCGTCCGCTTCACCCTCAACACCATCGACGCCGCCTTCATCCAGAACCTGGCGATGAGCTTCGCCTCCATCCAGTCCGCCGAATACGCCGACCAGTTGCTCAAGCAGGGCAAGGCCAGCGACATCAACCAGAAGCCCATCGGCACCGGCCCCTTCGTGTTCAGTCGCTACCAGAAGGACGCGATGATCCGCTTCAAGGGCAACAAGGAGTACTGGATGCCCGATGAGGTGAAGGTCGACAACCTGATCTTCGCCATCAATACCGACGCCTCGGTGCGCATGCAGAAGCTCAAGGCCGGCGAATGCCAGATCACCCTGCTCCCACGCCCGGCGGACTTGGAGGCGCTGAAGCAGGACGCGAACCTGAGCATGCCGTCGCAACCGGGCTTCAACATCGGCTACCTGGCCTACAACGTCACCCACGCCCCACTGGACAAGACCGACGTACGCCGCGCGCTGGACATGGCGGTGAACAAGCAGGCGATCATCGATGCCGTCTACCAGGGCGCAGGCCAGTTGGCGGTGAACGCCATGCCGCCGACCCAGTGGTCCTACGACACTTCGATCAAGGGCCAGGCCTACGACCCGGAACAGGCCAAGGCGTTGCTGAAGAAGGCCGGCGTGGCCGAAGGCACCGAGATCACCCTGTGGGCCATGCCCGTGCAACGCCCCTACAACCCCAACGCCCGGCTGATGGCGGAGATGATCCAGGCCGACTGGGCCAAGGTCGGCATCAAGGCGAAGATCGTCAGCTACGAGTGGGGCGAGTACATCAAGCGCGCCCACGCCGGCGAGCACGACGCCATGCTGATCGGCTGGAACGGCGACAACGGCGACCCCGACAACTGGCTGGGCACCCTGTACGGCTGCGATGCGGTGGACGGCAACAACTTCTCCAAGTGGTGCGACCCGGCCTACGACAAGCTGATCAAGGACGCCAAGGCCACCAACGATCACCAGCAGCGGGTGACGCTGTACCAGCAGGCCCAGCAGGTGCTGGCCAGTGCATTCCCGATCAGCCCCATCGCCCACTCCACCGTCTACCAGCCCATGCGCAAGTCGGTGCAGGGGTTCCTGATCAGCCCCTTCGCCCTCAACTCCTTCTACGGCGTGTCGAACCAGCCCTGACCGCCAGCCTGACCTGGGCGGCACCTGCCGCCTGAACGCCAGCCCGACGCAGATCGGGCGGCACCACCCCGCCTTCTCCTTCGCCTGTTGGCTCCCCCATCTCACCAATGGGCGGAGGGGATGCATTCGTTGCTAGGAAAACCAACAACAACAAGGAGCAACTCATGCATCAGCAAGCACTCACCCGTTCCCTGCTGGCCGTGGCCATCAGCGGCGCCCTGCTGGGCCAGGCCTGGGCCGACGAGGACAACCTGCCGCCGGACGAAACCCGTCGCGACAGCGAAATCGTGGTCAAGGGCCAGGCCGGCGCCAAAGGCTTCATCGAAGGCCAGAAGCTCACCTTCAGCACCCGCAACTTCGCCGCCCGCGAACAGATGAAGGACAGCTTCCACTTCAACATCAAGAAGGACGGCTACACCGAGCCCACTCACAGCCGCTACACCTGGACCCAGGGCAGCCAGCTCAAGTACAGCTCCGGCTATACCCAGGGCACCATCGGCGTCGGCCTCGACGTGGCAGGTTTCAACGAGGTCGCCCTGGAGCGCGGTCATGGTCGCATCGCCGGTGGCGGCAACCGCACCCTGGCCGACAGCGACGGCGACGCCGTGGGTCAATGGTCGAAAGTCGGCCTGGCCAGCCTGAAGCTGCGCGCCTCCAGCACCGTGCTGCAGGCCGGGCGCCAGCAGACCGAGACACCGGTCTTCAACATCAACGACAACCGCGCCCTGCCCTCCAGCTTCGATGGCATCAGCCTGCTCAGCGAGGAGCTCGAAGGCCTGCAGGTCCAGGGCGGCAGTTTCACCCGCGCCGCGCCCCGCACCAGTTCGGACCGTGAGCACCTGACCACCGAATACGGCACCCGCGACGTGCGCGGTGATCGCTACAGCTACCTGGGTGGCAGCTACGCCGTCACCGACAAGCTGAAGCTGACCACCTACGCCGGCCAGTTCGAGGACGTCTGGAACCAGTACTACTTCGGCGCCAGCCACGACCTGGGCGACCCGCAGACCCTGGCCCTGAACACCAGCCTCAACTACTACCACACCGGCGACACCGGCTCGCGCAAGGCCGGCTACATCGACAACGACGCCTACAGCCTGGCCTTCACCCTGACCCACGGCGCCCACGCCGTGCTGCTGGGCTGGCAACAGATCCGCGGCGACGAGTACTTCGACTACGTCCACGAGACCGCCGCCATCTACCTGGCCAACTCCCTGCTCTCGGACTACAACGGTCCCAACGAAAAATCCCTGCAGCTGCGCTACAGCACCGACTGGGCCGGCTTCGGCGTGCCCGGCCTGACCAGCATGGCGTGGTACGCCAAGGGCTGGGGCATCGACGGTACCCACTACGACGGCGATCGCAACGGGGCCTACGGCAACTACGACGAGGTCCGCAACCAGGACGGCGAAAGGCACCACGAGCTGGGACTTTCCACCGGCTATACGCTGCAGGACGGACCACTCAAGAGCGCCAGCTTCCGCCTGACCTACATGAAGCACCTGGCCAGCCAGAATCAGGTCGACGGCAGCGTCAACGAGGTCCGCCTGGTCAGCAACTTCCCCTTCAACCTGCTCTGAGGAAAACCGGCATGCCCCTCTTGCGCGTTATTCCCCTGGTGCTGGCGCTGGGCAGCGGCACCGCCCTGGCGCAGAACCTGGTGGTCTGCACCGAAGCGAGCCCGGAAGGCTTCGACATCGTCCAGTACACCGGCGCGGTAACCAACGACGCCTCGGCCGAAACGGTCTTCAACCGCCTGGCCGACTTCCGCCCCGGCACCACCGAAGTGGTGCCCTCCTTGGCGCAAAGCTGGGAGGTCAGCCCTGACGGGCTGACCTACACCTTCCACCTGCGGCCGGGCGTGAAGTTCCATACCACCGACTACTTCAAGCCCACCCGCGATTTCAACGCCGACGACGTGCTCTGGACCTTCCAACGACCGCTGGACCCCAAGCACCCCTGGCATGAATCGGCCGCCCGCGGCTATGCCTACTTCGACGCCATGGGCATGCGCGACCTGATCAAGTCCGTGGACAAGATCGACGACCTGACCGTGCGCTTCACCCTGAACCACCCGGAGGCCCCCTTCCTGGCCGACATGGCCATGGGCTTCGCCTCGATCTACTCCGCCGAGTACGGCGACCAGTTGCTGGCGGCCGGCAGGCAGGGCGACCTGAACAACCTGCCCATCGGCACCGGGCCCTTCGTGTTCAACCGCTACGCCAAGGATGCCCAGGTACGCTACCGCGCCAACCCGGACTACTTCGGTGGCAAACCGAAGATCGACAACCTGGTTTTCGCCATCACCCTCGATGCCAACGTGCGCCTGCAGAAGGTTCGCCGCAACGAGTGCCAGATCGCGCTCTACCCTAAGCCGGCAGACGTCCCGGCGCTGCAGCAGGACAAGGACCTGAAGGTCGACAGCATCGACGCGCTGCTGACCGCCTACGTCGCCCTCAATACCCGGCACAAGCCCCTGGACGACGTGCGCGTGCGCCAGGCCATCAATCTCGCCTTCGACAAGCAGGCCATGCTCGATGCCGTCTACGGCGCCGGCGCAGTCAGCCCGGCCGTCAATCCCTACCCCCCGACCATGCTCGGCTACAACAAGGACATCCAGGACTGGCCACATGACCCGGAGAAGGCCAAGGCACTTCTCAAGGAGGCAGGCGTGGAGAACCTCAAGCTGACCCTGTTCACCCGCAACGGCAGCTCCTCGACCATCCCCAACGCTGCGCAGATGGCACAAATGCTGCAATCCGACCTCGCCAAGGTCGGCATCGACCTGCAGATCCGTAGCTTCGAGTTTGGCGAACTGATCAAGCGCATCAAGGCCGGCGAACACGACCTGTCGCTGTATGGAGGCTGGGCCGGTGACAACGGCGACCCGGATAACTTCCTGACGCCCAACCTCTCCTGCGCCGCGGCAGAGACCGGTGAAAACCACGCTTTCTGGTGCAACCAGGACTTCGAAAAGCTGATCCAGGAAGCCCGTCAGACGAATGACCCTACAAAACGGGCGGAACTTTATAGAAACGCGACATCAATATTCCACGAGCAATCCCCGTGGATTCCCCTTGCGCATCCTAAGCTGTTCAATGTGCGACGCAGCAACGTCCAGGGCTACACCATCAGCCCGCTGACCAACAACAACTTCGCCGATGTTCAGATCCAGTAACCGGTGAAGCAATAAGAAACCGGCACCCATCGATACCCCGATGGGTAGCCGCTCGATGAGGAGCCCCCGACCACCATGCTGAGTTTCATCGCACGCCGATTCGGTCTGCTGATCCCGACCTTCTTCGGCGTCACCCTCCTGACCTTCGCGCTGATCCGCCTGATTCCGGGCGACCCCGTGGAAGTGATGATGGGTGAACGCCGCGTCGACCCGCAGATGCACGCCGAAGCCATGCACCGTCTGGGCCTCGACAAACCCCTCTACCAACAGTACCTGGACTACATCGGCAACCTCGCCCAGGGCAACCTCGGCGAATCGCTGACCACCCGCGACAGCGTCTGGCACGAATTCCTCACCCTGTTCCCCGCCACCCTCGAACTGTCCCTGGCCGCCCTGCTGTTCGCCGGCGTCTTCGGGCTGCTTGCCGGGGTGATCGCGGCGCTCAAGCGCGGCTCGTTGTTCGACCACGGGGTGATGACCATTTCCCTGGCCGGCTATTCGATGCCGATCTTCTGGTGGGGCCTGATCCTCATCATGCTGTTCTCCGTTTCCCTGGGCTGGACGCCGGTTTCCGGGCGCCTGGACCTGCTCTACGACATCGAGCCGAAAACCGGCTTCATGCTCATCGACACGTTGCTGTCGGATGAAGAAGGCGCCTTCATGGACGCCGTGCGCCACCTGATCCTGCCGGCCATCGTGCTGGGCACCATCCCGCTGGCGGTGATCGCCCGGATGACCCGTTCCTCGATGCTCGAAGTGCTGCGCGAGGACTACGTGCGCACCGCCCGCGCCAAGGGCCTGTCGCCGGCGCGCGTGGTGTTCGTGCACGCCCTGCGCAACGCCATGATCCCGGTACTCACCGTGTTCGGCCTGCAGGTCGGCACGCTGCTGGCCGGTGCGGTGCTGACCGAAACCATCTTCTCCTGGCCCGGCATCGGCAAATGGCTGATCGACGCCATCGGCCGGCGCGACTACCCGGTGGTGCAGAACGGCATCCTGCTGGTGGCGACCCTGGTGATCCTGGTGAACTTCATCGTGGACATCCTCTACGGCCTCGCCAACCCACGCATCCGTCACCAACGCTAACCGGAGCCGACGCCATGAATGCCAACGCCAAAGCTCCCGCCAGCGACCCGAGCCTGGTCTACCCGTCCCCGCTGAAAGAATTCTGGCAAGCCTTCTCGCGCAACAAGGGCGCGGTCGGCGGCCTGCTGTTCATGCTGGTCATCGTGTTCTGCGCGCTGTTCGCCCCCTGGGTCGCTCCCCACGACCCCAGCGAGCAGTTCCGCGACTTCCTGCTCACCCCGCCGCTCTGGCTCGAAGGCGGCAATTCGCAGTTCCTGCTGGGCACTGACGAGCTGGGCCGCGACCTGCTCTCGCGCCTGATGCACGGTGCACGGCTGTCGCTGATGATCGGCCTGACCTCGGTGCTGATCTCCATGATCCCCGGCATCTTCCTCGGCCTGCTCGCCGGCTTCTCGCCGAGCCGCCTGGGCCCGGTGATCATGCGCCTGATGGACATCATGCTGGCCCTGCCCTCGCTGCTGCTGGCGGTGGCCATCGTCGCCATCCTCGGCCCGGGCCTGATCAACACCGTGATCGCCATCGCCATCGTCTCGCTGCCGGCCTATGTGCGCCTGACCCGCGCCGCCGTGATGGGCGAGCTGAACCGCGACTACGTCACCGCCTCGCGCCTGGCCGGCGCCGGCACCTTGCGCCTGATGTTCGTCACCGTGCTGCCCAACTGCATGGCGCCGTTGATCGTGCAGGCCACCCTGAGCTTCTCCTCGGCCATCCTCGACGCCGCAGCACTCGGCTTCCTCGGCCTGGGCGTACAGCCACCGACGCCCGAGTGGGGCACCATGCTGGCCTCCGCGCGCGACTACATCGAGCGCGCCTGGTGGGTCGTCTCGCTGCCCGGCCTGACCATCCTGCTCAGCGTGCTGGCCATCAACCTGATGGGCGACGGCCTGCGCGATGCGCTGGATCCGAAGCTGAAGAATGCGGCGTGAGGACAGTGACCATGCTCAGCCTCAAGATCGCCAACGACAACAAGAAAAGCCTGATGGAGACCGCCGTATGAGCCTCCTCGACCTGCGCAATCTTTCGGTGCGCTTCGGCGACCGCAACGCCATCCCGGTGGTGGACGGCCTCGACCTCTCGGTGGACAAGGGCGAAGTCCTGGCCATCGTCGGCGAGTCCGGCTCCGGCAAGTCGGTGACCATGATGGCCCTGATGGGCCTGATCGACGCCCCCGGCATCATCACCGCCGACACCATGCAATTCGACGGCACCGACATGCTGCGCCTGAAGGGCCGCGAGCGGCGGCGCATTGTCGGCAAGGACATCGCCATGGTCTTCCAGGACCCGATGACCGCCCTCAACCCCAGCTTCACCGTCGGCTACCAGATCGAGGAAGTGCTCAAGCTGCACCTCGGCCTGCGCGGCAAGGCCCTGCGCCAGCGCGCCCTGGAACTGCTCGAACGGGTGGAAATCCCCGGCGCCGCCCAGCGCCTGGAAGCCTACCCGCACCAGCTCTCCGGCGGCATGAGCCAGCGCGTCGCGATCGCCATGGCGATTGCCGGCGAACCCAAGCTGCTGATCGCCGACGAACCCACCACCGCCCTGGACGTGACCATCCAGGCGCAGATCATGGAGTTGCTGCTCGACCTGCAGCGCGACCAGGGCATGGCGCTGATCCTGATCACCCACGACCTCGCCGTGGTCGCCGAGACCGCCCAGCGCGTCTGCGTGATGTACGCGGGCCAGGCGGTGGAGATCGGCCAGGTGCCGGCGCTGTTCGACCTGCCGACCCACCCGTACACCGAGGCGCTGCTCAAGGCGATCCCCGAGCACAGCGCCGGCGAGGAACGCCTGGCCACCCTGCCCGGCATCGTCCCCGGCAAGTACGACCGCCCGCAGGGTTGCCTGCTGTCACCGCGCTGCCCCTACGTGCAGGACAACTGCCGCAGCGTGCGCCCGGCCCTGGAAACCCATGAGCGCGGCGCCGTGCGCTGCTTCTACCCGCTCAACCTGAACACCGAGGTGGCCCGATGAGCGCCGTCCTGACCGCCCGCGACCTGACCCGTCACTACGAAATCTCCCAGGGCCTGTTCAAGCCGCACGCCCTGGTCCGCGCGCTCAACGGCGTGTCCTTCGACCTGCAGGCCGGCAAGACCCTCGCCGTGGTCGGCGAGTCCGGCTGCGGCAAGTCCACCCTGGCCCGCGCGCTGACGCTGATCGAAGAACCCACCTCCGGCTCGCTGCAGATCGCCGGCCACGAAGTGAAGGGCGCCGACCAAGACACCCGCAAGCAACTGCGCCGTGACGTGCAGATGGTCTTCCAGAACCCCTACGCCTCGCTCAACCCACGGCAGAAGATCGGCGACCAACTGGCCGAGCCACTGCTGATCAACACCAGCCTGTCGCGGGTCGAACGCCGTGAGCGCGTGCAAGCGATGATGAAGCAGGTCGGCCTGCGCCCCGAGCATTACCAGCGCTACCCGCACATGTTCTCCGGCGGCCAGCGCCAGCGCATCGCCCTGGCCCGCGCCATGATGCTGCGGCCCAAGGTGCTGGTAGCGGACGAGCCGACCTCGGCGCTGGACGTGTCGATCCAGGCCCAGGTGCTCAACCTGTTCATGGACCTGCAGCAGGAATTCGGCACCGCCTACGTGTTCATCTCGCACAACCTCGCCGTGGTCCGCCACGTAGCCGACGACGTGCTGGTGATGTACCTCGGCCGCCCGGCGGAGATGGGGCCGGCGGACAAGCTCTACGAGCGCCCGCTGCACCCCTACACCCAGGCGCTGCTCTCGGCGACCCCGGCCATCCACCCCGATCCGGACAAGCCCAAGATCAAGATCCAGGGCGAACTCCCCAACCCGCTCAATCCGCCCACTGGCTGCGCCTTCCACAAGCGCTGCCCGTATGCGACCGAGCGCTGCAAGGCCGAAGTCCCGGAGCTGCGCCTGCTCGATGAGCGCCAGGTGGCTTGCCATCATGCGGAGCAGTTCCTGAACTGAACCGAAACGGGCCGGTCATAGGCCGGCCCCTCTTTCGGAAACAGCTGCGTCCTACAACGCAGCAGGAACAGGCCTACCGCCTGATCCTGTATGTCCCGCTAGGGTGGCGTCCCGCCACCGCCCGCTCCGCCGTGGCTGATATCCACAGGGCCACGACCTTCATGCTGCTGTTCTTCCTCCTGCTCATCCTCGTCACCGCCATCGTCGCCAACGTGCAGTTGCACAAGTGGAAACGGCAGCAGCGGATGGACGTGCGCGCGGCAGTCAAGTCGCGGAAGAAGCCTGCGCCGAAGAAGAAGGCGACGAAGGAAGTCGATCTCGACGAGATCGACTGGGACGGTCTCGACCAGGAAGAGCTGGATGTCACGCCAGCGCCTCCGGCTGCAACTCCGCCAGCGCCCCCCAGACCTGCACCGGCAAGAGCCGAGCCACCCGCACCGCCACTTCCGGCAAAGCCGAAAGCCGAACCCAGGGACGAATACCTGCCGCTGGAGCGTGCGCTGCAGGAACGGATGTCCAGCGCACACCGCAGCGAAGCCATGGCGCAACTGCGCAAGGCCGACCTGCACGTTCCCGCGCCAGATTCCGGAGAACGGCATGTGGTACTGGACATGGACGATGGCAGTTACGTGCCCGTCGCCACCCACCCGGCTGCGGCGAACATCGCCTTGGGTTATCTCGCCGAAGGCATGCAGCAACGCAAGGGTGAACAGTTGGTGCGGGAGCTGAGCGGCGGCGACGTTGGCCTGCTGGTAGTCGCGCGCAATCCGCAGAAGCCGTCCGTGGCACGGCTGTGGAAGATCCAACCGCAAGACCTCTGAGCAGATCCTTGTAGGAGCGAGCTTGCTCGCGAACAACCCAGGCTTCGAAGCTGCTGGCAAACTGGTTCGCGAGCAAGCTCGCTCCTACGAAAGACTTCAGCCCTATAGATCACGGATCAGCGCCAGTCGCACACCAAACCCCAGCAGGATGCCGCCGAAGCCCCACTGCTGTACCCGCTGCATCGTCCGGTGCCGCGCCAGCCAGCGACCCATGCGCTCGCCGCTGAGCGCATAGAAACTGTCGAAGCCCAACCCGACCACTACCAGCACGCTGCCCAGCAGCGCGAACTGCAACGCCAGCGGGCCGTTCTGCGGGTGGATGAACTGCGGCAGCAACACCGAGCAGAACAGCAGCGCCTTGGGGTTGAGCAGGTTGGTCAGCAGGCCCCGGCGAAATGCACGCCGGTAGCTGACTGTGGATAACCCGGCCGCGCCGGTCGCCTCCGGCAGGCCCGCCGGAGCACGCAGCAGTTGCAAACCGATCCACGCCAGATAGAGACCGCCGCCGATGCGCACCCCATCGAAGGTCCAGGGGGCCGTGCGGAACAGCAGCGCGAGTCCGGTCGCCGCCAGGGCGACATGGCAGCCGCGTGCCAGGCCCAACCCGAGCGCAGTTGCCAGCGCCACGCGGCTACCGTCGCGGGCACCGGTGTGCAGCAGGAGAATCATGTCCGGCCCGGGCAGCAGGTAGACCATCGCCAGGGCCAGCAGGAACACGCCAATATCCACAAGTGCTACTCCAGAGAAGTCATTGCGGATAGCAATTCTATGCCTGAAGGTCGAGGCAGGTGCTTGCGTATTCGACCAGCAATCACCACAAACCTGGCATACTCTGCCAAGTTAGACAGCAATGATCAGCCACTTGTGCCAACTCCAAAACTGGACACCTACGACCACCGCATCCTTGCCGCCCTGCAGCGCGATGGCCGCCTGACCAACGTGCAGCTCGCCGAGGAGATCGGCCTGTCCCCCTCGCCCTGCCTGCGCCGGGTACGGATTCTCGAAGAGGCCGGGATGATCCGCGGCTACCACGCCGAACTGGGCCGTGACGAAGTCGGCCTGGGGCTGACCGTGTTCGTCGGGGTGAAGGTGGAGCGCCACAGCGACACCAGCGCCGCCGCCTTCCGCCAGGCAGTGATCGACCTGCCGGAAGTCATCTCGGTGCACCTGGTCAGTGGCGAGTCGGACTTTCTCCTGCAAGTCGTACTGCCCGACCTGCGCGCCTATGAGCAGTTCCTGACCGGCACCCTGCTCAAGTTGCCGGGCGTCAGCGACATCCGCAGCAACTTCGCCATCCAGACGGTGAAGGAGTCGGCGCCGCTGCCGCTGCGGCATTTGCCTAAGTAGCGAAGAACCGCAGGAACGAGCGCAGGTCCGCCTGCGCCTGTTCCACGCTTGCCGGGGCAAAGCGCACTTCGCTGTGCGCCGGGCACTGGGCCAGGCGCCCGATGTCCAGCGGGTGCAGCACCCCCAGCAGCGGGTAGCCGCCCATGGTCTGGCGGTCGGCCAGCAGGACGATCGGCTGGCCATCCGGCGGCACCTGGATAGCACCTTCCACGACTCCCAACGACCATTGACGGCGAGGCGCACTCAGCGCCTCGCCGCGCAGTCGCACGCCCATGCGGTCGGACTGCGGGCTGATCTGCCAGTGTTGCGCGAAGAAGGCCTCGCGCTGCTCCTCAGTGAAAGCATCCGGACCGGGCAACACACGCAGCGTCGGGGTTTCGCGGTAATCCGGTCGATACGGCCAGGGCACGCTGGCGCCGCGAGCGAAGCGATCGCCACAGACCGTGCAATCCAACAGGTCACCTGCCACCAGCGGCTGGCCATTGCCGGTGAGGCCGCCGAGTCTTTCCCGCGTCTGGGTCGAGACGCTGCCCAGTATCGGTTGCGCGTGTAAACCTCCGGCGACGGCGAGAAAGGCCCGCTGCCCGGCGCGGGCGAAGCCCAGTTTCAGGCGCTGCCCGGCACGTACGCGAAAACGCGACCAGCCCGGCAGCGGCTCGCCATCCAGGGTCGCTGGCAGCTCGGCGCCAGTCAGCGCCAGCCAGGTGTCCACCTGCGCTTCCAGCTCCAGGCCGCCCAGGGCGACCTCCAGCAGTGGCGCGCCCTGGGCGTTGCCGAGCAGACGATTGGCCCAGGCGGCCGCGTGTTTATCCACAGGGCCGCCAGGGGATACGCCCAAGCGCTGCCAGCCCTGCCGGCCGCCATCCTGCAGCAGGCAGAGCGGCCCGCAGGCGATGACTTGAAGACTCATGATTCGCCCCCGGCCAGGCGATAGGTCGCCTCGTCGATGGGCACGAATCGCACACAATCGCCCACCGCCAGCGGGCACGGCGGCTCCCGCTGCGGGTCGAACAGACGCTGCGCCGTGCGGCCCAGCAGATGCCAGCCGCCCGGCGAGGCCTGTGGATAAACCGCTGTCTGCCGTTCGGCGATCGCCAGGCTGCCGGCGGGAACCCGCGTGCGCGGGGTGGCCCGGCGTGGCAGGGCGAGGCGCTCGTCCAGCTCGCCAAGGTAGGCGAAGCCAGGCGAGAAACCGATGGCCGCGACGCGATAGTCGCGGCCGGCGTGCAACTCGATCACCTGGGCGGAGGTGAGGCCACACCGGCGCGCGACGTCGGCGAGGTCTTCACCGCCATACCACACGGCGATTTCATGCAGGTGCCCGGCGCTGTTGGCGAGGGAGTCGCCGGGCCAGCCCGCGAGCGCGGCGCGCACGCGGCTTTGCAGCTGCGGCAGGTCGGTGCGCCGCAGGTCGTAGTGCAACAACAACGTGGTCCAGCCCGGCACGCAGTCGGTCAGCAAGGGGCCCAGGTCGACGCGCAGGCGCTCGGCCAAGTGGGCGATGCGCAAGGGCAGCGCCTCGTCGGGCTGCTCGGCGAGGGTGATCAGCAGCGCCGTGGCGCCAAGAGGCTCGACGCGGATCATGCCTGGTCCAGCAGGCCACGCAGGCGCCGCAGCACCGCCAGGGATTCGGGGTTGTCGCCATGCACGCAGAGGCTGTCGGCGCGCAGGCGCAGCGGGTTGCCGTCGATGTCCGGGAAGGCTTCGCCACGGGCGATGGCCAGGGCCTGATCGAGAATGCGCTGTGGGTCATGGTGCACGGCATCGGGCAGTCGGCGCGGGGCGAGCTGGCCGTCGGGCAGGTAGGCACGGTCGGCGAAGGCTTCGAACATCAGCGGTACGTCGGCCACGTCGGCCAGCTGCAGCTCGCGGCTGTTGTCGGCCAGGGCCAGCACCATCAGCGGCAGGCGCTTGCGGTAGGCGGAGCAGGCGTCGAGCACGGCCGATAGCAACGCATCGTCGCGCACCAGGTCGTTGTACAACGCGCCGTGGGGCTTCACGTAGGCCACCTGGGTGCCGGCGGCGCGGCAGAAGGCATCCAGCGCACCGATCTGGTAGAGCACCAGGGCGTGCACTTCTTCGGGTGAGCAGTTCATGTGCCGGCGGCCGAAGCCGGCGAGGTCCGGGTAGGCCGGGTGCGCACCGATGCTGACGCCCTGCTCCACCGCCAGGCGTACGGTGCGCTGCATGGTCAGCGGGTCGCCCGCGTGGTAGCCGCAGGCGAGGTTGGCCTGGTCGATCAACGGCATGGCGTGGGCGTCGTCGCCCATGCGCCAGGCGCCGAAGCTCTCGCCCATGTCGCAGTTGAGCAGAATTCGCGTCGTGCGCTCGGTCATCGTGTCGCCATCCTTCGAAATTCCCTACAGGTTAAAGCAGACAATGGCCTTTGGCCTTCGGAGAATACTCAGTCACGTTCAGGAGGAGTACTATCCCCAGTCTGTAGTAGCGGATACCTCCCCCCGAATGATCAAAGCCGCCATCCTGGCCGCCTTCGGCCTGAGCATCGTTTATGTCCACCTGCGTGGGCGGGTGCGCCACAAGTTCACACGTCAGCTGAGCGACCATTCCAGCTTCCTGGCGCCGATCAACTGTCTCATGTACCTGTTCTCCAGGGTACCGAGCCGGCCGTACCTGGCCACCGAGCAGTTCCCCGACATGCACCTGCTGACGGAGAACTGGGAAACCATCCGCAGCGAAGCCCTGCACCTGCGCGACGCCGGCAGCATCAAGCGCTCGGACCAGCTCAACGACGTGGGTTTCAACTCGTTCTTCAAGACCGGCTGGAAGCGCTTCTACCTGAAATGGTACGACGACAGCCACCCGTCGGCTGACGCGCTGTGCCCGAAGACCACCGAGCTGCTGCGGCAGATCCCTTCGGTGAAGGCGGCAATGTTCGCCGAGCTGCCGCCGGGCTCGCGCCTGGTGCGCCACCGCGATCCCTACGCCGGTTCGCTGCGCTATCACCTGGGCCTGCTGACGCCCAACGATCCGGGCTGCTTCATCGAGGTGGACGGCGAGCGCTACCACTGGCGCGACGGCGAGGCCGTGGTGTTCGACGAGACCTACATCCATTACGCCGAGAACACCACGGACCATGACCGGGTGATCCTCTTCTGCGACATCGAGCGGCCGCTGAAGTATCGCTGGGTGACAGCCTTCAACCGCTGGTTCAGCCGCAACGTGATGGCCGCGGCGGCCTCGCCCAACGATGCCGGCGACAAGACCGGCGGCATCAACCGCGCCTTCGCCTCGCTCTACAAGATCCGCCTGCAGGGCAAGGCGCTGAAGAAGCGCAACCGCAAGCTGTACTACCTGCAGAAATGGGGATTCTTCGCGGCGGTGCTGGCACTGTTCTTGTGGATATGAGTCTGTGGATATGAGTCTGTGGATATGAGTCTCTGGCTCTGACTCACACCCTTAAACCCAAAGGCCCCCGCATACGCGGGGGCCTTTGGGTTTAAGGGGCAGGAACGTAGCGCGTTGCACTCCTGTAGGAGCGAGCTTGCTCGCGAACCCCGCCCAGCTACGGAGCTGCCAGGCGATCCGTTCGCGAGCAAGCTCGCTCCTACGAAGAGCTCGTCACGTCGGGCGTAGGAGCGGACTCCGTCCGCGATTGGCTAAACCCAACGCAGGATCAATAGACGTCGCGCCGATAGCGCCCGCTCTCCAGCAACGCCTCGACCTCGGCGTCGCCGAGCATCTCGCGCAACGCGCAATCGACGCCTTCGGCCATGCCCTGCAGGCTGCCGCAAACGTAGATCGCCGCGCCGTCGTCGAGCCACTGGGCCAGGGTTTCGCCGTGGGCGCGCAGGCGGTCCTGCACGTAGACCTTTTCCGCCTGGTCGCGGGAGAAGGCGACATCCAGGCGCTGCAGCTCGCCGCGCGCCAGCATCCGGTCCAGCTCGTCGCGGCAGTAGAAGTCGTGGGCGATATTGCGCTCGCCGAACAGCAGCCAGTTGCGCGTGCGGCCCTCGGCGATGCTCGCCTGCAGCAGGGCACGCAGGCCGGCAATGCCGGTGCCATTGCCGATCAGGATCAACGGGCGGTCATCCTCGGTCAGGTGGAAGCTGCGGTTGCGCCGCAGGCGCATCAGCAGGCTGCCCCCTTCGGGCAGATACTCGGTCAGCCAGCCGGAGCAGATGCCCAGCGAGCCGTCGGCATGCTGTTCCTGGCGCACGATCAGCTCCATGGCGCCTTCGCTGCGCAGCGAGGCGATGGAGTACTGGCGCACCGAGAGCTTGATCAGCGCGTCCAGCACCGCCTGACCGTGCTGGCCGACCAGGTGTTCGAGGTTGCCCGGCAGCAGACAGCCGGCCAGGGCATCCTTCAGCGGCATGGACAGGCCGTCCAGTTGCACCCTGGCCGCGCCGTCCAGGCCGAGACGTTCCAGCCAACGGGTGACGAGGAATTCCGGCTGGCGCGGGACGATTTCCACCAGGTCGCCAGCGGCCCAGTCGATCTGAGAGTCGCTCGGCGCAGTGAGGCGCAGCAGCCAGGTGGATTCGCCCTGACTGCCGGGGTTGAGGTGCTCACGGCCGCTCAGCGTCCAGACCTCGAAGGCCGGGGCCGTGAAAGCCACCTGCGGTGCGGCGCCGGAGAGTTCGGCCAGGCGCACCTGCCAGTCATGCAGCGCGGCAGCGTCGCCGTTATCCACTTCCACGCCGTCGAACAGCGGGCGCGCGCCCTGCCCTTGCAGCCAGCCCTGCAGGCGCCGGGCGAAGCCGCAGAAGTGTTCGTACTGACGGTCGCCCAGGGCAAGCATGGCGAAGCGCAGGTCCTTGAGGCCCATGGCCTGGCCGAGCACCTGGCGCTCGAAGCCACGGGCACCGTCGGGCGCTTCGCCTTCGCCGAAGGTGCTGACCACGAACAGCGCGTTGCGGGTCTGCTCCAGCTGCGCTCGGTCCAGCTTGCTCAACGGTTCTACCCGCACCGGCAGGCCGGCGGCCTGCAACTGGCCGGCACTCTGCCAGGCCAGTTGCTCGGCGAAGCCGCTCTGGCTGGCATAGCCCACCAGCCAGGCGTCGGCGCTGGCGCTGCTGGCGTCCAGCCCGCCACGGGCGGCCAGGGCCGCGCGCTTCTTGCGGCGGCGGTCGAGGTAGAGCAGCCAGCCGGTGATGAAGAACAGCGGCATGGCCAGGCTCGCCAGCATCATCAGGATGCGCCCGGTGAGGCCGAAGTAGCTGCCCACGTGCAGCGCATAGACGCTGGTGAGCAGTTGCTTGCCGGCGCTGCTGTCGTTGTAGCGGCGATGCTTGAGCAGCTTGCCGCTGGCGGGGTCGATGGTCATCTCGTTGAAGGCGCGCTCGTGGGCGGCGTCATCGAGGAGGTAGAACACGGTGGCCGGCTGGCCCTTCACCGGCGGCAGGCGCAGGTTGTAGGCGGTCATGGCGGTGCCGCCGGTCTGCTGGATGGTGTTCCAGATGGCGCTGGCATCGACCACCGGCGGCGGGCCTTCCGGCGCCGGGCCGCGTTTGCCGCCACCGCGCTGGCCGCCCTTGGCCTGGCCGGCAGGGGCGTCGTCGAGCAGCTTGAACAGGCCGTTGCGGTACCACTCGTAGGACCAGTACAGGCCGGTCAGCGAGGCCAGGAGGTAGAACACCAGGCACCAGGTTCCGGCCACGGCGTGCAGGTCCCAGTTGAAGGCACGGCCTTTCTTGGCCCAGTCGAAGGTCAGCCAGGTGCGCCAGTTCAGCGCGTGGCGCGGCCAGCGCAGGTACAGGCCGGAGAGGCTGAAGAAGATCAGGATCAGGGTGCAGGCGCCAGTGACCTTCTGCCCGGTTTCCCCGGCAGCGAGGAAGCGGTGCAGCTGCATGATGAACATGAAGGCGCCCTCGCCCACCGGCGCGGGGAGTGCCTCGGCAGTGTAGGGGTCGACATAGCGCGACTCGCCCCGGCGCTGGCCCGGCGGCGGGCTGAAGAAGATGCGCGCGGATTCCACACCCTCGGTCTTCAGCCACAGGAAGGAGACTTTCTTGCCCGGCTCGGCGCTCTCCACCCGGCGGATCAGTTCGTCCATCGGCAGCACGCCCTCGGCGCGCTTTTCCACCACCAGGCTGGCCGGGTTCACGGCGCGCAGGATTTCGTCCTGGAACGACAGCATCGCCCCGGTGACGCCCATCAGCGCCAGCACGAGACCTGCGCTGATACCGAACAGCCAATGCAACTGGAACAGGACTTTCTTCAACACCGCGGCTTCACCTTCGGACACCCATCACGCAGGGCTGGCATTTTATTGAGAATGGCTCGCAAACGCAGCCGATTTAACAAACTTTACCCAGGCCTTACGTTCAACCGGCAGGCCTGGGCCAGGCAAAGAAAAGCCCCGGCCGAGGAGCATCGGCCGGGGCGGGTCGCCAGTGGTGCGCGCCCTCAGAAGTGGAAGTTGGTGGACAGCAGCACGGTGCGGCCGGCCGCCTGCGACGCGTAGTGCGAGGCGTAGGCCTTGTCGAAGTACTTCTTGTCGAAGACGTTCTGCACGTTGAGCTGGAAATCGACGTTCTTGCTCAGCTTGTAGGCGGCCATTGCGTCGTAGCGCCAGTAGTCCGGGACGTACATGGTGTTGGCGACATCGCCATAGACCTTGTCGACGTAGAAGGTGCCGCCGCCGATGGTGGCGTTGGGCAGGACGTCGTAGGTGGTCCACAGGCTGAAGCTGTTTTCCGGGGTGTTGGGCATCTTGTTGCCGTCGTTGGACAGCGCGGTGGCATTCACCGTGCCGCTACGACCGGACTTGCCCGCCTTGACCAGCTCGCTGTCAAGGTAGCTGTAGCCGGCGAAGACCTTCCACTTGTCGGTGATCTTGCCGCTGGCGGACAACTCGATGCCGTCGACGCGGGACTGGCCGGCGTTGTCGTAGGTCTGGTTGGAGACCAGCACGCGGGCATTGTCCTTGTCGGTGCGGAAGATCGCCGCGGTCAGCTCCAGGCGCTCGTCGAGGAAGTTCCACTTGGTACCGATTTCGTAGTTGGTGGTTTCTTCGGGCTCCAGGTTGTTCTTCACCGCGAAGGTGTCCACGGCGTTGCCGGTGTCGCCGTTGTCCAGCATCGAGCCGGGCGGGGTCGCCGAGGTCGCGTAGGAGGCGTAGATGCTGCCATTGGGCGCCGGTTTGTAGACCACGCCGGCCTGCCAGTTCCAGAAGCTGGAGCTGTCCTCGAACTTGGTATTCGGGGTCACACCATGGTTCTTCGCGGTGGTCTCGAAGCTGTCGAAGCGCGCGCCGACGTTGACCTGCCATTGTTCGTTCAGGTCGATGGTGTCGAAACCGTAGATCGCCTTGGTGGTGGCGACGGTGTTCAGCGGCTTGTAGTTGCGGACGATGCTGCCGTTCCACGGATCGTGCGGGTTCGGGTTTTCCAGGCTGGTGCAGTTGTAGCCGCTGGGTGCACCGATGATCGACGGGGTGCACTTGTTCGCCCCGGCCTTGGCGCCCGTGTTGGTGTTCACCGTGTAGCCGTCGCGCTTGCTGTCTTCGCGGGTGAATTCCAGGCCGGTGGTGAAGCTGTTCTTGAAGCCGGCCAGGTAGAACTCACCGAACAGGTCGGTCTGGTTGGTCGCGGTGGTGGTGGTGCTGATGCGGTTGTTGTTGCGGCGCCAGACGGTCCCGTTGTTGATGTTGCCCTGGCTGTCGTCGGGCTGGGTCCAGATGTAGTCCTGGTGCGCGGTGCCGTAGCGCGTGGTGTTGCGCAGGCTCAGGGCATCGTTGAAGTCGTGCTCGAAGGTGATGGTGCTGGTGTCGATGCGACTCTTCTGGAAGTCGCGGTCCTCGAGGCCGTAGTAGTTGTCGCGGTCGACGTTTACCGGCTTGTCGGGGTTGTGCTTGCTGCGGTCGGCGCTCTTGGCGTACGGGATGCCTGAGTCCGGGGTGTCGTCGCTTTCCAGGTGGTAGTGGCTGACGGTGACGCGGGTCGGGCCGTTGAGGCCGAAGGTCACGGACGGCGCGATACCCCAGCGGCTGGCGTCCACGGCCTGGCGACCGGCGACGTTCTGGTCGTGGGTCATCAGGTTCAGGCGGAAGGCGGCGTTGCCGTCGAGGAACTCCTGGTTGGTGTCGAGGGTGTAGCGACGGGTCTGGTCGGAACCGTAGGTGAAGCTGCCGTCGGTGAAGTTGCCCGCCTTGGCCTGCTTGCTGATCAGGTTCAGGCTGCCACCGGCCGAGCCGCGGCCGCCAAAGGCCGAGTTCGGGCCCTTGCTGACTTCGATCTGCTCGAGGTTGAAGACTTCACGCGATTGCGCGCCGGTGTCGCGGACGCCGTCGACGTAGGTGTCGCTCTGCGCATCGAAGCCACGGATGAACGGACGATCACCGGTCGGGTTGCCACCCTCGCCAGCGCCGAAGGTGATGCCCGGCACGGTGCGCAAAGCGTCCTGCAGGGTCAGCGCGCCGGTGTCCTTGATCACCTGCTGCGGCACCACGGTCACCGAGCGCGGCGTATCCAGCAGCGGTGCGGTGTATTTCTTCGACGCGGACTTCTCGACGTTGTAGGTGGTCGGGTCCTGCTGCTGGGCACCGACGACGGTATCGGCATCCAGCGACAGCACGTCCTGCCCGGACTTCTTCGGCGCTTCGTCAGCGTGGGCCAGTTGAGCGCCGGACATGGCGGTGATCGCCACGCCGACAGCGCTGACTAGAAGGCGCGGCTTGCTGCCGGCGAACTCGGTGGATTGACGCGACATCGAAACTCCCTCCCCAGGGGTTCATGAAGGCCGCGCAATTTATTGCAACTGAGAATTTGTATCAATTCACATTCATTACCATACGCACATGATTTACAACTTTTACACTTTCTCCCTGTCGGAAGTAGGGGTATGCGGGTTGTACCGATATGTTGCAAATCATTATCATTGGCAAATTATCGAACCTGATGGAACCGGCCCATGCTGCTGCACATTCCTGGCGTCTTCACCCGCGATGAGGTGACGCGCATCCGCGCCGCCCTGGAACAGGCCGAATGGGCCGACGGCAAGGCCACCGCCGGCTACCAGTCCTCCCGCGCCAAGCACAACCTGCAACTGCCGCAGGACCACCCGCTGGCGCGCGAGATCGGCGAGGCCATGCTGCAGCGCCTGTGGAGCAACCCGCTGTTCCAATCAGCCGCCCTGCCGAGCAAGGTCTTCCCGCCGCTGTTCAACTGCTACACCGGCGGCGGCTCGTTCGACTTCCACATCGACAACGCCGTGCGCGACACCCAGGGTGGCCGCGAGCGGGTGCGCACCGATGTGTCCTCGACCCTGTTCTTCAGCGACCCGGACGACTACGACGGCGGCGAACTGGTGATTCAGGACACCTACGGCACCCAGCAGGTGAAGCTGCCGGCCGGCGACCTGGTGCTCTACCCCGCCACCAGCCTGCACAAGGTCAACCCGGTGACCCGCGGCGCGCGCATCGCCTCGTTCTTCTGGACCCAGAGCCTGGTGCGCGAGGACAGCCAGCGCGCGCTGCTGTTCCAGATGGACCAGTCGATCCAGGCGCTGACCCGCGACGTGCCGGACCACCCGGCGCTGATCGAGCTGACCGGCACCTACCACAACCTCCTGCGCCGCTGGGTGGACGTCTGATCTGCCATGAGTTTCGTCCTGCGTCGCACTGAAGAAATCAACGTCGAAGACCTCACCGGCCAGCTCGCCGACAATCCGCGGCAGGCCGCCCGGCTGATCCTCGCCGGCGCCCGTGACGGGGACGTCGAGGCCCAGGCGCTGCTAGGCCAGATCCTGCTGGACGGCCACGGCATCGAACAGGACGTCGGCCTTGCCCTGACCTGGTTCGGCCTCGCCGCCGAGCGCGGCCATGCCATGGCGCGCAACATGCTCGGGCGCTGCCTGGAGCACGGCTGGGGCTGCCCGAGGGACGAAGCCGGCGCCGCCCGCCATTACGCGATCGCCGCGCAGCAGAAGCTCGACTGGGCCATGTACAACCTGGCCAACCTGCTCTCCACCGGCCGTGGCGTGGAACGCGACGACGCCCGGGCGCTGGCGCTGTACCAGAGCGCAGCGGCCCTGGGCCACGCCAAGTCGATGAACCTGGTCGGACGCTTCCACGAGGAAGGCCTGGTGGTGCCGCGCGATATCGATACGGCACACCAGTGGTATCGGCGCTCGGCCGAAGCCGGCGACTTTCGCGGCCAGTTCAGCCACGCCTCGGTGCTCGCCGAACGCGGCGACCTGCCAGCCGCACGCATCTGGCTGGAGCGGGCGCTGGAAGGCGGCAACCTGAACTTCCTGCGTGTGGCCCGCGAGCAGCTCGCCGCCTCCATGCCGCCGAGCCTGCAGGAGCTGACCCTGGCCTACTTCCAGCGCGCCGCCGAGCTGGGTGACGAGTCGGACCTGCGGCGCCTGACCCAGGCGCTCGGCGTGGCCTCCTAGCGAGCTTTCGTTGCAATTTGACGTAATTTTCACGACCACACTGTTAGCCTCGCCGCCCATCCTGGCTGCTGGAGCGTTCAGCAGCCGCCACGGAATAAAGAGGCGCAAGTGTCGAACACCACATCCCCCGCAGCGCGCAAACGCGTGGACTGGGCCGCCCTGGGCTGGCTCCTGCTGTTCTTCTGGTACTTCTCCGGCGTTACCCAGGCGCTGATCCTGTTCAGCGGCACCACCGGCTTCGCCGGCTTCCGCGACGCCTTCTTCCTCAGCAGCCTGTGGCTGGCGCCGCCGCTGCTGCTGCCGCGCTTCACCAAGGGCATCGCCGCGGTCATCGGCCTGGTGCTGTGGGGCGCCTCGCTGGTGGGGCTGAGCTACTTCGGCATCTACAAGCAGGAGTTCTCGCAGAGCGTCATCTTCGTGATGTTCGAGTCGAACACCGCCGAGGCCGGCGAGTACTTCAGCCAGTACTTCAGCCTCTGGCTGTGCCTGGCGCTGCTGGCCTACAGCGTGGTCGCCGTGCTGCTGTGGAAACGCATCCGCCCGATCAGCATGCCGGCCTACGCCCGCGTACCACTGGCCGTGCTGCTGGTGGCCGCCAACCTGGTCTACCCCTTCTACAAGCAGATGGTCACCCAGGAGCGCACCTTCGCCCAGGCGCTGGAGAAGGTGCAGTCACGCATGGAGCCGGCGGTGCCGTGGCAACTGGTGGTGGGCTACGCCCAGTACCGTCAGCAGCTGGACAACATGCAGAAGCTGCTGCAGCAGAACGCCTCCCTGCCGCCCCTGCAGAACCTCAAGGACAGCAGCGGCGATGCGCCGCGCACCCTGGTCCTGGTGCTGGGCGAATCCACCACCCGCCAGCACATGCACCTGTACGGCTACGGCCGCGACACCACGCCCAACCTCGATGCCCTCGCTGCCAGCGGCCAGGGTCTCACCGTGTTCCAGAACGTCGTCGCGCCGCGCCCCTACACCATCGAGGTGATGCAGCAGATCCTCACCTTCGGCGATGAGCAGAACCCCGACAAGTTCCTCACCGATCCGTCGCTGATCAACCTGATGAAACAGGCGGGCTACAAGACGTTCTGGATCACCAACCAGCAGACCATGACCAAGCGCAACACCATGCTCACCACCTTCTCCCAGCAGACGGACGAGCCGGTGTACCTGAACAACCAGCGCAACCAGAACGCCAGCCAGTACGACGGCGTGGTGCTGGAGCCGTTCGAAAAAGCCCTGAAGGACCCGGCGCAGAAGAAGTTCATCGTGATCCATCTGCTGGGCACGCACATGGACTACCGCTACCGCTATCCGGACGAGTTCGCCCACTTCAAGGACCGCCAGGGCGCGCCCTCGGCCTTGTCGGATGACCAGGTGGAGACCTACAACTTCTATGACAACGCGGTGCGCTACAACGACTTCGTGGTGTCGAGCCTGATCAAGCGCTACACCGCCGCCGAAGCAAACGGCTTCATGCTCTACCTCTCCGACCACGGTGAAGAGGTCTTCAGCTCCGGCAACCACGACCGCCTGGGCCGCAACGAGATGGACCCGACCCGGCCGATGTACACCATTCCGTTCATGGTCTGGACCTCGCCGAGCTGGCAGGCCGCCCACCCGCGCGACCTGCAGGCAGTGACGAACCGCTCCTACAGCAGCTCGCACCTGATCCACACCCTGTCCGACCTCGCCGGCCTGAGCTACGACCGTTACGAGCCGGCCAAGAGCCTGGTGAACGAGCAGTTCGCTGCCGTCCCGCGCTGGATTGGCGACCCGTACAAGAAGAACGGCCTGCACGAGTTCGACAAGCTGCCGCTGGACAAGGCCGCCTCCGACCAGGAAATCGCCAAGGACACCAAAGCGCCGACCACCGCGCAGGTACCCGGGAAGGCGCAGCCCAACGAGGGCTGAGCCCTCGGTGATGCCCGAAAGAACGCCCCGCCCTGCGGGGCGTTCTTCTTTCCATTTCCCAATCCTGTAGGAGCGGGCCATGCCCGCGATCGCGCCCATAGGGCGCTCCTACAGGTCGACACTGGTGTTTCCGGCTGGTGGGAGCGGACTTCGTATGCGAGGGCGATGCCCCAAAAGAAAAAGCCCCGCATCGGCGGGGCTTTTTCAGTGAAGCAGGGCTTACAGGTAGAACGCCTTCAGCGGCGGGAAGCCGTTGAACTCCACCGCGCTGTAGCTGGTGGTGTAGGCGCCGGTGGACAGCCAGTACAGGCGGTCGCCGGCAGCCAGGTTCAGCGGCAGGCCATACTTGTAGTGCTCGTACATGATGTCGGCGCTGTCACAGGTCGGGCCGGCGATCACCACTTCTTCCAGCTCGCCCGCCTTCTCCACGTGGATCGGGAACTTGATGGACTCGTCCATGGTTTCGATCAGGCCGGAGAACTTGCCTACGTCGGTGAACACCCAGCGCTCCACGGCGGTACGCGACTTGCGCGCCACCAGCACGACTTCGCTGACCAGGATGCCGGCGTTGGCGATCAGCGAGCGGCCCGGCTCGAGGATGATTTCCGGCAGCTCGTCGCCGAAGTCTTCCTTGAGGAAGCGGATGATCTCTTCCGCGTAGGTTTCCAGGCTGTTGGTCTTGGCGATGTAGTTGGCCGGGAAGCCGCCGCCCATGTTGATCAGCTTCAGCTCGATGCCGTCTTCTTCCTTCAGGCGCTCGAAGATGACCTTCACCTTGGCGATGGCCGCGTCCCACACGCCGATGTCACGCTGCTGCGAACCCACGTGGAAGGACACGCCGTAGGGCACCAGGCCCAGGTCGCGAGCCAGCACCAGCAGGTCCATGGCCATGTCGGACTGGCAGCCGAACTTGCGCGACAGCGGCCAGTCGGCAGAGGTGGAGCCTTCGGTGAGGATGCGCACGTAGACCTTGGAGCCCGGCGCGGCCTTGGCGATGTTGCGCAGGTCGGCCTCGGAGTCGGTGGCGAACAGGCGCACGCCCTTCTCGTAGAAGTAGCGGATGTCGCGGGCTTTCTTGATGGTATTGCCGTAGCTGATCTGCTCGGCGCGCACGCCGGTCTTCATCACCTTGTCCAGCTCATAGATGGAGGCGATGTCGAAGTTCGAACCCTTGTCGCGCAGCAGCTCGGTGATTTCGGTGGCCGGGTTGGCCTTCACGGCGTAGTAGATCTTGGCGAACGGGAAGCAGCCGGTCAGCTGGTCGTAGGCATCGGCGATGGTCTGCTTGTCGATGACGACGAAGGGGGTTTCCTGCTTGTCGGCAAACGCCTTCATACGCTGGAAGGTTTCGGGGGCGAAGTAATCCTCGACCTTGATGGACATGGTTGGGACTCCAAATGGCAGAACAGGTTATTCGTAGGGGTGAAGCTGAACGTCGAATCCGTTTCCCCACTTTGGTTCGCCTACTTCCCAAGGCATGTCGCCGAGTATCACCGGTACCGGTCAATGGCACCGGTGCCTCTCGTCGTCAGTACTTGAGCCGGATGGATCGTTTCCAGCATGGACGTTCGGGCGCGAACTTTAGGACCTGAGGTCCCTGAGTTCAACCCTGAATTGCCGCTTTTTCGCATCCCTTTGTCGCACTGCCGGTTGACTGTTTCAGATACTCAACAAAATGCACGGAATACCGCACAGAACGGGGCTTTCGACGGTTTTTCTGCATCATCGTCCTACTCAGTTAACGACCGGTGACAGAGGGGGGAGTTCAGGGTTTCGGGATGGGTGGTGCGGGGGGCAATTCCTGTTCGCCTGGTGACCGTTTTTCGTAGGAGCGAGCTTGCTCGCGAACCTGACCCCGCAGCGGGGGTTGTTCGCGAGCAAGAACCAGGCGTCCCCCTCGCTCCTACAGAAAGCTGCTTACGAAGCCTGAGCCACCTCCGCCGGCGACACGATGTTCGTCTTGCGCCCACGCGAACGCCCCGAACTCAGGTAATCGGCAATCGACTCCTGCGTCACCTCGCCGAGGAACTGCCCCTGCGCGTCGAGCACCGGCAACCACGAGCTGTTGAACTCGTACATGCGCGACAACAGGATGCGCAGGTGCTCGTCGTGGCTGGCGGTGACGCGGAATTCGTTGAGGAAGTCGCTGCACACCCCCTCCTTGCGACGCATGTCCTTGCGGCGCACGTAGCCCAGGCCCTTGCCGTTGGCGTCGACCACCACCAGGTAGCGGCGGTCGTCTTCCTCCATCTTCTCCACCGCTTCGGCGACCGTGGTCTGCGGGCTGGCGGTGACGATGCTGCTGTCGGCGGCATCCTCGGCACGCACCAGCAGCAGGCGCTTCAAAGTGCTGTCCTGGCCGGTGAAGGCGCTGACGAACTCGTCCGCCGGGTGCGCCAGCAGGGTGTCCGGATGGTCGAACTGGAGCAGCCGGCCGCTCTTGAACACCGCGACCTTGTCACCCAGCTTGATCGCTTCGTCGATGTCGTGGCTGACCATGATCACGGTCATGCCCAGCTTGCGCTGCAGCTCGAAGAACTCGTTCTGGATCGACTCGCGGTTGATCGGGTCCACCGCGCCGAAGGGTTCGTCCATCAGCAGCAGCGGCGCGTCCGCCGCCAGCGCGCGGATCACCCCGATGCGCTGCTGCTGCCCACCGGAGAGCTCGCGCGGGTAGCGCGACAGGTACTGCTTGGGTTCGAGCTTGACCATGGCCATCAGCTCGCGCGCCTTCTCCTTGCACTTCTGCTTGTCCCAGCCAAGCAGGCGTGGCACGACCATGATGTTTTCCTCGATGGTCATGTTGGGGAACAGGCCGATCTGCTGGATCACGTAGCCGATGTGCCGGCGCAGGGTCACCTCGTCCAGTTCGCGGGTGTCCTGGCCGTCGATCAGCACACGCCCGGAGGTGGGCTGGATGATGCGGTTGATCATCTTCAGCGTGGTGGTCTTGCCGCAGCCGGAGGGGCCGAGGAACACGCAGATCTCGCCCTTCTCCACGGTCAGGCCGACCTTGTCCACGGCGCGGAATTCCTTGCCGTCCTTGAGGGTGAAGGTCTTGGTCAGTTGGTCGAGTTCGATCATGGTCAGTCTCCTGTCTGCGGGCGCAGGCCCTTCGGGGTGAGCGCACGCTGCAGCCACTGCAGCAGCAGGTCGGCGGCGATGGCCAAGAGGCTCACCAGCACGGCGCCGACCACCAGCATGGGCATGTTGGATTGGCTGATGGAATTGAGGATGAGCACGCCCAGGCCACCGGCGCCGATCACCGCGGCGATGGTCATCACGCCGATGTTCATCACCACGGCGGTGCGCACGCCGGCGAGGATCACCGGCACGGCGATGGGTATGTCGACCATGCGAAGGCGCTGCCAGAAGGTCATGCCGATGCCCTTGCCGGCTTCACGGATGCCGGGCTCGACGTTGGTCAGCGCGAGGTAGGTGTTGCGCAGGATCGGCAGCAGTGAATAGAGGAACACCGCGGTGATCGCCGGCAGCGGGCCGAGGCCCTGGCCGATCTTCGAGTACAGCGGCAGCATCAGGCCGAACAAGGCGATGGAGGGGATGGTCAGCACCACGGTGGCGGCGCCCTGCAGCGGCCCGGCCAGCCACTTGAAGCGGGTCATCAGCACGCCCAGCGGCACGCCGACGACGATGGCCAGGCCCACGGCGACGGAGACCAGCATCAGGTGCTGCGCCGTCAGCTGGCCGACCTGCGCCCAGTCCAGACGGGAAATCACGGTCATGAAGTCCATGTCAGTTCTCCTCCTGTGCGGGCTGTGCCTTGTCGCCGATCAGCCGGTGTTCGCGCAGGAAGCGCAACGCCACGCGCTGGGGCGGCTCCTGCTGGATATCGACCTGGGCGTTGAGCGCCTGCATGGTCTTGTCGTCGAGCAGCCTGGCGATGGGATCGAACAGCGTCTTCAGCTCGGGGTGCTTCTGCAGCAGATCGGCACGCATCACCGGCGCGGCGTTGTAGAACGGGAAGAACTGCTTGTCATCCTGCAGCACGCGCAGCTTGAAGTCCTTCAGGCGGCCATCGGTGGTGTAGACGAGCCCAACGAACACCTGACGGTTCTTCAACGCGGTGTAGACCAGCCCCGCATCCATCTGCCGCACGTCGTCGCGGGTGAAGTGGAAGCCGTACAGCTCGCTCATCGGCGCGAGGCCGTCCGGGCGGCCGGCGAATTCCGGGTCCATGGCGAACAGATGGGTCCGCTTGTCGCCCTGCTCCTTCATCACCCGCGCCAGGTCACTGAGGGTGCGTACCCCGAGCTCTTGGGCCTGCTCCTCGGGCATCGCCAGGGCGTAGGTGTTGTTGAACGGCGCGGGCGTGGGCCAGACCAGCCCCTTCTTGCCGTCCAGCTCGCGAACCTTCGCCAGGGACTGCTCCGCGTCGAGTTTTTCCGTGACCTTGTTGTAAACGATCAGCGACGAGCCGGTGTATTCCCAGACGATATCGAGTTGGCCACTCTCCTGCGCGCTGCGCGCCAGGGTGCTGCCAAGACCGTTGGTGACTTTCACTTCATAGCCTTTGCTCTGCAGATACTGCGAAGAGATCGCAGTGAGCAGACGTTGCTCGGTGAAAGGCTTGCCACCGATGCGGATTGTATCTGCCGCTTGGGCGCCGCCGGATAACGCGGCCAGCAGCAGGCCAAGCGCGCCGAGCAAAGGTTTCATACCCATTCCTTTGACATTCATTGCGTCAGCCCCCGCTCCAGCAGCGTGCGGCTGAACAGCACGACGAGACCGTCGAGCACCAGCGCCAGCAGTGCGGTGCACACGGCGCCGAGCAGCAGTTTTGACTGGTCGTCCAGGGCGATGCCGGGGAAGATCAGGCTGCCCAGGCTGTTGGCGCCGATCAGGAAGGCCAGCGGTGCAGAGCCGACGTTCAGCGCCAGGGCAATGCGCACGCCGCCCATGATCAGCGGTACCGCATTGGGCAACTCGACGCGCAGCAGCACCTGGCGCGGCGTCATGCCGATGCCGGTGGCCGCCTCCTTGAGCGAGGCCGGCACGGCGCGCAGGCCCTCGTAGGTGTTGCGCACGATGGGCAGCAGCGAGGCAAGGAACAGCGCGAGGATCGCCGGGCCGTTGCCGATCCCGACTATCGCCAGGGCGATGGCCAGCACGGCCAGCGGCGGAATGGTGTTGCCGACGTTGAATACCTGCATCAGGCGTTCGGCCTGTCCCTGCAGGGCAGGCCGGCTGAGCAGCATGCCGGCGGGGATGCCGACCAGGATGGCGGCGAACATGGACGCGAACACCAGGACCAGGTGCGCCTGCAGGTAGAACAGCAGGTCTTCGCGGTACTGCCACAGGGTGGCGGGGGTGATCCAGTGGATCAGCAAAGCCAGCACAACGACTGCGAAGCAGACGCCGAACAGGGCCTTGCCCGTGGTGGACTTCACCATGGTTGGGGGACTCCCTTCGGGTGCGCGGCGACTGGCATCGCCACGCTCACTTGACGCTCGATCCCGTCCAGAAAACTATCTGGGACCGCGATTAAACGCGACGAGAATCAAGTACTTGCGCAAGGCGTTCACGGATTGTCGTCGCGAAGGGGTGGACCCCCGCTCGTGCCGTTACGTTCAATAAATTTGCCATCCTTGTGCCATCGCGCAGCCGCACATTCGGCTTCAGCCCCCATGGTCCGGGGGCTGTGGCGGACAAACTTTTTTTCGAAAAAAGTCGTGATCGGGCTGAACCATCACCCTGCGCCGCTTGCCCAACGGCGGATGCGCCCGGCGAAAACCCACGCAGATTCCCTCAGCGGTTATCATCGGGCTTCTTTCGCGTGCCCCCGACCCATGGATAGGTCACTCGGGGCCGGCGTTCTTGCCTACCACGGAGATCCATCGCCATGCTTGACCTGGCCGCGGCGTTCATCGCGCTGACCACCCTGCTCACCTACGTCAACTACCGCTTCATCCGCCTGCCGCCGACCATCGGCGTCATGGCCACCGCGCTGATCTTCTCCTTCATCGCCCAGGGCATGTCGCTGATCGGCTACCCGGTCCTCGAAGTCGAGATGCAGCAGATCATCAGCCGCATCGACTTCTCCGACGTGCTGATGACCTGGTTCCTGCCCGCCCTGCTGTTCGCCGGTGCGCTGCACGTGAACCTCGCCGACCTGCGCAACTACAAGTGGCCCATCGGCCTGCTGGCGACCTTCGGCGTGCTGATCGCCACTACCGTGATCGGCTACCTGGCCTACTACACCTTCGCCCTCTTCGGCTGGCACGTGGACTTCATCTACTGCCTGCTGTTCGGCGCGCTGATCTCGCCCACCGACCCCATCGCGGTGCTGGGCATCCTCAAATCCGCCGGCGCACCCAAGCCGCTGGCCACCACCATCGTCGGCGAGTCGCTGTTCAACGACGGCACCGCCGTGGTGGTCTTCACCATCCTGCTGGGGATCCTGCTGGCCGGCGAGACGCCCACCGCGTCGACCATCGCCTGGCTGTTCGTGCAGGAGGCCATCGGCGGCATCCTGTTCGGCGCGGCGCTGGGCTACGGGGTGTTCCTGATGATGCGCGGCATCGACCAGTACCAGGTGGAAGTCATGCTGACCCTGGCCCTGGTGATCGGTGGCGCAGCCCTGGCGGCGCGGCTGCACGTCTCCGCCCCCATTGCCATGGTGGTGGCCGGCCTGATCATCGGCAACCAGGCCCGCCACTACGCCATGTCCGACGAGACGCGGCGTTACATCGACAAGTTCTGGGAACTGATCGACGAGATCCTCAACGCCCTGCTGTTCGCCCTGATCGGCCTGGAACTGCTCCTGCTGCCGTTCAACTGGCTGCACGTGGTGGCCGCCTTCGCCCTCGGCGGCGCGGTGCTGATCTCGCGCCTGCTCACCGTGGCCCCGGCCATCGTCGTACTGCGCCAGACCGAGAACGGCCGCCGCCAGGTGCCCGCCGGCACCATCCGCATTCTCGTCTGGGGCGGCCTGCGCGGCGGTGTCTCGGTCGCCCTGGCGCTGTCCCTGCCGCTGGGCGAGCAACGCGACCTGATCCTCAGCCTGACCTACGTGGTGGTGCTGGTGTCGATCCTGCTCCAGGGCCTGTCCATCGGCCCGCTGGTGCGGCGCATCTACAAGGGCGCCGAGCCCGTGGCCGACAGCGAGCACTGACGGCGCCCTCCAGGGACCTTGAGCCTTGCGTCGCCGGGTCTGCCGGCGGCGCCTCGAATCAGGCTATAATCCCGCGTTTTTCGGGCCGCTCGCCGCCCGTCTTCACCGAATCGACCAGGCACCCATCCATGAGCATCCAAGCCGCCGAAGTCGCGAAGCGCCGCACGTTCGCGATCATTTCCCACCCCGACGCCGGTAAGACCACCATTACCGAGAAGCTCCTGCTGATGGGCAAGGCGATTGCCGTCGCCGGTACCGTGAAGTCGCGCAAGTCCGACCGTCACGCCACCTCCGACTGGATGGAGATGGAGAAGCAGCGCGGCATCTCCATCACCACCTCGGTGATGCAGTTCCCCTACCGCGAGCACATGATCAACCTGCTCGACACCCCCGGCCACGAAGACTTCTCCGAAGACACCTACCGCACCCTGACCGCGGTGGACTCGGCGCTGATGGTCCTCGACGGCGGCAAGGGCGTCGAGCCGCGCACCATCGCCCTGATGGAAGTCTGCCGGCTGCGCGACACGCCCATCGTCAGCTTCATCAACAAACTCGACCGCGACATCCGCGACCCGATCGAGCTGCTCGACGAGATCGAAGCGGTGCTGAAGATCAAGGCCGCGCCGATCACCTGGCCGATCGGTTGCTACCGCGACTTCAAGGGCGTGTACCACCTCGCCCAGGACAAGATCATCGTCTACGTGCCGGGCCACGGCCACGAGCGCATCGAGACCCAGGTCATCGACAAGCTCGACTCGGACGAGGCGCGCGCACACCTGGGCGACCTCTACGACAACTTCCTCGAAGAGCTGGAGCTGGTGCAGGGCGCCTGCCACGAGTTCGACAAGGACGCCTTCCTCAAGGGCGAGATGACCCCGGTGTTCTTCGGTACCGCGCTGGGCAACTTCGGGGTCGACCAGGTCCTGGACTGCATCGTCGACTGGGCCCCGCAGCCGCTGGAGCGTGGCGCCCACGAGCGCACCGTAGCGCCGACCGAGGAGAAGTTCTCCGGCTTCGTGTTCAAGATTCAGGCGAACATGGACCCGAAACACCGCGACCGCATCGCCTTCATGCGCATCTGCTCGGGCAAGTACGAGAAGGGCATGAAGATGCGCCACGTGCGCCTGGGCAAGGACGTGAAGATCGCCGACGCACTGACCTTCTTCTCCAGCGAGCGTGAGCAGCTGGAAGAGGCTTTCGCCGGCGACATCATCGGTCTGCACAACCACGGCACCATCCAGATCGGCGACACCTTCACCGAAGGCGAGGCGCTGGGCTTCACCGGCATCCCGCACTTCGCCCCGGAGCTGTTCCGCCGCGTGCGCCTGAAGGACCCGCTGAAATCCAAGCAGCTGCGCCAGGGCCTGCAGGAACTGGCCGAGGAAGGCGCCACCCAGGTGTTCTTCCCCGAGCGCAACAACGACATCATCCTCGGCGCCGTCGGCGTGCTGCAGTTCGACGTCGTCGCCAGCCGCCTGAAGGAGGAATACAAGGTCGAGTGCGCCTACGAGCAGATCAACGTCTGGTCCGCGCGCTGGATCGAGTGCAAGGACGAGAAGAAGCTCAAGGAGTTCAAGGACAAGGCCTTCGAGAACCTCTCCGTGGACGGCGGCGGGCACCTCACCTACCTGGCCCCGACCCGCGTCAACCTGAGCCTGATGGAAGAGCGCTGGCCGGACATCACCTTCCGCGCCACCCGCGAACACCACTGAGTTCGCCGTTTGAAAAACGCCCGCCTTGTGCGGGCGTTTTCATTGATGCCACCGACTGGAACCACTGCGTTCATTTGGACACGTCCGTGCCCGTGCCGTGCACGCACCGGGCTCCCTGCAGGAGCGGGCCATGCCCGCGATCGCGCCCGTGGGGCGCTCCTACAGGGGGAGCCGAGTCAAGGATCGAGCGCCCCGCAGCTGTAGGTGCTCGAAGGCGCCGTACCGGTGAACTTGCCCGCGATGGCGCCCTGGGGAATCAGCCGGTCGCGGTAGCGCGTGGCGAACAGTCCGCCCTGCGGCGCGCGCAGGATGTGTTCGCTGCTGGCATCACCAGGACGGGCGATGATGCGCGCGAAGCGCTCGCCGGCCTCAACGAACTCGCCCAGCTCCCGCTCGAACACCAGCACGCCCGCCGCGGGAGCGAACACGGTTTCCATGAAGCCCATGGGCGTAGCGACGCCCTTCCACTCCGGCAACGGCCCGGCGTCCGTGACCACGCCACGGGCGCCGAGGAAGCGGTAGAGGCCATCGGCATCCTGCTGCGCCAGCGCATCGCTGACGTCGCCCTGCCCGCGCAGCTCGACCGTCGCCACCAGCCGCCCCTCGAAGCGCTGCCCGGCCAGCCACGGGGCGATCACGACCTCTTCGAACGCCCCGTCGCCATCGCCTTCCCAGATGATCGCCAGCTCCGCTTGCAGCGCGGCGGCAAGGTCCTGCGCGGCCGGCCAGAAGCACTCGTGGATGTACACGTACTGCAACGCCTCGTCATCGGTGTGCAGGTCGAGCACGATGTCCGCCGGCGCGGCCAGTTCGGCCACGCTTTTCTGCCACAGCGTGAGGTTGTCCAGGGTGCCGCTGGCGGCCGCCGAGGCGATGAAGCCTCGGTTGAAATTGCGCGAGGTCGCCTCGTGGTTTCGGCCGAGGATCCGCCCCTGGCGAAACTGCCCGATGCCGAAGGGATTGGCCTGCGGCACGACGGTCACACTGCCGTTGAGCACACCCCGTTCGGCAGCATCGTGCAGGCGTGGCAGCAGTTCGTGGAGCACCAGCATCCCGGCGATTTCATCGGCGTGAATGCCAGCCTGAAGGTGCACCTGCGGCCCCGGTCGACCGCCATCGATACGCCACGCTCGCACACGCAGCTGCGCACCGGAATCACCCGGCACGCTGAAGGATACGTCTTCGATCACAAGCCCTCTCCTCTGTCCGAATCGCCCGTGGAAATCTTCCCCGGCGCCTCCTAGTATCCAAGCCTGTCGCCGCTTGCCGGCACGCCGCAAAAGGATGCCGTACCGTGGACATGCCCCGCCAGAAAGCCCAGCGCGCCACCTCGGAGGAACGCCGCGACCATCTCGTGCGCGCCTGCCTCAAGTGCCTGGTCGCCGACGGCCACGCGGGCATCTCGGTACGCCGCATCGCCAGGGAGGCCGGCGTCGCCGTCGGCCTGGTGAACCACCATTTCGGCAGCATCGACGCGCTGGTCGCCCAGGCCTATGAAACCCTCGCCAGCGAGGTCACCCAGGCGCTCTACCAGCAGGTCGACGCCGTCGGCAGCGAGCCCGCGGCACGCATGGAAGCCTTCCTCACCAGCTCCTTCTCGCCCCAGGTGCTGGACCCCGACCTGCTCAGCCCCTGGGTGGTGTTCTGGAGCCTGATCCGCCACTCGCCGCCGGTGAACGACGCCCACGAGCGCGGTTACCACACCTACCTCGCCATCCTGGAAAAACTCATCAGCGACCTCGCCAGCGCCGAAGGCTTCCGCGTGGCGCGCCCGCGCCTGGCCGCCATCGGCCTGTCCGCCATGCTCGACGGGTTGTGGCTGGAGTGGTGCCTGAACCCCACCACCTTCAGTGCCGAGGACGGCCTCGAACTCAGCCGCTGCTGGGTAGAGGGCCTGCGCCGCGGCGCCTACGCCTGATCACACCGCTGTCCGCGCCCGGCGTTTGCCCAGCCAGGACCGCTGCGTCGCTTTGCTCGCCTCGCGCCGAACCGGCGTGGTGCGCTCCAGCATGGCGAACAGCGCCTCGATGATGAAGGTCAGGCAGATGTAGATCGCCGCCACCAGCAACAGCGGTTCGTACACCTGGAAAGTCTGCGCACGTACCACGTTGGCCGCGCCGAGCAGGTCGACCACGGCAATGGTGGAAGCCAGCGCGGTGGACTTGAGCAGCATCACGCTCTCCCCTGCCAGGGTCGGCAGCAGCAGGCGGATCGCCCGCGGCAGCCAGACACGGTAGAGCACCAGTTTGCGGTTCATGCCGAACGCCGCGGCTGCTTCCAGCTCGCCGCGCGGCACCGCCTTCAGACCGCCGCGCACCACCTCGCCGACGTAGGCGCCGACCGAGAGGATCAGTGCGATGACGATGTACCAGAAGCCATCGCGCAGGTACGGCCAGAGGAAGCTGCCGCGGATCAGCGGGAACTGCGCGAACAGGCTGCCCAGGCCGTAGTAGAAGATGTAGATCTGCACCAGCAACGGTGTGCCGCGAATCACGCTGGTGTATGCCAGCGCCAGGCGCGAGACCAGGAAGTTGCGCGACATCCGCGCCAGCGCCACACCCAGCGCCAGCACGAAGCCCAGCGTGGCGGAAATCAGCAGGATCACCAGGGTGGTGCCCAGGCCCTTGAGCAACAGGGCACCGTAGACGAATAACCAGTGTTCGTTCATCGCCGCGCCTCGTTCAGACCGCCGGAATCCAGCGGCGGAAACGCCGCTCCAGGTAGCCCGCGAACAGGTTGGAAAGCACGGTGAGCACGTAGTACAGCGCCGCCGCGGTGAGGTAGAAGGTCAGGTAGTGGCGGGTCGATCCGGCGGCCTGCTTGGCGGTGTAGAGCAACTCGTTGGTGCCCACCACGCTGATCAGTGCGCTGTCCTTGATCAGGTTGACCCACAGGTTGGCCATGCCGGCCAGGGCGTTGGGCGCCATCATCGGCAGGGTCACCCGGCGGAACAGGCCGAAGCCGTGCATGCCATAGGCGCGCGCCGCTTCGATCTGGCCATAGGGAATCGACTGGATGGCGCCACGGAAGATCTCCGAGGCGTAGGCGCCCTGCACCAGGCCGAGCACGACGATGGCCACCATCATGCCGTTGAGCTTCACCTGGCCGTAGCCGAGCCACTCGAAGAACTGGTTCAGGCCCATGGAGCCGACGTAGAACAGCAGCAGGATCAGCAGCAGCTCCGGCACTGCCCGGCACAGCGTGGTGTAGCCACGCGCGAGCATGGCCAGCGGACGCGGCCCGCCGATCTTGGCACTGGCCGCGGCCAGGCCGATCAGCAGGCCGACCAGGAAGGCGCCGACGGAAATCTGCAGGGTGACCAGCAGCCCCTTGAGCAGGGCCGGGCCCCAGCCGGTGGGGCCGAAACCGATCAGGTCGAAGATGCTTTGCATGACGCTACCTCGCTTTCATTCCCGCGCCCGACCGGGGCGCGGGAGTGGCTCGCGCCGGGTTATTGCTTGGGCGCGACGCTCATGCCGAAGTACTTGTCCGACAGCGCCTTGTAGTCGTCGCTGGCGAGCAGCTTGCCGATGGCCTCGTCCATCTTCGCCTTCAGCTCGGTATCGCCCTTGCGCAGACCGGCGCCAACGCCACGGCCGAACAGCGGGTCGTACTTCACCTCACCCTTGTTGACGATGCCGGCAGCCTGGGCGTCCGGCGACTTGACGAAGGACGCCACGGCGATGCCGTCGGCCATCATCAGGTCGATGCGCCCGGCCACCAGGTCGGCATTCACCGAGTCCTGGGTGTCGTAGTAGCGCACGTCGGCGATCTTCTCGTAGTACTGCTTGAGGTAGTTGGAGCTGACCGTGGAAATCTGCACGCCGATGGTCTTGCCCTTCAGGCCTTCGGGGCTGATCTGCACGTCCACCGCCTGGGGCGCGGCGACGGCGACGGGCGTGTCGTAGTAGGGGCGGCTGAAGGCGATCTGCTTCTCGCGCTCATCGGTGATCGACAGGGAGTTGAAGATCACGTCGATCTTCTTCGCCAGCAGTGCCGGGATGATGCCGTCCCAGGCCACTTCGTCGATCTCGCAGGTCGCCTTCATCTCGGCGCAGACCTTGTGGATCAGGTCCGGCTCGAAGCCGACCCAGCTGCCATCGGGCTGCTTCTGCGAGAACGGCGGGTAGGGTTCGGCGGCCAGGGCGAAACGAATCGTCTCGGCCTGGGCGCTTGCCACGCCGGCCACCAGCATCGCCGCACCCACCATCAGATTGCACAGACCTTTCTTGTTCATCGTGATCCCCTGCATTGTTTTATTTAGTGTTGGGTCACGCTCATCGATGCGCCGACAGCGCGGCATCGGTCAGCGATTCTGGTGCGCGTTGACGAACTGCCGGCAGCGCTCGCTGCGCGGCCGCGAAAAGACTTCCTCGGCGGTGCCCTCCTCCTCGATCAGGCCCTTGTGCAGGAACGCCACGTGGCTCGATACGTCGCGGGCGAAGGCCATTTCGTGGGTCACCAGGATCATGGTGCGCCCCTCCTCGGCCAGCGAACGGATCACCTTCAGCACTTCGCCCACCAGCTCCGGGTCCAGCGCCGAGGTCGGTTCGTCGAACAGCATCACCTTCGGCCGCACGGCCAGGGCGCGGGCAATCGCCACGCGCTGCTGCTGGCCGCCGGAAAGGAAGGCCGGGTACTCGTGGCGCTTCTCGGCCAGGCCGACGCGCTCCAGCAGCGCCTCGGCGCGTTCGCGGGCCTCGGCCTTGCTCTCGTGCAGGACGAAGGTCGGTGCCTCGATCAGGTTCTCCAGCACGGTGCGGTGCGGCCACAGGTTGAAGCTCTGGAACACCATGCCCAGCTGCGAGCGGATACGCGTGAGCTGCTTCTGGTCGGCCACCATCGGCTCGCCCTGGCGGTTCTGCGTCAGGCCGATGGTCTCGCCGTTGACGGTGACCGAGCCCTGGTTGGGAATCTCCAGCATGTTGATGCAGCGCAGCAGGGTGCTCTTGCCCGAGCCGCTGGCGCCGATCAGCGAGATCACCTCGCCTTCGCGGGCAGACAGCGACACGCCCTTGAGCACTTCGAACTCGCCGAAGCGCTTGTGGATATCGCGCACCTCGATCACTGGCCTGGTCGCTAGCGGATCAGCTTTGTGCAGGAGCGAGCTTGCTCGCGAACCCGGCTCGACTTCCGAAACCTCAAGTGCGTTCGCGAGCAAGGGCTGGGGCGCCCCCCTCGTTCCTACAGGTTCTGCGTTTGCGGGAAGGGATTCAACGAAGCGGATGATCCGCGCACAGGCCTCCGCCATGCTCTCGTCGCTCAGGCCGAAGGACAGCCGCACGAACCCATTGGCCTGCGGGCCGAAGGCCGCCGCATCGAGCACCGAAACCCCGGTGGCATGGAACAGCTGCCAGGAGAAGTCCAGCGAGCTGAGGCCGGTGTCGCGCACGTCGACCATGACGAACATGCCGGCTTCGGGCGACAGCACCTTCACCCGCGGGCAATCGCTGAGCGCGGCGACCACCAGGTCGCGGCGGCGGCGATACACCTCGCGCATCGACTGCACCACCTCGTCGTGGTGCTCGACGGCGACCCGGGCGGCCTCCTGCACGAAGCCCGGCAGGCCGTAGAACATGTTCAGCGCGAGGTTTTCCAGGTGCCCGACCAGTGTCGGGTTGGCGATCACCCAGCCAGTGCGCCAGCCAGTCATCGCATGGGATTTCGACAGGCTGCCGATGCTCAGCGTGCGCTCGGCCATACCCGGCAGCGCGGCGAAGCTCTGGTGTTCGCGTTCGAAGGTCAGGCCCTCGTAGACCTCGTCCACCACGACCCAGAGATCGTGGGCCCGCGCCAGCTCGGCGATGGCCAGCAGTTCCTCTCGGGTCAGCACCACGCCGGTGGGGTTGCTCGGGTTGGCGAGGAAGATCGCCTTGGTGCGCGGCGTGATCGCCGCGGCGATATCGGCGGCCAGTGGGCGGAAGCCGTTTTCCGGGCGGGTCGGAACCCCGACCAGCACAGCGCCGGTGGACTTCAGCGTGGCTTCGTAGGTGACGTAGACCGGGTCGAAGGTGATGACCTCATCGCCCTTCTCCAGCAGGCACATCGCGGCGGCGAACAGGCCGTTCTGCGCACCGGCGACGACGATGACGTTTTCCGCCGCCACCGCCTGCCCGCAGCGTCGCTGGTGAAGCGCGGCAATGGCCTGGCGCAAATCGGGCCGCCCGGCCACGTCGCTGTAGTGCGTATCCCCTGCGCGTAACGAAGCGACGGCGGCATCGGTGATGAAGTCCGGGGTGGCGAAATCCGGATCGCCAACGCTGAGCACTATCACGTCGCGGCCGGCGCGCTGGGCGGCAATGGCGGCGTAGTGAATGTCCCAGGCAGCGACGCCGGGTCCGACCATCCTGTCCACAAGCGACGAATAACGCATGCAAGGGCCTCATCCGAATGACGGAATGTCCTGCGAAAGGGTTCGCAGAAGCGTGGGGCCACCATAGCCAAGGATGAACGAGTGTTCAACAGCGTTTTCCGACATTGGCCGTGTCGTTTTCAGACCATTCCCTCACCGCACTTCCAGCCCCCTGATGCTGCATGTCGCAAGTTCGGCCGACGAACGGAAACACGACATCCACTTAACGGCTTCTTAACGATCTCCCCCGTAGCGTTCTCTCATCCTCTGACAGAGCCGTTACGGCCACTGGAACAAGCCATGGAAACACCCTTCCTTCCCTTTTCCCGCCCCAGCATCGGCGAGGAAGAGATCCAGGCAGTCAATGAAGTCCTGCGTTCGGGTTGGATCACCACCGGCCCGAAGAACCATGAACTGGAACAGCGCTTCGCCGATGCCATCGGCTGCCGCCATGCCGTGGCGCTGTCGTCGGCCACCGGCGGCATGCACCTGGCGCTGCTGGCCCTGGGCATCGGCCCGGGCGATGAAGTGATCACCCCGTCGCAGACCTGGGTGTCCACCGTCAACATGATCAGCCTGCTGGGCGCCACGCCGGTGTTCGTCGATGTCGACCACGACACTCTGATGACCGACGCAGCGCGCATCGAGGCCGCCATCACCCCGCGTACCCGCGCGATCATCCCGGTGCACTACGCCGGCGCGGCCTGCGACATGGACCCGATCGACGAGCTCGGCCTGCGCCATGGCATCCCGGTGATCGAGGACGCCGCTCACGCTGCCGGCACCTTCTACCGCGGCCGCCCGGTGGGCCAACGCGGCACAGCGATCTTCTCCTTCCACGCGATCAAGAACCTGACCTGTGCCGAAGGCGCCATGTTCGTCACCGACGACGAAGTCCTGGCCAACCGTGTGCGCACCCTGAAATTCCACGGCCTGGGTGTCGACGCCTACGACCGCCTGACCCACGGCCGCAAGCCCCAGGCCCAGGTGGTGGAGCCGGGCTACAAGTACAACCTCACCGACATCAACGCCGCCATCGCGCTGGTACAGCTGCAGAAGCTGGGAGCCATCAACGCCCGCCGCGCCGAGCTGGCGGCGGCCTATGCCGAGCGCCTGGAACACCTGCCGGTACAACCCCTGGCGCTGCCGAGCTACCCGCAGCGACACGCCTGGCACCTGTACGTCCTGCGCATCGACGAGGAGCGCTGCGGCCTGGATCGCGACGCCTTCATGCAGGGCCTGCAACAGCGTGGCATCGGCACCGGCATCCACTTCATCGGCAGCCACCTGCACAGCTACTACCGCCAGCGCTACCCACGCGTGCGCTTGCCCAACACCGAGTGGAACGCCTCGCGGATCGTCTCCATCCCGCTGTTCCCCGACATGACCCAGGCCGACCAGGACCGCGTGGTCGACGCCATCGAAACCCTGCTCCGGTAACGCCACCGTGAAACCCTATCCGATCCACCGCGTGTCCATCGTCATCCCGGTGTACAACGAAGAGGCCAGCCTGCCCGAGCTGCTGCGCCGCACCACCGCCGCCTGCGAGCAACTGGGCCGCGACTACGAAATCGTGCTGATCGACGACGGCAGCCGCGACAACTCCGCCGAGTTGCTGCAGGAGGCCGCCGAGGCGCCGGGCAGCCACGTGGTGGCGGTGATCCTCAACCGCAACTACGGCCAGCACGCGGCGATCATGGCCGGCTTCGAGCAGTGCCAGGGCGACCTGGTGATCACCCTCGACGCCGACCTGCAGAACCCGCCGGAAGAAATCCCGCGCCTGGTGCAGGAAGCCGCCAAGGGCTACGACGTGGTCGGCAGCGTGCGCCAGCAGCGCCAGGACTCGGCCCTGCGCCGCTGGCCGTCGAAGCTGATCAACCTCGCGGTGCAGCGTTCCACCGGCGTCGCCATGAACGACTACGGCTGCATGCTGCGCGCCTACCGCGCGAGCATCGTCAAGGCGATGCTCGCCTGCCGCGAACGCAGCACCTTCATCCCGATCCTGGCCAACAGCTTCGCCCGCCACACCAGCGAAATCCTCGTGGCCCACGCCGAGCGCGAGCACGGTGAGTCGAAGTACGACTTCCTGCGGCTGATCAACCTGATGTTCGACCTGGTCACCTGCATGACCACCTCGCCGCTGCGCCTGCTGTCCTTCGTCGGCGGCGGCATGGCGGTGGCCGGCTTTGCCTTCGCCCTGACGCTGCTGGTGCTGCGCCTGCTGTTCGGCGCCGCCTGGGCCGGCCATGGGGTGTTCGTGCTGTTCGCCGTGCTGTTCATGTTCACCGGCGTGCAGCTGGTCGGCATGGGTCTGCTCGGCGAGTACCTGGGCCGCATGTACAACGACGTGCGCGCCCGCCCCCGCTTCTTCATCGAGCGCATCGTCCGCACCGATGCGGCACGCCTGCAGATTTCCTCTTCCGCCCCTTCTCTCGAGTCCATCCAGCCATGACCCAGCAGACCATCGTCTTCGCCTACCACGACTTCGGCTGCGCCGGCATCGAAGCGCTGCTCGCCGCCGGTTACCAGATCGACGCCGTCTTCACCCACGCCGACGATCCCCAGGAAAACCGCTTCTACGGTTCGGTGGCACAGCTCTGCGCGCGCCTGGGCATCCCGGTGCACGCCCCGGAAGACGTCAACCACCCGCTGTGGGTCGCGCGCATCCGCGAGCTGCAACCCAGGTTCATCTTCTCCTTCTACTACCGCCACCTGCTCTGTGAAGAGTTGCTCGCCTGCGCCAGCCAGGGCGCCTACAACCTGCACGGCTCGCTGCTGCCGCGCTACCGAGGCCGCGCCCCGGCCAACTGGGTGCTGGTCAACGGCGAGAGCGAGACCGGCGTGACCCTGCACCGCATGGTCAAGCGCGCCGATGCCGGTGGCATCCTCGCCCAGCAGAGCGTCTCGATCGGCGCCGACGACACCGCCCTGATCCTGCACGGCAAGCTGCGCGAAGCCACCCGCGAGCTGCTTGCCGCTGCCCTGCCGCGCCTGGCGCGCGGCGAGCTGCAGGAAGTCGCCCAGGACGAATCCCGCGCCAGCTACTTCGGCCGCCGCACCCCGGCGGACGGCCAGCTGGACTGGAAGCGCCCGGCCCGCGAACTGCACAACCTGGTGCGCGCCGTGACCCAGCCCTACCCCGGCGCCTTCGCCCCGGTGGGCGAGCGCAAGCTGATCGTCTGGAGCTCCCGAGTGGTTGCCGGCAACAACGCCATGGCCCCGGGCTCGGTGATCAGTGTCGAGCCCCTGCGCATCGCCTGTGGCCAGGACTCCCTGGAGATCCTCTCCGGCCAGCAGGGTGACAGCGGCCTGTTCCTGGCCGGCCCGCAACTGGCCCGCGAGATGGGCCTGGTGGACGGCTCGCGCCTGCACGGCGCCGTCGGCAAACCCAAGCGCAAGACCCGCGTGCTGATCCTCGGGGTCAACGGCTTCATCGGCAACCACCTGTCCGAGCGCCTGCTGCGCGACGGCAACTACGAGGTCTACGGGCTGGACATCGGCTCCGACGCCATCGAGCGACTGAAGGGCAACCCGGACTTCCACTTCGTCGAAGGCGACATCAGCATCCACACCGAGTGGATCGAGTACCACATCAAGAAGTGCGACGTGGTCCTGCCGCTGGTGGCCATCGCCACGCCCATCGAATACACCCGCAACCCGCTGCGCGTGTTCGAGCTGGACTTCGAGGAAAACCTCAAGCTGGTCCGCTATTGCGTGAAGTACGGCAAGCGCGTGATCTTCCCGTCCACCTCCGAGGTGTACGGCATGTGCAGCGACGCCAACTTCGACGAAGACACCTCCAACCTCATCGTCGGCCCGATCAACAAGCAGCGCTGGATCTACTCGGTCTCCAAGCAATTGCTCGACCGCGTCATCTGGGCCTACGGCCAGAAGGGCCTGAAGTTCACCCTGTTCCGTCCGTTCAACTGGATGGGGCCGCGACTGGACCGCCTGGATTCGGCGCGCATCGGCAGCTCGCGGGCGATCACCCAACTGATCCTGCACCTGGTGGAAGGCACGCCGATCCGCCTGGTCGACGGCGGCGAACAGAAGCGCTGCTTCACCGACGTGGACGACGGCATCGAGGCGCTGGCGCGGATCATCGACAACGACGGCAACCGTTGCGACGGGCAGATCGTCAACATCGGCAACCCGGACAACGAAGCCAGCATCCGCCAGCTGGGCGAGGAACTGTTGCGCCAGTTCGAGGCCCATCCGCTGCGCCACCAGTTCCCACCCTTCGCCGGCTTCCGCGAAGTGGAAAGCCGCAGCTTCTACGGCGACGGCTACCAGGACGTGTCGCACCGCAAGCCGAGCATCGAGAATGCCCGTCGCCTGCTGAACTGGCAGCCCAGCGTGGAGTTGTCGGCCACCATCGGCAAGACCCTGGACTTCTTCCTGCGCGAAGCCCTGGCCGAGCGGGCTGGCGGCGCTCCCCATGCCTTCCCGCTGAAAAGCATCGCCTGATGAGGGCAGGACTGCGCATCGACGTGGACACCTACCGCGGCACCCGTGACGGCGTGCCCCGGTTGCTGGACATGCTCGAAGAGGCCGAAGTGAAGGCAACCTTCTTCTTCAGCGTCGGCCCCGACAACATGGGGCGGCACCTGTGGCGCCTGGTGCGTCCGCAGTTCCTGTGGAAGATGCTGCGTTCCAACGCCGCCGGGCTCTATGGCTGGGACATCCTGCTGGCCGGCACCGCCTGGCCGGGCAAGCTGATCGGCCAGGACCTGGGGCACCTGATGCGGCGCGCCCGCGACGCCGGCCACGAAGTCGGCCTGCACGCCTGGGACCACCACGGCTGGCAGGCCAACGCCGGCCACTGGAACCAACAGCAACTGGAAGAACAGATTCGCCGGGGCATAGACACCCTCGCCGACATTCTCGGCGAGGCCGTGCAGTGTTCGGCAGCCGCCGGCTGGCGTGCCGACGAACGCACCGTGGAAGCCAAGGAGCGCTTCGGCTTGCGCTACAACAGCGATTGCCGCGGCCGCTCGCTGTTCCGCCCGCGCCTGGCCGACGGCCGCGCCGGCACCCCGCAGATCCCGGTGGACCTGCCGACCTTCGACGAGGTCGTGGGGCCGCAACTGCCACCCTCCGCCTTCAACGACTACATCCTTTCCCGTTTCGACATGGACGCGCTGAACGTGTACACCATTCACGCCGAAGTCGAGGGCATTCTCATGGCCCACGACTTCCGCCGCCTGCTGGCCCAGGCACGGGCCTCCGGCATCCGCTTCGTTCCGCTGGGCCGGCTGTTGCCGGACGATGCGACCACCCTGCCCGTCGCCAGCCTGGTGCGCGGCGAACTGGCCGGCCGCGAAGGCTGGCTGGGGGTGCAGCACGCATGAAGCGCCTGGCCTACCCGACGTTGCTGGCCGCCTTCGTCCTCTGCATCCTGCTGCCGATGGCCTTTCATGGCCTGTGGATTCCCGACGAGTCGCGCAACGCGCAGATCTCACAAGCCATGCTGCAGAGTGGCGACTGGGTATCCCCGCACCTGCTCGGCCTGCGCTACTTCGAGAAACCCACCGGCGGCTACTGGCTCATCGCGGCCAGCCAGGCCGTGTTCGGGCAGAACCTGTTCGGTGTGCGCTTCGCCTCGGCGCTGGCCACCGCACTGAGCACCCTGCTGGTGATCCTGGTGGCTCGCCGGCTGTGGAACGACCCGCGCCGAACCTGGCTGGCCGGCCTGCTCTACATGAGCTTCGGCCTGATCGCCGGGCAAGCCGGCTACGCGAACCTCGATCCGCAGTTCACCCTGTGCGTGAACCTCAGCCTGGCCGCACTGTGGTTCGCATTCGACGCCGCTACCCCGCGCGAACGCTTCGCCGCCTGGGCCCTGCTGGGCGCCGCCAGCGCACTGGGGCTGATGACCAAGGGTTTCCTCGCCCTGCTGCTGCCGGTGATCGTCGGCCTGCCCTACGCGCTGCTGCGCCGACGCCTGGGCGACCTGCTGCGCCATGGGCCGCTCGCCGTGCTGGTGGCGGTACTGGTTTGCGCGCCCTGGGCGCTGATGATCCAGACCCGCGAACCGGACTTCTGGAACTTCTTCTTCTGGCACGAGCACATCCGCCGCTTCGCCGGTGAGGATGCGCAGCACACCCGCCCCTTCTGGTTCTTCGTGCCGCTGCTGTTCGCCAGCGCGCTGCCCTGGGCGGTGCTGGTCCTCCCGGCGCTGCGCGACGGCTTCAAAGGCTGGCGCGACGCGAAAGGGCTGTTCCTGCTGCTGTGGTTCATCATGCCCTTCCTGTTCTTCAGCCTGGCCAAGGGCAAGCTGCCGACCTACATCATGCCGTGCTTCGCGCCGCTGGCCCTGCTGATGGCAGACAGCCTCGCGCGGGCGCTGGAGCAACGCAAGGCAATCGCCCTGCGCCTCAATGGCGCGCTCAACCTGGCACTGGGCAGCGGCGCCCTGGCTGGTCTGCTGGTCATGCAGGCGCGCAACCCGCAATACCACGACGAATTGCCCAGCGTCCTGATGATCGCGCTGGTCTGCGTGGCCTGGATCATCACCGGCCTGCTGCAACTGCTGCGCCCCAACCGCTTCTGGGCCGCGCCGGCTTTCGCCGCCTGGCTGCTGGTGGCGCTGGTGCCCAATGCCCTGCCGAACAGGATGGTCGATAGCAAGATGCCCGACCAGTTCATCGCCGAACACCTGAACGAACTCAAGGGCGCCCGCAGCCTGCTGAGCAACGACCTGGGCGCCGCCACGGCGCTGGCCTGGCGCACCGGGCGCAGCGACGTCACCCTGTTCAACACCCAGGGCGAGCTGAAGTACGGCCTGGGCTATCCCGAAGGCCAGGGACGCAGTATCGCTCCCGGGGACATTCACGCCTGGATCGATCGTGCCCGCGCCGAAGGCTCCATCGGTGTGGTGATGCGCGTGAACAGCGCCAGCGACGAGGCGGAACTGGCGATGTTGCCGCGCGACGCCATCAGCTACCGACAGAACCACATCGTGGTCCTGCTGATCCCCCGGGCCGCGCCATGACCGCCCTGCTGCTGGCCGCCGTCTGCCTGCTCACCTGCCTGGGCCAGCTGGCGCAGAAGTTTGCCGTGGAAAGCTGGCGCGACGCACCGGGCGGCATCGCGGCGAAGCTCTTCTCGCCCTGGCTGCTGCTGGCCGTTGCCAGCCTGGGCAGCGGCCTGCTGCTCTGGCTGCTGGTACTGCAGCGCCTGGAGGTGAGCATCGCCTACCCGATGCTGAGCCTGAACTTCGTGCTGGTCACCCTGCTGGCGAGCCGCCTGTTCCATGAGCGCATCGATGCCCGCCACTGGCTCGGCGTGGCGCTGATCGTCGGCGGCGTGGCGCTGCTGGGGATGCACGCATGAAGCGCGGCATTCTCTTCGCCCTGGGCAGCGTGCTGCTGGTCAGCTTCGCTCAGTTGGGCATGCGCTGGAGCATGACGCGCCTGCCCAGCCACTGGCCGTTCGACCCTGCCCAGCTCGACGTGCCGGCACTGCTGGTACTGGCCGGCGCGGTGCTGGCCTATGCCCTGTCGATGCTCTGCTGGCTGCTCGCTCTCCGGCACCTGCCCCTGAGCCGCGCCTACTCACTGCTCAGCCTCAGCTATGCCTTCGTCTACCTCGGCGCCGCCTGGCTGCCCGGTTTCGCCGAGCCGCTGAGCCTGCCACGAACCCTGGGCGTCGCCCTGGTGATTGCCGGCGTCATCGTCATCAACGCCCCGCGACGCACAGACAGAACAACGGTCATCGAACCCCGCCACGCTCACCCCGAGCGCACGCAGCTCGATTGACCTTCATCCCGCTTCGAATCCCTTCGGGGGAGACACATCATGAAAATCAGCGTATTCGGAATCGGTTATGTCGGCCTGGTACAAGCCGCGGTCATGGCCGAGGTCGGCCATGACGTCCTGTGCATGGACATCGACGAAGACAAGATCGCCAAGCTCAAACGCGGCCAGATCAGCATCTTCGAGCCGGGCCTGGCCGAGCTGGTGAGGGACAACCTGGAAGCGGGACGCCTGCACTTCACCAGCGACGTCGCCGAGGCCGCCGCCCATGGCCGCGTGCAGTTCATCGCCGTCGGCACCCCGCCGCAGGCCGATGGCTCGGCCGACCTGCGCGCCGTGCTGGCGGTGGCCGAAGGCATCGCCCGCCATCGCACCCAGCCGGTGGTCATCGTCGAGAAGTCCACCGTCCCGGTGGGCACGGGCGACCGCGTGAAAGCCCGTGTGCTGGCGGTGCTCGCCGAGGCAGGTCGCAGCCTGGACTTCGATATCGTCTCCAACCCCGAATTCCTCAAGGAAGGCTCGGCGCTGGCCGACTGCCGCAAGCCCGACCGTATCGTCATCGGTTGCGAGCGCCCCGACACGATGGCGCTGATGCGGGAAATCTACGAGCCGTTCAACCGCAACCATGACCGCATCATCAGCATGAACCTGCGCAGCGCGGAGCTGACCAAGTACGCCGCCAACTGCATGCTCGCCACCAAGATCAGCTTCATCAACCAGATGGCCGAGCTGGCCGAACACCTGGGCGCCGATATCGAGGCGGTCCGCCAGGGCATGGGCGCCGACCCGCGCATCGGCTACCACTTCATCTACCCCGGCTGCGGCTACGGCGGCTCGTGCTTCCCCAAGGACGTCCAGGCCCTGATCCAGAGCGCCGAGGAAGCGCAATGCTCCAACGACCTGCTGCGCGCCGTGGAAGCGGTGAACCAGCGGCAGAAGAACAAACTCTTCGAGCGCATCCACAGCTACTACGGTGGCCAACTCAAGGGGCGTACCTTCGCGCTCTGGGGGCTGTCGTTCAAACCCAACACCGACGACATGCGCGACGCCCCCAGCCGCACCCTGATGGAGGCCTTGTGGGCGGCGGGCGCCAGTGTCCGCGCCTTCGACCCCGAGGCCATGCCCGAGGCGCAGCGCCTGTATGGCCACGATGAGCGCCTGACCCTGATGGGCACCCCGGAAGCCACCCTGGGCGGCGCCGATGCCCTGGTGATCTGCACCGAGTGGCGGCAGTTCAAGGCGCCAGACTTCGAATTGCTGGCCAGCCGCCTGAAAGCCCCTGTGATCTTCGACGGGCGCAACCTGTTCGATCCGGAGCGGGTGGCGCGCTATGGCTTCGAGTACTTCCCCATGGGCCGTGGCGACTCCCATCGCCTGCCGGTGCCGGCGCAAGCCGTCGAACAACGCCCACGCCGCAGCGCCTGACACCCCTGCCAACCGGTAGGAGCGCGCCCTGAGCGCGATCGCGGGCAGGGCGCGCTCCTACAGGGGAGCTCCGTCGTCAGGAATCGCCAACCCAGGTTTGCAGCCGCCGAAGCACCGGTCTGACGAAATGGTGTAAAGGCACTGAAAGCCTCTCGGGAAAGTCTGCGCGCCCCCTGCTCCGCCGTTCACCTGCCGGAGGGCGCCACGCGCGCAATTCGCGGGCATGGCGCGCCCCCACAGTCAGCAGCGAGCCTAGCCGCGCCCCGTGGCCTGCTCGCCCATCACCATCATCGGCGCCGCCTCGCCGCGCTTGAGCAACGCGTAGAGCACCCCGGTCACCACGCTGCCGGCGGCTATCGCCAGCAGGTAGAGCAGCGCGTGGTTCATCGCATTGGGGATCAGCAGCACGAACAGCCCGCCATGGGGCGCCAGCAGCTTGCAGCCGAACAGCATCGACAGCGCTCCCGTCAGCGCACCGCCGGCGATGCTCGCCGGGATCACCCGCAGCGGGTCCTTGGCGGCAAAGGGAATCGCCCCCTCGGAGATGAAGCACAGCCCCAGCACCAGCGCCGCCTTGCCGGCCTCCCGCTCGCTCTGGGCGAACTTGCGCCGCGCCAGCAGCGTGGCGATGCCCATGCCGATCGGCGGGACCATCCCGCCAGCCATCACCGCCGCCATCGGCGCATAGCTCTGCGAAGCGAGCAGGCCGACGGAGAACGCATAGGCCGCCTTGTTGATCGGCCCGCCCAGGTCCACGCACATCATCCCGCCCAGCAGCAGGCCGAGGAGGATGGCATTGGTGGTGCCCATGCCGGCGAGGAAGTCGGTGAGCGAGCGCATCATCGCCGCCACCGGCGAGCCCACCACGTAGATCATCACCAGCCCGGTGAACAGGCTGGCCAGCAGCGGAATGATGAGAATCGGCTTGAGCGCCGCGACGCTGGCCGGCAGCGGAATCCATTGGGCGATGGCGCGTGCCGAATAGCCCGCCAGCAGGCCGGCGACTATGCCGCCAAGGAACCCCGCCCCCAGCGTGCTGGCAAGCAGGCCGCCGATCATCCCTGGCGCCAGGCCCGGACGGTCGGCGATGGACCAGGCGATATAGCCCGCCAGCATCGGCACCATCAGCTTGAACGCCGCGTCGCCGCCAATCTGCATCAGTGCCGCCGCCAGGGTGCCCTGCTGCTTGAATGCCTCGATACCGAAGACGAACGACAGTGCGATCAGCAGCCCTCCCGCCACCACCATCGGCAGCATGAAGGACACGCCGGTGAGCAGGTGCTTGTAGACCCCACGCGCCTCGTTCTTCGCCGGTGCCGGCGTGCTGCCGGTCGAGGACGCGGACTGCGTCGTAGCCTCCTTCAGCGCGCGCTCGAGGGTCGCCTGCGGTTGCTTCAACGCCACGCCGGTGCCGCAACGGAAGAGGCGCTTGCCGGTGAAACGCTCGGGGTTGACCTCGATGTCCGCCGCCAGCAGGACCACATCGGCGGCCGCGATTTCTTCCGCCGTCAGCGGGTTGCGCGCGCCCACCGAGCCCTGGGTTTCCACCCGTAGGTCGACGCCCATCTGAAGCGCTACCCGCTGCAGCGCCTCGGCGGCCATGAAGGTGTGCGCCACACCGGTCGGACAGGCGGTCACTGCCACGACTTTCGCCACGCGCGCTGCTGCGATTGGCGCACTCGGAGCGTCAACCGGCGACCAGACATCTGCGGCTTCGGCCGCACGCAGAAGGAAATTGGCGGGATCCGCCAGCGCCTCGGCCGGACGCGCCTGTAACAGGCGCTTGCCGGCGAAGCGCGCAAGGTTCAGCGGTTGCACGCTGACCACCAGCACCCAGTCGGCCACGGCAATCTGGCCGTCACTCAGCTGGCGCTCCGGGTGCTGCGGGTCGCGTTGCTCGACACACACCGACCAACCCAGGCGCTCGGCGGCCGCCCGCAGCAGGCGCGCACTGAGCACACTGGAAATCTGGCCGTTGGGGCAGGCCGTGATCAAGGCAAGGTTCATCGTCATACCTCTTGTTGTTCTGCTGTTCTGCTGTTCAGGCCTGGCTCGAAACCAGCGCCTGAACCCGCACCGCGTCTCCGATACGCTGGAGTCCTTGCGTATCGACGATGCCGAACTCGAACTGCGTCACCGCCAGCGCCGCCACCGCCGTGGCCTGGCGCAGAACACGCTCGGCCGGCCAGCCGGCGAGCAGGCCATGGACCATGCCGGCCAGCAGCGAGTCGCCGGCGCCCACGGTGCTGGCGACTTCCACCTTCGGCGGAATCGCCTGCCAGGCGCCTTGCGGGCCGAACCAGCGCACGCCTTCCGAGCCCTGGGACACCACCACCTGCTCGATGCCGCGCGAGCGCAACGAATCGACCTGGGCGGCCAGCTCCTGGGCGCTGGCGGCGAGCCCTCCGCAGGCTTCGCCCAGCTCCTGGTCATTGGGCTTGACCAGCCAGGGCGCCGCCTCGATCCCCGCGCGCAAGGCCGCCCCGCTGCAATCGAAGGCGACTTTCAGCCCGTGCCTCTTCAAGCGCAGCAACAGCTCGCGCAGCCATTGCGGATCGACCCCACGGGGCAGGCTGCCGGCGACCACGGCAAGGTCGAAACCGCCGGCGATCAGGTCGATGCGCTCCAGCAGTGCATCCTGCTGGGCGCCACTGACTTGCGGCCCCGGGCCATTGATGTCGGTGATGCGCCCGCCGCCCTCGGCAATCTTGATGTTGCGCCGCGTTTCGCCCGGCACGCGGACGAAGGCATCGACGAAGCCGCGCCGACGGAACAGCGCTTCGAAGGGCAAGGCGTTGTCCGCACCGAGGAAGCCGGCCACGGTCAGCGAGTGGCCAAGGTCAGCCAGCACCTGGGCGACGTTCAGGCCCTTGCCGGCGGCCTGGCTGAGCACTGATTCGCTGCGGTTCACCTCGCCGACCTCCAGGCGCGGCAGGCGCACGGTGAAGTCCAGCGCAGGATTGAGGGTCAGGGTCAGGATGCGGGCCATCAGTGCAACTCCGGCAGGGCGAGGGCAACACTCTGGCGCACATCCGCCGCCGAGCAGAGGGCAAGCGCGGCCTGAGCCAGCTCGCGGGAGGTGGGCAGGTCCAGTTCGCGCACCCGCGCCTTGACCAGCGGAATGCTGCGCGCCGAGACGCTCAACTCGTCCACGCCCAGCCCGATGAGCAGCGGCACCGCCAGCGGGTCGGCGGCCAGTTCGCCGCACACACCGACCCACTTGCCGTGGGCATGGGCAGCGCGCACCGTCATGTCGATCAGTTGCAGCACCGCCGGGTGCAGGCCGTCGGCCTGGGCGGACAGGCTCGGATGGCCACGGTCGATGGCCAGGGCGTACTGGGTCAGGTCATTGGTGCCGACGCTGAAGAAGTCCACCTCGCGGGCCAGCACCGGTGCCAGCAGCGCAGCCGACGGCACTTCGACCATGATGCCCAGTTGCAGGTCGTGCTCCCCGCCCAGCTCCGCGCAGAGCTCGAGGGTGAGGTCACGGGCCTGCCGCCACTCTTCCACCTGCCCGACCATGGGGAACATGATGCGCAACGGGCGGCCGGCGGCGGCGCTCAGCAGGGCGCGCAACTGGGTGCGGAAAATCTGCGGGCGCTGCAGCGTGAGCCGCACACCGCGGATGCCCAGGTAAGGGTTGGTTTCCTCCGGGATCGGCCAGTACGGCAGCGGCTTGTCGCCGCCCACATCGAGGGTCCGCGCCACCAGCGGGCGGCCTTCCAGGGCATCGAGCACGCGGCGGTACTCGGCCTCCTGGGTTGCCTGGTCCGGGGCCTGGGGGTTGTCCATGAAGACGAACTCGGTGCGCAGCAGGCCGACGCCTTCGGCGCCCAGGTCCACGGCCTTCGCCGCACCGGCGGTGTCGCCGAGGTTGGCGCAGACTTCCACGGGGTGGCCGTCGCGGGTGATCGCGGGCTCATGGCGGCGCGCCTCGGCCTGCTCGGCGCGACGCTGGCGCAGGTCACGCTGGCGCTCGGCGGCGTGCAGTGTCTGCGCATCCGGTGCGACCGTCAGTTCGCCCTTCTCACCGTCCAGCAGCAGGGCGCTGCCGGGCTGCAGCGCGAGCACGCTTTCGCCGGCGCCGACCAGCGCGGGGATACCCAGCGCACGGGCGATGATCGCGCTATGCGAAGTGGCGCCCCCGCGAGCGGTGACGATGCCCGCCACGCGCTCCGGGTCCAGGCGGGCAACGTCGGACGGGCCGACTTCATCCATCACCAGGATGTAGGGATCATTCGGCTCGACGGCGCTTTCCACGCCGCACAACCGCGCCAGCACACGCCGGCCCACGTCGCGCAGGTCCGCTGCGCGCTCGGCCAGCAGCGCATCGCGCAGGGCCTCCTGTTCGCCGGCCACCCGCTCGATCACCTGGCTCCAGCCAGCCTCGGCACTGGCGCCTTCGATAAGGCGCGTCTGCACTTCATCGAGCAGCTCGGGGTCGTCCAGCAGGGCCTGGTGGGTGACGAAGATGTCGCGGATCGCCTTGACCTGGCTGCGCGCCACCAGAGTTTCGATTTCCCGGCTGATGGCCAGGCGCGCTTCATCCAGACGCTGGCGCTCGGCCTCGGCCGACACGCCGCGCGCGGCGAACTCGAAGGTACAGGCGACCTGCACATAGGCCGGCCCATGGGCAATGCCCGGCGACGCGGCGATGGCCTGGAGTTGTGCTCCCGCCTCGGGCGCCCGCACGACCGGGGACTCCTGCTCGTCCGCATGAAGGCTCTCGGCGATCGGCTCGCGGGCTTCCGGCAGTGGCTCGACCTCTTCGCCCAGGCCCTGTTCGACCGCTGTGCGAACCGCGGCCAGCGCTGCTTCGGCGATCTGCGGCTCGGCGAAGAACTCCAGCATCTGCCCCCGCCGCGCCCCCAGGCTGAGCAGCTTGCTCAGGCTGCGGATCGACACGGGGGCACTGTCGCCCTCGGCGATGCGGACGCGAATCTCCCCGTCGAAGTCCCGCGCCAGCACCATCAGCACCTGTGCCGGGCGCGCATGCAGGCCGTGCGGGTTGGCCAACGGCACGCGGATGCTCGGCCAGTCCACCGGCAATTCGCCGCCCAGGGCTTCCAGCACCGCGCGCACGGAGGTTGCGCCGGCCAGTTCAGTGGCGCGACCGTCCACCAGCAGGTCGCAGAGCCGCGCAAACACGGCATCGTGGGCCTCACCCTGGCGCGCCAGGCAGAACAGCCCGCGTACCGGCTGGCCTGCGTGACTCAGCTCACGCGCGGGCGTGACGAACACCAGGCCCGGGCGCGTGACGCACTGCTCGCTATCCTGCCACCAGAGACCCGCGCCAAGGGGCAGCGCCTCCTGGTCATGCAGCGCGGCGGCGAAGCCGGGAACGACGCAGCCGGCCTTCTTCAGGCGCCGCGCGGCCACCAGGGCCAGTTCGTCGAAATCCTCGGCGGCGACGCCCAGTCCCACCAGTTGCTCGTCGAACAGCAGCGGTTGCGCCGCGCCCCCTTGCAGGAGCTGGAGCAGGTCTTCGGGCTTCTGCGCCGAGCGCAGTGCCGCCCCGACCTCGCCATCGCCCAGGGCACGCGTCAGCAGCTGCAGCAGGCGCAGGTGCTCGTCGGACTTGGCAGCGATAGCGATGGCCAGGTGCACGGTCTGCCCGTCGCCCCACTCCACCCCTTCGGGAAAATGCATCAGGCGCACGCCGGTGCGTTGCACGAGGTGGCGCGTGTCCGGCGTGCCGTGGGGGATGGCGATGCCCTGGCCGAGGTAGGTGGAGCCCTGCGCCTCGCGGGCCTGCAGACCGGCCAGGTAGCCGGCGGCCACCAGGCCGTCGTCTTCGAGGACGGAGCCGAGCATGGCCAGGGCGGCCTGCTTGTCGGCAGCGCGCTGGCCCATGCGGACCTGCTGCGCGTTGAAATCGAGCATCACGTTCTCCTCACCGGCGTTCGTGCGCGCCAGCGCTGGGGCGGTTATCCGCTTGTACGGTGATCAGCTTAGAAGTTGCGGCGCAGGAACAGGGTTCAGGCAGTACTGCGTACGCAATGCTGAATCGTTTCAGCTATTGAGACTGGCACGTTACTCGATAATGCGTGATCCTTGAAGCCCCCAATTGTCGGCAGCATCCCGCGTTGAAACTCAGTGATATCGCCCGCCTGGCCGGTGTTTCGGTCACCACCGCCAGCTATGTGATCAATGGCAAGGCCGTCCAGCGACGTATCAGCGCCGCCACGGTGGAGCGCGTGCGCGCGGTGATCGAGGAGCACGGCTACCACCCGGACCAGCAGGCCGCCAGCCTGCGCCGCGGGCAGACCCGCACCCTGGGCTTCGTCCTGCCGGACCTGGAGAACCCCAGCTACGCCAAGCTCGCCAAGCTGCTCGAACAGGGCGCGCGGGCGCGTGGCTACCAATTGCTGATCGCCTGCTCCGACGACGAGCCGGACACCGAGCGCCAGGTGCTCAGCCTGTTCCGCGCGCGGCGCTGTGACGCACTGGTCGTCGCCAGCTGCCTGCCCGCCGGTGACGACAGCCACGCGCGCCTGCAGGCCGATGGCGTGCCGATCATCGCGGTGGACCGCCAGCTCGACCCGCAACGTTTCTGCTCGGTGGTCAGCGACGACCGCGACGCCAGCCAGCGCCTCACCGCCAGCCTGCTGAAACCGGCGCCGCGCAGCATCGCCCTGCTCGGTGCGCGGCCGGAACTGATCATCTCGCAGGAGCGTGCCGCGGGTTTCCGCAGCGCCCTGCGCGACTTCAAGGGCCAGGTGCTGATCGAGCACGGCGAGACCTTCAGCCGCCCCTGCGGCCGCCGCCTGATGGAAGAGCTGCTGGCCGGCCAGGGCCAGTTGCCCGATGCGCTCATCACCACTTCCTACGTGCTGCTCGAAGGCGTGTTCGACGTGCTCCAGGCGCTGCCCAGCGGCTGGCCGGCGGACCTGCGCATCGCCACCTTCGGCGATACCCAGCTGCTGGACTTCGTGCCGCTGAAGGTCAATGCAATCTCCCAGCAGCACGCGCTGATCGCCGAACGCGCCCTGGACCTGGCGCTGGCCGCCATCGAGCAGAACAGCTACACCCCCGGTGTGCACCCGATTGCGCGCAACCTCAAACTGCGCACGGAGTGAGCCGATGCGCCTGATCGACACCCACAACCACCTCGACTGCCCGGACTTCGCACAGGACCGCCAGGCGGTGCTGCAACGCAGCCGCGAACGGGGAGTGGAGCGACAGGTGCTGCTGGGGGTGTTCCGCGAGAACTGGGAGGACGTCTGGGCGCTCGTGGAAAACGAGCCGGACCTGTATGCCGCCCTGGGCCTGCACCCGATCTACCTGGCGCGGCATCGCCCCGAGCACCTGGCAGCCCTGCGCGCCTGGCTCGAACGCCTTGCCGGCCATCCCAAGCTCTGCGCGGTGGGCGAGATCGGCCTGGACTACTACCTGGAAGACCTCGACCGCGACGGCCAGCAGGCCATCTTCGAGGAACAGCTGCGCATGGCCATCGACTTCGAATTGCCGGTGCTGCTGCACGTGCGTCGCGCCCATGCGGCGATGATCGCCACGCTCAAGCGCTACAGGCCCAGACGCCAGGGCATCATCCATGCCTTCGCCGGCAGCCGCGAGGAAGCCCGCGAGTACCTCAGGCTGGGTTTCCGCCTGGGCCTGGGCGGCGCGCCGACCTGGCCGCAGGCCAACCGCCTGCGCAAGGTGGTGCCGGAGCTTCCGCTGGAATCCATCGTACTGGAGACCGACTCGCCGGACATGGCGCCGGCGATGTACCCCGGCGTGCGCAACAGCCCGGAGCATCTGCCGGAAATCTGCGCGGCGCTGGCGGAATTGAAAGGCATCAGCCCGGAAGAACTGGCCAGCGCCAGCACACGCAATGCGATGGAGCTGTTCGGCTGGAGGTAGGAGCGGACTCCGTCCGCGATCGGTTTCCAGCCACTCCTGATCGCGGATGAATCCGCTCCTGCAAGATCCAAAGCCCCGTGCCGGGAATTCAGAATTCACCGACAAACCGATGCCCGTGAGATGGGGTGCTTCCGTGCGACCCACGGACATCGGCCTGCTGGCGAAACCCTGTGACGGGCGGCCCCTGGCGGCCGCCCCGAACCCCTGAAGATCAGACGCGGAACGCGCCGATCAGTCGCTTCAGCTCCACTACCTGCCCGGCCAGTTCGCGGCTGGCGCGCTCGGTCTCGCTGGCGCCTTCGGAAGTACGCTCGCCGGCCTGGTTGATCTCGACGATGTTCTGGTCGATGTCGTGGGCCACGGCGGTCTGCTGTTCGGCGGCGGCGGCGATCTGCTGGTTCTGGTCGACGATGGCGCCCACCGCCTGGAGGATGTTCTCCAGGGCCTGCTGCACCTGGGCCGACTGGCTGACGGTGCCATCGGCGGTCTGGTGGCTGCTGCCCATGGCCTTCACCGCCGCGCCGACGCCGTTCTGCAGGCGCGCGATCATCTGCTCGATCTCTTCGGTGGACTGCTGGGTGCGCTTGGCCAGGGTGCGGACTTCGTCGGCCACGACGGCAAAGCCCCTGCCCTGCTCACCGGCGCGCGCCGCCTCGATGGCGGCGTTGAGCGCCAGCAGGTTGGTCTGCTCGGCGATGCCCTTGATCACGTCCAGCACGCGGCTGATCGAGGCGCTGTCGGCGGCCAGCTGGTTGATCACCGCCACCGACTCGTCGATCTCGCCCGCCAGGCGCTGGATGCTGCCGACCTGGGACTCCACCAGGGCGCGGCCGCTGGTGGTTTCCTGGTTCACATTGTGCGCGCTGCCTACCGCCACGGCGGCGCTGCGCGCGACCTCCTGGGCGGTCGCGGCCATCTGGTTCATCGCCGTGGCCACCTGCTCGATCTGGTTGCGCTGGCCGGCCACCGCCTGGTTGCTTTCCGCGGAGACCGACTCCACCCGTACGGTCTGCCGCTCCACTTCGCTGACGGTGCGGCCGACCTGTTCGATCAGGTCGTGGATCTTCGACACGGTCTGGTTGAAGGCATCGCCCAATTCGCCCAGTTCGTCGCGGCTCTGGGCCTGGAAGTTGACGGTCATGTCGCCGGCGGCGACGCGCTCCATCATCTTGCCCAGGCTCTTGAGCGTGGTGCGGGTGGACACATAGAAGCCGCCGTAGAGGTAGACGATGGAGACGAACACCACCAGCAGCGCAACGACCAGCAGGACCATCTGCCGCTGCTTGCTGGCCAGGCGCGCCTGCAGGGCACCATCGATGAACTGCAGCACCTGGTCGTCCAGGCGGTAGGTCTGCTCCATCGCCTTGCTGACCTGCTCATAGAACTCGGCCCAGGGCATGTCGAGGGTGTCGGCCATCACCACCTTGTCCTCGAACAGCTTGCCCATGCTCTTGATCGTTTCGCGGCTGGCCTGGGCATCGGCGGACAGTGCGCTCTGCGCGGCCGGGCTGGCCCCCAGGGCATCCTGCAACTTGAGGCCGTACTCGGCGTGAAGCTTTTCCAGGTCCTGCAGCAGGTCATCGAGCTTGCTGCTGGTGGAGGAGTTGAGGAAGCCCTGCCCCAATGCGCCAGCGCCCATGGTGCGACCCTGGCTGAGGGTTTCGGTGACGTGCGGGGTGCCGGAGGTGATCAGGTCGGCGAGTTGGCGCAGGTCGCGGGCGTCGTCCTGGCTGAGGCCAGCCTGGGACACCAGCAGCTTGTTGAATACCTGCACTTCGCTGAGCAGGCGCGCCGCCATGGCGGCCTTGCTCTGCAGCGAACCCTCGGCATCGACGGCCTTCAGGCTGGCCAGCAGCTCATCGCGCTTGGCGTTGAACTCGGCGATCTGTTCGGCCTCCTGGGCAACCGGCTGCAGGCCGCTGATCTGCGCCTGCAGGTCCTTGTACAACTGGCTGATGCGCGAATCCAGGCCAGCGGTCTTGCTCGACTGGCCGAGAATCCCGTTGATCTGCAACAGGTCGTTGTAGGACTCGAGGTGGCGGCGCACCTGCAGCCCGTTGCCGATCAGCTGGAGGCTTTCCAGTTCGGCGCGGGTACTGACGAACTGCCCGTAGGAGTCGCGCACCAGGTAGAAGTTGGTAATCAGCATCGGCAGAAAGAACAGCACGCTGATCAGGCTGAACTTCATGCCGAAGCTCAGGCGGTTCATCAGCGCGATGGCCGGATAGAGCACGGTCCTCACGAAAGACGTCTCCTGTTCCCGTTATTGTTATGTCGCTTGTCGGGGATGGTGCGGCGCTCCCCTGGACGGGGCGTCGCCACGAGCGCTCACTGGCGCGGCCACTGTCGTGCAGCCGCCGTCACCTCGCGCTTCGGGTTCGATGTGTACCTGATATCGGCGGGGAGTTCTGTAACTTAAGGTTAAAATGCCATCATCGGACCGGCGGCTGCCGGCCCGATTCACCCGATCAGAGCAGCAGCGCCCAGATGGCGAAGACGGCGTACCAGAGCACCGCCGAGCGCACCAGCAGCTGCCAGAGGGCATCCAGGCTGGCGACGCCCTTGGCGCCCAGGCCGCCTTCGTTGAAGTCTTCGGCCACATAGCCGGCTCGCGCCAGCAGACGAGCGGCAGGTACGTCCCAGGCCAGCAGGTCGTGCAACAGGGTGCGGGTCACCGCGACGAAGTTGCCTACCAGGGCGAAACTCAGCACCAGCGCCCGCGAAGGCAGCCAGTCGAAGGCATGCCGCAACTGTGCAGCGCGCTCGCGCAGGAGCGGCTGGCGGCCCTGTTCGGCGGCGATGGCGAGCAGCCGGTAGGCCAGTGCAGCCACCGGGCCGAGCAGCGCGTACCAGAAGATCACCGCGAAGAAGGCCTGGTAGGCCTCCCACACCAGGGTGCCCTGCACCACGGCGAGCAAGTCGTCATCACCGTCGGCCTGCACCTGCACACCCAGGTCGCGCTCGGCGACGTGGTAGGCCGCCTGGGCATCCTCGCGGCGCCAGGCATCGCGGAACGGCCCGATGGCGCGCAACACATCGCCACGGCCCAGGCTCCAGACCACTACCAGCAACTGCAACGGCAACGCCAGCAGGCCATAGGCGACCGGTTCGAGAAGGGTCAGCAGCAGCGCCAGCAACAGCAGGGGCGGCAACAGGGCCACCAGCAGGCCGAGCCAGGGCCGGGCAATCAGCGACTTCACCCCGCCCACGCTATCCAGCCAGCCGAGCCACCAGCCGTCGCGCTGCACCTTTGAACGCCAGCTGGAGAATTTCTCGACCAGCAGGACCAGCAGCAGCACCAGGAAACTCATGTCGACTCCTTTTTCACCGCGCCGATGTCGGCGAAATAGCGCTTCCAGTCGAACGCCTCGCCCGGGTCGGTCTTGCGCTCCGGGGCGATGTCGCAGTGGCCCTGGATGCGTTCCGCGGAGATGGCCGGGTACACCTTGCGCAATTGCCGTGTCAGCTGCGCCAGCACCTCGTACTGGCGTTCGCTGTAGGGCTCCGTGTCAGTGCCCTCCAGTTCGATGCCGATGGAAAAGTCGTTGCAGTTCTCGCGCCCGTCGAAGCGCGACACGCCGGCATGCCAGGCGCGCGAGTGGCAGGAGACGAACTGGAACAGCGAGCCGTCGCGCTCGATGAGGAAATGCGCCGAGACGGTCAGGCTGCAGATGCTGGCGAAGTACGGATGCTCGTCGGCGTCGAGGCGGTTCTGGAAGAACTCCTGCACCTTGCAGGTACCGAACTGGCCGGGCGGCAGGCTGATGTTGTGGATGACCAGCAGCGAGACTTCCTCGCCTTCGGGACGGGCGTTGAAGTTCGGCGAGGGGCAGCGCTGGGCTTCGAGGCACCAGCCGGTTTCGGGATCGATCTGCATGGCGACTCCTTGGCAGAGTCCCACTCTAAAGCAGGCGACCGGGGAAATGCACTCGCTGGCACGCGGCCAGCGGGCTCAGGCGTTCTTCAGGCGGCGCAGGTTGCCGATCACCGACTCCAGGGCGCGGTCGAACAGCAGGGCATCGTCGAGCAGGCGCACGGCGTTGCGGCGGAACTCGACGGCCAGGCTCATGCGGGTCTTTTCCAGGACCTTCATGCCGGTGCGGTTGACGAAGATGTAGCGGCCGCTCGGACGGATCACCGCGGCCAGCTTGCAGCGCAGCTTGTGCTCTTCGTCCTCCTGGATTTCCACCCAGCTGCCCACACGCAGGTCGTCGACCCTGCGCAGCGACTCGTCGTCCTCGGCGAAGACTTCCTCGGGCTCCACGACGCGGGGCTGCTCCGGTGAGGCCAGGACGATTTCCTCGACCACGGCCACCATCGCCGCCTGCGGAGCGGCCGGAGCCACTACCGCCGAAGTGTCCAGCGGGTCGTCGAGCAGCGGCAGGTCGTCGTCCAGGTCGAGCAGCGGCGCTTCCTCGACCTGCTTGTAGCGCTGGAAGGCCTGCACGTGCAGCCCTTCCAGGCGGCTGAAGAATTCGCCGGTGGAGAATGGATCGAAAGCCGCCGAAGCCAAGCCTTCGCGCAGCGACTTGAGCAACTGCGGGACCATTTCCAGCAGACGCAGGCGCGAGTCCGGGTCTTCGTGGGGCTCCACGCTCCAGATCAAATCGTCCATGGTCGCCAGCGCGGCTTCCCACTCGGCGGAATGGGTGCCGTGTTTCAGGCAGGTGAGCAGCAGGACCTGGCTCCAGGCCTCCTGCAGCAGGCGCACCACCACTTCGGGCAGGGTGCGGCCGAGCAGGCGCTGGTTGAGCACGCCTTCCACGTCCTGACGGGCCAGCTCGGCGCGCGCGCGGCCTTCTTCGGCATCGCGGGTGCGCTGCTCCAGCAGCTCGCTGCGGCGGCGCTCGTCACCGGTGAAGGCGATGAACTCGTCGAGCATTTCGGAGAAGATCGCCGGGTCGTCGACGAAGTCGTTCAGCAGGCGCATCACCACCTGTTCGATCTTCTGGTACAGCTGGTCACGCTGGCCGTCGGAGTGCTCGGCCCAGCCCAGGGCGGCCGAGGCGATCTCGTTGAGCAGGCGGCGGGCCGGATGGCTGCCGCGGCTGAAGAAGGTCTTGTCGAGTACCGCAACCTTGAGCATCGGGATCTGCATGCGGCCGATCAGGGCCTTGAGCGAATCCGGCAGGGTACGGTCGTCGAGGATGAATTCGAAGAGCATGGAGACGAGGTTGATGACGTCCTCGTCCACCTGGCCGACCACGCGGGAGCGGCCGCTCTTGCTGCTGACGCGGGTCAGCAGGTGGTCCAGGTGCTGGCGCACGTCGATCTCGTCGATGCTCTGCGCCGGCAGGTGCGACTGCAGGTGGGACAGCAGGCGCATCAGGTCGTTGCTGGTGATCGGGACGGCATCGGCCGGCATCGGCCGGGACGGTGCGGCGCTGCCACGCACCTGCGAGAGCAGGTCACGCAGCGCGGCGAAGGCGGCCTGGCTGTCGGCATCCAGATACTGGGTGGCCCCCTGCTCGCCTGCTTCACCGGCAACTGCCGGCGCGGCAGCGCCCTGGCTGGGCACGGTGCGTTGCGGCGGGCGGCGCAGCGGAACGGACTTGAGCTCCGGCAGCACCCCCAGGGCGATCAGGGTCTGGTTGGCTTCGGCGTACAGGTGCTCGGCATCGGCCAGCACGTACTTCTCGAACAGCTTGAGGATGATCAGCTTGACCTTGATCTCCACGCCCAGGCCACGACAGGCCTCGAGGAAGGCCTCGCAGAGCTGGCGCGGGCCGAGGGGATTGCTCTTGTCCTCGACCTTCTTGCTGACCAGGGTATTCAGGCGCGTGGTGAGGTGGGCCAGGGCGACACCGTCGCGGCTCATCACCTTGGCGACCATGGCGTCGAGGGCGACGGACTCTTCCAGCTCGTCGTTCTGCACCAGGGTCAGGTTGTCGTAGGAAACGGTGTCGAGCGCCGGGGCGCGGCCGATCTCGTACTGGTTGAGATTGGCGAAGTTCTCGAAGACTTTCTGCAGGAAGCCACGCTCGATCCCCTTGCGCTTGAGGCGCAGGTCACGCATGGCTTCGAAATAGGCGCTCTGTTCGGCGTTGTTGGCGGCGCGATCGGCCATCTCGAACAGGGTATCGTCGGCGTTGTCGAACAGCGCTTGCATGGCATGACGCAACTGGGCGGCGACCTTGTCGCGGACAGCGACCAGCCCCGCCGGAACGCGTCCAGCGAAAGAAGTCTGCGATTGTTCGCTGGCCGACTTGTTCAGCGGCACCACATTCGCGTCGTTCTGCATCGCAAATCTCCTGCCGTCAGACCTGTCTGGCGGCACCAGCCATCATCGGAGCGTCATCCATAACGTCAATTAAGTGGCGTCAAAAAACGGAAAGTTTCAGCATCATTATAGGGAAGCTTCTTACACAACCAAGAGACATTTCACGCATTCTTGAAGAAATTCACAGTGGGAGAGCCGCCGTCCGTCCGACAAATCACGCAGGGAAGCAAAAAAGCGCGGTCTCTGCCCGCAACGCGCCCTCCTCCGTATAATCGCGCCACTGCGAACAGGAGCCCTCCATGCCGAACCTCACCCTCGCCGAGCTTTCCGGGGAAATCCAGGCCAACGTCCGTGCCGCACTGGCCGAAGACGTCGGCAGCGGCGACATCACCGCCCAGCTGATCCCCGCCGAGCGCGACGCCAGCGCACGCATCATCACCCGCGAGGACGCCACCCTCACCGGCACCGCCTGGGTCGACGAGGTGTTTCGCCAGGTCGATCCGCGCGTGCAGGTGAAGTGGCAGGCGCAGGACGGCGAACAAGTCAGCGCCGACCAGACCCTGTTCACCCTCGAAGGCCCGGCCCGCGCCCTGCTCACCGGCGAGCGCAGCGCCCTGAACTTCCTCCAGCTGCTGTCCGGCACCGCCACTCGCGCCCGTCACTACGCCGACCTGGTGAGCGGCACCGGCGTAAAACTGCTCGACACCCGCAAGACCCTGCCCGGCCTGCGCCTGGCGCAGAAGTACGCGATCACCTGCGGCGGCTGCCATAACCACCGTATCGGCCTGTACGACGCTTTCCTGATCAAGGAAAACCACATCGCTGCCTGCGGCGGCATCGCCCAGGCCATCGCGGCCGCCCAGCGGATCGCCCCCGGCAAGCCGGTGGAAATCGAAGTGGAAGACCTCGACGAACTGCGCCAGGCCCTGGATGCCGGCGCCGACATCGTCATGCTCGACGAGCTGAGCCTGGACGACATGCGCACCGCTGTCGCCCTCACCGCCGGCCGCGCGAAACTGGAAGCCTCGGGCGGCATCACCGAGGCCACCCTGCGCACCATCGCCGAGACTGGCGTGGACTACATCTCCATCGGCACCCTGACCAAGGACGTCAAGGCGCTGGATTTGTCGATGCGGCTGAGCCTGTAAGACGCCGTACGAACCTTCAGGCCTGCCGACACGATCACGCCGCCCTGCATGGTGCCGATTCGTGAGCCTCTGACATACTCAGTTGCTCACGAACCAGCCAACGAGCAAAGGGAGCCAGGGCGCGATCATGACGAAAAGGATTCTGTTGACCGGCGGCTGCGGCTATATCGGTTCCCACATCGCCCTGGAACTGCTCGAGCAGGGCTTCCATCCCCTGATCCTCGACAACCTGAGCAACAGCTCGCCGGTCCCACTGCAACGCATCGAGCAGCTCACCGGACAAGCGATTCCCCTTATCGAAGGCGATATCCGCGATGAGGCCCTGCTCGACCAGCTGTTCCGCGAGCACTCCATCGATGCCACCATCCACCTCGCCGGCCTGAAATCCGTCGCCGAATCGGTCGCCAACCCAGCGGCGTATTACCAGACCAACTTCGCTGGCACGGTGACCCTCTGCCAGGTCATGCAGCGCCATGGCGTGAAGCGCTTCATCTATAGCTCCTCCGCCACCGTCTACGGCCTGGCCGCACAGAGCCCGATCCGCGAGGACGCCCCCACCGGCCCGGCCAGCCCCTACGGCCAGTCCAAGCTGATGGCGGAAATCGCCCTGCGCGACATCGCCCGTGCCGACCCCGAGTGGAAAATCGCCATCCTGCGCTACTTCAACCCGGTGGGCGCCCACGCCAGCGGCCGCATCGGCGAACACCCCAACGGCGTGCCCAACAACCTGATGCCTTACGTCTCCCAGGTCGCCACCGGCCAGCAGCCGTTCATCCGTGTATTCGGCAACGACTACCCGACCCCCGACGGCACCGGCGTGCGCGACTACCTGCATGTCAGCGACCTGGCCAACGCACACCTCAGCGCCCTGCGCTGGCTGGACGGCGCCCATGGCGCCGGGACCTTCAACATCGGCACCGGTCGTGGCTACAGCGTGCTGGAGATCATCCGCGCCTACGAAAAGGCCTGCGGCCGCGAACTGCCCCTGCAGTTCCTCCCGCGCCGCGACGGCGACATCGCCAGCTACCACGCCGACCCGGCCCTGGCCGGCACGGAGCTGGGCTGGAGCGCCAGCCGAGATATCGAGGACATGTGCCGTGACGCCTGGAACTGGCAAAGCCAGAACCCCTCCGGCTACGCCTGAGACCTACATGACCCGGAAAACAAAAAGCCCCGCTCGAAGCGGGGCTTTTTGTTGAAGCTGGTGCCGGTAAGAGGAATCGAACCCCCGACCTTCTCATTACGAATGAGCTGCTCTACCGACTGAGCTACACCGGCGGCGGTGCGGAGGCTAACACTCCTCCGACACAGGAATCAATTCGTGGACTTTGGCCGATCAGTGATCGAGCGCAAAGCGCGAGAAACGCTGGCTGTCCGGATCGAAACAGGCATGGCCCTGGCGATAGACCGACTCCAGGTCGATGCGCACGCAAGACTCAGTCGAGCGGGGATGCAACATTGGCACAACCACTGAACCCGTCGGCAAATCGCGATAGAGCTCTACGCGGAACTGCGCTGGTTTTTCCTCATTCAACAATCCTTTCACGTGCTGATTGAGGAAGGTCATTTTGTCCTGAGGCACAGGTACATATTTCAATGTCGGGGTGAAGCCGGAAAAACGATCGATATCTTCGGTCTTCACGCCTGCATCCGTCATGGTTTCCCGGTTGAGGGCATAAAAGGTGTCGAAGACCTGCACGACCAGGATCGGCCGCGAATAGAAAATGGTAGTGAGCCCGCCGAGCAGGCAGAGCAACTGCACCGTCGCGATGATCCCCAGGTCGCGTGTCAATTCGCGAATGGGCTTGGCGCGGTTGAATACAATGAGCGTCAGAGTCGGCCCCAGGACCAGATCTACCGCCACCAGAATGCGCATGCCTTCCCAACCGCCAGCCGCATCGAACAGCGCGCCCGGGAACCAGCAGAAGTACATCACAGCCGTAATGATCAGCAGCAGAACGAAGCTGATTGCCAAGTGATAAAGAAAAGCTACCCAACGATTGCGCGGCATGGCCACCCACTGCATATCCGCCCCACCCTTCAGAAAAACGACACTATAAAAAAAGCCCCTTTGAAAAGGGGCTTTTCTTGCTCAGGTGCTTGTCGAGAAATCAGACTTCGGCAAGAACACCGTCAGGCAATTAGCGGCACTCGCTCGGAGCGAACTGAGCCGGCAGGGTGCCAAGAGTCATGCCAGCGAAGCCACGGGCAGTTGCAACTGCGTTGGTGGTGCTGGAGCAAGCCCAGTCAATGTTGCCACGCGCCGGCGGGGTAGCTGCGAAATTAGCGCCGAGCAGCACGCGAGCAGCGCCAGTATCGATGAACGGGGTGTAAACCAGAGTAGGAGTAGCAACGCCCACGTTACCAAGGTTGGTATCGTTGAAGGTCACAGTTACCTCGCCCAGAGTACCACCAGCAGTGTCAACGATCTGGACGCTGTTGACATACTTACTGCGAGCGCCAACGCCACCCGACTGGGCGTTGAAAGCAGTAGAAGCAGCAATCACTTCAGCCTGAGTAGCAGAGCTATCACCAATGAGCGACTTGGCACTACCAGCCAAGTTAATGCCTTCCACCACACGACCGCGAATGGTGTAGTCCTGGTAAGCCGGCAGGGCGACAGCAGCCAGAATACCGATGATCGCAACTACGATCATCAGCTCGATCAGGGTAAAGCCTTTTTGAGCCTTCATTGTGTTCTCTCCAGGTTTGTAAGAGGTCGCAGGACCTGATCATACGGAAGCAGCTTCCATGCCAAACTCAACTTACGCGACCAATCTAGCCTCCACACCAGAAAAGCCGGATTGTTTAATCTGAAATTTCGCAGGATGTGACGTTTTTTGACACCCAAGTGCGCAAGATTTGGCAGCACTGTGCAACTACGCTATAAGGCACAAAACCTCTGGCTGACCCATCCCCATGAATGATCAGGTCGTATTGTCCGGTCTTGCCCGGCAACTGGTAATTTCAGAACTGCTCGATGAGAAGAGCGCCCAGCAAGCGCAGCAGCAGGCCCAGCGCAACAAACTGTCGCTGGTCACCTACCTGGTGCAGAACAAGCTGGTAAAAAGCCGGCCCCTGACCGAACTGGCGGCCGAGCAGTTCGGCGTGGCCTTCTGCGACCTGTCCAGCCTGGACCGTGAAAGCTTTCCCAAAGAAATAGTCAGCGAGAAGCTGGTCCGCCAGCATCGCGTACTGCCACTCTGGCGCCGGGGCAACAAGCTGTTTGTTGGTGTTTCCGATCCGACCAACCACCAGGCGATCACTGACGTCCAGTTCAGTACCGGCCTGACCACCGAGGCCATCCTCGTCGAGGATGACAAGCTCGGCGATGCCATCGAGAAACTGTTCGAGAGCGCCACTGGCGGGCTGGACGACCTGGGTGACATCGATCTCGACGGCCTGGATATCGAGAACGTCAACACCGAGGCGAAGGAAGACTCAGGCGGCGATGCTGACGACGCCCCGGTCGTACGCTTCGTCAACAAGATGCTGCTGGATGCGATCAAGGGCGGCTCTTCCGACCTGCACTTCGAACCCTACGAAAAAATCTACCGCGTGCGCTTCCGCACCGACGGCATGCTGCACGAGGTGGCGAAGCCCCCCATTCAGCTGTCCAGCCGCATTTCCGCGCGCCTGAAGGTCATGGCCGGCCTGGATATTTCCGAACGCCGCAAGCCACAGGACGGACGGATCAAGATGCGCGTGTCGAAGACCAAGTCCATCGACTTCCGCGTCAACACCCTGCCGACCCTCTGGGGCGAAAAGATCGTGATGCGGATCCTCGACTCCGCCAGTGCGCAGATGGGCATCGATGCGCTGGGCTACGAAGAGGCGCAGAAGCAACTGTACCTGGACGCGCTCAAGCAGCCCCAGGGCATGATTCTGGTGACCGGCCCCACCGGCTCGGGCAAGACCGTCTCGCTCTATACCGGCATCAATATCCTCAATACCCCGGACATCAACATTTCCACCGCCGAAGACCCGGTGGAGATCAACCTCGAAGGCATCAACCAGGTCAACGTCAACCCGCGCCAGGGCATGGACTTCGCTCAGGCTCTGCGTGCCTTCCTGCGCCAGGATCCGGACGTGATCATGGTGGGCGAAATCCGCGACCTGGAAACCGCCGAGATTGCCATCAAGGCCGCCCAGACCGGCCACATGGTGATGTCCACCCTGCACACCAACAGCGCAGCAGAAACCCTGACACGCCTGCTGAACATGGGCGTCGCCTCGTTCAACCTGGCCACCTCGACCAACCTGATCATCGCCCAGCGCTTGGCACGCAAGCTCTGCGCACATTGCAAGAAGGAACACGACGTACCGCACGAAGCCCTGCTTCACGAAGGCTTCCCCGCGGAGCGGATCGGCTCCTTCAAACTTTACGCCCCCGTCGGGTGCGACAATTGCAAAGGCGGTTACAAAGGGCGAGTGGGTATTTATGAAGTGGTTAAAATCACGCCTGCCCTGCAGCGAATTATCATGGAGGAAGGTAATTCGATACAGATCGCCGAACAGGCCCGCAAAGAAGGCTTCAACGATCTGCGCGCCTCGGGACTGCTCAAAGCCATGCAAGGCACGACCAGCCTCGAGGAAGTCAACCGCGTGACCAAGGATTAATCCATGGCGGACAAAGCATTAAAAACGAGTGTCTTCGTCTGGGAAGGCACCGATAGAAAGGGCGGGAAGATCAAGGGGGAACTGACCGGCGCCAACACGGCGCTCGTCAAGGCGCAGCTGCGCAAGCAGGGCATCAATCCGCTCAAGGTCCGCAAGAAGGGCATCTCGATCCTGGGCAAGGGCAAGAAGATCAAGCCCATGGATATCGCCCTGTTCACTCGGCAGATGGCCACGATGATGGGATCCGGCGTTCCACTGCTGCAATCGTTCGACATTATCGGCGAGGGCTTCGACAACCCGAACATGCGCAAGCTGGTCGACGACATCAAGCAGGAAGTCGCTTCGGGCAACAGTCTGGCCAACTCCCTGCGCAAGAAGCCGCAATACTTCGACGACCTGTACTGCAACCTGGTAGATGCAGGCGAACAATCTGGCGCTCTGGAAGCGCTGCTGGACCGCGTGGCTACCTACAAGGAAAAGACCGAATCACTCAAAGCCAAAATCAAGAAGGCGATGACCTACCCAATTGCGGTGGTCCTGGTCGCGCTGATTGTCTCGGCAATTCTGTTGATCAAGGTAGTTCCCCAATTCCAGTCGGTGTTCGCCAACTTCGGCGCGGAACTTCCGGCTTTCACCCGCATGGTTATCAGCCTGTCCGAAACGCTTCAGAAGTGGTGGTTCATTGTACTGATAGGACTCTTCGCCGCCGCCTTCGCGTTCAAGGAAGCACATAAGCGCTCCGAGAAGTTCCGCGACTTCCTTGACCGCTCGCTGCTGAAGACCCCCATCGTCGGCATGATCCTCTACAAGTCCGCTATCGCTCGCTATGCGCGCACGCTGTCCACTACCTTCGCGGCTGGCGTCCCGCTGGTGGAAGCCCTGGACTCTGTGGCAGGCGCCACCGGCAACGTGGTCTTCCGAAACGCTGTGAACAAGATCAAGCAGGACGTGTCCTCGGGTACCCAACTCAACTTCTCCATGCGCACCACGGGCGTATTTCCCAGCATGGCAATTCAAATGGCCTCCATCGGCGAGGAGTCCGGCTCGCTGGACGCCATGCTCGACAAGGTCGCCAGCTACTACGAAGAGGAAGTCGACAACGCCGTCGATAACCTGACGACCCTGATGGAGCCAATGATCATGGCCGTATTGGGTGTGCTGGTCGGTGGCCTGATCATCGCCATGTACCTGCCGATCTTCCAGCTGGGCAACGTCGTCTAACTCCATGCCAGTTCTTGACCTCCTGGCCAGCACCCCGCTGGCCTTTGTTTTATGCGTCACCCTCCTCGGCCTGCTGGTCGGCAGCTTTCTCAACGTGGTGATCCATCGCCTGCCGCGAATGATGGAACTCGACTGGCAGCAGCAGGCGCGGGAAACGCTGGGCCTTGCGGAAAGCGAGAAGCGCCCGGTCTACAACCTGATACTGCCGAATTCCCAGTGCCCGCACTGCGCCCACGAGATCAAGCCCTGGGAGAACATCCCGGTGGTCAGCTGGCTGGCGCTGGGGGGCAAGTGTTCGGGCTGCAAGGCGCCGATCAGCAAGCGCTATCCGCTGATCGAGCTGGCCTGTGGCGCGCTGTCGGCCTTCATCGCCTGGCATTACGGCTTCGGCTGGCAGGCCGGGGCGATGCTGCTGCTGACCTGGGGCCTGCTGGCGATGAGCATGATCGACATCGATCACCAGTTGCTGCCGGACGCCCTGGTGCTGCCGCTGCTCTGGCTGGGGCTGATCGTCAATCACTTCGGGCTGTTCACCAACCTGGGCGACGCGCTCTGGGGCGCGGTGTTCGGCTACCTGAGCCTGTGGTCAGTGTACTGGCTGTTCAAGTTGCTCACCGGCAAGGAAGGCATGGGCTACGGTGACTTCAAGCTGCTGGCCATGCTGGGCGCCTGGGGTGGCTGGCAGGTGCTGCCGCTGACCATCCTGCTGTCATCTCTGGTGGGCGCGGTACTGGGCATCATCACGCTGCGCCTGCGCAACGCCGAAACCAGCACTCCGATCCCCTTCGGTCCCTATCTGGCCATCGCCGGCTGGATTGCGCTGCTCTGGGGTGATCAAATAACCGCGACCTATCTGCAGTTCGCCGGTTTCCGCTAGCCTTCTCCCGCGCCGAGTCCCTCGGCGCCCGTGACGGCCACCGGGCCGGCTGAAGGAGAACGATGAAACCCTGGATTCTGGGCCTCACCGGCGGTATCGGCAGCGGCAAGAGCGCCGCCGCCGAGCATTTCGCCTCGCTGGGCATCCATATGGTCGATGCCGACCACGCCGCACGCTGGGTGGTGGAGCCCGGCCGCCCTGCCCTGGCGAAGATCGTCGAGCGCTTCGGCGACGCCATGCTGCTGCCGGACGGCCAGCTCAACCGCGCCGCCCTGCGCGAGCGCATCTTCAAGGCCGAAGACGAGCGCCGCTGGCTGGAGCAACTGCTGCACCCGCTGATCGGCGAGGAGATCGTCAGCAACCTTGCGCAGGCGCAATCGCCCTATGCGATCCTTGTTTCGCCACTGCTGGTGGAGTCCGGCCAGCACCGCATGACCCAGCGCGTGCTGGTGGTGGATACCCCCGAACACCTGCAGCTGGAGCGCACCATGCGCCGTGACCAGGTGTCCGAAGAACAGGTCCGCTCGATACTCAAGGCCCAGGCCTTGCGCGATGACCGACTCAAGCACGCGGACGACGTGCTGCTCAACGATGGCGACCTCAGTCACCTGCACCAGCAGGTCGAGCGTCTGCATCAGTTCTATCTAGGCCTGCGTGGAGGACAACCATGAGCCAACCCCTGACCGTGGAATGCCCCACTTGTGGCGCTCCTGTTGAATGGAACGCCAAGAACGAGTACCGCCCCTTCTGCTCGCACCGCTGCAAGCTCATCGACCTGGGCGCCTGGGCGGCGGAAGAGCACGCCATTCCCGGCGACAACCTGGAAGACGAGCTGTTCTCCGGTGACCTCGAGAAGCCACGAGGCCATTGAGCCAACCACGAAAAAGCCCGCATCAGCGGGCTTTTTCGTTCAGGGACGCATGAAGGCGTAATCCCTTTCCTCATCCAGGTTGTCGGCGAGGAAATGCAATTCGTGCCCCAGGTCCTCCTGTGTGCGGACCTGCGCATTGGCCTGCACCACAGCGCTGAGCAACGCCCGCACTACCAGCTGCGGGTCCTGCCCGCCGGCTTCGGCTTCGATCAGCAGCTCGCTCAGGCGCTGCTCGGCCCAGCTATGAATGCTCATCGGCAATCTCCTTGCGAATGGGGGGACAAGCTTCCCTGATCCCAGGAGGTTTCCGAACTGACCTGGATCAAACCACGAAGGCCATGAGCCTCGCAGATGGACGAACATCAGCGGGGTTCATCGTCATCCTTCCACGGCGCCTGCAGGTAGCGTGTGCGGTTGAAGGTTTCCAGCCAGTCCGGGTAGAAGACCACCAGCCCGGTGACGATGGTGCCGTTGATGAAGGCCTCGGGGAACATGATCAGCCACAGGTAGCCGATGAAGTCCTCGATCCACGGCGGCATCGGAAACAACCCGTCCATCCACAGCAGCCCCAGCCCCAGCAACAGGCTGCACAGTGCCGCCAGCGCAGCCGGGAAGAAGCCCGAGCAGAAGATGTAGACGAACAGGTTGCGCGGCTGGCGGCGCTCGACGAGGATCGCCGCGACTTCGGTGATCAGCACCGGAATCAGGATCAGCAGGATGCCGTTGACGCCAATGGCGGCCCAGTCCTGGCGGTCGATCAGGCACAGGCCGATCTGTGCAACCAGGCCGACGATGATCGCCAGCGGCCAGTCCAGCAGCAGCGTCACGGCGGTCATGCCGATGAAATGGAAGGACACCCCGGAAGCAAAGTCACGCCGCACCAGCCAGAGCAGGAACAGCCCGAGCATGGTGCCGAACACCAGGTGCTGGCGGCGGAAGTCGCTGACCAGCTCCAGCCAGGGCGCGCGCCAGATGGCCCAGGCGACAATGGGCAGGTAGATCGCCCAGCCGATCTCCAGGCTTTCCGCCGACAGCAGCTGCGCGGCGATCACGGCGTGCCCCGCTCCAGCGCCTGGCGCAGGGCATTGGCCGAATCGAGCTGATGGGTCGCAATCACCTTGCCCTGCTCCAGTTGCAGCCAGGCCACCGCATCGGCCCGGGCGGGGAAGCGATTGGCCACGCGCGGCTCGCGGTCGAGCAGCACGCGGTAGGAGTAGTCGCGCATGGCGGGAATGGCGAACATCTTCGAGATGGCCGCCGGCATACGACTGACATCCGCAACGAAGGCTGCATGGCGCGCTTCGAGATAGCCCGCCGGCCGCTCGGCCAGCGCTGCTTTCACCAGCTTCGAGCCAGCCATGTCGTGGGCGACCAGCAGGACCTTCAGGTCAGGGGACGCCGTGTAGGGTTTGTCGAACTGATCCAGCAGCGTCCAACCGATGGCCGGCGAGCCCTGCGCCTCCGCCAGGCTCGCCAGCACCATCAACAGCATCCCGCTCAGCACTCGTCTCACGCATCCCCCTGCCCGGAATCGCCAATCATTGGCAACAGTCTACACCGCCATCGGCGCCCGCCCGTGGCCGTCAGCAACTATGCTTGGGTCATGAACGAGTCCGACTATCTGCGCCTGCTGACGCGCCAGGCGGAACAAGCCAACGACTTCCTCTCCAACGCCCGCAAGTGGGAGCGGGAGTGCTGGGCCTGCCAGCGCCTGCTGCAGGCGCTGAAGGTGCCGTATCGCCAGGAGGACTTCATTGCGCCGGCGGGGCAGCCGCCGGATGTGCTGTTCCGCGATGCCAGCTTCGAGGTGTTCTTCGTGCTCGACCAGGGCCGCCGGCTCAACGAGGAGTGGAAGGAGGAACTGCTGCGCCGGCGCATGGCCCAGAGCCTCAACCAGCTGATCCGCCGCGAACAGCGACCGCGACGGATTCCCTGTGCGGAATTGCAGGCCCGCCTGGCGCCGACGCTGCGCAAGAAGGCGCACAACTACACCGAGCGAGGCATCGAGCCGCGCGAGCTGGACCTGCTCGCCTTCGTCAGCCTCAAGCGCGAGACGCCGGACTTCAATACCCCCTTTCCGCCGCCCACCGAGTACCTGCGCCAGGGCTGGCGCTCGCTGTCGGTGGTCGGCCCGACTTTCGCCCGTGTGCTCTTCGCCCACAGCGACGCGCCGGACTTCCTGCGCGGCAGCCTGGGGCGCAGCATCCTTTTCGACATGGGGGTGGGGCTGTAAATAGGCACCGACGCAAAGCTGCATTGATCGGCGGCGCATTGAGAGGCCGCCCAAGCCCTACTAGAATGCTCGACATTATAAACGGAGGCCGCCCATGCCCAGTCGCCTGAGCCCCGAAGACCAGCAGAAGGTCGACCAGTACCTCAGCTCCCCCGTCCACCAGGTCGAACGTGCGCCGTTCAAGCCCTGGCTGATGATGGCCGGATTGCTCGCGGTGGTCGTCGCCCTGGGTTTGCTGAGCCGCCTCCTGGCCTACCTTGCGTGAGCGCCGTGCCGCCACGGGCCGATACAGGATTCCTTAAGCTATGAGAATGCACCATGTCCCATCGTATCGTGATCGTCGGCGGCGGCGCCGGCGGGCTGGAGCTCGCGACCCGTCTCGGCCGCACCCTGGGTAAAAAGGGCAAGGCGCGCATTACGCTCGTCGACGCCAACCTCACCCACATCTGGAAACCCCTGCTGCATGAAGTCGCCGCCGGCTCGCTCAACTCCTCCGAGGATGAGCTGAACTACGTCGCCCAGGCGAAATGGAACCACTTCGAATTCCAGCTCGGCCGCCTCGACGGCCTGGATCGCGCGAGCAAGCGCATCCAGCTCGCCGCCACGCTCGATGAGCAGGGCGAGGAACTGGTGCCGGCGCGCAGTCTGGAATACGACACGCTGGTCCTGTCCATCGGCAGTACGACCAACGACTTCGGTACCGCCGGAGCCGCGGATCACTGCATCTTCCTCGACACCCGCGAGCAGGCCGAGCGCTTCCACAAGCAACTGCTGACCCACTACCTGCGCGCCCATGCCGGGCAGGACAAGGATGACCAGATCAGCGTCGCCATCGTTGGCGCCGGCGCCACGGGCGTCGAGCTGTCGGCGGAACTGCACCATGCCGCGCAGGAGCTGGCGGCCTATGGCCTGACCGGCATCCAGCCGCAGAACATGCGTATCACGCTCATCGAAGCAGGTCCGCGGGTCCTGCCGGCGCTGCCCGAACGCATCAGCCAGCCGGTCCACCAGACACTGGAAAAACTCGGCGTGCGCGTGGCCACCGGTTCGGCCGTGCAGGAAGTGACGGCCGATGGCCTGCGGACTTCGGCTGGCGAGTTCATCCCGGCGAGCCTGAAAGTCTGGGCGGCGGGCATCCGCGCGCCGAGCCTGCTCAAGGAGATCGACGGGCTGGAGACCAACCGCATCAACCAGTTGGTGGTCCGCCCTACCCTGCAGACCACCCGCGACGACGACATCTTCGCCTTCGGTGACTGCGCAGCCTGCCCGATGGGCGATGGCAGCGAACGCACCGTGCCGCCGCGCGCCCAGGCCGCGCACCAGCAGGCTTCGCTGCTGGCCAAGGCATTGGTCGCGAAGCTCGATGGCAAACCGCTGCCGGAGTACCGCTACACCGACTACGGCTCGCTGATCTCGCTGTCGCGCTTCAGTGCCGTCGGCAATCTGATGGGCAACCTGATGGGCAGCGTGAAGCTCGAAGGCTGGCTGGCGCGGATGTTCTACGTGTCGCTGTACCGCATGCACCAGGTGGCGCTGTACGGGCCGTTCCGTACGGCGCTGCTGATGATTGCGGACCGGATCGGGCGCAGTACCGAACCGCGCCTGAAGCTGCACTGATCGGGTAGCGATCGCGGGCGGAGTCCGCTCCTGCAGGACCCGAAGCACCCTGTAGGAGCGAGCTTGCTCGCGAATCGCCCCAGCTCTGGATCTGCCGGCAAAGAGCGTTCGCGAGCAAGCTCGCTCCTACAAAAGCCACATCGCCAGGAAATACCAGGCACAAAAAAGCCGCCCCGAGGGGCGGCTTTTTCGTTGCAGCACAGCAGCCTTACAGCGCCGCCAGCATCGACTGGGCCGGGAGGGCCTGGAAGTCGATGGACATCATCAGGCTCAGCACGCTGATCGCGATGATGGAGAAGGCGAACAACTGGCGTGCCCAGCGGCGGTCGTCTTCGGCACTGAAGCCTTTCACCGCGATGAACAACCACCAGGCACTGACGGCCAGCGCCACCACCAGGTAACCGTAGCCGGCGAAGCCGGTGACGGTCAGCAGCAGGGTCGCAAGGCCGAAGGCCACCACGTAGTAGAGGATCTGCTTCTTGGTCGCTTCGATGCCCCGCTCCACCGGCAGCACGGGAATCCCGGCGGCACGGTAGTCGTTGAGGCGGAAGATCGCGATGGCGTAGCTGTGCGGCATCTGCCAGAGGCAGAAGATCAGCAGCAGCACCGCCGCGCCCATGTCGAAGTGACCACTGGCGGCACAGTAGCCCACCACCGGCGGCATGGCTCCGGAGAGGCTGCCGACCAGCGTGCCGTAGACCGAGCTGCGCTTGAGCCAGAGGCTGTAGAGCACGACGTAGACGAAGAAGCCGAACGCGGCCAGCAGGGTCGCCTGGACGTTGGTCTTCCACGCCAGCAGGCCGAAGCCCGCCGCGCCCAGGACGACGCCGTGGGCCAGGGCGGCCTTCAGCGAGATCTGCCCGGTCACGGTGACACGGCTGCGGGTACGCTCCATGAAGCGATCGATGTCGCGGTCGATGCAGTTGTTGAATACACAACCACTGGCAACGACCAGGGACAGGCCGATCACGGTAGCCAGCAGCAGCATCGGGTCAACGCTGCCGCGAGCGGCGAGGAAGTATCCCCCCGCCACCGCGATCAGGTTGCCGAAGATGATGCCCGGCTTGGCGACCAGCAGATAACGCTTGAGTTTCACGGCATCGGCCCTCAGGGCATCGGCATCATCAGGGCGTCTGCGGTGTAGATGATCCACAGCGACAGACCCACCACCAGCAGGATGATGATGGCGGTGAAGATGAATGCCATGACGTTCCAGCGGCCTTCGGAGCTGAAGTTCATGTGCAGGAAGCAGATCAGGTGCACGACGACCTGAACCAGGCCCAGGATCACCATGGTCAGCAGGGTGGCGTGACGCGAGAAGCCGCCGTCGATGACCATGTAGAACGGGATTGCGGTCAGGATCACCGAGAGCACGAAGCCGATGGCGTACGAGCCCAGGCTGCCGTGGCCGGCACCGTGGGAATCGTGGCCGTGGGCGCCGTGGGAGTCGTGATGATGTGCAGCAGCGGACATTACAGAGCCCCCATCAGGTAGACGACGGTGAAGACGCAGATCCAGACGATGTCCAGGAAGTGCCAGAACAGGCTCAGGCACATCATGCGGGTGTTGTTCTGCGCGGTCAGGCCACGGGTGCCGATCTGCGCCATCAGCACCAGCATCCACAGCAGGCCTGCGGAAACGTGCAGGCCGTGCATGCCGACCAGGGTGAAGAAGGACGACAGGAAGGCACTGCGGCTCGGGCCGAAGCCTTCGACGATCAGGTGATGGAACTCGTTGAGTTCCATGCCGATGAACGCTGCGCCGCAGAGGAAGGTCACGCCCAGCCAGGCGATGGCCTTGCCCTTGGCACCCTTGTGCGCGGCCAGCATGGCCAGGCCGTAGGTGCAGGAGGAGATCAGCAGGATCGCGGTTTCGACGGCCACGTAGGGCAGTTCGAAGATGTCCTTGCCGCTCGGGCCGCCGGCCGTGTGGTTGACCAGCACGGCGTAGGTGGCGAAGACGCTCGCGAACAGGATGCAGTCGGTCATCAGGTACAGCCAGAAGCCGAATACCGTCATACCGCCGCTGTCGTGGGCGTGGTCATGGTCATGCGCCGCTTCGTGCGTATCGACCAGGTGTTGATCAAGTACTGCCGTCGACATGGTTTATACCTGCTGTGCGGAGGCGAGTTGCTGGAAGTTGGCGTTTTCGATGCGCTCGATCTCATCCGGCTGGACGTAGTAGTCCACGTCGGTGATGTAGCTGCGCACGATGACCGAGGCGATCATGCCGACGAAGCCAACACCCACCAGCCACCAGATGTGCCAGATGGCGGCGAAGCCGAAGAGGAAGGCGAACACGGCGATGGAGAAGCCAGCGGCGGTGTTCTTCGGCATGTGGATCGGCGCGTAGGCCGGCAGCTTGCGGTACGCGGTACCGGTCTGCTTCATGTCGTGGAACGCGTCGATGTCGTTGACCTTCGGCAGTTCGGCGAAGTTGTAGTACGGCGGCGGCGAGGAAGTGGACCATTCCAGGGTGCGGCCACCCCACGGGTCGCCAGTCAGGTCGGCCAGTTGCTTGCGGTTCTTGATCGAGACCAGCAGCTGGATCAGCTGGCAGGCGATACCGAAGAAGATCAGCACGGCGCCGAAGAAGGCCACCACCAGGTACGGCTTCCACATCGGGTTGTCGTAGTGGTTCAGGCGACGGGTCATGCCCATGAAGCCGAGGATGTACAGCGGCATGAAGGCCATGTAGAAGCCGACCAGCCAGCACCAGAAGGAACGCTTGCCCCACTTCTCGTCCAGCTTGAAGCCGAAGGCTTTCGGGAACCAGAAGACGAAGCCGGCCAGGTAGCCGAATACCGCACCACCGATGATGGTGTTGTGGAAGTGAGCGATCAGGAACAGGCTGTTGTGCAGCAGGTAGTCAGCACCCGGAATGGCCAGCAGAACGCCGGTCATGCCACCGATGGTGAAGGTGACGATGAAGCCCAGGGTCCACAGGATCGGGGTGTCGAAGCGCAGGCGGCCACGGTAGATGGTGAACAGCCAGTTGAACAGCTTCACCCCGGTGGGGATGGAGATCAGCATGGTCGCCACGCCGAAGAAGCCGTTGACGTCGCCGCCCGAACCCATGGTGAAGAAGTGGTGCAGCCACACGGTGAAGCCGAGGAAGGTGATCGCGGCGCTCGCCCACACCATCGAGGTGTAGCCGAACATGCGCTTGCCGGCGAAGGTCGCGGTGACTTCGGAGAAGATACCGAAAGCCGGCAGGATCAGGATGTACACCTCAGGATGGCCCCAGGCCCAGAAGAGGTTGATGTACATCATGGCGTTGCCGCCCAGCTCGTTGGTGAAGAAGTGCATGTCGAAGTAACGGTCCAGCGACAGCAGGCCCAGGGCCGCGGTCAGGATCGGGAACGACGCAACGATCAGGATGTTGGCGAAGGTGCAGGTCCAGGTGAAGATCGGCATCTGCATCAGCTTCATGCCGGGGGTGCGCATCTTGAACACGGTTACCAGGAAGTTGATACCCGTGAGCAAGGTACCCATACCCGATATCTGTAGTGCCCAGATGTAGTAGTCCACACCCACGCCCGGGCTGTACGCCAGCTCGGACAGCGGCGGGTAAGCGACCCAGCCGGTACGGGCGAATTCGCCCAGACCCAGGGATACGTTCACCAGCATGGCGCTGACGACCAGCAGCCAGAAGCTCAGGGAGTTCAGGAACGGGAATGCCACGTCGCGCGCGCCGATCTGCAGCGGCACGGCCAGGTTCATCAGACCGGTCATGAAGGGCATGGCCATGAAGATGATCATGATCACGCCGTGAGCGGTGAAGATCTGGTCGTAGTGTTCCGGCGGCAGGTAGCCGTGGTTGGCGCCTTCAGCCAGCGCGAGCTGGCCGCGCATCATGATGGCGTCGGCGAAGCCGCGCAGCAGCATGACCAGGGCGACGATGATGTACATCACGCCGATTTTCTTGTGGTCGATGGACGTCAGCCATTCGGTCCACAGGTAGGTCCACTTGCGGTAGTAGGTGATCGCGCCGAACACACCGAGGCCCAACAGGGCGACGATGGCCAGCGTGATGACGATGATCGGCTCGTGATACGGCACGGCCGACAGTGTCAGTTTCCCGAACATCTGCGGTTACTCCTGGCTCGGATTCATTTGCATGCCCTGCATGCCTTGCATGTTGCTCATGTCGTGGCCCGCCATGGCGGCCTCTTCATGCGCTTCGCCGTGCTCGCCCTTCTCAGCCTGTTCTTTGGCTTCGTGGGCCTTGGCCATCGCGTGGCCGGCGTGTTCCCACTTGTTCAGCACGTGGGAGAACAGCTCGGGGCTGACGGTTGCGAAGTAGGTCGCCGGGACGTTCTCGGTCGGTTTCACCAGCTCCGGGTACTGCTCCAGATTCAGGGTCTGCTGCGAGGCCTTGACCTTCGCAACCCAATCCTGGAAGCCCTGCTCGGAGGTGGAGATGGCCTTGAACTTCATGCCCGAGAAGCCGCCGCCGCTGTAGTTCGCGGAGATACCGTCGAACACGCCTTCTTCGTTGGCGATCAGGTGCAGCTTGGTGAGCATCCCGGCCATGGAGTAGATCTGGCTACCCAGTTGCGGGATGAAGAAGGAGTTCATCACCGAATCCGAGGTGATCTGGAAGTTCACCGGGGTGTCTTTCGGGAAGGCGATTTCGTTGACGGTGGCGATACCCTGTTCCGGGTAGATGAACAGCCACTTCCAGTCCAGCGAGATGGCCTGGATGGTCACCGGCTTGACCTCGGAGTCCAGCGGACGGTACGGGTCCAGCTTGTGGGTGCTCTCCCAGGTGATCCAGCCGAGGACGGCGATGATCAGGCAGGGAACCAGCCACACCACCAGCTCGATCTTGGTCGAGTGGGACCAGTCCGGCATGTAGGTGGCCTTGGTGTTCGAAGCCCGGTATTTCCAGGCGAACGCGAAGGTCATGAGAATGACCGGCACCACCACGATCAGCATCAGCAGGGTTGCCGTGATGATCAGGGACTTCTCGTCAGCGCCGACCTGCCCCTTCGGGTCGAACAGCGCCATGTTGCAGCCACCGAGCATCAGCATCGGCAGCCACGCCAGTCTCTTCAAAATTCCTGTGTACTGCTCTTTTTTCATCTTGCGGCCTTAGTGGATGAAAATCGCTTCACCGCCCATGAGCCTTCGCCAGACACGCTCGACGACTCGTTACCCGCGACCCTTCCAGGTCGCCTGCCAGGGCTGTCATGGATTCACGAACGCGGCCGCAAGGATTCCGGGCAAAGGGAGGTCGCCCGGTCTTCGCGATGCGAAACCGATTTCGTCAGCTGATTCGTTCCGTGATTATTCAGCGTGGGGTGTCTGGACTGGCGGCCGGATGGGCACGCGCGTCGCACACCTATTGCACGAGGGGATTGCCCGCCTCGTCATATGACAGGAGCCCACCAATGGCAGCCCCCTGTTGTTATGCCGCTGCACCGAAGGGTGAACACTGGCCATGATCTGCGTCAGTGCGACTCAGCGATTTGGGGGTAGGAAATGGACGGCGGGTATTACAAAGCATTTCAGAAACCCCTTTCAAGGCCCATTCCGCCCATTTTTAACAAGATATTTTCTCAGCCAGAGAAACAGTCCCAGCCGGAATCGCTCAGAAAACGACCAATTCACACAGCCGGCACGAGGCTATTGCCCCTCTGCCCGGCCCTTGCACGCGCGTGCCAGCGGAGTGTGCCAGCACCATGAAGCATGCGGCTTTCAGCGCATCGACGGGGCAGCTTCCCGAGGTGCCAACGCCTTTGGCAAAGACCTTGCCATGATGGCGATCAACAACTATTTCGAAAGAATGAAAAACGCCCTGCGCACCCTGCGACACATCGACGCAGCGGAACTTTTGCAAGGCGTAAAGTCATTCAAATTGTGACGTTCGTACTGCGACTCGCCAGTCATTCCACGGCATGTTCGCCCGCCTCTGGAGACGAGTCAGCCATCCATGACCACCGAGGCGGACATGCCGTGAGGATGAGAGGCCAAGGCGGCAGGACGGACCCGGCCCGGGTCACTGCGATCAGTGACTCGACGCCTCGCTGCCAGGAGCCAGCCATGCCATCAGGCCGGCGGTCTCGGCGCGGATTCGCAGGTCGGAAGTCACCGCGTTGTAGTAGGTGTCCGACGCTTCGAGCTGGTGGGAGTAGTACTCGTTCTCGGCGATCAGCACATCCAGCAGGGTGCGCTTGCCCAGGTGGTACCACTGGTCATAGAACATCTTGCGAACCTTGTCGGACTCGCTCAGCAATTGCTTGTAGTCATTCACCCGGGATGCCGACAGGTCGCGCTGCTGGGCCAGGTTACGGATGGTGTACTCCGACTCGCGACGGGTCGCCTCCATCTTCTGCTCCGCCGCGCTGGCCCGCGAATAGGCCGCACGCTGGGCGGCCGATGCCGAACCGCCGGTGAACGCCGTCCACTCGACCGCAAGGCCGGTCGACCAGGGCTCATCGTTGTTGAGCATGTTGTTGCCGCCAGCACTGCGGCCGACGACCCAGTTCAGCTTCGGCATGCGCGAGGATTTCACCGAGTCGGCGTTGGCCAGCGCGGCCTCTTTCTCATAGCGGGCCTGGCGAATGGCCGGGGTATCCGACAACTGTGCCAGCGCCTCGTCCATCGGGATCGGCTTCCAGTCCCACTTTGCGTCACCCGGCACGGTCACATCTTCGCCCACCAGCTTGGCCAGGGTGGTTTTCACTTCCTGGAGCTTGGACTCCACGGTATCGCGCGCGGTCTCCGCCTGCAGCAGGCGCGAGCGAGCCTGGACCGCCTCACTGGCGCGGCCCGGGTCCACCTGCGCGATCTTCGACAGCATGTCCACCAGCTCACGCATACGGGCCACGTAACGATCGCTGATCTCCAGCGCCTGTTGCTGGTGAGCCAGTTCGCTGGCGTTGCCCGCCGGGTCGGTGGCGACGACGGTGATGGTGTTGTCGCCTTCGGGCAGCGGTTGGGTCGGGGTCACCGACCAGTCGCCGTGGTCGTCGGCGGTGGTGTGGATGACTTCGCCGGTCGGGAAGGTGACGGTGATGTCGGCGCCCGGCTCGGTCTTGCCGTCGATGGTGGGGGTGTTGTCGTTGGTGATGTCATCGCCTTTGACGCCCGAGTCGGAGGCCGGGTCGAGCCAGGCATCGGGGGCGGTCGGGGCGGTGGTGTCGATGACCACGGCAATCACCGTGGGCTCGCTCTGGTTGCCGGCCGGGTCGGTGGCAATGACGGTGATGTCGTTGTTGCCTTCGGGCAGCGGTTGGGTCGGGGTCACCGACCAGTCGCCATTGGCGTCGGCGGTGGTGGTCATCACTTCGCCAGTCGGGAAGGTGACGGTGATTTCAGCACCCGGCTCGGTCTTGCCGTCGATGGTGGGGGTGGTGTCGTTGGTGATGCCGTCGCCTTTCTCGCCCGAGTCGGAGGCCGGGTCGAGGTGAGCTTCCGGGGCGGTCGGGGCGGTGGTGTCGACCACCACGGCAATGACCGTGGGCTCGCTCTGGTTGCCGGCCGGGTCGGTGGCGACCACAACGATGTCGTTGTTGCCTTCGGGCAGCGGTTGGGTCGGGGTCACCGACCAGTCGCCATTGGCGTCGGCGGTGGTGGTCATCACTTCGCCAGTCGGGAAGGTGGCGGTGATTTCAGCGCCCGGTTCGGTCTTGCCGTCGATGGTGGGCTTGGTGTCGCTGGTGATGTCGTCGCCCTTGATGCCAGTGTCCGAAGCGGGGTCCAGGTGGACCTCCGGGGCAACCGGGGCGATGGTGTCGATGATGACCGGAATGACGATCTCGGTCTGGTTGCCAGCCGGGTCCTGCTCGATCACCTTGATGTCGTTGTTGCCTTCGGGCAGCGGCTGGGTCGGCTCGGGAGCTACCCATTGGCCATCCGGACCAACCACGGTGCTGGCGGTCTCGCCGGTGGGGTAGACGATTATGATGGTGTCGCCCGGCTCGCCGGTGCCGTGGATGATCGGCGTGTTGTCCGGGCTGTAGGTGTTGCCGTCTTCGCTCTTGGCGCCTTCGATCTCAGCGGTGGGCGCGGCCGGCGGGGTGGTGTCGACGACGATGTCGACCACCGGAACGTGCCCGCTGGGCTTCTCGCCCGGGACTTCCTGGGTGACGTCGAGGCTGTGCGAGCCATCGGCCAGCTCAGGGGTGAACGACCAGGTGCCGTCCGGATTGACGGTGGTGGAGCCGATTTCCTGGCCGTTGTCGAACACGTGGATGACAGCGCCGGGGACGCCATTGCCGCTGATCGCCGGGTGCGAGTCGTCGGTGATGTCGCCATTGTGCAGTTGGCCCTGGATCGGACCTACGTCGTCCATGGCCTTGGAATCAGTCGGGACCGGGCTGGTCTTGGTGTGGTGACCGCCGCTGTCCTTGTTGTGATGGATGATGGCCGCAGCGGCGGCGCCAATGCCGGCCAGGCCGAGCAGCAGCGGCCACAGGGCGAAGCCCGCCGCATCATCAGTGGTGGCGGCAGGCTGGTAGACCACGCCATCGCCACCCAGTGCGATGGGCGCCGACTCGCCGTCGGCCAGCAGCAGGGGGCCGCCGAAGCCTTCGCCATCAGTACGCACGTAGGCGTAGAGCATGCCGTCTTCGGAAACGCCATAGAGCTGGCCGTCCATGCCTTCGGCGAAGAAATCCTGGATGGTCAGGTCGGGCTTGTCGCTGCCTTCGAAGGAGAGCAGCAGGTCCTTGCCGACCCGCTTGACCGTGACGTTCTGCGGAGCAACGGTTTCGTTGTCCACTTGCAGCAGGTACTTGGTACCCGCATGAGCTTTGATCTTGCCCCCTGCCTTGAGCGCAATCTTCTTGCTTGCGCTCTCGGTGACGGCGAAGAGACCGATACTTTGAATTGCCATTTAAAAACCCACCTCGGGTACACGAATTGTGAGGTGGTGAGCTTAAAATTCGACTGACAGAATAAAGATCAGAAAGACCTGACAGGTTGACTGATAATTCTGAACGGCAGCGCAAAGCAGGCGAGCGAAAGACGGCACGACTCTGGGGGGAATGCACCATCCCCCTGACTCAAGGGGCTGAGCACAAGCCTATGGCCTATTGGCATGGCGAATGTTCGATCCATTCGCTGCACTGTATCCGTAGGACCAATTTCCGAATCAAGCCGAACCGGCAACACGAATGGATTTTTTGGCTAGGATGCCGCCATACCAAGGCGTAAGTCTGGTTAGATTTTCTGCGCTCTCATGCCAGAAAAAACCTAGTAACTAGGAATCAGCTGAAAGCCCCCAGCGAAATCACCACACACCCAGACACCGCTCGGGCCGACAGCGGCAAAATAGAAATGGACGGGCGGAAACGAAAAAGCCCACCTCGAGAGGTGGGCTTTTCGATGGAGACGAATTCTCATCCGCTTCCGGCGTTTGTCGGGACAAACACCTTTAATATGGTGGGTCGTGTAGGATTCGAACCTACGACCAATTGGTTAAAAGCCAACTGCTCTACCGACTGAGCTAACGACCCTGAATTTGGTCGGGGTAGGGGGATTCGAACTCCCGACATCTTGCTCCCAAAGCAAGCGCGCTACCGGACTGCGCTATACCCCGTTTGAAAGTTGGCTCCGCGACCTGGACTCGAACCAGGGACCCAATGATTAACAGTCATTTGCTCTACCGACTGAGCTATCGCGGAACGACGAGACTTTCAATCTCCTCCACTTCGCTTCCGGCTTCACCGGAATCCCGTATCAGAGGCGCGCCATTTTACGTATATCGAAACGCCTGTCAACACTCTGATCCAAAAAGTTTTTCTCTGCTTTGCACGGAGCCGGGTGGGTTGCTATATCTGCATGGAAAAACACGAGTGATCCACCGCGGGTGTAGACGGAAAGATCACGCACAGGATGGCCATGAGCACCAAGGACACCCCACCGCCCTCCCCCATCGCCAGCCGGATGATCCAGCCGCGCTTCGGTGAACTGGTGCAGGGCTGCCGCCAATTGGCGATGAATCACCTCGCCGAACTCCTGGGTCATGTCTTCGCCCAGGTGGACGACACGCTCTTCGAATGCGCCGAGAAAGCCGAGAACAATCAGGTCCAGGCGTTGTTTTTCGAGGCCATGCGGGAAATCCGTCGCGAGCGCCCCAATCTCGAGCGCTTTTACCACCAGCGCATCGCCCAGGGCCTGAGCGACTTCCTCGAGGGCAAACTGCCCCTTCCCGAAGCGCTGGAAGAGCTGGATATCGACCAGCTGACCCTGGTCGGCAATGACGAATACGAGGAAACCCTGCTGGTCACCAACATGGTGAACCAGGTGCGCGCCCACTGCGCGCAGTTGCTGTTCGCCCTGGATCAGCGCCTGGCGCTGCTCAACAACGGCAGCAAACTGGGGGAGGAGCATAATCCCTTCGGCCCCCTGGCGATCGCCCAGGCCTTCCGCGACACCCTGGCGCGCAGCGATTTTCCGCTGCGGATCAAGACCATCCTCTATGTACTGTTCGATCAGCAGGTGATGCAGCACCTGCAGCCTTTATATGAACAGTTGAACCAGCGGCTGGCCGACGGTGGCATCCTGCCGAACCTGAAGTACCGCCCCCAGGGGCAACGGCCGGCGCCCGCCCAGCGCGCCACGGCTCAGGAGAAAACGGCGGCGCCCGCCGAAAGCCCTCCCCCGCTGATCCCCCATTACAACGTCGGCGAACTGCCGGAGACTCCTCCGACCGATCGCAACGCCCTGTTCGGCGGCCTGGCCGTGCTGCTGGCCGAGCATCGCCGGCGTGGCGACAAGGCCACCCTGTTCGGCAACAGCCAGAGCATCGTCAGCTTCGGCCCCGCCACGGCCAGCACTACCTACAGCGCCAACGAACTGCTGGAGGCCCTCAACCGCCTGCAACGCGAGTCGGCCCAGGAACTGTCGCAGCGCCTGCGCCAGCCGCAGCCGGTGGGGGCGCTCAAGGCCGACCTGCAGCGCCAGCTGGAGGCCGGGAGCGCACAGCCGGGCAATACCCGCCTGACCGACCAGGAGGCCGACGTCATCGACCTGGTGGGCATGGTGTTCGACTTCATCCTCGATGATGACAACCTGCCGGACAGCTGCAAGACCACGCTTTCCCACCTGCACACGCCCTTCCTCAAGGTTGCGCTGCTCGACAAGCAGCTGTTCACCCAGCATCACCACCCGGCGCGCAAGCTGCTCAACGCCATGGCCCAGGCTGGCGTGCTCTATGGTGGCGAAGGCGAGGAGCGCAGCCTGCTGGCGAAAATGCACTGGATAGTCGAGCGGGTGATTCAGGACTTCTCCGGCGATCTGGCGCTGTTCGACAGCCTGCTGGGGGAATTCAACGAATATGTCGCCAACCTGCGCCAGAAGGTCGAACTGCGCGAACGCCGCGCCATGGAGGCCGCTCGCGGCCGCGACCGCCTGCTGGCCGCCCGGGAACAGGCGCTGGACGCCATCAGCCAGGTCACCCGCGACCGCGACCTGCCGGAGCTGGTGCGTAACTTCCTGGAAATGAGCTGGTGCGATGCTCTCACCTTCATTGTGCTGCGCAGCGGCGAGCACAGCGACGAGTGGAAGCGCGCCTGCGAGGTCGGCGAGCAACTGGCCTGGAGCGTCACCCCGCTGGATGCCGCCGGCCGCGAGCACCTGCAAGGCCTGCGCCTGGCCATGCTGGAAGACCTGCGCAAGGGCCTGGAGGTGCTCGGCGGTTACCACGAGGACGGTATCCGCCGGCTGCTGCAGGACCTGGTGGCCTGCCAGCACGCCATCCAGGCCAAGCAGCCGCAGATCGCTGCACAGCTCAAGCAGGAGCTGCCGCAAAGCCCGCTGGGCGCCATGCTCGGCGCGGAGGGCCATAACCTGGTCAAACCCCAGGGCGAGGCGCTGTCCGAGCGCGTGCGGGTATTGATGAAGGAACTGAGCCACGTCGAGTTCGGCACCTGGTTCGAGTTCAGCGACACCACGCCGGCGCGCCGGCTCAAGCTGTCCTGGTTCAGCCCGACCACGCGCAACTACATGTTCGTCGACCACACCGGGCAGCGGGTGGCGGTCAAACCCATAGTGCAGTTGGCCCAGGAGATGGAAGCGGGCAAGGTCCGCCTGGTGCCGACGGAACAGTCCGCACCGCTGGTGGATCGCGCCCTGAGTGCCATCTACCGGGTCCTGCAACGCTTTACCGGGCGCGGCCCGGCACCGATCTGAGGAGCAGTCGATGGGAGAACGTCGCCAGCACAACCGGCAGCAGACCGGGCTGACCGTGGAAGTCTTCGACCGCCACTCCGGGCGCAGCCTGGGGCGGCTCGCCGACCTGTCCGCCGAGGGCTTCATGCTCTGCGGCGTGGACGTGCCGGAGGCCGACTCGGTATGGGACTGCCGGCTGGTGCCGGCGCCGCCGCTGGACGAGATCGGTGAAATCCAGCTCGGCGCGGATTGCCTGTGGAGCCGCGCCGGTACCGATGGCCAGCTGGGCTGGGCCGGCTTCCACATCATCGCGATCGCCGAGGACCAGTCCGAACTGATCGAGCAATTGCTGGTCATGCTGGGTGGTGCGACCAGTCCAACTGAGCATTTGTAGGAGCGAGCTCGCTCCTACGAAGAGCCAAAGAAAAGCCCGCCGATTGGCGGGCTTTTTCGTCGCGTGCTGATCAGGAGAAGACGATCTCGTCGTTCTCCACCTTGGCGTGGATCTGCGCGCCAGGGTTGAACCTGCCGGCCAGGATCAGTTGCGCCAACGGGTTCTCGATCCAGCGCTGGATCGCGCGCTTGAGCGGCCGCGCGCCATACACCGGGTCGAAGCCGACGGCGATCAGCTTGTCCATGGCTTCCTCGCTCAACTCCAGGCTCAGCTCGTGCTCGGCCAGGCGCTTGCGCAGGCGGCCCATCTGGATCCGGGCGATACCGGCGATCTGCTCGCGAGCCAGCGGTTCGAAGACCACCACTTCGTCGATCCGGTTGATGAATTCCGGGCGGAAGTGCGCATTCACCGCATCCATGACAGCGGCATGCTGGGCCTCGCGGTCGCCGACCAGTTCCTGGATCTGCGCCGAGCCGAGGTTGGAGGTCATCACCACCACGGTGTTGCGGAAGTCCACGGTGCGGCCGTGGCTGTCGGTCAGGCGACCGTCTTCCAGCACCTGCAGCAGGACGTTGAAGACGTCCGGGTGGGCTTTCTCGACCTCGTCCAGCAGCACCACGGAGTAAGGCTTGCGGCGCACGGCCTCGGTCAGGTAGCCACCCTCTTCATAGCCGACATAGCCCGGCGGTGCACCGATCAGGCGAGCCACGGAGTGCTTCTCCATGAACTCGGACATGTCGATGCGCACCAGCGCTTCCTCGGTATCGAAGAGGAATTCGGCCAGGGCCTTGCACAGCTCGGTCTTGCCCACCCCGGTCGGGCCGAGGAAGAGGAACGAGCCGCTGGGGCGATTCGGGTCCGCCAGGCCTGCACGGGAGCGGCGCACGGCGTTGGAAACGGCCACCACGGCCTCGTTCTGGCCGATGACGCGCTTGTGCAGCTCGTCTTCCATGCGCAGCAGCTTCTCGCGCTCGCCTTCGAGCATCTTGGAGACCGGGATACCGGTCCACTTGGCGACGACTTCGGCAATTTCCTCGTCGGTCACCTTGTTGCGCAGCAACTGCTTCTCGGTCTGGCCGTGCTGGTCGACCATCTGCAGGCTGCGCTCCAGGTCCGGGATGGTCTGGTACTGGATGCGCGCCATGGTTTCCAGGTCGCCCTTGCGCCGCGCGGTTTCCATTTCCTGCTTGGCCTGCTCGATCTTCTGCTGGATCTGCGCGGAGCCCTGGACCTCGGCTTTCTCCGATTTCCAGATTTCCTCGAGGTCGGCGTACTCGCGTTCGAGCTTGGCGATGTCTTCTTCCAGCTTGGCGAGGCGCTTCTTGGTGGCCTCGTCGTCTTCCTTCTTCAGCGCCTCGCGCTCGATCTTCAGCTGGATCAGGCGGCGATCCAGGCGATCGAGCTCCTCCGGCTTGGAGTCGATCTCCATGCGGATGCGGCTGGCAGCCTCGTCGATCAGGTCGATGGCCTTGTCCGGCAGCTGGCGGTCGGTGATGTAGCGGTGGCTGAGCTTGGCCGCAGCGATGATCGCGCCGTCGGTGATGGTGACGCCGTGGTGCACCTCGTAGCGCTCTTTCAGGCCACGCAGGATGGCGATGGTGTCTTCCTCGCTCGGCTCATCCACCAGGACTTTCTGGAAGCGGCGCTCCAGGGCGGCGTCCTTCTCGATGTACTGACGGTATTCGTCCAGGGTGGTGGCGCCCACGCAGTGCAACTCGCCACGGGCCAGGGCAGGCTTGAGCATGTTGCCGGCGTCCATGGCGCCTTCGGCCTTGCCGGCACCGACCATGGTGTGCAGTTCGTCGATGAACAGGATGATCCGGCCTTCCTGCTTGGACAGCTCGTTGAGCACGGCTTTGAGGCGTTCCTCGAACTCGCCGCGGAACTTGGCGCCAGCAATCAGCGCGCCCATGTCCAGCGCCAGCAGGCGCTTGTCCTTGAGGCCGTCGGGCACTTCGCCGTTGACGATGCGCTGGGCCAGGCCTTCGACGATGGCGGTCTTGCCCACGCCGGGCTCGCCGATCAGCACGGGGTTGTTCTTGGTGCGGCGCTGCAGGACCTGGATGGTCCGGCGAATTTCGTCGTCACGACCGATCACCGGGTCGAGCTTGCCGTCCTCGGCACGCTTGGTCATGTCGACGGTGTACTTGTCCAGCGCCTGCCGCGACTCTTCGGCGTTCGGGTCGTTGACCGCTTCGCCGCCACGCAGGTTGGCCACGGCATTCTCCAGGGCCTTCTTGGACACGCCCTGGCTGGTCAGCAGCTTGCCGAGCCTGGTGCTGTCGTCCATGGCGGCGAGCAGCACGAGCTCGCTGGAAATGAACTGGTCGCCCTTCTGCTGGGCCAGGCGGTCGGCCTGGTTGAGCAGGCGCGCCAGGTCCTGCGACAGGTTCACGTCGCCGGTGGGATTCTGGATCTTCGGCAGCGTGTCCATCTCCTTGTTGAGAGAGGAACGCAGCGCCGGGATATCGAAGCCGACCTGCATCAGCAGGGGCTTGATGGAGCCGCCCTGCTGATCGATCAGCGCGGACAGCAGGTGCACCGGCTCGATGGCCGGGTGGTCATGTCCGACAGCCAGGGACTGGGCATCGGAGAGGGCAAGCTGGAGCTTGCTGGTCAAACGGTCGATTCGCATGAGGGTCGTCCTTCCTTTCTATGGCGGGCCGGAGCGATGAGTGCCCCTGGTCACGACTAACCCGCCGGGATGCCAGATAGATAGGGACGATTTTGGTCGGTTCAAGCCATTTGGCCATGACACCCGTCAGTTCGTGCTTTCAGAATGCGCGCAGGAACAGAGCTCAGTGGCAATATCCGGGCTTCCCGTTACCTGCAGGAGCGCGCCGTGCGCGCGATCGCGGGCATGGCCCGCTCCTGCAAGTTCAGGTCAGGCTAACCAGATCAGGCTGGCCAGGCGGCCGGTGCGGGAACTGCGGCGGTAGGAATAGAAGCGCTCGCGGTCGGTGAAGGTACAGAAATCCCCCCCGTAGACAGCGGTCACGCCCTTCGCCGCGAGGCGGATGCGCGCCAGCTCATAGATGTCGGCCAGGTACTTGCCGGCGTTGGCGCTGGGCACGAAGGCGCGCTCCGCTTCGGCATGCTCTGCCAGGAAGGCTTCACGCACTTCCGGGCCGACTTCGAAGGCCTGCGGGCCGATGGACGGGCCGAGCCAGACCAGCAGCTCGCCGGGGGCGACGCCCATGGCTGCTACGGTCGTCTCCAGCACGCCCCCCGCCAGGCCGCGCCAGCCGGCATGCGCGGCGGCAACGCGAGTGCCAGCGCGGTCGCAGAACAGCGCCGGCAGGCAGTCCGCAGTCATGATGGTGCAGGCGATGCCTGGGGTAGCGCTCCAGCTGGCGTCAGCCGTGGCGATGCCAGAGGGATCAGCCTCGACGACATCAATCCCGTGCACCTGGCTCAGCCAGGCGGGCTGGCAACCCAACTCGGCAGTCAGTCGGCGACGGTTCTCGGCCACGGCGGCCGGGTCGTCGCCCACGTGATCACCCAGGTTGAAGCTGTCGAAAGGCTCAAGGCTGACGCCGCCGACACGGGTAGTCACGCAGGAACGGACATTTGTCGGGGCCGGCCAGTCGGGCGTCAGCCAGGGGCTCATACGAAGGACTCGTTGTCCTGCCGCAACAGGCTCAGCAGCCAGGTGAAATCGTCCGGCAGCGGCGATTCCCACTTCATGCGCACATGGGTGGCCGGGTGATCCAGCTCCAGGAAGCGCGCATGCAGGGCCTGGCGCGGGAAGTCGCGCAGGGATTCGACGAGGGTCGGGCTGGCCCCCGGCGGAATGCGGAAGCGCCCGCCGTAGGTGGGGTCGCCCACCAGCGGATGGCCGATGTGCGTCATATGGACGCGGATCTGGTGGGTGCGGCCGGTTTCCAGCTTCACGCGGGTATGGGTGTGCGCGCGGAAACGCTCCAGCACGCGGTAATGGCTGATGGCGACCTTGCCGGTCTCGATCACCGCCATCTTCTGCCGCTGCACGCCGTGGCGGCCGATGGGCGCGTCGACGGTGCCGCCGGCGACGATGACGCCGGTGACGATGGCTTCATAGATGCGGCTGACGCTGCGCGCCTGCAACTGGGCGACCAGGTTGGTATGGGCTTCCAGGGTCTTGGCCACCACCATCAGGCCGGTGGTGTCCTTGTCCAGGCGGTGCACGATGCCGGCACGCGGCACGTTGGCCAGGTGTGGCACGTGGTGCAGCAGCGCGTTGAGCAGGGTGCCGTCCTGGTGGCCCGCAGCGGGGTGAACCACCAGGCCGGTGGGCTTGTCGATGACCAGGATTTGCTCGTCTTCATAGACGATGTCCAGCTCGATGTCCTGGGCGACCCATTCGCCCTGGGCTTCCAGCTCGACATCCAGTTCCAGGCGCGAGCCGGTATGGACGATGTCGCGCGGGCGGAGCACGGCGCCATCGACCTTGAGACGGCCGTCCTTGATCCAGCCAGCCAGGCGGGAGCGGGAGTGGTCGGAGAAGAGCTGGGCGGCGACCTGGTCGAGACGCTGACCACCGAGGTCGAACGGCACTTCTGCCGCGAGTTGGATGATATCGGACATGACTCGACACGAAGGGCGCGCGGCCTTTTGGTTCGGCTGCGCGCTGTGGTTAAATACGGGGCCTTTGTCCCAGGGGTACCCCTGGGGCGCCAATCATAACAGACGGTTGCGGCCGCGACAGCCGACCGTCCAGGGACGCAAGCCGCCATGCAAGTGAAACACCTGCTGCTGATCGCCACCCTCGCCTTCGTCACCGCGTGCTCCTCCAAGGGCGACAAGGTCGATGAGAACCTGAGCGAAAGCCAGCTGTACCAGCAGGCACAGGAAGACCTCAACAACAAGAGCTACACCAACGCCGTTTCCAAGCTGAAGGCGCTGGAGTCCCGCTATCCGTTCGGTCGCTACGCCGAGCAGGCCCAGTTGGAGCTGATCTACGCCAACTACAAGAACATGGAGCCCGAGGCCGCCCGCGCCGCCGCCGAGCGCTTCATCCGCCTGCACCCGCAGCACCCTAACGTCGACTACGCCTACTACCTCAAGGGCCTGGCGTCCTTCGACCAGGACCGTGGCCTGCTGGCACGCTTCCTGCCGCTGGACATGACCAAGCGCGACCCGGGTGCCGCCCGCGACTCCTTCAACGAGTTCGCCCAGCTGGTCAGCCGCTACCCCAACAGCCGCTACGCCCCGGACGCCAAGGCGCGCATGATCTACCTGCGCAACCTGCTGGCCGCCTACGAAGTGCACGTCGGCCACTATTACCTCAAGCGCCAGGCCTACGTCGCCGCCGCCAACCGTGGCCGCTACGTGGTCGAGAACTTCCAGGAAACCCCGGCCGTCGGCGATGGCCTGGCGATCATGGTCGAGGCCTACCAGCGCCTGGGCCTGAACGACCTGGCCGATTCCAGCCTGGAAACCCTGAAGGCCAACTACCCGGACAACGCCAGCCTGAAGGATGGCCAGTTCGTTCCGCGCGAAGACGAAGCCGACAACCGCTCCTGGCTGGCCAAGGCGACCCTGGGCCTGATCGAGACCAACGATGCCCCGCCGCACATGGAAACCCAGGCCTCCAAGGACGTGATCAAGCAGTACGAAGACGCGGAGCAGCAGATCCCCGCCGAGCTCAAGCCCGAGAACCAGAGCGACGTGGAGGAAGAGCAGCACGAGTCCGAAGGCAACGCCGGCAGCAGCGACCGCTCCTGGTTCAGCTACATGACCTTCGGCATCTTCGACTGATACCGACCGGTTCGACGAAAAAGGAGGCTTCGGCCTCCTTTTTTCATCTCCAGGCACGAGCCGCCGCGCGCACGAGCTCACTGTGCGCCACCGCCCGGCTTGGATAAACTGCCGATCTTTCTGCACAAGGGATTGCCATGACCCGTCTGCTGTTCTGGATTGCCCTCTTCGCCCTCGGCTGGTGGCTGTGGCGCAAGGCCACCCGCCCGGCGCGCCCCGTCGAAAAGCCCAAGGGCGACGAGCAGGCCGCGCCGATGGTGCGCTGCGCGCAGTGTGGCGTGCACCTGCCGCAAAGCCACGCCCTGCAGGACCAGAACCAGTGGTACTGCAGCCGTGCGCACCTCGAACAGGACCGCGCCGACCGTGGTCGCTGAAGGCATTTCCCTCACGGGCCAGGGCCTTCGGGTCCTGCGCCTGTACCACCTGTACCGGCTGACCATCGGCCTGGTCCTGGTGCTGCTGATTTCCAGCAGCCTGGATGATGATCTCCTCAAGCTCGCCCATCCTGAGCTGTTCCACATCGGCTGCTGGATCTACCTGATCCTCAACATCCTGATCGCGGTGCTGATGCCCACCCCGCGCCAGCTACTGCCGCTGTTCATCCTGGCTGCGCTGGACGTCCTCCTGCTGAGCGGGCTGTTCTACACCGCTGGCGGCATTCCCAGCGGGATCGGCAACCTGATGGTGGTCGCCGTGGCCATCGCCAATATCCTGCTGCGCGGCCGCGTCGGCCTGCTGATCGCCGCCCTCGCCACGATCGGCCTGATCTACCTGACCTTTTACCTGAGCCTCAGCCAGCCCACGGCCATCAACCACTACGTACAGGCCGGCGGCCTGGGCGCGCTGAGTTTCGCTTCGGCCCTGCTGATCCAGGCCCTGGCCCGGCGCCAGCAAGTGGTCGAGAGCATCGCCGAACAGCGCGCCACCACGGTGGCCAACCTCGAAGAACTCAACGCCCTGATCCTGCAGCGCATGCGCACCGGCATCCTGGTCCTGGGTGATCGCCACCGGGTCCTGCTGGCCAACCAGAGCGCCACCGCCCTGCTGGGCGGCCATGACCTGCCCGGGCACTCGCTGGCCGAGTACAGCCCGCAGCTGGTCTCCAGCCTGCAGCAGTGGCAGCAGAACCCCGCCCTGCGCCCGCCGAGCCTGCAGCCGGTGGAATCCGGCCCGACCGTGCAACCCAGCTTCATTCCGCTGCGCCGGGGCAACGAACAGCACATCCTGATGTTCCTCGAGGACATCTCGCAGATCGCCCAGCAGGCCCAGCAGCTCAAGCTGGCCGCCCTGGGCCGGCTGACCGCCGGCATCGCCCACGAAATTCGCAACCCGTTGGGCGCGATCAGCCACGCGGCGCAACTGCTGCTGGAGTCAGAGGAGCTGGAAAAGCCCGATCGACGCCTGGCGCAGATCATCCAGGACCAGTCGAGGCGCATGAACCTGGTCATCGAGAACGTCCTCCAGCTCTCCCGCCGGCGCCAGTCCGAGCCCCAGCTGCTCGACCTGAAATACTGGCTGCACCGCTATGCCGGGGAGATGCGCGAGGGCCTGCGCGACGGCCAGCAGATCCATGTCGAGACCGGCCAGGGCACGGTGCAGACCCGCATGGACCCGCACCAGTTGACGCAGGTACTGACCAACCTCGTGCAGAATGGGTTACGGTACAGCACGCAGAAGAACGGCACCGGCCAGGTCTGGCTGCGGTTGTTCCGGGACAGCGAGACCGATCTTCCCGTGTTGGAAGTGCTCGATGATGGTCCGGGAATCGCCGCCGAACAGCGGGGGAAGCTGTTCGAACCGTTCTTCACCACGGAAAGCAAGGGCACCGGCCTGGGCCTGTACATCTCCCGCGAGCTGTGCGAAAGCAACCAGGCACGGCTGGACTACAAGACGCGTGACGAAGGCGGCAGCTGTTTCCGCATCACCTTCGCCCACCCGCGCAAACAAAGCTAAGAAGACGCAAAGAGCATGAGCCGTCAAAAAGCCCTGATCGTCGACGACGAACCCGACATCCGCGAGCTGCTGGAAATCACCCTCGGCCGCATGAAGCTGGACACCCGCAGCGCCCGCAACGTCAAGGAAGCCCGCGACTTCCTGGCCCGCGAGCCCTTCGACTTCTGCCTCACCGACATGCGCCTGCCCGATGGCACCGGCCTGGACCTGGTGCAGTACATTCAGCAGCGCCATCCGCAGATGCCGGTGGCCATGATCACCGCCTTCGGCAGCCTGGATACCGCGGTACAGGCGCTCAAGGCCGGTGCCTTCGACTTCCTGACCAAGCCGGTGGACCTCGCACGTCTGCGCGAACTGGTGAACTCCGCCCTGCGCCTGCGCTCGCCGGATGCCGAGGAAGCGCCGGTGGATAACCGCCTGCTCGGCGACTCGCCGCCCATGCGCACCCTGCGCAACCAGGTCGCCAAGCTCGCCCGCAGCCAGGCACCGGTGTACATCAGCGGCGAATCCGGCAGCGGCAAGGAGCTGGTCGCCCGGCTGATCCACGAGCAGGGCCCGCGAGAAGTCCAGACCTTCGTGCCGGTGAACTGTGGCGCTATTCCTTCGGAGCTGATGGAGAGCGAGTTCTTCGGCCACAAGAAGGGCAGCTTCACCGGCGCGGTGGAAGACAAGCTCGGCCTGTTCCAGGCCGCCAACGGCGGCACCCTGTTCCTCGACGAAGTGGCCGACCTGCCACTGCCGATGCAGGTCAAGCTGCTGCGCGTCATCCAAGAAAAAGCCGTCCGCGCCGTCGGCGGCCAGCAGGAAGTCGCAGTGGACGTGCGCATCCTCAGCGCCACCCACAAGGACCTCGCCGCCGAAGTGGCGGCCGGCCGCTTCCGCCAGGACCTCTACTACCGCCTGAACGTCATCGAACTGCGGGTCCCGCCGTTGCGCGAACGCCGAGAGGACATCCCCCTGCTGACCGACCGCGTGCTCAAGCGCCTGGCCGGCGACAGTGGGCTGGCAGCCGCCGCCGTCAGCACTGACGCGCTGGAGAAGCTCAAGAGCTATCGCTTCCCGGGCAACGTGCGCGAACTGGAGAACATGCTGGAGCGCGCCTACACCCTCTGCGAGAACGATGTCATCCAGCCCCATGACCTGCGTCTCGCCGAGGCCAGCGGCCCGGACAGCGGCGGCGAAGCCAGCCTGGCGCAGATCGACAACCTCGAGGATTACCTCGAGGACATCGAGCGCAAGCTGATCATGCAGGCCCTGGAAGAAACCCGCTGGAACCGCACCGCCGCGGCGCAGCGCCTGGGCCTGACCTTCCGCTCCATGCGTTACCGCCTGAAGAAACTGGGGATCGACTGATCCCCAGCCGGGTCAAACGATGGGCGTCGCCACCAGGCGACCTTGCGCCGCATAGGGCGCCGCGTCGATGATCGGCGGACGCTTCTGTAGCAGGTCCGCCAGCAACTGGCAGGACGCCGGCGCCAGTACCAGCCCGTTGCGGTAGTGCCCGGTGTTCAGCCACAGGCCAGGATGACCGGGCACTTCGCCAATGAAGGGAATGCCCTGCGGCGAGCCCGGACGCAACCCCGCCCAGTGCTTCTCCGGTTCCAGGTCCGCCAGGGCAGGAATCAGCTCCTGCGCCGAGGCGCGCAGACTGTTCAGCGCCTCGCCCGACGGCGTCTTGTCGAAGCCGGCATGCTCCAGCGTGCTCCCCACCAGGATGTGACCGTCACGGCGCGGAATCGCATAGCGACCTTTCGCCAGCACCATGCTGGACAGGAAGTCTGCAGCGCAGCGGTACAGGATCATCTGTCCCTTCACCGGCTCCACCGGCAGCTCCAGCCCCAGCTTCGCCAGCAATTGACCACTCCAGGCGCCGGCTGCCAGCACCACCGAGTCGGCAAGGAAGTCGCCCTGCGCCGTGCGCACCCCCGTCACGGCATCACCGTCCCGGAGAAAACCGCTGACCTCGACCTGCTCCCGCACGCTGACATTCGGCAACCGCGCCAGCGCTTCGCGTAGCGCCTTGGCCAGGCGCGGGTTGCGCACGTTGGCCACGCCCGACATGTACACCGCCCGCTCGAAGCCCTGCCCCAGTACCGGAACAGCCTCATGCACCGCACCGATGGCTACTTCCGAGAGCGGACGACCATGGGCCCTGGCCCAGGCCAGGGCCTCGTCCTGATCATCGAGGTCCAGCCAGTAGAGGCCGGTGACATGCACTTCCGGGTCGAGCCCGGTATCGGCGAGCAAGCGCTCGCCCAGTTGCGGATAGAAATCCTGCGACCAGTGGGCCAGGTTGGCCACCGCCGCGCTGTAGCGCCACGGATAGAGCGGCGAAACGATGCCGCCACCGGCCCAGGACGCCTCGCGCCCGGTCTCGCCACGCTCCAGCAGCACCACCTCGGCGCCCGCCTGCCCCAGAGTCCAGGCAGTCAGCATGCCGACTACCCCTCCGCCCACCACGATCATGTCCGGCATACCACGCCCCGCATCACAGGAAAACCAACGGCCCATCGCCGGCCGAACACTATACCGGGCATGGGCCGTCGAAGGACTAGGACAGAAGTCGGTGCGGCATCGGACCGCTCCTACGAACTTCATCCAACTCGACGACAAACACCTGCTGGCACGCCAACGATACTTCCCTCACTGCATCGGTGCGGGAGTCGAGCATGTCCAGAGAACAGGGTTTCAGCCTCGTCGAACTGCTATTCACCCTGGCCCTGCTGTCGGTGCTACTGTCGGTCGCGGCGCCCTCGCTGAGCGAAATCCTGTGCGACCAGAGGACCAGCACGGCCGCCCAGGATTTGCGCAGCGCCCTGGAGTTGGCGCGCGAAACCGCCGTGCACAGCGGACAGCCGGTCAGCCTGGCAGCGACCAATGCCGACTGGGCCAGCGGCTGGGAAGTCTTCGTCGACGCCGGCAATCGCGGCACGCACGACCCGCAGGTGCCGCCGCTCGCCGCCCACGGCCCGCTGAGCGCCATCAGCATCCGCACCGACAGCACCTCCCGCCGCTACATTCACTTCACCTCGCGGGGCAACGCCATCCAGCCCAATGGCGCCTTTCAGGCAGGCTCCCTGACCCTCTGCGGAGAGGGGCGCACCAGCTATCGCATCGTCCTAAACAAAACCGGTCGGGTTCGCAGCGAGTCAGGCCCGACCGAGGACTACTGCTCCCGCTGACCGGCTTCTCACTCTGCCAGCGACAGGGTTCACAGAACCTGGGAGGGCATGACCGGACATCGCCCGATCACGAACGGTCATCCATAGAAAAAAGACATTTCCTACAAGACTAGGCAGCATTGCCTCTATCTGAAAAATGAGGAATGCGCCATGTCGCGCCCCAGGCATTCAGCGGGGTTTACGCTGATCGAGTTGATGGTCACGATCGTGCTGGTCGCGATTCTGGCGGGCGTTGCACTGCCCAATTTCACTTTACTCATACGCAATAACCGCGCCCTGAGCCTTTCCGAAGAGCTGTACGGGATGCTGCAGTACGCCCGCACAGAGGCCGTTACTCGTGGCCAGGCCGTGACGTTGACCGCCTCTGCAGCAGATCAGTGGAACGGCGCCCTGAATGTCACGACTCCCACTACTACATTGCGCAGTCAAGGCAGCGAAGGCTTCAACCAACCCAATTTTTCAATCCGATCCGCCGCCGCGACGCTGGCCTTCAGGCCTAACGGTTCGCTCAATGGAACGGCGCTGCGCTGTTTCGCAGTCTGCCCCACCGACGTTACCAACCCAACCTGTCGCGTCGTACAAGTACAGACGAGCGGACGAGTCCTTCCTCCTACAACGGGAGTCTGCCCGTGAAGTACATGAAGATAAAATCGGCTGGGGGGTTCAGCATGATCGAAGTGCTGATCAGCCTCCTGTTGATCTGTGTGGGTGTGCTGGGCATGGTGGCCATGCAAAGCCGTAACATCCAGTACACGCAGAGTTCCAGCCAGCGCAACACCGCTGCAATGCTTGCCAGCGACCTTATCGAGATGATCCGCAGCAACCGCGATGCCGTACTCAGCTCGAGCGGCCAGATCGCAACCACCTCCAACTACTACAAAGCCGCCAACAGCACTTTCCCGACCAGCGCAGTAGCCGCTTGCCGAACCGCTAGCGGTTGCAGCGCCGCAGAGATGGCAACAGATCAGATGGTGCTTTGGTCACGACAGGCGCTTAACGCACTGCCCACCGACGCGGCTTTGAATACCTCGTCTTACGTCATCTGCGTGGATAGCACCCCAGCCACTGACGCCTGCGACAACGTCGGTTCGACCATCAAGATTCAACTGGCTTGGTACAGCCAGGAGAATGTGGCATGCACGGCCCCCAACCAGCCTTGCGGCGTTGATACGGCCAACCGCCGGGAATTCTACCGCATCAGCTTCGAGCCCTGAGGACTCACCATGCATAGCTTATTGCCCATGCGAAAGCAGGCCGGTATCTCCCTGATCGAACTGATGATTGCACTGGTGATCAGCAGCTTCCTCATTCTGGGCGTCACCACGATGTTCCTGAACAACAAGCAGGCCTACACCTATCAGCAAAATCAGTCCGGCAACCAGGAGAATGGTCGCTTCGCATTGCTACTGCTGAATCAGGAGCTGATGAAGGCCGGATACCGGACGCTCGCTCAGGACGACTACCAGATCGCCTTTCCCGCGGCCTCGGCAGCCAATGGTTGCCCCGCGTTCACCACCGGACAGGTCATGCAACGTAGTACCAGCGGCAACGGCGTGTGCTTCCGCTACCAGCGCTACTCGACCAACACTCGCGATTGCCTGGGCCAGGCAGTGGCCGCCAATGCACTGGTCACCACACGCCTGGAATACGACGCGGCGACCGGTACGCTGCAATGCACTGCTCAGGGCGCAACCGGGCAAGTGGTTTCGGGGCTTGCCAATTTGCAATTTCAGTACGGCGTCGACTTGAGCTCAACCCGTCGTGCGCAGAATTTCGTAACCGTGCCGGATGCGGGCGCCAGCATCGTCGCCGTGCGCTACTCGCTGCTCTTCGCCAGTACAGCCGACAATATCTCCATCGGTCAGAACAACTACTTCTTCCCCTTATCCAACGCGGCGTCGACCACGGCGGCCGATTCTCGCGTCTACCGCTCGATAGCGGGCACTACCACGCTGCGGAACATTTCCCAATGAATCACTCACTCGCTGCAAGACAGAAAGGCGCGACGCTGCTGGTCTGCATGATCATGCTACTGATCGTGACCTTGCTGACCATCGCCAATGTGCGTGAAGTTACCCTGGAAGAACGGATCACTTCCAACATGCGAGACCGCCAGGGCGCACTTAATGGTGCGGAGTCGGCACTGCGCGAAGGCGAAGCGCGACTGGCAAATAATTTTGGTGTCCCCACCACTGTTGGTGATTGCAGTAGCAGTACGTTGTGCGTGCTAACCAATGCATATGCCTCCGATGCAGCACTGAATCCGGCCACCTGGAGCTGGTGGAGCAACGCCAACAACAGTCGCAGCTATACCGGCCCCTCAGGGGACTCGACGCAAAGCCTGCTTACTAGCACACCTCGATGGAACACGGCATTCATCGGTTTCGACCCGGCCAACTCGCGCGGAATGGTCGAGGTAACCGATCCAGACCTGCGCAGCAAGGGCGTCGGCCCTTATTACTACCAGGTCAATGCCGCATCGCAAGGCACCAGCGACAGAGTGATGGTGACCCTGCAGACCGTGACGGTTCAGCGTTACTGAGCCCGGGAGATATCTGATGAAAGTTTATGGAAGCTGGAATACCTCGATTCCCAGCGCTCTGATGACCGCGGCCATGCTGCTAGCTGCCCAGCCCGCCAATGCCGTCAATATCAGTAACCAACCCTTGTTCCTCACTGAGGGGGTGTCGCCCAACGTCATGGTGACACTCGACGACTCGGGCAGCATGGCATACGCCTACACCCCCGACTCGATCAGCGGGCAAGCCTCCACCGGCAACAGTGCATCTACCAAACGATATTTTTCGGCCGTCTTCAACCCGATGTACTACAACCCGGCAGTCACCTACACGCTGCCGAAAAAAGTGACGTACAACTCGACGACGGGTCTGCTGGACATAACCGACTACGCCACCAGCTACACCAGTGCCTACCTCAATGGTTACAAGACCACTCAAGGCACCATGAACCTTTCCAGCGCCTACCGCCCCACGCTGCAGTACACCTCAGGGGCCACCTCGCAAACGGTCGCATCGCACCCGACTTCACCCTATCAAACAGGGCGTGCCGCTTATTACGCGCTGTACGATACGACCTTGTCGAGCTGCAACAAGACCATCGACGATGATGACTGCTACAAAATCGTGACTGTGGGTTCTGCCGAGCAACAGAACTTCGCGAACTGGTACTCCTTCTATCGCACCCGTTTCCTGGCCACTGCCTCTGCCGCCAACCTGGCGTTCTACAGCTTGCCGGAAAACCTGCGAGTTACCTGGCAGATGCTCAACACGTGCACCAGCGTCGGTAACACCAGTGGATCCTGCAAAGGGGTTTCGGGCACTACCTACGACAACACCCTCAACGACTTCACCGGTAAAAGCCGCGCTGCATTCTTTGCCTGGCTGGCCGACACCCCAACCAGCGGCGGTACACCGCTGCGGTCGGCTCTTGACCGCGCGGGCAAATACATTGCCAACACCTCGCTCGGCGTGAAAGGCGCTTACACGCAATTCCCCGGCAGCAGTGTGGGGACTGAGTACACCTGCCGGCCGAGCTATCACCTGCTCATGACGGACGGCCTGTGGAACAACGACAGTTTCAGCGTCGGGAACCTCGACAGCACCTCGACTGCGCTTCCCGACGGCAATACCTACTCGGCCTCCAATCCGTTCAAGGACAGCTCATCGAGCACCTTGGCCGATCTGGCATTCAAGTACTGGGCGACCGACGCGCGTACCGGGCTTGCAAACAACCTCAAGGCTTACATGCCCTATCAGGGGACCAATGCCTACTGGGATCCTCGTAACGATCCCGCAACCTGGCAGCATATGGTCAACTTCACCCTGGGACTGGGCCTCACTCGACAGATCGTTGACCCCGCATGGGGTGGTGACACGTATTCGGGTGACTATTCGAAACTGGTTGCAGGCACCAGCAGTTGGCCGACCATCAACGAAAACTCTAACAACGAGCCCTATCACGTCTACGACCTCTGGCACGCAGCGATCAACTCTCGCGGAGAGTTCTTCAGCGTGGACTCGCCCAACGAAATCGTCGATGCCTTCCGCTCCATCCTGAGCCGCATCTCTGACCGGAACACCTCTGCCTCGGCGGTTTCGCTGGAGTCTGCGGTCACTACAGCCGGTAACGAGGCCTACTATGCGCGTTTCTCCAGCACCGACTGGAGTGGTGAACTGATCCGCTACGACCTGGACAACAACGGGAACGCGACACTGCGCTGGAACGCGCGCGACCTTTTGCAGTCACGCAACCTGACCTCGTCCCCTCGCACCATCAAAGTCAACAAGGCGGGGACCTTGGTCGACTTCCAGTTGGCCAACCTCTCCACCGCCAACCAGGCGGCCCTGAACAAGAATATCAAGGGGACCACGGACAACCTCGGCAGCGCCCGCGTTGCCTATCTGCGTGGCGCAACTGACTCACAATTCCGCACTCGGAATTACCTGCTCGGCGACATTATCTATTCCAGCCCGGCAGTGGTAGCCGCACCGGACCGCCTGCCATCACTGATGGATCAGGCGCAGTTCGGCCTGCCTACCGGCAGCTCTACAACCGCAGCTCCCGCCGGGCAGTCCTATGCGGCATACAAGACAGCGCAGGCCAATCGCGCCAAACGAGTCTACGTGGGCGCAAACGACGGCATGCTGCATGCCTTCGACGAGAGCGGGCAGGAAGTCTTTGCCTATGTTCCAACCGCCGTCATCCCCAACCTGAACAAGCTGACCGATAAGAGCTATAGCGGCACCGCTCACCAGTTCTACGTCGATGGCACTCCAGTCGTAGGCGATGTGTTCTACAACAACGCCTGGCACACCATTCTGGTCGGAACTCTACGAGCTGGCGGGCGCAGCCTGTTCGCACTGGACATTACCGACCCCGCTAATATCCAGTTGCTGTGGGAGTACAGCTCCACCGACGATGCCGACATGGGGTACACCTTTGGCCGGCCGATCATTACCCGCCTGCACAGTGGGCAGTGGGGGGTAATCATGAGCAACGGTTACGCCAGTACGGGCGGCACCGCCGGAGTGGGGCGAGCCGCAATGTTCCTGTTCAATGCCCAGTCTGGTGCTGTCATCAAGAAGATGACGGTGGGAACCAGTGTAACGACCGACAACGGGCTATCATCGCCACGCGCCGTGGACATCAACGGCGATCTGATCACCGACTATGTCTATGCTGGGGATCTGCGCGGCAACATGTGGCGCTTCGATCTCTTTGATACCAGCATCACGGCAGATGCCACGACCATCGTGTCGACAAACTCGTTCCGCGCTGCCTTCGGTGGCTCCCCGCTGTTCACCGCGAACAATGGCTCACCACAACCGATCACTACAGCCCCCACCCTGATCAGGCATCCAACCGGGACTGGCTATATCGTCTCGTTCGGCACGGGCAAATACATCGAGGACAGTGACGCCGCGGCCAATACCAGTCAGGCGATGTCGATGTACGGCATCTGGGACCTCCAGACCAGCGGTGGAAGTGCGACCTCCACTCCGAACCTGAGCCGTAGCAACCTGGTGGCTCAGACCTTCAATGCCGCGGTCAACAATGCTTCGTTCTCGGACACCAGTTCCACCGGAACTACCACCACTACTACCAAGGACATCCGCCAGGTCAGCCGAAATGCTGTCCAATGGTACGTGAATGGCGATCCCGCTCAGGGAGTGAGCAAGTACGGCTGGTACCTGGACCTGGCAAACGGCAGCACGAAACAAGGCGAGATGGTAGTCACCGACCCGACCAGTCGTGCGAGCGTACTGCTTGCCACGACCATTGTGCCCAGTAACGACCCTTGCCAAGCCGGCATTGATCGCTGGTTCCTGGCACTGGACGCGTACACTGGCGGTGCGACGACCTTCGACGTCCTCGACTTGAGCGGCAACAACTACGTCAGCGCGAATGATCGCTACAGCAATGGCGTCGTTTCGGGTGTACGGATTCCGGGCTTCGGCTCTCCGGCCGTAATCGGCAACGACGCTTACTTCAACACCGAACTCGGCATTTCCCGGGTTCGCCTGGACTATGGGCAACAGGCCAAAGGGCGGCAGAACTGGCGCCGGGTAGGTGAAGAATGATCAGAACAGCTATTACCCTGGCCCTGACCGCGCTGCTTGCCAGCGCGGCTGGCGGTGCCGCGGCGGAAGTCATCGAAAGCAACGGGGCGGTTACCCTGATCGATCTCAAGGAATCGCGGGTTCGTGTCAACGAAGTGGATTATGTTCTTCCCAACCGCGTTCAGGTTGGCTCGATGCCTGCGATCTACCAGATTCGTGAAGGCTCAGTCATCAGTTTCCTCGCGGAGTCGGGAGAACCCTACCCCACGATCACCAGCATCGGCATGCTCTATCAACCGCCAATCCAGAAAAACAAAGGCTCGACGACCGCCCATGAACAAGAGTAAAGGCTTCACCCTCATCGAGCTGATGATCACTGTCGTGCTCATTGCGATCCTCGCCGGCATCGCCTACCCGAGTTACCAGAGCTACACCATCCGTGCGAACCGCACGGAAGGCATTACCCTGCTCAATGATGCCGCAGCTCGACAGGAGCGGTTCTTCTCGCAGAACAATCAGTACGCCACGACCACAGCACAGCTGGGAATGACCTCTGCAACGTCGAGGAACAACCTCTATCAGTTGGCGATTAACCGCCCCAACACCAGCCAGTACACCCTGACCGCTCAGCCAATTGGCTCACAGACCCAGGACACTACCTGCGGTAGCTTCACTTTGGATCAGGCGGGAGTGCGCGGAGCCGCAGGCGGGACTGTCGCCACCACGGTGGCAACCTGCTGGAAGTAAAATCAAAAAGCCCGATCAATCGATCGGGCTTTTTCTTGTCCGGAATCAGGCTCGGCTCAGAGCGCCTTCACCCGCAACTCCTTGGGCATCGAGAAGGTGATGTTCTCCTCCCGCCCATCCAGCTCGACTTCGGGCTCCGCGCCCCAGTCCCGCAATTGCTGGATCACGCCACGCACCAGTACTTCCGGAGCCGAGGCACCGGCAGTGATACCCACACGCTGCACACCATCGAACCACGCCTTCTGCATGTCCTCGGCGCCATCGATCAGGTAGCCCGGGGTACCCATGCGCTCGGCCAGCTCGCGCAGGCGGTTGGAGTTGGAGCTGTTGGGGCTGCCCACCACCAGCACCAGGTCGCACTGGTCAGCCAGTTCCTTCACCGCGTCCTGGCGGTTCTGGGTGGCGTAGCAGATGTCGTTCTTGCGCGGGCCCTGGATGTGCGGGAATTTCGTGCGCAGGGCATCGATCACCTTGGAGGTGTCGTCCATCGACAGGGTGGTCTGGGTGACGAAGTGCAGCGCCTCGGGGTTGCGAACCTCCAGCGCAGCAACGTCCTCCTCGTCCTCCACCAGGTAGATCGCGCCGCCGTTGGAGGCGTCGTACTGGCCCATGGTGCCTTCGACCTCCGGGTGGCCTTCGTGGCCGATCAGGATGCACTCGTGGCCATCGCGGCTGTAGCGCACGACTTCCATGTGCACCTTGGTCACCAGCGGGCAGGTGGCGTCGAAAACCTTCAGGCCGCGATTCTCGGCCTCCTTGCGCACGGCCTGGGAAACGCCGTGGGCGCTGAAGATGACGATGGTGTCGTCGGGCACCTGGTCGAGTTCCTCGACGAACACGGCGCCGCGGTTGCGCAGGTTCTCCACCACGAACTTGTTGTGCACCACTTCGTGGCGCACGTAGATCGGCGGGCCGAAGACGTCGAGGGCGCGGTTGACGATCTCGATCGCCCGGTCGACACCGGCACAGAAGCCGCGGGGATTGGCGAGTTTGATTTGCATGGTGGCCTCTGGCGCTACGCAAGCCGGCCCACGAGGGGCCGGTAGGACTGCTTCACCTGGTACGCAGCGACCCATGGAGCCCGGGCCACCGCGACATCAGGCTCAGTTCACTTCAATGATATCGACTTCGAAGGCCAGCGTTTTGCCGGCCAGCGGATGGTTGAAGTCGATGGTGACATGCTGGTCGTCGAACGCTTTGACGATGCCCGGCAGCTCGGTCTTGGCGGCGTCGTTGAAGATCACCAGCAGCCCTTCGGCCAATTCCATGTCCTGGAACTGGTCGCGCGGCATGACCTGCACGTTGGCCGGGTTCGGCTGGCCGAAGCCATTCTCGGGCTCGACAGTCAGGGTGCGCTTGTCGCCGGCCTTGAGGCCGAACAGCGCCTGCTCGAAGCCCGGCAGCAGGTTGCCATCGCCGACCTTGAAGGTGGCCGGCTGCTTGTCGAAGGTGCTGTCGACGATGTTGCCATCGTCGAGTTTCAGGGCGAAATGCAGGGTGACCTGGGAATCCCCACCAATTCGAACATCAGCCATTGGCGGCCTCTCCGGAATGCTTGGATTTGAACATGTCCAGCGCCAGCATGATGGCGCCGACGGTAATCGCGCTGTCGGCCAGGTTGAAGGCCGGGAAGCGCCACTGGTCCTGCCAGTGCACGAGGATGAAGTCCACCACGTGCCCCAGGACCATGCGGTCGTACAGGTTGCCCAGCGCGCCGCCCAGCACCAGCGCCAGGGCGATGGCCAGCCAGGTCTCGCCGCGCTTCAGGCGCTTGAGCCAGACCACCAGCACGATGCTGACCACGATGGCGATCAGTGCGAACAGCCAGCGCTGCCAGCCGGAGCTGTCGGCCAGGAAGCTGAACGCGGCGCCAGTGTTGTAGGCCAGGGTCCAGCTGAACAGGTCGGGGATGACCACGATCTGCTGGTACATGGTCAGCTCGGCCTGGAAGAAGGCCTTGGTGACCTGGTCCAGGACGAACACGACCACGGTGATCCACAGCCAGGGCAGACGACCGAAACGATCGGCGTTAGGCATAGTGACGCACCTCGCCCGCGCCTTCGATGTTCTCGACGCAGCGGCCACACAGCTCCGGGTGCGCGGCGTTGCTGCCGACGTCGGCGCGGAAGTGCCAGCAACGGCCGCACTTGGCGTGGGACGACTTCACGACCTGCAGCTTCAGGCCCGGCAGCTCGCTCGCTACCGCGTCAGCCGGCGCGGCGGACAGCGGCGCGACGGTGGCGGCAGAGGTGATCAGCACGAAGCGCAGCTCGTTGCCCAGTTTCTCCAGGCGCTTGGCCAGGGAGTCTTCGGCGTAGAGAGTGATCTCGGCCTGCAGGTTGCCGCCGATGGTCTTGGCGCTGCGCAGGTTCTCCAGCTCCTTGTTCACGGCGGCCTTGGCGGCCATGACTTCGTCCCAGTAGGCGCGGTCCAGCTCGACATCGGCCGGCAGCTCGGTCAGGCCGTCGTACCAGGTGGTCAGCATCACCGACTCGGCGCGCTCGCCGGGCATGAAGCTCCAGATTTCCTCGGCGGTGAAGGCCATGATCGGGGCGATCCAGCGCACCAGGGCCTCGGCGATATGGAACAGCGCGGTCTGGCAGGAACGGCGGGCGACGCTGTTCGCCTGGGTGGTGTACTGGCGGTCCTTGATGATGTCCAGGTAGAAGCCGCCCAGCTCCTGCACGCAGAAGTTGTGCACCTTGGAGTAGACGTTCCAGAAGCGGTAGTCGCGGTAGGCCTCTTCCAGCTCGCGCTGCAGCTGCAGGGCGCGGTCGATGGCCCAGCGGTCCAGGGCCAGCAACTGGTCGTTGGGCAGCAGGTCCTTGGCCGGGTCGAAGCCGGACAGGTTGGACAGCAAGAAGCGCGTGGTATTACGGATGCGGCGGTAGGCATCAGCGCTGCGCTGGAGGATCTGCTGGGAGACGGCGATCTCACCCGAGTAATCGGTGGAAGCGACCCACAGGCGCAGGATATCGGCGCCCATGCTGTCGATCACGGTCTGCGGCACCACGGTGTTGCCCAGGGACTTGGACATCTTGCGGCCGGACTCGTCCACGGTGAAGCCGTGGGTCAGCAGCTGGCGGTACGGCGCGTGGCCGTCGATGGCGCAGCCGGTCAGCAGCGAAGAGTGGAACCAGCCGCGGTGCTGGTCGGAACCTTCTAGGTAGAGGTCGGCGGCCGGACCGCTGGCATGCCCCAGCTCGGCGTGGGAACCGCGCAGCACGTGCCAGTGGGTGGTGCCGGAGTCGAACCAGACGTCCAGGGTGTCGTTGATCTTGTCGTACTGCGCGGCTTCATCGCCCAGCAGTTCGGCGGCATCAAGCTTGAACCAGGCCTCGATGCCCTCTTTCTCGACGCGCTGGGCGACTTCTTCCATCAGCTCGACGGTGCGCGGGTGCAGCTCGCCGGTGGCCTTGTGCAGGAAGAACGGGATCGGTACGCCCCAGTTGCGCTGACGCGAGATGCACCAGTCCGGACGGCCGGCGATCATGCCGTGCAGGCGCGCCTGGCCCCAGTTGGGCACGAATTCGGTTTCGGTGATGGCTTCCAGTGCGCGTTCGCGCAGGGTGGCGCCGGTCTGCGGCTGCTTGTCCATGCCGACGAACCACTGCGCGGTGGCGCGGTAGATCAGCGGAGTCTTGTGGCGCCAGCAGTGCATGTAGCTGTGGTTGATGCTGGCGTGCTTGAGCAGCGCGCCGACTTCATCGAGCTTGGCGACGATGGCCGGGTTGGCCTTCCAGATGAACTGGCCGCCGAAGAACGGCAGGTCGGCCACGTAGACGCCATTGCTCTGCACCGGGCTGAGGATGTCGTCGTTGACCATACCGTACTGCTTACAGGTACGGAAGTCGTCCTCGCCGTAGGCCGGAGCGGAGTGAACCACGCCGGTGCCGGCGCCCAGTTCGACGTACTCGGCCAGATAGACCGGCGACAGGCGCTCGTAGAACGGGTGGCGGAAACGAATCAGGTCCAGCGCTTCACCCTGGGCGGTGGCGATGACCTGGCCTTCCAGGCCGTAGCGTTGCAGGCAGGACTCGACCAGCTCCTCGGCCAGCACCAGCAGGCGCTCACCGGTATCGACCAGGGCGTAGGTGAATTCAGGGTGGACGTTCAGCGCCTGGTTGGCCGGAATGGTCCAGGGGGTGGTGGTCCAGATGACGATGGCGGCCGGCTTGGGCAGGCTGGCCAGACCGAAGGCGGCGGCCAGCTTGTCTGCATCTTCAACCGGGAAGGCGACATCGATGGCGTCGGACTTCTTGTCGGCGTACTCGACCTCGGCTTCGGCCAGGGCCGAACCACAATCGAAGCACCAGTTCACCGGCTTCAGGCCCTTGAACACGAAGCCCTGCTTGACCATCTCGGCGAGGGCGCGGATTTCGCCGGCCTCGTTGGAGAAGTTCATGGTCTTGTAGGGATTGTCCCACTCGCCCAGCACGCCCAGGCGGATGAAGTCGGCCTTCTGCCCTTCGATCTGCTCGGCGGCGTATTCGCGGCACAGTTCGCGGGTCTTGTCCGCCGGCAGGTTCTTGCCGTGGGTGGTCTCGACCTTGTGCTCGATCGGCAGGCCGTGGCAGTCCCAGCCCGGCACGTAGGGGGCGTCGTAGCCGGCCAGGGTCTTGGAACGGACGATGATGTCCTTGAGGATCTTGTTGACCGCGTGACCGATGTGGATGCTGCCGTTGGCGTAGGGCGGGCCATCGTGCAGGATGAATTTCGGGCGACCTTCGCCAATCTTCCGCAGCTGCTGGTACAGGCCAATGTCGTTCCAGAGCTTGAGGGTTTGCGGCTCGCGCTGCGGCAGGCCGGCTTTCATCGGGAAGTCGGTTTCGGGAAGGTTCAGAGTGGCTTTGTAATCGGTCATCTCAGGGCCTGTTCAGGATCTTCAATCAAGCGGTTGGCCCAGCCAGTAGGCCCGGGCGGCGGCGATGTCGGCGAGGATGGCCGCCTTGAGTGCCTCGAGCGAGGCAAAACGCTGCTCATCACGCAGCTTCTGGTGGAACGTGATATCCAGGTGCTGGCCGTACAGGTCGCCGGCGAAATCCAGCAGATGTACTTCCAGGTGGGGCCGGCCGTCGCCATTCACAGACGGTCGGGTGCCGATGTTGGCAACCCCGTTCCGGCGCTGACCAGCCACCATCGTGCTGACCAGATAAACGCCGTTGAGCGGCGCCTTGCGGCGCTTGAGCTGGATGTTCGCGGTGGGCGAACCCAGGGTGCGACCCAGCTTCTGCCCGTGCAGCACGCGGCCGCTCAGGCTGTATGGACGGCCCAGCAGGCGCCCGACCATGTGCAGGTCGCCGTCGGCCAGGTCCTTGCGGATACGCGAGCTGCTCACGCGCATGCCGTCGACTTCCACGGTGGTCGCGGCTTCCACGGTGAAGCCCTGCTCCGCACTGGCGTTGACCAGGAAGGCGAAGTCGCCGGAGCGGTCGCAGCCGAAGCGGAAATCGTCGCCCACTTCCAGATGGCGGACCCGCAGGCCCTCTACCAGCACCTGGCGGACGAACTCGGCGGCCGACAGCTCGCGCAGGCGGCGGTTGAAGGCCAGGCAGAGGACGAAATCGACGCCGTACTGGCGCAGCAGTTCGAGCTTCTCGCGCAGGCGCGTCAGGCGTACCGGGGCGGCATCGGGAGCGAAGTACTCGCGCGGCTGCGGCTCGAAGATCACCACGCAGCTGGGCACGCCCAGCTCCAGCGAGCGCTCGCGCAGACGCCCCAGGATCGCCTGGTGGCCGAGATGGACGCCGTCGAAGTTACCGATGGTGGCGACACAGCCCCCGGACAGGGGCCGCAGGTTGTGGAGGCCTCGAAGCAGCTGCATAGCGCGCGTATTGCTCAGAAAGTGGTCGATTATACCTGCACCCGTTGCCATGCGACAGGCAAAATGCCGTCGCCGCAAACGGATGCAATGCTTTGCCCGGCGAAGGTTACAGCACCGCGCGGCGGGAAAAGTCCCGCAGGCGGAAGCCCAGCAGCGCCAGCATACCGAAATAGGCGACGACACCGGCCACCACCAGCGCGCCCAGGCGCACCAGGCGAATCGGCATGCCGCCCTGATCCCAGGCCGGCATGAAATGCATCATGCCGATCAGCACGGCGCACATCACCAGTACAGCTACGACTAATTTGGCGATGAACCTGCCCCAGCCCGACTGCGGCTCGAACAGTTGCTGCTTGCGCAACTGCCAGAACAGCAGGCCCGCGTTGAGGCAGGCCGCCAGGCTGATCGCCAGGGCCAGGCCCGCGTGCTTGAGCGGGCCGATGAACACCAGGTTCATCAACTGGGTGGAAACCAGGGTGAACAGCGCGATCTTCACCGGCGTCTTGATGTTCTGCCGCGCGTAGAAGCCCGGTGCCAGCACCTTTACCAGGATGATGCCGAGCAGGCCGACCGCATAGGCGACCAGCGCGCGCTGGGTCATCAGCGCATCGTGGGCGCTGAACTTGCCGTACTGGAACAGCGCGACGATCAGCGGCTCGGCGATCACCGCCAGCGCCAGGGAGCACGGCAGCACCAGCAGGAAGCACAGGCGCAGGCCCCAGTCCATCAGCCGCGAGTACTCGTGGCGGTCGTCGCTGGCGTAGGTCTTGGCCAGCGATGGCAGCAGGATGGTACCCAGCGCCACGCCGAGCACGCCGGACGGCAGCTCCATCAGGCGGTCCGCGTAGTACATCCAGGACACCGAACCGGCAACCAGGAAGGAGGCGAAGATGGTGTTGATGATCAGCGAAATCTGGCTGACCGAGACGCCGAGGATCGCCGGGCCCATCTGCTTGAGCACGCGCCAGACGCCGGAATCGCGCAGGTTGATGCGCGGCAGCACGAGCATGCCGATCTTCTTCAGGTGCGGCAGCTGGTAGAGCAGCTGCGCCAGGCCGCCGGCCAGCACCGCCCAGCCCAGCGCCATGATCGGCGGGTCGAAGTACGGGGTCAGGAACAGCGCGAAGAGAATCATGCTGACGTTCAGCAGCGTCGGCACGAAGGCCGGCACCGAGAAGCGATTCCAGGTATTGAGGACCGCCCCCGCCAGGGAGGCCAGCGAGATCAGCAGGATATAAGGAAAGGTCACCCGCAACAGGGAACTGGTGAGTTCGAACTTCTCCGGCGAATCGACGAAGCCGGGCGCCGTCACCCAGATCACCCAGGGCGCGGCAAGGATGCCCAGCGCGGTGACCAGCGCCAGGATCAGCGTCAGCAGGCCGGACACATAGGCGATGAAGGTGCGGGTCGCCTCCTCGCCCTGCTGAGTCTTGTACTCCGCCAGGATCGGCACGAAAGCCTGGGAAAACGCCCCTTCGGCAAAGATGCGACGCAGCAGGTTAGGCAGTTTGAAGGCGACGAAAAAGGCGTCGGTAGCCATGCCGGCGCCGAACATGCGGGCGACGATCGTGTCGCGCACGAAGCCGAGCACCCGCGAGATCATGGTCATCGAGCTGACCGCGGCCAGCGACTTGAGTAGGTTCATAGCGTCCAGAACTGATAGAATGGCCGCCCCTGCAGGGTGCAGCCCTGGCCTAGAGCGATTGCTCGACCGCCAGGCGAAGCGCAGCAGTGTAGGGCCGCGGGGCGAATAAATCACCCCATCCGCCGGACAGCGTGCGCCCGTCGCACCACTCGTCGGAGACCGCGCATACCCTTGACAAGGCCCTGATGCAACGGCATTATTCGCGGCCTTAATTTATTCGCAACATCCCAAGTTTTTTTCGAGGAGCTCGACGGTGGCCAACACACCTTCCGCCAAAAAACGCGCCAAACAGGCTGAGAAGCGTCGCAGCCACAACGCCAGCCTGCGTTCCATGGTTCGTACCTACATCAAGAACGTAGTCAAAGCAGTCGACGCCAAGGACCTGCCGAAGGCCCAGGCCGCTCTGGTTGCTGCCGTACCGGTCATCGACCGCATGGCCGACAAAGGCATCATCCACAAGAACAAGGCCGCTCGCCACAAGAGCCGCCTGAACGCCCACGTGAAGGCCCTGGCCACCGCGTAAGCGTTCCGTTCTTGAAAAACCGGCCTCAGGGCCGGTTTTTTATTGCCTGCGATTTATCGAGCCAGGAGTTATCCACAGACGCTCTTTTCAGCAGGCAAAAAGAAAGGGCGGTCACCCGCCCCTTCGATTCACTTCGCCGCCGGCCACGGCATGATCGGAATCGCCGTCACCGCATTCTGCGGACTGCCTTCGATCACCCGGTCGCTGTAGACCAGATAGACCAGCGCATTGCGCTTCTTGTCGAAGAAGCGCACCACCTGCATGGTCTTGAACACCAGCGAAGTACGCTGCTGGAACACCACCTCGCCGTCCTTGAGCTCACCCGCGAAACGGATCGGCCCGACCTGGCGACAGGAGATCGACGCCTCAGCGCGATCCTCCGCCAGCCCCAGCCCACCCTTCACACCGCCGGTCTTGGCGCGGGACAGGTAGCAGCTGACGCCCTCCACCTTCGGATCATCGAAAGCCTCGACGACGATCTTGTCGTTCGGCCCGACCCATTTGAAGACAGTGGACACCTCGCCGATCACATCGGCGCGAGCCAGTGCCGGCAGCAACAGCAGTGCAGCGATCAGCCCCTTGCGCATGCGAACGCTCCTCAGACGAGAACCAGGTTGTCGCGGTGCACCAGCTCCGGACCATCGACGTAGCCCAGCAGGCTTTCGATGGCATCGGTCGGCTGGCCGATGATCTTCTGCGCCTCGAGCGCGCTGTAGTTGGCCAGCCCGCGAGCGATCTCGCGCCCCTGCTGATCCACGCACACGACCATCTCGCCGCGACGGAAACTGCCCTGCACAGCCTTCACGCCGACCGGCAGCAGACTCTTGTGATCCTGGGCGACCGCCTTGACTGCACCGTCGTCCAGCACCAGCGTGCCGCGCATCTGCAGATGCCCGGCCAGCCACTGCTTGCGCGCGGCCTTGCGGCTCTGCTCAGGCGTCAGCAGCGTACCGAGGCGCTCGCCGCTGCGCAGACGATCCAGCACGCGCTCGATGCGCCCGCCAATGATGATCGTATGAGCCCCCGAACGCGCCGCCAGGCGGGCCGCACGCAACTTGGTCTGCATGCCGCCACGCCCCAGCGCGCCACCGGTACCGCCGGCCACCGCATCCAGCGCCGAGTCGTCGGCGCGAGCCTCGAAGATCAGCTGGGCATCGGGGTTGTTGCGCGGGTCGGCGTCGAACATACCGTCGCGATCAGTCAGGATCACCAGCAGATCGGCCTCGACCAGGTTGGCCACCAGCGCCGCCAAGGTGTCGTTGTCGCCGAAACGGATCTCGTCGGTGACCACGGTGTCGTTCTCGTTGATCACCGGGATCACACCCAGATCGACCAGCGTGCGCAGGGTATTGCGACCGTTCAGGTAACGCTTGCGGTCCGAGAGGTCGTCATGGGTCAGCAGCACCTGGGCGGTCTGCAGGCCATGCTCGCCGAAGCTGGACTCCCAGGCCTGCACCAGACCCATCTGCCCGACCGCGGCAGCCGCCTGCAACTCGTGCATGTCGCTAGGCCGGGAAGCCCAACCCAGGCGACTCATGCCTGCCGCCACGGCGCCGGAGGACACCAGCACCAGCTCGACGCCCGCGCGACGCAGCGCAACCATCTGCTCGACCCATACCGCCATGGCGTCGCGATCCAGACCGCGACCATCGGCGGTCAGCAAAGCACTGCCAATCTTGACTACCCAGCGCTTGGCGCCAGTGACCTTCTCACGCATACCCTCAACCTTAGAAGTCAGGCTTCACACGTTTTATCCGGACCGGCGGCGCCGCTCCGATCAAGGCACGTAGAAGATTTCCGGCCCGTCGCCGTCGTCTTCGTCATCCTCGAAGTCGTCATCATCCACATCGTCGACATTCTTCAGGCCGGAGCGACGCAGTGCACGGGCGTCATCCAGGGCCTGCAGACGGGCACGAGCCTCGTCCTCGATGCGCTGATCCAGTGCCGCCAGGGCTTCGCCATAGGCCGGCTCTTCCTCGATACGCAGGGTGCGCTCGTCGAGGTACTTCATGATGTCCTGGCTCAGCTTCTCGGTGCCTTCACGCTCCAGGGCGGAAATCACATAGACCGGACCTTCCCAACCCAGGCGCTCGACCACGGCCTGCTTGCGACGCTCCTGCTCCTCGGGCTCGAGGATCTGGTCCATCTTGTTCAGCACCAGCCAGCGGTCACGCTCGGTCAACGCCGGGCTGAACTTCTCCAGCTCATGGACGATGGTTTCCGCAGCATCGGCCGGGTCACTCTCGTCCAGCGGCGCCATGTCGACGATGTGCAGCAGCAGGCGGGTGCGCGCCAGGTGCTTGAGGAAGCGAATGCCCAGGCCGGCACCTTCGGCGGCACCTTCGATCAGGCCGGGAATGTCGGCAACCACGAAGCTCTTGAAGCGACCCACGCTGACCACGCCCAGGTTCGGCACCAGGGTAGTGAAGGGATAGTCGGCAACCTTCGGCTTGGCGGCGGACACCGCGCGGATGAAGGTGCTCTTGCCAGCGTTCGGCAGACCGAGCAGACCGACGTCCGCCAGCACCTTCAGCTCCAGCTTGAGGTCACGCGCATCACCCGGCTTACCCGGAGTGGTCTGACGCGGCGCACGGTTGGTGCTGGATTTGAAGCGAGTATTGCCCAGGCCGTGCCAGCCGCCCTGGGCAACCATGATGCGCTGACCGGCAGTGGTCAGGTCACCGATGATTTCCTGGGTATTGGCATCGATGATGGTGGTACCGACCGGCACAGGCAGGACGAGATCGTCACCCTTGGCGCCGGTGCAGTCCTTGCTGCCGCCGTTCTCGCCGCGCTGGGCGTCGAAACGACGGGTGTAGCGGTAGTCCACCAGGGTATTCAGGTTCTCGTCGGCCTCGAGATACACCGAGCCGCCGTCGCCACCGTCACCGCCGTTGGGACCGCCTTTCTCGATGAACTTCTCGCGGCGGAAGCTCATGAGGCCGTTGCCGCCGTCACCGGCTTTCACGTGGATGGATACTTCGTCGACGAATTTCATTGCGAACGCCTCCCGCAGAGCCTGCGGGTTGAAAATAAGAAAAGGAGCATAGGATACAGCCAAGTCCGCGCAAACGCCCGAACCGACAGCACCTCGCCTGGAAACGCCAGAAACAAAAAAGCCCCGTCGCGAGACAGGGCTTTTTCAGTGAGAGCTCGCTTAGGCAGCGACGACGCTTACATAGCGACGGCCAAAGGCGCCTTTCACTTCGAACTTGATCACGCCGTCGACTTTAGCGAACAGGGTGTGATCCTTGCCCATGCCAACGCCGTAGCCAGCGTGGAACTGGGTACCGCGCTGACGCACGATGATGTTGCCTGCTTTGACAGCCTGGCTACCGAACAGCTTCACGCCAAGGCGTTTGCTTTCTGAGTCGCGGCCGTTGCGGGTACTACCGCCAGCTTTTTTGTGTGCCATGAGTCAATTCTCCTGAAGAGGAATTAGGCCTGGATGCCGGTGATCTTGATTTCAGTGAACCACTGGCGGTGGCCCTGACGCTTCATGTGGTGCTTGCGGCGGCGGAACTTGATGATGCGCACTTTGTCGTGACGACCGTGGGAAACCACTTCTGCGGTCACTTTCGCGCCTTCTACCACCGGCAGGCCGATCTTGACGTCATCGCCGTTGGCGACCAGCAGGATGCGATCCAGGTTGATCGCTTCGCCGGTGGCGACGTCGAGTTTCTCGACCTTGAGGAATTCGCCTTCGGTGACTTTGTATTGCTTGCCACCAGTAACAATTACTGCGTACATCTGGATGTCTCCGTTAGACCTGCTCACCCGACGCTTTATAGAAAGAGGTATCGGTCGGCATGGCTGCATGGGGCCGGAAAGGACGCCCGTGCAATTGCGTAAGGCAGGATATGCCAGGGAAGTTCGGGGCCGCGATTCTACGCAAACACTCGGCGCGGATCAAGCCCCATGGGGCCTTGCCTTGACAGGCCTTCCCCGCGCCACCTAGCATGCCGCGCAATCTACGAGGAGCGCTGTCTTTAATGCAACCCCAGGCTTTCTATCGCGTGGTGGCGGACGATTTCACCGCCGTCGACGGCATCATCCGTCGCCAACTCACTTCCCGCGTTCCCCTGGTGGAAAAGATCGGCGACTACATCATCTCCGCCGGCGGCAAGCGCCTGCGCCCGCTGCTGGTGCTCCTCTCCGGCAAGGCCCTGGGCTATTCGGGCGATGACCTGAAGCTGCTGGCCGCCACCATCGAGTTCCTGCACACCTCTACCCTGCTGCACGACGACGTGGTCGACGCCTCGGGCCTGCGCCGCGGCCGTGCCACCGCCAATGCCCAGTGGGGCAACGCGCCGAGCGTGCTGGTGGGCGACTTCCTTTATGCGCGCTCCTTCGAAATGATGGTCGAGCTGGGCTCCATGCCGGTCATGCGCATCATCTCCCAGGCCACCCGCGTGATCGCCGAAGGCGAAGTGCTGCAGCTGTCCAAGGTCCGCGACGCCAGCACCACCGAAGAAACCTACATGGAAGTCATCCGCGGCAAGACCGCGATGCTCTTCGAAGCCTCCACCCACAGCGCCGCCGCACTGGCCGAAGCGCCAGCCGAGCAATCCGAAGCCCTGCGCCTGTTCGGTGATGCCCTGGGCATCGCGTTCCAACTGGTGGACGACCTGCTCGACTACCGCGGCGACGCTGCCAGCCTGGGCAAGAACGTCGGCGACGACCTCGCCGAAGGCAAGCCCACCCTGCCGCTGATCGCCACCATGCGCGATGGCACCCCGGAGCAGGCCGCGCTGGTGCGCAAGGCCATCCAGCAGGGCGGCAGCCAGGACCTGGAAGGTATCCGCGCCGCCGTGGAAGCCGCCGGCGCGCTGGACTACACCGCCAACCTCGCCCGTGAGTACGCCGCCCGCGCCATCGAGCACCTCAAGGCGCTGCCGGACAACGAATACCGCGCCGCGCTGATCGAGCTGGCCGAGTTCTCGGTCGCCCGCACGCACTGATCCGCCGTTTCGCAAAAGCCCGCCCCGGTTCGCCGCGGCGGGCTTTTTGTTGCCTGCCGTTTGACCGGGAACAACAGATCGTCGCCAGCAGAAAAATTTTTCCAATTGGCGCTTGCTATTAAGATAATAAGAATTATTCTCATTAAACGGTCTGCACGGAGGAACACGCCATGACCTACATGATCGACGCCTGGCTGGATCGCCCGCACCCTTACCTGCGCATCCTGCATCGGGACACCGGGGAAGTCTGCGCGGTACTGGAGGAAGAGGCCCTGGACGAGCTACGCGAACAGGGTGGCCTGGAGCTATCCGAGCTCAGTACCAGCGAGCCGCTGGTGCTCAAGGAGCTGGTGCGCAACCTGTTCCTGTTCTGTTACGCCCGCGCGCTGCGCTAGACGTTCTTTGCGATGGCGCAGGAAGCGCCATCGGTGCGGTCGCCGCCCGGGAGGCGGCTGCACTCGGGGTCCGGAGGGGCCCCGCGCAAGCCACGGCGGTCAGGGAAGACCGCCGCGGACTGCACCTCTGCCGGCTCTGATTCAGAACCTTAGAGGATTTCCAGCAGCTCGACGTCGAACACCAGCACGCTGTGCGGCGGGATGCTGCCGACGGCCTGGCCGCCATAGGCCAGCTCGCTCGGCACGTGCAGACGCCACTTGCTGCCGGCGTTCATCAGCTGCAGGGCCTCGACCCAGCCGGCGATCACACCGCCCACCGGGAATTCGGCCGGCTGGCCGCGCTCGTAGGAGCTGTCGAAGACGGTGCCGTCGACCAGGGTGCCGTGGTAGTGGGTACGCACGGTGTCTTCGCGGGACGGCTTGGCGCCTTCGCCGGTGGTCAGTACTTCGTACTGCAGGCCGGACGGCAGGACGGTCACGCCTTCGCGCTTGGCATTGTCCACCAGGTACTCGCGGCCCACGGCGGCGGCGGCTTCGGCTTTCGCCTGGGCTTCGGCCTGCATGCGCTCGCGGATCACCTGGAAGCTGGCGGACAGAGCTTCGCCCGGAACACGGCTTTCGGCGCCGGCGTAAGCATCGGACAGGCCGGCCAGGATGGCGTCGAGGGTCATGCCCGGAACCGGGTTCTCGCGCAGCTGGTCGCCCAGCTGACGGCCGATGCCGTAGCTGACGCGGGCTTCGTCGGTGGAAAGGTTGAGTTCGCTCATGGCGGCGCTCCGCTGGGGGTTCAAAAAAGGGCCGCCAGCCTAGCACAGATGCACCGCCGCCCCCACCGCGCCTCGCGCGGTGGAACAGGCCTCGCGCAACGGACTCAGTGCAACGGGATGGTCACGCCCGCGCCGATGTCACGCTCGTCGTCCATGCCGCACATCTCGTCATGCACCACCGCATGCACCAGATGGAAGGGGACGCTGGGCAACGCCCGCAGCACCTCCCGAGCATGGGCGACGGAGCGCACGCTGATCACGTGGCCGGCTTCGTCCTGGACCGGATAGAAGCGCGCGCCCATGCGTGCCTCCAGCACGTAGATATCGCCTTCCAGCGACACCAGGTTGATCTCGTCGATGTCGCCGGCGACGGAGCGGCTGGTCAGTTCCTGCAGATTCATATGCTGCACCTCCTGCGGATTGATCCACGCGGAAAGTCTTGACCAGCAGGCGCTCACCGCAAGCCGAAAACGCAACCGCCCGTCCGTTTTGCAACGGCCGGGCGGTGGAGATGGAGCCGTAAAGCATCAGTGGTCGTGGCGCGTAGCCTTGTCCAGGTAGCCCATGGCAAAGGCCGAGAGGACGAAGGTGAGGTGCATGATCACGTACCACATCAGCTTGTTGTCTTCGATGTTCTTGGCGTCCATGAAGATGCGCAGCAGGTGGATCGAGGAGATCGCCACGATGGACGCGGCCACCTTGTTCTTCAGCGAACTGGCGTCCATCTTGCCCAGCCAGCTGAGCTTTTCCTTGCCTTCGTCGATATCCAGCTGCGACACGAAGTTCTCGTAGCCGGAGAACATCACCATCACCAGCAGGCCGCCGACCAGCGCCATGTCGATCAGCGACAGCAGCACCAGGATCAGGTCCGCCTCGGCGATGCTGAAGATGCTGGGCAGGATGTGGAAGATTTCCTGGAAGAATTTGATGGTCAGCGCCAGCAGGGCGAGCGACAGGCCGATGTAGATCGGCGCCAGCAGCCAGCGCGCGGCGTACAGGGAGTTTTCGACGAAGCGTTCCATGGTTCTCGCGGGAAGGGTCGTTGGGAAAGGGGCCGCCGCAGTATAGCGGATGACTTTTACGAGTTATCCCGGCTTTCTATAGATAAATATGTCTGTGGATAAACAGGTGGCCGGCCACGATCTTGAACCGTAGCGACCAGGCGTCCCGCGGCCTTCAGCGGATCGTGCCGAAACTGCGCAATCGCGCCATTAACCTTCGGGGCGGAACTGAAAGTTGCCGACATGGCGCGAGCGCTCGCCATTCAGGCGGCGCAGTTCGCCCTGCAGGTGCACCTGCCAGATGGGAGGGTCGTCTGCCACGATGTAGCCCTGCTGGGCCAGGCAGTCGGAAATCGCCTCAAGCACGCCTTCGGCCACGAAAGGCCCACAGAACGGGCCCTGCGCCTTGATGGCGGTGGGCTGCGCACCGGACATGCCGGCGGCGCACAACAAGGTCCAGAGTCCATTCTCTCCGGCCAGCGGCCTGATCTCGCACTCGATGCGCGTGGTCAGCCCCAGACAGGGGCGGATAAGGCAGAGGTTACGCGGCATGGCGGCACCCTCGCGGTTGTCCTGAGTTCGAGACTACACCCAGGTTCCGACACGCGAAAGTGCGGATTTATCCGCCCATCTTGCGGACAACGGCGTGAAAATGGCGCCGGTGGAATGCCCCCGGCCGGCGCCCTGCCCTCTCGATGCTCAGTCGGCGTCTTTCTTCTTGCGGGCACGCTCCTTTTTCACCGGAGCCTGGTCGACAAGCGCTTCATCTACAGGAGCCTTTTCCACCGGTGCCTTCACCTTCGGCTTGCTGGCCGGCTTGGCGGCGACAGCTTCCTTGGCCGGCCTTTCCTTCTCTTCCTCGTCCATGCCCAGCTCGGAAATCTCCTTCAGGCGCTCGACGACGCGGGCGTTCACGCTGCCCTTGGGGAAGTGGCCCTTGGCATCCGGCGCACCGGCCGGCTCGCCGACCAGCAGGCTCAGCGCCTCGTCGGCCTGGCGCACGGCGTAGATGCTGAACTGGCCGTTGCGCACCGCCTGCAGCACACGCTCGTCGAGCATCAGGGTGGCAACGTTGGCGCGCGGGATGATCACCCCCTGCTCGCCAGTCAGGCCACGGGCCTCGCAGAGGCGGAAGAAGCCTTCGATCTTCTCGTTGACCCCGCCGACCGCCTGCACTTCACCGAACTGGTTGATCGAGCCGGTGATGGCGAAGCATTGCCGCAGCGGCGTGCGCGACAGGGCGGAGATCAGGGTGCAGACCTCGCCCAGCGAGGCGCTGTCGCCGTCCACGTAGCCGTAGGACTGCTCCAGGGCGATGCTCGCGGAAATCTCCAGGGGGAATTCCTGGGCGTAGCGGCTGCCGAGGTAGCCGGTCAGGATCATCACGCCCTTGGAGTGGATCGGCTGGCCGAGGTTGACCTCGCGCTCGATGTCGACGATGCCGCTGCCGCCCGGATAGACGGTGGCGGAGATGCGTGCCGGCATGCCGAAGGCCGAGTCGCCGATTTCCAGCACGGTCAGGCCGTTGCACTTGCCCACCGCGGCGCCTTCGCTGTCGATCAGGATGATGCCGGCGAGGATGTCATCGAGAATCCGCGCGGACACACGCCCCGTGCGGGTTTCCTTGGCCTTCAGGGCGCGCTCGATGTGGCCCAGGTCGGTCACTTCCTGGCCGGCCAGCTGGCGGATGAAGTCCGCTTCGCTGACCAGCTGGAACAGGTCGCCGATGCGCGCCGAGAGGCGGCCCTGGTGTTCGGCCAGGCGGGCGCTGTAGGTGGCCAGGCGGGCCACGGCCTCACGGGACAGTGGCGCCAGCCCCTCCTCGGAGGTGCGGGTTTTCAGCAACTGGGCGAACTGCTCGAGGCTGTCGTCGGCCAGCGGGATGTCTTCGTCGAAGTCCACCAGCACGCGGAACATTTCCTGGAAGTCCGGATCCAGGTCCTGCAGCGTGTAGTAGATCTGCCGCGAGCCGATGATGATCACCTTGATGTTCAGCGGGATCACCTGGGGCGTCAGGCTCATGGCGGTCAGGCGGCCCAGTTCGGCCAGGGGCGATTCCATCTTCAGCTGGCGCGACTGCAGCGCGCGCTTGAGGGCGTCCCAGACGAACGGCTCGCTCAGCAGCTTTTCCGCCTCCAGCACCAGGAAGCCACCGTTGGCGCGGTGCAGCGCGCCGGGGCGCAGCTGGCGGTAGCTGGTGTAGAGCGCGCCCTGGTCGGAAGCGTATTCGATGCGGCCGAACAGGTTGTCGTAGGTCGGGTGCGACTCGAACACCACCGGCGCGCCGCTGGTGGCATGGTGGCCGATCGCCTGGTTGGGGGCGTACTGCTCCTCCAGGCTCTGCTTGCGCTGCGGGTCGGTGCGCTCGGCGTCCACCAGCTGGTCGACCACGGTCTTCAGCAGGTTGAGCTGCATGGCCTGCAGGTAGGCGCTGACCCCGGAGTTGTTGTTGTACTTCTCCACCAGCGGCGCCAGCAGCGGCTGCAACGCCAGGGTAATGGTTTCCTCGTTGAGCTGGCGCAGCTGGTTGCTGGACTCGCGCTTCCACTGCGGCAGGCTGGAAAGCTCCTCGTTGAGGTGCTCCTCGAGGTCGGCGATGTCGGCGTGGAAACGCTCGCGCTCCTCTTCGGGCAACTGGGCGAACTCGGCCTCGTCCAGCGCCTTGCCATCCTTCATCGGGGTGAAGGCGATGTTGGCGCTGTCGCGGTAAAGGGCGACTTCCTTCTCCAGCGCCAGGCGCTCGACGGTGTCCAGGGCCTTGTCGTAACGCTGGTTGAAGGCGCGGTCGATGGCGCTCTTCTTCTGCTGGTAGGCCGGGTTCTCGAACACCGAGGGGAAGGTGGACAGCAGGTTGTCGATCAGGTGATCGATGTCGGTGCCGAATTCGGCGGCGCTGCCCGGGGGCAGCTCGATCACGCGCGGCTCGCGCGAATCATCGAAGTTGTTGACGTAGACCCAGTCGGCCGGCGTCGGCAGGCGCTTGCCCTCGGCCTTCAGATAGCGTTGCACGAAGGAGAAGCGGCCGGTGCCCGGCTCGCCCATGACGAACACGTTGTAACCCGGGCGCGGCATCGCCACGCCGAACTGCAGCGCCTCGACCGCGCGCTCCTGTCCGAGCACGCCCAGGAAAGGCTCCAGTTCTTCGGTGGTCTTGAAGGGAAACTGTTCGGGAGTGAAGGGGCGGGTCAGTTCATCGGGCGCCAGGCGCAGGCCGGCAGCAACGGAATCGGGCATTGGAGGTCCTTGCTTCGGGCGGCGCTGGGCCGCGGAGATTCGTCCGCATTCTCGCGCCGCCCGCGCGCCACTGGCAAGGCAGTATTGGTGACAGTTTCAGTCCACGGCATCGGCGCAGCGCAGGCAGTGCTCGGCGGCCGGCAGCGCGCGCAAGCGACGCTCCTCGATGGCCTCGCCGCACCGCGCGCATTCGCCGTAGGTGCCGTCGGCCAGGCGCAGGCGCGCCATGCCCACCAGGCGCATCCCCGCCTCCGCCTCGGCCAGCAGGGCACGCAGCACGTCATCGTTCTGCCGCTGCTGGGCCTGCTCGGCGAAGTCCGGCGAATGGCTGCGACCGAGGTCGCGGCGGATGGCTTCGGCCCGTTTGGAATACTCGGCCGCCAGTTGGTCCAGCGCTGGCCGTGGATCGAAATCGACCATGACTACCTCCTCGCAAGGGGAACTGATTCAAGTGTGGTCGGTTCCAAGACTTCCGCCGCTGATGCCGATCAACTGCCGGTCATCCGGGCCCGATCGACCGGGCTCGGCCATACTGCCTGCGGCAGCGGTTGCCTTGACACCCGCAAGGCATTGGAGAAAAGCTCTGACCAGGCGCTGTTTTGCTGTCAGCGACTGTTCAGCGGTCCCCGACCTCAAAAAGAGAGAAAAACGATGAAAAGGATTCTGCTCGGTACCCTCCTCGCCACCGCCTCCCTGAGCGCCCTCGCCGATGCCCCCGGCAGCGACGGCTGCGGCTGGGGCAACATGCTGTTCAAGGGCCAGCGCGGTACCGCCACGCACGTCCTGGCCGCTACCACCAACGGCACCAGCGGCAACAACACCTTCGGCATGACCACCGGCACCAACGGCTGCCACACCAATGGCGCGCTGACCTACGGCGGCAAGCCGATGATCGTGCTCAGCAGCATCATGGACGAGCTGTCCGAAGACATGGCCAAGGGTGACGGCGAAGCGCTGACCACCTACGCCGTGGTGCTGGGCGTGAAGCCCGAGGACCGTGCGCACTTCGCCCAGGTCACCCACGAGCACTTCGCGCAGATCTTCAACAAGTCCGACGTCACCGCCCAGGACGTCTACACCAATACCCAGGCCGTCCTGAAGCAGGACAGCACCCTGGCCAAGTACGCCGAACAGGCCTGATGGCCCGCGAGAGCCCGCCCCCTCGGGGCGGGCTCACCCTTCCCTCCCAGTAGTCGACTACATGCCCAAACGCCTGTTGCCCTGGATGGCGCTGTGCGCCTGTACCCCACTGTTCGCCTCCCCCAGCATCGACCCGCAGCGCCTGCAGGCGCTGGCCGACCAGCCCTACTGGCTGGCCCTGGGGCACTACGAGCACGCCAAGCTCGGCGGCTGGCGCAGCTTCGTCGACGACCCGAAGTTCTTCCTCGCCAAGGACGGGGAGCGCCACCCCGACTCGGAACTGGCCGCCACCGTGAAGGCCCTCTACGCTCCGGCCAGCCTCGGTGACAAGCACGCCCAGTGCGTCTACCCGGCGCGCACCCGCTGGCTGCGCCAGCAGTTGCAGCTGAATGACCTGCCAGCGGTGGAGTGCAAGGAATTCACCACCTGGTACCGGGACATCAACCCGCACAGCGCCGTGCTGGTCTTCCCGGCCGCCTACCTGAACAGCCCGTCCTCGATGTTCGGCCACACCCTGCTGCGCATCGACCAGGCCGACGTCGACTCCGACAACACCGCCCTGCTCAGCTACGCGCTCAACTTCGGCGCCTACATCGAGGGCATGGACAACAGCATCCTCTACGCCTGGAAGGGCCTGATGGGTGGCTACCCCGGCCTGTTCGCCCTGGTGCCCTACCGCGAGAAGCTCTCCGAATACAGTCGCCTGGAGAACCGCGACCTCTGGGAGTACCGCCTGAACCTGACGCCGGAAGAAACCGCGCGCATGGTCGAGCACGTCTGGGAGCTGAAGCAGATCCGCTTCAAGTACTACTTCTTCGACGAGAACTGCTCCTTCCGCCTGCTGGAACTGCTGGAGATCGCCCGCCCCGGCACCGAGCTCACCGACCACTTCCCGATCACCGCCATCCCCACCGACACGGTTCGCGCGGTGAAGGACGCCGGGCTGATCGACCGGGTGGACTACCGCCCGTCCCGCGAGCGCGAGCTGCTCGCCCGTGGCGAACCGCTGAGCCACGACGAAAAGGTGCTGGCGCGTCGCATCGCCGATGACGACAACCAGCTGCAGAGCCCCGAATTCGCCGCCCTGCCCGCCGACCGCCAGGCCCTGGTGCAGGACACCGCCTTCCGCCTGGTGCGCTACCGCGCCACCGGCCAGGAGCGCGACCAGTCCACCGCCTCGCGCAGCTACAACCTGCTCAAGGCGATCAACCGCAACCCGCCGCCAGCGCTGGACGTGGAGCGCCCCGGCCAGCCGGAGAACGGCCACGAATCACGCACCTGGCAACTGGGCGCCGGCAGCCGCGATGGCGAGGCCTTCGCCCAGTACGGCCTGCGCATGGCCTACCACGACCTCGACGACAACGCCTACGGCTTCCCCCTCGGCGCACAGATCGAGATCGGCCAGCTCAAGCTGCGCCAGTACGAGGGCAATCGCTGGCAACTGCAGCAGCTGGACCTGGTCACCATCCGCTCCATGACACCGCGCAACGAGCTGCTCAAGCCACTGTCCTGGCAGGTCGCCGGCGGCTGGGAACGGGTGATCGGCAAGCACAGCGACAACGACCACGACACCCTGGTCGGCCACCTCAACGGCGGCGCCGGCGGCAGCTGGAAGCTCAGCGACGACGTGCAGGCCTATGCCCTGGGCACTGCGCGCGTGGAGAACAACCAGGACTTCGCCGCCACCCTCGCCCCGGCCGTGGGCTTCGACACGGGCGTGCTGTGGAGCAACCCGCTGGGCAACCTCAGCCTCGAAGGCAAGGGCGACTACTTCCACAACGGCGAAGTGCGCCGCACCCTGAGCTTCGGCCAGCAGGTGGAGCTGGGCCGCAACCTCGGCCTGCGCCTCTCGGCACAACGCGAGTTCAGCCACGAAGCCAGCCCGCGCAGTGAAGTCATGCTGGAGCTGCGCTGGTACCACTACTGACCGGGAAAGGCGCGCTGCGGCCGATACCGTGGCGCGCCTTCGCCGGCATCACTCCAGATAGGCCGCCACTTCTTCCTCGCTGAGGAAACGGACCAGCTCCACCGACGGCTGATGCGCATCATGGAGGCGATCGGCGAAGCCGGACCAGGAGCGCGACACACCCTCTTCGGTATCCAGCGCGATCAGCACGCAGTGACCGTGCTTGCGGCTGTTGCTGCGTAGCGGTGCCTCTCCCCACGCCCAGGCCAGGCTGTTGACCAGCTCGCCCTTCTCGAAGGCGAACGCCTGCAGCCACAGATACTGCGCGCTGTCTTCCCTCGGCACTTCGGCCGGCACGACCCGCGCCGCCCCCTGCAACCCGAGCCGCTCGCCGTGGGCGGCCAGCAGCGGTTGCAGGAGAGAGAACGCGTGGAAGTTGCAGTTGATGCCCTGCGCGCTGACCACAAGACCGCTGCGGGTCGCGGGCAGAACCACCACCAGCTCGTCTTCGTAGGTCAGCGCCGCCGCATGGTCGAGGAAGTGCAGGTTCTCGAAGGGCAGCGTGGTGTTGGATTTCACCATCGCGTCGATATCGCGCAGGAGCTCGCCTTTGGCCAGGAAGTCGCGGTGATTGTCCCGCGAGCGCATCAGCATGGTCATCAGCGGCAGCACCAGCAGATCGACCGCCGGGTGCGCGCTATCGATGAGCAGCGACTGCGAAGGCGTCAGGTTGTCGACTCGCGCACGGGCCTGCCGTGCGGCGGCCTGCGCTTGCTCGTCGTCCTCCACCTCTTCGTCGGCACAGTACGGGCGCAGCAGCGCCAGCGCACGCTCCAGCGCCTCCAGCACCGCGGCGAAGACAATACGCGGACTGGCCCCGCCTTCCACCCAGCTGCCGCAGAACAGCGCCAGCAGCGACGCGCGGTTAAGGTTGAGCTCGGCAAACAGCGCCGCGCACTGGGCGAGCATATCGTCCGCACGGGGTGTGCCCAGGGTGTCACGGTACAGCTCACGGACATCGGAACGACGGACGAAGTCCTGCGCCTCGACCCGATCCGCCGGTGCACTCACCGGCTGCCGCAGGAACTCGATCAGCGAGTCCGGCAGGCCTGTCGCCAGCGTCATGCTACGTCTCCGTCGAGCTGACTTTCCGCGACGCCTTGCTCGGCAAACCAACGGATCACCGCCTCGCGCTGCATCACCCGCGCATGCACCGGCGCGTTTCCACCACCGGTCAACAGTCGACCGAGGTCGCAACCCTGGTTGCGCAGTTGTTCCAGCAAGGGAATATCGCCGCTGCGCACCGCGTGAGTCAGGGCCAGGCGTTGCAACTCAGGCTCACCGGCCATACGTCCCTGCTCCAGTGCCGCGCGCCAGTCGCGTACCAGCGGCCGCAGCGAACTCTGCAGCAGTTGCGCCAGCGCTTCGCCTTCCGCACCCGAAGCGGCCAGCTCATCCACTGCTTCGAGCAACTCCTGCCCGGCATCCGCGCCCTCGGCGAACGGGTCCTCATCGAAGCCCAACTGCGCAAACAGCCCATACAGGTCATCGGCCACCCGGGTCAGGGCATCCTCGTGCAGGCGCAGCGGCCAGGCTGGCGGCAATGCGCGGCTCCAGGCGTAGACAGCCCCGAACTCCTCCGGCTCGACGCAGACGTACACCCGCTCCAGGTACTCGAAACCGCCGATGGGCAGGAAGCCCACGCGACCATTCCATTCCTCGCCATTCTCGTCGGCGACTGCCTCGGCGCATTCCTGCTCATGCTCCAGCCAGCCCCACAGGTCGTGGTAGCCGTCGCTGTCCGGGTAGAACAGCTCGTTGAAGGAGTAGGGATGCAGGTGGCCGTCGTAGTCCACGCACAGCTCGTAATCCAGCCGCCCACCGAAGGCGCAGCGCCACAGGGCGAGCAGCTCGGGCGGCAGCTTGCTGCCCAGGCGTTGCTCGACCTCGGCCAGTTGGGCATCGCTGATCGGTGGTTGTGCGTCGTGGATGATGCGCCCGGCGAACCAGGCCAGGCGGTGGTCGCGCAGCAGTTGCTGCTGGGCAGCCGTGAACTCAGGCATCGCCGCCCTCCTTGCGCAGCGCATCGCGCGCGCTCATCAGGGCGAAGCCCAGCAGGTTCAGCCCGCGCCAACGCGCCGGGTTGCCCGCGTCGGGGTGATCGACCGCCAGGCCGATGCCCCAGATGGCATCCACCGGGCTGGCCTCGACCAGCACGCGATCGCCCGTGCCCAGCAGAAACTCGCGCAAGGCCGGGTTCTGCCCGAACTTGGCGTGGTTGGCGCGGGTGACGATGGCCAGCCGCTCGGCATTCCAGGTCGCCTCGTCGAAGCCGAGGATCTCGCGGCCGATGGACTTCGCCTCGGCCGGCGTGCGCGCCGCGAGAATCCGCGCCAGCGCCGCTTCATCGCCGAACAGCCGGGCCTTGCCGGCCATCATGCAGTGCTCGGCGCTGGTGTAGGTCACTCCATCGATCTCGAAGTCCGCTTCGAACCACTGGCTGAAGCAGCTCTTGTCGACGTCCACCGAGTGCTTCGGGCGATATCCCCAGAAGTACACATACTTGAACGCTTCGCCCGCCTCGATGCGTCGGCACAGCTGCTCGACACTCATCGGTTCTTCCATGATCGGCTCCTTGCCGCTGGCGCAAAACGCCGATTCTAGCGCACCCCGTCGGTGATACCGGCCCAGTCCAGGCCGAAGCGCGCCAGGTACTTGCGCAGGCGGTCGGCATCGTTGGGGTTCTGCTTTTCCTGACGCGACACGGCGAACAGCTGACGGCCGGCGTCGGACAGGCTGCGCGCCTGCCGGCAGACGTCGATCACCGCTTCCAGTTGCAGGCGGTCGAACAGGTCCAGCGTCTCGGCGCCCTCCCCCAGCAAACCGTCCAGCGGGCTCTGGGCCTGGGTAGCCCCCCAGGAGCGGCGTAGCCGGCCGATCTCTTCCTCCACCAGCGCCTCGTCGATCCGGCCGCTGTCGGCCAGGGTCGCCATGCGCGTGATCGACGCCGACAGCTCACGAAAGTTGCCGCTCCACAACGCCTGTGCCGAGTTGGCGAAGGCCAGGTAGCGCGTGCGCGCCTCGCGGTTGAAGCGCACCAGGCGGCCCTGCTCGCGCGCGTGGCGCTCCAGCTCGAAATCGATGTTCGGCTCGATGTCCTCGCGACGGCCGGCCAACCCCGGCAGGTCAAAGGTCCAGAGGTTGATACGGGCGAACAGGTCCTCGCGGAACAGGCCTTCAGCCACGCGCTCACGGAGGTCGCGGTGGGTGCCGGCGATCAGCTGGAAATCGCTGCCCACCTCGCGGTCCGAGCCCAACGGGAAGAAGCGCTTCTCTTCGATGGCCTTGAGCAGCATGGCCTGCTCGTCCAGGCCCAATTCGCCGATCTCGTCGAGGAACAGCATGCCGCCATCCGCCGCACGCAGCAGGCCTTCGCGGGCGTTCTGCGCACCGGTGAAGGCGCCCTTGATATGGCCGAACAGCGCGGACATGGCACCGTCACCGCGCAAGGTCGCGCAGTTCACCTCGACGAAACGGCCCTGGAACTGGTGCCGTGCGCGCTTGAGTTCGTACACGCGGCGAGCGAGGAAGGACTTGCCGGCGCCGGTCGGGCCGATCAGCAGCATCGGTGCGCGGGAGCGCCCGGCAACCCGCTCGATCTGCTCGATGGAGCGGTTGAACTCGGCGTTGCGCGTGGCGATGCCGGACTTGAGGAAGGCCAGGCTTTCCTCCTGCTCACGGCGGAATCGCGTGGCGATACGGTCGTAGCGCGACAGGTCGAGGTCGATCACCGCTACCGTCCCTTCCGGATGCCGCGCCTCGTCCTTGCGCCGCGACGGCGAGGCCTGCACCAGCCGTGCCGGCAGGTAGCGCGCCTCGGTCAGGAGGAACCAGCAGATCTGCGCGACGTGAGTCCCGGTGGTGATATGCACCAGGTAGTCCTCGTGTTCGGTATCGAAGGCGTAGCCGCCGACGAAATCGTGCAGCGCGCCGTAGACCTCTTCGAAGTCCCACGGATTGCGCAATGCCATGGGCTGCAGGCGCACCTCGGTTTCCGGGGAGATATGCCGCACATCGGCGGCAATCCGCTCGGCCAGCCCGACATCCCGCGCATCCAGCCCGTGGATCAGCTCCAGGCGGTCGATCAGCAGGTCCTGCTGCTGGCACAGGCCGACCGTGGGCCGCCACTTCTGCCAGCGCGCCGCGCCCGTGCCGACGCGATCCAGGGTGGAACCGAGGAAGCCGATGGCGACGGTTTTCTTGGCTTTCATCTTTTATCCATCAAGATAAATAACGATCTCACAATATCCATAAATCCCCATCCCGGCCAGCCACTGGTGCCCGCCAGGCAGCCGATAAAAATAATTAAACCCATACATATCAGTCACTTATAAAAATTCATCAGCCTTCGAAAACAAACCTGGCACGCCCCTCGCTATATCTCCCTCGACCGCATCGCTGATGCAGCCCACGGGCAGGGACTTCCACTCCCGCCGGTGCCCGAGCCCACCCCTGGTGTCGGCTTCGTGCATGCCGCTGCAGCAGTCACGGTCGATGGCGCGGTAGCTCAGCCCGGTAGAGCACTCCCCTTCGCGGGAGCCGTCGCAGGTTCGAATCCTGCCCGCGCCGTTCGATAGCTCAGTCCGGTAGAGCAGCCATCGAAGGAATGGCCTGTCGCGGGTTCGACTCCCGCTCGAACACTGCCCTGTTAAGGCAGCTACTCATGAAGGCAACACCCCGCCGGTGGGCGACGGGACAGGCGCAAAGCGGCCAGGAAGGCCGGATACGCCAGGGACCCGAAACCACCGCCGGCCCGCCCGGTACGAGGACCCGGCCCGCGACAAGGCAAGTGCTGGCCGATGGATTCGGCTTGATGGACAGGACGTCCACAGCACCTGGCTCTCGCAGGCCCCCGCCTCGCCACCCGACGGGCCGGCGAACGCCGGCACCCAAGGACAAGAGAAAGAAGGAAGAGAGCAATGAAACTGCTGAAGCGCTTTACCGTGAAGAAGAACGAACGCGGCCTGCTGTACTCCGAGGGCGATTTCCTGGCGATCCTCGAGCCGGGCATCCACCGCCACCTGGACCTGTACAACCGCCTGAGCGTGGAAACCTTCAGCCTGAACACCCCGTTGTTCGAGCACCGCCTGGCCGGTTACCTGCGTCAGTCGGAACCGGCACTGGTCGAACACTACTTCACCCGCATGGACCTGGCCGAGAACGAGGCCGGCCTGCGCTTCGAGGACGGCGTACTGGCGGAAATCCTCGCACCGGGCAGCCGCCGGCTGTACTGGAAAGGCCAGACCGAGCAGCGCCTGGAGCGCATCGACCTCAGCCAGGAGTACCGCGTGGCTCCGGCGCTGTTGCAGCAGATGCAGGGCAACCTGCGCGGCCGCAGCGTGATCGGCGTCGAGGCGTTGCTGGTGACCCTGGTCCCGGCCTACCAGGTCGGCGTGCTGAAGGTCGACGGTGCGGTGGTCGAGCTGCTGCCGGCGGGCCAGTACGGCTTCTGGCGCTACAACCGCCAGGTGAGCGTGGAGCTGATCGATACGCGGATCCAGGCGCTGGAAGTCAGCGGCCAGGAAATCCTCACCCGCGACAAGGTGAGCCTGCGCCTGAACCTGGCCGCCAACTGGCGTTACAGCGATGTGCTGACGGCGTTTTCCAGCCTGTCCAAGCCGCTGGAGCACCTCTACCGCGAGCTGCAGTTCGGCTTGCGCGCGGCGGTGGGCACCCGCTCGCTGGATGAGCTGCTGGAGAACAAGCAGCTCATCGACGACTCGGTCAGCGCCTACCTGAAGGAGCGGCTGCCGGGCACCGGCATCGAGGTCAGCGGCCTGGGCGTGCGCGACATCATCCTGCCGGGCGAGATGAAGACCCTGCTGGCCCAGGTGGTGGAGGCGGAGAAGGCCGCGCAGGCGAACGTGATCCGCCGCCGCGAAGAAACCTCGGCGACCCGCTCGCTGCTGAACACGGCCAAGGTGATGGAGGACAACCCCACCGCCCTGCGCCTGAAGGAGCTGGAAACCCTGGAACGGGTGGCCGAACGAATCGACCGCATCTCGGTATTCGGTGGCCTGGATCAGGTATTGAATGGACTGGTAACGCTGAAGCAGGCCTGAACAGGGCCTGCCCGGCGCAGGAGAGGGCACCGTGAAGAGCAACAAGCAGCGCCGCCTGGAAATCCGCCAGAAGCGCGAGCGACGCAAGGCCTGGAAAGCCGAGCGGGCCAGGCAGCCCGAAAGCTGCCTGGCACCGCCTGGCAGTTTGCCGGTGAACCGCTCGAACCTGGCGCCCTACAACAGCTACGGCGACCCGCTGTTCGTGCGCCGTGGCTGGTACGAAGACCAGGCATTCACCTGCCACGACTGCGGCGCCGAGCAGACCTGGACCGCCGCCCAGCAGAAGTGGTGGTACGAGGACTGTCAGGGACAGGTGTTCTCGACAGCGATACGCTGCCGCACCTGTCGACTGAACAAACGCATTCGCGATGGCCGGGCACAACCCGCTTCCGGCCACATCGCCACGCAATAGAAGAGAGTCAGAACATGAGCACCAAGACCTTCCAACTGCTGGAAGTCGCCAACGGCAAACCGATCAAGCTCTGGACCCAGGGCGTGCCGGTGGAAGAAGACGCCAAGCAGCAACTGATGAACACCGCGAAGATGCCCTTCATCTTCAAGCACATGGCGGTCATGCCGGACGTGCACCTGGGCAAGGGGTCGACCATCGGCAGCGTGATTCCCACCCAAGGCGCCATCATCCCGGCCGCCGTGGGTGTGGACATCGGTTGCGGCATGATCGCCGCGCGTACCTCGCTGGTGGCCGCGGACCTGCCGGACAACCTGCACGGCCTGCGCAGCGCGATCGAGAAGGCCGTGCCCCACGGCAAGACCTTCGGTCGCCGCGACCAGGGCGCCTGGGAAGACGTGCCCGAGCACGCCGACGACGCGTGGCGCGCTCTGGCCGGGCGTTTCAAGGTGATTACCGACAAGTACCCGAAGCTGGAGAAGACCAACAACCGCAAGCACCTGGGAACCCTCGGCACCGGCAACCACTTCATCGAGGTCTGCCTCGACGAGGCCAACCGCGTCTGGTTCATGCTGCACAGCGGATCGCGCGGTGTGGGTAACGCCATCGGCAACCTGTTCATCGAACTGGCCCAGGCCGATATGCGCCAGCACATCGCCAACCTGCCAGACCGTGACCTGGCCTACTTCGAGGAAGGCAGCCAGCACTTCGACGACTATGTCGAAGCCGTGGGCTGGGCCCAGGACTTCGCCCGGCAGAACCGCGAGCTGATGATGCGCGCGGTGATCGCCGCAGCGCGGCAGGTCATCCGCAAGCCGTTCGAGGCCAGCCTGGAAGCGGTGAACTGCCACCACAACTACGTGCAGAAGGAACGTCACTTCGGCGAAGAGGTACTGGTGACACGTAAAGGCGCGGTGTCCGCGCAGAAGGGCCAGCTCGGCATCATTCCGGGGTCGATGGGCGCCAAGAGCTTCATCGTCCGCGGCCTGGGTAACGAGGAAGCCTTCTGCTCGTGCAGCCACGGCGCCGGCCGGACCATGAGCCGCACCAAGGCCAGGAAGCTGTTCAGCGTCGAGGACCAGGTGCGCGCCACCGCCCACGTCGAGTGCCGAAAGGATGCGGATGTGATCGACGAGATCCCGATGGCCTACAAGGACATCGACGCCGTGATGGCCGCCCAGCGCGAACTGGTGGAAGTGCTGCACACCCTGCGTCAGGTGGTGTGCGTGAAAGGATAGAGCGGCGCGTGCCCGGCAAGAAAAGGAATACAGAGATGAACAAGGATCTGATCGAACTCGACGGCGCCGAAGGCGGCGGGCAGATTCTGCGCAGCGCGCTGAGCCTGTCGATGATCACCGGCAAGGCACTGCGCATCGTCAACATCCGTGGCCGGCGCTCGCGGCCGGGGCTGCTGCGCCAGCACCTGACAGCCGTGCGCGCGGCGGCGGAAATCTGCGGCGCGGCGGTGGAAGGCGACGAGCTGGGTTCGCGCAGCCTGACCTTCCGCCCCGGCGCGATTCGCGACGGCGACTACCGCTTCGCCATCGGCAGCGCTGGCAGCGCCGTGCTGGTGCTGCAGACGCTGCTGCCGGCACTGCTGTTCGCCGACGGGCCGAGCAGCCTGGCGATCAGCGGTGGCACGCACAACCCGTTGGCGCCGCCGGCGGACTTCATCGAGCACAGCTGGCTGCCGTTGCTGCGGCGCATGGGTGCGAAGGTCGACTTCGAACTGCTGCGCCATGGTTTCATGCCCGCCGGTGGCGGTGAGTTGCAGGTGCGCATCGAGCCCGGCGAGCTGCAGCCGCTGCACCTGCCGGAAACCGGCGCCGTGCATTCGCGCTCGGCCCGCGCCCTGCTGGCGGCCATTCCCGGTCACGTAGGGGATCGTGAGCTGCAGAAGGTGAAGCGCCATCAGGATTGGCACACGGCCTCCGCCCAGGTCGTCCGTCTGCCGGAAGACCAGGGACCGGGCAACGCCTTGCTGCTGCAAGTCGAGTGCGAGCAGTTGACCCTGGTGTTCTGCGCTTTCGGCCAGTCCGGGGTCAGCGCCGAGCGCGTCGCCAGCCAGGCATTGCGCCAGGCCGAGGACTGGCGCCGCAGCGGCGCCAGCGTCGAGGAACACCTCGCCGATCAGTTGCTGCTCCCCCTGGCGCTGGCCGGCGGCGGCAGCTTCACCACGCCGGTGCTGAGCGATCATCTGCTGAGCAACCGCGCGGTGATCGAAGCCTTCCTGCCGGTACGCGTCGATTGTGAAGCGCACAAGGCCGGTGGCCAGCACATCCGCATCACGCAGGCTTGACGCTTTTCTCACCACACGCCGGATAGAGTGCCGTCCAGTCACCCTATCCGGCGCGTGTGCCCGCCTCCCCGGCACACGGGAGTCCCCATGGCGCCCCGCGCCACCCTCGTCCTGCTCTGCGCCGCGCTGCTCGCCGGTTGCGAAACCACCCATGAAGCCCTTATCGCCCAGGGCTACCCGCCCGCCTATGCCGACGGTTTCGACGATGGCTGCGGCAGCGGCCGCCAGGCGGCCGGCGCCATCAGCGGCGAGTTCCGCAAGAACGTGCCGCGCTATCTCGATGAGCCCAAGTACGCACTGGGCTGGAACGACGGCTTCCAGCAATGCCAGGCCATGCGCGTGAGCCAGGAACGCCAGCAGTACGAAGAACAGCGCAACAGCGACCGGGACCGCGACTGGGAGCAGCAGAAGGACCGAGCCCTCTCCCACGCCCTGCGCGGCAACTGACCGCTGCGGCAACCTTCCGCACCCCACACGGCCTGCCCGGTTGATTTCGATCAAGCGGGAGCACAGCGCCGTGGCCTCTCCTTGATCTCAAGAAGAACTCAAAAAGCCTGAGACAAGGAGACTCCACATGCAGCCCATCAAACTGGCCCTGGGCAGTCTGCTGCTGGCCGTCAGCACGGCAGCGGCGCAAGCGGACGCCGAGACCCTGCGCGACAACGCCAACAGCCTCTTCAAGCCCATACCGGAGCAGGCCAGCGACCAGCTGGACGCCAACCAGATCGAGCTGGGCCGGCAGCTGTTCTTCGAGCCGCGCCTGTCCGCCAGCCACGTGATCAGCTGCAACACCTGCCACAACATCGGCACCGGCGGCGCCGACAACGTCCCCACCTCCAGCGGCCACGCCTGGCAGAAAGGGGCGCGCAACTCGCCCACGGTATTCAACGCAGTGTTCAACGTCGCGCAGTTCTGGGATGGCCGCGCCAAGGACCTGGAAGAACAGGCCAAGGGCCCGGTGCAGAACCCGGTGGAGATGCACAACACGCCGAAGAACGTCGAGGCCACGCTGCGCAGCATGCCCGAGTATGTCGCCGCCTTCGGCAAGGCTTTCCCCAGCGACCAGCAACCGGTCAGCTTCGACAACATGGCCCGTGCGCTGCAGGCCTTCGAATCGACCCTGATCACCCCGGACTCGCGCTTCGACCTCTACCTCAAGGGCGACGACAACGCGCTCGACGCCAAGGAGAAGAAAGGCCTGCAGACCTTCATGAGCTCGGGCTGCATCAGCTGCCACAACGGCGTGAACCTGGGTGGCCAGGCGTACTTCCCGTTCGGTCTGGTGAAGAAGCCTGACGGCAAGGTCCTGCCCAGCGGCGACAAGGGGCGCTTCGAGGTGACCAAGACGCAGAACGATCAGTACGTGTTCCGCGCCGCGCCCCTGCGCAACATCGCGCTGACCGCGCCGTACTTCCACAGCGGGCAGGTCTGGGACCTGGAGGAGGCGGTGGCGATCATGGGCACCGCGCAACTGGGCAAGCAGCTCAACGCCGAGGAAGTCGGCGACATCGTGGCTTTCCTCAAGACCGTCACCGGCAAGCAGCCGAAGGTGGAATACCCGCTGCTGCCGCCGAGCACGGCGACTACGCCCAAACCGGTGGATTGATCGGGTCGCCGCCGGACCTGTAGGAGCGGCCGCGCCAGCAGAATGAAAAACGGGCCCATGGGGCCCGTTCTTCATACTGGCTGCGCGATCAGACCACGCCCTGAGCCAGCATCGCGTCGGCGACCTTGACGAAGCCGGCGATGTTGGCGCCCTTCACGTAGTTGATCCGGCCATGCTCCTCGCCGTAGGCGACGCAGGCATGGTGGATGTTCTGCATGATGCCGTGCAGGCGCTGGTCCACCTCGCCGGCGGTCCATGCCAGCCGCATGGCGTTCTGGCTCATCTCCAGGCCGCTGGTGGCGACGCCGCCGGCGTTGGAAGCCTTGCCCGGCGCATAGAGGATGCCGGCCTCGAGGAAGATATCCACAGCCTCGAGGGTCGACGGCATGTTCGCGCCTTCGGCCACGCAGATACAGCCGTTGGCCAGCAGGGTGCGCGCGTCGTTGGCGTCCAGCTCGTTCTGCGTGGCGCAGGGCAGCGCGATGTCGCAGGCCAGCGACCACGGGCGCTCACCGGCAATGAAGCGCAGGCCGGAACCGGTCATCTCGCTGAGGCGGCCGCGACGGACATTCTTCAGCTCCATGACTTCTTCCCACTGTTCCAGGCTCAGGCCGGCCTCGATGAACAGGGTGCCTTCGGAATCGGACAGCGAGATCACCTTGCCACCCAGCTCCATGACCTTCTGCGCGGCGTACTGGGCCACGTTGCCGGAGCCGGAGATAGCCACGCGCTGGCCATCGAAGCCGCTTTCGCGGGCCTTGAGCATCTCCTGGGCGAAGTACACGCAGCCGTAGCCGGTGGCTTCCGGGCGGATCAGGCTGCCACCGTAGGACAGGCCCTTGCCGGTCAGCACCGAAGTGAATTCGTTGGACAGGCGCTTGTACTGGCCGAACAGGTAGCCGATCTCGCGGGCGCCCACGCCGATGTCGCCGGCCGGTACGTCGAGGTCAGCGCCGACGTGGCGGAACAGCTCGCTCATGAACGACTGGCAGAAGCGCATGACCTCGGCGTCGCTCTTGCCCTTCGGATCGAAGTCCGAGCCGCCCTTGCCGCCGCCCATGGGCAGCGAGGTCAGGGAGTTCTTGAAGACCTGCTCGAAAGCCAGGAACTTCAATACGCCCAGGTTCACCGAAGGATGGAAGCGCAGGCCGCCCTTGTACGGGCCGATGGCGCTGCTCATCTGGATGCGGAAACCGCGGTTGACCCGTACTCGCCCGGCGTCATCCACCCACGGCACGCGGAACAGGATCGCGCGCTCAGGCTCGACGATGCGCTCGACGATGCCGGCCTGCAGGTAGTGCGGGTTGGCTTCGAGGAAGGGCCAGAGGGAGCGCAGCACCTCTTCCACCGCCTGGTGGAATTCGGGCTGGTCGGGGTCGCGCCGCTTGAGGCGCTCGAGGAACGAGTCAACGGATTGCGTCATGTCTACACCGGTACTTTTCTGGTTATGTGATGCTTTTTTGCCGGCAGACTCTAACAACCCACGCCGCACCGAGATAGTGCGATGTGACGCTTTTATGAATCTTTATGGTGCAAAAATATAAATCCAACGACTGCCGGACCGGCAGCAGATCAGATTTTTGTATACAAAATCAATATACAGTTGCACTCAAACAGCACAGGACCATCAGGATGATTCCCATGCTCGCACGCCCGCTCGCGCTCCTTGCCGCCGTCAGCTGTGCCCTCGCCCTGCCCGCCCAGGCGGCCATGAAACTGGGCAACTTCAACGAATCCGGTTCATTGCTGGTGGCGGATACATTCGACAGCGAGGTGATCCACAAGTCGAACTTCAGCACCGACGACCTGCAACGCATGTCGCGCCAGCTGGAAGAGCAGCAACGCACGCTGCAGGACCAGGCGCGGCAAATCGACACACTGCAGCGCCAGCTGGAAGACCAGCGCCGCGCCCTGGACGACCTCAAGCGCAGCCGCTGAGGTAAAACCGCGGAAATGAAAACGGGGCCCGAAGGCCCCGTTTTCAGTCGGAAGCGGCTTACGCCAGCTTCTTGTAGCGCACGCGGTGCGGCTGCGAGGCAGCATCGCCCAGGCGTTTTTTACGATCGGCTTCGAACTCGGTGTAGTTGCCTTCGAAGAAGACCACCTTGCCGTCGTCCTCGTAGGAGAGGATGTGGGTCGCGATGCGGTCCAGGAACCAGCGATCGTGGGAAATCACGATGGCGGCGCCGGGGAAGTCCAGCAGCGCTTCTTCCAGCGCACGCAGGGTTTCCACGTCAAGGTCGTTGGACGGTTCGTCGAGCAGCAGGACGTTGCCGCCCTGCTTCAGGGTCAGGGCCAGGTGCAGACGGCCACGCTCACCACCGGAGAGGTCCTTGACGAACTTCTGCTGGTCGCCACCCTTGAAGTTGAAGCGGCCGACATAGCTGCGCGACGGAACTTCGTAGTTGCCGATCTTGATCTGCTCGAAGCCGTCGGACACCTGCTCCCACACGGTCTTGTTGCCGTCGAGGATTTCGCGGCTCTGGTCGACGCTGGCGATCTGCACGGTTTCGCCGATCTCGATGGTGCCCGAGTCCGGTTGCTCCTTGCCGGTCAGCATGCGGAACAGGGTCGATTTACCCGCGCCGTTGCCGCCGATCACGCCGACGATGGCGCCCTTGGGAATGCTCAGCGACAGATCGTCGATCAGCTGGCGATCGCCGTAGCCCTTGCTGACGTTGTGCAGCTCGATGACCTTGTCGCCCAGGCGCGGACCGGCCGGGATATAGATCTCGTTGGTCTCGCTGCGTTTCTGGAATTCCTGCGACTGCATTTCCTCGAAGCGCTGCAGACGGGCCTTGGACTTGGACTGGCGAGCCTTGGCGCCTTGGCGCACCCACTCCAGTTCAGCCTTCATGGCCTTGGCGTGGGAAGCCTCCTGCTTGGCTTCCTGGGCCAGGCGGTTGGCCTTGGATTCCAGCCAGCCGGAGTAGTTGCCTTCGAACGGAATGCCCTGGCCACGGTCCAGCTCGAGAATCCAGCCGGCGACGTTATCGAGGAAGTAACGGTCGTGGGTGATCGCTACCACGGTGCCCGGGAAGTCGTGGAGGAAGTGTTCCAGCCAGGCGACCGAGTCGGCGTCCAGGTGGTTGGTCGGTTCGTCCAGCAGCAGCATGTCCGGGGCGGACAGCAGCAGGCGGCAGAGGGCGACACGGCGTTTTTCACCACCGGAGAGGTGTTCGATCTTCGCGTCCCACGGCGGCAGGCGCAGGGCGTCGGCGGCGACTTCCAGCTGGCGCTCCAGGTTGTGACCGTCGGAGGCCTGGAGGATGGCCTCCAGCTTGGCCTGCTCGGCGGCCAGGGCGTCGAAGTCGGCGTCCGGCTCGGCGTAGGCGGCATAGACCTCGTCCAGGCGCGCCTGGGCGGCCTTGATCTGGCCGACGGCCTCTTCGACGATCTCGCGCACGGTGGCCTGCGGGTCGAGCTTGGGCTCCTGCGGCAGGTAACCGACGTTGATGCCGGGCATCGGGCGGGCTTCACCTTCGATTTCGGTGTCGACGCCGGCCATGATGCGCAGCAGGGTGGATTTACCCGCGCCGTTCAGGCCGAGCACGCCGATCTTGGCGCCGGGGAAGAACGACAGGGAAATGTTCTTGAGGATTTCACGCTTGGGCGGCACGACCTTGCCGACCCGGTGCATGGTGTAGACGTATTGAGCCATGGATACCTGACTTCTGGGATGAATGATGATCGGGATGGCCGGAACGGACGACGGCAGGTTCCGGGACGCCGGCACTTCGGGCCGGAGCGGCAGCACTGCGGGCCACCGAAGGGCGCGAACGGCCGATGGACGGCCCTTCGCGCGGGACTCTGCGGGGATGTACTTTATGCCCCGAACTTTGGCCGTACATCACGCGCGCGTGCGGCAAAGCTACCGGAATGAGGCAGGAAGGGCAAACGACGCTCGTCGGCCATACTGGCACTTCGCCGCCTTTCCGGGCATCCTAGCCTGCGCCGAATTCAGCCGTATCGCCCCAGGTCACTAAGTCCTTGTCTATTTTCCCCCGTACCCCTCCGGACGCCCTGGCCAGGCCTGGCCGCGTGGCGACCCGGACCGCGCTGGTGCTACTGGTGCTGTTCATGCTCGGCCTGCTGGGCTGGCAGCTGCACCAGGAGTTCCGCAGCCAGGAGCGCTTCGAGCGTGAGCGGGTGGTGCTGCACGGCGAACAGATGGCCCAGCGGATTTCCCTGACCCTGGAGCTCAAGGCCGTGGCGGCCCAGGCCCTGTTGCAGCAGGAGCAGGACCGCGAGCACAGCGATCTCCACGCACCGCTGATCGCCGGCCTGAAGCATATCTACCCGTCCTTCCACAGCCTGGTCCGGCTGGGCGCCAACGGCGCTCCCGTGCGCGACTCCGCCAGCGGCATCAAGGACGGCGCCTTCATCGAGGCCCTGCGCCAGCGCAGCGCGCAGCAGGCCTATCACTATGCCTTCAGCGAGGAAAACGGCGGCCACTTCTATGTCTGGCTGAAAGCCACGGAGCCGGGCGAAGGTGACAGCGTCATCCGCCTCGACGAGAAGATTGCCCGGCGTGGCTGGGCGGCACAGATTCGCCCCGAGTCGCCGGACTGGATCCTGGTCGACGACGTCCAGCAGAAGGTTCTCGGTCGCTCCAGCGGCTACCGCCCCGGCCCGCTGTCCGCCGCTTCGCCGCTGGAGCAGGCGCAGAGCCTGGACGGCCTGGACATCCAGAACACCGACTGGCAGTTACTCCCGCAATTCGACAACCAGCAGATCCGCGCCACCCTGCTGCCACGCCTGAGCGGCGAGCTGGCCCTGCTGCTGGTGCTGGCCGGGATCGCCGGCGGCGCCCTGCTGCGCCTGCAACGCGAGCAGCAGAACCTGCGCGCGCTGACCGTGGAGTCCCAGCAGAGCCTGCGCCAGGCCGCCCAGGCGCTGGGAGCCATCGAGGAACGCGTGCTGGTGACCCGCGCCGACGGTCGCCTGGCCTACCTCAACCCGCAGGCCGAGCAGTTGTTCGGCATTGCCGCCGGCCAGGCCGGCGAGCATCACCTGCTGGAGCTGTTGCCGGGCCTCGGCGCGCAGCTCAACGGCAGCGACACCTCGGCCGACAACGGCTCCGAGCTGGTCCGCGTCAACCACACCGGCCAGCCGCGGCTCTTCGCCGTCAGCCACCATTCGCTGGACGACAACCCGCTGGCGCCGGAGCAGAGCTGGGTGCTGCGCGGCAACCTGCCCCAGGGCGGGCAGGTCTGGGTGCTGCGCGACGTTACCGAGGAGCAGCAGGCGCTGCACATCCTCGAAGAGACCCGCCGGCGCTACCAGGACATCTTCGACGGCGTCGGCGTCGCTCTCTGCGTGCTCGACCTCTCCGCCCTGCGCCAGAGCCTGGTGGACCTCAACCTGCGCCGGCAGAGCGACCTGCGCGAGTGGATCGCCTCGCAGCCCGAACGCCTGCCCTGGCTGCTGCGCCAGGCGAAGATCACCGAGATCAACAACGTCGCCAAGCGCCTGATGCGCGTCACCAATACCGAGCAGGCCTGGCAGATTCTCATCGGCGGCCCCGGCATGCGCCCGGACGGCGTGCGCAGCAAGGTGCTCGAAGCCGTACTGCATGGCCAGGGCATGGTCGAGCTGGAGGCCTGCATCAATACCCGCCAGGGCGAGCAGCGCCACCTGTGGCTGCAGCTGCGCGTGCCGGAGATGATCCAGGACTTCCACGCCGTCACCCTGAGCCTGTCGGACATCACCAGCCGCAAGCAGGTCGAGCTGTCGCTGATCGAACGCGAGAAGTTCTGGTCCGACGCGGTGCGCGCGGTGCCCGACACCCTGTACATCCACGACATCGCCGCGCGCCGGGTGATCTTCACCAACCACAACCTCGGCTACCAGCTCGGCTACAGCGGCGACGAGCTGCGCGAGATGGGCGAGCGCTTCTGGGAGAAGGTGCTGCACCCGGACGACGTCGAGTACTACTGGCGCGTGCGCAACCTGCAGCAGGTGGTGGGCGACGGCCTGCTGCTGGACAGCCAGCTGCGCTGGCGCCACCGCGACGGCTCCTGGCACTGGTTCGACATCCGCGAGCAGGCCCTGACCCGCGACGACGCAGGCCGCGTGGCGCGGCTGATCGGCGTGGCCAAGGACATCACCGACACCGTCGAGGCGCACAACTCCCTGCGCGAGAGCGGCCGTCGCTACCGCATGCTCGCCGAGAGCATCAGCGACGTGATCCTCTCCACCGACGCCCAGGTCCAGCTCAACTACATCAGTCCGTCGATCCAGCAGGTATTCGGCTACAGCCCCGAGTGGGTGCTGGCCAACGGCTTCCAGCAGGTCGCCGCCAACCCGGCGCAGCTGGAGCGCCTGGATGAACTGCTGAACCGCGTGCAGGGCGCCATCGGCGAGCCCAAGCGCCTGGCCGAACTGCGCGAGAGCGCCGAGCCGCAGCTGTTCAGCCTCGACTGCCTGCACGCCGACGGCCACAAGATTCCCGTGGAACTGCGCATCGCGCTGATGTGGGACGACCACGGCCGCTTCGAAGGCCTGCTCGGCGTCGCCCGCGACGTCAGCCAGCAGCGCCGCGCCGAGCGCGAGATGCGCATGGCGGCGACGGTATTCGAGCACTCCACGGCGGCGATCATGGTCACCGACCCGGCCGGCTATATCGTGCAGATCAACGACTCCTTCAGCCGACTCACCGGCTACTCCGCCGAGGAAGTCCTGGACCAGCTGCCGCGCATGCTCACCGCCGACCGCCAGGAGGCCAACCAGCTCAAGCATGTGATGGAAAGCCTGCACCGCAGCGGCAGCTGGGAAGGCGAGATCCTGCAGAAGCGCAAGTCCGGCGAGCTCTACCCCAGCTGGGTCGGCATCAATGCGGTACACGACGAGGAAGGCGACCTGGTCAGCTTCGTCTGCTTCTTCAGCGACATCAGCGAGCGCAAGGCCAGCGAGCGGCGCATCCACCGCCTCGCCTACTACGACGCCCTGACCCACCTGCCCAACCGCACGCTGTTCCAGGACCGCCTGCACACCGCGCTGCTGCAGGCCGAACGGCACCAGCAGTGGGTGGTGCTGATGTTCCTCGACCTGGACCGCTTCAAGCCGATCAACGATTCCCTCGGCCATGCCGCGGGCGATCGCATGCTCAAGGAGGTGGCCGAGCGCCTGAGCCATTGCGTCAGCGACGACGACACCGTGGCGCGCATGGGCGGCGACGAATTCACCCTGCTGCTGCCCGGCCAGAAGGACCGCGAGAAGGCGCTGAAGCAGGCGATCCAGGTCGCCGAGCAGATCCTCTCCAGCCTCGCCCGCCCCTTCACCCTGGAGGGCCGCGAGTTCTTCGTCACCGCCAGCATCGGCGTGGCGCTCTCGCCGCAGGATGGCGCCGAGCTCAGCCAGTTGATGAAGAACGCCGACACGGCGATGTACCACGCCAAGGAAATGGGCAAGAACAACTTCCAGTTCTATCAGGCCGAAATGAACGCCCGCGCCCTGGAACGCCTGGAGCTGGAAAGCGACCTGCGCCGCGCCATCGAGCTGCACGAATTCGTCCTGCACTACCAGCCGCAGTTCACCGGCGACGGCCGCCGCCTGACCGGCGCCGAGGCGCTGCTGCGCTGGCAGCATCCCAAGCGCGGCCTGATCCCGCCGGCGGAGTTCATTCCGGTGCTGGAGGAGCTCGGCCTGGTCGCCCAGGTCGGCGACTGGCTGCTGGAGCAGGCCTGCCTGCAGTTGCGCGCCTGGCACCGCGACAAGGTGCGGGTGCCGAAGATTTCCGTGAACCTCTCCGCCCGGCAGTTCGCCGACGGCCAGTTGGGCGAGCGCATCGCCGGCATCCTCGCCGACACCGGTATCGCCCCGGCGTGCCTGGAGCTGGAGCTGACCGAAAGCATCCTGATGAGCGACGTTTCCCAGGCGATGCAGATACTTTCCGGGCTGAAACGCCTGGGCCTGGCCATCGCGGTGGACGACTTCGGCACCGGCTATTCCTCGCTCAACTACCTGAAGCAGTTCCCCATCGACGTGCTGAAGATCGACCGCAGCTTCGTCGATGGCCTGCCTCACGGCGAGCAGGACGCGCAGATCGCCCGCGCCATCATCGCCATGGCCCACAGCCTGAACCTGATGGTGATCGCCGAGGGCGTGGAGAGCCACGAGCAGCTGGACTTCCTGCGCGAGCATGGCTGCGACGAGGTGCAGGGCTTCCTCTTCGGCCGCCCGGTACCGGCGGACCAGTTCGCCGCGTTGTTCGCCAGCAACGCGCTGTTCCTGCTGGGCTAGGCGCTGACGTAGGGCGTACAACCGTTCGCGGTTGTACGCCGATACCCCGCACGACGTAGCTGTCGCCAGGGCCCCACTCGGAGCATCCACCGATCAAGGCCAAACGGCGTATAACGTCGAACGTTATGCGCCCTACACCTCGCGGCAAGTTCGTGCCAAACCGCGTCCAAATCCGCCGACCCGCCGCCTTGAACCCCGCTTGTCCGGCACATGACCGCCTTTCATGTGCCAGCACCGACGCCTTGGGTTAGAATGCGCGCCTTTCCCCCAGCACCCGATCCTTAAGAGGACCGCCATGTTCAGCCGTGATTTGACCCTCGCCCGCTACGATGCCGAACTCTTCGCCGCGATGGAGCAGGAAGCCCAGCGCCAGGAAGAGCACATCGAGCTCATCGCCTCCGAGAACTACACCAGCCCGGCGGTGATGGAAGCCCAGGGTTCGGTGCTGACCAACAAGTACGCCGAAGGCTACCCGGGCAAGCGCTACTACGGTGGTTGCGAGTACGTCGACGTCGTCGAGCAGCTGGCCATCGACCGCGCCAAGGAACTGTTCGGCGCCGACTACGCCAACGTCCAGCCGCACGCCGGCTCCCAGGCCAACGCCGCCGTCTACCTGGCCCTGCTGTCGGCCGGTGACACCATCCTGGGCATGAGCCTGGCCCACGGCGGTCACCTGACCCACGGCGCCAGCGTTTCCTCCTCCGGCAAGCTGTACAACGCCGTGCAGTACGGCATCACCGACGCCGGCCTGATCGACTATGACGAAGTCGAGCGCCTGGCCGTCGAGCACAAGCCGAAGATGATCGTCGCCGGCTTCTCCGCCTACTCCCAGGTGCTGGACTTCGCCCGCTTCCGCGCCATCGCCGACAAGGTCGGTGCCTACCTGTTCGTCGACATGGCCCACGTGGCCGGTCTGGTCGCCGCTGGCGTCTACCCGAACCCGGTGCCGTTCGCCGACGTGGTCACCACCACCACCCACAAGACCCTGCGCGGCCCGCGCGGCGGCCTGATCCTCGCTCGCAAGAACGAAGAGATCGAGAAGAAGCTGAACTCCGCTGTCTTCCCGGGTGCCCAGGGTGGCCCGCTGGAGCACGTGATCGCCGCCAAGGCGGTGTGCTTCAAGGAAGCCCTGCAGCCCGAGTTCAAGGCCTACCAGCAGCAGGTCCTGAAGAACGCCCAGACCATGGCCAGCGTGTTCATCGAGCGCGGCTTCGACGTGGTTTCCGGCGGCACCCAGAACCACCTGTTCCTGCTGTCCCTGATCAAGCAGGACATCACCGGTAAGGATGCCGACGCCGCCCTGGGTCGCGCCTTCATCACCGTGAACAAGAACAGCGTGCCGAACGACCCGCGCTCCCCGTTCGTGACCTCCGGCCTGCGTATCGGCACCCCCGCCGTGACCACCCGCGGCTTCAAGGAAGCCGAGTGCCGCGAGCTGGCCGGCTGGATCTGCGACATCCTGACCAACATGGGCGACGAGTCCGTGGTGGACGGCGTGCGCGAGAAGGTCAAGGCCATCTGCGCCAAGTTCCCGGTATACGGCGCCTAAGCCGAAGCCGCGAACCGCGAAACGAAAAAGCCCGGCAGATGCCGGGCTTTTTCATATCTGCGCCCCTAACGGGACATCGCGGGCCATGCCCGCGATCAGCGCCTGCCGGGCGCTCTCCATATGGAAGCTACGGCTGCCCGCCGGACTGCTGCTCCGGCTGCACCGGCACATCACGCAGCTCGTTGAGCCGGCGCACCAGCGTCTCGGCCTCCGCCTGGCTGGTGAAGCCCCTGAGCATCACCTGACCGTCGGTCACCACCCGTGTCACTTTCGGCAACAGGCGCAATTGCCCATCGATCACCACCGCCAGGGCCTTGCCCTGCTCCTCCTCGGTCAACCTCGCCAGGCGCAGGCTGGCCTCGGGAGTGAAGCGCACGCGCACCGCCGGCTTGCCGTCGGCGACGCTGGCCAGTTCGGCCTGCTGCACATCGCGCTGGGTCAGGACCGGATGGGTTTCCAGTAGCACCGCCTTGCCCTGCGGGTCGGCCAGGGTGCGGGTGCTGGCCGTGGGCTTCTCGGCCAGGGCGTGGACATCGAAGGTGTGCTGCGGGGCGGACGGCGGCGCACCGGCGCAGGCCCCCAGCAATGAGGCGAAGAGGATCGGAAGTGAGCGTTTCATCGACTACGAATCGGACAGAAGGGCCCGGTCAGGCCAGGGTTATAGCCAAGGTCATGAAGAGTCAGACCACCACCAGCCTACAAGTTGCACGCCCCTGGTCGGCACCCGCGACTAAGCTTGCAGACGAACGGATGCTGGCGGTCCGGTCAGAAATTCTCCGGCCCAGGCCAAGCTGGTATCATGCGCGCCTTTTTGCCGGCCACAAGAATCGCGCACGCGCTCCTCGCGCCTGTGCTTTGCTTTTCCCGGCCAGAACGACAACGGCGCCGACCGCGCCACGGGGAGCCAAACATGCTGGAAAAGCTGTTCCAACTCAAGGCGCACAACACCAACGTGCGCACCGAGATCCTGGCGGGTATCACTACCTTCCTGACCATGGCCTACATCCTCTTCGTCAACCCGAGCATCCTCGGCGAGACGGGCATGGACAAGGGCGCGATCTTCGTCGCCACCTGCCTGGCGGCGGCCATCGGCTCGGCCATCATGGGCCTGATCGCCAACTACCCGATCGCCCTGGCTCCCGGCATGGGCCTGAACGCCTTCTTCACCTACACCGTGGTCCTGCACATGGGCCACACCTGGCAGGTGGCGCTCGGTGCGGTATTCCTCTCCGCGTGCATGTTCTTCATCATTTCGATCTTCCGCATCCGCGAGTGGATCATCAACAGCATCCCGCTGGCCCTGCGCTCGGCGATCGCCGCCGGCATCGGCCTGTTCCTCGCGCTGATCGCGCTGAAGGAATCGGGCATCGTGGTCGCCAACCAGGCCACCCTGGTGGGCATGGGTGACCTGGCCAAGCCGGCGCCGCTGCTGGCGATCCTCGGCTTCATCCTGATCGTCGCCCTGGAAGCCCGCCGCGTGACCGGCGCGGTGATGATCGGCATCCTGGTGGTGACCTTCATCTCCATCGCCATCGGCGTCTCCCAGTTCGGTGGCGTGGTGTCGATGCCGCCGTCCCTGGCGCCGACCTTCCTGCAGCTGGATATCAAGGGCGCGCTGGACATCGGCCTGTTCAGCGTGATCTTCGCCTTCCTCTTCGTCGACCTGTTCGACAACTCCGGCACCCTGATCGGCGTAGCCAAGCGCGCCGGCCTGATGGGCAAGGACGGGCACATGCCGAAGATGGGTCGCGCACTGATCGCCGACAGCTCCGCCGCCATGGTCGGCTCGCTGCTGGGCACCTCGACCACCACCAGCTACATCGAGTCGGCAGCCGGCGTTTCCGCTGGCGGCCGCACCGGCCTGACCGCCATCGTGGTCGCCGTGCTGTTCCTGCTGGCACTGTTCTTCGCCCCGCTGGCGGGCAACGTACCGGCCTTCGCCACCGCCCCGGCGCTGTTCTTCGTCGCCGTGCTGATGGCCTCCGGCCTGGCCGAGATCGACTGGGACGACCTGACCGTCGCCGCGCCGGTCGTGGTAACCGCCCTGGCCATGCCGCTGACCTTCTCCATCGCCAACGGCATCGCCTTCGGCTTCATCACCTGGACTGCCTGCAAGCTGCTGGCCGGTCGCTTCCGCGAGCTGAACCCGGCGCTGGTGATCCTGTCCATTCTGTTCGTGATCAAGCTGGGCTGGTTCAACGCCTGATTTCCTTTTCGCGGCATGGGTATCGCTGCGCTCCACCCATCCTACGAGTAGCACCGGCGTAGGATGGCATGGAGCGCAGCGATACCCATCAAACTGCCGCCGACCACACGAGTTACCCGCCCCATGAGCAGTCCGCGTTTCGATCCCTCCCAGTACGACAGCCAACTGGCCGACAAGGTCGCGCGCCTGCGCGAGCTGCTGGCGCCCTTCGCCGCGCCGGAGCCTGCGGTGTTCGACTCGCCCCGCGAGCATTACCGCCTGCGCGCCGAATTCCGCCTGTGGCGCGAGGGCGAAGCACGCCACTACGCGATGTTCGAGCAGGGCGACAAGCACACGCCGATCCTGATCGAGGAATTCCCCATCGCCAGCCAGCGCATCAACGAACTGATGCCGCGCCTGAAGGCTGCCTGGGCAGAGCCGACGCTGGGCCACAAGCTGTTCCAGGTGGAATTCCTCACCACCCTGGCGGGCGACGCGCTGATCACCCTGTGCTACCACCGCCCGGTGGACGCGGCCTGGCAGGCCGCCGCCGAGAAGCTGGCTGCCGAACTGGGCGTGAGCATCGTCGGTCGTTCGCGCGGCAAGCGCCTGGTGGTGGGCCGTGACTATGTGAGCGAAGAGCTGACCGTCGCCGGCCGCACCTTCCGCTACCGCCAGCCGGAGGGCGCCTTCACCCAGCCCAACGGCGAGGTGTGCCAGAAGATGCTCAACTGGGCGTACGAAGCCCTGGGCCAGCGCGAGGACGACCTGCTGGAGCTGTACTGCGGCAACGGCAACTTCACCCTGCCCCTGGCTACCCGCGTGCGCAAGGTGCTGGCCACCGAGATCAGCAAGACCTCGGTGAACGCCGCCCTGGCCAACCTGGCCGACAATGCCGTGGACAACGTGACCCTGGTGCGCCTCTCCGCCGAGGAGCTGACCCAGGCGCTCAACGAGGTGCGCCCGTTCCGCCGCCTGGCCGACGTCGACCTGAAGTCCTACGAGTTCGGCAGCGTGTTCGTCGACCCGCCGCGCGCCGGCATGGACCCGGACACCTGCGAACTGACCCGGCGCTTCGACAACATCCTCTATATCTCCTGCAACCCGGAGACCCTGGCGCAGAACATCGCCCAGCTGCACGACACCCACCAGGTCAGCCGCTGCGCCCTGTTCGACCAGTTCCCCTACACGCACCACATGGAAGCCGGCGTGCTGCTGACCCGCCGCTGACAGTCGGCCGCCCAACCTAGGGTTGGGCGGCGCCTCCGGGTTCTGCAGCTAGGCTTGCGGAACAACGACAAGAGGCACGCCCATGTCCCGGCTGATCCTTCCCCTGCTGTGCCTGCTGCTGGCCGCCTGCGCCGGCACCGATCCCGCCAACATCAGTGTCTCCCCCGCCGCCAATGGCCGGCAAAGCACCTTCTTCATCCAGGCCGTGCGCGCGCAGGGCCACCGCGAGGACCTGGAAGATCGCTTCGATCTCGCCGTGCGCCGCGCGCTGGAAGCCAAGGGTTACCGCTACCAGGAAAACTCAGGGGAATTGCGGGTGATCTACGCCGTCGGCCTGGACAGCCAGACAGGCATCGTCCAGCGCCCGGTGGCAACCAGCGCGGGGGTGATAACCCAGACGCAGATCACCGACCAGGAACAGGCGCGCCTGGCGCTGCAGATTCTCGACGAAGCAAACGGTGCGGTGCTCTACCAGGCGCAGGTGGCGCGCCAGCTGCACGATCCGCAGATCACCCAGCAGGCGGTGGACGAAGGCATCGCCCGCCTGCTCAGGGACTTCCCCGCTCATGCGGGGCAATGAGGATCAGCTGTAGTTCGACGGCGACTTGCGCACGAACTTGATGCTGTACTTGAAGTCGGCCTTGCGCGTGACGCTGATGGCGCGACGGGTGACGGTGTCGATGGTGATGTTCCAGTTACCGGTGCTGGGCACCTTGATCTTGGCCGGGAACCGGTCGAACGCGCCACCGTGATAGGAATGGCGACCGCCGTTCTTGAAGCTGCGGAAGTTCGCATCGGTCATCAGGCGGATGTTGCAGGTCATGGAACACTCGATGACGACCAGGTCGCCTTCGTTGAGGTGTTCACGTTGATGGACGAACTTCATGCTGACTCCGCTGCTACTACCGCAAAATCAATACGATAGCACGGAGCGGGGGTCGCCCGGCAGCGGCGCTGCGCGCCGACGGCGCCGCTCATCCGAAGCTCAGAGCCCCTCGAAGTCCGCCTTGCGCTCCTCCGGCTCGGGCTCTTCGCGCACCACCAGCTGGCGATTGCGCGACTGCCGCTCCAGCCAGTAGAGGGCGAAGATCGCCAGCGCCGAGATCACCCCGCGATAGACCACCCCGGCCAGCTGTGCGTCCCACTCCATGCCGCCCTCGGTCCAGGCGATCAGCAGGCGCGACAGGGTCAGGGTCAACTGCACCAGGATCACCAGGATCAGCGCCGGCCGCACCAGCAGGCGACGGCGCAGGGCGAACACCAGAAACAGCGCCAGGGCGAACTGGTGGCCGCCGTAGAAGACGCGGGCGTCACTCACCGACGACGGCTCCATCAGCAACATGCCGCTGAGGTTGGCCATTTCATAGGGACGAATCCAGTAGAGCAGTCCCAGACCACCCCAGACCAGAGCCTGGACCAGCAGGACGAGACGGGCGAAGAGCATCCGATTTCTCCTTGGCCATGCAGCCATTGCCGAGCGTCCGTACCTGCGACCGGGAGTCGCGGACGCACCACCGATCAGCTAGAGACCCCGCACGACGCGGCAAGTTCGGCAGCCGCGTCATATGGGGAAACAAACGGCGGGTGGGGGCTGGAGACGCTCGGGAGTATGCTCGGTCGCGTTCAACTTCCAAGGTTCCGAACCATGCGCACCCTGCTTCTGCTCACCGCCCTTGTCGCCGGCGCCGCCCAGGCTGCCGAGCCGCTGACCATCGACGTGCACCGCGATGCCAACTGCGGCTGCTGCAAGGACTGGATCAAGCACCTGGAAAGCAATGGCTTCACGGTCAACGACCATGTCGAGGCGGACATGAGTGCAGTGAAGACCAAACTGGGCGTCCCGCACAGCATGGGCTCGTGCCACACCGGCGTGATCGACGGCAAGTTCGTCGAGGGCCATGTGCCGGCAGCCGACGTCCTCAGGCTGCGCGAGCGCGCCGACCTGGTTGGCGCCGCCGTGCCGGGCATGCCGATGGGTTCGCCAGGCATGGAGATGGGCGATCGCCACGATGCCTATCAAGTCGTCGGCCTGAGCAGGACCGGCCAGCGCGAGGTGCTGGCGGATTATCCAGCAAAGTAAGCCCGCGCACTGAGTCTTTCCCTCACCCCGGAGCGCTGGTGGAGGTGGGATGGGGCTTCCGGCGCGCGGGGCACTCTCCAGGTTCCCGCGCGGCAATGCTCCACGAGCAGGATGGGGTGAGGGACTCCAAACGAAAAGGGCGACCATCGGGTCGCCCTTTTTCATTCCTGCAGCCTTTATTCGGCCTTGGCCGGCAACAGGCCATCGGCACGGAACATCGCCTTGATCCCGCGCACGGCCTGACGCAGGCGGTCGCGGTTCTCGATCAGAGCGAAGCGCACGTGGTCATCGCCGTAGTCGCCGAAGCCAATGCCGGGCGACACCGAGACCTTGGCGTCCTTGAGCAGCTTCTTGGCGAACTCCAGCGAGCCCAGGTGCGCATAGGGCTCGGGAATCTTCGCCCAGATGTACATGGAAGCCTTGGGGTTCTCCACCATCCAGCCGGCCTCGTGCAAGCCCTTCACCAGCACGTCGCGGCGCTTCTGGTACTGCTCGGCAATGTCGCGCACGCACTGCTGGTCGCCTTCCAGGGCGGCGATGGCCGCTACCTGCAGCGGGGTGAAGGTGCCGTAATCGTGGTAGCTCTTGATCCGCGCCAGGGCCGAGACCAGCTCCGGGTTGCCGACCATGAAGCCGATGCGCCAGCCCGCCATGTTGTAGCTCTTGGACAGGGTGAAGAACTCCACCGCGATGTCCTTGGCGCCGGGCACCTGCATGATCGACGGGGCCTTCCAGCCATCGAAGGTGATGTCCGCGTAGGCCAGGTCGTGCACCACCAGCACGTCGTAGCGCTTGGCGAGGTCGACCACACGCTCGAAGAAGTCCAGCTCCACGCACTGCGCGGTGGGGTTGGAGGGGAAGCCGAGGATCATCATCTTCGGCTTCGGGATCGATTCGCGGATTGCCCGCTCCAGCTCGTTGAAGAAGTCGATCCCCGGCACCAGCGGCACCGAGCGCACCTGGGCGCCGGCGATCACCGCGCCGTAGATGTGGATCGGGTAGCTGGGGTTGGGCACCAGGATGGTGTCGCCGTGGTCCAGGGTGGCCAGCATCAGGTGTGCCAGGCCTTCCTTGGAGCCGATGGTGACGATGGCTTCGGATTCCGGGTCGATCTCGACCTCGTAGCGGTCGCGGTACCAGTGCGAGATCGCGCGGCGCAGGCGCGGAATGCCACGGGACGTGGAGTAGCCGTGGGTGTCTTCGCGCTGGGCGACCTGGCAGAGTTTCTCGACGATGTGCGGCGGCGTGGCCCCGTCCGGGTTGCCCATGGACAGGTCGATGATGTCCTCGCCACGACGGCGGGCGGCCATCTTCAGCTCGGCAGTGATGTTGAAGACGTAGGGGGGCAGGCGATCGATGCGCGCAAAGCGACGAGCTGAACGGGGTTCAGTCATGGTGTCCTCTGATGAACGTAGGCGCCCGGAACCGTCCGAGCGACGCCGGCCACTGCGGTGGCCTGGAAAGCGCGGCGCTGTGACCTGCGCTTTCTTGTCGGCGAACATATAGCTCGCTAGGCTGGCTGTCGAGTTTTTCTTTGCGCCGCTCAAGGGCGGCATCTGGAGGCCCATGTCCGCGCAACAGTACTGGCAGCTCGATGTCTTCGCCGACCAACCGCTCACCGGCAATGGCCTGGCGGTGTTCCCCGACGCCCGAGGCATCCCCGAACAGACCCTGCTGGCGCTGACCCAGGAGCTGCGCCAGTTCGAGTCGATCTTCCTGTTCCCCTCCGCCACGCTGGACACCTACTCGGCACGCATCTTCACCGTCGACGAGGAGCTGCCCTTCGCCGGCCATCCGGTGCTGGGCGCCGCCGCGCTGCTGCACCACCTGCACCAGCGCGGCGAAGAAGAACACTGGACGCTGGAGTTGCCGGCCAAGGCCGTGAAGGTCGCCACGCGCCGGCGCGGCACCGGCTTCCACGCCGAAATGAACCAGGGCGCCGCCGACTTCGGCAGCGTGCTCGATGACGACGCGCGCCGCTGGTTCGCCGAGGCCTTCTCGCTGACCCTCGCCGACCTCGCCGACTACCCCGCCGCCGTGGTCAGCACCGGCCTGCCCTACCTGCTGCTGCCGGTACGCAGCGAGGCTCTGGGCCGCGTGCGCCAGCGCACGGACCTGAGCGCCGAGCTGGCAAAACTCAACGCCGCCTTCGTTTTCGTGCTGGATGTGGATAATCGCGAGGGCCGCACCTGGGACGGCGCCGGGATCATCGAGGACGTTGCCACCGGCAGCGCCGCCGGCCCCGTCGCCGCCTACCTGGTGGAACTGGGCAAGGCGCGCCGTGGCGAATTGTTCCACCTGGCCCAGGGCCGCTTCGTCGGCCGCCCCAGCCGGCTCGACGTACAGGTCGGCCAGGATGACGAAGTCCGCGTAGGCGGCGACGTGCAACTGCTGGCCCGCGCCGAACTGCTGCACCGTTTCGCCTGACGACCGGGCTGGCGGCCTGCCCCACCCGAGACAACACTGAAACCACCTGTTCGATGGAGATGCCGCCATGCAATGGCGCAAAGGACGACGCAGCGACAACGTAGTGGATGCCCGCGATGAAACCGGCGGCGGTGGTGGAGGCATGCGTATCGGCGGCCGTGGCCTGAGCCTGGGCGGTGTGGCCATCGTGGTGGTGATCGGCCTGCTCTCCGGGCAGGACCCGATGACCATCCTCGGCTCGCTGCTGGGCCAGATGGATGTCTCGCAGCAGGCACCGAGCCGGCCGACCCAGGGCAAGCCCGCCACCGGCAACGACCCGCAGGTGGAGTTCGTCCAGTCGATCCTTGGCGATACCGAGGACACCTGGGGCGAGATCTTCGCCCGCAGCAACCAGCAGTACGAGCAACCCAAGCTGATCCTGTTCAACGGCGGGGTGAACTCGGCGTGCGGCTTTGCCAACTCGGCGGTCGGCCCCTTCTATTGCCCGGGCGACCACCGCGTGTACCTCGACCTCGGCTTCTTCCGCGAGATGGAGCAGAAGTTCTCCGCCGCCGGCGATTTCGCCCAGGCCTACGTGATCGCCCACGAGGTCGGGCACCATGTGCAGAACCTGCTGGGCATCTCCGCCAAGATCAATGCGGCCCGGCAGCGTGGCGCGCGCATGGAAGGCGCCAACGGCCTGTCGGTGCGTCAGGAGTTGCAGGCCGACTGCTTCGCCGGGGTCTGGGCCAACCACGCCCAGCAGCGCCTGAACTGGCTCGAGCCGGGCGACGTGGAAGAGGCGCTGAACGCTGCCAACGCCATCGGCGACGACCACCTGCAACGCCAGGCGCGCGGCACGGTGATGCCCGACTCCTTCACCCATGGTTCGTCAGAGCAACGCGTGCGCTGGTTCAAGCTCGGCTTCGAAAGCGGCTCGCCGGGCAAGTGCGACACCTTCAAGGCGCAGACACTCTGACCTGCAGGAGCGCGCCCTGCGCGCGATCGCGGGCGTGGCCCGCTCCTACAGGCTGTGGCTGAGCGCGTGGAGAAAGCTAACTGGATCGACGGGTTTCGGCAGAAATTCCAGTACGTTCAGCGGCGTTTCCAAGATATTTCGCCCCAGATCGGTTCGCGCGGACAGCACGATGATCGGCAGAAAGGTGCCGGCCCGGTTCAGTTCGCGGATGAATGCCAGCCCCGGCCCATCGCTTTCCAGCGCCAGCCCGCTGACCAGCAGATCGATAGCCGCCTCGTCGCGACGGATACGCCGCAACGCCACGGCCGCACTGCTGGCGGTGAGGCAGCGCAGGTTGGCCCGCTCGATCAGCCGGCGCGTACGCGCCAGCAACGCGCGGTCATCGTCCACCAGCAGAACAACCGGTCGGCGCGGCGCCTGCGCAGTGATCTCACGCAGGACCCTCAGCTCCTCGTCATCGAGGTCTACGCGCTGGATCATGGGCGCAATTCATCCAATAGAGGCCAGTTGCCATGATATTAGATGGCAAACCGCCTTTATTCCTGCCGGGCAAAGGTTGGGCGATGGCTGGAAAATCACGGCAATAAAAAAGGGCCGCAACGAGTGCGGCCCTGGAAATACGCCGGCAGAACCGGCGTCGTGGGATATCAGCCAGCCTTGGCCAGACCGGCCTGGCCCAGGCGCTCGGCAATCTCGCCGAGGATGGTCGGGTCATCGATGGTGGAAGGCGGCGCATAGCTTTCGCCGTCGGCGATCTTGCGCAGTACGGCGCGGAGAATCTTGCCGGAGCGGGTCTTCGGCAGGCGCTTCACCACCACCGCCCGCTGGAAGCAGGCCAGCGCGCCGATGCGCTCGCGCACCAGAGCCACCAGTTCACGCTGCAGGTTGGCCTCGCTCGCCTGTGCGCCATCCTTGAGCACCACCAGCCCCAGCGGCACATGGCCCTTGAGCTCGTCCTGCACGGCGATCACCGCACATTCGGCGACGGCCTCGTGCAGCGCCAGCAACTCCTCCATCTCGCCGGTGGACAGGCGATGACCGGAGACGTTAATCACGTCGTCGGTGCGCCCCATGATGTAGACGAAGCCCTCCTCGTCCACATAGCCGCCGTCGCCGGTGTGGTAGTAGCCGGGATAGGTCTTCAGGTACGCCTGCAGGTAGCGCGGATGGTCGTTCCACAGGGTTTGCGCGCAACCGGGCGGCAGCGGCAGGGCGATGACGATGGAGCCCTGCTCGTTGGGCCCCAGCAGCCGTCCCTCGTCATCGACCACCTGTACGTGGTAGCCGGGCACCGCGCGGTTGGTGGAGCCGGCGCGCAGGGCGTGGTCGCCCAGGCCAGTGCAGGGCGCAGTCACCGGCCAGCCGGTTTCGGTCTGCCACCAGTGGTCGTGCACCGGTTTGCCGGTGAGCTCCTCGAGCCAGTGCTGGGTGCTGCTGTCGAGCTTCTCGCCCGCCAGGAACAGGTGGCGCAACGAACTCAGGTCGTAGTGCTTGAGCAGTTCGCCCTGCGGGTCCTCCTTGCGGATCGCGCGGATGGCCGTGGGTGCGCAGAACAGACTGCTGACCTTGTGCTCCTCGATCACCCGCCAGTAGCTGCCGGCATCCGGCGTGCGCACCGGCTTGCCCTCGTAGAACACCGTGGTGCAGCCATGCATCAACGGCCCGTAGACGATCAGCGAATGGCCGACCACCCAGCCGACATCGGAAACGCCCCACCAGACATCCCCCGGCTGCAGGCCGAAGATGGTCGGCAGCGCGTAGCTCAGCGCCACCGCGTGGCCGCCATTGTCGCGCACGATGCCCTTGGGTTTCCCCGTGGTGCCGGAGGTGTACATGATGTAGAGCGGGTCGCCGCTGGCCACTTCCACCGGGGCGACCGGTTGCGCGTGGGCCAGGGTTTCGCGCCAGTCCAGGTCGCGGCCGGCGTGCAGCTCGGCCATCGCCTGCGGCCGCTGCAGGACCAGCACGTGGGCCGGCTGGTGACTGGCCAGTTCCAGGGCCTTGTCCACCAGCGGCTTGTATTCGATCACCCGCTCGAACTCCAGCCCGCAGGACGCGGTGAGCACCAGCTTGGGTTTGGCATCATCGATGCGCAGTGCCAGTTCGTGGGGCGCGAAGCCGCCGAAGACCACCGAGTGCACGGCGCCGAGCCGCGCACAGGCGAGCATGGCCATGGCTGCCTGCGGCACCATCGGCATGTAGATGATTACCCCGTCGCCCTTCTCCACCCCCAGCGCGCGCAGGGCGCCGGCCAGGCGCGCGACTTCATCGCGCAGCTCCAGGTAGCTGAAACGCTGCTGGGTGCTGGTGACGGGGGAGTCGTAGATCAGGGCGGCCTGGTTGCCGCGGCCCAGCTCGATCTGCCGGTCGAGGGCGAGGTAGCAGGTGTTCAGGCGACCATCGGCGAACCAGCGGTGGCTGCCGTCGGGCAGGGCTTGCAGGGTCTCCTGCGGGGAGCGATACCAGGCCACGCGGGCGGCCTGTTCGGCCCAGAAGGCGGAGGGGTCCGCGATGGAGCGGTCATGGGACTGCCGGTAACTCATCGTCACTGCCTCTTATTGTTGTTATCGAGGTCGAACAACGAGTATGGACGGGGATCGCGGCCCCACCATCAACCTTTGGTCGTAGTCCTTCCGCTGCTGCGCGAAAGCGGCCCGTCGCCATTCTTTTCAGGATTTTTCAGCGAAGCGCGAAGGTGCAGGCCGAAGCCCTCTGGAACGGGGCCTGGCCGGCGATGCCGGCATCGGGCCGCCACCTATCGGCGACCACAGGTCGCACCCGCTACGGCCCTGTGACAGGACTACACTGAGAGTCCCTTTTCACCTGACAGCACAGGGGTGAGCACCATGAACATCCTCGTCCGTCCGTCCAGCCTGCGCAAAGACCAGCCGTGGGAAGTCTGCCTCGACCAGCAGGCCGTGCGCTTTCGCAGCGAGCGTGAGGCGCGCAGTTTCGTCGCCACCCTCGAAGCCCGCCTGAGGGCCCCGCACCAACTACCGGAGCTGGTGCAGCGCGCCGCCAGTTGATCAGGCCGCGCGCTCGCTGATCTGCCCGCTCAGCCAACCGAGCACGGCAGCCACCAGGCTGCAGACCGTGATGACCACGGCCATGGGCAGCGCCGTGCCGTCGTGCAGCGCGCCGACCAGTGCCGACGCGCCGGCCGCCACGGTGAACTGCAGGCTGCCCATCAGCGCCGAGGCGCTGCCCGCGTGCCGGCCCTGGCTGGCCATGGCGCAGGCCGAGGAGTTGGGCATCAGGAAACCCAGGCTGGCGATGGCGCCGAACAGCGGGATCAGCAACGGCCACAGGTGCTCGGGGCGGAACAGCGTGATCACCAGCAGGGCGGCGCCGCAACCGAAGTACACCCAGACCGCCCGGCGCAGCCAGAAGCCCGGCCCGCGATAGCGCAACAGGCGCGCGTTGACCTGCGCCATGAGGATGAAGCCCGCTGCATTGCTGCCGAAGATCCAGCCGTAGTGCTCGGCCGGCACGCCGTAGAGTTCGATGAAGATGAAGGGCGAGCCGGCAATGTAGGAGAACATCCCGGCGATGGCCACGCCGCCGGTGAGGGCGTAGGTGATGAAGGAGCGGTCGCGGAACAGCGCCCGGTACTGCCCCAGTGCTCCCCGTAGTGGGGCACGCGGCCCGGCCGGAATGGTCTCCGGCAGCCAGAGCGCGATGGCGGCACCGGCCAGGGCGCTGAACAGCGTCAGGCTGAAGAAGATCGACTGCCAGCCGGACAGGCTGAGCAGCAGCCCACCGCCCAGCGGCGCCAGGATCGGCGCCAGCCCCATCACCAGCATCAGTTGCGAGAAGGCCTTGGCCGCCGCGACCGGATCGCACAGGTCCCGCACCACTGCCCGCGAAATCACCATCCCCGCACAGCCGCCCAGCGCCTGCACGAAGCGCGCGCCGACCAGCCACTCCAGGTTCGGGGCGAAGGCGCAGGCGAGGGACGCCAGGGTGAAGATGCTCACCCCCAGCAGCAGCGGAGTGCGCCGGCCGATGCGGTCGGCCAGCGGACCGTAGAGCAATTGGCCGATGGCCAGGCCGGCGAAGTATGCCGACAGGCTCAGTTGCACATGCTCGACGTCGGTGCCGAAAGCCTGCGCCAGCGTCGGGAAGCTGGGCAGGTAGAAGTCGATGGCCATGGGCCCGAAGGCGCTCAGGGCGCCGAGGATCAGCAGGATGCGCAGAGTCATGGATCACCTGGTCACACCGCCTCGCCCGATAGCGGTGAGGACCGCGGGCAGGCCGGTGTGGCTAACGGGTTGGTGCGCACGGATGGCGCGGCGAAGCCAAGCATTGTGGCGTCCGCCGGGAAATTAGCAAGCTCCCTAAGCAACTCCCGAAGGAAAGGGAGAAGCGGGTCCGGCCCTGCGGCCGGACCCTTCGCGGAATCAGACCTCGTGCGCCCCCTCTGCGGCGGGCTTGGCCTTGTTCTTGCGGCCACTGAGCTTGTCGGCGGCCGACTCCACGAGCATGTAGAACATCGGGATGAGGAAGGTCGCCAGCAGGGTCGCGGCGAGCATGCCGCCGATCACCCCGGTACCGATGGAGTGACGGCTGGCGGAGCCGGCGCCGGTGCTGATGGCCAGCGGTACGCAACCCAGGATGAAGGCCAGCGAAGTCATCACGATGGGCCGGAAGCGCAGCTTGGCCGCCTCCAGCGCGGCTTCCACCGGGCCCATGCCCTGCTCCTCGCGGCACAGCACGGCGAACTCGATGATCAGGATGGCGTTCTTCGCCGCCAGGCCGATCAGGGTCACCAGGCCGACCTGGAAGTACACGTCGTTATCCAGCCCACGCAGCCAGATCGCCAGGATCGCCCCGAATACCGCGAAGGGCACCGCGGTCACCACCGCCAGCGGCAGGGTCCAGCGCTCGTACTGGGCCGCCAGGATGAGGAACACCAGGATCAGGCCGAAGATGAACGCGGTACTGCCCGAACCCTGGGTCGCCAGCTCCTGGTAGGCCGAGCCGATCCAGGCCAGGGTGTAGTCCTGCCCCAGCACCTCGTTGGCCACTTCCTGCATCGCCGCCAGCGATTGCCCGGAGCTGTAGCCCGGCGCCGGGCCGCCCAGCAGCTTGGCCGCCGGGAACACGTTGAAGCGCGCGTAGGAATCAGGGCCCAGGATGCGCCGCACGTTGACCAGGGTGGACAGCGGGATCAGGTCGCCGGTGTTGGAGCGCACGAACACCTGGCTCAGGTCATCGGGCTTGCGGCGGAACTCCGGCTCGGACTCCAGGGTGACCTGCCACGTACGACCGTACAGGCTGAAGTCGTTGACGTAGTAGCTGCCGAAGGTGGACTGCATGGCAGTGAACACATCGTTGATCGCCACGCCCAGGGAACGCGCCTTGGTGCGGTCCAGGTCGATGTAGTACTGCGGCACGTTGGCGTTGAAGGTGGTGTTGACCCCCGCCAGCTCCGGCCGCTTGGCGGCGGCGGCGAGGAACTTCATGGTCACCTCCTCCAATTGCTCGGAGGTGCCGCCGCTGCGGTCCTGGATATAGGCCTCGAAACCGCCGGTGGTACTCATGCCGGTGATCGGCGGCGGGTTGAAGGACATCACCACGCCGTCTTCCTGCGCAGCGCCCATCTTCATGAATTCATGGGTCAGGTTGCGCGCGTCCAGCTCCGGCGTGGTGCGCTCCTTCCAGTCCTTGAGCGGCACGAAGGACACCCCGGCGTTGCTGCGGGTGCCGAAGGTGAGGATGTCGAAGCCGGCGAAGGTCACCACGTCCTGCACCGCCGGGTGCTTCATCAACTGGTGGGTCACATCGCCGGTCAGCTTCTCGGTCCGGGTCAGCGACGCCGCCGGCGGCAGGAAGTAGGCGTTGAGCACGTAGCCCTGGTCCTCGTCCGGCACCAGCGAGCCCGGCACGCGGCCGAACAGGATGACCAGCAGGGCGATCATCCCGCCGAACAGCAGCAGGCCCAGCGCCGCGCGCTTGAGGAAGAACTGCACGCCGGCGCCATAGCCGTTGGTGGCGCTCTCGAACATGCGGTTGAACCAGCGGAACGGCGCCGCCGGCTCCTTGTGCTCGGGCTTGAGGATCAGCGCGCAGAGCGCGGGCGACAGCGTCAGCGCGACGATGCCGGAGATCACCACTGACACCGCGATGGTGATCGCGAACTGCTTGTACATCTGCCCGGCCAGGCCGCCGAGGAAGCCCACGGGAATGAATACCGCGCAGAGCACCAGCACGATGGCGACGATCGGCCCGGTCACCTCCTCCATCGCCTTGATCGCCGCTTCCTTGGGCCCGAGTTTCTCGGTGCGCATCACCCGCTCGACGTTCTCCAGCACCACGATGGCGTCGTCCACCACGATGCCGATGGCCAGCACCATGCCGAACAGCGACAGCAGGTTGATGGAGAAGCCCATCAGGTACATGCCGGCGAAGGTACCGACCAGCGAGACGGGGATCGCCAGCACCGGGATCAGCGTGGCGCGGAGGCTCTGCAGGAACACGAAGACCACGATCATCACCAGGATCAGCGCCTCGACGAAGGTGTGGATCACCTCCTCGATGGAGACCTGCACGAAGATGGTCGTGTCATAGGGAATCTTGTAGGTGATGCCCTGGGGGAAGCGCTTGGCCATGGCGTCCATGTGGTCGCGCACCGCCTGGGCGGTATCCAGCGCGTTGGCGCCCGGCTGCAGGTAGATACCGAAGGCGGCGTTCTGCTGGCCGTTGAGCGAGGTCACCAGGGAGTAGTCCTGCGCCCCCAGCTCGACCCGCGCCACGTCCTTGAGCAGCAGGCTGGCGCCGGTGGAGTCGCTGCGCAGGATGATGCTCTCGAACTCCTTGGGATCGGTGAACCGCCCCTGGGCGGTGGCCATGTAGGTGAAGTCCTGCGGCTCCTTCATCGGCTGCTGGCCGAAGCTGCCGGCGGCGAACTGCGAGTTCTGCTCGCGAATCGCGCTGGCGACGTCCGAAGGCGTCATGTTGTATTGCGCCAGCTTGTCCGGCCGCAGCCAGATGCGCATGGAGTAGTCCTTGGAGCCGAACTGGCTGACATCGCCGACCCCGGGGATCCGCTTGAGGTCGTCGATCACGTTGATCAGCGCATAGTTGCTGATGAAGATCGGATCGCGGGAGTTGTCCGGCGAGAACAGCGTGACCACCTGGAGGATGTCGGAGGATTTCTTCTCCACCTGCACGCCCTGCCGGCGCACTTCCTCGGGCAGCTTGGCCAGCGCGGCCTGCACCTTGTTGTTGACGTCGATGGTGGCCTGGTCCGGGTCGGTGCCCACCTCGAAGTACACGGTCAGGCTCATGGCGCCGCTGCTGTCGGAGTTCGACAGCTGGTAGATCATGCCCTCCACGCCGTTGATTTCCTGCTCCAGCGGCGCCGCCACGGTCTCGGCGATCACCTGGGAGCTGGCGCCAGGATAGGCGGCGGAGACCGACACCTGCGGCGGGACGATTTCCGGGTACTGCGCGATGGGCAGCGCGCGCATGGCGACGAGGCCGGCGAGCAGGATCACGATGGAAATCACCATCGCGAACACGGGACGTTCGATGAAGAAGCGCGAGATCACGATGAGCGCTCCTTAGGACTGGGCCTGGGCGGGTTGCGTCGCCGGCGGCTGCGGCGGGGCCTCGCTGGCTTTCACCGGCTGGTCGGGTTTTACCTTGGGAATGCCTTCGACGATGACATGGTCGCCATCGTCCACGCCGGCATCGATGATCCAGCGGCCGTTCACGGTCTTGCTGGTCGTCACCTGGCGCACGCGGGCGAAGCCGTCCTTGTCCACCACGTAGACGAAAGTGCCGCGCGGCCCCTGGGCCAGCGCACGCTCGGGCAGGGTGACGGCATTGCTCTGGGTGATGCCGGTGATGATGATCCGCACGAATTGCCCGGGGATCAGCTGGTTCTGCGGGTTGGGCACCACGGCCCGGGCGTTCACCGTGCCGGTGCCGGTGTTGACGAAGCTGTCGGTGAAGTCGACGACGCCTTCGACGGGGTACTTGGTGCCGTCGCCGAAAAGCAGCTCCGCCGTCAGCTTGCCGTCCTTGGGCAGGATGTAGCGGCCGCTCTTGACGCCATCCTTCATCAGCGTCGCCTGGGTATCGGGATAGGCGAAGTTCACGTAGACCGGGTCGAGCTGGGTGAGCTTGGTGAGCAGGCTGGAATTCGGGTCGTTGGCCGCCACCAGGCTGCCCTCCGAACGCACTTCCTTGCTCGCCATGCCGGAGATCGGTGCGGTCACCGTGGTGTAGTTGAGGTCGATCTGCTTGGCCTGGACGTTGGCCTTGGCGGCCTCGACATCGGCCTTGGCCTGTTCGAAATCGGAGACGTAGCGGTCCAGTTCGCTTTCGCTGGCAAAGCCCTTTTTCTGCAGCTCGCGGATACGCTTGAGGTCGCGCTCGGTCTGCCGGTAGCGCGCCTGGGTCTGCGCCAGCGAACCCTTGGCCTGCCCCAGCGCCGCCTGGTAGGGGCGCGGATCGATACGGAACAGCACCTGGCCTTCCTTCACCGGCCGGCCTTCCTCATAGGTGCGCCGCTGGAGGATGCCGCTGACCTGCGCACGCACCTCCACCTCACGGTAACCGGCGGTTCGCGCGGCGTACTCGAATGTCAGGGGAACCGGTGCACTCCTGGCGACTTCAATGGTCACTGCCGGGGGAGGTGGCGCCGCCGTAGCAGGCTTGTCTTCCGCCTGAACCCCCGCGGCAAACAGGACTGGCAACCCAACGACAGCAAGCGCGACGGGCAAACGACGGGCAAACGGCATGTAACCTCTCCATGGAAATGTCTGTAAGCGAAACTCAGTAGGACGACTGCACGACATTTACCTACGCCAGTGTCTGTAAAGCACTGTTAGCGTTATAAAATCAGTAAACTGCCCGTCACCCAGTGATCCTAGCCTGTATACCAACAAGCGCCATGAGAAGAACTAAAGAAGATTCTGAACGTACACGCCAAACGATTCTTGACTCGGCTGAAGGCCTTTTCTTCGCGAAAGGCGTCTCCAATACCAGCCTCGAAGAGATCGCCCGCGCCGCCGGTGTCACCCGCGGCGCGGTCTATTGGCACTTCCAGAACAAGGCGCACCTGTTCAACGACATGCTCAACCAGGTTCGCCTGCCGCCCGAGCAACTGGCCCAGCGCCTGTCCGGTTGCGATGGCCACGACCCGATCGAATCGCTGTTCCAGCTCAGCGTGGAGGTCGTCGAGAACCTCGCCCGCGACCCGCAGCGCCGGCGCATCCTCACCATCCTCCTGCAACGCTGCGAGTTCACCGATGAGCTGCGCGATGCGGAAGAGCGCCACAACCAGTTCGTCCGCCAGTTCATCGAACTCTGCGACCAGTTGTTCAGCCATGAAGACTGTCGAGTGCGGCTGATGCCGGGAGTCACCCCGAAGATTGCCTCGCGCGCGGTGCACGCGATGATCTTCGGCCTGCTCAGCGACTGGCTCAGGGACCCGGAGTTGTTCGACCCGCTGGAGGAAACTCGGCAGTTGTTCGACGCCGTGTTCCGCGGGCTGGTGCGCGACTGGCACCCGGCGCAGGCATAAGGGCCGGCAGGACGCCGGCCCGGAGGGAGTGAAGCGTCAGGCCGCCTCGGCCTCGTAGCCTTCCTCGCGGATCGCCGCGAGGATGGCCGAGTCGTCCAGCCGGCTGGCCACCCGGACCTCGCCAGCGCCCAGGTCGACCTGCACTTCCGCCGCGGCGTCCAGCGCCTGGACCGCCTGGGTGATGGCCCGTACGCAATGGCCACAGCTCATGCCTTTGACAGTGAAGGTATGCATGGAATGTCTCCTCTGATGGATTGATGCCTGGAGTGCAGTCTCGACCTTGCCACCGTGGCAAGGTCAAGCCTCTCGCGTTACCGTCGCCTTGCACTTGTCCTACGTCATCCTCTCAGCCAAGCTGCGGAAATAGCTGACTCATCGGAGAACGCCCATGCGCCGTTCCCTTCTGCTGGCCGCCGGCTTCGCCGCCGCCCTGCCTTTCACCGGCCTGCCCCTGACCGCCTGCGCCGACGGCATGCCCGAAGAGGCCCCCGCGGCGCCGCCCGCGCCCTCTTCACCCGCCACGCCGCCGCCGAGCACACCCGGCTCCTGGCCGATGCCCGACGCACAACCAGTGGCCTACGCCGTGCTGATTGTCAGCCGCGAACGGCTGGATACCGGCACCGCCTGCGACATCGACCTCTACGTGCAGGACGAAAAGGTCTCACGCCTGCAGCCTGAAGGCGAAATCGCCCTCAACCTGCCGCCGGGCGAGGTCTCCCTGCGCCTGCAGACCGCCAACTCGGGTCTCTGCCGCAGCGGCATCCAGCCATTGCGCGCCCAGTCCGTGCAGCTCCACGCCGGCGAAGTGCGCAAGTTCCGCATCGCCAACAGCGAGAGCGGGCTGTACCTGATGCCGGTTTCCAGCGGCAGCTGACGATTCGCTCAGCGGCCTGACCTGCGACAAGCTGGCAGCAAACGAGGGTTGACCTTACCCTTGTGTCAAGGTTGATGCTATCGGGGAACTTCAGGGAGAAAGCCCCATGAGCAGCGCCAACCCGATCGAACTCGACCTGCCCGTCTCCGGGATGACCTGCGCCAGCTGCGCCGGCCGGGTCGAGCGCGCCCTGCGCAAAGTGCCCGGCGTGCAGGAAGCCAGCGTCAACCTCGCCAGCGAACAGGCCCGCGTGCAGCTGGCCGGCCCGTCAGACGGCAAAACCCTGCCGGCGCTGGTCGCCGCCGTCGAGCAGGCCGGTTACCAGGTGCCGTCCCGCAGCCTGGAACTGGCCATCGAAGGCATGACCTGCGCCAGTTGCGTCGGCCGCGTCGAACGCGCCCTGAACAAGGTGCCCGGCGTGCGTTCGGCCAGCGTCAACCTGGCCAGCGAGCGCGCCCATGTCGAACTGCTCGGCGCCATCGAGACCTCCGCGCTGATCGCCGCCGTCGACAAGGCTGGCTACAAGGCCCGTCCCATCGAACCCGACCAGCCCGCCGTGGACCCGGCCGTGGCGCGCCTGGCGCGCGAGCGCTGGTGGCTGGCCGCCGCGATCCTGCTGTCCTTGCCGCTGGTGCTGCCAATGGTCGGCGACTGGTTCGGCCAGCACTGGATGCTGCCGGCCTGGGTGCAATTCCTCCTCGCCACGCCCGTGCAATTCCTCATTGGCGCACGCTTCTATGTGTCCGCGTACAAGGCCGTGCGCGCCCGCAGCGGCAACATGGACCTGCTGGTCGCCCTGGGCACCAGCGCCGGCTACGGCCTGAGCCTGTACCTGTGGTACGCCGCCGCTCCCGGGCAGATGCCGCACCTGTACTTCGAAGCCAGCGCCGTGGTCATCACCCTGATCCTGCTCGGCAAGTACCTGGAAAGCCGCGCCAAACGCCAGACTGCCGCCGCCATCCGCGCCCTGGAAGCCTTGCGCCCCGAACGCGCCACCCGCGTGCGTGACGGTGTCGAAGAAGACATCGCCATCGCCGAACTGCGCCTGGGCGACGAAGTGCTGGTGCGCCCCGGCGAGCGCTTCCCGGTGGACGGCGAAGTCCTCGCCGGCCAGAGCCACGCCGACGAAGCCCTGATCACCGGCGAGAGCCTGCCGGTGGCCAAGGACGTCGGCGACCCGGTCACCGGCGGCGCCATCAACGGCGAAGGCGTGCTGCGCGTGAAGACCACCGCGCTGGGCGGCGAAACCGTCCTGGCAAGAATCATCCGCCTGGTGGAAGACGCCCAGGCGGCCAAGGCGCCGATCCAGAAGCTGGTGGACAAGGTCAGCAACGTGTTCGTCCCGGTGGTCATCGGCATCGCCCTGCTCACCCTGGTCGGCTGGCTGATCGCCGGCGCCGGCTGGGAGCAGGCACTGATCAACGCCGTGGCAGTGCTGGTCATCGCCTGCCCCTGCGCCCTGGGCCTGGCTACGCCAACCGCGATCATGGCCGGCACCGGCGTGGCGGCCAGGCACGGCATCCTGATCAAGGACGCCGAGGCGCTGGAAGTCGCCCATGCCGTGACCGCCGTGGCCTTCGACAAGACCGGCACCCTCACCTCCGGCCAACCGCGCATCACCCACTTTGCGGCAATCGGCGACGAGGCTGAAGCTCTCGCCCTGGCCGGCGCCCTGCAACGTGGCAGCGAACACCCACTGGCCCGCGCCGTGCTCGACGCCTGCGCCGAACGCAGCCTGAGCCCGGCCGCTGCCGAGGCCAGCCAGGCCCTGACGGGGCGTGGCATCCAGGGCCGCGTCGAGGGCCGCCTGCTGGCCCTGGGCAACCGCCGGATGCTCGACGAAGCCCTGCTGCAGCCGGGCGTACTGGCCGAGTCGGCCCGGCAGTGGGAAGCCGAAGGCCGCACCCTGTCCTGGCTGATCGAGCGCGAACCGCAGCCCCGCGTCATCGCTCTGTTCGCCTTTGGCGACAGTCTCAAGGAAGGGGCGAAAACCACCATCGACGCCCTGCGCGAACGCGGCATCGCCAGCCACCTGATCACCGGCGACAACCGCGGCAGCGCCAAGGTGGTGGCCGACGCCCTCGGCCTGGACGACGTGCACGCCGAAGTGCTGCCCGGGGACAAGGCCGCGGTGGTCGGCGCACTGCGCCAGCGAGGCGAAATCGTGGCGATGGTTGGTGACGGCATCAACGACGCCCCGGCGCTGGCGGCGGCGGACGTGGGCATCGCCATGGGCGGCGGCACCGACGTGGCCATGCACGCCGCCGGCATCACCCTGATGCGCGGCGACCCGCGCCTGGTGCCGGCGGCGCTGGACATCTCCCGGCGCACCTACGCGAAGATCCGCCAGAACCTGTTCTGGGCCTTCATCTACAACCTGGTGGGCATCCCGCTGGCCGCCTTCGGCCTGCTCAACCCCATGGTCGCCGGCGCAGCGATGGCCGCCTCCAGCGTTAGCGTGGTGAGCAACGCCCTGCTGCTCAAGCGCTGGAAACCCCAGGATCAGAAATGACAGTGGCGCCCCCGGGGCCACCGGGGGCGTTCGTACAGGAGAACACGGCATGAACATCGGCGAAGCGGCGAAGAAGAGCGGCCTGACCGCGAAGATGATCCGCTACTACGAATCCACCGGCCTGCTCGCCCCCGCCGGCCGCAGCGCCAGCGGCTATCGCCACTACAGCGAGCAGGACCTGCACACCCTGGCCTTCATCCGCCGCTCGCGGGATTTCGGCTTCTCGCTGGAAGAGGTCGGCCACCTGCTCGCCCTCTGGCAGGACCGCCAGCGCGCCAGCGCCGACGTGAAGGCCCTGGCCGCCCGGCACATCGACGAGCTGAACCGCAAGATCGCCGAACTCAGCAGCCTGCGCGACACCCTGCAGGAACTCAGCGATCACTGCCAGGGCGACCACCGGCCGGACTGCCCGATCCTCAAGGACCTGGAGTCGGGGAAGTGTTGCCACTGAAGAACCTTCAGGCAACGCTCGGAGCGACGTCTGACATCTGGTTCAAGGAGCCTGTTGGTAGCATAATCTGATACCAACAACTGGAGCACGGGATGAATGCCCGGCAACGCAGGACGCTGGAGCTGATTTTCACGCTTCCCGTCCCGTCTTCACTGGAATGGCTGCGCATAGAATCGCTACTGATCGCCCTGGGTGCGCAGACAATCGAAGGCAGTGGCTCAAGGGTGCGCTTCGAGTTGAACGGCATCGTCGCCACCTTCCACCGTCCGCATCCAACCAAGGAAGCCAAGCCGTATCAGGTACGTGATGCACGCAGCTTGCTCGAACAGGCAGGAATCCACCCATGACCCCCATGAAATACCAGGGCTACGCTGCCCGGATCGAGTACAGCGATGACGATCGCCTGTTCATTGGCCACGTCGCCGGCATCCGCGACGTGATCGGCTTCCACGGCGAGTCGGTCAGCGAGTTGCGCGAGGCGTTCGAAGAGGCGGTGGACGATTATCTGGCGACCTGCGCGAAACTCGGCCGCGAACCGCAGCGCCCGTTCTCCGGCAAGCTCAGCCTGCGCCTGGACCCGCAACTGCATGCGCAGGTGGCAATCAAGGCGGAGCTGAGCAACCAGAGCATCAACCAGTGGGTAGTGGACCGCCTCGGCGAGGCAGTCTGACGCCTTACGCGCTGGCCACCGCGCGGCGCCGCCAGATCGAAGCCGGCAGCACGGTCACGGCCAGACCAACGAAGACCAGCAGGCAGGCCATCCAGTCCTGGGTGGTGAGGTCTTCGCCCAGGAACAGCCAGCCCGACAGCAGCCCGGACACCGGCACCGCCAGGGCGAAGGGCGTGACCTGGCTGGCCGGGTAGCGGCGCAGCAGGAAGCTCCACAGGCCGAAGCCGACCGTGGTGGCGAGGAAGGCGATGTAGAGCAGCGCGCCAGCGCCGGTCCAATTGATGTTCAGCACGGCGTGCTCGATAGCTTCCGGGCCCTCGAAGATCCACGACAGCACCAGCAGCGGCAACGGCGGGATCAGGCTGACCCAGCTGATCAGGCGCAGCATGTCGCTGGCGCCGGAACGCTTGGTGGCGATGTTGGAGAAGGCCCAGGCCAGTGCAGCGGCGATCACCAGCAGGAAGGCCACCAGACTGTCGCCCATGGGGCGCTCCAGGCCGATCAGCAGCAGGCCGCCGGCGGCCAGCGCCAGGCCGATCAGCGCACGGGGGCTGGGGCGCTCGCCGAGGAAGGCGGCGGCGATCAGCACGGTGAAGAACACCTGGCTCTGCAGCACCAGCGACGACAGGCCCGCGGGCATGCCGATATGCATACCGACGAACAGCAGGCCGAACTTGACCACGCCCAGCAGTACGCCGATCTGCACGATGCGCCAGAACGGCGCCGGCAGCGGGCCGCGCAGGAAGATCAACGGCAGCGCCGCCAGGGCGAAACGCAGGGCGCAGAACAGCAGCGGCGGGAAGTCGTGCAGGCCAACCTTGATCACGACGAAGTTGACGCCCCAGATCAGGGTGACCAGCAAGGCGAGGAGAACGTGGCGGAGGGGCATGGCAGAGCGCTCGGGGTGGGATGAGGGAAAACTAACAGCCCACGCCTGAAATGTATGGATACAGTTGTGGCCTTACAGTTTTCGAGGAGCGCCGTGTAGCTCGGGATGAAGCCCCCTGTAGGAGCGGGCCATGCCCGCGATCGCGCCCATGGGGCGCTCCTACAAAGGCTCGATATGCAGCTTCGGCCAACGCGCCGCCCAGTTTTTGGCGGCGATGCGTTCGCGGTAGAGGTGCGGCTTGCGGCGGAAGTGCTCGGTGGGCCGGACACGCAGGTCCCAGATGTCCCCGATGCCCAAGGGCGCCAGCAGTTCCAAGGTCTCGCCGCGCAGCCGCACGGCGACCGCTGCGCTGACCTCTACCCAATGGCACATTGCGTCGGCGCAATCCCGATAGGGCGAATCACCATTGCGAAGATGCATCCGCGCCTGGTTGCGCACGGACCAAGGCACGCCGGGGCAGGCTTCCCGCAGCCGGCGCTCCCAGTCGGAGTCAGCTTCGGGCTGCAGGCAATCGGCACCGAAATACAGCACGTCGACATCGCTGAACGACGTCGGCTCGGCATAGCCATGGAGCAGGTCCCACACCGCATTGCGCACGAAACCCGCGGCAACCCAGGCGCCGGCGGGGCCATGATCGCGCACGCCACGCAGCAGGCGCATGCGCTCCGGCTGCGCGGCGATCAGGGCCAGCAGCTGCGCTTCGCCGTGCAATGCCGTCAGGCCTGTTCCCAGGGCGGAGGGGGTGGCTCGTCGCGCTGCTGTGGGCCGTCCTGGGCAACGCGGCCGGCCTCGCGGCGCTCCTGCTCACGCATGGCGTCGGCAATTTCACGCAGCACCGAATCCACGTCCGCCTCGTCTTCCGGATCATCGAAATGCCCGGTCAGCGGGGTGTCCGGCTGCAACTTGCCGTCCTCGTAGAGGGCCCACATTTCCTTGGCGTAGTGGGTGTACTTCAGCTCCGGGGCGAAGCGGCCGAAGTAGGCGGCCATGTTGCCCACGTCACGTTCGAGCATGCGGAAGGCGTGGTTGTTGCCGGCGGCGTCCACGGCCTGCGGCAGGTCGATGATCACCGGGCCGTCCGGGCCGACCAGCACGTTGAACTCCGACAGGTCGCCGTGCACGAGGCCCGCGCAGAGCATCATGACGATCTGGCGGATGAGGAACTCGTGGAAGTCACGGGCCAGATCCGGCTCCATCACCACGTCGTTCAGGCGCGGCGCGGCGTCGCCCTCCTCGTCGGCGACCATTTCCATCAGCAGCACGCCGTCGAGGAAGTCGTACGGCTTGGGTACCCGCACCCCGGCGTTGGCCAGGCGGAACAGCGCCGCCACCTCGGCGTTCTGCCAGGCTTCTTCCTGCTCCTTGCGGCCGTACTTGGTGCCCTTGGCCATGGCGCGCGCCTGGCGGCTGTTGCGTACCTTGCGGCCTTCCTGGTACTCGGCGGCCTGGCGGAAACTGCGCTTGTTGGCCTCCTTGTAGACCTTGGCGCAGCGCAGCTCGCTACCGCAGCGCACCACGTAGACCGCTGCTTCCTTGCCGCTCATCAGCGGGCGCAATACTTCATCGATCAGGCCGTCTTCGATCAACGGCTCTAGGCGTTTCGGGGTCTTCATCAGGCTTCCTGGCGTACCTCTCTGGGGCGCTGCGCTCCTTATACGGCAATCCTCGACAACCGCCCAGCGCGATCAGGGTTCGGGCGGTGTCAGCTCGATGCTTTCGGTCACCGCATCTTCCAGTCGCTGCAGTTCCAGCCCCAGCGCTTCGTCGCTGTCGGCGTAGCGCTGGGCGATATTGGCGAAGCCTTCGGCGACCTCGTTGAAGGCCTCGACCACCCGTGGGTCGAACTGGCTGCCGGCGCCGGCGGTGATGCGGGCGGCAGCCTCCTCCGGGGTCAGCGAGGTGCGGTAGGCGTGGCGGCAGGTGAGTTCGTCGTAGCAGTCGATCAGCGAAAGCATGCGGGCGCCCAGGGGAATCTGCTCGCCCGCCAGGCCCTCGGGGAAACCACTGCCGTCCCAGCGCTCATGGTGGCTGTAGGCAATTTCCTTGGCATAACGCAGAAACTCCGCCGGGGAACCCAGCTTTCGCTCAGCCGCTGCCAGGGCGTCGCGGCCGACGGTGGTGTGGCTTTCGAGGATCAGCCGGTCGGCCTCTTCCAGCTGGCCGGGGCTGTGCAGGATGCGGTCGGGGACGGCGACCTTGCCGATGTCGTGCAGCTGCGCCGAGCGCACCAGCAGTTCGATGTTCTCCACCGACAGGTCGGCGGCGAACTCGTTGTGCAGGGACAGCGAGCTGCCCAGCAGGCGCATGTAGTGCTCGATGCGCACCAGGTGGTTGCTGTGCGGGTTGTCGCGCAGGTCGCAAAGCGTCGCCATGGCTTCCAGGGTGGCGTCCTGGATGGCCTGCAGCTCGCGGGCGCGGCGGCGCACCTCCAGCTCCAGGTACTCGCTCTTGTCGCGCAGGAAATCGGCGTTGGCCTTGAGGTTCAGGTGCGCGCGGATGCGCGCCAGGGTCACCGGCGGGCTGATCGGCTTGGTCAGGTAGTCCACCGCGCCCAGGTCCAGGCCCTTCTGCTCGTCGGCGGAGCTGACCATCCCGGTGAGGAAGATCACCGGGATGTCGCGGGTCATCGGGTCGGCCTTGAGCTGGCGGCAGACTTCGTAGCCGTCCATCTCCGGCATCATGATGTCGAGCAGCACCAGGTCCGGGCGCGGGTCGCTCTGCATCAGGCGCAGCGCCTTCGGTCCGCTGGAGGCGACGCGCACCTGGTAGCGGTCCATGAGCAGTTCGCTCATGAGCATCAGGTTGTCGGGCTGATCGTCCACCACCAGGACCATTTCCTGCTCCGGCCGGTCCAGCATGCTATCCATCGCAACTCCTCGCATCGGTCAGATTCGTGACATGCCATGGGGGATCGGACCACGGCCCCGTCCGCGTGTTCCTGTCCCGCCTTGCCCTCCATACCCGGCTATATCCGGATATCGCGCTCCCTCGCGAGATTCACCAGACTTTCCAGGGCCCGCTCGAATTCGAAACGCCGCACGCTCATGGCGATCCCCTCGTAGCCCTCATTGAAGACGCTGCGCAGCAGGCTTGCACGTTCGCCGAGCAACCGCCCGGCGCGCGGGTCGTCCGCCGCCAGCAGGTGCGCCAGGCGTCGGCAGACCTGCTCGACCTCGGCATCGCTGCCGCTCTCCAGCAGTGCCGGCGCCGCCGCGGCGGCCGGTATCAGCGGCACGGGCAACGGCGCATGGCTGATGTTCTGCAGGCTCAGGCTGCCCGAGTCGTCCACCCGCCCCATGGGCAGCCGGCACCAGAACAGGCTGCCGTGGTTCGGCTCGCTTTCCACCCCGACGCTGCCGCCCATCGCTTGCGCCAGCTTCTTGCAGATCGCCAGGCCCAGGCCGGAGCCACCGTAGCGGCGGGTGATGGAGCTGTCCGCCTGCTGGAAGGACTCGAACAGGCGTTCCTGCTGCGGCTCGGTGATGCCGATGCCGGTATCGCGGAAGGCGAAGTAGAGCTGCAGGCTGTCTTCGTCCTCGTCCTCCAGGCGGACGATCAGCACCACCTCGCCCTGCTCGGTGAACTTCAGCGCGTTGTTGCCGTAGTTCATCAGGATCTGCCGCAGGCGCAGGGAGTCGCCGACCACCTGGGCGGGCACCCGCGGGTCGATCTCGCAGCGCACCGCCAGGCCCTTGCTCGCCGCGCGGATGTTGAACAGGTCGAACAGCTCGCCGAGCAGGCGCTCCAGGTCGAAGCCGATGTGCTCGAACTCCAGCTTGCCGGCCTCCACGCGGGACAGGTCGAGGATGTCGCTGATCAGTTCCAGCAGGTACTGGCCCGAGCCCTGGATCTTGCCCAGGTAGTCCACCTGCTGCGGGTCCAGGGTGGTTTCCTGAAGCAGGTGCGCCAGGCCGATGATGATGTTCAGCGGCGTGCGGATCTCGTGGCTCATGTTGGCCAGGAAATCGCTCTTGAGCTGCGCCGCTTCCTCGGCCAGGTCGCGGGCCTCGGCCAGCGCCAGCTCGGTGGACTTGCGCGCGGTGACGTCGCGGCTTACCCCGACCAACCCCAGCAGACGCCCATGGTCGTCGTGGAAGGCGCTGCGCAGGGTATCGAAGAGCACCCGCCGGCCGTCGGGATAGACCACCCACCCCTCGCTGGCGTAGGGCTCGCTCTCGTTGAGTGCCTGGCGGTCGCGCTCCTGCCGGCCGGCGCCGGCCGCGCGGCTGAACATCTGCTGGTCGCTGCGCCCGACTATGTCTTCCGGCGCCCGCCCCAGGCAGTCGGCGAAGGCCTGGTTGACCCCCAGGTAGCGGCCCTGGGTGTCCTTGAACCAGATCGGGTCGGGGATCGAGTTGATCAGCGCCAGCAGGGTGCTGCGCTGGCGCCGCTCCTCCGCCTCGGCGCGGGCGCGCTCGGCCACCTGGATCGACAGCCGGCGGTTCCACACCAGCACGAAGGTCAACAGCGCGAGGAAGCCCACCACCCAGGGCCAGGCGATCTGCAGCAGGTGCATCCAGTCGAAGACGTCCAGCGACGGCAGCCAGCGCGCCTGGATGGCCTCCTGCTCGCTGCGGGTGATGTTGCCCAGCGCGCGGTCCAGCAGCGGCACCAGCGGATCCAGCTCCTTGCGCGTGGCGAAGCGCACCTGGCTGTTGCCCAGCCCGCTGTCGCCGCGAACCTCCATGTTGGACAGGCCGAGCTGCTCGATCAGGAAGGTGGTGGTGATGAGGTTGCCCACATAGGCATCGGCGCGCCCGGTGGACACGGCCTTGAGCGCGCCGGGGGAGTCCTCCGCCAGCACGAAGTCGATTCCCGGCACGGCCTTGCCCAGCAGCTCATGGACGGCGTAGCCATGCTCCACCGCCACCCGCCGGCCGGAGAGATCGTCCAGGGTGCGGATCGTACTATCGCGCCGGGCGAAGATCAGGCTGCTGGTGGTGACGTAGGGCTGGGTGAAGCTCAGGAAGCGCTGGCGCTCCTCGGTGGAGGCCATGGACGGCACCAGGTCCACCTCGCCCGCCTTCACCGCAGCCAGCACCTCCTCCCAGGTGTTGTACAGCACCGGCTGGACCTTCATGCCCAGGCGCTCGGACAACAGTTGCAGGTAATCCGCGCTGATGCCGTGGAACTGGTCGAACTCGTCGATCACCTCGAACGGCGGCCAGCCGGCGCGGAACAGGCCGACCCGGAGCGGCTCGTGGGCCGTGATGAAGGCTCGCTCCTGGTCGCTCAGCGCCAGGCTCGCGGCACGGGTCTGGGCGCTCAGCGCGAGGAGCAGCAGAAGGCAGCACAGGCAGAATCGGCGCAAGGGCATGGGGTCTTTTTCAGGGAATACCCAGCAAGCGTAGCCCCTGCCGCCGCGCTTCGAGTTTGAAAACGCGATGTGGATTGCTGCACTTCGTGCCGGGACGGAAAATCGTCCCAACAGTCATAACCCGGAGAGCCGCCATGACGACCACCCGACTGGACCCCGAGCGCTGCTGGCAGGCGGTCTGCGAGCGTGATGCGCACTACGAGGGGCGCTTCGTCTTCAGCGTGCGCTCCACGGGCGTCTACTGCCGGCCGAACTGCCCGGCGCGCCGGCCTTCGCGGGAGAACGTGGCCTTCCACGCCGCCCCCGAAGCCGCCGAAGCCGCCGGCTTCCGCCCCTGCAAGCGTTGCTCGCCGCGCGGCCCGAGCCCGCGGGAACAGCTCGACGCGCTGGTCGCCGCGGCCTGCGAACTGCTCGACCAGGCCGAGAAACCGCTGACCCTGGAGGAGCTGGCACGGCGCATCGGCCTGTCCGCCTCGCACCTGGCCCGCGCCTTCAAGGCCCGTACCGGCCTCACCCCGCGTGCCTGGGCAGAATCCCGCCGCGAACAGCGCCTGGCCGCCGCCCTGCCGCAGTCGCGCTCGGTGCTCGACGCGGCGCTGGAGGCCGGCTACTCCGGCACCCGTGCCCTGTATGAAAGCGCCACGCCGCTGAGCCCCGCGCAACGCCGGCTCAAAGGCGCCGGCGAACGCCTGCGCTACACCATCGCCCCCTGCCTGCTCGGGCTGGTACTGCTCGCCGCTACCGACAAGGGCGTCTGTGCCCTGCTGTTCGCCGACGACGCCGCCGAACTGGAGCGTCAGCTGGCCGAGCGCTTCGCCGCCGCCGAACGCACCCGCGACGACCACGGCCTGGGCGACTGGCTACGCGAAGTGATCGCTCAGCTGGAGGAGCCCGAACAGGCCGCCCACCTGCCGCTGGACCTGCACGGCAGCGCCTTCCAGCTGCGCGTCTGGCGCGCCCTCACCCGCATTCCCAGTGGCGAGACGCGGCGTTACGGCGAACTCGCCGAGCAGCTGGGCACCCATCCACGCGCCATCGCCCGAGCCTGCGCCAGCAATAACGTCGGCCTGCTGGTGCCCTGCCACCGGGTGGTCGGCGGCAACGGCGAAGGCGGCTATCGCTGGGGACTGCCGCGCAAGCGCGAACTGCTGCGCCGCGAGGAGCATGCCGCCGGTCAGCCCGCCGAACGGGATTGACCTCGGTCACGCACGGCGCCCCGGGGCGCCGTGCTATGTTGCCGGCCTTTCCCCGACCCTGCGGAACACCATGGATTTCTGGCCCCTGATCACCCGCCTGGGCGACAGCTCCCTGCTGGCGCCCGCCGCCGCGTTCGTCTTCGGCTGGCTGCTGTATCGCCGCGAAGCCGCCAAGGCCGGGCTCTGGGCCTTGTTGTTCGGGTTTTCGACCGCGCTGGTGGTGGGCTCCAAGCTGGCCTTCATGGGCTGGGGCATCGGGATTGCGAACCTGAACTTCACCGGCATCTCCGGCCACAGCATGATGGCCGGCGCCGTGCTGCCGACCCTGGCCGCGCAGCTGTTCAGCTCGCGTCGCGCCGCCCTGCTGGCTGCAGCGTGCGCTGCGCTGGTGGCGGTGCTGGTGGGCATCTCGCGGCTGGCGATCAACGTCCACTCGCCCGCCGAAGTCTACGCCGGGCTCAGCCTCGGCCTGGGCACCAGCGCAGCCTTCCTCGCCGCCACGCGGGCCGGCCTGCCGACCTTCCAGCCGGCAATCCTGTTGCTGGTCGTGGCGCTCAGCCTGGGGCAGGCCGCCACCGGCGTGCGCGCTCCGACGCACCAGTTGCTGGAACGCATCGCCATGCACCTGGCCGATCGCCCCGCGCCCTTCCAGCGTGGCCAGTGGGCCGGCCAACCGGACGTCTGAGCCCCGCAGTCGTTCGGATTTCCGAACGAAGTTTCCGCAAATATCCGGACGGCCGAACGCGGCAAGCTTCGATCGCCGTGGGAAATTCTATAAAAATCCTTTTAAATCAAATAGATACTAAAACAGATCAGCCTTGGCACGGAGCCTGCTCTAGCTCCACCTCGACATGCGACCGGCCTGGAGTGAGCCTCGCCGGCGCAGGACTGAATAACAAACACAACCAGTCGAGGTAGATTCCATGCGTTTCGCACCCCGTGCGTTGGGCGTTGCCATTGTCGCAGCCCTGCTCGCCACCCCCGTCGTCGCCGAAGAGCTGACCGGTACCCTGAAAAAGATCAAGGACTCCGGCACCATCGTCCTCGGCCACCGTGACGCCTCCATCCCCTTCTCCTACCTCGGCAGCGACCCGCGTCAGCCGGAAGGTTATTCCCACGACCTGCAGATCAAGGTCGTCGAGGCCCTGAAGAAAGAGCTGAACGCTCCCGACCTGAAGGTCCGCTACAACCTGGTGACCTCCCAGACCCGCATCCCGCTGGTGCAGAACGGCACCGTGGACATCGAGTGCGGCTCCACCACCAACAACCTCGAGCGCCAGAAGCAGGTCGACTTCTCCGTCGGCATCTTCGAGGTCGGCACCCGCCTGCTGACCAAGACCAGCTCGGGCATCAACGACTTCCCGGACCTCAAGGGCAAGAACGTGGTGACCACCGCCGGCACCACCTCCGAGCGCCTGCTCAAGCAGATGAACGCCGACCAGAAGATGGGCATGAACATCATCTCGGCCAAGGACCATGGCGAGTCCTTCCTGATGCTCGAATCCGGCCGCGCGGTGGCCTTCATGATGGACGACGCGCTGCTCTATGGCGAAATGGCCAAGGCCAAGAAGCCCGACGACTGGCACGTGGTCGGCAAGCCGCAGTCCTACGAGATCTACGCGTGCATGGTTCGCAAGGGCGACGCACCGTTCAAGAAGGTGGTCGACAAGGCCATCTCCGACACCTTCGCCTCGGGTGAGGTCAACAAGATCTACGACAAGTGGTTCATGCAGCCCATCCCGCCGAAGAACCTGAACCTCAACTTCCCGATGAGTGATGAGCTCAAGAAGCTGATCGCCAATCCGACCGACAAGTCTGCCGAGCAGATGTAACGGTCGCGCGCGGCTGCGCCCACAAGGCGTAGCCACGCGGGGGATCGGGAGCGCAAGCCATGCGCTCCCGGCCCACACTTCCTGATGACGATGCCGGAACACCCGCTACCCGCGGGTGGCGGGCGGCCTTGCGCCCGCGTCCGGCCCCGTACCGTACAAAGCCACCGTGCAAAGCAACCGAGGGGAAACCCGTCATGGATTACAACTGGGACTGGGGCGTGTTCTTCAAGTCCACCGGGATCGGCGACGAACGCTACCTGGACTGGTACATCACCGGCCTGGGCTGGACCATCGCCGTCTCGCTCGCGGCCTGGGTCATCGCCCTGGCGCTCGGCTCGCTGCTGGGCGTGATGCGCACCCTGCCCAACCGCTGGTTGTCGGGCATCGCCACGGCCTACGTGGAGCTGTTCCGCAACGTGCCGCTGCTGGTGCAGCTGTTCCTCTGGTACTTCTTCGTACCGGACTACCTGCCGCAGCCGATCCAGGACTGGTTCAAGCTGGGCATAGCCCCGGAAACCTCGGCGTTCATCAGCGTCGTCGTGTGCCTGGGCCTGTTCACCGCCGCGCGGGTCTGCGAACAGGTGCGCACCGGCATCCAGGCGCTGCCCAAGGGCCAGCTCGCCGCCGCCAGCGCCGTGGGCTTCCGCCTGCCGTCGATCTACCGCCACGTGCTGCTGCCGCAAGCGTTCCGGATCATCATTCCGCCGCTGACCTCGGAATTCCTCAACGTCTTCAAGAACTCTTCGGTGGCCTCGCTGATCGGCCTCATGGAGCTGCTGGCGCAGACCAAGCAGACCGCCGAATTCAGCGCCAACCTGTTCGAGGCCTTCACCCTCGCCACCGCGATCTACTTCACCCTGAACATGAGCCTGATGCTGATCATGCGCATGGTCGAGAAGAAAGTCGCCGTGCCGGGCCTGATCTCCGTGGGAGGTAAATGATGGACTTCAGCCAGATCGTCCCCGCCCTCCCCGGCCTCTGGGAAGGCATGCTCACCACCCTGCAGCTGATGGTGCTGGGTGTGCTGGGCGGCGTGGTGCTCGGCACCATCCTCGCGCTGATGCGGCTGTCCAACAGCAAGCTGCTGTCGAACATCGCCGGTTTCTACGTGAACTACTTCCGCTCGATCCCGCTGCTGCTGGTGATCACCTGGTTCTACTTCGCGGTGCCGTTCATCCTGCGCTGGATCACCGGCCAGGACACACCCGTGGGCGCGTTCACCTCGTGCCTGGTGGCCTTCATGATGTTCGAGGCGGCGTACTACTGCGAGATCGTCCGCGCCGGCATCCAGGCCATCCCGAAGGGCCAGATCGGCGCGTCCTATGCGCTGGGCATGACCTACGGCCAGTCCATGCGCCTGATCATCCTGCCCCAGGCGTTCCGCAAGATGACCCCGCTGCTGCTGCAGCAGAGCATCATCCTGTTCCAGGACACCTCGCTGGTGTACTCGGTGGGCCTGATGGACTTCCTCAACGCCGCCCGCTCGCGTGGCGACATCATCGGCCAGCCCCATGAGTTCCTGATCTTCGCCGGTCTCGTCTACTTCGTCATCAGCTTCGCCGCGTCCTTCGGCGTGAAGCGCCTGCAGAAAAGGTTAACCGTATGATCTCCATCGATAACGTCAGCAAGTGGTATGGCGACTTCCAGGTGCTCACCGACTGCAACACCAAGGTGTCCAAGGGTGAAGTGGTGGTGGTCTGCGGGCCGTCCGGCTCGGGCAAGTCGACCCTGATCAAGTGCGTCAACGCGCTGGAACCCTTCCAGAAGGGCGACATCACCGTCGACGGCACCTCCATCGCCAACCCCAAGACCGACCTGCCGAAACTGCGCTCGCGCGTCGGCATGGTGTTCCAGCACTTCGAGCTGTTCCCGCACCTGACCATCACCGAGAACCTCACCATCGCCCAGCGCAAGGTGCTGGGGCGGAGCAAGGAAGAGGCGATGGACAAGGGCATGAAGCTGCTCGACCGCGTCGGCCTGAAAGCCCATGCGCACAAGCACCCCGGCCAGCTCTCCGGCGGCCAGCAGCAGCGTGTGGCGATCGCCCGCGCGCTGGCCATGGACCCGATCGTCATGCTGTTCGACGAACCGACCTCGGCGCTCGACCCGGAGATGGTCAACGAGGTGCTCGACGTGATGGTCCAGCTCGCCCACGAAGGCATGACGATGATGTGCGTGACCCACGAGATGGGCTTCGCGCGCAAGGTCGCCGACCGGGTGATCTTCATGGACCGCGGGCAGATCGTCGAGGACTGCCCGAAGGAGGAATTCTTCGGCGACCTGCAGAACCGCGCCGAGCGCACCCAGCAGTTCCTCGCCAAGATCCTGCCGCACTGATCCAGGTTCACCGTTCCAACTGAACGCCCCGGTTCGCCGGGGCGCTCGACCTCACCGCAACCACAAGAATAAATAAGGAAGTTCCATGCGCGTGTTCCATTTCAGCAAGCTGCCCCTGGGCGTCGCGATCCTCGCGGCGAGTTCGTCGGTGTTCGCCGTCAATCTGGATGGCGGCGCGGTTGCCGCGCCGGACCAGTACGGCGCCAAGGTCGCCGCCGAGATCCTCAAGAAAGGCGGCAACGCCGTCGATGCCGCGGTCGCCACCGCCTTCACCCTCGCAGTCACCTATCCCGAAGCCGGCAACATCGGTGGCGGCGGTTTCATGACCCTGTACGTCGAGGGCAAGCCGTATTTCCTCGACTACCGCGAGATCGCACCGAAGGCCGCGACCAAGACCATGTACCTGAACGACAAGGGCGAGGTGATCGAGAACCTCAGCCTGGTCGGCGCCAAGGCCGCCGGTGTGCCGGGTACGGTGATGGGCCTGTGGGAAGCGCACCAGCGCTTCGGCAAGCTGAAGTGGAGCGAACTGCTGACCCCGGCCATCGGCTACGCGCAGAGCGGCTTCAAGGTCGCCGACCAGCAGTACCAGTACCGCCAGGACGCCATCGCGCTGTTCAACGGCAAGACCAATTTCGGCGACTACTTCGGCACCATGAAGCCGGGCGAAACCTTCAAGCAGCCGGAGTTGGCGAAGACCCTGGAGCGTATTGCCGACAAGGGGCCGGATGACTTCTACAAGGGCGAGACCGCCAAGCTGCTGATCGCGCAGATGAAGACAGATGGCGGGCTGATCACCGCCGACGACATGGTCGACTACAAGGCCCAGTGGCGCGAACCCATGCGCATCGACTGGCAGGGCAACACCCTCTACACCGCGCCGCTGCCCAGCTCCGGCGGCATCGCCCTGGCCCAGCTGATCGGCATCAAGGAACAGCGCGCCGCCGACTTCAAGGGCGTGGAGCTGAACTCCGCGAAGTACATCCACCTGCTCTCGGAGATCGAGAAGCGCGTGTTCGCCGACCGCGCCGACTACCTGGGCGACCCGGCGTTCTCCAAGGTGCCGGTGCAGCAACTCACCGATCCCAAGTACATCGCCAAGCGCGCCAGGGAGGTGAACCCGGACGCCATCTCGGCCACCGAGAAAGTCCGCCCGGGGCTTGAGCCGCACCAGACCACGCACTTCTCCATCGTCGACAAGGACGGCAACGCCGTCAGCAACACCTACACCCTCAACTGGGACTTCGGCAGTGGCGTGGTGGTCAAGGGCGCGGGCTTCCTGCTCAACGACGAGATGGACGACTTCAGCGCAAAGCCCGGCGTGGCCAACGCCTTCGGCGTGGTGGGCAGCGACGCCAACGCCATCGAGCCGGGCAAGCGCATGCTCTCCTCCATGAGCCCGAGCATCGTCACCCGCGACGGCCATGTCAGCCTGGTACTGGGCACCCCCGGCGGCTCGCGGATCTTCACCTCGATCTTCCAGGTGCTGAACAACGTCTACGACTTCCACCTGCCCCTGGAGAAGGCCGTGGCCGCGCAGCGCGTGCATCACCAGTTGCTGCCCAAGGACACCATTTACTACGACGCTTACGCGCCGCTCACCGGCAAGGTCGCCGACGAGCTCAAAACCATGGGCTACACCCTGGAAGACCAGGGTTGGAACATGGGTGACATCCAGGCCATCCGTGTGAACGGCAAGGCCCTGGAAACCGCCTCCGATCCGCGCGGCCGCGGCGTCGGGCTGGTGGTCAAACCCTAATCGCCGGAGCGCGCACCGTGTGGTACCCGAGCCAGTCCATCGCCGCCCCCCGGCGTTGGGCTGGTTCGGCCCCGGCGACTGTGCTGCAATGCGCTTCCAGCCCATTGCCGCCGCCGCTCACCGTGAAGCCACGCCTCGTGCGCAACTACCTGTTGCCCTTCCTGCTGCTCCTGCTCACCCTGGGCTTCGGCTACGGCGGCTACCTGATCAGCGAAGGCGCCGGCACCCGCAGCCTGATCGAGACCGGCGAACGCCAGCTCGAACTGCACGCCCGTGGCGTGGAAAGCGAGATCAGCCGCTACACCTACCTGCCCAGCCTGCTGGAGCTCGAAGGCAGCGTCAGCCGCCTGCTGGTGGACCCGACGCCGCTGCACCGCGACCGCGTCAACCACTACCTCGAAGGCCTCAACCGCCGCGCCGGCAGCCGCGCCGTCTACCTGCTGGACACCTCCGGCCGCGTGCTGGCCACCAGCAACTGGCAGGATGCCGACAGCTACCTGGGCGAAGACCTGTCCTTCCGTGCCTATTTCCAGGAAGCCGTGCAAGGCCGCCCCGGCCGCTTCTACGGCATCGGCAGTACCACCGGCGAACCCGGCTACTACCTCGCCCACGGCTTGGTGCACGGCGGCAGGATCGTCGGCGTGGCGGTGGTCAAGGTGCGCATGGAATCCCTCGAAGAACGCTGGGAGAAAGCCCGCCTGCAAGCCTTCGTCAGCGACGAGAACGGCATCATCATCCTCTCCAGCGACCCCACCCTGCGCCTGAAGGCCGTGCGCCCGCTCAGCGATGCGGACAAGGAACGCCTGGCCCGCAGCCTGCAGTACTACTGGTGGGCGCTCAACGAATGGCAGCCGCTGGCGCGCCGCGCCCTGGGCGAAGGTGTCGAGGAAATCAGCTTCCCGGCGCCGGCCGACAACGGCGAAGGCCACAAGCCGCTCAGCTACCTGATGCAGACCCGCGGCCTGAGCGACACCCCCTGGCACTTCACCCTGCTCACGCCGCTCAGCGACCTGCGCCGCGAGGCGATGATGCATGGCGTGCTGGCCGCCGTCGGCTTCGCCCTGTTCGCCTTCCTGCTGATCGCCTGGAACGAGCGGCGCAAGGTCATCGCCACCCGCCTCGCCGCCCGTGAAGCACTGGAGCAGGCCAACAATGCCCTGGAGCGACGCATCGCCGAGCGCACCGCCGACCTGCGCGCCAGCAACCAGCACCTGCGCGAGCAGATCCGCGAACGCCGTCAGGCCGAGGACACCCTGCGCAAGGCCCAGGACCGCCTGGTGCAGGCCGGCAAGCTGGCGGTGATCGGGCAGATGTCCACCAGCATCGCCCACGAACTCAACCAGCCTCTGGCGGCACTGCGCACCCTGTCGAGCAACAGCGTGCGCTTCCTCGAGCGAGGCAAGCTGGATGTCGCCAGCAGCAACCTCGAAGCCATCGCCGAAATGGTCGACCGCATGGGCCGCATAACCGCCAGCCTGCGCGCTTTCGCCCGGCGCGCCGACGACCATGGCCAGGCGACGCTGGGCAAGGCGGTGGATGCCGCCGTGATGGTGCTGCAGGGGCGCCTGTCCGAAGTGCCGGTGACCCTGCACCGCGATTACCCCGACGCCCAGCTGGCCATCGACCAGACGCGCCTGGAGCAGATCCTGGTCAACCTGATCGCCAACGCCCTGGATGCCATGAGCGGCCAGAGCGACCGCCAACTGTGGCTGGACGGCCGCGTCGAGGCCGACGGTCACTATCGCCTGGTCGTACGCGACAACGGCCCCGGCATCCCGCCGGACGCCCGCGTGCACCTGTTCGAACCCTTCTTCACCACCAAGCCCGGCGAACTCGGCCTGGGCCTGGGCCTGACCCTTTCCGCCAGCCTCGCCACCGCCGCCGGCGGCTCCCTCGGCGTGGCCTACCCGGAAGACGGCGGCACCGCCTTCGAGCTGCACCTGCCGCTGCTGCCCGCCCTGGAGACACCCGCATGAGCGACCCTTCCCTGCGCGTCCTGATCGTCGAGGACGACCCTCACGTGCGCCTCGGCTGCCAGCAGGCGCTGGCCCTGGAGGACATCGAGACCGACAGCGTAGGCAGTGCCGAGGAAGCGCTGAAGAAAGTCGGCGCCGACTTCCCCGGCATCGTCGTCAGCGACATCCGCATGCCCGGCATGGACGGCCTGCAACTGCTGGAGAAACTCAAGGAACGCGACCCCAGCCTGCCGGTGGTGCTGATCACCGGCCACGGCGACATCGCCATGGCGGTCAAGGCCATGCGCGACGGCGCCTATGACTTCATGGAGAAGCCCTTCTCCCCCGAGAGACTGGTGGACACCGCACGCCGCGCCCTGGCCCAGCGAGCACTCACCCGCGAAGTCAGCCAGCTGCGCCGCCAGCTCGCCGGCAAGCAGGCCCTGGAAAGCCGGCTGATCGGCCGCTCGCCAGCCATGCAGGCACTGCGCGAACTGATCGCCAACGTCGCCGACACCTCGGCCAACGTGCTCATTGAAGGCGAGACCGGCACCGGCAAGGAGCTGGTCGCCCGTTGCCTGCACGATTGCAGCCGGCGCCAGCCCAAGCCCTTCGTCGCGCTCAACTGCGGCGGCCTGCCGGAAAGCCTGATCGACAGCGAAATCTTCGGCCACGAAGCCCACGCCTTCACCGGCGCCGGCAAGCGCCGGATCGGCAAGATCGAGCACGCCAATGGCGGCAGCCTGTTCCTCGACGAGATCGAGAGCATGCCGCTGAACCTGCAGATCAAGCTGCTGCGCGTACTGCAGGAACAACAGCTGGAACGCCTGGGCTCCAACGAACTGATCGCGGTGGACTGCCGGGTGATCGCCGCGACCAAATCCGACCTCGCCGTGATGGGCCGCGAAGGCCATTTCCGCAGCGATCTGTATTACCGCCTCAACGTCATCACCCTGAACCTGCCGCCGCTGCGCGAACGCCGCGAAGACATCCTGATGCTCTTCGAGCACTTCCTGCAGCAGTCCTCGCTGCGCTTCGACCGCCCGGCGCCGGCCATCGACAACGCCACCGCCGCCACCCTGATGGCCCACGACTGGCCGGGCAACGTGCGCGAGCTGCGCAACGTCGCCGAACGCTTCGCCCTTGGCCTGCCGGTGCTGGCCGGCGGCAACCTCGGCCCGGACGCCGGCGAGCCGCGCTTCGCCGAAGCCGTGGAGGCCTTCGAGAAGAGCCTGCTGTCCACCGCCCTGGAGCGCCACGCCGGAAACCTCAGCCAGGCTGCGCACGCGCTGGGCATGGCCAAGACCACGTTGTTCGACAAGGTGAAGAAGTACGGCCTCAAGAGCGAGTGATCGGCGCACTTGGCTTTTCGTAGGACCGAGGGGGACGCCCAGTCCTTGCTCGCGAACCCGTCTGATGCCGTGATGCCCTCCTGAAAGCTTTCGCGAGCAAGCTCGCTCCTACACGAAGAACATCACGTGACGCAGCGCCCCATTGATCCGGAGTGAAGTGTCCCCGACACTATTGCCCTTTGAACCGGCCGCACGAGCGGGAGCCACCATGTCCACCCAAGCCGAAACCCTCTGGAACCAGCTCTGCGCCGACGCCGGCGTCGACCCGCAGCAACGCATGGCCGCGCGCCGCGCCATCCTCGCCGACAGCGCGGCTCTGGACGCCACCGTCTACCGTCCGGACGACAACGATCCGGACGCCGAAGAACTGGACATGGGCGACGCCAAGGTGCTGTTCCTCGGCCCGTTCGAAGCCCCCATCGAATGGGACGCCGCCGAGCGCGAAGACTTCTTCGACGACGCCGACCCGGCACTGTTCTTCAGCGCACGCATCGAGTGCGAGGCCGAACCGGGCACCTCGGGCTTCTTCGTCCCGGAAGTGGGCGACTACCTGGCGGTGATGGACGGCGGCAAGATCCAGATGTATTTCCTTCACGACTGGCGCGAAGACGACGACGGCTGCACCTGCGTGCTGATCCGCGACGATATCCAGCTCTGAATCTTCCGCACTCCGGCAACACCGGCATCAACCTGCAGGAGCGGGCCACGCCCGCGATCGCGCGCACGGCGCGCTCCTACAAAGAACGCCGCACGCTTCCCGGCGAGATGCCGATACAGCGCTTGAACGCCCGGCTGAAGGCCGCCTCGGACTGGTAGCCGAGGCGCTCGGCCAGATCGGCCACGGCGATCTCCCGCTCCTGCAGCCAGCTCAACGCCACATGCATGCGCCAGCGGGTGACGTAGTGCATCGCCGGCATGCCGACCTTCTCGGCAAAGCGCGCAGCGAAGGCCGAACGCGACATCGCCGCCGCACCGGCCAGGGAAGCGAGGCTCCAGTCCCGCGCCGGCTCGCGGTGGATCAGGCTCAGCGCGCGGCCCAGCTGACGATCCTGCAAGGCACCGAGCCAGCCGGTCTGGGCGGCCGGGTCCTGCTCGATCCAGGCGCGGATGGCCTGGATCACCAGGATGTCGGCCAGCCGGGTGATCACCGTTTCGCCACCAGGGCGCATGGCCCGCGCTTCGTTCTCCATCAGTTGCAAGGTGCTCATCAGCCAGTCGCGCTGGGCGGGATCGCGCACCTGCGCCTCCAGTACGCGCGGCAGCAGGCGCACCAGTTGCAGCGCGGCGGGATGATCGAAGCGCACCGCGCCGCAGATCATCGCCGTCGGCTCGCCAGCGCCGCCCTGGCGCAGCACTTCGTAACGGTCGCTGGCATAAGCGCGCGGCAGGTCGAAAAGCCCCGCCGCCGCCTCGCCCGGCGCACTCACCAGCCGGTGACCCTCGCCATGCGGCACCAGCACCAGGTCCCCCGGCGCCAGCCGGCGCGGCTCGTCGCCCTCGGCTTCCAGCCAGCATTCGCCGACGGTCAGCACGTGGAACATCAGGCACTGCGGCATGGCCGGCAGGTCCAGGCCCCAGGGCGCGGTGAACTCGGAGCGGCAATAGAAGGTGCCGCTCATGCGCAGGAAATGCAGGGCCTCGCCCAGTGGGTCGGTGGAAACCCAGGCATCGGTCAGGTCGGGTATGGCGGTAGGTGCGCTCATGGTCTTGAGACTGATCCGACGCTGCGACAGCGTCCAGCGCTTCTGGACGAATGAGCATGAAGTAGCGATTTACAGGCATTAACCGTCCAGCACTTCGGCGGGAGACTGAGCCCAGGCCAACGAACCCACGGCGGGCGCCGCGGGAGGGCCAACAGCGAGGACACCGTCATGATCAGCGTAATGGGCGCCACCGGTCGCACCGGTTCGAGAATCTGCCAGACCCTGCTGGAGGCCGGCATCCCCGTCCGCGCCCTCGGCCGCAATGCCGAGCGCCTGGCGCCTCTGGCGGCCGCCGGTGCGCAGATCGCCGTGGGCGAACCGGACGACGCCGCCTTCCTCAGTGAAGCCTTCCGTGGCGCCGAAGCGGTCTACACCCTGCTCGCCTATGGCCCGGACACCGAGGACTACCGCCACCAGCAGGCAGCCCAGGGCGAGGCGATCCTCGCCGCCCTCCGCGCCAGCGGCGTGCGCCGGGTGGTGTTCCTCAGCAGCGTCGGGGCCGAGGTGCCCTCAGGGACCGGGCCGATCATCAGCATGCATGATCAGGAGCAGCGCCTGCGCGAGCTCCCGCCGGAAGTAAACGTACTGATGCTGCGCGCCGGCGCGCTGTTCGAAAACCTGTATGGGGCCCTGGAGATCGTTCGCGCCTATGGCTGCTACAGCGACGCGGTAGCGCCGGATGTGCCGGTGCCGATGGTCGCCACGCAGGACGTCGCCGATGCCGCCAGCCGCGCCCTGCTGGACCGCGACTGGCGAGGCCGGCTGACCCGCGAAGTGCTCGGCCAGCGCGATATCAGCTACGCCCAGGCGACTCGTCTGCTGGGGGTCGCCATTGGCCAGCCGGACCTGCCCTACGTGCCGGTGCCGGCCCAGGAGCTCGCCAGCGCCCTGCGTGAAGCGGGCTACTCCGCCAGCGTCGCCGCCTGCTACGGCGAACTGGGGGAGGCGATCAGCAGCGGACGGGTACGTGCGCAGGGGCCCCGCTCGCCAGAAAACACCATGACAACGCCGTTCGAGGACTTCGCCCGGAGTTGGGCCAAGGCGTATCGAGCCTTGCCATAAGGTCTGGCCGCCAGTCAGGACAACATAAATTCCTACAAATCTCTCAGAGACTTCCGATGAATTTGGCGCTGGTCCGCTGTCTAGAGTATTCGCCCTTTTCCAGCAGACGGACCAACCGCCATGCACCACGCTCCCGACAGCCTCTGGGTCGATGTGGAGACCTGGTCTCCCTACCGCCCGCAACGCATCCTCCACGGCCGCATCAGCCTGGCGGACTACCAGGCCCTGCGCGCCGGCCGCACCCCGACCGAGGTGCGCCTGGGTGAATGCCAGAGCCGCCACTGCCCGACCGGGCCGGTGCAGGACCTGTTCCTCAGCGGTTCGCACATCCTCAAGGTCACGCCCGCCGAGCGGGTCGCCTGAACATCCGCCGCTCACCAGGGATAGTCGCACGGGCCATTCAGAAGAGCCTGACAGAGGATTTCGAGGGTGGGCGCTATCGTTTGCCACCTCTTTTCCCGTCCGTCGAGCGGCAAGGCAATGAACGAACATCTCAAGGTCGAAGTCGTGGTTCGCGCGCACAACCGCGAATCCTCCGTACTCCAAGGCTGGATCAGCAACGGCGATTACCTCGCCCTGTGCGACGGCCACGCCCCCATGGTGGTACGGCTGAACGACTGCCAGTCCGGGTCGGGACTGGTGCAGCAGCCCGAAGACCTGTTCCTGCGCAGCGCCTACATCCTCAGCATCGAGGTGCTCGACCGCCTGCCGCTGCCTCAGTCGGCCATGCCGCGATAGACGTAGGTCATCGGCCGCGGCCCCGGCAGGTAGTCCTGGATCAGTTCGCGCAGGTGAAAGCCGCCGGCCTCGATCAGCGCCGGCATGTCGCGGTCCAGGTGGCAGCCGCCGGCCAGGGGCTTCCACACCGGCGTCAGCCGGTGCTGCCAGGCGCGCACCCCGGCGTCCGGCGCCAGGCCGTGTTCGCAGAAGAGCAATTCGCCGCCGGGCTTGAGTACCCGGCGCATCTCCTTCAGCGCCGCCACGGCATCGGGAATGCTGCACAGCGTAAAGGTGCAGACGATGCTGTCGAAACTCGCCGCATCGGCGCGAATCTCGCCCAGTTCCAGGGCCACCATCTCCACCGGAATACCCATCCGCGCCACCCGCTCGCGGGCCAGCTTCTGCATCTGCGCCGCCGGGTCGACGCCGACAATTGTCGACACTTTCCCCGGATCGTAGAACTCCAGGTTCAGCCCGGTGCCCATGCCGATCTCCAGCACGCGGCCGCGCGCGCGGGGCACCAGGAGCGAGCGCTGCTTCATCACATCGCCCATGCCGCAGGCAAAATCGATCAGGCGGGGCAGCACGTAGCGATCATAGAGTTGCATGGGGCGATCTCCCTTGTTTTGCCGATCCTAGCCGCCCCGCGCGGCACCGGCACGGCAACCGACGAGGGGATATCGGCCAATCCCGCGCACTCTGCTGCAGCCCGAGCAGCCTGCTCAGGCATAACCACCGGCCATCTTTAGACGATTGTCGACAATTCATCAGATCTTCATTGACCGAGGCGCAAGCTAGGGGTAGCTTTCGCCGCACACCAAGAAGATTGTCGACACCATGAGCGATAGCCTGATTCTGCCCACCCCCGCCAGCGACGACGGCGAGACCCTGTCGGAACACGTGTTCCGCAAGATCCAGTCAGCCATCGTCCAGGGCGAGATCGCCCCCGGCAGCAAGATTTCCGAGCCGGAGCTGGCGCGCACCTACGGTATCAGCCGGGGCCCGCTGCGCGAGGCGATCCACCGCCTGGAAGGCCAGAAGCTGCTGGTGCGCGTGCCCCACGTCGGCGCGCGGGTCGTTTCGCTCAGCCACGAGGAGCTGCTGGAGCTCTACGAGATCCGCGAATCCCTCGAAGGCATGGCCTGCCGCCTGGCCGCCGAGCGCATGAGCCCGGCCGAGATCGACGAACTGCGCCGGGTGCTCGACACCCACGAGCGCGACGAGGCGTTCCAGGCCGGCCGTGGCTACTACCAGCAGGAAGGCGACTACGACTTCCACTACCGGATCATCCAGGGCAGCGGCAACCGCACCCTCACCCGCATGCTCTGCGGCGAGCTGTACCAACTGGTGCGCATGTACCGCCTGCAGTTCTCGGCAACGCCCAACCGCCCGCGCCAGGCCTTCGCCGAACACCACCGGATTCTCGATGCCATCGCCGACCGAGACGGCGAACTGGCCGAGTTGCTGATGCGCCGTCACATCGGCGCCTCGAAACGCAATATGGAGCGCCATTACCTGGACGCCCAAGCCAAGACCGCCAACGAACGAGGTGAACAATGAGCTACAAGACCGCCGGCCAACGTTTCCGTGACGCCCTCGCCGAAGAAAAGCCGCTGCAGGTGATCGGCGCGATCAACGCCAACCACGCGCTGCTGGCCAAGCGCGCCGGCTTCAAGGCCATCTACCTCTCCGGTGGCGGCGTGGCGGCGGGTTCCCTCGGCCTGCCGGACCTGGGCATCAACACCCTGGATGACGTGCTCACCGACGTGCGCCGCATCACCGACGTCTGCGACCTGCCGCTGCTGGTGGACATCGACACCGGCTTCGGCCCCAGTGCCTTCAACATCGAGCGCACCGTGAAGAGCCTGATCAAGGCCGGTGCCGCCGCTGCCCACATCGAGGACCAGGTCGGCGCCAAGCGCTGCGGCCACCGTCCGGGCAAGGAAATCGTCTCCGTCGACGAAATGGCTGACCGTGTGAAAGCCGCCGCCGATGCCAAGACCGACCCGAATTTCTTCCTGATCGCCCGCACCGACGCCATCCAGGCCGAAGGCGTGGACGCCGCCATCGAGCGCTGCCTGCGTTACGTCGAAGCCGGCGCCGATGCGATCTTCGCCGAAGCTGCCTACGACCTGCCGACCTACAAGCGCTTCGTCGACGCGCTGAACGTGCCGATCCTGGCCAACATCACCGAATTCGGCGCCACCCCGCTGTTCACCCGCGACGAGCTGGCCTCGGTCGGCGTGGCGATCCAGCTGTATCCGCTGTCGGCCTTCCGCGCCGCCAACAAGGCCGCCGAAGCCGTGTACACCGCAATCCGCCAGGAAGGCCACCAGCAGAACGTGATCGAGCTGATGCAGACCCGTGCCGAGCTGTACGACCGCATCGGCTACCACGCCTTCGAGCAGAAGCTCGACGCGCTGTTCGCTGCCGGCAAGAAGTAATCCAGGCGACAACGGCGGATAACGCTAGCGTTATTCGCCCTACGCCAAACCTGAAAGACCGTAGGGCGCATAACGCCACAGGCGTTATCCGCCGACCAGATTCGAACCGACCGCACGGCCCAGGCCGGCGGAACAAGAACAAGCAACCGGATTTGATGAGGAGACACGCGATGAGCGCTACCGCAGAAACCACCACCGCCTTCAAGCCCAAGAAGTCCGTGGCCCTGAGTGGCACCGCCGCCGGCAACACCGCCCTGTGCACCGTCGGCCGTACCGGCAACGACCTGCACTACCGTGGCTATGACGTACTGGACTTCGCCAACCGCTGCGAATTCGAGGAAATCGCCCACCTGCTGGTCCACGGCAAGCTGCCCAACGTTGCCGAACTGGCCGGCTACAAGGCCAAGCTGAAAGCCCTGCGCGGCCTGCCGGCTGGTGTGAAGACCGCCCTGGAAACCCTGCCGCCGTCGGCCCACCCGATGGACGTGATGCGCACCGCCGTGTCGGTGCTCGGCTGCCTGTCGCCGGAGAAGGATGACCACAACCATCCTGGCGCCCGCGACATCGCCGACAAGCTGATGGCTTCGCTCGGCTCCGCACTGCTCTACTGGTACCACTTCAGCCACAACGGCAAGCGCATCGACGTCGAGACCGACGACGACTCCATCGGCGGCCACTTCCTGCACCTGTTGCACGGCGAGAAGCCGCGCGAGTCCTGGGTGCGCGCCATGCACACCTCGCTGAACCTGTACGCCGAGCACGAATTCAACGCCTCGACCTTCACCTCCCGCGTGATCGCCGGCACCGGCTCGGACATGTTCTCCTGCATCGCCGGCGCCATCGGCGCGCTGCGCGGCCCGAAACACGGCGGCGCCAACGAGGTGGCCTTCGAGATCCAGAAGCGCTACGACAACCCGGACGAAGCCGAGGCCGACATCCGTGCCCGCGTCGAACGCAAGGAAGTGGTGATCGGCTTCGGCCACCCGGTCTACACCGTGTCCGACCCGCGCAACAAGGTGATCAAGGAAGTCGCCCAGCAGCTGTCGAACGAGCAGTCGAACACCAAGATGTACGACATCGCCGAGCGCCTGGAAACCATCATGTGGGACATCAAGAAGATGTTCCCCAACCTCGATTGGTTCAGCGCCGTGAGCTACCACATGATGGGCGTGCCCACCGCGATGTTCACCCCGCTGTTCGTCATCGCCCGCACCGCCGGCTGGTCCGCCCACGTCATCGAGCAACGCATCGACGGCAAGATCATCCGCCCGAGCGCCAACTACACAGGCCCTGAAGACCTGAAGTTCGTGCCGCTCAAGGACCGCAAATAGGCTTCCTGGATAACAAAATGACTACTTCCGTGAACAGCCAATACCGCAAGCGCCTGCCCGGCACCGCGCTGGATTACTTCGACGCTCGCGAGGCAGTCGAGGCGATCCAGGCCGGCGCCTGGGACAAGCTCCCCTACACCTCCCGCGTACTGGCCGAACAGCTGGTGCGCCGCTGCGAGCCGGCGGACCTGACCGCCTCGCTGGAGCAGCTGGTCTACCGCAAGCGCGACCTCGACTTCCCCTGGTACCCGGCGCGGGTGGTCTGCCACGACATCCTCGGCCAGACCGCGCTGGTCGACCTCGCCGGCCTGCGTGACGCCATCGCCGAGCAAGGCGGCGACCCGTCCAAGGTCAACCCGGTGGTGCCGACCCAGCTGATCGTCGATCACTCGCTGGCCGTGGAAGCAGCGGGCTTCGACCCGGATGCCTTCGAGAAGAACCGCGCCATCGAAGATCGCCGCAACGAGGATCGCTTCCACTTCATCGACTGGACCAGGACCGCGTTCAAGAACGTCGATGTGATCCCCGCCGGCAACGGCATCATGCACCAGATCAACCTGGAGAAAATGAGCCCGGTGATCCAGGCGCGCGGCGGCATCGCGTTCCCCGACACCTGCGTCGGCACCGACTCGCACACCCCGCACGTGGATGCCCTGGGCGTGATCGCCATCGGCGTCGGCGGCCTCGAAGCCGAGACCGTGATGCTCGGCCACCCGTCGATGATGCGCCTGCCCGACATCGTCGGCGTCAAGCTCACCGGCCAGCGCAAGCCGGGCATCACCGCCACCGACATCGTCCTGGCGATCACCGAGTTCCTGCGCAAGGAACGCGTGGTCGGCGCCTACGTCGAGTTCTTCGGCGAGGGTGCGGACAGCCTGACCATCGGCGACCGCGCGACCATCTCCAACATGTGCCCGGAATACGGCGCCACCGCCTCGATGTTCTACATCGACGGCCAGACCATCGACTACCTCAAGCTCACCGGCCGCGAGCCCGAGCAGGTGGCGCTGGTGGAGAACTACGCCAAGACCCTCGGCCTGTGGAGCACCGCTCTGGAGACCGCCGAGTACGAGCGCGTGCTGGAGTTCGACCTGGGCAGCGTGGTACGCAACATGGCCGGCCCGTCCAACCCGCACCGTCGCCTGCCGACCTCGGCACTGGCCGAGCGTGGCATCGCCGACGAGGCCAAGCTGGAGTCCGGCCGCGTCGAGGAAGCCGAAGGCCTGATGCCCGATGGCGCGGTGATCATCGCCGCCATTACCAGCTGCACCAACACCTCCAACCCGCGCAACGTTATCGCCGCCGGCCTGGTGGCGAAGAAGGCCAACGCGCTGGGCATGCTGCGCAAGCCGTGGGTGAAGACCTCCTTCGCCCCGGGCTCGAAAGTCGCCAAGCTGTACCTGGAAGAAGCCGGCCTGCTGCCGGAACTGGAGAAGCTCGGCTTCGGCATCGTCGCCTATGCCTGCACCACCTGTAACGGCATGTCCGGCGCGCTGGACCCGGTGATCCAGAAAGAGATCATCGACCGCGACCTGTACGCCACCGCCGTGCTCTCCGGCAACCGCAACTTCGACGGGCGCATCCACCCGTATGCCAAGCAGGCCTTCCTCGCCTCGCCGCCGCTGGTGGTCGCCTATGCCATTGCCGGCACCGTGCGCTTCGACATCGAACAGGACCCGCTGGGCACCGACAGTCAAGGCAACCCGGTCACCCTGAAGGACCTCTGGCCGTCCGACGAGGAGATCGACGCCATCGTCGCTTCCAGCGTCAAGCCCGAGCAGTTCAAGCAGGTGTATATCCCGATGTTCGACCTGGGCGCCGTGCAGGAAGCGGAAAGCCCGCTGTACGACTGGCGCCCGATGTCCACCTACATCCGCCGCCCGCCGTACTGGGAAGGCGCACTGGCCGGCGAGCGCACGCTCAAGGGCATGCTGCCGCTGGCGATCCTGCCGGACAACATCACCACCGATCACCTGTCGCCGTCCAACGCCATCCTGCTGGACAGCGCGGCCGGTGAATACCTGGCGAAAATGGGCCTGCCGGAGGAGGACTTCAACTCCTACGCCACCCACCGCGGCGACCACCTGACCGCCCAGCGCGCCACCTTCGCCAACCCGCAGCTGGTCAACGAAATGGCCGTGGTCAACGGTGAAGTGAAGAAAGGCTCGCTGGCCCGCGTGGAACCCGAAGGCAAGGTCATGCGCATGTGGGAAGCCATCGAAACCTACATGAACCGCAAGCAGAACCTGATCATCGTCGCCGGCGCCGACTATGGCCAGGGCTCGTCCCGTGACTGGGCGGCCAAGGGCGTTCGCCTGGCGGGCGTGGAAGTGATCGTGGCCGAAGGCTTCGAGCGCATCCACCGCACCAACCTGGTCGGCATGGGCGTGTTGCCGGTGGAGTTCAAGCCGGGCACCACCCGCCTGACCCTGGGCCTGGACGGCACCGAGACCTACGACATCAAGGGCGACGTCTCGCCGCGCTGCGACCTGACCCTGGTGGTCAATCGCCGCAACGGAGACGTGGTCGAAGTCCCGGTCACCTGCCGCCTCGACACCGCCGCCGAAGTGAAGGTGTACAAGGCCGGTGGCGTGCTGCAGCGCTTCGCCAAGGACTTCCTGGAAGGCGCGGTAGCGTGATGTAACTCCGGCACGCCCCACGGCGTGCCGGATCGAACCCTGTAGGAGCGGGCCATGCCCGCGACCTTCCTCCGCGCGGGGACTTCGCGGGCATGGCCCGCTCCTACCACTGATCTGTCAGGACGTACTCCATGCCCCACGTACCCCAAGTGAAGATCCCCGCCACCTACATCCGCGGCGGTACCAGCAAGGGTGTGTTCTTCCGCCTGCAGGACCTGCCCGAACGCTGCCAGGTGCCCGGCGCGGCCCGTGACCAGTTGTTCATGCGCGTGATCGGCAGCCCCGACCCGTACAGCGCGCACATCGACGGCATGGGCGGCGCGACCTCCAGCACCAGCAAGTGCGTGATCCTGTCGAAAAGCACCCAGCCCGACCACGACGTCGACTACCTCTACGGCCAGATTTCCATCGACAAGGCCTTCGTCGACTGGAGCGGCAACTGCGGCAACCTCTCCACCGCCGCCGGCTCCTTCGCCATCCACGCCGGCCTGGTCGACCCGTCGCGCATCCCGGACAACGGCACCTGCGTGGTGCGCATCTGGCAGGCGAACATCCAGAAGACCATCATCGCCCACGTGCCGATCACCAACGGCCAGGTGCAGGAAACCGGTGACTTCGAACTGGACGGCGTGACCTTCCCCGCCGCCGAGATCGTGCTGGAGTTCCTCGACCCGTCCGACGACGGCGAGGATGGCGGCTCGATGTTCCCCACCGGCAACCTGGTGGACGACCTGGAAGTGCCCGGCATCGGCACCTTCAAGGCAACCATGATCACCGCCGGCATCCCGACCATCTTCGTCAACGCCCAGGACATCGGCTACACCGGTGCCGAGCTGCGCGAAGCGATCAATGGCGACCCGGAACAACTGGCGCGCTTCGAGAAGTTCCGCATCGCCGGCGCCCTGCGCATGGGGCTGATCAAGAATCCGGAAGAAGCCGCGACCCGCCAGCACACGCCGAAGATTGCCTTCGTTGCACCGGCCAAGGACTACATCACCTCCAGCGGCAAGCAGGTGCAGGCCGGCGACATCGACCTGCTGGTGCGCGCGCTGTCCATGGGCAAGCTGCACCACGCCATGATGGGCACCGCCGCCGTGGCCATCGGCACCGCCGCCGCTATCCCCGGCACCCTGGTGAACCTCGCCGCCGGTGGCGGAGAACGCAGTGCCGTGCGCTTCGGCCATCCCTCCGGCACCCTGCGCGTGGGCGCCGAGGCCAAGCAGGTGAGCGGTGAATGGACCGTGACCAAGGCCATCATGAGCCGCAGCTCGCGCATCCTCATGGAAGGCTGGGTGCGGGTGCCTGGGGATTCGTTCTAAGCGCTCGTCCTACCCGGAAAGCGCAAGGCCCGCATCAGCGGGCCTTGTCGTTTCAGGTCACGCAGGAGCGGATTCATCCGCACGGCGTTCCCTTGTAGGAGCGGGCCACGCCCGCGATCGCGGACAAGGTCCGCGTTGCCATGAACGCACCTTGCCGACAGGTTGAACAGGGAATCCCATGCAGCGGCGCCTGCCGGCGCCTTCGCGGGCATGGCCCGCTCCTACAGGGAAGGCAAGCGTGAAGAGTGAGCCGGCCTGTCAGGCGATGAAATCGCCCTGCAGCTGCTCCAGCAATACCTGGATGCGCGCCAGGCGCACGGTGGGGTCATCCATCTCCAGCAGCACCTGCTTCTGGTCGCGCTCGAAGGGCAGCAGGTAGGCGAGCTGGCAGGCCAGTTCCTGTTGGCCATTCACTTCGCCGCCCATCTCCAGCGCCGAGACCATGGGGTGCATGGACAGTGCTTCCAGCAGCGCGGCGAGGTCGTCGTGCTCCTTGGTCAGCGGCCGATCCGGCTGCTCGTCCAGCCACTCCACTTCAGCCACCGTCAGCTGGTCCGGCTGCACATTGGCGGAGAGCACGCGAAAGCGCCGCCCGCCCTCGACCCGGATGCCCAGCAAGCCGTTGGACTGCTGCTGCCAGTCGCAGATACGCGCCTCGCAGCCGACCAGGCTATAGCGCTCCGGCGCATCGCCGACTTCCTCGCCCTCGACGATGGCCACCACGCCGAACCCGCCGTTCTGCTTCATGCAGCGGCCGATCATGTCCAGGTAGCGCGCCTCGAAGATCTGCAGGTCGAGGCGGCAGCCGGGAAACAGCACGGTGTTGAGAGGGAACAGCGGGAAACTCATGGACACTCCGTCGATTCGTCAGGCGATCAGTGCTACCGCCAACGGTAGCAGCACAGCGGTGGCCACGCCCATCAGGCTCATGGCCAGGGCGGCGAAGGCGCCGCACTCTTCACCCTCCTGCAACGCACGGGAGGTGCCTACGGCGTGGGCGGTCATGCCCAGCGCCATGCCTTGCGCGGCCGGATGATGGACGCCGAAACGGCGCAGCAATTCCGGGCCGAGGATCGCGCCGAGTACACCGGTGATCAGCACGAACACCGCCGCCAGCGCGGCGACGCCGCCGACCTGGCTGGCCACCAGCATGGCGATCGGCGAGGTCACCGACTTGGGTGCCAGGCTCATGAGAATCTCGTGATCGACGCCGAACAGCCAGCCCAGGCCGATCCCCAGCGCCGTGGCGAAGAAACCGGCCACCACCAGGGTGATCAGCGTCGGCCAGAACAGCTGACGGATGCGCTTGAGGTTGAGGAACAGCGGCACCGCCAGCGCCACGGTGGCGGGGCCGAGGAGGATGGTCAGCACCTTGGCGCTGTTGCTGTATTCGCTGTAGTCGATGCCGCAGGCCAGCAGCACCGCGATGACGATCAGCATCGACACCAGCACCGGCTGCAGGAACACCCAGCGCGTGCGTTCGTAGGCGGCCAGTGCCAGCTGGTAGGCGCCCAGGGTGACGCCGACGCAGAACAGTGGATGGTGGATGACGGAGTCCACCGCGCCTTGCCAGTCGAACATCAGGCGTTCTCCTTCTGCTTGCGCTGGCGGTCGATGAGCTTCTGCATCAGCCAGCCGGCGAACACGAAGGACACCAGCAGCGACAGCGCCAGCGCCCCGACGATGGCCCAGAAGTCCGCGGCGATCTGCTTCGCATAGACCATCACCCCTACCGCTGCCGGCACCAGCAGCAGCGGCAGGTAGCGCAGCAGCGAGGCGGCCGCCTCGTTCACCGGCGGGCTCACCTCGCCGTTCCACACCAGGAAGGCGAACAGCAGCACCAGCCCAATGATGGGGCCGGGAATCATGTGCAGGATGAGAGCATTCAGGCCCGTGCCGAGCAGTTGGAACAGCACCAGCCAGGTCAGGCCGCGTAGCAACATCAGAAACATCTCCAGCGCAATATGCCGACATTATGCCCGCCCGGCGCCCGCTATGGCGCGGCATTCGCCCAAAGCATGAATGCTTGACCGCTCCAGGGCGCCATGCTGATCTACAGGCGGATTTCACGTAGGCCGTACTAGAAGAACAACGCATTCCCCGGAGGAAACATGGCATTCGTACCCGTAAGCGCACTGAAGGACTACATCGGCAAGGACCTGGGCCATTCGCAGTGGATCACCGTCGATCAACAGCGCATCAACCAGTTCGCCGAGTGCACCGAGGACCACCAGTTCATCCACGTCGACCCGGAGAAGGCGAAGAAGACGCCCTTCGGCGGCACCATCGCCCACGGCTTCCTGTCGCTGTCGCTGATCCCCAAGCTCTGCGAGGGCCTGCTGGTCCTGCCGGAGAACCCCAAGATGGTGGTCAACTACGGCCTGGACAGCGTGCGCTTCATCCAGCCGGTACCGGTGGACTCGCGCGTGCGCCTGCAGGTGACCATCACCGACATCACCGAGAAGAACCCCGGCCAGTGGCTGATCAAGGCCCGCTGCACCCTGGAGATCGAGGGCCTGCCCAAGCCGGCCTACATCGCCGAGTCCCTGAGCCTGTGCTTCGTCTGACGGCTCCCGCTGCAGGTTGAGAAAAAAGCCCGCGACCGCGGGCTTTTTTGCGTCACACTCAAACGGTGCCCACCGTCGATTCGAGTGTCCAATGCCACGCCGCCTCCTGCCCCTGAGCCTCGCCCTGCTGCTCGCCGCCTGCGGCGAAGGCGAACCGCTGACGCCCCCGGACGCCCGCCTGCCTGACGGCGCGCGCTACCGTGGCCAGTTGGTGAACGGCCAGCTGCAGGGCCAGGGCCGGCTGGATTACAGCAACGGCGCCTGGTACGAGGGCGGCTTCGACAAGGGCCTGCAGAGCGGCCAGGGCAAGTGGAAGGACAGCATTGGAACGGTCTACGAAGGCCAGTTCCGCGAAGGCAACTTCGACGGTCGCGGGCGCCTGCAGTACGTCGATGGCAGCCTCTACGAGGGCCAGTTCAAGGACGGCGAATTCGACGGCGAAGGCCGGCTGGCCCAGGGCGGGACCACCTACAGCGGCGGCTTCCGCAAGGGCCTCTACGAGGGTCTGGGGAGCCTCGAACAGGCCGATGGCACCCGTCACCAGGGTTTCTTCGCCAAGGGCCAGGCGAGCGGCGAAGGCGCGCGCCAGGACAGCCTCGGCAACCAGTACAGCGGGCAGTTCCGCAACGGCGTGCTCGAAGGCAAGGGCACCTTCCGCGATGACGCCGGCGACCATTACAGCGGCGAGTTCCGCAACGACCAGTTCGACGGCCGCGGGCGCTTCCAGAACGCCAACGGCGACGTCTGGCTCGGCCGCTTCAAGGCCGGCGCGCTGAGTGGCCCGGGGGAGTTCATCGGCGTCGACGGCAGCCGCTACCAGGGCGAGTTCCGCTTCTGGCGCTTCGACGGCAAGGGCACACTGACCCGCGCCGACGGCCAGACCTACACGGGCGGCTTCGCCCGTGGCGAATACTCGGGCGCCGGCACCCTCACCCGCCGCGATGGCAGCGTGCAGACCGGCACCTGGAACGCCGGGCAACTGCGCCAGGACGCCACCGGCAGGCTGCTGCCCAACCCGCTGGAGGTCGGCCTGCTGGAGCAGGGCGCGATGCTCGACAAGGCCCTGGCGGCCATTCCGCAGTCGACCCCGGCCATCGAACTCTATGGCGTCAGCCTGGGCGGCGACGGCAAGCAGAGCGTGTTCCTGCGCGAGGCCGACTACGTCGCCAACCTGCTCGGCGAACGCTTCGGCGCGCGGGGCGTGGTGCGCCTGGTGAACCACCGTGATCATCTCGCCGACCGCCCCATGGCCACCCGCGAAACCCTGGCCCGCACCCTGAAGACCCTGGCCGAACGCAGCGGCCCGGAAGACCTGGTGTTCATCTACCTGACCAGCCACGGCTCCCACGACCACCAGCTGGTGCTGGACATGCCGGGCCTGAAACTGGATGACCTGCCGGCCAGCGAGCTGGCCACCCTGCTCGTGCCGCTCAAGGACCGCTACAAGGTGCTGGTCATCTCCGCCTGCTACAGCGGCGGCTTCATCCCCGCACTCAAGGACGACAAGACCCTGATCATGACCGCCGCGCGCAGCGACCGGGTGTCCTTCGGCTGCTCCGAGGAGGCCGACTTCACCTACTTCGGTGACGCCCTGTTTGCCAAGGCCTTCCAGCAGACGGACGACCTCAGGCAGGCATTCAAGCTGGCCAGCGGCACGGTCGCCCAGCGCGAGAAGGAAGAGGAGTTCGAGCCGTCGGAGCCGCAACTCTGGGCGCCGGAGGCGGTCATTACCCACTGGCAGGCCCTGCGCACACAGCAGTCCCGCAGTGCTCTGGCGCTCGGCAATGGCGAAGTACAGGCAAAACATCAGGGCGACAACTAAGCTGGAAAGTGTGTCAGAGGGGAAACACAGATGTACTCGAAACCGACGAATATCCTGCTAGCTGGCGCCACCGGCCTGACCGGTGAGCATCTGCTCGACCGCATGCTCAACGAGCCCACGGTCAAGCGCGTCATCGCCCCGGCCCGAAGGAAGCTGGCGGAACACCCGCGGCTGGAAAACCCCATCGGCCCGCTGGCCGAGCTGATTCCGCATCTGCTCCAGCCGGTGGACACGGTGTTCTGCTGCCTGGGCACCACGCTCAAGGAAGCGGGCTCCGAGGAAGCCTTCCGCAACGTCGACTACCACCTGCCGCTGGCCCTGGGCGAGCGTGGCCTGGCCCTCGGCGCGCGGCACTACATCGTGGTCAGCGCGCTGGGCGCGGACAGCAAGTCATCGATCTTCTACAGCCGGGTGAAGGGCGAGCTGGAGGATGCCCTGCGCCAGCAAGGCTGGCAGCAACTGACCATCGCGCGGCCCTCGCTGCTGCTGGGCCAGCGCGAGGAAGTCCGCCTCGCCGAACTGCTCGCCGCGCCCTTCTCGCGCATCCTGCCTGGCAAGCTGCATGGCATCGAAGCCATCGCCCTGGCCCGCGCGCTCTGGCGCCTGGCGCTGGAAACCGGCAAGGGCATCCGCATCGTCGAATCGGACGAACTGCGCAAGCTCGGTAAATAGCTCCCGACTGATACCACCCGCATGCTCTTGTAGGATGGGTGGAGCGGAGCGATACCCATGCGGTCATTGCCGTCATTGATGGGTATCGCTTCGCTCCACGCCATCCTACGCCAGGTCTCCCTGAACGCCCTTCGGTGATCAGCAGAAGCGGTTCAGTTCCCGCCCCAGACCTGCAGGCCGATGCCCAGCTCCGCCGCAATCGACAGCGGCAGCAGCAGCGTATCCAGCAGCACGCTGCCGGGCAGGTCGAGGCCGGGATAGGCTGGAGCGTCGGTGCCGAAGTGGTCCTTCGGGCAGCAGCCGCCATTGAGCGAATACCAGTCCAGCCGGGTGCCGGCATAGATCAGCGGATCGCCGCGGCGGCTGTCGTTGAGGGTATTCACGGTGGCGCAGCCGCCCAGTTGCAACAGCAACAGGGCGGCAAGGAGCTTATTCGTCACTGACAAGATGGTGTTCGCCCCAGCGCGGCAGCATGTCCTGGGGAATGCCCAGCTGATTGAGGATGCGCGCGACGACGAAGTCGATCAGGTCATCGACCGTCTGCGGCTGGTGATAGAAGCCCGGAGCTGCCGGCAGGATCACCGCGCCCAGGTTGGACAGCTTGAGCATGTTCTCCAGGTGGATACTGGAGAGTGGCGCCTCGCGTGGCACCAGGATCAGTTGGCGACGCTCTTTGAGTGCCACATCGGCGGCCCGCTCGATCAGGTTGTTGCAGGCGCCGGTGGCGATGGCCGACAGCGTCCCCGTCGAGCAGGGCACCACCACCATCGCACTCGGCGCGCCGGAGCCGGAAGCCACCGGCGCCATCCAGTCTTCCTTGCCGTAGACGCGGATCTGCCCGGGGGCGGCGCCGGTGTATTCGCTGAGGAAGGCCTGCATCGCCTGCGGCTTGCTCGGCAGGGTCACGTCGGTCTCGGTGGCCACCACCAGTTGCGCGGCCTTGGAGATCAGGAAGTGCACCTCGCGGTCTTCCTGCACCAGGCAGTCGAGCAGGCGCAGGCCGTACTGGGCGCCGGAGGCGCCGGTCATGGCCAGGGTGACGCGTTCGGCTCCGGCCATGCTCAGCCCTCCAGTGCCTTGGCCAGCTTGCCGTGCAGGCCGCCAAAGCCACCGTTGCTCATGACCACTACCTGGGTGCCCGGCGTGGCGATGGCTTTCACGCCTTCGATGATGGCCTCCAGCGAGTCACACACTTGCGTGGGCACGGTGGAGCTGGCCACGGTGGCGGCCAGGTCCCAGCCGAGGTTCGGCGGGGCGTACCAGAACACGTTGTCGGCCTGCACCACGGACTCCGGCAGGCCGTCGCGGTGGGCACCGAGCTTCATGGAGTTGGAACGCGGCTCGACCACGGCGATCACCCTGGCATCGCCGACGCGCTTGCGCAGGCCGTCGAGGGTGGTGGCGATGGCAGTCGGGTGGTGGGCGAAGTCGTCATAGATGGTGACACCCTTGACCTCGGCGACCTTCTCCATGCGCCGCTTGACGCTCTTGAAGGCCGACAGCGCGGCGCAACCCAGCTCCGGCACCACGCCGACATGGCGGGCCGCCGCGAGGCAGGCCAGGGCGTTGGCGACGTTGTGCTGGCCGGTCAGCTCCCAGTCGACGGTCCCCTGAGGCTTGCCATCGAACAGCACCTCGAAGTGCGAGCCGTCCTCGCTGAGCAGGCGCGCCTGCCACTGGCCGCCTTCGCCAGTGGTCTGCACCGGGGTCCAGCAGCCCATGTCGATCACGCGCTTGAGCGCCGTCTCGGAGGTGGGGTGGATGACCAGGCCTTCACCGGGAATGGTCCGCACCAGGTGGTGGAACTGCCGTTCGATGGCGGCGAGGTCGGGGAAGATGTCCGCGTGGTCGAATTCCAGGTTGTTGAGGATCGCCGTGCGCGGGTGGTAGTGGACGAACTTGGAGCGCTTGTCGAAGAAGGCGCTGTCGTACTCGTCGGCCTCGACCACGAAGAACGGCGTGCCGCCCAGGCGCGCGGAGACGCCGAAGTTCTGCGGTACACCGCCGATCAGGAAACCCGGGCTCATGCCGGCGTGTTCCAGTACCCAGGCCAGCATGCTGCTGGTGGTGGTCTTGCCGTGGGTGCCGGCGGCGGCCAGGACCCAGCGGCCCTGCAGCACGTGGTCGGCCAGCCACTGCGGGCCGGAGACGTAGGGCAGGCCCTTGTTCAGCACGTATTCCACGGCGGGGTTGCCACGCGACAGGGCGTTGCCGACTACCACCAGGTCCGGAGCCGGCTCCAGGTGGGCGGGATCATAGCCCTGCATCAGCTCGATGCCCTGGGCCTCCAGCTGGGTGCTCATGGGCGGGTAGACGTTGGCGTCGGAGCCGGTCACGCGGTGGCCCAGCTCCTTGGCCAGGACGGCCAGCGACCCCATGAAGGTGCCGCAGATGCCGAGGATGTGGATATGCATGCAGACTCCTGCAATCAAGCCTTTCCAGGCGCTTCGAATGGGCGGCAGAGTAGCACAGCACGCCCCCGCGCGGCCCGCCGCCGGGGCATCAGACGACGAGGTGGGGAGGCGGTTCCCGGCGCTCAGCGAAAGCTGTCACAGGCTCGGACCGTAGGGCATACAACCGTTCGCGGTTGTACGCCGGTGCACCATGCGTTGGCCCCGCCTCGCGGATGAACCTGAGAGCAGGACCGTAGGATGGGTGGAGCGCAGCGATACCCATGCGGTTCCGGCGCGTGGCATTGATGGGTATCGCTGCGCTCCACGCCATCCTACGAAAGGCTCTTACGGCTCAGGCCGTGGCGGTTGAGCTTGCGGTACAACGTGTTGCGGCTGATGCCCAACTGCTGAGCTGCACGGCTGACGTGCCAGCGCTGCGCTTCGAGCACTTCCAGCAGCGCGTTGCGCTCGGCGTTGCCGAGGGTGCCACCGCCCTCCTCGACCACGATGCCGGGAGCAGCGGCGGGAGCTGGCACACGACGCAGGTCCGGCGGCAGGTCGGCCATCCGGATGCGCCCGCCCTCGCACAGCGCGCAGAGCGTGCGCAGCACATTACGCAGTTGACGCACGTTGCCCGGCCAGGGGAAATCCAGCAGGTGCCGACGCACGTCGTCGTCCAGGCGCACGCTGCGGCCTTTGCTTTCCTCGGCCAGCAGGTGGTCGAGTAGCGCGCCACGGTCCTCGCGCTCACGCAGCGGCGGCAGCGCAACCACCAGGCCATTGAGGCGGTAATAGAGGTCTTCGCGGAACTGACCGGTCGCCACCAGCGCCTCCAGATCACGGTGGCTGGCGCTGATCAGGCGGATATCCACGTCCTGTGGCTCGCCGCCGATGGGCACCACCTGGCGCTCCTCCAGCACCCGCAGCAGGCGCGTTTGCAGCGCCAGCGGCATGTCACCGATCTCGTCGAGGAACAAGGTACCGCCGTCAGCCTGCTGCAACTTGCCGCGCATGCCTTCCTTGCGCGCGCCGGTGAAGCTGCCGCCGCGATAGCCGAAGAGTTCGCTCTCGATCAGGGTCTCGGGAATCGCCGCGCAGTTCAGCGCAACGAAGCTCTTGCCGGCGCGTTCGCCGCCCAGGTGCACGGCGCGGGCGAAAGCCTCTTTGCCGGTGCCGGTCTCGCCCTGCAGCAACAGCGGCACGTCATGGGCGTAGACCTTCAGCGCGCGGCGGAAATCATGGGCCAGTTGCGCATCGTCGAGGCACAGCCCCTTCGCCAGCGGCGCGCGAGGCAGCACTGGGGCGGCCTCGATGGCGCGCCGGCCTCGCAGCAGCGCGAAGAACCGGCGCCCGGCATGGGTACGCAGCGGCCAACTGGCGCTGGGATGCGGGTCGGCGCGGCCGAGCAGATCATCCAGGCAGCAGTCGAAGAACTGTTCCAGCGAGCGGCCGATCAGGTTTTCGCGGCGGCTGCCAAGCAGGTTGATGGCGCTCTGGTTGGCGGCGCGGATGCGGCCGTCGCCGTCAAAGGCCAGCAGCCCTTCGCTGAACAGCCCGAGGCCGTCGGGTTGCAGGTGGAAACGCAGCAGCCACTGGTCTTCGAAATGGCGCAGGAAGTAGCAGCTCTCGATGGCCTTGGCCGACAGGTTGACCAGCGCCATGGTGTGGAACTGGCTCTGCCGCGACACGTCGCGGCGTGCGGAGGATACGTCGAGCACCGCCAGCAGTTCGCCCTGCGGGTCGAACACCGGGCTGGCCGAGCAGGTCAGCCCGGTGTGGCGGCTGCGGAAATGTTCGTCCTGGTGGATGGTCAGCGCCTGCCGCTCCACCAGGCAGGTGCCGATGCCATTGGTGCCTTCGCGGGCTTCGCTCCAGTCGGCGCCCAGCCACAGCCCGGCCTGCTCGAAGGTGCGGCGCTCGGCGGCTTCACTGACGCAGTTGAGGATGACCCCGCGGGAATCGGTGAGCAGCACCGCGTGGCCAGCGCCGGAAAGCTGCTGGTGCAGGCTGTTCATCTCGCCGCTGGCGATCTCCAGCACCTGGCGGTGGTGCTCGCGGACCTCGAGCATGCGCGCATGCTCCAGCACGGTCGGCGCCATCGGCTGCGCCGGGTCGAGGTGGTACTGCTCCAGGCAACGCAGCCAGGAGCGGGCGATCGACGGGTCCGCGCCGGGAGCACCGGCAGGGGCCTTGCCCTCGGCCACGGTCATGACCTGGCGGGCGTGGCGGCTCAAATCGTTGGCGCGCATTCTTGTTGTTCTCCGCTTGGGGGACGGGGAGGCAGCCCCGAATTCCCACGAAAGTCTTGTAGGACCTTTCTCTTCCTACAGAAAGCGCGGGAACGCAGGACAGCATCCCCCACGCGCCGGGCCAATGCAACGCCTGGCCGACCGTCAGGTCACGACTGTCACGAATACGGGACAAAGTGTCACGAGGCGCTGTGCCAGGCGCGTGACAGCGCGCTTTCCGACGTACCGTCACGAGACCGCCCAGGCCATGCACGGCGCGCCTTCCACTGGCATGGCCCGGCCCTTGCTCTACGCTGAATCAACGTCCTCCCCAACAAGCACAAGACCCAGGAGATCCGACCATGCGTTATGCCCATCCCGGTAGCGAAGGCGCCATCGTTTCGTTCAAGGCACGCTACGGCAACTACATCGGCGGCGAATTCGTCCCGCCGGTGAAGGGTCAGTACTTCACCAACACCTCGCCGGTGAATGGCCAGCCCATCGCCGAATTCCCCCGCTCCACCGCCGAGGACATCGACAAGGCACTGGACGCCGCCCACGCCGCCGCCGATGCCTGGGGCCGGACCTCGGTGCAGGACCGCTCGCTGGTGCTGCTGAAGATCGCCGACCGCATCGAGCAGAACCTGGAGCTGCTGGCCGTCACCGAAACCTGGGACAACGGCAAGCCGGTGCGTGAAACCCTCAACGCCGACATCCCGCTGGCCGCCGACCACTTCCGCTACTTCGCCGGCTGTATCCGCGCGCAGGAAGGCAGCGCCGCCGAGATCAACGACACCACCGTGGCCTACCACATCCACGAGCCGCTGGGCGTGGTCGGGCAGATCATCCCGTGGAACTTCCCGCTGCTGATGGCCGCGTGGAAGCTGGCCCCGGCCCTGGCCGCCGGTAACTGCATCGTGCTCAAGCCGGCCGAACAGACCCCGCTGGGCATCTGCGTGCTGATGGAACTGATCGGCGACCTGCTGCCCAAGGGCGTGCTCAACGTCGTCCAGGGCTTCGGCAAGGAGGCCGGTGAAGCGCTGGCCACCAGCAAGCGCATCGCCAAGATCGCCTTCACCGGCTCGACCCCGGTGGGTTCGCACATCCTCAAGTGCGCCGCCGAGAACATCATTCCGTCCACCGTGGAGCTGGGCGGCAAGAGCCCGAACATCTACTTCGAAGACATCATGCAGGCCGAGCCGACCTTCATCGAGAAGGCTGCCGAGGGCCTGGTGCTGGCCTTCTTCAACCAGGGCGAGGTGTGCACCTGCCCGTCCCGCGCGCTGGTGCAGGAGTCCATCTACCCGCAGTTCATGGACGTGGTGATGAAGAAGGTGAAGGCCATCAAGCGCGGCGACCCGCTGGACACCGACACCATGGTCGGCGCCCAGGCCTCGCAGCAGCAGTACGAGAAGATCCTCTCCTACCTCGACATCGCCCAGCAGGAAGGCGCGCAGATCCTCACCGGCGGCAAGGTCGAGAAGCTCGAGGGCAGTCTCTCCACCGGCTATTACATCCAGCCGACCCTGCTCAAGGGCAGCAACCAGATGCGCGTGTTCCAGGAGGAAATCTTCGGGCCGGTGGTGGGCGTCACCACCTTCAAGGACGAAGCCGAGGCGCTGGCCATCGCCAACGACACCGAGTACGGCCTGGGCGCCGGCGTCTGGACCCGCGACATCAACCGCGCTTACCGCATGGGCCGTGGCATCAAGGCCGGCCGCGTGTGGACCAACTGCTACCACCTGTACCCGGCGCACGCCGCCTTCGGTGGCTACAAGAAATCCGGCGTGGGCCGCGAGACCCACAAGATGATGCTCGACCACTACCAGCAGACCAAGAACCTGCTGGTGAGCTACGACATCAACCCGCTGGGCTTCTTCTGATAACTGGCGGCTGATTGTCCCCGCCCGTTTCGCCGGGCGGACTCCCCGGAATCGATCTTTGCGCGGCCTGCGGGCCGCGCTTTTTTATGCCCGGAGAAAACAGGAAGAGTGCTCTGTGTAGGAGCGGGCCATGCCCGCGATCGCCGGCTATGCCGGCGGCCTGCGTGCGGATCGCGGGCATGGCCCGCTCCTACATGCGAATGTTCAGCTGGCGTCGCTGCGCCACTGCCGGGGGCTCACACCGAACCAGCGGCGGAAGGCGCGGGAAAAGGCGCTGGTCTCGGAATAGCCCAGCAGCGGGGCCAGCTCGGAGATCGGCCGTTGCGGCTGCCGCAGGTAGTGCAGCGCCAGCTCGCGTCGGGTGTTCTCCACCAGTTGGCTGAAGCTCAATCCCGCCTCGCGCAGCCGGCGTTGCAGGCCGGCGGTGGTGAGCTCCAACTGTTCGGCAATCAGCTCCAGCGACGGCTCACCATCGACCAGTGCCAGGCGAATCTGCGTACCGGCGTCCTCCACCAGATTCGGCGCACCGCCCTGTTCGCCCAGGCGACGAATCACGTCCTGCACCAGGAACAGCAGGTTGGCGTCGCGCTCGGGCATCTGCCGGCCGTAGAGGTCGCGCTTGGGAATCAGCATCGAGTTGCAGCCGCGCTGGAACAGCACGGGCGCATCGAATACCCGGCCATGCTCCTGCCAGCCTTCCGGCCGCGCATGCTCGAAGCTCACCGCACGCGGCGCCCACTGGGGGCCGAGCGCGTGGCGCATCAGGTTCAGCGCCATGCCCAGGGTCAGCTCGGCGTCCTGGCGGCGGTCGAGGATCGCGCCATGGCGCACCTGATAGTCGAAGCGGTAGCACTCGCCGCAATCCACCAGGCGGATCAGGGTGTCGTGCTGGTGATAGGGGAAGGCGGCGGCGAAGTTCTTCAGCGCCTCTTCCAGCGTCTCGGAACAGAGCCCGACGTAGCCCAGCAGGCCCAGCTCGCGGGGGCGGAACTGCTCGCCGTAGCGCAGCCCGAAGTTGTCGCAACCCGACTGCCGCGCGGCCTCTTCCAGCACCTGGCAGTAGTTGGTCAGCGCCAGGCTCAGGGTCGGATGCAGCAGGCGCTCGGGGTCGATACCGGCGCGGCCGAAGACGCGGTCGATGTCGCCGCCCTGGTCGCCGATGAAGCGACCCAGGCCGCTGGCGGCAGCGGACAGCACGCCAATGTTGCTGGCCAGGGGCAGGCTCAGGCCGGACGGGGAAAACAGAGGCTGGCTCATGTCGGTTACCGATCTTGTTATCAGGCACGCAATACGGGGCGTTCCCAGCAGCTGGGAGCCCATAAACAAAGCAAATCCCGTGCCTCGCCGGGCCATGAGCGACCCGCCGGACAGCTCGCCGCGCCTGGCCTGCAGCTGCCACAGCACGGGGCAGGAGGACAAATTCCGGCACCAGAATCGGGCGCCGTGGGCGTTGTGGGGCGATGGGTAACAGCCAGTTGACCTTGGGTGGCAAAAGCCGGTTCCAGCGGTCAAGTCTCGCCGGGCACCGCGCCACTACCATCGAGGCTCAGGTATCCGTCCACACCCCTGCGGCCCGCCCCCTGCGGAGAGAGGAACAACAACAATGAGCGCATCACAACTCAAACCCACGCTTGGCACCCTGCACCTCTGGGGGCTCGCCGTGGGCCTGGTGATCTCCGGCGAGTACTTCGGCTGGAGCTACGGCTGGGCCGCCGCCGGCACCCTGGGCTTCCTCGTCACCACGCTGATGGTGGCGGTGATGTACACCTGCTTCATCTTCAGCTACACCGAACTGACCACCGCCATCCCCCACGCCGGTGGCCCCTTCGCCTACAGCCTGCGGGCCTTCGGCAAGACCGGCGGGATGATCGCCGGCATCGCCACGCTGATCGAATTCGTCTTCGCCCCGCCGGCCATCGCCATGGCCATCGGCGCCTACCTCAACGTGCAGTTCCCCGGCCTCGACCCGAAATGGGCAGCCACCGGCGCCTACGTGATCTTCATGACCCTGAACATCCTCGGCGTGAGCATCGCCGCCACCTTCGAACTGGTGGTGACCGTGCTGGCGGTGGCCGAGTTGCTGGTGTTCATGGGCGTGGTCGCACCGGGCTTCAGCTTCAGCAACTTCGTGCTCAACGGCTGGGCCGGCTCGGATGTGTTCGGCGCCCCGGCCATGGCCGGCATCTTCGCCGCCATTCCCTTCGCCATCTGGTTCTTCCTCGCCATCGAGGGCGCGGCCATGGCCGCCGAAGAGGCGAAAGACCCGAAACGCACCATCCCGCGTGCCTACATCGCCGGCATCCTGACCCTGGTGACGCTGGCCATCGGCGTGATGATCTTCGCCGGCGGCGTGGGTGACTGGCGCGCCCTGTCGAACATCAACGACCCACTGCCGCAGGCGATGAAAGCCGTGGTCGGCAACAACTCGACCTGGATGCACATGCTGGTATGGATCGGCCTGTTCGGCCTGGTAGCGAGCTTCCACGGCATCATCCTGGGCTACTCGCGGCAGTTCTTCGCGCTGGCCCGCGCCGGCTTCCTGCCGCGCAGCCTGGCCAAGCTGTCGCGCTTCCAGACCCCGCACCGGGCGATTCTCGCCGGCGGCGCCGTGGGCATCGCGGCGATCTTCAGCGACAGCCTGATCAGCCTGCAGGGCATGACCCTGACCGCGGCGATGATCACCATGAGCGTGTTCGGCGCCATCGTCATGTACATCATGAGCATGTTCAGCCTGTTCAAGCTGCGCCGCAGCGAGCCGGACCTGGAGCGCAGCTTCCGCGCACCGGGCTACCCGGTGGTGCCGGCCATCGCGCTGGCTCTGGCGCTGGTCTGCCTGGCCGCGATGCTCTGGTTCAACAGCGTCATCGCCTCGGTGTTCCTGGTGCTGATGATCGGCGGCTGCTCCTGCTGCAGCATCGTCATCAGCCTCAACCGCGGCACCGACGCGTCGTTCGCCAGCCAGGGCTGAGGAGTAGCGCCATGTCCGGATTCGTCCACAGCGTCGGTGGCCAGACCTGGCGCTTCGACAGTCTGCGCGAGGTAATGGCCAAGGCCAGCCCGGCGCGCTCCGGCGACCGCCTCGCCGGGGTCGCCGCCGGCAGCGACGCCGAGCGCGTCGCCGCACAGATGGCGCTGGCCGACATCCCGCTCAAGCACTTCCTCGACGAGGCGCTGATCCCCTACGAAAGCGACGAAGTCACCCGGCTGATCATCGACACCCATGATCGCGAAGCCTTCGCGCCAGTCAGCCACTTCACGGTGGGCGGCCTGCGCGACTGGCTGCTCGGCGATGCGGCCGACGAAGCCAGCCTGCGCGCCCTGGCGCCGGGACTGACGCCGGAAATGGCGGCGGCGGTGTCGAAGATCATGCGCGTGCAGGACCTGGTGCTGGTGGCGCAGAAAATCCGCGTGGTCACCCGCTTCCGCAACACCATGGGCCTGCGCGGACGCATGTCCACGCGCCTGCAACCCAACCACCCCACCGACGACCCGGCCGGGATCGCCGCCAGCGTGCTCGACGGGCTGCTCTACGGCAACGGCGACGCCATGCTCGGCATCAACCCGGCCACCGACAGCCTGCAGTCGATCTGCACCCTGCTGGAAATGCTCGACGCGATCATCCAGCGCTACGAGATCCCCACCCAGTCCTGCGTGCTCACCCACGTCACCAGCTCCATCGAGGCGATCAACCGTGGCGCGCCGCTGGACCTGGTGTTCCAGTCCATCGCCGGCACCGAGGCGGCGAATGCCAGCTTCGGCGTCAGCCTGTCGATCCTGAAGGAAGGCTACGAGGCCGGGCTGTCGCAGAAACGCGGCAGCCTGGGCGACAACCTCATGTACTTCGAGACCGGCCAGGGCAGCGCGCTCTCGGCCAACGCCCACCACGGCGTCGACCAGCAGACCTGCGAAGCCCGCGCCTACGCCGTGGCGCGGCACTTCAAGCCGTTCCTGGTGAACACCGTGGTCGGCTTCATCGGCCCGGAATACCTGTACAACGGCAAGCAGATCATCCGCGCCGGGCTGGAAGACCACTTCTGCGCCAAGCTGCTCGGCGTGCCCATGGGTTGCGACATCTGCTACACCAACCACGCCGAGGCCGACCAGGACGACATGGACATGCTCCTGACCCTGCTGGGCGTGGCCGGCATCAACTTCATCATGGGCATCCCCGGCTCCGACGACGTGATGCTCAACTACCAGACCACCTCCTTCCACGACGCGCTTTATGCGCGCCAGACGCTGGGCCTGAAGCCGGCGCCGGAGTTCGAGGCTTGGCTGGAACGCATGGAAATCCTCCGCCAGCAGGACGGCCGCGTGCACATGGCCAGTCAGCTGCCCGGCGCCTTCCGCCAGGCGCTGGCGCAACTGTCCTGAGAGCCTCTCGCTTTAGGAGTTTTCGATGAGCGACAGCTTCATCCCCAATCCCTGGCAGGAACTGCGCCGCCTGACCTCCGCGCGCATCGCCCTGGGTCGCGCCGGCACCAGCCTGCCGACCCGTGCGCAGCTGGACTTCCAGTTCGCCCACGCCCAGGCGCGCGACGCCGTACACCTGCCCTTCGACCGCGACGGGCTCGCCACGCAACTGGGCGAACGCGGCCGCGACATGCTGCTGTTGCACAGCGCCGCCAGCGACCGCGACACCTACCTGCAACGCCCCGACCTGGGGCGGCGGTTGAATGAGGAATCGGCGCAAATCCTGCGCCGCCACGCCGACCGCCATCCCCAGGGCTACGACCTGGCCGTGGTGATCGCCGATGGCCTTTCGTCACTGGCCGTGCAGCGCCACAGCCTGCCCTTGCTCGAACGCCTGGAGGAGCAGGCGCGCAACGAAGGCTGGAGCCTGTCGCCGGTCGCCCTGGTGCAACAGGGCCGCGTCGCCGTGGCCGACGAGGTGGCCGAGCTGCTGCGGGCGAAAATGGTGGTCATCCTGATCGGTGAGCGCCCCGGCCTGTCGTCACCCGACAGCCTGGGCCTGTACTTCACCTGGGCGCCGAAGGTCGGCCTGAATGACGCCTACCGCAACTGCATCTCCAACGTGCGCCTGGAAGGCTTGAGCTACGGCCTGGCCGCCCACCGCCTGCTGTACCTGATGCGCGAGGCCTGCCGGCGGCAGCTGTCGGGGGTCAATCTGAAGGACGAGGCGCAGGTGCCGACACTGGAAGGCTCCGGGCCGGGGGCGAATTTCCTGCTGACCTGATCGCCGGCATTTCGTAGGAGCGAGCTTGCTCGCGAACTAACGCCCGGCCACTCCGTCGCTGGTGCGGTTCGCGAGCGAGCTCGCTCCTACAGTTCCTGAAGATTCGTCTGCCAACCACTCCAGATCAAACGCTCGCTTGGATTGCGCTTTCCACAAATTCTGGTGCAGCATCGGACCGATGGCTATCCGCTGGCATAGCCCCTGCATTGCCCTACCAGCCCATTCACCTCCCGCCGAGGCCCGCCCATGCGCATCGTGCAAGCCACGCTCGACCACCTCGATCTGCTCGCTCCGTTGTTCGTCAAATACCGCGAGTTCTACGGCATGCTTCCCTACCCCGAGTCCTCGCGCAAATTCCTCGAGAAGCGCCTGCGCCGCAAGGAATCGGTGATCTACCTGGCCCTGCCGGATGACGATGACCACAAGCTGCTGGGCTTCTGCCAGCTCTACCCGAGCTTCTCCTCGCTGTCGCTCAAGCGCGTCTGGATCCTCAACGACATCTATGTCGCCGAGGAAGCGCGCCGCCAGCTGGTCGCCGACCACCTGCTGCAGACCGCCCGGCAGATGGCCCGAGAGACCCAGGCCGTGCGCATGCGCGTGTCCACCAGCGTCAACAACGAAGTGGCGCAGAAGGTCTACGAGTCCATCGGCTTCCGCGAGGACAGCGAGTTCAAGAACTACATCCTGCCGATCAGCGACGACCTGAACTGACCGTCCGGCTCAGGCTGCAGGGCGGCCCGCTGGCATCGGCGGGCCCGGCGCATTAGAGTTCAACCATCGGAATCGCCGCGGCCTCCGCATGAAGGGATCCCATGTGTATTTCCCTGCTCGTTCTGCGCACCGCCTGCCTCTTTCTCGCGCTCCTGGGCGCCACCGCCCAGGCCCAGACCCTGCGCGTCGCCACCCTGGAATGGGCGCCCTATGTCGGTAGCGACCTGCCGGGCAACGGGCTGGCCAGCCGCATCCTCAACGAGGCCCTGGCGCTCAACGGCGACAAGGCCGAACTGGTCTTCCTGCCCTGGCAACGGGCCCTCAACGAAACCCGCGAAGGCCGCTTCGACGCGCTGATGCCCGCCTACCTGTCAGCCGATCGCCGCGAAGACTTCTATACCTCGATGCCCCTGCTGGACTCCCAGCTCGGCTTCTTCCGCCGCCGCGACCGCGCCCTGCCGATCGACCCACGCGACCTCGACAGCCTGCGCCCCTACCGCATCGGCGTGGTGCGCGGTTACGTCAACCAGGAGAGCTTCGACAAGGCCGACTTCCTCAACAAGGATGTGGTCAGCAGTGACTGGCAGAACCTGGAAAAACTCCTGCGCGGGCGCATCGACCTGGCCGTGGTGGACCGCTACACCGGCTACCAGCTGCTCAGCCAGAACGCCCCGGCGCTGCGCGAGCAACTGGAGTTCGTCGAGCCGCCGCTGGAGGTCAAGCCGCTCTACGTGCTGGTACCGAAGAAGCGCGCCGAGGGCGAAGCCCTGGCCGCCAGCCTCGATCGTGGCCTGCGCACCCTGCGCCGCAGCGGCCGCCTGCAGCAGCTGATCGCCGAGGCACGCCTGGAAACCGCCGAGAACGCCCGCGAAGTGGCGTCCCTTCCGCTGGCCGAGCAACTGCCGCCCGCCACGGGGCCAGCCGCCCAACAGGCACACCCCGCCCTGCTCAGCTGGCAGGCGAGCCTCCTCTAGTCGCCGTCCCAAAGTCGCACGGCGTATTTGTCACAGGGCATTGCAACCATCACGGCGACGGGATTTTCACGCAGAAGCTGTAATATCCTCCCGCGGGCCTCCGTCGCAGGATTCGACGGAGCGCGCCCCCGGCAACCCCGTCGCACCTTATAATGGGCGGCCCGGCCGTTCTCCTCGTTGTCAGACAGGCTTCTCATGGAATTCAACCCGATCGACCTGATTCTCCACCTCGACACCTACCTGTCGATGGCGGTAGCCAACTACGGCACCTGGATCTACGCCATCCTCTTCCTGGTGATCTTCTGCGAGACCGGCCTGGTGGTGACGCCCTTCCTGCCGGGCGACTCCCTGCTGTTCATCGCCGGCGCCATCTGCGCCGCCGGCGGCATGGACCCCTGGCTGCTCGGCGGCCTGCTGCTGGTCGCGGCGATCAGCGGCGACAGCACCAACTACGTGATCGGTCGAACCCTGGGCAAGCGCCTGTTCAGCAACCCGAACTCCAAGGTCTTCCGCCGCGACTACCTGGACCAGACCCACGCCTTCTACGAGCGCCATGGCGGCAAGACCGTGACCCTGGCGCGCTTCCTGCCCATCGTGCGCACCTTCGCGCCCTTCGTCGCCGGCATGGCCTACATGCCCTACCTGCGCTTCCTGTTCTTCAGCGTGGCCGGCAGCATCGCCTGGGTCGGCGGCCTGGTGACCCTGGGCTTCTTCTTCGGCAACGTGCCGTTCATCAAGCAGAACCTCTCGGTGATGATCGTCGCCATCATCGCCTTCTCGCTGGTGCCCATGCTGATCGGCTTCATCCGCCACAAGCTGCGCCCCGCCGCCAAGGCCCAGCCCGGCGAGCGCTGATCCGCCCATGTGGTCGTTCAGCGCCTGGCGCCGCCGGCGCTTCCTCGCCCGCTACCCGCTCGACGCGCAGCTGTGGGCGCAGGTGCGCCGACACCTGCCGATCCTCGACGGCCTGAGCGAAGAGGAAGTGCGCCGGCTCGGCGAGCGGGCGCTGCTGTTTCTGCGCGACAAGCGCCTCTCCCCGCTGCCGGGCATCGAACTGGACGACTACCGCCGCCTGCTCCTGGCCACCCAGGCCGAGCTGCCGCTGCTGCACCTGCCGGACCTCAACTGGTACGGCGGTTTCCATGAGCTGGTGCTCTACCCCGACGACTTCGTCAGCCCGCAGAAGCACCGCGACCCGGCTGGCGTCATGCACGAGTTCGACGACGAACGCGCCGGCGAAACCTCCCTCCAGGGCCCGGTAATCCTCGCCTGGCCCGGCGTGGAAAGCGGCGGAGGCTGGGACGCCTACAACCTGGTGATCCACGAACTGGCGCACAAGCTGGACATGCTCAACGGCGACGCCAACGGCCTGCCGCCGCTGCACCGCGACATGCGCGTCAGCGACTGGGCCGCCGCCATGCAGGCCGCCTACGACGACCTGAACCGCCAGCTCGACCACGACCCGCAGGCGCACACCGCCATCGACCCTTATGCGGCCGAGAACCCGGCGGAGTTCTTCGCGGTCAGCAGCGAGTACTTCTTTACCGCTCCGGACCTCCTTCAGGCGGCCTATCCCAAAGTCTATGAGCAGCTTTCGCTGTTCTACCGGCAAGATCCGCTCTCGCGCCTGCACAAGCTTCAGGCCGAGCACCCCGAATATCAGGAAACTCAGGCCCACTAGGCGATGTCTGTGGCTTGGACACGGCAATCTGCCTATAATCCGCCGCACTTTTTCGGCCCGACCACTATCTGGAGTCGTCCATGAGCTACAGCAGCATCCCGGCTGGCAAAGACCTGCCGAACGACATTTACGTCGCCATCGAGATCCCGGCCAACCACGCGCCGATCAAGTACGAAATCGACAAGGACACCGACTGCCTGTTCGTCGACCGTTTCATGGCCACCCCGATGTTCTACCCGGCCAACTACGGCTTCATCCCGAACACCCTGGCCGACGACGGTGACCCCCTGGACGTGCTGGTCGTGACCCCGTACCCGGTCGCTCCGGGCTCCGTGATCCGCGCCCGTCCGGTTGGCGTGCTGAACATGAGCGACGAAGCCGGTGGCGACGCCAAGCTGATCGCCGTACCGCACGACAAGCTGACCGTCCTGTACAAGGACGTGAAGGAATACACCGACCTGCCGGCCCTTCTGCTGGAGCAGATCAAGCACTTCTTCGAGAACTACAAGGATCTCGAAAAAGGCAAGTGGGTGAAGGTCGAAGGCTGGGGCGACGCCGCCCAGGCCCACGACTACATCACCAAGGCCGTCGCTGCCTTCCAGGCCAAGTGATGGTCGCGCGGATTATCCGCGCGCCGTGAAGGAGCCCCGCCCGTGCGGGGCTTTTTTATGACCGGGATTAGGCTTTTCGTCCCGACTTTGTTACCATCTGCGCCCCGCGCGCAGCCCGCTGCGACGCCACAGAATCAAGGCGGTCCGCCCTACCAGAAGTAAGGTTGGACCACCCCCTGAAAGCCGGCCACAAGCCGGCTTTTTTAATGCCTGCAAGCTTTGTAGGACGCAGAACCGTGAAAGTGCAGGCTTTCTGACCCACACTTCGACCCACACCTTGGCGGCAGTCTGCGCGGGATTCGGGATCGCACCACACTAAGCCATCCGCCTGCATTTGCTACGTCCGCCCATTGCATCGGAACTGACCGCAATGGTTTGAAACCATGATCGGCAGAAAACGGC
>JBKYMN010000008.1:0-365989 GCA_046940325.1 Enterobacterales bacterium AE_CKDN230030158-1A_HGKHYDSX7 | reverse complement strand
GACCCCCCCGTCCGGCCCCCGCGGGCGGCCGCCGGCGCCCCCCCCCCCCCCCCCGCGCCATGGATCGGCAAATCAGAGCATCAGTGGATCAGAGTGCCTCGACGAAACGCGCGTCGATGGCCTGCGCCGGGGTGACCGGCTGCTGCAGGATGCCGGCTTCGCTGGCGGCCTTCTGGATGTGCTCGAACGAGCCCTTCTGGAAGGCGCCCTTCAGTTCGGCCTGGTTCTCTTTCACCGAGTAGAAGTGCACGCCGTCGAAGGCGCTGGTCAGCTCGGACTCGTCGGCGCCCACGCCCTTGGCGATGGCGGCGCGACCCTCGGCGCCCTTCTCGTTGTAGTGTTTCAGGCCCGCTTCCCAGCTCTTGATCAGCGCCAGCACCTGGCCGGGACGCTCCTTCAGCACTTCGTCGCGGACCACGAATACGTCGCTGATGATGCCCGGATCATCCGAGCCCTTGTACAGCAGGTTGACCTTGGGGTTCTGCTGCTTGGCGGCGGACAGATAAGGCTCGTAGGTCACCGCCGCCGGCACCTGGCCGGCGATCAGCGCGCTGCCGGCATTGGCGGCAGGCATCGGCACCGGCTGCACGTCGGCGATGGTCAGGCCGGCCTTGCGCAGGGCGCTGTGCAGGAGGATGTCGCTGGTGGTGCCTTCTTCGTAGGCAACCTGCTTGCCCTTGAGATCGGTCAGGGTCTTGATCGACGGGTCGACGATCAGCGCGTCGGCGCTGGTGCTCTGGTCCAGCAGCAGGACGATCTTCACCGGCAGGCCGGCGGCGACCATGGCCATGGCGGTGTGGGTGGCAAGGTTGCCGCCGTCGATCTGGCCGCTGGCCAGGGCGGCATTCATGTCCTTGTCTTCGGTGAAGTTGACCAGTTCGACCTGCTCCAGGCCGTTGGCCTTGAAGGCGCCGGCCTGTTCGGCGACGTACCACTGGCCGTAGCCCAGCCAGGGCTGCATGCCCATCTTGAAGGTGCCGGCCTCGGGCTTGGTGTCGGCCTTGATCGCGGCGGCGTGCGCGGCGCCGGCCAGCAGCAGGCTGGCGCAGGTGGCCACGGCCAGTTGGCGCAGCGTGGAAGCGAAGGTGGTGTGCATGGTCTCTCCCCGGTCATTGTTCTGCAGGCTGAAAGCTGCTGGATCGGCGGGGAGCTCGCGTCGGCCCGCGCCCGCCGTGGGCGGGCACAGGCTCACACTCAATCGACGCAAATGCAAAGGTTTTCGCCGCGGTTCGGCTTGGCTCCGGGCACGCAGGCAATCACCCTGGCGAGTCAGCCATCAGGGCTGGGGGATGGCGTCGTCCTTGAACTGGTCCTTGATGTAGAGGATCTCAGTGCGGCCGTGGGGCGCCGGCTGGCCATCCGGGCCGATGTTGACGAAGACCATCTTGTCCACCGTGAGGATGCTCTTGCGGGTGATTTTGTTGCGCACTTCGCAGCTCAGGGTGATCGAGGTGCGGCCGAACTCGGTGGCGGTGATGCCCAGCTCGATGATGTCGCCCTGGCGCGCGGAGCTGACGAAGTTGATCTCCGAGATGAACTTGGTGACCACACGCTGGTTGCCCAGCTGGACGATGGCATAGATCGCCGCTTCTTCGTCGATCCACTTCAGAAGACTGCCGCCGAACAGGGTGCCGTTCGGGTTTAGGTCTTCAGGCTTGACCCATTTGCGGGTATGGAAATTCATGGAAGCTCCTTCTTGGGAGGTTGCGCCTCGTGAGCGCGATGACGGGGAAAGCCCCGCCGACTATGCAAGTCTGGATCAGGCCGCTGCCCGGCACCTTGCCATGGCTCAGCCGAGCCCGGCTTCGGCGCGATAGCGGGCGGCTTCATCCACCAGCCAGTCGCGGAAGGCACCCAGGGTCGCCGATTCCACCTTGCGTTCGGGAATCATCAGGTAATAGGCATTTTCGCTCAAATAGGCATGCTGCATCGGCACGATAAGCCGTCCGTCGGCCAGCTCGTGCTGGATCAGCATCGGCGGGATCAGCGCCACGCCCATGCCGTGCATGGCCGCCTGGGCGAGCATGGAGAACAGCTCGTAGCGGGTACCGCTCATGTCGTGCGCCACACTCATGCCCAGCGAACCGAACCACTGGCGCCAGGCGTAGGGCCGGGTGGTCTGCTGCATCAGCGGCAGCTCGGCGATCTGCGCAGCGGACAGCTCGCGGCGCCCGCCCAGCAGCTCCGGGCTGCACACCGGCACCGGGTTCTCGTGCATGAGGAAGTTGGCCACGGTGCCGGACCACACGCCGTCGCCGAAGTACAGCGCGGCGTCGAACTCGGTGTCGGCGAAGAGGAACGGCCGAGTGCGGTTGGTCAGGTTGACCGTGACTTCCGGATGCAGACGCTTGAAGTCCTTCAGCCGGGGTAGCAGCCACTGCGTGGCGAAGGTCGGCACCACCGCCAGTTCCAGCGTGCCGCCGCCCTGCTGGCCCATCACGGCCAGCGTATCGCGCTCCACGGCGTCCAGACGCTGGGCGACACGACGGCTGTAGTTGAGCCCGGCCTCGGTCAGCTTCACCCCGCGCCGCGAGCGACGGAACAGCTCGACGCCGAGGAACTCCTCCAGCGTGGCGATCTGCCGGCAGATGGCGCTCTGGGTCAGCGACAGCTCGTCCGCGGCCTTGGTGAAGCTCTCGTGCCGGGCGGCGGATTCGAAGGCGACCAGCGCTGCAGTGGTCGGGATCTTGCGTCGCATCGAATGCCTCTTCGGAATATCGTGATGCGCAGGACTCCCCGTGAACGCCTGGAATAGAGGCGAAATCAAGAAATCCAGCAACAAGCCTGTGATTACGGAGTGACAAAATAGCACAACAGCGTGCGAATTAGTCGGTTGCCCGGCTTCCCGACGGCTGACTAGGATGGCCCACACCGAGCCCGCCTAGACTTGTGCGGGTCATTCACTGTCTGCGTTCGAGGTTTCTCCATGGCGACCAAAGCAAGCTTCAACTGGGAAGATCCGCTGCTGCTGGATCAGCAACTCACCGAAGAAGAGCGCATGGTGCGTGACAGCGCCCAGCAGTTCGCCCAGGACAAGCTGGCCCCGCGCGTGCTGGAAGCCTTCCGCCATGAGCAGACCGACCCGGCGATCTTCCGCGAGATGGGCGAGACCGGCCTGCTCGGCGCGACCATCCCCGAGCAGTACGGCGGCAGCGGCCTGAACTACGTGTGCTACGGCCTGATCGCCCGTGAAGTCGAGCGCATCGACTCCGGCTACCGCTCGATGATGAGCGTGCAGTCCTCCCTGGTAATGGTGCCGATCAACGAATTCGGCAACGAAGCCACCAAGCAGAAATACCTGCCGAAACTGGCCAGCGGCGAATACATCGGCTGCTTCGGCCTGACCGAGCCGGACCACGGCTCCGACCCGGGCTCGATGATCACCCGCGCCAAGAAAGTCGACGGCGGCTACCGCCTGACCGGCGCCAAGATGTGGATCACCAACAGCCCGATCGCCGACGTCTTCGTGGTCTGGGCCAAGGATGACGAAGGCCAGATCCGCGGCTTCGTCCTCGAGAAAGGCTGGGAAGGCCTGTCCGCCCCGGCGATCCACGGCAAGGTCGGCCTGCGCGCCTCGATCACCGGCGAGATCGTGATGAACAACGTGTTCTGCCCGGAAGAGAACGCCTTCCCGGACGTACGCGGCCTGCGCGGTCCGTTCACCTGCCTGAACTCCGCCCGCTACGGCATTTCCTGGGGCGCCCTGGGCGCCGCCGAAGCCTGCTGGCACACCGCTCGCCAGTACACCCTGGACCGCAAGCAGTTCGGCCGCCCGCTGGCCGCCAACCAGTTGATCCAGAAGAAACTGGCCGACATGCAGACCGACATCACCCTCGCCCTGCAAGGTTGCCTGCGCCTGGGCCGCATGAAGGACGAAGGCACCGCCGCCGTCGAAATCACCTCGATCATGAAGCGCAACAGCTGCGGCAAGGCCCTGGACATCGCCCGCCTGGCCCGCGACATGCTCGGCGGCAACGGTATCTCCGACGAGTTCGGCGTGGCCCGTCACCTGGTCAACCTGGAAGTGGTGAACACCTACGAAGGGACCCACGACGTCCACGCGCTGATCCTCGGCCGCGCCCAGACCGGCATCCAGGCGTTCTTCTAAGCGCCTCGCGCCAGTCCCGTCCGGGGGCTGGCGCCCGTTTTACCTCTCGCCCGAGAGGCCCCGGGGAGGACCGTGGAGTCCCCGCACCGCGTCCTCCCCGCCCCTTTTCAAGCTGCAGGTGATTGCATGTCCGGCGCCCTTTCGCACATTCGTGTCCTCGACCTCTCCCGCGTTCTCGCCGGCCCCTGGGCCGGGCAGATCCTCGCCGACCTCGGCGCGGAAGTGATCAAGATCGAGCGTCCCGGCAGCGGCGACGACACCCGCGCCTGGGGCCCGCCGTTCCTCAAGGACGCCGACGGCCGCGACACCAGCGAAGCGGCGTATTACCTGTCCGCCAACCGCAACAAGAAGTCGCTGACCATCGACTTCACCCAGCCCGAAGGCCAGCGTCTGGTGCGCGAGCTCGCCGCCAAGGCCGACATCGTGCTGGAGAACTTCAAGGTCGGCGGGCTGAAAGCCTACGGCCTGGACTACCAGTCGCTGAAAGCGCTCAACCCGAAGCTGATCTACTGCTCGATCACCGGCTTCGGCCAGTTCGGCCCCTACGCCAAGCGCGCCGGCTACGACTTCATGATCCAGGGCCTGGGTGGCCTGATGAGCCTGACCGGGCGCTCCGACGCCGAGGAAGGCGCCGGCCCGGTGAAGGTCGGCGTGGCGCTGACCGACATCCTCACCGGCCTCTATTCGTCCACCGCGATCCTCGCCGCCCTCGCCCACCGCGATGTCAGCGGCATCGGCCAGCACATCGACATGGCGCTGCTGGACGTGCAGGTCGCCTGCCTGGCCAACCAGACCCTGAACTACCTGACCACCGGCAACCCGCCGCGCCGCCTGGGCAACGCACACCCGAACATCGTGCCGTACCAGGACTTCCCGACCGCCGATGGCGACTTCATCCTCACCGTCGGCAACGATGGCCAGTTCCGCAAGTTCGCCGAACTGGCGGGCCACCCGGAATGGGCCACCGACGAACGCTTCGCCACCAACCAGGCGCGCGTGGCACACCGCGAGGTGCTGATCCCGCTGATCCGCCAGTCCACCGTGATGCGCACCACCGCCGAGTGGATCGCCGTGCTGGAACAGGCCAGCGTGCCGTGCGGCCCGATCAACGACCTGGCACAGGTGTTTGCCGACCCGCAGGTGATCGCCCGCGGCCTGCGCGTGGACCTGCCGCACCCGCTGGCCGGCAGCGTGCCGCAGGTGGCCAGCCCGATCCGCCTGTCCGAGACGCCGGTGGAATACCGCAACGCCCCGCCGACCCTCGGCCAGCACACGCAGGAAATCCTCGAAGGCGTACTGGGCCTGGACCAGGCGGCTATCGGCAAGCTGCGCGATGGCGGCGTGATCTGAGTCTGACCTGACAATCGGCGCCCGCCTCACGCGGGAGCCTCCCGATCCCCGAAACGACGCCCGCGCCAGGGTTTTCACGGCCCCTGGCGCGGGCGCGACGGGGATCCCGGCCGCGATCCAGTGCGCGGACGCGACCAAAAGCCTTTGGCTTGTCATGCGCCATGGCTATAATCCGCGAGCTTCCATAACGGCCGGCGCTGCCCGGTCGTTCCCGCCACCTGTCCGAGGGGCGCTGCAGCAGGTCGATTCGCTTCGGCTTGTCAGGCTCGGACGGGGCGCGTCACGGTCGGCTGCCGCCGATCGCCAAACGCATCAACGGCGCCCATTCGCAGACAACGAATGGAGTTACACATGAGCGCTGCTTTTACTGACTACAAAGTCGCCGACATTTCCCTGGCCGCCTGGGGCCGCCGCGAGCTGATCATCGCCGAGTCCGAAATGCCGGCTCTGATGGGCCTGCGCCGCAAGTACGCCGCCAGCCAGCCGCTGAAAGGCGCGAAGATCCTCGGCTGCATCCACATGACCATCCAGACCGGCGTACTCATCGAGACGCTGACCGCGCTGGGCGCCGAAGTCCGCTGGTCCTCCTGCAACATCTTCTCCACCCAGGACCAGGCCGCTGCCGCCATCGCCGCCGCCGGTATCCCGGTGTTCGCCTGGAAAGGCGAGACCGAGCAGGAGTACGAGTGGTGCATCGAGCAGACCATCCTGAAAGATGGCCAGCCGTGGGACGCCAACATGGTGCTGGACGACGGCGGTGACCTGACCGAAATCCTGCACAAGAAATACCCGCAGATGCTCGAGCGCATCCACGGCGTCACCGAAGAAACCACCACCGGTGTGCACCGCCTGCTCGACATGCTCAAGGCCGGCACCCTGAAAGTCCCGGCGATCAACGTCAACGACGCAGTCACCAAGAGCAAGAACGACAACAAGTACGGCTGCCGTCACAGCCTGAACGACGCCATCAAGCGCGGCACCGACCACCTGCTGTCGGGCAAGCAGGCCCTGGTGATCGGCTACGGCGACGTGGGCAAGGGCTCCGCCCAATCCCTGCGCCAGGAAGGCATGATCGTGAAGGTTTCCGAAATCGACCCGATCTGCGCCATGCAGGCCTGCATGGACGGTTTCGAGCTGGTTTCCCCCTACAAGAACGGCCTGAACGACGGCACCGAAGCCAGCGTTGACGCAGCCCTGCTGGGCAAGATCGACCTGATCGTCACCACCACCGGCAACGTCAACGTCTGCGACGCCGGCATGCTGAAAGCGCTGAAGAAACGCGCCGTGGTGTGCAACATCGGTCACTTCGACAACGAAATCGACACCGCCTTCATGCGCAAGACCTGGGCCTGGGAAGAGGTCAAGCCGCAGGTGCACAAGATCCACCGCACCGGCGCTGGCGACTTCGATCCGGCCAACGACGACTACCTGATCCTGCTGGCCGAAGGCCGCCTGGTGAACCTGGGCAACGCCACCGGCCACCCGAGCCGCATCATGGACGGCTCCTTCGCCAACCAGGTGCTGGCGCAGATCTTCCTGTTCGAGCAGAAGTACGCCGACCTCTCCGCCGAGAAGAAAGCCCAGCGTCTGACCGTCGAAGTACTGCCGAAGAAACTGGACGAAGAAGTGGCCCTGGAAATGGTCAAAGGCTTCGGTGGCGTCGTCACCCAGCTGACCCCGAAACAGGCCGAGTACATCGGCGTGACCGTGGAAGGCCCGTTCAAGCCGGACACCTACCGCTACTGATGGGCCAGAGGGCAGACGAGCAATCGCCTGCCCTCTTTGCCATCTGGAAGACGACCGCATGGACCTGCCGGACAGCTACAACCAGGCCTGGCTCTTCGCCGCCGGCGCACACGCCGGGCAGACGCTGACCGCCTCGACGCTGCCCTACGCGGTCCATCTGGCGATGGTGGCCAATGAAGTGATGGCGGCCGACCGGCAAGCGCCCATCGAGCGCCTGGCGGAAACCGTCCAGATCGCCCTGCTGCATGATGTACTCGAAGACACTGCGGTGCCCTTCGCTGAGCTGCAGGCGCACTTCGGAGCTTTCGTCGCCGAGGGTTCGCAAGCCCTGAGCAAGCTGATCGATGGCGAGAAAATGCCCTTCGACGACTATCTCGGACAGCTGGCGAAAAGCCCCGTGCAGTATGCGATCGTCAAGCTGTGCGACCGGATCACCAACCTGCAGCCGCCACCCTCGACCTGGGCGCGGAGCAAGATCGCCGAATACCATGTTCAGTCGCAGCGCATCCTGGCCGTGCTCGGCCATGCGCACCAGCCCAGCGCCGAGCGACTGCGCACGAAGATAGACCACTACCGCCGTTACTTCTGAAGTCAACGGCACATGCCGGCAGCCACGCGATGACGCGGCGCCGAAGGAACGACCATGAGTCAGAAAGAACGCCGTTTCAGCTTCGAGTTCTTCCCCGCCAAGACCGAAGCCGGCCATGAAAAACTGCTGGCCACTGCGAGCCAGCTGGCCGCGAAAAAGCCCGACTTCTTCTCCTGCACCTATGGTGCCGGCGGCTCCACCCGCGACCGCACCCTGACCACCGTGCTGCAACTGGACGGCGAAGTGAAGGTGCCGACCGCACCGCACCTGTCCTGCGTCGGCGACACCAAGGCCGAACTTTCCGCCCTGCTGGCGCACTACAAGGACGCCGGCATCCGCCGCATCGTCGCCCTGCGCGGCGACCTGCCCTCAGGCATGGGCATGGCCAGCGGTGAGCTGCGCTACGCCAACGAACTGGTGGAATTCATCCGCGCCGAGACCGGCGATCACTTCCACATCGAAGTTGCCGCCTATCCGGAAGTTCACCCGCAAGCGCGCAATTTCGAGGATGATTTGGCGAATTTCGTGCGCAAGGTCAAAGCCGGCGCCGACTCAGCCATCACACAATACTTCTTCAACGCCGACAGCTACTTCCATTTTGTCGAGCGTGCGGAGAAACTCGGTGTCAGCATTCCGGTCGTACCGGGTATCATGCCGATCACCAACTACACCAAACTGGCCCGCTTCTCCGACGCCTGTGGCGCGGAAATCCCCCGCTGGATTCGCAAGCAACTGGAAGCCTACGGCGACGACATCGCCAGCATCCAGGCCTTTGGTGAGCAGGTCATCACCGACATGTGCGAACGCCTCCTCGAAGGCGGCGCACCCGGTCTGCATTTCTACACCCTGAACCAGGCTGAACCCAGCCTGGCGCTCTGGAACAACCTCAAGCTCCCCCGCTGAGGATCATTGCTCCGGGCTTACCGTCCGCGATCCCGGCCAGCGCAACGCCGGCGTATCGTGGACGGGGTGCTTCCAGCCATCGGCTGAGCGCTCGCCCCGAGCTTGAAATCACGCGCCCTCGAGCCGGCAGGTCGCCGGCCTACAGGAACCCCGCATGTCCTTTTCCTCCCTCGGTCTCTCCGAGGCCCTGGCTGGCGCCGTTGAAGCCGCCGGCTACGCGCGCCCCACTCCCGTTCAGGAACGCGCCATCCCCGCTGTACTGCAAGGCCGCGACCTCATGGTTGCCGCCCAGACCGGCACCGGCAAGACCGGCGGCTTTGCCCTCCCGGTGCTCGAACGCCTGTTCCCCGAAGGCCACCCGGACCGCGAACACCGCCACGGCCCGCGCCAGGCCCGCGTCCTGGTACTGACCCCGACCCGCGAGCTGGCGGCCCAGGTGCATGACAGCTTCAAGGTCTACGCCCGCGACCTGCCCCTGAAGAGTGCGTGCATCTTCGGTGGCGTCGGCATGAATCCGCAGGTCCAGGCGATGTCCAAGGGCGTCGACGTCCTGGTCGCCTGCCCCGGCCGCCTGCTCGACCTGATCGGTCAGGGCAGCGTCGATCTGTCCCGGGTGGAAATCCTCGTCCTCGACGAGGCCGACCGCATGCTCGACATGGGCTTCATCCACGATGTGAAGAAGGTCCTCGCCAAGCTGCCGGCCAAGCGCCAGAACCTGCTGTTCTCGGCGACCTTCTCCAAAGACATCATCGACCTCACCAACAAGCTCCTGCACAACCCGGAGCGCATCGAGGTCACCCCGCCGAACACCACCGTCGAGCGCATCGAACAACGCGTGTTCCGAATTCCGTCCGTACAGAAACGCGCCCTGCTGGCACACCTGGTGACCATGGGCGCCTGGGAGCAGGTGCTGGTGTTCACCCGCACCAAGCACGGCGCCAACCGCCTGGCCGAGTACCTGACCAAGCACGGCCTGCCGGCTGCCGCGATCCACGGCAACAAGAGCCAGAACGCGCGCACCAAGGCCCTGGCCGACTTCAAGGCCAACGACGTACGCATCCTGGTCGCCACCGACATCGCCGCCCGCGGCCTGGACATCGACCAGTTGCCCCATGTGGTCAACTACGAGCTGCCCAACGTCGAGGAAGACTACGTCCACCGCATCGGCCGTACCGGCCGCGCCGGTCGTACCGGTGAGGCCATCTCGCTGGTGGCGCCGGACGAGGACAAGCTGCTCAAGGCCATCGAGCGCCTGACCAAGCAGCGCATCCCCGATGGCGACATGCAGGGCTTCGACCCTGACACCGTGTTGCCGGAAGTCGCGCAGCCCGAGCCGAAGGAAGCCCCCCAGCGCCAACCGCGCAAGGACAAGGCCAAGCGTGGCGAGCGCAAGGACCGCAACAAGGACAAGCCGCAGCAGGCCCAGGGCGAAGAACAGCAGAACGCCGCCCCTGCCGCTGAAGGCGAATTTGCCGAGGGCGACAAGCCCGCCGGCAAGCGCCGCCGTCGAGGCGGTCGCGGCAAGAAGAAAGGCGACGGCCAGGGCGGCGACGCTCAACCGAACGCCAATGCCAATACCCAGCCACGCGAGCCCCGTCAACCGCGCCAGCCCCGCCAGCAGGACCAGCAGGGCCAGGGCCGTCAGCAGCAGGGCAAACCGGCTCGCGCACCGAAGGCCGACGGCAACCGCGATCCGGAAGAGTTCCTCGACGACGACTTCGACAACTTCGGCAACCGCGCCGACTACGTCAGCCCCTTCCCGGACAAGGACCAGCAACGCGGCCAGCGCCGCCGTGGCGGTCAGGGCCAGGGTCAAGGCCAGAACCAGGGTCAGGGCCAGCAACGCGCTCGTGGCCAGGGTGGTCAGGGCGGCGGCCAAGGTCAGGGCCAAGGGCAGAATCGCAGCCAGGGTCAAGGCCAAGGTCAAGGCCAGGGCCGTGCTGCCAAGAAGCCTGGCGGCGGCGGTCGTACCCAGGGCCAGGGCCAGGGTGGCAACGGCCAGGGCAAGCAAGGCCAGCGCAAACGCGGTGGCAAAGCGCCCGCTTCTCGCATGAACGACGCCCCGCTTCGCGAACCGAGCGAGTACGGCGCCGCCAAGCCGACCCGTCAGCCGGTAGTGATCAACAAGCGCGACCTGGTCCGCACCGACCGCTTCCCGACGCCGGAGCAGCTGGAAGAGCTGGAACCGCGCCGCAAGACCGAGCGTCCCGCGCTGCTGACCCGCAACCGCGAGTGATGCTGTAGAAGAAACCGCCCTTCGGGGCGGTTTCTTTTTGCCCGGAATTCGGCCAACGCCAGATACTGCAGGATCGCCCCATGGGCGCGATCGCGGGCATGGCCCGCTCCTACAGCAGTCCCCGCCTTGCCGAACGCGCACAAAAAAGCCGCCCGAAGGCGGCTCTCTCACTGCGGCGAAAACCTCACAGCACCTGCCGCAGGAAGGTCTGCGCACGGGCATCCTTGGGCTGGGCGAAGAACTCCGCCGGGGCGGCGTCTTCCAGCAGCTTGCCGTGGTCGAAGAACAGCACACGGTCGGCCACTTCGCGGGCGAAGCCCATCTCATGGGTCACGCAGACCATGGTCATGCCTTCCACGGCCAGGGTCTTCATCACGTCCAGCACCTCGCCGACCATCTCCGGGTCGAGCGCCGAGGTAGGCTCGTCGAACAGCATCACCTTCGGGTCCATGCACAGCGCACGGGCAATGGCCACACGCTGCTGCTGGCCGCCGGAGAGGCGCGACGGGTACTCATTGGCCTTCTGGCCGATGCCGACCTTCTCCAGCAGCGCACGGGCCTTGGCCTCGCGCTCGGCCTTGCCACGCTTGCGCACGACCTTCTGCGCCAGGCAGAGGTTCTCCAGCACGGTCATGTGCGGGAACAGGTTGAAGTGCTGGAACACCATGCCGACTTCGCGGCGGTAGGCGTTGATGTCGGTCTTCGGGTTGGCGAGGTCGACGCCATCGATGCTCACCGAGCCCGAGTCGAACTCTTCCAGGCCGTTCAGGCAGCGCAGGAAGGTGGACTTGCCCGAGCCGGACGGCCCGATCACCACCACCACTTCGCCCTTGGCCACGCCCGTGGTGACATCATCCACCGCACGCACCAGCAACCCGGGCGTCTCATAGGTTTTGCACAGGTTACGGACTTCAATCACTTTGGCCGAGCCTCCGCTCCAGGCGCCCCGCCAGGTGGGACAGTGGCAGGTTGATCACGAGATAGAGCGCGGCGACGCAGAACCAGATCTCGAAGGTGGAGAACGAGGTGGTGATCGCCTCGCGGCCGCTCTTGGTCAGTTCGGTGATGGCGATCACCGAGACCAGCGAAGTGTCCTTGACCAGGCTGATGAACTGCCCGGCCAGCGGCGGCAGCACGCGCTTGAAGGCCTGCGGCAGGATCACGTGGCGCATCGACTGCGCGGCGTTAAGGCCCAGGGAACGCGCGGCCTCGTCCTGGCCACGGGCAATGGACTGTACTCCAGCGCGGACGATCTCGGCCACATAGGCGCCAGTGAACAGCGCCAGCGCCGCCACCCCGGCGAACTCGCGGGAGAGGTTCAGCACGGTGCCGATGAAGAAGTAGAAGATGAAGATCTGCACCAGCAGCGGCGTGCCGCGCACCAGCTCGACATAGAGGGTCGAGAGGTCATGCAGCGTCGGGTTCTTCGACAGGCGGCAGAGGCCGGTGAACAGGCCGATGATCAGGCCGAACGCGCCGGAGACGAAGGAGATCCACACCGTGGTCCACAGGCCCCAGGCCAGAGGGCCGGCGGCCCAGTGGCGGGTCGAACCGACCACATCGCCCTCGGCGACGTCGTCGTTCTCGGAGAACTGCAGGCTGTCGGCAGCCACCGTCAGCACCTGCTGCTTGCCGTCCTCGTCCAGCAGAGTGACGCGGGCATCGCTGCCCTGCTCCTCGATCTTCTCGACCCGCGAGATGGCCTCGGCCCGCTGCGGTTCCTCGGCCTGGTAGGCGAAGTACTGCGGGACGCGGTTCCAGCGCCACTCGTAGGAGATCAGCGAGGTGGAGTACCAGAGGGCCAGGCCGATCAACAGCAGGATCAGTCCGGTCAGCCCGTGCCAGGGCCAGGTTGCGCGTTTCGTTCTAGCCACGAATCTCTACCGTGAAAATGCGAACGCGCAGGCTTATGGCCTGCGCGTCGGGACAACCTGCGTCAGACGTGGATTATTCCATGTCCTTCAGCCAGTCGGTGTTCTTGAACCACTTGTCGTGCAGGCGATCGTAGGTGCCGTCTTCACGAATCTGCTTGAGGAAGTTGTTGATGAAGTTGATCGAGTCGTAGTCGCCCTTCTTCAGACCGAAGGCCAGCGGCTCGTAGGTGAACGGCTGGTCCAGGTGCACCAGCTTGCCGGCGCCGAACTTGCTCACGCCGACGACGTTGTAGGGCGAGTCGTAGATGAAGGCGTCGGCCTTGCCGTTGACCACGTCCATGACCGCTTCGGGCTCGTTGTCGAAGCCGTGGTACTGGGCCTTGGACAGCTGCTTCTTGGCGACGAACTCGCCGGTGGTGCCGATCTTGGAGGTGATGCGGTACTTGGCGTCGTTCAGGTCCTTGTAGGACTTGATCTCGCCTTGCAGTTCCTTGCGGATCAGCAGGGTCTGGCCGACCACGATGAAGGGATCGGAGAAGTTCAGGCGCAGGTTGCGTTCCTGGGTCAGGGTCATGCCCGAGCCGATCATGTCGAACTTGTCGGTGAGCAGGGCCGGGATGATGCCGTCATAGGCGGTGGAGACCAGCTCCAGCTTGACGTTCATGGATTTGGCCATGGCCTTGAGCAGGTCCACTTCGAAACCGACGATCTGACCGCGCTTGTTGGTCATCTCGAACGGCATGTAGGTCGGGTCCATGCCCACGCGCAGGGTGCCGCGCTTGGCCGCTTCATCGATGGCGCCGGCCTGAGCCGCGCTCACGCTGACCAGGGCGCAGACGCCCATCACCAGCGATGCCAGGTACTTTTTCATCCCCAAACTCCCAAGCAAATGAAAGAACTTGTTGTTTTTTCCAGCGATCGAGCCGGGCGCGCCAAGGCATGCCGGGCGCAGAAGGGTGCGAAGCGTACCCCATGCGGCGGATATCTCAATCTTTTCTGGATAGCTGGCGCAGGGTACCAGCAGCGGTGCGCGGGGAAAACAGGGGAAACCGGCGAGTCGCCCTCACCCCGCCCTTCACAGGAGCAGGATGAGGGCGACACGGCATCAGGACTGCGCGGCGGGCAGCGCCAGGGCGCTCTGTTCCGCGACCGGAGCCAGCGGCACGGCCGGAGCGTGGGCGTCGGCTTGCAGCGAGTGGCGCCACGGGCCGATCCATTGTTCCTTCTCGCCCTGCCAGAGCGCCAGGTGCAGGCGCGACAGCGCCACCGGGTCACTCAGCAGCGCCAGGCGGCGGTTGCCGTCGAGCTGCTCGGGACCGGCTTCCAGGGCCTTCTCGACCAGCGCGGTGCGAGTCGCCTCGATGGCTGCGGACTGGCCGTGACGGGCGGTGCCCATGGCGCAGGCCAGGGCGTTCAGCACCGGGTCGACGGCGGAGCGAACGAAGCCATCCTTCAGCGCCTGCCAGCGGTTCTGGTAGGTGTATTCGTCGGTGGCACGCAGCTCGCGCGGGGTGTCGTATTCCTCGGGAATCAGGAACAGCTTCTCGTCGCGCGAGGCCAGGCCGAGCTTGACCCGGCTGCTGATCACCGAGACCGGGATCGACAGCATCAGGGCGCCGACGATGGGCGACAGCCACCACAGGAAGCGCGGGTTCAGCCACGCCACCAGCAGTGCCCAGCACAGGCCCAGCAGGGTCTGCAGACCATGGCGACGAATCGCCTCGCTCCACGGGGTGTCGTCGTCGTCACGCTGCGGCGACTTCCACTGTGCTTCCCAGCCGAGGAATGCGGCCAGTACGAAGCGGGTGTGGAAGAGCATGCGCACCGGCGCAAGCAGCACCGAGAAGAACATCTCCAGCAGCATGCTCATCGTCACCTTGATCACGCCACCGTAGCCCTTGGCGCCCTTGGCCCAGATCAGCATGACGCTGAGCAGCTTGGGCAGGAACAGCAGGGTCAGGGTGGTGGAGAACAGGGCGATGGCCTTTTCCGGGTGCCACTGCGGCCAGATCGGGAACAGCTGGCGTGGCTCGAGGAAGTACTGCGGCTCCATCAACTGGTGCACCGCCAGCAGCGCGGTGGACAGCACCAGGAAGAAGAACCACAGCGGCGCCGACAGGTAGGACATCACGCCGGTGAGGAACACCGCGCGGTGCACCGGGTGCATGCCCTTGACCAGGAACAGGCGGAAGTTCATCAGGTTGCCGTGGCACCAGCGGCGGTCGCGCTTGAGCTCGTCCAGCAGGTTGGGCGGCAATTCCTCGTAGCTGCCTTCCAGGTCGTAGGCGATCCACACGCCCCAGCCGGCGCGACGCATCAGCGCAGCCTCGACGAAGTCGTGGGAGAGGATCGCACCGGCGAAGGAGCCCTTGCCCGGCAGCGGCGCCAGGGCGCAGTGCTCGATGAAAGGCTTCACCCGGATGATCGCGTTGTGGCCCCAGTAGTGGGATTCCCCCAGCTGCCAGAAGTGCAGGCCGGCGGTGAACAGCGGGCCGTACACGCGAGTGGCGAACTGCTGCATGCGCGCATAGAGGGTGTCCATGCCCGACGCCTTGGGCGCGGTCTGGATGATGCCGGCCTCGGGGTTGGCCTCCATCAGGCGCACCAGCTTGGTCAGGCAGTCGCCGCTCATCACGCTGTCGGCGTCCATGACGACCATGTACTTGTACTGGCCGCCCCAGCGACGGCAGAAGTCGTCGATGTTGCCGCTCTTGCGCTTCACCCGGCGCCGGCGGCGGCGGTAGAAGATGCGACCGAAGCCCAGGGCTTCCTTGCACAGCTCGATCCAGGCCTTTTCTTCGGCCATGGCGATGTCGGGCTGGTTGGTGTCGCTGAGCACGAAGAAGTCGAAGCGATCCAGCTCGCCGCTGGCCGCCACCGACTCGTAGGTCGCCCGCAGACCGGCGAAGACGCGAGGGACGTCTTCGTTGCAGATCGGCATGACGATGGCGGTGCGCGCATCGGCGGCAATCGGCTCGCTGCCCGCGCTGCTGCCGGAGATGCGGTAGCGGTCGCGGCCGGTGAGCAGTTCCCAGAAGCCCATCAGGGCGGTCCAGAAGCCTGCCGACACCCAGCAGAAGAGGATGGCGAAGAGCGCCAGCACGCCGAACTGGATGGCGTAGGGCAGCACCTGTTCCAGGGTCTGCAGCCAGGTCTGGCGGTTGATTTCTTCGAGGTCGACGAAGGCCCAGCCCTGGTAGGGCAGGATGCCTTTCATGTAGTAGGTGGCGACGCTGGTCTGGCCGAGCATGAGCAGGACCAGGATGAACCGACGCAGCGAGCCGACCCGCTGCCAGCGCGCCTTGGGCAGGTCGCGGGCAGGCTTGGCCGGGTTGCTGCGACCGGTCAGGCGGCGCCAGCCGCGCATGATCGGGTTGGTGCGCCAGGGCTCGGGAATCACCTTGGTGCGCTGGATCGGTGGTGCGGCCTTCAGGTAGGTGCGGCCGTTGTCGTCCATGCCCAGCATCTGGGCATCGTCCAGGTCCTGGCCATAGCCGTGGCGCAGGCGCGCACCGACCGAGGCCAGCGCGGCGTCTTCACCCTGGACATCACCGGCGAGCTGCTCGTGCAGCTCGTCGAAGGATGCGGCCTTGGCCAGCCGCTCACGCTCCTGCGCCGAAAGGGGCAGGTGCGCGAGGTAGTCGGCCACCGGCGCGGTGGTTGCGGTGGTGTTATTCATCGGCAGGCAGCTGGTAGCTCCAGGTTTCGGAAATGGTCTGGCCGCCGTTTACCAGCGCAGCGCGCATTTCCGTCGGCTTCTTCGGATCCTTGACCTTGATCCGCAGGGTCAGGCGCCAGCCTTTGGTCACCGCGTTGTAGCGCAGGGCGTTTTCCTTCACCTCGGCGTTGTCGTCGGTGCTCACCTGGGTGCTCACCGGCGCATCGGCGGCCAGCGCCTTCAGGGTCGGGCCGACGAAGTCGACGACCAGCGCCACGCTGCCGTCAGGCTGGCGGATCAGGTTCTTCTGCTTCACGTCGCCAACCGAGCGCAGGGTCTGCATGACCCAGGCGTTCTTCGCGTCGTGCAGGGCTTCCTCGTCCTTGGTCCAGCGCATGCGGTAGGCGAAGTCCAGCGGCTCGCCGGCTTCCGGGCGCTTCTCGGGGTTCCAGAAGGCCACGATGTTGTCGTTGGTCTCGTCCGGGGTCGGGATTTCCACCAGCTCGACGGTGCCCTTGCCCCAGTCGCCCTGCGGCTCGACCCAGGCGGACGGACGCAGGTCGTAACGGTCGTCCAGGTCCTCGTAGCGGGAGAACTCGCGGCCGCGCTGCAGCAGGCCGAAGCCTTTCGGGTTCTCGACGCTGTAGGCGCTGACGGACAGGTGTTTCGGGTTGTTCAGCGGGCGCCAGATCCACTCGTCGTTGCCGGCATGGATCTGCAGGCCGGTGGAGTCATGCAGCTCCGGACGGAAGTTGTGCTCCGGCGAGGGCTGGTTGGAGCCGAACAGGAACATGCTGGTCAGCGGCGCCAGGCCCAGCTTGGAGACCTTGTCGCGGAGGAACACACGGGCCTTCACATCGACCACGGTATCGTTACCCGGGCGGATGGTGAAGCGGTATGCGCCGGTCGCACGGGGCGAGTCCAGCAGCGCGAAGATCACCAGGTGCTTGTCCTTGGCCTTGGGCTTCTCGATCCAGAACTCGCGGAAGCGCGGGAACTCCTCACCCGACGGCAGCGCGGTATCCAGCGCCAGGCCACGGGCGGACAGGCCCCACCACTGGTCCTTGCCGATGATGCGGAAGTAGCTCGCGCCCAGGAAGGTGGCGATCTCGTCCTGCTTGTCGGGGGAGTTGATCGGGTACAGCAGGCGGAAGCCGGCGTAGCCCAGGTCCTTGGTGGCATTGGCGTCGAACTTCAGCGAACCGAAGTCGAAACGCGAAGGATCGTACTTGATCTCCTTCACGTCGGTCGCTGTGACTTCGTTGATCTTCACCGGGGTATCGAAGTGCATGCCCTGGTGATAGAAGCTGATCTTGAAGGGGGTCTTCTCGTCGGCCCAGTAAGCCTTCTCGTTACGGAAGCGAATCTGCTGGTAGTCGGCGAACTTCATTTCGCTGAATTCCGATGGCAGGTTGCTCGTCGGTGCGCTGTACTTCTCTGCAGCCAGCGCCTTGGCCTTTTCGCCAACGTCGTCGAGATTGAAGGCCCAGGCATGGGTAGCGCTCAACGCCAACAGGGCGGAGCCGACCAGTCCGCGAAGGATTTGGCGCGAAAGCGGTTGTTGAACGGAACGGAAAATCACGAGTCCCCCTCGTCCGTGAACACAAAACGATTAAAGCCAGCAAAGGCGATGCCAATCTGCTGGCGATTGAATTCCGACCCCGGTGAGCCTGAATGATTCCCCGATTTTTTCCACGGGTACTTCCGGCTCCCGGAGACGCATTGTTCTAGATGCATAAGCCCTAACCATCATCCCACGGCGATATGACAAGCTGCCGCGCGTTCAAGCCTCCAGTAGAAAGGTCACCGGACCGTCATTGACCAGGTGGACCTGCATGTTGGCGCCAAAACGGCCAGTGGCGACCAGCGGATGACGCTCTCGCGCCTGTTCCACGAGTAGATCGAACAACGCGGCGCCCTTTTCAGGTGGCGCCGCGCTGGAGAAGCTCGGCCGCAGCCCCTTTCGGGTATCCGCGGCCAGGGTGAACTGCGACACCAGCAGCAGGCCGCCGCCGACATCGCTCAACGAAAGGTTCATTTTACCTTCATCGTCGCCAAACACTCGATAGTTAAGCAGCTTGTGCAACAAACGGTTCACGGAAGCCTCATCATCCTGGGGCTCGACGCCTACCAGGGCCAGCAGGCCATGGTCGATGGAGCCTACCACTTCGCCATCGACCTCGACGCGGGCGCCACGCACCCGCTGGATCAGCCCCTTCATTCAGCCTCCGGCGGGAGGTTCAGCAGGCGGCGGCCGATTTCGTTGGTGGCGCGCACCAGCGCATCGGTGATGCCCGGCTCACCGGCCACGTGGCCGGCCTCGCGGACGATCTGCAATTCGCTGTTGGGCCAGGCCTTGTGCAGGGCCCAGGCGTTGTCCAGCGGGCAGACCACATCGTAGCGGCCGTGGACGATCACCCCCGGCAGGTGGGCGATCTTGTGCATGTCGCGCAGCAACTGGTCGGGCTCGAGGAAACCGGCATTGACGAAGTAGTGGTTCTCGATACGCGCGATGGACAACGAACGGTGCGGGTCGGCGAAGCGCTCGACCACCGCCGGGTTCGGCCGCAGCGTCGCGGTGCGCCCCTCCCAGGTGGACCAGGCACGCGCCGCGTGCATCTGGGCGATCTGGTCCGGGCCGGTCAGGCGACGATGGAAGGCATGCAGCAGGTCGTCGTGTTCGTCGGCGGGAATCGGCGCCAGGTAGTCCTCCCAGTAGTCGGGGAACAGGCGGCTGGCGCCTTCCTGGTAGAACCAGCGGATTTCCTGCGGGCGGCAGAGGAAGATGCCGCGCACGATCAGCGCGAGCGCGCGCTCGGGGTGAGTCTGGGCGTAGGCCAGCGACAGGGTCGAGCCCCACGAGCCGCCGAACAGCACCCACTTGTCGATGCCCAGGTGCTCGCGGATGCGTTCGATGTCCTGCACCAGGTGCCAGGTGGTGTTGTTCTCCAGGCTGGCGTAGGGCGTGGAGCGGCCGCAGCCGCGCTGGTCGAAGGTGACGATGCGGTAGATATTGGGATCGAAGAAGCGTCGCGACATGGCATCGCAACCGGAGCCCGGGCCGCCATGGATGAACAGAACCGGCAACCCGTCGGGCGTGCCGCTCTCGTCCACATAGAGGACGTGCGGCTCCTCGACGGCCAGTTCATGGCGGGCGTAAGGCTTGATTTCCGGATACAAAGTTTGCATGGCTCGCTCCTGGATCAGTGCGTACGGTCGCTCCCGGACCAGTAACCATCCTAGGGCCTGTCGCCTACTTATAGAAAGTCGCGTTGCCGCAGCACGACTTCCATCGAAAGTCTTCGGCCCCCACGGTGTCGGGCATGATACTCGGGCCAGCGAAAAACCCATAAGGGAGTTAGTGAGCCATGCCACGGAAGTTGTTTCTTTCTCTATTGCTCCTGCTGTTCGCCTTGACCGGCTGCGACCGGGACGACCCGCGCGCGCAACTGGACGCCGCGGTCAAGCAACTGCAGGACAACCTCGAAGCCAAGAATAGCGGGGCCGTGATCGAGCAGCTGGCCGGCGACTTCCGCGCCAACGGCGAGTTCGACCGCAATTGGGCCAAGCGCACCATGACGCTGCTGTTCCTGCGCCACCAGCAGGTCAAGGTGATCCTGCTCAGCAGCGAAAACCGGATCGACCCGACCTATTCCAACCGTGGCCACACCGACGCGCAGGTCGCTCTGACCGGTGCCGAGAATCTCATCCCCGACAGCGCCGGGCACTATTCCGTGAAGCTGGAGTGGTGGCGCGAAGGCTCGGACTGGAAACTGGCGAGGCTCGACTGGCAATGACGCTCCCCCCTGCAACACCGCATCCGCGCCGCCGGCCTGTTGGTGCGCAACGACGAGATTCTGCTGGTGCGCCACGAGGTGGCCGGCGACGTGTACTGGATTCCACCGGGCGGCGGCTTCGAGTCGGACAAGGACGACTCCACCCGCGACACGGTGCGCCGCGAATGCCGCGAGGAAACCGGGCTGGCGGTGGAAGTCGGCCCGCTGGTCTACGTGCGCGAGTTCGCCGAGCCGGTGGCCGGGCGCTTCCACATGGAGCTGTTCTACCGTGTCGATGCCTGGGACGGCCGCGTCAGCCTGGACAACCTGCGCGGCCTGGGCGGCGACGAGTTCGACATCCGCGAAGTCGCCTGGGTGCCGCGCCGGGAGCTGCCCCACCTCTCCTACTACCCCGCCGAATTGCTCGACGACGTCTGGGAGCGCCTGGCCGAGGCGCAGCCATTGATCCGCCACCTCGGCCTGCAGCGCTGAGCCGGGCTTACTGCACCGGCTCGCTGGTGGGCTTGGCGATGATCGCCTGGAGCTCCGCCGTCATGGGGAACTCCAGGTTGAGCTGCTTGGGCGGGATCGGCTGCTCGAACCAGCGCTGGTAGATGCCCTTGATCTCGCCGGAGGCATACAGGTCGGCCAGGGTCTGGTTGACCAGGGCGAGGAACTGCGGATCGTCCTTGCGCACCATGCAGGCGTAGATCTCCCGCGACTGCGGCTCGCCCACCACCACCCACTGGTGCGGATCGCGGGCCTTGGCCTTCTCGCCGTAGAGCAGCGCGTCATCCATGTAGAAGGCCACCGCGCGACCGGACTGCAGCATCAGGAACGCCTCGCCGTGGTCCTTGGCGCTGACCACGTTCATGCCCAGCTTGTGTTCGGCATTGTAGGCCTTGAGGTAGCGCTCGTTGGTGGTGCCGGCGGTGGTCACCACGTTCTTGCCCTTGAGGTCGGCGAAGTCCCGGATGCCGCTGTCCCTCGCGGTCAGCAACTGACCCTTCACATAGATGAAGCCGTAGGAGAAGGCGACCTGCTTCAGGCGCTCGGCGGTAACGCCGGTGGAGCCGCACTCCAGGTCGACGGTGCCGTTCTGCACCAGGGGGATGCGCGTCTGCGAGGTCACCAGGTTGTACTTCACCTTGAGGTCGGGCTTGTCGAGCTTCTGCCTGATGCGCTCGACCACCTTGCCGGCCAGGTCCACCGAGTAACCCATGGGCTGGCCGCTGTTGTCGCCCAGGTAGGAGAACGGCACCGAGGCATCGCGATAACCCAGGGTAATGGTGCCGCGCTCGGCCACCTTCTTCAGCGTGCCATCCAGCGCTTCGTTCGCCTGCGCCAGCGCGCAGACCAGGCTGGACGCCGCCAGCATTCCCAGTGCAAATCGTTTCATCGGTTCGGTCCCTCTTGTTGTTGTGGGTCGGATTGAGGTTCAGGGGCGCGCGGCGACCACCGTGATTTCCACCCGCACGGACGGGCGCGCCAGCAGCGCCTGCAGCGTGGTGCGGGTCGGCGCGCAGCCATCCGGCAGCCAGGCGGACCAGACGCCGTTCATGGCGTCGAAGTCGGTGGCGATGTCCTTCAGGTAGATCGTGGCGCTAAGGATGTGCGCCTTGTCGCTGCCGGCCTCGGCCAGCAAGGCATCGATCTTTGCCAGCACTTCGCGGGTCTGCCCCTGGATATCGGTGGCCTCACCGGGCACCTGCCCGGAGAGGAATACCAGCGAGCCGAAGACCATAGCGCCGGAAAGACGGTCGTTGGTAGCGATGCGGGTGAGTTGCATGGTGAATCTCCAAATCCGATGGAATCAGCCGGCCAGCCGCTCGGGCGTGAGGCCGTTGGTGTCGATGTCGGGGCGGCGCCCGGCGATCTGCGCGGCGATCAGCTGCGCACTGCCGCAGGCGAGGGTGAAACCCAGCGCGCCGTGCCCAAGGTTCAGCCACAGCCCGCGCGGGCCACAGGCGCCCACCAGCGGCACGCCCGTGGGCGTGGCCGGGCGCATGCCGGCCCATTCGATGGCGGCGCCGTAGTCGCAGGCAGCGGGCAGGGTGTCCACCGCCTGCTGGCGGATCAGCGCCAGCCGCTTGGGCTCCAGGCGCGGGTCGAAACCGACGATGTCGACCATGGCGGCGATGCGCAGGCGGTCACCGATGCGGGCGTAGACCACCTTGCGGTCGTAGTCGGTCAGGCTCACGTCCGGCGCGACATCGTCAGCGCGAACGGGCGCGGTCAGGCTGTAGCCCTTGAGCGGATAGAGCGGCAGGCGCGGCCCGCCCGGCAGCAGCGCGGCACTGCGGTAGCCGGCGGCGAGGACGACGTGATCGGCTTCGAACGTCTGGCCGCCCGCCTCTACGCCGGCCACGGCGCCATGGTGCAGGACCAACCTCGACGCCGGATGCCCGTAGACGAGGCGGCAACGGCCGGACGCCTGGATCCGCTCGGCCAGTCGCTGGCAGAACAGGAAGCAATCGGCGACCTCTTCGCCCGGGGTATGGATGCCACCCACAAAGGGCGCGTGCTCCAGCGCCGGGTCCAGCTCGCGGCACTGCTGCGCCGAGAGCACGAATTGCGCGGAAGGATCGGACAGGTTCTGCCGTGCGCCACGGAAACTGCTCTCATCGCGGAAGGCCACCAGCTTGCCGTTGCGCCGCCAGTCGAAACCGTCCAGCCCCTCTTCGCGCCACTGCGCCAGCGTGCCCTGGCTGAACAGCGCGAGGCGTAGCAGGTGCCGGGCATTGGCCTGGTTCACCGAGCGCCGGCAGGCGGCCGTGAACTGCATCAGCCAGCGCCATTGCGCCGGGTCCAGGCGCGGGCGCAGGCGCAGCGGCGAGTCCCCGCGCAACAGCCAGCCCAGTGCCTGCTGTGGCACACCAGCATCGGCCAGCGGCGCCACGTAGCGGTAGGACAGCTGGCCGCCGTTGGCGAAGCTGGTTTCCAGCCCGGCCGCATCCCGCGCTTCCAGTACGGTGACGTCGAATCCCTCCAGGACCAGCGCATGGGCCGTGGCCAGCCCGACCACGCCTGCGCCGATGATGCAAACCCGCTGTGCCATTGCTGTCTCACCGCCCATCGATTCCAGGCCTCGACCTTAGGGCGGGATGACAGCTGGCGGACAATGAATAAAGATGGGTAACCCATAACCTTGCGTTATACGCGTACGTTATTCACCCAAGGGGAAACGCTCATGCGCCTGCGCCATATCGAAGTGTTCCAGGCCATCCGCGAGACCGGCTCGGTCAGCGGCGCCGCGCAATTGCTGCATGTCTCGCAGCCGGCGGTGACCAAGGTGCTGCAGCACGCCGAGCAGCAACTGGGCTTCCCGCTGTTCCTGCGCGTGCGCGGCAAATTGCAGGCAACGCCCGAAGCGCTGGAGCTGGAGCGCGAAGTGGCGAAGGTGAGCGAAAGCCTGCAAGGCGTGCGGCGCCTGGCGCAGAGCCTGCGCGGCCAGCCGGAGAACCGCCTGCGCGTGGGCGCCACGCCCGCCATGGCGCTGTCGCTGCTGCCGCCGGTGATCCGCGAATGGACTGATCGCTACCCGCAGAGCAGCTGTGAACTGGCCACCCAGCACTCCCGCGAGCTGGTGCAGAACCTGCTGATGCGCGAACTCGACCTGGCGCTCACCCTGCAGCAGACCGACCACCCCGGCCTGCGCTCGCAGCCCATTGCCAGCGGCCCGCTGGTGGCCTTGGCGCCAAGCGGGCACTGGCCGGAAGATCGTTTAGGTCAACCTCTGATGCTGGACGAACTGGCCGGCGAACCGATGATCGGGCTATCCACCTCCGACCCGCTGTCCGCACGCCTGGAAGGCCACCTGGCGAATATCGAACCGCCGCCGCGCGTGCGTATCGCCGTGCAGACCTACGCACTGGCGCGCACACTGGTGGAAGCTGGGACGGGTTTGGCGCTGGTCGATCCCTTCACTGCGCTGGGCGCCGACGAGCGCCTGACGGTGCAACGCACCTTGGCCCCCACCGTAAAGGTGACGCTCTACGCCCTGACCCGCGCCGACGAAACGCCACCACACACCCAGGCGCTGCTTCTGGAGATGCTGGTGCGGCACGCCGAGAGGCAACTGGCACGGCATTGTCTTGAGTAGCTGATCGGTGGAGTTCCGCAGCGACCTACTCAATCTGCGCTAACTAATGCAGGGCTATTCAGTTGGCTCAAGGAGCTTGATGCTCTTCAGCAACTCAAGGACTTTCGGCAAACTAGACTGTTTGGGATACGCCACATAACCAACAGCCTCACTGGTTCCACAAAGAACTTGTTTCTGGTTCGTGAGGCAAAACCCAATACCTTGAACACGCCGTTCCTCCTCTCCAGTAGTTTGAACGTAGGTTATCGCCGCACCATCCACGTCATTCCCTCGGAGACTGTAGACCTTCAGATTCGCCAAATTCTCCGGATCGGATTTATTAGGAATCACACCCCACTCACCGTTATTATGAGAAATCCCCATATTTGAGAAAGCTTTCTGCCCAAGAGTCGTGCCACAGCTAAACTCAATAGAAACGTCAACCGCGTGACGAGCATAAACATTTAAATTAAATCTATAAAAAGCCTGCTTCGGAGGGGAGTATTCGCTCACTTCCAACTGGCCACTATAGCTATCTGCGATTGTGAACCGACAACCATCGAAGCTTGCCTCGCGATTCTCCCCCGCCGATACCAATACGCAAGTACCACATATAGCGATGCCTAAGGTAAATTTTGACAATAGATGCACCATCAGACCCTCCTTGGCGTGAAGCCCTCAGGGCTCTCAAACTTATTACCATGAGTCTCAGGAAACTCTAGCCCTTCCGCCAAGACCATTAGCACACTGGCATAAGCTTGATAGCTATCCTGAATCGCCGTCAATCATCGCCCCAGAATTATGGCGAGACTGGCTCAAAGAACTTGATGCTCTTCAGCAACTCAAGGACTTTCGGCAAACTAGACTGTTTGGGATACGCCACATAACCAACAGCCTCACTGGTTCCACAAAGAATTTGTTTCTGGTTCGTGAGGCAAAAACCAATACCTTGAACACGCCTATCCTCCTCGCCAGTAGTTTGAACGTAGGTTATCGCCGCACCATCCACGTCATTCCCTCGGAGACTGTAGACCTTCAGATTCGCCAAATTCTCCGGATCGGATTTATCAGGAATCACACCCCACTCACCGTTATCATGAGCAATTCCCTTATTGGAAAAAGCTTTCTGCCCAAGAGCCGTTTTACAAACAAATACAATAGAAACCTCACCAACTGAATGCGCCTCTCCTCTCTCTATAGATGCAATATAACTAGCTGAATGAACCGAACTCTCATTATCGACATCGGCGCGTCCATTATATGGATCAAAGAAAGAAAAATGACAATCATCAAGCACATATTCTTGCGCAATAACACCTGTGGATTGCCCCACGATAAAGACAGACATTAAAGTGCCCAAAGCCCTGCACATAGTTTTATACATACACATCGACTGGAAACTGGCGAGAGTGGATTGGCAATGCCCCCTGCAACACCATATCTGCGCCTACCACCCTTCTACTTGGTAGTCATGGTGCCAACGTTAGGGCGAAGCGGGATCAAGGAACTCGATGCTTTCCAGCAACTTGAGCACTTTCGGAAGATTGGATTGTTTGGGATAGGCCACATAACCGATGGCTGAGCTTGTTCCACAAAGTATCTGTTTATGATCAGTTAGGCAGAATGATAGTCCCTGCGTCCGCTCGCTCTCCTCTCCGGTAGTTTGATTATCTGTCACGGCGGCACCATCAGCACCATTTCCATTCAAGACATACAGCTGTACCCTCGCTAGATCCTCTGGATCATCTTCATTTCTAAGCAAGACCCACTTGCCTCCCTGGCTATCAAATCCAAGGTCATTAAACGCTTGCCGTCCCTCGTTTGTATTGCAGGTAAAGCGAATAGAAACCTCATCAACAGCATGGCGACCAGCAGATCTCGACATAAAACTATAAGTTGCAACAGGTGGCGCACCGTCGGTTGTTAATTCAACCGAACCTCCATAAATGGTAGACACTTGAAATAAACAATCATCGACCTTCACTTTCTGCGTCGCTGCATATACTTCAGGAACAGCCACCATCATAGATACCCAAAAAACCAACCCGTAGACAAAAACATTGCGCATGTTCAGGGTCTCCTTGGCCGATAGCCCTCTGGCTGTTCTTTCTCATGTCCAAGTGCATCGGGAAAAATGAGCCTCTCAGACAAAATCATTAAGGCGCCAGCATACGCTTGGTACCGTGCTTGGATACCATACACCTGTGCGATACTTCCAGTATCGCTCAAGGGTCTTCCATAGTTAACTGTTGCTGCCACCTGACCAAATGGAATACTACTGTAATAGACAAACGTCTGCATTCCGTTGGTGGTCTGCCTCACCAACACAGGAGATTGGTCAGCAAATCTGGCCGCCTTGCTCCAAGACCAGTACGCACATGCGCTAGCCCCCGGATCATAACGACCATCAGAGACATCCTTACGCCAGCGGATCATCTCTGCTGTAAGTCCAGGAAAATTACCATCACGCAATGGACTGTTGTTATTCTGCTGACGCGCTGTAACCGCAGCGTCCCTGAGTTGCTGATTAAGATCAGGACTGATAGTACGACCTCGGAATTTCCAATACTTTATATAGTTATCCGCATGCGTCAGTTGTAGGTACCCGCGCCCATCCCACGGTGAGTACCATGCATGCATGTTGTTTTCGTGGAGAGTGTCGAACCATTGTGTTTCCTGCATCGCATTACCAAAGAAGGCCGCCAAGCGTAGTGGATGTGCAGATAGTCCGTGTGTGCGCAAAGCTTTATTTAGCTCTGCTCCATTATCCTTTAGAAGGCTTTTGGCACGGTTCGTGAGTGTGACAGGCTCCGACACCCACTGCCCATGTGCCTTACGCAATGCAGTCATCGGTAGCAGTTGGGTCAGTTCCGTCTGGCTCAGCCATCCACATTTTCGAAATGCCTCAATGAACTGCCGGGGCGGAAAGTGCCAATGGGTGCTCCCGATGCCATCCAGTGCAGCCTCCTCCCAGAACGCCAACGCCTTCTGATGAGCCTTCAGCTTCTCATAGCTCTGCACGGCAGCTTCGTCGTTATGGAAAATCCTTGTCCACCAGCCATAGCGAGCATCAAAGCCCTCATGGCGCCATTCCGTGGGGAACTGGAAGGCAAAGCGCTTGAGCTGCGGATAGTGCTCGCCCAGCTTCGCAACGTTACGCGCCTGTTCGATTTCATATCGCTCACCCAACCAATCCTTTTCTTCGGCGGACAGGCCGCCATAAGACGGGGAGTTGGCAATGGAGATTGCGTCCGTGCCGTCGGGGAAAAGGGGATCTTCATCCAGCTTCAACACCGCACGAACAATAGCCGATTGACAGTGCGAATCATCGTCGGTGTCATCGTCTACCAGTTGCCAGCCAAGCCAGTGAGGGAAGTCGGCGTCGCTGAAACAGGTCACGGTTGTGGCATTCAAGTTGACCCATGCAGGACCGCTGGGTAAGGAAATTTGCCGCCAATGAGCAGCTTGCGCGGGTCTCAAGGCATCCGGCCCGATCACCCTGCCCCAGCGTAGCAACTCGTAACCGGCACTAGGGCAAGCCGGATAGCGGTCGCAGGCCGTTTGATAAAGCTCGTATTCAAAGTCTGTGACTTCCGCACGCTCACCCAGCACCTCACCAGTTTCGGTCATGGTGGTCAGCGTGCATTGGCCTTTTGCATAGCGCAGCCGGATGAACAGGCTTTGCATCGGCCTGCTGACAATCGCAGCGGTGGAGTTGTCCGAGCTGGCCCAGCTGGCGGGGCGCTCCTCGTAGCACAGGACCTCGGGGGGCAGGTGGAAATGCGCATCCCCCCAGCAACTGTCCCTTCGTCCGTCGCTGCTCTGGTAGTCCAGCCTGGCGCTGGTGCGCCCAGTCAATGAGGCGGCTTCAGCGGCGATGATCTCGAAATGTATTTTCGCCGCTTCGGGGTCCCGGATGGAGCCCGCCAGCCCCAGTTCGTCCCGTCGGTAGATTTTTCCACCTACTACCGGGTCGATCAGTTTGATCTTCGCGAGGTGCTGGTAGACCGAGAAGAACACGACCCGGCCAGACTCACCTTCACCTATTTCGGTTTCATGGCGCAGCACGATGCACCCGTCATCGGTCCAGGCACCGCCATAGTTGAGCGCATGGTTCTCGTCGCTGGTGCGTGCGGTGGGTTGACGTATGTACGCCAAGGTACCGTCGGCGATCGCTCGAACGGGTAAGGAAACTCCGTTTTCCGTCGGCGCGGTCAGATGGACGCCACCGTGCCAGTTCAGGTCATAGCTGACCGGAAAGCCGCCATTGCCGGGAATACCTTCCAGCATCGCGCGGTCGAGGTAAGCGCTATCCGGTTCGCCCGGATTGGAGGTTGGAAGAAACGGAGGGCTGATGATCATCGGGAGTCGTCATCCTTGATGGCAGCGAGTCAGGTCGGGGTCCGAACCTAGCACTCACCTGCATCGCGGCTGCCGGGGGATTTGATCAATCAGAACTTTCGACAAAATATGGGGATAGTTCCCGTGCATGACTCTACAGAGCACTGTCAGTCGGCAATCTGTGGCCTCCTCGCCCCCAAGCCTTGCGGCTGGAGATGCTGTAGCAGCACCGCCTCGAATAAAAGACAGCCTCCTACCGCCCCAGGGAAGCGCCGCCGGGATGCGTGGTCCGGCGGCGCCGCGCCGACAAGCCCCGGCGCGGCAGGAGGCTGTGTGAAACTCAGCGGCCGTAGTGCTCGCGGCCCCAGGCGATGAAGGTTTCCAGCATGCGCCGCAGCACCTGGGCGGTCGGCGCGGCGAGGTCTTCGCGGTAGCCGAAGGGCGCCTGTTCATCCATGTAGTTGCACTGCGCGAGCTCCAGCTGCACCGCGTGGACGTTGTCCTGTGGCTGGCCGTAGTGACGGGTGATGTGGCCGCCCTTGAAGCGGCCGTTGAGGATGTGGCGGTAGGCTGGAGCGTCGGCGCACACCGCGACCAGCCGCTCGGCCAGCTCCGCATCGCAGCTTGCACCGCTGTGGGTGCCGATATTGAAGTCCGGCAGCTTGCCGTCGAACAGGTGCGGGATCACCGAGGCGATCGAGTGCGCGTCCCACAGCAGCGCGTAGCCGAACTCGGCCTTGAGGCGCGCCAGTTCGTCGGTGAGGGTCTGGTGGTAAGGCGTCCAGACTTCGGCGAGGTAACGCGCGCGCTCTTCGGCGGAAGGCGTCTGGCCGTCCTTGAACAGCGGGCGGCCGTCGAACAGGGTGTCCGGGTAGAGGCCGGTGGTGGCGGTGCTGTACAGCGGCTTGTCGTCGGCCGGGCGGTTGAGGTCGATGACGTAGCGCGAGTAGCCGGCGGCCAGGGTGCTGGCGCCCAGCTCCTCGGCGAAGGCGTAGAGCCGGGGGATGTGCCAGTCGGTGTCGGCCAGTTCGCGCGCCTCTTCGACCAGACCGTTTTCCACGGCCGGAGTCAGGCGGATGCCGGGGTGCGGCATGCTGATCAGCAGCGGGACACGGCCGCGTTTGAAAGTCAGGACGTTATCCATTGGGTAGCAATCTCCAGTACGGGCGAGATGTGTGCATTGCCTGTAGGGGCGAGCTTGCTCGCGAACAGCCCCGCTGCGGAGCTGGGTTCGCGAGCAAGCTCGCTCCTACGAAAAGCAGCTCATAGTTCTTCGCCGTGACGAATGACGCGCTTGGGCAGGTCGCCGCCGAGCCAGTAGGCCAGTTCGGCGGGACGCTGGATGTCCCAGGCGACGAAGTCGGCGACCTTGCCCGCTTCCAGGCTGCCGTGGCTGTCGGCCATGCCCAGCGCCCGCGCGGCGTTGAGGGTCACGCCGGCCAGCGCTTCTTCCGGGGTCAGGCGGAAGGCCGTGCAGGCCATGTTCAGCATCAGGCGCAGCGACAACGCGGGCGAGGTGCCGGGGTTGAGGTCGCTGGCGATGGCGATGTTCACCCCGTGCTTGCGCAGGGCCTCCATCGGCGGCAGCTGGGTTTCGCGCAGGACGAAGAAGGCGCCCGGCAGCAGCACGGCGACGGTGCCGGCTTCGGCCATGGCCATGGCGTCGCTCTCGTCCATGAATTCCAGGTGGTCGGCGGACAGCGCGCCATACCGCGCGGCGAGACTGGAGCCATGCAGCGAAGACAATTGCTCGGCATGCAGTTTGACCGGCAGCCCCAGACGCTGGGCGGCCTGGAATACCCGCTCGACCTGCGCCGGGGAAAACGCCAGGTGCTCGCAGAAGGCATCCACCGCGTCCACCAGGCCTTCCTCGGCCAGGGCCGGGAGGATGTGGCTGCAGACCTGCTCGATGTACTCGTCGGCGCGGCCGGCATATTCCGGCGGCAAGGCGTGAGCCGACAGGCAGGTGGTACGCACCGTCACCGGCAGCTCCTGTTCCAGCCGGCGGGCCACGCGCAGCATGCGCCGTTCGCTGTCCAGGTCCAGGCCGTAGCCGGACTTCACTTCCAGTACGGTCACGCCGTCGGCCAGCAGTGGGCGGGCCCGCTGGATGGCGCTGGCCAGCAGTTCGTCCTCGCTGGCTTCGCGGGTGGCGCGCACGGTGCTGGCGATGCCGCCACCGGCCGCGGCGATCTCGGCATAGCTGACGCCGTTCAGGCGCTGTTCGAACTCACCGCTGCGGTCGCCGCCGAACACCAGGTGCGTGTGGCAGTCGATGAAGCCGGGCGTGACCCAGGCACCGCCCAGGTCGGTGCTCTGCACGGGGCGCTCGGGCAGCTCGGCGCGCGGGCCGATCCAGGCGATGCGCTCGCCCTCGGTGATGATCGCGGCGTCCTCGATGATCGAGTAACGCCCCTCCTTCATCGTGGCCGCGTGGCAGTGCTGCCAGAGGTGTTTCATTGCAGCCTCCCGATGCTCGCGCCGACGCTTTGCAGCGCTGCGGGCTCGCCCAGCAACGCAGCGGCGCGGGCGATGTCCGGCGCCAGCCAGCGGTCGCTGTCGTAGGCCGGCACGCGCTCGCGCAGCAGGCTCCAGGCACAGTCGGTGCCGGCGCCGAAGCGCTGCGGCTTGAGGAACTCGAAGGCCTGGGCGGCCAGCAGGTACTCGATGGCGAGGATCTGCGTGACGTTGCCGACCACCTTGCCCAGCTTCAGCGCGGCGCTGGTGCCCAGGCTCAGGTGGTCCTCCTGCAGGCCGGAGGTGACGAAGTTGTCCACCACCGCCGGCTGGGCCAGCTGGCGGTTTTCGCCGGCCAGGGAGGCGGCGACGTATTGCACGATCATCATCCCCGAGTTGACGCCCGGCTGGCTGACCAGGAAGGCCGGCAGGCCGCTGACCAGCGGGTTGATCAGGCGGTCCAGGCGGCGCTCGGCGACGCCGCCCAGCTCGGCCACGGCAATCGCCAGCAGGTCGGCGGCCATGGCCACGGATTCGCCGTGGGGGTTGGCCTGGGAAACGACGCGGTAGTCGTCCGGCGTGCCTAGCACCAGCGGGTTATCGGTGGCGGAATTGAGTTCGGTCTCGATCTGCTTCGCCGCGTGCTCCAGCTGGTCGCGGCAGGCGCCGTGGATCTGCGGCATGGAACGGATGCTCAGGGCGTCCTGGGTGCGGATGCCCTTGCTGGCGGCGATCACTTCGCTGCCTTCGAGCAGGGCGCGCAGGTTGGCGCCGACTTTCTGCATGCCCGGATGCGGCTTGAGCGCGATGATCTCGGCATCGAAGGCGTCGATCTGCCCGCGCAGGGCTTCGAAGCTCATGGCGCCGATGACGTCGGCCCATTGTGCAAGGCGCGTGGCGTCGTCCAGCGCGAGGCAGCTCAGGCCGGTCATGCAGGGTGTGCCGTTGACCAGGCAGAGCCCGTCCTTGGCGCCCAGCTGCACCGGCTCCAGGCCTTCGGCGGCCAGCGCCTGGAAGGCCGGGACGACTTCGCCGCGATAACTCACTTCGCCGATGCCCAGCAGGGCAACGCCGACATGGGCCATGTGGGTCAGATAACCGACCGAACCCTGCGACGGCACGCGCGGGGTGATGCCGTGGTTGAGCAGCGCGACCAGCGCTTCCACCACGCGGCGATGCAGGCCGGACTTGCCGTGGCTGTAGTTGGTGATGGCCGCGCAAATAATTGCGCGGGTCTGCTCGTCCCGCAGCGGCTCGCCGACGCCGCAGGCATGGCTGAGCAAGGTGTTGCGCGACAGCTGCGCCAGTTGCTCGCCCTGCAGCACCACGTTGCACAGAGCACCGAGCCCGGTGTTGATGCCATAGGCGCGCTCGCCCCGGCTGACGATGCGTTCGACGATGCCACGGGCATTGTCGATGCGCGCCCAGGCGGCCGGCGCCAGTTGCAGGCGCGCGCCATGGCGCGCCACCGCGACCAGGTCCTGCCAGCGCAGCGGGCCGGTGCCGAAGGTGATGGTGGAAGAGGACGACATGCAGAACTCCTGTAGGCGGGGAAGCCCCCTTCCCCGCCGGTGAATGGCGTTAGATCGCGGCAACGCGGCGCTGGACGAAGCGGTCGACGTATTCGTCGGCGGGCTTGTGCAGGATGTCGCTGGGCGCGCCGACCTGGATCAGCTGGCCGTCCTTGAGGATGGCGATGCGGTTGCCGATGCGCACGGCTTCGTCGAGGTCGTGGGTGATGAAGACGATGGTCTTGTGCAGGGTCTTCTGCAGTTCCAGCAACTGGTCCTGCATGTCCGCGCGGATCAGCGGGTCGAGGGCGCTGAAGGCTTCGTCCATGAGGATGATGTCGGTGTCGGCGGCCAGTGCGCGGGCCAGGCCGACGCGCTGGCGCATGCCGCCGGAGAGCTGGTGCGGGTAGGACTTCTCGTAGCCCTTCAGGCCCACGGTGGCGATCCAGTGCAGCGCGCGCTCCTGGCACAGCGCCTTGCTCTCGCCACGAATCTTCAGGCCGTAGGCGACGTTGTCGAGCACGCTCTTGTGCGGCAGCAGCCCGAAGCTCTGGAACACCATGCTGATCTTGCGGCGGCGGAAGTTTTCCAGCGCGGCCGCGTCGTAGGCGAGGACGTCCTCGCCATCCACCAGGATCTGCCCGCTGGTGGGGTCGATCAGGCGGTTGAAGTGGCGCACCAGGGTCGACTTGCCGGAGCCGGAGAGGCCCATGATGACGAAGATTTCCCCGGCCTCGATGGACAGCGAGAGGTCGTTCACCCCGACCACGCAGTCGGTGGCGGCCAGTACCTCGGCCTTGCTCTTGCCCTGACGGATCATCGCCAGGGCGGCGTCGGCCTTGGCGCCGAAGATCTTGTAGACGTTCTTGACCTGGATCTTGCTCATTTGCTGGCCTCATGGTGGCGCGAGCGGCCGTAAGCCTGGGTGATGCGATCGATGACCACGGCGAGGATGACGATGGCGAGACCCGCCTCCAGGCCCTTGCCGACGTTGAGCGTCTGGATGCCCACCAGCACGTCCTCGCCCAGCCCACGGGCGCCGATCATCGAGGCGATGACCACCATCGACAGGGCCATCATGGTGGTCTGGTTGATGCCGGCCATGATGCTCGGCAGCGCCAGCGGCAGTTGCACGCCGAAGAGTTGCTGGCGGCGGTTGGCGCCGAAGGCGGTGATGGCTTCCATGACCTCGCGGTCGACCTGGCGAATGCCCAGGTCGGTGAGGCGGATCAGCGGCGGCGCGGCGTAGATCACGGTGGCGAAGATCGCCGGCACCTTGCCCAGGCCGAACAGCATCAGCACCGGGATCAGGTACACGAAGCTGGGCATGGTCTGCATGATGTCCAGCAGCGGCAGCAGCACGGCGCGGAAGCGGTCGCTGCGTGCCGCGACGATGCCCAGCGGGATGCCGATCAGCACCGAGATGATCGTGGCGACCATCATCAGCGCGAGGGTCTGCATCAGCTTGTCCCACAGGCCCACGGCGCCGACCAGGAACAGCAGCCCGACAATCACCACGGTCGGCAGGATGCGCCGCGTGGCGTGCCAGGCGATGCCGGCGACGATGGCCAGCATCAGCCACCAGGGCGTGGCTCGCAGCACGCTCTCCAGGTTGACGATGGCCCACAGCAGGGTGTCGGAGATGTGGCGGAACACGTCGCCGTAGTTGGTAACCAGGGCATCGACCCAACCGTTGACCCAGTCGGCGATGGAGAAGGTGAAGCGTTCGGGAAACATGGCACGTACTCGTCAGGAGTGGGCATCACCGGAAGGAGCCGGGGCTCCTTCCGGGTTCGGCGGCGTCAGAGCGCGGCCTGGACCTTCTTCGCAGCGTCCTCGCTGACCCAGGTGGTCCACACTTCCGGGTGTTCCTTGAGGAAGGCCTTGGCCAGTTGCTCGGAGGTGAGTTTCTCCTTGGCCATCTTCGCCAGGTTCTGGTTCAGCAGGTCGATGGGCAGGTTGACCTTCTCCAGCACGGCCACCAGTTCCGGGGCCTGGTCGTGGAAGGCCCTGGACAGGCCGACCTGGATCTTCACGTCCTTGTTCACGCCCGGTTCTTCCAGCTTCACCAGGTCGGCCTGGCCCATCAGCGGCGTCGGCGACCAGTAATAGAAGAGAATAGGCTCCTTGCGCTTGTAGCTCGACAGCACCGCGGCATCCAGGGCCGGGCCGGTGCCGGGGCGGAAGTTGGTGTACTTGTCCTCGAGGCCGTACTTCTTCAGCATCTCGGAGTTTTCCAGCTCGCAGGTCCAGCCGGCCGGGCAGTTGTAGAAGCGGCCCTTGCCCGGCTCTTCCGGATCGCGGAAGACTTCGGCGTACTGGGCCAGGTCGGTGACGGCCTTCAGGTTCGGCGCCTTGGCTTCGATGTTGCGTGCCTTGTCGCCCTCGATCACGAAGCGCGGCACGTACCAGCCCTCGGTGGCGCCGACGATGGGCGCGCCCACGCCGACCACCTTGTTCGCGGCGGCGGCCTTGTTCCAGGCATCGCTGCGGCCGATCCATTCCTCACTGAAGATCTGGATGTCGTTGTTCGCCAGCGCCTGTTCCATGGTGATGGAGTTGCCCGGCAGGCTGTCGGTTTCGCAGCCGTAGCCGTTCTTCAGGATGATCTGCATGAGGTCGGTGAGCAGCATGCCGCTCTCCCAGTTCAGCCCGGCGAATTTCACCGGCTTGCCACTCTCGCACCAGCCGGCGGCCTGGGCCGTGGTGCCGGCCAGCAGGCCGGCGGACAGGAACAGGCCCAGCAGCGTCTTCTTGGTGTTGTTCATCTGATGCTCCTAAACGTGAATGAGGTTGGGCAGTGCAAGGGCCGCGCAGGCTCGTGGCCGCGCGGCCGGGCCGGTCTGTTCAGGTGCGGGCCGGCAGGATCAGCCGGTCCGGTACTGCCCGCGTGACGCGGCGGGCGACCAGGTAATAGAGAACGGCCGGAACCACGAGGCCGATGATCCAGGAGATATCCACGCCACCCAGGGCGTCCACCAGCGGGCCGGTGTAGAACTTGGTGGAAATGAACGGCAACTGCACCAGGACGCCGATCACATAGACGCTGATGCCGGGAATGTTCCAGCGACCGTAGCGGCCATCCGGATCGGAGAGCGCCGGTACGTCGTAGTGCTCGCGGGTGACGCAGTAGTAGTCCACCAGGTTGACCGCGCTCCACGGGGTGAAGAAGGCCAGCAGGAAGAGGATGAAGGACTTGAATGCGCCGAGGAACGAGTGCTGGCCGAGCAGCGCGATCAGGGTCGCGGCACCGACGATCAGCAGGACGAACACCAGGCGTTGCAGACGCGTCACTTCCAGGTGGCCACGGAAGCCGCTGATGATGGTGGCGATGCACATGAAGCTGCCGTAGGAGTTCAGCGTCGAGATGGTGATCTTGCCGAAGGCGATGGCGAAGTACAGCAGTGCGGCGACCGCCCCGCTGCCGCTGAGGCCGACGATGTAGGCCACTTCACGGCCGGCGAACTGCCCGTTGGCCATGGCCGCGGCGAACACGCCGAAGATCATCGCCACCTGCGCGCCGATCACCGAACCGGCGCCGACGGCGAGGAAGGTCTTCAGCGAAGACGTCTTGCCCGGCAGGTAGCGCGAGTAGTCCGCGACATAGGGCCCGAAGGCGATCTGCCAGGACGCCGCCAGCGATACCGCTAGCAGGAAGCCGCTCCAGCTGAAATGACGAATCTCCAGCAGCGCGCTGACGTCGGTCTGGCTCATCAGGCGACTGAACAGGTAGACGAAGGCGATCACCCCGATGACGCTGGCGAGGCGGCCGATAACGTGGATGACGCGGTAGCCGAGCACGGTGACCAGCACGATGACGCTGGCGAACATCAGGATGCCCAGGCTATCGCTGACGCCGAACAGCTGCCCCAGCGCCTGGCCGGAGAGCACCGTGCCGGTAGCGGTGAAGCCCAGGTACATCAGGCACACCAGCACCATCGGGATGGCCGCGCCGTAGACGCCGAACTGCACACGGCTGGAGATCATCTGCGGCAGGCCGAGCTTGGGCCCTTGCGCCGCGTGCAGCGCCATCACGCCGCCACCGAGCAGCTGGCCGATGAGCAGGCCGATCAGCGACCAGAACACATCGCCGCCGAGCACCACGGCGAGGGCACCGGTGACGATGGCGGTGATCTGCAGGTTGGCACCCAGCCACAGGGTGAACTGGCTGTAGAGCTTGCCGTGGCGCTCGGCCTCGGGGATGTAGTCGATCGAACGCACTTCGATCAGGGGTTTGGAGCTATCACTGGCCTGGGACATCGTTATTGTTCTCCCGAGGGGATTTCTTGTCGGTCGATGTACTGCTGCTTCACGGACCGGGCCGCCGCACCACGCCGTGCGGCGGCCCTCTCCCTGGTCCTGGTTGGCTGTTGCCGAATTACTTGCCGGTGATCATCGGCAGGTTCAGGCCCTGCTCCTTCGCGCAGTCGATGGCGATCTGGTAGCCGGCGTCGGCATGGCGCATCACGCCGGTGCCTGGGTCGTTGGTCAGTACTCGAGCGATACGCGCGGCAGCCTCGTCGGTACCGTCGCAGACGATCACCATGCCCGAGTGCTGGGAGAAGCCCATGCCCACGCCGCCGCCGTGGTGCAGCGAGACCCAGGTCGCGCCGCTGGCGGTGTTCAGCAGGGCGTTGAGCAGCGGCCAGTCGGACACCGCATCGGAGCCATCGCGCATGGCTTCGGTCTCGCGGTTGGGGCTGGACACCGAGCCGGAGTCGAGGTGGTCGCGACCGATCACGATGGGCGCCTTCAGCTCGCCGCGACGGACCATTTCGTTGAACGCCAGGCCGAGCTTGGCGCGCTGGCCCAGGCCGACCCAGCAGATGCGCGCCGGCAGGCCCTGGAAGCTGATGCGTTCCTTGGCCATGTCCAGCCAATTGTGCAGGTGGGCGTCGTCCGGGATCAGTTCCTTGACCTTGGCGTCGGTCTTGTAGATGTCCTCGGCGTCGCCGGACAGCGCCGCCCAGCGGAACGGGCCGATGCCGCGGCAGAACAGCGGGCGGATGTAGGCCGGGACGAATCCGGGGAAGTCGAAGGCGTTTTCGACGCCCTCTTCCTTGGCCATCTGGCGGATGTTGTTGCCGTAGTCGAAGGTCGGCACGCCCTGCTTCTGGAACTCCAGCATGGCTTTGACGTGCACGGCCATGGACTGCTTGGCGGCCTTCACCACGGCAGCCGGTTCGGTCTGCGCGCGGTCGCGGTACTGCTCCCAGGTCCAGCCGGCCGGCAGGTAGCCGTTGAGCGGGTCGTGGGCGGAGGTCTGGTCGGTGACCATGTCCGGGCGTACGCCACGCTTGAGCAGTTCCGGGAGGATTTCCGCGGCGTTGCCCAGCAGGGCGATGGAGATGGCCTTGCCCTCGCCGGTGTATTTGGCGATGCGCGCCAGGGCATCGTCGAGGTCCTTGGCCTGCTCGTCGACGTAGCGGCTGGCGAGGCGGAAGTCGATGCGGCTCTGCTGGCATTCGATGTTCAGCGAGCAGGCGCCGGCCAGGGTCGCGGCCAGCGGCTGGGCACCGCCCATGCCGCCGAGGCCCGCGGTGAGCACCCACTTGCCTTTCAGGCTGCCGTCGTAGTGCTGGCGGCCGGCTTCGACGAAGGTTTCGTAGGTGCCCTGGACGATGCCCTGGCTGCCGATGTAGATCCACGAGCCGGCGGTCATCTGGCCGTACATGGCCAGGCCCTTGGCGTCGAGTTCGTTGAAATGCTCCCAGTTGGCCCAGTGCGGCACCAGGTTGGAGTTGGCGATCAGCACGCGCGGGGCGTTGGCGTGGGTCTTGAAGACGCCGACCGGCTTGCCGGACTGCACCAGCAGGGTCTCGTCTTCATTCAGCTCCTTCAGGGTCTCGACGATCTTGTCGTAGCACTCCCAGTTGCGCGCGGCGCGGCCGATGCCGCCGTAGACCACCAGTTCCTTCGGATTCTCGGCGACTTCCGGGTCGAGGTTGTTCATCAGCATGCGCAGCGGCGCTTCGGTCAGCCAGCTCTTGGCGTTCAGTTGGGTGCCGCGCGGGGCACGGATTTCGACGTCGCGGAATTTGGTCACGGAAGGCTCCTTCGCTTGCTCGGATCGTTAAGCCGGTGAGGGCTCTGGCGGTTCGTTGGACGGTGCCGAGGGGCTCGTCACCATCATGTCTATGCTTGTATGTACAAGTATAAGCAAAGGAAAGGCCAACCTTGCCTGGCGGAGCCCTTCGTTCGCCAGGAAAACAAGACAACTAATTGATTTGTAATAATAAAAAACGAAGTAGCGGGAAGCCTTAGCGGCTGACAGAAACTGCCGTCTGACAGACAGGCGCACCAGAAGAAGGCCTACGCGCACCGTTTCGTTGCGTTCGGTAACACCACTCGCTACGAAGGGCCACAGGTTGTATAGACAAGCTGCGCAGGGCGTATGACGTTCGGCGTTATACGCCGCGTGACCGTGACGGCAGCGCGCCACGATCCCGGCCTCGGCTCATCCGATCGGGCTCGGCGACTTGGCGTACAACCGCAAACGGTTGTACGCCCTACTTCAAGCTCGCATCAATCCTGGTAGCGGCCTCCGTCGTCACCCACTTCGACCACAGCTCCCGGTGCTCACGGAAGAACTTTGCCCGCACATCCGCCACGTCCCGGTGGTGCTCGGCCATGTCCGCCAGCAGCGCGTTGAACATCGGCAGCGGCAGCTCGACCTTCTCGAATACCTGCACCAGCTGTGGCGCCTTGTCATGGAAGTCGCGGGACACGCCGATGCTGATCTTCGCTGGCAGCGAGCGCGAACCCTTCGGACTGGGATTGTTCGGATCGGTCAGGGTCTTCCAGGCTTCTTCATTGAAGGGCGGCTCCTCCAGCTGCACCAGTTTGAAGCGTCCCAGCAGCGGCGTCGGCGCCCAGTAATAGAAGAGCACCGGCCGGCCCTGGGCGATGGCCGAGCTGATCGCCGCGTCCAGCGCAGGGCCGGCGCCGGTGCGGAAGTTCACGTAGCTGTCGGTCAGCCCGTAGGCCTTGAGCTTCTGCGTGTTGACGATCTCGCAGGTCCAGCCGGTGGGGCAGTTGTAGAAGCGGCCCTTGTCCGGTTCCTCGTCATCCTTGAACAATGCCTTGTACCGGGGCAGGTCGCTGACGGACTTCAGGTCCGGCGCAGAGGCCTTGATGCCTCGCTTCGCATCGCCGTGGACCACGTAGTCCGGCACCCACCAGCCTTCGCTGGCGCCCTTGACCGTCTCGCCCACGGAGAACACCTGGCCGGCCTTCTCGGCCTGCTGCCACACGGTGCTGCGCCCGGCCCACTGCTCGCCGGTGACCTGGATATCGTTCTGCTTCAGTGCGTTCTCCATGGTCACGGTGTTACCCGGCACGGCGTCGGTCTGGCAGCCGTAACCCTTTTCCAGGATGAAGCGCAGCACTTCGGTGGTGAACATGCCGCTCTCCCAGTTCAACCCGGCGAACATCACGGGCTTGGGATAGGGGCAACCGGCGGCAAGGGTCTGGGCACAGAGCCCGAAGGCCAGCAACAGCGCGAACAGGCAACGGATGGCGGGCATTGGGCGGCTCCGGGCACGTCGATGTCCCTTAGGGTTTAGCCGCCGATCCGCGATTTGCCCACGACCATCGGACTGGAAATGCCACCGGCGGTGACATTCACTGGCTACGGAATCGCTTCACAGCAGGGCTGTCGACGCAGGCACAGGCCCTGGCGCGCCATGGCACAGCGATTGCTATACCTGTATATACAGGAACGATCCACGGTAACACTTCACCGACTCCAGGATGCCGACATGCCCGAAACCCTGCTCCTGACGCCCGGCCAGTTCGACCTCGACCAGCTGCGCGCCATCTACCAGTCCCAGCCTGACCTGCAGCTCGCCGACGAGTGCCGCGAGGCGATCCTGCGCAGCGCGCAGACGGTCAGCCAGATCATCGCCGACCAACGCACCGTCTACGGCATCAACACCGGCTTCGGCCTGCTGGCGCGCACTTCCATTGCCGAGGACCAACTCGCCACCCTGCAGCGCAACCTGATCCTCTCCCACTGCACCGGCACCGGACCGCTGCTGGACGATGCCAGCGTCGCGCTGATCATGGCGCTGAAGATCGGCTCCCTGGCGCGCGGCTTCTCCGGCGTCGGCCTGCCGGTGATCGAGACGCTGCTCAAGCTCTACCGGGCGCGGGTCTACCCGTGCATCCCGTCCCAGGGTTCGGTGGGCGCTTCGGGCGACCTGGCGCCGCTGGCGCATATGTCCTCGATCCTGCTGGGCGTTGGCCAGGTGCGCCATGAAGGGCGCATCCTCGAAGCCACCGAAGGCCTCGCCCTCGCCGGCGCCGAGCCGCTGGTGCTCGGCCCCAAGGAAGGCCTGGCGCTGATCAACGGCACCCAGGTGTCCACCGCGCTGGCCCTGCGCGGGCTGTTCGCGGCGGAGAAGCTGTTCGTCTCGGCCGTGGTGGCGGGCAGCCTGACGGTAGAAGCGCTCAAAGGCTCGTTCGTCCCCTTCGATGCACGTATCCAGGCGGTGCGCGGCCAGCCGGGGCAGATCGCGGTCGCCGCGCTGTACCGCGAGCTGCTGCACGACAGCCCGATCAACCAGTCGCACATCGACTGCAAGCGCGTGCAGGACCCCTACTCCCTGCGCTGCCAGCCGCAGGTGATGGGCGCGTGCCTGGATCACCTGCGCTTCGCCGCAGGCGTTTTCCTGCGTGAGGCCAATGCCGTTTCCGACAACCCGCTGGTGTTCAGTGCTGACGGCGACGTTCTGTCAGGCGGTAACTTCCACGCCGAACCCGTGGCCATGGCCTCCGACGTGCTGGCGCTGGCGATCTCCGAGATCGGCGCGCTGTCCGAACGGCGCATCGCCCAGCTGGTGGACCCGGCCATGTCCGGGCTGCCGGCCTTCCTGGTCAAGGAAGGCGGGCTGAACTCCGGCTTCATGATCGCCCAGGTCACTTCGGCGGCGCTGGCCTCGGAGAACAAGACCTGGGCGCACCCGGCCTCGGTGGACAGCCTGCCCACCTCGGCCAACCAGGAAGACCACGTCTCCATGGCCACCTTCGCCGCCCGCCGCCTGCTGGACATGGCCGGCAACAGTGCCGGGGTGGTCGCCATCGAACTGCTGGCCGCCGCACAGGGCGTGGACTTCCATGCGCCGCTGCAAAGCTCGCCGCAGCTGCAGGAAGTCCGCACGCTGATCCGCAGCCAGGTGCCGCACTATGAGCAGGACCGCTACTTTGCGCCGGACGTCGCCGCTGCGCGGGCGTGGGTGGAGGATGGGGTGATGAGCCGGTGGATTGGCTATGCGCGGCTGTACGAGTGAGAGGATGACGATGGCGTTTTACGCCATCGCGGGCATGGCCCGCTCCTACAACACCGCGTTTACCTGTAGGAGCGGGCCATGCCCGCGAACAGCGCCTGCAAGGCGCGTTTCACACCAATGAAAAGGGCGCCCCGAAGGCGCCCTTTCTGTTCAGCGTGCTTCGAGTTCGATCACGCAGAGATCCGCACTGCCTGCCACCTTCAGCCGCCACTCGCGCAGCGCAACGTCGCCCTCGGCAATCAGCGTGTCATGCAGCCCCAACATCCCGGCGGACTCACCCTCAAGGCTGGCATGGACACCCTCCCCCGCACTGAACAGCAGCACCGTCGAAGCGCTGCTGAAGAAGTGCGCCGCACCGTCCAGCTTCAGCCACTGCAAACGTGCCCGATAACGAGCCGGCGAATAGATCAGGTTGAAGTCGCGGATCGCCCCACCCAACAGCGTGCAGTCCACCGCGCTGGCACCATCGAAGGCGAAGGCATCGAGCGCGCGCAGGTCGCGGGAGTCGGTGCCATCCACCTTCAAGCGCATGCCCTCGCCTTCCAGCACGCTGATGACGCGCTGGTAGCCGGTGAAGGCGGAGAAAGGCCCCGGCGCGCCAACGTCAGCGATGGACACGCGCCAGCCGAAGCCTTCCAGGCCATCGCCGGCATCGCGGACGATCTCGCGGGTAGTGCCCGCGCCGTTCTTCCAGGGCATCGCCGGGTAGTTGGCGGCGCGCAGGATTCGCACTTTACTCATGAACTGAATCGTCCTTCCAGGCGGTAGCGCGACCCCGGATAGAGCAGGCGGGCGCTGGTCACGGTATTGCGACCCGACCAGGTGCGCCGGCGGATCAGCAGGCACGGCTCGTGGCGGTCGACGGAGAGCAACTTGCATTCCTCGGGGCTGGGCAGCACGGCCTCGACCACATGCTCGCCCTCGCTCAGCGGCGCGACCTGGGTGAGGTAGGCGAACGGCGTCTGCCCGGTGAAATCCTGCTTGAGGTAGTCCGGCGCCACGGCGGCATTCACGTAGCGGTCCTCGATCTGCACCGGGATATCGTTCTCGTAGTGCACGATCACCGAGTGGAAGATGCGCTGCCCTTCGCGCACATCCAGCGCCAGCGCACGCTCGGCACTGGCCAGCTCCTCGACCAGGCTGACCACCACCAGGTGGTGCTTGTGGCCGCGGGCGGTGATTTCCTCGGCGATGTTCTGCACCTGGAACAGCGCCGACTGGCCCTTGGGCTCGGCGACGAAGGTGCCCACGCCCTGCATGCGCACCAGCAGGCCGTCGGCGGTCAGCTCGCGCAGCGCACGGTTGATGGTCATGCGGCTGACACCCAGTTCGTCGACCAGCTCCGCCTCGGACGGCACGCGATGGTGCGGCGGCCAGGTGCCGGACTGGATCTGCTGGATGATCAGCTGCTTGACGCGGGCGTACAACGGCGCGGGAATTTCCCCCATCTGCGCGGCGAGCGACGAACCCTCGGCGGGAGGGGTAGGCGTGGGCGATGCGGGCACGGGAAAACTCCTTGTCTGGGCGACGGCGGGCGAAGGCCTGGGTCTGACTCCGGCATGTACCGGATTCGACCGGTGCATACAAGTCCTGTGGCGACCGTCGGGTGCCTGGCAGTTTACGGTCTTGGCAAACGTCTGTATATGTATATACAAATTCCAAGAAGCTCGCGAGGCCTCCGCGCATGTCCGTCCTGTTCGCCGAATCTGCACTGCTGCCCTCCGGCTGGGCATGCAACGTCCGCTTCGAGATCGATGCCGAGGGCGTGTTCACCGCGATCACCCCGAACGCCAGCGCAGAAGGCGCCGAGCGGGTGGCCGGGCCGCTGCTCGCAGGCATGCCGAACCTGCACTCGCACGCCTTCCAGCGCGCCATGGCGGGCCTGGCGGAAGTCGCCGGCAACCCCAACGACAGCTTCTGGACCTGGCGCGAGCTGATGTACCGCCTGGTCGGCCGCCTGTCACCGGAGCAGGTTGGCGTGATCGCCCGCCAGCTGTACATCGAGATGCTCAAGTGCGGCTACACCGGGGTCGCCGAATTCCATTACGTCCACCACGACACCGACGGCCAGCCCTACGCCAACCCGGCGGAGCTGGCCCTGCGGGTCAGCCAGGCCGCCCGCGATGCCGGCATCGGCCTGACCCTGCTGCCGGTGCTCTATTCCCACGCCGGTTTCGGCGGCCAGGTGCCGAGCGAAGGCCAGCGCCGCTTCATCAACGGCACCGAGCGCTACCTGAAGCTGGTAGACGGCCTGCGCACGCACTTGGCGACCCAGCCGCAGCAGGGCCTGGGCCTGTGCTTCCACTCCCTGCGCGCGGTGACGCCGCAGCAGATCGCCGAGGTACTGGGCGCCGACACCAGCGGCTGCCCAGTCCACATCCACATCGCCGAACAGCAGAAGGAAGTCGATGACTGCCTGGCCTGGAGCGGCCGCCGGCCGCTGCAATGGCTGTACGAGAACGTCGATGTGAATGAGCGCTGGTGCCTGGTCCATGCCACCCACGCCGAGGCCGACGAAGTTACCGCCATGGCTCGCAGCGGCGCGGTGGCCGGCCTGTGCCTGACCACCGAGGCGAACCTGGGCGACGGTATCTTCCCGGCGGTGGACTACCTGGCGCAGAACGGGCGCTTCGGCATCGGCTCGGACAGCCACGTGTCGCTCAGCGTGGTCGAGGAACTGCGCTGGCTGGAGTACGGCCAGCGCCTGCGCGACCAGCGGCGCAATCGTCTCTACGGGAAGGATCAACCCATGGTCGGCCGCACCCTGTTCGACGCCGCGCTCTCCGGCGGCGCCCAGGCCCTCGGCCAGCCCACCGGCGAACTGGCGGTGGGCAAGCGCGCCGACCTGCTGGTGCTCGACGGCGGCGACCCGTACCTGCAGAGCGCCCGCGGCGACGCCATCCTCAACCGCTGGCTGTTCGCCGGCGGCGATCGCCAGGTGCGCGATGTGATGGTTGCCGGACAGTGGCGGGTGCGCGGCGGCCGGCATGCGCTCGAAGAACAGAGCGCCCGCGAGTTCGCCAGCGTGCTGCGCGAATTGCTGGACTGATTGCCTTTGTAGGATGGCGTGGAGCGCAGCGATACCCATCGATCCGGGCGCAGATACAGCATGGGTATCGCTGCGCTCCACCCATCCTACGAATCTGATATACCGCGGCCCGCTCCCACAGGGTGTTCCGCTCAGAAAAAACGCCCCGAGGGGCGTTTTTTCATGGGGTCGTCGAACGGGAATCGGTCGTTCGCCAGATCAGGTCATCCGTCTGGTAACCCCGCGCATGGGCCAGCTTCAGCAGCTCTTGCCGCGTCGCATCCGGCACCACCGGCTGGCGCGACAGCAGCCAGAGGTATTCGCGGTTCGGGTTGCCCACCAGCGCGGTCTGGTAGTCGTCGTCGACGTAGAGCACCCAGTAATCCCCCTTGGCGAGCCCAGGGAAAATCTTCGTGAAGGTGTTGTCGAAGCGCACCCAGAGCTTGTCGGTGCGGCCCGGCACCTGTGCCTCGGCGCGGCCGGTGGCCTGGTCCCACTCGCCGTCGGTGGTCAGGCAACGGTTGGTCACGGCGATGCTGGCGTCGGCCTGCAACCGGTAGTGGGCTTCGGATTGCGCGCAATGGCGCTGGAAGAACATCGGCTTGCGCGCCAGCTCGTACCAGGTGCCCTCGTAGCGCTTGAGGTCGACCTGCACGGTCTGCGGCGGCTGCCGGGCGGAACCGGCGCAACCGCCAAGCACGGCCAGGCAGGCCAGCCAGGTGATGGATCGACTCACGTATCGACGCATTCGCTCCTCCTTGGCCGCCTGCCCTGCCCGGGCGGTTACTTCAGGCCCTGGGCGGAGAACAGCAGCACTTTGTCGCCGGCGTACTGGATGCTGATGAAGGCTTTCTCATCACCCCAGGTGCAGCTGGAAACGCCCAGCGCGCCGGAGCATTCGGTGGGTTTGCCGAGCAGGCTTTCGACGTCGGCCTTGGTCATGCCGGTTTTGATCTTGGAATAGTTCTCCTGGTTCACTTTGCTGCAAGCGGCCAGGACGACACAGAACGCGACGAGCGCGAGGCGGCGGAAGGACATCGACAACTCCATTGTTTTTGGGGGGCAGGCCAACAAGCTTGGCACAGGGCAGCCGAATCGGCCGCCGGGTTGGAGTCAGAAACGCGAACCGGGTTCCGTGAGGAACTGCGTTTCTTCGTCGCTGCACGCACGGCCGAGAATGGCATTGCGGTGGGGGAAGCGACCGAAGCGGGCAATCACCACCTGGTGCTTGTGTGCGTAAGCGAGGTAGCCGGCGAACAGCACTTTCTCACGCTCGCTGGACTCGGCCTGCAGTGCCTCGTACAGGCGCACCGCCTCGTCCTGGCTGGCCAGGTCCTCGGCGTGTTCCAGCACGATGTAGACGAACACCCGCTCGATGCGCGGCAACTGGCGATCGAAACCGGCTTGCAGGCCCTGGCGCACCAGTTGCTGGGCGCGGGCGTCGCCGGCGTAGGCGCGCGGGGTGTCGCGGAAGATCATGCGCGGCAGCTGGTCCAGCAGCAGGATCAGCGCCAGCCAGCTCTGCGGCGACGCTTCCCACTCGCGAAGGCCGCCGTCCAGGGCCTGGCGCACCAGGCCACCGAAACGGTTCTCCGAGTCCACGTCCTGGCAGGCGCTCTTGCCGAACCACAGCGCGTTGCGCTGGTCGGCGACTTCGTTGGCATCCAGCGCGTTGCCGAACCACCAGTCGAGCAGGGCCTGCCAGGGCGCGGTGCTCATCAGCCTTCCTGGTGGTAGGCGGTGGCGCGCTCGACTTCTTCCTTCGAACCCAGGAACACCGCAACGCGCTGGTGCAGGCTGTCGGGCTGGATGTCGAGGATGCGCTGGCGGCCGTTGGTGGCGGCGCCGCCGGCCTGCTCGATGATGAAGGACATCGGGTTGGCTTCGTACATCAGGCGCAGCTTGCCGGGCTTCTCCGGCTCGCGGGAGTCGCGCGGGTACATGAACACGCCGCCGCGGGTCAGGATGCGGTGCACGTCGGCCACCATGGAGGCGATCCAGCGCATGTTGTAGTTCTTGGCCAGCGGGCCTTCCTTGCCGGCCAGCAGCTCGTCGACGTAGCGCTTCACCGGGGCTTCCCAGTGGCGCTGGTTGGACATGTTGATGGCGAATTCGGCGGTGCTGGTCGGCACGGTGATGTTGTCGTGGGTCATCACGAAGCTGCCCAGCTCGCGGTCCAGGGTGAAGCCTTTGACACCGTTGCCCAGGGTCAGGATCAGCATGGTCTGCGGGCCGTAGATGGCGTAGCCGGCGGCGACCTGGGTAGTGCCCTTCTGCAGGAAGGCCTCTTCACGCAGGCTGTCGTTCTGGCTCAGGTATTCCTGCGGGCAGCGCAGCACGGAGAAGATGGTGCCGACCGATACGTTGACGTCGATGTTGGAGGAGCCATCCAGCGGGTCGAAGACCAGCAGGTAGGCGCCTTTGGGGTACTTGCCCGGAATCTGGTAGGGGTGGTCCATCTCCTCGGAGGCCATGCCGGCCAGGTTACCGGCCCACTCGTTGGCTTCCAGGAGGATTTCGTTGGACAGCACGTCGAGCTTCTTCTGCACCTCGCCCTGCACGTTCTCGGTTTCCATGCTGCCGAGCACGCCACCCAGCGCACCCTTGGACACGGCGTGGCTGATTTCCTTGCACGCGCGGGCCACCACTTCCACGAGGTGACGCAGGTCGGCCGGGGTGTTGTGACTGCGGGTCTGCTCGATCAGGTAGCGGCTCAGGGTAACGCGGGACATGGAAGACTCCAGGGGAGAAGATAAAAATCAGGGCGCATTCTAGCGTGGAAACGATCGCGATGCCTCTTTGCGCAGAGGCACGCAGAATGCTTGGAGCCCGCCGCGCACGGGCAGTTCCCCGGCGTTCGTCAACGCCGCGACCTTCCGCCGCGCGGCGGCCTGCCCGGCGGAAAGGAAACGGGGTGACGGCCCGCCCGGCCCGTCACCCCGTCCCATGCGGCTCAGGCGATCAGAAGTCCAGGCTCAACGCCAGGTTCACCCCCTGTGCCAGGTCGTCGCTGCTGCGGTGCGCGCTGTAGCCGCCGCGCAGAGTCAGTTCCGGGGTCAGCTTCTGGGCGACGCCGACGGTGGCGCGCTGCAGGTGGCTCTGCGGGGTGTAGCCCTGCAGGCTGAAGCCGATGTCCGGCAGGCTGGTGAAGTTCATGCCGACGTTCTGGGTGTCGTCGGCATATTCGCGCTCGACGGCGATCTCGCCGAACAGCTGGGTCTGCGGAGAGACATCGAACTTGCCCTGCAGGCCGACGCCCAGGCGACGGGAGTAGCGCTTCTGTTCGTCATAGGCCAGCGCGGTAGAACGGCCGCTGTCTTCCTCGTAGCCATCCACCTTCACCCGCGCCCAGTCGGCACTGACGAAGGGCGACAGGTGCCAGTTCTCGCCGCCCTGGGCGATGTCGTAACCCAGGCGACCGCTGAACGCCAGCAGGCTGCCGTCGGTGTCGGCCTTCTCTTCGACCTCGTGGTTGATGATGCTGAACTTGCGGTTCGCCTCGTCGTAGTCGAGCTTGCCACCGGTCACCGAGGCATCGGCCCACCAGCGATTCTGCTGGAACTGCACGAACAGGCTGCCCAGGTAGCTGTTGAGCTTGTAGTCGGAGTCATCCGAGCCCAGCTCCAGCTTCTGCCGGTAGAAGCCCAGCGAGCCGCCGACGCGCCAGGCTTCGTCCAGGCGGTAGCTGGTGCCCAGGGTCAGGTTGGCGCCGTAGCCGTCACCATCGGCCGCGCTGTCCTGGTCGTCGTAGTCCAGGTGCTGCGCGCCGCCAGCGACGAAGCCACGCCACTGGTTGACGCCCTGCCAGTTCTCCCAGTCGGACAGCCACTGGCTGCGCAGCTGGTCCTGGTAGGCGTTGTAGGTGCCCAGGGCCATCTCCGGCAGCATGGTCGCTTCCCAGGGGGCGGAGAGCACCGAGTAGGCGTAGTCGGCGATCAGGCTCTGGCCGGCGATGGTCGGGTGCACGCCGTCGTTGAAGATCAGCTTGGTCGGGTCGGGGTTGCTGCCGTGGCGGCCATACACCGCGTTCTCGGGGCAGCTGTTGCCGCTGAAGCAGGTGCCGACCAGGTTCTGGTCGGTGGCCAGGCCGTAGGCGCCGGGGTTGGCGAGGACTTCCTTGAACATCGCCGGGATGTTCAGCGGGATCACGTTGGCGTTGGAAGCCGCCAGCTGGCTGACCAGTTCCTCGTTGAAGATGCCCGACAGCTGGGTGCCGAAGGCTTGCAGGCCGGTGCCATTGGTCGCCGGCGTCTGGCCCAGGTCGGGCAGCAGCCAGACCATGATGTAGCGCGCACCGGCGTTGTGCAGCGCATCCACACTGTCGACCAGGCGGCCGGCCGCGGCGCGGGCGGTGGGGTCGTTGGTGATGCGCAGCTGGAGGAAGTCGTTGCCGCCGCCGGTGAGGTAATAGAGCGCATTCGGATCGGCGCGGTTGTTCACCAGGTAGCCGTCACGGGTGCGGCTGGTGGAACCGGAAGTGACCACCGAGCCCCCGGCCGCAGTGATCGAGTCGTAGATCTGGTCGGTACGGTAGCCGCCGACCGCCCAGTTGTTGCCGTCCACGGTGCCGGGCACCAGCGAAGTGGACGGGTTGAGGTCGGCAGAGGAAATGCCCAGCTTGCCGCCCAGGATCATCGGCGCGGTGGGGCCGAAGATCTCGCCGCTGCCGTCCAGGTAGGTCGGGCCGACGCGGTTGGTGAAGCGGGTGCTGGCGCCGGCGGGGCCGCCGGCATCGGCGAACTGGCCGGCATCGCTCAGGCTGTCGCCGAAGACGACCAGGGTGGAATACGGCGAAGGGGCTGCGGAGGCCTGTGTGGCAATGGCCAACGCGCACGCAGCCGCCAGCGGGGTGAGCGCCTTTCTGATCATTCTGCTACTCCATGCTTTGTTGTTATTCGGTAATCAGAACAACCCAGACAGTATCAGAATTTCTACAGGCGACACCCCTATCTTGCGGCGATCCGCGGCGATCAGCTCGCCTGGCGGTTGCTGCGCAGCAGGCTCAGCGCCATCAGCGCAAGCAGGCCGACGCCCGCCAGCAGCAGCGCCCACAAGCCGTAGCGTTTCCAGTTCGTATCGGCTTTCGCGGCAGCGGCCGGCAGTTGTGTCGCCGGTGCCTGCAGCGTGCCCTTGAGCCGCGCCTCGCCCATGCTCGCCAGGCGCTTGGGCTCGTAGCCGGGCACCAGGGTGGTCAGCGGCAGGCTGCCATCGGTGATCGAACCACTGCCCACCGCCAGTTCGTAGGGTGCGCTGCCGCGGGCAAGGAACACCAGTTCGCTGGCGCGAACGCCCACGCTCAGGTGCGCCGTCGAACCGCCGAGGCCGCCACCGCGCGCATCCACCTGCAGGCGCAGCTGGCCCAGGGTGGTGCCGGGCAGCGCCAGCTCTTCCTGGGTGATTTCGCCGCCCTGCCCCGGCAGGCGATACAGCACGCCGCGCGCCAACGGTGACCACTGCACATTGCCGTCATGGCGGCCGGAGATCACCACCGGCGCCAGGGTGTTGTCCTGCTGCAGGGGAATCCGCACGCGCTCCACCGGCAGCGCCAGCGGCAGGCTCCAGCTGAAGTCGCCCTGGTTGTCGGCCTTGGCCGCCAGGGGTTCGGACCAGAGCATCGGCACCGGGCCGCTACTGCTGCGGCGGCCGCTGAGCGTGGCGCCGACCAGTTGCGCGGCCTGTTCGGGGGATTCCCACCACAGGCGCAGGTAGCGCGCCGTCTCGCCAGGCAAGGCAATGTCGTTCTGTTCGATGCGCTGGCCGTTGAAGTCCAGCCGCGCCAGTTGCCCCTCGCCCAGGGAGCGCCAGTGTTCGAGGTCGTCGCTGGCTTCGATGCGCAGGCGCTGGAAGCCGTCGCTGTCCGCCGTCCAGTCCAGTTGCAGGCGGTCCAGCGGCAGGTCGCCGGAGCCGGTTTCCAATAGCCAGCCGCGCAGCACCTGGGGCTTGTCCTGCACGGGCGCGTTCGGGGTGATTTCCAGGATGGTGCCGGTGGTGCTGCGGACGATCTTCAGGTTGTCACCGGCCGCGCTGCCGGCAGCTCCGCGCAGCGGGAAGATGCGCGCCTGCACTTCGCTGCGTACCTCCTTTTCGCTGGCGGCGCTGGTGCGCAGGCTGTAGGGCAGCGCCTCGCCTTCGGCGTTGAAGATGCGCACGTCACGCAGATCGCCATGGCGGGCGGCGAACAGCACCTCGATGGGCAACTGCACGCGGTACCACGGCCCCTGGCCGGAAACCTCCAGCGGCACGCGGTTGGCGAAGTCCGCCGCAGTGGGCGCGGCACTGGCCTGATTGCCCAGCAGGCAGGTACCCATGAGCAGGACGAGGATAGTGAGCTTCATGCGGTGGGTTGCTCCTGTTGCGGTTGCCCTTCGTTTGCAGGCCGGCGCGGCGGCAGCGGCGCGAAGTAGCCGACGATCAGCATCAGCACGCCGACGCCGATGAAGGAAATGATGCGTTCCAGGCTGCCGCCGCTGGCGCGGTCGACGAGGAACAGCTTGATCACCACGACCACCAGCAGCACCGCGCCGACCAGCCAGAAGTCGCGGCGACCGCGCAGGTGCCCGGCGATCATCAGGCCCAGCGCGATCAGCGCCCAGACGATGGACAACCCGGCCTGCACCAGCATGGACTGGCTGAGGGAGTCGAACTCGAACGGCACGCCGCCCCAGTGGTGCGCGGTGCGGCACACCGCCAGGGTCAGCAGGGCGAACAGCGAAGCGCCCAGCACCGCCTGCACCGGCAGGCGCAGGGTCGACTCGGCGACGCCCAGTTGCGGCAGGCCCAGGCGCGTCCACTGGAAGATCGCTGCGAGCACGATGAGCATGCCCAGCTCCAGCGGGTTCAGCAGCGGCAGGTAAGGCAGCGGGTCGGCCGCACCATTGCTGAACAGATTGACCAACCAGAACCAGCCCAGCAGCGCCAGGGCCACGGGAGCGGCGGCAATGGCGCGGTACTCGCGCTCGAAGGCCGCCACCGGCCACGGCAGGCGCGCAGCGCCGCCCATGAGGATCAGGAACAGGCTCGGCACCAGCGCCCAGCCCAGCCAGCGCCAGGCGTTGTAATGCTCGGCCAGGGCGAAGAACAGGTAGCGCAACTCCAGCGCCAGCACCCCGAGGATCAGCCAGCAGCCCAGCACGTGGGCCACCTGTGCAGCGCGGTGCGGCAGCAAGGTGTCGAGCCGGCGCAGGGTGAAGAAGTGCACCGCGAACACCGACAGCCAGCCGAGCCAGCCCAGTTCGGCCAGCGGCTGATATTCCAGGTTCCAGGCACTGGCCAGAGCGACCAGGGACACCGGCACCAGCGCCAGGCACAGCAGCGCCAGCGCGCGCCACTGCTCGCGGCGCGCCAGCAGCGACCAGAGGCCGACGCTGACTGCCGCCACCAGTAGCGCCACGTGTTCACGCATCTCGCTGGGCACGAAGCGGGCGATTTCCCACAGGGCTGTCAGCGCCCACCAGCCGGCGCCCCACACCAGCAGCAACTGCGACAGTTGTTCCAGCCCAAGGCCGCCCAGCGCCAGGTTGCGCTCGTGCTCGCTGGCCCGGTGCAGGCGCCAGGCGCCGACCAGCGCAGCCAGCGCCAGAACGGCGGGCGTCCAGAAGCCCATATGCGCCAGCGGCTTCAGACCCTCGCTGGGCAGGTCACCGAACAGCGCCGCGCCACCGAAGAGGAAGGCACCCGCTCCGATCACCTGCAGCACCAGGCCGAAGACGAAGGCCGCGCGCTGCTGCAATTGCAGGCTCAGCCAGAGGATCAGCAGGCCGCTGCCCGCCCACACCGCCGCCGCCGTTTGCCACGGCAGCACGAACAGCACGGCGAGGTTGATCAAGGCCAGGCCCAGTAGCAGGACCACACTCAGGCCGAGCATCAGCCGGCGGTCGTCTCGGACCAGGGAATCGCGCGCGGCAATCAGCATGGCGGCGATCAGCGCCAGCCCTATCAGCGAGGCCGTCACCAGCCCGCGCCAACCCGAGCCGAGCACACCACTGCCCTCCTGCGCGCCTTGCAGATGCAGGAGGAACACCGCACCGCCCAGCAGTTGCACCGCAAAGGCGCAGGCCAGGAAGGTGCGCGAACGCAGGCGCAGCGCGGCGAACAGGGTCGCCAGCCCGGCGACGGCCCAGGCCATGGCCGTGCCGTCCGCGCCCATCAGCAGGGGCGCGATCAGATAGAGGAACGCCAGGCCGAAGGCCGCCAGCACCGGGCGAGCGCTCGGCTCCCAGTTGCGCAGCGTCTGCGGATCGGCATTGCGCAGGTTCCAGAAGCTGAACAACAGCGCCACGCCGAGCATCAGTGCGCCCAGCGGTGCGCCGTCGAGCAGCGTCAGCGACTGTGGGTCAGTGCGCAGCCCAGCGAGGAAGGCCAGTGCCGCCCCCACTTGCAGCAGCAGGGCAAAGATGCGCGCCAGCGGCCGCTGCTGACGCAGACCGAGCCAGAAGATACCGGCGCCCTCCACGGCCCAGGCGGCCGAGGTCCAGCGCGCATCCAGACCCAGCGGAATCGCCAGGGTACCGAACACCACGCCCAGCGCCAGGCAGGTTTCCACCAGCAGCAACGCACGGCCGGCGGTGCGCCCGGCCAGCAGGCGGGCGAGGACCATATAGAACAGCCCCAGCGCCAGGGCGCTGAACGCCGCACCGAACTCCAGATGACGGATCACCGCGTACTGCAGGCCAAAGCCCACCAGCGGCGTGCCGAACAGGATGGTGCCGTCGACGTAGTCGGTCTGCTGCGCCGACCAGCGCAGCAGCGCCTCGCGGGAATCGTCCTCCGGCTCACCGCCCGCCGCGCGCAGGCGACGGCGGGCGAACAGCAGGCCGATGGCGACGTAGGTGAGGAAGAACAGGATCAGGAACGGCTCGGTCGTGGCGAACAGCTCTGGCTGGTAGGAGCGAAGCCCCCAGGCCAGGCCGATGCCGAAGGTGCCGAAGAAGCCGATCAGGTTGAGCATCCGCCAGGCCTTGAACCAGGCGATGGCGAAGATGCCGGCGTTGAGCAGGGCGAAGTAGCTGAACAGCGCGACATGACTGCCACCACCGGTGGACGCCAGGATGGGCGCGGCGAAACCGCCCAGCGCGGCCGCGGCGGCGAGCCCCAGGGCATCCTGCAGGATCGCGAGGATCGCCGAGAACAGAGTGACCGCCACCAGCAGCACGAAGCCGGCCTGCGGGTCGATCAGCACCTCGCCGTGGTTCATCGCCGGGTAGAGCTTGATGCTGGCGAACACCGTCAGGTACAGCACGGCGATGCCGGTGCCCTGGAGGATCAGCGCATAGGCCGGGCGCCGGTGGCGCAGCCACCAGCCCAGCCCGAGCAGCGCCAGCGCGGCTGCGGCGGTGCCGAGGTACGGCCCCTGCGGCGGCAGGGTCATGCCTTCGGTGGCATAGCGCAGCAGGAAGGCCAGGCCGAGGAACAGCAGCACCACGCCGACGCGCAGCACGGTGTTGCCGCCCAGCAGCCAGTCGCGGGCGGCGCCGAAGGCACGGTCGAACAGGGATGGAACGGGCGGAGCCGGCGGCAGCGGAGGTGCAGCAGGAGCTGGCTGTGGCTGAGCCTCGGACTCCTCGACGCGGGCCTGGGCAGCGGGCCTTTCCATCGGTTCGAGCACCAGGTCAGACCACTCGATGGGCGCATCCACCCGCGCGGCGACCGCTGGTGCAGGCGCCGGCGTATCGGCAGGCAGCTCGATATTCCAGTCCAGTTCGGTGACGGCAGCTTCGCTGACAGGTACCTCGACCTCCGCCTCGACCGGCGCAGCCGGCATCTCGGGCGCGACATATTCGACGCTCGCCGGTGGTGTTTGCCCGGAGGAGCCGCGCTCCACCTGCAGCAACCGCTCATACAGGGCCTTGGTGCCCTGGTCGAAGCGTTCGCCGAAGGTCTTCAGCTCACTGCGAAGGTTGGCGTTCTCCCGCTGCAGGCTGTGCAGCGTGAAGGTCTGGCCCAGCGCGAGGCCAACCACCGCGCCCAATACCGCCCCGGTGATCGACTCGCCCGCAGCGGCGCCGATGACCAGGCCGACCAGCATGAAAATCCATTGCATGCTTTCGAATCCTTGAGGTTCTGTGCGAATCCATCCCGATCCGGGCGGCAACGCCCGGGAAGCTGAGTATATCGGCCTGGCTCCCTGGCCTGAGTCCACGATCTCACAGCTTCGAAGGATCAGACGTCAGAAGGTGGTCATTCGGCCACGCTCCATGAAAAAGTCAGAAATTTCCTAAAGGGTGACATTTAGCTGTAGGAGCGAGCTTGCTCGCGAACCGCCCGGCTTCGGCGTTTTCGGGTCACTCGTTCGCGAGCAGGCTCGCTCCTACGAAGAACAACTCTCCAGCGCGGAAGACGGGCAAAAAAAAGCCGGGCATAAGCCCGGCTTTTCTCGTACTGCTGGTCGATTTAGACCTTGGCGCGCTCGTAGCGCTTGCGGTCGTTCTCGTTCAGCATTTTCTTGCGCAGACGGATCGACTTCGGCGTCACTTCCACCAGCTCGTCATCGGCGATGAATTCCAGCGCCTGCTCCAGGGTGAAGCGGATCGGCGGAACCAGGGCGATGACTTCGTCCTTGCCCGAAGCGCGCATGTTGTCGAGCTTCTTGCCTTTGGTGGGGTTGATCACCAGGTCGTTGTCGCGGCTGTTGATGCCGGCCAGCTGGCCTTCGTAGATCTCGTCGCCTGGGCCGAGGAACAGCTTGCCGCGGCTTTGCAGGGTTTCCAGCGAGTAGGTCAGCGCGGTGCCGGTGGCCATGGAGACCAGTACGCCGTTCTGACGGTTGGTCACTTCGCCGGCCTTGATCGGGCCGTAGTGGCTGAAGGTCGAGGTCAGGATGCCGGTGCCCGAGGTCAGGGTCAGGAAGTTGTTACGGAAGCCGATCAGGCCACGCGCCGGGATGGTGTATTCCAGGCGCACACGGCCCTTGCCGTCGGGGATCATGTTGGTCAGATCGCCCTTGCGCAGGCCCATCTGCTCCATCACCGAGCCCTGGTGCTGCTCTTCGATGTCGATGGTGACGTTCTCGTACGGCTCCTGCTTCTCGCCTTCGGCGGTCTCGATGATGACCACTTCCGGACGGCCGACGGCCAGCTCGAAGCCTTCACGGCGCATGGTTTCGATCAGTACCGAGAGGTGCAGTTCGCCACGGCCGGAAACCTTGAACTTCTCCGGGGAGTCGCCTTGCTCGACGCGCAGGGCCACGTTGTGCAGCAGTTCCTTGTCCAGACGGTCCTTGATGTTGCGGCTGGTGACGAACTTGCCTTCCTTACCGGCGAACGGCGAGTCGTTGACCTGGAAGGTCATGCTCACGGTCGGCTGGTCGACGGTCAGCGGCGGGCGCGCTTCGACGTTCTGCGGGTCGCACAGGGTGTCGGAGATGTACAGCTCGTCCATGCCCGAGACGCAGACGATGTCGCCGGCTTCGGCTTCAGCGACTTCGACGCGCTGCAGGCCCGAGTGACCCATGATCTTCAGGATGCGGCCGTTGCGCTTGGTGCCGTCGTCGCTGATGGCCACGACCGGGGTGTTGGTCTTGACCTTGCCGCGGGCGATACGGCCGATGCCGATCACGCCGAGGAAGCTGTTGTAGTCCAGCTGGGAGATCTGCATCTGGAACGGGCCGTCGACATCGACTTTCGGCGCCGGGACGTGGTCGATGATCGCCTGGAACAGCGCGTCCATGTTGTCGTCCATCTTCTCGTGGTCCATGCCGGCGATGCCGTTCAGGGCACTGGCGTAGACGATCGGGAAGTCCAGCTGCTCGTCGGTGGCACCGAGGTTGTCGAACAGGTCGAAGATCTGGTCGATGACCCAGTCAGGACGCGCGCCCGGACGGTCGATCTTGTTCACTACCACGATCGGACGCAGGCCGGCCTTGAAGGCCTTCTGGGTCACGAAGCGGGTCTGCGGCATGGGGCCGTCCTGGGCGTCGACCACCAGCAGCACGGAGTCGACCATGGACATCACGCGCTCAACCTCGCCACCGAAGTCGGCGTGGCCGGGGGTGTCGACGATGTTGATGCTGTAGTCGTTCCATTTCAGGGCGGTGTTCTTCGCCAGAATGGTAATGCCACGCTCTTTTTCCTGGTCGTTGGAGTCCATCACGCGCTCGTTTTCCGCTTCTTTGCGGTCGAGGGTGCCGGACAGGCGCAGGAGCTTGTCTACGAGGGTGGTCTTGCCATGGTCGACGTGGGCGATGATGGCGATGTTGCGCAGTTTTTCGATCACAGTGTCAGTCTCGATAGTGAATCTTCGGCTGCCGTTTTCGGCAGCGGGGGCCGGGCCGTGGCGCGGCGGTGCAAAAGGTCAGGGCGTGAGCCTACGCACCGAATGTGTCGGGAGGTCGGTGGCGGATACTGCCGCCGAACAGTCCGGGCTGGCGGCGTTGGTCCGCGCCTTTATTGCGGACGGTAAACACGCACATTGGTGTGCCCTTCGTTGACCAGGTGGTGGGCGTGCAGGCGACTCATCACGCCCTTGTCGCAATACAGGAGGTACTGGCGGTTGGGGTCCAGTTCCTTGAACTTGCTGTTGATCGCGTAGAACGGCATGGCCAGGACTTCGATGCCCTCGATGGCCAGCGGTTCATCTTCCTGGGCGTCCGGGTGACGGATGTCCACCACGATCTGGCCGGCCAGCACTTCGTCGACCATTTCCACCGCCAGGTCCTTGCCCAGTTCGTCGATCACGCGGTCGACGGTCATCTGGGTGGAGCGCTCCAGGGCGCGGTCGAGCACGGCCATGTCGAACTTGGTTTCTTCGTGGTCGACGCGGTACGGCTTGGCCTGGGTGGTCGGGTTCACCGAGATCACGCCGCAATATTCCGGCATGTGCTTGGCGAACTCGGCGGTGCCGATCTGCGTCGCGGTGTCGATGATGTCCTGCTTGTGGCTGACGATCAGCGGGCGCAGCACCAGGGTGTCGGTCACCCGGTCGATCACCGAGAGGTTGGGCAGGGTCTGGCTGGAGACCTGGGAAATCGCCTCGCCGGTCACCAGCGCGTCGATCTCCAGGCGCTCGGCCACTCGGCTGGCGGCGCGCAGCATCATGCGCTTCAAGGTCACGCCCATGTAGCTGTCGTCGACCTTGGTGAGAATCTCGCCAACCACTTCCTCGAAGGGCACGCTGACGAACAGCACGCGCTGGGAACTGCCGTACTTCTTCCACAGGTAGTGCGCGACTTCCATCACGCCCAGTTCGTGGGCACGGCCGCCGAGGTTGAAGAACACGAAGTGGCTGATCATGCCGCGGCGCATCATCTGGTAGGCCGCCACGGTGGAGTCGAAACCACCGGACATCAGCACCAGCACCTGCTCCAGCGCGCCCAGCGGGTAGCCGCCCAGGCCATCGTGCTGGGCGTGGATCACGTAGAGGCGGTCGTGGCGGATTTCCACGCGCACTTGCACTTCCGGGTTCTTCAGCGAGACGCCCGCCGCGCCGCAGTGCTGGCGCAGGCCGCCGCCGACGTAACGCTCCACATCTATAGAGGTGAACGGGTGCTTGCCGGCGCGCTTGCAGCGCATGGAGAAGACCTTGCCCGGCAGCTTGTCGCCGAAGTGGGCCTTGCACTTCTCGAGGATGTCGTCGAAATCGCCCAGCGGGTATTCGTGCACTTCCAGGAAGTGGCCGATGCCCGGCGTGCAGGTCAGACGCTCGATCATCTCGCGCAGGGCTTTCGGGTCGGTGACCCTGGTCTCGACCTCGAGGTTGTCCCACTCGCCCTCGACCAGCAGCTCGGGGTCGAGGTCGCGGAGCACCGTGCGAATGTTCTTCGCCAGCTGGCGGATGAAGCGCTTGCGCACCGGCCGGCTCTTGATGGTGATTTCCTGGAAGACCTTGACGATGAGTTTCATGCGAATCGGGCGATTGCCATGGGACTGAAAAAAAGGGGCGGAATTATATCCGAAATTGCTCAAGACTTGAGCAGAAATCGTAGAAATTCTTTTTGGTGCACCAAAATGGACGGACGCACCATGACAAGGCACCGAAACGGTGCACAATGATCGGGCATTTCCCCGTTACAAAGGCTGAAGCCCCGGAAATCAGGGGCTCTGCCCGTTTACGGGCACTGGCACGCAACTTGCTCTCTTGTGAGGCAGGTTGCCCTGGCGGACTATCCGGCCGGCATCACCCGATACTGGGGCACAGAAAGCTCCCAGCTCTAATCCCTCCTGGAGGACAGCATGTCGTACAAGTCGCAACAACTGATCAAAGATCATGACGTGAAGTGGGTTGACCTGCGCTTCACCGATACCAAAGGCAAGCAGCAGCACGTCACCATGCCCGCCCGCGACGCCCTGGACGATGAATTCTTCGAAGCCGGCAAGATGTTCGACGGCTCCTCCATCGAAGGCTGGAAGGGCATCGAAGCCTCCGACATGATCCTGCTGCCGGACGACAGCACCGCCGTGCTCGACCCGTTCACCGAAGAGCCGACCCTGATCATCGTTTGCGACATCATCGAGCCGAGCACCATGCAAGGCTACGAGCGCGACCCGCGCAACATCGCCAAGCGCGCCGAGGAATACCTGAAGTCCACCGGTATCGGTGACACCGTATTCGTCGGCCCGGAGCCGGAGTTCTTCATCTTCGACGAAGTGAAGTTCAAGTCCGACATCTCCGGCTCGATGTTCAAGATCTTCTCCGAGCAGGCTTCCTGGAACACCGACGCTGACATCGAGACCGGCAACAAAGGCCACCGTCCGGGCGTCAAGGGCGGCTACTTCCCGGTACCGCCGGTCGACCACGACCACGAAATCCGTACTGCCATGTGCAACGCCATGGAAGAAATGGGCCTGGTCATCGAAGTTCACCACCACGAAGTGGCGACTGCCGGCCAGAACGAAATCGGCGTGAAGTTCAACACCCTGGTTGCCAAGGCTGACGAAGTTCAGACCCTGAAGTACTGCATCCACAACGTCGCCGACGCCTACGGCAAGACCGTGACCTTCATGCCGAAGCCGCTGTACGGCGACAACGGCTCGGGCATGCACGTGCACATGTCCATCTCCAAGGATGGCAAGAACACCTTCGCTGGCGAAGGCTATGCCGGCCTGTCCGACACCGCCCTGTACTTCATCGGCGGCATCATCAAGCACGGCAAGGCCCTGAACGGCTTCACCAACCCGGCCACCAACTCCTACAAGCGTCTGGTTCCGGGCTTCGAAGCCCCGGTCATGCTGGCCTACTCGGCCCGTAACCGTTCCGCCTCGATCCGTATTCCGTACGTTTCCAGCCCGAAAGCCCGCCGCATCGAAGCGCGCTTCCCGGACCCGGCTGCCAACCCCTACCTGTGCTTCGCCGCGCTGCTGATGGCGGGCCTGGACGGCATCCAGAACAAGATTCACCCCGGCGATGCCGCCGACAAGAACCTGTACGACCTGCCGCCGGAAGAGGCCAAGGAAATCCCGCAGGTTTGCGGCAGCCTGAAAGAGGCGCTGGAAGAACTCGACAAGGGCCGTGCGTTCCTGACCAAGGGCGGCGTGTTCACCGACGAGTTCATCGATGCCTACATCGAGCTGAAGTCGGAAGAAGAAATCAAGGTGCGCACCTTCGTGCACCCGCTGGAATACGACCTGTACTACAGCGTCTGATCCACGAATACCTATAAATAGCGACACCATTAAGGCCTCCTTCGGGAGGCCTTTTTTATGGGCTGGAGAAACCGCTGGCGTCCTTGTCTGTGCCTGCGCCTGCAGGAGCGAGCTTGCTCGCGAATCGCACAGCACTGGAGTCACCGGATAACTGGTTCGTGAGCAAGCTCGCTCCTACAACGGAAGGCCGGTTTCAGACCCCGCCGTCGGCCGGTGCGCCTTGCTCCTCGTCGTCCTCGCGGCGCGACTTGCGCAGGCGCGAGAGCTGCACATTCAGGCGTGGCATGGAGAGCTCCAGCCCGGCCTTGTCGAGTTTCTGCCGCAGGCGCAGGTTGAAGGCGCGCTGCACCTCCCACTGGCGGATCGGCGCGGTCTTGAAGCGGAAGCGCAGGATCGCCTGGCCGGCGTCGAAGCTCTCGATGCCCTGGATTTCCAGCGGTGACCAGATGGCCCGGTTGATCGTACGGTCGGTGCGCAGCTCGCCGGAGACCTCCTTGACCAGCGCCAGCGCATCGTCGATCGGCATGCTCGCCGGCACCGGCCAGCGGAACATGGCATAGCCGAACTGCCGCGAGTAATTCTTGATGCTCTTGATCTCGCTGAACGGGATGGTGTGCACCACGCCGTCCAGGTCGCGCAGGCGCACGGTACGGATGGTCAGGCCCTCGACGGTCCCCAGGTGGCCACCGACATCGACGTAGTCGTCGATGGACAGCGAATCCTCGATGATGATGAACAGGCCGGTGATCAGGTCCGCCACCAGTGACTGGGCGCCGAAGCCGATGGCCAGGCCGATCACACCGGCGCCGGCGAGCAGCGGCGTGACGTTCATCCCCATGTTGGCCAGGGCGACGATCAGCGCGATCACCGCAATGGTCACGAACAGCACGTTGCGAATCAGCGGCAGCATGGTCAGCGCCCGGGCGTTGGCGCTCTTCTTGCCGCCCAGGCCGAGGCTGTGCTGCACCGCGGTGTCGGTGAGGATCCAGACCAGCCAGGCGACCAGCAGGGTGGTGCCGAAGCTGAACAGCTTGAGGCTGATCTGCGAGCCGTCGCCTTCGGCGAAACGCACCAGCGACATGCCCCAGACGCGCAGGCCGATCTCCAGGAAGAACAGCAGGCTGGCAATGTGCAGCAGGGTGTAGCCGAAACTCTGCAGCTGCTCGACGTACGGCGCATGGCGGCGGGCTCCACGCCGCGCGGAGCGCTGGTGGGCACGGCGGATCAGGCCATTGACGGTCATCGCCACCACCGCGACGGCGGCGCACAGCAGGGCGCGGCGCAGCGCGTAGCTGCTGTCGCCGGCCGTGACCACGGTGGCGAACAGCGAGATGCCGACCAGCACCAGCACCGGCAGGAACCAGATCGACCCGATCAGCTCCACCAGCTCGTTGAGCCCGCGACGCTTGAGGCGTCGCTCCAGCGGCTGGTTGCGGATCAGGTGGGCGATGGGCCGGCGGAACTGCAGGACGAACAGCGCGGTTAGCAGCGCGGCACAGATGTTCGCCACGGAGCCGACGAACAGCGAGATGTTCTGCCCCAGGCTCTCGATCACACGGGGGTCGTGCATCACCTCGCCCAGCGCGGCCAGGCTGCCGATCAGCCAGAGCGGGCGGAAGGCGCGGCGGCGCAGGATATCCAGTGCCCGCATGCGGTGCGGGCCGCTGAGCAGCGACAGCGAGATCACGCACATCGCGGAGAACAGGGTGCCGCACACCAGGGTGTAGGCAATCACCATCGCCACCAGCTTGCCCAGCGAGCTGGGCAGAACCACGGACAGGTAGACCGTGATCAGGAAAGCGATCAGCCAGGGCCCCAGCTTGCGCAACGCGAACAGCAGCAGGTCGCGGGTCTTGGGATGCTGCGGCAGCTCATCCTCCAGGCCGAAGCGCTGGCGCATGCGCCCGGCAACCCAGCGCAGGCCCAGGGCCAGGCAGCCCCAGAGCAGCAGGACCAGAGCGAAATCGAGGATCATCCCCGGCCACTCGGCCAGCGACGGTGCGCGCGCATCCAGCTCATGACCGGCGCCCTGGAACAGGTCGGACCAGCGCACCAGCGGGCTGTTGGCGCCTTCGAACTGCTTCTCCAGGCTACCCAGGGTATCGCCGATCAGGCCGAGCACGCCGCCCTGTTCCTCGGCGCCCTTCTGCGTCGCGTCGCGCAACTGCTTGAGCTTCTTCAGCAGGTCGGCGCGCTGCTGGTCATTCTCCAGGGTCTTGATCACCTGGTTCAGCGACTGCTCCAGCTGGGCGTCGCTGACCTTGCCATCGGCGCTCCCCGTCACCCCGGCCAGCGGCCCGGGAAGCGCGGCCAGCGCAGGCCCCGCAACCGCAAGGCCGAGCCCCAGGCAGCACAGCAGCAGCCACTGACGAAGCAGGTAACGAATCACAATCACAGGCACACCCCGGAACGAAGGACAATGACGCTCGCCCGCATCATACAGACGCAGGCGCCAGGCTCGGACCCGCCCCGCACGGGAAAGGTCCTTTGGCGAGCGGCAGCGCACAACACGCGCCGCCCTGCTGAAAGACAATAGGCAACTTGCCAGCCGTCGTCGGCAGTGCAAGGCTTGGCACGACCATCCGGAGATTCTTCATGCGCCTGATCCTCACCGCCCTGCTGCTCGCCGCCGCATTGCCAGCCAGCGCGCAGATCTACAAATACACCGACGCCAACGGCAAGACGGTGTTCACCAACCAGCCACCGACCAATGTCGACGCCAAGCCCGTGGAACTGCCGCCGACCAATACCGTCGGCCCGCAGGCTCCCGTCGCCGCCCCCGCCAACGGCGGCAGCGACAGCCAGGCCACTGGTGCCTACGCCATCCTCGCCCTGAGCAACCTGCCCAACGACGAGGCGCTGCGCCAGAACAACGGCACCTTCACCGTCGATGTGGTGGTGCAGCCCGCGCTCGCTCCGGACCATCAACTGCAACTGCTGCTCGACGGCCAGCCCTACGGCGCACCGACCAGCAGCACCAGCATCGGCCTGGAGAGTATCGACCGCGGCGACCATACCCTGGCAGTCCAGGTCCTGCAGGGCAGCCGGGTGATCCAGGCCAGCGCGCCGGTGGGCTTCACCCTGCAGCGCATCAGCACCAACAGCCCCGCGCGCAAGGTCAACTGAGCATGCGCCAACTGGTCATACTCCTGTTGTCGGCCCTGTGCTGCCTGTCAGCCAGTGCCGAGGTCTATACCTACATCGACAAGGACGGCAACCGCGTCTTCACCGACCAGCCGACCCGCAGCAACGCCCAGAAGCTCAACCTGGCGCCGCCCAACGCCATGCCCAACGGCAAACCAGGCGGCAAGGGCCAGTTGATGATGCCGCCTCCGCTCTATGCCCCCGCCACGCCAGCGTTGCCAGCGGGGCCGCCGGCGTACCAGTTGCTGCGCATCATCGTGCCGGAACCCGATGCCACCGTCCGCGCCAACGACGGCGCGCTGATCGTCTCCGCCACCAGCGACCCGGCCCTGCTGCCCGGCCACCTCTACCGCCTGCTGCTGGACGGCAAGCCGGTCGGCGACCCCGGCCGCAGCCCGGTATTCCCCCTGTACAACGTCGAGCGCGGCACCCACCAGCTGTCGGTGGAGATCATCGATACCCTGGGTCGCACCATCGAGCAGACGCCCAACCAGCCCTTCCACATGTTCCGCGTCTCGGTGGCCGAAGCGGCCACGCTGGACGCCACCCGCGAATTCAACGCCGCCAGCCGCTGACCCGGTGCGCTGGCGCGCACAAATGCACCATATCGGTGCATATGCCTGCACCACTTTCTATACTCTCCCCATTTCGGGTCACTCCCTCGGGCCGATCCGGCCGCCTGCGCACCGCAAATCAGCGCGATGCCGCCAACGACGCGTCTTTTCAGGGCCTGGTTTGCTTTTTGCATTTTCCCGCACAGTCTTGGGACATCTCTTACACCATGCCGACAGAAACCCAGCTCCGCCTGTTGCTCGACAACCTCACCACGGCGGTGATCCTGCTCAATGCCGAATTGCGCCTGGAGTACATGAACCCGGCGGCGGAAATGCTGCTGGCGGTCAGTGGTCAACGCAGCCACGGGCAATTCATCAGCGAGCTGTTCACCGAATCGCCCGAGGCCCTGCAGTCGCTGCGCCAGGCGGTGGAAGAGGCGCACCCCTTCACCAAGCGCGAGGCGACCCTGACCTCGCTGACGGGCCAGAGCATCACCGTGGACTATGCGGTGACGCCGATCCTCGACCGGCGCAACACCCTGCTGTTGCTGGAGGTCCACCCCCGCGACCGGCTGCTGCGGATCACCAAGGAAGAGGCGCAACTGTCCAAGCAGGAAACCACCAAGCTGCTGGTGCGCGGCCTGGCCCACGAGATCAAGAATCCGCTGGGCGGGATTCGCGGTGCGGCGCAGTTGCTCTCCCGCGAATTGCCGGACGAATCGCTCAAGGACTACACCAACGTCATCATCGAAGAAGCCGACCGCCTGAGGAACCTGGTGGATCGCATGCTGGGCTCGAACAAGCTGCCGCAGCTCTCGGTGACCAACGTCCACGAAGTGCTGGAGCGCGTCTGCAGCCTCGTCGAAGCCGAGACCCAGGGGACCATCCCGCTGGTGCGCGACTACGACCCGAGCATCCCCGACCTGCTGATCGACCGTGAGCAGATGATCCAGGCGGTGCTCAACATCGTGCGCAACGCCATGCAGGCGATCGCCGCGCAGAACGAACTCAAGCTGGGCCGCATCACCCTGCGCACCCGCACCCTGCGCCAGTTCACCATCGGCCACACGCGCCATCGCCTGGTGTGCAAGGTGGAGATCATCGACAACGGCCCGGGCATCCCGGCCGAACTGCAGGACACCATCTTCTATCCCATGGTCAGCGGCCGCGCCGACGGCACCGGCCTGGGGCTCGCCATTACCCAGAACATCATCAGCCAGCACCAGGGCTTGATCGAATGCGACAGCCATCCCGGCCACACCGTGTTCAGTCTGTTCCTGCCCCTGGAACAAGGAGTCCATTGACCATGAGCCGATCAGAGACCGTCTGGATCGTCGACGACGACCGCTCCATCCGCTGGGTGCTGGAAAAGGCCCTGCAGCAGGAAGGCATGACCACCGTCAGCTTCGACAGCGCCGACAGCGTGATGAGCCGCCTGGGCCGCCAACAACCGGACGTGATCATCTCCGACATCCGCATGCCCGGCTCCAGCGGGCTGGACCTGCTGGCGCAGATCCGCGAGGTGCACCCGCGCCTGCCGGTGATCATCATGACTGCCCACTCGGACCTGGACAGCGCGGTGGCCTCCTACCAGGGCGGCGCCTTCGAGTACCTGCCCAAGCCCTTCGACGTCGACGAAGCGGTGTCCCTGGTCAAGCGTGCCAACCAGCACGCCCAGGAACAGCAAGGCCTGGAAGCCCCGGCCAACCAGACCCGCACGCCGGAAATCATCGGCGAAGCGCCGGCGATGCAGGAGGTGTTCCGCGCCATCGGCCGCCTCTCCCACTCCAACATCACCGTACTGATCAACGGCGAGTCGGGTACCGGCAAGGAACTGGTCGCCCACGCCCTGCACCGCCACAGCCCGCGCGCGTCCTCGCCATTCATCGCGCTGAACATGGCGGCGATCCCCAAGGATCTGATGGAGTCCGAGCTGTTCGGCCATGAGAAAGGCGCCTTCACCGGCGCGGCCAACCAGCGGCGCGGGCGTTTCGAGCAGGCCGACGGCGGCTCGCTGTTCCTCGACGAGATCGGCGACATGCCGGCCGACACCCAGACCCGACTTCTGCGCGTACTGGCCGACGGCGAGTTCTACCGCGTGGGTGGCCACACCCCGGTGAAGGTGGACGTGCGGATCATCGCCGCCACCCACCAGAACCTGGAAAACCTGGTGCGCGAGGGCAAGTTCCGCGAGGACCTGTTCCACCGCCTCAACGTCATCCGCGTGCACATCCCGCGCCTGGCCGACCGCCGCGAGGATATCCCGGCGCTGGCCCGGCACTTCCTCTCCCGCGCCGCCCAGGAACTGGCGGTGGAGCCCAAGCTGCTCAAGCCGGAGACCGAGGAGTACCTGAAGAACCTCGGCTGGCCGGGCAACGTGCGCCAGCTGGAGAACACCTGCCGCTGGATCACCGTCATGGCCTCCGGCCGCGAGGTGCACGTCGACGACCTGCCGCCGGAACTGATGACCCAGCCGCAGGACAGCGTGCCGGCCGCCAACTGGGAGCAGGCGCTGCGCCACTGGGCGGACCAGGCGCTGGGGCGCGGCCAGTCCAGCCTGCTGGATACCGCCGTGCCGGCGTTCGAACGCATCATGATCGAGACCGCCCTCAAGCACACCGCCGGCCGCCGCCGCGACGCCGCCGTGCTGCTGGGCTGGGGCCGCAATACCCTGACCCGCAAGATCAAGGAACTGGGCATGAAGATCGACGGCCCGGACGAGGACGGCGAGGACTGAGTCGCTACTGGGAAAAAGGGGCCTGCGTGGCCCCTTTTTCATGGCCAGCGTAGAGCGACGATTGCTTTTCGCAGGACCGAGGGGACGCCCAGTCCTTGCTCGCGAACACTCTCACCGGAAGACGCGGACGCTGGGCCGTTCGCGAGCAAGCTCGCTCCTACAAGGGCGCTACCGTGTGCAGGCCAGCCCTGTCATGCCTTGGCAACATCCATCCCCACAACCTGTGGATAACACTGTGCACGGAACGGGGAAGGAACGTGCTACAGCCCAGGGCACGCGCGGTCTAGAGGTTTGCGTGGTTTCTGTGCAGGAATTTCCAGCTTGCCCACATCCACTGTGCGCCCGCCTGTGGATAAGCTTGGGGCAAGCCGCTGCGCTCCCCGCCCGGCGCGGGTTTGCGCGGATCGATCAGAAAACGTTCAGTCCATGGCAAAGCCATGCTGGCGCCAGGCCTCGTAGACGGTCACGGCCACGGTGTTGGACAGGTTCAGACTGCGGCAACCAGGGCGCATCGGCAGGCGCACGCGCTGCTCCGGCGGCAGAGCGTCGCGCACCTCCTCCGGCAGGCCACGGCTTTCCGGGCCGAAGAGGAAAGCATCACCGCGCTGGTAGGCCACTTCATGGAAGGGCTGCGACCCCTTGGTGGTGAAGGCGAACACGCGCGGGCGGCCAAGCTGCTCCAGACACTCCTCGAGGCTCGCATAGCGACGCACGCTGGCGTACTCGTGGTAATCCAGCCCGGCGCGGCGCAGGCGCTTGTCGTCCAGCTCGAAGCCCAGCGGCTCGATCAGGTGCAGGCTGGCGCCCGCGTTGGCGCACAGCCTGATAATGTTGCCGGTGTTGGGGGGAATTTCCGGTTGAAAAAGGATTACGTGGAACATGCAGCGCTCCGAGCCTGAGAACGGCGGGCATTCTACTCCCGCGAAGGAGCAAATGCGGCCCAGGCCCTGGCTGAAGGTGATGGTTTCGCTGGGTGTGCTCGGCCTGCTGCTGGGACTGATGCTCGGCCGCCTGGTCAATCCTCCCCACGAAGGGCCGCCGCAGATCCTCGCCGTAGAGCCTTCGGCAACTGGTCTGGTCCTCGTTCTGGACGCGCAGCCTGCTGTTCGCGCCGGCCATCTGGACGGCGCCCTGGCGCTGCAGATCGATGCCAGCGGCCAGGCGCAGCAGGGCCAGTTGCGCCTTGGCGATGCGCCAGTACGCTGGAAGCTGGAGCCGCGGGAGAAAGGGGTTCTGCTGACGCTGCTGTCGACCCGACGCCTGCAAGGCAGCTGGGATAGCGTCGAAGTCGAAGGCCGGTGGCGCCTGTCGGTCAGCGCGCGGCCCGAATAAAAGCGGGGTTTTCCCGGCCTGCCTGGTCCGGGGCCCCGAAGTGGGAGGCATACGCTCCATGCGGAGCGTTGCGGGCATAAAAGAGGGGTTTACCCGGCCTGCCTGTACCAGGACCCCTAACGGGTGCGCAGTGCGCCGTGGCGCGCCTGCGGGCATAAAAAGGGGGCTTTCCCGGCCTGCCTGTACCAGGACCCCCGAACCGGCTGCGACGGCCACCGCTTCGGGTGGCACGCTCGCGAGTTGTAAAAGAGGGGTTCCCCAGCCTGCCTGTACCGAGGCCCCTGAAATCGCTGTTATCAGGGGTATTGCAGAGGGCGTGCCAAGATTGCTCGAAGGGCATTCCGTTCCGTTCCAAAGTCACGCGCTGACTGGCTGAAAGCCCCGGAACATGAGGCTTCCCGGAATACCCACAAGCGTTCCTGGCAGCGCAGGCCGATGTCTAGATCAGGGATTGCAGAGCCTCCCCGTCGCGCCGCTCCCTGCGCCCTGCTAGTGCGCCTGCACCAAACTTGAACGCGCAGCCATTACCCACAGCAACCCTGAGCAAGTAACGGAACAGCCTGTGGATAAACGTGCCAACGCCATAGGCCGCGCGACACGCACGGAATTGATCAAAATTTCACCAACCATGAATCGCAGGCAAAGAAAAAGGCGCCCGAAGGCGCCTTTCTCATTCGGCGTCAGTGATTACTGGGCCGGGATCTCGCCGGAAGCCTGCATGCGGGCAACTTCCTGCGCGTACAGCGCATCGAAGTTCACCGGGGACAGCATCAGCGCCGGGAAGGAGCCGCGGACAACCAGGCTGTCCAGGGTTTCACGGGCGTACGGGAAGAGGATGTTCGGGCAGAAGGCACCCAGGGTGTGGCTCATGCTGGAAGCGTCCAGACCCTTGATCAGGAAGATGCCGGCCTGCTGCACTTCGACGATGAAGGCGGTTTCTTCGTTGTTCTTCACGGTGACCGACACGGTCAGGACCACTTCGTAGAAGTCGCCGTCCAGTTGCTTCTGACGGGTGTTGAGGTCCATCGAAATGCTCGGCTGCCACTCCTGGCGGAAGATTTCCGGGGCCTTCGGGGCCTCGAAGGAGAGGTCACGCACGTAGATGCGCTGCAGCGAGAATTGCGGGTTGTTGTCTTGTTCGGCTGCGCCGGTGGCTTGTTCAGTCATTTCGGGACCTTCTTGTGCATCGTTTCAGAATGAAGGATCACGCTGTAAGGAGCGTATCCAGCTTGCCCGCGCGTTCCAGCGCGTAGAGATCGTCACAGCCGCCGACGTGGGTTGCATCGATCCAGATCTGCGGCACCGAGGTGCGCCCCGCCTTGCTGGCCATCTCGGCGCGCACGCCCGGCTTGCCGTCCACGGAGATTTCCTCGTAGGCGACACCTTTCCTGTCCAGCAGGGCCTTGGCGCGGATGCAATAAGGGCACCACGCGCTGGTGTAGATCAAGATCGACGACATCTCACTTCACCAGGGGCAGGTTGTCGCCACGCCAGCTGCCGATGCCGCCGGAGAGCTTGGCGGCGGTGTAGCCGGCCTTCTGCAGCACGCTGCACCAGGTGCCCGAATGCTGGCCCATGCCATCGACCACGATGATGGTCTTGGCCTTGTGCTTGTCCAGCTCGCTCATGCGGGCGTTCAGCTTGTCCGCCGGGATGTTCAGCGCATCGACGATATGGCCGGTGGCGAATTCCTTAGTCGGGCGGATATCCAGCACGACGGCCTGCTCGGCGTTGACCATGGCGGTCAGCTCGCGGGTGGACAGCGCGCGGCCGCCCTTGCGCATTTCATGCAGGGCCAGCAGCACCAGCAGGATGACCAGGGCACCCACCAGCAGGTAATGGTTGGTCGCGAATTCGATCAGACGAGGGAGAAACGAAGACATGCGCAGGACATCCAGACGTAAAAATGCCGGCCAGTATACACGCGCGTATCTGACGGCTGAACCCTAGGGATCATGGCGTCTGTCGGCACCAAAAGGTAAAATGTGTGTCCTTTTCTGACCCCTATTCTCGGAAAGAGCCGTAACTATGACTGCAACGCCCAAACCGCTGGTCCTGATCATTCTGGACGGCTTCGGCCATAGCGAGAGCCCGGAATACAACGCCATCTACGCCGCGAAGAAGCCCAACTGGGACCGCCTGCTGGCCAGCCAGCCCAACGGCCTGATCTCCGGCTCCGGCATGGACGTCGGCCTGCCCGACGGCCAGATGGGCAACTCCGAGGTCGGCCACATGAACCTGGGCGCCGGTCGCGTCGTGTACCAGGACTTCACCCGCGTGACCAAGGCCATCCGCGACGGCGAGTTCTTCCAGAACCCGGTCCTGACCGGGGCAGTCGACAAGGCCGCCGGCGCCGGCAAGGCCGTGCACATCCTCGGCCTGCTCTCCGATGGCGGCGTGCACAGCCACCAGGACCACCTGATCGCCATGGCGGAACTGGCCGCCCAGCGCGGCGCGCAGAAGATCTACCTGCACGCCTTCCTCGACGGCCGCGACACGCCGCCCAAGAGCGCCGAGCCGTCGCTCAAGCTGCTCGACAACGCCTTCGCCCGCATTGGCAAGGGCCGCACCGCCAGCATCATCGGCCGCTATTTCGCCATGGACCGCGACAACCGCTGGGACCGCGTCGAAGCCGCCTACAACCTGATCACCGACGGCACCGCCGAATACACCGCGCAGACCGCCGTCGAAGCGCTGAACGCCGCCTACGAGCGTGGCGAGAGCGACGAATTCGTCAAGGCCACCCGCATCGGCGAACAGGTGCGCGTGGAAGACGGCGACGCCGTGGTGTTCATGAACTTCCGCGCCGACCGTGCCCGCGAACTGTCGCGCGCCTTCGTCGAGCCGGGCTTCAAGGAGTTCCCGCGCCAGCGCGAGCTGCACCTGGCGCAGTACGTGATGCTCACCCAGTACGCGGCCAGCATCCCGGCGCCCAGCGCGTTCAAGCCCGAGTCCCTGGACAACGTCCTGGGCGAGTACCTGGCCAAGAACGGCAAGACCCAGCTGCGCATCGCCGAAACCGAGAAATACGCCCACGTGACTTTCTTCTTCTCCGGCGGCCGCGAAGAGCCCTTCGAAGGCGAAGAACGCATCCTCATCCCCTCGCCCAAGGTCGCCACCTATGACCTGCAGCCGGAAATGAGCGCGCCGGAAGTCACCGACCGGATCGTCGACGCCATCGAGCACCAGCGGTTCGACGTGATCATCGTCAACTACGCCAACGGCGACATGGTCGGCCACACCGGCGTGTTCGAGGCCGCGGTGAAGGCCGTCGAGTGCCTGGATACCTGCGTCGGCCGGATCGTCGAGGCACTGGACAAGGTCGGCGGCGAAGCCCTGATCACCGCCGACCACGGCAACGTCGAGCAGATGGAAGACGCCATGACCGGCCAGGCGCACACCGCGCACACCTGCGAACCGGTGCCTTTCGTCTATGTCGGCAAGCGCCGGCTGAGCATCCGCGAAGGCGGCGTGCTGGCCGACGTGGCCCCGACACTGCTGACGCTGATGGGCCTGGAACAGCCCAAGGAGATGACCGGCAAGTCGATCGTCACCCTGCTTTGAGGGTGACGATTTGACGGGAACGTGCGCCATCTCCCGTCGGTCAGAGCAAACGCCCCACGCCATGCGGCCTGGGGCGTTTTTTTTAGCGCCCGCCACGGGCATACTAGGCCGTCCAGACTTCAGGTGCCCGCCGCCCAATGCCTCGCGCCCTCCTCCCGCTGCTGCTGATCTGCCTCCTGAGCCCGCTCGCGGTCGTTGCCGACGAACGCGCCGACGCCCAACGTCAGCTGGAGCAGACGCAGAAAGACATCAATGAGCTGAAGAAGAACCTCAAGAACATCCAGGACGAGAAGTCCGGGGTGCAGAAGCAGCTCAAGTCCACCGAGACCCAGATGGGCGACCTGGAAAAGCAGATCAGGCAGATCCAGGACGAGATGAAGAAGAACGAGGAAGAGCTTCAGCGTCTGGATGGTGAGAAAAAAAAACTCCAGGGCGCGCGCCTTGAGCAGCAGCGCCTGATTGCCATCCAGGCCCGCGCCGCCTACCAGAGCGGCCGTCAGGAATACCTCAAGCTGCTGCTGAACCAGGAACACCCCGAGAAGTTCAGCCGCACCCTCACCTACTACGACTACATCAACAAGGCGCGCCTGGAGCAGCTCTCGGCCTTCAACGAGACCCTGCGCCAACTGAGCAGCGTCGAGCAGGAAATCACCTCGCAGAAGGACGAACAGGTCGCCCAGCAGAGCGCCCTCGAAGCCCGCCGCCAGGAACTGGCCGACGCCCGCAAGGCGCGCCAGGAGACCCTGGCCAAGCTCAACAGCGATCTGAAGGACGGCAGCAGCAAGCTCAAGGATCGCGAGCAGAGCCAGGAAGACCTGAACAAGGTCTTGAAGACCATCGAGGAAACCCTTGCCCGCCAGGCCCGCGAAGCCGAGGAAGCGCGCCAGCGCGCCCTGGCCGCCGAGCGCGAGCGGGTCAAGCGCGAGCAGGAGCTGGCCGAGCGCGGCGAGAAGCCCGCCACACCCACCAAGCGCCCGGACTACAGCGGCCCGCTGGTTTCCAGCGGCGCCGGCTTCGGCGGCGCCTTCGCCGCCACCAAGGGCAAGCTGCCCTGGCCGGTGGATGGCCGCGTCCTGGCGCGCTACGGCAGCCCGCGCGGCGACGATCCCCGCGCCACCTGGGACGGCGTACTGATCGGCGCCTCCGCCGGCAGCACCGTGCGCGCCGTGCATGGCGGCCGCGTGGTGTTCGCCGACTGGCTGCGCGGCTCAGGCCTGCTGGTCATTCTCGACCACGGTGGTGGCTACCTCAGCCTTTATGGGCATAATCAAAGTCTTCTGAAGGACGCCGGCGATACCGTCAAAGCGGGCGATCCCATTGCAACCGTGGGAGCCAGCGGGGGTCAGAGTACCCCGGCGGTGTATTTTGCCATTCGCCATCAGGGCCGCCCGGCGGACCCTTCGACCTGGTGTCGCACGCAGGGATAAGCGGCGATCACGCATTAGGAGCCAAACATGTCGCAAGCTTTCCGTCTCACTACCCTGGCCCTGGCCTTGCTGCTCGGCGCCGGCGCGGTCTACGCCGCCGACGCACCGGCCGCAGCCCCCGCGGCCAACGGCAAGGAGGCTCCGCTGCCGCTGGACGAGCTGCGCACCTTTGCCGAGGTCCTGGACCGGGTGAAGGCGGCCTATGTCGAGCCGGTGGATGACAAGACGCTGCTGGAAAACGCCATCAAGGGCATGCTCAGCAACCTCGACCCGCACTCCGCCTACCTCGGCCCGGAAGAGTTCGCCGAGCTGCAGGAAAGCACCAGCGGCGAGTTCGGCGGCCTGGGCATCGAGGTCGGCAGCGAGGATGGCTTCGTCAAGGTGATCTCGCCGATCGACGACACCCCCGCAGCCAACGCCGGCATCCAGCCGGGCGACCTGATCGTCAAGATCGACGGCAAGCCGACCAAGGGCCAGTCGATGAACGAGGCGGTGGACAGCATGCGCGGCAAGGCCGGCTCGCCGATCACCCTGACCATCGTGCGCGGCGGCGGCAAGCCGTTCGACGTCACCCTCAAGCGCGCGATCATCAAGGTCAAGAGCGTGAAGAGCCAGATGCTCGAACCGGGCTACGGCTACCTGCGCATCACCCAGTTCCAGGTCAACACCGGCGAGGAAACCGTCAAGGCGCTGGCCAAGCTGCGCAACGACAACAAGGGCAAGCTCAAGGGCGTGATCCTGGACCTGCGCAACAACCCCGGCGGCGTGCTGCAATCGGCAGTGGAAGTGGCCGACGCCTTCCTCACCAAGGGCCTGATCGTCTACACCAAGGGCCGCATCCCCAACTCCGAGCTGCGCTTCTCCGCCGATCCGGCCGACCCGAGCGACGGCGTGCCGCTGGTGGTGCTGATCAACGGCGGCAGCGCCTCGGCGGCAGAGATCGTCGCCGGCGCCCTGCAGGACCAGAAACGCGGGATCCTCATGGGTACCGACAGCTTCGGCAAGGGTTCGGTACAGACCGTGCTGCCGCTGAACAACGACCGCGCCCTGAAGCTCACCACCGCGCTGTACTACACCCCCAACGGCCGCTCCATCCAGGCCCAGGGCATCACCCCGGACATCGAGGTGGAACGCGCCAAGGTAACCCGCGAGAAAAGCGAGTTCGACGGCTTCAAGGAAGCCGACCTGCAGGGCCACCTGGCCAACGGCAACGGTGGCCAGGATCGCCCGACCGCTTCCGGCAAGCCGCCGGTGGATCGCCCGCAGGATGGCGACTACCAGCTCAGCCAAGCCCTCAGCCTGCTGAAAGGACTCAGCGTCAGCCGCGGCAACAACTAAGCGATGCGCCCGGCCCGGCTGCTGCTGAGCCTGTGCCTGGGCGCACTGCTGTGCCTGCCGGCCGCCGCCGCGCCCCGGCCGGCCGCCGGCAAGCCGCTGGTCAGCATCGTCATCGACGACCTTGGGCAGAACCTGGCGCGCGACCGCCAGGTGCTCGGCATCTCCCCCGCGATCGCCCTGGCGATCATCCCCGACACGCCCCACGCCGCCGAACTGGCGCGCGAGGCACATCGGCTTGGGCGCACCGTGATGCTGCACATGCCGATGGACCCGGCCGGCGGTGACTTCGCCTGGCGCCCGGAGCTGAGCCAGGAGGAGCGCGCGCGCCGCCTCGACGCCGCGCTGGCCAAGGTCCCCTATGTACAAGGCCTGAACAACCACGAAGGCAGCCGCATGACTGCCGACCGGCCGGCCATGGCCTGGCTGGCCGCGGAGCTGCAGCGCCGCCACCTGTTCCTTCTCGACAGCCGTACCAGCGCCGCCACGGTAGCCGCCGCCGAGGCGCAGAAGATCGGCCTCGCCAGCCTGTCGCGGGACGTATTCCTCGATGACGACCCCAGCGAAGCGGCGGTGATGGAGCAGATGCAGCGCGGCCTGGCGCTGGCGCGCAAGCAGGGCACGGTGGTGATGATCGGCCACCCGAAACCGGCGACCCTGGCGGTGCTCAAGCGCGTGTTGCCGACCCTGAAGGCCCAGGGCTTCGAGCTGGTGAAGCCCCCGCTGATGATCGCCGAGCGCGGCAATCGCGCCATGGCGGGGCATGGCCGGGACGGGGTTTACCGGTAGGGCGTACAACCGTTCGCGGTTGTACGCCGATACACCACGCGCCATTGCGGCTTCGTGGTCCAGGTCGGAGCGCCCGGAGGCCAAGGCCAGACGGCGTACAACGTCGAACGTTATACGCCCTGCGACACCGGCAACTCCCGCTTATAGATAGTTATTGGTCGCCTGCTCGATGAAGCCATCGGCGCGCATCTCGTCCAGCGCCTTCTGCAGCTTCGCCACCACCTCGTCCGGGGTGTCCTTGTTGATCGCCAGGTACAGCTGGGCTTCGTTGAAGCGCAGCACGGTCTGCAGGCCGGACACGCCCTCCTGCTTGGCCAGGTAGCGACCCACCGGATCGGTGGTGGCCCACAGGTCGATCTCGCCGGAAGTCAGCTTCTTCACGTTCTCCTGGTCGCGCAGTGCGTTGAGCACCGGAATGCCCTGGCTTTCCAGATTCTGGCTGACGGCGTCGTTCTTGTAGGCGCCGAGCTTGTACTTGGCGGCGTCCTTGAGGTCCTTGACCTTGATCGAACTGCCCGCCGGCGCCAGCAGCACCCAGCTGGTCTTGGCGATCGGCCCGACCCACTTGAACAGCGGCACCCGCTCGGGCGTATAGGTGGTGGAGAACAGCCCGTAGTCGGGCTTGTCGAGCGCCAGCTTGTACAGGCGATCCCAGGGGAAGCGCAGGCTCAGGCTGTACTGGATGCCGGCGCGCTTGAACATCTCGCGGACGATGTCGGCACTGATGCCGTCGATCCCCTCGTCGCGGGCGAAGTTCTTGTCGTCCACCGCCATGTTGAAGGGCGGGAAGTTTTCGGTGAGCAGCACCATCTTGTAATCGGCGGGCAACTCGGCGCGGGCCGTGGCGGCCCCCAACAGCAGACCCAGGGTCAGGGTCTTGATCAGGACTTTCAGCATGGTCATACCGCTCGCTTGGTTATCGTTATTGGGCTTGCGGCATCCCTGCAGGGGGGACGGAATACTTCGCTCGTCTGCCTTCCATGGCACAACCGGCGCCGAGGGATGTCGACGCCAAACACAAAGGCCGGCGAGTGGCCGGCCTTCGGGTGTTACAGGTAACTGTTGAGCACGTCGTCGACGAAGCCTTCGGCGCGCATCTTGTCCAGCGCGCCTTGCAGCTTCTGCACCACGGCATCCGGGGTCTCGCGGTTCAGCGCGAGGAACAGCTGGTCGCTGTTGAAGCGCAGCACGGTCTTCAGGCCGGTGACGCCCACCTGCTTGGCCAGGTAGCGGCCCGCCGGGTCACCGCTGGCCCACAGGTCGATCTGGCCTTCCTGCAGCTTGCCGGCGTTCTCCTGGTCGCGCAGCGCCAGCACCGGCTCGAAACCGTGCTCGGTGAGGTATTGGGCCATGGCGTCGCCCTTGTAGGCGCCGACGCGGTACTTCTTGGCTTCTTCCAGGTTGTTCAGGCTGATGGTGCTGTCGGCCTTGGCCAGCATCACCCAGTCGTCCGGGCCGATCGGGCCGACCCACTTGAACTGGCTCTCGCGCTCGGGCAGGCGGGCGGTGACGAACACGCCGTAGCCGGGCTTCTCCAGCGCCAGCTTGTAGATACGATCCCAGGGGAAGCGCAGGGTCAGGCTGTATTGCACACCGGCACGCTTGAACATTTCCTTGACGATATCCACGGCGATGCCGTCGATGCTGTCTTCCTGGGCGAAGTTCTTGCCGTTGATGGCCATGTTGTAGGGAGGGAAGTTCTCGGTGAGCAGCACCACGCTGTAGTCCGAAGAATCCGTTTCAGCCCTTGCCGCACTGGCCAGAAGCAGGCCGCAGCCTAGCCATGCGAGCAGAATGCGCTTCAGCATCGAGATATTTCCTGCGTATGACATTTCTGAGAAGGCGCAGAGCTTACTCGGAGAATTGACGCCAATAAACCCTATGAATATGGCAATGGGACATAGATACGCCATTACCTTGACTGGAGCCTTTGGTTAGCAAGCTTCGTGCGCAGCTGCAGGGTGCGGCCACCGGACGCAGAAGAAGGACGGCCCGCAATAGAGCCATCGGGCCGGGAGAACCCCGGCCCGGAAGGGATCAGCGCACGACGATGCCGCGGCTGGCCAGGTAGGCCTTGGCTTCCGGCACGCTGTACTCGCCGAAGTGGAAGATGCTCGCCGCGAGGACCGCGTCGGCCTTGCCTTCGATGATGCCGGCAGCCAGGTGCTCCAGGTTGCCGACACCACCGGAAGCGATCACCGGAACACCCACCGCCTCGCTGATGGCGCGGGTCACGCCCAGGTCGTAGCCGCTCTTGACGCCGTCCTGGTCCATGCTGGTCAGGAGGATTTCACCGGCGCCCAGGCCTTCCATCTTCTTCGCCCACTCCACCGCGTCCAGCCCGGTGGGCTTGCGGCCGCCGTGGGTGAAGATCTCCCAGCGCGGGGCTTCGCCGGGGCCCGACACTTTCTTGGCGTCGATGGCAACCACGATGCACTGCGAACCGAAGCGCGCGGCGGCTTCGCCGACGAACTCGGGGGTGAACACCGCGGCGGTGTTGATCGAGACCTTGTCCGCACCGGCATTGAGCAGGTTGCGGATGTCCCGCACCGTCCTGACGCCGCCGCCCACGGTCAGCGGGATGAACACCTGGCTGGCCATGCGCTCGACGGTATGCAGGGTGGTGTCGCGGCCATCGACGCTGGCGGTGATGTCGAGGAAGGTGATCTCGTCCGCGCCCTGCTCGTCGTAGCGACGGGCGATTTCCACCGGGTCACCGGCGTCGCGGATGTTCTCGAACTTGACGCCCTTCACCACGCGGCCGTTGTCCACGTCGAGGCAGGGAATGATGCGTTTAGCCAGTGCCATAGCAATGCTCTCGTAGGATGGGTGGAGCGCAGCGATACCCATGCTGCCAAACCACCCCAGGTCCTCATCGCCGGGTTACGCCGCCTCGCGACCCACCCAGCCTGCGTTCAGATCAGCCCTTGAAGCTGTCGCACAGCGCCTGTGCTTCGGCCACGTCCAGCGTGCCTTCGTAGATCGCGCGACCGGTGATGGCGCCGACGATGCCCGGGGTGCGGGCATCCAGCAGCTTCTGGATATCACCCAGGTTGTGGATGCCGCCCGAAGCGATCACCGGGATGCGCGTGGCGTTGGCCAGGGCAGCGGTGGCTTCGACGTTGCAGCCTTGCATCATGCCGTCCTTCGCGATGTCGGTGTAGACGATCGCCGAGACGCCATCGGCCTCGAAACGCTTGGCCAGGTCGATGACCTGTACCGAGCTCACTTCCGCCCAGCCGTCGGTGGCGACGAAACCGTCTTTGGCGTCGAGGCCGACGATCACCTTGCCCGGGAATGCCTTGCACGCTTGGGCGACGAATTCCGGTTGCTTGACCGCCTTGGTGCCGATGATCACGTAGCTGACGCCGGCGCGGACGTAGTGTTCGATGGTTTCCAGCGAGCGGATGCCGCCGCCGATCTGGATCGGCAGGTTCGGGTAGCGCTTGGCGATGGCGGTAACCACGTCACCATTGACCGGCTTGCCTTCGAAGGCGCCGTTCAGGTCCACCAGGTGCAGACGGCGGCAACCGCCTTCCACCCACTTGGCGGCCATGGATACCGGGTCGTCGGAGAACACCGTGGCGTCTTCCATCAGGCCCTGGCGCAGGCGCACGCAGGCGCCGTCTTTCAGATCGATTGCGGGGATGATCAGCATGGGTTGAACCTGCTCGAATCCAAAGATGAATGGGGTCGGGTCAGCTCTTCTCGAGCGCCCACAAGTCGCTTTCGATGCTCTCGAACCGGTCTTTCAGGTGAGATTGCACGTCGAAGATCGCCTTGTTGTAGAACAGCGGGCCGAACTCGCGCAGGAAGAAGTCCAGCGCCTCTTCGGCCTCGAAGGAACCGACGTCCAGCTCGAAGCGGTCTTCGAGGAAACGCTGGATCGCCCGCGCCGCGCTCTGGCGCTGGGCGCCGTCGAGTTCGAGGATCGCGGGCTTGTCCTTCTGCCGGGCCATGGCTTACCAGCGCCCGTCCCAGGCGGCGAAGTTCTGCAGCAGCTGCAGGCCATGGGTATGGCTCTTCTCCGGGTGGAACTGCACGGCGAAGCGCGAGCCATCGGCCAGCGCGGCGGCGAAGTCGACGCCGTAATGGCCGCGACCGACCACCTGGCGCGGATTGCCGGCCTGGATGTAGTAGCTGTGCACGAAGTAGAAGCGCGCGCGGTCCGGGATGTCGTGCCACAGCGGGTGATCCACGCTCTGCGCCACTTCGTTCCAGCCCATGTGCGGCACCTTCAGGTGCTCGCCGTCCTCATGCAGGTCCTTGCCGAAGAAGCGCACCTGGCCGGGGAACAGGCCGATGCAGTCGACGCCGTCGTTCTCTTCGCTGCGCTCCAGCAGCGCCTGCATGCCGACGCAGATGCCAAGGAACGGACGGTCCTGGCTGACCTCGCGCACCAGGCTGTCGAAGCCCAGGCGCTTGATTTCGGCCATGCAGTCGCGGATCGCGCCGACGCCGGGGAACACCACGCGGTCCGCCTCGCGGATCACGTTGGCGTCGCTGGTCACCAGCACGCGCCCGGCACCCACGCGCTCCAGTGCCTTGGACACCGAGTGCAGGTTACCCATGCCGTAGTCGATGACGGCTACTGTCTGCATTACAGGCACCCTTTGGTGGACGGCATCTGGCCGGCCATGCGCTCGTCCAGCTCGATGGCCATGCGCAGCGCACGGCCGAAGGCCTTGAACACAGTCTCGATCTGGTGGTGGGTGTTGTGCCCGCGCAGGTTGTCGATGTGCAGGGTGACGTTGGCGTGGTTGACGAAGCCCTGGAAGAACTCCATGAACAGGTCCACATCGAAGCCGCCGACGCTGGCACGGGTGAACGGCACGTGCATCTGCAGGCCGGGGCGGCCGGAGAAGTCGATGACCACGCGCGACAGCGCCTCGTCCAGCGGCACGTAGGCATGGCCATAGCGGCGGATGCCCTTCTTGTCGCCGATGGCCTTGGCGAAGGCCTGGCCGAGGGTGATGCCGATGTCTTCGACGGTATGGTGGTCGTCGATATGCAGGTCGCCCTTGCACTCGATGTCCAGGTCGATCAGGCCGTGGCGGGCGATCTGGTCCATCATGTGCTCGAGGAAGGGAACCCCGGTATCGAAGCGGGCCTTGCCCGTTCCATCCAGGTCGATGGAAACCTTGATCTGGGTTTCCAGGGTGTCGCGCGCGACGGATGCCTTGCGTTCGGCCATCACCAGCTCCACAGCTAACACTGCACGTAATTATAAGAAGGGCGGGCATTATAGGCGCGCCGGGCGCCGCGCGGCTATGGGCGGTGGTCGGCGCTGGCCGATGGTCCTACACTGCCCGGCTCGAAGCCGAGGACTGCCCATGCCTGTCGTCATCCAGCACCTGACCCAACCCAGCGAGCAGGACCGCCAGGACCTGCTGAAGATCTACGCCGAGGCGCCGCAGTGGCTGCTGGCGCCCTTCGCCGATGCCCAGGAGCTGGTCACGCGCGGGCTTGCCGAAGGCCGGCTGTTCGCCGGTCGCTTCAACGACCGCCTGCTGGGCGCTGCGTGGATCGAGCAGGGCCAAGACACCTGGCGCCTTTCGCAACTGTGCGTGCGGCGCGTCACCCGCCAGCGCGGCGTAGCTCGCCGGCTGCTGGAAGAAGCGCAGCGCCTGGCCATCCTGCAGGGTGCCGCGCTGCGACTGATCGCTGCTTCGGATCAAGCGGAGGCCGCTGACTTCGCGCGTCACCTGGGACTGACGCTGCAACCGTCCTGAACCGGGAACCGAGCGCAAAGTCCCCGTTCAAACTCCGCAATACCCGCACCTTGCCCGCCGGGCTGGGGTGCCGGTGCGTCATTGGTATACTTCCCCGCTACTCCACCCGCCGCCTGAACAAGGACCCGTCCATGAAAGCGTTCGGCAAAATCATCGGCATCATTGCCCTGGTCCTGCTGCTGCTCATCGTCGCCGCCGGCTTCGTGCTGACCCATTTCTTCGACCCGAACGACTACAAGGACGAAATCCGCCAGCTCGCCCGGGACAAGGCCAACCTCGAGCTGAACCTCAAGGGTGACATCGGCTGGAGCCTGTTCCCCTGGCTGGGTCTGGAGCTGCATGACACCAGCGTGGCGAGCCTGCAGACGCCGGACAAGCCGTTCGCCGATGCGCAGCTGCTGGCCATGTCCGTGCGAGTGCTGCCGCTGCTGCGCAAGGAAGTGCAGATGAGCGACATCCGTGTCGAAGGCCTGACCCTCACCCTGAACAAGGACAAGAACGGCGTCGGCAACTGGGAAAGCATCGGCAAGCCCCTGCCGCCGGCCAACGGCACGCCGCCCGCCGCGCAACCAGCCCCGGCGCCGAGCGAGCAGGCCAAGGCGGACGCGCAGCAGACCCACCAGGCGATGAAGCTGGATATCGACAGCCTGAGCGTGAAGAACGCCCGCATCGACTATGCCGACGCCCAGAACGGCAAGAACTACAGCGTCGAAGGCATCGAACTGACCACCGGTGCCATCCGCGAAGGCAGCGACATCCCGATCAAGCTCAATGCCTACCTGGGCAGCAACCAGCCGGTGATCCGCGCCCGCAGCGAACTGACCGGCAACCTGCGCTTCGACCGTGCGCTCAAGCGCTACCAGCTCGAAGACGCCAAGCTCTCCGGCGAGGTCTCCGGCGATCAGTTCCAGGGCAAGACCGCCAACTACAGCGCCCAGGGCCAATTGGTGCTCGACCAGGCGGCCCAGGTCGCCGAGTGGAACGGTCTGAAAGTCACCGTCAACCAACTGCGCGCCCTCGGCGAGATCAAGGCCCGCGAACTGGATAAAGAGCCCAAGTTCGACGGCGGCCTGTCGCTGGCTCCGTTCAACCTGCGCGAATTCCTCACCGGCATCGGCCAGACCCTGCCGGAGATGGCCGACGCCACCACGCTGACCAAGCTGGAGCTGGCAACCCGCATCAGCGGCACCCGCAACAGCCTGACCCTGGGCGATATCAAGCTGAAGCTCGACGACAGCACCTTCAGCGGCAACCTCGGCATCGCCGACTTCAGCAAGCAGGCGATCCGCGCCCAGCTCTCCGGTGACCAGCTGAACCTCGACCGCTACCTCCCGGCCAAGGTCAAGAAGGCCCAGGAGGCCAGTAACAGCGCGCGCAAGGCGGAAGTCGCCAGCACCGAACAGAACGCCATCAAGGGCGACACCCCGCTGCCCAGCCAGCCGACCCAGCAGGCCTGGAGCGATGAGCCGCTGCTGCCGATCGCCCGCCTGCGCGCCCTCGACCTGGACGCCAGCCTGAACCTCGGCCAGCTGACCCTGGACAAGCTGCCCATCGACAACGCCGTGCTCAAGCTGCGCGGCCAGGGCGGGCTGCTCAACCTCGACGACCTGCGCGGCGAGCTCTATGACGGCAAGTTCAATGCCCAGGCCACCCTCGATGTGCGCCAGGACGTGCCGACCCTGCAGGCGAAGAAACACATCGCCGACGTACCGGTGGAGCGCCTGCTGGAATCCCAGGGACAGAAACCGCCGGTGAAGGGCCTGCTGGACCTGGACGCCAACATCACCACCCAGGGCAACAGCCAGAAGGCCTGGGTCGATAACCTCAATGGCACCGCACGCGTCGTCCTGACCCAGGGCGTGCTGCTCAACGCCAACCTCGAACAGCAACTGTGCCAGGGCATCGCCACCCTTAACCGCAAGACCCTGAGCGCCGAACACGGTGGCAAGGACACGCCCTTCCGCGAACTGCAGGGCAACCTGACCTTCCGTAACGGCGTGGCCAGCAACCCCGACCTCAAGGCCAGCATCCCCGGCCTGACCGTCAAGGGCGATGGCGACCTCGACCTGCGCGTGCTCGGCATGGACTACCGCGTCGGCGTGACCATCGAAGGCGACAAGAGCGACATGCCCGACCCGGCCTGCGAAGTGAACCGGCGCTACGTCGGCATCGAATGGCCGTTGCGCTGCCGCGGCCCGCTGGAACTGGGCGCCAAGGCCTGCCGCCTGGACAAGGACGGCATCGGCAAGATCGCCGCACGCCTGGCCGGGGACCGGCTGAACGAAAAACTCGAAGAGAAGCTCGGCGACAAGGTCAGTCCCGAACTCAAAGACGCACTCAAAGGGCTGTTCAAGAAGTGACCCCGCAAAGCTTCAACTCCGCCGTGCTCGACTGGTTCGACAGCCACGGCCGCCATGACCTGCCCTGGCAGCAGAACATCACGCCCTACCGCGTGTGGGTGTCGGAAATCATGCTGCAGCAGACCCAGGTCAGCACCGTGATGGGTTACTACGACCGCTTCATGACCGCGCTGCCGACGGTGGCTGATCTCGCCAACGCACCCGAAGACGAAGTGCTGCACCTGTGGACGGGCCTGGGCTACTACACCCGAGCCCGCAACCTGCACAAGACCGCCAGGCTGGTCATGGAGCAGCACGGAGGGGAATTCCCCCGCGACGTCGAGCAGCTCGCCGAGCTGCCCGGCATCGGCCGCTCCACCGCCGGGGCCATCGCCAGCATTTCCATGGGCCTGCGCGCGCCGATCCTCGACGGCAACGTCAAGCGGGTGCTCGCCCGCTACATCGCCTGTGACGGCTACCCGGGTGAACCCAAGGTAGCGAAACAGCTGTGGGAAGCCGCCGAGCGCTTCACCCCGCACGAGCGAGTCAACCACTACACCCAGGCGATGATGGACCTGGGCGCCACGCTCTGTACCCGCAGCAAGCCCAGTTGCCTGCTCTGCCCGCTGCGCGAAGGCTGCCGTGCGCACTTCCTCGGCCGCGAGACCGACTTCCCGGTCTCCAAGCCGCGCAAGGCGCTGCCGCAGAAGCGCACGCTGATGCCGATCCTGGCCAACCGCACGGGCGACATCCTGCTCTATCGCCGCCCGTCGACCGGCCTCTGGGGCGGCCTGTGGAGCTTCCCCGAGCTGGACGACCTGGCCGCCCTCGACCCACTTGCCCAGCACCACGCCCTGCGCCTGGGCGAGCGCCGCGAGCTGCCCGGCCTGACCCACACCTTCAGCCACTTCCAGCTGGCCATCGAGCCCTGGCTGGTGCGCGTCGAGGACGCGGCGCCCGCCGTGGCCGAGGCCGACTGGCTCTGGTATAACCTCGCCACCCCGCCGCGGCTCGGCCTTGCCGCCCCGGTGAAGAAGCTGCTCAAACGAGCCGCCGACGTGTTGAATGCAGGAGAAATGTCATGACCCGACTGGTGATGTGCCGCAAGTACAAAGAAGAGCTGCCCGGCCTCGATCGCGCACCCTACCCCGGAGCCAAGGGCCAGGACATCTACGAGCACGTCTCGAAGAAGGCCTGGGACGAATGGCAGAAGCACCAGACCATGCTGATCAACGAGCGTCGCCTGAACATGATGAATGCCGAGGACCGCAAGTTCCTCACCGTCGAGATGGACAAGTTCCTGTCGGGCGAGGAATACGCGCAGGCCGAGGGCTACGTCCCGCCCAGCGCGTAAGCTTCGGTATTATTTGAAAAATTTTTTAGCGACACGCTTGACACCCCTCCCGAAAACCCTTTTAATGCGCGCCACGTTGCCCAGGTAGCTCAGTTGGTAGAGCAGGGGATTGAAAATCCCCGTGTCGGCGGTTCGATTCCGTCCCTGGGCACCAAGCCTTCCGAAAGCCCCTGAAATCGCGAGATTTCAGGGGCTTTTTCGTTCCCGCCCGCACAAGTCCCTCCCCCGCTCCGGCCGCCCGGCCTGAATCGTGTCGAATGTTTGCCGAACTTCAGTGTCTACTGGCACGTAGCACACCGATCTTTCAGAATCATGACTATCCGGACGATTCCCACCCATTAAGTGAGATACCCTCCGGGATTCGACGTTTCGTAGCGGAGTCACTGTGCGCAAACTCATAAGCTGGTGGAATTCCCGGGGTAACCTGGTTTCTCTGTCTGCCCTCTTCCTGCTGGTCCCGCTGATCGGCCGCTACAGCCTTGGCTGGGGCACCCCGCTGGGCTACCTGTCGGACCTGGCGCTCGGCACGCTGCTGGTCGTCGCGCTGCACAACCGGCGCCTGTTCATCGCCATTCCGGTCATGCTGGTCTGGGCCCTGTCGGTGATCGGCACCGCCGAACTGGTCAGCGCCGTGGGCCGCATGCCCGCGCCGGAAGACCTGCACTTCCTCGCCGACCCGACCTTCGTCGCCAATTCCACCGAGGGCGGCGGGCTCAACCACCTGCACCTGGCCGTGCTGATCGGCATCGGCATCCTGCTCTGTGCCCTGCTCTGGCGGCGCCGTGAAAAAGCGCTGCCGCGCTACGCCTATGCCGTGCCGGCCGCCCTGCTGGCGAGCCACGTCGCCGTGCAGTACTTCCAGCCCAGCGACGCGGAGATGTGGAAGCAGTTCAACCTGCCGCACCAGCTGGTATCCCGCGCCGTCACCAGCGGCGAAATCGCCTACCAGGACTGGCGCGACCGCGACCAGCCGGAGGTCCGCCCGGACGTCACCGGCCTCACCCAGCACGACCTCAACGGCACCCCGCTGCTGGCCGGTCGCGGTCAGGCGAAGAACGTACTGATCATCGCGATGGAAGGCATCCCCGGCGCCTACGTCGCCACCAACCGCGCAGCACTGAGCAGCAGCTACGAAGAATCCGTGATGCCGCGCCTGAGCACCTGGGCCGAGCGCGCCATGACCACTCCGGACTACGTGGTGCACAGCCACCAGACCATCCGCGGCCTCTACGCCATGCTCTGCGGCGACTACAGCAAGCTGGACAACGGCACGCCCAAGGGCGTCGAACTGCTGGGCAACCCGACCCGCGCCGCCGAGTGCCTGCCGGCGCAGATGCACCAGGCCGGCTTCAGCACCCACTTCCTGCAGGGCGCCGGGCTGCGCTTCATGGCCAAGGACAAGGTCATGCCGGCCATGGGCTTCGACAAGACCCTGGGCCGCGACTGGTTCAAGAAGAAGCCTTACCTGGAGTTCGCCTGGGGCATGGACGACAAGGCCTTCTTCGAAGGTGCGCTGGACTACGTCGGCCAGCTGCGTCAGAAGAAGCAGCCATGGATGCTCACCCTGCTGACCGTCGGCACCCACCAGCCGTATTCGGCCACCCCGGAATACCTGGCCAAGTACCCGACCCCGCGCCAGGCCGCCATCGCCTACCTGGACGACGCCGTCGACGCCTTCCTCAAGGGCCTGGAAGAGAAAGGCGTGCTCAAGGACACCCTGGTGATCGTCACCTCCGACGAATCCCACGGCATCGACAACGTGCGCCTTGCCTCGGCCTGGGGCCTGAACCTGATCCTTGCACCGGAACAGGCCGCGCTGCCGCCGGTGAAGGCCGGCGTCTACGGCCATGTCGACCTGGAGTCCTCGGTGCTCGACTACTTCGCCATCAAGGCGCCGCAGGATATCGCCGGCCGCTCGCTGTTCCGCGACTACACCACCGGCCGCGAGATGGTCTCCTTCACCAACGGCATGCAGCGCTACCACGACGGCAAGGGCACCTTCACCGAATGCGACTTCCAGCAGGTCTGCCGGCGCTACAAGAGTGACGGCTTCATCGCCGACAGCGCCAAGTTCGAAGGCCGCTTCAGTGGCCGCGACGCGCGCCTGATGACCGCCCGCGCGGACATCCTCGACCAATCGGTGGTCAACGCCCAGTCGTCCCGCGAATACCAGTTCGCGACCAAGGAGCGCATCCGCCTCAAGCCCCAGGTCGACAACGAGTACACCGACAACCTGATCGGCGCGCAGTACCTGGAGTTCCCGGCCAATTCCCGGACCACGGTGAGCCTGAAGATCCGCGCGGTCCAGATGGACGCCAAGGGTGCCAAGGTGACCCTCAAGACCCGCTCCTTCGAAAAGCCGGTGCCCATCGAAATCCCGGAGTTCCCCCTTGTGAAGCGCAACCAGCCGCTGGAGGTGACCTTCGGCTTCGACAACGAGGAAGCACGCAAGGCCTTCTCCTTCCACCTGCTGGCCGAGGGCAAGGGCATCATCGAGATCACCGATTTCCATGTGCTGACCCAGCCACGCAAATCGACGATCAACGCCAGCGAAGCTGGCGGCAAAGCCCTGGCCGACGGCAAGCCGCTGAACATTCCGCGCCTGTCCGGGCACCCGAATCTGATGGCCAGCCAGCCCTCGGAGTCCCAGGACGACATCACCCCCACCGACGTCATCGAAGACCCGAACCCGCAGTTGCGGCAGATGATGCAGTGACCCGCACCGGCGGCTGCAAGGCCGCCGGTCTTTTCCCGACAGCGCCAAGCTGGCACTATCGCGCCCCCGCGCCATCAGTCGATGCCCTTATCCGGCGCGGCTAGTTCAGCCCAGGCGACAACGCCGAGCGGCAATGCGACAACTTGCCACCATAGCCGACGACCGCGGCAGATGGGCGCTTGGCGCACTCCGGAGTGCGTGTTAGGTTGCCCCTCGCCAGGATGGCCCCGATTCTGCAGTGAACTGCTGTGAAAGCCTGCTGCGAAAGCGTCCGAATAACAAAAGAGGAGCCCCCTATGGCCACGGCCATACCCGCACTGGAAATCCGTAACCTGCACAAGCGTTACGGTGACCTGGAAGTGCTCAAAGGCATTTCCCTGACCGCCCGCGACGGCGATGTGATTTCCATCCTCGGCTCCTCCGGCTCCGGTAAATCCACGTTCCTGCGCTGCATCAACCTGCTGGAGAACCCGCACCAGGGCCAGATCCTGGTGGCCGGTGAAGAGCTCAAGCTGAAGAAATCCAAGGACGGCTCGCTGGTCGCCTCCGACGGCAAGCAGATCAACCGCCTGCGCAGCGAACTGGGCTTCGTCTTCCAGAACTTCAACCTCTGGCCGCACATGAGCATCCTCGACAACATCATCGAGGCGCCGCGCCGCGTGCTGGGCAAGACCAAGGCTGAAGCCACCGAGATCGCCGAAGCGCTGCTGGCCAAGGTCGGCATCTCCGCCAAGCGCCACAGCTTTCCCGCGCAGCTTTCCGGAGGCCAGCAGCAGCGCGCCGCCATCGCCCGCACCCTGGCGATGCAGCCCAAGGTCATCCTCTTCGACGAGCCGACTTCGGCGCTGGACCCGGAAATGGTCCAGGAAGTGCTTAACGTTATCCGCGCGCTCGCCGATGAGGGTCGCACCATGCTGCTGGTGACCCACGAAATGAACTTTGCCCGCCAGGTTTCCAGCGAGGTGGTGTTCCTCCACCAGGGCCTGGTAGAAGAGCAGGGACCGCCGCAGCAGGTATTTGACAACCCGCAATCGGCACGCTGTAAACAATTCATGTCCAGCCACCGCTAACGGAGCATCACTGCATGAACAACTATAAGAAGATCGTTCTGGCTATCGCCGCCACCCTGGCACTGGGGAGCCAGGCCATCGCTGCGGATAAACTGCGCATCGGTACCGAAGGCGCCTACCCGCCCTTCAACGGCATCGACGCCAGCGGCCAGGTCGTTGGCTTCGACCTCGACATCGGCAAGGCGCTGTGCGCCAAGATGAAAACCGAGTGCGAAGTCGTTACCTCGGACTGGGACGGCATCATTCCGGCCCTGAACGCGAAGAAATTCGACTTCATCGTCGCCTCCATGTCGATCACCGACGAGCGCAAGCAGGCGGTGGACTTCACCAACCCCTACTACACCAACAAGCTGCAGTTCGTGGCCCCCAAGTCCACCGACTTCAAGACCGACAAGGGCTACCTCAAGGGCAAGGTGATCGGTGCGCAGCGCGCGACCATCGCCGGTACCTGGCTTGAGGACAACATGGCCGACGTGGTCACCATCAAGCTGTACGACACCCAGGAAAACGCCTACCTCGACCTGTCCTCGGGCCGCCTCGATGGCGTGCTGGCCGACAAGTTCGTGCAGTACGACTGGCTGAAGAGCGACGCCGGCAAGGACTTCGAGTTCAAGGGCGAGCCGGTGTTCGACAACGACAAGATCGGCATCGCCGTGCGCAAGGGCGACCCGCTGCGTGACAAGCTGAACGCCGCTCTGAAGGAAATCGTCGACGACGGTACCTACAAGAAGATCAACGACAAGTACTTCCCCTTCAGCATCTACTGATGCATGTGCCGCGCCGCCCTTGCCGGGCGGCGCGCGCCTTCAGGCGTGACTCCCCATGATTTTCGACCTGCACGGCTTTGGCGATCAGTTGATCGCCGGCACCTGGATGACGCTCAAGCTTTCGCTCGCCGCAGTCTGCGTGGGACTGATCCTCGGCCTGCTCGGCGCCGTCGCCAAGACCTCGAAGAACAGCTTCCTGCGCATGCTCGGCGGGTTCTACACCACCGTGGTGCGCGGCGTGCCCGAGACACTCTGGGTACTGATGATCTATTTCGGCACCGTGGCGGGCCTGAACGCCCTCGGCGGCCTGTTCGGCTACCCCGAATTCGCCCTCTCGCCCTTCGCCGCCGGTACCTGTGCCCTGGGCCTGTGCTTCGGCGCCTACGCCACTGAGGTGTTCCGTGGCGCCCTGCTGGCGATTCCCAAGGGTCACCGCGAGGCCGGCCAGGCGCTGGGCCTCTCCGCCCCGCGCATCTTCTGGCGCATCGTGCTGCCGCAGGTATGGCGCGTGGCGCTGCCGGGCCTGGGCAACCTCTACCTGATCCTGCTCAAGGACACCGCGCTGGTGTCGCTGATCACCCTCGACGAGATCATGCGCAAGGCGCAGGTCGCCTCCAACGCGACCAAGGAACCCTTCACTTTCTACATGACCGCGGCCTTCATCTACCTGGGCCTGACCGTCTTCATCATGGCCGCCCTGCACTTCCTCGAGCGTCGCGCCGGCCGTGGCTTCGTGAGGAACGAGCTATGACCGATCTCGAGCTGATCCTCAAATGGATGCCGAAGATGCTCCAGGGCGCCATGCTGACCCTGGAGCTGCTGGCCATCGCCGTGGTCGCCGGCCTGTGCCTCGCCGTGCCGCTGGGCATCGCCCGTGCCTCACGGCACTGGTACGTGCGCGCCGTGCCGTACACCTACATCTTCTTCTTCCGCGGCACCCCCCTGCTGCTGCAGCTGTTCATCGTCTACTACGGCTTCGCCCAGTTCGAAAGCGTACGCAAGGGCCCGCTCTGGCCCTACCTGCGCGACCCTTACTGGTGCGCTCTGCTGACCATGACGCTGCACACCGCGGCCTATATCGCGGAGATCCTGCGGGGCGCCATCCACGCCATCCCGGTCGGTGAAGTGGAGGCCGCCCGCGCGCTGGGCATGTCCCGGCGCCAGGCGCTGTTCCACATCATCCTGCCGCGCGCCGCGCGCATCGCCATGCCGGCCTACAGCAACGAGGTGATCCTCATGCTCAAGGCCAGCGCCGTGGTCTACACCGTGACCCTGTTCGACATCATGGGCATGACCCGCACCATCATCGCGCGCACCTACGAGGCCATGCTGTTCTTCTGCCTCGCCGGTCTGTTCTACCTGGTCATCACCCTGCTGCTGACCCGCATCTTCCGCCTGCTGGAGCACTGGCTGAAGGTGGACTCCATGCAGGGCCGCTGACCGGCGCGCCCACTTCGCCACGGGGCCGCTATAATGCGCGCCCCGTGGCATTCTCCCGCTTCGCACCGTGCACTCCGACGACACCCTCCTGAGCGGCCCCGACCTGCTCCAGCGCTTCCTGGCACTGGACGGCTTCCTGCTGGACCACCAGGCGCTCTGGCGACCCAAGCCCTTCACCGAGCGGACTTTGCCCTGGGAGAACGCCCATCCCGAACTGGCCGAGTGGCTGCGCAATCGCAGCCTGGAAGACGCCGACGCAGTGCACAATGCACCTGAGCAGCTCGACGCCCCGGAGCCCTTCCCGGCGCTGGCTGCAACGGCGGCCCGACTGTCGGCCGTGGGCGAGCTGCCGGCAAAGTCGCTGGGCAAGCTGCCCAACCTGCTGACGGTGGATGTTCCCGGCCGCAAGTGGCAACAGATCGAAGCCTTCGCCAGCCGGCTGGACTTCACTCGAGCGCCGCAACACTGGCTGGACTGGTGTGCCGGAAAAGGTCATCTGGGCCGACTGCTGGCACGCGACGGGGCGCCGCTGCTGAGCCTGGAGTTCGACAGCGCCCTGGTGGAAGATGGCCAGCGCCTGAGCGATCGACTGCATCTGCACGCCCGCCACCAGCAGCAGGACGTGCTGGCCCCCGATGCCGGCCAGCACCTGCTGGGCGAACACACCGCCGTCGCCCTGCACGCCTGTGGCGACCTGCATGTCCGCCTGCTGCAACTGGCCAGTGAGCGCGGCTGCCGGCAACTGGCCATCGCCCCCTGCTGCTACAACCGCATCGGCGGCGAGCGTTACCAGGCACTTTCCAGCGCGGCAAAGAACTCTTCGCTGTCGCTCTCGCGCGACGATCTGCGCCTGCCACTGGCCGAGACGGTCACCGCCGGAGCCCGCGTGCGCCGCCAGCGCGATTGCTCGATGGCGCGCCGGCTGGCGTTCGATCTGCTGCAGCGTGAAATCCGCGGCCACGACGACTACCTGCCGACCCCCTCCGTCCCTCCGGCCTGGCTGGACAAGCCCTTCGCGGACTACTGCCGGAACCTCGCCGCACTCAAGGGCCTCCAGCTTCCCGCCGCGGTGGACTGGCCGCAGCAGGAAGCCAGGGGCTGGCAACGGCTGGCCCAAGTGCGCAACCTGGAGTTGGTGCGTGGATTGTTCCGCCGCCCGCTGGAACTCTGGCTGTTGCTAGACCGCGCGTTATTCCTCGATGAACAGGGCTATCACGCCACCCTGGGCGCCTTCTGCGCCACCCGGATGACCCCGCGCAACCTGCTCCTGCTCGCCGAACGCATCTGAGACGGGCGTTCCAGCGCTTCACCCACAGCCCCTGTGGATAACTCTGTTCGTAACCCAGGAAAAAACGTCCCTTTCTCACCGGCCAGACCGCCTCGCTGCGATCTGGTCATTTTCTGTACATTCATTTTTAATTCTTTAAAAACAGATACTTACAAACATTCGTGATTGCTATCACATCTCATATGCGATTTGCGCCCTAAAGCGTGCGTGCTTGTGCATAAAGGGTCGTCAAGGGCGTAGGAAATCAGCCATACCTGTTGCCAATCCTGCGCCAATCGCACTTCATCGAACGGATTGTTGCGTATTCGCGACAATCCAGCCTTGTCAATCGCTGCCCAGGCAGTATTATTTCGAAACATTTCACTGCCTAAGCAGCTATCTGTTTTGACATGAATCACTACGACGTCGCGGATTTTCCGTTCAAAGGCTCCATCGGCCAGTTGCTGGGCGCCACGGCGATCCTCAAGGACCGCCTGCTGGACAAACACCTGGCCCACCTGGACATCACCGCCGCGCAGTTCAAGGTGCTGTTCTTCATTGGCAACGACCGCGCCAACACGCCGGCCGAACTGTGCCGCGAGCTGTCCATCGACAGCGGCTCCATGACCCGCATGCTCGACCGCCTGGCGCGCAAGGACCTGCTGCTGCGCGAGCCCTGCCAGAACGACCGGCGCAGCGTGCGCCTGAGCCTCAGCGCCGCCGGCCAGGCGGTCAACGACGAAGCCCCGCGCATCGCCGCCGCGGCGATGAACGAACTGGTCGGCGGCCTCTCCCGCGATGAACTGCAGACCCTCACCGGCCTGCTGGACAAGATCCTGCGCGCCCACGGCGCCGGTGCCAGCTGCCCGGCGCAGGAGCAATGAAAATGACCCACCCCCGCATCGCCCTGCTGCCGGCTGCGGTCCTGGCCGCCCTGCTGGGCCTGGCCGGCTGCGCCAACTATTCCGGCCTGAGCACCAGTGGCAAGGCTGTTGACCCGGCCAACCTGAAAGCTGGTGTCAGCCTGGACGGCACCCCGCTGTCGCCCGCCGCCTGGCCCAGCGAACACTGGTGGACCCGCCTGGGCGATCCGCAACTGGACAGCCTGATCGGCGAAGCCCTGCGCGGTACCCCGGACCTCGATATCGCCAGTGCCCGTGCCCGCCAGGCCATCGCTACCGCGCAAGCGCAGGACGCCGAGCGTCTGCCCAGCGTCAAGGCCACCGCCAGCTACGCCGGTATCCGCGCGCCGGAAAGCGTCCTCCCGGCGCCCACCGGCGGCCGCTACTCGGCGGTGAAGTACCTGTCGGCCAGCTTCAGCTACGACCTTGACCTCTGGGGCGGCCAGCGCGACGCCTGGGAAGCCGCCCTCGGCCAGGCCAACGCCGCCGAGGTCGACCGCCAGGCCGCCTCGATCACCCTCTCCACCGATGTCGCCCGCGCCTACAGCCAACTGGCGCACGCCTTCGTCGCCCGCGACCTGGCCCGCGACGAACTGGAGCGCTCCCAGCATCTCTTCCAGCTCAGCCAACGGCGCATGGATGCGGGCCTGGACAGCAAGGTCCAGTTGCAACAGAACCAGTCCCAGGTCGCCAGCGCCAAGCAGCAACTGGCCGCGGCCGAACAGGACATCGCCAGCGATCGCATCGCCCTTGCCGTCCTGCTCGGCCAGGGTCCGGACCGCGGCCAGGCGCTGCAGCGCCCGCAAGTGCTCAAGCCCGGCGCGCTGACCCTGCCATCGAACCTGCCGGCCGAACTGCTGGGCCGTCGCCCGGACATCGTCGCCGCGCGCTGGCGCGTCGAAGCCGCGTCGAAAAGCATCGACTCGGCGAAGACCGAGTTCTATCCCAACGTGAACCTGGGGGCGATGGTCGGCCTCGCCGCGCTGCATACCGAAGACGTGCTCAAGGCGCCGAGCCGATTCTTCCAGATCGCCCCGGCGATCTCCCTGCCGATCTTCGACGGCGGCCGGCTGCGCGCCAACCTCGCCTCGAAGGACGCCGACTACGACCTGGCTGTCGCGCAATACAACAAGACCCTGGTCAACGCCCTCGGCGAGGTCACCGACGACCTCGGCAAGCTGCGCTCGCTGGAGCAGCAGATCGACGACCAGCGCGATGCCCGCGACATCGCCAAATCCAACTTCGACCTGGCCATGCGCCGTTATGGCGAGGGCGTCGGCAACTACCTCGACGCCCTCAGCGTGCAGCAGCAGCTGCTTCTCGCCGAACGCCAACTGGCCAGCCTGGACGCCGAGCGCATCGACCTCTCGGTACAGCTGATCCAGGCCCTGGGCGGTGGCTACCAGCCCGACATCACTTCCACTCCCGCCCCGCTCGCCCAGGCGAACGCGGCCGCCGCGCACTGAACGAGGCACCGACATGAGCACCGCCGTACAAGAAACCCCTGCCGCCAATCCCAAGCGCAAGCGCTGGCTGCTGATCCTGCTCGCCGTCGTCATCCTGGCCGGCCTTGCCAGCGTCGCCTGGGAGCTCCTCTACGGCCGCTGGCACGAAGGCACCGACGATGCCTACGTGAACGGCAACGTCGTGCAGATAACCCCGCAGATCACCGGCACCGTGGTCAGTATCGGCGCCGATGACGGCGACCTGGTGCACAAGGGCCAGGTGCTGGTGAAGTTCGACCCCAGCGATGCCGACATCGCTTTGCAGCAGGCCGAAGCCAACCTCGCACGTACCGTGCGCCAGGTGCGCGGGCTGTTCAGCAATGTCGACGGCTACAAAGCCGATGTGGCCGCGAAGAAGGTCGCCCTGGCCAAGGCCGAGGCCGACTTCAAGCGCCGGCAGAACCTCGCCAACGACGGCGCCATCTCCCAGGAAGAACTGGCCCACGCCCGCGACGCCCTCGACACCGCGCGCAGCTCGCTGACCAACTCCGAGCAGCAGCTGGACACCAACCGCGCGCTGGTCGACGACACCGTGATCGCCTCGCACCCGGACGTCAAAGCCTCCGCCGCCAAGCTGCGCCAGGCCTACCTGGACGATGCCCGCGCGGTGATCATCGCGCCGGTTACCGGCTACGTCGCCAAGCGCACCGTGCAGGTCGGCCAGCGCGTACAGCCGGGCGCCGCACTGATGGCAGTCATTCCGCTGGACCAGGTGTGGATCGATGCCAACTTCAAGGAAACCCAGCTCAAGCACATGCGCATCGGCCAACCGGTGGAGATCCGCTCGGACCTCTACGGCAGCGAAGTGAAGTACTCCGGCTCCGTCGACAGCCTCGGCGTCGGCACCGGCAGCGCCTTCTCCCTGCTGCCGGCGCAGAACGCCACCGGCAACTGGATCAAGATCGTCCAGCGCGTGCCCGTGCGCATCCGTATCAATGCCGATGAACTGGCGAAGAATCCGCTGCGCATCGGCCTGTCCATGGACGTCAACGTCAGCCTGCACGACCAGAGCGGCCCGGCCCTCGCCCAGCAGCCCCCGCGCGAGGCGGTGTTCTCCACCGATGTCTACCAGGAACAACTGGCCTCGGCGGACCAACTGATCGAGAAACTCATCCAGGCCAACCTGGCCGACGCCAACCACCGCACCGCGCAGCGCTGATCCGACCGCCGTCATGAGCCAATCGAACAGCAGCAGTTTCAGCCCGCCCAGCCTGGTGATGGCCACCATCGGGCTGTCGCTGGCGACCTTCATGCAGGTGCTGGATACCACCATCGCCAACGTCGCCCTGCCGACCATCTCCGGCAACCTCGGGGTGAGCTCCGAACAAGGCACCTGGGTCATCACCTCCTTCGCGGTGAGCAACGCCATCGCCCTGCCGCTCACCGGCTGGCTCAGCCGCAAGGTCGGCGAAGTGCGCCTGTTCATCGCCGCCACCCTGCTCTTCGTGATTGCCTCGTTCCTCTGCGGCGTCGCCCAGCAGATGGGCATGCTGGTGGGCTTCCGCGCCATCCAGGGCTTCGTCGCCGGGCCGCTCTACCCGATCACCCAGACCCTGCTGATCTCCATCTACCCCCCGGCGAAAAGGGGGATGGCACTGGCACTGCTGGCGATGGTGACGGTGGTCGCGCCCATCGCCGGGCCGATCCTCGGCGGCTGGATCACCGACAGCTACAGCTGGCCGTGGATCTTCTTCATCAACGTGCCCATCGGCCTGTTCGCCGCCATGGTCGTCTATCAGCAGTTACGCGCCCGCCCCGTGGTGATCAAGCACGCCCCCATGGACTACATGGGCCTGGCGATGCTGGTGATCGGCGTCGGTGCCCTGCAGATCGTCCTCGACAAAGGCAACGACCTGGACTGGTTCGAATCGAGTTTCATCATCGGCGGCACGGTGATCGCGGTCATCGCGCTAGCGGTCTTCGTGATCTGGGAGCTGACCGACAAGCATCCGATCGTCAACTTGCGACTGTTCGTGCACCGCAACTTCACCGTGGGAACCCTGGCGCTGGTCGGCGGCTACGCCGGCTTCTTCGGCATGAACCTGCTGCTACCACAGTGGCTGCAGACCCAGATGGGCTATACCGCCACCTGGGCAGGCCTGGCGGCGGCACCAATCGGCATCCTGCCGGTATTCCTCTCGCCACTGGTCGGCCGCTACGCGAACAATTTCGATCTTCGCCTGCTTGCCGGCCTGGCCTTCCTGGCGATGGCGGCGACCTGCTTCATGCGCGCCGACTTCACCACTGAGGTCGACTATATGCACATCGCCCTGGTGCAACTGTTCATGGGACTGGGCGTGGCGTTCTTCTTCATGCCGATCCTGAGCATCCTGCTCTCCGACCTGCCACCGGACCAGATCGCCGACGGCTCGGGGCTGGCCACCTTCCTGCGGACCCTTGCCGGCAGTTTCGCCGCATCCCTCACCACCTGGATCTGGAACCGCCGCGCGACCATGCACCACGCCTACCTGACCGAGAACATCAGCCAGTACGACCCGGCCACCCGCGCCACCGTCGAACAACTCGGCGGCCCCGGCCAGCACAGCGCCGCACTCCTGGAGCGCATGGTGGAAAGCCAGGCCTACATGATCAGCACCATCGACTACTTCACCCTGTTGGGCTGGGTGTTCCTCGCCATGCTGGTGGTCATCTGCCTGGCCAAGCCACCCTTCGGCGCCAAGCCTGGTGCGGCGGCTGCCGGAGGGCACTGACACGGTACTGCATCACACTGAAAAATCAGTGGTTTACACCCGAGGCGCGGTGGCTATAATGGCCACCCTCCTTGCCGGTATAGCTCAGCTGGTAGAGCAACTGACTTGTAATCAGTAGGTCCCGGGTTCGATTCCTGGTGCCGGCACCATGAACAGTTAAACGTAAAGGCCCACCTCCACGGTGGGCCTTTGCTTTTGTAGTGAATCGCACCGCCCCATCTGACGAATGGCCTGAACCTTGGGGCTTGTGGCGAATCTATAAGCCTTTTATATACACCTGTTGCTGACAATCGGCGCCGCCCGATTTGCGTGCAAAGACAATAGGTTTACTGCGAAGGCTGCATGAATATAATGACCGCTTTTCACCGGGGCTCAGCCCTGTCCAAGGCAGAGCTCAATCCCGCGAACACAGCGACAAGCGTCAGTAATCGATCTATCAACACGCGGATGGAACCGCCAGGGGCACAGCAGTGATCGCCAAGAGCGCGGTTCAGACACAGCAAGGACGAGTCACCAGCAGCGGCAGTAGTGCGCGCGTGGCTATCCTGTTGTCGACCTTCAATGGCGCCCCTTTCCTGCGAGAACAACTCGACTCCCTGATCAGCCAAACCCACCAGAACTGGGTGATCTTCGCTTCCGACGATGGATCCAGTGATTCGACACTGGCGATCCTTGCCCAATACCAGCTCAATCTGGGGCAGGATCGACTGGTCATTTTCCCAGGCCCACGCAAGGGTTTTTCTGCAAACTTCCTCTCCCTCCTGAAACGGCCGGAGCTGGATGCGGACTTCTACGCCTATTGCGACCAGGACGATATCTGGGAGCCGGGCAAACTCGAGTGCAGCGTCCGCTGGTGCGAAACCATCACGGCTAGCCAGCCTGCCCTCTTCTGCGGCAGAACCCGCTTGATCGATGAAACCGGCAAGCCTATTGGCTACTCGCCGCTCTTTTCCGCACCACCCTCATTCCGCAATGCCTTGGTACAAAGCATCGCCGGCGGCAACACGATGCTGTTCAATGCGGCAACACGCACGCTGCTGATGAAGACCCATGAAGGCGACCAGATCATTTCGCACGACTGGTGGACCTACCTCGTCGTTGCGGGCTGCGGCGGCATCGTTCATTACGAATCCGTCCCCACCATTGACTATCGTCAACACGGCAGAAACCTCATCGGCTCCAATTCCGGCTTCAAAGACCGGATCGTGAGGCTGAAAAAACTCCTCGCCGGAACCTTCAAAGACTGGAACGACGCCAACCTTCAGGCGATGAGGGCCGTTCAGGGACAACTGAGCAATGACAGCCAGCAAGCCCTCACGCTATTCGTGCAAGCCCGAAAATCATCACTTTTCAAACGCCTTTTCCTGATTTCCCGATCCGGCGTATACCGGCAAACCCTTCTTGGCAATCTCGGCCTGACAGCTGCCGCCATTCTCCAGAGGCTATGACTCAATGACTATTCTCGTTACCGGCAGCGCCGGCTTTATCGGCGCGAACTTCGTCCTCGACTGGCTTGCCGCTCATGATGAAGCGGTGGTCAGCCTCGACAAGCTGACCTATGCAGGCAACCGGGAAAACCTCGCCACTCTGGAAAATGACCCGCGCCATACCTTTGTGCAGGGTGATATTGGCGACGGCGCACTTGTTTCCCGACTGCTGGAGGAGCATCAGCCCCGAGCAATCCTCAACTTTGCCGCCGAGTCTCACGTGGACCGTTCGATTCACGGTCCGGAAGATTTCATCCAGACCAATATCGTCGGCACCTTCCGCCTGCTCGAAAGTGTTCGCGCCTATTGGAACGGCTTGTCTGCCGAGAGCAAGGCGGCGTTCCGCTTCCTCCATGTCTCGACGGACGAAGTCTACGGCTCCCTGGCGCCGACCGACCCGGCATTCACCGAAAAGAACCAGTACGAGCCCAACAGCCCGTACTCCGCCTCCAAGGCGGCATCCGACCATCTGGTTCGCGCCTACCACCACACCTACGGGCTGCCGGTGTTGACCACCAACTGCTCGAACAACTACGGCCCGTATCACTTCCCCGAGAAGCTGATCCCGCTGGTGATCCACAACGCACTGGCCGGCAAGGCACTGCCGATCTATGGCGACGGCCAGCAGATCCGCGACTGGCTGTACGTCAAGGACCACTGCAGCGCCATTCGCCGCGTCCTGGAACAGGGCCAGCTGGGCGAGACCTACAACGTCGGCGGCTGGAACGAAAAGGCCAACATCGACGTCGTGCACACGCTCTGTGACATCCTCGACCAGGAGCAGCCACGCGCCGATGCCAAGAGCTACCGTGAGCAGATCACTTTCGTGAAGGACCGCCCGGGTCATGATCGCCGCTACGCCATCGATGCCTCGCGCCTGGAGCGCGAACTGGGCTGGAAACCGGCCGAAACCTTCGAAACCGGCATCCGCAAGACCGTGCGCTGGTACCTGGACAACCAGGAATGGGTCAACAACGTCACCAGCGGCGCCTACCGTGACTGGGTCGGCCAGCAGTACGCATGAAGAAGATCCTCCTACTGGGCGCCAACGGACAGGTCGGCTGGGAACTGCAGCGTGCCCTGGCCCCACTGGCCGAGCTGGTGGTCTGTGATCGCCAGCGCGGAGACCTGACCGATCTCGACGCTCTGCAGAGCCTGGTTCGCTCGGAGCGCCCCGACGTCATCGTCAATGCCGCGGCCTATACCGCCGTCGACAAGGCCGAGAGCGATGTCGCAAGGGCTCGCCTGATCAACTCGGAGGCTGTCGAGCGGCTCGCCATCGTCGCCTCCGAGCTCGACGCCTGGCTGGTCCACTATTCCACCGACTACGTGTTCGACGGCCAGGGCAACACTCCCGTTGCGGAGGATGCACCTACCGCGCCCCTGGGCATCTACGGGCAGACCAAGCGTGACGGTGAAATGGCGATCCGCAACAGTGGCTGCCGTCACCTGATCCTGCGTACCAGTTGGGTCTATGCCTCGCGCGGTGCCAATTTCGCCAGAACCATGCTGCGCCTGGCCGGCCAGCGGGAAGAGCTGAAGGTGGTGGCCGACCAGGTCGGCGCCCCCACCAGCGCCGAACTCATCGCGGACGTCACCGCCCATATCCTGGGCCGCCTGAGCACCGACGCCCAACTGAGAGAAAGCGCCGCCGGCACCTACCACCTGGTAGCCGGCGGAGAAGTGAGCTGGCACGGTTTCGCGCAGTTCCTTATCAGTGAGGCACTGCGACTGGGCGCTCCGCTCAAGGCAACCCCGGAACGCATCCTGCCCATCTCCACGGCGGAGTACCCGCTCCCGGCCAGACGTCCGGCCAACTCGCGGCTGGATACCCGCAAGCTTCAACAGACCTTCGGCCTGGTACTGCCGCCCTGGCAGTTCTACGCCACTCGCACGATCCAAGAGCTAATCGGACAGCACTCATGAAACGTAAAGGAATTATTCTCGCCGGCGGCTCCGGCACTCGCCTGCACCCCGCCACCCTGGCCATTTCCAAGCAGTTGCTGCCGGTCTACGACAAGCCGATGATCTATTACCCGCTGAGCACCCTCATGCTCGCGGGGATTCGCGACATCCTGATCATCTCCACGCCGCAGGATACCCCGCGCTTCGAGCAACTGCTCGGCGACGGCAGCCGCTGGGGCGTGAACCTCCAGTACGCTGTGCAGCCCTCTCCGGATGGCCTGGCACAGGCGTTCCTGATTGGCGAGGAGTTCATCGGCAAGGATCCGTGCGCCCTGGTCCTGGGTGACAACATCTACCACGGCCACGACTTCCAGGAGCTGCTGCTCAACGCCATGCAACGCGACTCGGGCGCCAGCGTTTTCGCCTATCACGTGCATGATCCGGAGCGCTACGGCGTGGTCGAGTTCGATGGCAACGGCAAGGCCGTCAGCCTCGAAGAAAAGCCCGCCAAGCCGAAATCCAGCTATGCCGTAACAGGCCTGTATTTCTATGACAACCGCGTGATCGATATCGCCAAGAGCATCAAACCCTCGGCGCGAGGCGAACTCGAAATCACCGACGTCAACAAGGCCTACCTGGACAGCGGTACGCTCTCCGTCGAGATCATGGGCCGTGGCTATGCGTGGCTGGATACCGGCACCCACGACTCGCTGCTGGAGGCCAGCCACTTCATCGCCACCCTGGAAAATCGCCAGGGCCTGAAAGTGGCTTGCCCCGAAGAAATCGCCTTCCGCCAGAAGTGGATCAGCGCCGAACAACTCGAAGCACTGGCTGCACCGCTGTCCAAGAATGGCTATGGCCAATACCTGAAACGCCTGCTCGTCGAGACCGTCTATTAATGAAAGCCACTCGCCTTGCCATCCCTGACGTCATCCTCTTCGAACCCAAAGTGTTCGGCGATGATCGCGGTTTCTTCTTCGAAAGTTTCAATCAGCAGAAATTCGAGGAAGCGGTCGGCCGCAAGGTCGACTTCGTGCAGGACAACCACTCGCGCTCCGCCAAAGGCGTGCTGCGTGGCCTGCACTACCAACTCGCCCCACACGCACAGGGCAAGCTGATCAGGGTTGCGCAAGGCGAAGTCTTCGATGTCGCGGTCGATGTCCGCAGGTCCTCTCCGACCTTTGGCCAGTGGGTGGGTGTGCACCTCTCGGCGGAAAACAAGAACCAGCTGTGGATTCCCGAGGGCTTCGCCCATGGTTTCCTGACACTGACCGACAATGTGGACTTCCTCTACAAGACCACCAATTACTACGCGCCTGCGGCCGAAGGCTGCATCGCCTGGGACGATCCAGCCCTCGCGATCGAATGGCCGATCACCGTCGCGCCCGTACTGTCGGAAAAGGACAAGCTCGGTCGCCCGCTAGCCCAGGCCGAGGTATTCGAATGAGCAGTCAAATGAGCCAGCGAGCATCGCTCGGCTCGCTGCTGGTGAGCATCTGGCGGCACCGCCAGCTAATCGGCCAGATGACCAAGCGCGAGGTGGTTGGCCGCTACCGGGGCTCCGCACTCGGCCTGGCCTGGTCATTCCTCAATCCGCTGATGATGCTCAGCGTGTACACCTTCGTCTTCTCGTTCGTGTTCAAGTCACGCTGGGGCAATGCCAGCGCCGCCGCCAACGATAGCCATGCGATGTTCGCGATCATGCTGTTCGTCGGTCTGATAGTCCACGGCCTCTTCGCCGAAGTGATCAACCGCTCTCCAGCCCTGGTCATCGGCAACGTCAACTTCGTCAAGAAGGTCATCTTTCCCATCGAGATCCTGCCGGTCATCTCCATGGGAGCGGCCCTGTTCCACAGTGCAATCAGCACCCTCGTGCTGATGACCGCCTACATCGCCTTCCTGGGCGTACCGCACTGGACTGCGATTCTGTTGCCGCTGGTTCTGCTGCCCCTGATCACCCTGACGCTCGGACTCAGCTGGTTCCTCGCGTCCATCGGGGTATTCCTCAGGGACGTCGGCCAGACAATGGCGATCTTCACCACCGTCCTACTGTTCATGTCGCCAGTGTTCTTCCCCCTCAGTGCACTGCCGGAGAAGTTCCAGCCGTTCATCATGGCCAACCCTCTGACGTTCATCATCGAGCAATCCCGCGCCGTGTTGATCGAAGGGAAGCTCCCCGACTTCGTGGGACTGGCCGTGTACCTGCTGGTCGCCATCGTTATCGCCTGGGCCGGCTACGGCTGGTTCCAGAAAACGCGCAAGGGTTTCGCGGATGTCCTCTGAGTTGGGCCTGATCGACACACACACGGCTGCCGCGACGACTGATGAAGTCGCTATTCGCGTCGAGAATCTGAGCAAATGCTTTCACGTCTATGACCTGCCACGGCATCGCCTGCAGCAGTTCGTACTTCCGCCGCTGCGCCGCCTGGTGGGTTTGCCTGCGCCTAACTACTATCGCGAGTACTGGGCACTGCACGATGTCTCCTTCACCATTGGCAAAGGCGAAACGGTCGGCATCGTCGGCAAGAACGGCTCCGGCAAATCCACACTGCTGCAGCTGATTTGCGGAACACTCACCCCAACCTCGGGGCAGGTCGAAACCAGGGGCCGGATTGCCGCGTTACTGGAACTGGGCTCAGGATTCAATCCGGAGTTCACCGGCATCGAAAACGTGTACCTCAATGGCGCGGTGCTGGGGCTCGACCGTCAGGAAATCGATGCACGCCTGGACGATATCCTGGCCTTTGCCGATATCGGCGACTTCATCAGGCAGCCGGTCAAGACTTACTCCAGCGGCATGGCAGTGCGTCTTGCCTTCGCGGTCCAGACGGTGGTCGATCCAGATATCTTCATCGTCGACGAGGCCCTCGCGGTGGGCGACGAGAAGTTCCAGCGCAAGTGCTTTGCCCGACTGGAAGAGCTCAAGGCGCGCGGCACCTCGATCCTGTTCGTATCCCACTCCGCCCCCAGCGTGAAGGAACTCTGCGACAAGGCCCTGCTGCTCAACGAAGGCCAGAAGCTGCTTTATGGCGAGGCAGCCGAAGTCGTCAAGAACTACCAGCGACTGATCTATGCGCCTGCGGAGAAGTACCAGCAACTGATCCAGGCCTACAAGGAACTCGACCTGGAAGACGCCTCCGTGCCCTTGCAACTGACCGACGAGTCGGAGTCCCAGGGGCGCAAGGCTTCGGAAGACGAGTTCGATCCGGGGCTCGTACCGGAGAGCACCGTGCGCTATCCGGAGCAGGGGGCACGGATCGAGTCGCTGGAGATATTCAATGCCAAGGGCGAGCAGGTGAACGTGCTCAATCCGGGTGGCGAGTACCAGTTCGTCGTTTCCGGAAGCTTTGAAAAGGCCTGCGACTCGGTGTACTTCGGCATGCATATCCGCACCATCTCCGGACTGGAAGTCACTGGGCAGCGCTATCCCCAGGAACCGCAGACCGTCGAGCACATTCCTGCCGGCGGCAAGTTCCGGATGAGCTTCAGCTACCGTATGTCCCTGATCCCCGGCATCTACTTTGCAGGCTGTGGCCTCTGGTCCAACTACGAGCCCAACAACCTGAACCGGATCATGGACGCGGTCATGTTCCGCGTCGCCTTGCCCAATGTGAACCACTCCTTTGGTTACTGCGATCTGATGACGGAATCCCCCACGCTCGAGCTCAGCTGAAGCTTCACGCTTGCAGCACAGAGATAACGAGCAGGCGCCGAGACCGCCAGGGCTATAAGAGAAGAATCGAGATCATGGAATACAATCTTTCAACGAAAAACTGGCAGTTCCTGCTGCACAACTCTTATTTTTCGTCAAAGAACAATCTTCTTTATATTTCCACGCCCAAGGTAGCGTGCACCTCCCTGAAATGGTGGATCGCCAGGCTGGAGGGGCACACAGCCGCGATTCGCCAGCTGGGGGGCAGCAACGAGTCCTCGCCGGAACTGATCATCCATGACACCTTCCACAAGGTAGCCCCGGAGGTCACCCGCTTCGATCAGCCGCGCCTGTCTGGTCTTTTCGACGCACCAGACATCCTTCGCTTCGGAGTGGTCCGCAACCCGTACAAGCGAATATTTTCCGCCTGGCAGTCCAAGCTGCTTCTGCAGGAGCCGTTCCAGTCGACGCCCTACCTGAAGCACGACTTCTTCCACATGCGCGTCTCCGCCCCCGAAAGCATTGCCTATGCTTTCGAAGCATTTCTGGAGCATCTGGCCAGCGAAGAGGCCCCGGCATTCTGGGACCTGCACTGGACCCCGCAGGTGGATCTACTGTGCCCTGACGTTGTCCCCTACACCCTGATCGCCCAGCTAGAGGACACCTCCAAGCTGGAGACACTGCTGCAACAATCGCTCGGATCGAACTTCATCAACCCGTTCACCAGCAGCAACGCCAACGAGAGCCTGATCCCCTTCTCGTCGCAATACTTCACCCCGCGCTCGGTTCAACTGATCGGCGAGTTGTACCACGACGACTTCGAACGTTTCGGCTACGAGAAAGTCCTGCCACCGTCCAAGGCCCAGCAAAGCGACGAGGCATTCCGTGTCGCGATCAAGGGCATCGAAATGCTCAAGTCCCGACATACCCGCATCGCTGATTTCCTGCAACGCATCAAATCGACGGAAACCCAGCTCCAGCAACAGCAACAGCTGGCGGGCGAACGCTCCCAACTGATCGAGAAGCTACTGGAAACCAACACGGTCCTGATGCAGAAAGCGGTCGATGGCGCACAAGAGCGTCGCGACGAGGCCGCATCGGCCGAGGGCGATCGCGCGATCGCCGACGCGCTGAGGCAGCGTGATCGTCTGCAGGAAGACTTGAACGAGCGCAATGCACAGATTGGCGAACTGACCCAATCGCTGGCCGAGCATGTACAGGCCAGTGAGTCACGCTACGAGGCCCTCAATAGCCGCGAACAGGAAATTGCCTCGCTCAAGGTTGAGCTCAGTCAATGCGCCGAGCAGATCAGTGAACTCCAGCGCAATATCGACGAGCAGTCCCAGCAGGGCGAGCATTTCGGCAAGCAACTGTCCGAGCGCAACAAGGAGCTCTCTCGCTTGCGTCAGTATCGCGCGCAGGCCGAAATCACCATCGCGGAACTGACCACCAGCGAGACATCGCTGAAGACCCAGATTCACACGCAGTCCGCGCAGTTGCAGGAAGTCCAGCGCAAGATCGGCGCCTACGAGAAACTTTCCCGCGACTCCGCCCTGGCTCTGGAAAGCATCAGCCAGAACAAGCGTCAGTTACGCCAGGACCTGGTCCACAACATCGAGCTGGTGGAGAACTACTCGGACTTGCTGTGCAAGTACCAGGTCATCACTCAGACCTATGCAAAGGCCCTTGCACTGACCTTCGCGTCCAGAGCCTGGCGCAAGCAGTCCTGGTTCGGCAACGCAGAGAACGGCCCGCGCCGGCAATTGGCCCGGCTGGTCAGTGAAGAGTTCGGTTTCAACCCGCAGGCCTACCTTGAGAGCTACCCTGATATTGCCCAGTCGAGCCTCTCCGCGGAAGAGCACTTCCTGGCTTTCGGGATGCTGGAAAAGCGCCTTTACTCGCTGATCTCCGATGTCCCGCTGCCGGCTCCGCTCCAGATGAGCGCCAAGGCAGCACCCAAGACGACCGCACTCCTGGAAGGCCTCCTGCAATCGGTGCGCAGCCTTCAGACTGAGAGCGGCAATACGACCACTGCACAGTCGGAACCGCCGGTCCAGGACGCAGCATTCGATCCGGAACTGTATCTCACGCTCTATCCGGACCTGAAGGCAGCCGGTGTCGATCCACACGCGCACTATCAGCACCACGGGCGCGCCGAAGGCCGTATCGGATGCCTTCCGCCCCTGCAGATCAGGGGTGATGCCGCAGCCTTCGACCCGCAGCGCAAAACCGTCATGGTCGTCAGCCACGAGGCCTCGCGTACTGGCGCACCGATTCTCAGCCTCAACCTGGCGCAGGCGCTCAGCCGCGAGCACAACGTCGTGGCGATGCTGCTCGGTGGCGGTGGCCTGGAAGACGCATTCGTCGATGCGAACATCGTGGTGGTCGGCCCGCTCAACATTCGCGGCACGCCGAATCTGGCCTCGATCATGGTCGCGAAGGTGCTCGACCGCTTCAACATCGACCTGGCGCTGGTCAACAGCATCGAATCCCGGGTCGTGCTGCCAGCGCTGGCCGAGCGCTTCATTCCTTCGATCAGCCTCATCCACGAGTTCGCTGCCTACACGCGCCCGCGCCATGCCTTCCGCGAAGCACTGCTCTGGTCCGGCGAAACCGTCTTCTCCGCCGACCTGACACTGCAAAGCGCACAGTCGGAATATCCGGAGCTTGCCAAACGCGCTGCACGCGTGTTGCCGCAAGGCCGCTGCATCGTCCCCGCGCAAAGTATCCAACCCGAGGCGATGGAGAAGGAACGCAACCGGATCCGCAATGCACTGCGCCCGGCACAGCAGCCACTCGACGCCCTCGTGGTACTGGGTGCTGGCTTTGTCCAGCTGCGCAAAGGGGTCGACCTGTTCATCGAGTGCGCCGCCCGGGTAGCGCAATTGCCCGGCGGGGAGAAATGCCAGTTCGTCTGGATTGGCCATGGCTATGATCCTGATCTGGACACTGGCTACTCGGTGTACCTGGCCGACCAGATTCGCCGCGCGGGCCTGGAGGATATCGTCAGATTCGTCCCGGAAACCTCGGCGATCGACACCGTCTATGAAGAGGCCGATGTCCTGCTGCTGACTTCGCGCCTGGACCCCCTGCCCAATGTCGCCATCGACGCCATGGATCACGGAATGCCCGTGTTGTGCTTCGACAAGACGACTGGCATCGCCGACTTCCTGAACGCCAGCGGCCTGGGGGATGAGTGTGTAGCCCCCTATCTGGATACTGCCGCCATGGCCGAGCGGATCCTCGCGCTCGCCGGTTCCGAAGCGCTGCGCGAAGACCTGGGCGAACGCTGCCGGGCGAAGTCTCGGCAGTACTTCGAAATGACCCGTTACGTGTCTCACCTGGAGACACTGGCTGGCGACGTGCAGATCCAGTGCCGCCAGGAGAAGGCTGACCTGATCACCATCGAGCATTCCGAGCTGCCGCGCCTGGACTTCATCCTGCCGCCCGACCTCGCCGAAATGGACCGATCGAGGGCACTGCGACTCTACGCCCGCTCCTGGGCCAGCGGAATTGGCTGCCGCAAGCCCTTCCCGGGTTTCCACCCCGGCATCTATCTCCAGGAGCACAAGCTGCTCGGCTCCGGAATCGACCCGCTCGCGGACTTCATCCGGGCCAATCACCCGGAAGGCCCTTGGCTGCTTCCCGTCCTGACACCGCAGACGCCAACCGAGGCGCTGCCTTCGACGCTGCGCGTCGCCCTGCATGTCCATGCCTACTATCCGGACATGCTGCCGAAAATACTCGAGCGCCTGACCTTCAACGACGTATTGCCGGATCTGTACATCAGCGTCCCCAGCGAAGAGGCCCAACGCCAGGTATCGAAACTGCTGAAGGATTTCGAGGGCCATTTCATCAAGGTCGAGGTCGTCCCCAACAAGGGGCGCGACATCGGACCGATGCTCTGCGCCTTCGGCAGCGAGCTGGTCGAAGGCTACGACCTGGTGGGGCACGTCCACACGAAGAAAACCGTGGATGTCGCCGACCCGGCGATGGGGCAGGACTGGTTCCGCTTCCTGATGGACAATCTGCTGGGCACCCAGCAATACCGGATGGCGGACATCATTCTCGGCCGCATGAGCCAGGATCCGTCGCTTGGGCTGGTCTTCCCGGACGACCCGTACGTCACCGGATGGTCGGCCAATCGCCCGTTCGCCGAAGAGCTTGCGCCACTGCTGGGCCTGTCGGCCGACGAACTGCCGGAGCACTTCCATTTCCCGGTAGGCAACATGTTCTGGGCAAGGAGCTCGGTGCTCGCCCCGCTGGTCAGCCGCTTCGGCGACCTGAGCGAGTACCCCGACGAGCCGCTGCCGTATGATGGCAGCATGCTGCACGCCCTGGAGCGCCTCCTGCCTATCCATTGCGTCAGCAACGGACACGGCCTGGCGGTAACCAACGTCCCCGATATAACCCGTTGACAGAAACACGGAGGGCGCGAGGCGCAAGCCCGCCCCACTACAGGAAGTCAGAGTTGAGCCGAAAAGTTTTGAATGCCCTGATCAGTCGGCTGCGAGGCCACTACTATCGGTGGCGGTTGCAGACCACGGATTGCGCGCACCTTTACGAGCGCGCCTTCTACCTCCAGCAATACCCCGATATCGCCGCCGCGAGCATCAGCCCGGAAGAGCACTTCTACCGCTTCGGGCGCTTCGAGGGCCGCATAGGCAAGCTCCCGCAGCTGCAGTTGGTCGGGCGCCTGGAAACCGAATTCAGTTCATCTCGCGAGACCGTTCTGGTCGTCAGCCACGAGGCATCGCGCACCGGGGCGCCGATCCTGAGCCTCAACCTGGTCCGTGAATTGCACCAGCGCTACAACGTCATCGCGCTGCTGCTGGGGGGTGGGCCGCTGGTCCAGGCATTCCGCGATGCCGGCGCCGTGGTCATGGGTCCCTACGAGATGCGTCACAATCCCGTGCTGGCTGACCTGGTCATGACCCAGTTGGTCGAGCGCTGCCGAATCAAGTTTGCCCTGGTGAACAGCATTGAGTCGCGCGTCGTGCTGCCCGCACTGGCCAAGCACCACATTCCGCGCATCAGCCTGCTTCACGAGTTTGCCGCCTATACCCGGCCCCGCCATGCATTTCGCGATGCCCTGTTCTGGTCGAGCGACTCCGTCTTCTCGGCACGTCTGACCCTGATGAACACCCTGGAGGAATACCCGGACCTGGCCGACGATGTCGCGCACATCATGCCGCAAGGGCGCTGCACGCTGCCAGACGAGGGCAATCGCAAGGATGCCGAGCAGAACAGAAAACTGCTTCGGGCGCTTCGTCCCTCCACCGCCGCGCAGGACACCTTCCTGGTGGTCGGCCTGGGCTTCGTTCAGGTCCGCAAGGGCGTCGACCTGTTCATCGAGTGCGCGAGCCGCATCCTGCGCTCCAACCCCTCCCGCCAGTTCCGCTTCGTGTGGATCGGCAAGGGCTACGACCCGGAACATGATGTGGGATATTCGGTCTACCTGGCTGATCAGGTTAAGCGCTCAGGCCTTGAGCGACATCTGTCATTCATTGGGGAAACCGCCGATATCGACATCGTCTATCAGCAAGCGGACGCCCTGCTGCTGACCTCGCGCCTGGACCCCCTGCCGAACGTCGCCATTGACGCTCTGTGCGAAGGCCTTCCGGTGCTGTGCTACGAAAATACCACTGGCATTGCCGATATCCTCATTGAGGAGGGCCTGGGGAGCGACTGCGTGGCGGGCTACCTGGATAGCGCGGAACTGGCCGGCAAAGTCCTGCGCCTGGCCGAGGATCCGCCGCGATATCGACGCGTGGTCGAGCAGTCCAGGACCCTGGCGGAGCGACGCTTCAACATGGCGGACTACGTCGCGCGCCTGGAAGCGCTCGCCGCCGGCATTTCCGAGAAAGCACGCCAGGAGGCCGAAGACAACGCACTGATTCTGGAGTCGGGGCTGCTGCGGCAAGATTTCTATTCCCTTCCCCGCTTCCGCCATCAACCCGTCTCCGAAGCCACCCTTGGCTATGTACGGGCCTGGACATGCGGCATGGGCCAGCGCAAGCCATTCCCTGGTTTCCACCCGGGTATCTATCAGGAGCTGAACGGCCTGCCGGTTGGCGGACCCGATCCACTGGCTGACTACGTGCGCAATGGAAAGCCTGAAGGGCCCTGGATGAGCCCGGTCATCTCCAGTGTCGGACCTGCACCCGCGCTGAAGCCTGGAAGCCGCGTTGCGCTGCACCTGCATGTCTATTATCCGAAGCTGCTCGGCGAAATGCTTGAACGGCTGAAGCACAACAGCCTGCGCCCGGATCTGTTCGTCAGCGTCCCCAATGACCGTGCCAGAGAGGCGGTAAGCCAGGCACTCGACAGCTATCCGGGGGTGGTCAAGGCCCTGGTGACGGTCCCCAACCGAGGCCGCGACATCGGCCCCTTCCTGACCCAGTTCGGCCCGGAACTGGTCCGCGACTATGACTTCGTCGGGCATCTTCATACGAAGATGAGCGCAGACGTGAAAGATCGCTCCATGGGCGAAACTTGGTACCATTTCCTGCTCGAAAATCTGCTGGGCGGCCAGGCCGGCGCCATGGCCGACCGCATCGTCGCCACGCTGCAGAATGAGCCATTGATCGGCATGGTGTTCCCTGATGACCCTAATGCCATAGGCTGGAGCGCCAACCGTCCATTCGCCGAGGCACTGGCTGGGCGTCTGGGAGTCGGCGAGCTGCCCAATCACCTGCAATTCCCGGTGGGCACCATGTTCTGGGCCCGCAGCGATGCACTTCGAGCGATGGTCGAACTCGACTTCCAATGGCAGGACTACCCCGAAGAGCCCCTGCCGTACGATGGCTCCATGCTGCATGCACTGGAACGCCTGTTCCCTCTTTCCATCACCGATCAGGCCATGCGCTGCGCGGTGACGAACATTCCCGGTATGACTCGATGAAAATTGCAATTTTCGGTGGCGGTGGATTCATAGGTTCGGCCATTGCCGATCGTCTGCTCAAAGACGGCCATCAACTCAAGATCTTCGAGCGCCCCCGCGTGCCGCCCTATCGCGAATTCACCGTGCATGAGCAGGTCGAGTGGGTCACCGGCGATCTGATGAGCACCCATGACGTGGCGGAAGTGCTGGACGGTGTCGATACCGTACTGCACCTGGTTTCCACCACTCTGCCCAAAAGCTCCAATGACGACCCGATCTACGATGTTCAGACCAACCTGATCGCCACCCTGCAGATGCTCAACCTGATGGTGAGCAAGGGCATTCGCAAGATCGTCTTCATCTCCTCCGGCGGCACGGTCTACGGGCCACCGACCTACCTGCCCATCGACGAGCTGCACCCCACCGAGCCACAGGTTTCGTACGGCATCACCAAGCTGATGATCGAGAAGTACCTGCTGATGTATCAGCATCTGCATGGCATCAAGGCCAATATCCTGCGCGTGACCAACCCCTATGGTGAACGCCAGCGTGTAGAGACTGCCCAGGGCGCGGTCGGCGTGTTCCTGAGCAAGGCATTGAAGGATCAGCCCATTGATATCTGGGGGGATGGCAGCGTGACGCGAGACTACATCCATGTCTCGGACGTCGCAGAGGCTTTCGCCAAGGCCACGACCTATGATGGCCCCGAGTCGGTCTTCAACATCAGCTCCGGAAACGGCACTTCGCTCAATGAGCTGGTCGCCAGCCTGGAAAAGGTGATTGGCAAGGATATCCAGCGCAACTACCTGCCAGGCCGTCCGTTCGACGTTCCGACCAGCGTCCTCTGCAACGAGCGCGCCGCCCGAGAACTGCAATGGAAGCCGGTGGTGGACCTGGAGTCGGGCCTGCGTCGCACGCTGGACTGGCTGGAGCAGGCAGCCAAGCGATGACGCTGGAATCCTCCGCGCACCCGACGATTTCGGTTGTCATCCCCACCAAGAATGGCGGCCCACTGTTCGGCCGCGTTCTGGCCCGGGTCCTGGAGCAGCGCATCCCCGGTGAACTGGAGGTATTGGTCGTCGATTCAGGCTCCACCGACGAAACGCTGGCGATTGCCCGCCAATATCCCCAAGTGCGCCTGATCGAGATTCCCCCCCAGGAGTTCGGCCACGGTAAAACGCGAAACCTGGCCGTTTCCCAGGCAAAAGGCGAGTTCGTCGCCATGATCACCCAGGACGCACTTCCTGCCTCCAGTGACTGGCTACTCAACATGGCGGCCCCTCTGTTGAGCAATCCAAGCATTGCAGGTGTCTTCGGTCGCCATATCGCCTACCCCGAAGCCAGCATATTTACCCGGCGCGAGTTGGAAGCACACTTCGACGGCTTCACCCGCCAACCTGTCGTTCACCTCGACTCGCCGTCGCGATACGCTAACGAAGAAGGCTATCGGCAGTTTCTCTATTTCTTCTCCGACAACAACGCCATGTTGCGGCGCAGCGTCTGGGAGGAAATCCCTTACCCCGAAGTCGACTTCGCCGAGGACCAGGCCTGGGCACGGCTGGTCGTAGAAGCCGGCTATCACAAGGCCTACGCCCACGACGCAGTGGTGTTCCACTCCCATGACTACGCGCTGGTGGAACGCCTGCAACGCAGCTTCGACGAAAGCTACGCCCTGGGCCGTCTCTTCGATTATCAAGGCGGCCGAGGCATCAAGCACGCCATCCGGAGTCTGCTCGCGCTGACCCGACGAGACCTCAAGGTCAGCCTGCAGGAGGGCCTGCTGAAATCCAATCCGCTCATTGTCCTCAGAATGCCGTTCGATAATCTGATGCGGATCCTCGGGTCCTACCTCGGGCAGCACGCCGACAAGATGCCCATGGCCCTTCGCCTGCGCTTGTCCCGCGATCGCCGGTTGATGAAAATCGACGCGTGGAGCAACCACCCATGACCCCGGCCCTCGTTCTACGAAAATCCATCAATGCCCTGAATTTCGCCAGGCGCAATGGCTGGGGCAGCATGCTGCGCCTGGCTCATCGGAAGATCAGCGAACAGAGCGGCCTTTTCGGCAGGACCGACATCTTCGAGCAGTACGCCTTCCTGTCGTCCCCCCCTATCGGCACCAAGACCGCAGCCGATGCCGTCGGCACCAGAACTATCAACTGGTTCATCCCCAGGGTCGGCAAGGGCTCGGGCGGACACTTGAATATCTTCCGCTTCATCAAGAATCTGGAAGATCAGGGATTCGAGTGCCGAATCATCATCGTCGACAACCCGCTGCCAAAATCTGCAGTCGTGGCCAAGCAGGATATCCACCGCTGGTTCTTCCCGCTCAAGGCCCAGGTATTCGTCGGCACCGATGGATTACCCCCTGCCTATTTCTCCTTCGCCACATCCTGGCAGACCGCCTATACCGTCAGGGCTTTTCAAGCCACGGTGACGCGATGCTATTTCGTCCAGGATTTCGAGCCCTGGTTCTTCCCGGCAGGTTCGGAAGCACTGATGGCCGAGGCGACCTATCACTTCGGTTTTCAGGGCTTCACCGCCGGAGGCTGGCTGGCCGAGAAACTCCGATCTGAATATGCCATGCAGACGTGCGCGCTGGGCTTTTCCTTCGACAAGGACCTGTACCACCCAGGCCCAAAACCGGAGGACGGCACCCGCCGGGTGTTCTTCTATGCCCGTCCGCCGACGGCCAGGCGCGCCTTTGAGTTGGGCATGCTGGTACTTCGCGAGGTTTGCCGGCAGCGCAGCGATGTCACCGTAGTGATGGCAGGCTGGGATGTCTCACATTACGAAATCCCATTCCCTTGTGAGCACCTGGGCCTGGTCGAGATCGAGGACCTGCCGGGTGTTTACCAGCGCTGTGACGTTGCCCTGGTGTTGTCCTGCACCAACTTGTCGCTGTTGCCTCTGGAGTTGATGGCCAGCGGAGTACCGGTAGTCAGCAACGATGCACCCCATACTCGTTGGTTGCTCAATGATGAGAACAGCGCGTTAGCGACAGCGACAGTGGGCGATCTTTCGGCGAAAATCCAGAAAGTCCTGAATGAAAAGGATTATGCAAAAAGTCTGAGAGTGGCTGGAATTGAGCACGCCGGCCGGACATCATGGGAGTTGGAGTCGGAAAAACTGGCACTTCGCCTTATTCAGCTAGCAAGCAATGCAGATAAAACAGCCGATTGAAGAGAAAAAAATGGAATACATAGAAAACGCTGCACGGCAGCAGCCACGGTCGGAAGCGGCCGCGACCCTCACTAAAAGCTTGGCATTGTTTGCCTTCTCTTTAGTTGTTTACTACTTCGCCCTGCGCTGGAGAATTGGGCTGGAAGTCGCTGATGACGGCGCATTCTTTCTGCGCTACGCACAGAACATGCTGTCAGGTGAGTTCTGGGTGTGGAACCTTGGTGAGGCTCCTGTTTGGGGGGCCAGTGCTCCCTTCTACCCCATCTTCCTGGCAATCGCGATGGGACTGGGCATTTCCCCCGAGCACAGTATTCTCATAGTGGGTTACGTGTTGTCAGCGACTTCGCTCTCGCTATTGACGGTGGTCCTGGCACGACAATTCGGCTTCATCCTTGGTATTGCTTTCCTGACGTTCACCGCACTCGACACCGGCCTGATGTACTTCGGCATTGGCGGCCTCGAGAGCCCGGCGACCTATGCTGTTTTCTGCTTCGCAATCTGGGCTATTCTGCGCTCGGATAGCGCGCTGGTTCTAGGGGTTTCAGCTGGTCTGCTGATGATCAGCAAGCTGGACCTTTTGCCTATCGGCTGCCTATTACTATTTTCCCTTTGGGTCCGTGATCGCCGCCTTCCCAGCAAAGCAATTCTGCTCGCACTGGCGATTGCAGCCATTTGGTACGCTTTTGCATGGACCTACTTTGGAGCCCCGGTCCCAAACTCTTTCCTGACCAAATCCCTGCATCAGGGCAATCTCCCGAAGATCATCGACTGGACTTGGTTTACTACCTTTGTTTATCTGAGCGGGGCACACCGCTGGCTTGCCTTACTGGCTATTGCAGGTGTGGTTCTCAATCTCAAGAAGAACCTGCCACTACTGATCCTGCTGGTTGGCACACTGGTAATCCATACCATTGCTTATACGATCAAATATCCGTTCGAACCGTACAATTGGTATTGCATGCCTAGCGTGCTCTCGCTGGCAGTTCTTGCCTGCCTCGGGATATTCAACCTACTTGAATTAGCCACCAAGAACAGCATTGTCAAATCCATCGTCACTCTAGTACTCATGGGGGCATTCGCTTATTTCAACTACCCCATGGAAGTAATGGGTACCAATTCGATCAAGCAGTTTGCTGGACTTCACGAAAGCGACCGAGCGAACGCAGGCCGCTGGGTAGAGAAAAACACGCCCAAGGAGTTCAAGGTCCTTACATACTGGGGAAATCCGGCATTCTTTTCGCAGAGAGAAGTAATCGACGGCTCATTCCTCAACAGAAAATATGAAGAGGCAGACCTTGTCGAGAAATACCACCCGGAAGTAATAATATTACAAGCCAACCCGGACACCAATCCAATGCAGCCAAGCTACTGGGTATTGGATAGAGGCTACACGGTGGTAAAAATATTCGACGAGACGTTCAAGAACAACATCCCCTACTTCTTCGGGGTCATGGTGCGCAACGATGTTCTGGATAAAGTAACAAATATCGACCCACCGAAAGACGTCCTTAAACTGCTTTCAGATATCAAACTTGGTAATGAATTCGGCGCACTGAAGGTCAACGATCAGTCGACGCTGTTTGTCCACCCCGGAGCGAATTCCGCCACTGAAGCAACGTTTGATAGTGCTGCCTATAGAAAGCAGTACCAACAAGACCAGATCACCGTAAACTTGAGAATTTCACCGTTCATCAGTCAGGAAGCCATTGCCCGCGGCGCGGGAAATGTGCGGGTAGTGCTGAGAAGTGGGGATACTGTGCTTATGGACGCAGTGGTCAAGCCTGGCTCGCCAGCGACCCAAAAACTCGCCATAGGCAACGTTGACAAAATACATATCTCCGTCGACAACAATGGAAGCCCGGATTCGGACTGGTTACTCATGAGTATCCGCTGATGCATCAGGTCAGGCGCTTCGGCGCCTGACATCACACGGCTAGGCACAATAAAACCCAGCATAACGGCACACTCTCTGTGGCTATCCTCTTATATGTCGTGTCTTGGCTATAAAATTGCGAACCTCCCTATCCTCCATTACGATGCTTCTGCGGCGGGTCGCTATTACTTCAAAAGACTGGCCATACTTCTCGAACAACATTGAGCATGCCCCTTTTCCAAGCTCAAACAACGCCCGCTGAGCCTCTGAAAATGAATGGAAAAACTTACGAAAAAATTGACCCGCTGACCTCCCTCCGCTTTTTTGCGGCGCTGGCCATCGTAATCCATCACGCCAAAGGCAGCCTTCTCCCAAAGGACTTTCTGGACGGCATCCCCCTGGACATGGGGGTAAGCTTTTTCTTTGTACTATCGGGATTCATTCTCACCCATGTCTATAGAAGCAAGCAGTTTGACTTCTATGATTTCTTAACGTCACGCATCTCTAGAATCTGGCCAGCCCACCTGACCGCATTCTTAATACTCACTCTTTTAATCCCTTCATCCGAGTGGGTCATTGGCAACTCCAATTTCGTCCTTGTCACCATTTCCAATATATTCATGCTGCAGTCCTTCATCCCAATACCAGCATATTACTTTTCGTACAACGGCCCATCGTGGAGCATCTCCACAGAAATGGCATTCTATCTGGCGTTCCCGTTCCTACTGCTCCGCAGCATTAAAGACTTCACTCAAAAAGCGTTGCTGATATTTTCTATCGGACTCGCCGCAACACTAATAACATGGAAAATAAATCCGGACTATTATTCCTTTGAAAAATTTGATCAATTTTCCGGACACGGAATCGCCTACATCAGTCCGCTGACAAGAATTCAAGAATTCTTCTTTGGAATTCTCGGCTGTTATTTATTCTCCAAGATAAAACCCGCACTCTCCGGCCAAGGCTTTATCTGCAGCCTACTTGAAGCAGCCTGCGTGGCATTCATTGCAGTCTGGCTGGGCCGAGCAATTTCGGATGGATACGGTTATTTCGCTCAATTCTCCATTTATCTTGGGAATTACTATGCACACTTGGCAGCAGGCGTTATATTTTCAATATTCATTGGAGTCTTCTACATAAACACAGGAATAATATCCAAGATACTTTCCATAAATCCCCTATTGGTACTTGGCGAAATAAGCTTCTCCCTATATCTCTTGCATCAGATACTCCTTAGATTCTACGCACAAAATTCTTCGTTCTTCTCATTCATACCTGAAGAGTACAAATTTTTTGTCTACCTCGCATTCTCAGCCATCTGCGCCTACCTAGTATGGAGATTTATCGAATCCACCAGCAGGACCAGGCTGAAGAAGCTCCTGACTCCAGCCAGAAAAGTGAAGACTCCGGTTGCCGACACATGATCCCCGATCCCAGATCATTCACTCCCCGTCGCACACACAAAACTCGGCAGAAAGGCTTTTGATGTAACAGACTCCTAAATACCCTAAAGCTTGCTGGCAGATTCCGCGCAGCGGTTCTATCTGAAGAGACACTCGCGCGCGCTCCCTGTACGATGCGGCAGGTGAGCTATAGCCCGACCACAGGAAGGGCCGAAAAATTAATCGACAATCGGTGTAGCATCACAACTAAACGCAACTGCACGCGATATACCGAACTTGACCATTCATCTGATTCGCTTGCGCTCGCCAGCCTTGCTGTTGCTGCTACTTGCCCCGCTCCTCTGGCCACTGCACAACGCCGCCGAGCGCTACTACAGCGAACAGATTGCCCGGCAGAACCAGCAAACGCTCGACCTCTATGTGGCCAACCTGCTGGGCACGCTGCGCCGCTATGAAGATTTGCCGCCGATTCTCGGCGAACTTCCGACCCTGCGAGCCGCACTGCGGTCCCCAGACAGCTCTGCTGCCCAGCAGGCAGCCAACCAGGAGCTCACACGCATTCGCGGCCGTACCGGTGCAGACGTCATTTACTTGATGCAGCCGGACGGCCTGACCAGAGCTGCATCCAACTGGGACCAGCCAGACAGTTTCGTCGGTCGCAATTTCGCTTTCCGCCCCTACTACAAAGAGGCCCTTCAAGGCCGCCCGGCGCGTTTCTTTGGTCTGGGCACCACTTCCAAACGCCGAGGTTACTTCTTCGCCAGCGAGGTGCGCAGCGGCGCCCAGTTGCTCGGTGTGCTGGTAGTCAAGGTCGATCTGGAACACATGGAGCAGTTGTGGGGCAACACACCCGACCAGTTGCTGGTCATGGACAGCAATGGCGTAGTCATCCTTTCATCCAACGATACCTGGCGCTTCCGCGCAGGACGCGAGCTATCCCCCGCCAAACAACGCGAGATTGCCGAGAACATTCCGTACCCGGTGCTGCATCCGCAGCCCTTGAAAATCGACCAGCGCCGCTGGATCAGCCAAAGTCAGGAGCTCGCCGAAACCGGCTGGACCGTCAGCATCTATACGCCACGTACTCAGGTGGACGGCCCGGCACGAAGCGTAGTGCTCATCGGTACGGCAACCCTGGTAGCCCTGCTGCTGCTGCTGTCGTTGCTGACCATCAGCCGCCGCCACTACCTGGAGCGGATCGCCCTCGAGGCTCAGGCCAAGCACGAACTTGAGTTGCGCGTCCAAGAGCGCACCCGCGAGCTGGAGGGAGCCAACACCCGTCTTCAGGAAGAAGTCAGCAATCGCGAGCAGGCGCAGCGTGAACTGATGCACGCCCAGGACGAAGTGGTGCAGGCAGGCAAGTTGACTGCCCTGGGCACCATGTCCGCCAGTATCAGCCACGAACTCAACCAGCCGCTGGCGGCGATCCGCAGTTACGCCGACAACGCCAGCGTGCTGCTTGACCACGAACGCTACGAGGAGGCACGCGGGAACCTGCATCAGATTGGCGAACTGACCGGCCGCATGGCGTCCATCATCAGCCACCTCAAGGCGTATGCGCGCGGCGCCCGACGCGCACCCGAAAACGTGTCACTACAACCCGCCATCAATGATGCCCTGGCCCTGGTCGCACCACGCCGACAGACCATGAACGTCGAACTGCTGCGCGACCTCCCCGACGCAGATATCTGGGTACGGGCCGGCGAAACCCGCTTGCGGCAAATTCTCGCCAACCTGCTGAGCAATGCCCTCGACGCGCTCAGTGAAAAGGCTCCTCCACGACGCATCTGGTTAACAGCCCATCAGACGCCGGAACGAGTGATTTTGTCGCTGCGTGACAACGGCCCGGGCTTCTCCACCGAGGCCCTTGCCCATGCCCGCGAACCCTTTTTCACCACCAAGACCAGCGCCAAGGGCCTCGGCCTCGGGCTGGCGATCTGCGATACCCTGCTTCGAGCACTGGGCGGGCACCTGGAACTGGACAATCACCCCGAAGGTGGCGCCTACGTACAATTGCACCTGTTGCCGGGTATCCCCGGCGTGACTTCGACGCCCCAAGAGGAACCCCGCGCATGAGCTCAGCAGTGCCGTTCGATTCCACCACTCAGGTTCTGCTGATCGACGACGATCCCCACTTGCGCCAGGCTCTTTGCCAGACTCTGGACCTCGCCGGCTTCAAGGTGACAGCACTGGCCGACGCCGGGCAGGTCGACCCGACTCACGCGCGTGACTGGCCCGGTGTGATCGTCAGCGATATCCGCATGCCGGGTATCGACGGTATGCAACTGCTGGAACAACTGCACGCCCAGGATGCCGAGCTGCCCGTCATCCTGGTCACCGGCCACGGTGATGTCCCGCTGGCGGTGAAAGCGATGCGCTCCGGTGCTTACGATTTCCTGGAAAAGCCCTTCCCCAGTGATGCCCTGCTCGACAGTGTGCGCCGCGCGCTCGATGTGCGCCGCCTGGTACTCGAAAACCGCAGCCTGCGCCTGGCCTTGTCGGAGCAGAGCGAGCTCCGCGGCCGTTTGCTCGGACAATCCCCCCCCATGCAACGGCTGCAGCAACAGGTTGCCTCACTGGCGGCGATCCAGGCCGATGTGCTGATCCTCGGTGAGACCGGTTCCGGCAAGGAGGTGGTCGCCCGCGCGCTGCATGACCTGTCCACTCGGCACAACGGCCCCTTCGTTGCCATCAACGCCGGTGCATTGGCTGAATCGGTCGTGGAGAGTGAACTGTTCGGTCACGAGCAAGGCGCATTCACCGGGGCGCAGAAGCGCCGCATTGGCAAGTTCGAGTTCGCCAATGGCGGTACCCTGTTCCTCGACGAGATCGAGAGCATGAGCCTGGACGTGCAGGTCAAGCTGCTGCGCCTGCTACAGGAGCGCACCGTTGAGAGATTGGGCTCGAACCAGCTGATACCACTGGATATTCGTATTATCGCGGCCACCAAAGAGGACCTGCGGCTAGCAGCGGACGAGGGGCGCTTCCGCGCGGACCTGTACTACCGGCTTAATGTGGCCAGCCTGCGCATTCCGCCGCTGCGCGAACGCGGTGATGACATCCTGCTGTTGTTCCATCACTTCGCCGCACGAGGAGCCGAGCGTCATGGTCTGCCGCCTCGCGCACTGGCACCCAGCCAGCGCGGGCAACTGCTGGCCCATGGCTGGCCTGGCAACGTGCGCGAGCTGCAGAACGCGGCAGAGCGCTACGCGCTGGGCCTGGATCTGGGTCTGGACTCCACACCAGGTCAATCGTCGATAACCGTCGACAGCGCCAACCTCAATGATCAGGTCGAAGCGTTCGAACGCGCCCTGATTGCCGCAGAGATGGCACGACCACACAACTCCTTGCGCAGCCTTGCCGAAGCGCTGGGCGTGCCACGCAAAACGCTGCACGACAAGCTGCGCAAATACGGCCTGCTGCTAAATCCGGGGGCGGCCGGCCAGCGGGAGAGCTAACAGCGAAGAGCAGCCAAGGGCGCTTGCAGCTTTTTCTGTGTCGATCCTGACGGTACTATCCATCACTTCCAGATAATGGATAACGTATTTCCAGGAACGCTCCACTTTTTCACATGGATTTGCCGAGGTAGTAGTACGTGTCAGCGCCTTTGGTCATCGACCTTGATGGTACCCTCATCCACAGCGACCTACTTCTTGAGTCAGGCCTGAGCTTTCTCAAGCACCACCCGCTACGACTGCTTGCGCCGGTACGCTGGCTGGCGACGGGAAAAGCCAATCTGAAAAGCCGTCTGGCCCGCTGTGCTCCTGTCGACGTATCAGTGTTGCCGTATAACGATGACGTGCTGCAGCTAATCAATCGTGAGAAGCAACAGGGCCGCCGCATCGTGTTGGCGACTGCCAGCCACAAGAGCTACGCGCAGAAAATCGCAGACCACTTGGGGGTCTTCGATCAGGTGCTGGCCAGCGACGAGCACACCAACCTCTCCGCCGAACGCAAGCGCGACGCGCTGGTGGCCGAGTTCGGCATGCAGGGTTTCGACTACGCCGGCAATTCCAGCGATGACCTGCCCGTCTGGCAGGCGGCGCGGCGAGCGTATGTCGTCAACTCCAACGGCAAGATCAGCAGACGCGCGCACAGCCACGGCAATGTGGAAAGCGAGATAAAGCGAGAAGTTCAGGTCGCGCGCACCTGGCTGAAAGCCCTACGCGCTCACCAATGGGCAAAGAACGCGTTGATCTTCGTACCGCTGCTGGCCAGCCATCGCCTGCTGGAAACGCAATTGCTGCTCAATGGACTACTGGCCTTCCTGTTCTTCGGCCTCTGCGCCTCCAGTGTCTATGTACTGAACGACCTCCTCGACCTCGAGGATGACCGGCATCACGCTAGCAAGTGCCGGCGCCCCTTCGCCAGTGGCGCCCTATCGATCCAAAGCGGACTGCTTGCATTCCCCCTGCTGCTGTTGGCCGGATTCGTTGGCGCAGCCCTGCTGTTGCCGTGGAAATTCACCGTAGCTCTAGGTGCATATTATCTGCTGACACTGGCCTACTCCTTCTGGCTCAAGCGCAGAATGGCCATGGATGTCATAGTCCTGGCCATGCTTTACACCTCGCGTATCGTTGCCGGCACCTTTGCCTTCAGTACCCGGCTTACTTTCTGGATGCTGGCCTTCTCCATGTTCATCTTCCTGAGCCTCGCCCTCGTAAAGCGTTACGCCGAGTTGCGCGAAGCACGCATGAAAGGAAAGAACCAGAAAACCCGAGGCCGCGGCTACTATCCGGATGATCTGGAAATGATTTCCTCGCTGGGCGCTGCATCGGGCTACCTCTCCGTGATGGTGCTGGCTCTTTATATCCAGGATGCCGCGACGGCCGCGATGTACCACTACCCACAGCTGATCTGGCTGGCCTGCCCACTTCTGCTGTTCTGGATCACTCGAGTCTGGATGCTGACCCATCGCGGATTGATGCATGACGATCCGGTGGTCTTTGCAATCAAGGACCGCGCCAGCCTGATGATCGGCGCCTGCTTTGCACTGATATTCTGGGTGGCGGCCTGATGGCCCGTGAACTGGCATCCTGGGGCCGCTTTCCGTACTACCCCCAGGAGAAACATGCCTGTTCCTGGATGAGCGAGTTGCCAGCTTTACTGCAACACCTGGCACAACACAGCAGGGGCACACTGCCCTATGGCAACGGCCGCAGCTACGGTGACAGTTGCCTGGCCTACAGCGGCGAGCTGCTGCAAACCCGCCAGCTGGATCGAATGATCAACGCCAACTGGGAGACCGGGCTGGTGCGCATGGAAGCAGGAGTCACCCTCGCCGAGCTGCTGGCTGTCGCCATCCCGCGTGGCTGGTTCCTGCCGGTGACACCCGGCACCAAGTTCGTGACCCTGGGCGGGGCGGTCGCCAACGATGTTCACGGCAAGAACCACCACGTACGTGGTACGTTTGGCCGTCACCTGCAACGATTCGCTCTGGTGCGTTCCGATCAGCAGACGACACTGATCTGTTCGGCAACGGAGAACGCCGACCTCTTTCGCGCCAGCATTGGCGGCCTCGGGCTGACCGGCGTCATTGCCTGGGTCGAACTGCAACTGATGCCCATCACCTCAAGCCAGATCGACGGCATCACCGTGCGCTTCGACTCCCTGAGTGAGTTCTTCAACCTCTCCGAAGAGTTCGATCGTACCCATGAATACACCGTCGCCTGGATCGACTGCCTGGCCCGCGGCAGCTCGGCGGGACGGGGGGTCTTCTCTGTGGGAAATCATGCCCAGGGCGGCAAGCTGCAGGTAGACGAGCGAGCGCGACTGAGCGTTCCGCTCACCCCGCCGATCACGCTGATGAACCGTGTAAGCCTGAACCTGTTCAACACGGCCTACTTCAACCTGCACAAGGCCGGACGCCACGCCTCCCAAGGCAGCTACGACCCCTTTTTCTACCCGCTGGACAGCATTCTGCACTGGAACCGTATCTACGGCCGCAAGGGCTTCCAGCAGTACCAGTGCGTAATACCCGAAGCGGCGGCTGATTCGGCGATGAGCGAGATACTGGCCAGCATTGCGGCCAGCGGCAGCGGTTCGTTCCTGGCGGTGATGAAGCGCTGCGGCGACGTTCAGTCGCCCGGGCTGATGTCCTTCCCCATGCCGGGAGTATCTCTGGCACTGGACTTTCCTCAGCACAGTGGACTGGAAAGCGGGCTATTCCGCCGTCTGGACGCCATCGTCCGTGGCGCAGAGGGTCGCCTCTATCCGGCCAAAGATGCCCACATGGCGGGTGACGACTTCCAAAGCTTCTATCCAGCCTGGGAGCAGGTCGAAAAACTGCGCGACCCCGCTCTTCTGTCCCATTTCTGGAAACGCGTGATCCAAGCATGAAAAACATTCTGATTGTCGGCGCCACTTCAGCCATCGCTACCGCCTGTTCGCGCATCTGGGCGACAGAGCAGTCGCGTTTTTTCCTGGTAGCGCGCAACAGCGACAAGCTCGAGCAGGTCGAGGCCGACCTGCGCGCCCGTGGCGCCAGCGAAGTCAAATCCTGCAGCCTGGATATGAATGATCTTCCCGCCCATGAAGGCCTGTTGGCGCAGGCCTTTGGCTGCCTGGGACGGGTGGATGTCTGCCTGATCGCACATGGCACGCTGCCAGACCAGGCGGCCTGCCAACAGGATGTCGACCTGGCACTAAGAGAATTCTCCAGCAACGGCCTGAGCGTGATCGCCCTGCTGACGCGCCTGGCCAATCGCATGGAGGAGCAGCGCACTGGCACCATCGCCGTGATCTCCTCAGTGGCAGGGGACCGCGGGCGGCCGTCCAATTATCTCTATGGCACCGCCAAGGCCGCAGTCAGCACCTTCTGCGATGGCCTGCGAGCCCGACTGTTCAAAGTCGGAGTGCACGTGCTGACGATCAAGCCTGGTTTTGTCGACACGCCCATGACCCAGGGCCTGCCGCTGCCCAAACCGCTGGTCGCCACCCCAGAGATGGTCGCCCGAGATATCACCCGCGCCATCGAGAAACGCCGCAACTCGATCTATACCCCGTGGTTCTGGAGCCTGATCATGCTGTTGATCCGCAACATTCCTACTGCGGTATTCAAGAAAGCCAATCTGTAACTTCCTGTCGGCGAGACGCCTTGTGCCCCCTGCAAGCCCTGCGTCCGGCTATCCGGGACCCGGCATCGCGCCGAGTCTCGGAACAGCGCTCACCCAGGCACACTCCGCGCCTTGACTCGAGTGAGCGAGGAACATGGCGGGAAACCCGCCTATGCCCCCAGGCTATCGGCGGATTCCTGCCGAGCAGGATGTGGCGCACGGGTGCGAGCACCGTCTATTAGGCACGTTCAGCCATGGCACAAGCCTTGCTTTGACACAGTTGAGGGCTGCCAAACCCTCACTCTGCGACCTTGTATCGCCCCGCCGGGCCACGAACCCGGCGGTGTCCATCTGGCTTCTTGCCATCTAGCGCCTGCGACTCGACAGGCGCATCGCCGGGTGCAGTGATCCTGCCCCGGCCAATTCCCTCTTCCCGCATAGTCGCTCAAGACTTTCCTACATAACGCTCCTACGTTTGCGTGCACCTGCGAATCAGGCGCAACCGCACGCGCGACGCGGACCTGCGTTTTCACCTGCCATTTCGCGGTCATGAAACCGCGCTCAAATCTTCACGAAATCCCCTCTAAATCGGGCACTAATGCAAAACCTCTCCTATGGTTTATCCGGGGTGGGCAGAGCAGGAAGTACTGCCCGATACATTGGATAGCAAGCTATTGACCTGAATCAGGGGCGCCCCCCGGGGACAGGCGCCTAATAGCCTCACTCTCCAACTTCCTATAGGGAGATTCCTAAATGTCGCAAGAAAGCAGCCAAAAACTACGACTCGGCGCGCTGACAGCGCTGGTCGTAGGTTCCATGATCGGCGGGGGCATTTTCTCCCTGCCACAAAACATGGCGGCCAGTGCAGACGTCGGCGCCATTCTCATCGGTTGGGCCATCACCGCGGTCGGCATGCTGACCTTGGCATTCGTCTTCCAGACCCTGGCCAACCGCAAACCCCAACTCGACGGTGGTGTGTACGCCTACGCCAAGGCCGGTTTCGGTGACTACATGGGCTTCTCCTCGGCCTGGGGTTACTGGATCAGCGCCTGGCTCGGCAACGTCGGCTACTTCCTCCTGCTGTTCAGCACCCTGGGCTACTTCTTCCCGATCTTCGGCAAGGGCGACACCGTCGCGGCGATTGTCTGCGCGTCGATCCTCTTGTGGGCCCTGCACTTCCTGGTGCTGCGCGGGATCAAGGAAGCGGCGTTCATCAACACCATCACCACGGTGGCGAAGATCGTCCCGCTGTTCCTGTTCATCCTGATCTGCCTGTTCGCCTTCAAGCTGGACATCTTCACCGCGGACATCTGGGGCAAGAGCAATCCTGACCTGGGCAGCGTGATGAACCAGGTGCGCAACATGATGCTGGTCACCGTCTGGGTGTTCATCGGCATCGAGGGCGCGAGCATCTTCTCCTCCCGTGCGGAAAAACGTTCGGACGTCGGTAAAGCCACCGTGATCGGCTTCATCACCGTCCTGCTGCTGCTGGTGCTGGTGAACGTGCTGTCCATGGGCGTGATGACCCAACCGGAACTGGCCAAGCTGCAGAACCCGTCGATGGCGCTGGTGCTGGAGCATGTGGTCGGCCACTGGGGCGCGGTGCTGATCAGCGTCGGCCTGCTCATCTCCCTGCTGGGTGCCCTGCTCTCCTGGGTCCTGCTGTGCGCCGAGATCATGTTCGCCGCCGCCAAGGACCACACCATGCCGGAGTTCCTCCGCAAGGAGAACGCCAACCAGGTGCCGGCCAACGCCCTCTGGCTGACCAACATCTGCGTGCAGGTCTTCCTGGTCATCGTGTTCTTCACCTCCGGCAGTGCCGACGGCGAAATGGACCCGTACACCAAGATGCTGCTGCTGGCGACCTCGATGATCCTCATCCCGTACTTCTGGTCCGCAGCCTATGGCCTGCTGCTGGCAGTCAAGGGCGAGACCTACGAGACCGACTCGGCTGACCGCACCAAAGACCTGATCATCGCCGGTATCTCGGTTCTCTACGCGGTGTGGCTGATCTACGCAGGTGGCCTGAAGTACCTGCTGCTGTCGGCGCTGCTCTATGCGCCCGGCGTCATCCTCTTCGCCAAAGCGAAACACGAAGTGGGCCAACCCATCTTCACCAATGTCGAGAAGCTCATCTTCGCAGTAGTCGTGATCGGTGCACTGATCGCGGCCTATGGCCTCTACGACGGCTTCCTCACTCTGTAACTCCTGGAGACATCTCATGAGCACGGAAAAAACCAAACTTGGCGTCCATTCTGAAGCTGGCAAACTACGCAAAGTGATGGTCTGCTCGCCCGGACTCGCCCACCAACGCCTGACCCCGAGCAACTGCGACGAGTTGCTGTTCGACGACGTTATCTGGGTGAACCAGGCGAAGCGTGACCACTTCGACTTCGTCACCAAGATGCGCGAGCGTGGTATCGACGTCCTGGAAATGCACAACCTGCTGACCGAGACCGTCCAGAACCCCGAGGCCCTCAAATGGATCCTCGATCGCAAGATCACCAATGACAGCGTCGGCGTCGGCCTGACCCAGGAACTGCGTGGCTGGCTGGAAAGCCTGGAACCTCGCAAGTTGGCGGAATTCCTCATTGGCGGCGTGGCCTCCGATGACATCCCGGAAAGCGAAGGCGCCAAAGCGCTGAAGATGTACCGCGACTACCTGGGCCACTCGAGCTTCCTGCTGCCGCCGCTGCCCAACACCCAGTTCACCCGTGACACCACCTGCTGGATCTACGGCGGTGTGACCCTGAACCCGATGTACTGGCCGGCGCGACGTCAGGAAACCCTGCTGACCACCGCGATCTACAAGTTCCACCCGGAATTCACCAACGCCGAATTCGAAGTCTGGTACGGCGATCCGGACAAGGATCACGGCATGTCCACCCTCGAGGGTGGTGACGTCATGCCCATCGGCAATGGCGTCGTCCTGATCGGCATGGGCGAACGCTCCTCCCGTCAGGCCATTGGCCAGGTAGCCCAGGCACTGTTCGCCAAGGGCGCTGCCGAGAAAGTCATCGTCGCCGGCCTGCCGAAGTCCCGCGCCGCGATGCACCTGGACACCGTCTTCACCTTCTGCGACCGCGACCTGGTCACCGTCTTCCCGGAAGTGGTGAAAGAGATCGTCGCCTTCACCCTGCGCCCGGACGAGAAGAGCCCCTACGGCATCAACGTCCAGCGCGAAGAGAAGGACTTCATGACCGTCGTCGCCGAGAGCCTGGGCCTGAAGAAACTGCGCGTCGTCGAAACCGGCGGCAACAGCTTCGCCGCCGAGCGCGAACAGTGGGACGACGGCAACAACGTGGTCTGCCTGGAACCGGGCGTGGTGGTGGGTTACGACCGCAACACCTACACCAACACCCTGCTGCGCAAGGCCGGTGTGGAAGTCATCACCATCAGCGCCGGCGAACTGGGCCGGGGCCGTGGCGGCGGTCACTGCATGACCTGCCCGATCATCCGCGACCCGATCGATTTTTGATCCGCGGTCACGCCAAGAACGCGACTACCTCCAACAGAGCGCATTGATCTGAAAAAGGCGGCCCTAGCCAGGGCCGCCTGCCCCGCCAGCCACGAGCTGTACTGACGAGGCCTAGCTTTCCATCCCACAAGGAGAACGAACATGGCTTTCAATATGCACAACCGCAACCTGCTCAGCCTGATGCACCACAGCACTCGCGAGTTGCGCTATCTGCTCGACCTGTCCCGCGACCTCAAACGCGCCAAGTACACCGGTACCGAGCAACAGCACCTGAAAGGCAACAACATTGCGCTGATCTTCGAAAAGACCTCGACCCGTACCCGCTGCGCCTTCGAAGTCGCCGCCTATGACCAGGGCGCCAACGTCACCTACATCGACCCGAACTCCTCGCAGATCGGCCACAAGGAGTCGATGAAGGACACCGCCCGCGTACTGGGCCGCATGTACGACGCCATCGAATACCGTGGCTTCAAGCAGGAAATCGTCGAGGAACTGGCCAAGTTCGCCGGCGTCCCGGTGTTCAACGGCCTGACCGACGAATATCACCCGACCCAGATGCTGGCCGACGTGCTGACCATGCGCGAGCACAGCGACAAGCCGCTGCACGAGATCAGCTACGCCTACCTGGGCGACGCCCGCAACAACATGGGTAACTCCCTGCTGCTGATCGGCGCCAAACTGGGCATGGACGTACGCATCGCCGCTCCGAAGGAACTCTGGCCGACCGACGAACACGTCGCCGCCTGCAAGAAATTCGCCGAGGAAAGCGGTGCCCGCCTGACCATCACCGAAGATCCGAAAGAAGCCGTCAAGGGCGTGGACTTCATCCACACCGACGTCTGGGTTTCCATGGGTGAGCCGGTAGAAGCCTGGGGCGAGCGCATCAACGAGCTGCTGCCCTACCAGGTCAACATGGACATGATGAAGGCCGCCGGCAACCCGCGCGTGAAGTTCATGCACTGCCTGCCCGCCTTCCACAACAGTGAGACCAAGGTCGGCAAGGAAATCGCCGCCAAGTACCCGAACCTGAAGAACGGCATCGAAGTGACCGAAGACGTCTTCGAATCCCCGTACAACATTGCCTTCGAGCAAGCGGAAAACCGCATGCACACCATCAAGGCAATCCTCGTTTCGACCCTCGCCGACATGTAATGCCGGGCCGCCCCCGGACTGCGCCAGCGCGCCGGTCCGGGGCGCGTTTCCACTCTTTCGGAGGAATTGAATATGCGTATCGTCGTCGCATTGGGCGGCAATGCCCTGCTGCGTCGTGGCGAGCCCATGACTGCCGACAACCAGCGCACCAACGTACGGATCGCTGCTGAACAGATTTCCAAGGTCGCTCCCGGCAATGAGCTGGTGATCGCCCACGGCAACGGCCCGCAGGTCGGCCTGCTGGCCCTGCAGGGCGCGGCCTACGAGAAGGTCAGCCCCTACCCGCTGGACGTTCTGGGTGCCGAGACCGAAGGCATGATCGGCTACATGATCGAACAGGAAATGGGCAACCTGCTGCCGTTCGAAGTGCCGTTCGCCACCCTGCTCACCCAGGTCGAGGTCGACTCCAAGGACCCGGCCTTCCAGAACCCGACCAAGCCCATCGGCCCGGTCTACTCCAAGGAAGAAGCCGAAGCCCTCGCCAAGGAGAAAGGCTGGAGCATCGCCCCCGACGGTGACAAGTTCCGCCGCGTGGTCGCCAGCCCGCGTCCGAAGCGCATCTTCGAGATTCGCCCGGTCAAATGGCTGCTGGAGAAAGGCACCATCGTCATCTGCGCAGGCGGTGGCGGTATCCCGACCATGTACGACGAATCCGGCAAGAAACTCTCCGGCGTCGAAGCGGTAATCGACAAGGACCTGTGCTCCTCGCTGCTGGCCCAGGAGCTGTCGGCTGACATCCTGATCATCGCCACCGACGTGGACGCCGCCTACATCGACTGGGGCAAACCGACCCAGAAAGCCATCGCCCAGGCCCACCCGGACGAACTGGAACGCCTCGGCTTCGCCGCCGGCTCCATGGGCCCGAAAGTCCAGGCTGCCATGGAATTCGCGCGCAACACCGGCAAGGACGCGGTGATCGGCTCGCTGGAAAACATCGTGGCCATCACCAAGGGCGAATCCGGCACCCGCGTCAGCACCAAAAAGGCTGGCATCGAGTACCGCTAAGCCCTGCCCTCAGCAAAGGCACTATCGAAACGGGAGCCCTTCGTGGCTCCCGTTCTCGTTCAGAGCCCCCGGCGCGATCCGCCCGGAAACTCGTCGCCTTCTTCCGACAAATCCTGGCGCGAGCGTGACTCGGCGGTCATCATCCTCGTCAGCTAAAGCATTCCGAATCACTAGAAGCCACCGCCTGGCTTTGTGCCACCGGGCTGCCCCCTCATGGGCCACCGTCGTCCGGCGCGCAAGATGCACTTGCTGAAGGAGTTTCCGAGAGATGTCTCGACTACCGGTCATCGTTGGTTTTGGTGGATATAACGCGGCAGGCCGCAGTTCCTTCCACCATGGGTTCCGCCGCACTGTCCTCGAATCCATGGAGCCCGCTGCCCGCCAGGAAACCCTCGCCGGCCTCGCGGTGATGATGAAACTGGTCAAGGTCGTCGACGGCAAATACCAGGACGCCGACGGCAACAGCCTCGATCTTGCCGCCATCGAGCAGCGCTTCGAGCAGCAGATTCGCCAGTCCACCCTGATCCGCCGCATCGAGCTGCAATACCTCGACGTCGATGCCGCGCACTGCCACAAGAGCCTGACTGTCAGCGCGGCCGGCGCTCCGGTGACCTTCACCTCCCTGCGCAAGCAACTGCCCGAGCCGCTGCCGGCCAACTGGTCGGTGGAAGAACTCGAAGGTGGCGAAGTCCGCGTCACCCTGCACGACAGCTGCGAATTCAAGGTCGACAGCTACCGCGCACTGCCGGTGAAGTCCGCCGGCCAACTGCCCAGCGGCTTCGAGCCGAGCGAACTGTACAACTCGCGCTTCCACCCACGCGGCCTGCAGATGTCCGTCGTCGCCGCCACCGACGCGGTGCGCTCCACCGGCCTGGACTGGCAGACCATCTGCAATGCCGTACAGCCCGACGAAATCGCCGTGTTCTCCAGCAGCATCATGAGCCAGCTGGACGAGAACGGCTTCGGCGGCCTGCTGCAATCGCGCCTGCGTGGCCACCGCGTGTCGGCCAAGCAACTGCCGCTGGGCTTCAACAGCATGCCCACCGACTTCATCAACGCCTATGTGCTGGGCAGCGTCGGCATGACCGGCAGCGTTACCGGTGCGTGCGCAACCTTCCTGTACAACCTGCAGAAAGGCATCGACGTCATCACCACCGGCCAGGCCCGCGTCGCCATCGTCGGCAACGCCGAAGCGCCGATCACCTCCGAGATCATCGAGGGCTACGCCGCCATGGGCGCGCTGGCCACCGAGGAAGGCCTGCGCCACATCGAAGGCCGCGACGACGTCGACTTCCGCCGCGCCAGCCGTCCGTTCGGCGACAACTGCGGCTTCTCCCTGGCCGAGTCCGCGCAGTACGTGGTGCTGATGGACGACGCCCTGGCCCTGGAATTGGGCGCCGACATCCACGGCTCGGTGCCGGATGTGTTCATCAACGCCGACGGCTTCAAGAAATCCATCTCCGCGCCAGGCCCGGGCAACTACCTGACCATGGCCAAGGCCGTGGCCGCCGCTGCGCAGATCGTTGGCGAGAAAAGCGTGCGCCAGCACAGCTTCGTCCATGCCCACGGCTCCAGCACCCCGGCCAACCGTGTCACCGAATCGGAAATCCTCGACCGCGTCGCCACTGCCTTCGGCATCGAAGGCTGGCCGGTCACCGCGGTGAAAGCCTTCGTCGGCCACTCCCTGGCCACCGCCAGCGCCGACCAGCTGATCTCCGCCCTGGGCACCTTCCGCTACGGCGTGATTCCCGGCATCAAGACCGTGGACAAGTTCGCCGACGACGTCTTCAAGGACCATATTGCCCTGTCCAACAGCGACGTGCGCCGCGACGACCTGGAAGTCTGCTTCATCAACTCCAAGGGCTTCGGCGGCAACAACGCCACCGGCGTGCTGCTGTCCCCGGCCGTCACCGAGAAGATGCTGCGCAAGCGCCATGGCGATGCAGCCTTCAGCGACTACCAGGCCCGCCGCGAAACCACCCGTGCCGCCGCCCGGCAGTACGACGAAGCCGCGACCCAGGGCCGTTTCGACATCATCTACAACTTCGGCAACGACATGATCGACGAGCAGGCCATCGAGATCAGCGACCAGGGCATCCAGATCCCCGGCTTCAGCCAGACCATTGCCTACAAGAAGGACGAGCGTTTCAGCGACATGATCGACTGATCGCCGACGTTGAACGACAAAGCCGGGCAGATGCCCGGCTTTTTCATGCTTAACGCGTAAGTCCCTGACCGTAGGATGGTGTGGAGCGCAGCGATACCCATCAGACCGAGCACCGACCGCATGGGTATCGCTGCGCTCCACCCATCCTACGAAGCACCGCAGGTCAGTAGGTACCCTGCCCCACGCCCAATTCGAGAATGCTCGCCTTGAGGTTCTCGAAGTCGTATTCGGTCAGCCCGACGTAATCCAGCACCACCGCCCGCACGCTTTCCCACTCGTGGTCCTCGTCCTGGTTGCCGAGCACGCGGTAGGAGCCGCAGATGTGCTCGGCCATCTTGAGGATCGCCAGCAGGTTCTTCAGCTGGGTATCGCGGGAATTGTCTTCGCTGAAGATCGACAGCGCGTTGTGGTGGTTGGCGATCGCCTCGCAGACATGCTCCGGCAGGCGCCAGGAGCGCGCGGTGAAGTAGCCGACCACCGCGTGGTTGGTGTTCAGCACGCGGTTCTCGGTGTCCACCACGCGGCGCTCATCGCTCGCGCTGGCGTAGGCCTCCTCCAGCACCGACATGTAGTGCGGGAAGCGCTTGAGCATCAGCGGGATGCCGCAGTTATGGAACAGCCCCAGCGCGTAGGCCTCGTCCACCGACTCGTAGCCGATGCGCTTGGCCAGGGTCAGGCAGCTCATGGCCACGTCCTGGGCGGTGTCCCAGAAGCGGTTGAGGGTGACGATGGTGGCGTCGGTCATTTCGCCCTTGATCGACTGCGCGTTGATCAGGTTGATCACCGAGCGGCTGCCCAGCAGGTTCACCGCGCGCTGGATCGAGGTGATGCGGTTGGCCAGGCCGAAGAACGGCGAGTTCACCAGTTTCAGCAACGCGCCGGACAACCCCGGGTCCTGGCTGATCAGCTTGGCGATCGCCTTCAGGTCCGGGTTGGGCATGAACTGCTCCATCTGCAGGTCAACCATGATCTGCGGCTGCGGCGGCACGCTGATGCCCTGCAGGGCCTGACGGATCTGTTCGGCGGAGAGTTCTTGGGACATGGGGCGCGCTGGAGAAGTTGACGGGGCGCACAGTTTACCCAGAGCGGAGCGTTCTGGAACTGCCGTTTTAGACTGAACTTTCATCGGCTGATGTGTCGGAACCTTTACACCCAAGCGGAAGAAATGGGAGACACGCCATGAGCCAGACACTCAAAGGCAAGACCATCGCGGTCCTGGTCACCGACGGTTTCGAGCAGGTTGAACTGACCGGCCCGCGCGACGCCCTGAAGGAAGCCGGGGCCAAGGTGAAGATCCTCTCCGACAGCAAGGACAAGGTGCGCGGCTGGAACCACGACCAGCCGGCGGACGACTTCAAGGTCGACGGCACCTTCGAGACCGCCCGCATCGACGATTACGACGCCGTGCTGCTGCCCGGCGGCGTGATCAACGCCGACCAGATCCGCAACCTGCCCAAGGCCCAGGAAATCGTGCGCAAGGCCGCCGAGGCCGACAAACCCATCGCGGTGATCTGCCACGGTGCCTGGCTGCTGGTCTCCGCCGGACTGGTCAAGGGCAAGACCCTCACCAGCTGGAACTCGCTCAAGGACGACATCAACAACGCCGGCGGCCACTGGGTCGACCGCCAGGTGGTCAAGGACGGCCTGCTGATCAGCAGCCGCAAGCCCGATGACCTCCCGGCCTTCAACCGGCAACTGATCGAGACCCTCGCCGCCTGATCCGATCAAAAGCGCGTGCGCCCGGCTCCGGCGGCGCACGCCGCTGCGCTATAATCCCGCTCTTTTGCCGGAGCCCTTCCCCATGACCCTGCCCAGCCTGCGTCTGAAAGCCAATGCCGAGCGCCGCCTGCGCGCCGGCCACCTGTGGGTCTACAGCAACGAGGTGGACGTCGCCGCCACCCCGCTGAACGGTTTCGGCGCCGGCGAGCAGGCGATCCTCGAAATGGCCAACGGCAAGCCGCTGGGCATCGTCGCGATGAGCCCGAACAACCTCATCTGCGCCCGCCTGATTTCCCGCGATACCAAACACGTTCTCGACAAATCGCTGCTGGTTCACCGCCTGAACGTCGCCCTGAGCCTGCGCGACCGCCTGTTCGACAAGCCCTTCTACCGCCTCGTCTACGGCGACTCCGACCTGCTGCCGGGCCTGGTGGTGGACCGTTTCGGCGACGTACTGGTGGTCCAGCTCGCCTCGGCGACCATGGAGAAACACCGCGACGACGTGCTCGCCGCCCTGCTGCAGGTACTCAAGCCCAGCGCCGTGCTGTGGAAGAACGACTCCAGCGCCCGTGACGCTGAAGGCCTGGAGCGCTATGTCGCGAACGCCTACGGCGAAGTCCCGGAATGGGTCGCCCTGGAAGAGAACGGTGTGAAGTTCGAAGCGCCGGTGCTGGCCGGCCAGAAGACCGGCTGGTTCTACGACCACCGCATGAACCGCGCCCGCCTGCAGCCTTACGTGCAGGGCAAGCGTGTGCTCGACCTGTTCAGCTACATCGGCGGCTGGGGCATCCAGGCCGCGGCCTTCGGCGCCAGCGACGTGATGTGCGTGGACGCCTCCGGCTTCGCCCTAGACGGCGTGGAGCGCAACGCCGCCCTGAACGGCGTGGCCGACAAGGTCGCCTGCGTCGAAGGCGATGTGTTCGAGGCCCTGCGTGAGCTGAAGGCCGCCGACGAGCGCTTCGACGTGATCGTGGCCGACCCGCCTGCCTTCATCAAGCGCAAGAAGGACCTGAAGAACGGCGAGGCCGCCTACCGCCGCCTCAACGAGCAGGCCATGCGCCTGCTGTCCAAGGACGGCATCCTGGTCAGCGCCTCCTGCTCGATGCACCTGCCCGAGGACGACCTGCAGAACATCCTGCTGGGCAGCGCCCGTCACCTGGACCGCAACATCCAGCTGCTCGAACGCGGTGGCCAGGGCCCGGACCACCCGGTCCACCTGGCGATCCCGGAAACCCGCTACATCAAGAGCCTGACCGTCCGCCTGCTGCCCAACGGCTAAGGTAGAACGACTCGAGAAACGGGGCGCCTCCTGACGGGAAGCGCCCCGTTTTTCATTTCACCGGCATCAACGAATCCGCTTCGCTGATCACCGCCTTGCCGGTGCTGCGCTGGAACAGGCACAGCTCGCGGCCCTGTTTGCCCTGCATGTGCTTCTGCGGGTAGCGCCCGCCGATCATCAGCGCCGTGTAGCCCACGCTGTCGTCGAACAGCACCGGTGCGCCCAGCACCTTCTTGTTCTGCAGATGACTCAGCGCCAGGCAGGCTTCGCGCTGCTGCTTGTCCTGCGCCTGCCAGGCCGCGTCGGACGAGGCCTGCACGCTACCGGCAAAGACTGCCGCCAGCAGGGCGATGGGGATGATTTTCATGGGGTTGCTCCTTCAACGAACGGGACCGAGGTGCATCGATGGCCATTCTGACCACGCCAGCGCGGCGAAAGTCTATGGCTCGCGCCGACCGCCAGCCTTTCCCTGGCAGCAGGGGCCGGCGTAGAATCGGGCCCATTCCTGCCATTTATCCCCCGGCGGGCCTGTGAGCCCCGGCCGAGCAGGCGGTGACCCCGCCAAGCCCCGTGCCGACCTCGCCCATGCAAGGCCATCTGCTGTTTGCATCCGGTGCGTACCGCGCTCACGATACGACTTAGAGTCTGCTCAAGGTCTCGCCGGCCAGCCCTACCCGCTGTACGCCGCCGCACAGAAGACCCGGATCGACTCCCCCGTGACCTGATGCGCAGGAACCTGTCATGCCCGATTACCGCTCGAAAACCTCCACCCATGGCCGCAACATGGCCGGCGCCCGTGCCCTGTGGCGCGCCACCGGGATGAAGGACGAAGACTTCAAGAAGCCGATCATCGCCATCGCCAACTCCTTCACCCAGTTCGTGCCCGGCCACGTGCACCTGAAGGACCTGGGCCAGCTGGTCGCCCGCGAGATCGAAAAGCACGGCGGCGTGGCCAAGGAATTCAACACCATCGCCGTGGACGACGGCATCGCCATGGGCCATGACGGCATGCTCTATTCCCTGCCGTCGCGCGAGATCATCGCCGACTCCGTGGAGTACATGGTCAACGCCCACTGCGCCGACGCCATCGTCTGCATTTCCAACTGCGACAAGATCACCCCCGGCATGCTGATGGCCGCCCTGCGCCTGAACATCCCGGTGGTGTTCGTCTCCGGCGGCCCGATGGAAGCCGGCAAGACCAAACTGGCCAACCACGGCCTGGACCTGGTCGACGCCATGGTGGTCGCCGCCGACGACTCCTGCTCCGACGAGAAAGTCGCCGAATACGAGCGCAGCGCCTGCCCGACCTGTGGCTCGTGCTCCGGCATGTTCACCGCCAACTCGATGAACTGCCTGACCGAGGCCCTGGGCCTGTCCCTGCCGGGCAACGGTTCGACCCTGGCCACCCACGCCGACCGCGAGCAGCTGTTCCTGCGCGCCGGCCGCCTGGCCGTCGAGCTGTGCCAGCGCTACTACGGCGAAGGCGACGAGTCCGTGCTGCCGCGCAACGTCGCCAGCTTCAAGGCGTTCGAGAACGCCATGACCCTGGACATCGCCATGGGCGGTTCGACCAACACCATCCTGCACCTGCTGGCCGCCGCCCAGGAGGCGGAGATCGCCTTCGACCTGCGCGACATCGATCGCCTGTCGCGCAAGGTGCCGCAGCTGTGCAAGGTCGCGCCGAACATCCAGAAGTACCACATGGAAGACGTGCACCGCGCCGGCGGCATCTTCTCCATCCTCGGCGAGCTGGCCCGTGGCGGCCTGCTGCACACCGACGTGCCGACCGTGCACAGCCCGAGCATGGCCGACGCCATCGCCGAGTGGGACATCACCCAGACCCAGGACGAGAAGGTCCACACCTTCTTCAAGGCCGGCCCCGCCGGCATCCCGACCCAGGTGGCGTTCAGCCAGAGCACCCGCTGGGACACCCTGGACGCTGACCGCGCCGAAGGCTGCATCCGCAGCGTCGAGCACGCCTACTCCCAGGAAGGCGGTCTGGCCGTGCTGTACGGCAACATCGCCCTCGATGGCTGCGTGGTGAAGACCGCTGGCGTGGACGAATCCATCCACGTGTTCGAAGGCCGCGCGAAGATCTTCGAAAGCCAGGACGGCGCCGTGAAGGGCATCCTCGCCGACGAAGTGAAGCCGGGCGACATCGTGATCATCCGTTACGAAGGCCCCAAAGGCGGCCCGGGCATGCAGGAAATGCTGTACCCGACCAGCTACCTGAAATCCAAGGGCCTGGGCAAGGATTGCGCCCTGCTCACCGACGGCCGCTTCTCGGGCGGCACCTCGGGCCTGTCCATCGGCCACGCCTCGCCGGAAGCTGCCGCGGGTGGCGCCATCGGCCTGGTGCAGGACGGCGACAAGGTACTGATCGACATCCCCAACCGCAGCATCAACCTGCTGGTCAGCGATGAAGAACTGGCCGCCCGCCGCGTCGAGCAGGACAAGAAGGGCTGGAAGCCGGCTCAACCGCGCGCGCGCAAGGTGAGCACCGCGCTGAAGGCCTACGCCCTGCTGGCCACCAGCGCCGACAAGGGCGCGGTACGCGACAAGGCGCTGCTGGACGGTTGAGTCAGGTGGTGACATGAAAAAGCCCGGCATCCGCCGGGCTTTTTCATGGGCGCTCGTTGGTGCAGGCCTTATTTGGGCGCGCATCCGCCGGTACCGGGCTTGATGCCACGGTCGGCATCGCAGATGGTTCCCGTCGTCGTCCAGACGATATGGGTCGCCTTCTCCGGCTTCGACGGCGTCATGACCATTTCCAACGCATCGCCTTTTGCGTTGGTGGCGCTGGTCGTCACCTCGATAACGCCTTCTTCCTTCACTGCGTAGGCCGTGATGTTGTCCGTTTTCAGGGTCGCCGGGATTCCGTAGGCGTCACCCTTGCACGCCTTCATATCATCCGCCTCGGACACGCAGAGGCTGACCGCCGTCTTGACCACCGACAGCTCTGCCACCGCCGAGGCAGCCTTGGTCCGTGACGAATAATCCGAATACAGCGGAATCGATACCGAAGCCAGAATCCCGATGATCGCCACGACGATCATCAGCTCGATCAGGGTGAAGCCGCTCTGTGCTTTCTTCATTGTTAAATCCTTATCGGAGGAGAGAACCGGAACCGTCATTGGCGCCGGATGCAGTGCAGTGAAGCCCTGCCCGCCAAGGCCATCATTCAGATGCCTCTCCCATGCAGCGTGGAAAGTTCAGCGATAGGCGCCCTGACAAGGCCCACAGTCGGGCGTCTCGCACAGCGGCGCGACCAGGTTCCGCCAGTCCACTCATCCTTCCTTGCCTCATGGCACTGTGCGATCCCGCCCCGGGCCAGTAAAATCGCGCTCCTTTTTCCCGGACCGCCGCCATGAGCTCCCATCAGACCCCGACCAGCACCCAGGACCAGCCCGACCTGGTCTACGGCCTGGAAGACCGCCCCGCCCTGCCCATCGCCCTGCTCGCCGCGCTGCAGCACCTGCTGGCGATCATCGTGCCGATCGTCACGCCCGGCCTGCTGATCTGCCAGGCGCTGGGCGTATCACCGCGCGACACCAACCTGATCGTGTCGATGTCGCTGGTGATCTCCGGCATCGCCACCTTCGTCCAGTGCAAGCGCTTCGGGCCGTTCGGTGCGGGTCTGCTGATCGTCCAGGGCACCAGCTTCAACTTCGTCGGTCCGCTGATCGCCGGCGGCGCGCTGATGGTGAAGAACGGCACGCCAGTGGAAGCCGTGATGGCGGCGATCTTCGGCGTGGTCATGGCCGGCTCCTTCGTGGAGATGGGCGTGTCGCGCATCCTGCCCTTCGTGAAGCGCCTGATCACCCCGCTGGTCACCGGCATCGTGGTGCTGATGATCGGCCTGACCCTGATCAAGGTCGGCCTGATCAGCATGGGCGGCGGCTTCTCCGCCATGGCCAACGGGACCTTCGCCAACGGCGAGAACCTGATGCTCTCGGGCCTGGTGCTGGCGATCATCGTCATCCTCAACCGCATCCCAGTGGTGTGGATGCGCAGCGGCGCCATCGTCATCGCCCTGGCCGTGGGCTACGCGCTGGCCGGCTACCTGGGCCGCCTGGACTTCACCGGCATGCACGAGGCGCCGGCCTTCCAGGTCCCGGTGCCGCTGCACTTCGGCCTGGGCTTCTCCTGGAGCCTGTTCATCCCGATGCTGGTGATCTACCTGGTGACCTCGCTGGAAGCCATCGGCGACGTCACCGCCACCAGCAAGATTTCCAAACAGCCGGTGGAAGGCCCGCTGTGGATGCAGCGCATCAAGGGCGGCGTGCTGGTCAACGGCGCCAACTCGCTGCTGGCCGGCCTGTTCAACACCTTCCCCAGCTCGGTGTTCGCGCAGAACAACGGCGTGATCCAGCTGACCGGCGTCGCCAGCCGCCACGTCGGCCTGTGGATCGCCGCGATGCTGATCGTGCTGGGCCTGTTCCCCAGCGTGGCCGGGGTGATCCAGGCCGTGCCGGAACCGGTGCTCGGCGGCGCGGTGATGGTGATGTTCGGCGCGGTCGCCGCCTCGGGCATCAACATCCTCGCCGGCACCCACCTGGACCGCCGCGCCCTGCTGATCATCGCCGTCAGCCTGGCGCTGGGCCTGGGCATCTCGCAGGTACCGGAGTTCCTCGCGCACATGCCGCATGCCATCCGCAACGTGCTGGAATCCGGCGTCGCCACCGGCGGCATCTGCGCCCTGCTGCTGAACTGGTTCCTGCCCGAGTCCGAAGCCGCCAAGGCCTCGCACAACGGCTGATCCGCCACGACGCCACCTTCGGGTGGCGTCGTCGTTTATGCTCCCCTGATGACCACTTCCCTGCGCATCGGCGTCATCGCCGACACCCACGGCCTGCTGCGCCCCGAAGCGCTGGCGGCGCTGCAAGGCTGCGCGCGCATCCTGCACCTGGGCGACATCGGCCCTGCCTCACTGCTGGATCAGCTGCGCGAACTGGCGCCGCTGGAGGTGGTGCGTGGCAACAATGACACCGACGACTGGGCCGCCGCGCTGCCGGAAACGCTGCTGCTGGAGCTGGTTGGGCTGCGGCTCTATCTGATCCACGATCTCAAGCAGCTGAGCATCGATCCGCTCGCCGAGGGCATCGATGTGGTGCTGGCGGGGCATTCGCACAAGCCACTGAACGAGGTGCGCAATGGGGTGCTGTATCTGAACCCAGGAAGCGCAGGGCCGCGGCGGTTCAAGCTGCCGATTGCGTTGGCGATTCTGACCGTGACCGATGGGAAAGCCGAGGTGGAGATGATCAGTCTGGTCTGATCGTAGGGCGTATAACGTTCGACGTTATACGCCGTTTGACCTTGGCCACCATTCGTACTGAACTCGGCCTGGGCACGATTCAAATGGCGCCCGGTTCAGCCTCGGGAGCGGGCATGAGCACGGTGTATCGGCGTATAACCGCGAACGGTTATACGCCCTACGGTTCGAGCAGTTGCGTGGCCAACTGCGCCACCGCTTCCTGCCGTTCGCTCTTCTCGCTGCGTCGCCCACCATTGAGCGCCGACCACTCCGGATGCGCCCGCGCCTTGCGCAGCGCCTCGGGCAGCTTGCCCTCGCGCCACTGCTTGTCCTCGGGCGAGTGCAGGTGAATCGCCTCAACGGCCGCGTGCCCGCGTGTCTGCAGCGCCGCCAGCAGCTGCCGTTGGCGCAGCGCCAGCAAGCGCAACACGCTGTCATCCACCGAAAGCTCGCGGCTGCCCTTGAGCTTGCCAAGCAGGCGCTGGCCGTAATGGCCGACGGTCTGCCAGGCGCCACCGGCGATGGCGCCCAGCGCGGTGGCCGCGCCCAGGGTCAGGCCGCCGACCAGCAGGTCGATCCCTGCCCCCGCCGCCGCGCCGGCCGCCACACCGCCGCCCAGGCGAATGCCCAGCTGGCGCAGGGTCTCCGGGTTGAACAGGTCGTCGCCCCAGCGGCCATCCATCAGCGGCAGGTCGACCGCGCGCGCGTCGTCCTTGCGGAAGGCGTAGAGGCTGAGCAGCGCCTTCACGCAGGTGTCTTCGCGCTTGCGCACCTGGTTGCGCAGCGTCTCGGTGGCAGCGCGCACGGCGGCATCGCCGGCGGGCACCAGTTGGCGGCAGGCGGCGACATCCACCAGCAATTCGGCGATCAACCGCGCCCCGGCTTCGCGGCGGGCCACAGCCTGGGCTTCGTGATCGGCGACCAGCCGGTCCAGTTGCGGGCGCGCCCGCTCCAGCAACAGCGCGAGGCTTTCATACAGACGTCGCTCACCATCCAGCGGCGGCGCCACGCTGTCGAAACGCACCAGCGCATGCAGGCCGAGGCGGGACAACGCCTCGCGCCACTGCTCCTCGCGGTGCTGCGGGCTGGCGACGAAGTTGAGCACCGGCAGCAATGGCCGGGCGCAGGCGGCGAGCACCGCCAGTTCATCGCGGTACTTGGCCAGTACCGGCTCGCGGGCATCGATCACGTAGAGGCCGGCATCGGAGGCCAGCAACTGGCGCAACACCTTGGCTTCCTGCTCGAAGCGGCCACGCGCCTCGCTGCCATCGAGGAAGCGGCGCAGTTTCTCCGGGCCGTCCAGGCGTTCGCCAGGGCGTTCCAGGCCGTCGAGGAAGTCACGCAGGGCGATGGCGTCCTCCAGGCCGGGCGTGTCGTAGAGTTCCAGCAGCGGCTCGCCATCCACCGACAACCGCGCGCCTTCGACATGCCGCGTAGTGCTGGGGCGGTGGGAGACTTCGCCAAAACCCACGTCGCGGGTCAGGGTGCGCAGCAGGGAGGTCTTGCCGACATTGGTGTGGCCGACCACGGCCAGTTTCAGCGCATCAGTCATGCCCGGTCTCCAGCCAGCCCAGGGGCGACGCCGAGGTGTGCGGCAGGTTCAGGCGCTCGATACCGGCGTGCCAGTCGCCCAGGCGCTCGGCGTCCAGCGCCTCGCCCGGCGGCGCCTGCAGCAACCAGACGCGGGTGGCGGCGGCGCAGCGCGAGAGTTCGGCGATCAGCGCCAGGGTGCCGCGGTCCGGCGAGCGGCGCGGGTCGCAGGCGATCACCAGGCGCGCCGGCGGGTAGCGGGTGAGTTGTTCCAGCAGGCGGCGGCGCTGGGCGCCATCGTCGAGGTCGCCGGCATTGGCGATGCTCGCCGGCAGCTTCGGCGGCCAGTTCGGCCGGTCGAGCAGTTCGATGGACACCAGCAACGCACCGTCGGCGGTGGAGGCAGGCGCCTGTGCCTGCGGTTCGATGAGTTCATCCGGCGCCGCATCGCTGACACCCAGGCGCTCGCTGGCCGGCATCAGGCGTTCGCGCAGCAGGGCGTAGCCGGGCAGCGAGACGTCCAGCGCCAGCCGTGCACGCCCGCGCTTCCAGCGCCACAGGCAGAGCAGCCAGAGCGCGCCACGCAGCAGCACGCCATACACCAGCAGGATGCCCACCAGCCAGCCGGCCCAGGCATGGCGCGCGTTCTCGCTGGCCACCAGGGCGTCGCCGCTGGCGCGCACCAGCTCGGAGTCCGGCTGCGGGAAGCCGAGCAGCGACGGCAGCGCGCCGAGGCCGTGGGTCAGCGCAATGAAGGTGTCGCCACCGAGGATGGTGGTCTCCCAGACGAAGCCATAGCGCCGCGTCGCCAGTAGCGCCAGCATCACGCCCAGCGCCGTCGTGAGTGCGACGAACCACAGGCCGTGGACCAGCAGGCCGAGCGCCCAGCGCGTGAGCTTCTGCCGGTCCAGCAGCACCAGCAGCGCCGGCGCCAGCTGGGCGGCATGGGCATCGCGGGCGAGCTTGCCGCTCAGCCACAGCCACAGGCGGCCCAGCGCGCCGGCCGCCTCGCCGCCGGCAAAGAACGCCAGCGCCCAGCCGATCAGGGTAATCAGGTGCAGGCCGAGCAGGCTGGCCAGGGCCCAGAACACGTTGACCGGGCGCTGCCCGTCGCCCAGCGCGGCGAAGGCGAGGCCGCCGCCGGTGAACAGCGCCAGCGCCAGCAGCAGGTAGATCGACAGGCGCGCACCCTGGCTCCAGGTGCGCAGGGCGGCGCGCTGGCCATCGCGTTCGGCCAGCAGCAGGGCACGATGCTGCAGGCGCTGCGCGAGGTCGCCACCACTGACGATGGCGCGACGGTTGGCCTCGCTGTCTTCCAGGGGACCGACCTGTTCCTCGCGCAGACGCACGGCCTCGCACAGCCACAGGGATTGGAGGGCGGACTCGCTCACGGGTTCTCCGACAATCGGTATTCGCCAGCAAGGATAACCGCTGCTCGCCGCGGCGTCCCGGCGCCACCGGTAACACCCGGTATCGTCAACCAAACCAAGGAAGGGCTCTCGCCAGGCGCGGGCGGGCTCAGACTCAGCCGATAGCACTGCCCCAATAAAAACAACAATGAGGCCTCGCCATGCTGCGCTCGCTGCTCAGTGCCTTGCCCCTGCTGTTCGCCGCCGCCAGCGCGACGGCGGTGGAAACTCCCCCGGTGCGGCCCTCCGACTGGGGCCCGGACACCCCGCTGATGCAGGCCGTGCCGCCGCGCCAGCTGGGTGCCGACGTCAGTGCCCGGCAGTCCGCCAGCAACACCTCGCAGCTGTGGATCAGCCAGACGGACTTCCGCCTGCACGACGACATCGGCTTCTTTATCCGCAAGATGCTGATCCAGATGAGCCCGGTGGCCGGCGGCAGTACGCCGCTGATGCTCGACGACCCGAAGTCCATGGTGGCGCGCATCCAGGCCGGGGATATCTTCGTTGCCGATGCCACCCTCGCCAGCCTGCTCAACGAGGAGCTGCGCAACGCCAATGCGCCGGTGCGCAACCTGAAACTCAGCACCCGCGCCGACGGCCAGGAAGTTCACGGCGAACTGCTGCGCAAGGGACGCTGGCGGCCACTGCGGATGGTCACCGGGATCGAGCAGGCCGGGCCGCTGAAGGTGGCGCTGGTGCCGCAGCGAATCTTCGTCGACGGCGTCGATGTCACGCCGTCGCTGACAGCTGCGTCCATCGAGATGTCCGAAGTGCTGCAGCTGCATACCGCGCACATGCAGCTGATCGGCAACCGTATCCTGGTCGACCTCGACGGCCTGTTCCCGCCGCCGCGGCTGGACTTCACCGTCAGCCGCCTGAAGCTGGCCGATGGCGGCATGGACCTGCTGCTGGGCGGCGACCTGGCCGAGCTGAAATGGCCTCAGTTGAAGGCACCCAGGAGCTACATGTTCATCGAAGGCGGCGACATCAAGATGGCGCGGACCATCCTGGTGAAGGCCTACGCGCTGTTCACCAGCCTGAGTCCGGACGCGCCACTGCTGTTCAACCTCTACGACTACCGCCGCCAGCTGCAATACGGCGAAATCCGCCTGCGCGAGGACGGCATGGTGCACATCGCCGTCTCGCCCGTTAAGGCGCCCGCTCCGGAGGAGAAAGCCCTATGAGAACCCTCCTCGCGTCCCTGCTCTGCCTCACGCTGGCCGGCCAGGCCGCTGCCGAGAGCGCCATCGACAAGCAGCAGCGGGAACTGGGCGTGCTGCGCCAGGGCTGGTTCCAGCAGACGCCGCCGGCAGCGGAGTTCAAGGCCAGCCGTCCCGGCGGCCTGCGCGACTCCGGCCAGGACGGCGTGGGCATCCTGCTGAACAACGTGGACATGTACTTCCAGGGCGGTGTCGGCTTCCACAGTCCGCAGCTCAAGGGCTGGCTGGTACCGCTCAAGGCCGGTGCGCCGATCGACTTCGACCGCCCGCAGGACATGCGCATCGAGGTCTCCGAAGGCGAGGTGATCCTCAGCCCCGAGCAGCTCGCCAACCTGTTCAACCAGCACATCCTCGCCTACCCGCAGACCATGCTGCGCGACTTCCAGCTCAGCGTCGAAGGCGACCGCCTGCTGGTGGCCGGCGAGGTCCAGCCGCTGGGCGTCGGGCCCTGGCTGCCGCTGCGACTCTCCGGCACGGTGAAGCTCGACGGCGACAACCTCGACTACCAGCCCGACAGCGTGAAGGTGCTCGGCGTGCCCAGCTACGGCGCCATGAGCCTGGTGGGCCTGCGCCTGGATTCGCTGGTGACCCTGGAGCGGCCCGGCGCGGTGCTGCAGGACAACGTCATGCACCTGAACTACCACCAGGTCTTCCCGCTGGTGGGCATCGGCGGGCGCGTCGAATCGAGCTGGCTGGACGCCAGGGGGCTGCACCTGAAGTTCGCGCCCCAGCCCGGCGCCGCCTCGCTGGCTTTCGAGCCGCCGCGCCAGGCGGGGCAGTCGTACATCTGGCTGCAGTCGGGTGACCTGAAGATCTTCGAAATCCTCATCACCTACTCGCAGGTGCTGCTCAAGGCCGAACAGCCCGGGCAGACGCTGTCGTTCAACCTCAAGGACTACCGCAAGGTGCTCGCCAGCGGTATCACCCAGGTCAACGAGGACGGCACCTTCTTCATGCGCGTTCCGCCAGCCGCCGGCCCCGCCGAGGGCGAGCGGCTGGTATCCTCTGGCAACGGGAGTTCCCGCTGATGTTCACCACTGGAGTCGAGATGACCCAAGCACTGCCCCTGGCGATGATCGCCGCCCTGGCCGACAACCGCGTGATCGGCGTCGACAACCGCCTGCCCTGGCACCTGCCGCAGGACCTCAAGCACTTCAAGGCCATGACCCTGGGCAAGCCGGTGATCATGGGCCGCAAGACCTGGGACTCGCTGGGTCGGCCGCTGCCGGGCCGGCTGAACATCGTGGTCACCCGCCAGGCCGGGCTGCAGCTCGAAGGCGCGGAAGTCTTCACCAGCCTCGACGCCGCGCTGGAGCGCGCCGCCGAGTGGGCGCAGCAGGAGGAAGCCGAGGAACTGATGCTGATCGGCGGAGCGCAGCTCTACGGCGAAGCGCTGGAGCGCGCCGAGCGCCTGTACCTGACCCGCGTGGGGCTGAGCCCGGCCGGTGATGCGCACTTCCCCGAGGTGGATGAAGCGCATTGGCATCTGGCCTCGAGCATCGAGCATGACGCGGAAGGCGAGACGCCGGCCTATGCGTTCGAGGTGTGGGAGCGGGCTTGAGCCCACTCCACGAGAGCCCCTCTCCCTTCGGAGCGGGGTGCCGCCCCATCAGAGCCTTCCTCGCCGCCTGAAACTTCCGCTCACAGACCCGCACCTTGACCCTGTAGCCACTACAGGCCGCCCAATGACCTCCAGGCACACCCCAGCAACCGGAGGTACATCATGGGTTGGCTCGAACGTTTGATGATGGGCGGTCACCATGGGCGTGGTGGTTACTACGGCGATCGCGGGCACGGCCATGCGCCCAGCCATGGATCGCCTGGCTGCGGAGCGGCGCCCCAGGCCAGCCCGCCGCCCACTGTCGCCTGTGCGCAATGCAGCGCGCCCAATCCCCTGAACACGCGCTTCTGTCAGAACTGCGGAACTTCGCTGCAGCCGGAGCCCTGCAGGAACTGCCGGGCTCCGATGGCCGCCAGGGCGCGTTTCTGCACCGAGTGCGGCCAGGAGCGCAGCGGATGATGGCCCCCGAAGGTCCCGGGGGCCGGCCACTCAGAACGCGAAGTGCTCTGCGTCCAGCCCCATCAGGCAGTCCGCACCGCCCAGCAGCGCCTCGCGGTGCATGCTGGCGCGCGGCAGGATGCGCTTGATGTAGAACTCGGCGCTGGCGAGCTTGGCACGGTAGAAGTCCGCGTCACCCTCGCCGGCCGCCAGCTTCGCCTGGGCCACGCCGGCGGCCTGCACCCAGAGGCCGGCCAGCAGCACGTAGGAGCAGTACTGCAGGAAATCCACCGAAGTGGCGCCGATTTCCTGCGGGTCACGCTGGCAGGCGGCGATCACTTCGCTGGTCAGGCTGCGCCACTCCAGCAGACGCTGGCGCACGATTTCCGCCAGGCTCGCCAGCTCGGCACGGGCACCGGCTGCCTCGCAGGCACCGGCCAGTTCGCCGATCAGCGCGTTCAGCTCAGCACCGCCATCGCCCAGCAACTTGCGGCGGATCAGGTCGAGCGCCTGGATGCCGTTGGTGCCTTCGTAGATCTGGGTGATGCGGCTGTCGCGCATCAGTTGTTCCATGCCCCACTCGCGGATGTAGCCGTGGCCGCCGTAGACCTGCACGCCAAGGCTGGAGACCTCCTGGCCGACGTCGGTGAAGAAGGACTTCACGAGGGGGATCAGCAGCGCCGCGCGCTTGCTCGCGGCCTTGCGGGCATCGGCCTCGGGATGGCCGTGCTCCAGGTCCAGTTCGCGGGCGCACAGCGCCGACACCATGCGGCAGCCTTCGGTGAGGGTCTTCTGGGTCAGCAGCATGCGCCGCACGTCGGGGTGGACGATGATCGGGTCGGCAGCTTTCGACGGCTCGGCCGCACCGGTCAGCGCGCGCGATTGCAGGCGCTCGCGGGCATAGGCCAGCGCCCCCTGGCAGGAGCGCTCGGCGATACCCAGGCCCTGGAGGCCGACCTGGAAGCGCGCGTCGTTCATCATGGTGAACATGCACGCCAGGCCCTGGTTGGCCTGGCCGATCAGCCAGCCGGTGGCGCCGTCGAAGTTCATCACGCAGGTGGACGCGCCCTTGATGCCCATCTTGTGCTCGATGGCGCCACAGCTCAGGGAGTTGCGTGCGCCGGGCGTGCCGTCGGCATTGGCGATGAGTTTCGGCACGAGGAACAGGCTGATGCCCTTCACCCCGGCCGGCGCATCCGGCAGGCGCGCCAGCACCAGGTGGACGATGTTCTCGGAGAGGTCCTGCTCGCCGCCGCTGATGAAGATCTTGCTGCCGCTGACACGGTAGCTGCCATCGGCCTGCGGTTCGGCGCGGGTACGCAGCAGGGCCAGGTCGGTCCCCGCCTGGGGTTCGGTCAGGCACATGGTGCCGGTCCACACGCCGCTGACCATCTTGGCCAGGTAGTCGCGCTGCAGCTCCGGCGCGCCATGCTTGTACAGCGCCAGCACGGCGCCCTCGGTCAACCCGGAATAGACGCGGAAGGACAGCGAGGCGGCCATCAGCATCTCGTGGAAGCTCGCCGAAACCATCTGCGGGAAACCCTGGCCGCCGAACTCGGTCGGCCCGGTCATGCTCGCCCAGCCGTTGTCGCAGTATTGCCGGTAGGCCTCGCGGAAGCCGTCGGGCGTGGTGACTTCGCCATTGAGCAGGGTCGCGCCCTGCTCGTCGCTGTTGCGGTTCAGCGGCGCAACCACTTCGCCGGTGTAGCGCGCGCCTTCTTCGAGCACGCCGTCGATCAGCTCGCGGTCGAGGCCGTTGCCCAGCAGCTCGCAGTGGCCGCTGACGTCGAACAGCTCGTGGAGGACGAAGCGCATGTCGCGCAGGGGTGCCTGGTAGCTCATGTTCAATGCTCCTGTTTGACGTCGGCGAAGCGGCCATTGGCGGCGGCCAGGCGCTCGATCAGTGCCGCTGGTTGCCAGTGCGCGCCGTGCTCGCCGGCCAGGTCACGCAGGCGCGCCAGCACGCTCTGCAGGCCCTGGGCATCGGCCCAGGCCATTGGGCCGGACTTGTCCTTCGGGAAGCCATAACCATTGAGGTAAACGGTGTCGATGTCGGCGCTGGTGGAGGCGATGCCTTCGTCGAGAATCTTCGCGCCTTCGTTGACCAGGGCCAGCAGGCAGCGCTCGAGGATTTCCTCCGCGCCGATGTCGCGGCGGGCGTAGCCCAGGCGCTCGGATTCGCGCAACACCAGGGCGTCGACCTCGGGGTCGTACTCGGCCTGGCGGCTGCCCGGCTCGTAGTGATAGAAGCCGTTGCCGCTCTTCTGGCCGAAGCGGCCCATCTCGCACAGGCGGTTGTCCACCTGCACGGTCGGCGCGTCCTGGCCCTTGCCGGCCAGCTCGCGGGCGCGCCATTCGAGGTCGATGCCGACCACGTCGAACATGCGGAATGGCCCCATGGCGAAACCGAAGCCCTGGATCGCTGCATCCACCTGATGCGGCAGCGAGCCTTCGAGGATCAGCCGGCGCGATTCCTGGACGTATTTCTCCAGCATGCGGTTGCCGATGAAGCCTTGGCAGTTGCCGGCCACCACACTGACCTTGCCCATGCGCTCGCCCAGCTCCAGGGCCGCTTCGAGCACGGCGGGGGCAGTCTTCGCGCCGCGCACGATCTCCAGCAGCTTCATGATGTGCGCCGGGCTGAAGAAGTGCAGGCCGAGCACCTGGGACGGCCGCGAGGTCACCGCGGCAATCGCGTCGACGTCCAGGTAGGAGGTGTTGGAAGCCAGGATGGCCGAGGGTTTCAGCGCCGCATCCAGCTCGCGGAAGATCGACTGCTTGAGCTCGAGGTTCTCGTACACCGCCTCGATCACCAGGTCCACCTCGCGGATCGCCGCGTAGTTCGCCACCTGGGAGATGCGCGCACGGCGACGGGCGGCTTCGGCCTCGTCGATACGGCCCTGGCGCACGTTGTGGGCGTAGGTGTCGGCCACGGCGCCGAGGGCCTGGGTGAGCATCTGCGGGTTGTTGTCCAGCCACAGGACCTGCACGCCGGCGTTCGCCAGGCACATGGCAATGCCCCGACCCATGGTGCCGGCGCCGATGACAGCGGCGCTGGCGATGCGGATGTTCTGGCTCATGTTGTTCCTCTTGTCAGCCTGAAACGCTCGTTTGAAGACCACTCACCTTAGGGAAGGCGGTACTATTTTTGAAATTTTGAGTTGTGATAAGTGGCATTCAGCCAATGAATATGAACACCTTCGACCTCAACCTGCTGCGGGTGCTGGACGCACTACTGCGCGAGCGCAACGTCTCGCGTGCGGCGGAACGCCTGTCGCTGAGCCAGCCGGCGGTGAGCAACGCGCTGAACCGCCTGCGCGAGCTGCTCGATGACCCGCTGCTGGTGCGGGTGGGCCGGGCGATGCAGCCGACGCCTCGGGCGCTGGAGCTGGAGGCGCCGATCCGCGACGCGCTGCAGCGCATCGGCCAGAGCCTGGCCGGCGGCGACATCTTCGACCCGGCGCGCAGCCGCCAGCGCTTCACCCTGGCGCTGACCGACTATGTGGAAGCGCTGTGCATGCCGCACCTGCTCGAAAGTCTGGGGCGCACGGCGCCGGGCATGGGCCTTGCCATCCAGCACCTGACGCCGACCCTGCCGGCCGAGGCGCTGGACAAGGGCAACCTCGACCTGGTGCTGGGGCGCTTCGAGGAACTGCCGGCGCGCTTCCAGCGCCGACCCTGGGCGAGCGAGACGCTGCGCCTGCTGGCTCGACGCGGGCATCCGCAGGTGGACGGCGCAATCGACCTGGAGACCTTCCTCGGCCAACGGCACCTGTGGGTTTCCGGCGGGCAGACCAAGGGCATGGTCGACCAGTGGCTGGCCAGCCAGGGGCTGAAACGGGAGATCGCCTACACCACGCCGAACTACCTGCAGGCCGCGCATCTGGTGGCGACCACAGATTTGCTGACGGTGTTGCCGACGCGGCTGGCGACTCACTTCGCGGGGTTGTTGCCGTTGCAGGTGCTGGAGCTGCCGTTCGACGTGGGGCAGTTCCACCTGGAGCTGGTCTACCTCGCCCAGCGCGAGCGGGATGCGGCGTTGCAGTGGTTGATCGAACGGATCGTCGAGGCAGCACCCGAGTGACATTGTAGGAGCGGGCCATGCGCGCGATCGCGGGCATGGCCCGCTCCTACAGGGGAATGCCGTCGTTTGCCAATCCTACGAAAAACGCGCCCGGAGGCGCGTTTTGCGAGGATCAGAAGCGATCGCGAATGATCGTCTCTTCCAGCGGCAGTCGACCGATGCGCGGCTTGGCTTCCACCGCCTGCTTGCCCACGGCGATCATCAGGCCGATGGCATGGTTGGCCGGCAGGTTGATCAGCTTGCCCACGGCGTCGAAGTCGAAACCGACCATGGGAACGCTGTCCAGCCCGCGGCCCCGGGCAGCGAGCATCAGGGTCTGGGCCACCAGGCCGCAGCTGCGCATGGCTTCGTCGCGCTGGGTCTGCGGTTTGCCTCTGTAGTAGCCGTCGATGGCGCCGACCATGAAGTTCTGCACTTCGGCCGGGGCGCCGTCCCACACGCGCTGGGCGTTCTGTTCCCAACTGTCGACCTGCGCGCAGACGATCACCAGCATCGAAGCCTCGGTCATCTGTACCTGGTCCCAGCCCACTTCGCGGACCTGCGCGCGCAACTGCGGGTCGCTGACATCCACCAGGCGGACGTGCTGCAGGTTGAAGGAGGTAGGAGCGAGCAGCGCCTGCTGCAGCAGGTCGTCCTTCTCTTCGCGGCTCATCACGTAGGAAGTATCGAAACCACGGATGGAACGGCGGCTGCGGATGGCGTCTTCGATCAGCATGGAAAATCCTCTGGCTGGCATGGGCGTGAATGGCGCGCATGGTAAGCCCAGAGGCCGCCGCGTTGCAGAGCGGCGTATCGATAATGTCTATCCGATGCCTCGATGGAACGAAGCCCGCCAGGACCGGCGGGCTCCGAACGGAGGTCAGCTCTCCAGCGCTTCCACCGGCGCGGCCGTGGCCTGGCGCTGTCTGGGCGAGGTGAAGGCGAGATAACCATCCTCGACCTTGCCGAAGCGCAGTAGAGCGAGGTCCAGCGCGTAGTTCTGGTAGAGCTTCCACGGCGTACGGTCGCCCTGCTTGGGCATGCGGTCGGCGGCGCGCTGGATGTAGCCGGAGTTGAGGTTGAGGAAGGGCTCCTCCTTCACCGAGCCCGCCGTCTGGCGCGGCGTGCACTGGCGCATGCCAACGGCATCGAGGTGGTTGATCAGGCGGCAGAAGTATTCGCTGGAGAGGTCGGCCTTGAGTGTCCAGCTGGCGTTGGTGTAGCCGACGATGGCCGCGAGGTTGGGCAGGTCGCGCAGCATGATGCCCCGGTAGCCCATGCTCTGGGTCACATCGAAGGGCTTGCCATCGATGGCCAGCTCGGCGCCGCCGAACATCACCAGGTCCAGCCCGGTGGCGGTGACGATGACGTCCGCCTCCAGCAGTTGCCCGGACTTGAGCACGATGCCCTTCTCGCTGAAGCGCTCGATGTGGTCGGTGACCACCGAGGCGCGCCCCTGGCGCAGCGCCTTGAACAGGTCGCCGTCCGGTACGCAGCACACGCGCTCGTCCCACGGTTTGTAGCGCGGGCTGAAGTGGCGCATGTCGAAATCCTTGCCCAGCTGCAGGTTGGCCAGCTTGAGCATGAGTTTGCGCACCGCGCCGGGGAAGGCCTTGGAGGCCATGAAGAAGATCATCTGCATGGTCACGTTGCGTGCACGAGCCTGGCGGTACACCCACTTCTCCGGCAGGAAGTTGCGCAGGAAGTTGGAGATCGGGTCCTTCGCCGGCAGGGTGATCACGTAGGACGGCGAGCGCTGCAGCATGGTGACGTGGGCAGCCTTGTCGGTCAGCGAGGGGATCAGCGTGACAGCGGTGGCGCCGCTGCCGATCACCACGATGCGCTTGCCGCTGTAGTCGAAGTTCTCCGGCCACAGCTGCGGATGGATGACCTGCCCGGCGAAGCTCTCGCGGCCGGGGAAGTCCGGGGTGTAGCCGGCGTCGTAACGGTAGTAGCCGGTGCACATGAAGAGGAACTGCGCGCTCATGCGCACCGGCTCCTCCTCATCGCCACGCTGCACACTGAGGTTCCAGCGCGCCGCGTTGCTGTCCCAGTCGGCCTTGAGCACGCGGTGACGGTAGCGCACCTTGTCCTCGACGCGGTACTCGCGGGCGGTCTCGCGGATGTAGTTGAGGATCGACGGGCCGTCAGCGATGGCCTTGGGATCGGTCCAGGGCTTGAAGTTGTAGCCCAGGGTGTACATGTCCGAGTCGGAGCGGATGCCCGGGTAGCGGAACAGGTCCCAGGTGCCACCCATGGCCTCGCGGCCTTCGAGGATGGCGTAGCTCTTGCCGGGGCACTGCTTCTGCAGGTGGCAGGCGGCGCCGATGCCGGAGAGGCCGGCGCCGATGATCAGTACATCAAGATGCTCGACGGACATGCTGGGGGCTCCTCGGCCGTTAGGCAGGCGTGCCTGGTGAGTCTAGGAGGAATTTCCTCCCCTCACCCTACAAGCAGCCCGGGCGGCATCACGCCGACCTTTAGTCGTGCGTGGCTCCGTCGTCTTCAGGCGATCAAGGCTGCGCCTGCACCCAGTCGCGCACCTGGGCGTAGGGGTAGTCCTCCAGTGTCGCGTAGCCCGGCAACGTGCGGGCGCGCAGGCGGGTAAAGGCCGGCACGCTGATGCCGCAGAGGAAGCGTGTGATGCAATCGGCGCTGGGCACCGCCCCACGGGCGCCGCGGTATTTTTCCAGGAAGGCGGCGCAGCGGTTGTGCAGCGACTGGCCGTCCAGCGGCGGCAGCACCGGCGGCTCCGGCAGGCGGGCGACACGGCCGGCGCACACCGAGCAGTGCCCGCAGTGACGCGGCGCCTGCTGGTCGCCGAAATATTGCGCCAGGCGCCAGCTCAGGCACTCCGCACTGCCCAGCAGGTCGAGCATGGCGCCGATACGGGCGATTTCGCTGTCCTCGTGGCGCTTGAAGTAGCGGTGCAGTTCCTCGCTCAACTTATCCACAGCGAAGGTCGCGTCGCGCACCGAGTAGACCTCGGTCATCTGTTTGCTTTCCAGCTCGACCCAGCCGCGTTCCTGGAAGTAGTCCAGCGCCTTCACCACCCGCGCACGCTCGGCGCCGTGGCGGCTGTAGAGGGTATCGAAATCCAGGGTCGCCCAGGTCCGGGCACGGGTGGAGGTGGTGAGGATGGCGTCGACGAACTGCCTGCGCTCACCCTCGAAATGCCCCAGCAGCTCGCTGGAGTCGACGAGCAACTTGTAGCGATATTCGGCGAAATAAGCGAAACGAGGGGCGATGATGCCACGTAGCTCCAGCTGCACCAGCAACGTCTTGAGCGGCAGCTGACGGATGTTCGACTGATCCGACAGCGGTACCAGCATGGTTTCCCACTGGCCGTTCGGAGCCTGGGCGATTTCCGCCAGTACGTTGCGAATGCCTTCGAGTTCGGGCGTGTCGCCGTAGACGAAGTTCTCCAGCACGTTGAGGCTGTCGCGGTTGGCCAGCACCAGGCATTCCGAACGCTGGCCGTCGCGCCCGGCGCGGCCGATTTCCTGGCTGTAGTTCTCCAGCGACTTGGGCAGGTCGTAGTGCACCACCTGGCGAGTGTCGCTCTTGTCGATGCCCATGCCGAAGGCGATGGTGGCGACGATGCAGTTCAACTGGCCCGCCATGAAGCGGCGCTGGATAGCCTCGCGCTCGGGATGCTCCATCCCCGCGTGATAGGCGCAGGCGGGTACGCCACGTTCGGCCAGGTGCGCAGCAATCTCCTCGGCGGTCTTCTGCTGGGTGACATAGACGATGGCGGGCTTGCCGGCGCGCTCGCGCAGCCACTCCACCAGGCGCGCGCGACGGGCGGCGCTGGAGATCGGCTCCACCTGCAGGTCGAGGTTGGCACGGTAGAAACCGGTGGTGACCACGTCGCTCTCGGCGATGGCGAACTTGCTGCGCATGTCGGCAATCACCGCCGGTGTGGCGGTGGCGGTAAGCAGCAGCACCTGGGGAATGCGGAACTGCTTCTGGTAGTCCGGCAGCTTCAGGTAGTCGGGGCGGAAGTTGTGCCCCCACTCGGAAATACAGTGCGCCTCGTCCACCACCAGCAGGGAAATCGGCACCTCGCTGATGAAATTCCGGAAGCGCTCGTTCTTCAGGCGCTCCACCGAGATCATCAGCACCTTCAGCTCGCCGCTGCGGGCTCGGGCCATGGTCTGCGCGGTCTGCTCGCGGCTCTGCGCCGAGTCGATGCTGGCGGCGGCGATACCGTGGCGGGCGAGGAAGGCCAGCTGGTCCTGCATCAGCGCCAGCAGCGGCGAGACCACCAGGGTCAGGTGCGGCAACAGCAGCGCCGGCAGCTGGTAGCACAGCGACTTGCCCGAGCCGGTGGGGAAGATCGCCGCCGCCGAGCGCCCGGCGAGCACCGCGCTGACCGCCTCCTCCTGGCCGGGGCGGAACTGGCGGAAGCCGAAGACGCGTTCGAGGGTGTCGTGCATGGGGGAAACTCCAATAACAGGGCGGTTCACCCAGACTAGGAAGCACCATTGTAGGAGCGAGCTTGCTCGCGAACAGCCCAACTCCGGTTCGCGAGCAAGCTCGCTCCTACGAAGAGCACCTCGGAGCAGGACCGTTCCCAGGTACCAATGAAAAAGCCGCCCGAAGGCGGCTCTTTCAAAGAACAGGCTCGCTTACAGCTGCGGGCCGGCGTTCTTGATGGCGTCGCTCACGTCGAACTTCTTGAAGTTGTCGATGAACTTGGTCGCCAGGCCCTTGGCGGCTTCGTCGTAGGCAGCCTTGTCTTCCCAGGTGTTGCGCGGGTTGAGCAGAACGGTCTCGACGCCCGGAACGACCTTCGGTACGTCCAGGTTGATGATGTCCAGGTGCTCGGTCTCGGCACCGATCAGAGCGCCGCTCTGGATGGCCGCGATCACGCCACGGGTGGTCGGGATGTTGAAGCGCTTGCCGACGCCGTAGCCACCGCCGGTCCAGCCAGTGTTGACCAGGTAGACCTTGGAACCGAAGGCCTTGATGCGCTTGATCAGCAGTTCGGCGTAGACGCCGGCCGGACGCGGGAAGAACGGTGCGCCGAAGCAGGTGGAGAAGGTCGACTTGATGCCGCCGCCCGAACCCATTTCGGTGGAACCGACCAGCGCGGTGTAGCCGGACAGGAAGTGGTAGGCCGCCTGTTCGTTGTTCAGGATCGACACCGGCGGCAGAACGCCGGTCAGGTCGCAGGTCAGGAAGATCACGGCATTGGGCTCACCGCCCAGGTTCTGCTCGGAACGCTTCTCGACGTTCTCCAGCGGGTAGGCCGCGCGGGAGTTCTGGGTCAGGCTGTCATCGGCGTAGTCCGGGGTGCGGTTGTCGTCGAGGACGACGTTTTCCAGCACGGCGCCGAACTTGATGGCTTTCCAGATGACCGGCTCGTTCTTCTCGGAGAGGTCGATGCACTTGGCATAGCAACCGCCTTCGATGTTGAAGACAACGCCTTCGCCCCAGCCGTGCTCGTCGTCACCGATCAGGTAACGGCTTTCGTCGGCGGACAGGGTGGTCTTGCCGGTGCCCGACAGGCCGAAGAACAGGGTCACGTCGCCCGCTTCGCCGATGTTGGCGGCGCAGTGCATCGGCAGCACGTCTTTCTCCGGCAGCAGGTAGTTCTGCACGCCGAACATGGCCTTCTTCATTTCACCGGCGTAGCGCATGCCGGCGATCAGCACCTTCTTCTGGGCGAAGTTGAGGATCACGCAGCCGTCGGAGTTGGTGCCGTCACGCTCGGGCACGCACTCGAAGTTGGCGACGTTGAGGACCTGCCACTCTTCGCGGCCGGCCGGGTTGTACTGCTCGGGCTCGATGAACAGCGCACGGCCGAACAGGTTCTGCCAGGCGGTAGCGGTGGTCATCTTCACGGCCAGGTAGTGGTCGTGGGCCGAACCTACATGAACGTGGGATACGAAGTGGTCCTGGGCGTTGTTGAAGGCCTGGACACGGTCCCACAGGGCATCGAACTTGTCGGCCGGGAACGGACGGTTGATGGCGCCCCAAGCGATGGAATCCTTGCTGCCCGGCTCTTCGACGATGAAACGGTCGGCAGGCGAGCGGCCGGTGCGGTGGCCGGTTCTCACCACGAGCGAGCCGTTGTCGGCGAGTTCGCCTTCGCCGCGGCGAATGGCTTCCTCGACCAGTTGGGCAACGCTGATATCGGTGTAAACGGCTTTATTGGCTTGCGTCATGTGGGTCCCCGTCGGCCGAAGCCGAGTCCTCCAAACATTGCGTAGTGACTTCTGATTCCCACTACCGCGGAAAAAAGTCGCGGGATTATGCCAGAAAAGAACTGTTCTCGTGCAGCCTCTGATCTGGCGAGAGCGCCATTGGTTCGGCTATCGGACAAATCCATGCGGTCAATGGCGGGTTTCTGACGGCGTCCTGCTGCCGCCGCCCGAGAACAGCTGGGCGACGTCGGAACCGTCGAAACGGTAGCGCTGGTTGCAGAACTGGCAGTCGATGACGATCTCGCCATCCTCTTCGGCCAGCAGGCGCTCGGCGTCTTCCTGCCCAAGACTGACCAGCGCGTTGGCCGAGCGTTCCCGCGAGCAGCTGCAACGGAACACCAGCGGTTGCGGATCGAACAGGCGCACGTCGTCCTCGTGGTACAGGCGGTGCAGTACGGTGGCGTTGTCCAGCCCCAGCAGCTCCTCGGCGGTGAGGGTGTCGGCCAGGGTGGTGACGTGCTGCCAGCTGGCTTCGCGCGACTCGGCGTCGCGCTGGCGGTCGGCCGGCAGTTGCTGCAGCAGCAGGCCACGGGCGCGACGGCTGTCGGCGTTGAGCCAGAAGCGGGTCGGCAGCTGTTCGGAGGTGGCGAAGTAGCTCGACAGGCACTCGGCCAGGGTCGCGCCCTCCAGCGGCACGATGCCCTGGTAGCGCTTGCCGTTCTTCGGATCGACGGTGAGGGTCAGTACGCCATGGGGCATCAGCTCGGCCAGCCCGGCGGAATCGCCGATGGCGTCCGCGTCATAGCGGGCCAGGCCGCGCACTTCACGGTCGCTGGAGCACTCCACCATCAGCAGCGGCACAGAGCCGCTGGAACGCGCCTGCAGCACCAGCAGGCCGTCGAACTTGAGGGTGCCGCACAGCAGCGCGGCGGCGGCGAGCATTTCTCCCAGCAGCTGGGCAACCGGCTGCGGATAGGGGTGCTTGGCCAGCACTTCGGCGTAGCTGCGCTCGAGCTCTACGAGTTCGCCGCGAACATCGGTGTTGTCGAACAGGAAACGCTGACTTTGATCGATCTGGGACATGCTTGGCACAACGCTGCGATAGGCACAAATAAATGACAAGTTGATGGCAAAGGCCTATAAAGCGCGCTTTGCAGCACCCACCCATACTCGGGTGGTTCCGTAAGGGGGTATCGATTTTATGGACAAAACCACGCCGTTCCAAGCCACCTGGTCCTGGAAGCCCTTCATTGCCTGTCACCTGATGGCGTTCGCCCTGCTCCTGCTGTGGCTCTGGGAGCCCACCCGCAGCGCGATGGACCTGTTCGATTACAGCCTGTTCAGCCTGCTCAACCAGCCGCTGGCGACCAGCGAAGCCTGGCGCCTGACCTGGGGCGTGGCCAGCACCCGGCCGTTCGACCTGCTGGTGGGAGTGATCCTGCTGCTCCTGCTGATCCGTGGCGACTGGATCTTCAAGGCCACCCAGGCCCGCGCGGCGACCTTCGGCTTTTTATGCGCAGCCATTGTCCTGGTGGTCGTGCGCGTCCTCTACGCCAAGATCGCCCACAAGCTGGGCTGGCAGCACGCGAGCATTTCCAGCGTGGCGCCGGATGCCGTGCGCCTGGAGCACTTCTTCCCGCAGTGGGAAGACACCCCCTTCGAAGTGAAGGACGAATCGGCCCGCAGCTTCCCCGGCGACCACGCCTCGGTCCTGCTGATCTGGGCGCTGTTCCTCACCCTGTTCGCCCGCACCGCCCTGCAGTGGGTGGTGATCTGGGGCCTGGCGCTGCTGTTCATGCTGCCGCGCCTGGTGGCTGGCGCACACTGGGGCCAGGACGACTACATCGGTGGTGTGCAGATGGCGCTGGTAGCCTTGGCCTGGAGCTGCTTCACGCCCTTCGCTGCCGCGGGCAGCGCGGCGCTGGTGCGCTGGACCGACCCGCTGTTCCGCCTGCTGGGGAAAATTCCCCTGCTCAACCGCCTGAGCGTGGTCGCGGCCTGAGCCGGAAGCCGGCGCCCTGGCGCCGGCCGCCCCTCGCAGTAGAAGCATCGGGATTATTCTCACTGCGATCTTCAGCGTTTCGTCGTGGTCAATGGAGCATCATCGCTGTCCACGACCAGAGACCCTCAAGGAGCTCGCCCCGCCATGCTGATCGAAACCCGCGCCATCCTGCTCGACATGGACGGCACCCTGGTGCAATCCACCGCCGCCGTGGAAGTCATCTGGAGCCTGTGGTGCCAGCGCCACGGTCTGGCGCCGCAAACCGTGCTGTCGATCTGCCACGGCGTGCGCTCCCAGGACGTGATCGGCCGCGTAGCGCCACACCTGGACCTGGCCACTGAACTGGCGGCGCTCAACGAGATGGAGCGCGAGCATGTCGCGCAACCTGTGATCATCGACGGCGCCGACCACTTCCTCGGCGCGCTGAGCGGCCAACCCTGGGCGGTGGTCACCTCCGCCAGCCGCGCGATCGCCCTGGATCGCCTGGAGCGCTGTGGCCTGCCGCTGCCGGACGTACTGGTGGGGTCCGACGACGTGGCCGCCGGCAAACCTGATCCGGAGCCCTACCGCCTGGGTGCGCAGCGCCTCGGCATGGCGCCGCAGGACTGCCTGGCCTTCGAAGACGCCCCAGCAGGCGTGCAGAGCGCACTGGCGGCAGGCTGTCAGGTGATCCAGATCGGCAGCGGCGCGGCGTTCGATCCACGCGTGCGCCTGGTGGTCCCGGACTGGTCCTCCCTGCACCTGACGTCGGGCAGTGGGAATCTGCGGATCGAGCTGTCCGCTCAGTCCTGATCGCGGAAGCTGAACAACTGCCGGCGCTGCTTCTTGGTCGGCCGTCCGTCGGTCTGCACACCCAGCGCGCCAGCCTTGCGCAAGGCCGAGGCATCTTCCCGGCGCTGCACACTGTCGGCGGTCTCTTCATAGAGCAACTGGGCCTCGGGCGCGCCGCGGCGGACCATGGACAACGCCTTGACCACCACGGTGCGCTCGTCGAAGCCGGTGCGGATCACGTACTCGTCTCCGACCTTCGGCTCCTTGCCCGGCTTGCAGCGCTCGCCGCGACAATGCACCTTGCCACCATCGATGGCTTCCTTGGCCAGGGAGCGGGTCTTGTAGAAGCGCGCCGCCCACAGCCACTTGTCCAGGCGGACCTTGTCGTCGTCTTTTTCGCTCACTTCACAACCTCGTCATGCGGGTCTGCGAGTGTACCCCGCGCCCCGCTGGCGGGGCACAACCGGCCTGACTAGAATGCCGGCAAACGCCGGGGGCACTTGATTTGAAGACATTCGACCACCTGTCGGTCATCGGTCTGCGCGAATGGATAGCCCTGCCCGAACTGGGCATGGTCGGCCTGCGCGCGAAGATCGACACCGGCGCCAGCACCTCCAGCCTGCATGCCAGCGACATCGTGCCGTTCCAGCGCGACGGGCAGGACTGGGTGCGCTTCGTCGCCCACCTGGGCACCCAGGTCCAGCGTCGCCACCGTTGCGAGGCGCCGGTGGTGACGATGAAGACCATCAGGAGCTCCAACGGCCAGGCCCAGACCCGCTACGTGATCCGCACCCTGCTGGCCCTGGGCGACCGCGCCTGGTCGGTGGAATTCACCCTGGCCTGCCGCAAGACCATGCGCTACCGCGTGCTGCTGGGCTCCAAGGCCCTGGTCCAGGGCCAGCTGGTGGTCAACCCGGGCCTCACCTACGTGCAAGACAAACCTCTCATCATGGTTCCCGCCACCCTTCCAGGTGATCAATGAAAATTGCTGTGCTGTCGCGCAATCCGCGCCTGTATTCCACCCGTCGGCTGGTGGAGGCCGGGCAGCAACGCGGCCACGAGATGGTGGTGATCGACACCCTCCGCGCCTACATGAACATCGCCAGCCACAAGCCGCAGATCCACTACCGCGGCAAGCCACTGGAAGGCTTCGACGCAGTGATCCCGCGCATCGGTGCCTCGGTGACTTTCTATGGCTGCGCCGTGCTGCGCCAGTTCGAGATGATGGGGGTGTTCCCGCTCAACGAATCGGTGGCCATCGCCCGCTCCCGCGACAAGCTGCGCTCGCTGCAGCTGCTCTCGCGCAAGGGCATCGGCCTGCCGGTGACCGGTTTCGCCCACTCCCCCGATGACGTACCGGACCTGATCGAGATGGTCGGCGGCGCACCGCTGGTGATCAAGCTGCTCGAAGGCACCCAGGGCATCGGCGTGGTGCTCTGCGAGACGGAGAAGGCCGCCGAATCGGTGCTGGAGGCCTTCATGGGGCTCAAGCACAACATCATGGTGCAGGAGTACATCAAGGAAGCCGGCGGCGCCGACATCCGCTGCTTCGTGGTCGGCGACAAGGTGATCGCCTCGATGAAGCGCCAGGCCGCGGCCGGCGAGTTCCGCTCCAACCTGCACCGTGGCGGCAGCGCCAGCCTGATCAAGATCACCCCGGAAGAGCGCATGACCGCCATCCGCGCCGCCAAGGTGATGGGCCTGCATGTCGCGGGGGTCGACATCCTGCGCTCCAACCACGGGCCGCTGGTGATGGAGGTGAACTCCTCGCCGGGCCTGGAGGGCATCGAGACCACCACCGGCAAGGACATCGCCGGGGTGATCATCGAGTACCTGGAGAAGAATGGCGGGCCGCACCTGGCGCGGACAAAAGGCAAAGGATGACTCCCTTGTAGGAGCGAGCTTGCTCGCGAACCGCCCACCTTCCACGCCATACGGCGGATAAAGCGTTCCGCTTTATTCGCCCTACGGGAGCGAACCTTCTAGCTTTACGGCCACACGGAACCCTTCGCGAGCAAGCTCGCTCCTACAGTCTCACCTGCAGTAACGGAACTCAGAAATGCCCGTTTCCCGCCCCCACGCCGATCTCAAGTGGTCACCCATCGAAGGTCGCATCGCCTTGGTCGCACCCGCCTCGGCCATCGCCGAGGAAGTGCTGGAGGCAACCCTGCGTCAGCTGGAAGTCCAGGGCGTCGACTACCACCTGGGCACCCACGCCGACGCACGCTATCGCTACCTGGCCGGTACGCCGGAGCAGCGCCTGGAAGACTTCCATACTGCCTTCGAGCTGGAAGACGTCAGCGCCGTCTGGTGCCTGCGTGGCGGCTACGGCTGTGGACAACTCATCCCGCAGCTGGACTGGCAACGCATCAAGGCCGCCTCGCCGCGCCCGCTGATCGGTTTCTCGGACATCTCCATCCTGCTCAGCGCCTTCCACCGCCAGGGCCTGCCGGCGATCCACGGCATGGTCGCCACCGGCCTCGGCCTGCAACCGCTGAGCGCGCCCAGCGAGCAGCGCGAACGCCTGGCTTCGCTGGCTTCGGTCAGCCACGTGCTGGCGGGCGGCCCCGGCAAGCTGGCGGTACAGCACCTGGCCGGGCCGAAGCTGGCGGTGGAGGGCGAGCTGATCGGCGGCAATCTCACCGCCCTGGCCTGCATGGCCGGGACGCCGGGCGCGCTGTACGTACCGGACGGCGCGATCCTGATCCTCGAAGACGTCGGCGAGCCCTACTACCGCCTCGAGCGCAGCCTCTGGCAACTGCTCAACAGCCTGAACGGCGCACGCCTGGGGGCGATCTGCCTCGGCACCTTCACCGACTGCCCGCGCAAGGGCGTGGCCCACAGCCTGGAAGACATCTTCGCCGAGTACGCCGCACCGCTGGGCATCCCGCTTTATCACGGCCTGCCCAGCGGCCACGGTGCGCAGAATCGCGCCTGGCCGTATGGGCGCCGGGCGATTCTGGAAGGCAAGTCGCTGCGCTGGGATTAATGCGCGTTGCGCGGTAGCAGCAGGCCGAGCGGCAGGCAGACGCGCGCCTCCACGCCACCGCCCTCGCGGTTGCGCAGTTCGATGCTGCCGCCGTGCTGTTCGGCGATCCGCTTGACGATGGCCAGCCCCAGGCCGGTGCCCTTGCCGCCACGGGCCTTGTCGCCGCGGAAGAAGGGATTGAAGATGTTTTCCAGCTCCTGCGGATCGACCCCGGCGCCCCGGTCCAGCACGCTGAGCACCACGTAGGGCGCAGCGCCACCGCCGGCCACGTGGGCCGCTACTTCCACCTTGCCGCCGCCATGGTTGAGGCCGTTCTCGATCAGGTTGCCCAGCAGGCGCTTGATCGACACGCGGCGGAAGCGGAACAGCGGCAGGGTCTCCAGGCACAGGCGCACCCGGTTGCCGGTCTGGTTGAAGGCATCGGCCACTTCGCGGATCAGGTCGGCAAGGTCGCCCTCCTCCACGGGTTCGTCGCGGCCATCGCGGATGAAGGCAAGGAACTGGTCGAGGATGGCATCCATGTCCTCGATGTCACGGACCATGTCCTCGACCATCTCGCGGTCGCTTTCGGGCATCAGCTCCAGCGACAGGCGCAGGCGCGTCAGCGGCGTGCGCAGGTCATGGGAGACACCCGCAAGCATCAGCTCGCGCTCACGCCCGGCCTGCTCCACGTCGTCGGCCATCTGGTTGAAGGCGCGGTACACCTCGGCCATCTCGCTGGGGGTTTCCTGCCCCAGGGGCAGGCGCACGCTGCGCCCCTTGCCGAACTCGCGGGAAGCAAAGACCAGGCGCTTGAGCGGCTGGCTGAGCTGCCGCACGAAGATCCAGGCCGCCGCCGTGGACAGCAGACCGATACCGAGGAACCAGCCCAGCACGCTCCAGATCTGCTGGCCGCGCAGCGGGTGCGGGTAAAGCGGCACGCCAATCCAGCCGTCACCCAGGGTCGGTGCGCGCACCCAGAGCATCGACGGATGATGGATGCGCAGGCGGGTCTCGGTGTCGATGCCCAGCTCCATGCGCATCTGCCGCTGGAAGATTTCCGTGTACGGCCAGTGCACCTCTTCGGGTTGCCCCTGCTCATGGGGCGCCCACTTCAGCCCGGCGGACTGGGCGATGGCCTCGCGCGATTTCTCGTCCGCCGCCCAGTAGGCGCGCACGGTCAGCGCCGCGCCGTGGCTGTACTGGCGGTCGACCAGCATGTCTTCGTTCATCAGCAGGTAGACCAGGGTCAGCGCCTTGGAAAACAGCACGACGATGAGCACCAGCCAGAGGGTGCGGGCGAAGAAGCTTTGCGGGAACCAGAGGGGTGTTTTCAAGAACGGATTACCAGAAGGTACGAATTGTAGGAGCGAGCTTGCTCGCGAACCTGCATCGACGCGAGGTGTTGTTCGCGAGCAAGAACGATAGCGTCCCCCTCACTCCTACAGGGCAAACATCACTTGCGGGCGGCGCCATCCGGCACGAACACGTAACCCACGCCCCAGACGGTCTGGATGTAGCGCGGCTTGGACGGGTCGGGCTCGATCAGCCGGCGCAGGCGGGAAATCTGCACGTCGATGGAACGCTCCAGGGCGTCCCACTCGCGGCCGCGGGCCAGGTTCATCAGCTTGTCACGGGTCAGCGGCTCACGGGCATGCTGCACCAGGGCCTTGAGCACGGCGAACTCACCGGTGGTGAGCATGTGCACTTCCTCGCCCTTCTTCAGCTCGCGGGTGGCCAGGTGCAGCTCGTAGTCGCCGAAGGTGACGATCTCGTCCTCGCCCGCCGGCGCGCCCGGCACCAGCGGCGCCTGGCGGCGCAGCACGGCCTTGATCCGCGCCAGCAGCTCGCGCGGGTTGAAGGGCTTGGCCAGGTAGTCGTCGGCGCCCTGCTCCAGGCCCGAGATGCGGCTGGACTCGTCGCCCTTGGCGGTGAGCATGATGATCGGGATCTGGTTGTTCGACTCGCGCAGGCGCTTGCACGCGGAGAGGCCATCCTCGCCGGGCATCATCAGGTCCAGCACCACCAGCTGGAACAGCTCGCGGGCCAGCAGGCGGTCCATCTGCTCGGTGTTTTCGACGGCGCGGACGCGGTAGCCCTGTTCGTCGAGGAAGCGTTCCAGCAGACGACGCAGGCGCGCGTCGTCATCGACCACGAGGATCTTTTCGCCTTCGGGCAGGGTGGCAGCGTTGGTCATGGAGACTCCCAGAATCTGATTCGGCGGGCATTATCGCCCACCCGCCGCGCATCACGGCCTGTCCATTGTTAGCAGATTTTTCCCCGACCAGTCGCCCACCCGGTGAAATTGTCGTGGGTATAATGCGGCGCTTTTGCGGCGGGGCGTTGTCACAGAGCCTGTCGAATGACCGGGAAGCCCGGTCCAGATGCTCGCTTATGAGCCTGTTCATGATCTTGCGAGCTAGAGCAGAACAAGGCGAGGACAGCTGAGAAAGCGGAGTTGACTGCAGTCAATGAGCATTTCTCAGTTGGCCTCAACGCAGTTCTGCCGACGCGCAGCAGGTCATGCGTCCCGTTTTCGATTGGTTTGTCAGGTGGATTTATGGACAGCATCAACACCCGTATCGCCGAAGAGCTTTCCGCACTGCCCTCCGGCCGCGTTCAACCGCAGCAAGTCGCCGCTGCCGTCGCCTTGCTCGATGAAGGCTCCACCGTCCCCTTCATCGCCCGTTACCGGAAGGAAGTCACCGGCAGCCTGGATGACACCCAGCTGCGCCTGCTCGAAGAGCGCCTGCGCTACCTGCGCGAGCTGGAGGAGCGCCGCGGCGCCATCCTCGCCAGCATCGAGGAACAGGGCAAGCTGACCCCGGAACTGGCCCGCGAGATCAAGCTCGCCGATACCAAGACCCGCCTCGAAGACCTCTACCTGCCTTATAAGCAGAAGCGCCGCACCAAGGGCCAGATCGCCCTGGAAGCCGGCCTGGGCGAACTGGCCGACGCGCTGTTCGCCGACCCGAGCCTGACCCCGGAGACCGAAGCCGCACGCTTCGTCGATGCCGAGAAGGGCTTCGCCGACACCCGTGCCGTGCTCGAAGGCGCCAAGTACATCCTCATGGAGCGCTTCGCCGAGGACGCCACCCTGCTGGATCGCCTGCGCGTATTTCTCAAGGACAACGCCACCCTGACCGCGCGCCTGGTGCCGGGCAAGGAAACCGAGGGCGCCAAGTTCAGCGACTACTTCGAGCACGACGAGCCGCTGAAGAACGCCCCGTCGCACCGCGCCCTGGCCATCTTCCGTGGCCGCAACGAAGGCATCCTGAGCGTCGCCCTGAAGGTCGGCGAAGAGCTGCCGGGCACCTCGCACCCCTGCGAAATCATGATCGGCGAGCGCTTCGGTGTGTCCAACCAGGGTCGCGCCGCCGACAAGTGGCTCTCCGAAGTGGTGCGCTGGACCTGGAAGGTCAAGCTCTACACCCACCTGGAAACCGACCTGCTGGGCGAGCTGCGCGAAGGCGCCGACGCCGAGGCGATCAACGTCTTCGCGCGCAACCTGCACGACCTACTGCTGGCCGCCCCGGCCGGCCCGCGCGCCACCCTGGGTCTCGACCCGGGCCTGCGCACCGGCGTGAAGGTCGCCGTGGTCGATGCCACCGGCAAGCTGCTGGACACCGCCACCGTCTACCCGCACGTGCCGAAGAACCAGTGGGACCAGACCATCGCCGTACTCGCCGCGCTGTGCGCCAAGCACCAGGTGGAGCTGATCGCCATCGGCAACGGCACCGCCAGCCGCGAGACCGACAAGCTGGCCGCCGAGCTGATCAAGAAATACCCGGCGCTCAAGTGCACCAAGATCATGGTCAGCGAGGCCGGCGCTTCGGTGTACTCGGCGTCCGAACTGGCCGCCAAGGAATTCCCGGACCTCGACGTCTCCCTGCGCGGCGCCGTGTCCATCGCCCGCCGCCTGCAGGACCCGCTGGCCGAACTGGTGAAGATCGAGCCCAAGTCCATCGGCGTCGGCCAGTACCAGCACGACGTCTCCCAGCTGCAGCTCGCGCGCAGCCTGGACGCGGTGGTGGAAGACTGCGTGAACGCCGTCGGCGTGGACGTGAACACCGCCTCCGCCGCCCTGCTGGCGCGCATCTCCGGCCTCAACAGCACCCTGGCGCAGAACATCGTTTCGCACCGCGATGCCAACGGCGCCTTCAAGACCCGTGACGAGCTGAAGAAAGTCAGCCGCCTGGGCGAGAAGACCTTCGAGCAGGCCGCCGGCTTCCTCCGCGTGATGAACGGCGACAACCCGCTGGACGCCTCCGCGGTGCACCCGGAAACCTACCCGCTGGTGCAGCGCATCGCCGAAGGCACCGAGCGCGACGTGCGTTCGCTGATCGGCGACTCGGGCTTCCTCAAGCGCCTGGACCCGAAGAAGTTCACCGATGAGCAGTTCGGCCTGCCCACCGTCACCGACATCCTCAAGGAACTCGACAAACCCGGCCGCGACCCGCGCCCGGAGTTCAAGACCGCCGAGTTCCAGGAAGGCGTCGAGAGCCTGAAGGACCTCACCCCCGGCATGGTGCTCGAAGGCGTGGTGACCAACGTCACCAACTTCGGCGCCTTCGTCGACATCGGCGTCCACCAGGACGGCCTGGTGCACATCTCCGCGCTGTCGGAGAAGTTCGTCAAGGACCCGTACGAAGTGGTCAAGGCCGGTGACATCGTCAAGGTCAAGGTCATGGAAGTGGACATCCCGCGCAACCGCGTCGGCCTGTCCATGCGCATGAGCGACACTCCCGGCGAGAAGGTCGACGGCCCGCGCGGCGGCGGCCGCCCCGGCAACGGCGCACCGCGTGGCGAACGCAACGCAGCCCCGCGCCAGCAGGAGAAGGCCCCGGCGAACAATGCCATGGCCTCGCTGTTCGCCAACGCCAAGCAACTGAAGAAGAAGTAAGGAAGGTCCATGAGCGAGATGCCCGCCCGCGAGCTGATGATCAGCCGCTTCAGCGACACCCTCGGCGTGCAGCCGATCCGGGTCGCAGACGGCGAAGCCGAGGTGCTGCTGCCAATGGCCGAGCACCTGCGCAACCGCGGCAACGTCATGCACGGCGGCGCACTCTTCACGCTGATGGACATGACCATGGGCCTGGCCTGCTCCAGCGCCCATGGTTTCGACCGGCAGAGCGTCACCCTGGAATGCAAGATCAACTACATCCGCGCGGTCGCCGAAGGCGAGGTGCGCTGTGTGGCGAAAGTCCTGCACGCCGGGCGGCGTTCGCTGGTGGTCGAGGCCGACATCCACCAGGGCGACAAGCTGGTCGCCAAGGGACAAGGCACCTTCGCCCAGCTGTAATTCGCACCACGACAACTGACCTATGCTGTACGCCGGAGCCCCGGATTTGCGGGCGCCGGCGCAGCGCCTCGATAAAGCCAGGCGACCACGCCGGTTGTTCTCCCCTTGTAGACCGCCCAGTCCACCCCCATAGTGGGGCGATTGCCGTGTGAAGGACTTCCCAATTGAGCGACCAACTTTCCCGCCGCCTGGCCCTGCTTGGCGATGCCGCCAACCTGTCCCTGCTCACCCAGTGCCTGCACGGTATCGAGCGTGAATGCCTGCGCGTCGACGAGCACGGCAAGCTGGCGCTGACGCCGCACCCGCGCGCGCTGGGCTCGGCGCTGACCAACCCGCAGATCACCACCGACTACTCCGAGTCGCTGCTGGAGTTCATCACCCCGACTTCCAGCAGCGTCGAGCAGACCCTGGAAGACCTGGGCGAGATCCACCGCTTCGCCAGCGCCAGGCTCGACGGCGAATACCTGTGGAGCCCGTCCATGCCCTGCGAGCTGCCGGATGAAGAGACCATCCCGATCGCCCGCTACGGCAGCTCGCACATCGGTCGCCTGAAGTACGTCTACCGCAAGGGCCTGGCCCTGCGCTACGGCAAGACCATGCAGTGCATCGCCGGCATCCACTACAACTTCTCCCTGCCTGAAGGCCTCTGGGAGCTGCTGCGCCAGGAAGAAGGCAGCGAGAAGAGCGCGCGAGACTTCCAGTCGCACCGCTACATCGCGATGATCCGCAACTTCCGTCGCTACAGCTGGCTGCTGATGTACCTGTTCGGCGCATCGCCTGCCCTGGACGCCGGCTTCCTGCGCGGCCGCCCGCACGGCCTGGAAAGCTTCGACGAACACACCCTCTACCTGCCCTACGCCACCAGCCTGCGCATGAGCGACCTGGGCTACCAGAACAACGCCCAGGCCGGCCTCACGCCCTGCTACAACGATCTCGACAGCTACATCGACAGCCTGCGCCGCGCGGTCAGCACGCCGTACGCGCCGTACGAGAAGGTCGGCACCAAGGTCGACGGCGAGTGGGTGCAGCTCAACACCAACATCCTGCAGATCGAGAACGAGTACTACTCGAGCATCCGCCCCAAGCGCGTCACCTACACCGGCGAGCGTCCGATCCAGGCGCTGATGGCCCGTGGCGTGCAGTACGTCGAGGCGCGCTGCCTGGACATCAACCCCTTCCTGCCGCTGGGCATCGACGCCACCGAAGGGCGTTTCCTCGATGCCTTCCTGCTCTACTGCGCCCTGGCCGACAGCCCGCCACTGGGCGGCTGCGAGTGCGGCTCGGCCACCAGCAACTTCCTCAAGGTGGTCAAGGAAGGCCGTCGCCCCGGCCTGAAGCTGGAGCGCGCCGGCCAGCAGGTCGAGATGAAGGACTGGGCCAGCGCCCTGCTCGACGCCATCGCGCCGATCATCGAACTGCTCGACCGCGCCAACGGCGGCAACCTGCACGCGCAGAGCCTGGCCGAACAACGCGCCAAGGTCGCCGACGCCAACCTGACGCCCTCGGCCAAGGTCCTGGCGGAAATGCGCGAACGCGGCGAGAGCTTCGAGGCCTTCGCCCTGCGCTACAGCCGCCAGCATGCCGCCGCCCTGCAGGGCGAGCCGCTGCCGGCTGCGCAACTGGCACGCTTCGAGAGCATGACCGGCGATTCCCTGGCCGAGCAGGAGGAACTGGAAAGGCAGCCCGAAGGCGATTTCGACACCTTCGTCGCCGCTTACCAGGCGAGCATCCTGGGGTTGATCAGCGTCTGACCGTGCAGGAAATCGCTGACACACAGCTCATAGTGTTCTGATCGGCAACCTGCGAGGGCGAAGGGAGAATTCCCTTCCCCCGCGAAGCGTGCCCGGCCTGGCCGGCACCTTCGCACAAGACCTCGCAGGAATGCCTTCTATGCTCCCCCTCTCTCCCTCGTGGACACTCCATCAGCTGGAGACCGCCTACCGCCAGGGCTATCTGGAGGCGCTGCTCGAGCGCCAACCCCGTTGCCCCGCTCACGAAGTCCTCGCCGCCAGCTGGGAAGCCGGCTGGCGCGATGGCACCGAGCGCTTGCGCCAACACCGTGCCCGACCGGCGACAACGCCCCGCAAGGCGCTGCCGCTGAGCGTACAGATCAGACATGGCATAACGGCGCAGAAGCGGCTCTGATCAGAGCGTCTTCTCGAACACCTGGGAGTTGCGCTGGTAGTTGTACAGCGACGCCCGCGCCGCTGGCAGACGCTCGACGCTGCTGGGCTGGAAGCCGCGCTCGCGGAACCAGTGGGCGGTGCGGGTGGTGAGCACGTAGAGGGTCTTCAGGCCAAGGTTGCGCGCGCGCTGCTCGATGCGCTCCAGCAGATCGTCACCGCGCCCGCCGTGGCGGTACTCGGGGTTCACCGCCAGGCACGCCAGCTCGCCGGCATCGGAATCGGCGATGGGGTAGAGCGCCGCGCAGGCGATGATCAGCCCTTCGCGCTCGACGATGCTGAACTGCTCGATCTCGCGCTCCAGCACCTCGCGGGAGCGGCGTACCAGAATGCCCTGCTCTTCCAGCGGGCGGATCAGTTCCAGCAAGCCGCCGACGTCCTCGATGCCCGCCTCGCGCAGTTGCTCGAACTGCTCCTGGGCCACCAGGGTGCCGTTGCCGGTGCGGGTGAACAGCTCCGAGAGCAGCGAGCCGTCCTCGGTATAGCTGACGATATGGCTGCGCCGTACACCGGCGCGGCAGGCCTGGGCGGCGGCGTCGAGCAGCTCGCCCTGGTAGCTCGCGCCGAGGCGCTCCAGGTGCGCCGGCACCTGCTGCGGGCGCAGCTCGCGCACCAGCCTGCCGGCGTCGTCGAGCAGGCCGCGCTCGGCTCCGTAGAGGATCAGCTTGTCCGCGCCCAGGTCGATGGCCGCGCGCATGGCCACGTCCTCGCAGGCGAGGTTGAAGATTTCCCCGGTGGGCGAATAGCCCAGCGGCGAGAGCAACACGATGCTGCGCTCGTCGAGCTGACGGTTGATGCCCTTGCGGTCGATCCGCCGCACTTCGCCGGTGTGGTGGTAATCGATGCCGTCGACCACGCCGATGGGCCGCGCGGTGACAAAATTGCCCGAGGTCACGCGCATGCGCGAGCCCTGCATGGGCGAGGCGGCCATGTCCATGGACAGGCGCGCTTCGATGGCGATGCGCAGGTTGCCCACGGCGTCGATCACACAGCCCAGGGTCGGTGCGTCGGTGACCCGCAGGCCACGGTGGAAGCGCGGCGCCAGCCCGTGCAGGGCCAGGCGCGCTTCGATCTGCGGGCGCGAACCGTGCACCAGCACCAGGCGCACGCCGAGGCTGTGCAGCAGCACCAGGTCGTGGACGATATTGCCGAAGTTGGGGTCTTCGACGCCCTCGCCGGGCAGCATCACCACGAAGGTGCAGTCCCGGTGGGAGTTGATGTAGGGCGAAGCGTGGCGCAGCCAGTTGACGTAGTCGTGCATTGCTTGAGCAGCCTGTCGTGCGAGTGGGCGGAAATCTGTCGGATGCGGCCGAAGGGCGGCCAGGGGCGGCGCGGTTATCGTCGTCGCAGGAACATCGACAGGTTTCTCCTCATGGGTACGTCGGGCCCGTCTTGGGGCGCTCTACAGGCAACTGTCTAGAGACAGTAATGACGGATCAGTCCGCGAAGCAATTCCACGGTGGGCTCGATGCGGTCGAGCTCGAGGTGTTCGTCCGGCTGGTGGGCGCAGGCGATGTCGCCGGGGCCCAGCACCAGGGTCTGGCAGCCGAGCTGCTGAAGATACGGTGCTTCGGTGCCAAAGGCTACCGCTTGTGCCGTGTGCCCGGTCAGACTTTCCGCCAGGCGCACCAGTTCGCTTTGCGCCGGTTCCTCGAAGGGCGGCACGGCGGGGAACAGCGGGGCGTAATCGATCTTCACCGCGTGGCGTTCGGCGACAGGCTTGAGCCGCTCTCGGATGGCCTGGCGCAGAGCCTCCGGCTGCATGCCCGGCAGCGGGCGCAGGTCGAATTCCAGCGCACACTGGCCACAGATGCGGTTGGGGTTGTCGCCGCCGTGGATGCAACCCAGGTTGAGGGTCGGCTGCGGCACGCTGAACTGCGGGTTGCTGAACTCCTGCTGCCACTGGCTGCGCAGGCCCTGCAACTCGCCCATCACCGCCTGCATGGCCTCCAGCGCGCTGCGCCCAAGGCTCGGGTCGGAGGAATGGCCGCTCTGCCCGAGGATGTCGATGCGCTCCATCATCACCCCCTTGTGCAGGCGGATGGGTTTCAGGTTGGTCGGCTCACCGATCACCGCCGCGCGCCCCAGCGGCCGCCCCGCCTCGGCCAGCGCGCGGGCGCCGGCCATGGAGCTTTCCTCGTCACAGGTGGCGAGCAGGATCAGCGGCTGCCTGAAGGGTTGCTCCAGCAGCGGCAGCAGCGCCTCGATGGCCAGGGCGAAGAAGCCCTTCATATCGCAGCTGCCCAGGCCGAACCAGCGTCCATCGCGCTCGTCCAGGCCCAGTGGGTCGCTTTTCCACAGGGCCTCGTCGTAGGGCACGGTGTCGGTGTGCCCGGCCAGTACCAGCCCGCCGGGCCCGCTGCCCAGGGTGGCGAGCAGGTTGAACTTGCCCGGCGCCACCGGCTGCATTTCGCAGGCGAAGCCCAGGTCCACCAGCCAGTTGCCGAGCAGCTCGACCACCGGGCGGTTGGACTGGTCGAGCGCGGGCTGGGTACAGCTGACCGAAGGGATCGCGATCAGCTCGGCGAAGCGTTGTTTGAGCGGCGGCAACGACATGACGTACTCCGAAGATGTGTTCCCACTATGGACCATGCGGCCGTGCGGTAAAACCTCGCGGCGCCCGGCAGGAACGCCGAAGTCCTGTAAACTGCATGACTTTGAAGTCTTTTTCGCGCTCGTCGTTCCGTCCTTCCTACAACAGGTCGGGAATCCGGGCGCGGTCGCTCTGAACCGGACCCCCGCCATGCAGAAAGAAACCGAAATCAAATTGCGCGTCAGCCGCGAGACCCTCGAAGCCCTGCGCGACCATCCCGCGCTGAAGAAGCGCAACAAGTCCGGCTGGGAGCCCCGCGAGCTGTTCAACCAGTACTACGACACCCCCGGCCGCGACCTGGCCCGCGCCCGTGTGGCGCTGCGCCTGCGCAAGGACGGCGAGCAGTTCATCCAGACCCTGAAGACCCGTGGCCAGAGCGTCGCCGGCCTGTCCGAACGCAACGAGTGGGACTGGTACCTGGAAAAGAACAAGCTCGATACCAAGAAACTCGACGACCAGTGCTGGCCGGCGGCCCTCGCCGACCTGGACAAGAAGACCCTGAAGCCGATCTTCAGCACCGACTTCACCCGCCAGCGCGCCGAGATCGCCTGGGGCCGCGGCAAGGCCAAGGTGGTGATCGAAGCCGCGCTGGACCTGGGCAAGGTCGTTGCCGGCAAGCAGCAGGAGGAAATCTGCGAGCTGGAGCTGGAGCTGCGCCAGGGCGAGCCCGAGGCGCTGCTGGAGCTGGCCATCGAACTGGCCGCCGACCTGGCGCTGATGCCCTGCGACATCAGCAAGGCCGAGCGCGGCTACCGCCTGTTCGACCCGGCCAGCTACAGCATCCAGCCCGACACCCAGAAGCTGCTGCATGAAACCCCGCTGGACGGCGCCTTCGCCGCGCTGTCCTGGGCGCTGCTGGGCAGCAGCCAGCGCCTCGCCGAGCAGTACCGTTTCAACGGCCACTGGAGCCTGCTGGAAAGCTGGCTGCAGCAACTGGTCGACCTGCGCGCCCTGCTCGGCAGCCTCGGCCAGGCCGTGCCGCGCGCCAGCACCCGCGAGCTGCGCGCCGCCCTCGACGCGCTGATCGCCGACTGGCAACCGCGCCTCGAACAGGGCCAGCACGACGAGGCCGTGCGCCAGCAGATGCCGGCGGTCTTCCGTGAGGAACTGTCCAACCTGCGCTGGGGTCAGTTCTCCCTGAGCACTTCCCGCTGGCTGCTGGGCAAGGCCTGGACCCTTGAGCGCAACGAGCGCGCCAACCGCCTGGGCGGCTCCGCCGTCGGCAAGTGGCTGCAGCGCACCCTGGCCGAAGAGGCCCAGGCCATGCCGCTGCAGCGCGCCCAGCAACTGCCCGAAGTGCTCGCCGACCAGCTGCCGCGCCTGCAGCGCATGCTGGTCTGGCTGCGCCTGGCGCGCGGTGTGCTGGAGCTGCCGGAAACCGATCGCCTGTACGGCGAGCTGGCCAAGCTGCAGGAGCTGCTCGTCACTCCCGACGCCGAGGGGCGCCTGGATGCCCTCGCGGCCCAGGCCCATACTGTGCTGACCCTCAAGCCGTGGAAGGCGCTTTTGAAATAAGCTGGCCCGGCACTGCCGCGGGCCTGTGACCCGCCACTGGAAGTAGGGAGTCCGCATGTCCGTCTTTGCCCCATCCGCCCAGGACCGTCTGCTCGACCTGGGCGACATCCTGCGCGAGCTGGTCACCCAGGGCCGCGTCGACCAGAACGACGCCGAGCAATGCCTGGCGATCCGCCGCAGCGCGGTGAAGAACCAGCAGCACCCGCTGGAGTTCCTTGCCGCGCAGCAGGTCGAGGATCGCCAGCGGCCGGGGCGCAAGCTGGACCTGGAAACCCTGGTGCACTGGCTGGCGGAGTTCTCCGGCCAGCCCTACCAGCGCATCGACCCACTGAAGATCGACGTCGCCGCGCTGACCCCGCTGATGTCCTACGCCTTCGCCCAGCGCCACCAGATCCTCGCCGTGGCGGTGAGCCCGGACGAGGTCACCATCGCCAGTGCGCAGCCCTTCGTGCATGCCTGGGAGAGCAACCTCACCCACGTGCTCAAGCGCCCGATCAAGCGCGTGGTGGCCAATCCGGTGGACATCCAGCGCTTCACCGTGGAGTTCTACCGCCTGGCCAAGTCGGTCAGCGGCGCCACCAACAAGGACCAGAAGATCAGCGGCGTCGGCAACTTCGAACAGTTGCTCAACCTGGGGGCCAGCGACCAGGAGCCCGATGCCAACGACGCGCACATCGTCACTATCGTCGACTGGCTGTTCCAGTACGCCTTCCAGCAGCGCGCCAGCGATATCCACATCGAGCCGCGCCGCGAGCAGGGCACGGTGCGCTTCCGCATCGACGGCGTGCTGCACAACGTCTACCAGTTCCCGCCGCAGGTCACCATGGCGGTGGTCAGTCGCCTGAAGTCCCTCGGCCGGATGAACGTCGCCGAGAAGCGCAAGCCGCAGGACGGCCGGGTGAAGACCAAGACCCCGGAGGGCGCGGAAGTGGAGCTGCGCCTGTCGACCCTGCCCACCGCCTTCGGCGAGAAGATGGTGATGCGGATCTTCGACCCCGAGGTGCTGCTCAAGAGTTTCGACCAGCTCGGCTTCTCGCCCGATGACCTGCGCCGTTGGGAGAGCATGACCAGCCAGCCCAACGGCATCATCCTGGTCACCGGGCCCACCGGCTCGGGCAAGACCACCACGCTCTACACCACGCTCAAGCAGCTGGCGACCGACGAGGTGAACCTCTGCACCATCGAGGACCCGATCGAGATGATCGAGCCCTCGTTCAACCAGATGCAGGTGCAGCACAACATCGACCTGACCTTCGCCAGTGGCGTACGCGCCCTGCTGCGGCAGGACCCGGACATCATCATGGTCGGCGAGATCCGCGACCTGGAGACCGCCGAAATGGCGATCCAGGCAGCGCTCACCGGCCACCTGGTGCTCTCCACCCTGCACACCAACGACTCGCCCACCGCCATCACCCGCCTGCTGGAACTGGGCGTGCCCTACTACCTGATCCGCGCCACCGTGCTCGGTGTCATGGCGCAGCGCCTGGTGCGCACCCTGTGCCCGCACTGCAAGACGCCGATGGAGCTGCACGAGGAGGACTGGCAGGAAGTCACCCGCCCGTGGAACGCTCCGCTGCCCACCGGCGCGCACCAGGCGGTCGGCTGCCTGGAATGCCGCGACACCGGCTACCGCGGGCGCGCCGGCGTCTACGAGATCATGCTGCTCAGCGAATCGCTGAAGGAACTGATCACCGCCGACACCGACCTCATCCCGCTGCGCCGCCAGGCCTTCAAGGAAGGCATGCGCAGCCTGCGCCTGTCCGGCGCGCAGAAGGTCGCTGCCGGCCTGACGACCCTCGAGGAAGTCATGCGGGTGACGCCGCAGAGCGAGCAGAAGTAAGCCGCCCGTCAGCGACTCAAGGACAACTCCGACACAGGCTGCTGCACTTTCCTGCATGCCAGCCTGGCCGGACAGTTACACTCGAGCTTCACCCTCTCCACGCCAGACCTTTTATCCAGCAGACAAGGAGTCCCTCGCATGGAAATCGGCAGCGTCGCCCTGCTCTTCGTCATCCTCGCCATCGTCATCGTACTGATGGGGTTCAAGGTCGTGCCCCAGGGCTATGAATGGACCATCGAGCGCTTCGGGCGCTACACCGTGACCCTCAAGCCGGGCCTGAGCATCATCATCCCGGTGGTGGACCGGGTCGGGCAGAAGATCAACATGATGGAGCGCGTACTGGACGTGCCGCCGCAGGAGGCGATCAGCGCCGACAACGCCATCGTGCAGATCGACGCCGTGTGCTTCTTCCAGGTGGTCGACGCGGCGCAGGCCGCCTATGAGGTGAGCGGGCTGGAGAATGCCGTGCGCAACCTGGTGATGACCAACATCCGCACCGTGCTCGGTTCCATGGAACTGGACCACATGCTCAGCCAGCGCGACGCGATCAACGAACGCCTGCTGCGCACCGTCGACGAGGCCACCGCGCCCTGGGGCCTGAAGGTCACCCGGATCGAGATCAAGGACATCAGCCCGCCGGCCGACCTGGTGGAAGCCATGGCCAGCCAGATGAAGGCCGAGCGCCTGAAACGCGCGCAGATCCTCGAAGCCGAAGGCCGCCGCGCCGCCGAGATCCTCACCGCCGAAGGCAAGAAGCAGGCGCAGATTCTTGAAGCCGAAGGCCTGCGCCAGTCGGCGTTCCTCGAATCCGAAGCGCGCGAACGCCAGGCCGAAGCAGAAGCCAAGGCGACCCAGGTGGTCTCCGAAGCCATCGCCAGCGGCAACGTGCAGGCGATCAACTACTTCGTCGCGCAGAAATACGTCGACGCCCTCGGCCAGCTGGCCAGCTCCAACAACAGCAAGATCGTACTGATGCCGCTGGAAGCCAGCCAGGTGATCGGCGCGGTCGGTGGTATCGGCGAGATCGTCAAGGCCACCTTCGGCGAAACCAAGGGTCGTAGCTGATGGCTGCCTTTCTCCAGAACCTCGGTTTCTGGGACTGGCTGGGCCTGGGCATCGTCCTGCTGATCCTGGAAATCTTCGGCGCCGGCGGCTACCTGCTGTGGATCGGCATTGCCGCCGCACTGACCGGCGTGCTGGCCTTCCTGATCCCGGGGCTGGACTGGATCTGGCAATGCCTGGCCTTTGGCGTGCTGGCGATCCTCACCGCGCTGTACTGGTGGAATCACCAGCGCATCAACAAGCGCCAGGCCGAACCCTCCAGCCTCAACCGTCGCGGCAGCGAGCTGGTCGGCCGGCAGTTCGCCCTGCACGACGCCATCGTCGGCGGGCGCGGCAAGATCCGCGTCGGTGACAGCGTCTGGCTGGTCAGCGGGCCGGACCTGCCGGTGGGCGCGCAGGTGCGTGTGACGAGACAGGATGGCGTGCTGCTGATCGTCGAGCCCGTATGACCATTGGCCGACCGGCAAGATAACTCTGTAGGAGCGCGCCATGCGCGCGATCGCGGGCATGACCCGCTCCTACGAGGCGCCGTACAACAGATAGTCCGCCCAATGAAAAAGCCCGCCAATCGGCGGGCTTTTTCATTCAGCTGAGGCTCAGCTCGCGGCCGGCTGCGCCGGGGCGCGGCGGTAAGCCCAGACCATCAGCGCAATGCCGCCCAGGACCATCGGTACGCACAGCACCTGGCCCATGGTCAGCCAGCCCCAGGCCAGGTAGCCCAGCTGGGCATCCGGCACGCGGACGAACTCGACGATGAAGCGGAAGATGCCGTAGCACAGCACGAACAGACCCGACACCGAGGCGGTCGGGCGCGGCTTGCGGGTGAACAGCCAGAGCACCACGAACAGCGCCACGCCTTCCAGCGCGAACTGGTACAGCTGCGACGGGTGGCGCGGCTCCGGGCCGCCGGTGGGGAAGATCATCGCCCAGGGCACGTCGGTCACCTTGCCCCACAGCTCGCCGTTGATGAAATTGCCGATGCGCCCGGCACCCAGGCCGATCGGCACCAGCGGCGCGATCAGGTCCATCAGCTGGAAGAAGCTCTTGTTGTTGCGCTTGCCGAACCACCAGGTGGCCAGCATCACGCCGATCAGCCCGCCGTGGAACGACATGCCGCCCTTCCACACCTCGAAGATCAGCGTCGGGTTGGCGATGTATTCGTCCAGGTTGTAGAACAGCACGTAGCCCAGGCGCCCGCCCAGGACCACGCCGCACGCCACCCAGAAGACCAGGTCGGAGAGCTTCTCCTTGGTCCAGGTCGGGTCGAAGTCCTTCAGCTTGCGCGAGGCCAGCAGCCAGGCGCCGCCGATGCCGATCAGGTACATCAGGCCGTACCAGTGGATTTTCAGCGGCCCGAGCGCTACGGCAACCGGGTCGATCTGTGGATAAGGCAGCATCCGCTTCTCCTAGCAGGAACTCAGATCAGGAAACTCAAGCCCACGCTGAACAGCAGCAGGGCGAACAAACGCTTGAGCATCAGGGGCGGCAGGCGGTGCGCCAGCCTCGCCCCGATGCGGGCGAAGAACATACTGGTGACAGCAACGCCCACCAGCGCCGGCAGGTAGACGAAGCCCAGGCTCAGCTCCGGCAGCTTGTCGTTGTGCCAGCCGACGGCGATGAAGGATATCGCGCCGGCGATGGCGATCGGCAGGCCGCACGCCGAGGAAGTCGCAACCGCCTGTTGCATGGAGACGCCGCGCCAGGACAGGAAAGGCACGGTCAGCGAGCCGCCGCCGATGCCGAAAATGGCCGAAGCCCAGCCCACCACGCCACCGGCCACGCCCAGGCCGAAGCGCCCCGGTAGCTCGCGCGCTCCCTTGGGCTGCAGGCCCAGGACCATCTGCAGCGAGACCAGAATGGCGAAGGTGCCGATGATTTTCTGCAGCACCGGGCCCTGGATCTTCGAGGCGGTGATCGCGCCCAGCGCGCTGCCGACCAGAATGCCCACGGTCATCCAGGCGAACACCGGCCAGAGCACGGCGCCACGGCGATGGTGTTCGAGGATCGAATTGATCGAGGTGAAGACGATGGTCGCCAGCGAGGTTCCGACCGCCATCTGGGTCAGCACGTCCGGCGAAAAGCCATGGGCGCCGAAGCTGAACACCAGGGCCGGGACGATGATCAACCCGCCACCGACGCCGAAAAGGCCGGCGAGCACGCCAGCGCAGGCGCCAAGCACCAAGTAGAGCACGAACTCCATGGGCAACCTCGGGCAACAAAGCGGGCATGGTAGCCGAAGGCACCCGGGCGCTCCAGCCACTCCGGGACATCGGCGGATGTTGATAGACTGCCGGAACACCACGGAGTTCGCCCCATGTGCCTGATCGTCTTCGCCTGGCGCCCCGAGCACGCCACGCCCCTGATCGTCGCGGCCAACCGCGATGAATTCTACGCCCGCCCGACTCGACCGCTGGCGGCCTGGGAGGAATATCCCGGCGTCTATGCCGGCCGCGACCTGGAAGCCGGCGGCACCTGGATGGGCGTGGCGCTGAACGGCCGCTTCGCCGCCCTGACCAATGTGCGCGACCCCGGCCAACCGCTGGGCCCGCGCTCTCGCGGCGAGCTGGTCGCGGCCTTCCTGCAGGGCCGCCAGGCGCCGCTGGAATACCTGCAGCAGGTTGCCCGCCGCGCCTCGGACTACAGCGGTTTCAACCTGCTGGTGGGCGATGGCGCGCAGCTCTGCTACTTCAATCCCCGCGTCGGCCCGCCGGTGGCGGTGGCGCCGGGGCTCCACGGGCTGTCCAACGCCGCGCTGGATACGCCCTGGCCCAAGCTGCTCGCTGCCCGCCATGGGCTGGAAGCCGTGCTGGAGAAGCCCGACACCGGTGCATTGGTGGCGCTGCTGGCCGACAGTCGCCAACCCAGTGAAGCCGAGCTGCCGGACACCGGCGTGGGGCTGGCCACCGAGCGCCTGCTCTCCAGCGTGTTCATCGCCAGCCCGACCTACGGTACCCGCGCCAGCACCGCACTGATCGTCCATGCAGACGGCCGCCGCGAGCTGCTGGAACACAGCTTCGGCCCCAGTGGCGCCCGGCTGGGAGAGATCAGTCTGGTGGTCTAGCCGCACACCGCTCGGCGTGCGGCCGGGGTCCGGCGTCAGGCCTGGATGGTCGCCGCCGGGTTGATCACGCGACCCAGGCCCAGGTTGCGCAGGGCCAGGTGCAGCGAGCTGTGGATGACCTGCGGGTTATCGAAGGTCATCAGTTGGCTGAGCAGTTCGTTGGCCCTGGACAGGGTCATCTGGCGCAGCAGCCATTTCACCTTGGGCAGGTTGGTGGCGTTCATCGACAGCGAGTCGAAGCCCATGGCCATCAGCAGCACGGCGGCCGCCGGGTCACCGGCCATCTCGCCGCAGATGCTCACCGGCTTGCCTTCGGCGTGGGAGTCGTCGACCACCTTCTTCAGCGCCTGCAGCACCGCCGGGTGCAGGTAGTCGTAGAGGTCGGCGACGCGCGGGTTGTTGCGGTCCACGGCGAGCAGGTACTGGGTCAGGTCGTTGGAGCCGACCGAGAGGAAGTCCACCTGGCGCGCCAGCTCGCGGGTCTGGTACACGGCGGCGGGGATCTCGATCATCATGCCGATCGGCGGCATGGGGATGTCCACGCCTTCGTCGCGCACCTCGCCCCAGGCACGGTGGATCAGGTGCAGCGCCTCTTCCAGCTCGTGGGTGCCGGAGATCATCGGCAGCAGGATGCGCAGGTTGTCCAGGCCCTCGCTGGCCTTGAGCATGGCGCGGGTCTGCACCAGGAAGATTTCCGGGTGGTCGAGGGTGACGCGAATGCCGCGCCAGCCGAGGAAGGGGTTCTCTTCCTTGATCGGGAAGTAGGACAGCGCCTTGTCGCCGCCGATATCCAGGGTACGCATGGTCACCGGCAGCGGATGGAAGGCGGAGAGTTGCTCGCGGTAGATGGCGAGTTGTTCCTTCTCGCTGGGGAAGCGGTCGTTGATCATGAACGGCACTTCGGTGCGGTACAGGCCGACACCTTCGGCACCGCGCTCCTGGGCACGCGCCACATCCGCCAGCAGGCCGGTGTTGACCCACAGCGGCATGCGATGGCCGTCGAGCGTCTCGCAGGGCAGCTCGCGCAGCGCGGCCAGGCCCTTGCTCAGTTCCTTTTCTTCGGCGACCACTTCGCCGTACTGCTTGACCAGCTGCGGCGAGGGGTTGGTGTAGATCTCGCCGTGGTAGCCATCGACGATCAGGTCGATGCCGTCGACCTTGGAATACGGCAGGTCGACCGCGCCCATCACCGTGGGAATGCCCATGGCGCGGGCGAGGATGGCGACGTGGGAGTTGCCCGAACCCAGTACCGAGATCAGGCCCACCAGCTTGCCCTCGGGCACTTCGCCGAGCATGGCTGGCGACAGCTCTTCGCTGACGATGATGGTCTGGTCGGGGTAGGTCAGCGACTGCTTACGCTCTTCCTGGAGGTAGGCAAGAATGCGCCGGCCGATGTCCTTGACGTCCGATGCGCGCTCGCGCAGGTAGGCGTCGTCCATCAGCTCGAAGCGCTGCACGTGCTCCATGACCACCTGGCGCAGGGCGCCCTGTGCCCACTGGCCGGTACGGATGATGCGTTTGACTTCCAGGCCGATGGAGGCGTCATCGAGCATCATCAGGTAGACGTCGAACAGTGCGCGCTCTTCCTTGCGCAGCTGGGTGGCCAGCTTGCTGGAGAGGTTGCGCATGTCTTCGCGGACCGATTCCAGCGCCTGCTTGAAGCGCTCGACCTCGGCCTCGACGTCGTCGATGGGTTTGTCCGGGACTACTTCCAGGTCGGCCGGCGGCAGCACCACCACGGCCTTGCCCACGGCCACGCCGGGGGCGCCGGGGACGCCGACGAACTTGGCTTCGCTGATGCCTTTGCCCATCTTGCCCAGGCCACGGATCGAACCGGTGGCCTCGGCGTGGGCGATCACGCCGGCAAGCTGCGCACTCATGGTGACGAGGAAGGCTTCTTCACCCTCGTCGAACTGGCGCTTCTCCTTCTGCTGCACGACCAGCACGCCCATCACCCGACGGTGGTGGATGATCGGTGCGCCGAGGAAGGAGGCGTAGCGTTCCTCGCCGGTCTCGGCGAAGTAGCGGTAGCGGGGGTGTTCGGAGGCGTTCTCGAGGTTCAGCGGCTCCTCGCGGGTGCCGACCAGGCCGACCAGGCCCTCGTTGGGCGCCATGCTGACCTTGCCGATGGAGCGCTTGTTCAGGCCTTCGGTGGCCATCAGCACGAAGCGGTTGCTCTCCGGGTCCAGCAGGTAGACCGAGCAGACCTGGGTGCCCATCGCCTCCTTCACGCGCTGCACGATGATGCCCAGCGCCGCCTTGAGGTCCTTGGCGGAGTTCACTTCCTGGACGATCTTACGCAGCGTGTTGAGCATGGCGTGGGGGTCTAACTCCTTGAACTTCGTGCTAGTCGCGCGCCAGCAGGCGCGGTGCCAATTCCTTCAGGGCCCGGCGGTAGACCTCGCGCTTGAAGGTCACGACCTGGCCCAGCGGGTACCAGTAGCTCACCCATTTCCAGCCGTCGAATTCGGGCTTGCCGGTGACATCCATGCGCACCCGGCTTTCCTCGCCGGTCAGGCGCAGCAGGAACCACTTCTGTTTCTGCCCGATGCACAGCGGCTGGCTGTTGGTACGCACCAGACGTTGCGGCAGACGGTAACGCAGCCAGCCCCGGGTACAGGCAAGGATCTTGACGTCCTGCTCTTCCAGGCCGACTTCTTCGTTCAGTTCGCGGTACAGCGCTTCCTCAGGGGTTTCGCGGGCGTTGATGCCGCCCTGGGGAAATTGCCAGGCTTCCTGGTTGATGCGCCGTGCCCACAGTACCTGTCCGACATCGTTGCAAAGGATGATGCCGACATTGGGGCGAAAACCATCGGGATCGATCACGGCGGTACATCCTCGAAATCGCGTGTGCCCGCATTGTTCCACAAAGCTTGTGACAGCGGCAACGCGGGCTGCGGCGTCCTGTGCTGGGTGGGCAAAAGCCGTTACTCTAGGCGACTTTTCCGTATTGGCAACTGGCGGTAATCCATCGTGCGACTGGCTCTCTTCGATCTCGACAACACCCTCCTGGCCGGCGACAGCGACCACAGCTGGGGCGAATGGCTGTGCCAGAAGGGGCTGGTGGACGCTGGCGAATACCAGGCGCGCAACGATGCCTTCTATGCCGACTACATGGCCGGCACCCTCGACGTGTTCGCCTACCAGGCCTTCACCCAGGCTGTCCTCGGCCGCACCGAGCTGGCGCAGCTGGCCGCCTGGCACCGCCAGTTCATGCAGGAAGTCATCGAGCCCATCGTCCTGGCCAAGGGCGAAGCCCTGCTGGCCGAGCACCGCGCCGCCGGCGACAAGCTGGTGATCATCACCGCCACCAACCGCTTCATCACCGCGCCCATCGCCGAGCGTCTGGGCGTGGACACCCTGATCGCCACCGAATGCGAGATGCGCGATGGCCTGTATACCGGCCAGACCTGCGGCGTCCCCTGCTTCCAGGGTGGAAAGGTGACCCGCCTGAACCGCTGGCTGGAAGAAACCGGCCTGACGCTGGACGATGCGTACTTCTACAGCGACTCGCGCAACGACCTGCCGCTACTGGAGCGGGTGGCCAACCCGGTGGCCGTCGACCCCGACGACACCCTGCGCGCCACTGCCATTGAGCGCGGCTGGCCGGTGATCAGCCTGCGCGGCTGAGTCATCAGAAGCCCTTGTTGACCATCAGGTAGAAGATCGCCAGGAAGGCCAGGAACGCCGGCCAGCCCAGGGCGAACCACCAGCGCATATAGAGGAAGGCCCGCGGCGGCAACGCCGTGCCTTCCCGGTGCGCGGTTTCGGCCAGGTCCCGCACGCGGATCTGCAGCCAGACCACCGGCAGCCAGCAGGCGCCCGCGAACAGATAAAGCCCCAGGCTCCACAGCAGCCAACCCGTATCCAGCGGCCAGCCGGCCATGTGCGCCATGGCGATGCCGCTCAGCGGCTGGAATACCGCTGTGGTGGCGATGAACAGCCAGTCGGCGGTAACCAGGTGGCGGAAGGTGATGCGGATGGTTTCCAGGTTGCCGCTGCGCCAGGCGCGCCAGCTGTAGTAGGCCGAGCCCAGGCCGGTGCCGAACAGCAGTGTCGAAGACAGGATGTGCAGGGTCTTGAGCAGCAGGTAGAGGTTCACGCGGTGAGCATCACACCGGCTTGCTGATCATCAGCACCAGGATGGCGATCACGCACAGCAGCGCCAGCGCGAAGAAGGCCAGGCCGAACTTCCACTGCCGCGCCGCACCGGCAGCGATCGGTTCGCCACTGCCCTGAGCCGCCAGCGCCAGGTCGCGGATGCGCCACAGGCGAGTGGTGAACAGCAGCCAGAAGATCGTCGCGACGATCAGCAGGCAGGCGCTGCCCAGCAGCCAGGTCTGTCCCAGCGGCCAGCCGACCGTCTGCACCATGCGGTAGCCGGTGACCGGCAGGCTGGCGACGCTGCCGGCGACCAGCACCCAGCCGATCAGGCCGATGCGCTGCAACGCCTTGGCGATCACCCCGGCGTCACCACCACGCCAGCTGCGCCAGCCGTACCAGGCCAGGCCGATGATGGCCAGGAAGGGCAGGACGGCGGCGATGCCGTGGAGGATGCGGAAGGTCTGCAAGCTTTCCATGTTCAGCGAATCCTGTGATCGATCCTGCGATCTGCCAAGCCTAGCATCCCCGGCGGCGGCGCCCCTGTCCGGCGTCAGCCGAGGAACAGGCGATAGGCCGGGTTGTCAGTCTCGTCCCAGTACGGATAGCCGATTTCTTCCAGCGCCGCGGCCACCAGGTGGCGCTCGTCCTCCGGCACCTGCAACCCGGCCACCACGCGACCATCGGCCGCGCCGTGGTTGCGGTAGTGGAACAGGGTGATGTTCCAGCGCCCGCCCAGACGATTGAGGAAGTTGAACAGTGCGCCGGGACGCTCGGGGAACTCGAAGCGGAACACCTGCTCGCCGGAAACCCGCGGCGAATGGCCGCCGACCATGTGGCGAATGTGCAGCTTGGCCAGTTCGTTGTCGGTCAGGTCGAGCACCGGGAAGCCCTGCTCCTGCAGCTGCTGCACCAGCGCGGCGCGCGGGTCGTTCTCCGGGTGCGTCTGCACGCCGACGAAGATGTGCGCTTCGCTATCGGTGTTGTAGCGGTAGTTGAACTCGGTGATCTGGCGCTTGCCGATGGCCTCGCAGAAGGCCTTGAAGCTGCCCGGACGCTCCGGGATGGTCACCGCGATGATCGCTTCGCGCTTCTCGCCCAGCTCCGCGCGCTCGGCCACGTGGCGCAGGCGGTCGAAGTTGATGTTGGCGCCCGAGTCGATGGCCACCAGGGTCTCGCCCTTCACGCCTTCGCGTTCGACGTACTTCTTGATCCCGGCCACGGCCAGCGCGCCGGCGGGCTCGGTGATCGAGCGGGTGTCGTCGTAGATGTCCTTGATCGCCGCGCAGATCTCGTCGGTGCTGACGGTGATCACCTCGTCGACATGATCCTTGCACAGCTCGAAGTTGTGCTGGCCGATCTGCGCCACGGCCACGCCGTCGGCGAACAGCCCGACCTGACCGAGCACCACGCGTTCGCCAGCGGCCATGGCGGCCTGCAGGCAGTTGGAGTCGTCCGGCTCGACGCCGATGACCTTGATCTCCGGGCGCAGGTACTTCACATACGCGGCGATGCCGGCGATCAGGCCGCCGCCGCCGACCGGCACGAAGATCGCGTTGAGGTTGCCCGGATGCTGGCGAAGGATTTCCATCGCCACGGTGCCCTGGCCGGCGATCACGTCGGGATCATCGTAGGGGTGGATGTAGACGTAGCCCTTCTCTTCCACCAGCTTCAGCGAATGCGCCAGCGCATCGGGGAAAGCGTCGCCATGCAGCACGGCCTTGCCGCCACGGGCGCGCACACCCTGCACTTTCAGCTCAGGCGTGGTGCGCGGCATCACGATGGTGGCCTTGATGCCCAGCTCGCGGGCGGCCAGCGCCACGCCCTGGGCATGGTTGCCGGCGGAGGCGGTAACCACGCCACGGGCCAGTTCTTCCGGGCTCAGCTGCGCCAGCTTGTTGTAGGCGCCGCGAATCTTGAAGGAGAACACCGGCTGCAGGTCTTCGCGTTTGAGCAGAATCTGGTTGCCCAGGCGCTCGGAGAGCTGGCGGGCGGGCTGCAGCGGCGTTTCCACGGCAACGTCGTAGACACGCGAGGTGAGGATCTTCTTGACGTAGTGTTCGAGCATCGGAAGGGCTATATCGGCGGCTTTTCGAGGAACCGCGAGTCTACTCCAGCGGGCGCGGCGCGGGCCACCGAACAATCCGCGCGCAGATGACCGTAACAGTTGCCCGGCGGCGCAACACCGGCGCGCCATCGACCGCTATAATCCGCCCTCTCGACTATTCCCCCGGCGCTTTGGCGCCCAGCCAGGTAAGAAGACCCTTCGCCATGAACCAGGATCAGCTCAAGCAGGCAGTGGCCCAGGCCGCCGTCGACCACATCCTTCCGCACCTCGACAGCAAGAGCATCGTCGGCGTGGGCACCGGCTCCACCGCCAACTTCTTCATCGACCTGCTGGCCCGGCACAAGGCCGAGTTCGACGGCGCCGTGGCCAGCTCCGAAGCCACCGCCCAGCGCCTGAAGGGCCACGGCATCCCGGTCTACGACCTGAACACCGTCAGCGAGCTGGAGTTCTACGTGGACGGCGCCGACGAGACCAACGAGCGCCTGGAACTGATCAAGGGCGGTGGCGCCGCGCTGACCCGCGAGAAGATCGTCGCCGCCGTGGCCAAGCAGTTCATCTGCATCGCCGACGCCAGCAAGCTGGTGCCGATCCTCGGTGGCTTCCCGCTGCCGGTGGAAGTCATCCCCATGGCCCGCAGCCACGTGGCCCGCCAACTGGTGAAGCTGGGCGGCGACCCGGTGTACCGCGAGGGCGTGCTGACCGACAACGGCAATATCATCCTCGACGTGCACAACCTGCGCATCGACAGCCCGGTGCAGCTGGAAGTAGCGATCAACAACATCGTCGGCGTGGTCACCAACGGCCTGTTCGCCGCTCGCCCGGCCGACCTGCTGCTGCTGGGCACCACCGAAGGTGTGAAGACCCTCAAGGTCTGACCCCGCCAGGCGCCATCCGGCGGATGGCGCCTTCCAGAGCCTCTGCTGCCGTCTACGCTGGGATGACCTTACCCCCAACGGAGATGCAGCATGGCCGCCAAATACCATCTGAAGAAGGCCAGTGATGGCCAGTTCCACTTCAACCTGCACGCCAGCAACGGCGAAATCGTCCTGACCAGCGAGCTGTACAAGGCCAAGACCTCGGCCGTGGACGGCATCGAGTCGGTACGCAAGAACTCCCAGCGCGAAGGCGCCTTCGAGATCAAGGTTGCTGCCAACGGCAAGCATCACTTCGTGCTCAAGGCCACCAACGGCCAGGTCGTCGGGCAGAGCCAGATGTACGCCAGCAAGGCCACTGCCGAGGCTGGCGTGGCGGCGGTCAAGCGCTACGCGGTGGATGCCCCGATCAGCGACGACACCTGATAACGCACCGTTTCGGTGAGCACTTCGGCGCACCCGCTTCGCACGGTCGGCCTTGTCGCCGACCGTGTATCACCGTTGTTACAGTGGCGCGACACCCTCGGTCACTGACGCGTCAAATTCCGCCCATCTCCGGCGAACCGGCCTGCATCCTGCTTTCCTCCGGCGCACGCATCGAAGACCGATGCGACTCCAATCGACACAGAGGACAGTGCCGTGTTCAAACCTTTAGCCGTTGCGGTCAGCCTGGGCTGCGCTGCGTTGGCGACCGACGCCAACGCCTACGAATACGGGGAATATGCCGGGGACACCCTCGACACCCTGATCAACGATTACCCCGGCCGTTACCGTGGCACCGCCAGCTTCGCCGGCGCCACCGCACTGATGCAGTCGCGCCTGGCCTTCGGCTACCAGACGCAGCTCCAGGACTTCACCTGGGCCGGTAACCGCAGCTCGCAGAACGTCATCGCCAGTGCTCCGGGCAGCAGCGGCCAGTACGTGGTCCTCGGTGCGCACTACGACACCTACTACGGCCGTCCGACCCTGCAGGGCCTGGACGACAACGGCTCGGGCGCCGCCGTGCTCACCGAGATCGCTCGCAACCTGGGCGGCATCGAGCTGGAGAACGGCCTGGAAGTGGTCGGCTTCGGCGCCGAGGAAGAAGGCCTGCGCGGCTCCCGCGCCTACGTTGCCTCCCTCAGCGACGAGCAGCGCAGCAACCTGCTGGGCATGATCAACCTCGACAGCCTGATCACCGGCGACAAGATGTACGCCCATGCCGGCTACAACAGCGTCGACAATCCCGCACTGGGCGCCTACCGCGACCAACTGCTGCGCATCGCCCGGGAGCTGAAGATCCCGCTGTTCACCAACCCCGGCCTGAACGAGGAATACCCCGCCGGCACCGGCTGTTGCAGCGACGGCGAAAGCTTCGAGGGGCTGAATGTGCCAGTGCTGTTCATCGAGGCCACCAACTGGGAACTGGGCGACCTGGACGGCTACGTGCAGACCGACAACCCCGCCATCCCCGGCGGCGCCACCTGGCACAACCCGACCCTGGACAACGAGCAGGTGCTCACCGGCGCCTTCGGCCAGGAACGCATCGACCAGCGCCTGCGCGACTTCTCCCGCCTGCTCACGCGCCTGGTGCTGGAGCTGACCAACGCCGACCTGCTCGCCTCCACTGCTTCCGGCGGTGCCATGGCCCGGCAGATGGAAGACCAGCTGCAACGCCAGCACCTGGCCCTGACCCGCCTGCATGACCGCCGCTGGCTGACCCTGCTGGGCAGTTCGCGCGCCGTCGGCAGCTTCGACGGCGCCATCGGTGTAGAAGGTGAAACCACCCCGGAAAGCGGCTTCGACATGCCCGGCGACCCGCGCTCGCACCGTGCCGGGGTGAACCTGCTGGGCGACTACCGCGCCAGCGAGGCCGTGACCGTTGGCGGCAGCCTGAGCTTCCAGCGCAGCCGCGACAATCTGGACCACAGCGCCCGGCTGGAAGCGGAAACCTGGCAACTGGGCCTCTACGGCCTGTTCAACGATGGCGGCCCCGCCTGGCTGGGCGGTGAGCTGAGCGCCGGCTACGCCGACTTCGACAGCAAGCGCTCGGTGTACCTGAAGGCGAAGAACGGCCCGGTGCTGCTCGACCAGAGCATCGACGGCGACACCAACGCCTGGTTCTGGGGCGCGCGCGTCGACGGCGGCTACGACTTCGACATCGCCGGCATCAAGACCGGGCCGCAGGGCGGGCTGGACTATGTGCACTACAAGATCGACGACTTCAACGAGGACGACGACCTGCGCACGGCGCTGGGCTACGAGAAGCAGGACTACGACTCGCTGGAAGCCAGCCTCGGCTGGGGCCTGCGCGGCGAGCTGCCGCTGGGCAACCGCATGGCCGTGCAGCCCTACGCCAGCGTGCGCTGGGTGAAGGAACTGGCCGACGGCAGCCTGGACGATATCGCGCTGACCGCCCTGGGCGATGGCCGCACCCGCACCGCCGATCTGGGCGATGTGGACAAGGACTTCGGCCGTGCCCAGGTCGGCGCCCTGCTGGCGGTCACCGAGCAGCTGGGCGTGTTCGCCGAGGCCAATTCGCGCTTCGCCCACAGCGAAGGCAGCCAGGCGTCGTACTCGCTCGGCGTGCAGTGGCAGTTCTGATCGACGGCAGGCGGGGCGCCCTCAGGGCGCCTCGCGCTTCTTGAACACGTAGAAGAGGTTGGGTTCGCTCACCAGGTACAGCGTGCCCTGGTCGTCCATCGCGATGCCTTCGGCCTGCGGCACGCTGCGACGCAACCCCTGCATGCCGCGCAACAGCGACAGCGAACTGATCGGCTCGCCGTCGGCACTCAGCTCCAGCACCAGCCGGGATTCGTCGGACAGCGCCAGCAGGTGCCCGCTGCGCTCGTCGTACTGCAGGCTGGACAGATCGCGGACGAACAGGTTGCGGTTGTGCTCCAGGTCCTCCACCACGTGCACCTTGAACGGCTCCGTCGATTGCTCATAGGGGAAGCCGCGCACCTCGTAGATGTGCACCGGCTTGCGCTCCTTGGCGACGAACAGGCGCTTGCCCACCGAGTCGTAGGCCAGCCCTTCGAAACCACTGTTGCCGCCCCGCCCCAAGGCCAGGGCGAGCTGCTGGGCGTCCTCGACGTGCAGTTCCCGGGTGTCGTCGTGAAGCTCTACGCGAATCAGGCGCTGATGGGTTTCGTCGCTGATGACGTAGACATTGCGGCTGATGTACTCGATGGCCTCGGTATCGCCGAAACCGTGCAGTTCGATCTTGCGCAGCACCTTGCCTTCCAGCGACAACTCGACCAGCTCGTTCTGCTTGTTGGTGACGGTGAACAGGGTCTGCCGGTCCGGGTCGTAGGTCAGCGCCGAGACGTTGTCCTCCAGGCCCTCGATCGGCTGCGCCTCCAGCACCACGCGATAGTCGGGCAGCCAGATGGACTTCTCCTGCCACTCAGCGGCGTGGCGCCATTCGTTGAACTTGAACCAGGCACGCTCGTAGACCCGGAAGCTCTGGCCCAGCGCGAGCAACGCGGCCAGGGCGATCAGCGCCAGCAGCGGGAACAGACGACGGGGCTTGAGCAGACGGCGCATGGAGGACTCGGGATGGGGTTGGCGTGGCAGAGTGACAGCAGCGCCTGAAGCCAAACTTAAAGGCCACCAGGAACTGCGGGCAGGCTAGAGTCAGGTTAGCGCAAGACCGACGACCGACCTTTCGCACGAGGCATTCAGATGGCCCAGCATCTGCTCCCCGAACAACGCCAGCAGGCGACCCTGCACACCGTGGTGCTGGCGACCGAAGTGCTGCACCACGCCGGTGTACCACGCCCGAAGCTGCTGGAAGGCAGCGGTATCGGCGAGGCCGACCTGCTGACGCCGGAGAAGCTGATCACCCACGCCCAGGAATTGCGGGTCTTCGCCAACGCGCTGAACTGCCACCACGATCCGGCGCTGGGCCTCTACCTGGGCCTGCGCATGCATGTCTCGGCCTACGGCATCCTGGGTTACAGCATGCTCGCCAGCCGCACCCTGCGCGATGCGCTGCAGTTGGCGCTGTCCTTTCCCGAGCTGCTCGGCACCTACTTCCGCCTGGCGCTGACCCCGCAGGGCGACGAGGTTCACCTGACCGCCGACGGCTACCGCTACGCGCCGGAGCTGACGGTGTTCAACACCGAGCTGTGCCTGACTTCGCTGCTGACGGTGATCCGCGACCTGCTCGGCGAGTCGGTGCGCCCCCGCCGGCTGCTGCTGGCCTATCGGCCGCCGCTGCACGCGGAGACCTACACCGAGCGCCTGGGCTGCCCGGTGGATTTCGGCGCACCGACCAGCGCACTGTGCTTCAGCCCGGCGCTGCTGGACAGGCCGCTGCCGCTGGCCGATCCGGTCAGCTGCCACAATGGCGTACAACAGTGCCTGCGCATGAGCGGGATGCTCAGCGCCCGTGGCGATGTGATCGACCAGTTGCGCCAGCACCTGGCCAGCCACCTGCAGGACACCGCGAGCCTGGACACCGTGGCGCGCCACCTGCACCGCTCCACCCGCACCCTGCGGCGCCACCTGCAGCAGCAGAACACCAGTTATCAACAGGTGCTCGACGAGGTGCGCTTCGACCGTGCGCGGCAGTTGCTCAAGGACACCGACCTGCCGATCTACCTGATCGCCGAGCAACTGGGCTACAGCGAAACGGCCAGCTTCCGGCATGCCTTCCAGCGCTGGAGCGGGGCGACTCCGAGCCTGTACCGAGGCTGATGCCCAGACGCCCCTCGTAGGATGGCGTGGAGCGAAGCGATACCCATCAGCCCGGCACCGCCAGCATGGGTATCGCCTAGGCTCCACCCATCCCACAACCTGCCAGGCCCCCAGATCGTCCAGCACAGCAATCCGCTGACGCCCGAAACCCGCCATTTCAGGCGGCATTTTCAACTTGGCCTGATTTATCCCTTATTGGCCTGATCTATCGTTCTGCGTATCCCGACGCTTGGTCATTATCAATCCGCAGCTAGGTGAAACGGTCCTAGAAACCGTAAAACCTCAACAATAACAACTGCTTAACTGCATGGTACGAGCATGACCAGCGCGATCACCATCGAGCGGATATGCATGGAGTTCGGTACACCCGGACAAGGCCTCAAGGCCCTGGACGACGTGTCACTGGAAATCCGCGCCAACGAATTCTTCACCCTCCTCGGCCCCTCGGGCTGCGGCAAGACCACCTTGCTGCGACTGATCGCCGGCTTCGAACAACCCTCCTCCGGCAGCATTCGCCTCTACGGCGACGCGATGGAAGGCCTTCCGCCCTTCAAGCGCCCGGTCAATACCGTGTTCCAGAGCTACGCCCTGTTCCCCCACATGACCGTGGCGGAGAACATCGCCTTCGGCCTGGAAATGCAGGGCAAGCAGCGCAGCGATATCGACGCCACCGTGCAGAAGATGCTCGACCTGGTGCGCCTGCCCGACGTCGGCAAGCGCCGCGCCGACCAGCTATCCGGCGGCCAGCAACAGCGCATCGCCCTGGCCCGCGCCCTGGCCAGCCGGCCCAAGGTCCTGCTGCTCGACGAATCGCTTTCCGCGCTGGACTTGAAGCTGCGCAAGGAAATGCAGATCGAGCTCAAGCGCCTGCAGCACGAAACCGGCATCACCTTCATCTTCGTCACCCACGACCAGGAAGAAGCCCTGACCATGTCCGACCGCATCGCGGTGATGAGTCGCGGCAAGGTCATGCAGATCGGCACGCCCACCGAGATCTACGAGGCGCCGGTCAACCGCCTGGTGGCCGACTTCATCGGCGAGACCAACTTCCTCGAAGGCGAATCCAGCGGCGACAGCGTGCGCCTGGCTGACGGCCAACTGCTCCCGGCCGCCACCACCCTGCCTGGCAAGGTGACCCTGGCGATCCGCCCGGAGCGCACCGAACTCGCCCAGGACGGCCAGCTGGAAGGCGTGGTCGAGAACATCGTCTACGTCGGCACCGACACCGTGTACCACCTCAATGTCGCCGGTCAGGGCGGCTTCCGGGTCCGTCAGCAGAACCGCGACGGCGCCCTTTCCACCCACGCGCCCGGCGCGCGGGTGCGGGTCCGCGTTCCCGCCACCGCCATCCGGGTGCTGGCCGAATGAGTACACTGCGCGCACTGGCGGAACGAAAATCGCTGTTCAATCGCCTGGCCCTGACCAGCCCGGCGATGATCATGCTGATCGTGTTCCTGGTCCTGCCGCTGGGCATCATGTTCGCCGTGTCGATCCAGGCACCGGGGGACTACGGCGGCGTGAAGTGGGGCCAGCACACCGTCGAGGCCTACATCAACTTCCTCTGGGAGCGCGACCTGGACGACAGCCTGTCGTTCAACGCCGACTACCTGGGCATCTTCCAGCGCTCGTTCTGGCTGTCGATCCTGACCACTTTGGGCTGCGTGCTGATCGGCTTCCCCACCGCGCTGTACCTGGCGCTGCAGGACGAGCGCCGGCGCAACCTGCTGCTGTTCCTGGTCACGGTGCCGTTCTGGACCAACCTGCTGGTGCGGGTCTATGCCTGGATGCTGCTGCTGCGCAACGGCGGGCTGATCGACGAGGGCCTGCACGGGCTGGGCTTCTCCGACGCCTCCCTGGGCATCCTCTACACCGACAACGCGGTGATCATCGGCCTGCTCTACACCTACCTGCCGTTCATGGTCCTGCCCATCTACACCAGCCTGGAGAAGATGGACTGGCGCCTGGTGGAGGCGGCCTTCGACCTGGGCGCCAACCGCTGGAAGGCACTCAAGCGGATCATCATCCCGCTGGCCATGCCCGGCATCGTCGCCGGTTGCATCCTGGTGTTCATCCCCTCGCTGGGCAGCTACATCATTCCCGAGCTGCTGGGGGGCGGTAAGTCGCTGATGATCGGCAACCTGATCCAGCTGCAGTTCGGCACGGCGCACAACTGGCCGTTCGGCGCGGCACTGTCCTTTGCCCTGCTGGCCTTCGTGCTGCTGGCGATGCTGATCTACAACATGCGCTTCAAACCGGGCGCGGCGGGAGGTCATCCATGAAGTCGGCCAACCCGCTCTGGCGGTTCACCGGGGTCAGGCCCGCCGCCTGGCTGTTCTTCGCCTTCCTCTACATCCCGATCTTCGTGCTGGTGGTGCTGAGCTTCAACAGCGGCCAGTCGGCGACACTGTGGGAGAGCTTCAGCTTCAAGTGGTACTCGGTGGTGGCGGACGACCCGGAAATCCTTCGCGCGGCGAAGAACTCGCTGATCGTCGCCAGCCTCGCCACCATCATCGCCACCACCCTGGCCACGCTCGCTGCGCTGGGCATGCGTGGCCGCGCGTTCCGCGGGCAGACGCTGATGAGCGGCGTACTGGGCCTGCCGCTGCTGGTGCCGGAGATCGTCACCGCCGTGGCGACCCTGATGTTCTTCGCCTTCATCGGCCTGAAGCTGTCGCTGTTCACCATCCTGCTGGCGCACATCGTGTTCTGCATTCCCTTCGCCTACCTGCCGATCCGCGCCCGCCTCGAAGGCATGGACCCACGGCTGGCGGAAGCGGCGGCGGACCTCTATGCCTCGCCCTGGAAGACCTTCTGGAAAGTGACCTTCCCCCTGCTGACGCCGGGGATCGTGTCCGGTGCGATGCTGGCGTTCATCATCTCGATGGACGACTTCGTCATCACCTACTTCGTCGCCGGCGCCGGGGCCACCACCCTGCCGGTGTACATCTTCAGCTCCATCCGAATGGGGATTTCCCCGAAGATCAACGCCATATCTTCAATAATACTGTTGATTTCCATCGCGTTCGTTGCGTTGTCGTACTACGTCGGCCAGCGTCGCCGCTGACCTCCTGCCGCCAAACAAAACAACATTGCAAGGAGCTTCACCGATGAAATTCCGCCGTACCCCCATCGCCCGCGCGCTCGTCGCCGCCAGCCTGCTGCTGGCCGGCAGCGCCCACGCCGAAGGTACCCTGCACTTCGCCAACTGGTCCGACTACTTCCCGCCGGAACTGCTGAAGAAGTTCGAGAAGGACACCGGCATCCACGCCACCCTGGATTCCTACGACAGCAACGAAACCCTGCTGGCCAAGCTCAAGGCCGGCGGCGGCGCCTACGACGTGGTCGTGCCGTCGGACAGCTTCATCGAGATATTCGTCAAGGAAGGCCTGCTGCAGAAGCTCGACAAGTCGCAGCTGCCGAACCTGGCCAACCTGAAAGACAAGTTCAAGACCCTGACCTACGACCCGGGCCACGACTACTCCGTGCCCTACCTGTGGGGCACCACCGGCTACAGCTACGACAGTGCCAAGGTCCCCGGCGGCAAGCTGGATGAAAGCTGGAAGCCGTTCTTCGAGCCGCCGGCGGAGCTGAAAGGCAAGGTCGTCGCGCTCAACTCCATCGAGGAGCTGTACGCCCCGGCGTCCTATTACCTGGGCGTCGACGAGTGCACCGAGGACCCGAAAGAGGCGGCGAAGATCCAGGACCTGCTGCTCAAGCAGAAACCGATGCTGGCCATGTACAACAGCGACGGCACCATCGAACGCATGGCCGCCGGCGAAGTCTCCATGCACCAGCAATGGAACGGCGCCTTCCACCGCGCCCATGCCCAGCGCGCCAGCCTGGTCTACGTCTATCCCAAGGAAGGCGTGCGCCTGTTCATCGACAACCTGACCATTCCCAAGGACGCCACCAACATCAAGGAGGCCCACGCCTTCCTGAACTGGATGATGCAGCCTGAGAACATCGCCCTGGCCTCCAACTTCGCCAAGTACAACAACGCGATCGAAGGCTCGGACAAGTTCATGGACAAGGAGCTGTTCGACGATCCGGCGATCAACACCCCGGCGGACAAGCTGGATCGCCTGAAACCCTTCAAGCTCTGCTCGCCCAAGGCCCTGCAACTGCGCTCCAAGGTCTGGACCAAGCTGAAGAAATGACCGCAAGGTCATCCGGCGCGGCGGTGCGCGCCGGGTGGCCCTGACAGCCATTTTGGCCATTTCGATCCCTTTTTGACCCTTTGCAGGGTTCTGCCCGCTGACCCCGGTTGCTAGAGTCGGGCGGCTCGCGCAGGGAGCGGCTGGAAAGGCGGCCAGCCCCTGCACCATCGAAGGTGGCGCAGGGAAATCCCGAGGGAACGCGAGCGCGTTATCCACAAGAACAAATGCCCCGAGAACGCCCATGACCAGCTTTTGCGTCACCCTGCAGCACACACCCTCATTCCTCGCGCGTCGTCAGCGCTGCGGCTGAGCCGTAAGCCAACGACATCAGGACGGCCACCGAACGCCGCCCGCCCGCAAGACATCATAAAAATCGCGAGGATTCCCCCATGGCCAGCCAACACAGCGCCAGCACTGCATCTACTCCAAAGAGCGCTTCACAGCACTCCCAACAGGGCACCCCGGCCGACGCCGACGCCCGCCTGAAACGCGTCCTGGGCCTGCCCGCCCTGGTCTTCTTCGGCCTGGTCTACATGGTCCCGCTGACCATGTTCACCACCTATGGCGTGGTCACCGAGATGACCGGCGGACGTACCGCCAGCGCCTACCTGATCACCCTGCTGGCGATGCTGTTCACCGCAGCCTCCTACAGCTTCATGGTGCGCAAGTACCCGATCTCCGGTTCCGCCTATTCCTATACCAGCCTGAGCTTCGGCCCCGTGGTCGGCTTCCTGTCCGGCTGGTCGCTGCTGCTCGACTACCTGTTCCTGCCGATGATCAATTACCTGCTCATCGGCCTGTTCATGAACATCGCCTTCCCGGAAATCCCGGCCTGGGTGTTCGTGGTCGCCTCCATCGCCCTGGTCACCGTGCTCAACGTGGTCGGCATCAGCCAGGTCGCCGGCATGAGCAACGTGATCGTCGGCGCGCAGCTGGTGTTCATCCTGGTCTTCGTGGCGATGTCGATCAAAACCCTCGCCAGCGGCGCGGCGATCGACTTCAGCCTGCCCTTCGTCGGTGACGGCAGCCAGCCCGGCTTCGCCCCGCTGATGGCCGGCGCCGCCGTGCTGTGCCTGTCGTTCCTGGGCTTCGACGCCGTCTCGACCATGGCCGAGGAAACCCGTGACGCCCGCCGCGACATCCCCCGCGCGATCATCATCACCACCGTCATCGCCGGCCTGATGTTCACCCTGCTGGCAATCATCAGCCAGCTGGTATTCCCCGGCAGCGTGTTCCAGAACGCCGACTCGGCGGCCAACGAAGTGATGCTCAAGGCCGGCGGCCAGTTCCTCGGCAACTTCTTCACCGCCGCCTACATCGCCGGTTGCATCGGCTCGGCGCTGGCCTCCCAGGCCTCGGTGTCGCGCATCATCTTCACCATGGGCCGTGACGGCATCCTGCCGCGCAGCCTGTTCGGCACCCTGCACGCGCGCTTCCAGACGCCAGTGGTGGCGATCCTGGTGGTCTCCGCGATCTCCCTGCTGGCCATCGTGCTGGACCTGACCACCCTCGCCTCGATGATCAGCTTCGGCGCGCTGGTGGCCTTCTCCGTGGTCAACCTGGCGGTGATCCGCACCTACCTGGGCGTGGAGCGCCGCCGCGGCGCGAAGAACGTCCTGCTGTACGGCGTGATCCCCTTCGTCGGCCTGTGCCTGACCCTGTGGCTGTGGACCAGCCTGTCGCAGATGACCCTGATCGTCGGCCTGAGCTGGTTCGCCGTCGGCTTCGCCTACCTGGCAGTGCATACCGGCGGCTTCCGCCGCAAGGCACCGAGTGTGAATTTCGAGGAAAACGCCTGATTACAGGACCCTAACCGGGCGCCCGGGAGGCGCCCTCAGGAGCGCGTGATGTTGACGATCTATACCGACGACCATCGCTTGCACCACGGTCAGCACGAGCTGATCGGCGGCCAGTTCACCCCCTGCTTCGAAAAGCCCAGCCGCGCCGACATGGTGCTGGACCGGGCCAAGGCGGTGAAACTGGGTGACATCCAGGCCCCGCGCGACTTCGGCCTGGACCCCATCCTGAGGGTGCACAGCGAAGGCTTCGTGCGGTTCCTGCAACACGCCTGGCGTGACTGGCTGGCCACCGGTCGGACCCACGACATGCTGCCGATCTGCTGGCCGACCCGCCGCCTGCGGCAGAAGGAGCCGGACAGCATCGACGGGCGCCTGGGCTACTACAGCCTGGACGCCGGCGCGCCGATCACCGCCGGCACCTGGCAGGCGGTGCTCAGCTCGGTGAACGTGGCCATGACCGGCCAGGCCGAACTGGCCAAGGGCGCGCGCTCGGTGTTCTCGCTGTGCCGTCCGCCGGGCCACCACGCCTCGGCCGACTTCATGGGCGGCTACTGCTTCTTCAACAACGCGGCCATCGCCGCCCAGTCGATCCTCGACCAGGGCGCCAACCGCGTGGCCATCCTCGACGTCGACTACCACCACGGCAACGGCACCCAGGACATCTTCTACGATCGCGCCGACGTGCTGTTCACCTCGATCCACGGCGACCCGCGCTTCGAGTATCCCTACTTCCTCGGCTACGCCGACGAAAAGGGCCAGGGCGTGGGCGAAGGCTTCAACTTCAACTATCCGCTGGCCTCGGGCAGCGACTGGTCGGTATGGAGCCTGGCGCTGCAGGCGGCGATCCGGCAGATCTCGGCCTACAAGCCGGACGTGCTGATCGTCTCGCTGGGCGTGGACACCTACAAGGAAGACCCGATCTCCCAGTTCAAGCTGGACAGCCCGGACTACCTGCGCATGGGCGAGGCCATCGGCAAGCTCGGCCTGCCGACCCTGTTCGTGATGGAAGGCGGTTACGCGGTGGAAGAGATCGGCATCAACGCGATCAACGTGCTGCAAGGTTTCGAAAGCATCGGTTGAGGGCTGTCCTGTAGGAGCGAGCTTGCTCGCGAACCCTGGCAATCCGACAGATAGGCCGGCATGCGCTGGGAGATGTTCGCGAGCAAGCTCGCTCCTACAAAGATCAAATGCCAAAAGCAAAAAAAGCCGCACCGGGGATGGGTCCCGGCGCGGCTTTTTTATCGAGCGTGGATTACTGGAGGATTTCCACGCGGTCCACATCGATGTCGGTGGGCTTCTGCTTGTGGTGGTCGACTTCACCGGTCAGGCGCACTTTGGTGTTCTCGGAAACCGAGGTACCCGCCGGCCAGTCGTCGTTGTCGATCTCGACCTGGATGCTGCCGGTGGCGTCCTTGAACTCGTAGTGCTCGCTGCTGATGCGCTTGGTGATGGTGCCTTCGAGCACGACCTTGGTGTCATCGGCGGCAGCCTGGGCCTGCTTGACCGTGGTGATCTGGCCCGCGGCGGCAGCGGCGGGCTGGGCATCGCTGCCCGGGCCGGTGTAGCCGCCAGCGGCGAAGGTGACGGTGGAGAACAGGCCAACGGCGGCGATCAGCGGGAGGTGAGTCAGTTTCATGGAAGTGCCTCCTGGGGCGTTTTCGATGGGTTCAGCTTAGTGCCGACGGCTGAAACCATCCTGAATCGGGTCTTAATCCAAGCTTAAGACCCCAGACACCTCCATTGCTCCGATCTGAATCAGTTCCCCTGGCCGGCCTGCGCTTCGCGCTTGAACACGTAGAACAGGTCCGGCTCGCTGACCATGTAGATGGTGCCCTGCTCGTCGATGGCCACGCCTTCGGCACGCGGGATCTTCTCGTGCAGGCCATTGAGGCCGCCGAGCAGGCTGATGAAGCTGACCGGCTCGCCCTTCTCGTCCAGCTCCAGCAGCAGGTGCGACTCGGCCGACAGCACCAGGGTATGGCCGGTGCGCGGGTCGATACTCAGGGCCGAGACGTTGCGCATCATCAACTGGTCGCTGGGCAGCGCCTGCAAGGCGCCGCTCAGGCTGGCACTGCCATCGCTGGCCAGGCTGAACAACGTCAGCGGGTCGCGCTCCTGGCCCAGCAGCAGGCGGTGCTGGCGCGGGTCCCAGGCGATGCCCTCGATACCCTTGTTCTTCTTGCCGCGTTCGCCCAGGTCGAAGCTGGAGAGCTTCTCGGTGCTCAGCTCGCGGGTCTGCGGGTCGACGTGGAAGATGGTCAGGGAGTTCTTGCGCTCGTCGGTCACTGCGACGTTGCCGCCTTCGAGCACGGCCACGCCTTCGGGGTTGGACATGCCCAGCAGCGGGATCACCCGCAGTACGTCACCGGTCAGCGACAGCTCGGCCAGCAGCGGTTTCTTGCCGGTCACGGTGAACAGGGTGCGGGTCACCGGGTTGTAGGCGAGGTCCGAGGTCTCCTGCCCTTCGATACCCCCCTTGAGGGGCTTGGCCTGGATCACTGCCGTATAGCCCGGCAGCCAGATGCTTTCACTGCGCTCCTGCGCGCTGGTGTCCTGCTCCTGCAGCCAGAGACGGGCGCGGTCATCCCAATGGAAGAGGAAGGTCAGGACGCCAAGCACCATCAGGGCGATCAGCAGGGCCAGCAACAGCCAGCGAGGACGAAGGATGGACATGGTCATGAAGACTCTTGTTGGTCAGCACGGCAAGGTACCCCGCAACAAGCGAAGGCCGCACAAACGGCGGCCTTCGGCGGGACAACGGAGTTAAAGCACGCGGCTTTCGAATCGGCTGGCGCCGGGAAGTTCCAGCACCACGTCACTGCCACTCTTGAGCGGGCCGACGCCGACCGGGGTTCCGGTGGAGACCACGTCGCCCGGCTGCAGCGAGAAGTGCCCGCAGATGTGCTGGATCAGCGGCACGATGGGGTTGAGCATGTCGCGGCTGTTGCCGTCCTGGCGGACTTCGCCGTCGATCACCAGGCGGATGCCGATGTCGGTCGGGTCCGGGAAGTGATCGGCACTGACGAAGGGCGCCAGCACGAAAGCGCCATCGAAGGACTTGGCCAGCTCCCACGGCAGGCCCTTTTCCTTCAGCTTGGCCTGTACGTCGCGCAGGGTCAGGTCCAGCGCCGGGGCATAACCGGAAATGGCATCCAGCACTTCCTCGGCGCTCGGCTTGCGCGACAGCGGCTTGCCGATCAGCACGGCGATTTCCGCCTCGTAATGCACCGAGCCACGATCTTCCGGGATGGCGAAGCCACCCGCCTGGGAGACGGTGCAGGAACCCGGCTTGATGAACAGCAGCGGCTCGGTCGGCACCGGATTGTTCAGCTCCTTGGCGTGCTCCGCGTAGTTGCGGCCGACGCAGACCACCTTGCCCAGGGTGAAATGGATCGGGGTGCCATCGACATACTGGTGCTGGTAACTCATGACCGACTCCTGAACGCATGGAAGAGATGACCCGCGCGGGGCTCGTGATCCCGCGCGGTTGCCCGCATCCTGCCGGCGCACGCGCCACTTCCCGTGACGCTGACGTGCGAAGGGCCGGCCCCTCTATTCCCACGAGCCGGCCCCTCTGGATACCGCAGCTTATTCGGCGAAGATCTTGCCCGGATTCATGATCCCGTTGGGGTCAAACACCGCCTTGACCGCCTTCATGTAGCCGATTTCAGCCTCGGAGCGAGAGTAACCCAGGTAATCGCGCTTGGTCATGCCCACGCCGTGCTCGGCCGAGATGGAGCCGTTGTACTTCTGCACCGTCTCGAACACCCACTTGTTGACGGTCGCGCACTTGGCGAAGAACTCGTCCTTGCTCAGGTTCTCGGGTTTCAGGATGTTCAGGTGCAGGTTGCCGTCGCCGATGTGGCCGAACCAGACCACTTCGAAGTCGGGGTAGTTGGCCGCGACGATATCGTCGATGTCCTTGAGGAAGGCCGGGACCTTGCCGACGGTGACGGAGATGTCGTTCTTGTACGGCGTCCAGTGGGAGATGGTCTCGGAGATGTACTCGCGCAGCTTCCACAGGTTCTGCAGCTGCTGCTCGCTCTGGCTCATCACGCCGTCCAGCACCCAGCCCTGCTCGACGCAGTGCTCGAAAGTCGCCAGCGCCTCGTTGGCCACTTCCTCGGTGCTCGCCTCAAACTCCAGCAGGGCATAGAACGGGCAGTCGGTCTCGAAGGCCGGCGGCACGTCGCCACGGGCCATGATCTTGGCCAGGGCCTTGTCGGAGAAGAACTCGAAGGCGGTCAGGTCCAGCTTGTTCTGGAAGGCGTGCAGCACCGGCATGATCGAATCGAAGTCCGGGGTGCCCAGGACCATCGCGGTGAGGTTCTTCGGCTGACGCTCCAGGCGCATGGTGGCCTCGACCACGAAGCCCAGGGTGCCTTCGGCGCCGATGAACAGCTGGCGCAGGTCGTAGCCGGTGGCGTTCTTGATCAGGTCCTTGTTCAGCTCCAGCAGATCGCCCTTGCCGGTGACGACCTTCATGCCGGCGACCCAGTTGCGGGTCATGCCGTAGCGAATGACCTTGATTCCGCCGGCATTGGTGCCGATATTGCCACCAATCTGGCTGGAGCCCGACGAAGCGAAGTCCACCGGGTAATACAAGCCGTGCTCTTCGGCGAAGGTCTGCAGCTGCTTGGTGATCACGCCCGGCTGGCAGACCACGGTGCGATCGAATTCGTTGAATTCCAGCACCTTGTTCATGTAGTCGAAGGCCACGACCACCTCACCGTTGGCGGCGACGGCAGCGGCAGAGAGACCGGTACGACCGCCCGAAGGAACCAGCGCGACCTTGTGCTCATTGGCCCAGCGGACGATGGCCTGGACCTGCTCGGTGCTCTTGGGGAAGGCGATCGCCAGGGGCGCCGGGGCGAAATGCTTGGTCCAATCCTTGCCGTAGGTGTCGAGGGAATCGGCGTCTGTCAGCAGCTTCCCGGCATCCAGCAGGGGCTTGAGCGATTCGATCAGGGCGTCGCGGGTCATTGGAGGAACTCTCAAATGGTTCATGGTCGTCCTGAGAACAGCTCAGGTCGCAACCGGGCAAGGAAAAGGGAGAACATGCTAGCATACGCACCCCACGCAGATCGCCACCTGGCGCCAAGCTTGGCACCGGCCGGTCCGGCCTGAGCTGTTCAATTTCTCGCCACATCCCGGGACTACAGGTTCAAAGCAGATGAGCAAGACTTCTCTCGACAAGAGCAAGATCAAATTCCTTCTCCTTGAAGGCGTGCACCAGAACGCCGTCGACACCCTCAAGGCGGCCGGCTACTCCAACATCGAGTACCTCAAGACCGCTCTGTCCGGTGACGAGCTGAAGGAAAAGATTGCCGATGCCCACTTCATCGGTATCCGCTCCCGCACCCAGCTGACCGAAGAAGTCTTCGACGCTGCCAAGAAGCTGATCGCCGTTGGCTGCTTCTGCATCGGCACCAACCAGGTCGACCTGAACGCAGCCCGCGAGCGCGGCATCGCCGTGTTCAATGCGCCCTACTCCAACACCCGTTCGGTCGCCGAACTGGTGCTGGCCGAGGCCATCCTGCTGCTGCGCGGCATCCCGGAGAAGAACGCCTCCTGCCACCGCGGTGGCTGGATCAAGTCCGCCGCCAACTCCTTCGAGATCCGCGGCAAGAAGCTGGGCATCGTCGGCTACGGCTCGATCGGCACCCAGCTCTCGGTCCTGGCCGAAGCCCTGGGCATGCAGGTGTTCTTCTACGACACCGTGACCAAACTGCCGCTGGGTAACGCCCAGCAGGTCGGCAACCTGCACGAGCTGCTCGGCATGTCCGACATCGTCTCGCTGCACGTGCCGGAACTGCCGTCCACCCAGTGGATGATCGGCGAGAAGGAAATCCGCGCCATCAAGAAAGGCGGCATCCTGATCAACGCCGCCCGTGGCACCGTGGTCGAGCTGGACCACCTGGCCGCCGCGATCAAGGACGAGCACCTGATCGGCGCCGCCATCGACGTGTTCCCGGTCGAGCCCAAGTCCAACGATGACGAGTTCGAAAGCCCGCTGCGCGGCCTGGATCGCGTGATCCTGACCCCGCACATCGGCGGCTCCACCGCCGAAGCCCAGGCCAACATCGGCCTGGAAGTGGCCGAGAAGCTGGTCAAGTACAGCGACAACGGCACCTCGGTGTCCTCGGTCAACTTCCCCGAAGTGGCCCTGCCGTCGCACCCGGGCAAGCACCGCCTGCTGCACATCCACGAGAACATCCCGGGTGTGATGAGCGAAATCAACAAGGTGTTCGCCGACAACGGCATCAACATCTCCGGCCAGTACCTGCAGACCAACGACAAGGTCGGCTACGTGGTGATCGACGTCGACGCCGAGTACTCGGACCTGGCGCTGGAGAAGCTGCAGCACGTCAACGGCACCATCCGTAGCCGCGTGCTGTTCTAAGCGCAGCCCGGAAAGAAAAAAGGAGGCCTCGGCCTCCTTTTTTCATGCCTGGAGAAAGATCACTTCACGTTGACGGTGATCTGCTGCGACTCCACCGGCGGGTCGAACGGCACGTGGTTCTTGTCGCCCACCAGCAGCTGCAGGGTGTGCTTGCCCGGCGGCAGGGTTACCTGGGTCTCGGTCTGGCCCTTGCCGAAATGCTTGATCTGGTCGGTCATCGGCAGCGGCAGGTTCATCGCCGGCTGCTCCTTGAGGTCGATCAGCAGGTGGTGGTGGCCGGTGGCTGGGGAGTCCACGCCCGCCGGCGCGACACCCATGCCCTTGAGGCCGAATTTGACGGTGAAGGTCTTGTCCACCGTGGCGCCGTCGGCCGGCTCGATGAAGTACACCTTCGCGCCTTCCGGAGCCGGGGTACGCGGGATATCGGCGGCAACGGCAGAGGTGCCGGCGAGCAGCGCGGCAAGGCCCAGGCAAGGCAGCAGGGTTCTCATGTTCTTCTCCTTCTACATGGAAATCGAAAGGCGAAGGAGCCGCTCAGGCCGGCCTCGCCTCACGCATGGAAGGCACAAGCATAGGCGCCATGGCGCGAGGCTCAAGCAAAATAGTGCATCTTCGAGTGACGGCGAGCGCTCTAGCCTCCGGCTTCCAGCCCGGCCAGGCAGACGGCGGCGGCATCCAGTTCTTCCTCGCTGAACACCAGTACGCCCATGCGTTTGAGGGCAGCGGCGGTGACGCCTTCACCGGCGACCTTCTGGCCGCTGAAGCTGCCGTCGTAGTTCTCGCGGTTGCCGCAGGACGGGCTGCGCGCCTTGAGCACTGCCAGACGGATGTCGTGGCGGCGCACCAGCGCCATCGCCTCCTCGGCGCCGAGCAGGAAAGCATCGCTGACGTCCTCACCCTCCACCGTCATCACCGGGCGCGCCCGCTCCAGCACGGCCAGGCCCTGACCGCCGGGAATCTCCGCCGGAGCGCGGGGCGTCGGCAGGCCGCCAGCCACCTCCGGGCACAGGGCCACCACGCGTCCCTGGTCCAGCCAGCGCGACAGCAGGTCGAACGGCCCGTGCGCGCCGCCGTCATAGCGGACGCGATGGCCAAGCAGGCAGCGGCTGACGAGAACCTTCTGCATGGGCGAATCACTCCCTTTTGGAAGGGGACAGACTAGCCGCTCGCTGTTTGCCGGTCACGCCGGGTAACGCAACTTTCATCGGCGCGTGTGTCGCAACAGGTTTCCGCCCCGCCGAAAGTCGGGTCCTTGAGCGGCTCGCCGGCCGTCGGCACAGCGCTGAAACACAACCTTCGACGGGAACAGCCGCCCGGCACTGGCTGCCAGGCAGGCCGCCACCCAGACTCGCGCATCGGCCAATCGCCATGGAGCCTCCGTCATGCCTCGCCTCTTGCTCTGCACTGCCACCTTCGCCGCGCTGTCCTACCTGCCCTTCGCCTTCGCCGAGCTCCAGGCCCTGGACAACGAGCGCCTGGGCGCCGTCACCGGCCAGGACGGCATCAGCATTCGCGCCGACGTGCTGGCGCACATGGACAGCGCGGCATGGAACGACGACGGCGGCAGCGTCTCGCTGCGCAACGTGTTCATCGACAACGGCTGCGTGAATGCCGGCGACTGCCCCGACGGCCGCGGCGGCAGCCTGCCCTATGGCGCCGCGCAGCTGGGCCTGAGCCTGCCGATCTTCGGCGTCGAGCAGCCGACCCTGCAGGTGGATGTGGTGCAGGGCGCCAGCGGCCAGCAGCAACTGGCGCTGACCCTGCCCGACCTCACCACCATCAACCAGCAGCTCAACGCCAGCGGGCTACCCTCGCAGACCATCCGCCTGCGAGTGACCGGCGACCTCTATGTGGGCGGAGGCAGGCTGGGCACCATCGAAGTACGCGATATCCAGGACATCAGCGGCACCCTGAAGATCTGGGGGCACTGACCGTCAGAGCGGCGCATCACCACGGCGGCGGAACCAGCCGGTGAGCGACAGGCGCTCGTGGCTGGCCGGCAGCACTTCATGGGGGAAGTCGCCGGAGAGGAACACCACCAGCCGCCCGGCCAGCGGCGGCAGGTCCAGCGTCCGTTCGTCGGGGAGGTACATCCGCAGTTCGCCGCCCTGCGTCACCGGCCAGTCGCGGTTGAGGTAGAGGACGGCGGAGACGGCGCGGCGGTCATCGTCGCGGAAGCGGTCCAGGTGCTTCTGGTAGAACGCTCCCGGCGGATAGAGCGCGAAGTGCCCCTCGAAGTCTTCCAGCCCCAGGTACAGCGAGCGGTTGATCTGCCGGCGCAGCTCGTCCAGCGCACTCAGGTAGAGGTCGCAGGCCTCGGACTGGCCGGGCTCCAGCCACTGGATACGGTCGCCGCGAATGCCTTCGCGCACCGCCTGTCCGTCTCCCCGGCCGATAGCGGCAGAGGCCAGCTTGCCGGCCGCGTCGCGCGCACGGCATTCCGTCGCCAGTTGGGCGATCAGGGCATCGGGAAGGAAGGCATCCTGCTGCGACCACCCCCGCTCGGCGAGGTCGTCAACGATGCTTGGCAGGAGCGGGCCTTGCATTAATGGAGAAGGGGCGTCGAAATGCATGGCGTATTGTAACGTCCGGCGCCAGTGTCTCGACAAGCAGGGCAAGCCTTGCCGACAATAGCCCCCGGCGAGCGAACCCTGCCGCCCAAAAGGAGTTGCAATGCGCGTACTGCTGGCCCTCACCCTTCTTGTACTGGGCATGCCTGCCCTGGCCGACAACTACCAGCGCCTGTACCAGGCCGCCGGCTGGCCGGAACAGCGAGCGCACTTCAATGACGCCCTGCACGCCGCGCAGAAGCGCTACCAGGGCAACCTGCCGCCCGCGCTGTACCAGACCCTGGTGGACAACAGCAACCAGCGCTTCGCCCCTGCCGACATCGACCAGCGCGCCTTGAACGGCCTGCGCCAGAACCTGCCGGACAGCACGGCGGCGGTGAACTTCTTCGAATCCCCGCTGGGCCGCAAGGTCGCCGGCGCCGAAACCCTGGCCACGCGCAGCGACCAGTTGCAGAAATACGCCAACGGCCTGCCGCGCCAGCAGGCCAGCGATGCGCGCAAGCAGATCATCCATCGCCTGAGCCAGGTGCTGCCGGCCCGCGAAGCCGGCGCCGAAGTCAGCCTGGCGCTGGCCAGCGTGGCCGCCGACAGCCTCAGCCAGATGCTCCCCGGCCTGCTTGGCGGCGGCAGCGCCCAGGGCATGCTCGAAGGCCAGCGGCAGAAACTGATGGGGCAGATCGGCGCCGATCTCGACAACACCCTGCTCTACGTCTATCGCGGCCTCAGCGACGCCGAACTGGGCCAGTTCGCCGACTTCAGCGAATCACCGGCCGGGCGCGACTATTACCGCGCCGCGCTGGCCGCCCTTAAGGCCGGATTAGCGGTCTCCTCAAGCGGCCAGTGATCGGAATAGGCCTACCCCGTTTGAGGACCACTCCGAGGAGCGCTCCTCCTAAAATGGCACCCGCTGTACAGAGGGTGGCGCCTGAGGATCATGGCGCAAGGAGTGAAGGACACACCCTCGACTACAGCGATCCCCTTCCCTGCGTCACCTCTGCTACGCCATCCGCTCACTGAGAAAATCGAAGTAACGCCGGCGCAGCGTCTCGCTTTCGTTCGCCAGGTGGTGCCTTGCTCCGGTGAGCAGCAGGCATTCGATCTTCTCGAACTTCTCTTCCAGCACCTTCAGGTTGTAGCGCCAGTCCACCGTCTCGTCGGCGTCGCCCTGCACCACCAGCAGGCTCTGCGCGCCATGGCCGGCGGCCTCGATGCGGGGAATCCAGCGCGCCAGCGCGCCGACCCAGGCCGTGGGCAGGGTCTTGGGTTGCAGCGGGTCGCGGTCGCGCAGGAAGGCGAGGAATTCGGCGTCGTTGGAGTTATCGCTGAAGCGCCGCGGGATCGAGTCGACGAAGGGCCGCAGCAACTGATAGCTGAATTTTGACCAGCCCCAGGCGCGAGGCCGCACCAATGGCGCCAGCAGGATGGTGCGGCCCAGTTCCGGCCGTGGCTGGCCGGTGAGCAGGTAGTCCAGCAGGATCGCCCCGCCGGTGCTTTGCCCGCAGAGGTGCCAGGGTTGCGGCAGGTCCAGCGCCTGGGCCTGGTCGAGCAGGGCGCCCAGCACCGCCTGGTACTCGGCAAAGTCGCCAATGCTGGCGACAGCTCCGCCGGAAAGCCCATGCCCCGGCAGATCACAGGCGAGCACGGCGAAGCCCATGCCCAGCGCCCAGTCGATCACGTGGCGATAAAGTCCCATGTGGTCGTAGTAGCCGTGCAGCAGCACGACGGTTCCCCGCGCCAGCACCGGTCGCCAGTACTGCGCGGCGATCTGGTAGCCACCGGCCTCGAAGGTCCCCAGCCGGCTCTGCAGGCCAGGATGCCGCGCATGCAGGTCCAGGCCGTAGAAATGCTGGTACAGCGCGATGCCGACCTCGTTCGCCTCTGCGGTCAGAGGTCGCAGCAGGGTGCGCAGCAGATCGGGCTGGAAGGCTTCAGGCATGGGCTTTTCGCTTCTGGCAGGCGGGTGACGAAAGGAGCGCGTGCGGCAGCGGGATATTCTGCCGCACGCGCCCCCGTGGCAAGCTTGTCGGCTATCTTACCGACTCTGTCACTGGTCGCCGCCATGCCCTCACGCCGAAAAACGCTGTTTACCTGGCTGATCGCCGCGCTCTGCCTGGGCGCGCTGCTCGCCACCTACGGGTGGTACGAGAACCGTTTCATCCGCCCGTTCAGCCATCAGCCGCAGCTGTTTTCGGGTGACCACCTGATGCTGCCCGCGCAGTTGGCCGGCCCCGGCAAGATTCGCCTGGTGCACTTCTGGGACCCGGCCTGCCCGTGCAATGTCGGCAACCAGCAGCACCTCGCCGAGCTGATCCAGCGCTTCGGTCCGCAGGGTGTGGAATTCTTCGCCGTGCAGAAGCCCGCTACGCGCGGCCACTTGCCCGACACCCTGAAATCGATGCGTGCGCTGGACTCTCTGCCCGGCGCCGAGCAGTTGCCGGCGAGCCCCGCCGTAGCGATCTGGGACGCCCAGGGCAAGCTGGCCTACTTCGGCCCCTACAGCGAGGGCGCAGTGTGCACCTCGGGCAACAGTTTCATCGAGCCGATCCTCGACGCCCTGGTGCAGGGCCGCCAGGTGAACGCGACCCACACCCTGGCGGTGGGCTGCTATTGCCCCTGGGATGGCGCAAAGCACTGAGCCGCATCAACGAAGACGATGGCCAATCCGTGACTACACTTGGTTCGCCGGCCCATGAAGGGCCGCTCGCTACCAAGGAGCTTTCCGCATGCGTCTTCATTCCGCCCTCGCCTTCTGCGCCGCCCTCTCCACCGGGTTTGCCCTGCCCCTGGCCGCCCACGCCGAAGATACCCCCAGCAGCAGCCAGGTCATGGAGCAGCACAAGCAGGCCATCAACAACCGCATCGCCGACATCGACTACAAGCGCAAGCGCATCGTCGAAGCCAACATGAAGCTCACCCAGCAGGAAACCGAGAAGTTCTGGCCGATCTACAACAGCTATCGCACCGAAGCGGACAAGCTGAGCAAGCAGACCCTGGCGATCATCATCGATTACGCCAACAGCTATAACACCGGCTCGGTGAGCAACGACGACGCGGCGAAGCTGCAGAAGCAGGTGCTGGAACTGCAGGACGACAAGCAGGACCTGAAGGAGAAGTACCTCAAGCGCATCGCCAAGGAAGTCTCGCCGCAGCGCGCCCTGCGCTTCCTGCAGATCGAGGACCAGCTCGACGCCATGGCGCTGCTGGAAGTCAGCCGCGAAATCCCCCTGGCCGACTGACCCTCAGCCTTCGGTGCCGCCCCGCAGGCGCTGGCGATAGCGCTCCGGCGGCACCGAGTACCACCGTTTGAACGCCCGGTAGAACGGCGACAGCTCGGCAAAGCCGCAGGCCCGCGCCACCTCGCGGATCGCCACGCCCTGCTCCAGCAGCTGCGCCGCGCGCTGCCGGCGCACCTCCTCGCGAACTTCCCTGAACGTCTGTGCCCGGCCCGCCAGGTTGCGTTGCAACAGTCCCGGCCGCACTCCCAGCTCACGGGCGCAACTGCGCAGCGTGCAGTCCTCCTCACCCAGGCGGATGCCGATGAGGTAACGCAGGCGATTGAGCAGGTCGTTCTCGTCCAGCGTCCCCAACTGCTCCCGCGCGTGCTCGGTGAGCAGGCGGTGCAGCACCGGGTTGCCGGTGCGTGAAGGGCGGGCCAGCAGGGCACGGTCGAACAGCAAGGCATCATTGGGCTTGCCGAAGCTCGGCGTCAGGCCGAACAACCGTCGGTGCTCGCTCAGCCGGCGCGGCTGCGGGTGGCGGAACTCGATGGCCTGGAGGCGGAACTCACCGTCGGTGATCAGTGCCAGCAGCTTGAGGAACAGCAGCATCAGGCACTCCATCTGCTGACGCAGGTTATGGGTGCCCAGGTAGTTGAGGTCGAGGATCAGCCGTACCTGTTCGCCCTCCTCGCGCATCTGCGCGGCGAACCCGCCGGAGAGAATGTGCTGGAAGCGCAGGAAGCTGTGCAACGCCTCGCGCAGGTCGCCGCTGGCCATCAGCAGGTAGCCGACCACGTCCAGCAGGCGCGGCTTCATCGCCTCGCCCAGGTGCAGGCCGATGTCCGCGTCACCGGTGATCTCGTCCAGGGTGGTCCAGAACAACGGCGCATCGTCGTGCACCAGCCGACCGCTCTGCGCCGGCGGCGGCAGGCGTACCTTCTGCAGGGCCTGGCGGTAGATATCGGTGGGGTCGAAACCCAGCACCGAGAGCGCCTCGTACAACTGACGGCGCAGGGTGGCGGACTGGGTCAGCGCCGGGGTTTCGGGGAAGTTCAGCTCGGGGGCGGCCATGCTCTCTCCTGGGATTGACCGGAGAATTCCAGACGCGAGACATTGGGTCAATGAGCGACGAACGGTTGCCACGGCAGAATCGCGGCATAACAACAAGGAGTTGCCCCATGAAACGCACTTTGACTGTCCTCGCCGTCGTGGTCGCCGCTGCTGCGGCGGGCGCCGGCTGGTACCTGCACGGCAAGCAGCCGGTACGCGACGGACAACTGCCCCTGGCCGGCCTCGCCAGCGAAGTCACGGTTCGCTACGACGAGCGCGGCGTGCCGCACATCAAGGCCGGAAGCGAGGAGGACATGTACCGGGCGATCGGCTATGTCCACGCCCAGGACCGCCTGTTCCAGATGGAAATCCTGCGGCGCCTGGCGCGCGGAGAACTGGCCGAGGTGCTCGGGCCCAAGCTGGTGGACACCGACCGCATGTTCCGCAGCCTGCGCATCCGCGACCACGCGGCGGACTATGTGCAGACCCAGGACAAGAATTCCCCGGCGTGGAAGGCGCTGGTCGCCTACCTCGATGGCGTCAACCAGTTCCAGGACAGCCATCCGCGCCCGGTGGAGTTCGACATCCTCGGCATTCCCAAGCGCGCCTTCACTCCCGAAGACACCGTCAGCGTCGCCGGCTACATGGCCTACAGCTTCGCCGCCGCCTTCCGCACCGAACCGGTGCTGACCTACGTGCGTGACGAACTGGGTGCGGACTACCTGAAGGTCTTCGACCTCGACTGGCACCCCGACGGGGTCATGAATCCGAAAGCGCTCGCGGCGGCCGATTGGCAGGACATGAGCGCCATCGCCCGGCTGAGCCACGCCGCGCTGGAGAAGGCCGGCCTGCCGCAGTTCGAGGGCAGCAACGCCTGGGCCGTTTCCGGCAGCCGCACGAAAAGCGGCAAGCCGTTGCTCGCAGGCGACCCGCACATCCGCTTCGCCGTGCCGGCGGTGTGGTACGAGATGCAGGCCAGCGCGCCGGGCTTCGAGCTCTACGGCCATTACCAGGCGCTCAACCCCTTCGCCTCGCTCGGCCACAACCTGCAGTTCGGCTGGAGCCTGACCATGTTCCAGAACGACGATGTCGACCTGGTCGCCGAGAAGGTCAACCCGGACAACCCCAACCAGGTCTGGTACCACGGCCAATGGGTCGACCTGAAGAGCGAAGAGCAGAGCATCGCGGTGAAGGGCGAGGCGCCGGTGAAGATCACCCTGCGCAGCTCGCCCCACGGCCCGCTGGTCAACGACGCGCTGGGCACGGCAGCGGGCAAGACGCCGGTGGCCATGTGGTGGGCCTTCCTCGAGACGCAGAACCCGATCCTCGACGCCTTCTACGAGCTGAACCGCGCCGATACCCTCGCCAAGGCGCGCACGGCGGCGTCGAAAATCCAGTCACCGGGCCTCAACGTGGTCTACGCCAATGCCCACGGCGACATCGGCTGGTGGGCCTCGGCGCAACTGCCGGTGCGTCCGGACGGAGTCAATCCTAACTTCCTGCTCGACGGCGCCAGCGGCCAGGCCGACAAGACCGGCTTCTACCCCTTCAGCGAGAACCCGCAGGAAGAGAACCCGGCGCGCGGCTACATCGTCTCCGCCAACTTCCAGCCGGTGCCGGCCAACGGCCGCCCGGTGCCGGGCTACTACAACCTGCCCGATCGCGGTCAGCAGTTGAACAAGCGCCTGTCCGAGACTTCGGTGAAGTGGGACCTGCAGAACAGCCAGGCGCTGCAACTGGACACTTCCACCGGCTACGGTCCGCGCTTCCTCAAACCGCTGCTGCCGATCCTGCGTGAAGCCGCCGCCACCGACGAGGAAAAGGCGCTGGTGGAAAACCTGGCCAACTGGCAAGGCGACCACCCCCTGGACTCGGTTACCGCCACGGTCTTCAACCAGTTGATCTACCAGGTGGCGGACGACGCCATGCGCGACGAGATGGGCGACGCCTTCTTCGATAACCTGCTGTCCACCCGCGTGCTGGACGTGGCGCTGCCGCGACTGGCCGCCGACGAGAACTCGCCCTGGTGGGACAACCGCAAGACGCCGCAGAAGGAAACCCGCGCCGATATCGTCAAGGCGGCCTGGAAGGACAGCCTGACACACCTGCGCGCGACCCTGGGCCAGGATTCGAAGCAATGGCAGTGGGGCAAGGCGCACACCCTCACCCACGGGCACCCGCTGGGCCAGCAGAAACCGCTGGACCGGATCTTCAACGTCGGCCCGTTCGCCGCACCGGGCGGCCACGAGGTGCCGAACAACCTGTCGCACCGCGTCGGCCCGGCCCCCTGGCAGGTGGTCTACGGTCCGTCCACCCGCCGTCTGATCGACTTTGCCGACCCGGCCCACAGCCTGGGCATCAACCCCGTAGGCCAGAGCGGCGTGCCGTTCGACAAGCATTATGACGACCAGGCCGAGGCCTACATCGAGGGACAGTACCTGCCGCAGCACTACGACGACAACGAGGTGAAGGCCAACACCCAGGGCATCCTGCGACTGATCCCCGTCCGTCGCTGAGCGGCCCGCTGAAAATGAAAAACCCCGCTCCTGCGGGGTTTTTCATTGGGGGTGTAGAGAGTGCTGCGGGAGATGCCAGAGGCTCCCTGGCGCGGTATTTCCCCTGGGATAACGATCGGGGTGTTGTATTGCGCGCCGTCTCCCGCACGGAGTGCCAAAAGGCGTCACTGGAAGTTTGCCGGCGACGCGACCCGGCCCTGGTTCGGGGGGGGACCGGAAAGCGCAACCGAACGCTTAAAGCGTAGATCGCAATCCGCTGGGAGTTACTCTTTCCTACCCACGGATTTTTCCGATAAATCCAGGTCTTCCAAGCACTTCGGAATAACGTGTGCGCAAAAAACACGGGCCACCCGAAGGTGGCCCGTGGTTCGACAATCGCCGGATACAACCGGCCGACAAGACGGCGTCAGGCGGTGGCTGTCGAACCCTTCTGCCAATCGGTCGCGTTGGACTCCATGGCTTCCTGGATCGCGCGCTTGCGACGCTCCTCGGCCTGGCGGGTGAAGTACCAGGCGAAGAAGGTGAACAGCGAGACGGTCAGCAGGATCAGGCTGGCAACGGCGTTGATCTCCGGCTTCACACCCAGGCGCACGGCGGAGAACACTTCCATCGGCAGGGTGGTGGAGCCAGGACCGGACACGAAGCTGGCCAATACCAGGTCGTCCAGCGACAGGGCGAAGGACATCATGCCGCCCGCCGCCAGCGACGGGGCGATCATCGGGATGGTGATCAGCATGAACACTTTCCAGGGCTTGGCGCCCAGGTCCATTGCCGCTTCCTCGATGGACAGGTCCAGCTCACGCAGACGCGCCGACACCACCACCGCCACGTAGGACGAGCAGAAGCTGGTATGGGCGATCCAGATGGTCACGATGCCGCGCTCCTGCGGCCAGCCGATCAGCTGGGCCATGGCGACGAACAGCAGCAGCAGCGACAGACCGGTGATCACCTCGGGCATGACCAGCGGCGCGGTCACCATGCCGCCGAACAGCGTACGGCCACGGAAGCGCGGGATGCGGGTCAGCACGAAGGCAGCCAGGGTACCCAGGGCCACGGAGGAGATCGCGGTGTAGCAGGCGATCTCCAGCGAGCGGAACACCGAACCGACCAGTTGCTGGTTGTCCAGCAGGCCGACGTACCACTTCACCGACCAGCCACCCCAGACCGTCACCAGCTTGGAGCCGTTGAACGAGTAGATGACCAGGATCAGCATCGGCACGTAGATGAAGAGCAGGCCCAACACCAGCATGATGTTGGAGAACGACCAACGCTTGTTCATACCTTGCCCTCCAGCTCTTTAGCCTGGTTCTTGTTAAAGAGAATGATGGGGATGATCAGGATGGCCAGCATCACCACGGCAAGGGCAGACGCCACCGGCCAGTCACGGTTGTTGAAGAACTCCTGCCACAGCACCTTGCCGATCATCAGCGTCTCGGGGCCGCCGAGCAGTTCCGGGATCACGAACTCGCCCACCGCCGGGATGAACACCAGCATGCAGCCGGCGATGATGCCATTCTTGGACAGCGGGACGGTGATCTTCCAGAAGCTGGTGAAGCTGCGCGCGCCGAGGTCGGAGGCGGCTTCGAGCAGGCTCATGTCGTGCTTCACCAGGTTGGCGTAGAGCGGCATGACCATGAAGGGCAGGTACGAGTAGACGATGCCGATGTACACCGCGAAGTTGGTGTTCAGGATCGTCAGCGGCTCGTTGATGATGCCGAGCCACATCAGGAAGCTGTTGAGCAGGCCGTTGTTGGACAGGATGCCCATCCAGGCGTACACGCGGATCAGGATCGCCGTCCAGGTCGGCATCATGATCAGCAGCAGCAGGACGGTCTGCATTTCCTTGCTGGCGCGGGCGATGGCATAGGCCATCGGGTATCCGATGAGCAGGCACAGGAAGGTGCTGATCGCCGCCATCTTCAGCGAGCCCAGGTAGGCGTCGATGTAGAGCGGGTCGTCCGTCAGCATCAGGTAGTTGCCCAGGTTCATCACGACCTGGAGCGTCTGGTCGGCGTACTGGAACACTTCGGTGTACGGCGGAATGGCCACGTCTGCAGCTGCCAGGCTGATCTTCAGCACGATGGCGAAGGGCAGCAGGAAGAACAGGAACAGCCAGAAGAACGGCACACCGATCACGGCATGCCGGCCCGTAGGCAGGCGCTTCATGAGCGATTTGCTGATGTTCATGATTGCAGCACCACACCGCTGTCATCGTACCAGCTGATGTAAACCGGCTGGTCCCAGGTCGGACGCGCCACGTGGCGCTCGGCGTTGGCCATGAAGGCCTGGACGATGAAGCCCGAGGCCAGCTTGATGTAGTACACCGAGTGGCCGCCCAGGTAGGCGATGTCGTGAACGGTGCCCTGGGCGACGTTGAAGCCCTCGTGCTCCAGGTTTTCCGGCTTCTGCGCGCTGACCATGACCTTTTCCGGACGCAGCGCGTAGGTGATGCGCTTGTTCTCGGCACGGGTGCTGATGCCGTGGCCGATGTAGATCGGGTTTTCCAGCTGCGGGCAGGCGATCACTGCGTGATCCTGCAGGTCTTCGACGATGTCGCCGTCGAACAGGTTGACGTTGCCGATGAACTCGCAGATCAGGCGGCTGGCCGGGGTCTCGTAGATGTCCATCGGGCTGCCGATCTGCTCGATGCAGCCCAGGTGCATGATGGCGATGCGCTGGGCCATGGTCATGGCCTCTTCCTGGTCGTGGGTCACCATCACGCAGGTCACGCCCACGCGCTCGATGATCTCTACCAGTTCCAGCTGCATCTGCGAACGCAGTTTCTTGTCCAGGGCGCCCATGGGTTCGTCGAGCAGCAGCAGCTTCGGACGCTTGGCCAGGGAGCGGGCCAGGGCCACGCGCTGACGCTGGCCGCCGGAGAGCTGGTGCGGCTTGCGCTTGGCGTACTGGGTCATCTGCACGAGCTTGAGCATCTCGTCGACGATCTTGTCGATCTCGGCCTTGGGCAGGCCGTCCTGCTTCAAGCCGAAGGCAATGTTCTGCGCCACGCTCATGTGGGGGAACAGAGCGTAGGACTGGAACATCATGTTGATCGGCCGCTCATAGGGCGGCAGGTCGGTAATGTCCTGGCCATCGAGGAAGATGCGACCTTCAGTGGGACGCTCGAAACCAGCCAGCATGCGCAGCAGGGTCGACTTGCCCGAACCCGAACCACCGAGCAGGGCGAAGATTTCGCCCTTCTTGATATCCAGCGTCACGCTGTCCACAGCCAGCGTTTCGTCGAACTGCTTGCTGACCCGGTCGATTTTTACCAGAACCTCTTTAGGCTTCTGGTCGCCACTCAAGGCTTTCTTGTAGGCACCGGAGGCTATTGCCATTACCACAACTCCCAAATCATAGAGGCCCGGCCCCCGCGGCCGGGCATGCTTGGTATTACTCAGGGCTGGCGCAGTTTACGTGCGCCGGAAAACCTTTCGAGAGGCTCTCCGACGCTCCGTGCCCGCGCGGACGGATTGGGGAACCCGCCTTACTTGCCCGATTTGATCTTGGTCCAGGAACGGGTCATGAGGCGCAGGATCTTCGGCGGCAGCTCATGCTGCACGAAGAGTTTGTCGAGAACCTCCTGGGATGGGTACACCTCAGGATTGTTGCGCACGGACTCATCCATGAATTCGCCAGCCTTGGGGTTCGGGTTGGCGTAACCGACGTAATCGCTGACCTTGGCGATCACTTCGGGTTTGAGCAGGTAATTGATGAACGCGTGGGCCGCCTTCGGGTTGGAGGCATCCTTCGGCACGGCGAGGATGTCGAACCAGAGGTTGGCGCCTTCCTTGGGAATGGCGTAGGCGATGTTCACGCCCTTGCCGGCTTCCTTGGCGCGGTTGGCGGCCTGGAAGACGTCGCCGGAGAAGCCGGCGGCCACGCAGATGTTGCCGTTGGCCAGGTCCGAGATGTACTTGGAGGAGTGGAAGTAGGTGACGTACGGACGCACCGCCATCAGCTTCTCTTCGACCTTCTTGTAGTCATCCGGGTTGGTGCTGTTGGGGTCCAGCCCCATGTACTTGAGCACAGCCGGCATCATCTCGTCGCCCGAGTCGAGGAAGGCGACGCCGCACTGGCTGAGCTTTTTCATGTTCTCGGGCTCGAACAGCACAGCCCACGAATCGATCTTGTCGACACCCAGAACGGCTTTTACTTTCTCGACGTTGTAGCCGATGCCGTTGGTGCCCCACAGGTACGGTACGCCGTACAGGTTGCCCGGGTCGTTGGCCTCGAGCTGCTTCATCAGGTGCGGATCGAGGTTCGACCAGTTCGGCAGCTGGCTCTTGTCCAGCTTCTGGAACGCACCGGCCTTGATCTGGCGACCGAGGAAGTGGTTGGACGGCACGACCACGTCATAGCCGGTGCGACCGGCCAGCAGCTTGCCTTCCAGGGTTTCGTTGGAGTCGAAGACGTCGTACACCGGCTTGATACCGGTTTCCTTCTCGAAATCGGCGAGGGTGGTTTCACCGATGTAGTCCGACCAGTTGTAGATGTGGACGGTCTGTTCCGCCTGGGCCAGCGAAGTCAGGCCGAAGACGGAGACTGCAGCGATCAGGGTTCTGCGGAAGGGAATACGCACACGTGAGTCCTCTCGTTGTTTTTAACTACTTCAGTCGGTTGCTGCCGGGGTTTCGACGGCCGGTCCGTGGATAGCGCCGAACCCGTCATCAGCACGAGAGCGCCGGGGCTTGCGCAGCCATTCCACCGATGGAAGCTGTTTGTTGCTACCGGTGGCGATGGGGGAGCGCACTCCCCCATCGCCTGCCCGGACCATCCGCTGCCGCGCCAGGCGGCAGCGACTACCCGATTACTTGCCGGACTTGATGGTGGTCCAGCTGCGGGTCATCAGACGCTGGGTCTTCGCCGGCAGGTCCGGGAAGGCGTACAGCTTCTTCATCACTTCGTCGGTCGGGTAGATGCCCGGGTCCTGGCGAATGGCTTCGCTCACCAGCGGGGTCGCTGCGGAGTTGCCGTTCGGGTAGGAAACGGTATCGCTGATCTCGGCGATGACTTTGGGCTCAAGCAGGAAGTTGATCCACTTCAGTGCGGCGTCCGAGTTCTCGGCATCCTTCGGAATGGCAACGGTGTCGAAGAACGCGCCGGCACCTTCCTTCGGAATGTTGTACTTCACAGTGACCTTGTTCTTGGCTTCTTCGGCGCGGGACTTGGCCTGGTAGATGTCGCCCGAGTAACCGATGGCCACGCAGATGTTGCCGTTGGCAATGTCGGAGATGTACTTGGAGGAGTGGAAGTAGGAGACGTACGGGCGAATCTTCAGGAACAGCGCTTCGGCTTCCTTCAGCTCTTTCGGGTCCTGGCTATCGGGCTTGTAGCCCAGGTAGTGCAGGGCGGCCGGGAGCATTTCGGTCGGCGAGTCGAGGAAGCTCACACCGCAGGCCTTCAGCTTCTGGATGTTTTCCGGCTTGAACACCAGGTCCCAGGAATCCACCGGGGCGTTGTCGCCCAGCGCAGCCTTGACCTTGTCCGGGTTGTAGCCGATGCCGATGGTGCCCCACAGGTACGGAATCGCGTACTGGTTGCCCGGGTCGCTGATTTCCAGGGTCTTCATCAGGTCGGCGTTCAGGTTCTTCCAGTTCGGCAGCTTGGACTTGTCCAGCGGCTGGTAGACGCCAGCCTTGATCTGCTTGGCCAGGAAGGAGTTGGACGGCACCACGATGTCGTAGCCCGACTTGCCGGCCAGCAGCTTGGCCTCCAGCACTTCGTTGCTGTCGTAGACGTCGTAGACGACCTTGATTCCGGTTTCCTTGGTGAACTTGTCGACCGTGTCCGGCGCGATGTAATCCGACCAGTTGTAAACGTGCAGCACCTTGTCATCTGCCTGCGCCATACCAGCCACAGCGCCCGCCAGCGTTACAGCGAGCAGGGATTTGCCGAAGGTCTTGAACATGCGGGTAGCTCCAGTTGTTTTTCTTGATGTTCCGGGTGGCGTGGACATCTCCTTCCGTCACCACCCGGTGAGCCTGGCCAACGCACAGGCGCAGTCTGTCAAAGGTCCGGTGAAAGACTCAAGACAGAACGGCTGCGGCGGTTTGATCGAGGCACTTGCGCGCCAGGGTGATCAGGTCATCGATCTGCGATTTCTCGATCACCAGCGGCGGCGAGATAATCATAGTGTCTCCCACCGCGCGCATGATCAGACCGTTGCGGAAGCAGTGCTCGCGGCACAGCATCCCGACACCCTTGCCTTCGAAGCGCTCGCGGGTCTTCTTGTTCTTCACCAGCTCCAGTGCTGCCACCAGGCCTACCCCGCGGGCTTCGCCTACCAGGGGATGGTCGGCCAGCTCTTGCCAGCGCTGTTGCAAATACGGTGCCGTTTCGTTCTTCACCCGCTCGACGATCTTCTCTTCGCGCAGGATGCGGATGTTCTCCAGCGCCACCGCAGCGGCGACCGGGTGACCAGAGTAAGTGAAGCCGTGATAGAACTCCCCACCCTCATTCAGGGTATGGACGATCTCGTCGCGAACGATCACGCCGCCCATGGGGATGTAGCCGGAAGTCAGGCCCTTGGCGATCGGCATCAGGTCCGGGGCGTTGCCGAAGTACTGGCTGCCGAACCATTCGCCGGTACGGCCGAAGCCGCAGATGACTTCGTCGGCGATGAACAGGATGTCGTACTTGGCGAGGATCTCGCGGATCTTCGGCCAGTAGGACTTCGGCGGAACGATCACGCCGCCAGCGCCCTGCAGGGGCTCGGCGATGAAGGCGGCAACCTTGTCTTCGCCGACTTCGAGAATCTTCTTCTCCAGCTGCTCGGCCGCCCAGACGCCGAACTCTTCCGGGTCCATGTCGCCGCCTTCGCCGAACCAGTAAGGCTGGGCGATGTGCTCGATGCCGGGAATCGGCAGGTCACCCTGCTCGTGCAGCGCCTTCATGCCGCCCAGGCTGACGCCGGCAACGGTGGAGCCGTGGTAGCCGTTCCAGCGGCCGATGACCACTTTCTTCTGCGGCTGGCCCTTGATGCTCCAGTAGTGACGGACCATGCGCAGCACGGTGTCGTTGGACTCCGAACCCGAGCCGGTGAAGAACACGTGGTTCATGCCTTCGGGGGCGATGTCGGCGATCGCCTTGGCCAGCTCCAGTACCGGCGGGTGAGCGGTCTGGAAGAACAGGTTGTAGTAGGGCAGTTCCTGCATCTGCTTATAGGCGGCTTCAGCAAGTTCCTTGCGACCGTAGCCGACGTTCACGCACCACAGGCCAGCCATGCCGTCGAGGATCTTGTTGCCCTCGCTGTCCCACAGGTACACGCCTTCGGCCTTGGTGATGATGCGCGCACCCTTCTCGTTCAGCTGCTTGTAGTCGGTGAACGGAGCCAGGTGGTGATCGCGGCTGAGCGCCTGCCAATGTTGGGTGTTGGCGCTGGTCTGGTTAGTCATCTTGATAAAACCTCTTTTCTAAGAAACACGGGGCCCGGCCACGCGCCGGACCCCACGCCGATCAGACAGAAAGCAGGAGGAACTCGCGCTCCCAGGAACTGATTACTCGCTTGAAGTTCTCGTGCTCGGCGCGCTTCACCGCGACGTAGCCTCGAATGAACTTGTCACCCAGGTATTTCTCCAGGGTCTTGCTGCCTTCCATGCACTCCAGGGCGGCTTCGATGGTCAGCGGCAGGCGCAGGTTACGCCGTTCGTAGCCACGGCCTTTGACCTGGGCACTGGGTTTGAGGCCTTCGACCATGCCGATGTAGCCGCACAGCAGGCTGGCGGCCAGGGCCAGGTATGGGTTGGCGTCGGCGCCGGCCAGGCGGTTCTCCACGCGGCGGTTGTCCGGGGTGGAATCCGGCACGCGCAGGCCCACGGTGCGGTTCTCTTCGCCCCATTCCACGTTCACCGGCGCCGAGGTGTCGGGCAGGAAGCGGCGGAACGAGTTGACGTTCGGGGCGAACAGCGGCAACGCCTCGGGGATCAGCTTCTGCAGGCCGCCGATGTGGTGCAGGAACAGCTCGCTCATGCTGCCGTCGGCGTTGGAGAAGATGTTCTTGCCGGTCTTGATGTCGACGATGCTCTGGTGCAGGTGCATGGCACTGCCCGGCTCGCCGGTCATCGGCTTGGCCATGAAGGTCGCGGCCACGTTGTGCTTGAGGGCGGCCTCGCGCATGGTGCGCTTGAACACCACGATCTGGTCGGCCAGGTCCAGGGCATCGCCGTGACGGAAGTTGATTTCCATCTGTGCGGTGCCTTCTTCATGGATCAGGGTGTCCAGATCCAGGCCCTGCAGCTCGCACCAGTCGTACATGTCCTCGAACAGCGGGTCGAACTCGTTCGCCGCGTCGATGGAGAAGGACTGGCGACCGGTCTCCTGGCGGCCGGAACGGCCGATCGGAGCCTGCAGCGGGTAGTCGGGGTCATCGCTGCGCTTGGTCAGGTAGAACTCCATCTCCGGCGCCACGATCGGCTTCCAGCCCTTGTCGGCGTAGAGCTGGAGCACGCGCTTGAGCACGTTGCGCGGCGACAGTTCGATGGGGTTGCCCAGCTTGTCGTAGGTGTCGTGGATGACCATCGCGGTCGGCTCGATGGCCCAGGGGACGAGGAACACGGCATTCTCGTCCGGGCGGCAGACCATATCGATGTCGGCCGGGTCCAGCAGGTCGTAATAGATGTCGTCTTCGACGTAATCACCGGTCACGGTCTGCAGGAGAACGCTCTCCGGCAGGCGCATGCCCTTCTCGTTGAGGAATTTCGCGGTCGGCGCGATCTTGCCCCGGGCAATCCCGGTCAGGTCGGCGATCATGCATTCCACTTCGGTGATCTTGCGTTCCTTCAACCAGCCGCTCAGCTGGTCTAACTTGCTAGTCATAAAGACCTCAGGGTTTGAGAGCCCGGCCCCAACGCCGGACTCAGCGGTTCCCCGCCCTCTTGCTGCAGGCTTTGCCGAATGCCTGGAAGATAGCGAGATAGTTGGGGTTCGTTTCGACCTGCCACTCCGGGTGCCACTGCACCCCGACGGCAAAGGCCGCACCTTCGACGGAGAAGGCTTCAACCAACCCGTCAGGCGCCAGAGCTTCTACACGAAGGCCGGGCGCCAGACGATCAACGCCCTGGCCGTGAATAGAGTTGACCTGGAACTGCGAGGGTAGCCCGATACCGGCGAAAACGCCGCCCGGCTGCACGTCGACGACGTGCCGCAGCCCATATTGGATTTCGATCGGCTCACCCGCGGGTTCGCGATGGTCCATGTAGCCCGGCACTTCGTGCACTTTCTGGTGCAGCGAACCGCCGAAGGCGACGTTCATTTCCTGGAAGCCGCGGCAGATGCCCAGCACCGGAATCCCGGCCGCGACGGCGCGGCGGATCAGCGGCAGCGTCGTGCTGTCGCGCTCGGGATCATGAGGGGTGCCTGCAATGCTGGCGGAGCCACTATAATGATGGGGTTCGACGTTCGACGCCGAGCCTGTGAAGAGCAGGCCGTCGAACGCGGCCAACATGTCTTCCTGGTCGATGGCATCGCCCAGGGAGGGAATGATCAAAGGAATGCCCGAGGCCCCGGAGATCAGCGCTCTGAGGTATTTGTCGCCAGCAACATGGTAGGGTTTGGAACCGATCTGCTTGATGCAGGCGGACACGCCGATTAACGGCAGGCGAGACATGGGACACCCGTGTTTGTAAGTGTTATGGGCTTGAGGCCGAGCTTAGCCTTGTTCATTTTTTTACACAATAGCCATGTAAAAAATCAAACACGCCCCACTGAACAGCCCGCCAGCCAAGGCTCTCCGCGCATCAAAAGCGGCTCGAAACGCCCCAAAAACGGCCCATCACGACCGATGCGCCCCACTTTGGTGCGACATTGACAACCCTTGCCAATTCGGATTGACTCACACCTCAGCTTTCGAATGATTGAAATTTTTAACAATAAAGGTGTTACATCATGTCGGTACCCCAGAGTGCCGTGTCGCTCGAAGAAGCGAGTGAGTTCCTGAAGGAACACCCCGAGGTCCAGTTCGTTGACCTCCTTATTGCAGACATGAATGGTGTGGTCCGCGGCAAGCGCATCGAACGCACCAACCTGCCCAAAGTCTATGAGAAGGGCATCAACCTCCCCGCCTCTCTCTTCGCTCTCGACATTACCGGCTCCACCGTAGAAAGCACCGGCCTCGGCCTGGACATTGGCGACGCGGATCGCGTCTGTTTCCCAATCCCCAACACCCTCTCCATGGAACCCTGGCAGAAGCGCCCGACCGCGCAGCTGCTGATGACCATGCACGAGATGGAAGAACGCACGCCGTTCTTCGCCGACCCGCGTGAAGTGCTGCGTCAAGTGGTGCAGAAGTTCACCGACATCGGCCTGACCATCGTCGCCGCCTTCGAGCTCGAGTTCTACCTGATCGACCAGGAGAACGTGAACGGCCGTCCGCAGCCGCCACGCTCGCCGATCTCCGGCAAGCGTCCGCAATCGGTCCAGGTCTACTCCATCGACGACCTCGACGAGTACGCTGACTGCCTGCAGGACATCATCGACGGCGCCCGCGCCCAGGGCATCCCGGCCGACGCCATCGTCAAGGAAAGCGCCCCGGCCCAGTTCGAAGTCAACATGCACCACGTTGACGACGCCCTGAAGGCCTGCGACTACGCAGTCCTGCTCAAGCGCCTGATCAAGAACGTCGCCTATGACCACGAGATGGACTCGACCTTCATGGCCAAGCCCTACCCGGGTCAGGCTGGCAACGGTCTGCACGTCCACGTCTCGCTGCTCGACAAGGACGGCAAGAACATCTTCACCAGCGAGGATCCCGAGCAGAACGCCGCGTTGCGCCACGCGATCGGCGGTGTGCTCGAGACCCTGCCGGCGTCGATGGCGTTCCTCTGCCCGAACGTCAACTCGTACCGCCGTTTCGGTTCGGCCTTCTTCGTGCCGAACGCACCGAGCTGGGGGCTGGACAACCGTACGGTCGCCCTGCGCGTACCGACCGGAGCGCCGGAAGCAGTGCGCCTGGAACACCGCGTCGCCGGCGCCGACGCCAACCCGTACCTGCTGCTCTCGGCGGTACTGGCCGGAGTTCACCACGGCCTGACCAACCAGGTCGAGCCGGGCGCACCGATCGAAGGCAACGCCTACGAGCAGCTGGAGCAGAGCCTGCCGAACAACCTGCGCGATGCCCTGCGCGAGCTGGACGACAGCGACGTGATGAACAAGTACATCAGCCCCGAGTACATCGACATCTTCGTCGCGTGCAAGGAGCATGAGATGCAGGAGTTCGAGTACTCGATCTCCGATCTCGAGTACAACTGGTACTTGCACACCGTATAAGTGGTAAACGAAACGCCGGCCCTCGCGCCGGCGTTTCCTTGTGCCTCTGGCACACCTGGGAGACTGCGATATCGCAACGGCGAGAGGGGCGCTGTGGCGAGTCACATCCGTATCTCCTTCCTGCTCGCGATGTCTCCATCCGCCTGCCCGGGCGTCCATCGCGTCTGTCGTGTCTTTGCTGTTGCGCTTTCGAGCGGCGAATGAATGCCGCATCCGCTGATTACGTGGTTCATTCAGGGAGATCGCCAATGCCACGCCTGTACGCCGTGATTCTGATGCTGCTGTGCCCCTTGTCCGCCTGGGCCGAGCAGGTCATCCATGTCTACAACTGGAACGACTACATTGCCCCCGAGGTGCTCAAGGACTTCGAGAAGGACACCGGCATCCGTGTCGACTACAAGACCTATAGCACCGCCGAAGAGGTCAAGAAGGCCCTGGAGAGCGGCGAGAAGATCGACGTCGCCGTCCCTTCGCACAACGACCTGCCGGCGCTGATCCGCGACAAGCGCATCCAGGCGCTGGATTTCAGCAAACTGCCCAACCGCAGCCACCTCGACACCCAGCTGCTGAGCAAGCTGGCCGCGGTCGACCCGAACAACCAGCACGCCGTGCCCTACCTGTGGGGCGCCGTGGGCCTGGCGATCAACGAACCCGAAGCGGAGAAGGCCTACGGCGGCAAGTTGCCCGACAGCTGGAGCGTGATGTTCGACCCGCAACAGAGCCAGCGCCTGAAGGCCTGCGGCATGAGCATCCTCGATGCGCCGGACGAAACCTTTTCGGTACTGATGAACTACCAGGGCCGCAACTTCGCCCGCAGCGCGCCGTCGCAGATCCGCCGCGCCGGCGAAGTGCTCGCGCAGCTGCGCCCGAACCTGCGCTACATCGACAGCGAGCGTTACATCCAGGACCTCAGCAGCGGCAAGCTGTGCGTCGCCATGGCCTGGGTCGGCGACGCCCTGGGCGCCGCCAATGCCGGTCAGCCGGTGCGCTTCGTGGTGCCGCAGGAAGGCTCTGTGCTGTTCATCGACAACCTGGTAATTCCCACCGCCGCCGAACACCCCGACCTGGCGCTGAAGTTCATCGATTACCTGATGCAGCCCAAGGTCGCCGCGCAGATCACCGCCGCCACCCTCTACCCCAACGGCAACAAGGACTCCGCGCAGTTCCTCGACGCCGCCCTGCGCGACCAGCCGGGCCTGTACCCGGACCAGGAAACCAAGCGCCGTCTGTTCGCCCTGGAAACCGCGCCGGAGAAAACCGCCCCGGTGATCACCGAAGTCTGGGACCACCTGCGCGGCAACGGCAGCTGACTTGCCGAGCGCCCCGGAGCTGGCGTCCAATAGCGACCCAGCTCCGGAGATCGACATGCCCGCCCCCTCGCCCACCCGCAAACCCCGCGCCAGCAGCCAGGCCCGCATCGCCGTGATCCTCGAGGCGGCCCGCGCCCTGCTGGCCGAAAGCGGCGCCGCGAGCCTGTCGATCTACGCGGTGGCCGAGCGCGCGGACATCCCGCCCTCCTCCGTCTACCACTTCTTCCCCAGCGTGCCAGCCCTGCTGCAGGGCCTGACCAGCGACGTCCATGCGGCCTTCCGCGCCTGCCTGGAGCAGCCCGTGGACCACGCCGCCCTGCGCGACTGGCGCGACCTCGCGCGGCTGGTCGAGCAACGCACCCTGGAGGTCTACGCCGCAGATGCCGCTGCACGCCAGTTGATCCTGGCCAGCCACGGCCTGGCCGAAGTCACCCAGGCCGACAGCCAGCACGACGTACAACTCGGCCAGGCCATGCGCGAGTTGTTCGAGCGGCATTTCGAGCTGCCGCCACTGCCGCAGGACATCGAAGTCTTCAGCCTCGCCATCGAACTGGGCGACCGGGTCTATGCGCTTTCCGTGCAGCGCCACGGGCAGATCACCGAGCGCCTGGCGGAAGAAGGCATGCGGGTGATCGACGCTTACCTCTCGCTGTACCTGCCACCCTGCCTGCCGAAGCGCTCGACGCCCCGCAATTAATCGATTTTTATCCGATAAAAATCCAGATATACGGACGAAATATTTCGAAATCGCCCTTCATAATTCGATTTTTATCGGATATAAAATCATCCCACTGAAGACGCTTCGACGCGCTGCCATGACCGGCGACCTATACTGGCCGCTCGCGGCACCCGACGGCGACGCCCTCTCGACTGACACAACCCACTGCGTAGGATGGGTGGAGCGCAGCGATACCCATCGATAAGTATCCGCGTGCGCCCCATCCTGCGAAGCAACCCTCAAGGACCGCCCCATGACCACGCTGACCAGCACTCCCCGCGCCGATGGCTTCCGCATGCCGGCGGAATGGGAACCCCAGACCCAGACCTGGATGGTCTGGCCCGAGCGCCCGGACAACTGGCGCCTGGGCGGCAAGCCCGCGCAGGCCGCCTTCAGCGCCGTGGCCCGCGCCATTGCCCGCTTCGAGCCGGTGACCATCGGCGTCTCCGCCGGCCAGTACGAGAACGCCCGCGCGCAGCTGGCTGACGCGGCCAATATCCGCGTGGTGGAAATCAGCAACGACGACGCCTGGGTGCGCGACACCGGCCCGACCTTCGTCACCAACGACCAGGGCGACGTGCGCGGCGTGGACTGGACCTTCAACGCCTGGGGCGGCCTGGAAGGCGGCCTGTACTTCCCCTGGCACCGCGACGACCAGGTGGCGAGCAAGATCCTCGGCATCGAGCGCTGCGACGGCTACCGCACCGAAAGCTTCGTGCTCGAAGGCGGCTCCATCCACGTGGACGGCGAAGGCACCCTGATCACCACCGAGGAATGCCTGCTCAACCACAACCGCAACCCGCACATGAGCCGCGAAGAAATCGAAGCCGTGCTGCGCGAGCACCTGGCCATCGACACCGTGATCTGGCTGCCGGACGGCCTGTTCAACGACGAAACCGACGGCCACGTCGACAACTTCTGCTGCTACGTACGCCCGGGCGAAGTGCTGCTGGCCTGGACCGACGATGTGAACGACCCGAACTACGAGCGCTGCCAGGCCGCCATGCGCGTGCTGGAGACGGCCCGTGACGCCAAGGGCCGCCAGCTGACCGTGCACAAGATCATCATCCCCGGCCCGATCTTCGCCACCGAAGCCGAATGCGAAGGCATCGACCTGGTGATCGGCACCCAGCCGCGTGATCCGTCGATCCGCCTGGCCGGCTCCTACGTCAACTTCCTGATCGTCAACGGCGGCATCATCGCCCCGCGCTTCGACGACCCGGCGGATGCCGAGGCCGAAGCGACCCTCAAGCGCATCTTCCCCGAGCACGAGATCGTCATGGTGCCGGGCCGCGAGATCCTCCTGGGCGGCGGCAACATCCACTGCATCACCCAGCAGCAGCCGGCACCGCAGAAGCGCTGATCCCCTGCCGCAAAAAAGGCCGTTGCTCCCGCGGAGCAACGGCCTTTTTCATGACACGGAATACCCCCTGCAGGAGCGTTACAGCAGCGGAATGCTGTAGCTGACGATCAGGCGGTTCTCATCCTGGTCACGCTGGGTGGCCGAGCCGGGGGTGGCGCTGGCCGGCAGGCCGCTGCGCAGCGACGCGTTCTTCCAGGTGAAGCCGAGGTTCTTCAGCACGCCATCCTGGACGACATAGCCCAGGCTGATATCCCGCTCCCATTCATTCTGGTCGCCGTAGGCGGTATCGATATTGCTGCCACGCAGGTAGACCGTCTGGAAGCTCAGGCCCGGCACGCCGAGGGCGGCGAAGTCATAGGCGTACTTCGCCAGCCAGGTGCGCTCGCCAGCGTGCTGGAACTTGCCGATCTGCGAATCGGTGATCAGATAGGTGCTAGCGCCGTCGCCGTCGTTGATGAAGGGGAAATCGCTATCGCCCTTGAGCACCTGGTGGCCCAGGCCGATGCTGTGCCCCAACAGGTTGTAGGTGAGCAGGCCGCTGAAGACCTGGTTGTCCACTTCACCACGGGTGAAGCCATCGCCGTAGTAGCCGGTGGTGTAGTAGCGCGGGTCATCGCCATTGCTGCCATCGCTGCTGCTGTGGAAGTAGCGCAGGTCGCTCTTGAGCTGGCCGACGCCGACATCCCAGTTGTGCAGCAGGCCGAGGAAGTGCTGCTTGTAGAAGTCCTTCAGGTTGCCGTAGTAGTACTGGACCTGCGTGTTCTCGCCGATCTTGTAGTCGGCGCCGGCGTAGTAGAACTTGTTGCTGTACTGACCGTTGTCGGGGGTGCTGCCGCCATTGGCGCCGGCGATCGACAGCCCCTGGTCGGAGTTGCTCGAATTGCGCCCTTTCATGTGCTCGAGCTGGCCGACCACGAAGGTCAGCGGCTTGTACTCGTTGGACGTCACCTGGCCACCGGTGAAGGTCTGCGGCAGCAGGCGACCGTCGTTGTAGGTCACCACCGGCAGCTTGGGCTGCAGCGTGCCGTAGCGCAGCTCGGTGTCCGATACCTTGACCTTGCCGGTTACCCCGACGTTGCCGAAGGCATTCACCGCGCGGCCGTCGCTGTCGGTCGGGAACACCGTGCCGCCGTAGGCGCTGCTGGTCGGGTTGTAGTGCTTGCCCTTGCCGCTGTCGAGCCTCAAGCCCTCCATGCCCAATGCATCCACACCCACACCCACCGTGCCATCGGTATAGCCGGAGCGGTAGTTGAGCAGGAAGGCCTGGCCCCACTCTTCCTGCTTGTTCGGCGGCGCATCGCCGTTACGGTTGTCGTTGTTGATGTAGAAGTTGCGCGTATCCAGGCTGGCCTTGCTGTCTTCGATAAAACCGCCCGCGACGGCGGATTGGGCCAGGCCTACGGCGGCTATGGCCATTGCCAGGCGCGAGGGTGTGAGTGTCCGGTGCTTCATTGCAGGTTCCCCATGACAGATTCGTGCAGGCGCCACACTCGGCCGTGGGCCGCCATTGAACGGCGGCAGGGGCACGAGCGCTGCGATATCTCGGTCGCGGGAAGAGAGGCAGGTGGTGGGTCAGTGGAAAGCCCGACAACTGCGGGTAGAGCCACCGATCAGGTGACGCAGCGGGTCCGGGCAACTGCCCTGTAACCGCCAGGAGCAACGCCCCAGGCCCAGGCGTGCATCAAGCACGCGACCGGCATCACGATAAGAGAAGGCCGCCGCAAGCCCTTCGCCTTTGCGGGAGAACAGCCAGATTCCAGCAGCTTTTTGAAGATGTTCACGGAGGATCGCAGCCAGATGCATAAAGCCGCAGGCAGCACAATAAGTGATCCAGCCGAGGGCGGGTTCATAATCCTGAAACGCCCCAGGAATAGTCCGTCCCCAGCGTCGGGAGCCAATACCGCGCCAGGCCGTCGCCCACAAAAAAGCCGCCGCCTCTTTCGAGGACAGCGGCTTTTCGTTCCCGCGTAGCGCTTACAGCAGCGGAATGGTGTAGCTGACGATCAGGCGGTTCTCGTCCTGGTCACGCTGGGTCGCCGTGCCCGAGCCGGTGGTCGGCAGGCCACTGCGCAGGGCAGCGTTCTTCCAGGTGAAGCCCAGACCTTTGAAGGTGCCGTCCGGGATCACGTAAGCCAGGGAGATATCACGCTCCCACTCGCTCTTGTCGCCGTACTTGGTGTCGATGTTGTCGCCGTGCAGATAGAGGGTCTGGAAGGTCAGGCCCGGCAGGCCGGCCTGGGCGAAGTCGTAGCCGTAGCGGACCTGCCAGGTACGCTCGCCAGCACGCAGGAACTTGCCGATCTGCACGTCGGTGATCAGGTAGGCGGTGGCGCCGTCGCCGTTGTTGATGAACGGGAAGTCACTGTTGCCGCTGAGCTGCTGGTAACCGGCGCCGAAGCTGTGGCCGCTGACGGTGTAGGTGAACAGGCCGCTCCAGGCACGGTTGTCGACTTCGCCCTTGGTCACGCCGTTGCCGTAGTAACCGGAGGTGTAGAAGTTCTTGTCGTGGCCGTTCTTGCCGTCGTCGCTGCTGTGGAAGTAGCGCAGGTCGGATTTCAGAACGCCCGGGCCGATCGCCCAGTTGTGCTGCAGGCCGAGGAAGTGCTGTTTGTAGAAGTCCTGCAGGTTGCCGTAGTAGTACTGCAGCGTCAGGTCCTTGGTCAGCTTGTAGTCGGCGCCGCCGTAGTAGAACTTGTTGACGAACTCGCCAGTACGGGCGTTGTTGGCGCCAGCGATGGACAGGCCTTCATTGTTGCTGGAGCTGCGGCCCTTCATGTGTTCGAGCTGGCCACCGAGCAGGGTCAGGTCCTTGAACTCGTTGGAGGTGATCTGGCCACCTTCGAAGGTCTGCGGCAGCAGGCGACCGTCGTTGTAGGTCACGACCGGCAGCTTGGGCAGCAGGGTGCCGTACTGCAGCACGGTGCTCGATACCTTCACCTTGCCGGTGGCGCCCAGGTGGGAGAAGTCATCCACGGCGCGGCCATCGCCATCGGTGGGAAACACGGTGCCGGAGAAGCTCGAGCTGGTCGGGTTGTAGTGAGTGCCCTTGCCGCTGTCCAGGCGCACGCCCAGCAGGCCGAGCGCATCGACGCCAAAGCCCACGGTGCCTTCGGTGAAGCCGGAGGTGTAGTTGAGCAGGAAGCCCTGGCCCCACTCTTCCTGCTTGCTCGGCTCGGCAGTGCCGTTGCGGTTGTCGGTGTTGATGTAGAAGTTGCGCAGGGTCAGGCTGGCCTTGCTGTCTTCGACGAAACCACCGGCGATGGCCGACTGGGCAAGGCCCGCGGCGGCGATGGCGAGCGCGAGGCTCGATTGCGTGAGAGTGCGGCTTTTCATTGGAATTTCCCCATTTTATTGATCTTGGAAAGCAGGCCATTCAGGGCGACGACTGACTCCAGCTGGGCCCGACCAAACGGCAGGCATCGGCCGCGGCGTGGCAAGCACGTTCGGCATGCGGTAGTCGGTGTTGTGTCGGCGCGCCCCTAGACAGGAATCGTGCGCAGGCAAGCAGGCGGGAAGGCAGTAGCAGAACGGAATGGCATGGATCGGATCTCGTGTCTTGTTGTTGTGGCAATGCACTGGGCATGCGCCAGTGCTTAGGCAATCCCCAGGCCAACCGGCCTCAGGTGCCTGACACCCCCGCCACTTCCGACACTCAGAACAATCTGCAAGCAAATTCCTTCAGAAAAACCAGCGGAAAACCGCCACGAACCCCCTTTGCCCTGGCGGATAACCGCCACCCCCACTTCGCCTCACGGCAACGCTTGGGGGCCACGATAAAAGAAGCTCTATAAATCAAAAAAGAATTAATTATTACTATGTAATCTCTTAATGGAATATAAAGCCATCCACGCCTGCGTTCCGCCCCTCCCCCGCTTGAAAGCCCCTCGATGACACCAAGCTGCTTGTCCGCAGAAGCAAGCCAGCGCAGTCGTCGACTTCCCCGTCACCGACGACCCGCCACACGGCGACAACCTGGGCAAAAACCCGCCCACGGCAGTGACCGCCATCAAACTTACGAAGGCCGCCGACGCTCCGCAGGCCCGCCGCTACGGCCTCGGCCGGCTCTATGCTCGAATGGCCGTCAGCCTTGCAGGCTGGCTGCCTGAACTCGAAGTCAGGCGGATCGAGTTGTCCGCTGCCACGACAGGCAGCGAACCGACATCACACCAATGACGATTTCGATGGAGCTCTTATGAAAGCCGTACGATTCAAGGGTGCTGGCCTACCGGTTGCGATCGAAGAGGTTCCCACTCCCAAGGCGGGGCCGGGGCAAGTGGTGGTGAAGATAGGGGGCGCCGGTGTGTGCCACTCCGACCTGCACATCCTCCAACATGGGCTGGGCCCCCTCGTGAACTTCACCCTCGGCCATGAAAACGCCGGCTGGATCGCCGAGTGCGGCCCGGGCGTCACGGGTTTCCGCGAAGGCGATGGCGTCGCCATCTACGGGCCCTGGGGCTGCGGTCACTGCCACGCCTGCCAATGCTCGATGGAGAACTACTGCGAGAACGCCGGCACGCTCAAAGGCGCCGGCGGCGGTTTGGGCCTGGATGGCGGCATGGCGCAGTACATGCTCGTCCCCTCCACACGCCTGCTGGTTCCACTGGACGGCCTGGAACCACGGCATGCCGCGCCGCTCAGCGATGCCGCGCTCACGCCCTACCATGCGATCAAGCGCGTCCTGCCCAAACTGACGCCCGACACCACCGTCGTCGTCCTCGGCGTCGGTGGGCTGGGCCATATGGCCGTGCAACTGCTGCGCGTCCTCAGCAGCGTGCGCATCATTGCCGGCGACGTCGATGACGCGAAACTCGCCCAGGCGAAAAAACATGGCGCCGACCACACGGTCAACACCCGCCACCTCGAATCCGCCATCGACAGCATCAAAGGCATCGTCGGTCCGCGCGGCGCCGTCCTGGTGCTGGACTGCGTCGGCATTCAACCAACCATCGACCTGGGCGCCCAGGTACTGGGACGCGACAGCCACTGGAGCATCGTCGGGCTGGGCGGCGGCCATCATGACCTCCATGCCGGCAGCGCGCCGTTCGGCTGCGAAATCTGCACGCCCTTCTGGGGCGGCCGCGCCGAGTTGATGGAGGTGCTCGCCCTGGCGCGCAGTGGCCGCATCGCGGCCGACATTACCGAGTACCCGCTGGACAAGGCACCGGAAGTCTACGAACTGCTCGAGAAAGGCAGGGTTTCGGGGCGCGCCGTCCTGATCCCTTGATCCTCACGCCCCTTTGCGACCGGCCTCAGGGCCCATCGCAAAGGGGAGGTATGGCAATGGCTTGAGCACCAGAAGCCAAGCCATCCCGAGCGCCGGAAATCTCTTCGGGCACTTGGCCGGAGGCGCAGAGCGCCAGATGAGGGGCAAAAAAAACCCGCCGGCGCTGCAACGCGGGCGGGTTCGGGACCCTGTGCTAGGGGAAGGTCCCAAAGGAGAGCGGCGGAGTGGAGCCCGCCTTAGGAGTGGTGCGTCCCTGCACCCGATGGCGGCGATATTGGCCACCCTCGGGTGAGGAGTCGATTCCAGTGATTCGCTCAGAAGCGTAGGAAAAATCCCCAAGCTGGCGCGCAAGACTGGAGAGCCGGGTTCAGGCCAGCCCGGACCTGGGCCCGGGCCGGCCAGCGGTTCAGTTGTTGCCCACCGCCGCGCTGGTGCCAATGAAGGCTGCCGACGGCAGCAACTGGCTGATGAAACGGTTCCAGCGAGTGATATTGGCCGGGCCGATGAAGACCACGTCCTGTGGCTGCATGGCGAATTCCTTGGCCAGGGCGTAGGCGGTCGGGCGCTTGGCTTCCAGGTGGAAGACCTGGGCCTGGAAGGCGCCCGGCGCGGTACCGGCGACCGACTCCGGGTTGCCGCGGATGACGTAGACCGAGTCGCCATCGGAGGTTTCCGGGCTCAGGCCACCGGCGTTGCCGAGCACCTCCAGCAGCGACAGGCCGGTAGTGCGATAGGTCACCACCTGCGGCCGTTCCACTTCACCGACCACGTAGACTTTCTTGCGGTCGTTGTAGGGCAGGTGGATCTGGTCGCCGCTCTTCAGGTAGATGCCGCTCAGGGTCGACCCTGAGCGGTTCAGCGCGTCGACGTCGATCACGTACTCGCGGCCGTCACGCTTGAAGGTCAGCCCGGACAGGTCTGCCTCGCCGGCAATCACGCCAGCCTTGCTGACCGCCTGCACCAGGGTCGTGGGGGTGTTGTTCAGCTCGACCTGGCCGCCATTCTGGAAGGCCCCGGAGAGCACTACGTGCTGGCTTGCATAACGCAACACGGTGACGTCCACCTGCGGGTCGACGATGCCCTTGTTGCCCAGCCGCCGGGCCAGGCTGGAGCGCAATTGCGCCGGCGTCTGCCCTTCGGCGCGAACCACGCCGGCATAGGGGAAGAAGATGTTGCCGTCGGCGCCGACCACGCGGCCGTTGGCCTCCATCTGCTGGGTGGAGCCAGGGCTGGTCAGTTCCGGGTGGTCCCAGACGGTCACCAGCAGCACGTCGCCGCCACCGATCACGTAGTCCTCCTGGGGCGGGCGGTAGTTCAGCAGCTCCGTCGGCACGCCGGGCCTGGCGGCGGCAGCGGCCTCCTGATGCTGCAGCACCTGGGGCGTGATGGGCACGAGGGTGATGTTCATCCCCTGCTTCTGCGCCTCGCGCTGGACATCGGAATCCGTCATGTGTTGACCGGGTGAGAAAACACAGCCTTGTAGCGCCAGACTGCCGACTACGAGACTGAAAGCGAGCAGATTTTTCATGGCAATCCTTCCTTGAGCGGAAAGTGGGGACTTCAGTACGCGTTGCGGTGAACAAACCCTTTGAACAGGGTCAGCATGACGATCTTCAGGTCCCACCAGACGGACCAGTTCTCGATGTAGTCCAGGTCGAACTCGATGCGTTTCTGCATCTTCTCCAGGGTGTCGGTTTCGCCACGCCAGCCGTTCACCTGGGCCCAGCCGGTGATGCCCGGCTTGACCTTGTGACGCAGCATGTAGCGGCTGACCTGACGCCGGTATTGCTCGTTGTGCGCCACGGCGTGGGGGCGTGGGCCGACCACCGACATGTCGCCGAGCAAGACGTTGAAGAACTGTGGCAATTCATCCAGCGAGGTGCGCCGCAGGAAGGCGCCCAGCGGGGTGATGCGGCAATCGTTGCGCGAGGCCTGGGTGACGGCGGCGCCGTCTTCCATCACCGTCATGCTGCGGAATTTCCACACGCGGATCGGCCGCCCATCCATGCCGTAGCGGGTCTGCCGGAACAGCACCGGGCCGGGCGAGGTGAGCTTCACCGCAACGGCGATCAGCAGCATGGGCACAGCGATCAGCAGCAGGATCAGCGAGGCCAGCACCACGTCCTCGATGCGCTTGAGCACGGCATTGGGGCCGTCCATGGGTGTGTCGAAGATGCTGATGGTGGCCAGCCCGTTGATGCTCTCGCTGCGTGCGTGCAGCAGGTCGAACATGAACAGGTCGGGGATCAGGTAGACCGACACCGTGGTGTCGGAGAGCTCGCGGATCAGCTCGTTGAGCAGCGGCTCGCGGGACAGCGGCAGGGTCAGGTAGACCTTGTCGATCTGCCCCGAGCGGGCGGCCTCGATCAGCGCCAGGCGGTCACCTTTCACCGGCACCCGTTCGCCCAGTTCCATCTGCTGCGGGCGGTCGTCGTAGAAACCGATCAGGCGCAGGCCCATCCAGGGCGCGGCGAGGATGGTCTCGGCCAGCCGCGCGCCGACTTCGCCGGTGCCGTAGATGGCCACGTTGCGGCTGTTGAAGCCGTGCCGCCGGGCGATGCGCAGCAGCATGCGGATGGCCAGGCGATAGCCGCCCATGATCAGCAGCGCGGCGGCGAACCAGCCCAGCCGGCGCGGCTCTTCCAGCTCCACATGGCGCAGGGAGATATCCAGCAGCAGCACGGCGAAGAACGCCAGCGACCAGTACAGGGTGACGCTCAGCGATTCGCGCAGCAGCGACTCGCCGCGCCACGAGCCGTAGAGCTGGTTCAGCTCGCCGAGCCAGTGGAACAGCATCACACAGAGCAGTACCGAGACCCAGATCTGTGCGTCCAGCACGCCATCGCCGGCGCTGAGCAGGGCGACCCCGGTGAGCACGATCACCAGGATGTCGCTCAGGCGATGCGCCAGCGAGATCAGCGACTGGTGCGCACGCAGAATTCCTTTTGTCTTGTTGGGCATGATGACCTCGCGATGTCCGACGTCGCTCCTGGCGCCGCTGCTTCGTTATCGCAGTCCGTTATCGGGCGCAGTACCGGTGGGCCCGCCTGGGGCTCGCCGGGTGCGGGTTCACGGTCGCTTGTCCAGCAGCAGCTGCTGCAGGTAGCGGCCATAGCCGGTCTTGCTCAGGCGCTCGGCCTGCAACGCCAGGCGCGCCTCGCTGAGCCAGCCCTGCTGGTAGGCGATTTCCTCCAGGCAGGCGACCTTCAGTCCCTGACGTTCCTCGATGGTCTGCACGAAATGGCCGGCTTCCATCAGCGATTCGTGGGTGCCGGTGTCCAGCCAGGCGAACCCGCGACCGAGCAGGCTCACGTGCAGTTCGCCCAGCTCCAGGTAGAGGTTGTTGATATCGGTGATTTCCAGCTCGCCACGGGCCGAGGGACATATCCGGCGGGCCATCTCCACCACGCGGTTGTCGTAGAAGTACAGGCCGGTGACGGCGTAGTTGGAGCGCGGCGCGCGGGGTTTTTCCTCGATGGAAAGCACCCGGCCGCCAGCGTCGAACTCCACCACGCCGAAGCGCGCCGGGTCCGCCACCTGGTAGCCGAATACCGTGGCGCCGTGCGTGCGGGCGGCGGCTTCGCGCAGGGTCTCGGTGAAGCCCTGGCCGTAGAAGATGTTGTCGCCCAGCACCAGGCATACCGAGTCGTCGCCGATGAACTCGGCGCCGATCAGGAAGGCCTGTGCAAGGCCATCCGGCGAGGGTTGCACGGCGTACTGCAGGTGCACCCCGAAGGACTCGCCATCGCCGAGCAGGGCGCGGAAGCTGGGCAGGTCGGTGGGTGTGCAGATCAGCAGGATCTCGTCGATGCCGGCCAGCATCAGCACCGACAGCGGGTAGTAGACCATCGGTTTGTCGTAGATCGGCAGCAGTTGCTTGGACACCCCCAGGGTGATGGGGTGCAGGCGGGTGCCGGAGCCACCGGCGAGGATGATGCCCTTCATGATCTGCCTCCTTGCTTGGCGATCTGCTTGGCGTCGAAACGCGTCGGGCAGTCCGCGCGCTCCATCAGAAATCGGTCGATCAGGCTGGAAAGCTGCAGCGCGGAGATGTCCCAGGAGTAGCGCAGGACATTCTCCTGCCCCAGGCGCCGCAGCTCGGCGCGCAACGGGTGGTCGAGCAGCACGCGGCGCAGGGCGGCTGCAATGCCGGGCGGATCGAGCGGGTCGAAGTACAGCACCGAGTTGCCCAGCACTTCGGGGATCGAGGCGCTGCTGGCGGCCACCACCGGGCAGCCACAGGCCTGCGCTTCCAGCGGTGGAATGCCGAAGCCTTCGTAGAGCGAGGGAAAGGCGAAGACGGCGGCGTTGCGGTACTGCTCGATAAGCTGGTCATCGTCCAGCCGCCCCAGCCAGCGCACCCGGTCGCCCTGCCCGCTCTGCTGCAGTTGCGCGTCGACGAAGCTGCGGTTGGCGGCGCCGACGATGCGCAGCTCCACGTCCAGCTCGCCGAGCAGGCGGAAGGCCTCGATCAGCCGGGCGAAATTCTTGTGCGCCGCCGGCGAGGACACCGCCAGCACATAGGGACGCTCACCGGCCGCCGGCTCCAGGCCGGCGCAGAACTCGGCGGACACGGCATTGGCGATCACGTGGATACCCTTGGGGTCGATGCCGTAGTGCGAAGCGATCTCTTCGCGGGAGAACTCGCTGACCGTGACCTGCGCCAGCGAGCGCCGCAGCATCAGCGGGATCATCAGCCGGTACAGCGCGCGGAATTTCCACGAGAAGCTTTCCGGATGGCGCACGTAGGTGATGTCGTGGTGGGTCACCACCTGATTCGCGTAGGCCAGCGGCGCCGTGCTGCACAGCGAGACCAGCAGCGGCCGCCCATGACGGGCCAGCCACAGCGGCAGGTCGACCTGCTCCCAGAGGTGTCCATGGCGGCTGCCGATCTGTTCGACACGCAGTTGGCTGGCGATCTCCGGACGGAGGATTTCGCCGGGCGGCGCGACGAAGTGCAGGTCGCTGCGCAGCCGCGCCAGCGACAGCGAGATCTGCTCGGCGAAGCGCTGCACGCCACTGAGCGGCTGGGTGAGGAAACGCGCGTTGATCACGATCATGGGAGCTTCTCCGTGATGGGTCAGCGCAACGACAGTTGCGGGGCCGACGCACTGCGCACCAGGGTGAGCGAGTCGTCGATACGAATGCTGGCCTGACAGTCGCCGCCGCCTTCGGGGCACTGCCAGGGCACCGGCCGGCCTTCGCGGCGGGCGATCCCTTCGACGGCGTCCAGGCGCCAGAGGGTGTCGCTGCTGCCGGGCTTGCTGGTGATCTTCAGGGTCTGTTCCTGGCCCAGGGTCCAGGCCACCAGGATTTCCTCACTGGCCCTGGCGAAGCGCAGCAGGTAGACGTTCGGGTCCTGGTTCGGCACACGACCGACGAAGCGATAGCGGCCGATGATGTCGGCGATGCTGGCCATGGCGTGGTAGGCCGGCTTGGGTTGGCCGCCGGCGGTGAGCAGGCCGAAGTTGTGCTCCATGTCCGTGCGGTCGATACCGTCGTCCACCAGGTCGTACCACCAGGCGCCCTTGACGTTGGGCAGGCTGCGCACCAGCACGTAGGCCCGCGCCAGGTAGGCGGCCTGGCGCTCGCGGCTGATGCCGCAGTCACCCTCGTGGGCCGGCCAGCTGAATTCGGTGAAGTACAGCGGCACCGGCTTGCCCGCGGCGTTCTCCAGCTTCTGGTTCACGCCCTGGAACCAGTTCAGCCAGGCTTCCGGGGTGGACATCTCGCCCTCGCAATAAACCGACGGATGCAGCGAGATGCCGTCGACGACGTCCAGCGCGCCGCCCGCGACGATGCGCTCGGCAAAGCCCTGGCGGATACCCTTGAGGGTGACGGCGCCGGCCAGCACCTTGGCCTGCGGGTCCTCCTCGCGGATGACCTTGGCGGCGGCGCGCACCAGGGTCAGGTAGTCATCGCTGAAGTCCTTGTCGGTGGCGTTTTCCGAGTCCCATTCGTTCCACACTTCGTAGAAGGCGACCTGCCCCTTGAAGCTGCGGACGAGGTAACGCACGTAGCGCAGGTAACCCTCGCGGGAGGCGTCGTCGCGCGGCTTGGCGTTGCCGTAGAACTGGTTCTCGTTGCCCAGGATCAGCAGCGTGTCGAGACCTAAGCTGCGGGTGCTGCGCAGTTGCGCGCGCCAGGCGGCATCGATGGATAGAACGCCACGTTCGCGCTCGACGCTGGACCAGTAGGCATCGTCGCGGAACGAGGTGATACCCGCCTGGCTCGCCAGGCGATTGATGCCGTCGCGATTGCCCGGGCGGATGTTCTGGTGGGTGCTGGCGCCGACGATGAACTCCGCCTCGCCGAGGTTGGCCAGCGGGGCTTCCTTGGCCATCGCCGGGGGCGTCTGCAACACACCACCGAGCAGCAGCGCGCAGGCCAGCAGGCTGAGCATGCCGCCCTGCAGGCGCAGGGTGCGCGGTGCCGGTTGCGGGGCCTTCTCGCCCGGCAGGCGCAGCGCGCGGCCGATGGCCAGGCCAAGGAACAGGCTGGGTATCTGCGATTCGAGCACATCGCTGGTCCAGCCGATCAGCAGCACGCAGAAGGCGATGCCCAGCAACGCCCGCGCCTCGGGCCCCGGCTGGCGCTGCAGGCGCATCAGCATCGGCACCGCCAGCAGATAGAGGGCCACGCCGGCGACGCCGAACAGGCACCAGAGGTAGAGCAGCGAGTTGTCCGCCACCGCCAGTTGCTCGACGCCGAAGATCGGGAAGGCCGCATAGGCACTGCCCGTCATGCCCAGGCCGGCGCCGGTGTAGATCCAGCCGTTGTAGTCCATCACCTTGATCAGGTTCGGCCAGGTGTTGACCAGGCGATCCACCATCGAGCCCATCAGGTTGTCGCCGGTGGCGCTGGCCAGGTAGGGGTCGACCTGGGCGTACAGGCCGTACAGCGGCAGCAGCAGCGCACCGAGCACCACCAGCAGGGCGGCGAACAGGAACAGCAGGCGCTGGCGGCTGATGCCCATCACCAGCAGGGCGACGAAGAAGGCGCCGGCGGAGGATTTGTTGGTGGTCAGGACGATGCCCACCAGCGCCACCAGGTAGAGCAGCCCGCGCGCCAGCAGGGGCAGGCGGAAGGAGCCCAGGTACAGGCTGAAGACCGCCAGCATCATCGCCAGGCTCGAGGACATCCGCGAGAAGCCGGCGATACGGTCCAGGCCGTAGGCGCTCCAGGAGCGGTTGCCACTGATCTCGACGCCGCCCATGGAGTAGGTGTAACCCTTCCAGGGCACGTTGATCAGCAGGTCCAGGGCAATCCCGGCCAGGGAGGCGAGGAAGCAGAAGGCAATGATCCAGCCCACCGCCTTGCGGTGCATTTCCAGGTACGGGCCGCAGAGCAGGCCGAACAGCAGCGGCGCGTAGATGAACACGGCAAAGAAGCCGCTCTTGAACTCGGCGCCGTGCAGCCGCCCCAGCAGCAGCGATGCCGCCGCGAGGATCAGCAGCAGCCAGAGGCCGCGTTGCTGCGGGCGAGTGAAGAGCTCCCAGGCCACCGCAATGACGCAGGCCACCTTGGGCAGGTAGACGATGGCCGACAGCCCGGCGTGGTCGGTGTAGAAGCGCAGCGCACCGTTGAAGGTCTCCACCAGCAGCAACGCCATCAGCACCCCGAGCGCCAGCAACGAGCGGTCGAAGGTCACGCGGCGGTCCAGCTCAAAGCGTGGATACGGGGATTGCAGTTCCATGCTGGACTCCACGGGTAAGCAGGGTGTGGCGCAGGATGGCTTCGTACTCGTCGAGCATCCGCTCCACGCTGAGCATCGGTGCCACGACTTCACGGGCGCGCGCGGCCAGGCGCTGGCGCAGCGCCGGGTCACGCACCAGGCGCTGGATGGCGGCGCCCAGCGAGGCGGGCTCGGCGGGCGAGCAGAGCAGGCCGTTGACTTCGTCCTGGACGATCTCCACCAGCCCACCCATGCGCGAGGCGATCACCGGCAGGTGGTGGGCGCAGGCCTCCAGCGCCACCAGGCCGAAGGATTCCGGGGCCAGGCTGGGCACCACGGCGACGTCGATCTCGGCGAAGAACTCGGCGGCCTTGCGGTAGCCGACGAAGTGCACGCGCTGCGGGTCGGCGAGGGACTTGAGCTGGTTGACGTAGGCGCCGTCGCCACGCCCGGCGATCAGTAGCGAGGCATCGTCACCGCGCTCCTGGAACTGCTCGATCAGCCACTCCACGCCCTTGTTCGGGGTCAGTGCGCCGATGAAGCCGAAGCGCAGCGGGCGGCGCCCGGCCGAGGGCGGCGCAGCCGGCAGGTCCGCCATGGGCGAGCCGTTGTAGACCACATGGGTCTGGCTGCCGGTGAAGTAGCCGGCATCGAGCAGCGCATTGAGCTGGTAGCGGCTGACGCCGACCACCGCATCGACCGGGGCCGAGGCAGTGGCGTGGGAGCGCCGCAGCAGTGCGCAGGGCGCACATTGCTGCTGGCAGTGGCGCCCCTTGTGGAAGCGCACGCCACGCGGGCAGGTCAGGTACTGGTCGTGAAGGATCTGTACGATGGGCAGGCCGGCGGCGCGGATCGCGTCCCAGGCGGAGATCGACCAGCCGGAGAGGTTGTGGCAGACCACCAGATCCGGCTCGACCTCCTCCAGCACCTGCGCCAGCACCGCGCGCATGCCGCGGTTGTAGCGATCCAGGGCATGCCAGGCCAGGCGCTTGAGCGGCCCGTGGCTGACGTCGTCGAAGGGCCAGTAGAGGTTGCGCACGCCGGCGCGCAGCACCGCCACGCCATTGACCGTCTCGCGTTGCAGGCCGGCATCGGGACCGGTGCTCAGCACCCGCACCTCGTGGCCACGGCCACCCAGGCCCTCGGCCATGTGCTGCAGCATGACCTCCGCCCCGCCACCGATGTGCGGGGCGTAGAGGGTGTTGAGCAGCAGCACTCTCATAGCGGGTAGGCCCGGTTCATGCCGAGCGCGCCGGCCTCGCCGTCGCGGATCGCCTGCAGCAGCAGGGCCAGGCGGCTCTCGCGCTGGTGGCGGCGGGCGAAGAAGTGCAGCAGGCGGATGAACACCCAGCGGTTGAAGCGGTACATCAGCGGCGAGGTGACCCACAGGTTCTTGTCGAACCAGGCCTGGTTGCGCGCGGCGTAGTAGGCGCGCAGGTCGGAGCTGCCCAGCAGGTAGGTCTCGTAGATGTTGGAAGTGCGCGCCTTGATGTTCCAGGAGTTCTCCAGGTCATCCAGGCCGGCCTCGGGCACCAGGTAGAGGTGGCCACCCAGGTTGCCGATGCGGAAGGTGTATTCGGTGTCGTCGGCGTAGAGCACCAGGTCGCGGCGCGGCAGGCCGATACGGCGGAACAGGTCGGCGTGGCCGAGCAGGCCGCCGTAGTAGGCGAACGGCAGCTCCAGCAGCGGCTGCGCCGGGCGCGGCTTCGGCCTGCCCCAGGGAGTACGGCGCCAGAGCTTGTAGGGCAGCTGGCGGACATGGAAACCGAAGTAGCTGGAGCGCGGCGGGGCGATGAAACGGGTCGGTACGCCGGAGGCGACGTCGGCCTGGTGGGTCGGGCGGAAGCCCAGCACGGCGGTGTTGTCGCTGCCATGGCGCAGGGCACAGTCGATCAGGCGTTGCTTGAGCAGCGGGAACGACCCCGGCGTCGGCGCGTTGTCGTCATCCATCAGCCAGATGAAGTCGCAGCCGGTCTTCAGCGCAGCCTCGATGCCCACGGCGTAACCATTGGCCGAGCCGGTGTTGCTGTCCAGTTCGATCACCTGCACGCGGTTGGGCCATAGCATGAACAGCTGGTCCAGCTCGGCCACCGAGGCATTGCTGACAACGATGGCGCGGGTGATGTCCTTCTCGCGGAAGGCACGGGCCAGCAGTTCTTCCAGGTACTGAAGGCGATCGCCATAGGTCAGCGTCACCAGCACGGTCGATCCATTCATCTCGCCACTCCTCCTTGCCCTTGTGCCTTGTCGTTTGGGAGCCGCGCGCTTCAGGTGCGCCAGCCGCTGTTGCCGCCCGCCGCCGACAGCTGGCTGAGCGGGACCCGGATGCGTTGTTCGCGTTGCAGCAGGTTGAGCAGGATCAGTCCGCGCTGGGTGCCGTCGTCGCAGAGGAAGATCGCCTCCACTTCGCAGTCGCCGGCGCACTTCACACGCACCACCTGGCCTTCGTGGAAGCCGCTGGCGGGGCGCTGCGGCGCAGCGGCCAGGCGCTGGCGAATTCCCTCGACCAGCTCGTCGGCCACGGCCAGGGGCTGCGGGCCGAAGCTGACGATGCGCGCCACGCCACGGGTGGAGCGGATCGGGAACCAGTTGTCGTGCTGCTGATCCAGGCGGATGAACAGGTAGCCGGGGAACAGCGGCTGCGACCGGCCGGCCTGCCCCACCACCGGGTGGTAGCAGGAGAAGCCCTGGCGGGCGAGGTTCTCCACGGCGCGCAGCTCCTGGTGTGGCTTGGTCTGGATGAGGTACCAGCGGTACTGCCCGGCTTGCACGCTGACGATGGCGTTCATGACTCGTACTCCCCAAGGATCTCGGACGAGGGCGCGGGCCGCTCCAGGGTGTAGCGGCCGAGCAGGCGTTGCAGTTCATCCGGCGGGTTGAACATCAGCACGTCGATGATCGACAGGCTGGGGACGAAATCCGGGCTGAATTGCGGGTAGCTCACCGGGTCCATGCGCAGGAACTGCAGCTCCAGGCCATGGGCGTTGAACACCTCCGGCGAATACAGGTGACGGCCGCCCTCGGGGTTGAGGTAGACGTCGCCGCCGGCCTGCTTCACGGCCTCGATCAGGCGCTGGTCGCGGCCGATATCCTGCGCCAGCTCCAGCTCCGAGACCCGCGCCATGGGCGTGTCGATGCCCATGTAGTGGCAGAGGCGACGCAGCGAGTGCTCGGCGAAGTGCGACAGGTTGCGCTCGGGGTGTTCGAGGATTTCCTCCAGCAGCGGCATCACCTGCGGGTAGCACGGCGCGCGGTGATAGGCATGGCGGATGGTGTGCAGCAGGCGCTGGTTGGACAGACGCATCTGCTCGCTCAGCCGTCGCTCGTTGATCGCCTGGGTCTGCGAGCCCTGCTCCAGCGGGAAGCTGAACTGCCAGATCTTCCCGCCGACCAGCAGTCGATTGCGGTTGATCCACCCACGCCGGGTGTACTGCAGGCTGTCGCCGAGAATGAACAGGCTGCTCGCGGCGATCAGCTGGAAGTACCCCAGGTAGGGGAACAGGTACGGCTGCATGAGGCTGACGATGTGGACCATGGCTGCATCCCTTCCCTAGATTCCTTTTTCAGTCCTTGGCGTCGTAGCGGTAGGCGTAGGCACCGTAGTCGTAGGCTGCGGTGGAGGCCTTGCGCTTGACGCCGTTGAGGATCGCGCCCTGCAGGTGGATGCCGCTCTGCCCCAGGCGGCGGCGCGCGGTGTCGATCTCGCTCGCCGGGCTCTGGCCGAAGCGCGTCACCAGCAGGCAGATGCCGCACAGCCGGCCGACCAGCGCGGCGTCGGTCACCGCCAGCACCGGCGGGGTGTCGACTATCACCAGGTCGTACATGGCCGAGGCATCGCGCAGCAGCTGGGCGAAGTTGTCGTGCATCAGCAGTTCGGAGGGGTTCGGCGCGGCGAAGCCGCAGGAGATGAAGTCCAGCTCCGGCACCTCGGTGGGCAGGATCACCTCGCTCAGCGGGCGGTGCGAACTCAGCGCATCGGACAGGCCGTGGCGCGGGGTCAGGCCGAACACCCGGTGCAGGTAGCCCTTGCGCATGTCGGCGTCGATCAGCAGGGTGCGCAGCCCCGATTGCGCGACGATGGCCGCCAGGTTGCTGGAGACGAACGACTTGCCGGCGCCCGGCGCCGGGCTGGTGAGCATCACCACGTTGTTGCGCGCTTCGAGCAGGGCGAAATGCAGGTTGGTGCGCAGGCTGCGGATCGCCTCGTTGGCCAGGTCGCCGGGGGTGGAAGCGGCGAGCAGCTTGGGCGTGTGGCCGAGGATGTCGCCCTTGCGTTCCTTCTCCAGGCGCTCCTGCTGCCGCGAGTAGGGAATCGCGGCGAGCACCGAGAGGCCGAGCTGTTCGATCGCCTCGGGGTTCTCCACGCCACGGTAGAAGGCCTGGCGCAGGAACAGGATGCCCAGTGCGACGCAGAAGCCCAGCAGGGTGGCGAGCAGCACGATGACCTTGCGCATCGGCTTGGCCGGCTGCTCGACGTTGGCCTGGGCGGTGTCGATCACGCGCACGTTGCCGATGGTGCCGGCGCGGATGATGTCCTGCTCCTGGGCCTTGTTCAGCAGGTTGGTGTAGGTCTGCCGGGTGACCTGCATGTCACGGGACAGGCGCAGCAGTTCCTGCTGGGTGGCCGGCAGGGTCTGGATGCGTTTCTGCAGTTGTGCCTTGCGGTCCTCCAGGCTGCCCATCTGCTTGTTCAGCGCCTGGTACAGCGGGTGCGTCGGGGTATAGAGGCGGTCGTACTCGGCGCGCTTGAGCTTGAGCTCGGAGAGCTGGTTGTCGATGCCCACCACCTGGTCCAGCACACCACGGGTCTCGACGCTGATGTCGGCCGACTTGGCGGTGGTCTGGTAGGCGTTGTAGGCGGCCTCGGCCTTCTCCAGGTCCAGGCGTACCACCGGCAGCTGCGAGCGCAGGAACTGCAGGCGCTGGGAAGCTTCGGCGGAGCTGCGCTCGACGTTCTGCAGCACGTAGAGGTGGCTGATCTTGTCGAGGATGCGGTCAGCCTGCAGCGGGTTCGGGTCCTCCAGGGTCATGTAGATGATCCCGGAGTCCTTGCCGGCCTCGGCCACCTTGAGCAGCTTCTGGTAGTTCAGGGTGGTGGTCAGCAGGCGATTCTTCGCCACGATGAACTCGGTGCCGGGGCGCGCCACGAGCTCGTCCACCTCGATGCTGAAGCCCTTCTCCATCACGGTTTTCTTCAGCTCGCCGCGCAGGATCAGCTGGTCGTCGGCGTTGAGCAGGTGGTAGGCGTCGCCGCCATCGGCCACCAGGGTCAGCGGCTCGCCCAGGTACTCTTCCGGCACGTCGAGGGAGAACACCTTGATCTGCTCGCCGCCCCAGCCGTAGGCGCCCAGGCCCAGCCAGGGCGCGGCGAGGGTCTGCCCGGCCTCGGGATGGTAACGCCGCGCCAGGTAGTCACCGATCAGCGGCAGGCGCTTGGGTTTGGCGATGATGTCGAGCTTCAGCAGCTCGACCGCCTTGCCCAGCACGGCGCGGGATTTGAGCAGCTCGATCTCGGTGGAGGCGATCGACACCGAGTCGGGGCGATTGATCACCTCCGGCGTACCGTTGAGCCCATTCTTCTTCTGCTCGATCTGGATCATCGCGCCGGAGACGTAGATGGGGGTGGCGACCACCGCGTAGAAGATCCCCAGCACGGCGAACAGGCCGGTGACGGCGAGGATCATCTTCTTGTGATCGAACAGCAGGCGCAGCAGGCCGGCGACGTCGATGCGGGTGTCCTGGAGCGTTTCCAGGCGCGATTGGGGCATGACACTCATGGACTTCCATCCTCCAGTGAGTTGGCGCGGCTCAGCGCGCCTGAATCGGGTTGAGCCGCTTGAGCAGGTTGGCGCCGTGGTTGCCGACCAGCATCAGGAACGCCTGGATCTTGCGAACCGGCGAGATGGCCGCCATGGACATCCGGCAGACCTGCATCAGGAAGTACTCGTTGAGCTCCTGGTTCCCCAGGCGCTGGTAGTAGCGCGACAGGCAGTAGTAGGTGTGCAGGGTCATCTGCTGCTGCACGCGGTCGGCCTGCATGGAGAAGATCCCGCCCTGGTGCACGCGGTAGGCGGCGGGACGGATTTCCTCGATGAAACGGCCCTTGCCGAAGGCCCCCAGCAGCGACCACCAGCACAGGTCGACCATGCGCGTGGTGCGCAGCTCCTCGGGCATTTCGGTGAGGACATTGCGGAAGCAGGTGGTGAGCGTGGAGATCGGCCGCGCCTGCTGCAGCTCCAGGCGGCTGGCATCGCGACGGTACTTGCCGGTGAGCTGCCGGGGCTTGATCACGCCGCCCTCGTTGTAGGTGTAGGCGTCGTGGTAGGTGATCACGTAGTCCGGGTTCTTCTCCAGGAAGTCGACCTGGATCTGCAGCTTGCGCGGGTCGGTCCAGTAGTCGTCGCCCTCGCAGTAGGCGATGTAGCGGCCACGCGCCTTGCGGAACACCGGCAGGCCGTGGGACACGCCCTTGGAGTACTGGTTTTCCTTGTGGAAGATCGGCTTGATGATGTGCGGGTAGCGCGCGGCGTAGTCGGCGATCAGCTCGCTGGTGCCGTCGTTGGAGGCGTCGTCGTTGACCAGCACTTCAAAGCGGAAGTCGGTGACCTGCTCGAGGAAGCTGTCCAGCGTGCGGCCGATGTAGTTCACCTGGTTATAGGCCAGGCAAACGATGCTCAGGAGAGGCTTGGGGTCTTCCGGCCAGTTGGAGAGGATCTGCAGCTCGGAGCGGATATCCATGTCTAGACACTCGGCTTGTGGGACGGTTTGAACAGGCGCAGCAAAGCCGGGGCAGAGCCCGCGCCCACGAGGAACAGGGTGATCAGGCCGCACACGGCCAGCGCCGCCAGCAGCCACAGGCGCTCGCCGGAGCGGGCCAGCAGCGCGTAGATGGGCTCGCTGAGCAACAGCCCGGCGGCGCTCAGCGCGGCGATCTGCAGGGTGTCGCGCATCCATGCGCCATGCAGGCCGGGGGCGAAGGTGCGGTGCACGATCGCCGGCCAGATCAGGAACGACGCCAGGCGCAGGCCGAACCAGCACACGGCCACACCGAGCACGCCGTAGAGGTACGCGCTGGCGATCACCAGCGGCACGCTCACCAGGGTGGAGATGACGCTGTACCAGATGTGCATGCGCAGCTGGCCGTGGGCGTACTGCAGATAGAACTGGAAGCTGGCCACCGCCAGCAGGCCTGAGCCGAGTACGTACCAGGCCAGGATCGGCCGGCACCAACTGGCGGCCCCGGCATCGCCGCTCCAGGCCAGGACCAGGTCATGACCATGAGCGGCGATTACCGCGACCATCGGGAACAGCAGCACACAGACGAAGCGGTTCGCCTTGAGATAGAGCTGCTGCATGTCTTCGTGGCGTTGCTCGGCGACCAGCATGGTCATGCGCGGCAGCAGCGACTGCGCCAGCGGATTGACCAGCGTGAGGATGCCGCCGGCAATCAGCGCCACCAGAGAGAAGTAACCGTATTGCTGCAAGGGCAGCAGGTTCGACAGCAGGACCTTGTCCAGCTGGGTGAGCACGATCCACAGGCAGGAGCTGAAGGACATGCCCAGGGCGAAGGGCAGCACCGGGCGCACGGTGTCCCAGCAGAAACGGGTCAGCAGGCGCACGTCCATCCACAGGTAGGCCTTGCCCGCCAGCAGCAGCGCCTCGATCAGCGACACCGCCACCTGGAACTGGAAGAACACCAGCGGGTCCTGGCTGACGTGCGCCACCAGCAACAGCCCGCCGAAATAGCGCAGGGTGGTGATGAACACGTTCACTGCGTTGATGAAGCCGTGCAGCTCCTGGCCCTGCAGCGCGCTGCGGTACAGGGTGGCGTACAGGCGCAGGGCGACCAGCAGGCCCATCAACGCAATGCACTGCGCCACCAGCTCCGGCGACAGCTGCTGCACGTTGAGCCACTGGCCGGCGATCCAGGGGCTGCTGCCCCACACCGCCAGGCTGCTGAGCAAGGTCAGCGGCAGCAGGATCAGCTCGAAGGAACGCAGCAGGCGCGCCTGGTCCTGGCCTTCGCCGTTGGCCCCGCGACCGTGTGCCACCTGGCGCACCAGCGCCGGCGACAGGCCGACATCCAGCAGCAACAGCCAGCTCTGCAGCACCGCGAAGAAGCCGATCAGGCCGTAGGCCTCGGCGCCCAGGTGGCCGAGGTAGAACGGCTGGATCAGGATGCCGATGACGATGGCGTACGCCTGCCCCGCATAGTTGAGCAGGGTGTTGCGGACCATCGACAGCGAGCGTGCGGTGCGCATGATCGTCCCCTTACACCGCGACCGCGACGCGGCCGCTTTCCAGCAGCAGCACTTCGATCACCGCGCGCTGGATCTCCTGCGGCAGGCCCGGATACAGCGGCAGGCAGAGAATGCGCTGGCTCAGCTCCCGGGACAGCACTTGCGGCACCTGCGGAGCGAGGTAATCGAGGGTATCCAGCGACGGGTAGAAGTAGCGCCGCGGGTTGACCCCGATCTCGTTGAGAGCAGTGCGCACGCGCAGCACCTGGGCCTCGTCGCGCAGGCCGATGGGGTAGTAGCTGTTGTTCAGCCGGGCGTAGCTCTCGCTGGCCTGCAGGTCGTAGTAGCCGCTGAGCGCGGCGGTGTAGCGGGCGGCTATCTCCTCGCGCTGGGCGAGAATCGTGTCGATCTCGTCGAGCACGCACAGGCCCATGGCGGCGGAGAACTCGTTGAGCTTGGCGTTGATCCCCAGGCCGACGATCTGGTCGACGCCGGCGATGCCGAAGTTGCACATCAGGCGGATCTGCTGCGCCAGGTCGTCATCGGAGGTGACGATGGCGCCGCCCTCGATGGTGTGGAACAGCTTGGTGGCGTGGAAGCTCAGGGTGGTGGCGTCACCCCAAGCCAGCACCGAGCGGTCGCGGTAGCGCGAGCCGAAGGCGTGGGCGCCGTCGTAGATCACTTTCAGCTGGTTGCGCTGGGCCACCGCCTGAATCTCCTCCACCGCACAGGGATTACCGAACACGTGGGTGGCGACGATGGCGGTGGTATCCGGCGCAAGGCTGGCTTCGATGCGCGCGGGGTCGAGGTTCCAGGTCCGCGCGTCGATATCGGCAAAGCGCGGGCGGATGCTCTCCCACTGCAGCGTGCTGCTGGTGGCGACGAAGCTGAAGGGGGTGGTCACGGCACTGCCGGTCACGCCCAGGGCCCGGTAGGCCACCTGCAGGGCGATGGTGCCGTTGTTGGTGAGAATCACATGGCGAACGCCGAAATAGTCCTGCAGGCGTTCTTCCAACTCCGTGACGAAGGGGCCGTGGTTGGTGATCCAGCCGGAGGCATAGATCTGTTCCACGTAGGCCTTGAACTTGTCCAGGTTGCCCAGGTAGGTCTTGGTCACATTGATCACGGTCGCATCCCTCTGTTGGATGGAAAATCCGTTAGCAGTTGCTCAACCCAGCGCCGACAGCGCGAAGGGTGCGTCGTCGATACGCGGGTCCAGGCTCTGCTCGGCTTGCGGCACACGCTTGGCCAGGTGTTCCTGCAGGGCCTCGATGACCCGGCCGCTGGCGTCGTGGTGGAACTGCCAGACGCCGTAGATGCGGCTGTCGAAGGAGCGCTCGCTGCCCAGCATCGGGTTGGCCGCAAGGCCGGAGCCCAGGCCGAAGCTGTAGAGGCCGGGAATCGGCCGGCCGGTTTGGTCACGCAGGCAGCCGGCGGCATCGGAATCCAACCCGCCCTTGCTCTCGCGCACCTGCAGCGGCTCGCCGTTGGCGCGGCGCAGGGCCGGCAGGCAGGGCTGGTAGCCGATGGCCTGGACGATCACACCGTCTTCGCTGCAGACCTGCTCCAGGCGCTCGCGCACGGCGGGCGAGCGGTCTTCCAGCCGCAGCAGCTCGACCTTCACCCGGGTTCCGCTGACCACTCCGTTGGCCAGCACGTCGGTGCCGACCTGATGGGCGCGGTAACGCAGGCCGCCGGAGCGGTTGACGCGGCCGGACACCGGGCACACGTCCATGCCCTCATCCACCAGGTAACCGGCCGCGCGGGCTTCCTCGACGCTCTCGAAGAACAGGCGGATGGGCGCACGGTGCAGCAGGGTGACCTGTTCGAGCCCCAGGCAATCCAGGGCACAGGCAAGGTTGTCGAGGATCGAGAAGGCGCTGTGGGACCCGCCGACCACGGTGAAGCGGGTCCCCGGAGTCACCCGGTCGCCGAACAGCTCCACCAACTCGGCAGGGCTCAGGCTCAGCAACGCGTCGGAGGAGTACACCGTGGGGCCATCGTGGGACAGGTGCAGGTCCTGCTCGGCCAGGCTCCAGTTCAGGTACTCGCGGTTCTGCCGGCCGCCCAGGTTCATCACCAGGGCGCCCGCGTCGATCTGCGCACTGTGCGAGCCGCTGCGCAGCGCCAGCTGGAAGCTGCCGTCGTCCTGCGTGGTGATCTTCTCGATGCGCGTACCCAGCGCTACCTCGACACCGAGGTGCTCGGTGACGTAGCGCATGAACAGGGTCGAGGCGTGCGCCAGCAACTCGCCCACTTGCGTGAGCATCGGCGCGCCGTGGGGGTCGTTCTGCAGGGCGCGGAAGGCCGGGGAATGCGCCAGCGGCGCAAAGATCGGCAGCAGCGCCGGGTCACGCAGGCAGTCGAGGAATACATCGCCGACCGAGTTGGCGGTGATGTGGTAATCCCCCAGCCGGCCGCGACCGACCGCCAATGCCGCGTCCACCACCAGCAGCCCTTCGCGGGCGAGGCTCGCCAGCGCGCCGGTCTTGTAGGCGTTGAACAGGAAACCCATGCCTGCCGGACCGGCGCCGCCGACCACACAGGCATAGTTGGTACGAATCGATTGCTCGGCCATCAGCCTTGACTCCCTGCGCGGCGAGGCGCGCGGCTCTCGTGGTGCCGGCGCTGTCGGCCGGCAGGGTGGCGGCGTTCGCGCCGGAATTCCGTCACTTGCGGCGCAGCCGCGCTCGCGCGCCCCTTCTTCGGGAAGGTCGCGGTGGGTAGTTCGGAAGGGATGGCGAACGCCGGCGGAGGAACTTCAACAGTGCAGAGAAGTTGCTGTTTCAGGCATGAAACAATCAGTGCCGCAGGCGCGCTCGATTCTTTTGAACGCTCATTCGAAAGTTCAGCTGTGTTACACCCTGAAGTACTGGCATAACAACGCTTCGAACTAACAGCGCCAGTTCGACTAGACTTTTCAATAGCGCCTCGGGGAATGGCGACAAATATCCCAAGTTTCATCCGCGATACACTTCCCGACCGGGAAGCGTCGCTCTTTCTGCTTGTCTCGACGGCACGGCAAGTTCCGTCGTTTTCCATCATCGCAGCGGCCATCGTCACTCACTCCAGTCCAGGAGATGCTCTGTACCGGGCCTTTGCAGAATTCGAAGACAAGGCTACCGCCCGAGTTCGAATGACCCGATTCAATTAACGACAATCAACTGTTCGTCCCTGGAGTGGCCGTTGGTTTTTTCAGGGCAAAGCTACCGCCCTTCGGCCAATGTCCGAAAATCTGGAAAAACAAAAGCAAAAATCTATCGCGCTTCCGCAGCGAGAAGTGCTGACGGAAGTTGTCAGGCAGCGATAGGAAAATGACAGGAAGAAGAGGTGGCAGAATCTTCCTTGACCTTACTGCTCGTGCGACTGCTCCCTGAGGTGTCTCATCCGGACACCACACGATATTGCTATGTGGATAGTAATAGAGGGGGGGACAAAGGCATGTCAACGTAGGAAGCGGTCCTACGCCAGGAATCCGACAAAAGGCAAATCAGCATTCGTAAGTTACTGATTTATAACGCGCCATAAACCCGACACGGGCATTTTGACAGCATAAACGTACACCGTCGTATCTGCGTTAAAAGTATTAGTCGGAAAGTATTAATGTTTCCGCCGTGGACACGGCGGAGGTGTTTCATCCCTGAACAAGACGGTCCTTGCCAGTGCGTTTTGCCTGATACAGGGCCGCATCGGAGCGGCTGTAGAGCGCAGAAAGATTCTGGTCGTCAGGCTGCAGCAGGGTCATGCCCTGGCTGATGGTGACACTGAAGAAATGCTCGGCCTCGTTGAAGCGCAGGCGCTGCACTTCGCGCTGCAGGCGCTCGCCGATCTGCCGCGCCATGTTCTCGTCGCAACCGGGCAGCAGCACGGCGAATTCCTCACCGCCGATCCGGCCGAACAGGTCGCCACGGCGCAGCGCGCCGGCACCGCATTGCGCGATGCGTTGCAGCACCACGTCACCGACCTGGTGGCCGTAGACGTCGTTGATCTTCTTGAAGTCGTCCACGTCCAGCAGCAGGAAGGCCAGCGGCGTGGACGTCGCCTTGCAGTCGCGGAAGGCCTGTTCGGCGCTGTCGAAGAAGTAGCGGCGGTTGCTGCTCTGGGTCAGCACGTCGGTGGTGGCCAGGCGATGCAGCTCGGTTTCCAGGTGCTTCTTGTCGGTGATGTCCTCGGCGATGCCGACGATCATCCGCGGCAGGCCGGCATCGCTGTGCTGGCTGACGAAGCACTTGTCGCTGAGCCAGCGCACTTCGCCATCGGCCCGCAGGATGCGGTACTCGCGCTGCTCGATGGCGCCGCGTTCGAGCACCTCCTGCAGGGTGCTCTGGGCGTAGTCCAGGTCATCGGGGTAGATGCAGTTGCGCCACTCGTTGTAGTCCGCCAGCAGCAGCGCGGCGGAGCGGCCGAAGATGCGCTCGTACGCCGGGCTGACATAGACCATGCGCTGGGCCTGCCAGTCGAAGGCCCAGAGTACCGAGTTCACGCTCGCCAGCAGCGCACTGAAGAGCTGCTCGCGTTCCTTCAGGCGCGTCACTTCGGCACGACTGTGCAGCAGCGCCAGCAAGGCCTCTTCCTGATCGGCCGGCAATTTATTCTCATCCATGTATCAGCGTCCTCCCGCTCATTGACCGGGGCTATGACCGCAAACTACGCCAGGCTGCTGCAAATTAAACGAAAAGCCCGCCGAACGGCGGGCTTTTCTGAGACGCATCTCTCAACGTCCTAGGACGTTTCCGTCAATCAGACGGCTGGACGCAGGGAGTAGGTCTTCAGCTGCTCGGCGAATTCGCGCAGGGACTGGATGCCGCTGGCCTCGGCCTCGTGCACCCACTGCTTGATCGCGGCGAGCATGTCGTGGCCGTTGGCGCTGGTTTTCACCCAGATCTGCTGCAGGGCCAGGCGCTTCTCGTAGATAACCTTGAGTGCGGCGCTCTGCGCCAGCAGGTCGTCGATGCGCGCATGGTGGCGGTCTTCCAGCAGGCTGGTCTCGCGCGAGAGCAGGCGCTTGGCACGGCGGAACAGGTGGCGCACCGATTCGTCGGCCTTGGCCAGTTCCTGCTTCACCAGCGGGCCGATCACCAGCTTGCGGTACTGGGCCATGATCTGGAAGCGGTTGTTGAGGATGGCCATGGCGGTATCCATGTCCAGGTTGCCCTTGCCTTCCACGCGGTGGGCGATAGGCGCCACACGGGCGACCTTGGCCAGACGCAGGAAGCTGAACACCTTGATCCAGGCCCAGCCCAGGTCGAATTCCCACTTCTTCACGGACAGCTTCGCCGAGTTCGGGTAGGTGTGGTGATTGTTGTGCAGCTCTTCACCGCCGATCAGGATGCCCCAGGGCACCAGGTTGGTAGCGGCATCGCGGCATTCGAAGTTGCGGTAGCCGACGGCGTGGCCCAGGCCATTGATGACGCCAGCGGCCCACACGGGGATCCACATCATCTGCACGGCCCAGACGGTCATGCCGAGCACGCCGAACAGGGCGAGGTCGATGATCGCCATCAGCACGATGCCGCCAATGGGGTAACGCGAGTAGAGGTTGCGCTCGATCCAGTCTTCCGGGCAGTTCTTGCCGTAGATGCGCAGGGTGTCGGCGTTCTCCGCCTCCTTGCGATACAGCTCGGCGCCGGTACGCAGCACCGTGCCCAGGCCCTTGTACACCGGGCTGTGCGGGTCCTCGGCGGTTTCGCACTTGGCGTGGTGCTTGCGGTGGATGGCGGTCCACTCGCGGGTGTTCATGGCGGTGGTCAGCCACAGCCAGAAGCGGAAGAAATGCTGTAGCGCCGGATGCAGGTCGAGTGCCCGGTGCGCCGAGTAGCGGTGCAGATAGACAGTGACGCTGACGATGGTGATATGCGTCAGGACCAGGGTGACCGCCACCAGTTGCCACGGCGACAGGTCAAGGAAACCGTTGTACCACATAGGCGATACTGTACCTCGGAAAGGGTGTAGGACTACGCCCTGCCAGGCAGGGACAGCCGCATTATCACCAAGCGGGTCCGGATTACCATCCGGTCTTTTAGATACGAATGACGCCAAGTGGCCATCATTTATACTGCGTAGCCAATAAATCCACCCCACTACCGCATGAATCCACGCCTCAGCGCCCTGCGCATCAGCTTTGTGTACCTGGTCGCCGCCACCCTCTGGGTCTGGCTGGGTGACCAATGGTTACAAAATGTCCTGCTCGACCCCGCTTCGCTGGCGCGGGCGCTGGAGCTGAAGAAGTACCTGTTTCTGGCGATCACCTTCCTGCTGCTGTTCTTCCTGCTCTGGCGGCACCTGCGCCGACAGCACGCCGCCTTCACTGCGCTGGCGGACAGGGAGCAGCGCCTGAGCCGCGCCTTTGCGGTGGTCGAGGATGGTATCTGGGACTGGGACCTGGAAACCCAGCGCGTCTACTACTCGCCCGGCTACGCCAACCTGATCGGCCTGCCCCTGGAGCACCTGAGCGACGACCTGCTGCTCTGGGAAAACCGCCTGCACCCGGAAGACCGCGCGCGCATCCTCGCCCTCCACCAGGACTGCATCCAGGGCCTGCGACCACGCCTGGAGTGCGTCTACCGCATCCGCCATGGTGACGGCAGCTATCGCTGGGTGCGCAGCAGCGGCCGGCTGACCCGTGCCGAAGACGGCCGCGCGCTGCGCCTGACCGGCGTCAACCGCGACATCACCCACCAGCGCAGCAACGAAGAGCACCTGCGCCAGGCCGCCGCCGTGTTCGAGGCGACCCAGGAAGGCCTGCTGGTGACCGACGCGCGCGGCGTGATCGTGCATACCAATCCGTCCTTCTCGCGCATCACCGGCTACAGCGCCGAGGACGTGCTCGGCGGGCAGCCATCGCTGCTCAAGTCCGGTCGCCAGGACGCCGCCTTCTATCAGCGCATGTGGGCTGCGCTGCAGGAGCATGGCGTCTGGAGCGGCGAAATCTGGAACCGCCGCAAGAGCGGCGAGGTGTACCCGCAGTGGCAGCACATCCGTGCCGTACGCAATGACGAGGGCGAACTGACCCACTACGTCGCGGTGTTCTCCGACCTCAGCAGCCTCAAGCGCTCGCAGCACGAGCTGGACTTCCTCGCCCACCACGACCCGCTCACCGGCCTGCCCAACCGCCTGCTGCTGCGCGAACGCATCGAGCAGGCGCTGGCCCGTGCCGAGCGCGAACAGGGCGGCGGCGCGCTGCTGAGCATCGACCTGGACCACTTCAAGCACATCAACGACAGCCTCGGCCACAGCATCGGCGACCTGTTGATCCGCGCCGTGGCGCAGCGCCTGGAAGACTGCCTGGACGAACGCTGCTCCCTGGCGCGCCTGGGCGGCGACGAGTTCGCCGTGGTGCTCGAGAGCCAGCAGCCGCACCAGGCCAGCAGCCTCGCGCAGCGCCTGCTGGAGGCAATGAGCGCGCCCTTCGAGATCAACGGCCAGCTCATCTATGTGTCGGTGAGCCTGGGCGTCAGCCTGTTCCCCGAAGACGCACGCAACGTCGACCACCTGATGCAGCACGCCGACGCCGCGCTGTTCCAGGCCAAGGCCAGCGGGCGCAACCTCTACGCCTTCTATACCCCCGAACTGACAGCCCGCGCGCGCTCCCACGTGCAGGTGGAATCGGCCTTGCGCCACGCCCTGGACCACGACGAGCTGCGCCTGTACTTCCAACCGGTACACGACCTGGCCAGCGGGCGCATGGTCGGCGTCGAGTCGCTGGTGCGCTGGCAGCATCCGCAGCAGGGCCTGGTGCCGCCGAGCGAGTTCATCCCGGTGGCCGAGGAAAGCGGCCTGATCACCGCCATCGACGCCTGGGTGCTCGACCAGGCCTGCCGGCAGATGCGCCAGTGGCTGGACGCGGGCGTCACCCTCGACTTCATCGCGGTCAACGTCTCCAGCCGCCTCTTCGGCCGCGGCGGATTGGAGGAGCGTGTCGCCCTGGCCCTGGAGCAGAGCGGCCTGGAACCGCACCACCTGGAGCTGGAAGTCACCGAAAGCGCGGTGATGGAGAACTTCGAGCAGGCGCTGGAACTGCTCTGCCAGCTGCGCCTGCTCGGCGTGCACCTGGCCATCGACGACTTCGGTACCGGCTACTCCTCGCTGATGCGCCTCAAGCGCATGCCGGTGCACAAGCTGAAGATCGACCAGGGCTTCGTCGCCGGCCTGCCGGACGAATCCGAGGACGCCGCCATCGCCTGCGCGGTGATCGCACTGGGCCAGAGCATGGGCCTGCAGGTGGTCGCCGAAGGCGTCGAACGCCCTGACCAGGCCGCCTTCCTGCTCACCCACGGCTGCGATTTCGGCCAGGGTTACTGGTACGGCGCCCCGCAGCCGGCCGAAGTCCTGCTGGCACAATTGCCACGCGGAACCGCATGAATCCGCGCTAAAAACTTTCTGATATATAAAAATTCTTAAACAGTATTTTTAAGAATATCCAGCTCCTGCCTAAGATGCGCTCACACCGCACGCGCCGTTGGTGAATCGGCCGGTGGTCAACCCATTAGGAGCAGATACCCATGAGCGCAACCCTCCGTAGCCTGGACGGCCAGGACGAAGCCAACATCCTGCGCGAAGTGCAGAGCGCCCTGCGTGGCCTGCGTTTCGGTGCCGTCGAGATCACCGTGCACAACGGCCAGGTCGTGCAGATCGAGCGCAAGGAAAAATTCCGCCTGCAACAGAGCCCGGGCAAGCCCGCCTGAGCCCTGGCGCACTCGACTGGACCACCGGAGCGTCGCCATGACCGAACTGCCCCACCGGTACTGCAGCTGCCAGCCACGAATGCGTGGCTGACATCGCCCCCCGAAAGACCCTGCCAGACAAACACAACTAGAACTGCATTTTCTTCAGGAGCTGCACATGTCCATCCGCCGTTTCGCCCTGGCCGCACTGGCCAGCGCCTTGATCGCCGGCCCCGTATCCGCCGCGACACAACTGCTGAACGTTTCCTACGACCCGACCCGCGAGCTGTACCAGGCCTACAACGCCGCCTTCATCAAGCACTGGAAGGCCCAGGGCGGTGACGACCTGACCGTGCAGCAATCCCATGGTGGCTCGGGCAAACAGGCCCGCGCCGTGATCGACGGCCTGAAGGCCGACGTGGTGACCCTGGCCCTGGCCGGCGACATCGACGAACTGAACAAGCTGGGCAAACTGCTGCCCGCCGACTGGCAGGCGCGCCTGCCCGACAACAGCACCCCCTACACCTCGACCATCGTGTTCCTGGTCCGCAAGGGCAACCCCAAGGGCATCAAGGACTGGGCCGACCTGACCAAGCAGGGCGTGGAAGTCATCACCCCCAACCCGAAGACCTCCGGCGGCGCCCGCTGGAACTTCCTGGCCGCCTGGGCCTGGGCGAAGAAGGAATACGGTAGCGACGAGAAAGCCCAGGAATACGTGCAGAACCTGTACAAGCACGTGCCGGTTCTGGACACTGGCGCCCGCGGCTCGACCATCACCTTCGTCAACAACAACATTGGCGACGTACTGCTGGCCTGGGAGAACGAAGCCTTCCTGGCCAAGAAGGAACAGGGCGGCGAAAACTTCGAGATCGTCGTCCCGTCGGTGTCCATCCTGGCCGAACCGCCAGTGGCCGTGGTCGACAAGACCGTCGACAAGAAAGGCACCCGCAAGGTCGCCGAGGAATACCTGAAGTACCTGTACAGCGAAGAAGGCCAGCGCATCGCCGCGCAGAACTTCTACCGCCCGCGTGATGCGAAGGTCGCTGCCGAGTTCGCCAACCAGTTCCCGAAACTCAACCTGGTGACCATCGACAAGGACTTCGGCGGCTGGAAGGTCGCGCAGCCCAAGTTCTTCAACGACGGCGGCATCTTCGACAAGATCTACCAGGCGCAGTAATGCGCCACCCGCCCGGCCTTGAGTCGGGCGGCACGATCCGCGCGGGCCGGTGCACAGCCCGCGCGGAACGAAAAACCCCCGCCCCATGGCGGGGGCTCAACGCGTTCACGAGAAAGGACAGACAATGTCGCGACGCATCTCCCCGGTCATACCCGGCTTCGGGCTGACTCTGGGCTACACCCTGGTGTATCTCAGCCTGTTGGTGCTGATTCCGCTGGGGGCCATGTTCCTCAAGACGACCCAGCTCTCCTGGGATCAGTTCTGGACCATCATCACCGCGCCGCGCGTCATCGCCGCGCTCAAGCTGAGCTTCGGCACCGCGCTGATCGCCGCGCTGATCAATGGCGTGATCGGCACCCTGCTGGCCTGGGTACTGGTGCGCTACCGCTTCCCGGGACGCAAGATCATCGACGCGATGATCGACCTGCCCTTCGCCCTCCCCACCGCGGTGGCCGGTATCGCGCTCACCGCGCTGTACGCGCCCAACGGCATGGTCGGGCGCTTCGCCACCGAACTGGGCTTCAAGATCGCCTATACCCCGCTGGGCATCACCCTGGCGCTGACCTTCGTGGTCCTGCCGTTCGTGGTGCGCACGGTGCAGCCGGTGCTGGCAGACATCCCGCGTGAAGTCGAAGAAGCCGCCGCCTGCCTGGGCGCCAAGCCGCTGCAGGTGTTCCGCCACGTGCTGCTGCCGGCGCTGCTGCCCGCCTGGCTGACCGGTTTCGCCCTGGCCTTCGCCCGCGGCGTCGGCGAGTACGGCTCGGTGATCTTCATTGCCGGCAACATGCCGATGAAGACCGAGATCCTGCCGCTGCTGATCATGGTCAAGCTGGACCAGTACGACTACACCGGCGCCACCGCCATCGGCGTGCTGATGCTGGTGGTCGCCTTCGTCCTGCTGCTGCTGATCAACCTGCTGCAACGCCGCATCGAAACGCCTTGAGGAGCGCGCCATGAGTACCGCAAGCCTTTCCGCCGCGGCCGCTGCCAACGCTGCTCGCCGGGGTAATGTCTGGGGTCGCCGCGCCCTGATCGCGCTGGCCTGGCTGGCCTTCGCGCTGTTCCTGCTGCTGCCGCTGTTCGTGGTGCTGAGCGAGGCGCTGAAGCAGGGCTTCGGCACCTTCTTCGAAGCCATCCTGGAACCCGACGCGCTGGCCGCGCTGAAGCTGACGCTGATCGCCGTAGGCATCTCGGTGCCGCTGAACCTGGTGTTCGGCGTCGCCGCCGCCTGGTGCGTGACCAAGTTCGAGTTCCCCGGCAAGAGCATCCTGGTGACCATGATCGACCTGCCGTTCTCGGTCTCCCCGGTGATCGCCGGCCTGATCTACGTGCTGCTGTTCGGCGCCCAGGGCTACTTCGGCGAGTGGCTGAGCGACCACGACATCCAGATCGTCTTCGCCGTGCCCGGCATCGTCCTGGCCACCATCTTCGTCACCTTCCCCTTCGTCGCCCGCGAACTGATCCCGCTGATGCAGGAACAGGGCACGCAGGAAGAGGAAGCCGCGCGCCTGCTCGGCGCCAACGGCTGGCAGATGTTCTGGCACGTGACCCTGCCGAACATCAAATGGGGCCTGATCTACGGCGTGGTGCTGTGCACCGCGCGGGCGATGGGCGAGTTCGGCGCGGTGTCGGTGGTCTCCGGGCACATCCGCGGCGTCACCAACACCCTGCCGCTGCACGTCGAAATCCTCTACAACGAATACAACCACGTCGCCGCTTTCAGCGTCGCTACCTTGCTGCTGCTGATGGCCCTGGTCATTCTGCTGCTCAAGCAGTGGAGCGAGTCGCGCCTGTCCCGCACCAAAGTCAAAGCTGACGATGAATAAGTGAGAGCCACGCCATGAGCATCGAGATCCGTAACGTCAGCAAGAACTTCAACGCCTTCAAGGCGCTGAACGACATCAACCTGGATATCCACAGCGGCGAGCTGGTCGCCCTGCTCGGTCCGTCCGGCTGCGGCAAGACTACCCTGCTGCGCATCATCGCCGGCCTGGAAACCCCGGACGTGGGCAACATCGTGTTCCATGGCGAGGACGTCTCGCAGCACGACGTGCGCGATCGCAACGTCGGCTTCGTGTTCCAGCACTACGCGCTGTTCCGCCACATGACGGTGTTCGACAACGTCGCCTTCGGCCTGCGCATGAAGCCCAAGAAAGAACGCCCGAGCGAGTCGCGCATCGCCGAGAAGGTCCACGAACTGCTGAACATGGTGCAGCTGGACTGGCTGTCCGACCGCTACCCGGAGCAGCTCTCCGGCGGCCAGCGCCAGCGTATCGCCCTGGCCCGCGCCCTGGCGGTGGAACCGAAGATCCTGCTGCTCGACGAGCCCTTCGGCGCCCTCGACGCCAAGGTGCGCAAGGAGCTGCGCCGCTGGCTCGCACGCCTGCACGAGGAGATCAACCTGACCTCCGTGTTCGTCACCCACGACCAGGAAGAAGCGATGGAAGTCGCCGACCGCATCGTGGTGATGAACAAGGGCGTGATCGAGCAGATCGGCTCGCCGGGCGAGGTCTACGAGAACCCGGCCAGCGACTTCGTCTACCACTTCCTCGGCGACTCCAACCGCCTGCACATCGGCGGTGACGAGCACGTGCTGTTCCGTCCGCACGAAATCTCGCTGTCGCGCTCCGAAGTGGCCGAGCACCGCGCCGCTGAAGTGCGCGACATCCGCCCGCTGGGCGCGATTACCCGGGTGACCCTCAAGGTCGACGGCCAGGACGAGCTGATCGAGGCCGAAGTGGTGAAGGACCACGACAGCCTGACCGGCCTCGCCCGCGGCGAGACGCTGTACTTCAAGCCGAAGGCGTATCAGCCGGTGGCGAATATCTGACTTCGCAGTAAACCTGTAGGAGCGCCCCATGGGCGCGATCGCGGGCATGGCCCGCTCCTACAGGTTCGCGCCTTTCCTCGTTCTTCCGTATCCTGCCCCGGTCCTGATCAACCAAGGCCCCGGCCATGTTCGACGCCCTCCCCCAGCACCTCGAACTGATCGTCCTCACCTTCCTCCTCGCCGGCCTGGTGAAGGGCGTGGTCGGGCTCGGCCTGCCCACGGTCGCCGTCGGGCTGCTCGGGCTGGTGATGCCGCCGATGCAGGCCGCCGCCATTCTCGTCGTTCCCTCCACTGTCACCAACGTCTGGCAACTCGCTGCCGGGCCACGCTTCCTCGGTCTGCTCAAACGCCTTTGGGGCATGCTCGTCGGCATCGTCGTCGGCACTCTGCTGGTAGGCTGGCTGCTGGCGGGGCGCAACTGGCCGGCGGCTACGCCGCTGCTGGGCGTGGCGCTGATCCTCTATGCGCTGCTGGGGCTGTCGAACAAACGCTTCCGTGTGGCGCCGAAACATGAGCGCTGGCTGTCGCCGCTGATCGGCGTAATCACCGGCGGCGTCACGGCGGTGACCGGCGTCTTCGTGATTCCTGCCGTGCCTTTCCTGCAGGCCCTCGGGCTGGAGAAGGACGACCTGGTACAGGCGCTGGGGCTGTCGTTCACCGTTTCGACCCTGGCCCTGGCGATCACCCTCAGCCAGCACGGCTCGCTGCTGCAAGCCGACGTGCTCGGTCTCTCGCTGCTGGCCCTGCTGCCGGCGCTGGCGGGCATGTACCTGGGCACCTGGCTGCGTTCACGGATCAGCCCGCTGGCGTTCCGCCGCTGCTTCTTCGGCGGGTTGCTGCTACTGGGCGCAGACCTGGCGCTGCGGGGTCTCTAACTTGTAGGAGCGGGCCACGCCCGCGATCGCGCGCATGGCGCGCTCCTACAGGTTCGCGCCTTCGTCGAGGTGGCGGATCAGGAAGTCCCGGCTCGATTCGACAATCAGCTTCTGCGTTTTCTCGCTCGCCACCATCCGCGCCAGCATCAGCGCGCCGACGCATTGAGATAGCAGCGCCCAGGCGTCTTCCTGCGAACCCAGCACCTGGGCCCAGGCCTGCTGCAGCTCCACCAGCGCCTCCTCGGCGCCCAGGCGCACGGACTCATCGGCTCGGGCAATCTCCGCACCCAGTGCCGGGATCGCGCAACCGGCGCCGGCATCCTGCACATGGGTGACGTTCAGGTAACGCTTCAGGCCGCGTTCCAGCCGAGCGCGATCCAGCACCTTGCCCTTGGCGGCGAGGCGCTCGACGCTCTGCTGCAACTCACGCTCGACGATGGCGGCGAACAGCTCGTCCTTGGAAGCGAAGTGGTTGTAGAACGCCCCGCCGGACAGGCCCACGGCCTTCATCAGCCCGTCCACGCCGGTGGTGGCGAAACCGCCCTGCTTGGCCAGGGCACCGCTGCTGTCGAGCAGGCGCTGGCGGGTTTCTTCCTTGTGGGTGGCTGAGTAGCGCATGGGGCGACTCCGGGAAACGGTTGACGATGGTGCGCAGCATAACATAACGTTCGTTTACCTAACGACCGTTTACCCACTGCCAAACAAGAGGAAAACGAGAATGCCGCAGAACAAGAAAGTCGTGCTGGTCATCGGCGCCGGCGACGCCACCGGGGGCGCCATCGCCCGCCGCTTCGCCCGCGAAGGCTATGTCGCCTGCGTGACCCGGCGCTCGGCGGACAAGCTGCAACCGCTGGTGGATGCCATCCGTGCCGAAGGCGGCGAAGCCCACGGCTTTGCCTCCGACGCGCGCAACGAAGAGGCGGTGATCGAGCTGGTGGAAACCATCGAACGCGACATCGGCCCCATCGAGGCCTTCGTCTTCAACATCGGCGCCAACGTGCCGTGCAGCATCCTCGAGGAAACCGCGCGCAAGTACTTCAAGATCTGGGAGATGGCCTGCTTCTCCGGCTTCCTCACCGGCCGCGAGGTGGCCAAGCGCATGGTCAAGCGCCAGCGCGGCACGATCCTCTTCACCGGCGCCACCGCCGGCCTTCGCGGCGCCTCGGGTTTCGCCGCCTTTGCCGGCGCCAAGCACGGCATCCGCGCGCTGGCCCAGAGCATGGCCCGCGAGCTGGGGCCGATGGGCCTGCACGTGGCTCACGTGGTGGTGGATGGCGCCATCGACACCGAGTTCATCCGCGAGAACTTCCCGCAGAAATACGCGCAGAAGGACCAGGACGGCATCCTCGACCCCGAGCATATCGCCGACAGCTACTGGTACCTGCACTCCCAGCCCAGGGACGCGTGGACCTTCGAGCTGGACCTGCGTCCCTGGATCGAACGCTGGTAATCCACCGATAACGACAACAAGAAGAGAGCCACTCATGAGCAAATCCGTCGAGTTCTACTTCGACTTCGGCAGCCCGACCTCCTACCTGGCCTATACGCAGTTGCCGAAGCTCTGCGCCGAGACCGGCGCCGCACTGGCCTATCGCCCGGTGCTGCTGGGCGGTGTATTCCAGGCCACCGGCAATGCCTCGCCGATCGCCGTGCCGGCCAAGGGGCGCTACACCCTGATCGACATGAGCCGCTTCGCCCGCCGCTATGGCGTGCCGATGAAGATGAACCCGCACTTCCCGATCAACACCCTGACCCTGATGCGCGCCGCCACCGGCGTGCAACTGCGCCAGCCGGAGCGCTTCGAGGCGCTGCTGGCCTGCCTGTTCAAAGGTATGTGGGTGGACGCGCTGAACCTGGGCGACCCGGCGGTGCTCGGCCCGTGGCTGGCCGAGGCGGGCTTCGACCCGCAGGCGCTGCTGGCGCTGACCGCCGAGCAGGAAGTGAAGGATGCGCTGAAGGCCAATACCGAAGCGGCGATCAAGCGCGGCATGTTCGGCGCGCCGACCTTCTTCGTCGGCAATGAGATGTTCTTTGGCCAGGATCGCCTCGACTTCGTCCGCGAGGCACTGGCTTAAGGCCGCACCGTAGGGCGCATAACCTGGAACAGGTTATGTGCCCTACGGGTTTCCAGCTTCACAGTGCAAGAACCGCCGACCGACGCAGGCCGAAGAACTCCAGCTCGGCCAGCAGCAGGACCACCAGCGCCTGGCCGATGACGAAGGCGTAGCCCAGGGCGGTCGGCTGCACGTAGCCGGTCACCAGCAGGGCGACGCTTTCCACCACCCACAGCGCGTTCAGGGCGATCACTGCCCAGACACCGGTACGCGACAGCGCCGCCTGCTGGCTCATCCAGTACAGCACCAGCGCCAGCGGCAGCAGTACGATGCCGGCCACCAGCAGCAGGACGAAGGGCAGGCCCAGCAGCTCGCCCAGCGGTTGTGCGGCCAGGGCCATCAGCAGGCCCATGGCACCGCCGGCCAGGGCGTCGACTTTCAGGGTAAGACGAAGCAGCGGGGAGGGTTGCAGCAGAGTCATGGCGAAGCTCCTTCAGCGATCACCACCGGTTGGCGGCGTGTGGCTGAAGAATCCGCCCGAGCCCGACGCACGTCGATTACCTGCCAGGTAATGGCCGTTACGTGATGGGAGGTCTATCGTTCGACTCCATGAACAGCCCAGCCCACAACAATCCGGCACAGCCTGTCGGCGCCCTGCTCCGCCAATGGCGCCAGCGCCGCCGACTCAGCCAGCTCGACCTCGCCTGTGACGCGGAGATTTCCACGCGCCACCTGAGCTTCGTCGAAACCGGACGCGCCCTGCCCAGCCGCGAGATGCTCCTGCACCTGGCCGAACAGCTGGACATCCCCCTGCGCGAACGCAACCGCCTGCTCAGCGCCGCCGGCTACGCGCCGGTGTACTCGGAGAAAGGCCTGGATGACCCGGCGCTGACCGTGGCCCGCCAGGCCATCGACCAGTTGCTCAAGGCCCACGAGCCGAACCCGGCGATGGTGGTGGACCGCCACTGGAACCTGCTGGCGTCCAACCGCACGGTGGATATCTTCCTGATCGGCGTCGCTCCGGAGTTGCTGCAGCCGCCGATCAACGTGCTGCGCATGAGCCTGCACCCCAAGGGGTTGGCGCCGCGCATCCTCAATCTCGGCCCGTGGAAGGCGCATGTGGTGGAGCGCCTGCAGCGCGACTATGAAGCCAGCGGCGATCCCGCGCTGGCGGCGTTGCGTGACGAAGTGGCGGCCTACCCGGCGCCGCCCCATGACGAGGGCGCCAGTGGTGACATGGTGCTGATCCCGGTGCAGTTGCAGACCGAACTGGGCGTGTGCAGCCTGATCGGCACCATCACGGTGTTCGGTACACCGGTGGACGTGACGCTGTCGGAGCTGGCCCTGGAAACCTTCTTCCCGGCCGACCCCGACAGCGCGCGAATCCTGCGCCAGCTCAGCGGCACAGAGTGAGCCGAATCAGGCAGTCGCCTTCTTCTCGCGGATGCAGGTGGGGCCGGCGCGTTCTTCCACGGCATGCCGCACTTCATCGCGCAGGCCAAGCAGGAAGGCCGCTTCGGCAGCGACGAACAGCGGACCGACGATCAGCCCGGTGAGGTCATCGACGAATGCCGGCTTGCGCCCTTCGTACCAGTGACCGACGAACTGGATGATCCAGCCCACCACGAACAGGCCGATGCCCCAGGTGAGCCAGTAAGCCGTGCTACCGGCGGCGAATGCGGCGCCAATCCACAGCGACAGCGCCAGCAACGCAGTCATCAGCAGGCCGAAGCGCAGGTCCAGGCGCAGGTAGAACACCACCGAGGCCAGCGCCAGCAGCGTGGCGGGCGAGACCAGCAGGCCGGCCAGCTCGAAGCCGGGGCGCGACAACAGGGTGGCGATGGCCAGCACGATCATCGGGATACCGATGAAGTGGCTGACGATGTTCCGCCGGTCACGGTGGTAGGCGGCATATTGGGCAAGATGGTCGACCAGAGTTTTCATTGTTGTTCTCCCGCAAGGTACTGGCATGATGGCGAGGTGCGCCCTGCCACTCTGTCAGCTAGCCGACATTGCCCATGACCGACGCCAAGCCCTATCTCTCCCGCCTGCAAGAAGGCCGCTGGTTCCAGACCCTCCCGGAAGGCCTGCGCCAGGCCCTGTGCGAGGCCGCCGTGGTGCGCCGCCTGCCGGGCGGGCAACGGCTGTTCGGCCGGGGCGATGCACCGTGCGGCCTGTACTGCGTGGTGGAAGGCGCGATGCGCGTCAGCGTGGTCGGCGAAAACGGCAAGGAGGCGCTGCTGGCGCTGGTGGAGGCACCCAACTGGTTCGGCGAGATCTGCCTGTTCGACGGCCAGCCGCGCACCCACGATGCCTACGCCGAAGGCGCCACCGTCCTGCTGCAGGTGCCCCAGGCGCCGCTGCAGGCTGTCCTCGCCCGGCACCCGGAGTACTGGCGCGACTTCGCCCTGCTGATGAGCCACAAGCTGCGCATCACCTTCGCCGTGCTGGAGGAGTTGTCGCTGCTGCCGGCCGCGCCGCGTCTGGCCCGGCGCCTGCTGATGATCGCCGAGGGCTACGGCGAGTCGGCCACCGCCAAGCGCGAACTGCACCTGCCCCAGGACCAGCTGGCGGCCATGCTCTCGCTGTCGCGGCAGACCACCAACCAGATCCTCAAGGACCTGGAAGCCCAGGGCATCGTGCGCCTGAGCTACGGCGGCATCGAGATACTGGACCGCGAACGCCTGCGCCTGGCCGCCCACGCCTGATCCGCGCCGGCAGCCTCTAGAACAAAAGCCAGGCGACTCTCGACAAGCTTCGATGGTCGCGCACGCTACCGCCCCGCTCTAATGCCCCCGCCGCCGCGCTGGCGCAGAAAAGCCCGCGCCAGAGCGGCATCCAAACCCTCCGCAAGACAGCAAGGCGGCCGATGCTTCCCACCGGCCGCAAGGGAACCCTATGCGCCTTTCGAAACTCCTCTGCGCTCTCGCGCTGACCGCTCCGGCATTGGCGATGGCCGACGATCGCGGCCTCTACGTCGGCGGCGGCGTTACCCGCCTCGAGATCAACGACCACGCCTTCGACGACCACGACGACAGCTACAAGCTCTACGCCGGCTATCGCCTGAACAACTACCTGTCGTTCGAGGGCGCGGTGGTCGACTTCGGCGAGATGAGCGACGGCAAGCGCCACTTCGACGGCGAGTCGCTGCAGGCCAACGTCCACCTGGGCTTCCCTATCGGCCAGCGCATCCGCCTGTACGGCATCGCCGGCGTGCACGCGTGGCACGCCGACGACGACGTCGCCGGCAAGTCCGACGACCTCGACCCGCTCTATGGCTTCGGCGGCGAAGTGGACGTTCTGGGCGGCCTCGGCCTGCGCCTGGAACAGGAATACCTGGACGTCGGCGACGTCGACCTCGACCAGACCACCCTGTCGGCCTACTGGCGCTTCTGACGGCTCGGCGGGCGCCGCAGCCCGCCCGAGCCCGCTCGCGTTCAAAGCCCGGCGGAGGCGTTCGCCCCCTCCTCCCGAACCCTCCGCCGGCACCTTTTCAGCCGTACAAATCACTCTTTCGGACGGTTGCAGCGGCAAGGTTCGCAGCTAGCCTAGGAATAGCTGCATTTCTGGCGCCAGAGAACACGCGCCCCGGCGACTCGCGCAGCCCACAATAACAAGAAGGACGCCTCCGCCATGTTCCGAAAGCTCGATGTCTATCGCGGTTTCCTGCTGTGCTGTTTCGGACTCCTCTCCCTCGCCGCCCAGGCCAACCTGCCCAGCGAGGAACTGCAATTGCAGACCCTGCAGGTCTACACCTGCCGCTCGATCAACAGCCTCCTGCTGCTACGCGGCGAAGGCTTCCAGGAAACCCACGCCGCCCAGCTGGAGAAGGACCTGGCCACGCTGGACAATGCCGTCAAGGGCTACCCGAAGGCCGATGACGCACTGCGCAAGGCCCACACCGAGTTCGTTACCCAGATTCGCAACGGCGTTTCCTACGGCCCCAAGGAAGAAGACCTGCCCTGGCGCTACAACCAGGACCTGAGCCGTTCCCTGCGCGAGCTGCTCAACCAGATCGAGCGCTTCGTTCCGGCTACCGCCGATGCCAGCCAGATTCCGCTGTGGGAGTTGCCGGTGCGGGTCGAGTACCTGGCCACCCAGTACCTGGGGCGCGCCTACATCAGCGGCCTGGAACTGGCCCGCGAGCAACCGCAGGAATACCTCGGCCAGGATGAGAGCGTGCTGGTGCCGCTGCTCACCCAGCGCATCGACCAGTTGCCCGACAGCGACGCGACCAAGAAGCTGCGCACCCGCTGGGAGTACCTGAGCAAGGCGCTGCTGGACATGAACAGCAAGAGCAACTCCGGCGTCAGCGCCTCCGGCCGACCCTGGGCGCCGATCATCGTCGATCGCAACGCCCGTGCCGTGTCCGGACAGCTCATGCAGATCAGCCAGCAGTAGCGCCTCAGGCCGGAATCGGCTCCGCCACGGGCACCAGTGCCTGCGCCGGGCGCTCCAGCTCCGGCGTCTGCTGCATGAACTCCAGGTACTGGCGCGGCGAGCAGAACCCCATCACCCGCTCGACCCCGGCGCGGTTGTACCAGGAGCGGTCGAAGAAGACGATCTCGCCGGCCGTGGGCAGGTGCTGGATGTAGCGCTGGAAGTACCACTGGCCGCGCTCGGCGTCGCTGGGCTTCTCCAGCGCCACCACGCGGGCGCCGCGCGGGTTGAGGTGCTCGGTGAAGCGCTTGATGGTGCCGCCCTTGCCCGCGGCGTCGCGGCCCTCGAAGAGCAGGACGATACGCTGGCCGGTCTCCTTCACCCAGTTCTGCACCTTCAGCAGCTCGATCTGCAGCTCGGCCTTGGCCTTCTCGTACTCCCGGCGCTGCAGGCGCTTGCGGTAGGGGTAGCTGGCGGGCAACTGGGCCGAGGTGGAATCCTCGTTGCTGCCACGCGGAGCCAGGGCGACGGTCAGCGCGACCGGGCCCTGGCTCTGCGCCTGGATCTGCGCGCCACCTTCGGAAGGCGCTTCGGGCAGCGCCGCGACGGCGGGCTGTTTGGCTTCGGATTGCGGCATGGTCTCCTCCTGTGAGACGTGGGGACGGCCCTCCACTGTGCAACCCGCGCGGCGGGCCTTTGTTGACCCGCATCAACCCCGCCTAGAGCCAACCTTTGTACTTGAACCAGTAGTAGGGAATGATCGCCGAGATCACCATCGCCACCAGCGCCATGGGGTAGCCGGCGAACCATTGCAGCTCGGGCATGTGGGCGAAGTTCATGCCGTACACCGTGCCTACCAGGGTCGGTGGCAGGAACAGCACGGCAGCGATGGAGAACACCTTGATGATGCTGTTCTGCTCGATGTTGATCAGCCCCAGGGTGGCGTCCAGCAGGAAGGTGATCTCCCCGGCCATCTTCGTCTGGTACTCGCTGAGCGAGCGCACGTCGCGCTCCACCGACTTCATGCCCAGCTTCACCTCGTCGCTGATCCAGCCATTGCTGCCCTGGCGGAAGTAGCTCAGCGGCCGACTGATGCTCAGCAGGCTCTCGTTGAGCTTGGACAGCAGGGAGTTCTTGCGCCCCAGCTGCTTGACCACTTCCTGCAGGTCGGCCTTCTCGCTCGCCGGCCCCTCGCGGAAGATGCTGGTGCCCAGGCTGTCGAGCTGCTTCTGCACGTTCTCCAGCACGTCGGCGATGCGGTCCACCACGCTGTCCATCAGGGTGACGAACAACTGGTCGCTGCGCCCCTCGCAGCCGCCACGCTGGGTGCGCGTCTCGAAGGTGCGGAAGGCCAGCAGGTCGGTGTAGCGCACCGTCACCAGCCAGTGCGGAGTGAGCACGCAGGTGACTTCCGAGGTGCTCGGGTTGTGCTCGCGGATGCCACCGACCACGGTGGTGGTCATGTACAGCGCGCCCTTGCTCTCATAGAAGCGCGAGGAGTCCTCGATCTCGGCCATCTCCTCCTGGGTCGGCACATCCACCTCGATGATCGACTCCAGCAGCCGCTCCTCGTCCGCCGTGGGCTGGAACAGGTCGATCCACAGGGTGTCCTTGGGCATGCCGTGGCATTCGTTGCCGTTGTGGCGCACCAGGCGGTCGCCGACCAGGGTGTAATAGGTGATCATGTCGCCCGACGATCCTTTACAGCCAGAAGTTGACCCGCAGGTTGGCCAACTTCCCGGCGCTTCACAAGCCCATCGGAGAACACTGTGATGAGCGAACACGACGACAGCGAAGAGTCCTTCGCCGAAGACACCCTGATCCAGGCCATCGAGAACCAGATCGAAAGCGAGAGCCCGGCGGCCGCGCGCGCGGTGTTCAACAAGCTCACCCTGGTCGGCTACGAGCGCGAGGACGCGCTGCACCTGATGGCCCTGGTACTCGCCCACGAGATCGAGGCCATGCTGGCCGAGGACCGCCCGTTCAATGGCGAGTGGTACGAACAGGCCCTGCGCGCGCTGCCGACCCTGCCCGACGGCACTGTGGCCGAATGAGACAGCGGCATAACAGCGCTTGCCGAACCGGTCGGACTTGAGACTACACTGAAGCCTCATTGACCATCGGGAGTTAGAAGAATGGCTTTCACCAAAGAAATGGTTGAGGAACTTGATCTGCTGGCGCTCTATGACCTGGAGAACAGCAAGGCCGGGTTGAAAGTGCATCACGACGCTTCCGCCGAGGCCGTGGCAGCCGCCGGCCGGCTCCACGCCAAGGGCCTGATCGACCAGCAGGACGGTGGCTACCTCACCAGCCTGGGCCTGGACGCCGCCGAACACGCCCAGGTGCTGCTCGGCATCCTGCGCGGCTGACCTCAAGTTCCCCCGCGAGCGGGCGATAACCTGGCACACTTCCAAGCGCCGCATTCGGTGATGCGGCGCCGCTGGCCAGGCAGCAGTACGCCATGACGCTCACTTCCGAAATCCGCCCGGACATCGACGACGGCATCGACCGCAAGGTACTGACGCAGCTGCGTCAGCGCTTCCTGAAGGTCAATGCCGCCCGTCTGCAACGGGCCAGCGAGGCGCTGTCCACGCGCCAGCAGCTTGTCCTCAAGCTGTTGCCGCTGCTGCTGGACGTGAACCACCCGTTGCTGCCCGGCTACGTGTCGGCCAGCACGCCCGCCGGGCTGTCGAACTTCGTCCCCGACGACGAGATCCTCGCCGAGGCCCAGCGCCTGACCCGCTCCTTCAGCTACAAGACCCGTCGCGGCAATCCGCCACTACCGATCCACGGGCTGTTCCTGATGGGCAGCCTGGGCACCGTCGCCCAGGCCGAGCAGAGCGACCTGGACCTGTGGGTCTGCCACGCCTCCGACCTCGATGAGCGGGAGCTGGCGGAGCTGCGCCGCAAGTGCGAGCTGCTCGAACAATGGGCGGCCACCCAGGGCGCTGAAGTGCACTGTTTTCTCGTCGACCCGCAGCGTTTCACCCAGGGCGCCCGCGAAGCCCGGCTGACCTCCGACGACTGCGGCACCAGCCAGCACTACCTGCTGCTCGACGAGTTCTACCGCACCGCCATCTGGCTCGGCGGCCGCACGCCGCTGTGGTGGCTGGTCCCGGTCTACGAAGAGAGCCGCTACGCCGAGTACTGCCAGACGCTGCTGAGCAAGCGCTTCATCCGCGCCGAAGACGTCCTCGACCTCGGCCACCTGGCGCGCATCCCGCCGGGCGAATTCATCGGCGCCGGCATGTGGCAACTGTTCAAGGGCATCGAGTCGCCCTACAAGTCGGTGCTCAAGCTGCTGCTCACCGAGGTCTACGCCAGCGAGCACCCGCAGGTCTCCTGCCTGAGCCTGCGCTACAAGCAGGCGATCTATGCCGGGCGCCTGGACGTGGAGGAGCTGGACCCGTACGTCATGCTCTACCGCCGCCTGGAGGAATACCTCAAGGAGCGCGGCGAAACCGAACGCCTGGAGCTGATCCGCCGCTGCCTCTACCTCAAGGTCGGCAAGAAGCTCAGCCGCCCGCCACGCCAGGGCCACAAGAGCTGGCAACGCAAGGTGATGGAGCGCGTCTCGGCCCCCTGGAAGTGGGATAGCCGCGCCTTCGCCCAACTCGACAGCCGCAGCCAGTGGAAGGTGCGCCAGGTGCTGCTGGAGCGCCGCGCACTGGTCAACGAGCTGACCCACAGCTACCGCTTCCTCTCCCAGTTCGCCCGCCTGCAGCAGGCCGCCAGCGGCATCAACCCACGGGACATGGGCATCCTCGGCCGGCGCCTGTACGCCGCCTTCGAGCGCAAGGCCGGCAAGGTCGAGTTCATCAACCCGGGCATCGCCCCGGACATGGCCGAAGACATCCTTACCCTCGCCCAGCTGCCCGGCGGCGAGGCCGGCAAACCGCCGTACTGGGCGCTGTTCAGCGGCAACCTGTCGCTGCAGGAAATGGCCGACTTCGCCCCCCTGCGCCGCGCCCGCGACCTCATGGAACTGCTCGCCTGGAGCCACCGCAACGGCGTGATCGACGCCACCACGCGGCTGTCCCTGCAACCGGGCGCCAGCGACCTGACCGAGTTCGAACTGCAGAACCTGCTGGGCTGCCTGCAGCAGGCCGTCCCGCTACCGCTGAACGAGGTGCCGGAAAGCGCCCTGCTGCGCAGCGCGGTGCCGTCGCAGGTGCTGCTGCTGGTGAACGTCGGCGTCGACCCACTGCGCCAGCACAGCCAGATGAACGTGCACATGACCACCGAGCGCACCGACTCGCTCGGCTACTCCGGCGTGCGCGACAACCTGGTGCTGACCCTCGACCAGATCACTCTGAACAGTTGGAACGAGCTGCTGGTCAGCCGCTATTCCGGGCCCCACGCACTGCTCGACTGCCTGCGCGAATTCCTCAACACCCTGCCCACCGACGCCCCGCCACCGCGCCTGCTGGTGCGCTGCTTCTGCCGCAACCGCGCCACCGCCATCGCCCAGCGCGTGGAAGACCTGTTCCGCGACGCCCACGCGCAGCTCGCCAGCGGCAAGGGCGGGCGCTACCTGTTGCAGGTGCGCCAGCACTTCCACCTGCTGCACCTGATGCCGGGCAGCGTCAGCCACCGGGTGATCGACGGGCTGCCAGCGCTGGTCGAGCACCTGGGCGACACCCAGGACGACAGCGGCTTCCTGCAACTGGACCGGCACGCACTGGAAGGCGACGACCTCGCCATGATCCTGCCACTGGGCCGGGCCAACACCGTGCAGGTGTTCTACCGCCTGGACGAAGGCAGCGCGGAAATCACCATCCTCGACGAACGCAACGCCCTGTGGCGGCGCCGCCAGGAGTACGACAGCGAGGAAGGTCTGCTGCTGCCGCTGCAGCGCTTCCTGCAGTCGGTGCAGTACCGCCGCAATGCGGTGATCTCGCTACTGGAGGCCCAGGGGCCGGTGGGCGCCGATATCCTCTTCTACGAAGTGGTGACCAACGGCCACCAGCGTGCGCAGCGTATCGAGCGACGCCAGGCGCCGCAGGCGCTGGAAGCGCTGCCCTTCTACAACGTGCAGGCGATCGTCGAGCCGGGCGAGGGCCAGCGCGCGCGCACCACGCTGTTCTGCAACCACCGCGAATTCTCGGAACTGGAGTTCGGCAACGAGCTGTTCCAGGCCGTGGCCCGGCACATCCTCGACCGCCGGCGCGGGCAGGAGCGGTACCCCTGCTACATCACCGACCTGGACCTGTCGGCCATGCGCGAAGGCGGGGGATTACAGACGGTGCACTTCCTGCGCTACAAGCAGAGCCTGGAGCAGGCTCTGAACCGGGCGCTGGCCGAAGCCTGAAGCGCCCGGGGAGAGAGGTTCCCGAAAGGTGAACTCAGCGATCGAAATCGCCGGCCGCTTCGGGCTGGTATTCCACTTCCAGCAGGGTCAGCTTCAGGGTCTTGCCGCTGGGCGCCGGCCAGTCGATGCTCTGGCCGGTGGTCAGGCCCAGCAGCGCAGTGCCTACCGGAGCGAGGATCGAGACCTTGCCCTCGCCCTTCACGTCAGCCGGGTAGACCAGGGTCAGGTGGTACTCCTTGCCGCTACCTTCTTCGCGGCAACGCACGGTGGAGTTCATCGTGACCACGCCCGGCGGAATCTCGTCGTGGCCGACCACCGTGGCGCGGGCCAGCTCGGCCTCCAGCGCCTCGGCCGCGGGGCCGTACTCATCCAGGCTGTCGAGCATGCGCTCCAGACGTTGCAGGTCGAGTCGAGTAACGGTGATGGGTGTCGTGGTCATGATGGTTGGCAGTCTCCTTACAGGAGAGCCCCGGACGCTCGCGCGTTCGGGGCCCTGGGTGTTCTGGCAGTAAAGACGTTCGGCAGGCGAACGCGCAGTGAAATCCGAAAAAAGAAAAACCCCGCCCAAGGCGGGGTTTTCCCGGACACTAACACAGCACAGAAAATAAGCAATACCGACCGGTCACCACTTCGGAGAGGGGTTGTTTCGGCGCTTTTCGCAGTCCGCCAGGATCGCCCGGCGCCGCTCGCCGTCGGCCTCGTTCCATTCCAGGATTTCGCTCAGCGTGCGCCCGCAACCGACGCAGATGTCCGCGTCGTCCAGGCAGCAGCGCCGACAGCAGGGCGAGGCGACGCTCACCTGCGGTTCAGATGCCGGGGAAGTCGACATCCTCTCCGGCCTGTTCCAGGGTCGCGCGGTTGAGCAGCGCGCCCAGCGGCTCGCGGGTGCTGTCGCTGATCCACAGCGAGCCGGATTCGTCGTAGTCGAAATGGAAACCGCCCGAGCGTGCCGCCACCCAAAGCTGGCGCAGTGCCGGCTGGCGACTGAGGATCAGCTGGGTGCCGTTCTCGAAGCGCACGGTCAGCACGCCGCTGGAGTTCTCCAGGTCCACGTCCAGGTCGCTGTCGTCGAAGGCGTCCTCCACCGTTACCTGTACGGCGTCCACCAGGTCATGGAAGCGGGCTTCGCTCAAAGTGCTCATGCATCGTCCTCGGGATCAGTCAAAGGCACCAGTTTACGCCGGTATTCGCCCAGACTCTGCCCCGTCCAGCGCCGGAATGCGCGGGCGAGCGAGCCGGCCTCGCTGAAGCCCAGCAGATAGGCGATGTCGGCGCTGTCCAGCGCCGGGTCGCGCAGGTAGTGCAGCACCAGTTGCTGGCGGGTTTCGTCGACCAGCTGGCTGAACGACAGGCCGGTATCGCGCAGGCGCCGCTGCAGGGTGCGCGGGCTCAGCGCCAGCGTCTGCGACAGGCGTTCCAGGTCCGCGCCCTGCTCCGGCAACTGGCGCGCCAACTCCAGGCGCGCGCGGTCGAGCACGCTGTCACCCTTGTTGATCTCCACCAGCAGGCGTTCGGCGTAGGCATCCAGGGTGCGCTGCACCTGGGCGTCGGCCTGGCCCAGGGGCAGCGCCAGCAGTCGCCTGGGGAAGACCAGGGCGTTGTCCGGCTGATCGAACAGCACCGGGCAACGGAAGATGCGTTCATGCTCACCGATATCGGCGGGGGCACTGTGGCTGAAGCGCACCTCGTATGGCGCCTCGTCGACGCCGCTGACCCAGTGGCCGAAGCTGACCCAGCCGGCCAGCGTCTCCTCGCTCATCTGCCGCTGCTGCTGTGGCAGCAGCGGCTCCCAGCTGTGTTTCACCAGCGGCTCGCAACCGGCGCGCGGCGGCTCGTCGGCCAGCTCGACGCGCCCCAGGTTGCCCACCAGCGCGGCATAGCGCGCCTGCCGGTGCAGGGCATCGGCGAGGGTCGCACAGCTCATGATCAGGTAGCCGAGCACGCCGTAGTAGCCAGGACGCACCGCCTCGCCCAGGTGCAGGCCGAGGTTGTGGTCGCCACTCAGGCGCACGCCGGCGCCGACCAGCTCCAGATAGGCGCTGGCGGCAATGCGCTGGTCGCGCTGGGCGAGGATCGAGGGCTCGAGGTGTACCGTCGCCAGCAACTGCGCCGGGTCAACACCCTGGCGCTGCAGATGCTCCACGAGGCCCTGCAGGTAGGCCACCGACACCGAACTGGGCAGGGGGTCGCGATAGTCCATGGGGCTTTCCGTTTTTTTGCCGGCATCCTACCCGGAAGGCCCGCCGGGCGGGAGTCCGCTTGAATAGGCAAGCCGGCGGGGGGTCGGTATACTCCGGTCCAATTGACGCTTTATTACAAGGATTCCGCCATGAAGCGACTGCTGCTTCCCTTCGTCGCGATCGCCCTGCTGACCGCCGCCATCGCCGGCTGCGGCCAGAAAGGCCCGCTGTACCTGCCGGACGACGAAAAGGCCAAGAACGAACACAGCAAGGACCGCTACGGTCTCTGAGGGCGTTTCCCATGGACGCCTTCGCCGTCCGCGGCGGGCAACCGCCCGCGGAAGACGTGCCGCTGTCGGCGCTCGCCGCGAGCTACGGCACGCCGAACTGCGCAACCGGAGAACCTTTCGCCCGGCAGCGCAGTCCCGTCCCGGAAGAAGGTGACCTGCTGGCCGGACGTCCGGTCGGCGCCTATGGTTTCGTCATGAATTCCAACGACAACACCCGGGGCCGCGCCGCCGAGGTGCTGGTGGATAGCTCGGCCGCGCACTGGGTGCGTCGCCACGGAACACGACAAGAGCTGTTCGCCGGCGAAAGCCTGCTGCCGGACTGAGGCCGAGACGACGATGCTTCTGCGCTTTACCAAGATGCATGGGCTGGGCAATGACTTCATGGTCCTGGACCTGGTCAGCCAGCACGCCCATGTACAACCCCGCCACGTGAAACAGTGGGGCGACCGCAATTTCGGGGTCGGCTTCGATCAACTGCTGATCGTCGAGCCGCCGAGCACACCGGACGCCGACTTCCGCTACCGCATCTTCAACTGCGACGGCACCGAGGTCGAACAGTGCGGCAACGGCGCGCGCTGCTTCGCCCGCTTCGTGGTCGACAAGCGCCTGACCGCGAAGAAGACCATTCGCGTGGAAACCAAGGGCGGCATGATCGAGCTGACCATCGCCAACGATGGCCAGGTCACCGTCGACATGGGCCCGCCGCGCCTGCAGCCCGAGCAGGTGCCGTTCAAGGCCGAGGGCGAGGCGCTGAGCTACCCCCTGGAAGTGGACGGCCAGCGCTACGACCTCGCGGCGATCTCCATGGGCAACCCGCACGGCGTGCTGCGCGTGGATGACGTGGACAGCGCGCCGGTCCGCACCCTGGGCCCGAAGCTTGAAATCCATGAGAGCTTCCCGCAGAAGGCCAACATCGGCTTCCTGCAGATCGTCAATCCGCACCAGGCGCGCCTGCGCGTCTGGGAACGCGGCGCCGGCGAGACACTGGCCTGCGGTACCGGCGCCTGCGCCGCCGCCGTGGCCGGCATCCGCCAGGGCTGGCTGCAATCGCCGGTACAGATCGACCTTCCCGGCGGACGGTTGTCCATCGAGTGGGCAGGACCGGGTCAGCCCGTTATGATGACCGGGCCCGCCGTGCGGGTGTTCGAAGGCCAGGTACGTCTATAACCGGGACGCTTATGACCGATACTCCGCAGGACCCCACCGTTACGCTCGAAGCCGAACAGGTCGCCGACTATCTTCGCCGGCACCCTGAATTCTTCGTCGATCATGACGAGCTGATCCCGGAGATGCGCATTCCGCACCAGCCCGGCGATGCCGTGTCGCTGGTGGAGCGCCAGGTACGCCTGCTGCGCGAGCGCAACATCGAGATGCGCCATCGGCTCTCGCAGCTGATGGACGTGGCCCGCGACAACGACCGCCTGTTCGACAAGACCCGCCGCCTGGTGCTCGACCTGCTCGACGCCACCAGCCTGGAGGAAATCGTCAGCACGGTGGAAGACAGCCTGCGCCACGAATTCCTCGTGCCCTATGTCAGCCTGATCCTGTTCAGCGACAACAACCTGCCGGTGGGCCGTTCGGTGAGCAGCGCCGAGGCGCACCAGGCCATCGGTGGCCTGCTGTCGGGCGGCAAGACCGTCTGCGGCGTGCTGCGCCCGCATGAGCTGGCGTTCCTGTTCTGCGAAAGCGAACGCGAACAGGTCGGCTCCGCCGCCGTGGTGCCGCTGACCTTCCAGGGCCTGCACGGCGTGCTGGCGATCGGCAGCCCCGATCCGCAGCATTACAAGAGCTCGCTGGGCACGCTGTTCCTGGGCTACGTCGCCGAAGTCCTCGCGCGGACCCTGCCGCGCTTCTCCACGCCACTGCGCTCGGTACGCTGACCTTCGCAACGCGGTAAGCTGCCAGCCTGGCTGTATCACTGGGAGCTTTCCGCTTGTCGCTCGAAGCCGATCTGCAAGCCTATCTGGAACACCTGCGCAGCGAACGCCAGGTCTCCGTGCACACGCTCGACGGCTACCGTCGGGACTTGGCGCGCCTCGCTGCGCTGTGTGAGAAATCCTCGATCAACGAATGGTCGGCGCTGCAGGTGCGCGACCTGCGCCTGTTCGTCGCTCGCCTGCACCAGCAGGGCCTGGCCAGCCGCAGCCTGGCGCGCCTGCTGTCGGCCACCCGAGGGCTGTACCAATACCTGATCCGTGAGGGCCGCTGCCGGCACGATCCCGCCGACGGTCTCGCCGCGCCCAAGGGCGCTCGCAAGCTGCCGCGCACGCTGGATACCGACCGCACCGCACAACTGCTCGACGGCGGCGTCGAGGACGATTTCATCGCCCGCCGCGACCAGGCGCTGCTGGAGCTGTTCTATTCCTCGGGCCTGCGCCTCTCCGAACTGGTCGGCCTCGACCTGGAATGGCTCGATCTCAAGGACGGCCTGGTGCGCGTGCACGGCAAAGGCAACAAGGTGCGCGAGCTGCCGGTCGGCCGCGCCGCGCGACAGGCCATCGAAGCCTGGCTGCCGCTGCGCGCCCAGGCCTCGCCGCAGGACAACGCGGTGTTCATCGGCCGCAGCGGCAAGCGCCTGACGCCCCGCGCCATCCAGCTGCGCGTACGCGAAGCCGGCGTGCGCGAACTGGGCCAGCACCTGCACCCGCACATGCTGCGGCACTCCTTCGCCAGCCACATGCTCGAATCCTCCCAGGACCTGCGCGCGGTGCAGGAGTTGCTCGGCCACGCCGACATCGCCACCACGCAGATCTACACCCACCTGGACTTCCAACACCTCGCCTCGGTCTATGACCAGGCCCACCCACGGGCACGCCGTAAACCCGGAGCAGAAGAATGAGTATCCGCCTGGTCACCTTCGACCTCGACGACACGCTGTGGGACGTCGCCCCGGTGATGAACAGCGCCGAAGCCACCCTGCGCGACTGGCTGGCGGTGAACGCCGTCCGGCTGGGCCCGGTCCCTATCGAACACCTGTGGGCGATCCGCTCGCGGCTGATGGAGCAGGACCCGATGCTCCGCCACCGCCTGAGCGAATTGCGCCGGCGCATCCTGTTCCACGCGCTGCTCGACGCCGGCTATCCACAGGCCGAGGCGAGCGAGCTGGCCGAAGCCGGTTTCCAGACCTTTCTCGCCGCACGGCACCAGGTGACGCTGTTCCCCGAGGTGCACCCGACCCTGGAGCAACTGGCCAATCGCTTCATCCTCGGCGTGCTCACCAACGGCAACGCCGACGTCCGCCGCCTGGGCCTGGCCGACTACTTCCAGTTCGCCCTGTGCGCGGAGGAGCTGGGCGTCGGCAAACCCGATCCGCACCCGTTCCAGGAAGCGCTCAAGCGCGGCGGCGTGCGTGCGGAAGAAGGCGTGCACATCGGCGACCACCCCAGCGACGACATCGCCGGCGCGCGCCGCGCGGGCATGAAGGCGATCTGGTTCAACCCGGCGCGCAAGCAATGGGACGGCGAAGAAGCGCCCAGCGCGATTATCCATAACCTGTCGGAGCTTCCGGGGGTCCTGGCAAAACTGTAGGAGCGCGCCCTGCGCGTGATCGCAGGCACGGCCCGCTCCTGCAGGGTGCCGTGCAACAAACGGACATGAAAAAGCCCCGCCGCTCCCTTGGGAGCGGCGGGGCTTTTTCATGAAGCGTCAGCTATCAGATAGGGCGGCTGCCGTATTTGCTATCCGGCTTCTTGGGCGGGTCGGCCACAACGTTCGGCTCGATCTCCTGCACCTTGCCACCGCGAGTGAGGAACTCCTCCATCGCACGGGCCAGTGCATCACGATCCTTCTGCTTGGCTTCGACCGAGGGCAGTTCCTCTTCTTCGGCTGCGGCCTTGGCTTTCTTGCCACCGCCCTTGGAAGAAGGGGCTTCATCCCCATCGCCGCTGTCTGCTTCGGCGTCGCTGTCGTCTGCTGCGGCGAGTTCCTCGCCATCGTCCTCGTCAGCGCCGTCCAGCTCGTCCTGTTCCAGTTCTTCGTCGCTCATTGTTCAACCTCTGTGGTGCTGCAAAGCACGTTAGTTATAGCCCAGCTGCGCGCTTTGACGAACGCCGCCGGAAAAAATTCATACAAGCTCGCCCTGCCAGGTCGCCACCACCCTGCGCGGGCCGCCGTGGTCTCGGTGCTCGCCGAGATAAATACCCTGCCAGGTGCCCATTGCCAAGCCTCCCTCCTGTATCGGCAGCGTCAGCTGACAGCCCAGGAGACTGGCCTTGAAATGCGCCGGAAGGTCATCCGGACCTTCGTAGTCATGTTCATAGCCGCTCTCGCCCTGAGGCACCAGGCGATTGAAGAATCGCTCGAAATCGCGGCGCACCGAAGGATCGGCATTTTCGTTCACCGTCAGCGAGGCGGACGTGTGCTGCAACAGCAGGTGCAGCAGGCCGACCCGGCAGCGCGCGAGCTCCGGCAATGCAGCCAGGATCTCCTCGGTGACCAGGTGAAAGCCCCGCGGGCGAGGGCGCAGGGTGATGGATTTCTGCTGCCACATGGCGGGCTTCCTCCGTCGGCTACGGTGATGCGCGCGCATTCTAGCGTGATGAACGAAAAAACAAAGGGCGCCCGAGGGCGCCCTTCGTCGAACTTGCGCGAACCCTTACAGGTTGTAGCCGCGTTCGTTGTGCAGGGAGAGGTCCAGACCCACGGTTTCCTCTTCCTCGGTGACGCGCAGGCCCATGACCAGGTCCAGGACCTTGAGGATCACGAAGCTGACGATACCGGTGTAGACGATGGTGAAGGCCACGCCCTTGAACTGGGTGAACAGCTGCGCGCCGATGTCGGTCACGGTGCCGAAGCCACCCAGGGCCGGGGCTGCGAACACGCCGGTGAGCAGGGCGCCGACGATACCGCCGACCGCATGCACACCGAAGGCGTCCAGGGAGTCGTCGTAGCCGACGGCGCGCTTGAGGCTGGTGGCGGCGAAGAAGCAGATCACGCCGGCAGCCAGGCCGATCACGATGGCGCCCATCGGGCCGCAGGTACCGGCAGCCGGGGTGATGGCAACCAGGCCAGCCACTACACCGGAGGCGATGCCCAGGGCACTCGGCTTACCGTGGGTGATCCATTCGGCGAACATCCAGCCCAGGGCAGCGGCGGCGGTGGCGATCTGGGTGACCAGCATGGCCATGCCGGCGGTGCCGTTGGCGGCAGCGGCGGAACCGGCGTTGAAGCCGAACCAGCCTACCCACAGCAGGGCGGCGCCGATCAGGGTGTAGCCCAGGTTGTGCGGGGCCATGGCAGCGGTCGGGTAGCCCTTGCGCTTGCCCAGCACGATGCACGCCACCAGGCCAGCGATACCGGCGTTGATGTGCACCACGGTGCCGCCGGCGAAGTCCAGCACGCCCCAGTCCCACAGCAGGCCGCCGTCACCGCTCCAGACCATGTGGGCGATCGGTGCGTAGACCAGGGTGAACCACAGCGCGGTGAAGATCAGCATGGCCGAGAACTTCATGCGCTCGGCGAAGGCGCCGACGATCAGGGCCGGGGTGATGATCGCGAAGGTCATCTGGAACATCACGAAGACGCTTTCCGGGAACAGCGCAGCGGCGGACGTCAGGCCACTGGTGGTCAGGCCGCTGAGGAAGGCCTTGTCCAGGCCGCCGACGAAGGAAGCGAAGTTGACCACGCCCTTCTCCATACCGACGGTATCGAAGGCCAGGCTGTAGCCGTAGACGACCCAGAGGATGCTGATCAGCGCGGTGATCGCGAAGCACTGCATCATGATCGACAGGACGTTCTTGGCGCGCACCATGCCGCCGTAGAACAGGGCCAGGCCCGGGATGGTCATCAGCAGCACCAGGGCGCTGGAAATCAGCATCCAGGCGGTGTCACCGCTGTTCAGGACAGGGGCCGCAGCCTCGTCGGCCAAGGCCAGACCGGGCATTGCGAGGGGCAATAGGGCGCCTAGCCCTGCGTATTTGCGCAGAGTCATTATTGTTTCTCCTGGGGCGTGGGGTTCGGTGTGGGCTTGGCTTAGATCGCGTCGGTGCCGGTTTCGCCGGTACGGATACGAATGGCCTGTTCCAGATTTACGACAAAGATCTTGCCGTCACCGATCTTCCCGGTGTTGGCGGCCTTGGTGATGGCTTCGATAACACGATCCAGCTGGTCATCGGCGATGGCGACGTCGATCTTCACCTTCGGCAGGAAATCGACAACGTATTCCGCGCCACGGTACAGCTCGGTGTGACCCTTCTGCCGGCCGAAGCCCTTGACTTCGGTCACAGTGATGCCCTGCACGCCGATCTCGGACAGCGACTCACGAACGTCGTCCAGCTTGAACGGCTTGATGATGGCTGTGACTAGCTTCATGTAACTCTCTCCCGTGTTTTGGTGGACCCGCCCCAGGAAGAACGAACCCGGAGACAAGTCTAAGCGCAGTGTCTGGCTTTTGTAATGCGCCGGCCGCCCTACCTCAGCACTCCGACTGCCTTGATCGAAGCGATCCACCGCCTCGCCTGCCGCACCGGAACTGCATCGGTGCACGCCATGTATGCCCCAAAGCATGAAGCTTGCCAGTTCGTGGAAATCCCCGTGCCATCAGGCACTTGGCGCAAAAACGGGGTTTCTGGCGATTCGCCAGCGCCTTTTCGGCGCACCGAAAGCGCGCACAGCCAGCGGGCACACTGCTCAAAAAGCGTGCAACCCCACTCCCCGCAGCCAGCGCCGGCTGCGTGATAGACTGCGCTCTGATTCAATCCGGAACCCATGAACCATGCTGCCGCCCAAAGCCTTCCTCGATGCCATCAGCCAACAAGCCGGACGCCTGTTCGGTGGCGAATCGCCCCTGCCGAAGGCCGAGCTGGAAGCCCAGTTCAAGGTTCTGATGCAGAGCGCCTTCAGCAAGCTCGACCTGGTCAGCCGCGACGAGTTCGACAGCCAGATGGTCGTCCTCGCCCGCACCCGCGCCCGCCTCGAGGCGCTGGAAGCCAAGGTCGCCGAGATGGAAGCCAAGCTCTCCCCGCCCGCCGATACCGCCGCACCCGCCTCCGAAAACTAAACCCCGTCTGGCGGGCGGCATGCGCTCCAGGAGCGATCCATGTCCCTCGCCATCGTCCATAGCCGCGCTCAGGTCGGCGTGGAGGCGCCCGGCGTCACCGTCGAGGCGCACCTGGCCAACGGCCTGCCGTCACTGACCCTGGTCGGCCTGCCCGAAGGCGCCGTGAAGGAGAGCAAGGACCGCGTCCGCAGCGCCCTGCTCAACGCCGGCTTCGACTTCCCCAGCCGCCGCATCACCCTGAACCTCGCCCCGGCCGACCTGCCGAAGGACGGCGGGCGCTTCGACCTGGCGATTGCCCTGGGCATCCTCGCTGCCAGCGGCCAGTTGGCCGACGCCACCGGGCTCGACGGCCTGGAGTGCCTGGGCGAACTGGCGCTCTCCGGCGCCGTGCGTCCAGTCCCCGGCGTCCTGCCCGCCGCCCTGGCCGCCCGCGCCGCCGGCCGCGCCCTGGTGGTGCCGAAGGAAAACGCCGAGGAAGCCAGCCTCGCCAGCGGCCTGGTCGTCTACGCGGTGAGCCACCTGCTGGAGCTGGCGGCGCATTTCAGCGGCCAGGAGCGCCTGCGCCCCTACGAGGCCAGCGGCCTGTTGCGCGCCACCCCGCCCTACCCCGACCTCGCCGAAGTCCAGGGCCAGGCGGCGGCCAAGCGCGCCTTGCTGGTGGCCGCCGCCGGGGCGCACAACCTGCTGTAATTGTGGGACGATACACCACCTCTAAATTGCCCCCCACAAAATGCCTACCGCCTACTCCTACATCCGTTTCTCAAGTCCCGAGCAAGCAAAGGGGGACAGTCATCGCAGGCAACAACAAGCCGCCGAACAGTACTGCCGCGACAACGGTTTGGAACTCGCAGCCGACAGCGAGTACACGTTTTTTGACAGTGGAAGGAGCGCCTACTCAGGGAAACATCTCAGCGACGAAGGTGAGCTGAAGCGATTCCTCGATCTGGTTGAGAGCGGGAGCATTCCTCCCGGCAGCGTGCTTATCGTTGAGAGCCTGGATCGTTTGTCACGCGAACACGTCAAGTCTGCCTTACCGCGATTCCTCGATCTCTTGGCCAAAAGCATCGTCGTAGTGACCTTAGCGGACGGCCGCCGATACGACTCCGATTACAACGAACTGGATCTGATCGTCAGCATCGTAACGATGAGTCGAGCCCATGAGGAGAGCCGCACTAAGGGGCAACGGGTATCTTCGGCATGGAAGGAAAAGCAGCGCCTAGCTCGGGAAAACAGGACACCATTGGGAGCAGCTTGCCCATACTGGCTGGAGTACCGCGACGGGGCTTATCACCGTATTCCCGAGCGCATCAAAGTGGTGCAACACATTTTCCAGCTGAGTCAGTCTGGTCACGGTCAAAGGCTCATTGCCAAGCTGCTCAACGAATCAGGAACACCAGTGTTCGGGAGTGCCAATCGCAACAAAAGCGGAGCATGGGGCTCATCCAGCGTAAACAAGATTCTGGAGAACAAAGCTCTCCTCGGTTACTACCAGCCGACGAACTTCATCGACGGAAAGCGCCTGCCGAGTGGTGAACCCGTACCCGGCTTTTTTCCGGCAGTTATCGATGAGGAGACGTTCTACGCCGCCCAAGCCGCTCGCAATCTCCGCAAGGTAAGTAAAGCAACGCGGCCAGCGAAAGAATTCAACTTGTGGGCAGGCGTGGCGAAATGTCGCCAATGCGGCGAACCGATGCACCTTGTGAACAAGGGGAAACCACCAAAGGGTGCCAAATATCTTCGCTGCTATGGTGCGGTCAAAGGCACCTGCGGCAACAAGCACGTACGACTCGACCGATCGGAGTTTGTGTTCCGTGAAGTACTTGCGAAGGTAGACAGCTTGGCACTTGTACAAGACAACACCGCAGCCTTGGGGAGAGCACTTGCCGCATCGGAAGGTAAGTCCAGCGACATTAGTGAACGGCTAACCAGTCTCCAACAACAAATCCTCACCTTTGGAGCGAAGATCCCCCCCACTCTGGTTCAGACATTAGCGGCACTGGACAATCAACTAACTGAAGAGACTGCGACACAGGAACGGCTGCGAGCCGATATCGCTCGCGAAACAATCGCTAGCAAGGACGATTTCTTCAACCGCCTCGATCTTGTGTCTTTCGCCGGAAGGAGTGCCGCGAATGCGGTGCTCAAACGCCTCCGGCTGAACGTGTACATCCGATCCTCAGGGCCAAACGCCTGTAGCTTCGACGTATCTTCAACGATGCCGAATGAATTCAAAGGAAAGTGGCCTCTGATGCGTTTCCTGCTCACCTCGAACGACATTTACTTTCAACCATTCACTACCGACAGTCTCCAGCGTGGCATAACTCAGGGGGATGCCCCCGAAATTGACACAGAAACCGCATAGCAAGCGATCTGAGGCACTTTCAGAGCCAAGGCAATACGAACCCACAGGCCCTACAGAAACCACGTCAAAATGCACCACACGAGCGATAAATAGATCATTAAAAACAATGAGCTAACAGGCACTCTTCCCAGTTCCAGTTCGAAGGTAGTGAATCGGCTGCTCACGCCAGAACCACGAGTCATGTGACCTGCCTACCGCTATTGCTAAGCACGACCGCTCCCCGCCCCTGTTACCGCACAAGTAATGCAAATTCAGGTCAGCTCACGTAGTGTATTCACACCGATCTTCTGCATGCTGCACCAATGCTGGCGCTGGCTACATGAATTTCGGGGCGGACGCAATAAACGGCAAGTCCGCCTCAGTATAGGAAGAGATGTTCGATCAGTAGCAAGGGCAGTAGGGATGACTGAAACCAGCGAAGAAAAGACAAAACGAAAGTACGTGGATCAGTTGATGGCAGGCGTTTGGACCTACCAATACTCCATCTTCTACCAGAACCCTGACGAGAGCCTTCGGCTAATCGATGATGCTGCAAGCTTTAGGCAGGGCCTTGGTCGCAGACTCCCAAATCAACCCTTCCTGATCCGGGTAAGCCTGAAGGGAACAGGAATATCAAAGCAGGCGTGGCTGTCGGTACTCACCACTCAAAAATCTCCGGAGCTAATCGACTGGGCCGAACAGAAATTCTCATTACCGGTGAATGTGATCTTCCGTCGCTACTCACAAGCCAAGGCCGAACAAACCGCCCGAGCGATCTTGAAGTTCAGGCCACACGACCTGAAGCACTTCTTCGGAAAGGAGAAGGTCAATCGATACGCGCTGATCAATAAAGGCTCATTCGACGAGATGCGAGCAGCCATCGACGCAGCCGGATGAGGGATCATCAATCGACCATTTGTTGATATCAGTCATCGGGCAGCCAAAAGAGCATCATCAAATTGGGGTTTACAGTTTGATGATACCAAACGATAATGATCCCACACTAAATGATACCCAAGGGATCACGATGAGCCGCACCTTCGCCTACGGTCGAGTATCCACCCACGAGCAGTCCACGGATAACCAACTGATTGCCCTTCAGCAGAAGGTTCACGACATTCAGCCGCAACGCTGGTTTTCCGAACAAATCTCCGGGGGTACACCAGCCCTTCAGCGTCCTGAATTCGCCAAGATGATTGACCGCATGGAAGCCGGGGATTCACTTGTGGTGCTGAAGCTGGATCGGCTTGGCCGCGATGTGCAAGACGTGCTCGCCACCATCGAAGAGCTGGCCTCCCGAAGCATCCACGTGAGGAGTCTCGACCTTGATGGTGTGGATCTCTCCAGTGCCGCAGGCAAGTTGCAACTAACGGTATTGGCCGCCGTTGCAGCATTCGAGCGGGATCGCATCCGGGAGCGCACCAAGGAAGCATTGAACCGGGCAAAGCTGGAAGGGAAGAAACTAGGTCGCCCGGTGGCTACAGACACGACTGCCGCCGTACAGACCCACAAGGCCACCGGACTCACCCAGAGACAAGTCGCGGACAAGATGGGGATCGGCATCGCCACCGTGAAACGCCACTGGAACAAGTGACGCTACTCACCCACCGCTCACGACAACTACACACCCTAGCGAACGGGGGTGTTGTCGATATTTGCCATTTCCTAAGCCTCAGATTCCCCCCTACCCTCGGTCTGCTTAACTGATCGGCTGGCGAACTGACACGGGCAACTCATCCATCGCTGCATGCTCCGCCGCAAAGCCAACCACCGACTCGACGCTGCGAAACCACTACGGCTGACCCCTAGAAGTCGTGACAATCCAGACAAGCCTATGCAATGACATCTAAAAAGCTTCACAACTTATTGATGCATAACGATTTTTCTTGATTTTCATTTTCTATGCAAATAACATAAAAAATCTTTTCGTGGTTTTCGTCAGAAATCCGCTTGCGGCATGCTGGCCAGTCGCTTTATGATCCGTGCCATCGCCACAAATGACGGCAGCCACCGACATGAACGAGAAACTCGTCCGCCCTCCTTACACCTCTTTCCGGAGCTTTGAGAGCCTCTTGAAGGAGCTAAAGGACCATGAGGTGTTGCCCGCCGTTATTGACCGAAGCACTCTCGAAAAGCGTTCGGGCTCGGAGCAGTCGGCACTGATTGCCACCCTGAAGTGGTTCACCCTGATCGATGACAAGCAGGTCCCAACGAAGCTGCTGGAGCAGTACCTCGAAGCGGATGAGGAAGCAGCCAAGCCGCTGCTGAAAGGGATGGTCGAGCAGTCTTACACGTTTGTGTCTGACGGAAGCTTCAACCTGCGCAATGCCACGTCGAAGCAGATGGCTGAACTGTTCCGTGGCTACGAGATTTCCGGCTCAACGCTGACGAAGTCTGTAGCGTTCTTCCTCGCTGCAGCGAAAAGTGCCGGAATCTCGGTAAGCCCACACGTTAAGCCACCGGTCGCCCCCAGCAATGGCACCAAGAAAAAGACACCGAAAACGCCTGCCCAAACAACTGAGTCCGACGAGCATTCGGCCTCTAAAGCTGCCGCAGCTCAAACCCGCCCGCATGGAATGATCCACATCCCGATCCCGATCATGGGAATGCAGGATGGGTCGATCAACCTTCCGGACAACATGGACGAACGGCAGTGGGCTTCGGTGATCAAGATGACCGAGTTCATCCTCCAGAATTACCGCGACACGATGGCGGCTCCCACGCCAAAGGCGAAGGAAGAAGAGGACGACGACCTATGAGAAGAGAGTGTGCCACCTATTCCACGTCTGCCGGCGTAGGTGGCCTCTAAAAGAAACGCCCTAACTCAAGGTATCCATCTGGTCGAAGGGCTTGGGTTAGGGCGGTGGCAGGCGCAGCCTTCTGCTCAGTTTGGGATTGACGTTAGCCACCTCTGGACAAGGTTAATGGCCAACTTCGTTCTCAGACTGATCAGACAGGCATTACGGCAAGGCAGTCGAGGGCGTCCCTCTACCGATTACCGTTGCGTCTCAGCAGTCCGAGTGTAGCACAAGCAGGGTAATTGCATATCGCCCTCACAAACCTGAACTGAGGTGACGCCATGTCTACCAGCAAGTCAGTGTTTGTGACCTCGTATACTCGCATGCGCTTAGGGCGTCTTGAGTATGTGTGCGCTCACTGGCGTAGCAGCCCTTCGCTGTAGTACGCCAACAAAAGGGGAGTCTTTGACTCCCCTTTTTCATTTCTCGCCACATGCACCTCCGCGCTGAGAACATAAGCCGACACATTGCGGTATCGCGCTTGGTGTATTGACTCATAATCTGTTGTTCAGCGGCCCGCCTGGCACCGGCAAGACGCTGCTCGCCAGCCGCCTGCCCGGCCTGATGCCGCCGCTGGACGAAGACGAGGCGCTGCAGGTGGCGGCGATCCACTCCGTCGCCGGGCGCGGGCCGCTGACCCACTGGCCGCAGCGCCCGTTCAGGCAGCCGCACCACACGGCTTCCGCACCGGCACTGGTCGGTGGCGGCAGTCGCCCGCAGCCGGGGGAAATCACCCTGGCCCATGAAGGCGTGCTGTTTCTCAACGAACTGCCGGAGTTCGATCGCAAGGTGCTGGAGGTGTTGCGAGAGCCACTCGAAGGCGGCGAAATCGTCATTGCCCGCGCCAACGGTCGCGTGCGTTTCCCCGCGCGCTTCCAACTGGTGGCGGCCATGAATCCCTGCCCCTGCGGCTATCTCGGCGACCCCAGCGGGCGCTGCCGCTGCTCGCCGGAGCAGATCCAGCGCTACCGCGCCAAGCTTTCCGGCCCGCTGCTGGACCGCATCGACCTGCACCTGACCGTCAGCCGCGAAAGTACCAGCCTCGCGCCCCGCGGAGTCACCACCAGCAGTGCCGAACTGGCCACGCAGGTCGCCGCCGCGCGCCAGCGCCAGCTCACCCGCCAGGGTTGCGCGAATGCCTTCCTGACCCTGAAGAAAATGCACCAATACTGTGCATTGAGCCCGGAAGACCAGGCCTGGCTGGAGACGGCCGGCGAGCGCCTGAACCTGTCACTGCGCGCCCTGCACCGGATTCTCAAGGTGGCGCGCACCCTTGCCGACCTGCACCAGGCTGACAGCATCGCGCGCCCGCACCTCGCCGAAGCATTGCAGTACCGCGCAGGGCACTAGTCGGGCAGGTCCTGCGCAATGGCCAGGAGATTCAGCTCGACCGTTGCGTTCTTCGGCAACTGATAGACGCCGACCGAAGTGCGCGTGTGCACGCCGGCCGTGCCCAGCACTTCGTACAAGACCGCCGACGCGCCATCGGCCACTTCACTGAGTTGGGTGAAGTGCTCGGCGGACTGCACGAACACATTGAGCTGCAACACCTTGCGGACCCGGTCGAGGTCGCCCAACGCCTGCCGCAGCAGCGCCAGCGCCCGCATCACGCAGACCTTCGCGGCGCGCTGGGCGTCGACCAGCGACACCTCGCTGCCCGCCCGGCCGGTGACGACCACCTCATCGCCCACCCGTGGAATCTGTCCACTGAGGTGCACCTGGTTGCCTTCGATGAGGAATGGCACGTAATTGCCGCCGATCTTCATTTCACCGCTGAAGTCATAGCCGAGTTCGGCGGCGATCCGCTCGAACGCGGCAGCACGGGTTTCGCCCATGGGCACTCCCTGTTGAGTCAGTTTCCGATCAGCAGCGCCAGAACGGCCGCATCGCTTCCAGCTTCGCCTGCTCGCGGCTGATACCGATGTCGCGCAGTTGCGCGTCGGACAGCTCCAGCAGTTGCTTGCGGGTGCGCACGCGACGCCAGAACTGCTGCCAGCGGCTTTCTCCCGCAACACCTGGGGCCGAGCAGGTGCCGGAAAGCTCCAGCAACTCCTGTTGATAAAGGGTCAACCGCACATCGCTGAAATCGCTCATTTTGCTGCCCATCTGTCGCCTCTCCCGTCAGGTTCTCTCAGACGTGGGACTAGCCTGACGGATCGGCAAAAAGCATTACAGATTCAACATCGCCAAGTTTTTTCCATACAGAGCGGAGCGAATTCCTTCTGAATGGCGTATTTTTCTCCAATCTGTACTGTATCCAGCCGAAACAGCCCGGCACGGGAGATCTGTCATGAAACGCTATGCGCAGCTGGCCGCCACCCTGGGCGAACGCATCGAGCAGGGCCTGTACCGCCCCGGCGACCGCCTGCCCTCGGTTCGCGCGCTGAGCGAGGAGCACGGCGTCAGCATCAGCACCGTGCAGCAGGCCTACCGCATGCTGGAGGATTCCGGGCTGGTTGAGCCGCGGCCTAAATCCGGTTACTTCGTGCCCGAGCGCCGCGAATTGCCGCCGATGCCGGCCATGACCCGCCCGGCACAGCGGCCAGTGGACGTGTCGCAGTGGGACCAGGTGCTGGAACAGGTGCGCCGCGCGCCGGGCGGCGATTTCGTCCAACTCGGGCGCGGCACGCCGGACATCGCCAGCCCCTCGCTCAAGCCGCTGCAGCGGGCGATGGTGCACGCTGCGCGCCGCACCGACCTGCAAAGCCTCGGCTACGAAGGGATCCAGGGCTCGCTGCCGCTGCGCGAGCAGATCGCCCGGCTGATGCTGGACTCCGGCTGCCAGGTGCCGCCCAGCGAGATCGTCATCACCACCGGTTGCCAGGAAGCCCTGGCCATCACCCTGCGCGCCATCTGCGAGCCGGGAGACATCATCGCCATCGACTCGCCGAGCTTCCACGGCGCCATGCAGGCGCTGAAGGCGTATGGCCTGAAGGCCCTGGAGATCCCCACCGACCCCACCAATGGCATCAGCCTGGAAGCGCTGGAACTGGCCATGGAGCAGTGGCCGGTGAAGCTCATCCTGCTCACCCCCAACTGCAACAACCCGCTGGGCTACATCATGCCCGACGCCCGCAAACGCGCCCTGCTGACCCTGGCGGCGCGCTACGACGTGCCGATCCTCGAGGACGACGTCTACGGCGAGCTGGCCTACGCCTACCCGCGCCCGCGCAGCATCAAGTCCTTCGACACCGACGACCGCGTGCTGCTGGCCAGCTCCTTCTCCAAGACCGTGGCACCCGGCCTGCGCACCGGCTGGGTGGTGCCGGGGCGGTACCTGGACCGCATCCTCCACTTCAAGTACATCGCCAGCGGCACCTGCGCGCCGCAGCCACAGATGGCCCTGGCCGAGTTCGTCGGCGGCGGCCACTACGAGCCGCACATCCGCCGCATGCGCGCGCAGTACCAGCGCCACCGCGACCTGATGACCGAGTGGGTCGGCCAGTCCTTCCCCGCCGGCAGCCTCGTCAGTCGACCGCGCGGTGGCTTCATGCTCTGGGTCGAGTTGCACCCGCAGTTCGACAGCGTTCGGCTGAACCAGGAGTTGCGGCGGGACAATGTGCAGGTAGCGGCGGGCAACATCTTTTCCGCCTCGGGCAAGTACCGCAATTGCATCCGCCTGAACTACTCCAACCGCGACCTGCCAGTGATCGAGGCGGCCGTGCGCAAGGTTGGCGCCTGTGCCACCCGGCTCACGGCCGAACTGCACGAGCACGCCGAGGAGCCGCTGCCAGCCTGACGCGAAACATTTATCCACAGCCCGGCGCTGCCGCGCGGCGTCGGCTGCTGTACCTTGGTTTCCTTTTGCCAGGCACCCGCTTTGACCAGTCTCACCCTCGGCCCGCTGGCCCTTCCCCTGCCCCACGTCCTGCTCTATCTCGGCTTCTTCGGCGCCCTGCTGGCCGGCTGGCTGGCCGGGCGCAGGCGCGGCGCCAACCCCGAAGGCGCGCTGTTCGCCATGCTGCTCGGCGGCCTGCTGGTGGCGCGGCTGGCCTTCGTCGCGCGCTACTTCGAACAGTACGCCGCGACGCCGCTGAGCATCGTCGACATCCGCGACGGTGGCTTCCTTGCGCTGCCGGGTGTGATTGCCGCCGCGCTGATCGGAGCGGTGCTGGCCTGGCGCAGGACGGAGCTACGCCGCCCGCTGGCCGTCGCGGCGGTTGTCGGTGTATGCCTGTGGGGCGGCGGCAAGGCCGTGACCTCGGCGCTGGACCGCAGCCAGCAGTTGCCCGAACTCACGGTGATGGACCTGCGCGGTGCGGCCGTGGACCTGCGTGCCCTGGATGGCCGGCCCCTGGTGGTGAACCTCTGGGCCACCTGGTGCCCGCCGTGCCGGCGTGAAATGCCGGTGCTGGAGGCCGCGCAGAAGCAGCGCAGCGATGTGCGCTTCCTGCTGGTCAACCAGGGCGAGAACGCCGAGGCCGTGCAGAAATTCCTCCGCGACCAGGGCCTGAGCGAGGCGGCGGTGCTGCTCGACAGCGGCAACCGCCTGGGTCAGCTCACCGGCTCCTACGGCATGCCCACCACGCTGTTCTACGACGCCCAGGGGCGGCTCAAGCACAGCCAGATGGGCGAGCTGTCCGCCGCCAGCCTGGAGTACGGGCTGGGCCAGCTCAAGGACTGACCCGCCCGGCGCCTCAGCGGAAGCGCCCGACTTCGTCGCGCAGGCCGGCCGCCAGGCTGTCCAGCTCGCGCACCGTCTGTGCAAGGTCCGCCACCACCTGACGCTGCTCACTGTTGGCCTGGGCGATGCCCTGCAGGTTGCTGCTGAGCAGGGTCGCGGTGCGGCTCTGCTCCTGGGTCGCGGTGGTGATGGCGGCGAACTGCTCGCCCGCCGCACTGCTCTGCCCGGAAATCTGCGCCAGCGCGGCGGCGACCTTCTCGTTCAGCGTGAGCCCATGCTGCATCAGCTGGCTACCCTGCTCGATGGTCTCGATGGCGCTGCCGGTGTCCTGCTGGATGGCGCCGATCATCTGCGAGATTTCCGTGGTGGCGGCCTGGGTGCGTGCCGCCAGGCTGCGCACCTCATCGGCCACCACGGCGAAGCCACGTCCCTGCTCGCCGGCGCGGGCGGCCTCGATGGCGGCGTTGAGCGCCAGCAGGTTGGTCTGCTCGGCAATCGAAGTGATCACGCCGACGATGCTGCCGATCTCCTGGGAGCGCGCGCCGAGGCGATTCACCCGCTCCACGGTCTGCTCCAGTGCACCGGCAATCTGCGCCAGCGAGGCGGAGGCGTCGTCCATGGACTGCAGGCCGATATGGGTCTGGCGGGTGTTCTCGCTGGCCATGCGCTCGGTGCTGCGCATGTTGTCGGCGATATCCATCGAGGTGGCGCTGAACTCCTCCACCGCGCCGGCCATGCTGTTGATCTCGCCGGACTGCTGCTCCATGCCGGCATAGGCGCCGCTGGAGAGGCCCGACAGCGAGCGCGAGCAATGCCCCACTTCCTCTGCCGCGCCGCGCACCCGCGAAACCATGCTGGAAAGCGCCTCGCCCATCTGGTTGAAGCTGCGCGCCAGGTCACCGATCTCGTCCTGGCTGGACACCGGCAGGCGCGCGCCCAGGTCACCGGCGCCCAGCGCATGGGCCTGGCGCACCAGGTCGCCCAGCGGGCGCAGGCGGCGGCGCAGCAGCCAGGTGGTGGCGACCACCGCCAGCAGCATGGCGATCAGGCTGCCCAAGGCCAGTTGGCCACCAACACGCCAGGTCACCGCGCGGATCTCGTCCTTGGGCATGCTCGCCAGGACCGTCCACGGGCCGCCGGCGAAGGGCATGGCGACGCTGTAGAACTCTTCCTGGCCATCGCTCCAGAACGTGCCGCGCCCCGGCTGGTCGAGCAGGCCGGCAAGGCTGTCGGCGGCGCGCTCGGGATTGCGCGCGCCGGCCGGCGGCACCAGCCAGCGATGTTGCTCGTCGAGCAGCGCCAGCGAACCACCCTGGCCGAGACGGAAGCGCTTGAGGTTGTCGAACTGGCGGTTCTGCGCGTCGGTGTAGTCGAAGCCGACGAACAGCACGGCGATCACCCGCCCGCTGCCGTCGCGCACCGGGGTGTACTGGGTCATGTAGTAGCGGTCGAACAGCAGGGCGCGACCGACGTAGCTCTCGCCGCGCAGCAGCAGCGGGTAGGCCGGGCTGGCGTGGTCGAGCACGGTGCCGATGGCGCGGCTGCCGTCCTGCTTGGTCAGGGACGTGGTGATGCGTACGAAGTCGTCGCCGTCGCGAACGAACACGGTGGCCACGCCAGCGGTGAGCTGGCGGAATTCGTCGACCAGGGTGAAATCGCCGTTCAGCCGCGCATCGCCCAGGTAAAGCGCCGGAGCCTGCAGGGCGGCGACCGGTACGCGCTCGTCCGGATGCACCTTCAGGCCAGCAGCGAAGCGCTGCTCGAACAGCCCGGCGAGGCGCTGGGTGCTTTCGCGCAGGGTGCCGTGGAAGGTTTCCAGCTGGTCCGCCAACAGGCGCGCCTCGCTGGCGAGGTGTTCTTCGCGGGTGGTCAGGGTAGCGCTGTCTAGCGAGCGCAAGGCAAACAGCGTGCTGCCGCTAATCAACAGGATCAGGAGCACGGCCAGGGCCATCGCCAACTGCAGGGCGATGCGGGATCGGGGCTGGTTCATATTTCGGGTTCTGCACGCAACGGCAGGCCGTCGCCCGTGGTGTGGGAGCGGCCAGCTTCGGTTCGAGGGGAATGCCGGCGTGGAGCGCCGGTCTGCACAGGCTATCGGCGGCCTGTGACAATACTTGAGTCATTCACCCGGAATAGGCGTGGGACGGGGGTTCAGGCGAAGCGAGGGGCTTCTCCGCAGGAGCGCGCCATGCGCGCGATCGCGGGCATGGCGCGCTCCTACAGGGGAATATCAGTAATGGCGTAGGAGCGGACTCTGCCCGCGATAACGTCCGGCGCGATGCGAACCTATCGCGGACGGAGTCCGCTCCGGCACAGGCGCTCCGCGCTTACTGGATTTCTTCCGGGGTGACGATCACCCAGTTCTTGTCGGCGGTCACCGGCTGGCCGAGCTTGGCCTGGGCCTCGGCGTTCTTCCTGATCATGCCGTTGAGCTGGTCCATGTACTTGGCCTTGCGGTTGATCCACAGGTGCACGCCATTCTCGGCGGTACCGTTGAACAGCATGTAGCCGTCGCTGCTGGGGGTGTCGCCGCCGACCAGGATGGGCTTCTTCCACTGATCGATGTAGGTGAGGATCGCCGCCTGCTTGCCGGCCATCCAGGTCGCCGGGGTCCACAGGTAGGGGGTGATTTCCAGGCCCTCGTTGGCCTTGGGATCGTACTTGCCTTCGGCGATCTGCTTGCGCGCGGTGGTCAGGGCGCCGCTCTGGCGGTCCTTGAGCAGCGTGGTGACGCCGATGACGTTCTCGGGTTTCACGTTGTAGCCGTACTTGGGATCACTGGCGACCATGCGCACCAGCTCCTCATGGGCGGCGGTCATCACGTAGACCTCGATGCCGTTCTCCATCAGCTTGTTGTACAGCTCGGTCTGCCCGGTGAAGACCTTGGGCGGGTTGATCTCGATGGTCTTGACCACGTCACCTTCGTAGTAGGTGCTGGGCACCGGCTTGCCATAGGCCATCAGCTCGTCGACGTAGCCCTTGAGTTCCTTGAGGGTGAAGCCGGAGAACACCTGGGCGACCCAGGGGTAGCAGACCAGGTCGTCGAGTTCGCAGAGGCGGTAGTAGTAGCTGTTGAGGCTTTCCTTGTGGCCGTTGACGTCCTTGAAGGGGATGAGCTTGAGCGAGGGGTCGAGCTTCTCGCGGGTCAGCACACCTTTCATTTCGAGGAAGGGCAGCAGGGATTCCTCGAGGTCGTAGCGGTAGCTGGTGTTGTCCATGTCGAAGACCGCGAAGGCGCCCTTGTTGGCGTTGGCGGCGATCAGGGCGTCGAGCTGCTTGGCCGCCGGCGCCGGCCAGTGCTTGAGTTCGGTGGCGGCGAAAGAGGTGCTGGCGAGGCCGGCCAGGATCAGGCCGGCGAGCAAGGTGCGCATGGGCTTCATGGAATTCCCCCGAGTGGTTTTGTGGGTATGGGGAAGGTCCGAGACGGGCCTTCACTGGACTAGTCCAGCAGTGACCCTAGCAAAGCCCTGTTTCAGCTCTGCGACGGCAGCGACACCCAGCATCGCGAGGGCGCCAGGACATGCCCATGCGCGGCAGGCAGCTTTTCCCGGGGCGACGGCTGGACTAGTTCAGCGCGCGGCGCACCCGGCCGGGAGCGTCGCCATAGGTCTCGCGGAACTTCTTGGTGAAGGCCGCCTGGGACTGGTAACCGACCTGCGCGGCAATCTCGACGAGGCTCAGTTGCGTGCCGCTGAGCAGGCCATAGGCCAATTCCATGCGCACGCGGCTCAGCAACGCCCAGGGCGACTCGCCGGCGACCTGGGCGAACTGGCGGGTGAAGGTGGCGCGGGACATGCTCGCCCGGTCGGCCAGCGCTTCGATGGTCCATGCATGGGCGGGGTCCTCCAGCATCGCCTGCCAGGCGCGACCCAGACGCTTGTCGGCGAGCAGCGCCAGGGTGCCGCTGGCGGGAGCGTGCTCCTGCAGGTAGACGCGCAGGATCAGGGTGAACAGCGCCGAGGACAGCGTATCCACCAGGAAGCGCGCGCCGGGCTGGTTGCCGTCCGCCTCGGCACGCAGCAGTCCGACCAACGAAGCCACGGCGCTGCCCAGGCCATTTTCCTGGCAGGACACCTTCAGGTAGGGCGGCAAGGCGCCGATCAGCAGCGATCCGCGCTGGTAGTGAAAGCTGCCGCAGAGCATGTCCAGCTCAGCGTCGCCGGCACCCAGGCGATGCACTGGCAACAGACCTTCCTGGCGGACGTCAGGCTCCTGGGCCACCACGCGCGCGCCACGGCTGCGCAACAGGTGCGCGCCACCGGCGGGGAGCACCAGGACCTCGCCGGCCTTGAGCTCGAGGACTTGCCCGTCAGGCATTTCCGCCCGGCAGCTGCCGGACAGCACCACGTGGTACTGCGCCGTGCCGGCGGGCAGGGGCTCATGGTCCAGCGCCCAGTCGCCGAGAAACTGGCAGCGCAGATCGAGGCTGCCGCGCAGGCCGGCGAGCTGGATGAGGCGGTCGATGGAGTTCATGGCATTCCCGACGAAGGCAGTGGCTGACGGATTATCCGGGGTGACGGCTCATTCGAGGTATTCCACCGGCGGCAATTGCATGGCCTGCATCTCTGCCTGAAGGAAATCCCTTAGCCGGCGAATTCTCTCCTGATGCCGACGCGCACGGGGCCAGACCAGGTAGTAACTCTCGCCGCTGGCCACCGCACTGGGCCAGGGCAACGCCAGGCGGCCCTGGTTGGCGTCCTCGGCGACCATCACCAGGTCGCCGATGGACACACCGTAGCCGCGGGTGGCGGCGACGATGCCCAGCTCCAGCGTGTCGAACACCTGCCCACCCTTGAGCGAGACCTGTTCCGCCAGGCCCATCCGCTGCAGCCAGCGCCGCCAGTCACGGCGGTCGGGCGTGGGGTGCAGCAGTTCGGCGCCGGCCAGGCGCTCGGCGCTCCAGGGGCCGTCCGCCAGCAGCGCTGGCGCACCCACCGGGATCAGCCATTCGGGGAACAGCAGAGTGGCCTCCCAGTCCGGCGGGAAGTGCCCGGCGCTGAGCAGCACGGCGCAGTCGAAGGGCTCGTGGACGAAGTCCACGCGGTCCACGTCCATCCAGGCGCTGGTCAGCTGCACCTCGATGTCGCTGTGCTGCATGCGGAAGCGGCTCAGCCGCGACAGCAGCCAGCGCATGGTCAGGGTCGAGGGCGCCTTCAGGCGCAGCACGCCTTCTTCCGCGCGCAGGCTGGAACAGGCGCGCTCCAGCGCATCGAAGCCGTCGCGCAGGCCGGGCAGCAGCAGGCGCGCCGATTCGGTCAGTTCCAGCTGGCGACCGCGACGCTGGAACAACCGGCAGGCGAAGTGTTCTTCCAGCGTCTTGATGTGCCGGCTCACCGCGCTCTGGGTGATCGCCAGCTCCTCGGCGGCGCGGGTGAAGGAGGCATGCCGGGCGGCGGCCTCGAAGGCGCGCAAGGCATACAGCGGTGGCAACTGGCGGTTCATGGCGGGCTCCGAATCACTCAAGCATGAGTATGACTCATGGATCGCATCGTATTTTTCCTTTTGTGCCCGCGCCCGCAGCGGCCGGAAAATGGCGAACTGTCCACCGAGGCGGCTCATTGCAGAGCCGTCGCTTGCTGAGCCTGACTCATGAAACGCCCGTACCGTGACGAACTTGCCGCCATCCTTCGCCTCGCCGGCCCGCTGATCGCCGCGCAGCTGGCCTACGTGGCCATGGTGTTCACCGACACCGTGATGATGGGCAAGCTCGGCCGCGAAGCACTGGCCGCCGGCGGCCTGGGTGCGTCGACCTACGCACTGGTGTCGACCTTCTGCGTCGGGGTGGTGGCGGCCACCGGCAACCTGGTGGCGATCCGTCACGGGGCGAAGGACGCCCGCGGCGTGGTGCAGGCGACCCAGGCCGGCCTGTGGATTGGCGCGACGCTGGCGCTGCTGGCGGGCCTGCTGCTGTGGAACCTCGGGCCGCTGCTGATCGCCTTCGGTCAGGCGCCGGAAACGGTCGCCGGCACCCTGAGTTTTCTGCACAGCATCGTCTTCGCCCTGCCCGGCTACATGGCCTTCATGGTGCTGCGCGGCTTCACCAGCGCCATCGAGCGACCCGGCCCGGTCATGGCCATCAGCCTGATCGGCGCGCTGGCCAACTTCGCCCTCAACTACGCCTTCATCGAGGGCCTGTTCGGCCTGCCGCGCCTGGGTCTGGCGGGGATCGGCATGGTCACCGCGGTGGTGATGAACACGCTGCCGGTGATCTTCGCCCTGTACCTGCGCTGGCACCGGGCCTACGCGCCCTACCCGCTGCTGGCCGGCCTGTCGAAGCCTGATTTCAGGGTGATCGGCGAATCCCTGCGCCTGGGCATTTCCATCGGCGGCACCTACGCGGTGGAGTCGGGCATGTTCACCGTGGCGACCCTGTGCATGGGCGTGATCGGCAGCACTGCGCTGGCGGCGCACCAGATCGCCATCCAGTCGGTGTACGTCGCTTTCATGGTGCCCATGGGGCTTTCCTACGCGGTGACCTTCCGTATCGGCCAGCACTACGGCGCCGGGCGGCTGCTCGAGGCGCGCCGGGCCGGGCGGCTGGGTATCGGCTTCGGCGCGAGCTGCATGTTCGCCTTCGCCGCGCTGTTCTGGCTCGCGCCGGAGCTGGTCATCGGCCTGTTCATCGACCACAACGACCCGGCCAACCGCGAAGTGGTGCAACTGGCTGTCAGCCTGTTGGCCATCGCCGCGTGGTTCGAGCTGTTCGACGGCACCCAGTGCATCGCCATGGGTGCGATTCGTGGCTTGAAGGATGCGCGGACCACGTTCCTGGTCGGGCTGGCCGGCTACTGGCTGGTGGGCGTGCCGATGGCGCTGCTGCTGGCCTTCCCGCTGGGCTGGGGGCCGAGCGGCGTGTGGTGGGGGTTGGCCTCCGGGCTGGCCTGCGCGGCCATCGGCTTGACCCTGGCCTTCGAGGCGAAGACCACGCGTCTGCTGCGCCCGCACAGCGCCGGCGCGGCCCTGGCTGTGCTAGCTGAGCGCTAGCTGATCGAGTCCTGCAGGCGCAGCGCGCGGTTGGCGCCGAACACCAGGAAGCGCGCCAGCTCCGCCAACGGCAGCGGGCGGCTGATCCAGTAACCCTGCACCTGATCGCAGCCGAACTGGCGCAGTTCGTCCTGCTGGGCGGCGGTTTCGACACCCTCGGCGACCACTTCCAGGTTGAGGTTGTGCGCCAGGTTGATCATGGCCCGCACCAGCTGGAGGTTTTCCGGGCGCTCGTGCATGCCGCCGACGAAGCTCTTGTCGATCTTCAGCAGGGTGATCGGCAGGCTGTTGAGGTGCACGAAAGAGGAGAAGCCGGTGCCGAAATCGTCCAGCGAGAAACGCACGCCCAGCCGGCCCAGGGCCTGCATGGTCTGCAGGACCTGGTCACTGCGGCGCATCACGGCGGTTTCGGTGAGTTCGAACTCCAGCCACTGGGCGTCGACGCCGCGCTCGCGGATCAGGCGCTCCAGGGTCGGCAGCAACTGGCTGTCCTGGAACTGGCGGAACGACAGGTTCACCGCCATGTGCAACGGCGGCAGGCCACGCCCGCGCAGCCACTGCATGTCGCGCAGGGCGCGGGAGATCACCCAGTAGCCCAGCGGCACGATCAGCCCGCTTTCCTCGGCCAGCGGGACGAAATCGCCCGGCGTCAGCAGGCCGCGTTCGGGATGGCGCCAGCGCACCAGCGCTTCGAGGCCGACGATCTGCCCGCTGTGCAGGTCCAGGCGCGGCTGGTAGTGCAGCTCCAGTTCGTCACGGCGCAGCGCCCGGCGCAGTTCGCTTTCCAGGTCGGCCAGGCTGCGCGCGCCACGGTTGATGCGTTCGTCGAAGACGTGGAAGGTGCAGCCCTGGCGCGACTTGGCCTGCTGCATGGCGATGTGCGCATGCCACAACAGCGGGTCGGCCGCTTCACCAGCGCGGGCATGGGCCATGCCCAGGCTGCAGCCCAGCAGCAGGCTTTCGCCCTCCACCCAGTAGGGCTCGCCGAGGGATTCGACGATCAGTTCGGCGATCTTCTCCACCCGCGCCGGGTCGCGGCGGGTGTCCAGCAGCAGGGCGAACTCATCGCTGCCCAGGCGGGCGATGTGGTCGCCGTTGTCCAGGTGCGCCTTCAGACGCGCCACCACCTGCAGGATCAGGCGGTCGCCGGCCTGGTGGCCGAGGGCGTCGTTGACGTGGCGGAAGTTGTCCAGGTCCAGGTGGCCCAGCGCCAGGCCACGCCCGTCGCTCTCGGCCAGGCGGGCGGCGAGCAGGGTCTGGAAGCCCTGGCGGTTGGCGATGCCGGTCAGCGGGTCCTGCTCGGCGAGGCTCTGCAGGGTGTTCTGCAACGAAGTGCGCTCACGTACGTAGCGCAGGGTACGGCGCAGGACCTCGACGCCGAGGGACTCGGCCACCAGGTAATCGGCGACACCCACCGGTTCTTCCGCGGGCTCGCGCTCCAGCAGCAGGACCAGCGGCAGGTGGCACTGGTGCGAAGACGGCAATTTGCCAGGGGTGGCGAGCACCAGGCCGACCTGGTCTTCGTCGAACAGGCTGCTGGCGGCTTGCCAGGACGGGGCCGTGATCAGCGAATAGCCCGGCCCCAACGCGGCCAGATGCCCGCGCAGTAGCTGGGCCCACTGCGGCGCTTCCGCCAGCAGGAGCAGGCGCGTTGGTTCGACCGACGCTGCCAAGCGACCCCCATGTCCTAGAAAAAGGGAAGAATGCCGAACGCCGTCCCTGCGCCCGTCTCTCCCGGTTTTGAAGCCACGCCATCCGGGGCTCCCCCGGATGTAGACGAAACTTCAGAGAAACTCTTAAGAGTTTTCTTCAAGTAATGCTGTCACAAGCCTAATACAAGTGCAGATTTATCCAAAACAAAGAAGTACGAGCGTGTCACAGATCGCCGCGATTCCGAGCGGCGCCCCGACGCCCGGCACGGCCTGCTAGAATACGCGCCCGCTTCACTACAGACCCCGCCCTTCATGTCCCGACTCAATCCCCGGCAGCAAGAGGCCGTGAACTACGTCGGCGGCCCGCTCCTGGTGCTGGCCGGCGCCGGCTCCGGCAAGACCAGCGTGATCACCCGCAAGATCGCCTACCTCGTGCAGCAGTGCGGCATCCGCGCCCAGTACATCGTCGCCGTGACCTTCACCAACAAGGCCGCCCGCGAGATGAAGGAGCGCGTCAGCACCCTGCTGCGTCCGGGCGAAGGCAAGGGCCTGACGGTGTCGACCTTCCACAACCTGGGCCTGAACATCATCCGCAAGGAACACGCGGCCCTGGGCTACAAGCCCGGCTTCTCGATCTTCGACGAGAGCGATGTGAAGGCGCTGATGACCGACATCATGCAGAAGGAGTATTCCGGCGATGACGGTCTGGACGAGATCAAGAACCTGATCGGCAGCTGGAAGAACGATCTGATCCTTCCGGAAGAGGCGCTGGAAAAGGCGCGCAACCCCAAGGAACAGACCGCCGCGATGGTCTACCTGCACTACCAGCGCACGCTCAAGGCGTACAACGCGGTGGACTTCGACGACCTCATCCTGCAGCCGGTGAAGCTGTTCCAGCAGCACCCGGAGATCCTCGACAAGTGGCGCAACCGCGTGCGCTACATGCTGGTGGACGAATACCAGGACACCAACGCCAGCCAGTACCTGCTGGTGAAGATGCTGGTGCAGCAGCGCGCGCACTTCACCGTGGTGGGCGACGACGACCAGTCGATCTACGCCTGGCGCGGCGCGCGCCCGGAAAACCTGATGCAGCTCAAGGACGACTTTCCTTCGCTGAAGGTGGTGATGCTGGAGCAGAACTACCGCTCCACCAGCCGCATCCTCAAATGCGCCAACATCCTCATCGCCAACAACCCCCACGTGTTCGAGAAGCAACTGTGGAGCGAGATGGGCGAGGGCGACCCGATCCGCGTGATCCGTTGCCGCAACGAAGAGTCCGAGGCCGAGCGGGTGGCGATGGAAATCCTCACCATCCACCTGAAGACGCAGCGGCCCTACAGCGAATTCGCCATCCTCTACCGAGGCAACTACCAGGCGAAGCTGATCGAGCTGAAACTTCAGCACCACCAGATTCCCTATCACCTGTCGGGCGGTACCAGCTTCTTCGGACGCCAGGAGGTGAAGGACCTGATGTCCTACTTCCGCCTGCTGGTGAACCCGGACGATGACAACGCCTTCCTCCGCGTGATCAACGTGCCACGCCGCGAGATCGGCTCCACCACCCTGGAAAAGCTCGGCAACTACGCCACCGAGCGCGGCTGCTCGATGTTCAACGCTTCCGGCGAACTGGGCCTGTCCGAGCACCTGGACGCCCGCTACATCGAGCGCCTGCAGCGCTTCAAGCGCTTCATCGACAAGGTCCGCGAGCAGTGCGCCGGCAGCGACCCGATCGGCGCGCTGCGCAGCATGGTGATGGACATCGACTACGAGAACTGGCTGCGGCAGAACGCGTCCAGCGACAAGGTCGCCGATTTCCGCATGGGCAACGTCTGGTTCCTCATCGAAGCGCTGAAGAACACCCTGGAGCGCGACGAAGAAGGCGACATGACCATCGAGCAGGCCATCGCCAAGCTGGTGCTGCGCGACATGCTGGAGCGCCAGCAGGAAGAGGAAGAAGGCGCCGACGGCGTGCAGATGATGACCCTGCACGCGTCCAAGGGCCTGGAATTCCCCTACGTGTTCATTCTCGGCGTGGAAGAGGAAATCCTCCCGCACCGTTCCAGCATCGAGGCCGACACCATCGAGGAAGAACGGCGCCTGGCCTATGTGGGCATCACCCGGGCGAAGAAGAACCTGGCCATGACCTTCGCCGCCAAGCGCAAGCAGTACGGCGAGATCATCGACTGCTCGCCGAGCCGCTTCCTCGACGAACTGCCGCCCGAGGACCTGGTCTGGGAAGGCCAGGAGGACGCGCCGCAGGAGGTCAAGGTGGCCAAGGGCAACTCGGCCCTGGCGGATATCCGAGCGATGCTCAAGCGCTGAGGCTGTTCCCTGTAGGAGCGCGCTTGCTCGCGAAGTTCTTCGCCGTGCGGTTCGCGAGCAAGCTCGCTCCTACAGAAAGGCACCGCACCGGGATCACGCACGGCCATCCATCGAAAAACTGTCCGCTCGATCAGCAATTGCATTGGTCGGAACGTCGCGCAGATGGCCACTGGCGTTGTAGAATTACGCGCTTCATCAGCGACAGCCGCTCCGGAAGCACCCCCCGTGAACACTCTCAAAGACAAAATTCGCAGCGAAGGCATCGTTCTCTCCGAACAGGTCCTCAAGGTAGACGCCTTCCTCAACCACCAGATCGACCCGGCGCTGATGAAGTTGATCGGCCACGAGTTCGCCGAACGCTTCAAGAACCAGGGCATCACCAAGATCGTCACCATCGAGGCCTCGGGCATCGCCCCGGCAGTCATGGCCGGCCTGGAGCTGGGCATCCCGGTGATCTTCGCCCGCAAGTTCCAGTCGCTGACGCTGAAGAACGACCTGCTGATCTCCAAGGTCTTCTCCTTCACCAAGCAGACCGAAAGCACCATCGCCATCTCCGCCAAGCACCTGACCGCCGCCGACCACGTGCTGGTGGTGGACGACTTCCTCGCCAACGGCCATGCCGCCAAGGCGCTGATCGACCTGATCCAGCAGGCGGGCGCGAGCGTCGCCGGCCTGGGCATCGTCATCGAGAAGTCCTTCCAGGAAGGCCGCGCCCTGCTGGAGAGCGAAGGCTACCGCGTGGAATCCCTGGCCCGCGTGAAGTCCCTGGCCAATGGTCAGGTCGAGTTCCTCGAAGACTGATCCACCGCTCCACGAAAAAAGGCGGGCGCCGAGAGGGCCCGCCTTTTTTATGCCCGCAAGCCAGCCTTGCGTAGGGCGCATAACCTGGAACAGGTTATGCGCCGGCTCCTGGCGGCGGATAACGCTGGCGCGTTATGCGCCCTACAGGCTTGGCTCAGCACTGGCTTTGAGGCCAGCCAGCACCAGCCGCTGGTAAAGCTCTTCGCGCAGCCCGTCCGGCTTCGCCAGGCCCATGCGCTCCAGGTGTGCCGGGAAAGCTTCCGGCTCGGGTGCATCCAGCGTCGCCTTGCCCAGTTCAAGGATCTCGCTCAGGCGCAGCTTGCTCTTGAGCCAGCCCAACGCCCGCAGCAGGTCGCGCTCGTCGTCGGTGAAGTCGCAGCCCAGGGGAAACTCGGGCAGCAGATGGCCGTGCTGTCGCGCCGCCTCCCGCAGGCGCTGCGGGGTGTTGTCGCGGTAGCGCGCGTCCAGCTGGAAGTCCTTCGGCAGCTTGCCGGTCTCCTGGGCCTGGGCGATCAGCTCATCCTGGAAGCGCGAGTCGGCGATGGCGAGCATGGCCGCGATCACCTCGGCGTCGTTCTTGCCGCGCAGGTCGGCGACGCCGTACTCGGTCACCACCATGTCGCGCAGGTGCCGGGGGATGGTGGTGTGGCCGTAGTTCCAGACGATGTTGGAGCTCAGCTCGCCCTCCGACTCGCGCCAGCTGCGCAGCATCAGGATAGAACGCCCGCCCTCCAGCTCGTGGGCCTGGGCGACGAAGTTGTACTGCCCGCCGACGCCGCTGAGCACGCGGCCGTCTTCCAGCTGGTCGGCCACGCCGGCACCCAGCAAGGTGACGGTGAAGGCGCTGTTGATGAAGCGCGCATCACGGCGCTGCGTGCGCTTGAGCTCCTCGTCGCGGTAGAGGTTGTTGACGAAGCCGATGCCGGTCATGCCGATGCCAGCCAGTTCCTCGCGGGGCATCTCGCGCAGGCGCCGGTAGAAGGCCTGTGGGCCGAGGAAGAAGCCGCCATGCAGCCAGACGCCCGGCTCGCTCGCGGTCGAATCGGGGCGCGCCGCCACCCGCCGGGTCAGCACGCCGGCCTCGGCCAGCGCCAGCAGGCCGGGCACGAACATCTCGCTGCAGCCGTACAGGCCTTGCTCGAAGGCGCCGAGGCCGCCGTCGCGCTCGATCAGTGCAGCGTGCCGGGCGGTGGAGTCGAGGGCATCGAGCAGGGCGCGGTAGCCGGCGTTGTCGCGCTGGCGGGTGAGCAATGCCGAGGTCAGGGCATCGCCCATGGAACCGATGCCGACCTGCAGGGTTCCGCCGTCGCGCACCAGGGCGCTGGCGTGCAGGCCGATGCAGTGGTCCTGCAGGCCCACCGGCATGTTGGGGGTGGAGAACAGCGTGCTGCTGTCGCCGGGGGCGTCCACCAGCAGGTCGAAGAAGTCCTCGTCCACCTCGGCATCGCCAGGCATGTAGGGCAACTGGTCATGGACCACGCCGATGATGACGATGGTTTCGCCCGCCGCGCGGCGGCGCTCGAGCATCGGCACCAGGTCGAGGGTGATGTCCGGGTTGCAGGCCAGGCTCAGCTTGCCCGGCCGCGCCGGGTCGCGCGCCACCAGCTGGGCCACGGCATTGACGCCCTTGGCGTTGATGTCCCGCGCCACGTGGCTGTAGTTGCAGCTGATGTAGTTCTGCTGCGCCGGGGCGCTGTCGAGCAGGCTGCCGGGCTGCAGGTAGAACTCCTCGACGCGGATGTTCTGCGGCAGGCTGCCGTTGCGCAGGTCGTGGAGGTAATCCAGTTCCGGATAGTCGCCGTAGAGGCGCTCGACGAAGGGGTCGAGGAAGCGCCGCTGCAATTCGCCACCGGCCCCTGGGCGGCCGAGGGACAGCGCGGTGTAGAGCGTCATTTGCCGGCGCGGGTTCTCGCGGATGTGCCGGTATAGCGCATTGGCCAGTTGATTGGGCTTGCCCAGCCCCAGCGGCAGGCCGAGGCGGATGTGCCCGTCCAGGCGTTGCAGCAGCGCTTCGACGGCGGTTTCGAGTGAGCAGGATTGCACCGGGCGTCCCTCCTGGTTGGCGTCAACGACAGGAGTTTGGACCGGCTTTACGCAAAAGTTGCTCCCGCGACACTCGCAGCGACAAATCCCGGGCATGAAAAAGCCGCCCTTGGGCGGCTATTTCGCACAGGTCGGCTGTTACAGGCCGGACATGTGGTGAATCGCAGCTTTCAGCTCGTCATCGGTGCAGTCAGCGCAAGTGCCCTTGGGCGGCATGGCGTTGATACCCGAGATGGCCTTGGCCAGCAGGCCGTCGATACCGCCCTGCTCTTTGGCACGTTTGCCCCAGTCAGCCTTGTCGCCGACTTTCGGCGCGCCCAGCAGGCCGCTGCCGTGGCAGGTGGTGCAGACCTTGCCGACAATCTCTTCGCCCGAACGCGGGGCACCGCCACCGCCGGCAGAAGCGACGGCGCCAACGCCTTCGCATTCCTTGCCCTGGACGCAGACTTTGCCGACAGGTTCGAGACGCTTGGCAATGGCGTCATCGTTGGTCGCGGCCTGAACGCTCACTGCCCACAGGGCCAGTACGGCAGCTTGGGCTGCCAGGATTTTTCTAATCAGGTTCACCCTTTCACCCTCATCGTGGCTTATCACGCCCGGTCGCGGTGCAGTCACAGTCTCGGGCCGCGCGAGCGGGCGCAAGTATAACGGCAAAGGCGACGAGCTCGAAACAATTGCACCCTCTGGCGGGGTCTTGCGGCATTAGGTCGCAGCGGGTCTGGCCGGTCCTACCGGCTGTTCAAAAATTTGCCGGTGTGGTCGCGCTGATCAGCCGCGCCGGGGCTTCGAACGGGTTGCGGAAGCGGTGCGGCTTGGTGCTGTCGAAATAGTAGCTGTCGCCACATTCCAGCACGAAGGTTTCGTCGCCGACGGTCAGCTCCAGGCGGCCTTCGACCAGTACACCGGTCTCTTCGCCTTCATGGGCGTACATGTCGTCGCCGGTGTCGGAACCCGGAGGATAGGTCTCGTCGAGCAGCGTGATGGCGCGGCTGGGATAGTCCTTGCCGATCAGCTTCATGATGATCGAGCCGCTGGACAGGTCGCTGAGTTCGTCTGCCTTGTACACCACCGGGGTGTTGCTGCTCTGTTCCAGGTCCAGGGAGAAGAACTCCACGAGGGACATCGGAATACCACCCAGCACTTTCTTCAGGGAGCTGATGGAGGGGCTCACGCTGTTCTTCTCGATCATCGAGATTGTGCTGTTGGTCACACCCGCCCGTTTGGCGAGTTCGCGCTGGGACAAACCTTTGAGCTTACGGATGGCTTGCAGACGAGCACCGACGTCCAAGGGTGGGGTCCTCCTTATTCTTGTGATCAGGCAGGCTCTGAAAGGCAGAACCCGCCACGGCTTGTGCCGAGCGGGTTCCAAGTGCCACGTATCATGGCAACACCGTTCAGTATTTACAACAGATCGCCCGTCGATCCTGCGCAAACTTTACGGGCGGTATCCGTCACTGGCCTGAGTAGACCCGCGGTACCCGCTTGAGGTTGCAGAACAGCTGGTAGGGGATGCTGCCGCAGCGGGCGGCGAGGTCGCTGGCGGGCACGTTCGGCCCCCAGAGCTCGACGCGGCTGCCAACGCCGGCGCCGGGCAGATCGGTGAGGTCGACGGTGAGCATGTCCATGGACACGCGACCGATGATGCGGCTGGGCTTGCCGTCGATGAACACCGGCGTGCCGTCCGGCGCATGGCGCGGATAGCCGTCGGCATAGCCCATGGCGACCACGCCGACGCGCACCGGGCGATCGGCGATGAAGCGCGCGCCATAGCCCACCGGCTCGCCGGCGGGCAATTCACGGAGGCTGATGACCTTCGATTCCAGGGTCATCACCGGGCGCAGCTGGTCGGCCAGCGGGTGCGCCTGTTCGAAGGGGGTGGCGCCGTAGAGCATGATGCCGGGGCGTACCCAATCGCTGGGCACTTCGGACCAGCCGAGGATGCCGGGAGAGTTGCGCAGGCTGATTTCGTGGCCCTCACCTGCCGCTTCACGCACGGCCTGGAAGGCGGCGACCTGCTCCTCGGTACGCGGGCAGTCCAGCTCGTCGGCACGGGAGAAGTGGCTCATCAGCACGACCTTGGCCACGTGGGGCAGCGCCTTCAGGCGGGCCAGCGCGGCGGCGTAGTCCTGCGGGAAGAAGCCGACACGGTGCATGCCCGAGTCCATCTTCAGCCAGACAGTGAGCGGCTTGCTCGGGCGCGCGCGCTCGATGGCCTCCAGCTGCCAGGCCGAGTGCACCACGCACCAGAGGTCATGGGTGTCGATCAGTTCCAGTTCGCTGGCTTCGAAGAAGCCCTCGAGCAGCAGGATCGGCGCGCGGATGCCGGCTTCGCGCAGTTCCAGCGCCTCTTCGATGCAGGCCACGGCGAAACCGTCGGCCTCGGCTTCCAGGGCGCGGGCGCAGACCACCGCGCCGTGGCCGTAGGCGTCTGCCTTGACCACCGCCAGCGCTCGCGCACCGGTTACTTCACGGGCCAGGCGGTAGTTGTGGCGCAGGGCGGCGAGGTCGATCAGGGCACGGGCGGGACGCATGGCGAGGCTCTCTTATGGTGGGCGAAACACAAACGACGGACGAAAAAAACCCGGCGCTCAGGCCGGGCCACGCAAACGATCAGGGCAGTGCGGCGACGATGGAAATCTCGACGAGGATTTCCGGGTAGCACAGCGCCGCCTGGACGGTGGCGCGCGCCGGGGCGCAGCCCTGCGGGACCCACTGGTCCCAGACGCCGTTCATGCCAGCGAAGTCGGCGGCGACGTCCTTCAGGTAGATGGTTGCCGAGAGCACCCGCGACTTGTCGGTGCCAGCCTCGTCGAGCAGGCGCTCGACGCTGGCGAGGACTTCGCGGGTCTGCTGCTCGACGTCGGCGGTAAGGTCGTCGGCCACCTGGCCGGCCAGGTATACCGTGCCGTTGTGGACGACGGCCTGGCTCATGCGCTGGTTAGTGTGCAGGCGCTGGATGGCCATTCTGGGCCTCCGAGGTAGAGCCGTAGCGGGAGATGTCCAGGCCTTCGGTGCTGATCTGCGGGCGCTTCTTGGCCATCAGGTCGGCCAGGTAGCGACCCGAGCCGCAGGCCATGGTCCAGCCCAGGGTGCCGTGACCGGTGTTGAGGAACAGGTTGCGGAAGCGGGTGCCACCGACGATCGGGGTGCCGTCCGGGGTGGCCGGGCGCAGGCCAGTCCAGAACTCGGCCTGGCTGACGTCGCCGCCTTCGGGGTAGAGGTCGGTGGTGATCATTTCCAGGGTGGCACGGCGACGCGGGTTCAACGACAGGTCGAAGCCGGCGATTTCCGCCATGCCGCCGACGCGGATGCGCTGGTCGAAGCGGGTGATCGCGACCTTGTAGGTCTCGTCGAGGATGGTCGAAGTCGGCGCCATGTCCGGGTTGGTGATCGGCACGGTCAGCGAGTAACCCTTGAGCGGGTAGACCGGGGCGTCGATGCCCAGCGGCTTGAGCATCTGCGGCGAGTAGCTGCCCAGCGCCAGTACGTAGCGGTCGGCGGTGACCAGTTGGCCATCGACCCAGACGCCGTTGATGCGGTCGCCGGCGAAGTCCAGGCGCTGGATATCCTGGCCGAAGCGGAATTCCACGCCCAGGGCCTTGGCCATCTCGGCCAGCTTGGTGGTGAACATCTGGCAGTCGCCGGTCTGGTCGTTGGGCAGGCGCAGGGCGCCGACCAGCTTGTCGGCGACCTTGGCCAGGGCCGGCTCGACGCGGGCGATGCCGGCGCGGTCGAGCACTTCATAGGGAACGCCGGTGCTTTCCAGCACGGCGATGTCCTTGGCGGCGGAGTCCAGCTGGGCCTGGGTGCGGAACAGCTGGGTGGTGCCCAGGGAGCGGCCTTCGTAGGTGATGCCGGTCTCGGCGCGCAGTTCGTCGAGGCAGTCGCGGCTGTACTCGGACAGGCGCACCATGCGCTCCTTGTTCACCGCGTAGCTCTTGGCGTTGCAGTTGCGCAGCATCTGCCACATCCAGCTGTACTGGCTCGGGTCGCCGGTGAGCTTGATGGCCAGGGGGGCGTGGGTCTGCAGCAGCCATTTCATGGCCTTGAGCGGGATGCCCGGAGCAGCCCAGGGCGAGGCGTAGCCAGGCGACACCTGGCCGGCGTTGGCGAAGCTGGTTTCCAGGGCCGGGCCGGGCTGGCGGTCAACCACGACCACTTCGAAGCCGGCACGGGCGAGATAGTAAGCACTGGCGGTACCGATCACACCGCTGCCAAGCACCAGAACGCGCATCTTTGCCTCCTACGTCGCGCCAGGGGCGCGGACGTTTCTTATTCTGAACGTAGATGCGCGCAGTATAGGAAGTCAGCCTCAGCGATATTCACTGAATGCGATGCGTGTTTTGACGAAAAATCCTGGCAAAAGTCGCTTTCACGGAGGGACATCCACCAGGGTTACGCTGTTTTTACCCGAGACCCAAGGGTCGAACATCTGGCGATTTTTTCACCAGAACCAGAGGAAATAGCGAACAGGACGGGATCGGCCAGAACTTCTCGCGCCGGACCATGCCCTGGCGGGAATTACCTGCTTGCAGCACAGCGTCCAGGACTCGCCGCCACAAGCGGCGGCGAGCAGGGAAATCCCCTTGGCGTGCTTACTTGCGCACCCACTGGCCGTTGACCTGCACGTACTGCCCCGAGGGCGTGCGCTCGATGGCCTTCTTGCCGGCCAGGGATTCCACGTCCTTGAGGGTGGCGCCGCTCTGGCTGGCGACCTTCTGGTATTCGGCGCGGCGGGCGGCGTTGATCTGCGCGGCAATGTCGGAGGCATCGCCGCCGCTCTTCACCACGCCCAGGTAGCCGTCGGCCTGTTCGCCGACCAGGCCCTGGGACTTGGCGCCGCCCAGCGCGGACATCGCCTGCTCCAGGCTCATCGCCATGACCGGCAGGCTCAGGCAGAAGGCGACCAGGGCGGCGCCCAGCTTGAAGTGCAATTTCATGAATAGGCTCCTTCTCAGAACAGGCCGCTGTTCTCGTTGATGATGCCATCGAGCGCCTTGTCGACCTTGATATAGATCTCGTGCTCGATCTTCACGTTGAGGTTGATGTTGATCGGCTCCTTGGGCGCGGCGAGTTGCACCGTGGGGGTGCAGCCCTGAACCACGCCTGCCAGGAGCAGGAAGGGCAAAATGGCGCGAAGGCGCATCGGGGTTCTCCTTGCGGTCATGGCGCGGCGGCCGGGTCGTTGCGCAGGCGTTCCTGCACGCGCTTGCGGATGGTGTCGCTGACCCGGTCGCTCAGTTGCAGGCTGGTGAGCAGCTTGGGCACGTTCTCCTCCAGGTTGACGTTGAGGTTGATCGGCCGGCCCTGTTCCAGCGCGGGATTGCGCCCGCTCAGGCTCAGGGCGAGGAGCAGCTTGCCGGATTCATCATAATCCACGCGGCTGCTCAGCTTGTCGTAGCGGAAGTCGTCGATGGCGGTGGCCACCAGTTGCATGGCCGGGTTGCTCTGACCCAGCGAGCGGATCTTCTCCGAGCGGAACTGCAGCACGCCCGGTTCACGCGCCGCTACCTCGCCACCCTGGATCACCAGCTTGCCGTCGTGCAGGCCCAGCGGCAGGTTGCCGTCGATGATGCCGTTGCCGGACAGGCCCTCGGCCGGATAGGCCGCCAGGATCGCCTCCAGCGCCAGGCCTTCGAGCTTCAGGATCAGACCCTGCCCGCGGGTGGAAAGGTCCACGGCACCGGCCGGTAGCCAGGCGCGGCCGTTGAACAGGCCGAGCTCCGCCTGCTGCCAGTCGACTCGCCCGGCCAGCGGTGCCGCCAGCGTGCCCTTGTAAGTGCCCTGCAAGGACAGCGGCCCCAGGGTTACGCCGGGGTTGAGCGAAACGACTTTCACCTGGGGCAGTTGCAGCTCCAGCTGCGAGCCCCTCAGGGCAAGCTTCGCCTGAAGGTCGAGGCCATGGACTTCGCTGCGGTCGTACACGCCTTCCAGCCCCTGCCCACGCAGGTTCAGGTCGAGGCTCTGCGGCGCGTTGCCCGGCGGCAGTCGCCAATTAAGGTCGAAGCTGGCCTTGCCGTTGTTCAGGCTGAGCAGGCCCGGCCAGTCGCCGAGGGATTTTTCCAGGGGGTTGCCAGTGCGCAGGAAGAACTCCGGCTGGCGCGCGATCAGGGCGAAGCCCTGTTTCGCCGAGTGGCTCAGCTCCACCTCGGCATTCAGGCCGCCACCGTTCAACAGGCGACCCTTGAACTGTTGTGAGTCGAGGCTCGCCGCGAGAGTACCCAGGGCATTCCAGGACAGCGGTTTGACGCGGGGCTGGCGCAGTTCGCCCACGGCCAGCTTGAGCGGAGCGTTCAGTTGCAGGCTGGCGGGCGCCTCGCTCGCATAGCCCAGGCTCAGCCCGCCTTTACCCAGAGTAGCGACGAGCTTGCTGGCCTTGAGCGACTGCGGGCCGATCAGCGTGCCGACCTGCAGTTGCGCGCCATTGGCCAGGTTGAAACTCGCCGACTGCTGATCGATCCGGGCGTCGAAGCTCAGGTCGACGCGGCTGTTATCACCGCGCAGGCCAGCCAACTCCAGGTGCGGAATCTTGCCTTCCAGCCGTGCATCGCTGAGCTGCAACGCCAGCGGAGTCGCCTCCAGCAGTGCCACACGGGCACGCAGGCGCAGGTCGGCGGCCCCCACGGCGCGCAGGTCGGCGCGCACGCTGCCCGCTTCTTCCTCTACCCCGGGCTCGAGGTGCAGCGTCAGGCGTGCCGGGCGCAAACCGACCGGCAGCGCCTGCAACCAGTCACCGTAGAGATCGGACAGACGCAGGTCGCCGCTGACCACCGAAGGCCGCCAGCCGACATCCGTTGCACTGGCGATCAGCCGCAGGTCGCCCTGCAGGTTGCCCGCGCCCGGCAACGGCCAGGGCTGCGGCAGTTGCAGGGCAAGGTCGAGGCTGCCACGGCCGTCGCGCAGGCCCGGCCAGTCCGGCCAGGCGGCGCCACCCGCCAGTTGGGTGTCCCAGCTCAGCCGCAGGCGCCCGGCCTCGGGGATCGGCAGCGGCAGGTTCGGCGTCGGCAGCCACATTCCCAGCCAGTTGCGCACCGACTGCACCGGCGGCACGGCGGGGCTGGCGATGCTGCCGCTGAGCTGACGGCTGGCCGGCGCCCAGCTGGAGTCCAGGGACAGCAACTGTTGGTTGTCGAGGTAGGTAGTGAGTTGCAGGCGCCACTGACCATCGCCGGGTTGCAGCAGGCCGTTGAAAGCCAGTTGCTGGCCACCCTGGCGCAGCTCGCCGCCCAGTGCTGCGGCGCCGCCCTGGATCTGCTGCCAGTGGGCGCTGCCATTGAGCGTGCAGCGTTGCTCACGGGCGCAGGGTAATTCGAGGGTGACATGCTCCAGCGCCAGACGACCGGGCAACAGCGCGAGCCAGCGATTGAGCTGGGCGATGTCCGGCATCCCGATGTCTTCCTCCAGAGCGCCCTGCCCCGACCACTGGCGCACGTCGATGCTGCCGGCGGCCAGTTCCTTGAGGCGCCAGCGTCCGTCTGCATGCTCGGGCCAGCCGATGCGCAGGTCCTGCAGCTGGATCGCCAGGCGTGCGCCGTCCGCCGTCTGACGCTGGAGGGTCAGGCTTTGCAGGGTCAGCCCCTGGCGGGAAGCTCCCAGCCCCTGCCACTGCTCAATGCTCACCCCGGCATTGGCCAGCAGCCGCGGAACCGCCAGCCACGCCGCGCCGACCGCCAGTGCCAGGAGCAGCAACAGCAGCAGGAGAACGGTGCGCAGGCGGGGGAGCGACATGCGAAAGCCTCTGCGAAAAACGGTTGGCTTCGATCAGCGAGGACGAAGCCCAGGCCTACAGGCTGGCCGTCCAGCGCGGGAAGTTCAAGGGATGCCAGTGATATTCCCTGCACAACCGACTATATTGCCGACATTCCCCCAAAGCTCATTGCTCGACTTCAGAGTCCTTCCCATGAGAACCCAGCATCAAAGCCGCCGCGAACTGGACAAGATCGACCGCAACATCCTGCGCATCCTGCAGGAGGAAGGTCGCATCTCCTTCACCGAACTGGGCGAGCGCGTCGGCCTCTCCACCACGCCGTGCACCGAGCGCGTGCGCCGGCTGGAGCGCGAGGGGATCATCATGGGCTACAACGCCCGGCTGAACCCGCAGTACCTCAAGGCGAGCCTGCTGGTGTTCGTCGAGATCAGCCTGGACTACAAGTCCGGCGATACCTTCGAGGACTTCCGCCGCTCGGTGCTCAAGCTGCCCCACGTGCTGGAATGCCACCTGGTATCGGGCCATTTCGACTACCTGGTGAAGGCGCGCATCTCGGAGATGGCCTCCTACCGCAAGCTGCTGGGCGACATCCTGCTCAAGCTGCCCCACGTGCGCGAGTCCAAGAGCTACATCGTGATGGAAGAGGTGAAGGAAAGCCTCACGCTGCCCATCCCCGACTAAACAGCCGGACTCAATAGCCCGACTGATTCCCCGCCGTTCGCGGCAAGCTCATCAGACTTATTTACGACTTCCCGGCACTTTTTCCGGCCAGGGCTATTGGCTGGGCGGGAAGTCGGCGTTTATCCTGCGTAAAATTTTAACAACACAAAAATCAGGATATCGCACATGAACGCCCGCGTTCACCAGCCGGTGCACACCGACCGCCACGCCCCGTCCTACTACGCCGCGAGCGTCAACCGCCGCCTCGAAGTACCGCCCCTGGCCGGCGAGGAAAGGGCCGACGTGTGCATCATCGGCGGTGGCTTCTCGGGGCTGAACACGGCGATAGAACTGGCCGAGCGCGGTTTTTCGGTGATCCTGCTGGAAGCCCACCGCATCGGCTGGGGCGCCAGCGGCCGCAACGGCGGGCAGCTGATTCGCGGCGTCGGCCATGGCCTGGAGCAATTCGAGCCGGTGATCGGCGCCGACGGCGTTCGGGCGATCAAGCTGATGGGCCTGGAAGCGGTGGAAATTGTCCGCCGCCGCGTCGAGCAGTACGCCATCGACTGCGACCTGACCTGGGGCTACTGCGACCTGGCCAACAAGCCCGCCGACGTCGAAGGCTTCCAGGAAGACTTCGACGAGCTGAAAAGCCTCGGCTACCGCCACGAACTGCGCATGGTGCCGAAGGAGCAGATGCGCACCATCGTCGGCTCCGACCAGTACGTGGGCGGCATGGTGGACATGGGCTCGGGCCACCTGCACCCGCTCAACCTGGCCCTCGGTGAAGCCGCCGCGGCGCAGAGCCTGGGCGTGAAGCTGTTCGAGAACTCCGCCGTCACCGGCATCGACTACGGCAGCGAAGTGCGTGTGCGCACCGCCCAGGGCAGCGTACGCGCCAAGTCCCTGGTAATCGCCTGCAACGCCTACCAGAACGGCCTGAACCGCTACCTGGACGGCAAGGTGCTGCCCGCTGGCAGCTATGTGATCGCCACGCAGCCGCTGTCCGCCGAACAGGCCCATGCCCTGCTGCCGCAGAACATGGCGGTGTGCGACCAGCGCGTGGCGCTGGACTACTACCGGCTCTCCGCCGACAACCGCCTGCTGTTCGGCGGCGCCTGCCATTACTCCGGCCGCGACCCGGCGGACATCGCCGCCTACATGCGGCCGAAGATGCTCAAGGTGTTCCCGCACCTGGCGAACGTGCGCATCGACTACCAGTGGGGCGGGATGATCGGCATCGGCGCCAACCGCCTGCCACAGATCGGCCGCCTGCCCGACCAGCCCAACGTGTACTTTGCCCAGGCCTACGCCGGTCACGGGGTGAATGCCACGCACCTGGCCGGCAAGCTGCTCGCCGAGGCCATCGCCGGCCAGCAGGGCAGCGGCTTCGAGCTGTTCGCCAAGGTGCCGCACATCACCTTCCCCGGCGGCCAGTTGCTGCGCTCGCCGCTGCTGGCCCTCGGCATGGCCTGGTATCGCTTCAAGGAAACCCTCGGCGGCTGACCGCCTGCGCCCGGCAGCGGCTAGAATCTCCGGCAGCCCGTCACCGCCGGGCTTGTCGGAGACGCCCCCTTGCTTGCACGCCTTGCCCTGCTGATCCTGCTGGCCCTGGCCGGCTGCGCCAGCGCACCGCCGCCGGAGCCCTCGCACGTGCTGCCGGTACAGGGCACGCGGCTGGACAACGAGATCAGCGAGCGCGCCGCCGCCCATCCCGGCCAGTCCGGCTTCCACCTGCTGGCTTCCAGCGTCGACGCCTTCCTCGCCCGCGCCGAGCTGATCCGCAAGGCCCAGCGCAGCCTGGACCTGCAGTACTACATCGTCCACGACGGCCTCACCACCCGCGCGCTGATCCGCGAATTGCTCCAGGCGGCGGATCGCGGCGTGCGCGTGCGCATCCTGATCGACGATACCAGCAGCGATGGCTGGGACTACGAACTGGGCACCCTCGCCGCCCACCCGAACATCCAGGTGCGCCTGTTCAACCCGCTGCACCTGGGCCGCAGCACCGGCGTCACGCGCAACCTGGGGCGGCTGTTCAACCTCTCCGAGCAGCATCGGCGGATGCACAACAAGCTGCTGCTGGCGGACAACAGCGTGGCCATCGTCGGCGGCCGCAACCTGGGCGACGAATACTTCGACGCCAAGGCCGAGATGAACTTCAGCGACCTCGACCTGCTGGGCGTCGGCCCGGTCGCCCAGGCGCTGGGCCAGAGCTTCGACCAGTACTGGAACAGCCGCATCAGCCGGCCCATCGAGGACTTCCTGTGGAGCGAGCCGGACCTGGAGGACCTGCACGACATGCGCCGCTCGCTGGACCGCTACCTGACCCGGGAGCGGGTCAAGAGCTCCAGCTACATCGCCCGACTGAACCGCAACAGTGATCGGCCGCACCTGCAGAACTGGCTGGATGAGCTGGTGTGGGCGCCGGGCAAGGCGGTCTGGGATACCCCCCTGAAGGTCCTCGACCAGGGCGACCCGAAAGCGGAGCACCTGCTCAGCACCCAACTGCAACCGCTATTCGACGGGGTTTCGAAGGAGCTGATCCTGGTCTCGGCGTATTTCGTGCCGACCAGCACCGGGGTCGACTACCTCACCCGGCGCGCCGACAGCGGCGTCAGCGTGCGCCTGCTAACCAATTCCCTGGAAGCCACCGACGTGCCGGCAGTGCATGCAGGCTACGCGCCGTACCGCCTGGAACTGCTGGAGCACGGGGTGAAGCTCTACGAATTGCGCGCCGACCCGGACCAGCGCCTGTCCGGCGCGCCCTGGATGGTGCGCGGTTCGAGCAGCGCCAGCCTGCACAGCAAGGCCGCCGTGTTCGACCAGCGCCAGGTGTTCGTCGGCTCGCTGAATTTCGACCCGCGCTCGGTGCTGTGGAACACCGAGGTCGGCATCATCGTCGACAGCCCGGAGCTGGCCGACCAGGTGCGCCGCCTGGCGCTGGCGAGCATGTCGCCCAGCGTCAGCTACCAGGTGAAGATCGCGCCCAACAGCGAGCCGCCGAAGCTGGTCTGGGTCGAGGAACGCAACGGTCGCCTGCTGGCCCTCGACCACGAGCCGGGTACGGTCTGGCGCCGGTTCAATGCCTGGATCGCCGGCGCCATCGGCCTGGAGAAGATGCTCTAGGAGCGTTCCTGCTGCAGTTCGGCGTCGGTTGTCTTCATCGTCGACGGCAGGCCGCGATAGGACACCAGCACGACGAACCCGGCGGCCCCCAGCGCCATCACCAGCGGCAGCGCATGACCGCTGATCCACTGGCTCGCCGCCCCGGTGGCCAGGGGCCCGATCAGGCAGCCGATACCCCAGAGCTGGGCGATATGCGCGTTGGCGCGGACCAGCGCGTCATCCCGATAGCGCTCGCCGATCAGGATCAGCGACAGGGTGAACAGCCCGCCGGCGGCCGCGCCGAACAACACCAGCACCGGCCAGATGGCGATGTGGTGCAGCAGCAGCGGAATCCCCAGGCTGCTGATCAGCAGGACGATGCCACAGCCCTTGAACAGCGTTTGCCGGGACATGCGGTCGGCCAGCCAGCCGATGGGTAGCTGCAGCAACGCATCGCCCACCACCACGGTGCTGACCATCGCCAGCGCCACCGCCTGGGTGAAGCCCTGCTGGATACCGTAGACCGGCAGCAGGGTAAGGATCATCGCCTCGAAACCGGCGAACAGCACCACCGCCCAGGCGATCGCCGGCAGCTTGGCGCAGAAGCCGAACAGCCCGCGCCCGTTGGCGCTGTGCGGGTCGACCTTGGGTGCGCCGGTACGCCCGAGCAGCAGCAGCGAGCCACCGATCAGCAGGCACACGCTGAACCAGAAGCCACGGTTGTCGGCGGTGCCGATGAAGGTCAGCAGCACCGGGCCGGACAGCTGGCTCAGCGCATAGCCGGTGCCGTACAGGGCGACCAGGCGGCCACGCCACTTCTCGATGGCCAGCTGGTTGATCCAGCTTTCGCCGAGGATGAAGACCACGGTCAGTTGCACACCGATCAGCAGTCGCAGCAGCAGCCAGATCGGATAGCTCTGCAGCAGCGCCAGCAGGCCGACCGAGAAGGCCCCGGAGATCAGGCACAAGCGCATCAACCGGGGGGTGCCGACGCGCGCGGCAAGGCGCCCGGAAATCATCGCGCCCAGCAGCACGCCCACGGCGGGGGTGGAAGCCATGACGCCGATGGCGAAGCTGCCATAGCCCCAGCCTTCGAGACGCAGGGAGACCAGCGGCATGGTCAGGCCAAGGGCCAGACCGATGCTGATCACGGCAGCGCAGACAGCAAAATAAGGACCCCAACGCATTGTCTTTCTCCCGTTCCATCCGGAGCGCACGCCGAGCGCGAGGGTGCCCGATGCGCAATGCACAGCGGCCGGGCTTCCCTGAGGGAAACCCGGCCGCGGGTGTGGCTCTGTGTCAGAGCCGGCCCCTGGATCGGGGCCGACCTGCTTCAGGTCTGGATTACAGCTTGATCCAGGTTGCCTTCAGCTCGGTGTACTTGTCGAACGCGTGCAGCGACTTGTCGCGGCCGTTGCCGGACTGCTTGAAGCCACCGAACGGAGCGGTCATGTCGCCGCCGTCGTACTGGTTCACCCACACGCTGCCGGCGCGCAGCGCCTTGGCGGTCAGGTGGGCCTTGGACAGGTCGCTGGTCCACACCGCGGCGGCCAGGCCGTACGGGGTATCGTTGGCGATGCGCACGGCTTCTTCGGCATCGGTGAACTCGATGACCGACAGCACCGGGCCGAAGATCTCTTCACGGGCGATGCGCATGGCGTTGGTCACGCCGTCGAAGATGGTCGGCTCGACGTAGGTGCCGCCGGTCTCTTCCAGGGTGCGCTTGCCGCCGGCCACCAGCTTGGCGCCGTCGTCGTGGCCGGCCTGGATGTAGCTCAGCACGTTGTTCATCTGGGTGGTGTCGACCAGCGCACCGACGTTGGTTTCCGGGTCCAGCGGGTTGCCCGGCTTCCAGGCCTTGATGGCTTCGACGACCATCGGCACGAACTCGGCCTTGATCGACTTCTCCACCAGCAGGCGCGAGCCGGCGGTGCAGACTTCGCCCTGGTTGAAGGCGATGGCGCTGGCGGCGGCTTCGGCAGCGGCTTTCAGGTCCGGAGCGTCGGCGAAGACGATGTTCGGGCTCTTGCCGCCGGCTTCCAGCCAGACGCGCTTCATGTTCGATTCGCCGGCGTAGACCATCAGCTGCTTGGCGATCTTGGTCGAACCGGTGAACACCAGGGTGTCGACGTCCATGTGCAGGGCCAGGGCCTTGCCCACGGTGTGGCCGAAGCCGGGCAGGACGTTGAACACGCCTTTCGGGATGCCGGCCTCGATGGCCAGCTGGGCGATGCGGATGCCGGTCAGCGGGGACTTCTCGGAAGGCTTGAGGATCACCGAGTTACCGGTGGACAGCGCCGGGCCGAGTTTCCAGCAGGTCATCAGCAGCGGGAAGTTCCACGGCACGATGGCGGCAACGACGCCGACCGGCTCGCGGGTGACCAGGCCCAGTTCGTTGTGGGCGGTGGCGGCGACTTCGTCATAGATCTTGTCGATCGCTTCACCGCTCCAGCGCAGGCTGTTGGCGGCGCTGGACACGTCGATGCTCAGCGAGTCGCTGATCGGCTTGCCCATGTCGAGGGTTTCCAGCAGGGCCAGTTCCTCGGCGTTCTCCAGCAGCAGCTCGGAGAAGCGGATCATGACCTTCTTGCGCTTGGCCGGGGCCAGGCGCGACCAGGAACCGGAGTCGAAGGCGGCACGGGCAACCTGCACGGCACGTTCGGCATCGGCGAGGTCGCAACTGGCGACCTTGGCCAGGAAGCGGCCATCCACAGGGCTGATGCAATCGAAGGTTTCGCCGGAAGCGGCGGCAACGTATTCACCGTTGACGAAGGCGCGGCCTTCGATCTGCAGATCCTTGGCGCGAGCTTCCCAATCGGCGCGAGTGAGGGTACCCATGACAACGTGTCCTCTTATTAATGTACTTATCTGGTGCAGGCGTCCGGAGGCGGGCGCACTGTCAAAAATATCGCAAGGCGAAGCGAACGCATGCTGTCGGCCACCCTAAACCTGCAGCAGCCAATTTTCAATATTTTTTACACTAGACGGCAAAACAGCCTTGTCACGTTCGTTTTATTAAACATAGACTCGCCTGAATCGATGTCCGAATAGTCACCGACACGGGCATCGAGCGGAATATCCAACAGCGTCGCGCGTGCACGCACGCACTCTGGCCAACAACACACACAAGAACCGAGACCGCCATGAACGTCGAGCAGATCGTCGATTTCGCCCAGGCCACCACCGCCCCCGAACACTACCGCCCCGCCCCCGACCGCATCATCAAGGGCGACCCGGCGCAGAACGTACGCAACCACTACGCCAGCGACTGCGGCCAGTTCAACGTGGGCATCTGGGAAGGCGAGCCGGGCCACTGGAACGTCAGCTACACCGAGCACGAGTACTGCGAGATCCTCCAGGGCGTGTCGGTGATCCGCGACGCCAACGGCGGCGCCAAGACCGTGCGCGTGGGCGATCGCTTCGTGATCCCGGCCGGTTTCAGCGGCACCTGGGAAGTGCTGGAGCCCTGCCGCAAGGTCTACGTGATCTTCGAGCAGAAGGCCTGATCGCACCGCTCATGAAAAAGCCCGCCGAACGGCGGGCTTTTTTTCGCCCGGGGCTTTCCCCGGGCAAGAAAAAACCCGCCACGAGGGCGGGTTTCTTCACAAGGGCGAAGATCAATTACTTGATCTTGGCTTCCTTGTAGATCACGTGCTTGCGAACAACCGGATCGTATTTCTTGATCTCGATTTTCTCAGGCTTGGTACGCTTGTTCTTGTCGGTGGTGTAGAAGTGGCCGGTACCGGCGCTGGACACCAAACGGATCAGTTCGCGCATGACTGCAGCTCCTTAGAATTTTTCGCCGCGGGCGCGCAGGTCGTTCAGAACGGCCTCGATGCCACGCTTGTCGATGATACGCATGCCTTTGGCGGAAACGCGCAGACGCACGAAGCGCTTCTCGGATTCAACCCAGAAACGGTGGTGCTGCAGGTTCGGCAGGAAACGGCGGCGGGTTTTGTTGTGTGCGTGGGAAATGTTGTTCCCGGTAACCGGACCCTTACCGGTCACTTGGCAAACTCTCGACATGGCTCAGCCCTCTGTAAACCACATGCCAAACCCGGCATGGGTTGGCTGCTTAACTCAATAGGATTCTCAGTTTCACCGGGGTCTTAACTGCCGCTTCGCCGCGATCGAGTCGCAGGATCAGGCAGGGCCCCAGAAAAGAGCGCAGCTTTATATCAGAAAGTCACTTCCAGCTGCAAGGGAAAGCATGACGCGGAAAAGCCGACGCCAGCCCCCGTGGGCCGCGGCACTGGTGCCGTTCGTCGCCTGTCATCGTTGTGACGGGCGACAGCTTGGTCTAGGGTAGCTCCTTCGAGGCTGCCAACAGCCTTGCATGACCCCGCCCAGCCTCGCGGATGGGCATCTTGCCAGCTCACACGGAGTCCGTCATGCGTCTTGCCCTGCTCGCCCTCCTGCTTTCCCCCACTCTCGCCAGCGCCGCCTCGCTGAGCGTATGTACCGAAGCCAGCCCCGAAGGCTTCGACGTGGTCCAGTACAACTCGCTGACCACCACCAACGCCTCGGCCGACGCGCTGATGAACCGCCTGGTGGACTTCGACGCGGCGAAAGGCGCCGTGGTGCCGAGCCTGGCCGAGAGCTGGAAGGTGTCCGACGACGGCCTGACCTACGACTTCCAGCTGCGCGACGGCGTGGCCTTCCACCACACCGAGTACTTCAAGCCGAGCCGTGCACTGGACGCCGACGACGTGGTGTTCAGCTTCCAGCGCATGCTCGACCCGGCCCAGCCCTGGCACAAGGTGGCGCAGAGCGGCTTCCCCCACGCCCAGTCGATGCAGCTGCCGAGCCTGGTCAAGGCCGTGGAGAAGGTCGACGCGCACCACGTGCGTTTCAGCCTCAGTCACCCGGACGCCACCTTCCTGGCGATGCTCAGCATGGGCTTCGCCTCCATCTATTCCGCCGAGTACGCCGACCAGTTGATGAAGGCCGGCACTCCGGAAAAGCTCAACGCCCAGCCCATCGGCACCGGTCCGTTCATCTTCAAGCGCTTCCAGAAGGACGCCGTGGTGCGTTACGCGGCCAACGCCGAGTACTTCGGCGGCAAGCCGGCTGTGGATAACCTGGTGTTCGCCATCACCCCCGACGCCAGCGTGCGCCTGCAGAAGCTCAAGCGCGGCGAGTGCCAGATCGCCCTGTCGCCCAAACCGCTGGACGTCGAGGCGGCAGCCAAGGCCGCGGACCTCAAGGTCGTGCAGACTCCGGCCTTCATGACCGCCTTCGTCGGCATCAACAGCCAGCACCCGCCGCTGGATAATCCCAAGGTGCGCCAGGCGATCAACCTCGCCTTCGACAAGGGCACCTACCTCAAGAGCGTGTTCGCCGGCAGCGCCACCGCCGCCGACGGCGTCTACCCGCCCAACACCTGGAGTTACGCCAAGGACATCCCCGGCTACCCGCGCGATCTGGACAAGGCCCGCGCGCTGCTGGCCGAGTCCGGGCACAAGGACGGCTTCAAGACCACGATCTGGACCCGCCCCTCCGGCAGCCTGCTCAACCCCAACCCCAGCGTCGGCGCGCAGCTGCTGCAGGCAGACCTGGCACAGATCGGCATCCAGGCCGAAATCCGCGTGATCGAGTGGGGCGAGCTGATCCGCCGCGCCAAGGCTGGCGAGCATGATCTGCTGTTCATGGGCTGGGCCGGCGACAACGGCGACCCGGACAACTTCCTCACCCCGCAATTCTCCTGCGCCAGCGTCAAGTCGGGCCTGAACTTCGCGCGCTACTGCGACGACAAGCTCGACAGCCTGATCAGCCAGGGCAAGGCGGTGGCCGACCAGGCCAAGCGCAGCGAGCTGTACCACCAGGCCCAGCAGATCATCCACGACCAGGCGCTGTGGCTGCCGCTGGCGCACCCGACCGCCGCGGCGCTGACCCGGCAGAACGTGAAGGGCTACACCGTCAGCCCGTTCGGCCGCCAGGACTTCTCGAAGGTGCAGCTCTAGCCTTGGGCTAGAGCATCCCCAGCTCGGCCATTGACTGCGGCTCGCCGTCGCCGACGATGAAGTGATCGAGCACGCGCACATCGATCAGCGCCAGGGCATCGACGATACGCCGGGTCAGCAGGCGATCGGACGCACTCGGCTCGCAGATCCCGGACGGGTGGTTGTGGGTGAGGATCAGCGCCGCGGCGTTGTGCGCCAGGGCGCGCTTGACGATCTGCCGGGGGTAGACGCTGGCGCTGTCGATTGAGCCGTGGAACAGCACCTCGAAACCCAACGCCCGGTGGCGGTTGTCCATGAACAGGCAGGCGAAGACCTCGTGGGGCTCGTGGCGCAGCCGTGCCTTGAGGTAGTCGCGCACGGCCTGGGGGCTTTCCAGTGCCGATCCGCGCCCCATGTCTTCTGCCAGGTGCCTGCGGCCCATTTCCAGCACCGCCTGGAGCTGGGTGAACTTGGCCGGCCCCAGGCCATGGTGGGCGCAGAACGCCTCCAGGTCCGCTTCCAGCAACGCGCGCAGGCTGCCGAACTCCACCAGCAGGCGACGGGCGAGGTCCACCGCGCTGCAACCGGCGACCCCGGTACGCAGAAAGATCGCCAGCAGCTCGGCATCGCTCAGGCTGGCCGAGCCGCGCTCGAGGAGTTTCTCCCGTGGGCGCTCCGCCGCGGGCCAATCGAGAATCTTCACAGGACCTCCGGGTCAAGCCCGCCCGCTGTTCCCGCGCAGGCGCTGTGCTATCTTAGCGCCCTCGCTGCGCGCAGCCGGAGGCCTGGGGAGGCGTCGTCGGCTTCAGCGCGCGTCATCCATTTCCGTATTTAAGGCTGGCCTATGCAGCGGCTCTATCGTAAACGCATCGTTCTGGGCGTCGGCGGCGGTATCGCCGCCTACAAGAGCGCCGAACTGGTCCGCCGGTTGCGCGACCAGGGCGCCGAGGTGCGTGTCGTGATGACCCAGGGTGGCCGCGAGTTCATCACCCCGCTCACCCTTCAGGCGCTGTCCGGTCACCCGGTGCACCTGGACCTGCTCGACCCCGCCGCCGAAGCGGCCATGGGCCACATCGAGCTGGCCCGCTGGGCCGACCTGGTGCTGATCGCCCCCGCCACCGCCGACCTCATGGCGCGCCTGGCCCAGGGCGTGGCCAACGACCTGCTGACCACCCTGGTACTGGCTACCGACGCACAGGTCGCCCTGGCGCCGGCGATGAACCAGGCCATGTGGCGCGACCCGGCGACCCAGGTCAATGCCGAGCTGCTGCGTTCGCGCGGCCTGCATTTCTTCGGCCCCGCCGCCGGCAGCCAGGCCTGCGGCGACGTCGGCCCGGGGCGCATGCTCGAAGCCGAGGAGCTGGCGCAACTGGCCGCCGACTGCTTCGAATTCAAGGCGCTGACCGGCCAGCACATCCTGATCACGGCCGGCCCCACCCAGGAAAACATCGACCCGGTGCGCTATATCACCAACCACAGCTCCGGGAAGATGGGCTTCGCCCTCGCCGAGGCCGCCGCCGAAGCCGGCGCCCGCGTGACCCTGGTGACCGGCCCGGTGCACCTGCCGACCCCGGACCGGGTGAGCCGCGTCGATGTGGTCAGCGCCCGCGACATGCTCGCCGCCTGCGAAGCGGCGATGCCGGCGGACATCCTGATCGCCTCCGCCGCCGTGGCCGATTACCGCCCGGAGCTGGTCGCGCCGCAAAAGCTGAAGAAAGATCCCACCAAGGGTGACGGCCTGCTCTTGCAGCTGGTGCGCAATCCCGACATCCTCGCCACCCTCTCGCTGCGCGAGGACCGGCCCTTCAGCGTGGGCTTCGCCGCCGAGACGGAGAACCTGCTCGAGTACGCCTCGCGCAAGCTCAAGGACAAGAATCTCGACCTGATCGTCGCTAATGATGTGGCAAATCCGTCCATTGGCTTCAATAGTGAAGAGAACGCCATCACGGTCATCGACCGCGAATTGCACAAGACTGCGTTCGCCCAGACCAGCAAGGGCAAGATCGCCCGTCAGCTGATCGCCTTCATCGCCGACCGCATCCATCAACACTGAGAACCCAATGCATTCCCTGCAAGCCAAGATCCTCGATCCCCGCCTGGGCAGCGACTTCCCGCTGCCGCAGTACGCCACCCCGGGTTCCGCCGGCCTCGACCTGCGCGCCATGCTCCAGGAGGACCTGGTCCTCGAGCCGGGCCAGACCGTGCTGATCCCCACCGGCCTGTCCATCTACATCGCCGACCCCGGCCTCGCCGCGCTGATCCTTCCGCGCTCGGGCCTGGGCCACAAGCATGGCATCGTGCTGGGCAACCTGGTCGGCCTGATCGACTCGGACTACCAGGGCGAGCTGATGGTGTCGTGCTGGAACCGTGGCAACACGGCTTTCAGGATGGCCATCGGCGAGCGCATCGCCCAGCTGGTGCTGGTGCCGGTGGTGCAGGCGCATTTCGAGCTGGTCGAGACGTTCGACGAGAGCCAGCGCGGTGCCGGCGGCTTCGGGCATTCCGGCAGCCATTGACCCTTTCCCCTTTCAGGATGAATCGCCGAGGAGACGTTGCATGAAACTTTTCCAACGCACTGCCAAGGACAGCGCCGACCTGCCGGAACTCGTGCCGGCGGAGAAGACCGTCAAAGGCCCCGCGCCCAAGGTCGACCTCAGGCCGCTCCTGCCGTCGCTGGTCCTCGCCGTGGGCGGGGTGGCGGCCGCTGGCGCATTGCTCTGGTTCAGTCTGTTCGGCCAGGCCGACAAGGCCCACGTCGCCCAGCTGAGCAGCGCCTGGTCGGAAAGCCAGGCCGGCGCCCTGCGCCAGTCACTGAACCTGCTGGCTGCGGACGGTCGCAGCATGGCGGGCGAGCCGCAGCTGCTGCCCACCCTGCAGAGCAATGACCCGACGCGGATCGCCGCGCTGGAGAAGTCGCTCACCCTGGGCCATCTGGACGGCCTGGTGGACGTTCACCTGAACGCCGTCGGCCAGGCCGTGCAGGACACCAATCGTCCCGGCCCGCTGAACTATGCCGCCCTGGACATGCTGCACCGGGTAGAGAGCGGCCAGGCGGTGGCTCCGGAGGCCTACAAGGTCGGCACGCGCTGGCTGGTCTACAGCCCGACCGCCCTGCGCGCGGCGGACAACTCGATCCAGGGCTCCCTGCTGCTGGTCGTCGACCTGCAGCGCCTGCTGGGCAGCCTGCCGTCGATGTCCAATGACCTGGGCCAGTTGCAGCTCTCCCAGCAGTTCGGCAACTCGCCCGCCCAGGTCCTCCTGCAACGCGGCCAGGCCGGCAACGCCGCGCCGCTGAACCTGACCAGCGGTAATCCGAACTGGAAGCTGAGCTTCACCCCCGGCCCGGCCCTGGTCGAGCCGCTGTATTCCCCGGCCCTGCTGGGCATCGCCGCGCTGCTCGCCCTGGCCGGCGCGCTGCTGGGTCTCTACCTGGCACAAAGTGCGATGCAGCGCCGGGTCAGCAAGGATGCCCAGGCCCTCGGCCAGTTCATTCAGGAACTCGCCGGCCAACGCACTGCCAAAGCTCCTGAGCTGAGTCTGCCGAGCCTGCAGGCACTGGCTCAGGCGCTGGCCCGCCAGCCACGCCGCAAGGCCGAAACCAACGGCGCCAGCACCCCGGCCGCCGCGCCCGTCCAGCCCGCCCCGGCGGTTGCCGTGACCCGCGCCCCGGCCGCTGCCGCCGAACCGCCATTGGTCGATCCGTTGTTCCAGAACACCGACATTCTGGACATCGACATTCTTGATGAAGACCAGGATCTCCTGGGATTGGAGCAAACCCCCGCTATGAGCACGCCTAAAGCCCCGCAACTGCCCGCCAGCATCTTCCGCGCCTACGACATCCGCGGCGTGGTCGGCGATACCCTGACCACCGAGACCGCCTACTGGGTTGGCCGGGCGATCGGTTCCGAAAGCCTGGCGCGCGGCGAGCCGTGCGTCTCCGTTGGCCGCGATGGCCGTCTGTCCGGCCCCGAGCTGGTCCAGCAACTGATCCAGGGCCTGCTCGACTGCGGCTGCCAGGTCACCGACATCGGCATGGTGCCGACGCCGGTCCTGTACTACGCGGCCAACGTCCTGGAAGGCAAGTCCGGCGTGATGCTCACCGGCAGCCACAACCCGCCGGACTACAACGGCTTCAAGATCGTCGTCGCCGGCGAGACCCTGGCCAACGAACAGATCCAGGCCCTGCGCGAGCGCATCCAGAACAACGACCTCGCCTCCGGCGTGGGCAGCGTGCAGCAGGTCGATATCCTGCCGCGCTACTTCCAGCAGATCCGCGATGACATCGCCCTGGCCAAGCCGCTGAAAGTGGTGGTGGACTGCGGCAACGGCGTGGCCGGCGTGATCGCCCCGCAGCTGATCGAAGCCCTGGGTTGCACCGTGATCCCGCTGTACTGCGACGTCGACGGCACCTTCCCCAACCACCACCCGGACCCGGGCAAGCCCGAGAACCTGGAAGACCTGATCGCCAAGGTCAAGGAGACCGGCGCCGACCTGGGCCTGGCCTTCGACGGCGACGGCGACCGCGTGGGCGTGGTGACCAACGAAGGCACCATCATCTACCCTGACCGCCTGCTGATGCTGTTCGCCAAGGACGTGGTCTCCCGCAACCCCGGCGCCGACATCATCTTCGACGTCAAATGCACCCGTCGCCTGATCTCGCTGATCAGCGGCTACGGCGGTCGCCCGGTGATGTGGAAGACCGGCCACTCGCTGATCAAGAAGAAGATGAAGGAAACCGGCGCCCTGCTCGCTGGCGAGATGAGCGGCCACATCTTCTTCAAGGAGCGCTGGTACGGCTTCGACGACGGCATCTACAGCGCCGCCCGCCTGCTGGAAATCATCAGCCTGGACAAGCGCGACGCCGAGCGCGTGTTCTCCGCGTTCCCGCTGGACATCTCCACCCCGGAAATCAACATCACCGTCACCGACGAGGGCAAGTTCGCCCTGATCGAGGCGCTGCAGGCCCGTGGCCAGTGGGGTGAAGCCAACCTCACCACCCTGGACGGCGTTCGTGTCGACTACCCCAAAGGCTGGGGCCTGGTTCGTGCCTCCAACACCACGCCGGTGCTGGTGCTGCGCTTCGAGGCGGACTCCCAGGACGAACTGGAACGCATCAAGGAAGTGTTCCGTACCCAGCTGAAAGCGGTCGACCCCGCCCTCAGCCTGCCCTTCTGACCCTCAAGTAAGACTATGCCGGAGCCCACCATGACCCAGAGCCGCGATGACGCCGCCCAGGTTGCCCGCGTCCTTGCCGAAGCCCTGCCCTACATCCGCCGTTTCGTCGGCAAGACGCTGGTGATCAAGTACGGCGGCAACGCCATGGAGACGGACGAGCTGAAGAACAGCTTCGCCCGCGACGTGGTGCTGATGAAGGCCGTCGGCATCAACCCGGTGGTGGTTCATGGTGGCGGTCCGCAGATCGGCGACCTGCTCAATCGCCTGTCGATCGAGAGCCACTTCATCGACGGCATGCGCGTCACCGACGCGCAGACCATGGACGTGGTGGAGATGGTCCTCGGCGGCCAGGTGAACAAGGACATCGTCAACCTGATCAACCGCCATGGCGGCAGCGCCATCGGTCTGACCGGCAAGGACGCCGAGCTGATCCGCGCGAAGAAGCTCACCGTCACCCGCCAGACGCCGGAGATGACCAAGCCGGAAATCATCGACATCGGCCACGTGGGCGAAGTCACCGGGGTCAACGTCGACCTGCTGAACATGCTGGTGCAGGGCGACTTCATTCCCGTGATCGCACCGATCGGTGTGGGCGCCAACGGCGAGTCCTACAACATCAACGCCGACCTGGTGGCCGGCAAGGTGGCCGAGGCGCTGAAGGCCGAGAAGCTGATGCTGCTCACCAACATCGCCGGGCTGATGGACAAGCAGGGCCAGGTCCTCACCGGCCTGACCACCGAGCAGGTCAACGAGCTGATCGCCGACGGCACCATCTACGGCGGCATGCTGCCGAAGATCCGCTGCGCCCTCGAGGCAGTCCAGGGCGGCGTGACCAGCGCGCACATCATCGATGGTCGCGTGCCCAATGCCGTGCTGCTGGAGATCTTCACCGACAGCGGCGTCGGCACCCTGATCACCAACCGCAAGCACCGCTGATCAAGACACCCGCCAGGAGCAATCCTCGCGGGTGTTTTTCAACCTGCTCGAGGCACGCCAAGCCCTATGACGCCCGGGCCCCGAACAGGTCTCGAGGAGTTTGGAATGGCCGCGTCTCCCGTATCCCGCAATGACTTCAGCTTCTTCCACGGCCTGCGCGTGCGCTGGTCGGAAGTCGACCCGCAAGGCATCGTCTTCAACGGCAATTACCTGACCTACGCCGACGTCGCCACCACCGAGTACTACCGCCACCTGGGCGTAAGCTACCCAGCCGACCTGCTGCGCGGCGGCGGCGACCTGTTCGCGGTGAAGACCACCCTGGAATACATCGCCCCGGCGCGCTTCGACGAGTGGCTGGAGATGGGCGTGCGCGTCAGCCGCCTGGGCCGCAGCAGCCTGACCTTCCAGGTCGCGATCTGGTGCGACGAACAGTTGCTGACACTGGGGGAGCTGATCTACGCCTACGCCGGCGAGGATCGGACGAGCCAGCCCCTGCCGGACTGGCTGCGCGCAAAGATCAACGAATTCGAGCGCGTCTCGCCACAACAGTAAGCGCTGCGAGGTGGGCTCAGTTGCCCACCAGTTGGGCGACGCGGGCGCGGTCCTCGCCGAAGCTGCTCACGGCCTGCGCGCGCAGCTGCTGATAGCGGGCGATGTCCTGCTGCAGACGCTGCTCATCGCTGCGCAGGTTGCCCAGTTGCGCGACCAGATCGTCCGGCACCTGGCGCCCGGCACGCTCCTGATCGGCGGCGCGGGCCTGCAGGTTGGCCTGCTGCATCTTCAGTGACTGCAGGTTGCCCTTGGCCACGCTGCTCAGCCCGTCGAGCTCGGCCAGCTTGCGATCGCGGGCACGGTCGACGTCTTCCACGCTGGTGTACATGCGCATCAGTTGCTGGTCGGAACTGGCGCGGGCGGCATCGGCCTTGCGCTGCTCGATCTCGGCGGCGGTGGGCGCCGGCGGCACCTCGCGGATCACCCGGCCCTGGTCGTTGAGCACCTGGTAGCCCTTGCCGATGTACTGCGGCGGCACACCGAGGCGATCAATGACGGTGATGCCCTTGTCATTGACATAGCGGTACATCTCGACCTGGCCGGTCGGCTGACCGGCAGCCGTCGCCTGGCCTGCGAGCATGGCCCCCAGAAGCCCCATCAACACCCTGTAGCGGTAAGCACCCTGCTTGGCCATGCCGACACCCTGGTTGCGGTTAGATACCGTACTGCGCTCGATACGCCTCGACCGCCGAAAGATGCTGCTTGAGTTGCGCATCACCGGCGAGATACTCCAGCACTTGCTCCAGCGAGACAATGCTTACGACCGGAATCGAAAAGTCCCGTTCAACTTCCTGGATCGCCGACAGCTCGCCCTTGCCACGTTCCTGGCGGTTCAGCGCGATCAGCACGCCGGCGGCCTGGGCCCCCTGGGCATCGATGATCTGCATGACCTCGCGGATCGCGGTGCCGGCGGTGATCACATCGTCGATGATCAGCGCGCGACCGGTCAGCGGAGCGCCGACCAGCGTGCCGCCTTCGCCGTGGTCCTTGGCTTCCTTGCGGTTGAAGCACCAGGGCAGGTCACGGCCGTGCTGTTCGGCCAGTGCAATGGCTGTAGCGGCCGCCAGTGGAATTCCTTTATAGGCGGGACCGAACAACACGTCGAAAGGTATGCCGCTGTCGACCACCGCGCTGGCGTAGAAACGACCCAGCTGGGACAGCGCAACCCCGGTATTGAACAGACCGGCGTTGAAGAAGTACGGACTGGTACGCCCGGACTTGAGGGTGAATTCGCCGAAACGAAGAACGCCGCGCTCGATGGCGAAGCGGATGAAATCGCGCTGATATGGCTGCATGGGAGAGAACCGGCCGGTATGAATTTAGCTAAACCGTTTGAGCTCGGGTATCATACACACACGTGATTTTGGGGGCCATTTATGCGGATCATCAGTGTGAACGTGAATGGTATTCAGGCTGCAGCCGAGCGAGGTCTACTCAGCTGGCTGCAAGCCCAGAATGCCGACGTGATCTGCTTGCAGGATACCCGCGCCTCCGCTTTCGATCTGGATGACCCATCCTACCAACTGGATGGCTACTTCCTGTACGCCTGCGATGCCGAAGTGCCCAGTCAGGGCGGCGTCGCAATCTATAGTCGTCTGCAACCCAAGGCTGTCATAAGCGGCCTGGGTTTCGAGATGGCCGATCGTTACGGGCGCTACCTGCAAGCCGATTTCGATAAGGTGAGTATCGCCACTCTCCTGCTGCCTACCGGGCAGGAAGGGGACGAGAACCTGAACCACAAGTTCAAGTTCATGGACGATTTCGCCCAGTACATGAACAAGCAGCGCCGCAAGCGCCGCGAATACATCTATTGCGGCTCGCTGTACGTCGCGCACCAGAAGCTGGACGTGAAGAACTGGCGCGAATGCCAGCAATCGCCGGGCTTCATGGCGCCGGAGCGTGGCTGGATGGATGAGATCTTCGGCACCATGGGCTATGTCGACGCCCTGCGCGAGGTCAACCGCGAAGGCGACCAGTACAGCTGGTGGCCGGAAAGCGAACAGGCCGAGTTGCTCAACCTGGGCTGGCGCTTCGACTATCAGATCCTCACGCCGGGTCTGCGTCGCTTCGTGCGCAGCGCCAAGCTGCCGCGCCAGCCGCGCTTCTCCCAGCATGCGCCGCTGATCGTGGACTACGACTGGACCCTGAGCATCTGAGTCCTGTCGCGCCGCCGCAAGGCGGACAGAAAAAAGCCGGCTTCGAGCCGGCTTTTTCGTGCCTGGGCCTTACTTGATCGGACGCCAGGTGAAGGGGTAGCGGTAATCCAGCCCTTCGTTGGCCTTGATCCCGGCGATGATGGTCAGCACCAGCGCGCCGATGCTCACCAGCCCCAGCAGGAAGAAGCCGATCACCACCAGCATCAGCAGGAAGCTGATGACCACCGCAAGGCTCACGGTGATCTGGAAGTTCAGCGCTTCTTTGCCCTGACGGTCGACGAACGGGTCCGACTCACGCTTGATCTGCCAGACGATCAGCGGCCCGAGCAGGTTGCCGAAGGGGAAGATGAAGCCGAGGAAGGCGGCGAAGTGGCAGAACATTGCCCACTGGCGGGCTTCCTGGCTCGGCTGAACCTGTTGTACCGGTACTTCGTCGCTCATCCTGTCGCTCCTTGCACTTGAGGAACGGGCGGACTCGCCGCCCGTCAAATCAGTCCGCCAGCGCCGCGCGCTGCAGCTCGAACAGCTCGTGCAGGCCCTGCTGCGCCAGTTCCAGCATGGCATTGAGCTCAGCCGGCTGGAAAGGGGCGCCCTCGGCGGTGCCCTGGACTTCGATGAAGCCGCCGGCATCGGTCATGACCACGTTCAGGTCGGTCTCGGCGGCGGAGTCTTCCAGGTAGTCCAGGTCCAGCACCGGCTCGCCCTGGTACATGCCCACGGAAACGGCGGCGACCATCTGCTTGAGCGGGTTGCCCTTGAGCGCGCCGCGCTTCTTCAGCACGGCCAGGGCGTCGATCAGCGCCACGGTGGCACCGGTAATCGAAGCGGTGCGGGTACCGCCGTCGGCCTGGATCACATCGCAGTCGATGTACAGGGTGTTCTCGCCCAGCTTGGTCAGGTCCAGCGCGGCGCGCAGGGAACGGCCGATCAGGCGCTGGATTTCCAGGGTGCGGCCACCCTGCTTGCCGCGCGCGGCTTCGCGCTGGTTACGCTCGCCGGTGGAACGCGGCAGCATGCCGTATTCGGCGGTCAGCCAGCCCTGGCCCTGGCCCTTGAGGAAACGCGGCACACCGGATTCGGCGCTGACGGTGCAGATCACCTTGGTGTCGCCGAACTCGACCAGCACGGAGCCCTCGGCGTGCTTGGTGTAATGGCGGGTGATACGGATCGGGCGCAGTTGGTCGGCGGCGCGGCCACTGGGACGGTTCATGGAGGCATCCTGTACAGATTGCTGGCGGGGGAATGTCCGCCATTATAGAGGCCAGCGGACGGGCGCAACCACCGCCGGCGTGCGGCGGCGCGCGACGCTGGGGTACAATTGCCGGTTTCCGACGACCTGTCGGCCGTTTTCTTCGGACTTTTCGTTCAGAACTTCAGCGAGGTAATCCCATGGTGCACAGCATGACCGCTTTCGCCCGCGTCGAGCGCGCCGGCACCCATGGCACCCTCAGTTGGGAGCTGCGCTCGGTCAACCACCGCTACCTCGAGCCCAACCTGCGCCTGCCAGAAGCCTTCCGCGACCTCGAAGGCGCGGTGCGCGAGGCGCTGCGCCAGGGCCTGTCGCGCGGCAAGGTGGAATGCACCCTGCGCTTCAACGAGGAAAACGCCGGCAAGCCCCTGCAGGTGGACCGCGAGCGCGCTGCGCAACTGGTCGCCGCCGCCGAGACCGTCGCCGGCCTGATCCAGCAGCCCGCGCCCCTCGACCCGCTGGCCGTGCTGGCCTGGCCTGGCGTGCTGGTGGGCGATGCCGCCGATCCGCAGGCGCTCAATGCCTCCGCCCTGGCCGCCTTCAACCAGGCCCTCGACGAGCTCAAGGCCGGCCGCGCCCGCGAAGGCGCCGAACTGGCGAAGATCATCGACGAACGCCTGAGTGCCATGCAGGAGGAAGTGGTCAACCTGCGCGAACTGGTGCCGCAGATGCTCGCCAACCAGCGCCAGAAGATCCTCGACCGCTTCGCCGAGATGAAGGCCGAGCTCGACCCGCAGCGCCTGGAGCAGGAAATGGTCCTGCTGGCGCAGAAGAGCGACGTCGCCGAGGAACTGGACCGCCTGACCACCCACGTCACCGAGGTGCGCCGCGTGCTCAAGGCCGGCGGCGCCGCTGGCCGCCGCCTGGACTTCCTGATGCAGGAGCTCAACCGCGAAGCCAACACCCTGGGTTCGAAGGCTTTCGACCCGCGTTCCACCCAGGCTGCGGTCAATCTCAAGGTGCTGATCGAGCAGATGCGCGAGCAGGTCCAGAATATCGAGTAAGCCGGACACCTCCGGCCCCCATCCACCGCTACTCCAGGAAAGCGCCATGTCCGGCACCCTCTACATCGTTTCCGCCCCGTCCGGCGCCGGCAAGACCAGCCTGGTCAAGGCCCTGCTCGACGCCATGCCCAGCGTGCGCGTCTCCGTCTCCCACACCACCCGCGGCATGCGTCCGGGCGAAGTGGACGGGGTGAACTACCACTTCGTCGGCCACGACACCTTCCGGGCCATGCTCGAGCGCAACGAGTTCCTCGAGCACGCCCAGGTCTTCGACAACCTCTACGGCACTTCCCAGCGCTGGGTCGAGAAGACCCTCGCCGAAGGCAACGACCTGATCCTGGAGATCGACTGGCAGGGCGCGCAGCAGGTGCGCCGGCTGATGCCCCAGGCCCAATCGATCTTCATCCTGCCGCCGACCCAGGAAGCCCTGCGCCAGCGCCTGACCAACCGTGGCCAGGACAGCGACGAGGTGATCGAGCGGCGTATGCAGGAAGCCGTCAGCGAAATGAGCCACTATGTGGAATATGATCACCTGGTGATCAACGACGACTTCGCCCATGCGCTGGAAGACCTCAAGGCGATCTTCCGCGCCCGCCAGCTGCGCCAGGATGCCCAGCAGAAGCGCCACACCGAGCTGCTGCAGCGCCTGCTGGCCTGAATCGGGCGAGCAAAGGCACTTCCATAAAGATTGGCGATTTTTTAGACTATCCAGTCCGCCCGGTATTTCTCCGGGTCTCCATTTGCGTAATGAGGAACACCATGGCCCGCGTCACCGTTGAAGACTGCCTGGACAACGTCGATAACCGTTTCGAGCTGGTCATGCTCGCCACCAAGCGTTCGCGCCAGCTGGCTACCGGCGGCAAAGAGCCCAAGGTACCGTGGGAAAACGACAAACCCACCGTTGTCGCCCTGCGCGAAATCGCTTCGGGTCTGGTGGATGCTGACATCGTTCAGCAGGAGGACGTGGTTGAAGAAGAGCCGCTGTTCGCTGCCTTTGAAGACGAGGCCAACAACGAGGCCCTGTAAGTCGATGTCCGGCCGACGAATCGGCGCACCGCGATATGCCGCTCGGCAGGGGGTAAGCCCATGCCGAGCATAGACGCCTTCGCCGACCGTCTGTCGAGCTACCTGGGCCCGGATCAGGTCAATCTGGTCCGCCGCGCCTACTACTACGCCGAGCAGGCCCACGACGGGCAGCGCCGCCGCAGCGGTGAGGCCTACGTTACCCATCCGCTCGCCGTCGCCAACATCCTCGCCGACATGCACATGGACCATCAGAGCCTGATGGCGGCCATGCTGCACGACGTGATCGAGGACACCGGCATCGCCAAGGAAGCGCTCACCGCGCAGTTCGGCGAAACCGTCTCGGAACTCGTGGACGGGGTCAGCAAACTGACCCAGATGAACTTCGAGTCCAAGGCCGAGGCGCAGGCCGAGAACTTCCAGAAGATGGCCATGGCCATGGCGCGCGACATCCGCGTGATCCTGGTGAAGCTGGCCGACCGCCTGCACAACATGCGCACCCTGGAAGTCCTGTCCGGCGAGAAGCGCCGGCGCATTGCCAAGGAAACCCTGGAAATCTACGCGCCCATCGCCAACCGGCTGGGCATGCACAGCATGCGCGTGGAGTTCGAGGACCTGGGCTTCAAGGCCATGCACCCGATGCGCTCCGAGCGCATCCGCCAGGCGGTGAAGAAGGCCCGTGGCAACCGCCGCGAGATCGTCGGCAAGATCCAGGAGTCGCTGGTCAACTGCCTCGCCCGCGAAGGCATGGAAGGCCAGGTCCTGGGCCGTGAGAAGCACCTGTTCAGCATCTACAAGAAGATGCGCGGCAAGCGCAAGGCGTTCACCGAGATCATGGACGTCTACGCCTTCCGCATCATCGTCGACAAGGTCGACACCTGCTACCGCGTGCTCGGCGCCGTGCACAACCTGTACAAGCCGTTCCCCGGTCGCTTCAAGGACTACATCGCGATCCCCAAGGCCAACGGCTACCAGTCGTTGCACACCACCCTGTTCGGCATGCACGGCGTGCCCATCGAGATCCAGATCCGCACCCGCGAGATGGAAGAGATGGCCAACCACGGCATCGCCGCCCACTGGCTGTACAAGTCCAGTGAAGAGGAAGCGCAGAAAGGCACCCATGCCCGCGCCCGCCAGTGGGTGAAGGGCATCCTCGAACTGCAGCAGCGCGCCGGCAACTCGCTGGAATTCATCGAGAACGTGAAGATCGACCTGTTCCCGGACGAGGTCTACGTCTTCACGCCCAAGGGCCGCATCATGGAGCTGCCCAAGGGCTCCACGGCGGTCGACTTCGCCTACGCGGTGCATACCGACGTCGGCAACAGCTGCATCGCCTGCCGCATCAACCGCCGCCTGGCGCCGCTGTCCGAACCGCTGCAGAGCGGCGCGACGGTGGAAATCGTCACCGCGCCGGGCACCCGGCCGAACCCGGCCTGGCTCAACTTCGTGGTCACCGGCAAGGCGCGCACGCACATCCGCCACGCGCTCAAGCTGCAACGCCGCTCCGAGTCGATCAACCTCGGCGAACGCCTGCTGAACAAGACCCTGGCCGGCTTCGACAGCCACCTGGAGAAGATCCCGCAGGAACGCATCCAGGGCGTGCTCAACGAGTACCGCATGGAAGTCTTCGAGGACCTGCTCGAAGAGATCGGCCTGGGCAACCGCATGGCTTACGTGGTCGCACGCCGCCTGCTCTCCAGCGAGGGCGAGGAAGCGCCCAGCGCCGAGGGCCCGCTGGCGATCCGCGGGACCGAAGGCCTGGTGCTCAGCTACGCCAAGTGCTGCACGCCGATCCCGGGTGACCCGATCGTCGGCCACCTGTCCGCCGGCAAGGGCATGGTCGTGCACCTGGAAAACTGCCGGAACATCAGCGAAATTCGCCACAACCCGGAAAAGTGCATCCAGCTCAGCTGGGCCAAGGATGTCACCGGCGAATTCAACGTCGAACTGCGCGTCGAGCTGGAGCACCAGCGCGGCCTGATCGCCCTGCTGGCGACCAGCGTCAACGCCGCCGACGGCAACATCGAGAAGATCAGCATGGACGAGCGCGACGGCCGCATCAGCGTGGTCCAGCTCGTCGTCAGCGTGCATGACCGTGTGCACCTGGCCCGCGTCATCAAGAAGCTGCGCGCGCTCAAGGGCGTGATCCGCATCACCCGCATGCGCAGCTGATCCCACCCTAAGGAGTCGACATGACCAAGACCGTTATCCATACCGACAAAGCCCCGGCCGCCATCGGTACCTACTCCCAGGCCATCAAGGCTGGCAACACCGTCTATGTCTCCGGTCAGATCCCGCTGGACCCGAAAACCATGGAACTGGTCGAGGGCTTCGAAGAGCAGACCGTCCAGGTCTTCGAAAACCTCAAGGCCGTGATCGAGGCTTCCGGTGGCTACCTGCACGACGTCGCCAAGCTGAACATCTTCCTCACCGACCTGTCGCACTTCGCCAAGGTCAACGAGATCATGGGCAAGTACTTCGTCCAGCCCTACCCGGCCCGCGCCGCCATCGGCGTCGCCGCGCTGCCCAAGGGCGCCCAGGTCGAGATGGACGCCATCGTCGTCCTGGAATAAGCGTCACGAAACATCGACGGGGCCCCAGCGGCCCCGTTCCTTTGTCTGCAAGGAGCAAACATGCGTCGCGCCCTGATCCTGAGCGCCCTGATCGGCCTGCTCACCGGCTGCGCCGGTACCCCGTCCGACCCCTCCGGTGTCTGGGTCAACCAGGCCGCCATCGATGCCGCCGGCAAGGGTGGCAAGCTGCGCGAGGCGCTGCTGGCCTACGGCCCGAACCTGGAATGGAAGCTGGACACCAAGGCCAACCAGGCCACCTTCAGCAACGGCTTCGAGCTGGGCGAAGGGCAGCTGACCCAGACCGACCCCAAGCACTACCGTGTCGACTTCTACGGCAGCAACCAGGAATCCCTGGAGCTGGATGGCAAGGAACTGGTGCAGGTGGGCAGCGACAACTGGCCCGAGCAGCGCTTCCTGCGCCCCAAGGAGCAGCCCGCCGCACAGGCTTCCGCCGGCAGCACCTTCGAGAACGCCCTCTACGCCGCCTACCTGAATGGCACCTGGATCATCGAGGAAGGCGAAGGCAAGGGCAGCAAGGTCAAGTTCGCTTCCAACGGCAGCCTCGAAGGCATGCCCGGCTTCGATCGCTACGCGCTGTGCCTGGCCGGTGACTGTGCAGCCATGAGCGGCGACAACGACAGCATCTGGCTGCAACAGGGCCAGCAGGGCCGCGAGTTCCTGTTCGAGCGCGACGGCGACAAGCTGGAGCTGTTCGAGGCGGTGAACCGCGCCCAGGCCGACGAGATGCCGCAGTACGCGCCGGGCAACAAGGTCTGGACCCTGGAACGCGACTGATCCGCAAGCGGGCGGGCGGCCAGGATCAGCGCAGCCCGCTCCACAGCAGCCAGCCCCCCAGCGCCAGCAACAGGCCGCCGCAAAGGCGGTCCAGTGCGGTGACCCGGCGCTTGAGCCAGCCGCGCCAGCGCGGTTGGTCCAGCAGACGCACCAGCGCCAGGTCCCACAGCAGCACCACCGCACTCATCCACAGCACGCAGACACCCAGCGCCCAGCCCGGCAGATGGAACTGCCCGAGCACGCCGAACAGCCCGGTGTAGAAGATCGGCAGCTTGGGGTTCAGGCTGCTGGCGAGCAGGCCCTCGCGCACACCTCGCAGAAATCCTCCGGCGCGCTGATCGCCCAGCTGCGTGGGGATCTCCAGCTCACGCCGTGCCAGCACGGCCTGGGCGCCCAGCCAGACGAAGTACGCGCCGCCCAGCAACTGCACCACGCGCAATCCATGGCTCGCCACGTCCGGCAGCAGCCCGAGCACGAACAGTACCAACAGCATGCTCGCCAGATTGGCCAGGGCGATGCCCGCCGCGCAGCCATCGGCATGGCGTCGGCCGCGCAACAGAGCGGCGCGGATCAGCAGGAAGAAATCCGGGCCCGGCGACAGCAGGGCGGCGAAGTGGGTGCTGGCGACCAGCGCGAAGGCGGCGAACATGGCGATCTCCCGAATGCGGCGTCGCGCAGTCTGGAAGGGCCGGCCCCAGTCAGTCTTGGAAGAAACTCAGGTGCGCGTGGCGCGCAGGAAGCGTCCGGGGGTGACGCCGGTGAAGCGGCGGAAGGTGCCGGAGAAATGCGCCTGATCGTAGAAACCCAGCGCCAGCGCGACCTCCAGCGGCTTCTCGCCGGCCACCAGCAGGCGCTTGGCCTCGCGGATGCGGCGTTGCAGCAGGTAGGTATGTGGCGGCACGCCATAGGCGTTGCGGAAGGCTTCGATCAGGTGGCGCGGATGGCGCTGCAACAAAGCGGCGAGGTCTTCCAGGCTCACCGCCTCTCGAAAGTGCGCCTCCAGGTAATCCCGCAGCCGTGCGGTAACGCTGCCGTCGCGCGATGCCGAAGCGGTCGGGCGCATGCCGCCGTGGCGGACGAACACCTGCTCCAGCAGCGCCAGCAGTTCGCTTTCAAGGGCCAGCGCGTCATTGCGCTCGAACTCCGTCGCCACGCGCCGCAGCGCTTCCGCCACCTGCCCGTCATCATTTGGATTGAGCGCCTGGAAGCCCCGCGGCAACTGCTTGCGGCCCAGCAGCGGGAGCAGGCGCGACTCCTCGATGTAGAGCATGCGATAGACCAGACGCTCGGACTCGGCATTACCGGTATGTGGCTCCTCCGGGTTCATCAGCGACAGCGTGCCGGCCGGCAGCACGTGGTGCGCGCCACGGCACTGATAGCCGCCAGCGCCGTGCAGGATGGCGCCGATGGCGAAGGCGTCATGGCTGTGACGGCCGAACGGCTGCCCGGAGAAGTCCGCATGAAACAACTCCACCCCCGGTAACCAGGGGCGCGCCAGCAGCCGGTTGGCGTCCATCTCAGTCCTGTTTGCCGACGAGGATCGCCGCGTAGCCTTCGCGGAAGCTCGGGTAGCGCGGCTCCCAGCCCAGCGCGCGGGCGCGGGCGTTGCTGCAACGCTTGCTGCCGGCGCGGCGCACGGTCTGTTCTTCAGACCATTGGCTGACGCCCAGTTGCTCGCGCAACCAGCTGACCACCTCATGCAGCGGCGCCGGGTCGTTGTCGACGCCGAGGTAGCAGTCGTCCAGCGCAACACCGCTGCGGTCGGCTTCCAGCAGGTGCGCCAGCAGGCCGGCACAGTCTTCGGCGTGCAGGCGGTTGGCGTACAGCGGCGGCTCGCTGGCCACGCGGTAGCCTTCGCGCACCTGCTTGAGCAGCCATTCGCGGCCGGGGCCATAGATGCCGGTGAGGCGCACGATGCTGGCCGGGATGCCGCTCTGCAATGCCACCTGTTCGGCTTCGAGCATCACCGCGCCGGAGTAGCTTTGCGCCTGGGCGGGCGACGTCTCGTCGATCCATTCGCCGTCCTTCTGCGCGTACACGCCACTGCTGGATACGAACAGCAGACGCTTGGGTGTTTGTCCGCGCTGCTGCAACCAACCGAGTGTATTGCGCAGGCCTTCGACGTAGGCGGCGCGATAGCCAGCCTCGTCGTGCTGGGTCGCGGCGGCGCAGTAGACCAGGTAATCGAGCGAGCCGATCGGCCAGGAATCGGGGCACTCCAGCTGGCCCAGGTCGCCGGCCACCGGCAGCACTTCCAGCGGCAGCGCGGCAATGTGGCGGCGCAGGCCATGGACACGCCAGTCACGCGCCGCCAGTTGGCGTCCCAGGCGACTGCCGACGTCACCGCAACCGACGATCATCAGGCTGGGGAAGGTGCTCTTGCTCATGCTTGGCTCCGCGAATCAAAGCTCGGCAGTTTAGCGCGGTTGGTTCGCGGCGGTGCAGCCGCTATGCTTGGGCCACCTCAACGGATTTAGTCGCCATGACCCTGACCGAACTGCGCTACATCGTCACGCTTGCCCAGGAGCAACACTTCGGCCGCGCCGCGGAGCGCTGCCACGTCAGCCAGCCGACCCTGTCGGTGGGCGTGAAGAAGCTGGAAGACGAACTCGGCGTACTGATCTTCGAGCGCAGCAAGAGTGCGGTGCGCCTGACCCCGGTTGGCGAAGGCATCGTGGCGCAGGCGCAGAAGGTGCTGGAGCAGGCCCAGGGCATCCGCGAACTGGCCCAGGCCGGCAAGAACCAGCTGACCTCGCCGCTCAAGGTCGGCGCCATCTACACCATCGGCCCGTACCTGTTCCCGCACCTGATCCCGCAGCTGCACCGGGTCGCCCCGCAGATGCCGCTGTACATCGAGGAAAACTTCACCCACATCCTGCGCGACAAGCTGCGTACCGGCGAGCTGGACGCAATCATCATCGCCCTGCCGTTCCAGGAAGCCGACGTGCTGACCCTGCAGCTGTTCGACGAGCCCTTCTACGTGCTGATGCCGGCGGACCACCCCTGGACCGCGAAGAAGACCATCGAGCCGGAACTGCTCAACGACAAGAGCCTGCTGCTGCTCGGCGAGGGCCACTGCTTCCGCGACCAGGTCCTGGAAGCCTGCCCGACCACCCACAAGGGCGGCGAAAACAAGCACACCACGGTGGAGTCCAGCTCGCTGGAAACCATCCGCCACATGGTCGCCTCGGGCCTTGGCGTATCCGTGCTGCCCTTCTCCGCCGTGGACAGCCATCACTACGCACCGGGCGTGCTGGAAGTGCGCCCGTTCAGCGCGCCGGTGCCCTTCCGCACCGTCGCCATCGCCTGGCGCGCCAGCTTCCCGCGGCCGCGCGCCATCGAGGTGCTGGCCGACTCGATCCGCCTGTGCTCGGTCGCCAAGCCGACCGTCAAGGGTGAAGCCGAGCCGGCATGACCGATCTGTCGAACGTCCCGGTCACCGCGCTCAAGGGCGTGGGCGCCGCGCTGGAAGAGAAGCTGGCGAAAGTCGGCCTGGAGAATCTCCAGGACATCCTCTTCCACCTGCCGCTGCGCTACCAGGACCGCACCCGCATCACTCCCATCGGCGCGCTGCGCCCGGGGCAGGACGCGGTGGTCGAAGGCGTGGTCTCCGGCGCCGACGTGGTGATGGGCAAGCGCCGCAGTCTGCTGGTGCGCCTGCAGGACGGCACCGGCGTATTGAGCCTGCGCTTCTACCACTTCAGCCAGGCGCAGAAAGAGAACCTCAAGCGCGGCACGCACCTGCGTTGCTACGGTGAGGCGCGCCCCGGCGCTTCCGGCCTTGAGATCTACCACCCCGAGTACCGCTCGCTCACCGATGCCGCCGCGGCGCCGGTGGAGCAGACGCTCACGCCGATCTACCCGACCACCGAGGGCCTCACCCAGCAGCGCCTGCGCCAGCTCAGCGAGCAGACCCTGGCGCGCCTGGGCCCGTCGAGCCTGCCGGACTGGCTGCCAGAGGAACTGGCGCGCGACTACCGCCTGGGCCCGCTGGACGAAGCCATCCGCTACCTGCACCGGCCGCCGCCGGACGCCGACCTGGAAGAACTCGCCGAAGGCCGCCACTGGGCCCAGCACCGTCTCGCCTTCGAAGAATTGCTGACGCACCAGCTGTCGCTGCAGCGCCTGCGCGAAAGCGTGCGCTCCCAGGCTGCGCCAGCCTTGCCGCCGGCCAAGCGCCTGCCGCAGCAGTACCTGAAGAACCTCGGCTTCAAGCCCACCGGCGCTCAACAACGGGTCGGCGCAGAGATCGCCTACGACCTCGCCCAGTCCGAGCCAATGCTGCGCCTGGTGCAGGGCGACGTGGGCGCCGGCAAGACCGTGGTCGCCGCCCTCGCCGCCCTGCAGGCGCTGGAAGCCGGCTACCAGGTGGCGCTGATGGCGCCCACCGAGATCCTCGCCGAGCAGCATTTCCTCAATTTCACCAAATGGCTGCAGCCGCTGGGTATCGAGGTCGCCTGGCTGGCCGGCAAGCTCAAGGGCAAGGCCCGCGCCAGCGCGCTGGAGCAGATCGCCGGCGGTGCGCCGATGATCGTTGGCACCCATGCACTGTTCCAGGACGAGGTGAAGTTCAAGCGCCTGGCCCTGGTGATCATCGACGAACAACACCGCTTCGGCGTGCAGCAGCGCCTCGCCCTGCGCCAGAAAGGCGTCGACGGTCGGCTCTGCCCACACCAGCTGATCATGACCGCCACACCGATCCCGCGGACCCTGGCGATGAGCGCCTACGCCGACCTGGACACCTCGATCCTCGACGAACTGCCGCCCGGCCGTACCCCGGTGAACACCGTGCTGGTGGCCGACAGCCGCCGCATCGAGGTGATTGAGCGGGTGCGCGCCGCTTGCGCGGAAGGCCGCCAGGCGTACTGGGTCTGCACGCTGATCGAGGAATCCGAAGAGCTGACCTGCCAGGCCGCCGAAACCACCTACGAGGAACTTTCCTCGGCACTGGGCGAGCTGCGCGTCGGCCTGATCCACGGGCGCATGAAGCCGGCGGACAAGGCCGTGGTCATGGAAGCCTTCAAGGAAGGGATGCTGCAACTGCTGGTGGCCACCACGGTGATCGAGGTCGGCGTGGACGTGCCCAACTCCAGCCTGATGATCATCGAGAACCCCGAGCGCCTGGGCCTCGCGCAACTGCACCAGCTGCGCGGCCGCGTCGGCCGGGGCAGCGCGGCGAGCCACTGCGTGCTGCTCTACCACCCGCCGCTGTCGCAGATCGGCCGCGAGCGCCTGGGGATCATGCGCGAGACCTGCGACGGCTTCGTCATCGCCGAAAAGGACCTGGAACTGCGTGGCCCCGGCGAAATGCTCGGCACCCGTCAGACCGGCCTGCTGCAATTCAAGGTGGCCGACCTGATGCGCGACGCCGACCTGCTGCCGGCGGTGCGCGATGCCGCGCAGGCCCTGCTGGCACACTGGCCGCAATCGGTCAGCCCGTTGCTGGCACGCTGGCTGCGACACGGCCAGCAATACGGACAAGTGTGATCTATTTCACTTTCATCGGTCAGCTGACTGCTCGGTCACGCTGACCGCGTGGTTATACTCCGACCCAGCCGTTGATAACCGGATCACATTCATGAGCGACGCCGCACGCGCCCCATCCGACTCCTCGCAGGCCCCCGAGGTCATCCTGCAGCTGCTCGCCAAGCTGGGCATCGCCTGCCGCGAGGTCAGCGACGCCACCACGCTTCCGGCCGCGCGCCGGGTGCAGGCCAGCCTGCTGGAAGATGCCGTCGGCACCCTGCTGGTGCTGTTCCCGCAGAGCCAGCTGCTGGACCTCAACCGCCTCGCCGAGCTCACCGGGCGCAAGCTGGTGGCGGTCAAGCCCGATCGCCTGGAGCGCATGCTCGGCAAGCACCAGCTCGGCCGCCTGCCGGCACTGCCGCCGCTGACCAGTTCGCCCTGCCTGTATGACGAGCGCCTGCTGCAGGAACCCCAGCTGCTGATCGAGTCCGGCGCGCCGGGCGTCCTGCTGGAGATCCCCACGGCGTCGTTCCGCAGCCTGCTGGAGAAAGCCAGCGCCGCGCGCTTCGGCGTACCGCTGGAATCGATCCGGCCGAACCTCGACCGCCCGGACGACGACCGCAAGGAAATCACCCAGGCCGTGCAGGCGTTCACCGCCCGCCGCATCCAGCAGCGTCTCGAGGAAACCATCGAGATTCCGCCACTGCCGGAAACCGCGCAGAAGATCATCAAGCTGCGCGTCGACCCCAACGCCACGGTGGATGACATCACCGGCGTGGTGGAAACCGACCCGGCGCTGGCCGCGCAGGTAGTCAGCTGGGCGGCTTCGCCCTACTACGCCGCGCCCGGCAAGATCCGCTCGGTGGAAGACGCCATCGTCCGCGTGCTGGGCTTCGACCTGGTGATCAACCTCGCCCTGGGCCTGGCCCTGGGCAAGACCCTGAGCCTGCCCAAGGACCAACCGCAGCACGCCACGCCCTACTGGCACCAGGCGATCTACACCGCCGCGGTGATCGAAGGCCTGACCCGCGCCGTGCCTCGCGCCGAGCGTCCGGAAGCCGGCCTGACCTACCTCGGCGGCCTGCTGCACAGCATTGGCTACCTGGTCCTGGCGCATATCTTCCCGCCGCACTTCTCGCTGATCTGCCGGCACCTGGAGGTCAACCCGCACGTCGAGCACAACCTCGTCGAGCAGCACCTGCTGGGCATCACCCGCGAGCAGATCGGCGCCTGGCTGATGCGCACCTGGGACATGCCCGAAGAGATCTACACCGCGCTGCGCTTCCAGCACGACCCGTCCTATGCCGGTGACTGCTCGGCCTACGCCAACCTGGTGTGCCTGGCGACCCGCCTGCTGCGCAACCACGGCATCGGCAGCGGCCCGGAAACCAGCATCCCGCAGGACCTGCTGGATCGCCTGGATATCCCCCGCGAGAAGGCCGAAGACGCCGTGCGCAAGGTGCTCGACGCCGAAGCGGTGCTGCGCGAGCTGGCCAGCCAGTTCAATCCGACGCACTGAATGTACCGGCGCTGAAACCGTCGCGATGCGGAAATGAAAAAGGCCCCTTCAGGGGCCTTTTCTTTGCTCGCTCCCACAGGAAACCAACGGCTCAGGCGGCTTTCTTGTCGCTGGCCGGCGCCGCCTTCTTCTTCGGCTTGAGGTACTTCACCAGGCCCTGGAACCAGATCACCAGGCCGGGGTTGCCCTGGATCTGGATGTCCTTGTTCTGGATGCCCTGCATGAATGCCAGCTGCGGGTTCTTCGAGGTCATGGTGGCGAAGCCGTAGGCGCCATCCTTGAAGCCGAGGGCGAACGCGGGGCTCGGGTGGGTGCCGCGACGGGCGCTGACCTTGAGGTCCTTGACGATGTAGTGGCGGGCAACCTTGCCGTCGAGGGTGTGGAGCTGGAACACCAGGTCCTTGCCTTCGAGCTGCTTCTGGAACGCCGGGTTTTCGCGGCTGGCCTTGGCCATCAGGCGACCGAGCATCCACAGGAGAAGACGGAATTTCATGCACAAACCTCGACGTTCGAGACAAAAGTCTGCGCATTGTAGCCAGTTTCAAAACGGACTACATCCGGTCTTTTGGAGGGATTATGTAACTGGAGGAGGCAACCCGGAGCCGCTCTGGCTCCGGGTCAGACGCGATCAGTTGACCGCGTCTTTCAGCGCCTTGCCCGGTTTGAAGGCAACGGTGTTGCTGGCTTTGATCTTGACCGGTTGACCGGTTTGCGGGTTCTTGCCGGTACGGGCGCCACGGTGGCGCTGAACGAAGGTACCGAAACCGACAAGGGTAACGCTGTCCTTGCGGTTGAGCGCGCCAGTGATTTCATCCAGCAGCGCGTTCAGCACCTTGTTGGCTTGTTCTTTGGTGAGGTCGGCCTTCTCGGCGATCGCGGCGGCGAGTTCTGGTTTACGCATAAATGCCTCTTTGACGGTTTGTTGTTGTTGTGTCCGTGCTGTCTTCCCAACAGCGCCCAAGGCACCGCAGCCTTGCCGTACAGGCTCTAGGCTGCGGCAGACGGGGGGAGAATGGCACGCCGAAAGCTGGTACGCCAGTATCGTCTGACAATTTGCGAGCTCTTTCCCAAGGCAAATCCGCCATTGGCGACGCCGGTCACGCCAACAGGGCTGGCAACTCCTTGTTCAGAGAGAGTTTTTCGCCCACGGCGGCCCCAGTCAGGGCGTAACCGAGCAATCGACCGGCGGTATCCCGGCACAGCACCTTGAGGTCCGGGCCAGAGCCTTCCACTTGCCATTCACCCTCGCTGCCACGCGGGGGCGGCGAGACCACCAGCGGGCATACCGGGGTCTTCACGGTCACCGGCATGGCGCCATAGGCCACCGGCGTCGGCTTGCCGGCCAGGGTCTGCGCCAGCGCACGGGCGCAGGACATCAGCGGCATCACGTAGAGCAGGTTGAGGCCGTCGACCTCGGCGCAGTCGCCCAGGGCGTAGATGTTGGCGTGGGAGGTGCGCAGCTCGCGGCTGACCATCACCCCGCGGTTGACGTCCAGGCCGGCCGCGGTGGCGAGGTCAATGCGCGGGCGCAGGCCCACGGCGGACACCACGAGGTCACAGGCAATCACCTGGCCGTCGGAGAGGTGCGCTTCGAGGGCATCGCCTGCGCGCACCAGCTTGTTCAGCACCGGCCCGAGATGGAAGCGCACGCCGAGGCCTTCCAGGCCCTGCTGCACGGCCTGAGCGGCAGCCGGGTGGAGCAGGCCGGGCATGACCTGCTCACAGGGCGCCACCACGTCGATCTGGAAGCCGCCACTGGACAGGTCGTTGGCGAACTCGCAGCCGATCAGGCCGGCGCCCAGCAGCAGCACGCGGCGCTTGCCGGCGGCGGCGGCGCGGAAGCGCGCGTAGTCTTCCAGGTCGTTGATCGGGAAGATCAGGTCCTGGGCGTCCCCCTGTACCGGCACGCGGATGGTCTCGGCGCCCCAGGCGAGCACCAGGTCGCGATACTCCACGGCCTCTTCGCCGATCCACAGGCGCCGGTGGCCCGGGTCGATGCCGGTGACGCGGGTGTGGGTAAGGATGCGCGCCTTGAGCTGATCAGCCATGGCGCCCGCCTCGGCCATCGCCAGGCCGTCGGCGTCCTTGTCCTTGGAGAAGCCGGTGGAGAGCATCGGCTTGGAGTAGGAACGACCGTCATCGGCAGTAATCAGCAGCAGCGGCGTCTCCGCGTCCAGCTTGCGCCACTCGCGGGCGAGGTTGTAGCCGGCCAGGCCCGTGCCGATGATGACCAACGGTGCGTTTTCGCTCATTGCGCTCTCCACTTCTCGAAATGTCATTGCCAGAAGACGGCACGGCGGCCATCGGGCCGCCGCATGAATACTTGGGATCAGTCCGGGCTCAGGAAATTTCGATCATCTCGAAATCGATCTTGCCGACGCCGCAATCCGGGCAGACCCAGTCCGCCGGGATATCTTCCCAGCGCGTGCCGGGGGCGATGCCTTCGTCCGGCAGTCCTAGCGCCTCGTCGTAGATGAAGCCGCAGACCACGCATTGCCACTTGCGCATCAGCCAAACCCTCCCGTGACTGTCCGGTGAACCTATCGCATCGGCGCTCACCGGCCAACGGCGCCGCCGCCACCGGGCTCCGTCAGCACGGTCAACCCGGCACAACCCCAGTCTACCCCGTCAGGCGCGGGCATGCCGGAGCACAAACGCAGACGGCGGCCCGAAGGCCGCCGTCGCGGGAATCACTACCGGCGGGATCAGCCGATCTCGATCATCTCGAAATCCAGCTTGCCGACGCCGCAATCAGGGCACAGCCAGTCTTCCGGCACGTCTTCCCAGCGGGTACCGGCGGCGATGCCTTCTTCCGGCCATCCCTTGGTTTCGTCATAGATCAGGCCACAAACCACGCACTGCCACTTCTTCATCAGCTATCACCCTCGTGTTCTTGTCACTTGGACGTCGGAGCATCCAATGTCCGGCTTTGTACTGGCGATGGGCTTGCGGCGCAAGCCCCTGGAAAAACGCCGGGCGCCGGCCAAACCTTTGGTGGGGTTTTGCGTAAGGCACTCTTGCGGACAACGCAATCGGAGCCGCAAAGCCGCCATGTTAAGCTGCCGCGTCCCTGGCCAACCGCAGTCGAACCCGTGCCCGAAGCCGCCCTGATCCACCCGCCCCGCTGGCTCACTTCCGCCCAGTTGCACCCTGCGCCCGACGCCGAGGTGCTGGACTGGCTGTTCGACGAAGGGTCGCTGACGCGGCGCCTCACGGCGCTGTCCGACGGGGCCTTCGCCGTGCAGCCGCTGGCCGAGGGCTGGCATCGCCTGCGCACCGACGAATGCGCCGCGCTGGGCGTGCCCGACGGCAGCCAGGGCTGGGTGCGCGAGGTCTACCTCAAAGGCCACGGCACCCCCTGGGTCTTCGCCCGCAGCGTGGCCGCGCGCTCGGCCCTGGAAGGTTCGGGCTTCGACCTGCGCCTGCTGGGCACGCGCTCGCTCGGCGAACTGCTGTTCAGCGACCGCGCCTTCCAGCGCGGCGCCATCGAGGTCTGCCGCTACCCGGCGCCCAGCCTGCCCGCCGAAGTGCGCGCCGAGCGCCTGTGGGGCCGCCGCTCACGCTTCAGCCGCGACGGCCTGGGCGTACTGGTCGCCGAGGTTTTCCTGCCTTCGCTGTGGCACCGCGTGGAACAACAGCCCGTATAATTCCCGGATCGTTTTCCGGAGGCCGCCATGTTCGTCGCCCTGATCAAACCCCTCGCCCGCCTGCATCCCCGCGCCTGGGACTTCATCCAGCTGACGCGCATGGACAAGCCGATCGGCGTCTACCTGCTGCTCTGGCCGACGCTGTGGGCGCTGTGGATGGCCAGTGGCGGTGTGCCGAGTGTGAAGAACCTGGTGATCTTCGTCCTCGGCACGGTGCTGATGCGCATGGCCGGCTGCGTGATCAACGACTTCGCCGACCGCAAGCTCGACGGCCACGTCGAACGCACCAAGGCGCGCCCGCTGGCGACCGGAAAGATCACCGTGCGCGAGGCCTGGATCGCCTTCTTCGTGCTGCTGGGCGCCAGCTTCCTGCTGGTGCTGTGTACCAACGAGCCGACCATCTGGCTATCCTTCGGCGGCGCGGCGGTGGCGGCGCTCTACCCCTTCATGAAGCGCTACACCTACTACCCGCAGGTCGTGCTGGGCGCGGCGTTCTCCTGGGGCATCCCGATGGCCTTCACGGCGGCCAGCGGCACCCTGCCGGCGGTGGCCTGGCTGCTGTTCTTCGCCAATGTGCTGTGGACGGTGGCCTACGACACCTACTACGCGATGACCGACCGCGAGGACGACCTGAAGATGGGCATGAAGTCCACGGCGATCCTCTTCGGCGACGCCGACCGCGCGATCAACCTGATGCTGCAGGGCCTGATGCTCCTGCTGCTGGTCCTGGCCGGCAACAAGCTGGCGATGCACCTGTATTACTACCTGGGCCTGGCCGTGGCGGCGGGCTGCTTCGCCTGGCAGTTCCATTCGACCCGCGACCGCGAGCCGATGAAGTGCTTCAAGGCCTTCCTGCACAACCACTGGGCCGGTCTGGCGATCTTCCTCGGCACCGTGGCGGATTTCGCCCTGCGCTGACCAGGGTTCCCCCTGTAGGAGCGGGCCATGCCCGCGATCGCGCCCGTGGGGCGCTCCTACAGGGTGAGTTCGCCCGTCTCAGGGCTTGGCCATGTGCCAGACGCCCATCTTGCCCTCGCCGGCCATGTCGCCGGCCTTCTTGTCCTGGACGAAGGTGTACAGCGGCTTGCCCTTGTAGGCCCACTGGGCGCTGCCGTCGTCGCGCTTGATCAGCGTCCAGTCGCCCATGGCGCTGTCGTCCGCGGCGGCCATCATGGGCGGCCAGTTCTGCGCGCAGCCCCCATTGCACATCGACTTGCCGCCGCTGTCCTTGTCGAAGGTGTAGAGCGTCATCCCCTTGGCATCGACCAGCATGCCGTTCTTCTCCACGCCGGGGCCTTCGGCCAGGGCGGACATCGCGGGCAGCATCAGACCCAGTGCCAGGGCCGGGAATAGCATTTTCATCGCTCATCTCCTCTGGTGAGGTGGATTGGCGCGAGTGCAGGCGCAAAGGCAGGCGAACTTGCAGGCAGGGCCGGCCAGGGCGACGTCGACAACGCACTCACTACCGTCATCGCAAGACTCCGGCAGGCTCACCTGCCGGGCGCACCGCCGACCGGGCCGGTGCGCTGGGTTTGTGCCGCGCGGCAAGCGCGTGGCGACCCGATCAGCATAGACGAGCGCTCTGCGCCAAGGCTCGGCTACCATCCAGGTGTCACATTCATGAAATATTTCCGTTATCTAATGCGGCGCATTACAGAATTTCTGAGGCCTCAGCATGGTTGGCAAGACAATCCTCATCGTCGATGACGAAGCTCCGATCCGGGAAATGATCGCCGTGGCCCTGGAGATGGCCGGCTACGAGTGTCTGGAGGCCGACAGCGCCCAGCAGGCCCATGCCGTGATCGTCGACCGCAAGCCCGACCTGATCCTGCTCGACTGGATGCTGCCGGGCACCTCCGGCATCGAACTGGCGCGCCGCCTGAAGCGCGACGAACTGACCGCCGCCATCCCGATCATCATGCTCACCGCCAAGGGCGAAGAGGACAACAAGATCCAGGGCCTGGAAGTCGGCGCGGATGACTACATCACCAAGCCGTTCTCCCCGCGCGAGCTGGTGGCCCGCCTGAAGGCCGTGCTGCGCCGCACCGGCGCCGGCGACAGCGAAACCCCGATCGAAGTCGGCGGCCTGCTGCTGGACCCGATCAGCCACCGCGTGACCATCGACGGCAAACCCGCCGAGATGGGCCCGACCGAGTACCGCCTGCTGCAGTTCTTCATGACCCACCAGGAGCGCGCCTACACCCGTGGCCAGTTGCTGGACCAGGTCTGGGGCGGCAACGTCTACGTCGAGGAACGCACCGTGGACGTGCACATCCGCCGTCTGCGCAAGGCCCTGGGCGAAGTCTATGAAAATCTGGTTCAGACCGTGCGCGGCACCGGGTATCGTTTCTCGACCAAAAGCTGATCGGGTCCCTGGCTCGACGGGTACAAGGAACGGAATTTCGTGACCCAGAACTGGAGTGGCGTGCTGATACGCCACCTGCTGCTAGTCGCCGCCGCCGGCGCGCTGCTCGGGCTGATCACCGGCCAATACGGCTGGGCCTTCGCCGTGGCGCTGGCCGGCTACCTCGGCTGGTCGACCTGGCAATTGCTGCGCCTGCACAAGTGGCTGAAGAACCACCAGCCCGATGAAGCCCCACCCGATGGCTACGGCCTGTGGGGCGAGGTATTCGACAGCATCTACCACCTGCAGCGGCGCAACCAGCGCGCCCGCGGGCGCCTGCAGGCGGTGATCGACCGCATGCAGGAATCCACCGCCGCCCTGCGCGACGGCATGATCCTGCTCGACCGCGACGGCAACCTGGAGTGGTGGAACCAGTCCGCCGAACGCCTGCTGGGCCTCAAGAGCCCGCAGGACGGCGGCCAGCCGGTGAGCAACCTGGTGCGCCATCCGCGCTTCAAGGAATACTTCGAGGGCGAGGACTACCGTGAGCCGCTGGAGCTCACCTCGCCGATCAGCGACAGCCTGCGCCTGCAGTTCCACATCACCCTCTACGGCGCCGGCGAGCACCTGATGCTGGTGCGCGACGTGACCCGCGTCCACCAGCTGGAGCAGATGCGCAAGGACTTCGTCGCCAACGTCTCCCATGAACTGCGCACGCCGCTGACGGTGATCGCCGGCTACCTCGAGACGCTGCTGGACAACGTCGAGGACGTGAACCCGCGCTGGACCCGCGCGCTGCAGCAGATGCAGCAGCAGGCCGGGCGCATGCAGAACCTGCTCAACGACCTGCTCCTGCTGGCCAAGCTGGAGGCCACCGATTACCCGGCGGACAACAAGCCGGTGGCGGTGGACCTGATGCTGCTGTCGATCCGCAACGACGCCCAGGCGCTGTCCGGCGCGCGCAACCATCGCATCAGCCTGGAAGCGGATTCGAAGGTGAAGCTCAAGGGCAGCGAGGCCGAGCTGCGCAGCGCCTTCTCAAACCTGGTGTTCAACGCCGTGAAGTACACCCCCGACGAAGGCGAGATCCGCATCCGCTGGTGGGCCGACGAGCAAGGCGCGCACCTGGCGGTACAGGACAGCGGCATCGGCATCGATCCCAAGCACCTGCCACGCCTGACCGAACGCTTCTACCGCGTGGACTCCAGCCGCAACGCCAGCACCGGCGGCACCGGCCTGGGCCTGGCCATCGTCAAGCACGTGCTGCTGCGCCATCGCGGCACCCTGGACATCAGCAGCGTGCCGGGCAAGGGCAGCAGTTTCACCTGCCACTTCCCCCCGCAGCAGGTCGAAAACCGCGCATAACGGCCCGCGATTACGACTCTGGTATGAGCGGGCTTGCCAGCCGGGCCCGCTGAACCGCATTCTTGTCCGTCCATTTGCAAATCAACAGAACCATGGACCCTTCCCCCAGTAGCAACTTCCTGACCTATTTCGCCGATTTCGGCCTGATCCTGTTCGCCCTCTTCCTCGTGCTGCTCAACGGCTTCTTCGTGGCCGCCGAGTTCGCCATGGTCAAGCTGCGCTCCACCCGCGTGGAGACCATCGCCAGCCAGCACGGCTGGCGCGGCAGCATCCTGCGCAAGGTGCACAACCAGCTCGACGCCTACCTCTCGGCCTGCCAGCTGGGCATCACCCTGGCCTCCCTGGGCCTGGGCTGGGTCGGCGAGCCGGCCTTCGCCGAACTGCTCGAACCGCTGCTCGCGGCGGTCGGCGTGCACTCCGAGGAAGTCATTCGCGGCGTGTCGTTCTTCACCGCGTTCTTCATCATTTCCTACCTGCACATCGTGGTTGGCGAGCTGGCGCCCAAATCCTGGGCGATCCGCAAGCCGGAGCTGCTGTCGCTGTGGACGGCGGTGCCGCTGTACCTGTTCTACTGGGCGATGTACCCGGCGATCTGGCTGCTCAACGCCAGCGCCAACACCATCCTCAAGATCGCCGGCCAGGGCGAGCCGGGGCCGCACCACGAGCACCATTACAGCCGTGACGAACTCAAGCTGATCCTGCACTCCAGCCGCGCCCACGACCCCAGCGACCAGGGCATGCGCGTGCTGGCTTCGGCGGTGGAGCTGGGCGAACTGGAAGTGGTGGACTGGGCCAACTCCCGGGAAGACCTGGTCTACCTGGAACGCAACGCGCCACTGGACGACATCCTCGCCACCATCCGCCGCCACAAGTACAGCCGCTACCCGGTGTACGACAGCGAGAAAGGCGAGTTCATCGGCCTGCTGCACATCAAGGACCTGCTGCTGGCCCTGGCCACGCTGGACAGCCTGCCGGAGTCGTTCGACCTCGACGAGCTGACCCACCCGCTGGAAAAGGTCACCAAGCACCTGCCGCTGGCCCGCCTGCTGGAGCAGTTCCGCCAGGGCGGCGCGCACTTTGCGCTGGTGGAGGAAGCGGACCACAAGGTGGTCGGCTACCTGACCATGGAAGACGTGCTGGAAGTGCTGGTCGGCGATATCCAGGACGAGCACCGCAAGGCCGAACGCGGCATCGTCGCCTACCAGCCCGGCAAGCTGCTGGTGCGCGGCGACACCCCGCTGTTCAAGCTGGAGCGCCTGCTGGGCCTGGACCTGGACCACGTCGAAGCGGATACCCTCGCCGGCCTGGTCTACGACACGCTCAAGCGCGTGCCGGAAGAAGAGGAAGTGCTGGATACCGAGGGCCTGCGCATCATCGTGAAGAAGATGAAGGGTCCGAAGATCGTCCTTGCCAAGGTGGTGAAGCTGGACTGAGCGCCCCACCCCTGAACGAAAAAGGCTGCCCTCGGGCAGCCTTTTTTGTTGTGCGGAGCCGGGTGCAATGCCGTTGCTCAATTGTAGGAGCGGGCCATGCCCGCGATCGCGCGCATGGCGCGCTCCTACAGGGAGTCCCGTTGCCCGAGGCGGATTCAGTGCTCCCTGACCACCGCGAAATTCGGCAGCGTATCCACCGGCTGATTGAAGTCGTAGGGAATGGACTCCAGGGCCAGGCCGACGTTGCGCTGCACCACGAAATGCAGGTGCGGCCCGCTGCTGTTGCCGGTGTTGCCCGACTGCGCCAGCGGCGTGCCGGTGCCGACGCGCTGGCCCTCATGCACCAGCACCGAGCCGCGCATCAGGTGCAGGTAGACGCCCATGGTGCCGTCGTCATGCAGCACCCGCACGAAGTTGCCGGACGGATTCTTGCCACGCCCGTTCTGGCCATTCTCGATCTTCACCACCGTACCGCCGCGCGCCGCGACAATCGGCGTGCCCACCGGCATGGCAATGTCCATGGCGTAGCGGCCCTTGGGCGTGAAGTGGCTGTAGCGGCCATTGGCGCCCTGGGTCAGGCGGAACGGGCCACCCACCCACGGCAAGGCGTACTGGTAGGACAGCGGCGTCGGGCGCGGGTCGCCGAGCGCGTAGCGCAGCTTGGGCTTGTAGCGCAGCGGCTTGCTCGGGTCCGCCGGCGTCAGGGTGGCGAGGCGAATCGCACTGCGCGGCGGCAGCACCCAGCGGATCGGCTTCTGCGGCGCGCCCACGGCGTTCTGCGCGCCGGTCACGCTCAGTTCCACTTCCACCGGCGCATAGAGGTCGTTGCGCACCTGCAGCGTCTCGCCGCCAGCGTGCTTCTTCGTCTCCAGCTTCACCTGCTCTTCCAGGTGCTCGACCATGCGATCGCGGAACACGAACACAGCCGCACCCGCCACGGCTTTATCCGTGTAGGTGACCACGCCATTGGCGTCGGTGTACTTGTAGATGGTCACGGCCGAAGCCGTCCCGGTGGCGGCCAATAGACCGCACAGGAGGATACTGCGCCCTAGCATGTCGACTCTGGTTATAGGTATGGCGACGCTGGCAAGACTAGCAGCGCGGGCCCTGGGCCGCGACCTGCCGCCGGTCGGCATGTGAAGCAGTACTGCCTGCCAACCGGGGGATTTGTAACCGGATCAGGCGCCGGGCACGTAATGCTTCTGCGAGCTGCCGCGGGCGATCAGGCGCGACAGGTAGTCGAGCTTCTGCGGATCGCGGTCGACGAAGCGGAAGGTCAGTTGCAGCCACTCGCTGTCGGGCTTGGGTTCCAGTGCCGCCACGGCGTGCAGGTAGCCGTTGAGGCGGGCGACGTCGCTGTCTTCTTCCAGGTCCAGCACGGCACTTTCCAGCACCTGTGGCAGCGGTGTGCCGCGCTTCACCACCAGCAGCGCTTCCTTGAGGCTCAGCGCCTTGATTACGCAGGGCAGGCTGGCCGAAGGCAGGCGCAGTTGCCCCTGCTGGCCCTTGGCGCCACTGCGGGCGGCAGGAGCGGCAGCCGTCGGCGCCGGAGCAGCCGAAGCCGGACGCACTGCGGCGGGCGCAGCCGCCGGGCGCACGACCTCGGCCTTGCCGCCGGTGAGGGCCGCCAGGGAGTCGTTGGGCATGGAGCCGACCAGGCTGCGCTGCGGTGCCTGGGCCGCCAGGGCATCCAGCTTGCCGGCGCGGGACAGCGCCTTCTTCACCTTGCTCACCAGCTGGTCGTTGGAGAACGGCTTGCCGATGAAGTCGGAAACGCCGGCCTGGATCGCCTGCACCACGTTGTCCTTGTCGCCACGGCTGGTGACCATGATGAAAGGCGTTGTCTTCAGGCTGTCCTGCTCACGGCACCAGGTGAGCAGCTCAATCCCCGACAGCTCGGGCATTTCCCAGTCGCAGAGGATCAGGTCCACGGCCTGGCGCGCGAGGAACTGCTGCGCCTTGCGGCCGTTGACCGCCTCTTCGATCTGCAGGCCGGGGAAATGGTCCCGCAGCCCCTTCTTCACCAGGTCGCGGATGAACGGAGCGTCATCCACCACCAGCACACTGACCTTGCCCATCGGCATCTCCGAAAAAACGATAGGGCGAAGGATAGCCTTGCCGGGTGGCTACATGCCATTGGTGCAGGACCGCTCGGCCATAAAATGACGAACCCGGCGCGAGGGCCGGGTTCGTTCTGGCACGGCAGTCCGGCTTATTCGGCCTTGTCGGCCTTGCCAGCGGTGCCCTGCACCTCTTCTTTCATGCGGGTCAGGCCGAGGTGGCGGACATCGGTGCCGCGCACCAGGTAGATCACCAGTTCGGCGATGTTGCGCGCATGGTCACCGATGCGCTCCAGCGAACGCAGGGCCCAGATGACGTTGAGCACGCGGGAGATCGCCCGCGGATCTTCCATCATGTAGGTCACCAGCTCGCGCAGGGCGGTCTTGTACTCGCGGTCGACGGTCTTGTCGTACTGGGCGACCGACAGCGCGAGGTCGGCGTCGAAGCGGGCGAAGGCGTCCAGCGCCTCCTGCACCATCTTGCGCACCTGGTTGCCGATGTGGCGCACCTCGACGTAGCCGCGCGGCGACTCGCCTTCCTCGCACAACTGGATGGCGCGGCGGGCGATCTTCGAGGCCTCGTCGCCGATGCGCTCCAGGTCGATCACCGACTTGGAGATGCTGATGATCAGGCGCAGGTCGGAAGCGGCCGGCTGGCGGCGGGCGAGGATGCGCAGGCATTCCTCGTCGATGTTGCGCTCCATCTGGTTGATCTGGTCATCGATCTCGCGCACCTGCTGGGCCAGGCCCGAGTCGGCGTCGATCAGCGCGTTGACCGCGTCGTTGACCTGCTTCTCCACCAGGCCGCCCATGGCCAGCAGATGGCTGCGCACATCTTCAAGCTCGGCGTTGAACTGCTGCGAGATGTGGTGGGTGAGGCTTTCTTTGTTGATCATGTTCGCTCCGCGAAAGCCGCAGGCTCCGGGCCGCTGGCTTGTGATGTTCTCCGGGATTCTCTACCGCGCACGCAAGTCCGCGAAACTAGCCGTAGCGACCGGTGATGTAGTCCTCGGTCTGCTTCTTGGCCGGGTTGGTGAACAGGGTATCGGTGTCGCCGAACTCGATCAGCTTGCCCATGTACATGAACGCCGTGTAGTCGGAGACGCGCGCGGCCTGCTGCATGTTGTGGGTGACGATGACGATGGTGAACTTGGATTTCAGCTCGTAGATCAGCTCTTCGATCTTCAGGGTGGAGATCGGGTCCAGTGCCGAGCAGGGCTCGTCGAGCAGCAGGACTTCCGGCTCCACGGCAATGGTACGGGCGATCACCAGACGCTGCTGCTGGCCGCCGGACAGGCCGAGGGCGGATTCGTGCAGGCGGTCCTTTACTTCATCCCACAGCGCGGCGCCCTTGAGCGCCCACTCGACGGCCTCGTCGAGCACGCGCTTCTTGTTGATGCCCTGGATGCGCAGGCCGTAGACCACGTTCTCGTAGATGCTCTTGGGGAACGGGTTGGGCTTCTGGAACACCATGCCGACGCGGCGACGCAACTCGGCGACGTCGACGTTCTTGGCGAAGATGTTGTGGCCGTCCAGGCGGATCTCGCCCTTCACGTGGCAACCGTCGACCAGGTCGTTCATACGGTTGAAGCAGCGCAGCAGGGTGGACTTGCCGCAGCCGGACGGGCCGATGAAGGCGGTCACGCGCTGTTTGGGAATATTCATGCTGACGTCGAACAGCGCCTGCTTCTCGCCGTAGAACAGGCTCAGGCCGGGCACTTCGAGGGCGACGGTCTCGTTCGCCAGGTTCATGCCCTGGCGGTCGCCGCGGCCGAGTGCGCCGATGTCGATGCCGTGGGTAGCGGTTTCTTGTTGCATCTTCAGTCTCCTTGGGAGGCTTGGCGGCGGGCCCGGCCCGCCGCCTGCAGAATCAGTTTTCCAGCGCCTTGTACTTTTCGCGCAGGCGGTTACGGATGGCGATGGCCGAGAAGTTCAGCAGGGCGATCACCATCACCAGCAGCAGCGCGGTGGCGTACACCAGCGGGCGCGCGGCCTCGACGTTCGGGCTCTGGAAGCCGACGTCATAGATGTGGAAGCCCAGGTGCATGATCTTCTGGTCCAGGTGCACGTACGGGTAGTTACCGTCGACCGGCAGGGCCGGGGCCAGCTTCACCACGCCGACCAGCATCAGCGGCGCCACTTCACCGGCGGCACGGGCCACGGCGAGGATCAGGCCGGTCATCATCGCCGGGCTGGCCATCGGCAGGACCACTTTCCACAGGGTTTCGGCCTTGGTAGCGCCCAGGGCGAGGGAGCCTTCACGGGTAGCCCGCGGGATACGCGCCAGGCCTTCCTCGGTGGCCACGATCACCACCGGCACCGCGAGGATGGCCAGGGTCAGCGAGGCCCAGAACAACCCTGGCGTGCCAAAGGTCGGCGCCGGCAGGGCTTCGGGGAAGAACATCCGGTCGAGCGAGCCGCCCAGCACGTAGACGAAGAAGCCCAGGCCGAACACACCGTAGACGATCGCCGGAACGCCCGCGAGGTTGTTCACCGCGATGCGGATGATCCGGGTCAGCAGGCCCTGGCGAGCGTACTCGCGCAGGTAGACCGCCGCGATCACACCGAACGGCGTGACGATCACGGCCATCACCAGGGTCATCATCACAGTGCCGAAGATGGCCGGGAAGATACCGCCCTCGGTGTTGGCTTCACGCGGGTCGTCGCTGAGGAATTCCCACAGCTTCTTGAAGTAGAAGCCCAGCTTGGTGGCCACACCCATCTGGTTGGGCTGGTAGGCGTGCACCAGCTTGCCGAGGGTGATCTCGGTCTGCTGGCCGCTGGCATCGCGCATCACCACGCTGTCGCGGTTGAACTCCTGGTGCAGGCCGTTGAGCTGCTCTTCCAGTACCTTGTACTGGGCGTTGAGCTCGGCGCGGCCGGCGGCGATGTCGGCCTCGGCGGTGGCATCCAGCTTGTTGTTCAACTGCAGGCCACGTTCCTTCAGGCGCAGGCGCTCCAGGCCGTGGTTGATGCCGCCGATGTCCTTCTTCTCCAGTTGGTACAGCTTGGCGTAGAGCTCATCGACGCGCTTGAGACGAGTCTGCAGCTCGGCCATGGCGCCCGGGCCTTCGGCGACCACCTTGCCGTTTTCCTTGACGCTCAGCAGGTAGCCATAGAAGTTGCCCCACTCGCGGCGCTCCAGGGTCACCAGCTCGGCCGGGTGGCGGCGGTCGGTCAGCCACTCGCCGATCACCCAGGAGAAGTCGCTGCCGTAGAGGTCGCGGTTGCCCAGCTTGAGCAGTTCGCGGGTCATGAACTCCGGGCCGTTGTCCGGCACCGGCAGGCCGGCACCGCGCAGGCGCGCACGCGGCACCTGCTCGATCTGCACTTCTTCGCCGATCAGGGTCTTGGGCGCTTCACCGGGGACGCTGTAGGTCGCCTCGATCACGTCTGCCGGCCAGAAGTGGCCGAGACCGCGCACGGCGATCACGGCGAGCAGGCCGATGGTCATGATCACGGCGATGGACACCGCACCCGCGTTCATCCACACCCAGGGAGAACCGCTGGCAAACCACGCTTTGACGGATTCCTGTTTCTGTTTCACGGAACGTAGCCTCGTCGGGCGTCGCTTAGAGCGACGCGTATTTCTTGCGCAGGCGCTGACGGATCAGCTCTGCCAGGGTGTTCATCACGAAGGTGAAGGACAGCAGCACCAGTGCCGAAAGGAACAGCACACGGTAGTGAGTCCCGCCCACCTCCGACTCGGGCATTTCCACCGCGACGTTCGCCGCCAGCGTTCGCATGCCCTGGAAGATGTTCACGTCCATGACCGGGGTGTTGCCGGTGGCCATCAGCACGATCATGGTCTCGCCTACGGCGCGGCCCATGCCGATCATCAGCGCGGAGAAGATGCCCGGGCTGGCGGTCAGGATCACCACGCGGGTCAGCGTCTGCCAGGGCGTGGCACCCAGGGCCAGGGAGCCGTAGGTCAAGCTGCGCGGCACGCTGAAGATGGCGTCTTCGGCGATGGAGAAGATGTTCGGGATCACCGCGAAGCCCATGGCCAGGCCGACCACCAGGGCGTTGCGCTGGTCGTAGGTGATGCCCAGGTCGTGGCTGATCCACAGGCGCATGTCGCCGCCGAAGAACATTGTCTCCAGGTGCGGGCTCATCCACAGGGCGAAGGCGCCGGTGGCGAGGACCACGGGGATCAGGATCGCCGCTTCCCAGCCGGCGGGAAGGCTCAGGCGGATGCGCTCCGGCAGGCGGCTCCAGATCAGGCCGGCAGCGAGGATGCCCAGCGGCGTGAGCAGCAGCAGGCTGAAGATGCCCGGCAGGTGCCCTTCGACGTACGGCGCCAGGAACAGGCCGGCGAAGAAGCCGAGGATCACCGTCGGCAACGCTTCCATCAGCTCGATCACCGGCTTCACCTTGCGGCGCATGCCCGGAGCCATGAAGTAGGCGGTATAGACGGCAGCGGCGATGGCCAGCGGCGCGGCGAGGATCATCGCGTAGAACGCCGCCTTCAGCGTACCGAAGGTCAGCGGCGACAGGCTCAGCTTGGGCTCGAAGTCAGTGGTCGCGGCGGTGGACTGCCAGACGTAGGACGGCTTGTCGTAGCTCTCGTACCAGACCTTGCCCCACAGTGCACTGAAGGAGACTTCCGGATGCGGGTTGCTCAGGCTGAAGCGGCGCAGCTCGCCGCCCTGCTCGAGGATCAGGCGGTTGGCGCGCGGCGACAGGGCCATGGGGCCAGCAGACGGGGCGACGTTCTCCACCAGCAGCGTGCGGTGCGCGGTGCTGTGGAAGATGCCCAGGTTGCCTTGCTTGTCCAGGGCCAGGAAGCCCTTGCGGCGCTGCTCCGGCGCGATGCTGGTGATCGGCTGGTCGCCCAGCTTGAAGTCACGCACGTGGGAAAGGCGCGGCTCGCCATCTTCGCCACGGGCCATGAACCACTGGCCGATACCGCCCTTGGAGTCACCGACCATCAGCGAAATGCCACCCAGCAGCTGGCTGCTGGCGGTCACTTCGGCGGCGGCGTCATCCAGCAGCTTGTAGCGGCCGTTGAGCTGGTGGCTATTGAGGTCGAACACGTCAGCCTGGGCGCGGCCATTGAGCACATAGAGCCACTGCTTGCGCGGATCCATGTAGATGGCCTTCACCGGGTCGGCGATCTGCGGCAGGTTGATGCGCTCCTGCTCCAGCGAGGTTTCGCCGGTGAGCATGTTTTCCTGCTGAGTCAGGCTGAGCAGCATCATTTCGCTGCCGGCGGAGGCGGCGAGCAGCAGGCTCTCATCACCCGAGACGATGGCCACGTGCTCCAGCGGGCGGCCCTGGGGGTCCAGGCTCATCGCAGCTTCGCCGTAGGGGTAGTCGATCTGCGGGGTGATGGTCTTGTGGTTGTCCGGGTAGGTGACCTTGTAGGTGTGCTTGAACACCAGCACCTGGCCATTGGACAGGCCCAGCGCCACGGTCGGATGACCCGGCTGGTCCTCGGCAATCGAGGTCACGCTGCTGCCGGCGGGCAGTTTCAGCGCAACACGGCTCATCTCGTCGCCTTTCTTGGCGTCGAAGAACACCACCTCACCATTGGCGGCAACGCGCATGCCCACCATGTTCTGCTCTTCGATGCTCAGCAGCAGCGGCGCCTGGGCCGTCTTCAGCCAGGCCGGAGCCAGGGGGTCACGGGTCTCCAGCTCGGCGCCACGGAACAGCGGCAGCACGACGTAGGCGAGGTAGAAGAAGATCAGGGTAATGGCAGCCAGCACGGCGAGACCGCCGACCAGCACGTACCAGCGGGTCAGTCGGTCCTTGAGCGCCCGGATACGGCGCTTGCGCTGCAGGGCAGGCGTATTGAAATCGATCCGCTCGGGGAGAGAAGAAGTCATCGGGGAGTTGGCCATGTCGTTCATGGGGTGACACCCTAGCGGCTCTGTATGACAGAAAGATGACATGGAAGTGACGCGACAAAGCCCACCAGCAGAGCCATGCTGGCGGGCTCGGTCGAATAAGCGTCAGCCCATGCCGGGCGGCGGTTTCCGCCCGGTTTGAAGGCTGATTACAGACCCAGGTCCTTGATCGCTTTCTCGGCGACTTTGGACGGCAGCGGGATGTAGCCGTCTTTCACGACAACCTGCTGGCCGGTCTTGGAGAGCACCATCTTCAGGAATTGGGCTTCCAGCGGGTTCAGCGGCTTGTTCGGGGCCTTGTTCACATAGACGTAGAGGAAGCGCGACAGCGGGTAGGTGCCGTTCAGGGCGTTCGCTTCGTTGTCCTCGATGAACTCGCCGCCTTCCTTCTTGGCCAGGGCAACGGTCTTCACGCTAGCGGTCTTGTAACCGATACCGGAGTAGCCAACGCCGTTCAGGGACTGGCTGACCGACTGAACTACGGAAGCCGAACCCGGCTGCTCGTTCACGTTCGGCTTGTAGTCGCCTTTGCACAGGGCTTCTTCCTTGAAGTAGCCGTAGGTGCCGGAAACGGAGTTACGACCGAACAGTTGGACGGGCTTGTTGGCCCAGTCGCCGGTCAGGCCCAGGTCACCCCAGGTCTTCACATCCGACTTGCCACCGCACAGGCGGGTGGAAGAGAAGATGGCGTCGACCTGTTGCATGGTCAGGCCTTTGATCGGGTTGTCCTTGTGCACGAAGATCGCCAGGGCGTCCACGGCCACCGGAACAGCAGTCGGCTTGTAGCCGTACTTCTGCTCGAAGGCCTGCAGTTCGACGTCCTTCATCTTGCGGCTCATCGGGCCCAGGTTGGCGGTGCCTTCGGTCAGAGCCGGCGGCGCGGTGGAGGAACCGGCGGCCTGGATCTGCACGTTCACGTTCGGGTACAGGCGCTTGTACTCTTCCGCCCACATGGTCATCAGGTTGGCCAGAGTGTCGGAACCGACGCTCGACAGGTTGCCCGACACACCGCTGGCTTTCTGGTATTCCGGCAGGGCCGGATCAATCGCGGCTACCGCACTGGCGGTGCCTACGCCTGCAGCGACAAAAGTCAGGGCCGCCATCAAACGCTTGAGTTTCATGCCTTGCTCCTTAAGGAGAATGGGGTTGGATGGAACGGGGGCCAGTATCGTCAGGCCGCATGAAGACTCTATGACGCGAATGTGACAGTTGGATGAAATGCCATCAGTCCGTTGCAGACCGGTTGTAACAAGGCAAATCCAACTCTAGAAAATGGCGGAAAGCCGCTTTGCAGAGCCTCTACAGCTCCAATCGCGCAGGGGCAGGGGCGAGCTTGCTCGCGAACCAGAATCGCACCAGGCACGTGATTAGGCGCTGCATTTGGCCCCAGGGATGATTGCTTGCGCGGCTGCAGACCTCGTCCGCGACTCCATCAACGCTGAGCCTGTGCCCAGACCTTTTCCCGCGCGCCAAAGCAAAACCCCCGGCCAGCGAT
>JBKYMN010000007.1:0-404352 GCA_046940325.1 Enterobacterales bacterium AE_CKDN230030158-1A_HGKHYDSX7 | reverse complement strand
CCCGCCCCCGCCGCGCCCCCCCCCCCCGCCCCCGCCCCCCCCCCCCCCCCCCCCCCCCCCCCCCCCCCCCACGCCCAGGCTCAGGTTGATCACCCGTACGCCCTGCTCGCCCAGCCAATGCAGCGCGGCAGCTATTTGCAGCGGGCTGGTCACGCCACGCTCATCGAAGACCTGGGCGACGCTCAGACGCGCATCCGGAGCATGGGCAAGAATGGCTTCGCAGACGACGCTGCCGTGGCCCAAGGCATCCGCCAGAACCTCGCCCTCGGCATGGCCGTCATCGGTGAGGAAGAAGCGTCGCGCACCGCTGACGCTGGCGGACTGGGTCTCGGCGAAACCACTATCGACCACCCCAATCCGCAACTCAGGCCTCATGCTGCTGCACCGGCTGAGCCTCGCGCACACGCATCTGCCCATCCTGCAATTCCAGGTGCAGGTCGGCGGCGGCCAGGGTCGAGGTGCGATGGCTGATCAGCAGGCGCGTACGCCCGGCGAACAGCTGGTCGATGGCCGCGATCACCTCGCGCTCGGTGCTCTCGTCCACCTGCGAAGTGGCTTCGTCCAGCACCAGGATCAGCGGGTCCTGCAACAGCGCGCGGGCAATGGCGATGCGTTGCTTCTGCCCACCGGACAGCTGCTGGCCGCGCTCGCCCAGCGGGCTGTCGAGGCCTTCGGGCAGGCTGGCGATCAGGCTGCCGAGCTGCGCCGCGCGGGCGGCCTTCTCGATGGCCTCGCGGCTCGACTCGGGCGCACTGTAGGCCAGGTTGTCGGCCAGGCTGCCACGGAACAGCACGATGTCCTGGCTGACCACCGCCACGCGCCGACGCAGGGCTTGCAGGTCAAGCTCGCGCAGGTCCACGCCATCCAGCAGGATGCGTCCCTGGTCGGGGTCGTAGAAACGCTGCAGCAGGTCGATCAGCGTGCTCTTGCCAACGCCCGAGGGGCCGCTCAGCGCGACCTTGAGGCCGGAGGGAATCAGCGCCTGCACATCCTGCAGGACCGGCTGTACGCGGCCCGGCCAGGCGTAATGCAGATTCTCCAGGCGTAGTTCGCCCACCGACGGCATCGGCCGCGGCGTGGCGGGCGAAACGATGGTCGCGTCCTCACCGCGCAGCTCCATCACCCGGCCGAGGCTGACGGTCATGCGTTGCAGTGCGACGTACAGGCCGAGCAGGCTCTGCACCGGCCCGATGGCCATGCCCAGATAGGTGGAAAAGGCAATCAGCGAACCCAGCTGCCAGGTCCCCTGCACCACCCAGTAACCGCCGACCAGGAAGGCGCAGGCGCGGGACAGCGACATCAGCGTGCCGGGCACCGCCTGGGTGAAGAATTCGGTGAGCTGCAAGCGCAGCAACTGACCGAGGTAGCCCTGCCCCAGACCTTCCAGTCGCCCGGCCTCGCGGTTCTGCTGGCCGGCGGACTGGATGAACTTCATCGCCGGCAACGTCTCGACGAAGAACGACGAAAGGTCCGCCGAACGCTCACGCAAACCGCGCGCCTCGCGCTCGACCTTGCGCCGCATCCAGCGCAGCCAGAGCACGTCCAGCGGGATCAGCAGCGCCACCAGCAGCGAGAGCTTCCACGACAGGGTGAGCAACAGCACCAGCGCGCCGACCAGGCCGATCACGCTGGACACGGCGGAAAACAGCGAGTCCACGGCGAAGCGCTGGATCTCGGCAACATCGCCATCGAGCCGGGACATCAGGTCGCCGATGCGACGGCGGCCGAAGAAGCTCGGTGAAAGCGTCTGCAGGTGGCGGTACAACGCATCACGCAGGGAAAACAGGATGCGCCCGGACAGCCGCGTGTGCAGGTAGCGGTTCAGGCCGGACAACGCCGTACCGACCAGGCCGACGACGATCATCGCCCCAGCCACCATCACCAGCACCGGGAAGTCCTTCGCCAGCAGGCCGTCGTCGATCAGCGTCTTGGTCAGCCACGGCTGCGCCAGCACCAGCAGCGAGGCGCAGAACGACAACCCGAGCAGGCCAGCGATGGCGGCCTTGTGCGGACGCACGAAACCGTACAGCCAACGCAGCGAGGCCTTGAGCGCCTGCGGATCGTCGCTCTCGATCAGGCGGGTGAAGAACATCAGCCCACCTTGAGTTGCTTGAGCTTGCGGTAAAGCGTGGCGCGACTGATGCCCAGCGCGTCGGCAGCGGCGGAAACGTTGCCCTGGTGGCGCTCCAGCGCCTGGCGGATCAGCTCCAGTTCGTTCTCGCGGATGCTGCCGCTGGGCGCGCGCTCGCCGGCGCTGAGTTCGTCCAGCGTGCTGTCCGGCAGGTGATCGAGGTTCAGTTCCTCCTCGCCTTCCTCGCGCATGGCCAGCGCCGTGCGCAGGACCATCTCCAGCTGGCGGATGTTGCCCGGCCAGTGGTAGTCGCGCAGCAGGCCGAGCAGCTCGGCGGAGAGTTTCACCTTCGGCGCACCCAGGCGGGCCAGCAGGCCACTGGCGAGTTCGGCGAGGTCGTCGCGCTCGCGCAGCGCCGGCAGCTTCACGCTGATGCCGTTGACACGGTAGTAGAGGTCTTCGCGGAAGTGCTTTTCTTCCACCAGGCGCTTGAGGTCGCGGTGGGTCGCGCAGATCAGTGCGACGTCGATGTCCTGCTCCTCGCCGGCCCCCAATGGCGCCACCTTGCGCTCCTGCAGCACACGCAGCAGGCGCGCTTGCAGGGCCAGCGGCATGTCGCCGATCTCGTCGAGGAACAGCGTGCCGCCATGGGCCTGCTGCAGCCGGCCGACCATGCCGCCGCGCCGCGAGCCGGTGAAGGCGCCGTCGCGGTAGCCGAACAGCTCGGACTCGATCAGGCCTTCGGGAATCGCCGCGCAGTTCACCGCGACGAAGGGTTTGTCACTGCGCGCGCTGGCCTGGTGCAGGGCGCGGGCCACCACTTCCTTGCCGCTGCCGGTTTCGCCCAGCAACAACACGGGGAGTTCGTTCACCAGGCCCTGGCGCGCCATGCGCAGAGCACGGGCGTAGCGCGGATGGCTGCCGGCGAGGGCTTCGAGTTCGGGGCCGGCGGCCGGGCGTGGCGCGCGGGCGCTGACCGGCACCGCGTGGCTGCGCAGCGGCGCCTGGAGCGTCTTGTAGAACAGCTCGCCCTTGGGCGTCTGCAGGCTGCCGACGCCGCCCTGGTAAAGCCGCGCCAGCAGTTGCTCGCCGCGCACGCCGAGGAAATCTTCGCTGCGCCGGCCCACCAGGCTTTCGCGGTGGGCGCCGAGCAACTGACAGGCCTGGCCGCTGACGGCCAGCACCTTGCCGTCCAGCCCCAGCGCCAGCAGGCCTTGCCAGGCGGAATCCAGGTACTGGCGGCGGTAATGGAAGGCGATCACCACCTGCCCCGGATGGCTGACGGCGAACAGCCGCGCCTCGATCTGGAATACCGCGAGACTGAGCAGCGAGAGGCTTTCGCGCGGGCCGGAAAGCGGCCCTTCGCGGGTCATGTCGAGCACGCCGAGCAGCGTGCCCTGCGGCCCTTCGATGGGCACCGAGGTGCAGGAAAAACGGCTCAGGCGGTCGAGGAAGTGTTCACCGCAGTCGATCTGCGTGGCGCGCTTTTCCACCAGCGCGGTGCCCAGGGCATTGGTGCCGCGCGACGCTTCGCTCCAGCAGGCGCCCTGGACGATGTCGGCCAGGCCCTTGCTCTGCATGCGCTCGCGGGCGCCTTCGACAGACAGGATGGTGGCATCGGCATTGGCCAGGATGATCACGCCGTCGTGGCCCTGGCGCTGTTGCAGGTAATCGAGTTCGGGGGTCGCGGCGTCGAGCAGCAGGCGGTTGCCGGCCAGCAGCACGTCGGGTTTCACCCGCGTATCGAGGCCGTGCTCGGTGCCGCTGGCGCAGTCCAGGCCATGGCCGAGGCTGCGCCGCCAGGAGGCGTCGATCTCCTCGCGGAGCACGCCATTGGGCACTTCGCCCTCCTGTTGCAGGTGTTCACGGGCCAGGTGGGCTTCGCGCAGCAGGTCGCTGCTTATTGTTCTTGTCGTCATGCATCGCTCCGGTAGGTTCCGCGCCCTCTTTGAGGGCACGGAACTCGCAGGCTGGTCAGGGCTGTGTACACCCGCCGGCGGCGTCCGTAAAGGGGAAGCCCCTGGTGGGAAAGGTTTGATGCGAGCACGAGGCAATTCCCGCGCCATCCACCTTTCCTACGCCGCCTGCGAGGTGTGTTGACAGTGACCCAAGGCAGGTTTACGTTAACGTAAAGGTAAACGACCGAGCAAGAAGATTCCCATGCCCACGACCTACACCATCTCCGAGCTGGCCCGCGAACTGGACGTCACCACCCGTGCCATCCGCTTCTATGAGGAACAGGGCATGCTCAGCCCCGAGCGCCGTGGCCAGGAGCGCATCTACAGCGCCAAGGACCTGGTGGCCCTGAAGCTGATCCTGCGCGGCAAGCGCATCGGCTTCTCGCTGGCCGAGTGCAAGGAGCTGATCGACCTCTACGACCCCAGCAGCGGCAACACCAAGCAGCTGCAGACCTTCCTCGACAAGATCACTGCGCGCCGCGCGCAGCTTGAGCAACAGTTGCTCGACATCGAGCAGATGAAACTGGAACTGGACACGGCCGAGGAGCGCTGCCTGGCGGCCATGGCCGAGACCGACAAACCCCGCAGGCAGCGCGCCACGAGCTGACCTCGCCGCCCTGCCGCTCCCTCATCCGCATATAAATACAAGTACAGGTGATTCCATGAGCTACCCCTCCCTCAACTTCGGCCTCGGCGAAACCATCGACATGCTGCGCGAGCAGGTGCAGGGCTTCGTCGCCAGCGAACTCGCCCCGCGCGCCGCGCAGATCGACGCCGACAACCTGTTCCCCATGGACATGTGGAAGAAGTTCGGTGACATGGGCCTGCTCGGCATCACCGTGGCGGAGGAATACGGCGGCGCCAACATGGGTTACCTGGCCCACGTCATCGCCATCGAGGAGATCAGCCGTGGCTCGGCCTCGGTCGGCCTGTCCTACGGTGCGCACTCCAACCTGTGCGTCAACCAGATCAAGCGCAACGGCAACGCCGAGCAGAAAGCCAAGTACCTGCCCAAGCTGATCAGCGGCGAGCACATCGGCGCCCTGGCCATGAGCGAGCCCAACGCCGGCTCCGACGTGGTGTCGATGAAACTGCGCGCCGAAAAGCGCGCCGACCGCTTCGTCCTCAATGGCAGCAAGACCTGGATCACCAACGGCCCGGACGCCAACACCTACGTGATCTACGCCAAGACCGAGCCGGAGAAAGGCGCCCACGGCATCACCGCGTTCATCGTCGAGCGCGACTGGAAAGGCTTCAGCCGTGGCAGCAAGTTCGACAAGCTGGGCATGCGCGGCTCGAACACCTGCGAGCTGTTCTTCGATGACGTGGAAGTGCCGGAAGAGAACGTGCTGGGCGCGGTCAACGGCGGCGTGAAGGTGCTGATGAGCGGCCTGGACTACGAGCGCGTGGTGCTCGCCGGCGGCCCGATCGGCATCATGCAGGCCTGCATGGACGTGATCGTCCCCTACATCCACGACCGCAAGCAGTTCGGCCAGAGCATCGGCGAGTTCCAGCTGATCCAGGGCAAGGTCGCCGACATGTACACCCAGCTCAACGCCAGCCGCGCCTACCTGTATGCCGTGGCCCAGGCCTGCGACCGTGGCGAGACCACCCGCAAGGACGCCGCCGGGGTGATCCTCTACACCGCCGAGCGCGCCACGCAGATGGCCCTGGACGCCATCCAGATCCTCGGCGGCAACGGCTACATCAACGAGTTCCCCACCGGCCGCCTGCTGCGCGACGCCAAGCTCTACGAGATCGGCGCCGGCACCAGCGAAATCCGCCGCATGCTGATCGGCCGCGAGCTGTTCAACGAGACTCGCTGAACCCATCCGCATCCGTCCCTGTAGGAGCGAGCTTGCTCGCGAACCCGCCTGGCATCTGGGCTGTTCGCGAGCAAGGGCTAGGCGCCCCCCTCGCTCCTACAAAAGAATCCCGCTCGTGGAGACGCCATGACCATCCTCGGCACCCAACTCAACACCCGTTCCCCGGAATACGCCGCCAACGCCGCGACCATGCTGGAGAACGTCCAGGACCTGCGCGCCGTCCTCGGCCGCGTCCATGAAGGCGGCGGCGCCGCCGCCCAGGCCAAGCACACCGCGCGTGGCAAGCTGCTGGTGCGCGAACGCATCAACCGCCTGCTCGACGCCGGCTCGCCTTTCCTCGAAGTCTCCGCTCTCGCCGCCCATGAGGTGTACGGCGAAGACGTCGCCGCTGCCGGCGTGGTCGCCGGCATCGGCCGGGTGGAAGGCGTGGAGTGCATGATCGTCGGCAACGACGCCACGGTGAAAGGCGGCAGCTACTACCCACTGACCGTGAAGAAGCACCTGCGCGCCCAGACCATCGCCCAGCAGAACCGCCTGCCGTGCATCTACCTGGTGGACTCGGGCGGCGCCAACCTGCCGCGCCAGGACGAAGTCTTCCCCGACCGCGAACACTTCGGCCGGATTTTCTTCAACCAGGCCAACATGAGCGCCCAGGGCATCCCGCAGATCGCCGTGGTGATGGGCTCCTGCACCGCCGGCGGCGCCTACGTGCCGGCGATGAGCGACGAGACCATCATGGTGCGCAACCAGGCCACCATCTTCCTCGCCGGCCCGCCGCTGGTGAAGGCCGCCACCGGTGAGGTGGTCAGCGCCGAGGACCTGGGCGGCGCCGACGTGCACTGCAAGACCTCCGGCGTGGCCGACCACTACGCCGAGGACGACGAGCACGCGCTGGCCATCGCCCGCCGCTGCATCGCCAACCTCAACTGGACCAAGCAGGGCCGGCTCAACACCCGCGCCCCGCGCGCCCCGCTGTACGCCAGCGACGAGCTGTACGGGGTGATCCCGGTGGACAGCAAGCAGCCCTTCGACGTGCGCGAGATCATTGCGCGCCTGGTCGACGGCAGCGAATTCGACGAGTTCAAGGCGCTGTTCGGCACCACCCTGGTGTGCGGCTTCGCCCACCTGCACGGCTACCCGGTGGCGATCCTCGCCAACAACGGCATCCTCTTCGCCGAGGCCGCGCAGAAAGGCGCGCACTTCATCGAACTGGCCTGCCAGCGGGGTATTCCGCTGGTGTTCCTGCAGAACATCACCGGCTTCATGGTCGGCCAGAAGTACGAGGCCGGCGGCATCGCCAAGCACGGCGCCAAGCTGGTCACCGCGGTGGCCTGCGCCCAGGTGCCGAAGTTCACCGTGATCATCGGCGGCAGCTTCGGCGCCGGTAACTACGGCATGTGCGGCCGCGCCTACGACCCGCGCTTCCTGTGGATGTGGCCCAACGCGCGGATCGGCGTGATGGGCGGCGAGCAGGCCGCAGGCGTCTTGGCCCAGGTCAAGCGCGAGCAGGCCGAACGCGCAGGCTCTGCGCTGTCCGCCGAGGAAGAGGCGAAGATCAAGGCACCGATCCTCGAACAGTACGAGCGCCAGGGGCATCCCTACTATTCCAGCGCGCGACTGTGGGACGACGGCGTGATCGACCCGGCGCAGACCCGCGACGTGCTCGGCCTCGCCCTCTCCGCCTCGCTCAACGCGCCTGTCGAAGCGACCCGCTTCGGCGTCTTCCGCATGTAAGGCCGCTGCCATGACCGACTCTCAGAACATCGCCTTTCAGAATATCGAGCTCGCTATCGACCCGCGCGGCGTCGCCCATCTCTGGCTGAACCGCCCGGAGAAGAACAACGCCTTCAACGCCCGGACCATCGCCGAGCTGATCCAGGCGCTGGCCGCCGTGGCCAGCGACGACCGCGTGCGCCTCGTCGTGCTGCGCGGCCGTGGCCGCCACTTCTGCGGCGGCGCCGACCTGTCGTGGATGCAGGAATCCGTGCAGCTGGACTACCAGGGAAACCTGAACGACGCCCAGCAACTCGCTGAACTGCTCTACAACCTGCACCAGCTGCAAAAGCCGACCCTGGCCATCGTCCAGGGCGCGGCCTTCGGCGGCGGCGTCGGCCTGGTCGCCTGCTGCGACATGGCGCTGGCCGCCGAGGACGCGCAGTTCTGCCTGTCCGAGGTGCGCATCGGCCTGATCCCGGCCACCATCGGCCCCTTCGTCAGCAAGGCCATCGGCCAGCGCGCCGCCACCCGCTACGCCATGACCGCCGAGCGTTTCAGCGGCATCCGCGGTCGCGAACTGGGCCTGGTGGACGAAACCTACCCGGCAGCCGAACTGGACGACGAGGCCGAGGCCTGGATCGCCAACCTGCTGAACAACAGTCCGGCGGCCCTGGTGGCCTGCAAGGCGCTGTTCCATGAAATCGGCGCCGGCGAACTCACTCCCGAACGCCGCCGCTACACCGAAGCCGCCATCGCCCGCATCCGCATCAGCCCCGAGGGGCAGGAAGGCCTGCGCGCCTTCCTGGAGAAACGCAAACCGGCCTGGCAGGAGCAAGTCTGATGAAGAAGATCGATACCCTGCTGGTGGCCAACCGCGGCGAGATCGCCTGCCGCGTGATGCGCACCGCCAAGGCCCTGGGCCTGACCACCGTGGCCGTGCACAGCGCCACCGACCGCAACGCGCGCCACGTCGAGGAGGCGGACATCGCCATCGACCTGGGCGGCGCCAAGCCCGCTGAAAGCTACCTGCGCGCCGACGCCGTGCTGGCCGCCGCGAAAGCTGCCGGCGCCCAGGCCATTCACCCCGGCTACGGCTTCCTTTCGGAGAACGCCGGCTTCGCCCGTGCCTGCGAAGAGGCCGGGCTGGTCTTCCTCGGCCCGCCGGCCAGCGCCATCGATGCCATGGGCAGCAAGTCCGCCGCCAAGGCGCTGATGGAAACCGCCGGCGTGCCGCTGGTGCCCGGCTACCACGGCGAGGCCCAGGACTATGCCACCTTCCAGCGTGAAGCCGAGCGCATCGGCTATCCGGTGCTGCTCAAGGCCGCCGCTGGCGGTGGCGGCAAGGGCATGAAGGTGGTCGAGCGCGAAAGCGAACTGGCCGAGGCGCTGGAGTCCGCGCAGCGTGAAGCGCAGTCCGGTTTCGGCGACTCGCGCATGCTGGTGGAGAAATACCTGACCAAGCCGCGCCACGTGGAAATCCAGGTGTTCGCCGACCAGCACGGCCACTGCCTGTACCTCAACGAGCGCGACTGCTCGATCCAGCGCCGCCACCAGAAAGTGGTGGAAGAAGCGCCGGCCCCCGGCCTCTCCGCCGAACTGCGCGCCGCCATGGGCGAGTCCGCCGTACGTGCCGCCCAGGCCATCGGCTACGTCGGCGCCGGCACCGTGGAGTTCCTCTACGACGAAGGCAGCGGCCAGTTCTTCTTCATGGAAATGAACACCCGCCTGCAGGTGGAGCACCCGGTCACCGAAGCCATCACCGGCCTCGACCTGGTGGCCTGGCAGATCCGCGTCGCCCGTGGCGAGCCGCTGCCGATCACCCAGGAACAGGTGCCGCTGAATGGCCACGCCATCGAAGTGCGCCTCTATGCCGAAGACCCCGAGGGCGGCTTCCTGCCCGCCAGCGGCCACCTCGCGCTGTACCGCGAACCCGCCGCCGGCCCCGGCCGCCGCACCGACAGCGGCATCCGCGAGGGCGATGACATCTCGCCGTTCTACGACCCGATGCTGGCCAAGCTGATCGCCTGGGGCGAGAACCGCGAGGAAGCGCGCCAGCGCCTGCTGTCGATGCTCAGCGAAACTGCCGTCGGCGGCTTCAAGACCAACCTGGCGTTCCTGCGTCGCGTGCTGGCCCATCCGGCCTTCGCCGAGGGCGAACTGGATACCGGCTTCATCGGCCGTTACCAGGACGACCTGCTGCCGACCGCCACCGCCCTGCCCGAGCGCTTCTGGCAACTGGCCGGCGAAGCCTGGGTGCAGAGCGAAGCCGCCCGTGTGCGCGGTGACGACGCCCATTCCCCGTGGTCCGCCCAGAGCGGCTGGCGCAGCGGCCTGCCAGGGGAAACCGACCTGCACCTGCTGGCCAAGGGTGAGTCGCAGGTGGTGCGCCTGCGTCACGCCGACGGCCAACGCATCGCCCAACTCGACGGGCAATGGCTGGACGTGAAGGACGGCGAGATTCGCCGCCGCCACCAGGTGATCCGCCGTGGCGCCAACCTCTACCTGGAATGGAACGGCGAGCTGGTCGGCGTGCAGCGTTTCGACCCCATCGCCGAAGCCGAAGCGGCCCACGCCCACCACGGCGGCCTGGGTGCACCGATGAACGGCAGCATCGTGCGCATCCTGGTCGAGCCCGGCCAGAGCGTCGAAGCCGGCGCAGCCCTGGTGGTGCTCGAAGCCATGAAGATGGAACACAGCATTCGCGCGCCGCACGCCGGCGTGGTGAAATCGCTGTATTGCAGCGAAGGCGAGCTGGTGTCCGAAGGTACGGCGCTGGTGGAGCTGGAAGAGGCCTGAATCCGTAGGGCGTATAACGCTCCGCGTTATACGCCGACTGGCCCTGGTCAGCCTGCGCCAGGTTCAGCCAGGACATCGACTGCAAGCTGCGGTGTAGCGGCGTATAACCGCGAACGGTTATACGCCCTACGCTCCACCGAAAGTACGAGGACATTCCATGACCCTGCCAACATCCGTCCGCCTGGTCGAAGTCGGCCCGCGCGACGGCCTGCAGAACGAGAAACAACCCATCGCCGTGGCCGACAAGGTACGCCTGGTGGACGACCTCACCGCCGCCGGCCTGGGCTACATCGAAGTCGGCAGCTTCGTCTCGCCCAAGTGGGTGCCGCAGATGGCCGGCTCGGCGGAAGTCTTCGCCGGCATCCGGCAGAAGGCCGGCGTCACCTACGCCGCGCTGGCGCCGAACCTGAAGGGCTTCGAAGCCGCGCTGGAATCGAAGGTCAAGGAAGTCGCGGTATTCGCCGCCGCCTCCGAGGCCTTCTCGCAGAAGAACATCAACTGCTCGATCAAGGAGAGCCTGGAGCGCTTCGTCCCGGTGATGGAAGCGGCGCGCCAGCACGGCGTGCGCGTGCGCGGCTACGTCTCCTGCGTGCTCGGTTGCCCCTATCAGGGCGAGGTGGACGCGGCGCAGGTCGCCGCCGTCGCCGAAGAGCTGCACGCCATGGGCTGCTATGAAGTTTCCCTCGGCGACACCATCGGCGTCGGCACCGCCGGCGCTACACGCCACCTGTTCGAGGTCGTCGGCCAACGTGTGCCGCGCGCGCAATTGGCCGGTCACTTCCACGACACCTACGGCCAGGCCACGGCGAACATCTACGCCAGCCTGCTGGAAGGCATCGCAGTGTTCGACAGCTCGGTCGCCGGCCTCGGCGGTTGCCCCTACGCCAAGGGCGCCACCGGCAACGTCGCCACCGAGGACGTGCTCTACCTGCTCAACGGTTTGGGCATCCACACCGGCATCGACCTGGACCTGCTGATCGACGCCGGCCAGCGCATCTGCGCGGTGCTCGACAAGCCCAACGGCTCGCGGGTAGCCAAGGCGCAGCTGTCCAAACGCTGAAGCCCATCCCTGTAGGAGCGCGCCATGCGCGCGATCGCGGGCATGGCCCGCTCCTACAGGTACAACCTACCGCCACATCCCGGTACAGTGCGCCCTCTGCCCTCCCCGCGCACGGCCTGACCATGACCGACACCCACAGCCTCAAGGACTACCCCAGCGTCCGCCAACTGGCGATCCGCTCGCTGTTCGAGATCTTCGAGCAGTTCAGCGAGGGCACGGTGATAGTCGACCGCGAGGCGCGCATTGTCTGGATCAACCAGCGCTATGCCCAGCGCTTCGGCCTGGACAGCGCCGAGCAGGCCGTCGGCCGCCCGGTGGAACAGGTGATCCCCGGCAGCCTGATGCGCGAGGTGGTCAGCAGCGGCCGGCCCATGCTGCTGGACATCCTCGACATGGCCAAGGACCCGCTGGTGGTCATGCGCGTGCCGATCCGCGACGACGCGGGCGAGGTCATCGGTGGCATCGGCTTTGCCCTGTTCGATGAGCTGCGCGCGCTGTCGCCGCTGCTCACCCGCTACCAGCGCATGCAGGCCGAGCTGGCCTCGACCCGTTCGCTGCTGCAGGCGCGACAGGCGAAGTACAGCTTCGGGCATTTCATCGGCACCAGCGCCGCCAGCCTGGAAGTGAAGCGCCGCGCGCGCCGGGGGGCCGCCAGCGAAGCGCCGATCCTGCTGCTGGGCGAGACCGGCACCGGCAAGGAACTGCTCGCCCACGCCATTCATGCCTCCTCTCCACGCGCCGATAAACCCTTCGTCAGCCTCAACGCCGCCGCCATTCCCGAAACCCTGCTGGAGGCCGAATTCTTCGGCACCGCGCCGGGCGCCTTCACCGGCGCCGACCGCAAGGGCCGCGCCGGCAAGCTGCAGATCGCCCAGGGCGGCACGCTGTTCCTCGACGAGATTGGCGACATGCCGCTGACCTTGCAGAGCAAACTGCTGCGGGTGCTGCAGGAGAAGGAGTTCGAACCGGTCGGCTCCAACGAAGTCCTGCGCAGCGACATCCGCCTGATCGCCGCCACCTCCATCGACCTCGATGCGGCCGTGCGCGAGGGCCGCTTCCGCGCCGACCTGTTCTACCGCATCAACGTCCTGCCCATCGAGATTCCGCCGCTGCGCGAGCGCCTGGAGGATTTGCCGGCGCTGTGCGAAGCCATCCTCGACGGCCTGCGCGACGACCGCCAGACGCTTTACGAGCTGGATGCCGGTGGTCTCGCTTTACTCGCCCGGCATGCCTGGCCGGGCAACGTGCGCGAGCTGCGCAACCTGCTGGAGCGCACTGTGCTGCTGGGTGATCGCCCGCAGATCGACGCCGCCGCGCTGCGTGCAGCACTGGGCGAATTGCAGCCACTGCCCACCCCCTCGGCCACACCGGGAACCCGTCTGACCGAGGGGCAGGACTTCTACGCGGCGCGGGACGCCTTCGAGCGCGAGCTGATTGCCAACACCCTGGCCGAGCACGCCGGCAATGTCGATGCCGCCGCGCAGCGCCTGGGTCTGGGGCGCTCGACCCTCTACAAGAAGATGGCAGCACTGGGCCTTCAATCCTGAAAAAGAGACAAGTCTCAAAAAAGAGACAACCACTCAAAACTCTTGATTGAAAGCCACCAGGCGATTCAATCCGTCGCCTTGTCTCCAATTAGAGACAAAGCGCTTCTCCCTATTCATGAAAATCTCAAAATAAGACTTACAAATCAAATAGTTACAATTCTGGCACGGTCCTGGCTATGTCGCCTCACGCGGCCTTCGCGCCGCACAGCCGACATAACAACAATCAACGCTGCCCGAACGCGAATTCCACCCCAGCGGAACACCCGGCAAGTTCCGCCTCGCCCTCGGTATAGCGCCAGGAGATCACCCGATGAGCCGCTCCACGCTCAATCATGCCGCCGTACTGACCGCCCTCGGTTCCACCCTCGCCCTCTCGCCCCAGGCCTTCGCCGAATTCATCGCTGACAGCAAGGCCAGCGTCGAACTGCGCAACTTCTACTTCAACCGCGACTTCCGCCAGGACAACGCCGCGCAATCCAAGCAGGAAGAGTGGGCGCAGGGCTTCCTGCTGCGCTACGAATCCGGCTACACCGAAGGCACCATCGGCGTGGGTGTCGACGCCCTCGGTCTGCTCGGCGTCAAGCTGGACTCCAGCCCCGACCGCGCCGGCTCCGGCCTGCTGCCGCGCGACAAGGACAAGGTCAACGGCGCACCGGACGACTACAGCGAGCTGGGCCTGACCGCCAAGCTGCGTGCCTCGAAGAGCACTCTGAAGATCGGCACCCTGCTGCCCAAGCTGCCCACCGTGCTGGCCAACGATTCGCGCCTGCTGCCGCAGACCTTCGAAGGTGCGCACCTGAATTCCGCCGAATTCGCCGGCCTGACCTTCGACGGCGGCCGCCTGCGCCAGGTGAGCCAGCGCGACTCCTCCAACCGCGAGGACATGACCGTCACCAGCGGCAGCGCGCGCGGCATCGTCGCCACCGACACCAGCGACCAGTTCGACTTCGCCGGCCTGAACTACAAGTGGACGCCGCAACTCACCACCGGCTACAGCTACGCCAAGCTCGACGGGCTCTACGACCAGCACATCGTCAACCTGGTGCACGTACTGCCCATCGCCGCCGGCCAGTCGCTGAAGACCGACCTGCGCTACGCCCGCTCCGACGACGACGGCCACAGCAACGTCGACAACCGCGCCTTCGGCGCCATGCTCACCTACACCCTGGGCGGCCACGGCTTCGGCGCCGGCTACCAGAAGATGAGCGGCGACACCGGCTTCGCCTACATCGGCGGCACCGACGCCTTCCTGGTCAACTTCGTGCAGATCGGCGACTTCGCCAACCGCGACGAGAAGTCCTGGCAGGCGCGTTACGACTACGACTTTGCCGCCCTCGGCGTACCCGGCCTGACCTTCATGACGCGCTACCTGTCCGGCGACAACATCGAACTGGGCGCGGGCAAGCCCGAAGGCAAGGAGTGGGAGCGCGACACCGACATCGGCTACGTGGTGCAGAACGGGCCACTGAAGAACTTCGGCGTGAAGTGGCGCAACGCGACGGTGCGCTCCAGCCACTTCGGCAACGACCTCGACGAGAACCGCCTGATCCTCAGCTACGTGCTGCCGCTCTGGTAAGCGCCTTTTTCGTCATCCTCAACCATTACAACAAGAACCACGCGCGGCCGACCGCCGCGCGCCACCTGGAGACTCTCCGATGAGCGTGGTCATCGCCCTCGCGGCCCTCGCCCTGCTGATGCTCGCCGCCTACCGCGGCTACAGCGTGATCCTCTTCGCCCCCATCGCCGCGCTGCTGGCGGTGCTGCTGACCGACCCTTCCGCCGTCGCCCCGGCCTTCACCGGGGTGTTCATGGAGAAGATGGTCGGCTTCGTCAAACTCTACTTCCCGGTGTTCCTGCTCGGCGCGGTGTTCGGCAAGCTGATCGAGCTGTCGGGCTTCTCGCGCTCCATCGTCGCCGCGGCCATCCGCCTGCTGGGCACCCGCCAGGCGATGCTGGTGATCGTGCTGGTCTGCGCCCTGCTCACCTACGGCGGCGTGTCGCTGTTCGTGGTGGTGTTCGCGGTCTACCCGTTCGCCGCCGAGATGTTCCGCCAGAGCAATATCCCCAAGCGACTGATCCCGGCGACCATCGCCCTGGGCGCCTTCAGCTTCACCATGGACGCCCTGCCCGGCACCCCGCAGATCCAGAACATCATCCCCACCGCCTTCTTCAACACCACCGGCTGGGCCGCGCCCTGGCTGGGCGTGATCGGCAGCCTGTTCGTGTTCAGCGTGGGCATGCTGTTCCTCCGCCGCCAGGCCGGCAAGGCGCGCGCCGCCGGTGAAGGCTACGGCACCGAGTTGCGCAACGAGCCGGAAACCGCCGACGACATGAAACTGCCCAACCCGCTGCTGGCGCTCTCGCCGCTGGTGCTGGTGGGCGTCGCCAACCTGCTGTTCACCCACTGGATTCCCCAGGTCTACGGCAAGACCCACAGCCTGCAGCTGGCCGGCATGGCCGCGCCGGTGGCCAGCGACGTGGCCAAGCTGACCGGCATCTGGGCGGTGCAGGCGGCGCTGCTGCTGGGCATCCTGCTGGTGCTGGTGACCAGCTTCGCGGTGATCCGCAGCAAGATCGCCGAGGGCAGCAAGACCGCCGTGTCCGGCGCGCTGCTGGCGGCCATGAACACGGCTTCGGAATACGGCTTCGGCGCGGTGATCGCCTCGCTGCCGGGCTTCCTGGTACTGGCCGACGCACTGAAGAAAATCCCCGACCCGCTGGTCAACGAGGCCATCACCGTCACCACCCTGGCCGGCATCACCGGCTCGGCGTCCGGCGGCATGAGCATCGCCCTGGCCGCCATGTCCGAACAGTTCATCGCCGCCGCCCACGCCGCCAACATCCCGCTGGAAGTACTGCACCGGGTAGCGGCCATGGCCTCCGGCGGCATGGATACCCTGCCGCACAACGGCGCGGTGATCACCCTGCTCGCGGTCACCGGCCTGACCCACCGCGAGGCCTACAAGGACATCTTCGCCATCACCCTGATCAAGACCCTCGCGGTGTTCGTGGTGATCGGCACTTTCTACGCCACCGGAATCGTCTAGACCGGTTGTTACCAAGCGGTCGCCGCGCGGCGACCGCCCCGTTGCAGAGGAGATTTGCATGACACTCAAGGGTAAGACCGCACTGGTCACCGGCTCCACCAGCGGCATCGGCCTGGGCATCGCCGCGCGCCTCGCGCAGGCGGGCGCCAATGTGGTGGTCAACGGCTTCGGCGACATCGACGCGGCCGTGCGCGAGCTGTCGGTGCATGGCACGCGCATCGGCCACCACGGCGCGGACATGGCGCAACCCGAGCAGATCGCCGAGATGATCGCCTACGTCGAGCGCGAGTTCGGCGGCCTCGACATCCTGATCAACAACGCCGGCATCCAGCACGTCGCGGCGCTGGAAGACTTCCCCGTGGAGCGCTGGAACGCGATCATCGCCATCAACCTTTCCTCGGTGTTCCACACCACCCGCCTGGCGCTGCCCGGCATGCGCCAGCGCGGCTGGGGACGCATCCTCAACATCGCCTCGACCCACGGCCTGGTCGCCTCGGCGGGAAAGAGCGCCTACGTGGCCGCCAAGCACGGGGTGATCGGCCTGACCAAGACCACCGCCCTGGAAACCGCCACCACAGCCATCACCTGCAACGCCATCTGCCCCGGCTGGGTACTGACGCCGCTGGTACAGCAGCAGATCGACGCGCGCGTCCAGGCCGGCGCCAGCCCCGAACAGGCGCGCCACGACCTGCTGGCGGAGAAGCAGCCGTCGCTGGATTTCGTCACCGCCGACCAGCTCGGCGAGCTGGCGCTATTCTTGTGCTCTGAAGCCGCCGCGCAGGTCCGTGGCGCCGCCTGGAACATGGATGGCGGCTGGGTCGCCCAATGACTCGAGGGTTCCTGCGGTGCTTCGTGACATGATGTGTGGGCACCGTTCGTCGGCGGTGCCCTTCGCCCACACGAACCCGATGGAGTCGTAGTCGATGAATCAGGCGCTCTGGAGCCCCTCCCCCGAACGCATCGCCGCCACCCGCCTGGATGCCTTCCGCCGCAAGGTGGCGCAGCAGCACGGGCTAGACCTGCCCGACTACGCGGCCCTGCATGCCTGGAGCATCGCCGAGCGCGAGGCCTTCTGGCTGGCCATCGTCGACACCTTCGGCGTGCAGTTCCACGAAGCCCCCTCGGCGGTGCTCGAGGAAGGCCCGGAAATGCCCGATGCGCGCTGGTTCCCCGGCGCCACCCTGAACTTCGCCGAACACCTGCTGCGTCGCCGCGACCACAAGCCGGCGCTGGTCGCCATCAGCGAGGACGAACGCCGCGAGGTGATCAGCCACGCCGAGCTGGCCGCCCAGGTCGCCGGCCTGCAGCTCGCCCTGCGCGAAGCCGGGGTAGGCGTCGGCGACCGCGTCGCGGCCTTCATGCCCAACACCTGGCAGACCGTGGTCGGCATGCTCGCCACCACCAGCCTGGGCGCCACCTGGTCGAGCTGCTCGCCGGACTTCGGCACCCAGGGTGTGATCGACCGTTTCGGCCAGATCGAGCCCAAGGTGCTGATCGCCTGCGCCGGCTACCGCTACGCCGGCAAGGTGCTGGACCTGACCGCCAAGCTCAACGAAATCCTCGCCCAGCTGCCCAGTCTGGAACAGCTGGTGATCGTCCCCTACGCCAACGGCCATGCCCGCCGCAGCGACTTCCAGACGCCGGCTCGGGTCAGCCTCTGGCAGGACTTCTACCAGAGCGGCGGCGAACCGGTGTTCACCCCGGTACCCTTCGACCACCCGCTGTACATCCTCTACTCCTCCGGCACCACCGGCGTACCCAAGTGCATCGTCCACGGCGCCGGCGGCGTGCTGCTGCAACACCTGAAGGAGCACGGCCTGCACGTCGACCTGGGGCAGGACGACACGCTGTTCTACTACACCACCTGCGGCTGGATGATGTGGAACTGGCTGGCCTCGGGCCTCGCCGTCGGCGCCACGCTGGTGCTCTACGATGGCTCGCCCTTCCACCCCGGCCCCGAGCGTCTGATGGACCTGATCGACGCCGAACACATCAGTGTCTTCGGCACCAGCGCGAAGTACATCGCCGCGCTGGAGAAGGCCAATGTCCGGCCGCGTCTGACCCATTCCCTGGAGCGTCTGAAGACCCTCCTCTCCACCGGCTCGCCGCTGGCCCACGAGAGCTTCGACTACGTCTACCGCGACGTGAAACCGGACCTCTGCCTGTCGTCGATTTCCGGCGGCACCGATATCGTCTCCTGCTTCGCCCTGGGCAACCCGACCGCGCCGGTTTGGCGCGGAGAGCTCCAGTGCAAGGGGTTGGGCATGGCGGTGGAGGTCTGGGGCGACGCCGGCCAGCCGGTGCACGGCGAGAAAGGCGAGCTGGTCTGCGTGCGGCACTTCCCGTCGATCCCGGTGGGCTTCTGGAACGACGAGAACCACGAGAAATTCCTCGACGCCTACTTCGCCACCTTCCCCGGCGTCTGGGCCCACGGCGACTACGCCGAGGAAACCGAGCACGGCGGCCTGGTGATCCATGGTCGTTCGGATGCCGTGCTCAACCCCGGTGGCGTGCGCATCGGCACCGCGGAAATCTACCGCCAGGTGGAAAAGGTCGAGCAGGTGCTGGAGTCCATCGCCATCGGCCAGGACTGGCAGGGCGACGTGCGCGTGGTGCTGTTCGTGCGCCTGCGTGACGGCGTGGAGCTGGACGAGACGCTGCAGGAGCGCATCCGCCAGACCATCCGCAGCAACACCACCCCGCGCCACGTGCCGGCGAAGATTCTCGCGGTCACCGACATCCCGCGCACCATCAGCGGCAAGATCGTCGAACTGGCGGTGCGCAACGTGGTGCACGGCCGGCCGGTGAAGAACACCGACGCGCTGGCCAACCCGCAGGCGCTGGAGTTGTTCAGGGATCGCAAGGAGTTGGAGAGCTGAACTGGTGGTTGGGTAGAGGCACAGCATGGGTATCGCTTCGCTCCACCCATCCTACGAGAACCCAACCCACGGCATGCGCCTGCGATCGCCACACGAGACGCTCATACATAAGCAGGCAGACCTCCGGATGCGTGGTCCGGAGGTCGCTGTGTAGGATGGGTGGAGCGAAGCGATACCCATCAATCCCGTAACGGGTTACTCGTCCAGCGACTCGGTGCCCAGCTCGTCCCACACCGCCTCGGCGAGGTGGAAGGTAGCGTTGGCCGCCGGGATGCCACAGTAGATCGCGCTCTGCAGCAACACTTCCTTGATCTCCTCGCGGCTCACCCCGTTGTTGCGCGCGGCGCGCAGGTGCAGCTTGAGCTCGCCCTCGCGGTTCATGCCGATCAGCATGGCGATGGTGATCAGGCTGCGGGTATGGCGTGGCAGGCCGGGGCGGGTCCAGATGTCACCCCAGGCGTGGCGGGTGATCATTTCCTGGAACTCTTCGTTGAAGGCGCTGCGCTTCTCCAGGCTGCGGTCGACGTGGGCATCGCCGAGCACAGCGCGGCGGACCTGCATGCCGGCTTCGTAGCGTTCTTTCTCGTCCATCTCAAACTCCGATATGAGGCTGTAGGAGCGAGCTTGCTCGCGAACAAACCCCGCTGGGGGCCCAGGTTCGCGAGCAAGCTCGCTCCTACGAAGAGCGGTTAAGCGCGCAGGAAGGCCAGCACTCGCTGGCTGAAGGCATCGCCAGCCTGCACGTTGGACAGGTGCGCCGCGCGGAATTCCACCAACTCCGCGCCGGGAATGCGCGCCTGCAGGAAGCGGCCATCCTCGGTGGTGGTCACCGGGTCGGCGGCGCCGCAGACCACCAGGGTCGGCGCCGTGATCGCCCCGATCTCGCCACGGAAATCGGCATCGCGCACGGCCGCGCAGTTGGCCGCGTAACCTTCCGGCGAAGTCTGCGCCAGCATGCCGACGATGGGCTCGACTTGATCCGGATAGCCTTCCGCAAAGTCAGCGGTGAACCAGCGCGAAATCGACGCATCGCGCAGGTTGCGCATGGCCTCGGCGCCGCCGCTGAGCACGGTCTCGATGCGCGGGTTCCACACCTCGGGCGTGCCGATCTTGGCGGCGGTATTGCACAGCACCAGGCGCTCGATACGCTCCGGCGCATGAATGCCCAGCCACTGGCCGATCAGGCCGCCCATGGACAGGCCGCAGAAATGCGCGCGCGGGATGTCCAGCGCATCCAGCAGCGCCAGCACATCGCGGCCGTTCTGCTCGATGCTGTACGAGCCGGGAGTGACCAGCGAAGCGCCGTGGCCACGGGTGTCGTAGCGCAGCACGCGGAAGTGTTCGGCGAAGGCCGCGACCTGCGCGTCCCACATGTGCAGGTCGGTGCCCAGGGAGTTGGACAGCACCAGCACCGGCGCACCGGCCGGGCCGTCCAGTTGGTAGTTCAGGTCGCCATCGGCGAGACGTACGGCAGGCATGCAAAGGCTCCTAGCGCAAGGACAGTTCTTGGTGTTCGGCCAGCGCGCGCTCGACCCAGCGGCGCGCCTGGCCCAGGTAATGGGCGGGATCGAGCAGGCGATCCAGTTCATCGGCATTCAATTGCGCGGCAACTTCGACGTTGGCGCCAAGCACTGCACGCAGGTGCGCGCCCTCCTTCACCGCCTGCTTGCAGCACTGCTCCACCAGATGGTGTGCGGCGTCGCGGCCGATGCGCTGGGCCAGGGCAATGCTGACCGCCTCGGCGAGCACGAGGCCGCGGGTCAGGTCGAGGTTGGCGAGCATGCGCCCGGCATCGACCTCCAGACCCGGCACGAGAGACAGCGCCTGTTGCAGGGAGCCGGAGACGAGGCAGCACAGCTCCGGCAGGCTTTCCCACTCGGCATGCCACAGGCCGAGGCTGCGCTCGTGCTCCTGGGGCATGGCGGAAAACAGTGTCGAGACCAGTCCCGGCGCGCGGGTGGCCGCACCGATCAGCACGGCAGCACCCACCGGGTTGCGCTTGTGCGGCATGGTGGAAGAACCACCCTTGCCCGGCGCGGAAGGTTCGAAGACTTCACCGGCCTCGGTCTGCATCAGCAGGCTGAGGTCGCGGCCGAGTTTGCCGAGGCTGCCAGCGATCAGACCGAGCAGGCTGGCGAACTCCACCAGGCGGTCGCGCTGGGTGTGCCAGGGTTGTTCGGGCAGTTGCAGGCTCAGTTCCTGCGCCAGCGCTTCGGCCACGTCGAAGCCCTGTTCGCCCAGAGCGGCGAGGCTCCCGGAGGCGCCGCCGAACTGCAGGCACAGCAGGCGCGGCTTGAGTTCGTTCAGACGCTGGCGATGACGGGTGATCGCGCCCAGCCAGCCGGCGATCTTCATGCCGAGGGTGACCGGCGTGGCGTGCTGCAGCCAGGTACGGCCAACCATGGGCGTACCGGCGTGAGCTTGTGCTTGAACGGCAAGCGCATCGGCGAGCTGGGCGAGATCACTTTCCAACAGCTCGATGGCGGCCCGCAGTTGCAGGACCAGACCGGAGTCCATGGCGTCCTGGCTGGTGGCGCCCAGATGGACGTAGCGTTCGGCTTCGGCGTCCTCGGTGGCGATGCGCTTGCCCAGCGCCTTGACCAGCGGGATCGCGGAATTGCCAGCGCTGCAGATGGCCTGGGCCAGTGCAGCGAAATCGTAGAGTTCAGCACGGCAGGCGGTGGCGATGGGCGCCACGGCGCTTGCCGGGATCACACCCACGCGCGCTTCGGCACGGGCCAGTGCGGCCTCGAAGTCGAGCATGCCCTGCACCCGGCCCTGGTCGCTGAAGATCGAGCGCATGGCGGGCTGGGTGAAGTAGGCGTCGAACAGCAGGTTGGTGCTCACGGGTTGGCTCCGGAGATCGGCGGGCGTGGTCGGGACAGTATGACCGGAGAGAGGCTACCTGTAGGAGCGAGCTTGCTCGCGAACCCGACCCCGCAGCGGGGTTTGTTCGCGAGCAAGGACTAGGCGTCCCCCTCGCTCCTACAAGAGCTAAACGCGCTCGACGACCAGCGCCACGCCCTGCCCCACGCCCACGCACATGGTGCACAGGCCGAGCTTGCCGCCCGTCTTCTGCAACTGGTGCACAGCGGTCAGCACCAGACGCGCACCACTGGCACCCAGCGGATGGCCAAGGGCAATGGCGCCGCCGTTGGGGTTCACCCGCGCATCATCATCGGCGACGCCGAGTTCGCGGGTCACGGCCAGTCCCTGCGCAGCGAAGGCTTCATTCAGCTCGATGACATCGAACTGCCCCATCGACAGGTTCAGTCGCTCCAGCAGTTTGCGCACCGCCGGCACCGGGCCGATGCCCATCACGCGCGGGGCGACGCCGGCGCTGGCCATGCCGAGCACTTTCGCGCGCGGGGTGAGACCGTGTTTCTTAACGGCCTCGGCGCTGGCGAGAATCAGCGCCACGGCGCCGTCGTTGACGCCCGAGGCGTTGCCGGCGGTGACGGTCTTGCCTTCGCCGTTGACCGGTTTGAGCTTGGCCAGCGCTTCCAGGGTAGTGTCCGGGCGCGGGTGTTCGTCGGTGTCGACGATGGTCTCGCCCTTGCGGCCCTTGATCACCACCGGGACGATTTCCTCGGCGAAGTAGCCGTTGGCCTGCGCAACACCAGCGCGCTGCTGGCTGCGCAGGGAGAAGGCGTCCTGGTCGGCGCGGTTGACCTGGTAGTCGTCGGCCACGTTGTCGGCGGTCTGCGGCATGGCATCCACGCCGTATTGCGACTTCATCAACGGGTTGATGAAGCGCCAGCCGATGGTGGTGTCCTCGATCTTCTGCCCACGGCCGAAGGCACTGTCGGCCTTGCCCATCACGTAGGGTGCGCGGGACATGGACTCGACGCCGCCGGCGATGACCAGCTCGGCCTCGCCGCTGGCGATAGCGCGGAAGGCAGTGCCCACCGCGTCCAGGCCCGAGGCGCAGAGGCGATTGAGGGTGACGCCCGGCACGCTTTCCGGCAGGCCGGCCAGCAGCAGCGCCATGCGCGCCACGTTGCGGTTGTCTTCGCCGGCCTGGTTGGCGCAGCCGAGGTACACCTCGTCCAGCGCGGCCCAGTCGACTTGCGGGTTACGCTCCACCAGCGCCTTCACCGGCACGGCGGCGAGGTCATCGGCGCGTACGCCGGCGAGCGAGCCGCCGAAGCGGCCGATGGGCGTCCGCACGGCATCGCAGATGAATACCTCGCGGCTCATTCCTCACCCCCCAGCTGGCCGTGGGCGGCGGCGGTGCGGGCTTCCAGGGCGCGCAGGGCTTCCAGCTCCACGTCGGTGGGGGCAATGGTCTCGGTGACTTGCTCGGCGAAGCGGATCGCCCAGCCAGTGGCCTCCACAACCTGCTCGCGGGTCACGCCCGGATGCAGCGAGGTGACGATGAATTCATTGCTGCCGGCTTCCGGCTCCATGATGCAGAGGTCGGTGATGATCGCCACCGGGCCTTTGCCGGGCAGGCCGAGCTGCTGGCGATGGTCGCCGCCCTCGCCGAAACCGACCGAGGTGATGAAGGCCAGCTTGTCGACGAAGGTGCGGTGGGACTGCTTGAGGATGATCAGCACTTCCTTGGCGGAGCCGGCGATTTCCGGCGCGCCGCCGGCGCCGGGCAGGCGTACCTTCGGCTTGTTGTAGTCGCCGATGACGGTGGTGTTGATGTTGCCGAAGCGGTCGACCTGGGCGGCGCCGAGGAAGCCGACATCGATGCGCCCGCCCTGCAGCCAGTAGCGGAAGATCTCGCCGGTGGGCACCACGGTGTCGGCGGTCTCGGCCAGTTCGCCGTCGCCGATGGACAGCGGCAGCACGCTGGGTTTCGCGCCGATCGGGCCGGATTCGTAGATCAGGACCACGTCCGGCGATGCGGTCAGGCGCGCCAGGTTGGCGGCCTTGGACGGCAGGCCGATGCCGACGAAGCAGACGGCGCCGTTCTTCAGGCGGCGGGCGGCGGCCACGGTCATCATTTCATTGGTGCTGTAGGCGCTCATTACTTGCCCTCCGCGAGCTTGCTACGAAACTCGCTGAAATCTTTCGTGCCACGGATGTAGGTATCGATCCAGGCGTTGAAGGTGTCGCGGTCGCGGGCGATCGGGTCCCAGGCCTGGTAGAAGCGGTTGTCGCGCTCGGAGTAGCCGTGGGCGTAGGACGGGTGCGAGCCGCCAGGCACCAGGCAGACGGCGGACAGCGCCCAGGTCGGCAGCACACAGGAGTTCATCGGCGCATTCAGGTCATCGACGATTTCCTCGACGGTGACGATGCAGCGCTTGGCGGCCAGGGCGGCTTCCTTCTGCACACCGAGGATGCCCCACAGCAGCACGTTGCCTTTGCGGTCGGCCTTCTGCGCGTGGATCACGGTGACGTCCGGGCGCACCGAGGGGACGGCGGCCAGTTGCTCGCCGGTGAACGGACAGTTGATGAACTTGATGTTCGGGTTGACCTTCGGCAGGTCGGAACCGGCGTAGGCGCGCAGCACCGCGAACGGCAGGCCCGAGGCGCCGGCGACATAGGAGTTGGCGAGGTCGGCGTGGCTGTGCTCGTCGATCTCCAGGTCGCGCGGCCAGCCCTTCTCCACCGCGTCACGCAGGCGGTGCAGCGAACCGACGCCGGGGTTGCCGCCCCAGGAGAAGGTCAGCTTGCGCACGCAGCCGGCGCCGATCAGCAGGTCGTAGACCAGGTCGGGCGTCATGCGCACCAGGTGCAGGTCTTTCTTGCCCTGGCGGATCAGCTCGTGGGAGGCAGCGGTCGGGATCAGGTGGGTGAAGCCTTCGAGCGCGACGGTGTCGCCGTCGTTGACGAAGCGCTCGACCGCTTCGCGGAGAGTCAGGAGTTCAGCCATGGTCGGTCTCGTTGTAGGCGTGGTGCAGGTGGGAAAAAGGTACCGCCGGGGGGATGGGCGAACAATGCGATAATCGACTATTGGTGCGAATATCGAACACTTCTCTTAGGGGGCTAACGGCTGCATTGCGGGTGTGGATAGCCGTTCGGGCGAGCGCGGACGCCGCCCGCGACAGCCCACGCGCCAGAGCAACAGGGAACGCTGGGTAGGATGGGTGGAGCGCAGCGATACCCATGCGGTCGGTGCACGGATTGATGGGTATCGCTTCGCTCCACACCATCCTACGGCGGGGTTTCCGACAGGATCGGAGCCGTCGGAGAATCAGGCGCTCTGCAGCGCGCGGGGGCGGTTGCTGCGATCTTCCGCATCGGCGGAAACGGCCTGCTGCAGCTGGAAGTCGAACTCGATCTCGGCGAAGCGCCCTTCCACGCCGCGCGCCTTCGCAGCGGCCGCGTCCTCGACGAAACGCACCTCGCCGATCAGCCCGTCGCGGGTGGCATAGGCGAAGTCGTCCCACAGGTACTGGTCACCGGCCAGGTTGATCTGCGTGGTCAGGTGGCGATGTCCCGGCGCGGAGATGAAGAAGTGGATATGCGCCGGGCGCTGGCCGTGGCGGCCGAGCTGGTTCAGCAGCTCCTGGGTCGGGCCGTCCGGCGGGCAGCCATAGCCGCTGGGCACGATGCTGCGCGCCTTGTAGCGGCCTTCGGCGTCGGTAACGATGCGCCGGCGCAGGTTGTACTCGGATTGGCTGCTGTCGAAGTACGAGTACGTGCCCTTGGTGTTGGCGTGCCAGAGGTCAACTACGGCGCCGGCCAGGGGCTTGCCGTCGAGGTCGAACACGCGGCCGGAGAGGAACATCACGGTGCCGGCGTCCTTCCCGTCGTCCATGCGGGTTTCGCCTTCGGACAGCGGTGCGCCGGCCACGTACAGCGGGCCTTCGATGGTGCGCGGGGTACCGCCTTCGATGCCCACCGCGGCGTCCTGGGCGTCCAGCAGCAGGTCGAGGTAGTGCTCGATGCCCAGGCCGGCCACGACCAGGCCGGCTTCCTGGCGGGAGCCGAGGCGGTTGAGGTAGTCCACCGCCTTCCAGAATTCGTCCGGGGTGACGCTCATGTCTTCGATGAGCCTGGCGGTGTCCTGCAGGATGCGCAGGACGAGGTTCTTCACCCGCGGGTTGCCCTGATCGTTCAGGGCGCCGCTGGCTTCTTCGAAGAACTTCTGGATGTCGGCAGTCTGGGAAATCTTCACGGTCATGGTGCGATCCTCAAGTCTTGTTCTTGTCGAGTCGTACGGAACGAAAATCAGCGGTCGTCGGCATGGATCGAGGACGGATGGCGGCAGAGCCCGTCGACCTCGATCTCCATGTAGGGGAACAGCGGCAGCTGCATCAGGGTGTCGTGCAGTTCCTCGACGCTGGCGAGGTCGAACACGCTGTAGTTGGCGTAGTGCCCGGCGATGCGCCACAGGTGGCGCCACTTGCCCTCGCGCTGCAGGCGCTGGGCCAGTTCCTTCTCGTCGGCCTTGAGCTGGGCGGCCTTGGCCGGGTCCATGTCGACGGGCAATTTCACGGTCATCTTCACGTGGAACAGCATCGGGTCTTCTCCTCTATCGGGCAGTCGGGAAAGGTTGCAGGTCAGGTGCGGCGGAAGCGCGCCAGGCGCTCTTCGTCCAGCGTCAGGCCCAGGCCGGGCGTGCGCGGCACGTGCAGCTGGAAGTCGCGGTAAACCGGCGCCTCGGTGACGATTTCCTCGGTGAGCAGCAGCGGGCCGAACAGCTCGGTGGCCCAGGTCAGCTTCTCCAGGGTGAGGAAGGCGTGGGCCGAGGCCAGGGTGCCGACGGCGCCTTCGAGCATGGTCCCGCCGTACAGCGCGATACCGGCCGCTTCGGCGATCTGCGCGGTGCGCAGCACGGCGCGCGGGCCGCCGTTCTTGGCGATCTTCAGGGCGAAGATGCTGGCGGCGCCGTCGGCGGCGAGGCTGAAGGCGTCGGCCACGCTCTCGATCGATTCGTCGGCCATGATCGGTGCCGGGCTGCGCTGGTTCAGGCGCACCTGGCCACTGCGGTTGATGCGCGAGATGGGCTGCTCGATGAGGTCGATGCCGTTCTCGCCGAGCACCTGGCAGCCACGGATGGCCTGGGATTCATCCCAGCCCTGGTTGACGTCCACGCGCACACTGGCGCGCTCGCCCAGGGCTTTCTTGATTGCCACTACGTGCTTGAGGTCCTGCTCCAGCGGGTTGGCGCCGATCTTCAGCTTGAAGATGCGGTGGCGGCGGATGTCGAGCATCTGCTCGGCCTCGGCGATGTCGCGGGCGGTGTCGCCGGAGGCCAGGGTCCAGGCCACTTCCAGGCTGTCGCGCACGCGGCCACCGAGCAGTTCGCTGACCGGCAGGCCCAGGCGCTTGCCCTGGGCGTCCAGCAGCGCGCTCTCGATGCCGGAGCGGGCGAAGGTGTTGCCCTTGATCGACTTGTCCAGGCGCTGCATGCAGGCATTGATGTTGCTGGCGTCCTGGCCCTTGAGCAGCGGCGCGAAGTGCGCATCGATGTTGGCCTTGATGCTCTCCGGGCTCTCGTTGCCGTAGGCCAGGCCGCCGATGGTGGTGGCTTCGCCGATGCCCTCGACGCCGTCGGAGCAGCGCAGGCGGATGATCACCAGGGTCTGCTGCTGCATGGTGTGCATGGCCAGCTTGTGCGGGCGGATGGTCGGCAGGTCGACGATGATCGACTCGATGCGTTCGATGACAGGGCTACTCATGGACGGCGTTCCGGTCTGGGATTTCTGGATGGGCCGGGCCGCACAGCGGCGATACCCGGAAGGTCTTTTCACGGTTGACGAAGGATTGCGCCGGGGCCCGCAGGCAGTCCAATATCGTTTCCATCTTGTTGCATACCCTGGAGGTATCATGGAGCTGCGACACCTGCGCTACTTCCGCGAAGTGGCCGGCACCCTCAACTTCACCCGCGCCGCCGAGCGCCTGCACATCGCCCAGCCACCGCTGAGCCGACAGATCCAGCAGCTCGAGGAGCTGCTCGGCGTGCCCCTGCTGGAGCGCGGCCGGCCGCTGCGCCTGACCGACGCCGGGCGCTACTTCCACGAGCAGACCGGCACCCTGCTTTCGCAGCTGGAAAGCATCTGCGAGAGCACCCGGCGCATTGGCCACGGCGAGCGCCAGTGGTTCGGCATCGGCTTCGCGCCCTCGACGCTGTACGACGGGCTGCCCGAGCTGATCCGCGAGCTGCGCGGCGACGCCGGTCTGGAACTGGGGTTGCAGGAAATGACCACGGTGCAGCAGGTCGAAGCGCTGAAAAGCGGGCGCATCGACATCGGCTTCGGGCGCATCCGTATCGACGATGCGGCCATTACCCAGCAGGTATTGCGCGAGGAACCGATGGTCGCCGTGCTGCCGGCCGGGCACCGCCTGCTCGGCACTCCGCTGAGCCTGGCGCAACTGGCCGGCGAGGACTTCGTGCTCTACCCCGCCAACCCGCGCCCCAGCTATGCCGACCACGTGCTGGCGCTGTTCGCCAACCACGGCCTGAGCGTGCGCGTGACGCAGTGGACCAACGAGCTGCAGACCGCCATCGGCCTGGTCGCCGCCGGCCTTGGCGTGGCGCTGGTGCCGGCGTCGGTGCAACAGCAGCACCGCGCCGACATCGGCTACGCCACGCTGACCGACGCCGAGGCGGTCTCGCCGATCATCCTCAGCCAACGCCGCGGCGACGTCAGCGCGCCGCTGCAACGCTGCCTGCAACTGATCGGCGCGAACCGCCCGTGAGCGCATCATCGCGGCACCTCAGCCCAGGTCGCCGCCACCCACCGGCAGGGTCACGCCGGTGATGTAGCTGGCCTCGTCGGAGGCGAGGAAGAGGATCGCGCCGACCTGTTCGTCGATGCTGCCGTAGCGCTTCATCAGGCTGCTCTCGACGGTCTGGTCGACGATCTGCTGGTACCAGAGCTTCTCCTGCCCGCTTTGCTCCGCCGCGTTGCGCGGGATGCGCCGGGGCGGTGCTTCGGTGCCGCCGGGCGCGGTGGCGTTCACTCGTACACCACGCTCGGCGGTCTCGAACGCCAGGCACGCGGTCAGCGCATTCACCCCGCCTTTCGCCGCGCCGTAGGGCACGCGATTCACGCCACGGGTGGCGATGGAGGACACGTTGACGATGGCACCCGCGCCCTGCTCCAGCATCGGTACCAGCGCGGCGCGGCAGCACCAGAGCGTGGGGAACAGCGAGCGGCGCACCTCGGCTTCGATCTCCTCTTCGGCGTAGTGCTCGAAGGGCTTGGCCCAGATGGTGCCGCCGACGTTGTTGACCAGGATGTCGAGGCGACCGAATCGCGCGAGCGCCTGGTCGACCACCCCCTGGCAATCGGCGAAGCGCTCCAGGTCAGCGGTCAGGGTCAGCACGTCGCCCTGCTGGCCGAGAGCGTCCTGCAGTTCATGGACGATCTCGGAGCGGTCCACGGCGATGATCCGGGCGCCCTCTTCCACCAGCCGCTCGGCGACGCGCCGGCCGATGCCCTGTGCGGCGCCGGTGACGAGGGCGACCTTGTTGTCGAAACGGGACATGACGTTCTCCTGTCAGTGCGCGGCCACGAGCCCGCCCGAAGGCTTCTCGCTGCCGCGGATGAGGGCCACGGCGACCAGCGCCAGCAGCAGGGGGGCGGCCAGCGCCAGGTAGAAACCGGCGACGCCGCCCCATTCGAGGAAGGTTCCGCCCAGGGCCGAACCGATGATGGCGCCCACCCGGCCCAGGCCGATGGCCCAGCCGGTGGCAGTGGCGCGCAGGCTGGTCGGGTAGGCGGAAACCACCAGGTAGTTGAGGGCGATCTGTTGCCCGCCAATACCCAGGCCCGCGGCCCCCACCAGCAGGAATACCAGCACCCAGTTGTCACCACTGAGCGACAGGCCGAGGCTGACCAGCACGCCCAGCGCAAACAGGCCGAGCAGCACGTTGCGGGTGTTCAGGCGCGGCAGCAGGATCGACAACGGGATGGCACAGAGGATGAACACCGCATTGACCGTGACGGTGCCCAGCGGCGCCTGCTCCACCGGCAGGCCGGCGGTCTTCAGCACGGTGGGCAGCCAGGAGAGGAACATGAACCAGGCCACCCAGTTGAACAGGTAGGTCAGCCAAACGGCGAGTGTATTGCGCGCCAGGCCGGGGCCGAACAGCGCGCGCACGCTGGTGCGGGTGGCGGCTTCCGGCACACTGAAGCGCACGTCTTCGGCGAGCGGGCGCGAACTGATGCGGGCAAGCGTGCGGCGCACGTGAGCCGTCTTTTCCGGTCGCGAGGCGAGGAACTGCAGCGACTCCGGCAGCGCGAAGTACAGGCCCACCAGCAGCATCAGCGGCAGCACCCCACCGGCGAGGAAAATCCCCTGCCAGCCAATCAGCGGCATCACCTGGGCAGCGAGCAATCCGCCCAGCATCGCGCCCGCCGGCAGCCCCAGCAGGATGCCGGTGACGATGGCACCGCGCAGGCGTGCCGGGCCGTACTCGGAAGCCAACGCCAGCAGCACGGGAGTGGCACCGCCCATGCCGAGGCCGGCAAGGAAACGCAGCACGAGAATCTGCTCGGCGCTGGTGGCAAAGGCCGTTGCCAGCGTGGCGAGGGCGAACAGCGCGACCGCGCCCATTACCGTGGGGCGGCGACCGAAGCGGTCGCCAAACAGGCCCAGCGCCATGGCGCCCAGGGCCATGCCGACGATGCCGGCACTGAGGATCGGCGCCAGCCCGCCGGTGGACAGCTGGAGGGTCTCGATGATCGCAGGGCCCGTGTAGGCAATCGCCTGGGTATCGAAGCCATCGAAGATGGCGACCAGGAAACACAGGACGAACACGCGCCACTGGAAGGAACTCAAGGGGGCGTGATCTATCACGTCAGGTATGTTGCACGTCTGGCTCATGTGGGTCTCCGCTGCGAGGGGTTCCCTCGCTAATTGTTGTTATGCAGGCCCTGCCAGGGGCCCTGCCCGGAGGCTAGGGCGCGGTGGCGCAGAGGAAAAATACTTTGTCGGCATGCCTGCATACCCTCTGGGTATGCAGGCGTGATCCGGGCTCAGGCGGCGCTGGCGGCAAACTTCTCGTAATAGAAATTCGCCGGGGTGATGCCCTGTTCGCGAATGAACTGGCTCACCGCCTCGACCATCGGCGGCGGGCCGCAAAGGTAGAGGTCCACTTCGCCGTCGTTCAGGTGAGCCGGCTCGATGTGCTGGGTGACGTAGCCCTTGCGCGGGTAATTGCTCTCCGGGCTGGCGACGCAGGCACTGAAGGTGAAGTTGGGAATGCGCGCAGCGAAGGATTCCAGGCGGTCCATTTCCACCAGGTCGAAGTCGTGGGTGACGCCGTAGATCAGGTGCAGCGGATGCTCGCTGCCACGCTCGGCGATCTGTTCGAGCATCGCGGTGAAGGGCGCCAGGCCCGTGCCGCCGGCCAGCAGAAGCAGCGGCCGCCTGATCTCGCGCAGGTAGAAGCTGCCCAGCGGGCCGGCCAGGGCCATGGCGTCGCCGGCCTTGGCGAGGCCGGTGAGGAAGCTGCTCATCAACCCGCCCGGCACATTGCGGATCAGGAAGCTGACCTCGCCGTCCTTCTGCAGCGAGCTGAAGGAATAGGCGCGGCTCTGTTCACTGCCCGGCACACTCAGGTTGACGTACTGCCCGGGCAGGAAGGCCAGTTGGCTCAGCGACTCGCCCTTGATCGACAGCGCGATGGTGCTTTCTGAGAGTTGGCGCACGGCGCTGATGCTGGCCGCGAAGCTGGCCTGGGCGGTCTTGCAGACTTGCGAGGAGGCCGGCACGCGCACCACGCAATCGCTCTGCGCACGCATCTGGCAGGTGAGTACATAGCCCTGCCCGGCCTCATCCTCGCTCAGCGCGTCCTCGATGTATTCCTGGCCCAGGTCGTAGCGGCCGGCTTCGGCGAAGCACTTGCAGGTGCCGCAGGCGCCGTCGCGGCAGTCCAGCGGGATATTGATGCCCTGGCGATAGGCCGCGTCGGCGACGGTTTCGCTGGGGCTGGCATCGATGAAGCGGGTAACGCCGTCTTCGAAATTCAGTGCGATCTTGTGGTTCATGGCGTGCACCTCGGCGCCGCACAGGCAGCGTCGCGCGCGGCGAATCCACGCGCGCGACGCACAGCCCTGACGGCGGAATCAGATGTGGTAGATGTCGATGACCTGGCGGACGTAGTCGTTCTTCAGCACGACCTTCTTCGCCTTCACCAGCGGCTGCTCGCCACGCACATCGAGCGTGTAGAAGCTGGTGCCGAAGTAGCTGTCGACGGTCTTGTAGCGGAAGCTCAGGGTGTGCCAGTTGAAGCGCACCTGGCATTGTCCGTCGGCGTCGCCCAGCACCTCGATGTTGCTGAGGTTGTGCGAGGTGCGGGTGTCCGGCAGGGTCGCGCTGGAGCGCTCGGTCTTGATGCGGAACACGCGGTCTTCCAGGCCGCCACGGCTGCCGTACCAGATCAGCGAGATTTCCCGTTGGGGGTCTTCGGTGAGCTGGTCACGGTCATCCCAGGAGGGCATCCAGAAGGTGGCATCGGCCGCGTACAACTCCAGCCAGGCATCCCAGTCCTTGTCGTCGAGGTAGCGGGCTTCGCGGTAGAGGAAGTCGCGAACGAGTTCGTAGCGGCTCATCACACGCCCTCCTCTTTCAGTGCAATGCGATTGGCCTGCTCGGCGGCGAGCGCATCGATCATGGTCTGCTGCCAGAACTGGTGCTGCAGCACGAACAGGCCTTCGTCCTCGGTGCGCACGCCGGACAGGGCCGGCGCCAGGTCGATTTCCCGCGCCGCGTCATCGGCGCCTTCGATCCAGTGCTTCGCCCCGCGCGACATGTCGTTCCAGCCGCCAGCACTGCCCTGGTAGGCCTGCTGGCAGGAGCGGAATTCTTCCAGGTCGTCCGGCGTGGCCATGCCGCTGACGTTGAAGAAATCCTCGTACTGACGGATGCGCTGGGCACGCGCCTCGCTGCTCTCGCCCTTGGGCGCGATGCAGTAGATGGTGATTTCGGTGCGGTTGACGTCGATGGGCCGGGCGATGCGGATCTGCGAGCTGAACTGGTCCATCAGGTAGACGTTGGGGTACAGGCAGAGATTGCGCGAATTCTCGATCATCCAGTCGGCGCGGGCGCGGCCATGATCGCGAGCCAGTTCGTCGCGGCGTTCGAAGGCCGGGCGCGCCTCGGGGTTGGCCCAGCGGCTCCAGAGCAGCAGGTGGCCGTGGTCGAAGGAGTAGAAACCGCCGCCGTGCTTGGCCCAGCCACCGGCGCTCATGGTCTTCACTTCCTCGCCGGCTTCGCGCGCCTGGCGCTGGTTCTGGGTGGCCGCATAGTTCCAGTGCACGGAACTGACGTGGTAGCCGTCGGCGCCATTTTCGGCGGTGAGCTTCCAGTTGCCTTCGTAGATGTAGCTGGAGGAACCGCGCAGGACTTCCAGGCCCTCGGGGGACTGGTCGACGATCATGTCGATGATCTTCGCCGACTCGCCCAGGTGCTCCACCAGCGGTTTCACGTCGGCCTTCAGGCTGCCGAAGAGGAAGCCGCGATAGGACTCGAAGCGCGCCACTTTCGTCAGGTCGTGGGAGCCTTCGCAGTTGAAGCCTTCCGGGTAACCAGCCTCGGCCGGGTCCTTCACCTTGAGCAGCTTGCCGGAGTTGTTGAAGGTCCAGCCGTGGAATGGGCAGGTGTAGCTGGAACGGTTGCCGGACTTGTGCCGGCAGAGCATGGCGCCCTTGTGGCTGCAGGCGTTGAGGAAGGCGTTGAGGACACCGTCCTTGTTGCGGGCGATGAAGATCGACTGGCGACCGATCATCGTGGTCAGGAAGTCGTTCTTCTCCGGGATCTGGCTTTCATGGGCGAGGTAGACCCAGTTGCCTTCGAAGATGTGCTTCATCTCCAGGTCGAACAGGCGCGGGTCGGTGAACATCTCCCGCCGGCAGCGGTAGACGCCCTTCTCGGGGTCTTCCTCAAGCAGTGAACGCAAGTAGTCGATACCCAGGGACATGGCCGGGGCCTCCGTTGTTATTGTTCAGGCAGGCTCAGGTTAGGACTGGGGTCGCGGAGGCAATATCCGCTTTGTGCAAAGCGCTATCCAGATTGTGCAGGCAGGTGTGGCGGCTCGCGCAAGGGAGCCGCCAGGGGCTCAAAGGTGGAAGACGACGCCGTATTCGCCGGCGACCCGGACGGTCTTGGGCACATCCACCGGACCGGGCGGCACCTCGCGATCCAGGGCACGGAACATCTCGATGGCCTGGCTGCCTGCGCCAGTGATCTCGATCATTTCGCCACCGCCGGGGCCAAAGTTGAAGCCATGAAGGGTGCCGGCGGGAATATGGATCAGCGTGCCGGCATGGCAGGCGGCGGTGCGCCCAGCGACGGTGAAGAAGACCTCACCCTGGAGCACGAAGAAGGACTCGTCCCAGCCGTGGGTATGCGGTGGCGGACCGGTACCCTCCTCGCCCGCCTGGAAGGTGATGCGCTGCGCCGCCGAATCGGTATCGGCCACCAGCACGTTGATCCGGATACCGACGACGTTGAGGGCCGGGCTGCGCTCGCCCGGGTCGAGAATGAACGGGTTGGAGCTCATGGGTATGGCCTCCCCTGGGGGGGGTGCAAAATGCACTCGCCTCTTTACAGTAGAGTTCATCGACGCAGGCCAGACGGGGAATCGGAAGAACGGCAGGGGCCCTCTGCCACGGGTGGCAACGTAGGGCGTACAACCATTCGCGGTTGTACGCCGTTCGACCGGCGCCTCGCCGAATCCATGGTCGAACCTGGAGGTACTTTCGACTCAGCTCCGTGCGAAGTGAAAGCATCGGTGAACGGCGTATAACGCGGAGCGTTATACGCCCTGCGTTCTTGCCATACGGATCAGTGGCGACGCTTGAAGGTCTCCGACGGCAGTTCGCCGAACTGCTGGCGATAGCTTTCGGAGAAGCGCCCCAGGTGCAGGAAGCCATAATCCAGCGCCAGCTCGGTGACGCTGCGCACCGGGCAGGCCGGGTCGCCCAGGCAGGCGCGGATGCGCTCCAGCTTGAGCCGGCGGATGTACTGGCGCGGCGTGGTGCCGGCCTGGCGTTCGAACAGGGCGTACAACGAACGCAGGCTCATGGACGCCTGGCGCGCCAGGGCCTCGACGTCGATGTCCTCGCGCAGGTGGCCCTCGATGTACGCCTCGATGCGCTCGAAGGAAGCACTGCCGCCGGAGATGGGCTCGCGGCTGACGTTGGTCTTGAGCAGGGTCAGCAACTTGCTGGCAACGATCTGCTGGTAGTGCTCATCAACCCGCGCCAGTCGCTCGCCGGCCTCGGACTCCTGGCAGACCATCGACAGCAGGTTGACGAAGCCCTCCAGCTCACCCAGCTGGTAGCGGTTCTCGGTGAAGCGCACGCCAGCGCGCGGATGGCTCCAGCGTTGCTCGGCGCAGATGGCTTCGAGCAGCGTCACCGGCACCTTCAGGATGAATTTCTCGCAGTCGTCCGAATAGGTCAGGTCTACCGGGTCGTCCGGGTTGATCAGCAGCAGCTCGCCCGGCGCCAGGTAGTGCTCCTGGCGCTGGCCGCGCCACAGGCAATGGCCGCTGAGGAGAATCTGCAGGTGGAAGATATTCTCCAGCGCGGGAGAGGTCACGCGCACCGCGCCGCCGTAGCTGATGCGGCACAGGTCGAGGCTGGCGAAACGGCGATGGTTGAGGCTGGCCTGCGGGTGCCCATGGGTCGGCAGGCGCAGGTCGTGGGTGCCCACGTGCTGGTTGACGTAGCCGGATACCGCGTAGGGGTCGGCGCGTTCGAAGACTCGGCTACGGTCGCTCAGCAGGCTCTGCATACAAGGCACTCACAGTTGTTGTCATCGAGCCGCGATCTGTGCCGCGGTCAGGCCAGTCTATGCGACCAACTCCGGGATGAGAGCGAGCGGAGATGAATGGCAACAGTCTCACTCCGCCCCCGCCGGTCAGGTCGCGTCCGCGTGGCTCACCAACCCCTTGATCACCACCGCTGCCGTGGCGATGGCCGCCGGGACGATCAGGGCAGTCAGCACCTGCTCGAAGTTCCAGCCCAGGCCCAGCAGCGTCGCGCCGATCCAGGCGCCGAGGATGGCGCCGAAGCGGCCGATGCCGAGCATCCAGGACACCCCCGTGGCACGGCCCTGGGTCGGGTAGAAGCGCGCCGCCAGCGACGGCATGGCCGACTGCGCGCCGTTCACGCACATGCCGGCGGCCAGCACCAGGGTCGCCAGCAAGGTCACGGTGCCCAGGCTCTGGCCCACGCAGTAGGCGAACACACCCGCCAGACCGTAGAAGATGCCGATGACCTTGTGCGGATTGAAGCGGTCCATCGCCCAGCCCACCGCCACCGAACTGAGCACCCCGCCGAGCTGGAACAGCGCGCCGATGAACGCGGCCTGCTCCATGCTCGCGCCGGCGTCGCGCATCAGCGTCGGCAGCCAGCTGGTCAGCAGGTAGACGATCACCAGCCCCATGAAGTAGGTCAGCCACAGCAGCAGGGTGCCGGCGCTGTAGGTGCCGGAGAAGATCACCTTGAACACGTTGCGGCTCTGCACCGTCTTCTGTTCCGGCACGCTGAAATCACGGGCGGTGACCACCTCGGACGGTGCGATGGGCGCCAGCACGCGCTTGACCTTCTCCGCCCCGCGGTTGCGCACCACCAGGAAGCGTGCCGACTCCGGCAGCCACACCAGCAACACCACCGCCAGCACCAGCGGCAGGACGCCGCCGAGCAGCAACAGGCTATGCCAGCCGTAGGCCGGGATCAGCTTGGCGGAGACGAAGCCGCCCGACGCCATACCGAGGTTGAAGCCGCAGAACATACTGGTCACCAGCAGCGACTTGAGGCGCTCGGGGGTGTACTCGGAGAGCAGCGTGGTCGCGTTGGGCATCGCCGCGCCCAGGCCGATGCCGGTCAGCAGGCGCAGCGCCATGAGTTGTTCGAGGTTACTGCTGTAGGCCGAGAGCAGGCTGAACAGACCGAACAGGAACACCGCCACCACCAGCACGCCCTTGCGCCCGAAACGGTCGGCCAGCGGGCCGGAACCCAGGGCACCGAACACCATGCCGATCAGCGCGGCGCTCATCACCGGGCCGAGGCTGGCGCGGTCGATGCCCCAGTCCTGGGTCAGCGCCGGCGCGATAAAGCCCATGGCGGCGGTATCGAGGCCGTCGAGGAAGACGATGAGGAAGCACAGCAGCACGATGCGGCACTGGTACAGCGACAGCGGCTGGGCGTTGATGAAGGACTGGACGTCAAGGGTGCCGGCAGCGGGCACGTGGGCGGAACTGGTCATGCGAAGTCTTCCTGCGAAGGCGTCGTCGCGGGAAGGCCGGCTGGTTCGCCCTGCACTCCCGCAAGCTGGACAGGAATGAGGCGCGAGCCGGTGGACGCACGGACCGGCGGATGGGGCAGGCTCACAAGGGCCATGGCTGACGCTCATTGTTGTTATGGCCCGTCCGGCTGGACGGGTAGGCGAACAGTACGAAGAGACGTGCAGCCGTTCAATTCGATAATCGCCACAGTGGGCGGTTAGCGAACGGGATTGCAGCGCCGGCGGACGATGCGTCCGCCGGCAGGCCAACTCAATGGAACAACCGCGTACCCAGTTCGCGACTCGCCTCCAGCAGCACCGGCAGGAAACGCGTTTCCAGTTCCTGCCGCGACACGCGGCCGGCGTGGGTGCCGACGTTCAACGCGGCCAGCACCTGGCCGGCGGAGTCCTTCAGTGGCACGGCGATGGAGCGCAGTCCCACTTCCAGTTCCTGGTCGATGATCACCCAGCCCTGCTGGCGGATCTCGGCGATGCTGGCCCGGAGCATTTCCGGGGTGTGCACGGTGCGGCTAGTCTTCACCTGCAGGTCGGCGTGGGCCAGGTAATCCTCCAGCGCGTCGTCATTCAGCCCGGCCAGCAGGATGCGGCCCATGGACGTGCAGTAGGCCGGCAGGCGGCTGCCGACGCTCAGGTCCACCGAAATCAGGCGCTGCGGCGTCGCCGAACGGGCGATGTAGAGAATCTCGTCGCCTTCCAGCGTGGCCATGGAGCAGGCCTCGTGCAGTTGCTCGCTGAGGCGGTCGAGGATCGGCTGCGCGGTGACCGCCAGGGGCGTCGAGGACAGGTAGGCATGGCCGAGGGTCAGCACCTTGGGCAGCAGCGAATACGTGCGGCCGTCGGAAGTGACATAGCCGAGCTTCATCAGCGTGTGCAGGCAGCGGCGCACGGCCGCGCGGGGAATCTCGGTACGGTGGCTGATCTGCGCGATGGTCAGGTGGCGCTTGCGCTCCTGGAACGCGTGGATCACCGCCAGGCCGCGGGCCAGCGAAGTCATGAAGTTCGGATCGCCGGTGAACGCCTCGATGCGCTTTGCGGGCGAAGCGATGATCGGCGGCGCAAGGGGCGGCAGGCTGGCACGGGGGGTGTCGGTCATTGTTGTTGTCCTGGCAGGCGAATGCCGGGCGATTATCGACACGCCAGGGCGATAATCGCAACATCAATGGCCGATTATCGAACGATTGCTTGCCTATACGAGCGCGCTATTCACACGTTCGCAGGCATCGCTTGCTCCTGCAAGAGCACCCGTCAGATAAGAAAAGGCCCCTTGCGGGGCCCTTGTCCTGTCGCGGAGAACTCAGCGCGAGGCCTTGCGGCGCAGGGCCGAGGGGCTGAAGTTGGAATCATCCGGCGCCGGCTGGCTGAAGTCGGCGGTGCCGGGCTCCTCGTTGTCCAGCCACTGGATGCTGTAGCGGTGCGCCTGGAGGTCGTGGAAGGTATCCAGCGCGGTCCACACCATCGGCTGCTCGTAGAAGCTCTTCAGGTAGGCCTGGGACACGCGCCACAGCTCGCCACGGCCGTCGTACTGGTCGACCACGGCGGCACCCCAGCTGTCCTCGTCGAGGTACAGGGTGCGGCGCGAGTAGATGTGCCGCGCGCCGGGCTTGAGCTTGCCGTCCACCACCCACACCCGGTGCAGCTCGTAGCGGGTGTACTTGGGATTGATATGGCCGGGGGTGAGCAGGTCCTTGTACTTCACCTCGGGGCTGGTGACCTGGTAGTTGTTGTAGGGAATGTAGATTTCCTTCTTGCCCACCAGGGTCCAGTCATAGCGGTCCGGCGCGCCGTTGTACATGTCGGTGTCGTCGGCGGTGCGCAGGCCATCGGAGTCTTCGATGGGGGTGTCGTAGGCCAGCGTCGGGGCGCGGCGCACGCGGCGCTGGCCAGGGTTGTAGCCCCAGGCCTGGCGCGGTTCCTTGACCTGGTCGAGGGTCTCCTGCACCAGCGCTCCGTTACCGGCCAGGCGGGCCGGGGCGGTGGTGAAGGTCATGTAGTAGAACATCGTGTTACCGAGCTTCTCGAAGCTGCCCTTGGGGTCGTAGAAGCGGAACAGAGCCTCGTCCTGCGAGGTCACCAGCGCATAAGCGCCGTTGCGCTGCACGCCAGCCTGGGACGAGCGGCGCACGATGTAGGTGCCACGGTAGCGGGCGATGTGGTTCCACACCGCTTCCACGCCGCTCTGCGGGATCGGGAACGGTACGCCACCGTAGGCGTCGGAGAAGCCGTTGCCGCCCTCCACGAGCTTCGCGCTGGTGGCGTTCTTGAAGATGTTGTCGTAGATCCACTGCGGCGCCGAGCCGCTGCGGTGGGTCTCGTAGACCGGCATCTGGTAGCTGTCCGGATAGGCGTTGAACAGCGCGATCTGCCCCGCCGTGAGGTTGGCCTTGTACTGGTCGAGGTTGGCCTTGGTGATGACGAACTTGGGCTTCTCGCCAGCGTAGGGATCGACGTGGTGCGAACCCGGCCCCTTGTAGCCCGCCGGCGCGGACGTCAGGCCACCGCTCCAGGCGGGAATGGTGCCGGCGGCGTTGCCGGCCTTTTCCGCGCCCATCGGCGTGAGGCTGCTTTTCAACTGGGCGGCCTGGTCGGCCGAAACCGCTGCACGCGCATCGGTGACGGCCAGGGCCGCCAGCGTGGCAAGGGCGATCAGGGAACTCTTCTTGTACATGGTTCTCTCCGGATCAGAACGAGTATTTCGCGGTGATCGAGACGTTGTCGCGGTCGCGCATGGAGTTGCTGGAGCCGGCGCCGTAGTAGTTGGTGTACTGGGTGCCGACCTCGAAGGTGTTCAGGTAGCTGGCGTCGATGCCGAGGGTGTAGGCCTTGCGGCCTTCGATGAAGTTGCCGGTGCGATCGGAGTTGCCGCTGAAGTCCTCCTGGTAGACGACGTAGGGCGACAGCTTCACCCCAGCGTAGACGTCGTTCCAGCTGCCGGTGAGCAGCAGCGTGTAGCCGTAGCTGTCACGGCTGATCTGCACATCGTCGTCGTTGCCGCCGACGTAGGCCTTGTCCTGGGCGCCGACGAACTTGCGCTTGGTGCCATCCCAGGCGGTGTATTCCAGGCTGCTGCCACGGATGTGCTCGGAGGCGAGTTCCGCCACGCCGGTCATGGAGTCGAAGGTCAGGTGCGGGCCGAAGTTGTAGATGGTCGACAGCGAGATGTTGTAGGTCTCGGCGCGCTCGTAGTTCTCGAACAGGCTGCCACGGCACAGCTGCTTGCCGGCCACTTCGGCGCAGGCCTGGCCGGCGGCGACGTTGCCGTCGTAGAGGTTGGTCTGGCCCAGCACGCCCTGGGTCAGCAGGTCGCCGAGCAGGTCGTCGGTGGCGGAGATGCTGATGGGCATGTTCGGCCGGTAGGCGATCTCGCCGGACACCGAGGCATCGCCCAGCGTGGTGTTGAAGCTGAGGCCGTACATGCGGATGTCTTCCACATAGTCGCGGCGCGCTTCGGCGTTGCTGGCCATGTCCAGGGTGGCCAGGCCCGGCACCGCCTCGCCCAGGCCCAGCGGGCCGAGCAGGTTGTTCAGCGCATCGACGTCGACGCCCTGGTACTTGCGCAGGTCGACGGCGACCTGCGGCTCCTTGGCGTGGTAGTTGACGAAGTAGAAACCGAACTCGGTGGAGTTGAGCTCCTCGGCGATGTAGCGGAAGGCGACGCCGAACTGGCCGTCGTCGCGGGCCTCGATGTCCTTGCCGACGTTGGCGACCTTGAAGGTGCCGGTGTTGGGGTCGAGGAAGGCATTCGGCCCATGGGGGCCATTGCCCAGCAGGCCGAGGGAGGCGACCGTCGGGTAGCCCGCCAGCAGTTCCTTGATCAGCGGGTCGGTTTCGGTGGTGTAGGCCGTTTCGCCGCCGTCGCTGAACAGGTCGGTGTCGGAGAAGTAGGTACCCACCGAATCCAGGCGCGTCTCCTTCCACTTCCACTGGTAGAAGGCTTCCATCGACAGGTCATCGGTCAGGCCCAGGTTGAAGCTCAGCGCCTCCACTGGCACCAGCACTTCCTTGAGTTCGGAGCCCGGCAGGTGGAAGCGCGCGGCATCCACCGGGTTGATGGTGTTGACCCCGCCCCGGTAGAACACGCCCTCGCCCCAGTTCAGTACCTGACGGCCGACGCGGCCGGTCAGCGGGTGCTCGGCGACGTCCCAGCTGCCGGACAGGTAGGCATCCAGCAGCTCGGCCTTGCGCCCGGCGATGTGGCGGGTGTCGTCGGTGAAGTGGTCGTCCTGCGGGTAGGACTGGCTGGGCCGCACCACGCCATCGGTGGTGCTGTAGTAGTCGTTGCGCTTGTCCATGATCTGCGTGTCGTAATAGGCAGTGCCACGCATGAACAGGCCGTAGTTCTGGTATTTGGCCGAGAGATCGGAGGTGAGCTTGAAGACCTGGGAAACCAGGCCGGTATCGAAGTTGCGGTTGCCGTCGTCGGCGTTGATGTCGCTGATGTTGTTCTTGTCGCGGCCCTGCACGCGCCACATGGCGCCGTAGGACAGCGTGCTGTCCAGCGAGCCGGTGATCTCGTTGTCGGCCAGCTTGAACTCCAGGGCCTGGGCCGACCCTGCTACCAGCAGCGGCAGAAGTCCCATCACCGCCCCCGCCCGTCGCGGCGCCCAGAAAATGGACGTACGCGCACCCAATCGACTGTTCATAAACAGCATTACCTCCATGGCCAAGATTTATCGCCCCGGTCATTGCGCCCGGTGCTGTTCTTATTCGTCTCTCGGCTGCCGGCCGCCTCGGACTATGCCGGGCCACCGTGCAGTAACACTCCTGCCAGAGCGCCTGCGGGCGCTCCGATCGCCCTCTCCTGTTCTGTTTGCACGCCGGAGTTGGGACTATCGTGCAGGCAAAGTAACAAACTGTTTCCCCCGTGCCAATCACAGGATGTCATCCCGTGCCTTTCAGCAGGCAAAGAAAAGCCCGGCACATGGCCGGGCCTTTTCTTGCACAGAGCCTTCACACCGCGAGAATTACTCGACGGTAAAAGTCTTTTCCGCCAGCAGGCGATCGCCCTGGAACACCATGAAGCGCCACTGCCCCTGCACCACTTCGTGGTTCTCGGTGAACTGGTAGGCCATCACATCGGTGGGCGCGCCCACCACCAGTTTCTGCACCACTTCGAACTTGTCGTGGCGCTGGCCGTCCGGGGTCACCACGCCGGGGGTGAAGTACAGCAGGGTCAGCGGGGTGTCGCCTTCGGCCTTGCCGCTGAGCTGGTAGCGCAGGCCGAACTTGGTGCCCAGCTTGGCCGGTACGCGGGTGGTGGAGTCGATCTCCTGCTCGCTGCGGGTGAGCACTCGCTCGCCCGGCTGGTAATCCTTGTAGTTGCTGACGAAGACGCCGTACTCGACCGGACCGGTGACGCGCACTTCGGCGAAAGCCGAGGAAGCGAAGGCGCAAGCCAGGGAGAGAGCCAGGACTGCTGGCAGGCGGGAAATGGACATGTCGCACTCCTTGTTGGGGACCGCGCGAGACTATGACATGGCCGTGACAGCCTGATGACAGCCTGACGCCGCACGGGTCGGCGCGGCGCGAAGCGTCTATCATGCGAGGATCGGATCACCGGACACCATCATGAGCGACCACCTGCTGACCATCCGCCCCCGCGCCGAAGACGTCGAGGGCGTGCCCATCCTGCGCCCGCTGCCCTCGGCCCAGCGCCGCAGCGTCGGTCCCTTCGTGTTCTTCGACCACATGCTGGAAACCCGCTTCACGCCCGAGCACGGCATGGACATCCGCCAGCACCCGCATATCGGCCTGTCCACCCTCACCTACCTGTTCGAAGGCCAGGTGCAGCACAAGGACAGCCTGGGTTCGGACCAGCTCGTGCTGCCCGGCGACGTCAGCTGGATGACCGCCGGGCGCGGCGTCGCCCACGTCGAGCGCACGCCGGCCGAGTTGCTGCACAGCGGCTCGCGCCTGCACGGCCTGCAGGTGTGGCTGGCCCTGCCGCGCGAACTGGAAGGCTGCGAGCCGAGCTACAGCCACCATGCCAGCGCCAGCCTGCCGGACAGCGACAGCCTGGGCGTGCGCATCCGCCTGATCGCCGGCTCCGGCTTCTGCCTGGAGTCGCCGGTGCCGGTACGCTCCGCCACCCTTTATGCCGACCTGCGGCTGAGCGCCGGCGCCACCCTGGCGATCCCCGCCGAACACCCCGAGCGTGCGCTCTATCTGATCGAAGGCGAAGCACTGCTGGACGATGAGCCGTTGCCCCTGCACGAACTGGTGGTGCTGCCTGAGGGCGAGACCTACACCCTGTCCGCCTGCGGAGACTGCCACGCAGTGATCATCGGCGGCGACCCGCTGGACGGGCCGCGGCGAATGAACTGGAACTTCGTCGCCAGCGACCCCGCCCTGATCGACGAGGCTCGCGCACGCTGGGCCGCCGGCGACTGGGCAACGGTACCGGGCGAAACCCAGCGGATCGAACTGCCGCGCTAGCGCCCGCGATGAAGAACCGATCAAGAACGGCCGCTCAATGAAGGAAATGACGCGTCGAGTGAAGATTCCGGCGCTGTTTTACGGCAGCATCGCCGCCCTCGAACGCCTGCCGCCGGCAGGGCTTCCAGTTCCTGGCCCAAGGAGTCCGTGATGGACCAGTCCACCGCCAATCGCCACACCAGCGCCCTGACCGTGCTGACCCTGCTGTTCTTCATGTGGGGCCTGATCACCTCGCTGAACGACATCCTCGTGCCGCACCTCAAGGCCGTCTTCACCCTCTCCTACGTGCAGGCCTCGCTGGTGCAGTTCTGCTTCTTCGGCGCCTACTTCATCATGTCCTTCCCTTCCGGGCGCCTGGTGGAGAAGCTCGGCTACAAGAGCGGGATCATCGTCGGCCTGGCCACCGCCGGGATCGGCTGCCTGCTGTTCTACCCGGCGGCGAGCGCGCAGTCCTACCCGTTCTTCCTCGCCGCGCTGTTCATCCTCGCCTCGGGCATCACCCTGCTGCAGGTGGCGGCCAACCCCTACGTGAACATCCTCGGCCCGGCCTCGACGGCGGCCAGCCGGCTGAACCTGACCCAGGCCTTCAACTCCCTGGGCACCACGGTCGGCCCGCTGGTGGGCTCGGTGACCATCCTCGCCATCGGCGCCGGCGCCGCCTCGCAGATCGGCAGCTCGGCCGCCAGCGAAGCGGATTCGGTGAAGACCCCGTACCTGGTGCTGGCCGGCCTGCTGTTCGCCATCGCCGTGCTGATCGCGCTGTTCCGCCTGCCGAAGATCCACCATGGCGAACCCACGGATGGCGCGGCCGGTCGCCAATCGATCTTCGCCCATCGGCACCTGGTGTTCGGGGTGATCGCGATCTTCTGCTACGTCGGCGCCGAGGTCTCCATCGGCAGCTACCTGGTCAGCCTGATGGGCCAGCCGGAGATCGCCGGCCTGCCCGCCGAGCAGGCCGGCAAGTACCTGTCCTTCTACTGGGGCGGTGCCATGGTCGGGCGCTTCATCGGCAGCGCGCTGATGCGCGCCATCGCGCCGAACCGCCTGCTGGCCTTCAACGCCGTGGCCATCGCCGTGCTGATCGGGGTCGCGCTGAGCGTTGGCGGGCATGTGGCGATGTGGTCGCTGATCCTCATCGGCCTGTTCAACTCGATCATGTTCCCGACCATCTTCTCCCTCGCCCTGGAGGGCCTGGGCAACCTCACCAGCAAGGGCTCGGGCCTGCTCTGCATGGCCATCGTCGGCGGCGCACTGGTGCCGCTGGTGCAGGCCTTCTTCGCGGACCGCATCGGCCTGTTGCCGTCGTTCGCCATCCCGCTGGTGTGCTACCTGTATATCGTCTGGTTCGGGGTGCGCGGCTATCGGGCGGATGAGACGCCCGAGCGAGCCTAGCTTTTGTAGGAGCGAGCTTGCTCGCGAACCCGGCCTCATCTTACGGGTCGTTCGCGAGCTAGCTCGCTCCTACGAAGGGCCAATAAAAACGCCGCGACTCCGAAGGGAGGCGCGGCGTTTTCATTGCTGTTGCGATCAGCCGGTGAAGCGCTCGTCCAGCAGGTCGAACATCGCGGCAAAGGCGCGGCGCGCCACCTTGGCGTCGTACTGCATCTTGCCGGGAATCTGCGCGTGCGGGTCGGTAAAGGAATGCGCGGCACCGCCGTAGCTGGTCAGGGTCCAGTCCACGCCGGCAGCGATCATCTCCTTGGCGAAGTCGGCCAGTTGTTCGCGCGGAACAAAGGGATCGACCGCGCCGTCGAGGACCAGCACCGCGCCCTGGATGTTTTTCGCATCCCCCGGGGTCGGGGTATCCAGCGTCCCGTGGAACGAGATCGCCGCCGCCAGCGGAGCGCCATCACGGGCCAGCTCCAGGGAGCAGCAGCCGCCAAAGCAGAAACCGAAAGTGGCCAGTTTCGTGGTGTCCAGCGGGGCCTTGGCGGCCTGGTCCAGCAGCGTCTTGAGCGACAACTGCATGCGTTTGCGCAGCAACGCCCGGTCATTCTTCAGCGGCATCATGGCGGCACCGGCCTGCTCCGGACCATTGGGCCGCACGTCCTTGCCATAGAGATCGGCCACCAGCACCACGTAGCCGCGCTCGGCGACCTTTCTGGCAATATCCACCGCCCCCTGGCTGACACCCATCCAGTTCGGCGCCATCAACAGGCCGGGACGCGGCGCGGAGCTGGAAGCATCGAACACCAGCTGGCCTTCGAAGGCCTGGCCATCGAGGCTGTAGGCGACGGGTTGCACGCTGATCTGACTCATTGGGTTTTCCCCTTGGGTTCGTCGGAGGGTAGAAAAGCACAAAGCCCGCCGAGGCGGGCTTTGCTTCTGCGCAAGCTTAGGCGGAGAGCTCCACCAGCAGCTTGTTCAGACGGCGCACATAAGCGGCCGGGTCTTTCAGGCTGTCCCCCGCGGCCAGGGCAGCCTGGTCGAAGAGGATGTGGGTCAGCTCGCCGAAGCGGTCTTCGTCGGCTTCCGCGTCGAGTTTCTCGATCAGCGGGTGGGCCGGGTTGAACTCGAAGATCGGCTTGGCTTCCGGCACCTTCTGCCCGCTGGCTTCGAGGATCTGGCGCATCTGCAGGCCCAGGTCCTGTTCGCCAATGGCGAGGATCGCCGGCGAATCGGTCAGGCGGTGGGACACGCGCACCTCGGCGACTTCATCGCCCAGCGCGGCCTTCAGGCGCTCGGCCAGACCTTCTTTGGCCTTGGCGATCTCTTCCTGGGCCTTCTTGTCCTCTTCGGAGTCCAGGCTGCCCAGGTCCAGGTCGCCACGGGCGACGTCGACCAGCTGCTTGCCATCGAACTCCGGCAGGTAGCTCATCAGCCACTCGTCGATGCGGTCAGTGAGCAGCAGCACTTCGATGCCTTTCTTGCGGAAGACTTCCAGGTGCGGGCTGTTCTTCACCTGGGCGAAGCTTTCGCCGGTGAGATAGTAGATCTTGTCCTGGCCTTCCTTCAGGCGGCCGATGTAGTCCGCCAGGGACACGCTCTGCTCGCCGCTCTCGTCGCTGGTGGAAGAGAAGCGCAGCAGGCCGGCGATCTTGTCCTTGTTGGCGAAGTCCTCGGCCGGGCCTTCCTTCAGCACCTGGCCGAAGTTCTTCCAGAAGCCCTTGTAGGCCTCGGCGTCGTTGCTCGCCAGCTTCTCCAGCATGTCCAGGGAGCGCTTGGTCAGCGCCGACTTCATCGAGTCGACGATGGGGCCGGACTGCAGGATCTCGCGGGAGACGTTCAGCGACAGGTCGTTGGAGTCCACCACGCCCTTGATGAAGCGCAGGTACAGCGGCAGGAACTGGTCGGCCTGGTCCATGATGAACACGCGCTGCACGTACAGCTTCAGGCCGCGTGGGGCTTCGCGGTGGTACAGGTCGAACGGCGCGCGGGCCGGGACGTAGAGCAGCGAGGTGTACTCGAGCTTGCCCTCGACCTTGTTGTGGCTCCAGGTCAGCGGGTTCTCGAAGTCATGGGCGATGTGCTTGTAGAACTCCTGGTATTCCTCGTCCTTCACCTCGGTGCGCGGACGGGTCCACAGGGCGCTGGCACGGTTGACCACTTCCCACTCGGTCTCGGCCGGTGCTTCTTCGCCGACCTGCTCTTTCGGCAGCTCGATGGGCAACGCGATGTGGTCGGAGTACTTCTTGACGATGTTGCGCAGGCGCCAGCCGTCGGCGAACTCGTCCTCGCCGTCCTTCAGGTGCAGGACGATGCGGGTGCCGCGTTCGGCCTTGTCGATGCTCGACACATCGAACTCGCCCTCGCCTTTGGACGACCAGTGCACGCCCTCTCTGGCCGGTGCACCGGCGCGGCGGGTGAACACGTCGACCTTGTCGGCAACGATGAAGGCGCTGTAGAAGCCCACGCCGAACTGGCCGATCAGGTGGGAATCCTTTTTCTGGTCGCCCGACAGATTCTTCAGGAAATCAGCGGTACCGGACTTGGCGATGGTGCCCAGGTGCGCGATGACTTCCTCGCGGCTCATGCCGATGCCGTTGTCTTCGAGGGTGACGGTCTTGGCGTCCTTGTCGAAGCTCACACGGATTTTCAGCTCGGCGCCGCCTTCGAGCAGCTCAGGCTTGGCCAGGGCCTCGAAACGCAGCTTGTCGGCAGCGTCGGAGGCGTTGGAAATCAGTTCGCGAAGGAAGATTTCCTTGTTCGAATACAGGGAGTGAATCATCAGGTGAAGCAACTGCTTCACTTCGGTCTGGAAGCCCAGTGTTTCTTTTTGAGTCTCCGCGCTCATCGTTTCTCGCTCCGAGGATGACAAATGCCGCGTCTTGCGGCCGATGTCAGCGAGATGGGGGCTTCCCGAACCAATTCAAGGGGTTGGAGAAAATTCGCCGGCGCCGACCGGCGAATGGTCAGTGTGCCGGCAGTTCGATATCGGTGATTTCGCTGGGACGCAGCGTGTAGCTGGCCTCGCCCGGCCCCTCGATGACCCGGCGGATGACGATGCGCCCGTCGGCGTTCAGGCCGACGAAGATGCCTTCGGCGGTGCGCCCGCGCTCGGTGGTCACGCGCATGCTGCGGTTGAGGTAGCGCTGCGGCGATGCCTGCAGGCGCTCCAGGGACAGGCGGCCGCTTTCCGGAGCCTGTTGATGTGGCGTGCTGGCCTTCTCGCGAACACTGGCAGAAGGCGCAACTGCCGCCGCACTGGCGGCTTTCAGCCGTGGATAACGGTCATCCCGCACTCCCCAGCCGCGCGCCGGGGTTTTCTCCAGCACGAGCTGCACGTCCTGCGGCTCGCCACCGACCGCGACACTCAGCGCCAGCTCCTGAGAGCCGCGCTGGGTATCCAGGGCGGGCAGGCGGAGAATGGTGACGTCACGCCGGGCGAAACGCCGTTCCAGGTAGTCCTGCAGCACATAACGCAGGGTATCGCGGGAGTCGAAACGGGTATCGACCTCACCGTCGCGGTAGCGCAGGCGGTCGGTGTAGACCTCGATGGAGCCCGACAGCGTGGTCTGCATCTGGGCCGGCAGCACCAGGTGGAAAGCGCCTTCCATGCGGTTGGGCGCCTTGGGCGTCAGGTCCAGGTGCAGGCTGTAGCCGCGCTGCAGGCGAATCGCTTCGGGCAGGTCCTGGCCGGGCGCGAGCCAGCTGACTTCGATCTCCGGCAGCCGGCCCTGGTCATCGGGCAGCACATCCAGCCTCAGCGGGCCGGCGAATGGCGTGACCAGGCGCACCTGGACTTCCCGGTGGGCATAGAAGTCCTGGCCTTCGCGCAGGCTCAGTACACCGTCGATGAACTCGGCCTGTTCCGGCACAAAAGGTTTGCCATTGAGTTCGCCGCGCAGGTCAATGGCCAGCTCCGGCTTGGCCGCCGGCTCGGGCTTGAGCCACTCCAGGCGGAGGATGGCTTCCAGGCGCGCGCTGTCCTGGCTGGCCAGCAGCGTCAGGCCGACCACCAGCGGAATGCAGCCCAGCCCGCCGAGGGCGACGGCGCTACGCGCCTGACGCCAGTGCACCAGCACGAACAGCAGGGCCAGCGGCGGCAACAGGCTGGCGATACCCCAGAACAGACTGCGCTCGAAGGCCCGCGCGATCAGCCAGACGTAGCCGGCGAGAATCAGCAGCAGGCCGAGCAGGATCAGCAGCGTTTGCATTCAGGCGCCGTCGACCTTGAAGTGCGCGCGGGCCGTGGCGATCGGCTCCAGGCGGGTGGTCTGCCAGGCGGTGATGGCGACGTTGGCCACCCGTCGGCCCTGGCGCCAGACCTGGCACTGCGCATAGGTGTCACGGAAGTGCCCGGCGCGCAGGTAGTCGATGGAGAAGTCGATGATCTTGGGCATGTGCGGGATGCCCATGAACATCAGCAGGTGCAACAGCGCCGAGTGCTCCATGAAGCCGGCGATGACACCGCCGTGCAGCGCCGGCAACGTCGGGTTGCCGATATTGTCGGGGTTGGCCGGCAGGTGGAAGATCGCGTCGTCGCCCAGGCGCAGGCAACGGATGCCGAGCAGCCGGGCGTAGGGAATCAGGTCCAGCAGCGGATCGTAGTTCTTGCTCTCGTGGGCCGCGCGAACCAGTTCCTCGATATTCACCGTGCTCATCCCTGGCCTCCCTCGACGTCGCGCTTGACGCCGCCGGCGGAGACCGCCTTGCCCATGCGCATGAAGGTGCCGACGACATGGGCGATGGGTTCGCTGGGGTCGTCCTGGTAGGCGTAGCCACGGGTGAAGATGATGTTCGGGGTGACCCGGTAGCACTCGGCGAACCCGTAGACATCCTTATGCGGCTCGGCCGGGTGCATATAGTCGATACGCAGGTCCAGGGTCGGGCAGATCTCGAACTGCGGCAGCACGCAGACGGTGGAGATGCCACAGGTGGTGTCCATCAGCGTGGTGATCGCGCCGCCATGGATCACGCCGGTCTCCGGGTTGCCGACGATGGCTTCGCTGTAGGGAAGCCGCAAGGTCAGCCCGGAGGCGTCCGCCGCATGTGCGCTGATGCCCAGCAACTGGCAGTGACGTAGCGCCGACAGGAAGCGTTGGGCGCGCTCCAGGAGTGGGTTTTCGGACATGGGAGGGGTCGACCGATTGACTGCACGGGGCCGCATCATACCCCGGCCGTTGTCACTCCTGCAGTGATGAAATTCAGGGCCTTGGGAATATTCGTTGAACTAATTCACACAACCTCGGTTCAAAGGGCTAACACCAGGAAAGCCGCACATGGAGGCTCCGCATGAAAAAAACCCTTCCCTTCGCTCTGCTGATCGTCGCTGGTCTGGGCCTTGCCGCCTGCGACAAGAAAGAAGAGCCGAAAGCGCCGGCCGCACCCGCCGCGACCGAGCAGCCGGCGACTCCGGCGCCGACCACCCCGCCGGCACCTGAAGCCGCCCCGGCTACTCCGGCTGCCCCGGCCACCGCGCCGCAGGAGCCCGCCGGCAGCGAACAGAAGCAGTAAGCGCTTCGCCGTAAAGCACAAGGCCCGCATGTTGCGGGCCTTGTCGTTTCTGCCGTTGGCGTTTCAGCCGCTGGGAGGAATGTCGTTGTCCCGCGGCGCGTCGCCCTGGGGAGTCGGCGTGTAGACCATCACGTGCAGCACGCTGGAATGGAATTCGCGCTGATACAGCACGCCCACCACCCCCGCCGTCACCAGCATGAAGATCCACGGGTTGATGAACCAGGCCAGCATGGCCATGCCGAAATAGTAGGAACGCAGCCCCTGGTTGAACTGGTGCGCCGCCAGCGAAACCACTCGCGCTGCGCGCTCGGCAAAGGACTTGCGCTCCAGTTCACCGACATTGCGCTCCCCCACCATGGGCGCCGAACCGATCAGCACCGCCGCGAAGTTGTACTGGCGCATGCACCAGCTGAAGGTGAAGAACGCATAGACGAACACCACCGCCAGGCACAGCAGCTTGAACTCCGACAGGCCGCGGGTGGGGGGCATGACGAAGGGCAGATCGGCGAGTACCGACACCGTGCGCTCCGCCGAGCCCAGCAGGGTGAGGATGCCGGCCAGGATGATCAGGGTGCTGGAGGCGAAGAACGACGCGTTGCGCTCCAGGTTGCCGATCACGCTGGCGTCCGCCACGCGGTTGTCGCGCAGCAGCACGCGGCGCATCCAGTCCTGGCGGTAGAGGTGCAGCACGCTGGCCAGGCACGCGGTATCGCGGGCCTTGGTCTTGGCGTAGCGGGTGTAGCCGATCCAGCAGAAGAGGAACCAGAGGATGGCAAGCAGGTTCCAGAAATACTGGATGTCGAACAGGTCGACGACGTCGGTCATGGATTTCCTTGCGATTCGAGACGGGTTTGAGTCAATACGCAGCCGATAGACGCCAGATCCTACCCTCAAGACACGAATTACGCTGTCGAAAGCCCGCCCTTCTCCAGCCTTGCCCGCCGCCCCTGTTGCCCAACCGGGGCCCCGATCAGGCCGGATGAATTTCTGACTAAAAAACCAATATTGACGATATCGTCATTTTTGTTAGATTCCGCCTACCCGGATCAGCAGCATCCGGGCCCACTTTCTGGCTGCGGATCTCCCCCATGCATAACAACAATGAGCTCCTCCCCGAATCGGTCGATGTCCTGGTGATCGGCAATGGCCCGGTCGGCGCGACGCTGGCTTCCCTGCTGGGCCGCTATGGCGTGGACGCCCTGGTGATCGACAAGGCCCACGACATCCTGCCCATGCCGCGCGCCATTGCCCTGGACAATGAAGCACTGCGCATCCTGCAGCTCGCCGGGCTGGAGGAAGACGCCTTCGACACCGTGGTCATCCCCCAGGTGAAGATGCACTGCCCCATCGTCGGCCAGTTCGGCCAGGCCAACACCAGTGGCCGCATCGATGGCCACCACAAGCTGGTGACCTTCTATCAACCGGATCTCGAACAGGCGATGCGCCGGCAGGCCCGGCACCATGCAAACCTGCGCTGCCTGGGAGGCCTGGAGCTGAAGGACTTCACCCAGGACGGCGGCGGCGTCAGCGCCACCCTCGTCGATGAAGCCGGCATCCAGCACCCGATACGCTGCCGCTATCTGGTCGGCGCGGACGGCGCGAGCTCGCGGGTGCGCGGGTTGATCGGCCAGGAGTTCAGCGGCCAGACCTACTCGGAGGACTGGCTGATCGTCGATGCCGGAGCGCGCCAGGGAAAGGCCATCGACCACGTCGAATTCCTCTGCGACCACCGCCGGCCGACACCGCACATGCCCGCCCCCGGCGGCCGCGAGCGCTGGGAATTCATGCTCCGCCCCGGCGAAACCCGCGACGAGATGGAAGACCAGGAACGCATCCGCGCCCTGCTCGCGCCCTGGATCGAGCCGCAGCAACTGACGATCGAGCGCCAGGCGGTCTATCGCTTCCATGCCCGCTGCTGCGAGCGCTTCCAGCAGGGCCGGGTATTCCTCGTCGGCGATGCCGCGCACATCACCCCGCCCTTCGTCGGCCAGGGGCTGGTGGCCGGTTTGCGCGATGTGGCCAACCTGGCCTGGAAGCTCTCCTGGGTTCTGCAGGGCCGCGCCAGGCCACAGATACTCGACAGCTACGATCAGGAGCGCCAGCCCCACGCACGGGAGATGATCGACCTGGCCAAGCTCATGGGTCGCCTGGTCATGCCTGGCAATGCGCTGGCGGCGACACTGATCCACGGGCTGATGAAGACGCTGCGCCTGATCCCGGCGGCGCGCCGGCACTTCGAAGAACTGGACATCAAGCCCAAGCACCGCTTCCGCCGTGGCCTGTTCGTGCGCAGCCCACGAGGTGCCAGGCTGGTCAGCGGCGGGCTGTTCCCCCAGGCCTGGGTGCGCAACGCCGGGCGCATCTGCCTGAGCGACCAGTTGCTGGGGGACCGCCTGCAACTGGTCGGCCTGGGTACCGACCCACGTCGCTGGCTGGACGCTGCGCAACAACAGCAATGGCTCGAGCTGGGCGGCAGCTTCCTGCAGATCGGCCATGCCCGCGACGACAGCCGCGCCGATCTCGCCGAAACCCTCGACGGTTCGTTGCTGGCGCCCTGGCCCGATCCGGCGCTGGCCGTGGTGCGCCCGGACCGCATCATCATGCACCAGGGCCGGCCCGAACAGGCCGCCGACCTGCTGCGCCATTGCCAGGCGCTGCTGCGGGCATGAGCGGGTACCGGTCGGCCATGGGCTTCCCGTATCATCGCCGCAGCTCCGCAGACGAATGATCGCCATGACCGACCGCCAGCCCCGCGAAGACGACAGCGAACCGCTCACTCGCGGCCACAAGAAGCGCGCCCGCACCCGCCAGGGGCTGCTCGATGCGGCGCTGCGGGTGTTTGCCCGGCAGGACATCGCGGCCACGGTGTTCCAGGACCTGGCCGCCGAGGCGCAGGTCTCCACCGGCACCATCTACAACTACTTCAAGACGCGGGAGGAGCTGGCCGAAGCCGTGGGCATCTCACTGGCCAGCGACTTCTCCGAGACCATCAGCCAGCTCAGCTCCGGTATTTCCAGCGGTTCCCGGCGACTGGCCATCGGGGTGCGCATGTTCGTCCTGCAAGCCCAGTCCGACCCACAGTGGGCCAGCGCGCTGCTGCGGGTGATCCACTACGACCAGGCCATGCACTCGACGCTGGCCAACCACGTGCGCGAAGACCTGCGTGGCGGGCTCGCCGAAGGCGTGTTCAGCTATGCCAATGAAGACGTTGCCCTGGACCTGGTGATCGCCTGCGCCACCGGGGCCATCCGCGCCAGCCTCGAGGGCCGGGCGCCGGAGGGCCAGGACATCCTGCTCGGCGAAATGATCCTCCGCGCCCTCGGCGCTACGCCCGCCAAGGCCGCGAAGATAGCCGCCCTGCCCTTGCCGCAGGGCGACTGAACGCCCATCAGGCCTGCGCGACCCAGCGCCGGTAGCGACGCGACAGCTTGCGCAGCTTCAGCTGATTGCCGATCAGCGCCAGCAGCGGCGACGTGCGCGGATTGGTCGGGCGTCCCTGGCTGAGCAGCGTCAGTTGCTTCTTCACTACCGACTGCGTCGCCACCGCAGCGAAGGCCTTGTTCTTCCAGGCCACGACTATCGGCTCGACCTGCGCACCCTCGCCCGCCTGCCAGCGCCGTGGCAGCGTCGGATCGACCGCCAGTGCCGTGGCCATGCCGATCATCGCCACCGGCCCCTGCAAGGCGCGCTCAGCGACCTCACGCCGGCGAATGCCGCCAGTGACCATCAGCGGCATGCGCGCGGTCGCGGCGATGCGCTCGGCAAGTTCGAGGAAGTAGGCCTCCCGCGCCAGCGTACTGCCGTCGCGGGTCTGGCCCTGCATTGCCGGGCTTTCATAGCTGCCGCCGGACAGCTCGACCAGGTCCACGCCCTGCTCGTTGAGCAGGCGCACCACGGCTTCGGCGTCCTCCGCCGCAAAACCGCCACGCTGGAAGTCGGCGGAATTGAGCTTCACCGCCACGCAGAAGTCCGGCGCCACGCGCTCGCGGATCGCCTCCACCGTGCGCAACAGGATGCGCGCGCGATTCTCCAGGCTGCCGCCCCAGTCATCGTCGCGCCGGTTGCTCAGCGGCGAGAGGAACTGACTGAACAGATAGCCGTGCGCGGCGTGCACCTGTACGCCGGTGAAGCCGGCACGCTCGGCCAGCACGGCGGCGTTCAGGTAGCGCTGGATCAACCCGTCGATCTCTGCGCCGGACAGCGCCCGCGGTTGGGCGAAGACGCCCTTCAGACCGGGAATATCCACGGCGATGGCCGAAGGCCCCAGGGCTGGCTGGCCGAGATCGGCCATCAGTTGGCGGCCCGGGTGATTGATCTGCATCCAGGCCTGCGCGCCCTGGCTGCGACAGGCATCGGCCCAGCGTCTGAAACGCGGCAGCATACGGTCATCTTCCAGCACCACCCCGGCGGGGCCGGTGAGCGCGCGGCGGTCGACCATGACATTGCCGGTAATGATCAGCCCCGCGCCGCCTTCGGCCCAGCGCTGGTAGAGACGCAGCAAGGTCTCGCCGGGAGCGTGGTCGGCATCGGCGAGGTTCTCTTCCATCGCCGCCTTGGCGATGCGGTTGCGGATCACCTGCCCATTGGGCAGGCGCAATGGTTCGAACAGAGTGCTCATGGATTCGCTTCTCCGGTAGTGGCCCTGGCTCAACGGCTGCGCACGCGCTCGACATAGGCGCCGAGCGGGCGGGTGAGGCTGCGTTTGACCCGGCTGGCGAACGACTCGCCGCTATGGATCGGCGCGGGCACCACCTGCTCGCGGGCGTCCCGGTACTGCGGGAACAGGCTCAGCGCGTGGCCACGGTTGATCCCGTAACGCTGCGTGTCCGACCACAGGGTGTTCTGCTCCAGCGTCTGGCAGGACAAGGTCGTGACCGGCGCCGGGGCGAACGGGAAGTCGCTGCCGAAGAGAATCTGCGAGGGCTCCACCAGTTCCTTGAGCGCCGCCATGGAGTAGCGCGACGGCGACAGCGCCGTGTCGAAGTAGAAGCGCCTGAGGTAGGTCATCACCCCCTGCGGGGCCTTGTCCTGGAACTGCGGCAGGGCGTTGGCCAGGGACACGCGCCAGGCCACGTAGGGCAGGAAACCGCCGCCGTGGGCGAGGATCCAGCGGATGCGCGGGTACTTCTCCAGTGTGCCGGTGAGGATCAGGTTCACCGCGGCGCGGGTGGTGTCGCAGAGGAATTCCACCAGGAAACCCGGCGCGGCGATGCCGAGTTTTTCGCTGCTTTCGTGCATGTTCGGGTGGACGAAGACGATGGCCGCGCGGCGGTCCAGTTCGGCCATCAGTTCGTCGAAACGCTCATCGCCGAGGAACACGCCATCGGTACTGCCCAGCAGCACCACGCCTTCGGCCTTGAGTTCATCCAGGGCACGGATGGCCTCGCGGCAGGCAGCTTCGGTGAAGGGGGTGGGCAGCACGGCGAAGTTGCCGAAGCGCCCCGGATGATCACTACGCATCTGCGCGGCGAAGTCGTTGCAGCGCATCGCCAGCTCGCGGGCCTGCACCACTCCCCCGCCGAAGTGCACGCCCGGCGCCGACAGCGAGGTGATGGCGGTCTGGATGCCGTTGAGGTCCATCACCTCGATGGACTTCTGCGGCGACCATTTCGGCAGCGGCGCGCCGGCGACCCTATCCAGGCCCTTGCTCGCCATGACCTCGACGAAGGCTGGCGGGATGATGTGGTGGTGCACGTCGATTCGACCTTGTTGGATCGTCATTCTTGTTGTCCTTGTGTGATCCGTATGGGCTAAGCCGCCCGGGCGATCTTCATGGCTTCGTTGAACCACAGGGCCACCGCGAAGCGCCCCTGCAGCTGGCACTGCCCGCTTTCAACCGCGCGCAGCATGTCGGTTTCGTCGCGACTGAGCATCACCCGCAGCGCATCCGCACTGCGTTGCCAGTGCTGGATGAAGTCCGGTCGGCGGTGTTCGCCGCGATGCAGGCTGAGCACTCCGCCACGCAGCTGGTAATAACCGCCGACCCCATCGGTGGTGCGGATCTGCAGCACGAAGGAGTCCTCGTGGAGCAGTTCGCGCAGGCGCGCCGAGCGGCGTTCGGCCCGGCGCAGCAACGGGATGGAGGCCAGCAGGAGCAGGCGCAGTTTCAGCGAATCGATGAACAGGCTCATGGTCAGCGGGCTCCGCGCAGACGGTTGAACAGCGAATAGCAATCGACCGGCAGGCTGTCGCCGCGCCAGCACACATGTTGGTCAGGCCGAACCAGCACGAAGCGCCGCTCGTAAAGGGTCGCCAGGTACTTCTCGTGGATCGGCAGCACGTTCAGCGGTACGCCGCACTCCTGCGCCGCCTCCTGCAGTGGTGCGCAGGCCTCGGCATCGGTGTCGAATGCCAGCAGGGTGTAGCCACCCAGCACAAGCTGATCGAAGAGCGCCGTGCCATCCTCGCGGAACGCGCTGGGCAGGCGCGCACCGGACCAGGTGGTGGGCGTGTAGCGAATCTCCTCATACGCCGGCTCACTGGCGCTGTCCGCTTCGATCGCCGGCGAGCCGTGGTAGCGGTAGCCGATCTCCACACCCAGCGACTCGTAGAGCCGCGAAACCTTGCGCTCGAACTCGCGCCCGGCGGCCTCGCGCGCCGCATCACCGACTGCCCCCTGGGCGAGCAGCCCATCGTCGCGACGCATCTGCGCCTCGAAGGTCGCTGCCGCGCACTTCTTCACATGGTCGCGGTTGCGTCGGGCCACGGGCAGGCGTTCCGCCTCGTAGCTTTCCAGCAGGCGCGGTCCGCCCCAGCCGGCCAGGCAGGCCGCGAGCTTCCAGGCCAGGTTGTGTGCCTCGGCAACCCCGGTGTTCATCCCCAGCCCGCCGGTGGGCATGAACTGGTGGGTGGCATCGCCGGCGATGAACACCCGCTGCCGGCCGAACGAACGGGCCACCAGGAACTGCGGGCGCCAGGGACCGGACTGGACGATCTCGTAGCGCAGCCGGGTGCCGAGGGCAGCGTCCACCACGCTTTCCAGCGACTCACCGGGGCGCGGCGCAAAAGGCCGGTGCAGCACGTAGTCGTTGCGACTGGCATCGGGCGACACCAGCAGGCCGGCGAAACCCGGCCGGGTCAGCCAGGTGTGCCAGTAGGGCTGGTTGTTCGGGAACAGCCCGGCGATCTCGTCGGAGCGCAGGTGGATGATGAACAGCTCGCCGACCAGGTCGCGGGTGCCGTCGTAATCGATGTTGAGGAAGTTGCGCACGCGGCTGTTGGGGCCGTCGCAACCGATCAGGTACTGGGCGAAGAACTGCTGCGCTTCGCCGCTATCCACTTCATGGGCCATCGCCACCACGCCGGTGGAGCCCTGCTCGAAGCCATACAGGCGCCAGCCCATGCGCAATTCGATGTTCGGGTCGGCTTCCACCTCGGCCATCAGCACCGGCTCCAGGTGCATCTGCGCGATGCGCTGCATCGACTCCAACGGCAGGCTGCCGTCGCGGCAGGCGCGGATGGCCTGCTCCGCCCGGCTGACCGGCTGGTAGATCAGGTGACGGTCGGACATCACGCTGTAGAACGGCCCGCTGGCCGAAGCCGCCATCGCCGAATACTGGTTGGCATCGACCGGGTTGCCCGCCGCGCGGATACGCTCGGCGAGGCCCAGCTGGCGGAAGATTTCCATCGAGCGGCAGTTCACCACGTCCAGCTTGGGATGCGTGGTGGTCTGCCGGCGATCGTTGAGCAGCACCGAGCGAATCCCCAGGCGGCTGAGGTTCAGCGCCAGGGTCAGACCGACCGGCCCGGCGCCGCTGATGAGAACGGGGGTGTCGATCATGCCGCCACTCCTTGGGGTTGATTGCTGTGGTGGACCAGCGACAGGCCGGCGAGGAAGCGCTCGGCGACACGCCCCAGCTGGTCGGCGCGGCCGGCGTCGAAGACATAGCGGTCGGGGCGGATCAGCACGAAGTCCATGTCGGCTTCATCGAACCAGTCCTGCAGCGCGCCCGTGGGGTCGCCCAGTACCGGGCCGTCCGGGTCTTCGGCGAACTCCAGCACACGCAGTCCCAGCTGCTGCGCCAGGCGCTCCAGCGGGACGCGCTGGGTGTCGAGGCAACCGCGCCGGGCGAGCAAGGCAAAGCCGTGGCCCAGCGCCTCGTCGAGCAGCACCCGCTCGCCCTCCTCGTCGCGCAGCACTTTCGGCTGCAGGGCCAGGTGACCGGACAACCGGTGCCCCCAGCCACAGAAGCCGGCGGCCAGCGGTTTCTTGCGGTTGGCCTTGTCGGCGAACGCCTTGTTGGCGAAAGGCAGCATGCCGGCGATGCGGAACAGCAGCCAGTCGCGCAGGAAGGCCACAGCGCGGTGGCGGGTCTGGATGACGTTGCCCAGGAACATCGCGCCATTGATGATTTCGCGCACATGGGCCGAGCGCTCGGCCTCGTAGTCGTCGAACAGTTTTTCCCGCGCCGCCCCGCGCAGCACCATGTCCAGGCGCCAGCACAGGCTGCTGGCATCGCGCACGCCCGAGCACATGCCCTGGCCGAGGAACGGCGGCATCTGGTGCGCCGAGTCGCCGGCCAGAATGATCCGGCCATTGCGCCAATCGTTGGCCCACAGGCCGTGGAACTTGTAGTAGGCGATACGGGTGATCTCGATCTTGTCGAGATCGACGAAGTCGCGCAGTTGCTGGCGTACCAGGTAAGGGTCGGTGGCCTCGCGTTCGGTCTTGCCGCCGGTGACCATGAACTGCCATTCGTAGTACGGGCCGGCCATGGGCACGTAGGTCACCGGCTGCGCCGGGTTGCACACCTGCGAGTGGTTGGCGGGCAGCTGTGCGTCCTTCTCGCCGGAGCGGGTTTTCGTGTCGACCACGACCCAGGCCTCGTCGAAATCGGCCGATTCCAGGCGCAGCCCGGCCTCGCGGCGGACGAAGCTCTTGCCGCCATCGCAGCCGATCAGGTAGCGCCCCTGGAACACCCGTGTGCTGCCGTCACGCTGCACGGCGGTGGCGCGCACGCCGTCGGCGTCCTGCTCGACGCCAGTGACTCGGCAGCCATACACCGGGGTGACGTTGGGATAACGCTTGAGACCGTCGTGGAAATGCCGCTCCAGGGTCGGCTGGTGGAACCACCAGGCGCCGGGATGGCCGTAGCGGCGGTCCTGGCTGCCGATGCGCGAGCGGGTGACCGGCTTGCGCCCGGGGCGCAGGATGATCTCCATGTCGGTGAACGACTCGCTGGTACGGCCGATGTCGTCGGCCAGGCCGGCGAACTGGAAGATGCGCATGATCTCGTCGTCGAAGTGCACGGCTCGCGGGGCGTAGTACAGGTCCTCGTCGCGCTCCAGGCCGACCACCGACCAGCCGTAGCGGCCCAGCAGATTGGCCAGCACCGCCCCGGTGGGGCCAAGGCCGACAATGATCACGTCACAGGTTGTCGTTGTTGTTGTGGACTCTTGCATTGCTTGCTCCAGGGGAAGACATCGCCGAATCATTTTGAACACCAGTGTTCAATTCAGTCAACTGGAGATCAATCTTGATCGGGTTCCACCCCTGAAACCTCCCGGCCAGAGCCTTTCCAGAATGCCACCCAGGTGCCGGAAGGCCGCTAACGACGGGATAAACCCAGGAGAAAGCAGAAGAAATGGTGAGCAATAGACCCTGTTGACTTATTTTGAACGCACGTGTTCAATCACTCCATGCTTGACGTTGGAGCCGTCTTTTCATGGAAACCCTCAACCCCGTACAACGCCGCATCCACCAGGCCGCCCTGCGCCTGTTCGCCGAGAAAGGCGCCAGCCAGGTGAACATCAGCGACCTCGCGCAGGAAGCCGGTGTGGCGCGGGGCACCATCTACAACAACCTGCAGTCCATCGACGACCTCTTCCAGCACGTGGCCAGCCACCTGGCGGCAGAAATGCATCAGCGCGTGGTGAAGAGCTTCGGCGAGACCTCGGACCCGGCACTGCGCCTGGCCAACGGCATTCGCTTCTTCATCCGCCGGGCCCACGAGGAACCGCACTGGGGCGCCTTCATCAGCCGCTTCTCGATGAGCGAGGAATCGCTGCGCGGCATGTGGTTCGGCCCGCCCACCGCCGATCTGCTCAGCGGGCTCGCCAACGGCCGCTACAGCTTCCGCCAGGAGCAGCTGCCGTCGGCGATCTCGATGATCGCCGGCGCCGTGCTCAGCTCCATATTCCTGGTCCTTGAGGGCCACCGGGCCTGGCGTCAGGCCGGCAGCGACGCAGCGGAACTGACCCTGCGCGCGCTCGGCGTGGCGCCGGAGGAAGCACGCAGCCTGTCCACCGGTGAGCTGCCGATGCTGCCACCCGCAGACTGATCCACCCGAACCTGCCAACGCCCCTTTTCAGGGGCGATGGCGAAGCCTTGCCTGACGAAAGCCACGGAGAACAACAAGCATGAGCCGTCAGCCCCCTTCAACAAGTCAGCCTGCCGCCCTGGCCACGCCGCAGCCGGCGCGCCATCCGCAGCCGACGGTCAGGGCTCGGGCGCTCGCCCACCTGATCTTCGAGCGCCCGGACCTGGAGCAGGCCGAACGTTTTCTCGGCGACTTCGGCCTGACCCTGGCGCGTCGCGACGCCGACTGCCTGTACCTGCGCGGCACCGGCCCGGCGCCCTACTGCTATCGGGTGGAACGGGCGGCGCAGGCGCGCTTTGTCGGCTTCGGCCTCATCGTGGAGGCACGTGAGGACCTGCAACGGCTGGCACGCCTGCCGGGCGCATCGGCGATCCAGAAGCCGGGCACACCCGGCGGCGGCGAAAGCGTGAGCCTGCGCGATCCTTCCGGCTTCGTCGTCGAGGCGATCCACGGCCAGCAGCCAGCCAATGAACTGGTGCATCGCCCGGCGCTGCCGCTGAACCAGGTCGACGAGGCGCCGCGAATCAACGCCACCCAGCGCCCGCCGGTGGCGCCGCCGGACATCATCAAGCTCGGCCACGTGGTACTCGAAGTGGCTGACTACCAGGCCACCTGCGCCTGGTACACCGAGCACTTCGGCTTCATCCCCAGCGACGTGCAGGTGCTGCCCGATGGCTCCCCGGCCGTGGCCTTCCTGCGCCTGGACCTGGGTGATACGCCCGCCGACCACCACACCCTGGCGCTGGCCCAGGGCTTCATGGCCGCCTACAGCCACAGCGCCTACGAAGTGGTGGATGCCGACGCCGTCGGCATGGGCCAGCGGGTACTGCGCGAGCGCGGCTGGAAGCATGCCTGGGGCATGGGCCGGCACATCCTCGGCAGCCAGATCTTCGACTACTGGCAGGACCCCTGGGGCGACAAGCACGAGCACTACTGCGACGGCGACCTGTTCACCGCCGAGCGCCCCACCGGGCTGCACGGCGTCAGCCCCGAGGCCATGTCGCAATGGGGCCAGCGCATGCCCAAGAGCTTCACCAAGCCGGCGATGAACCTGCAGAAGTTGCGCATCCTGCTGCACAACCTGCGGCACAGCCCGGACCTGACGCTGCGCAAGCTGATCACGCTGGCGCGGATGTTCGGCTAGGCCCGCCGTACACCCAGAAGCACAACAACAATCGCCGCCCCGACGCGGCCCACCGCAGTACCAGGAGTCGCTCCGATGCCCGTGCACCTTGTCCGCTTCGAACACCAGAACGAAACCCGCTGGGGCGTACTGCGCCAGGGGCGCATCAGCCCCCTGCCCGGCCGCTACGCCAGCACCGGGGAGCTGATCCGCCAGGTTGAGGTCGAGGAACTCACGAACGTGCACGGGGATGAATTGGCGTTGGACTCGGTGAAGCTGCTCTCGCCGATCACCCGCGACCAGCAGTTCGTCTGCCAGGGCGCCAACTACCGCCAGCACATGATCGAGTCGGGCATGGACCCGGACGCCAAGCACTTCAACATGATCTTCACCAAGGCGCAGAGCTGCATCGTCGCCGCCGACAGCGACCTGATCAAACCGCGCCAGGTACGCTTCCTCGACTACGAGATCGAGCTGGGCCTGGTGCTGCGCCGCGACATCAGCGGCAAGGTGGCGGTGACCGACGCCAACCTGCACGAGTTCATCGCCGGCGTGGTGATCGTCAACGACTATTCGGCGCGCGACATCCAGATCCCGCAGATGCAGTTCTACAAGGGCAAGAGCTTCCGCACCTTCGGCCCGGTCGGCCCCTACCTGTGTCTGTTGCAGAAGAACGACATGCGCTACCTCAAAGAGCTGCAGCTGCGCCTGACGGTCAACGGCGAAGTGCGCCAGAGCGACAGCACCGCCAACCTGGTGCACGGCCCGGCGGAGACCCTGAGCGAACTGTCCGGCGTGCAGGATTTCGCCGCCGGCGACCTGATCGCCACCGGCACGCCGGCTGGCTGTGCGCTGTCGGTCCCCTCGCCGGCCAAGCAGCGCATTGCCGCGTTGCTGCCCGAGCACATCAAGTGGAAAGCCTTCCTCAAGACGCAGGCGGGGCGCAGCCAGTACCTCAAGGCCGGCGACCTGGTCGAGGCGAGCATCCGCAGCGCCGACGGCGTAATCGACCTGGGCGTGCAGCGCAACCGCGTGGTGGAGCAAGCCTGATGGCCGTGCAGACCCTCGCCGACATCCAGGCACTGGAGAGCGTCCCGCTGGCCCGCCGCGAACTGCCCGCCAGCACCTATGAAGCCCTGCGGCGCTGCGCGGTGCAGCACGGCCAGGCGACGGCGCTGAGTTTCTTCCTCGACGCCAGCAACTTCCGCCGCACCCACGACTGGACCTACGCCGAGCTGTTCGCCGACATCACCCGCGCCGCCAATGCCTTCCATCGGCTCGGTATCGGCCCGAAGGACGTGGTCGCCTTCCTCCTGCCGAACCTGCCGGAAACCCATTTCGTCATCTGGGGCGGCGAAGCCGCGGGCATCGTCCTGGCAATCAACCCGCTGCTGGAGGCCGCGCAGATCGGTGACCTGCTGCGCGCCGCCAATGCACGGCTGGTGGTGACCCTGGCGCCGACACCCGGCAGCGACCTGTGGCCCAAGCTGGCCAGCCAGCTCGACAGCCTGCCCGGCGTACGCGATGTGCTCTGGGTGAGCATGGCGCCTTACGTCGGTGCTATGGCATCCCTGGCGCTGCGCTGGATGGCCCGGCGCGAACGCGGGCGCCACCCGCGCCTGCGCCTCCACGACCTGCGCCGCCTGATGCGCCGCGAGAATGGCAAGCAGCTCAGCAGCGGCCGCGTGATCCGCGCGGAGGAACCCTCCTCCTACTTCTGCACCGGCGGCACCACCGGCCTGCCGAAGATCGCCAAGCGCAGCCACGGCTCGGAGGTCTTCAACGCCTGGGCCATGGCCGCCAACCTGCAGCCACGCCAGAGCGGCCAGGTGATCTTCTGCGGGCTGCCACTGTTCCACGTCAACGGCCAACTGGTCACCGGGCTGATGCCCTGGACCCATGGCGACCGGGTAATCATCGGCACGCCCCAGGGCTATCGTGGCGAAGGGGTCATCCCAGCCTTCTGGGCAATGGTCCAGCACTTCGGCATCCAGTTCTTCTCCGGCGTGCCGACCGTCTATTCGGCGCTGCTGCAGCAACCCACCGCCGGCCATGACCTGTCCAGCCTGCAGTACGCGCTGTGCGGCGCCGCGCCGATGCCGGTGGAGCTGTTCCGCGAGTTCGAACGGGTGGTCGGTGTACGCATCCTCGAAGGCTACGGCCTGACCGAAGGCGCCTGCGTCTCGTCGAGCAACCCGCCCAACGGCGAGCGCCCGATTGGCTCCATCGGCCTGCGCCTAGCCTACCAGGGTATGCGCGCGGTGATTCTCGACGACCACGGCGATTACCTGCGCGACGCAGAAGCCGACGAAGTCGGGGTGATCGCCATCCACGGCCCGAACGTCTTCCTCGGCTACCTCGAGGCCAGTCACAACAAGGGCCTCTGGATCGACATCGGCGGGCAGCGTTGGCTGAACACCGGCGACCTCGGGCGGCAGGACGCCCAGGGCTACTTCTGGCTCACCGGGCGCAAGAAGGAGCTGATCATCCGTGGCGGCCACAACATCGATCCGAAGCAGATCGAGGAAGCGCTGCAGGCCCACCCGGCGGTAGCGCTTGTGGCAGCGGTGGGCAGCCCCGACCCGCATGCCGGCGAGATTCCCGTGGCCTATGTGCAGCTCGCCGCCGGTCAGCGTGCCGACACTGCCGCGCTGCTGGATTTCGCCAACCAGCGGATCAGCGAACGCGCCGCGGTGCCCAAGCGCATCGAGATTCTCGACGCCCTGCCGGTGACGCCGGTGGGCAAGATCTTCAAGCCCGCGCTGCAGCAACGCGAGATCGCCCGAGCGATCCATCAGGAAGCGGATAACCAGGGCCTCGCCGGCATCACCGTGGAGGTGGTGCAGGACGCCCGTCGCGGGCTGGTGGCTCAGGTTCGCGCCGGCTCCGGGCGCGATGAACTGGCCCGCGCCCTGGGCCGCTACAGCTTCGCGGTGGACTGGCACGGCTGAGCCCGACCGCACCGCTCGCCTCCAGAACAAGAACAAGATGAAGGAAGTGCCATGCGACTCCGACTGCCCCGAGCCCTTGCCCTGTTGCTCATCCTCGCCCTCCCCGGCTGCGAACGCATCCAGCACGCGGCCCTGGACGCCATGGTCAAGGACCGCACCGACCAGTCCCTGATCCAGGGCGGCAACGCCATCCGCGTCATCCTCTGCGGTACCGGTACGCCGCAGGTCAACGCTACCCGCGGCCAGTCCTGCACGCTGGTGGCGGCCGGCGGCCGGCTGTTCCTCTTCGATGCCGGCGAGAACGCCATGCGCAACCTGGAGACCAGCCACGTGCCGATCCAGGCGCTGAGCCAGGTCTTCATCACCCACTGGCACTCCGACCACTTCAACGGCCTCGGTGCGCTGATCAACCACAGCTGGATCTACGGTCGGCAGACGCCCTTCCTGGTCTATGGCCCGCCCGGTGTCGAACAGGTCGTCGAGGGACTGGCCATGGCCTACGCCCAGGACGCCAGCTACCGCAGCGCCCATGCCCTGCCTCCCAGCAACAGGCAGCTGGCGTTAGCCGAGCCACGCCAGGTGGAGATCGCCGAGGGGCAGGAGTCGGTTCGGGTCTACGACCAGGCCGGCGTGACCATCGATGCCTACCGCGTCGACCACCACCCGGTGGAACCGGCCTACGGCTACGTGCTGCGCTACCAGGGCAGGAAGCTGTTCATCAGCGGCGACACCCGCGTCAGCGAGCGTTATCTCGAAGCCATGCGCGATGCCGACCTGGTGGTCCACGAGGCGATCAATGCACATCTGGTCCGCGAGGGCGCCGCCGCGCTCGAACGCACCGGGCAGAAGGATCGCGGCGCGCAGGCGGTGCGCGTGCTCGACTACCACGCCGACACCCTGGAGCTGGCACGCCTGGCCCAGCGCGCCGGCGTGCGCCACCTGGTGCTCACCCACCTGATTCCCGCTCCGGACAACCTCCTCGCCCGGCGGATGTTCGTCAGCGGCATGGCCGATGAGTATTCGGGCGAGATCACGCTCGGGGAGGACGCCCTCGACCTGAGCCTCTAGCACCTCCACCCCACCACCTTCATCAACTGGCCCGCCCACCGCGGGCCAGCGGGGAACCGCTGCGCCCGAAAAAGGGCCGGCAGACGACAGAACAACAACAAGAGGTCGTTTCAGATGAGCCGCAGATCACCCGCCTTGCACCTGCTCGCACTTCCCGCCGCCATAGGCCTGGCCCTTCACGGCGACGGCGCGCAGGCCTTCACCTTCTCCCTCGGCGAGATCGAGGGGCAGTTCGACTCCAGCCTGTCGGTCGGCGCCAGCTGGGCCATGCGCAACGCCGACGCCGGCCTGCTGCACAGCCACAGCTCCGACGACGGCAAGCGCAACTTCCGCGAGGGCGACACCTTCTCCAAGGTGTTCAAGGGCATCCACGACCTGGAGCTCAAGTACGGCGACTCCGGTGCCTTCGTCCGTGGCAAGTACTGGTACGACTTCAAGCTCAAGGACGAGCACCTGCACTTCAAGGACATCGACGACCACGGCCGCGAGGAAGGCGCCAAGGCCTCCGGCGCCGAGTTCCTCGACGCCTTCCTGTACCACAACTACAGCATCGGCGACCTTCCCGGCACCGTGCGCCTGGGCAAGCAGGTGGTGAGCTGGGGCGAGAGCACCTTCATCCAGGGCGGCATCAACGCCATCAACCCGATCGACGTCGCAGCGTTCCGCCGGCCCGGCTCGGAGATCAAGGAAGGGCTGATCCCGGTCAACATGTTCTACGTGTCGCAGAACTTCAGCGAGCACCTGTCCGCCGAGGCCTTCTACCAGCTGGAATGGCAGAAGACCGTGATCGACAACTGCGGCACCTTCTTCTCCACCACCGACGTGATGGCCGACGGCTGCAACGGCCTGGCGGCCGGCCCGGTGATCGACCAGAACCCGCTGGCGGTCCAGGCCCTGGCGCCGGCCGGGATCAACCTGACCGACGAGGGCATCGTCATCCCCCGTGGCAAGGACCGCGAAGCGCGCGACGACGGCCAGTGGGGTGCGGCATTGCGCTGGTTCGCCCCGGAGCTGGACAGCGAGTTCGCCGGCTACTTCATCAACTACCACAGCCGCCAGCCCTACCTCAGCGTGCGCAGCGGCCCGCATGCCGCCGACCTGGGTTTCGCCCCGCAGCTGTGCGGCAACCTCGGCATACCCGACGCCCTCTGCGGCGCGGTGATCGGCAGCAGCGCCGGCCAGCAGCTGACCCAGGCCTACCGCCTGGGCAGCGCGCAGTACTTTGCCGATTACCCCGAGGACATCCAGCTCTACGGCCTGAGCTTCAGCACCAGCCTGCCCACCGGTACCACCCTGGCCGGCGAGATCAGCTACCGGCCGAACATGCCGGTGCAGATCAACCCGGTCGACCTGGTCACCGCGACCCTGGGCATCCCGGCGCTCACGCCGGTCTACGGCGATGCGCCGGCACCGGCCAACGACGCGACGCTCAAGGGCTATCGGCGCAAGGAGGTGACCCAGGCGCAGGTCACCGCCACGCACTTCTTCGACCAGGTGATGGGCGCCGACCGCCTCACCCTGATCGGCGAAATCGGCGTCACCCACGTCGGCGGCCTGGGCGGCGACGACGAGCTGCGCTACGGCCGCAGCCCGGTGTTCGGCCAGGGCGCGCTTTACCCCGACAACAGCCTGTGCACCGGCAACAGCGTCACGCCGCAGTACTGCAACGACTCGGGCTTCGTCACCAGCACCGCCTGGGGCTACCAGACGCGGGCGATCTGGGAGTACGCCGACCTCATCGACGGCGCCACGGTACGGCCCAACCTGGCCTGGTCCCACGACGTCCACGGCTATGCCCCGGAACCTGGCTTCAACCAGGGCGCACGGGCGATCAGCGTGGGCGTCGATGGCACCTACCTCAACACCTACAACCTGAGCCTTTCCTACACCAACTTCTTCGGCGGTAAGTACAACGTGAATACCGACCGGGACTTCCTTGCCCTGAGCCTTGGCGTGTCGTTCTAAGCGGAGAAACCCCATGAACAAGAAACTTGCGTGCGCTTCACTGCTGTTCCTGGCCCTGCCTTTCAACCTCCAGGCCGCCGTTCCCGAAGCGGAAGCGGCGAAACTGGGCAACGCCCTTACGCCCCTGGGCGCGGAGCGCGCCGGCAATGCCGACGGCAGCATTCCTGCCTGGGACGGCGGCCTGCCGGCCAACGCCGGCAGCCGCGGCGCCGACGGCCGCCTGAGCGATCCCTTCGCTGCCGACAAGCCGCTGTTCACCATCACCGCGCAGAACATGGCGCAGTACGCGGCGAACCTCACGCCCGGCCAGCAGGCGATGCTGCAGCGCTACCCCGACTACCACCTCAACGTGTATCCCGCGCACCGCTCGGCGACCTACCCGGCAGCCGTATTGCAGGCCGTGGCCGCCAATGCGCGGCATGCCAGCCTGGTCGAAGGCGGCAACGGCCTGAAGGACTTCCAGACGGCGATTCCCTTCCCCATTCCACAAAGCGGCGTCGAAGCGCTGTGGAACCACATCACCCGCTATCGCGGTGGCAGCGCCCAGCGCCTGCACGTGCAGGCGACGCCCACCGCCAACGGTACCTACACGCCGACCTACTTCCAGCAGCAGTTCAGCTACCGCGACCAGCTCACCGACTACAGCCCGGACAAGGACAACAACGTCCTCTTCTACTACAAGCAACTGGTCACCGCACCGGCGCGCCTGGCGGGCGACGTCGTGCTGGTCCACGAGACCCTCGACCAGGTCCGCGAGCCGCGCATGGCCTGGGTCTACAACGCCGGCCAGCGTCGTGTGCGGCGCGCTCCGCAGATCGCCTACGACGGCCCCTACCCGGCCTCCGACGGCCTGCGCGTGGCGGACAACCTGGACATGTTCAACGGCGCGCCGGACCGCTACGACTGGAAGCTGCTGGGCAAGAAGGAAATCTACGTGCCGTACAACAGCTTCGCCCTCGACTCCACCGCCCACCGCTACGACGACCTGGTCAAACCCGGCCATCTGAACCAGGACCTGGTGCGCTACGAGAAGCACCGCGTCTGGGAGGTCGAGGGCACCCTGCGCGCTGGCGAGCGACACATCTATGCCCGCCGTGTGCTGTTCCTCGACGAGGACACCTGGCAGGCCGTACTCGCCGACCATTACGACGGCCGCGGCACCCTCTGGCGCGTGGGCGAGAGCTTCATGACGCCGCTGTACGACAAGCAGATTCCCTGGCTGGGCGTCGAAGCCATCTACGACCTGATCAACGGCCGTTACCTGGTGTCGGGCCTGACCAACCAGGAGAAGTCCCAGGTGGAGTTCGGCTTCAAAGCCAGCAGCGTCGACTACACCCCAACAGCGCTGAGGAACCAGGGCATACGCTGATTCTTAGCCAACCGGGTAAACCGGGCCGCATGAAAAAGGCCGCCTTGTGGGCGGCCTTTTTTCAGGGATGGCGGGATATCAGGCCATCGCTTCCTGGGGTTTGCCCAGCAGACGGTCGATCACCACCATGACGGCCAGCATGGCCACCGAGGGAATCAGCCAGGCGAGGCCCTGTTCGGCCAGCGGCAGATGTTCCATCCAGGCCGGCATCCAGGCGTCGAGCTTGGCGCCTTTCAGCGCATCGATGATGCCGAAGACGAAGGAGATGACCATGACCGGGGCGACGATGCGGGTCTGCGAGCGCCACAGACTGGCGCAGAAGCTCAGCGCGACCAGCACGATGCACGGCGGATAGATGGCGGTGAGCACCGGGATCGAGAACTGGATCAGCTTGGTCAGGCCCAGGTTCGACACCAGCAGCGAGAAGCCGGCGAGGATGATCACCAGGCTGCGGTACGACAGCGGCAGGACGCGGCGGAAGTACTCGGCGCAGGCGCAGGTCAGGCCCACGGCGGTGACCAGGCAGGCCAGCGCGATCAGCACGGCGAGGAAGGTGCTGCCCAGCGAGCCGAAGGTGTGCTGCACGTAGGCATGCAGGACGGCGGCCCCGTTGGCGGCACCGGCGGCGATGTCATGGCTGCCCGAGCCCAGGCGGAACAGGCTGATGTACACCAGCGCCAGGCCCACCCCGGCGATCAGGCCGGCGATGATGGCGTAGCGGGTGATCAGCCGCGGCGAGTCGACGCCACGGGAGCGGATCGCGTTGACGATGACGATGCCGAAGACCAGCGCACCGAGGGTGTCCATGGTCAGGTAGCCATTGACGAAGCCCTGGGAAAACGCCGCTGTCTGGTAGGCGGGTTCAGCGACGCCGATGGGGCCGGCCGGCAGCATGAAGGCAGCAATACCCAGCGCGGCCAGGGCAATGATCTTCAGCGGCGCGAGGAAACGCCCGACGGTATCGAGCAGCTTGCCCGGATACAGCGAGATCACCAGCACGATGAGGAAGTACACCAGGCTGTAGAGGAAAAGCGGCAGGGCGCCCTCCCCGGTCAGCGGCGCCAGGCCGACTTCGAAGGAGACGGTGGCGGTGCGCGGAGTGGCGAACAGCGGGCCGACCGACAGGTAGCAGGCAGCCGCCAATAGCCCACCGGCGACTTTACCGATCGGGTGGCTGAGGGCATCCATCGCTCCGCCGACTTTCGCCAGCGCCACGACGGTGATCACCGGCAGGCCGACTGCGGTGATCAGGAAGCCCAGTGCCGCCATCCACACGTGCGGCCCCGACTGCAGGCCCACGATCGGCGGGAAGATGATGTTGCCCGCGCCGACGAACAGCGCGAAGGTCATAAAACCCAATGCCAGGATGTCCTGGCCTTTCAAGACTTTCATGAAGGGAAATACCACAGTGCTGAAACGGTTTCGTGGTCTCCCAAGGCACGCACGCCGTACGGACGTGACAAAGCCGCATCGGACGGGACTGGCCGGCTCACGCCTGGTTGTCCTGTGATGCTGCTGTCATCGGTACGGAGAGTTGTTCTTGGAAGTCCGATAGCAGAGGTTTTCCAAGGGCTCGTGGCCCACGTGCATCCTGCATTCTGGTTGTCCCGCCATCCTTGACGGTCCGGAATCGCCGTCGCTTCCGGGTAGGAAGGGACGGTGAGCGAGCCTTCCCTTGTGGGGAACGCGACGCTTCATATAGTTGCTAGCCTAACGATCTATTCCGATGAACTGCACTGACATACGTCAGATCGTCCGCGCAATGATCGGCGATGTCGCCTGAACGACACTTTGTAGACGCAGCCATAACGACAGAGGCCACCCGAAGGTGGCCTCTGTTGACGGACGGTTGAGTAAGCGAGGCGCTTACTTGACCGGCCAGCCGGTCAGCTCGGCCAGGGCCTTGCCGATGTCAGCCAGGGAACGCACGGTTTTCACACCAGCGTCCTGCAGGGCGGCGAACTTCTCGTCCGCAGTGCCCTTGCCGCCGGAGATGATGGCGCCGGCGTGGCCCATGCGCTTGCCGGGCGGTGCGGTCACACCAGCGATGTAGGACACCACCGGCTTGGTCACGTTGGCCTTGATGTAGGCAGCGGCTTCTTCTTCAGCCGAACCACCGATCTCGCCGATCATGACGATGGCTTCGGTTTTCGGGTCTTCCTGGAACAGCTTCAGGATGTCGATGAAGTTGGAGCCCGGGATCGGGTCACCACCGATGCCCACGCAGGTGGACTGGCCGAAGCCGGCGTCGGTGGTCTGCTTCACGGCTTCATAGGTCAGGGTGCCGGAACGCGACACGATGCCTACCTTGCCCGGCAGGTGGATGTGACCCGGCATGATGCCGATCTTGCACTCGCCGGGAGTGATCACGCCCGGGCAGTTCGGGCCGATCAGGCGTACGCCCAGCTCGTCGCACTTGACCTTGGCTTCCAGCATGTCGATGGTCGGAATGCCTTCGGTGATGCAGACGATCAGCTTGATGCCGCCGAAGGCTGCTTCCAGGATCGAGTCCTTGCAGAACGGAGCCGGAACGTAGATGACCGAAGCGTCAGCGCCGGTAGCTTCCACGGCTTCCTTGACGGTGTTGAACACCGGCAGGCCCAGGTGGGTGGTGCCGCCCTTGCCGGGGGTCACGCCGCCAACCATCTTGGTGCCGTAGGCGATGGCTTGTTCGGAGTGGAAGGTACCCTGCGAGCCGGTGAAGCCCTGGCAGATGACTTTGGTGTCTTTATTGATCAGGACGCTCATTACTTACCCTCCGCGGCCTTGACGACTTGCTGGGCAGCGTCGGTCAGGCTGGTCGCCGCGATGATGTTCAGACCGCTTTCGGCCAGGACCTTGGCGCCGAGGTCGGCGTTGTTGCCTTCCAGACGAACGACAACCGGGATTTTCACGCCGACTTCTTTCACGGCGCCGATGATGCCTTCGGCAATCATGTCGCAGCGAACGATGCCGCCGAAGATGTTCACCAGAACGGCAGCGACGTTGCTGTCGGACAGGATGATCTTGAACGCTTCGGTCACGCGCTCTTTGGTGGCACCGCCGCCAACGTCGAGGAAGTTGGCCGGCTTGCCGCCGTGCAGGTTGACGATGTCCATGGTGCCCATGGCCAGGCCAGCGCCGTTGACCATGCAGCCGATGTTGCCTTCCAGCGCGACGTAGTTCAGTTCCCACTTCTGCGCATGGGCTTCACGAGCGTCGTCCTGCGACGGGTCGTGCATGGCGCGCAGCTTGGGCTGACGGTACATGGCGTTGGAGTCGATGTTGATCTTGGCGTCCAGGCAGTGCAGGTTGCCGTCTTTCTTGATCACCAGCGGGTTCACTTCCAGCAGCGCCAGGTCGTAGTCCTGGAACAGCTTGGCCAGGCCAACGAAGATGTGGGTGAACTGCTTGATCTGGTCGCCTTTCAGGCCCAGCTGGAAAGCCAGCTCGCGACCCTGGTAGGGCTGAGCGCCAACCAGCGGATCGATGGTGGCCTTGAGGATCTTCTCAGGGGTTTCGTGCGCCACTTTCTCGATGTCCACGCCACCTTCGGTGGAGGCCATGAAGACAATGCGACGGCTGGAACGGTCGACAACGGCGCCGAGGTACAGCTCCTTGTCGATGTCGGTGCAGGATTCCACCAGGATCTTGCTGACCGGCTGGCCGTTGGCGTCAGTCTGGTAAGTCACCAGACGCTTGCCCAGCCAGTTGGCGGCGAACGCCTTGGCGTCCTCTTTGCTCTTGACCAGCTTCACACCGCCCGCTTTACCGCGGCCACCGGCGTGTACCTGGGCTTTAACGACCCACTCGGTACCACCGATCTTTTCACAGGCTTCTGCGGCCTCTTCGGGTGTGTCGACGGCGAAGCCCTTGGATACGGGCAGGCCGTACTCAGCGAACAGCTGCTTACCCTGATATTCGTGGAGATTCATGCTTGTCTACCGTTTTCGTCTTGGGTATTGCGCATTCGGCGCGGCGCTCGTGGCACCACGCCACCTGTGACCGAGTCCCCCTCGGGGGAGAAACGATCCGGCGGATGGACGGCAGCCCCTCGCAAAAGACTGCCGCCCTCCCCGCCGTGGTCCCGTTCCTTAGCGCTTCTTGCGGTTGGCGATGTGGATGGCGTGGCCATTCACTGCCAGGGCCGCTTCGTGCAGCGCTTCGGACAGAGTCGGGTGGGAGAAGACCATCATGCCCAGGTCTTCGGCACTGGTGCCGAATTCCATGCCGATCGCGCCTTGCTGTACCAGCTCGGCGGCGCTCGGGCCGATCACGTGGACGCCCAGTACGCGGTCGGTCTTGGCATCGGCGATGACCTTGACCAGACCGGTGGTGTCGTTGGCAGCCATGGCACGGCCGCTGGCAGCGAACGGGAAGGTGCCGACGTTGACTTCGACGCCTTCGCCTTTGAGCTGCTGCTCGGTCTTGCCGACCCATGCGATTTCCGGGTGGGTGTAGATCACCGAAGGAATCAGGTCGTAGTTCATCTGGGCCTTGTGGCCGGCGATGCGCTCGGCAACCATCACGCCCTCTTCCGAGGCCTTGTGCGCCAGCATGGCGCCGCGGACCACGTCACCGATGGCGTAGACGCCCGGAACGCTGGTCTTGCAGTGGTCGTCGACGAAGATGAAACCGCGCTCGTCCAGGGTCACGCCGCTGTCGGCAGCCAGCAGATCGGTGGTCACCGGGCGACGGCCCACGGCCACGATCAGCTTGTCGAAGGTTTCCTTCTGCTCGCCGTTGGCGTCGGTGAAGGTCACGGTGACCTGCTTCTTCTTCACGTCCGAACCGGTGACGCGAGCGCCCAGGCGGATGTTCAGACCTTGCTTGGTCAGGACCTTCAGGGCTTCCTTGGCGATCTGCTCGTCGGCCGCCGGGAGGAACTTGTCCAGGGCTTCCAGAACGGTAACTTCAGCACCCAGGCGAGCCCAGACCGAACCCAGTTCCAGGCCGATGACACCAGCGCCGATCACGCCCAGCTTCTTCGGTACGCTCTGGAATTCCAGGGCGCCGGTGGAGTCGACGATCACGTCTTCGGTCAGCGGGGCCGGCGGGATTTCAACCGGCTTGGAGCCCGAGGCGATGATGATGTTGTCGGCTTCCAGAACCTGGGTCTTGCCGTCCAGGCCGGTCACTTCGACCTGCTTGTTGGCCAGGACCTTGCCGTGGCCTTCGAAGGAGGTCACGCCATTGGCCTTGAACAGGGTGGCGATGCCGCCGGTCAGGTTCTTCACGATGTTGGCCTTGCGGGCAACCATCGCCGGAACGTCCATCTTCACGCCGCCGGTGGAGATACCGTGGATCTCGAAGCCTTCTTTGGCTTCCTTGTACTTCCAGGAGCTGTCCAGAAGGGCCTTGGACGGAATGCAGCCTACGTTCAGGCAGGTACCGCCGAGAGCGACCTTGCCCTCTTTACCGATGTACTTCTCGATGCAAGCGGTCTTCAGGCCGAGTTGGGCGGCACGAATAGCGGCTACGTAGCCGCCGGGGCCGGCACCAATCACAACCACGTCGAATTTCTGGCTCATGTCTCAATCCTTATTCCGGTGAAGCGGACGGCCCCTTGCGGGGCCGTCGTGTAGTACGGGGCCGTCGTGTGAACTGACGTATCAGACGTCCAGCAGCAGGCGAGCCGGATCTTCCAGCAGATCCTTCATGGTGACCAGGAAGCTTACCGCTTCCTTGCCATCGATCATGCGGTGATCGTAGGACAGCGCCAGGTACATCATCGGCAGGATGACCACTTGGCCGTTAACGGCCATCGGGCGCTCCTGGATCTTGTGCATGCCGAGAATGGCGGTCTGCGGCGGGTTGACGATCGGAGTCGACAGCAGGGAACCGAATACGCCACCGTTGGAAATGGTGAAAGTACCACCGGTCATGTCTTCGATGGACAGCTTGCCGTCTTTGGCTTTCTTGCCGAAGGTGGCGATGCCGTTCTCGATCTCGGCCAGGCTCATGAACTCGGCGTTACGCAGAACCGGAACGACCAGACCGCGGTCGCTGGAAACGGCTACGCCGATGTCCTGGTAGCCGTGGTAGACGATGTCGTTGCCGTCGATCGAGGCGTTGACGCCCGGGAAGCGCTTCAGGGCTTCGGTGGCGGCCTTGACGAAGAAGGACATGAAGCCCAGGCGAACGCCGTTGTGCTTCTTCTCGAACAGGTCCTTGTACTTGTTGCGCAGGTCCATGATCGGCTTCATGTTGACTTCGTTGAAGGTAGTCAGCATGGCCATGGAGGACTGGGCTTCGACCAGACGCTCGGCAACCTTGGCGCGCAGGCGGGTCATCGGAACGCGCTTCTCGACGCGGTCGCCAGCGGCGAACACGGGAGCGGCGGCAGCAGCCGGAGCGGCGGCTTTGGCGGCCGGAGCGGCAGCCGGAGCGTTCTTCTTGGCTTCAACAGCGGCTACGACGTCTTCCTTGGTCACGCGACCACCCTTGCCGGTGCCGGCCAGGCTGTTCGGGTCGATGCCGTTCTCCTCGGCCAGCTTGCGGGCGGCCGGCGAGAGGATGTTGTCGTCGCCAGCGGCGGCAGCCGGGGCAGCAGCGGCCGGAGCGGCAGCCGGAGCCGAGGCGGCAGCCGGAGCGGCAGCGGCAGCACCGCCTTCGCTCAGCTTGCCCAGCAGCTCGTTGGAGAGAACGGTGTCGCCTTCGTTCTTGACGATCTCAGCCAGGACGCCGTCGGCCTCGGCCAGTACTTCGATCACGACCTTGTCGGTCTCGATGTCGACGATCAGTTCGTCACGCTTGACGGCTTCACCGACCTTCTTGTGCCAGGTTGCGACGGTGCCGTCGGCAACCGATTCCGGGAAGGTTGGGGCTTTGATTTCGATAGCCATTATGTGTGTTTCCTTAAATTCGGTATCAACTGCGCGTTGGCGTTAAACGGTGAAGGCGTCCTGCAGCAGTTTTTCCTGCTGCTCGGCGTGCATCGAAGCGTAGCCGCAAGCCGGAGCTGCCGAGCCTTCGCGGCCCGCATATTCCAGGTTGAGACCTTTCTTGTGCGCGGCGATGACACGACGCATGTGGTGCTGCGAGCAGAACCAGGCGCCCTGGTTCATCGGCTCTTCCTGGCACCAGACGATGTGCTTGAGGTTCTTGTACTGCGACAGCACCTCGGCAAGATCGTCTTCCGGGAACGGATACAGCTGCTCGATACGAACGATCGCGATGTTCTCGAGACCTTCGGCACGACGCTTCTCCAGCAGGTCGTAGTACACCTTGCCGCTGCACAGCACGATGCGGTCGACTTTCTTCGGATCCAGGCTGTCGATCTCGTTGATCACAGTCTGGAACGAACCGTCGGCCAGATCTTCCAGGGTCGAGATGGCCAGCTTGTGACGCAGCAGCGACTTCGGAGTCATCACGATCAGCGGCTTGCGCAGCGGACGGATCACCTGACGGCGCAGCATGTGGTAGACCTGGGCCGGGGTAGTCGGCACGCAGACCTGGATGTTCTGCTCGGCGCACAGCTGCAGGTAACGCTCCAGACGCGCGGAGGAGTGCTCCGGACCCTGGCCTTCGTAGCCGTGCGGCAGCAGCATGGTCAGACCACACAGGCGTTGCCACTTGGTTTCGCCGCTGGTGATGAACTGGTCGATCACGACCTGCGCACCGTTGGCGAAGTCACCGAACTGCGCTTCCCACACCACGAGTGCATCCGGGGTGGTGGTGGCGTAGCCGTATTCGAATGCCAGTACAGCTTCTTCCGAGAGGTAGGAGTCGTACAGGCTGACGCGCGGCTGGCCGTCGAACAGGTTGGCCAGCGGGATGTAGACCGAGTCGTCCTTCTGGTTGTGCAGCGCCGCGTGGCGGTGCGAGAAGGTGCCGCGGCCGACGTCCTGACCGGTCATGCGGACCGGGTGACCTTCGAACAGCAGGGTGGCGTACGCCAGGTTCTCGGCGAAGCCCCAGTTGATCGGGAAGCCACCGGCAGCCATCTTGGCGCGGTCTTCGTAGATCTTCTGTACCTGACGCTGCATGACGAAGCCGTCCGGAGTTTCCAGCAGCTTGTTGGACAGGTCCTGCAGGGTCTTCAGGTCGCAGCGGGTGTCGTGACGCGCGGTCCAGGCGTGGCCGATGTACGGACGCCAGTCGACGAAGAGCTCCTTGTTGGGCTCCTTCACCAGGCTCTTCACCACGTGCAGGCCGTTGTCGAGAGCGTCGCGGTATTCGTCGACTTTCTCCTGGGCCTGCTCGGTGCTCTGCACGCCTGCGGCGATCAATGCGTCGGCATAGAGGTCGCGGGTGGTGCGCTGCTTGGCGATCTGCTGGTACATCAGCGGCTGGGTGCCGCTCGGCTCGTCGGCCTCGTTGTGGCCGCGACGGCGGTAGCAGACCAGGTCGATGACCACGTCACGCTTGAACTGCATGCGGTAGTCGACGGCCAGCTGGGTCACGAACAGGACCGCTTCCGGATCGTCGCCATTCACATGGAAGATCGGCGCCTGGATCATCTTCGCCACGTCGGTCGCGTACTCGGTGGAACGAGCATCGTCCTGACGGCTGGTGGTGAAGCCGACCTGGTTGTTGATCACGATGTGGATGGTGCCGCCCGTCTTGTAAGCACGGGTCTGCGACATCTGGAAGGTCTCCATGACCACGCCCTGCCCCGCGAAGGCGGCATCACCGTGGATGGAGATCGGTACGACCTTGTCGCCTGTGCCGTCTTTGCGACGGTCCTGACGAGCGCGCACCGAGCCCTCGACCACCGGGGAAACGATTTCCAGGTGCGAGGGGTTGAACGCCAGGGCCAGGTGGACTTCGCCGCCGGTGGTCATGACGTTGGAGGAGAAGCCCTGGTGGTACTTCACGTCACCCGAGCCCATCTCGACCAGCTTCTTGCCTTCGAACTCGTCGAACAGCTCGCGCGGGTTCTTGCCCAGGGTGTTGACCAGGACGTTCAGACGGCCGCGGTGGGCCATGCCGATGACGATTTCCTTCACACCATAGGAGCCGGAGCGCTGGATGATCTCGTCGACCATCGGGATCAGGCTCTCGCCGCCTTCCAGGCCGAAGCGCTTGGTGCCCGGGTACTTGGTGCCCAGGTACTTTTCCAGGCCTTCGGCAGCGGTCAGGCGCTCGAGCAGGTGGGAACGGGCGTCGGCGGAGTACGTCGGACGGCCGCGCACGCTTTCCAGGCGCTGGGCGAACCAGTGGCGCTGCTCGGAATCGACGATGTGCATGAACTCGGCGCCGATGGTGCTGCAGTAGGTCTGCTTCAGCGCATCGATGATTTCACGCAGGGTCGCCTCTTCCTTGCCGATGTAGAGCTCACCGGTACGGAAAGTAGTGTCGAGGTCTGCAGCGGTGAGCCCGTAGTGTTCGAGCGACAGATCGGAGGGAGCGGTACGCACCCAGAGACCCAGCGGATCGAGCGATGCTGCCTGATGTCCACGCAGACGGTATGCCAGGATCAGACGCAGGACTTCAACCTGCTTTTTCTCGTGCTCGGTGCTTACGCTGCCAGCGGAAACAGGCGCGGCGCGGCGCTGGTTCTTGGCCAGGAGTACGAAATGATCACGGATAGAGGAATGCGAGACGTCGGGGGCAGGATTGCCGTCGGCGGGGAGCTTCTGGAAGTACGTGCGCCACTCTTCTGGCACAGCGTTCGGGTCGTGCAGGTAGAGCTCGTAGAGCTCTTCGACGTAGGCAGCGTTTCCACCGGATAGATGGGCACTGTTCCACATCCGCTGCATTACGCTTTCGTGCATGCTTGGTCACCCTCGGTAAGGGGACTCCACCTGTGGAATCTCTGGCGCGAAGTCATACACAGCGACTTCAAGCCACCGATCCCCGCAGATAGTCCGGGTACCAGCCCGGATGCCCCTGCTGGTCATATATACGTTTTCAAAACAGGACCCCCGCTTTGTGGGCTTGGGTCCTAGGGACTGCACCGCCGGACAATGTTCCGGCGGCACAGGTGTCGCTCTTTCATGATCTTTGGGCGCGAGGCCCTCGGATCAAGTGCCGCTCTGCAGCAGCATGTTACGGATGTGACCGATTGCCTTGGTGGGGTTCAGACCCTTCGGGCAGACGTTCACGCAGTTCATGATCCCGCGGCAGCGGAAGACGCTGAACGGGTCATCCAGGCTCGCCAGGCGCGCCTGAGTTTCGGTGTCACGGCTGTCGGCCAGGAAACGATAGGCTTGCAGCAGCGCGGCGGGGCCCAGGAACTTGTCGGGGTTCCACCAGAACGACGGGCAGGAGGTCGAGCAGCAGGCGCACAGGATGCACTCGTACAGACCGTCCAGCTTCTCGCGCTCTTCCGGGCTTTGCAGACGTTCGATGGCCGGGGCTGCATATTTGTTCTGCAGGAACGGCTTCACGCTCTCGTACTGCTTGTAGAAGATGCGCATGTCGACGACCAGGTCACGGATGACTGGCAGGCCCGGCAGCGGACGCAGGACCAGCTTGCCACCCTTCAGGCCAGCGGCCGACAGGGGGGTGATGCAGGCCAGGCCGTTCTTGCCGTTGATGTTCATACCGTCGGAACCGCACACGCCTTCACGGCAGGAACGACGGTAGGAGAAGCCCTCGTCCTGTTCCTTGATCAGCGCCAGCACGTCCAGGACCATGATGTCCTTGCCGTCGGTATCGACCTGGAAGTCCTGCATGTAGGGTGCAGCGTCCTTCTCAGGGTTGTAGCGGTAAACACTCACTTGCAACATGGCGGGCACCCTTAGTAAGTACGAACCTTGGGTTCGAATGCCGGAACAGTTTTCGGCGCGAAGTTGACGGCACGCTTGGCTACACGCTTCTCACCCGGGAAGTACAGGGTGTGGCACAGCCAGTTCTCGTCATCGCGCTCCTCGAAGTCTTCACGGGCATGCGCGCCGCGGGACTCTTTGCGGGCTTCGGCCGCAATCGCAGTGGCTTCGGCCACCTCGAGGAGGTTCTGCAGTTCCAGCGCTTCGATACGCGCCGTGTTGAATGCCTGGCTCTTGTCGTTGATCTTGACGGTGGCGATACGCTCACGCAGATCAGCCAGCTGAGCGATACCTTTCTGCATGTATTCGCCGGTACGGAACACACCGAAGTAGTTCTGCATGCAGGATTGCAGCTCGCGCTTGAGCGGGGCGACTTCTTCGCCGCTGGTGCGCTCGTTCACGCCGTTCAGGCGGTTGAACGCGGACTCCAGGTCGGACTCGGAAGCACCGCGGTGCTCGATACCCTCTTTCAGGGCCTTTTCCAGGTGCAGGCCGGTGGCACGACCGAACACGACCAAGTCGAGCAGCGAGTTGCCGCCCAGGCGGTTGGCGCCGTGTACCGATACGCAAGCCACTTCGCCTACGGCGAACAGGCCTTCGATGATCTGCTCGTTGCCGTTGGCGTCCATGGTCAGGGCCTGGCCATGGATGTTGGTGGCAACGCCGCCCATCATGTAGTGGCAGGTCGGGATAACCGGGATCGGAGCGACGACCGGGTCAACGTGGGCGAAGGTCTTGGACAGCTCGCAGATGCCGGGCAGGCGGCTGTGCAGAACTTCTTCGCCGAGGTGGTCGAGCTTCAGCAGCACGTGGTCCTTGTTCGGGCCCACGCCGTTGCCGGCGATCACTTCTTTAACCATCGAACGGGCAACCACGTCGCGGCCGGCCAGGTCTTTCGCGTTCGGAGCGTAACGCTCCATGAAACGCTCGCCATGGGCGTTGATCAGGTAGCCACCTTCACCGCGGCAACCTTCGGTAACCAGTACACCAGCGCCGGCGATGCCGGTCGGGTGGAACTGCCACATCTCGATGTCCTGCACCGGCACGCCAGCACGCAGGGCCATACCGATGCCGTCACCGGTGTTGATCAGGGCGTTGGTGGTGGAGGCGTAGATACGGCCGGCACCGCCAGTGGCCAGGACCACGGCTTTGGAGCGGATATAAACGGTGTCGCCGGTTTCGATGTCGATGGCGATGACGCCAACCACATGACCGTCCTGGTTCTTCACCAGGTCAACGGCGTACCACTCATTAAGGAAGGAAGTACCGCTCTTCAGGTTGGCCTGATAGAGGGTGTGCAGCAGGGCGTGACCGGTACGGTCAGCTGCGGCGCAGGTACGGGCAGCCTGGCCACCCTTGCCGAAGTCCTTGGACTGGCCACCGAACGGACGCTGGTAGATGCGGCCCTGCTCGGTACGGGAGAACGGCAGGCCCATGTGTTCCAGTTCGAACACGGCTTCCGGGCCGACGGAGCACATGTATTCGATAGCGTCCTGGTCACCGATGTAGTCGGAGCCCTTGACGGTATCGTACATGTGCCAGCGCCAATCGTCGTTCGGGTCGGCCGAAGCGATGGCGCAGGTGATGCCGCCCTGGGCGGATACGGTGTGCGAACGGGTCGGGAAGACCTTGGTCACCACGGCAGTCTTGTGACCGCCCTGGGCCAGTTGCAGCGCAGCGCGCATGCCGGCGCCGCCACCACCCACGATGATGGCGTCGAAGGAAAGAGTACGAATGCTAGCCATGGATCAGTTACCCCAGAGAATCTGCACACCCCAGACGAAGAATGCGAACATGGCCATGCCGCATACTGCCTGGACGAGGAAACGCACGACGGTCGCGGACTTGCCCAGCGCCATCGGAGTCAGGTAGTCGGTCGTGATGGTCCACATACCGACCCAGGCGTGCACGCTCAGGGAAACCAGCGTCAACAGGCTGAAGATCTTCATCAGGCTGTGGGAGAACAGACCATGCCACTCGGTGTAGGTGATGCCCGGGTGAGCGATCAGGAAGCCCAGCAGGAAGAGGACATAAGCCGCGAGAACGACCGCGGAGACGCGCTGGACCATCCAGTCATAGAGACCCGAACGCGACAAGTTTGTGACGTTAGTTACCATACCCATACCCCCGCCAGAACGATCAGCACCACTGCGACAGCGATGACGATTTTCGAACCACGCTTACCGCCTTCCAGTGTTTCGCCAATACCTGCATCCATGATGAGGTGACGAATACCGGCTACCAGGTGGTACAGCAGCGCAGACAGCAGGCCCCAAATCACAAGCTTGACCAACGGATGGGTCAGACACGCCTTCACCTGCTCGAAGCTGTCTTCCGAAGCGAGGGAACGATCCAGTGCGAACAGCAGCACTGCGATGCCCACGAACAGAATGACGCCAGAGATGCGGTGGAGAATCGACGTGTAAGCAGTGATAGGGAGTTGGATGGTCCTTAGGTCTAGGTTTACGGGTCGTTTGCTATTCACGGCTTTTTTCACACTGAGAGCCCTTATATGAAGCAGGGCTAGTTGTCGGGAGGTGCACTTGTCAGGTACCCATCACCTTCGGGAGTGACAACCACCAATCAAGCTAGGCCGGACGGCCCTTGGCGGCTGGTCGCCGAGTATAGACAGTTAGGCCCCTAATGACAACGGAAAGACCTCCACCTAAGGACTAATTGCCGCACCCCCCAAAAAGGCGTAAACAGGCAATTTTTTTCGCCAAAACAGAGGCTTGGAGGAGCCAATCTTCTCCGATTGTGCAAATTGACATTCGGATTTATCTCTCTATAGTGGTGCGGGCCCTGCGTGGGGGGTCGTACAGATGATTTCAAGCATAAATAGGAGGCCATCATGGCTGACAAAAAAGCGCAGTTGATCATCGAGGGCGCTGCCCCCGTCGAACTGCCTGTCCTCTCCGGCACGCTGGGTCCCGATGTCGTCGACGTGCGGGGCCTGACCTCCACGGGTCACTTCACTTTCGACCCCGGCTTCATGTCCACCGCCTCCTGCGAGTCGAAGATCACCTACATCGATGGTGATAAAGGCGTATTGCTGCATCGCGGCTACCCGATCGAACAACTCGCCGAGAAGTCCGACTACCTGGAAACCTGCTACCTGCTGCTCAACGGCGAACTGCCCACTGCCGAGCAGAAGGAAAAGTTCGTCGGCACCATCAAGAACCACACCATGGTTCACGAACAGCTGAAGACCTTCTTCAACGGCTTCCGCCGTGATGCGCACCCGATGGCCGTGATGTGCGGCGTGATCGGTGCCCTCTCCGCCTTCTATCACGACTCCCTGGACATCAATAATCCGAAGCACCGGGAAGTCTCGGCGCATCGTCTGATCGCCAAGATGCCGACCATCGCTGCCATGGTGTACAAGTACTCCAAGGGCGAGCCGATGATGTACCCGCGCAACGACCTGAACTATGCAGAAAACTTCCTGCACATGATGTTCAACACCCCTTGCGAGACCAAGCCGATCAGCCCCGTGCTGGCCAAGGCCATGGACCGCATCTTCATCCTGCACGCCGACCACGAGCAGAACGCCTCCACCTCCACCGTGCGCCTGGCGGGCTCCTCGGGTGCCAACCCGTTCGCCTGTATCGCCTCGGGCATCGCTGCCCTGTGGGGACCGGCTCACGGTGGCGCGAACGAAGCCGTTCTGCGCATGCTGGACGAAATCGGTGACGTCTCGAACATCGAGAAGTTCGTGGCCAAGGCCAAGGACAAGAACGATCCGTTCAAGCTGATGGGCTTCGGCCACCGCGTGTACAAGAACTTCGACCCGCGCGCCAAGGTCATGAAACAGACCTGCGACGAGGTTCTCCAGGAGCTGGGCATCAACGACCCGCAACTGGAACTGGCCATGAAGCTGGAAGAAATCGCCCGCCACGACCCCTACTTCGTGGAGCGCAACCTCTATCCGAACGTGGACTTCTACTCCGGCATCATCCTGAAAGCCATCGGCATCCCGACCAGCATGTTCACCGTGATTTTCGCCCTGGCACGTACCGTGGGCTGGATCTCGCACTGGCAGGAAATGCTCTCCGGTCCGTACAAGATCGGCCGTCCGCGTCAGCTGTACACCGGCGCCACCCAACGCGACTTCGTGGACCTCAAGGCCCGCTAAGCGCTACGGCGTACGAGAAAAGGCCGCCTTCGGGCGGCCTTTTTGTTGTTGGCCTGTCCGCGAATCCCCGGTCATTACCAAGCAGTACATCTGTAGGAGCGTCGTCGGTGTCAGCAGCGGACCCATTCGAGGAACTCAGCGCGGCAGGGCTCATCGTTATCGGCCAACCGCGCCGTAAAGAAACGAAAAAGCCGCCCGAAGGCGGCTTTTTCATGGAGGGGAAGAACAGCGCCGATTACTTCTCGGCAGCGCTGCGCAGGCCCTTCAGGGTGTTCATCGGCGCATCGACCACGAAGCTGTTGGCCAGCCAGGACGGGATGCTGCCACCCGGCTCAGTCTGTACCTGGTAGGTCACTTCGGTCACGCCGGCGCCCTTGGGCACCAGCTTCCACTCGCCGATCAGCTTCGGCACACGGATTTCGCCCTTCTCTTCCGGAATGTAGGTCGGCTCGGCCTTCAGGTGACGGATCAGGCCGCCATCGGCGGTCTTCTCGGTGGTCACATGGATCACCACGTCGCGGCCGGTCACCGGCCAGGGCATGTCGATCTTCGAGTAGGTCCAGGAGTTGTCGCCCTCGGTTTTCAGCAGGCGCATCTCGGCACAGGCGTGGATCCACTTGCAGGAACCGGCCACGTCTTCCTGCAGGGCGTTGATCTTGGCCACATCGGCCTTGATGTCGACGACGCCACGGTAGGCCTTGTACTTGGAGCCCGCCACAGGGCTGAGGAAGACCTTCACACCGTCGTCTTCCTTCTCCAGCTTCCAGTCTTCCGCCAGGGCAGTACCGGCAAAGCCCATCACGGCAGTGGCCAGCAGGGTCATACGCAATACACCACGCATCGTCTTACCTCTCTTTATTCTTGATCTTGTGGGGGCCGGCAACTGCCGTTGCCCCGTCGCAATCCGCGGTCTTGAGCGGGTCGGGGCGTCAGTATGGACCGCGAAAACGTGACTTCCAAGTCACATCAGGCAGCGGTGATGCGTTCCCACTCGGTGAGGATCTGCAGCGCCTGCTCGTTGCTGCTGCCGCAGGCATCGGCGTCCGCATCGAAGGCCGCACAGACCTTTGGACGCCGCGAGTCGCCGAATAGTTTGCACAGATTGCGTTCGTCCAGCTGCACGCAGCGCACGCCCGCCGGCTTGCCGTCAGGCATGCCGGGGATGGGCGAGGAAATCGACGGCGCTATGCAACAGGCGCCACAGCCGATACGGCATTGCATGGATGAACTCTCTACTCGACGTCAGGGTGTTTCAGGGCCGGGAGCGCAGTAGCCCCTGCTCGCGCAACGCCGCCACCAGGTGCTCGCCCTCGGCGGAGCCAGCGCGGTAGAACACCGCCGGCTCGCCAATGGGCGCGGGGACGTCGACCGTCCCGCCGGAAGCCACCTCGAAGGCGCTGCCGCTCCACAGGTGCACCCAGCGGCCCTCGGGCAACGCCACGTTCAGACGCTGCACACCAGGCTCCAGCACCGGGGCCACCAGAAATTGGTCGCCGAGCATATAGCTCGTCGGCGTTTCCGCCAAGCTGGCCGGATCAGCGGGGAACTCCAGCCACAGCGGGCGCACCAGCGGCCAGCCGTGCTGCGCCGCCTCCGCCATCAGGCGCTGACGGTACGGCGCCAACTCGCGGAACACCGTAGCGAAGCGCTGCAACTGCGCCACGGTAGCCGGCGTGCTGTAGGCCTGCACGTTGTCGTCCGGGCGATTGCCCTCGTGGGTGCGCAGCAGGCTGGTGAAGGCCGAGAACTCCATCCAGCGCAGCAACAACTCCTCGCTGCGGTGGTAATTCAGCACGGGGTTGCTGATGGTGGTGTAGCCACCGGTATCGCTATGGTTCAGGCTGAAGCCGGACACACCACCGGAAAGCAACCCCAGCAACGCGCTGTGCAGGCCATCGTCGGCGTCCCAGGTCACCAGCTGGTCGCCCAGCCACAGGCTGGTGGTCAGGCCCGGGCTGCGGCTGTAGGCGGAGCGCATGAAGAACAGCAGGTCGCCGGCACCCTCCTCGTCCACCAGTTGCCGGTTCAATTTCGCCCACAGCTCCGGATAGCGATTGTGCAGGACGGAAGCCGACTCACCGGACGCCAGCTTCGCTTCATACGGCAAGGCCTCGCCGAAGTCCGCCATCCAGCCGGAGAAGCCGGCACCGAGCATTTCCTCGCGCATCACCCTGCGCAGCCAATCGGCTGCCTGGGGATTGGTCAGGTCGACCAGGCCGGCGCTGAAGCTGGTGTTCTGCAACAGCAGCGGCTGTCCTTGCGGCCCCAGGGTCAGATAGCCGTGTTCCAGCGCCTCGCGATAGAGATTGCGGCCCTCACCGCCCTTCCCCGCCGTGTCCACCAGGAAGGGATTCACATACGCCAGGCTACGGATGCCCCTGGCGCGCAGCTCGGCGTTGAAAGCCGACCAGCCCGGATAACGGTCGCCATCCAGCACCCAGTTCCACCACAGCTGCTTGCCGAAACTGGTCGTCCGTTGGCCGACCCAATCCTGCACCCAGACGCCCGCCAGCGGCACCTTTGCCTCTTCGAATTGCCGAACGATGGCGCGCACACGCTCGGTGCCGCCCTGCAGCCCGAGGATCACGCCCTGCTGGGTCCAGGCCGGCAACGGCGGCATGCGCCCAACCACCGAGGTGTGCGCCTCGATCAGGGCCTTGGGGCTGTTGCCTTTATAGAAGTGGGCCTCGAGCTTGCCGGCATGCACCTCCAGCGCCACCCGCTGCTCGTCGCGCAGGTCGAAGACCTGGTATTCCGACGCCTCGCTGAAGAAGCCGTGCAAGCGTGAAGTGAGATAGAAAGGTACTGGCGCATAGGTGGTCCACCAGTCGCCACCGGCGCGGTTGGTCAGGTCGGCGGCCAGGGTGATCGGTTGCAGACCGCGTCCGACGCCCTGTTCCTGCACCAGGATCGGCAGACGGCGCCCACTCAGGTCGAAGCGGGTGAACTGCTCGCCGAAGCCGTGGAACTGCTCGTCAGCCTCCCGTGCCCATGCCAGATAAAGACGGTTCAGCGCCGGATCGTCCAGACGCACCTCCATCACCACACCACGCTCACCATCGGCACGCAGCGCAACCGTATAGGGAGCTTGCCGGCCATCGGTGCAACTGAGCGTGCCGGAGATCAGCAACCTGTCCGCTTCAGCGCGCACCGCGGCCAACTGTTGCTGGCGGCACAGCAGTTCGCGGTGTTCGTGGACGAACATCGCACCGCGATGCTCTTCGGCCTCGACGCGACCGATGCCGGCGGCGAGAAATCCGCCACGGGTCTGCCACAGCGTCTGCGCAGGATGCTCGCCGGCGCGCAGGACAAAGGAAGCACCATCCCACTCCAGGCGATAGCCAGCCAGTTGCCAGCTCTGCCCGGCCGTCATGGCCGGCGCCACCGTCAGCTGCGCCCACACCGGCTGCTGCTGCCACCACTGCCAACCCTTCCAGCCGCCCAACGCCAGCAACCCCAGCGCCAATAGCGCCGCCATTCCCCGCCATACGAACCTGATCAATCTTCCGCCCCTTGGCTGTCGCTTCGCGCATCCACTAGGCTCAGGCGCAGTCCCTTACTGGAGCCGCTGCCATGCCGGTCTGGCTGCAAACCGCGTTTCTTCTGTCGCTCTCCAACCTGTTCATGACCTTCGCCTGGTACGGCCACCTGAAAACCCTGAGCAGCAAGCCGTGGATCATCGCGGCGCTGGTCAGCTGGGGTATCGCACTGTTCGAATACTTGCTGCAGGTGCCGGCCAACCGCATCGGCTACACGGTGATGTCGGTGGGGCAGCTGAAGATCATGCAGGAGGTCATCACGCTGGCAGTCTTCGTGCCATTCAGCGTGTACTTCATGCAGCAGCCACTGAAGCTCGACTATCTCTGGGCCGGCTTGTGCCTGCTGGGCGCGGTGTACTTTATCTTCCGCGCCTGAAGCGATCAGGAGCGGCGCACGACGATCTCTGCGACCGATGGCGCCACCCGCGGGAATGAACGGGGATCAGGACTCGGACGAGTCCTGAAGGCGGGTGATCAGGCTGGAGGTGTCCCAGCGTCCGCCGCCAGCGGCCTGCACCTCGGCGTAGAACTGGTCCACCAGCGCCGTGACCGGCAGTTGCGCACCGTTGCGACGGGCCTCGTCAAGGACGATCCCCAGGTCCTTGCGCATCCAGTCCACGGCGAAGCCAAAGTCGAAGCGCCCTTCCAGCATGCTCTGGTGACGGTTCTCCAGCTGCCAGGACTGCGCGGCGCCCTTGCTGATCACTTCCATCGCCGCCATACCGTCGAGGCCGGCGCTCTGGGCGAAGTGCAGCGCCTCGGACAACCCCTGCAACAGGCCGCCGACGCATATCTGGTTGACCATTTTGGTCAGCTGGCCGCTGCCCACCGGCCCCATGCGCCGCACCATGCGCGCATAGGTGGCGAGCACCGGCTCCGTACGGGCGTAGAGGTTCTCGTCGCCGCCGACCATCACCGTCAGCGCGCCATTCTCGGCGCCGGCCTGGCCGCCGGATACCGGCGCATCGAGGAAGCCCAGCTCGCGCTCGGCCGCCGCCACTGCCAACTCACGCGCCACTTCGGCCGAAGCGGTGGTGTGATCGACCAGCACAGCGCCGGGTTGCATGCCGGCCAACGCGCCCTCCTCGCCCAGCACCACACTGCGCAGGTCATCATCGTTGCCCACGCAGCACATCACGAAGTCGGCCCACTGCGCGGCGTCACGCGGGGTATCGGCCGAGCGACCGCCAAACTGCTTGACCCACTGGGCGGCGCGGTTCGCGGTGCGGTTGTAGACGCACACCTCATGCCCTTCGCGCGCCAGATGCCCGGCCATGGGGTAACCCATCACGCCCAGACCGATGAATGCCACTTTCGCCATCGCAGTCCCCTTGTCCGATCAAGTCGCTCAGCCTAGCACAGCGGTTTGCCGGTCCCGCAAACGCCTTCCATACTCGATTCGAACCCAACTTTCGAACCCAACCACGAGCACCGACTATGCCCCACTGGCTGGTGATCGACCTGGAAGCCACCACCGAGGAAGGCGGCTGGCCGGTCGAGGAAATGGAGATCATCGAGATCGGCGCAAGCCTCGTGGCCGAGGCCGACGGCCGCGAGCTGGACCATTTCCAGCGCTTCGTCCGCCCGCAGCGGCGCCCGCTGCTGACGACCTTCTGCCGCGAACTCACCCACATCACCCAGGCCAACGTCGACGCCGCCGCCCCGCTGCACGAGGTCTGGCCGCAGTTCGAGCGCTGGCTCGCCCAGCACAGCCCGCGGCTGGCCGGCTGGACCAGCTGGGGCGACTACGACCGTCACCAGCTGGAACTGGAGTGGCGCCGCCAGCACCTGGACAGCCACCTTTCCCGCGTCCCCCACGTCAACCTCAAGCAGCGCTTTGCCCAGGCCCGCCAGCTCAAGCGCCCGGTGGGTCTGAACGCGGCCCTGCACCTCGCCGGCCTGCACTTCCAGGGGCAGCCGCACCGCGCCCTGGAGGACGCCCGCAACACCGCCCGCCTGCTGCCGCTGACGCTGCCCGTTGCCGGTTAGCATTGGCAATTTGCGCTGACCGCCCGGTCGCTCGCCGCGCTCTAGTGACGGGGCCGGCGGCCTTGGGCATACTGGCCAGCCCTTTTTCACCCCTCTAGCAGGAGCAGCCCATGTTCAAGGTCAACGAGTACTTCGACGGCACCGTCAAATCCATCGCCTTCGACATGACCGCCGGCCCCGCCACCATCGGCGTGATGGCCCCCGGCGAATACGAATTCGGCACCAGCCAGCTGGAGGTGATGCACGTCGTCGCCGGTGCGCTGACCGTCAAGCTGCCGGGCAGCGACAGCTGGGAAACCTTCGAAGGCGGCAGCAACTTCACCGTGCCGGCCAACAGCAAGTTCCAGCTCAAAGTCGCCCAGGACACCGCCTACCTCTGCGAATACCGCTGAGTTCGGCGCGTCATGAAAAACCGGCCCTGGTGGCCGGTTTTTTATTGCCCGCAAATCCAGAACTGCAGGAGCGAGCTTGCTCGCGAAGCTTTTTCCCGCAACCTCGGCGCTGAGTGGTGCGCGAGCAAGGACTGGGCGTCCCCTCGCTCCTACGAAAGGCAGTCACGCAGGCCGGCATCCAGCTGATCCCGCAACCCAGCATCCTGCTCCGCAATGAATACCAGCCGCGAACCCTGCGCCGCCTCGGCCACAGTCGCCGGGCGCAGCTGATAACGCCCACCGACATACTGCAGCCAGACCGCTTCGCCCTGCCCGGCCAGGCGAATCAAACCCTTGAGCCGCAGCAGGCCGCGCGGCAGCGCTTCCAGCCAGCCCTTCAGGCGAACGCCATCGAACACCGCGTCGCCCTGCCAGCTCCAGCTGTCGAACAGCTCGCCATGGTCGATGCCTTCCTGCCCATGGGGCCGCAGCTTGCGCGACGGCTCGCCGAGCAGCAGCTCATCGGGAATCTGCGCCTGGATCGTTTCCAGCACCCGCGCGCCACGGCCGAAGCGCTCGCGCTGGGTGGCCAGTTCATCGGCTTCCAGCAGGTCGCACTTGTTCAGCAACAGCAGGTCAGCCGCCGCCGCCTGCATCCGCTCCAGCCGCGCGTACTCACCCTCCAGCGGCTCACGGCGGGCGGCATCGACCACGGTCAGCACCGCGTCCAGATGCAGGCGCCGGCGCAACTTCGGGTAACCCAGCGTCTGCACGATGCGTTGCGGGTCGGACACCCCACTGCATTCGATCACCACCTGCTCCAGCGGCGGATGCAGGGTCGCCAGCCGCTCCAGCTGCGCCAGCAGGTCGTCCTGCACGCTGCAGCAGATGCAACCGTTCTCCAGGCTGTACACCGCCTCGGTCTGCTCGGCGATCATGCCCGCGTCGATATTCAGCTCGCCGAAGTCGTTGACGATCACCGCCAGGCGCCGCCCTTCGCAGCGCTCCAGCAGGTTGCGCAGCAGCGTGGTCTTGCCGGCGCCGAGGAAGCCGGCGACCACCGTCACCGGGATGCTCGCGGCACTCATGCATTCACCCCTTCGATACGCGGCGGCTCGCCCTGCCACACCGCCGCCAGCGGCGTGTCGCTGAACTGGCCGAGGCGGTCGTAGACCGGGCGGCCTTCGACGAAGGTCAGCTGCACCTCGGTGCGGTGGATGTAGTTGCGCGCCGGCTGCTCGAAGAGGTTGCGGTCGAGCACGATGAAGTCCGCCGACTTGCCCGCCTCCAGGCTGCCGGTGAGTTTCTCCAGCCCCATCGCGTAGGCACCATTGAGGGTCGCAACCTGAATGGCCTGCTCCAGGCTGATCGGCTCGCCGAAGCAGGCCGGATCGTCGTTCCAGGGGTTCTGCCGGGTCACCAGGGTTTCCAGCGCCAGCCAGGGGTCGATGGACGCCACCGGCCAGTCGGTACCGAACACTGCCGTGCCACCGGCCGCGATCACGCCCTTGAAGTCATAGATGCGCTTGAGCCGGTCCGGCCCGTAGCCGGAGCGCGCGCCGCTGGCGAAGGGCGTCGGGTACCAGGCCGCCGGGGAGAACTCGGCGATCACCTCCAGTTCGCGGAAGCGCTTGAGGTTGCCCGGATGCAGGATGGTGCTGTGCGCGCACTGGTGGCGCACGCCGCTGAAGCCGTTGCGCCGGCGTGCCTCGGCCACCGCATCGAGGAATACGTCGGAGGCCGCATCGCCGGTGCAGTGGGCGATGACGCGGATGCCACGGCGATCCATGTCCACCACCATGTCGGTGATGTGCTCCGGGGTCAGGTTGAGCTTGCCACGCCAGGCGTCCTCGCCCGGCCAGGGTGTAATAAGGAAGGAAGAGCGCGGCTCGACGGTACCGTCGAAGTGGAACTTCACCGCGTTCGCCGACAGCCGCGCGCTGCGGTAGTAGTGGCGCTCGCCGCTGAGCAGCTCCCAGCGGCGGCGTACCGGGAAGATATCGTCCTGCCAGCTGATCGCCGCCTCCACGCGCAGGGTCAGTTGGCCGGCATCGTCCAGGTGCTTGAGGGCGTCCAGGCGGTTCTCGCAGACGTGTACGTACTTGGCCGCCGTGACTCCACGCGAGCTCTGGAAGTGCACGCCGTCGCGGTAAGCCTGGCGCAGCACCTTGGCCGGAGTCGGCGGCATGGCGGCGTGGATCAGCGCGTAGGCGCCGTCGATCATCAGGCCGTTGGGCTCGCCGGTCAGCTCGTCGCGCTCCAGGTAGCCGTTGCGCGGATCCGGGGTATTGGCGTCGATGCCGGCCAGTTGGAGCGCGCGGGAGTTGACCATCATGGTCCCCCACATGCGGTCCAGCAGCGCCACCGGGCGGTCCGGCATGATGCTGTCGAGCCACTCGCGGCCAGGCTTCAGGCCGGCCTCGCGGAAGGTGTAGCGAACCCAGTACTGACCGTAGATCCAGCCGTCGCCGGGATGGCTGACGGCGTAGTCGTGAATGGCCTTGGCCAGCTGCTCGGGGGTCGGGTCCTCGATGCCGACGTCGAGGTCATCGGCATAGCGCGGCGCCAGGGCCAGGTCCGGGTGGGTATGCATGTCGTGCAGGCCGGGCATGCAGAAGGCGCCTTCGAGATCGCGTTCCAAGGTGTCCGGGCCGATCAGGTGGTCCATGTCCGCGCGGCTGCCCACCGCCAGCAGCCGCCCGTCGCGGATGGCCACGGCTTCAGCCCAGGGCTGTGCGGGGTCCAGGGTGTAGAAGCGGCCGTTGTGCAGCAGCAGGTCGGCAAAGCGGGTGCTCGGGGAATGGGAGGAGCGGAATTGGTCCGGAGCGGTCATGGGAGGCCCTTCTTGTTCTTGTCCGTGCGGGCAGTATAGGGCTCGGCTTCTGGCCGCTGACTAGCATAAGATGACAACTCACTAGCACCAGATGACAGCCTGAGCCTGCCCCATGCCCACCGCGTCCTTCGATATCGATTACGCCGCCCGCCAGCTGTTTCGTCACTTCCTCGATGAATGGCGGGCCCGCCCCGCACTGCCGCCGCTGGGGCCACTTCTGGGTGGCCTCGGCCTGCCCGCCAGTGGCGAAGCGGCGGCGGCCGAGATGAACTTCGCCCGCTACTACCGCCTACTGCAGCAGGCCGCCGGGCTGCTCGGCCCCAGCGACTTCTTCCTGCGCCTGGGCCAGCGCTACAACCTCTATGACCTGGGGGTGATCGGCTATGCGCTGATCAGCGCGGCCAACCTGCGGCGCTCCTGGGATATCTCCCTCGGCCAGCCGTCAAGCCTGATGCCGCACCCGATCCACACCCACCGCGAGGAAGTCGGCGAGCACGTCCGCCTGACGCTGCAGCTACCGCCCTTCAGCGAGGTGGAACGCATCGCGCTCTGCGAGGAATGGCTGAGCAGCACCTGGCGCTGGCTGTGTCAGCGCCTGCCGGATCTGGAGAACTGCGCCGGTATGCAACTGCACCTGCCCTACCCGCCGCCGGCCCATGCGGCGCTGTATGGCGAACTCTTCCCCGGCCCTTGCCAGTTCAATGCCGGGCAGGCCGAGCTGTGGATGCCGAAGGCCTTTCACGACCAGCCCTTTTCCACCGCCAACCCCTCCGTGAGTCGGCTGTGCCAGGCCCAGGGCGCGGCGACCCTGGCCAGCTTCGAGCGTGGCCCGGCCCTGCCGGATGACGTGCGCTACTACCTGCTGCAGAACGCTCGCATCCCGCTGCCGGACCTGGAGCAGACCGCCGCCTGGCTGCGCCTGCCTCCGCATACCCTGCAACGCCGCCTGCGCGAACACGGGCTGACCTTCAAGGGCATCGTGCTGGAGGTGCGGATGGCGCTGGCCCAGCGTTACCTGCTGGCCAGCCGGATGGCCTTGCAGGAGATCGCCTTCCTGCTCGGCTATGAGCATGTCACCAGCTTCCACCGGGCTTTCCAGCGGTTCACCGGGACAACGCCGGAGCGCTTCCGCGCCGACGCTGGTAAGAACCTGTAGGAGCAGCCATGCGCAATCGCGGGCGTGGCCCGCTCCTACAGGGGGCAGCGGTGCCTGGGCTCAGGCTTCCTTCTCGCAATTGATCATCCACGGCACCCCGAAACGATCTTCCACGGCGCCGAACAGTTCGGCCCAGAAGGTCTGCTCCAGCGGCATACTGACCTTGCCGCCCTTGCCCAGGGCATCGAACAGGCGCCGAGCCTCGGCCTTGCTGTCGACATTGAGGGTAATCGAAACGCCCTTCACCCCTTCGTACTGGCCGCATTGCGGCGAGGCGTCGGAGCCCATCAGCACGTGGCCGTCCACCTCCAGGCGGACATGGATGATGCGGTTCTTCAGCGCCTCGGGCATCTCCTCGCAGCCCGGCGCGTCGGAAAAGCGCATCAGCGCCGGCAGCTCGGCGCGCAGCACTTCGGCGTAATAACGGAAGGCTTCTTCGCAGTTGCCGTCGAAGACCAGGTAGGCATTCATCAACATGGCGGTGTCCTCCAGGCTCAGGATTTGCTGGCGATCTCGGCGCGCAGGCGGTCTTCCTGCTCGCGCAGTTCAGGGGTGAATTCGGCTCCGAAATCTTCGGCCTCGAAAATCTGCCGGATCTCGATCTCGGACTGGCCGTCGAAAGGATTGGGTGAGCGTTTGACCCAATCGATGCACTCCTGCAACGACGCGGTCTGCATGATCCAGAAACCGGCGATCAGCTCCTTGGTCTCGGCGAACGGGCCGTCGATCACCTGCCGCGATGCACCCTCGAAGCGCACCCGCGCACCCTTCGCACTGGGGTGCAGCCCTTCGCCCGCCAGCATCACGCCGGCCTTCACCAGTTCCTCGTTGTAGGCCCCCATGGCGGCGAGCAGCTCTTCCTTGGGCATGACACCGGCTTCGGAGTCGGCGGTGGCTTTGACGATCACCATGAAACGCATGGTCTTTCTCCTCTAGTCATTCTCTTGTAATTGCCAGCGTGGCGGCCGGTGGCTACCGGTTCCTGACGAATAGTCGAAGGGCGCGACGGCAGATCGACAGCTCCCGCAAAAAAAATTTGAGGCAGTGCTACGGGGGCCTTGAGCATAGGCCGCCGGTACGAAGCCAGCAGGCGATATCGGAATTTTCGCTATGGACGCCCCGGGTTCCCCGCATTAGAACGTGCCGCTCAGCCAACTCCGGGCATCTTCATGCAGGTCCAGCTCATCCCCGTCGTCGAACTGTTCTACCTGGTCGACCAGATCCCCCTGCCGGCCGACGGGCCTTACTGGGAGCACGTCGAGACCTGGCGCCAGTACCATGAACGCGCCCTGCAGACCAACGGCTTCAGCCCTCGGCTCAGGCCTTACGCCCCCGGCAGCGCCTTCCATCGAATAGCCGACCTGAGCGAGGCGGACATTGCACAACTGGTCCGCCTGCATTGCGCCGAAGGGCTGCAGGGTTCAGGAGACTGGCAGAGCATTCGCCCCCTGCCCGGCGGTTACGTGTTGCGTGTGGGCAGTGTCGATGTGCTGTTCCCGCAATGCTGCAGTGACCTGGGCGACCTGCGCAGTTGGCAGAGCATTGCCCAGGGCAAGGGCGCCTACCTGTACAGCGGCCATCCTTCACCCGACATCAGCCAGCAGAACCAGTGCGCCAGCTTCGATTTCAACCCGAACGGACAGGGAGAGGGCTTCGTTCCGCCGCCGCCCCTGCATTCGGTCAGTGTGCCGCTGAGCGCACTGACACGTGCGGTCCAGGACGCCGATCGGGAGCTGCGCATCTTCGCGGCGCGGCTGGCGCTGCTGAACGCCGGGCAGGCGCTGAATATCCCTGCCATCGAGAAGCTGCTAATCCACGGGCGCTAGGCCGCCCGGTCTGGACATCTCCGTCCGGCCTCCCTAGATTCGGCCTTTTCGCCCTGAACGGAGCTTCCCCATGAGCCTGGAATCGGTTCGCGCCTTCTTCGCCGAAAAGGCCCCCGACATCGCCATCATCGAGCTGCAGACCAGCACCGCCACCGTCGCGCTGGCCGCCGAGGCCCACGGTGTGGAGCCGGGCCGCATCGCCAAGACCCTGTCCCTGCGCGTCGGCGAACGCACCGTGCTGGTGGTGGCGCGCGGCGATGCGCGGCTGGACAACCGCAAGCTCAAGGAAGCCTTTGGCGGCAAGGCCAAGATGCTCGGCGCCGAGGAAGTGGTGGAACTCACCGGCCACCCGGTGGGCGGCGTCTGTCCCTTTGGCCTGGCGACGCCGCTGCCGGTGTACTGCGATGTGTCGCTGCAGGCATTCGACGAAGTGCTGCCCGCGGCCGGCGCGGTGCACAGCGCGGTGAGGATCGAGCCGCAGCGCATGGCGCAGCTGGTGGCAGCGGATTGGATCGATGTTTGCCAGGAGCTGGCCTGATCTTCATCACCATTCGGGCGGTTCGCGAGCAAGCTCGCTCCTACGAAAGGCGCATCGGCGCTGACCTGTAGGAGCGAGCTTGCTCGCGAACCCGCCACGGCAGCGAATCGCAACCCTTCCGCCTGCAGGGCCCCCACGCGCCTGCTCCGACACTGTTGCTCCAGCAACACCCGCTCAACACTTTGCTGTCTGCTCAGCGCCGCAACTGTTGAACAAAAACAGCAAACCATTGATTTAAAAGAAATTTAATTTTCGGCACAGCTTGTGCAGTGACCCAGTCAGACAGACCCGAACGCCGGGTCGATTCATCTGCCGAGGTCGCTGTACTGCCATGCCCCAACTCCCCGAATCCGCCCACTACGACATCCGCGAGCCGCACGCCCAGGTGATCGGTTCCGATGCGCAAGCCATCGAAGTCGCCCACCAGGTGGCAGCCTTTCTGCTCGAAGGCGCCGCCGAGCGCGACCGCAACCGCGAAGTCCCGCCCGAGGTCGTCGAGGTCTACTCCAACAGTGGCCTGTGGGGCATCACCGTGCCGCGCGAGTTCGGTGGTGCCGAGGTGTCCTACGCCACGCTGGCGGAAGTCATCGCCATCGTTTCGGCCGCCGACCCGTCGCTGGGGCAGATTCCGCAGAACCATTACTGCCTGCTGGAAGACATCCGCCTGCAGGGCAGCGACGAACAGAAGCGCTTCTTCTTCGACCTCGCGCTCAAAGGCAACCGCTTCGCCAACGCCCTGTCGGAGACCGGGGGCAAGAACGTCCAGGACATCCAGACCCGCCTGCGCCACGACGGCGACAGCGTGCTGATCGATGGCCGCAAGGGCTACTGCACCGGCTCGCTCTACGCCCACTGGATCGGCGTACTCGGCCTGGACGAGCAGAACAACGCCCAACTGGCCTTCGTCCCCCGCGGCACGCCGGGGCTGGTGATCGTCGACGACTGGGCCAGCATCGGCCAGCGCACCACTTCCAGCGGCACCGTGCTGGTGGAAGGCCTGCGCGTACCGGCGTTCAACGTCTTCCCTACGCACCGCTCCTACGACGTGCCGACCCTGGCCGGCCCCTTCGCGCAGATCACCACCGCCGCCATCGACGCCGGCATCGCCCGCGCCGCGCTGCGCGACACCATCGCCTTCGTCCGCGAGCAGGCGCGCCCGTGGATCGACGCCGGCGTGGAGAAGGCCAGCGAAGACCCGCTGACCATTATCCAGGTCGGCGAACTGGGCATCCGCATCGAAGCCGCCGACGCCCTGCTGGAGCGCGCCGGCAAGGTCATGGACGCCGCGCGCCCGGCACCGGACGAATACAGCGTGGCCCGCGCCTCGGTCGCCGTGGCCAAGGCCAAGGTGCTGACCACCGAAGTCGCCATCGACGCCTCCAACAAGCTGTTCGAGCTGGGCGGCACCCGCTCCACCCTCGCCCGCCACGCACTTGACCGCCACTGGCGCAACGCCCGCGTGCACACCCTGCACGACCCGGTGCGCTGGAAGTACCACCTGGTCGGCAACTGGCTGCTCAACGACCAGCGCCCGCCGCGCCACGACTGGAACTGAGGCCCTCGCCATGAGCAAGCAGATTCGCCTCAACGCCTTCGCCATGAACTGCGTCGGCCACCTCTCGCCCGGCCTCTGGCGTCACCCGCGCGACCAGCAGGCCGCGCGCTACACCGACATCCATTACTGGATCGAGCTGGCGAAGACCCTCGAACGCGGCAAGATCGACGGGCTGTTCCTGGCCGACGTGCTGGGTGTCTACGACGTCTACCACGGCAACGCTGATGCCGCGCTGGCAGCCGGCGCGCAGGTGCCAGCCAACGATCCGTTGCAGATCGTCCCGGCCATGGCGGCGGCCACCGAGCACCTGGGCTTCGGCATCACCGCCTCGGTGTCCTTCGAGCACCCGTTCCCCTTCGCCCGGCGCCTCTCCACGCTGGACCACCTGACCCGTGGCCGCGCCGGCTGGAACATCGTCACCTCCTACTTGAACAGCGGCGCGCGCAACCTGGGGCTGAAGCAGCAGCTCAACCACCAGCAGCGCTACGCCCTGGCCGAGGAATACCTGGAGGTCTGCTACAAGCTCTGGGAAGCCAGCTGGGACGATGACGCGGTGGTCGCCGACCGCCAGAGCGGCGTCTATGCAGACCCGCGCAAGGTGCACCCCATCGAGCACAGGGGCGAGCACTTCGAAGTGCCCGGCTTCCACCTCAGCCAGCCGTCGCCGCAGCGCACCCCGGTGCTCTACCAGGCCGGTGCGTCGAGTCGCGGCAAGGCGTTCGCCGCCGGCAATGCCGAGTGCGTATTCGTCGCCGCACCGACGAAGAATATCCTCCGCGACCAGGTGGCCGACCTGCGTCGCCTCGCCGTGGAGGCGGGCCGCCAGGCCAGCGACGTGCTGGTGCTGAACCAGCTCACGGTGATCGTCGCACCCACTGACGCACAAGCCTTGGCCAAGCTGGAAGACTACCGCCAGTACAGCGACCGCGAAGGTGCCCTGGCACTGGTTTCCGGCTGGACCGGCATCGACTTCGGCCAGTACGCGCCGGACCAGGTGTTGCGCCACGTACAGAGCGACGCCATCCAGTCCGCCGTCGATGCCTTCAGCGCCGCCGACCCGGACCGCCAGTGGACCGCCGCCGAGATCGCCGACTACTGCGCCCTGGGCGGCGACGGCCCGCTGCTGGTGGGCTCGCCGCAGACCGTGGCGGACCAGTTGCAGGCCTGGGTCGAGGAAACCGACGTTGACGGTTTCAACCTCTCCAGCCTGGTGGCGCCGGAAACCTTCGTCGACATCGTCGACCTGCTGGTGCCGGAGTTGCAGGCGCGTGGGCTGTTCAAGCGCGACTACGAAGCCGGCACCCTGCGCCACAAGCTGTTCGGCCAGGGCGACCGCCTCGGCGCCTCGCACCGCGCCGCGAAGCTTCGAAGAGGCGCCGAATGATGGACGGCTGGTTCCGCAACCTCGACTGGCATGACCTCGGCCAAGCCTGCCTGGATACCCTGGCCATGCTCGGCGGCGCGCTGGCCTTCACCGTGCTGCTGGGCCTGCCGCTGGGCGTGCTGCTGTACCTCACCGGCAAGCGCCAGCTGCACGAGAAACCCGGCCTGTACCGCGCGCTCTCCGTGGTGGTGAACATGCTGCGCTCGCTGCCCTTCATCATCCTGCTGATCGTGCTGATCCCGGTCACCACCCTGGTCACCGGCACCTCGCTGGGCGTGCCCGGCGCCATCCCGCCGCTGGTGGTGGGCTGCACGCCGTTCTTCGCGCGCCTGGTGGAAACCGCCCTGCGCGAAGTCGACCGCGGCCTGGTGGAAGCCACCCAGGCCATGGGCGCCAGCACCTGGCAGATCATCTGGCACACCCTGCTGCCGGAAGCGCGCACTGGGCTGATCGCCGCCGTGACCGTCACCGCCATCGTACTGGTGGACTACACGGCGATGTCCGGCGTGATCGGTGGCGGCGGGCTGGGCGACCTGGCCATCCGCTTCGGCTACCAGCGCTTCCAGACCGACGTAATGATCATCACCGTCGCCCTGCTGATCCTGCTGGTGCAGGCCCTGCAGATGAGCGGCGACCGGCTGGTAGCGCGCTACACCCGGCGCTGAATTCCCCGCCCACTCCCTCTCCGGGAGCGGCATCCAGAACACCCGCCGGCAGCCGGGCTTTGCTGCCACTACGGCCCCACGTCCACCCCACGACGGCCCACCCACTACTGCCAAGGAGCAACACCCATGAAAAAGGCCATCGCCATTCTGGCGGCCGTCGTCGCCTTCTCCGCCCACGCGGGGGAGAAACTCGTTGTTGGCGCCACCCCGGTGCCGCACGCGGAAATCCTCGAGTTCGTCAAACCGGAACTGGCCAAGGAAGGCGTCGACCTGGACATCAAGGTCTTCACCGACTTCATCCAGCCCAACCTGCAGCTCGCGCAGAAGAACCTCGACGCCAACTACTACCAGTACCGCCCCTTCCTCGATGACTTCAACAAGACCCGCCACACCGACCTGGTGCCGGTGGTGGGCATCCACATCGAGCCGTTCGGCGCCTACTCCACCAAGTACAAATCCCTCGCCGAGCTGCCCGACGGCGCCAGCGTGGCCATCCCCAACGACCCGGTGAACACCGGCCGCGCTCTGGTACTGCTGGCCGAAAGTGGCCTGATCAAGCTCAAGGACCCGAGCAATCCGCAGTCCACCGAGCGCGACATCACCGACAACCCCAAGCACCTGAAGATCCGTGAACTCGAAGGCGCCCTGCTGGCCCGCGCGGTGAAGCAGGTGGACCTGGCCTTCATCTTCGCCAACTACGCCCTGGAAGCCGGCATCGACACCAAGAGCGCGCTGATCGTCGAGAAAGGCAAGGACCTCTATGCCGAGTTCCTCGTCGCCCGTCCGGACAACATCCAGGACCCGGGCATCCAGAAGCTGGCCAAGGTGCTGAATTCGCCGGAAGTCCGCCAGTTCATCCTGACCCGCTACAAGGGCGAGATCGCCCCGGCGTTCTAAGCGCCGCCCCCTGTAGGAGCGAGCTTGCTCGCGAACGAGCCCCGCTGAGAGGGCAACAGGTTCGCGAGCAAGCTCGCTCCAACGAAGAGCTGCTCCGTCAACACAGGTAACCGCATGACCAACGAATCCGCACCCAAGGACCTTCGTGACCAGGCGCCCCGGCAACTCCCGGCGCGCCGTATCCTCGACGACGCCCAGGCCATCGAAGCCGCCCACGAAGTGGCCCGCCTGGCGAAACCCGGAGCCGCCGCCCGCGACCGTGAGCGCGCCCTGCCGTGGCGTGAACTGGAACACTTCACCGCCCTGGGCCTGGGCGGCATCAGCATTCCCCGCGAGTACGGCGGCGCGCAGGTCTCCTACGCCACCGTGGCCGAAGTCTTCCGCGTGATATGCGCGGCCGACCCGGCGCTGGGGCAGATTCCGCAGAACCAGTTCGGCCTGCTCAACGTCATCGACAACGTCGCCAGCGACACGCAGAAGCGCGTGCTGTTCGGCGGCGTGCTCAATGGCCGGCGCATCGGCAACGCAGGGCCCGAGCGCAATACCAGGAACACCCTCGAACTCAAGGCGCGCCTGGTGCGCGACGGTGAGCAGTTCCGCGTCAGCGGCGAGAAGTTCTATTCCACCGGCGCGCTGTTCGCCCACTGGGTCGCGGTCAAGGCCATCGATGAAGACGGCCGCGCGGTGATGGGCTTCGTCGAACGCGGCGTGGAAGGCCTGCGCATCGTCGACGACTGGTCCGGCTTCGGCCAGCGCACCACCGCCAGCGGCACCGTGCTGCTGGACAATGCCCCCGTCGCAGGCTCCCTGGTGATCCACAACGGCCGCCTGGCCGACGTGCCCAACATTCAGGGCGCCGTCTCGCAGCTGATCCAGGCCGCGATCGACGCCGGTATCGCGGCGAACGCCGTGGAAGACGCCATCGACTTCATCCGCACGCGCACCCGCCCCTTCATCGATGCGAATGTAGAGCAAGCCAGCGAAGAGCCCTTCACCATCGCCGAGATCGGTCGCCTGCAGGTCGAACTGCACGCCGCCGAAGCGCTGCTGGAGCGCGCCGGCCATGTGCTCGACGAAGTCAGCGCGCGGCCCATCGACGACGAGTCCGCCGCCCGCGCCTCCATCGCCGTGGCCGAGGCCAAGGTGCTGACCACCGAGATCAGCCTGGCCGCCAGCGAAAAGCTCTTCGAACTGGCCGGCAGCCGCGCCACCCTCGCCGAGTTCAACCTCGACCGCCACTGGCGCAACGCCCGCGTGCACACCTTGCACGACCCGGTGCGCTGGAAGGTCCAGGCGGTCGGCGCCTACCACCTCAACGGCGCCCGCCCGGCGCGTCATTCCTGGATCTGAGGAGCGCCGATGAACAGCCTCGTACAACCTACGCCCGTGCATATCATCCGCAGCGACGACGAAGCCCTCGACGTCGCCCGCGCCCTGGCCGCCGACTTCCGCGAAGGCGCCATCGCCCGCGACCGCGAGCGGCGCCTGCCCTGGGACGAACTGGAGCGGTTCAGCCGCTCCGGCCTGTGGGGCATCACCGTGCCACGTGAACACGGTGGCGCCGGTGTTTCCCGCGTCACGGTGGCCCGCGTCATCGCGATCATCTCCGCCGCCGACGGCTCACTGGGGCAGATTCCGCAGAACCACTTCTACGCCGTCGAACTGCTGCGGGTGAATGGCAGCGAAGAGCAGAAGGCCCGCCTGTTCGCCGAAGTGCTGGCAGGCGTGCGCTTCGGCAACGCGCTGGCGGAAATCGGCACGCGCACCGCCCACGACCGCACTACCCGCCTCAAGCGCGAAGGCGACAAGCTGCGCATCCACGGTCGCAAGTTCTACTGCACCGGCGCGCTCTACGCGCAGCGCATTCCGACCCTGGTGATCGATGACGATGGCGTCCACCAGTTCGCTTTCATCGCCCGCGACAGCCAGGGTGTGGAAGTGATCGACGACTGGTCCGGTTTCGGCCAGCGCACCACCGGCAGCGGCAGCGTGGTGTTCGACGGCGCGCCGGTGGACGAGCGCGACATCGTGCCGTTCCAGAGCGCTTTCGAGCGCCCCACCACCGTCGGCCCCTTCGCGCAGATCCTGCACGCCGCCATCGACGTCGGCATCGCCCGCGGCGCCTACGAGGATGCCCGGGCATTCCTGCGCGAGAAGGCGCGGCCGTGGATCGACTCCGGCGTCGACAAGGCCAGCGACGACCCGCTGGCGATCAACGAAATCGGCCGTCTGGCGATCCGCCTCCACGCCGCCGAGGCGCTGCTCGATCGCTCCGGTCGCGTGCTCGATGCTGCGACCGCCGAACCGACCGCCGAGGGCGTCGCCGCCGCGTCCATCGCCGTGGCCGAGGCGCGGGCGATCACCACCGAGGTCTCGCTGCTGGCCGGCAGCAAGCTGATCGAACTGGGCGGCAGCCGCGCCAGCCTCGCCGAACTGGGCCTGGACCGCCACTGGCGCAACGCCCGCGTGCACACCCTGCACGACCCGGTGCGCTGGAAGTACTACGCAGTGGGCAACTACTACCTCAACGGCCAGCTGCCACCGCGCCGGGGGACCCTATGAGCCAGAAGCAGATTCTCCTCAACGCCTTCAGCATGAACTGCGTCGGCCACATCAACCACGGCCTGTGGACCCACCCGCGCGACCGCTCGACGGACTTCAACAAGCTCAGCCACTGGACCGACCTCGCCCGCCTGCTGGAGAAGGGCCTGTTCGACGGCCTGTTCCTGGCCGACATCCTCGGCGTCTACGACGTCTACCAGAACGGCATCGAACTCACCGCGAAGGAGGCCATCCAGCTGCCGGTGAACGATCCGCTGATGCTGGTCTCGGCCATGGCCGGTGTCACCCGGCACCTGGGCTTCGGCGTCACCGCCAACCTCACCTACGAGGCGCCCTACCCGTTCGCCCGCCGTCTCTCCACGCTGGATCACCTGAGCGAGGGCCGCATCGGCTGGAACATCGTCACCGGCTACCTGGAAAGCACCGCCCGCGCCATGGGCCAGGCGCGGCAGATCGACCACGACCGCCGCTACGACCGCGCCGATGAATACCTGGAAGTGCTCTACAAGCTCTGGGAAGGCAGCTGGGAAGACGACGCGGTGCTCGCCGACCGCCAGCGCCGCCTCTACGCGCAGCCGGGCAAGGTGCACAAGGTGCGGCACCACGGCGAGTTCTTCGATGTCGAGGGCTACCACCTCAGCCAGCCGTCGCCGCAGCGCACGCCGCTGCTGTTCCAGGCCGGCGCATCGAATCGCGGGTTGGCCTTCGCCGCGCGCCACGCCGAGTGCGTGTTCGTCTCGGCGCAGACCCGCGAAGCCACCCGCGCGCTGGTGGACCGCATCCGCCAGGCCGCCGTGGAGGCCGGCCGCCGCCCGGACGACATCAAGGTATTCATGGGCATCAACGTCATCGTCGCGCCGACCGAAACCGAGGCCCACGACAAGCTCGCCGAGTACCGCCGCTTCGCCAGCGCCGAGGCGGGCCTTGCGCACTTCGCCAGCACCACCGGCATCGACTTCTCGCGCTACGCGCTGGACGAGCCGATCCGCTACGAGAAGACCAACGCCATCGAGTCCGCCACCAAGGCCCTGACTGTCGCCCGCACCGACGCCACCGTGCGCCAGTTGCTGGAGCAGCTCGCCCTGGGCGGGCGCTACACCACGCTGGTGGGCAACCCGGTGCAAGTCGCCGATGAGCTGCTGGGCTGGATCAACGATGCCGGCCTGGACGGCTTCAACCTGACCCGCAGCGTGGAGCCGGAAAGCTACGCCGACTTCATCGAACTGGTCGTGCCCGAACTGCAGAACCGCGGCGCCTACAAGACCGCCTACGCCGACGGCCCCCTGCGGGAAAAACTCTTCGGCGCCGGCCGCGCCCGTCTGCCCGCACGGCACGTTGGCGCGAGCTACCGCCAGGCAACCGCCACTGGAGCGACTCCAGCCTTCTCCGTTTGAAAATCAAAAAGGATTCGTTGCCATGCATGCACGCTTGAAGCTTTCCCTCGGCCTGTCGCTGAGCCTCCTCGCCGCCGGCCTCGCGCAGGCCGCCGACACCCTGCGCCTGGGCACCACCGCCGCCTTCGCCCCGCCGCTGGAAGTGGCGGTGAAGGAAGCCGCGCAGCAGGGGCTGAAGGTCGAACTGGTGGAGTTCACCGACTGGAACGCGCCGAACATCACCCTCGACCACGGCGACATCGACGCCAACTACTTCCAGCACACGCCCTTCCTGGAGAACGCCAACCGCGAAGGCGGCCTGCACCTGAAGGCCTTCGCGCCGGGGATCATCAACAACGTCGGCCTGTACTCGACCAAGCACAAGACCATCGCCGACCTGCCCGACGGCGCCAAGGTCGCCATCGCCAACGACCCGATCAATGGCGGTCGCGGCCTGCAGCTGCTGCAGAAGGCCGGGCTGCTCAAGCTCAAGGATGGCGTGGGCTACAAGGCGACACTGGACGATATCGTCGCCAACCCGAAGCACATCCAGATCATCGAGCTGGAGGCCGTGCAACTGGTGCGCGCACTGGATGACGTCGACCTGGCCCAGGGCTACCCGCACTACATCCGCCTGGCCGGCACCCTCGACCCGAACAGCGCGTTGCTGTTCGACGGCATCGAGAACAAGGAGTACGTCATCCAGTTCGTCACCCGAGACGACTTCAAGGACCCGGATGGCCGGCTGAAGCAGTTCGTCGATCTCTACCAGCACTCGCCGCAGGTCCGCGCCGCGCTGGACAAGGCCCACGGCTCGCTCTACCAGCCGGGCTGGCAGTAACTCCCCCGCGGCGGAATAACGCCGGCGACATGACTCACCTGTAGGAGCGCCCCATGGGCGCGATCGCGGGCATGGCCCGCTCCTACAGGTGTGCACCCAGACTAAAATTACAGGCCCCCACCATGGTCAGCTTCAACCGCAATCTCGAACTCGCCACCCAGCACATCGCCCTGCGCGGGCTGGGCAAGACCTACGCCGGGCATCATGGCCCGGTGGAGGCACTGAGCGACATCGAACTCTCCGTCCGCCGTGGCGAAGTGTTCGGCATCATCGGCCGCAGCGGCGCCGGCAAGAGCTCGCTGATCCGCACCCTCAACCGCCTGGAGCAGCCCAGCGTCGGCCAGGTACTGATCGACGGCGAGGACATCGGCGCCTTCGACGCCCAGCAACTGGTCGGCCTGCGCCGCCGCGTCGGCATGATCTTCCAGCACTTCAACCTGATGTCGGCCAAGACCGTGGCGCAGAACATCGCCCTGCCCCTGCGCGTGGCCGGCGTGCCCAAGGCGCGCATCGCCGAGCGGGTGGACGAGCTGCTGCAGCTGGTCGGCCTGGAAGACAAGCGCCACGCCTACCCGGCGCAACTCTCCGGCGGGCAGAAGCAGCGCGTCGGCATCGCCCGCGCGCTGGTGCACCAGCCGGAAATCCTGCTCTGCGACGAGGCCACCTCGGCGCTGGACCCGGAGAGCACCCAGGCCATCCTCACGCTGCTGCGCGACATCAACCGCCGCCTGGGCCTGACCATCGTGCTGATCACCCACGAGATGGCGGTGATCCGCGAAATCTGCGATCGCGTGGTGGTGCTCGAACGCGGCCGTATCGTCGAACAGGGCGATGTCTGGGAAGTCTTCGGCAACCCGCAGCACGAGGTCAGCCGCACCCTGCTCGGCTCGCTGCAGCAGCACCTGCCGCCGGACCTGCTGGCACGGCTGGAGCATCCCTCGGCCAACGAAGTCATCCTCGATCTGCACTACACCGGCGTGCGCGAGCAGGAGCCGGACCTGCTGGCCATCGCCCAGGCCCTGGGCAGCCGCGTCAGCCTGCTGCACGGCGGCATCGAGCGCATCCAGGGCCGCGCACTCGGCCGCCTGCTGCTGAGCGTCGCCGCCCCCGCCAGCAGCGCCGATGAACTGCTCGAACGCGCCCGCGATGTCGCCGATCGCCTGGAGGTGCTCACCCATGCCTGATCGCCTGCTGCAAGGCCTGCTCGACACCCTGCTGATGATCGGCGCGTCCTCGGCCATCGTCCTGCTGGTGGGCATTCCGCTGGCCCTGGTGCTGGTCACCACCGGCCCCGGCGGGATCTTCCAGGCGCGCCTGGTCAACCAGGGCCTGGGCAGCGTGGTCAACGTGCTGCGCTCGATCCCGTTCCTGATCCTGATGGTCGCGCTGATTCCCTTCACCCGGCTGATCGTCGGCACCAGCTACGGCGTATGGGCGGCGGTGGTGCCGCTGACCATCGCCGCGACGCCGTTCTTCGCGCGCATCGCCGAAGTCAGCCTGCGCGAAGTCGACCACGGCCTGATCGAGGCCGCGCAAGCGATGGGCTGCCAGCCCCGGCACATCATCTGGAACGTGCTGCTGCCCGAGGCGCGGCCGGGCATCGTCGCCGGCTTCACCATCACCCTGGTGACCATGATCAACTCCTCGGCCATGGCCGGTGCCATCGGCGCCGGTGGCCTGGGCGACCTCGCGTACCGTTATGGCTACCAGCGCTTCGACACCCAGGTGATGCTCACCGTGATCATCCTGCTGGTGGCGCTGGTGACCCTGATCCAGTTCGGCGGCGACCGTCTGGCGCGCTGGCTCAACAAGCGCCTGTGACGTTCGTCGGCTGAGTCCGCCAGAGCCCTGTTCCCACGCGGGTTGCGTCTAACCTGACAACACACCCGCCCCTCCGTGCTCCGGCACAGCTCGTGGATGCGTGGCGTCCCTGTGCTCATTGCGGAGGCGTTCGTCATGGCCAATCCCCTTTCCACCCTGGGTATCGTGCATACCGCCATCAGCCTGGTGCCGCTGGTCGCCGGCCTGTGGGCGTTCTACCAGGCGGGGCGCATCGATCCACGCAGCCCGGCCGGTCGCTGGTACGTCTACGGGATGATTCTCGGCGTGCTCACCGCTTTCGGGCTCTCCAGCACGGGAGGTTTCAATGCCGGCCACGCCATTGGCATCCTCTGTCTGATTGCCATTGCAGTAGGCAGCTATGCACAACGGATCGGTGCGCTGGGCGGCCTGGGCGAGTACCTGGAAACGGCGGCCATGAGCTTCAGCTTCTTCCTGATGATGATCCCCACGCTCAACGAGTCCCTGTCGCGCCTGCCGCCGTCCAACCCCATCGGCCACGGCCCGGACTCGCCGCCGGTACAGACCGCCGTGATGATCGCCTTGCTGGTCTTCGTCATCGGCGTGCTCTACCAGTTCTACCGCATCCACCGCCGCCGGATGCCGCCGGCACGCCCGGCCCACTGACGGACTATGCTGGCGGCGTCCCCTTCCGGAGCGCCGCCATGTCCGTCCGCCGCATCGTCGCCAACCTCGCCACCGGCAAACCCGCCGAGGTCGCCCGCTTCTACCGCGAGCTGTTCGACCTGGAGATCGTGATGGACCACGGTTGGCTCATCACCCTCGCCAGCGACGCGAATGCCCTTGCGCAACTGAGCCTGGCCAGCGAAGGCGGCTCCGGGGCGCCGGTGCCGGACCTGTCCATCGAGGTGGACAATCTCGAAGAGGTGCATGAGCGCGCCCTCGCGGCCGGGCACGAGATTGCCTACGCACTGAGCGTGGAGCCCTGGGGTGTGCGCCGGTTCTTCCTGCGCGATCCGCTCGGAACCCTGGTGAACGTGCTGGAGCACCGCTAGCGGCAGGCCGTTCGTCAGCGGCCACGCCAGCAATCCGCCGGCCCCGGTAAATCGTCGCGTTCGTCCTAGACTGCTACAGGGTCCGCCGAGCCGAGCACGGCGGCGAACCCTTGCGTACGAGCCTTGTCGTCCGTCGCCCGAGACAACACCAGCTTCCTGCGTGAGCGACACCATGCCTGATCTTCTTGAGCCCTCGTCGACAGAACCGTCCGTACCTCTGCAAACGCAGATTCGTACGCAGGCTCCCGTCACGCCGCAGTCGCTGCCCGGCATGTCTCGTGTGCGCCAGTTCACCGCTCGCCTGGGCGGCCTGTTCGCCCAGCGCTCCCAGCCCTCCGTCCAGCTGCCGCCGGGCCATTCGAAGGACCACCTCGAGGAGACCGCCATGAGTATCCGCAATTCCAAGGAACCTGCCGACGGCGCAGGCCAGCAACGCCCCTTCGCCAATCCGGACGATCACCTCTCCCAGCTCTACGATCTGCCGCCCGGCCAGTTGCCGGATGCCCTGGGGGCCGTCCCCGCGCAATCCGCCGCCTATTCACCCGGCGCCAGCGACTACGCCCTGAAGCAACAGCAAAGCGCGCAGGAGACCCTGGATCAGCTGGAAAAACTCGACGAAACCCTGCAGCGCGAGGCGCAGCGGCCCGGCATCAAGCCCGGCGACGCGGCAGCCCAGCCTGCGGGTGCCCCGCTCAGCCGGGCCGACGACTTGCTGGCGGCTGCGGTATCGCCGGCCAGCGACACCGAGAACGTGCTGCAGGACGTGCAGAGCACCCTGGACTCCCTGGCCAGCATGGCCCAAGGCCTGTCGCAGCAACGGCTGGACGCCATCAAGGAGCGCGAGACCCTCGACGCGCGCCACGAGCAGGCCGACGAGCGCGAGCGGCTGCTCAACGAGCGGGAAGATACCCTGCGCCAATGGGAGCAGCGCCTGCAGCAGGAGAAGTCTGCGCTGGCGCGCCTCGGCGAGCAGCAGGCGGCCACCCTGGCCGAGCGCAGTGCCACGTTGCAGGCGCTGGCGGAGTCGGTCGACAGCCGCGACCGTGCCACCCAGAAGCGCACTGAGGTACTGCAGGCCGAACAGGAGCAACTGGAGCGCAAACTGGCGCAGATGCGCGTGCGCCACACCGAACTGGACGGCCGAGAAACGATGCTGCAACAGAAGGACAACGAGCTGACCGAACGCTTCAAGCAACTGGTGGACGCCAAGGAGCGCTTCAGCGCCATCGTCCGCAGCTTCAATGAAACGGTGCGCTTCAACACAGCGCTGAGCGCCATCAGCAAGACGGTCGGCGGGCACTCCAGCGACCGCTGAAACACCCTGCCATGCCGGGGCCGAACGGCCCCGGCCGCCGCGCCTCAGCGATTGAGGAAGGCCAGCAGGTCCTCGTTGACCTGATCGGCCAGGGTCGTGCACATGCCGTGCGGGCCGCCCTTGTAGACCTTCAGTTCGCCCTTCTGCACCAGTTCCACCGAACGCTGGCCGGCGGCGCCGATGGGCACGATCTGGTCGTCGTCGCCGTGAAGGATCAGCGCCGGCACGTCGATCTTCTTCAAGTCCTCGGTGTAGTCCACCTCGGAGAACTCGTGGATGCACAGGTAATGCCCCAGGTGGCCGCCGGTCATGCCCTGCAGCCAGAAGTTGTCGATCACGCCCTGGGACGGCTTGGCGTTCGGCCGGTTGTAGCCGTAGAACGGCAGCGCGAGGTCCTTGTAGAACTGCGAGCGGTCTTCCTTCACACCCTTGCGGATACCGTCGAACACATCGATCGGCAGGCCGCCGGGGTTGGCCGCCGTCTTCAGCATCAGCGGCGGCACCGCGCCGATCAGCACCGCCCCGGACAGCCGCTTGGTGCCATGCCGGCCGATGCAGTGCGCGACCTCGCCACCACCGGTGGAGTGGCCCACCAGGGTCGCGCCCTTGAGGTCCAGCGCGTCGATCACCGCCGCCAGGTCGTCGGCGTAGGTGTCCATGTCATTGCCCTTGGCCGGCTGACCCGAGCGGCCGTGGCCGCGTCGGTCATGGGCGATGACGCGATAGCCCTTCTGCACCAGGAACAGCATCTGCGCATCCCAGGCATCGCCATTGAGCGGCCAGCCATGGGAGAACACCACCGGCTGCCCGCTGCCCCAGTCCTTGTAGTAGATCTCGGTGCCATCTTTCGCTTTCACGATGCTCATTTGGGTCGTTTCCTTCAGGGAGTGGTTGAAAAGAAACGCCGCAACTTCAGCGACTGCGAACCGCTCTACGGCGGCCTTGAGCATAGTTGGGTCCGTTCCCCCTACCGGTCCCCGATCAAGAATTCCGACGAGCGAAGCCAGCACGAAACGTCGGGGTAGTGGCCACCGCAAATCCCCCGAGCTCAATTTCCGATATGCTTGCCGGCCAATTGCCACGAAGCCTCGCCAACGCGCGCCGTGGGCGGCGATCGCGGACGTTCCCAGAAGAAAAATTCAGCGAGACGCTAACCATGCTCCACAAGAGGAACCTGCTCTGCCTGGCGTTACTGCTGGCAGGCGTGTTCAGCCTGGCGTTGCAGTACCTTTCCGGTAATCCGCTGCAGGTCAGCCTGTTCAACTCGGACGGTCTGTATCTGCCGACACTGCTGTCGGACCTGTCATCCCACGGCGGTCGACTGGCCGATTGGTACCTGACCCCCGCGCCCTACTTCTTTCCGGACATGCCGCTCTTCGCCATCGCCCATGCGCTGGGCAATGGCGCTTTCCAAAGCTTCCTGATCTTTGCCATCCTGCAGACACTGCTGCTGTACGGCAGTCTATGGACACTGGCGCGTGCAGCCAGCGGCGAGGACAGCGGCACCGTCGCAGCGCTCGCCACACTGACGCTGATCTGCCTCGGCCTTATCGGTCGCGAGCCCTTCTCGTTACTGTTCGTCAGCGCCTACCACTACGGCGCCTTCCTCGCCACCTTGTGGATGGTCGTCTGCTGGTCGAAGTACGAGGTGAGCCGAGGCCTGGAACCAACCGTCAAGCGACGCTGGCTGGCCGGTTCGGCAGCGGTGGCCTTTGCCGCCGCGCTGTCGGACAATCTGTTCATCGTGCAGGCCCTGCTGCCGCTGCTGGCTACCGTCGTGGTATTAGGCCTCGCGGATCGCGAGTTCGCACTGAAGAAGCACCTGCCAGTGCTGGTTCCAGTACTGGGGGGGATACTAGGCTCCTGGTCCTACAAGTTCCTGGTGCCGCACCCTCAGCGCTATAGCGCTAGGCTGGGGCTGGAAAATCTCTCGGAAAACGTCAGGCTCTGGTGGCACTTGCTGCTGGACAATGCGCAACAACAGCCGCTCTTCGGCCTGGCCATTTTGCTGTTCGCCTGCTCGCTCACCTGGGTCATCCCGCGCCTGCTTCGACTGCCCAACGTTAGCGCCAGCGAGCGGAGACTAACCTTTCTGATTGTCTACTCGGCTATGTCCATCGGCTCGACCCTGGCGACCGTCAGCTTGCTGAAAAGCCTGCCGATGAGCCCACGCTACCTGATTCCGATGGCAAGCTGGCCGGTAGTGATCGCGGCCCTCTTCATACGTCAGTGCTCGCCGCGATTTTTTTTCCGACTGGAGATGGCACTAGCACTACTGATCGCCGGTTTCCTTCTCCACAACGCCCAACGTGCGACGACCACCTTGGGCCTTCAGCGGGACTTCTACCCCGCCGATTTCGCCTGCATCGACAAAGCCCTGTCATCGGCAAACGCTCGAAACGGCATCGCTCAGTACTGGGACGCCAAACTGTTGCAGAACTTCAGCCACCTGGACCTGCGCCTGGCGCAATACCTGGAACAGCTGGACGAGATGCGCTGGATCACCTCCTCGCGCTTCTACCGCGACACCTATGATTTTGCCATCATCTCGGAGAACGCTGCTCCACCCTACAAGCTGTCGGCAGCCACTATCGAACGCCTTAATGGCCCCCCCGTTCGAGTGATTCGCTGTGGCGAGCGATCCCTCTACATTTATGGCAAGGACAAGCTGAAAGTCAGCCCGATCCTGGCAGTCGGCGAGAGCCGGCAATGGCGCGCGTGCGAACTGCCGAGCCAGATCGGTGCAGTCGTGAGCGACTGCCGCCTGCGCAAGCGCGACATGGCGCAGGCCGGCTACCTCTCGTTCGGCCCCTACCAGCCGCTGCTGCCGGGGCGCTACCGGTTCGATCTGGACTACAGCAGCGACACAGCCACTAACGGCAACGCCGGGGACTGGGACGTGGTGGTGGCGCTGGAAAAGGAAGCCCGGGTCATTGCCCGAGGCAGCCTGACCGGCACCGCGGGATCGGCGTCCAGACTGAGTGGCGAGTTCGTGCAGAGTGAGGCGGGCAGCAGCCAGAAGATCGAAGTGAGAACCCTCGCCCACGCGGGCACGGACCTGGAGATTCTCCAGTTACGCGTGACCCGGCTGGAGTAATGATCCGGGCCTCGAGGCCCTCACCTGACGCATTGCGACGCAGAACCCGGGGCGACGGCCAGCAAGCTAGCCAGCCGCGAGTGTTTCAGAAGCTCAGCCAAGGCGAGCCTCGAACAAATCTGCGAGCCAATCGGAGAACACCCGCAGGCGCCTCGACATCTGCCGGCGCACCGGGTGCAGCACACTGACCGGCAGCGGCGGCAGCTGCCAGGCGCGCAGCACCTCCACCAGCTCACCGTTGGCGAGGCCCTCGCGCAGGTGATAGCGCGGTGCCTGGATCAGGCCGAAGCCGGCACGGCAGGCGGCGATATAGGCATCGGCGTTGTTCACCGTGATCCGGCCGGGCAGGCGCTGGGGGCGCAGTTGGCCGTCGAAACGGAACTCGAGGTCGAAGATGCGCCCGCTGGAGGCTGACTGGTAGTTCACCGCCAGATGCCCGTCGAGCCGCTCCGGGTGCTCGGGCAGGCCGAACTCCTCGACATAGCTGCGGCTCACGCAGGTCAGTTGCTCCAGCTCGGCGATGCGCCGGCCGACCAGGCTGGAGTCCGGCAACTCGCCGGCACGCAGCACGCAGTCCACACCCTCGCGCACCAGGTCCACCTGGCGGTCATTGAGGCTCAGTTCCAGGTCGATCTGCGGGTAGCGCCGGCAGAACGCCGGCAACGCCGGGATCACCACCAGGCGCCCCAGGGAGCTGGGCAGGTCGACGCGCAGCTTGCCGCGCGGGTTGTCGGGTGAGTCGGTGAAGCAGTTCTCCGCCTCCTCCAGGTCCTCCAGCAGGCGCACGCAGCGCTCGTAGTAGGCCTGCCCGTCGGCCGTGACGCTGACCTGCCGCGTGGTGCGGCGCAGCAGCTGCACGCCAAGATGCGTCTCCAGTTGCTGGATCAGCTGGGTCACGCTGGCACGCGGAAGCTGCAGGCTGTCCGCCGCCTTGCCGAAGGCCTTGAGTTCGACGATGCGGGTGTAGACCTGCATGGCCTGCAAGCGGTCCATGGCGCCCTCCGATTATTCATTCCTGCCGAATAGTTAAACCGTATTCAGCCGGTTTATCCATGGAGCACAAACAACAAGAATGGTCCTGCCCCCTTTCACCCCTGGAGAGTTCCGCATGAAGACCCGCCGCCTGGGCCCGCAAGGCCCCGTCGTCTCCGCCATCGGCCTCGGCTGCATGGGCATGTCCGACTTCTACACCACCGGCAGCGATGAGACCGAATCCATCGCTACCCTGCACCGCGCGCTGGAGCTGGGCGTCACCCTGCTCGACAGCGCCGACATCTATGGCCCGCACACCAACGAGGAACTGCTCGGCCGCGCCCTGAAGGGCAAGCGCGAGCAGGTCTTCCTCGCCACCAAGTTCGGTATCGTGCGTACCCCGGACCAGCCGCAGGTGCGTGGCGCCAACGGCAGCCCCGAGTACATCCGCCAGGCCGTGGAAGGCAGCCTGAAGCGCCTGGGTACCGACCACATCGACCTCTACTATCAGCACCGCGTCGACCCCAAGGTGCCGATCGAGGACACCGTCGGCGCCATGGCCGAGCTGGTGAAGGCCGGCAAGGTGCGCTTCCTCGGCCTGAGCGAAGCCTCGGCGCAAACGCTGGAACGCGCGCACAAGGTCCATCCGATCACCGCGCTGCAGAGCGAGTACTCGCTGTGGACCCGCGACCCGGAAGAAAACGGCGTGCTGGCCGCCTGCGCCCGACTGGGCGTTGGCTTCGTGCCCTACAGCCCACTGGGCCGGGGCTTCCTCACCGGCGCGCTGAAGAGCCCGGATGATTTCGCCGAGGATGATTACCGCCGCTCCAGCCCGCGCTTTTGCGGGGAGAACTTCGCGAAGAACCTGCAACTGGTGGACAAGGTCGCCGAGCTGGCCGCCGCTCGCGGGGTGAAACCTTCGCAGCTGGCGCTGGCCTGGGTGCTGGCCCAGGGCGAGCATCTGGTGCCCATTCCCGGCACCAAGCAGCGCAAGTACCTGGAAGAGAACGTCGCCGCCGTGGACCTGGCGCTGACGCAGGCAGAGCTCCTCGAACTGGACGCGATCTTCCCGGCCGGCGCGGCCGCTGGCGGGCGCTACAGCGAACAGGTGATGGCGCTGATCCAGTAAAAGCGCTGCAGCGGGGCTCCGGTGGTCGCTCGCAGCGGTTATGCTGACAGGGTCCACCGGAGGCTCCATGCGATTCGTTCCCGCCGCACTGCTCGTGTTTTCCATCCTTCCCCTCGCCGTCCATGCCGATGAGGAATGCCAGGTCACGGCCGTGTTCAGCGGCGACCAGCTGACCTGCCAGCGCGCGGACGGCCGCGACACCACCATCCACCTGCGCGGCGTCACCGCCCCGGAGCTGGAGCAGCCCTTCGGCCAGCGCTCCCGTGCCGCCCTGGTGCAGCTCGCCCTGGGCAAGAGCGCCACGCTCAAGCACGCCGAGCCACAAGCCGATGGCAGCCTGCGCGCCGCGGTGTGGGTCACCCCGGCGGAGTGCCCGAACTGCGGGCATACCCTGGATATCGGCCGTGCGCAGCTGAGCATCGGCCTGGCACGCTGGCGGCAGAGCGACGCGCAGACGCCCGAGGAAGTCGGCCAGTACCAGTTCGAGGAGCACGAGGCCAGGGCGCGCCGCACCAACCTGTGGCGCAAACCCTGACACGCAAGGTCGTCAGTTACTGACGTAGTGCTGCAGGATGCGCCGGTCCTCGCCCTCGTCCACCAGCGCCTTGAGGGTTTGCGCATAGCGGCGGACGAAGTCTTCGTCCTGGGTGCGCCTGCTGAAAGCGACTTCTGCCGACTCCGACGACACCACGACTCCCGTGGGCTCGATAAGCCCGGCCAGGCCCAGTTGCTGCAGTTCGTACTGACCGCTGTGCTCGTCGGCGATGATGCCGTCGATACGCCCCTTGGCGACCATGTGCCAGAGGTTGCTGCGGCTGGGGTTGAAGAACACCGTCGCGGCATAGTCCGGGTTGGCCATCAGCTGGCGGTAGGGCTCGCCGTAGGACACGTCGATCTGCGCGCCGAGGCGGAAGTCGTGGCCCGGCAGGTCGGAAAGCTGCTTCAGGCTGTCGCGCCGGGGCAGCTCGTGACGGACGAAAAGGATATTGCGCGAAGGCGGCAGCACCTTGCCGGAGAAGTACGCGTAGGCCTCGCGCTCGGGTTTGCGGAAGGCGCCGGGCAGCACGTCGAGCCGGCCCTGCTCCAGCTCCTTGAGCGCCCGCGCCCAGGGCAGCTTGACCATCCGTACCTGGCAGCCCATGCGCTCCAGCACCTCGCGGTTCAGCTCGACGTAAAGACCGCCGACCCTGCCGTCGGCCAGTTGCAGACTGAAGGGCGGGTCGTCGTCCCAGCGCAGGGTCTTCTCGCAGGCGGCCAACGGCACGCTGGCCAGCGCCAGGCCCAGAATGACCAGGCGCCTGGCGCGCAAGCGCAGGGACAACGGCAGGCAGACGGCTTGCGATGGCAAGATCACGACTCACAGCGGGAGAAGACGGATGCCCCCAGTGTATTGAACCTGACGCCTGCGTGACCAGTCTTGAGCGGGCCCGCGAGTACTCACGCCTCGCTCATTGCCAGCCGTAGCGCCGGGCGAACCAGCCCTTCACCGCCTGGGTCAGCGCCATGTAGCCCAGCAGGATCGCCGCGAGCCACGGCCAGTATCCCAGCGGCAATGCCTGCATGCGGAACGAATGCGCCAGCGGCCCCATGGGCAGGAAGATCGCCACCGCGACGATCGCCAGGGTCATGCCCAGCAATGGCCAGGCGGCGCGGCTCTGCAGGAAGGGAATGCGCCGGGTGCGGATCATGTGCACCACCAGCAGTTGCGAGATCAGCCCCTCGACGAACCAGCCGGACTGGAACAGCGTCTGGTGTTCGGGCGCATTGGCTCCAAACACGTGCCAGAGCACGAGGAAGGTGGCGATATCGAAGATCGAGCTGATCGGCCCGAAGAACACCATGAAGCGACCCAGCCCGTCGGGGTTCCATTGCTGCGGCTTGCGCAGCAGCTCGTCGTCGACATGGTCGAAGGGAATGGCGATCTGCGACAGGTCGTAGAGCAGGTTCTGCACCAGCAACTGCAGTGGCAGCATCGGCAGGAACGGGATGAAGGCGCTGGCCACCAGCACGCTGAACACGTTGCCGAAGTTGGAGCTGGCGGTCATGCGGATGTACTTGAGCATGTTGGCGAAGGTGCGGCGCCCCTCGACCACGCCCTCCTCCAGGACCATCAGGCTCTTTTCCAGGAGGATCAGGTCGGCGGCTTCCTTGGCGATGTCCACTGCCGAATCCACCGAGATGCCGATGTCCGCCGTGCGCAGCGCCGGGGCATCGTTGATGCCGTCACCAAGGAAACCCACCACATGGCCGCGCTCGCGCAGCACGCGCACCAGGCGCTCCTTGTGGCTGGGGGTGAGTTTGGCGAACAGCGTGGTGCGCTCGGCCAGCTCACCCAGCGCGGCATCGTCCAGTTCGTCCAGCTGCGGGCCGAGCAGCACGCCGTCGACCACCAGGCCCACATCGCGGCAGACCTTCAGGCTGACCCGGTCGTTGTCGCCGGTCAGCACCTTCACCGCCACGCCGTTCTCCGCCAGCGCACGCAGGGCCGGGGCGGTGGTTTCCTTGGGCGGGTCGAGGAAGGCGATGTAGCCGGCCAGGCAAAGCCCGCTCTCGTCGGCCACGCCGTAGGTATCGCGGCTGGGCGGTAGCTCGCGGGTAGCCACGGCGACGACCCGCAGGCCTTCCTGGTTGAGTTCGTCGGCCACCGCGCGGATGCTGTCCAGGCGCACCCCGGTGAGCGGCTCGATGCCCTCGGCGGTCTCCACGGTGGTGCAGACCGCCAGCACCTCTTCCAGCGCGCCCTTGCAGATCAGCAGGTGGTTGTCTTCGCGCTCGCTGACCACCACGGACATGCGCCGACGGGCGAAGTCGAAGGGAATTTCGTCGAGCTTGCGGAAGCGGCTGTCGACCTTCAGGGCGTGACGCAGCTCGACATGCTCGAGCACGGCGACATCCAGCAGGTTCTTCAGCCCGGTCTGGTAGTGGCTGTTGAGGAAGGCCAGCTGCAGCACGCGGTCCTGCACCTGGCCGAAGGCGTCGGTGTGGCGCTCGAGGACGATGCGATCCTGGGTCAGGGTACCGGTCTTGTCGGTGCAGAGGATGTCCATCGCGCCGAAGTTCTGGATGGCATCCAGGCGCTTGACGATCACCTTGCGCCGGCTGAGCACCACCGCGCCCTTGGCCAGGGTCGAGGTGACGATCATCGGGAGCATTTCCGGGGTCAGGCCCACGGCGATGGACAGCGCGAACAGCGCCGCCTCCAGCCAGTCGCCCTTGGTGAAGCCATTGATCAGCAGCACCACCGGGGCCATGACCAGCATGAAGCGGATCAGCAGCCAGCTGACGCGGTTCACCCCGGTCTGGAAGGCTGTCGGCATCGGGTCGCTGGCAATGACCTTTTCAGCCAGGGAGCCGAAGTAGGTGCGCGTGCCGGTGCCGATCACGGCCGCCAAAGCGGAGCCGCTGACCACCGTGGTGCCCATGAAGCACAGGCTGTCGCGCTCCAGCGGGTTGTCCTGGCGGGCGTCGCGCAGCTGGGCGAACTTCTCCACCGGCAGGGACTCGCCGGTGAGCGCGGCCTGGCCGACGAACAGGTCCTTGGCGCTGAGCAGGCGCACGTCCGCCGGCACCATGTCGCCGGCCGACAGCCACAGCACATCGCCCGGCACCAGCTCGCGGATCGGCACTTCCACCCGTAACGCGGGGCCGTCGCCTTCGGCGCTGCGGAACACCGTGGCAGTGTTGCTGACCATCGCCTTGAGCTTCTCGGCGGCGCGGTTGGAGCGCTTCTCCTGGATGAAACGCAGCAGCGTGGAAACACCCACCATGCTGCCGATCACCACGGCGGCCTCGACATCCTCGGTGAACCAGGAAATGCTCGCCAGGACCGTCAGCAGCAGGTTGAAGGGATTGCAGTAGCAGTACCACAGGTGCCTCCAGGCGCCGAGCGGGCTGTCCTGATCCACCTCGTTGAGCCCGCCCTGCTGGCGACGCTCCTGCGCCTCACTGTCGCTCAGGCCTTCGCGCCGGCTCTCCAGGCGCTCCAGTACCGTGGCGGGCTCCAGCGCCGACCAGCTCAACAGGGCCGAGGTCAGCGCATGGGGTGCCTGGCGCCCGGCGGCGGAGCCACGCAGCAGGTCGCGCGAGGCGAGCCGACGCAGCTGGCGGGCCGGGAAGCCCTTGTTGATGAATTCGAGCAGGTGGGTCCTGATGAGGTCCAGGCGCATGATGTTTCCCCTTGTGCGCCACAGCGTCCGGCGGCGTGGGGAGTCTGTGCCGCGTACCTTAAGGGGCCATGAAGGCTGGCGCAGTGCCACGGCGGGCATGCCTGCGGAGAATGTCCGCAGCGACGCCGGAGCGCCGCCGCGGACTGCACTCAGAAGTCGCGCTTGTAGAAGATGTCCAGGGAGCTGGCCAGGCCGCTGGCCGCTTCGAGATAGACCTTCTTGCTCAACAGGTAGCGCAACGCGATGGTGTTGGCAGGCTCGAAGACACCCACGCCATAGCGCAGGCTGAGGCGGTCGGAGAGTTGGCCGCTGGCGACCACGCTGGTGCTGTTGCCGGTGCCCTCGGTGTCCAGCTGGAAGTCCTGGATACCCAGTCTCTGCGCCACCTCGCCGGTCAACGGCGCGCTGCCCGCCAGGCCCAGCGCCAGAGCCGCCTCGCCGAGCATGTTGTTGTCCTCGCCACTGGACATCGGCCGGCCCAGCACCAGGTAGGACAGCGCCTGCTGCTGGCTCATGGCGGGCTCGGAGAACACCTCGCTGCGCGGTTGCTCGGCGTTGCCGGTCAGGCGCAGGCCGGCCACCACGTCGTCGACCTTGCGGATCGCCTCGACGTCCAGGTACGGCTGGTCGATCGGCCCGGCAAACAGCAGGCGCGCACGGCGGATCGTCAGCTTCTGCCCGTAGGCGCGATAACGTCCGTTGTTCAGGCGCAGCTCGCCGCGGGTGTCCAGGTTGTCGCCGATGTGTACTTGGCCGGCCAGTTCGGCGCTCAGGCCGAAGCCGCTGAAGGTCAGCTTGTCGCTGCCGACCTTGACGTCGATGTCCATGTTCAGCGCCAGGGCGGACTTCTGTTCCTGCTGCGCACCGACGATCACGGTGTCATCGGACACCTTCACCGTCGACGGCGGCAACTGGCGGATGACAATGGCGCCACGCGGCACCAGCACCGTGCCGGACACCGCCAGTTTCTCTCCGGCCATTCGCACGGCGAGATCCGGTTCCACTTCGAGGTTGGCGTAGGGCTCCACCGTCACCGGCAGGCGATTGCCGCGCAGCTTGACGTCGACGTCCAGCCCGGATGCCCAGGCGATGCGCCCGGAGAGCGTGCCATTGCCCTGCTTGCCCGCCTTCCAGTCGCCGCTCAGGTCGACCTGCTCACCGGCGATCCGCGCGGTGACCTGCAATTGCTCGAAGCGGGTCGGCAGGTCGCCGCCGGAGATCTCGCCATCGTTCAGTTGCAGCTCGCCGTCCACCCGCGGCGCAAGCAGGCCGCCGGAGATCTGCCCGCTGCCGTTGAGGTGGCCCTTGAGGGTTTCCACCATGGGCGCGAAGGGTCGGGCGAGGGAGAGGTCCAGGCCATTGAGGCGGAAGGTGCCGCTCAAGGGCTTGTTCCGCGGCCGAGGATCGAGTTGTACCTGGGCCTCCAGGCTGCCGAGCTTCTCGCCCAGGAACTGCAGGCTGGAATCGATGCGCCGGGGCGTGAGACGGCTTTCCAGTTGCAGGCGCTGGTAGGGAAAGTCGACCCAGTCGTCCTGCTCCTTGATCCGCAGGGTGCCATTGCCGGCATTGATCAGGATGCTGCCGTTCGGGCCGCTGGCGGGCAGGTCGAGTTGCACGTCGCCGTCGAGCTTGCCCTGCCAGGCGAAGTCCTCGGGCAGCCAGCGCGCCAGGCTGTCCAGCGGGAACTCGCGCAGGTGCATGCGCAGGCGCGGGTCGGGCATCAGTCGCTGGTCTTCCATGCACAGGCTGGCCGGGCCGGAGGCCCAGCAGTGGGCGCCGAGGTTGAGCCGGCCGTCGGCCAGGCGCTCCAGGCGTGCCGGCTGCTGCAGGCGCCAGTCCTGGCCGCCGCTCTGGATCTCACCCTTGGCGAGGCGCCCGCGCCAGTCCTTGCCGTTCCAGTTGCCGTCCAGGCCGAGGTCGAGCACTACCGGTTTGCCCTGCAGGTTCAGGGTGAGCTGCTGGCGTTGGCGGTCGCCGCTGCCTTCGAGCTTGAGCACGCCGAACTCGGTGTCACCGCTGCGCAGCCCCTGGGCCGTCAGATTCACCCGGCCGCGCTGAGCGGCATCGAGGGAGGCGCTCAGGTCCAGCGCGCGCAGCCCCTGGTCGGCGTAGGCGACGCGCTGGCCGTCGAGCTTCAGTTGCCCTTGCGGCGCCTGCAGCGTGCCGGCCAGGTCGAGGCGGCCGCTGAGCTGGCCGAACAACTGCGGCCAGAGCTGGCCGAGGCGATTGAGGGCGATATCCAGGCGGCCAGACAGTCGCTGGTCCAGCGCGGCCTGCCCGCTGATGCGGTTGTCGCCCAGTTGCAGCGCCAGGTCGTCTAACTTCCATGCCTGCCCGGCCGCCTTGGCCTTGACCCTGAAGGCGGCCGGTTGCCCCCGCAGGCGGCCCTGCAGGTCGAGGTTGGCGTCGAGATTGAGCACCTCGCCCTTGAGCGAGCCCTGGCTGCGCAGCGGCCCGCCAAGGCGGCCGGGCATCTCCGCGAGCCAGTAGGCCGGATCGAGGTCGGACAGGTCGAGGGCGGCGTCCCAGGTTAGCGCTTCGGCGAAGCCGACCTTCAGGTGCCCGTCGGCCCTGCCCTGCCCCGCCACCAGTTTCAGTGACGGCAGGAAGACCTCCGAGAGATTGCCCGACACCGGGCTGGCCAGTGTGAAGTCGCCGGCCGGGCCCTTGAACGCGCCATCGAAATTGCCCAGGTAGGCGCCCTCGCTGTAGCTCACTTCGGCCTTGAAGGTGTGCACGCTCACCGGCGGCTCATCGATGGCCGGATAGAGACGGCGCCAGGGGAAGTCCAGCCAGTCGAGCCGGGCGTTGGCGGCGAAGGCTTCCTTCCAGTCGAGGCGGCCGTTCAGCGCCACGCGCTGGTCCTTGGCGGCGCTCAGGTCCAGGGCGGCGATGTCGGCCCCTTCGGCGTCCACGCGGCCGCGCAGGGTCAGCACCACCGGGCTTTCCTCGGCAGGCAGCACGGCGGCGCCGGCCAACTGGTAGCCGTCCTTGAGGTTGCCGCTGGCATTCAGGCGCAGCTGGTTCAGCGTCAGGGTATCGGGCAGCGAGGCGTCGGCCTTGAAGCCGTCGGCGGTCACCAGGGCAGTGGCTGGCAGGTTCTCGGCCAGCGGTTGCAGGTCGCCTTCCAGCTTGCCGTTCAGATAGCCGCTGCTCTGGGCCTGCAACTGAAGGTGGCCCATCAGCTCGCCCTTCGCCTGTAGTTGCAGGGTCCAGGGCTTTTCCCCCGGCGCCGGCAGCCCGAGGCTGCCTTCGGCTTCCAGCGGCCAGCCCTGGGTGGGCTTCAGCAGCCCCTTGAGCGACAGGTTGAGGCCATCGCGGGCGAGCTTCACCGAGTCGATGTGCAGGCCTTCGTGGTCCCAATGCGCCGCCAGTTCGGCGTCGCGCAGCTGCTCCTGGCCATCGAGCAGGAAGCGGCCGATGCGAATGTCCCCCAGTTCCAGCGACAGCGGCAGGCTCAGGTCGGGCAATTCGATGGGGCCGGACGACTCGCTCGGTTCACTCAGCGGCAGGGTCAGCAACACTTCATTGGCCACGACCTTGTGCAGGCACAGGCTCATGCGCAGCAGGCAGGCCGGCGACCAGTCGATCTGCGGCTGGTCGAGCACCAGGTGAGTCGCACCGTCGGTCCATTCCAGGCGTTTGGCGCTGAAGGCGCCCGCCAGACGGCCGTCGAATGCCTCGACGGACAAGCCCGGCGCCCAGCTCAGCACTGCGCGGCTGCCTGCCGACGTACCAAGCAAGGCGGCCACGCCGATCACCAGCAGCAGGATCAGCCCGAGCAGGCCGCCCAGGCTCCAGCGCAACACACGCATCCCGCTCGCCCGCGTCATAGCTCGGGCCCCATGGAGAAGTGCAGGCGGATACCGCCCTCCTCGTCCAGGCCATCGGCCAGGTCCAGGCGCAGCGGGCCGACCGGGGAAATCCAGCGGATGCCGATGCCCACGCCGGTCTTGATCGAGGGGAAGTCCAGCGAGTTGAACGAATTGCCCTGGTCGACGAAGGCCGCGATACGCCAGCGCTCGGCAATGGGGTACTGGTACTCGACGCTGCCGGCGACCATGTAGCGGCCACCGATGCGGTCGCCATCGGAGTTCTTCGGCGACAGCGTCTGATAGTCATAGCCGCGCACGCTCTGGTCACCGCCGGCGAAGAAGCGCAACGACGGCGGAATGGCGCTGTAGTCGTTGGTGGCGATGCCGCCGACCTGGATGCGCCCGAGCAGCCGTTGGCCACCCCAGAAGCTGGTCACGCCCTTGGCCATGGCATTGATATGCGCAACGTCGGCATCCGCCATCAGCCCCTCCTTGGCGCCCTTCACTTCGAACTGCAGCCGATACCCCTTGCCGGGGTCGATCTTGTTGTCGGCTTCGAGGATCGAGTAGCCGATGCCCGGCATCAGGAAGCTGCTCAGGCCCGAATCGTCACCGAGCTTGTATTCCTCGCGCTGCCAGTTCAGCGAGACGACCCGCTGCCAGCCGCTGTCGAGCTTGTGGTGCCACTCGCCGCCGAGGGTGAGCAGCTTGCTTTCGGTGTCCACCAGGTCTTCGTACTGGTAGCCGCTGGTGAAGCGCAACTTGTCGGTGAGCGGCGGGTCCAGGGGAATCTCGTACCAGGCGCCGACGTTCTGCCGGGGCGCAGAGACCTCCGCCTCGAAGCCCAGGCTATGGCCCTGCGGATTGACCCAGTGACGCGTCCAGGTCGCCCGGGCGCGTGGCCCGACGTCGGTGGAAAAGCCCAGCCCCAGGCCCATCGTGCGGGGCTTGCGGGCTTCGAGATGGACGTGCACCGGGACGACTTCGGCATCGGCATTAGTCGGTGTGGCGTCGACCCGTACGCCATCGAAATAGCCGCTCGACTGCAGCGCCTGGTTGAGGTCGGCGATCTGCTCGGAGTCGTAGTCGGCGCCCTCCTTGAACGGCACCATGCGTTGCAGCAGGTCCTCGTCGAAGGGGAAGTCACCGGCGAAATCGACCTTGCCCAGCCGGTAGCGCGGCCCGCTGGCATACACCAGATCGATATCCGCCACGCCGGCCTCGGGGTCGACCCGCAACTGCTGCTGGGTGAACTGGCCACGGAAGAAGCCGAAGCGCGAAGCCTGGTTCTGGATCAGCCGCTTGGCGTCCTCATAGGCGCCATGGTTGAGCTGAGCCCCGGGTTTCAAGGCATCGCCACCGGGCACCCGGAAGCTCTTGAACCGGGCCGCCGGGCCCTCCACCCGCACGGTCACGTTGCGCAGGCGAATCGGCTCGCCGGGCCGCACGTTGAGGCGCAAGGTGGGCACCTTGTCATCGGTCACCCGGCCACGGATGCGCGCCTGGTAGTAACCCAAAGCCTGGGCGGCCTTCTGCGCCTGCTCCACGGCATTGCGCCGGAATCTTTGCAGGGCCGCCTGATCACGCTCGCCAAGGCTGCCCAGATAGGCCTCGATATTGGCCTTGAGCTCAGCATTGGCGGGGGTGATTCGAACGTCGAGATGGGCTTCGACTGCCAGGGCCCGCTGCAAGCAGAAGGCCATTACCAGCAGCAGCCCAAGCAATCCTTGGACAACTCTCATGGCGCGAAATGCTAGCACGGCTTTCCCCCGCCATGCCGTTCTCCAGGGCGCAGGAAATGTCTGAGAGAACGATATCCGACCTACCCGGCGCTCGCTGTCCTGGCCTCGAGGCTGACGTTCGGGTGGAACAGAACGTGCTCACGGATAGGCCCGAGCGCCACCTCGCCAAGCTCCTCGTAACCGTGACGCCGGTAGAACTCCAGGTAGCGCGCATTCCCGGTATCCAGCACCAGCCCCTGGGAGCCGCCATCCTCGGCGCACCAGGTGTGCAAGGCATCGAGCAACTGCTCACCCAGGTGCTTGCCCTGGAACTCCGGGTGCACGCCGATCAGCGGCAGGATGTGATACGGCCCCGGCGGCAGGCAGCTGAGCACGGCGGCGTGGTAATCGAGGTAGCGCCGCGTGCAGCCCAGCCCCGTGGTAAGCAGCATGCGCATGCGCCAGAACCAGCTCTCGGTCACGTCCAGGCGGCGCTGCGGCGGGACGATCAGGGCAACGCCCACCAGGCGATCCTCGATCAGCAGGCCAAGGGCGGGCAGCTCCTCGAGAAAGTGCTGGTTGACCAGCTCGCGGATGGTCGCCCGCACGCGCTGGTCGAAACCGGCGCGGTCGGACTCGAACAGGTAGGCGAAGGTGGGCTCGTGACGGTAGGCGTGATACAGCAGCGAGCGGACTTCACGGCTGTAGCTGCCGTCCAGCAGACGGACTTCGGCGAGGGTATCAGGCATGCGGACGCCTCTTCGTGTGAGTTCTTCTTATGGTTATGAGTCCAGCCACAAAACCCTAGCAGCGCCTTGCCGGGGTCGCCAGGGTCGGCTCACCTGGGCTAGCATCGTGCTTTTGCCAGGGCGCCCAGGATGAAAATCGTCTCCTTCAATATCAACGGTTTGCGCGCACGTCCCCACCAGCTCCAGGCGGTCATCGAGCGCCACCAGCCGGACGTGATCGGCCTGCAGGAAACCAAGGTCGCCGACGAGCAGTTCCCCCGCGAGGACATCGAAGCCCTCGGCTACCACGTGCACTACCACGGGCAGAAAGGCCATTACGGCGTCGCCCTGCTCTCGCGCCAGGAGCCGCTGGAGCTGCAGCGTGGATTCCCCAACGACGACGATGACTCCCAGCGTCGCTTCATCTGGGGCACCTTCAAGGACGCCGAAGGCCAGCTGATCACCGTGATGAACGGCTACTTCCCCCAGGGCGAAAGCCGTGACCACCCGGTGAAATTCCCCGCCAAGCAACGCTTCTACGCCGACCTGCAGGACCTGCTGGAGACCCGCTTCCAGCCCGACCAGCCGCTGGTGGTCATGGGCGACATCAACATCTCGCCGGAAGACTGCGACATCGGCATCGGCGAAGAGAACCGCAAACGCTGGCTGAAGACCGGCAAGTGCAGCTTCCTGCCGGAAGAGCGCGAATGGCTCGCGCGCCTGAAAGGCTGGGGTCTGGTGGACAGCTTCCGCCTGCAGAACCCGAGCGTGGACGACCGCTTCAGCTGGTTCGACTACCGCAGTCGCGGCTTCGAGGACACGCCCAAGCGCGGCCTGCGCATCGACGTCATCCTCGCTTCCGAAGCCCTGCGCGGCCGCATTGCCGACACCGGTGTGGACTACGACATCCGTGGCATGGAAAAACCCTCGGACCACGCACCGATCTGGCTGCAGCTCAAGTAAGCCGCACAAACGCCAAAGCCCGGCCAGGGCCGGGCTTTTTCAGAGCCTGCGTCAGACGTCTTCGCTGGTGGCAACCGTCTTGCTGATGGCGCTGTAGGTGGTGTTGAATCGCACCGTCTCGTTGAACCCCCTGACGATGACGCCGAAACGCTCCTTGGCGTCGAGCAGTTGCTTGAAGCGATCGGCCAGTTCCGCACCCTGCCGCTGCAGGCCGGCTTCGCGGTCGTCCAGTTCCTGGGCGCGCGCACGCATCTGGTTCAGCTGGCGATCGATCCCCTGCTGCTCCTGGTTCAGCACCTCGGCACGCTTGCTGGTGGCGCGATCACGGCTGTCGACGGTCTCGGCCAGAGCCTGCAACGCGCTGCTGCGCTCGGCCAGCACGGCGGCATTCTGTTCAGCGACGCGCTCGATGCCCTGCTTCTCTTCCTGGAGACGCTGCTCGAGTTGAGCCAGGCGATCTTCACGCTCGGCCAGTTGACGCTCACGCTCAACCGTCGTCAGACGCCGCTCCTCCAGCGCCTCGCGCAGCTTCACGACTTCCAGCTTCTGCTGCGACAGCCCCTGGGCCATGCCGGCCAGGGAGTCGAGGGTGGACTGCACATCGTGCAGAACGCCGTCGGTCTCCATGACGGAAGACTGGTAGTGGGTCACTGCAGACTCCGTCGACGCTCGGGTGGTCGCGGCGTCGGCACTGGCTTTTTCCTGCTGGAAAGGGGCTTGAGCGTTCATGGTGAGGGATTCCTCGTGGGAAGAATGGGAAATGGGGCCGAGCGACTGACTGGGGCCAACCCTGTCCGTGCTGTTGGTGAAGTTGGTATGAAGCAGATCCGGGCGGGCACCCAGGCTGGAACAGGCTGAAGCGAGCTCGGCCAGATCCCGGTCCAGGGACTCGAATGCCTCGAGGACCGGGGGCTGGTTCATCGCAACCGGCGGCTCGGCGGAATCGCAAATCGCAACAGCGCGACCGTCGTCTTCAACCGCCTCGCCCTCGGCGAGGGCCTTTGCCTGAATCGGGATGTAGCCCGTCGACAGGGACGAGTGGGCCACGCCCCTGGAGCGAAGCGACACAGCGTTCGCGGGACGGAACCGTGGCTTGATCCGATCGGCCTCGAGGCTGCTGGATGAATGCGGCGTGGCTGCCTGTTCGGACTGTTCGCGAGCGACCCCGGCCATCGAGCCGTGGTCCTCCGATTCGCCGAACTGCTTCGTATCTGATGTCATGAAACGTCCTGCCCTGAGGGTGATCGACCTCACTCCGAAGCCCCTGTCTCGCCCTGTTGAAGAGCGCCGGAACCGGAGTGATTGGGTTGGCCCGCCACTGCATGGAGTCATGGGTGCAGAGCAGGTTGCAGGACGAATTCTTACAGGGAGGCACGAGGCTGAATGTCAGTGAATTCCTGCGTGACGGCAGGAAAACTATGCAAGATGCTTTGAATCCCACTGACCAGGCCGACGGAAACACTTCAGCCAAAGCGCCTCATGGCAAGTCGACAGGCCGCAGTGAGGCAAGCCGCGCGCCTCCTGTCCTCACAGCAAACCGATCTCTTCACTGATACGAAACAGATCATCCAGCGAATTGGCGGCCAGCTTGCGCATCAGTTGCCGCTTGTGCTGAACGACGCTGGTTCCCGGCAGGGACAGGTGGCCCGCCAGTGACGCAATCGAACTCCCCCTGCGCAAACCGTGCAGCACGGCGATCAGGTGGGGCGGGAAGACCAGCGCGGATTTCAGTCTGGGGTCGTCACCCACCGGGACTCTCCGGTGCTCGGGGAAGATCGTCCCTCCGGCCAGGACAGCCTCCACCGCGCGCCCGATCAGGTTCAGTCGATCGTCCATCCGCAGGAAGCCGGACACTCCGGTACGAATGGCATGCTGGATGGCCAGCGAAGTGCCCAGGCTCGAGCACACCAGCACCGGCGTGGACGAACTCAACTGGCCGCCCCGACGAAGCATCGCAACCAGCTCCAGCCCGTGGATGTCCGGTAACTCGAGAGTCACCACCAACAGATCGCAATCACCGCTCTTCAAATGGATCAGGGCCTGCCGAGCGAGCTTGAAGTGGAGCTCGCACTGGTGGCCGCAGGCTTGCAGAAACCGACGCAGCGAGGCGCAGTCACGCCGGGACGGCTCGATGAGAACGATTCGGGCCATGTTACTCCTTGTTGCTAAGGCCTCTGTCTTGCGGGTAGTGGTCGGACAGACATGGAGTCGTCCTGTCAGCCGATCACGCAGCTTGCATGCTGGAAATAGCAGAGTGCTTGAACAGGCCTGGGTGGAGCGACGATGCCGGACAATTCCGTGTCTCGGCAGCATCGCCTGCGCCAGAGCCCTCCGAGGAAACAGTTGGTCGACAGGCCCAGCGGACCATCGCCCCTTGCACTCACTCGGTTACCGTCTTGGATATGGCGGACAAGGTGCTGTTGAACTGCACGGTTTCGTTGAAGCTTTTGACGATGGCGCTGAACTTGTCCTTGGCGCTCTGCAGCTGCTTGAGTCGCACTGTCAGCTCTTCGCTCTTGCGCTTGAGAGAGCTTTCACGCTCGTCCAGTTCCGAGGCGCGAGTACGCAGCCCGGCGAGCTGCTCATCGATGCGCTGCTGTTCCAGCTGAATCGACTCGGCGCGCTTGAGCGTGGTCTTGTCGCGCAGGTCTACTGTCTGAGCCAAGCCCTTGAGCGCCTCGCTGCGCTCGGCCAGCAGGCGGTTGTTCTCGGCAGCCATGCGGTCCAGGTTGGTCTTGGCCTGCTTCAGGTGATTCTCCAACTGCAACAGGCGCTCCTCCTTGTCACCGGCCAGACGCTCACGCTCCTGCAGTTGACCATTCCACTCCTCCAGTTCGTCCTGCAGACGCACCGCCGCCTGCTTCTGGTGAGTGAGGCCCTGCGCCATGCCGGCCAGCGAGTTGAGCGTGTTCTGGACATCGGAAAGGACATCGTCCGGATCGGCGTCGAGCTGGGGCACGCTCAGCGCCGCCGCCACTTCCTGCAACTCCGCCGAGGTAATCGGGATAGTGGTGTCCTGCGGTTTAGTCTCTGCCAATACGTCGTCGTGCATGTCTGTCATTACAGATTCCTTTTGGATCAATATTCCTTGAAGCACTGCCTCAAGATTGCTGTCATCCGCTTTCGGAACATCGCTTGAGTACGCGACGGAAAGCGCTGTCGACTCATCCGGCTGCTGAACCTCAAGCCCCTCGCTGGATGAGGCACGGCTCGCAGTGGCCAGCACCGCCAACGTATCGGCGAGACTCGCCATGATCGGTTCGAAGCTGTCCTCGGCGGCGAAGCCATCGGAGCTGGCGAGAGCGTCAGGCTGCAGGTCCGACTCAAGGAGCTCGACGCTCTCCAGGTCGGACGGTTGCAGCGGCTCCACCAGGTCCCAGTGCATGCCCGCGCCCTGCATGCGCACGTCCAATGACTCGGTGCTTCCGATCAACTCCAACTCACCATGACCGGGCAAATCGGCGTTCGGCACAACGACCTGCGCCACGATGGCCGACTCTTCTGCCAGCTCCTGAGCGGCAACCGGCAAGGCTTCCGGGAGCAAGGACTCGACCGGGGCCTGCAAGCTCGACGGCTCTTGAGCGGCGATGTCCGCTGCATTGGTCCGTGGCTTTGCGCGAAGCGTCACGGTGACCACCATGGGCGGGGTAATCGGCGCCGTTTCGGTCTGTTCCGCCGGTACTGCAACGGGGGTGATTTCCGGGGATGTGACTTCCAGTCTCTCGGCAGCGGAAATCTCAGCCGATGCGGTTGCTTCCGGCTCCGTCACCGACGGCAATGCCGGCTGATCGGCCAACAACGGGCCAACCATCGCTGACATGAGATCCTCAGCAAGCTCGAGCTTCGGCTCCTGTGGCACGCTCTCTGCTACCGCTTCCGCTGCGTCGTGGATGGCAACTTCCGCCAAGTGCAGCGCTTCCTGCTCATCCTGTGCCGACACCTCACCCGGCAAGTCGAACAACGATGGCTCTGCCACTTCGGGCGTGAAGTCCTCGAGGGGCGCGAGCTGCTGCGGGTCTTCCGGCAAGGTAGTTGCCGAAGCATCCAACGCTTCCAGAGCGGGCGCTGCAACCAGTGCCGGCCCTTCCAGCTCCGCTGGTGCGGCGACACACTGCGCTGCCGGTTGTTCGGGCAACGACGGCGCTTCCACCTCACAGGCCAAATGCTCGGTAGCTTCCACCAGAGGCGGTACGCCCGACTCGACAGTCATCAGCGCTACGCCTGTATCCGTTGGCTCCGGAGCGGGCGCAGCCGCGGCCAGTGACATCGAAGACTCGATGACCGGCTGGTTGGCGAGAGCGTCGACAGACATAGCGTTTTCCAGTACCTCCGGGCTCAGCACCGGGACGTGATCAGCAATTGCCTCAGCCGTCGACTCCACGGCTGGTACATCCCTTTCGGAAAGACCAATCGAAGTGCCCTGTGCGGCCGGATACTCGGTCGCCGCCGGGACCTGCGGCTCGCTGCCGACAACAACGCCTGACGACTCCTCCATTCGGGGATCGGCCGGTAACGATGCTGTTGGCGATGGCAGGTCTTCCGCGGACGCGATCAGCTGCGGATCTTCCGCTATCGCCGCAGCGTCATTGAACTCGTCGGACGCGCTGATCCCGTGGAACTCCTGATCGATGGCGTCCACTGACAAAGGTTCGGCCGGGCCGAACGCGGGTTCGACAACCTCTCCAGCCGCCTGACTGCCGACCCGTTCCGAAGCCTGGGCGGACAGTTCCTCGAGCGTCTCCTCGACAGCGTCTTCCTCATGCTTCAGGCGTGCCGTGCGGGCGAACTGGGCGAAGTCCAGGATCATTTCCGTAGACAGCTCGAAGCCCAGTTCAGCGATATCCGTCGGGGCGTCGTCTTCACTCCCTGGCTGGATCGAAATCCGTGGTGGAACGGGACGACGCGCCAGCATCCCGGCCCTGGACAGCAGGTGCAACCAGGACCGCAGCGGCTGCGTGGGCAGCTGGATGCCCTGGAACGTCATGACCCGGGGCGCAGGAAGGTTCAGCGAGCGCCTGCGCCAAGTACGGCCCCAGGTCGCGGCAATGGCATTATGGATGGCGAGCGGAATCAACTTGACTCGATGCTCGGAGCCAACCGTGGCGGGCCTGGGTGCGCTGTGGGGAGTGGTCATGATCATTTTCCGGCGGGGCAATTCGAAACGGCGCAAGTTTCCCTTGAGTGCAGCGCTGGCGTTATCAGACTTTCCCGATCAGCGCCGGGAAATCTCCTATCAGCCACTCGTCCGCCTCTGTTTGTTGCCATCGCGCGAGTGCAGGCCATTTCAGCCTCGGCGGGGATGACGCCAGGGTTTCAGCACGGTGTCGTTCGCTGACGAGCGTCGGCAGATGCCGGTCAGATCCAGGACGAGGGTGAGCAGGAACAGGGGCACGAGCAGCATGAGCGTCAACGGCGCCAGCTCGATCGCCGTCTCCGGCATGGCGATCAGCGTGCCGGCCATCAGCAGGACCGACAGGATGATCACCAGCTTGATCAGCACCGACGCAAAATCGATGATCTCGTCCATTGGAGGCCTCCGTTTACCAAGATGAAGCCCTCTGTTTATCGATGTGGACTTGGGCTGGAAATCGGAAAGTTCCGGTACTCCACCAGCCATCTCCGAAGACGGGTGCAGAGGCTGCGCCGCACGGCCAAGCGTCATATCGGTGCAATGATTCCGACTTAATCTGCCGCGCCAACGATGCCTCAAATGGAAGTTGACCCATGCAGTACAAGTCGAGCCCCAGCGACGCCCAACCCTGGCCCGTCACCATCGCCTGGCTCACCATCGCGTTCATCTGCTATGCGTTCCCCTGGTCGGCATTCGCCGCCCTGCCGTCCTCCCAGGGCGGTGAGCCGGTGCTGCGAGTTCAGGGCTCCAACACCATCGGCGCGCATCTGCTGCCGGAGCTGGTCAAGGGGCTGATGGCCAGCGAGGGCTACGCGAACGTCAGCGTCCAGCCCGGCAAGGCCGAGAATGAGCAGCGCATCGTCGGCCGCAGTGCCGACGGGAAGGAAGCCATCATCGACCTGGCAGCCCACGGTTCCAGCACCGGATTCGTCGCCCTGAAGGACAACAGCGCGGAGCTGGCAGCCGCCTCGCGACCGATCAAGGACGCCGAGGTGGCGGGCCTTTCCGCGTCGGGTAACCTGCGCAGCGCCAAGGCCGAGCAGGTGATCGGCATCGATGGCCTGGCGATCATCGTCAACCCGGCCAACAACCTGGATGAGCTGACGACCGACAACCTGGCGCAAATCTTCTCCGGCGAGGTAAAGACCTGGGAAGAGCTCGGCGGACGAGGCGGCGCTATTCATCTGTATGCCCGCGACGACAACTCCGGCACCTTCGACACCTTCAAGGAACTGGTGCTGGCCAGCCATGGCAAGACGCTGGCCTCCGCGGCACAGCGCTACGAATCCAGCGACCAGCTTTCCGTCGAGGTGAGCAAGGACCCGCAGGGCATAGGGTTCGTCGGCCTGTCGTCGATCCAGAAGGCCAAGGCGTTGCGTATCGCCGATGGCGACTCCCAGGCCATGCCGCCGTCGACCACCCTGATCGCCACCGAGGACTACCCGCTGTCGCGCCGACTGTTCCTCTACATGAAGCCCGAGGAAAGCAACCGCTGGGCCCGCGCCCTGCTGCAGTTCGCCCAGGGCGACAAGGGCCAGGCGCTGGTCAGCGCCAGCGGTTTCGTCGGCCAGCGCGTGCAGGCGGTGAAGATGACGCCGCGCGCCAGCATGCCCGAGCCCTACCAGGCCCTCGCCCGGGACGCCGAGCGCCTGTCGGTGAACTTCCGCTTCCGCGAGGGCAGCGCGACACTGGACAACAAGGCCCAGCGCGACATCGACCGCCTGCTCGCCTACCTGCAGCAGAGTGGCAAGATGAACAAGCAGGCCGTCCTGGTGGGTTTCGGTGACCCCAAGCAGGACCCGGCCCGCGCCGAGCTGCTCTCGAAACTGCGTGCCATGGCCGTGCGCCGCGAACTGGCGAAGGAAGGTGTGATGTTCCGCGAGATCAGTGGCATGGGCGACGCTCTGCCGGTCGCAGCCAACAGCGACAACGACGGCCGGGTGAAGAATCGCCGCGTCGAGGTCTGGGTCTACTGATCGTTCTGGCGATCAGCGTCTAGACTGTCTGAAGGAAGCTGATCGCCCGATCCGGAAATGATGTAGGAACTTGTTACGTTCCTTCGCTTGTCTCTGTCGGGCGCTCTGATATTTTTCCGCCAGTGACGCCGGGCCCCTCTGACGGTTGCCAACCGCCATGTCGGAGTCACTTTTCGACAACGACACTAAGGGAGGGGCCAAATGACAGCTCTGCACGCCTTTTTGACCGAACCATTCCTCGGAACCGCCACCTGGTTCTGGCTGGCCTTCCTGGCCATCGTGATTCTTCTGCTCGTACTCGACCTGGGCGTCCTGCAACGCGATCACCATGAGATCGGCGTGCGCGAGAGCCTGATGCTTTCCGCCGGCTACTTCGCCTGCGGCCTGGCCTTCGGCGGTTGGGTCTGGTACGAGTTCGGCGCCACCAGTGCGGTGGAGTACTACACCGGTTTCCTCGTCGAACAGTCGCTATCGATGGACAACGTGTTCGTCATGGCGATGATCTTCGGCTTCTTCGGCATTCCCCGCCGCTACCAGCACCAGGTCCTGTTCTGGGGCATCCTCGGCGCCATCGTGATGCGCGCGCTGATGATCGGCCTGGGCGCCGCGCTGGTGAAGGAGTTCGAGTGGATCATGTACGTATTCGGCGCCTTCCTGCTGTTCAGCGGCGTGAAGATGCTGCTGGCCAAGCATGAAGCCGAGCCGGACCTGGCCAACAACCCGGTGCTGAAGTTCCTGCGCCGGCACATCCGCATGACCGACACGCTCCATGAGCACCACTTCTTCGTCAGGAAGCCGGACGCCTCGGGCAAGCTGGTGCGCTACGCCACCCCGCTGTTCCTGGCGCTGATCCTGATCGAGCTGGCGGACCTGGTGTTCGCGGTGGACAGCGTACCGGCGATCTTCGCCATCACCCAGGACCCGTTCATCGTCTACACCTCGAACATCTTCGCCATCCTCGGCCTGCGCGCCCTGTACTTCTCGCTGGCGGCGATGATCCACCGCTTCGTCTACCTGAAATACGCCCTGGCGCTGGTCCTGGTCTTCATCGGCACGAAGATTTTCCTGCACGGATTCATCGGCAAGGTTCCCGCCGCCCTGTCCCTTGGCGTAACCTTCGGCCTTTTGGCGGGTGGCATACTGCTATCTTTGCTCAAGACCCGCCGCACCAGCGAGGAACCGCTGGAAATCGTCAGCCAGGAGAGCATTCATGCAAGCGCTGGAGGTGAGGATCGAAGCCGTTGAATTTCGCGGCCGGGCCTATTGGCAGGTCCGACTCGGTCGTCGCGCGCTGCGCTTTCCCCATGAGGCTGCGGCGCGGGCCTTTGCCGCCCAGTTGCATACGCGGCGGGAATGGTTGATCGAGCAGCGCGCGAAGACCGACGGGCCCGAGCCCTCTCCCCTGCAATGAATGAACAAGGCCAGCGCAAGCTGGCCTTGTTCATTGGAAACGGCTGTTTGCGAGCAAGCTCGCTCCTACGAAAAACGCCCAATAAAAAGGCTCGCATCAGCGAGCCTTTTTATTGGGGACCAGCGATCAGCGGCTGCTGCGCAGCGCGTCCTTGGGCACGTACTTGCCGATCTCGTACTTGCCGATGGCTGCACGATGTACCTCGTCCGGACCGTCGGCCAGGCGCAGGGTGCGCTGCATGGCGTACCAGTAGGCCAGCGGGAAATCGTTGGAGACGCCGGCGCCGCCGTGCATCTGGATGGCGCGGTCGATCACCTGCAGGGCGACGTTGGGCGCCACCACCTTGATCTGCGCGATCTCGCTCTGGGCGAACTTGTTGCCGGCCTTGTCCATCATGTACGCGGCATTGAGGGTCAGCAGGCGGGCCTGGTTGATCTCGATGCGCGAGTTGGCGATGTGATCGATGTTGCCGCCCAGGCGTGCCAGCGGCTTGCCGAAGGCAGTACGGCTCACGGAGCGCTTGCACATCAGTTCCAGCGCGCGCTCGGCCATGCCGATGGAGCGCATGCAGTGGTGGATGCGGCCTGGGCCGAGGCGACCCTGGGCGATCTCGAAGCCGCGGCCCTCACCCAGCAGCACGTTCTCATAGGGAACGCGGACATTCTCGAAGAGCACTTCGGCGTGGCCGTGCGGGGCGTCGTCGTAGCCGAATACCGGCAGCGGACGGAGGATCTTCACGCCGGGAGCGTCGGTGGGCACCAGGATCATCGAGTGCTGCTGGTGGCGCGGCGCGTCGGGGTTGGTCAGGCCCATGAAGATCATGATCTTGCAGCGCGGGTCGCAGGCGCCGGAGGTCCACCACTTGCGGCCATTGATGACCCACTCGTCACCGTCGCGCACAGCGTTGGCCTGCATGTTGGTGGCATCGGAAGAGGCCACGCCCGGCTCGGTCATGGCGAAGGCCGAGCGGATTTCGCCACGCAGCAGCGGCTCCAGCCAGGTGCGCTTGTGCTCTTCGGAGCCGTAGCGCACCAGCACTTCCATGTTGCCGGTGTCGGGAGCTGCACAGTTGAACGGCTCGGAGCCGATCAGCGAGCGGCCCATGATCTCGGCCAGCGGTGCGTATTCCATGTTGGTCAGGCCAGCGCCCAGCTCGGACTCCGGCAGGAACAGGTTCCACAGGCCCTCGGCTTTCGCCTTGGCCTTGAGGTCTTCCATGATTTGCGTGGGCTGCCAGCGGTCACCCTCGGCCACTTGCTCCTCGAACACCTTCTCGGCGGGATAGACGTTGGCTTCCATGAACGCGGTGAGGCGCTCACGCAGGTCCTGAACCTTGGCGGAATAAGCGAAATCCATGGGGGCTAACCTTCTGGCGGCGGTTGTTTGTGTGGAGTGATGCTAGAACAGCGGGAAGGATTTACCCAGCCTATTATCCGAATCGATGAACATTCATAACCCGTATGGACCTGGGCGCAGGTTCGGGTATGATCGGGCCAAAACAATGACAAGCGGGAGCCCTGGAATGAACCTCAGCAAGGTCGATCTGAACCTGTTCATCGTCTTCGACGCGATCTACACCGAAGCCAACCTGACCCGCGCCGGACAGATAGTCGGCATCACCCAGCCCGCCGTTTCCAACGCCCTCGCCCGCCTGCGTGAAACCTTCAACGACCCGCTGTTCGTGCGCACCGCCCAGGGCATGGTGCCCACGCCCATGGCGCAGAACATCATCGGGCCGGTGCGCAATGCGCTGCAGCTGCTGCGGGTTTCCGTCCAGGAAAGTCGCACCTTCACGCCGACCCAGGCGAACAAGACCTACCGCATCAGCATGACCGACCTCACCGAGGCCATCGTCCTGCCACCGCTGTTCCAGCGTCTGCGCCGCCAGGCGCCGAACGTGCACATCGAGAGCTTCCTCTCCAAGCGCCGCGAAACCACCAAGGAACTGGCTGCCGGCCGCCTGGACTTCGCCGTGGATGCGCCGCTGAACACCGACCCGCAGGTACGCCACGTCAAGCTGATGGAAGACCGCTACGTCTGCGCCATGCGCCAGGGCCACCCGCTGGCCAAGGACAAGGTGACGCTGGAGGAATACCTGTCGGTGGCGCATATCCAGATTTCCAGCCGCCGCAGCGGGCTTGGCTATGTGGACCTGTCGCTGGGCAAGATGGGCCTGCAACGCAAGATCGCCCTGCGCTCGCAGCACTACCTGATGGCCTCCACCGTGGTGCAGCAGACCGATATGGTGGTCACCGTGCCCGAGCGCTTTGCCCGCCACCACGGCCTGCATTTCGTCGACCTGCCGGTGAACGACGTACCCAAGCTGGAAACCCACCTCTACTGGCACGAAAGCACTGACCAGGACCCCGCCAACCGCTGGATGCGCGAGCAGATCATCGAGCTGTGCCAGCAGGTGACGGCGCGGGAAGCGCGTGAGGCGGCGGAGCGGGCCTGATGCTTCAGGCAATGCCCATTGATGGGTATCGCTTCGCTCCACACCATCCTACGTAGCACCTGAAGACCATGCGCTGGCGGGGCATGCCGAGCCCGGCCAGTTGAATCCAGCGGCCGCCCCACCTGTAGGAGCGAGCTTGCTCGCGAACATTGCTCGTCGGTTGGGCGGTTCGCGAGCAAGCTCGCTCTACGAAAAGCAATCCGTTCCGCCTGACAAGCCACCTGCAGACCCCGCCCTGCCGAAGTGCCTGTCCAACGAACAGGCCGGGGTCTACCGGCGAACCCTTTACAGGCTGCGCGCAATCACCATCCGCTGCACGTCGCTGGTGCCTTCGTAGATCTGGCACACGCGCACGTCACGGTAGATGCGCTCCACCGGATAGTCCTGCAGATAGCCATAGCCGCCCAGCGTCTGGATCGCCGCGGAGCAGACGCGCTCGGCCATTTCCGAGGCGAACAGCTTGGCCATGGAGGCTTCCGTGAGGCACGGCAACCCGGCTTCGCGCAGGCTGGCGGCGTGATGGACCATCTGCCGCGCCACGGCGATCTCGGTGGCCATGTCGCTCAGACGGAAAGCCACCGCCTGGTGCTGGATGATCGGCTTGCCGAATGTCTCGCGCTCGTGGGCATAGTCGCGAGCGTATTCGAACGCCGCGCGGGCCATGCCGACCGCCTGGGAGGCGATGCCGATGCGCCCGCCTTCCAGGTTCGCCAGGGCGATGGCGTAGCCCTGCCCCTCCTCGCCCAGCCGGTAGCTGGCCGGGATGCGCACGTCATCGAAGGCGATCTGGCAGGTATCCGACGCGTGTTGGCCGAGTTTGTCCTCGACGCGTACCACGCGGTAGCCGGGCGTGTCGGTGGGCACGATGAAGGCGCTGATGCCCTTCTTGCCGGCCGCCGCATCGGTCACCGCGAAGACGATCACCAGGCCGGCATGCTGGCCGGACGTGATGAACTGCTTGCTGCCGTTCAGCACGTAATGGTCGCCGTCGCGGCGCGCGCGGGTCTTGAGGAAGCTGGCGTCGGAGCCGGCCTGCGGTTCGGTCAGGGCGAAGGCGCCGATCATTTCGCCACGGGCCAGGGGCACCAGGAACTGGCGCTTCTGCTCGTCGTTGCCGAACTTGGCGATGGGCATGCAGCCCACCGAGTTGTGCACGCTCATGATGGTCGAACAGGCGCCGTCGCCGGCGGCAATCTCCTCCAGCGCCATGGCGTAGGCCAGGTGGCCGGTCTGTGCGCCGCCCCACTGCTCCGCCACCAGCATGCCGAGGAAGCCGAGGTCGGCCATTTCCTTGATGGCCTCGGCCGGGAAGCGGTGCTCGCGGTCCCAGCCGGCGGCGAAGGGCTTCAGCCGCTCCTGGGCGAACTGGCGGGCAACGTCACGGATCTGGAGGTCTTCTTCGCTGGGAATCATGATTCGCTCCTTAGGCCAGGCGCTCGACCGCGATGGCCGTGGCTTCACCGCCACCGATGCACACCGAGGCCACGCCGCGCTTGAGGTCGTACTGCTTGAGCGCCGACAGCAGGGTCACGATCACCCGCGCGCCGGACGCGCCAATCGGGTGGCCGAGGGCGCAGGCGCCGCCGTGGACGTTGAGCTTGTCGTGGGGGATATCCAGGTCGCGCATGGCGGCCATGGCGACCACGGCGAAGGCTTCGTTGACCTCGAACAGATCGACGTCGCCGACCGCCCAGCCGGTGCGTTGCATCAGGCGCTCAACCGCACCGACCGGGGCGGTCGGGAACAGGTTCGGCGCATCGGCGTAGGACGAATGGCCACGGATCGCCGCCAACGGCGTGAGGCCGCGCTTCTCGGCTTCGGAGAGGCGCATCAGCACCAGCGCGGCGGCGCCGTCGGAGATGGAGCTGGCGTTGGCGGCGGTAACAGTGCCGCCCTCGCGGAAGGCCGGTTTCAGGGTCGGAATCTTGTCCAGCTTCGCCTTCGGCGGCTGCTCGTCTTCGCTGATGGCGCGCAGTTCCTTGCCGGCCTTCACGGTGACCGCGACGATCTCGTCCTCGAAGCGACCTTCGCTCATGGCCTTCTGCGCGCGGGTCAGCGAGGTGATGGCGTAATCATCCTGCTGCTCGCGGGTGAAGCCGTATTTCTCGGCGCAATCCTCGGCAAAGGTGCCCATCAGGCGGCCCTTGTCGTAGGCATCCTCGAGGCCGTCGAGGAACATGTGGTCGAGCACCTTGCCGTGGCCCATGCGGTAGCCGCTGCGGGCACGCTCCAGCAGGTACGGCGCGTTGGACATGCTCTCCATGCCGCCGGCCAGGGCGACGCGGGCGCTGCCGGCGAGGATGGCGTCATGGGCCATCATCGCCGCCTTCATGCCCGAGCCACACATCTTGTTCACCGTGGAGCACGGCGTGCCGCGCGCCAGGCCCGCGCCCAGCACCGCCTGGCGCGCCGGCGCCTGGCCTTGCCCGGCGGACAGCACGCAGCCGAGCACGGCTTCATCCACTTCTTCGACACCCAGACGGGCGCGCTCGACGGCCGCGCGGATCGCGGCTGCACCGAGGGTGGCGGCGCTGACGTCCTTGAAGTCGCCAAGGAAGCCGCCCATGGGAGTGCGGGTGGCGCTGACGATGACGATGGGATCGTTCATGGCAATTCTCCTGCTTACTTCGCGGCCATGCGGATGGCACCGTCGAGACGGATCACCTCGCCGTTGAGCATGCTGTTCTCGATGATGTGGCCGGCCAGCGCGGCGTATTCGTCCGGGCGGCCGAGGCGCGGCGGGAAAGGCACGCTGGCGCCAAGGGAGTCACGGACTTCCTGGGGCATGGCGGCCATCATCGGCGTCTCGAAGATGCCGGGGGCGATGGTCATCACCCGGATGCCCGAGCGCGCCAGTTCGCGGGCGATGGGCAGGGTCATGCCGACCACCGCGCTCTTGGACGCGGAGTACGCGGCCTGGCCGATCTGCCCGTCGAAGGCGGCCACCGAGGCGGTATTGATGATGATGCCGCGTTCGCCGCCGGCATCCGGCTCGTTGTTCGCCATGGCTTCGGCGGCCAGGCGCAGCATGTTGAAGGTGCCGATCAGGTTGATGTTGATGGTGCGGGTGAAGCTCTCCAGCCCGTGCACGCCGTTGCGGCCGATGACCTTTTCCGCCGGGGCAACACCCGCGCAGTTGGCCAGGCCGTGCAGCGCGCCGAACGCATCCAGCGCAAGCTGCACGGCAGCCTTGCCGTCCGCCTCGCTGCACACGTCGGTGCGGATGAAGCGCGCGTTGGCCTCACCCAGTTCGGCCGCCTGGGCCGCACCGGCGTCGGCATTGATGTCCGCCAGCACCACCTTGGCGCCAGCACTCACCAGCAGCTTCGCCGTGGCCGCGCCGAGGCCGGAACCGCCACCGGTGATGAGGAATACCTTGTTCTGGATCTGCATGGAGTCTCTCCGCTGGACTTAGTGGGCCGCCGCTTGCTCGGCGGCCTCGCGTTGCTTGGCGATCTCCTGGTTGCGCAGGAGGAAGCGCTGGATCTTGCCGCTGGGGGTCTTGGGCAGCTCGTCGACGAACTCCACCTCCCGCGGGTAGCTGTGCGCCGACAGTCGCTTGCGCACGTACTGTTGTAGTTCCTCGGCCAGCTCCGCGCCCGGCCGGTAGGACGAACAGAGCACCACGAAGGCTTTGACCAGTTCGGTGCGCTCCGGGTCCGGCTTGCCGATCACCGCCGCCTCGATCACCGCCGGGTGTTCGATCAGCGCGCTTTCCACATCGAACGGGCCGACGCGGTAGCCGGAGGTGGTGATCAGGTCATCGGCGCGGCCGACGAAGCTGATGCTGCCGTCGGCGTTCAGCTCCACGGTATCGCCGCTCAGGTAGTAGTCGCCGACGAAGGACTTGGTCTCCATGCCCTGGTAACCGGCGAACCACATCATCGGCGAGCGCTTGCGATCCATGGCGAGAATGCCCGGCTGCCCGGCGGGCAGTTCGTTGCCCTGCTCGTCCAGCACCACCACGCGATGGCCGGGGATGGAGTACCCGGCAGCGCCCATGTGCACCGGGTGCTCGAGTTCGTGGTGGTTGGCCAGCACCATGCCCAGCTCGGTCTGGCCGTAGTGGTCGTGGATGGTCACGCCCAGCTCGCTGGCAAACCAGCGGATGACTTCCGGAGTGAGCGGCTCGCCAGCGCTGCTCACCGCGCGCAGATGGCCTTTGAGCGGCCTGGACGCGGCTTCGCCAGCGGCGATCAGCAGGCGGTAGGCGGTGGGCGAGCCGGCCAGGTTGGTGATGCGATGCTTGCGCACGATGCGGCAGGTGCTCTCCACCGTGAACGCGCCTTCGTAGAAGGTGATCGGATGCCCCATGGCCAGCGGCCCGGTGACACCGTAGTAGAGCCCGTAGGCCCAGCCCGGATCGGCGAGGTTCCAGAACGAATCCTCCTCGCGCAGCCCTACCGCATCGCGCATGTAGCCGACGAAGGCAACGATGGCCTTGAGCGGCACGGCCAGGGGTTTCGCCAGGCCGGTAGTGCCGGAGGTGAACATCAGCAGGAAGGTGTCTTCACCGCTGCGCATGACGGGTTCGAAGTCCGCCGAATGGCGCTCCAGTTCGGCCCAGAAGCTGTAGTCGCCGTGACGAATCCCCTGCCCCTTCGGCCCGCCGACGGTGACCTGGACGGGAGCGTCCGGCACTTCATCGAGCTTGCTGCGGTTGGCGCCGTCGGTGACCACCACCTTGCTGCCGGCCAGCTTGACCCGATGCTCGATGGCTTTTGGCCCGAAGGCGGTGAACAGCGGCTGGTAGACCGCGCCCAGGCGCCAGGTGCCGAGCACGGTGATCAGCAGTTCCGGGGTGCGCGGCAGCATGCCCGACACCACGTCGCCGGGGCGCACGCCCAGGCCGTGCAGGAAGCTGGCGAAGCGGCCGGAGAGTTCCTTGAGCTGGGTGAAGGTATAGGAGGCGCTGTCGCCGTCCTTGCCCTCCCAGAACAGCGCGACACGGCCGGGAATGGCATGGCGGTCGCAGCATTCGACGCAGGCATTGAGGGCGTCGAGGTTGCCGGCCAGGACGGCGTCGGCGGTGGCGCGGTAGTCGAACTCGGCCGTGGCGGCGGTATGGGAACGCATCACTGGGGACTCCCGGGTTGTTCTTGTTGGAGTCCCCTGATGTTCACGCCGCACAGGGGTGCGGGCAATGTCGAAAGCCGCCAATCTGGATGAGCGGATTGGACAGCCTGGGCAAATGGCTCGGGGCGAATGGAGTTCGCGAACCAGATCGGCTCCGGCCCTGCCGGCGGGTTGCGGGTATGACCCGATTGTATGACCTCAGGGCACGAACCTATCGGGGGAGAAAGGGCCAAACCGCGCTTAAAGCGGCTCCAGCCTCAGCTGCCGCAACCGGCTCAGCGTGCGCGAGAAGTCCAGCGCCGCGCCACCCGCCGCCAGATCTTCCAGCGACACCGTGGCGAACAGCTGCAACTTCAGCTGCCGGTCATAGGCAATGTCGATGAAGTTGAGGAAGCGCATGCTCACGTCCGGCGGGTAGTCCGCCAGCGGGCCGAGGCCGCTCACCGCCATGCGCGGGTAGTGCTCGATCAGCCACAGGTAATCACTGGCCGAACGCGGGCGCTCGAACATCTCGCTGAAGTCCATCCACGCGCAATGATCGTCGTGGGCATGCACCTTCAGCGGGTGATGGTTGACGCTGAGCACCTCGTCGAACTTCGCGTCCGCCGCCAGGCCCAGCCGGGAACCGATCAGCTCGAGATCATCGGCGCGGGCGGGCCAGAGGAAACTGCCCCACTCCTCCAGCGAGGTGCTGTGCTCGCGGTAGTCCTGCCCGGCATCCACCGAGATCACGTCAAAGCGTTTCTCGATGAGGTCGATGGCAGGGCGGAAGCGCTCGCGGTACAGCGGGTTCGGACAGAGGTTTTCCGGCTCGTAGTTGGACGTACAGACCAGGCCTACGCCTTCATCCACCAGTACCTTCAGCATCCGCCCCAGGAGCATGGCATCGCCGATGTCGTGCACGTGGAATTCATCGAAGCACAGCAACCTGGTTTCTTCGGCGATGGCGCGGGCCACGCGCACCAGCGGGTCGGATTGCCCGGTGATCGCCAGCATGCGCGACTGCAGTTCCTGCAGGAAGGCATGGAAGTGCACGCGGCGCTTGGCCTGGGTCGGTGCGGCGGCGAAGAACTGGTCCATGACGAAGCTCTTGCCCCGCCCCACGCCACCCCACAGGTAGACGCCTGCCACCGGCTTGCGCAGGAAGCCGTGACGACCGGCAAGGAAGTCGTCGAGCCAGGTGGCGAGGTGATCCACCGCCGTCACCTGGGCCTCGTCCGCCCGATAGCCGCGCTCGTCGAGCGCGGCCGCGAAGTGCCGCCGAACACGGTCGGCGACCGGCTCGGCGGATGTCTCATGTAGTCGTGTGTCAGAAGTCAAAGAACACCGTTTCCGCATTTCCCTGGACGCGGATATCAAACCGGTAAGCGAGCTTCCCGTCCACCTCGCAACGCTTTGCAATGAGGGTTTGCCGACGTTCGGGCTGCTCGATCAGGTTCAGAACCGGGTCAACCGCGTTCGCTTCACCCTCATCTTCGAAGTACAGGCGCGTCTGCAAATGCAGGTTGATGCCACGGGCGAACAGTGAAATGTTGATGTGCGGCGCCATGGGTACGCCGGCGGCATTCTTCACCACGCCGGGCTTGATGGTCCGCACCTGCCACTCGCCGGCATCGAAGGTCGTTGCCGTGCGTCCGAAGCCGTTGAAGGGCTTTTCCAGATCGTAGGCGGTGTCGTATACGCCTTCGTGATTCGCCTGCCACAGCTCCAGGAAGGAATCGCGGATCAGGTGGCCGTTGCCGTCGTACACATGGCCGATCAGCAGGATGTGTTCACCGGGCGCGCCGGGCTTGGCCATCTCGCTCCAGATTTCCTGTGGGCGGGTCGGGTTGCCGGCAGCTTCCAGGGCAAGGCCGATGTGCACGTAGGGGCCGGCAGTCTGCGAGGGAGTTTCCGGCAGCAGTTCGATAGGCATGGTCGGTCCTCCTCAGCGGTTTTCGAAGTGAGTCTGGCGCTGGCCGCGCAGCACGATGTCGAAGCGGTAGGCCAGGCAATCCATGGGATTGGCGCTGCCCATGTCGAGCTTGGCGATCAGGCTTTGCACCGCATCCGGGTTGGCGATGGATTTGACGATGGGGCACATCGGGATCAGCGGGTCACCCTCGAAATACAGCTGGGTGATCAGCCGCGTGGAAATCGACGGGCCGCTGATGGAAAAGTGGATGTGCGCCGGGCGCCAGTCGTTCGGGCCGTTGCGCCAGGGGTACGGGCCGGGCTTGATGGTGCGGAAGCTATAACGCCCTTCGCTGTCGGTCAGCGCGCGGCCGACGCCGCCGAAGTTCGGGTCCAGCGGCGCGAGGTAGCGGTCGTTCTTGTGACGGTAGCGGCCGCCGGCGTTGGCTTGCCACATTTCCACCAGGGTGTGCGGCACGGGCTTGCCGTACTGGTCCACGACCCGGCCGGAGACGATGATGCGCTCGCCGATGGGCAGGCCACCGTGGTTGAAGTTGAGCAGCAGGTCGTTGTCGTGCTCGCCCATCTTCAGGTGCGAGAAGTCCGGGCCAGTGGTTTCGGAGACCGACTGCGGAATGCTCACCAGCGCCTGGCGCGGGGAACGGGCGATGGAAGTCTTGTAGTCGGGCGTCAGGGCTTTGGGGTGCCAGTTTCGGTCACGAATGACGAAGCGGCTGTTTTCCGCATCGGACATGTCGGTCTCCTCTTGTTGGATTTATAGGAGCCTGTTGCATCAGGCAGTGCGACGGAGTGTCGCCCGCCCAACGGACCTGGAAAATTGAAAAGATGCCCGCCATCCATAACCTGATGGTTATGGATAATTCCCTTCGCGATACGCCTCCCCCACCTCGCGCAGCACCTCCAGGCACCAGTGTGCGCCCAGCGAAAACGGCAGTGTGGAGTTGCTGCATACCCCCACTGAACCGCCCGGCTCCTGTACGTCCAGCGGCAGTTCGACCATCTCGCCGGAACGCAGGTCCAGGCGCACCGAATCCAGCGGTGCGATCCACAGTGCGTCGCTGCTCAATACATAACGGCGGCCGAGCACCGTGGACAGGGTTTCCAGGCGTCGGCGCGGCTGGCCGAGGCCGCTCTGCACCAGCAGGCTGTCGGCGGACTTGCGGATGGTGGTGCCGGCCAGTGGCAGCACCAGCGGCCAGTCGTCCAGCGCCGAGGGCGGCAGCGGCCGGCCCAGCAGCGGGTGGCCGGCGCGGGCCACCAGGGTCATGGACTCGCTGTACAGGTGCTCGAAGGTCAGGCCCTGGATCTGCGGGCTTTCCGTCATCCGACCGACCACCAGATCCAGCTCACCCACGCGCAGTTGCGACAACAGGTGCGCACTTGGCCCGGTGACCACGCTGACCACCAGCGCCGGGTGGCGCTCGTGCAGGCGCCGCACCACTTCCGGCATCAGCAGGCTTTCGACGGTGGACAGCACGCCCAGGCGTACCGTGCTGGAAGCGTATTCGCCGCCGCGCAGGCTGTTCACGCCATCACGCAACGCCTGCACGCACGGGCCGGCGTAGCGCAGGAAGGCGACCCCCGCCTCCGTCAGGCTCGCACCGCTCTTGCCGCGCTCGAACAGGCTGGCGTCCAGCAGGTCCTCCAGCTCCTTGAGCGTCTTCGAGATGGCCGGCTGACTCACCGCCAGGGCGTCCGCCGCGCGGGCCAGGCTGCCCTGGCGGGCGACTTCGAGGAAGCACACCAGGTGGCGGAATTTGATACGCGAATCGATGTTCATGGCAGCTCATCGCACCTGGCGGAACGCACGGGGCGAAACCCCGGCGTAGCGCTTGAAGAATCGGGAAAAGTACGCGGGTTCGGAGAAGCCCAGGCTGTCCGACACCTGCTGGATGGTCATGGCGGTGTACACCAGGTTGCGCTTGGCCTCCAGCAGCAGGCGCTGGTGGATCATCTGCAGCGCCGACTGCCCGGCCAGGCGCCGGCACAGCGCATTCAGGTGCGCAGCGCTGATGCCCAGCGCCGCTGCGTAATGCTCGATGGGCTGGTGCTGGCGAAAGTCCTGCTCCAGTAGCCGGGAGAACGCCTGCACGTGTTCGATGCCGCGATCCTGCTGGCTCGCCTCGGCACGTGACTGCGCCAGGGCCTGGCGGCTGAGCCAGACCAGCAGCAGGTTGAGCAGTGATTGCAGCATCAGGTCGCGCCCCGCTCCGTGCCCCGCATACTCGCGGTCGATGGACTCGAACAACGCATCCAATTGACCCTTGCCCTCGCCCACGGCGAAACACGCCGGCTGCTCCAGCACCGGGCTCTGCAGCAGATGCCCCAACTGTTCGGCCAGCGGCAGGCCCAGGCTCAGCACCCAGCCCTGCACATCGTCGGCGAAGCGAAAACCATGCACCGCCAGCGCCGGCGTGACCTGCAGCGACGCTTCACGAATCGGCGTCACCCGCCCCTCCACTTCCAGCTCCGCCGCGCCGGAGCGCACATAGAGCAGCTGCACCAGGTCGCCGTGGCGATGCGGGCGGATTTCCCAGTCGTGCAGGCGGCTGCGCGAAGCGATGGATTCGCAGTGGATCAGGTCCGGTGTCGGCCATGCGCTGGTCTCGCCATACAGGCGGAACACCGGGACCGGATTGTCAGCACGTTGTTCGATCACCGCCCGTATCCATGAAAAGTCCAAGAAGACTGTTGGAAATTACCTTCAAAGACCCATCCCATCCACAAAAAATGCAGGAGACAAAAACAACAGCGCTCTCCAAGGAGCCATTCCATGAAGACTCAAGTCGCCATTATCGGCGCCGGCCCCGCCGGCCTCCTGCTTGGCCAACTGCTGCACAAGGCTGGCATCGACAGCGTCATCCTCGAACGCCAGACACCCGACTACGTGCTCGGCCGCATCCGCGCCGGGGTGCTCGAACAAGGCACCGCCGACCTGCTGCGCGAAGCCGGCGCCGGTGCCCGCATGGACGCCGAAGGGCTGCTGCACGATGGCTTCGAACTGGCCCTCGATGGCCGTCGCGAGCGCATCGACCTGAAATCCCTCACTGGCGGCAAGCAGGTCATGGTCTATGGCCAGACGGAAGTCACCCGCGACCTGATGCAGGCCCGTGCTGCCAGCGGCGCCCTGAGCGTGTACGAAGCGGCCGACGTGGAATTGCGTGACGTCACCTCCGAAAAGCCCTACGTCACGTTCACACACCAGGGCGAAGGCGTACGCCTGGACTGCGACTACATCGCCGGCTGCGACGGCTTCCACGGCGTGGCCCGGCGCAGCATTCCCGCCGAGCGCCTGAAGACCTTCGAGCGCGTCTACCCCTTCGGCTGGCTCGGCCTGCTCAGCGATACCCCACCGGTCAACCACGAGCTCATCTACGCCAGCAGCGAGCGTGGTTTCAGCCTGTGCAGCCAGCGTTCCGCCACACGCAGCCGCTACTACCTGCAGGTGAGGCTGGACGAGAAAGTGGAAGACTGGTCCGACGCGCGCTTCTGGGAAGAACTCAAACGCCGCATTCCCGAGGGCGCCGCGCGCCAGCTGATCACCGGGCCGTCGCTGGAGAAAAGCATCGCCCCGCTGCGCAGCTTCGTCGTCGAGCCGCTGCAACATGGCCGGCTGTTCCTGGTTGGCGACGCCGGGCACATCGTTCCCCCCACCGGCGCCAAGGGCCTGAACCTCGCGGCCAGCGACGTGAACACGCTGTACCGCATCCTGGTGAAGGTCTACGGCGAAGGCCGCACCGACCTGCTGGAGCGTTACTCGCCCATCGCCCTGCGGCGCATCTGGAAGGCCGAACGCTTCTCCTGGTGGATGACCTCGATGCTGCACCACTTCCCGGATAACGACGCCTTCACCCGGCGCATGCTGGAGACCGAACTGGACTACTTCGTCGGCTCCGAGGCAGGGCGCACGACCATCGCCGAGAACTACGTGGGGTTGCCGTTCGAGGAAGTGGCCTGACTCACGCCATGCCCGTAGGGCGTACAACCGTTCGCGGTTGTACGCCGCCAGGCCCCGCCCCGTAGTGAATCGGAGCAGGCCTGAACGGCGTATAACGTCGAACGTTATACGCCCTACCTATCCGTACTCCCGCTAGTAGCCCCGCGAACTATCCTTAACCTCCAGCCACGCCGCTCGCCGCGACACCGCCGGGGGCCCACCATCGAACAGGATGAAGCCGACTTCCTCAGCTACCTGCTCGCCGAAAGCGTCGACGGTGATGCGCGCGCGCTTGCCACGCTGTACCGCTGCACTGCCCCGCGCCTCTACCCATTGGCGCTGAAGCTGAAAGCCGAGCAGGACGAAGCCGACGCCCTGCTGGTCGACACCTTCCTCCACGTCTGGACCGACGCCGACCGCTACCACCCCACGCGCATCGCCGCGCTGGACTGGATGATCGCCCTGCTCTACCAACTCGCCGATCGACCATCCCCACCGCCCAGCGACGAACCCTGGCCGGAGCTGCCGCCCCCGGATGACCTCTGGCGCGCCATCCATGCGCGCCTTCCCGATGAGGAAGACGACAGCCCTGGCCTGCGCTGGCCGCTGATCATCGCCAGCGTTGTCGGCGTGCTGATCGGAGCGGTGATCTGCCTGGGCCTGCTGCTAGAACTGCGCCCTGGGTGATTGTCTGAAAGACGATGGGTATCGCTTCGCTCCACGCCATCCTACGAACGTGCGTCACTGCCATTCTCGGAGCTCCCCGCAGGATGGGTGGAGCGCAGCGATCCCCATGCTGCCGCCTCCCGCTCGCTTTCCGTAAACCCGGACAGCCCCGCCCCCCCCCTGACCCGCCATAAAAACCCTGAATTCCGTACGGCATCACCTTGCCAAGCCGGCGCACAGTTGGCATAAACGTCCGAATCTTTTTCGCACTCATAACAAGGAAGTTTCGATGCGCATTCTCGGACGCGTCCTACTTGCAGTCCTTCTGCTGCTCCTGCTCGTCGGCGGCGTCATCGCCTGGTACACCGCGCATCCCAATCTCCCCGAATATTCCAAGCCGGAGAAGATGGTCCACCTCGACCAGTGGACCCCGGCGGACCGCGAAACCTACTACTACACGCCCCAGGGCACCCAGGTGAAAGGCCTGCGCTACGACTGGTTCACCCACCTCGAGCAGCCCTTCAACAAGGACAAGTTCGCCAGCCCCGAAAACCTCGCGCGCTTCGGCTTCCTCATCGAGCCCGAGCAGATCGGCCGCGACGCCGACGACACCCTGGCCGCCACCGCGCTCACTACCACAAAGAATCCCGGCAACCTGCCCGTAGGCTTCGCCCGCCACCAGGACGGCGAGACCGGCGCCTGGTACCTCGACATCACCTGCTCCGCCTGCCACACCGGCGAGCTGCGCTACAAGGGCACTGCCGTGCGCATCGACGGCGGCGCCGCCATGCACTCCATCGCCTCCACCGTGCCCACCCTGCGCGGTGGCGCGTTCGGCCAGGCGCTGGGCGCCAGCCTCGCCTCCACCTACTACGTGCCGTGGAAGTTCGACCGCTTCGCCAAGGGCGTGCTCGGCGACCGCTATCCCAAGGGCAAGGCCGCGCTCAAGCGCGACGTGCGCAACGTCCTCGGCACCCTGCTCTCCACCGCCTGGAACGACACCCACCGCGGCCTCTACCCGACCCTGGAAGGCCCCGGCCGCGCCGACGCCTTCGGCCGCATCGCCAACAGTGTGTTCGGCGACGGCATCGACGCCTCCAACTACCGCGTCGCCAACGCCCCGGTGAACTACCCGCAGGTGTGGGACATCTGGAAATTCGACTGGGTACAGTGGAACGGCTCGGCCATGCAGCCCATGGCGCGCAACATCGGCGAAGCCCTCGGCGTCGGCGCCACCCTGCGCATGTTCGAAAGCGACGGCAAACCGGTGATGGGCGATGAGCGCTACGCCTCCAGCGTGCGCCTGCGCGACCTCTACACCCTGGAAGAAACCCTCAAGCAGCTGAAACCGCCGACCTGGCCGAAAGAGGTCTTCGGCGACATCGACCTGAAGAAGGCCTCCCAGGGTCGCGCGCTGTTCCAGGCCAACTGCGTCTACTGCCACGGCCCGCACGTGAAGGAGCCCGGCGCGGCGGACTACATCGCCCCGGCCCGCGTGCCCGAGTGGCGCATGAAGATGGTGCCCACCAGCGAGATCGGCACCGACCCGACCACCGCCGACAACATCGCCGACCACACCTTCGACGTGCGCCCGCTCAAGCTCAAGGTCGAAGAGCTCAAGGGCATGAACGTCCACCTCTATCCCGAGAACGACGAGAAACTCGACCTGTCGAAGATCTCCGCCGCCAAGGGCCTGGCCTACGTCACCGCCTTCGTCGAGCAGCGCGCCTACCGCGACGCGCACATCAGCCAGGCGCAGCAGCAGGAAATGAACGGCTACGGCCTGCCCATCGGCGTGCAGGAACTGCGCGCCTACAAGGCCCGCCCGCTGGACGGCATCTGGGCCACCCCGCCCTTCCTGCACAACGGCTCGGTGCCCAACCTGTTCCAGATGCTCTCGCCGGTGGCCGAGCGTGACGCGCAGTTCTGGGTCGGCAGCTTCGAGTACGACCCCAAGTTCGCCGGCTACCGCACCGAGCGCTTCCCCGGCGGCTTCCTCTACAAGACCAGCGTCACCGGCAACAGCAACCGCGGCCACGAATTCCGCGACGGCTGCCGCAAGGACGGCGTCATCGGCCGCGCCCTGTCGCCGGAAGAACGCTGGGCGCTGGTGGAATACCTGAAGGTGCTGGGCAACCCCGAGTACGAAAGCAAACTCGACCCGAACGTCCCCACCCCGCCGTGGACGCCCGGGCCGAAGTGCGAATGACCGGCCCGAGCCGAACTGCTTTTCGCTCCTACAGGTAAAGCTCCGGAGCTCCACCGAAACACCGCCCCCATCCCCTCTCCCTTCAGGGCGAGGGCTAGGGAGAGGGAAACGCCCCACAGCAAGCCCGCACGGGCCAGGGAACGGAATCCCCTCCACAAAAAGAAAACACCAAAGGACCCCGTGCCATGCGCTCCCTGCTCACCCGAATCTGGCTCTTCCTCGGCAAATGGCTCGGCCGTCTGCTGCTCGCCGTCGCCGCCATCGGCCTGCTCGGCTGGGGCCTCGGCAGCCTCTACTACGCCTGGAAATTCTCCGGCCCGGTCTCCGCCCAGGAAGAAATCCCGCCGGGTGAAGCCCAGCTGACCCAGGCCATCATCGAAGACGCCGTGCGCATCGTCGAACAGCACCGCGACAACACCCGCGTGCTGCGTGACGCCCACGCCAAGGCCCACGGCTGCGTGAAGGCCGAAGTCACGGTCGCCAGCGACATCGCCCCCGGCCTGCGCCAGGGCGTGTTCGCCGAACCGGGCCACAAATGGGAAGCCATGGTCCGCTTCTCCAACGGCAACGCCTACCCGCAGTTCGACAGCGCCCGCGACGCCCGCGGCATGGCCATCAAGCTGCTCGACGTCCCCGGCGCCAAACTGATGCCCGGCAAAGGCCACGACACCGAACAGGACTTCGTCATGTTCAACCACCCGGTGTTCTTCGTCCGCGACGTCGCCGAATACCGGCAGAACTTCGCCGCGCAAGCCAGCGGCCAGAAGGTCGCCGCCTTCTTCCCCAGCTGGAAGCCCAGCACCTGGGAAATCCGCCACCTGGTCATCGCCCTGCAGACCCTCGCCCCCGCGCCCGACAGCCCCTTCGAAACCGGCTACAACGGCATCGCCCCCTACAAGCTGGGCGAGGCCAACAACATCAAGTTCCGCGTCATCCCGCAGACCGAAGGCTGCCCGGCCTACCAGCGCCCCAAACTCAACGAAAAGCTGCCCAACTTCCTGCGCACCGCCATGTACCAGCAACTCTCGGTCGACCGCGTCCCCGCCTGCTTCGCCCTGCAAGTGCAGAAACAGGACCCGAGCAAATACATGCCCATCGAAGACACCAGCGTCGAATGGAGCGAATCCGACGCCCCCTTCCAGACCGTCGCCACCGTCAACATCCCGCCTCAGGACTTCGACAGCCGCGAGCAGAACCTTGCCTGCGACAACATCTCGTACAACCCCTGGCACGCCCTGCCGGAGCACCAGCCGATTGGCGGGATCAACCGGCTAAGGAAGGCGGTTTATGAGGCGGTGAGTGTTTATCGGCATCAGAGGAATGGGGTGGGTGGGGAGTAAGGCTGCACGAAGATATTTCGATGCAGCAAGGAGGCAGGGAGCAACATAAAGAACGAAACAACAAGCCCGCTAACGTGCGGGCTTGTTGAATCAAAACCACTTAGTTCAGCGAGTCTTGCAAACGTCTAATTCTGCCTGCGTCTTCAGCTCAGTCTCGATACCTAGTCGATACTTACAGTAATCACGTACCGCAGCACGTTCCAGTGGACTCAACTGATCAAGAGGCTTGTCGTCCGCATCGCTGGCAAAGAGATTTACAAACTCAACCTGCAATGAAGGATATTTCTTTATGAAGAAGACTCTCTTATTATCCTCGGCCCAGCGAGTATTATAGAAGCCTACATACAGATGGGCCACACATAGAACCAGAAGAAGGACGATTAGTCTTTTCATGACGTTGGTGGCGGCAGCAAATCCATATTCTTGCGAATATTATTCACGAGCTCCATTCCAACGTTTCCTGGACAAATCTTTCCTTCGGACAGTTGGTTAGGGTACTCTCGATGGCCGCCAAAATGTTTGATGACGAATACACTCCTCAACGCAGAAATCAGGGTTAGCACCGAATCAATTTGCGCCCCCGGAACGGAATTTGTCGTGCTTACACCAAGCATCTCCAATCCTTGGCGCCCCAAAGCAACGATATCCCCGCCCTCATCGGCTGTACTGAGGTTATGCAACAAAACAATACCAATAACGCCCGTGTTGTACTGTCTCACATGAGAACCCTTCAGACGAATATCCCGCCCTTCATAAATCACTCCATCGCAGCTGATGCCAAAGTGGTAGGAAAAGTCGTCGAACTTATCAATTTGCTCTTTTTGGGTCTCTCGCATTTGCTCTGACCCAGCACCACACGAGTAGCTCCGTCCAGCATGGTGAAGAGCAATCATCGAATAATCCCAGTCAGATGCCATGGCATTGCCTTTTACCGCACCCCACTCGGACCGCTCAACGAACTGACCACCAAGATGACGCACTTTCCTGATAAGTGCTTCGCGAGTCGCGGCTCGGTCATTCACTGTAATAGAGGCAACAGTCGTCTGACCTGTCTCTACTTCCTGCGCTGTTACTTTCGTCGTGTAGGTTTTGCCGCTCATATGATCGCCTCCGAGAACTCCGTCAGTTTGCGAGCAGGAGCATGGAACACTACGTGAAGCTCAATCACCGCTCCATCCACAGGTGCTTTGACGGTGGCAATACCGTTTGCATCTGTCAGTCCTTCCACCCGTCGCCCATCAATCAGCGCGATGTATTTCCGGCTGACCAAGGGCCGACCCGTTTCGCTATCGGTGATGGCAAAGGATTTTTCAAATTCACGAGCAGCACTTATTGGATGAGAGAGGGGTGTCGCACTAGCGGCGGCGCTCGCTGCCTGGGCGGAGCCGCGGTCAGACTGATAGGTCGCACTTGGCAACGAGTGAACTAGGCGTGCCCTACAGGGACAAGTACTGAAACTATCCAAAGTGCCGGCGACCCTTCCACCAATCATGAAGTGCTGAAAACCTCCAGCAATCACGTAGTGCTGACCGTCCTTGCCGCACGTTACTGCGTCTCCCGCACGCGCCACAGGAACACCGTGCATGGAAAAGCTAGGGTTCCCTTCCAAGACAACCCCGCCACAGGTCGTCCTGTCACCTCGACGTATGTAATGCCCGATAGCCATATCCTTTCCTTGTTTGCAGGAATCGAGCGGTGACCGTAACGAAAAGAGTTGCTGGAAAAATGTAGGACTGCTCCGAAATCATGTGAAGAAGGCTACCCAAATCAGGACATAGGGCGCATAACGCGGCACGCGTTATCCGCCGATCCGGCGTGGCAGGTTGGAGCGGGCTTCGCCTGTAGGAGCGCGCCATGCGCGCGATCGCGGGCATGGCCCGCTCCTACAGGGAGCAGCCGTAGGATGGGTGGAACTTGCGATACCCATCGGCTGTGGTGGCGGACGAGCGATGGGTATCGCTTCGCTCCACGCCATCCTACGGGGCCGCCAAGATATTGCCTCGGAGTGAGGCGAAGTCACAGCCGGCCGGTCAGTTTGAGGAGGGTGAAGACCAGCCCACCGATGGTCATAGCGGCTGAAAGGATGGTGCCGAGGATCAGCGGGACGAAGCTGGCCGGCGAGACGTAGAGCGAGACTTCCAGCTGGAGCCCGGGGCGGATGTGTTCCGGGGTCAGGCAGGTGATCTGGACGTCGCCGGGCTCGCGGCAGCTGAACTCGCCCAACGGGTTGCTGGAGTTGCCGCCCATGTCGCTGCGCCGCACGCTGAACAACCTGAAGCGGCTGTAGCGCTGATACGGCACGGGTTGGCCGGGCAAGCGGGTAATGGCGAAGTCGGCGGCGAAATGCGCGGTGCCGGTGACCACGGTAAAAGCCGGGAAAACGATGTTGATGACGTAGCGCCCGGCGCACGGCAAGGCGATGACTTGCGGGCGCGAAGTGTCGGACCAGCGCTGGCGCACGTCGGGGAAGATGATGCGGCGCAGCCGGCCGATGCAGCGGATCAGCCCGTAGCCACCCAGCAGCATCAGCAAAGGCGCGCCCCATAACAGGGTGCTCGGTTCGAGGGTCATGGTCGCCCTGCCCTGGCGGGCTCATGAAAGGGGTGTTGGCCACTATAGGTCACGCCGCTACCAGGCCGGGCACGAGGTTGCAATCTGCGTCGTCGCGCCGGCTTGATCCTGCAATCTGCATGGCCGTTGGCCGGGGCGATTTTCCAAGCCATTGATTCGCCTGACCTAATTATTTTGTTACATCTGGCACAGCGGCTGCACTGAGGGTGATGAGGCTTCCACCTCTTTGCCACGGAGCAGCCAACAATGATTACAACGACTGATGCCTACGCCACCACTGCCGCGGATACGTCGGACCACTCCGGCGTGTCCTGGGCGGCGGTGTTCGCCGGGGCCGCCGGAGCGGCGGCGCTGTCCCTGATCCTGATTCTCCTGGGCTTCGGCCTGGGCTTTTCCGCGGTGTCGCCCTGGCCGGGCGATGGCGCGAACTTCAAGCAGATGAGCGTGTCCACGGTCGTCTGGCTGATGCTGACGCAGATCCTCGCCTCGGGCCTGGGCGGCTACATCGCCGGGCGCCTGCGGGTGCGCTGGGCGCGCCTGCATGACGACGAGGTGTATTTCCGCGACACCGCCCACGGCTTCCTGGCATGGGCCATCGCCACGCTGGTGACGGCGACGCTGGTGGTGGGCTCGGTCAGCGGCATCGTCAGCGGCGGCCTGAAAGCGGGCGCCGTGGCGGCCACCACGGTGGCGGCCGCCGGCGCCGGCGAAGTGCGCGGCACGGAGGCGAACTCGGGCTACTTCATCGACATGCTGTTCCGCGACAACCGCCCGGTGGCGGTGGGCGATGACGCGGCCCATGCCATCGCCACGCGCATCTTCCTGCGCGGGCTGGCCGACGGCCAACTGACGGCGGATGACCGGACCTACCTGGCCCGCGTCGTCGCCCAGCGTACCGAGATCGGCCAGGCCGAAGCCGAGCAACGCATCGACCAGGTCTTCGCCGCCGCGCAGCAGGCCAAGCTGAAAGCCCAGCAGGCGGCCGATACGGCGCGCAAGGTGGCCGCTGCCTCGGCGCTGTGGATGTTCGTCGCCCTGCTTTGCGGTGCGTTCTTCGCCAGCTTCCTGGCCATCCACGGCGGCCGGCGCCGCGACGCGGTGGTGCTGCTGACGAACACCCGCACCCTGCACGCCACGCAATCCCGTCCCGCCCACTGACCGGAGGCCCACCATGCGCTCGATCCTTCTGTATTTCCTCGGCGTTCCGATTCCGATCATCATCCTGATCGCGCTGTTCTGGCATTGATGGCGGCCGGTTGGCGCAATGAAGAAAAAGCCGCCCCAAGGGCGGCTTTTTCATTCAGGCGGGCAAGTGGGGGGGAACCGGGAAAAGTCAGCCACAGGAGCCGTCCATGGTCTCCTGGCTTTCGCGAATGAGTCGTTGGCCTTCAGCGCGCAGTTGTTCCCAGTTGGGGGTGTTCTGGCATTGTTCGGCGACGCGCACGGTCAGCTCGCCGATCTTGTGCATCTGCCGGGCGGATTCGCAGATGCCGAAGTCGCGGGATCTGGCCTGCTCGCTGACGCGCTCCATGTAGACCTGGCCCTTCTGCTGGGCAGCATCGCAGCCGCCGGAGAGGTCGACCGAGGCGATGTCGGAAGAGACGGCCGAGGCGCTGGCGTTCTGGCCACCGCCGCTGTTGCCGCCTGCGGCGGCCGGGAGGTCAGGCTGTACCAGAGTGCTGTTGCTGAAAACGCCACTGGCAGTGGTGCCGTCGGGGTAGCGGTAGGTGCCATGGCCGCTGAGCGCACCGTTCTGCAGCTCACCTTCGTAACGGTCGCCCTTGGCCCACTGGATCACCGCCGTTCCGTTGAAACTGCCCTTGTGCAGGGTGCCTTCGGTGGTGGAGAACACCTGGCCGTCCACCAGCGACAGGAGGATGCCCTTGCCCTCGGCGAAACCACCCACGCACTGGCCGGACCAGATATAGCTCGGGTTGGAGCGCTGGGCGTTCCAGTTCTGCACCTGGCAGCCCTTGTCGGTTTTGGCGAAGCCGTCGGCGACAACAGGCGTGCTGACAGCCAGGGCGAGCAGGCTCGCCAGTCCGATGCGATTCATGGGGTTCCTTGTGCCGGGGTACGCGCCGGATGGCGCCCTGCGGGAAGCGTAGTGGCATGGCGACATGACCGCTAGCGGCTTCATATTTATCGCCACCACAGGTAGGAAAACCCCTATAGAGCTCCAGCCGGCGGGCCAATAGCCTTGCGCACCATCCCTGTCGCCCCGGAACCCCGCCATGTCGCCCCTCGAGAAGAAGTTCAACAAGCTGGCCGCTGCCTTCCGCGCCGCGCTGGCAAAAGGTGACCATGCCCAGGGGCGAGAGTTGGCACGGCAGGCACTGAAGCTGTCGCCGAACAACCCGACGCTGCTGGCGGACCTCGCCTTCTGCCTGTTGCGCACCAAGGATTACGAGCAGTCCTACCGGACTTACCTCAAGCTTCTGCGCCAGGTCGGCGAGGAGCACATGCCGGGCACGGCGCTGGACGGCCTGGCCGAGGTCTGCGGCTGGCTGGGCCAGCCGGAACTGATCCGCCAGTACGGGAACCTGTCGCTGAACGTCGCGGACCGGCGTTTCAGCCAGTTTCCGGCCTACCCGCTGCCGCAGGTTTCACCGCCGCCCTTCGACAGCTCCCATCCGCAGCGCAACCTGATCGTCTTCTCGCTGTTCGGCGCGCGCCCGCGTTATTGCGAGAGTGCCATCCAGAACGTGGAGGCCGCGCACGAGCTGTTTCCCCATTGGCGCTGCCGCTTCTATGTGGACGACACAGTGCCGCAGGCGATCCGCTCGCGCCTGGAACAGGCCGGCGCGCAGGTGGTCGAGGTGGACGAGGAAACCCGCCGGAGTGTCCCGGCCACGATGTGGCGCTTCCTGGCGATGGGCGATCGCACGGTCGCGCGCTTCCAGATGCGCGACGCCGACTCGCTGCTCTCCGAACGCGACCGTGCGGCGGTGGAGGCCTGGCTGCAGAGCGGTTTCTGGTACCACCACATGCGCGACTACTTCAGCCATACCGAACTGTTGCTGGCGGGCATGTGGGCCGGCTGCCACAACCCGGCGCTGCCGGATATCCGCGTGCTGATCGCGCGCTACCTGGAGGAGGAGGAAGCGCACCGGCGCTTCGCCGACCAGTACTTCCTGCGCCGCAGCCTGTGGCCGACGGTGCGCCAGAGCCTGCTGAGCCATGACGACCTGTTCGGCTTCATGGATGCCCTTCCCTTCCCGGCCCATGAGCCGGTGCGCTGGAAGACCCAGTCGTTCCACGTGGGCAGCAATGCGGCCTACCAGGGCATCAAGGTCGACGCACAGGTGCCGGACGGCGAGATGCAGCCCTGGGGCCTGTTCGATGGTGAAGGCCACTTGCTGTGCCGTTATGAATCGCCAGTGGCCGGCGGGTGCTGGGAGGAATGGATGCCGTATTTCCTCTGCGAGGCGATCTCGAACGGCAGTTGCTCGGTGCGCTGTCTCGCGACGTAAGCGGCCTGCAGGAGCGCGTCGGACGGTTGGGCCTCCTGGAAGCAGGTTAGCGTCCGCAGGATGGGTGGAGCGCAGCGATACCTATGCTGTCGGTGTGCGGACCGTGATGGGTATCGCTTCGCTCCATCCTGTATGGCCGTCCGGAGTCGGCTGGACGAAGGTCAGTAGACTTCCGGGACCGGCAGCTCCAGCGGCGTGGGATGCCGGCGGTAGCCCTCGTGGCGCTGTCGCTCGGGCAGGCTGACGCTGGGATGCTGCACTTCCTGGTAGGGAATCAGGCCCAGCAGGTGGTTGATGCAGTTGAGCCGCGCGCGCTTCTTGTCGTCGGCATGCACCACCCACCAGGGTGCCTCGGCGATGTGCGTGCGTTCGAGCATGATTTCCTTGGCCTTGGTGTAGGACTCCCAGCGGCGGCGGGACTCCAGGTCCATGGGGCTGAGCTTCCACTGCTTGAGCGGATCGTGGATACGGCTGAGGAAGCGGTAGTGCTGTTCCTCGTCGGAGATGGAAAACCAGTACTTGATGACCTGGATGCCGGAGCGCACGAGCATGCGTTCGAACTCCGGCACGCTGCGGAAGAACTCTTCGTACTGCGCGTCGGTGCAGAAACCCATGACCCGCTCGACCCCGGCGCGGTTGTACCAGCTGCGGTCGAACAGGACGATCTCCCCCGCCGCCGGCAGGTGCGAGACGTAGCGCTGGAAGTACCACTGGGTGCGTTCGCGGTCGTTCGGCGCGGGCAGCGCGGCGACCCGGCAGACGCGCGGATTGAGGCGCTGGGTGATGCGCTTGATCACCCCGCCCTTGCCGGCGGCGTCGCGGCCCTCGAAGAGGATCACCACCTTGTGGCCGGTCTTCACCACCCAGTTCTGCAGCTTGACCAGTTCGGCCTGCAGGCTGAACAGGGTGTGGAAATAACGCTGGCGCGCCAGTCGTTCCTCATGGGTTTGCAGGCTGCCTTCGCGCAGGCCTTCGTACAGGTCGAACAGTTCGAGTTCGAGCGCTTCGTCGCGGTCATCCTGCAGGTCGCGCTGGACGCGGCGTGGGAAGTTCTTGTCATCGAGCAGCATGGTGGTTGCCTTGTGCCGTCACTGGCTCCGTCACCGTTGCGGGTGACACTTTCATGACAGAAAAATGTAGTTACGCTTTATGACGGATTCATTACAGCCAGCTGAAGAATTTTCCTTCGAGGCCCGCACTAGAGCCTTCTGCGATCTGACAACCTGGGGATTAAGAAGGTCTTAACGCGCCGGCCGGGCTGCCGAGCGGTGCTGATAGCCGAGCGCTATCAGCGAAGGGGAACGGCCGCGAACGCCTGTCCATGGCCGCTATCGGGCGGGGAATGTCTCAGGCGTCGGCCAGCGGACGCGGTTTGTTGACGTACTTGAAGGTACCGGAGGCAGAAGCAACGACGACGCCTGTGCTGTTGCGCAACTCGGCCTCGCAGAAGGCGATGGAGCGCGTGTGATGGCGCACGCTGCCGTGGGCCTCCAGCACTTCGCCCACCTCGCCGCCGGGGCGCAGGAAGTTGGTTTTCATCTCCACCGTCACCACGCCCCGGCCGGCTTCGTCGGCGTCGCTGGCGCCGAGCGCCATGGCAACGTCGAGCAGGGTCATGATCAGCCCGCCGTGGGCGTTGGCCCAGCCGTTGACGAACTGCGGCTCGACCCGCACGACCAGGCAGCCGGGGCCTTCGCCGTCCGCCGCCGGCGAGTGGCGGAATTGCAGGAAGTCGAGCATGGGGATGGCGATGCCGCGGTGGGCGGTGTAGAGCTGGAGCTGATCGATATCGAGGGGCATGGGGCTTCCTGGCGTTTCGAGTGGGGCCAGGGGATGTTCCCCGCTGCGCCCCTGCCTCGCAAGCCCGGCGCGGCTTCATGCACGGTGGGAATGCCCGACGACAGGGGCTCAGCGGGTCTTGCGGGTGCCGTTCTTCTTCTCGGTCTGCCGCTCGACGCCCTGGACGAAGAGTTCCTCCACCAGCAGCGACTGGATCGGCGCCCGGGTCTCCAGCGACAGGCTCATGGATTCCAGCTTCTGGTTCACGCCCAGGCGGGCGATGCCACACAGCAGGATGCGCTGCGCACCGAAGATATTGCCTTTGTCGACCAGGACTTCCCTGGGCTTGTCACCGTCCAGGTAGCTGACCTTGAGGGCGATGGGGGTGTCGCCGGGCACGCTGAGGTTGAGCCAGGTCGCGACATTGAACTCGACCACCCAGCCCAGGCCCGTCTTCTTGGCCGCGGCTTCGCGGACCAGGTGTGCCGGGACCGGTCCCAGGGGGGTGCTGTGGTTTTCCATGGGTTGCTTCTGACCGCTGAGGACTGCTGCGGGATAGAGCGAAATGCACTAACCAAGGACCCGATTTTATGTGAAGCAGTTCAAGTTTTCAGGTGGTTTTTTGTAAGACGGCTACTACTCGGTAAGCACGACGTTACAGATAGGGGCCGCTCTAGAATGGCGCTTCCCACAGGGAAAGGGATGAAGGAAGCGAGTCGCGAAGGCCCGAGACCTCGCTACTGTCCGACGAAATGGATTATCCGAGGCTTAACGTCACGCAGGGTCGGTCCAGCCTGAGCCGAATCGACCCTGTCGTGCCTTGCATGCTGGCGGGTGCCAGTGTGACCGGGCCCTGGGGCCCACTTGCTCAGGCCATGGCGAAATGGGCACGTGGCCTGTGTTCGCCCGAGCGGTTCTTGCGCACTTCGCGGCGCTCTCTGAAGTCCAGTTCCTCCAGGGCATCCATGCGCTCCTGCAGGTCTTCGATGACCTGCGGGGTCAACAGCTTCCGATGTCGAGTCATACCTACCTCCTGGCTTCGTATGCCTCATTCATTGGATTAGCACGCGGGCAGGAAGATTCAACGGCTGCCTGCGTCGGATTAACCGAACGGTCAGCCGCCAAGGATGTAGGACGCCGTCGGGAATTACGCTTTTCTGTACGAGCGAGCTTGCTCGCGAACACCCGGCGGCTCTGCGGCTGGGCGGATTCGCGAGCAAGGACCAGGCGTCCCCCTCGGTCCTACGAAGAGTTCCGGGCGGCCAATCGCAAACCGCGATGTCCGCCCGCTCGCGACTCAGCGCAACTCGTCGACCAGGCCAGCCACGGTCACCAGCACCGCGCCGGCCAGCGCCTTGGAACGCGCCCCGCTCCACCCGGTGCGCGGGTTGGGCGACAGGTCGTGGTCCTTGAACGGCATTTCCAGGGTCAGCGACAGGCAGTCGTAGGTGCGGCCGACATGGTTGCAGGCCAGGGTCAGGTTGGCCTGGCCAGGGGCGTCCTTCGGATAGCCGTGCACGCTCTGGAATTCGCCGTTGGCCTCCAGGCGCTCGCGGAACTGGCTTTCCAGGCGATCCAGGCGCGGGGTGAATTCCGGGTTGCCTTCGCAACCGGCGGCGAACACGAAGGGGATTTCCTCGTCGCCATGGACATCGAGGAACAGGTCCACGCCGTACCTGGCCATCTGCTCCTGCACGAACAGCACCTCGGGGCTCTCCTCGGCGCTGGGCGCAGCCCAGGCGCGGTTGAGGTCCTTGCCGGCCGCGTTGGTGCGCAGGTGGCCGTGGAAGGCGCCGTCGGGGTTCATGTTCGGCACCAGGTAGAAGTCGGCTTGCTGCAGCAGACGCTGGATCTCGGCATCGCCCGATTGCAGGCGCTCGATCAGGCCTTCCATGAACCACTCGGCCATGTGCTCGCCGGGGTGCTGCTGGGCGATCAGCCAGATCCTGCGTGCGCCGGCCGCGCCTTTGCCGATGCGCAGCAGCGGCAGCTCGCGGCCTTCGAGGCTGTGACCGGTGGCAAGCAGTTCGGCGCCGTTGGCGATGGCACGCAGGACCAACTGGTCGTGGCGCTCGCGGCTGTAGGGCTCGAAGTAGGCGAACCAGGCCTGGGGCTGTTCGGCGTCGAGGGTGAAATGCAGGCCGTTGGAATCGTAGGTGCTGGGCACGCGGAACCAGTCTTGCTGGTCATAGGACGCCACGGCGTTGTAGCCCGGCCAGCCTCCGGTGTAGCTGGAGCCGGGGGTGTTGGTCAGGCTGAAGCGGTACTGCTGGCCAGGCTCCAGGCCCTCGGCCTTGAAGTGGAACCACTGGAAGTGCGGGCTTTTCGTGTCCGGGCGCAGCGCCAGGCGCACGTGGTGCGGGTCGCTGGCGTCGATGACCTGGATGTTGCCGCTGTCGAAATCGCAGTCGATCTTCATGAATTCTCCGTAGGCGCACGAACCTGAGGCGCCAAAGCCCTGCATTTTCGCCCTCCCCGCTGCAGCTGTCATGTGCCGATGGCTTGTTCGGACAGACATATTATGCATGTAATATAAATCGAGTAACGCTTATCCCAGGCCTTGCGCTGGTGATCCGGCGGGCACGGACTAACCTCGATTCACCTCTTTTTCCATCTGCGGAGAACACGGCATGAGCGCATACGATGTGATCGTCATTGGCGGCGGACCCGGTGGCTACAACGCGGCGATTCGCGCCGGCCAGCTGGGCCTGAAGGTCGCCTGCGTGGAGGGCCGCGAGACCCTCGGCGGCACCTGCCTGAACGTCGGCTGCATGCCGTCCAAGGCCCTGCTGCACGCGTCCGAGCTGTATGAAGCCGCCGCCGGTGGCGAGTTCGCCAACCTCGGCATCCAGGTCAAGCCCAAGCTGGACCTGGCGCAGATGATGAAGCAGAAGACCGAGAGCGTGACTGCGCTGACCAAGGGCGTGGAATTCCTCTTCCGCAAGAACAAGGTGGACTGGGTGAAAGGCTGGGGCCGCATCGACGGGCCGGGCAAGGTCGAAGTGACCGCCGCCGACGGCAGCAAGACCTCGCTCACCGCCAAGGACATCATCATCGCCACCGGTTCGGAGCCCTCGCCGCTGCCAGGCGTGGAAGTGGACAACCAGCGCATCCTCGACTCCACCGGCGCGCTGTCGATCCCGGAAGTGCCCAAGCACCTGGTGGTGATCGGCGCCGGCGTCATCGGCCTGGAACTGGGTTCGGTCTGGCGCCGGCTGGGCGCTGAGGTCACGGTGATCGAGTACCTGGATCGCATCTGCCCCGGCATGGACCTGGAAACCGCCAGGACCTTCCAGCGCGCGCTGACCAAGCAGGGCATGAGCTTCAAGCTCGGCTCGAAGGTCACCCAGGCCAAGGTCAGCGGCAAGCAGGTGACCCTGAGCGTGGAGCCGGCCGCCGGCGGCGCGGCGGAGTCGATCCAGGCGGACTACGTCCTGCTCGCCATCGGTCGCCGTCCTTATACACAAGGACTGGGGCTGGAAAGCGTGGGCCTGACCACCGACAAGCGCGGCCTGCTGGAGAACCACGAGCACCGCAGCAGCGTGCCGGGCATCTGGGTGATCGGCGACGTGACTTCCGGCCCGATGCTCGCGCACAAGGCCGAGGACGAGGCCATCGCCTGCGTCGAGCTGATCGCCGGCAAGGCCGGGGAAGTGAACTATGACGTGATCCCCAGCGTGATCTACACCCACCCGGAAGTGGCCACCGTGGGCAAGACCGAGGAACAGCTCAAGGCCGAGGGTCGCGCCTACAAGGTGGGCAAATTCCCCTTCACCGCCAACAGCCGGGCGAAGATCAACCACGAGACCGAAGGCTTCGTGAAGGTGCTGGCGGACGAGCGCAGCGACGAAATCCTCGGCGTGCACATGATCGGCCCGAACGTCGGCGACATGATCGCAGAGTACTGCGTGGCCATGGAGTTCCGCGGCGCCGCCGAGGACGTCGCGCGCACCTGCCACCCGCACCCGACGCGCTCCGAGGCGCTGCGCCAGGCGGCGATGAACGTGGACGGCTGGGCCATGCAGGCCTGACCGTTCGTCGCCGGTCACAAGGGGGGCGTGCGACGCGATGGCGCACCCGGAGATTCGCTGCAGGCCACGGTTCACGGGGCCTGCAGCAACTCAAACAGTTTTATTTGCGACTATTTTGTGTACAACCGCGACATGGGTTGTGACTTTCTTCGACTCTGAAACCATCAATTGCGTGAACGAACACGAAAGTGGATGAGCCGCTTTCGCCACCTTCGCAATGGATTACCACGCAGAGAGATCACAACCATGCATGCGACTCTTCGTTTCAACGAGGCTCTGCTGATCACCGGACGAGCCTTCCAACCCTTCCACTGTGTGACCTGGGTTGACCAGGGGGGCGACGGCAGTCTCGACCTGTCCGTCCTCGATCGTACCGGCGCCCGTCTGCTGGGCCTCACCCGCATTCCCAGCTCCGCCTACTCCGACCCGGAGCAGCTCGAAGGCCTGCTGAACCAGGCCCGTGACGAGCTCAACCGCGAAGGCTACCGCCTGCAGGAATGGCACATGCCCGCCTGATCCGCAGCCAGGTACCGCCCCTCGAAGCCCGGCCAGAAGCCGGGCTTCGTCGTTTTCGCCGCCGGCCGTCGGCGAGCGCTCAATTTCCCGCCTCCTGCGCCGATAGCGCGTTATCGGACGCCTTCCTGCTGTATCGTTTCAGCTTCGATTCCGAACCCGGGCGTTCCGCTCGTCCGATTCCGCCGTCCTGACGCGGATTTTGCGGGAGCAGCGACCGATCAATGATGGCAATTTGCAGCCATCCTGTGTTCTGCTCCCCCAGTCGTTTCATCCACCGGGCCCTCGGCACGCAGTACGGTCTTCGTTCAATGCTCGATCTGCAGCACAGCTTCTACAGCGGTGACACCCCTTCCCTGCTGGTTTTCGGCGAGCACAACGACGCGCTGGTGCTGCTCTCCATCCTCATCGCCGTCTTCACCTCGACCATGGCCCTGCAGCTCTCGGGTGTGGCGCGCATGGCCCGCAGCCCGTTCTACCGCCAACTGGCCATCGGCACCGGCGCCGTGGCCCTGGGCGGCGGGGTGTGGGCGATGCACTTCATCGGCATGCTGTCCTTCCAGCTCTGCGCGACGGTGCGCTACGACCCGCTGATCACCCTGCTCTCCGGGCTGCCGAGCCTGTTCGCCTCGTGGATCGCCCTCAACCTGCTGGCCCGGCGCAACGTCAGCGCACTGCAATTCATCGGCGGCGGCGTGCTGGTCGGCGCCGGCATCGGCGCCATGCACTACAGCGGCATGGCAGCCATGCAGATGGCGCCCCTGCTGCGCTACGACCCGTGGATGTTCAGCCTGTCCATCGCGGTCGCCGTGGTCCTGGCGATCATTGCGCTCTGGGTGCGCTTCGGCCTGCGCGGTCGGATGCGGCCGAACCTGGCGATCCTGGTCAGCGGCGTGGTGATGGGCCTGGCGATCGCCGGCATGCACTACACCGGCATGGCCGCGGCGCGCTTCGTCGGCCGCGAGGAGTTCGGCGTACCGCAAGGGGTGCAAGGCAGCTTCTACCTCGCGCTGGCGGTATCCATGGCGACCATCAGCCTGAGCGCCTGCGTCGCCGCGGTGAATGGCCTGCTGCGCTACCGCCAGCTGTTCCAGGAGCTGCAACGGCGGCGCAAGCACCTGGATTCGCTGCTCGACGCCGCCGTCGAGGCCATCCTCACCATCGACCACCACGGCGTGATCCGCTCGGCCAACCACGCGGTGCTGCGCCTGCTCGGCTGGCACCCCCACGAACTGGTCGGCCAGTCCATGCAGGTGCTGATGAACGAGGCCTACGGCCAGCAGTTCCGCCTGGCCCTGGAGAACTACAAGCGCAGCGGCCAGCGCCAGTTCCACAACTCCGAACTGGAGCTGGAAGGCCTGACCCGCGACGGCCGCGAATTCCCCGCACGGGTCAGCCTCGGCGTCACCGACCATGACGGCAAACCCTGGTTCGTCGTGTTCGTCGCCGACATCAGCGAGCGCCGCGAAATGGAGCAGGCCCTGCGCACCCGCGAGGAGCAGTACCGCTCGCTGATCCGCAACATGCCCGGTATCGCCTTCCGCGTCCTCCCGGACGAGCCCTGGAGCACCCTGTTCGTCAGTGACGCGGTCGAGGCCGTAACCGGCTGGTCCGCGCAGGACTTCAGCGCCAGGCGCATCACCTTCGGCCAGCTCTACCACCCCGACGACCAGCAGGCGGTGAACGAGGAAGTGCGCCGCGCCATCACCGAGCGCCGCAGCTACGTCGTCGAATACCGCCTGTTCGACCGCAGCGGCGCCGAGCACTGGATCTGGGAAGGCGGCAGCGCCTGCTACGACGAGGCCGGCCAGCCCCAGTGGATCGACGGTGTGCTGCTCGACCAGACCGAAACCAAGCTGCGTAATAACGAGTACGAAGGCAAGGTCACCGCCATTGGCCGCGCCATGGCGCTGATCGAGTTCGACCTGGACGGTCGCGTGCTCGCCGCCAACGACAATATTCTTGAGCTCTTCGGTTACACCGAAGCCGAGGTACTGGGCCAGCAGCACAGCCTGTTCTGCCCGCCGACTGTCGCTGCCAGCGCCGAGTACCAGGCATTCTGGAATGAACTGCGGCAAGGCGAGTACCGCGCAGGGGAGTATCGCCGGGTGGCCAAGGACGGGCGCGAAGTGTGGGTCCAGGCCACCTACAACCCGATCCTCGACTTCGACGGCAAGCCGGTGAAGGTGGTGAAACTGGCCACCGACCTCACCCCGCGCCGAGTCATGGAGCAGGAACTGCGCAGCGCCCGCGACCGCGCCGAACAGGCCGCCGCCGCGCGCAGCAGTTTCCTCGCCAACATGAGCCACGAAATCCGCACGCCGATGAACGCCATCATGGGCTTCACCGAACTGCTGCTCGATTCGCCGCTGGAGGACAACCAGCGGCGCTACCTGACCACCGTGCAGAACGCCTCGCGCTCGCTGCTGGGCCTGCTCAACGACATCCTCGACACGGCCAAACTGGACCGTGGCGCCATCGAACTCGAAGCCCTCGACTTCTCCCTGCCCGAGCTGTGCGAGCAGGTCTGCGCGGCGCTGCGGCTGTCCGCCGAGCGCAAGGGCCTGAGCCTGCTGATCGACTACGGCCAGCGCGCCGGCGAGTACTTCCGGGGCGACCCGCTGCGCCTGCAGCAGGTGCTGACCAACCTGCTGGGCAACGCGGTGAAGTTCACCGAGCGCGGCGAAGTCCGCCTGGTCATCAGCGGTGAACCCGGCGCGCTGCGCCTGGCCATCCGCGACACCGGCATCGGTATCGCCGCCGACCGCCTGGAACGCATCTTCGACCCCTTCGCCCAGGCCGACGCCTCGATGAGCCGGCGCTTCGGCGGCACCGGGCTGGGCACCACCATCTCGCGCCAGCTGGTGGAGCTGATGGGCGGCCGCATCACGGTGGAAAGCGAAGTGGGCCGGGGCAGCGTGTTCACCGTCGACCTGCCGCTCCCGGCCGGTCGCAGCGTGCAGCCGGTCACCCGCAGCCACGCGCCGAACCTGCCACCCCTGCGCATCCTGGTCGCCGACGACGTGCCGCAGAACGTCGAACTGCTGGAGCTGAACCTGCGTCGCCTTGGCCACCGCCCGCACAGCGTCGGCGACGGCCAGGCCGCCGTGGAAGCTTACGGCGCTGAGGACTTCGACCTGATCCTGATGGATGTGCAGATGCCCGGCATGGACGGCCTGGAGGCTACCCGGCGCATCCGCATCCTCGAGCAGCAGCGCGGCTTGGAGAGCGTGCCGATCATCGCCCTCACCGCCAGCGTGCTCGACCGCGACCGGCAGAACGCCCTGGACGCCGGTATGAACGGTTTCGCCAGCAAGCCGCTGGACCTCGCCGGCCTGCTGGACGAAATGGCCCGGCTGCTCGGCGCCACCCCCGCGGTACGCCGCACAGAGGCCGGTGAGAACGCGCCGCTGGCGACCCTGGACTGGACTCTCGGCGCGAGCCTCTGGGGCGGACCGCTGCCCATGGCGCGGGCCATCGTGCGCTTTCTCGATGAGCAGGAAGCCTGCCTTTCCACCCTGGAAAGCGCAGTCCACGACGGCGACCGCCCCGGCATCGCCGCCCTCACCCACCGCCTGCGCGGTGCCGCCGCCAACCTCGCCCTGCCGCGCCTGGCCGGCGCCATCGGCGCGCTGGAAGGCGCCGCCGAGCATGGCCCGGCGGAACAGCTGGGCAGCACGCTGGAACGTGTCCGCGCGGAATTCGCCACCGTCCGTCAATCGGTACCACTGGTGCCGGAAGCCATCGCCGAGGCCGTTGGCGAAGTTGCCTCGCAGGACCTGCGCGACGCGCTGCAAGCCCTGCAACTGGCCCTTTCCCGCGGCGGCCTGGACGACCAGGCGCTGGAGCGCCTGCGTCTGGGCACCGCCCAGGGCGAGCATCGCGAGGCCTTCGAAGCCCTGCGCTACGCCATCGACGATTTCGACTTCGACCAGGCCCTGGAATGGGTCCGGACCCTCGGCACCCGCCTGGAGCAAGCATGACCCTGACCGCCCAAGATCATCGGCCCTGCCTGCTGCTGGTGGACGACGAAGCCACCAACCTCCAGGTGCTGCGCCACATCCTGCAGGACGACTACCGCCTGCTGTTCGCCAAGGATGGCGACAAGGCGCTGGAGCTGGCCAACCGCGAGCGCCCGGAGCTGATCCTGCTGGACGTGATGATGCCCGGCATGACCGGCTTCGAAGTGTGCCAGCGACTCAAGGCCGAGCAGTCGACCTGCGCCATCCCGGTGATCTTCGTCACCGCCCTGGCCGACGTGCCGGACGAAGCCAAGGGCTTCGAGGTCGGCGCGGTGGACTACATCACCAAGCCGGTCAGCCCGCCCATCGTGAAGGCCCGCGTGCGCACCCACCTGTCCCTGGTGCGCGTGGAGGAGTTGCGCGAGACGCGCCTGCAGATCGTCCAGCGGCTGGGCAAGGCCTCCGAGTACAAGGACAACGAGACCGGCCTGCACGTCATCCGCATGAGCCATTACGCGCATATCCTGGCCCGCGCCGCCGGCTACTCGGAGAAAGCGGCCGATGATCTGCTCAACGCCGCGCCGATGCATGACGTGGGCAAGATCGGCATTCCCGACGCCATCCTGCAGAAGCCCGGCCGCCTGGAAGAGCACGAGTGGGCGGTGATGCGTCAGCACCCGGAGATCGGTGCACGGATCATCGGCGAGCACGATTCCGACCTGCTCCGGCTGGCCCGCAGCATCGCCCTCACCCACCACGAACGCTGGGACGGAACAGGCTATCCCCACGGGCTGCGGGGCGAAGAGATTCCCGTCGAGGGGCGCATCGTCGCCATTGCTGACGTGTTCGACGCGCTGACCAGCGTGCGCCCCTACAAGCCCGCCTGGAGCATCGACGAAGCCGTCGACCTGCTGCGCCGGGAAAAAGGCAGCCAGTTCGACCCGGCGCTGGTGGAGCTGTTCCTCGGTTGCATGACCGACATCCTGGCCGTGCGCGATCGCTGGAGTGACGCCGGCTAGACGGGGCGCGACGCGGATTACCTGCTTTACTGCTTTGCCATTGCTGACCTATTCGCACCCGGGAGATGGCGACATGAATGCAAAGCAGCGCGACACCTTGCTGGCCACCTTGCGGGCCCGCTTCGACCAGCATCCCGAACGCCACCAGGGCATCGCCTGGGCGGACGTCCAGGCGCGCCTGGAAGCCGCGCCGGCCAAGCTCAAGGCGCTGGAGCAGATGGAAGCCAGCGGCGGCGAGCCCGACGTGGTCGGCCGTGAAAGCGCCAGCGGCGCCCTGCTGTTCTTCGACTGCTCCGCCGAAAGTCCGGAGGGCCGCCGCAGCCTCTGCTACGACCGCGAGGCGCTGGACGCGCGCAAGAAGGACAAGCCCGCCGGCTGCGCCACCGAGCTGGCTGCGCAGATCGGCATCGAGCTGCTGGACGAGACGCAGTACCGCCAGTTGCAGGAGCTGGGCAACTTCGACCAGAAGACCTCCAGCTGGCTGCGCACCCCCGGCTCCATGCGCAAGCTGGACGGCGCGCTGTTCGGCGACCGCCGCTATGAGCGGGTGTTCACCTACCACAACGGCGTGCAGTCCTACTACGCGGCGCGGGGCTTTCGCGGCGTGCTGAAGGTCTGACGACCGTTTCTGAACGAATCCTGTACCGCTGCTGAACTTTCCCGGAGCCGGCCGGAACGCCTTGATTCATGTCAGGCGGCTTTATCCGGGCGGCGCGCAGCCTTGTCGTACCGCTCAATTTCAGAGGATTCCCGCGTGAAGACGCCCGCCTGCCTTCTGCTTGCCGGCCTGCTGGTCGGTTGTGGCCCGACGCCCTCGGCACCGGTCGACACCGTGCGCCCGGTGAAGCTCTACAGCGTGCCCGCCGCGGCAGCCGAAGGCGTGCGTCAGTTTCCCGGCCAACTGGTGGCCTCAGACGAAGTCGACCTGTCCTTCCGCATCGCCGGCCATCTCAAGACCCTCTCGGTGAAACAGGGCCAGCGCGTGGAGCGCGGCCAACTGATCGCCGAGCTGGACGACGCCGACCTGCGCCTGCGCCTGCGCGACCGCGAGGCCAGCTACAACCTGGCGCGCGCCCAGTACCAGCGTGTCGCCACGCTCAACGAGCGGCAACTGGTGGCCCGCGCCGAGCTGGACCAGCGCAAGGCCCAGCTGGATTCCGCCGAGGCCGCGCTGAAACTGGCCCGCCAGGAGCTGGGCTATGCACGGCTGGAAGCGCCCTTCTCAGGCGTCATCGCGCAGGTGCCGGTGCAGAACCACCAGATGCTGCAGCCCAAGCAGCCGGTGGCGATCCTGCAATCCGCCGACACCTACGACGTACAGTTCCAGCTCCCGGAAAGCCTGCTGGAGCGCGTCGACGGCGCCAGCCTGCGCAGCGACTACCAGCCCATCGTGCGCCTGGCCCGCGTGCCGGGGCGCGACTTCCCCGCGCACTACAAGGAACACAGCACCCGCCCCGACCCGGCAACCCTGAGCTATGCCGTCACCCTCACACTGGAACGGCCGAAGGACGTCACCCTGCTGCCGGGCATGAGCGCCACCGTCGAGGTGGACTTCGCCCAGCTCGGCCGCGATGCCCAGGCGGTGCTGCGGGTACCGGTGGAAGCGGTGTTCAGCGCCGATAACAGCGCGCCGGGACTGAGCCAGGTATGGGTCGTGAAAGGTGAAGGCGACGCGCTGCACGTCGAGCGCCGCGAAGTGACGCTCGGCCAGCCCGGCACGGACGGCATCCAGATTCTCTCCGGGCTGGAGCCGGGCGAGCGCATCGTCGCCGCCGGCACCGCCGAGCTGCGCGAAGGCCAGCACGTGCGTCCGTGGCAACGCGAACGGGGGCTGTGATGGATATCACCGGCTACTTTCTGAAGAACAAGGTCGGCAGCTGGATCGTCATCCTTCTGCTGGCCCTCGGTGGCCTCTACGCCATCCTCGAAATCGGCCGGCTGGAAGACCCGGCCTTCACCGTGAAGACCGCCGTGGTCGCCACCCGCTACGCCGGCGCTTCGCCGCAGCAGGTGGAAGAGGAAGTCACCTACCCGCTGGAGAACGCCATCCAGCAACTGGCCTATGTCGACAAGCTGACCTCGATCTCCAGCGCCGGGCTATCGCAGATCACCGTCAACGTGAAGCCGCAGTACCGCGCCGGCGAGCTGCCGCAGATCTGGGACGAGCTGCGGCGCAAGGTCAACGACCTCGCGCCGCACCTGCCGCCGGGTGTCTCGCCGCCGCAGGTCAACGACGATTTCGGCGACGTCTACGGCATCCTCCTGTCGTTGTCCGGCAAGGGCTACAGCTACCAGGAACTGCGCGACTACGCCGACTACCTGCGCCGCGAGCTGGTGCTGGTGCCGGGCGTGAGCAAGGTGGTGGTCTCGGGCCTGCAGGCCGAGCAGGTGCAGGTGGATGTCTCGCGGGAAAAGATGACCGCCATGGGCGTGCCGCTGACCCGTCTGGTGAACCTGCTGACCCGTCAGAATGTGGTGTCCGACGCTGGTAGCCTGCGCGTCGGCAGCGAGAGTATTCGCCTGCATCCCACCGGCGAATTCACCGACGTCTCGGAGCTGGAACAGCTGCTGGTCAGTGCACCGGGCAGCGCCCAGTTGATCCGCCTGGGCGACATCGCCACGGTCAAGCGCGGCTTCACCGATACCCCCAGCCACCTGTGGCGCGCCGACGGCAACCCCGCCCTGGCGCTGGGCATCGCCTTCGCCCCGCAGGTGAACGTGGTGAAGGTCGGTGACGCGGTGCATCTGCGCCTCGACCAGCTGGAAAGCGAACGCCCCGCCGGCATGCAGCTGACGCCGTTCTACGACCAGGCCGTGGAAGTCCACGGCGCGGTGAACGGCTTCCTGCTCAGCTTCGTCCTGGCGCTGGGCATCGTCGTCGGCACCCTGCTGATCTTCATGGGCCTGCGCAGCGGCGTGGTGATCGCCGGGGTACTGGCGCTCAACGTGCTGGGCAGCCTGCTGCTGATGTACCTGCTGGGCATCGAGTTGCAGCGTATCAGCCTCGGCGCGCTGATCATTTCCCTGTGCATGCTGGTGGACAACGCCATCGTGGTGGTCGAGGGCGTGCTCGTGGGCCGCCTGCGCGGCCAGGGCATCGACGCCGCGATCCGCCACATCGTCCGGCTCACCGCCCTGCCCCTGCTGGGCGCCACGGTGATTGCGGTGCTGGCCTTCGCGCCCATCGGGCTGTCCTCGGACTCCACCGGCGAGTACTGCCGTTCGCTGTTCGACGTGCTGCTGGTGTCGCTGCTGCTCAGCTGGGTCACCGCCATGACCCTGGCCCCCCTGTTCGCCCGCTGGGCCTTCGCCAGCATGCCGGTGCAAGGCGACAGCGCCGAGCCGCACCAGGGCTGGCTGTACCGCGCCTACCGCGGGCTGCTGGAAGCCTGCCTGCGCCAGCGCGCGCTGACCCTGGGGGTGCTGGCCGTGGCGCTGGCTGCGTCCCTGCTGGGCTTCTCCCAGGTGCGGCAGAACTTCTTCCCGCCGGCCAACACGCCGATGTTCTTCGTCGACCTGTGGCTGCCCCAGGGCACGGCCATCGAGCACACCCGCGACCTGGCCGCTGAGATCGACCAACACATCACCGCCCTGCCCGGCGTCGAGCGTACCGTCACCAGCATCGGCCAGGGCGCGCCGCGCTTCATCCTCACCTACGGCGCCGAGCGCCAGCACGCCAACTACGCCCAGGTGCTGGTACGCACCGAGAACCGCGCGCAGATTCCCGGCCTGATCGCCGATCTGCAGCACTACCTCGACGAGCGCTACCCGCAGGTGCAGACCGGCCTCAAGCGCCTGATGTTCGGCCCGTCCAACGGCAGCGCCATCGAGGTGCGCCTGACCGGTTCCGATCCCCAGGAACTGCGCCGCCTCGGCGCCCAGGTGGGCGACATCCTCGCCGCCGACCCGGTGGCCACGGGGGTCGGCCACGACTGGCAGGCCCGCGCGCTGCTGGTACGCCCGCAGTTCAACGAGGCCCGTGGTCGCGAGCTGGGCATCGACAAGGGTGATCTGGACAGCCTGCTGCGCATGAGTTTCAGCGGCCTTTCGGTGGGCATCTACCGCGACGGCACCCAGCAGCTGCCCATCGTGGTGCGCGAAAGCGACCTGAATGCCGGGCAGATCAACGACCTGATGCTGTGGAGCCCGGTAAGCCAGCGCTACCTGCCCATCGAACAGGTGGTCGGCGGCTTCGACAGTGTCTGGGAAGACCCGCTGATCCTGCGTGAGGACCGCAAACGGACCCTGACGGTGATGGCCGACGTCGCTCCGCAGAGCGGCGAAACCTCCTCGCAACTGCTGGCCCGCGTGCGCCCGCAGATCGAGGCCCTGCCGCTGCCGCCGGGCTACGAGCTGGCCTGGGGCGGCGACGTGGAAAGCTCCGGCGACGCCCGCAACGGCGTGCTCGGCAGCCTGCCGATGGCCTTCCTGGCGATGTTCATCATCACCGTGCTGATGTTCTCCTCGCCGCGCAAGGCGCTGCTGATCTGGCTCACCGTGCCGCTGGCGATGATCGGCGTGACCGTGGGCTTCCTGCTCACCGGCATCCCCTTCGGCTTCATGGCGCTGCTGGGGCTGCTGAGCCTGTCCGGCATGCTGGTGCGCAACGGCATCGTGCTGCTGGAGGAAGTCGACAACCTCGCCGCCAGCGGCCAAGCGCCGCGCGAGGCACTGGTGAACGCCGCCTGCGCGCGTTTGCGACCGATCTGCCTGACCGCCCTGACCACCATCCTCGGCCTGGCGCCGTTGCTGCTGGACGCCTTCTTCCAGAGCATGTCGGTGGTGATCATGTTCGGCCTGGGCTTTGCCACGCTGCTGACGCTGATCGTGCTGCCGGTGCTGTATGCCAGCGCCTATCGGCTGGGCGCGGCCAGGGAGGCTGGCGCGTAACTTGGCAAGATTCGTGGGATGACTGACGTTGCCGCCAGCGCCGGTCATCGCCACACTCGTTCCATCCACTGAACGAGTGTTGCCATGGAATCGCCGCGCCGCATCGCCTGCCTGCTCTACCCCGAGGTCATGAGCCTGGACATCACCGGGCCGCTGCAGGTGTTCGCCTCCGCCAACGTCGAGCGCCAGCGCCAGGGCCTGGCCCCGCTCTATGAGCTTCTGGTGCTGGGCGAAGTGGCCGGGCCGGTGGCGACTTCCGCCGGGTTGCGCATCTGCGCCGACGAGGCCTGGCGCGCTATCGATCCCTCCACGCTCGACACGCTGCTGGTACCCGGAGGCCTGGGCGTGCCCGCGCAATGCGAGAACAGCGAACTGCTGCGCTGGCTGGCGGGCGCCGAACCCCAGGTGCGCCGGCTGGGCTCGGTGTGCTCCGGCGCGCTGATCCTCGCCGCCGCCGGCGTGCTCGATGGCCGCCCGGCGACCACGCATTGGGCGGACGTCGACGAGCTGTGCGCCGGTTACCCCGAAGTGCTGGTGCAAGGCGATCGCCTGCACACCTACGACCCGCAGCGCCGCGACGGCGACGACCACGTGTTCACCTCCGCCGGTGTCACCGCCGGCATCGACCTCGCCCTGGCGCTGGTGGAGGCCGACCTCGGTCGCGCCCTGGCGCTGGCAGTGGCACGCAGGCTGGTGATGTTCCTCAAGCGTCCCGGCGGGCAGGCGCAGTTCAGCCACTGGCTGACACCCGAGCCCAGCCGTACGCCAAGGCTGGCGGCGCTGCTGGAGTGGATTCCGGCCCACCTGGGCGGAGACCTGTCGCTGGAGGCCCTGGCCGAGCAGGCCTGCATGAGCCCGCGCACGCTCTCAAGGGTGTTCATCAACGAGCTGGGCATGGGGCCGGGCCGCTACGTCGAGCGGGTGCGCCTGGAAGCCGCGCGCGCACTGCTGCAGGACGCCCAGGCCTCGATCAGCACGGTGTCGCGGTTGTGTGGTTTCGGCCACCCGGAGAACCTGCGCCGAACCTTCCACAAGCACCTGGCGATCAGCCCCCAGGAATACGCCGAGCGCTTCGGCCAGCTGCACTGATTACCCCTCCACAGCAAAGGACTTTGCCCATGCTCGAACTGCGCCCCAACTGCGAGTGCTGCAACCGCGACCTGCCCGGCGACAGCCCGGATGCCCGCATCTGCAGCTTCGAATGCACCTTCTGCCCGGACTGCGCCGACCAGGTGCTGCACGGCCGCTGCCCCAACTGCGGTGGCGAGCTGGTGCCGCGCCCGCGCCGCCCGGCGGAGAAACTCGCGGCCAACCCGGCCTCGACCCAGCGGGTGCTCAAGCCCGCCGGCTGCCAGGGCTGAGGACGAAGCATGCTGCTGCGCATCCCGGCGATCCGCCTGCTGTTCACCAGCCAGGCGCTGTACTGGTCCTGCTCGCTGATCGGCATCACGCTCACTTCGCTGGTGGGCGCGCAGCTCACCCCGATCAACAGCCTCGCCACCCTGCCACTGGCCGTGCTGGTACTGGGCAACCTGCTGGCCGTGCAACCCCTGTCGCTGTTCATGCAGCGCCACGGCCGCCGACGCGGCCTGCTGCTGGGCGCCTTCTGCGGCGTGATCGGCGGGCTGCTCTGCGCGCTGGGCGTGTGGCTGGCGGACTTCCTGCTGTTCTGCCTGGGCGCGCTGCCCATCGGCGCCTACCAGGCCTCGGCCATGTATTACCGCTTCGCCGCCCTGGAAGCCGTGGATGAGTCACACAAGGGCCGTGCCACAGCCTATGTGATCGGCGGTGGCGTGCTGGCCGCGTTGCTGGCGCCGAGCCTGGCGCTGTGGTCGCGCAATGCCCTGCCCGCGCCCTTCGTGGGCTCCTATCTGGCGATTGCCGCGCTGGCCCTGGTCGCCATCGCGGTGCTCAGCCGCTTGCCCGAGGGGGCCGCACCCGCACCGTCCACCGGCGGCTGGCAAGTGATGCGCGAACTGCTGTCGCGCCCGGCAATCCGCGCCGCCATGGCCTGCACGGCGGCGGGCCACGGGCTGATGATCCTGATCATGAACGCCACGCCACTGGCCATGAACTTCTGCGGCTTCCCCCTGGAGCGCTCGGTGAGCGTCATCCAGTGGCACGTGCTGGGCATGTTCCTCCCCGCCTTCGTCGCCGGCCCGCTGGTGGACCGCCTCGGCGGGCGTCGCGTGGCCTGGCTGGGCATGGCGCTGCTTGCACTGAGCGCGGCGGTGGCGCTGAGCGGGCAATCGGTAGCGCAGTTCCTGGTCAGCTCATTGCTGCTGGGCATGGGCTGGAACCTGATGCTGGTAGCCGGCACCACGCTGCTCGCCTTCGGCCACGCGCCGCAGGAACGCGGGCATGCGCAGGGGCTGATGGAGCTGGGCAATGGCAGCCTGGCGGCGCTGATGTCTTTCAGCTCCGGTGCGCTGATCACCAGCGTCGGCTGGAGTGCGGTGAACCTGCTGGTGTGGCCGGTACTGCTGGTGGCGCTGGTGATGCTCTGGAACCGCTCGCGCCAGGCGGTGGATGCGTAGGGCGTACAACCGTTCGCGGTTGTACGCCGATACCCGGCAATCCCTCATCGACGCCGAGGCCAAGCTCGGAGCACCCCGCAGTCAAGGTCAAACGGCGTACACCGCGGTGCGGTATACGCCCTACGACGGAGCCCCGTGGAACCCCATCAACGAAAAAGGCGACCCGGAGGTCGCCTTTTCGCTGCTCGACAGCCTGACTCAGTAGTAGGCGTTCTCGCGGTTGCTGTGGTCGGTGACGTCACGCACGCCCTTCAGCTCGGGGATGCGTTCGATCAGGGTCTTCTCGACACCGTCCTTGAGGGTCATCTCGACCGCGCCGCAACCCTGGCAGCCGCCGCCGAAACGCAGCACGGCAATGTTGTCCTCGACCACGTCCACCAGGCTCACCTGGCCGCCGTGGCTGGCCAGACCCGGGTTGATCTCGGTCTGCAGGTAGTAGTTGATGCGCTCGGTGATCGGGCTGTCTTCGTTGACCATCGGCACCTTGGCGTTGGGCGCCTTGATGGTCAGCTGGCCGCCCATGCGGTCAGTGGCGTAGTCGACCACGGCGTCTTCCAGGAAGGGCTCGCTGATGGCGTCGATGTACGCGGTGAAATCCTTCAGGCCGACCGGGGTGTCTTCCGGCTTCTGCTCGCCCGGCTTGCAGTAGGCGATGCAGGTTTCGGCGTACGTGGTGCCCGGCTGGGTGATGAAGATGCGAATGCCGATGCCGGGGGTGTCCTGCTTGGACAGCAGCTCGGCCAGGTAATCCTGTGCGGCTTCGGTAATGGTGATAGCGCTCATGGCAACTCCTCGCAAACGTGGCGCCAGTTTACGCCATTCGGGGATGAAGGATAAAGCCCTACTGATTTAGTAGGAATAATTCGCAGCTGGGCGCAAAGCCCGCGCCTCCCTGTAGGAACGGACCATGCCCGCGATCACGGGCATGGTCCGTTCCTACAAGGAGAGTACCGGTCAGAGATTCTCGTAGCGGTTCATGTCCAGTACGCCCGCCTCCACCGGCTCGGTTTCGCGCAGGTAGGCGTCCAGGTCATGGAAGTAGAACCAGAACTGCGGGTGGCTGCGACGAATGCCCCAGCGGTCGGCGACTTTCTCGAAGTCCGCAGCGCTCTTCACCTGCTCCAGGGCCGCGACGAAATCACCCGCTTCGCCAGCCTTGAGGTTGAACATGAAGTTCGGGTAGCTCGACAGCACGCCCGGGTAGATGGTCAGGGTGTCGAGCCCCGGCTGGTAGCGCAGCGACTCGCCCGTCATGAAGGCGACGTTGCTGTGGGCACGGTTGCGCAGCACGGTATAGATCTCGCGCTCGCCGTCCGGCAGTTCCACGCGCAGGATGGTCGCCTCGGGGAACTGGTCGATCACCGGCAGGCCGGCGGCCGGGCGGCTGACCAGGCGGCTGAACGCCTGCTCGGCGTCCTGTAGTGGCGCGGCGACGGTATTGCGGTAGCAGGCGCCGTTCTCGCACAGGTTGATCGGGTCGGGCCGCGCGTTGAGCGCCACATAGTGCTTGAGCAGTTGCTGGGCGAAAGCCAGCTTGGCGCCCTTCTCCGGCAGGAACAGGCCGCTGGGCGCATCGCTGTCGTTGCTGTAGTAGTCGGCCCACATCTTGAGTTTGCCGCTGTCCTGGTACCAGTCATCGAGCAGCTTCTTGCGCGCGCCCACCGGCATCAGGCGCAGGAAGTTCTGCTCAGCGCCGTTGCGGATCAGGTCGAAATAGAGCCGCGTCTGCGCCTGGTGGGCGACGTTGCCGAAGACGTCGAAGTTGACCACCAGCCCATAGTAGGTGCGCTCCAGCAGCGGGTAGTCCATCCACCAGAGGGTCTGCGGCACGCCACCGATCAGGCCCTTGCGCACCGAGGCGCTGTCGTACTGGCGGAAGATACTCAGCACGGCGTTGTCGTTGCCCGCCCAGATGTCCGCCCAGGTCGGTGCCGGCGCCTCGTCGTAGACGTCCTGGCGCAGCTCTTCGTACTGGTTGCGCTTGTCGCGGTAGGAGCGCCACTGCGACAGCATCGAGCTCACGTCGTCGATCTGCCCCGGCAGCGCCAGCAGCGGCGAGGCCTGGCGCTGGAACTTCGGATCGGTGACGTAGAGATCGTGGTCCGGGTCCTGGAACACTGCCCAGAAATTGTCGCGGATCACGTCGGTGGCGATCTGCCCGCGGCACACCGGCCCGCGGATGAAGGTGCGGACGAAGTACTCGGCGTTGTCCAGCATGAACTGGTAGCGCGCCCGTGCCGGAATCGCCTCGAAGGTCACGAACGGGTTGGCGCGGTGCTGCAGGCCGTACCCGGGCACCTTGTCGGCGCTCCAGGCGCTGCCGTAGAACAGCTCCTGGTTACGCTCGAGCCGTGCCTCGTTGAGCGGATAGGTGATGTGCGTCTTGTGCACGATCACGCCCTGGATCGGCCAGAGGCGGTAGTAGAAGGTGTTGCCCGGATCGTCGTTGGGTCGCCGCGTGGCGATGGGGTCGATCGGCTGGCCGCTGGGCGTGCGCGAGCGCACCAGCTGGAAGAAGTGCCCCGGCTCGCTGCGCTCGGTGAAGTACAGGTGCGCCAGGAACAGGTGCTCGTAGATCCAGCGCGACACCAGGCTCTGGCGCGCGCCGGGCTGGTTGAGGAAGCTCTCCCACTCGGCGATCTGCTGCGCCTCGCCACTGCCCGGCTGCCAGGCCTGCTCGTCCACCGGCGCCCCCTGGGCCAGCCAGGTCTTGATCGTCGAGAGTTGCTTGTCGGTCAGGCCGGTGACGGCGAAGGGCATGCCGCTGCGCGGGTTCTTCGCCACGAAGTCCTCGATGCTGTCCGGCGTCGGGCACTGGTTGGTGCGGTAGATCGACAGGTCCAGGCCGCCAGGGATCTTCGCATTGGGCACCAGCGGGTGCTCATGGCCCAGGTCGATCATCCGCGCCATCAGCGCCGCCTGGCTGCCACGGCCATCGAGCACCGACCAGAAGTCCTTGCGCCGCCAGGCGTCCGCACCGTGGGCATCGAGGAACAACCGGGTCGGGTCCTGCGCCCTGGTGCGCCCGCCATCGTAGACCGGCAGCTTGTTCGCGCCGCGCTGCGCCCCCTCGGCGGCGGTCAGGTTGAGCTGGCACGGCGAGTCGTAGCAGGCGTGGCAGGCCACGCACTTCTCGGTGAAGATCGGCTGGATATCCTTCGTATAGGACAGCCCTCCCGCCTGAGCCAGCGCCGAAAACGCCAGGGAAGCGATGAGCAACGTGAAGCGGGCTCGCAGGGACATGAAAGACTCCAGACCATCAGGATGCACGGATTCTAACGGCTGAGCCGCCGCAATGCGCTCCAACGAAAGGTGGAACTTGAGCAATTTTCATGTAAAACCCATCAACGTCAAATTTCCTGCAGCTTTGATATCATCAGCGACCTTTCGTCACGCCTTATTCCGAGACTTCCAATGATCGACCGTGCCGCACGCCAGCAAGCCCTCCAGCAAGCCCTCAAGGAGCGCATCCTGATCCTCGACGGCGGCATGGGCACCATGATCCAGAGCTACAAGCTGCAGGAAGAGGACTACCGTGGCGCGCGCTTCGCCGACTGGCCGAGCGACGTGAAGGGCAACAACGACCTGCTGCTGCTCAGCCGCCCGGACGTTATCCAGGCCATCGAGAAGGCCTACCTGGACGCCGGTGCCGACATCCTCGAGACCAACACCTTCAACGCCACCCGCGTGTCCCAGGCCGACTACGACATGCAGGAACTGGCCTACGAGATGAACGTGGAAGGCGCGCGCCTGGCCCGTGAAGTCGCCGACGCCAAGACCGCCGAGACCCCGGACCGCCCGCGCTTCGTCGCCGGCGTCCTCGGCCCGACCAGCCGCACCTGCTCGATCTCCCCGGACGTCAACGACCCCGGCTTCCGCAACGTCACCTTCGACGAGCTGGTGGAGAACTACAGCCAATCCACCCGCGGCCTGATCGAAGGCGGCGCGGACCTGATCCTGATCGAGACCATCTTCGACACCCTGAATGCCAAGGCCGCGATCTTTGCCGTGCAGGGCGTCTATGAAGAACTGGGTGTCGAGCTGCCGATCATGATCTCCGGCACCATCACCGATGCCTCCGGCCGCACCCTGTCGGGCCAGACCACCGAGGCCTTCTGGAACTCGGTGCGCCACGCCAACCCGATCTCCGTCGGCCTGAACTGCGCCCTGGGCGCGAAAGAACTGCGCCCCTACCTGGAAGAGCTGGCGACCAAGGCCGGAACCCACGTCTCCGCGCACCCCAACGCCGGCCTGCCCAACGCCTTCGGCGAATACGACGAGACCCCCGCGGAAATGGCCGTGGTCGTGGAAGAGTTCGCCGCTTCGGGCTTCCTCAACATCATCGGCGGTTGCTGCGGCACCACGCCGGGGCACATCGAGGCCATCGCCAAGGCCGTGGCCAAGTACGCGCCGCGCGCCATTCCGGAAATCCCCCGCGCCTGTCGCCTGTCCGGCCTTGAGCCGTTCACCATCGACCGCAACTCGCTGTTCGTGAACGTCGGCGAGCGCACCAACATCACCGGCTCGGCCAAGTTCGCCCGCCTCATTCGCGAGGAAAACTACGCCGAAGCGCTGGAAGTGGCGCAGCAGCAGGTGGAAGCCGGCGCCCAGGTGATCGACATCAACATGGACGAGGGCATGCTCGACTCCAAGGCGGCCATGGTGAAGTTCCTCAACCTGATCGCCTCCGAGCCGGACATCTCCCGCGTGCCGATCATGATCGACTCCTCCAAGTGGGAGGTGATCGAAGCGGGCCTGAAATGCATCCAGGGCAAGGGCATCGTCAACTCCATCTCCATGAAGGAAGGCGTCGAGCAGTTCAAGCACCACGCCCGACTGTGCAAGCGCTACGGCGCCGCCGTGGTGGTGATGGCCTTCGACGAAGCCGGCCAGGCCGACACCCAGGCGCGCAAGGAAGAAATCTGCCAGCGCTCCTACGACATCCTGGTCAACGAAGTGGGCTTCCCGCCGGAAGACATCATCTTCGACCCGAACATCTTCGCGGTCGCCACCGGCATCGAGGAGCACAACAACTACGCGGTCGACTTCATCAACGCCTGCGCCTACATCCGCGACAACCTCCCCTACGCGCTGAGCTCGGGCGGGGTGTCCAACGTGTCCTTCTCGTTCCGCGGCAACAACCCGGTGCGCGAGGCGATCCACTCGGTATTCCTCTACTACGCGATCCAGAACGGCCTGACCATGGGCATCGTCAACGCCGGCCAGCTGGAGATCTACGACGAGATCCCGCAGGAACTGCGCGACAAGGTCGAGGACGTGGTGCTCAACCGCAGCCCGGACGCCACCGAGGCGCTGCTGGCCATCGCCGATAACTACAAGGGCGGCGGCGCCACCAAGGAAGTCGAAGACGAGGAGTGGCGCAGCCATAGCGTCGAGAAGCGCCTGGAACACGCACTGGTCAAGGGCATCACCACCTGGATCGTCGAGGACACCGAGGAGTGCCGGCAGAAGTGCGCGCGCCCCATCGAAGTCATCGAGGGCCCGCTGATGAACGGCATGAACGTGGTCGGCGACCTGTTCGGCGCCGGCAAGATGTTCCTCCCGCAGGTGGTGAAGTCCGCCCGCGTGATGAAACAGGCCGTGGCCCACCTGATCCCCTTCATCGAAGCGGAAAAAGGCGACAAGCCCGAGGCCAAGGGCAAGATCCTCATGGCCACGGTGAAGGGCGATGTGCACGACATCGGCAAGAACATCGTCGGCGTGGTGCTGGGCTGCAACGGCTACGACATCGTCGACCTCGGCGTGATGGTCCCGGCGGAGAAGATCCTGCAGACCGCCCGCGAGCAGAAGTGCGACATCATCGGCCTGTCCGGCCTGATCACCCCGTCGCTGGACGAGATGGTCCACGTCGCCAAGGAAATGCAGCGGCAGAACTTCCACCTGCCCCTGCTGATCGGCGGTGCTACCACCTCCAAGGCGCACACCGCGGTGAAGATCGACCCGCAGTACAGCAACGACGCCGTGGTCTACGTCACCGACGCCTCCCGCGCGGTGGGCGTGGCGACTACCCTGCTGTCCAAGGAAATGAAACCCGAGTACGCCCGCAAGTTGCGCGAGGAGTACGCGGAAGTCCGTGAGCGCACCGCCAACCGCAGCGCGCGCACCGAGCGCCTGAGCTACGAGCAGGCCATCGCCGCCAAGCCCAAGTTCGACTGGGCCGGCTACCAGCCGCCGGTACCGAGCTTCACCGGCGTCAGGGTGCTGGATGACATCGATCTCAACGTGCTGGCCGAGTACATCGACTGGACGCCCTTCTTCATCTCCTGGGACCTGGCCGGCAAGTACCCGCGCATCCTCACCGACGAAGTCGTGGGCGAAGCAGCGACCAGCCTGTTCAACGACGCCCAGGCGATGCTGAAGAAGCTGATCGACGAGAAGCTGATCAAGTCCCGTGCCGTGCTGGGCTTCTGGCCCGCCAACCAGGTGCACCACGACGACCTGGAAGTCTATGGCGACGACGGCCACAAGCTGGCCACCCTGCACCACCTGCGCCAGCAGACCATCAAGCCCGATGGCAAGCCGAACTTCAGCCTGGCCGACTTCGTCGCGCCCAAGGACAGTGGCGTGAAGGACTACGTTGGCGGCTTCATCACCACCGCCGGCATCGGCGCCGAGGAAGTGGCCAAGGCCTATGAAGCCAAGGGCGACGACTACAGCGCGATCATGGTCAAGGCCCTCGCCGATCGCCTCGCCGAAGCTTGCGCCGAATGGCTGCACGAGCGCGTGCGCAAGGAATACTGGGGCTACCAGCCCGAGGAGCACCTGGACAACGAGGCGCTGATCAAGGAGCAGTACGTCGGCATCCGCCCGGCGCCCGGCTACCCGGCCTGCCCGGACCACACCGAGAAAGGCACGCTGTTCAAGCTGCTCGACCCCAAAGGCCTTTCCGGCGTGACCCTGACCGAGCACTACGCGATGTTCCCCGCCGCCGCCGTCAGCGGCTGGTACTTCGCCCACCCGCAGGCGCAGTACTTCGCCGTCGGCAAGGTCGACAAGGACCAGATCGAGCGCTACAGCGCGCGCAAGGACCAGGAAATCACCACCAGCGAGCGCTGGCTGTCACCGAACCTGGGCTACGACAGCTAAGGTTCCTGCGACTCGATGCACGACCAGGGCCGGCCAGGCGGATGCAAGTCATCCGGCCTGGCCGGCCTTTTTTATCGTCACGAATGAACCTGCTCGCCCTGTCGCGCAGCCCCTTCCCATCTCCCCTACCACGTCCCATTGAACAGCCAACTGTTCCAGCGGATTCAAACCTCCCCTGGCAGACAAGTTCATCGAACACTCCGTCACGATGATCTCCACGCCATTTCCCCGTTCAAAAATAAACTGCACCTATAACTCCCGCCTGCACTATTCCCTCACGCCCCAACATATCGAACACTCCGACAATAAAAACATTCAGACTAATCCTAAGAAATTTCACTCTCAACAAGGAGACCTTTTGCCATTGCCAATTCCGCGTTAAAAAAAGATGATCCCCACAAACATATCCCTCTATAAGTTCAGCCAAAATCAGAACTTCAATAAGAACCAAACAACAGACTCTTCAGCACGACAACCACCAATAAAACCTTACAAAAAATCAGACACCTCAACATTCAGGCTCGCCCGGAATATTTCTTTTTCCAGCACCACACGCCGCATAAAACTTTCAATATCACCCGAGCTTTGAGGAAACGTCAAAGCTCATCCCGAGCAACACCGCAATACTTCGCCACATGTTGCACCAACATAACCATTCAACTCAGGAAACTGAATATGAAGAAAGTGAATCGTGAAGAACTGATCCAATCCGAACTGGCAGGCGGCTGCTGCAAGTCCAAGAAGAAGCCGGCTCCGTGCCCGGCTCCGGTTCCGCCGAGCGGTGGTGGCAGCGGCGGTACTAACGTTGCGCCGTAAGCCAGCGATGAACCGGGACAAACCGTGCATCAGTGAGGTAGCGCTCGCACCTTGACCGACAGCACGGGCGCCGGTGAAGCAAGCCTGACAGCGCTGCCCGTCCATGTGTCGGGCAGCGTTTTCCATCCAGCAAGGTCAATCAATGAGTATCCGAGCAGAAAAACTGCCGCGCTTCACCGACGTACCCTGGCGTTGGATCGCCTATTTCACCTCCACGGCGTTGGCGTTGAGTGTCGTCTTCGCCTTCTTTCAGGAGATCGAACTCAAGCGCGATGTTCCCTGCGAAATCGTTTCGCCCTCGGAGGTGAAGGTCAAGGGACTTTCCGGCCTGGTCACCACCGTTCAGGTCATGGCCGGCCAGCAGGTCAGCCAGGGCCAGCCACTGTTCCAACTGGCCCGGGACCTCACCTTGTCGAGCGACGGAACCCCCCGCCCCCGGTTCGACGAACAGATGCGCGACGAGCAGATCGCCACCGCCAAGGCCCAGCATGATCAACGCCTCGCCGGTCTCGCCGTCCGCCTTGAAGCCGGCGAGCGCAACGGCAGTGCCCGCGAGCGGGAGCTTGCCGCACTGGCTCGGCAACAGAGCCGTGCGCGGCAAATGGTGATTGACGCCCAGCGCACTGTTCAGCGCCTGGAGGGTCTGGCCGGCTATGTCACCGCCGACCGCATTGAGCAAGCACACCTGCAGTCCAACCAAAGCGCCGCCGAAGCCGCCCAGGGCGAGGTACGCCGCCAGGCGCTGCTCGGGGAAATCGAGACCCTGCGGGGAGCCCAGCAGGAACTGAAAGTGCAGCAACGCGAACTGGATGCACAACTCGCCCGCGAGTTGCAGGACATTCGCCTGCGCTTCGAAAGCGCCCGGCAGAACTCCACCATCTTCGCCCCACACGCGGGCCTGGTCACCTTCTCCAGCCTCGTCCCCGGCCACATGCTCGAAGCGGAAGAGGTGGCCCTGGTCATCGAGACCGGGACCAACAGCCCGCTGGTCGCGGCGCTGACCATTCCCTCACGGCAACGGGGCTTCATCCGGCAGGGCCAGTCCGTCCGCCTCAAGCTGGACGCGTTTCCCTATGCCCGCTTCGGCGCCCTGCAGGCCCAGATCGATTCGATCTCCGACACCGCCATGAACAAGACCGAGAACACCACAGGCCTGGCCGCCGGCCGGATCACCGAAATCAACAACTACATGGCCTGGGCCAGCCTGTCCGGCGCAACCTTCGGACCGACCCGCGAGCCGCTGCGCGTACTTCCTGGCATGCGCGGCACCGCCAGCGTCGTCATCGAGCGCCGGACCATCGCCGAGTGGGTACTGGAACCGCTGTTCCAGATGCTCCGAGGTTGATCGTGCGGGTCATCTACCAGAACGAAGTCGCCGACTGCGGCTATGCCTGCCTGGCCATGGTGCTCACGCACCTGGGCCGCGCCACCGACGTGCGGGAAATATCCGCGCACCGTCCGCTGTCCTCCCACGGCCTGACGCTGATGGACCTGTACGACGTCGCCACCGAGTTCGGCCTTGCCGTGCAGGCCTTCCAGTTCGACGCCAGCGACCTTTCCGGCATCAAGCCGGGTTCGATCCTGCACTTCGGCGGCGCCCACTTCGTGATCTTCGAGAAGTACCGGCGAGGCCATGTGGTGGTCATCGACCCGGCATCCGGACGGCGGCGGCTGGGCCTGGAGATGTTCCTGGCGAACGTCTCCGGCTATCTGCTCGAATGCTCGCCCACTCCGCAGCTACCGCGCATCCACGCCCGCTCCAGGGTTCCCGGCGCGCTGGCGCGGGTGCGCGCCCTGAATCCACAGCTGCGCGGTCAGATTGCCAAACTGATGTTCATCGCCATCGGCAGCCAGTTCGCCATCCTGGCCATGCCCTACTTCGGCAACCTGGTCCTCGACCAGGTGGTGACCAGCGACAATCGCAACCTGCTGCACATCCTCGCGGTGACCTTCGCCAGCATCTTCGCCATCGGCACCTTCAGCCGATTCGTACAGAGCTACCTGACGGCCCTGACCAGTGCCCTGGTCAGCATCAACGTGACTCAGGGCCTGGTGGGACAGTTGCTGCGCAATCCCATCAGCTACTTCGAAAAGCGCAATGTCGGCGATCTGTTCGCTCGTCTGAAGTCCCAGGAGGAAATCAACGACTACACCGTTCGCACCAGCATCACCCTGCGCATCGACCTGGTCGTCGCCGCCCTGGCGATCGCCCTCATGCTGATGCAGAGTGCCCTGCTCGCCTGCACCGCCCTCGCGATCTTCGCGCTCTACCTGGGCACCGCGTTCGCGCTCTACGCGCCCATGCGCGATGCACACATGCTGGTGCTGGAAAGATCAGCACAATGCGACGACACCCTGATCGAGACGATCCGCGGTGCCTCGCTGATCAAGCTGGCCAGCGGAGAAACCCGCCGCACGGCGATTTTCATGGCGAAGTTCCGTGCCAATGCCGCCGCAACACTGCACAGCGCCAAGCTGACCGCCTGCCGCGACGCGGTACTGAAGCTGGTGGAGTACGCCGACATCATCGTCATCACTTGGCTGTCCGCCGGACTGATGCTCGACGGGAAAATCTCCATCGGCGTCTTCTACTCCTTCATGATCTACAAATCGCTGGCCTCCGAACGCCTCGCCCAGTCCATCAACGCACTCTTCGGCCGCTTCATGCTGAGCGTGCCGGTCCAGCGCGTCGCCGACATCGTGGAAAACGAGCCGGAACGCTACGCACCTCCCGAGCAGATCGGCAGGACGGCCGCCCTGCGGCGCTTCGAATCGATCCAGGCGCAAGACCTGAGCTTCCGCTACGGCCTGTCCGATCGCAACGTGCTTTCCGGAGTGACGCTGGATATCCGTCGTGGCGACAAGATCGTCATCGTCGGCCCCTCGGGGGTCGGAAAATCGACCCTGTTCAAGCTGCTTTGCGCAGCCGAGCCAGTCCAGCAGGGCGAGGTCCGCCTGAACGGCGTGACCTACGCCAACCTTGCCGTCGATGAAATCCGCCAGCACATGACGCAGATGCGTCAGGGCGATCTGATCCTCAACGGCAGTATCGCCGACAACATCTCGCTGTTCAGCGCCAATGCCGACCACAATCGCATCAACCAATTGCTGAAAGAGGTCGGCCTGCTGGACGACGTCCTGCAACTGCCCATGCGCACCCAGACCGTGATCAGTGACTCGATCGCCAACATCTCCGCCGGGCAACGCCAGCGCCTGCTGCTGGCACGCGCCCTGTACCAGGACGCCGAGGTGATGCTGCTCGACGAACCCACCTCCAACCTGGACCCGGTCTCGGTTGCCCATATCGCCGACACGCTTCAGCGACTGGATCGAACGCTGATCATCATCACCCACGATCCGCAACTGGCCGCGCGCTTCCAACGCTGCTACCGGCTACTCGACGGCACACTGGTGAGTCACTCTCAGCACACGGGAACTCCGGCATGAAACACGCGGCGCTGTTGCCAGCGCTGACACTGAGTCTCGCACTGTTGCCCACGATCGCTGTCTCAGGGGAACTGCTGTCGGTGGTCAACGATGCGCTGGCCCACGATGCCGAGCTGTCCGCCGCCAACGCCGAGGTGAAGATCGGCCGCGAAGAAGTTCCCATCGCACGCGGCGCCCTCCTGCCCAGGCTGGACGGCGGCTGGGGGCGAAGCTACAACCGGATCAGCACGGAAAACCAGCCGACGGCCAGGTACTGGCAGAACGGCTGGATGGTGACCCTGACCCAGCCGGTGTTCGACTGGGCGCGCTGGGTGGAACTGCGCCAGGCGAACATCGCCAGTGCCAGGGCCGAGCTGGAATATGCCAGCACCTGGCAGGCCCTGGTGCTGCGCAGCGCGAACGCATACCTCGACCTGCTGGCGGCGTCCCAGGAATTGTCCCGCGCCACCGACTACCACCGCGCCGTAAGCGAACAATATGCACTGACCGAGCGCTTGCAGGCTGGCGGCGAGGCAACCCTCATCGATGTGCGGGAAGCGCTTGCGCGCCTGAGCGAAGCACAATTGAGACGAGAAAATGCCGCGCGCACCCAGGACTCCCGCCGACGGGACCTGGAAACCCTGACCGGACGCGACGTTCCGCCACCGTCCCTGCCCTCTCCGGAGCGGACGCGGCCCTGGCTGAAACCCAAAAGTCTGCAACAGTGGGTCCGCCAGGCTGAGACGCAGAGCTACCCCGTACAACTGAGCCAACTCGAGCTGCGCAATGCCACCGAAGACTCGTCCAAAGCGCGGGCCCAGCAGTACCCGGTGGTCAGCCTGAGCGCCAGCCACGCCCCTTCCGGCGCCGCGTCCGGGTACTCCGATCCGACCACCACCAACAGTGCCATGCTGACGATCTCCGCCCCACTGTTTACTGGCGGCAGCAATCGCGCACGCGTTCGCCAGGCCATGGCCGGCGAGGAGAAGGCGCAAAACATGCTGCTGGCGGCGGCACGAAAATCAGCGGCGGATACCCGCGAATGGTTCCAGCGCCTGGACTGGGCACAGGAGCGAAGCAATGCGCTGCGAGAGGTGGTGCGGCTCAACGAATCATCGCTGCAGGCAACACGCACGGGATACCAGGCCGGCAGCCGCTCCAATCTCGACGTGCTGCGCGCTCAGGAACTGCTGTTTGCCAGCCAGGTGGAACAGGCGAAAGCGCAGTACGACACGCTTTCAGCGTTCCTGTCACTCAAGGCCGAGGTCGCCTCCCTCGACCTGGGCGACATACAACTGCTCGATCACTGGTTGAATGCCGATGCCCGCGAAGACTGACGTGACTGGCCTGCGATGGCGCGAACGCTGCCTTCTGAGGCTCTCGCCAGGCTGGCTGGAGCGCGTGGGCCTGTTCAACTGGGCCGTGCGCAGCCTGTTAAGCCCCGCAGCACGCTGGAAAGGCCGCCTGCGGTACGAATGGGGAAGTGACAGCGACTCACTCACCCGGGCGGATGCCTGGCGCACCATGGCCAGCGAAGACATCGAAAACCTGATCGATCGCCGCATGCACCTGGGACGCCTCTACGGCCGTGGCGATCATTGGCCCGAGCTCGAGTCCACCGCCCGCGAACTGGCGGCCATCATCCTCGAGAGCCGACGGATACATCCCGGCCGACCGGTGATTGTCTCGCCATTTCACTACGTCTCCGAATACGCGAACATCTACGTCGTCGACGCGCTGCGCGCCGCCCTGAACCTCAATGAGCTTGCCGTCGTTTCCGGCAGCCCGCGGGAAGCCTACGGCGACCGGGGCGACATTCTGATCCCGGGACTGCGCATACTGCATACGCTGGATGAGAACAATCGCTCCGCCCTGGGGTTGCGCCTTATCCGAGCACTGAAGCGCGATGGCGCGGCCGTCCTGTTCAGCGACGTGCCACCGTACATGATGCAGCGCTACCCCATGGATACGCTCGAAGTCTCGATACTGGGTCGGCCCGCACGCCTGCACCGGGGCGTCTTCCACATCGGCGGCCATGCCGACGCCGTGCTGCTCTGCTTCCACCTGAGTTTCAGCAAGGGGCGCTTCGACCACCGAATATTCCCCCTGATCGACCTCAGCCGGATAGACGCGCCCCAGCAAGTCGCCAACTTTATCGAGCAGGCCTACAGAAGCGCCTACCCGAACTGGATTCTCGCTGACCACCCCTCGCGCTATGGTTTCGCGCCTAGCAAGTGACCTTCCGCTTCGTCGCCAACGAGACCGCTGCAGCGGCTTTCCGGCCCAAGACGAAGGATTTTCCCGTGCGTCCCCATCAAACAGTCAGCTCCATCCGACACGTAGTCTCCTCCCACTCGCCAACCCACACGAACTCCGGAAACTTCCTAATCTATAGAGTTTTTTCTCGGACAGACTCCCGTCAACTGACCCGATATTAATTGATATCCCCGCAGCTCATTTCCCGCCGGAACAGCAACTGCGCCAAATATCCGAGAGACATACTTCCCCCATATGAATAATGGAGCAAGAACCAGAGATGAGAACGGTCAATAGCTGGGCAAGGATATGCACAAGTCGATCACGCATAATCGCCATGTTCCTCGCGCTCGTCACAAGCGCCCTGACACAACAGGCAATGGCCGCGGCCACTTGTACGTTCAACGGCACGGGTGCTGAGACTTTTACCTTCCCCAGCCCAATATCAGTCCCCCGTGACAATAGTGCCTCGATGGCGCCACTCTCGAACTGGGTGACCGGCGACGCAGTAAGCAACATTTACACTTGTGCGCTCAATAACAGTACGAGGGCTGGCATCGGCGTCAAATTCCCCACGATGGCACAAGCGGGCAGCTACAGTGAAGGCGGCATTACCTACAAGGTATTCAATACCAGTGTTCCCGGGGTCGGCATTGTTTATGGCTTTCGACTCTATTCAGGGGGGAAGTACTGCGAACGAAATGGCGGGGTCAATGGGTGGAACCCCTGGGTCACAGGGTCAGGAACCGTTCCCTACAGCGACCGATTCTGCGACAGCATAGAAGCCAACAATTACTCATTCGGCGCTCAGCTGAAGTTCCGCCTAATCCAGACTGGAAAAATCACGGCCGGAACCATGCCCACATTCACCATGACCTACACTGCGCTGGAAACCGATGGTGCCTTCTCGACCGCCCCGGGCAGCCGAAACTACATCATCGGTCCGGTCACCTTCCAGGCACTGAGCTGCACGGCGGAAGGCGCCAACGTCACTCTCGATACGGCACGAAAGAGCGATTTCTTCTCGGCAACCAGCGTCAAGACGAAGGCCTTCCAGTTCACCTTGCGTAACTGCCCTGCCGGCATGAACAGCATCAAGTACCAGCTTGACCCCATCGGCACCATCATCAGCGCCACGGACGGAACCTTCCAGAACGCTGCCGGCACCGACATGGCAAAGGGCGTCGGCCTGCGCATCACCAACGAAGCCAACACCGCCCCCATCCGCTTTGGCGACTCGAGCTATGTGGTTACCGACTACAGTCCGACTTCGGGAAACCTGACGTTGCCCATCAAGATGAATGTTTCCTACTACCGGACCGGTACTGCTGCCCAGGTCACGGGAGGAAAGGTCAGCGGCACCGCACAGCTAACTGTATTTTATTTGTAAAAATCAGAAATGGATAAAATAAGGGCACCCTCTAGGTGCCCTTAATATCTAACCCTGTATCAAAATGGGCTCAAAGAAACCCCCAACTCAATTACTTATCTGCAGTAAAATCAAATCACTCCGACAAAATAAAAATCATGCTAATTAGCACCCCCAGTCCCACCGGTGGAAATCTTCGTAGAAAGCCCTGGAACACCAACCGCACCGACCTCAATGAGCCCAGGATTATTTCGTTGCTGACTCAATACCGGCGACACAGAAAGCTTATACACACCCGGTTCAACATTAGAAATTGAACAGTATTCCGGAACAGTAAAGTTGAAATCAGACACAGAATTACCCTTACCATCAACACCACTTACCTTAATCACTGCTCCAACTGCAACATTCCACCACGCAGTGTTTTCTCGGAATATACAACGATCCCATTTCACCGAAACACTCAACCCTCCAATATCTTCAGAATAAACATCGCCCGCTGTAATCATACGACCCTCCCAAATAACCATATTAAACCCAGGCACCGTTATTGTACCAATAAGACCATACACGATCGAGAAAGCCATAAATATCATTATTTTCCCAACACGCTGTAAGTCAATTCCCTCCAACTTGAAAGGAAATCGTTTCAAAAGCGCAACCCAATCAATAATCACCTTTACCCTCGGAGTTTATCTCTTCCGATAAATTTAAAATCTCAATCCCTGCATGAAGCATTCGCCCCTTTTAAACTCCAACATTTCATTCAGCGCACAGGCATATCTACCATTCAGGCTCAATAAGACAGAAGAAACTCACGGCTGCACTCAACGCCCAGATACTGGATAATCACGCCACCCTGGGCGCTACCCAGCCCGCGTCGCCCGCGCAACTGCCCCTGCAGGAGCGCATGGCCCGCTGGCGCAAGCTCTGGTTTGCGGACGTACGCATCACCCAGGACACCACGGATTGAAGCCCGGCCGTTTGCCGGGCTTCCCCTGACGAGAGAAAGACAGATGAAATACCTCACCCCCGAACAGATGGCCAAGCCGCGCAAGCGCCGCCTGCTGAAGAAACTGCGCCTGGGCGAGTTCCAGGAATTCGGCTTCAGCCTGGAAGTGAACTACAGCGGCGACCTGGACGACGTGCTCGATCAGTGGATCGCCTTCGTCGAGTCCGAGGGCTGGGTCTTCGTCGGCGGCGCCACCGAAGATGGCGAGTTCACCGGCTACCTGTGCCTGAACGCCGTCGGCAGCCTGACCGAAGCCGACCGCGAAACCACCCGCCTGTGGCTGGAAAAGCAGTCCTTCGTGAAGTCCTTCGAACTGGGCGAGCTGAGCGACTGCTGGCACGGCCTGTTCGAGTAAGACCTGCGCCTCCGGCGATCGCCCTCGCGGCGCCGGAGGCCATCCATCGCGTCACTTCGCCACGGTTGTCAGCTCGCCCGTCCTCTGCGACCCTTCCTCGGTTCTAACAAGGAATGGGTGACATGGAACACATCGCCATCATTGGCAGTGGATTTTGCGGTACCGCACTGGCCATCCAGTTGCTGCGCACCGCCAGGGGGCCGCTGCGCCTCAGCCTGATCAACCGCTCCGGGCGCCTTGCCCGCGGCCTGGCCTACGGCACCCGCTCCGCCAGCCATATCCTCAATGTGCCTGCCGAGCGCATGAGCCTGTTCCCCGACCAGCCTTCGGACTTCCTCGACTTCGCCCGCCGGCAGATGCCCGAGGCGAAGCCCGGCGACTTTCTGCCACGGCGTTTCTACGGTGATTACCTGCAGGACCGCCTCGGCCACGCGATTGCCGAAGCCGCACCCGGCGTGCGTTTCAGCAGCCTGTGCCAGCAAGTGCTGGAACTCGGCGAGCACGACGGCTACCTGCGACTGCTGCTGGACGACGGCCAGCCACTGGACAGCCAGAAGGTGATCATCGCCACCGGCAACTTCGCCCCCGCGACCCCGGCCCCGCTGCGAGCCCTTGAAGGCGACCCGCGCTACCTGCGTGACCCCTGGACTCCTGGCGCCCTGGAGAACATTCCGGCCGACGCCAAAGTACTGCTGCTGGGTACCGGCCTGACCATGTACGACATGGCCCTCGCCCTGCAGGACCAGGGCCATCGCGGCTCGCTGCTGGCGCTGTCGCGTCGTTCGCTGCTGCCCCAGGCGCACCGAGACAATGCCAGCCACCCCGTGTTGCCGGAACTGCCGCCGGCTTTCCTCGGCACGATGGGGCTGAACGAACGGCTGCGCAGTCTGCGAGGATTGATTCGTCAGGCAGCGGAGGACGGCCACGACTGGCGCGACGTGATCGCAGCCTTGCGCCCGGCGACTCCGCAACTCTGGAAGGCCCTCGACGACAAGGAGCGCGCCCGCTTCCTGCGCCACCTGCAACCCTATTGGGACGTGCATCGCCATCGCGCTGCGCCACCGGTAGCCCAGCGCATCAATGACCTGCGAGAGGGCGGGCAACTGCGCGTCCAGGCCGGCCGGGTCATCAAAGCGACCGCCACTTCTGAGGGTATCGCACTCGACATCCGCCCCCGCGGCGCGGCGCAATCGTCCACGCAGCACTTCGACTTCCTGGTCAACTGCACCGGTCCCTGCACCAACCTGCGCACCGTCAGCGAGCCCCTGCTCTGCGGCCTGCTCGACCGTGGCGTCATCCGTCAGGACAATCAGGGCCTGGGCCTCGACACCGATGACCACTACCGCCTGCTGAATGCACAGGGCACTGCCCACCCCAACCTCTACCTGCTCAGCCCGATGCTGCGCGCCAGCCACTGGGAGGCCACGGCGGTCCCGGAGTTGCGTGGCCATGCCGCGCAACTGGCGCAGCTCCTGCTGGCCTGAAACGATGCTGGCCCGAAACGGGCCAGCGGGTTGCACATCAGGAAGCGGGCAGTGTCCCCTGCCCGCCCACCTCAGATCGCCATCTGCCCCTCCACTTCCTGCAGCTTGCGCCGGGCCAACGCGAGGTTGGCCTTCACCTTGTCCAGCACGTAGTACATGAACACGCCTTCATGCTTGGCCATCGGGCGGATGATGTGGTACTGGCGGCCGAGGGTGATGAGGATGTCCTCGATCACGTCGTTGAGCGCCAGGGACTTCATGGTCTTGAGCTTGGCGCGGACCACCTCGGTATTGCCCGCCGCCGCCAGCTCCAGGTCCACGCCACCTCCCGCCTGCCCGAGCAGCATGCCGCTCTTGGCATCCACCACGGCCGACGCCAGGGCACCATCCAGGTTCAGCAGTTCGTCCAGCGATTGTTGCAGTGCTGCCATAGCGATTACTCCTTGAGTGCGCGTCCTGTTATAGGGGCTCCGCAGCCGCGCGCGCCGCGAAGCCTTTTGTCTCAGCCGGCCAGCGACAGGTCCGCCAGCCGCGTGGCCGTCCGCTTGGCCTGGTAGAGCACCTGACCGAGCATCTCCTCGCGGTGGGCGACCAGGTTGAGGATCATCGGGTGGCTCGGATGAGGGATGTCGACGATGACGATGTAGCCCTCGCTGGCCTCGACGATCACGTTCTGGTGCGGCCCCACTTCGCTCTCCTGGCCGACCATCGCCCCCAACGCGGAGATCGAGCAGGCCATGGCCGCCAGCTTGGAGACCTCCAGCCCGTTGCCGGCGCGGGAGGCAACCTCGAAACCGTCGGTGGTGGCGATGACCGCAGCGCTCAGCCGCCCGAGACTGGCGCCCAGTTCATCCAGCGCCAACTCGGCATCCTGGCGCAGCCGTTGCGGCAGGCTCGTCAAGGCATGGTTCATGGTCGACTCCCTCTATTGCGAGCATCAGGCCTCAGGCCATTGCGCATTCCAGTTGCAGCAGGAGCAGGTCCAGCAGCATGCGTACCTGCTCCGCCTCGCGTACATCCACTTCCACCACCGGGAAAGCGTGCCCGGCCCGTGCCAGGGTGTCGGCGTAATCGTCCAGGCCGGGGTGCGGATGGTCCGGCAGGCGTCCGACGCCGACCACGCACGGCGCACCGCGAATGCAGTCCGCGAAGCCTTCCAGGTAGACGCGCAGGTCGCCCAGCGGATCGGGCCGCGAGTTGTCGATCAGAATAACCAGGCCCAGAGCGCCGCGGGCGAGGATGCTCCACATGAAGGCGAAGCGCGCCTGGCCCGGGGTGCCGTAAAGGCGCAGGCGCTCGTCGGGGCCGATCACCACCTCGCCGTAGTCCAGGCCGACCGTGGTCCGCGCCTTGTCCAGGCTCGGGTCGTTGTTCTGCACATCGGTACTGACCGGATCGATGTCGCTGATGGCGGCAATGGCGGTGGTCTTGCCGGCGCCCATGGTGCCGGTGAAGAGGATCTTGTATTCCCTCATCGACCAGCCTCCGGGCTACCGCCCAGCCCGAGGTGGCGACGAATCCGCGCCAGCAATCCGACCGGGGTGGCAGGCTGCGAGGTGGCGGGCCTGGAAACGGCTTCGCTGCTGATGAGCAGCCCCTGCTGCGCCATGAGATGTACGAAGGCCTCGGCCACGGCGCGGGTCGCCCCGGAGCGCTCGCACAACTCCTCGATGCTCATCGCCCGTGCGCAAAGCAGCGTCGCCAGCCGCACATGACGCGGGTCGCCCTGCAACGAGGAGGCGGCTGGCCAATGCTTCAACTTCAGGGCCGCACCGCCGGTATCGACGGGCCGATGGCCAATGGCGCGAGCCGCGCGCTCCAGGCAGTCGAAGACCTCGCTGGCACGCAAGGGCCAATGCACCCAGAGGGACTCTCCCTCGGCGGTGCGCAACTGGACGCGGGGCTCACCCTCCTCCCCTTCCACCAGCAGATCGGCCTGGGCGCCTTCGACATAGGCCCAGTTCACCAGCGTCCGGCCACTGAGCAGGCCGACGATGGACTTGAAGACCACCTGATCACGCAATGCCATTCGGGCGAACCCGAAGGTGTACTGGACGGGCTGATTCATCGGCGCACTCCGTTTGGCCAACAAACACCATCAACCTGCGGGGGTTGATCAGGAGGCGCACCGGAACGTTGGAGGCTGCCGAGCGCAAGCTCGCAGAGGGCGCGGACGAACGTCCGGCCTGCTTGGCAACCCCGCGGTCATGGCCCTTGCGGGCGGTAGATCGGTGGCTTTGCGTCCCTGGCTTTCGCACAGGTTTGCCCTGGTCAATTGAGTCTCAGCGTAGTACGCCGCTTCCATTCGCCAAGGCGAAAAAACGTGATGCATCTCACACAAACACCGGAAATGTCACCGGAACAACTTCGCAATATCCGTAGGCATATTCCGCGTTGGAAGGGAGCGGAGAGCCGCCCTTTCGACTAGGATTTCCCACAGCGCAGCCCTACCGGCACGGGCGCGCCGGATGTCCACAACAGGCCGGAGTTCACTGCCTCGAGACGCCATGCTAGAGCGCCAGCGGTTCCAGAACATTGTCAGCCTGGGCCTGCCGATCATCGGTGGCATGCTCAGCCAGAGCCTGCTCAACCTGGTGGACGCCGCCATGGTCGGCCACCTCGGAGAGAAATCCCTGGCCGGGGTCGGCATTGGCAGCTACGCCAACTTCGTCGCTATTTCCCTGGTGATGGGCCTGGGCGCCGGTGTGCAGGCGCTGGTGGCACGCCGCCGCGGCGAAGGCCGCAGCGACCAGTTGGCCGCACCGTTGAACTGCGGACTGATCGTGGCGCTGGGCCTGTCGTTGCCGATCACGCTGATCTGCCTGCTGTTCGCCGAACCCATCGTCCGCGCCCTGTCCAACGACCCCGAGGTGCTGGCGGTGGGTATCCCCTACTTCGAGTGGCGCGCGCTATCAGTACTCGCTGTCGGCCTGAACTTCTCCTTTCGCGGCTACTGGAACGGCACCCGGCGTTCGGGCATGTACATGCGCACCCTGGTGGTGATGCACCTGGCCAACGCAGCGATCAGCTACAGCCTGATCCACGGCCTGTTCGGCCTGCCGCGAATGGGCGCCGTGGGCAGCGGCCTCGGCACAACCCTGGCGCTGTATATCGGCTCCCTGATCTACGCCTGGATCACCTGGCGCGACACCCGTGCCCAGGGCTGCCACCCGCACCTGCCGAGCGAGCGGGAAATCCGCACGCTGCTGCGCCTGTCGCTGCCCAACTCGCTGCAGCAGTTCTTCTTCGCCGCCGGCATCACCCTGCTGTTCTGGATCATCGCCCAGGTCGGCACCCGCGAACTGGCGGTGGCCCACGTGCTGATCAACCTGGCGCTGTTCCTGATCCTCCCCGGCGTCGGCCTCGGCATGGCGGCGACCACCCTGGTGAGCCAGAGCATGGGCGAGCGCGATTTCGACAGCGCGCACCGCTGGGGTTGGGACGTGGTGAAAGTGGCGGCCTGCGGACTGGCGCTGCTGGGCGCGCCATTCTGGATTTTCCCCGAAGCCATCCTGCGACTGTTTGTCAGCGACCCGGCGCTGATCGAGCTGGGCCGGGTGCCGCTGATGCTCACCGGCATGGGCATGGTGATCGACGCCACCGCGCTGGTGCTGACCCAGGCGCTGCTTGGCGCAGGCGCCGTACGCACGGTGATGGCGGTGAGCCTGGGCAACCAGTGGCTGTTCTTCCTGCCGCTGGCCTACCTGGTCGGCCCAGTGCTGGGCGGCGGTCTGCTGGCGATCTGGAGCATGCAGATCCTGCAGCGCGGGCTGGCGTCGGCGATCTTCGCGGTGATGTGGCAGAAGCGCCAGTGGACGCAGATCGAACTCTAGCGGCTGCTCCCTCAGGAGCTAGGCTTGCAGACAAAAGGAGGATGAACGATGGACGAGCAACAGAACAAGCCGCCGACCTTCTGGCAGATGCTCCACAGCGTGCTGGCCGCGGCCTTCGGCGTGCAGAGCGGGCGCAATCGTGCGCGCGACTTCACCCACGGCAAGCCCAGTCACTTCATTGCCATGGGCATTCTCTTCACCCTGGTCTTCGTGCTGCTGCTCTACGGGCTGGTGCAGTTGGTGCTGCATTTCGCCGGATTCTAGAGTTTGCGCAGGTGCCGGGCGGGCCGCAGGGCGAGCCGCCCGGAGCCGCTGTCACTGGTGACTGACCCAGAATACCGCGGTGGCAACCACCAGCAGGATCAGGATGAATGCCGCGCGGGCATCGACGACGCTGTCACTGGTCTTGTTGGACGATTCTTCGCTCATGCTTCCCCCATCTTCTCGTTATTGGCTGAAGGACCACAGGCAAGAGTTAAGACCAGCCGCGCCCTGTGCTCAAGGAACCTCCCCGTTCCGCCATCGCGCAAATGCCGTTAGGCTGCCTGTTCCATAAGAACAAGCGAGAAGAAAGGTAGGACCATGCACGTGGACTCACTGCAAGACACCGTCGCGCCGGAAGGCGTCTGCTATGGCTGCGGCGGCAGCAACCCGCACGGCCTGCACATCAAGAGCCGCTGGGACGAGGACGGCATCCATGTCGTCGCCGAGCACCTGCCCGAAGCCAAGTACTGCGGCTGGCCGGAACTGGTCTACGGTGGCCTGATCGCCATGCTGGTGGACTGCCACTCGAACTGGACCGCCATGGCCTACCACTACCGCGCCGAAGGCCGCGAGCCGGGCAGCCTGCCGCGCATCGACTGCGTGACCGGCAACCTGGGCATCAAGTACATCAAGCCCACGCCCATGGGCGTGCCGCTGACCCTCAAGGCCCACGTTGACGGCGAGGTGGGGCGCAAGAGCCGGGTCATCTGCGAGGTGTACGCCGGCGACGTGCTGACCTGCGTCGGCGACTCGATCTTCGTCCGCGTCGACACCTCGCAACTACGCGACGCTGCCCACGGGCGCGAAGCCTGATCAGCGCATAAAAAGCGCTAAGCGCAGCGGCGCATCGATGCCCGCGCAAGCCGCCGCCACGCCTGTGTTTCAGGCCTGGCGCGGCTTAGATCGGAAAGTTCTCGCCATATACTCAAACATCACTTTTGCGCATATTCCCGAACTGGTATCGTGCGCCCCACTCCGCGTGGAGCGCGTTGCCGTGCGCGCTGGGAAACGCAGTACGCCTAAGCGCATAGCCTGACAGCAGGAAGATTCATGTACGTATATGACGAATACGATCAGAGGATCGTAGAAGATCGCGTCAAGCAGTTCCGCGATCAGACCCACCGTTACCTGGCGGGCGAACTGACCGGCGAGGAATTCCGCCCGCTGCGTCTGCAGAATGGCCTGTACATCCAGCGCTATGCGCCCATGCTGCGCGTGGCCGTGCCCTACGGCCTGCTGTCCTCGACGCAGGTGCGCAAGCTGGCGCAGATCGCCCGCGACTACGACAAGGGCTATGCGCACATCAGCACCCGCCAGAACGTCCAGTACAACTGGCCGGAACTGGAAGACGTGCCGGAAATCCTCGCCGAGCTGGCTACCGTGCAGATGCACGCGATCCAGACCAGCGGCAACTGCATCCGCAACACCACCACCGACCAGTTCGCCGGCGTCGCCCATGACGAACTCGTCGATCCGCGCCCCTGGTGCGAGATCATCCGCCAGTGGTCGACCTTCCACCCCGAATTCGCCCACCTGCCGCGCAAGTTCAAGATTGCCGTCAACGGCGCCGTGAGCGACCGCGCGGCCATCGAGGTGCACGACATCGGCCTGGAAGCGGTGCAGAACGAAGCCGGCGAGCTGGGCTTCCGCGTCTCCGTCGGCGGCGGCCTGGGTCGTACCCCGATCGTCGGCAACTTCATCAATGAATTCCTGCCGTGGAAACACCTGCTGTCCTACCTGGACGCCATCCTGCGCGTATACAACCGCTATGGCCGTCGGGACAACAAGTACAAGGCGCGCATCAAGATCCTGGTCAAGGCGCTGACCCCGGAAGTCTTCGCCCAGAAGGTCGACGCCGAATGGGCGCACCTCAAGGACGGCCCCAGCACCCTGACCGACGCCGAACTGCAACGCGTAGCCGCGCATTTCGTCGACCCGGCCTACCAGGCCCTGGAGAACCAGGACGCCGCCCTCGCCCAGCTCGACGCCGAGAACCCCGGCTTCGCCCGCTGGCGCAGCCGCAACACCTTCGCCCACAAGAAGCCCGGCTACGTCGCCGTGACCCTGTCGCTCAAGCCCACGGGCGTTGCGCCCGGCGACATCACCGACAAGCAGTTGGACGTGGTCGCCGACCTCGCCGACCGCTACAGCTTCGGCGAAGTGCGCAACAGCCATAACCAGAACATCATCCTCGCCGACGTCGAGCAGGCGCAGCTGTTCACCCTCTGGGGCGAGCTGCGCGAGAACGGTTTCGCCACCCCGAACGTGGGCCTGCTGACCGACCTCATCTGCTGCCCGGGCGGTGATTTCTGCTCCCTGGCCAACGCCAAGTCGATCCCGGTGGCCGAAGCCATCCAGCGTCGCTTCGACGACCTGGACTACCTGTTCGACATCGGCGCCATCGACCTGAACATCTCCGGCTGCATGAACGCCTGCGGCCACCACCACGTCGGCCACATCGGCATCCTCGGCGTGGACAAGAAGGGCGAGGAGTTCTACCAGGTATCCCTGGGCGGCAGCGCCAGCCGCGATGCCAGCCTGGCACAGATCCTCGGCCCTTCCTTCGCCCAGGAGCAGATGGCCGACGTGATCGAGAAGATCATCAAGGTCTACGTGGAACAGCGCACCGAAGAGGAACGTTTCCTCGATACCTACCGTCGCATCGGCATCGACCCCTTCAAGGAGCGCGTATATGCAGCGAATCATTAAGAACCGCGCGGTCGTCGACGACCGCTGGCACCTGCTGCCCAAGGACGCGACCCTGGAAAGCGTGCCCAACTGCGACGACGTGATCATCCCGCTGAACCTGTGGCTGGAACACGGCCCGGCCCTGCGCGGCCGTGACGGTGGCCTGGGCGTCTGGCTGGACGCGGACGAAGAGCCGGAAGCCATTGCCGATGACCTGGGCAATTTCCAGGTGATCGCCGTGAACTTCCCCGCTTTCACCGACGGCCGCGGCTTCAGCATTGCGCGCCTGCTGCGTGAGCGTTTCGGCTACAAGGGTGAAGTACGCGCCATTGGCGACGTGCTGCGCGACCAGCTGTTCTTCATGCAGAGCTGCGGCTTCGACGCCTACGCCATCCGCGCCGACCGCGACCCGCAAGCAGCGCTGGCCGGCCTGGATGACTTCAGCGAGGTCTACCAGACCTCGGTCACCCAGCCGCAACCGCTGTTCCGTCGCCGCCAGCTGGCCTGATCCGGCCGACTGCTTCAGCGACATGAAGAAGCCCCGCATCGCGGGGCTTCTTCGTTTCTGCGCGGTGCGCTCTTCGCAGGGCGAATATCGCGTCAGCGTTATCCGCCGCCAGCGCCGGAGCCTTTCGTAGGAGCGAGCTTGCTCGTGAACCCGCTCGATGCCGACGCTATCGGACACCTCTGTTCGCGAGCAAGCTCGCTCCTACAGGGTGCATCCATTACGCCGCGGTGCAGCGGGCACTCAGGCCCGCACACTCTCCCAGGCAATCTGCGCCAGCTGATCCCGGCAATCGATCAGGTCCACCCGCGTGCGGCCGGCCAGCCAGTTGCGCGCATAGTCCTGACTCGGGCCGATGACTACCGAATTGAACAACTCCGGCGCCAGTCCCTTGAAGGCACCCGCCTTGCGGTGCTCGGAAAGCAGCCCGGCGATACGCCGCCCCTGCTCGCGGTTGGCCTCGCGCAACGCCTCGCCCACCTCGCCCGCCTCGACACGGCCGCGGCTGTGCAGGATGAAACGCGCCCAGTCCGGGTTGCCCGCCACCCAATCGACGTAGCAGGTGACGAACAGCTTCACGCAGGCCTCCGCGCTCATGCCTTCCTCGATTCCGGCATCGAGCAGCGCCGCGTACTGGCCGACGCCCGTCAGGTACAGCGCGCCGATGATGCGCTCCTTGTTCCCGTAATGGTGATAGAGGCTGCCGATACTGGCGCCGGAGCGGTCACGGATCATCTCGATGGTAGTGGCGTCCACACCGGATTCGCTGAAACAGGCCAGCGCGGCCTGGAGAATGTCGTCTTTGCGGGAAGCTCGGGCCATGGGGTTCCTGTGGTGAAAACTGCTCGAACAGAATTCTAGAATATTTTTCTAGAATTACTTTCTAATCTTCGTATACTGCCTGGGCGCGCATCCATCTTCAATCCGCTTTGCCCCGGAGTTGCCATGAGTCAGATGATGCAAATGTACCAGCAGGCCGGCCCCGCGCAGTTCAGCGCCATGATCGGCCAGGTCGCCCCCTACTTCGCCAGCATCGCCCCGCAGTTCGTCGACCTGCGCCCAGGCTATGCGGAAGTGACCTTCCCCAAGCGCCGCGAAGTGCTCAACCACATCGGCACCGTCCACGCCATCGCCCTGTGCAACGCCGCCGAGCTGGCCGCTGGGACCATGACCGACGTGTCGATCCCCAAGGGACGCCGCTGGATTCCCCGCGGCATGACGGTGGAATACCTGGCCAAGGCCGACGGCGACATCCGCGCCGTCGCTGATGGGCGCAACCTGGACTGGAGCCAGGAAGGCGATATCGTCGTGCCGGTACTCGCCTATGTCGGCGACAAGAAGGTGTTTCGCGCCGACATCACCATGTACGTCAGCCAGGCCTGAGGGACCGCGCCATGATCACACCGCTCCCCCGCCCGCTGGACAACGGCGACGGCCACAGCCTGTCCAGCCACTGGTACTACCCGCCCGGAGAAGCTCGCGGCGCGGTGCTGATCGTCCCCGCCATGGGCGTCGAGCAGCGTTTCTACACGGCCTTCGCCAACTGGCTGGCCGAGCGTGGCTACCTGACCGTGACCTTCGACTACGTCGGCATGGGCAAGTCCCGCGCCGGGCACCTGCGTGACCTGGACGTCGACATCCTGGCCTGGGGCAACCACGATTGCAGTGCGATGCTCGACGCCGTGGTCGAGGCCGCCGGCGACCTGCCGGTGTTCTGGATCGGCCACAGCCTCGGCGGACAGATCCTGCCCTTCGTCCGCGGCACCGAGCGCATCCACCGCGCCTTCACCATCGCCACCGGCAGCGGCTACTGGCGCGAGAACACCAAGGGATTGCGGCACAAGGCCTGGCTGCTCTGGTACCTGCTGGCGCCGACCATCACGCCAGTGCTGGGCTACTTCCCGGGCAAGCGCCTGGGTGTGGTCGGCGATCTGCCGCGCGGAGTGATCGAGCAATGGCGGCGCTGGTGCCTGAATCCCGAGTACTCGGTGGGCGCGGAAGGCGGCGCGGTGCGCGAGGCCTACTCCTCGGTAAGTACGCCCATCACCTCGATCTCCTTCACCGACGACGAGATGATGTCCGGGCGTAACACCGAATCACTGCACGGTTTCTACCGCGGCTCGCGGAAAACCCTGAAGCGCATTGCGCCAGAAGACATCGGCGTGAAACGCATCGGCCATTTCGGCTTCTTCCGCAGCCAGTTCGCCGATTCGCTTTGGGCGGATTACCTGTTGCCGGACCTGGGCTGACACCCAGGCCCGGCACGGGCATCAATCAAGCGTGACCAGCACCCGACCAACCAGCTTGCCGGCCAGGATCTGGTGGATGGCGGCCGGCAGGTCGTCGAGCTTGACCTCGCGCACTGCCGCTTCGAGGTTGTCGAGCTTCCATTGCAGGGACAGCTTGTCCCACATGGAAGCCTTGACCACCAGCGGCAGTTCCACCGAGTCCACGCCCAGCAGGTTCACGCCACGCAGGATGAACGGCAGCACGGTAGCCTTGAAGGCGGCACCGGCGGTCAGGCCGCAGCAGGCGACGCTGCCGCCGTACTGCAGCGACTTGACCACGTTGAACAGGATGTCACCGCCCACGGTGTCCACCGCACCGGCCCACTGCTCACGCAGCAGCGGCTTGTCGATGCCGTCGGAAACGGTAGCTCGATCCAGGATCTGTCGCGCGCCGAGGCGATTCAGCAGCTCGGCCTGTTCCAGCTTGCCGGTGGCGGCGGCCACGGTGTAGCCCAGTTGCGCCAGCAGCATCACCGCGATGCTGCCCACGCCACCGGTGGCGCCAGTGACCAGGATCGGCCCGGCAGACGGCGTGACGCCGGCGCGCTCCAGCTTGTCGACGCACAGTGCGGCGGTCAGGCCGGCGGTGCCGAGGATCATCGCTTCACGCAGCGACAGGCCCTGCGGACGCTTGATCAGCCAGGCGGCGGGCACGCGAATGTACTGGCCGAAGCCACCCGGCGTGTTCATGCCCAGGTCATAGCCGGTGACGATGACTTCATCGCCGGGAGCGAATTCGCCTACCGAGGAAGACTCCACCACGCCAGCGGCATCGATGCCGGGCGTGTGCGGATACTTGCGGGTAACGCCACGGTTGCCGCTCGCGGACAGCGCATCCTTGTAGTTGAGCGAGGAATACTTCACCCGCACCAGCACTTCACCCGCCGGCAGATCGGCAACCTGCCGCTCGGCCACCTGCAGGTCATACACGCCATGCGCGCTCTCCGTGACCCACAACGCCTTGAATGCACTCATCTCGACCCTCCTCTTTCGAATTCGCTAAAACGGGCGCTATCCCGGCGCCCGACACCCAATCTTTGCCAGAAGCATCATTGCCAGAAGCGGCTGCGGCCCAGACGGTCCCACCAGGTCACCAGCACGCGATCGATCACGCCACTGACGCCGACGCCGAAGCGTTCCTGGATGGACTTCTTCTGCACATAACTGAGCTGGTAGACATCCGCCTCGCGGGCGCGTTCGGCCAGGTATTCGTCACTGGTCTTGAGTTCGTCGACCAGTTTCTTGCCCAGCGCTGCCTGGCCCAGCCAGACCTCGCCGGTGGCGATTTCGTCGATGGCCAGCTGCGGGCGGTAGTGGACGACGAAGCGCTTGAACAGTTCGTGGGTGGTTTCCAGGTCTTCCTGGAACTTCTCCCGGCCCTTCTCGGTGTTCTCGCCGAACACGGTCAGGGTGCGCTTGTACTCACCGGCGGTGAGCACCTCGAAATCGACGTCGTGCTTCTTCAGCAGGCGATGGATGTTGGGCAACTGCGCCACGACGCCGATGGAGCCGAGGATGGCGAAGGGTGCGGAGAGGATGCGCTCGCCGATGCAGGCCATCATGTAGCCGCCGCTGGCAGCGACCTTGTCGACGCAGACGGTCAACGGCACGCCGGCCTGGCGGATGCGCGCCAGCTGGGAGGCGGCCAGGCCGTAGCCGTGAACCATGCCGCCGCCGCTTTCCAGGCGCAGCACCACTTCGTCGCGCGGGGTGGCGAGGGTCAGCAGCGCGGTCACTTCATGGCGCAGCTGCTCGGTGGCCGAGGCCTTGATGTCGCCATCGAAGTCGAGCACATAGACGCGGTTCTTCTCGCCGCCCTTCTTCTTTTTCGCGTCCTTCAGGCTTTTCGCCTCGGACTTGCGCAGGGCCTTGAGCTTGGCCTTCTCCAGCACGCTGTGCTGCAGGCGCTCGCGCAGTTCCTTGTAGAAGTCGTTGAGCTTGTGCACCTCCAGGTGCCCGCCGCCGCCGCGACGACCACGGCCGCGCAGCGCGGCGATCACCACCAGGACAATGACGATGGCCACCACCACGGTGAAGGTCTTGGCCAGGAAACCGGCGTAATCGGCTAGAAACTCCACTCACATCCCCTTTTACAATTCTGTTCGCGCACGCGTGGCGAGCGCCGTGAATCCCGCAAGCATACCCACGCCGGGGGCCCGCCACCAGCGCTGGCAAACCGCTGTATCAGTCCAGCGAATGGCATTCAAACAAGCGTATGTTTTTTCGTTGACAGCCCCAGGTGATCCTCATAACCTCGCCGGAACTTTCAGCCCTGCCGGGATACTGCGCGTGGGAAGCATCTACCTGATTCGACATGGCCAGGCTTCATTCGGTGCCGACGACTACGATGTGCTCTCGGCCACCGGCGTGCGCCAGGCGGAAATCCTCGGCGAGCACCTGGCCAGCCTCGGCCTGCGCTTCGACCGCTGCGTCGCCGGCGACCTGCGCCGTCAGCGCCACACCGCCGAAGCGGTGATGGGCCGGCTGAACGAGGCGGGTATCGCTACGCCCACCCTGGAAATCGACTCCGCCTTCAACGAATTCGAAGCTGACGCGGTGATCCGCGCGCACCTGCCGGACCTGCTCGAGATCGAGCCGCAGGCGCTGCACATCATGCGCAACGCCGCCGACCACCGCGCCGAGTTCCAGCGCCTGTTCTCCACCGTGATCGCCCGCTGGGTTTCCGGCGACCACGACAAGGACGGCCTGGTCAGCTGGGCGCAATTCCTCGACACCGTGCACGACGGCCTGAAACGCCTGCTGGAGTCCGCCAGCGGCAAGGACACCATCGGCGTGTTCACCTCTGGCGGCACCATCACCGCAGTCCTCCAGCAGGTGACCGGTATCCCGGTGCTGAACGCCTTCGAGCTCAACTGGCAGATCGTCAACACCTCGCTCAACCGCCTGAAGTTCCGCGGCAGCGAAGTGGCCCTGGCTTCCTTCAACAGTCACGTGCATCTGGAACTGTTGAAGGCGCCGGAACTCATCACCTATCGTTGAGAACCGGCCCCATGCGACCTCGACGTCGCGCGAGAAAACCTAGAAAAGGAATAGAACCATGAGTGTTGCTGACATCGTTTCCACCATGAAGAGCAAGTTCAACGCCAGCGCGGCCGCCGGCCTGGATCTGGTGTTCCAGTTCAACATCGAAGACGGCGACAACCACTACCTGGTCGTCAAGGACGGTACCTGCGAAGTCGTACAGGGCGACGCCGAGTCCCCCAACGTCACCCTGATCATGGACAGCGAAACCCTCAAGGGCATCACCAGCGGCGAAACCGACGGCATGCAGGCCTTCATGGCTGGCAAGCTGCGCGCCGAAGGCGACATGATGCTGGCGATGAAGCTGGGCGAACTGTTCCCGGTCTGAGTCCGAGGCAAGCGCCCCGCTCGACACGAAAAACCGGAGTCCATGGCTCCGGTTTTTTTATGCCCGCGCCCCGCTCTGGCCCGCGAATCAGGCAGCCTGATCGGGGTGCAACACGGGCGCCAATAACGGCCTTTCGCGCTTGTGACGAGCCGGGGCGGACATTAGATTAGCCAATGATCATCTGGCGCCATCATTGCCCTGCCTGATCCACACACTGCGCGCCACCCTCGCCCGCCGCCCCAGCCGCGGCACGCCGACCAGTACAAGAAGGGACCAGCATGTCGTTGACCGACCAGACCATCCGCTCCCGCGAAGGCGAAGAACTCGATGCCGCCGTGATCGACGGCTACCTCAAGGACCACATCCCCGGCCTGCAGGGTCAGCCGCGCATCAGCCAGTTCCCCGGCGGCGCCTCGAACCTGACCTACCTGATCCAGTACGACAACCAGGAACTGGTCCTGCGCCGCCCCCCGTTCGGCAAGAAGGCCAAGTCGGCCCACGACATGGGCCGCGAATACCGCATCCTGAACCAGCTCAAGGACGGCTTCCCCTATTGCCCCAAGGCTTACGCCTACTGCACCGATGAATCGGTGATCGGCGCCGAGTTCTACGTCATGGAGCGGGTCAACGGCATCATCCTGCGCAGCGACCTGCCCAAGGAACTGAACCTCGACGCCGAGAAGACCACCGCCCTGTGCAAGAGCTTCATCGACAAGTTCGTCGACCTGCACAACGTCGACTACAACGCCTGCGGCCTGGGTGACCTGGGCAAGCCCGAGGGCTACGTGCAGCGCCAGATCGGCGGCTGGATCGATCGCTACGAGAAGTCCCTGACTCCCGACGCGCCGGCCTGGGAACAGGTGAAGGTGTGGCTGCGCGAGAAGATGCCGGCCGACCACCACAAGCCGGGCATCGTGCACAACGACTACCGCTTCGACAACGTCATCCTCGACCCGAACAACCCGATGCAGATCATCGGCGTGCTCGACTGGGAAATGACCACTATCGGCGACCCGCTGATGGACCTGGGCAACACCCTCGCCTACTGGATCCAGGCCGACGACCCGCAGCCGATGCAGATGCTGCGCCGCCAGCCGAGCCACGAGCCGGGCATGCTGACCCGCCAGCAGTTCGCCGACTACTACGCGCAGCGCGCCGGCATCCAGATCGACAACCTCGATTACTACTACACCTACGGCCTGTTCCGCCTGGCCGGCATCATGCAGCAGATCTACTACCGCTTCTTCCACGGCCAGACCCAGGACAAGCGCTTCGCCACCTTCATCCACGCCAACAAGTTGCTGGAACAGGTGAGCCTGCAAGTCATCGGCAAGTCCCGCCTGTAACGGCGCCCCAGAACAAGGAGAACTCCCATGTCCAAGACCCAACTGTTCGACCTCGAAGGCAAGATCGCCTTCGTCTCCGGCGCCAGCCGCGGCATCGGCGAGGCCATCGCCAAGCTGCTGGCCCAACAGGGCGCCCACGTGATCGTCTCCAGCCGCAAGATCGACGGCTGCCAGGCCGTGGCTGACGAAATCGTCGCCGCTGGCGGCAAAGCCACCGCGATCGCCTGCCACATCGGCGAGATGGAGCAGATCCAGGCTGTCTTCGCGCAGATCCGCGAACAGTTCGGTCGCCTCGACATCCTGGTCAACAACGCCGCCACCAACCCGCAGTTCTGCAACGTGCTGGACACCGACCTGTCGGCCTTCCAGAAGACCGTCGACGTGAACATCCGCGGCTACTACTTCATGTCCATCGAAGGCGGCAAGCTGATGAAGGCCAACGGCGGCGGCAGCATCATCAACGTCGCCTCGGTCAACGGCGTCACCCCGGGTGAATTCCAGGGCATCTACTCGGTGACCAAGGCTGCGGTGATCAGCATGACCAAGGTCTTCGCCAAGGAGTGCGCGCAGTTCAACATCCGCTGCAACGCCCTGCTGCCGGGCCTGACCGACACCAAGTTCGCCTCGGCGCTGGTGAGCAACGACGCCATCCGCAACGTCGCCCTGCAGCGCATCCCGCTCAAGCGCGTGGCTGATCCGAGCGAAATGGCCGGCGCCGTGCTGTACCTCGCCAGCGATGCCTCCAGCTACACCACCGGTGTGACGCTGAATGTGGACGGCGGTTTCCTCGCCTGAGTGTGATCGCGGAAAGGGAAAAGGGAGCCGATTGGCTCCCTTTTTCATTGCCGAACGAACGGCTCTTTGTAGGAGCGAGCTTGCTCGCGAACCCGCTTCACACTGAAGCCTTCAAGTGCGGTTCGCGAGCAAGCTCGCTCCTACAGAAAAGCATTCATTGCCAATCCTTCAGGGCCTGGTTCGCCGCCGCATTCATCGGCTCGGCGGTCAGCCCACCCGCGCCATAGCGCACGGCGAACACGGCCTGGTCCGCCATCGGCAGGTAGTTCACCCGCCCCGCCTTCGGCACGAAGGTCAGCAGGTCGTGCTGACCGTCGCGCAGCCAGCGCCACAGGTCGATACCCGGCGTTTCCTCCGCCAGTGTCACCTTGCGCCCCAGGGTCTGCTGCTCCACCGCCAGGAAGCGGCCGCTGAGGTCCTGCAGGCGATACCCCGGCGCCAGGCCGATCAGCCGTGCCAAGCCCTTCCACTCGAACACGCGGGCATCCAGTTGCCAGAGGTCGCCGGCGAGTTCCACGTGGCGCTCCTGATCGCCCTGGAGCAGGGTGACGTCGAAGCGTTGTTCACCGACCTTGTGGAAGCTCAGGGTCGCCAACGGCCGCTCCACGGGCAGCGGTTCGTAGCTGCGCAGATCCCACGCCACCAGGGCTACCAGCGCGGCGACGGCCACGAACAGCATCCCCGCCGTCCCCCGCAGCCAGCCGAGGAACCAGTGACGGTCGAACAGAATGCGGGCGGCTACCACCAGGGCCAACAGCGCCACGAAGGCAACGCCCCAGGCCAGACCGTCGTACTGCATCGAATGATTTCCTTCCTCGTAGAAATGCCGGCATTATGCGCACCGCGTACCTGCGCGGCCAGCCAGACCGTCGCAGCTTTCGGGCCCGTTAACGTTTCCCATGCCAGCCGTTCTTTACAAAAGAGCGGCGCCGCGGGCTCCTGATCAAGGCGAACCCCATGCCCTTCGAACTTGTCGTAGACCCGACCACCCTCGTCATCCTTGCCGGTGTCGCCTTTCTCGCCGGCTTCATCGACGCCATCGCCGGCGGCGGTGGCCTGCTGACCATCCCTGCCCTGCTCACCGCCGGCGTCCCGCCGCACCTGGCGCTGGGCACCAACAAGCTGAGCTCGACCTTCGGAGCTGCCGTGGCCAGCTACACCTTCTACCGTCGCAAGCTGTTCGAGCCGCGCAAGTGGCGCAAGGGCGTGATCGCCACCGCCATCGGCGCCGCGCTGGGCGCCTGGGCAGCACACCTGATGCCGGCGGAATGGCTGAACCGCATGTTGCCGGTGGTGGTGTTCGGTTGCGGCCTCTACCTGTTGTTCGGCAAGACGCCCGAGGCGCCGCTGGATGCCAATCCGCAGATCGCCCAGGGCCGCCAATGGCCGCAGGGCCTGGGGCTGGGTTTCTACGACGGCGTGGCCGGACCGGGCACCGGCGCCTTCTGGACCGTCAGCACACTGCTGATGTACCCGCTGGACCTGGTCCGCGCCAGCGGCGTGGCGCGCAGCATGAACTTCGTCAGCAACATCGTCGCGCTGGCGGTGTTCATCGCCTCGGGGCAGGTCGTGTGGTTGCTGGGCCTGTGCATGGGCAGTTCGCTGATGGTCGGCGCCTACTTCGGCGCGCGCACGGCCATTGGCGGCGGTGCCAAGTTCATTCGTCCGGTGTTTATCCTGGTGGTACTGGCCTTGACCGTGCGCCTGGCCTGGCAGCACTGGTTCAGCGCGGCCTGAAGGCCGCGCGCGGCGCCTGGGATCAGGCGCCGCCAGGCAGGACGGGGTCCGGACGGCCTTCGCGGCGCGCCAGGTAGACCTCGATCAGGTAGCGGGCGATGGAGCGCTCGGCCGGCAGGCGCGGCAGCTCATCGACGTGGAACCAGCGGGCATCCTCGATTTCATCCGGCTGCATGACGATCTCGCCGCTGACGTACTCGGCGTGGTAGCCGAACATCAGCGAATGCGGGAACGGCCAGGGCTGGCTGCCCATGTAGCGGATATTGCCGATCTCCACGCCGACCTCTTCGCGCACTTCACGCGCGACGCAGTGCTCCACCGACTCGCCCGGTTCGACGAAGCCGGCCAGGGTGCTGTACATCCCCGGCACGAAGCGTGGCGAACGCGCCAGCAGCACTTCATCGCCCCGAGTGACCAGCACGATCATGCTCGGCGACAGCAACGGGTAGCGCTGGATGCCACAGCTCTCGCAGTGCATGGCGCGGTCGCGAGGCAGGCGCTGGCTGGGCTGGCCGCAGCTGCCGCAGAAGCGGTTCTGCCGCCACCAGATACCGATCTGGCTGGCGAAGCCGAGCATGGCAAAGATGTCTTCTTCGGCCTGCATCATGAACTGACGCAGGCCGATCCAGCTGGCGCCTTCCAGCGGATCGGTACGGTCGATTTCCAGCAGGTACACCGGTTCGCCATCGAACTGGCCGACGGCATGCTCGGACAGTACCGAGAGATCCTGGCGCTTGAGCCAGTCACGGGGGAACAGCACGCCATTGCTGTCGGCGAGGAACTGCTGCTGGCAATGGGCGAGCGCCCAGCCACCGTTCGCCGCGACCTCGAACATCGAGGACTCCCAGCGCCCGGTACGCATCAGGCGGCCACCGTCAGGCCCAGGGCCTTGACGCTCTCGCTGGCGACGTCCAGGACGTCCGGTTGGCCTTCAGGCCGCATCATCGCTCCACCCTCCAGGTAATACTCCAGGCCGGTCAGCGCATCCGCCAGGGTCTCCAGCATCTGCTCGGACGGCATCTGGGTCGTCTCGATCATCTGCCCCTGAATGTAATCGGCACAGGCACCGACGAGCAATGCCGCGCGCTCCTGGCCGAGGAACCAGAGGCCGCCGCGTACCGCCTGCAGGCTGATCGGGACGTTGGCCAGGTGCAGCTTGTCGCCGTTGGATTCCAGGTAGGCGGTGATCGCGCGCTTGGCCAGCGCCAGGCCCGCCTGGGCCTCGTCGATCACCACGATGCGCGCTTCGGCGAGCTGGTGCACGGCGAAGGAATCGTCCTCGCCCATCGGCGTCGGACGCGCGCTCATGCGCTCGCCCCGCTCCAGGTTGCCGACCATGCTCTCGACGTACAGCAGCGCATCGGCCAGCGCATTGAGCGCGGCCGGCTCATCCACCGCGCCCTTGGCGACCCAGCCGGCAACCACGCCGTGCTGGTGCTGCAGCGAGGTGGCGGCGGAGTTCAGGCCGACCATGCCCAGAGTCTTGGCCAACTTGCCCAACTGGGTGTGCAGGATGCCCAGCGCATCAGCCTGGGAAACGCCGCGCTCGATCAGGTCGAGCTGGTCCTTCACCGCCGTGAGTTCCTCGCGGATCGCCACCGACAGCGAACGCATCACCGACTGGCCGGGGCCGGACAGGCGTTGCGACTCGTCTTCGAGCAAATGGTCGGTGAACGGCAGCGGCGCCAGGCCGAATACCTGGCGCAGCTCGGTGGCGCGCACGCCACCGGTGTCAGCCAGCGTGGTGAGATACAGCAGCTCCTTGAGCAGCTGCCGCGGCGCTTCGTACTGCGGGTTGGCGATCAGTTGCTTGAGCTCGCGGTCCAGACGCGAGAACACCAGCTTGCGCGTCTTGCGCGGCAGCATCTGCGCGTCCACCAGCGCTTCCAGCGCGCCGGCGCCGACCCAGCACAGGCGAGTACGCGCGGCACTGCCCAGCAGCAGGTCGAGCTTGCCCAGGGCGCGGCCCATGAGCTTGAGGCTGGGGTAGAGATTCTGTTCGCGGATCAGCCCCACCAGGCCCACCTGGTACATCTGCCGCAGGCGGCGGACTTCGCGGGCCGGGTCGTCCACCTGCGGCGCGGTGACCGCACGCAGCGGGCGCGGAAGGTCCAGGCGCGCGCTGAAGAAGAAACTCTCCGGCAGTGCAGGCTGGCCAGCGGCCTGGCGCACGTCGTTGATCGCCGGCAGCAGCAGTTCGGGGATTTCCTGGCGGTGCGCCTCGAGGTTTTCCAGGTAGCGGCGCAGCACATAGAGCGCGTTGCCGAGCGCGGCCAACTGGCCGTCGCGGTCTTCGGTGACCCCCGTCGGAATGTCGGTGGCCAGGTCCAGCGCTTCCTGCGCCAGCAGTTCGGCGCCGGCCAGCTCGATGAGATTGAGCGTGCCGCGAATCTGGCTCAGGCAATCAACGGAATGTTGCAGCAGGCTGCCGTTCTGGCGCTCGGCGATGAAGTGCTCGAGATTCTGCTCGGCCTCTTCCATCGTCGCGAACAGCTCGTCGCGGACCAGACTGAGGGACGTGGCTCCAGTAACCATCGGCCTAGTGCGCCTCCTGCGCGCAAGAAGAGTGGACGGACATCAATCGGCGAACTCGGGGGTCTTCTTGCTCATGTGCGCCATCATGGCGGCCTGCAGGTCAGCGGACTGCAGCATCGCGGCGTTCCAGGTGGCGATGTATTCCAGGCCATCCTCGACGCGATGGTCGCGGGCATAGCCGATCATTTCCTTGGTGCCGCGGATGGCGATCGGCGACTTGGCGGCGATCTGCCGGGCCAGGTCCATCACGCCATCGAACAGCGCGGCATGGTCGGCGTAAACGCTGTTGACCAGGCCGATGCGCTGGGCCTCCTCGGCGTCGACGTTACGCCCGGTGTAGGCCAGCTCACGCATGATGCCATCGCCGATCAGGCGCGGCAGGCGTTGCAACGTGCCGACATCGGCCGCCATGCCCATGTCGATTTCCTTGATGGAGAACTGCGCGTCAGCACTGCAGTAGCGCATGTCGCAGGCGGAGATCAGGTCGATGCCGCCACCGATGCAGTAGCCCTGGATCGCCGCGAGGACCGGCTTGCTGCACCTGTCCACGGCGTTGAAGGAGCCCTGCAGTTGCAGGATGGTCTTGCGCAGTGCGCGGGCGTTGCGGCCCACGTCCTTGCCCAGATGGCTGGCGGCCTGGGCCAGCAGGGCAAGGTCGATGCCGGCGGAGAAGTGCTTGCCGGCGCCACTGAGGACGACCACGCGGACTTCATCCGTTTCGTCTGCCCACTGGAAGATATCGATGATTTCCTTCCAGAAATCGGCGTTCATCGCGTTGAGTTTTTCCGGACGGTTGATCTGCACATGGGCGATCTTGTCCGCCAGTTCAACGCGGAAAGCTTTGTATTCGGTCACGGGGATGTCCTCGGGTATGCCCTGCTTCTCGTCTGGGTGCGGCGCGCTGCCGCTGGAGCCCGGGCCAACAGTTCTTATTCGTGTCGTTTATTGCGCGTGGAGAATAGATTTTGGAAATCGCGTCACTATAACAAGGCGAAACTAAAAGTCGATGCCGTGGTCTGTGACGCAGCCCACGGCATGGGGCGGGAACTGGCTCGCAGATCGGCCAGCTAGTCCTTGATCAGACTGCAACGCCTTGCACGCGACTGTCAGTCGCGCGCAGCCATCGGCAACCCTTGCAAGCGGTTGCGGTACTGGCGCCAGGTGTACATCGGGATACCGGCCATGAACACCAGGAAGCCCCAGAAGATCGCCTGCTCGCCGGTGCCATACAGCGCCCACAGCGAGTAGAGGAAGCCCAGGCAACCGATGGCCAGCACCTGCGGGCGCGAACGCGGGGAGAAGGATTCGGGCTTGGTCGCCAGCATCTGCAGCAACGCCGCGGTGCAGAAAGCGTAAGGCACGACGCCGGTCATGGTGCCGAGCAGGATGATGACGTTGAACACCTCCACCAGCTCGCCATGGCCGTCGACCATCACCAGCGCCGTCACCAGCAGCCCGGAGGACAGCAGGCCGTTGGCCGGCGCGCCGTTCTTGTTGAGCTTGCCCAGGGACTCGGGGAACAGCCCGTCACGGGCCGGCGCCACCGGAATCTGCCCCTGCAGCAGCACCCAGCCATTGAGCGCGCCCAGGCAGGCGATCACCGCGCCGCCGGCGACCAGGTAGTAGCCCCAGTTGCCCAGCAGGATGCGCGCGGCATCGGCGAAGGGCGAAGTGGACTTGGCCAGTACTTCCGGCGGCATCAGGCCCTGCACGGCGGTGATCGACAGGATGTACACGGAGGCCGCCGCCAGGGTGCCGAACAGCGTGGCGCGGGGGATGGTCTTCTTCGGGTCGCGCACATCGTCCGCCGGCACCGTGGCCGACTCCAGGCCGATGAACGACCACAGCGTCAGCGCCGCCGTGGTGGCAATGGCCTGGGCGTAGCCCATGTTCGGCAGCTCGCTGGGCGCCGGGATGGTCAGGTAGTCGGGGTTGAAGTGGAACCAGCCGAGAATGCCCACCAGCAGCAACGGGATCAGCTTGAGCGCAGTGAGGCAGTTCTGCACCACGGCGAAGGCGGTGATGCCGCGCAGGTTGATCAGGGTGCACAGCCAGATGGCACCGATGGCCGTGGCGACCATCAGCAGAGGGTCGGCCAGGGCCGGGATGAATACACGCAGGTATCCCACCAGCGTGACGGCGATGGCGGCGTTGCCGATCCACGCGGCTTTCCAGTAGGTCCAGGCGCACAGGTAGCCGGCAAAGCTGCCGAAGCCGTCACGGGTATAGGCGTAGGGTCCGCCAGCGCCGGGGTTGAGCCGTGCCAGCCGGGCAAAGGTGAAGGCCAGGATCACCGCCCCGGTGCTCGATACCAGCCAGCCGAACAGACTGAGCCCGCCGAACGCCGCCAGGCTCGAGGGCAGCAGGAAGACCCCCGACCCCACCATGTTGCCGACCACCAGCGCAGTGCAGCTCCAGAACCCCATGCTGCCCTTCTTCGCTTCCGCCATCTGCGCTCCTTAGAAGCCCGCGACCTGAGTTTCGAGTTATGCCGCCCGGCCCCTCAGGGGCCTGCAGAGCGTCAATCTGTCCTACAGGGTAGACAGCGGCGGGCAAAGGAGGAAACCGTTTTGCAGGGCGAAACCGCCCGTTTCGAGCGATTTCGCCCCGCGCGGTCAATACCGCTGCAGAAAATCCGCCGGATCAGGCAGAGCCGACCTGGCGGATGCCGAGCTCGTAGAGCTGCTCGAACTGCAGCGACGGCATCGGTTTGGCGAACAGATAGCCCTGCCCTTCGGTGCAACGCTCGGCTCGCAGGCGGTCGCGCTGGGCGGCGGTCTCGATGCCCTCGGCGATGGTTTCCAGATCGAAACTGCGGGCCATGTCGAGGATGGCACGGATCACCGACAGGTCCTGCTGGGTTTCCAGCATGCCGATGACGAAGGTGCGGTCGATCTTGATACGCGACAGCGGGTAGGTCTTGAGCAGGCTCAGCGACGCATAGCCGGTGCCGAAATCGTCGAAGGCGATGCCCACGCCGTAGGAGCGCAGGCTCTGCAGCGTGCTGAGCACCGAGTCGTCGTGATTGAGCACGATGTTCTCGGTGATCTCCAGCTCCAGCGCCTCGGCAGGCAGGCCATGACGGTCCAGCGCATCCAGCACCTGGGTGACCAGATTGCCCATGCGGAACTGCGCGCCGAACAGGTTCACCCCCATGCGCAGGTTGGGCGCGCCGTTGCGGCGCCAGTAGGCGGCCTGGGCGCAGGCCTCGTCGAGAATCCAGGCGCCGACGATGGCCGCCAGCGGCCCGCCCTCCAGCGACGGCAGGAAGGCCGCCGGGGACAACAGGCCGCGTTGCGGATGCTGCCAGCGGATCAAGGCCTCCGCCCCGCGCAACGAACCGTCGCGCAGGCTGACCTGGGGCTGGTAGAACAGCAGGAACTCGCCGTTGGCCACGGCACGGTGCAACTCCATGCCGTACAGGTGCCGCGCCGCCGCCTCCATCTTCAGCGCCGGGACGAACACGAAGGCGTGGCTGCGCCCGCTGATCTTGGCCTTGAACAGCGCCAGATCAGCGTCCCCCACCAGCTCCAGCGCCTCCTGGGCATGCAGCGGCGCCAGCGCCACCCCGCAACTGGCGGCGACGCGCACCTCATGGGCATCGATGATGATGGGTTCGGCAATGCTCGCGATCACCGCCTGGGCCAGGCGCATCGCATGCTCCGGCGAGAGCAGGTTGGGCTCGAGGATGGCGAACTCGTCGCCGCCGATGCGCGCCACCGTGGCGCCCTTGCTGGCCAGGCGGCCCAGGCGGTCGGCGACCTGCCGCAGGATGCCGTCGCCCACGGCATGGCCGAGGGAATCGTTGACGTCCTTGAAACCGTCCAGGTCGATCATCAGCACCGCCGCCGGGCGCGACTGCACCAGCACTTCCTCGGTGCAGCGGTAGAACTGCCCGCGGTTGGCCAACCCGGTGAGCACATCGACACTGGCCAGCTGGCGCAGTGCTTCCTCCTCCAGATGGCGGGCGGTGAGGTCCTTGAGCACGGCCTCGAACTTGAGCTTGCCGCGCTCCGACCAGCTGAACAGCGTCAGGCCCAGGGACAGCTCCGAACCGTCCTTGCGCAAACCGGTGATTTCCCCCGGCACGGCCATGCCATCCAGGGACGTGGCATCGCTGGCACCACTGATCAGGGCGCGGAACCCCGCACGCTGGCGCTCGGGTAGCAACAGCTCGAAAGCCTGGCCGTTGCCCTCGGCGAGGTCATAGCCGAACAGGCTGGCAGCGGCCTCGTTCCAGGCGCCGATTTCGCCCCAGCAGTCGAACCACACCACGGGCGTCGGCGAGGTACCGGCATATTCCTCGAACAGCGGGCGGGTGCGCGCCGAGGAGACCTCGATGCGCCGCAGCTCCAGGCGGTCGGACGCCATCCGCGCCAGCTCGCGCAGGCGCTCGCAGTCCTCCGTGGAAAAGTCTTCGTGGGGCTGGCTGTCGATGATGCACAGCGCTCCCAGCGGCTGGCCCTCCACCGACAGCAGCGGCACGCCGGCATAGAAGCGCACGCCATTGGGCGAGGTCACCAGGGGGTTGTCGTGGAAACGCTCGTCGCGGCTGGCGTCGCCCACCACCATCACGCCGTCCTGGGTGATGGCATGGGCGCAAAAGGACACATCGCGCCCCATGTCCACTTCGCCAATACCGGTGGCGGCGGCGAAGAACACATGGTCACTGCCGATCATGTTCACCGCCGCGACCGGCATGCCGAACATGCGCACGGCGATCTGCACCACCGGGTCCAGGCTCGGCAGCATGCTTTCGTCGTCGAATCCGTAATCCGAGAGCGCCGTCAGGCGCTCGCTTTCGTTCGGCAACATCACGGGACAGCGCATAGGGGAAACCTCCCTTTTTCCTCAAGTTCTCCCTTTACCGATGCGCACAAGGATAGTTCCAGTTTTCATACAACGATGTATGTCACTTCTGTCAGTAGCCGGACGGTCACCTGCAGCATTCCACGGTGTAGCGCCGCTCGCCGTCTACTTCGCGCATTTGCAGGCCATGGACGTCCGAATCGAAACCGGGGAAGTTGCGCTCGAAGCTCTGGGCGAAGGCCAGGTAATCGAGTATGGAGCGGGTGGATTCGGTGAACCGCTCGCCTGGCATGATCAGCGGTATGCCTGGCGGATATGGCACCAGCATCACCGCGGCGATGCGCCCTTCCAATCGATCGATAGGTACCGCTTCGACCTCTCCTCGCACGAGCTGTGCATAGGCGTCCGCCGGGCGCATGGCGATTTCCGGGAGCACCGTGTACATGCGCTTCATCGCCTTGGCGGTGGCGTGGTCACGGTAGCAACGGTGCAGCTCATCGCAGAGGTCGCGCAGGCCCATGCCGGCATAGCGCGTCCCCCCGGCCTGGGCGACGCTGGGCAGGGCATCCGCCAGGGGCTGGTTGGCGTCGTAGCTGCGCTTGAACTCCAGCAACTCGGTCACCAGGGTGCTCCATTTGCCCTTGGTCACGCCCATGGAGAACAGCACGAGGAAGGAGTACAACCCGGTCTTCTCCACCACCAGCCCGCGCTCCCAGAGGAAACGGCTGACCACCGCGGCAGGAATCCCGCGCGAATCCAGGCGCCCGCCGGCGGTCAGGCCCGGCGTGGCCAGGGTGACCTTGATCGGGTCGAGCAGCACGTAGTCTTCCACCGCATCGCCGAAACCGTGCCAGTCGGCATTGGGCTCCAGTACCCAGTCGCGGGTCTTGACCTCGTCGGTGCCTTCCACGCCCGGCGGCTGCCAGACGCAGAACCACCAGTCGTCCTCGGCGAGGTTCTGCCGCACGTTGGCCAGGGCACGGCGGAAGCTCAGGGCTTCGTCGAAGGTTTCCTGGATCAGCGAGCGCCCCGCCGGGCCTTCCATCATCGCCGAGGCCACGTCGAGCGAGGCAATGATGCCGTACTGCGGCGAAGTGGAGATGTGCATCATGAAGGCTTCGTTGAAGCGGGCCTGCTCGAAGCGCCGCACACCGGCGTCCTGCACATGGATCATCGAGGCCTGGCTGAACGCCGCGAGCATCTTGTGCGTGGAGTGGGTGGCGAACACCATCGGGCCGCCCTCGTCGCGGCTGGTGCCCATGCCGTAGCGGCCCTCGTAGAAGTCATGGAAGGCGGCGTAGGCGTACCAGGCCTCGTCGAAGTGCAGAACCTCGACGCTGTCGCCCAGGGCCTGCTTGATCAGCTGTGCGTTGTAGCAGAGGCCGTCGTAGGTGGAGTTGGTCACCACTGCCAACCGCACCCTGGGCTCACGGCCGCGCGCCAGCGGGCTGGCCTCGATCTTCGCGACGATGGATTCGCGGCTGAATTCACTGAGCGGAATCGGCCCGATGATGCCCAGTTCATTGCGTTCAGGCGTCAGGTACAGCGGGATGGCGCCGGTCATGATGATCGCGTGGAGGATCGACTTGTGGCAGTTGCGATCCACCAGCACCAGGTCGTCGCGGCAGACCACGGAGTGCCAGACGATCTTGTTCGCCGTGGAAGTGCCATTGATCACGAAGTAGGTGTGGTCGGCACCGAAGTTGCGCGCGGCACGGGCCTCCGCCTCGGCCAGCGGGCCGGTGTGGTCGAGCAGCGAGCCCAGTTCGGGCACCGAAACGGAGAGGTCCGAGCGCAGGGTGTTTTCCCCGAAGAACTGGTGGAAGGCCTGCCCCACCGGACTCTTGCGATAGGCCACGCCACCGCCATGGCCGGGCGTATGCCAGGAATAGTTGGACTGTGCGGTGTGCTCCACCAGGGCGCGGAAGAACGGCGGCAGCAGGCCTTCCAGGTACTTGCGCGCGGCACGGCTGACCTGGCGGGCGAGGAACGGCACAGTGTCTTCGAACAGATAAAGGATGCCGCGTAGCTGGTGCAGATCGGCCATGGACTCGGCCGGCGCGTTCTCGATGGTCATCTGCTCGCCGAGGGCGAAGATCGGCAGCTGTGGCGCGCGTACCCGCGCCATGCGGATCAGTTCCACCACGTCCTGCAACAGCCGCTGGTTCTCCCCCGCTCCCTCGGCCGCGACCAGGATGCACGCCAGCCCATGGTGGGTGGACGCGACGATGCGCCCTTCGGCGGAGCTGGCGGTGGAGAGGATACTGAAACCGTCCTGCTCCAGCTCCCGCGCGATATCCCGTACCCGGTCACCGGCCACGGTGTCGGCCTTGATATCGCGGTGGACGATGAGGATGGGGAATTTTAGGTCTTTGTACATTGTGAGCCCCTGAATGACGTACGACTGGCGTCGATCCTCTTCAGAGTATGGACTCACGGAATGTAGGGGAATGCGCTCGGCTGACGGCTGTAATAAAACGTCGCGTGGCTGAAAGGTGCTCTCACCTCCAGCGCCGGGCTCTGCCTGCTTGTTTGCAGACATGAAAAAGGCCCCTGTTCAGGGGCCTTTCTCGGGCAGCACAGAGGATCACTCCTTCGGCGCTTCCATCTGCGCCCACAGCGACGGGCCGCCGGCGGACTTCTCGATCACCGCCAGACGCGCCACATGCGCTTCGATCTCTGCGCCGGAGGCGCGGATGACGCGGGTCAGGCCGCGTTCGGCGGCCAGGCGGCGGATCGCCGTGGCCATGGCACGGCCGCTGCCGTCGCCCTCTGCGCCGTTGCCGGCCAGCGACAGGCTGGTCTGGCCGCCGGTCATCGCCAGGTAGACGTCGGCGAGAATCTCGGCGTCAAGCAGTGCGCCGTGCAGGTCGCGGCCGGAGTTGTCGACGCCATAGCGCTTGCACAGGGCGTCGAGGTTGTTGCGCTGGCCCGGATGGCGTTCGCGGGCCATCAGCAGGGTGTCGAGGATGCCGCAGTAGTCGGCGACGTCGGCGCGCTCGGTCTGCCCCAGCAGGGCGAATTCGTTGTTGATGAAGCCAACGTCGAACGCCGCGTTGTGGATGATCAGTTGGGCGCCCTTGATGAACTCGAAGAAGTCATCCGCCACTTCGCGGAAGCGCGGCATGTCCTTGACGTAGTCGTTGGTGATGCCGTGGACCGCGATGGCGCCTTCGTCGATCTCGCGGTCGGGCTGCAGGTAGACGTGGAAGTGCCGGCCGGTGAGGCGGCGGCCTTCGAGTTCGACGCAACCGATCTCGATGATCCGGTGGCCGTCGGTGACCGGCATACCGGTCGTTTCAGTATCGAGTACGACGCTGCGCATTCTGTGTGAAACCTTCTTGCGGTTGATCGGCCCGCGCTACGCCGGGCCGCTTTGATTCCTGGAGCCTGCGGCTCAGCGCGGCAGTTCGCTGACGCCGCGGTTGGCGAGCATGTCGGCACGCTCGTTGCCGGGGTGGCCGGTGTGGCCGCGCACCCAGCGCCATTCGACAGTATGCCGGTTCACCTGCTCATCCAGCGCCTGCCACAGGTCGGCATTCTTCACCGGCTGCTTGGCGGCGGTCTTCCAGCCACGCTTCTTCCAGTTGACCATCCACTCGGTGATGCCCTGCATGACGTACTGCGAGTCGGTAACGATGCGCACGTCGCAGTGCCGCTTGAGCGCAGCCAGGGCCATGATGGCAGCCATCAGTTCCATGCGGTTGTTGGTGGTTTCGGCCTCGCCGCCCCACAACTCGCGCTCGGCGCCCTTGTAGAACAGCACGGCGCCCCAGCCACCCGGGCCCGGGTTGCCCTTGCAGGCGCCGTCGGTGTAGATCTCGACTTTCTCTTCGCTCATTTGGCTCGCTTTCAGGACTCGGAATCGCGGCGACTGACCTTGGCCACCGGCAGCGGCACCAGTTGGCCGCGCGGCTCGCGACGGGGCTGGCGCAGGGGCCGCAGACCGACCACCAGTTTGCGCGCCACCAATAGATAGAAGCCGGCGCCGGAACCCTGCAGGACGGGGCCCCAGGTCTCCATGCGGGCCAGACGGCCCTGCCATTTCGCCGATGCAAGCGGCGGACGATAACACCCGTAGCGGCGTTTCTCCAGCGCGAAGCCCAGCAGGTTGAGCCAGTCGCAGACCCGGCTCGGCGCGATGCAGCGGGCGCGGCGCAAGGCGTCGCGGGCGAAGTAGTGGCGGATGCCCCAGGCACTCCAGGGGTTCACCCCGACCACCAGCAGGTGCCCGCCGGGGCGCACGCTGCGCGCGGCTTCACGCAGCAGGCGGTGCGGTGACAGGCAGAAATCCAGGCCGTGGTGCAGCAGCACCACGTCGGCAGCATGCTCGCCCAGTGGCCAGGCTGCTTCGTCGCAGGCGATCTCGACACCGGGCAGCGGCGGGCCCAGGCGCACGCCGCGCTGGATGTTGCCGACGCTGGCCGGCAACTGCGCATGTGGCCCGTAATGGACCAGGTAACCGCCGAAATAGCGCTCCAGCTCGTCGATCAGCAACTGCTGTTCTTCGGCGAGCATCATTCCGCCGATCGGCCCGGACAGCCAGTCACGGGCCTGGTCGATCAGCTCCAGCCAGTCGGCATCGGCCTGGGCGAAGGGTTCTTCGATCATCACTACCCCCTGTGGGAGCGCGCGACACAAAAGTGCGTATCCGCACTACTATGCGCCAATGCCCACTACTTGGCGACTTTCCACCGATGATACAGATAGATGCCCTGTCCGCCTTTTCCGACAACTACCTGTGGCTGTTGCAGGATGTAACCCGCCGCGAATGCGCCGTGGTCGATCCGGGTGACGCCGCGCCGGTCGAACAATGGCTGCAGGCCCACCCCGACTGGAAGCTGACCGACATCCTGGTCACCCACCACCATGCCGACCACGTCGGTGGCGTGGCCCGCCTCAAGGCCGAAACCGGCGCCCGCGTGCTGGGCCCAGCCGGGGAAAAGATCCCGGGGCGCGACTTGGCGCTGGAAGACGGTGACCGTATCGAGGTGCTCGGCCTGTCGTTCGAGGTCATCCATGTGCCCGGCCACACCCTCGGGCACATCGCTTACTTCCATGAGGAGGCAAGCCAGCCCTTGCTGTTCTGCGGCGATACCCTGTTCGCCGCCGGCTGCGGCCGCCTGTTCGAAGGCACGCCGGCGCAGATGCATGCGTCGCTGAGCCGGCTGGCCGCCCTGCCCGGCGAGACGGCCGTGTACTGCGCCCACGAGTACACCCTGAGCAACCTGCGCTTCGCCTGCGCGGTGGAACCGCAGAATCCGGAGGTGCTGGCGCGATTCGAGGAAGTCAGCCGCTGGCGCGAACAGGGGAAGATCAGCCTGCCTTCTTCCATTGCACTGGAACGTGCGACGAATCCTTTCCTTCGCGTGTCGGAAACATCCGTTAAGAAAATGGCCGACGAGCGGGACGGCCAGCAAATCCGCACGCCGGAGGAGGTCTTTGCGACCATTCGCCGCTGGAAGGATCAGTTCTGAAGACTGGCGAAATCTTGACCAGGGCAGGCGTGGTTTCTAGAATCGCCGAAATTTTTGCCCCGGACAAAGTCATCAGCCAATGCCGCCCAAGACCAGAAAGACCTCCGATCTAGACGCATTGGCACGCGCCATCCGAGTCTCTATTGTCCTTATCGCGGCGGGCCTGGCGGGCTGCCAGTCGACCCAGCAGGTCGCCAGCAACAGCCAGGCCCGCAGCGCCTCGCGCGCCGTCGACGTGCAGTTCACTCCAGCCTGGACCCAGGCCCAGAACGACATCTGGGAGCGCATGCGCGGTGGCTTCCAGCTGCAGGACCAGATCGATACCAACCCGCGCATCGAGCGTCAGCGCCTGTGGTTCATGAGCAACCAGTCGTTCCTGGAGAATGCCAGCGAGCGTGGTGCACCCTACATGCACTACGTGGTCGAGCGCCTGGAAGAGCGCGACATGCCGCTCGAGCTTGCGCTGTTGCCGATGATCGAGAGCTCGTACAACCCGATGGCGGTGTCGCGCGCCCAGGCCGTGGGCCTGTGGCAGTTCATCCCGAGCACCGGTACGCACTTCAACCTGCGCCAGACCAACTTCTATGACGGCCGCCGCGATATCACCGCGTCGACCAACGCCGCCCTGACCTACCTGACCCGCCTGCACGACATGTTCAACGGCGACTGGCTGCTCGCGCTGGCCGCCTACAACGCCGGCGAAGGTACCGTCAGCCGCGCGATCGAGCGTAACGAGCGCCTCGGCCTGCCCACCGATTACTGGAACCTGCCGCTGCCACAGGAAACCCAGGACTACGTGCCCAAGCTGCTGGCGCTGTCGCAACTGGTGAATGCCCCGACCATCTACGGCATCAACCTCAGCCCGATCGCCAACCAGCCCTACTTCACCTCGATCCGCGTCAAGCCGGGCCTGGACCTCTCGCAGGTCGCCGCCCTGGCCGACCTGGACCAGGACGAGCTGCAGCAGCTCAACCCCGCCTTCAAGCGTGGCGTGACCCTGGATGGCCCTCATCACCTGCTGGTGCCGCTGAACAAGGCCGACAGCCTGCAGGCCAGCGTCGCCAACATGCAGCCCGTCGAGATCAAACCGGTCGTGGTAGCCGCCAGCAGCGGCGCGCGCTACCGCGTGCGCAAGGGCGACAGCCTGCACAGCATCGCCCAGCGTTACCGCCTGAGCGTGGCCGAGCTCAAGGCGGCCAACCGCCTGAGCGCCAACCGCCTGCGCAATGGCCAGACCCTGGTCATCCCCGGCCAGCCCGGCCGCCCGACCATCGAGCCGGAAAGCCCGCGCCAACTGGCCCAGGTGGAACGCTCGAAATCGACGCCGAGCAGCGCCAGCCGCAGCTACACCGTGAAGAGCGGCGACACCCTCTGGCAGATCGCCAAGAAGAACGGTGTCGACGTCGCCGATATCAAGCGCTGGAACCAGCTCGACAGCCACGGCGTGAAGCCGGGCCAGACCCTGAAGATCCAGGGCGGCGCCAGCTCGACGACCCAGGTGGCCTCCAGCGGCAAGTCCAAGGCCAAGCCGGACACCGCGACCTACTACAAGGTCAAGCAGGGCGATTCGATGTACCTGATCGCCAAGCGCTTCAACGTCGAGATGCAGCACATCAAGCGCTGGAACCCGCGCAGCGGCAAGGCCCTGAAGCCGGGCCAGACCATCACCCTGTACCTCGATACCGCCAGCCGCTGAGTTTCACCTTGCGCCGGGGCGCACCGCCCCGGCCGCATGTCTTCTGGCAGCCAGGACAAGCTGCTACTGTACGACGCTAACCCCTTCAGCCAGCCAGGATCGGATCCTACGCCTGATGCGTCGCTTGTCTCTCCTGCTCCTGGGACTCTTCCTGGGCCTCCCCGCCTCCGCCCAGATCACCGAGAGCCACGGCTACGCCCAGTTCGGCGACCTCAAGTACCCGGCCAGCTTCGACCACTTCGACTGGGTCAACCCCAAGGCGCCCAAGGGCGGCCTCCTGCGGCTGATGGGCCTGGGCACCTTCGACACGCTCAACCCCTACACCTTCAAGGGCAGCCCGCCGGTGAGCACCGCGGACTTCCTGCAGTACGGCGTCAGCGAGCTGAACGAGCCGCTGATGGTCGGCACCGGCCTGTACGACCCGTCCGGCGACGAGCCCGCCTCCAGCTACGGCCTGATCGCCCGCAGCGTGGAGTACGCCGAGGACCGCAGCTGGGTGGTGTTCAACCTGCGACCCGAAGCGCGCTTCCACGACGGCAAGCCGATCACCGCCTACGACGTGGCGTTTTCCTACCGCACGCTGCTCAAGCACGGCCACCCGATGTACCGCACCAACCTGCAGGAGGTGCAACGGGTCGACATCCTTTCGGCGCAGAGCATTCGCTTCATCTTCAAGCGCCACGACAACCCGCTGCTGATCCTGCGCCTGGGCGAAATGCCGGTGCTGCCACAGCATTACTGGAAAGGTCGCGACTTCCAGGCCACCACCTTCGACCCGCCGCTGGGCAGCGGCCCCTACCGCATCAGCGAAGTGGTACCAGGGCGACGCCTGGTGTTCGAACGGGTCAAGGACTGGTGGGGCGCGAACCTGCCGGTGAACCGCGGCAAGTACAACTTCGACCGCGTCGAAGTGGACTTCTACCGCGACGCCGGCATCGCCTTCGAAGCCTTCAAGGCGGGCGAGTTCGACTTCTACATCGAGCACCAGGCAAAGAACTGGCGCAGCAACTACCGCTTCCCGGCCGTGCGCCGGGGCGAAGTGATCAAGGTGGAAATCCCCCACCAGATCCCCACCCAGACCCAGGCCCTCTTCCTCAACACCCGCCGCGCGACCTTCGCCGATCGCCGCCTGCGCGAGGCGCTGGGGATGATGTTCGACTTCGAGTGGACCAACCGCGCGCTGTTCAACGATGCCTACGTGCGCGCCAGCAGCTACTACCCCAACAGCACCTTCGCCGCCACCGGCGTGCCGCAGGGCCAGGAGTGGCTGCTGCTCTCGCCCTACCGCCAGCAGTTGCCCGAAGCGCTGTTCAAGCGCCCCTTCACCGTGCCCGTCACCAAGGGCGCCGGCATCCCGCGGGAAACCCTTCGCCACGCCCTGGGTCTATTGGGCGAAGCCGGCTGGAAGCTCTCCGGCGACCGCCTGCTGGACGCCAACGGCAAACAACTGCGCTTCGAAATCCTGCTGGTCAACCCGAGCCTTGAGCGGATTCTGCAGCCCTACCGCGAGAATCTCGCCAGCATCGGTATCGATGCGAGCTTGCGCACCGTGGACCGTGCCCAGTACAAACAGCGTCTGGACCAGTTCGACTACGACATGATTCTGATGACCCTGCCCCAGACATTGAGCCCCGGCCTCGAGCAATGGCAGTACTTCCACTCCAGCCAGGTGGCGGTCAAGGGCAGCAAGAACTACGCCGGCATCGCCAATCCCGTGGTGGACGCGATGCTGGAGAAACTCCTCGGCGCCACCGACCGCGACCAGCAGGTAGCGGCCGCCCGCGCCCTGGACCGGGTGCTGCTGTGGCAGCACTACAGCATTCCCAACTGGTACCTGAACAAACACCGACTGGCGTACCGCAACCGCTTCGCCTTCGTCACCACGCCGCCCTACACCCTGGGCCTGCGTGCGTGGTGGAAAAAAGACCAGGAGAACACCCTATGAAAAGCCCCCGCCGCGCCGCGCTCTGCGCCGGCCTGTTGCTGGGACTGCTGGGCAGTGCGCAGGCCGCGCCGCAGCACGCCATCACCCTGTATGACGAAGCGCCGAAATACCCGGCGAACTTCAAGCATTTCGACTTCGTCAATGCCGATGCGCCCAAGGGCGGCACGCTGCGCCTCTCCGACTTCGGCGGCTTCGACAGCCTCAACCCCTTCATCGCCAAGGGCAACTCGGCCCCGCAGATCAACCTGATCTACGACACCCTGACCTTCCACTCCCTGGACGAGCCCTTTACCGAATACGGCCTGCTCGCCGAGAAGATCGAGAAGGACCCCGACCACCGCTTCGTGCGCTTCTACCTGCGCCCCGAAGCGCGCTTCCAGGACGGCACGCCGGTCACCGCCGAAGACGTGGTGTTCACCTTCGAGACGCTGATGAAGGACGGCGACCCGATGTACCGCAACTACTACGCGGACGTCGACAAGGTGGTCGCCGAAGACAAGCTGCGCGTGCGCTTCGACTTCAAGCACGGCGACAACCGCGAGCTGCCGCTGATCCTCGGCCAGCTGTCGATCCTGCCCAAGCACTGGTGGGCCAACCGCGACTTCAACAAGACCAACATGGAGCCGCCGCTGGGCAGCGGCCCCTACCGCATCGCCAAGGTCGAGGCCGGCCGCTCGATCCGCTACGAGAAGGTCAAGCACTGGTGGGGCGACAAGCTGCCAGTGAACCGTGGCTTCAACAACTTCGACGCCGTGGTGGTGGAGTCCTACCGCGACCTCACCGTCGCGCTGGAAGCCTTCAAGGCCGGGCAGTTCGACTTCAACGACGAGCGCATCGCGAAGAACTGGGCGACGGCCTATGACTCGCCCGCCGTGCGTGACGGCCGCATCGTCCGCGAGGAGCCGGTGAACGGCAACCCGTGGGGCATGCAGGCCTATGCCTTCAACATCCGCCGCCCGGTGTTCCAGGACCCGCGCGTGCGTGAAGCCATCACCAACCTGTTCGACTTCGAGTGGACCAACAAGCAGCTGTTCTTCAGCTCCTACCTGCGCGATGGCAGCTACTTCGAGAACTCCGAGATGGCCGCCAAGGAGCTGCCCGACGCGGAGGAGCTGAAAATCCTCGAGCCGCTGCGCGACAAGCTGCCGCCAGAGGTCTTCACCCAGGTCTACGTGCCGCCCACCAGCGACGGCAGCGGCATCATCCGCGAGCAGAAGCGCAAGGCCTACCAGCTGCTGCTGGACGCCGGCTACAAGATCGAGAACGACAAGATGGTCGGCCCGGACGGCAAGCAGCTGAGCTTCGAGTTCATGCTCGCCCAGGCCGACTTCGAGCGCGTGCTGCTGCCCTTCAAGCGCAACCTCGCCGAGCTGGGCATCGACATGCAGCTGCGCCGCGTCGATGTCTCGCAGTACATCAACCGACTGCGCTCGCGGGACTACGACATGATCGTCAGCAGCTGGCCGCAGTCCAGCTCGCCGGGCAACGAGCAGCGCGAGTTCTGGCACTCCAGCAGCGCCGACAAGCCCGGCAGCCGCAACTTCATCGGCCTGCGCGACCCGGGCATCGACGCCCTGGTGGAAGGCCTGATCAACGCCGGCTCCCGCGAGAGCCTGGTGCGCCATGCCCGCGCCCTCGACCGCGCGCTGCTCTGGGGCCACTACGTGGTGCCCAACTGGTACCTGGGCAACTGGCGCATCGCCTACTGGAACCGCATCGCCCACCCGGAAAAACTGCCGCCCTACAGCTACGCGCTGCAGACCTGGTGGCAGGCCCGCGACAAGGCCGTGCCGACCAAGGCGGACAGCAAGGCCGCGAGCGAAACCCCGGCTGAAGGCGCCATCGCCCAAGGGGCCAACTGATGCTGGCCTACATCCTGCGGCGCCTGCTGCTGATCATCCCCACCCTGTTCGGCATCCTGCTGATCAACTTCATCATCATCCAGGCCGCCCCCGGCGGCCCGGTCGAGCAGATGATCGCCAAGCTGGAGGGCTTCGATGCCGCCAGCGGCGGCGCTACCGGGCGCATCTCCGGCGGCGGCGGTGAAGTCGCCGCCGCCGGCACGCACTACCGCGGCGCCCAGGGCCTGGATCCGGAGCTGGTGAAGGAAATCGAGAAGATGTACGGCTTCGACAAGCCGGCACCCGAACGCTTCTGGATCATGCTCAAGAACTACGTGCACCTGGACTTCGGCCAGAGCTTCTTCCGCGATGCCAAGGTCACCGACCTGATCGTCGAGAAACTGCCCGTGTCGATCTCCCTCGGGCTGTGGAGCACGCTGATCATGTACCTGGTGTCGATCCCGCTGGGCATCGCCAAGGCAGTGCGCCACGGCAGCCACTTCGACGTCTGGACCAGCTCGGCGATCATCGTCGGCTACGCCATTCCCGCCTTCCTCTTCGCCATCCTGCTGGTGGTGCTGTTCGCCGGCGGCAGCTACTGGGACTGGTTCCCCTTGCGCGGGCTGACGTCGAACAATTTCGACGAGCTGACCACCTTCGGCAAGGTTCGCGACTACTTCTGGCACCTGGCGCTGCCCATCACCGCGCTGGTGATCGGCAACTTCGCCACCATCACCCTGCTGACCAAGAACAGCTTCCTCGACGAGATCGGCAAGCAGTACGTGGTCACCGCCCGCGCCAAGGGCCTGACCGAGCGCCGCGTGCTCTACGGCCACATGTTCCGCAACGCCATGCTGCTGATCATCGCCGGCCTGCCCTCGGCCCTGCTGGGCATCTTCTTCACCGGCTCCTTGCTGATCGAGGTGATCTTCTCCCTCGACGGCCTGGGCCTGCTCAGCTTCGAGGCGGCGCTGAACCGCGACTACCCGGTGGTGTTCGGCACGCTGTTCATCTTCACCCTGTTCGGCCTGATCATGAAGCTGGTCAGCGACGTCCTCTACACGCTGGTCGATCCGCGCATCGACTTCGAGAACCGGGAGTAATCCGATGCGCCTGTCTCCCATCAATCAGCGCCGCTGGGCGCGCTTCAAGGCCAACAAGCGCGGCTGGTGGTCGCTCTGGCTATTCCTCACGCTGTTCATCCTCAGCCTGGGCGCCGAGCTGATCGCCAACGACAAGCCACTGGCAATTCGTTATGACGGCGAGTGGTACTTCCCGGTGGTCAAGCGCTACCCGGAAACCGCCTTTGGCGGCGAGTTCCCCATGGAGGCGAACTACAAGAGCCCCTACATGCGTGAGCAGATCGCGCAGAAGGACGGCTGGATCCTCTGGCCGCCGATCGCCTACAGCTACGACACCATCAACTACGACCTGCGGGTGCCGGCGCCCTCCGCCCCCACCGCGGAGAACTGGCTGGGCACCGACGACCAGGCACGCGACGTGATGGCGCGGGTGATCTACGGCTTCCGTGTGTCGGTGCTGTTCGCCCTGATCCTTACCGTGCTCAGCTCCATCGTCGGCGTCGCCGTGGGCGCGCTGCAGGGCTTCTACGGCGGCTGGGTCGACCTGCTCGGCCAGCGCTTCCTGGAAATCTGGTCGGGCCTGCCGGTGCTCTACCTGCTGATCATCCTCGCCAGTTTCGTGCAGCCGAGCTTCTGGTGGCTGCTGGGGATCATGCTGCTGTTCTCCTGGATGAGCCTGGTGGACGTGGTGCGCGCCGAGTTCCTCCGCGGCCGCAACCTGGAGTACGTGCGCGCCGCGCGCGCCCTGGGGATGCGCAACGGGGCGATCATGTTCCGCCACATCCTGCCCAACGCGATGATCTCCACCCTGACCTTCATGCCCTTCATCCTCACCGGCGCCATCGGCACCCTGACTTCCCTGGACTTCCTCGGTTTCGGCCTGCCCGCCGGCGCACCGTCGCTGGGCGAGCTGGTCGCCCAGGGCAAGTCCAACCTGCAGGCGCCCTGGCTGGGCATCACCGCCTTCGTGGTGCTGGCCGTAATGCTGAGCCTGCTGGTCTTCATCGGCGAAGCCGCCCGCGATGCCTTCGACCCGAGGAAATGACATGAGCCAGAACGAGAACCTCATCGAAGTCCGCGACCTGTCCGTCGATTTCCTCTGCGGCGAGGAACAGGTTCGCGCGGTGGACCACATCAGCTTCGACATCCGCAAGGGCGAAACCCTGGCGCTGGTGGGCGAAAGCGGCTCCGGCAAGTCGGTCACCGCGCATTCGATCCTGCGCCTGCTGCCCTACCCCACCGCCAGCCATCCCTCCGGCAGCATCCAGTATGCCGGCAAGGACCTGCTCAAGCTGCCCGAGCGCAAGCTGCGCGGCATTCGCGGCAACCGCATCGCCATGGTGTTCCAGGAACCCATGACCTCGCTGAACCCGCTGCACAGCATCGAGAAGCAGATCGGCGAAGTGCTCGCGCTGCACAAGGGCATGAACACTGCTCAGGCCCGTGCGCGCACGCTGGAACTGCTCGAACTGGTCGGCATCCCCAACCCGGCCAGCCGCCTCAAGGCCTACCCGCACGAACTCTCCGGCGGCCAGCGCCAGCGGGTGATGATCGCCATGGCCCTGGCCTGCGAACCGGAACTGCTGATCGCCGACGAGCCGACCACCGCGCTGGACGTCACGGTACAACTGAAAATCCTCGACCTGCTGCGCGAGTTGCAGGAGCGCCTGGGCATGGCCCTGCTGCTGATCACTCACGATCTCAACCTGGTGCGCCGCATCGCCCATCGCGTTTGCGTGATGCAGCGCGGCTGCATTGTCGAGCAGGCCGACTGCGAAACCCTCTTCGAGGCCCCACAGCACCCCTACACGCGCGAATTGCTCGGAGCCGAGCCCAGCGGCAACCCGGCGCAGAACGCGCCAGGAGCGCCGCTGCTGGAGGTCAACGACCTGCGCGTATGGTTCCCGATCAAGAAAGGCGTGTTCCGCCGCACCGTCGACCACGTCAAGGCGGTGGACGGCATCGACTTCAGCCTCCCCCGCGGGCAGACCCTGGGGATTGTCGGCGAGAGCGGCTCGGGCAAGTCGACACTGGGCCTGGCCATCCTCCGGCTGATCAACAGCCAGGGCGGTATACGCTTCGAGGGCCAGGAACTCGACGCGATGAACCAGGCACAAGTCAGGCCGCTGCGTCGCGAAATGCAGGTGGTCTTCCAGGACCCCTTCGGCAGCCTCAGCCCGCGTATGTCGGTCGGCCAGATCGTCGGCGAAGGCCTGGAGATCCACGGCACGGGCACGGCAGAAGAGCGCGAACAGGCGATCATCGCGGCGCTCAAGGAAGTCGGGCTCGACCCGGACACCCGTCACCGCTATCCGCACGAGTTCTCCGGCGGCCAGCGGCAACGTATCGCCATCGCCCGCGCCCTTGTACTGAAGCCGGCACTCATCCTGCTGGATGAGCCGACCTCGGCGCTGGACCGCACCGTGCAGCGCCAGGTCGTCGAACTGTTGCGGCACCTGCAGCAGAAGTACAACCTGACCTACCTGTTCATCAGCCACGACCTGGCGGTGGTGAAAGCCCTCAGCCACCAGTTGATGGTGATCCGCCACGGCAAGGTGGTCGAACAGGGCATGGCCGAGGAAGTCTTCGCGGCGCCGCAGCATGCCTATACCCAGCAACTGCTGGAGGCCGCCTTCCTGGCACCGGCGGACGCCTGAACAGCACCAGCACGCTCAAGGAATGAACATGGGATTTCTTACCGGCAAACGTGTCCTGATCGTCGGTGTCGCCAGCAAGCTGTCCATCGCTTCGGGCATTGCCGCGGCGATGCACCGCGAGGGCGCCGAGCTCGCCTTCACCTACCAGAACGACAAGCTCAGGGGCCGTGTCGAGGAATTCGCCGCCGGCTGGGGCTCCAGCGCCGAACTGTGCTTCCCCTGTGACGTGGCCAGCGACGCCGACATCGTGGCCGTCTTCACTGCGCTGGCGAAGCGGTGGGATGGCCTGGACTGCATCGTCCACTCGGTAGGCTTCGCACCGGGTGACCAGCTCGACGGCGACTTCACCGAAGTCACCACCCGTGAGGGGTTCCGCATCGCCCACGACATCAGCGCCTACAGCTTCGTCGCCCTGGCCAAGGCCGGCCGCGAACTGATGAAGGGACGCCACGGCAGCCTGCTCACCCTCTCCTACCTGGGCGCCGAACGCACCCTGCCCAACTACAACGTCATGGGCATGGCCAAGGCCAGCCTGGAAGCGGGCGTGCGTTACCTCGCCGGCAGCCTCGGCCCGGAAGGCACCCGCGTCAACGCGGTCTCCGCCGGCCCCATCCGCACGCTGGCCGCCTCGGGTATCAAGAGCTTCCGCAAGATGCTCGCAGCCAGCGAAGGACAAACGCCGCTGCGCCGCAACGTGACCATCGAGGAAGTGGGTAACGCCGCCGCCTTCCTCTGCTCGGACCTTGCCAGCGGCATCAGTGGCGAAATCCTCTACGTCGATGGCGGCTTCAACACCACCGCCATGGGGCCGCTGGGCGACGACTGAGCCTGTCACCAGACAAGCAAAAGGCCGCATGCGCGGCCTTTTCTTTACCCCCGAAAGAACCAGGGCCGCTTTCGCGGCCCTGGTCTTTTACTTCTTGGCTTCGTCGAATTTCTCGATCTTCGCCTGATCCTGCAGATAACGGCGGAACGCGGAGAAATCGTCCTGACCGCTACGCGAAGCGAGGAAGCGCTGGTACATCGCTTTCTCTTCCTCGGTCGGCTTGGCCTCCGGCTCGCTGACACCGCTGAGCTTGACCAGCACGAAGTCGCCGTTCTGCAGTGCAACACCACCCAGGCTGGGCTTGTCGGCACCCGCCGGGCGAGCCATGCGGAACACGCTCTGCAGCACGACAGGGTCGACGCCTTCCTGACCACGGGCGGCCGCTTCCACGACTTTCCACTGCTGGCCTTCCTGGGCCTGGGTCAGCGGGACCTTGCCATCGCGCAGGCCAGCCAGCAGCGCTTCGCCACGGGTCTTGGCATCGGCGGCGGCGTGCTCGACCTGCAGACGCTTGAGGATGCTGTCACTGACTTGCGCAAGGGTTTCCTGCTCAGGCTTGTGGTGCTCCTTCACGCGCAGCACGACCACGGTGTCCGGGTCCAGTTCGATGGCGCCGCTGTTGGCGCCCTCTTCCAGCACTTCGGGGCTGAAAGCGGACTGGATGACCTGACGGTTGGCGGTCACGCCTTCGCCACCCTCGCGACCGAACGGCTTGCTGGTCTGCACCTTCAGGCCCATGTCCTGAGCCGGCTGGCCCAGATCGGAAGCCTCGTAGGCGGAGCTTTCCAGCTGCTTGGTCGCATCGACGAAGCGCTGCTCGACCAGTTGGGTCTTGGCTTCGTGCTCGAGCTTGGCCTTCAGGCTGTCGAAGCTCGGAACCTCCGGCGCTTCCACGCCCAGCAGCTTGATCAGGTGCCAGCCGTAGGAGGTCTTCACCGGAGCGGAGACTTCACCCTTCTTCAGCGCGTACAGCGACTCTTCGAAGGCCGGGTCATACACGCCACGACCGGCGAAGCCCAGGTCGCCACCGTTGGCAGCGGAGCCAGTGTCGTTGGACAGCTCCTTGGCCAGCTTGGCGAAGTCTTCGCCCTTGTCCAGGCGCGCCTTGATCTCGTCGATCTTGGCCTTGGCCTGCTGGTCATTCTGCTTGTCGTTCACCTCGATCAGGATGTGCGCGGCGTCGCGCTGCTCGGCCAGGCCGGCGATCTCCTTCTGATAGAGGGCATCGAGGTCTTCCTTCTTCACCTCGACCTGGTCGAAGAAGCCGGACTTCTTCAGCTCGACGTAGTCGATGGTGACCTGCTCGGGCGTCATGAACTCGGTGCTGTGGGCGTCGTAGTACGCCTTGATCTCGCTGTCCTCGACCTTGCTCTTGGCCGGGTCGGCCTTGAGGGTCAGGGTGGCGAAGTCGCGGGTCTGCTTCTCCAGGCGCGCGAAGGCATTCAGCTCGTCATCAGTGACGAAGCCGGTACCGGCGATGCCGGCGCGCAGCTGGCCGATCAGCATCTCCTCGCCGAACATGCGGCGGAACTGCATGCGGTCGTAGCCCATCTGGCGGATGACCTGATCGAAACGATCGGCGTTGAACTTGCCGTCCACCTGGAACTCAGGGGTCGACAGGATCAGCTGGTCCAGCGCCTGCTGGGAGAAGGCGAACTTGTCGTTCTGGGCGGCCTGCAGGACCAGCTTGCGCTCGATGAGCGACTTCAGCGCGGCATCCTTGAGCAGCTTGTCGTCGAGCATGGACGAATCGAAGTCCTTGCCCAGGCGCTGCATCAGTTGGCGACGCTGCATGTCCGCGGCCTGCTGCAGCTCCGGCAGACCGATGTCTTCACCGTTGACCTGAGCAGCGACGTTCTCGTGGTGGGTTGCGCGAATGATCTGATCGAACCCGGTCAAAGCCATGAGGACAACGATCACGCCCAGGATGGTCTTGGTGATCCAGCCTTGGGAATTGTCCCTGATGTTTTGCAGCATGCGGCCCCCGACGCGGCCACGGCTCACCGTCAATGGCGGCGCGGCGTGGAAAAAAGGCGGATATAAGAAAGGCGCATCCGAGGATGCGCCTTCTCGTAACTGGTGGAGCTTGCGGGCATTGAGCCCGTGACCCCTGATGATTCCAACCGACCTACGCCAGCCGGGTCATCGCTCCGTGACCGGCCCAACCGAGGTTGAACCGGTCCAGGTCAAGTCCAAAAAGACGCTTAGTTGACAGCGTCCTTGAGGGCTTTACCGGCCTTGAAGCCCGGGATCTTAGCAGCAGCGATCTTGATCGGCTTGCCGGTTTGCGGGTTGCGACCGGTGCGAGCAGCGCGCTCTTTGACAGCGAAGGTGCCGAAGCCTACCAGTACGACGGAGTCACCAGCCTTCAGGGCGCCAGTTACGGACTCGATCACCGCGTCCAGAGCGCGACCGGCAACAGCTTTCGGGATATCAGCAGATGCGGCGATAGCATCGATCAGTTCCGACTTGTTCACTCTAAGTCCCCTTATTTCTGTTGAGTATGTTTCTATGTGTTAGGTGTAAGCAAAAGCAGGTGCTGGTTTGCCAACTGACAAAGCAAGTGCCGCTTTATAACAAGGGCTCAAAAACAGTGTCAAGAAAGCCCCCCAACTAATGCGTGCTGATTCGCTCCTTGGAATCAGACTCGCGCTTCTCATCCTTTGCAACCATCTCGGGAGCCGCATCGGGCAAGGGCTCCGGGGCGTATTGCAGCGCAATTTGCAGGACCTCGTCAATCCATTTAACCGGTTTAATAACGAGATCGGCCTTAATATTATCCGGAATTTCCCTAAGGTCTCGTACGTTTTCCTCGGGAATGATCACAGTCTTGATTCCGCCCCGGTGCGCAGCCAGAAGTTTTTCCTTCAGGCCACCGATGGCCAGCACCTGACCCCGCAGGGTGATCTCGCCGGTCATGGCAACGTCCGCACGCACCGGGATCTGGGTGATCGCCGACACCAGTGCAGTGCACATGCCGATGCCCGCGCTAGGGCCATCCTTGGGCGTCGCACCCTCGGGCACGTGGATGTGGATATCGTGCTTCTCGTGGAAGTCCGGAGCGATGCCCAGGCTCTTCGAACGACTACGAACCACGGTCAGCGCGGCAGTGATGGACTCCGCCATGACATCGCCCAGCGAGCCGGTCTTGGTCAGTGCGCCCTTGCCGGGCACCATGGCCGATTCGATGGTCAGCAGTTCACCGCCCACCTGGGTCCAGGCGAGGCCGGTAACCTGCCCGATCTGGTCCTGCTGCTCGGCCAGGCCGTAGCGGAACTTGCGCACGCCCAGGTAGTTTTCCAGCGAATCCGGAGTCACCACGGCTTCGATGCGCTTGGCCTTGCCACCGTCCTTGACCGCCTTGCGGCAGACCTTGGCGATCTGGCGCTCGAGGCTGCGCACGCCGGCTTCGCGGGTGTAATAGCGAATGATGTCGCGGGTAGCCGCTTCCTCGAAGACCACCTCGCCCTTCTTCAGACCATTGGCCGCAGTCTGTTTCGGCACAAGATATTTCGAGGCGATGTTGATCTTCTCGTCCTCGGTGTAACCCGGCAGGCGGATGACTTCCATGCGGTCCAGCAACGCGGCCGGAATGTTCATGGAGTTCGCCGTGCAGAGGAACATCACGTCGGAGAGGTCGTAGTCGACTTCAAGGTAGTGGTCGTTGAAGTTGTGGTTCTGCTCCGGATCGAGCACTTCCAGCAGCGCCGACGCAGGGTCGCCACGCATGTCGCTGCCCATCTTGTCGATCTCGTCGAGCAGGAACAGGGGGTTGCGCACGCCGACCTTGGTCATCTTCTGAATCAGACGACCGGGCATGGAACCGATGTAGGTGCGACGGTGGCCACGAATCTCGGCCTCGTCACGCACACCGCCCAGGGCCATGCGTACGAACTTGCGGTTGGTCGCGCGGGCGATGGACTCGGCCAGCGAGGTCTTGCCGACGCCGGGCGGGCCGACCAGGCAGAGTACCGGGCCTTTGAGCTTCTTCACGCGCTTCTGCACGGCGAGGTACTCGAGGATACGCTCCTTGACCTCCTCCAGACCGTAGTGGTCGGCGTCGAGGATGTCCTCGGCCTTGTCCAGGTCGTGGCGCACCTTGCTCTCGGCCTTCCACGGTACGTTCACCAGCCAGTCGATGTAGGAGCGCACCACGGTCGCCTCGGCGGACATCGGCGACATCTGCTTGAGCTTGTTCAGCTCGGCAGTCGCCTTGGCCAGGGCTTCCTTGGTCAGGCCGGCGGCGTCGATGCGCTTCTTCAGCTCCTCGACTTCGTTGTGGCCTTCGTCGATGTCACCCAGTTCTTTCTGGATGGCCTTCATCTGCTCGTTGAGGTAGTACTCGCGCTGGCTACGCTCCATCTGCTTCTTCACGCGGCCACGGATGCGCTTCTCGACCTGCAGCAGGTCGATCTCGGCGTCCAGCATGGCCAGCACGTGTTCGACGCGGGCGGACAACTCGGTGATCTCGAGGATTTCCTGCTTCTGCTCGATCTTCAGCGCCATGTGCGCAGCCATGGTGTCCACCAGGCGGCCCGGCTCGTCGATGCTGTTGAGCGAGGACAGGACTTCGGCCGGGACTTTCTTGCCCAACTGCACGTACTGCTCGAACTGGCTGAGCAGGCTGCGGGTGAAGACTTCGGATTCGCGCTCGCCGACGGAGGCCTCGTCAATGATCGAAACTTCCGCGCGGCAGTAGGCTTCCTCATCGATGAAGCGCTCGACCTGGCCGCGCTGCTCGCCTTCGACCAGCACCTTGACGGTGCCGTCGGGCAGCTTCAGCAGTTGCAGGACGGTGGCCACGGTACCCATGCGGTACAGGCCGTCTGCGCCCGGATCGTCGTCGGCCGGATTCTTCTGCGCCAGCAACAGGATCTGCTTGTCGCCGGTCATGGCGGCCTCAAGGGCCTCGATGGATTTCTCACGCCCCACGAACAGCGGGATGACCATGTGCGGATACACCACTACGTCACGCAGGGGCAGCAGGGGCAACTCGACGAGTGTTTTCATGATATTCGGCTCTACAGCGGCACTTGGCCAAAACGATGGGATTGGACCCTTCGGCCTAAGATGGGGTTAGGACTGGGAAAAAACAAGCGCGGTAGATGGGAAGAAAAAAGGGGCCCTAGGGCCCCTTCTGGTTTCAGGCGTCAGGTGCAGCCTTGGCCGGCTGCTCGCTGTTCTCGTAGATCAGCAGCGGCTGGGAGGAGCCCTCGATGACGCTTTCGTCGATCACCACCTTGCTGACGTCGTTCTGCGAGGGGATCTCGTACATGGTGTCGAGCAGGATGCCCTCGAGGATCGAACGCAGGCCACGGGCACCGGTCTTGCGCTCCAGCGCGCGACGGGCGACGGCCTTGAGCGCGTCCGGGCGGAACTCGAGGTCCACGCCTTCCATTTCGAAGAGCTTGGCATACTGCTTGGTCAGCGCGTTCTTCGGCTCGGTCAGAATCTGCATCAGTGCAGGCTCGTCCAACTCGTCAAGGGTCGCGATGATCGGCAGGCGGCCGACGAACTCGGGGATCAGGCCGAACTTCACCAGATCTTCCGGCTCGACCTCACGCAGCGCCTCACCAACCTTCTTGCCCGCTTCCTGGCTGCGAACCTCGGCGTTGAAGCCGATGCCGCCCTTGGTGGAACGGTTCTGGATGACCTTTTCCAGGCCAGCGAACGCGCCACCGCAGATGAACAGGATGTTGCGGGTGTCGACCTGCAGGAACTCCTGCTGCGGGTGCTTGCGGCCGCCCTGGGGCGGTACGGAAGCCACGGTGCCTTCGATCAGCTTCAGCAGGGCCTGCTGTACGCCTTCGCCGGACACGTCGCGGGTGATCGACGGGTTGTCGGATTTGCGCGAGATCTTGTCGATTTCGTCGATGTAGACGATGCCCATCTGGGCCTTCTCGACGTCGTAGTCGCACTTCTGCAGCAGCTTCTGGATGATGTTCTCGACGTCCTCGCCCACGTAGCCAGCCTCGGTGAGGGTGGTGGCGTCGGCGATGGTGAAGGGAACATTGAGCAGGCGTGCCAGAGTCTCGGCGAGCAGGGTCTTGCCCGAACCGGTCGGGCCGATGAGCAGGATGTTGCTCTTGCCCAGTTCGACGTCGTCCTTGCGCTCGCGCTGATTCAGGCGCTTGTAGTGGTTGTACACCGCTACTGCCAGGGTTTTCTTGGCACGTTCCTGGCCGATCACGTACTGATCGAGGATGGTGCGGATCTCTTTCGGCGCCGGGAGCTTGTGCGCACTGCTTTCCGCCTGTGCTTCCTGCACCTCCTCACGGATGATGTCATTGCACAGGTCGACGCACTCGTCGCAGATAAAGACCGAGGGGCCGGCAATCAACTTGCGCACTTCGTGCTGGCTCTTGCCGCAGAAGGAGCAATACAGCAGCTTGCCGTTGTCCTCGCCGTTGCGGGTGTCAGTCATTCGATCGTTCCAATCGGGGATATACGTGAAGGACAAGATGAAGGCATTCGCAGGCATTTTCAAGCCCGCGAGCGGCCGGATTACCGGCCGCGGTACAGCGGAGAGACTCAGCTGGCAGCAGGACGCTGAGTGAAGACCTGATCGATCAGACCGTATTTGACGGCCTCGTCGCCGCTCATGAAGCGGTCACGGTCGGTATCGCGGGCGATGATGTCCAGCGGCTGGCCGGTGTGGTGCGCCAGCACCTGGTTCAGGCGCTCCTTGATGAAGAGGATTTCCTTGGCGTGGATCTCGATGTCCGAGGCCTGACCCTGGAAGCCGCCCAGCGGCTGGTGGATCATCATGCGCGAGTGCGGCAGGCAGTAGCGCTTGCCCGCGGCGCCGCCGGCCAGCAGCAGTGCACCCATGCTGCACGCCTGACCCACACAGATGGTGGACACGTCGGGCTTGATGAACTGCATGGTGTCGTAGATCGACATGCCCGCAGTCACGGAGCCACCCGGCGAGTTGATGTAGAGGTGGATATCCTTGTCCGGGTTCTCGGCCTCGAGGAACAGCAACTGGGCCACCACGAGGTTGGCCATGTAGTCCTCGACCTGGCCGACCAGGAAGATGATCCGCTCCTTCAGCAGGCGCGAATAGATGTCGTAGGAACGCTCACCGCGGGCGGATTGCTCCACCACCATCGGCACCAGACCACCCGCGGCCTGAATGTTCGGAACTTGCGGCATATAAGGATTATGCATGTCCGACGATCACTCCCTAATAAAAAGTCATGTCTCTATAGACGCACAAGCCAGCCCGAAGGCTGGCTTGTGACAATCGAACGAAGCGCTGGATCAGGCCGCTTGCGGAGCTTCTGCAGGCTTGACCGCGTCTTCGTAGGATACCTGCTTGTCGGTCACATTGGCCTTCTGCAGGACAGTATCTACAACTTGTTCTTCCAGTACAACCGAACGGACTTCGTTCAGTTGCTGGTCGTTCTTGTAGTACCAGGCAACAACTTGTTCCGGCTCCTGATAAGCGGAAGCCATCTCTTCGATCATTTCGCGAACGCGGGCTTCGTCAGCCTTCAGTTCGTGCTGCTTGACCAGCTCGGCGACGATCAGGCCCAGCACGACGCGGCGCTTGGCCTGCTCTTCGAACAGCTCGGCCGGCAGTTGGTCGGGCTTGATGTTGCCACCGAACTGCTGGACAGCCTGGACGCGCAGACGATTGACTTCGTTGCTGATCAGGGCTTTCGGCACTTCGATCGGGTTGGTCTCGACCAGACCTTCCATCACCTGGTTCTTCACCTTGGATTTGATGGCCTGACGCAGCTCACGCTCCATGTTCTTGCGAACTTCGGTGCGGAAGCCTTCCAGAGTGCTTTCCTTCACGCCGAACAGAGCGAAGAACTCTTCGTTCAGTTCCGGCAGCTTCGGCTCGGCGACGCTGTTGACGGTAGCGGTGAACTCGGCGGCCTTACCGGCCAGGTCCAGGTTCTGGTAGTCCTCGGGGAAGGTCACGTTCAGCACGCGCTCTTCACCGGCCTTGGCACCGACCAGGCCTTCTTCGAAGCCCGGGATCATGCGGCCGGAGCCCAGCACCAGCAGGGTGCCCTTGGCGGAACCACCAGCGAAGGCTTCGCCGTCGATCTTGCCAACGAAGTCGATGTTCACCTGGTCGTCGTTCTGAGCGGCGCGGTCAACGGCTTCGAAGCGGGTGTTCTGCTTGCGCAGGATTTCCAGCATGTTGTCGAGGTCGGCATCAGCGACGTCAGCCTGCAGGCGCTCGACCTTGATGCCGTCGAAGCCGGCAACCTGGAACTCGGGGAAGACTTCGAAGGTAGCGATGTACTCGAGGCCCTTCTCCTTCTCGAACACTTTCGGCTCGACGGAGGGGGAGCCAGCCGGGTTCAGCTTCTGCTCGACCACGGCTTCGTAGAAGGTTTCCTGGATCAGGTCACCGAGGGCTTCCTGACGAGCGGCGGCTTCGTAGCGCTGACGGATCACGCTCATCGGCACCTTGCCGGGACGGAAGCCAGGAACCTTGGCGCGACGAGCGGTCTGCTGCAGACGCTTGTTGACTTCGGTCTCGATGCGCTCGGCCGGCACGCCAACGGTCATGCGGCGCTCAAGAGCGGAGGTGCTTTCAACGGAAACTTGCATGGATATTCCTCGTGGCACAGACGTAAGCCGGTCCTTCCGGCTCCCAGAATCAAGGGCAAGCATTCTAGTAGCTAGAAATGCAGAAGTCACCCCGGCTGGAAACTACGGAAATTCACGGATGCGAGAGCTTATGGAAAGAAGATGGTGCGGACGGAGAGACTCGAACTCTCACAGCTTGCGCCACTGGAACCTAAATCCAGCGTGTCTACCAATTTCACCACGTCCGCAGGGTACCGCAGAAACGAAAACGCCAGGCTCTAGGCCTGGCGCTTCGGAATATGGGGTGGACGATGGGAATCGAACCCACGACACCAGGAGCCACAATCCTGTGCTCTACCAACTGAGCTACGCCCACCATATTACATTTGCTTGTACCGAACGCCACTTGGCGCACCCGGCAGGACTCGAACCTGCGACCATCCGCTTAGAAGGCGGATGCTCTATCCAGCTGAGCTACGGGCGCTTTAGTGGCGGCAACCCTTGCTAAGCAGACTCAGTGGAAACCACCGAATCGGTTGGCACCGCCTCTTTCGTGTTTCAGGCTGTGCTCGGCAAGCGGGGCGCATGTTATCGATGAGGCCATACCCCGTCAACAACTTTTTTAAAAAAAATTCAAAGAGATAAAGGAGTTACGCCAAATCAGGGGCTCCCGCCTTTGCCTTATGGAGGCAGCATGCGAAAATGCGCGCCTTCTTTTCACCCGCCTTAATGGTTATCCCCCCGACATGACTGCACAACTGATCGACGGCAAAGCGATCGCCGCCAGCCTCCGCCAGCAGATTGGCCAACGCGTCAATGAACGCCGCCAGCAAGGACTGCGCATCCCCGGCCTGGCTGTGATCCTGGTCGGTAGCGACCCCGCCTCTCAGGTCTATGTCGCGCACAAGCGCAAGGACTGTGAAGAGGTCGGCTTCCTCTCCCAGGCGTACGACCTCCCCGCCAGCACCACGCAGGAAGAGCTGCTGTCGCTGATCGACCGCCTGAACGCCGACCCGGCCATCGACGGCATCCTTGTCCAGCTGCCCCTCCCCGCCCACCTCGATGCGTCCCAGCTGCTGGAGCGCATCAGCCCGGACAAGGACGTGGACGGCTTCCATCCCTTCAACATCGGCCGCCTGGCCCAGCGCATCCCGCTGCTGCGCCCCTGCACCCCGAAAGGCATCATGACCCTGCTGGAAAGCACCGGCGTCGACCTGTACGGCATGGACGCAGTGGTCGTCGGCGCGTCAAACATCGTCGGCCGCCCCATGGCACTGGAGCTGCTGCTGGGCGGCTGCACCGTCACCGTGACCCACCGCTTCACCCGCGACCTGGCCGACCACGTGCGCCGCGCCGACCTGGTGGTCGTGGCCGCCGGCAAGCCTGGCCTGGTAAAGGGCGAATGGATCAAGGAAGGCGCCATCGTCATCGACGTGGGCATCAACCGTCAGGCCGACGGCAAGCTGGTGGGTGACGTGGAGTACGACGTGGCCGCTGAGCGTGCCAGCTGGATCACCCCGGTTCCGGGCGGCGTCGGCCCGATGACTCGTGCCTGCCTGCTGGAGAACACCCTGTACGCCGCCGAGCACCTGCACACCTGACAGGTTTTCGACGAGCAAGAAAAAGGCCGCTGATCAGCGGCCTTTTTCATTTCCCGGGAGCTTTACTCGGCGAGACGCCAGGTAGTGCCGCCCTTGCCGTCTTCCAGCACCACACCCAGAGCGGTCAGCTTGTCGCGGATACGGTCGGATTCAGCCCAGTCCTTCGCTGCACGGGCATCCAGGCGAGCCTGGATCAGCGCCTCGACCTGCGCGGCGTCGACCTTGCCGGCAGCGCCGGCCTGGAGGAACTCGTCGGCATCCAGCTGCAGCACGCCCAGCAGGCCCCCCAGCTCACGAACGCGCGCCGCCAGTGCAGCGGCGGCTGCCGGATCGCTGTCGCGCAGGCGATTGATCTCGCGAACCATCTCGAACAGCACGGCGACCGCTTCCGGCGTACCGAAGTCGTCATCCATCGCTGCACCGAAGCGCTCGACGAACTCCTCGCCACCGGCGGCAGCCACCTGCGGCAGGCCGCGCAGCGCGGTGTAGAAACGCTCCAGCGCGCCCTTGGCTTCTTTCAGGTTGTCTTCGGAATAGTTGATCGGGCTGCGGTAGTGGCTGGACACCAGCAGGAAGCGCACGACTTCCGGATGGTACTTCTCCAGCACTTCGCGGATGGTGAAGAAGTTGCCCAGGGACTTGGACATCTTCTCGCCATCCACGCGCACTGCGCCGGCGTGCATCCAGCTGGCGGCGTAGAGCTTGCCGGTGGCCGCCTCGCTCTGCGCGATCTCGTTCTCGTGGTGCGGGAATACCAGGTCCGGGCCGCCACCGTGGATATCGAAGGTCTCGCCCAGGCAGCAGGTGGACATCACCGAGCACTCGATGTGCCAGCCCGGACGCCCGGCGCCCCAGGGCGACTCCCAGCTCGGCTCGCCCGGCTTGGCGCCTTTCCAGAGCACGAAATCCAGCGGGTCTTCCTTGGATTCGTCGACCTCGATCCGCGCACCGATGCGCAGGTCTTCGATCTTCTTGCGCGACAGCTTGCCGTAGCCGGCGAACTTGCCGACCCGGTAGTAGACGTCGCCGTTGCCCGGCGCGTAGGCGTAGCCCTTGTCGATCAGCGTCTGGATCATCTCGTGCATGCCGGCGATATGGCCGGTGGCGCGCGGCTCGATGTCCGGGCGCAGGACCGACAGGCGCGCCTCGTCCTCGTGCATCGCGGCGATCATGCGGGCGGTCAGGTCTTCGAACGACTCGCCGTTCTCCTGGGCGCGACGGATGATCTTGTCGTCGATGTCGGTGATATTGCGCACGTAGGTCAGGTCATAGCCGCGATGGCGCATCCAGCGGGCGATGACGTCGAACGCCACCATCACGCGGGCATGGCCGATGTGGCAGAAGTCGTACACGGTCATGCCGCACACGTACATGCGCACCTGGTTGCCCACCAGCGGCTTGAAGACGTCCTTGGTCTTGGACAGCGTGCTGTAGATCTGCAAGTCAGCCATCCCTCACTGCCCCCAGGAATCGCGCAGGGTCACGGTGCGGTTGAAGACCAGGGCGTCTGCCTTGGAGTCCTTGGCATCCGCGCAGAAGTAGCCCTCGCGCTCGAACTGGAAGCGATCCTCGGCAGTGGCGCTGGCCAGCGACGGCTCGGCGCGGCAGCCCTTGAGCACCACCAGGGAGTCCGGGTTGATGTTGTCGAGGAAACTGCCGCCCTCTTCCGATTTCTCCGGGTTGGCGGAACGGAACAGGCGGTCGTACAGGCGCACCTCGCACTCGACGCTTTCGGCGGCCGGCACCCAGTGGATCACGCCCTTGACCTTGCGGCCTTCGGGGTTCTTGCCCAGGGTGTTCTCGTCGTAGCTGCAGCGCAGTTCGACGATGTTGCCGGCCGCGTCCTTGATGGCCTCGTCGGCGCGGATCACATAGCTGCCACGCAGGCGCACTTCGCCGCCCGGGATCAGGCGCTTGTAGCCGGCCGGCGGGACTTCCTCGAAATCGCTGGCGTCGATGTAGATCTCGCGACTGAACGGCAGCACGCGCACGCCCATGTCCTGCTTCGGATGGCGCGGCAGTTCGAGGCTCTCGACCTGGCCCTCCGGGTAGTTGGTAATGACCACCTTCAGCGGCTTGAGCACGCACATGGCGCGACCGGCGTTGGCGTCCAGGTCGTCACGGATGGCGAACTCCAGCATGCCGATGTCGACCAGACCACCGGCGCGGTTCACGCCGATCATGTCGCAGAAGGCACGGATCGACGCCGGGGTGTAGCCGCGGCGGCGGTAGCCGGACAGGGTCGACATGCGCGGATCGTCCCAGCCATTCACGTGGTTTTCATCCACCAGTTGCTTGAGCTTGCGCTTGCTGGTGATGGTGTAGTTCAGGTTCAGGCGCGCAAATTCGTACTGGCGCGGCTGGGCCGGGACCGGCAGGTTGGCCAGGAACCACTCGTACAGCGGGCGGTGATCCTCGAACTCCAGGGTGCAGATGGAGTGGGTGATACCCTCGATCGCATCCGACTGACCGTGGGTGAAGTCGTAGCTGGGGTAGATGCACCACTTGTCACCGGTCTGGTGGTGATGGGCGTGGCGGATACGGTAGAGGATCGGGTCGCGCAGGTTGATGTTCGGCGAGGCCATGTCGATCTTGGCGCGCAGCGAACGGGCGCCATCCGGGAACTCGCCGGCTTTCATGCGAGCGAACAGGTCCAGGTTCTCTTCCACCGAACGGTCGCGGAACGGGCTGTTCTTGCCCGGTTCGGTCAGGGAGCCACGGTAGGCGCGCATTTCCTCGGCGTTGAGGTCGCAGACGAAGGCCTTGCCGGCCTTGATCAGGTCCACCGCCCAGTCATGCAACTGGTCGAAGTAGTTGGACGCATAGCGCACCTGGCCCGCCCACTCGAAGCCCAGCCACTTCACATCGGCCTCGATGGCGTCGATGTATTCCTGGTCTTCCTTCGCCGGGTTGGTGTCGTCGAAGCGCAGGTGGCAGTCACCGCCGAACTCCTTGGCCAGGCCGAAGTTCAGACAGATGGACTTGGCATGGCCGATATGCAGGTAGCCGTTGGGCTCCGGCGGGAAGCGGGTGACGATCTTCTGGTGCTTGCCACTGTCCAGGTCGGCCTGGACGATGGGGCGCAGGAAGTTGGCGGCAACAGTGGCTTCTTTCGTATCGGCGGTAGGCTTGCTCATGGTGTCCTTGATCATTCCGTCGTTCAGCCAGGGTAGGCCGGCCAAACCAAAGCGCTTATCATAGCCGAAGCTGTCAACCCCCTGACAGGCCTTCGATTTTTCCAAAGAGCGGAATTCCCTGATGACTACCACCGTCAAACTGCAGACCAACTTCGGCGATATCACCCTTGAACTGTTCGATGACAAGGCGCCGGAAACCGTGGCCAACTTCAAGGAGTACGTTAAGGCCGGCCACTACGACAACACCGTCTTCCACCGCGTGATCAACAACTTCATGATCCAGGGCGGCGGTTTCGAGCCGGGCATGAAGCAGAAGACCACCCGCAAGTCGATCAAGAACGAAGCCAACAACGGCGTCGGCAACAAGATCGGCACCGTCGCCATGGCCCGTACCATGGAGCCGCATTCGGCCAGCGCGCAGTTCTTCATCAACGTCGCCGACAACGATTTCCTCAACCACAGCGCGCCGACCGTGCAGGGCTGGGGCTACTGCGTGTTCGGTGAAGTGAAGGACGGCATGGACGTGGTCAACAAGATCAAGACCGTCGCCACCACCATGCGCTCCGGCCACCAGGACGTGCCGGCCGACGACGTGATCATCGAGAAAGCAGAAGTCATCGGCGAGTGAGTCGATGAGCGTCCTGTTCATCTCGGACCTGCATCTCGAAGCGGAACGCCCGGACATCACCCGGGCGTTCTTGCATTTCCTCTCCACCCGCGCCCGCACGGCCGAAGCCCTTTATATCCTCGGCGACTTCTTCGAAGCCTGGATCGGCGACGACGGCATGGACGAGTTCCAGCACGCCATCGCCCGCGCCCTGCGTGAAGTGTCCGACAGCGGCACACGCATCTACCTGATGCACGGCAATCGCGATTTCCTGATCGGCCAGGCGTTCTGCCGCGAGGCAGGCTGCACCCTGTTGCGCGACCCGAGCCTGATCGACCTGGGCGGCGAGAAGATCCTGCTGATGCACGGCGACAGCCTGTGCACCCTCGACGCGGCCTACATGAAGCTGCGCCGCTGGCTGCGCAACCCGCTGACCCTGTTCATTCTGCGCCACCTGCCGCTGGCCACCCGGCACAAGCTGGCGCGCAAGCTGCGCAAGGAAAGCCGGGCGCAGACCCGCATGAAGGCCAGCGAGATCGTCGACGTCACACCGGCAGAAGTGGAGAAGATCATGCGCGCCAAGGGCGTGCGCATCCTGATCCATGGCCACACCCACCGCCCCGCCGTCCACGAACTGGAGATCGACGGGCGCCCTGCCCGGCGCATTGTCCTTGGCGACTGGGATCGCCAGGGCTGGGCTCTGGAGGCCGACGACCAGGGCATGCAGCAGGCCCCCTTCCCCCTCTGAAGCTCCCGGCCACCGCAATGGTGGCCTTTTGGCGTTAACCCACCCGCACTGTCAGACATTTCTCCTTGACCGGTGCCAACCGCCTTGCGCAGCATTCGCGGTTTGCTCAATCAAGGAAGAAACATGTTCAGCAAGGGAAACCTCATCAAGTTCGGCGCCCTGCCCCTGGCGCTGGTCGCCGCCGGCTTCATCCTGTTCAACGGCATCTTCTTCTATAACGAAGCCGGCTACATGACCCACGTGCGGACCATCTTCGGCGACGAGAAGATCGTCGACGACGTCGGCTACGCCACCAAATGGTTCGGCCGCGCCACTACCTGGAAGAAGGCCATCAGCGTGCAGTCCGTGCTGGTCATGGACGAGAACGACAACAACCCGGACAACGACGCCCTGGGCGCCACCATAGAAGCCTTCCCCATCGTCTTTCTCGGCAACGTCGACGCCAAGGTCGAGTCCTCGGCGCGCTTCCGCCTGCCCGGCGGCGACCAGTTCCTGAAGATGGCCCAGGAATACCGCAACCCGGACAACTTCATCCGCACCGCGCTGGTCCCGGCGATCAAGGAAACCCTGCAGGCCACCGCCTCGCTGATGACCGCCGACGACTACTACGCCGGCGCCCGCAGCGAATTCGCCGCGGAGTTCGAGAACCAGCTCAACGACGGCCTGTACCTGATCAAGCGCAAGGAAGTGCGCGGCCCGCGCGGCGCCTTGCCGCACCAGACCGCCATCCTGCAGGCCGGCACCGAGCAGGGCAGCTTCGGCGACAACAACGCCAGCCAGTTCGTTACCGAGAAAGTCATCGACGCCAAGGGCATCCCGGTGCGCAAGCAGCAGCAGTTCCGCAAGTTCGGCGTCGAAGTGGTCGAAGCACGCATCACCAACGTCGACCCCAACCCGCAGTACAAGCAGCGCATGGTCAAGGTACAGCAGGCTTTGGCCGAGCTGGCCGTGGCGCGCCAGAACCGCCTGAAGGAGGAGGAAGAGAAGCTGCTGGTCACCGCCCGCGGCGAGAAGGAAGTGGAAGCCAAGCGCCAGGAAACCCTGCGCGACCAGATCGAGCGCACCACCCAGGCGGAAACCGAGAAGCAGCTGGCGGTGATCAACGCCGAGCGCGAAAAGCAGCGCGCCGAGATCGAGAAGCAGACCGCCGAACTGCTGCGCGACAAGGCCACCGTCACCGCCCAGGCCACCAAGATCACCGCCGACGCCGAGGCCTATGCCCGTGAAGCGGTGATCAAGGCGGACGGCGCGCTGCAGCCCAAGCTGGACGCACTGATCGCCATCAACAAGGTCTGGGCCGAAGCCGCCGCCCAGGCGCCGGTGCCCAGTGTGATGATGGCTGGCGGTCAGACCGGCGCCAGCAGCCGCCAGGACGAAATCGGCCAATTGATGGGCGTTCTGGCGACCAAGGCCGCGCGCGACCTGGCGCTGGACCTGAAGGTGAAGGACTGAACCTGTAGGAGCGAGCTTGCTCGCGAACCAGCCCAGCGCCAGAGCTGCCGGGAAATCTGTTCGCGAGCAAGCTCGCTCCTACGAAGAACCAAGAAAAAAGCGCCCGACTGGGCGCTTTTTCATTCCGGCGGGAGAATCAGGCCGCCTGCACTTCGGGCACACCGCTGTGGAAACGGAACTCGCTGTCCGGCGACAGAATCAGGCCGGCCTCCACCTCGCGAATTTCCGCGATGCGGCGGTCGATATCAGCGTCATCGCCATAACGCCGTGCCAGGCTCAGGTAGCCTTGGAAGTGCCGAGCCTCGGATTTCAGCAGCGAGCCGTAGAACTTCGCCAGGTCGGCATCCAGGTGATCCACCAGCGCGGCGAAGCGCTCGCAGCTGCGGCACTCAATGAAGGCGCCAACGATCAGGGTATCCACCAGTTTCTGCGGCTCATGGTTGCGCACCACGGCGCGCAGCCCGGAGGCATAGCGGCCGGCAGAGATCGGCCGCAGCGCGATGCCGCGCTTCTTCAGGATCGCCAGCACCTGCTCGTGATGACGCAGCTCCTCGCGGGCCAGGCGCGACATGAAGTTCACCAGTTCCTCGTGGGCGCTGTACTTGGCGATCAGGGCCAGGGCCGTGCTGGCGGCCTTGAACTCGTTGTTCTTGTGGTCGATCAGCATGACCGTCTGATCCCGCAGCGCGGCCTCCACCCACGCATCCGGCGTGGCACAACCGAGGAATTCCCTGATTTCAGACAGCATGTACTCTCTCCAACCCGCAGGCCGCCGCGCAGCCGCGCAAACACTTGGCGCACCCGCCCGTTGCTGGCCGGTGTCATAAAGGCGGAGCATTATACGAATGCCGCCGCGCGGAACCAGCTTCCGGCGTTGATATGCCTCAACGTCATGAACGAGATATCCCGACTACAGTTGTTCCACATAAACAACGCGCACGAAGGGAGACGATCATGCAAGCCATCCGTAGCATCCTCGTAGTCGTGGACCCGGACCAGCCGGAAGGTCTCGCGCTGAAACGGGCCCGCCTGATCGCCAGCGTGACCCAGTCGCACCTGCACCTGCTGGCCTGCGAGCGGCGCGCCGACTACAGCGCCAAGCTCGAGTCGGTCACCGAGGTGCTGCGCCAGGAAGGTTTCAGCGCTTCCAGCCGCCAGGCCTGGAAGGACAACCTGCACCAGACCATCATCGCCGAGCAGCAGGCCGAAGGCTGCGGGCTGGTGATCAAGCAGCACAGCCCGGACAATCCGCTGAAGAAGGCCCTGCTCACCCCCGACGACTGGAAGCTGCTGCGCTTCTGCCCTTCCCCGGTGCTGCTGGTGAAGACCAGCCTGCCCTGGGCCGGGCGCAACATCCTGGCCGCCGTGGACGTGGGCAACAACGACGTCGAGCACCGCACCCTGCACGCCGGGATCGTCAGCCACGCCTACGACATCGCCGGCCTCGCCCACGGTCAGTTGCACGTGATCAGCGCGCACCCCTCGCCCATGCTCTCGGCCGCCGACCCGACCTTCCAGCTCAGCGAGACCATCGAGGCCAAGTACCGGGAAGCCTGCAAGGCATTCCAGGCCGAATACGGCGTCGACGACCAGCACCTGCACATCGAGGAAGGCCCGGCGGACGTGCTGATCCCCCGCGCGGCGCATAATCTCGATGCGGCGGTGACGGTGATCGGCAGCGTGGCGCGCACCGGATTCGCCGGCGCGCTGATCGGCAATACCGCGGAAGTGGTGCTGGATACGCTGGAAAGCGACATCCTGGTGCTCAAGCCGGACGACATCATCGCTCACCTGGAAGAGATCGCCGCCAAGCCCTGAAAGCCGCGCGAAAGCCTGACCTGTAGGAACGAGCTTGCTCCTACGAAGAGCCAATAAGAAAGCCGCCCATCGGGCGGCTTTCTTATTGCGCGGCGACGATCAGACCCGCGACTCCAGCGCGTCAGCCAGGAAGCTCGGCGCGATATAACGCTCGTAATGCGCCTCGGACAGGATGAAGAACTCCCTGTCGATGGCATCGCGCAGGTCCGGCAGCGGCCAGCCGCGGAACTCCGGCAACAGCGCCAGGCCGTAGGCCTCGACCTGGTTGATCATCCGCGAACCGCGGGCGATCAGCTGGTAGGCCCAGCAATAGGGCGACTGCTCGGGCACGAAGCGGATCTGCCGCTGCTCCAGCTGGCTGCGCAGCAAGGACGCATCGAAGACTTCCAGCTTGGCCATCATCACCTGCGCCAACAGGATTTCCAGACGGCTCAGGACCGCCCGTTTCTCCGCGTCGCCATAGCGGTTCCAGTCCACCACCTCGTGGTGGAAACGCTTGCAGCCACGGCAGACCAGGTCGCCATAGACCGTCGAGCAGAGCCCGACGCAGGGGGTTTTGATGCGTTGCGAAGACATGGCTGAACAGATAGCTGGCAAAGCGAGCATGTTAGCCCTTTGTCTAGGCAAGATCACCCTCGGGCGCCACGCAAATCGGCTTACCAAGGCCCATTAATTCCATTAGAATGGCTGCGCCTTTTTGGCGTCATTGTCCGAAAGAAGCTGTTTTCAAAGCGTCACGAAGCACAGATTCCGGCAGCCGCGCGGTCTGGGCGCCCCCCTCAAGCGCCCAGCCCCATCAGTCCCAGGCCACCCCGGCGTAAAACTTTGAAAACAGCTTCTGCCCGGAGATCGCCGGTGCCGTCGTAGGTCAGTGGATTACCGTCCACCATGCCTGACGAATGGATCGGAGGGGTCTCCTGGATACGCGTCCTCCGGGACCACTGATGAGGGAAATACTGTGCTTGAAGCCTATCGCAAACACGTAGAAGAGCGTGCCGCCCAGGGCGTCGTGCCCCAGCCGCTGAACGCCGAACAGACCGCAGGTCTGGTCGAACTCCTGAAGAACCCGCCGGCCGGCGAAGAAGAATTTCTCCTCGACCTGATCACCAACCGCGTACCGCCGGGCGTGGACGAAGCGGCCTACGTCAAGGCCGGTTTCCTGTCCGCCGTCGCCAAGGGTGAAGCCACTTCCCCGCTGCTGACCAAGGCCCGCGCTCTCGAGCTGCTGGGCACCATGCAGGGCGGCTACAACATCGCCACCATGGTCGAGCTGCTGGACAGCGCCGAGCTGGCCGAAGTCGCCGCCGCGCAGCTGAAGCACACCCTGCTGATGTTCGACGCCTTCCACGACGTCGCCGAGCGCGCCAAGAAAGGCAACGCCGCCGCCAAGGCCGTGCTGCAATCCTGGGCCGATGGCGAGTGGTTCAAGGCCCGTCCGGCCGTCGCCGAAAAGCTGACCCTGACCGTGTTCAAGGTCCCCGGCGAAACCAACACCGACGACCTGTCCCCCGCTCCGGACGCCTGGTCGCGCCCTGACATCCCGCTGCACGCCCTGGCCATGCTGAAGATGGCCCGCGACGGCATCGAGCCGATCCAGCCGGGTTCCGTCGGTCCGCTGAAGCAGATCGAAGCGGTCAAGGCCAAGGGCTTCCCGGTCGCCTACGTCGGTGACGTGGTCGGTACCGGTTCTTCCCGTAAGTCCGCCACCAACTCGGTGCTGTGGTTCTTCGGCGACGACATCCCCTACGTGCCGAACAAGCGCGGCGGCGGTTTCTGCTTCGGCACCAAGATCGCCCCGATCTTCTACAACACCATGGAAGACGCCGGCGCCCTGCCGATCGAATTCGACTGCACCAACCTGGCCATGGGCGACGTCATCGACGTTTACCCGTACGAAGGCAAGGTCGTGCGTCATGACAGCGGCGAAGTGGTCACCACCTTCGAACTCAAGACCCCGGTCCTGCTGGACGAAGTCCGCGCCGGCGGCCGTATCCCGCTGATCGTTGGCCGTGGCCTGACCGAGAAGGCCCGCGCCGAACTGGGCCTGGCTCCGTCCGACCTGTTCAAGAAGCCGGAAGCGCCGGCCGACAGCGGCAAGGGCTTCACCCTCGCCCAGAAGATGGTGGGCCGCGCCTGCGGTCTGGCCGAAGGCCAGGGCGTCCGTCCGGGCACCTACTGCGAACCGAAGATGACCACCGTCGGTTCCCAGGACACCACCGGCCCGATGACCCGCGACGAGCTGAAAGACCTGGCTTGCCTGGGCTTCTCCGCCGACCTGGTGATGCAGTCCTTCTGCCACACCGCTGCTTATCCGAAGCCGATCGACGTCAAGACCCACCACACCCTGCCGGACTTCATCATGACCCGCGGCGGTGTCTCCCTGCGTCCGGGCGACGGCATCATCCACAGCTGGCTGAACCGCATGCTGCTGCCTGACACCGTCGGCACCGGCGGCGACTCGCACACCCGCTTCCCGATCGGCATCAGCTTCCCGGCCGGCTCGGGCCTGGTGGCCTTCGCCGCTGCCACCGGCGTCATGCCGCTGGACATGCCCGAATCGGTTCTGGTGCGCTTCAAGGGCCAGCTGCAACCGGGTATCACCCTGCGTGACCTGGTCCATGCCATCCCCTACTACGCGATCCAGGCTGGCCTGCTGACCGTCGAGAAGAAAGGCAAGAAGAACATCTTCTCCGGCCGCATCCTCGAGATCGAAGGTCTGAACGACCTGACCGTCGAGCAAGCCTTCGAGCTGTCCGACGCCTCCGCCGAGCGTTCGGCTGCCGGTTGCACCATCAAGCTGCCGGAAGACGCCATCGCCGAGTACCTGAAGTCCAACATCACCCTGCTGCGCTGGATGATCGGCGAAGGCTACGGCGACGCCCGCACCCTGGAGCGCCGCGCGCAAGCGATGGAAGCCTGGCTGGCCAACCCGCAACTGCTGGAAGCCGACAAGGACGCCGAGTACGCCGCGGTCATCGAGATCGACCTGGCCGACGTCAAGGAGCCGGTACTCTGCGCTCCGAACGACCCGGACGACGCCCGCCTGCTGTCCAGCGTGCAAGGCCGCAAGATCGATGAAGTCTTCATCGGCTCCTGCATGACCAACATCGGTCACTTCCGCGCTGCCGGCAAACTGCTGGACAAGGTCAAGGGTGGTATTCCGACCCGTCTGTGGCTGGCTCCGCCGACCAAGATGGACGCCCATCAGCTGACCGAGGAAGGCTACTACGGCATCTACGGCAAGGCTGGCGCGCGCATGGAAATGCCGGGCTGCTCGCTGTGCATGGGTAACCAGGCTCGCGTTCAGACCGGTTCGACCGTGGTCTCCACTTCGACCCGTAACTTCCCGAACCGTCTGGGCGACGCCACCGACGTGTTCCTGGCATCCGCCGAGCTGGCCGCCGTTTCCTCGATCATCGGCAAGCTGCCGACCGTCGAGGAATACATGGCCTACGCGAAGGACATCGACAGCATGTCTGCCGATATCTACCGCTACCTGAGCTTCGACCAGATCGCCGAGTTCCGCGAAGCTGCAGCCAACGCAAAGATCCCGGCCGTTCAGGTCTGAGACTCCTAGCGTGACGAAAAGCCCCGCCCCAGTGCGGGGCTTTTCTTTTGCAACGCCCGAAACAGAGCGGTGCGCGCCCCTACTCACGATGGGCCTAATACTTATTGACCGGTTGCGCCGCAGGCCACCGGGTCTAAGGTGGAGATCAGGCTCCTGCCGATATCCGTGCCCAGGTGCCCTTGTGGAACCCTCCAGAGGTGCGCTCCCTTCCTCTGCGCCCCGCCCTCCATGGCGGGGCTTCTTTTTATCCAGCCCACTGGCATAGCCCTTGCTGCACTTTCGCAAAGGGTGATCCAACGGCGGATCGCCTTCTGACAATGGCGTCGCTGCCACCGCCCTCGACGGCCGGTGGAGCGGCGCTTTTTTTTGCATTAAGAGCGCTTTCAGAGGTGCAGATGATCGACAGCAGCAGAGCACGCCCGGACAACCTGGCCTGGGTGGCCGGCTCCGATGCTCCGGAGAAGACCGCGCTCAACCTGGGCTTCATGGCCCTCACCGACTCCGCCTCGCTGATCGTGGCCGCGACCCAGGGTTTCGGCCAGCCCTACGGCCTGACGCTCAACCTGCAGCGCCAGAGCTCCTGGGCCGGGCTGCGCGATCGCCTGCTCAGCGGCGAACTGGACGCCGCCCAGGGCCTCTACGGGCTCATCTACGGCATGCAACTGGGCCTGGGCGGCGCTCCAGCCACCGACATGGCCGTGCTCATGGGCCTGTGCCAGAACGGCCAGTCGATCAACCTCTCCGCCCCGCTGATGCGCGACGGCGTGACCTGCGCTGAAGCACTGCAGAGTCATGTGCGCCAGAACGGTGCGCAACTGACCCTCGCCCACACCTTCCCCACCGGCACCCACGCGATGTGGCTCTACTACTGGCTGGCCAGTCACGGCATTCACCCGCTGCGGGACGTTCGCAGCCTGGTGGTGCCACCGGCGCAGATGGTCGAGCACCTCAAGGCCGGGCGCATCGACGGCTTCTGCGCCGGCGGCCCCTGGGGCGCCCTGGCAGTGGATGAAGGCATGGGCTTCACCCTTGCCACCAGCCAGCAGATCTGGCCGGACCACCCGGAAAAGGTGCTGGGCACCACCCGCGCCTTCGTCGAGCAGTACCCCAATACCGCCCGTGCGCTGATCATGAGCATCCTCGACGCCAGTCGCTTCATCGAAGCCAGCGACGACAACCTGCGCAGCGCCGCCCAGTTGATCAGCAGCGAGGACTACGTCGACGCCCCGCTCGCCAGCATCGAACCGCGCCTGCTCGGGCGTTACCAGGACGGCCTCGGCCACGCCTGGCAGGACGCACACCCGCTGCGCTTCTTCAACGACGGCCAGGCCACCCATCCCTGGCTCTCCGACGGCCTCTGGTTCATGACCCAGTTCCGCCGCTGGGGCCTGTTGCGCGAGGACGTCGACTACCTCGGCATCGCCCGCCAGGTCCAGCAGCTCGACCTCTACCGCGAAGCCGCCAGCGCCGTCGGCGTCAGTGCGCCGGCTGCCGAGATGCGCGCCTCGACCCTGATCGACGGCCACCGCTGGGATGGCAGCGACCCGGCGGGCTACGCCCGCCGCTTCGACATCAACGCCCTGGCCGAGCGAGGTTGAGCATGCTGCGTGTCCTGCTGATCAACGACACACCGAAGAAGGTCGGGCGTCTCAAGGCCGCCCTGGTGGAGTGCGGCTTCGAGGTGATCGACGAGTCCGGGCTCAGCGTCGACCTGGCGCAACGGGTGGAGGCGCTGCGCCCGGACGTAATCCTCATCGACACCGAATCCCCCGGCCGCGACGTGATGGAACAGGTGGTGCTGGTCAGCCGCGACCAGCCACGGCCCATCGTCATGTTCACCGACGAACACGACCCGCAGGTGATGCGCCAGGCCATCCGCTCCGGGGTCAGCGCCTACATCGTGGAGGGCATCCAGGCACAGCGCCTGCAACCGATCCTCGACGTCGCCATGGCCCGTTTCGAGAGCGACCAGGCCCTGCGCGCGCAATTGCAGGCCCGCGAGCAGCAACTGGCCGAACGCAAGCGCGTGGAGCTGGCCAAGGGGCTGCTGATGAAGATGAAGGGCTGCAGCGAGGAAGAGGCCTACACCCTGATGCGTCGCCAGGCCATGGGGCGCCAGCAGAAGCTGGCGCAGGTGGCCGAACAGATCATCGCCATGCACGAGATGCTGGGGCACTGAAGCGCCGGCCATCTGCCAGCGGCGGCACCGGGCGATCAAATCGCCAGCCGTTCAGCTGGCCCCGCACGCTTCAGCAACGCCCTATGCTGCGCCCGCCCGGCCGCTGCCGGGCAGCTGTAGCGCCGGTCGGCCGGGTCCGATCGGGCATCGCAGTGGCCACCGCCGGCTAGGCGCCCCGGTGGCTACCCGACCATGCCGCGCAAGCGGCCCAGCCAGGGCAAGCCCATGATCGACCTCACCACCTGGAACCTCAGCGTTCCCACCGACCCCAGCCCCACCGAAGTCACCACCCAGCAGATCGCCAGCGGTTACGAGAGTCGTTACTTCCAGCGCGACGGCGGCCAGGTGGTGTTCTGGGTCCCCGTCACCGGATCGCACACCTCCGACAGCGTCTTCCCGCGCAGCGAGCTGCGCGAGACCAGTACCGACGGCGAAGTCGCCAACTGGTACTACAACCAGGGCGACAACGAGCTGCGCGTGACCATGAGCGTCCAGCAGGTGCCCTCGAAGAACAAGATCATCATCGGCCAGATCCACAGCCGCTCGCCCTATACCGGCGACGGCGAGCCGCTGGTGAAGCTGCAGTACCACTACATCCCCAGCCAGGGCAGCGGCCGCCTGGAGGCCCTGGTACGCAACCACCCCGACGACAGTGCCAGCATCAATGTCCCGCTGCTGGACAACGTCGCCCTGGACCAGCGCTTCAACTACAGCCTGCGCGTCACCTCGGTGGGCAACCTGGCGGTGCGCATCGAGAGCTCCGACGGCCGCGCCTTCTACTACCGCAAGATCCTCAGCACCACCTGGTCCAAGCAGTTGCTCTACTTCAAGGCCGGCGCCTACATCAACGACAACTATGGCCAAAGCAGCGAAGGCGCGCGGGTGACCTTCTACCACCTGAACATGGCGCACCGCTGAAACCCCATTCACTGGCCTGATGAGGCACGGGGCGGGCGGACTGCGCGTAGAATGCGCGGTACGCCCGCAACACCCGTCGTACTGTCATCGAGAGCGCCCATGGCCCGCCTGAAACTGGAATTCCCCGAAGAACTCTTCATCTACACCACCAAGCTCACTGTCCGCGTCACCGACATCAACGGCGCCAACCACCTGGGCAATGACTCGATGATCTCGATGATCTCCGAGGCGCGCGCCCGCTTCCTGTTCGACTTCGGCATCCGCGAGACCGGCATCATCGTCACTGACCTGGCCACCACCTACCGCGCCGAAGCCCACGCCCGCGACCAGCTGCTGTTCGAGGTGGGTGTCATGGACTTCAACAAGTACGGCGGCGACATCATCTTCCGCATCACCCGCCCGGCCGACGGCACCCTGGTGGCCATGGCCAAGTCCGGCTTCGTGTTCTTCGACTACAAGCTGGGCAAGGTCGTGCCGATTCCCGAGGCATTCCGAGACACTTTCCCCAACGTCAACTGGATCGCCTGACGCTCCAGTTGAGGGCGCGTCACCCGCCACTGCGCCCCACGATGGACCAGCACTGACCTCAAGACATCCGCCATCACCTTGATCCTGCTGGGATTTTCAATCCTGGCCCGCGCCTTGCTCAGCACAAGGCGATGGTAATCAACGGCGATTACCCGACTTCGACAAAGGCGTCGCATCCACACCCGCACAGAGCGGTGGGTGGAGCGACGCCTTTTTCGTTTGCCCCGGCGCAGGGGCACAGGACCTTCTCGAACCCGGCGGCTGCCATGTGGCGCACGACCGGGCTCCTCTACCGTTGCTGATGAGGTGTTCGATGAACACGAGTTTCTGGAAAGCCGGCCATGCGCCGACCCTGTTCGCCGCCTTCCTGTATTTCGACCTGAGCTTCATGGTCTGGTACGTCCTCGGCCCGCTGGCCGTGCAGATCGCCACCGACCTGCAACTGACCACCCAGCAGCGCGCGCTGATGGTCGCCACGCCGATCCTCTCCGGCGCCATCCTGCGCTTCCTCATGGGCCTGCTGGCCGATCGCTGGTCACCCAAGGCCGCCGGCATCCTCGGCCAGGTGATCGTCATCGGCGCGCTATTGGGCGCCTGGCAATTGGGCATCCACAGCCTGGAACAGGCGATGATCCTCGGCGTGCTGCTGGGCATGGCCGGCGCCTCGTTTGCCGTAGCACTGCCGCTGGCCTCGCAGTGGTACCCGCCGCAGCACCAGGGCAAGGCCATGGGCATCGCCGGCGCCGGCAACTCCGGCACTGTGCTGACCGCCCTGTTCGCCCCGGCCATCGCTGCCGCCTTCGGCTGGCAGAACGTCTTCGGCTTCGCACTGATCCCGCTGCTGGCGACTCTGGTGGTATTCGCCCTGCTTGCCCGCAATGCCCCGGAGCGGCCGCCGGCGAAATCCCTGGGGGATTACCTGAAGGCCCTGGGCGACCGCGACAGCTGGTGGTTCATGTTCTTCTACAGCGTGACCTTCGGCGGCTTCCTGGGCCTTGCCAGCACCCTGCCCGGCTACTTCCACGACCAGTACGCCCTGGACCCGGTGAAGGCCGGCTACTACACCGCCGCCTGCGTCTTCGCCGGCAGCCTGATGCGCCCACTGGGCGGCGCCCTGGCCGACCGCATCGGCGGCATCCGCAGCCTGCTGGTGATGTACACCGTCGCTTCAATCTGCATCGCTGCCGTGGGTTTCCACCTGCCCAGCGCGATGGCCGCTCTGAGCCTGTTCGTAGTCGCCATGCTCAGCCTTGGCGCCGGCAATGGCGCAGTGTTCCAGCTGGTACCGCAGCGCTTCCGCCAGACCATCGGAGTGATGACCGGCCTGATCGGCATGGCCGGCGGTATCGGCGGTTTCTGCCTGACAGCCGGCCTGGGCGCGATCAAGCAGACCACCGGTGACTACCAGATCGGCCTCTGGCTGTTCGCCAGCCTCGGCGTACTGGCCTGGTTCGGCCTGCACGCGGTGAAAGCCCGCTGGCGCACCACCTGGGGCAGCGCCGCCGTCACAGCCGCACGGGTTTAAGCCATGCGCTTTTGTAGGAGCGAGCTTGCTCGCGAACCGCTTCAAGTCGGCGTCGCCGGGAAAGCCGTTCGCGAGCAAGCTCGCTCCTACAGGTGTTGGCCATGACCCTGCAGATAGCCTTCGCCCAGGCCAGCGCCACCGGCCCGCGCGACGAGAACCAGGATGCCCTGCGGGTGGTCACCCCACCCGCCGGGCTGGCCGCCAGCAAGGGGCACCTGTTCGCCATCGCCGACGGCGTCAGCCACTGCGCCGACGGCGGCCTGGCTGCGCGCCTGAGCCTGCAGGCGCTGGCCGCCGACTACTACGCCACCCCCGAGACCTGGGCCGTTGCCCAGGCCCTCGACCGCCTGCTGATCTCGCAGAACCGCTGGCTGCAGGCCAATGGCGGCGGCCAGCCGCTACTCACCACCCTCACCGCGCTGGTCCTGCGCGGCCGGCGTTTCACCCTCGCCCATGTCGGCGACTGCCGCCTTTACCGCTGGCACGCCGGGCAACTGGATTGCCTGACCCAGGATCACGTCTGGGAACAGCCGGGCATGCAGCACGTGCTCAAGCGCGCGCTGGGCCTCGACCAGCACCTGGTGGTGGACTACTGCGACGGCGAGCTGGAGGCCGGCCAGCGCTTCCTGCTGGTCAGCGACGGCATCTGGGCCGCGCTGGGCGACAGCGCCATCCAGCGCCTGCTGGAGGACGCGCAGAGCCTGCAGGCCTGCGCCGATGCGCTGGTCAGCGCCGCCCACCTGGCTGGCAGCCAGGACAACGCCAGCGCCCTGCTGCTGCTGGTGGACGAGCTGCCGCCGGCGAGCCTGGGCGATGCCCTTGCCCAGCTCGACCACTGGCCAGCGCCACCCGCCTTGCGTGACGAGCAGGAATTCGAAGGCTGGCGCATCGAAGGCAGGCTGGCCCAGTCCCGGCAGTCGCTGATCTACCGTGCGCGCGATCGGCAGAACCGCTCGTGGCTGCTCAAGACCCTGCCGAGCGCGCTGCGCGACTCTCCCGAGGCCGCCCAGGCGCTGCTGCTGGAGGAGTGGTTCCTGCGCCGCGTCCAGGGCCGCTACTTCCCCGAACTGCACAGCCTGCCGCAACGCCAGCACCTCTATTACGCGATGCGCGAGTACCCCGGGCAGACGCTGGAGGAACACCTGAAACTCGCCGGCCCGTTGAACCTGCCCGACTGGCAGGACCTCGCCCAGCGCCTGCTGCGCGGCCTGGGCCAGTTGCACCGACGCAACATCCTGCACCGCGACATCAAGCCGGAGAACCTGCACCGGGGCGAAGACGGCGAGCTGCGCCTGCTGGACTTCGGCCTGGCCTACTGCCCGGGGCTGTCCCGGGAAGATCCGCACGACCTGCCCGGCACCCCGAGCTACCTCGCCCCGGAGGCCTTCCAGGGCGCAGCACCGGACGCCCGACAGGACCTCTACGCCGCCGGTGTCACCCTCTACCGCCTGCTCTGCGGCCATTACCCCTACGGCGAGATCGAAGCCTTCCAGCACCCGCGTTTCGGCACGCCCGCCCCGGCCAGCCGCTATCGCCCCGACGTCCCGGCCTGGCTCGACGACTGGCTGGCGAAACTGACTTCCGCCCAGCCGCAACAGCGCTTCGAGACCGCCGAGGAATGCCTGCTCGCCCTGGAACAAGGCGAGCGGCAGGCCCCGCCGCGCCCGCGCCCCCTGCTGGAGCGCGAGCCGCTGCGGGTCTGGCGCGGCGTCGCCCTGGCCTCCCTGGCAATCAACCTGGGGCTGCTGCTGTGGCTATTGCACGGGGGCTGAAGACGCACCAGTTCGGTTCAGAACGCATCACCGCAGTGCAGCAGAATGGCCAACCGCTGGAACGGGCCGGCTGAAAGCCCCGGAAACCGGAGCCCGAGCAAGTTGGCACAGCCCCTGCAATAACTCTGTCAACAATCTACAAAAGCGCGTCCCTCAACGAAGAGGCTCGCACTTCCCGATCGAACGGGACTTGGACAAAGGCGTCCTCGCTGGGTAACCAGCGGGACGCCTTTTTTGTTTTCCGTGATTTTTCCGTGATGCGGAGCCCTCACATGAAAAAGCTCAAGCTCGTACTGATCGGCAACGGCATGGCCGGCGTACGCACCCTCGAAGAACTGCTGAAGATCGCGCCCGACCTCTACGACATCACCGTGTTCGGCGCCGAGCCTCACCCCAACTACAACCGCATCCTGCTCTCCCCCGTGCTGGCCGGCGAGCAGGCCTTCGAGGACATCGTCCTCAACGACCTCAACTGGTACAGCGAGAACGGCATCCGCCTGCTGCTCAACCGCAAGGTCAGCCGCATCGATCGCCACCGCCGCAAGGTCTACGCCGAAGATGGCACCGAAGCCGACTACGACCGCCTGCTCATCGCCACCGGCTCCAACCCCTTCATCCTGCCCGTGCCGGGCAGCCGCCTGCAGGGCGTGATCGGCTACCGCGACATAGCCGACACCCAGACCATGATCGACACCGCCGCCAGCCACAGCCACGCGGTGGTCATCGGCGGCGGCCTGCTCGGCCTGGAGGCGGCCAACGGCCTCAAGCAGCGCGGCATGGACGTCACCGTGGTGCACCTCTCCGACTGGCTGCTGGAACGCCAGCTGGACCGCACCGCCGGCAAGCTGCTGCAGGAAGCGCTGGAATCGCGCGGCATCCACTTCCGCCTGAACACCCACACCGAAGAGCTGATCGACGACGGCAACGGCCGTGTCTGCGCCATCCGCTTCAAGGACGGCGAAGTGATCGCCGCCGACCTGGTGGTAATGGCCGCCGGCATCCGCCCCAACACCGAACTGGCGGAAAAGACCGGCCTGCCCTGCAATCGCGGCATCCTGGTCAACGACACCCTGCAGACCTATGACCCGCGTATCTACGCCCTGGGCGAATGCGCCAGCCACCGTGGCATCGCCTACGGCCTGGTGGCGCCGCTGTTCGAGCAGGCCAAGGTCTGCGCCAACCACCTGGCCATGCTCGGCTTTGCCCGCTACCAGGGCTCGGTAACCTCCACCAAGCTCAAGGTCACCGGCATCGACCTGTTCTCCGCCGGCCAGTTCATGGGCGGCGAAGGCACCGAGACCATCACCCTCTCCGACCCCATCGGCGGCGTGTACAAGAAACTGGTGATCAAGGATGACGTGCTGGTCGGCGCCTGCCTCTACGGCGACACCGCCGATGGTGGCTGGTACTTCCGGCAGATCCGCGAGAACCACAACGTCAGCGAGATCCGCGACCACCTGATGTTCGGCGAGAGCAGCATCGGTGACGTCGGCCACCAGGGCCAGAACAGCGCGGCAAGCATGCCCGACACGGCGGAAGTCTGCGGCTGCAACGGCGTGTGCAAGGGCACCATTGTCAAGGCCATCCAGGAGAACGGCCTGTTCAGCGTCGACGAGGTGAAGAAGCACACCAAGGCCGCCAGCTCCTGCGGCTCCTGTGCAGGATTGGTGGAACAGATCCTGATCAGCACCGTGGGCGGCGCGGCGGACGTGAAACCCAAGAGCGAGAAAGCCATCTGCGGTTGCAGCGATCTCAACCACGGCCAAGTACGCCAGGCGATCCGCGACCACCACCTGATCACCTTGAGCAGCGCCATGCGCTTCATGGACTGGCGCACCCCGGACGGCTGTGCCACCTGCCGCCCGGCGCTGAACTATTACCTGATCTCCACCTGGCCGGGCGAGGCCAGGGACGACCCGCAGTCGCGCCTGATCAACGAGCGCGCCCACGCCAACATCCAGAAGGACGGCACCTACTCGGTGGTCCCGCGCATGTGGGGCGGCGTCACCAACGCCGCCGAGCTGCGGCGCATCGCCGATGTCGCCGACAAGTACCAGGTGCCCATGGTCAAGGTCACCGGTGGCCAGCGCATCGACCTGCTGGGTGTGAAGAAGGACGACCTGCCGGCGATCTGGAAGGAACTCGACATGCCCTCCGGCCACGCCTACGGCAAGTCCATCCGTACCGTGAAGACCTGCGTGGGCAGCGAGTTCTGCCGCTTCGGCACGCAGAACTCGACCCAGCTGGGCATCGACCTGGAGCACGACCTGTTCAACATGTGGTCGCCGCACAAGGTCAAGCTGGCGGTCTCCGGCTGCCCGCGCAACTGCGCCGAGGCCGGCATCAAGGACATCGGCATCATCGGCGTGGATTCAGGCTGGGAGCTCTATATCGGCGGCAACGGCGGGATCAAGACCGAGGTCGCGGAGTTCTTCGTCAAGCTCAAGACCTCCGACGAAGTCCGCGAGTACAGCGGCGCCTTCCTCCAGCTCTACCGCGAAGAGGCCTTCTACCTCGAACGCACCGTGCACTACCTGCAGCGGGTCGGCATGGAGCGCATCAGGAAGGCCGTGCTGGAAGACGCGGAGAACCGCAAGGCGCTCAACGCCCGCCTGCAGTTCTCCCTGTCGCTGGAGCAGGACCCGTGGCAGGAGCGCATCGCCCAGCAGCCGCTGAAGAAGGAATTCGAACGGATTCCGCTCAAGCAACTGGAAACCGCCTGAGTGCCTGCCGGGCCCCGCCATCGGGGCCCCTACTACCCGATTGCCGGAGACACCCCATGAACTGGTTCGACATCTGCGCCCTCGACGACATCAACCCGCTGGGTTCGCGCGTCATCGCCGGCCCCAAGGGCGACATCGCGATCTTCCGCACCTCTGACGACGAAGTCTTCGCCCTCGACGACCGCTGCCCGCACAAGGGCGGCCCGCTGTCCCAGGGCCTGATCTACGGCAAGCGCGTGGCCTGCCCGCTGCACAACTGGCAGATCGAGCTGGAAAGCGGCGAGGCCGTGGCCCCCGACCAGGGCTGCGCCCATCGCCACGAGGTAAAGGTCGAGCAGGGCCGCGTGCTGCTGGCCCTGCGCGGCGATCTGGCTGACTGCGCCTGAACTCCATTGCGCCTGACAAAGAGCAGCGAGGCCGCGCCATGAATCCGAACCGTCGCACCACCGCATCCACCTGCTGCTACTGCGGCGTGGGCTGCGGTGTCCTCATCGAGCACGACGACGAGCGCATCCTGGGCGTACAGGGCGACCCGCAGCATCCGGCCAACTTCGGCCGTCTGTGCAGCAAGGGCTCGACCCTGCACCTCACCGGCGATCCGCAGGCCCGCGCGCAATTCCCCGAGCTGCGTCTGGGCAAGGGCCTGGCTCGCAGCCGCACAGACTGGGACACTGCCCTGGAGCACGCCGCCGGCGTCTTCGCCGAAACCCTCCGCGAGCATGGGCCGGACAGCGTGGCCTTCTATGTCTCCGGCCAGCTGCTGACCGAGGACTACTACGCCTTCAACAAGCTGGCCCGCGCGCTGGTTGGCACCAACAACATCGACAGCAATTCGCGCCTGTGCATGTCCTCGGCGGTGGTCGGCTACAAGCGCAGCCTGGGCGCCGACGCCCCGCCCTGCAGCTATGAAGACATCGAGCTGGCCGACTGCGTGATGATCGCCGGCAGCAACATGGCCTATGCGCACCCGGTACTGTTCCGCCGCCTGGAAGAAGCCCGCGCGCGGCGCCCGGAGATGAAGCTGATCGTCATCGATCCGCGCGTCACCGACACCGCCGAGCAGGCCGACCTGCACCTGGCGATCCTGCCGGGCACCGATGTCGCGCTGTTCCACGGCATCCTGCACATCCTGCTGTGGGAGGGCTGGATCGACCGCACCTTCATCGACGCCCACACCGAAGGGCTGGATGAACTCAAAGCCCTGGTGCGCGACTACGGCCCCCTGGCCGTGGCGGAAATCTGCGGCATCGCCGTGGATGACTTGCAGCGTGCCGCCCAGTGGATCGGCCAGGCGCCGTCCTTCCTCTCTCTCTGGTGCATGGGCCTCAACCAGTCCACCGCCGGCAGCGCCAAGAACAGCGCGCTGATCAACCTGCACCTGGCCACCGGGCAGATCGGCCGTCCGGGCGCCGGCCCCTTCTCCCTCACCGGCCAGCCCAACGCCATGGGCGGCCGCGAGACCGGCAGCCTGTCCAACCTGCTACCCGGCCACCGCGAGGCGGCCAATGCCGAGCATCGTGCCGAAGTGGCTGCTTTCTGGGGCGTCGAGCAACTGCCGGACAACCCAGGCCTGAGCGCCATCGAACTCTTCGACGCCGTGTACGACGGGCGCATCAAGGCCCTGTGGATCGCCTGCACGAACCCGGCCCAATCCCTGCCGGACCAGACCCGCGTGCGCGAAGCCCTGGCCGCCTGCCCCTTCGTCATCGTCCAGGAAGCCTTCACCACCAGCGAGACCTGCCAGTACGCCGACCTGCTGCTGCCCGCCGCCAGCTGGGGCGAGAAGGAAGGCACGGTGACCAACTCCGAACGCCGCATCAGCCACGTGCGCCGGGCGGTTCCAGCCATCGGCGAAGCACGGGCGGACTGGAGCATCGTCTGCGACTTCGCCCGCCGCCTGGAGCAGCGCCTGCGTCCCGCCGAGGACAGCCTGTTCGATTTCGACGCACCGGCCGCGCTGTTCGACGAATACAAGCAACTGACCCGCGAGCGCGACCTGGACCTCTCCGGCATCAGCTACGCCTTGCTGGACGCCCGTGGGCCGCAGCAATGGCCATTCCCGTCCGGTGCCGCCCACGGCTCTTCACGACTCTACGACGATGGCCAGTTTCCGACCCTCAACGGTCGCGCCCGGCTGATCGCCGAGCCCTACCGCGCACCGAAGGAAAAACGCGATGCGCGCTACCCACTGATCCTTAACACCGGCCGCCTGCGGGACCAGTGGCACGGCATGACCCGCACCGGCACGGCACCGCAACTCTTCGGCCACGTGGAAGAGGCCGTGCTCGGCCTGCACCCGGACGAACTGCGTCGCCGGCGCATCAGCGACGGTCAACTGGTCCGCCTGCACAGCCGACGTGGCGAACTGGTCCTGCCGGTGCAGGCCGACGAACGCCTGCGCCCTGGCCAGGCCTTCCTGCCGATGCACTGGGGCGATCGTTTCCTCAAGGGCCTGGGCATCAATGTGCTCACCCTGCCAGCAGTGGACCCGTTGTCGCGCCAGCCCGAACTGAAACACGCCACGGTGGAAGTCAGTCGTGTCGACCTGCCCTGGCAGTTCTTCGCCCTGGTGGAGGGTGACGTGCAGAAACGTTTCGACGCCCTGCGCCCGCTGTTCGAAGAACTGCGCTACGCCAGCTTCAGCCCTACCGGTCGAGAGCGCCCGGCGCTGGTGATCCGCGCCGCGCACGCTGAGGCACCCAGCGCGGAGTGGTTGGCCCGCATCGATGCGCTCCTCGATCTCTCCGACGGCCCGGTCATGGCCTATGACGACCCGCGCCGCACCGTCGGTAAACGCGTGCGCATCGAACAATCGCGAATTGTCTCGCTGCGTCTGGCCGGCGAAACCGCCGCCCGCGCCTGGCTGCGCGAACTGTGGAAGGAAGGCCGTGCAGACCAGGAGCTACGCCGCTGGCTGCTTGCCCCGCTCAGCGCGGCCCCGGGCAAGGCCGGCGCGGAGGCGGACAAGACGCTGTGCAATTGCCTGAACGTCAGCCAGAGCCGCATCCAGGCCGGCATCGACCAGGGCCTGGACCTGGAAGGCCTGAAATGCGAACTCAAGTGCGGGACCGCCTGCGGCTCCTGCGTACCGGAAATCAAGCGCCTCCTGGCTCAGAAGCCACTGGCCGCTATCGCTTGAATCAAGCCTCGAAGAAGGCAGCCTGAGGAGAACGACATGAGTGGAAAAGTCTGGCTGATCGGCGCCGGCCCCGGCGATCCGGAGCTGCTGACCCTGAAGGCCGTGCGTACCATGGCACAGGCCGACGTAGTGCTGATCGATGACCTGGTGAACCCTGCGGTGCTGGAGCACTGCCGCACTGCACGGGTGATCCGCGTTGGCAAACGCGGCGGCTGCCGTTCCACGCCACAGGACTTCATCCATCGCCTGATGCTGCGCTATGCCCGCCAGGGACGCAGCGTGGCACGCCTGAAGGGCGGAGACCCGTGCATCTTCGGCCGTGGCGGCGAAGAAGCCGACTGGCTCGCGGCGCGCGGCATCGACTGTGAACTGGTCAACGGCATCACCGCCGGGCTGGCGGCCGCCACCCAATGCGGTATCTCCGTGACCTTGCGCGGCGTCAGCCGGGGCGTGACTCTGGTGACCGCCCACACTCAGGACGACAGCCCGCTGAATTGGCGCGGCCTGGCCGAAGGCGGTACGACACTGGTGGTGTACATGGGGGTGGCGAAACTGGCGGAAATCCGCGACGGACTGCTCAAAGGCGGCATGGATGCCTGCACGCCGGTGGCGATGATCGAAAACGCTTCCCTGCCTGCCCAACGCGAATACCGCAGCCAGTTGGGCGACATGCTGGAAGACGCCCAGCGCTTTGCCCTGAAGAGCCCGGCAATTCTGGTGATCGGCGAAGTCGCAGCTGCTGCGCAGCAGGCAATCCTCGCCCGCACCGCCTGACGCTCACTTTCCTGCGGGCAAAGAAAAACCCGGCCTGGGCCGGGTTTTTCTCGTCAGCTCAGACCAATTACTTGGCTTGGGCTTCCACTTCGGCTTCTACGCGGCGGTTAACAGCGCGGCCTTCGGCGGTTGCGTTGTCAGCAACCGGACGGGACTCACCGTAACCAACAGCGTTCACGCGGCCGCCTTCAACACCGTACTCGTTGACCAGTACGTCACGAACGGCGTTGGCACGACGCTCGGACAGCTTCTGGTTGTAGGCGTCGGTGCCGACGGAGTCGGTGTGGCCTTCAACGGTGGTGGAGGTGGACGGGTACTGCTTCATGAAGTCAGCCAGGTTTTTGATGTCAGCGTAGCTGTTCTCTTTAACCTTGGACTTGTCGAAGTCGAACTTCACGTCCAGCTGAACGCGAACGACTTCGGCAACAGCCGGGCAGCCGTTGGCGTCAACGGTGACGTTGGCCGGGGTGTTCGGGCACTTGTCGACGTTGTCGCAGACGCCATCGTTGTCGGAGTCGGAGCAGACTTCAGCAACCGGCTCGGGAGCCGGGGCAGCTTTGGCGCCGCCGCCGAAGTTCATGCCGACGCCCAGACCGGCCATCCACTCGCCCTGGTGACCGTTGACACGGTTTTCCAGGCCGTACTGACCGTCGAGGCTGGCTTTGGCGTAGAAGTTTTCGGTGAAGTAGTACTTCAGGCCGGTACCGATCATGGCCATGGTCAGGTTCTGACGACCGCCGTTCTCGGAGTTGATGTTGGTCAGGCTCTGGTGGCCGATACCTGCGGAAACGTAGGGACGCAGGTTGCCAGCACCCGGAGTGCCGAAGTGGTAGATGGCGTCCAGAGTGCTCAGGTTGCCATGGACCTTCTTGTTGCCGGTCTCGTAGGTGCCACGAACGTCGTGGTACTCACCGTAGGACAGAGCCAGCTCGACGTCGTCGGTCAGGAAGTAACCTACGGAACCGCCGTACAGGTCCGCGTTCTTCATGTTGCGAACGCTGTCGGTGAAGTAGCGCTTGCCGAAGGCTTCGACTTCGACTGCGCCTTCGCCTTGGGCGAACGCGTTGATAGCGGTGGTGGCGATCAGCGAGCCAACTACGACGCCTAAGGTGTTCTTCAGTTTCATCCGTTAAATCCCCATCTTGGTGGTCAATAAGTTGTCCTAACCATAGGCCGTACAACTTGGGTGGCAAGTTTATCAGAACTTGCCAAACAGAGAGACAATATTTCCCGGACTAAGATTCCGTCACATTCGAAAACTTTTCTCTCATTCGATCGAGTGCACGTTTGTAGCGCATTTTCGTGGCGCTGAGCCCCATGTGCATGATGTCGGCGATCTCCTGGAACTCCAGTTCCGCGACAAATCGGAGCACGAGGATTTCCCGATCAATGGGATTGACATGAACTAGCCAGCGGTCTAGTCCACCTCGTTCTTCGACTTTGGGAGCCTTCTCTTCAGAAGCTTCCTCGACTGGATCCAGACTCAGCGCATCGAGCAATCTGCGTTTGCGTCGTTCCTTCCGATACTGGGTAATGCACTCGTTGTAAGTGATGCTGTACAGCCAGGTCTTGAACTTCGACTTTCCCTCGAAGTTCTTCAGACCATACAGAACCTTGAGCATGACCTCTTGACACACATCATCGGCGTCCCGGTCGTTGCCCAGATAGCGCGCGCAGACGTTGAAGAGTGTGCGCTGGTAGCGGCGCATCAGCTCTTCATAGGCCCGCGTCACGTGGTAAAGCTCCTCGTGAGAACGCTCCACCAGCTCCTCGTCGGTGAGCTGGCGCGGGTCATAGCGCAAGGACAGTGATTGCGGCTTGTTCAAGTCGGGTCGGGCCAGGTCAAGTCAGCGTCCGGCGCGGCCTTCGGGAGGCCGTACCGGCAATCGGTCATCATCTTCAGCGACTGGTTACACGCTGATCGAGCAGGATGCGGTTGGCGATCGACACCAGCTCACCCTCGTCTGTCAGCAGGATAGTCTTGATGGTACCAATTTCCTCGATGATGCCTTCGACATCAGCCACTTTCACCTGTTGTCCGACCTGGTACAGCTCGCGCACGTAAATCCCCGCAATGATCTGCCCGGCCACTTCGCGGCTGCCCAGGCCCAGCGCCAGCGCGGCAGCCAGACCGATGGTGATCAGCACGATGGCAATGATGTAGTTCAGCAGGTCGGTCTTCACCTCGAGCTGGCCGATGGCCACCGAGATGCTGATGATGATGACCAGCCACTGGGCAACGCGGCCCAGGCCGTTGGCGTACTCCAGGCCGACGCCGTCGGCGGCGCCACGCACCAGGCTGTTGGCCAACTGGGCGAGCAGGATGCCGACAATCAGCACCAGCGCCGCGCCGAACACCTTGGGCAGGTACAGCGCGAGCATGTCGAGAGTCGCCGAGACACGCTGCAGCCCGAGCGACTCGGCGGCGGAGACGAGGAATACCAGCAGTACGAACCAGTAGATGATCTTGCCGATCAGGGTCGAGACCGGTACCTGGATGCCGGCGCGCGCCAGCAGCTTGGTCAGGCCGGTGCCGGCCATCAGGCGGTCCAGGCCGAGCTTGGCGAGCAGCTTGGAGAGCAGCGCGTCGAGCAGCTTGGCGACGACGAAACCGAGCAGCACGATCACCAGCGCGGCGAGCAGGTTCGGAATGAACCCGGCCAGCTTGCCCCACAGGGTATTCATGGCGGTGAGCAGGCTTTGCGTCCAGATGTCGAATTGCATGTTCAGTCGGCCTTGTCAGCGGAAGGGGCGGAATTCTGCGCGTGGCGCGAGACGGGTGCAAGGTGCGCGGCGCCACGGCTCACGCCGATGGACAGGGCCTGGAACCAGTGCCCCATCAGGCTGAACAGATCGCCCGCGCCCACCTGACGGTTGGCGGTCTTCAGGACACGATCCAGACGCGAATCGTCGCCCGGCTGTTCCGGGGGCATTCGCAGCAGATCGCGCAAGGATTCTTCAAATGGGTCGTGCATGCGCACCTCGCCTGTGTGAGGTGCTTGACGCCCCCACCACCTCAAAAGTCACACCTAGAGCCAACGCAGGCGGCGGAAGATCCACCACTGGAAAGTCGCCAGGCCGCCGATCAGCAGGCAGGCCGCGACGAACCCATAAGGCGCATCCGCACCCGGAATCCCGCCGACGTTGATGCCCAGGAGCCCGGTCACGAAGCTCATGGGCAGGAAAAAGCCGGTGATGATACCAAGCAGGTACATGGTGCGGTTCATCCGCTCGGTAATTCGACGATGTTCGGCCTCCTGGATCAGGCTGATGCGCTCGCGCACCAGCTCCAGTTCTTCCAGGTTGCGGGTCAGGCGGTTGTAGAGTTCGTTCCAGTAGTCCGCGTCGTCGGCCACGGTCCAGGACGCCTTGAAGCGGACCATCTGCGAATAGATTTCCCGCTGTGGCGCCAGGTAGCGGCGCAGACCTGCGGCACGTCGCCGCAGGGTGCGCAGCTGGTGCTGATCGGGAATGCTGCGCTCGTCTTCCTCGATGGCCTCTTCCATGGCATCGAGCTGGTCAGCCAGCCCGCCGATCAGGGTATCGACCCGGTCGGTGAGATAGTGGGCGAGGTACAGCACCACTTCCGAGGCGGTCTTCGGGCCGCGCCCGGCGTCGAGGTCGGCGCGCAGGTCGGCCACCGCCTTGAGCGGGCGCAGGCGCAGCGAAATCACCCGCTGCGACTCGGCGTAGACGCGCAGCGAGACCATGTCCTCGGGTACCGCGCCGGGGTTCAGGTTGACCCCGCGCAGGAACAGCAGCAGGCGCTCGCCGCCCAGGTCCACCAGGCGCGGGCGGGTCGCCTCCTCCAGCAACAGGTCACAGGCGAATTCGTTCAGCCCGCTGGACTCCCGCAGCCAGCTCTGGGCTTCGGGCACGCCGCGATCCCAGTGCACCCAGAGGCTTTCCTCGGGCTTGAGATCCAGCAGCGGCAGTTCGCTGCGGGTGATCCGCCGGCCACCGCCATGACCGTCCAGCACGAAGCCGTCGATCAATCCGCGTTCCGTGCCGCTCTCGTACTGCTGCATGCCTGTTCCTTCGCTCAAGGTCGCTGTCGCGAGGCTCCATGAAAAATGCCGGAAGCTTTCGCTTCCGGCATTGACCCGAACTTTCGCTGGAAGGTTCGAATTATTCCGGCATTTTCAACGCTTTAGGCGAAACGATAATGCCGTTGTTGTCGGCATAGACGAACTCGCCGGGGCGGAAGGTGATGCCGCCGAAGGTCACGGCCACGTTCAGGTCACCGATGCCGCGCTTGTCGGTCTTCATCGGATGGCTGGCCAGCGCCTGCACGCCCAGGTCGGTCTGTGCGATCACGTCGACGTCACGGATGCAGCCGTACACCACGATGCCTTCCCAGCCGCTCTTGGCAGCCTTTTCGGCCAGCATGTCGCCCAGCAGCGCACGGCGCAGGGAGCCGCCGCCATCCACCACCAGCACCTTGCCCTTGCCGTCCTTCTCGACCTGCTCCTTGACCAGCGAGTTGTCCTCGAAGCACTTGATGGTGACGATCTCGCCGCCGAAGGAGTCCCGCCCGCCGAAGTTGCTGAACATCGGCTCGACGACCTGGACCAGCTCCGGGTAGGCATCGCACAGATCGGGGGTGACGTAATGCATGGAAGACGCTCCTCTTGATGAAATCCGGCAGGGCTTCAGGCCTGGATGTGACCCAAAGCCGCAATGGCGTCACAGTCTACTCCCTGCCGCGCCAAGCTCAAGCCTGCGCCAGAGCGCCCTGCCCCTGCGGCAGGGCACCGTGCTCCAGCCAGTGTTGCAGCAATGGCCAGACTTCGCGCTGGGCGCCCTTGCTGATCAGCATCTCGACGTGGCCGAAATCCTCGGAGAAGCCATGCCGCCGCCCCAGGTGCAGGAACTCCCGGACATCGGAACCGAACTGCTCGAGCAGCTTGCGGCAGGCCCAGGCCGGGTCCTGGATATCGCCATCCGACCCGATTGCCAGCACGGGCACGGAAACCTTCTGCAGACCGCCCCACCAGTCATTGTCCTTTTCGCCGAAGCGGCCGAACAGGCTGTACCAGTGCAACGCCTCCAGGGCGAGCCCCAGCGGTTCGTCTTCCGGCCCACGCTTGAGCCGGGAGCCGGACAGGCCACCCATGCGCTTGAGCAGGAAGCGCCCGCCCCAGGTCACTGGCGGTAGCTTCAGGGGCCAGTAGGTCCGGCTGATCTGGCTGCCACACAGCGCCGCGCTGGCCGCCTGCCGCTCCTCCAGGTAGCCGCCACCCAGAGCCGCAGCGAGGGTGACGCCACCCAGGGAGTGGCCGATCCAGTGTGGTACCTGACCGCTCTGCTCGACCACGAAGTCAGCGATGGCGGGCAGGTCGAAACGCGCGTAGTCGGCCACGCGGTTGCGGTCGTAGTCCTCGTTGCGCGGCGAAAGGCCGTGGCCGCGCATCTCGGCAATCCACACGTCGAACCCGGCGCGGGCCAGGTACGCCCCCAGGCCAATGCCCTTGGGCGAGAACCAGAAGCGGCGGTTGGAGAAGCTGCCGTGCAACAGGATCACCGGCACGCCACGCCGCCCCTCTGGACGACCGAGACGGGTGACCGCCAGCTCGACACTGGAGTCCGGGCTGTTGTTCGGCTTGAGTCGGTAGACGTCCTCGGTGAGGTCGCCACGCAGTTCCGCGCTCAGGAGAGCGACGGGAAAGAGTTGACTGCTGCTTTGCATGGAATCGCTTGCATAAAAAAGGGCGGGTGAAATCACCCGCCCTCTTCAGGATGGTAGAGAGACTGTCAGGACTGGCCTTCGGCGAGGAAGAACCAGGTGTCGAGGACCGAGTCGGGGTTCAGCGACACGCTCTCGATGCCCTGCTCCATCAGCCACTTGGCGAGGTCCGGGTGGTCCGACGGGCCCTGGCCGCAGATGCCGATGTACTTGCCGGCGCGGTTGCACGCCTGGATGGCGTTGGACAGCAGCTTCTTCACCGCCGGGTTACGTTCGTCGAACAGGTGCGCGACGATGCCCGAGTCACGGTCCAGGCCCAGGGTCAGCTGGGTCAGGTCGTTGGAGCCGATGGAGAAGCCGTCGAAGAACTCGAGGAACTCATCGGCCAGCAGGGCGTTGGACGGCAGCTCGCACATCATGATGACCTTGAGGCCATTCTCGCCACGCTTGAGGCCGTTGGTGGCCAGCAGGTCGACAACCTGGGAAGCTTCGCCCAGGGTGCGGACGAACGGCACCATCAGCTCGACGTTGGTCAGGCCCATCTCGTTGCGAACCTTCTTCATCGCGCGGCATTCGAGCTCGAAGCAGTCACGGAAGGATTCGCTGATGTAACGCGAAGCGCCACGGAAGCCGAGCATCGGGTTCTCTTCTTCCGGCTCGTACAGCTTGCCGCCGATCAGGTTGGCGTATTCGTTGGACTTGAAGTCCGACAGGCGCACGATGACCTTCTTCGGCCAGAAAGCGGCGGCCAGGGTGCTGACACCCTCCACCAGCTTCTCGACGTAGAAGCCGACCGGGTCGTCATAGCCGGCGATGCGCTTTTCGACGCTTTCCTTGATGTCAGCCGGCAGGCTGGCGAAGTTCAGCAGCGCCTTGGGGTGCACGCCGATCATGCGGTTGATGATGAATTCCAGGCGGGCCAGGCCCACCCCTTCGTTCGGCAGCTGGGCGAAGTCGAAGGCGCGGTCCGGGTTGCCGACGTTCATCATGATCTTGAACGGCAGCTCGGGCATGGCGTCGACCGAGTTCTGGCGAACGTCGAAGCCCAGTTCGCCTTCGTAGATCAGGCCGGTGTCGCCCTCGGCGCAGGACACGGTCACGCGCTGGCCGTCCTTCAGCGCCGCGGTGGCATTGCCACAGCCGACGACGGCCGGGATGCCCAGCTCACGGGCGATGATCGCGGCGTGGCAGGTACGGCCGCCACGGTTGGTGACGATGGCGCTGGCGCGCTTCATCACCGGCTCCCAGTCCGGGTCGGTCATGTCGGAGACCAGCACGTCGCCCGGCTGGACCTTGTCCATCTCGGAAACGTCGTGGATCACCTTCACCGGGCCGGCGCCGATGCGCTGACCGATGGCACGGCCTTCGACCAGCACCTTGCCTTTTTCCTTGAGCAGGTAGCGTTCCATCACGTTGGCGCTGGAACGGCTCTTCACGGTTTCCGGACGGGCCTGCACGATGTACAGCTTGCCGTCGTCACCGTCCTTGGCCCACTCGATGTCCATCGGACGCTGGTAGTGCTTCTCGATGATCAGGGCCTGCTTGGCCAGTTCGATCACTTCGGCGTCGGACAGGGCGAAGCGGGCACGATCGGCCTTCTCCACGTCGACCACTTTGACCGATTTGCCGGCCTTGGCTTCGTCGCCGTAGATCATCTTGATGGCCTTGCTGCCCAGGTTGCGACGCAGGATGGCCGGGCGACCGGCTTCCAGGGTCGGCTTGTGGACGTAGAACTCGTCGGGGTTCACCGCGCCCTGCACCACGGTCTCGCCAAGGCCGTAGGCGCCGGTGATGAACACCACGTCACGGAAACCGGATTCGGTGTCCAGGGTGAACATCACGCCGGCGGTGCCGGTTTCCGAGCGGACCATGCGTTGCACGCCTGCGGACAGGGCGACCAGCTTGTGGTCGAAGCCCTGGTGCACGCGGTAGGCGATGGCACGGTCGTTGAAGAGGGAGGCGAAGACTTCCTTGGCCGCGCGGATCACGTTGTCCACGCCGCGGATGTTCAGGAAGGTCTCCTGCTGGCCGGCGAAGGAGGCGTCCGGCAGGTCTTCGGCGGTGGCGGAGGAACGCACGGCCACGGCCATGTTGTCGTTGCTGCCGGCCATCTCGGCGAAGGCCTTGCGAATCTCGGCATCCAGACGCTGGGGGAACTCGGCGTCCATCACCCACTGGCGGATCTGCGCGCCGGTCTTGGCCAGGGCGTTGACGTCGTCCACGTCCAGGGCGTCGAGGGCCGCGTGGATGCGATCGTTCAGGCCGCTCTGCTCGAGGAAGTCACGGTAGGCCTGGGCGGTAGTGGCGAAGCCACCCGGTACGGAAACGCCGGCACCGGCGAGGTTGCTGATCATTTCGCCCAGGGATGCGTTCTTGCCCCCCACATGTTCGACATCGTGGACGCCGAGCTTATCGAGGGAAACTACGTACTCTACCAAGGTGATCTCTCCACTAAGTGTTGGAAAAGGTCATACAAGTCGGAGCGGTCCTACCCTTCTGGCCGGAGCCGGAAAAATGGGTGAGAATGCCCCGGCAAAGGGCCTTGCAAACGTGGGGCCTATCATAACCAGGATTCGATCCTACCTATAAGGCCCGCAGCGCACATGAAACGAACTGCATTCTTCATTTCCGACGGCACCGGCATCACTGCCGAAACCCTCGGCCAGAGCCTTCTGGCGCAGTTCGAGAACATCAACTTCACCAAACTGACGCGACCTTACATCGATACCGAAGAAAAAGCGCGCGTCATGGTACAGCAAATCAACCGGGCTGCGGAGGCGGACGGGGCGAGGCCGATCATCTTCGATACCATCGTCAATCGTGAGATCCGTTCGGTCCTTGCGCAATCCAACGGTTTCATGATTGACATCTTCTCGACCTTTTTGTCCCCGCTCGAGCAAGAATTATCCTCAGACTCGTCGTATTCCGTCGGAAAATCCCACAGCATCGGCCATAATCCGCACTACATGGAGCGGATCGATGCGGTGAACTTCGCCCTCGACAACGACGACGGCGCCCGCACCCACTACTACGACAAGGCCGACCTGATCCTGGTCGGCGTTTCGCGCTGCGGCAAGACGCCCACCTGCCTCTACATGGCCCTGCAATATGGCATCCGCGCGGCGAACTACCCGCTGACCGAAGAGGACATGGAGCGCCTGCAATTGCCCAACGCCCTCAAGCCCTACAAACACAAGCTGTTCGGCCTGACCATCGATCCGGACCGGCTCACCGCCATCCGCCACGAGCGCAAGCCCAACAGCCGCTACGCCAGCTTCGCCCAGTGCGAATTCGAAGTTCGCGAGGTGGAAAACCTGTTCCGCCGCGAGAACATCGCCTACATCAACTCCACGCATTTCTCCGTGGAAGAAATCTCCGCCAAGATCCTGGTGGAGAAAGGCGTCGAGCGCCGCCTGAAGTAACCGACCAGCCTTCTACCCTTCTTGCTACGACGGCCGGTCCTACCGGCCGTTGTTGTTTCGGCAGCCTTGCGCCGATACGCCTATCATTCTCCAGACCCACGATTTACCCATGACTTGAGTCATGGGGCGGGCATTCCACGGCAACGGCACAGGAGAGCGCCATGCGAGAATGTCAGTATCTGGTTCTGGTCGTCCTGCTGGCGCTGTCGGGCTGTGATTCGGATGAGCCGCCCAAGGCCAAGACGGCCACTCCTCCCCCGCCTGCCGCCGAGCAACCCGCCGCAGCACCTGCGCCTGCGCCTGCGCCGACACCCCCGCCCGCCGCCGCGCCGCCAGCCACGGCGCCGACCGCTGCCGCGCCAGAGGCACAAGCCCAGGCCGTGTTCACCGCCGAGCAACTCGACCAGATGCTCGCGCCGCTGGCGCTGTATCCCGACTCGCTGCTGGCACAGGTCCTGATGGCGACCACCTATCCCGGCAATGTGGCCGATGCGGCAGCATGGTCCAAGGCCCACCCCAAAGTCAGTGGCGATGACGCCGTCAAGCAGGTGGCAGATCAGCCATGGGACCCCAGCGTGCAATCGCTGGTTGCCTTCCCCCTGGTGCTGGCCACCCTGGGACAGGACCCGGTGTGGGTGCAGCGCGTCGGCGACGCCTTCCTGGCCCAACCCGACGCGGTGATGGACTCCATCCAGCGCCTGCGCCGGCAAGCCCAGGCCGCCGGCAACCTGCAATCCAACCAGCAGCAGACCGTCACTGTGAAACCGGCGCCGGCGGCCCAGCCGGCTTCCGCCGGGAGTACCGCGGTGGTGCAGCAAAGCGCGCCGGCGCAGACGATCATCATCGAGCCCGCCGACCCGCAGGTGGTCTACGTTCCCAGCTACAACCCGACACAGGTCTACGGCACCTGGGCCTACCCCTCCAGCCCGCCGGTCTATTACCCGCCACCGCCGGAATATCCGGTCGCCACGGCGCTGGCCACCGGCCTCGCCTTCGGCGCGGGCGTCGCCATCGTGGGGTCGCTCTGGGGCGACTGTGACTGGGATGACCACGAGATCGACGTCGACGTGGAGCACTACAACAACTTCAACAGCAACCGGAACGTCAACGTCAACCGCGACTTCAACAGCAATCGCACGGTCAACGGCAATCGCACCGCCTGGCGCCACGACCCGACCTACCGCAACGGCGTGCCCTATCGTGACGCCCGTAGTCGCGAGCAGTACAACCGCCGGCTGGCCGGCGGCGAACAGCGCGAAGCCGCGCGCGGCTTCGATTCGGCCCGCGCGCAGGAGCGCTCCCGCGCACGGGAAAGCCTGGCCCAGCGTGGTATCGCCCCGGCGGCGAACAACCAGCAGGCGCGCGAACGCGCCCAGGCCGCCACCCGCGACCTGCGCGACAATCCGCAGGCCCTGCAGCGCGCCCAACAGGCGAACCGCGAGCCACGCGACCTCAACCAGGCCCGCGAACGTGCGCAGAACGCCTCCCGCGAGCTGAACAACAATCCCGAGAACCGGCAGCGCGCGCAAAACGCCCTGCAGAACCGCAACACCCAGGCTCAACAACGCCCGAGGACGCAGAACAACCAGCAGATCCGCGAACAGGCCCGCCAGCAGCACGCCCGGACCCAGGCACCGCGCAACAATGCCTTCGCCGGCGCCAACAACCCGAGGCAGTCCCGTGAACTCGCCAACCGCGGGCAGGTCAGCCGCGCCGCCGCCAGCCGCCCGCAGGCCGCTCGCGCCGGCCATACCGTGCAACGCCCTGCCCGCGCGCCGCGTGGCGGCGGACGTCGATAAGGAGACGAGCCATGCCCATCGCCTCGCGCCTGCTGGCGCTCGCCCTCCTCGCCAGCCTGCCCGGCAGCCTGCTGGCCCAGGACAGCTTCCCCACCCCCGACGCGGCCGCGGATGCCTTCATCGCCGCACTGGGTACCGAGAAAGCCGACCCCGAACGCCTGGCCGCCCTGCTGGGCAAGGATTGGCAGAGCTACATTCCGACCGCCGGCATCGATCGGAGCGAAGTGGACGCCTTTCTCGCCCACTACAAGGACAAGCACCTGATCGAGAAGGACAACCCCCACCTCGCTCACCTGGTGGTCGGCAACGATCCCTGGCGACTGCCCCTGCCGATCATGCATGAGAAAAACGGCTGGGCCTTCAACGCCAAGGCCGGCGGCGAGGAAATCCGCATCCGCCGAATCGGCCGCAACGAGGAATCGACCCTGGAGGCGGTGCAGGCCTATCACGACGCGCAGATGGACTTCGCCGAGGTCGACCGCAATGGCGATGGCATCCTGGAGTACGCGCAGAAATTCGTCAGCAGCGACGGACACCACGACGGCCTGTACTGGCCCGAGGAAGACGGCGGCGAGGAGAGCCCGCTCGGCCCGCTGTTCGGCGACGATCTGCCGGGCGACGGCTGGCACGGCTACCACTACCGCATCCTCACCGCCCAGGGCCCCTCGGCGCCCGGGGGCGCCTACGACTACTTGATCGGCGGCAGGATGACCCGTGGCTTCGCCCTCGTCGCCTGGCCGGTGAAGTACGGCGACAGTGGCGTCATGAGTTTCATGATCAGCCACGACGGCGAGATCTTCTCCAAGAACCTCGGCCCGGAGAGCGAAAAGATCGCCAAGAAGATGACCCGCTTCGACCCGGACAGCAGCTGGACGGAGGTCAGCCTGCCCGACACGAACCCCTGAGCCCGCCGGCCGCTGCAGCTCCTGGCGGGCACCGGCAGCGCTGTCATGGGCCTGAAACAAATCCCTTGCCAAGGCGCCAGCCGACTGTCGCCAGCGAAAAACCACATGATAGAATTCGGCGCGCTATTGCCTGGCATCACCCGGCGCAGTCGGCCGGCAGGTCGGCCATTGCCACCGGGGTGACGACCGGAACGTTCATTTTCAAGGCTTTGCGGCCACTCACTCATCAAGGCCCATGAGACTCCAGCCCACAGCCCTGCTCCTCTTCCTGAGCCTCTTTCTGGTTCCCGGCATCAGTGCCGCTGCCGGCAAGACCGTCTATGGCCTGAACGAATACGCCCGGATCAACGACCTGGACATCGAACTGGCCGCCAAGCTCGACACCGGCGCCAAGACCGCATCCCTCAGTGCCCGCGACATCAAGCGCTTCAAGCGCGATGGCGAGACCTGGGTGCGCTTCTACCTGGCCACCGACACCGCCGACAGCCAGCCGATCGAGAAGCCGCTGGCGCGCATCAGCAAGATCAAGCGCCGCCACGGCGACTACGATCCGGACGAAGGCAAGGCCTATACCGCGCGCCCGGTGATCGAGCTCGAGCTGTGCATGGGCAAGGCCCTGCGCACCATCGAAGTGAACCTTACCGACCGCAGCGCCTTCCAATACCCGCTTCTGATCGGCTCCGATGCGCTCAAGCGCTTCGGCGCCCTGGTCGACCCGAGCCTGAAATACGCCGCCGGCAAGCCCGGCTGCCAACCCGTAGCGAAACCTGCCGAGTAAACCCATGCGCTCTCTTACCCTGCATCTGAAGGTCCTGATCGCCATCCTGCTGACGCTGGGCGTCGCGATCACCGCCTACCAGATCTTCGTCCTCGGCATTCCCATGACCGAGGCCGAGACCGACGACCTGTGGAACATCGACGCCAAGGTCGAGTTCGTCGCCACGCCGAAGACCCCGGTGAAGGTGCAGATGTTCGTACCGCCGCTGACCCAGGACTACGTCAGCCTCAACGAGAGCTTCGTCTCCAACAACTACGGCGTGGGCATCAACCGCTCGGACGGCAACCGCAAGGTGACCTGGTCCTCGCGCCGCGCCACTGGCCAGCAGACCCTCTATTACCGCCTGGTACTGACCAAGCGCTACGCCGGCGCCAGCGAAAAGGCCAAGGAAAAGGGCCCGATCTTCCGCGATAGCCTGCCCCTGGAAGGCCCGGACAAGATTGCCGCCGAAGCCCTGATCGCGCCCATCCGCCAGCACTCGGCGGACGTCGAGACCTTCGTCAGCGAAGCGATCAAGCGCGCCAACAACCTCAATGACGACAACGTGAAACTGCTGCTGGCCGGCGACACCAGCCTGGACAAGCGCTCCCACGTGGTCGAGACCCTGCTCGCGGTGGCCCATGTGCCGCTGGAGCGCGTACACACCATCCGCCTGATCGCCAACCAGCCGCAGCAGCCCGAACTCTGGCTGCGCAGCTACAACGGCAAGGAATGGCTGTACTTCAACCCGGAAACCGGCGAGCGCGGCCTGCCCAACGATCGCCTGATCTGGTGGCTGGGTGACGAAAGCCTGCTGTCCATCGAAGGCGGCAAGAAGGCCCAGGTCAGCTTCAGCCTCAATAGCAGCGAGATGAACGCCATCCGCCTGGCCAAGCTGTCGGACGAGAACACCGACGCCGCCTTCCTCGAGTACTCGCTGTACGGCCTGCCGCTGTCCACCCAGCAGACCTTCCAGATCATGATCATGATCCCGTTCGGCGTGCTGGTGATCCTGGTGCTGCGCAACCTGATCGGCCTGCAGACCCTGGGTACCTTCACCCCGGTGCTGATCGCCCTGGCCTTCCGCGAGACCGGCCTGCAGTGGGGCATCGGTCTGTTCACGGTGATCACCGCGCTGGGCCTGTCACTTCGCTCGTACCTGGAGCATCTGAAGCTGCAGATGCTGCCGCGCCTGTCGGTGGTGCTGACCTTCGTGGTGGTGATGATCGCCGCCATCAGCCTGCTCAGCCACAAGCTCGGCTTCGAGAGCGGCCTGTCGGTAGCCCTGTTCCCCATGGTGATCCTGACCATGAGCATCGAACGCCTGTCGATCACCTGGGAAGAGCGCGGCGCCGCCCACGCCATGAAGGCCGCCATCGGCACCCTGTTCGCCGCCGCCCTGGCGCACATCCTGATGCGCGTACCGGAGCTGGTGTACTTCGTGTTCACCTTCCCGGCCGTGCTGCTGATCCTGGTGGCGTTCATGCTGGCGATGGGTCGCTACCGCGGCTACCGCCTGACCGAACTGTTCCGCTTCAAAGCCTTCCTGAAGGACTGAGCCATGTTTGGCCTGATCAAGCGATGGAAAGCCCTGGAAGCCAAAGGCATCATGGGCATCAACCGACGCAACGCGGACTACGTGCTGAAGTACAACCAGCGGCACCTGTACCCGATCGTCGACGACAAGATCATCACCAAGGAGCGCGCCATCGAGGCGGGCATCCACGTCCCGGAAATGTACGGGATCATCTCCACCGAGAAGGAAATCGAGCGCCTGCCGGAAATCATCGGCGAGCGCAGTGACTTCGTGATCAAGCCGGCACAGGGCGCCGGCGGCGATGGCATCCTGGTGATCGCGGACCGTTTCGAGGAGCGCTACAAGACGGTCTCCGGGCGGATCATCAGCCATGAGGAAATCGAGCATCAGCTCTCCAGCATCCTCACCGGCCTGTACTCCCTGGGCGGCCACCGCGACCGCGCGCTGATCGAGTACCGGGTGACCCCGGACCAGATCTTCAAGAGCATCAGCTATGAAGGCGTGCCGGACATCCGCATCATCGTGCTGATGGGCTACCCGGTGATGGCGATGCTGCGCCTGCCGACCCGCCAGTCCAACGGCAAGGCCAACCTGCACCAGGGCGCCATCGGCGTGGGTGTGGACCTGGCCACCGGCCTGACCCTGCGTGGCACCTGGCTGAACAACAAGATCAGCAAGCACCCGGACACCACCAACGCAGTGGATGGCGTGCAACTGCCCAACTGGGACGGCTTCATGAAGCTCGCCGCCGGCTGCTACGAGCTGTGCGGCCTGGGCTACATCGGTGTGGACATGGTGCTGGACCAGGACAAGGGCCCGCTGATCCTCGAGCTCAACGCCCGCCCCGGCCTCAACATCCAGATCGCCAACGACTGCGGCCTGACCCTGCGCACCCACGCTGTCGAGGCACACCTCGCCGAGCTGGAAGCCAAGGGCGTGAAGGAAACCGTGGAGGAGCGCGTGCGCTTCTCGCAGCAGTTGTTCGGCCACGTGCATCCCAAAGAAGTCTGAGGCGTCCCGCCCCATGAAAAAGCCCGGCAATCGCTGGGCTTTTTCATGGGGCTACCGCTGCGCTACCTGCCTGCAGGAGCGAGCTTGCTCGCGTACCGCTTGGCTGCGGAGCCGCCGGGGAATCCGTTCGCGAGCAAGAACCAGGCGTCCTCCTCGGTCCTACAAAGAGCATCAGCTCAGCGCACCACCGCCAGCTCGAAGCCACCCTGGTCGCTGTGCTCGCGCACCTTCATCCCCGCCTCGTTCACCGCCAGGTCTTCCAGCGGACGCTTGTAGGGTTTGTTGTCGAGGGTCTGCAGGCTGCGGTCCTCGTCGGTGGTGAGCAGCAGAACATAGCGCTCGCCCTGGTTGGCGCGCACCGGGATGGTCCCCTCGATGAAGGCGTAGCGGTACCAGGTTTCCGGGTTGAGTTTGTAAACCGCATCGCTCACCAGGCGGGTCGGACGCTTGTGTTCGTCGAGGAACAGCAAGGAGGGATAGACCACCTGGTGGTTGGCGAAGCTGCGTACGCGCAACCCATAGACGCGCTGGGAACTGGGCAGCTTCATCGCCACGAAGTAGCTCTTGCCCATGGGGAAGTCGAAGCTCGGCGAGAACCTGTTCAGCTCCTCGTAGCGCGGCTCGTCCGAGGACAGCTCGGTGAAGTCGCCATCGCCCATCTGATCGCAGCAGCGCCGCTGCAGGTCGACGTAGAGATCGTCGAGGGTCTTGCCGCTGCCCTTGAGCAGCGCCTTCATGGCGTCAGTCTGCTCGCCCGCGCCATCGAGCCCCGGCAGGTTGGCCGGGCGGTTCTTCAGGTCGATCTGCCGGCCTTCGGTAAAGGCGATCTGGCTGCCGCCCTGCTCGCCCCGGCGGAAAGCCTCGGCGCGCTGCTCACTGGTGATGGGCGAGTTGCGCACCTGGCCCCTCTCATCCACCCAGGTGAAGTAGGGGCTGCCGTTTTCGCTGCGGACGAAACCGCGATCCTCATAGGACTCGGCGTCGATGTATTCCGAAGAATGGTCGCCGTTGGGCAGTACGTAGTCCGCCCTTCCCGGCGCCACCTGGCCGGCGGCGTAGAAGCTGTTCTGCAGGTTGCCCTGGGCGTCGACCCAGGTGAAGTAGCGACGCTTGCTCTCCCCTGCCGGCTTGCTGCCCGGCCACTGGGTGGCGCTCAGGTCGACCAGGCGCGCGCGATCGCTCTGGTCGATGCGCTTGTCCGCCTGGCGTTGCTGCTGGGCGTAGTTGGCGTCGACGAAGGTGTTGTGCACCTGGCCGCTGTCGTCGATCCACGACAGGTAGCGGCCACTGGCGGCCTGCACCGCCGAGGCGCTCAGGCCGACGGCGGCGATGCAGGAGATGAGGAGGGTCAGCCTGCCCATGTTCATGCCCTCAGAAGGTGGTGCGGTAGGTCATGGCGAAGACGTAGGCCTTCACCGTGGTATCGACGTCCAGGCCCGCATAAGGGTTGTAGACCAGGTTGTCGATGCCGGTGCAGTTCAGGTTGCAGCTGCTGCCTGCTTCGATGTGCTGCTTGGAGACGAAGTAGTTGAAGCCCAGGTCGATCACCGTGTCCTTGTCCCACTGGTAGCCCAGGCCCAGGCCGTAGAGATTGGCGTCGCCAATGGGCACCAGGGCGTCGGCCTTGTCCTTGGGAATGGCGGAGGGGCGGTACTCGTAACCTGCTCGCAGTTGCAGCCGGTCGTTGACGTCGTATTGCACACCCATGGCATAGCTCCAGGTGTCCTGGTAGCCACGGTCGAGGATGATGCTGTGGTCGGTGGCGCCGTTGGGCGCGAAGTTCTTGGCGATGCGCAGCAGGTCGAGCTCCTTGTCGAACTCGATCTCGAACTTGTTCCAGTCGCTGTAATCGGTCCACTTCAGGTCGAAGTTGAACTGCCATTTGTCGAAGGGGCGCACCTTGATGCCGGTGGAGAAGCTGTCCGGGTTGACCAGGTTCAGGGTCGCCACGCCATGCTCCTCGTCGGTGTTGCCGTAGGGGAACAGCGGACTCAGGAAGGCGCCGAACACCGAGCTCTGCAGGCCGGACCAGAAGCCCTGCCAGTCCTGGGAGTAGTCCACCCGGTACTTGCCCTTGAGCTTCATGCGCGACTCGCTCTGGTAGGTCGCGCCCCAGGCGAACCAGTCGTAGGGCTCCCAGAGCACACCGAGGTTGAAGCTCGGCGAGAGGGTCTGCTGCATGTCCAGCTTGAGATTGGCCAGGGACTCGTAGGGCCCGATGCGCCCGCCGCAGACGTTGAATACCAGCTCGACGATCTCCTGCGCGCCGGGCACGCAGGTGGTGTCGTGCAGGGTCTGCAGCAGGCCGGTGAGCAGGCCCGGGTTGCGGAAGTCGGTATCCAGCGCCATGGCCTGGTGGGAGAAGCCGACACTCAGCCCCGCCGACAGCTCGTCGTTGATCTGGTAGCCCAGCGACGGCGAGAAGTAGGTGATGCGCTGCAGCGAGACGCGACGGCCTTCGTAGCGCGCCGGATCGCTGTCCGAGTCCCGCGAGTAGCCCAGCGCCTGGGGTGCATAGACGTTGGTGGCAAAGGTGAACTTGGAGCCCGGCGGGTTGATCGACAGGCCCGCGAGCGGTGCCACCAGCAACGGCATGTCGGTCATGCCCCCCAGACCCGGCAGGTACATGGTCGGGGTCAGGGTACGGCTGTTCTCGCCGGCTACCGGGTCGTCATCCAGGCCGAAGGAAGAGGAACCATAGTCCGGCGGCGCGTGGAAGCCGGCGCGGATGTCCATGACCCCGGTGATCAGCTTGATCGCGGTCTGGCGGCCCTTGAGCTTGGTCAGGGCAGCGGGGTTGTAGTGCACGGCGTCGATGCCGGTGGAGTCGGCCGTGACCGCGTTGGCCATGGCCATGGCCTTGGGGTTGCCAATGGTCAGATCGTTCGCCAGTTGGGCATTGGCCAGCGTCGCCCAGCCAAGACTTACCCCTGCCATCGCCACCGCAAGCGGCGAAATGCGCATAGTCATGTGTTGGTCGCTCGTCGGTTACTGGGCCTTGAGGCCTTGGATATCCAGGGGAAGGGAAAGCCCCAGCAGTACATCCGGCGAGTCTTCGGTCAGACCGAAACCGGCGTTCACGTTGACGATGTAGTCCGGCGATGTTCGCAGGCCCAGCGAGAAGTTCATGATCGCGCTGGTCTGCTCCGGTGCTTCCACCGACCGGTCGTTGAAGTAGTACTTGTTCTTGAACGAGTAGGCCATCTGGTAGGACGTGGCGAGGGAAACGTCGTAGGACAGCGCGTAGGCCATGCCCATGGCGAAGTTGATGGTGTCGCCGGGCACCACCTTCTGCAGCTCTTCGCCGTACTGGTTCTGGTGGATGTCGTCGACCTTCATGTTGTAGGTGTAACCGAGCGAGCCGTAGAGCACGACCGGGTCGATCACGTAGGACATGTTCGCCCCGGCACCCAGGCTGTAGTAGCCGCTGCCGGTGGAGACGTCGTCTTCCACGTTGCTCTTGTAGGGACTGTCGCCGGTGGGCAGGCCCAGGGTTGCGTAGAGTGTGGTGACCGGGCGACCGCGGCGCGCCGCCCACGGCTGCCAGCGCAGGGTCGTGGAGATGTCGCCCAGGCTGTAGGCATGGATGTCGCGTTCGGTGTCGTACTTGGCCACGAACGGCAGGCGCATGCTGAAGGTCAGGTTGTCCCAGATGCCGTAGTCGAAGGTGAAGGAGTTGGTGAAGGTGTGCTGAGCCTCGCTCTGTGCCAGCACGCTGTAGACGTTCTCGCCGGTGCGCACGGCCTGCAGGCGGGTGTCGCGGGTCAGCGTGTAGTCGAAGCCATAGGTCAGCTGGCGCTCGCCCTTCTTGAGTAGCGTGTAGCTCTTCTCGGCGGCCTGGAACACCTGCTCCAGCGCCTTGGCGCTGTCGGCGTCGGTGTCCTTCTTGGCCAGCGCGTCACGCGCGTCCTCGGTTGTCGCTTCTTCGGCGATGGTGCTGGTACTCGCCAGCAAGGCCAGAGCGGCAACGCACGCAAACCCCTTGAAATCCATGTTGCTATCCCCTGGTCTTGTTCTTATTCGTATGGGCCGATCGGGCAATCACTTGCGCCGGATGTACTGGACATCCCCCTTCGAGGCGGCTTCGCCAATCTGGTTCTGGGTGAACTTGCTCATCTCCGGGAACTCGCGGAAGGCCAGCAGGCTGACGGTCCGGTCGTCTACCAGGCGCAGGTCGGCCTCGCGCAGTTCCAGGGCGTTTTTCGGCTCCTGGCCGCTGGGGTAGATGACGAAGAGCACGTTCTGGTCCCAGATCTCTTCGAAACGGGCGCGGGTAAAACTGATGTTGCCCAAGGCAGGATCGGCAACGAAGACGTGGTCGTTGTAGACATCGCGAACCACGACGAAATGCTTGAAACCGGCATAGTGGATCGGCACCAGCGCCGGGTGTTCGAGCGAGTCCAGGTCGGAGAACTCGGCACGGAAGCCACCGCTCTTGTAGCCGAGTGCGGCGGCATAGCGCTTCATGTCCAGAAGCGAGAAGCCACGGCGCTGGACGATCTTGTCCGCCTCGCCGTACTTGATCAGGCCTTCCATGACCTGACGCTCTTCCAGGTTGCGGCCCAGGTAGTAGTCCAGCAGCGTGGTCAAGGCCGCCGAGCCGCAACTGTAGTCATAGGCCTGGCGGATCACATTGCGGAACTGCACCTGGCTCATCGGCTCGAGTTGCACCGACTCGCGGAACGGACCGTTGGGCGTGAGCGGCTGCGAGATATTCACTGTGCCCTGCTGCTGCGGCTTGGTGTCCACCGCCTGGGTAAATCCGAACAACCCCAGCAGGCTTCCCAGCAGAATCTCGAACATCCAGCCCCCTCTCTTCATTCCTGGAAGAACCTTGCCGGCAAGCGCCGGCAAGGGTTACAGCCTTCTCAACCCGGGGATCAGTGACCCCAGACCTTCACGGTCGAACCGGCCAGGTTCAGGTTGGAAACGGTCAGCGAGCCGATGCTGGCGCCGGTGGCGCCAACCTTGACGGCGTCGACGGTCACGTCGCCGGTCACGGTGGGCAGGCCGATGGCCAGCTGCTCGGTGGCAACCGCAGTGCCGCCACCAACCGGGGTAATGTTGGTTTTCACCACGTCGATGGTCATCGGCGCGTTGTCGGCGATGGTCACGCTCGGCAGGTGGATACCCTGCAGGACCAGGGAACCGCCGTTGGTGTCGGCGTCCTTGTAGGTGATCGCGCCGATCTGGGCGTTGAAGGTACCGGAAATGCTGATGCCATCCTGGCCGGTGATACCGGACAGTGCAGCGTCATCCATGGATTTCATGTCGGCATGTGCCAGGAACGGAGCGGCCAGAACTGCGCTTGCGAGAACCAGTTGCTTGATTTTCATTGTTATAACTCTCCAGTGTTCAGGTGGGTTGCCCCAGGCACTGCAAGGGGCGTCCTGCCCCGCTGCAGGTTGACCGGCTGATGTTGCCGATCTCCAGACCCACGACTTCTTCCTTAGGCGCCGCGGGCATGGATTCGTGAAGCACGAGGCTTCGCGTCCTGATCTCCAAGCTACTGACCCGCCATGAACCTGCCAGCCCATCCAAGGGATGGCGCAAAACCAACCGTCTGACTCAAGCTTCGCTCAGCAATCCCAGACTTTTCCCCTTGAGTACCGCCTGGGTCCGACTACGCACGCCAAGCTTGGCGAACAGGTTGTGCAGATGCCACTTGATGGTGGCCTCCGACAGGTGCACCGCCTGGGCGATATCCCGGTTCGACAAGCCCGCCGCCACAAGCCGCAGAATCTCCCGCTCGCGATGACTAACATCTTGATTTTCATCGAAACTTTCCGGGTCAACGGAAAGCCTGCGGCACTGTTCGCGAAGCATTTCCGCGACGCCCTGCCAGGCCGATGCGCGCTTGGGTTCGGCCGCTTTCCAGGCCTCCCAGAGCGGCAGCAGCCAGAGCGCGTCGTCCTGGAACAGGCGCCGATAACCCAGGTTCCAGGCCTCTTCCAGGGTGGGAGCGAACAGGGTGAAGGCCTTTTCGCTGTTACCTTTCTGCCAATACGCCACAGAAAGTAACAGCGAAAGACGCAGCCGTCGGTCGCGTTGATAGGGCGTGGTAAAGCCCGCCAGGCAGGATTCCAGACGCTGTTGCGCGCGCTCGGCGTGCCGCTCGGACAGGGCCAGGCGCGCTTCCGCCATGACCAGCGCGGCGTGGGCATCGGCATAGCGTTCGGCGCTCAGGCCATCGAGGTGCCGCGCCAACTGCAGGCAGACCCGCTCGGCCTCGTTCGGCCGGCGCATCCACAGCAGCATCTGCACCTTGCAGCTCATGGCCAGTGCATGCACCCGCTCGTAGCCCGGCGACTGCAGGCCAACCAGCCATTCGTCGAGCTGGGCCAACCCCTGTTCGGCCTCGCCGGCGAAGAATCGAGCCTTGGCCATCACCAACTGACCGCGACTGATCAGTTCCACCGGCGTGGCGACGTCGCGCCAGGTGGTCGCCAGCGGCAGTTCGGCAAGGATCGCCCCGTGGCGATCCTGCTCATACAGCAGGTCGGCATAGGCCAGCGACAGCGGCCCACCTACCCGGCTGCGTCGGCCGAACACGCGTTCCACACGGCTGCGCGCGCTTTCGGCGATGGTTCGGCCGCGCTCCAGTTCGCCGCGCTCCTTGCAGATCAGCGCCTCGATCATGCTGACGACCACCTGCAGGTATTCACTGTCGGCCATGCGCAGGCAATCGCGGGCGACACCGATGGCATTGGCCGCCTCGGCGTAGTCACCCAGCAGCGCATAGGCTGCCGCCTGGATGCACGACAGGCTGGCACGGAACACCGGCTGGTTGCCGGGCACCAGCGCCAGCCACTGGCGCGCCACCTTCAGGCAGGCTTCCAGTTTGTCCTGGTAGAGCAGCACCAGCGCCTTCAGTACCTGGGCCACGGCGAGCAATTCGGCCATGCCGAAGTGACGCACCTTGCCCTGCCCTTGCAGCAGCCGCACGCTGAGCTCTTCGATCAGCGCCTCGGCCTCGGCGAACTTCTGCTCGAAGGCCAACTGCCAGGCGTAGAAGATCTGGAACACCGGATGCTCGCGGATCACCTCGGCGGGAATGCTGCCGAGCATGCCGAGGATGCCGTAGACGCGGTTGCCGGCGATCAGTCGGGCGCCCTGGCGCTCCAGCAGGTCGGCGGCGAAGGCATAGTCACGGGCACGCAGGGCGTACTTGATCGCCCGGTCGGCCATGTCGCGCCCTTCGCACCAACGCGCCGCCGCGTGCAGCAGCGGTGTCGGGTCGGCATTGCGCGCCAGGCGGCCCTGGAGGAATTCGGCGAACAGGTGGTGGTAGCGGAACCATTCGCGCTGGTCGTCCAGCGGGATGATGAACAACTGTTCGTTCTGCAGCCGCATCAGCATGTCCAGGCCATCGCGCCGCCCGGTCAGGGCGTTGCACAGCTCGGCGCAGAATTCGTCGAGCACCGAGGTCTGGTCGAGGAACTGCTGCAGCGGCTCAGGCAGGCTGCGCAGCACATCCTCGGCGAGGTAATCGGCGAGGTCGCGCTCGGTGCCGGAAAGCCCCTTGAGCAACGCCGCGCGATCCGGATTGCGCGCCAGCGCCAGGGCAGCGAGGTGCAGCGCAGTAATCCAGCCCTCGGTGCGTTTGTGCAGCAGCTTGAGCTCGCTGTCGCTCAGGGCCAGCCCCTTGAGCTCGGTGAGGAAGGTATCGGTTTCCTCGCGGGTCAGGCGCAGGTCGTCGCCGCTCAGGCAGAACGCCCAGGGTGCGAGCCCCGGTTCGTCCACCAGGAAGCGCGGGCGATAGCGGGTGCTGGTGACCAGGCGGATGTTGTCCGGCAGGTGCTCGATCAGGTAACGCGCGCCGTGGGCCAGGGCCGGGTGGCGAATCTGGTGGAAGTCGTCGAGGAACAGGTAGAGCGGGCCGTCCAGGCGAGCGAGATCCGAGAGGAAGGCGTCGATGATGCCTTCCAGCGGCAGGGTCATGTCCGACTGCAGCAGGTTCGAAGTGTTGGTGCCGAACTCCGCCTCGATGCTGCGGATGCTCGCTACCAGGTACTGCACCAGGCGCTGCGGCTCGCTGTCGCCCTCGTCGCAGGACATCCAGGCGACCCGCGCCCCGCTCTCCATCAGGCGCTGGCGGAACAGGCTGAGGATGGTGCTCTTGCCGAAGCCGGCCGGGGCGCTGAGGATCAGCACGCGCTGCTGGCGGTTGGCGTACAGGCGGTCGATCAGGGCACGCCGCGGCAGCAGCGAATCGCTGTCGGTGCGCGGCGGGAACAGCTTGGTGCGCAGCAGCGGCATCGGCTGCTGCGGCAGGGTGGTCAGGGTCGTCATGTCAGAGCAGACTCAGCTCGCGGGCACGGCGTATCGCTTGGGTCCGATTGCGCACCTTGAGCTTCTCGTAGATGTTGTGCAGGTGCCATTTGACGGTGCCCAGGGCCAGCGACAGCTGCTGGCCGATCTCCTCGTTGGAGAGTCCCTGGGCCGCCAGGCATACCACCTCGCGCTCGCGGTCGGTCAGACCTTCCTCGAGCACCTCGGGCGACCTGCGTGCTTCCTGCCCCGGCCAGACGGTCAACATTGCGCGAATGAAGACCTGCAGCGCCGGTTGTCGCTCGGTGGATTCCAGCTGCTGCAGCAGCTGGCGAATCCCCTCGCCTTCCTCGATGAAAATGCTCCGCACCCCTTCCCGCTCGGCGCCCACCAGGCATTGCCCGAGCAGGCTGTGGGAACGCTCCTGATAGCCCAGACGCTGGTAGCTCAGGGCCGCCAGCAGGTCCAGGCGCAGACGCTGCAGGCCGTGCCAGCCGGGTTGCAGCATGCCGCGCAGCTGGGTGATCTCATGCAGCGCCTCGCTGAAATGACCGCGCGCCTGGAGCAGGCGAATGCGGCTGATGCCCTGTACCCAGAGCACCGGGTTGAACGGCATGTGCTTGTAATGGCTGGCGAGCTTGGCCCAGTCGATGGCCTTGAGCCGTTGCTCGGCGCGCTTGCAGCGATCGGTGGCGGTCTCCTGGAGGATCAGGTTGATTTCCTCCCCCACCGCCATGGCGAAGAAGCGCCAGGACTGGTTGCGCGAGGCCAGGGTCTGCATCAGCCCGAGGGTCGCCAGCGCCTCCTTGCCGCGCCCCTGCAGTCGCTGGATGCGCGCCAGGCACTGCATGCCCTGGGCGTAGAGATCGATCGGATTGACCACGTCGACCCGGCCCAGTGCCCAGCGCAGGCGCTCTTCCAGGCCGTCCAGCTCGGTGCGGTAGTAGGCGGTCAGCGCCTCGGCGATGGTGGGGAGCGCCAGGGCCTGTGAGCGCTTGTCGAAGAGCGGCATGGCCTGCTCGCGCACCCGCTCGATGAGCATCTGTGCCTGCTTGACCTGCCCCTGCTCCAGCGCCAGCACCACTTCGATGGTGCACTGCTGCATGTGCAGGTAGCGGCCATCGAGGAAGTGGTTGCGCTGCTGGGCCAGGCCCATCAACCGCCGTGCCTGCTCGGCCTGGCCTCTTACCACCTGGGCAAAGGCGGCAACCAGCAGGATGGCGCCTTCGAGGAACGCCGAGTTCTGCCCCAGCTGGCTCTCCACCTTGCGCGCCAGGGTGATGCACTGCTCCAGATCGTCCTTCTGCAGCGCCAGCACGGCCTTCACCGCCAGCGCCGAGAGGTACTGGTTGCCCATCGGGCCGCTGCCCTTGGTGTCGCCCCAGCGCGCCAGCAGTTCGTCGATCATCCGGTTGGCTTCGGGCAGGCTGAGCTCGGAGGCACGGACCCAGACGTCACTCAGCACGAGGATAGGGTAGCGCTCGGCGATTTCGTCCGGTACGTGCTTGCGCCAGCGCGAAATCAGGTAGAGCTGGCCCCGGTTGATCAGGTCCAGGCCGCAGCCGTCCACCAGCGCCGCGAGCATCTCCGGGTCCTCGGCGAGGCAGGCATGCTCGATGGCCAGGGTCGGCATGTGGTGATTGGTGAACCACAGGCTGGCGTTGAAATGCAGTTGCTTGAAGTGCTCCGGGTCGCGCTCGCGCAGGCGGGCACGGAGGAAGTCGGCGAACAGTTGGTGGAAGCGGTACCACTGGCGGTCGCGGTCCAGCGGCAGGAGGAACAGTTGCAGGCTGTCCAGGTGCTCCAGCAGCGCCTGGCCGTCCTGGCGGCCGGTCAGGGTGTTGGCCAGGTCGCCATTGAGGCGGTTGGCGATACCCAGGGACAGGAGCGCGCCCTGGATGTCCGCCGGCAGGCGCTCGAACACCGCGCGCAGCAGGTAATCCCCCACCGCCGCCTTGTCGCTGCTGAGCAGCTTGAGGTCTTCCGGAGCGCCCGGTTGCTGGCGCAACCACAGGCTGACCAGGTGAACCCCCGCCATCCAACCTTCGGTCTGGTTGTGCAGCGACTGCAGGCAGCTATCTTCGAGTTGCAGGCCGTCACGGGCGAGGTACTCGCGGGTTTCCTCGCGGGACAGGCGCAGTTCGTCCTGGCCGATTTCCAGCAGCAGCCCCTTGGCGCGCCAGGTGGCGAGGTTGAGCGGCGCCTGCGAGCGGCTGCCGATGGCCAGGGTCAGGCCCGGCGGCGCGTACTGCACCAGGCGATTGAGGCCGGCGAAGACGTCGGAATGGGTGATCTCATGCAGGTCGTCGAGTACCAGCAGGACCTTGCGCTCGTCGCGGGAAAGATCCATCAGCAGGCTTTCCATGACCGCGACCACGGGTACGCGCATGGTGTTGCGCACATAGCCCAGCGCATCCTCGCCCGTACCCGGCACGGCGCTGGCCAGTGCCTGGATGAGCTTCAGGCAGAAGCGGCCAGGGTCGTCGTCGCCGCTCTCCAGGGAGAGCCAGGCGACCGCATGGCCTTCGGCAGCACGCCTGCCGGCCAGTGCCGCCAGCGCGGTGGTCTTGCCAAAACCGGCCGGGGCGCAGAACTGCAGTATCGAGGCATAAGGGTGACGGTCCAGGGCATTCTGGACCTCGGGACGAATCAAATAATCAGCAGGCACCCGAGGGGGTGTTAATCTGGAGCGCAGAAGGCTGCCGGCTGCGGGCTCTAGCACTACATCCACGGCCTGTATCCCTATGTCATTATCGTTGTTGGTACGGAGCGCTGTCCGCGTGGGATTCGTCACTTCTTATCAGAATGCTTTTACTACGTAAACTGAAGAAATAGCTCTAGGATCGACGCTTCAGCCGACCTGATCACCTCATTTACCTGCACGCCGCTACCCATGCCTGACTGTTTTCTGCACCCGCTTCCGTATCAGGAAGACCCGGGTGAACGCTTCGCCCTGATCCATCGGGCACCGGGCGCTGTCCTCCTGGACGCCGGTCGACCCATTGCCACACGTGGACGCTATGACCTTCTGAGCGCCTGGCCATTGGCAGAACTGGCACCGATCGCCGACGAATCGGCCAAGCGCTTTTTCGCCCGCGCAAGAGCCGCCCTGCAGAGCCTGGGCGAGGCGACCGTGCCAGGCAATCGCAAATTGCCATTCGTCGGCGGAATGATCGGGTATCTCGGTTATGACTTCGGTCGGCGCGTCGAGCGGCTGCCCGAGCCGAACCTCGACGACCTCGCGCTCCCGGATGCGCGCCTGGGCCTGTACGCCTGGGCGCTGGTCACCGACCACGAGGAGCGCAGCAGCCAACTGGTGTTCCACCCCTCGCTGCCGGCTGGCGAACGCGAGCGCCTGGTCGCGCTGTTCGAAAACGCTCGCGAAGACGCAGCCCTGCCGCCCTTCCGGCTCACCGAGCCGTTCCGTCCGGACCTGAGCCGCGAGCAGTACCGCCAGGCGCTGGAGCGCGTGCACGGCTACATCCTGGCCGGCGACTGCTACCAGGTGAACTACACCCAGCGCTTCCGCGCCCCCTGCAGCGGCTCGCCGTGGCTGGCCTATCGCGCCTTGCGCGAGGCTTGCCCCACGCCTTTTGCCGGTTATCTGGCATTGCCTGAAGGCGCGGTCCTCAGCCTGTCGCCGGAACGCTTCATCCAGCTCCACGGCAGACAGGTCGAAACACGTCCGATCAAGGGCACCCGCCCACGGGGCGAAACTCCCGAAGCCGACCAACAGAATGCCGACGCCCTGCTTGCCAGCGAGAAGGACCGTGCCGAGAACCTGATGATCGTCGACCTGCTGCGCAACGACCTGGGCCGCAGCTGCCGCCCCGGCAGCGTGCGCGTACCCGAACTGTTCGCGGTGGAAACCTACCCCAACGTCCACCACCTGGTGAGCAGCGTGCGCGGCGAACTGGCGGACGACAAGGACGCGCTGGACCTGCTCGAAGGCAGCTTCCCCGGCGGCTCCATCACCGGCGCGCCCAAGGTGCGCGCCATGCAGATCATCGACGAGCTGGAACCGACCCAGCGCAGCATCTACTGCGGCAGCCTGCTCTATCTCGACGTTCGCGGCGAAATGGACAGCTCCATCGCCATCCGCACCGTGCTGGTGAAGGACGGCCAGGCGAGCTGCTGGGCCGGCGGCGGCATCGTTGCCGACTCCAACTGGGAGGAGGAATACCAGGAGTCGCTGACCAAGGTGGGCGTGCTGCTGCGAACCCTGGAAAACCTGTAGGAGCGGGCCATGCCCGCGATCGCGCATGGCGCGCTCCGACAAAGAGCCCAAAGAAAAAGCCCCGCATCAGCGGGGCTTTTTCGTCACAGCCAGTCTTACAGGCTGAGCGGGCGGTTCGACGCCTTGAGGAACTCCTTCTTCAGGTCCTCATAGGTGTGCACGGCCGGGAACTGCGGGAACTCGCGAATCACATTGTCCGGCGCGTGGAACAGGATGCCGGCATGGGCTTCGGAGAGCATGGTGGTGTCGTTGTAGGAATCGCCAGCGGCGATCACACGGTAGTACAGGCTCTTGAAGGCAATGACCGACTGACGCTTCGGATCCTTCTGGCGCAGCTGGTAGCTGACGACACGGTCGGTCTCGTCAGTGATCAGCTTGTGGCACAGCAGGGTCGGGAAACCGAGCTGGCGCATCAGCGGCTGGGAGAATTCGTAGAAGGTGTCGGAGAGGATCACCACCTGGAAGCGCTCGCGCAGCCAGTCGACGAACTCCACCGCGCCTTCCAGCGGCTTCAGGGTGGCGATCACTTCCTGGATGTCGGACAGCTTCAGGCCGTGCTCGTCGAGGATGCGCAGGCGCTGCTTCATCAGCACGTCGTAGTCCGGGATATCGCGGGTCGTCGCCTTCAGCGCTTCGATACCGGTTTTTTCAGCGAAGGCGATCCAGATTTCCGGAACCAGAACCCCTTCCAGGTCGAGACAGGCGATTTCCACGAACGATTTCCCCGCAGGTTTGACTTGAGAGGCGGCACTCTAGCCGCTCGCTCCCAGCGGCGCAACGCGGCGCTTATACCCAAACACCACAGTCGACCTTCCTGATGGTTATTTAGGGGCATATCCGCCTCTTTGCTACCATCGCGCCCACAGAGCGCCTTGCGCCATTAAAACTAGGAATACCGCCTGATGAGCCTCCCGTTCGATATCGCGGAAATCGCCGCGACCCATGCCAGCAAAGCCCCACAGGACATCCTGAAGCTTGCCTTCGAGCACTTCGGCGACGAGTTGTGGATTTCCTTCAGCGGTGCCGAGGATGTGGTGCTGGTGGACATGGCCTGGAAGCTCAACAAGAACGTCAAGGTGTTCAGCCTGGACACCGGCCGCCTGCACCCGGAGACCTACCGCTTCATCGAACAGGTCCGCGAACACTACGGCATCGCCATCGAAGTGATGACTCCGGACCCGCGCCTGCTGGAGCCCTTCGTCAAGGAGAAGGGCCTGTACAGCTTCTTCAAGGATGGCCACGGCGAGTGCTGCGGCATCCGCAAGATCGAGCCGCTCAAGCGCAAGCTCTCCACCGTCACCGCCTGGGCCACCGGCCAGCGCAAGGACCAGAGCCCCGGCACCCGCAGCCAGGTTGCCGTGGTCGAACTGGACGGCGCCTTCTCCACCCCGGAGAAGCCGCTGGTGAAGTTCAACCCGCTGGCGAACATGAGCAGCGAAGAGGTCTGGGCGTACATCCGCATGCTGGAAATCCCCTATAACAGCCTGCACGAGCGCGGCTTCATCAGCATCGGCTGCGAACCCTGCACCCGCCCGGTACTGCCGAACCAGCACGAGCGCGAAGGCCGCTGGTGGTGGGAAGAAGCCACGCAGAAAGAGTGCGGCCTGCACGCTGGCAATTTGATCAGCAAAGCCTGAAGTCTTACCCTTTCGCTGACGGAAACTTACCTGTCAGCCCGCAGCCCAGGATCGGACGCCTGCAAACCTGCGGCGGAGCCGATTCCATGCGCATCACCCTGGTGAAGAAGGTCCTGGCCGATGGCCAGGACTGCCGCAAGTGCCGCGAAGTCCACGAACGCCTGGTCAAGGGCGGCTACCTGAACCGTATCGACCGCACCCTGGTCGCCGACGAACGCAACCCCGCCAGCACTGGCTGGCTGGTCGCCGCGCAGTACGGCGTGGACACCGCGCCCTTCTTCGTCGTCCGCCACGATGACGGCCGCGAGGTCGTCTACACCGTGTTCATGAGTTTCCTCCATGAAGTGCTCGAAGGCCGCGGCGAGCTCCCACTGGACTCCCGCGAGGCCCTCGCCGAACTGGCCCAGCGCGACGACCTCGATCGTCTGTAGGCGCACGAGTGCAAGCACCGGGCTTGACGCTTTCTTGATGGCCGATCGGCCAGACTGTCCTGCCCTCCCCTGATGCACAAGGACGTTTCCCCATGGCCGACGGTTCGGACCGCACGCGCCCCCGCATTCCCGGCACCGTCTGGGCGCTGGGCTTCGTCAGCCTGTGCATGGACGTCTCTTCCGAGCTGCTGCACAGCCTGCTGCCGCTGTTCCTGGTCGGCAGCCTGGGGCTGAGCATGGTCGCGGTCGGCCTGATCGAGGGCATCGCCGAGGCCACCGCGCTGATCGTCAAGGTGTTCTCCGGCGCCATCAGCGACTTCCTTGGTCGTCGCAAGGGGCTGGTGCTGTTCGGCTACGGCCTGGCGGCACTGTCCAAGCCGCTGTTCCCGTTGGCCACCTCCGGCGAGACCATCTTCGCCGCGCGCCTGCTCGACCGTATCGGCAAGGGCATCCGCGGTGCGCCACGGGACGCCCTGATCGCCGATATCTCGCCGCCGTCGATTCGCGGCGCCTGCTTCGGCTTGCGTCAGTCCATGGACACTGTCGGCGCCTTCGCCGGCCCGCTGCTGGCCATCGTGCTGATGCTCTGGCTGGGCAACGACCTGCCGCTGGTGTTCTGGTTCGCCTGCATTCCAGCTGCTATTGCGGTGCTGGCCATCGTCTTCTTCGTGAAGGAGCCGGAACCGGCCGAGGGCATCCATCGCTTCCGCTCGCCGATCCATCGCGAGGCGCTGCGCAGCTTTCCGCCGCGCTACTGGTGGGTGGTGGGCATAGGCGCGGTCTTCACCCTCGCGCGCTTCAGCGAGGCCTTCCTGGTGCTGCGCGCCCAGGATATCGGCCTGCCGATGGCCTGGACGCCGCTGGTGATGGTGGTGATGGCGCTGCTGTTCATGCTCTCGGCCTACCCGGTGGGCTGGTGGTCGGACCGCACTGACCGCAGCGGCCTGCTGGCCATCGGCATGCTGTTGCTGGTGGCGGCGGACCTGCTGCTGGCCTGGGCCGATTCCACGTCGCTGATGCTCGTCGGCGTCGCACTCTGGGGCCTGCACATGGGCTTCACCCAGGGGCTGCTGGCGACGCTGATCGCCGACACCACCCCGGCCGACCTCAAGGGTACCGCCTTCGGCGTGTTCAACCTCGCCAGCGGCCTCGCCATGCTGCTGGCCAGCGTGCTGGCCGGCTGGTTGTGGCAGAGCTTCGGCGCCAGCTGGACCTTCCTCGTCGGTGCGGCGCTCGCCTTCGCCGCCCTGCTGTTGCTGCGCTGGCAGCTGCGCTGAAAGGAAAAAGAAAAAGCCCGGCAGATGCCGGGCTTTTTCGTGGCGCTCGATACAATCAGTAGACCGGCAACTCGATGCCGTCGAACAGCTCGTCCAGCTCGGTCTTGTTGTGGCACTGCACGGCCTTGGCCAGCAGGTCGCGGGTCAGGTGCGGGGCGAACTTCTCGATGAAGTCGCACATGAATCCGCGCAGGAAGGTGCCGCGACGGAAACCGATCTTGGTCACGCTGGACTCGAACAGGTGGCTGGCGTCGAGCATCACCAGGTCGCTGTCGAGCTTCGGATCGACCGCCATGTGGGCCACGATACCGACGCCCAGGCCCAGGCGCACGTAGGTCTTGATCACGTCGGCGTCGGCGGCGGTGAACACCACCTTCGGCACCAGGCCACGCTGGTTGAAGGCCTCGTCGAGCTTGGAGCGGCCGGTGAAGCCGAACACGTAGGTGACGATGGGCTGCTCGGCCAGCAGTTCCAGGGTCAGCTTCGGCACCTTGGTCAGCGGGTGGCCCTGGGGCACGATCACGCAACGGTTCCAGCGGTAGCACGGCATCATGATCAGGTCACCGAACAGCTCCAGCGCCTCGGTGGCGATGGCGAAGTCGACGGTGCCGTCGGCGGCCATCTCGGCGATCTGCATCGGCGTGCCCTGGTGCATGTGCAGGGAAACATCCGGGTACTGCTTGATGAAGCCGCTGATCACGCCGGGCAGCGCATAGCGCGCCTGGGTGTGGGTGGTGGCGATGGACAGCGTGCCCTTCTTTTCGTTGGAGAACTCCTGGGCGATCTGCTTGATGCTCTCGACCTTGCGCAGGATTTCGCCGGCGGTGGTGATGATGCGCTCGCCGGCCGGAGTGACACGGGTCAGGTGCTTGCCGCTGCGGGCGAAGACTTCCACGCCCAGCTCGTCTTCCAGCAGGCGGATCTGCTTGCTGATACCGGGCTGGGAGGTATACAGGCTTTGGGCAGTGGCCGAGACGTTCAGATCGTGGTGCGCGACTTCCCAGATATAGCGCAGTTGCTGAAGCTTCATGGACTTTCCTCGAAATGAATGTCGCGACCCGCGATCAAGGGCTTATCGTTTTATAACCATATTAATGGTTTAAGGAATAAAACTAGACGTTTTTTTTTGCCCTGCATGCCATTCGTCTAAAGCCCCACGGAAATTCCGGGTTTGCCCGACGACTCGTCACAAAGCTTTCAGCGGTGCTGCAGCATCGGCACCAGGTACACCGGCACCTCGGCCAGTTGCACCAGGCGCGCGGCGGTGCGGCCCAGTGGCGTGTTCAGCCCTTCCCCATGGCTGTGGCTGCCGGCGACGATGATGTCGACGTCCAGGCGCTTGGCCTCGTCGAGGATCACCATCGGCGCGTCCCCCTGCACCACGCGCACCGAGCGGATCAGCTCAGCGTCCTGGCGCGCTTCCCCCAGTTCATCGCGGAACCCTTCCATCACCCGCTGCTCGATGCTGCCCATGACGTTGGTCAGGCCATTGGTGCGCATCTCGTTCAGCGTGCCTTCGTCCAGGTAGGTCTGCAGGACGGACTCGGCGAACAACCCCAGCGGTTCCACCGCATGCACGACATAAACTTCGGCGCTGTAGGCACGGGCCAGTGAAAGTGCGTGCTGAAGGACGTAGGGGGCGTAGAGACCGAGGTCGGTGGCGTAAAGAATCGTTCGGATCATGCGGCCTCCTCGACTGCCTGCGCGGCGGGGCCTATCCAGCAGCGTAGCAGGAGAACGCGAATCGCTCCGAGAAGGCCGGATGTCGCGGCCGGGCGGCTATCCGGCGACTTTCTTCTCGTTGCTTACACCATGGGGAACGTGGCCGGTCGCCACTACCTCCCGCGCCTTCTCGCAGTGCATTGGCTGGTCGTCGAAGAACACGTCGGCAGCGAAAGCTTCGAGGAAGGCGGTCTTGTCCAGGCCACCGAGGAACAGCGACTCGTCCAGACGGATGTCCCACTCGCGCAGCGTGCGAATCACTCGCTCGTGGGCCGGCGCGGAGCGTGCGGTGACCAGCGCCGTGCGGATCGGACAGGACTCCTGCGGGAAGGCCTGCTGCACGCGGTTGAGCGCAGCCAGGAAGGGCTTGAATGGCCCGCCACGAAGCGGCTCGCGGGCGGATTCGCGCTCATGGGTCTGGAAGGCGTCCAGCCCACCCTGCTGGTAGACGCGCTCGGAGTCGTCGGAGAACAGCACGGCGTCGCCGTCGAAGGCGAAGCGCAGTTCACCATTGGCCTCACGACGGGTGCCGCCGGACAGGATGGTGGCCGCGGCGAAGCCGGCATCCAGGGCGTTGCGCACGTCCTCCAGGTGGGTCGAGAGGAACAGGTGGCAGTTGAATGCCTTCAAGTAGGGATAAGGGCTGCGGCCGCCGACGAAGGCGGCGCGGGAGATGCCCAGGCCATAGTGCTGGATCGAATTGAACACCCGCAGGCCGGTGTCGGCGCTGTTGCGCGAGACCAGGATGACTTCCACCGGCGCGCTGTCGGTCCCGCCGTTGAGGGCCAGCAGCTTCTGCACCAGGGCGAAGGCATCCCCTGGCGGCAGGACTTCATCCTCGCGGGCGATCTGGTATTGGCGATAGGCCTCGACGCCTTCGCTTTCATAGACCTGGTGGCTTTCCCGCAGGTCGAACAGCGCCCGCGAAGAGATCGCCACCACCAGCTTGTCGCCCAGCCCTTTCGCCATGCTTCCCCCGGTGTCCGTCAGCGTGCCTGGTTACGCGCGTCGATGAAACGCAGCGCGCGGTGCAGCGCCTCGATCTTCGGCAACTCGCGCCCGGCCTTGCGCGCGGCCTCCAGAGGCGCTGCATAGATAGCGCCCAGCTCCAGCGGCCGGTGCTGGGCAAAATCATGGTACATGCTGGGCAGGTAGTCCGGCATGGCGTCGGTGGAACTGAGCATCGCACCGACGATGCCCGGCGGCAGGGAATGACCACAGGCGGCGGCGCCGGCGATCACTTCTTCCATCAACTCCGCCACCAGGGCGCGGCTATCGGGGTTGTCCATGATCGCCCGCGTACCGCTGTCGAGCAGCACGGAAAGGCCATTGTAGGGAATGTTCCAGACCAGCTTCTGCCAGCGCGCCTGCTCCAGGTTGGGCATGGCGTTGGAATCCAGCCCGGCGCTGCGGAACAGCGCGGCACCCTCCTCCACGATTGCCTGGCGAGCCTCGGCCTCGAGCGCCACGCCGGAGTGATAGCCGATGTTCACCCCGCCAAAGGCCTGGTGCTCGATCACACCCGGCTCGGCGCGGTGTACGCAGATGAAGCACAGACCACCCAGCAGGTGGATGTGCTCGGGCAGCAGCGCGCGCAGTTCATCCTCCACGGCAAGGCCGTTCTGCAGCAGCAGGACCTTGGCGCCTGGGGCAGCAGCACGGGCGATCAGTGGCGCGAGGTCGGCGTTGCTGGTGGTCTTGGCACCCACCAGCAGCCAGTCGCAGGGCGGCATCTGCGCCACATCGTCATAGGCATTCACCGGCGCCAGGCTCAGCGCGCCATGCACCTGGCTGTTCAGGCGCAGGCCGTTCTGCGCGACGGCGGGATACTCGCTGCGCAGCAGGAAGTGCACATCATGGCCGGCGCGGGCCAGCATCAGGCCGTAGAAACCGCCAATGGCGCCGGTTCCGATGATGCCGATTCGCAGAGTCATCAGGGTAAGTCCTCAGCAGGGCGCGACAGGGCATCGCGCAGGGCTTGAATCAGGGGTTCGGGGCGCAGGGGCGCGTGAATGGCACCGAGGAACTGGCCGTCGCGCACCAGGAACAGCGAGGGCAGGTGGAAAACGTCATAGCGCTCGACCAGGCCACCGCTGTGCCCGGCGTCGATCCAGCACAGGCGGTCGACGGGCAGCTCGAACCCGGGCAGCGCCTGGCGCGCCCAGCGACAGGTGGAGCAGCCGGCGCCGGTGAATATCAGCAGCGACACGCCCGGCAGCTCCAGCAGCCGGCGGTCGGCATCCAGGTCGGTCAGCTCCAGCGCCGGCACTATACTCAAGCTGCCAACACCAAAAAGATTGCAGTCGGAGCGTTCCGTCATGCGTCAGTTCCTGCGTCACCCTTGCGACCTTCCGGTCGAGCTGGTCATCCGCAAGCAGACCTTCCTGCCGCGCCAGCGGTTGCACAATATCAGCCTCGGCGGCGTGGCGTGCAACTCACCGCGCGGCTTTCGCCGCGGCACCTCCATCGAACTGCACATCCCCCTGCTGGGCGATGCCGCGCGCTACCCGGGCGTAGTCGCCTGGAGCCGCAAGCAGAGCAGTGACTACCGCGTGGGCATCGCCTTCATCGATGAAGACACGCTGTTCCGGGCGCGGATGATCGAACAGGTCTGCCAGATCGAACACTACCGTCGCCAGCAGGCGCAGGCCCTGGGCAACGAGCTGCCGATCGAGGACCTGGCGCTGGAGTGGATCGCGCAGAACGCCGCGGACTTCCCATTGTTTTGCGCGGTCTGATCACAGCTGCGCAGAAAGTCGCGCCAATGCCCGTGATTCGGGCATTTTCCTGCCTCCAGCCATTGTCGAGGCCGGGCCGGAACGGTTAAGGTTCGGGTTCCCCTTAGCGACACATTTGCCTGCGCCCCATCGCACGGGGATTTCTGGCGGCCGGCACCCGTGACCTGATTGAGTACCACGATGGCTGATTTACAGATCGACGACCTTAACGTTGCCTCCAACGAGACACTGATCACGCCGGAGCAGCTCAAGCGCGAAATCCCCCTGACCGACGCCGCCCTGCGCACCGTCGCCAACGGCCGCCAGGTCGTCCGCGACATCCTCGATGGCAAGGACCACCGCCTCTTCGTGGTGATCGGCCCCTGCTCGATCCACGATATCAAGGCCGCCCACGAATACGCCGAGCGCCTGAAGGTGCTGGCCGCGGAAGTCTCCGACACCCTGTTCCTGGTGATGCGCGTGTACTTCGAGAAGCCGCGCACCACCGTCGGCTGGAAGGGTCTGATCAACGACCCGTACCTGGACGACTCCTTCAAGATCCAGGACGGCCTGCACATCGGCCGCCAATTGCTGCGCGACCTGGCCGAGATGGGCCTGCCCACCGCCACCGAGGCGCTCGACCCGATCTCCCCGCAGTACCTGCAGGACCTGATCAGCTGGTCGGCCATCGGCGCACGCACCACCGAATCCCAGACCCACCGCGAGATGGCTTCCGGCCTGTCTTCGGCGGTCGGCTTCAAGAACGGCACCGACGGCAGCCTGACCGTGGCGATCAACGCCCTGCAGTCGGTTTCCAGCCCGCACCGTTTCCTGGGCATCAACCAGGAAGGCGGCGTCTCCATCGTCACCACCAAGGGCAACGCCTACGGCCACGTGGTACTGCGCGGCGGCAACGGCAAGCCGAACTATGACTCGGTCAGCGTCGCCCTGTGCGAGCAGGAACTGACCAAGGCGAAGATCCCGCTGAACGTGATGGTCGACTGCAGCCACGCCAACTCCAACAAGGACCCGGCCCTGCAGCCGCTGGTGATGGACAACGTCGCCAACCAGATTGCCGAAGGCAACAACTCCATCGTCGGCCTGATGGTGGAAAGCCACCTGGGCTGGGGTAGCCAGCCGATTCCGAAGGACCTGTGCCAGCTGCAGTACGGCGTGTCGATCACCGACGCCTGCATCGACTGGGACACCACCGAGAAGGCCGTGCGCAGCATGCACAGCAAGCTCAAGGACGTCCTGCCCAAGCGTCAGCGCGGCTGACACGCGAGGCGCAAACAAAAAGCCGGGCGATTGCCCGGCTTTTTCATGTCTGCGCTGTAGGAGTCAGAGCGCCGTATCGGTATGGCGCTGGCGTCGTTCCAGGTAGCGTTCGACGTAGGAGCACGACGGGATGACGCTGTACCCCTTGCGCTCGGCAAACTGCAGCGCGTGCTCGGTGAGGGCGGCGGCGATGCCGCGGCCGCGCAGGCTGTCCGGAACGAAGGTGCGGTAGATGTCGAGCGTCTGCTTGCCCAGATCCATGTAGGCCAGATAGGCGCGATGACCATCAACAGTCGTTACGAACTGGTGGCTGGTTTCATCATGCTGGATGGACAACGACTCACTCACTTGCTCTCTCCTTCGCGGGGCCCTTACAACATGACCCGCACCTGATTGATCTTGTTCAGGCGGAGGAACATTTCTGCCGAACCCGTCCCGAGCAGGACGGTGATATAGACTCGGCCGTTCTCCACCTTGTGCAGCACACCCTGGTAATAGGCACCATCGAACGTGATGAACTGCAGGCGCTTGCCGGTGTACTGGGCAAGGCTTTCAACGCTAACGAACTCATATTGCTGCGTTCTGGCCTGCGACTCAACCGTTTCTTGGGCCGAAACCATTTGATATTGGCTTTCAGGCGTGATTTTTTTCTTCAGCGGGTCAACCCAGGTAAAACCAAGCGGCGTGACCGACTGCTGGTTCACTAGGACGACCGGATGCAGCATCTGGATCACATCCTTGGGCTCGAAAAATTGCAGGCCATCCCAGGCCATCCCCTCGGACGGCGTCAGCTCGATGCGCAGCGACCCCGGATCAGCCAGGTAGCGGCCATAGGCTTCGAGCAGCGGCTTGTCGAGGGCGATGCGTTGCTGGCGCAAGGCCTTGTCGAACTGCTCCACGGACAGTGCGGCGTAGGCCTTAGGATCCAGGCCCAGCTTGCCTCGGCAGAACTCGCTGACCCGGCGCTGGTACTGGTTGTCGTTCATCTCGACGATGAGCTGGGAGACCCGCGGCGGGTTCACGCGCATATCGCCCGGACGCTCGGACACGTTGATCAGCGTCATGCTGGTGTGCAGGGCGAGCATGTCACGGGTATCGCTGCGCAGGTCGAAGGTCAGGGTCTGCGCGCCCGGCAGCAGGCGGTAGGAAAACTCGATGTCCGACTCAAGGGTGCGATACCCCATCTGCAGCAGCTCATCGACGCCGATGTTGCGAACACTGCCGCAGGCCACTTCGCTCATCGCAGTGAACGCGCTCTGCTCCGCCGGCTCGGCGTAAAGCGACTGCATGAAAGGGCCATGGATCTGCAACTCGACACCCTTGAGGTCGATCGCCATCTGCTCTGGCAGCTTGCCGTCGGCCAGGCGCTCCTTGAAGCTGAGCAACTCACGCAGGCCGTTGAACTTCAGCTGGGCGTGATCGACCTTCAGGCTGTCCTTGGCCATCGGCACCCTGATCACCACGTTCTGCAGCCCCACCCGCCCATCGAAGGAAGAGGAAATGCCACCGTAGGTGATTTCCATGAACGGCGAAACGCGGGCAATGGCGTCATTCACCACGCTGCGCACGGAAAGCCACAACGACGCCTTGATGATCAGGGCAATGGCAATGATCGCGAGGAAGGACCACTTGAGGAGCTTCGACATGGAGATGCACGTCCTGGATTGTGCGAGGCGGGGCGTAGGGATACTGGCAGCTTAACAGTACACCTGCGGCTGCTCCACGAACCTTGCCTGAAATTGCGTGCATAGCGCACAGAAATGGCCCGAGATTCATGGTTGGCGGCTGACTCACCAGTCAGCCAAATCGCTTTACGCAGGCAGCCTCCGTCAGTATGTTCTGGCGCACTTCCCATCCAGGATTGACTGCCATGAGTGACCTGATCAGCTACCAATTCGAAGACGGCATCGCCACCCTGACCCTGAACAACGGCAAGGTGAACGCCATCTCGCCGGCCGTCATCGAAGCCTTCAACCAGGCCCTGGACCAGGCGGAGAAGGACCGTGCCATCGTCATCGTCACCGGCCAGCCGGGCATCCTTTCCGGCGGCTACGACCTCAAGGTGATGACCTCCGGCCCGCAGAACGCCGTGAACCTGGTGGCCGCCGGCTCCACCCTGGCGCGGCGCATGCTGTCCCACCCCTTCCCGATCATCGTGGCCTGCACCGGCCACGCCGTGGCCAAGGGCGCCTTCATCCTGCTCTCGGCGGACTACCGCATCGGCGTCGATGGCCCGTTCCAGATCGGCCTGAACGAAGTGGCCATCGGCATGACCATGCACCACGTGGGCATCGAACTGGCCCGTGACCGCCTGCGCCGTTCCGCCTTTACCCGTTCGGTGGTGAATGCCGAGATGTTCAATCCGCGCGATGCCGTCGACGCTGGCTTCCTCGACAAGGTGGTTCCCGCCGAACAGCTCCAGGCCGCCGCCCTGGAAGCCGCCCAGCACCTGAAGAAGCTGAACATGACCGCGCACCGCAACACCAAGCTGAAAGTGCGCAAGCAGCTGCTGGAAACCCTCGACAAGTCCATCGAACTGGACAAGAACCACCTGGCCTGACTGCCCGCGCCCCCCAAAAGCCCGGCCTGCTGCCGGGCTTTTTCATGCCACAACTATTACCTAAAGAGCAACACTGATTAATCCTGTTTGCTATTTTTAAAAAATTATTACGCATTAACCTATAGATGAACCCAAGCAAAACCAACCGGAGGTGTTCATCATGAAACTCAACATCATCGCCGCCAGCGTACTGGCCGCCGCTACCGCCTTTGCCGCCCAGGCCAGCTTCGCCGAAGAGTCCCCGCTGATGCAGGACCGCATGGTTCACATGACCCAGGCCGCAATCCAGCAGCAACAGTCCGAGCAGTCCGCCAGCCAGGTGAATGTCGAAGCCGCTGCCAAGCAGGGCTGAAACCTTCACTCCCCGACAGCCGCCTGCAGCAGGTGACGTCATGCAGTCGAGTCCGAAGCGAAAGGCCCGGTGTGATGCCGGGCCTTTCAGGGACAATGACGCAGCCTCGGCAAGGGTCAGATAACCATGAAGCCCGCCAGAGTTCAGGAAACCACCGACCGCGCCCCGACATCCACCCCCCTGCGTTTGGTCGCCGCGCCGCCATCTATCAATTTGCCTGATACCGGGAACCAACCGGCATCGTTATTCAATCGAAATGACCAAAGCGACACTGGGCCATCACTTCCCCGGACCCGAGTCGCCAGCATGAACCGCCAAGCCCACCGCCATGCCCGCAACGGCGCCCTTGCCGCCCTGGGGCTCTACACCATCGTGATCCTGGTGGTCACCGCTCTTACCGCCGGCTTCGACGGCGCCCGCCGCGCCCCGGTGGACAACATCGACCGCACCGGGCTCTTCGAACGCTTCAACCAGGCAGTACCCGTCGCACTGCAAGGCCTCCAGGAAGCGCTCACGCCTCACTCCTGATTCCGCCTCGCTGGCGCGTCGCGCCAGGCTGGCCAACACTCAATCCCTGCAGAACGACTCCCGACCGATCCAGCAGCAGGGTGGGCTTGAGCATGGGCCGAGTCATCGCTTCCGCCGTCTACAGCAAGGGCCACAAGGTCTCCGACATTGCGCTGGAGGACGGTTATCGCTGGGCGTGCCAGCCCGACCACTTCGTCTGGACCGGCCTGCAGGAGCCGACCCCGGAGGAAATGTTCAATCTGCAGCGGCAGTTCAACCTGCACGAACTGGCCGTGGCCGACGCCCTGGAAAAGCACAGCCGGCCGAAGCTGGAAACCTTCGGGGACGCGCTGTTCATCGTGATCTACTCACCGATCCGCGCCGACAGCCGGCTGATGTTCGTGGAAACCCACCTGTTCGCCGGCATCGGCTACATCATCAGCGCCCGCCACGGCTTCTCCCAGTCCTATGCCCAGGTCCGCCAGCGCTGTGAAGCGCGGCCGCTGCTGCTGGCCCATGGCACCGATTTCGTGCTCTATGCGCTGCTGGATTTCGTCGTGGGCAACTACGAACCGGTGGTGGAAGCCATCCGTGCGGAAATCGAGGAACTGGAGCAGCAGGTCCTGCGCAAGCCGTTGACCCAGGAGCAGATCGAACGCATCTACGGACTGCGCCGCGAGGTGCTCAAGCTCAAGCACTATGCCGCACCCATGGTCGAGATCTGCCAGGAGCTGCAACGCCTGGACTTCCCCTTCATCGACAAGCAGATGCGCCCGTACTTCCGTGACGTAGCGATCCACGTGAACCGCCTGCTGGAAGACCTCACAACCCTGCGCGACGTGGCCAGCCAGACCATCGAGGTCGGGCTGCTGCTGGAGTCGTCACGGCAGAGCGTGGTGCAACGCAAGTTCGCCGCCTGGGCGGCGATCCTCGCCTTCCCCACGGCAGTGGCCGGCATCTACGGGATGAACTTCGAATACATCCCGGAGCTGCGCTGGCACTACGGCTACTTCCTGATCATGGGGCTGCTGGTGCTGGGCTGCGTCGGGCTGTACATCAGTTTCAAGCAGGCGGATTGGCTGTAGGAGCAAACCACGCCCGCGAGAAGCGCCTCACAAATGAAAACGCCGCTCGATCGAGCGGCGTTTTCAGTCAGCACGGCGGGGATCAGGCCGCGCTCTTCTTCTCGGCTTTCTTCTTCTCATCGCGACCCTGCTGGACGAAGCGCATCATCCATTCGCCAACGGCCGTGCCCTGGTGCGGGCGCGCCAGGCTGTCGATGCCCGACTGGAACACCGGCTCACTGAAGATGTGCTTGCGCAACTCCAGGATCGCCTGGGAGTAGTCGCTCTGGAACTCCGGGTGGCCCTGGAAGCACAGCACCTGGTCACCGATGGCATAGGCGGCGTTCGGGCAGAAGTCGCTGGAAGCGATGCGACGCGCGCCGTGGGGCAGTTCGGTGACCTGGTCCTGGTGGCTGACCAGCAGGGTCAGGTCGCCGCCCAGCGACGGGCTCATCCACTCCGGCTGTTCCTCGATGCGGTAATCGTGGATGCCTACCCCCCAACCCTGGCCTGCACGCTCGGCCTTGCCGCCGAGTACCAGCGCCAGCAGCTGATGGCCGAAGCACACGCCCAGCAGCTTGTCGCCGCGCTGGTAGAGCTTGAGCACGTAGTCCTTGAGGGTCTGGATCCAGGGATCAGTGCCGAAGGAGTCCGCCTTGCTGCCGGTCACCAGGTACGCGTCGAACTTCTCATCATCGGGCGGGTAATGCCCTTCCACCACGTTGTAGACCGTGAACTCGGCCGGAACGGGTTGCTTGGCGAACAGTTGCTGGAACATCCAGCCATAGCCCTTGTACTGATCGATGAGTTCGGGGCGGAGGATGTCGGTTTCCAGAATGCAGATGTGCAACGACATGCAGGGGTGATTCCTGGGGGGTTGGCGGCTGATAAGAATGGTTTTCCTGACACTGATGAAACGCGCGTGAAAATTACGCCCTATTTTTTCACCACACAAGATGCCGAGGCCGATTCTTGTGTAGGAATTTCAGGGGAAATACCGGAAAAACCGACTTCCTTCAATTGCACGGACGCACAGGGGTGACGGCCGGTTGGCAAGGATTCAGTCCAGTGACAGCTCGCGCAGGATCGAGTTCGCCTCCAGCACCTGGGCATATTCGTCTTGCAGGTTGGCCAGGGACATGGCGTGCACCTCGTCCGCCGTGCGTTGCACACCATTGAAGTCGCGCTTGGCGAAAGCGAAACAGGCGTCTGCCACCACCCTTGTGGCGAAGCCCAGGTTGCCCGCCGTGCGTGCCGTCGCTTCCACCGAATTGTTGGTGCTGACGCCGCAGATCACCACCGACTCGATGCCACGCACCCGCAGCCAGCGCTCCAGGGCACTGTTGATGAAAGCGTCGGGGATGTTCTTCTCCACCACATGCTCGTGATCCAGCGGCGCCAATGCCGCCTGGAACTCCGCCCCCGGCTGCCCTGGCCAGAACGGCGAGCCCGGCGTGCGCGAAATATGACGGATATGCACCAGTGGCCAGCCTTTGCGGCGCCACGCGGCCAGCAGCTCGCCGATGTGTTGCTCGGCCTGCGGGTTGTTGCGGGGCTCGGGGCTGGTACGCATGCCTTGCTGCTGGTCGATGATCAACAGGGCGGGAGGGGTCATCGGTGCGGTCCTGATGGGTAGAAACTCGCCATCCTACGGCCTGCGCAGGCAAGAAAAAACCGGCCGCGTGGGCCGGTTTTCTGTTAGAGCGAGGGGACGTCCAGTTCTTGCTCGCGAACGGCCCCGCAACGGCGGCCGGGTTCGCGAGCAAGCTCGCCCCTACGAAGAGCCCCTCAGAACTTCTCGCCCCGCGCGGCTTTCTCCAGCAGCAGCGCCGGCGGCAGGAAGCGTTCGCCGTACTGCTCGGCCAGATACTGGGCGCGGGCGACGAAGTCCTTCAGCCCGTACTGGTTGATGAACTGCAGCGCACCGCCGCTCCAGGCCGCGAAGCCGATGCCGAAGATCGAGCCGATGTTGGCGTCGGCGGTGGAGGTCAGCACGCCCTCCTCCACGCAGCGCACGGTCTCGATGGCCTGCACGAAGAGGATGCGGTCACGCACGTCCTCGGCGGAGATCTGCGCGTCAGCCTTCTCGAAGCGCTGCTTGAGCTCCGGCCACAGGTGCTTCCTGCCGTTGGTGGGATAGTCGTAGAAACCCGCGCCAGCGGCTTTGCCCGGGCGCTTGTACTCGTTGACCATCAAATCCACCACGGCGAAGGCCGGGTGCTTCGGCAATTGCTTGCCCTCGGTTTCCAGGTCCTTGCGGGTCTGCTCGCGGATATGGGTCATCAGGCTCATGGAGACTTCGTCGCTGATCGCCAGCGGGCCGACCGGCATGCCGGCCTGGCGCGCCTGGTTCTCGATCATCGCCGCCGACACGCCCTCGCCGAGCATGGCCAGGCCTTCGTTGGTGAAGGTGCCGAACACGCGGGAGGTGAAGAAGCCGCGGCTGTCGTGAACCACGATCGGGGTCTTCTTGATCTGCAGGACGTAGTCGAAGGCGCGGGCCAGGGTGATGTCGTCGGTCTTCTCGCCGCGGATGATTTCCACCAGCGGCATCTTGTCCACCGGGCTGAAGAAATGCAGGCCGATGAATTTCTGCGGCTGCGCCACGGCCTCGGCCAGGCCGGTGATCGGCAGGGTCGAGGTGTTGGAGGCGATCACCGCGTCCGCCAGCGCGGCAGACTCGGCGGCAGCGCTGACCTTGGCCTTCAGGCCACGGTCCTCGAACACCGCTTCGATGATCAGGTCGCAACCTTCAAAGTCGGCGTCGCTGGCAGTCGCTTTGATCCGCGCAAGGAAGGCATCACGCTTGTCGGCGCTCATCTGGCCCTTGCCGACCTTCTTGTCCAGCAGGCCGGCGGAATAGGCCTTGCCCTTCTCGGCGGCTTCGAGGGACACGTCCTTGAGCACCACCTCGATGCCGGCGGCGGCCGAGACGTAGGCGATGCCCGCGCCCATCATGCCGGCGCCGACGACGCCAACCTTCTTCGTCTGCTGCGGCGGGATTCCCTGTGGGCGGGACTTGCCGGCGTTGATCTCGTTGAGCTGGAACCAGAAGGTGCCGATCATGTTCTTCGCCACCTGGCCGGTGGTCAGCTCGGTGAAGTAGCGCGCCTCGATCAGGTGCGCGGTGTCGAAGTCCACCTGCGCGCCTTCGACGGCGGCGCACATGATCTTCTCCGGCGCCGGGAAGCAGCCCTTGGTCTTGTCGCGCAACACGCTCGGAGCGATGGCCAGCATCTGCGCCACGGCCGGGCTGGACGGCGTACCGCCGGGGATCTTGTAGCCGGCGCTGTCCCACGGCTGTTTGGCGGCCGGGTTGGCGGCAATCCACTCGCGGGCCTTGCTCAGCAGCTCTTCGCGACTGGAGGCCAACTGATGGACCAGACCCGCCTTGAGCGCCTGCTCCGGGCGCACTTTCTTGCCCTCAGCCAGGTAAGGCAGAGCCTTCTCCAGGCCGAGCAGGCGCACCATGCGCACCACGCCGCCACCGCCGGGCAGCAGGCCCAGGGTGACTTCCGGCAGGCCGAGCTGGACGTGGCTTTCGTCCAGGGCGATGCGGTGGTGGCAGGCCAGGCAGATTTCCCAGCCACCGCCCAGCGCCGCGCCATTGATGGCGGCAACCACCGGTTTGCCAAGGGTTTCCAGGCGACGCAGCTGGCCTTTCAGGACCAGGATGCCTTCGTAGAAGGCCTGGGCGTCGGCCTTGGTCACCTTGATCAGTTCGTTGAGGTCGCCGCCGGCGAAGAAAGTCTTCTTCGCGGAGGTGATCACCACGCCGGCGATCGAATCCTTCTCGGCTTCCAGGCGCGCCACGGTGGCGGCCATGGCCTCGCGGTAGGCGCCGTTCATCGTGTTGGCGCTCTGGCCGGGCATGTCCATGGTCAGGACGACGATGTTGTCCTGGCCTTTTTCAAAGCGGATGGCGTCGGTCATTTTCTTGTTCTCCGGCCTCAAACCCTTTCGATAATCGTCGCGATGCCCATGCCGCCACCCACGCAGAGGGTGGCCAGGCCGTAGCGCAGGTTGCGCCGCTCCAGTTCGTCCAGCAGGGTGCCGAGGATCATGCAGCCGGTGGCGCCCAGCGGGTGGCCCATGGCGATGGAGCCGCCGTTGACGTTGACCTTGCTCTCGGGCACGCCCATGTCCTTCATGAACTTCATCACCACCGAGGCGAAGGCCTCGTTCACCTCGTAGAGGTCGATGTCCTCGGCTTTCAAGCCGGCCTTGGCCAGCGCCTTGCGGGTGGCCGGCGCGGGGCCGGTGAGCATGATGGTCGGATCGGTACTGGTCACCGCCGTGGCGACGATGCGCCCACGAGCCTTCAGGCCCAGCTCGCGGCCCTTGGCTTCGGAGCCGATGAGCATGGCGGTGGCGCCGTCGACGATGCCGGAGCTGTTGCCCGGCGTGTGCACGTGCTCGATACGCTCGACGAAGCTGTACTTGCGCAGCGCGCTGGCGTCGAAGCCCATCTGCCCCATCATCTCGAAGCTGGGCTTGAGTGCGCCGAGGCCTTCGAGGGTGGAGTCACCACGGATGAATTCGTCATGGTCGAGCAGGACGATGCCGTTCTGGTCGGTCACCGGCACCAGTGATTTGGCGAACAGCCCTTCGGCGCGGGCCTTGGCGGCCTTCTGCTGGGAGCGCAGGGCGAAGGCGTCGACGTCGGCGCGGCTGAAGCCTTCCAGGGTGGCGATCAGGTCGGCGCCGATGCCCTGGGGCACGAAGCTGGTGTGCAGGTTGGTTTCCGGGTCCAGCGCCCAGGCGCCGCCGTCGGAGCCCATGGGCACGCGGGACATGGACTCCACGCCACCGACCACCACCAGGTCCTCGAAGCCCGAGCGCACCTTCATGGCGCCCAGGTTGACCGCTTCCAGGCCCGAGGCGCAGAAACGGTTGATCTGTACGCCGGCGACCTGCTCGTCCCAGTCGGCCACCAGCGCGGCGGTCTTGGCGATGTCCGAGCCCTGGTCGCCCACCGGGGTCACGCAGCCCAGGACGATGTCGTCCACCTGGGCAGTGTCGAGCTGGTTGCGCTGCTGCAGCGCGCGCAGGACACCGGCCATCAGGTTGACCGGCTTGACGCTGTGCAGCGCGCCGTCCTTCTTGCCCTTGCCGCGGGGAGTACGCACCGCGTCGTAAATGAATGCTTCGGTCATGGCGTTCTCTCTTAGAGTTGTCGTCACGCAGGCGTGGCGTGTCGGCCTACCTTAGCGGCGTAACGGCCAGGGGCAATGACCGCAGCGCTCAGCGCAATTGACCGCCACGCTCAGCCACCGACCGGCGGCGACAGGGTCGAAGGCTCTGGCAAGGGGCTGCCGGGGCAGGCGGACGAACGGTTGAAATGCTGAACCGAGCTGTCACGCCCCGGTCATATAGAGGGAATATGCCTGGAACTGCATCACTTGCTGCCAGATGGTCTAAGCCCGCGCGGCACTAGGCTTAGACTCAATTTTGCAGATGATGCGAACAGTGCCGTTGCCGGGTTTGCCGGAGCGGTTCGAAAAACCAGAAGCCAAGGCGCAGGCTCCACTACCAACAGGCCGTGAGTGGGCGGTGCCAAGAACAAGAAAGGCGGAAGGACATCATGGACAAACAATCGAGAAAATGGCGTCAGGCCAGCCTGATCGTCTTCGCAACCACCGTTGTACTGATCATCCCCAATCTGAGTCGTCTGGTCGGCTAGGGCCAACACCCGGCATCCCCGTTGCTGCGTACCGCGCGCCGCCATCCGCGAGCCACGGTCAACGCAGCGCGGGAGCCACCTGCCCCTCCTTCATCCCCCCTTGCGTCTGCTATGGTTCCGCGGCCCATCCGCCCACCGGAACCCGCCATGCGCCCACTGCTGCTGACGCTGCTCCTGCTCTGCCCCACGGCCTTCGCCGCCACGCTCACCCTGGAACTGCCCGACGGCCAGCACAGCCTCACCAGCGAGCAGTTGCTCGCCAACCCGAAGGTGCAGGACATCGAGATTCCCGCGGACGTTTCCTATAACCGCACCATGCATTACCGGGCCGTGCCGCTGGCGGCGCTGCTGCAAAGCGTGAAACCTGGCGACCACCTGCAGGCGGTGGCGCTGGACGGCTTTGCCGCCGAACTGCCGGCCGCACCGCTGCTCGAGGAGAAAGGCGCACGCGCCTGGCTGGCCATCGAGGAGGCGGACAAACCCTGGCCGAAGCTGGGTGACGGCAAACCCTCCGCCGGGCCCTTCTATCTGGTGTGGACCGACCCGAAAGCCGCCGGCATCGGCCCGGAACAGTGGCCGTTCCAGGTCGCCAGCATCCGCTACCTGAAGCCGCTGGCCGAGCGCTTTCCGGCGCTGCTGCCGGCGAAGAATGCGCCCGCGTCGGTACAGGCCGGTTTCGCCCAGTTCCAGAAGAACTGCCTGGCCTGCCATCGCCTCAATGGCGCCGGGGATTCGCAGTTCGGCCCGGACCTGAACCTGCCGCACAACCCCACCGAGTATTTCGCGGCGGGCTATCTCAAGCAGTACATCCGTGACCCGCAGAGCCTGCGGCACTGGCCGGAGGCGCGGATGAAGGGATTTGCAGCGGAGGTGATCAGCGACCAGGAACTGGATCAGATCGTGGCTTACCTGAAGCACATGGCGGGGCGGAAGGTGAAGGCCGGGGGCTGACGGGAACGATCCTGCCAGCGATGGTTCGCGAGCAAGCTCGCTCCTACGAAGAGCGCATCCCGCACACCGGAGTCACCCTGCAGGAGCGCGCCATGCCGGCAATCACGCGCATGGCGCGCTCCTGCACGGCTACTTCGCCCAGCAACTCGAGCTCAGTGCCAGTAATCCCCCGGCGGCGCCGGCAGCTCGCCCAGCAACTGCCGCAACCCTGCGCCCCACTGCCCGCGAATCCCCTCGAAATACGGGTCGCCTTCCTGGATGCGGTACCCCGCCGGCACCTCCAGGCTGCCCTCGCGATACACCAGCAGGTCCAGCGGCATGCCCACCGAGAGGTTGCTGCGGATGGTCGAGTCGAAGCTGATCAGCGCGCAGCGCAGGGCCTGCTCCAGCGGCGTGGCGTAGCTCATGGCGCGGTCGATGATCGGCTTGCCGTACTTGCTCTCGCCGATCTGGAAATAAGGCGTGTCACGGCAGGACTCGATGAAGTTGCCCTGCGGGTAGACGTTGAACAGGCGCGGCACCTCGGTGCCGATCTGCCCGCCGACGAGGAAGGAGCTGCCCAGGTCGACCCCCTGGTTCTGGCCGATGTTCTCGTCGTGGTCGACAACTTCGCGCAGCGTCGAGCCCACCAGCCTGGCCGCCTCGAAGAGGTTCTCGACGTTGTGCAGGTTCGGCTCGTCGCTGCCCAGGCGCTGGCGCAGCATGCTGATCACCGACTGCGAGGTGGCCAGGTTGCCGGCGCTCTGCACCACGATCAGCCGCTCGCCGGGCGTGCCGAAGATGTGCAGCTTGCGGAACACGGCGATGTTGTCGACGCCGGCGTTGGTGCGCGAATCGGAAACGAAGACCAGGCCCTGGGCAAGGTTCATGGCGACGCAGTAGGTCATGGTTTTCTCATGGCGGCAGGAACTGGCACCGATCTTAAGCCGGTGCCGGGCCTTTCGCCACGCCCCTTCACTGTTGCATCTGCTGTGCCTGTTGCAGGTGCCCCGGCGCCACCGTGACGCGCGCGTGCATCTGCTCGCCGCCACCGCCCCGGCGCATGCCGCGCACCGGGCAGGCGTCCAGGTAATCCAGGCCCACCGCCAGCTTGAGGTGGCGCTCCGGGCGGTCCAGCCCGTTGGTCACGTCGAAGCTGTACCAGGCGTCGTTCAGCCAGGCCTCGGCCCAGGCGTGGCTGGCCAGGTGATCGTCGCTGTCGGTATAGAGGTAGCCGGAAACGTAACGCGCCGGCACGCCGAGGTAGCGCAGGCAGGCGAGGAAGGCGTGGGCGTGGTCCTGGCAGACGCCCTGCCCGGCGGCGAAGGCTTCGGCGGCGGTGCTGTCCACCTGGGTCGAGCCGGGCACATAGGCGATGCGCTCGTGCAACGCTTGCATCAGCTTGATCATCGCCTTGCGGTCGCGGCGCTCGTCGCACTGGGCACGGGCGAACTCCTGCAGCGCGCCATCGGCCAGGGTGAGCCGGGTGCTGCGCAGGAAGGGCAGCGGCGACAGGTGATCGTGCTCGCACTCGTTTTCCACGTCGATCTCCACGTGGCCATGGGCGGCGATGACGATGGCCTCGTGGGGCTCGTCCAGGGTCAGCACGTGGAGGATGTTGCCGTAGGCGTCGCGCTGCGGGTGCGCTGGGCGCGGCAGGTGCAACTGCCAGTCGAGCACGTGCTGGCGCTCGCTTTCCTGCGGGGTCAGGCGCAGGTACTGGATGCTCGCGCGCACCTGGTCTTCGTAGCGGTAGGTGGTGTCGTGGCGGATCGAGAGTTTCATGCGGCCTCCAGATACGAGCTGTGAATGGCGTTGGCGAGCTGGCGTACCAGTCCGATGTGGTCGGTGATCCAGGCGTGCAGGCCGGCGGCCAGCACTTCGTCGATGCCGGTGTAGCGCACCCGCGCTTCCAGCTCGGCCGCCATGCGCTGGGCCGGGCGGCCGTTGGCGCCGGGCAGGCTGGCGAGGATCTGGCGCAGTTCCTCGGCGCAGGCCAGCAGCGAGCGCGGCACGTCCTCGCGCAGCAGCAGGAGTTCGGCGATGTTCCGTGCATTGAGGGCGTCGCGGTACAGCTCGGTGTAGCCCTCGAAGGCCGACAGGGCGCGCAGCAGCGCCGTCCACTGGTAGTAGCCGCGCGCGGAGCCTTCGGCCGGCCCCTGGTCGCCGCCGAGCATCTGGTTGCGTGCATCCAGCAGGCGCAGGGTGTTGTCGGCGCGCTCGATGTAGGTGCCCAGGCGGATGAAGTGGAAGGCGTCGTTGCGCATGCTGGTGCCGAAGGTGGCGCCACGGAACAGGTGTGAGCGGTCCTTCACCCATTCGCAGAAGTGGCTGATGCCGTAGCGCAGCAGGCCCTGGTGGGCGATGTCGCGCATCTCCAGCCAGGTGGCGTTGATGTTTTCCCACATGTCGGTGGTGATCCGCCCGCGCACCGCATGGGCGCCGGCGCGCGCCGCGCCCAGGCAGCTGTAGATGCTGGTGGGGTTCTGCGCGTCCAGGGCGAAGAAGTTCAGCAGGCGTTCGGCGTGCAGTTCGCCGTGGCGCGCCAGGTAAGCGTCGAGGTTGCCGGTGATGCGCAGCGGCATGGCCAGCTCTTCCAGGCCATCGCCACGGCCGTCCTGGGGCATCAGCGACAGCGAATAGGAAACGTCGAGCATGCGCGCGAGGTTCTCGGCGCGTTCCAGGTAACGCGACATCCAGTACAGGTCGGAAGCGGTACGGCTCAGCATGATCAGTCCTCCACCACCCAGGTGTCCTTGGTACCGCCACCTTGTGACGAATTGACCACCAGCGAGCCTTCGCGCAGCGCCACGCGGGTCAGCCCGCCGGGCACCAGGCGCACGTTGTCCGGCGCGGACAGCACGAACGGCCGCAGGTCGATGTGGCGCGGCGCGATGCCGTTCTCGACGAAGGTCGGGCAGGTGGACAGGCTCAGGGTCGGCTGCGCAATGTAGGCCTCCGGGCGCGCCATCAGGCGGGCGCGGAAGGCTTCGATCTCCGCGGTGGTCGCCGCCGGGCCGACCAGCATGCCGTAGCCGCCGGAGCCCTGGGCCTCCTTCACCACCAGCTCGGGCAGGTGCGCCAGCACGTGGGACAGGTCCTGCGGCCGGCGGCACTGCCAGGTCGGCACGTTGTGCAGGATCGGCTCCTGGTCGAGGTAGAAGCGGATCATCTCCGGCACGTACGGGTAGACCGACTTGTCGTCGGCCACGCCGGTGCCGATGGCGTTGGCCAGCACCACGTTGCCGGCGCGGTAGGCGGCCAGCAGGCCGGGCACGCCGAGCATGGAGTCGGGGTTGAAGGCCAGCGGGTCGAGGAAGTCGTCGTCGATGCGCCGGTAGATCACGTCCACCTGCTGCGGGCCGGCGGTGGTGCGCATGTAGACGCGCTCGTCGCGGACGAACAGGTCGGCGCCTTCCACCAGCTCCACGCCCATTTCGCGGGCGAGGAAGGCGTGCTCGAAATAGGCGCTGTTGAAGCGGCCCGGCGTGAGCACCACCACACTGGGGTTATCCAGCGGGCTGGAATTGCGCAGGGTGTCCAGCAGCAGGTTCGGGTAGTGGTCGATGGGGGCTATGCGCTGGGCGGAGAACAGCTCCGGGAACAGGCGCATCATCATCTTGCGGTTCTCCAGCATGTAGGAGACGCCGCTGGGGGTGCGCAGGTTGTCCTCGAGTACGTAGTAGGCGCCGTTGCCGTCGCGCACCAGGTCGATGCCGGCGATGTGCGCGTAGACGTTGCCGGGCACGTCCAGGCCCTGCATGGCCAGCTGGTACTGGTCGTTGGCCAGCACCTGCTCGGGCGGGATCAGCCCTTCCTTGAGGATGCGCTGGTCATGGTAGAGGTCGGCGAGGAACAGGTTGAGCGCCTGCACCCGCTGGATGCACCCGGCCTCGATGATCTTCCACTCGCTGGCGGGGATGCTGCGGGGGATGGTGTCGAAGGGGATCAGGCGTTCGGTTCCCTGGTCGTCGCCATAGAGGGTGAAGGTGATCCCCGCGCGGTAGAACAGCAGGTCGGCCTCGCGGCGGCGCTGCTGCAGCTGCTCGCCGGGCATGTCCGCCAGCCAGCGGGCGAACTCCGTGTAGTGCGGTCGGCAGGCGCCAGCGGCGTCATGCATTTCGTCATAGAACACCCGAGCCATCTTCTACTCCTTGTTGCCGCTCGTCCTCGGCTGCAATGACCGTCGCAAGGCCCGTGCCAGAGGTCGAATCCCTGTTCATTCAATGACTTGCAAAGGCCGTCCAACGCCCTCGCACCAGCGCGGTGCGCTTTTGTCGACTGATCCCCCCGACTCGCCCCGTTTGGAGCCGCGAGCGCCATGTGGCGGGCCTTTGCGGGGCGCTGGAGGCTTTCTTGTCAGCCCCTGGGGGCGGAACTACGCTGCAAGAGCGTGCCCGTTCCCCATGGACACGCAGCGATCAACAGAGGTGCCAAATTTCTGCGCGCTGGTATCGCAGTGGCTCCCACAACGTAGAACAACAGGAGTCCGTCCATGTCATCCGTGCAATTGTCTCTAATGAAAGTTGCAGTGCTGGCCTTTGCCGGCGCCAGCCTGCTCTCCAGCGCCTCGTTGCAGGCGGCCGAGGCGCTCAAGCAACTGGGCAACCCCGAGGGGGCGCTGGATATCATTGCCTGGCCCGGCTACATCGAGCGTGGCGAGAGCGACAAGAACTACGACTGGGTCAGCCAGTTCGAGAAGGACACCGGCTGCAAGGTCAACGTGAAGACGGCCGCCACCTCCGACGAGATGGTCAGCCTGATGGCCAAGGGCGGCTACGACCTGGTCACCGCTTCCGGCGATGCCTCGCTGCGGCTGGTCTACGGCAAGCGCGTGCAGCCGATCAACATCGCCCTGGTGCCGAACTGGAAGAACGTCGACCAGCGCCTGCAGGACGCGCCCTGGCACACGGTGGACGGCAAGCACTACGGCACGCCCTACCAGTGGGGGCCGAACGTACTGATGTACAACACCAAGGTCTTCCCCAAGGCGCCGGAAAGCTGGAGCGTGGTGTTCACCGAGCAGAAGCTGCCCGACGGCAAGAGCAACAGGGGCCGCGTGCAGGCCTACGACGGGCCGATCTACATCGCCGATGCGGCGCTCTACCTGAAGACCACCCAACCGGCACTGGGCATCCAGGACCCGTACGAGCTCAACGAGGAACAGTACGCCGCCACCCTGAAGCTGCTGCGCGAACAGCAGAAACTGGTGCACCGCTACTGGCACGATGCGACGGTGCAGATGAGCGACTTCAAGAACGAGGGCGTGGCCGCCTCGGGTTCCTGGCCTTACCAGGTGAACGCACTGGAAGGCGAGAAACAGCCGATCGAGTCGACCATTCCGGTCGAGGGGGTCACCGGCTGGGCCGACACCACCATGCTGCACGTCGACGCCAAGCACCCGGTGTGCGCCTACAAGTGGCTGAACTGGTCGCTGGAGCCCAAGGTCCAGGGCGACGTGGCCGCCTGGTTCGGCTCGGTGCCCGCTTCCCCCGCCGGCTGCACCGGCAGCCAGCTGCTCGGCGACAAGGGCTGCGCCACCAACGGCTATGACCAGTTCGACCGCATCGCCTTCTGGAAGACCCCACAGGCCAAGTGCGCCCAGGGCCAGTGCGTGCCCTACAGCCGGTGGACGCAGGATTACATTGCGATCATGGGCGGGAGGTGACGTCCTCCGGACTGACCGTTTTTCTGTAGGAGCGAGCTTGCTCGCGAACCCGACCTCGCTGCGGGACAGTTCGCGAGCAAGCTCGCTCCTACAAAGAGCCCTCATCTCCTCCCCACGCTGACAAGCGCCGACGCGCCCATGCGCTACCTTTTCTGATGCCACCCCGCCACGCAGGTAGCCCGCAGCATGACCACAGCCGTCCAGTTCACCGACGTGAGCCGTCACTATGGCGAGGTGCGCGCCGTCGATGCGGTGTCCATCGAGATCCGTGACGGCGAGTTCTTCTCCATGCTCGGCCCGTCGGGTTCGGGCAAGACCACCTGCCTGCGCCTGATCGCCGGCTTCGAGCAGCCAACCTCCGGCTCCATCCGCATCCACGGCACGGAAGCCTCGGGCCTGCCGCCCTACGAGCGCGACGTGAACACGGTGTTCCAGGACTACGCCCTGTTCCCGCACATGAACGTGCTGGACAACGTCGCCTACGGCCTGAAGGTCAAAGGTGTGGCCAAGAACGAACGCTACCACCGCGCCGAGGAAGCCTTAGGGATGGTCGCCCTCGCCGGCTACGGCAAGCGCAAGCCGGCGCAGCTCTCCGGCGGCCAGCGCCAGCGCGTCGCCCTGGCCCGCGCCCTGGTGAATCGCCCGCGCGTACTGCTGCTGGATGAACCTCTCGGCGCGCTGGACCTCAAGTTGCGCGAGCAGATGCAGGTGGAGTTGAAAAAGCTGCAGCGCCAGCTCGGCATCACCTTCATCTTCGTCACCCATGACCAGAGCGAAGCGCTGTCCATGTCCGACCGCGTGGCGGTGTTCAACAAGGGCCGCATCGAGCAGGTCGACACCCCCGGCAATCTCTACCGCCGCCCGGCCACGCGCTTCGTCGCCGAATTCGTCGGCACCGCCAACGTGCTGCGCGGCGACCTCGCCCTGCGCCTGCTGGGCGAATCCCGCCCGCACTCGCTGCGCCCCGAGCACGTGCGCTTCGGCCGTGCCGGCGAAGGTGAGCTGGAGGTCAGCGGCACCCTGTTCGACGTGCAGTACATGGGCGCCAGCAGCCGCTACGAGATCGAGCTGGAGAACGGCGTGCGCCTGGTCGCCGCGCTGCCCAACGGCGAGCGCGAGGAACAAAGGCCCAAACCCGGCGACGCGGTGACCGCCTGCTGGGCACGCAGCGCCCTGGTACCGCTGCTGGAAGAGCCAGCGTCATGAGAGCCATTTCGACCTTCCTCTACCGGCGCAGCACGCTCTACCTGCTGATGCTGCTGATCCCGCCGCTGCTGTGGTTCGGCGTGATCTACATCGGCTCGCTGTTCGCCCTGCTCTGGCAGAGTTTCTACACCTTCGACGACTTCACCATGGCGGTGACGCCGGACCTGACGCTGGCCAACTACGCGGCACTGTTCAACCCGGCCAACTACGACATCGTGCTGCGCACGCTGGGCATGGCGATCGCCGTGTCCATCGCCAGCGCCCTCCTCGCCTTCCCCATCGCCTACTACATGGCGCGCTACGCCGGGCCCAAGGAAAAAGCCTTCTTCTACATCGCGGTGATGCTGCCGATGTGGGCCAGCTACATCGTCAAGGCCTACGCCTGGACGGTGATCCTGGCCAAGGGCGGCATCCTCTACTGGGTGATCGAGCGCCTGCACCTGCTCGGCCTGCTCGACCTGCTGCTGGAAGTGCCGGGCGTGGGCGGCAACACCCTGTCCACCTCGCACCTCGGACGCTTCTGGGTGTTCACCTACATCTGGCTGCCGTTCATGATCCTGCCGATCCAGGCCGCCCTGGAGCGCCTGCCGCCGACACTGCTGCAAGCCTCGGCGGACCTCGGCGCGCACCCGCGGCAGACCTTCTTCCAGGTCATCCTGCCGCTGGCCTTCCCCGGCGTGGTGGCCGGTTCGATCTTCACCTTCAGCCTGACCCTGGGCGACTTCATCATCCCGCAGCTGGTGGGCCCCAGCGGGCTGTTCATCGGCACCATGGTCTACGTGCAGCAGGGCGCGGTGGGCAACATGCCGCTGGCGGCGGCCTTCACCCTGGTGCCCATCGTGCTGATCGCCGTCTACCTGTCCATCGCCAAGCGGCTGGGGGCCTTCGATGCGCTCTGACGCACACTCATCCGACCGCCCCTCCTGGTTCCTGCGCCTGGCGGCCTGGGGCGGGCTGCTGTTCCTGCATTTCCCCATCCTGGTGATCCTGCTCTACGCCTTCAACACCGAGGAGTCGGCCTACAGCTTCCCGCTGCAGGGCTTCACCCTGAAGTGGTTCAGCATCGCCTTCGGCCGTGGCGACGTACTGGAGGCCATCTGGCTGTCGGTGAAGATCGCCTGCATCGCCACGCTGATCGCCATGGTCCTTGGCACCCTGGCCGCCGGCGCGCTGTACCGCCGCGACTTCTTCGGCAAGGAGAGCATCTCGCTGATGCTGATCCTGCCCATCGCCCTGCCCGGCATCATCACCGGTATCGCGCTGCTCTCGGCCTTCAAGACCCTGGGGATCGAACCGGGCTTCCTGACCATCGTCATCGGCCATGCCACCTTCTGCGTGGTGATCGTCTACAACAACGTGATCGCCCGCTTCCGCCGCACCTCCTTCAGCCTGATCGAAGCGAGCATGGACCTGGGCGCCGACGGCTGGCAGACCTTCCGCTACATCATCCTGCCCAACATCGCCACGGCGCTGCTGGCCGGCGGCATGCTGGCCTTCGCCCTGTCGTTCGACGAAATCATCGTCACCACCTTCACCGCCGGCCACGAGCGAACCCTGCCGCTGTGGCTGCTCAACCAGCTGAGCCGCCCGCGCGACGTGCCCGTCACCAACGTGGTGGCCATGCTGGTGATGCTCGCCACCATGCTGCCGATCCTCGGCGCGTACTACCTCACGCGCGGCACCAGCGACGTGGCGGGGAGCGGCAAGTAAACCCACCCACAGGGAGGACATGCGATGCAAACCAAACTGCTGATCAACGGCCAGTTCGTCGCTGGCGAAGGCGCCAAGCTGGACGTCCTCAACCCCGCCACGGGCGAAGTGATCGGCCAGATCGCCGAAGCCAGCGAAGCCCAGGTAGACACTGCCGTGCGCGCCGCCGACGCGGCCTTCGACGGCTGGTCGCAGACCGCGCCGAAGGACCGCGCCATGCTCCTGCTGCGCCTGGCCGATCGCATCGAGGAGCACGCCGAGGAACTGGCGAAACTGGAGTCGGACAACTGCGGCAAACCCTACGCCGCCGCGCTGAACGACGAGATCCCGGCCATCGCCGATGTGTTCCGCTTCTTCGCCGGTGCCTGCCGCGTGCTGCCCGGCTCCGCCGCTGGCGAGTACCTGCCCGGTTTCACCTCGATGATTCGCCGTGATCCGGTGGGCGTGGTCGCTTCCATCGCGCCGTGGAACTACCCGCTGATGATGGCGGCGTGGAAGCTTGGCCCGGCACTGGCCGCCGGCAACTGCGTGGTACTCAAGCCCTCGGAACAGACGCCACTGACCGCCCTGCGGGTGGCGGAGTTCATCGCCGAGCTGTTCCCCGCCGGCGTGGTGAACATGGTCTTCGGCCGCGGCCCCAGCGTGGGCGCGCCGCTGGTCAGCCATGACCTGGTGCGCATGGTCTCGCTGACCGGTTCGGTGGGCACCGGCAAGGCCATCATCAAGAGCGCCGCCGACAGCGTGAAACGCCTGCACATGGAGCTGGGCGGCAAGGCGCCGGTGATCGTCTTCGACGATGCCGACCTGGAGGATGTGATCGCCGGCATCCGCACCTTCGGCTTCTACAACGCCGGCCAGGACTGCACCGCCGCCTGCCGCATCTACGCCGGCAAGAAGGTCTACGACAACTTCGTCGCCGACCTCGCCAGTGCCGTATCGAGCCTCAAGACCGGCCTGCAGAACGACCCGGCCACCGAACTCGGCCCGCTGATCACCGCGGCCCAGCGCGACCGCGTCTCCGGCTTCATCGAACGGGCCAAGGCCAGCCCGCACATCCAGATCGCTACCGGCGGCAAGGTGGTCAGCGGCAAGGGCTTCTTCTACGAACCGACTGTGGTGGCCAACGCCCAGCAGGACGACGAGATCGTCCGCCGCGAAGTGTTCGGCCCGGTGGTCTCGGTCACCCCGTTCAGCGATGCGGACGAGGCGGTGCGCTGGGCAAACGACTCCGACTACGGGCTTGCCTCGTCGGTGTGGACGAAGGATGTCGGCCGCGCCTCAAGGGTGGCCGCGCGCCTGCAGTACGGCTGCACCTGGGTGAACACCCACTTCATGCTGTGCAGCGAAATGCCCCACGGCGGCTTCAAGCAGTCCGGCTACGGCAAGGACCTGTCCATGTACGGCCTGGAGGACTACACCGTGGCGCGGCACATCATGTTCAAGCACTGAGCTGAACGGGCGCGCCATGTGTACCTGTAGGAGCGAGCTTGCTCGCGAACCCCAGCCCCGCAGTGAGGTTTGTTCGCGAGCAAGCTCGCTCCTACGAAGAGCATCGCGCTCGGCGCGGCATCGGTGGGTCAGATCAGCCCGGCAAGCTTCAGCCAGTGGTTGTAGAACCCTTCTGCCACCTGGTTCATCGCCGCGACCCGCTGCGGCAGGCCGTCGAGCATCACGGCGGCGCTCTCCTGGCTCGGCTGGGTGGGATCGAGGTATTCAGGGAAGCCATTGACCCAGTCGCTGACCAGCTCCTCGGTCATCTCCGGATGCCCCTGCAGGCCGAGAATGCGCTCGCCGAAGCTGAACGCCTGGTTCTCGCACCAGGGGCTGGACAGCAGGCGCGTGGCGCCTTCGGGGATGTCGAAGGTATCGCCGTGCCACTGGTAGATCGGGAACTCCTCGGGCAGGTGCGCCAGCCACGGGCTCTGCCCTTCCTCACGGCGCATCGGCTGCCAGCCCAGTTCGGTGTAGGGCAGGCGATGGATATCGGCGCCCAGCGCCTTGGCCAGCAACTGGCCGCCCAGGCAGTGGCCGATCATCGGCACGTCGCGTTCGATGAAGCGGCGGATCGCCGCGATCTCGTCGCGCAGCCACGGCAGGTCATCGTTGACGCTCATGGGCCCGCCCATGATGGCGACGGCTTTGGGTCGCTCAAGGTCATAGCCCTGCAGCTCGCCCAGGTCGGCGCGAAGCACGTCGAACGGCAGTTGCAGGCGATCGAGCAGCACGCCCAGGTGGCCCGGCGGGCAGAAATCGACGTGGGTCAGGATCAGGATATCGGTCATGGTCACCTCCGCGCGGCAGTCTGCCGCATCGCTGGCGAGGAGGAAACCCGGCGTGTCCGCAAGCTCGTCCTTGCACGGCTGCCGTCCAGGCAGCGTGCCCCAGGCGAAGAAAGGCGCGCCGTCACTGCTGGCGACGGCGCGCATTCTCATCTTTTGCGGGTAAGGACGCGGGTAGAAGATCGGCCGTCCAGTGACGGCTCAACGACGTGTTGCGATCAGCGCAGGGAAGTGACCTCCTGGGTCACGCCCCAACCATCGAGAATACCGCCCAGTGGCACCACGACTTCCTCAAGGTCGTGCTCGAAATCGCCGATGGCGGCGTGGGTGGCGAACATCACCTTGCTGATCTGCAGGCTCCAGCCGCCATCATCGCGGGCTTCGACCTGGGTTCTCAGCGATTCACCGCGAAACTGCCGGGCAGCTTTGCGGGCGTTCTGTTCATCGGAAAAGATGGCGAAAAAATCGATGGGATGAATGCGAGCGAAATCGAAACCACCTTCCTTCATCCGGCGCAACACGTTGACGCTGATATCCTCCGAGAGGGGCTTTTCCATGGTACGCACCTCCTGTCGAGACGTTCAGAGTGGTTTCCCCGCCAACGAACACGCCCTGCGCGGGCGCGTTCCGGGCACTTCAGTGTGCCGCCGGGAGCCGTCAACTGACGCAACGTCCCCCGAAAGAGTGGCCAACTCCGTCGAACGCGCCGAACGGCGCAACGGAAATCCACAGCCACATGTCTCAGCGTAGCGTCTGGCGGCCTGGCGTGCCGCTCCTTTGACGCTCAGGGCCGCCCGGCGGCGACAGGCGGCAGTGCGGTGCAAGCCACGCGGCGCCTCGCTCGCGCCCCCCTAACCGCCCAGCGCAATGCACAGCCCGGTCATGGCCACGCCCAGCGCGGTAAAGCCCAGCGCGCCGGGCCACGGCGAGCCACCGGACCAGCGGCTGAGCAGCCAGCCCAGCCCGAACAGCATGGCCACGCCGATTCCCTGGGCCAGGCGCAGAGCCAGCAGGTCGTCCGACACCAGCCACAGTGGCAGGATCAATGGCAGGGTGATGCCAGTGACCAGCACCACGATGAGCAGCGCCGCCAGCCAGACGTCGGCACCAGCGCCGCTCAGCTCGCCGGTACCCAGCTCGGACGCCATCAGCCGCTGGCGCAGTCTCCAGACCTCATCCGGCTGCAGGACCGCCACCAGCCGGGGCGGCAGGAATTCATCGAGGCCCTCGCGAAAGTCGACGTCGCTGGAGGTGCCGCGCAAGGCCCGCAGGCGACCATGCTGGTGCAGCCGCTCCACCCGCAGGCGCACCAGCAACATCAGCGCATCCACCACGCCCCAGGCGATATTGCAGCCCAGCGCGGCGACGATCAGGTCCTGCCGGCTCGCCCCGCCGCTGGCGGCGGAGATCACCGAGATGATGGTCAGGGTCATGATCACCCCGTAGGTCATCTCGCTGATTCGGTCGAAGGGCGTGGTGATGTCCTGCAGCACCCGCTGCCAGGCCGATGGTTGCACTTCCGGGGATTGCTGCATGGGACGGCCCTCCTGCGCCGCCCCTGCAGTCTACTCAGGCTCGGCTGAGCCAGGCCATCACCCAGCGATTGAGCGCCGGCGGCGACAGCTGCCCGGACCAGTACATGGCGCGGAACATCGCGCCAATGGGCCGGTGCACGCCGCTGCTCTGGGCCTGGCGCCAGGCCGCCTTGGCGATGTCTTCGGCCACCAGGGTCACGCCCAGGCGGCGCAGCACCGGCGGTTCGAAGGTCTGGCTGGCGACCATCGGCGTGCGCACGAACGGCGGCATCAGGTCGGCGACGCGGATGCCCAGCTCACGCCATTCCAGCTCCAGCGCCTCGGTCAGGCCGCGCACAGCGAACTTCGAGGCCGAGTAACTGGCCATCTGCGGCACGCCGTAGAGCCCGGACGCCGAACCCATGTTCAGCACCTGTGCACCCGGCGTGCGCTTGAGGTACGGCAGCGCGGCGTAGCAGCAATTGAGTACGCCCTGCACGTTGATGGCGATGATGCGGTTGTGCTCGGCCAGGCTGATGTCCTCGAAACGGCCGAAGCGCAGGATGCCCGCGCAGTTGAACAGCAGCCGCAGGTGGCCACCGTTGGCTTCGGCGAACTCACGCACTGCCACCGATACCGATTCCGCGTCGGTGACGTCCAGAGCACGCTGCCAGGCACCACCCAGCTCGACGGAGAGTGCCGCCAGCGGCTCTGGATTGAGATCGATCAGCCCGACGCGCCAGCCGTTCTGGTGGAACAGTTTCGCAGTGGCGGCGCCGATGCCCGACGCGGCTCCGCTGATGAGGATGGTGTTCATCGCTGCACTCCCTGCTGGTGTCCGGCCTGCCAATGACCGGCGAGAAAATCGGCAACGTCCTGCAGCGCCCGGTCCGCCACGTCGAGCAGTCCGGCGTGGGCCTGGAACACGTGCCAGCAGCCGGGAAAGCGCTGCAACTCGACCGTGGCGCCGTGGCGCCGCGCCGCCGTGACGAAGCGCAGGCTGTCGTTGCGCAGCACTTCATCCTCGCCGACCTGGATCAGCAGCGGCGACAGGCCGGTGAGATCGGCATACAGCGGCGACAACTGCGCATCGGCGCGAGGCACGCCCGGCGGACAGAACATCTCCATGGCGCTGTCGATCCAGGCGCGGGTAATCAGCGGGTCGCCTGCTGCCGGCGCGTGCAGGTGCTCGCCAGAAAGGTCGGTCACCGGCGAGAAAGTCACCAGCGCGCCCGGCGCCGGCAGGTTCTGCGCCCTGGCCTCCAACGCCAGCTGCAGGGTCAGGTGGCCGCCGGCGGAATCCCCGGCAACGGCAATCGACCGGCCGGGAATGCCCTTGTCCAACAGCGCGCGGTACGCCGCCACGGCGTCCTCGCGCTGGGCGGGGAAGCGATGCTCGGGCGCCAGGCGGTAGTCGATCACCCAGACCTCGGCCTTGCAGCGCCGCGCCAGGTTGGCGGTGATCGACCGGTGTGTAGCGGGCGAGCCGATCAGGTAAGCGCCCCCGTGCAGGTAGAGGATTACCCTGCCCTCGCTGCCAGCGTCGGGCCGCCAGACTTCGGCCGGCACGCCGCCCAGGGTCGTTTGCTCGCGGCGCACACCCCGGGGCGTGAGGGTTGCGGCCGTCAGCCCGCGCAACAGTGCACGTTGCGCCTTCACCGGCAGTTGCGGCCCCATCAGCCCGCGAAACAGCACATTCAGGGTGCCACGCAGGGCGGTGGTGAGGAATTTCTGGCGGGTCGACAGCGGTACCATGGGTTCAACGGATGCAGTCATAGTCGGCGAACTCCGGCTGACGGGTCTGTTGGCGGTAGCGGAAGGTGAAGCCCGGCCAGTTCACGGTATTGCGGCCGCTTTCGGTCTTGTACCAGCTGCTGCAACCGCGCTCCCAGATGGTGTGCTTGAGGTCGTGCTGCAACTGGCGGTTGAAGCCCTGCTGCGCCTGCGGCTTGAGGTCCAGGTATTTCAGGCCCTCGCGCTGGATCCTTTGCAGGCAGCCGAGCACGTAGGGAAACTGGCTCTCCAGCATGTAGATGATGGAGTTGTGGCCCAGGTTGGTGTTCGGCCCGTAGAGGATGAAGAAGTTGGGGAAGCCGCTGACGCTGATGCCCTTGTAGGCCTCGGCGCCGTCGCTCCAGGCCTGGTTCAGCTCACGCCCAGCCAGGCCGGTGATGCGCATCGGCGCGAGAAACTCGGTGGCGGCGAAACCGGTGCCGTAGATGATCGTATCCACCGGATGGCGCTCACCATCGCGGGTCACGATGGCGTCTTCGCTGACCTCGCGGATGCCGGTGTCCACCAGCTTCACATTGCGGCGCGCCAGCGCGGGGTAATAGTCGTTGCTGATCAGGATGCGCTTGCAGCCCATGGGGTAATCCGGCTGCAAGCGCGCGCGCAGTTGCGGATCGCTGATGCTCTTGCGCATGTGCAGGTGGAAGCTGATCCGCATGAATTTCATCATCGGCGGGAACACGGTGAAGGCCAGCGCCCGCGCCTCGTGCTGGATGTACTTCAGGCCACGGTCCAGGCGCTGCAGCCAGGGCAGGCTGGCCTTGATGCGGCGCTCCCAGTCGGCATAGGGACGGTCCGGCTTGGGAATCACGTAGGCGGCGCTGCGCTGGAACAGCAGCAACTCGGCGACCTTCGGGGCGATCTGCGGGACGAACTGGATGGCGCTGGCACCGGTGCCGACCACCGCGACGCGCTTGCCTTCCAGCGGCGCGCTGTGGTCCCACTGCGCGGAGTGGAAGGCCTTGCCCTGGAAGTGCTCGATCCCCGGCAGCTTCGGAATCAACGGCCGGCTCAACTGCCCCAGCGCACAGACCAGCGACTGGGCGCGCAATTCCTCGCCATCGGCGCAGGTCACCCGCCACTCGCCGGCGCCTTCGTCAAAGCTCGCCTCGCGCACTTCGCAGTTGAAGCGGATGCGCTCGCGCAGGCGGTACTTGTCCGCGCAGTGCCGGGCGTAGTCGAGGATTTCCGCCTGGGGCGCGAATTTGCGCGACCAGTCGGCCTTGGGTTCGAAGGAGAAGGAATACAGGTGCGAAGGCACGTCGCAGGCGGCGCCCGGATAGACATTCTCGCGCCAGCAGCCACCGACCTCGGCGGCCTTTTCGAGGATCAGGAAGTCGTCGATCCCGGCCTTCTGCAGGCGGATCGCCAACCCCAGGCCGGCAAAGCCGGCACCGATGATCAGCACGCGCGGGGCGGCCGATCGACGGGATGATGTTGTCATTGTTGTGCTCCCGGTTCTGATGTCCGCACAGCGGCGGATGACAACATCCTAGTGCGACTTGCCGCCGCGGGTTATGGCATAGTCGGACATAAAATTGTGACTTTCGGTCACTCTGATTTTCTGTCATTTGAAAGCCGAGGTTCCGATGCCTGCCACCCCACCCTGGTCGCCCCGGCGCAGCGCCATCAGCGTGCAGCTCATGACCCAGTTCGGCCTCGACCACGGCATGACCCTGGAGCAGTGCCTGGACGGCACCGGGCTGGACATCGGCGTGCTGGCCGACCCCGGCGCCGAGGTGGAGGCCAGCCAGGAGCTGGAGTTGCTGCGCAATATCAACCGGCGGATCGGCCAGCGTCCCGGCATCGGCCTCAAGGCCGGCCTGCGCTATCACCTCAATACCTATGGCATCTGGGGCTTCGCCCTGCTCAGCAGCTCGACCTTCCTCGGCGCGGCGCACCTGGGCCTGCGCTACCTCGACCTGACCTACGCCTTCCACCGCATGACGCTGGAGGAGCACGACGGCGAGGCGCACCTGGTGCTGGACGACGCGGCCGTGCCGGAAGACCTGCGCGACTTCCTCATCGACCGCGACGGTGGCGGTGTGCTGCGCATCCAGCGTGACCTGACCAACCAGCCGCCGCCGATCCGCCAGGCGCTGTTCCGCCGCGAAGCGCCCACCGACCTGCAGCCCTATATCGATGAACTGGGTGTGACGCCGCTCTATGGCCAGGCGGAGAACCGCATCGTCTTCGACAGCCGCATCCTCGAACTGCCGCTGCCCGGCGCCAACCCGGAAGTGGCGCGACGCTGCGAGGAACAATGCCGCGCCCTGCTCGCCCGGCGCCAGGTGCGCACGGGGTTGTCCGGGCAGATCCGCGATCGCCTGCTGGGCACGCCGGGGCGGCTGCCAGACATGGAGCAGCTGGCGGACGAGTTGCACATGACCTCGCGCACGCTGCGCCGGCGGCTGGAAGCCGAGGGCAGCAGCTATCGCGCGTTACTGGATGAAGTGCGCCAGGCCCTGGCCGAGGAACTGCTGGCCACCGGGGCGATTCGTCTGGAGGAGATTGCCGAGCGGCTCGGCTATGGGGAGGTATCGAACTTCATCCACGCCTTCCGCCGCTGGAAAGGCGTGTCGCCGGGGCGTTTCCGCCGCGCGCCTTAGAAGACCAGCTTGTAGCCGATCATCGCCAGCATGATCGCCAGGCAGGGGCGCAGCACGCCGTCGGGGATACGCCCGGCCAGGTGGCTGCCCACGTAGATACCCGGCAGCGAGCCGATCAGCAGGTAACCCAGCAGGCCCCAGTCCATGTTGCCCATGCTGGCATGGCCGAGCCCGGCGACCAGGGTCAGGGGTACGGCGTGGGCGATCTCGGTGCCGACGAGACGGCGGGTGGCGAGGAACGGGTAGAGGATGAACAGCGCCACGGTGCCCAGCGCGCCGGCGCCGATGGAGGTCAGCGCGACCATGCCGCCGAGGATGGCGCCGGTGATGACGGTCAGGGTGTTCAGCCGCGGGCCACTGAAGTGGAAGCTGTCGCCCGCATGGCGCTGGGCGAAGGCCAGCACCTGCTTCTTGAACAGCACGGCAAGCGCGGTGAGCAGCAGCACGACGCCCAGGGCGTTCTTGATCACCGCGTTCATGGCTGCGGTATCGGTGTGCAGGCTGTGCAGGAACAGCAGCGTCAGCGCCGCCGCCGGTACGCTGCCCAGGGCCAGCCAGCCGGTGATGCGCCAGTCGATGTTGTCGTTCTTGCGGTGAACCAGAACGCCGCCGGACTTGGTGATGGCGGCATACAGCAGGTCGGTGCCCACCGCAGCGGCGGGGTTGATACCGAACCAGAGCAGGATGGGTGTCATCAGCGAACCGCCACCGACACCGGTCATCCCAACGATAAAGCCTACGACAAGACCCGCGACTACAAACCCGATATTGCCGAAATCCATCTACGCGTCCTGACTGGCGAAACGATCACCTCGTGGTGTGGCCGGGAGGATACTGGCTTTTCTTATAATCCTTTAGATCGATGTGGTCTTACTTTATAACTTGGCTTTACCAGCGAACCCATCGCTTATTCCCTGCGGAACATCTGCCTGGCTGACGGTAGGAGCGGGCCATGCCCGCGATCGTGCCCATGGCCCGCTGCTACGGTGATCCGGTAAAGAAAAAGGGGCCCGAAGGCCCCCGTTTCATTTAACGCCGCATCACTTCACGTCAGGCTTGCCGTCGACCACACCGGTCTTGTTGTCCAGCAGGGCCTGGGTCGCAGTCTGGATGAAGGACTCCAGACGGGTCTTCATTTCCGACTGCTCGGGCGTGTGCTCGATGCGGGTCACACCGAAGTCCTTGCCCAGCTTGTAGTCATAGACGCGGATGTCGCCTTCCTTGGGCTTGATCAGGATGCGGTTGCCGTATACCAGCGCCACGTCCTGGCCGCTGCCCGACGGCTTGATCATGCCGAAGCCCTTGTCGCCTTCGGGCAGGTTCAGCAGGTCGCGGCCCCAGCACTGGTGGCGGGCTTCGCCGCCCAGGCGGCCCATGATGGTCGGCACGATGTCGATCTGGGTGCCGACGGTGTCGCGGGTGGCGCCGAACTTCTCCTGGATGCCGGGAGCGATGACCAGCAGCGGCACGTTGAAGCGGAACAGGTCCATCTCGGTCAGCTGCTCCGGGGTGCCGAAGCCGTGGTCGCCGACGATCACGAAGATGGTGTCCTTGTAGTACGGCGACTGCTTGGCCTTCTCGAAGAACTGGCCCAGGGACCAGTCGGAATAGCGCATCGCGGTCAGGTGCTCGTCCAGGCTGCCGTAACCGGTCACCGGTTGCACCGGCAGCTCCTTGGGCAGCGCGTAGGGCACGTGGTTGGACAGGGTCTGCAGCAGCGCATAGAACGGCTTGCCGGTGGCGTGCAACTTGTCCAGCTCCTCGTTGCCGCGAGCGAACATGTCCTGGTCGGACACGCCCCAGGTCGGGTCGGAGAACACCGGATTGACGAAGTCGTTACGGCCGATGAACGAGGTCATGCCCTGGTTGGCGAAGAAGCCGGACTGGTTGTCCCAGGCGAAGTCGCCGTTGTAGACGTAGACGTCCTCGAACTTGCGCGCCGACAGCAGTTGCGGCAGGCCGGAGAACTTGTGGCCGCCCTCGGGCGTCTGCATCAGGTACTCGAAGCCCGGCAGGTTGGGGAAGCACGCCATGGTGGCGAACATGCCCTGGTGGGTATGGGTGCCGTTGGAGAAGTACTGGGTGAACAGCAGACCATCCTTCGCCAGCTTGTCGAAGTACGGGGTGATGTTGCCCGGAGCCCCCAGCGCGCCAACGTAGTGGCCGGCGAAGCTTTCCATCAGGATCACCACGACGTTCTTCACCGGCAGCGTGCCATCGGCCGGCGGCGTGTAGTCGCGGCGGATCGGCGCGTCGTCGGCGTCGACCAGCTTGTCGTCCGGCATCACCAGCATCTGGCGCACGGTGGCCAGGGCCTGGTCCTGCGGCAGGGTCGACTTCCAGATGTTGTCGCGGTCTTCGGAGAAGCGGCTCTCGGCGGCCTTGATCAGGCTCAGGGTGCCGTTCAGGCCCAGTTGGTTGGCGAACTGCGAATCGGTGGTGAAGGCATCACCCCAGCGCAGTGGCGGGCCCTGGCGCAGCGTGCCACGGGCGGCGACGACGCAGACCAGCACCACCACCAGAAAAACGGCGGCGCGGATGTACCAGGCAGCGGCCGAAGCCCCACTGGCGGCCGGGCGGGTGGCACGATCGATGGTGCGGAACACCAGGTACAGCAGCCAGGTCGCGATGGCCCAGGCCAGCAGGTAGCGCACGACCGGGTAGCCGTACCAGATCATGCTCATGACCGTCTTCGGGTCTTCGGACATGTACTGGAACACCAGGCTGTTCAGGCGCTGGTGGAATTCGCGGTAGAAGTCCATCTCCAGCACGCCGAGGAACAGCGTGAGGCTCGCGGCGAGGGTCAGCCAGGCCTTCCACAGCCAGCGCCAGCCCATGGCGCGCACGCTGGCGATGGCGAAGACCAGCGGGGCAATGATGTAGACCACGGCGCGGATGTCGAAGCGCATGCCGGTGAGGAACGCCTCGACGAAGGTCGAGGCCGGCGTGCTGCCGATCAGCTCGCGGTTATAGATGAACAGCGCAAGGCGCAGCAGGGAGTACATCACCATCAGCGCAACGACGCTGAGCGCGGTGAACGCCAGGTGGCTGGACACGGTCGGCCGCGTGAGGCTCGCACCGGTCTGGCGGTTGGTCAGGACTTCTGATTGGCCCATTTCTTGGTTCCGTTGTGAACGTTCAGGTTCGAAGGAGCGTCGCCATGGCCGGGCAGAAGGACTGCCCGCGCGAGCGCGAAAGGCTGCGGCATTACACCGCAAAAGCAGCGGCGTCGCATTCTATTGTGCGCGCCTTAAGCAGACATTAAGCCTGGCCGGGGATTCGTTTCGGGATGATGCAAGCGTGAACCGGCGCAGGCGCGACCGCCTGACGGCGGGCAGGATGCCCTCCGGCATGTGAAGAAATTGTCTCGATGGGCGGTCGGTCGACCCCGCTGCCCGCCCTGCGAATCGCAGAGCGGGCAGCGCCGGCTCAGTCGTTGGCCGGCTTGCCGATGGCCTGCAGCACATACTGCGGCAGGGCGAAGGCGCCCTGGTGGATGGCCGGGTTGTAGTAGCGGGTCTGGATGCCGCTGGCGGCGAAGCGCTGGGCCAGGGTGGCGGTGTCGACCTTGCGCAGCGCCGGGTTGGTCGAACCCCAGGCGAAGGTCATCGAGCCGCCGATGTAGGTCGGCACGGCCGCCTGGTAGAAGTGCCAGTCGGCGAACAGGCCGTTCATCCGGCCGGCGGTGTTGCGCACGGTGTCCAGTTGCATGAACGGCGTGCCGTTCTGGGTCACCAGCACGCCGCCCTCGTTCAGGCAGCGGTGGCAGGCCTGGTAGAAGTTCTCCGAGAACAGCACCTCGCCCGGGCCGATCGGGTCGGTGGAGTCGGAGATGATCACGTCGAACTTCTCGCTGGTGGTCGCCACGAAGCGCATACCGTCGTCGATCACCAGGTTCAGCCGCGCATCGTCGAAGGCGCCCTGGGAGTGGTTGGGCAGGAACTCCTTGCACATGTCGACCACGGTGCCGTCGATCTCGACCATGGTGATGTGCTCGACGCTGGCGTGCTTGGCCACTTCGCGCAGCATGCCGCCGTCGCCGCCGCCGATGATCAGCACGCGCCTGGCCGCGCCATGGGCGAGGATCGGCACATGGGTGAGCATCTCGTGGTAGATGAACTCGTCGGCCTCGGTGGTCTGGATCACCCCGTCCAGCGCCATCACCCGGCCCATGCGGGCATTCTCGAAGATCACCAGGTGCTGGTGCTCGGTGCGCACCTCGTGGAGCAGCCTGTCGACGCTGAAACGCTGGCCATAGCCGTCGTAGAGGGTTTCCTGGTAATCGTGCATGCAATGGGCTCCCGTCGGGACAAGACACTAGGAGGGGACGGCCGCGCCGCCCCGAAAGAGGCGCGCATTCTACGTGCCGGAAGATGACAGGTCGAACCCTGCCGTCGCCCGACTCGCGGATCGGCTTTGAAAGTCAGCCGCGGGAGGACAGCCTCGCGCGCAGCAGGTAATGTCGCCCCATGAAGAACGCATCCCTCCCCTCCCGGCTCATCCGCCTGCCCTACCGCGCGCCCTGGGACTGGCAACAGTTCCACGGGCACTTCGCCCTGCGCAGCCTGGCCGGCGTCGAATGCCTGTCGCCGCAGCGCTATGCGCGCAGCGTGCGCATCGGCGATGAGATCGGCTGGTTCAGCGTGCGCCCGCTGGAGGCCAGCGCCGAACTGGAACTGGAAATCCACCTCGCCCCGCAACACGCACCAGCGCTGGCGGCACGGGTGAGCAAGATGTTCGACCTGGACAGCGACCCGTTGCGGATCGCCGAGCACTTCCAGGCCGACCCGCTGCTCGCCCCGCTGCTGCTGCAGGCTCCCGGCCTGCGCCTGCCCACGGCGTTCGACCCGTTCGAGCAGGCCGTGCGGGCCATCGTCGGCCAGCAGGTGACGGTGAAGGCCGCCGTCACCATCGTCGGGCGGCTGGTACAGCGCCTGGGCGAAGAACTGCCCGGCGCGGTCGAAGGCCAGCCGACACGACTCTTCCCGACGCCCGAGGCCCTTGCGCAAGCCGACCTCGCCGGCATCGGCATGCCCGGCAAGCGCGTGGAAACCCTGCAGCGCTTCTCCGCCGCCTGCGCCAGCGGCGCGCTGGCCCTGCATATCGACGACGGCGCAGAGGAACTGGTGAAACGCCTCTGCGCCCTCCCCGGCATCGGTCCCTGGACCGCCGAATACGTCGCCCTGCGCGCCTTCGGCGACCCGGACGCCTTCCCCACCGCCGACCTGGGCCTGCTCAAGTCGCCGGTGTGGGGGGCCGAGGGCATCAGCGCCCGCGAACTGCAACGCCGCGCCGAAGCCTGGCGCCCCTGGCGCGCCTACGCCGCCGTCTACCTGTGGCACGCCTACTCCCAGGCCGGCCGGACCGGAGGATGACCATGCACTACCGCTACCACGACAGCCCCACCGGCCGCCTGTTGCTGGCCGGCGACGACAGCGGCCTGCGAATGCTCTACATGGACCTGGAGGTCCGCCACTACCCACAAGCGGACTGGCAGGAAGGCAGCCCGCTGCTGGACGAGGTGGCGCGCCAGCTGGACGAGTATTTCGCCGGCAAGCGCCAGCGCTTCGACGTGAAGCTCAATACCGGTGGCACCGAGTTCCAGCGCCAGGTCTGGCAGGCGCTGCTGGAGATTCCCTACGGCTATACCACCGTCTATGCGGAACTCGCCCGGCGCATCGGCCGGCCCAAGGCGATCCGCGCGGTGGGCGCGGCCAATGGCGCCAACCCCATCAGCATCATCGTGCCCTGCCACCGGGTGATCGGCAGCAACGGCAGCCTCACCGGCTATGCCGGCGGCCTGCCGCGCAAGGAGTTGCTGCTGCGCCTGGAGGGCGCGCTGGAGCCAGCCTAGAAGTCGAAAGCGCCCTGGGCCGCCTGTGGGTCCTCGTAGCCTTCCAGCGCCAGCATGCGCAGCTTCGATGTGCTGCCGCCCGGCGCGGAGAAGCCGCCGGTCCTGCCGCCGCTGGCGAGCACTCGGTGGCAAGGAATGATCAGCGGAATCGGATTGCTGCCCATCGCCTGCCCCACCGCGCGGGACAAGCCGACATCCCCCAGGCGCCGGGCGATCTCGCCATAGGTCGTGGTTTCGCCGCGGCCCAATTGAAGAATGTCGTCGTAGACGCGACGGTGGAAATCACTCTGCCCGGACAAGTCCAGCGGCAGCGTCTCGAACGACACCGCCTCGCCCCGCGCATAGCCGAGGATCAGCCGGCGCGCCTCGTCGATGAACGCTGGCCAGTGGGCGGTCTCGCTGCCGAGCTTGTCGAAGCGCTCGCGCACGCTGTGCACCGAGTCGCCCGGCAGGTAGGCGCGGGTGATCCCCTGCGGGCTCCAGGCGAGCCCGAACCAGCCGAGGTCTGTTTCGATCAGGCAGTAATGCATCGGCTCAGTGTCCATCCCCCGAGCCGATCCCGCAAGCTCAGACCCGCACGTTGCCGCGCGGCCCGGCGATGGCCCAGATGATCAGCCCAAGTACCGGCAGGATGACGATGACCAGGATCCAGATGATCTTCATCGGCAGCTCGGCACCGCTTTTGACGACGTTGATGATCGCCCAGATGTCCAGGGCGAAGATGATCAGGCTGATCAGCCCGCTGAGGGTCGAGCCCATGATGAGGTTCTCGCGGTTGGGGTTGGTCTCTTGAGCGTAGCCCGCCAACCCCCGACCTTCCTCAGACTCGCGTCGGATCGATCACCGCGAAGCTCGCCAGCGTGTCGTGGCCTTCCAGCGTCCCGCCCTCGCGGGCCAGGCCGATGGTCTGCAGGCCGGCCTGCTGCGCGGCATCCAGCTCCTGGACGATGTCGGAGAGGAAGAGGATTTCCTCGCCCGGCAGGCCGATAGCCTTGGCAATGCGCCGGTAGGACTCGGCCTCGCGCTTGGGCCCGCTGGTGGTGTCGAAGTAGCCGGAAAACAGCGGCGACAGGTCGCCGGCCTCGGAGCAGCCGAAGATCAGTTTCTGCGCCTGGATCGAGCCGGACGAATAGACGTAGAGCCTGAAGCCCTCGGCATGCCAGTGGCGCAGCGCGTCGACGGCATCCGGGTAGACGTGCCCCTTGAGCTGGCCGGCGCGGTAGCCCTGCTCCCAGACCATGCCCTGCAGCGCCTTGAGCGGCGTGGCCTTGCGGTCTTCGGCGATCCAGCCGAGCAGGATCTCGATGCAGCGTTCGATGTCGGCGTTCGCCTCGCCGCTGTCGGCACGCACGGCAGCCAGTTGCTCGGCCACCGCCGGATCGGCGGCGTGCTCGCGGACGAAGTCCGGCAGGTGCGCGGCGGCATAGGGGAAGAGCACGTCGAAGACGAAGCTGACCGCGCTGGTGGTGCCTTCGATGTCGGTGAGGATGGCTTTGATTGGCATGGAAACTCCAAAAACCCGCCCTGAGCCCAGGCGGGATGACGTGTAGGACCGAGGGGGACGCCCAGTCCTTGCTCGCGAACCGCATGGCACGGAGTGGGCCGGCAACACTGTTCGCGAGCAAGCTCGCTCCTACGAAAAGCAGGGAACGCCCGGCAACGCCAGGGCGGGAGAATCAGTCTTCCAGCAGCGGAAACCGCTTGGCGATCTCGTCGCCGGTGAACTTCGCAACCCAGCCCTCGGCATTGTTGAACAGGCGGATGGCGACGAAGTGCGGGCGCTCGCCCATGTCGAACCAGTGGCGGGTGCCGGCGGGCACCGAGATCAGATCGTTCTTCTCGCACAGCACGGCGTAGACGTGGTCCTCGATGTGCAGGGTGAACAGCCCGCGGCCGGCGACGAAGAAGCGCACTTCATCCTCGCCGTGGCGGTGCTCGTCGAGGAACTTGGCGCGCAGCTCGTCCTTCTGCGGGTGATCGGCATTGAGACTGACCACGTCGACGGTGACGTAGCCCTCCTCTTCCTGCAGGCGGCGAATCTCGTGCTGGTAGGCGGCGATCACTGCTTCCTGGCTGGCGCCGGGGACGATGGGGGCGTTGGCCGCCCAGCGCTGGAAGCGCACGCCCAGCTCGCCGAGGGTGGAAGCGATGTCCTCGGCGTGGGTCAGCAGCTTCAGCGGCTGCTCGGGGTTGGCTTCGTGGTAGACGGTCAGGCTGCTCATGGTCGTTATCCTTCTGGGCTTTTGCTGGAAAAGCTGGCCGGATTCGCTCAGCGCGTGCCGCCGCGAAGGCTCAGTACTTTCAATTCGCATTCGAAGAGGAACTCGAACGCTTCGATCTGGCGCAGGGCATCGGTCATGCGCGGCCCCCAAGTGTACAGGCCGTGGCCGCGAATCAGGTAACCGGGGCAGTCCGGATGGGCGTCGAGCCAGGGCTGCACCTTGGCCGCCAGGCGGGCGATGTCCTGGTCGTTGTCGAAGATCGGCACGGTGACGCGGCCTTCATGGGTGGTGACGCCGCTGAAGGCCTTCTGCAGTTCGTAGTCTTCCAGCTCCAGGCGGTCGCCAGCGGTCAGGCGCGACAGCACGGTGGCGTTGACCGAATGGGTGTGCAGCACCGCACCGATCTCCGGGCGCCAGGCATAGAGCTGGGTGTGCAGCAGGGTTTCCGCCGAAGGCTTCTTGCCCGGCTCCAGGCTGTTGCCGGCCAGGTCGGTTTCCAGCACGTCGTCCTCGCCGAGCTGGCCCTTGTGCTTGCCCGAAACGGTGAGCAGCGCGCGGTCGGCCGCCAGGCGCGCCGAGTAGTTGCTGCTGGTGGCCGGCGACCAGCCGCGGCCATAAAGAAAGCGGCCGGCGTCGATGATCTGCCGGGTCAGCTGTTCACGGGTGTCGTTCATGCGGGTCCTCGTTCAGACGGGTCCAGATGATGAAGGCGGCGGCCAGCGCGGCAACGCTGGCGATGGAGAAGGTCCAGGCCGGGCCCAGGCTACCCCAGCTGTAGCCGGAGTAAAGCGCGCCCAGCGCACCGCCGGTCCCCGCCAGCGCGGCATAGAGCGCCTGGCCCTGGCCCTGCTGGCGCGCCTGGAAGCTGCGCTGGACGAAATGAATGGCGGCGGCGTGGAAGCTGCCGAAGGTCGCTGCGTGCAGCAACTGGGCGAACAGCAATACCGGCAGGTGCCCGGCCAGCGTGCCCAGCAGCAGCCAGCGCAAGGAGGCCAGCAGGAAGCTTGCCGCCAGCACCTGGCGCAGGGTGAAGCGCTTGAGCAGGCGCGGCATGACCAGGAACAGCAGTACCTCGGCCACTACACCCAGCGCCCAGAGCTGGCCGATCAGCCCGCGGGCGTAGCCGAGGGCTTCCAGGTGCAGGGTCAGGAAGGTGTAGTACGGGCCGTGGGACAGCTGCATCAGGCACACGCACAGGTAGAAGGCGAGCACGCCGGGCTTGAGCAGTTGCTGGAGGAAGCCACCGGCGCTGGCTTCATCCTGCCGCGCCGGCGGCTGGGCATTGGGCACCCACCAGCTGGCGCCCACAATGCCCAGCATGATCGCCAGCAGCGCCAGCGGATAGGCGTCCAGGCTGGCGAACTCGAACAGCCAGCCCAGGCCGACCACGGTGCAGATGAAGCCGATGGAGCCCCACAGGCGGATGCGACTGTAGCTCTCGGTGCGCCCGCTCAGGTGCGCCAGGGTGATCACTTCGAACTGGGGCAGCACCGCGTGCCAGAAGAACGCGTGCCCGGCCATGATCAGCGCCAGCCACGCGTAGCTGTGGCCGAGGAAGATGCCGGCGAAGCACAGCGCCGTGCACACCGCGCCAAAGCGCACGATGGCCAGCCGCTGGCCGCTGCGGTCGCCCAGCCAGCCCCACAGGTTCGGCGCCACGCAGCGCATCAGCATGGGGATGGCGACCAGCTCGCCGATCCGCGCGCTGGAAAAGCCCAGGTGATGGAAATACAGCGCGAGGAACGGCGCCGTTCCGCCCAGCAGGCAGAAGTAGAAGAAGTAGAAACTGGACAGCCGCCAGTAGGGAACCTGCGTCATCGGCGGCGCGACGAACCTTCCGCGAACCGGAAGGCTCGCGGAAGGTTCTGGTCGATCAGAGCTGGCCGAGGACCGGGGTGCCGACCTTCACGTCGGCATTCTGCGCGCGGTGGCGCAGCAGGTGGTCGAGCAGCACGATGGCCATCATCGCCTCGGCGATGGGGGTGGCACGAATGCCCACGCACGGGTCGTGGCGGCCCTTGGTGATCACGTCCACCGGGTTGCCGTTCACGTCGATGGAACGACCAGGGGTGGTGATGCTGGAGGTCGGCTTGAGCGCCAGGTGGGCAATGATCGGCTGGCCCGAGGAGATGCCGCCGAGAATGCCGCCGGCGTTGTTCGACAGGAAGCCTTCCGGGGTCAGCTCGTCGCGGTGCTCGGTGCCGCGCTGGGCGACGCTGGCGAAGCCGGCGCCGATTTCCACGCCCTTCACCGCGTTGATGCTCATCAGCGCGTGGGCCAGTTCGGCGTCCAGCCGATCGAAGATCGGCTCGCCCAGGCCCGGCGGCACGCCTTCGGCGACCACGGTGATCTTCGCACCCACCGAATCCTGGTCACGGCGCAGCTGGTCCATGTAGGCCTCCAGCTCCGGCACCTTGTCCGGGTCGGGGCTGAAGAAGGCGTTGTCTTCGACGCTGTCCCAGGTCTTGAAGGGAATCTCGATCGGACCGAGCTGGCTCATGTAGCCACGCACGCGGATGCCCATGCCCGCCAGGACCTTCTTGGCGATGGCGCCGGCGGCCACGCGCATGGCGGTCTCGCGCGCCGAGGAACGGCCGCCGCCACGGTAGTCGCGCACGCCATACTTGTGGTGGTAGGTGTAATCGGCATGGGCCGGGCGGAACAGGTCCTTGATCGCCGAATAGTCCTTGGACTTCTGGTCGGTATTGCGGATCAGCAGGCCGATCGGGGTGCCGGTGGTCTTGCCCTCGAACACGCCGGAGAGGATTTCCACCTCGTCGGCTTCCTGGCGCTGGGTGGTGTGGCGGCTGGTGCCGGGCTTGCGGCGATCCAGGTCGCGCTGCAGGTCTTCCAGGGAAATCTCAAGGCCGGGCGGGCAGCCGTCGACGATGGCGACCAGCGCCGGGCCGTGGCTTTCGCCAGCGGTGGTGACGGTGAACAGCTTGCCGTAGGTGTTGCCGGACATGCGAGGCTCCGCGAAAAGACTGGGATTCGAAAAGGTCGAGCAGTATACCTGCGTCAATCCGCCCTGCGAACCTTCGCCGCCCGCGAGGATCAAAGCGCCATCAGCCCCATCACGAAGTCCTCGATGCGCCGTCTTGCCCTGTTCTGCCTCTGCCTGTTCGCCGGCCTCGCCTCGTCGCTGGCCCTGGCCGCCCCCGCCAGCATCCTGCAGCGCCCGTACGACCTGGACACCGGCCACGGCGTGCTGCGCGGCACCCTGCTGCTGCCCCAGATGGACAGTCCGCCGCCCGTGGCCCTGCTGATCGCCGGCTCCGGCCCCACCGACCGCGACGGCAACAACCCCGAAGGCGGGCAGAATGCCTACCTGCGCAAGCTGGCCGAGGCGCTGGCGGAAAACGGCATCGCCAGCGTGCGCTACGACAAGCGCGGCGTGGCCCGCAGCCTGGCGGCCGCCCCCCGGGAGGAACAGCTCAGCGTCGAAGCCTACGTCAACGACGTGGTGGCCTGGAGCGACAAGCTGGCCCAGGACCCGCGCTTCGGCCGGCAGATCCTCATCGGCCACAGCGAAGGCGCGCTGATCGCCAGCCTGGCCGCCCCCCGGAGCCACGCCGAAGCGCTGGTTTCCCTGGCCGGCAGCGCCCGCCCCATCGGCGAGGTGCTGCGCGAACAATTGCAGGGCCGCCTGCCCCCGCCCCTGCTGTCCCAGGCCGACCAACTGATCGATGGCCTGCAGGCCGGGCAGCTGCAACCCCGGGTGCCGGAGCCATTGAAGGTGCTGTTCCGCCCCAGCGTGCAGCCCTACCTGATCTCGCTGTTCCGCCAGGACCCGGCGCGCGCCTTCGCCGCGCTCAGGCTGCCCACCCTGGTCCTGCAGGGCACCAACGACATCCAGGTCGGCGTCGAGGACGCGCAGGCGCTCAAGCGTGCCAAGCCCGACAGCGATTTCCACCTGATCTCGGGGATGAACCACATCCTGCGCATCGTGCCGACCAGCGGTCCGCAGCAGCTCGCCTCCTACAACAACCCCAACCTGCCGCTGGCCCGCGAGCTGGTGGAGCGCATCACGACTTTCATCCGGCATGCGCAGACCCTGCCGGGTGGCACGCTGGCGGAATCTGGAGCGACCGTCTCAAGAAATCCGCCGGTGCGTCGATAAACCACGGGAGAGCCCTGGCCACGCCCGCCAGGCCCCGAGGTAGATCCCCATGACCGAAGCCGAACAGACCGCCGTCGCCGCCGACGAAAGCGCCGCCGCCCGCCCGCACCCCTGGGCGGAGCTGGCGCCGGAACACTATCGCCTGCTGCGCCTGGCGCCGCTGCCCACCGACCGCACCACCGGCCCGCGCCCGCTGCGGTTCGTCCAGCTTGGCCGGGTGGAACGCCACAACGGCGAGCAGAGCCTGTTGCGCCTGACCGTGCAGGTGCCCGGCCAGGTATTGCGCAAGGAAGTGAACCTGCTGGAGGTCTGGGCGGACCACCGCAGCAAGGAAGTACGCTTCGGCGCCGACTCGGGCTTCGCCACCGAACCGCTGAACCGCGGCCTGGGGCGTTTCCTGCTGGCCCAGGGGGTGGCCTGGGCGAAAAAGAAGTGGTCGCACTACCGCGTCGAGGGCGGCGCGCTGGCGATGAAGGACGTGCTCAGCGAAGAGGCGCGGCAGCGTCGCGACCACTTCCTGCGCGCCCAGGGCTTCGACGTGATCTACGAAGACTCGCGGCTGTTGAAGGCGCGCTACAGCGTCGGCCGGGTCAGCGAGCTGTATGACGACTGGCACAAGGACAAGGTGCAGATAGTCCCGCTGCTGGAGGCCGGCTCCATGCTGGAACAGGCCGACCAGAACCTCGCCACCCAGGCCAACGAGATCCGTCGGCTGGAACAGCGCATCGAGACCTTCCGCCGCGACGACACCAGCCTGCGCTTCACCATCGCCTGCCTGACGGTGTTCGCCGTGTTCCAGGCCGGGCTGCTGATCTGGATTGCCACGCACTAGCGCGGATTGCCGTCGATGGCCCGCGCCGAGTGAGCCCGGAGTGTTTTTGTAGGAGCGAGCTTGCTCCTACAGGTTCATCCCACCCGTGGAGCGGATCAGGCCTTCACCCGCGCCTTGAACAGCTCCTGATGCTCGCGGCACTGCTGCGCCGAGAGCAGGAACACCCCGTGGCCGCCGTACTCGAAGTCGAGCCAGGTGAAGTCCACTTCCGGGTAGAGCGCTGCCACGTGTACCTGGCTGTTGCCCACCTCGACCACCAGCGTACCGCGCTCGCTCAGGTGGTCCGCCGCCTCGGCCAGCATGCGCCGCACCAGGTCCAGGCCATCGTTGCCGCAGGCCAGGCCCAGCTCGGGCTCATGGTGGTACTCCGCCGGCATGTCGGCGAAATCCTCGGCATCGACATAGGGCGGATTGGACACGATCAGGTCGAAACGCTGGCCCGGCAGGCCTTCGAAGCCATTGCCCTGCACGGTATAGACGCGCTCGCCCAGTTCGTGGCGCTCGATGTTGATGTTGGCCACTTCCAGGGCGTCGAACGACAGGTCGCCCAGCACCACCTCGGACTCCGGGAAGGCACTGGCACAGGCGATGCCGATGCAGCCCGAGCCGGTGCACAGGTCGAGGATTCGCGCAGGATCGTGCGCCAGCCAGGGCTCGAAGCGGCGCTCGATCAGCTCGGCAATCGGCGAGCGCGGCACCAGCACGCGCTCGTCCACCACGAACGGCATGCCGCAGAACCAGGCTTCGCCCAGCAGGTAGGCGGTGGGTACGCGCTCCTCGATGCGCCGGCGCAGCAGGTGCATCAGGTAGTCGCGCTCCTCGTCCTCGAGGCGGCAGTCCAGGTAGGCATCGGCCATTTCCCAGGGCAGGTGCAGCGCGCCCAACACCAGCTGGCGGGCTTCGTCCCAGGCGTTGTCGGTACCGTGGCCAAAGAACAGTTCCTCGGCGTGGAAGCGGCTGACGGCCCAGCGGATGTGGTCACGCAGGGTCAGCAAACGGGATTCGGTCACGGCAGCAGTCCTCGCAGCTCGCAAAAAGGGGCGCATTCTAGCGGAACGGGGCCGTCGTGGGGGCCTCCAGGCCAGTTCCGGCGAAGAATGCCAATACCACTTTGGCGCGAGTTCGCAAAGATTCACAGCGGACGCGTTACGGCCCACAATGAGTGAACATGCATTTACAGGAGTCGTGACATGTCCCATCCGCTCAGCATGCTGCAGATCAGTGGGCGCGGATATCCGCCGGCCACCCTGCGCCAGAGCACTCTGTTGATCATCGATGCCCAGGAGGAGTACCGCAGCGGCGTACTGGCGCTGCCCGACCTGGACGCCGCGGTGGCGCAGATTCGCCTGCTGCTGGAGGCGGCCCGGGCCATGGGCACCCCGATCGTCCACGTGCACCACCTGGGCGTGGTCGGCGGCCTGCTCGACCCGCAGGGCCCGCGTGGCCGCTTCCTCCCCGAACTGGCCCCGCTGCCGGGCGAGGTGGTGGTGGACAAGCGCCTGCCCAATGCCTTCGCCGGCACCGACCTGCATGACCGCCTACAGGCCAGCGGCCGCCTGGACCTGATCGTCTGCGGGTTCATGACCCACTCCAGCATCAGCACCACCGTCCGCGCCGCGAAGGATTACGGCTACCGCTGCACCCTGGTGGATGCGGCCTGCGCCACCCGCGACATCCCCACCCCCGAAGGTGGCGTGCTCGCTGCCCGCGACCTGCACCGTGCGGAAATCGCCGCCCTGGGCGACAACTTCGCCGCCGTGGTCGCCCAGGCCCAGGCGCTGGTCTGACGCCATTCGTCCCGACGGGCGGCAACGACAAGCGCCCGGGGTTAGGCTCAGCTTAGGCGCGAAAGCCCGCGAACCCGCTCACCCAGCGGGTTCGCCGCGCTTCCCGACCCTGGGGTTGGAACCCCACCCCTCCCCACCGGTCATAGCCTCGTTCAACAGATGAGGAAGTCGGGATGAAGATGACCGAGAAATTCGATCCACCCAGCCTGCGCCCGAAACGTCCGGGTCGCTGGCGCTGGCGCTTCGCCGCCGCCATCGCCGCGGTGATCGCCACCTTCGGCATCCTGTCCGCCATGGCCGGCGTGGCCGCCCTGCTGCGCCGTCAGCCCGCGGTGGGTGTGCTGCACATCGAACCGGGCGCCGGCGCCGTGCTGCTGGTGATCGGTCTGTTCTGCCTCTGGCTGGGCGTCACCTTCTGGCGCGCTGCCCGCCGCCGGGCCCGCGGCCGCGAAGGCCTGAGCCTGTCGCCCCGACTGATGAAGCGCCGCAATTGATTGCCCGCAGCAGCGCCGCAGATTTCCGTAGGACCGGCGCGATCCGTTAGACTGCGCGGCTCTTCGAGGAGGTGCGCATGCAAGACGACGATTTTTCCCAGTTCGCCCGCGAGATGCGCGGCGTCAAGCGCATCACCGTGGACCAGGCCGACACCGGCAAGCCCAAGGCCGACCGCAAGCAGCTCAAGGAACTGCGGCAGAACGCGACCGTGCGCACCGAGAACGTCCGGGTGGACGGCCTGTCCGACCAGTTCGTCATCGACGTCGGCCCCGAAGACGAACTCTACTGGGCCCGCGACGGCGTCCAGGAAGGCCAGATCCGCAAGCTCAAGGCCGGCCAGATCGCCTTCGAAGGCAGCCTCGACCTGCACGGCATGAAGATCGAAACCGCCCGCGAAACCCTCTGGGACTTCATCGCCGAAGCCACCCGACTCGAGATTCGCTGCGTCCGCGTCACCCACGGCAAGGCCGCCCGCGTCGATGGTCGCAGCCCGATGGTGAAGAGCCACGTGAACACCTGGTTGCGCCAGCACCCGCAGGTGCTCGGCTTCACCTCCTGCCTGCCGCGCCACGGCGGCACCGGTGCGATCTACGTGATACTGCGGCGCAACATGCTCGAAGGCCGCGACGAGTAGTCAGGCCGGAAAGCGCACGCCGTAGCTTTCAGGCTCGATCCTCAGTCCGTTCAATACGAACGACACCGAGTGGTAGAAGCCCACCACCATCAGGCACTCGATCAGTTGCTCACCGTCGAAGTGCCCGGTCAGCCGCGCCCATAGTGCGTCATCCACTGTCGAGCTGTCGTGAAGGCTGTCCGCCAGCGCTAGCAGGGCCAACTGCGCCGGGCTCCAGAGCACATCGTCCGGGGTCGCCCGGCAAGTGTCCGCCAGTTGCTCCTGGCTGAACCCGGTCTTGCCGGTATAGAACGCCACGTGCACACCCCACTCGTACTCCGCACCACAGCGCGCGGTGGTGCGCAGGATCAGCAACTCACGGTCTTCCAGGGCAATGCTGCCCCGGTCGAGCAGGCCTCCGGCGAAAAAACGCTGCAATACACGCGGGTTGTGCGCCATCGTCGTGAACAGCTTCAGCGGCTCGACGCCCGGCGGCATGATGCGGGTGAATGCTTTCTGCAGCTCTTCAGCGAACGGCGGTCGTACGGGTTCCAGTCGCGCCTGTGTCATGATCGGGCTCCGAATGCTATGAATTACGTAGCATCAACCTAGACCGCTACTTAAAAAGTAGCAAGGAGGTTTCGTTGACCCGTCCACTTCCGGGCAACCCCGTACGTGGCTCCGACAGCGGCCGGCCGATCATGGCCCTGTTCGACCTGCTCGGCCGGCGCTGGAGTCTGCGCGTACTCTGGGAGCTGCACCAGGCCCCGGCCACCTTCCGCGACCTGCAGGCACGCTGCGAAGGGTTGTCACCCTCGGTACTCAACACCCGCCTGGGCGAATTGCGAGAGGCGCAGCTGGTGGAAAACGGTGCGGGCGGCTACCAGCTTTCCGAACAGGGCCGGGAGCTGGCACTACACTGCCTGCCGCTGGCGCAATGGGCCGAAGGCTGGGCGCAGCGCCTGGCGACAAACCATCCGCCATAACGCGCCAACCAGCGCTCGGGCCTTGCCAGCCAAGGCTGAGCGCCCTACCCTGCGCCACGGTTTCCATATTTGTCATTGCCACAGGTAGATCCATGTCCCTGGAACAAAACTACTCCGCGATCCTCAGCCAGCTCGGTGAGGACGTCACCCGCGAAGGTCTGCTCGACACGCCCAAGCGTGCCGCCAAGGCCATGCAGTACCTTTGCCGCGGCTACCAGCAGACGCTGGAGGAGATCGTCAACGGCGCCCTGTTCAGCTCCGACAACAGCGAAATGGTGCTGGTCAAGGACATCGAGCTCTACTCGCTGTGCGAGCACCACCTGCTGCCGTTCATTGGCAAGGCGCACGTCGCCTACATCCCCAACGGCAAGGTACTGGGCCTGTCCAAGGTCGCGCGCATCGTCGACATGTACGCCCGCCGCCTGCAGATCCAGGAAAACATGTCGCGGCAGATCGCCGAGGCCGTGCAGCAGGTCACCGGCGCGCTGGGCGTGGCCGTGGTGATCGAGGCCAAGCACATGTGCATGATGATGCGTGGCGTGGAGAAGCAGAACTCCTCCATGGTCACCTCGGTGATGCTCGGCGAGTTCCGCGAGAACGCCGCCACCCGCAGCGAGTTCCTCAGCCTGATCCGCTGAAACGCGCCGCCATGAAAAAACCGGCCCTCGGGCCGGTTTTTTTGTGCCTGTGGAAAAGGGCTCAGCGGGTGTAATAACCCACCGCCACCAGGTAATGCCCGGCCTTGCGCAGGAAGGCGTGCTTGTTCTCCACCTTGCTGGTCACCGGGTTGCGCCACTGGTACTCGAACTCCGCTTCACCCTTGGCTTTGACCAGCTCCAGCATGGCGTGGCCGATGGGGTTGCCGCCCGGGTCCTTGAGCGAATCGAAGTCGGTGCCGACCATGCGGGTGTTGAAGCCATGGGCGACAAACTTCGAGGTGTCCAGGTCGACCACGAAGACATACAGGTCATCCTCGATGAAGGCCTTGTCCCGCGCGGTGACCTGCTTGAAGGTACCTTCCGGGTCAGCCTCCACGGCCTTCACCGCCTTGTCCAGCATGGCCGCTGCCTGTTGCGCCGAGGCGCGCGGGATGTAGTAGCCCACCGCGAGGAAGCGCTCGCCGACGCGCTGGTAATAGACGTGCTTGCGCTCCACCTGGCCATCCGCCCAGTTTTTCCAGCGGTAGTCGGCCTGCTGCACCTTGCCGGTCTCCGGCGACTTCAGCGTCTTGGCGAACTGCTGCTGCAGCGAGGGGTCGAGCGTGGAGGAGACGTCCCGGCCGATCAGCACCACCGACGGCCCGCCACTGGCGAGCATGGTGCCCTGGCTGTCCACCACGAAGACGTAAAGGTCGCCATCGACGAACTCGCCCTGGCGACTGAACGCGGCGAAGGCCTTGTCGCCCTCCTGCTTGTAGGCCGTCACCGCCCTGGACAGCAGCGCCTTGGCGCGCGTCGCTTCGGCCTGGTCGGCGGCCGTCGTCTGGGCAGCGAATGCTGGCAGGGACGACAGGAAAGAAAGCAGCAGCAGTGACTTCAACAGCGTCTTCATGCGCGAATACCCCCGTGGCATTGCTTGTAGTTGTGCACAGAGCATAGTCAGCCAAAGGGGAATCGCGTCGGCATTCACCGTCGAAGTGTGGCGAAATTCAGCCGAAGAATCGCTTCATCGAGCGCGACAACCAGCCGCCGTGGCTCTGGTCGCGGGTCAGCTCGTGCATGGTCGCCTTCACCGCGTCCACGTAGTTGGCGTCGTCGTTGCGGATGTGGTTGAACAGCCACCGCCCCAGCAGCCCCTTGAGTTCCTCGGCGACATCCTCGCCGGCCTCGAAGCGCAGGCGATAATCGGAAACGCGCTTGATGAAGAGTTCGTGGACCTTCTTGTGCGCGCGGGTGAACTGGTAGCCGGAGTCCTCCAGCAGGGTTTCCTCGAAGGCGAAGTGCGAGATGGTGTAGTCGACCAGTTCCTCGATCACGCCACCGAGCATGGCTCGATCGTGATGGGCCTGGGCCTCGTGCAGCTGGTTGATCATTTCGACGATGCGCTTGTGCTGTGCGTCGATCACTCCGATCCCGGTGTCGAGATCCGCCTGCCAGACCAGATAGGCCATCTTTCCCCTCCCCATGCCGGGCAACGACACTGCCTGCCGCTCGCGCCCGGCCACATCGGTACATCCCGCATGGCAGCGCGTCCAGATTAGGGAGGGCGACAAAACGCCGCCATGATGCCGGTCAACCCCAAAGCGCCGGAATCAGCGGTTTAGAGCGGTTTTTTCGGATTCATCTGATGGCAAATTACTGGCCTTCAGCTCCGATATACGATTTCGCCTGTAGGAGCGAGCTTGCTCGCGAACCTCCCAGCGCCGGAGGGGCCGGAAAATCTGTTCGCGAGCAAGCTCGCTCCTACCAAGAGCAACTGGCGCACAATGAAAAACGCCGCTTCCAGGGGAGCGGCGTTTTCAGCACAAGCGCGTCGGGATCAGTCCTCCATCCCCACATGCCGGGGGTGCTCCGCCACCCGCGCCAGCCAGGCCCTGATCGCCGGGAAGTTCGACAGGTCGAACCCGCCCTGGTGAGCGACATGGGTGTAGGCGTAGAGGGTGATGTCGGCGATGGAGTAGGTGTCACCCACCAGGTAGGGCGTCTGCTCCAACTGCTTCTCCATCACCTTCAGCGCCTTGTAGCCGCCCTTCTGGCAACGCGCGTATTCCTCGCGGCGCTCCTCGGGCAGGCCCAGGTAGAACTCGATGAAGCGCGCCACCGCCACATAGGGCTCATGGCTGTACTGCTCGAAGAACTGCCACTGCAGCACCTGGGTGCGCAGGCGCGGCTCGCTGGGCAGCAACTCGCTGCCATCGGCCAGGAAGTTGAGGATGGCGTTGGATTCCCACAGGCAGGTGCCGTCCTCCAGCTCCAGAACCGGCACCTTGCCGTTGGGGTTCTTCGCCAGGAACTCGGGCGTCTGCGTCTCGCCCTTGAGAATATCGATTTCGCGCCACTGGTAAGGCAGGCCGAGCAGGTGCAGGGCCAGCTTGACCTTGTAGCAGTTGCCGGACAGGTGATCGCCGTAAACGGTGTACATGCTCATCTCCTCATTGGGCCTGGGCATCGCGAATCACCGCCGCCAGGCGACGAAGCCCCTCGCCGGCGCGCTCCGGCGCCACGTGGCTGAAGTTAAGCCGCAAATAGCCGGGATGGGCATCGGGCTGGGTGAAGAAAGGTTCACCGGGCATGAACGCTACGTCCTGCGCCAGCGCCGCGTCCAGCAATGTGCGGGTATCCAGCGGCTGCTTGAGCCTGAGCCAGAAGAACAGGCCGCCCTGGGGCACGTTCCACTCGGCCAGTTCGGCGAAGTGTTCCTCCAGCTGAGCCTGCATGGCGTCGCGGCGGATGCGGTAGAAGTCGCGCAGCTCGGCCAGGTGGCCACGGTAGGCCTCGGTGCCGAACCATTGCAGCGCCTGCCACTGGCCGACCCGGTTGGTATGCAGGTCGGCGGACTGTTTCAGGCGCAGCAGGTGCGGGAACAGGTCCGGCGTAGCGATCAGGAAGCCCACGCGCAGGCCCGGCAGCAGCGTCTTGGACACCGTGCCGGTGTAGATCCAGCTGGACTTCTTCAGGCGGCTGACCAGCGGCGTCGCGGCGCCGCCGTCGAATACCAGCTCGCGGTAGGGTTCGTCTTCGATCAGGGTCACGCCGAACTCGTCGAGCACGGCGGCCACTTCATCGCGACGCTGCTCGCTGTAGCGCACGCCGGACGGATTCTGGAACGTCGGGATCAGGTAGGCGAAGGCCGGCTTGCTGGTTTCCAGGCGCTGGCGCAGCGCCGCCACATCCGGCCCCTCGGCACCCAGCGGCACGGTCAGGCAATTCGCCCCGAACAGCTGGAAAGCCTGCAGCGCGGCAAGATAGGTCGGCGCTTCGAGCAACACCTCGGTACCCGGATCGATGAACAGCTTGCTGGCCAGGTCCAGGGTCTGCTGCGAGCCGCTGACGATCAGCACCTGGCTCGCCTCGCAGGGCACGCCCAGCGCCCGCGCCTCGGCGGCGATGGCCTCGCGCAGCGCCGGCTCCCCTTCGCTCATGCCGTACTGGCCCATGCCTGCCGGCATGGCCTCCCAGTTCACCTTCGGCAACATCGGCTCGGCGGGCAGGCCGCCGGCGAAGGACATCACCTCCGGGCGCTGCGCCGCGGCGAGGATTTCACGGATCAGAGAACTTTTCAGACGGGCAATGCGTTCGGAGAAAGCCATGGGGGTCACCGGTAGCGGGAGCACGGAAGAATGAGTCAAACTGGTTGACCGAAGCTACGACGCCCGAGATGGATACGTCAATATGCCTGACCTAATAAAAAACGCCCTGCAGCTCGAAGCGATCCAGGCCTTCTTCTACAGCTACCGGGCCTTCACCGCGAAACCCGACGAGATGCTCGCGCGCCGCGGCCTGAGCCGGGTGCACCACCGCATCCTGTTCTTCATCGCGCGCAATCCGGGCCTGAGCGTCAGCCAGCTACTGGCCGCCCTGGGCGTGACCAAGCAGGCGCTGAACGTACCGCTGCGCCAGCTGCTCGAGCGCGACCTGATCCGCAGCGAGGCCTGCGACAACGACAAGCGCAAGCGCCTGCTGGAACTGACCGCCGAGGGCAGCAAGCTGGAAAAGACCCTGCGCCGCGAGCAGGAACAACTGCTGCAGCGCGCCTTCGGCGAAGCCGGAGAAGACGCGGTGAAAGGCTGGCTGGCGGTGAACCAGGCGATCGCCCGGTCCCAGGGCGAGAGCTAGCCCACGGCACCTTCCAGTTCACGGGCGGCGCGCAGGAACATCAGCGCCAGCGGCAGCAGGCTGGCCATCGCCAGGGCCGTGCCGGGGAGAAACAGCAGCACGCTGAGCAGGCACAGACCGGAGCTGACTTCCAGCCAGCCCATGACCTTCACCGACGGGTACGGCAGCTCGATCTTCAGCAGACGAATGCCGTACCACAGCGTCACGATCCCGGTCGGGACGAACAGCCCCATGAAGCCCATCAGCGCGCCATTGAATTCGCCGCTGAGCTGCTCGTCGAAGACCAGGCTGTAGGCCTGCATCGCCAGCGCAATGGCGATCGACAGCCCGACCGGCCAGGCCAGCCCGCGGGCGTTGAAGCGATCCTCGAGAAAGCGGCGGGTGCGCCACAGCAGGAAGCAACCGAGCACAGTGCTGAGCACGCCGACCCAGAGTTCGTAGCGTTGCCAGGTACTCGACTCCTGCAGCGCGGCCGCGAAGGACAGGACGAACAGCACCAGGTTGCACAGCAGCAGCGCCAGACTCAGGCCAGCGAGCAGGCGCAGGCGGCCGGAACTCCAGCGCCCGGCGAGGAATGCCCCCGGAGCGCTCTGATCCACCAGCTCGACCTTGGGGGCGGCGTAGGGATTCTGTTCCATGCTGGCAATCTTCCATCAGTCGTACGGTTTCCCGCACCATACCGGCGCACTCCCCCCCGCGCCACTGCCGCTCGCACTGTACGGGCCACTCGGCCGCTGGCTGTTATGGGACAGCCCGGAGCCTGCGGGATTAGTCTGGTTCCAGCAGAAATCCTGAGCGGGCTGCCCCTCTCCCCCGCCCGCTCCCTGAAGGGAGTGGGAGCCCCGGCACAAAGCTCCCCAAAACAGTAGTTTCCAGAACAAGACCGGTACTCCGCCATGCCCCTCGAACTCCTCGGCGCCTTCGTGCTGTTCGCCTTCGTCACCTCCATCACCCCCGGCCCGAACAACATGATGCTGCTGGCCTCGGGCGTGAACTTCGGCATCCGCCGCACCATCCCGCACATGCTCGGCATCAGCATCGGCTTCCTGCTGCTGGTGGTCGCCGTGGGCCTGGGCCTGCACCAGCTGTTCGAGCGTTTCCCGGCCACCTACAGCGCACTGCGCTACGCCGGCGGTGCCTACCTGCTGTACCTGGCGTGGAAGATCGCCCGCTCCGGCGCCCCCGAGGCGACCGGCGAGCACAACGCCAAACCCATGACCTTCCTCCAGGCCGCCGCCTTCCAGTGGGTCAACCCCAAGGCCTGGGTGATGGCCGTCGGCGCCATCGCCACCTACCTGCCGGCCAACAGCTGGATCGGCAACGTGGTGCTGATCGCCACCCTGTTCGCTGTGGTCAACCTGCCCAGCGTGGGCGTCTGGACCGTGCTCGGCAGCCTGCTGCGGCGCTGGCTGGAAGACCCGCTGCGGCTGCGCCTGTTCAATATCGGCATGGCGATCCTGCTGGTCGCCTCGCTCTACCCGCTGTTCACCCGCACCTGATGGAAGTTCGTGCATGACTGACACAACCCCCGCCCCGGCACGCCTGCGCCCGCTGGCCGACTCCTCCCCCGCCGCCATCGTCGCCGGCTTCGTCGCCATGCTCACCGGCTACACCAGCTCGCTGGTGCTGATGTTCCAGGCCGGCCAGGCGGCGGGGCTGACCACCGCGCAGATTTCCTCGTGGATCTGGGCGCTGTCCATCGGCATGGCCGTGACCACCATCGGCCTGACCCTGCGCTACCGCACGCCCATCGTCATCGCCTGGTCCACCCCTGGCGCGGCGCTGCTGATCAGCAGCCTGCCGGGCGTGCCTTATGGCGAGGCCATTGGCGCCTTCATCGTCTGCGCCGCGCTGATCACGATCTGCGGCGTCACCGGCAGCTTCGAGCGGCTGATGCGCCAGGTGCCCGGCTCGCTCGCCTCGGCGCTGCTGGCCGGCGTGCTGTTCCGCATCTGCATCGAAATCTGCAACGCCGCGCAGCAGCAGACGGCACTGGTGGTGGCGATGTTCGTCAGCTACCTGATCGCCAAGCGCCTGTCGCCACGCTATGCGGTGTTCGCTGCACTGCTGGTGGGCGTCGCCCTGGCCGGCTTCCTCGGCCTGCTCAACTTCAGCCACTTCCAGCTGGAGATCGCCCGCCCGGTATGGACCACGCCGAGCTTCTCCCTGGCCGCCACCATCAGCATCGCCATCCCGCTGTTCATCGTCGCCATGGCCTCGCAGAACATGCCCGGCCTCGCCGTGCTGCGTGCCGATGGCTACCAGGTGCCGGCCTCGCCGCTGATCTCCACCACCGGCATCGCCTCGCTGCTGCTGGCGCCGTTCGGCTCCCACGGCATCAACCTGGCGGCCATCAGCGCGGCCATCTGCACCGGCCCGGAAGCCCACGAGAACCCGCACAAGCGCTACACCGCCGCGCTCTGGTGCGGGCTGTTCTACGGCATCGCCGGCATCTTCGGCGCCACCCTGGCGGCGTTGTTCGCCGCATTGCCCAAGGCGCTGGTGCTGTCCATCGCCGCCCTGGCCCTGCTCGGCTCGATCACCAACGGCCTGACCAACGCCATGGCCGACGCCCGCCAGCGCGAAGCGGCGATGGTCACCTTCCTGGTCACCGCCTCGGGCTTCACCCTGTTCTCCGTCGGCTCGGCCTTCTGGGGACTGGTCGCAGGACTGCTGACGCAGCTGGTGCTGAACTGGCGCCGCGCGCCGTAAGACCCTTCTGCTAGCATGCGGGCGTTTCCCGCCCACGGATCGCCCGCATGCTCCACACCCTGGCCGTCGCCAACTACCGCTCGATCAACTCGCTGGTGCTGCCCCTGGGCCGGCTGAACCTGATCACCGGTGCCAACGGCAGCGGCAAGTCCAACCTCTACCGCGCCCTGCGTCTGCTCGCCGAAACGGCGCAGGGCGGCGTGGTCAACGCCCTGGCCCGCGAGGGCGGGCTGGAATCCACCTTCTGGGCCGGCCCGGAAAGCCATTCCCGGCGCATGCGCACGGGCGAAGTGGAAGTCCAGGGCGGCCCGCGCAATGAGGTCAAGCGCCTGCGCCTGGGCTTCGCCGGCGAAGACTTCGGCTACGCCATCGCCCTCGGCCTGCCGCCACCGCCGGTGGTCAGCGCCTTCGGCCTGGACCCGGAAATCAAGCACGAAAGCATCTGGGCCGGCCCCTGGTATCGCCCCGCCTCGCAACTGGTGGAACGCAATGGCCCGATGCTGCGCGCCCGCGAAGGCCGCAGCTGGCAGGTGCTGGAACAGCACATCCCGAGCTTTGACAGCCTGTTCACCCAGATCGGCAGCGGCTCGGACTGTCCCGAGGCACTGCTGCTGCGCGACCAGATTCGCGGCTGGCGCTTCTACGACCACTTCCGCAGCGACGCCGACGCCCCCGCGCGCCAGCCGCAACTGGGCACCCGCACCCCGGTGCTGCACCACGATGGCCGCGACCTCGCCGCCGCGCTGCAAACCATTCGTGAAATCGGCGACGCCCGCGCCCTGGAAACCGCCATCACCGACGCCTTCCCCGGCGCCGAACTGCAGATCGACTGCCAGCCCGGCGGCCGCTTTGCCGTGGCGCTCAAGCAGTACGGCCTGTTGCGCCCGCTCAGCGCGGCGGAGCTCTCCGACGGCACCCTGCGCTACCTGCTGCTGGTCGCCGCCCTGCTCACCCCGCGCCCGCCGTCGCTGATGGTGCTCAACGAACCGGAAACCAGCCTGCACCCGGACCTGCTGCCGGCGCTGGGGCGATTGATCATCGCGGCCTCGAAGCACACCCAGGTCTGGGTCGTGTCCCACGCCAGCCGGCTGATCGCCACCCTGGAAGAACACCCCGAGTGCAACTGCCTGCACCTGGACAAGGAACTGGGGCAGACGCGCATCCGTGACCAGGGCATGTTCGATGCGCCGGCGTGGCATTGGGCGGATTGAGCGCCACCGGTCAGACCTTCGTCTGACCGGCATCGCGAACCAATATCAGGCGGGCGCCTGCTCCGGCGCTGTCTTGGCCACGCCGCGGCTGACCCACCAGCCGAACAGCCCGGCAGTGAAGAACATCAGTACGCCGTAGATGGCCGCAGGGATCGCCATGGTGCTGTTGTTCAGCAGCATCGGGCTGAGCGCCAGCGCGATGGCGAGGGTGCCGTTGTGGATGCCGATCTCCATGCCGATGGCGATGGATTGCGGTTTGGACAGCTTGAGCAGGCGCGGCACGCAGTAGCCCACGGCGAGACTCAGCAGGTTGAAGCTCAGGGCGGCGGCGCCGACGATGGGCGCATAGGTCAGGAAGGTCTGCCAGTCCTTGGTCACGGCCACGCCGATGATCACCGCCAGCAGCAGCGCGGAGAGGATCTTCACCGGCTTCTGCAGCGCCGCCGCCACGCCCGGCAGCAGCCGGCGCACGATCATGCCGATGGCCACGGGCCCGAGGACGATGACGAACACCTGCAGCACCTTGCCGAATTGCAGCGGGATGGTCTGGCCGTCGTTCATGAAGTACAGCAGGGACATGTTCACGATCAGCGGCATGGTGAGGATGGCGATCACCGAGTTCACCGCGGTCAGCGTGATGTTCAGCGCCACGTCACCGTGGGCCAGGTGGCTGTAGAGGTTCGCCGTGGTGCCACCAGGGGACGCGGCGAGCAGCATCATGCCCACGGCCAGCGCCGCCTCCAGGGCGAAACCGATGGTGATCAGGAAACACGCCAGGGGCAGCAGGATGATCTGGCACACCAGACCAATGAGCACGGGCTTGGGATAGCGCACCACGCGGGCGAAGTCGGCGACGGTCAGGGACAGGCCGAGGCCCAGCATGATGATGCCCAGGGCGATGGGCATGAAGAGCGTCAGCAAGGGATCGTTGGTCATTGTCATTATTCTCCAACTGGGGTGGGCCGATTCTTTCGGCCTCTTGAGCGCTTGTAACTGGCCTTGCAGGCCAAAACCACTTCATCCTGTAACTGAATGCGAAAGTTTGTAGCGAGGCCGGCGTACAACCGCGAACGGTTGTACGCCCTACGCCAGAGTCGCACGGGGTGCAGGGCGTATAACGCTCCGCGTTATACGCCGAGGGGAATCAGATCGCTGTCGCCCCGCCATCGACCGGCAGCGCGATACCAGTGGTGAAACCGGCGTTGTCGCTGCACAGGTAGAGCACGGCGGCGGCGATTTCCTCGACGCGGCCGACACGCCCCACCGGGTGCATGGCGGCGGCGAACTCGGCCTTCTTCGGGTCGCTCTCGTAGGCGCGGCGGAACATGTCGGTGTCGATCACCGCCGGGCAGACGGCATTGATGCGTACATTCTTCTTCGCATACTCGATCGCGGCGGATTTGGTCAGGCCGATCACCGCGTGCTTGGAAGCGGCGTAGATGCTCATCTTCGGTGCGGCGCCCAGGCCGGCGATGGAGGCGGTGTTGACGATGGCGCCGCCACCCTGCGCCTGCATCACCGGGATCTGGTGCTTCATGCACAGCCAGACACCCTTGACGTTGACGCCCATGATGGCGTCGAACTCGCTTTCCTCACCCTCCGGCAGCTTGCCCTTCTCGATCTCGATGCCGGCGTTGTTGAAGGCGTAGTCCAGGCGACCGTAGGCGGCCACGGTGCCTTCCACCAGCGCCTTGACCTCGGCGTCGCGGGTCACGTCGCAGCGGATGAAGGTGGCCTCGCCGCCCGCGGCGCGGATCAGCTCGACGGTGCCTTCGCCACCCTTGGCGTCGACGTCGGAGACCACGACCTTGATGCCCTGCTGGGCGAAGGCCTGGGCGGTGGCGCGGCCGATACCGTTGCCGGCGCCGGTGACCAGGGCGACCTGGCCGGAAAGCAGCTGACTCATGAGCGATCCTCGAAGCGATGGGGAGATAACCGTCGCAGTCTAGCCAGCACGTCGCAGGCGCGAAGCACTATCAGGCGGGGCGACGTCAGTGCATCCATTGCAATGATGATTCGCCCGAAGCCGGATCACTGGAACCGATGAGTGAACATTCCCCCGGCGGACGGAACTTGCCCCGGCGCGACGGGCGGACTATCACCTAGGCTTTCCCCTCCATGAGTTCACTGCCATGTCTGCCCAGATCAACCGCCAGTTCCAGCTCGCCCAGCGCCCGGTCGGCGCCGCCACCCGCGACACCTTCGCCTACGTGGAAACCCCGGTCGGCGAGCCCGGCCCGGGGCAGATCCTGGTGAAGAACCAGTACCTGTCGCTGGACCCGGCCATGCGCGGCTGGATGAACGACGCCAAGTCCTACATCGCCCCGGTGGCCATCGGCGACGTGATGCGTGCCCTGGGCGTGGGCAAGGTGGTGGCCTCGCAGCACCCGGATTTCAAGGTCGGCGACGAGGTGAACGGCGCGCTCGGCGTGCAGGATTACTTCCTCGGCGAGCCCAAGGGCTTCTACAAGGTCGACAGCCAGCGCGCGCCGTTGCCGCTGTACCTGTCGGCACTGGGCATGACCGGCATGACCGCCTACTTCGGCTTCCTCGACGTCGGCCTGCCCCAGGCCGGTGACACCGTGGTGGTCTCCGGCGCCGCCGGCGCGGTGGGCAGCGTGGTCGGGCAGATCGCGAAGATCAAAGGCTGCCGTGTGGTCGGCATCGCCGGCGGTGCCGACAAGTGCCGCTACCTGGTGGACGAACTGGGCTTCGATGGCGCCATCGACTACAAGGCCGAGGACGTGAATGCCGGCCTCAAGCGCGAGTGCCCCAAGGGCGTGAACGTGTTCTTCGACAACGTCGGCGGCGACATCCTCGACGCCGTGCTGGCCCGCCTGGCGCCCAAGGCGCGGGTAGTGATCTGCGGGGCGATCAGCCAGTACAACAACAAGGAGGCGGTGCGCGGCCCGGCCAACTACCTGTCGCTGCTGGTCAATCGTGCGCGCATGGAAGGCATGGTGGTGATGGACTACGCCCACCGCTTCCAGGAAGGCTTCAAGGACATGGCGACCTGGATCGCCGAGGGCAAGCTGAAGTCGAAGGAAGACATCGTCGAAGGGCTGGAAACCTTCCCCGAGACCCTGGCCAAGCTGTTCAGCGGCGAGAACTTCGGCAAGCTGGTGCTGAAGGTCTGACGCCCCGCGCAATGCTCTTGTAGGAGCGAGCTTGCTCGCGAACGCTCTTCCCGGTGATTGCGATGCTGGGCAGTTCGCGAGCAAGCTCGCTCCTACAGATCGGGTCAGGCCGCCTGCGCTGCTTGCACGCTCTAACTCGATGATTTCCGACAAGCCCTGAGCTGCCTTTCCAGCTAGGATTTCCCTTGGTCGACTCCAAGGAAGATCCCCCCGATGTTCATCGCCCGTTGGCTGCCCGGTCTGGACAGCCTGCTGCACTACCGTTTCGACTGGCTGCCGCGCGATGTCCAGGCCGGCCTGTCGGTGGCCGCGGTGCAGATTCCCACCGCCATCGCCTATTCGCAGATCATCGGCTTCCCACCCCAGGTCGGGCTCTACGCCTGCATCCTGCCGATGCTGATCTACGCCATCGTCGGCAGTTCGCGGCAGTTGATGGTCGGCCCGGATGCCGCCACCGCCGCCATGGTCGCGGCCGCCATCACACCGCTGGCGGCGGGCAATCCGGAGCGCCTGCTGCAGTTGTCGATGATCGTCGCGGTGCTGGTGGGCGCGCTGTCCATCGCCGCCGGGTTTGCCCGCGCAGGCTTCGTCGCCAGCTTCCTGTCGCGGCCGACGCTGGTGGGCTACCTCAATGGCATCGGCCTGAGCCTGATCGCCGGCCAGCTCGGCAAGATCCTCGGCTACCACAGCGAGACCAGCGGCTTCGTCCGCGGCCTGATCGCCCTGGTGCGCAACCTCGCCGACACTCACCTGCCGACGCTGGCGCTGGGCGTCGGCACACTGGCGCTGATGATCCTGCTGCCGCGCCGCTACCCGAAGATTCCCGGTGCGCTGGTAGGCGTGCTGTTCGCCTCGCTGATCGCCGCGCTGTTCGGCCTGGACCAGTACGGCATCAAGCTGCTGGGCGAGGTGCCGCAAGGCCTGCCTCACCTGAGCTGGCCGAAGACCAGCGTCGAGGAACTGGGCAGCCTGTTCCGCGATGCCATGGGCATCACCATCGTCAGCTTCTGCAGCGCCATGCTGACCGCGCGCAGCTTCGCCGCCCGCCACGGCTATGCCATCGACGCCAACCACGAGTTCATGGCGCTGGGCATGGCGAACATCGGTGCGGGGATTTCCCAGGGCTTCGTCATCAGCGGCGCCGACTCTCGCACCGCGGTGAATGACATGGTCGGCGGCAAGAGCCAGTTGGTCGGCGTGGTCGCCGCGCTGGTGATCGGCCTGGTCCTGCTGCTGTTCAGCAAGCCGCTGGGCTGGGTCCCGATGCCGGCGCTGGGGGCGGTGCTGCTGATGGCCGGCTGGGGCCTGATCGACTTCCGCGCGCTGCGCGGTTTCTGGGCGCTGAGCCGGTTCGAGTTCGGCCTGTGCGTGCTGACCACGGTCGGCGTGCTCAGCGTCGGCGTGCTGCCGGGGATCTTCGTCGCCATCATGCTCGCCCTGCTGCGCCTGCTCTACCTCACCTATCGCCCGCATGACGCGGTGATGGGCTGGGTGCACGGCATCGACGGGCAGGTGGAACTGGAGCAGTACCCCAACGCGCATACGCTGCCGGGGCTGGCGATCTACCGGTTCGACGCGCCGATCCTGTTCTTCAACGCCGACTACTTCAAGCAGCGCATCCTCGAGGTGGTGGGGCAGACACCCAACGCCCGCGCCGTGCTGCTCAACGCCGAGGGCATCCTCAACCTGGACATCAGCGGCCTGACCACGCTGCGCGAAGTGCAGCAGACTCTGGACGCCCAGGGCGTGCACCTGTCCCTGGCGCGGGTGACCGGCGAGACGCTGGCCCTGCTCAAGCGCTCGCAACTGCTGGGCGAGGTGAAGCCGCCCCTGGTGTTCAGCTCGGTACGTGCCGGGGTCAATGCCTACCGGCGCTGGCACCAGCAGCGCAAGCGCGAGCAGGCCGCCGCCCGCCCATCACAGGCGGAACTGCCCGACCAGGCCCTGTAGCTCGCGGCTGAGCTGCGCCAGCTCGACGCTGGAGGAGGCAGTGGACTCCATGGCCTGCGCCGACTCGTCGGCGATGCCGCGGATGCTGGTGACGCTGCGGCTGATTTCCTCGGCCACCGCGCTCTGCTGCTCGGAAGCAGCGGCGATCTGCTGGTTCATCTGGTGGATCACCGCCACCGCCGAAGCGATGGTGCCCAGCGCGGCTTCGGTCTGCACCGCGTCGCCGACGGTCATTTCCACCAGGGCGTGGCTGCGCTGCATGCGTTGAACGGAGGTCGTCGCGCCGTTCTGCAAGGCGGCGATCAGCGTCTCGATCTCGGCAGTGGACTGCTGGGTGCGCCGCGCCAGCGCGCGCACCTCATCGGCCACCACGGCGAAGCCCCTGCCCTGCTCGCCAGCCCGCGCGGCCTCGATGGCGGCATTGAGCGCCAGCAGGTTGGTCTGCTCGGCGACGTTCTTGATCACCACCAGCACGCTGCCGATGCTCTGGCTCTCGCGGCCGAGCTGCTCGATGCTTTCGGTGGCGGCGCGTACAGCATCGGCAAGCTGCTCGATGCGGCCGAGGGTCTGGCGTACCACGTCCTGGCCGCTGGCGACCTTGCCGTCGGCCTGCTCGGCGGAGCTGGCGGCCTCCTCGGCGTTGCGCGCCACGTCATGGACGGTGGCGGCCATCTGGTTCATGGCGGTGGCGACCTGGTCGGTCTCGGCCTTCTGGCTGTTCACCCCGTGCTGGGTACGCTCGGTGACGCTGGACAGTGCCTGGGCCGACGCGGTGATCTGCCCGACGCCATGGCTCAGGCGGCTGACGATGCCGCGCAGGCTGTCGGCCATGCTGCCCACCGCCCCCATCAACTGGCCGACCTCGTCCTTGCGCCGTACTTCGATGCTCACGCTCAGGTCACCCTCGGCGATGCGGCTGGCCATGCCGATCACCTGGCGCAACGGCCGCACGATCATCCAGGTGATCAGCAGCGAAGCCAGCGCACCCACCAGCAGCGCCAGCACCGCCGAGCCGATGATCATCAGGGTGTTGGCTCGCAGGTGCGCCTGCATGGCAGAACGCTGGGCGGCATAGGCGCCGTCGACCAACTGCATGACCTGGGCTGCGCGGTCGTTCATCTGCGCATGCACCAGCTTCTCCTGGTCGAGGCTGGTGGTGTACTCGTCGAGTTTCTCGACGAAGGCGTTGATGTTGGTGATGACGTCCTTGAGCACCGAGACGTAGGTCGGGTCGGTGATGGCTTCCTGCAGCTTGGCGGACAGCTCCAGCGCCTCGGCGGCGGACTTGATGCGTCCGCCCTCGGCCTTCTCGCCACTGGCGTTTTCGGCGTCACCGGCCTCCAGGCGCGAGCGCGCCTCGTTCAGGCCCTGCAGCACCAGGCGATAAAGCTGGCTGACCTGGGCGGCCTGCTGCAGCAGTTCCTCGCCCTTCTGGCCCTGGGACTCCTTGAGCTCGTAGGCACCGTCGTCGGCCAGGCTGGATTGCAGGATGTCCAGGCTGTTGGAGGCACCGCTCACCGACCAGGTGGCGGCGTCCAGCGACAGGCGCCGGCTCTTGCTGGACTTCTCGAAGCTGTCGAAGGCGGCGAGGTAGGCGGCTATGCCCTGCTCCACCTGCTGCATCGCGGCGGCCTGGTCCGCCTGGGTCCTGAGCCGCGCCACCGCGTCACCGAGGTTGCCGGCGTGCTCGCGCAGGCGCTTGGCGGACGCTTCGCTGGCATCGATCACGAAGTCCTTCTCGCTCTGGCGCATCTCCAGCAGTTCGCGGTTGATGGTGGACATGTCGCCCAGCAGGTCGAAGCGCTGGGCAATCGCGCGCAACGAGGTGACACCGATCACCGCCACCAGCGCGGTGAGCAGCAGCACCAGGCCGAAGCCGATGGCCAGTTTCTTCGCCGTACCCATGTCGGCCAGACGTCGCTGCACGAAGGCAACCATGGCTTCTCCCCCCATCCGCAATGGCGTTGCAGGAAATCCCGAAGGTCTCCTGATCGTTATCGTTGCTTTTGAGCGGAACATTAGGAGCGCCGCCCACCGACTGGATAGGGGGTGCGACGGTGATGGCACGGTGATGCTGCACAGAGATACGTGGAGGTCGTATCCAGAACACTGACCAGAGACTTCCTGGAGCGGATTCAGAGTTTGCCGACAGCAGCCAACTGGCCCGATCCTTCAGATTCCGACACCTGATTGTCCACTCCAGGTGCCTGGATGAACGCTTACTACCAATTGGTCCTGCAGCGCCCGCTGGCAGGGTTCGCCAACGAACTGTTCCTGCCGGAGCTGTACCGCGAGCAGCGGCGCCTCGATCCGTTGCTGCTGGCTCGCGGGCAACTGCCGATCCGCCGGTTCGTCTGCCCGCTGGCCTGCGACGAACGCCAGGGCGAATGGCTGGACTGCTGGTTCGATGCCCAGAGCGGCTGGCGCCTGGTGCACTCGATCGTCAGCCTGGTTCACGGCCGCGCGCTGGAACTTCCCCGCCGCGACGAACTGCTGTCGGAACTCTTCGCCCTGGGCGAAAGGCTGGATGTGGCCCGCCTGGCTGCCATCCACTGGCAGTTCGGCCTGGAACTGGAGTTCGCCTGACGCCCCGGCGCCAGGCGCAGTGCATTACTTGGGGCGAATCATGCTGAAGGTGTCGCGGGTATAGCTGTACTGGGTGCCACCCAGACGGCCCACCAGGTCCAGCTTCGCCGGGTCGACGTGACGCTCGTCCTGCATCACCGACTCGTCGATATGCGCCAGCAGCACACGGGCGAAGATCAGCTGGCTGGAGGGGTTCTCGGCCGGGTACGGCATGATTTCCGCCAACCGGCACTCGAAGGCCACCGGCGCGCCTGCCACACGGGGTGGCGCCACACGCTCGCTGGGGACCGTGGCGATGCCGGCGTGGTCGATCTCGCTGACGCCGTGGGGCAGCCAGGCGGCAGTCGCGTTCATGGCTTCGGCCTGGGCGGCGCTGACCAGGTGGATCACCAGTTCGCCGGTTTCACGCACGTTGCGCAGGGTGTCCTTGACGCTGCCGTCCTCGCGCACGCTGGTGTTGATCAGCAGGGTCGGCGGCGAATCGCTGATGACCTGGAAGAAGCTGAACGGCGCGAGATTGCTGCTGCCGTCCGCCGATAGCGTGGTGACCCAGGCGATGGGCCGTGGCGTGACGGTGGAGGCCAGCCAGCGATAGGCCTCGGCCTTGGACAGTTGGGTGAAGTCGAGTTGCATGGGCTGATCCGGACCAATCGGTGGGCGATGCGGAGGGAAGTCGCGGGCCGCGTCACGCGGCCCGGCGGTGCGCGGCTCAGCGGCCGGCGCGGGATTCCTTGATGTAGAAGCGCGCACGGCTGGCCTTGTCGGCGCAACCGGTATAGGCCTCGACCTGCTGCTGGGTCTTGGCGGCGGTCAGCAGGCCCAGTGCCTTGGAGTAGCTGACGGTGCCGGCGAAGCCTTCAGCCTTGGCCAGGTCCAGCTCGTGCCACGCGGTATCCAGCTGGGAGGCGCAGCTGTCGCGGTTGACGGTCTTGCCCGAGCAGCCGGCGACGGCCAGCGCCAGGGCGAGGATCAGGGGAATGCGCGGCATGACGGAACTCCTGGAGATAGTCGGGGTGCATCCAGCTTAGAACGCGGCGCAGCGGCCTGCCGGACGGCGCCGCAGTATGCCACCGGACGGATGGCGTTCAAGCGACTACTACACTGTTTCACCACGGGACATCCCGAGAAGGAGAAGGATCATGGTGCATCAGGGCAGTTGTCATTGCGGGCAGATCGCGTTCGAAGTGGAAGGGGATGTCGGTGAGGTGGTGTCATGCAACTGCTCGATCTGCCGGCGCAAGGGTTCGCTGCTGTGGTTCGTGCCACGCGGCAAGCTGAAGCTGACCACTCCTGAGAGTGCGATGAGCACCTATACGTTCAACACCCACCGTATCGAACACCGCTTCTGCCCCACCTGCGGCTGCGCTCCGCTGGCCTACGCCAGCGCGCCGGACGGCACCCCGATGGCGGCGATCAATGTGCGCTGCCTGCCGGGTGTGGAACTGGATGGGCTGACGGTGAAGGAGTACGACGGCAAGAGCCGGTGACGCTCCAGCTCGTAGGGCGGGGATAACCCGGAACGGGTTATCCGCCGACGCCATGACGGCGGATAACGCTACCGCGTTATGCGCCCTACGAAGCCCCGCCACCCTTCCCGGCGAACGCTGGCGTAGGATGGTGTGGAGCGCAGCGATACCCATCGTTCTCATGCGCCGACAGCAGCATGGGTATCGCAAGCTCCACCCATCCTACGGTCATGCTCCATCGTGGCGCCGGTGCAAGTCCCCACAAGGGAAGCGCCGGGATCAGCGCTCGGCGCGGAACCTCAGGTACTCGACGACCTCATCCTGCGTCCCACGGAATTCCACCCGCGAAGCCTTGCTCTCGCGCTGGAAGGCATACATCGGGTCGTAGTACTCGCCCAGCAGCCCTTCGATCCAGCCCCGGTGCAGGTCCACCGCGCCGCTGCGCTTCTGCTCGTCCAGCGCCGCATCCAGGATCGCCGCCAGGCGCTGGTAGCGCTCGCCGCCCAGGCGCTTGACGATGCCGGACAGGCTCTTGCGCAAGTACGCGGCAAAGGAGTCGAACCCGCCCTCCTCGCCCACCACCCGCACATGGTCAGCGCACAGGTTCACCACGTAGTCCTGGAGGATGCGCTCCACGCGCTGCTCGAAGCTGTCCTCCAGCCAAACCAACGGGTACTGCTGCATGCCCTGGTACAGCTCCAGCGGCACCGAGCAGCTGCCGACGATGCGCCCCTCGTCCTCCAGGACGAACTGCTCCATGCCGGCGTGGCGCTTCTTCAGGATGTCGATGGCCAGGCGGTTCTCGAAGTCGATCTGTGCCGGCTGCGGCGTGGCGCGGCGACCGAAGGCGGAGCCGCGATGGTTGGCGTGGCCTTCCAGGTCCAGGCTGTTGGCCAGCTGGGCGATGACTTCGGTCTTGCCGGTGCCGGTCAGGCCGCCCACCAGCACAAACTGGCACTCCTCGGTGGCAGCACGGGTGGTGTCGAAGAGAAAGCCACGCATGGCCTTGTAGCCACCAACCACGCGCGGGTACTCGATGCCGGCCTCGGTCTTCAGCCACTGCTGGGTGATCTGCGAACGCAACCCGCCCCGGAAGCAGTACAGGTAACCCTCGGGGTTGGCCCTGGCGAAGTTCGCCCAGGCCTCGATGCGCTCCGCCTTGAGCTTGCCGCAGACCAGCTCGTGGCCCAGGGCGATGGCCGCCTGCTGGCCGTGCTGCTTGTAGCTGGTGCCGACCTTCTGTCGCTCGATGTCGTTCATCAGCGGCAGGTTGATCACGTTGGGGAAGGCCCCCTTGCCGAATTCGACCGGGGCGCGCACGTCCATCATCTTCACATCACCGAGGAACAGCTCGCGGTAGTGGCGGGTGTTGTCGCGCATCACACCACCTCGACCGCGTGGCTCTGTCGGCCGACCAGCTCGCCGATGGGCGCAAGCTCCAGACCGAGCTCCTTCGCGGTGGCGAGGAACTGCGCTTCGCCCGCCGGCTCCACCGCCACCAGCAGGCCACCACTGGTCTGCGGGTCGCACAGCAGCAGCTTGTGCAGCTCGGGCAGCGGGGCGATGCGTTCGCCGTAGCTGTCGAAATTGCGCAGGGTGCCGCCCGGCACGCAGCCGGCCTCGAGGTAGTACTCGACGCTGGCCAGACGCGGTACGGCGCCGTAGCGAACGCGGGCAGTCAGGCCGCTGCCGTCGGCCATCTCGACCAGGTGGCCGAGCAGGCCGAAACCGGTGACGTCGGTCATCGCCTTCACGCCGTCGAGCTTGCCGAAGCGCGCGCCGGGGTTGTTCAGGGTGCACATCCAGTCACGGGCGACGCCCACGTCCTCGGCGCGCAGCTTGGCCTTCTTCTCGGCGGTGGTGAGGATGCCGATGCCCAGCGGCTTGGTCAGGTACAGCTTGCAGCCGGCGGTAGCGGTGTCGTTGCGCTTCATGAAACGCTTCTCCACCAGACCGGTGACAGCCAGTCCGAAGATCGGCTCGGGAGCATCGATGGAATGCCCGCCGGCCAGCGGGATACCGGCTTCGTCGCAGACCTTGCGGCCGCCGGCGATCACCTCGCGGGCGATTTCCGGCGCCAGTACGTTCACCGGCCAGCCGAGGATGGCGATGGCCATGAGCGGGTCGCCACCCATGGCGTAGATGTCGCTGATGGCGTTGGTGGCGGCGATGCGGCCGAAGTCGAAGGGATCGTCGACGATGGGCATGAAGAAATCGGTGGTGGAGACCACGCCGCGCTCGGCGTCGATTTCGTAGACGGCGGCGTCATCGCGCGAGGCGTTGCCGACCCACAGCTTGGGGTCGAGGTTCTGCGCGCCGCTGCCAGCGAGGATGACCTCCAGGACCTTGGGGGAAATCTTGCAGCCACAGCCGGCACCATGGCTGTACTGGGTCAGGCGGATCGGTTCGCTCATCGGGAGGCTCCGGGCAGGGAAATCAAACGGCGATTCTAGCAAAGCCCGGCTTGGCTCGACCGGTGCGCCCGGCGTATCGTCGGGCAGTTCGTAACGCGGAGTTGCCCTATGTCAAAACAGATCGCGCTGGTACTCGGTTCCGGCGGCGCGCGCGGTTATGCGCATATCGGAGTGATCGAGGAGATCGAACGGCGCGGCTATGAAGTGGTGTGCATCGCCGGCTGCTCCATGGGCGCCGTGATCGGCGGCATCTACGCCGCTGGCAAGCTGGGCGAATACCGCGACTGGGTGGAAAGCCTGGACTACCTCGACGTGCTGCGCCTGCTGGACGTCAGCTTCCGCCTCGGCGCCATCCGGGGCGAGCGGGTGTTCGGCAAGATTCACGAGATCCTCGGCGAGATCGACATCGAACAGTTGCCGATCCCCTACACGGCGGTGGCCACCGACCTGACCAACCAGCAGGAAATCTGGTTCCAGGAAGGCTGCCTGCACCAGGCCATGCGCGCCTCGGCGGCGATTCCCAGCCTGTTCACCCCGGTCATGCAGGGCACCCGCATGCTGGTGGACGGCGGCCTGCTCAACCCGCTGCCGATCGTGCCGGTGGTCTCGACCCACGCCGACCTGATCGTCGCGGTCAACCTCAACGCCACCAACCAGCGCCAGTATTCGTTGCCGGTGATCGAACGCCCGCCGGCGCTCAAGGGCCGTTTCGATTCGGTGATTTCCGGGCTGTCCAACAAGCTGAGCTTCCTCCGACGTGGCGAAGTCGAGGCGCCGCCCGAGCTGATCGCCGACGCCCTCCTGCACCCGATACCGGCCGCTTCCGAGGAGCCGGCCGAACCGGAAATGCAGCAACCCGCCGCCGCCCCGCAGGCCAAGGGCTCGCCGCGCTCGGCCACCGGCAGCCACGTGATCGACAGCAGCAGCCCGGCCTCGCTGCTGGAGCTGGTGAACCAGAGCTTCGAAGTGATGCAGACGTCGCTGGCGCAGTACAAGATCGCCGGCTATCCGCCGGACATCCTGATCAACGTGCCCAAGCGCGTATGCCGCTTCTTCGAGTTCTACAAGGCCCCGGAGCTGATCGCCCTGGGCCGGCAGATCGCCAGCGATACGCTGGATCGGTATGAGGCGGAGAATCCGTATTGACCGGGTGATCCGGGGGCGTGCGGTTCGCGAGCAAGCTCGCTCCTACAGAAACCCGCCCCGCGCCGCTTTGGCTCTGGCTTTTGAAGATTTCCAGAGAAACACCCGCGCACGCCGAACGCCCCGTTCAGGAGGCCTCGTTGGAGCGGAGTTTCAGGGGTTGAGCGACATGGATGTCGCGAGAGCCACGATGGGCCAGGGATGGCCCGTCGTGGCGGGCCCCTGAAACTTCGCTTCAACGAGGGAATTTTTCGCCCCAAGCGAAAAACCGGATGATTGGGGCAAGACCTTTGCCTACTTTGCGTCGTTTGGCAAAGTAGGTCGCCCGAGGGGGCGAAACAGGATGCAAACGCGCACTCCGGAGCGGCGCGGGAAGCAAAAGTGCGAGGCACATACATCGCGGACGGAGTCCGCTCCTACGCAGGATCGGATGTCGCGCAGTCAGGCGTCGCGCAAGCGGTAGCCAACACCAGCCTCAGTGACAATGAATCGCGGTGTCGCCGGGTCGTCAGCAAGCTTTTGGCGGAGATGACCAACGACCACCCGCAGGTAATGCGTGTCCTCGGTATGCGTCGGCCCCCAGATATCCTTGAGCAGTTGCTGCTGGGTGACCACCCGGCCAACGTGGCGCGCGAGGGTCGACAGGACGGCGTACTCCTTGCGCGTCAGCGAGACTTCGGCGTCATCCAGCAGCACCCGGCGATAAGAGAAGTCCACGCTCAGCGGGCCGACCGTCACCACCGCTTCCTGGGATTCGCCGCTCGCGCCCTGGCGCAGCAGCACACGAATGCGCGCGAGGAACTCCTGGATGCCGAAGGGTTTGGTCACGTAGTCGTTGGCGCCGCTGTCCAGCGCCAGCACCTTCTCGCTTTCGCTGGCGCGCACCGAGAGCACCAGCACCGGCACCTGCGACCACTCGCGCAGTTCGCGCAGCACGTCCTGGCCGTCCTTGTCCGGCAGGCCGAGGTCGAGCACCACCAGGTCCGGGCGGCCGAGCGCGGCCTGGGCCAGGCCCTCTTCGCCGGTGCCGGCCTCCAGCACCTTGTAGCCGCCAGCGCTTAGGCTGATGCGGAGGAACTTGCGGATCTGCGGTTCGTCGTCGACGACCAGGATGGTGGCGGCGCTGGCGTTCATCGGCGGTCCGGGCTGGCTGGGGGCGTCCAGCTTGAGCCTTTCAGACAGCAGCATCAAGTTGCTCCAGGTTCGGCTGCTCCTGCAGCGGCAGGTGCAGTACGAGGGTGGTGCCGTGCCCGTCGATGCCGTCCTCGACGGTGATGCGCCCGCCGTGGGCACCGACCATGCCCTGGCAGATCGCCAGGCCCAGGCCAGTGCCCTGGCCACCGCGATCACCACGGGCGGCGGTGTAGAACATGTCGAAGATCTTCTCCCGCTCGGCCGGCGGAATGCCCGGCCCCTCGTCGCTGACCAGGAAGCGCAGCTCGTCCTCGCCCTGCTCCACTGCCACGCGCAGACGACCCTGGGGAGGCGAGAAGCGCGCGGCGTTTTCCAGCACGTTGACCAGCGCCTGCTCGATCAGCGCAGCGTGCACATAGAGCAGCGGCAGCTCCGGCGGCACGCGGGTTTCCACACGGTACGGAGCGACCACCGCACGCAGGCGATTGAGCGCACTGCCGACGATGTCGCCGGGCGATACCCAGTCGCGCGACAGTTTCAGGCCGCCGTGGCCGAGGCGGGTCATGTCCAGCAGGTTCTGGATGTAGCGGTCCAGGCGCTCGGCCTCGTCGCGGGTGCTTTCCAGCAGCTCGCGGCGGTCCGGCGGCGGGATCGCGTCGCCCAGGGCCAGCAGGCTGTCGATGGCGCCGCGCATGGAGGTCAGCGGTGTGCGCAGGTCATGGCTGACCGAGGCCAGCAGCGCGCTGCGCAGTTGTTCGGTTTCGCCGTGCAGGCGCGCGGCTTCCAGGTCTTCGGCCAGGCGCGCACGGGCCAAAGCCTGCCCCAGCGGCTGGCCGAGGGCGGCGAGCAGGCGGCGGCGCGAACCGGGCAGCGGCTGGCCGTCGCGCGGGCTGACGCCGAGCAGCGCCAGCGGGCCGTCCTCGCCGGACAGCGGCCACCACCACCAGCGCCCACCCGGCAGCGTACCGGTGCCCAGGCCGGCGGGCTGGTCGTGCTGCCAGGCCCAGTCGGCGGCGGCGCGCTCCTGGTCTTCCAGCATGCGGTTCAGCCCGCCCTCCACTTTCCACTCGCCATTGACCCGGCCAAGCAGGCAGATGTCCAACCCGTCCCAGCCGCCCAGCTGCTGCGCAGCGGCTGCCATCACCGCCTGGCGGTCGGTGGCGGCGGTGAGCTTGCGCGACAGGTCGAGCATCTGGCTGGTCTCTTCCTGCGTCTCGCGCAGTGCCTGCAGTTGCCGGCGCTGGCGGGCCGCCAGGTTGCCGGTGAGGCCGGCCATGAGCAGGAAGAACAGCAGGGTCAGCACGTCTTCTTCGCGCTGGATGGAGAAGGAGAAATGCGGTGGGATGAACAGGAAGTCGTAGGCCAGGAACGACAGCACCGCGCAGGCCAGCGCCGGGCCCAGGCTGCTGCGCACCGCCACCAGCAGTACGGCGGCGAGGAACACCAGGGAGATGTTCGGCAGCTCCAGCACACTGGCGACGCCCCAGGCCAGGGCGCTGGCGCAGGCAGCGGCGAGCGCGGCCAGCGCGTAGTTGCCCCAGGGCCAGGGGGTTGGCGGGCGGACCTTGGGCGGCGCGAGGTCCGCCTCGCTGTCGAGCACGCTGATCTCCAGCCCGTCGCCCAGGCGCAGCAGGCGCGCGGCGAGGCCGCCGCCGAACAGCTGGCGGTACCAGCGCTGCCGCGAGCGGCCGACCAGCAGCAACGTAGCGCGGCGCTCCTTGGCGTGTTCGACCAGGGTTCGTGCGACTTCGCCACCGCGCAGTTCCACCACGTCGCCACCCAGGCGTTCGGCCAGTTGCTGGGCGTTCTGCAACTGCATGCGCGACTCTTCGCTGCGCGGCTCGCCGGTATCGACATGCACCAGCGACCACGGCAGGTGACGACGCTCGGCCACGCGGCTGGCGTGGCGCACCAGGCGCTCGGCATTGTGCTCGCCGTCCACGCCGACCAGCAGGCGCCCGCGCACGGCCGGCGCTTCGCCGCCCTGCTGGCGGTAGCGATGGGCCAGGTCGGCATCCACCCGCGCGGCGGCGGTCTGCATGGCCAGCTCGCGCAGGGCGGTGAGGTTGGTCTGGCTGAAGAAGGCGTCGATGGCGGCGCGGGCCTGCTCGGGCACGTAGACCTTGCCCTCGCGCAGACGCTCCAGCAGCTCGCGCGGCGGCAGGTCGACCAGCAGCAGTTCGAAGGCTTCCTGCAGCACCCAGTCGGGCACGGTCTCGCGCACCTGCACGCCGGTGATGTCGCGGACGTGGTCGTTGAGGCTTTCCAGGTGCTGCACGTTGACCGTGGTGTAGACGTCGATGCCCGCCGAGAGCAGCTCCTGGATGTCCTGCCAGCGTTTGGCGTGGCGGCTGCCGGGGGCGTTGCTGTGGGCCAGTTCGTCCACCAGCGCCAGCGTCGGCGGGTCGGCCAGCAGGCCGTCGAGGTCCATTTCCTCCAGGGTGATGCCGCGGTACACGGAGCGCTTGAGCGCTTGCTGCGGCAGGCCGGCGAGCAAGGCTTCGGTCTCGGCGCGGCCGTGGGTTTCGACGACGCCGACGCGCAGCTTCACGCCCTGGCGCAGCTGGCTCTGGGCGGCCAGCAGCATGGCGTAGGTCTTGCCGACGCCCGGCGCAGCGCCGAGGAATACCTTGAGGCGGCCACGGCCCATGGGGGGCAGGTCGGCCAGCAGGGCGTCGGCGCGGTTGGGGTCGGTCATGGGGCTATCCTCGGAGCGCTTCGGGCGCTCGTTTCACAGGTTGCCGGAGTACGGGAAAACCCCGCACCCCAACCCTCTCCCAGAGGAAGAGGGAGCTGTCCGCTGCAGGTCGGCGACTTCGCGCACCGGCCTGGACGGCTCTGGCGCTGGAGTCTAGCGAGGCAGGCTGGCCAGGGCCATGTTCAGCGCCAGCACATTGACCACGGCGGGGCCGATCAGCGGGCGTTCGGTGTTGGCTTCCACCAGTTTCTCCAGGCTCGCCGCCGGTACGCCGCGTTCCAGGGCGATACGCGGCACCTGGTACAACGCCGCGGCGGGCGGCAACTGCGGGTCCAGGCCGCTGCCGGAGGTGGTGACCAGCGCCAACGGCACCGGCTGCGCACCGATCTGCTGGGCGGCGGCATCCTTGGCGATGCGTTCGGCCAGCGCCGGGTTGCCGGGCGCAAGGTTGCTGGCGCTGCTGGAGACGGTGGCGAAGTCGCCCGCCGAGGGGCGCGGGTGGAACCACTGGGCGCCGTCGAATTTCTGTGCGATCAGGGTCGAGCCGCGGACATTGCCGTTCTCGTCACGCACCAGGCTGCCATTGGCCTGGTCGTGGAAGGCCACCTGGGCGATGCCGGTGACGGCCAGCGGATAGGCCACACCGGTGATGAGGCCGAGCAGGGCCAGTGAGGCGATGGCGGGGCGGAGTTGGTTGAGCATGTTGGTGTTCCTCTGTTGGGTTCGGAGCAAGGGGCTTCCCTCACCCCAGCCCTCTCCCAGAGGGAGAGGGGGTAGTTCGTCATGTCCGTTGGAAGCCGTGCTATCCGACGACTACGGACGGTCCCCTCTCCCTCTGGGAGAGGGTTAGGGTGAGGGGAATGGCCGCGCGCATCAGGCCAGACCCACTGCGACCAGAACCATGTCGATCACCTTGATCCCCACGAACGGCGCCACCAGCCCACCCACGCCGTAGATCAGCAGGTTGCGCCGCAGCAGCTGCGAGGCATCGCTGGCCTGCACGCGCACGCCACGCAGGGCCAGGGGGATCAGCGCGACGATGATCAGCGCGTTGAACACGATGGCCGAGAGGATGGCGCTCTGCGGGCTGGCCAGCTTCATCACGTTGAGCACGCCCAGTTGCGGGTAGATGCCGGCGAACAGCGCGGGGAGGATGGCGAAGTATTTGGCCACGTCGTTGGCCACCGAGAAGGTGGTCAGCGCGCCACGGGTCACCAGCAGTTCCTTGCCCACCTGCACCACGTCCAGCAGCTTGGTCGGGTCGCTGTCCAGGTCCACCAGGTTGGCGGCCTCGCGGGCGGCCTGGGTGCCGTCGTTCATGGCCATGCCGACGTCGGCCTGGGCCAGTGCCGGAGCGTCGTTGGCGCCGTCACCGCACATGGCAACCATGCGGCCTTCGCCCTGCTCCTGACGGATACGCGCCAGTTTCTTCTCCGGGGTGGCTTCGGCGATCACGTCGTCCACGCCCGCTTCGGCGGCGATGGCGGCGGCGGTCAGCGGGTTGTCGCCGGTCACCATCACGGTGCGGATGCCCATGCGGCGCAGTTCGGCGAAGCGCTCGCGGATGCCCGGCTTGACCACATCCTTGAGGTGGATGGCGCCTAGCAGCTTGCCGTCGGCCACCACCAGCAGCGGCGTGCCGCCGCTCTGGGCGATGCGCTCGATTTCCTTGGCCAGGCTTTCCGGCATCTGCGAACGATCCACGCCGACGAAGGCCAGCGCGGCATCCACGGCGCCCTTGCGGTAGACACGGCCGTCGACGTTGATGCCCGACAGGCGTGTCTCGGCGCTGAAGGCGATCGGGGTCACCCGGTTACGATCCGGCTCCGGCAGGATGATCTGCGCACGGAGGAACTCGACGATGGACTTGCCCTCGGGCGTATCGTCGGCCAGCGAGGCGAGGAACGCGCCCTCTGCCAGTTCCACCGGCTGCACGCCGGGAGCAGTGTGCAGGGCGCTGCAACGCCGGTTGCCGAAGGTAATGGTGCCGGTCTTGTCGAGCATCAGCACGTGCACGTCCCCCGCCGCTTCCACGGCGCGGCCGGATTTGGCGATGACGTTCAGGCGCACCAGGCGGTCCATGCCGGCGATGCCGATGGCCGAGAGCAGGCCGCCAATGGTGGTGGGGATCAGGGTCACCAGCAGCGCCACCAGGAACACCAGCGGCAGGTTGCCGCCGGCAAACAGGGCGAACGGCTTCAGAGTCACGACCACCAGCAGGAATATCAGCGTCAGGCCGATCAGCAGGATGTCCAGCGCCACTTCGTTGGGGGTCTTCTGGCGCTTGGCGCCTTCGACCAGGGCGATCATCCGGTCGAGGGTGGATTCGCCGGGGTTGGCGGTGATCTTCACCAGCAGCCAGTCGGACACCAGCCGGGTGTTGCCGGTCACCGCCGAGCGGTCGCCGCCGGACTCGCGGATCACCGGCGCGGATTCACCGGTGATGGCGGCCTCGTTGACCGCCGCCACGCCCTCGATCACCTCGCCGTCGCCGGGGATCAGTTCGCCGGCCTCGACGCGTACCACATCCCCCTTGCGCAGGCTGCTGGCGGCGACTTTCTCGAAGTTGCCGCTGGCCGTGCGACGCATCGCCTGCAAGCCCTGGGTGCCGGCCTTGAGGCTGTCGGCGCGGGCCTTGCCGCGGCCCTCGGCGAGGGCCTCGGCGAAGTTGGCGAAGAGCACGGTGAACCACAGCCACACGGCGATCTGCACGGCGACGAAGGTGGGCACCGCCTCACCGCCGACCACGCAGAGCACAGTGGTCAGCACGGCGGTCAGCGCGACCACCAGCATCACCGGCGAGCGTTGCAGCTGGCGCGGGTCGAGCTTGACGAAGGCCTGCAGCAGCGCCGGCTTCCACAGGGCGGACAGCGCGGTGGTCGGGCGTTTCTCGACGGCCTTGTTGAGGGCCAGTTCCTGGGTTTTCGCGTTCATTGCAGGGTCCTCAGAAACCGAGCGTCAGGTGATCGGCCACCGGGCCCAGCACCAGCGTCGGCAGGAAGTTCAGGCCGCCCACCAGGAGGATGGTGGCGGTCAGCAGGCTGACGAACAGCAGGCCGTGGGTCGGGAAGCTGTTGGGGCCTACGGGTGTGGCCTTCTTCGCCGCCAGGCTGCCGGCGATCGCCAGCACCGGCAGGATGTAGCCGAAGCGGCCGATCAGCATGGCCAGGGCGATCATCAGGTTGTGGAACGGCGTGTTGGCGCCGAAGCCACCGAAGGCCGAGCCGTTGTTCGCGGTGCCCGAGGTGTAGGCATAAAGCAACTGGCTGAAACCGTGCGCACCGGGATTACTGACCGCCGAGGCCGGGCCGGGCAGGCTGGCGGCGATGGCGCCAAGCACCAGCACGCCGACCGGCATCACCAGCAGGGTTGCCACCAACAGGCGGACTTCGCGGGCTTCGAGTTTCTTGCCGAGGTATTCCGGGGTGCGTCCGACCATCAGCCCGGCGAGGAACACCGCCACCAGGACGAATAGCAACATGCCGTAGAGACCCGCGCCGACGCCGCCGAAGATCACTTCGCCAACCATCATGTTGAGCATCGCCACCATGCCCGACAGCGGGTTGAGGCTGTCATGCATGGCGTTCACCGAGCCGTTCGAGGCGGCCGTGGTGGTCACTGCCCAGAGCACGCTGGCGGTGGTGCCGAAGCGGCTTTCCTTGCCTTCCAGCGGTGCCACCTGCTCCACCGGCAGCGCGCTGAGCGCGGGGTTGGGCTGGTACTCGGCCCACAGCGAGGCGCCCAGGCCAAGGGCGAACAGCACCAGCATGCAACCGAGGATGGCGCGGCTCTGGCGCAGGTCCTTGACGTAGTGGCCGAAGGTGAACACCAGCGCGGCCGGGATCAGGATGATCGAGACGACCTCGAACAGGTTGCTCCAGATGGTCGGGTTCTCGAACGGGTGCGCCGAGTTCACGCCGAAGAAGCCGCCGCCGTTGGTGCCCAGCTGCTTGATGGCGATCTGGCTGGCTGCCGGGCCCAGCGGGATGGACTGGTCGGCGCCCTGCACGGTCAGTGCGTGGGCATAGTCGAGGAAGGTCTGCGGCACGCCCTGCCAGACCAGCAGCAGCGCCAGCAGCAGGCACAGCGGGATCAGCCCGTAGAGGGTGGCGCGGGTCAGGTCGACCCAGAAGTTACCCAGGTTGTTCGTCGACTTGCGCGCGATGCCACGGGCCAGCGCCACCAGCACGGCCAGGCCGACGGCAGCGCTGACGAAGTTCTGCACGGTCAGGCCGAGCATCTGGCTCAGGTAGCTCAGCGAGGCTTCGCCGCTGTACGCCTGCCAGTTGGTGTTGGTGACGAAGCTCACCGCGGTGTTGAACGCCAGCGTCCACTCCAGGCCCGGCAGGTTCTGCGGGTTGAGCGGCAGCAGGCCCTGCAGCATGAGGATGGCGAACAACAGCACCAGCCCCACCAGGTTGAACGCCAGCAGGGCCAGGGTGTAGCCCTTCCAGTCCTGCTCGTCGTCCGGGTGGATGCCGCACGCACGATAGATGGCACGCTCCACCGGCAGGAACACGGGGCTGAGGAAGGTGCGCTGCCCTTCCATCACCTTGTAGTAGAAACGCCCGAGGAACGGCGCCGGCACCAGCACCAGCGCCAGGAAGGCAACGATCAGCAATACGTCATGGCTGTTCATGGCCACTCCTAGGAACGGTCGGCGCGCAGCAGCGCCACCAGCAGGTAGATGAACAGCCCGGTTGCCAGGACCAGGGATACACCGTCGAGCACGCTCATGATCTATTTCTCCTCACGCGGGCGACTCCATCGCTTGCGCGGCCTTGTGCCGCTTGACGGAAATTTTCCGCAAGGAGCGCGTAAAGGAGCGATTCCCGACCTCGCCGGGCGGCGTAAAGAAGGCGTAAAAAAGCCTCTGGGAACGGCGTCTGGCGGGTATGTATCGAAACCGATACACAGCGGACACGCTGGCGACACCCGTCGGCTGCAGCCTCGCCGACCATGGCCCGCGCACGCGCCGACGGGTTAGCATGCGCAGGTCGCATGCCCCTAGCGGCCCCTGGCCACCCTGCCCCACGTTTTCCCGCGACAGGTTTCTTCATGCACCCGACCACTTCCGACGACCCGCGCCGCTGGACCACCCGCGCCCTGCTGGTGGATGACGACGAGCCGATCCGCGAGCTGCTCTGCGGTTACCTCGCGCGCTTCAACATCGAGGCCCACGGCGTCGCCGACGGCGTCGAGATGCGCCGCGCCCTGGAGAACGACAGCTTCGACGTGGTGGTGCTGGACCTGATGCTGCCCGGCGAGGACGGCCTGTCGCTGTGCCGTTACCTGCGCGCCGAATCGGACATCCCGATCCTGATGCTCACCGCCCGCTGCGAGCCGGCGGACCGCATCATCGGCCTGGAGCTGGGCGCCGACGACTACATGGCCAAGCCCTTCGAGCCGCGCGAGCTGGTGGCACGCATCCAAACTATCCTGCGCCGTGTGCGCGGCGGCAGCCTGCCCAGCGAAGAAGCGGCGCGGGGCGAGCCCCGTGCCCAGGTGCGCTTCGACCAGTGGCGCCTGGACAGTGTGCTGCGCCAGCTGCATGCGCCCGATGGCCTGGTGGTGCCGCTGTCCAACGCCGAATTCCGCCTGCTCTGGGTGTTCCTCGAACGCCCGCGCCGGGTACTCAACCGCGAACTGCTGCTGGACGCCGCCCGTGGCCGCGCCATCGAGGCATTCGATCGCAGCATCGACCTGCTGGTCTCGCGCCTGCGGCAGAAGCTCGGCGACGACCCGCGCTCGCCCCGGCTGATCAAGACCGTGCGCGGCGAAGGGTATCTGTTCGATGTCCGCGACATCGCCTGAAGCGGCGCCTGCGCGCGCGAAGAAAAAGCCCCTGGAGCGCGCCGACAGCCTGTTCGCCCGGCTGTTCGGGGTGTTCCTGCTGGCCATCGTGGTCGCCCACCTGCTGGCCTTCGCCTGGTTCCACCATTACGGCCCGCGCCACGAGCCGCCGCCTCCGCCCCCACCGCCGGCGGAACAGGGATTCGAGCGCGGCCCGCCGCCCCCGGGCATGATGCCGCCGCCACCGCCGGGGCCGCGCCTGCCGTTCTGGAGCGTGCCCTTCGCCTTCCAGCTGCTGACCCTGATCCTCGCCGCCTATGTCGGCGCACGCCTGCTGGCGCGCCCGGTGCAGCAGATGGGCGACGCCGCGCTGCGCCTCTCCGAAGACCTGGACAGCCCGCCGCTGCCGGAAACCGGCCCGCAGGAAGCCCGCCAGGCCGCCCGCGCCTTCAACCGCATGCGCGAGCGCATCCGCGAACAGGTGCAGCAGCGCAGCCGCATGCTGGTGGCGGTTTCCCATGATCTGCGCACGCCGCTGTCGCGCCTGCGCCTGCGCGTCGAGGAAGTCGACAACCCGCAATTGCGCACTCGCATCAGCCAGGACCTGGCCGAAATGATCGGCATGCTTGACTCCACCCTGCACTACCTGCAACAGGAGCGCGCCACCGAGCCGCAGCAGTGGTTCGACGTCAAGGCGCTGGCCGACTCCCTGGCCGAGGACGCCTGCGAGCGCGGCGCCGACGTCGGCGTGGAGGGCTACTGCGCGCCCCTGAAGGTCCAGCCGATGGCCCTGCGCTCATGCCTGAACAACCTGCTGGACAACGCCCTGCGCTACGCCGGCGATGTCAGCATCGAACTGCGCGACGGCACTCGCGAGGTGGAAATCCGCGTGCGCGACCACGGCCCGGGCATTCCCGCCGAACTGCGCGAGCAGGTGTTCGAGCCGTTCTTCCGCCTGGAGGGCTCGCGCAACCGCAACTCCGGCGGCGTCGGCCTGGGCCTGGCCATCGCCCGAGACGCCGCGCGGCGTCAGGGTGGCGACCTGTACTTCGAGGAAACCCCCGGCGGCGGCGCCACCGCCGTGCTGCGCCTGCCGCGTCCGCCGGTCGCGTAAGCGGGTTGTAGCCCTTCGCAAACAAAGCGCACAAACCCGCGACACAGGCGCAGCCGAGGCTGTCATCACCGGAGAACCCTCCGGCTTGGCAACCATGGAGACTCCCCTATGATCAGCGGCGTGAGCAGCAGCTATGCGAGCTACTACACCAGCTCGCTCGCCCGGACCCAGACCGCCAGCAGCACCACCGCCACGCAGAGCGGTAGCACTGGCGCTTCCCAGGGCGCGGCGAAATTCCAGGAAGACCTGTTCAAGTCCATCGACAGCGATGGCGACGGCAGCATCAGCAAGGACGAACTGACCAGCGCGCTGTCTTCCAGCGACGACTCCGACAGCAGCGATATCGACATCGATGCCCTGCTCAGCGAGCTGGACAGCGATGCCAGCGGCGGCATCTCGCAGGACGAGTTGTCGGCCGCGATGCCGCCTCCCCCGCCGCCCGGCGGCATGGGTGGAATGGGCGGCGCGGGTGACTCCGCCGACGACCTGATCAGCGCCCTGGACAACGACGGCGACGGCAGCATCAGCAGCGACGAGCTTTCCGCCCTGGGCAGCAGCGACGACAGCGAGCGCCTGAGCGAGCTGTTCAGCCAGCTCGACGCCGACGGCAGTGGCGCCATCAGTAGCGACGAGCTCTCCAGCGCTATGCAGGCGCAGCGTGGCGATGGCCCGCCGCCTCCGCCACCTTCGGCTTCCGGCGGATCGTCCAGCGACTCCTCCAGCAGCTCCTCGGGCAGCTCCACGACCACCGCCTCCAGCACCTCCTCAGGCAACGCCAATACCGGCGCCGCCGACCAGAAGCTGGTGGCCAACCTGCTCAAGCAGTACCAGAGCAGCGAGGTCACCGCACTCCAGGCGACCAGTGGCAGCCTGGTGAACATCGCCGCCTGATCCGGGCGGCGAATCCGGCCGCCGGAACGCCCCCCGTTCCGGCGGTCATCCCCCGTTTGCATCCCTCCCTGATTCTGTCCTAGGCTTGGCATTCACAAATTCATCCGATGATTGGATGTTTCCATGCCCAGTCCGATTCAGAAGCGCTCCCTGGTGGACATTGCCCTGGAGCAGATCCGCCAGCGTATCGACGACGCGACCTGGCCACTCGGCCAGCGCCTGCCGCCCGAGCCCGAACTCGCCGAGATCCTCGGCATGAGCCGCAACACCGTGCGCGAGGCGGTGCGCGTGCTGACCTTCTCCGGCGTGCTGGAAGTCCGCCAGGGTGACGGCACCTACGTACGCGCCTGTGCCGACCCGCTGGACACCATGCTGGTACTGGCCCGCAGCTCCGTGGAACAGGCGCTGGAGGCGCGCGGCATCATCGAAGTGGAAGCCAGCCGGCTGGCCGCCGAGCGCCGCACCGAAGCTGACCTCGCCGCCCTGCGCGAAGCGCTGGAAGCCTCCGCCGTACATCACGGCGGCGCCCTCGACGAGTACATCGCCCACGACCTGGCCTTCCACCAGCGGGTAGTGGACAGCGCCCACAACCCGGTGCTCAGCGAGCTGTACCGCTACTTCTCGCAGGTGATCCGTGCCGGCCTGGAACGCACCATCGGCGACCCCAGCCGGCCGCAGCCAAGCTTCGAGCTGCACCGCGAACTGCTGGACGCCCTCGAGCGCGGCGATGCCGAAGGCGCCGCCAGAGCGAACCGCGCGCTGCTGATCTGACCTGACTTTTCTGCCTTGCCTGGAATGCCCGCCATGTCCCTGCCCAATGACCCGAAAGACACCGAACACAAGGTGTCCTGCCCGCCCGAAGCACTGCTGGTCGATGCCGAGGCCAACGATGAACCGGCCGCGCCGGCCCGCTCGCCACGCACCTGGCTGTTGCTGCTGGGCCTCGTGCTGGTGGCGATGAACCTGCGCCCGGCGCTCTCCAGCCTGTCGCCGCTGCTCAACACCGTGCGCGACGGTACCGGCCTTTCCGCTGCCGCCGCCGGCCTGCTGACCACCCTGCCGGTGCTCTGCCTGGGCCTGTTCGCGCCGCTGGCACCGATGCTCGCGCGGCGCCTGGGCGCCGAACGCACCGTGCTGCTGATCCTCCTCGCCCTGGCCGGCGGCATCGTCCTGCGCAGCCTGTTCCCGGTGGCCGGGCTGTTCCTCGGCAGTCTGGTGGCCGGCGCCAGCATCGGCATCATCGGTGTGCTGTTGCCGGGCATAGTCAAGCGCGACTTCCCGCATATCGCCGGGACCATGACCGGCGTCTACACCATGGCCCTGTGCCTGGGCGCCGCCACCGCAGCCGGCGCCACCGTGCCCCTGGCCAGGTCGATGGACAACAGCTGGCAACTGGCGCTGGCCTTCTGGGCGATTCCCGCGATCGTCGCTGCCCTCATCTGGCTGCCGCAGACCCGCCAGAACCACCACGCCCACCGTGCGGTGTACAAGGTCAAGGGCCTGTGGCGCGACCCGCTGGCCTGGCAGGTGACGCTGTACATGGGCCTGCAGTCGTCGCTGGCCTACATCGTCTTCGGCTGGGTGCCGTCGATCCTCATCGACCGCGGCCTGAGCGCAGTGGAAGCCGGGCTGGTGCTCTCCGGCTCGGTGATGGTGCAGCTGTTCAGCGCCCTGGCCGCCCCCTGGCTGGCCACACGCGGCAAGGACCAGCGCCTGGCCGTGGTGATCGTCATGCTGCTGACCCTGGCCGGCCTGCTCGGCCTGCTGCTCGCACCACTGTCAGGCATCTGGGGCTGGGCGGTGGTCCTGGGCCTCGGCCAGGGCGGCACCTTCAGCATTGCGCTGGCACTGATCGTGCTGCGCTCACCCGATTCCCACGTGGCCTCCAACCTTTCCGGCATGGCCCAGGGCGTGGGCTACACCCTGGCCGCCTGCGGGCCCTTCCTGGTCGGCGTGGTGCACGATGCCACCGGCGGCTGGGCGGCGACCGGGATCATCTTCGTGGTGGTGACGGTGGCCGCCATCGTCTTCGGCCTGGGTGCCGGGCGGGACAAGCTGGTGCAGGTGAAGAGCGAGCACGTCTGATTCGCTGATCCGTAGGGCCGATAACCCGTTCCGGGTTATGCGCCCTACGCCGACATTCCCCTCAACCCTCTCCCACAGGAAGAGGGTTGGGGTGCGAGCAACTCCGCTCCAACGTCTCAAACCACAGGCGGCGGCGGTGGCCGGTGCGAGCTGGCCACCCACGCGCTGACCAGGTTGTACACCACCGCCAGCAGCACCGGGCCGAGGAACAGGCCGATGAAGCCGAAGCTGAGCAACCCACCGAGTACCCCCAGCAGCACGACCACCAGCGGCAGGTTGCCGCCACGGCTGATCAGGTAGGGCTTGAGGATATTGTCCACGCCGCTGATGACGAAGAAGCCCCAGATCGCCATGAACACGCCGTAGCCGTAGCTCTCCTGGTAGAACAGCCAGAGCACCGCCGGCCCCCAGATCAGCGGAGGCACCATCAACAGGCTGCAGACGAAGGTCAGCAAGCCCAGCAGGAAAGCGCCGGGGACGCCGGCGATGAGGAAGCCGATGGTGGCGAGGACCGCCTGGGCCGCGGCGGTGCCGATCACGCCGTTGACCACCCGCTGCACGGTGCCGGCGATGATGTCCATGTACTGCTGGGCGGACTCGCCGATCAGGCGCTCCAGCACACCGTGGGCGAAGGCCTGCAGACGCAGGCCGTCGCGGTAGAAGAAGAAGATCAGCACCAGGCTCAGCACCAGCTCGAAGATCCCCGCGCCCAGCTTCGCGCTGCGCGCCAGGGCCCAGTTGCCCACCTCGCCCATGTACGGCTTGAGTGCGGAGAACATCGCCACGCCCTGCTGGTCGGCCTGGTACCACCAGCCGATCAGGCGGTCACCCACCAGCGGTACCCGCGCCATCCACTCCGGTGGCGGCGGCAGGCCGGAAACCTGCAGGTTCTTCACCAGCTCGACGCCTTCGCGCACCCGGTCCACCAGGCCGAAGCCCAGCCACACCAGCGGCAGCGCCACCAGCACGATCCAGCACAGGGTCAGCACGCCCGCTGCCCCTGCTTCGCGGCCGCCCAGCAGTTGCGTGAGCAGGCGCATCAGCGGCCAGCTGGCGAAAGCCAGCACGGCGGCCCAGACCAGTGCCGACCAGAACGGCAACAGCACCCAGATACTCGCGCCCAGCAGGCCGAGCAGCAGCAGGCGCAGCAACAGGCGATCATTGTCGAACATCGGAACTCCGCAAAAGGCTCGTGAGGCGCCCAGTGTAGAGCGCTTCGGCCCTTTCAGCGTAGGCGAATCAGCGCAGCCAGGTCAGGTGCAGGCCGTCGCCCTCATCCTTGCCCTGCTCCAGGCGCGCATCGCGCACGCCCTGGGCAGTCAGTGCGGAACGCCAGTCGCCGGCGTGCTTGCCGGCCAACTCGACGCGCACGCCGGTGTCCAGGCGCAGGGTGCGCACCAGCAGGTCGAGCCAGGCGCCGCCCGGCTCCTCCGGCACGTGGCTCAAGGTCAGCTCGCCGTTGGCCTTGAGCAGGCGCATCAGGGTCGCCGGGCTGGGCAGCAGCTCACCCAGCGCCGCGCCACTGTCCAGTTGCTCGGCGTGCAGGTAGGCGCGGCGGTTGCCACGGGTAATGGTGTAGACGGCCAGCAGGCTGTCCTCGTGGGGCGCGGCGAGGCGCACCAGCAGGTAGGCCTGCTGGTCGTCCGGGCCGAACAGCTTGGAATTGCCGAATACCGAGTTGGCCAGCAGGTTGCTGGAGCCGCAATCGCGGCTTTCGCACCAGAACAACGGCGTGGCGTCGGCCTTGAGCAGGTCCTTGCGCGCAGCGGCGAAGGCGCTCTGGCTGGAGTCCTCGTCGGGCAGGCGGTAAGTGACGGCGGTCAGCTCGCCAATGGCGCGCACTTCGCCCTCCATGCGCAGGCGGCCACTGATGCGGCTGATCGAGCCTTGCGGGTAGATGCGTTCCTGGCTGGCGGCCTGGTTGAAGTCGACGATCTCCGAACGCGGGAAGCGCGGGAGGATTTCCAGGTCATGGCTGCCCGGCAGGTCGGCGGCGATGCCGCTGGCACTGGCGCCGAGCAGGCCGCTGAAGATCAGGGAGTGAAGGAGCCGTGAGATCCGGGCCTTCTGCGCGTCTGTCGATGGGGTTCTACCGTCCTGGCGCGCGGTGGTCTGGATGTCGAGCATGCACAATCTCCCTGAAGCGATCCGTGCAGCGTCGCGGGCGGCCCCGCTTTAGTCAAGCCGCGGGGCGCTACCGGGTGTTTCCCTCAGGCCTGCAGGAAGGGTCGGAAGATCGCTGCAACCGCTTCGGCACCCGCCTCGTCGTCCAGGTGCAGATGGTGCTGGCCGGGCAGCTCATGGACCTCGAAGGGCCTGTCCTTGAGCAGTTCGCGGGTGGCCGGTTCGACCAGCATCAGGCCCTGTTGCGCCAGTACCAGGCTGGTCGGGCACTGCACGGACTGGACGAATTGTCGCGCATGGGCGCGGGTCAGGCGCAGCGGCGACGGCAGAGTCAGGCGCGCATCGGTGCGCCAGGTGTAGCCGCCGGGCACCGGCACCAGGCCGCGCGAGGCCAGCAGCTCGGCCGCTTCGCGGCTCACCGCGCCGACGCCCTTCATGCGCGCTTCCACGGCGCGGTCGATGGCTTCGTAGACCGGTTTGCGCTTGTTCGGCAGCGCCAGTTGCGCGCGCAGGGCTTCACCGAGCTTCTGCGGCGACGTCTCCGGCTCGCCGGTGTAAGGCACCAGGCCGTCGATCAGCGCCAGGCGTTCGATGCGCTCGGGCATGGCGCCGGCCAGCAGCACCGAGACGATGGCGCCCATGGAATGGCCCAGCAGGGAGAAACGCTCCCAGCCCATCTGGTCGGCCACCGTCAGCACGTCCAGCGCGTAATCCCACAGCAGGTAGCTGGCCCCCGGCGCGCGGTGCGCCGAGTGGCCGTGGCCGGCGAAGTCCAGGGCGAGGATGCGCACGCCTTCGAGCTTGGGAGCCAGGCGGGCGAAGCTCATGGCGTTGTCCAGCCAGCCATGCAGGGCGATCACCGGGCGGCCGTCTTCCGGGCCGAAGAGGTGCGCGGCCAACTCGATGTGCGGCAGGTTCAGGCGGATTTCCTGGACTTGGGCGGTCATGGCGATTCCTTAAACGTGGGCGCGCTGTTGCCAGCGAGCGAAGACGGTCTTGAGCAACGCGGCGGTGTCCTGCGGGCGCTCCAGCGGGAACATGTGCCCGCCGGGCAGCGACAGGCTCTCCCCCAGGGGAACACGGGCGACCAGCCGAGCATGATGCGGCAGCACCACCCGGCTGTGGCGGCCACGCACCATGGTCAGTGGCACGGCCAGTTGCTTCGCGCGGCCGGGACTGGTGTGAGGCACGTTGCGGTAGATGGAGATTTCCGTGGCCGGGTCGAACTTCAGCCGCAGGCCCTGCGCCGGGCCCTGCGCCAGGCCATGTCGGACATAGGCTTCCAGGCAGTCGCGGTCGAAGCGTTTGAACAGCGGCTTGCCGGCAAAGTATTCCAGCGCCTCGGCGAAGTCGCCGAAATCCTCGCGGCGGCCCAGGGTGCGGCCAGCGGGCGTCAGCCGGTCGATGAAGCCGAAACGCTTGGCGGCGCGGATCACCAGTTGGTCGGCGAACGTCAGCAATGGCGAGTCGAGCATCACCACGCCGCGATAGAGCTCGGGCTTGCGCAGCGCCGCGTGGTAATGCAGCACGCCGCCCAGGGAATGGCCGACGCCCCAGACCGGTTCGTCGAGGGCTTCCAGGTGATGCAGCAGCTCTTCCACCAGGTTTTCCCAGTTGGCGTTCACCGGGAAGCGCGGGTCATGGCCGTGCATGTCCAGCCGATGGACCCGATAGTCCGGCTCCAGGGCATCGAACAGCTTGCCGTAGGTGCCCGAGGGGAAACCGTTGGCGTGGGCGAAGAAGACCGCTTGCGACATGCTGGGTGAACTCAGGGAAATGACAGCCTGAATTTTCCGACAGCAACCGGGGAGCGGCAATGACCTGCACTCCCGCGAATGACGGCACTACGGCCAAACTCCATGGCGCTCCGGCGGATTTGCCCTGATTCGCGCTCAGACCAAGCCTTGTTGGCGGATAACCGTGAACGGTTATGCGCCCTACGGAAGGCTCATCGTAGGGCGCATAACGCGGAACGCGTTATCCGCCTCTTTCCCCTCAAATCCAATGCGTCGCGTGGCTCACCACGCTGAACAGGATGCCGCCCGCCACCAGCAGGAACACCAGCCCGCAGGCCCCATCGATCACCGGCACCGCCCGCAGCAGGCGCTGCTGCCACAGCGGCCGGGTGAGAACCACGCTGAGCAGGCTGAACCAGATGAACCCGGTGCCGAACAGCATCACCGCCACCGCGACCTTGCCGGGCGCCGACATGTCCGCCGGGATCAGGCTGGTCAACAGTGCGAGGAAGAACACCAGCGCCTTGGGGTTGAACAGGTTGGTCGCCAGCCCGCGCAGCCAGGGGCCGAGCTTCGAATCGGCCAGCTCTCCGTCGATCCGCCCTGCCCCGCCCGGCTTGCGCAAGGCGCGCAACGCACCGACGCCGAGCCAGGCAAGGTAGGCGGCGCCCACCAATTGCAGGGCGCTGAACAGCAGCGGGGAACGGCTGAGCAGCAGCGATACGCCAGTCAGCACCAGCGTGCCGTGGACCAGGATGCCGCAAGCCAGCCCAAGGGCGCTGAGCACGCCGGCGCGGCGCCCCTGGTGCAAGGCGGTGCGCACCACCAGCGCGACGTCCGGGCCGGGGCTGACCAGGGCGACGGCGAACACGGCGGTGAGCATGAGCAAGACGTGAACCTCCTGCATGGCGGGATTCTCCAGTGGGAAAGGAAACGGGATTGAGTGGTGGATCAGCGCTGGCGTAGTCGCGCGGGCGGCAATCCGTAGGTCCGGCGGAACAGGCGGCTGAAGTGCGCCTGGTCATAGAAGCCCAGGCTCAGGGCGATCTCCGCCAGGGGCTGGCCCTGGATCACCCGTGGCAGGGCGCGCTCCAGGCGCAGCTGGGTCAGCCACTGGTGCGGCGGCAATCCGCACTGGTGGTTGAAGCGACGCAGCACCTGCCAGGGGCTGAGGTCGCAGAATTCGGCGATTTCTTCCAGCGTCGGCGGAGTCTCCAGGCGCGATTCCAGCCATTCGCGCAGGCGCATCCAGGTCATGGCATCAAAGCCCTGCCCCGGTTCGCGGATACGCAGGCTGGAGGCGCGCTCCAGCAGCGCAGCCAGCGCCTGCCAGAGCTGGCCTTCCTGCGCCAGCCGCTCACCGCCGAGCATCAGGGCGTGGGCGCGCTGCAGCTCGGCCTGCAACTGCGGGTCACGCAACTGCGCGGCAGTCAGGCGCGGCGCGCCCTGGCGACCATCGCTGAAGGCGCGGCAGGCGTCGTCCAGCCATTGCGGGTCGATGGACAGCACGCGGATGCGGTAGCCGTCCTCACCGTCGCTGGAACCGTCGTGGATGCTTTCGGGGCTCATCAGCAGGATGTCGCCGTTCCCGGCCAGCGAGCGCTCACCGCGATGGGTGTAGCGCTGGCAGCCGTCGAGCATCAGCCCGACGTGGTAGTCGAGATGAAAATGCCGGGGAAAGGCGAAACGGCGGTACTCGGCGTCGATGAAACGGACGCCGGGCAGGCCGCTGCTGTGGTGTTCGATGCGTTCCATGGGCCTACTTTACCGGCGCGGGAACGGCGGGTCTTGGACAAAATTGCGAGTGGTCGTCACCCATCACATGGCAGCCGCAGCGGAGCGCTTCTGTAGGATGGGTGGAGCCCAGGCGATACCCATGCTGCCGGTGCAGGGTATTGATGGGTATCGCTTCGCTCCACACCATCCTACGTCCGAGCCAGATCACGGCCTGGTCAGCGCTCCAGCGGCACCACCGCCATGGTCAGCCGCGAGATGCAACTCGGCTTGCCATCATCCCCATGCAGGCGGATTTCCCAGACGTGGGTCGAGCGGCCGATATGCACCGCCTTGGCCACTGCCGTCACCCGCCCGCTGCGCAGGCCGCGAAGGTGGTTGGCGTTCACCTCCAGGCCCACGCAGTAGTACTGGCTGGTGTCCAGGCACAGGTAACTGGCGGTGGAGCCGACGGTCTCCGCCAGCACCACCGAAGCACCGCCGTGCAGCAGGCCGTAGGGCTGATGGGTGCGCGAATCCACCACCATGCTGGCAGTCAGCGAGTCGTCGTCGAACGCCTCGAAACGGATGTCGAGCACTTCACCGATGGTGTTCTTCAGGTTCGCGTTGAGCTTTTCCAGATCGGGCGTGGTGCGCCAGGTCATCGGGTTCCCCTTCTCTCATTCATGCCATTGCACCGCCTCGCGGCGCTCCGCCCATTCATTGAAGCGCTTGCCGTAGGTACCTTCCACTACGTTGCGCTTGATCTTCAGGGTCGGGGTGAGGAAACCGTTGTCCACCGTCCAGACATCCTTGACCAGCACCAGCCCGGCCAGGCGCTCGTGCTTGTCCAGCGCGTCGTTGACCTCCGTGAGCAGCGCCTGCAGGCTCTGCTCCAGCTGGCTGCGCGAACCGTTGGCGGCCTCCTGGCGACCGACTTCGGAAAGCACGCACAGGCCCAGCGGGGCGATCAGGCCGTCGCCGACCACGCAGATCTGCTCGATCCGCGAATGCACGGCCAGGCGGTTCTCGATGGGCGCGGGGGCGACGTACTTGCCCTTGGCGGTCTTGAAGATTTCCTTGATGCGACCGGTCAGGCGCAGGTGACCTTCGGCGTCCTGTTCACCCTTGTCGCCGGTGCGCAGGAAGCCGTCCTCGGTGATGGTCTCGGCGGTGCGCTCGGGGTCCTTGAAGTAGCCGACCATGGTCGCGCCGCTGCGCACCTGTACTTCGCCCTCGTCGCTGATGCGCACTTCCACGCCGGGGCTGTTGCGGCCGATCCAGCCAGTCTTCTGCTCGCCAGGTCGGCAGACATGGGAGTAGCCACAGTTCTCGGTCATGCCGTAGACCTCGAGCACGTTCAGGCCCAGGCGCTGGTACCAGTCCAGCAGTGCCTCGGGCACCGGCGCGGCGCCGCACAGGGCGTAGCGCACGGCGTCCAGGCCAAGGCCGGCGAGCACCTTGCGACCCACGAGGCGGCCGACGATGGGCAGGCGCAGCAGGCGGTCGAGCTTCTGCGCCGGCATCTGCGCATAGACGCCCATCTGGAACTTGGTCCAGATACGCGGCACGCCGAAGAACACCGTGGGCCGCGCGCGGCGCATGTCGGCGACGAAGGTGTCCAGGCTCTCGGCGAAGAAGATCGTCTGCCCGGCATAGATCGATGCCATCTGCACGAACATGCGCTCGGCCACATGGCACAGCGGCAGGTAGGACAGCAGGCGATCCTCCTCGCCGACGCCGAACAGGTCGATGGCATGGCTGGCGGCGAAGGCGAAGTTGCCAAAGGTGTGCATCACGCCCTTGGGCGTACCGGTGGTGCCGGAGGTGTAGATGAGCGTCGCCAGTGTCGCGGCGTCCGGGCGCGGGTCGTCGCTGATCGGTGCGTGCTGCTGCAGGTCGCTCCAGGAGTGGTCGAAGCGGCCTTCCGGATGCAGCGGCAACGCCACCGTGGGCACGCCTTCGGGAATACCGTCGACCATCGCCGGCCAGTCGTCCAGCTTGCCGATGAAGGCCACCCGCGCTTCGGAGTGGGTCATCACCTGGCGAACGGAGTCGGCGGTAAGGTTGGGATACAGCGGCACCGAAACGTGGCCGGCCATCCAGATGGCGATGTCGGCGACTATCCAGTGCGCGCAGTTCTTCGAAATGATCGCCACCCGGCTGCCTTCGGGCAGGTCCAGGCTGCGCAGCCAGGCAGCGGCGCGGCGGGCCTGCTCGCCCACTTCGCCCCAGGTCAGGGTCTGCACTTCGCCGCCGGTGAGCGGCTGCACCAGGTAGCGCTTGTTCGGGTGGCTCTTCTCGCGCTGATAGAACAGGTCGAGTGGTAATCGGACTGCTTTAACCACGTGCCCCTCCTTTGTTCTTGTTGTCAGAGGTGTAGCTCAGGGATATAGCGATGGATCAACCAAGCACTTGCTTGGTTGAATATTCCACGCAGCGCAGCGGCAGACAAGGCTGGTCGTGTGAACTTTTGTAGAATTTAGCCGAAGGATTGGCTGCGAGCGCTCTGCCACGGGCCTCATGCTGAAATATCCCGGCACGATTTGGCGCGTTCAGAAATGCAAAAGGCCCCTTTCAGGGCCTTTTTGCGCAAGCGGTCGACTCAGGAATGTCGCGGATGGTAGAGCGATACCAGCTCCATCAGCCCCGCCACCGGCACCTCGCCTTCCAGCTCCGCGAGGGTGGCGGTGCTGAACGGCACGGCGTCGCTGCGGCTGCCATGCACCAGCAGGCCGGCCAGCGCTCCGACCAGTGGCTGGTGAGTGACCAGCAACAGGTTCTGCTCGTTGCGGCCATCGAGGAAACGCAGCACGTCCTTGGGGTCATCATCCGGAGTCAGCCAGGGCGCGGTGCCGACCGAGCCCTCGAAGCCCAGTGCCTCACGGACCAGTTCGGCGGTTTCCTGGGCGCGCACGTAGGGGCTGGCCAGGATGCCATCGAGCGGATGGCCGGCGAGTTGGGCGGCGCTCTTGAGCGCCTCCTTGATGCCGTGGGCGGTCAGTCGCCGCTCCGAGTCGCGGCGGGCCTGGGGCTCGGCCTCGCCATGGCGCAGCAGCCAGAGCTTCAAAGCTTGGGCTCCTCGTCGCGCACCGGGTGCGGCGCCGGCGGCACGTCGTGGGGGACTTCGCCTTCCGGGGCATGGGCGGTCGGCCAGTCGGCGAACGGCCAGGGCTTCTCCTCGGTCTGGAAGGTACCGAAGCGACCGATCTGCGCGAAGTACTGGCTCAGGCTGTCGCCGAAGCCCATCAGGCTGCCGCTGGGCGCGCCGTAGATGATGCGGTAGATCAGCTGGATGATCACCACGGCGCCGAGGATCATCTCGGCGACGAACCAGACCAGGGCGAAGACCAGCATCCAGACGACGCGCAGGACCAGGGACTCCTTCTCTAGACGGTCAGCGGGCTGACGTTCAGCGGACATGGTGAAACCTCCTCAGAAACCGGTGGTGGGAATGAAGTCGACGTCGGTCTTCGGTTCGCCGCTCATCAGCGCCCCGATGACCTGTTCCAGGGTACGTCCGCCGAACAGGATGGCGTTGAGGCCGGCCACCAGCGGCATGTAGACCTGCAGCTCGTCGGCCTTGGCCTTGAGCACTTTCAGCGTATTCACGCCCTCGGCAGTCTCGCCCATGCGTGCCACGGCGTCTTCCAGGGTAAGGCCCTCGCCCAGGGCGAAGCCCACCTGATAGTTACGGCTCTTGGGTGACGAACAGGTGACGATCAGGTCGCCCACGCCGGCCAGGCCGAGGAAGGTCATGGGGTTGGCGCCGAGCTGGACGGCGAAGCGGGTCATCTCCGCCAGGGCCCGGGTGATCAGCATGCCCTTGGTGTTCTCGCCCATGCCCAGCGCGGCGGCCATGCCGGCGATGATGGCGTAGACGTTCTTCAGCGCGCCGCCCAGCTCGACCCCGAAGCGGTCGCCACTGGCGTAGACGCGGAAGGTGCGGCCGTGCAGGGCCTGCTGCACCTGAGCGCAGAGGTCCTCGTCTTCGCTGGCAACCACGGTGGCAGTCAGCTCATGCTCGGCGATCTCGCGCGCCAGGTTCGGGCCGGAGATCACCGCAATGCGGGATTTCGGCGCGATCTCCTCGAGCACCTGGCTCATCAGCTTGAAGCTCTGCGCCTCGATGCCCTTGGTCAGGCTGACCAGCATCTTGCCCGCCAACTCCTCGCTGCGGCCGTCGAGCACCTTGCGCAGGGCGCTGGAGGGCACCGCAACGAAGATCATCTCGCACTCGGCCAGGGTCGCCGCGAGGTCCGTGGTCGGCTCCACACCGTCGTGGATGCGCACGCCCTTGAGGTAGTTCGGGTTCTCGCGCTGGGTGCGGATCGCCTCGGCCTGTTCCTCGTCGCGCATCCACTGGCGCACGCGCTGCCCATTCTCCGCCAGCAGGTTGGCGAAGGCGGTGCCGAAACTGCCACCACCGAGGACGGCGATCGGTTGCTGCTGTGTCATGTCTGTTCCATTGGTGGCCGCCCAGGGGCGGCGATTGGGGCATTATAAGGCCGCATCGGCGACCGGCCAGTCCGGATCGCGGGACTGGCAATCAGCGCTGCCTCGTTTAACATCCGTCCTGTGGCAAACGTCTAGCCGTAGACATTGACCGAACCCATAAGAACCGAGAACAAGGCCGTTCCGTGCATCGTCCCGTCCGCGCTCCCCTGCCGCTGTCCCTGCTTGCCGCGCTGCTGGCCGGCGAGGCTGTCGCCGGCGATCTGTTCGTGGACAGCCTGGACGTTCCGGAAGTTCTGACCGCTACCCGACTCAAACAGTCCCCCGCCGAAGTGCCCGGCAGCATGACAGTGCTCGACCGCGACCTGATCAAGGCCTCCGGCGCCCGCGACATTCCCGAGCTGATGCGCCTGGTGCCGGGCATGATGGTCGGCTACCTGTCGGGCAACCAGGCGACGGTGAACTACCACGGCACCAACGTCACCGAGGCACGGCGCCTGCAGGTGCTGGTGGACGGCCGCTCGGTGTATCGCCCGGGCCTGGCGACGGTGGACTGGAGCGACATCCCGGTGGCCATCGAGGACATCGACCGCATCGAGGTCTTCCGCGGTCCCAACGCGGTGAGCTATGGCGCCAACGCGCTGATGGGGGTGATCAACATCCTCACCCGCCACCCGGCCGACAGCCAGGGCACGCGGCTGAAATACACCGCCGGGCAGAACGGCATCCGCGACTGGTACGCCAGCCAGGGCATCCGAGACCGCTCCGGCGACTACCGGCTATCCCTCTCGGGCCAGGAGGACGACGGTTTCGACCACGACCAGTTCGGCCAAGACTATCGCGACGGCCGCCGCCTGAGCCGTTTCAACCTGCTGGCCACCCACAGCCTCGACCTGCGCAACAGCCTGGACTGGCAGCTTGCCGCGAAGGAAGGCAGCAACCAGCGGCCCTACGCCTACGAGCCGATCTTCGGCGCGATTCCCAACGGCGATGACAATTCCGACCTCACCGCCCGCGATTACGCCGGCTCCCTGCGCTGGACCTTCGACGTCAACCCCCAGCACAGCTTCTACGTGCAGGGCTACGCCGAGCACTGGGAGCGCCTGCAGGACTTCGGCGCCTGCGAGGCGCAGATCGCCTTCAGCCCGCAGCTCGCGCAGTTGTGGGCGCTGGACCCGAAGTATGTGCAGAGCTTCGCCGACTCGCTGCCACGCATCCCTCGCGGCACGCCGCAGGAACAGGCGCTGGCCGGGCAGGTCGTCCAGCAGCTGGCGGCCGGCGCCTACCTGCCGGTCTGCGGGCAGGTGAACCAGAACATCCGCGAAACCCGCTACGACCTGGAAATCCAGGACACCCTGAGCCTCGCCGAGGGTGTCCGCGTCGTCAGCGGCCTGAGCTATCGCCACGACCAGGCCACTTCGGAAACCTACTTCGACGGCACGGTGAACAACGACATCTGGCGCCTGTTCGGCCAGCTGGAATGGCACCTGACGCCGCACTGGCTGCTGCAGGGCGGCGCCATGGTGGAGGACGACCAGCTCTCCGGCAGCTCGGTCAGCCCGCGCATTGCCCTCAACTACCTGATCAACCCGCGCCACAGCCTGCGCGCGGTGTACTCCGAGGCGGTGCGCTCGCCGGACATGTACGAGAACGACGTCAACTGGAGCTACCGGGTGCGCAACCTGTCGCCGCTCGCCTACGGCCAGTCCAGCGCCTACTACTTCGCCCGCGCCCATGGCCCCGGCGACCTCGACCAGGAGCGCATGCGTTCGCGGGAAATCGGCTACAACGGCCAGTTTGACGAACTCGGGCTGGCGGTCGACATCAAAGCCTACTACGACGAAATCCACGGGCTGATCAGCGATCCCTTGCAGGTATCGGACTTCGAACCGACCAACGACAACGAGATCCGCTTCAGTGGCGCCGAAACCCAGCTGGACTGGCGCCTGACGCGGCAGGACCGCGTGCGCCTGACCTACGCCTACGTCGACTACGACGCCAGCAGCCGCTATGACCAACGCCTTACCGCGCGCAACAGCGGTTCGGCCGGCTGGATGCGCGACTGGGGCCGCGGCTGGTCGAGTTCAATCTTCTACTACGGCGACGATGCGCTGAACGAGCATCGCTTCGAGCGCGTCGACCTGCGCGTGGCCAAGCGCATTCCCCTGGGCCGCGCCGCCCTGGAACTGGCTGGCGTGCTGCAGCAGCGCCTGGACGACGAGCCACTGACCTGGCCGGAAAACCGCTACGACAGCCGCCACCTGCTCTATTTCAGCGCCGAGGTGGACTTCTAGCATGCCTGCCCGCCGCTCATGGACGAGCCCCGGCCCCTTCCTCACTGCCCTGCTGGTCGGGCTGGCCTGCCTGTTTGCATTGCCGGCCCAGGCCCGCGACATTCTCCTGGTCAGCAGCGAAAAGAGCGCAGCCCTGCAGGACTTCGCCCAGGCCCTGGCGCAGCGCCGCCCGAACGATCAGGTTCACCTGGAGTCCCCGGAAAGCCTGCCCCCCGCCGCCAGCCTCGATGGCGAGACCCGTCTGTTGCTGCTGGGCAGCGGCGCACTGAATTGGCGCCTGGCCAGCCACGACGCCCCGCCGGCGCTGACTCTGCTGGTCAGTCGCGTCGAAGCCCGGCAGGTACTGGGAGAACGCGACTTCCCGCATCTCAGCCTGCTGTGGAGCGACCCGCCGCCAGCCCGCCAGCTGGCCCTGGCCCTGCAACTCAGCCCGCGCCCACAGCGCATTGGCGTACTGCTCGGCCCCACCAGCGAATTCCTGCTGGAGGAGCTCACCCAGGCCGCGCAACAGCTCGGCGTGGAACTGGTCAGCGAGCGGCAAACCCGCGCCGAAGACACTCGCGCGCTGCGAGAACTGCTCGGTCGCAGTGACCTGTTGCTCGGGTTGGACGACAAACAGCTTTATAACGCGCAGACCATCAAGGGCATCCTGCTCAGCGCCTATGCGGAAAACCGGGCGCTGATCGGCCCCACGGCCGCGTTCGTCAAGGCCGGCAGCCTGGCCAGCAGCTACAGCGACCAGAGCGACTGGCTGGAGACCCTCGACACCCTGCTCGACGAGCCGGCGGAGCAATGGCCCCGCAGCCTCTACCCCGAACGCTTCAAGGTGCAGAGCAACCGCCAGGTGGCGCGCTCGCTCGGCATCGACCTGCCAGGCGACGCGGACCTCGCCCAACGCCTGGCCGAAGGAGAGAAACCATGAGTTCCCGCAAGAGCTGGAACATCCAGACGCGCATGCTGGCCATCAGCCTTGGCCCGGCGTTGCTGCTGACGGTGCTGCTGACCGGCTACTTCACCTACTCGCGCCTGCAGGACCTGCGCCTGGAGTCCAACCACACCGGCCAGCTGATCGCCAACCAGTTGGCCCCGGCGGCGGAATACGGGGTGATCTCCGGCAACCTCCCGGTTCTGCAGAGCCTGCTGCGAGCGACGCTGAGCACCGCCCACGTGCGCTTCATCGAGGTACGCGACCGGGGCGACAACATCCTCGTCTACGTCGAGCACGCTGCCGATCCCGCGCAGGCGAGCACCAAGGTGGAAATCTTCCACGCCTCGATCCAGCGCGAGAACATCGCCATCAATGGCAGCGACCTGGCCAGCTCCAACGACATGCTGCCGGCCGCCGCGCCGCCCAGCGGGGACTACCTCGGCCGTGTGGTGGTCGGGATGGCCAGCGACGCCTTCAGCGAACGGCAGCAGGAAATTCTCCTCAAGGCCAGCCTGCTCGCCCTGTTCGCGCTGATCCTCACCTACCTGCTCGCCCGCCGCCTCGCGCGCCGCCTGGCCGCACCGATCCACACCATGGGCCGCGCCGTGCAGGCGATCCAGACCGGCGACTACCACACCACCCTGCCGGTACCGGATGACGGCGAAGTCGGCGACCTCGCCCGGCACATCAACAACCTCGCCCGCGGCCTGCAGCAGGCCAGCCTGGAACAGGAACGCAGCATCGCCCAACTGGTGGCGGCACGGGAGGAAGCCGAAGAGGCCAACCGCGCCAAGTCCGACTTCCTGGCGATGATGAGCCACGAACTGCGTACCCCGATGAACGGCGTGCTGGGCATGCTGCAACTGCTGGAAACCACCGAGCTGAACCAGGAACAGGCCGAATACAGTGCGCTGGCCACCGAATCCACCGAGCACCTGCTCAAGGTAATCAACGACATCCTCGACTTCTCCCGCGTCGAACGCGGTGCCCTGGAGCTGGAGCGCATCCCGTTCAACCTGCTGGAGCTGATCCAGAGCTCCATCCAGGTCTTCCAGCACAGTGCCCAGCAGCGCGGCCTGGCGCTGGAAATGAACGTGCAGGACGGCCTGGACAACCTCGAGGTGCAGGGCGACCCGACGCGCATCCGGCAGATCCTGGTCAACCTGCTGGGCAACGCCCTGAAGTTCACCGAAGAAGGCGGCGTGCGCCTGGAAGCCAGCTGGCAGGCGCTGGACGATGAAGTCCTGTGGCTGAGCTGCTCGGTGCAGGACAGTGGCATCGGCATCTCCCGCGAGCGCCTGGAGCACATGTTCGAAGCCTTCCAGCAGGCCGACTCGTCCACCTCGCGGCGCTACGGCGGCACCGGGCTGGGCCTGTCCATCGCGCGGACCCTGGCCGAACGGATGGGCGGTACTCTGGGCGCGGTCAGCGAGGAAGGCTGCGGTTCGACCTTCACCCTGGAGATTCCCCTGCCCTTCCGCGAGCGCCAGGGTGCCGCCGAAGACGGGGCGAATGGCAGTGACGCGCTTGCCACTGGTCAGTCCGTGCTGCTGGTGGAGGACAACCCGGTGAATCAAACGGTCATAGAAGCTATGTTGCGCAGCCTGGGTTATCGCGTCACGCTGGTGGGTGACGGTGCCCAGGCGGTGCGCACTTCGGAGCGCGGCGAGTTCGCGGCAATCCTGATGGACTGCCGACTGCCGGTGCTCAACGGCTATGAAGCCACCCGGCAGATCCGCGCCAAGCCGGGCGGCGAGCAGGTACCGATCATCGCCCTGACCGCCAACGCGCTGCAGGGCGACCGCGAGGCCTGCCTGGAGGCCGGGATGAACGATTACCTGGCCAAACCGTTCAAACGCGCCGAGCTGCAACGGATTCTGCAGCGCTGGGTTGCTCCAGGTCGTTGATCGACGGAGCACTTGCCCGCAAACTGCGGACCGGCCCGGGGCCTGCGTCCCGACGAGGAAACCTGGCGTCGGCGAAAAGTGAACAAGCGTTCGCCGATTGCTGTGACTTTCACTTAAAGGCAATAGTCTATGACTAGGCTGCCGCATGACACCGTGACAAGAACAACGGAACGCGGCGCCGCAGGCACAAGCCAAACAACGCCTGCTATCCAGGATTTTTGAGGAGCTCGCATGACCAAACAAAACGCCTTCACCCGAGAAGACCTGCTGCGCTGCAGCCGCGGCGAGCTCTTCGGCCCGGGTAATGCGCAACTGCCCGCCCCGAACATGCTGATGATCGACCGCATCACCCACATCAGTGATGTCGGCGGCAAGTACGGCAAGGGCGAGCTGGTCGCCGAGCTGGATATCAACCCGGACCTGTGGTTCTTCGCCTGCCACTTCGAAGGCGACCCCGTCATGCCGGGCTGCCTGGGCCTCGATGCCATGTGGCAGCTGGTAGGCTTCCACCTCGGCTGGCAGGGCAACCCCGGCCGCGGCCGCGCCCTGGGTTCGGGCGAAGTGAAGTTCTTCGGCCAGGTCCTGCCGACCGCCAAGAAAGTCACCTACAACATTCACATCAAGCGTACGATCAATCGTTCGCTGATCCTGGCCATCGCCGACGGCACCGTCAGCGTCGATGGCCGCGAAATCTACAGCGCCGAAGGCCTCCGCGTCGGCCTGTTCACTTCCACTGACAGCTTCTAAGGGTATCCGCATGCGTCGCGTCGTGATCACCGGTCTGGGCATCGTTTCCTGCCTGGGCAATGACAAAGACACCGTCTCCGCCAACCTGCGTGCAGGCCGTGCTGGCATCCGCCACAACCCCAGCTACGCCGAGATGGGCCTGCGCAGCCACGTTTCCGGTTCGGTCAATCTGAACCTGGAAGAGCTGATCGACCGCAAGGTCTTCCGCTTCATGGGCGACGCCGCCGCTTATGCCTACCTGGCAATGGAACAGGCGATCAAGGACTCCGGCCTCACCCCCGAGCAGATCTCCAACCCGCGCACCGGCCTGATCGCCGGCTCCGGCGGTGCTTCCACCCTGAACCAGATGGAAGCCATCGACACCCTGCGCGAAAAGGGCGTCAAGCGCATCGGCCCATACCGCGTCACCCGCACCATGGGCAGCACCGTTTCCGCCTGCCTGGCCACCCCTTTCCAGATCAAGGGCGTGAACTACTCCATCTCCTCGGCCTGCGCCACCAGCGCGCATTGCATCGGCCAGGCCATGGAGCAGATCCAGCTGGGCAAGCAGGACGTCGTCTTCGCCGGCGGTGGTGAGGAAGAGCACTGGAGCCAGAGCTGCCTGTTCGACGCCATGGGCGCCCTCTCCACCCAGTACAACGACACCCCGGAAAAAGCCTCCCGCGCCTACGACGCCAAGCGTGACGGCTTCGTCATCGCCGGCGGCGGCGGCATGGTCGTGGTCGAAGAACTGGAGCACGCCCTCAAGCGCGGCGCCAAGATCTACGCCGAGATCGTCGGCTACGGCGCCACCTCCGATGGCTACGACATGGTTGCCCCGAGCGGCGAAGGTGCCATCCGCTGCATGCAGCAGGCCCTGGCCACCGTCGACACCCCGATCGACTACCTGAACACCCACGGCACCTCCACCCCGGTCGGCGACGTCGCCGAAATCCGTGGCGTGCGTGCAGTGTTCGGCGACAAGGCCCCGGCCATCAGCTCCACCAAGAGCCTGTCCGGCCACTCCCTGGGCGCCGCAGGCGTTCACGAAGCGATCTACTGCCTGCTGATGATGGAAGGCAACTTCATCGCCGGTTCGGCCAACATCGACGAACTGGACCCGGAAGTCGCCGACCTGCCGATCCTGCGCGAGACTCGCGAGAATGCGAAGATCGACACCGTCATGAGCAACAGCTTCGGCTTCGGCGGCACCAACGCCACCCTGGTCCTGAAACGCCATAACGGCTGATCGGTGATCAAAACAAGAAAGGCGCCCCGGGGCGCCTTTTTTGTTGCCTGCGATTCAGCCCTACCCTCCCGGGCTCGATCCCGTCAGGATGGGACAGGTTCGATGACAGGGAGCGTGCAGATGGATTGGGTGATCAGAGAGGCCCTCAAAGAAGACGCCGACGCCATCAGTCGCGTGATAGTGGGTGCGGTCCGGGAAAGCAACGGCCAGGATTACCCGGCAAGCGTCATCGAGTCAGTGGCGGAACACTTTACGCCCGAGCGGGTGATCGAACTGCTGCAGCAACGCCTGGTCTTCGTCGCGCTGCTGGGCGACGAGATAGTCGGCACAGGCGCCTTGGATGGCAATGCCGTGCGCAGCCTCTTCATAGCGCCTCAGCAGCAGCGCAAGGGCATCGGCCAGGCCCTGATGACCTGCATCGAGAGAACCGCTCTGAAACGCGGCGTAGAGGCCCTGCTGATCCCCTCATCCCTCACCGCCGAAAGCTTCTACGCCCACCTGGGCTATCGCGTAGTGCGCGAACAACTCCACGGCGAAGAACGCACCCTCATCATGACCAAACCCTTGTAAGAGCGGACCACGGCCGCGAACCGCCTCGCTCAGGCGCCTCCAGCCGACTACTTTCCCCCCCAAAAAACAAAACCCCCGACCAGCTCTCGCTGATCAGGGGCTTTGGAATTAGAAGCTTGACGATGACCTACTCTCACATGGAGAAACTCCACACTACCATCGGCGATGCATCGTTTCACTACTGAGTTCGGGATGGGATCAGGTGGTTCCAATGCTCTATGGTCGTCAAGCAATTCGGTTGGATGCTCGCCTTGGCGCTCATCGGAATTCGGGTTGCTTACACTAATAAGCAAAACCCCCGGCCAGCGAA
>JBKYMN010000006.1:0-457513 GCA_046940325.1 Enterobacterales bacterium AE_CKDN230030158-1A_HGKHYDSX7 | reverse complement strand
CCCCCCCCCCCCCCCCGCTCCTACACGATTTCCAGCGAGACCTTCACAGCGTCCGACAGACAATCGTCCCCGGCTCACCAAGCATCAGCGCATACGATCAGGAGAGCCGCCATGCCCACCGACCCCCTCGCCGAATCCCTCGTTGTACTGCGCAAGCTCGCCCAAGGCATCGACCCGCGCCATGACGCCCCCCTGGCCGCCAACGACCCCTGCCAGGCGCCCGAAGTGATTCGCGCCCTCTTCCACGCCATCCGCGCCCTCGAAACGCCTCAACCAAGGCCGCGCTCGCTGCCCCAGCAGGCCGGCAAGCCCTGGCTGGCGGAGGAAGAAATTGCCCTGCTGCAGCGCTTCGAGGCCGGCGAATCCGTCGCCAGTATCGCCCGCGAGCACGGGCGCAGCTCCGGCGGCATTCGCTCCCGGCTCAAATACCTGGGCAAGCTCTGAGGCGCGCAAACGAAAACGCCGCCCGAGGGCGGCGTCTTCAAGTCAATGGCGATCAGGTGCCGTAACTCAGCACCTGGGCGCGCTGGCGCAGTTGGGAGACGACGTCGTCCTCCATCCGTCCTTCGGAGATCAGCAGGTCGCGGCGAATGGTCTGCACCGCCTCAGCGCTCTGCTCGTGGTCGGCCAGGTGCTGGCCTTCGATGACACGCCGCAGGACCACGTCTCCATCGTCGTTGGTGAGGGTCAGGATGCGGCCGCCATCGGGGCGTGCCGGGCCCAGGGACGGAGCGTAGGGAGCGAAGGTCTCGGTCAGCAGGGCGCTCAGCCGGTCCATGCGTATCTCCTTGTTGCGAAATGAAAAACACGCAGAAAAAGACCGCACGATCGGCGATAAAGTTCGCCGGTTTCAGTACCGTTGGTCATGACGCGATGTTTCACGCGCCTGACTCCCGGGCATGAAAAAGCCCGCCAAGGGGCGGGCTTCTTCGCACAGCAGAGCGCGGCTTAGAGCGGTTTGCCGCGGTTGCCGTGGGCGCTGACGAAGGCCTGGACCTTGGCCAGTTCGTTCGCCAGTACGGTGCAACGTTCTTCACGCTGGAACAGGTCGGTCAGGTGCGCCGGCAGTGCCGGAACGGCCTCGATACCGGCCTTCTCCACGGCTTCCGGGAACTTGACCGGATGCGCAGTACCCAGGGTGACCATGGGCACGGCCAGGCTGCGGCGGCACTCGCGAGCGGCGCGCACGCCGATGGCGGTGTGCGGGTCCAGCAGCTCGCCGGACTCGGCGAAGACCTGTGCGATGGTCTCGCAGGTTTCTTCGTCGCTCACCGCCAGGGAGTCGAAGAGGCGGCGGGCCTCGGTCCAGCGATCATCCTCGACGGCCAGCTTGCCGGTGGCCTTGAAGGTGTCCATCAGCTCGGCGACGGCCTTGCCGTTGCGGCCGTGCAGGTCGAACAGCAGGCGCTCGAAGTTGGACGAGACCATGATGTCCATCGACGGCGACAGCGACGCGTGCAGGGTGTCCTTGTCGTAGCGGTTGCCGGACATGAAGCGGTGCAGGATGTCGTTGCGGTTGGTCGCGACGATCAGCTGGCTGACCGGCAGGCCCATGTTGCGCGCCAGGTAGCCGGCGAAGATGTCGCCGAAGTTGCCGGTGGGCACCGAGAAGGCCACGGAACGGGCCGGTGCGCCGAGCTGCAGGGCGGCGTGGAAGTAGTAGACGATCTGGGCCATGATCCGCGCCCAGTTGATCGAGTTCACCGCCACCAGACGGGTGCCTTTGAGGAAGCCCTGGTCGGCGAAGCTCGCCTTGACCATTTCCTGGCAGTCGTCGAAGTTGCCTTCGATGGCGATGTTGTGGATGTTCTCGCCCAGGATGGTGGTCATCTGCCGGCGCTGCACCTCGGACACACGGTTGTGCGGGTGCATGATGAAGATGTCGACGTTCTCGCAGGCCTTGCAGCCTTCGATGGCAGCCGAACCGGTGTCACCGGAGGTGGCGCCCATGATCACCACGCGCTCGCCACGCTTGGTCAGCACGTGGTCGAGCAGGCGGCCGAGCAACTGCAGGGCGAAGTCCTTGAAGGCCAGGGTCGGGCCGTGGAACAGCTCCAGCACCCACTCATTGCCATTGAGCTGGCGCAGCGGCGCCACGGCGTTGTGGGCGAAGACACCGTAGGTCTCTTCGAGGATCTTCTTGAAGTCGGCATCGGCGATGCTGCCGGCAACGAACGGGCGCATCACGCGGAAGGCCAACTCGTGGTAAGGCAGGCCGGCCCAGGAGGCGATCTCCTCGACGGTGAAGCGCGGCAGGTTTTCCGGCACGTAGAGGCCGCCGTCGCTGGCCAGGCCAGCCAGCAGCACGTCTTCGAAGTTCAGCGCGGGCGCCTGGCCGCGGGTACTGATGTAACGCATGGTGTGAAACCTTCGGGTTGGCGGCGGCGCGCAGGCGCCGCCGCGTTCGATTCAGTTCAGTTGTTCGACGCGGATGCGTACGACATTGCCGACGACGTCATCCAGCGCTTCCAGCGCGGCGATGGCTTCGATGATGCGGGACTCGAGCACGCGGTGGGTAACCAGGATCATCGGCACCAGACCGTCATGCTCTTCGACTTCCATCTGCATGATCGATTCGATGTTGATGCCGCGCTCGGAGAGGATGGTCGCCACCTGGGCCAGTACGCCCGGATGGTCCTTGGCCTGGATGCGCAGGTAGTAGGCGCTTTCGCAGGCGTCGATCGGCAGGATCGGGTGGTCGGAGAGCGAGTCCGGCTGGAAGGCCAGGTGCGGCACGCGGTTCTCCGGGTCGGCGGTCATGGCGCGAACCACGTCCACCAGGTCGGCGACCACCGAGGAAGCGGTGGGCTCCATGCCAGCGCCAGCGCCGTAGAACAGCGTGGAACCGGCGGCATCGCCGTTGACCATGACCGCGTTCATCACGCCGTTCACATTGGCGATCAGGCGGTCGGCCGGGATCAGGGTCGGGTGTACGCGCAACTCGATACCCTTGTCGGTACGGCGGGCGACGCCCAGGTGCTTGATGCGGTAGCCCAGGGCCTCGGCGTAGTTCACGTCGGCGGTGGTCAGCTGGGTGATGCCTTCGGTGTAGGCCTTGTCGAACTGCAGCGGAATACCGAAGGCGATGGACGCCAGGATGGTCAGCTTGTGCGCGGCGTCGATGCCTTCGACGTCGAAGGTCGGATCGGCTTCGGCGTAGCCCAGCGCCTGGGCTTCCTTCAGCACGTCGGCGAAGGCGCGGCCTTTCTCGCGCATCTCGGTGAGAATGAAGTTGCCGGTGCCGTTGATGATGCCGGCCAGCCAGTTGATGCGGTTGGCGGCGAGGCCCTCGCGGATCGCCTTGATCACCGGGATGCCACCGGCCACAGCGGCTTCGAAGGCGACGATGACGCCCTTCTCGCGAGCCTTGGCGAAGATCTCGTTGCCGTGCACGGCGATCAGCGCCTTGTTGGCGGTGACCACGTGCTTGCCGTTCTCGATGGCCTTGAGCACCAGTTCGTGGGCCAGGGTGTAGCCGCCGATCAGTTCGATGACGACGTCGATTTCCGGGTTGTTCGCCACGTCGAAGATGTCGGCAGTAATGGGGGTACTGCCGGTATCACACTTCGGATTGGGGCGACGGGCGGCAATCTGCGCAACCTCGATACCACGCCCGGCACGGCGGGCAATCTCCTCGGCGTTGCGTTTGAGTACATTGAAGGTACCGCCACCGACGGTCCCCAACCCACAGATTCCCACTTTCACCGGTTTCACGCTGAAACTCCCCATGATTACAGCATCGGGGCGCCTGAGACGCCGATGCCCGCAACGAGGCGGGCATGGGAGCAGGCACCATGTCAGAACAGGCGGACTGCCTGTTCCCTAGTCAAAAGGAACCGAACATTACGAAGCGGTTCCGCATTAGTCAATCAGAGTGCAAGCCGCGGCTTACTTGGCTTCCAGCGCCAGCTTGGCGATCTGGCCGGCCGGCTGGTAGCCCGGCAGCATGGTACCGTCGGCGAGGATGATCGCCGGGGTGCCCTGCACACCGACCATCTGGCCCAGGGCGAACTGCGCGTCCACCGGGTTCTCGCACTTGGCGGCCTTCACTTCCTTCTCGTGGAACATGTCGCTCATGGCCGCCTGGCGGTCCTTGGAGCACCACACGGCCTGCAGTTGCTGGTCGCCCGAAGAGTTCGGCCCCTGGCGCGGGAAGGCCAGGTAGCGCACTTCGATCCCGCGCTTCTGCAGTTCCGGCACTTCGGCGTGCAGCTTCTGACAGTACGGGCAGGTGGTGTCGGTGAAGACGGTGATATGCGCCTTGGTCTCGCCCTTGGCCGGGAATACCACCATGTCCTTGGCGGCAATGGCGTTGATGGTCTTGGCCACGCCGGCGCTCTCGGCCTTCTCGGTCAGGTTGGTCGGCTTGCCGTCCTTGACCTGATAGATGTTGCCCTGCACGACGAACTGGCCGTCGGCGCTGGCATAGAGCACGCGGCCGCCCTTGAGCTGGACCTGGTAGAGACCTTCCAGGGGGCCCTTGGCGATGTTCTCGATGGGCAGGTCAGGCTGCAGGGACTGCAGGGTGGCGCGGATCGCCTGGTCCGGTTCGGCGGCCAGGGCGAGGGTGCTGGCGAGGCCGATAGCCACACCAGCCAGAAGTCGAGACAAACGCATGGAAAACTCCTGATGTCAGTCGGCGAAGACTATCACACCGGGCACGGCAGGCCGAGACGTAGGGTGTAGCGGGAAGCTTCGGCGCGGGCGGCGGTTAAGCCCGCGACCGCAAAGATCAAACAAGGTGTAGACATCCCTGTCGGTACAACCTGCCCAAGTTCAGCCCCAGCCCGGCCATCCGTGGCCGGTCGTTCGCGGGGCAACGCATGCGTTGCTGGAGCCCCCGCTCACCCACGAGGGTGGTGCTGGGCATGCAGGTCCTGCAGTCGCGCACGGGCAATATGCGTGTAGATCTGCGTGGTGGAGAGATCGCTATGGCCCAGCAGCATCTGTACCACGCGCAGGTCAGCACCGTGGTTGAGCAGATGAGTGGCGAAGGCGTGGCGCAAAGTGTGCGGCGACAGGCTCTTGCCGATCCCGGCGACCTTCGCGTGCAGCTTGATGCGGTGCCAGAAGGTCTGCCGGGTCATCTGCTCGCCGCGCAGGCTGGGGAACAGCACGTCACTGGGCCGCCCGGCCAACAGGTCGCCGCGCGCCTCGCACACATAGCGCTCGATCCAGCGGATCGCCTCCTCGCCCAGCGGCACCAGGCGCTCCTTGCTGCCCTTGCCGAGCACGCGCACCACGCCCTGGCGCAGGTTCACCTGCTCCAGGGTCAGACCGACCAGCTCGCTCACGCGCAGCCCGCAGGCGTAGAGCACCTCCAGCATGGTGCGGTCGCGCAGGCCCAGCGGATCGTCGGTCTCAGGCGCTGCCAGCAGGGCTTCCACGTCCGCCTCGGACAGCGACTTGGGCAGCGGCTTGCCCAGTTGCGGCAGGTCCACCAGCAGGGTCGGGTCTTCGGCGATCAGCCCTTCGCGCAGGCAGTAGCGGTAGAAGCCGCGCACGCCGGAGAGGAAACGCGCGGTGGAACGGGCCTTGTAGCCCTCGCCCAGGCGCCAGGCCAGATGATCGAGGATCACATCGCGCCCCGCCGCCTCCAACACCACGCCACGCTTATCGAGCCAGCCATTGAACAGCGCGAGGTCGCTGCCATAGGCACTACGGGTGTTGTCGGAGAGGCCTTTCTCCAGCCACAGGGCATCCAGGAAGCGATCGATCAGAGGATGGGGAATCGGGGTCATTTCAAGCCATGGAAAAGGAAAAAGCAGCGGCGGTAGTCTTTCATAGACACCATTGCCCCACCACTCCTGCCACTCTCCCGGACGGTCCATGGACGAACACAGCACTTACTACGCCTTCGCCGGTATCGGCATCGCCGCCCTCCTCAGCCAATGGCTGGCCTGGCGCCTGCGCCTGCCGGCAATCCTGTTCCTGCTGCTGAGCGGCATTCTGGTCGGCCCGGTCCTGCACGTGCTGTCGCCCGAAGCCCTGTTCGGCCCACTCCTGTTCCCCGTGGTTTCCCTGGCGGTGGCGCTGGTGCTGTTCGAGGGCAGCCTGACGCTGCACCTGGACGAGTGGAAGGAAATCGGCACCGTGGTTCGCCGCATGGTGACCATCGGCGCCCTGGTCACCTGGGGCGTGATCGCCCTGGCGACCCACTACCTGCTGGACTTCACCTGGGAAATGGCGCTGCTGTTCGGCACCCTGACCCTGGTCACCGGCCCCACGGTGATCGTGCCGATGCTGCGGGTCGTACGCCCCAATGCCACCATCGCCAACATCCTGCGCTGGGAAGGCATCGTCATCGACCCCATCGGCGCCATCCTCGCCGTGGTGGTCTACACCTTCATCGCCGCCAGCGACGCCGGCTCCGGCTGGACCGACAGCCTGCTGACCTTCATCAGCGTGATCGGCTGCGGCATCCTCTTCGGCCTGCTCGGCGGCCAGGCGCTGGGCGTCGCACTGCGTCGCCACTGGCTGCCGGACTACCTGCACAACCTGGCATCGCTGTCGGTCGTGCTCGGCGTGTTCGTGCTGTCCAACACCGTGATGTCCGAATCGGGCCTGCTCGCCGTCACCGTGATGGGCCTGCGCATGGCCAACATGCAGGGCGTCGATGTGCGGCACATCCTGCACTTCAAGGAGAACCTCAGCGTCCTGCTGATCTCCGGCCTCTTCGTGCTGCTCGCCGCACGCCTGGACCTGCCAGCCCTGCTCGGCCTGGGGCCGATCGCCCTGCTGGTCCTGCTGCTGATCCAGTTCGTCGCGCGGCCGCTGAACGTGCTGATCGCCACCGCCGGCTCGACCCTCAACTGGCGCGAGCGGGCCCTGCTGAGCTGGATCGCACCCAGGGGCATCGTTGCCGCCGCAGTGTCAGCCATCTTCGCCATCCGCCTGCAGGAAGCCGGCCACGCCCAGGCTGGCGTGCTGGTACCGCTGACCTTCCTGGTGATCATCGGCACCGTGATCCTGCAAAGTGCTACCGCGCGACCGCTGGCCCGCCTGCTGAAGGTGGCCGAGCCGGTGCCCACCGGCTTCCTGATCATCGGCGCCAACCCGGTCGCCCGCGCCATCGGCACCGGCCTGCAGAACGCGGGAGTGGAGGTATTGCTCACCGATTCGAGCTGGGAGAACACCCGCGCCGCACGGATGGACAACCTGCCCACCTACTTCGGCAACCCGGCCTCGCAGCACGCCGAGGCGCACCTGGACCTGATCGGCCTGGGCCACCTGCTGGCCCTGTCGCCCAACGCCGAACTCAATGCGCTGATGTGCATGAGCTTCCGCCACGAGTTCAACCCACGCCAGCGCTTCATCCTGCCCAGCAGCCAGGACAGCCGGCGCAGCGAGAAGCATCGGGTCAGTGACCGCCACCGCGGTCGCCCGCTGGGCCAGTCGGCCATCACCTATCCGCAGATGGCCGGGCTGATTGCGCGCGGCGCAGAGATTCGCTCGACCCTGCTCAGCGAGAACTTCGGCTGGGAGGACTACCAGACCCTGCACGAAGGCCGGGCGCTATTGCTGTTCGCCAAGGACCCGAACGGACGCCTGCGCATCGCCACGCCCGAACGCCCACTGGAGCCCGATACGGGCTGGACGGTGATTTCGCTCATCGAGGAGGCGCCCGGAAACACTGCGAGTACGAATGAAACTGCACGGGCTGTAACAACCTGACGACCGGCCATGTCTGCCTATCTTTAGGCTGGTGACAGGAAATTTCTGAAAGACGATGATTGCACCACGCCATCATTGCGCCTCACGAAGCCCACGCCATGTCCAGCCAACAGAACTCCCGTCTCGGTCAGATCCTTGTCAGCAAGGGCCTGATCACCTCCCACCAGCTGGACAAGGCCATCCAGCTCCAGCTCACCAACGGACTGCGCCTGGGCGAAACCCTGATCCAGCAGGGCTGGATCAGCGAGCGCCAACTGGGTCGCGCGCTGAAGAAGCAGAACAACCTGCGCCTGGCGGCGACCCTGGTTGCCGCGCTGCTCAGCCCGTTCCAGCTGGCCAGCGCCGACGTGCAGCGCCAGGCGCCGGCCAGCATCACCCGCCACGAAGCGCCCAAAGGCCTGAAGCCGCTCAGCGACCGCGAGATGAGCGATGTCAGTGCCCAGGGCTTCGACGACACCTTGCAGGGCCTGCTGGTCAGCGCCGAAAGCGGCGATGGCGTGGGCACCATCAAGCAACTGTCACGCCTGGTGATGCCCGTGGTGGACAGCCTCGACGCCGAAACCTCGCTGCATGACGTGCAGTACGACACGCAGCACGCCTCCTCCAGCCTGAACGCCGACGGCTCGATCAACGTGCGCCTGCCCAGCTCCATTGGCGAAGTGCGCTTCGACAACATCCGCGTCGCCGGCGCGCCCAAGACCCAGAGCATGGGGAGCCTGAGCCTGCAGAACATCGACCTGTCCCAGGCCTCGCTGAAGATCAGCCTGCGCCATTGAGCCGTATTCCCTGTAGGCAGGCATGAAGCAAGAAGGCGCCCACGGGCGCCTTCTTTCATTTCAGGCCGTGAAGCCGGGCAAGACCGGCACCGGGCGCTTCTCGTCGTCGATGGCGACGAAACTGAACAGCCCGTGGATGGCCTTCTCGCGCCCATCGGCAGACATGCTCTCGACGAACACCTCCACCTCGACCTTGAGACTGGTGTTGCCGACCTTCACCACCCGACCGATCAGCTCGACGATGGAGCCAGCGGCAATCGGATGCTTGAAGTCGATGCGGTCAGTGGACACGGTCACCAGGGGCAGTCTGCAGAAACGCGTTGCAGCGATGAACGAAACCTCGTCCATCCAGGCCAGCGCGGTGCCGCCAAACAGGGTGTTGTGGTGGTTGGTGGTGGGCGGGAAGACCGCCTTGGTCACACGGGTCTCCGACAGCTCGGTGCGACGGAGGATTTCTTGCTCTCTGGGGCTCATGCCACTGCTACCTGATGCAATGAGGGTGGCTGCCGGTGCTGCGGATGTTGTGCTTCTAATGCGCTGCCGGGGGCAGATGGGACGGCGGACCATCGGTTCGAAAAACGCCGGGCAAGAAAAAAGCAGCCCGTGGGCTGCTTTTTTCGGGAGAAACCGGTGTTTAGACCAGTTTTTCCTTGATGCGCGCTGCCTTGCCGGACAGTTCGCGGAGGTAGTACAGCTTGGCCTTGCGCACGTCGCCGCGACGCTTGACGGAAACGCTGTCAACCAGCGGGCTGTAGGTCTGGAAGGTACGCTCAACGCCTACGCCGTTGGAGATCTTGCGAACGGTGAAAGCGCTGTTCAGGCCGCGGTTACGCTTGCCGATCACGACGCCTTCGAAGGCCTGCAGACGCTGACGGTCGCCTTCCTTCACTTTAACCTGGACGATGACGGTGTCGCCGGGGGCGAACGCCGGAATCTCTTTGCTCATCTGTTCAGCTTCGATCTGCTGAATGATCTTGTTGGTCATTTCGTGCTCCTAAGACAAGCGCTCGGCGCTCGCCATCGATACGTTAACTATCGTTCCGCTGGCGGATATATTCCTCCAGCAGCTTTTTCTCTTCTCCAGAAAGCGAGCGGCAATCCAGAAGATCGGCACGTCGTTCCCAGGTCCTGCCTAAGGACTGCTGCAAACGCCAGCGCCGGATGTGTTCGTGGTTGCCGCTGAGCAGCACCTCCGGAACACGTTTGTCTGCGTACACCTCAGGTCGGGTGTAGTGCGGACAGTCGAGCAGGCCATCCGTGAAGGAGTCCTCCTCGGCGGAGTCCACGTGGCCCAGTGCACCGGGCAACAACCGCGTGACCGCGTCAATCAGCACCATGGCCGGAAGCTCACCCCCGGACAGGACATAATCGCCAACTGACCATTCCTCATCGACATGCTCTTCAATGAAGCGCTCGTCGATGCCTTCGTAACGCCCGGCGATCAGGATCAGTCGCTCCTCGTTCGCCAGTTCCTTCACGGCCGCCTGCGTGAGCTTGCGACCTTGCGGCGAGAGGTAGATCACCTTCGCCGGTCCGCCTGCGGCTTGCCGGGCATCGCCCAGTGCGCCTTCGAGCGGCTTGATTTTCATCACCATGCCGGGACCACCGCCGAAAGGCCGGTCGTCCACCGTCTGGTGACGGTCCTCGGTGTTGCTTCGCGGGTTGAAGCACTGAAGCTGGATCAGCTCCTGCTTGACCGCGCGACTCGTGATGCCATAGTCGCTGATGGCGCGAAACATCTCCGGAAAGATGCTGATGACTCCAATCCACATGGGTTAGAAGTCCGCGTCCCAGTCCACCCGCATCTCGCCGGCTTCCAGGTCTACCGATTGCACGCACTGATCCGTATACGGGAGCAGGCGTTCACGGTCGTCCAGGCTGCCTGCGCAGGGCTTGACTACCATCACATCGTTGGCGCCGGTCTCCAGCATGTGGTCGAGAATCCCGAACAGTTGCCCGTTCTGGTCGATCACCTTGAGACCTTCCAACTGGCTCCAGTAGAACTCGCCATCGTCCAGCACCGGCAGCTCGCTGCGCGGAACCAGGATTTCGAATTCAGCGAAGGTACGGGCGATCTCGCGATCCTCCAGCCCCTTCAGCTTCGCGACCAGGACATTGCCCTGCACGCGACCTTGGACCAGTTCAGCCTGTCGAACCTCGTTGCCACGCCTGAGCGTCCAGCGACGGTAGTCCAGCAGGTTGTCCAACGGATCGGTAAAGGAATACACCTTCACCTCACCACGAATACCGTGCACCGATACGATCTTGCCGAGAACAACCATCTCCTCGGCGGGAGCAGGATTCGTGTTCATCGATCTCAGGCAGCCTTGGTGGCTTCCTTGATCAGCTGAGCAACACGCTCAGACGGTTGAGCGCCTTGGCTCAGCCAGTAGTTCAGACGCTCCTGGTTGACCGACAGCTTGAGCTCGGCGCCAGTGGCGACAGGGTTGAAGAAGCCGACGCGCTCGACGAAACGGCCGTCACGAGCGTTGCGGCTGTTGGTCACGGTCAGGTGATAGAACGGGCGCTTCTTGGAGCCGCCACGAGCCAGACGAATGGTTACCATGCGTACGTTGTTCCTATGGTTTGCTTGCAAAAAAGAAATGCAGCCCTCGGGCACATAGCCCGAAAGGCCGCATATTCTATGAGCTAAAGCCCCGCGCCGCAAGCCGCAGCGCGTCCGGCCCGCCGGGCGGCGAGCCGTCTGGCCTCACATCTTGGGCATGCCGCCGGGGAACATGCTCCCCATGCCGCGCATCATCTTGGCCATGCCGCCCTTGGCGGTGACCTTCTTCATCATCTTCTGCATCTGCTTGTGCTGCTTGATCAGGCGACCGACGTCCTGCACCTGGGTACCCGAACCCAGGGCGATACGGCGCTTGCGCGAACCGCTGATCACTTCAGGATCGCGGCGCTCGGCGGGGGTCATGGAGTTGATGATCGCCTCCATCTGCTTGAACTGCTTCTCCGCCGCGTTCTGCGCGTTGCCCATCTGCGACAGGTTGACGCCGCCGAGCATCGGCAGCTTGTCCATCAGGCTGCCCAGGCCGCCCATGTTCTTCATCTGCTGCAGCTGGTCGCGGAAGTCTTCGAGGTCGAAGCCCTTGCCCTTCTTGATCTTCTTCGCGAGTTTCTCGGCCTTCTCGCGGTCCATGCTCTGCTCGGCCTGCTCGATCAGGCTGAGCACGTCACCCATGCCGAGGATGCGCGAGGCCACGCGGTCGGGGTGGAACGGGTCGAGCGCTTCGCTCTTCTCGCCCATGCCGAGGAACTTGATCGGCTTGCCGGTGATGGCGCGCACGGACAGCGCCGCGCCGCCACGGGCGTCGCCGTCGACCTTGGTCAGCACCACGCCGGTCAGCGGCAGCGCATCATTGAAGGCCTTGGCGGTGTTGGCGGCGTCCTGGCCGGTCATGGCGTCGACCACGAACAGGGTTTCCACCGGCTTGATCGCCGCGTGGACCTGCTTGATCTCGTCCATCATGTCGGCGTCGATGTGCAGGCGACCGGCGGTGTCGACGATCACCACATCGATGAACTTCAGCTTGGCTTCGCGGATCGCGGCTTCGGCGATGGCCACCGGCTTCTGGCTGGTGTCGGACGGGAAGAAGGTCACGCCGATATCGCTGGCCAGGGTTTCCAGCTGCTTGATCGCCGCCGGGCGGTAGACGTCGGCGGACACCACCAGCACAGACTTCTTCTTGCGCTCTTTAAGGAAGCGCGCCAGCTTGCCGGCGGTGGTGGTCTTGCCCGCGCCCTGCAGGCCGGCCATCAGGATGACCGCCGGCGGAGCGGCGTTGAGGTCCAGGTCCTCGTTGGCCGCGCCCATCAGCTCGACCAGTTCGGCCTGGACGATCTTCACGAAGGCCTGACCCGGGGTCAGGCTCTTGGATACCTCGGTGCCGACCGCGCGATCCTTGATCTTGGCGACGAAGTCCTTGACCACCGGCAGGGCCACGTCGGCCTCCAGCAGGGCCATCCGCACTTCGCGGAGCGTGTCCTTGATGTTGTCCTCGGTCAGCTTGGCCTTGCCGGTGACGTGGCGCAGCGTTTGCGAGAGGCGATCTGTAAGGTTTTCGAACATGCGCGATCCTAATCGGGCCCGGTCGGGCCAAGGTTTGGCTTGTCAGCAAGCCGGCGATTATAGCGAAGTGCGGCCAACGCCAACACCGCCGATGATCCCGATGTGACAGACCGCTTCGCAGGCCAGAAGCGAACTGTTCTCAGGCGCTTTCTAGGCGCGGGCGATCTGTGCCACACTCACGTCCTTTCGGGTCCCCTGTCGAAGGACTGTTCCAAGGACTTATGCAACCTCTGCTGCCCAGCCTGATCGCCGCCGTCCTTTATATCGGCACCACCGTCTACCAGGGCGCAAGCCTGGCCCGCCGCACCCCGCCGCAGAAACCGCTGCTCCTCCTGCTGGGCCTGCTCGCCCTGCTCTGCCAGGCCTATGCCCTGAGCCAGGAGCTGCTGACGCCGGCGGGTCTGGCGCTGGACTTCTTCAACGCCGCCAGCCTGATCTCCGCTGCCGTCACCGGCCTGACGCTGCTGGCCTGCCTGCGCATCCCGGTGCAGAACCTGCTGCTCTTCCTTTATCCGCTCGGCGCGTTGACCACCCTGCTGGCGCTGCTGATGCCCCACGGCACCATCGAACCGATCAACGAGCAGCCCGGCATCCTTGCCCACATCCTGCTGTCGATCCTCGCCTACGGGCTGCTGACCATTGCCGTGGTCCAGGCGTTGCTGTTGCTGGTCCAGGACCATCAGCTCAAGCACAAGCACCCATCCGGCCTGATCCGCAACTTCCCTCCGCTGCAGACCATGGAAAGCCTGCTGTTCGGCTTCCTCTGGGGCGGCTGGTCGCTGCTTTCGCTATCGCTGATCTCCGGCTGGCTGTTCGTCGACAACCTGTTCGCCCAGCACCTGGCGCACAAGACCATCCTTTCCTGCTTCGCCTGGGTGGTCTTCGGCGTGCTGCTGTGGGGCCGCCACCAGCTCGGCTGGCGTGGCCACAAGGCGATCCGCTGGACCCTCGCGGGTTTCTGCCTGCTGATGCTGGCCTACTTCGGCAGCAAGCTGGTCAAGGAATTCATCCTGCACATCTGAAGCAAGCGGCGGCGCCCGAGCGCCGCTGAAGGATAGGCGCGCATGGAAGAGATCCACCCCGGCTACCTGATCGGCCTGCTCGTCTTCCTGATCCTCTGCTCGGCGTTCTTCTCCAGCGTCGAGACCGGCATGCTCAGCCTCGACCGCTACCGCCTGCGCCACCTGTCCAAGCAGGGCAACCGGGGCGCGCGACGCACCAGCTGGCTGCTGCTGCGTACCGATCGCCTGCTGGGCACCATCCTGATCGGCAACAACTTCGTCAACATCGTCGCCTCGTCCCTGGCGACCCTGCTGGCCCTGCGCCTGTGGGGCGAGGCTGGCGTGGCCATCGCCACCGTGGCGCTGACGCTGATCCTGCTTATATTCGGCGAGATTACCCCCAAGACCTACGCCGCCCTGCGTCCCGAGCGCGTGGCCTTCCCCGCCAGCCTGCCGCTGCTGTGGATGCAGAAGCTGTTCAGCCCGCTGCTCTGGCTGATGACCGGCATCAGCAACTTCCTGCTGCGCCTGGGCGGTCTGAACCCCACGCAGCGCGGCAGCAAGCCGCTGAGCAACGACGAGCTGCGCAGCGTGGTCACCGACTCCAGCGAGAAGCTCACCCACAACCGCCAGGACATGCTGCTGAGCATCCTCGACCTGGAAAAGATCACGGTGAACGACCTGATGGTGCCGCGCAACGAAGTCCAGGGCATCGACCTGGACGACGACCTGGAAACCATCATCGGCCAGCTGCGCAATACCACCCATACCCGCCTGCCGGTGTTCCGCAACGACATCAACCAGGTCGAGGGCGTGGTGCACATGCGCCAGATCGCCCGCCTGCTGACCCACAACCAGCTGACCAAGGAAAGCCTCAAGGCCGCCTGCCTGGAGCCCTATTTCGTGCCCGAGAGCACGCCGCTGTCGACCCAGCTGATCAATTTCCAGAAGCAGAAGCGGCGCATCGGCATCGTCGTCGACGAGTATGGCGAGGTGATCGGCATCATCACCCTGGAAGACATCCTCGAAGAGATCGTCGGTGAGTTCAGCAACCAGAACACCCTGCGCAACCCGGACATCCATCCCCAGTCCGACGGCACCTACGTGATCGACGGCTCGGCCAACCTGCGCGACGTGAACCGCGCCCTGGGCTGGCAATTGCCCAGCGACGGCCCCAAGACCCTCAACGGCCTGGTGACCGAAGCCCTGGAGCAGATTCCCGACTGCGCGGTCTGCCTGAAGATCGGCCGCTACCGCCTGGAGATCCTGCAATCCGGTGAGAACCGGGTGAAGAGCGTGCGCGCCTGGCTGCCGGGCGCGCCGCCGAAAGAGCCATACTCCGACGAGCTTGCCTGAGCCGCCCCGCCCGCCCCTATAATCCGATCGGCTTACCCAGCCTCCCGCCGGCGCCCGTCGCTACCCGCGACGGTCCTCCGGCCAGTCAATCGCACGCCACGCCGAGCCTCGACCCTGTGTCGATGCCTTGCCAAGCAGCCGGCCTCGCCCTGACCCGCCGCGAGCCGCGCCCACCCAGCCCTGACACCGGGCCGTGCTGGCTTCTCGCGCCATGGCGATGCCTTCGAAGAATGCCGGACACGACCGCCAGAGCCGTCGCCGCGCCTGACTGCCAGGGATTTCCCCGTATGACCAGTGCCACCCTCGAAGCCGCACAACCGGCCGAACAGACCAACTCCACCACCCGCGTCGCGGTGGCCAGCTTCATCGGCACCGCCATCGAGTTCTACGACTTCTACGTTTACGCCACCGCCGCTGCGCTGGTGATCGGCCCGGTGTTCTTCCCGCAGACCTCCGGCACCGCCCAGGCGCTCAGCGCCTTCCTCACCTTCGGCATCGCCTTCCTCGCCCGCCCGCTGGGCTCGGCGCTGTTCGGCCACTTCGGCGACCGCATCGGGCGCAAGTCGACCCTGGTCGCTTCGCTGCTGCTGATGGGTATTTCCACCACCCTGATCGGCCTGTTGCCGGGCTATGACAGCATCGGTGCCTGGGCGCCCATCCTGCTCTGCGTGCTGCGCTTCGGCCAGGGCCTGGGGCTGGGTGGCGAATGGGGCGGCGCCGCGCTGCTGGCCACCGAGAACGCTCCCAAGGGCCGCCGTGCCTGGTTCGGCATGTTCCCGCAGATGGGTCCGTCGATCGGTTTCCTGGCCGCCAATGGCCTGTTCCTCTGCCTGGCCATGCTGCTCAGCGAAGAGCAGTTCCGCGCCTGGGGCTGGCGGATCCCCTTCGTCCTCAGCGCGGTACTGGTGATTGTCGGGCTTTACGTGCGCCTGAAGCTGGTGGAAACCCCGGTGTTCGCCAAGGCCATGGAGCGCCACGAGCGTTCGAGCCTGCCGATTGCCGAGCTGTTCGCCAAGCACTGGCGACCGACCCTGCTGGGCGCCCTGGCGATGGTGGTGTGCTACGCCCTCTTCTATATCTCCACGGTGTTCTCGCTGAGCTACGGCGTCAGTACGCTGGGCTACAGCCGCGAGGACTTCCTCGGCCTGCTGTGCATCGCCGTGCTCTTCATGGCCGCCGCCACGCCGGTCTCCGCCTGGCTGAGCGACCGCTACGGGCGCAAGCCGGTGCTGATCGTCGGCTGCATCGCCGCCATTGCCTCGGGCTTCGCCATGGAGCCGCTGCTGAGCCAGGGCTCATCGGTGGAAGTGGCGGTCTTCCTGTCGCTGGAACTGTTCCTCATGGGCGTGACCTTCGCCCCCATGGGCGCACTGCTGCCGGAACTCTTCCCCACCCACGTGCGCTACACCGGCGCCTCGGCGGCCTACAACCTGGGCGGCATCCTCGGCGCTTCGGTGGCGCCGTACATCGCGCAGAAGCTGGTAGGCATGGGTGGATTGAGCTGGGTGGGCAGCTATGTATCGGTGGCGGCGGCGCTCAGCCTGCTGGCGGTGCTGTGCCTGCGCGAGACACGCCATGACGACCTGAACGCCATCCGCTGACGTCGTAACCAGTAGGAGCGAGCTTGCTCGCGAACGCATTGCACCGTCAGCCCCGGCGTGACGCGGGTTTGCGAGCAAGCTCGCTCCTACAAAAGAGGGTCAGCGCTGGCTAACCAGCCAGTCGGCCAGGTGTTCACCCCAGACCTGATAACCCAGCGCCGAAGGGTGATAGCCGTCGATGGCCAGGAACTGCGGCTGCATTTCCAGGCTGACTGCGCAGTAACCCGCGTCCCGGGCCAGCGCCAGGCCTGCGAGCTGGCGGTCCAGCAGTGTCGCGCGCCAGCCCAGCAACTGCCGCAACAGCCAGGGCAAGGCCGTGAAATGCTGCAACGGCGGCACCGCCGTACAGATGACCCGCGCACCACGCTGTCGAAAGTGCTCGATCAGGTGGGCGAGTGCCCCGATCCAGCGCTGGCGGGAACTGAAGTGCGTGGTGTCGTTGACGCCGAAGACCAGCGCCACGAGGTCATAGTCCTGATCGGCCGCCGCCGGCAGCAAACGCGCGCAGGCTTGACCGGCGGTAATGCCGTTCTCCCCGAGCGCACGCCAGGCGACCGGCCGCTGCAGGCGCGCGGAAAGCGCCCATGCCAGTCGTCCGGCCAGCGCGAAATCCAGGCAGGACGCGCCGACACCGGCCACCGTCGACTCCCCGAGCAGCAGGAGACGATAGGGCTCGCCAGGAAACTCCCCCCCCGCGACGCCTTCGCAGACGCCCGCGGCCGGGGCCAGGCGCAGGGCCGTGCGCCGGGTGCGCACGGCCATCGGCAGGGCCAACGGCAGCAGCGGCAACGCCGCCGCCCACCACATCAGCCCTGCCCAGCGGCTCACAGCTCGACTTTGACTGCCTGGGCCGAGCGGGTGGCCTTGGCACGGGCGGCGTCGATGGACTCGTCGCGCGCGAGGGCCACGCCCATGCGGCGCTGGCCGTCCACTTCCGGCTTGCCGAACAGGCGCAGTGCGGTGTCCGGCTCGCTCAGGGCCGCGCCGAGGTTGCCGAAGGACACCTGCTGCGACTTGCCTTCCACCAGGATCACCGCCGAGGCGGAATCACCCAGCTGACGAATCACCGGGATCGGCAGGCCGAGGATGGCGCGGGCGTGCAGGGCGAACTCGGAGAGGTCCTGGGAGATCAGGGTGACCAGGCCGGTGTCGTGCGGGCGCGGCGAGACTTCGCTGAACCACACTTCATCGCCCTTGACGAACAACTCCACGCCGAACAGGCCGCGACCGCCGAGCGCCTCGGTGACCGCCTTGGCCACGCGCTCGGACTCGGCCAGTGCCTTCGGGCTCATGGCCTGGGGCTGCCAGGACTCGTGGTAGTCGCCCTTCACCTGACGATGGCCGATGGGCGCGCAGAAGGTCGTGCCACCGGTGTGGCGTACGGTCAGCAGGGTGATCTCGTAATCGAAGTCGATGAAGCCTTCGACGATGACCCGGCCCTTGCCGGCGCGGCCGCCTTCCTGGGCATAGTCCCAGGCGGTCTTCAGGTCGGCGTCGGACTTGAGCACGCTCTGGCCCTTGCCCGAGGAGCTCATGATCGGTTTCACCACGCACGGGTAGCCCACGGCGGCGACGCCAGCAGCGTAGTCCTCGTAGGTATCGGCGAAATGGTAGGGCGAGGTCGGCAGGCCCAGCTCTTCGGCGGCCAGGCGACGGATGCCCTCGCGGTTCATGGTCAGCTGAGCGGCACGAGCGGTGGGGATGACGGTGTAGCCTTCGTTCTCCAGCTCGACCAGGGTCGCGGTGGCGATGGCTTCGATCTCCGGCACGATGTAGTGCGGCTTCTCCTGCTCGATCACCGCGCGCAGGGCCACGCCGTCGAGCATGCTGATCACATGGCTGCGGTGCGCGACCTGCATGGCCGGCGCGTTCGCGTAGCGATCGACGGCGATGACTTCGCAGCCCAGGCGCTGCAGCTCGATCGCCACTTCCTTGCCCAGCTCGCCGGAGCCACAGAGCAGTACGCGGGTCGCGCTCGGCGACAGGGGAGTTCCAATACGGGGCATTGCGGGAAACCTCGGAAATAGAATTATCGCTGGCGTGCTAGATCAGCACACCCTGTTCGCGGGCGCGCTCTTCGCAACGGGCAAGCACTTCGCGGCGCTCGGCGTTGTCCATGAGGCCCCAGCGGGTGATTTCGGCAGCACTGCGCTGGCAGCCCAGGCAGATGTCGGCGTCGTCCAGCGTGCAGACATACACGCAGGGCGACGCGACGGGACGTTCCTGACTCATTCTTCCTGCTCGGCGAGATCGCGGGCGTAACGCTGGGCGTTGTGCACGTAGTGGGCCGCGCTGGCTTCGAGCATCTTCTTCTGCGGTTCGCTGAGCTCACGCACCACCTTGCCCGGCGAGCCCATGACCAGCGAACCGTCGGGGATTTCCTTGCCTTCGGGGATCAGCGCGTTGGCGCCGATGATGCAGTACTTGCCGATCTTCGCGCCGTTGAGGATGACCGCGTTGATGCCGACGAGGCTGTAGTCGCCCACCAGGCAGCCATGCAGCATGGCGTTGTGGCCGATGGTCACGCCCTTGCCCAGGGTCAGCGGAAAGCCCATGTCGGTGTGCATGACGGTGCCGTCCTGCACGTTGCTGTTTTCGCCGATGTGGATCAGCTCGTTGTCGCCGCGCAGCACGGCGTTGAACCACACGCTGGCGCCGGCATCGAGGCGCACCTTGCCGACCACCGTGGCATTGGGGGCGATCCAGCTTTCCGGATGGGTTTCGACTCGGGACGAGCCCAGGCGGTACTTCATGGGTTTCTCCTCAGGCGGGGCCGCTGTTTCTTATGAGGGAAGCATCAGCTGAGCTTGATGAACTTCGAGGGCGGCTGGTGCAGGTCGATGCCGCTGTCATACAGCAGGTTCAGCAGCTCGACCAGCATGATCGCGGACAGGCCCCAGATCTTGTAGCCCTCGAACAGGTAGCTCGGGACATACCAGCTGCGGCCGAAATAATCGATGCGGTGGGTGGTTTCCCGCGGGTCGCCGCGGAAGAAGTCCAGCGGCACCTTGAACACGGCGTCGATCTCGCCGTCATTGGGCCGGTACTCCACGAAATCGGGGACAAAACCGACGAATGGCTTGACCAGGATACCGTGCCGCGAGACCAGGGTGCTCAATGGCCCGACGACCTCCACCAGGCCCGGCGGCAGGGCGATCTCTTCCTGCGCCTCGCGCAGGGCGGTGTGGATCAGGTCCACATCCTCGGGGTCGCGCCGCCCACCCGGGAAGGCCACTTCGCCGCTGTGGGTCGAAAGCCCGGTCGCGCGCAAGGTGAGCACGAGCTCTTCCTGGGGAGTGATGGGGAGCAGGACCGCGGCTTCCGGGAAGCTGTGGTCCGTTTCGAGGTCGCGTGGCGTGTGCGCCTGTATGCGTTGGCGCAGCTGGTCCAGCATGCCGAACATCCTAGCGGTGGGGCCGATTCTTCTAATTGAAGAATCATGGCACGAAAGACGGCCCCTGCCCAACCCCCGCCCCTTGCTGGCCGCCCGGCGCTGCGCGCAAGATTGGCGCACAATCGAACAAGGAAACGGCATGAAATTCTGCAGTCAGTGCGGCGCCAGCGTGAGCCTGCGCATCCCCAGCGGCGACAACCGCCCGCGCTTCGTCTGCGACCAGTGCCAGACCGTGCATTACCAGAACCCGCGCATCGTCGCCGGCTGCCTGCCGGTCTGGCAGGGCCGCATCCTCCTGTGCCGCCGCGCCATCCAGCCGCGCCAGGGCTACTGGACGCTGCCGGCGGGCTTCATGGAGAACGGCGAGACCCTGGAGCAGGCCGCCGCCCGCGAAACGCTCGAAGAAGCCAACGCCCGCGTCCAGGGCCTGCAGCTTTATACGGTCTTTGATCTGCCACATATCAGCCAGGTTTATATCTTCTTCCGCGCCGAACTGGCCGACCTGGACTTCGCCGCCGGCGAGGAAAGCCTGGAGGTGCAGCTCTTCGAGGAATCCGATATTCCGTGGGGCGAGCTGGCTTTCCCCACTGTTGGCCGTACCTTAGAATACTTCCTGGCGGACCGGGTGACTCAGAACTTCCCGATACGCAACGAAGGGATTCTCCCGATGCTTGTACAGAAAAAGAACTAATAGACTCGTTTACCGCCTCTAAGGCTTTAGGAACTACCGGGGAACTCCACCTGATGCGCTGGTTGATTGCCGTACTTTGTCTGACCTTCGCAGCGTTCTCGCATGCCAACGCGACGCCCACGCTCGACGGCCACATCGACAAGATTCTCGTGCTCAAGTCCGAGCGCAAGCTGCACCTCATGAGCAACGGCAAGGTTCTCAAGAGCTATCGCGTGTCCCTGGGCAAGCGCCCGCAGGGTCCCAAGCTCGCCGAGGGCGACAACCGCACGCCGGAAGGCTTCTACTGGGTCGATTGGCGCAAGACCAGCGACAAGTACAACCTTTCCATCCATATCTCCTACCCCAACGCCCGCGACGTGGCCAAGGCCCGCGAAAAGAACCTGTCGCCGGGCGGGATGATCATGATCCACGGCACCCCGATGGACGATGACTACCCCGAGTGGTACTTCTCGACCCTGGACTGGACCAACGGCTGCATCGCCATGACCAACGCTGACATGCGCGAGGTCTGGAGCCTGGTCAAGGACGGCACGCTGATCGAGATCCGCCCCTGACACCACACTGATACCAGTGCATCTCTACCAACGCCGCCACGGCCCAGCCCTGGCGGCGTTTTTCATGGCGCGCCAACGCACCACTCCCCCTCAGCAAGGCCTATCTCCGCCGCCAAGCCGCCCTTTCCTGTTTCTGCGACCGGCTTTGCAGTTCGTCGGCAGAGCCAGGGCACGCCCCCGAGTGGCATTGACGTGGTATTCAAGTGGTATTAGCGTGAATTCATCCTCTTGTCACCGAGCCCGTCATGACCAGCCAGCCTCCCCTGATCAGTGCCGAGCAACGCCTGCAGGCCCTGCGCCCGGATGAATCGCTGTCCACCCCGCTCTACCTGCAGCTGGCCCGCAGCCTGGAAAGCGCGATCCACGCCGGCCACTGGAAGGCCGAGGAGGCCCTGCCCTCCGAGCGCCACCTGAGCGAGAGCCTCGGCCTGTCACGGGTCACAGCCCGCAAGGCTCTGGAAGTGCTGCTCGAACAAGGCCTGGTCCATCGTATCCAGGGCTCCGGCACCTTCATCACGCCGCGCCTGGAACAACCCCTGTCGCGCCTCTCCAGCTTCAGCGAAATGCTCCGCCTCAAGGGCCTGACGCCCAGTTCCCAGTGGCTGGAACGCGAGATCAGCCTGCCGACCCACGAAGAAGTCATCCGCCTGGGTCTTTCCCCCACCGAGAAAGTCGTGCGCATGAAACGCCTGCGCAAGGCCGACGGGGTCGTCATGGCCATCGAACAGAGCACCCTGCCGGCACGCCTGCTGGGCGACCCGGCGACGGTGGGCGACTCCCTCTATGCCCACCTGGACGCCATCGGCCGCCCGGTGGTCCGCGCCCTGCAGCACGTGCAGGCGGTCAACGCCTCGGCCGAGGAAGCGGCCCTGGTCGGCATCAAGCCCGGCACCGCGATGCTGCTGATGACCCGTATCGGCTACCTCGAGGACAACACCGCCATCGAGCTGACCGACACCTACTGCCGTAACGATTACTACGACTTCGTCGCCGAACTGCGGCGCTGATCCCGGAAGGCTCCCATGCTAGAAGGCAACATCCTCACCCCCCAGGGCTGGATCGTCGGCCGCCTGCACCCGCAGGACGGTCGCATCCAGCGCATCGAAGGCTCGCTCGGCGATCCCACGCACAACGACCTGCCCTACCTGCTGCCCGGCTTCATCGATCTGCACGTCCACGGCGGCGGGGGCCATGACATCATGGAGGGCGCCAGCGCCTTCGCGGCCATTGCCCGAACGCACCTGCGCTTCGGTACGACCTCGCTGCTGGCCACCACCATGACCGCACCGCGCGAGGAAATCGCCACGGTCCTCGCCGACCTCGGCCACTACTGCCGGGCTTCGCGCGGCCAAGCGGCGCGCGTACTGGGCGTGCACCTGGAAGGCCCCTTCATCAACTCCGGCAAACTGGGCGCGCAGCCCAACTTCGCCCACACCGCCGTGCTCGACGAAGTGGACGAGTTCCTGCGCCTGGCGCCGATCCGGGTGATCACCATCGCTCCGGAAATCGCCGGCCACCTGCCGCTGATCCGTGACCTGGCCGAACGTGGTGTGCGCCTGCAGATCGGCCACACCCTGGGCAGCTACGAAGACGGCGTCGCCGCCATGGAAGCCGGCGCCACCAGCTTCACCCACCTGTACAACGCCATGACCGGCCTGCACCACCGCGAGCCCGGTATGGTAGGCGCCGCCCTCGCCCACGCGAAGTTCGCCGAGCTGATCCCCGACCTGCTGCACGTCCACCCCGGCGCGATCAAGGTCGCCCTGCGCTCGATTCCCTGCCTGTACTGCGTGACCGATTCCACAGCCGCCGCCGGCATGCCCGACGGCGAGTACAAGCTGGGCAGCCATACCGTCACCAAATGCCTGGGCGGCGTGCGCCTGCCCGACGGCACGCTGGCCGGCAGCACCCTGACCATGGACCAGGCGCTGCGCAACCTGGTGAAGATCGGCCTGCCCATCGCCGAAGCCTCCCAGCGCCTGTCGCAGTTCCCCGCCGATTACCTGGGGCTGGCCGACCGCGGCCGCCTCACCCCCGGAGCCTGGGCCGACATCGTGCGCCTGGACCGTTCCCTGAACCTGGAGACCGTCTGGGTCGAAGGAGATCCGATTGACCTCGCTGATGCTTGAAGAGGCGCTGTCCGCCGCCGCCGTGGTGGAACGCCAACTGACCGTCCTCGACTCGCGCCTGCCGGCGCTGGGTGAGCGCCTGCGCAACATCGCGCCAAAACTGGCAATGACCGTGGCCCGCGGCAGTTCCGACCACGCCGCCAGCTACTTCGCCTACCTGACCATGCAGCACGCCGGCCTGCCGGTGGCCTCGCTGCCGATGTCCGTGGTGACCCTGCGCCAGGCACCGCTGCAGGTGGAAGGGCAAGTGGCCTTCGCCTTCTCCCAGTCCGGGCAGAGCCCCGACCTGGTCGACACCCTGCGCCGCCTGCGCGAGCGCGGTGCCCTCTGCGTGGCCCTGGTGAATGCCGAAGGCTCGCCGCTGGAGGCCACCGCCGAATTCACCCTGCCGCTGTGCGCCGGCCCGGAGCGCAGCGTTGCCGCCACCAAGAGTTTCATCGCCACCCTCAGTGCCTCGACCCGCCTGCTCGCCCACTGGCAGCAGGACCGGGCCCTGCTGGACGCCGGGGCGAACCTCGGCGCCGACCTCAAGCGCGCCGCCGCCCTCGACTGGACGCCGGCGATCCAGGCCCTGCGCGACTGCGAACGGCTGATGGTGATCGGTCGCGGCACCGGCTTCGCCGTGGCCCAGGAAGCCGCGCTGAAATTCAAGGAGACCTCGGCGATCCAGGCGGAGGCGTTCAGCAGCGCCGAAGTGCGCCACGGCCCAATGGCCCTGGTGGACGAGCAGTACCCGCTGCTCATCCTCGCCCCGCGCGGCCCCGAGCAGGCCGGCCTGCTGGCCCTGGCCGAAGACATGCGCCAACGCGGCGCCAAGGTGCTGCTGGCCGCCCCGGACGACATCGCCGGGCGCGACCTGCCACTGGCCACCGCCTCCCACCCGGCGCTGGACCCGATCCTGGCGATCCAGAGCTTCTACGTCATGGCCGCCGGCCTCTCCATCGCGCGCGGCATGAACCCGGACCAACCGCGGCACCTGAGCAAGGTCACCCGAACCCACTGAGCGCAGCCACCATGAACAACAACAATCTGGCCCTCAAAGCCCCCTTGAGCGGGCCCGTCCTGCCGCTCAACCGCGTACCCGACCCGGTGTTTTCCAGCGGCACCCTGGGCGATGGCATTGCCATCGACCCGCTCAACGATTGCCTGCACGCGCCCTGCGCCGGCGTGGTCATGCACCTGGCGCGCACCCGCCATGCCCTGACGATCAAGGCCGACAACGGCGCCGAACTACTGCTGCACTTGGGGCTGGACACGGTCCAGCTGCAGGGCGACGGCTTCGAAGCGCTGGTGACCGAGGGCGCTCGGGTCAGCGAAGGCCAGCCGCTGCTGCGTTTCGACATGGACAAGGTCGCCCGTGGCAGCACCAGCCTGATCACCGTGATGATCCTGACCAACGGCGAAGGCTTCCAGCTGCGCCCGTTGGCCACCGGCTCAGTGGATGTGGGCGAACCCCTGCTGCAACTGAGCCGGCTCGTCGACTCGGTCGCGCCGGCCCGCGAGCCGGTCGAGAGCGGCAGCGAAGCCCAGGGGCGCGTACGCGTCGCCCTGCATGGCGGCCTGCATGCCCGCCCCGCGGCGCTGCTGCGCAAGACCGCGCAGGAGTTCTCCAGCCGCGCCGAGCTGCGCTTCGGTGGCCAGGTCGCCAGCGTCGACAGCCTCGTCGGCCTGATGGGGCTGGGCGTGGCTGAACAGGATGAAGTCGAGGTCATCTGCCGCGGCAACGACAGCGCCCAGGCCCTGCGCGCCCTGCTCAAGACGCTGGGCACTGCCGACGCAGCTCCCGCTCACCCGGTTCCCAGCGCAATGCCGCTGACGGCAGCGCGCGGCGCCGAGGAACCCGGCGTACTCTCCGGCGTCTGCGCCTCCCCCGGCCTGAGCCGCGGCCCGCTGACGCTGCTGGGTGCCATCCAGTTGCCCGAGGACGCCGCCCACAACCTGCCGGAAGAACAGCACCGCGCGCTCGACCTGGCCCTGGAACAGGTGCGCAACGATGTCCGCGCCACGCTGCAACAGGCCGGCCGCCAGGGCAATGCGGAGGAGGAAGCGATCTTCTCCGCGCACCTGGCGCTGCTGGAAGACCCCGGCCTGCTGGACGCCGCCGACCTGCTGATCGACCAGCGCGTCGGCGCCGCCCACGCCTGGCACCGTGCCGTGCAGGCGCAGTGCAGCATTCTGGTAGCCCTGGGCAACCCGCTGCTGGCCGAGCGCGCCAACGACCTGCGCGACCTGGAAAAGCGCGTGCTGCGTGCCCTGCTCGGCGCCGACGCGCACCAGGAAATCCCCGCCGGCAGCATCGTCGCAGCCCACGAGATCACTCCCTCCGACCTCGCCCCGCTGGTTCGCGCCGGCGTCGTCGGACTGTGCATGGCCGAGGGCGGCGCCACCTCCCACGTCGCCATCCTCGCCCGCGCCAAGGGCCTGCCCTGCCTGGTCGCCGTCGGCCACCACCTGCTGGACCTCGACGAAGGCCAGATGCTGGTACTGGACGCCGACCGGGGTCGTCTGGAAACCGACCCCGGCGAGCAGCGCCTGGGCGCAGTCGACCAGTTGATGCAGCAGCGCCGGGAACAGCGCGAGCGCCAGCAGGCCCAGGCCCAGCAACCGGCCCTGACCCGCGACGGCCAGCCCATCGAGATCGGCGCCAACGTCGCTTCGCCCGAGGAAGCCGCCGAGGCCCACGCGGCCGGTGCCGACGGTGTGGGGCTGCTGCGCACCGAGTTCCTCTTCCTCGACCGCCGCCAGGCGCCGGACGAAGAGGAACAGCGCCGCGCCTACCAGGACGTGCTCGACGCCATGGGCGAGCGGCCGGTGATCATTCGCACCATCGACGTCGGCGGCGACAAGCAACTGGACTACCTGCCGCTGCCCGAGGAAGAGAATCCGGCGCTGGGCCTGCGCGGCATCCGCCTCGCCCAGGCGCGCCCGGAAGTGCTCGACCAGCAACTGCGCGCCGTGCTGCGCGTGGCTCCGACGAAGCGCTGCCGGATCCTGCTGCCCATGGTCAGTGAAGTGGACGAGCTGATCGCCATCCGCCAGCGGCTCGAGCAACTGACCCGCGAACTGGGTATCGAGCAAGCTCCGGAACTGGGCGTGATGATCGAGGTGCCCTCCGCCGCCCTGCTCGCCGACCAGTTGGCCGAGCACGCCGATTTCCTTTCCATCGGCACCAACGACCTGTCGCAGTACACCCTGGCCATGGATCGCTGCCACGCCGGCCTCGCCGCGCGTATCGACGCCCTGCACCCGGCGCTGCTGCGCATGATCGACCAGACCTGCCGGGGCGCCGCGCGCCACGGCCGCTGGGTCGGCGTCTGCGGGGCGCTGGCCTCCGAGGCCATCGCCACGCCGGTGCTGATCGGCCTCGGCGTACGCGAACTCTCGGTCAGCCCCGGCCTGGTCGGCGAGATCAAGGCGCGGGTCCGCCAACTCGACCTCAGCGACTGCCGCGAGCGCAGCCAGGCCCTGCTGGCGCTGGGCAGCGCCCGGGCGGTGCGCGAAGCCTGCCACACCTACTGGCCCCAGGCCTGAAGCCCAACAAGAAGAATCGGAGTCCACCATGCCCCCGTTCCTGATAGAGAGCCTGCAGCGGCTTGGCCGCGCGCTGATGCTGCCGATCGCCATCCTGCCGATCGCCGGCCTGCTGTTGCGCCTGGGCGAGCCAGACCTGCTGAACGTCGCGCTGATCAGCGCGGCCGGCAACGCCATCTTCTCCAACCTGGCGCTGATCTTCGCCATCGGCATTTCCGTCGGCTTCGCCCGTGACAACAACGGCACTGCCGGCCTGGCCGGCGCCGTGGGCTACCTGGTGCTGATATCCACCCTCAAGGTGCTCGACCCGAAGATCGACATGGGCGTGCTCTCGGGCATCATCGTCGGCCTGATCGCCGGCGGCCTGTACAACCGCTTCAAGGACATCAAGCTCCCTGAGTACCTGGCCTTCTTCGGCGGCCGGCGCTTCGTCCCGATCATCACCGGCGTCACCGCGCTGCTGCTGGGTATCGTGCTGGGCCACATCTGGCCGCCGATCCAGCAGGGCATCAACACCCTGGGCCAGTTGATGGTGGAAAGCGGCAGTATCGGTGCCTTCGCCTTCGGCCTGCTGAACCGCCTGCTGATCGTCACCGGCCTGCACCACATCCTCAACAACCTGGTGTGGTTCGTGTTCGGCAGTTTCCCGGACCCGGAAACCGGCAAGCTGGTCACCGGCGACCTTACCCGCTACTTCGCCGGCGACCCCAAGGGAGGCCAGTTCATGACCGGCATGTTCCCGGTGATGATGTTCGGCCTGCCGGCCGCCTGCCTGGCCATGTACCGCCACGCGCGCCCGGAACGCCGCCACCTGATCGGCGGGCTGCTGCTGTCGATGGCGCTGACGGCCTTCCTCACCGGTGTAACCGAGCCGGTGGAGTTCGCCTTCATGTTCCTCGCGCCGCTGCTGTACCTCCTGCACGCCCTGCTCACCGGCCTGTCGATGGCGATCACCAACGCCCTGAACATCCACCTGGGCTTCACCTTCTCCGCTGGCGCCATCGACCTGGCGCTGGGCTGGGGCAAGTCCACCAACGGCTGGATGATCTTCCCCGTCGGCCTGGTCTACGCCGTCGTCTACTACCTGGTGTTCGACTTCTGCATCCGTCGTTTCAACCTGAAAACCCCGGGCCGGGAAGACACCGAGGGCGAAATGGAACAAGCCGCACCGGGAGCCGAGCGCGGGCCGGCGTTCATTCAGGCCCTTGGGGGTGCCGCCAACCTGGAAGTGGTGGACGCCTGCACCACCCGCCTGCGCCTGAAGCTGGTGGACCGCGACAAGGTCTCGGAAGCGCAACTCAAAGCCCTGGGCTCCATGGGCCTGATGCGCCCCGGCAAGGCCGGCAGCCTGCAGGTGGTGGTAGGCCCGGAAGCGGACAGCATTGCTGATGACATCCGCCGCGCCCTCTCCCAAAGCTCGATACGCCCGGCCCCGGTAGCCACTGTCAGCGACGAAGTGGCCAGCGAACCGCTCGCGGCTGTCCCGGCCGGGGAAGCCCAGGCCTGGCTCGAAGCCCTTGGTGGCAAGGCCAACCTGATCAGCCTCGACAGCGTGGCGCTGACGCGCCTGCGGGTCAGCCTGAAGAATGGCCAGTCCCTGCTGGAAAGCCGTCTGAAGGAATTGGGCTGCCAAGGCATCAGCCAGCCCGCCCAGGGCGTTTACCACCTACTGGTGGGGCCGAATGCCCCAGCGCTGGGGCAGGCACTCCAGGCCCTGCGCGGCTGATATGAAAACGGCGGGGGGTGTTGCGCCCTCCGCCGCGGCTCAGAACACCATGTCGGACAGACGCCAGACCTCGAAGGCCGGCGTCTCGTAGGGATGGGCCTGCTTCAAGGCCTTCACCGCGTCATGGATCAATTCATCCGCCACCACCATCTCCACCTTCCATTCCGCCACCTGCTCGATGCTGCCGGCCTGGCCGATGAAAGGGTTGCTGCCTTGCAGCGGCCGGAACTGTCCCTGTCCAAGCGCCTGCCAGCAACAGCTGTCATAGGCACCGATGCGTCCTGCACCGGCGGCGAATACCGCTTTCTTGACCGGTTCCAGATGGCTTTCCGGAACGTAGAAACACAGTTTGTACATCGGAGGCTCCGATCGAAACAGGGACACGGCCATGGCTTTGTGTGCCACGGGTGACAAATGCTGCCACAAATAGTGGCACTTTGCCTCTTATGACTTGCAGGTCATCGTGCAAGTTCGACCGTCCGGTTCCGGCCTTGTTCGTCTGTGAGCGACTTTGTCCTGGAACTGTGACCGACTTCGAGCTCAGCGACCACTGAAACGCCGCCAGCGCTCCCTCAGCCCGGGTACGGCCGGCGCATGGGTGCCGTCGCAGAATGGTAGCTTCGCCGAGCGCCCGCAACGACACAGCAGCAGGTGTCGCTCACGGCCAACGGTCAGTTCCAGCCGAGCCGGGCAATCGCCGGCGGCATCCGGCAGGCAGGCGCAATGTCCGCAGCGGCACAGGTGCAGCACCTGCCCCGCTTCGACCGCACGGACCTCGGGAAGGACTTCCTCGTCAGCCAAGACGCTTTTCCTCGCGCAGCGGACAAAGAAAAAGGGGAAAGCCGAAGCTTTCCCCTTTCTCGTACCCCATCAGGCCGAACTCAGCCGACCCAGACGCGGGCATTGCGGAACATGCGCATCCAGCCGCCGTCCTCTTCCCACTCGTCCGGGCGCCACGAGTTCTGCACGGCGCGGAACACCCGCTCCGGGTGCGGCATCATGATGGTGACGCGGCCGTCGCGGCTGGTCAGGCCGGTGATACCTCGCGGCGAGCCGTTCGGGTTGGCCGGGTAGCTCTCGGTGACCTTGCCCAGGTTGTCGACGAAACGCAGGGCCACGGTGCCGGACAGGTCGGCTTCCAGCAGCGCTTCCTCGCTCTCGAACTCCGCATGGCCTTCGCCGTGGGCGATGGCGATCGGCATACGCGAACCGGCCATGCCCTGCAGGAAGATCGACTGCGACTCCTGGACCTGGACCATCGCCACGCGCGCTTCGAACTGCTCGGAGCGGTTGCGCACGAAGTGCGGCCAGAATTCGGTGCCGGGGATCAGCTCGTGCAGGTTGGACATCATCTGGCAACCATTGCACACGCCCAGGGCGAAGCTGTCCTTGCGCTCGAAGAAGGCCTGGAAACCATCGCGGGCACGGGAGTTGAAGAGGATGGACTTGGCCCAGCCCTCGCCGGCGCCCAGTACGTCGCCATAGGAGAAGCCGCCGCAGGCCACCAGGCCCTTGAACTGCTCCAGGCTGATGCGGCCGGAGAGAATGTCGCTCATGTGCACGTCGACAGCGGCGAAGCCGGCGCGGTCGAAGGCCGCGGCCATTTCCACCTGACCGTTGACGCCCTGCTCGCGCAGGATGGCGATCTGCGGGCGCACGCCTTTCTTGATGTAGGGCGCGGCGATGTTGTCGTTGACGTCGAAGCTCAGTTTCACCGACAGGCCGGGGTTGTCTTCTTCCAGCAGGCCGTCGAATTCCTGGTCGGCGCACTCGACGTTGTCGCGCAGGCGCTGGATGCGGTAGCTGGTCTCGCTCCAGATGCGCTGCAGGTTGCGACGCTGGGCGCTGAAGACGCGCTCGCCGTTGAAGGACAACTCGATCTCGGCACCATTGACCGGCTGGCCGATGACCGCGACGCAGTCTTCCAGGCCGGCGGCACTGAACTGCGCCAGCACTTCCGGCGTGGCGCCGCTGCGAACCTGGATGACCGCACCCAGCTCTTCGTTGAACAGGGCGGCAGTCAGTTCGTCACGGCTTTCGGCCAGCGCGTCGAGGTTCAGGTCGAGGCCGCAATGGCCGGCGAAGGCCATTTCCACCACGGTGGCCATCAGGCCGCCGTCGGAGCGGTCGTGGTAGGCCAGAAGGTGACCGTCGGCGTTCAGGCCCTGGATCACGGCGAAGAAGGCCTTCAGGTCTTCGGCATCGTCGACGTCCGGCGCGGCGCGGCCGATCTGGCCGTTGACCTGGGCGAGGATGGAGCCGCCCATGCGGTTCTTGCCACGGCCCAGATCGATGACGACCAGGTCGGTCTCGCCCTTGTCCAGGCGCAGCTGAGGGGTCAGGGTCTTGCGCACATCGTTGACCGGAGCGAAGCCGGAAATGATCAGCGACATCGGCGAGGTGACGCTCTTCTCGGCGTCGCCGTCCTGCCAGCGGGTCTTCATGGACATGGAATCCTTGCCCACCGGGATGGTGATGCCCAGCGCCGGGCACAGTTCCATGCCGACAGCCTTGACGGTGTCGTACAGACGCGCGTCCTCGCCCGGGTGGCCGGCGGCGGCCATCCAGTTGGCGGAGAGCTTGATCTCGGAGATCTTGTCGATGCTCGCGGCGGCCAGGTTGGTGATGGTCTCGCCGATCGCCATGCGGCCGGAAGCCGGGGCGTCGATCACGGCCAGCGGGGTGCGCTCGCCCATGGCCATGGCTTCACCGGTGTAGACGTCGAAGCTGGTGGCGGTGACGGCGCAATCGGCCACCGGAACCTGCCACGGGCCGACCAGCTGATCGCGGGCCACCAGGCCGGTGATGGTGCGGTCGCCAATGGTGATCAGGAAGTTCTTGCTGGCCACGGCCGGGTGACGCAGCACGCGCTCGGTGGACTCGGTCAGGTCCAGGCCGGCGGCGGCGAAGTCATCGCCCAGCTCGGCTTCGCGGGTAACCGAACGGTGCATGCGCGGCGGCTTGCCCAGCAGCACTTCCAGCGGCATGTCCACCGGCTTGTTGCCGAAGTGGCTGTCGGCGACGGTCAGCTGCAGCTCTTCGGTGGCTTCGCCGACCACCGCGAACGGGCAGCGCTCGCGCTCGCAGATGGCCTTGAAGGTCTCGAAGTCGGCGGCGTCGACCGACATCACGTAGCGTTCCTGCGACTCGTTGCACCAGATTTCCAGCGGGCTCATGCCCGGCTCGTCGTTGGGCACGTTGCGCAGTTCGAAGCGGCCGCCACGGCCGCCGTCGTTGATCAGTTCCGGCAGGGCGTTGGAGATGCCGCCCGCGCCCACGTCGTGGATGAACTTGATCGGGTTGTTCTCGCCCATCTGCCAGCAGCGGTCGATGACCTCCTGGCAACGGCGTTCCATTTCCGGGTTCTCGCGCTGCACCGAGGCGAAGTCCAGGTCAGCGGCGGAAGCGCCGGTGGCCATGGAGGACGCGGCGCCGCCGCCCAGGCCGATCAGCATGGCCGGGCCGCCGAGCACGATCAGCTTGGCGCCGACCGAGATCTCGCCCTTCTGCACGTGGTCTTCGCGGATGTTGCCCAGGCCGCCAGCGATCATGATCGGCTTGTGGTAGCCACGGACTTCCTCACCGCGCGGGGTGGCGATGGCCTGCTCGAAGGTACGGAAGTAGCCGGCCAGGTTCGGACGGCCGAACTCGTTGTTGAACGCAGCACCGCCCAGCGGGCCTTCGATCATGATGTCCAGCGGGGTGACAATGCGCTCGGGCTTGCCGTAGGGCACTTCCCAGGGCTGCTCGAAACCGGGGATGTTCAGGTTGGAGACGGTGAAGCCCACCAGGCCCGCCTTGGGCTTGGCGCCACGACCGGTTGCGCCTTCGTCGCGGATCTCGCCGCCGGAGCCGGTGGAGGCGCCGGGGAAGGGAGCGATGGCGGTCGGGTGGTTGTGGGTTTCCACCTTCATCAGGATATGCACCGGCTCTTCGCTGGCGGCGTACTGGCGGGTCTCGGCGTTCGGGTAGAAGCGGCCGGCGACATAGCCCTTCATCACCGCGGCGTTGTCCTTGTAAGCGGACAGCACGCCTTCGCGGTGCATTTCATAGGTGTTCTTGATCATGCCGAACAGGCTCTTGTCCTGAGCCTGGCCATCGATGTCCCAACTGGCGTTGAAGATCTTGTGGCGGCAGTGTTCGGAGTTGGCCTGGGCGAACATCATCAGCTCGACGTCGTGCGGGTTGCGGCCCAGCTCGACGAAGCTCTTCACCAGGTAGTCGATCTCGTCTTCGGCCAGGGCCAGGCCCAGCTCGAGGTTGGCCTTCTCCAGCGCGGCGCGACCGCCAGCGAGGATGTCGACCACGGTCAGCGGCTTGGGCTGGGCGTGGCTGAACAGGGCCGAAGCTGCTTCGAGCTGGCCCAGGACCAGCTGGGTCATGCGGTCGTGCAGGCGGGCGGCGACGGCTTGCGCGTCGGCCTCGCTCAGCTCACCGGTGACGTAATAGGCGATGCCGCGTTCGATGCGTTCGATCTTCGCCAGACCGCAGTTGCGGGCGATGTCCGATGCCTTGCTCGACCAGGGCGAGATGGTGCCGAAGCGCGGCAGAACCAGGAACAGGCGACCAGCGGGCTCCTGCACCGGCACGCTCGGGCCGTATTTCAGCAGGCGCGCCAGGACTTGTTCTTCCTCGGCGTTGAGGGCTCCGGTGACCTCGGCGAAGTGCGCAAACTCGGCATACAGCCCGGTGACGGCGGGCACATGCTGGGTCAGCAGGTCGAGCAGTTTGCCGTGGCGGAAAGCGGAAAGGGCGGGAGCACCGCGCAGGATCAGCATTGTCGGAACAGCCTCTGGAGACGGGGAAGTGTGTGGGGCCGGACGGGCCGGCCCACAGAGGCCGTGCATTCTACCGTAAAGCGCTGCGCGGCGGCAGCTTTCAAGTACCTTCCTTGCCGTCTCTCCGGCGGAAAATGCCATTCATCTTCGAAGGCCTTCGAGCGGCCTAGAAAAAAGCCCCGCCCTACGGCCTTCAGCGCGAAAAATGCCGACGAACGGCGCGGCAACTAGCAGAGATGCTTCAAGCTGTCGAGATATGGCGCACAACGGCCTTTGCGTATACTGCCCTGATGCTTGCCCTGACTGTGTCCCGTGTGCGCTGCACCGCCTGGATCTTGGCGACCTGTATCTTTCTGCTGCTTTCCGGCTGTAGCGAGGCGAAAGCCCCGACGGCCCTCGAGCGCGTGCAGAAGGACGGCGTGCTGCGCGTGATCACCCGCAACAGTCCGGCCACCTACTTCCAGGACCGCAACGGCGATACCGGCTTCGAGTACGAGCTGGCCAAGCGCTTCGCCGACAGCCTGGGCGTGCAGCTGCAGATCGAGACCGCCGACAACATCGACGACCTCTACGACCGCATCGGCAAGGACGGTGGGCCGAACCTCGCGGCCGCCGGCCTGACGCCCGGCGGCGAGCGCGACAGCCAGGTGCGCTACTCGCACTCCTACCTCGACGTGACCCCGCAGGTCGTGTACCGCAACGGCGCTCAGCGCCCTACCCGCCCCGAAGACCTGGTGGGCAAGCGTATCGTCGTGCTGAAGGGCAGCAGCCACGCCGCGCAACTGGCCGACCTGAAGAAGCAGTACCCCAAGCTTGAATACCGCGAGTCGGACGCCGACGAGATGGTCGACCTGCTGCGCATGGTAGACGTCGGCGACATCGACCTCACCCTGGTGGACTCCAACGAACTGGCGATGAACCAGGTGTACTTCCCCAATGTGCGCGTGGCTTTCGACCTCGGCGATGCCAAGGGCCTGGCCTGGGCGCTGCCGGCCGGCGAAGACAGCAGTCTGCTGGAGAAGGTCAACGCCTTCCTCGACAAGGCCAAGCAGGACGGTCTGCTGCAACGCCTGAAAGACCGCTACTACGGCCACGTGGACGTACTGGGCTACGTCGGCGCCTACACCTTCGCCCAGCACCTGCAGCAGCGCCTGCCCAAGTACGAGCAGCACTTCCGCCAGAGCGGCACCAAGCTGGAAGCCGACTGGCGCCTGCTGGCCGCCATCGGCTACCAGGAATCCATGTGGCAGCCCGACGCGACCTCCAAGACCGGCGTGCGCGGCCTGATGATGCTGACCAACCGCACCGCCCAGGCCATGGGCGTGGCCAACCGCCTGGACCCGAAGCAGAGCATCCAGGGCGGCAGCAAGTACTTCACCCAGATCAAGGACGAGCTGCCCGACAGCATCAAGGATCCGGACCGCACCTGGTTCGCCCTGGCTGCCTACAACATCGGCGGCGCGCACCTCGACGACGCGCGCAAGATGGCCGAGCAGCAGGGCCTGAACCCGAACAAGTGGCTGGACGTGAAGAAGATGCTGCCGCGCCTGGCGCAGAAGCAGTATTACCGCAAGACCCGCTACGGCTATGCCCGCGGCGGCGAGACCGTGCACTTCGTGCAGAACGTGCGCCGCTACTACGACATCCTCACCTGGGTGACCCAGCCGCAGATGGAAGGCGGCCAGCTCGCCGAAAGCGGCCTGCACCTGCCGGGCGTGAACAAGACCAAGCCTGAGGATGAGGGCGAGCGGGATCAGAAGCTCTGAGGCTTCGCTCTCGAACCGTTCATGACCCATGCCACGTCGGTTCGATCACGGATGAATCCGCTCCTGCGTGAAAGCCAGGCACTGGCGTATCCCCTGTAGGAGCGGGCCATGCCCGCGATCGCGCCCATGGGGCGCTCCCACAAGTCAGCTCCAGCGTTGCCGGTCACGTACGAACGTTGTCCGCACGGCACAGACCGTCGCCCCGGCTCAGCCCTTGCGCCGCGCCTTGAAGAAGGCCGAGAGCATCGCGCTGCACTCCTCCCCCAGCACCCCGCCCTCCACCAGCACCCGGTGGTTGAGAAAGTCCTGTTCGAAGAAATTGCCGCGGCTGACCACCACGCCGGATTTCGGCTCGCTGGCACCAAACACCACACGCTGGATGCGGGAATGGACGATCAGGCCGGCGCACATGCTGCAGGGTTCGAGGGTGACATAGAGGGTGCTGCCGGGCAGGCGGTAGTTCTGCGCAGCAGCGGCGGCTTCGCGGATGGCGACCATCTCGGCGTGGGCACTGGGGTCATGGGAAGTGATCGGCCGGTTGAAGCCACGGCCGATGACCTGGCCATCGAGCACCAGCACGGCGCCCACCGGCACTTCGCCCAGGGCTGCGCCCTGCTCGGCCAGCGCCATGGCTTCGCGCATGAACGGGATATCCTGGCTGCGGTCGATGACCGGCCGCAGCCCCTTCACGGTCGGATGCCCCTTGCTGTTGGTCAGCCGCACCATGCCTCGCCCACCGCGATGGTTCCCATCAACCCGGTCTCCATGTGATCGATCACGTGGCAGTGGAACATCCACAGGCCGGGGTTATCCGCCACCAGCGCCACGCGTGCCGTCTCATTCTTGCCCAGCAGGTAGGTGTCGGTGAAGTACGGGATGATGTCCCGGCGATCCGAATCCAGCACCTTGAAAGCCATGCCGTGCAGGTGGATCGGGTGCTGGTACTGGGTCATGTTGCGCAGCACGAAGATATAGCTGTTGCCTTCCTTGAGCTTGGCCAGCGGCGGCGAGTTGTGCTTGTGCTCCTCGCCGCCTTGCCAGGCCACGCCATTGATCTGCCACAGCGACGGCGTCGACTGGCCCTTGGAGTAGTCGGTCATGGCGCCGACCCACTCGAACTTGAAGTTGATGGTCTCGGCGTTCTTCAGGTCCGGCTCGGCCACCGGGTTGCGCGGCAGCGGTGCCGGCCACCGGGCGGTCGGAGCCTTGGGATTGGCCACACCACGAATGGTCGCCAGGCGCACCGGGCCATTGCGCAGCGACAGCTCGGCGCCTTCCGCCGGGCCACGGATACCCAGCTCCAGGCGCATGCCCGGGCCGATCCAGTACTGGTCGTTGGGGCCCTTGCCGAAATCGCGCGGCTCCACCGGATGGCCGTCGATGGCGTAGATCTTCGCCTCGGCGCCCGGCAGATTGAGGCGATAGGTCACGGTATTGTCGACGTTGAGGATACGTACGCGGACGATCTCGCCGGCGGGCAGTTCGATCACCGGCGTGCGTTCGCCGTTGATGGTCGACAGACGCCCGCGAGTGCCTTCCCGCGCCGCCTCGCGCGGCACGCTGAAGGGGGTGAAATTGCCCTCCTCGTCCACGTGCCAGGTCTTCAGGTTGAGGACCTTCTCGCTGGTGAACTCACTGGGCTCGCGCTCATCGATGATCAGCGGCCCGACCAGGCCGCGGCCCAGTTGCTCGCTGCTCATCAGGTGCGGGTGGTACCAGTAGCTGCCGGCGTCCGGCGTCTTGAACTGGTAGATGAAGCTCTCGCCCGGCTGCACCGGCGGCTGCGAGATGTAGGGCACGCCGTCCATCTCGATGGGCAGGCGGATACCATGCCAATGGATGGTGGTCGGCTCGTCCAGCTTGTTGGTGAAGCGCACCCGCAGCCAGTCGCCCTGGCGCGCGCGGATTTCCACGCCGGGAGCCTGGCCGCCATAGCCCAGGCCGGGGGTCTTGTGACCAGGCACCAGCTCCAGGTCCAGCGGCGCGGCGATCAGTTCGTAATCATGCTCGGCAGCGACTTCCGGGCGTGCCAGCCAGATGCGCGCACCGCCGGCGCCCAGGCCGACGACGGCCAGGCCAGCGAGGCCACCAAGAACCTGTCTACGGGTAAATGCCATGGAGTCCCCCGGAAATCTCAGGATTTTAAATGCTAAATCTTCTCATTTCATTAACAAAATGAGCTTGTAAGCCAGCTGCGTGCTTATGTCGCTGGCCGCATGGGGGAACGCCCCTGGCTCTCCACCACGGCAACGCAAGCCGGCACTCGGATTCATGTCGTCCGCCTGACATCGGTACGTGCCTTACCCGTTAACCGACAAGGCACTCCACCGAGTGATTGAGTCTGCTCAATTGCTCGCTGATTCGGAGCGCGTTCTCATGTTCCAGCTCCGCCGGAATAGGCATATCGCCCCGGTTCTCGTGGGGTAACGGCTCTGCTGGAGCAGGGAGCCCAAGAAATCCACACAACTCATCCCAACCATCACCTGAGTCGAAACTGATCTCCAGGAGAAGATGCTCGACTCCCTGCTGGACGAAGAACGCTCTAACGTCACGGTTATGTTTTTCGTACAACTCGAGATGATGACTCTCCATGCCATGGGGATAGTCATGTCCATAAGCTAGTAACCGGCAGTGCATGCTTATTGGAGTTCTCAGACTGTGTCGCTTCAGGCTATCGAGCCACGCCTGTGGAGTCCTTCTTCTGGTCAGGACGTAACGGGCATCCTCTCCGTAACGAAAGAACAGCTCCTTGTACATCAGGGGCCATGGCCAGTCCTCGAATGTCTGGTTGGCATCGGCCACCGCGAATACATCGTCGAGATGACCTTCCCTGTACTTGACCAGTAAATCGCGCCTGACTGAAACATGCTGCTGGAAACCCAGCGTCTGCAAACACTTGGCTAGCGTGGTAGTGCCGGTCTTGTTCAGGCCGACTCCAAATATCTTGTACGCGCCCAACAACTTCTTCTGAGCCATTTATCAGTAATCCAGGCAAGGACAGCAGGGTTTCGCGACGAAAACGGGTTGTTCTTAAAAGTTCGCTACGCCAATGGAATGTTCAAACCCCAGGCCGCACCCAACAACCCCGAGAAATGCATCAAAAACGCATCGGCCAGACAAATTCGAACGGCCGAATGCGCCCTGGGGCATCAGCGCCCAATACTCCGAGAAAAGAAAACGCCCGACTAAGTTAGTCGGGCGCTTGCAGCATGCGACGAGCCTGTAGAACGGTTCTACCGGCCCAGCGGCCTCACTCCCACTCGATGGTGGCCGGCGGCTTGCTCGACACGTCGTAGGTGACGCGGGAGATGCCTTCGATCTCGTTGATGATGCGGTTCGAGACCTTCTCCAGCAGCTCGTACGGCAGGTGTGCCCAGCGAGCGGTCATGAAGTCGATGGTCTCCACGGCGCGCAGGGCGACGACCCAGGCGTAGCGACGGCCATCGCCGACCACGCCGACGGACTTCACCGGCTGGAACACCACGAAGGCCTGGCTGGTCTTGTGGTACCAGTCGAAGTTGCGCAGCTCTTCGATGAAGATGTGGTCCGCACGGCGCAGCAGGTCGGCGTACTCCTTCTTCACTTCGCCGAGGATACGCACGCCCAGGCCCGGGCCCGGGAACGGGTGGCGGTAGACCATGTCGTAGGGCAGGCCCAGTTCCAGGCCGATCTTGCGGACTTCGTCCTTGAACAGCTCGCGCAGCGGCTCGACCAGTTCGAACTGCATGTCTTCGGGCAGGCCGCCGACGTTGTGGTGCGACTTGATCACGTGGGCCTTGCCGGTCTTGGCGCCGGCCGACTCGATCACGTCAGGGTAGATGGTGCCCTGGGCAAGGAACTTCACGTCCTTCAGCTTGGTGGCTTCCTCGTCGAAGACCTCGATGAAGCTGCCGCCGATGATCTTGCGCTTCTGCTCCGGGTCGCTGACGCCGGCCAGACGGCTGAGGAACTTCTCTTCGGCGTTGGCGCGGATGACCTTGACGCCCATGTTCTCGGCGAACATCGCCATCACCTGGTCACCCTCGTGCAGGCGCAGCAGGCCGTTGTCGACGAAGACGCAGGTCAGCTGGTCGCCGATGGCCTTGTGCAGCAGGGCCGCGACCACCGAGGAGTCCACGCCGCCGGACAGGCCCAGCAGCACCTTGGAGTTGCCCACCTGGGCACGCACGGTGGCGATGGCGTCGTTGACGATGTTGGACGGGGTCCACAGGGCTTCGCAGCCGCAGATGTCCAGCACGAAGCGGGAGAGGATGCGACCGCCCTGCTTGGTGTGGGTCACTTCCGGGTGGAACTGCACGCCGTAGTAGCCACGGGCGTCATCGGCCATGGCGGCGATCGGGCAGCTCGGGGTACTGGCGAGGATGTGGAAGCCGGCCGGGATCTCGGTGACCTTGTCGCCGTGGCTCATCCACACGTCGAGGCCGAACACGCCGTCTTCATCCACGTGGTCTTCGATGCCGTCCAGCAGGCGGGCCTTGCCGACCACGTCGACGCGGGCGTAGCCGAACTCGCGCAGGTCAGAGCCCTGCACCTTGCCGCCCATCTGCTCGGCCATGGTCTGCATGCCGTAGCAGATGCCGAACAGCGGGACGTTCAGGTCGAACACGGCCTTGGGCGCGCGCGGGCTGTCGGCCTCGTGCACCGACTCCGGGCCACCGGCGAGGATGATGCCGCGCGGAGCGAAGGCACGAACCTCGTCGTCGGTCATGTCGAACGGGTGGATTTCGCAGTACACGCCGATCTCGCGGACGCGGCGGGCGATCAGCTGGGTGTACTGGGAGCCGAAGTCCAGGATCAGGATCCGGTGAGCGTGAATGTCTTGGGCCATGGCCATCTCTCGTAGCGAAATTCTCAAACGACACGGGGCTGTATCAACCAGCCCCGTGTCCGACTCATTTACCGTGGAACCCTCAACCTACGCGGTAGTTCGGGGCTTCCTTGGTGATCTGTACATCGTGGACGTGGGACTCGGCCATGCCGGCGCCGGTGATGCGCACGAACTGCGGCTTGGTGCGCATGTCCTGGATATCGGCGCTGCCGGTGTAGCCCATGGCGGCACGCAGGCCACCCATCAGCTGGTGAACGATGGCGGTCAGCTGGCCCTTGTAGGGCACGCGGCCTTCGATGCCTTCGGGCACCAGCTTCTCGGCGCCAGCAGAGGCATCCTGGAAGTAGCGGTCGGAAGAACCGGTGGAACCGGCCATGGCGCCCAGGGAACCCATGCCGCGGTAGGACTTGTAGGAACGGCCCTGGAACAGCTCGATCTCGCCCGGAGCTTCTTCGGTACCGGCGAACATCGAACCCATCATCACGCAGTAGGCGCCAGCCACCATGGCCTTGGCCAGGTCGCCGGAGAAGCGGATGCCACCGTCGGCGATCAGCGGAACGCCGGTGCCTTCGAGGGCTGCGGCAACGTTGGCGATGGCGGAGATCTGCGGCACGCCGACGCCAGCGACGATACGGGTGGTGCAGATGGAGCCCGGGCCGATGCCGACCTTCACGGCGTCAGCGCCAGCATCCGCCAGGGCTTTCGCGGCTTCGCCGGTGGCGATGTTGCCGCCGATGACCTGGACCTGCGGGAAGGTTTCCTTGACCCAGCGCACGCGGTCGATCACGCCTTTGGAGTGGCCGTGGGCAGTGTCGACGACAACCACGTCAACGCCAGCGGCGACCAGGGCGGAAACACGCTCGCCGGTATCGGCGCCGGTGCCGACGGCCGCGCCGACGCGCAGGCGGCCTTCGTCATCCTTGGAAGCCAGCGGGTAGGTCTTGGCCTTCTCGATGTCGCGGAAGGTGACCAGGCCGGTCAGGCGGAACTTCTCGTCGACCACCAGCATCTTCTCGATGCGGTTCTCGTAGAGCGCGGCCTTGATCTCTTCCAGGGCAGTGCCTTCACGGGCGGTGACCAGCTTGTCCTTCGGGGTCATGATCGCGGAAACGCTGTCGCCGACGTTCGGCTTCACGCGCAGGTCGCGACCGGTGACGATGCCGACCAGCTCACCCTCTTCCACCACCGGGAAGCCGGAGAAGCCGTATTCGCGGGCGATCTGCAGCAGCTCGATGATCTTGGTCGACGGGGTCACGGTGACCGGATCGCGAACGATGGCGGTCTCGTGCTTCTTGACCTTGCGGACCTCGGCGGCCTGCTGCTCGATGCTCATGTTCTTGTGGATGATGCCGATGCCGCCTTCCTGCGCCATGGCAATCGCCAGGCGGGCTTCGGTCACGGTATCCATCGCGGCGGACACCAGCGGGATGTTCAGTTCGATGCCACGGGTCAGGCGAGTTTTCAGGCTCACGTCCTTGGGTAGGACTTCCGAATAACCCGGAATCAGGAGGACGTCGTCGAAAGTGAGGGCTTCTTGGCTGATGCGCAGCATGGCGGGGGCTCCCGATCGGGAAAAATGGAAGCGCGGCATTATATCTCAGCTGGGGTGCGCGGCTCAACGTAACCAGACGATCTGAATGAAGCCTTTATCAGACCCGTGTGCTGGCCCCGGTCCGCAGGCCCGCTTATCATCCTTCGCCATGCAGAAAGATCCCTTCCAACGGCTGGGCCTCGACCGCGAGGTTCTGACCGTCAGCCAGCTCAACCAGCGCGCCCGCCACCTGCTGGAGGACGTGTTCCCGCAGGTCTGGGTCGAGGGCGAGATCTCCAACCTCGCGCGGCCCGCATCCGGGCATATGTACTTCACCCTCAAGGACAGCAACGCCCAGGTGCGCTGCGCACTGTTCCGGCAGAACGCCCTGCGCGTGCGCCAGGCCCTGCGCGACGGCCTCGCCGTGCGCGTACGCGGCAAGGTTTCGCTGTTCGAGGGGCGCGGCGACTACCAGTTGATTGCCGACACCGTCGAACCGGCCGGTGACGGCGCCCTGCGCCTGGCCTTCGAGGCGCTGAAGGAAAAGCTCGCCGCCGAAGGCCTGTTCGCCGCCGAGCGCAAGCAGGAACTGCCCGCCCACCCAAGGCGCATCGGCATCGTCAGCTCGCCCACCGGCGCGGTGATCCGCGACATCATCAGCGTATTCCGCCGCCGTGCGCCGCAGGTCGAGCTGACCCTGATCCCCACCGCCGTGCAGGGCCGCGAGGCCATCGGGCAGATCGTCCGTGCGCTGAAGCTGGCCGACACGCAGGGTTTCGACGCGCTGATCCTGGCCCGTGGCGGCGGTTCGCTGGAAGACCTCTGGTGCTTCAACGAAGAACCGGTGGCCCGCGCCATCGCCGCCTGCGTGACCCCCATCGTCAGCGCCGTGGGCCATGAGACCGACGTGTCCATCAGCGACTTCGTCGCCGACGTGCGCGCGCCCACGCCCTCGGCCGCCGCCGAACTGCTGGCGCCGCACAGCGGCGACCTGCAGCAGCGCCTGGACAGCCTGCGCCGCCGGCTGATCCTGCGCATCCAGGACCGCCTGACCCGCGAACGCCTGCGCCTGGAAGGCACCGCCCGGCGCCTGCGCCACCCCGGCGAGCGCCTGCGCCAGCAATCCCAGCGCCTGGATGACCTGGACATGCGCCTGCGCCGCGCCTTCGAGCGCCAGCTGCAGATCCGCCAGGAACGCGTGGCGCGGCTCGATACCCGCCTGGCCGCGCAACACCCTGGGCGCAACCTGGCGCTGCTGCGCCAGCGCCTGGACAACCTCAGCGCCCGCCTGCCCCGCGCCACCCACGCGATCCTGCGGGAACAGCGCCAGCGCCTGGACGGCCTGATGCAGACGCTGCACATCGTCAGCCCGCTGGCGACGCTCGGCCGTGGCTACAGCATCCTGCTCGATGACAAGGGCCAGGCCGTCCGCAGCGCCGCACAGACGAAGAACGGCCAGCGCCTGAAGGCCAAGCTGGGCGACGGCGAACTGGACGTGCGCGTGGAGGACAACCACCGGGCCCCCGTCACCCTTTCCCTGCTGGACTGATTGCCGATGACCGACCTGCTCGCGCCGATCCTGCCGCAACCCGATCCGGACTGGGCCGAGGCCTTCCGTGTGCCGATCGTCGAATGCAACCAGCCGTTGCAGGCGCTGAGCATCGCCACCGGGTTCGCGGTCTGGCCGGCGTACCACCGCCTCGGCGTACCCAACGCACAGCCGGAGTGCTATGCACGCACGGAAGTGTTCGAACGCCTGCTGCACGCCGCCAGCCTGTTGCCCGGCGGCCTGCGCCTGGTGATCCTCGATGCCTGGCGGCCGTTCGCGGTGCAACAGCACCTGTACGACACGCTCTACGACATCCTTCACCAGCACGAGCCGGACGCCGACCCGGCCGAGCTGACCCGGCGCACCCGCGAATTCGTCGCGCCGCCCAGCACCCGCGCCGAAGCGCCGAGCCCGCACCTCACCGGTGGCGCCATCGACCTGACCCTGTGCGACAGCGAGGGCCGCTGGCTGGACATGGGCAGCCTGTTCGACGAGGCCACGCCGCGCTCCTATACCCGCCATTACGAAGAGATCGCCGAGCCGGACGAACAGCAGCGGCGCATCCGCGATAACCGCCGGATCCTGTTCAACGCCATGCAAGCGGCGGGCTTCAGCAACCTGTCCAGCGAGTGGTGGCACTACGACTATGGCGACCAGTTGTGGGCCGCACACCTGGGCAAGCCCCACGCCATCTATGGTCCCGCGCAGGTGCTACCGCTGGAGCAACTGTGGCGCCAGCAACTGGAAAGCCTGCGCACAACGCAGGGCGTGTAACGCTCGACGTTATACGCCGTTTAACCCTGGTCTCCAGGCTCTCCGAGTTGAGCCTTGGCGCTGAGAACAAGTGGTGGTGTATCGGCGTACAACCGCGAACGGTTGTACGCCCTACGACCAGCCTGACACCGAGTCGTGCTTTCGACGAAATGGGCCCGCCCGCCAGAGCGGCCCGTGTAGACTGCCCGCTTCATCCGCCGACACGTCCACGGATAGCGAAATGCTCCGACTCTCCTGCCTGCTCATCGCCTCCCTCGTCACCCTGACCGCCCACGCCGAAGGCTTCATCAGCCGCACCCTGAACAAGCCGGTGCCCGGCGGCGTCGCCGTGGTGCAGCTGGGCCAGGACGCCGCCGCGCCGACCGCCACCTACCAGGGCAAGCCGGTGCTGGTGGTGCGCGAGGAAGGCCGCGACTGGATCGCCATCGTCGGTATCCCGCTGACGGTCAAGGCCGGCAGCCAGCAGATCGCGGTGAAGCAGGCCGGCGCCAGCCGCAACCTCGGTTTCACCGTCGGCGCCAAGCACTACAAGGAACAGCGCATCACCCTGAAGAACACCCGTCAGGTGAACCCGCTGCCCGAAGACCTCAAGCGCATCAACCGCGAGCTGGCCGAGCAGACCGCCGCCTACCGCAGCTTCAGCCCCGGCACGCCGAGCAACCTGGTGCTGGACAAGCCGGTCAACGGCCCGCTCTCCAGCCCCTTCGGCCTGCGCCGCTTCTTCAACGGCGAGGAGCGCAACCCGCACTCCGGGCTGGACTTCGCCGTGCCCGCCGGCACCCCGATCAAGTCGCCGGCCGCCGGCAAGGTGATCCTGATCGGCAACTACTTCTTCAACGGCAACACCGTGTTCGTCGACCATGGCCAGGGCTTCATCAGCATGTTCTGCCACATGTCGAAGATCGACGTGAAACTCGGCGACGCGGTCCCGCGCGGTGGCGTGGTCGGCCGTGTCGGCGCCACCGGCCGCGCCACCGGGCCGCACATGCACTGGAACGTCAGCCTGAACGACGCCCGCGTCGATCCGGCGATCTTCATCGGCGCCTTCAAGCCCTGATGCGGCTTCGTTTCGAGGGGCGCAGCGCGATCTTCGCGCTGCTCTGGTTCGCCGTGCTGGTGTGGCTGGCCACGGCCGGAGCCAACCTCGGCTGGCTGCGCGGCTTCGGCGGCGACGTGCTGGCCGTCGTCTGGCTGTATTGCCTGCTGCGCGCCGCACTGGATGCCCCGGCGCACTGGCTGGCAGGCGCGGCGCTGGCCTGCGGCTTGATCATCGAATTCAGCCAGTACCTCGCCGCGACCTTCCACTGGCAGATCGGCAATCATGCGCTGCGCATCGTGCTCGGCGCCACGCCAGACTGGCTGGACGTGCTGGCCTACTGCATCGGCTTCCTACTGATCCTCGTGACACGACAGGCGCGCGTGGCCCTCAGGCCAGCGGGTAGCTGAAGAACAGCGCCATCTCCCCGGGCAGCACCTGGGCCGGGTCATAGAGGTCGGTGGACAGCCCACTCAGGGCGAAGCCACGGGAGCGGTAGAAGCCCACTGCCGGCAGGTTGAGGTTCTGGGTTTCCAGCCACAGGTGGCGCGCCTCGGTGCCGCGCGCCCAGTCCAGGCAGCCTTCCAGTAATTGCCGGCCAACGCCCTGGCCGCGCGCGTCGGCGAGGACGAACAGATCGTCCAGCACCGCGCGGCGATTCCAGATTTCGTAGCGGGCGATGGCGAAGCCCAGGCGCTCGCCTTCCTCGTCGACGACCACGGCGGTCCAGTCGGCCGCCGTGACGTCATCCTTCAGGTCGGCGAAGGGATAGCGCTTGGTCTGGGTCTCGGCCAGGCGCTCCTCGCGCAGGATGAAGCCATCGGCGGCGCTTTCGATCCGCAGGATCGAGTCGCTGGAGTAGCTGCCGTCGAAGTCCAGCAGCCACTCGCCGTCTTGCGCCCAGACCAGCGGGCGCAGGAGCCGATCGCTCATCACTCGTGGTTCATGCCATGCATGTCGTGGCCCATGTCGGTGCCTTTCGGTGCGTCCTTCTGCACCGCGACCTCGACCTTCACGTCGCCGGCTTTCTGGAAGTGCAGGGTCAGCGGGAAGCGCTCGCCATCGGTGAGCGGCTTCTTCAGGCCGAACAGCATCAGGTGATACTGGCCGGGAGCGAAGACGATCTTGCCGCCGGCAGGGATGTCCACGCCCTCGACCTTCTGCATCTTCATCATGCCGTCCTTCTCCACGTGCTGGTGGACCTCGGCGCTGGCGGCGCGGTCGGTGTCGGCACCGAGCAGGCGGTCGGCCTCCTTGCCGTGGTTCTGCACGATGAAGTAGGCGGCGCCGTTCACCGAGTTGGCCGGCAGCAACAGCGACCACGGGTGGTCGATGTGCAGGTTGCCGGCCTCATATTCATGGGCCATGGCGGCGCCGGAGAAGCCCAGCAGCACAGCGAAAGCGAGCAGGGTTTTACGCATGTTCGAGACTCCAGTTGGCTTGTGATCAGGTCCGCCGCAGCGGCGGGAATCCATCGGGCCGCGGGCGCAACGATCGCGCCGCAGCATAGCCTGCCTAGCGGCAGGCGTCAGGTTGAAACAGGGACGCATCAGCCCAGCGCCGGGCTGCGCGGCTTGATCCGCGACAGCACCGCCCAGTCCAGCGCCCACACCAGCAACAGCGACGCGCCCACCAGGGGGAAAGCGATGCCGAGGAGGATCATGATCGCCACCCCACCCTTCCACACCGGCAGCGCATGGGGCATCGGCGGCACACCGAGGCGCCCCTGCGGGCGGCGCTTCCACCAGATCCACAGACCGCTGACCGCACTGAGCAGGATCATCAGGCAGACGCCGAGCATGAGCAGCTGATTGAACAGGCCGAACATCTTGCCTTCGTGCAGCATCACCCCGGACTCGACACCCTTGGCCACCAGCCCATAGTCCTTCCAGCGCACGTCGGCGAGTACCTTGCCGGTGTACTGGTCGATGTGCAGGGTGGCGTCGTTGCGCGAGTCGTCGGCGAACACCGAGACGGTGAACACGCCCTGCTCGCCCTTGGGCAACGCGATGGCGTAGCCCGGCACCACGCCGGCCTGATCGGCCGTGTCGACCACCTGCTGCAGGCTGATCTGCGGCATCGCCATGCCGCCGGAGCCATGGGCCATGTGCTCGGCGTGGGCGCCGCCGGACATCGGCATCGGCGTGTTTTCCATGGCCCAGGGGATGGTCTGGCGGTGCGCCTCGTTGAGCGTGCGCGCCTCCAGGTCCGACTTGGGTACTTCGTTCCACATGGCCACCGGGAAGCGGTTCCACACGTCGGCGAAGGATTTGCCCCAGAAGCCGGTCCAGGTCATGCCGGTGAGCAGCATGAACAGCATCAGCAGCGAGCCCCAGAAGCCGACTACCACATGCACCTCACGCCACAGCGCACGACCACGACGCGACAGGTCCGGCCACAGCAGCACGCGCAGCGAGCGCTTGCGCGGCCACCACAGGTACAGGCCGGAGACCACCAGCACGATGCCCCAGCCCGCCGCCAGCTCGATCAGCCGGTCACCGACGGTGCCGATCATCAGCTCGCCGTGCAGCGCACGAGCCATCGCCTGCAGGTTGGACTTGGCGTCCTGCAGGCCGAGCAGCTTGCCGCTGTAAGGGTCGACGAAGGCGTTCACCTCGCGCCCATCCAGCTGGGCGACGAACTGCGCGCTGCGGTCAGCGGCCGGTGCCGGCAGGTACTGGCTGACCTGCAACTGCGGGTTCTGGTGATGCAGGTGCATCAGTTGCTCGTCGGCGGACAGCCGCGCCTCGCCTGGTTTCACCGTCAGCAGGTCGCTGTACATCAGCGGGTCGAGCTGCGGCTTGAACAGGTAGATGATGCCGGTGAGCGACAGCAGGATCATGAAGGGCGCGACGAACAGCCCGGCATAGAAGTGCCAGCGCCAGGCCAGGTTGTAGAAATCGAATGTCTTGTGCTGCATTCGTTGATCTCCTCACGCAAGGAGGCCCCCGACGGGCGGGGGCCGGTCGGGCTTAGAAACTGAAGTCCACTTTGGTCCAGAACGTACGGCCCGGTTCGTGGATCGATTCGGGATCGTTGGCCGGGTAGCCGAAGCCGGCGTTGCCCGCCAGGTTCAGGTGCTCGGCGTAGTCCTTGTCGAACAGGTTGTCGACGCCGGTGCTGACCTTGAGGTGCTTGCTCAGCTTGTACGCGCCGTTGAGCGAGAACACCGCGAAGCCGGGGCTTTCGTCGAAGTCATAGCCCACCACGTTGCCCTGGTTCTCGGCGATCCGGCCCTGGTGAGCGACCACGCGCCACAAGCCGCCGGCGCTCCAGTCGCCTTCTTCGTAGGTCAGGCCGAAACGCGCTTCCAGCGGCGGCATCTGCGGCAGCGCAGTGTCGTCGGTGGTGTTCTTGCCCCAGGCGTAGGCCAGGGTGCCATCGGCGGTCCAGTTGCTGGTCAGCGCGTAGGCCGCGCCCAGCTCGCCCCCCATGATGCGGGCATCGACGTTCCGCGCCTGGGAGGTGCGGCCCATCATGCCGCCGGGCTGGTAGTCGAAGAGGATGTAGTCGCGGATCACCCCGACATAGCCCGAGGCCCAGGCCTTGAGCTTCTCGTCCTCGTACTGCGCGCCAAAGTCCAGCTGGGTGGTCTTCTCCGGCTTGATGCTGTCGAAGGCGTTGACCGAGCCGCTCGGGCCCTTGTCCGGGGAGAACAGCTCCCAGTAGTCGGGGAAGCGCTGTACGTGGCCGAGGCCGACGTAGAGGGTGGTCGGCGTGTCGGCCAGATCATGCTCGTAACGTGCGAAGCCGCTGGGCAAGGTGTCAGCGCGGGTGTCATCGGCGGTGGGGTTGGGCATCGCCATCATCCCCGAGCCGGTGGTCTGCCGGTAATCCTTGACCGAAGCACGGTCCAGGCGCGCGCCGGTGATCACGCGGTCACGCTCGGCGGCGTACCAGGTCAGCTCGCCGAAGGCGCCGTAGTTATGGAAGACCGCATCCTTGTCCCACGGCTGCTCGTCATAGGTATTGATCCCCATGCCGCTGCGTTCGCGGTGTTCGTTGGTCTGCGCATCGACCCCGGTGATCAGCTTGAAGTCGTCCCAGCGCCAGGTAGCGGCCAGGCGCCCGCCGAGGGTGCGACGGTCGACGTTGGAGGCCATGGGGCCGGCCATCATGCCGGTGCCCGAGGGCGTGCGCAGGCTGTAGTTGTCCATCACATGGTCGGCGTAGTTGTAGTAGACCTGCGCCTCCAGCTTGTCGAGCACCTCGCCGATGTTGGACTTCTCGAAGCGCAGGCCGAGGCTTTCGCGCTTGAACTGCGAGCCATCCATGCCGCGCCCGGCATAGCGCGCCTCACCGTCACCCTTTCCGGCAGTGAGCTCGACCAGGGTGTCGGCGTCCGGCGTCCAGCCCACCGCTACGTCGCCGTTCCACTTGTTCCAGCGCGAGGGCACGGTGTTGCCGCTGCCGTCTTCGTAGTCGTCGGACTGCGACTTGTTGCCGGTGACCCGCACGTAGCCCAGCGGCCCGCCAGCGGCGGCGTCCAGCACGCGGTCGAAGCGGCCGTTGGAGCCGGCGACGAGGCTGCCATTGACCCGCGTGCCCAGCTCGCCGAAGCGCTCCGGCTCGCGGTCGAAGCGGATCGTCCCGGCCGAGGCACCGGGGCCCCAGATCACGGTCTCCGGGCCTTTCACCACGGTGAGCCTGTCGAAGGTTTCCGGCGAGATATAGGAGGTGGGAGCGTCCATCCGCGCCGGGCAGGCGCCGAGCATGGTGGTGCCGTTGGTGAGGATGTTCAGGCGCGAACCGAACATGCCACGTAGTACGGGATCGCCGTTGGTGCCGCCGTTACGGATGGCGGAGAAGCCGGGAATGGTCTTGAGGTAGTCGGCGCCGTCGCTGGCGGGAATCGGCTGGCGCGGCTGCTTGGGGTCGGTGACCACGGTCAGCGGTGAGCTCTGCGCCACGGCGGTGATGACGCTGGGCGACAGTTCGGTGACCGACGCATTGCTGGCGTGCGCCGAGTGATCTTCTTCCTCGGCCAGCACAGGGACGGCAGTGAAACCGCCAAGGGCGGTCAGCGCGCACAGGGCGCGCAGGCCGACGGCAGTTTGCCGACGGCGCATAGGCATGCGGGACATTGCATGATTTCCATGATCGGTGATGACGCCCGCTCCGCGCGTACTCGCACGACGCGCAGGCTGAGGACAGCCAGGCGCGCCGGGGTCGGGGAGTCGGGGTTGCAGGTCAGCCGATCAGGAACGGAGGAGCGCGGGAACGAGCACCGGGGAAGACCGGTGAGGCGGGAATGCGCGAGGAAACGAACTGGGCAACCGGTGCGCCAACGGCGGGCACTCCGTGGTCAAGCAGGACCGGCGGCGGCGTCAGCGGCGGGCTGTGGATCAGCAGGCTGCAATAGCCGCACTTCTCCATGAAGGCGTCGGCGGTGAGCGGCTGTTCGCCGTGGGATACAGGGGCAGCGTGATGGCCCGCGGCGCGCTGGCCGTCGGAGCAGGCCATGTCGTCCATGCCGGCCATGTCATGGGACATTTCATGGGCCGGCGCCTTGCCATGCTCCATCGGCATGACGTGATCCATGGGCATGGCATGATCCATCGGCATCGACTGGGAAACCAGCGGGCCGACATAGATCATCAGCATGGCGAACAACGCCAGCCAGGTGCCTACGCCTTGTCGAGTACGACGGGTCACGAAAAGTCCTTGCGGATGGAAGGTCCCTGCCTGAGGCGGGGTGCGCAATGATCGCACGGAGTTACAAAGCTCCGCTGCGGCACGAAGACGCAGAATCAGTTAAGCACAGCGCTAAGCTTCAGGATTAATTGCTTAAATAGTAATTTTTCGACAATTATTCATCTCTCAATCGCTGTCGAAGACTTTTCCTACCAAATTTCCCCAAATGCTTGCCATTGGTCTTCCAGGCCTTTAGCTTGGCACTCATGAAAACCGCACACACCCTCATCCTGCTTCGCCAACACGCCTGCCTGCGCCTGGTCAGCCCGCGACTGCGTGGCTGAGCCCCCCTCCCCCGTTTCGCCTCATTCAGTTTTTTTTGCGCAGGCCACGCAGGCCGCAGAGAACAAGGATTCCGCTCATGAGCATGTTGAAAGACCCGTCGAAGAAATACCGCGCCTTCACCCAGATCACCCTGCCCGACCGCACCTGGCCGGACAAGATCATCGACAAGGCGCCGATCTGGCTGTCCACCGACCTGCGCGACGGCAACCAGTCCCTGATCGAGCCGATGGACGCCGAGAAGAAGATGCGCTTCTTCAAGTGCCTGGTTCAGGTGGGCCTGAAGGAAATCGAAGTGGGCTTCCCGTCCGCCTCGCAGACCGACTTCGACTTCGTGCGTGAGCTGATCGAGAACGACCACATTCCCGATGACGTCACCATCCAGGTGCTGACCCAGGCCCGCGACGACCTCATCGAGCGCACCTTCGAGTCCCTCAAGGGCGCGAAGAAGGCCATCGTCCACTACTACAACGCCTGCGCACCGAGCTTCCGCAAGATCGTCTTCAACCAGGACAAGGCCGGTGTGAAAGCCATCGCCGTAGCCGCTGGGCAGACCATCAAGCGCCTGGCCGACGCCGCGCCGGAAACCCAGTGGGGCTTCGAGTACTCGCCGGAAGTGTTCAGCTCCACCGAGACCGATTTCGCCGTCGAGGTGTGCAACGCAGTGATCGAGGTGTTCCAGCCGACCCCGGCCAACCGCCTGATCCTCAACCTGCCCGCCACCGTCGAATGCGCCACCCCGAACAACTACGCCGACCAGATCGAGTGGTTCGGCCGCCAGATCAACAAGCGCGACAGCGTGCTGCTCAGCCTGCACACCCACAACGACCGTGGCACCGGCGTGGCCGCGTCGGAACTGGCCCTGATGGCTGGCGCCGACCGCGTGGAAGGCTGCCTGTTCGGCAACGGCGAGCGCACCGGCAACCTCTGCCTGGTGACCATGGCGCTGAACATGTACACCCAGGGCATCGACCCCGAACTGGACTTCTCCGACATCGATGCCGTGCGCAAGGTGGTGGAAGAGTGCAACCAGATTCCGGTGCACCCGCGCCACCCGTACGTCGGTGACCTGGTCCACACCGCCTTCTCCGGCTCCCACCAGGACGCCATCCGCAAGGGCTTCGCCCAGCAGAAGGACGACGCCGTGTGGGAAGTGCCGTACCTGCCGATCGACCCGGCCGACATCGGCCGCAGCTACGAAGCCGTGATCCGTGTGAACAGCCAGTCCGGCAAGGGCGGCATCACCTTCCTGCTCGAACAGGAATACGGCATCAGCCTGCCGCGCCGCATGCAGATCGAGTTCAGCCAGGTGGTGCAGAACGAGACCGACCGTCTTGGCCTGGAAATGACCGCCGAGCAGATCTACACCCTGCTGCAGACCGAGTACCTGCAGGCTGTTTCCCCGTTCGGCCTGAAGAACTACCGCCTGCAGGAAGAGAACGGCACCTGCGCCATCGATATCGACGTCACCCACAAGGGTGAGCAACACCACTGGCACGGCAAGGGCAAGGGCACCCTGGAAGCCCTGGTCGCCTCGCTGCCGGTGGATGTCGAGATCATGGACTACAACGAGCACGCCATCGGCGCCGGCACCAATGCCCGCGCGGCCGCCTACATCGAGCTGCGCGTCGAGGGCGGTCGTTCGCTGCACGGTATCGGCATCGATGAAAACATCACCACCGCGAGCTTCCGTGCGCTGTTCAGCGCACTGAACCGCGCCGTGACGCTGGGCCACGCGAAAGCTGCGTAAGCCTGGTCAGGCTGGTAAAAAAGGAAGTCCCTTTGCCCCGGACGCTTCTAGCGTCCGGGGCTTTTTCATGGAGTGAAAACATGACCGACACCCAGCAGGAAAACCCCTTCCAGACGCCGACCGCAGTCCTCCAGGAGGGACCCGCCGCTGCCACCGGCGAGCCGCTCTACCGTCTCGCCGCCGTCGGGATAGCCACCTTCTTCGGTACGCCCATAGCCGGAGCCTGGGTCATGATGCAGAACCTCAAGGCGCTGGGGTGCCTCGAGGAGGTGCGCAAAGCATGGATGATGGGGCTGGGCTTCACCATTGGCATATTCGTCATCGGCTATTTCCTGCCGGACAACATCTCCGGCGCCCCCATGTCCATCGCCACCGTCGTTGGCATGTACCAATTCGCCAAGCAGACCTTCGGCGTCGCCCTGGAGCAGCATGCCGCCGGTGGCGGGCAATGGCGCTCCAACTGGCGCGCCTTCGGCGTCAGCCTGCTGATCCTGGCTGCCGTCATGGCCGTGATCTTCGGTGGTGCCTTCGTGCTAGCACTGTTCGGCCTGATCTGACCCGCCCTCCTCGCACCGCCTAAAGATTCCCCCTAGCCCCCTAGGGGGAAGTCTCCGCAATGCTGGTACTCGCCCCGATTACCCCTGTCTCTCCCCTTCCCTAGTCTTGCGTGCACTGCCGTGAAAGCGGCAGGCAATCAAAAAACCGTGTCACGCAATCAGACACGATCGGCGGCCCCTGCCTTGCGTACAGAGGCGCCTGGTTACCCACAACAACAACGAGCTCGACGTGCTTGGCCATCTGCCTTCACCCGCTTCAGGAGCCAGTAACCGTGAACCCGCAATCTCCCCACCCGCAATCCGTCCGCACTTCCCGTTATTCCTGGTACGTCGTCGTGCTGTGCATGGTCGCGTACATCTTTTCCTTCGTGGATCGGCAGATCCTTTCGCTGATGATCGAGCCGATCAAGGCCGACCTGCAGATCAGCGATACCCAGTTCAGCCTGCTCAGCGGGCTGGCCTTCTCGCTGTTCTACGCCTTCATGGGCCTGCCCATCGCGTACCTCGCCGACCGCTCCTCGCGGGTCAGGATCATCGCCATCGGCGTGGCCTTCTGGAGCATCGCCACCGCGGCGTGCGGGCTGTCGAAGAACTTCCTGCAGATGTTCCTGGCGCGCATGAGCGTGGGCGTCGGCGAAGCCGCGCTGACCCCGGCGACCTACTCGATGCTCGCCGACCTGTTCCCCAAGGAAAAACTCGGTCGTGCGCTGGGGTTGTACTCCATGGGCGCCTTCCTCGGCGGCGGCCTGGCCTTCCTGGTCGGCGGCTACGTGATCGAGGCGCTGCGCGACGTGCCGGCCATCGACCTGGGCTGGCTGGGCCAGGTGCGTTCCTGGCAGATCGCGTTCTTCATCGTCGGTCTGCCCGGGGTGCTGGTGGCACTGTTGATCGCCCTGACCATCCGCGACCCGGCGCGCAAGCTCGCCGAACCGGCACACAAGGCAACGGTGGGCGATGGCCTGCGCTTCCTCGGCCGACACCGTGCCACCTTCACCTGCCACTTCCTGGGCTTCTCGTTCTTCGCCATGTGCCAGTACGCGCTGATGGGCTGGGCACCGGCCCTGTATATCCGCCAGTACGGCCTGACACCCATGGAGGTGGGCACGCTGCTGGGCGGCATCCTGCTGGTGCTCAACACCGCCGGGGTGTTCTGCGCCGGCTGGCTGGTGGACGTGCTGCAGAAGCGCGGACGCAGCGACGCCGCGCTGATCAGCGGCATGCTCGGCGCGGCCTGCACCATTCCCTTCGTCATCGGTGCAGTGAGTGTCAGCAGCCTGCAGTTGTCGGCGCTGCTGATGGGCCCGGCGATGTTCTTCTGCGCCTTCTGCATCTCCACCTCGGCGGCCGCCATGCAGGTGCTTACGCCCAATCGCCTGCGCGCGCAGGTGTCGGCACTGTTCCTGCTGGTCTCCAACCTGATCGGCCTGGGCGTCGGCACCACCCTGGTGGCACTGCTCACCGACCAGTACTTCAAGGACCCGAAGGCCGTCGGCTCCTCCATCGGCATCATCGTCACGCTCGCCGGGCTGCTCTGCCTGTGGCTGCTGGGCAATGGACGCAAGCACTTCCGCCGCAGCCTGGGCCAGGAGCAGACGGCCCAGCCTGAAGCGAACCCGCTGCAAAGCACTGCCGCCGCGAACTGACTGCACCCGACAAGACGTACGCCCGTTCGCCGGCGTGGCGCCCCGCGCCCCGGCGAACGCGCCCAGGAGATGACGATGTTCCGTAATCGCTTTGCCGGTGCGCTGCTCTCCAGCGCGCTGATGCCCCTCTGCGCCCAGGCCGACCTGATCGACGACAGCCACCTGGATACCACCCTGCGCAATTTCTACATGCTGCGCGACTACCGCCAGGACAATGCCCCGCAATCCCAGGCCGGCAGCTGGTCCCAGGCAGTGCTCGCCCGGTTCAGCTCCGGCTTCACCGAAGGCACCGTCGGTGTCGGCGTCGACTTCACCGGCTTCTACGCCCTGAAGCTCGACGGTGGCGCCGGCACCAGCAACGACAGCAACCTGCCCTACGACCGCACGACCGGCGAGCCATCGGATGACTTCAGCCGTGGCGGCGCCACGCTCAAGCTGCGCTATTCGAAGACCACGCTGAAGGTCGGTCTGCTGGAACCGCGCCTGCCGGTGATCTTCCAGGACGACGTGCGCGTACTGCCGCAGACTTTCCAGGGCGTGATGCTGGAATCGAAGGAGTCCGACCGCTTCAAGTTCACCGCCGCGCAACTGTGGAACACCAGCACCCGCGCCTCCAGCGACCGCGAGTCGTTTTACCTGGCTACCCGTCCCGCCAGCCAGGACAGCAACAAGCTGAACCTGGGCGGCGTCGATGCGCAGTGGGCTCCCGGCCTGTCCACCAGCTACTACTTCGCCCAGCTCGAGGACATCTACGATCAGCACTACGTCGGCGCCAACGTCAGGCAGCCACTGGGAGAGAACACCGTGCTGCTCGGCACCCTGAGCTACTTCCACAACGAGGAGTCCGGGCAGGCACTCTCCGGGCGCATCGACAACCGCGCCTATGGCGCTCGACTCGGCGTGAAGCACGGCAGCCACACGCTCTCGGCCACCTACCAACGCATGCTCGGCGAGGACATGTTCCCCATGCTGCTGGGCAACACCCCGCAACCCTACCTGGTCAACTGGGTCACCAACGGTGGGTTCTTCTGGGCGCAGGAGCGCTCCTACCAGCTGCGCTACGACTATGACTTCGCCAGCCTCGGCCTGCCGGGCCTGACCCTGATGACGCGCTATACCAAGGGCACCGACATTGCGCGCGCCGGCAAGAGCGACGGCCACGAGTACGAGCGCAATACCGATATCGGCTACACCATCCAGAACGGGCCGCTGAAGACGCTGTCGTTCCTCGTGCGCACCTCCACGGTCCGCAGCAGCTACTCCAGCGACTACGACGAGGTGCGCTTCATCACCAGCTATCCGCTGGCGTTCTGAGCCCGGAAATGCAGAAGGCCCCTCGCGGGGCCTTCGTCACTCACTCGTCGTCGCCGCTGGCGGCGACGGCACCCAGGCAACAGAGTCGGTGCTGCTGGTCGCCGGCCTGCAGCAGCCAGGTCTCGTCCTCGGCCTGGTAGCTGGCCTCCATGACCTGGTTGTAGCTGAAGCGCCATTCGCGGCGGTCGCGGCCGTCGATGGACTCGATCTGCAGTACCACGTCTTCACTGGCAAAGGGCTGGTCGGCGTGGGCGGCCGCATCGGCCTGGTCCAGCAGTGCCTCGTTGAGCTCGAACTGCCAGGCGTGCAAACCGTCGATCAACAGCATGTCGGCGGTTTCCAGCTGGTCCAGCAGGTAGGGAGTCGTGGTCATGACGGGCACTCGGCAGTTGGGCTGGCCGCCATGATAGACCAGCTGGCCTGCGGCTGCCGGCTATTCGCCCCGGCGGGAGGATGGGCGGCGTCTACACTGAGGACTTGCGCACCGACTCAGGAGCCAAAGCAGATGCGTACACGCGAACTCGGCCAATCGGGCCTGAAGATTCCCGCGCTGGTATTCGGCGGAAATGTGTTCGGCTGGGCCGCCGACGAAGCGACCTCGTTCCGTTTGCTGGACGCCCTGGTCGACGCCGGGCTCAACTGCATCGATACCGCCGACGTGTACTCGCGCTGGGTACCCGGCCACGAGGGCGGCGAATCGGAAACCCTGATCGGCAAATGGCTGAAGAAGACCGGCAAGCGCAACCAGGTGCAGATTGCCACCAAGGTCGGCATGGACATGGGCAACGGCCACAAGGGCCTCTCGGCGGTATACATCGAACAAGCCCTGGGGCGCTCGCTCAAGCGCCTGCAGACCGACTACATCGACCTCTACCAATCCCACTGCGACGATCCGCACACTTCGATGGAGGAAACCATGGGCGCCTTCGCCGAGGCGGTGGAGGCCGGCAAGGTGCGAGTCATCGGCGCGTCGAACCTGGACGCCAGGCGACTGCGCGAAGCGCGCGAGGTCTGCGACCGTCTGAAGCTGCCGAACTACCAGAGCCTGCAGCCCAACTACAACCTCTACGACCGCGCCAACTACGAGACCAGCCTGGAACCCACGGTGCAACAGCTGGGGCTGGGGGTCATCAGCTTCTATTCGCTGGCGGCGGGCTTCCTCACCGGCAAGTACCGCAGCGAAGCGGACCTGGGCAAGAGCAGCGTGCGTGGCTACAAAGTGAAGAACTTCATGAACGAACGCGGCTTCGCCATTCTCGATGCCCTGGAAGAAGTCGCCGGCGACCTGAAGGCGACGCCGACGCAGGTCGCCCTGGCCTGGCTGATGGCGCGCCCGAGCATTACGGCGCCCATTGCCAGCGCGTCGAAGCTGGAGCAGTTACCGGACCTGATCGCGGCGGTGGACCTCGAACTCAGCGACGAGGCAATCCAGCGGCTGAATACCGCCAGCGCTTATTGAGCAGAGTCTGCTTCTACGCGGCACAGGATTTTCGTAGGGCGTACAACCGTTCGCGGTTGTACGCCGACACCCAGACGCCAGGGATGCCGGAGCTGGTATCGGCGCATTCGGATATCAAGGTCAATCGGCGGATAACGTCGAACGTTATCCGCCCTACGCTCTTGTGTACGCCCGGATATCGAACTCGTCGGCATCCAGGTTCGCCGGGAAGCGCTCTCGATAAGCCGCCAGCTCCGTCGCGCTCAGGGCGATATGGAACACCCCGTCGGCACTGCCCGCCGCCAGCAGGTTGTCGCCCTGGAAGTCGAGCACCTGGCTGTCGCCGGAATAGGCGTGACCCTTTCCGTCTTCACCAACGCGGTTGACCGCCGCGACATAGCAGAGGTTTTCGATGGCCCGCGCCGGCAGCAGGCGATTCCAGTGCTGGCGGCGCGCGGCCGGCCAGTTCGCGGTATAGAGCAGCAGGTCGGTGTCCTGGGCATCGCGGCTCCATACCGGGAAGCGCAGGTCGTAGCAGACCAGCGGGCGAATCCGCCAGCCCTTCCACTCCAGCAGCACCTGCTGCTCGCCCGGCGTGTAGTGCTTGTGCTCACCGGCCATGCGGAACAGGTGGCGCTTGTCGTAGTGCTGCACCTCTCCATCCGGACGCGCCCAGAGCAGGCGGTTGCGATGGCTGCCGTCGGCGGCGCGGATGATCACGCTGCCGCAGACCACGGCATCGAGCCTGGCGGCCTGCTCGCGCAGCCAGGCGTAGGTCGCGCCCTCCTCCTGCTCGGCCAGGGTCTCGGAATCCATGGAAAAACCGGTGGTGAACATCTCCGGCAGGATCACCACATCCGCACCACGGGCGTTTTCCAGCAGCGCGTCGAAGCGTTCGCGGTTGCTCTTGGCGTCATGCCAGACCAGGGTGGTCTGCACGAGGGCGAGTTTGAGGTCTGGCAGTTGGCTCAGATCGCGCATAGTCGTTCCGCTGCCTGGCGCAGCGTCTCCTCTTTCTTGGCGAAGCAGAAGCGCACCAGGCGCATGTCCGCCGGGGCCTGCTGGTAGAACACCGAGACTGGAATGGCGGCCACGCCATGCTCGCGGGTCAGCCATTCGGACATGGCGACGTCATCCAGGTCCGGGCGGATCGCCGAGTAGTCGACCACCTGGAAATAGGTGCCGGCAGCGCGCTGGAAGGTGAAGCGCGAGCCTTCCAGCAGGTCGCAGAACAGGTCGCGCTTGGCCTGGTAGAAACCCGGCAGCTCGCGCAGGTGCTCGGGGTGCGCGGCCATGAAGTCGGCCAGCGCCCACTGCAGCGGGGTCACGCCGCAGAAGTTCACGTACTGGTGGATCTTGCGCATCTCCGCCGACAGCGCCGGCGGCGCCACCACGTAGCCGGTCTTCCAGCCGGTGACGTGATAGGTCTTGCCGAAGGAGCTGATGACGAAGGCGCGCTGATACAGCTCGTCATGGGCCAGCACGCTGGCGTGCTGCACGCCGTCGTAGATCAGGTGCTCATAGACCTCGTCACTGATGACATAGATCTCGCGGTCACGGATCAGTTCGGCCAGGCGATCCAGGTCGGCGCGGTCGATCAGCGCGCCACTGGGGTTGTGCGGGCTGTTGAGGAAGATCAGGCGCGTGCGCGGGGTGATGGCGTCGGCCAGACGCTGCCAGTCGATGCGGAAGTCCGGCTGGCTCAACGCGACGTGCACGCATCGGCCGCCGGCCAATTCGACCGAAGGCTCGTAGCTGTCGTAGCAGGGGTCGAGGACGATGGCTTCGTCGCCAGTGCGGATCAGCGCCTGTACGGCACAGAAGATCCCTTCTGTCGCACCGGGGACGATGGTCACCTCGGTGTCGGCGCTGACGTTGCGGCCGTAGAGGCTTGCGACCTTGAGCTCGACCTGTTCGCGCAGCGCCGGCAGGCCGGTCATCGGGCTGTACTGGTTGTGCCCGGCCAGGACATGGCGGGCGACTGCTTCGAGCAGCGGTGCGGGGCCGGGAAAGTCCGGGAAGCCCTGGGAGAGATTCAGCGCCCCGCTTTCCGCGGCGAGCTGGGACATGCGGGTGAAGATGGTGGTGCCGACATTCGGCAGTTTGCTGGTGAGCATGGCGTGACTACAGGCTGCAGGCGATGAGAGGGAAGTCCCTACTCTATCGCCTGCGGCTTGCGGTCTAAAGCCTGACAGACGTTATTTACGTTTGTCCTTCTTCTTCTTCTCCGCCTTCTTGTGGTGCGACATCAGGCGGCGCTTCTTGTTGACCTGGCGATCGGTGAGCTGGGTCTTCTTGCCCTCGAACGGGTTGTCACCGCCCTTGTATTCGATGCGGATCGGCGTACCGACCAGCTTCAGCACGCGGCGGAAGGTCTTCTCCAGGTAGCGGGTATAGGCCTTGGGCACCGCATCCACCTGGTTGCCGTGGATCACGATCAGCGGCGGGTTGGCGCCGCCCAGGTGCGCGTAGCGCAGCTTGATACGACGGCCGTTGACCATCGGCGGCTGGTGGACCTGGATGGCGTCCTCGAGGATCTGCGTGAGCTTGCTGGTAGGCCAGCGGGTCACGGCGGAACGGAAGGAATCCTGCACCGACTTGTACAGGTGGCCAACGCCGGTGCCGTGCAGCGCGGAGATGAAGTGGATGTCGGCGAAGTCGGCGAACATCAGCCGGCGCTCCAGCTCGGTCTTCACGTAGTCGCGCTCGGCCGATTCCATGCCGTCCCACTTGTTCAGCGCGATGACCAGCGCACGGCCGGTCTCCAGCACGAAGCCGAGCAGGTTGAGGTCGTGTTCGACCACGCCTTCGCGGGCGTCCATGACGAAGATGACCACGTTGGCGTCCTGGATCGCCTGCAGGGTCTTCACCACGGAGAACTTTTCCACCGCCTCGAAGATCTTGCCGCGGCGGCGTACGCCGGCGGTGTCGATCAGGGTGTACTTCTCTTCGTTGCGCTCGAAGGGGATGTAGATACTGTCGCGGGTGGTGCCGGCCTGGTCGTACACGATCACCCGCTCTTCACCGAGCATGCGGTTGACCAGGGTGGACTTGCCGACGTTGGGGCGACCGATGATGGCGATCTTGATGCCATCCTTCTCGCTCGGGCCGGGGATGCGCTTGGCTTCCTCGCCTTCGGCGACTTCTTCCAGCTCGCTGGGCAGGTCGTTGTCTTCCGGCGCCTCGGGTTCGGGCGCGAACATCTCGCCCAGGGCTTCCTGGAGCATCTGGGTGATGCCGCGACCATGGGCGGCGGCGATCGGGATCGCGTGCCCCAGGGCCAGCGGGCTGAACTCGGCGCGGGCGATGTCCGGATCGACGGTGTCGACCTTGTTGGCCACCAGGTAGGTGCGCTTGTTCTTCTTGCGCAGGTGCTCGCCGATCATCTCGTCGGCGGCGGTGAGGCCGGCGCGGGAATCAACCATGAACAGGACGGCATCGGCCTCTTCGATGGCCTGCAGCGACTGCTCGGCCATCTTGGCGTCGATACCCTCTTCGTCACCGGAGATACCACCGGTATCGATGACGATGAACTTCTTGCCCTGCCACTTGGCCTCGCCGTACTGGCGGTCGCGGGTCAGACCCGCGTACTCGGCGACGATGGCGTCACGGGTGCGGGTCAGGCGGTTGAACAGGGTGGACTTGCCGACGTTGGGGCGGCCCACCAGGGCTATTACGGGAACCATGCGGCTCTCCAGGAATTTGAATTTCAGAAAACACGACGGCCGCTGCCGTTTTTCACGGCAGCGGCCGGCAGTAACACTCAGCTTAGCGGAGCGTGTAGGCGACCAGCTTGCCGCTGTTGCCGAACACGTACATCCAGCTGCCGACTACCAGCGGGCGAACCCGCACGCCGTCACCGTCGACCTTCTCGCGGCCAACGAAACGACCATCCACCTGGCTGAGCAGGTGCACATAACCTTCCAGGTCACCGACGACCACGTTGCTCGACAGCACGGCCGGAGCGGACAGCTGGCGGCGAGCCAGGGCGTCGTTGCTCCACAGCGAGGACGAACCACGGGAGTCGAGGCTTTCCACGGTACCGCTGGCCTGGCTGATGAACACGCTGCCAGTGCCTTCGGCGACGCCGACATAGCTGGAAGCCTCACGTTGCCAGAGTACGCGGCCGGAGCTCACATCCAGTGCGGCGGCACGACCCTGGTAGCTGGCGACGTAGAGCACGTCGTCGACCAGCAGCAGGCCACCGTCGATATCCACGACGCGGTCCAGTTCGGAACGACCCTGCGGAATGGCAACACGCTGCTCCCAGACCGGCAGGCCGCGCTCGACATCAACGGCAACGACCTTGCCGCTGGCCAGGCCGGCCAGGGCCAGACGGCCGGCGATCAGCGGAGCGCCGGTGCCACGCAGGGTCAGTACCGGAACGGTGCCTTCGTAGATCCAGCGCTGGTTGCCGGTGGAGGCATCGAAGCCGATCAGCTTGTCATCCTGGGTCTGCACCACCACCACGTCACCGTTGGTGGCCGGGGCAGCCAGCACTTCGCTGCTGACCTTGGCGCGCCACTTCTGCTCGCCCGAGCCGGAGTCCAGGGCGATCACGTCGCCGCGCAGGGTGCCCAGCAGGACCATGCCGTTGCCCACGCCGACGGCGCCGGAGATCGGCAGGTCGAGGTCTTTCTTCCACAGCACTTCGCCGCTCTCGCGCTGCATGGCCATGACGCGGCCTTCGGCGGACGCGGCATAGATGGTCTGGCCATCCACGGCGGGTTCGAGCAGGTTGTACAGGTCGCCCTGGCCGTCACCGACCGAGCGGCTCCACTGTTTCTCCAGGCGAACCTCTTCCTTGAAATCGGTCAGGTCAGCCGGCGGCAGTTCTTTCTTGCTATTGCTGCTGCAACCCACAGCCATCAGGGTCAGTGCCAGCAGTGCAACGTGTTTCCAACGCAACATCTCAGGCGTCTCCCTTGGCCAGGTCGTCGAGTTTCATCTGCAGGGCGCCTACGGCGGCGTCTTCCGGCAGGGCAGCCTTGGCCTTTTCGTAGGCGACACGGGCATCGTCATTGCGCTTGAGCTGCAGCAGCAGGTCGCCGCGCAGTTCTTCGCGAGTGGCGATGTAAGCCTTGTCGACGTTGCCGTCGAGCAGTTTCAGGCCGTCTTCGGCCTTGCCCTGGGCAGCCAGGACACGAGCCAGGCGCTGACGGGCCAGCTCGCCGAGGGTGGCATCGACCGGCTTGTCGACCACAGCCTTGAGCTCGAGGGCGGCGTCATCCAGCTTGCCGCTGTCCACCGCAACCTTGGCAACGAACAGGCGGCCGTACTGGGCGTACGGCGTGCCGGCGTACTCGCTGGTCAGCTTGCCAGCCAGCTCGGCGACCTTGGCGGTGTCGGGCTTGCCGGTCGGGTTCAGTGCAGTTTCCAGCAGGGCCTGGTAAATGATGGAAGCGCCCTGGGACTGGTTGGTCTGGTACTTCTTCCAGGCTTGCCAGCCGAACACCACGATCAGCGCCAGAGCGGCGCCGGTCAGCAGGGGCATGCCGTTGCGCTGCCACCAGTCCTTGATGTCAGACAGTTGTTCTTCTTCGGTACGGTTACTCACCCCAATACTCCTATCCGCTCGATTCAGGCCTGCTTGAGGCAGGCAGCCAGGTGCTCGGGCAGAGCATCCCAGGCGATATTCTTTTGTTCGCCCTCGCCACGCAGGGGCTTGAAACCTACCACGCGGTTGGCCAGTTCGTCGTCACCCAGAATCATTGCGAACTGTGCGCCGCTCTTGTCGGCTTTCTTGAACTGGCTCTTGAAGCTGCCGGCACCGGCGTTGACCAGCAGGCGCAGGCCCGGAATGGCCTCACGCAGCTTTTCCGCCAGGGTCAGCGCGGCCAGCTCCGCCGGCTCACCGAAGGCGCAGACGTACAGGTCGGCAGGGCGGTTCAGCTCGGCCGGGACCACGCCCAGGGTTTCCAGCAGCAGCACCAGGCGCTCCACGCCCATGGCGAAGCCAACGCCAGGAGTCGGCTTGCCGCCAAACTGGCTGACCAGTCCGTCGTAGCGGCCCCCGCCGCAGACGGTGCCCTGAGCGCCGAGCTTGTCGGTGACCCACTCGAAAGCGGTGCGGCAGTAGTAGTCCAGGCCACGTACCAGCTTCTGGTTGATCTCGTAGCGCAGGCCGACCGCGTCCAGGCGAGCCTTCAGGCCCTCGAAGTGCGCGATGGACTCTTCATCCAGGTAGTCATGCAGGGTCGGCGCACCGACCAGCAGGGCCTGGGTGGTTTCCACCTTGCTGTCGAGAATCCGCAGCGGGTTGGTGGTCATGCGGCGCTGGCTGTCTTCGTCCAGCTGGTCGAAGCGATCCTGCAGGTAGGCCACCAGGTCATCGCGATAACGCGCACGCGCCTCGCTGGAACCCAGGGTGTTCAGTTGCAGGGTCACGGCGTCGGCCATGCCCAGTTTCTGCCACAGGCGCCAGGTGAGGATGATCAGCTCGGCGTCGATGTCCGGGCCGGGCAAGTTGAAGACTTCCACGCCGATCTGGTGGAACTGGCGGTAGCGGCCCTTCTGCGGCTTCTCGTAGCGGAACATCGGGCCGGTGTACCAGAGCTTCTGCACCTGGCCGCCGCCCGACAGGCCGTGCTCGAGCACGGCGCGCACGCAGCCCGCGGTACCTTCCGGACGCATGGTCAGGGACTCACCATTGCGGTCGAGGAAGGTGTACATCTCCTTGTCGACCACGTCGGTGCCTTCGCCGATGCCGCGGGCGAACAGCTCGGTGAACTCGAGGATCGGCAGACGGATCTCGCTGTAGCCGTAGCTGTCCAGCAGGCCGGCGAAGGTGCGTTCCAGATAGCGCCAGGCCGGGGTCTGGTCCGGCAGGATGTCGTTCATGCCACGGATGGCTTGCAGGGACTTGCTCACTTAGGATCCTTGTTGCGGTCAGCCGCGCACGATCAGTGCGGCGTCGGCCTCGGCCTTCTCGGCCGCTTTTTCGCGGATCAGCCGTTCCAGCTCATCCACCAGGTTATCGTTCTGCAGCTTCTGCGCCGGCTTGCCGTCGATGTAGATCAGGTTGCTCGGCGTGCCACCGGTGAGGCCGATATGGGCTTCCTTGGCTTCGCCCGGACCGTTGACCACGCAGCCGATCACGGCGACGTCCAGCGGCACCAGCAGGTCCTCCAGGCGGCCTTCCAGCTCGTTCATGGTCTTCACCACATCGAAATTCTGCCGCGAGCAGCTCGGGCAGGCGATGAAGTTGATGCCACGGGAGCGCAGGCGCAGCGACTTGAGGATATCGAAGCCGACCTTGATCTCTTCCACCGGGTCGGCGGCCAGGGAGATACGGATGGTGTCGCCAATGCCTTCGGCGAGCAGCATGCCCAGGCCGACGGCGGACTTCACGGTACCCGAACGCAGGCCACCGGCTTCGGTGATGCCCAGGTGCAGGGGCTGCTCGATCTCCTTGGCCAGCAAGCGGTAGGCGGCAACGGCCATGAACACGTCGGAAGCCTTCACGCTGACCTTGAAGTTCTGGAAGTCCAGGCGCTGCAGGTGATCGACGTGACGCATGGCCGATTCCAGCAGGGCCTCCGGGGTCGGCTCGCCGTACTTCTTCTGCAGGTCCTTTTCCAGGGAGCCAGCGTTGACGCCGATGCGGATCGGGATGTTCTTGTCGCGAGCGGCATCCACCACGGCCCTCACGCGGTCTTCACGACCGATGTTGCCGGGGTTGATGCGCAAGCAGTCGACGCCCAGCTCGGCCACGCGCAGGGCGATCTTGTAGTCGAAGTGGATATCGGCCACCAGCGGGACTTTCACCTGCTGCTTGATCTTGCCGAAGGCTTCGGCGGCGTCCATGTCCGGCACGGAGACCCGGACGATATCCGCGCCCGCGTCTTCCAGGCGGCGGATCTGTGCGACGGTGGCCGCCACGTCCAGGGTGTCGGTGTTGGTCATGCTCTGCACGGCGATGGGGGCATCCCCACCCACCGGCACGTTACCCACCCAGATCTTGCGGGACGGGCGACGTTTGATCGGAGACTCGCAATGCATCTTACTGTCCACCCAACTTCAGGCGTGCGGTACCACCGCGCGCCGGCGTGACTTCGACCGGCTGGCCGTTGTAGCTGACCTGGGCGCCCTGGGCGAAGCCCAGACGGAGCTGGACCGGTGCCTTGGCGGCCACTTCGATGGCCTCGCCCTTGCGCTTGAGGCCTTCGAGGACGACCTTGCCGTCGGCGTCGGTGACCTGGGTCCAGCAATCGGCGCTGAACTGAACCTTGACCACGCCCTGGCCGGCGGCGGCGACCACCGGAGCGGCAGGAACTTCCGTCGCAGCGACTGGCGCGGCAGGTGACGCCGGGGCGACCGGAGTCGCGGGTTGCGGGGCGGCAGTCTGCGGTGCTGGAACGGTCGGGGCGGTTTCGGCAACCGCCGGCGCTCCCGGGGCGCTCGGAGCCACAGGGGCCGCTGCGGCCGGCGGCGTGCCTTCGGCCGGAACATCGGCGGTGGCATTGTCACCGGCAGGCTCGGAAGGAGCCGGCGACGTATTGGCCTGGTCTTCGGCGACAGCCTGGTCTTCCGGCTCGTCCAGGGTATGGATTTCGGTGGTGCCGTCGGCGCTCTCGACCTCGACGTGCTCCATGTTCAGGCTGCCGGTCTCGGCGGGACGCGCGGAGCGCTCCTGCCACCAGAAGTAGCCGAAAGCGATCAGTACGGCCAGCAGGGCCAGGCTGAACAGGCGAAGCAGGTTGCGCGACAGGCGCACCGGCTCGACCACGCGACCGAGCGCCTGGACATTGCTGCCGGTGGCATCGGTACCGGTGTACTGGTCGAAGGCGGTGACCATCTGCGCCTGGTCCATGCCCAGCAGCTTGGCGTAGGCGCGGATATAGCCACGGGCGAAGGTGTGACCCGGCAACTGCTCGAACGAACCCTGCTCCAGCTGGCGCAGCGCGTTCTCGGTCAGGTTCAGCTGGCCGGCCACCTGAGCGGTACTCCAGCCCTTGTTCTCGCGCGCCTGGCGCAGCGTTTCGCCAGGGTTGGCGCGGGTCGTGCCGATGACATCGGGCTGCGACGTATTCATCATTTTTCCGCCTGGTATGCCTGGTATTCAGGAGATGCGGGATACAGGCGCTTCAGCTGCAGGCCGAAGCTGGCCGCGGTATCCCGGTCGTCGAAGATCTTGGCCAGCCGAATCCCCAGCAGCAGGCTGCGCGCAGTCTGCGGGCCCCGCTTGAGGTATTCCTCATAGAAGGCACGGGCCGGCACGTACTCGCGATCCTGGTAATTCAGGTCGGCCAGTTCGATCAGCGCGACCGGCGACGTACGGTTCAGGCGCACGGCCTTCTCGAAGTACTCCTTCGCCTGGGCGCGTTTGTTGAGCTTGAGGCTGACCAGCCCCAGGTTCTCGAAGATGCGCGAACGCTCAGGGTAGAGCCCGTCTTCCGTAGCCTTCAAATAGGTGTCATAGGCTTCCTGGTAGCGTTTCTGCTCGAAGAGGAAGCTCGCGTAGTTGTTCAGGATGCGCGCATCGCCGGAGCGCGAGGACAATGCCTTGCGGAATTCGCTCTCGGCGAGCTTGGGCTCCGCCTCGGTCTGATAGACCACGGCAAGGGCGGCGTGGGCATCCGCACTGGAGGAGTCGAGCTCAAGCGCCTGGCGCAGCGGCACCTTGGCCTGCTCGGTGTTGCCCATCTGCAGGTAACCGATGCCCAGCTGGACGTAGGCGTCACGCGCCTCGTCCCGGCCCTTGTCGGTCTTCAGAGGATCCTGTTTACCAGTCGACACGCAACCCGTCAGCACGGTTGCCAACAGTAAGCACAGCGCGGCGCGCAGGGTCATCGGAATCCTCCCTAGTCAGTTTCGATTGGCGTTGGCCGGGGCCTGTTCGGCTTCCGTGGCCAGTTGTCGTACGGCGATATAGCGTTCACTGCGGCGAGTGCGGTCCATCACCTGCCCCACCAGTTGACCACAGGCGGCATCGATGTCGTCGCCACGGGTGGTCCGAACGGTCACGTTGAACCCGCCCTTGTGCAGCATGTCCTGGAAACGGCGGATGGCATTGTTGCTCGGCCGCTCGTACCCGGAATGCGGGAACGGATTAAACGGAATCAGGTTGATCTTGCAAGGGAAATCCTTGAGCAGTGCGATCAGTTGCTCAGCATGCTCGGGCTGGTCGTTGACGTTGGCCAGCAGGGTGTACTCGATCGTCAGCACGCGCTCCTTGCCCAGGCGCGTGATGTAGCGGTAGCAGGAATCGAGCAGCATCTCGAGCGGGTACTTCTTGTTGATCGGTACCAGCTTGTTGCGCAGTTCGTCATTGGGCGCGTGCAGCGACAGGGCCAGGGACACGTCGGTCACTTCGGCGAGCTTGTCGATCATCGGCACCACGCCGGAGGTGGACAGGGTCACCTTGCGCTTGGAAATACCGTAGCCGAGGTCTTCCATCATGATGCTCATGGCGGTCACGACGTTGTCGAAGTTCAGCAGCGGCTCGCCCATGCCCATCATCACCACGTTGGTGATGGCACGGTCGATCTTGCCCGGGATGGTCCCGAACGACTGGTTGGCGATCCACACCTGGCCGATGATCTCGGCGGAGGTCAGGTCGCTGTTGAAGCCTTGCTTGCCGGTGGAGCAGAAACTGCAGTCCAGCGCGCAACCGGCCTGGGACGACACGCACAGGGTGCCGCGGCCGCCCTGGGGAATGTACACGGTCTCGACGCAACTGCCCGAGGCCACACGTACCACCCACTTGCGGGTGCCGTCAGCGGAAATGTCCTGGCTGACGATTTCCGGGGGACGAATTTCGGCAACGGCCTCGAGCTTTTCGCGCAAGGCCTTGCCGACGTTCGTCATGGCGCCGAACTCGAGCGCGCCAAAGTGGTGAATCCATTGCATCACCTGGCCGGCGCGGAAGCGCTTTTCACCGATGGACTCGAAGAATTCCTCGAGCTGGGGCTTGGTCATGCCCAGCAGGTTGGCCTTTACAGCGGTATCAGTCATGGATTCACCCTCGCTCATTCACTGATGGATCAGCGAATGCGCTCGCACACCTCGGTGCTGGAGAAGAAGTAAGCGATTTCGCGGGCGGCCGAAGCTTCCGAGTCGGAACCGTGTACGGCGTTCTCGTCGATGGAAACGGCGAAGTCGGCGCGGATGGTGCCGGCGTCGGCTTTCTTCGGATCGGTGGCGCCCATCAGCTCACGGTTGCGCAGGATGGCGTCTTCGCCTTCCAGAACCTGAACGACGACCGGGCCGGAGGTCATGAAGGCAACCAGGTCCTTGAAGAAGGGACGCTCTTTGTGCTCGGCGTAGAAACCGCCAGCTTCGCGCTCGGACAGCTGAACCATCTTCGAAGCGACGACGCGCAGGCCGGCTTTCTCGAAGCGGGTCAGGATTTCGCCGATGACGTTCTTGGAAACGGCGTCAGGCTTGATGATGGAGAAGGTACGTTGCAGGGCCATGGAATGAACTCCGAAAAGCAAAGGTTGGTAATGCCAAGAAGCCCCTGGCGTGACCAGGAGCTCCTGAGATTCTAGGGTTTGCCGCGCACCACGCCGACGGGCGGTAGCCGCGGAACCGGCCCGACTGCGACAGGGCCGGCGGCGCGAAAAATCCCCTCGGGGAATTTTTCGTCAGCTCACCTAAAGATAAAACCCGCGAATTATACGCGGGTTCATGACAAATGGGTACGCGGCTCTGGTGAGCCGCACCCTCAGTCGGCTTCTTCGATCCAGGCGGCCTGAATGGCCTCCAGGACCTTTTCCCCACCGCGGGAGGGATCGTCGCTGAATTCCGGCAATGCCAGCACCCAGCGGTGCAGATCGACGAAATTCACGTAGCGCGGATCGACATCCGGCTTGGACTCGGCCAGCTGGATGGCGATTTCGAGCACATCAACCCATTTCAGACTCATGTGAACGCTCCGCCTCAGTGACCTTCGGACACCTGGTTGATGGTGTATTTCGGAATTTCCACCACCAGATCGGTCTCGCCCACCACCGCCTGGCAGGAAAGGCGCGAATCCGGCTCCAGGCCCCAGGCCTTGTCCAGCATGTCGTCTTCCAGTTCGTCGGAGGCCTCCATGGAGTTGAAGCCTTCGCGCACGACCACGTGGCAGGTGGTGCAGGCACAGGACATCTCGCAGGCGTGCTCGATCTCGATGCCGTTGCGCAGCGCCGCCTTCATGATGGTTTCGCCCGGCTGGGCTTCGATCACCGCGCCTTCGGGGCAGTGTTCGGCGTGGGGCAGAAAGACAATCTGCGGCATCTTCGCTTATTCCTCGATTTCGTTGAGCCGGCGACCGGCCAGTGCGGCTTTGACGGTGGCGTCCATACGGCGCGCGGCAAAGGCGTCGGTCAGCTGGGACAGACGCTTGATCTGGTGTTCGATGGCGACGGTGTCACTGCCGGTGGCCAGTTCGCGCAGCGAGTCCATGCCAGCATCGATGACCAGGCGCTCGTCAGCATCGAGCAGCCGCTCGCCGTCGGCGTCCAGCGCCGATTGCACGGCGTCCAGCAGGCGCTGGGCCTCGACCTGCTGCTCGCGCAGGGCACGGGCGGCCATGTCGTCGCCGGCATACTGGAAGGAGTCCTGCAGCATGCGGGCGATCTCGCCATCGGTCAGGCCGTAGGACGGCTTGACCTGGATGCTCGCCTCGACACCCGAGGACAGTTCGCGGGCGGAAACCCCCAGCAGGCCATCAGCGTCGACCTGGAAGCTGACGCGGATCTTCGCCGCGCCCGCCACCATCGGCGGAATGCCGCGCAGCTCGAAGCGCGCCAGGGACCGGCAGTCCTTGATCAGCTCGCGCTCACCTTGCAGCACATGGATCATCATGGCCGTCTGGCCATCCTTGTAGGTGGTGAACTCCTGGGCGCGCGCCACCGGAATGGTGGTATTGCGCGGGATCACCTTCTCCATCAGCCCGCCCATGGTTTCCAGGCCGAGCGACAGGGGGATCACATCCAGCAGCAGCAGCTCTTCGCCACGCTTGTTGCCGGCCAGGGCATCGGCCTGGATGGCGGCACCAATGGCGACCACCTGGTCCGGGTCGATATCGGTCAGCGGCTCGCGGCCGAACAGCTCGCCCACCAGCTCACGCACACGCGGCACGCGGGTGGAGCCACCGACCATGACCACGGCGCTGACTTCTTCCAGCTCCACACCGGAGTCGCGTACGGCGCGGCGGCAGGAGTTGAGGCTGCGCTGGATCAGCGGATCGATCAGGGACTCCAGCTGGGCGCGGGACAATTCGCCGCTCCAGCCGTCATGGGCAACGCTGACAGCAGCGCTGTCGGTCAGCGCTTCCTTCGCGGCACAGGCAGCCTGCAACAGACGGCGCTGGGCACCGGGATCGAGATCAGCCGAAATGCCGGCCTGCTCGATGATCCAACCAGCGATGGCATGGTCGAAATCGTCGCCGCCCAGGGCGGTATCGCCGCCGGTGGCCAGGACTTCGAAAACGCCACGGGTCAGGCGCAGGATGGAAATATCAAAGGTACCGCCACCCAGGTCATAGATGGCGACTACGCCCTCGGCGTTCTTGTCCAGGCCGTAGGCCACCGCGGCAGCGGTCGGCTCGTTGAGCAGGCGCAGCACGTGCAGGCCGGCCAGACGCGCGGCGTCCTTGGTGGCCTGGCGCTGGGCATCATCGAAATAGGCAGGAACGGTGATCACCGCGCCGACCAATTCGCCACCCAGGGTGGATTCGGCGCGCTGACGCAGGACACGGAGGATTTCAGCCGAAACTTCCACCGGGCTCTTGGCGCCCTGGACGGTCTCGATGAAGGGCATGTGCGACTCGCCCTGGGTGAAGCGGTACGGCAGCTGGCCACCCAGCTGCTTCACATCTTCCAGACCACGCCCCATCAGGCGCTTGACCGAGATGATGGAGTTCAGCGGGTCCTGAGCCGCACTGGCACGCACACTCTCCCCTACCTCGACACGGTCGGCGAGGTAACGAACGGCGGACGGCAGGATCACCTCGCCGCGCTCATCGGGCAAAGGTGCAGTGCTGCCGCTGCGCACGGCAGCGACCAGGGAATTCGTGGTACCCAGGTCGATCCCCACGGCCAGGCGACGCTGGTGTGGCTGGGGACTTTGTCCGGGCTCGGCGATCTGCAGTAGGGCCATGCGGTTTCTAATCAGGCTATCGGGCGCGGCGCGGGCCGCGCGGATTAATCGTCGAGTCGCTCTTCCAGCTGTCGCACTTCCTGCGCCAGCTTGTCGAGGAACTGCATGCGGCGCACCAGGCGCTCGGCCTGCTCGCGACGACCGGTGTCATCCCAGCAGTCGGCGAAGTCTTCTTCCAGCTTGTGCTGGGCGGACTTCAGCTGACGCTTGAACTGCGCCACGCCATCGAGATCGGCGCTGTCCTGCAGGTCTTCGAGGTCCTCACGCAGCTGCATCTGCTGCAGAAGGAACTCCGGGTCCTGCACCGTGGCTTCCAGCGGCAACGCATCACCGCGCAAGGCCAGCAGATACAGGGCACGACGCGGAACGCTCTTCAGCGTCTGGTAGGCATCGTTGAGCTCGGCCGCCTTGGCCTGCGCCAGTCGCTGCTCGCGCTCGGAAGCGTCGGCGAAACGGTCCGGGTGGACAGTTCGCACCAGCTCCCGGTAGCGATTGCCGAGGGCCTCCAGATCGATCCGGAAGCCCGGCTGCAGGTCGAACAGCGCGAAGTGACAGGGACTACCCACACCCAGCCTCAGACGTTGAAGCTTTCGCCGCAGCCACACTCACCGCGCACGTTCGGGTTGTTGAACTTGAAGCCCTCGTTGAGGCCTTCCTTGGTGAAGTCCAACTCGGTGCCGTCGAGGTAGACCAGGCTTTTCGGGTCGATGATGACCTTCACGCCGTGGCTCTCGAAGACCTGATCCTCGGCTGCCAGCTCGTCGACGAACTCCAGCACGTAGGCCAGACCGGAACACCCGGTGGTGCGCACGCCAAGACGAATACCCTCGCCCTTGCCGCGCCCCTCAAGGGAGCGGCGAACGTGATTGGCGGCGGATTCGGTCATGCTGATGGCCATGGGAACTCCTTACTCAACGAATCGCTTCAGAGCAGACCTTTCTTCTGCTTGTAGTCGCGCACGGCCGCCTTGATGGCGTCCTCGGCGAGTACCGAGCAGTGGATCTTCACCGGCGGCAGGGCCAGTTCTTCGGCGATGGTGGTGTTCTTGATGGATTCGGCTTCGTCCAGGGTCTTGCCCTTCATCCACTCGGTGGCGAGGGAGCTGGAGGCGATGGCCGAGCCGCAGCCATAGGTCTTGAACTTGGCGTCTTCGATGACGCCCTGCTCGTTGACCTTGATCTGCAGGCGCATTACGTCGCCGCAGGCCGGCGCACCGACCATGCCGGTGCCGACGTCCGGGTCTTCGGCATTGAGCTTGCCGACGTTGCGCGGGTTTTCGTAGTGGTCGATGACCTTGTCACTGTAAGCCATGGCTAATCCTCACTTCTATGGGGCGGGTCAGTGGGCCTGCCATTCGACCTTGGACAGGTCGACACCCTCTTTGAACATATCCCACAGCGGCGAGAGTTCACGCAGCTTGGAAACGGCTTCCACCACCTTCTTGGCGGCGTAATCGACCTCTTCTTCAGTGGTGAAGCGGCCGAAGCTGAAACGGATGGAGCTGTGCGCCAGTTCGTCGTTGCGACCCAGGGCGCGAAGCACGTAGGACGGCTCCAGCGAGGCCGAGGTGCAGGCGGAGCCGGACGAAACGGCCAGGTCCTTGAGCGACATCATCAGCGACTCGCCCTCGACGTAGTTGAAGCTGACGTTGAGGATGTTCGGCGCGTAGGAAGTGGGGCTGCCATTGAGGTACAGCTCTTCCAGATCCTGAACCTGATCGAAGAAGCGCTTGCGCAGGCCTTCGATGCGGGCCATTTCCTGATGCATTTCTTCCTTGGCGATGCGGAAGGCTTCGCCCATGCCGACGATCTGGTGGGTCGCCAGGGTGCCCGAACGCATGCCGCGCTCGTGGCCGCCACCGTGCATCTGGGCTTCCAGGCGCACGCGCGGCTTGCGGCGCACGTACAGCGCGCCCATGCCTTTGGGGCCGTAGACCTTGTGGGCAGAGAAGGACATCAGGTCGACCTTGAGCTTCTCCAGATCGATGTCCACCTTGCCGGCCGACTGTGCGGCGTCGACGTGCAGCAGGATGCCGCGCGAGCGGGTCAGCTCGCCGATGGCGGCGATGTCGTTGATGCTGCCGACTTCGTTGTTCACGTGCATGACCGAGACCAGGATGGTGTCGTCACGCAGGGCGGCCTCGACCATCGCGGGGGTGATGATGCCCTCGGGAGTCGGTTCCAGGTAGGTCACTTCGAAGCCTTCGCGCTCCAGCTGGCGGCAGGTATCCAGAACCGCCTTGTGCTCGATCTTCGAGGTGATGATGTGCTTGCCCTTGGTCGCGTAGAAGTGCGCGACACCCTTGACAGCGAGGTTATCGGACTCGGTAGCACCGGACGTCCAGACGATCTCGCGGGGGTCGGCATTGACCAGTTCGGCGACCTGGCGACGGGCGTTTTCAGCCGCTTCCTCGGCCTTCCAGCCGAAGAGGTGGGAACGCGAAGCCGGGTTGCCGAAATTGCCGTCAACCAGCAGGCAGTCGGCCATTTTCTGAGCGACACGCGGATCCACCGGGGTGGTGGCGGAGTAGTCGAGGTAAATCGGCAATCTCATCAGGTAACTCCTACAGGCGGGCGTTCGCTCAATCGATGGCGGACGCTTCAATCTTGTCGAGGCGCAGCGACTTGCTGCCTGAACAGCGACGCTCGTCCTGGCGCTGTGCGACCTCTTGAACTTCGCGGCGCTCGACCAGGTCGGCCAGGCTGATGCCGCTGAGGAACTCGTGAATCTGCTGACTGAGGTCGCACCACAGGTGGTGGGTCAGGCAGGTATCGCCGGAATGGCAATCGCCCTGACCCTGGCAGCGGGTGGCGTCGACCGACTCATTGACCGCATCGATCACCTGGGCGACGTGGATGCCGGTCATGTCGCGGGACAGCTGGTAGCCGCCGCCGGGACCACGCACGCTGACCACCAGGTTGCCACGGCGCAACTTGGCGAACAGCTGTTCCAGGTAGGACAGGGAGATACCCTGGCGCTCGGAGATATCGGCGAGAGAAACCGGGCCACGCTGGGCGTGCAACGCCAGATCGAGCATGGCGGTGACGGCATAGCGGCCTTTGGTGGTCAATCGCATGGGGAAATCCGGAAGAATCGCTGGTATGGCGGGAGTATGCTCTTTTCCGACTATTTAAGTCAACTATAAGACCTATTACTTTAGTCGGATTTAGCCAGCGAACGGCGGCATATTCTAACAGCAATACGAGCGTCGGCGCATCACTGCGCCGACTTGCTGCTCTCGATGTCCTTCACGCCGGCGAAGTCCTCTTCACGCAAAGTCGGAAGATCTTTCGCACAGTAGTCACTCCCAAGAGCTGTCAGAGCCTTGCACATGCCCTCCAGCCGGCCGTCGACTGCCTGCAGGTGGTCGAGCAACTGGCCAATGGCGCGCGCCACCGGGTCAGGCATGTCCTGACTGACGCCATAGGCATCGAAACCGAGCTTCTCGGCCATGGCCTGGCGCTTGGCCGCCTGATCGGCATCGTCCTTGACAATGATCCGCCCGGGAATGCCCACGACGGTAGCGCCCGGCGGCACCTCCTTGGTCACCACGGCATTGGAGCCGACCTTGGCGCCAGCGCCCACAGTGAACGGACCGAGCACCTTGGCGCCCGCCCCCACCACCACGCCATCGGCCAGGGTCGGGTGGCGCTTGCCCTTGTTCCAGCTGGTACCGCCCAGGGTCACGCCCTGGTAGATGGTCACGTCATCGCCGATCTCGGCGGTCTCGCCGATGACGATGCCCAGGCCGTGATCGATGAAGAACCGCCGGCCGATCTTCGCGCCCGGATGGATCTCGATGCCGGTCATCCAGCGACCGAAGTTCGACACCATGCGTGCCAGCCACTTCCAGCCGGACGTCCACAACCCATGGGCCAGGCGATGCAGCCAGACGGCGTGCAGCCCCGGGTAGCAGGTAAGCACCTCGAAGGCATTGCGCGCCGCCGGGTCACGATGGAATACGCTCTGGATATCTTCGCGTACACGCTCAAACATCTTCATCACTCCGCTTGGAAAGCTCCCCTCGGGCAGCTTTCTGTGTCTCGGTGAGAATACCCCGCAGGATATTCATCTCCAGCTTGCTGACACCGCTACGACCGTACAGGCGACGCAGGCGTGACATCAGGTGGCGCGGCTTCTGCGGGTCGAGGAACTGGATATCCACCAGGGTCGACTCCAGATGGGTGTAGAAGCGCTCCAGTTCGTCCGACGTCACCGGAACACTGTTGAGCATCGCGGTGGATTCCACCTTCTCCTGCTTGGTCGGCTGCCCTTGAACGGCCAGCCAGGCCATGCGGACCTCGTAGACCAGCACCTGCACCGCGGTCGCCAGGTTCAGCGAGCTGAACTCGGGATTGGCCGGGATGTGCACGTGGAACTGACATCGCTGCAGCTCTTCATTGGTCAGACCGGCGTACTCACGACCAAAGACCAGCGCGACCTCACCACCCTGCTGGACGTGCTCCAGGCTGGTGGTGGCGCACTCGCGGGGATCGAGCAGCGGCCAGGGGATGCGGCGGTCGCGCGCACTGGTGCCGAGCACCAGGCTGCAGCCGGCCAGGGCATCTTCAAGAGTGGGGACGACCACGGCCGCGTCGAGAATGTCATCGGCGCCGGAAGCGCGGGCGCGGGCCTCGCCGCTGGGGAAATCCATCGGATCGACCAGCACCAGGCGCGACAGGCCCATGTTCTTCATCGCACGGGCCGTACCGCCGATATTGCCGGGATGGCTGGTGTTGACCAGCACCACGCGAATTTTGTCGAGCAACGCGCGACTCCACAGAAAAGCGAAAAAGGGAGGGAATCCTACCGCAGCAGTGGGTCTTGCGCCACGCAGGCGACAGGTCGCTCTATGAACGCCGTGGCTTTCTGCTAGAATGTCCGGCTTTCTTTAACGACCCAGGTGACCTCTCCATGCAGCCCATGCTGAATATCGCCCTGCGCGCCGCTCGCAGCGCCGGTGAACTGATCTTCCGCTCCATCGAACGCCTGGATACCCTGTCGGTCAACGAGAAAGAAGCCAAGGACTACGTCACCGAAGTCGACCGCGCGGCGGAACTCTCCATCGTCACCGCCCTGCGCAAGGCCTACCCGAACCACGGCATCATGGGCGAAGAAGGCGGCATGCTCGAAGGTAGCGGCGAAGGCGCCGACTACCTGTGGATCATCGATCCGCTGGACGGCACCACCAACTTCATCCACGGCGTTCCGCACTACGCCGTCAGCATCGCCTGCAAATACCGCGGCCGTCTCGAGCACGCCGTGGTCCTCGACCCGATCCGCCAGGAAGAATTCACCGCCAGCCGCGGCCGTGGCGCCGCACTGAATGGCCGCCGCCTGCGCGTCAGCAACCGCAAGAGCCTGGAAGGCGCCCTGCTGGGCACCGGCTTCCCGTTCCGTGACAGCCAGATGGACAACCTGGACGCCTACCTGGGCATGTTCCGCAGCCTGGTCGGCCAGACCGCTGGCATCCGCCGCGCCGGCGCCGCCAGCCTGGACCTCGCTTACGTTGCCGCCGGTCGCTACGACGCCTTCTGGGAATTCGGCCTATCCGAGTGGGACATGGCCGCTGGCGCCCTGCTGATCCAGGAAGCAGGCGGCCTGGTGAGCGATTTCACCGGCGGTCACGAGTTCCTCGAGAAGGGCCAGATCGTCGCCGGCAACACCAAGTGCTTCAAGGCGCTGCTGACCAGCATCCAGCCGCACCTGCCGGCCTCGCTCAAACGCTGAGTCTGAGCGGCGCAAGAAAAAGCCCGGCAATGCCGGGCTTTTTTGTGCCTGCGAGACACTACTCCCGCAGGAGCGAGCTTGCTCGCGAAGCTTTTTATTCTGGCATCAGGGCTTGAGGCGGTTCGCGAGCAAGCTCACCCCTACGAAGAGCCCTAAAAGAAAAGGCGCCCACCGGGCGCCTTTTCCGTTCACTCCTGGCGACTGCTTATTGCTGACCCAGGATCAGGCGGCCGCTCTTGTCGACCGGAATCTGCGAGCCCGGATCGCGGTCCATGCGGACCTGCCCGGCCTTGCCATCGAGCATGTACTTCACGTCGTAACCGACCACCTTCTCGCTGGTGTCGTTGACGGTGCTGCAGCGGGTTTCGGTGGTGGTGTAGGTATCACGCTCCTGCATGCCTTCCTGCACCTTGTTGCCCGCGTAGCCGCCGCCGATGGCACCTGCCACGGTGGCGATCTTCTTGCCGTTGCCGCCGCCGATCTGGTTGCCCAGCAGGCCGCCGGCGATGGCACCAATGGCCGTACCGGCGATCTGGTGCTGGTCCTTGACCGGACGCTGGTGGGTCACCGCCACGTCCTTGCAGACCTGGCGCGGATTCTTGATGGTTTCCTTGACCGGTTGAACCGCGAGCACCTCGGCGTATTCGGGCCCGCGATCCACCAGACTGTAGGTAGCCACGGCGCCACCGGCAGTCACGCCCACAGCGCCCAGCACGGTACCGATTAGCAGCGATTTGTTCATAGGTATCTCCTGGTCTTTCTTCTCATTCGGGCCTTGCCCTTTACCTTGCCTTGGAGCAGCGCAATTGTAAGAAAGTTCCAACAAACCAGTGAGGCATAGCCCACAAACAGAAACTCCCGCCGAGGCGGGAGTTTCTGCTGGAGACGTCGGAGGCTCTATTACGGGCGCTCGTCGACTTCCTTGCTCGGCGGAGGAATCAGGTCCTCGCTGGACAGGTTCAGCCAGATCAGCACCACGTTGGCGATGTAGATCGACGAGTAGGTACCCGCCATCACACCGACGAACAGGGCGATGGAGAAGCCGAACAGGTTGTCACCGCCGAAGAACAGCAGCGCAGCGATTGCCAGCAGGGTCGACACCGAGGTGGCGATGGTCCGCAGCAGGGTCTGGCTGGTCGAGATGTTGATGTTCTCGATCAGGCTGGCCTTGCGCAGCACGCGGAAGTTCTCGCGCACCCGGTCGAAGATCACGATGGTGTCGTTCAACGAGTAGCCCACCACCGCCAGCACCGCGGCGAGCACGGTCAGGTCGAAGGTGATCTGGAAGAACGACAGCACGCCCATCACGATGATGGCGTCGTGAACCAGCGAGAGGATGGCACCCAGGGCGAACTTCCACTGGAAGCGGAAGCCCACGTACAACAGGATACCGCCCAGCGCCAGGAGCATGCCGAGGCCACCCTGGTCGCGCAGCTCTTCACCCACCTGCGGACCGACGTACTCGACGCCGTTCACCTTGGCCGGATTGGAAGCATCGGCCTTCTGCAGCGCAGTAGCGACCTTCTTGCCCAACTCCGGGTCTTCGCTGGGCATACGCACCAGCACGTCCTTGGTATCACCGAAGCTCTGTACCACAGCTTCGCTGTAACCGGCGGCAACCAGCTGTTCACGCACCTTGGAGAGGTCGGCAGGCTGCTCGTAGCTCAGCTTGATCGACGTACCGCCGGTGAAGTCCAGGCCGAAGTTGATGCCTTTGAATACCCAGCTGCCAAGGGCGATCAGGGTCAGGAGCAGGGTCGCGGCGAACGCAATGTTGCGCACGCCCATGAAGTTGATAGTACCGATCTTGATATTCATCTCTGGCCCCTTAGATCCACAGCTTCTTAACGTCGCGGCCGCCGTAGATCAGGTTCACCATTGCGCGGGTGACCAGAATGGCAGTGAACATCGAGGTGAGAATACCCAGGGACATGGTCACGGCGAAGCCCTTCACCGGGCCGGTGCCCATGGCGTAGAGAATGCCGCCGACCAGCAGCGAGGTCAGGTTGGCGTCGATGATCGCGGTGAAGGCACGGTTGAAGCCCTCATGGATCGCCCGCTGCGTCGACATGCCCGCCGCCAGTTCCTCGCGTATCCGCGAGAAGATCAGCACGTTGGCGTCCACCGCCATACCCATGGTCAGCACGATACCCGCGATACCCGGCAGGGTCAGGGTCGCACCGAGGATCGACATCAGCGCCACCAGCATGACCATGTTGAAGCCCAGGGCCACAGTGGCGATCACGCCGAAGAAGCGGTAGATGACGATGATGAACAGGGAGACGAAGACCATGCCCCAGAGGGAGGCGTCGATACCCTTGGCGATGTTGTCCGCCCCCAGGCTCGGGCCAATGGTGCGTTCTTCGGCGAAGTACATCGGCGCGGCCAGGCCACCGGCGCGCAGCAGCAGGGCCAGCTCCGAGGACTCGCCCGGAGCGTCCAGACCGGTGATGCGGAACTGGTTGCCCAGCGGCGACTGGATAGTCGCCAGGCTGATGATCTGCTTCTCTTCCTTGAACGCCGGAACGGCGACATCCTGCTCGACGCCGTCAACGACCTGCTTGGTATAGCGGGTGATCGGCTTCTGCTCGATGAACACCACGGCCATGCTGCGGCCGACGTTGTTGCGGGTGGCACGGTTCATCAGCTCGCCGCCGTGGCCATCCAGACGGATGTTCACCTGCGGACGACCGTTCTCATCGAAGCTGGCGCTGGCGTCGGTGACCTGGTCACCGGTGATGATCACGCCACGCTCCAGGCTTGCCGGCGGGCGACGCGGCTCGCGGAACTCGAAGGTCTCGGTGGAAGACTTGATCGCATCCGGCTCGGCGGCCAGACGGAACTCCAGGTTGGCGGTCTTGCCGAGGATACGCTTGGCTTCGGCAGTGTCCTGCACGCCCGGCAGCTCGACGACGATGCGGTTGGCGCCCTGACGCTGAACCAGCGGCTCGGACACGCCCAGCTCGTTCACGCGGTTGCGGACGGTGGTGAGGTTCTGCTTGATCGAGTATTCGCGGATTTCCGCCAGCTTGGTGGCGGTCATGGCCAGGCGCAGGACCTGCATGCCATTGCGCTCACTCTGGGAGCTTTCGAAATCGCGGAAGTCCTTGGCGATGATCGACCTGGCCTTGTCCAGGTCGGCGTCTTCGGTGAAGCCCAACTGGATGCCGCCGTCCTGCACGGGCAGGCTGCGGTAGCGCACGCGTTCCTTGCGCAGGGCGCTCTTGATCTCGTTCTCGTACACCTTCAGGCGGGCGTCGACAGCCTTGTCCATGTCCACTTCCAGCAGGAAGTGCACACCACCGGACAGGTCGAGACCCAGCTTCATCGGGTGGGCGGCGATGTTGCGCAGCCAGTTCGGCGTGGTCTGGGCCAGGTTCAGGGCGACTACGTAGTCGTCACCCAGCGCGCGGCGGACGATGTCCTTGGCCGGCAGCTGGTCTTCCTGCTTGGCGAGGCGGATCAGGCCGCTGTTCTTGCCCAGCGAGCCGGCCTTGACGGCGATACCCGCGTCGGCGAGAGCCTTGCTGGCCTTGTCGACGTCGGCCTGAGTGACCTGCAGCGCAGTGCTCGCGCCACTGATCTGGACGGCCGGATCGTCAGGATAGAGGTTGGGTGCGGAGTAGATGAAACCGACGGCCAGGACCGCCAGGATCAGCAGATACTTCCACAGGGGATACTTGTTGAGCATGACACCGCCCGTTATGACGCGGGGCGCATCTTGCGCCCCGTCGGTTGGGTTTCTAAGTGGAGGATCAGATCGCCTTCAGAGTGCCTTTCGGCAGGGTCGCGGCGATCGCGGCCTTCTGGAACTTCAGCTCGACGTTGTCGGAAACCTCGACGACGACGAAGTCCTCGGCGACCTTGGTCACCTTGCCGGCGATACCGGCGGAAGTGACGACTTCATCGCCCTTCTGCAGGCCGGACAGCAGGTTCTTGTGCTCCTTGGAGCGCTTGGCCTGGGGACGCCAGATCATCAGGTAGAAGATGACCAGGAAACCGACCAGGAAAATCCACTCGAAGCCAGTGCCGGCCGGGCCTGCAGCAGCGGCGGGAGCTGCGGCGTCAGCGTAGGCAGCGGGAATCAGAAAACTCATTGGAAACTCCTGTCTCAAAGCTTTTTCGATGAATAAGGTCAGTCCGCCAGCGGCGGCACGGGAAGGCCGCGCTTGGCGTAGAAGGCGTCGACAAAGTTCGCCAATGTACCCTGTTGGATTGCCTCGCGCAAACCAGCCATAAGCCGCTGATAATGCCGCAAGTTGTGGATGGTATTGAGCATGCTGCCGAGCATTTCGCCGCACTTGTCCAGGTGGTAGAGGTAGGCGCGGGAGAAGTGCTTGCAGGTGTAGCAATCGCAGGTCGGGTCCAGCGGAGACTCATCGTGCTTGTGCACCGCATTGCGAATCTTGATCACCCCGGTGTCAACGAAAAGGTGGCCATTGCGCGCATTGCGGGTGGGCATGACGCAGTCGAACATGTCGACGCCCCGGCGCACACCTTCCACGAGGTCCTCGGGTTTGCCCACACCCATCAGGTAACGAGGTTTGTCAGCGGGCATGTGCTTGGGCAGGTAGTCCAGCACGCGGATCATCTCTTCCTTGGGCTCACCCACCGACAGGCCGCCGATGGCCAGGCCGTCGAAGCCAATTTGCTGCAGGCCTTCGAGCGAGCGCAGGCGCAGTTCTTCGTGCATGCCGCCCTGGACGATACCGAACAACGCCGAGGGGCTGTCGCCGTGGGCGTCCTTGGAACGCTTGGCCCAGCGCAGCGACAGCTCCATGGAGCGCTTGGCCACGTCGAACTCGGCCGGGTACGGGGTGCACTCGTCGAAGATCATCACGATGTCCGAACCCAGCGCACGCTGCACCGCCATGGACTCTTCCGGGCCCATGAAGACCTTGGCGCCGTCTACCGGCGAGGCGAAGTACACGCCCTCTTCCTTGATCTTGCGCAGCGCACCCAGGCTGAACACCTGAAAACCGCCGGAGTCGGTGAGGATCGGCCCCTTCCACTGCATGAAGTCATGCAGGTCGCCGTGTTTCTGGATAACCTCGGTACCCGGGCGCAGCCACAGGTGGAAGGTGTTGCCAAGGATGATCTGCGCGCCGATGCCCTCGATGTCGTGCGGGAGCATGCCCTTCACGGTGCCGTAGGTGCCCACCGGCATGAACGCCGGGGTTTCCACCACGCCACGGGGGAAAGTCAGGCGGCCGCGACGGGCCCTGCCCTCGGTGGCCAGCAGTTCGAATGTCATGAAGCTCATGGATCAGTCCTCGGGGCCGCGCGGTGCCGGGTTGCGGGTGATGAACATGGCATCGCCGTAACTGAAGAAGCGATAACCCTGCTCCACCGCCGCCGCATAGGCGGCCATGGTCTCCGGGTAACCGGCGAAGGCCGAGACCAGCATCAGGAGGGTGGATTCGGGCAGGTGGAAGTTGGTCACCAGGGCGTCGACCACATGGAACGGACGGCCCGGGAAGATGAAGATGTCGGTATCGCCACTGAAGGGCTTGAGCACGCCATCGCGGGCGGCGCTTTCCAGCGAGCGCACGCTGGTGGTGCCGACAGCGACCACACGGCCGCCACGCGCCTTGCAGGCAGTCACGGCGTCGACCACTTCCTGGCTGACTTCCAGCCATTCGTTGTGCATGTGGTGATCTTCGATGCGCTCCACACGCACCGGCTGGAAGGTGCCGGCGCCAACGTGCAGGGTGACGAAGGCCGTCTCAACACCCTTGGCGCGGATGGACTCCAGCAGCGCCTCGTCGAAGTGCAGCCCGGCAGTCGGTGCGGCAACGGCACCTGCGCGCTCGGCGTAGACGGTCTGGTAGCGCTCGCGGTCGGCGTCTTCGTCCGGACGGTCTATATAAGGCGGCAGCGGCATGTGGCCGACGCGTTCGAGCAGCGGCAGCACGTCCTCGCTGAAGCCCAGTTCGAACAGCGCATCATGGCGCTGCAGCATCTCGGCCTCGCCGCCGCCGTCGATGAGGATCTTCGATCCCGGCTTGGGCGATTTGCTGGAGCGCACATGGGCCAGCACGCGATGGCTGTCCAATACGCGCTCCACGAGGATCTCCAGCTTGCCGCCGGAGGCCTTCTGGCCGAACAGGCGGGCAGGAATCACCCGGGTGTTGTTGAACACCATCAGGTCACCCGGCTTGAGGAAGCCGAGAATGTCAGCGAATTGCCGATGGCTGAGCTCGCCGCTCGGACCGTCCAGCACCAGCAGGCGACTGCTGCGGCGCTCGGGAAGCGGATGGCGGGCGATCAACGCCTCGGGCAGGTCGAAATGAAAGTCAGCGACGCGCATGGGGGAGCTATCTCGAAGGGGCGCGTATCTTACTGGAAATGCCAAATTCTGACCAATCTAGCCGATTGACCGGCGCAGAGCGCCTCCCTATACTGCCGCGCCATTGCCTCGGTGGCGGAATGGTAGACGCGGCGGATTCAAAATCCGTTTCTGGCGACAGAGTGAGAGTTCGAGTCTCTCCCGGGGCACCACTACATTGTTTCAGGACTTCCCAAGAAATCCCGAAGCCCACGAAGAACCGGCCCTCTGGCCGGTTTTTTGTTGCCTGCGATTCCCAACCAAACCCTTGTAAGCCCATCGATTTGGGGGCATATATGGGGGAATCTGAGTTCGGTCACGGACGATTCCCCCAGAATGAGCGCAACCCTAGACGACTCGGGCCTCTCAGCCCTGCAGCCCAAAGACCGCCCCTACAAGGTAAGTGCCGGCGCCGGCCTCTTCCTGGAGGTGAACCCCCACGGCTCGAAACTGTGGCGCCTCAAGTACCGGTTCGGCGGCAAGGAAAACAGGATCTCCCTGGGCGCCTTCCCTGCTGTCTCCTTGGACCAAGCACGCCAAGCTCGCGATGAAGCTCGCGCAATGCTGAAAGCCGGCACAGATCCGAGCGCAGTGCGGAAAGAGGCGAAGGCTGAGCAACAGAATCAGCGCGCAAGGGCGAAGGCCTTCCGCTTGGTCATGTCGCTGGACGGCGCACTCACCATCGAAACACCGGCGCAAATCCTCAATCTCAACCCAGCCCAGACGGCAGCCATCCGCGCCTTCCTTCATGCTGTCCCGGTGGGAGGCTCCGATGCCTCTGACTGATAGCGCCATCAAGGCGGCTAAGCCAAAGGAAAAGCCGTACAAGCTCAGCGACGCTCAGGGCCTCTACCTACTGATCAATCCCAACGGCTCGAAGCTGTGGCGGCTCAAGTACCGGGTGCGAGGAACTGAGAAAGGGCTGGCGCTCGGCACCTATCCAACGGTCACCCTGCTGCAGGCTCGCAAGAAGCGCGACGACGCACGTCAGCAACTGGCCGATGGCAAAGACCCATCCCTGGAGCGAAAGGCGCAGAGAGAGGCCGAGATTATCGACAGCCTCACCTTTGAGGTAATAGCTCGCGAGTGGCATGAGTACCGTCGCCCGCGGTGGGCAAAATCCACAGCCGACAAAACCATGGCCTACCTTGAGTCGGATCTGATTCCGGCGCTCGGCAAGACACCATTCAAGGCAATCACCCGGCCGGACCTGGTGGCGCTGGTTCGAAGCATCGAGGCGCGCGGTGCATTCAACGTCGCCAAGAAGTCGCGTCAGTGGCTTAGCCAGATCTTCCGCTACGGGTTGGCCAAGGGAGTGATCGAGCTGAATCCCGCCACGGACCTGGACGTGGTCGCTGCTCATGCCCCTACGCTCAGGCATCACCCCCACGTTTCATTCCAGGAGCTTCCCCAGCTACTGCAGCGAATCGATGAGGCACGCATCAACTTGCTGACCAAGCACGCAATCCATTTGCTGGTGCTCACAGCAGTTCGACCTGGTGAACTCCGCATGGCGCCCTGGAGCGAGTTCGATCTGAAGAAGGCTACCTGGACGATCCCGAAGGAACGGATGAAGGCTCGCCGCCCCCACATCGTTCCCCTCCCCCGCCAGGCCGTCGCCATTCTCAAGGAGCTCCACGAGGTCACCGGCGAATATGAGCTGGTCTTCGCCGGAAGGAACAACACCAAGCGCCCGATGAGCGAGAACACCATCAACAAGGCGCTGAGCGAAGCCGGGTACAAGGATCGGCAAACCGGTCACGGTTTCCGGCACCTGCTCAGCACCGAGCTAAACAGCCGTGGCTACAACCGGGACTGGATCGAAAAGCAGCTGGCGCACGGTGACAAGGACGAGATGCGGGACACATACAACCACGCAACCTACCTAGAGCAGCGCCGCGAGATGATGCAGGCCTGGGCAGACTCAATCTCTATGCCGCTTCAGGGCAACGGCACTTCCACTTTCTAGAGGGCGGAACGCATGCGCAGATTCATACACCACATAGACGTCCAGGAAGTCTGCAGGGTGCTGCCGGACTTTATTCACCAGCGGCAGATCCAGCCTGAGCGGATTAAAAGCGTACCCAGCGAGCTCATAGAAGAAGTGCTCAGTTCATTTAAGAGCTTCGCCATCAGCACAGAATTTGGGCATTTCCGGCATCAGGAGTCCTACGACAGCAAAGCATTTGAAAAGGTGCTCACTGAAGAGCTTGAGGACATCTGGCGCCAGGTACAGCCTGATAACGCGGACTCCCAAGGTCGTGTGGGATTTGGCAAAGAGCGCTTGGGCGCCAACATGAACACTCTGCAAATCTACCTATTGGACAGTCTGTGTGGGGCCTGTAAAGCGGGAGATATGGCGGAGGCCATGACCACTGTCGCTGAGTTGCTGGATGTTCAGCGAGCCATCTCCGAGCGCGAAGGCAGCATGTTCCATAGTTTTCTGAATGACTTTTTAACGAGTGCAGCTGCAGTTGACCGCGCTGCCTTGCGCCACGCCCCAACGAACGCCCTCAAAGAAGTCCTTCTTCAGGAGTGGGACGCGACAGCTGGCGAATATCAGAGTCGTGCAGACTTCGCGCGAATCGTCGGGCAGCGGGAGGGAGTCAAGTACCGGACGCTGTACGACTGGATTACAGCTCACGAGAAGCGCCCTGACTGATCCGTACAGTTTGCTGAGCAAACCGTACAGCCTGCCTCGCAAAGTGTACTGTTTGCCGTGCAGCCGGGACTGTAGATCGCTCCAGCTAATCAGGACGATAGCGCCATGTTCCCTACCCCTCCCAAGGAGGCGATTACATGGCCAACCCCGCTCAGCTCCGAACCACTCACCCCACACGCCGTTTCATTAAGCTCGGAGAGGTGAAAAGCCTCACCACGCTCTCCACCTCGGAAATCTATCGACGCATAGCCAGTGGCGCGTTTCCCCGACAAGTTCTGCTTGGGCCGAAATCCGCCGTTTGGATCGAGGCCGAGGTGGTTGCCTGGTGCGACGCTCGCATCGTCGAAAATCGCGGCGAGGCAGGCTAAATGGATGCGACCAACAATGACACCGAGGCGCAGCGCGCACGCCTGCTCGCTCGGGTTCAGGATGGCCCTGTAGATACACTCACTGCTCGGGCTGAACTCAACATCCTCCACCCCGCCGCACGCATCCAGGAGCTCCGTGATCGCGGCTATCCGATCAAAACCCACCTGATCACCAAGACCGACGAGCACGGCCGCAAGCATCAGCGGGTGGCGCTGTACTACATCGGCACGCTGCCGTGTGATGAGTCCAAAACTAAATGCGGGAACATCCCGCAATTGGATTGCTCGCAGCGTGGCCGGAAAGATCGGCGTAGGGCACGGCTGCCCATCCATGCGGTAAGCAAAGTGAGCCAGGACCACTTCGCTGCAGCGCGAGCTACCCGGGGCGCCTGCTCCGAGGGCGGTGTGTAATGGGTGCCCTTGCACTCACCTCCCGCCAGGGGTATGGTTTGGTCGTCACGGTAAATCCCGTGACCGACCTTGGCCGGTCGGACAACTTGGCGCGCAGGCGCCCCAACCCGATTGCAGGCGCTTTTTTTGCGTCTGCACATTCGTGCTATGGCGGCTGTGCGTGGGACACCTTCGGGTGTGCCGGGTGCCAAGTCCCGGTCGGCCAACCCGCGTACAGCTGCCACCCTAATTCGCTTGGCCGCGAACGGTGGCAGTTCCAACCCCAACTTGGAATGTCGCCCATGCACACTCGCAATCCGCTCGCACATGCCGCAGCTCTCCGGGCTATCGCCCTGGCTGCACTCCGTGCCGATTCCTCCCTCTCTGTTCGTCTCGCTCGCTACAACGCCGCCATGGCCAAAGTCCGCGCGCTCGAAGCGCAGGGGGTGGACCATGCAGCAAGTTAACCGCCTCGGCTTCATCGAACTGGTAGGTGACGCTCGCCTCAGCGACATGGACATGGCCTACATGAACGCCGCCCGCGCGGAGTTCGAGCACTTGGCCAACCTGATCCGCCTGGTCGTCATCCCTGCTGTGGGTGGCTGGCAGTCTCCAATCAGCATGGAACTCGGCGCCCATCTGGAAAACGTCCAGGTGCTGTCCTCCAACTTCTGCTGGCGCCATCGCCATGTGGGCGCTGCTCACGATGCTCGCGACGTACTCAGCACTGCTCCATTCAAGGCGCTGGCGCAGGGAGGTGCGGCATGAAGGCATTCGCTCCCAAGCGCAGCCAGGCCGTTGGCTACTTCTTCGTCCTCGATGAGCGCCGGCCAGTCCTGCCGTTCGGTGTATGCGGTCCCTTCGCCAAGCGCCGTGAAGCCAAGAAGGCCGCCAGCAAGTTGCGGGGCGTTCGCCCTGAGAGCGTGCTGAACGTGTACGGCGGAACGGTGTACGGCGTCGCGCAGACCTGCGAGGCGATGACCCAGGCCCGACTGCGAGCGCGCGATGAACTGAGCGCCATGCTGCAGGCGCCCACTCCCACTGCCCAGGCATTCAACGGCCTGACCAAGGAGTAAACCCATGACGACTTTTCAACAGCGCCGCGTAGCGCTGACGGGATCGGCTTGCCTGCAGAAAGTGGAACACGCTTTCCGAGAGGCCCTGCAGGGTATCTTCGGGCAGCTGGATTGGCTGCCTGAAGGCGACGGCAGCATTCACCGCTTCCACGTGCCGGGTGATCGGGTCGGCAGCCGCAATGGCTGGTACGTGCTGTTCGTGGACGGGGTAGCGGCTGGCGCTTTCGGTACGTGGAAGAGCGCCCAGGTCCATCACTGGAGCAACGCCGGCGAACTGTCCGCCATCGAGCTTGAGGAAAGCCGGCAGCGGATCGAGCAGGCCCGCGCGCAACGGCAAGCCGAACAGCAAGAACGCCAGCAGACCGCGGCAGAGCTTTCCCTCCGTTGGTGGGAAAGTGCCCGTCGCGCAGATCCCGCTCACGCCTACTTGGCCAACAAGCACATTCGCTCCTACGCGCTGCGGCAACGAGCCGGTGAGCTGCTCGTGCCGCTCTACCACTCCGGCGAACTGGTCAACCTGCAGCGTATCGGTGCCAGCGGCCGCAAGCGCTTCCTCTTCGGAGGGCGCGTCACCGGTTGCTACTCGCCGCTCGGCCAGATCACGGCCGGCAAGTCGCTGTACATCTGCGAGGGCTGGGCAACGGGCGCAACCATTCACGAGAGCTCCGGCATGGCCGTGGCCTGCGCGATGAACGCCGGCAACCTGATGCCCGTGGCGCTGGCGCTTAAGGCCCGCTACGGCGACCAGGTACAGCTGGTAATTGCCGGTGACGACGACCGCAACACACCCGGCAATCCGGGGCGCACTGCAGCCACCGCTGCAGCGCTCGCCGCCGGCGCACTGGTGACGTTCCCCGACTGGCCCGACGACGCGCCGCCATCGCTCACCGACTTCAACGATCTGCACGTGTGGAGGGCTGGCGCATGAGTAGCCCGATCACCCTGAAGGCCAAGAGCCCGATACAGGAAGCCATCCACAACCTCTCCGAAGACGCTGGCGCCTTGTACGCGCCGGCCGTGCTCGAGGAGCTGCGCTCAATGCGTAGCAAGGACCCTGCAGCCTTCGCCCGCCTGCGCATCCAGGTGAAGGAAACCAAGATGCTGAGCATGGCGGAGTTCGATCGCCTGACCGTCTCGGCCGAGTCGGAAGCAGGAACTGCTGCAGGGCAAAGCATCTTTGCCGACGTGGAGCCCTGGTCGAAGCCGGTGGATGGCGCCGAGCTACTGGATGACGTCACCCAGGCGCTCGCCCGCCACGTGATCGCGGAGAAGGAGACGCTTCGCGCCGCGGCACTCTGGGCCACCTTCACCTGGTTGGTCGACGTGGTGCAGATAGCCCCCATCGCCAACATCACGGCTCCTGAGAAACGCTGCGGTAAGTCGGTCCTGCTCACTGCCCTGGGCAAGCTGGTCAACCGCCCGCTGCAGGTGTCGAACATCGGGCCGGCAGCGCTGTTCCGCTCCATCGAGCTGTGGTCTCCGACGCTCCTGATCGATGAGGTTGACGCCTTCCTCGCTGCACACGAAGACGCCCGCGGCATCCTCAATGCTGGCTTCACTCGGGATAGCGCAGTGGTCATCCGCTGCGTGGGTGACGACCACATACCTACTCCGTTCAACGTGTGGGGCGCGAAGGCTCTGTGTGGTATCGGCCGCATCGCCGACACGCTAGCTGATCGGAGCGTGCCGCTGCGCCTGCGCCGTCGCACACCCGGCGAGAGCGTGGAGAACCTGCGCCACTCTGATCCAGCACTGTGGGAGCAACTGCGGTCGCGGCTGGCTCGCTTCGCCCTGGACAACTCCGAGGCGATCGGCAAGGCACGGCCGAAGCCCATCGAAGGGCTGAACGATCGCGCCAACGACTCGTGGGAACCGCTGCTGGCGATCGCTGACCAGGCCGGCGCGCATTGGCCGAAGTCGGCACGCACTGCCGCAATCGCATTGCACGGTCTGGAGGGTGATGCGCCCAGTGTCGGCGTCGAGCTGCTGGGTGACGTGAAGGCTGCATTCGACGCCAAGAAGGCCACGAAGCTATTCAGCGCCGAGTTGCTCGAATACCTCATCGCGGATGAGGAAGCACCTTGGTCGACGTGGAACAGAGGCAAGGCAATGTCGCCTCGTCAGCTCTCCGCGAAGCTGGCTGATTTCGGCGTGAAGTCGGGGACCGTCCGCGTCGGTGTCATGACGAAAAAGGGCTACTCCCTCGATCAGTTCCGTGACGCCTTTGGTCGATACCTTTCCCCTAGCACCCCCGTCACAAGCGTCACATCGGCACAAGCCAGTAACGGCGAGGCTTCCAGCCAATCTGGAAGCGTCACACCGCCCCCGTCCGTGACGGATAAAAAACAGCTGAAAGCCACGGCTGGCGCGGGTTGTGACGATGTTACGGATAAAACACCCCCTGCAAGGAAAGGTACAGGCAAGGCAAAGGCGACTCCCCACGATGAAGCCGACCGGGAGGAGTTCTGATGTCTGCCCTCGACTTTCTCACCGAACGTGGTTTCGCCGCCCGCATCAGCGGCAACAAGGTCAGCATTTCACCTGGTAGCCGGCTCACCGAAGAGATCCGCCAATACGTCCGCCGGCACCGCCTCGAGCTGCTCGCCGAACTGGGTTCCATGGACGGCAAGACGCGACGCATGCACTGGGCGATCACGCAGGGTGGCAAGCCGCTCTGCACGATGATCACGCCGCCCCTGACATTCGAAGAGGCACTGATCGAAGCGCGCTGGCGCTGGCCCGGTGCCGAGATCACTGAGTAACACCAACCCTGCGCTGGCCGCAGGGCTGGCGCTTACTTTGACCTATGGAGGTCACATGAAAGCTGCAACCCGTAAACACCCGCTGTCCAACCGCACTGAACAGCTGCTCCAACAGCGGGATGACTACCTGGAAGAGATCGAGCAACTGGAGGCACGAGTCCCTGGCCTGGAAACCAAGCTGGCGGAACTGCGAAAGAAGGTCGTGCGCACGACCTTGCATCACATCGACAACGGCAGCCACGAGGTGATGGAAGATCTATCGAATACCAGGGCGCGCATCAACACCCTGCGCGGGCTCGTGCAGGAGACCGAGCGTAGCCTGGAGCTGGTCGAGAAAGCCGAGTCGGCATCGGCCGCCATTGCTCAAGCCATGGAGCAAATCAACACCGAACAGCGCCTGCAGGCCTCGCTACAAGCTCGAATCGAACAGGCAGCAACGCGACGCCAGGGGATCGAAGAGGAGATTGCCACAGCACAGTCCGCGGCGGAGTCGGCCGAGCAGGCTGCCGGCCAGGCACTCGCCCAGGCGGAGGACGCCAAGGCAGAGAAAGCCGCACGCACGCAACTGGAGAAAGCAGTGGAGCTGGCGCTGGCGACCGAGGCCACTATCCGCGTAAAGCGCCGCACCATCGAGACCATGGACAGCGAAGTGGTCAACATGAAGCAGCAGGCCGGCGACTCCAGGCAGCGCGAGCAGGTGGCCAAGGCTGAGTTGTCGGAAGCGCTGTGGAGCAAGTACGCAGAGGAGTGGAACGCTGCGGCCAAGACTTTGGCCGGCATCGGTGCTCGCCTAGTTGCGGCGGACCGGGTCAACGGTGGATGGGGAGCGCACCTGACGAAACTGCACATCCCCCTGTTCGGCACGCAGGACCGCGAGACCCTCACCCGTACCGAAGTGGTAGACGCCTCCGACGAGGTTTCCCTGGATGACCTGGTGAAGGTCTCGGCATAACGTTGAAGGGCGGACCTCGGCGAGAGAAAGAGCTCGCTGAGGCCGCACGTCCCGAATCCAGGCAGCCTAAATTGGCAGGCCTAACAATCTGTCTACCGCTAGTAACCTGCGCGATGAAAGCTGATCTCCGACACGTTCAGCGCCGCCAACTCATATCGAATGGTCTGATAGGGTTTCAGTAAGCCGCGGCTATCCAGCATGCCAACGCCGATACGCGTGGCCACGTGACGAGCAGCGACCTCCTCAGCCATCTGCCCCTCAGTCACCTCAAACTCGTAAGTCCATCCCTCGCGCTTATAGCGAACGATGTAACGTTCTGTGACTGCGCCCGTAGCCATATCGCCCTCGACTGAATCTCCCTCTGCACAGCTTCTATACGAGAGACTGGGCGCACTTTTCCCAGGTTCAATCGACTTGCCTGAGCAATCGTTAGCGGGGACCCTGGCCCACCCCCGCCCCCACGGGGGAGGCGTCGAGCCGCGCGGTAAGGCAGAAATTTTGGTTTTTTAGGATGCTCCACCACAGGCCGCCTGGCGCTTTGCTGAAAGCCCCGGCTGACATGGGCTGCAGCGTTTTTTATCGCCTGCGCAGGGTGAGCATTTTGCAATTTGTCGATGTACAGGGCATTGACTGCCCCAATAGCTCTGAAATGCCCATGCTTACTGGCTTTAAGCAAGGTTTGCCTGGCTCGGACGTTGTACATTCAAAGCCTGTTCTATCCATCGTGCCTTCGCCATCCCTGGCGCGAGGATGCTCTGTTCTTCAACCGTAGTTACACTCATGGCTTGCTGAGGAGGGTGGAATGGTCTTGGAACGCGATGCGGAATATCTTGCAGGGTTGATCAAGGAGCTGTGTAAGCTCCCTGCCGAGACACCATGGCTGGAATTCAAGAGAAATAATTCAGACCCCCAGGAAATTGGGGAGTACATCTCTGCGCTATCTAACTCTGCGACCTTAGAGGGGAAGAGTCGTGCCTATTTGATATGGGGTGTAGATGATTCCAACCACGAAATTGTGGGCACTACCTTCAATCCACTTGAGGCTAAAAAGGGAAACGAAGAACTGGAGAGTTGGTTGCTTCGCCTGCTCAGTCCGCGGCTCCACTTTCGCTTCCATTTTTTCAACGTTGATGAGAAAAAAGTAGCGCTTCTGGAAATACCGAATGCATACGGAAAGCCAACTTCTTTTGACGGGAAGGAGATGGTCCGTATCGGGACTTACAAGAAGCCGTTAAAAGACTTTCCCGACCAGGAGCGGGCGCTCTGGCGAGCCTTTGACAAAACTCCGTTCGAGCAATTGACAGCTGCATCAGATCTTGATGCAGCCGATGCTCTTGCCCTGCTTGATTACACCGCCTATTTTCAGCTTCTTAATAATCCCCTGCCCACCAACCAAGAAGGAATTCTGGCGCGCCTTCTAGAAGACGGAATGTTGCGTTGCGATGAAGCAAAGCGCTGGGAGGTAACGAATTTAGGTGCCATCCTTTTTGCCAAGGAGTTGAATTATTTTCCTTCTCTCTCCCGGAAGGCTTTGCGCCTAATCGTATATGAAGGGAAAAGCCGCCTGAAAACCTTGAGGGAGCAAACGGGCCATAAAGGCTATGCCAGTGGGTTCGAAGGGCTAATGAACTTCCTGACCGCGCTTCTTCCAAGAAACGAGTTCATCGGAAAGGCACTTAGGAAAGAGGTCCCGATGTACCCGGACTTGGCAGTCCGCGAGCTAATTGCAAATGCTCTCATTCACCAAGATTTCTCTATCACAGGCGCAGGGCCGATGGTGGAGATATTTGAAGATCGTTTGGAGATCACCAACCCTGGAGAGCCGCTAGTCGAGGTTGATCGCTTTCTCGATAGCCCTCCCAGGTCAAGAAATGAGGCCCTAGCTTCGTTTATGCGGCGCGTCGGCGTCTGCGAGGAGCGGGGAAGCGGTGTTGATAAGGTGGTTTCCGAAACCGAGTTTTACCAGCTTCCTCCACCGAGCTGGGAGCGGCCAGACGGCTCGCTTCGTGTGGTCTTATACGCTCATAGGGGGTTACGTGATATGGATAAGCAGCAGCGCGTCCACGCCTGTTATCTGCACGCCTGCCTACGTTACGTGATGCGAGACCCGATGACGAATACGACGCTGCGTGAACGCTTTGGCATCACGCCCGCTAACAGCGCGATGGCCTCCCGGATCATCCGAGACGCACGCGATGCAGGTCTGATCAAGCCTTACGACGAAGGCCAGTCAAACAAAAACTCGCGGTACCTACCGTATTGGGCCTGATGGCCGTTTATTTGACGGCTATTTGATTGGCGCCCGGGCGGACGGTGAGGGCGAGCTCCTGCCCCCTTGTGGGACTAGGGCTTCAGAGAGAAGCGCTATTTGACGGCTATTTGATCGATAGGCATTCGGCGCAACGTTTCTCCACCTACTCAGGTGGCTTCTTCAGGTAGGACTGCCGGCTGAGTGTCTGTCAGACCTAGGATAAAGGCGACCATCATGGCGTGGAAAACAGAGCAGTGGATGCGGGATGTATTCCCTGGCAGTGAAATGATTTATGAGGAGTATCGCGCGCTTCCTAGGCGTGAGCTTGCAGTCGTCGCTGGAGCTGTACTCGACTCAGCATTGGCAGAGTTGCTGGCAAAAAGGTTGGCTGGGCCGAGTGGTGAAATACATGCATTTCTGGGGGTTAATGGCGATGGGCGAGCTCCATGCGGATCTTTCGGTGCCCGCATCCAGCTAGCCTTACTCACATCAATCATTACTGAAGGCGACGCCGCATTGCTCAGGGCGATCAAAAATATCCGAAACCAATTCGCCCACGAGGTACATGCAGACTTCACCTCCGCGTCGGTTTTGCCACTTATCGAGAGAGTCCATGACCTGCACTTCCAGCGCCTGGCAACCCTGCTCAGTGCAGAGGATCTGGCAAAGGCGCATAGCTCGCGGAGTTCGATTAAGTCGGCCCTAGCGAGTAATCCCGAAGCTGGGGCAGGGTTGCTGCTAGGTGTGTTCGCTGTTTATCAAGCCTATTTCCACCGCCTATTCGATCGGGTGAGCCCGATACTTCCTTTCCCATTGAGGCCATTAGACCGAGCTGAAGGCTGAGTTCGTGTTTGTGTGGGTGGGGGCCCCTGGCGGAAAATCATTTCATGCGGGTAATTCGAGCCCCGCTTTTCCACTATATATGGCCATATTCAGAGGTTGGTTGTTGTTTCGTCGATAGTCTGAAACCCAGGAGCGACATGACCTCTAGGCAATCGATACACCAACTAGGCTCCAATCTCGCAAACGCCCTAATTTCCCCAAGCGATGATAGCTGCCGGACAGAAGTGGCCCTTTCGCAGCGAGTACGTATTTTTCGATCTATGACTAGGCTTCAAGGACACCAGATCAAAGGCGTTCCAAACGCTTCCACCTACTCCAGAACTATTTCTGCCCCATTCTCAAGCCCCGCGTGAGCCAGCAGATGGTCATCAAGTATGGGGCCGAACGGCGCACAACCGAAAAATATCGGTGCAGCGACCTCATCCAGCACTTCGGAGAAGGCTGCATGTAGCGTGGGGCTCAACTGTCCCATCGCACCTTACTTAAAGTTAGGTCGAGTTCCCCGAGAGCGGCGCCGTAACCAACTTGTTGTAACGCCGCTGAGGACACCTCCTCGCGGGGGCACAGCCTTTATCAGCCGGCCTTACCGAATGTATTTTCCAAGGCGCTGCGAATGGCGCGCCGAAGTCCTAGGGTTGCGGACTCCCGATCAACGAAGCATCGAGCACTGCTTCGCCATGTATCGAGATGAATAGCCCTAAAGGCTTTTGCGTCAAAACCATTCAATTTGATCTCAGCGGCAACACTGTCGACGATTTCGTCCAACTGATGAGGCTGCCAGACAGCTTCTAGGCTATTTACGACGCGCTCGATCAGCTGTAAGCGGTCACCAGCATCTTGCGTTGCCTCTTTCCACGCGGCAGTCACGGCGTTGAGCATGGCCAGCGTGATCTCGCACAACTCTTGGATAGGCCCCTCAAACCCCTGGCCCTTGGCCATCGCGCTTGCAATCCACTCTTGGGCCAACTGCTGCTTCTTCCTATTATCCTTGCTCGGCGCCAGATTGTGGACCTTGTAGGTACGGAGGTTCTGAACCACACGTGAAGAACGGTCATACAAATTTGTCTGATCGGGGTCGCGCGTCTTAAGCAGCGCTTTGCATTCCTTGAGAACATCCACCGCGGCCTCATAAAAGAAGCCATAGCACCACACTACGAGCCTGTTGAAATGCAACTCGTCAGGGGGTGGCACGGGAGCCTCGAGGGTCATTGGGTGGATCACACCCTCGCCAAGGTCTGCATTGACCATGTCGGTGAAAGCGATGACCGCCTCTTGCAAACGCAGGAAACTCATCGTCCGTGCCTCCGCAGATTACCCGGGGGTTCGGCAATGGGGCCGCGATAATTGAAAGCGATGTGGAAACTGGGCACCATACGTCCGAATGCAATTTCAACAGCCGGAAAGTACTCTGCTAGCAGATCAATGAGCCCCATGCCTTCAACACGCACTTGAAAGCGACTGGAACCGAGCTGTTTTTCTACGACTCCGCGATACATGATCGGTGTGCCATTCCCATCAGTAAGCACGTGACGGGAGGAAACACGCTGAGAATCAGCAAACTCGGTATCAGACGCCAACTCTGCCCATAGCTCGCGACTGGTTTTCTCATTGCCTTCTAGCCATTTAGTCACGGCGCGCAGGTAACGGTATTTAGTCGCCAGCTTGTCCTCGCCCAGTAGCGCCATGTCTCCAACGATGTATTGGACCATTTCCCGGAAATCGGTGGATGCAGGGAAGGGCTGACGGACCCCGCGCATAAACCACTTTTGCGTGCGGACCGCCCATTCCATATCAAGCAACAGCCGTAAGCAGCGATCGTCTTGGGATATCTTGTCGTAGTGCTGCCTAAGATAAGTGACACACTTCTGCGCCCCGGCGACGTCCTGCGCTGAGGGTTCAGTCTGCGGCATGACCTCCGGGGCGAGGTATCGCGCGCGAATAAAGTAGCCAGCGGTTGAGCCGGACTCGTCCAATCGGGCAAAAGCATCCTCGGAAAGCGCGTCGTCTGCCATCACTGATCCCGCAACCAAGCGCCTAGTCTGGAACTTCTGCTGTTGCGCCTCGTCGAGCATGCTTTCGTCAACGCCGTCAATGGACGATCGGAGATCTGCGGCAATCTCCAGGCGCTGCGTCTCCGTCAACGTGCTTTGCAACTTTAAGATACCGGTGGGCATCCACAAGGAAACATCAAGCGAGAACGACGATTCCCGCCTTGCCTTCGCGAGCGCCGCTGCATCATGCGCAGCCTTGTATGCGGACCACGCACTAGCATTTTGACCATTCTCGACGGCATCAGTCGCGAAGAACCCATACGTCGCTGCACGCTCATTCCAAAGGTTGTCGACCGTTTGACGTGCAGCGTAAAGGCCCGATGAGCCCTGTTGGTTGATACGATCGAGCGCCTCATCAACCACACCAACCGCTTCGTTGAGCAACTCAACCTTTTCAGGCTGTTCGATGTTTTTGTGGGTGCGCAAGTAGTGCCGGCGAAGGACTGACTCTTGCAGCATCAAGCGGGCATTAGGCGTCGTCTTCGCGCGCAGAATGGACAGGGATCGCGCGATCTGCGCGTAGCTCTCCTTGTACCGTCCTCCCTCCGGTCCGTCCGGACCCGCTGCATGAACAAGATCGACGACGTAGGCCGTCTCATCATTGCCTTCTGGACCTGATCGTACGGCCGCCTCGATCAGGTTGCGGATAGCGTCGGCCTCATGTTTCGGACTGCCGAACCTTGCTTCACAAATTAGGCGCGCTTCTATCTGTAAGCGCGCCGAGACCAGCACGTCGGTTTGTTCTTCGTCAGCGTAGATCCACCGGAATAAGTCTTGGTCACGGATGAGTTCCAGCAAGCTATCGATGCTATACGTGCCAGTGGTGCCGTGATCAGCACCGACGGCCCGCAGCACGATGCTTAACGGCACAGGCTTGTACAGGCGGCTGCTGACCATGACTAGGTCGATGGCACGAGCCTCTGGAGAATCAGAAGACCCGGTGGGGCTCGCGTCCGGCAGGAATTGCTTCGTATCGACTGGAAATCCCGCTTTCATGAATGCAAGAGCGAGGGCCCCCGGCTCTTGTGGCGGAATTTTCGAGGCCTTCTTGCGCAGTTCGTGGCGCGCACGATCAACTTCCTTGCCGAGACCTTCAGACAACCGTCCGCGGCTGTGTGGTAAGAGGCGATAGAAGCCAGCGAGAACGTACTCATTTCCTTTTTCCTTCCTAACCCTTTCTATTACGGAGGGAACATATCTCTGGGCCACCTCAAGAAGATGACTCTGCTCCGTAGGGTTAAGTTGTGCTCTTGCTTCGACGAAGCGACCCGGCGCTTTTCCATCAAAGCTCAAGCGATACGACGACCCCACAACAACGACACGATGACCTACGCTGCGCAGGGCCCGCAGGAGATCGTTGTAGCGCGACACCGGGGACATCGTGTCCACCAGAAGCAGAGTGACTCCCTGCTGCTCATCCACTGCAGTGAGGAAATCACTGATGTCGGTCGCCTGCGGCACACGGCGGTTGATGAAGAGAACGGCATTGCCCTGCCTCTTGGCATGGACCGCCAGTCGCGCCAACGCGATTGTCTTGCCAACCCCTGACTGGCCGTGCAGGACGATTGCCGAGGCAGCGTGGTGTTGCTCAAGCGCCTGATCGACACGCTTAAGGAGCGCGTGCTCAAACTGGCGCTCGATCGCGAATCCACGCTGCACGCCATCTGCGATCTTGCGGAAACTCGTGGAGTTGCCATGGAAGGCTTCGAATTCGAGCTCCATTTCGCTGCGCGACAATGGATCTGGTACTACGGCCCACGAATCATCAACCAACAATGCGGAGGCTTGAGTTACTAGGCGAAGGTTGGGAGTAGTTTTGATGCTGCGCCCATTCTTGAGCGTTATGACTTCCGGATCATCCCAGCACGCCGGATCAGGAACGCCTATTGCTTCAACCAATTCATTAACGATCACACCCAATGCACGAGGTTCGCGAACAACGACACCGTTATGGACAAGTTCGTCGAAAACAACCTGGTCATCCTCCGACAAGGCGGGATCAGGTCCGCACCACAGCACACCATTCCTAGGGGCGCCGGAAATAGCGGCCAGTAGCTCCTCAGCGCGAAGCCAGTCCGTCGACGGGTCGTAACCATCAATTACCAGAAGGCCTAGTGGTGTCACAGTCTCCAGAGCGCGGCCGAGCATCACCGAGGCTTGCGTCATGCGTCGTTGCGACAGCGTCTGGCGGCTCACTGGTGGCTTCAGGCTGTCGGCATGTTGGCCAGCTTGGCCGAAGAGATAGTAAAAGGGCGGTCGGCGCGTGTTGCGTAGAGCGCGAGGCGCGGGCTGCCCTTGTAGGATGACTTCAGGCTCGCGACCTTCACCGGCCAGACAATTTGCCAAGCCGCTATCAAAAGAGGATGTAAAGACCGCTCCCCACGGCACACGAGACGCCTCGATCACCAACTGGGAAGCTGGGCGGTTACGAAAGCGTTCAGCCAGCCAGTCGTAGAACTCAGCTTCCAACTGCACATTAGTCAGGAGCGACTTCCATCCCTGGCCGGGTGTGCGGGACGCATGTTCTAGTGCTCGCTTGAGAACTGGGTCAGGCATGGTCTGCGACCACCCTGCTTGCTGCCCCCAGATCGCGACCAGCGGCACCCCGTCGATCCAGCGCTGCCTTAGCAGTTCCTGCCCAGTGCTCTGGCTCTCGGGCGTTTTCATTTCCTGCGACATCTGGCGGGATACTCCTGTGATCAATCCTTGTTTTCCAGCAGCCGCCAAAGTCCCCGAAAGCGGCGGTTAAGAATACATAAGTAACAGCTGAACTGCGGAGATAAAGTGCTGTCACGTCAATCGCGGCACAATACCCCACCCTCACAGGTAGCTGGCAAATCAGCTTTCTTGTGCCAGCTAAAGCACGCAACAGCAAAAGAGATATCTGCTTCTGGCATGGACCGCCCGCTTCTGGCCGTTAGCTGCCCTTGGTAGAGACGGCTATCGATCGCTGCCGTTCGGAACGAGCGGTCCAGCAAGGATTTGGGACCCTCTGAGGATAATTCGAGTCCCAGTCCCAGACTACATACCAATTTTCCTTGGCAGTTCGTTGCCGGTTCCGGTTTGCAGCGAAACCCACATCGTGACGGGATGCGCATCACTAAACCAACCGGAAACGGTAGCCCGAATCGGCAGTGCTTGGCCGGAGCTTACGACCTTTGATGCGGTACGATGACGCTCAAGAGAGGCAGCATCCTTCAGGGAAGAAAAGGGAGTCCGTGTATGGAAGCGTTACTTCAGCAGGCGCAGAGTGTTTTAGGCAGCGGCTACAGCGTGCTGGTAATAGCCGCGCTGGTATTCGCCAAAACCATCTCGACGCTTGGCTCTGCCTTCGACTTTCACGACAAGAACTTCGTACAAAAGCGCTTCAAGCGGCTCAACGAGCTGCGGGCCGGTGTTAAAAAGGATGACCGCCCACTCGCCCAGTATCTGGATGATGCCATTGAGCTTGAGGCTTTCCGCGTCGCCTCAGGCGTAACAGCGAGCAAGCAGAAGATGGTTTTCCTAGTAGAGATTGCCTCACTAGGACTGTGGAACCGCACGCAGCTACGTTGGGTGGCAAAGCACCTTGAACAAGGGCCACAAGATGCCACGCCTGTCATCCGGATAACTCGACTCGATTGGGTTGGAGCCGCGATTGGCCTCATATCGCTCTTCTACTGCATTACCGCCGGCATCTTCTTTTTTGCGTACATCTCACTGACTACGCCAATGCCATACGGCCTGGTGCTTGGGCTGCTTGCATTCGGCGGCCTAGTTATTCTCGCGCGCCTACTCGGTGAGGACTTCTTCAGCGCCAAATGCGCGAACAACGTTCGCAAGTACCTAGAACGCAAAGAAGCATCCAAGGACAACGGCCCGAGCGCCTCAGAATATCTGCCCAACAGCATCCGAGCGGACTGCAACTCGACGGTGGTCACCGTTACCGAACCTCTGTAGCCAGGGCACAATTCTCTTTGGGGGCATAATTGGGGGCACTTATCTGAACAACTCTCAGCATGAGCTAGACTCCACGGGCCTTCTATCAATAAGTTCGAGTCCCTCCCGGGGCACCACCACATCGTTTCAGGACTTCCCAGGAAGTCCTGAAACCCACGAAAAACCGGCCCTCAGGCCGGTTTTTTGTTGTCTGCGATTTCCTTTCGCGCCGCCCCCGCCGCCCAGGCGCAGAACTTCGACTCGCAGTCAGCTGCAACTCCCGGTAGCGGTCTTGTTGACGTAGGCTCGCCCGGTCGCCCCAACGTTGACCACGCGCTCCTGCGAGCCCGGCCTGGGCAAGGCCCGACAGACAGTGATGCTCGCCTGGGTGCTGCCTACCCCCGACGGCTGGAAATCGATCTTCGTGACACTGGAGGAGACTTTAAGACCATTGGGTGCAGCCGGGTGCTTCTGGATCACTGCAGCGCCAGCAACGACGATCCAGCCCTGCTCCCAGCCTCCCGAGCCACAGCTGCTGCCGTTGGTCGAGACGCACATGCTGGCGACTGCATTGCGCTTGATGGCCTCGCTGCGCGCCACCGCCACGCCAGCCACCAGGTCATTGGCACTGGCGCTGAGCTTGCTCGACAGCGTGACATCGTCAAACGATGGCAGTGCGAGCGCGGCCAATGTCGCCGCCAGCGCGACGGTCACCATCAACTCCAGCAGCGTGAACCCACCACCTCGATGCCCGGATGAAGTTGCCATGCTTCGCCCTCCTATCGCTCGATATCCCAGAACACCCAGGATTTTGGCCGGGTACCGGAAAGTGGTGGTACTGCTTCGCAGCCCTGTAGGGAGGAGTCGGAAGCACAACCACCGCCACCGATGATGAATTCCTTCTGGGTGCCATCATCGAGTTCGACGATTCCCGCCACCGGCGACGGCGCCAATCCCCCGCCAGGTATGGTCACGTAACGCTGCCCGCTGGTGGAGGAGGCATTGAGGTAGTTGATGTTGTAGTTGCGCGCAGTGCCCAGGCTGACGCAACTGGTGGCGCTGGCCACCGCCGGCTGGTGAGTGCTGAAGCTGATGTAATCGAACAGCAATAGCGCCGAGGTCACCACCTGCTCCGTCGACTGCAACGCCAGATACCAGCCTTTGGGGTAGGCGGCCAACTGACTATTACTCGGCGTGGCGGTCGTGGTGATGGGCAGGAGCGAGCCATTGCAGATCAGGCTGCTGCCGCAAGTGGCGCTTTCCTGGGTCAGCCAGGCCGTATCATCAGGCTTGTCACGCACGGCGTAGAACCGATTGGCAACACTGGCGGCGGAGGTATAGCCCAGCAGCGGTTTCTCTCTGTCTCCCGAGCCCACCAGAATCAGGTACTGACCGTTGGTGAACGCCACTTCCGGGCCATAGAGGAACTTGCGGTTTGCGGTACAACTGGAGGCGGTATCGCACCCCAGGGCGGCAATTCTCGTCAGGGTCCAACTGGCCGGCGGGGTGCTACCAATGGCTGTGAACGCATCAGCTCCGGAAATGCGGTAGATATTGCCACCCAGGTCTGTCGCGTATCCGAACACGGCCAACCCGGCACTGTTGGTGACCATCGCGACATCTCCGACTACACCGCGAAGCGTGGTGAACTCCTTGAGCAGCGCACCAGTGTTGGCATCCATCAGGTAGATGCGATTACCCTTGGACGAGGCGGTACAACTACTGGGGTCGCTGTCTTCACAGGGATCGTAGCCACCGCCCATCGCGAGAATCGTCGAAGCTCCACCAGCATAGCCCTGGGACTTGAAGCTGGTCGGGGTCGCCCAGGTCTGGCCGATGGCGCTGTAACCGGTACTACAGCCAGTATCATTGCTCAGGTTGGGACAACCGATCTTCCATTTCAGAGATGGACTGGAGGGCGAAGTAACGTCGAAGGCGTAAATTGCCCTCCCGCCACGGCGCATGGCAGCGTAGATCCAGGTGCTGCCGCTCTGCTGGACGACAGCCACCGAGCCATCCATCCCATAGTCCTTGGCCTTGGGCGTTGGCGAACCAGTCGTATGCCCTGGGAAGCTGATAGTGACGGTGTTGTCGCGTATGCGCTTGATGCGTGGATAGAACTCCGGCGGCATGAAGGACCAGAATTCGCTACCCGCAGCAACAGCCCCGATGCTGGCGCTGCGGTTGCCATTGATGGCGTGCAGCACGCCATCGTTACCGCCGTAGTACACCACCACCTGCGGCGAGGCAGCCGTGCCATAGTTGATCGCAGCAGGTCGCGAATGCACGATGTCGCCGTGGACCGAGGGGCGCTTCTCCGTAGAGTTGCCGTTGGTGTTCTCGTCCTGATTGTCGCTACCCAGAGCCCAATTGATCAGGTTGCTGCGCTCAGTCGCGTCCACGGCTCCCAGCAAGGCCTGGGTGATGGCGGTGTTGCTGGTGGCGAAGCTGGTCAGCGCAGTGCAGGCAGCCGGGTCGCAGGTTCTCATGGTGCGACCACTTGACTGGCGCAGCATATAGGCATGCCCGCCCTTCTCGACGATGTTGCCGTCCGGGTAGTTGGAGGCGTCCGACCCCGGTACGGTCAAGCAACTGCCTTGGGGCTTGAAGCCCCAGTAACTGTCCGTCACGGTCGGCGTCCAGAAACTACGCGCGCACTCGGTGATGAACCCCGTGGCACTGTTGATGGCACTGTTACCCGCAGCGTCCACGGTCTTGAGCTGGCCATTGACCGGACCCAGCTTGTACTGCTTGAGATTGCCAGCCCAGCGTGGGAAGGAATCGGAGTCGGGACGGAACATGCCCACGAACACCTGGTTCAGGTAGGTGCTCTGCGCGTTGACACTGACGGGCAAGGTGACAGAAGCGAACACGCTGTTGGTGGCCTGGATCTCCGAGAAAATGGCATTGAGCGCATCGGAAATCTGCGTGCCACTGGAGGTCACATCGAAGTACTTGCCACTACTGACGTTGGCCATGCTCTTGAGCAGTGCGGTCCATCCCGGGCCCTGACCGGTGGTGACCTTATTCACATCCACGGTGTAGGTAGTGACAGCCAGGCTGCTCTTCTTCATGAATCGCGACCACTCATCAGCCACGTTATCCTGGGATCCGCTGGGCGAGATCGGAATCGCCGTGGTGCTCCCCCCGGCAGCGCTCAAGGCGGCGGTGGCCTGATTGAGGTCGCTGTTGTTGTCCTGCGCCGCGCCATTGCTGATGTAGATGATGAAGTTCTTCGCACAGCCGGCGACAACAGGATTGTTGTAGGGACTGCCAGCCTTCGAGGGCAGAGCATTTCCGCCCAACGCATAGATCGCATTGGATGCGGCACTGCCGGAGGCATTACCCGCGTAGTCGGTCTTGGCCTTCTGGTTCCCCGAGTAGGGCGCACCCGCGGAGTAGTAAAGCCAGGCCTCCTCCATGGCCTTGGCGACCTTGCCACCGTTGGACTTGTCGGCACCGACGTCGAGGCTGCTCACCAGGGTCTGGTACTTGGGTTTGGTTGCCGTATCAAGCAAACGGATGGCGGCCCGGACATAGGCGCCGTCGTTCCCTTTGTCGGCGCCGCCCGTCTCGGTGAACATCATCAGGCCCACCCGGAACTTGTTGACCTGAAGCCCATTGATCACCGAGACCAGCGCTGCTTTCTCGTTGTCGAAAGGCGTCGTCCAGTTGGCCGTGTTATCCAGAATGATCAGCACGTTCGGAGCATCCGTGGTGTTGACCGGAGTCCCTACGAACAGGTCAATGTCTTCGGCGCGGGCACCGAGCGATGCCAGGCTCAGCAAGCACAGGACGAAGTGCGCGGCTTTGCTGCAAATGTTCATGATCATGCTCCGCATACCGCGCGCTTCTGCGTGTCGGTGAGTTGAACCCGCACGCCGGAACGAACATTCACCGCCGTTCCCGTCACGGCATCGGTGACCGTCGCGTTCAACGCCCAGATGGTGTTCCAGTCCTGAGCGCACATGCTCTGGTTGCCCAAGCCACATAAAGTGGAGCTCGACGACTGCTTGGCGCTCATGCAGACCGGTACAGCCATCGAGACGACATAGTCGGTCGCGCCGTCGTTATTGATATCGACGTCCAACTGTTCGGCCACAGGCACCGTAGTAAAGGCGGAAGCGACAACCCGCTGGATGCCAATGTTCGCCGAGGCAATCGCCTCGTTACGGAACTGCATGTTGCCCACCGCCTTCAGGTTGGTGCCGCTGAGGGTGTAGGAGCTGCCGACCATCAGCATCAGCATCAGCAACATCACCAGAGAAATCACCAGCGTCGCACCGCGCTGGCCGTGCATCGTGCTCTTGGTCTTCATGGCGTCTGCCTCCGCCGGGAAACGTTCACCAGCGTGGCGCTGGACGTGAACAGGTGCCGCTTGTAGCTATCGGTGAAGGGGCCGAGGGTGGCCGCACCGAGGGCATAGGTCTTGCTGGAGGTGTAACCGGGAGTAGTGGTGCGGCTGCGAGCCAGGACGTAGAGCCGCGCCTCGACGACATTGGTCAGTTCTGCGGTCGTGCAGGAAGCCGCCCCGCAGTGGACGAAGCTGCCGTCCGGCGAGCCGTCCCCGCGGTTGGTCGGTGAGGTCTTGGTGGTATTGTCGGCCCAGGACACGGGCTGGCTGTAATTCACGGCTGCCCCGGTATCGCTGAGGTTATCGACGCCCAGCTCCACGCGAAAAGCCTCCACCCCCTCGATCAGCGGCATCGCCGCCTGCAGCCCATTGGAGGGTGACACGCCGCCGGACGAGTCGAATTGCGCCCGCATCAGCGTCGGAATGCCATCCCCTGCCGTTACCGCAAAAGTCCGCACGTAATAGACGTTGGTGACGAACCGGCGCCGCTCGGCCAGGGTGATGCAATCGCGCTGATGCAGCAGAAAACCGCCGGTATCCAGCACAAAGGTGTTGGCCAACTCGGAGTCGCAGAAGGACGACTGGAAGTACACCCTGCCCGGCGTCAGAGCCTCGCAGTTGCCAACTCCGGGAGCACATGTCTCGGCGTGTCGAATCACGACCACATCCGAATTGGCGGCCAGGCCGGTGATGATCGACGAACAGCCCCCCGGCACGCCCGAATAGACCTGCACGGCAACGCCCACGGCGTTGATCCGGTCCTGAGCGGTCCAGGTGGAAAAATCCGCACACACCGGGGCCAGGTCCGTGGGTACATCGCCAGGAATGTCGATGGCCGTCAGGTCATCGAACTGCGGGACATGGCCATTCCAGAAGCCGGCGTGGGCAAAGTCCTCCTGCAACAGGCCGACCGCGAAACGACCGTTCTCGATGAGCGAGTTGGTCTTGGCCATGTCGTCATTGGCGCGACTCAGGTTCAGGTAAAGGGAAAGGATCGCTACCATCAGCAGCAGGCTGATGGTCACCGCGACCATCAGCTCCACAAGGGTGAACCCTCTCTGCAGATGCGCGCTGTTCATAGCGTTGCCACCCGAACGATGGTGGTGACCGCTCGCCGGCAGAGATCGTTGCTGCATCCCGCGCCACCGTTGTAGCTACCGCTACCGCAAGCCACGCTGGCCGGAGGTGCCGAGATGGGCCCCATACCCTGCCAGGTCACGGTAATCAGGTACTGGTTACTGCCCAGCGACTCCACGCAACCACGCCCTCCCAGCATGGCCCCGGCCTTGACACTGCCTGCGCCGATCTCCGCCGCCCCCTGCAGACTGTTGCACCAATCACTCATATCGATCTGCTGGCGAGTGCCAGTGCTGGCAGGGCAGCTCATGCCTGTGCCGACTGGCGAACCGCTTCCCGTTACATAACCGGATGAGTTGTTGGGGTTGGCCACCATCCGACTGGAGATATCGTTGAGCAACAGCAACGCCTGGGCGCGCTGGTAGGACTCCATTTCAGAAAGTTGCATACGGCCTTGAAGCTTGGCCAGGCCGAGCAGCCCAAAGGAGATGATCAGGATGCTGACCAGGAGCTCGATCAGGGTGAAACCACGCTGCGACGAGAGCATCATGACGGTCACCACTTACTCGCCGGCGTTTTACTGCCGTCGCTGCCAAGGGTCAGGTTGCCATCACTGGCCTGGACCCCAATGGGGGTGAAGGTGATGATGAAAGTCGGCGGCGCAGCTCCACCCAAAGTGATGTCGTATCCATAGTTGTCGGCCACTTCGCTGGGTAGGCTGTATCCCGTCGCGATCAGGTCAGACTTGCTAGCGAAGGCACGGTTGGCCAACAGGTACTGCTGCTGGCGATTGGCGATATCCATCATCTGCGCTTGCGCAGCCGATCTCTTGCCACGAATGACGAACTGCTGGTAACTGGGATAGGCAATGGTGGCAAGGATTGCAACTACTGCCAGCGCCACCATCAACTCGATCAAGGTAAATCCGCGGGAACTAACAGGCATCTTCGAACTCCCTTCGGAACTGCATCTAGAGAGAACTTTATTAGGCAAATGGCAAATCGCCACCCCGCTAAACGGAAAAACCACGCCAGTCGTCGCCGAGCCACTTACCTATCAATTCAAGCACAACGCCCGCAATCGAATAAAATATAAAAATTGATAAAAAACAAACACTTACACAAAAAAATAAAAATTAATTACACCAAACAAAAATAGATATATAGGCACTTCAAACTGGCGCCAAAAGAACGGCAAAGGAATTGGAAAATCAAAAACAACCGAAACAATCAATAAATCATGAAAAAAATGTCAAGAATTCGTTAAACACTAAATAACTATCTCTCTAGATAAAATCACACCCCATCTTCAACAAACATTCGAGATTGAATCTAAATACCCAGAATCGCCATTGGAGAAGTCAGGTAATCCGAAGTACCGCTTGGCAGGGACTTTTGCGGCGAAAAGGCAATGAGCCGGCGGGAGAAATAGCGCCCCACCCTGCAGCCATAGCCCCTGGAGTTTGACAGCCGGACTGCTCAGCGGGTCTCGTGGCCGCCCTGGCGCACGGCCTGGACGAATGCCTGCAGGGGCATCGGCCGGCCGAACAGGTACCCTTGCAGGACATCCACGCCGCGCTCGGCCAGGTACTGTTGCTGCGTGGGCGTCTCCACCCCCTCGGCAATGATCATCAGATCGAGCTTGCCGCACAGCTCGACAATGCTGTCGAGGACGTGGGACGACAGCGCGTCCACGCCGATCATCGCCACGAAGCTCTTGTCGATCTTCAGCGCGTCCACCTGGAAGCGGTGCAAGTACGCCAGGCTGGAATTGCCGGTGCCGAAGTCGTCGATGGCCAGACTGACGCCCAGGCTGTGAAGGTTGTCGAAGAGCTCGTCCGTCACCTCGCTGGACACGATCAACTCACGCTCGGTCAGTTCCAGGGTCAGCTCGGGGCGATGCGGCAGGAAGCGCGCCAGGAAGTCCCGGCAGTCGCCGTACAACCCAGGCTCCGCACAATGGTTTGCACTGATGTTGAAGCTGAGGTGGAAGCCCTCCCCCAGCAGATGCCCGTGGGGCGCCAGGACATCGGCCACCTGGTGCATCAGCTCGCGGGTCATCGGTACGATCAGCCCGGAGCGCTCGGCCATGGGGATGAACAGGTCAGGGCCAACCATGCCTTCGCGCGGATGAACCCAGCGCATCAGGACCTCGGCGCCCACCCAGCGGCCATCCCGGGCGTCCACCAGTGGCTGCAGGTAGGGCACGAACTCTCCGGCCAGCAGGGCTCGCTCCAGCTCCAGGCTGGGCGTTGCCGAGCGTCCCCACAGCCAGTAGCAGGCGAAGCCCGATACACCGCCCAGCATCAGCATCAGCGCCACCAGCGGCAACGAGTCATCGCGGATGTGCCGCCACTGCGCGCCGGGCGGGAATCCGCCGATCACCGTGTAGGGAAATCTCTCCGAACGCAGGCTGACATGCCCCAGTGGCAATGGTGCGGGCTGGCCATCCCGTACCCTGCCCTCCTCGTCCATCCACTGTCCGCCAACCTGCAATTGCAGGTCGCTGCGCTGGTCGACCAGTTGCAGCGTGTTGCTCAGGTAGCGACCGTCGACCGTGGCCAGCGCAGCGTAGGTACCCTCCACCCGGCGCAGGATCAGCAAGGCATAGTTCGGCGTCACCGAATTGCCCGCCATCATCCGCAGCTCTCCGTCTATATAAAGGGCAGGGTCCAGGCGCTCGTCGAACTCGCCGAACAGCGATGTGCAATAGATGTCGTCATCCCGGGTCAGGTTGACCGATCGGACGAATGGCACCACCGCCACCTGCTCCCTGAGCACCAGGGTGGCCTCGTCGCAGGTTTCGCTGACGTGCAGCAGCGCAACCCGCGCGGCTCCGGCGGCGTTGCCCAGCATCACATCGAACAGCCGCACCGCCTCGTTCGACGCGGTACGGGCCTCCGCGGAAAGCGCCCGCAGGGTTTGCCAGTAGATGATCGCGCTTCCCAGCAGCACGGGCAGCAGCGCCATGGACAGAGAGAAGACCAGACGAGGCAGCAGCCTGCGCCGGGTGTAGCTGCGTAGCGGCATCCTTGTTCCTTGCTCGACGGCGCCGCGACCTGCGACGCATTGCCACTCCCCCACCGGCAGTGACGTGGATTGAGCTTAGAACAGCCTCCGCCGCAGAACGTGCCGCGATGGAATCCGTATAATCGCGGCCTCATCGAACCTGACCGCCACAGAAGACGCCCATGCCCAAGCCGCAGCAGCTCCAGCCCGTGGGAGATTTCCCGCCCGCCACGCTCCTTCGTCGCTTCGCCGCGATGTTCTACGACTTCCTGCTCTGCGTGGCCTTGCTGATGGTGGTGACGCTGGTCTACCAGCAAGGCCTGCTGCGCCTGATCTACGGCAGCGAGAAGCTCCGCCAGTTGGCCGACCAGGGAGGGCTGATCGGTGATCCATTGCTGTCCAGCCTGCTGTTCATCAGCGTGTTCGCCTTCTTCGCGAAATTCTGGACCCACAGCGGCCAGACCCTGGGCATGCAGGTGTGGGGCGTGCGCGTGCAGAATGCCGACGGCACGCGCATCACCCTGATGCAGGCACTGCTGCGCTTCGTCATTGCCATCGCGTCCTGGGCCTGCGCCGGTCTGGGCTTCCTGTGGATGCTCTGGGACAAGGACAAGCGCACCTGGCAGGATCGCTACTCGGAAAGCGTGGTGATCCAGATTCCCAAGGCGATACGCAAGGCGACCCAGGGCCGGGGCTGATTCCCAGGCACAAAAAAGCCGGCGATTGCCGGCTTTTTTGTGCCTCGGTTTCGACCTGACCTGCAGGCTGCGGCTTACCCTGCCCGCTTCAGCAACAGGGTACCGAGGAAGGCGCAGATCGCCGCCGGCACCAGCACCGCCAGCAACGGCGGGAAGTTGAAGACCTGGCTGGACGGGCCAAGCAGGTCCTGGGCGATACGGAAGGAGAAGCCCACCAGTACACCGGTGAACACGCGCTGGCCGAGGGTCACACTGCGCAGCGGGCCGAAGATGAACGAGATCGCCATCAGCACCAGGGCCGCCGTCACCAGCGGCTGCAGGATCTTGGTCCAGAACGCCAGCCAGTAGCGGTTGGAACTCAGGCCCTGGTCCTGCAGGTAATGGATGTAGCTCCACAGGCCGGTGATCGACAGCGCCTCGGGCTCCATCACCACGGTGTTGAGCAGTTGCGGGCTGAGCTGGATGTTCCAGGTCTCCGTGGGCTTGCTCACCACTTCGCTGCGCTTTTCAGCGGCGTGCAGCACCGTGGTGGTCACGTCCTGGAGCTGCCACTGGTTGTTCTCGAACACGGCCTGACGGGCGAAGCTCGCGGTCTGCAGACGGCGGTTGTCGTCGAAGTCGTAGCGGGTCACGCCCAGCAGCACGCCATCCGGGCGTACCACGTTGATGTGGATGAACTCGTGCCCCTGGCGGTGCCACAGGCCCGACTTCGAGCTCTGCGAGCCGTTGCCGCTCTGCGCCAGGGCGCGGCCGCTCTGGGCGGCGGTCTCGGTGTAGGGCACCACGTACTCGCCGATCAGGATGCCGGCGAACATCAGCACCAGCATCGGCTTCATCACCGCCCAGACGATGCGCTGCAGCGAGACTCCGGCGGCGCGCATGATGGTCAGTTCACTGTTGCTGGCCAGGGTACCCAGGCCGACCAGGCAACCGATCAATGCCGCCATCGGCAGCATGTCGTAGCCACGGCTCGGCGCCGTGAGCAGCACGAACTTGAGCGCCTCGGTCAGGGTGTAGGTGTCGCTGATCTGGCCCAACTGGTCGACGAAGGCGAACAGCTCGGCCAGGCCGAGGATCACCCCGAGAACCGCCAGGATGGACACGAAGACGGTGGTGCCGATGTAACGATCCAGCTTACGCATGCTTCAGCTCCCCGCCCGACTTCGCTCGTTTGGCGGCCAGCTTCAATCGCAACGGCTCCCAGTACAGCAACAACAGGCCGATGGCCAGGAATATCCCGTGGATCCACCACAGGCCCAGGGCCATGGGGATCTTGCCCTTGTCGAGCATGCCGCGCCCGGCGATCAGCAGGGCCAGGTAGGCCATGTACAGCAGTACCGCCGGCAGCAGCTTGAGGAAACGGCCCTGGCGCGGGTTGACGCGCGACAGCGGCACCGCCAGCACGGTCACCACGAACACCAGCAGCGGAATGGACAGGCGCCACTGCAGCTCGGACTGCATGCGCGGGTCATCGCTGCCCAGCAACTGGGAAGTGGGGATGGCATCGCGGTCGTCGATCTCGCTGCTCACTTCCGGCTTGGGCAGGAGCGCCGCGTAGGTGTCGTACTTGATCTCGCGGTAATCGGCCTGCCCCGGCGTGCCGTCGTAACGGTAGCCGTCCTTGAGGATCAGGTAGCGACTGCCGTCGGCGTGGACTTCCTGAACGCCGGTGGTGCCCACCAGCACCGAAGTACCGCCGTCCTTGCCATTGCGCGGGCGGTTCTTGTCGGAGATGAACACCCCGCCCAGCTCGGTGCGCTCGTTGGCCAGGGTTTCGGTATAGGTCACCCGCGTGCCGTCGCGCATCGACTGGAAGCGCCCCGGCGCGAGGGTATCGAATTCGGTCATCGCATCCTGCTTGTTCAGCAGCAGCTGCATCTGGGTGATGCCCTGGGGCGCCAGCCACAGGCTCAGCCAGGCCACCAGCAGGGCGATGAACAGTGCCGGCGCCAGGGTGATGGCCAGCAGGCGCTGCTGGCTCATGCCGGTGGCGGTGAGCACGGTCATCTCGCTGTCCAGGTACAGGCGGCCATAGGCCAGCAGGATGCCGAGGAACAGGCCCAGCGGCAGGATCAGCTGGAGGAAGCCCGGCAGGCGCACGCCCATGATCATGAACAGCGAACCCGGATCGAGCAGGCCTTGGGCCGCCTGCGCCAGGTACTTGATGAAACGGCCGCTCATGATGATGACCAGCAGCACGGCGCTCACCGCGCTCATGGTGATCAGCACTTCACGGGACAGATAACGGAAGACAATCAAACCGGACACTCCAGGGTTGTCACGCTCAGGCGGCTGCGCTCAAACTAGCCGCCGTGAAGCATTGCCGGGTGCGCGCGGACGCGACCCAGCGCAAATAGCCGGCATTATCCTGCGATTCGCCAGGCCTGTCACTGCGCAGTCCACCTTCATTCGCAGACCATTCTGCTCTTTGTCCCGGGGACACTCAGCCATGGAATTCCTTGTAAAAAGCGTACGTCCGGAAACCCTGAAGACCGCCACCCTGGTCATCGCCGTGGGCGAAGGCCGCAAGCTCGGCGCCACCGCCAAGGCGGTGGACGAGGCGACCGGCGGTGCCATCGCCAGCCTGCTCAAGCGTGGCGATCTGGCCGGCAAGGTGGGCCAGACCCTACTCCTGCAGGATTTACCCAACCTTAAGGCCGAGCGCGTGCTGCTGGTCGGTGCCGGCAAAGAGCGTGAACTCTCCGACCGCGCCTACCGCAAACTGGTTTCCGCCGTCCTGGGCAATCTGAAGAACCTGGGCGGCGCCGACGCCGTCCTGGCCCTGGGCGACCTCGCCGTGAAAGGCCGCAATGCCCACGGCAAGGCCCGCCTGCAGGTCGAGACACTGGTCGATGGCACCTATGTCTTCGACCGCTTCAAGAGCCAGAAGGCCGAAGCGCCGAAACTGAAGAAGATCACCCTGCTCGTCGACAAGGCCGACGCCGCTGCCGTCGAGCAGGGCGCCAAGGAAGCCCAGGCCATCGCCCACGGCATGGCCCTGACCCGCGACCTGGGCAACCTGCCGCCGAACCTCTGTCACCCGACCTTCCTCGGCGAACAGGCCAAGGCGCTGGGCAAGGAGTACAAGGGCCTGAAGGTCGAAGTCCTCGACGAGAAGAAGCTGCGCGAGCTCGGCATGGGTTCCTTCCTCGCCGTCGCCCAGGGCAGCGACCAGCCGCCGCGCCTGATCGTGCTGCAGTACAACGGCGCGAAGAAGAAGGACGAAGCCCCTCACGTCCTGGTCGGCAAGGGCATCACCTTCGACACCGGCGGCATCAGCCTCAAGCCCGGCCTGGGCATGGACGAGATGAAGTTCGACATGTGCGGCGCCGCCTCAGTGTTCGGCACCTTCCGCGCCGTGCTGGAGCTGCAGCTGCCGATCAACCTGGTGGGCGTCATGGCCTGTGCCGAGAACATGCCCAGCGGCGGCGCCACCCGTCCGGGCGACATCGTCACCACCATGAGCGGGCAGACCGTCGAAATCCTCAACACCGACGCCGAAGGCCGCCTGGTGCTGTGCGACGCGCTGACCTACGTCGAGCGCTTCAAGCCGCAGTCGGTGGTGGACATCGCCACCCTCACCGGCGCCTGCATCGTCGCCCTGGGCTCCAACACCTCGGGCCTGATGGGCAACAACGACGCACTGATCAAGCAACTGCTCAAGGCCGGCGAAGTCGCCGACGACCGTGCCTGGCAGCTGCCGCTGTTCGATGAATACCAGGAGCAGCTCGACAGCCCCTTCGCCGACATTGCCAACATCGGCGGGCCGAAGGCCGGCACCATCACCGCCGGCTGCTTCCTGTCGCGCTTCGCCAAGAAGTTCCACTGGGCGCACCTGGACATCGCCGGCACCGCCTGGATCAGCGGCGGCAAGGACAAGGGAGCCACCGGCCGCCCGGTTCCGCTGCTGACCCAGTACCTGCTGGACCGCGCCAAGTAATGGCACCGTGCAATCTGCCGAAGGGATCGAACGCATGACCCGGGTCGACTTCTACGTCATCCCCAGCGCCGATCCCGACGCACGCCTGAGCATCGCCTGCCGCCTCGCCGAGAAGGCCTGGCGGCAAGGCATGCGCATCTTCGTGCTGTGCAGCGACGAGGCCCAGCGCGAAGCGCTGGATGCCCGGCTGTGGAACTTCCGCGGTGAAACCTTCATCCCACACAACGCGGTGGAAGAAGACGCCGACTCGCCGATCGTGCTCGCCCTCGGCGAGCCGCCGGAAAGCCACCGGGACCTGCTGATCAACCTGACCCTGGCCATCCCCGCCTTCGTCGACCGCTTCAACCGGGTCGCCGAGCTGGTCATCGAGGAACCGGCGATTCGTCAGGCCGCGCGGGAGAATTTCCGTCGCTACCGCGAGCAGGGCTATCCTTTGCAGGACCATCGCCTGCCGCGCCCTTGAGAGCGTTTCCGCCAAGACCATGGACAACCGCAAGCCCCCGCACGACCCCGACCACCTGCTGGAAGACCTGAAGAAGATCCAGGACCTGCTGGACGAGTCCGGCGCCGAGCCGCCCCTGCTCACCGAATCCTTCGAGCCGGACAACATCCCGCTGCTCTCCGACGTCGTCACGCCAGAGCCCCAGGCGCCGGCGCCTGCCGCCCCCCAACCCGTCGCGCCGCAGGCCTCACCCGCCGCCAGTGAGCTGAACCGCCTGGACCTGGAGCTGCGCGCCGCCGCCCAACTGATCCTGCAGGATGTGATCGACGACTTCGCCCCGCAGATCGAAGCCGAGCTGCAGCGCCGCCTGGAAGCACGGATGCAGCGCCTGCTGGCACAGCGCAAGCCCTAATCGCCCGCACCATTCCGCTTTCTGTAGGAGCGAGCTTGCTCGCGAACACTTCATGCCGAAACCATCAGGCGTCAGGCGGGTTCGCGAGCAAGCTCGCTCCTACAATTCCGCATCGGGCGCATGGCCATCCGCGCCGGTGGCCTGATCTCCCCGCCTCCCGTTATACTCAGCGGTTTTCCGTCTAGCCTTATCAGGGTCCCGCCGCGCTCATGGACAAGACCTACCAGCCCCACGCCATCGAATCCCACTGGTACCCCCTGTGGGAGAAAGAGAACTACTTCGCCCCGCAAGGTTCCGGCGAGCCGTACACCATCATGATCCCGCCGCCGAACGTCACCGGCAGCCTGCACATGGGTCACGGCTTCAACAACGCCATCATGGACGCGCTGATCCGCTACCGCCGCATGCAGGGCCGCAACACCCTGTGGCAGCCGGGCACCGACCACGCCGGCATCGCCACCCAGATGGTGGTGGAGCGCCAGCTGGCCGCACAAGGCATCGCCCGTCATGACCTGGGCCGCGAGAAGTTCCTGGAGAAGGTCTGGGAATGGAAGGACCAGTCCGGCGGCACCATCACCCGCCAGATTCGCCGCCTGGGCTCCTCCGTGGACTGGTCGCGCGAGCGCTTCACCATGGACGACGGCCTGTCCAACGCGGTGAAGGAAGCCTTCGTGCGCCTGCACGAAGACGGCCTGATCTACCGCGGCAAGCGCCTGGTCAACTGGGACACCAAGTTCCACACCGCCATTTCCGACCTGGAAGTGGAGAACCACGACGAGAAGGGCCACCTGTGGCACCTGCGCTACCCGCTGGCCGATGGTCACCAGACCGCCGACGGCAAGGACCACCTGGTCGTCGCCACCACCCGTCCGGAAACCCTGCTCGGTGACAGCGCGGTCGCCGTGCACCCGGAAGACGAGCGTTACGCCGCCCTGATCGGCACCTTCGTCGAACTGCCGCTGGTGGGCCGCCGCATCCCGATCATCGCCGACGACTACGTCGACCGCGAGTTCGGCACCGGCTGCGTGAAGATCACCCCGGCCCACGACTTCAACGACTATGAAGTCGGCAAGCGCCACGACCTGCCGCTGATCAACATCTTCGACAAGGACGCCGCCGTCCTCGCCGTTGCCCAGGTGTTCAAGCTCGACGGCAGCGTCAACCCCGACCTCGACGCCAGCCTGCCCGCCGCCTATGCCGGCATGGACCGCTTCGTCGCGCGCAAGCAGATCGTCGCCGACATCGACGCCCTCGGCCTGCTCGAGAAGATCGATGACCACGCGCTGAAAGTGCCCAAGGGCGACCGCTCCGGCACCGTCATCGAACCCTGGCTGACCGACCAGTGGTACGTCTCCACCAAGCCGTTGGCCGAACCCGCCATCGCCGCCGTGGAAGATGGCCGCATCCAGTTCGTGCCCAAGCAGTACGAAAACATGTACTTCAGCTGGATGCGCGACATCCAGGACTGGTGCATCAGCCGCCAGCTGTGGTGGGGCCACCGCATCCCGGCCTGGTACGACGATGCCGGCAACGTCTACGTCGGCCGCAACGAAGCCGAAGTGCGCGCCAAGCACAACCTGGGCGACGCCAACCTGCGCCAGGACGAAGACGTCCTCGACACCTGGTTCAGCTCGGGCCTGTGGACCTTCTCCACCCTCGGCTGGCCGGAACAGACCGAGTACCTGAAGACCTTCCACCCCACCGACGTGCTGGTGACCGGCTTCGACATCATCTTCTTCTGGGTTGCGCGCATGATCATGCTGACCATGCACCTGATCAAGAATGGCGATGGCACCGCGCAGATCCCGTTCAAGACCGTCTACGTCCACGGTCTGGTGCGCGATGGCCAGGGCCAGAAGATGTCCAAGTCCAAGGGCAACGTGCTCGACCCGCTGGACATCGTCGATGGCATCACCCTCGACGAACTGCTGGAGAAACGCACCAGCGGCATGATGCAGCCCAAGCTCGCCGAGAAGATCGCCAAGCAGACCAAGGCCGAGTTCCCCGAAGGTATCGCCAGCTACGGCACCGACGCCCTGCGCTTCACCTTCTGCTCGCTGGCTTCCACCGGTCGTGACATCAAGTTCGACATGGGCCGCGTCGAGGGTTATCGCAACTTCTGCAACAAGCTGTGGAACGCCGCCAACTTCGTCATCGAGAACACCGATGGCAAGGACACCGGTGTGAATGGCGAGCCGGTCGAGCTGTCCTCGGTGGACCGCTGGATCATCTCCGCCCTGCAGCGCACCGAGATCGAAGTCGCCCGTCAGCTCGACGCCTTCCGCTTCGACCTGGCCACCCAGGCCCTCTACGAGTTCATCTGGGACGAGTACTGCGCCTGGTACCTGGAACTGGTCAAGCCGGTCCTGTGGGACGAGAACGCGCCGATCGAGCGTCAGCGCGGCACCCGTCGTACCCTGGCGCGCGTGCTGGAAACCGCCCTGCGCCTGGCACACCCGTTCATGCCGTTCATCACCGAGGAAATCTGGCAGCGCATCAAGACCGCCGCCGCCAAGACCGGTGACACCCTGATGCTGCAACCCTGGCCGATCGCCGACGAGGCGAAGATCGACGCCTCCGCCGAAGGCGACATCGAGTGGGTCAAGGCCCTGATGCTGGGCATCCGCCAGATCCGTGGCGAGATGAACATCTCCATGGCCAAGCGCATCGACCTGGTGCTGAACAACGCGTCCCCCGAAGACCACCGCCGCCTGGCCGACAACGAGCCGCTGCTGATGAAGCTGGCCAAGCTCGAGACCATCCGCGTGCTGGACGAAGGCGAAGAGCCGCCGATGTCCGCCACCGCGCTGGTCGGCGACCTGCAGGTGCTGGTGCCGATGGCCGGCCTGATCGACAAGGCTGCCGAGATGGCGCGTCTGGACAAGGAAATCCAGCGCCTGGAAGGCGAAGTCAAACGCGTGGGCGGCAAGCTGTCCAACGAAGGCTTCGTCGCCAAGGCCCCGCCGGAAGTGATCGAGAAGGAACGCGCCAAACTGGCTGAAGCGGAGCAGGCGGTGACCAACCTGATCCAGCAGCGCGAGAAGATCGCCAGCCTGTAAGTGCCACCGAAAGGCCCGCCCCGTGCGGGCCTTTTGCTTTTTTCAGGGACAGGGTATGACGATCTCGCTGCGCTTCGAATCCACCCTTCGCGCGGATGCCGACCTGGCCTGGCGCTGGATCACTGACGTGCGCTGCCTGCGCGACGAGATGCGCCCCTTGCTGTGGATGAGCATCCCGCGCGGTATCAACAACCTCGAAGACCTGCAGATCGAGCCCGGCAAGCCACTGTTCACCAGCTGGCTCTGGCTGCTGGGCGTGATCCCCCTGGGCACCTCGCGTCTTACCTTGCGCGAATTGCGCAGCGGCGAAGGCTTCGTCGAGGAATCGCCGATGACCGGCATGCGCCTCTGGCGCCACGAGCGCACCCTGGAACCTTGCGCCCAGGGCACGCGCGTGGTCGACCAGCTCACCCTCGAACCCGCCTTCGGCGCGCCTGTGGTCAAACTCTTCCTGCAGCTCTTCTTCGCCAGCCGGCACCGCTCCCTGCGGCACCGGGCCGCCCGGCTTCCGTAAGGCGAATAACGCGCCAGCGCTATCCGCCGTCGTTACCCTCAGTACACCGCCCCCACCGGATACACGTAGGCATTCACGTCATAGAACGGCGTGCGCTGGTAGAACCACTGCAGCCGCGCCTGGGCATCCTTGGCGAAGGCCTTGTCGTCTTTCAGCTTCTGCTCGAACTCGGCTTTGAGCTTCGGGTCCTCGGCGAGCATCTTGCGCGCCATCGGCTCCATCACGTACTCCTCCGGCTCCTCGGCCACCACCAGGGTCGAGTTGAAGAAGCCCCAGGACCAGAACGAGTCCGGGCTCTCCGCGGTCAGCAAGTTGACCGCCAGCACGCCCAGCGGCTGGTCGGTGTCGATCACCACCGAACCCGCCGGGTAGGTCTGCAGCCGCTGGAACGGCTTGCCCACGCCACTGACCAGCAGGTGACCCTCGTAGCCGGGAATCTCGTTGCTGGCGGCGCGGTCCGGCTCGAAGCCGCCGGCCAGCTTGATGTCGTCCATGCGCTGCAGGGTCACCTCGATGGGCGTGGCCTTGTCCAGGGTCTTCATCTGGATGCCGTGGGCCTTCAGCCGGGCGATCACCTCGCTCCACTGCAGCGGCACCACGTACTGTTTCGGCCGCTTCACCACCAGGTCCGGCACCGAGTTGTCGCTGATCGGCACGTCGAGCTGCTTGGGCTTGTTGCTCCAGACGATGGTCTTCTTCCCGGTGATCGGCGACTCCTCGTAGCGATAATCCCCCACCGTGAACGGTGTGTGCTGCTCCTTGCCGGGCTTCCAGGTGAGGATCACCTCCTTCTGCGCGGCCAGGCGTTCACGGTCCTTGGCGATGGCCTGCCCGAGCGACTCGGCGTTGTCGCCAATCACCTGGAACATCGCCTTGAGCATCACGTAGTTGCCCAGCACCTGGGTTTCATAGGGATGCAGCGCGTGCTGCTCGATGAGGATCGAGGGCACGTTGCGGATGTCGCCGTACTGGTTGGAGAAGCGCGCCAGGTCCGTGCGGTAGGGGTAATAGCCCTTGGTCGGGTCCTGGTTGTCATTGAAGCTGATGCACTCGTGGACCACATGGCCATCGCCCTGCAGCTCCTTGTACACCGGTGGGCGCATGACCTTGTCCATCCACTCGCTGGATGCCGGCGACCAGCCATTGCCGTTGTGGCAATAGGAACTGTCGTAGGGGTACATGGCGCCATCGGTGGAGTGGGTATCGACGAAGAAGCTCAGGTCGTACTGGTTGAACACCGAGGCGACGTTGCGGATTTCCGCGCTGTCGAGCTTGGTGAAATCGCGGTTGAGGTTGTAGTTCAGGCCGTTGACCCGCCAGCCGGTGACCTCCGGGCCGTTCTGGTTGATCCGCCCGTAGGGACTGCGGCGCAGGTCGCCATCGATGTTCACGGTGGGGATGAAGACGATGTTGATCTTGTCCAGCAACCCCGCCAGAGGCTTGTCGCCGGTCGTCATGTCACGCAGCAGCATGAACATCGCGTCCTTGCCGTTGGCTTCGCCGGGATGGATTTCCGCTTCGACGAAGATCGTCGGCTTGCCCGACTTGTTCAGCCCGGCCGCCGACTTGTCCGCTTCGCGGCTGGCCGAGACCAGCAGCATCGGCTCGCCGGTGGCGCTGTTCTCCGGCAGGTCACTCAGGGTGATGGCGCCACCGGAGGCATCGGCCAGCTTCTGCAGCCAGGCGCGGGTCTGGTGGTAATCGGAGGTCTGCTTGAAGCCGCTGGATTCGGCCAGGGTGATCAGCGGATTGTCGGATTGGGCGATGTACTTCGTGCTGGCGAGCTTCTGCTCGAACATCGCCGGGAGGATGCGGGTCTTGGCGGCAGCGCTGTAGCCGCTGTCATCGACATACCCCGGCGCCGAAGGCAGGGCGGCGTACAGGGGCAGGCTGGTGGTGGCGAACAGGCCGGCGAGCAGCGCTCGGGACGAGAGGGGGTACATGGGGGTCTCCTTCTGCAACAGAACGTCCTGCGGGCGCAGGGGCGCCCGTGCATCAACCATAGCCAACCCTGGGAAAACGCCAGCGCGGTTCGTCGTCGCGGCCGCTCTGGGACGGCCTGTGCATTCCCTGAGGGAATGACCTTGCGAAGAATGCTCGCTTGGATCACCCCGGCAGTTCGCCGAAGATCAGCGCACCCCTGCCCATTCAGGAATCCGCTTCCCATGTCCGACCTCCCGGCCCGCAACGGCGGCCAGATTCTCGTCGATGCCCTGCTGCACCATGCAGTGGATACCGTCTATTGCATCCCTGGCGAAAGCTACCTGCCGGTACTCGATGCCCTGCACGACGCGACCGGCATCCAGACCATCGTCACCCGCCACGAAGGCGCGGCCTCGAACATGGCCGACGCCTACGGCAAGCTCACCGGCCGCCCCGGCATCTGCTTCGTCACCCGCGGGCCGGGCGCGACCCACGCGGCCAACGGCGTGCACACCGCGATGCAGGACTCGACGCCGATGATCCTGTTCATCGGCCAGGTGGAAAGCGCGTTCAAGGGCCGCGAAGCCTTCCAGGAAGTGGACTACCGGCAGATGTTCGGCGGCCTGGCCAAGTGGGCCACCGAGATCGACGACATCCGCCGGATTCCCGAGGTCGTTGCCCGCGCCTTCCGCGTCGCCCAGTCCGGGCGGCCCGGCCCGGTGGTGATCGGCCTGCCGGAGGAAGTGCTGTTCGGCTCGGCACAGGTCACCGACATTGCGCCGACACCCCTTACTCGCCCAGCGCCCAGCGCCGACGCACTGGCCGAACTGCGTGAGCGCCTGAGCCAGGCCAGACGCCCGCTGCTGATCGTCGGTGGCACCGGCTGGACCCTTGAGGCCTGCGAGCAGGTACGCGCCTTCGCCCGAACCAATCGCCTGCCGCTGGTGGCGTCGTTCCGCCGCCAGGACCTGATCGACAACCGCGACGAGCAGTACGCCGGCCAGCTCGGCTTCGGCGCCTCGCCCAGGCTCACCACGCGGGTGCAGGAGGCCGACCTGCTGCTGGTGCTCGGCTCGCGCCTGAGCGAAACGCCCAGCGCCGGCTACAGCCTGATCCAGAGCCCGCGCCCGGTGCAGCAGATGATCCACGTGTACGCCGACGCCAGCGAGCTGGGCCGCGTCTACCAGGCCGAGCAGATGATCGAAGCCGGCATGCCGGAGATCGCCGCCGCCCTGGCCGGTCTCACGCCCCTCGGCGAAACGCCCTGGGCCGAGTGGACCCGCGCCGCCCGCGCCGACTACCTCGCCTACTCCACCCCACCGCAGAACCCCGAACGCCCGCAGGGCGTGGACCTCGCCGAAGTCGTCAGCTACCTCAGCGAAACCCTCCCCGAAGACGCGGCCATCAGCAACGGCGCCGGCAACTACGCCGTCTGGGTGCATCGTTTCTACCGGTATCGCTCCCCACGCAGCCAGCTCGCCCCCACCAACGGCGCCATGGGCTACGGCTTCCCCGCCGCCATTGCCGCCCAACTGCGTGACCCGCAGCGCAGCGTGGTGTGCTTCGCCGGCGACGGCTGCTTCATGATGTACCCGCAGGAACTGGCAACCGCGGTGCAGTACGGCGCCGCGCTGACCGTCATCGTGGTCAACAACGGCATGCTCGGCACCATCCGCATGCACCAGGAGCGCGAATACCCCGGCCGCATCAGCGCCACGCAGTTGCGCAACCCGGACTTCGTCGCCCTCGCCCAGGCCTTCGGCGCCCACGGCGAGTTGGTCGAACGCACCGAGGACTTCGCCGCCGCCTTCGCCCGCGCCCGGGCCAGCGGCAAGCCGGCGCTGATCGAGCTGCGCACCGACCCGAAGCAGATCACCCCGGTCGCGCGCCTGTCCTGACCGGACAGGAGGCAGCAGGCTTCGCTAAGCTGCATCGGATCAACGCCGGGTGCCCGCGCAACGGGCACAATGGCGCCCGATGAATCGCAAGGGAAGCGCATGAGTCTGCAACTGATCTGGGTCCTCGCCCTCCTCGCCACCGCCGTCGGGCTGTTCGTCGCCAACCGGCCACGGATGGACGTGGTCGCCCTGCTGGTGATGGTCGCCCTGCCGCTGTCGGGCATCCTCAGCGTGCAGGAATCGCTGGCCGGCTTCGCCGACCCCAACGTCATCCTGATCGCCGCGCTGTTCGTCATCGGCGAAGGGCTGGTGCGTACCGGCGTGGCCTATCGCATCGGCGAATGGCTGACCCGCCGCGCCGGCTCCAGCGAGACGCGCCTGCTGGTGCTGCTGATGCTGGCCGTGGCCGGGCTGGGCTCGGTGATGAGCTCCACCGGCGTGGTCGCGATCTTCATCCCCGTGGTGCTGAGCATCGCCGCGCGCCTGCACGTCTCGCCGCGCCGGCTGATGATGCCGCTGAGCTTCGCCGGGCTGATCAGCGGCATGCTCACCCTGGTCGCCACTGCGCCCAACGTGGTGGTGCACAGCGAGCTGGTGCGCGAGGGCTCGAAAGGCTTCGGCTTCTTCAGCTTCACCCCGTTCGGCCTGGTCGTGCTGGTGCTGGGCGTCGGCTACATGCTGGTGGCGCGCCGCTGGCTGGGTGATGACGCCGGTGACGACAAGCAGAGCGTCAAGCGCCGCACCCTGGGCGACCTGATCCGCGACTACCAGTTGGCCGGCCGCGAACGCCGCCTGCGCATCCGCGCCGACTCGCAACTGGTGGGCATGAGCCTGGCCGACGTGGAGCTGCGCGCCCGTGCCGGCACCAACGTGGTCGCCATCGAGCGCATGGTGCACTTCCGCCTGAAGGTCCTCACGCCCAGCGCCAACATCGTGCTGCACGCCGGCGACGTGCTGCTGGTGGATATCTACGGCGAACGCAGCGACCTGCTCGGCATGTACCACGAGTACGGCCTGGAACCGCTGAGCCTGCAGGGCGACTACTTCACCGAGCGCGCCCACGAGGTGGGCATGGCCGAAGTCACCCTGCCACCGGAATCCGTGCTGCTGGGCAAGAGCGTGCGCGACCTGGAATTCCGCAGCCAGTTCGGCCTCAACGTGGTCGGCCTGCGGCGCAACCGCGAAGCGCTGGTGGAAGGGCTGCTGGAGGCCAAGCTGAAGGTCGGCGATACCCTGCTGGTGATCGGCGACTGGAAGGAAATCCGCCAGCTGCAGGCGCGCAGCCGCGACTTCCTGGTGCTCAGCCTGCCTGCCGAGGTGGACGAGGCCGCCCCCGCCGCCAGCCAGGCACCCCACGCGCTGTTCAGCCTGGCGGTGATGGTGATCCTGATGGTCAGCGGCCTGGTGCCCAACGTCATGGCGGCGCTGATCGCCTGCCTGCTGATGGGGGCCTTCCGCTGCATCGACATGGACAGCGCCTACCGCGCCATCCACTGGCAGAGCCTGCTGCTGATCGTCGGCATGCTGCCCTTCGCCCTGGCGCTGCAGAAAACCGGAGGCATCGCCCTGGCGGTCAACGGCCTGGTCGGCGCCCTTGGCGGAGCCGGGACCTACGCCATCCTCGCCAGCCTGTTCGCCCTGACGGCAGTGATCGGCCTGTTCATCTCCAACACCGCCACCGCCGTGCTCATGGCGCCGGTGGCCATCGCCACGGCCAAGGCCCTGGGCGCCTCGCCGGAAGCATTCGCGATGATCGTCGCGCTGGCCGCCTCGGCGGCCTTCATGACCCCCATTTCCTCGCCGGTGAACACCCTGGTGCTGGGGCCGGGGCGCTATCGCTTCGCTGATTTCGTCAAGGTTGGCGTACCCTTCACGATTCTGGTGATGCTCGTCAGCGTTCTGCTGGTACCCTGGCTGCTGCCGCTGTAGCCGCCCACCGAGGAATGCCTCAAAGGAATGTCGCGATGGAAGTGAGCAAGACCAAAAGCAGTTTCTACCGACGCCTGTACGTCGCCTGGCTGATCGACAGCGGCGCCGCCACCAGCGTCCCGGCGCTGATGGAGGCCACCGGCATGCCCCGGCGCACCGCCCAGGATACCCTGGCCGCGCTGGCCGACCTGGACATCGACTGCGCCTTCGAGCAGCACGATGGCGAGCGCAACAACGCCGGCCACTACCGCATCCGCGACTGGGGTGCCATCGATCCGCGCTGGATCGCCGCGCACCTGGCGCAGATCAAGGATATCCTGCAGTACCCCTGAGCCCGCCCGCATGCTTGCCGTCCCCCCCGCCCTCTGGCGCTTGCGCCGACTGATCCTGCTGCTCGCCTTCGCCGGAGTGCTGGCCCTGCTCTACAGCGCCAGCGGCCTGCACGAGGAGTTCAGCCTCGACAACCTGCGCAGCGAACTGACCGACAACCGCCTGCGCGGCCTGCTGCTGTTCGTCGGCCTGTTCGCCCTGGGCAACCTGCTGCACATCCCCGGCCTGCTGTTCCTCGCCGCCGCCGTGCTCACCCTGGGCAAGCTCTGGGGCGGGCTGATCACCTACGTCGCGGCAGTATTCTCCTGCGGCTTCACCTTCCTCATCGTCCGTGCCGTCGGCGGCAATGGCCTGCGCCTGCTGAACAACCGATTGACCCGCGCGGTGTTCAGCCACCTCGATCAACGCCCGGCCAGCAGCGTGTTCCTCCTGCGCCACGCCTTCATCACCTCGCCGACGCTGAACTACAGCCTGGCGCTTTCCGGCATCGGCTTCGCCCCCTACATGCTCGGCACGCTGCTCGGCCTGCCCATTCCGCTGCTGCTCTGCTGCCTGTTGTTCGACCGCCTCGGTAGCGTGCTGATCGGCTGAAGCGCGACGGGCACATCTGTGGGAAAATCCTCCTCCGCTTCCCTGCCCCACCCACACCATGCCGAAACCGCCGAAACGCCCCGCCGCCCCAGCCAGACCCGCCGCCCCGCTGCGCGATCCCGCCGCCAAGCGGCCGAACCTGCTGCACCCGCGCAACCGCCACCAGGGGCACTACGACTTCCCGGCACTGATCGAAGGCTGCCCGGAACTGGGCCGTTTCGTCATCACCAACCCCTATGGCAAGCCGAGCATCGACTTCGCCAATCCCGAGGCGGTGCGCGTGTTCAACCGCGCGCTGCTGCAGGCCCAGTACGGCATCGGCCAATGGGACATTCCCGCCGGCTTCCTCTGCCCGCCGATCCCGGGGCGCGCGGATTACGTGCACTACCTGGCCGACCTGCTGGCCGAGGAAAACGGCGGCAAGGTGCCGCGCGGGCCGAGCGTGCGCGTGCTGGATATCGGCGTTGGCGCCAACTGCATCTACCCGTTGATCGGCCACCGCGACTACGGCTGGCGCTTCCTCGGCTCGGACATCGAGCCGGCCGCCCTGGCCTCCGCCCACGCCATCGTCAACGGCAACCCGGGCCTGGCCGAGGCCATCGAACTGCGCCAGCAGCACGACCCGAAACACATCTTCCAGGGCCTGCTCGGCGCCGATGAGCGCTTCGACGCGACCCTGTGCAACCCGCCCTTCCACTCCTCCCCGGAGGAAGCCAGCAGCGGCAGCCGACGCAAGTGGAAGAACCTCGGCAAGCTCGACCCATCGCGCCAGTTGCCCAAGCTGAATTTCGGCGGACAGAGCAACGAGCTGTGGTGCGAAGGCGGCGAGATCGCCTTCCTGCGCAAGCTGGCGGTGGAGAGCGCGGAAATCGGGCAGCAGGTGCGCTGGTTCAGCTCGCTGGTGTCCAAGGCCGGCAACCTCGACGACTTCCGCCGCGCGCTGAAGAAGGCCGGCGCCATCAGCATCCGCACCGTGGACATGGCCCAGGGACAGAAGCAGAGCCGCTTCGTCGCCTGGACCTTCCTCGAGCCCGAACACCGCCGCCAAGCGTAGGGCGCATGACGGGGCACACGTTATCCGCCGCCGCGCTCCCAGAACCCGGCGGATAACCGCAAGCGATCATTCGCCCAGTGACTCCCCCCCGCGTCAGGCTTCAGCCAACAGCGCCGGCGAGCGCTCACGCCCCAGCAGCACAAAGACCAGCCCGGCGACGACCAGGGTCACACCCGCCAGCACCTCCAACACCCGGCTGAACACGGCCACGTACTCACTGCGCAATTGCTCGGGTGCCAACTGCGGCAGCTGTTCGACGACCGCCGCCAGGTTGCCGATGGCCAGCTGGTTGGCGCTCATCAGCCGCTCCGCCGTGGCCAGGCCCAAGGGCTCCAGTTGCGCAGCGATCAGCGTCGCCAGCAAAGCGCCGACCACAGCGATGGCCACCGCGTCGGCGGACACCCGCACCGTGTTGAAGATGCCCGTCGCCATGCCGGCCCGTTCACGCTCGACCACGCTCACCGCCAGACCATCCATCAACCCCCAGGGCAGCCCGATACCGATACCGATCACCAGCAACGGCGCATCTGGCGCGATGCCTGCCTCCAGGTTGCGCGCCAGCCAGAGCAGCCCGCCCGCCACGATCAGCAGGCCGATCGCCGAGAGGCTGCCGGCGCTGACGTGTTTCGCCAGCAGCGACGCCAGGAAGGGCACCACCAGCAACGGCGCCGACAGCGCCAGCATGGTCCAGCCGGCCTGCAGCGCGCCCTGCCCCTCGATACCGATGAAGCGTCCTGGCAGCAGAACGATCAGCACCACATAGGCGAAGGCCGGCGAGGCACCCAGCAGTTGCACGCCGACAAAGCGCCACTGGCTGAACAGCGACAGGTCCAGCAGCGGCCGCTTCACCCGGCGCTCCACCGCGATGAAGACAGCCAACAGCAACGCACTCAGCGCCAGCGAGAGGACCACGCCAAGGCTCGCCCAGCCCTGCTCCGGCGCCAGCAGCAGGCCGTAAGTGAACAGGCTGAGCGCTGCGGTGAAGCTCAGTGCGCCCGGCCAGTCCAGCCCGCGCGCCTGTGGATCGCGGGTCTCGCGGCAGAAGCGCACCACCACCGGCACCGAGGCCAGCGCGCAGACCGCCGGCACCAGGAACACCCAGCGCCAGCCGGGCCCATCGGTCAGCCAGCCGGCCAGCAGCGGGCCGAAGGCCAGGCCCACTCCGAAGGTGGTGCCCAGCAGGCTGAATACCCGCGTGCGGATCGGCCCGTCGAACTCCTGCGCCAGCGCCGCCATGGCGGCGGCAAAGGCCGCCGAACCTCCCGCGCCCTGCAGGACACGCAACACATCGATGGCCGGCACCGACGCGGCCAGTGGAATCGCCAGGGTCGTCACGCAGAACAGCGCCAGGCCGATCAGCCAGACACGCTTGCGCCCATAGACGTCCGCCAGGCTGCCGGCGGCCATCATAGCCGCACCGTAGGCCAGCACGTAGCCGTTGACGATCCAGTTCAGTGCCACCGCCGAGCCACCCAGTTCATGGGCAATGGCCGGCAGCACCACGGCGGGCCCGGTGAAGCACAGGGGGATCAGCACCGCCGTCAGACTGGCGGCGAGCAGCAGCAGCCAGCGCGAAGCATCCGGCCGGTCGCCGGGGGAATCGTGGAAAGGGTTCATCGTGGGTCCGTCATGATCCGAAGAAGACCCAGCCAAAGCTAATCAACCCGGCATTACGGAAAAACAGGCTAGGATTCCGAACAAAACGGACACTCCTGTCCGCAATCTCTCGCACAGGGCGCGGCACAATGGCGGCCCGCCACAACGGAACCGACTCCATGGACAGCCTCAACGGCCTGCGCGTCTTCCTCCAGGTTGCCGAGACCCTGAGCTTCGCCCAGGCCGCGCGCCTGCTGGGCCTTTCCGCCTCGGCGGTGGGCAAGAGCATCGCGCGCCTGGAGGAGCGCCTGGGCGTACGCCTGTTCCACCGCAGCACGCGCAGCCTGAGTCTCTCCAACGAAGGGCAACTGTTCCTCGATCGTTGCCGGCGCATCCTCGACGAGCTGGAAGCCGCCGAGCAGGAACTGGCGCTGTCCACCCAGCAGGCCCGAGGCCGGCTGAAGGTGAGCATGCCGCTGGTGGCCGGGCTGCTGCCCCAGGTGCTGCCGGAGTTCCTCCGCTGCTACCCGCGCATCCAGCTGGACATCGACTTCACCGACCGCCTGGTGGACGTCATCGAGGAAGGTTTCGACCTGGTGGTGCGCGGCGGCGAACTGCGCGATTCAGGCCTGAAGGCACGCAAGCTGGGCGACTTCAGCCTGATGCTGGTAGCCGCCCCGGCCTACCTGCGCCAATACGGCACGCCCCGCCGCCCGACCGACCTGAACCAGCACCTGTGCCTGCACTACCGCTACCCCAGCAGCGGGCTGGTGCAGCGCTGGCCGCTGAAGCTGGCAGCCGGGGAAGGCGAACCGCAGCTGGACGGCGGGCTGATCTGCAACACCGCGGACATGCTGATCAACGTCGCCAGCCAAGGCATGGGCATCGCCTGCCTGCCGGACTTCGCCGTCCGCAGCGCGCTGAGCGAAGGCAGGCTGGTGCAGGTGCTGGCCGAACACACCGAGCACCAGGGCAGCTTCCATGCGCTGTGGCCAGCGGGGCGGCGCATGCCGCTGAAGCTGCGGGTGTTCCTCGACTTCCTCGGCGACCGCCTGTTCGTCACTCGTTAAGGTGGCTCAGCGGATGAACTGCCTGCTGATCTCGCGGAAGGTTTCCGTGCCGGCACGCTCCAGCCACTCGAAGGCGACCATCTCCCGCGAGACGATCACCGCGCCGGACTGCCGCATCCGCTCCAGCGCCAGCGCCTTGTCCTGCGGGCGGCGCGAGCCGACGGCCTCGTCCACCACGTAGACCTGGCGGTCCTCGGCGAGCAGCCCGAGCACCGTCTGCAACACACAGACGTGGGCTTCGGTGCCGCACACCACGAACTGCCGACTATCGCCGCCGGGCATCTGCAACAGCCCGGGATCGGCGACGGCGGAAAAGGCGATCTTCTCCAGCACCTCGCCCTCCCCCAGCGCCTCGCGCAGCGCCGGCACCGTCGGCCCGAGCCCCTTCGGGTACTGCTCGGTGGCCAGCGCCGGAACACCCAGCCGACGCGCAACGGCCAGCAGCCAGGCGCTGTGTTCCAGCACCGCCTCGTTGTCGTGAATGGCCGGGAACAGGCGTTCCTGGATGTCGATGATCAGCAGGGTCGAGGCCTGGGCGCGCAACAGCATCGGGAAGTCCTCCTTGGAGTCGAACCCGAGTTGTGGGCCCGCAGTGGCGCACTGTCAACCGCCATCGCACCATCGGCCACTTGGCAGGAGGCGCGCCAGCCCGCACCCTATGCGGCGCCAGAACACCACAACAACGAGCCTGGAGGCAGAGGAACATGGGCAAGAGCATCAGCATCGCCGCGCGTGACGGCAGCGGCAGCTTCAGCGGTTATCTCGCGGTACCGGCCAGCGGGCACGGCCCCGGCGTGGTGATCGGCCAGGAAATCTTCGGCGTCAACGCCAACATGCGCAGCATCGCCGACAGCTACGCGGAGGAAGGCTACGTTGCCCTGGTGCCCGACCTGTTCTGGCGCCTGCAGCCCAACCTGGAGCTGGGCTACAGCGAAGCCGAGTTCGGCCAGGCCATCGGCCTGTTCCAGCGCTTCGACGTGGACAAGGGTGTGGACGACATCGCTGCCGCCATGGACGCCCTGCGCGCCCTGCCGGAGGTGGAAGACCGCGGCATCGGCTATGTCGGCTTCTGCCTGGGCGGCAAGCTCGCCTACCTCACCGCCGCGCGCACCGACGCCGCCTGCTCGGTGGGCTACTACGGCATGGGTATCGAACAGATGCTCGATGAAGCCAGGAACATCAAGGGCCGCCTGGTGCTGCACTTCGCCGAGCAGGACGTGTACTGCGACGCCAACGCACGCGCCGCCATCGGCGAAGTCCTCGGCAAGCTGCCGAAGGCGGAAATCTACAGCTACCCCGGCGTCGACCACGCCTTCGCCCGCCCGGGCGGCATGCACTTCGACAAGCCCGCCGCGCTGATGGCCCACGAGCGCAGCATCGGTGCGCTCAAGCGCGAGATCGGCCCGGACTTCGACCTGTCGCAGCTGTGGGAAGACCATATCTACCACGAGTTCGCCGCCCGCGACGTACCCGCCACCATGGCGACCATGGTCGCCCAGCCCTACGTCAACCATATCCCCACCATGACCGGCGGCGTCGGCCAGGACGAGCTGGCGCGCTTCTACCGCAACCACTTCGTCCACGGTAATCCGCCGGACATGAAGCTGGTGCCGATCTCCCGCACCGTCGGTGCGCTGCAGGTGGTGGACGAGTTCGTCATGTGCTTCACCCACACCAGCGAGATCGACTGGATGCTCCCCGGCGTGCCACCCACCGGCAAGTACGTGGAGATTCCCATGCTCGGCGTGATCCGCTTCCGTGGCGACAAGCTGTGCCACGAACACATCTACTGGGACCAGGCCAGCGTGCTGGTGCAGATCGGCCTGCTCGACCCCGCCGGGCTGCCGGTGGCTGGCGTGGAGACCGCGAAGAAGCTGCTCGACGAAGGCCTGGAATCGAACACCCTGATGAACAAGTGGAAGGACAGCGAAGGCCGCTGATCCTCCTCGATGAAGCCAAGGAGCACCCGATGTACCCCATAGGGAAATGGACCTGCGCCGCGCTGCTGGTATTGGCCGGCGGCGCCGGCGCGGCGGAGCGCACCGCGCAACCCTGCGACGACGCCACCCTGCAGACACTGGCCGGGCTGCTCGGCCAGCAGGGCTGGCAGGCGCCGCAGTCCGGATCGGCAACGCCCGTGGTGGCCGCGGCCTGCAAGCCCTGGCCGGACGATCCCAAGCTGCAGGTGGTAGCCGTCGCCTACAGCACGAAGGGCGACCAGGCCGAGCCGGGCGAGCGCAACCTGAGCCTGCTGGTGGGCCAGCTCGACACCAGCAGCGGCAAGCTGGTGACGCGCAGTGACGACAGCATCGGCGAGGACGCCATGGTGGAAATCGACAGCTCCAGCCTGTGGCTCGACACCGCGCGCTATCGCCTGTCTCCGGAGGTGCGCGGCTTCGGCCTGATCATCGGCAGCGTGGCGCGCGGCGCGAGCTGTCCGGACGCCTGGTCCTATGACGACTTCAGCCTCTACGCGCCTCAGGGCGACAAGCTCAAGGAGGTGTTCCGCACCTACCTGCGGCAATGGACGACGCTCGAAGGCGTGGTCTGCGGCGGCGCCGACAAGCTGGTCATCGAGCGCTCGCAACTCACCCTGGCCATGGGCAAGGACAGTCACAACGGTTATGCGGACCTGATCGTCAGCTCGAAGGTGCAGCGCGAGCACGAAGGCGACGAAGTCGGTACGCCGAAGACCGTGCGTACCACCGTCAGCTACGACGGTACGCGCTACCCCTTCGAGGAGTTCTCCACCTTCTGGCAGAGCCAGCCACCGACTGCGCAGTAACGAAAAAGGCCCCTCGCGGGGCCTTTTCATTTCCGCCACAAGGATCAGTGGCCGGTGTTGTCACCGCGGCGGCTGGTCTCGAAGAGGAACCAGGTGCGCTGCTCGGTTTCATCGATCCAGTTCTCGATCAGGCTGGCGGTGGCGATGTCGTGGTACTCGTCGCACAGGCCATGGACCTCACGCATGTAGGAGGTCAGCGATTTGTTGTCCTCCTGCAGCTCGGCCAGCATGTCCAGCGGCTGCACGTACTCCGCGTCGTTGTCGAGGATGCGCTTCTCGCGGGCAATCTGGCCGATGGAGCGCAACGTGCCGCCACCGATCTTGCGGGTGCGTTCGGCAATCGCGTCGGTCATCGCGAAGATCTCGGTGGCATGGTCGTCCAGCAGCAGGTGGTAGTCGCGGAAGTGCGGACCGCTCACGTGCCAGTGGAAGTTCTTGGTCTTCAGGTACAGCGCGAAGACATCCGCCAGCAGGCGATTGAGCGCAGCGGACAGATCGCGGGTGGCATTCTTGCTCAGGTCCGACGGCGTGGCCAGCGCGGGCGCACGACGCGGAGCGGCCTTGGCAGCGGCCGGTTTCGCGGCGGCGGCCTTGGCCGCAGCAGGCTTGGCCGCGACGGCCTTGGCGGCGGGTTTGCTGGCCGCAGGCTTGGCGGAAGGTTTGGCGGCGGCAGGTTTTGCGGCCGGTTTGCTGGCCGCTTTCGCAGCCGGCTTCGCGGCGGGTTTGGCCGCTGCGGGTTTCTTCGGAGCCGATGCGGATTGCTTCATCACAAATCACCTCTACGAAAGATCACGTGAATGCCGACTTGGGCAGATACGGCTGCATTGCGCGGTCTTGAGCCTATATCGCCCTGCGTCGATTGCAAGTTGACAGCACGCCGACGCGCGCGTTCCGACTGATGTGGATCAATCGCAGAGCGGCTTGCAAAAGCACAGGACCCGCTCGCTTTCGACGAAGCCCCGGGCACGGTGCAAGGCACGGCTGGCGAGGTTGCCGAATGCCGTACCTGCACCGCCATCAGGCCTTCTCCGGGGTGAAGCGCTCAGGGTTGAAACGAAACTGGCTATCCAGCTGGCTGTAGCCCATGCCGACGCCCTTGTGCACCTTGAGCTGCACCGGGATGCGCTCCTTCAGTGCCTCGACGTGGCTGATCACGCCAATGGTCTTGCCCGTGGCGTTGAGGCTGTCGAGGGCGTCCAGCGCGACCTCCAGGGTCTCGCCATCGAGGGTGCCGAAGCCCTCGTCGAGGAACAGTGAATCGATGCTGGTCTTGTGGCTGACCAGATCGGACAACGCCAACGCCAGCGCGAGGCTGACCAGGAAGCTCTCGCCGCCGGACAGCGTCTTGCAGTCACGTGCCGTGTCGCCCTGCCAGGTGTCCACCACCTCCAGTTCCAGCTCGCCGTCGCTGCGCCGCGCCAGCTGGTAACGACCATGCAGGCGCTGCAACTGACGGTTGGCGAGGTGCACCAGGTGGTCGAGGGTCAGGCCCTGGGCGAAGCGTCGGTAACGCGCGCCGTCGGAGGCACCGATCAGGCTGTTGAGGCGCTGCCAGAGATCGTGCTCCTCCTCCTGCCGGGCGATGTCCGCGAACAGGCTCTGCTGGCTGGCGCGGCGGCTGTCGTCGCCCTGCAACCGGGCGCGAATCTCCCCCTGTCGCTGGCCGAGTTCGCGCAATTGCGTGGCAAGGGCCTGCAACTGCTGGTCGAGTTCTTCCAGCGGCAGTTCGCCATGGGGTTCGGCCTGCAAGCGTTCGACATCCTGCGTCGCGGCAGCGTGCAGGGTGACGGCTTCGGTGATCGCCGTTTCCAGACGCTGGCGCAACCGGGTCAGCTCCGCGCGTTGGGCATCGTCCAGCAACGCAGCGAGATAGGTCGGCTCGTCGGCGAAGGGACTCGCCGCCAGCGCCTGCTGCCAGCTCGCCAGGCGCTCCGCCAGGCGCGCCTGTTCCTGCTCCAGTCGCTCAGTCAAGGATTGCTCACGGCCTTGCAGCGCATCGGCCTGGCGCTGGGCGGCGGCCAATTGCTCCTCGGCCTGCGCCAATGCCTGTTGCGGCTCCGCCGGCATCACCAGCGCCTGAGGCGTATCGAATCCGGCAGCCTGCCAACGCTGCTGCCATTGCGCAGCGGTCTGTTGCGCCGCACGGGCAGCCTGTTCGGCATCACGCTCGGCGGCGGCCAGTTCCTGGCTGCGCTGCTGGTCCTGCTGCCATTGCTGCCACTCGGCCGCGCGCTCGGCCAGCCATTGCTCGCCATCCTCCGGCACGGCGTAACCCAGCTCGCCCAGCGCCCCGGCCACTACCTGATCCTGCTGTTGCAGGTCTGCCCGCTGGGTGGCGAGTTGCTGCGCACGCTCTTCCTGACGCTGGCGTTCGTGAGTCTGCTGCTGATCGAACAGCGCTAATTGCTGAGCAGCCTCGGCATGGTCGCGTTCGGCGCGCTGGCGTTGCTGTTGCGCCTGCTGGAGCTGGACCCGGTGTTCGTCCAGGGCCTTGAGCTGCTGCTGCAAGGCGGCCAGCGACGTCTCATGGCGCTCGCGCTCGGCGGCGAGTTGCTGTTCGTCCTCGAGCGCGATCCCCTGCGCCTCACATTGTTGCTGCCACGCCTGCTGGTGCTGCGCCAGCGCGGCCTGGGCTTCATCTCGCTGGCGCTGTCCCTGCTGCAGCTGCGCATCCAGTTCGGCCAGCTCGCCGCGCAGGGCGATGCCCTGGCTCTCCAGCTCGGCCAACTGCTTGCGCGCCTGCTCCAGCGCCGCCTGGGTAGAGGACACATCCAGCGCCTGGTAGGCCGCCACCGCCGGATGCTCCGGCGAGCCGCACAGCGGGCACGCCTCACCAGGCTGCAACTGCGCGCGCAAATGCTCCAGCTGGTGAATCCGCTGCTCCTGCTGCAGGAGTTTTTCCTTGTCGGCGACCTGCTGCTTGGTCGCCTGATAGCGCTCGCGTAGCGCGACAATGGCCGCGTCGCGCTCGGCCTTGCGCTGGCGCAGCGCGTCCAGTTGCGGCTGCCAGCGCGCCAACTGTGCGGCGGCCTGGGCGCGGGCCTGGGCCAGTTGTTCCAGACGGTCGAGCCCACGGCTTTGCAGTTGTGCCTGTTGCAGGCGCTCGCGCAGGCCAGTTTCGCTCGCGCCGCCCAGCAAGGCATCGAGCTGTTGCTGATACCGGCTTTCCTGCGCGCCGGCCGAATCGAACTGCTGCTGCAGGAAGGCGACATTGCCCTGCAGGGTCTGCCGCTGCGCGGTCCCCGCCTGCAGCGCCTGGTCAGCCGACTGAGCCTGCCGCTGCAAGTCGGCAATGGCCTGCGCCAGACGCGAGCGCTGGGCAAACTGCGCGCGCCAGCCGCCGAGCAACTCACCCAGCTTCGCGCGCTGCGGATGCTGTGCAAGGCGAGCCTGCAACGCCTGCCGCTGCTCGCTGACTGCCTTGTGCTCACTCGCGCGCGCCTCTTGTGCCTGTTGAGCAGATTGGCTGGCTGCCCACAGCGCCTGGGCGACCTCATCACGGCTGGACGCCTGCTGTGTGCGGTTGTCCTCCAGCGCCGCGCGGACCTGCTCGACACTCTCGTGGCTGCTGCGCCAAGCCTGGTGCAACGGTTGCAGGCGGGCGGCAGGCTCGCTGTCCGACAGGCGCTGCAGGTCGGGCTGAGCCTGCTCCAGCGCCTGGCGCGCGCTGGCCTCCCTGGCGCCAGCCTGCTCGACCTGCTGCTGTGCGCGGGTCAGGTCTTCGCGCCAACGGCGTTGTGCTTGAGCGGCCGTCTGCTGTGACTGCAGTGCGGTTTCCTGCAAGGCGGCATCGCTACCCTGCTGCTCCAGTTCGCCGCGCTGTTCGGGGCTGAGCAGTTCGAAGCCTTCCGCGCGGGCCCGCAATTGCTCCAGAGCGCCGCGCACTTCACGGGTGCGCTCGAACACGCGCTGGGAAATCAGCCCGTAGATTTCCGTGCCCGTCAGCTCCTCCAGCAGCTCCGCGCGCTGGTTGGCGTTGGCTTCGAGGAAGGCGGCGAAACCGCCCTGGGCCAGCAGCATGGACTTGGTGAAACGCTCGAAGTCCAGGCCCGTGAGCGTCTCGGTCTGTTTCAGCTTGTCGTTGATCTTGTCGGTGAGAATCTGCCCCTCGCCGGTGGCGCGGTCGATGCGCACCAACTCCACCTTCGGCGCCTGCAACGCGCCCTCGGCCTTGTCGCGCGCACGGCGCTGGCTCCAGAAGGCACGGTAAGGCTGGCCCTTCACCTCGAATTCCACTTCGGCGAGGCAGTCGGCGGTGTGCCGGGTCATCAGTTCGTTGCCGCTCTGCGACAGCACGCTCATGCGCGGCGTGCGGTGGTACAGGGCGAGGCAGATGGCATCGAGCAGCGTGGTCTTGCCCGCCCCGGTGGGTCCGGTGATGGCGAACAGGCCGTTGCCGGCGAAGGGTTCGGCGGTGAAGTCGATCTTCCATTCGCCCTTGAGCGAGTTGAGGTTCTTCAGGCGCAGGCTGAGGATTCTCACGGGCGCTCCTCCTGCAGCTCAGCGACGACCTGGCGGTAGAGCCCGGTCAGGCGCTCGCGCAGTGGCGCCTCCAGGTCCTCGGCGTCCAGGCGTTGGCGGAACACGTCCTCCGGGCTGAGTTCGTCGAGGGTTTCCTTGTTCTCGCTGAACAGCGCCGCCTGCGTGGTGCCGCGCTCGCGGCGGGTGCGCAGGACGATCACCGGCAGGTCTTCGCAGAGCTTTTCGACGCGCAACTGGATGTCGGTCAAGTAGTCATCGGTGTGCACCATGACTTCCAGCCAGACCGGTTGCTCCGCGCTGCCTTCACGGGCGACGCGGGTCAATTCGGCGGGCAGCTCGGCGAGGCTGCCGGACACCGACTTCAGCGGCTGGAAGCGCGGTACCGGCAGCGCGCTGACGCTGCGCAGGCCGCTGTCATCCAGGTCCACCAGCAGCACTTCCTTGCCCTGGGTCGCCTCGTCGAAGCTCAGCGCAATGGGCGAGCCGCTGTAGCGGATGTGCTCCAGGCCGCCGACCTTCTGCGGCCGGTGGATGTGGCCGAGGGCGATGTAGTCCGCTGCCGGGAAGGCGCTGGTGGGAAAGGCTTCCAGGGTGCCGACGTAGATTTCCCGCACCGATTCGCTGGCACTGGCGCCGACGGTGGTGAGGTGGCCGGTGGCGATGATCGGCAGATTCCGCCCGAGGGTTTCGCGCTGCGCCTGGGCGCGCTCGAACAGCTCGCGGTAATGCGCCTGGATCGCCTGCTGCAGCGCCAGCTGCTTGTCCTGCGCGCTCTGCCCGGCCTGGCTGGTGAGCACGTCGCGCGGGCGGATGAAGGGGATCGCACAGAGGATCGCACCGGGCTGGCCATCACGTTGCGGCAGCACCAGCAGCTGGCGTTCCAGATCAGTGCCGACGGCGGCGATCACCTGGGTATCCAGGCAGGCCAGCAGGTCGCGGGACTCTTCCAGCATCGCCACCGAATCATGGTTGCCGCCCAGCACCACCAGCCGTGCGCCGGTGTCGCGCAGCTCGACGATGAAGCGGTTGTACTGCTCGCGGGCATAGCTGGGCGGCGCGCCGGTATCGAACACGTCGCCGGCGATGATCACCGCGTCCACCGCCTGCTCGCGCACCTGCTCGATCAGCCAGGCGCAGAACGCCTGGTGCTCGGCCTCGCGGCTCTTGCCCATGAAATGCTGGCCCAGGTGCCAGTCGGAGGTGTGGAGAATGCGCATGCCGTGAAGTCCGCAGCCGTGTTTCGAAGGTTTCGGATGATAGCGGCTTCCGCCTTCGCGATGGCGGATTCGCCGGCCGCTCCCGCGCAGGCTGGCTATCTTTTCAGGACAGCACGTCGTCACAAGGACTCCCCATGCAACGCCTTCTGAACATGCTCAAGGACCTCGCCATCCTGGTGCGCGCCAACCTCTGGCTGGTGCCGGTGCTGGCCGCGCTGGTCGCCGCGGTCTTCTACTTCGTTGCCCCGCCGCCGCCGATGAGCGCCACCCTGGCCACCGGCGCGCCGGGTGGCGGTTACGCGGTGTTCGGCCAGCGACTGAAGGAAGAACTGGCCAAGCAGGGCTTCGAGCTGAAGCTGGTGCGCACCAGCGGCTCGCGGGAGAACCTCGGCAAGCTGCTCGATGACAGGAGCGGCGTGGACATCGCACTGGTGCAGAGCGGCCAGGAGCAGCAGCTCGAACCCAAGCAGCGCGCACAGCTGCAGACCCTTGGCGCGGTGTTCCAGGAGCCGCTGTGGCTGTTCCAGCGGCGCGAGGCGAAGATCGACCGCCTGGCCGACCTGCTCACCCTGCGCGTGGCCATTGGCGGCGCCGGCAGCGGCACCGAGGCGGTGACCCAGGCCATTCTCAAGGCCAACGACATTGCCACCGAACCGTTGCCGGCCGGCTGGCAGGCACGTGGCGGCAACGCGGTGGCCAACGAGCTGCTGGCCGGCGAGCTGGATGCGGCCTTCTTCGTCGGCCCGGCGGAGAACCCGCTGGTGCAGCGCCTGGCCGCCAGCCCGGAGCTCACGCTCACCGGCTTTCGCCGCGCCCACGCCTATGAGGCGCGGATTCCCTTCCTCAAGCGCGTGGAAGTCAGCGAGGGCTTGCTGAACCTCGCGCAGAACGTGCCGGACCAGGACCTCGCCACCCTCTCGCCGGTGGCCACCCTGGTCATCAACGGCGACTTCCACCCAGCCCTCACGCCGCTACTCCTGGAGGCCGCACGTGAGGTGATGAAGAGCGGCACGCTGCTCGACCCGGCCGGCGCCTTCCCCAGCGCCGAGCCGCGCACCCTGGCCCTGCAGGAAGACGCCGAGCGCTACTACAAGAGCGGCCCGCCGCTGCTGCAGCGCTTCCTGCCGTTCCGCATCGCTTCTCTGGCGGACCGCTACATCATCCTGCTGATCCCCTTCATCGCCATCCTGATCCCGCTGATGAAATCCATCGGCCCGCTGTACCGCTGGCGCATCCGCGCACGCATCTACCGCTGGTATCGCTACCTGCGCGAGATCGACCGGCGCCTGGACGAGCGCACCGGCAGCGCCGAGCTGAGCAGCGAGATCGAGCGCCTGGAGCAGCTGGAAGCCGAACTGGCGAAAGTCGAGGTGCCGCTGTCCTACTACAACGAGCTGTACGAGCTGCACCTGCACCTGAACTACGTGATCCGCCGCCTGCGCCAGCTACGCCGCAACCGGCGCGAGCGTGACGAGGGGCTGGTGCCGACGGCGGACTGATCGGCGTCGCGCATCCCGCCGCCTTGTCGGGTAAACTCTGGCGTTTTCCAATCCGCCCGCCCCGCCGCCGCTTCGATGCGCGCGGCGCCGCCGGCACTGAACATCCGGGTCCGCCATGCCGATTCGCCACGCCATCGTCCACCTGATCGACAAGAAGCCCGACGGCAACCCCGCGACGCTGCATGCGCGCGAAGCCGAGCTGGGCGACTCCCAGGCCATCGAGAACCTCATGGCCGACCTCAACGAAAGCTACAACGCCAAGCCGAACAAGGCCTGGGGCCTGTTCCAGGGCGAGTCCGGCGCCTACCCGTTCAGCGGCTGGCTGAGCGAGTACCTGGACGGCGGCAAGGATTTCGTCGGCTTCTCCAAGCAGGCGGTGGAGCACCTGAAGACGCTGATGGAAGAGTCCAACCTCTCCACCGGCGGCCACGTGCTGTTCTGCCATTACCAGCAGGGCATGACCGACTACCTGTCCATCGCCCTGCTGCACCACAGCGAAGGCGTCGCGGTGACCGAGGCGCTGGAAGTCACTCCGTCGCGCCACCTGGACCTGGGCCAGCTGCACATGGCCGCGCGGATCAACATCTCCGAGTGGCGCAACAACAAGACCTCCAAGCAGTACATCTCCTTCATCAAGGGCAAGGGCGGCAAGAAGGTCTCGGATTACTTCCGCGACTTCATCGGCTGCACCGAGGGCGTCGACGGCCCGAGCGAGACCCGCACCCTGCTCAAGGCCTTCAGCGACTTCGTGGAAAGCGAAGACCTGCCCGAAGAGCAGGCCCGCGAGAAGACCGACGTGCTGGTGGACTACGCCACCAGCCAGGCCAAGATCGGCGAGCCGATGGCCCTGGACGCGCTCTCCGAGCTGATGGATGACCAGGCGCCGCGCGCCTTCTACGACTACATCCGCAACAAGGACTACGGCCTGTCACCGGAGATCCCGGCGGACAAGCGCACCCTCAACCAGTTCCGCCGCTTCACCGGCCGCGCCGAGGGGCTGTCGATCAGCTTCGAAGCGCATCTGCTGGGCAGCAAGGTGGAGTACGACGAGGAGCGCGACATGCTGATCATCCGTGGCCTGCCGACGCAGCTGCAGGACCAGCTCAAGCGCCGCAAGGACTGAGCTCCGTGCGCTGACGAAAAAGCCCATCGCGAGATGGGCTTTTTTGTGCGTGACGATTGGGCGCTGGGCGGTTCGCGAGCAAACTCGCTCCTACGAAAAGCACTGCGGGGCAGGCCTGTAGGAGCGAGTTTGCTCGCGAACCCACCCAGCGGCGGAGTCAACAGGCCCAGTCGATCTTCATGTCGCGGAAATCCAGCTGGGCATTGCCGGTGCCGAAGTTGTAGCCGCCCAGGTATTCCTCGAAGCCGATGTAGTAGGCGCTGATGTCCGGCATGCCCTGCACCGGGCGCATCGTGCCGCCGATGTGGTTGGGCTGGTGGCCCTGGCTCCAGGCGTGCTCGCGGTAGTTGTCGCGGTGGATGTCATCGTTTTCCCAGTAGTAGAACGACTGGTAGTCGGTGTTGCCGTACTCGTCGGGCTTGATCCCGGCGTTGGGGTCGCTGGCGCGCGGCGTCCAGCGCAGCAGGTAGCGCGTCTCCAGTCCTGCCGGGGGAATGCCGCCGAACAGCTTGAACAGGTAGTCGCCCTCCTTCAGGGTGGTATCGAAGGTACTGGCGGAGCCGGCGGCCAGCCACAGCGGTGCGGCGGTCTGCGCCAGCAGCGGGTTGTTCGCCGGCAGTTGCGGTGGCTGGCACGGCGCGCCGTTGAACTCTTCTTCACCGAGCAGGATCACCGCGTAGGCGCCGCCGAGGATGTCCTCCATGCGGTGCAGGCGCGGGTGGCTGGCACGGCCGGCCTGCCAGAACGGCAGCAGCTGTGCGTCGGCCGGCGGCTGCTCGCCAGGGGAGACGACCTGCTCGGCGATGCCATCCACCGTGCTCGGACCGCCATCGTTCTGGTCCGGCGACAGCGAGAAGAAGCTCAGCGCGACGATCTCCGGCCCGTGCACCCGGTAGTCCTCGGGCAGGCGCAGGGTGAAGCCGTGCATCAGCGGGTAGCCGGTGTCCGGGTCGAGCGGCCATTGCTGCGGGGTGATACCCGGCGGCAGGCCGAAGCACCAGCCGTGGTTGTCCTCCCCGGCGGCGGGCGTGGCATGTGTGAGCAGTTCGATATCGTAGGCCTGCATGGCGCGGCATCCTTTCTCGTGCAATGAGGAAGGGACGATAGACGCCCGCCGCAGAGGCCTCAAGCGACCGCCGCACAGTCTTCCGACAAAGCGCCACGCAAGCGCGGCGGCGCGGCTGCTAGAGTCAGAACAGGCGCCTCTCGCTCGCGGTGGCCGCCATGTCCGCCTTGCACGCCTTCCCTGCTGCTGCGTCTCCGCTCTCCGGGCATCCCCGGATGCACTGCTCGTACTTCGTCCTGCTGCTGTTGTGCGCCCAGCTCGCCTTCGCCGCCCCCGAGACGCTCACGCCGAACGTCGCACGCTTCGTGCTGGCCAATGCCGAGTTCACGGTGATGCACGAGATGGGGCACGTGCTGATCGCCGAGTACGATCTGCCGGTCCTCGGCCGCGAGGAAGACGCCGCCGACCAGCTAGGCTTCATCCTGCTGTTCCACCTCTACGCCAGGCTGCCGCGTGACGAGGTGGACGCCCGCCTGCTGGATATCGCCGACTACTGGCGCCTGGAATGGCAGACCCCCAAGCCGGCGCCGGACCAGGTGCTGGCCTGGGACAGCCACCCGCTGGACGAACAGCGTTACTACAACATCGCCTGCCTGCTCTACGGCAGCGACATGGCGCGACTGGAATGGCTGCCACCGCTCACCGGCCTGCCGTACGAACGGGCCGTGTACTGCGACCAGGAGTTCCGCCAGGCCAACAAGGCGCTGGAGTGGGTGCGCCGCACCGGGCGCACGGCCTCGATCCAGCACCACGTCGCGTGGCGCCTGACCTACGAGCCACCGGCCCTGAACCGCGAGGCGGCGGCGCCGCTGGTGGCCCTGCTGCGCGAAGGCGATCACCTGCAGCAGATGGTCAACGAGGTCTTCCGCCTGTTCCGCCCGCCGCGTCCGCTGACCCTGCGGCTGGTCAGCTGCGGCGCGCCGGACGCCTGGTACAACAGCAACAGCGGGGAAATGGCGCTCTGCTACGAGCGCCTGCAGCACTTCCGCGAAATGGCCGAGACCCTGCCGCGCCTGCGAACTCCAGTGACGCGGCAGTGCCCCGGCCCGATCGGGCTCAGGCCGGGCGGATGTTGAATCCGACGCGCGGGAAGTGCACGTGGACGGTGCCGGCGCGCGGGTCTTCGCGACGCAGGATCAGGCTCTCCAGGCCGGCATGCAGCAACTCGCCCTCCACCGGGTCGCAACCGTAGTCGGTGGCGGCGATCACCACGCGCTGGCCGGGCTGGAAACCATTGGGGTCGACGAAGTCTTCCTCCGGCAACGCTGCCGGCTGGCTGTCGCGGGCCACGGCGATGGCCTCCTCGGCACTCATCTCGCTGGGAGCGCCGTGGCCGAAGCCGAGCACGCGGCCGAGCCAGGCGGCAACCGACGGGTAGGCATCCACCAGCGGCGAAGTGACCGGCGTGGCAGTGACGAACCACAGGCAGTGGGCCAGGGACAGGTCCGCCACCGAAGGCTCGCCGAACAGGTAGTCGCCCTCCTCGCGCGCCAGTTGCTCCTCGACGCGGGCCATGAAGGCCGGCCACTGGTGCTTGGCCTGCTCGGCGGAGAGCCGGGTCGAGGTGCCGCCACTGAACAGCTGGCTGCGGTCGGCAATGAAGGCCTTGAGGAACTCCGGCGGCAGCTTGCCAAAGCGCGCAGCGATGGATTCGGGCTGGAACACCAGGCTGACCGCATGCTGGAAGATCACCGAGTCGACCCACTGGGAGAAACCGGCAACGGTGAATTCATGCCCTTCCGGGAACAGCGCCGGTACCGCCTTCTCCTGATCCAGGCGGCGAGCGATCAGCGCGGTGTCGCAGTAGATGTCGGCGCCGACCTGCAGCACCGGGGTCTTGCGGTAGCCGCCGGTGAGGCACATGAGGTTCGGCTTGGGCATCAGCGGCGGGATGGTCACCGAGCGCCAGGACAGCTGCTTGAAGCCCAGCATCAGACGCGCCTTCTCGGCGAAGGGCGAAGTCGGGTAGTGGTGCAGGATCAGCTCGGACATGGGTCGCTCCAGCGGCCGGAAGGTGGTGCGGCAGCTTAACCCGTGCCTGGCGCGAGTCCTACCTCATCCCTCGGATGGCACGACATCCACGGCGCTGATGGTGAAGGGGCTGGCCAGCACCAGGCGTTCCTTGGCCCGCTTGGTCAGCGCCTTGATCGCGCGCTCGCGGCGCAGCGCATCGCCCTTGCCGGGGCAGGCCTCGACATAGACCAGCGCCTGGGCCGGGCTGGAATGGAAGAAGCGCGCGCCCTTGCCGGTGCGATGGGTCTCGAAGCGTCGTTGCGCATCGTCGCTGATACCGCAATAGAGCGCGCCGTTCTCGGCGCGCACCAGGTAGACGAACCAGGGTTTGGGCGCAGCGGCGCTCACGACGCCCAGACCCTCGCCTGCATGCGGTCGCAGTAGGCGACCAGGCGCTCATAGCTGCGCGCCATGTCGTTGAGCGGGGTTTCCAGGGTGCTGAGGATCAGGTTCGCCAGCACGCCATAGGTGGCGGCGTCGGCGCTGCAGGGCTTCGCGCCGCCGAAGTAAGGCAGGTCGCCGAGCATGCCGTCGAGCGCCTCGAGGTCATCGCGGGCAAAGCTCAGCAGCTCCTCGCGGCTGTGGCGCAGCAGGCCGCGCCCCTTGAGGTCGCCGCGGATCTTGCGTTGCAGCAGGGCACCCACCGCGGGGCGCAACGGCGCCGGGACGCCACGGAACATCACGTCCTTCACCTGGCGGAAGCCTTGCTCGTCGAGCCAGCGGAAGTAGACCAGCAACGGCACCAGGTGCTCGTCGCACAGGCGAGTGATCGACACCGCCCAGCCACGGCCACGGGCATCGAGCCCGGCGTCCAGGTCGAATTCGTAGTACTGCTGCAGGGTGCGCATGATGATCGCGGTGTCGGCGATGGGCTTGCCGTCCAGCGTTATGAACGGCAGTTTGCCCTTGGGCCCCTTGCGCGGGTCCATCACGTGCTTGATCTGGTACTCCAGCCCGGCCAGGCGGAGGAAGGTCTCCAGCTTCAGGCAGAAGGGGCTGACATTGGGAACATTGAAGGCGGGCGGGAACTGGAAAAGTGTGATCATGGCGGCGTCCGGCTCTCAGTCGCCTGTCATTTAAGCCTATCCGGCCGCCGCGGGCGAGCCCGAATGCCCGCTAGCCGGCCTTTGCCACCCGTTGTGCGCGGTACGCCGCAAGGCCCTTGGCGGCCTGGGCGCGAATCGCCCGCTGCACCAGCGGCGCCCAGCCCAGCAGGGCTCCCTTGGCGCCGAGGGCCTGTCGTGACCACTTCCAGAGGTCGAAAGCATCGGTGTGCTGACAGATCAATCCGTCGCGGAAGTGGAAATGTGCCTGGATGTGATTGGTCACTTTCCGACCAGTCTGGGTGAAGGTGTAGGACGCCACCCAACGTGCCGAACCGCGTTTCTCGTCGGCCTCGACGCCTGCATAGGTCAGCGAGAAATCCTGCGCGCGGGCGGTGAGCATACGCCACATGTCGCCGGCCTCTGCGCCGCGCAGGTCGGTGAAGACCGGATCACTGAACTGCACATCGACGCTGTAGCAGGCGGCCATGGCCTCTGCGTCGCGACGCTGGAAGGCCTGGTAGAAGCGTTCGATCAACTGGGCGTTGGGGTGGGCCATGGCGGGGCTCGTGTCAGGAAGGTGGTGGCAGTATCGGGGCTGGATCGACTGGACACGATTGGCAATATCGACAACATTATGATCAATAGCGCCACCTGTATCGCCAGAACAGAAGATCAGTATCGACAGAGCAAAGCGAGACGCCATGTTCAGGATAGCCCTGTTCGTCTGCCCGCAAACCCTGTGCTCCAGCCTCGGCCTGGCCATGGACAGTTTCCACCTCGCCAATCGCCTGGCCGGTGCGCGGCGCTTCGAGGTCCTGCGGGTCAGTGCCGACGGCGCGCCGGTGGCCCTGCCCTTCGGCCTGGTGGCCGTGGAGGGTGGGCTCGATCTCGCCGAGCGCTGCGATCTGCTGCTGATCCCCGCAACCGGCGCCGACATCGAGGCCACCTTCGCCGCCAACCAGCCGCTGCTGGCCTGGCTACGGCAAGCCCCGGCCAGCGTGCAGCTGGGCAGCCTGTGCAGCAGCGCCTTCCTGCTGGCCGAAGCCGGCGTCCTCGATGGCCGCCGCGCCACCACGCACTGGGCCCTGGAAAGCGTCTTCCGCGAACGCTATCCCCAGGTGCACCTGGATATCGATGCCCTGTGCAGCGACGACCACGGCCGCCTGTGCTCCGGCGGCGCCCAGGCCGGGCTGGACCTGTGCCTGTACCTGATCGAGCGGCATGCCGGCGCAGCCCTGGCACGGCGTGCGGCGGCCACCCTGGTGTTCGAGCACGGGCGCGGCCGCCAGCGGCGCTTCACCCCGCTGCTGCCGGACCCGCTGCCTGCCGGCTCGCCGCTGGCACCGCTGCTGGCCTGGCTGGAAGACAACTACGCGCAGCCCTTCGACCTGGCCACGCTCGCACAGCGCGTGCACTGTTCCACGCGCACGCTGTTGCGCCGCTTCCGCGAGCAGGTGGGGATGTCGCCGAACGATTACGTGCAGCGCCTGCGCATCGCCTCGGCGCAGGAGGCGCTGGGCGATCCGGGACGCTCGCTGGAACGCATCGCCAGCGACGTCGGCTACGCCGACCGGGCGAGTTTTGCGCGGTTGTTCAAGCAGGTTTGCGGGGAGACGCCGGGGGCTTTCCGGCAGAGGCTGCTGGGGCGGCAGGCGTAAGCAACCTGGAAGGATGCGGGACCGTAGGATGGGTGGAGCTTGCGATACCCATGCTGCCGATTGCACGGGCATTGATGGGTATCGCTTCGCTCCACACCATCCTACAAAGAAAACGAATGCGAATCCGGGGTGCTCAGTTAAACCACTCCATCGCCGTGCGCCACACGCAGACGCCGACGAAGTAGGCCGAAGCCGCGAACCACAGCCCCAGCAGCCAGGGCTGGTCGACCGGATGCTGGAGGATCAGCAGGGCGCTGCTGAGCATCCAGACGAAGGTCACGGCAATGTTCAGCGGCATGAACTGGCGTACCCGGAAGGGATGCAGGAACTTCATCCGGGTCAGGGTCAGCGCGGCCAGCACCAGCACGGTGACGAAGCTCACCCAGGGGTGCAGGTCGAGCACGAAGAAGTACACCGCCACCACGTTCCAGGCGGCCGGGAAGCCGACGAAGTAGTTGTCCTTGCTCTTCATGTTGACGTTGCAGAAGCAGAACAGCGAGGACACCAGGATCACCCCCACCGCCAGCAGTTCGGAGTGCTCGGGCAGCGGCACGTAGCGGTAGATGAAGATCGCGGGGATGAAGACGTAGGTGAGGTAGTCGATCACCAGGTCCAGGGTCGAGCCATCGAAGTGTGGCAGCACCGCCTTGACGTCGAACTTGCGCGCCAGGGTGCCGTCCAGGCCATCCACCAGCAGGGCTACGCCCAGCCACAGCAGGCAGGCCTGCGGCCGGTTGTCGACCAGCGCGAGCAGCGCCAGCAGCGCGAGGATGACACCGCTGGAGGTCACCGCGTGGGCGCCCCAGGCCTTGGCTTTGCTGAGATTCAATGGCGATAGGATCAGGTTCACGTCGGCTCTCTTCCTTTGGACGGCGGATGCAGGGGAGCTACCTCAAACGGTAGTCCATCCCTGGCAAACCACTGCACATGGGAACACCGATGGGGCGGCCGAGTTCAGCCGGTTTTCCCGATGCACACCTTGTTGCGGTGGAATCGGCAGCATACGCCGTTGCGGCCTGGGCTTGCCATCGCGGGGGACGAGCGTGACGGGGTCAGTCCTGTAATACAGGAAAAGACGCCAAATCCTTGTAGGAGCGAGCTTGCTCGCGAACCGCCCAACACTGTTGCGGCTGGGAAACTCGTTCGCGAGCAAGCTCGCTCCTACGAAGAGCCCTCTGTCAGTGCAGGATCTGGCTGAGGAACAGCTTGGTGCGGTCCGACTGCGGATTGTCGAAGAACTGGTCCGGCGGCGCCTGCTCGACGATCTCGCCCTTGTCCATGAAGATCACCCGGTTCGCCACGGTACGGGCAAAGCCCATCTCGTGGGTCACGCAGAGCATGGTCATGCCGCTCTGCGCCAGGCCGATCATGGTGTCGAGCACTTCCTTGACCATTTCCGGGTCGAGCGCCGAGGTGGGTTCGTCGAACAGCATGATCTTGGGCTTCATGCACAGCGCGCGGGCGATTGCCACGCGCTGCTGCTGGCCGCCGGAGAGCTGGCCGGGGAACTTGTGCGCCTGCTCCGGGATGCGCACGCGCTCCAGGTAATGCATGGCGACTTCCTCGGCCTGGCGCTTGGGCATCTTGCGCACCCACATGGGCGCCAGGATGCAGTTCTGCAGCACGGTCAGGTGCGGGAACAGGTTGAAGTGCTGGAACACCATGCCGACCTCGCTGCGGATCGCCTCGATCTGCTTGAGGTCGTTGGTCAGCTCGGTGCCGTCGACCACGATGCTGCCCTGCTGGTGTTCCTCCAGGCGGTTGATGCAGCGGATGGTGGTGGACTTGCCCGAGCCGGACGGCCCGCAGAGCACGATGCGTTCGCCCTGCTTGACCTCCAGGTTGATGTCCTTGAGCACGTGGAACTGGCCGTACCACTTGTTCACGCCCTTCATGGTGATCATCACGTGATCGCCGATGGCCGGCTGTGCGGTCTTGTTGGTGGCTTCAGACATGATGAACTCCTAACGCTTGTGGCCGGTGTCCAGCTTGTGCTCCAGGTGCATGGAGTAGCGGGACATGCCGAAACAGAAAATCCAGTAGACGACCGCAGCGAACACATAGCCTTCGGTGGCCATACCCAGCCAGGCCGGGTCCGCGGTGGCGCGCTTGATGCTGTTCAGGAAGTCGAACAGGCCGATGATGATCACCAGACTGGTGTCCTTGAACAGCGCGATGAAGGTGTTGACGATGCCGGGGATCACCAGCTTGAGCGCCTGCGGCAGGATCACCAGGCCCATGGTTCGCCAGTAGCCCAGGCCCATGGCCGCCGCCGCTTCGTACTGGCCCTTGGGAATGGCTTGCATGCCCCCGCGCACCACCTCGGCGATATAGGCGGCCTCGAACAGCACCACCATCACCATCGCCCGCAGCAGCTTGTCCAGGTTCATCCCCTCGGGCAGGAACAGCGGCAGCATCACCGAGGACATGAACAGCACGGTGATCAGCGGCACGCCGCGCCAGAACTCGATGGTGGTGACGCAGATGACCTTGATCGCCGGCATCTTCGAGCGTCGCCCCAACGCCAGCAGGATGCCCAGCGGCATCGCCCCGCAGATGCCGACCGCGGCGATCACCACGGTGAGCATCAGGCCGCCCCAGGCGCTGGTCGGTACGGTTTCCAGCCCCAGGAAGCCGCCGTGCAGCAGCCAGTAGGCCACGATCGGCAGCGCCACGAGGAAACACAGCCCGTACTTCACCTTGTACGCGAAGCGCTTGAGGAACAGCGGCGCCGCACCGAACACCACGAACAGCACGGTGAGGTCCACGCGCCAGCGCAGTTCCTCGGGGTAGAAGCCGTACATGAACTGGCCGAAACGCGAGCCGATGAACACCCAGCAGGCGCCCTCGCGGGAGCAGTCGGCGCGGGTAGTCCCGGTCCAGTCGGCCTTGATGATCGCCCACTCCAGCAGCGGCGGCACGATCAGGTAGACCAGGTACAGGCCGACCAGCGTCAGCAGGGTGTTGAACCAGCTGGAGAACAGGTTGGCGCGCAGCCAACCGAGCAGGCCCACGCTCATCGCCGGTGGCGGCAGGTCAGGCTTGAAGGTATGTGTCGTCATCTTCCAATCCCTACCGTTCGACCAGCGCGATGCGCTTGTTGTACCAGTTCATCAGCAGCGAAATGCTGATGCTGATGGCCAGGTACACGCTCATGGTGATGGCCATGGTCTCGATGGCCTGGCCGGTCTGGTTGAGCACCGTGCCGGCGAACAGCGAAACCATGTCCGGGTAACCGATGGCAGCCGCCAGCGAGGAGTTCTTGGCCAGGTTCAGGTACTGGCTGGTCAGCGGCGGAATGATCACCCGCAGCGCCTGCGGAATGATCACCAGGCGCAGGGTCTGCCCCGGGCGCAGGCCCAGGGAGCCGGCGGCTTCGGTCTGGCCATGGCTGACGGCCTGGATGCCGGCGCGCACCGTCTCGCCGATGAAGGCGGCGGTGTAGACCGACAGCGCGAGCACGATAGACACCAGCTCCGGGATCACCACCCAGCCGCCACGGAAGTTGAAGCCCTGCAGCACCGGCACGTCCCAGTGGAACGGTGCACCGGCCACCAGCGACACCAGGCCCGGCAGCACCACCAGCAGCGCCAGGCCGCTGAGGAACACCGGGAAGGCCTTGCCGGTGGCATGGCGACGGGCCTTGGCCCACTTCCAGATCACCGCCCAGCCGACCAGCGCCAGGATCACCGCGACGATGAACGGGCCGAGGCCGTCAGCGGCGATCGGCGCAGGCATCTGCAGGCCGCGGTTGTTGACGAAGAACAGGTCGCCGAAGCTGATGCTCTGCCGCGGGCCCGGCAGCGGGCCGAGCACGGCGAAGTACCAGAAGAAGATCTGCAGCAGCGGCGGGATATTGCGGAAGGTCTCGATGTACAGCGTCGCCAGCTTGCGGATCAGCCAGTTCGGCGACAGCCGCGCCACACCGAGGATGAAACCCAGGACGGTGGCGAAGAAGATGCCCACCACCGTGACCAGCAGCGTGTTCAGCAGGCCGACCACGAACACCCGTCCGTAGGTGTCGCTTTCGCTGTAGTCGATCAGGTGCTGGGAGATACCGAAACCGGCGCTGTGGTCGAGGAAACCGAAACCGGACTGGATGCCGCGATGGGCGAGGTTGGTCTGGGTGTTGTCGAAGAGGAACCAGCCGACCGCCACGACGAAGATGACGGCGATGACCTGGAATGCCCAGCCACGCACGACGGGATCGTTGAGCGATACCCCCCGCGGGCGCTGGGCCTTGATGGAATTCTGCATGTAAGCCCTCTCGGAAGCGCCCCGCGCGACCACGGGCCAAGCCCGTGACCGCCCGGAGGCTTCACGTCGTTCGAAACAGTCCGGCGCCCACACTCCGGGCGCCGGATTGGGTCAGGTCAGCGCACCGGCGGTGCGTACTGCAGACCACCCTTGTTCCACTGGGCATTGAGGCCACGCTTGATCTTCAGCTCGCTGCCGTCGCCGACGTTGCGGTCGAAGATCTCGCCGTAGTTACCCACTTGCTTGACGATCTGCACGGCCCAGTCCTTGGACAGCTTGAGGTCCTTGCCGTAGTCGCCCTCGGCGCCGAGCAGACGCGCGACGTCCGGGTTCTTGGTGCCCTTGGCCTGCTCCTCGACGTTCTTCGAGTTGATCCCCAGTTCCTCGGCATTGAGCATGGCGAACAGGGTCCAGCGGGCGATGTCGAACCACTCCTCGTCACCCTGGCGCACGGCCGGGCCGAGGGGCTCCTTGGAGATCACTTCGGGCAGCACCACGTAGTCGTCCGGCGCGGCCAGCTTGATGCGCTGGGCGTAGAGCTGCGACTGGTCGGAGGTCAGCACGTCGCAACGGCCGGACTCCAGCGACTTGGCGCTCTCGTCGGAGGTGTCGTAGGTGATGGGGGTGTACTTGAGGTTGTTGGAGCGGAAGTAGTCGGACAGGTTGAGCTCGGTGGTGGTACCGGCCTGGATGCACACGGTGGCGCCGTCGAGTTCCTTGGCGCTGGAGACGCCGAGCTTCTTGTTCACCAGGAAGCCCTGGCCGTCGTAGTAGGTCACGCCGACGAAGTTCAGGCCCATGGCGCTGTCGCGGGAGCTGGTCCAGGTGGTGTTGCGCGAGAGGATGTCGATCTCGCCGGACTGCAGCGCGGTGAAGCGCTCCTTGGCGGTCAGCGGGCTGTACTTGACCTTGGTCGCGTCGCCGAACACGGCCGCCGCCACGGCGCGGCAGACGTCCACGTCGATGCCCTTGTACTGGCCCTTGGCGTCCGCATAGGAGAAGCCCGGAAGACCGTCACTGATACCGCACTGCACGTAGCCTTTCTTCTTCACAGCATCCAGGGTGGCGCCGGCGTGGGCGAGCCCGCTGACACCGAACACAGCGGCGGTGGTCAGCACTGCCAGGGTGGATTTCACCATCTTCATCGATCTTCTCCGTTGCTTTTTTAGTGTTTTGGAGTCCCGGTTCCACCGCCGTACCCTCGTGAGGCACCAGCAAGACATCAAACGGGATGGAGACCTGAAAGTGAGTCTAGACGGCTCCTAAAAACCTATCGGAAGCCGCGAACACACCTTCGAGCGCGCAGGGTTTGCGCGCTGGAACGGGTATCAAGGGATCATTGCGTGTGAAGGCGAAGGCCCGTCGCGCCGGCTGTTGACCGCAGCCGACGCGACGGGCCCTGAAGCAGCCCAAGGCTTTCGTGGCGCCACTTCCGGTACAGCTTTCCGGATGGGGTCGGTAGAGTGTTACCGGAAGTGGGGCCGCACAGCCTGGAAGCAGTGATAGCAAGGGGCGTACCAGCCTAGGAACCTTCCTGCAAATTCGTGCAGTCAAGTCCCACAAATTATGGCGATGCGACATCTTCTTGCATCGGCCTTGTTACATCTTCCCCGCGCCGCGCCCCTTCCTAGAGCGCCCGCCCCAACCTGGAGCACCCATGACCCAGCCGCTGATCCTCGACCCCTCCCAGAGCGCCGACTCCTGCATCATTTGGTTGCACGGCCTGGGTGCCGACCGTTACGACTTCGAACCGGTAGCACAGCTGCTGCAACGCACCTTCACCCGCACACGCTTCATCCTGCCCCAGGCGCCGACCCGCCCGGTCACCGTGTTCAACGGCATGCCCGCGCCGAGCTGGTACGACATCCTCGCCATGGCACCGGCCCGCGCCATCGACGAAGCCCAGCTGGAAGCCTCGGCCGACAGCGTGATTGCGCTGATCCAGGGCCAGATCGAGCAAGGTATCGACGCCAAACGCATCATCCTCGCCGGCTTCTCCCAGGGCGGCGCGGTGGTGCTGCACACCGGCTACCTGCGCTGGGACGGCGATCTGGGCGGCGTCATGGCGCTCTCCACCTATGGCCCGACATTCAGCGAAGGCATAAGCCTGCCGGCTACAAAAAGACAACTGTCCGCACTCTGCCTGCATGGCACTTTCGATGACGTCGTGCTGCCCGCCATGGGCCGCGCCGCGTACGACTTCCTGCAGGCCAACGAGGTGCCCGTGCAGTGGCGCACCTACCCGATGAGCCACGAAGTGAGCAACGAGGAACTCGGCGATATCGGTGCCTGGCTGCGGGAGCGCCTGTAATCCCCCGACCCTGCGGAGAACAATAAAAAGCATGAACGCCCCGATCAGCAGCCTGCGTGACGTCGAAGCCCTGGAACAGGTCCCGCTCCAGGACCGCAACCTGCCGCCCAACACCTATGAGCTGCTGCGTCGTTCGGCGCAGCTGTACGGCCCGTCCACCGCCCTGAGCTTCCTGCTGCAGGGCTCGGCCGCCGAGGAACCGCTCAAGGTCAGCTACGAGCAGCTGTTCGCCCGCGTCACCCAGGCGGCCAACGCCTTTCACCGCCTGGGCGTCAGGCCAGGCACTTCGGTGTCGTTCCTGCTGCCCAACCTGCCGCAGACCCACTATGTGATCTGGGGCGGCGAAGCAGCGGGGATCGTCAATGCGATCAACCCGCTGCTCGACCCCGAACACATCACCGAGCTGGTACGCGCCGCCGACTCTCGCGTTCTTGTCACGTTGGCTCCCTTCCCCGGTACTGACCTGTGGGACAAGGTCGCAGGACTGCGCGAGCACCTGCCGGAACTGAGCGCCATCGTCACCGTCGACATCGCCGACCTGCTGCCGGAGCCCCAGCGCTCGGCGATCAAGTCCGCCCGTGGCGCACTGCCCGAAGGCGTACTGGACTTCGACGAGCTGCTCGCCCAGTGCCCGCACGACCACCTGGAAAGCGGCCGGGTGATCGGCCCCGACGAAGTCGCCTCCTACTTCCACACCGGTGGCACCACCGGCACGCCCAAGCTCGCGCCGCACAGCCATTTCAACGAAGTGGCGATGGCCGAGATCATGGGCCTGAACGCCGACTACGACGGCCACGACGTGTTGCTCTGCGGCCTGCCGCTGTTCCACGTCAACGGCGTGATGGTCACCGGCCTTGCGCCGTTCATGCGCGGCGGCGAAGTACTGCTGGCCGGCCCCCAGGGCTACCGCAACCCGACGCTGATCCAGGACTTCTGGAAACTGGTGGAGCGCTACAAGGTCACCAGTTTCAGCGGCGTGCCGACCATCTACGCCGCCCTCCTGCAGGTACCCAGCGAAGGCCGCGACCTCTCCAGCCTGCGTTTCGCCCTGTGCGGCGCGGCGCCGATGCCGGTGGAGCTGATCCGCCAGTTCGAAGCCAAGACCGGCCTGAAGATCATCGAAGGCTACGGCATGACCGAAGGCACCTGCGGCACCAGCTGCAACCCGCGCGGCGGCGAACGCCGGCCCGGCTCCATCGGCCTGCGCCTGCCCTATTGCCAGCTGAAGTCGGTGGTCCTCGACGCGGACGGCCACTACCTGCGCGACGCCGCCGTGGACGAGATCGGCAACATCTGCCTGCGCGGCCCCACCGTGTTCAAGGGCTACCTGCAGGCCAGCAAGAACAAGGACATCTGGGTCGACGGCGACTGGTTCAACACCGGCGACCTGGGCCGCATCGACGCCGACGGCTACATCTGGCTCACCGGGCGCAGCAAGGACCTGATCATCCGCGGCGGCCACAACATCGACCCGCAGATGATCGAGGAAGCCCTGCACCGCCACCCTGCCGTGGCCATGGCCGCCGCCGTGGGCAAGCCCTGCCTGAAGGCCGGCGAGCTGCCGGTGGTGTACATCCAGCTCAAGCCCGGCATGCAGGCGAGCGCAGCGGAGCTGCTGGAACACGCCGCCCGGCATGTGCCCGAGCGAGCGGCGGTGCCCAAGGACGTCTGGCTGCTCGACGCCATTCCCGTCACCGCTGTGGGCAAGACGTTCAAGCCGGCCCTGCGCCTGGACGCCATTCGTCGCGTGCTCGAGGACGAGACTCGCCACCTGTCGCCAGCACCCCGCATCGAGGTGATCGCCGATGACCGCTTGGGTCAGAAAGCGCGCCTGTTCGTCGGCAGCCTCGACCTAGACTCGCGCGCCGCGCTGGCCGACCGTCTGGGCGGCTACGCGGTGCATGTGGAGTGGCTGGAAAGCTGATGAAACACCCGGCCGACCGCCGGTCGGCCGGGGCTGGCTGCGAATTGCCAGTAGTCAAATCTGACTAATACTCATGGCTCAATGTGCGAAGAGGACTACAGGGAGAGTCAGTCGTGCACATCACCAGCCACCATCCGTCCTCCGCTGCGCCATGAAAGCCGCGCAGTGGAACGAGGACATTCGCCAACTCCAGCATCTGCGCCTGTTCCAGAACGTGGCCGCGGGTCACCTGGAGCAATTGCTCAAGGACTTCCGCGCCTGCGAACTGGAGCGCGGGGAAATCCTGCTGTCGCCGTTCAACCGCAACCACTTCCTCTATATGGTCCTCTCCGGGCACCTGACGGTGTACCTGGGGTCGCTGGACAACCAGCCGGTCAGCACCCTGCACCCCGGTGACTGTGCCGGCGAGATCAGCTTCATCGACAGCGACCACCCCTCGGCCTATGTCGTGGCCAGCGAGCCGACCACCGTGCTGCGCCTGCACCGCGAAGCGCTGATCGCCCTCTTCGAGCACTCCCCGCAGGTCATGCAGAACCTGCTGTCGGTGCTTTGCGAGCGCGTGCGCCAGGGCAACCGGATCATCCTCGACACCGAACAGAACGCCAACATCGACACCCTCACCGGGCTGTTCAACCGGCGCTGGCTGGAACACATCTACGACCGCGAGAGCACACGCTGCGCCTTCAACGAGCAGCCCATGTGCATGCTCATGCTCGATGTCGACCACTTCAAGAACTACAACGACGAGCACGGCCACCTGGCCGGCGACTACGCGCTCTGCCTGGTGGCCCACACCCTGCGCAGCCAGTTGCGGCCCAAGGACAGCATGGCGCGCTTCGGTGGCGAGGAGTTCGTCATCCTCCTGCCGGAAATCGCCATCGAGGAAGCCCGGCGCATCGGCAACCGCCTGCGCCAGAGCCTGGAACAGATCGCCTCCTTCTATTCGCCGGTCGGCGTGCTGCCCGGCGTCACCGTGTCCCTGGGCCTTGCCGAGATGGACCTCCAGGAAAACCTGCCAAGCCTGATCCTGCGTGCCGACGGCGCCCTCTACCAGGCCAAGCAGAAAGGCCGCAACTGTCTCTGCGGCTGATCTCCCACCCCACGGGCCCGTCTGTTAGATTCCGCCCCAGCCAACACTCGAATAACAACAAAGCTGGGAAGCTGACATGCGCAAACTGTTGATCGCCCTGGTCGTCCTGCTGGCCGTGGGCCTGGGAATCTTCTTCAACCTGCCGGGCTACCTGGACCGGCAGATGAACACAGTGGCCAGCCCGCCACCCTACCCCGCCTCGCCCGAAGCCCAAGCGCTGCACCAGAGCCTGTTCGTCGCCGACCTGCACGACGATGCCCTGCTCTGGGACCGCGACCTGCTCGATCGCCACGACCACGGCCACACCGACCTGCCGCGCCTGCTCGAAGGCCACGTCGGCCTGCAGGTGTTCTCCACCGTCACCAAGACCCCGCGCGGCCTGAACTACGAGAGCAACAGCGCCGACAGCGACAACATCACCCCGCTGGTCATCGCCCAGCGCTGGCCGGCACGCACCTGGAACAGCCTGCTGGAGCGCGCCCTGTACCAGGGCGAACTGCTGGACAAGGCCGCCGCCGACAGCCAGGGCAAGCTGACCCTGATCCGCAGCCGCGACGACCTCACCCGCTACCTCGCCGCCTGGCAGAAGGACCCGCAGCGCCTCGCCGGCGTACTCGCCACCGAAGGCCTGCACCCGCTCGAAGGCAAGCTGGAGAACATCGACCGGATGTACGACGCAGGCTTCCGCATCATGGGCCTGACCCACTTCTTCGACAACGAAGTCGGCGGCTCCGCCCACGGCCTGAAGAAGGGCGGCCTGACCGAGTTCGGCCGCGAAGTCATCCCGCGCCTGGAAGACAAGAAGATGCTGATCGACCTGGCCCACGCCTCGCGCCCGCTGATCGACGATGTGCTGGCCATCGCCAAACGCCCGGTGATCGTCTCCCACACCGGCGTCGCCGGCACCTGCCCCGGCCCGCGCAACCTCACCGACGCCCACCTGCGCGGCATTGCCAACACCGGCGGCGTGATCGGCATCGGCTACTGGGACGGTGCGGTCTGCGACACGTCGGTGGAAGCCATCGTCAAGGCCATGCGCTACGCCGCCGACAAGGTCGGCGTCGAGCACATCGCCCTGGGCTCGGACTTCGACGGCGCGGTGAACGCGCCCTTCGACACCACGGGCCTGGCGCAACTGACCCAGGGCCTGGCCAAGGCCGGTTTCAGCGCCCCGGATATCGCCGCGATCATGGGCGGCAACGTGCGCCGGCTGCTGCTGGAGAACCTGCCGTAGCCCCGCTCAACAGGCCCGATGCCCGTGGCATTTCGCCCTGCGGGCATCTTGCATTACACTGGCGACCGTTCATTCCTTAACCAACACGAGACAGCCGTGCTTAAAGCACTCAAGAAAATCTTCAGCAAGGGCGACGGCGAGCAACCCGTCGCCACGCCAGCGGCCCCCGCTCCCGCCGCAGAAAAGCCCGCCCAGAGCGGCGAGAAACGTCCGCGCAAACCGCGCACCCCGCGCCCGGAAGGTGACTCTGCCGAGAAACCGGCCCGTGGTCCCAAGAGCGACAAACCCCGCGCCGAGCGTTCCGACAAAGGCGAACGCGGCGAGAAGCGTGACCCGGCAGCCAAGGCCGAAGGCACCGACAAGCCCCGCGAGCCCCGCGAGCCCCGCGCCGACAAGCCGCGCCGCGAACGCAAGCCGCGCCCGCCGGTGGTGGACAACTGGAAGCTGGAAGACTTCGTGGTCGAGCCGGCCGAAGGCAAGACCCGCTTCCACGACTTCAACCTCGACCCGCGCCTGATGCACGCCATCCATGACCTGGGCTTCCCCTACTGCACGCCGATCCAGGCGCAGGTGCTGGGCTTCACCCTGCGTGGCCAGGACGCCATCGGTCGCGCCCAGACCGGCACCGGCAAGACCGCTGCGTTCCTCATCTCGATCATCACCCAGCTGCTGCAGACCCCGCCGCCGAAAGAGCGCTACATGGGCGAGCCGCGCGCGCTGATCATCGCGCCGACCCGCGAGCTGGTGGTGCAGATCGCCAACGACGCCATCGGCCTGGCCAAGTACACCGGCCTGAACGTGATGAGCTTCGTCGGCGGCATGGACTTCGACAAGCAGCTGCGCACCCTGGAATCGCGCTTCTGCGACATCCTGGTCGCCACCCCCGGTCGCCTGCTGGACTTCAACCAGCGCGGCGAGGTGCACCTGGACATGGTCGAGGTGATGGTGCTGGACGAAGCCGACCGCATGCTCGACATGGGCTTCATCCCCCAGGTCCGCCAGATCATCCGCCAGACCCCGTACAAGGGCGAGCGCCAGACCCTGCTGTTCTCCGCCACCTTCACCGACGACGTGATGAACCTGGCCAAGCAGTGGACCGTCGACCCGGCCATCGTCGAGATCGAGCCGGAGAACGTTGCCAGCGATACCGTCGAGCAGCACGTCTATGCCGTTGCCGGCAGCGACAAGTACAAGCTGCTGTACAACCTGATCGCACAGAACGACTGGACCCGCGTGATGGTCTTCGCCAACCGCAAGGATGAGGTGCGCCGCATCGAGGAACGCCTGACCAAGGACGGCATCAGCGCCGCCCAGATGTCCGGCGACGTGCCGCAGCACAAGCGCATCAAGGTCCTGGAAGGCTTCCGTGAAGGCAAGATCCGCGTCCTGGTCGCCACCGACGTTGCCGGTCGCGGCATCCACGTCGACGGCATCAGCCACGTGATCAACTTCACCCTGCCTGAAGATCCGGACGACTACGTGCACCGCATCGGCCGTACCGGCCGCGCTGGCACCACCGGTACCTCCATCAGCTTCGCCGGCGAGGACGATGCCTTCGCCCTGCCGCCGATCGAGGAACTGCTGGGCCGCAAGATCAACTGCGAAATGCCGCCGACCGAGCTGCTCAAGCCGGTTCCGCGCAAGCACTGATCGCTTGCTGCACCACAAGAAGGCGAAGCCACCCGGCTTCGCCTTTTTTGTTTCCACCGATCTGTTCCCCGGAGCGTTACATCCGGTGACGCATCCCCCGCCTAGAGCCTTTCGTTTCTCCCGCCGGACCCGCTGGGACGACCGTACGCTATTCCCCCGCAAACAATGGCCACGCGCCATTACCCGCGCGCCAGGCCTCGCCCCGGCCCTTTCTGCTCAGTTTTATTTACAGACGTAAAAAAATTCGCACGCTTCTTGCAAAGCACGCGAGAACAATTCCAAGAACTCGTCGGAATCCTCCCATGCCCTTGCGCGCCAAACTTGCTCTGAGTTTCCTCTCGGTCGGCCTGATCCCCGTACTGGTGATGGCCATCGTGGTCTATCTCCAGGCCAGCCGAGCCCTCGAAGAACAAAGCCTGAACGCCCTGGAGGCGGTCGTCAGCATCAAGCAGCGGCAGCTGACGGACGCCTGGAAGGCCCGCAACGACCAGCTCAGCAGCCTGGCCACCAACCTGGGCAGCAACTACGCCGGGCTGGACAGCGACTCCCTGGTGACCACCGCCAACTACGACCGCCCGGTGTTCGAGAACTTCATCAAGACCTTCGGCTACCGCGAACTGCGCCTGGTCGCCGGAGACGGCAAGGTGGTGTTCAGCCTCGGCCGCGGCGCCGACTACCAGCAGAACATCGGTGATCCGCAGTGGCGCGACACGCCGTTCGGCCGGTTCATTCGCAAGGCGCTGGACAGCGGCAAGGCCAGCATCAGCGACCTGGAGCAGGCGCCCAACGACCAGCAGCCGGTGCAATGGCTGGCCGCACCGATCAAGGACAACGGCAAGCTGCAACTGCTGCTGGTGCTGGAGTTGCCGCTCGCCGCGATCAACGAGGTGATGCAGAACCGCCAGGGCCTGGGTGACGACGGCGAGACCTACCTGGTCGGCGGCGACGGCAGCCTGCGCTCGGACTCGGTGCGCTTCGCCGACCACCACGTGCGCCGCGACAAGGAAAGCCCTGTCGCCCTCCCCGGCATGGCCATCGAGAAAGCCCTGGCCGGTGAGCAGGGACGCCTCGCTGAAACCGGCCTGAGCAACGAGCCCGCACTGAAATCCTTCGTCCCGCTCAACCTCGACGGTGTGCACTGGGCGCTGGTGGCCGAGATGGACCAGGACCAGGCCTTCGCCCCGGTGCGCAAGCTGATGTGGCAGATCCTCGTGCTCGGCCTGCTGACCCTGGTCGGCGTGGCCGCCGGTACCTGGCTGGTCAGCCGCAGCGTGATGCGCCCTCTGGGCGGTGAGCCGGCGAGCATGGCCGCACTGGCCCAGCGCCTGGCCAGTGGTGAACTCAAACTGAGCGACGACGCCAACGCCAGCAGCGGCCTGATGCAGGCCCTGCGCGAGATGACCGTGGCCTGGCGCCAGGTCGTGGAGCGCCTGCGCCAGGCCAGCGAAGCCGTCGGCGATGCCAGCGGCGACATCCTCGACGCCGCCGGGCGCACCAGCAACCACCTCGACCAGCAGCAGGAAGCGCTGGAAATGGTGGTCAGCGCCGTCGACCAGATGGCCGCCACCGTGCAGGAAATCGCCGGCAGCGCCAGCCGCAGCGCCGACGGCAGCGCCGCCGCGCGCCAGGCCTTCGTCGCCATGCAGGGCACCCTGCAGCATATGATCGGCCGTCAGGATCAGTTGCTGGTCGGCCTGCGCCAGGCCGACGGCGTGGTGCAGACCCTGGCCGGCGAAAGCCAGCAGATCGGTTCGGTGCTCGACGTGATCCGCTCCATCGCCGAACAGACCAACCTGCTCGCCCTCAACGCCGCCATCGAGGCCGCCCGCGCCGGCGAAGCGGGTCGTGGTTTCGCCGTGGTCGCCGACGAAGTGCGCAGCCTCGCCCAGCGCACCCGCAGCGCCACCGACGAGATCGTCGCCATCGTCGGCAGCCTGGGCGACTCCTCCGTCCAGGCCCAGTCGAGCATGAGCGGCGCCAGCGAACAGGCGCACACCCTGGAACAGGACACCCAGGCCGTGATCGAAGCCCTCGGCGCGCTGGACGAGTCGCTGCAGGGCGTGCACGCCATGGCCTTCCAGATCGCTGCGGCAGCCGAACAGCAGGCCGCCACCACCCAGGAAGTGAACCAGCACATGCACCGGCTGAGCGACATGACCGTGGAAAACCGCAAGACCGCCGCACACACCCGCGACTGCGGCGAGCACCTGCGCCGCGTGGCCGGCGGCCAGCAGGAGCTGGTGGCGCAGTTCAAGCTGTAAGAAAGCCGCCCAGCCAACGCAGGGCGTACAACCGTTCGCGGTTGTGCGCCGCTATCCCCACGCCACGCTCATCCCCGCCGCCGCTCATGCGACGGCTTACCGGCGTATGACGTCGAACGTCATACGCCCTACCGCTCAACCGACCACCCTTGCCGATCAAGACAACAGAGTCCAGAATGGAAAAATAAATCCATTCTCGGAGTCTCGCCATGCCTGCCGCCACGCCTTTCACCCTCAACCAGGCCGACGCCGAACGCCTGCTCGAACAGGTCGACGTGCTCCAGGCGATGCGCGAGATGTTCGTCGAGCTGGCCAGCGGCAGCGCCGTGCAGCCCGCGCAGCAACTGGTGGAGTTCCCCAACGGCGGCGGCGACTTCATCAACTACCTGGGCGTGCTGGCCTCGCAGAAGGTCTACGGCGTGAAGACCTCGCCGTACATCGTGCGCCAGCCCAAGTCGCTGGTCACCGCCTGGAGCCTGCTGATGTCCATGGAGTGCGGCCAGCCGCTTCTGCTGTGCGACGCCGGCAGCCTGACCACCGCACGCACCGCCGCCACCACCGCCCTGGCGGTGCAGGAGCTGGCGCGCGCGGACGCCAAGCGCCTGGCCATCGTCGGTAGCGGCCCGGTCGCCCGCGCGCACCTGCGCTACGTGGCCGGCCTGCGTGACTGGCAGAGCATCCGCGTGTACTCGCCGAACCTGAACGCCGGCGTACTGGCGCAGTTCGGCGCCATCGATTCCCGCGCTGAACCGGCCACCAGCGTCGAGGCCTCCGTGGCCGACGCCGACGTGGTCCTGCTGTGCACCTCTTCCGGCACCCCGGTGCTCGATCCGGCGCTCCTGTCCAGGCCGGCGCTGATCACCTCCATCAGCACCAACGTCGCCCGCGCCCACGAAGTACCGCCGCAGTCGCTGGCGCAAATGGACGTGTATTGCGACTACCGCGCCACCACTCCGGCTTCCGCCGGAGAGATGCGCCTGGCCCGCGACGAACACGGCTGGGACGGTACTATTCATGGCGACCTGCCGGAGCTGGTCAGCGGCCAGGCCGCCAAGCCCGGCTACCAGCGCCATGCCTTCTTCCGCTCCATCGGCCTGGGCCTGGAAGACGTGGCCCTGGCCAATGCGCTCTACCATCTGCAACGCAAGAACGCCTGAGCCGGAGACGAACATGATCGAAGTCGACTTCCTCATCATCGGCGGCGGCATTGCTGGCGCCTCCACCGGCTACTTCCTCTCCCGCCACGGCAAGGTCGCCGTACTGGAGCGCGAGTCCCACGCCGGCTATCACTCCACCGGCCGCTCGGCAGCGCTCTACACCGTCGCCTATGGAACGCCGCAGGTACGCGCCCTGACCGCCGCCAGCCGCGCCTTCTTCGACAACCCGCCCGACGGCTTCGTCGAACACCCGATCCTCACCCCGCGCGGCGAGATGACCGTGGACTTCGAAGGCAACCCGGCAGAGCTCCAGCGCCAGTACGAGAGTGCCCTCGCCAGCGTGCCGGAAATGCGCCTGCTCGATGCCGATGAAGCCTGCGCCATCGTGCCGGTGCTGCGCCGCGAGAAAGTCCACGGCGCGATGCTCGACCCCAGCGCCGCCGACATCGACACCGACGGCCTGCTGCAAGGCTACCTGCGCGGCATCCGGCGCAACGGCGGCAGCGTGCAACTGGACAGTGAAGCGCTGGAAATCAGCCGCATCGACGGCGCCTGGGAAGTGCGCTGCGCACAGCAGGTCTATCGCGCGCCGGTGCTGGTCAACGCCGCCGGCAGCTGGTCCGACAAGATCGCCGAACTGGCCGGCGCCGCGCCCCTGGGGCTGACGCCCAAGCGTCGCGCCGCCTTCCTGTTCAGCCCGCCCGAGGGCGTGGATAGCCACGCCTGGCCAGTGCTGGTGAGCCTGGACGAGTCCTTCTACTTCAAGCCCGACGCCGGCATGCTGCTCGGCTCGCCCGCCAACGCCGACCCGGTGGAGCCCCATGACGTGCAGCCCGAAGAGCTGGATATCGCCATGGGCATCTACCAGATCGAGGAACACACCACGCTGAGCATCCGCCGCCCGAGCCACACCTGGGCCGGCCTGCGCTCGTTCTTCGCCGACGGCGACCTGGTGTCCGGCTACGACCTGGCCACCCCCGGCCTGTACTGGGTCGCCGGCCAGGGCGGCTACGGCATCCAGACGTCCGCCGCCATGGGTGAGGCCAGTGCCGCGCTGATCCGCCATGAAGCGCTGCCCGAGCACCTGACCCGCCACGGCCTGACCGCCGAGATGCTTTCCCCGGCGCGCCTGCTGGCCCGGTAAAGCGCAAGCCGTGACAGCCTGCGGGCGCTTGCGGCACACTCGCCAGCGCCCGCCCCCTCGCCCGCTTCATCGTCTCCGAGAGCCTTGCCCATGACCGCCGCTGATCCGCTGGACAACTACAAGGCCATCGCCGACGCCATCGCCGCGCTGTTCTTCCCCCATGCCGAAGTGGTCATCCACGACCTGCGCAACCAGCGCGTGGCCTACCTGGCGAACAACATCTCCAAGCGCGAGATCGGCGATGACTCGGCGCTGGAAGACATGCTCGAAGGCGGCCATGACGAGCGCAACATCGGCCCCTACGAAAAGCTCAACTGGGACGGCCAGAAGATCCGCTCCATCAGCACCGTGCTGCGCGACGCCAAGGGTGAGCCGCTGGCGGTGCTGTGCATCAACCTCAACATCACCCTGTTCGAGACCGCCAAGGCGGCGCTCGACCTGTTCCTCTCCCCCAGCAAGGTCATCCCACAGCCGGACGCGCTGTTCCGCGACGACTGGCAGGAGCGCATCAACACCTTCCTGCATGGCTGGCTGCAGCAACGCCAGCTCAGCCTCTCCACGCTCAGCCGCGACCACAAGCGCGAACTGGTCCTGGCCCTGCATGCCGAGGGCGCGTTCAAGGGCAAGAGCGCGGCGAACTATGTGGCCAACGTCCTGAACATGGGCCGGGCGACGGTGTACAAGCACCTGAAGGAGTTGAAGGAGGAGGTTTGAGTGGGCTCGAACCTCACCTGTAGGAGCGGGCCATGCCCGCGATTGCGCCCACAGGACGCTCCTGCGGACTCATAACCGCACTCCTGTCACGTCGTGAAACCACCTGAAACGTCGGCCCTGCCGACGGATCGCGGGCATGGCCCGCTCCTACAGAAATACAACACCCGGTCATCAATCGGCGTCGGCAATGAAAAAGGCCGCCCGGAGGCGGCCTTTCTGGCAAAGCGAATGGACGATCAATCGCCGTAGATATCGCTCTTGAAGTACTTGCCTTCGATTTCCTTGTACTTGCCATTGGCGCGCAGCGCATCGATCGCGGCGTTGAGCTGGCCGACCAGCTCGGTGTTGCCCTTGCGCACCGCGATGCCGGCGCCCTCGCCGAAGTATTTCGGGTCCTTGAACTCCGGCCCGATGAAGGCAAAGCCCTTGCCGCGCGGGGTTTCCAGGAAGCCGATCTCCAGCGGGATGGAATCAGCGAAGGTGCCGTCCAGGCGACCCGCCAGCAGGTCCAGGTAGATTTCGTCCTGGCTGGTGTAGCGCACTACGTTGGCGCCGGCCTTGCCCAGCACTTCGGTGGCGAAACGGTCGGCGGTAGAGCCGCGCTGCACACCGATGTTCTTGCCCTTGAGCTGGCTGAACTGATCGTCCAACTGCGAGCCTTCCTTCATCACCAGGCGGCCCGGGGTGAAGTAGTACTTGTGGGTGAAGTCCACCGAGTGCTTGCGCTCTTCGGTGATGGTGATGGAGGACAGCGCGGCGTCGATCTTGCGCACTTTCAGCGAGGGGATCAGGCCGTCGTACTCCTGCTCGACCCACTGGCACTTGCGCTTCATCTCTTCGCACAGGGCATTGCCGATGTCGTAGTCGAAGCCGGCGATGCCGCCTTCGGGGGTCTTGTAGGCAAAGGGCGGGTAGGCCGCTTCGATGCCGATGCGCAGCGGCTTGTCGTCGGCATGGGAGAAGGTGGCGAAGGCAGCCAGCATCAGGCCGCCCAGCAGGGCTTTGCGATTCATCGATGAACTCCGTTGTGTGGTCGCCGGGGGCGAGCGCCGGCCGGTACGTCTTGGCAGTGAGTACGGCATGTCTTGGTTCGTCCAGGGGCGCGACACGGAGGTCGCAGCGGCATTGCCTTGCCCTGACCCAGGCGAATGACTTGTTGTTCTGGTCCGTCCACGCACGGGCGCGCGTAAACTTAAAATCCAATCTGGACTAAAAAGTACACAACGTCAATCGTCCTGCGACCGCGCGGCGCACTCCCCTTTGCGCGCCCGGCGCTACTCCTTCGGAGGAATGTTGCGCGCCGGGCTCGCGCCTTAGTCTGGAAGCGTTCCGAAGCGATCCAAGGAGGATTCCAGACGATTCTTTCGCATGATTTACCGTAGCTTCCACGGTTATACCTTTGGCAGATGCCCGAAGCCCCCGCGATACGCTCATGTCGCCGGGGCTTTTTTGTGTCTGCACTTCGTAGGAGCGAGCAAGCTCGCTCCTACGAAAAGCGCGCATCTGCGACGTTTTATGAAGCGCGAGGATTCGCTGTGCGCGCACCGAAGTGGCGGATAACGCTACGCGTTATTCGCCCTACCGGTGTCGTTAGGGACGCAAGGCACGTGGCGGACATCCTGCCCGCCAAGGGAGGTCGGCTTCAGCCGCCGCTGAGGTTCATGAAGCGCAGCACCTGCACGTCGCCAATGCTGAACTCGTGGCGTGCCGGCTTGCGCTGCAGGGCGCTGCGCAAGGCTTCGAGGATGGGCTCGTCGTGCAGCGGATGGCGCCGCAGCAGGCCCCGCAGGTCCAGCGAGTGCTCGTGGCCCAGGCACAGCAGCAAGCGGCCTTCGGCAGTCAGGCGCAGGCGATTGCAGGTGGAACAGAAGTTGTGCGAATGCGGCGAGATGAAGCCGATGCGCGTGCCCGGATGCTGCGCGAGGCGCACATAGCGCGCCGGGCCGCCGCTGTGCTCGGCGCTGTCCAGCAGCTCGTGGCGCTCGGCGATCAGCGCGCGGACCTCGTCGCTGGAGCAGAAGCTCTCCTCGCGCTCACGGCCGACCTGGCCCAGGGGCATTTCCTCGATAAAGCTGATATCCAGCCCGTGGGCGATGGCGTAGTCCACCAGCGCCGGCACTTCGTCGGCATTGCGGCCCTTCATCACCACGCAATTCAACTTGATGTGCTCGAAACCGGCTTGCTGGGCGGCGTCGATACCACGCAGCACCTGCTCCAGGCGCCCGGTGCGGGTGATGGCGGCGAAGCGCTGGGCATCGAGGGTGTCGAGGCTGATGTTGAGGCGGGAAAGGCCCGCTGCCTTCAGATCGCCAGCCAATCGGGTGAGCTGCGAGCCGTTGCTGGTCATGCACAGTTCGCGCAGACCGGGCAGCGCCGCGAGGCGCTCACAGAGGTGGACGATGCCGGGCCGCACCAGCGGTTCGCCGCCGGTGAGGCGCAGCTTCTTCACGCCGCGCTCGACGAACAGGCGGGCTACCCGCTCGATCTCTTCCAGGGTGAGCACCTGCTGACGCGGCAGGAAGCGCATGTTCTCCGCCATGCAGTAGACACAGCGGAAGTCGCAGCGGTCGGTTACGGACAGGCGCAGGTAGTCGATCTTGCGGCCTTGGCCGTCGATCCATTCGGACATGGTGTTCACTCCGGCCGGCCCTCGCCATCCGCGGCGAAGGCCGATATTCATGGCCGTTTCCGAAGCCCCTCCCTGCCCAGGGGGAGGAATTGGGAGAGAGGGGCCCGGAACCGGTTTACTGCACCAGCGGGCTGTCGGCGCCGTCGAAGACGAAACCGTCGATCCGCGCCTCACCGGCCAGCACGCTGATGTACTGGCTGACGGCGCGTTGCAGCACCTGGGCGCGCAGGTAGCCGGCGATGCGCGGGCGGGCCTGCGCGAAGTCCAGCGGCTCGCCGCCTTCACGCTCGATCAGCTCGACCACGTGCAGGCCGTAGCGGCTTTCCAGCGGATGGCCGAGCAGGCCGGGTTGCTGTTGCAGCAGACGTTTCTCGAACTCGGGGACGGTCTGCCCCGGCTCGATCCAGCCCAGGTCACCGCCGTCGTCTTTCGACGGGCAGTCGGAGAAGCGCATGGCCTTCTCGGCGAAGCGCTCGGGGTGCTCGCGCAGTTCGGCGAGCAGTTCCTCGGCCTGTTCGCGAGCCTTGGCGCGGCCTTCCAGGTCGTCCGGCGCACAGCCCAGCAGCACATGGCGCAGACGCATGCGCCACGGCGAAGTCAGGCGAGTCGGGTTGGCTTCGTACCATTGGCGGCAGCTGGCCTCGTCGGCCTCGGGCACGCCGACTTCACGGTCGATCAGGGCGCGGATGCGCGCCTCTTCCGGGGCCTCGCCCTCTTCCGCGTCGGCCGCAAGGCCCAGTGCATCGGCACGCTGCACCAGCAGCTGGCGCACGACCAGCGCGCGGCAGGCAGAGTACAGCGCCTCGGCATGGCTGGCGGCCGGGTGGTATTGCAGCTCGCGAGCCAGTTCGTCCTCGGCGATGGCGACGCCGTTGACGGAGATGGCAGGCAGGTCGACGTGTTCGACCTTGGCTTCGTAGTGGGAGCAACTCATTTCGATGACCTCCGGTTGGCGGATAACGCCGGTGGTGTTATCCGCCCTGCGGTTCGAGGTTCGGGTCGGGCGGATAACGCGCCAGCGTTATCCGCCGCTTCATCACGCTGCGCGACGCTTGGTGCGAACCACCTGGTAGCGGCGGCCGAAGTACCACACCGGGGCGCTGACGATGTGCACCAGGCGGGTGAAGGGGAACAGCACGAACAGGGTCAGGCCCAGGGTCACGTGCAGCTTGTAGACCAGCGAGACCGGCGCGATCGCTTCGGCGGCGGCCAGCGGCTGGAAGGTGACGATGGACTGCGCCCAGTTGGCGAGCATGACCATCACCGAACCATCCAGGTGATGAGTCGACGCGACGATGGTGGACAGGCCGAGAATCAGCTGGACATAGAGCACCAGCAGGATCATCAGGTCCGACGCATTACCGGTGGCGCGGACGCGCTCGTTGGTCAGGCGGCGCAGGATCAGGCCGGTCAGGCCGATGAAGCAGAGGATGCCGAAGAAGCCGCCGGAAACCATCGCCAGCAGTTGCTTCTGCTCGGTACTGATCAGGTGCTCGTAGACCGAGTGCGGGGTCAGCAGGCCGACGAAGTGGCCGGCGAGGATGAACAGCACGCCCACATGGAACAGGTTGCTGTAAACGCGCATGCCCTTCTTGCTCAGCATCTGGCTGGAGCCGGCTTTCCAGGTGTATTGCGAGAGGTCGAAGCGCGCCCAGCTGCCGATCAGGCAGATGGCGAGCGCGACGTAGGGATAGATCCCGAACGCTAGAAGATCGAGGGACATGTTCAGACTCCTTCTCGGGCCGCCCGGTACTGCATCTGCGGCACCGGCTGGGCGACCCACTGCATGGGTTGTTCGGCGGACGTGGACACGCGGCGGGCGCTGGTGGACGGGCAACCGACGGCGGGCTCGGTAAAGCTCACCGGGGTTTCCTCCCAGGCCTTGTCGATGGCTTCCAGGCTGTCGTCGCGCACTTCCTGCTCGCGGTCGCGCTTGAGCGCGCCGAGGTCCGGCTGCTCGCCGGACAGCTCCAGCAGGCTGTTGAAGATCGCCGCATAGGCGCTACCGCGCTCTTCCAGGCGCAGGGCGATCAGCGCGAGGATGTGGGCGACTTCGGCCAGGCCGACGCGGGCCGACTCGGCGTCCTGCAGGGCGAGGAACTCCAGGTACAGCGGCAGGTAGTCCGGCAGCTCGTTGACGTCGATGACCAGGCCCGCCTGGGTGTAGCGGTCCATCAGGTCGACCATCGCCTGGCCACGGTCACGGCTTTCGCCGTGCACGTGTTCGAACAGCAGCAGCGAGACCGAACGACCGCGCTCGAACAGGCCGTCGTAACGGGCCTGGACGTCGAGGATGTCGCCCTTGCACAGCTCGTTGAGCAGCGCGGCGAGGCCGTCGCGCTGTTTTTCCGGGAGGTCGCAGGTGCGGATCAGGGCATGCAGCGCCAGGCTTTCCTCGCGCAGTTCGACGCGCGGGTAGTCGAGCATCAGCGCGCTGAGTTTCAGTAACTGGCTATGGCTCTCAAGGGAAATTCCCATGGCTGTCACTCCTGTATCTGCACGGTCTGGATGACGTTGCGCTTGTCCACGGCCTTGCCGCCGAACAGGTTCACGCCAGAATTGCTGGAGCAACCGTTGCCGAAGCTGAAGCCGCAGCCCGAACGCTCGGCGAAGGCATCCGACAAGGCCTCTTCGCGGTGCGCCGTGGGGATGACGAAGCGGTCTTCGTAGTTGGCGATCGCCAGGTAGCGGTACATCTCTTCCACCTGGTTGACCGACAGACCGACCTTCTCCAGCACCGCCAGGTCCTGCTTGCCTTCCACGTGCTCGGAGCGCTTGTAGGCGCGCATGGCCAGCAGGCGCTTGAGGGCCAGCAGCACCGGGGCGGTGTCGCCAGCAGTCAGCAGGTTGGCCAGGTACTGCACGGGGATGCGCAGGGATTCGACGTCCGGGATCACCCCGTCGCTGCCGATGTGGCCTTCTGAGGCGGCGTTCTGGATCGGCGACAGCGGCGGCACGTACCACACCATCGGCAGCGTGCGGTATTCCGGGTGCAGCGGCAGGGCCAGCTTCCAGTCCATGGCCAGCTTGTACACCGGCGACTTCTGCGCGGACTCGATGACGCTGTCCGGTACGCCATCCTTGCGCGCCTGCTCGATCACTTTCGGATCGAACGGGTCGAGGAAGATTTCCAGCTGCTTCTGGTAGAGCTCACGCTCGTTCTCGCAGGTGGCCACTTCGTGGATGCGGTCGGCGTCATACAGCAGCACGCCGAGGTAGCGGATTCGGCCCACGCAGGTTTCCGAGCAGACGGTCGGTTGGCCGGCCTCGATGCGCGGGTAGCAGAAGATGCACTTCTCGGATTTGCCGCTCTTCCAGTTGAAGTAGATCTTCTTGTACGGGCAGCCGCTGATGCACATGCGCCAGCCGCGGCACTTGTCCTGGTCGATCAGGACGATGCCGTCCTCCTCGCGCTTGTAGATCGCGCCGCTCGGGCACGAGGCCACGCACGCCGGGTTCAGGCAGTGCTCGCACAGGCGCGGCAGGTACATCATGAAGGTGTTTTCGTATTCACCGTAGATGTCCGCCTGGACCTGATCGAAGTTCTTGTCCTTGCGCCGCTTGGCGAATTCGGTGCCGAGGATTTCCTCCCAGTTGGGGCCCCACTCGATCTTCTGCATGCGCTGGCCGGAGACCAGCGAGCGTGGCCGGGCGACCGGCTGGTGCTGGGCCTTGGGCGCGGTGTGCAGGTGCTGGTAGTCGAAGTCGAAAGGCTCGTAGTAGTCATCGATTTCCGGCAGGTCCGGGTTGGCGAAGATGTTCGCCAGCACGCGGAACTTGCCGCCGATGCGCGGGACGATGGAGCCGTCGGCGTTACGCTTCCAGCCGCCCTTCCACTTCTCCTGGTTCTCCCATTCTTTCGGGTAACCGATGCCGGGCTTGGTCTCGACGTTGTTGAACCAGGCGTACTCGACGCCTTCGCGGCTGGTCCAGACGTTCTTGCAGGTGATCGAGCAGGTGTGGCAACCGATGCATTTGTCGAGGTTCAGCACCATGCCGACTTGCGAACGAATTTTCATGGCAGTAATCCTCAAATGTCCTGGGGCAGCGGTTGCGGCAGGGCGTCACCGCCCAGTCCGCCCTGCTCCGGCTCGTCGAGCCAGTCGACCTTGTTCATCTTGCGCACCACGACGAACTCGTCGCGGTTGCAGCCGACCGTGCCGTAGTAGTTGAAGCCCCACGCCTGCTGGGCATAGCCGCCGATCATGTGGGTGGGCTTGAGGACCACGCGGGTCACCGAGTTGTGGTGGCCGCCGCGGGTGCCGGTGGTCTCGCTGCCCGGCAGGTTCACGATGCGTTCCTGGGCGTGGTACATCATCACCATGCCGTCCTTCACGCGCTGGCTGACCACCGCGCGGCAGGTCGCGGCGCCGTTGGCGTTGAAGACTTCGACCCAGTCGTTGTCCTCGATGCCGGCGCGTTTCGCGTCGTTCTCGCTCATCCAGATGATCGGGCCACCGCGCGACAGGGTGAGCATCAGCAGGTTGTCGCTGTAGGTGGAGTGGATGCCCCACTTCTGGTGCGGGGTGATCCAGTTCAGGGTGATCTCGGTGTGACCGTTGGGCTTCTTGTTGAACAGCTTGTCGGTGCTGCGGGTGTTGACCGGCGGCCGGTAGCTGACGAAGCCTTCGCCGAAGGCCTGCATCCAGGGATGATCCTGGTAGAACTGCTGGCGACCGGTGAGGGTGCGCCACGGGATCATCTCGTGGACGTTGGTGTAGCCGGCGTTGTAGCTCACGTGTTCGTCTTCCAGGCCTGACCAGGTCGGGCTGGAGATGATCTTGCGCGGCTGCGCCTGGACGTCGCGGAAGCGGATCTTCTCTTCTTCCTTGGGCAGCGCGAGGTGGGTGTGGTCACGGCCGGTGAATTTCGACAGCGCTTCCCAGGCCTTCACGGCGACCTGGCCATTGGTTTCCGGCGCCAGGGCGAGGATCACCTCGGCGGCGTCGATGGCGCTCTCGATGCGCGGGCGGCCTTGGCTGATACCGGTCTCGGTGACCTTGTGGTTCAGCTCGCCGAGCAGCTTGATTTCCTTGTCGGTGTTCCAGCCGATGCCCTTGCCGCCGTTGCCGAGCTTGTCCAGCAGCGGGCCGAGGGAGGTGAACTTCTTGTAGGTGTTGGGGTAGTCACGCTCGACCACGTGCAGGGTCGGCATGGTGCGGCCGGGAACCGGTTCGCACTCGCCCTTCTTCCAGTCGCTGCCGCCGAACGGCTGCGCGAGTTCGTTGGCGGTGTCGTGCAGCAGCGGCACGGTGACCAGGTCCTTTTCCACACCCAGGTGGCCGACGGAAACCTCGGAGAACTTCCGGGCGATGGCCTTGTAGATTTCCCAGTCGCTTTTCGCTTCCCACGCCGGATCGGTAGCGGCCGACAGCGGGTGGATGAAGGGGTGCATGTCGGAGGTGTTGAGGTCGTCCTTCTCGTACCAGGTGGCGGTCGGCAGGACGATGTCCGAGTACATGCAGGTGGAGGACATGCGGAAGTCCAGGGTAGTGACCAGGTCCAGCTTGCCTTCGGCGCCTTCGTCGACCCAGTCGACTTCACCCGGGCACGGGCCGCCGGCCTTGCCGAGGTCGTCGTTCATCACGCCGTTCTTCGCCCCCAGCAGGTACTTGAGCATGTACTCGTGGCCCTTGCCCGAGGAGCCGAGCAGGTTGGAGCGCCAGATGAACAGGTTGCGCGGGAAGTTCTGCGGATCGTCCGGCTGCTCGCTGGCCACGCGCAGGTTGCCGGCCTTGAGTTCACGCACCACGTAGTCCTGCACCGGGATGCCGGCGCGCTCGGCGTCGGCGGCGATGTGCAGCGGGTTGCGGTTGAGCTGCGGGGCGGACGGCAGCCAGCCCATGCGCTCGGCGCGGATGTTGTAGTCCAGCGCGTGTTCGGGGAATTGCCTGGTGTCGGCCAGCGGCGAGAGGACTTCGTGCATCGAGATCTTCTCGTGGCGCCACTGCGAGCTGTGCAGGTAGAAGAAGCTGGTGCCGTTCATCTGACGCGGCGGACGGCTCCAGTCGGTGCCGAACGCCAGCGGGACCCAGCCGGTCTGCGGGCGGAGTTTTTCCTGGCCGACGTAGTGCGCCCAACCGCCACCGCTCTGGCCGATGCAGCCGCACATCATCAGCATGTTGATGACCGCGCGGTAGTTCATGTCCATGTGGTACCAGTGGTTCATCGCCGCGCCGATGATGACCATGGCCTTGCCGTGGGTCTTGTCGGCGCTGTCGGCGAACTCGCGGGCCACCTGGATGGCACGGGCGGCCGGTACGCCGGTGATGCGCGCCTGCCAGGCCGGGGTGTAGGGCACGTCGGCGTCGGTGTAGGACGCCGCAACGTTGCGGCCACCCAGGCCACGGTCGACGCTGTAGTTGGCCATCTGCAGGTCATACACGGTGGCGACGCGCAGGGTCTGGCCATCAGCGCCGGTGATTTCGCGGAAGGGCACGCGGCGCACCAGCACCTCGTCGTTGTCCACACCCTTGAAGTGCGGATGATCCTGGCCGGCGAAGTAAGGGAAGCCGACGTCGCAGGCGTTTTCCGGGCCGTCGATCAGGGTCAGGGCCAGGCGCGTCTCACGCTTCTCGCCGCCTTCGGTTTCCTCGATGTTCCACTTGCCCGACTCGCCCCAGCGGTAGCCGATGGCGCCGGTGGGCGAGACCAGCTCGCCGGAGATTTCATCCAGGCCGATGGTCTTCCACTCGGGGTTGTTGTCCTGCCCGAGGTTGTTCGCCAGGTCGGCGGCGCGCAGGTAGCGGGTCGGCTTGAGCACGCCCTCGGTGTGCGGTTCGAGCAGCACCAGCATCGGCATGTCGGTGTACTGGCGGCAGTAGTCGACGAAGTAGGCGCTGGGCTTCTCGAGGTGGAATTCCTTGAGAATGACGTGACCGAAGGCCATGCCCAGTGCGGCGTCGGTGCCCTGCTTGGGGTTGAGCCAGAGGTCGGTGAGCTTGGCCACTTCGGAGTAGTCCGGGGTGACGGCCACGGTCTTGGTGCCCTTGTAGCGGACTTCGGTGAAGAAGTGCGCATCGGGGGTACGGGTCTGCGGGACGTTGGAGCCCCAGGCGATGATGTAGCTGGAGTTGTACCAGTCGGCCGACTCCGGCACGTCGGTCTGCTCGCCCCAGATCTGCGGGGACGCCGGCGGAAGGTCGCAGTACCAGTCGTAGAAGCTCAGGCACACGCCGCCGATCAGCGACAGGTAACGGGCGCCGGCGGCGTAGCTGACCATGGACATGGCCGGGATCGGCGAGAAGCCGATGACGCGGTCCGGGCCGTAGGTCTTGGCGGTGTAGACGTTGGCGGCGGCAATGATCTCGGTGACTTCGCTCCAGCTGGAGCGGATGAAACCGCCCAGACCACGCTCGCTCTTGTAGCTCTTCGCCTTGGCGGAGTCTTCGACGATGCTGGCCCAGGCATCCACCGGGTCGTTGTGGGCGGCGCGGGCTTCACGCCAGAGCTTGAGCAGCGGCTTGCGCACCTTGGGGTATTTCAGCCGGTTGGCGCTGTACATGTACCAGGAGTAGCTGGCGCCACGGGGGCAGCCGCGCGGCTCGTGGTTGGGCAGGTCCGGACGGGTGCGCGGGTAGTCGGTCTGCTGGGTTTCCCAGGTGATCAGGCCGTTCTTCACGTAGATCTTCCAGGAGCACGAGCCGGTGCAGTTCACCCCGTGGGTAGAGCGAACGATCTTGTCGTGCTGCCAGCGCTGCCGGTAGCTGTTTTCCCAGGCACGGCTTTCGTTGGTGACCTCGCCGTGACCATCGGCGAATTCACCCTGCTTCTTCTTGAAGAACTGCAGGCGGTCGAGTAGGTAACTCATCTGTATCTCCTCACCCGGTCTGCGCCGGGCGTTCAAACGCTAATCAAGCTCGCGAAACGGTTCGTGACGCGGCCAGCGGGGCTGGCCGCGCTGGGAAATCAGCAGGGGCTTTCCGCGCCCTTGCGCGCGTACCACCACCAGGTGGCGACGATGCAGGTCAGGTAGTAGGCGACGAAGACGTAGAGGGCACCCTCGGCGCTGCCGGTCATGGCCAGCGAGGTGCCGAACGCCTTGGGAATGAAGAAGCCGCCGAAGGCGCCGATGGCGGCGGAGAAACCGATCACCGCGGCCGATTCCATGCTCGCGCCCTTGGCTGCCTGGGCTTCGCTGAAGCCGCCTTTCTTCAGGCGTGCAGCCCACTCGTTGCGGAAGATCACCGGGATCATGCGGAAGGTGCTGCCGTTGCCGATGCCGGCGAAGAAGAACAGCGCGATGAAGGAACCGAGGAAGCCGAAGAAGCTGCCGGCACCGTTCGCACCCGGCAGGAAGCTGATCACCGCGAACACGCCGGCGATCATTGCCGCGTAGTTCCACAGGGTGATGCGCGCGCCGCCGAACTTGTCCGCCAGCCAGCCGCCCAGCGGCCGGCTCAGGGCGCCCACCAGCGGGCCGAGGAAGGCGTACTGCAGGGGGTTGATGTCCGGGAACTGGGTCTTGCTGAGCATGGCGAAGCCAGCGGAGAAGCCGATGAACGAGCCAAAGGTGGCCACGTACAGCCAGCACATCAGCCAGTTGTGCTTGCGCTTGAAGATCACCGACTGCTCACGGAACGAGGCCTTGGCGTCGGCGATATCGTTCATGCCGAACCAGGCGGCCACGGACACCACGGCAATGAAGGGAACCCAGATCCAGCCGGCGTTCTGCAGCCACAGGCGGCTGCCATCGGAGAGGGTTTCCGGCTCGCCGCCGAAGGCGCCGAACAGGCCGCCGGCCACCGCCAGCGGTACGGCGAACTGCATCACCGAGACGCCCAGGTTGCCCAGGCCGGCGTTCAGCCCCAGCGCGGTGCCCTGCTGGTTCTTCGGGTAGAAGAAGCTGATGTTGGACATGCTGGAGGCGAAGTTGCCGCCGCCGAAGCCGCACAGCAGCGCGATGATCGCGAACACCCAGTACGGCGTGGTCGGGTCCTGCACGGCGAAGCCCAGCCAGAGGCACGGGATCAGCAGCGAAGCGGTGGACAGCGCGGTCCAGCGGCGGCCACCGAAGATCGGCACCATGAACGAGTAGAACACCCGCAGCGTGGCACCGGAGATCGACGGCAGGGCGGCGAGCATGAACAGCTGTTCGTTGCTGAAGCTGAAACCGGCGGCGTTCAGGCGCACGGTGACGGTGCTCCAGATCATCCACACGGCGAAGGCCAGCAATAGTGCGGGGATGGAAATCCACAGGTTGCGCGCGGCGATGCGCTTGCCGGTGCGGGCCCAGAATTCCGGGTCCTCGGGGCGCCAGTCGACCAGCAGCGGGCCTTTGGCGGCTTTGAGTGGGGGGGTGGCGATCATGCCCATGACGGCATTACCTCAGGAATGACTGGAAGGAATGGGAGAGGCGTCGACGTCGGCCGCGCGGGCCTGGACGTCGAGGCGTTGCTGCTGCTTGATCGCGTAGTGCATCCAGACCATGCAGATCACGGTCAGGCCGAACAGCAACATGAAGCAGGAGGAGCGCACGCCGATGCGGTCGGCGGCGAAACCGAACAGGATCGGCAGGCAGAAGCCGCCCAGGCCGCCGATGACCCCGACCATGCCGCCGACGGTGCCCATGTTCTGCGGGTAGTAGTCGTGGATGATCCGGTACACGCTGGCCTTGCCGAAGCCCTGGGCGATGCCGACGACGAACACCAGGAAGGTGAACAGCCAGACGTTCAGGCCGATGCCGAGGCTGACGTCGCCCTGGATGCCATGGATGGTCATGGTGGTCGGCGGGTAGGAGAGGAAGAACAGGCAGACCAGGCAGATCCAGAACACGCCCCAGTTCACCGAGCGGGCGCCGTAGTGGTCGCTGAACCAGCCGCCCAGCGCGCGGATCAGGCCCGACGGCAAGGTGAACAGCATGGTGATGAAGGACGCGGTGCGCAGGTCCAGGCCGTATTCGGCGATGTAGTACTTGGGCAGCCACAGGGCCAGGGCAACGAAGCCACCGAAGACGAAGAAGTAGTACAGGCCGAAGCGCCATACGCGCAGCTCGCCCAGCGGCGCCAGCTGCTTGGCCAGGGTCGGGCGCGGCCGGCTCGGGTCGGCGTCGCCACCCTTGGCGTGGGCCGGATCGGTCCAGGTGCAGAACCAGAACAGCAGCGCGGTCACCAGCATCGCCACCGAGTAGATCTGCGGGACCATGCGCCAGCCGAAGGCGACCACGATCATCGGTGCCACCAGGTTGGTGATCGCCGCTCCCGCGTTCCCGGCGCCGAAGATGCCCATGGCGGTGCCCTGGCGTTCCTTCTCGAACCACGAGGAGGTGTAGGCGATACCCACGGCGAAGGAGCCGCCGGCCAGGCCGACGAACAGGCCCAGTACGAGGTAGTGCCAGTAGAGCGTGGCGAAGGCCAGGCCGTAGATCGGGATGGCCACCAGCAGCATGTGGATGAAGAACACGATGCGCCCGCCGAAGCGGTCGGTGATCAAACCCAGCGGCAGGCGCACCAGCGAACCGGTCAGGATCGGCAGCGCCACCATCAGGCCGAACTGGGCTTCGGACAGCCCAAGCTCTTCCTTGATGCGGATACCGATGATCGAAAACATCGTCCAGACCGCGAAGTTCACGGCGAACGCCAGTGTGCTCATACCGAGCACGGAGTACTGTTTCTGACGATGGGACAGCATGGCTAAGCTCACTTCCTGACAGCCTTTGCCCGCACGTTAGGTAAGGACTAGCCGCCTTCTCTTGATCGCCATCAATGAGCCAAACGGCGATTCGTGAGCAGATGCGCGCCGCTACCTCGTTGTGGGTATCACCGAAATGAATGCTTAACTTATTGTTTTAAAAGGCATTTCTTATGAATACGGCACGTACTGCCGAGCCCTCCGGCAACGACCGACTCTTTGTGGGTAGTCCCCCTGCCGGACGCCCTTCCCTGCGCAAGTCCATCGTCGTGCGCTTCGGCTGCTACCTCACCCTGCTGGTGTCGCTGGCATTGGCGGGCATGTTCAGCGCCCTCCTGTTCGCCGACTATTCGCACCAGGATGCGGCGGTGATCAACCAGGCCGGCTCGTTGCGGATGCTCACCTACCGACTGGCGCTGGACCCCTCGCCGATCAACCGCCAGGCCCTGCAATCGACCCTCGCCGCACGCCTGGACAATGACGAGATCACTCGCCTGCTGCGCCGTGCGGACGCCGACGCGCCGATCCGCCAGCAGCACGACCAGTTGCGCAAGGAACTGCAGAATCTCGACCTTTCCGAAGCGCCAGCCCTGAGCACCCTGGACACTTTCGTCGGGCACATCGACGGCTTCGTCGGCACCCTGCAGAGCAACGCCGAATACCGTTCGCAGTTGCTCAGCACGGTGCAGGGCCTGTGCCTGTTCCTCAGCCTGCTGGTGGTGTTCATCAGCCTCTACGACCTGAGCTACCACGTGGTCGGGCCGCTGCGCGAACTCACCACGACAGCGCGCCGCCTGGGTGAGGGCGACCTCGATGCACGGGTCAGCAGCAGCGGCGAGGACGAGTTGAGCCAGCTCGGCGAGCGCTTCAACCAGATGGCCGAAGAGCTGCAGACCAGCTACCGGGAACTGGAAGCACGGGTCGAGGACAAGACCCGCGCGCTGACCAACAGCCACCAGCGCCTGGAGCTGCTCTACGACAGCGCCCGCCGCCTTGGCCAGGACCCGTACGACGAGCGCTCCCTGCAGCCGCTGCTGAACCAGCTCGAGCGCGTGCTGCAGGCCGGCAAGGTCACGCTGTGCCTGAACAAGGATGGCGTCGAGCGCGCCTACTCCTCGCTGACCACCGACGGCATCACCGGCAGCTTCTGCCTGCAGGGCAACTGCGGCGATTGCCGTGCCCAGGCCGACCACTGCAACAACCCGATCCGTGGCATCAACCCACTGCTGATGCAGCCGCTGTCCATCGGCGAACACCGCTTCGGCGAACTGTTCATCGAGACCCCCGACGGCCATCTGGAAGACTGGCAGCAGCAGTTCGTCGAGGGCTTCTGCGACAACATCGCGCGCACCTTCGCGCTGTCGCTGCAGCAGGAACAGGAGAACCGCCTGGCGCTGTTCGCCGAACGCAGCACCATCGCCCGCGAGCTGCATGATTCGCTGGCGCAGTCGCTGTCCTACCTGAAGATCCAGGTCAGCCGCCTGGCCACCCTGCTCAAGCGCGACGTACCGGCCGAGAAGATCGACGAGACCCTCGACGAACTGCGCGAAGGCCTCAACAGCGCCTACCGCCAGCTGCGCGAGCTGCTCACCACCTTCCGCCTGAGCCTGGAACAGTCCAGCCTGGAGGCCGCGCTGGTGAAGACGGTAGAGGAGTTCGGCGAGCGCGGCGGCCTTGCCATCGAGCTGGACAACCGCCTGGCGCATATCCCGCTCAATCCCAACGAGGAAATCCACATTCTGCAGATCGTCCGCGAAGCCCTGTCCAACGTGGTGCGGCACGCCCAGGCACGCCACGCGACAGTCACCCTGTTCGAGGATGCCGAGGACCACGTGTGCATCACCGTGGACGATGATGGAGTGGGCTTTGATCCAGCGCAGAGCCGCAATGGGCACTATGGGCTTAGCATCATGCGGGAGCGCAGCCAGACCCTGGAGGCCACCTTCGCCATCGCCCCGCGCGAGCCGCAGGGTACGCGGGTCAGCGTGCGCTTCACCCACAAACCCCTGTCGCAGTACCCGGAGACCCACCCATGACGGCCGCCCCCACCGATGACCGCGCGCGCATCCTGCTCGTCGACGACCACCCGATGATGCGCAAGGGCGTGGTCCAGCTGCTGGAATTCGAGGACGACCTGGAAGTGGTGGGCGAAGCCGGCAGCGGTGAGGAAGCCCTGCGCATGGCGGCGGAACTGGAGCCGGACATGATCCTGCTCGACCTCAACATGAAGGGCATGACCGGCCTCGACACCCTGCGCGCCCTGCGCGAGAACGGCGAGGACGCACGCATCGTGGTATTCACCGTCTCCGATGACCGCAACGACGTGATCAACGTGCTGCGGGCCGGCGCCGACGGCTACCTGCTCAAGGACATGGAACCCGAGCGCCTGCTGGAACACATCCGCCAGGCCGCCACCGGCCAGCTGACCATCAGCCCGCAGCTGACCCAGGTACTGGCCCACGCCCTGCGCGGCGACGACCGCCCCAAGGGCATCGAGGAACTCACCGACCGTGAGCGGCAGATCCTGCGCCAGCTCTCGCACGGCTACAGCAACAAGATGATCGCGCGCAAACTCGACATCACCGAAGGCACCGTGAAGGTCCATGTGAAGCGCGTGCTGCACAAGCTGGGCATGCGTTCGCGCGTGGAGGCGGCGGTCTGGGCGGTGGAAAACCACCTTGTCTGACGCTCGGTCGCAGGGCGTATAACGCTCCGCGTCATACGCCGATTGGCCTCGACTCCGGGATCAGCCATGAAGCGCGCAAAGGCGTCAGCGTATCGGCGTACAACCGCGAACGGTTGTACGCCCTACCTCGTCCGCTCGCCAACTTGATTCAGATCATGTCGCGCCAGCCCAAGGCGGCAGGACACTGCGGAACTCACCCTGGAGGTCCCCATGCCGCCCTCGCCGCACCTGCCCCTCGTGTATTCCTGCTCCGGCTGCTCCAACCTCGCGCAGCTGGCCAACGACCTCGCCCTGCGCCTGGACCGTGACGGCCTGGCGGAGATGTCCTGCATTGCGGGAGTCGGCGGCGACGTCCCGGCGCTGGTGAAGAAAGCCTGCTCCGGCCGGCCGATCATCGCCGTGGACGGCTGCCACCTGCACTGCGTGCAGAACTGCCTGGCGCGCCACGGGATCAAGGCCGAGCACGAAATCACCCTCACCGAATACGGCCTGAAGAAACGCTACCGGCAGGATGCGCCGGTGCAGGACTTCGAGATGCTCTACGAGGAACTGCAGTTCCTCGTCCGCACCCCGGCCTGAGCGTCGACCGCAGAGACAAGGCACAAGGACAGACGCTTCCACAGGATGGCATGGAGCGAAGCGATACCCATCACTGGCCACGCTGGCGCAGCATGGGTATCGCTGCGCTCCACCCATCCTACGAAAAGCCGTTCAGGCGTTCTCCTGTACTACCCGGCTGGCGCGGCGCATGGCGCTCCACACCCAGGACGGCAGGCTGTCCGGATCGAGGCTGTCGATCAGGTTCTTCACCGCCAGCCCCAGTTCGGTATCGCCCTCGATCACCAGACGACGCCGGAAGAACAGCGTGTCCGGGTCCTCCTGCCGGCCCGCCAGCAGCAGGAAGTCGCGCCAGCTGCCACGGATGGTCACGCTGGGGGTGCAGGCGTCGGCGAAACGCAGGCCATCGCGACCGCGCGTGAGGCTCCAGCCCAGGCCGAGATCATTCACTTCCAGGCGCAGCCAGTGGCCGTCGAGGATGTCGAAGGCACCGTCCGCCAGGGGCTCGGCGAACAAGCGGTTGGCGGCGCGCTGCAGGATTGCGCGCTGCAGCCCCGAAGGGACGCGCGCGGCCAGCGGCAGCAGGCGGTCGGCGGCACGCAGGGCACTGGTTTCGAGTGTCAGCACAGGTTCACCTCATCGCTGCGCAGCATGCCCGGTCGGCCATGCCAGTATCCGTTGCAACCGGCCACCGCCAGCGGCGGCGAGGCACCCTTGCGCACGCGGTCAAAAGCCTGCACCACTTCCACCATGCCTTCGGCGCGGGGGCTCAGGCGCAGCAGATCGGCGCCGCAATCACGCAGCGAGGCATAGTCCGCCAGCAGGTTGCTGGCCTCGCCGGACATCGTCTGGATGCCGTTGAGGGTGAACAGAGGGAAGCCCTCCTGACTGAGCATGGACATGCCCTCCGGGTAGTTCAGGCAACAGAACTGGCAGTCGTCCTTGGGCCGGTTCTCCGCCCGCGCCGTGAAGCATCGCGCCGAGTACGCCAGCGGCAGATGGCCGTAGGCGAACACTTCGGTCTCCACCTCAGTGATGCCCAGCTCGCGAGCCTGCTCGATCACAGCATGGATCTGCTCGCCGGAGCATTCCACCGGCGGCACCCAGCGGCGCAAACCGGCGGCGTGCAGCTCGGCCAGCGTGTGGCCGTTGTAGACATTGAGCGCGGGTCCGCCGACAAATTCGACGCCCAGGGTACTGAGCATCTGCACCGCGCCCATGTCGTTCGCCTCGACCTGCAGCTCGCCATTGGCGCAGAGGCGACGCAGCGCCGACAGCTCGGAAGCCGCCTCGATCAGCGCCAGCCCCGAGATGAGGATTTGCGCCCCGCTCTGCTGCTGCAGCTCGCGCCCCAGGCCCAGCCAGTTGTCGAGCGACAGGGCGCGGCGTTTGGAGCAGACGGTTTCGCCGATAGTGATGGCGTCCAGTGGCTGCTCGGCCATCTGCGCATAAAAATCCAGGAGTGTCCGGCGGTCCCAGTAGAACAGCACCGGTCCCAGGCTGAGTTTCATCACAAGGTCCTCACTGCCAGGAGCGATGGTAGGCGCCCAGGGTCGTCTGGTGGCCTTCGGAAAGCTTGTCCAGGGCGTCCTGCCATTGCGTCAGCGCGCGGTAGTGCTCCGGTGCGCGCTGCCACGCATCCAGTGCCTGGCGCCAGACGCGGGTGACCTGCTCGACATAGGCCGGGCTGCGTTGCCGACCCTCGATCTTCACCGCCGCGACGCCGATTTCCGCCAGCTGTGGAATCAGGTCGAGAGTGTTCAGGCTGGTGGGTTCTTCCAGGGCATGGAAGCGTTCGCCATTGACCACGAAACGGCCCTTGCACAGGGTCGGGTAGCCCGCCGGCTCATTCGGCGCGTAACGGTCGATCAGCACATCATTCAGACGCGAGGTCAGGCCTTCGGGCTCCTCGCTCCAGCGCACCGCCTTCGCCGGCGAACAGACGCCGCAGAGATTCGGCGACTCGCCGGTGACATAGGAGGACAGGTGGCAGCGTCCCTCGGCCATGATGCACAGGCTGCCGAAGGCGAAGACTTCGATGGGCACCGGGCTGTTCGCCGCCACCTGGCGCACCTGCGCCAGCGACAGCACGCGCGGCAGCACGGCGCGGCGGATGCCATAGCGCTCGTGGTAGAACGCCAGCGCCGCCACGTTGGTGGCCGAGCCCTGCACCGAAAGATGCAGCGCGAGGTTCGGGTGGCGCCTGGCGGCGTAGCCGAGCACCGCACAGTCAGCGGCAATCAATGCATCCACGCCCAGGTCGGCGGCGTGGTCCACCGCGCGTTGCCAGCGGGACCAGCCGGCCGCGCCGGGATAGGTGTTGACCGCCACGTACATCTGCTTGCCGGCGCTGTGGATCAGGTCCACGCCCTGGCGCAACTGGCGGTCATCGAGGTTGAGACCGGCGAAGTGCCGGGCATTGGTGTCATCGCGAAAGCCGACGTAGATGGCGTCGGCGCCTTCGCGCAGGGCCGATTTCAAGGCGGGCAGACTTCCCGCCGGGCAGACCAGTTGCATGCTTCCCCCGGGCAGTGCGGAGGCCGCCGGCCCCCGCCGGCAGCCGGGAACGGCGTCAGGCGCCGAGTTCGCTGAAAGACAGGAAGGGCAGCGGCTCGCCGGCGTGCAAGGTGCGCCCGGCCTCCACCACCGCCAGGCCATCGGCCCAGCTCGCCGCGCGCAGCATGGCCGAGCCCTGCTGCGGGTGCAGGCAGATGCGGGCCACGCCGTTGTTGTCCAGTTCCAGGCGCGCGCGCAGGTACTGGCGCCGCGAGTTGGCCGTGGGCCAGTCGAAGCCCGCCGGCAACGTGACCGGCAGGGTATCGACCACGCTGCGCCCCTGCGCACGCCAGAGAAACGGTCGCGCCACCACCAGTGCCGTGACCAGCGCGGCGGCTGGATTCCCCGGCAGGCCGATCCACGGCTTGCCGGCGATGCTGCCGAATGCCAGCGGTTTGCCCGGCTGCATCTTCAGCTTCCACAGGTGCAGTTCGCCCAGTTCGCGGATCGCCTGCTTGAGGTAGTCGCGGTCGCCCACCGAGACCCCGCCGCTGGTGATCAGCACATCCCATTCGGACGCGGCGAGGCTCAGCGCATCGCGGCTGGCCGCCAGGGTGTCGGCGAGTACACCGTAGTCGTGCACTTCGACGCCCCAGCCGCGCAACAACGCGCCGACGCTGAAGCGGTTGGCGTTGTAGATCTGCCCCGGCGCCAGCGGCTCACCGGGCTCGCGCAGCTCGTCGCCGCTGCTCAGCAGGCAGACGCGCAGCGGGCGATGGACGTTGACGCGGTCCAGGCCGACGCTGGCCAGCAGGCCGAGGTCCTGGGCGCGCAGTTTCTTCCCGGCGCTGAGCAAGGCAGCGCCTTCACACAGCTCTTCACCACGACGCCGCACATGGCTGCCCTGGGCGACCACCGGCACCTGCAGCCAGTCGCCATCGACTTCGCAGTCTTCCTGGGCAATCACGCTGTCCGCCCCCGGCGGCAAGGGTGCGCCGGTGAAGATGCGCATGGCCTGGCCGGGTTGCAGTTCGACCTGGGCGGCTTCGCCGGCAGCGATGGTGCCGGCGATCTTCAACCGCGCGCCCGACAGGCCCATGTCGGCGCTGCGCAGGGCGTAGCCGTCCATCGCGCTGTTGTCCCAAAGCGGCAGATCGATGGGTGAGCGAATGTCCTCGGCGAGAATGCGACCCAGCGCGCTTTCCAGATCCACACGCACGCTCGACGGCGCCGGGGGCACGAAATCCATCAGCGCGGCGATGGCCTCATCCACCGGGCGCAGGCCGGAGCCGGAACAGCCGCAGGCGCTCATGAGCGTGTACCGCAGGCCAGCACCGGGCGCTCGGGCAGGCGCTTGAGATGGGGGACGAAATTGCACGGTTTGGTGCGACTGTCCAACTGCTGCACGAGGATCTTCTCCCAGGCGGTCAGGCAGGCGCCGGTGGAGCCGGGCAGGCAGCAGATCAACGTGCCGTTGGTGATGCCGGCGATGGCACGGGACTGGATGGTGGAGGTGCCGATCTCCTCGCGGGAAATCTGCCGGAACAGCTCGCCAAAGCCGTCCACCGTGCGTTCGAGCAGCGGTGCGACAGCCTGCGGGGTGTTGTCGCGGGCGGTGAAGCCGGTGCCGCCGGTGATCAGGCCGACCTGGACCTTGGGGTCGGCGATCCAGGCCGAGACCACGGCGCGGATCTGGTAGATATCGTCGATCACCAGGCGCCGTTCGGCGAGGGCGTGTCCGGCGCGTTGCAGCGAGGTCACCAGGGCCTGGCCGGAGGTGTCGTTGTGCAGGCTGCGGGTGTCGCTGACGGTGAGGACAGCGATCTCCAGCGGCTGGAAGTCCGGGGTGCTGAGATGGCTCATGAGGGGCTCTCCGATTCGGAGCAAAAAGGGCTGGCGCCAGCCTGCGCCCCTTCCCCCCTGCCGCCCATTCCTCCTAGGAGGTACTGCCCCGGCGCGTGCGGGGCAGTAGTCGACAGCCCGACCTGTAAGGTCGGAGGCACCTTGCAGGAGCGCGCCATGCGCGCGATCGCGGGCATGGCCCGCTCCTACAGGGAAGCTCTGCTGCCAGCCGGCTCAGCCCTTCCAGCGGTCGGCAGCGGCCTGGTCGCTGCAACGGCCCTCGACCCAGCGCGGGCCGTCGCTGGTGTCTTCCTTCTTCCAGAACGGCGCGCGGGTCTTGAGATAGTCCATGACGAAGTTGCAGGCATCGAACGCCGCCTGGCGGTGGGCGCTGGCGGCGCCGACGAAGACGATGGGCTCGCCCGGCTCCAGGCGGCCGATGCGGTGCAGGATCTCCAGGCGCAGCAGCGGCCAGCGCTGGTTGGCCTCGACCTCGATCTTCGCCAGCGCCTTTTCGGTCATGCCGGCGTAGTGTTCGAGGAACATCCCGCCCACTTCGCGGCCATCGTTGAAATCGCGCACGTAGCCGACGAAGCCGACCACCGCGCCGACGCCGACGTTGGCGGCGTGCATCGCGTTGAGTTCGGCGCCCGGATCGAACGCCGCCGGCTGGACGCGGATCGCCATGGGCTCAGCCTCCGGTCACGGTGGGGAAGAACGCCACCTCGTCGCCGTCGGCGAGAGGCTCGTCCAGGGAGCAGAGTTCCTGGTTGCGCGCGCACATCAGGTTCTGCTCGCCGAGCACGTCCCAGGCGCCGCCGCGCTCCAGCAGCAGGCGCCGCAGGTCGTCGAGGCTGGCCAGGGATTGGCTCCAGTTCAGCTGCTCGCCATCCAGGCCGAGGGCCTCGCGGTAGCGGGCGAAGTACTGCACGCGGATCATGGGGTGTCTCCCGCTGTGTCATTCGGGGCAACGTAGTGCCCGCTCTTGCCGCCGAGCTTCTCCAGCAGGCGCACGCTTTCGATGGTCATGCCGCGGTCCACGGCCTTGCACATGTCGTAGATGGTCAGTGCGGCGACACTGGCGGCGGTCAGCGCTTCCATCTCCACGCCAGTCTGCCCGGCCAGCTTGCAGCGGGCGACGATGTGCACGGTGTCTTGGCCCTCGGCAGCCAGTTCGACCTTCACGCTGGTGAGCAGCAACGGGTGGCACAGCGGGATCAGCTCATGGGTCTTCTTGGCTGCCTGGATGCCGGCGATGCGTGCCACGGCGAACACGTCGCCCTTGGGATGGCCGCCGTCCTGGATCAGCTGCAGGGTCGCCGGGAGCATGCGCACCCGGGCTTCGGCCACGGCCTCACGGGACGTCACGGCTTTTTCGGTGACATCGACCATGTTGGCGCGGCCCTGGGAATCGAGATGGGTCAGCACGGGTGGGCACTCTCCGGAGAATCAGGGGAACAGTTTAACCTCGGCACGCGTGGCTGGCAGACCGGCTAGCGGCGCGTTGGGGGGAGGATTGTATACAAGAAGAGGTATCAGCGGGATGGCGCCGGCTTGCTCGCGAACCGCCTGGAAGCAGGCATAAAGAGGCCCGCCGGATGGCGGGCCCTGCTGAGTGAGCGGAAGTGGCTTACATGTGGGCTTCGGCAAACTCCGCCAGCACCGAGCGCGGCACCCCTTGCAGGGTCACGTGCACGCCGTGGGGGAAGTCCTTGAAGCGTTCGGTCAGGTAGGTCAGGCCGGAGCTGGTGGCGGACAGGTAGGGGGTGTCGATCTGCGCCAGGTTGCCCAGGCACACCACCTTCGAGCCATTGCCGGCGCGGGTGATGATGGTCTTCATCTGGTGCGGCGTGAGGTTCTGGCACTCGTCGATGAGGATCAGGCTCTGCTGGAAGCTGCGGCCACGGATGTAGTTCAGCGATTTGAACTGCAGCGGCACCTTGCTGAGGATGTAATCGACGCTGCCGTGGGTGCACTCATCGTCCGAATGCAGCGCCTCCAGGTTGTCGGTGATCGCGCCGAGCCAGGGTTCCATCTTCTCGGCCTCGGTGCCGGGCAGGAAGCCGATGTCCTCGTCCAGGCCCTGCACGCTGCGGGTGGCGATGATGCGCTTGTAGCGTTTGGTGACCATGGTCTGCTCGATGGCGGCAGCCAGGGCCAGGATGGTCTTGCCCGAGCCGGCAGCGCCGGACAGGTTGACCAGGTGGATGTCCGGGTCCAGCAGCGCATACAGCGCCAGCGACTGGTACACGTCGCGCGGGCGCAGGCCCCAGGCTTCCTGGTGCAGCAGCGGTTCCTGGTGCAGGTCGAGGATGGTCAGCTCGTCCTGGTCGATGCCCTTGATCCAGCCGACGAAGCCCTGCTCGTCGACGATGAACTCGTTGATATGGACCGCCGGCAGGTTGTCGGTGAGTTGCACGCGGTGCCAGGTGCGCCCGTGGTCCTGGCGGGTTTCCACCTTGCTGACGCGGTCCCAGAACGACCCGACCAGGGAGTGGTAGCCGCGCGACAGCAGGGCGACGTCATCGACCAGCTGGTCGGTGTGGTAGTCCTCGGCGAATACCCCGCAGGCACGCGCCTTCAGGCGCATGTTGATGTCCTTGGTGACCAGCACCACGCGCTTGCTGCTGTGGCGACTCTTCAGCTCCACCAGCTGGTTGATGATCTTGTTGTCGTTGAGGTGCTCGGGCAGCCAGGTGATCGGCTCCGCGCGCTTGCTCATGAGGATCGACAGGCTGCCGCAGGGGCCGCTCTTGCCACGCTGGATGGGCACGCCATCCTCTACCTGTTCGGGCGAAGCCTCGCCCAGGACCTGGTCGATCAGGCGGATCGCCTGGCGGCATTCCGCGGCCACGGTGTGCTTTCCGGTCTTGAGCTTGTCCAGCTCCTCGAGCACCGTCATCGGGATGGCGACATGGTGCTCCTGGAAGTTCAGCAAGGCGTTCGGGTCGTGGATCAGGACGTTGGTGTCGAGGACGTACAGGGTGGGCTGGGTGGGGCGGGAGCGTCCGTGGTCATCCATACGCGGGTCACCTCTTGTGGGAGCGTTCGACGGAATGCCTTTACAGCGCTCCGCCGTGCGGTGAGCCACCTGCTCTCAAGACGTGGGCTCGAGAGCACTGCAACAAGAGACGGGCCGGGCCGGGGCCGCCACCTGTCTGCAGGGTTCGGCGGTCTACGTCTCAACAAATACAGGAAAAAACATGACGATAAAAAGTCTTTTTCCTTCCTAAGAAGGTTTTTTTCGTCCGACGACGAAATACCTTGGCGACGGCCCCGGACAGCGCTAGTTTTAGGGGTCCCACCTCCCGCATTTCGTCATCATTCCCTCGACGGATCAGTCCCTTAGACCGCCAAAGAAAGCCTGCGCATTGCGCTCCAGCGTCTGCAGGTGATAGCCCCCTTCCTGCACGATGACCTGCGGCAGCCCCAGCGACGCCACCTCACGCCCGAGCCGGGCGAAACCTTCGGTGCTCACCGCCACCTTGGACTGCGGGTCTTCCTGGTAGATGTCAAAGCCCAGGGACAGCACCAACGCCTGCGCGCCGAACTCGCGCACCGCCCGCAGCGCCTTGTCGACCTGGGCGAAGAAGTCTTCCTCGCTGGCACCGTGGGCCATCGGCAGGTTCAGGTTGAAACCCTCGCCCTGCCCTGCGCCGCACTCGTCGTCGAAACCGGCGACCACCGGATAGAAGTTGGTCGGGTCGCCGTGCACCGAGACGTAGAGCACGTCATCACGGCCGTAGAAGATCTCCTGGATGCCCTGGCCATGGTGCATGTCGGTATCCAGGATGGCGACCTTGCCGAAACGCTCGCGCAACTCTGCCGCGGCGATGGCGGCGTTGTTCAGGTAGCAGAAGCCGCCGGCGCCCTCCTCCCGCGCATGGTGGCCCGGCGGTCGGCACAGTGCGTAGGCCGAAGGCGCGCCATCACGAACCAGCCGCGCCGCCGCCACCGCGCTCTGCGCCGACCAGTAGGCCGCGCGCCAGGTGTGCTCGCCCACCGGGCAGCTGCCGTCGGCGAGGTAGCGTGCCGCCTGGGCGAGGATGCCGCGCAGCGGGTTGCCCTCGCGGATGAACACGTTGGACATCACCTCGTCGCCCCAGTCTTCCGGCACTTCGTGCCAGCGCGCATAAGCGTGCTCGAGAAAGTCCAGGTAGGCGCCGCTGTGCGCCCCCAGCAGCGGCTCGCGACCGAAGTCCTGCGGCTTCGCGACGGGGAAGCCCAGGGCCTGCACGGCCGCCAGCAGGTGCTCGGCGCGCTGCGGAACTTCCTGCGGGGTGCGCATCTGGCCACGGGAGAAGTAGCTGCGCGGCAGGTGCAGCAACTGGTCGGGATGGAAGAAGGTCTGCATCGCTGTCTCCGTCAGTGGATTCGGCCGGCGCGAGCCAGCACGGCGTTGAGCAACACGTCGGCGCCCTGAGTCGCCTGTTCGGGGATCACGTCTTCGGCCTCGTTGTGGCTCAGGCCGCCGACGCAGGGGATGAACACCATGGCGGTCGGGCAATGCCGCGCCACATGGATGGCGTCGTGGCCGGCGCCGCTGACGATGTCCTGATGCGAGTAACCCAGCGCCTGCACCGCCTGGCGCACATGGCCGACGCAATCGGCATCGAAGGGTGTGGCCGGGCTGATCCAGTGCACACCGATCTCCAGGGTCAGCTCACGACGAGCGGCGATGGCTGCGAGCAGCCCGCGGGCCTCCTGCTCCATGGCAGTGATCACATCATCGCGGTGGTGGCGCAGGTCGAGGGTGAAATCCACCCGCCCGGCGATGGTATTGCGCGAGGACTTGGCGATCTCCAGCTGGCCGACCGTCACCAGCCCGTGGGGGGTGAAACGCTGGGCCAGTGCCTCCAGGGCCTGGACCATCTCGGCGGCGCCGAACAGCGCATCGTGCCGCAACGGCATCGGCGTGGTGCCGGCGTGGGCCGCCTGCCCCGTCACTCGCACGTCCAGCCAGCGGATCGCCTGGCCTCCGGTGACCACGCCGACATCGATGGCATTGTCCTCGAGGATCGGCCCCTGCTCGATATGCGCCTCGAAATAGGCGTCCAGCGACCGGCGCAGCGGTAGCTCGCCCTGCCAGCCAAGCGCCTGCAATGCCTCGCCGACACTGACACCGTCGGCATCCCGCGAAGCCAGCGCGGCGTCCAGCGCCATCGCCCCGGTGAAGGCCGCCGAGCCGAGCATGGCCGGGGTGAAGCGAGCACCTTCCTCGTTGGTCCAGACCGCCACTTCCAGCGGTCGGCGCGTGCGGATGCCCTGGTCGTTCAGGCTGCGCAACACCTCCAGCCCCGCCAGCACTCCATAGACGCCGTCGAAGCGGCCACCCTCGGGCTGGGTGTCGAGGTGGCTGCCCATCACCACCGGGGCGAGGCTTTCGTCCTCCCCGGCGCGGCGAGCGAACAGGTTACCCACGGCATCTCGCTGCAGGCTCAGGCCGGCGTCAGCACACCAGCCTTCGAACAGCTCGCGACCGGCCCGGTCCTCGGCGCTCAGCGCCAGGCGCCGCGAACCGCCACGGGCGGTGGCGCCGACCTCGGCCATCTCCATCAGGCTCGCCCACAGGCGCGCTCCGTCGATCTTCAGCATTGCAGTCTCCAGCGAGTCAGGCGGCGACCGGCACACGGCTGGTGCGCATCCGCCGGTCGAGGCCGACGATGCACAGCAGCGAGAGGCCGGCCAGCAGGGAATAGAACAGTGCCAGCGGTAGCCACTGGCCCTCGAAGCGGTGCGCCAACCAGGTGCCGACCAGCGGGGTCAGGCCGCCGGCGATGGCACCGCAGACCTGGTAGGCGATGGAGATCGCCGAGTAGCGCACGCGGGTGTCGAACACCTCGCTGACGTAGCCGGCGATCACCGAATAGAAGCTGGCCATGCACACCACGGCGGTGGCGATGCCGAGGACGATCGCCAGCGCGTGGCCCTGGCTGACCAGTACGAACATCGGATAAGGCGAAGCCACCGCCAGCAGCGCCGCCAGCTTGAGGAAACGCGCCGCGCCCAGGCGCTCGGCCAGTCGAGCGGCCAGCGGTTGCACGCAGAACTGGATGATCGCCACGTAGAACAGGCAATCGAGGATCAGCGCGCGGTCGATGGCCAGGTTCTGGGTGGTATAGGAAATCATGAAGGTATTGGTGAAATAGACCCCGGCGATGCCGATGGTGTTGGCGCCGATGCACAGCAGCAACGGGCGCCAGGCCGTACGCACGACCTCCAGCGCCGGCAGCTTGTGCTGCCGCGCCTGCTCCTTGACCCGCGCGAACTCGGGCGACTCGTTGACGCCCAGGCGGATCGCCAGGCCGACCACCAGCATCAGCGCGCTGGCGAGGAACGGCAGGCGCCAGCCCCAGTCGAGGAAGGTGGCGTTGTCCATGCTGGTCACCGCCTTGAATGCCAGCAGAGAGAGAATCAGCCCGGCCGGGCTGCCCAACTGCGCGAAGGAGGCGAAGAAAGTGCGCCGGCCGCGGGGGGCGTGCTCGCCGGCCATCAGCACCGCTCCGCCCCACTCGCCGCCCACGGCGATGCCCTGGACGATGCGCAACAGCACCAGCAGCACCGGCGCCAGCAACCCCACCTGCCCGTAGGTCGGCAACAGGCCGATGCAGACGGTGGCTACGCCCATCATCACCAAGGTCACCAGCAGCGCCTTCTTGCGGCCGATGCGGTCGCCCAGATGGCCGAAGATCAGTCCCCCGAGCGGGCGGGCGAAGAAGCCCACGGCGAAGGTGCCGAAGGCGGCCATGGTGCTGAGGAACTGGCTGTCGGAAGGGAAGAACAGGGTGCCGAACACCAGGGCGGCGGCGGTGGCGTAGATATAGAAGTCGTACCACTCGATCATGGTACCGATGAAGGCGGCCGTGGCGGCACGGACCGGCTGCGGTGCGGGCTGGGACATCTCAGGCTCCCGGATATTGTCGATTGTTTTGGGCAGCACGTTGAAAGGCTCGACGCTCTCTGGCGCCTAGGGACGTTATCGCTCCCGGCCGAATAATCAGTCAATTTTCTAATCGTTATTCAAAGAATAATTACTGCTTATAATCGGAGAATTACCCCACTGGAGCCCCACGATGGAGCTTGGCCGTTTCCTCAATGACCGCCTGGACTGGAACCTGCTGCGCACCTGGCTGGTGATCGGCCAGGAACGCAGCATCAGCCGTGCCGCGGCGCGCCTGCACCTGACCCAGCCGGCGGTCAGCCAGGCCCTGCGCCGCCTGGAGGAACAACTGGGCGCCGCCCTGGTGCAGCGGCGCGGGCCGCGCTTCGAGATCACCGCGCTGGGCGAGGAAATCCTGCGCATTGCCGGCGACATCAACGGCAACGTCTCGCGGCTGGCCGCCGCCCTGGAGCAGCCCGCCGACCAGGTGGTGGGCAAGGTTCGCCTGCTGAGCATCAGCCGCATCCAGTCGGGCTTCTACGACGACTTCCTCGCCGACTTCCATCGCGCCCATCCCGGCGTGGAGCTGGATATAGAAGTGATGCGCAGCGCCGATGTGCTCAGCTCGCTGCAGCAGAAGACCGCCACCCTGGGCCTGGCCCTGTGCCGCCAGCCGTCACCACGCCTGGAACAGCGAGCCTTCCTGCGCCAGCGCTACGTGTTCCTCTGCGGCCGCCACCACGCACTTTATGGCCGCCGCGACCTGCACCTGGCGGACCTGCAAGGCGAGGACTACGTGACCTTCACCAGCGACCAGATCGGCGAAGTGCTCTCGCCCTTGACCATCTTCCGCGACCAGCAGGGCTTCACCGGCAAGCTGGTGGCCTCCTCCCCCAGCCTGGAGGAAGTCCGCCGCCTGGTGTGCTGCGGCTTCGGCATCGGTTGCCTGCCGCAGCACATCGTCGCCGACGACCTGGCTCAGGGCCGGTTGTGGGCGCTGCCGCCGGAAGAAGGCGTGGCCGACGTCGACATCCACCTGCTGTGGAACCGCGAGCAGAAACACACCCAGGCCGAGCGCTGCTTCCTCGGCGAATTGCTCAAACGCATGGAGCAGGTGCCGGTGGAGCAGCGCCTCCTATCGTCTCCATAGGTGGAGCCGGCGGCCGCGAATCCCTACAATCGCGCCCTGATTGCAGGAGCGCGCTTGTAGGAGACCGCACGATGCTGATGGTGATTTCCCCCGCCAAGACCCTGGACTACGACACCGCACCGGTGACGCAGCGCTTTACCCTGCCCGAGCACCTGGACGACGCCCAGGAGCTTATCGGCATCCTGCGCGAGCTGACCCCGGCGCAGATCGCCGAGCTGATGCACCTGTCCGACAAGCTCGCCGGCCTGAATGCCGCGCGCTTCGGCAGCTGGCACCCGGATTTCAGCCCCGCCAACGCCAAGCAGGCGCTGCTGGCCTTCAAGGGCGACGTCTATACCGGCATGCAGGCGGAAGACTTCAGCGAGGATGACTTCGACTTCGCCCAGCGCCACCTGCGCATGCTCTCCGGCCTCTACGGCGTGCTGCGCCCGCTGGACCTGATGCAGCCGTATCGCCTGGAAATGGGCACCAAGCTGGCCAACGGCCGGGGCAAGGACCTCTACGCCTTCTGGGGCGAGCGCATCAGCGGCTGGCTGAACGAGTCCCTGGCCGAGCAGGGCGACGACGTGCTGCTGAACCTGGCGTCCAACGAGTACTTCGGCGCAGTGAAGCGCAAGGCCCTGAACGCGCGGGTGATCGACACCGAGTTCAAGGACCTGAAGAACGGCCAGTACAAGATCATCAGCTTCTACGCCAAGAAGGCCCGCGGGATGATGGCGCGCTACGTGATCAAGGAGCGCCTGAGCAACCCGGAAGGCCTGAAGGACTTCAACTACGCGGGCTACGCCTACAGCGCCGAGCATTCCAAGGCCGACCAGCTGGTGTTCCTGCGCGACCACGCCGAAGACTGATTCCGCTTTTGCGCTGCACCAAACGGGAGCCCTGAGGCTCCCGTTTTCGTTTTGATCCCGCATTCCTATCGGCCGCGCGTACTTCTGTACGGCGGATAACGCTGGCGCGTTATCCGCCCTACAAGGTCGCTGCCCCGCCCGCCGCACGCCCCCTGCAGGAGCGAGCTTGCTCGCGAACCCGGCAGCGCTCTGATGCCCGTTCGCGAGCAAGCTCGCTCCTACGAAAAGCCCTTGATACCAAGTGGCCTGTAAGCCATTGACCATGAAACCGACCGGTCACCGGGGGTCGATCTGTACGTTTCCTGCCCAAAACATCCCCTCAAGACCACACGAGCAGAAGGGTCTAAACGACCGTTCGTCTGCTTCAGGATTAATCGTGAGAAATTTTTTCGGACGTCCGAACCGGTCGGAAGGATGGAAATCGTCCTGATTCGCTCCCTGCCTTGTAATCCATTGGCCATTAACAGCCTTTGGCCATGACATGCATTTCACGATTGCACTTTGCAAGAGACAAAGCTGAACGGCAGCTGAACGAATGTCTTAACGACGATACACGGTCGTTTTTAACGAAAAATTCAATGGAACTTTTCCTGACCATGCACTTTGCATTGGGAAAACCAACTCCCGATTTGCCATTACTCCAGCATCAAGTGATAGCAATTGGATATTTCAGGAGATTTCCGAGAGACGATGGGCGCAAGGAACTAACCGCATTTGAGATAAATCCTATTTGCGCAACGACCATCGATGGCGACGCGAAAGTGCCCGATGGAAATTGGAGTTTTGGTTACAAGGTTATTTCGATAAGCACTCATCGATCAGCCTCGAATCCGCAACCAAATGAAATTACTGAACTTTTCAGATGACGAGGCAATCATCTAACCAGACTTGAGCACGCCAGGACGGAGAACGCACCAACTTTGCCATCCGCCTGAAACATAACAGGGCAACTATTAAAAGTTTGCTCCAAGACTGTGCTCTGAAGTTTAGCACTCGATTCCCATGCCTGCCTGGAAGGAAGTACGGAAGAGCTCGAAAGAGCCTCTTCCGGGGGTTCTTGCACCCTTTTAAAACGCCCACGGGGCAACTTTAAACAGTTCGACCATTGAAGAGGTGAATGCGATGCGTATCAGCATCTTTGGTCTTGGGTATGTTGGCGCAGTATGTGCCGGCTGCCTGTCCGCACGAGGCCACGAAGTCGTTGGGGTGGATGTTTCCACCACCAAGATCGATCTGATCAACAACGGAAAGTCGCCCATCGTCGAGCCGGGTCTGGAGCCGCTGCTGCAACAGGGCATCCGCAGCGGTCGCCTGTCGGGCACCACCGACTTCAAGAAAGCCGTCCTGGACACCGATGTGTCGTTCATCTGCGTCGGCACCCCGAGCAAGAAGAACGGCGACCTGGACCTGGGCTACATCGAGTCCGTCTGCCGCGAGATCGGCTACGCCATCCGCGAGAAGAAAGAGCGCCACACCGTGGTCGTGCGCAGCACCGTGCTGCCGGGCACCGTGAACAACGTGGTGATCCCGATCATCGAGGACTGCTCGGGCAAGAAGGCCGGTGCCGACTTCGGCGTGGGCACCAACCCGGAGTTCCTGCGCGAATCCACCGCGATCAAGGACTACGACTTCCCGCCGATGACCGTCATCGGTGAGCTGGACGCCCAGACCGGCGACCTGCTGGAAGAGATCTACCGCGAACTGGACGCGCCGATCATCCGCAAGACCATCGAGGTCGCCGAGATGATCAAGTACACCTGCAACGTCTGGCACGCCGCCAAGGTCACCTTCGCCAACGAGATCGGCAACATCGCCAAGGCCGTCGGCGTCGATGGCCGCGAAGTGATGGACGTGATCTGCCAGGACCGCAAGCTGAACCTGTCGCGCTACTACATGAAGCCCGGCTTCGCCTTCGGCGGCTCCTGCCTGCCCAAGGACGTGCGCGCCCTCACCTACCGCGCCAGCCAGCTGGACATCGAACACCCGATGCTCGGCTCGATCATGCGCAGCAACCAGCACCAGGTGCAGAAGGCCTTCGACATCATCGCCGCCCACGGCAGCCGCAAGGTCGGCCTGCTCGGCCTGTCGTTCAAGTCCGGCACCGACGACCTGCGCGAAAGCCCGCTGGTGGAACTGGCCGAGATGCTCATCGGCAAGGGCTACGAGCTGCAGATCTTCGACCGCAACGTCGAGTACGCCCGCGTCCATGGCGCGAACAAGGAGTACATCGAATCGAAGATCCCGCACGTCTCCTCGCTGCTGGTCTCGGACCTGGACGCGGTCGTGAAGTCTTCCGACGTCCTGGTCCTGGGCAACGGTGACGAGCTGTTCGTCGACGTGGTGAACAAGGCGCCCGAAGGCAAGAAGGTCGTCGACCTGATCGGCTTCATGCCCAGCGTCAGCGACGAGCGCGCCGAAGGCATCTGCTGGTAAGCCGCCGGCCCCTGCAGGAGCGCGCCATGCGCCCGCTCCTGCAGGTGCACCCCACTTTCCCAGAAGCGACAGACGGATTTCGACGATGGAAACCTACAAACGAATAATCGGTGAAGCCACCGGCTGGCTGGTCTTCCTCGGCCTGCTGATGCTGCTCGCGCTGCTCGTGCCACCGACCGTATTCGACGCCGAATCCAAGGACTTCCTGCTGCTGATCGGCGCGGTCGGTATCTGGCGCTACTCCATGGGCGGCCTGCATTTCCTGCGCGGCATGCTGTTCCTCTACGTGGTCTACCCGCACTTTCGCCGCAAGGTGCGCAAGCTCGGCGACGCGGCCGACCCGTCCCACGTGTACCTGATGGTCACCAGTTTCCGTATCGACGCGCTGACCACCTCCATGGTCTATCGCTCGGTCATCGAAGAAGCCATTGCCTGCGGCTACCCCACCACCGTGGTGTGCTCCATCGTCGAGATGTCCGACGAGGTGCTGATCAAGCAGCAGTGGCAGAAGCTCAACCCGCCGGACCATGTCGAACTCGACTTCGTGCGCATCCCCGGCACCGGCAAGCGCGACGGCCTGGCCCATGGTTTCCGCGCGATCTCCCGCCACCTGCCGGACGAACACGCAGTGGTCGCGGTGATCGACGGCGACACCGTGCTGGAACCTGGCGTGGTGAAGAAGACCGTGCCCTGGTTCAAGCTCTTCCCCAACGTCGGCGGCCTGACCACCAACGAATTCTGCGAAGTGCGCGGCAGCTACATCATGAGCGAGTGGCACAAGCTGCGTTTCGCCCAGCGCCACATCAACATGTGCTCCATGGCACTGTCCAAGCGCGTGCTGACCATGACCGGGCGCATGTCGGTATTCCGCGCCGCCGTGGTCACCGACCCGGACTTCATCACCGACGTGGAAAGCGATCACCTGGACCACTGGCGCCTGGGCCGCTTCCAGTTCCTTACCGGTGACGACAAGTCCAGCTGGTACAGCCTGATGCGCCTGGGCTACGACACCTTCTACGTGCCGGACGCGGCGATCAACACGGTCGAGCACCCGCCGGAGAAGAGCTTCATCAAGGCCAGCCGCAAGCTGATGTTCCGCTGGTACGGCAACAACCTGCGGCAGAACTCCCGCGCCCTGGCCCTGGGCCCGCAGCGCCTGGGCTGGTTCACCAGCGTGGTGCTGTTCGACCAGCGCCTGTCGATGTGGACCTGCCTGCTCGGCCTGGTCGCCGCGATCATCGCCAGCATCAAGTACAGCATCGCCTACCTGCTCATCTACCTGCTGTGGATCGGCATCACCCGCTTCGTGCTGACCCTGCTGCTGTCGCTGTCGGGCCACCACATCGGGCCGGCCTACCCGGCGATCCTCTATTACAACCAGATCGTCGGCGCCCTGGTGAAGATCTACGTGTTCTTCCGCCTCGACCAGCAGTCCTGGACCCGCCAGAACACCAAGCTCGATCGCGGCCTGGCCAGCTTCCAGCGCTGGTTCAACACCTGGTCCTCGCGCGCCATGACCTTTTCCGCGGCCAGCGTTTTCGTCGCCGTACTGCTGACCATTGTCTGAAGGCCCCTTCAGCCACGCCCCTTTTAGCTACGAACAGGACTCGACCCCATGAATACCGCCGTCAACGTCAATGTCGTGCATGAATCCGAAGCCCAGCGCCAGCACGCCCGGGTCAAACTGCCCGCGCGCATCCGCTACATCGGTGCCAACCGCGAAGGCGTCGATGCGCGCCTGCTGGACCTGTCCGCCGGCGGTTTCGCCTTCAGCACCAGCGGCACGCCGGTGCAGGTCGGCGACCTGCACAAGGGCAAGCTGCTGTTCCAGATCGACAGCATCAGCTTCTCCCTGGAAGTGGAATTCCAGGTGCGCTCCTTCGACCGCGACAGCGGCCGCGTCGGCTGCGAATTCCAGCACCTGAAGCCGCGCGAGATCGCCGCCCTGCGCTACCTGATCACCTCCTACCTGGCGGGTGAAGTGGTGAGCGTGGGCGACATGCTCAACACCCTGCAGCGCGAGAACTTCACCAAGGCCCGCAAGCACGGCGCGGGCTCCGGCGGCATGGGCTTCTTCGGGCGCTTCCGCGCGGTCACCGTGAGCACCGCGATCTTCGTGGTCGGCGTCGGCGCCTTCGCGGTGATCCTCAACCAGATCTACAACCTGTACTTCGTCACCCATGCCGATTCCGGCGTGGTCAGCGTGGCCAACCAGCAGATCACCATGCCCCGCGAAGGCACCGTGGAAAGCCTGGTGGAGCCCGGCGCGGAAGTCGCCAAGGGCGCGCCGATCGCCTCCTTCTCCGCCAACCTGCTGGACCTGCTCAAGGGCAACCTGACCGAAGAACAGCTCAACCCGAGCAACATCGAGAAGCTCTTCGGCCACCAGATGAAGGGCACCCTGACCAGCCCGTGCGATTGCCGCGTGGTCGAGCAGCGCGTCGCCAACGGCCAGTTCGCCAACAAGGGCGACGTGATCTTCACCCTCACCCCGCGCGACAGCACCGCCACCGTCGAGGCGCGCTTCCCCTACCGAAACGCCGCCGAGCTCTCCCCCGGCACCCACGTGAACTTCCAGGTCGCCGGCGACAGCGAAGTGCGCGGCGGCCGCATCCTGCGCACCGCGCCGGTGGACGGTGACCTGTCCTCGGAAATCCGTGTGCAGATCACCCCCGACCAGCCACTGGACAGCCAGATGGCCGGCCGCCCCACCGAAGTCAGCATCGGCGGCCTGCCGGGCCGCACCCTGCTGAACAAGGCGATGGCCCTGGCCACCGCCCGCTAAGAGGACTGCCCGCATGAATCGACCTGTCTTGCGACACGCCCCGCACCTGGCCCTGGCACTGGCCATCGCTGCAGCCGCCGGCTGTGCCGGCCTGCCCGACCAGCGCCTGGCCCAGGAAGCCCTGGAGCGCGGCGACATCGCCACCGCCCAGGCCAACTTCCAGGCCCTGGCGACCCTGGGTTACGCCGACGCACAGGTCGGACTGGCCGACATGCAGGCCGCCACCGGTGACCCGCAGGAACAGGCCCGCGCCGAGAAGCTCTACCGCGAAGCCGCCGAGAGCTCCCCGCGCGCCCGCGCCCGCCTGGGCAAATGGCTGGCGGCCAAGCCCGGCGGCAGCGACGCCGAGCACCGCGAAGCCGAACAACTGCTGACCCGCGCCTTCAACGAAGGCGAGGACAGCGCACTGGTGCCGCTGATCGTCCTCTACCTGCAATACCCGCAGGCCTGGCCGAACGTGAACCCGCAGCAGCGCATCGACCAGTGGCGCGCCCAGGGCCTGCCGCAGGCGGACCTGGCGCAGATCATCCTGTACCGCACCCAGGGCACCTACGACCAGCATCTCACCGAAGTCGAGCAGGTCTGCCAGCGCTGGCTGAACCGCATGGACGTGTGCTGGATGGAACTGGCCACCGTGTACCAGAAGCAGGGCAACGCGGATAAGCAGAAGGCCCATATCGAAGCGCTGAAGGCAGGCTGGAAGGCCGGCCGCGTCCCCTCCGAGCGCGTCGAATCGGTGGCCAACGTGCTGGCCGATCCGAACATCGGCACCGCCGACCCGCAAGCCGCGCAGGCACTGCTCACCGAGATCGCGCCGACCTACCCGGCGGCCTGGGTCAGCCTGGCCAAGCTGCAATACGACAACCCCGACCTGGGCGACCTCGACCAGATGCTCGACTACCTGAAGAAAGCCCAGGACGCCGCCCAGCCCCGCGCCGAGCTGCTGCTCGGGCGCCTCTACTACGACGGCAAGTGGGCCCCGCAGGAACCGCAGAAGGCCGAGCAGCACCTGCTCAAGGCCGCCGCCAGCGAGCCGCAGGCGCACTACTACCTGGGCCAGATCTACCGCCGAGGCTTCCTCGGCCAGGTCTACCCGCAGAAGGCCGTCGACCACCTGCTGATCGCCGCCCGCGCCGGCCAGGCCAGCGCCGACATGGCCCTGGCCCAGCTCTGGTCGCAAGGCCGTGGCGTGCGTCCGAACCTGGTCAACGCCTACGTCTTCGGCGAGCTCGCCCAGCGCCAGCAGGTGCCCACCGCCAGCGACCTGATGGCGCAGATCGAACCGCAGATCCAGCCGGCCGACCGCAGCTCCGCACAGCAACTGCTCAAGCGTGAAGAACAGGCACGGGGCGCCAACTGGCAAGCCACCGTCAGCCTCCTTCAAAACGATCAGGAACAAGAAAACCTATGAAGCGCACCGACCCGATGACCACCCCGCCGTTTGCTCTGATCGCAGGCATTCAACCGCGAGCTCTGGCCTCCGCTGTCCGCCGCGCCCGCCTGTTCCCCGCCATGTTCGGCGTCGGCCTGAGCCTGGCCGGTACCCTGTTCGCCAGCCTCGCCCACGCAGCGGAAGAACCACCGAAGCACTTCGGCATCGACATCAAGGTCACCGCCGAATCCGAAGACGACCGCGACCTGGGCACCGCCCACGGCGGCGACCTCAACGGCCTCGGCCTGGACGTGCGCCCCTGGGCCTTCGGCCAGTGGGGCGACTGGAGCGCCTACACCATGGGCCAGGCGGTAACCGCCACCGACACCATCCAGACCGACACCCTGCAGGAAGACAACGCCAGCGCCAACGGTGACGACAACAGCGACGACGGCCGCGAGCGCGACGACAGCTACCTGGCCCTGCGCGAATTCTGGGTCGACTATGCCGGCCTCACCCAGTATCCGGGCGAGCACCTGCGCTTCGGTCGCCAGCGCCTGCGCGACGACAGCGGCCAATGGCAGGACACCAACATCGAAGCCCTGAACTGGACCTTCGACACCACCCTGCTGCGCGCCCACGCCGGCGTCGCCCAGCGCTTCTCCGAATACCGCACCGACCTCACCGAGCTGGCTCCCGAGGACAAGGACCGCACCCACTTCTTCGGCGACATCTCCACGCAATGGGCGCCCAACCACTGGGTCGGCCTGCGCCTGCACCACGCCGACGACAGCGGCCACCTGAAGGATGCGGGCGAAGAAATCGACTCGCTCGACAAGACCTACACCGGCGACCTCACCTGGGTCGGCATCGAAGCCACCGGCGACGCCTACAACTACCGCTCGCAGATGCCGCTCAACTACTGGGCCAGCACCACCTGGCTGACCGGCAACCGCGACCGCCTGACCAGCACCACCGTCGGCGACGAGCGCATCGCCACCGGCAAGCAGAGCGGCGACGTCAACGCCTACGGCGTCGACCTCGGCCTGCGCTGGAACATCGACGAGCAGTGGAAGACCGGTATCGGCTACGCCCGTGGCAGTGGCGGCGGCAAGGACGGCGAGGACCAGTTCCAGCAGACCGGCCTGGAAAGCAACCGCTCCAACTTCACCGGCACCCGCTCGCGCGTGCACCGCTTCGGCGAGGCCTTCCGCGGCGAACTCTCGAACCTCCAGGACGCCACCCTGTTCGGCTCCTGGCAGCTGCGCGAGGACTACGACGCGAGCCTGGTGTACCACAAGTTCTGGCGCGTGGACGGCGACTCCGACATCGGCAACAGCGGCATCACCGCGCCGATGGTCAACGACTCCAAGGACGTCGGCCAGGAAGTCGACCTGGTCGTCACCAAGTACTTCAAGCAGGGCCTGCTGCCGGCTTCGATGAGCCAGGCGATCGACGAGCCGTCGGCGCTGATCCGCTTCCGTGGCGGCGTGTTCAAGCCCGGCGACGCCTACGGCAGCCACGTCGACTCGACCATGCACCACGCCTTCGTCGATGTGATCTGGCGCTTCTGAGGACTGTTGCGATGACCCTCCACCACCCACCCGCGCTCGCTTTGTGCCGTACCCGGCGCGTCGCCGCGTGCCCGGTGGAGGCCCGCGCGCAAGGAGACATGGCCATGAACCGCCACCCGATACACGCTCTGCCGCTGACCGCGCTGCTGCTCGGCGGCCTGCTCAGCGCCGGCGCGCCGGCCTGGGCGGCGCAGCCCACGGCCAAGGCCGAGGCCAGTGCCAAGGCCGCCACCGCAAAGGACGCCCAAGGCAGCCCCGCCGAACAGCACCCGGCCACCGAGCCCGGCCACACCCAGACGCTGAAGGAGTCCGGCAACTACACCGTCACCGCCGCCCCCAGCGAACCGCTGCACCTGGAGCCGCCCAAGCTGCCCGACCTCTCCGGCTATACCGCCGAGGCGGTGGAGAAGAAGATCGAGCGCAACAAGCGCGGCCAGGCCCGCGTCGAACGCATGGTCCAGCAGCAGCCACTGAAGGAGTTCACCGGTGGCAAGAACCGCCTCGCCGAGTGGGTGAAGCGCCAGCGCCAGATGCCCCAGGCGATCTTCATCGACGGCGGCTACGTCAACCTCGCCGACCTCGTCGGCAAGCTGCCCAGGACCGCACTGGAACAGACCGAGCCGGGCGTGTTCATCGCCCGCCTGCCCATCGTCGTCAGCCAGGGGGCGACCCTGGAGATCGACGGCAAGGTCAAGGAACTGCGCCTGTCCCAGGATCGCGGCTCGTTCCTGGTCAACGACGGCAAGCTGTTCGTGCGTGACACCAAGGTCACCGCCTGGAACGAAGCGAAGCAGGAACCGGCCTGGTACAAGACGCCCAACGAGTTCCGCCCCTTCCTGATCTCCTGGGGTGGCGCCGAGGCCTACCTGGTGAACAGCCATTTCACCAGTTTCGGTTACAACGCTTCCAAGGCCTATGGCATCTCCATCTCGCAGTACAGCCCGGGCATGGACAAGACCATGAAGCGCCCGCGCCCCAAGGGCTGGGTGATCGGCTCGACCTTCGAGGACGCCTGGTACGGCTTCTACTGCTACGAGGCCGACGACCTGGTGGTGCGCGGCAACACCTACAAGAACAACATCGTCTACGGCATCGACCCGCATGACCGCTCGCACCGTCTGGTCATCGCCGAGAACACCGTCTACGGGACGAAGAAGAAGCACGGCATCATCGTTTCCCGTGAGGTCAACGACAGCTGGATCATCCACAACAAGACCTACGACAACCACCTTTCCGGGATCGTCCTCGACCGCAATTCCGAGCGCAACCTGGTGGCCTACAACGAGGTGTACCGCAACCACTCCGACGGCATCACGCTCTACGAGTCCGGCGACAACCTCATCTACGGCAACCAGGTGCTAGCCAACCTGCGCCACGGCATCCGCATCCGTAACAGCGTGAACATCCGCCTGTACGAGAACCTCGCGGCCGGCAACAAGCTGATCGGCGTCTACGGCCACATCAAGGACCTGACCGACACCGACCGCAACATCGACCTCGACCCCTTCGACACCAAGGTCTCGCTGATCGTGGTCGGCGGCAAGCTGGCCGGCAATGGCTCGGGCCCGCTGTCGGTGGACTCGCCGCTGTCGCTGGAGCTCTACAAGGTGGCCATGCTCGGCCCGACCAAATCTTCCGGCATCAGCTTCAACGGCGTGCTCGGCGAGAAGCAGGACCAGATCCTGGACCTGCTGGTACGCCAGCAACGCGCGGTGCTGATCGACCCCGTCGAAAGCCAGGCCGAACTGCAGAACTGAGGACCGACCATGAAGAATCTGACCATCAACCTGCTGCGCCTGTCGGGCCTCTCCGCCGCCCTGCTGCTGGCCCACCAGGCCAACGCCGCCGACGCCCCCAGCTACACCGCGCAACCGGCCGCCGGCCTGTGCCCCACCGCCTCCAACGACGCGGCCTACAACACCAAGTACCTGGGCTTCTTCACCCACCTGGTGCCGGCCCAGGGCGACTGGCTGTTCCGTACCACCTACGACCTGCGCACCGACTTCGGCACCAGTGCCGAAGGCTGGCGGGAACTCAAGCAGCTGCGCGACGAACTCAAGCGCAAGGGCATCGACCTGGTGGTCGTCTACCAGCCCACCCGTGGCCTGGTGAACCGCGAGAAGCTCAACCCGCAGGAGAAGGCCAGCTTCAACTACGACCTGGCGAAGAAGAACTACCAGGCAACCATCGCCCAGTTCCGCAAGGCCGGCATCTACACCCCCGACTTCTCGCCGCTGTTCGATGAAAAGGAAGAGCACCCCTACTACTTCAAGGGTGACCACCACTGGACGCCGTATGGCGCCATGCGCAGCGCGAAGATCGTCGCCGAAACCCTGAAGGAAATCCCCGCCTACAACGACATTCCGAAGAAGGAATTCGAGAGCAAGCGTGTGGGCCTGCTGTCCAAGCTGGGAACCTTCCACAAGGCCGCCGCGCAACTGTGCGGCAGCAGCTACGCACCGCAGTACGTCGACCGCTTCGAGACCGAGCCGGTGGGCGATTCGGGCGGCGGCGACCTGTTCGGTGAAGGCGGCGATGCCCAGGTTGCGCTGGTGGGCACGTCCAACAGCGGCCCGGCGTACAACTTCGCCGGCTTCCTGGAGCAGTACGGCAAGGTCGACATCCTCAACAACGCCGTGTCCGGCGGCGGCTTCGACAGCTCCCTGCTGGCCTACATGACCAGCAAGGAATTCCACGACAAGCCGCCGAAGATCCTCATCTGGGAATTCGCCACCCACTACGACATGGCGCAGAAGAGTTTCTACCGCCAGGCCATGCCGCTGGTGGACAACGGCTGCGCCGACGGCAAGCCGGCCATCAGCCGCAAGGTCAAGCTGCATGCGGGCAGCAACGAGGTGCTGCTCAACAGCGGCGCCCTGCCGATCCGCTCGGGCAGCTATACCGCCGACGTCACCTACTCCGACCCCGGCGTGCACGAACTCAAGAACACCATCTGGTACATGAACGGTCGTCGCGAGCAGCTGAAGATCGAGCAGTCCAAGGCCGTGGATACCGGCGGACGCTACGTCTTCGAACTGCGCAACGACGAAGACTGGTCGAACCAGCAGTTCCTCTCCCTGGAGATCGAGGCGCCGGACGACATGCCGGCGGGCCTGGAAGTCGAGGCCAAGCTCTGTCAGACGCCCAAAGCCAAGTCGGCCGACGTGGCCGCCAACTGAAGCGAGGGACGAACACCATGCCCAGCCTCCACAAGATCAAGACGCCCGTCGTCGCCCGCATCGGCCTGACCGTCGCGGTGCTCGGCGCGCTGTTCGGCGAGACCACCACCTACGCCGCCGACCTGATGCCGCCGCCAGGCTACTTCTCCGCCGTCGGTGACAAGGGCAGCAGGAAGGACGAAGGCAGCTGCCCCACCGCGCCCACGCCGTACACCGGCAGCCTGCAGTTCACCAGCAAGTACAAGGGGTCGGACTCGGCACGCGCCACCTTCAACGCGGATGCGGACAAGGAGTTCCGCACCCAGATCAAGGACATCACCGACATGGAGCGCGGCGCCACCAAGCTCATCACCCAGTACATGCGCAGCGGCAACAAGGGCGACCTGGACTGCGCGATGAACTGGCTGGATTCGTGGGCAAAAGCCGGCGCGCTGGAGAGCACTGACTTCAACCACACCGGCAAGTCCATGCGCAAATGGGCCCTCGGCAGCCTGTCCTCCTCCTACATGCGCCTGAAGTTCTCCAGCAGTCGTCCGCTGGCCGCCTATGGCGAGCAGTCGAAGGAGATCGAGAACTGGTTCAGCACCCTGGGCAGCCAGGTGGTGCGCGACTGGAGCGACCTGCCGCTGAAGAAGATCAACAACCACTCCTACTGGGCCGCCTGGTCGGTGATGTCCACCGCCGTGGTGACCAACCGCCGCGACCTGTTCGACTGGTCGGTACAGGAGTTCAAGGTCGCCGCCAACCAGGTGGACAACGACGGCTACCTGCCCAACGAACTCAAGCGCCGCCAGCGCGCCCTGTCGTACCACAACTACTCGCTGCCGCCGCTGACCATGATCGCCGCCTTCGCCCAGGTGAACGGCGTCGACCTGCGCCAGGAAAACAACGGCGCCCTGCAGCGCCTGGCCAACCGCGTGATGCAAGGCGTGGACGACCAGGACGCGTTCGACGAGAAAACCGGCAACGACCAGGACATGGCCGACCTGAAGGAGAACAGCAAGTTCGCCTGGCTGGAACCCTACTGCGCGCTCTACAGCTGCGCGCCCAAGACCCAGGACTGGAAGAAGAAGATGGAACCGTTCAACAGCTTCCGCCTGGGGGGTGAAGTGACCAAGGTTTTCAACCGTCAGGGGGCGGGGAGCTGAAAACGCACCAGTCCCCGTAGGGCGCATGACCGCTTGCGGTTATGCGCCGGAGAGCCTGGTACGAACCTCGGCGGATAACGCTTCGCGTTATTCGCCCTACGAGAGCGACGGCCAAGACCGTGCTCCGCAGCACCACCACCCGACCCACGCGAAAAAGACGCGGGCGGGCGCAACAGATTAAGCACCACCAGGGGAGGAATTGGCGGGTTGCCCCGGCCTTTCCTCAGGGCGTCGAGAAGACGCCGGAAGGTCCGGAGCCACTCAAGGTTTGAAGCTCCAGAGAGAGACGCGGAATGGTCTTTTCTTCCAACGTGTTCCTGTTCCTGTTCCTGCCGGTCTTCCTCGGCCTGTACTACCTGAGCGGGAACCGCTACCGGAACCTTCTGTTGCTGGTCGCCAGCTACATTTTCTACGCCTGGTGGCGGGTGGACTTCCTCCTGCTGTTCGCCGGCGTCACCGTGTTCAACTACTGGATCGGCCTGCGCATCGGCGCCGCCGGCGTACGCACCAAGGCCGCCCAGCGCTGGCTGCTGCTGGGCGTGGTGGTCGACCTCTGCGTGCTGGGCTACTTCAAGTACGCCAACTTCGGCGTCGACAGCCTCAACGAGATCATCACCTCGTTCGGCCTGCAGCCCTTCGTGCTGACCCACATCCTGCTGCCCATCGGCATCAGCTTCTACACCTTCGAATCGATCAGCTACATCATCGACGTGTACCGCGGCGACACCCCGGCCACGCACAACCTGATCGACTTCGCGGCCTTCGTGGCGATCTTCCCGCACCTGATCGCCGGCCCCGTGCTGCGCTTCAAGGACCTGGTCGACCAGTTCAACCACCGCACCCACACCGTCGACAAGTTCGCCGAAGGCTGCACCCGCTTCATGCAGGGCTTCGTCAAGAAGGTGTTCATCGCCGACACCCTGGCCGCGGTGGCCGACCACTGTTTCGCCCTGCAGGACCCCACCACGGGTGACGCCTGGCTCGGCGCGCTGGCCTACACCGCGCAGCTGTACTTCGACTTCTCCGGCTACAGCGACATGGCCATCGGCTTGGGTCTCATGATGGGCTTCCGCTTCATGGAGAACTTCAACCAGCCCTACATCAGCCAGTCCATCACCGAGTTCTGGCGGCGCTGGCACATCAGCCTCTCCACCTGGCTGCGCGACTACCTGTACATCAGCCTGGGCGGCAACCGCGGCACCACCTTCCAGACCTACCGCAACCTGATCCTCACCATGCTGCTGGGCGGCCTGTGGCACGGCGCCAACGTCACCTACATCATCTGGGGCGCCTGGCACGGCATGTGGCTGGCCATCGAGCGCGCCCTGGGCGTGAACGCCGCGCCGCGCGTGCTCAATCCGCTGAAGTGGGTATTCACCTTCCTGCTGGTGATCGTCGGCTGGGTGATCTTCCGCGCCGAGAACCTGCACGTGGCCTGGCGCATGTACGAAGCCATGTTCAGCTTCGGCGACTGGCAGCTCTCCGAGCTCAACCGCGCCAGCCTCACCGGCCTGCAGGTCGGCACCCTGGTGATCGCCTACCTCGTGCTCGCCTTCTTCGGCCTGCGCCAGTTCTACCACCAGCCGATGCAGAGCAAGGCGCCCAAGGCCGAAGCGAAAACTGACGCGAGCGGTGCCAATGGCCCCGCCATCGTCGCGGTTGCCACTGGCGGTGCGGCCGTCCAGGCGAATGCCTGGGCCACCCAGCTGCCGCTGCTGGCCACCCGTGTCGCCCTGCTCCTGCTGTTCGCCGCCTCGGTGCTCAAGCTCTCGGCGCAGAGCTACTCGCCGTTCCTCTACTTCCAGTTCTGAGCGAGGCAAAGATGCCAGTAGAAACCACGAGAGTCGCCAAACCCCTCCAGTACGCCTACATCGCCGCCTTCGGCGGGATGCTGCTGGGCCTTGCCGGCTGGTCGCTGAAGGCCTTCCCGACCTTCTCCGCCGCCGAGGGCACCACGGTGCTCAACGGCAAGCTGGCGCACGCCTTCGAAGGCCACTACGACGACGAATTCCCCATCAAGCGCCTGGGCACCAACCTCTGGGCCGCACTGGATTACACCGTCTTCGACGAAGGCCGCCCCGGTGTGGTGATCGGCAAGGACGGCTGGCTGTTCACCGACGAGGAATTCAAGCCCGCCCCCACCCAGCAGCAGCTCGACGACAACTGGGCACTGGTGCGTGGCGTGCAGCAGGAGCTGGAGCGCCGCGGCGTGAAGCTGGTGCTGGCGATCATCCCGGCCAAGACCCGCCTCTACCCCGAGTACGTCGGCAAGGAACAACCGGCCGCCCTGCACGCCTCGCTCTACACCGACTTCCTGCAGCGCGCCCGCCAGGCCGGCATGGCCGCGCCCGAGCTGCTGGAGACGATGGAAAAGGCCAAGGACAACGGCCAGGTCTTCCTGCGCACCGACACCCACTGGACCCCGCTGGGCGCCGAAGCCGTGGCCCAGCGCCTGGGCGAAAGCATCCGTGCCGGCGCCGGCGCCGACCTGCCCAGCCAGAACTTCGTCACCGAAGCCGGCAAGAGCGGCGCACACAAGGGCGACCTGCTCACCTTCCTGCCACTGGACCCGCTGTTCACCAACCTGCTGCCGCCCGAAGACCAGTTGCAGCAGCGCCAGACCCACCCGGCCGAAGCCGCCGCGGCCAGCTCCGACGCAGGCGGCGACCTCTTCGGCGACAGCGCCCAGCCGCAGATAGCGCTGGTCGGCACCAGCTACAGCGCCAACCCGCGCTGGAACTTCGCCGGCGCCCTGAAGCAGGCGCTCTCGGCGGACGTCATCAACTACGCCAAGGAGGGCAAGGGCCCGCTGGAGCCGATGCTCGAACTCCTGCAGGACGAAGGTTTCAAGAAGGCGCCGGCCAAGCTGCTGGTGTGGGAATTCCCCGAACGCTACCTGCCGATGCACAGCGACCTGAGCCAGTTCAACCAGGACTGGGTGGCGCAACTGCGTGCGGACGGTAACCGCGACGAGCGCCTGGCCTCCAACCAGGCCGCCCACTGACCCGAACCCCACGGCGCACCGAGCGCCGGAACCGGGCACCTGCCGTGCCCTTACAGAAGAGATAGACGGAGGTACACCCCATGAACCGACTGACCATTCGCACCCTGAAGTCGTCCGCCCTGGCCATCGCCCTGGGCGCCGCCTCCTTCGGCGCCTTCGCCGGTGGTGAAGGCGCGCTGTACGGCCCGCAGGCACCCAAGGGCTCGTCCTTCGTGCGGGCCTACAACGCCGGCAGCGGCGAGCTGTCCGTCAGCGTCGGCAACGCCACCCTGAACGACATCACCCCGCAGGGCTCCAGCGACTTCAAGTTCCTCCCGCCGGGCAACTACACCGCCAAGGTCGGCTCCCAGAGCCTGCCGGTGAAACTCGACCCGGACGCCTACTACACCCTCGTCAGCCAACCCGGCGGCCAGCCGCGCCTGGTGCCCGAGCCGCCGTTCAAGAACAAGCAGAAGGCCCTGGTCCGCGTACAGAACCTCAGCGGCAAGGCCCTCACCCTGAAGACCGCCGACGGCAAGACCGAAGTGGTCAGCAACGTCGCCCCGCAGAGCCACGGCGACCGCGAGATCAACCCGGTGAAAGTGAACCTGGCGCTGTTCGACGGCGCCACCAAGGTCAGCGACCTCAAGCCCGTCACCCTGGAGCGCGGCGAAGTGGTCTGCCTCTACGTCACCGGTGACAGCAAGCTGAACCCGGTGTGGGTCAAGCGCCCGGTGAAGGCGGACTGATCCATGCGCCGGCGGATGCTGCATGGCCACTCCCACCCGGAGTGCGCGCGAGGCGCCACACCTCCCGCCGGCACGAACTGCCTGCCCTCCCCTCGGGGAGGGTCCTGGGGCGCGCGAGCACCTGACGCGCCCCGCTCCACCCAGAACAACAAGACCGGCCCAGCACCGGCAGAAAAACCTGTGCGCCGCAGCGACGGCCAGCACTGGAGAGGTCACCCAAACCGCAAGCCGGCCCGCACGACGCGGCTCGGCAGACAGAACGCAAACGCTTAAGGAGAAACCCGATGATCCCAGTAATTCTTTCCGGTGGCAGCGGCTCGCGACTCTGGCCTCTTTCGCGCAAACAGTATCCCAAGCAGTTCCTGGCCCTGACCGGCGAACACACCCTGTTCCAGCAGACCCTGGAGCGCCTGGTGTTCGAAGGCATGGAGCCGCCGGTGGTGGTGAGCAACCAGGAACACCGCTTCATCGTCCAGGAGCAGCTCGAAGCGCTGGACCTCAAGACCCAGTCCATCCTCCTCGAACCCTTCGGCCGCAACACCGCCCCGGCGGTCGCCATCGCCGCCATGAAGCTCATGGCCGAAGGCCGTGACGAGCTGCTGCTGATCCTTCCGGCCGACCACGTGATCGACGACCAGCGCGCCTTCCAGCGCGCCCTGGCGCTCGCCACCAACGCCGCCGAGAAGGGCGAGATGGTGCTCTTCGGCGTACCGGCCGACCGTCCGGAAACCGGCTACGGCTACATCAAGTCCGGCGACGAGCGCGGCCTGCCGGATGGCGTCATCCGCGTCGAGCGCTTCGTCGAGAAACCCGATGAAGCCCGTGCCCAGCAGTTCGTCGAGGAAGGCGGCTACTTCTGGAACAGCGGCATGTTCCTGTTCCGCGCCAGCCGCTTCCTCGAAGAGCTGAAGAAGCACGACGCCGACATCTACGACACCTGCCTGCTCGCCCTCGAGCGCAGCCAGCACGATGGCGACCTGATCAACATCGACGCCGCCACCTTCGAGTGCTGCCCGGACAACTCCATCGACTACGCCGTGATGGAAAAGACCCGCCGCGCCTGCGTGGTCCCGCTGGCCGCCGGCTGGAACGACGTCGGCAGCTGGTCGTCGATCTGGGAAGTCCACGACAAGGACGCCGACGGCAACGTCACCATGGGCGACGTGGTCGTCCACGACAGCCACAACTGCCTGGTACACGGCAACGGCAAGCTGGTCTCGGTGGTCGGCCTGGAAGACATCGTCGTCGTCGAAACCAAGGACGCCATGATGATCGCCCACAAGGACCGCGTGCAGGACGTCAAGAAGGTGGTCAACCAGCTCGACGCCGCCGGCCGCAGCGAGACCCAGAACCACTGCCAGGTCTACCGTCCGTGGGGCTCCTACGACTCGGTGGACATGGGCGGCCGCTTCCAGGTCAAGCACATCACCGTCAAGCCGGGTGCGCGCCTGTCACTGCAGATGCACCACCACCGCGCCGAGCACTGGATCGTCGTTTCCGGCACCGCCCAGGTGACCTGTGACGACAAGACCTTCCTGCTCACCGAGAACCAGTCCACCTACATCCCGATCGCCTCCGTCCACCGCCTGGCCAACCCGGGCAAGATCCCGCTGGAGATCATCGAAGTACAGTCGGGCAGCTACCTGGGCGAGGACGACATCGAGCGTCTGGAAGACGTCTACGGGCGTACCACCGAGAACGTGGAACTGCGCGCCGTGGTGCGCTGAGTCCACGCGAGGATCCGGCGCTTCCCCCATCAGCGCCAATGCCCCCGCACCTTCTGGTGCGGGGGCTTTTTTATGCCCGCGCGCCGCCCCGCTTTTCGCAGGAGCGGGCCTGCTCGCGAACTGCACTCTGCGGCTTTCCCCGGCGAGCGCTTGCGCAGGATGGGTGGAGCGCAGCGATACCCATGCTGCCCCATGCACCGCCATTGATGGGTATCGCTGCGCTCCACGCCATCCTACGTTCGTGTTCTGCCTTGACGCTGCTGGGGGCAAAGTCCGCTCCTGCGCGCCCCAAACCGACAGAGCCAACCTGTAGGAGCGCCTCATGGGCGCGATCGCGGGCATGGCCCGCTCCTACCGGTAGGTGTCGGTGTTGAACAGGATCGCGAGCTTGCTCCTGCATGGAGCCACATCAACCACCGCCGCCAAGCTCCTGCTAAGGTATCCACACATTCCCCGCGGAGCGCTCCATGCTGTACGGCATCCTGCTGATCGTCACCTGGATCATCCTGCTGATCCGCTACCCGTCCCGCGCCCTGCCGATCTCCGGCGCCGGCCTGGTCGGGCTGGCCTGTGTGATCGCCATCGCCATCTGGCAGGACAACAGCGACGCCCGCCAGCTCGAGCACCTGGAACTGCGCATCGCCTACCAGCCCGAGCAGTGCCAACCCGGCCGCCCGCTGGCCGTCAGCCTGAAGAACGGCTCCAACCGCCCGCTGCTGGAGCTGCGCTGGAAGGTCGCCGCCTACCGCCCCGGCGACACCACCGACCTCGCCGAGAACCTCTACGAAGCCCCGCGCTACCGTGGCCCCGGCGCCCTGCTCGCCGGCGACAGCTGGAGCGACTGCCTGCCGCTGCCACCGCTGCGCCCCGGCTACCGCGCCAGCACACTGGAATTTCGCGCCGAGCGGGTGAACGGCCGCTTCGGCAACTGATTCACCTGCCCCGCACAATCCGGTACGGTAGTCCCGCCCACAGCCCAAGGACTGCCCGACCATGCCCCAGCCCGTCGCCCTCATCACCGGTTGCTCCAGCGGCATCGGCCGCGCCCTCGCCGACGCCTTCCAGGCTGCCGGTTACCAGGTCTGGGCCACCGCCCGCCGCGATGAAGACGTCGCCGCTCTTGGCCAGGCGGGGTTGCGCGGCGTGCTGCTGGACGTCAACGACGAGCCCGCCGTGGAGCGTCTCGCCGAGCTGCTGCAACGCGAAGCCGGCGGCCTCGATGTGCTGATCAACAACGCCGGCTACGGTGCCATGGGTCCGCTGCTGGATGGCGGCAGCCAGGCGATCCGCCGGCAGTTCGAAACCAACGTGTTCGCCGTGGTCGGCGTCACCCGCGCGCTGTTCCCGGCGCTGCGCGCCCGGCGCGGGCTGGTGGTGAACATCGGCAGCGTATCCGGCGTGCTGGTCACGCCCTTCGCCGGCGCCTACTGCGCCTCCAAGGCCGCCGTGCACGCGCTGAACGACGCCCTGCGCCTGGAGCTGGCGCCCTTCGGTATCGAGGTGATGGAAGTGCAGCCCGGCGCCATCGCCTCCAACTTCGGTGCCAACGCCAGCCGCGAAATGGCCGCGGTGGTCAGCGAGGAGTCGGCCTGGTGGCCGCTGCGGACCTTCATCCAGGCGCGCGCCGCTGCATCCCAGGACAAACCCACCCCGGCCAGCGACTTCGCCCGCGAGCTGCTGGCCGCCGCGCAGAAGTCCCCGCGCCCGCGCCTGGTGCGCATCGGCAACGGCAGCCGTGCCCTTCCCTTGCTCTCGCGCTGGCTGCCCACCGGCCTGCTGGACAAGGTGCTGAAGAAGCGCTTCGGCCTCGACGGGCAACTCTGATGACCTATCAGGTCCGCTACCTCGCCCTCGCCGGCCTCCTCGCCGCCTTCTTCCTCAACGTGGTGGCGCGTGGGCTGCTACGGGTCGGTGGCGTGCCGGCGACCTTGCTGGTAGCGGCGCTCATCGCCGCCGCCATGGCCTTCTGGTTCGCCCGCCGGCACAAGCGCCTGGCCGAGACCGGCGAACGCTGGCGGCTGACCGCGCTGTACGGCGGTGGGCTGGCAGTGCTTTACGCCATCCTCGTCGGTATGGCCGCGTGGAAGAACACACCGAGCCCGGCGGCACTGCTGCTCTATTTCCTCAACTACCTGTGCTATCCGCTGTGCGTCTGGTGGTTCTTCCGCCCCGGCGTGCTGGCGCGTTTCCTGCCAGCCGGATCACGCTGAGCGTACTTCACGCTTTCTTCACCGCCTTTTCATCCCGGCACGACCCGAGCCCGCGCAAGCTGCGCAGACTTTCGAGGAGTGCCCATGCCCCGTCTTCTTCCCGCCACCATCGCCGCAGCCCTGCTGGTGTTCGCCCCACTCGTCCTGGCCGCCGGCGAAACACCCGCCGACTGGGCCAAGCCTGTGGACCCGTCGTTCAACCTCTACCAGATGTCGCCGACCCTCTACCGCAGCGCCCTGCCCGACAGCGCCGACCTGCCCGAGCTGCAACGCCTGCAGGTGAAGACGGTGGTGAGCTTCATCAAGGACGATGACCGCGCCTGGATCGGCCAGCAGAACCTCGAGGCGGTCAGCTTCCCGACCCACGCCGACCGCGTCGATGACGCCGACGTGCTGAAGGTCCTGCGCATCCTGCAACAAGCCGAGCAGAACGGTCCGGTCCTCATGCACTGCAAGCACGGGCGCGACCGCACCGGCCTGTTCGCCGCCATGTACCGCACGGTGATCCAGGGCTGGAGCAAGGAAGACGCCCTCAAGGAAATGACCCAGGGCGGCTTCGGCACCGAAGACGACATGACCGACGCCATCGCCTACGTGCAGAAGGCCGACATCGGCAAGCTGCAGCAGGCACTGGCCAGCGGCGAGTGCAGCACCTCGGCCTTCGCCGGTTGCCAGCTCAAGGGCTGGCTGGCAGACACCTTCGGCGGGGAACGGCCGCTCCATCCCGCGCATTGAAGGGCAGCCGGATCGGCGAGAGTGCGGTAGCTTATCCGCACTCCCACCGTTTCACAGGCACGCCATGACCACCTCCCGCTTCAGCGCCGTCACCCACACCCGCTACATCGACCACACCGGCCTCGACGCCTTCTGTGCGGATTACGACGGCTTCCTGCTCGACCTCTGGGGCGTGCTGATCGACGGTGTCGACGTGTTCCCCGGCGCCCTCGACTGGCTCGCCCGCCGCGCCGCCGAAGGCAAGCCGGTGTGGTTCCTGAGCAACGCCTCGCGCAGCGTGCCGGAAATGGCCGACACCCTGGTGCAGCTGGGGGTTGCCCGCGAGCTGTTCGCCGGCATCACCACCTCCGGCCAGTTGGCCATCGACGCCCTCACCCACGAGCGCGAGTTCCAGCGCGGCGGCATCTACACCGTCGGCGTGGGCGACGCGCTGACCACCTGGCCGGCGGAAATCCGCGAGCGCTTCTGCGACGACCTCCACGCCGCCTCGCTGATCCTCGGGGTTGGCAGTTTTCCCCAGGACGAGCTGGAGGAGCGCTTCGCCCCATTGCGCGGCGCCACCGATAAACCCTTCCTGTGCGCCAACCCGGACCGCGTGGTGGTCTCCGGCGGCAAGACGGTGTTCGGCGCCGGCCGCCTCGCCGAAGCCTTCGCCGAGGAAGGTGGCCGCGTGCACTGGTACGGCAAGCCCGATCCGTCGGCCTTCCGCATCGCCCAGCGCCAGCTGGAGGCGCGCGGAGCGCAGCGCATCCTGTTCGTCGGCGACTCGCTGGTGACCGATGTGCCGGGAGCGCTGGCCGCGCGCATCGACACCCTGTGGCTGGCCGCCACCGGTATCCACCGCCAGGCGCTGGGGGTGCCGTTCAATGGCGAGCTGGACCCGGAGAAGACCAACGCGCTGCTCGACGGCTACCCGGTTCGTCCGCACTTTGCAGCTCCCGGACTGGTCTGAATCCAGGACATCCGCCTGAGGCCGAGCGCCCATGAACGAGCTGATCGACCTGCTGCAATGGCCCGCCATGCTGGTCACCGTCCTCGCCGCGTGGCTGGTCGGCTCCCGCGAGCGCAAGCGGCGCGAAGTGGGCTTCTGGGTGTTCCTCGCCAGCAACGCCCTGTGGATCGCCTGGGGGATTCCGGCCCAGGCCTATGCGCTGGTGATCCTGCAGGTGTGCCTGGCAGCGATGAACATTCGCGGCAGCTACAAGAACCGCCAGCGCGAGCGCGCCGAGGATTGACGCGCTTTTCGTAGAACCGAGGGGGACGCCCAGTCCTTGCTCGCGAACCGATTCCGCTGCGGGGCCTGTTCGCGAGCAAGCTCGCTCCTACAAAGAGCAGGGGCGCCCGGCGGGCTGCACTGCGTCAAAGAAAACGGGAGCCGAAGCTCCCGTTTTCATTTCGATCAACTCACTGCGCTGCCGCAGCCGCCCCGTCGGAGTGCTCCGCATCGCGGCTCTGCGGATTGACGATCACCGTGGCGGTAATCCCCGCCGCCAGCAGCACGCCGTCCGGCACCTCGTCGATGTGGATGCGCACCGGCACGCGCTGGGCCAGGCGCACCCAGTTGAAGGTCGGATTCACGTCGGCCACCAGCTCGCGGCTCTCGGGGTTGTCGCGGTCGTAGATGGCGCGGGCAATGCTCTCGACGTGGCCCTTCAGGCGCTCGCCGCTCATCAGTTGCAGTTCGGCCGGGTCGCCGACGCGGATGTGCGGCAGCTTGGTCTCTTCGAAGTAGCCGTAGATCCAGTAGGAGTTCTCGTCCACCACGGCCATCTTCGCCTCGCCGACGCGGGCGTAGTCGCCACGGTGCACGTTGAGGTTGGTCACGTAGCCGTCCACCGAGGCGCGCACCTGGGTGCGTTGCAGGTTCAGCTTGGCGGCGTCCAGCGCAGCCAGCGCCTGCTGGTAGTCGGCCTCGGAGGCGGCGGCGGTGTTGCTGGCGTCGTCCAGGCTCTCGCGGGAGACCACTTCCTCGTCCATGGCGCGGCGGCGCTTGGCGTTGAGCTGGCGCATCTGCAGGGTGGCCTTGCGCGAGGCGACCAGGGCTTCGGCCTGCTTCACGGCGATCTGGTAGTGGTCCGGGTCGATCTGCATCAGCAGGTCGCCCTTCTTCACCTGCTGGTTGTCGCGCACCGGTACGTCGACCACCACGCCGGAGACGTCGGCGGCGACATTGATGATGTCGGCGCGCACCCGGCCGTCGCGGGTCCAGGGCGTATCCATGTAGTTCACCCAGAGGGCGCGGCCGATCAACGCGGCGACCGCCAGGATGATCAGGGTCGCCAGCAGGCTGATGATGGATTTGAGAGTCATGGGTGCACGCTCGTTACTTGTAGATAGTGAGAGACAGGCCGCCGAACAGGCAGGCGAACAGGCACACGCGGAACAGCGCCGGGTGCCAGGTGAAGCGGTACAGGCCGATGGAGGCGAAGATCCGGTCGATGCCCCAGCACAGCAGCGCGGCGACGAGGAACATCAGGGTCAGGGTCGGCATGTAGACCCCGTGGAACGCGATCTCGCGGGGCAGGTCAGGCAACATGGGTCGATCTTCCAGAAGAGGTTTCGCCATCGCGCAGCGGCGACTGCGGGTCGAGCAGGCTGCTGCGGATGAAGTGCAGGTAGCTGAGCACGCGGCGCAGCGGCGAGCTTTCGAAGTCCGGGGCACGCGGCTCGTCGGTGGTCTTCACGCAGTCGATGGCCTGCTCCACGGCGGCCAGGGCGCGCTCGCGGTTGGCTTCACTGGGTTTGACGAACAGGCGGATCAGCGCACGGCCCATGGCACGGATCGACTGCCGCCAGGGTGTGGACTCGGCGTAGCAGGGCTCTGCCGGCAGATTCTCCTGCTCGACGCGCAGCTCGATGATCGAATGGCCGATTTCCAGCACCACGAAGGTCCAGCGCAGCAGGCGGCGCTGCATCTGCGGGCTGCGCGCGGCGACGCCGTATGCCTGGTTGAGCAGGTCGCGGGTGCCGCTCTCGAAGGAGGAGACGAGGCCGTCGAGCTTGCCGCTGATGGCTTCCACCACGCGCAGGCGCAGGTCCTTCTCCAGGCGGCGCCAGAGCCAGGCGCTGGTCGGCGGCATGATCACCGCGGCGACTACGGCGGCCAGGCTCTGCGACAGCACCAGGGCGATGTACTCGTTGAGCATGCGGCCCGGATCGTAGACGGTGAGGTTCGCCGGGATCGCACCGAAGCTGAAGAACACCAGCAGGCCCAGGCCATAGCCGGCGTATTTGGGCTTGATCGAGAAGAACGCACCCACCGCGAACACCGGTGCCAGGGCGAACGCCAGCAGGGCGAAGCCGTCCAGGTGCGGGAACACGAAGAAGGTTTCGGAGAAACCGAGGATCGCCGCGAAGAAGGTGCCCACGGCCATCTGCATGGCCATCTTCGCCGGGTCCGGCGCGGCCGACACCAGCGCGGCGACGGCGGCGGCGTTGAGCACGAAGGTGCTGCCGCTGGGCCAGGCGGTCTCGATCCAGAACAGGCCGAACACCAGCACCATCAGCGCGGTGCGGCCGCCGGCCACGAGCGAAGCGACCAGGTTGGCCTTGGGCGAGAAGCCGTGCTTCCAGTTCTCCCGCTCGTGCTTGTGCGCGGCCAGGGAAGCGTGGGTCAGGGCGTAGTTGTAGAGGTCGTCGGCCAGGCGGTAGAGCAGCTCGCCAGCGGTGTTGTAGTCCAGCAGCGCAGAGGGCTCGTCCTGCTCCGCGAGCAGTTGCGCGCGGCCGGAACGGATGCACTGCATCATCCGCGTGCGGTGGCTTTCCAGCTGTACGGCGAGGCGTTCGGCGTCACGGTCGGTGACCGACTGGCCGCGCCAGGGGGCGAGTACCTGGGCCAGTTCATCCAGGCACGGCTGCAGGGCGCGCAGCACCGCGTCGGCTTCCTGTACCCGCAGACGCGAGAGCAACTGGTGCAGCGCGTGGTAACGGGTGGTGAGGACCATGAACTCGTTGTTCAGGCGCGACAGTCGGCCCGAGCGCAGGCGCATGTGCGGGTCTTCGAAACGGGTGACGCTGCGCAGCGCTTCCAGGCCCACGGCCTGGGAGGCGAAGGCTACGTTGGCGGCCTCGAACTTCGGCCGCTCGCCGCCGCCGAGGTTGTCCAGGACGAAGCCGGCAAAGGCGCCGAAACGCTGGTACAGCGCGCTGCGCATGGCGGTGCTGGAGGTCTGCGGGAACAGCGTGGCGCTGACCACCATGGAACAGAGAATCCCCAGGCTGATTTCCAGTACACGCCAGATCGCCGACATGAACGCGGCCTCCGGGTGCAGGGTGGCGGGCAGGCCGATCAGCGTGGCGGTGTAGCCGGCGAGGACGCAGGCGTAGGAGCGGAAGTCGCGGTAGCGCGCGGCGCCCACGGTGCACAGGCCGATCCACAGCGCCGAGACCAGCAGGAACAGCTCGCGCTGCTGGGCGAAGATGGCGATCAGCGCGACCATCACCGAGAGGCCGACCAGGCTGCCGAGGATCCGGTAGAAGCTCTTGGCGAAGACCTGGCCGCTCTGCGGCTGCATGACGATGAACACGGTGATGGTGGCCGTGCTCGGCTGCGGCAGCTCCAGGCGCATCGCCAGCCACAGGGTCAGCAGCGAAGCGAGCAGCACCTTGGCGATGTAGATCCAGGTGACGCCGTCGCTGCGGCCCCACTCCAGCAGCGCGCGACGCAGGGCGTCGAGCGGCGCCGGATGGGCGCTGAAGTCGTTCGCCGCCATATCAGCGCTCGCTCACCGCACGGACGTCGACGGTCTCGGGGACCATCTTCTGCTCTTTCGGGCCTTCCTGCTGGTCCATCAGGCCGCCACCCAGGGCAACGACGAGGCCGGCGTGGGTGGCCAGGCGCGCGGCGCGTACCTGCTGCTCGACCAGTTGCTGCTGGAACAGGCGGGTCTGCGCGTTGAGCACGTTGAGGTAGTCGGTCAGGCCGCCGCGGTACGCCTTGGTGGCGATGTCGTAGGTACGCTGGGCCGAAGCCACGGACTTGGCGGCGAAGCCTTCCTGCAGCTGCATGGAGTGCATGCGGATCAGCTGGTCCGAAATCCCCTTGAGGGCGTTGACCAGGGTCTGGTTGTACTGCGCCACGGCGGCGTCGTAGCCGGCGGATTCCTGGCTCAGCTGCGAGCGGCGGCGACCGCCGTCGAAGATCGGCAGGGAGATGGCCGGGCCGACACCGTAGGTGAATTTCTCGGCGTTGAGGAACTCCAGCACGCCGCCACCGACGGCGCTGTAGCCGATGCTCGCGACCAGGTCGACGTTGGGGTAGAACTCGGCGCGGGCAACGTCCACGCCCTTGGCCTGGGCGGCGACCTTCCAGCGGCTGGCGACCACGTCCGGACGGTGGCCGAGCAGCTCCATCGGCAGCTTGCTGGGCAGGCCGGGGCCGTCGGCGAGCTTCAGGCTCGGGCGCCGGATCGAGGCGCCGGCACCGGGACCTTTGCCGGCGAGGGCGGCGATCTGGTTGCGGGTCAGCTGGATTTCCTCGTCGACCGCTTCGATCTTGCGCTCGGTTTCCGGCAGCGGGACTTCCGCCTGGCTGACTTCGAAATGCGTGCCGATGCCACCGTCGAGGCGGCGCTGGGCCAGGGCCAGGATGCCCTGCTGCTGCGCCAGCATGGCCTTGCCGATGTCCAGCTTGGCGTACTGCAGCGACAGCTGGATGTAGGCGCGGACGATGTTGCTCTCCAGCTCCAGCTGGGCCATGCGCGCCTCGGCGGCGGTCATCTTGGCGATGTTGACGTAGCGCTCGGTGTTGCTGCGCTCGCGGCCCCAGAGGTCCAGCGAGTAGCTGAAGCCCAGGGCGGCGTTGTTGTTGAAGGTGGTGCTGTCGGCCAGGTCGCCCGGGCCGTAGAAATAGTCGGTCGGCCAGCGGTGGCGGGTCAGCGAAGCGTCCACGCCGATCTGCGGCGACTCGGCGGACTCGGCGATACCGGCCATGGCCATGGCCATGCGCACCCGCGCCTCGGCCTGGGCCAGGGTCGGGCTGCCGTCCAGCGCGGTCTGCACCCAGCTATTCAACTGCGGATCGCCATAGGCGCGCCACCAATGCTCGGCCGGCCAGCCCGCTTCCTGGTTGGCGTGCGCGATGGCGGCGTCGGTGGCCAGCTCGGTGTCGCCCAGGCGTTGTTCCTGCGGGGCGATGCCGTGGGTGCTGATACATCCGGCGATTGTTGAAAAAATGACAAAGGAGCCGACGAACGTCAGTCCTTTCACGAGGTGACGCGACACGGTGAGGGTCCTGGAAGTGGTCTAGCTTTTCAGCGTGGGGCTTTTGAGCGTGGAGAGCCGGCAAAGCCAGTTGCGGCGATTGAATTCTAGGGACGGGAAAGGGAACGGATAAGCCGGCTGATTTGCGATTGTTTGTTACCGATAATGAAACAATATGTGTCGCCATCCATGTGACAATAGGCCGCCCCCGCTCTGTTCCGCGCATTGCCACCCATCAAGGACAGGCCGCTGGCGACCCCGTATCGCTGGATCGGCGTCACCGCCCGGAACAGTTCCCCCACTGACGAGGCCTCAATGGACACACTGCAGACCATGCGTGCGTTCGCCTGTGTCGCGGAAACCGGCAGTTTCACCGCCGCCGCGCAACAGCTGAACACCACCACCGCCTACGTATCCCGTGCGGTCGCCAACCTGGAATCGCACCTGCGCACCCGGTTGCTCAACCGCACCACCCGGCGCATCGCCCTGACCGAGGCCGGCCAGCGCTATCTGCTGCGCTGCGAACAGATCCTCGCCTATGTCGAGGAAGCCGAGGCCGAAGCCAGCGACGCCCACGCCCGCCCCGCCGGGCGCCTGCGCGTGCACTCGATGACCGGTATCGGCCAGCACTACGTGATCCGCGCCATCGCCAACTACCGCCAGCTGCACCCGGACGTGACCTTCGAGCTGACCATGGCCAACCGCGTACCGGACCTGCTCGACGAAGGCTTCGACGTGGCCATCGTGGTCGCCTCGGAACTGCCCGACTCGGGCCTGGTGTCCCAGCGCATCGGCGAGACCTACAGTATCCTCTGCGCCTCGCCCGACTACCTGGCCCGGCGCGGCACGCCCAAGACCCCGACGGAGCTGATGGAGCATGACTGCCTGCGCCTGATCAGCCCCGTGCTGCCGCTGGACAAGTGGCTGTTCGACGGCCCCAACGGCCAGGAAATGATCACCCTCGGCCCCTCGCCCTTCCAGGTGAACGTCGGTGATGCGATGACCGAAGCCATCGGCTCGGGCATGGGCATCAGCGCCCTGCCCGTCTACTCGGCCATCGACGGCCTGCGTGACGGTTCCCTGGTGCGCGTGCTGCCGCACTACAAGCTGCAGATCCTCAACGTCTACGCGCTGTACCCCTCGCGCCAGTACCTGGACGCGAAGATCAAGACCTGGGTCGCGTACCTGCGGGAAAATCTCCCCGGTGTGCTCCAGGCCGATGGCGCCGGGCTCGCCGATGTGGGACCCTGACCACCCTTTTCGCCGTGTTTCGCGGGCAAGCTCACTGTGTAACTCCCTACCCCGGTGTTCAGTGAGCTTGCCCGCGAACCCACCCTCCTTCTCTCGCCGAAGCTTCCTGCGCCTGTAGCGAACAGATTTCCTGGTGACTCCGGCAACAGGCGGTTCGCGAGCCAGCTCGCTCCTGCAAGTGTCCGCCGTTCGATAACCGCCCGCCGCGCACGCAAGCCTTGCGCCGCTCTAGTCCGGCAATGGTAGGGTTAAGCCCCCTTCCGCCTCCCAGCCGTCCGAGAGCCATGAAAAAGAACGTCTTCGTCTTCAGCCGCCTTGCCCCGGAACACCTCGACCGCCTGCAGAGCCAGTTCAACGTCACCGTACTCGACCCCAAACAGGGCGACGTCGATGCGCAACTGGCCGCCGCCCTGCCGACCACCCACGGCATGATCGGCGTCGGCCGCCCGCTGGGCGAGAAGCAACTGGCCCAGGCCACGCAGCTGGAAGTCATCTCCAGCGTCTCGGTGGGCTACGACAACTACGATGTGAACTACCTGAACCAGCGCGGCATCCCGCTGACCAACACCCCGGACGTGCTCACCGAGACCACCGCGGACCTGGGCTTCGCCCTGATCATGGCCGCCGCCCGGCGCACCGCCGAGCTGGACGCCTGGACCAAGGCCGGCCAGTGGAAGCGCACCGTGGACGCCCAGCACTTCGGCGTTGACGTGCACGGCAAGAAGCTCGGCATCCTCGGCCTGGGCCGCATCGGCGCAGCCATCGCCCGTCGCGGCCGCTTCGGTTTCAACATGGACATCCTCTACCACGGCAACAGCCGCAAGCCGGAGCTGGAACAGGAGTTCAATGCGCGCTTCTGCGGCTTCGAAGAGCTGCTGGGCGAAGCAGATTTCGTCTGCGTGGTGGTACCGCTGTCGGACAAGACCCGCCAGCTGATCGGCAAGCGCGAGCTGGAGCTGATGAAGCCCAGCGGCATCCTGGTGAACATCGCCCGTGGCCAGGTAATCGACGAAGCCGCGCTGGTGGAAGCCCTGCAGGAGAAACGCATCCTCGCCGCCGGCCTGGACGTCTACGAGAAGGAACCGCTGGCCGAGTCGCCGCTGTTCGCCCTGCCCAACGCCGTGACCCTGCCGCACATCGGCTCGGCTACCCACGAGACCCGCCGGGCCATGGCCGAGTGCGCGCTGGACAACTTCGAAGCTGCCCTGCGTGGCGAGCGGCCGAAGAACCTGGTCAATCCGCAGGTCTGGAAGGCCTGACCTATCGCCTGTAGGAGTGCGCCATGCGCACGATCGCGGGCATGGCCCGCTCCTACAGGAAGACTCCGACGCCGGGCAAGGTCACGCGCGTGCTGGCTGCAACACCGGTCTGGGCTTGCGGAACACCAGCACATTGCCCGCCATCACCAGACCCAACCCGGCCAGCGCCGGCAGGCTCCATTGGTAGCCCTCGGCGAAGGCCGATACGTTCAGCGCCACCACCGGGAACAGCACGGTGCAGTAGGCTGCACGCTCCGGCCCCATGCGCCCTACCAGGGTCAGGTAGGCGGTGAAGCCGATCACCGAGCCGGGAATCGCCAGGTACAGCAGCGACCAGACGTACTGCGGGCGGCTGTCGAAAGTCAGCGGCACGCCCTGTACCAGGCAGATCGCCAGGAGGATCAGCGAGCCGTAGAGCATGCCCCAGGCGTTGGTCGACAGCGGCCGCAGCCCGGCCTTCTGTTGCAGGCTCGACAACAGATTGCCCGCCGAGAAGCACAGCGTGCCGAGCAGCGCGAGCCCCAGCCCATAGAAGGTTTCCCGCGTCGCCTGGTGCCCGGACAGCTCCGGCCAGAACAGCAGCGCCAGCCCCGCCAGGCCGAACGCGCCGCCGCCCAGCACGTTGGGCGCGATGCGCTGGCCGAAGAAGATTCGCGCGTTCAGCGCATTCCACAGGGTCGCGGTGGAGAACACCACGGCGACCAGCCCGCTGGGAATCCACTGGCTGGCGGTGTAGAAGCACAGGAAGTTCACGCAGAACAGGCACAGCCCCTGGGCGAAGCAGATCGCCTGCCCGCGCCGGCCCAGTGGCTGCAGGCGCCGCGATACCAGCAGCAGGACGAACAGCACCAGCGCCGCCAGGCTGAAGCGATAGGCGATGGACAGGGGAATGGCGACCGTGCCGACCTGCAGCTTGATGGCGATCCAGGTCGTGCCCCAGATGAGCACGGTGAGCAGGTAGAGCGAGAGATTCATGGCGATCTCCAAAGGGCTGGGGAAACAGTCTCCCGCTCCACCCCGGCCTCGGCTTGCAGATTCTTGCGCTTATTGCGACAACCGGGCTGGCAAGGCGCGACCGCGCGGGTAGAGTGAAGGCAACAGAGGAACCCCCATGTCAGCCATTTCGCAGCTCGAAGTCTTCCAGTCGATGAATGCCTCGCCCAATGCCCGCCTGGAGCGTTGCGCGGAGCTGGGCGACGGGCTGTCGGCGGCAATCTGGAGCAACAGCCACGACGCCCGTGACTACCATGCGCCGAGCCACCACACGCTGTCCTGCTACCTGAACGACGGGACCGGCACCTTCCGCCGTGGCGCCCCCGGTACCACCGGCGCGCCGGATAAACTCTGCGTGATGCCGGCCGGCGCCGAGTCGGCCTGGATCGTCAACGGCGACATCCGCCTGGCGCACCTCTACATCGGCCAGGAACAGTTCTCTCTCGGCTGCATCCGCCTGCTCGACCGCGAGCCGCGCGAACTGCAACTGCACGAACGCACCTTCCTCGACGACCCGCAGCAGGCCGCGCGCTTCCGCCAACTGGTGAAGCTCGACTGGCACGAACCGGGCGAACGCATCCGCACCAGCACGCTGGCCCATGACCTGATCGATCACCTGCTGCTGAACCAGGTCGGCCTGCGCGAAGGACTGAAGCTCAAGGGTGGATTGGCGCCGACCATGCGCAAGCGGGTAGCGGATTACATCGAGCAGCGACTGGACCAGCCGCTGTCGCTGGGCGAACTGGCGATGCAGACGGCGCTCTCGGAATACCACTTCGCGCGGATGTTCCGCGAAAGCTTCGGCATGCCACCGCACCAGTATGTGCTGGCCCGCCGCGTGGCCTTGGCGCAGCGCCTGTTGCGCGATACCCGCCAGCCGCTCAGCCAGGTTGCCCTGGCTTGCGGGTTCTCCAGCGCCAGCCACTTCGCCAACCGTTTCAGATCGGTGGTTGGCGGGACGCCGGGGGAGTATCGGCAGGCGTTCGAGGAGTAAGGATCCGGCCGTATGCCCGGCGGTATGCGGTTCGCGGGCAAGGCCGGCGTCAGCCGAGTACGGCCAGCACGCCCCCGATCACCGGCATCGCCGCCGCCGTCGGCAACGCCCAGCGCGGCCGCCAGGCCAGCAGCAGGACCAGCGTTGCACCCGCGATCATCAGCAGGCACGCCCAGTAGACGATTCCCAGCTCAACGCCGATGACGTGGATCGCATAGGCCAGCGCCAGCGCACCATCCACCAGCGCGGCAAGACGCAACAGACGCACGCGGGACGCGGAAGGCGCGCTACCGAACAGATCCCGGTGATGGCGCGACAGCGACAGGCAGGCCGCCGCCAGCGCCAGCAGGTTGAGGCCGAAGACCAGCAGCATCAGGCGTATTCCTCGTTGCGGGCACGGCGGGCACGGCGGGTGCGGGCAGGCGCGGCACGCTCCTGGCCCAGGCGCCAGCCAAGGAAGGCGCACAGCCCGCCGATCAGCAGCAGGCCGAGATCGATGCCGACCATCATCCAGTCGCCGTTGGCGACATGCGTGGTCACCCGCCCCGGCTCGGGGCCGAACAGGCTCAGCAGTGGCAGCAGCAAGGCCAGCGCCGAGAGGACAACGAACTGCTCGCGGGCCATGGCGCGGCTGCCACGGCGCAGCAGCGCGTGGGCCAGCGCCAGCAGCCAGATCACCACGAAGGCGGTGGCTTCCCAGCGGGTGCGCTGGAGCAGGTCGGTCGGCAGCAACCGCGACGCCGCCAGCAGTCCGAGGGAGGCGATCGGCAGACCGCCGCACACCGCGCCGTTGAGCGTGCGCACCAGTGCCAGGCCACGGTGACCGCGGGTTTCGCGCTTGCTGACCCAGACCTGCAGGCCACCGAACACCATGACGCAACCAACCAGGCCGAGGACGAAATACATCACCCGCAGCAGGTCGTTGCCGAACTGCGCCATATGCAGGCCGGTCAGCCAGGCGTAGGTCTTGTAGCCCGGCTTGTAGGGTTTCTGCACGTGCAGCAGCGCGCCGGTGCCGGAGTCGAAGGAGACGGTGCGCTGGTCGTTGACCATGCCCTTGTCCACCGCCTGGCGGATCTGCACCATCGCCGAGGCGTCGTTGGGATGCTCGATGTTGATCCAGCCCACCTGGGCATCCTCGCCCCAGGCCGCACGGGCCTTGAGGATCATGTTGTCGATGGACTTGGGCGGCTTGGCCGGCTTGCCCAGTTCCTCGCGGTCGAACGCGCCCTGCACGTCATGGAAGAAATGTTCCATGTCGTTCTTGTAGGCCACCTTGATGCCGGCGGTCATGTAGAAGGTGATGAAGATCGCCAGCCCCGTGTACGCCATCAGCAGGTGGAACGGCAGGCCCAGCACGCCCAGCACGTTGTGCGCATCCAGCCAGGCCCGCTGTTTGGCGGCCTTCGGGCGCAGGGTGAAGAAGTCCTTGAAGATGCGCCGGTGGACGATCACCCCGCTGACCAGTGCCACCAACATGAATACGCCGGCCACACCGACCACGTAGAGGCCGAGCATGCCGCCATGCAGTTCGTAGTGCAGTTCGAGGAAGAAGTTGCCGCCGACCGTCTTGGGCAGCACCTCGCCGCTCTGGGCGTCCACCAGGAAGGACTGGAACTCGCTGAAGTCCGCCGGCTCCCAGCCAGCGGTCCAGTACGGCATGCGCTCGGTGGGCGGATGCATCCAGTAGCCGTGGGCCTTGGGCGCGCGCAGGGCGATCAGCTCGCGCACCTGGTCGGCACCGACCTTGACCTCCTCCAGCTTGTGCAGCTGCGGAGTCATCCAGCGCGTGAGTTCCTTGTCGAACACCGCGACGGTGCCGGAGAACAGCACGACGAAGAGAATCCAGCTGACCAGCAGCCCGCTCCAGGTATGCAGGCCGGACATCGATTGACGAAGACTCATGGGCGCACCGCGTAGGCCGTGGGCAGGAAGGCCGCCAGGCCGAGCACGACGCTCAACGCCAGCGGTGCCCAGACTGCACGCCACGGGCTCTTCGCCCCGAAGGCATAGAGGATCGCGGCGACCCAGACGATGAAGCAGGCGAGGCTCGCCAGCGACACGCGGTCCGAGCGCGACATCGGCAGGTAGACGCTGAAGAAGGCCGTGGCGGTATAGGCCAGGGCGTAACCGCCGACCACGGCGCTGAGGATGCGGGCGCTGATGGCGCCGGCCTGGGCTGCGCTCATGCGACTGCTCTCGGGTGGGACACGCGCGAAATAGCGCTCATGCTGCTGGATCCTGGAATGCCGCCCGGGTCCTTCCCGAGCCGCGATTGAAAAGCGGAATTATATGATATTGGTTCTCAATTAAAAGAACTCAGCAACGCCGTTTGTGAGTATCTGTGTCGAAAATCCGCTGTACGGCATAGGTGGCCGTGGCATCCATGGCGCGCAGCAGGCGGTTCATCTGGAGATCGGCCTCGGCGGTGACCTGTGGCGGCGGCTCTTCGTGGAGAATCCGCGAGGCGCCGGGCGTCAGTTCGACCGCAGCGACCACGGAGCCCTTGCGGAACAGGTAGTCGTAGATCAGCAGGTAATCCCTGCCCGGCAGGTCCTTGAACTCGGCGACACGGCGAAACACGTTGAGCGCGCCGATGATCCACTCGCGGCTCTGGGCGAACTCCAGTACTGCCAGTTGCCAGGTCTGGCTGGCTTCGTCGTAATCGCACCACGCGGGCGACCGCAGGTGCCGTGTCCAGTCCGCCACCCAGGCCGCCGCCGTGGTGCCCTGGCCCAGTTCGCAGAGCTCATGCCAGGTCATGTCGCCTCGCCGTCGCGGGTCTCGTTCCAGCCAGTGTTCCAGGTCCTTGAAGGCGGCGGCGGACGGTGCCTCCTGGCAGAGGAAGTCGTGCAGCCGGGAGCGGCTAATGGTGACCTTCAGGTAAAACTGACACGGCTCAGTCATGGAAACTCTCCTTCTTGGATTCAACGACAGCAGCGGGAATGGCCTGGGCCCCGTCTGCTGAATCGATAATCCTAAAGGCTTGCTCCTGGCCCGGATCAGCCACCGATTGGACTGTGAAGTCAGTTTTTTCAGATTAACTTGTACAACCGTTCAATTTTCCTCCGGCATTTCTGCCTGCCGGAGACGAATAGTCCTGAGCGGTCAGCGCACCTGCGTCATGGCTCGCTCCAGCCCTTCGAAAACACGTGGCGACAGGCACTGCGCGACGTTGAAGCGCAGATAGCCGGCAGCGCTCTGGCTCAGGCTGAAAACATTGCCTGGGGCCAGTACCAGGTTGTCCGCCAGCGCCGCCCGCGAAACGTCGGCGGCGTCCAGGCCGCCCGGCAGGCGCGCCCAGACGAATACGCCGCCGCGCGGCTCCAGCCAGGGCTGGATATCCAGCCCGCGCAGCCGCTGCAGCGTCTCGCCCATGGCATCGGCGAGACGCCCGCGCAGGCTCTCCAGGTGGCGACGGTAGCTGCCCTTGCGCAGCAGTTCGTAGAGCATCTCCGCGCTGAACGGGCTGTTGCCGAAGCTGGTGGCCAGCTTCAGGTCCACCAGCCGCTCGCACCATTCCGGCTGGGTGGCGATGTAGCCGCAGCGCACCGAGGCCGAGAGTGTCTTGGAGAAACTACCGACCTGGATCACCCGCTCCAGCCCGTCGAAGGCCGACAGGCGCGGCGCGCTCTCGTGCTCGAAGTCGCCGAAGATGTCGTCCTCGACGATCAGCAGGTCGTGAGCCTCGGCCAGCTTCAACAGGCGATGGGCGACCAGCGGCGAAAGCACCGCGCCGGTAGGGTTATGGAAGGCCGAGTTGGTGATGTACAGGCGCGGCCGGTGCTGTTCCAGCAGGCTCGCCATGGCGACGACGTCCGGCCCGGTGGGCGTATAGGGCACGCCGACCACGTTAACGCGGTGAGCACGCAGCAGGGCCTGGAAGTTGAAGTAGCCGGGGTCGTCCACCAGCACGCAATCACCGGGCTCCAGCAGGAAGCGGCAGACCAGGTCGATGGCCTGGGTGCCGTTGTCAGTGAGCACCACCTGCTGCGGCCCGACCGGCACGCCGTAGTCCGCCAGCCGGCGCGCGAGCTGTTCGCGCAGGCCGGAATGGCCATAGGGGCGGCCGTACTCCAGCAGGCCCGATTGCGGCGCGCGGGCGATCTGCCGCAAGGCCCGGCGCAGCTCCTCTTCCGGCAGCCAGGACGGCGGCAACCAGCCGCAGCCGGGCTTGAGCGAAGTGTCGGCAGCCTCCAGCGACTGCCTCGAAATCCACAGCGGATCGATGCTGCGATCCAGCGTCGGGCCGACATCCGCCAGGGACAGCGGCGGCGCATGGCCGGCGACGTAAAAGCCGGAGCCCCGGCGCGCGGCGATCACACCGTCGGCGGCCAGCCGATCGTAGGCTTCCACCACGGTGGTCTTGGACACTGCCAGCTGCTCGGCCAACTGGCGAATCGACGGCAGCCGTTCTCCGGGCACCAGCGCCCGCGCGGCCAGGCGCTCGCGAACATGGTGCATCACCGAATCGACCCTGGTGCCCTTTGGCCTGCCCATGCTGCCCTCGCCTACCCTGGATAATGTGTACCGAGATAATTTACGGACAGTTTGCGCAAATTGTACCTCTCTGTCACTGGCCGCCCGGCAGCCCCCGGCGCATCCTCGAAGCTCGCTTTCCTGCCGGATGACTCACCATGAACAACACCCAAACGCTGGCCACGAACAGCCACCTCGGCGGCTGGTTCAGCGGCTTCCTCGGCGTCCTCATCTTCAGCGGCTCGCTGCCTGCAACACGGGTGGCGGTGGCCGATTTCGACCCGACCTTCCTCACCCTCGCCCGCGCCAGTATCGCTGGCCTGCTGGCGGCGGCGATCCTGCTCCTGCTGCGGCAGAAGCTGCCGGCGCGACAGGACCTGATCCCCCTGCTGGTGGTCGCCGGCGGCGTGGTGGTGGGCTTCCCGCTGCTCACCGCGCTGGCGCTCAAGCATGTCAATTCGGCCCACGCCATCGTCTTCGTCGGCCTGCTGCCGCTGGCCACCGCACTATTCGGCGTGATCCGCGCCGGCGAGCAACCGCGCCCGGCGTTCTGGATCTGCTCGCTGCTGGGCAGCGCCGTGGTGGCCGGTTTCGCCCTGTCGCAAAGCGGCGCGGGCAACTTCACCGGCGACCTGTTGATGCTCGCCGCCGTCGCGGTCTGCGGCCTGGGCTACGCCGAGGGCGGGCGCATCGCCCGCCACCTGGGCAGCTGGCAGGTGATCTGCTGGGTGCTGGTGCTCTCGCTGCCACTGATGCTGCCACTGGCCTGGTACACCCAGCCGGCAACCTTCAGCGGCGCCAGCTGGCCGGCCTGGATCAGCCTGGGCTACGTGTCGCTGTTCAGCATGCTGATCGGCTTCTTCTTCTGGTACCACGGCCTGGCCACGGGCGGCATCGCAGCAGTCGGCCAACTGCAACTGCTGCAGCCGTTCTTCGGCCTGGCACTGGCCGGCCTGCTGCTGCACGAGCAGATCAGCCCGCTGATGGCCGGCGCGACCGTTGCGGTCGTCCTGTGCGTCGCCGGAGCGAAACGCTTCGCCCGCTGACCGCCGGTTTCCTTCCGCGTCCCGCCCGAGAAAAATCGCGGTATCATCGGGCGTTTGCGTACTCGGCTGGACTGCCGGAAGGACACTCGGATGAAGCCACCCGCCGAATCTCCACTGCCTGCCGTGGAGCGTGACGAACTCGCGCCCCGGCCACGGCTGACGCTGGGCAGCCACGTGCACAGCGGCTTCGACCTGCGCAGCGGACGCATGCAGAACATTTCCCGGCACCGCGCCGCGCTGGCCTTCCTGTATGGCGAGATGCCGGTCTCCGGCAGCGTCACCCCACGCTCGGGGCGCGAGATCCGGGTGTTCCGCGATGACCAGATCGTCCGTGTCAGCCGCGAGCTGGAGCTGGAGCACGCCTGGCGCCTGGACCTGCGCGAGCTGGGCTTCAGGCCGGCGATGCGGCGCAGCGATGCGCTGGAAGACAGTGCCGGGGAAATGTTCGAGCTGCCCGACGACAGCGCCTGGCAGGCGTTCATGCGCGAAGGCCTGCCGCAGTTGCGCGAGCAGGGCTGGGAAATCGACATCCGCCCCGAATTCGTCTTCGACCTCACACCGGTGGAGAACTGGTACGCCGAGATCGAGGAAACCGACGACCGCCAATGGTTCGACCTGGAACTGGGCATCGAGGTGGAAGGCCGGCGCATCAGCCTGCTGCCGGCACTGATCGAGCTGATCCGGCGGATGCCGGCGCTGCTCGACCCGGTCGCCCTCGCCCGCCACGCCGATGACGAGCAACTGGTGCTGCGCCTGGATGCCGGGCGCAACCCGATCCACACCTGGCAGACCGCCTCCGACCGACCGCTGCGCGTTTCGCTGCCGTTCGGCAAGCTCAAGCCGCTGCTGGGCACGCTGTCGGAGTTCTACATCGGCGAACAGCCGCCAGTACGCCGCCTGCGCATGGGCGCGCCGGATGCCGCGCGCCTGACCGAGCTGGAAGAACTGCCGCTGACCTGGCTGGGCGGCGAGCAGTTGCGCGAGATCGCCCACCGGCTGCGCGACTACCGCGCCCAGCCGGCGCAGATCCCCGCCGGCCTCAACGCCGAGCTGCGCGCCTACCAGCACGAGGGCCTGAGCTGGATGCAGACCCTGCGCGAAGTCGGCGCCAGCGGCATCCTCGCCGACGACATGGGCCTGGGCAAGACGCTGCAATCCCTCGCCCACGTGCTGCTGGAAAAGCAGGCCGGGCGCCTGACCAGCCCGGCGCTGGTGATCATGCCCACCAGTCTGATCCCCAACTGGCTGGACGAGGCCGAGCGCTTCACCCCCGAGCTGCGCGTGCTCGCCCTGCACGGTGCCGGGCGGCGCAAGGCGTTCGCGAAGATCACCGAACACGACCTGATCCTCACCACTTATGCCCTGCTGCCCCGCGATGCCGAGAAGCTTGCCCAGCACGAGTACCACCTGCTGATCCTCGACGAGGCGCAGAACATCAAGAACGCTACCACCAAGGCCGCCCAGGCCGCGCGCCACCTGCGCGCGCGCAACCGCCTGTGCCTGACCGGCACGCCGCTGGAGAATCACCTGGGCGAGCTGTGGTCGCTGTTCCACTTCCTGCTGCCGGGCTGGCTGGGCGATGCCCGGCAGTTCGCCGTGGACTACCGCACGCCCATCGAGCGCCACGGCGACCAGGGCCGCCTGGCGCACCTCGCTGCGCGCATCCGCCCCTTCCTGCTGCGCCGCACCAAGGAGCAGGTGGCCTCGGAGCTGCCGCCCAAGAGCGAATTCATCCAGCACATCGAACTCAGCGAGGCGCAACGCGACCTCTACGAAACCGTGCGCCTGGCGCTGGACCGCAAGGTCCGTGACGAGATAGCCCGCCGGGGCCTGGCACGCAGCCGCATCATCATCCTCGAGGCACTGCTCAAGCTGCGCCAGGTCTGCTGCGACATCCGCCTGGTGAACAAGGAAGCACCGCCACCCACCGGCAAGTCGGCGCGTGCGGTGACCTCGGGCAAGCTGGTCTACCTGCTGGACATGCTTGAAGAGCTGCTCGCCGAAGGCCGCCGCGTGCTGGTGTTCTCGCAGTTCACCTCGATGCTCGCGCTGATCGGCGAGGCGCTGGCCGAACGCAACCTGGAATACGCCCTGCTCACCGGCGACACCCGCGACCGCCGCGCACCGGTGAAGGATTTCCAGGAAGGCCGCGTGCCGCTGTTCCTGATCAGCCTGAAGGCCGGTGGCGTTGGTCTGAACCTGACCGCCGCCGACACCGTGATCCACTATGACCCCTGGTGGAACCCCGCCGCCGAGAACCAGGCCAGTGACCGCGCCTACCGCATCGGCCAGGACAAGCCGGTGTTCGTCTACAAGCTGATCGCCCGCGGCACCGTGGAAGAGAAGATCCAATTGCTGCAACGCGACAAGGCCGCACTGGCCGCCGGCATCCTCGAAGGCTCGGGCACCGACTGGCAGCTGGACGACGCGGATATCGACGCGCTGTTCGCGCCCCTGCCCAAGGCCGTCTGAAACCATAGGAGCGGGCCACGCCGGCGATCCGCGCCCATGGGCGCTCCTACGGTGCAGAGCCTTCTGACAGAACAAAGGGGAGATCCACTACATCGCCAAGTACTGGCATGTAGGAAGCTACTCCTGCACCGACGCTACGAGCCCGGACCCGGCAGAGGCACATGCCCCGGGCGAACCTGGGCTCCAGCCGGCGCAAGCAAGTCGACCCAGTGACCCCGCTCGCCCCCTTACGAGACGGGGTCATTGTTTTTCCGCTGGCGCCTTAGCGCATCCCCCAGCCATGGCTGACCAGCACCGACTGCCCGGTGAGCGCGGCCGTGGGGAAGCTGGCCAGGAACAGCACCGTCTGCGCCACATCCTCCACGGTGGTGAACTCACCATCCACCGTCCCGCCGAGCATTACCTGCTTCACCACGGCGTCTTCGCTGATGCCCAGCTCCTTCGCCTGCTCGGGAATCTGCTTCTCCACCAGCGGCGTGCGCACGAAGCCGGGGCAGACCACATGGGAGCGCACGCCGTGCGGCCCCCCCTCTTTCGCCAGGGTGCGCGCCAGCCCGAGCAGGCCGTGCTTGGCGGTGACGTAGGCAGACTTGAGCGCAGAGGCCTCGTGGGAATGCACCGAGCCCATGTAGATCACCACCCCTCCGCGCCCGGCGGGATACAGGTGGCGCAACGCCGCGCGGGTGGTGAGAAAGGCGCCATCGAGGTGGATGGCGAGCATCTTCTTCCAGTCGGCGAAAGCGAAGTCCTGGAGCGGATTGACGATCTGGATGCCGGCGTTGGAGACCAGGATATCCAGGCGGCCGAAGGTGGCGACCACCCGATCGATACCGCTGTCCACGGCCTGCTCGTCGGTCACGTCCATGGCCACCGCCAGGGCCTTGCCCCCTGCGGCTTCGATCTCATCCACCACGCGCTGGGCGGCTTCGTGCTGCAGGTCCGCGATGGCCACGGCCGCGCCGGCCTGCGCCAGGGTCAGGGCGATCTGCCGGCCGATGCCGCTGGCCGCGCCGGTGACCACCGCGACCTTGTCGTTCAATGCTTTCATCAGAGAGCTCCGCAGGACGTTGGAACTCTCACTCTAGACGGGTCAGTCGTGGGTCAGCTCGATACTGCCGTCGCGTTGCTGGCGGTAGACCGTATAAGGCAGCATGAGCGTGTCAGTGGCAGCACTGAGTACACCGTCGAACAACGGCCAGTAGAGGCCCTGGGGAGAGTCAGGCGGCGGCGGGGTAAGGCCTGCGCTGTGTTGGTAGCTACCGCCCGGATCACCGTGCAGCGCACAGAAGTTGTAGGCAACGCCGCTGTAGATTCGAGGAATCTCGGTGCAATAGGTATTGCCCAGTTTCAACTCCTTCACGCTGGCTTGGGCATCACTGTCCACGGTGCGTACAGAGCCGCACCCCGCGAGCAAGGCGGCTGCCAGCAAAGGCCAGAAGCGATACATCGTCATATCGAAACTCCCTCTCGACAAATGATCCGACAACAGCAGTAACACGCTACCAGCCCTTGAGCTGGTCCCAGCGCCAGTTGCGGTACTGGTAGACCAGTGTACCCAACAGGCCGTAGGCCGCCGCCATGGCGAACAGGATGAGAATCCTGTCGGCCACGGCCGAGAGTGGCAGGTTCATCTGGTTCATCTCCACCACCGCGCGGATCGCCCAGGTGGACGGAATCGCGTCGGCCAGCAGCTGCACCCACGGCGGCATCGCCTGAGGCGGCCAGGTGAAGCCGGCCATGTAGAACAGCGGCAGGGTGATGAAGGTCATGGTCAGGTAGACCGCCTCTTCCGAAGGCAGCACCTCGGCGATGAACTCGCTCATGGCGATCACCGCCAGCAGGAACGGCAGCACCAGCCCCATCAGCATGAAGAACGACGCGGTCTGCCGGTAACCCATCATCCACGGCCAGATCACATAGAAGAGCATTGCCAGCACCGTCCAGATCGACAGCTGCGCGGCGTAGCGGCCAAACCGCGTGGACGCCGGCTGGCGTAATGAACGGGGAGTTCCCCCGCGCAGGTTGAGGTTCACCCGCGTGCAGGAGAGCAGCAGGCTGTGCTGCAGGATCAGCGTCACCAGCCCCGGCAGGACGATGGCGGCGAAGCTGGTGCCAGGGTTGAACAGGTCGGTGAGCTGACCGACCGCCGGTTGCAGCAGGACGTTCGACTGCTCCTCGGAGAAGCCGCCGCGCATCAGTCGCTCGCGGTTGTAGCGCAGCGTCAGCTCGCTGTAGGTGGCATTGATGTCCTGCTGGATCTGCCCGTTGGCCATGCGGTTGGTGGCATCGCCGAAGATCGGCACCGTGACCGACTCGCCCCGCAGCACGCGCTTCTCGAAGTCGACGGGAATCACCACGATGCCGAACAGCTCGCGCCAGGCGAGGTCGTGCTGGGCCTCGGGCAACTCGTCGTAGGCACGCGTGGCGATCTTCGGCGCGGCGTCCAGCAGCCGGATCAGGTCACGGGAAACCACGCTGTGGTCCATGTCGATCACCGCCACCGGCAGGTCGTCCATGGTGCGGTGGGCGTAGGGCAAGGTGGTGAGCGCCACCGACAGCACCATCAGCAGCCACAGCGGTTTGCCGAGCATGTTCTTCAGCGACTGGCGGAAGACATTCCAGAAATTCTCCATGGCGACTCCTTACGCCGGGCTCAGGTCGAGGCGCCGGCGCAGGCGCATCTTGGCGATCATGTAGGCGATCAGCGGGTAGAGCAGCAGCTTGCAGCAGGTATAGAGCCCGGACTCGGCCGGCGCCCGGCGCAGGAACTGGTCGAACAACCCGTGCAGGGTGTGGGTCAGCGGCTCGGCCTCGGAGATGATCCGGGCGATCTGCGGCATCGCCAGCTCCGGCAGCAGCACGCCGGAATAGGTCTGCGCCACGCCGATCAGCAGGCCGATCAGCGAATAGGCGCTGAAGCGGTTGGCGGTGAAGATGAACAGCATCAGCCCCACGCTCTGCGCCGCCGCCACATAGCAGACGGTGATCACCAGCATCCACCAGGGATTGCCGTTGATCCGTGCCCCATTGAGTTCCACCAGCAGGAACAGCTCGACCATCAGCAGGGTGCTGAACAGCAGGGTGTAGGGCGCCATCTTGCCCAGCAAGCGGGCTCCGAGCGCCTTGGCCCGCAGGATGTGCGGCGAGGACGCACGCAGCTCCGGCGCCTCGCGGGCCAGCACGTGCACCGTGGCGACGATCACGAACAACTGCAGCAGGTGGACGATGGCGGCGAACTGCTGGAAGTAGATGTAGTTGCCGCTGGCATTGAACAGGCTTTCATAAGACACGCTGATGCTGGCCAGCGCTGGCATGGCGCGGTCCATGCCGCTGGCCAGGCGCGGGCGCAGCTCGGCGTTGACCGTGCTCATCAGGCCGCTGAAATCCTGGGTCGAGTAGAAACCGGCGGAATAGAACAGCGAGTTGTAGTAGAGCTCGGCAACGGGCTGGCGGCCGGCCAGTGCGTCCGCCTCGAAGTCGCGGGGTATATAGAGCAGCGCATAGTCGTCGGCCATCCGCAGCCGACGAAGTCCCTCCTGCAACCCGCCGCCGAGCACCTCGACCTTGGCGTGGGAACCGGCATCCAGCTCGCGCACTATGCGTCGCGACAAGCTGCTGTGGTCGGCGTCGACCACCGCTACCGGCATGTCCAGCAATGTGCCCGCCTGGTACACGCCGCTGATCACCACGAACAGCAGCAGCGGCCAGAGCCAGCCGAGCCAGTGGATGGTCCAGCTGCGCAGGGCGACCCGCGTTTCGCTGCCGAAGGCCTGGGCGAAGCGCCGCAGGTTGCTCCTTACTGCTTCCACTGCCACAGCGCGCTCATGCCGGGGCGCAGGCCTTGCACCGGCTGGTCCGGATACAGGCGTACCTCGAAGGTTTTCAGGTCGAAGTCACCGGTAGCTCGGGTGGCGCGCTTGGTGGCGAAATCCCCCAGCGGTGCGATGTAGCTGACCTTGGTCTTCACCTCAGCGTCCTTCAACGCCGGAACGCGGATCATCACTTCCTCGCCCTTTTTGACGTCGGCAAGGATGTCTTCACGCAGGTTGAAGACGAAATAACTGTCGGACAGGCGCACCAGCGTCAGCAACGGGCTGTAGGCATTGACCAGCTCACCCTGCTCCGCCGGAATCGGCCCGACTTCGCCGTCCACCGGCGCCACCACGTTGAGGTCGTCGGTCTGCGCCTGCAATTCGAGAATCTGCGCATCGGCCCGGCGTACCGCGGCCTCCAGCGCCTGACGGCGCTCTTCACGATCGCCCTGGGTGCCTTCATCGAGATTGGCCTGGGCCTCGGCGACGCGGTTGCGCGCCACGTCGCGGCCACGGCGGGACAGGTCCAGCTGCGCCTGGGAAACGAAGCCACGCCCGGCCAGCTCCTCGTTGCGCTGGTACTCCAGATCGGCGTTGCGCATCTCGGCCTGGGCCTGGGACAGGCTGGCCTGCAGGGCCCGCAGGGTTTCCTCACGGGTCCCGTGGAGGGATTCGTCGAGATTGGCCTGCACCTGGTTGCGCGCGGCGCGCAGGGAATCCAGCTGGGCCTGAAGCTCCGGGCTGCTGAGGCTGATCAGCACCTGGCCCTGCTTCACGTCGTCGCCCCGGCGCACATGCAGCACCTCGACCCGCCCCTTGGCCTTGGAAGCGACTATGACATTGGTGGCATCGGCCTCGCCCTGCAGCAGCAGCGGTTGGGTATGCAGGCGCAGGTAGAGGGTGATGGCGATGATCACCAGGATCAGCAGGGGTGCGAACAGCTTCCATCCCTTCATGGGCTCGGACTTCTCTGGCGGCGGATGCACCGATGGTAGTGCATCCGCCGCGTCAGCGGCGGGCCCGGATCAACGTCGCGGGCGATCAGCGCTCGTCGTCGCTGATCAGGTCGCGCTCGCCGCCACGCAGCCGGGTGTTCGACGAGGGGAACCGCGAGGAGGCGTAACGCACCACCAGGATCGCCAGAGCCAGCAGCAACAGCGCCACCGAGACCAGGATGATGCCGTCGTCGGGCACATGGTTGTGCTGGATATCGGCGATCATCAGGCGGGTCAGCGCGGTCATTGCCACATAGATCAGGAAGCGCACCGGCATGTGGTTGGTCTTGAAGTAGATGCCGACCATGGCACCCAGTTCGAGGTAGATGAACAACAGCAGGATGTCGTCGATGTTCGCATGGCCCTTGCTGACCATGCCGGCAAAGGCCGTGGCCGCCGCCCAGAACACCGTGCCGCCGATGGCGAACAGCGCCAGGTAGTGGAACCCCTCCACCAGCAGGTTGCCCAGGGATTCGGCACAGCCGTGCATCCGTTCGCGCAGGCGTTCGGCCCAGTCCAGTTTCATTCGTCGGTTCTCCGCATCACAAGGCATGGTTGGCGTGAAGCCTGCAAGTAAAGACTGCAAGAGCTACGCCATTGATCTTGCGCAGTCTTGCCACGAGGTTGCTGCGGCAACATGACTGCGAACTTTTTCGGCAACCCTCCGGTCCATCCAGAGGCACGCCACAGAACAGGCAGGACCGAGTTATGGAAAGTCCCTTTCAGGTGCTGACAGACGCCTTCCAGGAGCAGTATCGAGTCAACTTCAGCCTCGAGCGCCCCGACGGCAGCATCGTCCTCACCCTCTCCACCGAGGCCGGCGTCGCCGCGCGCCGACTGATCCGCAACACCCAACTGCAGGACCCGGAACAGCTGCAGCGCTTTATCCAGAGCATCCAGTTCGGCATCGCCATCGAGCAAGGCGGCACAGCGCCGCAGCTGCTGGCCGCCATGACCCGCGGCGGAAACGGCCTGCCGATCGCGTCCTGACGCCTCCTTACACCAGCATTCCTTCCTACAGAGCCTTCTGACTGACGACGCCTTGCCTCGGTCACCTCCTGCCTGAGCGCGCGCCAACAGGGCGCGCGCACTGCTTTGGGCCGCCCTCGATAGTGGCCAGATACAGGCACTTCTTCCCCTGACGTCTACGCTGCTGGCAACGATTCTCGGAGCAGCAGTAGCAATGCGCAATCAGTTTGCTGTATAAATAAACAGTACTTTCTAACTCCCCAATCAAAAAGAAGGCTCAGAGGTGATGAATGGCCGTCGAAGTGGTGTACCGCAGCAGCCGCGATCCGGAGCGCCTGTTCATGGATAAGGCAGAGGCCGACCGGCACGACAAGATGCTGGAGTTGGCGGAGAACCTTGCCAGCGTCCTGCACAAGGCGGTGCCTTCGCTGAGCGAGGAACAGGTCGAGGAGATCGGCATCTACATGGCCCGTCACCGCGATACCTTTGCCCGTGCCTTCAAGAATCAGCCCGATGCGCTGGGCGAGCTTCACGAAGCGAGCGAATGAACGGCTGAAAAATGGCCAGCGGCGATGCCCGAGTCCGCATCGACCATCGCCCTGCCCCTGCCGCCGTGACCTCCCGACTGACGGGGCGGCCCGCGCGGGGCGGAGGCTTGTCCGGGCACTCGCGCTGATGCCAGAATGCGCTAAGAAAATTCCTATAAAATTCTTAACGCACCGTGCACCGGGAACTGTCGGCGCGCCGGCCCCGCCGGAGCGTGGACGTCCGCCGCGTGGTCGTGATCAGGACGACCGACGATGCATGATGCGCCTGCCGCCGAACTCATCCGCTGCTCCGCCCTGAGCAAGAGCTTCCGGCAGTATCCCAGGCCCAGCGATCGCCTCCTGGATGACCTGAGCCTTCTCTGGCCCCGCTGGCTCGGCGGCCGCCCACGCAATAGCGCCACCGAATTCCACGCCCTGCGCGACATTGACCTGACCCTGAACGCTGGCGAGGCAGTGGCGATCATCGGGCGCAATGGTTCGGGCAAATCCACCCTGCTGCAGATCATCGCCGGCACTCTCAGCCCCGGCGGCGGCAGTGTTCAGGTGCGCGGTCGGGTCTGTGCCATGCTCGAATTGGGCGTCGGCTTCAATCCCGAGTTCACCGGGATCGAGAACGTCCGCCTCTACGCCGCCGTGCTGGGCATGAGCCGCGCGGAGATCGAAGCACGGCTGCCCTCGATCATCGACTTCGCCGAAATCGGCGAGTTCGTCGAGCAACCGGTGAAGACCTATTCCAGCGGCATGTACGTCCGTCTGGCTTTCGCCGTGCTCGCTCATTCCGACCCGGAACTGCTCATCGTCGACGAAGCGCTGTCGGTGGGCGATGCAGCGTTCCAATCAAAATGCATGCAGTGGTTCCGCAGCTTCCAGGATGCCGGCGGCAGCCTGCTGCTGGTCAGCCATGACGTCAGTGCCGTTCGCGCCATCTGCAATCGCGCCATCTACCTGGAATCCGGGCGGATCAAGGCGGAAGGTCCCTGCGGCGAAATCACCGACCTCTACCTGCACGACATCCACCAGGCCCAGAACCAGGTGCTGGCTCCTTCGGCGACGTCGTCGCAGACGTCAGATCCGGCGTGTCCTCTCACCGACACAGCCTTTCTCGCGCGCTGCGATGCCTTCGAACGCCGCTGGATCAGCAAGCGCCAGGGCACCGGGGACACCCGGGTGCGCCTGGTGGAGTTGCTCAATGCAGCCGGCGAGCCCACCGAACTCTTCGAGTTCGATGCCCACGCGATCATCCGCATTCATGTGCAGTGCCTGCGCAGTGCGAGCGTCTCGGTCAACTACAAAGTACGCGACCGTCACCTGGTCTCGGTGGTCGGCGCTGATTTCCTGATCAGCGAGCAGCCCCTGCTGACCATGCAGCCCGGTGAGTTTCACTGCATCGAATACCGTACCCGGCTGCCACTGATGCACGGGGACTACAGCCTGCGCCTGTCGATCACCGAACCCGTCGACAGGCACGCCCAGGCGATCTTCCACGACATCGTCGAGGTCGCGCTGTCCTTCAAGGTCCTTCCGGCCGAGCGTGGCTGGATCTACACCCAGAGCTACCTGCCCAACCAGGTGAGCGTCCGCCCATGGCAGGACCAAACCCAACTCGAGAACGCCCGTCATCATGCATGAGCTCGAACAGCGATTCCCCGAAGTACGCTTCTACAACCCACAGCTGACCGAAGTGCAAGAGAATGTCGAGATCGGCCCGCAGAGCCGGGTCGGCTCAATGACGTTGATCCATGGCGGCGCGCGGATCGGCGCCGGCGTCACCATCGGCTCGCACTGCAACATCTGCGACTGCCGCATCGGCGAACGGGTGTCGATCCAGACGGCCTGCCACATTACCCGTGGCGTGGTCATCGAAGACGATGTGTTCATCGGGCCTCACGTGGTCACCCTCAACGACAAGCTCAAGGGTGGCCCCATGGTCTATCCGCGCATCTGCCGTGGCGCGCGTATCGGCGGCGGCAGCGTGATCCTGCCGGGCGTGACCATTGGCGAAAATGCCGTGGTGGGCGCCGGCAGCGTGGTCACCAAGGATGTCCCGGCGGGTGCCACGGTAATCGGCAATCCGGCGCGCAGCCGGGCTGGCGTGAGCGTCGAGCGCGACTGAGGCGGCGATGGACGGATTCATCCTCAACCTGGCCCCCACCGGCATGCTGCCGACCCGGGCAATGAGCCCCCACGTGCCGCTGAGCGTGGCAGAGATTGTCGCCGATGCCTGTCGCTGTGTGGACCTGGGAGCCAACATGCTGCACCTGCACGCGCGGGACGAGCAGGGCCGCCCGACCTATCACCGCGAAGTCTATGCACGCATCATCGGCGGCATCCGCGAGGTACACCCCGAGGTGGTCATCTGCGTGTCCCTCAGTGGCCGCGACTTCGGCGAATTCGAGCAACGCGCAGCCCCGTTGGCACTCACCGGCGATCTGCGCCCGGACATGGCCAGCCTGACCCTGTCCTCACTGAATTTCAGCCGCAGCGCCAGCGTCAACAGCCCGGAGATGATCCAGCGCCTGGCTGAACGCATGGCCGAGGTGGGAGTGCGCCCCGAGCTGGAAGTGTTCGACGCCGGCATGCTCAATTATGCGCACTATCTGCTCGATCGAGGGCTGATCCAGCCGCCGCTGTACTTCAACTTCATCCTCGGCAACGTCGCTGGCGCCCAGGCTCGCCCTGGCGCACTGGCACTCTTGCTCAGCGAGCTGCCTGCTGGCGCGCTCTGGTGTGGCGGTGGCGTCGGTGCCTGCCAACTGGCGATGAACACCCAGGGGCTGCTGTACGGCAATGGTGTCCGGTTGGGCCTGGAGGACTACCTGTGGCTGGACCCGCAGCGCCGCGAGCTGGCCAGCAATGCACAGCTGGTTCGACGCATCGTCGACCTGGCGTCCCACTTCGACCTGCGACCAGCCCGCCCTGCGGCGGTCCGCCAAGCCCTGGGCCTGCGTCATGTCTGAAGCGACCTTCAAGCCCCTGCGGATTCTCATCACCAACAACACCCTGGCGGGCCGCGCCGGTTCCGAACTCTATGTCCGCGACCTGGCGCTGGCGCTCATGCGCCGGGGCCACCTGCCGGTGGCGTACAGTTCGCAGCTCGGCGAGGTCGCCGAGGAATTGCGCCGCGCCACCATCCCGGTGATCGATGACCTGAACGCTCTGGGCGTTCCACCCGACATCATCCACGGCCAGCACCATCTGGACGCGGTCACCGCGATGCTGCATTTCCCCCAGGTGCCCGCCCTGTATATCTGCCATGGCTGGCTGCCGTGGGAGGAGCTTCCGCCGAGATTGCCGGCCATCGGCCGCTACGTGGCGGTGGACGACCTGTGCCTGGAGCGGCTGCTGACCACGCCGGGCATCGCTGCCGAACGTTGCGAAGTGCTGTACAACTTCGTCGATCTGCGACGTTTCAAACAACGCTGCGCGCTGCCTGAGCGCCCGCGCTCCGCGCTGATCTTCAGCAATTACGCAGCCGGTCAGCCGAACCTCGAAGCCATTCGCAACGCCTGCCGGCGAGCGGGTATCGAGCAGATCGATGTGGTCGGGGCCGGAATGGGCAACACAGCCATCGAGCCTGCGACGCTTCTGGGCAACTACGACCTGGTGTTCGCCAAGGCTCGCGCCGCCATCGAAGCCATGGCTTGCGGCTGCGCGGTCATCGTCGCCGATCAGGTCGGCCTGGCGGGCATGGTGGACAGCGACAACCTGGTCGACCTGCGCCGCCTGAACTTCGGCGTGCGCAGCATGCAGCGCCTGCCGCTGGACGAGGACACCCTGCTGGCCCAGATCGGTCGCTACGACGGCCAGGATGCAAGACGCGTCAGCGACTGGATCCGCCAGGACGCCGACATGGAGCGGGTGGTGGATCGCTGGCTGCAGATCTATGGCCAGCTCATCGATGAGTCGGCAAGCCAAGCCACCCACCCCGAGCCACAGGTCCAGTTGCGCGCAGCAGCGTCCTACCTGCGATGGCTCGCGCCGACCCTCAAGGGGCAATACCAGACCGCACACCATTCGGCGCAGCTCCAGCGAGATTATGCCCAGGTCGAAGAACAGGTCCGCCAGCTCAGCCAGCAGCTTGAAGTCTGTGGTACGCATCAGGCTTCTGGAGAACAGCACACTCAGCACCTGCAGGCAGTGATCACCGAGCGAGAGCAGCACAACCAGCATTTGCAGGCACTGGCTGCCGAGCGCGAGGCGCAGAACCAACAGATGCAGGCAGTGGCAGCCGAACGGGAGGAATATTCCCGGCAGCTGGAAAGCCAACTGGCCCAGTGGGAACAGCGCAGCTTGCACTGGCAGGGTTCGCAGGCGGCGCAGGAACAGCGGTTGCGCCAGCTCGAGGCCGACCTCGCCGAGGTCCTCGATTCACGTTCCTGGCGCGCCCTGGCCCCGTACCGCCGCCTCAGACGATGGCTGCGCAGGGGATGAGTGCTACGGAGCACAAACCCCTGCGGGTCGCGGTCGTTGGCCTGGGCAAGATGGGCCGTCTGCACTGCGCGGCCTGGGGGCGCCTTGCCGATGTCCGAGTCACCGTGCTGGTGGACTGCGATCCCGCCCAGATCGCCTGGGCAACCTCGCAGGGCATGGCCTGCCTGGACAACGTACAGGCGCTGGTGGGCAAGGTGGACATGGCGGTCATCGCCACCCCCAGCGACCGGCACGTCGAAAGCGCCCTGCCGCTGCTCGAGGCCGGCATCCATTGCCTGGTGGAAAAGCCGCTGGCGCTGGACTTCACCGGTTGCCGGCAACTGATAGAGGCCGCTCGGCGCGGTGGCGCATTCCTGGGCGTTGGCCACAGCGAGCGCTTCAACCCCGCCCTGCACCTGGCGCGAAGCGCTCTGGCCGGCCGCGCGCCCTGCGTCGAGGTCATCCGCGCGATCCCCTCTCCGCGAAGTTCTCGACGCTGCGACAGCGATGTGGTGCAGGACCTGATGATCCACGACATCGACTGGTTGCTGGATACCCTGGGAAAGCCCTGCGGCGACGTCCGCGTACTCGAGTGGCGTCAACAGGAGGGCCAGCTCTCCCACGTGCGCTGCCAGTTGAGCTTCCCCGATGGCCGCCGCGTAAACCTGATCGCCTGCCGCGAAAGTGCCAGCCGTCAACGTCAGCTCCGGCTCTACGAGGGCGAGTTGGCGAACCAGGTGATCGACCTGGACGTGCGCTATGCCAGCCATGAACCGGACGCCCTGACCCGCCAGGCGCAGGCGTTCCTTCTGGCACTGCGCGGTGAACCCTCCCCCATCGCGCGAGGCAACCAGGCCCTCGAGGCGGTGCTGCTGGGCGAGCGCATCCGCAATGGCTGTCGGGTGGCCGAGGCCGTCCTTTGAATTCTTCCCGGAGCAACGAATGACAACTGCGGTTCCCTTCATCGATCTGGTGGCCGACTGGCAGCCGCTCAAGGACGAAGTCCTGGCGCGGGTGGCCCGCCTGTTCGAGCACGGGCAGTTCATCATGGGGCCAGAGGTGCTGGAGCTGCAGCAACGACTGCAGGCAGACTGCGGCGTCGGCCACGCCTTCACCTGCAGCTCCGGAACCATGGCACTGCAACTGGCGCTGATGGCCCTGGACATCGGCCCCGGCGACGAAGTGATAGTGCCGGCCTTCACCTTCGCCGCACCCATCGAGGCCGTCCTGCTGCTGGGCGCTACACCTGTACTGGCCGACATCCAGGCGGACACGCTGAATCTCGACGTGGAGTCCTGCGCCCGCCTGATCGGCCCCCGCACCCGGGCCATCATTGCGGTTTCACTGTTTGGCCAACCGGCCGACTTCGTAGCGCTCAACGCCCTGGCACGCCAGCACGGCCTGCGGGTCATCGAGGACGCGGCGCAAAGCTACGGTTCCACGCTTCACGGTCGGCGAAGCGGCAGCCTGGCCGACATCGGCTGCACCAGCTTCTTCCCCACCAAACCCTTCGGCGGAGCCGGTGAAGGCGGAGCGTTGTTCACCGACGACGAACAGCTTGCCCAACGCATTCGCGAAGCCCGCGACCATGGCCAGTCAGCCAAGTACCTGCACAGTTCGGTGGGCACCAATGGGCGGCTGGATGCGCTGTCCTGCTGTGCACTGCTGGTGGCCCTTGAGCGACTGCCGGAACAACTGGCCCGTCGACAGGCAGCAGCCCGGCGCTACGACCACTACCTGGCCGCAGCCGGCAAGCGCCTGCGGCGCCAGGGAGTGCTCGCTGGCGCTACCTCGGTGCATGCGCAGTACGCAGTCCTGCTCGACGGACGGGACTCGCTCGCCGAACAGCTACGCAGTGCGGGCATCCAGGTAGCCGTTCACTATCCGATTCCCGCACACCAGCAGCCGGCATTCGCCGCACGTTGCCGCTACGAGGCCCTGCCCCACTCGGAGCAGGCTTCCCGTCAGGTGCTTTGCCTGCCGCTCTACCCCACCCTGGAAGAGGCGTCGCAGCGTCACATCGCCGACGTTCTGCTCAAGGAGCTGCAACGGTGAGCACAGCTGAACAACAGCCAATGCCCGTCATTGTCGGAGTACCGCGTTCGGGCACGACCTTGTTGCGCTTCATACTCGACGCACACCCGCAGTTGGCGATTCCTCCGGAAACCGGCTTTCTCATGGATGCGACATTGCTGCAAAGCGTCGCCCGCGCTCCTGAGCTCGCCCGCAGGCTGACGCAACTGCCGGATTCGGCGCCGGCCTGGGCCGACTTCGCTCTGGACGCCGAGCACTTCATCGAGTCCGCCGGCCGGCTGCCGGAATCGGCGGGGCTGCCGCAGGTGCTGAGGCTGTTCTACCAGCTCTACGCCGAACGCCTGGGCAAATCGCGATTCGGCGACAAGACGCCCTCCTACCTGCAACACATGCGAACTGTCGCCGAACATCTGCCGGAGGCACGCTTCATTCACATTCTGCGTGACGGCCGCGACGTGGCCCTGTCCTGGCGCGAAACCTGGTTCGCACCCGAGCGCGAACCCCAGCGGCTGGTGCAGCGCTGGGCCGCGATGATCGCCGAAGCTCGCTCGCAGGCGCACGGCCTCCCCTACCTGGAGCTGCGCTACGATCAGTTGCTCAACGATCCGCAGACTCAGATCCGCCGCCTGTGCGAGTTCATCGAACTGGACTTCCATCCCGCCATGCTCGACTACCACCACGGCACAGCCTCACGCCTCGACGAGCACCAGGCCCGCTTCCGTAGCGACGGACAGTTGCTGGTCAGCAAGGAACAGCGCCTGCATCAGCAGTGGCGCACGACCCGGCCGCCGGACACCAGCAGGCTCAACGTCTGGCGCGAGCACCTCAGCCCTTCACAACAGGCCGATTGCCGGAAAGCCGGCGGCGCCCTGCTGGCAGAATTCGACTGCCCGCTGTCCTGAGCGGCCTAACCGTAGAGGATCCGCTCGGCGAGCATGTCGGCTACGCGTGCCGGCGAGCGGTGATCGGCCTGGGCATGGGCGTAGACCTCGGTCAGGCGTTCGGCAATTCGCGACAGGTGCGCAGTGATGGTCGGCAATGACTCGCCCTGGTGTTGCAGAGCAACGTAGACCAGCCCGCCGGAATTGATCACGTAGTCGGGAGCATAGAGGATACCCCGCGCCTCCAGTTCGTCGGCCACCTCGGGGTGGGCCAGCTGATTGTTGGCCGCCCCGGCCACCGCAGCACAACGCAGGTGACCGACTACCTGAGACGTCAGCACACCGCCCAACCCGCAGGGCGCGAGGATATCGCACGGAGTCGTGAGAAGCGCCTCGTTGGGCACCGGCCGCGCGCCCAGTTGCTCCACGGCCAGTTGTACCTTGCCCGCATCGATATCACTGACCAGCAACTCCGCGCCCGCGGCCGCCAGGTGTTCGGCGAGCGCATAGCCCACGTTGCCAAGGCCCTGGATCGCCACCCGCAGGCTGTCCAGGTCATCACTGCCCAGCCGCGCCTGGGCGCTGGCGCGAATGCCGGCAAATACGCCCAGCGCCGTATGCGGCGAAGGGTCACCGCCACTGGTGGTGCTGGTGACGTGGCGGGTGAACTGGGCGATGCAGTCCATGTCGGCGCTGGAGGTGCCGCTGTCCACCGCGGTGATGTAGGCGCCCCCCAGGGAATCGATCATGCGACCGAAAGCCTCGAACAGTTCGCCACGGTTGTTGACGTGGGGGGCGCGCAGGATCACCGCCTTGCCGCCGCCCTGGCGCAGGCCGGCAAGGGCCGCCTTGTAGCTCATGCCCTGGGCCAGCCGCGCGGCGTCGCGCAGCGCGGCGTCCTGGCTGGGATAAGGCAGGTAGCGGCAGCCCCCCAGCGCGGGCCCGAGCCGGGAGTTGTGGATGGCGATGATGGCCTTGAGTCCCGTGGCCGGGTCCTGGGCAAGATGCAGTGACTCGAGCCGGGTGGCTTCCATCATGTCGAACATGGCGGCGCTCCCTTGCTGTGGAGGTTCGGCGATCCGTGAGCGGACCTCACTGAGTATAGGCAGCGCCTGTCACCTCCACTTGACGGGCGACGACCGCGACACTGGACGAACTGCCAGCGCTCCGGTTAAAACCGCAGGATCAGCCGGAGAACGCCATGGACCCGCGTCAAGCCTGCCTCGCCTGCCTAGCCCAGGACCCGCCCGCCCTGTTTGAGGCGGCGTTGTGGATCGCCGCCGAGCACGAGCCGCACCTGCCGCCGGAACAGGCGCAACGGTTGTTCGACGGCCTCGCGCATCAGGTTGCGGTCGCCCTCCCCCAGGGCACCGGCGATGCCGAGCGCGCGCAGTTCCTGCTGCGCCGGCTGAGCGAGCTGGGTTTCGCCGAGGACGACGAATACCCGTTGCACCCACGCGCTGCGCTGCTCCCCCAGGTACTGCAACGCCGCCATGGGCAACCGCTGTCATTGGCGCTGATTGCCCTGGAAATGGCGCGGCGCAATGGCATCACCCTGGTCGGCGTGAACTTCCCCGGACGCTTTCTGCTGCGGGTCCCCGGCGCCGACCATCTGCTCGACCCGGCCACCGGCCGTCGCCTCTATACCCGCGACTGCCGTGACCTGCTGGCACGCCAGCTGGGCACCCACATCGAGCTGTCCGCCGAGCACCTGCGCACGGCCAGCGCCGCCGACATGCTCCAGCGTCTGTCACGCAACCTGCGCCAACTGCACCTCGCCGCCGGGGAGCCGCTGGCGGCGCTGAAGGACGCCCAGCGCGTGCTCGAACTGGGGCCGCCCAGCGCCAGCGATCACCTTGCCCGTGCCGACCTCTACCACACACTGGATTGCCCGCAGGCGGAACGCTACGACCTGGAACGCGCCATGCTGCTCAGCGACGATGCCGCCGAGCAGATGCGCTTGGCCCAGCGCCTGGCCGAGATCAGCGTGCCACCCAAGGCATTGCACTGACCGTTCAGACTTTCAGCAGCCCGAGTTCCTTCGCCCGCGCCACTGCCTGGGTGCGACGCTCCACGCCGAGCTTGCCGTTGATGCGGCGGGCATGGGTTTTCACCGTGTGCAGGGAGATGTACAGCCGCTCGCCGATCTCCAGGTTCGAGCAGCCGCGGGCGATCAGTTCCAGCACCGAGAGCTCGCGCAGGCTCAGCAGGTTATGCGGAGCCATCTCGCCCGCGTGCGGACGCAGGCCGAACAGGCCGGGCTGGCGGCGCTGGGTATCGCGCAGGGTGGAGAGCAGGCCGAAGCGCTGGGCCAGGGACACGCCCTCGTCCAGCGCACTGCGTGCCTCGTCCAGGCTGCCGGCGATGAAGTGCGCCTCGGCCAGCGCCAGCCAGACGTCGCAGGCCAGGGTATTGCGACCCTGGCGCAGCAGGTCCGGGAGCATCGCCAGCAGGCGCTGCAGGGCGGCGTCCACGTCGCCGTCGTAGAGTTCGGCCAGCGCCAGGTGGTGCTCGACCCGCAGGATCTGGTCCGGTGCCGCCGCTGGTGGACTGAGGGAATCGACACGATAGCGCGAAGCCACCCGCTGCAGGACTTCCCGCGCCGGCCCGGCGCGGTTCTGCCGCAGGTTCAGCGCGCCGCTGGCAAGCAACAGCGGGCCACGGTAGATCGGCTCGGGCACGTGTTGCAGCTGCATCAGCCGCTCGACTTCCAGCAGGCGGCTGAAGGCGCCGTCGGTGTCGCCGTCCAGCGCATCCAGCCAGGCCATGCCGGTGAAGCCGTAGATCAGGCTGGGGTCGTGGCTGCGCCGGGTTTCGTTGAGCCCGGCGATGAACAGTTCGCGGGCTTCGTCGTCGCGCCCCTGGCGCAGGCACAGCCAGCCACGTCGCAGCGCGACACGGCCGGCCATGGCGTTGCAGGTGATACGCATCTCGTCGAGGTACTCCTGTACCCGCGCCAACAGCGCGTCGGCGCGCTGCAATTCGCCGCGCTGCTCCAGCCATTGGGCGCGGTCGAGTTCCAGCAGCGCTTCGAAGGTGGTGCTGCCTTGCAGGCGGGCGCGGCGCAGCGCCTCGCGGTTGATCAGCCGCGCTTCGGCCAGGCGCCCTTCGGCCTGGGCCTGCTGGGTCAGGGCGGACAGGCAGATCAGGGTCTGCGCCCAGGCTTCCTCGGGCAGGTGTGCCAGCGCCTCGCGCAGTTGCTCGCGGGAACCGGGCAGCCCCCGCGCGTGGGTGAGCATGCCGTTGAGCCCCTGCCACTGGGCGATCAGCGCGCGCTGGCGGTGCTCGCCAGGCATCGGCAGGAATCGATCGAATCCGGCCAGCAGGGCTTCCACGTCATCCAGGCGACCGACGAAGAGCAGGGTCCAGGCATTAAGGATGAGCAGACGCGGCGTGCTGCACAGCAGCTCCTCCGGCAGCGACTCGCGCAGTTGCAGGACGCGCTCGACATTGCGCCCGTGCAGCAGCTGCTCCTCGGTCAGGCGTTGCAGCAGGCTGGCGGAAACATCCGGCTGCTCGGCGTACAGGGAATGCTCGAAGGCCGAGTGGATTTCCCCGCACTGGGTGAACCACTGGCAGGCGCGCCGGTGCAGGGTCGCTGCCGGCCAGCGCGACAGGCTCGCCAGCGCGGCCGCGAGCATGGGCGCCACCTGGAACCAGTGCTGGGTGTTGTCCACCGGTTCGATGAGTGCGCCCCAGGCCTGCAGGCCGTCCAGGCCCAGGCCGGGTTCGTCGAACAGGTAATCGCAGAGTTCTCGGTTGAAGCGGGCGATCTGCGCGAGGCCGCAGAGGGTTTCCGCCAGCTCCGCCGGCAGGCTCGCCAGCACTTCGCGTTGCAGGTAGTCCTGCAGCAGGCCGTTGCCGGTCTCGGCCACCTGGGTGGCGCAGGGTGCGATGGGTTCGTTGCCCAGGCTGAGCAGGCGCAGGCGCACACCGGCGAACCAGCCCTGGGTCGCGTCCTGCAATGCCTGGCGCTGGGCCTGGGGCCACTCCAGGCCGGCGGTCTGCAGGTAGGCGTCCAGTTCGCCCTGGTTCAGGGCCAGCGCCGTTGAGCCCATTTCCAACAGCTCACCCTCGAGCAGCAGGCGGGTCAGGTTGCAGGCGGGGCGACGGCGGCTGGCCAGCCACCAGCCGATCTGCGGCGAGGCCACGGCGAGCAGACGGTCGAAGCAGTCATCGAGGGCGGGATCGGGGGCACGAGGGTAATCGTCAAGCATCAGCCAGACCGGCTCGCTGGCGTTTTCCAGCCAGGCGGCCAGGGCCGCTTCGCCGGACCAGGGCACGCCCAGCGCCTCGCCCAGCCGCTCGCAGAACTGCTCGGGCGCCAGCGCCCGGCCGCCAAGCCCCAGCCAGACCACACGGGTACCGGTGGGCGCCAGGCGCGCGCATTCGCTCATCAGCACCGTCTTGCCACAACCGGGCGGCGCCACCAGCAGGCGCAGGCGGCACTCGGTAGCGCTCAGACTGGCATGCAGCCGTTCGCGGGGCAGGTGCTGGCGGGGCAGGCGAGGCAGCGCCGCACTGTGCAGGGCGATTGTCGACATGGGCTTCTTCCGGCCATTTGCTGGCCAGACTATGCCCGCGCACGGACCGGCGAAAAGGACCATCAGCCAGATTCATGGGGCGTCATAGCGCAGCGAATGCCCCATGGCAGAGCATTCGCCGCCGGAAAAAAAGAAACCCGGCATCCACGATGGGATGCCGGGGCCAAGGAGCGGATGACGAGATCAGCGAACGCCGGCGTTACGCAGCGCTGCCGGGGTGAAGTCGGCCATGCTGGCCTTCTGGCCGAACTGGTAGCCGCGCTTTTCCTCGTTGTTCAGGCCGAAGGTCACGTAGCGGCCGGCAAGGATGTCGTACAGCGACTCGGCGGCGTAGCCGGTGGCGAGCTCGGTGTAGAAGGTCATCTCGTGGCCTTCGCCGACGCGCCACAGCTGGCCGCGGCCGTCATACAGCTCGGACACGGCGATCTGCCAGCTGTCCTCGTCGAGGTAGAAGTGGCGCTGGCCATAGATGTTGCGCTCGCCGGACTTCAGCGTACCCACCACTTCCCACACACGGTGCAGCTCGTAACGGGTCAGGTCCTGGTTGATGTGGCCCGGCTTGACGATGTCGTCGTACTTGAGCTCCGGCGAGTTCAGGCGGTAGCTGTTGTACGGGATGTACATCTCACGCTTGCCCACCAGTTTCCAGTCGTAACGATCCGGGGCGCCGGAGAACATGTCGTAGTTGTCCGAGGTACGCATGCCGTCGGAGGCGGTGCCCGGACCGTCGTAGGCCACCTGCGGGGCGCGGCGCACGCGGCGCTGGCCGGCGTTGTAGATCCACGCCAGGCGCGGCTCCTTCACCTGGTCCAGGGTCTCGTGCACCAGCAGGACGTTACCGGCCAGGCGCGCCGGCGCCGTTACCTGCTGCTTGAAGTAGGTGAGGATGTTGCCGGTCTTGCCGGCGTCCTGGTCCGTCATGCTCTGCGGTACCGCGATCGATTCCTCGAAGCGGATCGGCGTGTAGCTGCCGTTGGTCTGCGGCACCACCTGCACCACGGTGCGGGAGATGTTGCCGCCGTGGTAACGGGTCAGGTGGTTCCACAGCGCCTGCACGCCATTCTGCGGCAGCGGGAAGGCGTAGTAGCGGCTCTTCTCGAAGTTCTCCAGGCCATTGCCGTCGTTGATCGGCTGGACGAACTCGGCGCTGCGCTTGATCGCGGCGTAGATGTCGTCGGGCAGCGCGAAGGTGCGGTGGGTCTTGTACACCGGGATCTTGTAGCTGTCCGGGTAGCGCTTGAACATCGCCAGCTGGCCGGCGGAGAGCTTGTCCTTGTACTGGTCGACGTTCTGCGCGGTGATGGTGAACAGCGGCTTCTCACCGGCAAACGGGTCGGAGAGGAAGCCCTTGGCGTCCAGCTTGCCGGCGGTGCGGGAGATACCGCCGGTCCAGGCCGGGATGCTGCCGTCGGCGTTGCCTTCCTTCTGCGAGCCCATGGGCGTGAGCGTCGTGCCCAGCTTGGCCACGTCGTCGGCGGAAGCCGCCATCACGCCACAGGACAGCAGGCTCAGGGCCAGCGCGCCGCATTGGAGGATTCTTGTCGTTCTCATGTCGATTCCTTGAGCAGGCAGGTCAGAAGTTCACGCCGAAGCTGAGGGCCAGGAAGTCCCGGTCGACGATGGTGTTGTAGTCGCCGCCGAAGAAGTTCGTGTAGTTCAGGCTCGCGGTGTAGGTGTTCTGGTAGTCCGCGTCGATGCCGATGCTGGCGGCCTTGCTGCCTTCGTTGAAGACCGGGCCGTAGCCGTGCACGTCCTGGGACCAGGCGATGTTCGGCTTGAGGTTCACCCCGGCGAAGACGTTGTTGTAGTCCCAGATGGCGCGACCGCGGTATCCCCACGACGAGGAGGTGTAGAAGCCGCCGCTGCCGTATTCCGCATCGGCGGTAGCGTTTTCCGGTACGCCATAGACCGAGTCTCGACCGTAGCGCTCGCCGACCTTGTTGGTCATGCCACCGACATAGGTCACACCGACCTCACCTACCAGGGTCAGGCGGTCCGCGCCCATGACCTGATCGAAGAAGTGGGTGAAGGTGGTCTGCGCCTGGGTCACTTCCTTGCGCACATAGCCGTGGCTGACCTGATTGGCCGTGGCCAGCGCACCGGCCGCACCACCGCTGGTGAAGCCGCCAACCACGGTGGTGGCGAGCAACGGGGTCAGGTCGGTGGTGTTGAGCTGCAGCGGCATGTTCGGCCGGTAGCTGATCTCGCCGTTCCACGCGGTGCCGGTGGGCAGGGTGGTGGAGAAGCTCAGGCCGTACAGGCGGATGTCTTCCGGGTATTCCAGGAAGTAGCTGCCACGCCCCAGCAGCAGCGGCTGGGCGAGGGCCGCACCACCGGGGATGGTGAGCGCGCGCAGGACGTTGCCGATGTCGGCGGTGCCGGCGTTCTTCATGCTCACGATGGGTGTGCGGCTGTGGTAGTTCATCGCATAGGCGCCGTATTCCACGTCCGCACCCAGCCAGCGCAGGGCCAGGCCCCACTGGCCGGAGTCACGGGCATCCTGGTCGGCGCCGCGCGGCACCATCAGGCCTTCGGGGGTGACGGTCACGCCCAGGGAGTTGAGCAGGGCCTTGGTGGCAGGTGCGTTCAGCGAATTGACCGAGGCCGGATCGAGAATGTTGTAGTTGGTCTTGCAACCGTCGGCGGCGACGTCGGTGGTGGAGAAGAAGGTGCCGCAGTTGTCCAGCACCGTCTGGTCCCACTCCAGCTGATAGAACCCTTCGACGGACAGGCTGTCGGTCAGGCTCTGGGACAGGTAGAGCATGTTCACCGGGATCAGGCCTTCCTTGATTTCCGAACCGGGACGGCGGAAGGCGGAGACGTCGATGGGGTTGATGGTGTTGATGCTGTTGCCGATGAAGGTGCTTTCACCCCAGCTCACCACCTGCTTGCCCAGGCGCACGGTGCCCGGCATGTCGGCGATGGCGTAGTTGTAGTAGCCGAAGGCGTCGAGCAGCTGCGCACCGGAAGACTTGGCGCCCTCCTTGCGGCCGCTGTCGGAGAGTTCCTTGAAGGCCACGCTTTCGTCCTTCAGGCGGAAGTCGTACCAGTACTTGCCGCGGGTGAACACGCCGAAGTCCCCGTACTTCAGCTCCAGGTCATGGATGCCCTTGAAGATCTTCGAGAAGGTGTGGCCCTTGCGGAAGTTCTGCCGGCCATCGTCGTTGGTCTGGGTCATGCCGTGGCCGCCGTTGGCGGCACCGATCAGATCCTCTTTCGGACTCTGGGTACTCCAGCTGGCCCCCACGGACAGACTCGAGTCGAACTGACCTTCGATTTTCCCGATGTTGAAGTTGATTGCCTGAGCCTGGGTGGCGCATCCCAGGGCGACAGCAGTGGCGAGAAGTTGCGGTTGGAAGAATCCGCGCCTTGTTTTTGTTGTCATGCGGCTCTCCTGACGGTGTCTAGGTGGCTACACCCTACTGAGCGACCTGAAGGGGAGTAAGCGCTCCAAGGTGGTATTTGCCGTGTCGCCCGAAAGAGTGAATCCCCCCTCTAGGACGGCGGCTGGCGCGCGATATTGGTGCAGGCGATGACGGATCATCGAGACGATGGATAGTGCCCCTGCCCCGGTAGATGCTTTGCCACTACCCGAGAAGCGCGGTCTGGGGCATCCTTAGCCACCTATGCATGCCATCGACCAACGCCCGACCGACAGCCACCTCACCGAGCAGACCCGCGAGGTGGTGTTGCGCTACCACCAGTGCTGGAAGCATCGCGACCTCGAAGCGGTGCTGGCGCTGTATCACCCACAGGTGCAGTACAACGACTTCTTCCAGAACCGCACCCTGGGCTACACCGACCTGCGCGACTACGTGCAGGGCACCATGCCCAGCCGCCCGGAAGAATTCCTCGACCACATCGACCGCATCCGCGTGGACGGCGACACCGCCTTCATCCAGTACCGCATCGCGGTGACCCTGAGCGGCCGCCTGGCGACCTTCCACTCCAGCGAAGCGATCACCGTGCGCGAAGGCCTGATCTGGCGCATCAATGAATACGCCTCGGTGGTGCGCGAAGGTGGCGAAAGCCGTCCGCAGGCCATCGACCCGCGTCCGGCCACCAGCCGCCTGGGCCTGTCGCCGCGCCAGCTCAGCCAGCTGGCCAGCGACCTGGAGGACTACTTCAGCAAGAGCCAGCCGTACCTGGCGCCGGACCTGGACCTGACCCAGGTGGCCACCGCCACCGGCTACACGCGCAACCAGATTTCCTACCTGCTCAACCAGGTGATGGGGCTGAGCTTCTACCAGTACGTCAACCAGACGCGCCTGACCCACCTGCTCAGCCAGCTGCGCCCGCCGCTGCCCTCGCGCATCGACGAACTGGCTTTCTCCGCCGGCTTCAACTCGCTCTCGGCCTTCTACCGCTGCTTCCGCCAGCAGACCGGCCAGTCCCCCCGCGAGTATCTGAAACGCCTGCGCGAGGAACAGCAGGAGGCCTGATGCGCCCCTGCCGGCGGGTACGCGAGCAATCCTCGCGTACCCGCGCGCACGACAGAACCCCGCGCCAAATCTAGGCTTGCCGACATTCCCCCTTCTTCCTTTTGGAGTCGTCTATGTCGGCATGGCGTCATATCAGTCTGTGGATGAACCAGCTGGACGATGATCTCGTCCCGCGGCCATCCCTGCAGGGCACCCTGGACGTCGATGTGGCCATCGCCGGCGCCGGTTACACCGGCCTGTGGACCGCCTACTACCTGAAGCTGCGCGCACCGCAGCTGAAGATCGCCATCGTCGAGGCCGAGACCGCCGGCTTTGGCGCTTCCGGCCGTAACGGCGGCTGGCTGATGGGTAACATGCTCGGCGAAGACCGCCTGCTGGCCGGCCTTTCGCCGGAACAACGCCGCGCCTCCTACGACCTGCTCCACGACATCCCCGATGAAGTGGCCCGCGTGCTCGAACGCGAGGGCATCGACTGCGACTACCGCAAAGGCGGCGTCCTCTACACTGCCGCGCGCTATCCGGAGCAGGAAACCCGCCTGCGCGACTACCTCAAGCACCTGCACAGCGAAGGCTTGACCGAGGATGACTACCGCTGGCTGAGCCAGAGCGAGCTGGCCGAGCAACTGCGCATTCCCAGCGCCCTGGGCGCCATCCACACCCCGCACTGTGCCACCATCGACCCGGCCAAGCTGGTCCGTGGCCTGGCCCGCGCCGTGGAACGCCAGGGCACGCCGATCTTCGAGAAGAGCCGCGTCACCCACTGGGCGCCCGGCCTGCTGCGTACCGAACAAGGTGGGCTGAAGGCGCAATGGGTGGTGCCGGCCATCGAAGGCTACGCCGCCGACCTGCCGCCGCTGGGCAACTACCAATTGCCGGTGCAGAGCCTGCTGGTGGCCACCGAACCGCTGCCGGAATCGGTGTGGGCGGAAATCGGCCTCGACAAAGGCCAGGCCTTCAGCGAATTCAGCCGCCAGGTCACCTACGGCCAGCGCACCCCGGACAACCGCCTGGCCTTCGGCGCCCGCGGTGGCTACCGCTTCGGCGGCAAGCTGCGCAACGACTTCAGCCTGACCGAGGATGAAGTCGGCCTGCGCCGCTACCTGTTCAGCGAACTCTTCCCGCAATTGAAGGATGTGCGCATCACCCACACCTGGGGCGGCAACCTGGGCATGTCGCGGCGCTTCCACCCGCACATGCTGATCGACCGCCGCAACGGCATCGCCCTGGCCGGCGGCTACGGCGGCGAAGGCGTCGGCGCCACCAACCTGGGCGGCCGTACCCTGGCCGACCTGATCCTCGGCCAGGACAGCGCCCTCACCCGCCAGCCGTGGGTCATTCACGACCGCGGCCTGCAGGACGGCCTGCGCGGCTGGGAACCGGAGCCGTGCCGCTGGATCGGCTACAACGCCATCATCCGCAGCTTCGTCCACGAGGACGATGTGCTCGCCAACCCCCACAGCGCGCCTTGGCGCCGCCGGCTGGCCGAGAAGGTCGCCGCCACCATGGAAAACCTGATGACCTGGAAGGTCGGCTGAACTGCCGCCCCCTGGATAGAACGCCGACTGGCAAGCCCACTGGAGCCCCGTATGAAACTGACCCACCTCAAAGACACCCTGCACGCCCCGCTCGGCGAAGCCAACCCGGTGGCCGTGCCCCTGGGCGAGCCGATCTCGGAAACCCGCGTGGAATCCATCGAGCGCACCGACCGCGTGGAAACCGGCATCTGGGAATGCACCCCCGGCCGCTGGCGCCGCCAGATCGTCGAGCAGGAGTTCTGCCACTTCATCTCCGGCCGCGGCACCTTCACCCCGGACGGCGGCGAGCCGATCGCCTTCCAGGCCGGCGACGCCTTCCTGCTGCCGCAGAACAGCCTGGGCATCTGGGACATCCAGGAAACCGTACGCAAGACCTACGTGATCATCGAGCGCGACTGATCCGCTCTTCGTAGGAGCGAGCTTGCTCGCGAACCGGACGCACCGGCGGCATCAGAGTCGGGCGGGGTCGCGAGCAAGCTTGCTCCTACAGGGAGGAGCTCCCTGCAAAACCTGTCAGAACTCCCCGTGCCGCCCTTCCCCACCGGCAAAGCGCTTCGCACCCTGCACCGTCTCGCCGCTCTCGATCACCGCCATTCCGCCCTGGAATTCATTGGCCAGCGCCACGTCGAACGACAGGTTCCACTGCGCGAAGACACTGTCACGATCAGCCAGCATGCAGCGCTGTGGGAACTCGGCGATCTCCCGCGCCAGCTCCTCGGCCGCCTCCAATGCCGTGCCGCTGGCTACCACCCGGTTGGCCAAACCCATGGCGAAGGCTTCCTGCGCACCCACCGGGCGACCGGTGAGGATCAGGTCCAGCGCCCTGCCCTGGCCGACGATGCGCGGCAAGCGCACGGTGCCGCCGTCGATCAGCGGCACGCCGAAGCGCCGGCAGAACACCCCGCACACCGCGTCCTCGGCCATCACCCGCAGGTCCGCCAGCAGCGCCAGCTCCAGGCCTCCGGCCACGGCGTAGCCCTCGATGGCGGCGATCAGTGGCTTGGACAACTGCATCCGGCTCGGCCCCATGGGCGCGTCGCCTTCCATTTCCAGGCGGTTGCGCCGCTCGCCATCCTCGGCCACCGCCGCCAGGTCCGCGCCGGCGCAGAAGGTCCCGCCGGCGCCAGTGAGCACGGCGACACGGGCCTCCTCGTCCAGCTCGAACTCGCGCAGGGCATCGGCCAGCGCCTGGGCGGTGGGCAGGTCCACGGCGTTGCGCACCGCAGGGCGGGCGATGACCAGGGTGGTCACCGGGCCGTTCTTCTGGATTATCACGCTCATGGCGAACTCCTCGGGCCTGGAAGCGGAAAAGCGAAGGGCCGGCTTGAAGCCGGCCCTTTCACCTTACTGCGTTCGTCGACGGGGAACAGCCCTGCTGGCCATTCCACCGGTCAGGCTGACCGGATCAGCTGACGTATTTCTGCAGGTTCGCCATCATCTCGCGCAGCGCCTCGACGTTGTCCTTGGGATGCGCGGCATTCTCGAAGTCGCAGATCTGCGCAAAGTTGGCCGCCACGTCCTCGACGCTGAAGCCCTTGCGCGGGTCGAAGCCCACGCCCAGGCTGCGCTCCCAGCGCACCTTGCCGATCCAGCCGCCGCCCACTTCGAACAGACCGGAGGTCTCCTGGCAGGCTTCGCTGCCCAGGTACACCACCAGCGGGCTGACCAGCTCGGGCTTGAGCTGTTCGAACACCTGCGGCGGGATCAGGCCTTCGGTCATGCGGGTGCCGCCGGTGGGGGCGATGGCGTTGACGAAGATGTTGTTCTTGCGGCCCTCGATGGCCAGGTTGCGGGTCAGGCCGTAGAGGCCCAGCTTGGCCATGCCGTAGTTGCTCTGGCCGAAGTTGCCGTAGATGCCGGAGGTGGACGAGGTGAAGATCACCCGGCCGTAGCCCTGCTCGCGCATGAACGGCCAGGCGGCGCGGGTCACCTTGTACGCGCCTTCGACGTGGACCTTGTAGACCAGGTCCCAGTCGGCGTCTTCCATCTTGTGGAAGGTCTTGTCGCGCAGGATGCCGGCGTTGTTCACCACCACGTCGATGCGACCGAACGCCTCGACGGCCTGGCGGACGATCTTCTCGCCGTCGGTCACCGAGTCATGGTTGGCGATGGCGGTGCCGCCGGCTTCGCGGATTTCCGCCACCACGCGGTCGGCCGCCGAGGCATTGGCGCCTTCGCCATGGGTGCTGCCGCCCAGGTCGTTCACCACCACCTTGGCGCCGTACTTGGCGAACAGCAGGGCGTGGGCACGGCCGATGCCGCCACCGGCTCCGGTAACGATCACGACTTTTCCGTCGAAGTGCAGGGCATCACTCATGATTGGGGCTCCAGGCAGGATGGTTTTCCCCGGAGTGTCCGGCAGTCACGATCCGGTCACAACCAAGACGACCAGGGCTGAATGGTGCCCGATAAGGCCAGGGGATGATCCGTCAGCGCATGGGCATGTTCAGCTCCGAGCGCGGGCCCAGCTTGAACAGCCACCAGTCGTACTCGCTCCAGAACAGCAGCAGGCCGATAGCCGGCAGCAACGCCAGCGCGCCCAGAGCGGCGGGCACCCAGTTCTGCGTGAGCCAGGCGTAATAGCCGCCAGCGGCACAGGCTCCGACCAGCACCAGCAGCATGGGAATGGCGATGAAGGCGAAGTCCCGACGCAGGTGCAGCAAGGCCCGGTACAGCAGCGAACCCTGCGGCTGGCGGACGGGAATGACGGATCTGAGTGGCATGGCAGCGGCCTCCGGCTGGACAAGGTCGGGGAAGCTACCGCTGCCACTTGAGGGCTATCTATCAGCCAGTTCCGAATCTACCGACGGAACGGTCCGTACCTAAGAGGTTCGCTCCTGTCGGAACGCCAGATAATGCTGTAGCACCTGCTCCGGCGCCTCCACCTGTGGGTAATGGCCGATGCCGGGCAGCTCCACGGTGTCCGGCCGGGGAATCAGCTCGCGGTAGCGAACCACCATGTGCGCGCCGGAAATCGGGTCTTCCGGCCCGTCGATCAGGCGCAGCGGTACGTTCGTGCGCTGCATCGCACCGACCCAGCGCTCCCGGTGCTCACGGCGATCGAGGATGTAGTGGATCAGCCGGTGCATGACCTTCGGCCCGTCGTTGTGGCGGATCAGTTCCCAGAAGGTATCCAGTTCCACCTCGCTGGGCTGCGTCGCCGGGCCGAACACCCTGGCGAAGTTCTGCGCCAGGCGCTGGCGGTCGAACAGCTTGCCGAAGAAGGCGCCCAGGGGGCTGAGCAACAGCTTCTGCGAGAGCACGGCGCGGTGGGTTTCCGGGAACAGCCCGCCATTGAGGAACACCAGCGAGGCCAGGTTGAAAGCGCCCTCCTCGTGGCGCGCCAGCAGCTCCTGGCCGACGCTGTTGCCATAGTCGTGCACCAGCAGGTGCACCGGCTCGCGCACGCCCAGGTGCTCCAGCAAGGCCTGCTGCAGGTCGGCCTGTTCGAGGATGCGGTAGTCGTGCCCCTTGGGTTTGGCGGAGTCGCCGAAACCGAGCATGTCGCAGGCGATCACCCGGTAGTGCTCGGCCAGCGGCTGCCAGAGGGTGTGCCAATCCCAGGACGCGGTGGGGAAGCCGTGGATCAGCAACAGCGGAGCGCCGCTGCCGGCGCTCCAGTAACGAATCGAATGGCCACGGAAGTTGAAATCGCTGCCCTGCGCGCGCCAGTCGCGCAGGGCAATGCCGGCCAGGGCCATCAGTCGCGGTAGCCGGGATTCTGCAGGTCCAGCTTGCGCAGCAGCGCCGGCCACGCCAGCGCGCCGCCCATGCCCTGCTTGCTCTTGGTCACGGCCGCCGCCATGGCGCGGGCGCCATCGAGGATCTGCTGCGGGATCATGATCAGCTCGGCGCCGCCGCCCTGGGCCAGAACCTGGATTTCGCAGGCGCGCTGCAGGGTGAACATCATCAGGAAGGTGTCGGCGATGGTCGCCGAGCAGGTCAGCAGGCCGTGGTTGGGCAGGATCATGAAGTTGGCTTCGCCCAGGTCGGCCTGCAGGCGCGCCTTCTCGTCATGGTTCAGCGCCACGCCCTCGTAGCCGTGGTAGGCGAGGCTGGAAAGGACGAACAGCGATTGCTGGGAAATCGGCAGCAGGCCCTGCTTCTGCGCGGAGACGGCGATGCCGGCGGCGGTGTGGGTATGCAGTACGCAGGCGACGTCGTGGCGCACGTCATGGATGGCGCTGTGGATGGTGTAGCCGGCCGGGTTGATGTCGTACGGGCTGTCCATCAGCTTCTTGCCCGAGGCATCCACCTTCACCAGGCTCGACGCGGTGATCTCGTGGAACATCATGCCGTAGGGGTTGATGAGGAAATCCTCGGTGCCGGGGACCTTGGCCGAGATGTGGGTGAAGATCAGGTCGTCCCAACCCTGCAGGGCAATCAGGCGGTAGCAGGCGGCGAGGTCCACGCGGGTCTGCCATTCGGCGGCGGAAACCTGGTCCTTGACGTTCACGGTGGGCAGCGGATGAGCGGCGTGCATGGTCGGTAGCCTCTTCGTTGTTGTTGTTCGATGGCGCAGTCTAGTCAGCGTGACGACGAAGCGACTGTCACGGAACTGACAGTTGCCTCTGGCAGTGTCTGGCGAATGTTCCCCTATAAGCGTGGGCAGATGAGTCGCCTTGCGCGGCGCCTTTCGCCACCTATAGTGGGGACAGTTGTCCCTGTGACGCCGGCCCGACCCGGCGCAACGACAACTCCCCGCAAAGGCGCCATCCAGACAGCGCGGCCACCGGCCAGCGCGTCAGGGCTGGCGGAAGCGTGCCCCTCTTCCAGACCTGCCCCGGCGCCCTCCCAGGCGCATCCGATCCACCTGGAAACATTTCGCAATATCTTTCGCAACACACTCGAGTAGTACCCGGGAGTCGGGAGGAGACTCCAGTTCGGCCAACGAGGCAGCCGACGTGAAACGAACCGCCATCATGCAGCCCTACTTCTTCCCGTACCTGGGGTACTTCAGCCTGATCAAGCACACCGACCTGTTCGTGCTGTTCGATACGGTGCAGTACATCCATCACGGCTGGATCGAGCGCAACCGCATCCTCAAGCAGCAGGACGGCTGGCTGTATATCCGTGTGCCACGGGTCAAGCACCACCGCGAGACCCTGATCTGCGACGTGCAGGTCGACAACCGCCAGGACTGGCGGCGCAGCCTGTTCTCGCAACTGGACGTGTACCGCAAGGTGGCGCCCTACTACCGCGACGTGCGCGAGATGATCGCCGCCTCTCTCGACCACCCGTTCCAGGATATCGTCTCGCTGAACAAGGCCACCCTGGAGGCGACCTGCACCTACCTGGGCTTCCCGCGCCAGATGCCGGTGCTCTCGCGCATGGACCTGCCGATGGAGCGACCGACCGCACCGGATGAATGGGCGCTGAATATCTGCAAGGCACTGGGGGGCGTGGAGGAGTACTGGAACCCGCCAGGCGGGCAGAGCTTCTTCGACCGCCGCAAATACGATGCAGCCGGGCTGACCCTGCGCTTCCAGGAGCCCAGGCTGGTGCCCTACGAACAGAAGCGCCCGACCTTCGAGGCGGGCCTGTCGATCATCGACGTGATGATGTTCAACTCTCCCGCCGACGTCTCGCGCATGCTCGATGCCTACGAGCTCAGCTGAACGTCACAGGCACCAGGCCAGGACCGGCGCCATCAGCAGGTTGAACAGCCCGGTCAGCACCATCAGCAGCCCCGCCGCCGATCCCTCCTCCCCGCCGAACTCGTAAGCCCGGCTGGTGCCCGCACCGTGGGCGCCGACGCCCAGCAATGCACCACGGGCCAGGGCGGAGCGCAGGTGCAGCATTTTCATCAGCACACCACCGATCAGCGCGCCGAACACCCCGGTGATCATCACGAAAGCCGCCGTCAGCGCCGGCACGCCGCCCAGGTCGTGGGACATTTCCATGGCGAACGGCGTGGTGATCGAGCGCGGAATCAGCGACAGGGTCACCTGGCCGTCCAGCGCCAGCGCATGGGCCAATGCCCAGGAGCTGCCGACGGCCATGGTCGAGCCGGCCAGCATGCCGGTCAGCAGCGCCGGCCAGTGGCGGGCGAGCAAGGCGCGCTGCTGCCAGATCGGAATGGCGAAGGCCACGGTGGCCGGGCCGAGCAGTGCCACCAGCCAGCTGGTATCGCGGGCGTAGTCGGCATAGCGGGCCTGCATCGGGATCGCCAGGGCGAACAGCAGCACCGGCACGAAGACAATGGGCGACAGCCAGTACTGCTGGAAACGGCGGTAGAGGGTACGGCTGAGCAGGTAACCGCCCAGGGTCACGGCCAACCAGAACAGGGCTTGCTTATCGAGGCTCATGGCGCGATCTCCAGCGGCACATCCACTCCACCGCCAGCGCGGTGGACAGCATCACCAGCACGGTGCTGGCGGTGATCACCAGCAGAATCTTCCAGCCCGAACTGCGCAGCAGCGGGCCATAGTCCAGCAGGCTCATCAGCGCGGGGATGAAGAACAGCAGCATCTCCGCCAGCAGCAGGCCGGCGCCGCCCTGCAGCAGGGCCGGACGGATCGCCCCGCAGGCGAACAGCACCAGCAGCAGCGCCAGCCCGATCACCCCGCCCGGCAGCGGCAGGCCGGTCAGCGTGGCGATCCAGCCGCCGAGCCACCAAAAGGCGACCAGCACGGCGAGTTCGAAAATGAGGCGGGCGGCGCGGCGGAACATGGCGGTCTCGATCCGTTGAGGGGGTGAAGAAATCGGTTGGGAATGGCGCAAAGCCTACGCCCACGCCTATCATCCCCAAAGCGAATTGATCGAATCGGAGCCATTCCATAATGGAATTCAAGCAGCTGCGCACCTTCGCCGAAGTCGTGCGCCACGGCAGCTTCACCCAGGCGGCGGTGCACCTGAACGCCAGCCAGTCGGCGGTCAGCAAGCAGGTCGCCCAGCTGGAGCAGAGCCTGCGCGTGCAACTGCTGGAGCGCAGCGGCCCGCACATCCGCCTGACCGCCGCCGGCGAAGTGGTGCTGCGCCGCGCCGAGGATATGCTGCGCCTGCGCCGCGAACTGCACACCGAACTGGACGACCTCACCCACCTGCACCGCGGCGAGCTGCGCCTGGGCCTGCCGCTGCTGGGTGCGGATGCGCTGTTCGCCGGGCGCTTCGCTGAATACCGGCGGCGCTACCCGAACATCGACGTGCACCTGATCGAGGGCGGCAGCAAGACCATGGAAGAGATGGTCTACAGCGGCGAGCTGGAACTGGGCGGCGGCCTCACCCCGGAAGACCCCGGCTTCGACTGGCAGCCCTTCTGCAACGAGCCGCTGGACGTCCTGCTGCCCGACAGCCATCCCCTCGCCGGGCGCGAAAGCCTGGAGCTGGCGGAACTCTCCGCCACCCCTTTCCTGCTTTACCAGCAGAGCTTCACCCTCAACGACCGTCTGCTGCGCGCCTGCCGCGAGGCCGGCTTCGAGCCCAAGGAAGGCGGCCGCAGCGGCCAGGCGGACTTCCTCGGCGCGCTGGTCGCCGCCGGCCAGGGCGCGGTGCTGCTGCCGCGCGTGGTGGCGAAGGACCTGGAGCGGCCAGGCCTGGTGCGCGTGCTGCTGAGCCAGCCGGACCTGCGCTGGGACATCAGCTTCATCTGGCGGCGCGATGCCTACCTGTCGAATGCGGCGAAGGCGTGGCTGGGGTTGATGATCGAGATGCCGTTGCACCCAGCAACCCCAAAGTAGGGCGTACAACCGTTCGCGGTTGTACGCCGATACGCCTTGCTCCCTTGCGGGTGACATGGCCAAGACCGGAGCGCCTATGGTCGCGGCTCCGTGACCGTATCCGGTGTGCTCGGTCACCATGGTCAAACGGCGTATAACGTCGAACGTTATACGCCCTACGTCTCAGAGCAGCTCCGCGAACTCCCCAACCAGCTTCGGCCATTCGCGCTGCGCCTGCATATCGTCGGAGAGCAGCTTGAACCCGGCAAACTCGAAGGCAGGGGAAACGGTGCACCCCACCAGCACGTAATCCCCTCGGCAGCGCGCGGCCTGCCAGGCGTGGGCGGGCACGGCGCGCTGCGGCAGGCTGCCCTCACCCACCGGGCCGAGGGTTTCGCGGCGCACCTCGGTCTCCGGTCGCTCGGCGATCAGCAACTCCAGCGGCGCCCCCTCGTGGAAGTGCCAGAGCTCGTCGGCGTCCACGCTGTGCCAGCGGCTGACGGTACCGGCCGGAAGCAGGAACAGGATGGCCGACGATTGCGGCCGGCCATCGGCGCCCGACAAGCCGGATTCGAACACCCGCCGGTAGAAGCCGCCCTCGGGGTGCGGGGCGAGCTGCAGGGTGTCGATCAGGAAGCGGGCGCGGGGATGCATCAGGCCTTCAGCGCGGCGATGAACTCGGCCAGCCACGGCTCGGAGTCGGTCTCCTGGTCCACTGTCTCGCTGCCGTCCAGGCGCAGCATCGGCACCACTTCCTGCACGCCCAGCTCGGCGTACAGCTCGCGCACCTGCTCGCCGCCACCGCAGTAGGTGTCGCCGTAGCTGGAATCACCCAGCGCCAGCACCGCGCCGGGCAGGCCGCGCCAGGGGGCGGGCAGGCGATCGCGGATGGTGTGGAACAGCGGCTGGAAGCTGTCGGGCAGGTCGCCCATGCCGGTGGTGGAAGTCACCACCAGGAAGGCTTCGGGAGCGAAGTCGATCAGCGCATCCAGGGTGGCGCGCGGGTCGAACCAGGCTTCGAAGCCGGCGGCTTCGAGCAGGCGCTTGGCGTGACGCGCGACTTCTTCGGCGGTGCCGTAGACCGATCCGGACAGGATGGCGACTTTCATGTTCACTCCCACAAGGCAAGACAAGGCCGCCCATTATGCCCCATCCGTGCCGGCCCGCGCCGGGGCTGGTATAGTTTTGCCCTACCCGGCCGCTAGGACATTGCCCCGCGCGCCGATCGTCCCCGACTGCATGAGGCGCGCATGGGCCACTCCCCGGCACCCATCCTGATCACCGGCGCCAGCCAGCGCATCGGCCTGCATTGCGCCAAACGCCTGTTGCAGGACGGCCAGCCGGTGATCGTGACCTATCGCCAGGACAAGCCCGGCATCGCCGAACTGCGCGAGCTGGGCGCCACCTGCCTGTACGCCGAACTGGGGGATGAAGCCGGCATCCTCGCCTTCATCGACCAGCTGAAATCCCACACCGACCGCCTGCGCGCGATCATCCACAACGCCTCGGCGTGGATCGCCGAGCAGCCCGGTGGCGACGCCCAGGCCTTCGAAACGCTGTTCCGCGTGCACATGCTCGCGCCCTACCTGATCAACCTGCGCTGCAGCGAACTGCTCGAACGCGACGCCGCCCAGCGCGGCGCACCGGCCGACATCATCCACCTCTCCGACGACGTTGCCCGCAAGGGCAGCGTCAACCGCATCGCCTACTGCGCCAGCAAGGCCGGCCTGGACAACCTCACCCTGTCCTTCGCCGCCAGCCTTGCGCCGCGCATCAAGGTCAACGGCATCGCGCCGGCACTGATCCTGTTCAACGAAGGCGACGACGCCGCCTACCGCGCCCGCACCCTGGCCAAATCCGCCATGGGTATCGAGCCCGGCCCGGACGTGATCTACCAGAGCGTGCGCTACCTGCTCGACAGCCCCTATGTGACCGGCACCACCCTCACCGTCAACGGTGGCCGGCACCTCAAATGACCCGCCCGGCGCGGGCACGAGGAACACCCACCATGATCGAAGACCTGTCTCACCACTACCGTGAGATTCTCAAAGGGCTCGGCGAAGACCCGACGCGCGAAGGCCTGCTCGACACCCCCAAGCGCGCGGCCAAGGCCATGCAGTACCTCTGCCACGGCTACACCCAGACGCTGGAGGACATCGTCAACGGCGCGCTGTTCGCCTCGGACAATGACGAAATGGTCATCGTCAAGGACATCGAGCTCTACTCGCTGTGCGAACACCACCTGCTGCCCTTCATCGGCAAGGCCCATGTAGCGTACATTCCCACCGGCAAGGTACTGGGCCTGTCGAAGGTAGCGCGCATCGTCGACATGTTCGCGCGGCGCCTGCAGATCCAGGAAAGCCTGACCCGGCAGATCGCCGAGGCGGTCCAGCAGGTCACCAGCGCCGCCGGCGTGGCCGTGGTGATCGAGGCGCAACACATGTGCATGATGATGCGCGGGGTGGAGAAGCAGAACTCGGTGATGAACACCTCGGTGATGCTCGGTGCCTTCCGCGAGTCGACCAATACCCGCCAGGAATTCCTCCAACTGATCGGACGGAGCAAGTGAAATGACGCAATTGCAGCCGGGCATGGCGCGAATCCGGGTCAAGGATCTGCGCGTGCGCACCTACATCGGCATCAAGGAAGAGGAAATCCTCAACAAGCAGGATGTGCTGATCAACCTCACCATCCTCTACCCGGCCGGCGACGCGGTGCAGGTCAACGACATCGACCACGCGCTGAACTACCGCACCATCACCAAGGCGATCATCGCCCACGTCGAGGAAAACCGCTTCGCCCTGCTGGAGCGCCTGACCCAGGAACTGCTCGACCTGGTCATGGCCAACCCGGCCGTGCACTACGCCGAGGTGGAAGTGGACAAGCCCCACGCCCTGCGTTTCGCCGAGTCGGTGTCCATCGCCCTGGCCGCGCAACGCTGAACCCGGCGGCACCCTGCACGCCCGTGCCAGTCGGCCAACGGGCGTTGCTGGCAGATCGCCCGCCTCTTAGAATCTCGCCAGCCCCGCCATGCGCCTGTGTTGCGCCCTTGTTGAGAGACACGTCATGACCGAGCCGATGAACCTGACCGATGAACAGCGCACGGAACTTGAAGCCGCCGCGTTCCGCACCCTGGTGCAGCACCTGCGTACCCGCAAGGACGTGCAGAACATCGATCTGATGAATCTTGCCGGGTTCTGCCGCAACTGCCTGTCCAAGTGGTACAAGGCGGCAGCCGACGACATGGGCCTGGCGGTCAGCCCGGACCAGGCCCGCGAAGAGATCTACGGCATGCCTTACGCCGAATGGAAGGCCAAGTACCAGACGGAAGCGACCCCTGCCCAGCAGACGGCCTTCGACACCGCGAAGAAACACTAAGAGTTTGCCTTGATGACCCTCACTGATTTCCGCTCGCGCCTGCGCAGCGACCAGCACCTGTTCACCGACACCCTGGCGTACATCGCCGAGCACTACAGCTACACCCCCAGCGCCTTCACCAATGGCGACGTCGAAAACCCCGCCGGGCAGAACGAAGGCTCCTGCAAGACCCTGGGCTTCGCCATCCTCGAAGGCCTGAGCCAGGAAGAGTCGCTGCTGGCCTTTGGCGAGCACTACCGCGCCGTGCGCGAGCACCCCGAAGGTACCGACCACGCCAACATCCGCGCGCTGCAGACCACTGGCCTTGCCGGCGTCAACTTCGAGCGCCAGCCGCTGTCGCGCCGCGGCTGAGGTTGTCCGGCTCGATGAAAAAGCCCCGCTGATGCGGGGCTTTTTCTTGGGTGAACGCTTGGCGCCGTCGGTATGCGCCACCGCAATACGCCGTACCTCTCTACCCCTCGGGCCGATCCAACCGTCCGATCACCGGCAAATCATCGAACGGGACCCACAATCTCCCATGCCATTCCAGTACGCCCAGGTGCTGATCGGCCCAACTCAGCTGCCGCTCCCTCGGCAGCAACGCCGGATGCTCCGCGCTACGCAGCGCCGGTACCACCTGGCGATTGAGCCACTGGCGAATGCTGCGGTTCTCCGGATGGAAGTGGAAGATCAGCGCCGCATAGGCGCCGGACTCGCTGACCAGTAGGGACTTGTCGTATTCGCCGTTGCTGTTGCGTAGCCAGCAACTCTGCAACTGGTCGGCATCCAGGCTGTTGTGCAGGCGCTCATCCAGCGGGCGGTTGATGAGCCGCCCCAGATCGCTGACGCAGAACCACGGTTCGTCATCCAGCAGCAAGGCGCGCAGTTGGCGGCGGTGACGGATGAACGTAATGGGGATAAGTATCTCGTCATCCATGACGGACCTCCTGTTGGAAGCGGCCCGATTCGATGACGACAACGACTTTTCGAAGCATGGTAGGTCTCCAAGTAACTGTTCATTTTCACCCCTGTTCAGTAAGGGCGATCGGGTACCTGAACACCGTACTTGGAACGGCCCGCAGCTTTTCCCTCTCGGGTCTTGTATGACTGCGCGTTACCCGACCATAGCAAAGCCAAAGGTCAGCAAAGACCGCAAGATCTTTCGGGAGCGGCGCGCCGCCAAGTACGGTGTGTTCAGCACCAAACGCAAAAGTACTGAGTCGACCTGGCCGCTGTTAGCCTTCCCGAAGAGGTTTGGGATGATACGGAAACATCGCACGCCAGATTGCGGCACCAGTTCATAGGAATGCGACTCGGACGCCGGCGAAGACCTGCAACGCGTTTCCCGGTATCTGTAGGAGCGAGCTTGCTCGCGAACTGCTTAGCACCGTGCGTTGCAGGTTCGCGAGCAAGCTCGCTCCTACCAAGAGCAGGCTCATGCCGGACAGAAAAAGGCCCCGCCAAGCGGGGCCCCTTCCTGCACGCCGGCTCTTCGGGCCGTTACAGGGAGTCCAGGTAACGCTCGACGTCCAGCGCGGCCATGCAGCCGGCGCCGGCGGAGGTGATGGCCTGGCGGTAGACGTGGTCGGCCACGTCGCCGGCGGCGAAGACACCGGGAATGTTGGTTGCGGTGGCGTTGCCGTCGCGGCCACCGTTGACCACCAGATATCCGTCCTTGAGCTCGAGCTGGCCTTCGAACAGCGAGGTGTTGGGCGTGTGGCCGATGGCGACGAACAGGCCGTCCACCTTCAGCTCCGAAGCCTCGCCGTCGTTGTGGCGCAGGCGCACGCCGGTGACGCCCATGGCATCGCCCAGCACCTCTTCCACTTGGGCGTTGACGCGCAGTTCGATCTTGCCCTCGGCAACGCGGGCACGCAGTTTGTCCTGCAGGATCTTCTCGGCACGGAAGCTGTCGCGGCGGTGCACCAGGGTCACCTTGCTGGCGATGTTGGCCAGGTACAGCGCCTCTTCCACGGCGGTGTTGCCGCCGCCCACCACCGCCACTTCGCGGTTGCGGTAGAAGAACCCGTCGCAGGTGGCGCAAGCGGAAACGCCCTTGCCCATGAAGGTCTCCTCCGAAGGCAGGCCGAGGTAACGCGCACTGGCGCCGGTGGCGATGATCAGGGCATCGGCGGTATAGGTACCGCTGTCGCCCTTGAGCACGAACGGCTTGCCGGCCAGGTCCACACCGTGGATATGGTCGAAGACGATCTCGGTCTCGAAGCGCTCGGCGTGCTCCTGCATGCGCTGCATCAGCGCAGGGCCGGTCAGTCCGTGGGGGTCGCCCGGCCAGTTGTCGACTTCGGTGGTAGTGGTCAGTTGGCCGCCAGCCTGCAGGCCGGTGATGAGCAGCGGCTTGAGGTTGGCGCGGGCGGCGTAGACCGCGGCGCTGTAGCCGGCCGGACCGGAACCCAGGATGATGACGCGCGCATGACGATCGGACATGACAGCCTCCAGCGGGCAAGCAAAAGAAAAGGGAGCTGCCAAAGCACCAGGGGGAAGGTTGGGAGGGCGGCAGCTCCACGGAAAGGTTTTCTTGCGCGGACCGCTTAGCCCGGAGACTGAGGACTACGCGGTGTGACTCAAGGTCACGAGGCGCATTGTCCCGCAGAACCCCGGGAATCCCTTGAGATAAGTCAGGGATTTCCGCAGTCGCCCTCCATTCCTTGAGATAGGTCAGGGAGTGTCGGAGCGACCCTCGAACTCGTTCGATACCACATGGCGCGCAGCTTACCGCCAGCGCCGTGCCCTGCTGAAATGTCCAATCTCAATGCCCCCCATAGGCTCCCCCTATGCCGCGGGCGCCCATGGCATGGATGGCTAGACTCAAGCAGATAAAGGTCACAAGAAGCACCATGAACCTTCGCGCCCGCCTGCTATGGCTGTGCCTGCCCCTGTTCATCGCGAGCCTCGCAGGGGTCTGGCTGCTGTCGGACATGATCCTGCTCGACCGCTTCGATCGCGGGGACCGCCAGCACCTGGCGGACGAGGTGCGCATCGTCCACAACCGCGTCGCCTACGAGAAACAGCGCAACCTCGACATCGTCCACAGCTACGCCTGGTGGGACGCCAGCTATCAGTTCATGCGCCTGCCCCAGGCGCGCTTCATCGAGGACAACCTCGACCAGGACCTGCTCGGCATCCTCGGCTTCGACTACGTCCTGTACGTCGACCGCGACGGGCGGATCACGGCCCAGCAGTGGAAACTCGACGAGCTGTCCCGGCGCTTCCCCGGCCAGCCGGTGCCGGATGACCTGCGCCTGCGCCAGGGCATCCTGCGCACCGCCCTGGAACTGGGCGCGCTGGACGTCGACGGCGACCCGCGCCACAGCCTCGACCAGTTGCTACAGATCGAGGGCATCCCGCAGCTGTTGCTCAGCTACCCCATCAGCAACACCGCCGGCACGGCCGAGCCGGCTGGCGTGGTGATCGCCGGCGTGCTGCTCGACGACGCGCGCATGTCCAACCTGCAGACGCAGATGGGCGCCAGTCTGCGCCTGGTGCAGGACAAGGTGCAGGGCAAGGACTGGCGCACGCTGAACATCCCCACCGGCCGCGGCGCCACCCTGATCAGCCCGCGGCGCCTGCTGGACGACAACAGCCAGCAGATGTCGCTGCTTTACCTCGACTCCCACGGCAAGGCCCAACTGCGCCTGGAGCTCACCAGCTTCCGGCCGCTGTACCAGCAGGGCCGGCAGTCCGTCAGCCTGTTCCTCTACCTGACCCTGGCCCTGCTCGGCGGGGCCACCCTGCTCGCCTACCTGGCCCTGGAGTTCCGCATCCTCCGCCGCGTCGCCACCATGAACCACGAAGTTGCCGTGATCGGCCAGAGCGAGGAAAGCCAGCACCGGCTGAGCAGCCAGGGAGGCGACGAGCTGGGGCAACTGGCGAGCGAGATGAACTCCATGCTCGACCGCCTGGAGCGGAGCGAGGCGCGGGACCGCGCGATCCTCGACGCGATCCGCGACGGCTACTTCGAAATGAACGCCACGGGCTACATCGGCACCGTCAATCCGGCTCTCTGCCGTATGCTCGGGTATCCGGCCGAGGAACTCGGCGGCCGGCACTTCAGCCTCCTGCTGCTGGAGGAGGACTACCATCGCGCCCAGCGCCTGTACCACCAGGTCCGCGACGACGAACAGGAAACCACTTTCTCGGCGCCGTTCAAGCACCGCGACGGCCGTCTGGTCAGCTGCGAGACGCGGCTCTCCGCCATCCGCGACGGCCACGGCGAGTTCCAGGGATTCCGCGGCATCCTGCGCGACATCAGCGATCAGGTGGCCTATCAGAAGCAGCTCATCGACCTGGCCTTCCGCGATACCCTGACCGGCCTGGGCAACCGCAAGGCGTTCAACGAGCAGTTGCAGTTCGCGATGACCCATTGCAACCGCGTGGCCCTGCTGTACATCGACCTGGACCGCTTCAAGCAGGTCAACGACCGCTTCGGCCACGCCACCGGCGATGCCCTGCTCAGCACCGTCGGCGAACGGATGCTCGGCAGCCTGCGCGAGCCGGACCAGGCCTTCCGCCTGGGCGGCGACGAATTCGCCGTGCTGCTGAACAACGTCGAGCCGGAGCAGGCCCAGGCGCTCGGCACCCGCCTGCTGCAGATACTGGGCAGCGCGTATCACCTGGGCGGCCAGTTGATCGACTTCGTCACCCCCAGTATCGGCATCGCCTTCTCTCCGCAGGATGCCGCTGACGCCGATGCGCTCACCCGCGCCGCCGACATCGCCATGTACCAGGCCAAGCAGGAACGCAACCGCTGCTATCGCTATACGGCGCTCTGAAGCAGCGGCTGCGATACACATACCCGGCAAAACAGACGGCTCGCCGCCCGTTCGCCGGGTCTGCTAAGGTCGCAGGCGTTTTAACCTCGCAGCGTTTCCTGGAGAGTCCCATGTCCACCCTGAGCGGCCCGCAATACCTCGGCGAAGGCCTGAAACTGATGATGCGCCCGGGCCTGCGGCTGTTCGTGCTGCTGCCCCTGAGCATCAACATCCTGCTGTTCGTCGGCCTGATCGGCTTCGCCGTGAACCAGTTCAGCCACTGGGTGGACGCTCTGATGCCGAGCCTGCCGAACTGGCTGAGCTTCCTGCAGTTCATCCTCTGGCCCCTGTTCGTGGTGCTGGTGCTGCTGATCGTGTTCTTCACCTTCACGATGCTGGCCAACCTGATCGCCGCGCCCTTCAACGGCTTCCTCGCGGAAAAGGTCGAAGTGGTGGTGCGTGGCCAGGACGACTTCCCCGAATTCAGCTGGGCGGAGCTGATGGCCATGGTGCCGCGCACGGTCGGCCGCGAACTGCGCAAGCTCGGCTACTTCCTGCCGCGCGCCCTCGCGCTGTTCATCCTCAGCCTGATCCCCGGCCTGAACCTGATCGCCACGCCGCTGTGGCTGCTGTTCGGCGTGTGGATGATGGCCGTGCAGTACATCGACTACCCGGCGGACAACCACAAGCTGGGCTGGAACGAGATGCTCGCCTGGCTGCGCAGCAAGCGCTGGGCGTGCATGGGTTTTGGCGGCATCACTTACCTGGCGTTGCTGATCCCGGTGGTCAACCTGGTCGCCATGCCCGCCGCCGTGGCCGGCGCGGTGCTGTTCTGGGTGCGCGAGGGCGGCGAAAAAGCGCTGGTGCGCTGATCAGCGCTCGGACGAAGTCACCATCGCCGCCAGAATCGGCTCCAGTCTGGCGGCGATCCTTCCGAAAGAAACCCTCCCCCACCCTGCCGACCTCCCTGCTGCGCTCCAATGGGCCCCTTCCCCGCCTTGGAGACCGCCATGCCCCGCCTTCACCACCTCGCCCTGCTCCTGCCCCTGACCGCCCAGGCCGTCGACCTGACCTATACGGAGCCTCCACCGGCGACCATTGCCGCCCCGCCGGCAGCGCCTGGGGAGAAAGCCAGCCCACGCTTTCGCCTGACGCCCGACGGGTCCCGGGTTGCCCCGCTGGACCGCAACGCGCCGCCAGGCGTCGGCAATCCGATCATCGACGCCGACACCCAGCGCGAGTACGACAATTGCCAACGCCTGCACCAGCGCCTGGCGGACCAGGCAAAGTTTCCCACCTTCACCTGCAACTGATCCGCTGTCACCGATCGATCATCGCAGTGTCATCGGCGCGCCACCGCGCGCCGGGACACTGCGAGCATGACCACGACTCCCCTGCGCATCGCGCTGATCAGCGAAACCTTTCCGCCGGAAATCAACGGCGTCGCCAACACCCTCGGCCGGCTGGCCTCGGGGCTGTTGCGCCTGGGCCACCAGATCCAGATCGTGCGCCCACGACAGCAGGGCGACGAAGGCCGCCACAGCAATGCAGAACTGCTGCTGACCCGGGGCTGGCCGCTGCCCGGCTATCCGGGGCTGCAATGGGGCCAGTCATGCCTGCACAAGCTGCTGCGCCACTGGCAGAGCAGCCGCCCCGATGTGCTCTATATCGCCACCGAAGGCCCGCTGGGCCTGGCAGCCCTGCGCGCGGCGCGGCGCCTGCGGATTCCGGCGATCAGCGGCTTCCACACCAACTTCCAGCAGTACAGCGCCCACTACGGCTTCGGCCCGCTGATGCGCCTGGTGACCCTCTACCTGCGCTGGTTCCACAACCGCACCCAGCAGACCCTGGTGCCCAGTGTCAGCCAGTCGCTGGAACTGCAACGCCGCGGTTTCGAGCGCCTGGCGCAGCTGTCGCGCGGCGTCGACAGCCAGCTGTTCAACCCCGCCCGGCGCGATGAAGCCCTGCGCCGCGAATGGGGGCTGGGCGAGCGCGACATCGCCGTGCTGCACGTGGGCCGGCTGGCGGCGGAGAAGAACCTGTCGCTGCTGGGCAGCAGCTTCCGCGCCCTCTGCGCGGCACACCCGCAACTCAAGCTGCGCCTGGTGATAGTCGGCGATGGACCGCAACGCTTGTCATTGCAGCAGGAACTGCCGGAAGCGGTGTTCTGCGGCCTGCAACGTGGCGAGGAACTGGCCCGGCACTACGCCAGCGGCGATCTGTTCCTCTTTCCCAGCCTGTCGGAAACCTTCGGCAACGTGGTGCTGGAAGCGCTGGCGTCAGGCCTTGGGGTGGTGGCGTTCGACCAGGCGGCCGCCGGGCAGCACATCCGCCACGGGCACAACGGCGTCCTCGGTGTACCGGGGGAGGAGCAGAGCTTCTTCGAGGCCGCGAGCTGGCTGCTGGGCGACGCCGAGCGGCTGCGCCGGGTGCGCCTGAACGCGCGCCACCACGCCATCCACCAGGCATGGGACACGGTGGTCGAGCGTTTCGAGGGGTATCTGCAGGAGGCCTGCCGCACGGCCCTGCCGGGGAAGAACCCCGGCGCCCTGGGCCACGCGCCAGTGCACAAGTGATCAGGCGAAGGGCTTGGGCTCCGCCGCGAAGGACAGGCTCATGGCGCCGGCGCCCAGGTTGATGCCGCCGGTGGGGCTGAGCATCGCCAGGTGCACCTGTACGCCCTTGGCCTGGCAGGCCGCTTCCAGCGCGGCGAAACCGGGCAGGTCGCGCAGGGCGGAAGGATCGCCGGCGTAGCTCAGGCACATCTGCGGCGCCAGCAACTCACCCGCCTCGACCCGCGCACGGGCGAAGTTGAGCAGGCGCTCGGCGGATTTTTCGTAGTTCGGCGACACCGACACCGGCTTGTCCTCGCCCTGCACCAGGCTCAGCACCGGCTTCATGTCGAGCATCGAGCCCAGGCCGAGGAAGGCGCCACGCAGGCGATCGCCGATGCTGCTGCGGTCGCCCTTCTGGAAACCACGGCGGCGGATGTGCCCCAGGTCGCTGGCGACCAGGAAGGTGTTCATCTGCTGGCTGAGCTGTTCCAGGCGGGTGCGCACGGCGTTGGGGTGCTGGTCTTCGCCCAGCAGGCGCACGCCTTCGGCGGCCAGCACGGCGAGGCCGGCGAACACGGTCTGGCTGTCGATCACCCGCAGTGCGAACGGGCCGGCGATGCCGGCGGCGGCGCGGCGCTCCTTGTAGCTCTGCAGCAGGCTGAAGGAGGCCTGGGTGGCGTGTTCGAAGATCGGGCTGCGCTGGCTGGTCACGGTCAGGCAGATGACGTAGTCGAAGTCGGTGACCAGTTGCTCCAGGAACCAGTCGTGGGTCGCCGCCGGGGTCAACGGCTCGCTGCCGTCCTCGGGGCCGACCTGGGGCAGGTCCTGGGAATAGAACTTGAGGGTGGTGTCGGGATCGCGATCATCGACGATGCGACGCTCGCCCACACGGATGCCGATGGGCAGCACGCGAATATTGTTGGCAGCAAGGAATTCCGGGGGAAGGTCGCAGGTTGCATCGACTACCAAGCCGATCCGCATGTCTTACTCCTATGGCCGTCTCCCGGCCTATTGTTGTGTGAACGCGTTCATACTCTGCCCGTTTCAGACTGGGAAGTCAGCATGCGGAAAGGTGGGTCTCGGAAAAGATTTGTAAACGCCTGGGACGGTGCTTTCAGGCCATTCAGACAATCAATAATCCGCCATAACCGAGACTTCATCTGTAGGAGCGAGCTTGCTCGCGAAAAGAGTCCGCAGCAGGGTCGGTTCGCGAGCAAGCTCGCTCCTGCAGAAACGCGAAAGCCCCTGGCGCCGTCGGCGCCAGGGGCTTTTCATATCCGCCCGGAAATCAGGCCAGCGAAGTCAGCGCCTCGCGGCTGAACGGCTTGATGTCGGCCAGGCGGCCGTCACGCACCTTCACCGCCCAGTCCGGGTCGACCAGCAGGGCGCGGCCGACGGCGACCAGGTCGAACTCTTCCTTGTTCAGGCGCTCCAGCAGCCCGTCGATGCCCGACGGCTGGGCGACTTCCTCGGTGTTGCCGAAGAAGGCCAGGAACTCGCTGCCATCCAGGCCGACGTTGCCCACGGTGATGGTCGGCTTGCCGGTAAGCTGGCGGGTCCAGCCGGCAAGGTTGAGGTCGGAACCTTCGAATTCCGGAATCCAGAAGCGGCGGGTGGAGCAGTGGAAGATATCCACGCCGGCATCCGACAGCGGCTTGAGGAAGGCTTCCAGCTCTTCGGCGGTCTGCACCAGGCGGGCGCTGTAGTCCTGCTGCTTCCACTGGGAGAAGCGGAAGATGATCGGGTAGTCGGGGCCTACGGCCGCACGCACGGCCTGGATCAGCTCGATGGCGAAGCGCGAACGGTTGGCCAGGCTGCCACCGTACTCGTCGGTGCGCTTGTTGCTGCCATCCCAGAAGAACTGGTCGATCAGGTAGCCGTGGGCGCCGTGGATCTCCACGCCGTCCATGCCGATGGCCTTGGCGTCGGCTGCGGCCTGGGCGAAGGCGGCGATGACGTCCTGGATGTCCTGCTTGGTCATTTCATGGACCAGCACGGTGCCATCCTTGACCTTGCCGCTGGGGCCGTAGCCCGGAACGCTGGCGTCCGGCTCGGTGCCCAGGCGGCGCACGGCGCCGACGTGCCACAGTTGCGGGACGATCTTGCCGCCTTCGGCGTGCACGGCGTCGACCACCTTCTTCCAGCCGGCCAGGGCGTCTTCGCCGTGGAAGCGCGGCACGTTCGGGTAGCCGTTGGCGGCCTGGTGGTTGACCGTGGTGCCTTCGGTGACGATCAGGCCGACGCCGGCAGCGGCACGGCGGCGGTAGTACTCGACCACCTGGGCGTGGGGTACGCCACCCGGCGTGAAGTTGCGGGTCATCGGCGCCATCACGATGCGCGTGGGCAGTTCCAGGCCGCCCAGGCGGAAGGGCGAGAACAGGGTATCTACGGATGCGGTCATTGAAGTCTCCACGACGACCAGGCGACCGGTCGTCTCGTTCTTTTATGAAGGGCTATGAAGGTTGGGGATCACTCAGGCAGTTCAGGCCTGCAGCAGGTGCTCCAGGCGTTCGATAAAGCGTTCCACGGGCTTGAGGGAAGCGCTGACTTTCATCCGCGCCAGCACGCCCTGCCAGGCGTTGCCGATGAACTCGGCGAGAGAGTCGACGTTCTCCGTCGCCGGCAGTTCACCGGCGCGCTGGGCTTCGGCCAGGCAGTCGCGCAGGGTGTCGATGGACTGCTGGAGAATGCCGTCGACGCGCTCGGCGATGGCGGGCGACAGCTCGGCCATCTCGAAGCTGAGGCTGCCGATGAAGCAGTGGTATTCGAGTTTCTCCTGGCGGGCGAAGTGCGCCAGGAGTTCGCGGTAATAGGTGAGGATGCGCGCGCGCGGGCCCAGCGCGGGACTGCCCAGCGCCTCGGCGTAGCGCGCCAGGCGCGGTGCGTACAGGTGCTCCAGGGCCTGCAGGGCGAAGTCTTCCTTGCTCTCGAAGTAGTGGTAGAAGGAGCCCTTGGGGATGCCGGCGGCCTGGACGATGTCCTGCACGCCGGTGCCGTGGTAGCCGCTGCGGGTCATCGCCAGGGAGCCCTTGGCGAGGATCAGGTCGCGCTTGTCGAGTCGGATGCTGTTCATGGACGCAAGAATATGACCGGTCGTCTCGCTTTTTCCAGCACCATTGATCGCAGTGATTTTCCCTCAGAAGCGGATCAGCGCATCGTCGGGCTTTCCAGCAGCTCCGCCACGCCCTCCTGCAGCAGCTCACGCAGGCGCTCCACCAGCGCTTCCGGCTCGGCTTCGGCGCGGTGCAGGCACAGGCCCAGCGGCGCCATCGCCGGCAGCCCGGCGTGCTCGGCATCCAGCCGCTCGACACTGGCCGGCAGGCCGATCGGTGTGCGCAGGCCAACGCCCAGGCCTGCGCCGACCGCCGCCCAGATACCGGACAACCCGGCGCTGGTGAACGCCACGCGCCAGGCGATGCCGGCTCGGTCCAGCGCCGCCGTTGCCGCGCTACGCAGCAGGCAGGGCGCTTCCAGCATCACCAGTGGCAAGGGGCCTGCCCCCGAAAACGCCGGTGCATCCGGCGCACCGATCCAGCATTGCGCCACTGCGCCGATACGTTCCATGTGCGGCGTGCGCTCGCCGGTTTCCCAGGCCAGCGCCAGGTCCAGCTCGCCGTTGCGCACACCGTCGATGAGTTGTTGATTACGCGCCGTGCGCACCTCGATGCGCACCTTGGGGTGGGCACGGGCGAAGCGCGCCAGCACAGCCGGCAGCAAGGTTTCGCCGAAGTCCTCCTGCAGCCCCAGGCGTACCCGCCCCTCCAGCGAACCACCGCGCAAGGCGCCGGCCGCTTCGTCGTTCAACTCCAGCAGGCGGCGGGCGTAGCCCAGCAGCGTCTCGCCCGCCTCCGTCAGCGCCATGCCGCGGCCTTCACGGCGCAGCACCGGTGTGCCGGCCTGCTCTTCGAGCTTCTTCAGCTGCGCGCTGACGGCAGAGGTGGAGCGTCCCAGGCGATCCGCCGCACGGGCGAAGCTGCCCAGCTCGATGCCGGTGACGAAGGTGCGCAACACATCCAGGTCGAAGTTGAGGCGGGCCATGGCAACCATCCTGATTAATCGAACTGTCGGTCAAATATTTCCCGATTTTCCGAATAAATCTGCAGCGCTAGTCTGGTCCCGTCAAGCCACCGAATGAGGAACGGCAGAATGCCTTTTCCCCCTGAAGTCTCCCCTGCCCTGCGGCACCAGGCGCCGAAGCTGGCGCAACTCACCGAAGAGGTACTGTTCGGCGATATCTGGCAACGCCCGTCACTGAGCCCGCGCGAACGCAGCCTGGCGACGGTCGCCGCGCTGGTGGTGCTGGGCCGGCTGGAGCAGCTGCCTTTCCACTTTGCGCTGGCCCGCGACAACGGCCTGACCCGCGATGAGCTGGTCGAGCTGATCACCCACCTGGCCTTCTATGGCGGCTGGCCGACGGCCGCTTCCGCCCTCAACCGTCTCGACGAGGAATGACACCATGCCCACCGTCCGTATCTCCCTGCGCAAAGGCAAGCAACCCGAGTACCTGCGCGAGCTCGCCGATACCGTGTACGACGCCATGCACGAGGCCTTCAATGTGCCCGAAGGCGACCAGTTCGTGATGGTTCACCAGCACGAGGCGGAAGAGTTCGTCTACAACCGGCATTACCTCGGCGGACCACGCAGCGACGACTTCGTGCTGATCGCCATCACCATCGGCCGCCCACGGGACTCGCAGACCAAACAGGCGTTCTATCGCCGGCTGAACACGCTGCTGGGCGAGCGCCTGGGCATCGCCAGCGAGGACGTGATGGTGCAGATCACCACCAGCGAGGCGGACGACTGGTCCTTCGGCGGCGGGCGCATGGGCGTGCTGACGCGGCCCGACGCGGTCAGTGCCAGCTGACGCGCTGCTCCAGCGGGAAGCGCAGGCGGGGGTTGTAGACGCCATTCTCCGCCGCGCGTCCCACCGCCAGCAGCATGATCGGCACCGCACGGCGGGGAATCGGCAGCACCTTGCGCAGCCGCACTTCGTCGAAGCCTTCCAGGGGGCAACTGGCGAAGCCGTGGCTCTGCAGGGCAAGCATCAGGTTCTGTGCCGCCAGCGCGGTGGACTTCACCGCCCACAGGCGCATTTCGGCGTGGCTGTTGGGTTGGCGCATCAGCGCGCGGCGCAGGCCGACGACCCGATAGAGCGCCCGTTTGAACAACCCGCGCAGGCCGAGCACGCCCTGGTTGTACTGGAAGGGCGCGGTGCGCTCATAGAAATGCCGAACCTTCTCTGGCACCTGCGGCTCGGGCCACTGATCCAGAATCGCCGCACAGGACTCGCGCCAGGTATCCGGCCGCGCCAGCACGGCGATCAACACCGGGGCGGTACGCGCCGCATTCTGCCCCAGGCACACCGGCACCAGCTGGCGGTGCAGCTGCGGGTCGCGGATCACCTGGAAGCTCCAGGGCTGCAGGTTGCACGCGTTGGGCGCGAGCACCGCCAGCTCCAGGCAGTCACGCAATACCGCGTCCGGCACCGGCTCATCGAGAAAGCGGCGCACCGAGCGACGCTGTTCGATCAACGCGCGCAGGGCATCGGCAGTGGCGGGCAGGCAGGCGGACTCGGCGGCGAAACGGCTCATGACGGGCTCCCGGATCAGGTCGCCCGATTAAGCGCAGCGTGCGCGGCCGTGAACAAGGGAAGGGAAGAAATGCCAGCGGGATTGGCGCAAGCGCCCTCTCCCGCCGGCAGCGATCAGGCGCCCAGCGCCTTCTCGACGGCCTGGATCAGCGCCGGGTCATCCGGCGTGGTGCGCGGGCTGAAGCGGGCCAGCACGCGGCCGTCCGGGCCGAGGAGGAACTTCTCGAAGTTCCAGGTGATGTCGCCGGGGAACTCGGCGCCTTCGCCTGCCAGCAGGCGGTACAGCGGATGGCGCTCGGAGCCGTTGACCTCGAGCTTGCCCGACATGGGGAAGCTGACCCCGTAGTTCAACGAGCAGAACGACTGGATCTCGGCTTCGCTGCCCGGCTCCTGCCCGGCGAACTGGTTGCACGGCAGGCCGAGCACCACGAAGCCCTGGTCCTTGTACTGCTGGTAGAGCGTCTCAAGACCGGCGTACTGCGGAGTCAGGCCGCATTTCGAGGCGACGTTGACCACCAGCACGACCTTGCCCTTGAGCGGGGCAAGCGGCAGATCCTGGCCGTCCAGCCCTTGCAGCGTCAGATCGTGAAAAGCGCTCATTGATAGCTCCTTGAAGAAGTAGGCACGAAGTGCCCGCGCAGGGAGCGGACAACTCGTCCGTCGTGCTGCGCAATCCCAGTCGATGCGGGAAAAATGCCCTGGCCTTGTTGCAGTAACGAGGTTGCATGAGAAAGGCGCCCGAAGGCGCCTTTCCCGATTGAGCTTAGCAGCTCAATGATGGCTTCACCCGGCCGAAAGTCGACCGGGTCACAGCGATCAGTGGTGATGACCACCTTCGCCGTGGATGTGGCCATGGGCGACTTCTTCGGCCGAAGCGTCGCGGATGTCGATCACTTTCACCTTGAAGTTCAGACGCTGGCCGGCCAGCGGGTGATTGCCGTCGACAGTCACGTCGTCGCCGTCGATGTCGCGGATGGTGACGATCTGCATGCCGCCGTCCGGAGCGGAAGCGTGGAACTGCATGCCGACTTCCAGCTCGTCCACGCCTTCGAACATTTCGCGGGTCAGGGTGGCGACCAGCTCGGCGCTGTATTCGCCGTAGGCGTCGGCCGGCTCGACGGTCACGTCCAGCTCGTCACCGACCTGCTTGCCTTCCAGGGCCTTTTCCAGGCCGCCGATGATGTTGTGGGCACCGTGCAGGTAGACCAGCGGAGCGCCGCCGGCGGAGCTGTCGATGACCTCACCCGCGTCGTTGGTCAGGGTATAGTCGATGGAAACCGCCTTGTTGGCCGCGATCTGCATGGTTCGAAACCTATCTGATATAGAAGTTGAGCGCGTAAGTTTACGCGGCGACGCCCCCGAATGCGACCCGAAGACGGACGGACGGGATCACGCGGGGCCGCCGCGCCTGCTTGACTTTCATCAGGACGAAGACGGCCACTGGGTGGCAGTCTTGTCCTGCGGCCACACCCAGCACCTGCGCCACCAGCCACCCTGGCAGTCGCGCCCCTGGGTGCTGGACCCGCAGCAGCGCATGGCGCAGATCGGCCGGTTGTTCCCCTGCGGCTGGTGCGCCAAGGAATCCGTCAGCAACAAGGAGTAGGCATGCCGGCTCGCAATATCCTGGTGATCAACTGCGGCAGTTCTTCGATCAAGTTCGCCCTGGTTCGCGAAGGGCGCGAAGACTTCATCCTCCACGGCCTGGCCGAACGCCTCGGCGCCAATGGTGCCAGCCTGCGCTGGCAGGGCGAAAACGACGAACAGCCGCAGACCCTGGAGCTGCCCGGCGCCGACCACAAGGCCGCCCTCGCCCGCCTGCTGCCACTGGTGGCCCAGGCCGCGCAAGGCGAACTGCACGCCATCGGCCACCGCGTGGTGCATGGCGGCGAGCGCTTCACCCAGGCCTCGCGCCTGACCGACGAAGTGCTCAGCGCCATCCGCGAGACCTCGCCGCTGGCACCGCTGCACAACCCGGCCAACCTGATCGGCATCGACGCCGCCATGGCGCTCTACCCGGACCTGCCGCACATCGCGGTGTTCGACACCGCCTTCCACCAGAGCCTGCCCGAGCGAGCCTATCGCTACGCCATCCCCGAGCCGCTGTACCGTGAGCAGCACGTGCGCCGCTACGGCTTCCACGGCACCAGCCACCGCTACGTCAGCCACCAGGCCGCGGAAATGAGCGGGCTGGCGGTGGGCGACAGCTACTGGCTGTCCGCGCACCTGGGCAACGGCAGTTCCACCTGCGCCATCGCCAACGGCCAGAGCCGCGACACCAGCATGGGCCTGACCCCGCTGGAGGGCCTGATGATGGGTACCCGCTCCGGCGACGTCGACCCGAACCTGCACAGCCACCTGGCGCGTACCCTGGGCTGGAGCCTGGAGAAGATCGACCACATGCTCAACCACGACAGCGGCCTGCTCGGCCTGTCCGGTTTGTCCAACGACATGCGTACCCTGGAGCACGCCCGCGAGCAGGGCCACGCCAATGCCGCGCTGGCCATCGAAGTATTCTGTTACCGATTGGCCAAGTCCCTGGCCTCGCTGACCTGTGCGCTGCCCCGGCTGGACGGCATCATCTTCACCGGCGGCATCGGCGAGAACTCGGCACTGGTGCGCAACCTCACGGTGAAGCACCTGCACGTGCTCAACCTGGAGCTCGATGGCGAAGCCAACGCCCGCTGCGTGCGCGGCGTCGGCGGGCCGATCCACCTGCCCGGCCACCCCCGCGTGCTGGTGATCCCCACCAACGAGGAAAAGCAGATCGCCCTCGACACCCTGGCGGTGCTCGACTGAAGATTCACCGGTTGCGCCCCACAAGGGCACAGACCACTCCCGCACGGCTTAAGGAGCCCGGATGCACACCTTCTTCCTCGCGCCGACCGGTTTCGGTGTCGGCCTGACGTCCACCAGCCTGGGCCTGATCCGCGCCCTGCAACGCGCCGGCCTGAAGGTCGGCTTCTTCAAACCCATCGCCCAGCCCCATGCCGGCGACGACGGCCCGGAGCGCTCCAGCGAACTGGTCGCACGTACCCATGGCCTCAATGCGCCCACCCCGCTGTCGCTGGCCAAGGTCGAGCGCATGCTCGGCGACGGCCTGCTCGATGAGCTGCTCGAAGACATAGTCGGGATGTACAACGCCGCCGCCGTCGACAAGGACGTGATGATCGTCGAGGGCATGGTGCCGACCAAGCACGCCAGCTACGCCGCGCGCATCAACGCGCACCTGGCGCGCAGCGTGGATGCCGAGGTGATCCTGGTCTCGGCGCCGGACAACGAGACGGTGAGCGAGCTGTCCGACCGCATCGAGATCCTCGCCCAGCTGTTCGGCGGCCCGCGCGACCCACACCTGGCCGGGCTGATCGTGAACAAGATCCGCGGCGGCGAGAGCGACGACATGCCGCGCGACGCCGAAGCGGCCGCGCGCCTGTTCGGCGAACGCCTGAAGGAACACTCTCCGCTGCTGCGCGACGGCGACGTGCGCCTGCTCGGCTGCATTCCCTGGCAGGACGAAATGAACGCCCCGCGCACCCGCGACGTGGCCGACCTGCTGGACGCCAGCGTGCTCAACGCCGGCGACTACGAACAACGCCGCGTGCAGAAGATCATCCTCTGCGCGCCCTCGGCGCCGAACACCGTGCACCTGCTCAAGCCCGGCGTGCTGGTGGTGGTGCCGGGCGACCGCGACGACATCATCCTCGCCGCCTGCCTGGCCGCCATGAACGGCGTACCGCTGGCCGGCCTGCTGCTGTGCTCGGGCCTCGCGCCGGATGCGCGGATCATGGAGCTGTGCCGCAGTGCGCTGCAGAGCGGCCTGCCGGTGCTGACGGTGAAGACCGGCTCCTTCGACACCGCCGGCGACCTCTCGCGGATGAACAAGGAAATCCCGGTGGACGACCGCGAGCGCGCCGAGCGTGTCACCGAATTCGTCGCCGGGCACATCGATTTCGAATGGCTCAAGGAGCGCTGCGGCGCCCCCCACGAGCTGCGCCTGTCGCCACCGGTGTTCCGCTACCAGCTGACCCAGCGCGCCAACCGCGCGAGCAAGCGCATTGTCCTGCCCGAGGGCAGCGAGCCGCGCACCGTGCAGGCCGCCGCCATCTGCCATGCCCGCGGTATCGCCCGCTGCGTGCTGCTGGCCAAGCCCGACGACGTGCAGGCCGTAGCGCAGATGCTGGGCATCGTGCTGCCACAGGACCTGGAGATCGTCGACCCGGACCGGGTGCGCAGCCGCTACGTCGACCCCATGGTCGAGCTGCGCAAGGGCAAAAGCCTGAACGCGCCGATGGCCGAGCAGCAACTGGAAGACAACGTGGTGCTGGGCACCATGATGCTCGCCCTGGACGAGGTGGACGGGCTGGTTTCCGGCGCCATCCACACCACCGCCAACACCATCCGCCCGGCCCTGCAGCTGATCAAGACGGCGCCCGGCTACAACCTGGTGTCTTCGGTGTTCTTCATGCTGCTGCCCGACCAGGTGGTGGTCTACGGCGACTGCGCGGTGAATCCCGATCCTTCGGCCAGTGACCTGGCGGAGATCGCCCTGCAGAGTGCCGCCTCGGCCAGCGCCTTCGGCATCACCCCGCGGGTGGCGATGATCAGCTACTCCACCGGCGAGTCCGGAACCGGCGCAGATGTCGATAAAGTCCGCGAAGCTACGCGCATCGCGCGGGAAAAACGCCCCGATCTGTTGATTGACGGCCCCTTGCAGTATGATGCCGCCGCCATCGCCAGCGTGGGCCGCCTGAAGGCGCCCGAGAGCCCGGTGGCAGGACGCGCCAATGTGTTCGTGTTCCCCGACCTGAACACCGGGAACACCACCTACAAGGCGGTCCAGCGCAGCGCCGACTGCGTCAGCATCGGGCCGATGCTGCAGGGTCTGCGCAAACCGGTGAACGACCTGTCGCGCGGGGCGCTGGTGGACGACATCGTCTACACCATCGCGCTCACGGCGATCCAGGCGGACAGCGGCAAGGACGGCTGAAACCCAAGGCACGAGGGATGTGCCCACGAACGCATCACGCGCCCGGCCGACCGGGCGCCTACGTACAAGGACCATTCCTCGATGTTGAGTTTCCTCCCGCACACCCTGCGCGGCATCCTCGCCACCCTGATCCTGGTGGTGAGCACGCTGTGCTGGTGCATCCCGCTGCTGGGCATGTCGATCATCAAGCTGCTGCTGCCCTTCAACGCCGCCCAGCTGGCGCTCAGCAAGATCATGAGCGTGATCGCCGAAAGCTGGATCACCTGCAACAAGGGCTGGATGAACCTGGTGCGCAACACCGGCTGGAACGTACAGGGCCTGCAGGGCCTGGAGTACGACCATTCCTACCTGGTGACCAGCAACCACCAGAGCTGGGTCGACATCCTCGTCCTGCAGTACCAGCTCAACCGCCGCATCCCGCTGCTGCGTTTCTTCCTCAAGCAGGAGCTGATCTGGGTCCCGGTGATCGGCCTGTGCTGGTGGGCGCTCGATTTCCCCTTCATGAAGCGCTACACCAAGGCCTACCTGGCCAAGCACCCGGAAAAGAAAGGCAAGGACCTGGAAACCACCCGCAAGGCGTGCGCCAAGTTCAGCCGTATCCCGGTGGCGATCTTCAACTTCCTCGAAGGCACCCGCTTCACCCAGGCCAAGCATGACGAGCAGAACTCGCCGTTCCAGCACCTGCTCAAGCCCAAGGCCGGCGGCATCGCCTTCGTCCTCGACGCCATGGGCGAGCAGTTGCGCACCCTGGTCAACGTCACCATCCATTACCCCGACGGCCGCCCGACTTTCTGGTGCCTGCTCTCCGGCCGCCTGCGCTCGGTGGTGGTGCGCTTCGAGGAGCTGGAAATCCCCCGCCAGTTCGTCGGCAAGAGCTATGACCAGGACGAGGGTTACCGCGCCGAGTTCCAGCTGTGGGTGAACCAGCTGTGGGAACGCAAGGACCAGTTGCTGAGCCAGCTGCACCGCGAATTCCCCGCCAAGGCGTGACGGCTCGCTCCTACAGAAGAGCCAGAACGAAAAAGCCCGCCAATCGGCGGGCTTTTTCATGGGCGCAGCTTACTGCTGGTACTGCTGGGTCTGCGCGTTCGGCAGGGCCTTCAGGTTCACTTCCACGCGGCGGTTCTGTGCGCGACCGTTGGCGTCGGCGTTGGAGGCAACCGGCTGGTCCGGGCCCATGCCGCGGGTGCTGACGCGGGTGCCGTCGACGCCCTGGGAGGTCAGGTAGGTCGCGACCGACTGCGCGCGGCGCTGGGACAGGTCCATGTTGTGCTGGCGGCTGCCGGTGCTGTCGGTGTAGCCGACGATCTCGATGCTGTTCTGGTTGAACTCCTTGAAGGAGTTGGCCAGGTTGTTCAGCGGGGTATAGAAGGACGGGGCGATGTTCGCCGAGTCGGTGGCGAAGGTGATGTTGCCCGGCATGATCAGCTTGATGTCGTCACCCTGACGCTCGACCTGCACGCCAGTGCCCTGCATCTGCTGGCGCAGCTTGGCTTCCTGCTTGTCGGCGTAGTAGCCGTAGCCGGCGGCGGCGGCACCGATGGCGGCGGCGCCGATCATCGCGCCCTTGCCACGGTTGTCGTGGTTGATCGCCGCACCGGCAACGGCGCCGGCCAGGGCGCCCAGCGCGCCGTACTTCGCGGTCTTGCTCATGCCACCCTCGGCCGGCGGGGCCTGGGTGTTGGGGTCATAGGGGTTCTGGGAGGCGCAACCGGCCATGAGGGCAAAGGCGGTCGCAGCCGCAACCATGGACAGACTACGTGCGGTGAACATGTCGGATGACTCCTCGAATAGCGAAACACCCATTAGTGGGCGGCAGGTTAGAGCTTAGGTCGTGCAAATAATTCCGTAGCAACCTTAAGCGCGGATGAAGGGGTTTTCCCGCATCTCGTCACCCAGGTTGGTGTCCGGCCCGTGGCCGGTGACCACGGTCGCCTCTTCGTCCAGCGAATACAGGCGGTCGCGGATCGAGCGCTCGATGGTGGCGTAGTCGCCGCCCCACAGGTCGGTGCGACCGATGCTGCGGCGGAACAGGGTGTCGCCGGCGATCAGCAGCTTGTCCCCGGGGAACCAGAAGCTCATGGAGCCCGGCGTGTGCCCCGGGGTGTGCAGCGCCACACCGCAGCCGCAGGCCAGCTCCTCGTCGTCTGCCAGCCATTGGTCCGGCGAAGGCACCGGCGTGTAGGGCACGCCGAACATCCGGCACTGCATCTCCAGGTTGTCCCAGAGGAACTGGTCGTCCTTGTGCAGGTGCAGGGTCGCGCCGGTCTTCTCCTTCATCTGCCCGGAGGCAAGGAAGTGATCCAGGTGCGCGTGGGTGTGGATGATGCTGACCACCTTCAGCCCCAGCGCGTCGAGGCGCTTGAGGATGAGTTCGTGGTCGCCGCCCGGGTCGACGACAATGGCCTTCTTCGTCAGCGGATCGCCAATGATGGTGCAGTTGCACTGCAAGGGGCCGACGGGGAAGGTTTCGCGGATCAGGGCAGACTGCTCGCTCATCGAAGACTCGCTCGGTTGCGGAAGTACACAGCCGCCATTTTCGCCGATTCCGCCCTGCCCTGGCGAGCCGCCCGGTCGAGGCGTCAGTCGCCCTGTCGGTAGTCCGTGGGCAGCTTGCCGGTCCACTTGCGGAACGCCCGGCGGAAGTTCGACGGGTCGTTGAAGCCCAGCAGCAGGGCGATTTCGTAGAGCGGCAGGTGGGTCGTGGTGAGGTATTGCAGGGCCAGGCGCTTGCGTACGTCGTCGAGGACTTCCTGGTAGGTGGTACCCAGGTTCGAAAGATGTCGACGCAGGCTGCGGCCGCTGGTGTGCAGGTCGGCGGCGACGCTCTCCAGGTCGGGGAACTCGCCGGGGCGCGCCAGCAACAGCCGGCGGATGCGGGTCAGCAGGCCCTCCTGCACGTCCAGCGTGGCCAGCAGCGCCTCGCACTGCTGCTCGCACATCTGCACCGTGGCCGGGTTGGCCAGCGCCATGGGCCGCGCCAGGTATTCGCTGGGCAGGCCGATGAAGTGGAAGGGCTGGTCGAACAGCACCTGGCAACCGAAGACTTCCGTATACCGGGCCGCATAGTCCGGCTCGTCGTGGGCAAAGCCCACGCTGACGCCCTGCAGCGGCTCGCCGACCAGGAAGCGGGCGATGGTGTGCAGGCTGGTCATCAGACCTTCGGCCGCGAAGCGGCTGGTCGGCCCCAGCGGAATCGACTCGCTGGCGCGCAGGTAGGAGACACCGCCGTCCTCCACCATCTCCAGGTCATAGGCCAGGCCGAGCACACGGTAGTACTTCAGGGCGAAGGCGATGGCGCGCTCGAGGTTGGCGCTGGAGAGCACCGCGTAACCGAGGATGCCGTGGGTGGACACGTTCAGCCGCTGCCCCAGCAACAGGCCGAAGGCCGGCTCGTTGCAGTAAGCCAGGGCAGCGCTGGAGAGCTGGTGGAAGTCGACGAAGGACAGGCGGCCGTTGGGGCTCTGCAGCACCTCGGGGCGCACGCGGGCCAGTTCGAACAAGCGTGTGCGCGGCACACCCAGTTCCTCGGCGAGGTCCAGCAGTGCCTGCGCATAGGCGACGGGCACCAGTTCGGCGGTGAAATTGAGCGGTTGTTTCATCGTTTTTCTTATGTTGACCGCTGGCCGGATATGACCGGAAAGTTGGCAGACAATAACCTTGTGACGCTTTCCCTACAAGCCCAGAGTAATGACCATGGACAACCACCACACTGGAGCCGCCATGGCCAGCACCACCCCCGCAGGACTGGAGATCAAGCCCCGGCACATGGACTTCGATCTGCCCGATCCGCTGCCGCGTCACTGGCACGGCGGAGACGCCTTCAAGTCCCACCTGTTCGACGCCATGTCGGTGCTGTTCCCCGATGGCGAGCGCTTCTTCATCGACTCCGTGCGGCAGTTCCGCGACCAGATCAGCGACCCGGTGCTGAAAGAGCAGATCCGCGGCTTCATCGGCCAGGAAGGCCACCACAGCCGTGAGCACCTGACCTACAGCCAGCGCCTGCGCGACCTGGGCTACGACGTCACCGCCATCGAGAAACGCGCCCAGGCGCGCATCCGCTTCACCCAGAAGAAGTTCCCGGCGAAGCGCCAGCTGGCCGCGACCGCCGCACTGGAGCACATCACCGCGATCATGGCCAACGGGCTGCTGACCGACCCGCGCACCATGGAGGGCGCCGACCCGGTGATGCAGCGCCTGTGGCGCTGGCACGCGCTGGAAGAAACCGAGCACAAGGCGGTGGCGTTCGACGTCTACAACCAGGTCTGCGGCAGCCGCAAGCTGCTGCGCCGGGCCATGCGCATGGCGACCTTCTTCTTCGTGCTCGACACCTTCCGCGGCCTGGTGCACATGCTCAAGGTGGACGGCCTGCTGTGGAACTGGCGCGTCTGGCGCGACGGCATCAAGTGGACCTGGGGCAAGCACGGGGTGTTCCGCCCGCTGCTGCGTGAGTACCTGGACTTCTTCAAATCCGACTTCCACCCCTGGCAGCACAACAACCTCGACGTGCTCTACGAGGTGCGCAAGGAGTACGACCCGCAGCCGCTGGCTCACGCGGGCTGATCTGACCCGCGCTTCAAACACCGCCCCGCCTTGCCGGGGCGGTGTCGTTTCCAGTGCTGACCGCGGACTTCCCCGTAGGATGGGTGGAGCGCAGCGATACCCATGCTGTCGGCGCGCGGGAACCGATGGGTATCGCTTCGCTCCACACCATCCTACGAAAAGCGCTTGGGCAGAACGAAAAGCCCGGCACATGGCCGGGCTTTTCATTGAGCGATCAACAGTCAGGCATGCAGGAAGCGCAGCGCATCCGCCGACGACTCCTCGGGGATTTCCTCCATCGGGATATGCCCCACGCCCGGATAGACCTTCACTTCGATCCCCGGAACATCGCGCTGCCACATCGGCACATGGCGCGGCGAAATCCAGCGGTCACGCTCGCCCCACATCAGCAGGGTCGGCACCTTCAGCGCCGCAACACGGGTCGGGGTACCGGTGAGTTCCTCGCGGTTGGCCTTCACCAGCACGCGGAAGATATCGATCATCGCGCGGCGGTTGCCCGGCCGGCGGCTGATGTCGTAGTAGCGGTCGATCACCCCCGGCTTGATCTTGCGTGCATCGCCGTAGACTTCCTTGATGCCCTGGGCCACCAGCGCGCGCGGCATCCACATCGGCATCATGATCCCGGCGCCGGGCAGCACCGCGCTGGCGATCATCAGCGGGACCTTCTGCATGTAGTAGCCGGCCGGGTCGATGAGGATCAGCCGCTCGACGCGGTGGGCGTTGGCCAATGCGTAGTTCCAGGCGATGTAGCCGCCCAGGGAGTTGCCGGCGATGGACACGTGCTTCAGGTCCAGGCGATCGAGGAACATCCCGAACACCTTCACCAGGCGCTCGCCGTCGTACTCGCGGTCGCTGCCGCCGCCGGTCAGGCCGAAGCCGGGAACATCGAGGCGGATGATGCGGAAGTGCTCGGACAGCTCGGCCACCCAGCCGTCCCAGGTATGCAGCGAGGCCATGACGCCATGGACCATCACCAGCACCGGTTTGTCCGGGCTGCCTTCGTCGCGGTAGTGGATGTCGAAGCCGTCGACCCTGATGAATTTCGAACCGGATTCGGGCGAGGCGTAGCGCGCCTTCAGCGCGGCCAGCGGCAACGAGCCGAAACCGTAGCGGGCCAGGCCCTCGGCCAGCGGCGGTTGCACAGACAATGTGGCGGTCATGGACGAGTGACTCCCGTGCTTGTTGTTCTCGAATGCCGATCACACCACAGCGCCCGCACCGCCGCGCCCAACCTAGGTAGTGTCGACGCCTGCCACGGGATGACGCCAGTCGCGCAGCTCGCTAACCTAGCCCGACCCGCCCTCGCGCAAGGAAAGCCCGTTCGTGCCGATCCTCATTCGCCGTTCGCTGTGGCCGCTGGCCGTTCTGCTGCTGCTCCTGTGCCGCCCGGCCCTGTCCGCCGACCTCTACTACCTGGGCCAGAAGATTCCCGACATCCAGCGCCCCTGGACCAGCGCCGACTACCAGGTGCTGATCGAGGCGCTGAAGAAGATCGACGAAACCCAGGTCAACGGCCTGCCCCGGCGCAGCGGCGAGTTCACCGGGCCGATCTACCAGCGCATGGTCAGCGAGGAGAATTTCCGCCCGCAGCTCAATATCTACGCCCCGCTGGAGCTGCGGCAGAACGAGGCGCGCGAGGTGCTGTTCAAGCTCAAGGAACTGATGCGCCTGTACTTCAACTTCCGCGCCGCCAAGCAGCCTTACGGCGCCGAGGCGCTGGGCCTGATGAGCTACTCGCTGCGCGAACAGGCGATCCTGTTCAACCTGACGGTGGAGTTCTGGATGACCCTGGCGCAGAACGAACAGCGCAACCCGGTGCGCCTGCAGGGCATGCAGGAGGCCAAGGCCGCCGCCTCGATGCTGACCAGCAGCGCGCTGGACTACCTCGGCCTGACCGCGCAGTTCGACCGCCAGGACCTGGTGCTCTACAGCGCCGAGCTGGCCAAGCAATTGCCGGAGCTGTTCATCCACCTGCCGCCGGAAGTGCGCGTGCAGTTGCTGATGCGCGTGGATGAGTTGGCGCAGAAGCATGCCTACCCGGAAGTGCGTGAGAACATGCGCGACCTGCTGCCGGTGCTGCAGGCGATCCAGGCGGATGTGCAGAAGCAGCTGGCGGCGCCGGCCAAGGGGCAACCCGCGCCCAAGGCCCTGGACCTGAGTGCACCGGCGGACGCGGAGAAAGAATAAGGGATGTGATCCTCGCCCCAGCGGTGACCTGCAGGAGCGCGCCGTGCGCGCGATCGCGGGCATGGCCCGCTCCTGCAGCCCTGCGCCCGGGGTTCCTAGCGCAACAGCCCCATTTCCTTCGCCCGCGCCACTGCCTGGGTGCGGCGTTCCACGCCGAGCTTGTCGTTGATGTGCCGGGCGTGGCTCTTCACGGTGTGCAGGGAGATGAACAGGCGCTCACTGATCTCCTGGTTCGAGCAGCCCTGGGCGATCAGTTCCAGCACCGCCAGTTCACGACCGCTCAGGCAGTCGTTGAGTACGGCGCCACGCTCCGGCGCCGCCGGCAGGCGCTCGCGCAGGGCATCGATCGCCGGCGAAGAAGCCCGCACGGCCAATTGCTCGCGCAGCCATTCCGGATGCTGCAGCAGCACTTCATGCAACGGGATCAGCAGGCCGACGGCCAGGCCGTTGAGGCACTCGCCCAGCTCGAAGGAAGCTTCGCGCTCGCGGCCGTCCTGCAGCAGCAGGGCGACCAGCTGGCCCTGGGCAAAGCGCGCCTGCAATTGCGCCCCGCCCTGCAGGGCACCACTGGCCACGGCGCGCAGCCGCGCCTCGGCCTCCGGCATGCGGCCTTCGCGGCGTTCCAGCTGGGCCTGGAGCATCTCCACGTTGCGCGGCAACTGCGGCGAACACTCCGGCGGGGTGGCCGGTTCGGCGCCGGTGTAGGTGTCGCGCAGACGCTCCAGCCAGGCGCTGGCCAGCTCGACCTGGCCCTGGCCGAGCCAGAGTTCGCATTTGATCAGGGTAATGGCCGACAGGTAATAGACCGGCGGCACATCCCACACGTGCATCATCCGCTCGACCTCGGCGAGGTGGGCGAAAGCGCGGGTGTAGTTGCCCAGCCGCCCTTCCAGGCTGGCCAGGACGCAGAAGCCGATCACCAGGCTGATGTCGCGGCAGGCGCGGGCTTCCTCGATGCCGGCCTTGAGGCACTTGCGCGCCTCGTCCGGCTGGAACGCAAGGCTGCGCAGGTAGCCCTGGTAGAGCATCAGCCGACCACGCACGGCGTAGCGACGCTGGGAGGACAGGCCGGACAGCCGGGCCAGGCCCTGACGCACTTCCTCCTCGGCGCGCAGCACCTCGCCGCGCGCCTGCAGCACGCGCGCACGGTCGTAATGCACCATGGCCTCGAACAGCGGAACGCCGAAGCGTTGCGCCAGCTCCAGCGCCTCCCGGTTCAGCCCGCGCGCACGCCACAGGTCGTCACGCACGATGGCCAGGTTGCTCAGGGTCGACAGGCACAGCAGGCGCGGGCCGAAACGTTCGGGGCCCAGGCCGTGCATGGCCTCTTCGCAATGCCGCTCGGCGGCGTCGATCTCGCCTCGGCCGCGGGCAATCACGCCGGCCAATGCCTGCCACTGCGCGAGCAGGTCGCGATGGGCAGTGGCATCGGCGGCGGGAAGGAAGCGCGACAGCTGTGCAGCCAGTTCTTCGGCGGCATCCAGCTGGCAGGCCAGCGCCAGCGCCCAGCTGTACAGCACGATCAGGCGCGGCGTGCTGGCCAGCAGGCTGTCGGGCAGGTCCATCTTCCAGCGCAGCAGCGTGGCGACGTTCTGCTCGGCCAGCAGTTGCTCCTCGGACAGGCTCTGCACCAGGCTCGCCGCCACTTCCGGGTGGCCGGCGCGCAGGGCCTGCTCCACCGCATCGTCGAACAGGCCCTGGGCGCTGAACCAGCGGCAGGCGCGCAGGTGCAGCGCGGCGGCCGAAGGCCCGGAGCCGGGCAGCGGGCGCGCCAGCAGCAGGTCGGAGAACAGGTGGTGGTAGCGGAACCATTGGCCCTGCTCGTCCAGCGGCACCAGGAACACCTGGTGCTGCTGCAGGTGGCGCAGGATGGCAGCGCTGTCGTGGGCATCGCGCAGGGCATCGCAGAGCTCGGCGCTGAAGCGCTCGAAACGCGCGGTCTGGGCCAGGAAGACCTGGACTTCCGGCGACTGCTTGTCGATCACCTCTTCGAGCAGGTAATCGCGGATCAGCTCTTCGGCGCCGTGCACCGAAAGATCGGGCACCTTGGCCGCCAACTCGTCGCCATGGGCCAGCAGCCACAGGCGCAACCCGGCGATCCAGCCTTCGCTGCGCTCCACCAGGTTGTCCAGGGCGTTGTCGTCCAGTTGCGCACCATTGGCGCTGACCAGTTGCGCGGTCTCCTCGACGGTCAGGCGCAGGTCCTGCTCATTGAACTCCAGCAGTTGCCGGGACAGGCGCAGGCGCGCCAGGTGCCAGTCCGGGCGTTGGCGGCTGGTGACCAGAACCACCAGGCCGGGCGGCTGGTGATTGAGGAGAAATTGCAGGCAACGGTCGAGCACCGCGCCCTGGGCCAGGTGGTAGTCGTCGAGGACCAGCAGCAGCGGCCGGTCGGCGGACAGGCTGTCCACCAGTTCGTCGAGCAGGTCGTCGAGCCAGGCTTCGAAGGCGAAGGGCTGGTGCCGCTGGCGCATCTTCAAGAGGCCCAGGGCTTCCTCGCCGAGGGTCGGGAAATGCAGGCGCAAGCCATCGAGCAGGCGTTCGAGGAAACGTCCCGGATCGCTGTCCCTGGCACTGAGCCCCAGCCACAGACTGCGCCACTGGCTTTCCAGCGTCTGACAGAATTCGATGGCGAGGGAGCTCTTGCCGAACCCCGCCGGGGCAGACACCAGTATCAGCCGTCCCTCCAGCCCGGCGGCCATGCGCTGGCAAAGGCGCGAGCGCGCGACGTGGCCATGCGGCAGCGGCGGCCGGAAGAAACGGCTGCCGGCCGTGCTGGGCGGAACATCGGTCAGTCTTGGCAGAGTCGAGAAGTCGGTCATCGGCCTGGCTCTTGCTCTAGCTCTTATAGCGGTCAACGAAGGTCACACTGTCGACCGAGCCTAGCCGCTCGTGAGTGGTATTTGAAGCCGATTTTGTTTCCTTTGCCCACAAGATGACTGGAAGGCAGCTGACAATCCGCCTCCCATTCATCTGACAGATGATTCCCCATAAAAAAACCGGCCCGAAGGCCGGTCTTTTCTCACCGCGGAACCACCCGTGGGGATCGGGGGATCAGCGCACGCCTTCCTGGCGAAGCGCTGCCGGGGTGAAGTCGCTTTCCGAAGCGCTGTAGTTGAAGTCGTAGGCGGATTTTTCCTCGTTCTTCAGACCCAGCACCAGGTAGCGACCGGACAGCAGGTCATACAGGGTTTCGGCGGTGTACCACGGTACCTGGTAGTTGTAGTAGTACTGGTTGAACGCCTCGGCGACGCGCCACAGGGTGCCGCGACCGTCGTAGTGGTCGATCGCCACGGCCTGCCAGGTGTCCTCGTCGATGTAGAAGTCACGCTTGGCATAGATGTGGCGCTCGCCCGGCTTCAGGGTGGCGACCACGTGCCACACACGGTGCAGCTCGTAGCGGCTCAGGTCCTGGTTCAGGTGGCCGGGCTTGATGATGTCCGAGTACTTCAGCTTCGGATCATCCATCTTGTAGTTGTTGTACGGGATGTACAGTTCCTGCTTGCCCACCAGTTTCCAGTCGTAGCGGTCCGGCGCGCCGTTGTACATGTCCAGGTTGTCGGAGGTACGCAGGCCGTCGGCGGCGGTACCCGGGCCGTCGTAGGAAACCTGCGGGGCGCGACGCACACGACGTTGACCGGCGTTGTAGAGCCAGGCCAGACGCGGTTCCTTCACCTGGTCGAGGGTCTCGTGCACCAGCAGCACGTTACCGGCCAGGCGTGCCGGAGCGGTCACACGCTGCTTGAAGTAGAACAGCACGTTGCTCGGCTTGCTGGCGTCGTAGTCCTTCAGGTCGGTGCGGAAGACGAACTCATCCTGGAAGTACACCAGCGAGTAGGAGCCGTTCACCTGCGGGGTGGCCTGGGTCACCAGACGACGCACGTGACCGCCACGGTAGCGGGTGATGTGGTTCCAGATGACTTCCAGGCCGTCCTTCGGAATCGGGAAGGGGTTGGCCACCTGGAAGTTCTCCAGGCCGTTGCCGCCCTGCAGCAGCTTGGTGGTGGTGGCGTTCTTCTTGGTCGCCTCCAGCACGTTGGCCGGCACGGTGGCGGTACGGTGCGACGGGTACACCGGCATCTTGTAGGTGTCGGGGTAGCGCTTGAACATGGCGAGCTGGCCGGGGGTCAGCTTGTCCTTGTACTGGTCGACGTTCTGCGCAGTGATGGTGAACAGCGGCTTCTCACTGGCGAACGGGTCGGAGAGGAAGCCCTTGCTGTCGGCGGTGCCGGCGTTCTTGGGCAGGCCACCGGTCCAGGCCGGGATGCTGCCGTCGGCGTTGCCGGCCTTTTCCGCGCCCATCGGGGTCAGGGTGGTGCCGAGCTTGGCCGCTTCATCGGCAGAGACGGCCGCCATCACCTGGGAGGCGATGAGGCTGAGCGCCAGGGCGCCCGTGTGCAGCAGGATCTTTGTTGTTCTCATGCGTTTATCGTCCTCGTTGAGTCTTTGCCCACCGCGCTGGCGGCCCTTGCGGAAGCGTAGCGCGGGTCTCGTCTGCTGCGCCGCGCGGCCGGGTCACCCGGCCACACGGATGGCCCGCCGCGAGGGCGGGCCGCTTGCCGGTTGAACGGCCGGCTTAGAAGTTCACCCCGAAGCTCAGGCTGACGAAGTCGCGATCGTCGACGGTGGAGTACTTGCCGTCGAAGAAGTTGGTGTAGGCCAGGCTTGCGGTGTAGGTGTTCAGGTAGTCGGCGTCCACGCCCAGGCTGACCGCCTTGCGGCCTTCCTCGAAGTTGCCGCCAGGGCCCGGGGAGTACCCGTCCACGTCGTGGGACCAGGCCACGTTGGGCTTGAGGTTCACGCCGGCGAACACATCGTTGTAATCCCAGATCGCCCGAATGCGGTAGCCCCAGGAATCGGCAGTGGTGAAGCCTTCGCTTTCGCAGTTGCGCGACACGTTGTTCTGCGGGCCACTGGCGCCAAGGGTGGAGGCGTTCAGCGCTTCACAGGTCGCACGGCCGCTCAGGGTGCCGTTCAACGGGCCGGGGCCGAACACCGGGTCACGGCCGTAGCGTGCATCGTTCTGGCTTTCCAGGCCGCCGACGTGGGTCCAGCCCACTTCGCCCACCATGGTCAGTCGCTCGGCACCCATCACCTGGTCGAAGAAGTGGGTGAAGGTGGTCTGCAGCTGGGTGACTTCCTTGCGGCGGTAGCCGTGCAGGTCTTCACCGGCGGTGCCGGTCAGCACCGAGGCATTGTCGTAGATGTGGTTGCCGCCGATGGCCACCGGGTCCAGGCCGGAATACAGGATGTCGGTGGTGTTCAGCTGCACCGGAGCGTTCGGGCGGTAGCTGATCTCACCGCTCCACGCGGTGCCGGTGGGCAGCGTGGTGGAGAAGCTCAGGCCGTAGAGGCGGATGTCTTCGGGGTACTCGATGAAGTAGCTGGAGTTGCCCGCCATCGCCGCCGCGCCGGCCTGGGCCGCCAGGGACGGGCTGATCGCCGCGATGTTGGTGATCAGGTTGTTGATCTGGGTGACCTTGGCGGCATCCGCGCCGCGACCGCTGAAGATCGGCAGGCGGCTGTGGTAGTTCATGTAGTAGCCGCCGAACTCAGTGTTGATCTCCTCGGCGAAGTAGCGCAGGGCGAAGCCGTACTGGCCGCTGTCGCGGGCGTCACGGTCCGGGCCGCGCTTGACCACGATACCCTCGCCCCAGGGCGAACTTTCCAGCGCCAGGCTTGGGCCCAGCAGCGAGTTGAGGGTATTGATCGAGGCCTGGTTGTTGGTCAGCACCGCCAGGTTCTGGGTGCAACCATCGGCGACCACGTCGGGCTGGGAGAAGAAGGTGCCGCAGTTGTCGACGGTGGTCTGGTCCCACTCCAGCTGGTAGAAGCCTTCGGCGGAGAGGTTCTGGGTGATGTTCTGCGACAGGTAGAACATGTTCACCGGCACCAGGGCTTCCTTGATCTCGGAGCCCGGACGGCGGAAGGCGGTGACGTCGAACGGGTTGATCACGCTGATACCGTTCTGGATGAAGGTGCTCTCGCCCCAGTTCACCACCTGCTTGCCCAGGCGCACGGTGCCCGGCAGGTCGCCGATGTTGTAGTTGTGGTAGATGAAGGCGTCGAGCAGCTGCGCACCGGAGGCCTTGGCGCCTTCCTTGCGGTTGTGGTCGGACAGCGGCTTGAACTCGGTGCTCTCATCCTTCTGCTCGAAGTCGTACCAGTACTTGCCGCGCAGGAACACGCCGGTGTCGCCGTACTTGAGCTCAAGGTCGTGGATGCCCTTGAAGATCTTCGAGAAGGTCTTGCCGGCCTTGTAGTTCAGGTGGCCGTCGTCGGAGGTCTGGGACAGGCCCTTGCCGCCGTTGTTCACGCCGATGAGATTGTCGTTCGGATTCTGCGTCGACCAGCTGGCCCCCACGGACAGCGTCGAGTCGAACGAGCCTTCGATTTCCCCGATGTTGAAGCTGACGGCCGATGCAGGAGCCGCCAGGGAAGAAGCCAGGCTGACCGCCAGCGGCAACCGTGCCAGGCGCCAGATATGTTGCATGGTTTTCATCGACGCTACTCCATGTGTTTTTTGTTATGAGTAGTGGCGACTATAGCCAGCGGCCTACAACGCTTGATCGCTCGAAAGTGTGATTTCTCTTACAAAGGCGCTGTCTAGACGCCTGCGCCGGGCGGAGGTGGCGTCATCACTGGGCTGCGCCGTGCCAAGCGCTTGCTTGGCACGCACGCTTCACGCCCTGACTTGCCGGTCGTCGGTTACACCGTGGAGAGGAAAGCGCTGCCGGCCTCCTGCCATTGGGCGATGTCTACCCGGATGCGCTTCTTGTCGAGCTTGCCGACGCTGGTCTTGGGAACTTCAGTAACAATGGCGATCTGCGAGGGAATCGCCCACTTGTTGATGTTGCCCTGCTCGACGAAAGGCTTGAGGTGCTCCTTGAGCCCCTTGGCGTCCAGCGCCAGCCCCTCGCGCAGCACCAGCAGGGCGAACGGGCGCTCGCCCCACTGCGGGTCGGGCACGCCGACCACCGCCACCTCGCGCACCGCCGGGTGACGGCTGATGAGGTCTTCCAGCTCCAGGGACGACAACCATTCGCCGCCGGTCTTGATCACATCCTTGATACGGTCGCGGATATCGATGAAGCCCATACCGTCCAGGGTCGCCACGTCACCGGTGTGCATCCAGCCGCCGGCCCACAGCTCCTCGCCCTTCTGCGGCTCCTGGAAGTAGCCCTGGGTCAGCCAGGGCGCGCGCAGCACCAGCTCGCCCTGGGATTCGCCATCGGCCGGGAGGAACTGGCCGTGCTCGTCCATGATCGCCGCTTCCACCAGCGGCACCGGCACGCCGGCCTTGATGCGGTAGGTGGTGCGCTCATCCTCGCTGCCGGCGCAGAGTTCCTCGTTGAGGTAACCGCAGGAAATCAGCGGGCAGGTCTCGGACATCCCGTAGGCTGCGGTGAGCTGGATGCCGCGGGCCTTGGCGGCGTCGTACAGCGCGCGATTGAGGGCGCTGCCGCCGATGATGATCTTCAGTCCGCCGAAGTCATGATCCTTGGCCCCGGCGGCGTTGAGCATCATCTGCAGGATGGTCGGAACGCAGTGGGAGAAGGTCACCTTCTCCTCGCGGATCAGCTTGCACAGCAGTTCCGGCTCGTAACGGCCCGGATACACCTGCTTCACTCCCAGCATGGTGGCCACGTAGGGCACGCCCCAGGCGTGGACGTGGAACATCGGGGTGATCGGCATGTACACATCGTCCGTGCCCATCAGGCGGATGCTGTCCAGGCTGCCGATGGTCGAGGCCATGGCCAGGGTGTGCAACACCAGCTGGCGGTGGGTGAAGTACACCCCCTTGGGGTTACCGGTGGTGCCGGTGGTGTAGAAGGTGGTCGCCACCGAGTTCTCGTCGAAGTCGGGGAAGGCATAGCGCGGGCTGGCGGCGGCCAGCAGGGTCTCGTACTCGCCGACGCAGCCCGGCAGCGTGCAGGTCTTGTCCGCGCCATCGGTGATCAGCAGGGTCTTCTCCACCGTGGTCAGTTGCCCGGCGATGCCCTGGTAGAGCGCGGCGAACTCGCTGTTGACCAGCACGAAGCGGTCGTCGGCGTGGTTCATGGTGTAGAGGATCTGGTCCGGCGAGAGGCGGATATTGATGGTGTGCAGCACCGCGCCGATCATCGGGATGGCGAACATGCACTCCAGGTAACGGTGGCTGTCCCAGTCCATCACCGCCACGGTATCACCGGCCTTCACCCCGGCCTCGGTGAGCACGTTGGCCAGGCGCGCCACGCGCTCGTTGAAGGTGGCATAGCTGTAACGCACGCTGTCGCGGTAGACGATCTCCCTGCCCTTCTCGTAGCGGCCGCCCGACAGCAGCAGGCTCTTGATCAACAGCGGGTACTGATAGGCGTTCTGTGCAGCAGGGATGACACGGGTTTTCAGCATGGCGTGCGCACTCTCAAGGCTGGATATCGAGTTGAGTCTCATCAGGATGAGACCGACTCTAGAGCGCCCCGCCGCACCATTCATCAGTCAAAAGAGTGATTTGCCGATGACTCTTTGGCCACATCCGGTCACGCGGTAGAATCCCGGCGCCCGGTCGTTCACGGCCGGTACCCGTATAGCGCATCACAACAAGAGCGAAGAGGTTAGAGTCATGTCCGAGATCGTCATCGTCAGCGGCGCCCGTACTCCCATGGGCGGCTTCCAGGGCAGCCTGTCCGGCGTTTCCGCCGTCGACCTGGGCGCCATCGCCATCCGCGAAGCCATCGCCCGTGCCGGCATCCAGCCCGAGGACGTGCAGGAAGTGATCATGGGCAACGTGCTGCCCGCCGGCCTGAAACAGGGCCCGGCCCGCCAGGCGTCGCTGAACGCCGGCCTGCCCGCCGCCACCGGCTGCACCACCATCAACAAGCTCTGCGGCTCGGGCATGAAGGCCGTGATGCTGGCCCACGACCTGCTCAAGGCCGGCAGCAACAGCGTGATGGTCGCCGGCGGCATGGAAAGCATGTCCAACGCCCCCTACGTGATCGAGAAGGCCCGTACCGGCCTGCGCATGGGCCACGGCGAGATCAAGGACCACATGTTCCTCGACGGCCTCGAAGACGCCCGCACCGGCCGCCTGATGGGCTCCTTCGCCCAGGAAACCGCCGACAAGTACAACGTCACCCGCGAAGAGATGGACGCCTACGCCATCGAATCGCTCAAGCGCGCCCAGGCCGCCATCGCCGACGGCTCGCTGGCCTCGGAAATCGTCCCGGTCACCGTCACCACCCGCAAGGGCGAGACCGTGGTGAAGGACGACGAACAACCGCTGACCGCCAACCTGGACAAGATCCCCGGCCTGCGCCCGGCCTTCCGCAAGGACGGCACCATCACCGCCGCCAACGCCAGCTCCATTTCCGACGGCGCCTCCGCGCTGGTCCTGATGACCGCCGAAGAAGCCGCACGCCGCGGCCTGAAGCCGCTGGCCAAGATCGTCGCCCACGCCACCCAGAGCCAGGACCCGGCCGAGTTCACCCTCGCCCCGATCGGCGCCATGACCAACCTGCTGAAGAAGGCCGGCTGGAACAAGGACGATGTCGACCTGTTCGAGATCAACGAAGCCTTCGCCATGGTCACCATGCTGGCCATGCGCGAACACGGCCTGGACCACGCCAAGGTCAACGTCTACGGCGGCGCCTGTGCCCAGGGCCACCCGGTCGGCTCCACCGGCTCGCGGATCATCGTCACCCTGATCAACGCCCTGCAGAAGAAGGGCGGCAAGCGCGGCGTGGCCTCGCTGTGCATCGGCGGCGGCGAAGCCACCGCGGTGGCGATCGAACTGGTCTGATCCTCGATCCGACATGAAAAAGGGGCGCCTCGGCGCCCCTTTTTCGTTTCAGTGTCCCGTCAACGCAGCTCGGTGAACGCCAGCTTGATCCCCAGCCCGATCAGCACCGCGCCCATCACCCGGTCGAACCAGTGCCCCATGCGGGCGAAGCCGGCGCGCACGCGCTGCTGACTGAACAGCAGCGCCACCAGGCAGAACCAGGCGGCAGTGGCGCAGGCGAGATAGACGCCGTAGCCGGCCTGCACCAGCAGCGGTGTGTGCGGGTTGATCACCACGGTGAACAGCGAGAGGAAGAACAGCGTGGCCTTGGGGTTCAGGCCGTTGGTGACGAAACCGGCGACGTAGGCCCCACGGGCGGTGCGCTCCACCGCAGCGGCAACGCTTTCGGCGGCTGCCGGGTCCGCTGGGCGGGCGCGCAAGGCCTTGAAGCCGATGTACAGCAGGTAGGCCGCCGCCAGCCATTTCAGCGCGTTGAACAGCACGATGGACTGCGACACGATCAGGCCGATGCCCAGCAGCGAATAGGTCACGTGAAGGAAGATCGCGCTGCCCACGCCCAGGGCCGTCCAGGTGCCGGCGCGGCGCCCGTGGGTCACGCTCTCGCGCACCACCACGGCGAAATCCGGGCCCGGGCTGGCCACCGCCAGCAGGTGGATGAAGGCCACCGTGAGAAATTCCGCCCAGTACATCGCACCTCCGCACAGCCCTGGAAAATTGGTTAGGCTGGTCACCTTACGTCAGTCCGAATTGCCGCAAAAGGTACAGCTGCCCATGAACAGCCCGCGCGCCGTTTTTCTCGATCACGCCTCCCTCGACCTCGGTGACCTCGATCTCGCTCCGTTGCACGCAGCGTTCGGCGAACTGGTCCTGCACGGCCGCAGCGACACGCAGCAAGTGGCCGAGCGACTGCAGGGCGCGCAGGTAGCGATCAGCAACAAGGTGCGCATCGGCGCCGAAGTCTTCGAACAGTGCCCGCACCTCAAGCTGATCCTGGTGGCCGCCACCGGCACCAACAACGTCGACCTCGCCGCGGCGCGCCAGCACGGCGTGACCGTCAGCAACTGCCAGGGCTACGGCACCCCGTCGGTAGCCCAGCACACCCTGATGCTGCTGCTCGCCCTGGCCACCCGCCTGCCGGACTACCAGGCAGCGATCCGTGAAGGACGCTGGCAGAAGGCGCCGCAGTTCTGCCTGCTGGACTTCCCCATCGTCGAGCTGGAAGGCAAGACCCTCGGCCTGCTCGGCCACGGCGAGCTGGGTGGCGCGGTGGCAAGGCTGGCCGAGGCCTTCGGCATGCGCGTGCTGCTCGGCGCCCTGCCCGGCCGCCCCGCGCGCGCCGATCGCCTGGCACTGGAAGAGCTGTTGCCGCAGGTCGACGCCCTGACCTTGCACTGCCCGCTGACTGACGCCACGCGCAACCTGATCGGCCAGCGCGAACTGGACCTGATGAAACCCGGCGCCTACCTGATCAACACCGCCCGCGGCGGCCTGGTCGATGAACAGGCGCTGGCCGACACCCTGCGCCGCGGCCACCTGGGAGGCGCGGCCTTCGACGTGCTCAGCGTGGAGCCGCCCAAGGACGGCAACCCGCTGCTGGCCGGCGACATCCCACGCTTCATCCTCACCCCGCACAGCGCCTGGGGCAGCCGCGAGGCACGGCAGCGCATCGTTGGCCAGTTGAGCGAAAACGCCATCGGCTTCTTCGCCGACGAGCCGCGCCGGGTGGTGGCGCCATGAGCCTGCACCTGGTTTGCGGTGACGGCGCCGCCGATGCCCTGCACCGAGCCGTCGAGGCAGGCGTGCTGACCGAGAAGAAAATCCGCGTGCTGCCGGACGACCTCGCGGTCGGCCCGCTGGGTGATGTGGATAACCCACCCTGCCAGCAGCGCGCCGCGTTCTGGCATGAGCTGGGTGGCGAAGCCCTGCGCGAGCGGGAAATCGCCATCGAGATGGCCACCGAAGTGAACTGGCTGCGCAGCCCGGACGTCAGCTCCGTCACGCTCTGGCACGGCGACAGCGCCAGCGAACAACTGCTGCTGCGCCGCGTCTGCGCGCTGCTGCCGGCAAACATCATGCTGCGCAGTGTCGGCGCCGGCAGCGGCCAGTGCCGCAGTGAGGACCGCCACGCCATCGCCATGCTCAAACCGGTCGAACTGGCCAACGCCCTGGCCGCCAGCCACGAACTGGACGCCGCCGAACGCCAGGGGCTGGCGGCAGACTGGCAGCGTGCGCTGGCCGAAAACACCGAACTGCGTCTGTGGCTGGATGGCCAACTGAGCGGCGCCGGCTACGCACACATCGACCGCATCCTGCTGGACAGCGCCAGCGACACCTGGCGCCCGGTGCAATCGCTGATCGGCCCGACCATGGCCTACGTCGACGGCCTGTTCGTCAGCGACCTGCTCGCCGCCTGGCGCCTGCGCGTTCAAGTCGCGGCCGGCACCCTGGAGCTGCGTGGCGACGACTTCTGGAAGAACGCCGAGGTGCGGCTCGCCTAGGCTCGGCCAAGGCAGCCCTGCTAAACTCGCGCCCTTTTTTCGAGGAGGCCGCATGTCCAACGCCCCCACCAGTGAAGTGCTGCTGCGCCAGATCGAGCGCTTCCAGGGCCGCGTCCTGCTCGCCGGCCTGCCCGCCGACGCCCTGCTCGGCGACCTGCCGCAGGCCCGGGGCTGGAGCTGGCACGCCGGCGACGCCCGGCAGCTCGAAGGCCGTTATCCCGGCCGCTGCCACTTCGGCGCGACGCCGCCCGAGGGCCCGTTCGATGCCGCCGTGCTGTTTCTGCCCAAGTCCCGCGAACTGACCGACTACCTGTTCGCCGCCCTGGCCAGTTGCGTGCCGGATGGGGAGCTGTACCTGGTCGGCGAGAAACGCGCCGGTGTCGAACGCGCCAGCAAACAGCTCGGCGAGTTCGGCCGCGCCAGCAAGCTCGACAGTGCGCGCCACTGCCAGCTTTGGCACACGCACATCGACGGCGCACCGGCTGCACCCGATCTGCACGCCCTCGCGCAACGCTACGAACTGCCGCTGGCCGACGGCCCGCTGCAGGTCATCACCCTGCCCGGCGTGTTCAGCCATGGCCGCCTGGATCGCGGCAGCGCGCTGCTGCTGGAGCACCTGGACAAGCTGCCGGCCGGCCACCTGCTGGACTTCGGCTGCGGCGCCGGCGTACTCGGCGCCACGCTCAAGCGACGTTATCCCCAGAGCCGCCTGACCCTGCTGGACGTCGACGCCTTCGCCATCGAAAGCAGCCGCCTGACCCTGGCCGCCAATGGCCTGGAAGGCGAAGTCATCGCCGGCGACGGTATCGACGCCGCTCCGCAGGACCTCGCCGCCATCGTCAGCAACCCGCCCTTCCACCAGGGCGTGCACACCAGCTACGCGGCCACCGAGCACCTGCTGCGCCAGTCGGCACGCCACCTGGCGTCCGGTGGCGAACTGCGCCTGGTGGCCAACAGCTTCCTGAAATACCCGCCGCTGATCGAACAGCACCTGGGCCCCTGCCGCACCCTGGCCGAGGCCGACGGCTTCCGTATCTACAGCGCCCGGCGCTGATCCCAGGCTCGCACTACACTCCACCGAGCCTGCCTGGATCGGCGCACCGCCGCTCGCCCTGAACAATCGAGGACACCCGTGAATCGCAGAATCAAAGATGACGTCGAACTGACCTTCGCCATGGGGCCGAAAGAGAAGCCGCATCACTTGAAGCGCTCTCTGAAACCGCGCCACCTGAACATGATCGCCATCGGCGGCTCCATCGGCACCGGGTTGTTCGTCGCTTCCGGCAGCACCATCGCCACCGCCGGCCCCGGCGGCGCGTTGCTGGCCTATGCGCTGATCGGCCTGATGGTGTTCTTCCTCATGACCAGCCTCGGCGAGCTGGCCGCGTACATTCCCGATTCCGGCTCGTTCTGCACCTATGGCAGCCGTTTCATCGACGATGGCTTTGGTTTCGCCATGGGCTGGAACTACTGGTACAACTGGGCGGTGACCATTGCCGCGGAACTGGTGGCGGCGCAGCTGGTGATGAAGTTCTGGTTCCCGGAAGTCTCCGGCATGTACTGGAGCGCCGGCTTCCTGGGCATCATGTTCATGCTCAACTTCTTCTCGGTGAAGGGCTTCGGCGAGAGCGAATTCTGGTTCGCGCTGATCAAGGTGGTGGCCGTGGTGATCTTCATCGGCATCGGCCTGGCCAGCATCATCGGCATCATGCATGGCATCGACAGCCCCGGTTTCAGCAACTTCACCACCGGTGACGCACCCTTCGTCGGCGGCCTGCAGGCGATGATCGGGGTGGCGATGATCGCCGGCTTCTCGTTCCAGGGCACCGAGCTGATCGGCGTCGCCGCCGGCGAGTCGGAGAACCCGCAGAAGTCCATTCCCATCGCCATCCGCCAGGTGTTCTGGCGAATCCTGATGTTCTACATCCTGTCGATCTTCGTCATCGGCATGCTGATCCCCTACACCGATCCGAACCTGCTCAAGACCGACAGCAGCGACATCAGCACCTCGCCCTTCACCCTGCTGTTCGAGCGCGCGGGCCTCGCCGCCGCGGCCGGCGTGATGAACGCGGTGATCCTCTCGGCGATCCTCTCGGCCGGCAACTCGGGCATGTACGCCTCCACCCGGATGCTCTACACCATGGCCACCCAGGGCAAGGCGCCGCGCCTGTTCACCCAGGTGTCCGAGAGCGGTGTGCCGCGCTACGCGCTGTACGCCACCACGCTGATCGGCGCGCTGTGCTTCCTCACCAGCTTCATCGGCGACAAGACCGTCTACACCTGGCTGCTCAACGCCTCGGGCATGTGCGGCTTCATCGTCTGGCTGGGCATCGCGGTGTCGCACTACCGGTTCCGCAAGGGCTTCGTCCTGCAGGGTGGCAACCTCGAGGACCTGCCGTATCGCGCCAAGTGGTTCCCCTTCGGCCCGCTGTTCGCCTTCACCCTGTGCCTGATCATCACCCTGGGGCAGAACTACCAGGCCTTCGTCGGCGAGCACGTGGACTGGGCCGGGCTGATCGCCACCTACATCACCATCCCGCTGTTCCTCGCCATCTGGCTGGGCTACCGCTTCAAGAACGGTACTCGGTTCATCCGCTACGAGGACATGGACATTCGCGGCAGCCGCGACTGATCCGACCGGCAGGCTTGCCCAAGTCCTGCGACTTGGGCAGAATGCGCCCCGTCCTAGGGGAGTAGTCTCCCGCGAGCGCCCTGCTCGCCCGGTACGCGTCAACACACTTGGTCCGCAGACCATGGCGCGTACGATCCAGACCTGCAGCGTTCAGGTCCGGGTTTGACAAGACCTATGACACGAGCAACCTGACCCGGGGCGGGCAGGTGGCGCGTGTCATGGTGATTAGTCGACCCGCCCCCTTTAGGAACGCCTGATGGAATCCCTCTTCGTCCCCACCCTGATCGTTGCCCTCGCGGAAATCGGCGACAAGACGCAACTGCTCGCGCTCGTCCTCGCCGCACGTTTCCGCAAACCCTGGCCGATCATCGCCGGGATCATCGCCGCCACCCTGGCCAACCACTTCGCCGCCGGCGCCGTCGGCAGCTGGGTCGCCAGCTTCTTCTCCGAAGCCACGCTGAGCTGGGTACTGGCCGTGTCCTTCCTGGCGGTGGCCGGCTGGACCCTGATTCCGGACAAGCTCGATGACGACGAAGAAGGCTCGCTGAAGAAGTTCGGCCCCTTCCTCACCACCCTGATCGCCTTCTTCCTCGCCGAGATGGGTGACAAGACCCAGGTCGCTACCGTGATGCTGGCCGCGCAGTACCCGCACTTCTGGCTGGTGGTGATCGGCACCACGCTGGGCATGCTGATCGCCAACGTGCCGGTGGTGCTGGCCGGCAACTTCGCCGCCGAGCGCCTGCCGCTGAACCTGATCCGCCGCCTGGCCGCCGCTGCCTTCGCCGTACTCGGCCTGGCCGCCGTGTGGCACGCGCTGAAACTGGGCGGAGTGCTCTGACGACCGCTTTCGCCTGGGTGACTGGCGCGCCGGCCAATGCACTGTGTATCGCCACCGATACACAGTGGCGCCTCCGCCACCCACGACAAAGGATGTCGCCATGCCGGAAAAAGACCTGAAGAAGATCGCCCGCCACCACGTCGACCTCGCCTGGAACAAGGGACACCTGGCGCTGGTGGAGCAGTTGCACAGCCCGGATTTCATCTACAAGAGCGCCTTCACCGCCCAGCCGCTGGACAACGCCGGCTACCGGGCGCTGGTGGAGGAAATCCGTGGCGGCATGGAAGACCTGGAAGTGGTCGTGGAGGAGTGCATCCGCGAGGGCAGCAAGGTCTTCACCTGGAGCACCCTGATGGGCAGCATCGCCCGCCCGGTGCTGGGTTATCCGGTCAGCGACCGCATCGTCAGCATCTCGGCCATGGGCTTCTGGGTGTTCAACAGCCAGGGCCAGGTGCAGGAGTTGTGCACACTGTTCGACATGGAAAGTTTCCGCGCGCAGATGGGGTTGCCCAACCGGCCCTTCGCCGAGAAGGCACTACCCTGACAACAAAAAAGCCCGGCAGATGCCGGGCTTTTTTGTTTCTCGCTACCGATGCTGCACTTGTAGGAGCGAGCTTGCTCGCGAACAGGGGCCACTCGGCGTTATGCGGTTCGCGAGCAAGCTCGCTCCTACAGGAACCCCAGCCCTGGGCTCAGAGGTAATCGTTGGCGTGGAACCAGGAAATGGCCCGCTCCAGCGTGTCCTGCAGCGGCACATGGGACTCGAAGCCCAGCTCCTCGCGCGCCTTGCGGCCGTCAAGGAACTGCCCACCGGCCATGACCTCGATAGCGGTGTCGTCCAGCAGCGGCATCCTGCCGGTCAGGCGATAGCGCCAGCGCCCCAGGGTCGCCAGCGCACGGGCGCGGTGCAGGGGCATCGGCGTCGGCGCCGGCTTGCCCAGCAGCCTGGCAATGGTCGCGGTCAGTTCGCCCATCTCGATGTTGTGCCCGGTGAGCAGGTAGCGCTCCCCTACCCGGCCGCGCTCGAGCGCCGTCAGCAAGCCACGCCCTGCCTCGGAGGCATCAATGACGTTCCGCCGGCCCGGCACGTAGTGCAGCATCTCGTCACGGCCGATGGCGGTGATCAGCCGTCCGGTGGTCGGGCCGATGTCCAGCTCGCCCAGCACCATGCCGGGAATCCCGATCACCACCGGCAGGCCGCCCCGGGCCTGTTCGCGGGCCTGCTCGTCCAGCGCCCACTTGCACATCACGTAGGCGCTCTTGCCGGTGGGCAGCCCTTCGTAGAACAGCCCCTCGTGCCCCGGCAGCCCTTGCGGGTGCGAAGGCATGGCGAAGGCCGAGCCGACGTAGAGGATGCGCGGCACCTTCGCCTGCAGGCAGGCGGCATAGAAGTGATTGGTCAGGTCCAGTGCGCTGGCCACCTCCTCCTGCCAGCGACGCGGCCGCACCGGGTAGTAACCGGCGCTGAAGATCACCGCGTCCAGCCCGCTGAGCGCACGGGCCATGCCCTGGTGATCGAAAAGTTCGGCTACCCGGCACTCAGGCTCCAGGTAGGCCAGGCGCTGGATCTGCGACGAGGGTCGGTGGATCAGCACCAGCTGGTGGCCGGCCGCCTTGATCGCACGGGCGGCGTGGTGGCCCAGGAGCCCGGTGGCTCCGAGTACAGCGATTTTCACGAGTGCTCCCTGTTCACTGGGTAAAGCAGCGCAACCTTACGCCGCCCCTGGCCGTTCGAGAGAATCACGAACCCCTGCTGCAAAATCACGACTCAGCGGGTCTTGGCCTGCTCGTAGAGCGGCATGACCTTCGGGATGGCGGCCTGCAGGTTGGCCATCCGCGTGCTGTCCGCCGGGTGGGTGCTGAGGATTTCCGGCGGTGCATCGCCGCCGGCCTGGCCCATCTTCTGCCACAAGGTAATCGCGGCGTTGGGGTTATAGCCGGCCCGGGCCGCCAATTCCAGGCCGATCAGGTCAGCCTCGTTCTCGTTCTGCCGGCTGTTGGGCAGCGTCATGCTGTACTCCACGACCTGATGGGCGAGGTCGACGCTGGTCTGGCCCAGGCCCAGCAACTGGCCGCCCAGGCCCAGGCCGACCTGTTCGGCGTAGGCACGCGACATGGCCTCGCGGCCATGCTCGCGCAGGGCGTGGGCGATCTCGTGGCCCATCACCGCGGCGAGTTCGTCGTCGGTCAGCTTCAGCTTATCGATCAGCCCGGTGTAGACGATGATCTTGCCGCCGGGGCCGCAGTTGGCGTTGAGCTCATCGCTCTGGATGACGTTGACTTCCCACTTCCACGAGGGCGCGTCCTGGCGGAAGGCGCCAGTCTGCGGAATCAGACGGTCGGCGATGGCCTTCACGCGCTTGGCATCGCTACTGCTGGCATCCAGCTTGCCGGCCTGGGAGGCCTCGCTGAGGGTCTGCTGGTAGGACTGTGCATACATCTGGTCGACCTGCGCGCTGGACAACATGCTGAACATGGTCTGCTTGCGCTCGACGCCAACGACGCCGCCGCTGGTGGTGTTCACCTGCTGGCAAGCGGTGAGCAGCAGGGCCGTGGCCAGGCCTGCTACACGGAAAAAGCTGGGCATGATGCTCTCCTGAAACAATGCAATCCCCCAATGACAGCGCGCATGGTAGGCCCACCCCCGATGCCCGGCAACTGGCAGGAAACAGCCGGCGCAGCAGTGACTTACGAAAGCGGACCGACTCGTCGGCCGGCACCTCCGGCAGCCCGTCGCGCGGCATCCGGTGAATGCCTTGCACGGCGGGCGAACCTCGGCTCGCGCACCTTGGCCAGGCCGCATGGTTTCATTTTGACATCACATGCTAGACCGCCCGGTCGGTGCCGACAATCCCGCGACAAGTGGCGAACAGCCGCGTTACAACCCTTTACAACGGCCGCCTAAGGAAAACCGCGCCACCTGCCGATACAGATAGACACGCAGACCTCTGGCGCATTCCGGGTACCCGTATGAAATTCAAGTCGATCCAGTTTTCCGTGGTCGCGCTGGCTGGTGCCAGCGTTCTGGCGGTGGTCGCCGCGCTGGTGCTGTATGCGCTGTTCGCCGGTGCGCGGACCCAGGCGCTGGTGCAGGAACGCACCCAGGCGCTGCTCGAACAGGTGATCAACGAGCGCCTGGTCGCCCTGGCGCGCGGCCAGGTCAGCCAGATCCAGCGCGAGCTGGAATATCCCCTCACCGTCGCCCGTGACCTGGCCAACACCAACGCCCTGCTCGACGAGACCGACGCCAATGGCCAGCCGGTGCTGGGCATCGGCCGGGCCGGCATGTCCAACCTGCTGCGCCAGACGGTGGCACAGAACCCCAAGCTGCTCGACGCCTTCGCCGGCTGGGAACCCAACGCCTTCGCCGGCAACGACAGCCAGTACTCCGGGCTGCCCGGCTACGACGCCAGCGGTCGCTTCATGCCCTGGTGGTACCGCAAGGATGGCGGCCTGACCGTGGAAGCCATGGGCGACACTCTGGAAAGCCAGAAGATGCAGCCCACCGGCGTGCGCGAAGGCGAGTACTACCTGTGCCCGAAAGAGAAGCACCAGCCCTGCATCATCGACCCGGCGCCTTATGAAATGGGCGGCAAGATGGTGCTGATGTCTTCGTTCAACGCGCCGATCATGGTCAAGGGCCAGTTCAAGGGCACCGTCGGCGTGGACCTGTCGCTGGACTTCATCCAGGACCTGCTCAAGACCGCCGACAGCCAGCTCTACGACGGCGCCGGCGAGATGGCGCTGATCTCCACCAACGGTCGCCTGGTCGCCTATACCAAGGACCCGGCCAAGCTCGGCGAGTCCGCCAGCAGCGTGCTCGACGCCAACGAAGTGGCCAACCTGGCCAAGCTCACCCTCGACCAGCCGCTGACCTCGGTGGACAAGGAGCACGGCCACATCGAGCTGTTCCTGCCCTTCACCATCGCCGACTCCGGCGCGCGCTGGACCCTCATGCTGCAACTGCCGCAGGAAGCCGTGCTGGGCGACCTGAACCAGCTGCAGAGCGACCTGAAATCCCAGCGCGACAGCGACACCCTGGGCATGACCCTGGTCGGTCTGATCATCGCCGCCATCGGCCTCGCCGTGATCTGGCTGGTCGGCCACGGCATCGCCCGCCCGCTGCGCCAACTGGTCGGCATGCTCGATGACATCGCCCAGGGCGAAGGCGACCTGACCCGCCGCCTCTCCAGCGACCGTGCCGACGAGCTGGGCTCCATCGCCAAGGGCTTCAACACCTTCCTGGGCAAGCTGCAGGGCATGATCGGCCAGGTGGTGACCTCGGTGCAGCACGTCAGCGATTCCTCCGAGCACACCGCCGACATCGCCATCCGCACCAACCAGGGCGTGCAGAAGCAACTGGCGGAAATCGAACTGGTGGCCACCGCCGTCCACGAGATGACCGCCACCGCCCAGGACGTGGCGCGCAACGCCACCCATGCTGCCGAAGCGGCCAACCACGCCGACCAGGCTGCACACCACGGCAAGCGCATCGTCGAGAGCAGCTCCACGGCGATCCAGGCGCTGGCCAGCGAGATCGGCCGCGCGGTGGGCGTGGTGCAGTCGCTGGCCCGCGACAGCGAGAACATCAATGCGATCCTGGTGGCCATCCGCGGCATCGCCGAGCAGACCAACCTGCTGGCGCTCAACGCCGCCATCGAGGCCGCCCGCGCCGGTGAACAGGGCCGAGGCTTCGCGGTGGTTGCCGACGAAGTACGCAACCTGGCGCAGAAGACCCAGCAGGCCACCGAGGAAATCCAGTCGATGATCCAGCAGCTGCAGAACGGCACCCGCGACGTGGTGCAGGTGATGCAGCAGAGCCAGGAACGCACCGACGACAGCGTGCGCCACGCCAGCGAAGCGGCCCAGGCACTGGAGTCGATCACCCAGGCGGTGTCGGTGATCAACGACATGAACACCCAGATCGCCAGCGCCGCCGAGGAGCAGAGCGCGGTGGCCGAGGACATCAACCGCAACGTCAGCAACATCGGCATGGTCGCCAACCAGGTGGCCGGCGGCGCGGACGAAGCCTCCCAGGCCAGCGCCGAGCTGACCAAGCTGGCTGAACAGCAGCGCCGGCTGGTGAATCAGTTCAAGGTGTAAGTGGAAGCGCGGGGAAGCCGCTCCTTCGCGACACCTGTAGGAGCGAGCTTGCTCGCGAACCGGGCCCCGCAGTTATGAACTCTCTTCACCGTCAGGGAGAGGGAGCTCCTCTCTCCCGAGACAGTCAGGCCGGCGTCAGGCACTCCGGCCCGTTGCAGGTCGGATCATTGATGAAATTCGCCAGCGCCTGCTCGCGCAGCCGCGCCTGGGGCAGTTGCAGCAGCTCCAGCAGCCGCTCGGCGGGCGTCTCGTTCGACAGCCATTGCGCCTGCTCCTGCAGATCGAGGATCAACGGCCGGCGCATATCACCCGCCGCCTGGGTCAGCATCGCCGCGCTGTAATAGGTGTGGCCCTCCACCGGATACGCCTCCCAGACCCCCGCGAAGCAGATCAGCCCGCCACCGGAAATCCAGTGCGGCCGCTTGCGCACGCCGCGCCACTCGTAGAAGCCGTTGGCCGGCAGCAGGCAGCGGCGCTGGGCGAAGGCGTCACGGAACATCGGCTGGTCGGCGATGGTTTCCGTGCGGGCATGGGCGGGGGTTCGCGACAGGTCCTTCAACCAGGCGGGCGTCAGGCCCCAGCGTGCGAGATCGGCACGACGCGCGCCGTTCTCCTCGCGCAGCATCAGTACGCGGGCGCCGGGTGCGACACTCCACTGCGGCTGCAGGTCGGCAGGGAAGCCGGCACTGTCGGCCAGCTCGCGGTTCCAGCGGAACAGGGCGTAGCGGCTGGTCATCGGGATTCGTCGGGGCTTGTTGGAAAGAGATTCAGCAAAGCAGGACGCCCGGGCCGCCTTCGTGGTCGTCGGCGGGCCCCGGCAGGGGTTGCGCGGCATTGTACGCGGCGATCAGCTCCCGTGCGCGCTCGGCCTCATCGTCCTCCACCCACAGGTGCAGCAGGCCCATGCCCGGCAGCTCGCCGATGCCGCCGACGAGGTGGCGTCCCCCCAGGTGCGACGAAATGCCCTCGTTGGCCAGCATGCCGCCCAGCAGTTCGGCTTCGATCAGGTCGGCGGGTGCGTAGATTCGCTGCATCAATCGTCCTCGCGCTGGACTTCCAGGGACCATTCCACCCCATCGGTGTGGAGCTGGAACAGGATCGGCCGGCAACACACCGGGCAATCTTCATAGTAGCTCTGGTCGCCTCCGGAGAGGTCGAGCACGGCCTCGGCCGGCTCTCCGCAATAGGGACAGGAATAGGCCTGACTTTCGAGCATCGCTGGTTCCCCCGTGACTTCCGTTTATAATCGCGCGGTCTTTTTGGGTGCCCGCCTGGCCGGTGAGTCGGCGGCATACCCTTCCGGACCGTCTACTTCGCGGCTCCGGCCCGTGATACCCCCAGAATTCATAGAGAGCATGATGGGCGAGTTCGAAGCCATCCGACCGTACAACGACGCCGAAGTCCCGGCTGTCCTGCAGCGCCTGCTGAGCGATGACGCCTTCCTCGGCGCGCTGGCGCGTTACCGTTTCCCGCGTCTGTCCGGCCCGTTCGGCTGGTTGCTCAGACCTCTTATAGCCCATCGGCTGGCCCGCGAAGTCACCGGCATCCGCAGCGTCGTCGCGCTGCAGGACAAGTTCGAGCCGTATGTGGACCGCACCATCGAGCACGCCACCGACGGTGTCACCTATTCGGGTGTCGAGCGCCTGAAGTCCGGCCGCGCCTACCTGTTCATCGCCAACCACCGCGACATCGTGATGGACCCGGCCTTCTGCAACTACGCGATCTTCCACGCCAAGCTGCCGACGCCGCGCATCGCCATCGGCGACAACCTGCTGCAGAAGCCCTTCGTCAGCGACCTGATGCGCCTGAACAAGAGCTTCATCGTGCACCGCTCCATCAGCGGGCGCCGCGAAAAGCTGGCGGCGTACCAGAACCTTTCGGCCTACATCAATCACTCGATCACCCAGGACGTCCAGTCGATCTGGATCGCCCAGGCCGAGGGCCGCGCCAAGGACGGTAATGACCGCACCGACTCGGCGATCCTCAAGATGTTCCACATGAGCCGCAAGGACGAGTCGTTCGCCGAGGTGATCCGCGAGCTGCACCTGATCCCGGTGTCCATCAGCTACGAATACGACCCCTGCGACGCCGCCAAGGCCCGCGAGCTGTTCACCCGCGCTACCACCGGCGAGTACAGGAAGGCGCCGGGCGAGGACGACCGCAGCATCGTGCAGGGCATCACCGGCTACAAGGGCCGGGTGCACATCAACTTCGGCGAGGAAATCACCGGCGACTTCGCCGACGCCAAGCAGCTCGCCGCCGAGCTGGACCGGCAGATCCTCGGCAACTACCGGCTGTTCCCGGTGCACTACCTGGCCTACGAGGCCTCCGACCTGCGCGACGCCGCGCTGGAAGTGCCGCGCGCCGAGACCTTGTTCAAGGCCGAGGAACTGCAGCGTGCGCGCACCGAATGGGAGCGTCGCCTCGGCGAATGCCCCGCCGAGCAGCGCGGCCACCTGATCCTGCAGTACGCCAACCCGGTCCTGAACCAGTACCGGCTCAAGCAGCAGGCATGAAAAAAGGCGCCCTCGGGCGCCTTTTTTTCATCTCGTCGGTTACTGACCGAGCTGCGTGCTGTACCAGCTGACCGCCAGCGCCAGCATCATGCAGGCGAAGCCGAAGCGGTAGAAGAAGCGGTTCAGCCGCGCCATCGGCTCGACGCTGTCCAGCGCCACCGGCTCCACTTCGCTTTCCGCCACCAGGCGCGCCAGGGCGAGGCGTTCGCGGCGGCGGGTCGCCAGCAGCAGCCAGCCTCCGGCCAGGGCGAAGAACAGGGCCAGGTCGTTCACAAGACGACCAGGGTGGGCCTGGAACAGACTCCAGAGCGCCTGCAGCGACATCACAACCTCCGCTTCAGAACTGCACACCAACGACTTCGAAGCCAAGCGGGGGTCAGTCTGGACGAACGGGCATGGCCCGTCATGGATGAGAAACAATGGGTCGGCATTTTATCCGCTGGGCCGTCATCGCAGCCAGCGCGCAACGCTTATTTACGACGAGCGTAAGAATTATCGAGAAATGGTCTAAGACCTCTCCCGCGTCCTGGCACGTTGCTGGCTTTAACGAATTCTGCCAATCGAAGTCTTTCGCCAAGGAGATTCGCCATGCTCGAAATCGTCCCCCACGAAAACGCGTACCTGATCGAACACCTGGAAGAAATCGAAGCCGTCGTCACCGAACTCTCGTTCAACGTCCAGGATGACCACTGGCTGGTCTACACCCAGGCTTGCGGCCACGAACACCTGGACCTGCCGGAAACCGACGAGCGCATGCGCTCGGTCGAGGTCGACCCGTACCACCAGGCCGCCTGATCCCCCGATCGGCCGCCCATGAAAAAGCCCGGCATTCGCCGGGCTTTTTCATGTCCGAACAGATCGATCAGCGCTGGTTCAGCGTCTGGCCGATGGTCGGGTCCTTGAACACGCGGGTCAGGGCGTCGCTGAGGACTTCGCTGACCAGCTTGGTGTTGGTCGCCTGGTTGGGCGCCATGCCGAAACGCTGGTTGGTCGAAGCGCCGTAGCGGCCGCTGTAGCGGCGGGTGCCGCTCTGCACGTCGGCACGGAAGGTGGCGCCGATGTCGGCCTCGGTGACGTACATGCCTTCCTTGGGCGACTGGTACTTCAGCTCGGCCAGGGTCAGGGTCAGTTGCGGCGCGTTGTAGGCGTTGGCCGACGGGGTGAAGCCCAGCAGGCGCACGGCGGTCTCAGCCTGCAGCTGCAGCTTGGGGATCACATCCTCGCTGCGCACGGTCAGCTGGCTGGTTTCCGAATACAGGCCGCCACGGGTACCCAGCGCGGTGCTCGGGCGACCATCGACGACCTTCACCACCACCGGCTGGCCCTGGCCAACGGCGGCGACGGGGCCCTTGAATTCCGGGGTAGGGTTGAGTTGTTGCGGGCTGAGCGCGCAGCCGGTCAAGGTCAGGCTGGCGGCAGCGATAAAGCCGAGCAACAGGCGAGGCAGCATGCTCATCTCTCCATGGGGTAAGCGATGGCCGGCAGTATACCGGCGGGCAGCGCGGGCAGATAGCGCTTGGCCATTGGACGCGGAACCCGTTCTCAGGGTTCCCTGGCCACGCGTCGATCGGCCGCGTTGACCCACCTGGAGGCAAGACGCACCGGGATGGGGCGCAAATGGCAAATCAAGGCCTGCACACTAGGAAAAAAGTCTAAGGTGCAGAGCTTTTTTTTGTGTTTCGCCGTTATAATCGCCCCCCGATTATAAGGACGCCTCCTGGTCGGGCCCCGCACGATGCCGACACACCGTGTCTCGCCTCTGCCACCCCTCAAAGAGAGTCGCCACTCGCCTCGGTCACTGGCCGTCGCGCTTTGTACGTTCGTTGCGCAGAACTTGGCAAGGATGCAGCCGCCCCCTCCGCACGGAGACCGGACCGGCCCGCGACGACGATCCCCTTTGAGCTTCACGCCTCCAAAAGAGCGTGATCGAAGGTTTTTCACTACTTCACGAGAGTGTGGCGAGCAATGAAGAGTTTTGCGTTGGTAGCACCATTGACGTCTGACCCCGCAGCACTGAATCGCTTTTTCGGCACCGGAAGCCGCGCATAAGCGCCACTCCCCGATGCACTTGCGGATGACTTGTCCATCCGTGGATTGCCGAGAAGGTGCGCATTCCCCTCCTCCGATCCCGGCCCGAGACATTCGCGAAAGGTCCTTTGACCTGAGAAGAATTCGGACAATGGTTTTGCGCAGTGGGCGCGAAACCTCTGTCACAACTGGCTGCTGATAGTTTTGGAGACGCGTTAATGGCGCAGAACGAAATCGAATCGATGGACGTGCTGCTGGTCGGCGCCGGCATCATGAGCGCAACCCTGGCTGTCCTGCTCAAGGAAGTCGATCCGGGCGTGAAGCTCGAGATCGTCGAACTGCAGGAATCCGGAGCCATCGAAAGTTCCAACCCGTGGAACAACGCCGGCACCGGTCACGCCGGCCTCTGCGAGCTGAACTACACCCCGCAGGCGGCTGACGGCTCGATCGACATCAAGAAGGCGGTGAACATCAACGCCCAGTTCGAGGTGTCCAAGCAGTTCTGGGCCTACCTGACCGGGAAGGACGCCTTCGGCGCACCGCGCAACTTCATCAACCCCGTTCCGCACATGAGCTTCGTGCGTGGCAAGGACATTCCGTTCCTGAAGAAGCGCCATGAGCTGCTGAGCCAGCACCATGCCTTTACCTCGATGGAATACACCGAGGACCGCGCGCAGATCGCCGAGTGGGCACCGCTGACCATTCCCGGCCGCCCGGCCGACGAGCAGGTCGCGATGACCCGCGTGGAAAGCGGCACCGACGTCAACTTCGGCGCCCTGACCAACCAGCTGCTGGGCTACCTCTCCAGCCGCGAAGGCAGCGAAGTCCGCTACTTCCAGAAGGTCGTGGGCCTCGAGCGCGCAGGCGATGGCTGGCTGGTGGACATCAAGAACACCCAGACCGGCGACTCGCGCAAGGTCAAGGCGAAGTTCGTCTTCCTCGGCGCCGGCGGCGGCGCGCTGCCGCTGCTGCAGATGTCCGGCATTCCGGAAAGCAAGGGCTTCGGCGGCTTCCCGGTGAGCGGCCAGTGGCTGCGTTGCGATAATCCGGAAGTGGTCAAGCACCACCAGGCCAAGGTCTACAGCCAGGCCGAAGTGGGCGCCCCGCCGATGTCCGTGCCGCACCTGGACACCCGCGTGGTCGAGGGCAAGACTTCCCTGCTGTTCGGCCCGTACGCCGGTTTCTCCACCAAGTTCCTGCGCCACGGCTCGTTCCTCGACCTGCCGCTCTCGGTGCGCACCAGCAACCTGCTGCCGATGCTCGCCGTGGCCCGCGACAACATGGACCTCACCCGCTACCTGGTGAAGGAAGTCATGCAGTCCATGGACCAGCGTATCGAAGCCCTGCGCAAGTTCTACCCGGAACTGAACCCGGCCGACTGGCGCCTCGAAACCGCCGGCCAGCGCGTGCAGATCATCAAGAAGGACCCGAAGAAAGGCGGCATCCTGCAGTTCGGTACCGAACTGGTGGCGGCCCAGGACGGCAGCATCGCCGCCCTGCTCGGTGCCTCGCCGGGCGCCTCGGTGACCGTGTCGATCATGCTGGGCCTGCTGGAGCGCTGCTTCCCCGAGCGCTACCAGTCGGCCGAGTGGACCGCGAAGCTCAAGGAGATCTTCCCGGCCCGCGAGAAGCAGCTGGAAACCGACGCCGCGGTATACCGCGAAGTCAACCAGATGACCGCCGACCGTCTGCAGATCGTCGCCGCGTCCTGAGCCCTGCGCTCATGAAAAAGCCCGCCAGATGGCGGGCTTTTTCGTTTCTGTCATCAACGCGGCTCAGTGGCAACTGACCATCCAGCCGACCCCGAAGCGGTCGGTGAGCATGCCGAAACGCTGGGCCCAGAAGGTCTTTTCCATCGCCACCTCCACCTTGCCCTCCTCGGCCAGCGCGGCGAACGCCTGTTCCGCCGCCACGACACTGCGCAACGTCAGGTGCAGGGAAAAGCCATTGAAAGCGGCGTTGTGCTCGCCACGGCCATCGGAGAGAAAGACCTCCGTCTCGCCGATCCTGAGGCTGGCGTGCATCACCTTGTCCAGCCAGCCATCGGGCACCGGCGACGGACCGGGAGCCTCTTCGAAGCGCATCAGCGCACCGAGCTGGGCGCCCACCGCCTGCTGGTAGAAGGCAATGGCCTCATCGGCGCGACCATGGAAAAACAGATAGGGCTGTACTTGCACGGCTTCGTCCTCGCCTTGTCGTTATCGTTCTAAGGAGAAGTCTAGGCGGGGATTCGACGAGGGTCCGGCGAGTCTGTTCGTAGGATGGGTGGAGCGCAGCGATACCCATGCTGTCCGTGGCACGGGATTGATGGGTATCGCTGCGCTCCACGCCATCCTACAAGGCGTGCTTCCTGCTCGCCCTCAAACGAAAAAGCCCGCACAAGGCGGGCTTTTCAACGCATCGATGCGATCAGCCGCGAGCAGCCTTGATCACTTCGATGTAGGGCTCGGCCTGGCGCTGGTCCTGGATCAGGGCGACGAAGTCCTTGCCCTGGGCATCCTTGGCGGACAGGTCGTAGCCGGCTTCGACGAAGAAGCCGACGAAGCGCTCGAAGTCGTCGATGCGCAGGCCACGGTAGGCCTTGACCAGCTTGTGCAGGGACGCCGGGGTGTCGTCGGCCGGTTCCACGTCGAGGAACAGCTTGATCTCGGCGTCGTCGATCTCTTCGCCAATCACCTGCTTCTTGTCTTTACGCATCGCTCGCTTCTCTCTACGGCTGTCTCGGGGATCGCGGCCGGCATCGGCTCAGGCCGGGCACCACGGGTCGGGCAGTTTACCCCTGCGCCGGGCGCGGCTCAACGCGCGCGCACCGCCCCGGTATGCAGGTCGGCCCAGATATGGCCGTTGCCGTAGGTGAGGAACTGCACGTAGACGGTGCCGTTGCGCAGCAGGTCGAGCAGTTGTGGATAAGCCGTCTGCGGGTAATACAGGCTGAGCACGCGGGTCTTTTCGTCGTAGGCCGGCTTCTTCAGGCTCTTGCCCTCGGCATCGAAGCTGATGACCACCTGGCTGATCTGCGCGCCCTTGCTCAGCGGCTTGCCCTTGAGGCGCAGCAGCGACGGCGTGGTGATCGGGATCGGCTGCTGGTTGGACTGGCGCTGGTTGCCCAGCACCACGCTGTATTCGGTGACCTGCAACAGTTGCTGCTGCTCCGGCTCGCCCTGGCGCAGGCCGGCGTCGTCCGGCGGCAGGAACTGGCTGTGCATCGGCGCGGCCAGGGTCGCCAGGGGAAAGCAGAACAACAGCGCCAACACGGCGCCCGGCATGCGAACGGACATCATCACCTCCGCGGGACTGGGCCAAGCACTCTAGCACGCGTCCAAAGCGCCACGACAGGCGCACATGGCAAGCCCGCCGATACATTGATAGCCTTCGAAGCGAGAACCCCCACACATCGTCCATCACGAATCAAAACCGCCATGCTGCACAACGTCTCCGACCTCGACCTGCGCCTGCTGCGCATCTTCGCCTGTGTGGTGCGCTGCGGCGGCTTCTCCGCCGCCCAGGGCGAACTGGGCATGGGCCAGTCGACCATCAGCACGCACATCGCCAGCCTGGAAACGCGCCTGGGCTACCGCCTGTGCGAACGCGGCAAGAGCGGCTTTCGCCTGACCGAGAAAGGCGAGCGGGTGCTGGACTATGCGCAGAACCTGTTCGCCGCGCTGGGCGACTTCCGCGATCAGGTGCAATCCCTCGCCGGGCGCCTGGTCGGCGAGTTGCACCTGGGCCTGGCCGACAACATCGCCACCCTGCCCGATGCACGCATCCAGCAGACCCTGGCGCGCTTCAACCGCCGCGACCAGGACGTGCGTCTGCACTTCCTCATCGAATCTTCCAGCGAGCTGGAGCGCCTGGTACTCAGCGGTCGCCTGCACCTGGCCATCGCCTGCTTCAGCCGGCGTCTGCCGAACCTGCGCTACGAGCCGCTGTACCACGAACGAGTGGCAGTGTTCTGCGGGCGCGAGCATCCGCTGTTCGACCAGGACGTGAAAGAGGCCGCCGAGCTGGAGTCCTGCAACTGGATTCAGCACGGCTACGCCGTGGCCGACGTGCAGTTGCCGGCCGACCCGCAGCGCAGCACGGCCTTCGCCCAGCACATGGAGGCGGTGCTGCACGCCGTGCGCGCCGGCACCCACCTGGGCTACCTGCCCACGCACTATGCCGAGCGCTGGGTGGAACAGGGCGAGATGCGCGCGCTGCTGCCGGACAGCCTCGGCTACGGCATCACCCACAGCCTGGTGGTACGCGATGAGCCGGGGCACAACGAAGCGCTCCAGGCGCTGGTCGAGGACCTGCGCCTGGAGCACGGGGTGACGCCGATCAGCGCGGCGCGGTGATGTGCTTGATGTCAAAGAACGCCGACAGGCCCCACGGGCCCAGCTCGCGGCCGATGCCGCTGCGCTTGCCGCCGCCCCAGGAGGTCTGCGGGAATACCACCTGCGGCGAGTTCAGCCAGACGTTACCGGCTTCCAGATTCTCGGCAACGCGCTGGGCGCGCGCGAGATCGGCGCTGCACACGGTGGCGGCCAGGGCGAAGTCGCTGTCGTTGGCCTGACGCAGGGCATCCGCTTCATCACCGAAGGTGCGCACGCAGAGTACCGGGCCGAAGATTTCCTCGCGCCACAGGCGGCTGTCCGCCGGTACCTCGGTGTAGACGGTTGGCTGGATGAACCAGCCCTCGGCCGCTTCGCCGCCGGTCAGGCAGGCCAGGCCTTCGTCGCGGGCCACTGCGAAGTAGTCGAGCACCTTGCGGTACTGCGCTTCGCTGGTCATCGGGCCCATGTCGGTCTCACCGAGCAGCGAGTCACCCACACGCAGGCCTTCCACCGCGACCTTCAGCTTCGCCAGCAACGGCGCGGCGATGGATTGCTGCACCAGCAGGCGCGAGGTGGCGGAGCACATCTGCCCGGCATTCCAGTAGACGCCGGCGATGATCCACTGCACCGCCTCATCCAGGTCACAGTCCTCGAACACCAGGATCGGCGACTTGCCGCCCAGTTCCAGGCCCAGCGGCAGGGTACGCGCCGCCGCTGCTTCCATGACCTTGCGACCGACGACGTTGCTGCCGGTGAAGGACAGCTTGGCGATGCCCGGATGGCTGCACAGTGCAGCGCCGGCATCAGCCAGGCCCGGCACCAGGTTCAGCACGCCGGCCGGCAGACCAATGGCGTCGGCGATCTCGCCCAGTACCAGTTCGATCAGCGGGGTGATCTCCGAGGGCTTGAGCACCACGGTGCAGCCGGCGGCCAGGGCTGGCGCGACTTTCCAGGCGCTGGTCACCAGCGGGAAGTTCCACGGTACGATCAGGCCGACCACGCCGATGGGCTCGAAGCGGGTCTGCGAGCGGTAGCCGGCGTCCGGCAGCGCAACTTCGGCGTTCTGCCGGGCGTCCAGCTGGTCGGCCAGTTCGGCGTAGTAGGCGAAGGTGGCGATGGCGTCGCCGATATCGATTTCGGCTTCCAGGCGCGGCTTGCCGCTGGCCTGCATCTGCAGGGCGATCAGCACTTCGCGGCGGGCCTCGAGCTGCTCGGCGAAGGCGCGCAGGTAACCGGCGCGCTGGGCGGCGCTGGTCAGGCGCCAGTCAGCGAAGGCGCGCTTGGCCGCGGCAACGGCGCGCTCCACGTCGGATACGCCGGCACAGGCGACTTCCGGCAGCGCTTCGCGGGTAGCGGGAGCGATCGGGCGCAAGACGGCGCCGCTGTCGGCGGCCTGCCATTGGCCATCGATATAAAGGAGACGGGACATGCGAACCTCGGGACGGTTGTCTTGTGAGGGTCGCAGGATAGGTGGGGCATGCATCGGCAAAAATGCATGCTTACCCATGCACGCATCGATCACGCTCAATGTTTCCGACATCGTAGGGCGTACAACCGTTCACGGTTGTACGCCGCTGCATCGCGCTCATCGCCGGCGCCAGACTTGAACTCGGAGCGCCCTGAAACAAAGGCCGATCGGCGTATAACGTGGAACGTCATACGCCCTACGTCAGGCGGGGAACTGCGCGCGCATCCACGCCAGGTATTCGATCGCGCCCGACTCGCCTTCACGTGGCGCCCACTGTCCGCGCTCGTCTTCGCCCAACGGCACGAAGGGGCCAGCCTTGGCTTCGAACATCACGCTGTCCGGCTCCAGCGCGACGATGGCGTGGAAAGTGCCCGGCGGCAGGTCGGCGCCGACGCACTCGCCACCTGCGCGCAGCACGCGGGTGCTCAGCAGTTCGCCGGAGTCGGAGAAGATCAGCAGCCCCAGCGCGCCCTTCACCACCAGCAGGCTTTCGGCCTTGTCCGGGTGACGATGGCAATGGGGCGGGATGTAGGTGTCGGGCTGCAGCGCATTGAGCAGGCGATGGCAGGGCTCGCTCTGCTCATGGAAATTGTGGTTCTGCCGGCGCCGGGGGCTGGCGGCGGCGCGGGCCGCGACCTCATCGAACAGCGCACTGTCGAGAAAACGCGGCCCGCTCATCTTCAGAGACCTTTTACAGCGAAGATGCCGGCAGCATTACGCCAGTAGCCCTTGTAATCCATGCCGTAGCCGAAGATATAGCGGTCGATGCAGGACAGACCCACGTAGTCGGCCTTCAGGTCCGGGCGGGCCTTGCGGTCGTGGTCCTTGTCGATCAGCACGGCAGTGTGCACGCGCTTGGCGCCGGCATGCTTGCAGAAGTCGATGATCGCCGAGAGGGTGTGCCCTTCGTCGAGGATGTCGTCGATGATCAGCACGTCGCGGTCGATGAAGGAGATTTCCGGCTTGGCCTTCCAGAACAGCTCGCCACCGGTGGTCTCGTTGCGGTAACGGGTCGCATGCAGGTAGGAGGCTTCCAGCGGGAAGTTCAGCAGCGGCAGCAGCTTGCCGGAGAAGATCAGGCCGCCGTTCATCACGCAGAACACCACCGGGTTGGTGTCGGCCAGGGAACCGTTGATGGCCTCGGCCACACGGGCGATGGCGGCCTCTACCTCGGCGTTGGTGTACAGGCAGTCGGCTTCGGCCATGACTTGGCGGATGTGCGCGAGATCGACGGACATGGGGGTTCTCCCGTGAAAAAGTGCGCAAAGGTACCTATCGGCGTGCCATGGGGCAAGGGTCAACGGACGAATGTCGCCGACAATCGTGGCCCAAGGTAGCTAGGATGCATTACGCTACCGCAATTTTTTTGCCAGCCCGTCCGGAGACCCCGCCCATGCCCGTACTCGAGATTCGCCATCCCCTGATCCGCCACAAGATCGGACTGATGCGCCGTCACGATATCAGTACCAAGAATTTCCGCGAGCTGGCCCAGGAAGTAGGCGCCCTGCTGACCTACGAGGCGACCAAGGACCTGCCGCTGGAGAACTACGAGATCGAAGGCTGGGCCGGCCCCGTGCAGGTGGAGAAGATCGCCGGCAAGAAGATCACCGTGGTGCCGATCCTGCGCGCCGGCATCGGCATGCTCGACGGCGTGCTCACCCTGATCCCGGGCGCCAAGGTCAGCGCAGTAGGCGTGGCACGCAACGAGGAAACCCTCGAAGCCCACACCTACCTGGAAAAGCTCGCGCCGGACATCGCCGAGCGCCGCTCGCTGATCATCGACCCGATGCTGGCCACCGGCGGCTCCATGGTCGCCACCATCAACCTGCTCAAGAAGGCCGGCAGCAAGGATATCCGCGCCATGGTGCTGGTGGCCGCGCCGGAAGGGATCAAGGCGGTCAACGATGCGCATCCGGACGTGCTCATCTATACCGCCTCCATCGACCAGTGCCTGAACGAGAACGGCTACATCATGCCGGGCCTGGGCGATGCCGGTGACAAGATCTTCGGCACCAAGCAGAAGGACACCTGATTCATGGCCGATGAATTCAACGAACCGCTGTGGCGCCAGATCATTTCTGGCGCCCAGATGCTCTTCGTGGCCTTCGGCGCGCTGGTGCTGATGCCGCTGATCACCGGGCTCGACCCGAACGTCGCGCTGTTCACCGCCGGCTTCGGCACCCTGATGTTCCAGATCGTCACCGGGCGCCAGGTGCCGGTGTTCCTGGCCTCCAGCTTCGCCTTCATCACCCCGATCATCCTCGCCAAGGGCCAGTTCGGCCTGGCGGCGACCATGGGCGGCGTGGTGGCGGCAGGCTTCGTCTACACCTTCCTGGGCCTGGCGGTGAAGATCAAGGGCACCGGCTTCATCGACCGCCTGCTGCCGCCGGTGGTCATCGGCCCGGTGATCATCTCCATCGGCCTGGCCATGGCGCCGATCGCCGCCAACATGGCGATGGGCAAGGCCGGTGACGGCACCGAGCTGATCCCCTACAAGACCGCCATGTTCATCTCCATGCCGGCGCTACTGACCACCCTGATCGTCGCGGTGTTCGGCAAGGGCATGCTGCGCCTGGTACCGATCATCGCCGGCGTGCTGGTGGGCTACGGCCTGTCCTTCGCCTTCGGTGTGGTCGACGTGGCGAAGATCGTCGCCGCGCCCTGGCTGGAGCTGCCGAAGTTCACCGCGCCGGAATTCAACTGGCAGGCCATCCTGTTCATCGTCCCGGTGGCGCTGGCCCCGGCCATCGAGCACATCGGCGGCGTCATCGCCGTGGGCGGCGTGACCGGCAAGAACTACCTGAAGACGCCGGGCCTGCACCGCACCCTGCTGGGCGACGGTATCGCCACCTCCACCGCCGGCCTGTTCGGCGGCCCGCCGAACACCACCTACGCGGAAGTGACCGGCGCGGTGATGCTGACCAAGAACTACAACCCGAAGATCATGACTTGGGCGGCGGTGTTCGCCATCAGCCTGGCCTTCGTCGGCAAGTTCGGCGCCATCCTGCAGAGCATCCCGGTGCCGGTGATGGGCGGCATCCTCTGCCTGCTGTTCGGCACCATCGCCTCGGTGGGCATGAACACCCTGATCCGCCACAAGGTGGACCTGTCCCAGGCGCGCAACCTGTGCATCGTCTCGGTGACCCTGGTGTTCGGCATCGGCGGCGTACTGATCGGCACCGGCACCGGCCCGGACGACTTCGGCCTGAAGGGCATCGCCCTGTGCGCCATCGTCGCCATCCTGCTGAACCTGATCCTGCCCGGCGAGGAAGGCTGGGAAAACAAGGCGCTGGACCAAGGCGCCGGCGACTCGGCGGCCGACAAGCCCGCCGAGTGAGGCTCGGGCGCCGCCGCACGGCGGCGCCCTGCCCACAGAAAGTCAGGCGAACGCCCCATGCCGATGACGGTCCACTCAGCATGACAGTTCGATTCCGACAGGAGGCCCTGGTTATCCGCTTCGCCCCGCCTTCCCCTCTCCTTGCCCTTGAGGTGCGTCCGTGAGCCGTGCCGGGTGGCTGCTGCTCGGCCTCGTCGGTGCCTCGCTGATCCCGCTCGCCCTCGGCGGCCGGGAGATGCTCGACCACGTCCTGGCCTTCCCTCTCGACCAGTTAATGATGATGTTCGGCATGATCTGCCTGTGCTGGCTGATCAACGCGCAGAAGCTGCGCGTGCTGCTCAACGGCCGCGCCGGCGAGATCGGCAAGGTGCGTTCGGTGGGCATCATCATGGCCTCGGAGTTCGCCTTCTATGCCACCCCCGGCGGCACCGGCGGCCCGCTGACCCTGATGGCCCTGCTGGCCCGCCACGGCATGCGCCCGGCGCACAGCAGCGCGATCTTCGCCGTGGATCAGCTGAGCGACCTGCTGTTCTTCATCTGTGCGCTGGCGGCGGTGCTGGTCTGGGCTCTATCCCACAGCGTCAGCCCGAACCTGGAGACCTCGCTGATCACCAGCGGCGTGCTGCTGGGCGGCATCTTCTTCGGCGTGGTCCTGCTGGCGCGCTTCCAGCGCCGGGTGATCAAGGCCAACGGCCGGCTGTTCCAGCGTCTGGGGATGAAGCCGCGCACGCGCCTGCACTGGGCGCGCAAGTGCCTGCATTTCCGCGACACCCTGGTGAGCTGCCTGCGCCAGCCCAAGCGGCGCCTTGCGCTGATCTTCTTCTTCACCTGCTGCCACTGGACCCTGCGTTTCTCGGTGCTCTACATCACCCTCAAGGCGCTGGGCGTGGACCTGCAGTGGGCCTGGCTGTTCCTGATCCAGCTGCTGTCGCTGGCGGCGGGCCTGGCCACGCTGCTGCCCGGCGGCGCCGGCGGCACCGAGCTGACCAGCGCCGCACTGCTCGCCCCGCTGGTGGGCAAGTCGACGGCGGCCGCGGCCATCCTGATCTGGCGCGTGGTGACCTACTACTTCTATCTGGTGATGGGCGCGCCGGTGTTCGCCCTGATGGCGGGCCGGCCGTTGCTGCGCAAGCTGATGGGGCTGAGGGAAAGCGCCTGAGGATCAGTCGCTGGAAGGCTTTTCAGCGTCCGACGGGGTCGGCTGGAGCGAGTCCCAGAGTTCCGCGGCGCCAGGAAACTCGGTGCCGTCCTCTTCGCTGAGCGCTTCGGGGTCGTAGCGACTGGTGCAGCCTTCGCCCAGGGTGGGCGGCGGGGTGGCAGTGCCGGGGTTCTTCGGGTCGCTCATGGCGGCGTCTCCTGCGAGCGCAGCGCCCGCCGCCGAACGACGGCGGGAGCATGCGGAGTCCCCAGTGTAACGAACAACCGGGTGGATCAGTCGAACACCACGGTCTTGTTGTCGTGCACCAGCACACGGTCTTCCAGGTGATAACGCAGGCCGCGGGCGAGCACCAGCTTCTCCACGTCCTTGCCCAGGCGCACCAGGTCTTCGATGTTGTCGCGGTGGCTGATGCGTACCACGTCCTGCTCGATGATCGGGCCGGCGTCCAGTTCCTCGGTCACGTAGTGGCAGGTCGCGCCGATCAGCTTCACGCCGCGCAGCGAGGCCTGGTGGTAAGGCTTGGCGCCGACGAAGGACGGCAGGAAGCTGTGGTGGATGTTGATCACCTGGTGGCGGTACTTCTGGCACAGGTCCGGCGGCAGGATCTGCATGTAGCGCGCCAGCACCACGTTGTCGGCCTGGTGCTCGTCGATCAGGCGCGACACCTGCTCGAAGGCCGGCTGCTTGTTCTTCGGGTCCACCGGCACGTGGAAGTACGGGATACCGTGCCACTCCACCATGCTGCGCAGGTCATCGTGGTTGGCGATCACGCAGGGGATCTCGCAGTCCAGCTCGCCGCTGTGCCAGCGGTGCAGCAGGTCGGCCAGGCAATGGGACTCGCGGCTGGCCATCAGCACCACGCGCTTCTTCACCGAAGAGTCGGTGATCCGCCACTCCATGGAAAACTCGCGGGCGATCGGCGCGAAGGCCTGGCGGAAACCGTCAATGTCGAACGGCAGGGAATCGGCGCGAATCTCGTGCCGCATGAAGAACCAGCCGTTGTCGTTGTCGGAATGGTGACTGGCCTCGGTGATCCAGCCGTTGTAAGTGGCCAGGAAATTACTCACCTTGGCGACGATGCCAACCCCGTCGGGGCAGGCGATCACCAGTCGGAAAGTGCGCATGGGTGTACTCCAGATACATCGCGAAGGCCGCCATTCTAGCGGCTGCCGGGGAAAAGATCAGCCATTGCCGCAGTGCCCCGACGAGAGCCAGTTCGGTGCATTGCGAGTGCATCGATTAATTACCGACGAATGAATTAGTTAAATAAGTCGACAATTACCGACAAAACTTTTCCCAAGCATTTACTTGAACAACTTCGCTGACTATTATGTCTGCTACAAACTATCCGCCACCGCTGGACCCCAGAACAAGGTACCCAACATGTCGCTGATCAACGAGTACCGCGCTACCGAAGAAGCCATCAAGGAACTTCAGGAGCGCCTGAAATCCCTGGAGCAGGACGACAAGCTGAAGAAAGAGCTTGAGTTCGAAGAGAAACTTCGCGCGCTGATGGCCAGCTATGGCAAGTCCCTGCGTGACGTCATCGCCCTGCTCGATCCGGACGCGAAACTGAGCAAGTCGCCGCGCGCCGCAAAAGCCACCGGCAGCAAACGCGCTCGCAAGGTCAAGCAATACAAGAACCCGCACACCGGTGAAGTCATCGAAACCAAGGGCGGCAACCACAAGACCCTCAAGGAATGGAAAGCCAAGTGGGGCGCCGAGGCCGTAGAAGGCTGGGCCACGCTGTTGGGCTAAGCCTTGCGGACATGAAAAACGCCAGCTTCGCGCTGGCGTTTTTTATTGCCTGCAGAAAAGTGCGCGGCGCTACAGGCTGTAGCGCGCGCGCAGCACCTGCGCATACTTATCCCACTCTTGCAGCACCGCGCGGCCAGCCGGCGTGGCATTGACCAATTGCTCGCTCATTGCCGCGGCAAAGTTGTCCAGAGTATTGGGCGCGCCCCACTCGGCCTGACTCAGGCGCGCACGGCAGAAGTCCTGCCATTGTTGCTGTTCCGTGGCACTCAAAGTTTCCGGGAAATTGCGTGCCCGATAACGGAAGAGAAGTTCGGGAAGTCGCGCATCGTCGAACGGCCATTGTTCTTTCGCCAACCGCACGGGATCGGCCTGGCGCACCTGTTCGCACAATCGGCGATCACGGTCGCCGATAAATCCGTCATACAACTGCTGCTCGGGATCTTCACTGGCGGTGAAACTTTCCTCGGCATACAGGGGAGCAAGTTTGTCCTGCCAGTTCGCTTTCGCGTCGGTCAGCGTCCGCGCCGCCGCCAGGCAGGCGTCGAGGTCCAGGCCAATGCGTTCGCGGTCCTGCGGGCGCAACACCGACAGCGGCGCTACTACCGGGCATTTGTTGATGTGCAGCAGCTTCAGCGGTACCGGCAGCTCGCCTTCAGCCAGGTCGTCGCGACGGGTATAGAGACGCTTGCGCAGGGTTTCCGCATCCAGCTCCAACAACGGCGAAACGTCCCTGCCCAGGTCGCAGACGATCAGCGCATTGCGGTTGCGCGGGTGCCAGCCCAGCGGCAGCACCACGGACAGATAGTGCCGCGCCCCGGAGAACATGCCGGAGATGTGCACCATGGGCTGCAGCACCCGCACCTGATCCAGCACCCCCTGCTTGCCACGCAGGCGATAAAGATAGTCGTAGAGCTTGGGTTGACGGTCGCGCACCAGCCGCGCCAGGGCGATGGTGGCGCGCACGTCCGACAGTGCGTCGTGCGCCTGGCCGTGCTCGATGCCGTTGGCCGAGGTGAGGCGCTCCAGCTTGAGACTGACGACGCCGTCCTGCTCGGGCCAGACGATGCCTTCGGGTCGCAGCGCGTAGGCGGTGCGCACCATGTCGATGAGGTCCCAGCGGCTGTTGCCGCCCTGCCACTCGCGGGCGTAAGGGTCGAAGAAGTTGCGGTACAGGCTGTAGCGCGTGACCTCGTCATCGAAGCGCAAGGTGTTGTAACCCGCCACGCAGGTGCCCGGCTGCGCCAGTTCGGCATGCAGGCGGGTCATGAATTCGGCCTCGCCCAGGCCGCGCTCTTCCAGGCGATCCGGCGTGATGCCGGTGACCAGGCACGCCGCCGGGTGCGGCAGGATGTCGTCGCTGGGCCGGCAATAGAGGTTCAGCGACTCACCGATCTCATTGAGGTTTTCGTCGGTACGGATACCGGCGACCTGCAGCGGCCGGTCGCGGCGCGGGTCGATACCGGTGGTTTCGTAGTCGTACCAGAAGATGCTGGCGTTCATGCCCATGTCCTTGCCTGCAAGCGATTGCGTCGCAGTCTAACAGTGCGGCCCGCCACACTTCCAAAACGGCAAACTGGCATCTCGCCAGCTCCCGCCTTTATGATGGCCGTCGCAAGGACACCCCACTGGAAAGGACTTCCACCCATGCAAGAACTCTCTGCGCAGAATCCCTACAGCGCTCCGCTGAGCAACCTGCAACCCGGCGCGAATCAAGCGGCCGTCCCCTCCGTCGCCGAGGCCCTGGCGCGCGGCTACGACTTCAGCATCAATGACCTGCTGGGCGAATCCTGGCGCCGCACCAAGGGCACCAAGGGCCTGATCCTCGGCGGCTTCATCGTCTTCTATGCGGCAATCTTCGCCCTGGTCAACGTGCTCAGCCTGTTCCTCACCGTGGTCGGCGTGGCCGGCATCGCCGGGATGGGCCTGCTATCGGGCGGTGAACCCGATGGCGGGATGGCGATGGGCGCCATCGTCGCGTTCATCCTCGCCTCATTGGTGCTGAGCTTCGCCGCGACCGCGCTGTGCTACCCGCTGCTGGCCGGCGTGAACATGCTCGGCATTCGTCGCGCGGCCGACCAGCCGCTGCGCTTCAATGAAATCTTCAGCCACTTCGGCCGCACCTTCCAGGTGGTGGTCTGCGTGCTGCTGAGCTCTTTGCTGATCTGCCTGGGTTATCTGCTGTTCGTGCTGCCGGGCATCTACCTGAGCATCGCCTACCTGCTCGCGGTTCCGCTGGTGGTCGAGCGCGGCCTGTCGCCCTGGGCGGCCATGGAAGCCTCGCGCCGGGCCATCACCCAGCACTGGTTCAAGGTCTTCGCCGTGCTGCTGGTGTTCGGCGTGCTGTTCAGCCTGAGCACCCTGACCCTGGGCATCGCGCTGGTCTGGTTGCTGCCGTGGCTCATCGTCTGCATCGGCGTGCTCTACCGCATCATCTTCGGCGTGCGGCCAGTCAGCGCATAAGGGTGGCTTCCAGGCGGCTCGTTCAGGCCGCCTTGAGGCACTGGTACTACGGAAATTTCCACGAATTATTCGAGAAGCGTCCCTACAACCGGCATTAGCCTGCCCCGTCAAACTCCTGCGCCCGACACCGCGCCACTGGAGCAATCAGATGAGCACCGAGACTTCTCCCAACCCGTTCGCCACCCCCGCCAGCACGCTCCAGGACCCGATTCCCAGCGGCACGGTTCCCACCATCGAAGAGGCCCTGGCCCGCGGCTATGACTTCTCCATCAATGACCTGATCAAGGAAGCCTGGCAACGCGTCAGTGGTACCAAGGGCATGCTCATCGCCGGCTTCATCATCTACGGCGTGGTCGTCCAGGTCGTCAGTTTCGTGCTGGGCATGATCTTCGGCGTCGGCTACGCGGGCTCCGGTGCCGAGCCCAGCGGCGGCGCGGTCGTGCTGCAACTGGTCGTGGGCATCCTCGCCGGGACGGTGGGTTATCCCTTCCTGGCCGGCATCAACATGCTCGGCATCCGCCGCGCGGCTGACCAGCCAATCTCCTTCAACGAGATGTTCAGCCACTTTGGCCAGTTCGTGCCGCTGCTGATCACCGGCCTGGTGATGACCGTGCTGATCTACGTTGGCCTGTTGCTGCTGGTGCTTCCGGGCATCTACCTGAGCATTGCCTACATTCTGGCCATCCCGCTGGTGGTGGAGCGCAAGCTGAGCCCCTGGCAGGCGCTGGAGACTTCGCGCAAGGCGATCACCCAGCATTGGTTCAAGGTCTTCGGCCTGTTCTTCGTGCTGGGCCTGATCATGCTGGTGAGCGCCATTCCACTGGGCATCGGCCTGGTCTGGACGTTGCCGCTGGCGATCATTTCCGTCGGTGTGCTGTACCGCACCCTCTTCGGCGTCCTGCCGCCTGCCAACTGATCGACCGCCAGCGCGGTTGCCTCGCGGCACTGCGCTGGCTAGCATCTGGCCCTTAAGTCCTCTATAGCGATTTCCCTTGAGCGCAGCAGCCTCCTCTTCCCCGGCCCCGGTGCTGGACACCCGTTACCACGTGGAAACCCCGGAAGGGATCGACCTGCTGCTGCGTCCGGCCGGCGTCGTCCCCCGCGCCCTGGCCTACCTGATCGACCTGGGCATCCGCGTCCTGCTGATGGTGGCGCTGTTCATGCTGCTGGCCTTCCTCGGCGAGCTGGGCACGGGCCTGGGGTTGATCCTCACCTTCATCATGACCTGGTGGTACATGGTGCTGTTCGAAGTGCTCAACCAGGGTCGCTCGCCCGGCAAGCAGATGATGGGCCTGCGCGTGGTACACGATGACGGCACCCCCGTCGGCTGGTCCGCCTCGCTGCTGCGCAACCTGCTGCGCTTCGCCGATATCCTGCCGTTCGCCTACACGCTCGGGCTGCTCAGTTGCCTGTCCAACTCGGCGTTCAAGCGCCTGGGCGACCTCGCCGCCGGCACCCTGGTGATCTACCGCGATCCGCCACCGAGCCGCCCGCAGGTGCCAGAGACCACCCCGGAACTGGCGCCCTGGCCGCTGAGCCTGGAAGAACAGCGCGCGCTGATGAGCTTTGCCGAACGCGGCATGCAGCTTTCGGCCGCACGCCGTGAAGAACTGGCCGGCATCCTCGCGCAACCACTGGGCATCGCGCCGGAGCAGGCGGAGGCGCGGCTGAACCGCATCGCCAGCGGCCTGCTGGGCAACGGGACGGGCCACCCATGAAACAGGCCTTCTTCGAACAACGTCACCAGGGCGGCTGGAAGCGCTTCGCCAAGCGCCTGGAGCAACTCGAAGGCGGCAAGCGCCAGGAGCCGAGCGAGAAGCCCGAGGAGTTCGCCGCCGATTACCGGCGCATCTGCCAGCAACTCGCCCTGGCCCAGGAGCGCGGCTACAGCAGCCACCTGATCGACCAGTTGCAGCAGCTCGCCATGCGCGGGCACCAGCAGTTCTATCGCCACCGCAGCCACCTGGGCGCACGCCTTCTGGGCTTCCTGGTCGCCGGTTTCCCGCGCCTGGTACGCGAGGAATGGCGCTGCATCGCAGTCGCCAGCCTGCTGTTCTACGGCAGCCTGCTGCTGATGGGCGTGCTGGTCTACCACTTCCCCGACCTGGTCTACAGCGTCATGGCGCCGGAGCGGGTTGCCGAGATGGAGTCGATGTACTCGCCGGACACCACGCGCCTGGGCCCCATGAGCACGCGCGATGCCGGCGATGACTGGAAGATGTTCGGCCACTACATCATGAACAACATCGGCATTGCCTTTCAGACCTTCGCCAGCGGCCTGCTGTTCTGCGTCGGCACCCTGTTCTTCCTGCTGTTCAACGGCGTGATGATCGGCACGGTCGCCGGCCACCTGACCCAGGTCGGGTACATCGAGACCTTCTGGTCCTTCGTCATCGGTCACGGCGCCTTCGAGCTCACCGCCATCACCTTCGCCGGTGCCGCCGGCCTCAAGCTCGGCTGGGCGCTGCTCTCGCCCGGTCGGCTGAGCCGCCTGGAAGCCCTGCGCCAGGCCGCCACCCGCGCGGTGCAGCTGATCGGCGGGGTGATCCTGATGCTGCTGATCGCCGCCTTCGTCGAGGGTTACTGGTCCTCCGTCACGCAATTCTCGGCCACCGTGAAGTACATCGTCGGCGCCTGCCTGTGGCTGCTGGTGGCCAGTTATTTCCTCCTGGCCGGACGGGGTCGCCATGCGCCTGACTGACGCCAGCGTCGCCATCCGCCCACGCAGCGCCTGGGAGGCGCTCGACCTGGGCATCCTGCTGGCACGCCGTCACGCCGGCGTGCTGATGGCCAGCTGGGCGATCGTCACCCTGCCGGTGTTCGTGCTGCTGTCGGTGCTGCTGTGGAATTACTCCAGCTGGGCGATCCTGATCTTCTGGTGGCTCAAGCCCGCCTTCGAGCGACTGCCGCTGTACATCCTCTCCCGTTCACTGTTCGGTGATACGCCGACGCTCAAGGAAGCCCTCCGGGCCTTCCCCGGCCTGCTCAAGCCACAACTGCTGCCCAGCTTGCTCTGGCGCCGCCTGAGCCCGACCCGCAGCTTCGACCTGCCGGTGCTGCAACTCGAAGGCCTCAAAGGCCAGGCCCGCAGCCAGCGCCTGGTGGTGCTCGGCCAGCGCAATGCCGGCGGCGCCACCTGGCTGACCATCGTCGGCATGCATTTCGAACTGGCCCTGTGGCTGGGCCTGACCACGCTGATGTACCTGATGCTGCCCAACCAGTGGGTGGAAGACTGGGAGTGGAAATCGCTGATCAGCGCCGCCGAGGGCGACTGGGTCTGGCTTGAGCACATCAGCAACCTGATCTACGCCTTGCTGCTGATCGTCTGGGAGCCGGTGTACGTCGCCTGCGGCTTCACCCTCTACCTCAACCGCCGAACCGAGCTGGAAGCCTGGGACATCGAACTGGTGTTCCGCCGCCTGCGCCAGCGCCTGATCGGCAGCGCCTATGCCCTGCTGCTGGTCCTCGCCGGTACCTTCGCCCTGCTGCCGGCCAGCGACGCGCTGGCCGCCGGCACCGAATCCGCCAGCAAAACCAGTCAGAGCTGCCCGCTGCCCGACCAGAACCCCGATGGCCCGCAAGGCGCGCGACTGACCCAGCAGAAGCTCAACAGCGAAGACTCGCGCAGCGCGGCGGAAAAGATCCTCGCCGCACCGCCCTTCAAGAACAGCGAGAAAGTCACCCGCTGGCGCCTGCACGATGAAAAGAAGGAGCAGAAGCCGACCGACCCGGACGAGGCCAAGCGACTGAAGAAGTTCTTCGAGGCGCTGGGCAACTGGAAGGCCTTCAAGTTCGCCGCGCAAGGTATCGAAGTCCTGCTCTGGGGGCTGCTCTTCACCCTCATCGCCCTGGTCATCTGGCGCTACCGCGAATGGCTGCGGCTGTTCGTCGGGCGCATCGGCCTGCCGCAGAAACCGCGCCGCGAAGCCCCCAGCGTGCTGTTCGGGCTGGAACTGGCGCCGGAAACCCTGCCCAGCGACGTCGCCAGCGAAGCCGAGCGCCTGTGGGACGAACAACCGCGCGCAGCGCTCGGCCTGCTCTACCGCGCCCTGCTCAGCCGCCTGCTGCACGACTTCCGCGTGCCGCTGCGCGAGTCCACCACCGAAGGCGAGGTGCTGGTGCGCGTGTCAGACCTCAATGACCCGCCCCTGGACAACTTCGCCCGCACCCTGACCCAGCAGTGGCAGGCCCTTGCCTACGGCCACCGCACGCCGCCCGACGACCTCAAGCAACAATTGTGCGGCGAATGGCGCCACCTGTTCGGCGTCGAGGTGCAGCCATGAAGCGCAGCCACGTTGCCCTGCTGGTGCTGATCGGCCTGCTGGTGCTCGGCGGTATCGGCTACTACCTGTACCGCAACCTCGAACCCTACACCGAGACCCTGGAGCACGGCGCCTCGCCCGAGGCCCGCGCCAACAGCTACCTCGCCGCCGAGATATACCTGCGCGGCCGCGGCCTCCACGTCACCACCGCCCGCGGCATGGAAGTGCTGGACCAGTTGCCGAGCCAGGGCCAGACCCTGATCCTGCTGGGCACCCGCGAAAACATCACGCCGGCGCAGAACGCCCGCTTGCTCGACTGGGCCAACCGCGGCGGCCACCTGATCGTCACCGCCGAGAGCCTGTGGGACGAGGATGAGGGCAAGAGCGGCGATCTGCTGCTGGACCAGCTGGGCGTGCAGCAGTTCCTCACCGAAGACCTGAAGGACAAGGACAAAGACGAGGGCCAGGACGAAACGAAACCCGCGGCGTCCGACGATGAGTCGGACGCTCCACCCGAAGACCCCGCACAGGCCCCATCGGCCAAGCCGGAAGTCGAGGAAGAACACCCGGACCAGGCCGCCAGCGCAACCGAGTCGGTAGAGGCGGAAGCGGACCCGTACCCGAACCTGACCAAGCTCTACCTGGAAAACGAGAAGGCCCCGGCCTACATCGACTTCGATACCGACTACCACCTGTTCGACTCGAAGAACCTCGCCTACGCCTGGGCCAACAGCGGCGACTCCACCCACCTGCTGCAACTGCAGCAGGGCCAGGGGCTGATCACCGTGCTCACCGACAACTGGATCTGGCAGAACGGCCAGCTCGACGACTACGACAACGCCTGGCTGCTCTGGTACCTGACCCAGGACAGCGCCGTCACCCTGGTCTACCGGGCAGATGGCACCAGCCTCATGACCCTGCTGCTGCGCTACTTCCCGCAGGCACTGCTGGCCGTCGTCCTGCTGCTGGTCCTGGTGCTCTGGCGCAATGGCCTGCGCCAGGGCCCACTGCAGCCCAACCCGGATCGCAGCCGCCGGCAACTGGAAGAACACCTGCGCGCCGGCGCCGATTTCACCCTCCGCCAGCGCGGCCAACTCGCCCTGCTGCAGGGTCTGCAACGCGACGTGATGCGCCGGGCGCGGCAGCGCCAGCCCGGCTTCGACCGCCTGCCGGTCGCCGAACAATGGCAAGCTCTGGGCCGCATGACGCGCATGTCGGTCAGTGCCATCAGCCAGGCCATGCGCCCCACTGCGCAAAAGCGTATGGCCGTCGCCGAATTCACCCGCCAGGTCGCGCACCTGCAAAGCCTCAGGAATGCCCTATGAGCGAACAGACGCCGGAACCGTCCAGCACTACCGCCCCCAATGCCGCCGCCCAGCGCCAGCGCGCCAGCCAGTTGGCCCAGGCGCTGCGCCACGAACTGCAGAAGGCCCTGATCGGCCAGCAGGCCGTGATCGACGACGTGCTCACCGCCCTGCTCGCCGGCGGCCACGTACTCATCGAAGGTGTGCCCGGCCTGGGCAAGACCCTGCTGGTACGTGCCCTCGCCCGCTGCTTCGACGGCGGCTTCGCGCGCATCCAGTTCACCCCCGACCTGATGCCCAGCGACGTCACCGGCCACGCGGTGTACGACCTCGCCACCGAGCAGTTCAAGCTGCGCAAGGGCCCGGTGTTCACCCACCTGCTGCTGGCCGACGAGATCAACCGCGCGCCGGCCAAGACCCAGGCCGCCCTGCTGGAAGTGATGCAGGAGCGCCAGGTCACCCTCGAAGGCCGCGCCCTGGCCGTGCCGCAGCCGTTCATGGTGCTGGCCACGCAGAACCCCATCGAACAGGAAGGCACCTACCCGCTGCCCGAGGCCGAGCTCGACCGCTTCATGCTCAAGCTGCGCATCGACTACCCGCTGGAGGCCGAGGAGCAGACCCTGGTGCGCCAGGTCACCCGCTCCGCGCGCAGCGACATGCTCGATGTGGCGCCGATGCGCGCCCTGCTCAAGGACAAGGACGTGCTGGCCCTGCAGAAGATCGCCGCCGACCTGCCCATCGATGACCAGGTGCTCGACTACGCCGTGCGCATCGCCCGTACCACCCGCAACTGGCCTGGCCTGGTGCTGGGCGCCGGGCCGCGCGCGTCCATCGCCCTGGTGCGTTGCGCCCGTGCCCGTGCCCTGCTGCGCAGCGGCGACTTCGTGATTCCGGACGATGTGAAAGGCAGCGCCCTGGCCGTGCTGCGCCACCGCGTGCGCCTGTCGCCGGAACTGGAGATCGAAGGCCTGTCGGTGGACCAGGTGCTGCAACAGCTGCTCGACCAGGTACCGGCGCCGCGCGTATGAAGCCATCGCGCGCGCTCCTCGCGCTGCTCGGCGTCCTGCTGGCGCTGGCCATTGCCCTGGGCGCGGCCGCATCCCTGGATTCGGGTTCGGCGCTGCTCGGCCGCCTCTGGTGGGGAGCGCTCTGTGCGCTGATCCTGCTGGCGCTGGCCGACGCCCTCTGGCTGCGCAGGACGCCCTCGCCCGAGCTGCGCCGCCAGCTCAGCGGCAACCTGCCGCTGGGTCGCTGGAGCGAGGTGCGCCTGCATTTCCATCACCGCTACGCCCAGCCGCAACGCATCACGGTATTCGACCACCTGCCCGCCGGCATGGAGTTCGAGTACCTGCCGCAGACCGTGGAGCTGCATCCCGGCGAGCAGACCGAACTGGGTTACCGCGTGCGCCCGTTGTCCCGTGGGCACTTCGTCTTCCAGCGCTGCGAGATCGAACTGTCCAGCCCGCTGCGCCTGTGGAAGGGCCGGCGCTATCTGGAGCAGCGCGACGAAACGCGCGTCTATCCGGACTTCGCCCGCCTCTACGGCGCCGAGCTGATGGCCGTGGACCACTGGCTCAACCGTATCGGCGTGCGCGCCGGGCAACGTCGCGGCCTGGGCCTGGACTTCCACCAGCTGCGCGAATTCCGCGACGGCGACACCCTGCGACAGATCGACTGGAAGGCCACCGCCCGCAAGCGCACGCCCATCGCCCGCGAGTACCAGGACGAGCGCGACCAGCAGATCCTCTTCCTGCTCGACTGCGGCCGGCGCATGCGCAGCCACGACGGCGACCTCTCGCACTTCGACCATTCGCTCAACGCCAGCCTGCTGCTGGCCTATGTGGCCCTGCGCCAGGGCGACGCGGTGGGCCTGATGACCTTCGCCGGCGATCAGCCGCGACACCTGCCGCCGGCCAAGGGTAGCGCCCAGCTCACCGCCCTGCTCAACAGCGTCTACGACCTGCGCAGCAGCCAGCGCCCGGCGGACTTCCCCGCCGCCGTTCAGGCCGTGCTCGCGCGCCAGCGCCGTCGCGCGCTGGTGGTGATCGTGACCAACCTGCGCGACGAGGATGATGAGGAACTGGTGGCGGCGGTCAAACGCCTGGGACGCCAGCACCGGGTGCTGGTGGCGAGCCTGCGCGAGGAAGTGCTGGACCGCCTGCGCCAGGCGCCGGTGGAAGGCTTCGAGGATGCCCTGGCTTACTGCGGTGCGGTGGACTACCTGAACGCCCGCGCCGGGCTGCACGAGAAACTGGCAGCCCACGGCGTGCCGGTGCTCGACACGCGACCGAGCCAGCTGGGGCCGGAACTGATCAGCCGCTACCTGGGCTGGAAGAAGGCGGGCGCGCTCTGAGCCGTCAGCGTTTCGCTCACTTGCGGCGTGGGCGGCAAGCCCGGAGTATCGGCGTATGACCTTGAGCGGTCATACGCCCTACGGCAGCGTCAGCGGGAATCGCGTCCTGCTCTACCGGTCAGATCGGTCAGCGCGTCCTGCGCTTCAGACCGACTCCACCTGCCGGCGAAAACTGAAATAACGGCGCAGCGCGTCGACCAGCTCGACGTACTCCATCGGTGGCGCCGCCAGGCTGAAGCCCGAATCGTAATGGCCCGGATTGACGTCCTCGCGGCACCACTGGCAGGTGGCAGCGAACTCGATCAACTGCAGCTTGCCGTCGTGGCCGGGGATCTTCAGGCGCATTTCAAAGCGGCCACCCACCAGCATCGGCAGCTGGCTGATCAGGAGCAGACCATCCAGCGACACGTTGCCCAGGTAACCCATCGGTTTGTCGGTGATGCTGTTGAACACCTTCAGGTAGTAGGGCAGCTGATGGCGCTCGATATGTCGTTGATGACGCATAATGGCGTTTCGCTATGAGATATCGTCCAGTATGACGATGCTGCCCCGTCAGGGCCAGTCCTAACGACAACCTTCCGCCAGTCGTGCGCTTAGCGCCTGACGAGCGGCGTCGAGCTGTGCATCGCTGTAGTAAGTCCTTTCACCCGTGGCGCCCTCGCTGAAATACCGCCCGCCCTGGCTGATCGACTCCAGGTCATGGCGCCACTTCGCACATTGCTGGTCCAGCTGGGCCTGCTGCTGTGCCGCACGGCTCTGGGCGGCAGCGCTTTCATCGCGACGCGCGTCGTAGAAGCGGCGGGTACGCTCCTCCCGTTCGCGCGTCGCCTCGTCACGCTCGACGACTTGCGGCTTGACCTCGATACGTTGCGCCCCCGGCGGTGGTGTTTCGCTGAAGTGCACCTTTCCCTGTGCGTCGGTCCAGCGGTAGATATCCGCCGAGGCGAGCAGGGGGAAACACCAGGCGCAGAGCCACAGGGCGCGCATTCGAACCTCCATGTGTGAAGCACTCAAAGATTAGCCAGCTATGGGCCCGCCTCAAGTTCGCCACCGACCGGCGGTCAGGGGGTGGCCGGGTAGGCACGCGAATCGGCGGGAAGACGGCCATTGAGGCGCAGCGTCTCCAGCCGCGCCTTGGCCCGGTAAGCATACTCACTGGTGGGGTAGCGGGCGATGATGAACTGGTAGGTCTGCGCCGCGTCGACGTAGAACTTCTCGCGCTCCAGGCACTGGCCGCGCAGCATCGAGACTTCCGGCTGGATCCACGGCCGCGCGCGGGCCTTGCGCTCGGTCTCGGACAGCTCCAGCTGCACGCGCTGGCAATCGCCGCTCTTGTAGGCGCGGTAGGCATTGTTCAGGTGATAGTTCATCGACCAGCTGGTGCAGCCGGTAACACTCAGCGCCAGCAGCGCGAGGAAAAGGGTTCGCATGGGCATATCCTCCGTTGGGAAGTGTATCGGCCCGTCTTGGCCGTACTGTAGCCCGCCACTAGACTCACGTGGACTTCGCCTTGGCGCAAAGGAGTTGCCATGCGTTTCGCTCCCCCCCTGTCGATTGCCCTGCCGTTCGCCCTGCTGCTGCCCTGGCTCGCCGCCTGCGCCCCGACGACGCCGCTGTTCGTCGCGCAGATCACCACCGGGGAAGTGGCCGAGTACAAGCAACTCAAGAACAAGCGCATGACCGCCGCCGTGGAAGAGGAAGGCGACCTGCTCACCTACAGCGCCCAGGCCATCCGCGATGGCAAGAGCAGCGAGGCCGAGACGCTCTACCTCACCGGCTACGACAACACCCGCTACGGGCCGGAAGTGCGCGCCATCGCCCTGTACCAGATCGGCCTGATCTACATGAGCCGCTACAACGACCAGCGCGACGATGCCAAGGCCCTGGACTACTTCCAGCGCATCGACCGCGAATTCCCCGGCAGCAAGGCCGCCGAGCATGCCGACGCCCGCGAACTGATCATCCGCCAGCGTGCCAAGGACCCGGTGCAGAAGACCGCCAGGCAACTGCTGGCCGACTGGCAGCCGCAGTACAACCTCGACCTGAACAAGCCAACCCTCGACCCGGACATGACCCTGCTGTCACGCCGCGCCGTACTCAAGGACCGCGTCGACGAGGCCGCGCAGCTCTACCTGCTGGGCGCCAACGACCCGGCCATCCCGCCGGACATCCGCGAGAAGGCGCTGTACCAGCTGGGGCTGATGTACATGGCCCCGGACAACCCGCACCCGGACCGCGAAAAGGCCATCGCCTACCTGCGCCGCCAGCTCGCCGAGTTCCCCAGCGGCGAACTGGCCGAGAAAGGCGCGCGCCACCTGGACCGGGCGCTGAACCAGACCTCGCCGCGCAGCTGACCCGGCGCCTCGCCTCTGCCGCTGACCCAGGTCAAGCGGCAGTGTCTACGCTTGCTCTGCAATGGGCGCAGACCGCGCGAGGACTCCACCATGAAGCTGCAGCACCTGCTCGTCATCATCGGCCCGACCCTCGACGACCAGCCCGCCCTCACCCGCGCCCGCTGGATCGCCCAGCGTTGCGGTGCACAACTGGAGCTGCTGGCCTGCGAATACAACCCGGCGCTGGACAATGCCCTGCTGCTCGAGCGCGGCGATCTCGACGAGGCCCAGCGCAACCTGCTGGACGAACGCCTGGCCTGGCTGCAGAAGCTCGCCGAACCTTTGCGCGCCATCGGCCTCGACGTGCACTGCCAGGTGCGCTGGGGCAAATCCCTGCACCACCAGGTAGTACTCCACTGCGAGCAGACCACGCCCGACCTGGTACTCAAGTCCGCCCACCATCACAATCTGCTCAAGCGCCTGTTCCTCACCAATAACGACTGGCAGCTGATCCGCCACTGCCCGCAACCGCTGTGGCTGGTGCAGCACGGCGAATGGGCCGGGAAGCACCTCTGCGCGGCCGTCGATCCCCTGCACGGCGGCGACGCCACCGCGGCGCTGGACCACCGGCTGATCACGGTGGCCCGCGAACTGGAGCAACGCCTGCACTTGCAGGCCCACTACCTCCACGCCTGGATGGCCCTGCCGCCTACCCTGGCATTCAATGCCGAGCTGCTGGCGAACTACGATGACTATGTGCTGCGCACCGAGGCTCATCATCGTGACGCCTTCGGCGCACTGCTCGCCGGCTACCCGCAGATCGACCGCCAGAGCAGCCGCCTGGAGCAGGGTTTTGCCGAGGAAGTGATTCCGGCCTTCGTGCAGGAGCAGGATATCGACCTGCTGCTGATGGGTGCCGTCGCCCGCGGGCAGCTGGACAACGCGCTGATCGGGCAGACCGCCGAACGGGTCTTCGAGGAAGTCGAATGCGACCTGCTGGTGATCAGACCGGCCACCTGAAACAGTCACCTGAAAGAGAGTAAGATGGCGCCCTGGCTGTCCCGGCTCCGTCCTCGGGCAGCCTGACCGCTGCTTTCCCCTAGGAGTCCCGCATGTCCCTTCGCCGCACCAAGATCGTCGCCACCCTCGGCCCAGCCAGCAACTCTCCCGAAGTCCTGGAACAGCTGATCCTCGCCGGGATCGACGTAGCCCGCCTGAACTTCTCCCACGGTACTCCCGACGAACACCGCGCCCGCGCCCAGCTGGTGCGCGACATCGCCGCCAAGCACGGCCGCTTCGTGGCGCTGCTGGGCGACCTGCAGGGTCCGAAGATCCGCATCGCCAAGTTCGCCAACAAGCGCATCGAACTGGCGGTCGGCGACACCTTCCGCTTCTCCACCAGCCACCCCCGCACCGAAGGCAACCAGCAAGTGGTCGGCATCGACTACCCGGACCTGGTGAAGGATTGCGGCGTGGGCGACGAGCTGCTGCTGGACGACGGCCGCGTGGTCATGGCAGTGAAGGAAGTGAAGGCAGACGAACTGGTCTGCGAAGTGATCATTGGCGGCCCGCTGTCCGACCACAAGGGCATCAACCGCCGTGGCGGCGGCCTCACCGCGCCGGCCCTGACCGAGAAGGACAAGGCCGATATCAAGCTGGCCGCGAGCATGGACCTGGACTACGTCGCCGTGTCCTTCCCGCGTGACGCCAAGGACATGGAATACGCCCGCCGCCTGCTCACCGAAGCCGGTGGCACCGCCTGGCTGGTGGCCAAGATCGAGCGCGCCGAAGCCGTGGCCGACGACGAAGCCCTGGACGGCCTGATCCGTGCCAGCGACGCGGTGATGGTGGCCCGTGGCGACCTCGGCGTGGAAATCGGCGATGCCGAGCTGGTGGGTATCCAGAAGAAGATCATTCTGCACGCACGCCGCTACAACAAGGCCGTGATCACCGCGACCCAGATGATGGAGTCGATGATCCACAACCCGATGCCGACCCGCGCGGAAGTCTCCGACGTGGCCAACGCCGTGCTCGACTACACCGACGCGGTGATGCTCTCGGCCGAATCCGCCGCCGGCGAGTACCCGGTGGAAGCGGTCAAGGCCATGGCGCGCATCTGCGCCGGCGCCGAGAAGCACCCGACCACCAAGAAGTCCAGCCACCGCCTGGGCCAGACCTTCGAGCGCTGCGACGAGAGCATCGCCCTGGCCACCATGTACACGGCCAACCACTTCCCGGGCATCAAGGCGATCATCTGCCTGACCGAAAGCGGTTACACCCCGCTGATCATGTCGCGCATCCGTTCCTCGGTACCGATCTTCGCCTACTCCCCGCACCGCGAAACCCAGGCTCGCGTGGCGCTGTTCCGCGGCGTGGAGACCATCCCCTTCGACCCGGCTGCCCTGCCGCCGGAGCGCGTCAGCCAGGAAGCCGTCGACGCGCTGCTGCAGCGTGGCGTGGTGACCAAGGGTGACTGGGTGATCCTGACCAAGGGCGACAGCTACACCACCCAGGGCGGCACCAACACCATGAAGGTGCTGCACGTGGGCGACCTGCTGGCCTGATCCTGCCGTCAACGAAAAGGCCGCCCTCGGGCGGCCTTTTCATTTCTGGCGCAGATGCAGACCTGTACCTGTAGGAGCCCCGTCGCCGGACTCCAGCTGGTAGCTCAATTCGTGTTCAATCTGCTTCAAGCCGCGCGGCCTCTGGCCTACAGCGATTGCACCAGAGCTTATCCACAGCACCTTCCACACCTTATGTGGGCAACCTGCCGGGTATCGCTCAAATACCGCTCAATCCCCTGCCGACCACGGCTGGCGTGGGCTGGCCGGGTTGCCCCAGAGGTTATCCACAGCGCGTTCCACAGATTGTGTGGGCAACCCTGCTTTGCGAAAGCAGACTGCAGCGCGATGCAGACCGAAGGCGGACAAAGTCCGCTCCTGCGTCACCGGGCAACGCTGCAATGGGCGCCGCATGAGCCCGGCACTACAGCCGGGGCAGCATGCATGTCTCAGAGGAACTTCGAGAAGTCCGGCTGGCGACGCTGGGTGAACGCGCTCAACGCTTCGTGGGCTTCGGGGGAATGCAGGCGCTGCACGAAGTGCTGGCCCTCCTCGCTCACGACCTTGCGCAGTTCCTCGATATAGGGCGCTTTCAACAGGCGCTTGGTCAGCGCCACCGCGGCCGGCGGCAATTGCTGCAGCGACTGGCAGACGGCCCGCGCGCGCTCGTAGGCGGCAGCGCCGTCCTCCAGCGCTTCATTGGCGATGCCGTAGGCCACCGCCTGCTCGCCGGTGAAGCCTTCGCCGCGCAGCAGCAGGCTGGCAGCCTTCACCGGGCCGACCAGGCGCGGCACCAGGAAGCTGGAGCCGAACTCCGGGCACAGTCCCAGGTTGACGAAGGGCATCTTCAGCTTGGCGCCCTTGGCGATGAACACCTGGTCGCAATGCAGCAGCAGCGTGGTACCGATGCCGACGGCCGGGCCGGCGACGGCGGCGACCACCGGCTTGGTGAACTCCATCAAGGCGCGCATGAAGCGGAACACCGCACTGTCCGGGCCGCTCGGCGGCTCCTGGAGGAAGTCGACGATGTCGTTGCCGCTGGTGAAGCACTCGGCGTTGCCGGTGATCAGCACCACGCGCACGGAACGATCCTCCTGCGCCGCTTCCAGGGCATCGGCGAGCCCCGCGTACATGGTGCGGGTCAAGGCATTCATCTTGTCCGGACGGTTCAGGCGCAGGGTCAGCAAGCCCTCTTCGCGCTCGACGAGAATCTGTTCGCTCATGGCAATTCCTTGTTCTTATTGAAGTGGGAAGACCGGTTCAGGCGTGGGGCAGGAACCGGTCGGCCAGCGTCTGGCCACGGGGCACGCCGCAGAGGTAAAGGCGGCGGGCGAAGGCATCGACGCTGGCGGGATGGCCGCAGAGTAAGGCGAGGGTTCGCCGCGAAACAAGCCGGAGTTGCGCCAAAACCTCGGCCGACTCGGCCGTGGTCATCAGCGTCACGTCCAGTTCCGGATGGCTGGCGGCCAGCGATTGCAGGGGCTCGGCCAGGTAATGGCCAGCGTGGTCATGGGCCTGGTGAATGACGCGGATCGGCCCGCTGTGATGCTGCCGCAGCGCTTCGCGCAGCACCCCCCAGAGCGGCGCCAGGCCAGTGCCGGAAGCCATCAGCAGCAACGGCCGCTCGTGCCATTCCGGGTCGTAGTGCAGCGCGCCGCCACGCAGTTCGCCCAGGCGCAGGTCGTCGCCGACCTTCAGGCTTCGGGCAAAATCGGCGAAGGCGCCACGCTCGCGGCAGTCGATGTGAAACTCCAGCCAGGGGTCGAGACCGGGCACGCTGGCCAGCGAATACGGCCGTGCGACGCCTGCGGGGCTCCAGAGGATCAGGTGCTGCCCAGCGCTGTAGCGCAGCGGGCGTTGAGGTGCCAGACGCAGGCGCAGCACGTCCGGCGCCGGCCAGTCCAGTTCGGCGACCGCGGCGGGCAGGCCGTCGCGCTGCGGGTCGAAGGTTTCCACCGCCAGGTCATCGACGACCCGGCACTGGCAGGACAGTCGCCAGCCTTCTTCGCGCCGGGCGCTATCCAGTGCTTCGGGCAAGGCATCCAGCACTTCGCCGCGGGTGCAACGCACCAGGCAGGCATGGCAGCTGCCGGCCCGACAACTGTAGGGCACGGCGATGCCGGCCCCGCGCAGGGCATCGAGCAGGTTGACTCCAGGGGCGACCGAAAAGCGTTGCGATCCGGCCTGTATCTCAGGCACGCGTCCACTCCCATGCGGCATCGCAGCGGTTGCGTCCGCTGCGTTTCGCACGGTAGAGCGCCTGGTCGGCCCGTTGCAAGGCCTCGTCGAGATCGTCGTTGGCATCGAGCAGGGTCATGCCCGCCGACAGGCTCAGGGTTTCGATGTTTACCCCCACTGGCTCCGCAGCCGCATAGGCCAACCGCAGCCTTTCACAGCAGGTAGTCAGGCGATCGGCATCGGCGTTGGGCAGCAGCAGGACGAACTCCTCGCCGCCGTAACGCGCCAGCACGTCGCCCTCGCGCAGGCAGGCCCGCGCCACGGCGGCGAAGGTCTGCAGCACGCGATCGCCGGCGGCGTGGCCGTGGACATCGTTGATCCGCTTGAAGTGATCCAGATCGATCAGCGCCAGGCCGTGGCGCTGACCGCCGTGCATTTCCTCCAGTGCGCGGCCGGCCAGGCGCAGGAAATGGCGACGGTTGAACAACCCGGTGAGTTCGTCGGTGGCCACCAGGTCTTCGAGCTGGCGCATCATGCCGCGCAGGGTGTCCTGATGTGCCTGCAACGCATAGCGGCGCTGACGCATGCGTTGGCGCAGCGACTGCACGTAGCCGGCGAACAGGCTCAGCCAGGCGAGCACGATGAACAGCACCAGCAACTGCAGTACGGCCTGGGCCGGCAGTTGCAGGCGTTGCTGGAAGGCTTCGTGAAGGTTGAGCCCGGCGAAGGCGATAAAGGCCAGTGCGGCGCAGCGAGCGAATACCCTGGGCTGCAACTGGAACACGCCGAACAGCAGGATCAGCACGTAGAGCACCATCAGCGTGCCGCGTGCGTTATCCACATTGGCCAGGAACAGGGTGTGCCAGAGCACCGCCACCAGCACCTGTGGTTCGGTCATGCTCGGGTCGGTGAAGCGCTGGTTGCGCCCGGTGACGAACAGCCAGCCGAACAGCAACTGGCTGCTGGCGACCAACAGGGTGCAGGTCAGGGCGAAGCTGACGGAGCCACGGTAGAAGTCACCGAATACCGCCAGCCATAGCAATAGCAGCGCCAGGGCATAGGTCCCGAGGGCCATGCCGAATCGCCTGATGAGTAGTTTTTGTAAGGCGTGCTGCTTCAGCGGGGGTTTCAGCGTGCTCATGGGGCTCCGTCCCGTAATGGCACCTGGCCTTCACTCTACTATCAAAGCGCCCCAGTGCCTAGCCGATCGGAATGTGGGCGGCCCTTACAAAGAGCAGAGCCCGATTGGGACGAAGGTCGGATCGCTGGCGGGTGCGCGGCAAGCGGCCGCAGCGGTATACTACGGCGCCTTTTTTCGCCGCAGCCGTGTCGGCGAACTCCCGATGTAACAGGCCCCGAGCCTGTCTTACCCGCCTGAAGAGGACCGTGCTCCATGGCCGTGATCAAGCAAGACGACCTGATCCAGAGCGTCGCCGATGCCCTGCAGTTCATCTCCTACTACCACCCGGTTGATTTCATCCAGGCCATGCATGAGGCCTACCTGCGCGAAGAATCGCCGGCTGCCCGGGACTCGATGGCGCAGATCCTGATCAACTCGCGCATGTGCGCCACCGGCCACCGCCCGATCTGCCAGGACACCGGTATCGTCACCGTGTTCGTCCGCGTCGGCATGGACGTGAGCTGGGCCGGCGCCACCATGAGCGTCGACGACATGATCAACGAAGGCGTGCGTCGCGCCTACAACCTGCCGGAGAACGTCCTGCGCGCCTCCATCCTGGCCGACCCGGCCGGTGCGCGTAAGAACACCAAGGACAACACCCCGGCGGTGATCCACTACTCCATCGTCCCGGGCAACACCGTGGAAGTGGACGTCGCGGCCAAGGGCGGCGGCTCCGAGAACAAGTCGAAGATGGCCATGCTCAACCCGTCCGACTCCATCGTCGACTGGGTGCTCAAGACCGTTCCGACCATGGGCGCCGGCTGGTGCCCGCCGGGCATGCTCGGCATCGGCATCGGCGGTACCGCCGAGAAGGCCGCGGTGATGGCGAAGGAAGTCCTGATGGACGAGATCGACATCCACGAACTGAAGGCCCGTGGCCCGCAGAACAAGATCGAGGAAATGCGCCTCGAGCTGTTCGAGAAGGTCAACCAGCTGGGCATCGGTGCCCAGGGCCTGGGCGGCCTGACCACCGTGCTCGACGTGAAGATCATGGACTACCCGACCCACGCCGCTTCGCTGCCGGTCTGCATGATCCCCAACTGCGCCGCCACCCGTCACGCGCACTTCGTGCTCGATGGTTCCGGCCCGGCCGAACTGGAAGCGCCGTCGCTGGACGCTTACCCGGAAATCGTCTGGGAAGCCGGCCCGTCCGCGCGCCGCGTCAACCTCGACAGCATCACCCCGGAAGAAGTGCAGAGCTGGAAGCCGGGCGAGACCATCCTGCTCAACGGCAAGATGCTCACCGGCCGCGACGCCGCGCACAAGCGCATGGTCGACATGCTGAACAAGGGCGAAGAGCTGCCGGTGGACCTGAAAGGCCGCTTCATCTACTACGTCGGCCCGGTCGATCCGGTCGGTGACGAAGTGGTTGGCCCGGCTGGTCCGACCACCGCGACCCGCATGGACAAGTTCACCCGCCAGATCCTCGAGCAGACCGGTCTGCTGGGCATGATCGGCAAGTCCGAGCGCGGCCCCATCGCCATCGAGGCGATCAAGGACAACAAGGCCGTCTACCTGATGGCCGTAGGCGGCGCCGCCTACCTGGTCGCCCAGGCGATCAAGAAGTCCAAGGTCCTGGCTTTCGCCGAACTGGGCATGGAAGCGATCTACGAGTTCGAAGTCAAAGACATGCCGGTGACCGTTGCGGTCGACACCAATGGCGAGTCGGTGCACATCACCGGCCCGGCCATCTGGCAGAAGAAGATCGCCGAGAACCTGGCGGTGGAAGTGCAGTGATCACTGCGTGACTGCCCCATGAAAAAGCCCGGCCCTGCGCCGGGCTTTTTCATGGGTGGAATATTTACGCATAGCGCTGGGCGGGCCGATCGCGCTGGAACTCACTCGGAGGACAGCCGGCTGCGACGGTGTTTCCCTGTAGGAGCGCGCCATGCGCGCGATCGCGGGCATGGCCCGCTCCTACAGGGTGATCAGGCGCTGCGCGGCACGCGGTTCAGCTCGACGACGTTGTCACGGCGCTGGGCGAGGAAGCGTGTGCAGCTCACCCGCAGGAAGGAGGCGAAGTTCACCACCTCCCCGCGGTAGTCCATCACCTCGTCGTAGAGCTTGGCGATCAGCTGGTTGGTGGTCATGCCGTCCACCTCGGCGATCTCGCGCAGGATGTCCCAGAACTGGTTCTCCAGGCGCAGCGTGGTGACCACGCCACGGATGCGCAGCGAGCGGGAGCGCGACTCGTAGAGAATCGGGTCGGCCTTTACGTAGAGTTCGCACATGGACGGGTTCTCCAGCTTCGAGGTCGGGCCAGTTTACAGGCTGATCTTCGTGCCCAGTACTTCGAGGAACTTCGCCAGCCACGCCGGATGCGCCGGCCAGGCCGGAGCGGTGACCAGGTTGCCGTCGACATGGGCGGCGTCCACCGGGATATCCACGTACTCACCACCAGCCAGGGTCACTTCCGGGCCACAGGCCGGGTAGGCGCTGCACGCGCGGTTCTTCAGCACGCCGGCAGCGGCCAGCAGCTGGGCGCCGTGGCAGACAGCAGCGATGGGCTTCTTCGCGGCGTCGAAGGCTTTCACCAGCTCGATCACCTTGGCGTTCAGGCGCAGGTATTCGGGAGCGCGGCCGCCGGGGATCAGCAACGCGTCGTAATCCTCGGCGCGCACCTCGGCGAAGTTGGCGTTGAGAGCGAAGTTGTGACCCGGCTTCTCGCTGTAGGTCTGGTCGCCTTCGAAATCGTGGATGGCGGTACGGATGCTCTGGCCGGCCTTCTTGTCCGGGCAGGCGGCATGGACGGTGTGCCCGACCATCAGCAGTGCCTGGAACGGCACCATGGTTTCGTAGTCTTCGGCGTAGTCGCCGACCAGCATCAGGATCTTCTTCGCGGCCATCTGGGCATCCTCCCGGCAGGGCCCGGCCATGGCGGCCGGGCATGCGGGAGAGCTTAGTCAGTCGCGCGAACGGCGGGTAATACGCCGCTACTACACCGCTGCGCGTTGGGCAGGCTTCACACTGGAGCGCTGCTCGGCGACCTGGCGAGCGTCTTCGAGGATCAGGTCGGCGCCCTTCTCCGCCACCATCATCACCGCCGCGTTGGTATTGCCGGAGGTGACGTTGGGGAAGATCGACGCATCGACCACGCGCAACCCCTTGAGGCCGTGCACGCGCAGGCGGTTGTCCACCACCGAGGTCTGCGCATCGCTGCCCATGGCGCAGCTGCCGCACAGGTGGTAGATCGAGCCGCAGTTCTCGCGGAAGTACTGCAGCATCTGCTCGTCGGACTGGGTCGCCGGGCCGGGCAGCACCTCGTCCACGGTGATCTTCTTCAGCGCCGGGGCGTTCATGATCTTGCGGATCAGGTGGCTGCCCTGGATGGCTTCATCGATGTCCTTCTGCGTGCTCAGGTAGTTCGGGTCGATCAGCGCGGCGTCGGCCGGGTTCTTCGAGGCGATGCGGATCTCGCCGCGGCTGGTCGGCCGGCACGGGTTGAAGCAGAGCAGGAAGCCCGAATACGGCTCGGGTTTCAGGCTGGCCTTGTTGCTCTTGGGGATCTGGTACGACAGCGGGTTGAAGTACAGCTGCAGGTTCGGGTGTTCCAGTGCATCGTCGCTGCGGAAGAAGCCGCCGCTCTGGTTCACGCTCATCGACAGCGGGCCCTTGCGGGTCAGCAGGTACTCAAGACCGAGCTTGGCCTGGCCGAACAGCGAGCCGAAGTCGTCGTTCAGGGTGCGGATATTGGCCTTGTAGTAGTAGCTGACGCAGAGGTGGTCCTGCAGGTTCCTGCCCACCGCCGGCAGTTCGTGGACCTGCGGAATCCTGTGCTCGTCCAGCAGCGCGCGGTCGGCGACGCCGGAGAGTTGCAGCAGCTTGGGCGAATCCACCGCGCCGGCGGCGAGGATGACTTCGCGCTTGGCATGGAACTCGCGCTGCACGCCGCCCTGCTGGACGCTCACGCCGATGGCGCGCTTGTTCTCGTCGAACAGCACGCGCTCCACCAGCGCGTTGCGCTCGATGGTCAGGTTCGTGCGGTTCTGCGCCGGGTGCAGGTAGGCGAAGCTGCTGGAGCAGCGCTGACCATTCTTCGTGTTGACGTCATAGAGGCCGGCGCCTTCGAAATCCTTGCCGTTGAAGTCATCGCTCAGCGGGTAGCCCAGCTCCTGGCAGCCCTCGAGGAAGCTGTCGCAGATCGGGTGGGTGTGGCCCTTCATCGGCGTGATGCGGATCGGCCCGTTGGCGCCGTGGTACTCGGTGTTGCCCAGCGGGTGCGATTCCAGCTTGCGGAAGTACGGCAGCACGTCCTTGAACGACCAGCCGTCGTTGCCATCGGCCGCCCAGTCGTCGAAATCATGGGCCTGGCCGCGCACGTAGATCATCGCGTTGATCGACCCGGACCCGCCCTGGACCTTGCCACGCGGCGCGTAGAGCTGGCGGTTGGCGAGCTGCTGCTGCGGCTGGCTGTAGTACATCCAGTTGAAGGTCGGGTTGTAGTAGAGCTTGGCGAAGCCCACCGGAATCCTGAACCAGTGCGAGCTGTCCTTGCCGCCGGCCTCCAGCAGCAGGACGCTGTGCTCGCCCGATTCGCTCAGGCGGGCGGCAAGGATGCAGCCGGCGGAACCGGCGCCAACGATGATGTAGTCGTATTTCATGGAATGCGTACCGCGGTGTTGGGTAAAACCCCGTCCCCTTTTCCTGGGGACGGGTCCGGCATCAGCCCTTGGCCGGTGCGTTGTCTTTCACGTCGACGGGGTCCGGGCCCATCTGCAGGTGCAGGCGCTCGCCGGTGTAGGGGCTGTGCGCGCGCACCACGTCCATGTTCAGCTCGACGCCAAGGCCGGGCTCGCTGGACGGGATGATGTAGCCGTCTTCCCACTGCAGCGGCTTTTTCAGAACCTCGGCGTGGAAACCGCCCCAGGTGCCGATGCTTTCCTGGATCAGGAAGTTCGGCGTGCAGGCCGCCAGCTGGAAGCTCGCCGCCGCGCCGATCGGGCCGTTGTAGAGGTGCGGGGCGATCTGCGCGTAGAAGGCTTCGGCCATGGAGGCGATCTTCTTGCCTTCGAGCAGGCCGCCACAGCGCCCGACGTTCATCTGCAGGATCGACGCACCGCCGGCCTGCAGCAGCTTGAAGAACTCGTACTTGGTGGTCAGGCGCTCGCCGCTGGCGATCGGGATGCTGGTCTTGGCGGCGACCTGGCCCATGGCCTCTTCCTGGCCCGGCGGGATCGGCTCTTCGAACCACAGCGGGTCGTACTGCTCCAGGCGCCTGGCCAGGCGAATCGCCGAGGACGGCACCATCTGCCCGTGGGTACCGAACAGCAGGTCGCACTGGTTGCCCACCGCTTCGCGGATCTTGCGGCAGAAGGTCTCGCAGCGTTCCAGCACTTCCAGGGAAATCTGGTGGCCGGAGAAGGCGGTGTAAGGGCCGGCCGGGTCGAACTTCAGGGCGGTGAAGCCCAGCTTCATGTTCTCGATGGCGCACTCGGCGGCCAGGTCCGGGTCGGAGTAGTCGTACTCGCCCTGGGCGTTCTTCGGATACAGGTAGGTGTAGGAGCGCAGGCGCTCGTGGACCTTGCCGCCGAGCAGTTCGTAGACCGGCTTGTTCGCCGCCTTGCCGATGATGTCCCAGCAGGCCATTTCCAGGCCGCTGACGATGCCCATCATGGTCAGGTCCGGGCGCTGGGTGAAACCGCTCGAATAGGCGCGGCGGAAGAAGCGCTCGATGTGATGCGGGTCCTGGTTCTCCAGGTAGCGGCCGAACACGTCCTCGATCGCCGGCACCATCACCCTGGGGTGGAAGGTGGCGGCGTAGATCTCGCCGACGCCTTCGATGCCGCAGTCGGTCTTGAGTTTGACGAACAGCCAGTACATGCCGCCGATGTGGGGCGGCGGGACGGCAACCACGTGGGTTTCGAGGGAGACGATCTTCATGCTTGTTTCGCTCGCTTCTGGATGCGCTTGTTCAGGATCAGGGTGGCGACCACGCCCAGCAGTCCCATCACCACGACGTAGGAGAAATAGATCTGGTAACCGAGGAAGCCGGGGAAGCGGTCGGTGATGTAGCCGTTGAGCAGCGGCAGGTAGGCGTCCGGGGCGTAGCCCAGTACCGAGATGATGCCGATTGCCAGGCCGGTGACGCGCATCGGGATATGGCAGTCGTCGAGGATCGCCCAGTACAGGCCGCGGATGGCGTAGGTCATCAGGCCGATGAAGATCACCAGGAACACCAGCACGCCGAGCACATGCAGGCTGGGCAGCACGATCAGGCCGATCATCCCCAGCGCCGCCAGCAGCATCGCCCAGGTCAGCACGCCGGCGCGGGAGAAGCGGTCGCCCAGCCAGCCGCCGCCGATGCCGCCCACCGGGCGCATCCACAGTTTGACGGTGGTGATCACCCCGGCCGCCGTGGCGGAGAGGCCGAAGCCGCCTTCCTGCAGGTAGGCCGAGAAGCTGTAGGTGGCCCAGAAGAAGTGGTAGCCGCAGAACACGATGGCGGTGACCAGCCACAGCTCCGGGATGCGCAGCAGCGTCTTGAAGTCGTCGAGCAGGTTGCCCTTCTCGCTGTCGCCGTTACGCAGGTTCTTCTGCGGGTCGCGCACCAGCATCAACGCGGCACCCAGCACGATGCAGCAGATCGCGTAGAGATGGATGACCAGTTGCAGGCCCTTGGCGGTCTGCTCGCCACGGGTCTCGGTGACGTAGGCGAACAGCGCGATGGCGACGGTCGCCAGCAATGCCTCGACCAGCCCGCGGCCGCCGTCGAGCACGCCGAAGAAGCGGCCCTGCTCGTCATCACCGGCGAGCATCTTCACCCGCTTGATCAGCGCGGCCCAGAAGGTCAGCCCGGTGGTGATGCCGAAGCCGCAGAAGATCACCAGCAGCATGTTGAAGCCCGGCAGCAGGGCGTACCACATGCCCAGCGCGCCGGTGGCGATCAGCGAGAAGCTGATCAGGAAGCGCGGCGACAGGCGATCCGCCAGCCAGCCGCTGGGCAGGTAACTGAGCAGGAAGGCCGTGCCGAGGATCGAATAGAGGTAACCCAGTTCACTGTTATTGATCGCCAGCGCTTCTAGCATGGTGCTCTGGTACACCTGGCGCAGGTACAGCATGGGGTAGATCGCCCCCGCCGCGAGCACGAGCAGGGCGAGCTGGATGTAACGGGTGAGATTGGCGTTACTTGGCGCGGCCATGCTCATGGCCTCTGCACTTATTGTTTTTTTCATTATGCATCTCGGAGCCGGATCAGCCGCCGGCAACGGGTCGGAACAGCAGTGGGAGTGACGGGGCCCGGGCAGTGGGCCCCCGGTGGATCGAACAATCAGCGGATCAGAATTTGAGGACCACGAGGCGGGTCTGGGTGAACTCGAGCATGCCGTGCTTGCCGTCGTCGCCACCCAGGCCGGAGCGCTTCCAGCCGGCGTGGTAGCCCTGGTAGGGGTCGGCCGGGGTGCGGTTGATGTAGATCTCGCCGGCCTCGATGTTGTTGGCCACCTTCATGGCATTGCGGTAGTGCTCGGTGAACAGCACCGAAGCCAGGCCGAACTGGTGGTCGTTGGCCATGGCCAGCGCCTCGTCGAGGGTCTCGTAGGCCAGCACCGGCAGCACCGGGCCGAAGATTTCCTCCTGGACGATCTCCATGTCCTGGCGGCAGCCGCTGAGCAGGGTCGCCGGGTAGAAGTGGCCGACGCCCTCGGGCAGCACGCCGCCGCACTCCAGCACGGCACCCTCGGCCAGCGCGCGCTGGACCTTGGCATGCACGTCGACACGCGCACGGCCGTATTGCAGCGGGCCCATCAGGCTGGCGTCCTCGGCACGATTACCGATGCGCACGGCAGCCATCTTTTCGCGCAGCAGGGCGAGGAAGCGATCATGCACGCTGGCCTGCACATAGACGCGCTCGATGGCCGTGCACAGCTGGCCGCAGTGAGTGGTCTTGGAGGCGACGATGGCGGCGGCGGCCTTCTCCAGGTCGGCGTCGGCCTCGATGATCGCCGGCGTCTTGCCGCCCAGCTCCAGAGAAGGTTTGGCGATATTGGCCTTGCAGTAATCGAGCACGATGCGGCCGGCGCCGACGCTACCGGTCAGCGTGATCAGACCGATCTGCGGCTGCTGGCAGAGCACGGCGGCGACATCGTGGTTCATGGTCAGCACGTTCAGCACGCCGGCAGGCAGACCGGCCTCCTCGGCACAACGGGCGATCTCGAAGGCCGAGGTCGGGGTGTTGTTGCTCGGACGCACCACCACGGTGTTGCCGGTGATCAGCGCCGGCGCGACCTTGCGCAGGAAGGTGTAGACCGGGTAGTTGAACGGAATCAGCGCGGCGACCACACCGATCGGTTCGCGCTGCAGCAGGATGGTTTCGTCAGTGGAATCGCTGGGGATCACTTCGCCTTCGATGCGGCGCGCCCATTCGGCGTGGTAGCGGGTGATCTGACCGGCGTAGAAGGCTTCGCTGCTGGCGTCGGCCAGGCTCTTGCCGGACTCGGCGGCCAGCGCGACGCCGATGCGCTCGGCATTGCGCTCCAGGGCTTCGGCGAAGCGGCGCAGGTGCTCGCCGCGCTCGATGGCCGGCAGGCGGGCCCAGCTGCGCTGGGCGCGGGCGGCGGCTTCGACGGCGCGGCGCACATCGGCTTCGGTCGCGGCGGGCACCTGGGCGACCTGCTGCTCGGTCGCCGGGTCGAACACGGCGATGTGGGCGGAGGAGGCGTCGGCGAAGCGACCGTCGATGAAGTTACGCTCTGTACGCATGGGCAGTTCCTGTCATTCAAGCAAGGCATCGGGTGCCGGTGGCGACCCGCGGAACGACAAGCTGCAAGGGCGGATATGCAGGCGCAAGGCCAGGAAATACGGCGCAGGCAGGGGTGATTCTTGTCGTTATCGGTTGGCCGAAGTTTCAGCAGGCGCCGGCAGAGCGACAAGCGATTAATAGAGCGCAGTAACATGCCTAAAACGCAGGTTACTAGGCATAGGAAAGCGGCGACTTCCGAGGGGAAATCGCCGCACTGGACTTCAGGAAAGACTGACGAAAGAGCCCGATCCGCTCAGATTGCGCTCGGCCATCCAGACCTCCTGCTGCAACCAGTCATGGAAGCGCTGGACGTGGGCGGGCAACTCCTGTTCCGGACGACTGACCCACCAGTAGGACTGGTGCCCCTGCACCTCGACGTCGAGCATCTGCACCAACTGCCCCGCCGCCAGTTCGCGGGCGACCATCTGTCGGTCGGCGATGGTGATACCCAGACCGTCGATGGCGGCGCGGATGGCCATGTCCAGCAGGTCGAATTCGTAGCCGCCGTGCAGGTCGACGCCCTGGATCTTCGCCGCGTCCAGCCAGTGCCGCCAGGTGAGGAAACGCTGGTCGTCGCGGGCCAGCACATGCAGCAGGGTCATGCTGCGCAGGTCGATGTCCTGTTCCTCGCGCTGCGCCAGCAGGCTGGGTGCGCAAACCGCGATGTGCCGCTCGTGCATCAGCAGCGAGCTGTCCAGGCCATCCCATTCACCGTTGCCGAAACGGATGGCGCAATCGAGCGTGCTGCTCTGCGCCAGGCTGTCCTGCAGGTTCGTGGTCAGGCTGACTTCCAGGTCGGGATGCGCCTCGCGCAGGCGCCCCAGGCGCGGCAGCAGCCAGCGCAGGGCGAAAGTCGGCGGCGCGTTGACCCGCAGACGATTGAGATGATGGCGCTGCTGGATGCCGCGCACCGTCAGCTCGATGCGGTCGAACGAGAGTTGCAGCGCGCGCAGCAGCACGCGACCCGCTTCGGTCAGTTCCAGATGGTGGTGGCGGCGGACCAGCAGGCTTTCGCCGAGCTGCTCCTCCAGTTGGCGCACCTGGCGGCTCACCGCGCTTTGGGTCACGTTGAGCAGCTCGGCGGCACGGGTGAAACTTCCCGTGCTGCCGGCCACCTCGAAGGCTTTCAGCGCATTGAGCGCCGGAATCTTGCGTTTCACCCACCCTTCCCTGCCCGCCGGCCGTCGCCGCGCGGGCTTCGTCTGCACGCTGATCAGAAGTAATAGCCGATGTTGGCGTACAGCTGGTTCTCCCAGTGATCGGTGCCGCCTTCGGCCAGGCTCTGGGTGTAGTTGCTGCCACCAATGTACGGATCGTTGCGACCGTTGAGCCATTCCACGGCGATGTAAACCGACTTCACCGAGAAGGAGGTGCCGAGGATGAAGCGTTCGGAGGTCTTGAAGTCGTCGGCGCTCTTGTCGAAGGCGCTGTAGTTGCCATAGACCTTCACGCCGCTTACCCAGCCCTCAAGGAAATTTCCCGGAATGCTGTAGCTCAGATCGCCGACATACAGGTTACCGCGACTGGCGACGTTGAACGTACCGTCGTACCCGCCGAATGTGACGACTTCGTCGCTGCCGGGATTGCGCGGCGACATCTGCTGTCGAGCGGCCTGCAGTTGCACGCCCCAGGGGCCGTTCTGCCCGGCGTAGTGGATGGCATAGGCGTTGCGGCGGCCATCGTTGCCGGTGTCCTGGTTCTCCAGGCGCGAAGTCAGGGCGGAGAAGCCCACTTCGGATTTCCAGTCGCCCAGTTGCAGTGAGCGCGCGAGGCGCCCGACCACGATCTGCCGCTCGCGGTTGCGGTTGCCGTCGGCGACATAGCCGTCCGCCTCGGTCACCACGGTGGAATAGGTGGTGCCGTTGCTGGTGCCGTTGCCTTCCCAGGCGGGACGGGCATAGGCGCCCACCTGCAGGTTCCAGTCGCCCTGCTGCTGGATGTACTTCACGCCGACATCGTTGACGTCTTCCAGGCCGATGACATTACCCAGGGTCTCGTAGAAGGTGCTGCCGAAGTACGGCTGCAGGCCGAAGGGAATGGCGTTCTGGCCGACCTGGATCTGCTTGTCCGGATCGAAGCGGTAACCGATCCAGGCGTACTCGGCGAAATTCACGTCGCCGAAGTGCTGGGTGTACTGGTAGGGATAGTCCTTGCCGTACCAGCGGTAGCGCGCGGCGCCGATCCAGGTGTCGGAGGTGTAGGTCACGCGCAACATGGCGGTGTCGATGCCGAACTTCTCGATATCGCGGTCCGGGTCATGGTCCCAACGGGCGCGCACCGCGCCGCCGATGTCGAGGTTGTCCGTCACCGGGACGGCGAAGGCGGCGGAGCTGGCGGCGATGAGTACGGGAAGCAGGAGATGCGAAGGGCGGAACGGCAGGTGGAGTCTGGCCACGATGAGGGTGCCTCGGCTGGTTTCTTGTCGTTATTCGGTGAGCCCGGGGACAGCTGCTCCAGCCCCCGGGCGCGCCGAAACTAGCGGTAGGCAGAGAGCCCACACAAACGACTAAATCGCAGGCCAAACCCGAGAAAAACGCATATTCCAACGTCGTCGCCACGGCTAGAATCGGCGAAAAAATCCGCGCCCCAAGGCGCTCCTCCGGATGGCCCCGCCATGCGCAACCTGCCGCCCTTGACCATGCTCCGTGTTTTCGAAGAAGTGGCCCATCACCGCAGCTTCAATCGCGCGGCCGATGCCCTGAACGTCACCCAGGGAGCCGTCAGCCGGCAGATCAAGCAGCTGGAGGAATACCTCGGAATCAGCCTTTTCCTACGAACGCCCCGTGGGCTGACCCTCACCGAGGCTGGCAGCGCCCTCGCCCCGCACCTGAGCGGCGCGTTCGACCAGATGGAGCGTGCGCTGCAAGCCGTGCGAGTGCCCAACCTGCGCCAGCGTCTGCGCATCCTCGCCCCGCCCACCTGGGGCACGCGCTGGCTCTCGCCACGCCTGCGCACCTTCCTGCAGCGCTACCCGGACATCAGCCTGAGCGTGACCAATCACCTGGAGGCCGAGAATGCTGGCGAGCTGGACTGCCGCATCCGCTTCGGCCTCGAACAGGCCCTGCACTGCCACAGCGAACTGCTGGTGATGGAAAGGCATATCGCCGTGGCCAGCCCCGAGCTGTTCGACGGCGATCAACCACCGGAGCTCAACGCCTACCCGCTGCTGCACATCCTCCATGAGGGCAAGCGCCTGAAGGTCTGGGAAAACTGGCTGGCAGCCGTCGGCCGCGCCGATATCGACGCGACCAGCGGCATCGAATTCAGCACCCTCGACCAGGTGATCCACACCGCGCTGGCCGGCGGTGGGCTGGCGGTGATCGACCGGCAGATGATCGAGCGGGAGTTGGCAACAGGCAGCCTGTTGCCGATCACCCCGGTGGAGGTGATCGGCCCTTACGGCTATTGGCTGGATATCGCGACGGACAAGCATGGCCTGTCGAAAGTGCAGCGTTTCCAGGACTGGCTGCACCTGGAACGGAACCCCTGATCGGGCGAACTGACAGCTGCCAGGGTGTCGCCCAAGGATGAAAAAACCGGGGCCGACCGTGCAAGGTCGACCCCGGCGAAAGGCAGAGGCAGGAACATCAGAGGAGCACCCGTCGAGCCTCTTGCACATACCCCGATCGGCATGCCGAGCCATTCTTGAGCGGCCCCACCCGCGCCGACTGCCGGAAGCCTCCTGGATTGAGTAACGATATTTCCGGTACTCGTCCCGCGGCGAGATAGTGCACCGTGCCTCCCCTTAACCTCGCAAGCCTGGCGCGCCAATGAAGGTACGCCTGCGCCCCAACAGTCATCATCGAGGTTCAGACACATGAAACCCTTAACACTACGGATCGCCGCCTTTTTCATCGCCCTTTCCCTGAGCGCCTGCGCACAAGTGAGCGCGGGCAACAGCGGGCCAGGTGAAATGGAAATCCGCACGGGACGCATCGAGCAGATCAGCCTGACGCAAATGCAGACCAACCATGACAGTGGCATCGGTGCCGTGCTGGGCGGGGTGGGCGGCGCGGCACTGGGCAGCCTGATCGGGCGCGGCACTGGCAGGGATGTCGCCATGGTAGCCGGCGCGCTCGGCGGCGCCCTGGGCGGAAATGCCATCGAGAAACACAAGTACGACCAACCCAAGGAAGCGCAACAGATCATCGTGCGCATGAAAAACGGCGTGCTGGTATCGGTGACCCAGCCGGTCAATCCGAGCCTGGGTAACGGCATGGCCGTCTATATCGAGGGAAGCGGCAACGAGGCGCGGGTGGTGCCGCAGGCCTGATCATCGACGCGGGCGCCTCTCCCTTGGCAGAGGCGCCCGCTTGTATCACACGCGGCAAAGGCGGAACCCTCCGCGGGAGCTCCGCCGGCCCATCAGTTGGTGGTCTTCGCAGCGGGCGCCTCCGCCATCGGGTGGGCGGTAACGATCTGCAGCGTGTCCTCGATGGTCACGTTGAGCATCTGCCCGATCTTCAGCTCGCCCATCTTGCTGCGCAGTTTCGGATCGTCGACGGACACGACCTTGGTGCCGCCTCTGGGGCCTTCGAAGGTCACCTGATGCTTCTTCAGATCGATGCCGACGATCTTCAGTTGCACACGCACCAGACGGAAAGCATCGCCGCCCGGATTCGGGTTGCTCGGCGTGGCCCGTACCACGCCATCCTCCTCGCTGGCGCCCGGTGCCTGGCTCTGCACCTGGGTATCGAGATCGAAGGCGGCGGAATGAACGACCAGCGCGCCAATCGCATCGCCCGGCTTCAGGTGACCCAGGTCACGGGCAGCGTCGGTGACCTGGACGGTAACCGGCTTGCCGGCCGCGTCGGCGACGACGATACGGCGATCCTTGGCATCCACCGACATGACGTGGGTGACGACCTCGTCGGCTTCGACCGCAGTGCCCAGGGGAATATCAGCCGCCATGACGGGGGCGGCGACGGCGAATGCCAGGGCACTGAGCATCGGCAGAGACTTGAGAATCGACATGGTTGAACCCTCCTTGGGCTCGGTACGGTTTGACAACGCGGCGGTGTGCCGCCGGGATCATGGGCTGACGCGAGCGGTGTCGCTGATGGCTTTGCAGGTATCGGGGTCGAGGCAGTAGGTGATGTACACGGCCTGGCAACCACAGCCGCGGGCACCGATGGTGTATTCGGTACGGTTGGCCAGATTGGCGAAGCGCACCTGGGTCACCTTGCTCGACAGCACGCTGGCCGTTACCTCGGGGCAGTCGAGTTCGAACTTCGCCCACGACACGGCAGGAAGGCGAACAGGCCAGCGGTCAGGGCAGAACGTAGATGCATCGTTGAAGGTCCTTTTCGGAAGGCAGTGAAGGCGCCGTCAATATCCAGCGGCGCCCCCTCCAGCTCAGGGGGTTGCCGGAGCCGAGGGTGCACAGTAATCCCATCCGTCCGCCCAGGAACCGGGGCAAGGCGCATTCCGGACGCGCCTCCGGGATGTAAAGCCGATTTCCTACAGGACATGTCCTACAGCTCGAAGGCTCATCCAACAGGCGGACACGAAAAAGGCGCAGCGAGCAGGTCGTGCGCCTTTTCGGTGAGGCCCTCAGTCCCTCGTCAAACCAGGCCCGCGCGCTCCTGCTGGAACGCAGGCCGGCCCTCCGCATCGGTCGCACGTGCCGCGTCCGTCAGCGACAGGTACTTGGTCTCCGGCGCCCAGGCAATGGAGATGATCGCCCCCAGCAGGAGAATGCCGGCGAGGATCGCCATGGTCGGATTGAGGCCGATGCCCGCTACGCTGACCGGCAGCAGGAAGGTACTCAGTGCCGAGCCCAGCCGGCTGGCCGCGGTGGCCAGGCCGATGCCGCCGGCACGTACTTCGGTGGGGAAGCTTTCCGCCGGGTAGACGCCCACCAGATTGCTCACCGCCGACAGCACCAGGGTGAACAGGCCGAAGCACGCCACCATCAGCCAGGCCAGGCTGCCGGGCAACAGCACCAGCAGGAACAGCGAGGCGGCGAGGATCAGGAAGGAGTTGATCAGGAAGCCACGACGGCTGAACTTGATGGTGCACCAGATGCCCAGCAGGGCCCCGACCACCAGCAGCGCGTTGAGCATCATCTCGGTGCCGAAGCCTTCGGCAAGGCCCATCTTCTGCAGGATCGATGGCAGGAAGGTGTAGATGGCGAAGTACGGCATGACGATGCAGATGAAGAACAGGCAGTTGAACGCCGTGCGCTTGCGGTACTCGCGGCTGAACAACGCCGCATAGCCGCTGTGCTGGCGATTGATCACCTCCTCGTCGATCTCCACGTTGGCGCCCAGGTGCTTGCGCACGATGGCGCGGGCTTCCTCGACGCGGCCCTTGTGGATCAGCCAGCGCGGCGATTCGGGGGTGCCGATGCGGGCGATCAGGATCATCGCCGCAGGGATGGCCGAGGACGCCAGCATCCAGCGCCAGGCATCGTCGCCCAGCGGCAGCATGGCGGTGCCGACGAAGGTGGCGGCGACGTAGCCGAAGGTCCAGATCACGCTGAACGAACCCAGCAGCACGCCGCGGTGCTTGCGTGGCGAGAACTCGGCGAGCATGGCGTGGCCGACGCTGAAGTCCCCGCCCAGGCCGATACCGATCAGCACCCGACAGAGGAACAGCTGCAGTGCGGACTCGACGTAGAACTGCATCACCGAGGCGATCGTGATCAGCACGAAGCTGATCAGGAAGATTTTCTGCCGGCCCAGGTGGTCGGAGATCCAGCCGAAGAACAGGCTGCCGAGGAACAGGCCGAGCAGTGCGGAGCTGCCGATCAGCCCCTGCCAGAAGGGCGTCAACGCCATCTGCGGGTTGATCAGGGTGAAGGCGATGCCGATGAGGCCGAGGATGTAGCCATCGGTGAAGTGGGCGCCGAAGGTAAGGCCGGCGATCTTGATGTGGAACCTGCCGATGGGCAGGTCATCGATTTTGACTGGTTGACCCGACATGATCGTCTCCGACTTGTTGTTATAGGAAACACAGCGAGGTTGAGCCGCCGCGCCCTGGCCGGCGCGACGGATGAAGCGGAACGTCCGAGCGAGCGTCAGGCGGACAGGCCGCCCATGAGCAGGTACTTGATCTCCACGTAGTCTTCGATGCCGTACTTCGAGCCTTCGCGGCCCAGCCCGGACTCCTTGATGCCGCCAAAGGGCGCGACTTCCGTGGAGATGATCCCTTCGTTGATGCCGACCATGCCGGCTTCCAGGCCTTCGGCCATGCGCCAGACGCGGCCGATGTCGCGGCTGTAGAAATAGGCGGAAAGACCGTAGGGCGTGTCGTTCGCCAGATTCAGGACTTCAGACTCATCACGGAATCGGAAACAGGCTGCGACCGGTCCGAAGGTTTCCTCACTGGCGATCAGCATTTGCGGATTCGCTTCGGCCAGTACGGTCGGCTCGTAGAAGGTGCCGCCCAGGGCGTGGCGGCGGCCACCGCAGAGCAGTCTGGCGCCCTTTTCCAGCGCATCGCCGACGTGCTGTTCGACCTTGGCCAGCGCCGCCTCGTTGATCAGCGGCCCCTGCTCGGTCTCGCCTTCCAGCGCGTTGCCCACGCGCATCGCACTGACCGCCTTGGTCAGGCGCGAGACGAAGGCTTCGTAGACACGCTCCTGGATATAGAAGCGGTTCACGCAGACGCAGGTCTGCCCGGTGTTGCGGAACTTCGAAGCCATGGCGCCGCGCACGGCCGCGTCGATATCGGCATCGTCAAAGACGATGAAGGGCGCATTGCCGCCCAGTTCCAGCGACACCTTCTTCAGCGTCTCGGCGGCCTGGCGCATCAGCAATTTGCCGGTGCGGGTCGAGCCGGTGAAGGACAACTTGCGCACCGCGCCGCAAGCCTGGATCGCGGCGCCGATGGCCGGCGCGTCACCGGAGACGATGTTGAACACGCCCGCCGGAATACCGGCCTCTTCGGCCAGTACGGCGAGAGCAAAGGCCGATAGCGGGGTTTCCTCCGAAGGCTTGAGGATCATCGTGCAGCCGGCGGCCAGCGCCGGGCCGACCTTGCGGGTGACCATCGCCAGCGGGAAGTTCCACGGGGTGATGGCGGCGACCACGCCGATGGCCTGTTTGATCACCACGATGCGCGCATCGCCCTTGTGCGAGGGGATCACGTCGCCATAGACGCGCTTGGCTTCTTCGGCGAACCACTCGAGAAAGCTCGCCGCGTAGGCCACTTCGCCCTTGGCCTCGGCCAGCGGCTTGCCCTGCTCGGTGCTGAGCAGGCGCGCCAGGTCATCCTGGCGCTGCAGCATCAGCTCACCCCAGCGGCGGATACGGGCGCTGCGCTCCTTGGCTGTCAGTGCGCGCCAGGCCGGCAACGCACGTTCGGCGGCGGCGATGGCGGCGTCGGTTTCCTCGGCGCCACCACGGGCGACCTCGACGATCAGCGCGCCGGTGGCCGGGTTGCGTACCGGGTAGGTAGCACCACCCGTCACCCACTGGCCGTCGATGTAATGCCCGGCTTTCAGCAGCGCGCTCATGCCACCGCCTCCGTCAGCGCGAAGGCTTCGCGCATCGGGCGGGCGACGCGCAGGATGCGCTTGCCGGCGGTGTAGTCGTTGATCACGTCGCAGGGCGTGTAGTTGCGTTCCAGCTCGTGGATTTCCTCGTCGTCCAGGCGGGTCTCCAGCGCGGCCAGGGCGCTGTCGAACTGCGCGGTGGTGTCGGCGCCGACCAGCATGCAGTCCACGCCCGAATGCTGCAGGACCCAGGCCTGGGCGATCTGCGCATTGGACACACCGCGACGCCGGGCCACGCGCTGCACGGAGCGGGCGATCTCGAAGGAGGCCTCGTCGGCGTACATCTGCTGGGTGAAGAAATCGGTCTGGTTACGCGTGGAATTCACGTCGCCGGTCAGCAGGCCGCGCGCCAGCGGGCTGAACACCGAGACGCCCAGGCCCTGGTCGCGACAGAACGGGATCATCTCGCGCTCTTCCTCGCGATAGGCGCAGTTGAGCTGCAGCTGCATGTTGATCGGCTTGACCCAGCCGTTGCGCTCGCAGGCCATGAGAATCTTCGCCAGCTGGCCGGTGAGCATGGTGGAGACGCCGATGTAGCGGGCCTTGCCGGCGCGGACGATGTCGTTCAGCGCGCCCATCACTTCTTCCACCGGGGTGTTCACATCAAAGAAGTGCAGCATGTAGAGGTCGACGTAATCCATGCCCATGCGTTTCAGGGAGGCGTCGATGCCGTCCATGATGTGTTTGCGCGAATGGCCGCTGGCGTTGATGCCGGGGCGGGTGCCGTAGCCGACCTTGGTGGTGATCACCACGTCCTCGCGGCGCACCAGGCGCTTGAGGATGCGGCAGACCACTTCCTCGCCGACGCCCGCGGAGTAGAAGTCGGCCAGGTCGATGAAGTTCACCCCGGCGTCCAGCGCATGCTTCACGATCGGCTCGCTCCTGGCCTCATCGAAGATCCAGGGTTTCCAGTCCGGGGTGCCCATGTTCATGGTGCCCAGGCACAGCTTGGACACCTGCAGGCCGGAATTGCCGAGACGGATGTATTCCATGGTGCGGACCTCAGGCCTTGGGGGTGTAGAAGGGGTTGGCGATGGCGTTGACCACGTCGGCCAGCTGCGCGCGCTCGGGCTTGCCGGTCAGCGCCGCGCGAATCGCGGTGCGGCAGGCGTTGTAGTTGTTCAGGTAGACGGCATCCAGGTCATCGCACGCCGGGTTGACCCAGTTGGCGGTGACGATGGCCCACTCGTCCTCCGCTTCGGCCGGCAGGGTGCCATCCAGCAGCGCCTCGGTAACGGCCTTGGCGATGCCCGCCTGGGACGCGCCCCAGGTGGCGTTGGCGTGCAGGTCACCATTGATCTCGGCCTTGTTCACATAGAGGGTCATGGGTTTGACCGGGATGTTCGGCTGGGCGATCACCATGAACGGGCAGTGGCCCCGGGTCGGCGAAGCGAGGCTGCTGGCGAAGGCCTGGCCGGCCGGACCGTTGCGCGGGCCGATCAGGATGTTGATGTGCGCGGCGTTGACGCCGGGGCCTTCGAAACCTTCACCGATGTACAGGTCGAGCTTTTTCATGGGGTACCTCATGCAAACGTGGGGGTGTAAGAAAGCCCGGGCCTGCTGGCGCGGCCCGTGGCAAAACCGGCGCAGGACGCCGGGAGAAAGTCGGTAGGGATCAGGAATCGACGGGCGCGTCGAACGGCTGCGCGAAGGCGCCGGACAGGCCGGAATACGGAGGACGGATCGAGGGCGGGAATGGCAGGCTGGTGGTCATGTCGCGTCGCTCTTTGTTGTTGTCGATGAGCTGGTGCGACGATTTTTAGCACCGGGCCCGAACGGCCCGGTAACCACAAAAACTCAAGGAGTTATGACTTGTGCTCATAGCTCCAGATGGCAGGAAAACTCAGAGGCCGATGCGCTCGAAGAAGCCCGGCCCTTCCACTTCCTTGCCGCTGGCGGCGATGCTCACCGGCTCCTGCACCTGCCGCGTGGCGGGGATTTCCCGCGAGCCCAGCTCCTTGCCCACCAGTTGCAGCGGGCCGGCGCCCTGGCCGGCGGTGTGCTCGTACTTGGGCGGCGTATGGGTTTCGTCGTAGCGCAGGTAGTAGACCTCGCCGGCGCGGGCTTCGAGGGTGAAGCCGGCGATCAGGGTGAAGTCCAGGCTGCCGCCGGCAAAGAAGGTCCAGAAGCTGCCCAGCAGCGGGCGGCGCATCTGCAGCGGATAACTGCCGGGGGCGAAATGCAGGGTGAAGTAGCCGTTGCTCGGCAGGCTGCCGATGAGCTCGTTGTTGAGGAACAGCCCCGGCGCTTCCAGCTCCTCGTCGGACCACTGGTTCTGCGGCCGGTACAGGTACACAGTGGCCTGCCGGGAGTCCGCTGGTTGCGCACTGTACGGCGGCCCGTCCACGGCACCGAAGAAGGCGCCGGGCGAACTGCAGCCGGCCAGCATCAGGACAAAGGCGCACAGGGCCGCTCGGAGCATGGAAAGTCCCTCTTATGGTTATCCCCGGAGCATAACCATGGCTTCGTCCCTTGCCACCCGTCGAAAGTCCGGGTCGACCACTTCTCGGCCAGGCCGGGTCACCGGCGCATACCGATCCCTGATCGAGTGTCCTGCACACCGATATCCGTCAGGTCAGTTCCTTGAGCCAGAACATCATCGGCTTGGCAGTCTCCCGTTGCTCGCCGATATCGCGCCAGTGGTACTCCGTCTGCAAGGAGGGCTGTGGAGTGAAGCCACGCTGCAGCCAGAAGGCGTCCGGTGAACGGTAGCCGGCAGGACGTGCGCAATCGTCCGGCGGCCGCCGAAGGGCGCAGAAGGCCGCCCAATCGAAGCGCCCCAGTCCCCGCGCAAAGCGCTCGCGCTCGTCGAAGAAGCGCAGGTCGAGAGCGGCGCTGCGGTACTCCGGCAGAACCACCGACTCGCCAAGATAGAAGATTCGCTCCGGGTTCCAGCCCTGCGCCAGGAACGGCTGCTGGAAAGCCTCGGTCTCGTCCAGCAGCGGCAGCCCGGTCGAAGCCCCCACCACCCGACCCTCATCGATCACCAGTACGCACAGGCTCCAGGCCGAGCGCACATGGCTGTCGAGGTACCCGGCTTCGTATTCCGGGCTGCCGTCGTAGAGGTATGGATACTCGCGGAACACGGTGATGCGCAGTCGCGCCAGATCATCGATGAACGGGCGAAGGGCGTCGCCGCTGAGTAGGCGGATTTCGACGGGCATGGTGGTTTTCTTCCGCAATGGGCCGCAGCGGCGGCGCTGCAGAAAACCTAGCACGGGCAGCGCAGGCCGGCAGATGTGGCGAGGGGCGGCGCAGTAGCTTGCTCGCGAACAGCCCAACAATGGATTACGACTCGGTAACCACTCGCCGCCGCGTGGTCGGCGGCGATGGCGGCACCGGCAACAGGTGGCGCACCAGCCATTTGCGTACCGGCACCACGCAGCGCTCCTGCACCAGCACGCAGCTGGCGACCATGAACAACAGGAACAGCGGATACAACCACAGCGACAACTGCTGACGGGTTGCGGAGTCAACGCAGAACGCCCAGTCGGCCAGGCAATCGCCCGGCGCGCGGATCAGCTTCTCGGTGCGTGAGAATAGCGTGAACAAGGGTACATGCAGGGCAAACAGCGACAGCGAGGCCGCCCCCAGGCGTGGCGACCAATGCCGGATCAGGCTGCTCTGCGGGTCGCGCGGCAGCGCGCTCAGGTACACCAGCATCAGTTGGGCCGGCAGCAGCAGGCCGTTGTGCAGCAGGAAGTACCAGTACTTGGCGCCGTGGGTGTAGAGGTAGTCGGCGACCAGGAAGTTGCCCAGCACGAAGGCGCCCATCGCCACCAGCGTCCCTCGTCCCGGCAGGCGGCCGGCGTCCTTGTACTCGCGGAACAGCCCGTAGGCGAGGATGCCGCTGAGAAACTCCGGCAAACGCAGCAGCGGGTTGCGGTGCAGCAGGCCGGTCCAGGGCATGCCGTACTGCTCGCTGGCGACCACCAGGATCGGCGGGATCAGGTACAGCACCCACAGCGCCAGCAACCAGCGCCACTTGTTCTTCGCCCGCGCCAGGCGTGGCGCGGCGAAGGGGAAGCAGAGGTAGAAGAAGAACAGCGTCGACAGCGACCAGAGCGGCGCGTTGAAGGTCAGGTAATACGGGTTCCAGGCCTGCAGCATGGTGAGCTGGAGGATGCTGTTGAACAACAATTCACGGTCGCTCATCCAGTGGTGGAACAGCTCCGGCTGCAGGCGGCCGATGGCCTCGTTGGTGTCGTAGATGACGAAGCGTGGCGTGGCCTGGTCCAGGTCCGGGCCGATGCCCAGGCCGCTCACCACCAGCAGCACGGCGATGGTCAGCAGGATCGAGAAGATGTGCAGCGGGTAGAGGTTGGACAGGCGCTTGGTGAAGAAGCTGCGCGGGCTCTCGCGCAACTGCCCGTCGGTGACGTAGACGTGGCAGAGCAGGAAGCCGGAGAGCACGAAGAAGGTGCTGGTGGCGAAGAAGCCCAGGGCGGTGAGGTCGTCGAGCCCGGCGAACTTCTGCTCGGCGGGGTAGCTGTGCAGCGTGTGGTAGATCACCACATAAAGGCCCATCAGGAAGCGCAGCCACTCCAGCCCGATGAAACGCTCCTTTTGCATGTTCTCCACAGCCCTCTCCTACTCGACAGACACCCCTGCGACGTCATCGGCGGCGGTCGAGGAAGTTCACCACCAGTCGGTCCAGCGAGCCCCACAAGCGTTCGCGCAGGCGTTTCCACCAGGGGCGAGCGCGCCAGAAGCCCAGGTCGATCTCGCGGCTCTGGGCAAAGTCGGCGGCCAGGCACTCGGCCACCGCCGCCGTGAATTGCGGATCGAACGCTTCTACATTGGCCTCCAGATTGAACCGAAGGTTCCAATGATCGAAGTTGCACGAGCCGACGCTGACCCAGTCATCGACCAGTACCATCTTCAGATGAAGGAAACGCGGCTGGTACTCGAAGATCTTCACCCCGGCACGCAGCAGGCCCGGGTAATAGCGCTGACCAGCGTAGCGCACCGGCGCGTGGTCGGTGAGGCGCCCGGTGAGCAGCAGGCGCACGTCGACGCCGCGTTGTGCGGCCTTGCGCAACGCACGGCGAACCTTCCAGGTCGGCAGAAAGTAAGGTGTCGCCAGCCAGACGCGCTGGTGCGCGCCACGCAGCGAACGCACCAGCGCCTGGAGGATGTCGCGGTGCTGACCGGCGTCGGCGTAGGCCACCCGCGCCAGGCCCTCGCCGTAGTTGGGAATAGGCGGCAGGCGGGTCAGCAGGACCTCTTCGCGGGGCTTCCAGGCGCGCACGCCCAGGCAGGCGTTCCACTGGCGCTCGAACAGACGCTGCCAGTCGGCGACGATCTGGCCGGTCATCTCCACCATCACTTCGTGCCAGTCGCTGCGGTTCTCCCGCGCCGACCAGAACTCGTCGGTGGCGCCGGTGCCGCCGACATAGGCGATGCGCTCGTCCACCAGCAGCAGCTTGCGGTGGTCGCGGTACAGGTTGCGCAGGCCGGCCTTCCAGTTCAGCGGGTTGTAGTGGCGCAATTCGCCGCCGGCGTCGAGCAGCTGGCGTGTCCAGGCGCTGGAAAGCTTCAGGCTGCCGAAGGCGTCGAACAGGCAGCGCACCTTCACGCCCCGCGCTCGGGCGGCCAGCAGGCGATCCAGCAGCGCCTCGGCGCAGCTGCCACTTTCCACCAGGTAAAGCTCCAGTTCGATCTGCCGCTCGGCACTGTCGATGGCTTCGAACATGCGCGGGAAGAAGCGCTCGCCGTCGCACAGCAGGGCGAAACGGTTGCCCGTCCGCCAGGGGAAGATCGGGCCGCTCACCGCGAGGCGAAGATCAGCACGGCGCCCACCGGCACCGACAGGCCGATACTCTTCAGCCCGGCCAGTTTGCGCAGCTGCGCCACGCCCGGGGCGAGGCCGAAGTCAGCGGCGTTGATCACCAGCGGCTGCAGCGTCACCACCTGGAAGCGGTGTTCGTCCAGGCGGGTGATCAGCACGTCGGTGCGGTAGTCCTTCGCCTGGCCATTGAGCTCCAGGCGCAGCGGCAGGCGCGTCTCCAGCTGCACGCCACTGGCGAGGTCGGTGATGGGGCGCAGGTCGAGCTTCGCGGTGATGCGGGCGTCCGGGTTCTTCTCGGTATCGAACAGCTGTTCACGCAGACGCTCGTCGCGCAACGGTATGCCGGTGCTGACCGAGTCCATCTCGATGCGCAGCTCCACCTGGCCCTGGTCCTCCACCTTGCCGTGCATCACCAGGAAGCGGTTCACCTCGGCGACGTCGGCGTTCTTGGTGGTGACGAAGGTCAGCCGCGAAGACTCGTAATCGAGGTACCAGGCAGCCTGGGCGGAAGCGGCGAAACCGGCCGCGAGGAGGAAGGCGAACAGCGAGCGCATGGAATCCCTTACATGAAAATCGGATGGATCACGGCCAACGATAGCGGCCCGCCGTCGGCTTGCAAACCGGCCGACCGGCGAGCCCATTGGGCAGGCAACGACGCCAATGGTTCAGTCGACCAGCAGCTCGGGAATCCCGGCCACCAGCGCATCGATGGCGCAACGGATCTTCGACGGCATGTAGCGGGTCTTGGGCCACACCGCGTGGATCTCCAGCGGCGGCAGGTTGCAGCGCCCCTTCACCACCACCAGCTCGCCCAGCTTCACGTGCCGCGCCAGCAGCCAGGAGGGCAGGCGCGCCAGGCCGAAACCGGCCACGGCGGCAGCGGTGATGGCCTGCAGGTCATCCATGCTCAGCTGCGGGTCGATGTCGATGCGTTTGGCGTGGCCGTTGTCGTCGCGCAGGTCCCAGGGCGAGGTGACGCCGGCAACCGAGTAGCTGATGGCCGAGTGACCGGCGAGATCGTCCAGCGCCTCGGGCATGCCGTGCTCGGCGATGTAAGCGGGCGCCGCGCCGATACTGGTGTACTGCACGCCCAGCCTGCGCGCGGCAAGCGTGGCGCTGTCGCCCAGCGGGCCGATGCGCACGGCGAGGTCGAAGCCCTCCTCCACCAGGTCGACACGGCGGTCGGTGAACGACAGGTCGATCTTCAGCGACGGGTATTGCCGCGCCAGCTGCAGCATCAGTGGCACCACGCAGAGGTGGCCGAAGGAGATCGGCACGCTGACCCGCAGCCGCCCTCGTGGCTCCCGGCGCCCTCCTTCGAGGGCGGTGTGCGCAGCGTCCAGCTCGGCCAGTGCACGCACGCAACTGTCGTAGAACACCTGGCCATCGTCGGTGAGGTTCTGGCTGCGCGTGGTGCGTTGCAGCAGGCGCACGCCGAGGCGCGCCTCCAGCCGGGCGATGGCCTTGCCCACTGCCGAGCGCGTGAGGCTCAGGCGCTCCGCCGCGAGGGCGAAGCTGCCGGCGTCCACCACCTGGACGAAGGTGGCGATGCCATCGAGTCGGTCATCCATCAGCCTGTCCTTTTGAATCCTTAGAAGACGCAATGATGGGACCAAATGGAGCCAATGGGGAACCCGGTTCTTTTCCACAATGACGGCTCGTCCCACGGAGCCCCCGCCATGACTGCCCTTCACAACCCCCGGAACCTCATCGCCCTGGCGGCGGTGTGTCTGTCCTCGATGATGTTCGGCCTGGAAATCTCCAGCGTGCCGGCCAGCCTGCCGGCGCTGGAGCGTGTGCTGCATGGCGACTTCCAGGACCTGCAATGGGTGATGAACGCCTACACCATCGCCGTCACCAGCGTGCTGATGGCGGCCGGCACCCTGGCCGACCGTTTCGGTCGCAAGCGCCTGTTCGTCATCAGCCTGGCATTCTTCGGCCTCACTTCGCTGCTCTGCGGATTGGCGGAGGACATGCCGACCCTGATCGCCGGGCGCTTCCTGCAGGGCGCCGCCGGCGGGGTCATGCTGATCTGCCAGGTGGCCGTACTGACCAGCCAGTTCAGCGACCCGGCCGAGCGCGTGCGCGCCTTCGCCGCCTGGGGCGTGGTGTTCGGCATCGGCCTGGGCTTCGGGCCGATCATCGGCAGCGCCATCGTCGCCCTGGCGAGCTGGCAGTGGGTATTCCTGGTCCACGGGCCGCTCGCCCTGCTCACCCTGGCGTTGGCGCAGTACGGTGCGGTGGAATCCCGCGACCCGCAGGCCGAACACCTCGACCTGGGCGGCATGCTGACGCTGTCGCTGGCGGTGCTCGGCATCGTCTTCTACATCACCCAGGGCGCGGACCTGGGCTTCGCCAGCCCGGTCGCGCTGACGATCCTGTCGCTCAGCTTCGCCAGCCTGGCCGGCTTCGTCCTCATCGAGCGCCGCGTCGCCCACCCGATGTTCGACTTCTCGGTACTGCGCATCCGCGCGTTCTCCGGCGCGATGTTCGCCTCGGCGGGGATGAACGCGAGCTTCTGGCCGCTGATGATCTACCTGCCGGTCTACTACCACGGCGTACTCGGTTACGACGATGTGAGGGCCGGCTGGTCGTTGCTGGCCTACACCCTGCCGACGCTGCTGGTACCGCCGCTCGCCGAGCGCCTGGCGCACCGTTTCAATGCGGGCTGGGTGATCCCCGGCGGCATGGCGGTGATCGGCGCCGGCTTCTTCCTGATGCTCTGGGGCAGCGCCGTTGACCATGCCAGTTGGCTGACCCTGCTGCCGGGCTGCGTGCTGGCCGGCATCGGCCTGGGGATGACCAACACCACGGTGACCAACACCTCCACCGCCGCCGTGCCTGCCGCCCGCGCCGGCATGGCCTCGGGCATCGACATGAGCGCGCGGATGATTTCCCTGGCGATCAATATCGCGGTGATGGGGCTGATCCTGCTCTGGGGTGTTGCCGCGGCACTGCACGGCGTGGACGTCGGCGAAAAGCTGCAGGTGGCCGCCCGCATCGCCAGCGGCCGGCTGGATACGGATGCCCCCGACGTCGCCCGCGCAGCGCTGGTGCAGGGCTTCGCCTGGGTGCTCGCCTATGGCGGCATCAGCGCCTGGCTGTTCGCGGCGGGCAGCTTCCTGACCTTCGGTGCACACCGGTCGGCGCGGCCTAGACTGGAGGCTGTCCGATCCTGAATGACAGGAGAATCGCCATGAAAACCATCCTGCTGCTTACCTTCGTGATCATCGGTGCTTCCAGTTGCAGCGTGGGCTCCGGCTTTCGCTTCCACTCCGAGCTGCCGGCCATCGCGGCGCGAGCTTAGAGCGGGCGTCTCTCGTGGGTGATTTCGTGCCGTGCGATTCGCGAGCAAGCTCGCTCCTACGAAGAGCATCCGACCTGTAGGAGCGAGCTTGCTCGCGAACCTACCCAGCGCCGGCGTCCCGGCGAATCGCGGGCCGCGCCGCCAGGCATCACGGCGCCTGCTTGATCACCTGGCTGAACCCCAGCACCGCGAACACCGGTACTTCGGGGGTGATGGAGGGGACGTTGGCGACTGCCTTGAGCGGCTCCAGCTTCTCTTCCAGGTCGAAGTCGATCAGCTTGAGCACCAGCGGCTCCAGGGTCGTCACTTCGATGCGGGTCTCGCTGGGGCGGCTGACCAGCACCTCGGACTTGAGCCGGCGCTGCTGGCCGTGCAGGTCGAGGTTGAAGTCAACGGTTTCCGGGCGCGACTGGCCGACCTGCAGGTCGTCATAACGGCTCAGGTCCAGTTGGCTGCTGATGATCGCTTCGGGGAAGCGCTCGATCTCGAAGAAGGAATTGCGCATGCGCTCATCGCGCAGCGCCAGGCCGCTGTCGATGGACTCCAGCGGCACCACCACGCGCACCGCGCCCTGGTCGTCGATCTGCCCGGAGAGACGGTCGAAGCGTTGCACCTCCGCCATCTTGCCGCGCTTGACCGAGACGAAGCTGATCCGCGAGGTATCGCCGTCGAGTTGCCACTCGGCCAGCGCCAGGGGGCTGGCCAGCGCCAGCAACGCGCACACAGCCCCTGTTACAAAAGAATGCATCGTTCCTCCGAAGCGGGTCGCCCCGCTCCGTGGAACGCGCCCGTCAGTGGCTGCCCGATTCGGGCAAGGCGTCCGCCTGGGGCATCAGCTGGCATCCCTCGCGCGCGCTGAGCCAGGCGGCTGTCTGCGTACTGCCGAGCCCTCGGGCGGTCACCCGCTTGCGCGCTTCGTCGTCGAAGAAGCCACTGGTCGGCACGTACTGCTGGGTATAGGCCCGGCAATAGCCCGCCGAGTTCCCCATAACGTAGCGGCAGGAGCAGTACTCCTTGGCGGTGTAGGCACCGATGATGCCGGGGAAGGCCGCGAGGTGGACGCGGTTCTGCCAGGCCGTGGTCACCAGGGCGAGCAGCAGCAGGACCAGGGCGGTGAGAATCGGATGACGGCGGATCATGGCTGCACCTCCCCGTGGGCGAAGGCCGCCTGGGCAAGCTTGAGGAAGGCGTCGTGCTGGTAGCTGCCATCACGGTCGTCGGCGTAACGGACGATCACCAGCTTCTGTTCGGGGATCACATACAGCGCCTGGCCCCAGTGGCCGAGCGCGGCGAAGGTGTCCTGCGGGGCATCCGGCCAGGGGGCGGGCGCCCCGGCCACTGCGCGGTTGAGCCACCACTGGCCGCCGGGCACTGCCTCGTTGGGTTTCTTCGGATCGGGCTGGTACTCCGGGAACGGCGCGAGGACGAACTTCAGCCAGTCCTGCGGCAGTAGCTGGCGCTCCTTCCAGCGTCCGCCGCGTTCCATCAGCAGGCCGATGCGCGCCAGGTCACGGGCGGTCATGTAGGCGTAGGAGGAGCCGACGAAGGTGCCGCTGGCGTCACGTTCCCAGACGGCGGACTGGATGCCCAGCGGCTCGAACAGCGCGGTCCAGGGGTAGTTCGCGTAGTCCTTGCCGACCATCTGCTTGAGCGTGGCGGAAAGCACGTTGCTGTCACCGCTGGAGTAACGGAAGCGCTTGCCCGGCTCGGCGTCGGTGGGGAAGCCGGCGGTGAACTTGGCCATGTCGTCACGGCCACGGGTGTAGAGCATCGCCACTACCGAGGAGCGCACCGGCGCGTACTCGTACTCCTCCTGCCAGGCCAGGCCCGAGGCCCAGTGCAGCAGGTCGCGCATCTTGATATCGGGGTGGTCGGCGAAGGCCGGGTAGTGCTGGGCGACCGGGTCGTCGAGCTGGAATTTTCCCTCGCCGAAGGCCACGCCGAGGACGCTGGCCATCACGCTCTTGCTCATCGACCAGGCCAGGTGCGGGGTCTGCGCGCTAGTCGGGCCGGCGTAGCGTTCGTAGATCAACTGGCCGTCGCGGATCACCACCACCGCATCGGTGCGCACGCCCTTGCGGGTGGCATCGTCGCGGTTGGGGAAAGCGTAGTTTTCGAAGGCTTCGACAGCCGCGCCGCTGGGCGTGGCGCCGTGGGGCCAATCGGCCTCGGGCCAGGTTTCGGCGCCGTGGGCGTGGCTGCTGAGCAGGCAGGTGGCCAGCGCCAGCGCGCGCAGCGCTGGGCGGAAGGGGGCAAAGGGCATCGGCGGGCCTCTTGTTATCGGGTCGGCCCGCACCCTAGCACGGTGAAGATGACGGATTAAGCGCCGATCGTGCCGTAATCAAGGACGATTGGCGCAATCGGTCAGCCTGGAACCGGTCAGCGTGGCACCTGGTAGTCGTCCGGCCCCATCAGGTCCATGCCGCACTGCAGATCGGCGATCCAGTCGAGGAAGGCGCCGATCATGGGCTTGCCCACGAAAGGCCGGCCGTGCTGCGGGACGATCATCTCGATGTCCAGGCCGCGAACCATGTTGGCCCACAGCCGGCCGACCTTGTTCGAGGCCATGTAGCGGCGGTGGAAGCCTTCCATGTGCGGTACGTGGGCGGCGAAATCCTGCACCGGGCTGGCGTCCTCCACCAGCGAGGCGCCCATGTCGCCGGAGAAGAGGATCTTGCTGATCGGGTCGTAGACCTGGAAGTTGCCCACCGAGTGGAGGAAGTGCGCGGGGATCATCTTCAGCTGGCAGCGGCCCAGTTGCACCGACTCGCCACGGTCCGGCAGGGGGATCACGCGGTCATAGGTGGAAATGCCGTGGCTGACCGCCAGGTAGCTGGCGGTGAGGTGCGGCAGGAAGCGTGCCCAGAGCTTGGAGCAGATGACCCTGGCGCGGGTGTGCAGCAGCCACTTGTCCAGCGCGGCGATGATGTCCGGGTCCTGGTGCGAGGCGAAGATGTAGTCCAGGTCCTGCAGCGGGAACAGCTTGGAGAGTTCCAGGGACAGCGGCGTGTAGGTCAGGTCGCCGCCCGGATCGAGCAGCAGGCGCTTGTCGTGGTCGACGATGAGGAACTGGTTGGATTGCACACCGTCGCCGCTGACCAGATCGTCGAAACACAGGCATTGGTGTTTACCGTCGTCGAACAGCACGATGGGTTCGCGTCGCATGAGGGGATTTCCTAAAGCAGTGGGAGGGAAAACAGTGGGTAGCCCTGCGGAAATTTCTTGGTATCTCAGAAACCTCCGTAAGGCTAACGTCCCCTCCCCGAGCCCTCACTGACGTGGGTCAAGGCCTATTGCCACCCTCGCTTTCTCCAGGCGTTTGGCTCGTGCGGCACCGGCGATGGCGAGCACGCCCTTGTCCCTTTTCCACACCGCTGCCAGCTCCGGATCGCCGGACGCAAAAGCGGCATCCAGTGCCGCGGCAAGACCTTCGAACAGGCTGAACACTCCGGCCAGCAGCAGGTGCGTTTCCGCCAGCGAAGCGGGCTGCCGGCTGACCTCCGCGCAACCGGCGAGCACGCCGGTGAGGCGCAGGCTCAACTCCGCCGGCCACTGGTGCTCCACAGCCAGGCCATACAGCCAGGCGCAGACCGCCGCCAGCACATGGGTGTCTTCCAGGGTGCGGAAAGGTTTGCTGTAGGCCTCCCAGCCATCGCCGGGCAGGCGTTCGCAGTGGGCGCCGTCGAGCAGCAGGCGCGCGTGAGGAATGTCCGGCATCAGCGGCAGGGCCGGCAGCGCCTCCAGCTTCGCGCCGGGTGCGCCGGCCTGCACCACGGTCATGGCGATGCGCGGGGGCTCGCCCTCCTCCTCGTCGCGCGCGGCGACCAGCCACCAGGCGGCGCTGTCGGCGGCCGTGGCGACGTCCTTGCGGCCGCGCAGCACCAGGCCTTCGAGGCGGGTCTGCAGGTCGGCAGGGCGCACGCTTTTCTTCTCGGTCACACAGAGTGCGCCGAGACTGAGCGGGGCGGCCGGCCAGAGCGCGCGCAACGCCGCCTGGTAGCCGGCGAGAAAGGCCAGCCCCGGTGAGGTCGCCAGGCGCCCGCCGAGCACCGCCAGTTCGAAGCTGCCGGCGCCCCCTGCGCGAGTGAGCAGTTCGGCGTACCAGTCGTCCAGCGGCAGTCCGGGTGTTAGCCGGTCCTGCGGGCCGAGCAGGCATTTCCAGGGCATCGCGGCGCTCCTTCCTTCGAGGTCGTTGTTCTTGTCATACAAGCATCACCGCACCGTCATGGGCGTGACACCGGTCATTCCTAGCCTGAGCTTGCACAACAAAGCCGACCGGCCGCAACCCGCATGGCCGGTTCACGGAGGCACTCGCATGAGTCAGATCGCCCTCTCCTGTGACACCCCGGCAGAACGCCGTCTCAAGGCCGTGCGTCTGCGCGGCGCCCGCGCCCTGCGCGAAGCCCAGGCCCTGCGTTACCGTGTGTTCAGCAGCGAGTTCGACGCCCAGCTCAACGGCGCGGACCAGGGGCTGGACATGGATGACTACGATCGCCATTGCGCCCACATTGGCGTGCGCGATCTCAACACCGGCGCACTGGTGGCCACCACCCGCCTGCTGGACCACCGCGCCGCCCAGCGCCTGGGCCGCTTCTACAGCGAAGAGGAATTCGCCCTCGACGGCCTGGACAACCTGCAGGGCCCGGTGCTGGAAATCGGCCGCACCTGCGTCGACCCGGACTACCGCAACGGCGGCACCATCGCCGTGCTCTGGAGCGAGCTGGCCGAAGTGCTCAACGAAGGCGGCTACCGCTACCTGATGGGCTGCGCCAGCATCCCCATGCGCGATGGCGGCATCCAGGCCCGCGCCGTGATGCAGCGCTTGCGCGACCGCTACCTGTGCCAGGAAAACCTGCGCGCCGAGCCCAAGACCCCGCTGCCGCCGATGGAGGTGCCGGACAACCTCACCGCCGAGCTGCCGCCGCTGCTCAAGGCCTACATGCGCCTGGGCGCGAAGATCTGCGGCGAGCCCTGCTGGGACCCGGACTTCGGCGTCGCCGACGTGTTCATCCTGCTCAAGCGCGACGAGCTCTGCCCGCGTTACGCCCGCCACTTCAAGGCAGCGGTCTGATGCGCAGCCTGCGCGCCTGGCTGCGCGTCGCCCGCCTGCTGGCACTGCTGCTGGTGGGCCTGGCGCTGGCCAGCTTCGTCAGCCTGCTGGAGCGTCTGCCCGGCGGCGACCGCATGCCTTTGCGCCAGCGCCTGACGCGCTGGTTCCTGGCGCGCCTGTCCGCCGCCCTGCCCTTCGAACTGCAGGTGCACGGCGAGCTGCCCGGCCAGCCGATGCTGTGGGTGTCGAATCACGTGTCCTGGGTCGATATCCCGCTGCTGGGCGGCTTGCTGCCGCTGACTTTCCTGTCCAAGGCCGAGGTGCGCCAATGGCCCGTCGCCGGCTGGCTGGCGGAAAAGGCCGGCACGCTGTTCATCCGCCGGGGTTCTGGCGATTCACGGATGATCAACGCACAGCTCGCCACACACCTGTCGCGCGGTCGCTCGCTGCTGGTCTTTCCCGAAGGCACCACCACTGATGGCCAGGGGCTACGTACCTTCCACGGGCGCCTGATGGCCGGCGCCATCGAGGCCGGCGTGCCGGTGCAGCCGGTGGCCCTGCGCTACCGGCGCAACGGCCAGGCCTGCGAACTGGCGCCTTTCATCGGTGACGATGATCTGGTCAGCCACCTCAAGCGTCTGTTCGCCCAGGACCGGGGCGTCGTGGAAATCCACCTGCTGCCGGCGCTCTCCAGCGCCCACCAGGACCGCAACCTGCTGGCACGGCAAGCGCACGCGGTGATCCACGCGGTGGTGTGTGAAGTTCAGGAAGCGTCGGCCATCGCGGCCTGACGAGAAGAAAGGATTGGAGCCCGCCGTAACCTACGGCCGGCGGGTTCCCACTCTGACGAAACGGCTTTCAAACTGCGCCGGGCGGCACCCTCGAGCCGCCCGGTGAAGCCTGAAAACAGTCTCCCGACGCCGCAGGCTCAAGCCTCCGGCGGCACGACCAGGATGTCACAATCCAGTTCGCGCAGAGCGTAGTCGGCAACACTGCCGATCAGGGCACGCTTGATTCCGCCCATACCCCGAGTACCCATGACCAGCAGATCGGGCCGATGCTTGTCGACCATCCGCTGCAACACGTTGCCCGGCAGCCCGACGGCCACCAGTTGTTCATCGACGCGGTCTTCCAGGTGCTGGTCGTGGAGGAATTTCTTCAGTTCATCCACGGCCTGCCGCGATTCGCTGCTGACGAATTCGTCGATGCGCTCCTCGCTCACCCCGGAGTACTGCATCATGCCCTTGGCCAGCGGGCTGAAGGCGTAGACGCCACGGCGCACGGCCCCTTCGAGCATGCCCAGGTCGTTGGCGACTTCCACCGCGTGGGCCGATGCCGGCGAGGTGTCCAGGGCGATCAGCAGGTCGCGGTACTGGCCTTCGGCTGGCTGATTGACCACCAGCACCGGCAGTTGCCCGGCGCGCAGCACTCGCTCCACCGTGGTGCCGACGAAGATGTCGCGCAGCACGCTCTTGCGGTGCGCGCCCATCACCAGCAACTCGCAGTCCTGCTTCTTCGCCGCGGCGAGGATCTTCTGGTTCGGATCGCCACGCTCCACCAGCAGTTTCGGGCAGGTACCGCCCAGGCTGGTGAGTTCGACGAGGCGCGCTTCGAGCATCATGCGCACCTGGGTGACTTCCTGTTCGACAAGGGCGGATGGCTGGTCTTCATCGACCACGTAGAGCACGGTCCAGGGACAGGCGTAGCGCTTGGCGAGCGCCGCCGCGCGGTGCAGGGCCTTTTCTGAACGGCCGGACAGATCCGTTGCGACCATTAACGATTTCATCACGCTGCTCCTCTCGTCGTCCTTCAGATGTGTCTATTGCACACGCTATGGAGCGTCGGGCGGTTGACGCATATCAAGTCAGGCCGGACCGTCCATCGATTTCGGCGGATTTCTGACGAAGGCCTGCAACTGGGGATAGAACTCGCGGAAATCGTCACTCAGCGGTTCGTAGAGACGCTCCAGTTCCTCCCAGGCACCGTCCAGCAGGGACGGCCGCGACAGGCGTCGGGACATCCCGACGACCACGTCCTGCAACACCTCGAACTGCCGGTAACTGCCGAGCCAGTCCTGCGCCGCCATGCGCGGTGCAATGCGCGCCAGACGCTCCGGCAGGCCGGGCGTGCGGCCCAGTACACCGTAGACCCGTTGGGTGAAGTGCTCCAGCGGCTCGCCGGAGAAACGCCCCCAATCGCGGGCCAGGCAATGGTCGAAGAACACGTCCAGCAGCACGCCGGCCATGCGCCGGCGCTCACTGGGGAAGCGCGTCTTGGCACTGTGTATCAAGGGATGACTGTCGGTGAAGGCGTCGATGCGCCGGTGCAGGCGGATGCCCGCCTCGATCTCGGCGGGCCACTGGCCGGCGAGCGGGCCTTTGACGAAATCGCCATAAAGGCTGCCGAGCAGTTGGGCCGGCCGGTCGCCGCCCAGGTGAAGGTGCGCTAGATAATTCATGTGGTTGAGCTTAGCGCGGAACCGTCCCGAACCTGTAGGAGCGCCCCATGGGCGCGATCGCGGGCATGGCCCGCTCCTACAGGGAGCCCGGGGCTACTATCACGGGTATCGATCATTACTATCGCCCCAAACGAATTCATATCGTTTTTCACCGATATATAGTTCGTCCCAACGCGATACACCGATACGCCCATGACTGAACACACCCCTCTCGACCTCGACGAAATCTTCAAGGCCCTGGCCCACCCGGTACGGCGCGACATGCTGCACTGGCTCAAGGACCCGGAACGCTATTTCGTCGAGCAGGAGCACCAATCCTTCGAGATCGGCGTCTGCGCCGGCAAGTTCGACCAGCGTACCGGTCTGTCGCAATCCACCGTTTCCGCGCATCTGGCCACCCTCCAGCGCGCGGGCCTGGTGACCAGTCGAAAAGTCGGCCAGTGGAACTTCTTCAAACGCAATGAAGAGACCATCCAGGCCTTTGTTCGCCACCTGAGCGAAGCGCTGTAACCGGCTACTGCCAGCCAAGACAATTCCCATTCTCCAGGAGCAGGCGCATGCCCACTTCGCTTCTCGTCCTCGCTTTGTCCGCGTTTGCCATCGGCACCACGGAATTCGTGATCATGGGCCTGTTGCCCGAGGTCGCGGGCGATCTCTCGGTGACCATCCCCGCCGCCGGCTGGCTGGTCAGCGGCTACGCCTTCAGCGTCGCCATCGGCGCGCCGATCATGGCCCTGCTCACCGCCCGCCTGCCACGCAAGACCGCGCTGCTGATGCTCATGGGCATCTTCATCCTCGGCAACCTGCTCTGCGCGGTGGCCGCCAGCTACGGCCTGCTGATGCTGGCGCGGATCATCACCGCCCTGTGCCATGGCGCCTTCTTCGGCATCGGCTCGGTGGTCGCCGCCAGCCTGGTACCGGCCAACCGCAAGGCGTCCGCCGTGGCCCTGATGTTCACCGGCCTGACCCTGGCCAATGTGCTCGGCGTACCGACCGGCACCGCGCTGGGCCAGGTCGCCGGCTGGCGCTCGCCGTTCTGGGCGGTGACCCTGATCGGCGTCTTCGCCCTGATCAGCCTGTGGCGTGTGCTGCCCAAGCAACACGATGAGGAAGCGGTGGACATGCGCAAGGAAGTCGCCGCGCTGCGCAACGGCCCGCTGTGGCTGGCGCTGGGTACCACCGTGCTGTTCTCGGCGGCCGTCTTCGCGCTGTTCACCTACGTCGCGCCGCTGCTGGGCGAAGTCACCCAGGTGTCGCCGCGCGGCATCACCTGGAGCCTGGTGCTGATCGGCCTCGGCCTGACCCTGGGCAACATCATCGGTGGCCGCCTCGCCGACTGGCGCCTGGGCACCACCCTGGCCGGGGTGTTCGCCACCATGGCAGTGGTTTCCACCGTGCTGAGCTGGACCAGCGCCTCGCTGATCCCGGCCGAGATCACCCTCTTCATCTGGGCCGCGGCTGCCTTCGCCGCCGTGCCGGCCCTGCAGGTCAACGTGGTGCGTGTCGGCGGTGCCGCTCCGAACCTCGTCGCCACCCTGAACATCGGCGCCTTCAACGTCGGCAACGCCATCGGCGCCTGGGTCGGTGGCAGCGTCATCGACCATGGCCTGGGCCTGACCCGCGTGCCCCTGGCCGGCGCCGTGCTCTCCGTACTCGCACTGATCGCGGTGATGATCGCCTTCAGCGGCAAGCCCAACCAGACGCAACCCGTCCTCGACTGAACCTCCCCCTCACGCCCCGGAGTAACGCAATGACCACGCTTTTCGACCCCATCGTCATCGGTGACCTGGAACTGCCCAACCGCATCGTCATGGCCCCGCTGACCCGCTGCCGCGCCGACGAAGGCCGCGTGCCCAACGCGCTGATGGCCGAGTACTACACCCAGCGCGCCGACGCCGGCCTGATCCTCAGCGAGGCCACCTCGGTGACGCCGATGGGCGTCGGCTACCCGGACACCCCCGGCATCTGGTCGGACGACCAGGTGCGCGGCTGGACCAACATCACCAAGGCCGTGCACGCCAATGGCGGTCGCATCATGCTGCAGCTGTGGCACGTCGGCCGTATCTCCGACCCGCTGTACCTGAACGGTGAAACCCCGGTGGCGCCGAGCGCGATCAAGCCGGCCGGCCACGTCAGCCTGGTCCGCCCGATCAAGGAATTCGTCACCCCGCGCGCCCTGGAAACCGAAGAGATCGCCGACATCGTCGAGGCCTACCGCATCGGTGCCGAGAACGCCAAGGCAGCCGGCTTCGATGGCGTGGAAGTGCATGGCGCCAACGGCTACCTGCTCGACCAGTTCCTGCAGAGCAGCACCAACCAGCGCACCGACCAGTACGGCGGCTCGGTGGAGAACCGCGCCCGCCTGCTGCTGGAAGTCACCGATGCCGTGATCGGCGTCTGGGGCGCCGGCCGCGTCGGCGTGCACCTGGCTCCGCGCATGGACTCCCACGACATGGGCGACGCCGATCCGCTGGCCACCTTCGGCTATGTAGCCCGCGAGCTGGGCAAGCGTGGCGTGGCCTTCATCTGCACCCGCGAGAAAGCCGCTGACGACAGCATCGGCCCGAAACTGAAGGAAATCTTCGGTGGCGTGTACATCGCCAACGAGCGCTTCACCAAGGAATCCGCGACCGAGTGGCTGGAAAGCGGCAAGGCCGACGCGGTGGCCTTCGGCATCCCGTTCATCGCCAACCCGGACCTGGTGACCCGCCTGCAGAAAGGCGCCGCCTGGAACGAGCCGCACCCGGAGACCTTCTACGCCAAGGGCCCGGTCGGCTACCTGGATTACCCGCGCCTGTAAGCGCCGGTTTCAGGACCAACGAAAAGGGCGCCTTCTCGCGAAGGCGCCCTTTTCATTTTCTGCGCAAGGCAACAACCCTGCGCAGGAGCGCTTTGTAGGATGGGTGGAGCGCAGCGATACCCATGCTGTTTGTGCGATGCGTGATGGGTATCGCTTCGCTCCACCCATCCTACGACCCGAGGTCAGGGCGTGATCCAGCGCATGGGCGTGGCGACATTGCGACTTGAAAGGCGATACCCCGTCGTCGCGCACCGGGTCGCCTCCGCACAGCCCTTGCAGCTCCCGCAGGCCGCTGGCTCAGGGGCGACCTTTTCCACCAGGCCCATCGCCAGCAGCCGCTCCAGCAGCGCTTCGAGCAGGGCCTTCGAAGCACCGAGGCGTTGAGCCAGGGTCGGCACATCCGCCTCGCCCATCTCACCGAGCAGGTTACGCACCGCGATTGCCGTGGCCATCAGTGGCAGCTCCCCGCCGGGGCGGCGCGCAACTCGCGCTCGCCATCCAGCTCCAGGCCACGCCGGCCGATCCAGCGCAGAATCAGGAACAGCACCAGGTTGAACGCCAGCACCAGGCCGATGGCCACCGCGCTGTACTGCGGATGCTGGGCGAAGCTGAAGACCTGGTAGCAGAGGGTCGCCAGCGAATAGGCAACGTTCAGCCCCCAGAGCACCGCGAAGGCCATCCAGCCCCGACCGCTTTCACGGGTCAGCGCGCCAAGGGTCGCCACGCAGGGCACGTAGAGGAGTACGAACACCAAGTAGCTGTAGGCGGCCAGGGGGCTGCCGAACTTGGCGGCGAAGGTACCCATGGAACCCTCCTCCATCTCGCCGTCGGCCATGCTCGCGGCGACCGGGTTGGCCAGCACGCTGAGGCTGAAGGCGTCGCGCAGCCCATCGAGCGTGTCCGCGCCGGCCTGCTTCAGCTGGCCCCAGAGGTCGTAGGCATCGGCATCGAAGGCTTGCCCCTGGATATGCTCGGCGGTGTACAGGGTATTCAGGGTGCCGACCACCACTTCCTTGGCCAGCGCGCCGGTGACCAGGCCGACGGTGGCCTGCCAGTTGTCCTCGTGCACGCCCATGGGCTTGAGCAGCGGCGTGACCTGGTGGCTGAGGCTGGAAAGCGCCGAGTCGGCGATATCGCCCTGCACCGGGCGGCCATCGAGGGTGACGCTGTTCAGCCCGCCAATCACCAGGCTGACCAGGATGATCACGGTCCCGGCGCGGACGATGAAGGCGCGCAGGCGCATCCAGGTCTGCAGCAGCAGGCTGCGCAGGTGCGGTACGTGGTACAGCGGCAGCTCCATGACGAACGGCGAGGCCTCGCCGCGCATCAGCGTGTGCTTGAGCAGCAGCCCGGTGAGCACCGCGACGACGATGCCCAGCAGGTACAGCGAGAAGATCGCCAGCGCGCCGTGCTGGCCGAAGAACGCCGCGGCGAACACCGCGAAGATCGCCAGCCGCGCACCGCAGGACATGAACGGCGCCATCATCGAGGTCATCAGGCGCTCGCGCGGATTGTCCAGAGTACGGGTGCCCATGATCGACGGCACGTTGCAGCCGAAGCCGACGATCAGCGGCACGAAGGATTTGCCCGGCAGGCCGAGGGCCTGCATCAGGCGGTCCATGACAAAGGCCGCGCGGGCCATGTAGCCGGAGTCTTCCAGCAGCGCGAGGAACAGGTACATCAGGCCGATCTGCGGGATCAGCGGCAGCACCGCATTGATGCCGCCACCCAGGCCCTGGGCCAGCAGCGCGGTCAGCCAGTCCGGTGCGCCGCTGCGGGCGCCCAGCCACTGGATGCCGTCAATGAACAGCGCCGAGGAGCCCTGGTCGAAGAGTGGCTGCAGCGCGCCGCCCAGGGTGATGGCGAAGAAGAACATCAGGTACATCACCAGGAGAAACACCGGGATACCCAGCCAGCGGTTCAGCGCAATGCTATCGAGCCTCTGGGTCAGGCGGTGCGGCGCGGCCTGGCGGTGGTTGCTCGCCCGCTCGCAGAGTTCGCCGATCAGCCGGTAGCGCGCATCCACCAGCAGCAGCTCCGGGTCTTCGCCGCATGAGCAGCGGATCGCGTCACGCGCGGCCAGCAGGCTCGCCGGGTCGAGCTTGAGCTGGCGAGCACTGTGCAGGTCGCCTTCCAGCGCCAGTAAAGCCATCCACGCCTGGGTTGGCGGCGCATCCGTTGGCAGCAGCTGAGTAACGGCGTTGCGCAGCGCTGCGGGATACGGCACTTGCAAGGGCGGCTGGGCAACCACGCCATCGATGGCTTCCTTCAGCGCGTCGATGCCCTCGCCGCGAGTCGACACCAGTGGCACCACCGGGCACCCCAGCTCCCGCGCCAGTGCATTGCGGTCGATGTTCAGGCCCTGGGTGCGAGCGATGTCCAGCATGTTCAGCGCCACCACGCAGGGCAGGCCCATCTCGCGCAACTGCACGGTTAGGTAGAGGTTGCGTTCCAGGTTGGTGGCGTCCACCACGTTGACCAGCACGTCCACCTCACCATCGACAATGCAGCGCCGGGCGATCTGCTCGTCCAGCGAGGCCTGGGTCGACAGCGTGGTCAGCGAGTAGGTGCCGGGCAGGTCCACCAGGCGCACGTGGTGCCGCGCGGTGCGGAAGCTGCCTTCCTTGCGCTCCACGGTGACGCCGGCCCAGTTGCCGACGCGCTGGCGCGAGCCGGTCAGCTGGTTGAACAGGGTGGTCTTGCCCGCATTGGGATTGCCGATCAGGCCGATGCGCAGTTCAGTCATGGCGGCTCAGTCCTGCGCTTCGAGCTGGAGGAAGGCCAGGTCGCAGCGGCGCAGCACCAGGCTGCACTGGCGGGTGTCCACCTGCACCGGATCGCCCAGCGGCGCCACGCGGCGCACGCACAACTCGGCGCCTGGCAGCAATCCCATGGAGAACAACCGTTGGCGGAAGGCGGCGCCGATCCCGGGCCGGTAACCGGCAATGCGGTACCGGCGCTGCGCTTGAAGATCGTGCATGGGAAGCCTCCGGGCGAATGATCGAACCACAGGAGAATCAGAATGACTCTCATTTGTTAGCGATTATTCGCCTCGACGCCGCCCCTGAAACTGATTCAAGACAAGAATTGTGCTGACTACCCCCAAAGAGGGATGGCCAGAAAAAAGCCCCCGGACCTGTCGGTGCGGGGGCTTCTGCCTTCCGGCGGCTCAGCGCGCGCTGAGCTGCTGCTGGAGGTTCTGCATCTGCTGCTGCAGGGTGTTGATGTTGCGCATCACCTGGATGCGGAACACATCGAACTCCTTGGTATCGCTGTTGGCCTGGCCCTGGCGGCCATCGACCTCGGAGCGCAGCACGAACAGGTCGTCCTGGATGCTCTTGATCGCCTTGGCCTGGCTGCCGTCCTTCTTCAGGTTGGCAATTTCCGTGTTCAGTGCCTGGATCTGCTGGTTGGCGGCGGCCAGGTCAGCCTGCACGTTCTTGTACTTGGCCTGCTCGTCGGTGATGGACTTGAGCTTGACGTCGAGCTGCGACATCAGCAGCGCGGCGCTTTCCTGCTGGGCCTTGAGGTCGGCGCTGACCTGCGCCAGGCGCTTGCCCTGGGCGCCATCGAACTCGGACAGGGAGGTCTGCTGCGCCTTGGCCTGCTCGGCCAGGCGCCCCTGCAGTTGCTTGACCTGCAGCTTCAGGGCCTCTCGGTCGCTGGTGCCGTTGGATTCGTTGGCGACGAACTTGCCGCGGATGTCGTCGAGACGACCGGCGGCCTCTTCGCTGATCTTGGCGAAGCTTTCCTGAGTGGCGATCAGTTGTTGCTCCATCAGCATCAGTTGCTGGTGGCTCCACCAGGCCACACCGCCCAGGGCGATGGCCATGGCCGCCACCAGGGCCCACAGTGGCCCGGTGCTGCCGCCACGTTTCACCGGTTCGGGCAGCGGGCGGCCACTGGGCTCCACCACGCGGCGCGGGTGGTGGTCGAACTCGTCGCGGTCGGCGGCGTCGGTGGAGAGGCTGGGCACATCATCGAATTCGTCGAACGTGTCGTTACGCATGGAGTGAACCTGTGGGGATAAAGCGGCGTGTTGCCTGCGCTGAGCGCAGTATATCCGTTCGCGTGACACTGGGAGCAGCGTGCCATCACAGGGCGTCACGCACCTCGTCGGCGCATAGAAGACCTCGCGGCGACCCACGCAGTTCCCTGGGCGACCCGCCGATAGTGGCTTTGCGACATCGTGGCACGCCCCTTGCTCCCGCTCCTGGTACTTGGCGCCGTCCTGGCGCCCTTCGCAGGGGAGGAAGTCGGGTGATCGAACTCAACAAGGCCATCCTGGACAGCATGCGCGAACTGCGCCGTCGTCTGCGTGAAGAACAGGCGCTGGACATCCAGTTCCAGCACAGCGACGCCATCGAGCGGATGCTGCGCGCCTGTGCCGGCTCGACGTGCGAAGAGACCCGCCAGATGGGCGAGCGCCTGAGCGAAGTCAGCGGCGTGAAACTGCCTCGCGTGGTGCAGGAGCCGAGCTTCCTGCCGATGCAGGGCGGCGAGCAGCAATACTCCGGTCCACTGCGTGGCGGTGCCCGCGCACCGCGCTAGGCATTTGCCCTTGTAGGAGCGAGCTTGCTCGCGAACCGCACGGAACCAGCGCTCGGGGTGTTCGCGAGCAAACCCGCTCCTACGAAGAGCCTTTACGCGCCGCGCACCCGCCACCAGTCGCAGAACTCGTCCAGCGCATCCCACAGGCTCGCCTGCGGGTCGTAGTCGAGGTACTGGCGGGCGCGGGAGATGTCCAGGGAGAAATCCTTGGCCATCACCGCCATCCCCAGGCGATGCAGGGTCGGCTCCGGCCGGCCGGGCAGGACCTTGCACACGCCTTCGTTGACCAGCGCCAGGCTGTAGGCCAGCCGGTAGGGCATGTGCCGTTCCACCGGTGGCATGTCCAGGCGGCGCAGCACGTAGTTCACCACATCCCACAAGGGCAGCGGCTGGCCGTTGCTGATGTTGTAGGCCTGCCCCAGCGCCGCGTCGCCGGCCATCAGACTGGCGAACAGGGCGTCGTTGAGGTTCTGGATACTGGTGAAGTCCACCTTGTTCAGGCCCTGGCCGATGATGCGCAGGCGGCCCTTGCGGTGCGCCGCGATCATCCGCGGGAAGATGCTGGTGTCGCCGGCGCCGGTGACGAAGCGCGGGCGCAGCGCCAGCACTTCCAGGCCGAACTCCCGGGCGCCGAGGGCAACCCGTTCGGACTGGTACTTGGTCGAGCCGTAGTGGTTGGCGAAACGCCTGGGCACCTGCTCCTCATTGATGCCGACGTGGGACTGGCCATCGAAGTAGATCGACGGCGACGACAGGTGCACCAACCGCCTTACCTTCTGCTTCAGGCACGCCTCGACGATGGCCTCGGTCATCACCACGTTGGCCTGGTGGAAGTACTCGTGGCTGCCCCACACGCCCACTGCGCCAGCGCAATGCACCACCGCGTCGACATCGCTGCACAACGCGCGCACCAGCGCCGGGTCCGACAGGTCGCCGGCCATGAACTCGGCGCCCCGTGCCACCAGCGGTTGCAGCGCCTCCTCGCGGCGTCCGTTCACCCGTACCGCCAGCCCCTGTTCCAGGGCGAAGCGAGCGAAACGCCCGCCAATGAACCCGCTGGCTCCGGTGACCAGAATCTTCATGCACGCCACTCCTGTTCTTGTAATGCGGCGACTCTACCAGCCGCCGCACCGCACTACCCTGGCAATGCACGCCAGAAACGAATCCTTGCAGACCGCAGTGCCACGCCAGGGTTGCACGACTTGCGATCGGCGACATGCCGGGAGCGGTTGCGGCTACCCTTGAAGCACTCTTCGCTTTCTCTCGAGGCCGCATGATGAGCAAGACGCACTGGATGATCTACGGCGCCAACGGCTACACCGGCCGGCTGGTGGCCGAGCAGGCGCAGCGCGAGGGCCTGACGCCGCTCCTGGGCGGTCGCAACCCGGCCAACCTGCATGCCCTGGGCAGCGCGCTGGGCCTGGAGTGCCGGGTGTTCGACCTCAACGACAGCGCCGCCGCCCAGGCCGCACTGGAAGATGTCGCCGTGCTCGCCAACTGTGCCGGGCCCTTCTCCGCCACCGCCGCGCCGATGGTCGAGGCGTGCATCGCCAGCGGCACCCATTACGTCGACATCACCGGCGAGATATCCGTCTTCGAATATGCCCACGGCCTGGACGAGGTCGCGCGCACCGCCGGCGTGGTGCTCTGCCCTGGCGTCGGCTTCGATGTGATCCCCACCGACTGCGTCGCCGCCTGCCTGAAGGAGGCGATGCCCGAAGCCACCCACCTGGCGCTGGGCTTCGACAGCGGCAGCGGCCTCTCGCCGGGCACCGCCAGGACCACGGTGGAAGGCTTGAAGCTGGGCGGCAAGGTTCGCGAAGCCGGGCGCCTGCGCGATGTGCCGCTGGGTTACAAGCGCCGCGACATCGACTTCGGTCGTGGCCTCAAGCACGCCGTGACCATCCCCTGGGGCGACGTGGCGACGGCCTACTACTCCACCGGCATCGGCGACATCGAGGTCTATCTGCCGGTGCCGCCGGCCGCTGCCATCGGCATGCGCGTCATGGACAGCTTCCGCCCGCTGCTGGGCCGCGATCGTGTGCAGGACTGGCTCAAGGAGCAGGTGGACAAGCGCGTCCACGGCCCTGACGAGTTGGCCCGCAGCAAGCTGCGCACCTGGGTCTGGGGCGAAGTGCGCAACGCCCGTGGCGAGCGCCGCACCGCCCGGCTGGAAACCGCCAATGGTTACGACGTGACCCTCCACGGCGTGCTCCTTGCGGTGCGCCACCTGCTGGCCAATCCCGACACGGCTGGCTACTTCACCCCCTCGAAGCTCTTCGGCGCGCGCTGCATCGAGCAATTGCCGGGCAGCGGCAGCATCCTCATTCGCGGCTGAGCGGCACCATCAGTCCCGGCACCTTCGCCAGCAGGTGCCGGGTCAGCGCGGCGAGCAATTCGCCGCCGTTGCGCCAGTGGTGCCAATAAAGAGGCACATCGATCACCCGCCCCGGCAGCATATCCACCAGCTCACCCCGCTCCAGCTCGCCCATCACCTGCTGCTCGGGCACCAGGCCCCAGCCGAGGCCACCGCTGGTCATGCGCACGAAACCTTCGGAGGACGGGCACAGGTGGTAGCTGAAGTGACCGTCGACGCCCAGGTCCTTCAGGTAACGGTGCTGCAACTGGTCATCCGGGCCGTAGACGATGGCCGGGGCGCGCACCAGCCCTGCTGGCGTCACGCCTTTGGGAAAGTGCCGGGCGATGAACTCAGGACTCGCCAGCCCGCGGTAACGCATGGCGCCCAGCGGCTCGCAGCGCCCGCCAGCGACCGGGCGCGGGTTGGCGCAGACGCAGCCGGCCACCTCGCCAGCGCGCATGCGCTTGAGGCCGACTTCCTGGTCTTCCACCACCAGGTCGAGCAGCACCTGGCGCTCACCGCAGAAATCACCTACGGCGTTTGCCCACCAGGTGGCGAGGCTGTCGGCGTTCAACGCCAGGCGCAAACGCTCCGGCGCCGCGCCGTCATCCAGTGTCGGTACCCATTGCTGCAGATCGCCTTCCAACAGGCGTACCTGCTGGACGTGGTTGAGCAGGCGCTGGCCGAGGTCAGTGGGGACGGGGCGTGCCGCCCGTACCAGCACCGGCTGGCCGACCCGCGCCTCGAGCAGCTTGATGCGCTGGGAGATCGCCGATTGCGACAAGCCCAGTACCTGGGCGCCTCGCTCGAAACCGCCCTGCTCCACCACGGCGGCCAGGGCGGCAAGCAGCTTGTAGTCGAACATGATCAGTTTTCCTAATGAGATATCAGCAGTATTGGTTTTTCTTATACAGGCCAAAGCCGGACAATCGCCAGCATTCCCACTCTTTATGGATTGCCCACCATGGCTGGCGAAACCTCCCTGAGCGCACTGCTGCGCGGCATGACCCCGGTGCTCAATGACGGCGAGTACGTGTTCTGCACCCTGCCCGATGGGCGGATGCCCGCTGGTCTGCAACCGCTGGGCAGCTTCCGCGAAAGCGAAGGACTGACCCTGATCCTGCCTCGCGCAGAAGCCGAACAGGCCGGGCTGGCCTTCGAGTACGTTGCCGCCTGGCTCACCCTGGAAATCCACTCGGCGCTTGAGGCAGTTGGCCTCACCGCCGCCGTGGCGACCGCGCTGGCGAAGGCCGGCATCAGCTGCAACGTGGTCGCCGCCTGGTACCACGACCACCTGTTCGTCGCCCACGCCGATGGCCAGCGTGCGCTGGACGTGCTGCGCGCACTCGCGCTGAACCCAACCGAGGCCTGAGCCATGTGGCAGAGCTATCTCAACGGCATGCTGGTGGCCGCCGGGCTGATCATCGCCATCGGCGCACAGAACGCCTTCGTCCTCGCCCAGAGCCTGCGGCGCGAACACCACCTCTCGGTGGCCGCGCTGTGCGTGGCGTGCGACGCCATCCTGGTCAGCGCCGGAGTGTTCGGCCTGGCGAAAATCCTTGCCGAGAACCCGACGCTGCTGGCGATCGCCCGCTGGGGCGGCGTCACCTTCCTGGTCTGGTACGGCCTCAAGGCGCTACGTCGGGCCATCGCCCCGCAAGCCATGGCCGACGCCGCACAGACCGGCCCGCGCTCGCGCCGCACCGTGCTGATGGCGGCCCTGGCGGTGACCCTGCTCAACCCGCATGTGTACCTCGACACCGTGCTGCTGATCGGCTCCCTCGGCGCCCAGCAGGCAGAGCCCGGCGCCTATGCCATGGGCGCGGCCAGCGCCTCGCTGCTGTGGTTCTTCACCCTCGCCCTGGGCGCTGCGTGGCTCGCGCCCTGGCTGGCGCGGCCGACAACCTGGCGCCTGGTGGACCTGATGGTCGCGGTAATGATGCTGGGGATGGCCGCACAGCTGGTATTCGCCGCCTGATCCGAAACCCGCGCGGGAAATACTCCGAACGACATTCCGTCATCCCGGTCTGTGTAGGGTGAGGGCCGCAAACCCGCGCAGGCCGCCTTCCAGGGCCTTTGCCCCTACAGTTGCTGCGTGGATATGCCACAGGTCGGGTGCTATGATCCGACCTTCGCGGCGCTGGCGGCCCTGGCTGCCAGACGCAACTGGCGCGCTGCCTGTCCCTTGATGGGACGCCTTGCAGCTACGCCCGGATGCCGCGACACCTACGATACCGGCCCCGTGTACCGGTCGCGCGTTCGCCGCGCTAGCCCAGACTGAGTGAGATAGGAGAGACACCATGGCTTTCGAATTGCCTCCGCTGCCCTACGCGAAGAATGCCCTTGAGCCGCACATTTCCGCGGAGACTCTGGAGTTCCACCACGACAAGCACCACAACACCTACGTCGTGAACCTGAACAACCTGGTTCCGGGTACCGAGTTCGAAGGCAAAAGCCTGGAAGACATCGTCAAGACCTCTTCCGGCGGCATCTTCAACAACGCGGCCCAGGTGTGGAACCACACCTTCTACTGGAACTGCCTGAGCCCCAACGGCGGTGGCCAGCCCACCGGCGCCCTGGCTGACGCCATCAACGCTGCCTTCGGTTCCTTCGACAAGTTCAAGGAAGAGTTCAGCAAGACCTCCATCGGCACCTTCGGCTCCGGCTGGGGCTGGCTGGTGAAGAAAGCCGACGGCTCCCTGGCCCTGGCCAGCACCATCGGCGCCGGCTGCCCGCTGACCAGCGGCGACACCCCGCTGCTGACCTGCGACGTCTGGGAACACGCCTACTACATCGACTACCGCAACCTGCGTCCGAAGTACGTCGAGGCGTTCTGGAACCTGGTCAACTGGGACTTCGTGGCCGAGCAGTTCGCTGCTTGATCGCACCCCGCTTGAACTGAAGAAACCCGGCCCTAGTGCCGGGTTTTTTCGTAAGGGGCGCGTAACACCTTTGTGTCAGCTAACCTGAAAGTCCGGTACGTTCGCAAAACAGAACGATGGCCCTTTGACGTCATTGCGCCAATTGCCAATACTCAGCCCCAGTCGTTCGCCCCTGGCGAGAAACAAGGAAAGCCCTTGAAACTGGATCCCCGGCACAGCCTCTCCCTCAAGCTGCTGCGAATGGTATTACTCGCGGCCCTCGTGGTCGGGGTGGTACTCAGCTGTGCCCAGATCGTCTACGACGCCCACAAGGCCCGCCAGGCCGTGCACAACGATGCCCAGCGCATCCTGGCGATGGTTCGCGACCCGTCCACCCAGGCCGTCTACAGCCTGGACCGCGACATGGCGATGCAGGTCCTCGAAGGCCTGTTCCAGCACGAAGCCGTGCGCTACGCCGCCATCGGCCACCCCGACGAACCCATGCTGGCAGAGAAGTCCCGCCCGCTGCTGGAGTCCGGTACCCGCTGGCTGACCGACCCGATCCTCGGCGCCGAGCAGAACTATGCCATCCGCCTCGCCGGCCGCGGCGGCTCCAACGAGTACTACGGCGACCTGAAGATCACCCTCGACACCGCGCCCTACGGCGACGACTTCGTCGCCACCTCGGTGATCATCTTCATCTCCGGCATCCTCCGCGCCATGGCCCTGAGCCTGGTGCTGTTCATGGTCTACCACTGGCTGCTGACCAAGCCGCTGTCGAAGATCATCGAGCACCTCGCCTCGATCAACCCCGACCGCCCCAGCCAGCACAAGCTGCCGATGCCCGACGGCCACGAGAAGGACGAGCTGGGCCTGTGGGTGAACACCGCCAACCAGCTGCTCGCCTCCATCGAGCGCAACGGCCATTTGCGCCGGGAGGCCGAAGACAGCCTGCTGCGCATCTCCCAATACGACTTCCTCACCGGCCTGCCCAACCGCAAGCTGCTGCAACAGCGCCTGGACCAGATTCTCGAGGGCGCCTCGCGCCTGCAACGCCGCGTCGCCGTGCTCTGCCTGGGGCTGGATGACTTCAAGGGCATCAACGAGCAGTACAGCTACCAGTTCGGCGACCAGTTGCTGATCGCCCTCGCCGACCGCCTGCGCACCCGCAGCGCGCACCTCGGCGCCCTGGCGCGACTGGGCGGCGACCAGTTCGCCCTGGTCCAGGCCGACATCGAGCAGCCCTACGAAGCGGCGGAGCTGGCGCAGCAGATCCTCGACGACCTGGAAGCGCCCTTCGAGCTCGACCAGCACCTGGTCCACCTGCGCGCCACCATCGGCATCACCCTGTTCCCCGAGGACGGCGAGACCACCGAGAAGCTGCTGCAGAAAGCCGAGCAGACCATGACCCTGGCCAAGAGCCGCTCGCGCAACCGCTACCAGTTCTACATCGCCAGTGTCGACAGCGAGATGCGCCGCCGCCGCGAGCTGGAGAAGGACCTGCGCGAGGCCCTGGCACGCAACGAACTGCATCTGGTCTACCAACCGCAAGTGGATTACCGCGACCACCGCGTGGTCGGCGTCGAGGCGCTGCTGCGCTGGCAGCACCCGACCCAGGGCTGGGTTGCGCCCGACCTGTTCATCCCGCTGGCGGAACAGAACGGCAGCATCTTCAGCATCGGCGAATGGGTACTCGACCAGTCCTGCCGCCAGTTGCGCGAATGGCACGACCAGGGCTTCGACGACCTGCGCCTGGCGGTCAACCTGTCCACCGTGCAACTGCGCCACAACGCCCTGCCGCGGGTGGTCAGCAACCTGTTGCAGATGCACCGCCTGCCGCCGCGCTCGCTGGAACTGGAAGTCACCGAGACCGGCCTGATGGAAGACATCTCCACCGCCGCCCAGCACCTGCTCAGCCTGCGTCGCGCAGGCGCCTTGATCGCCATCGATGACTTCGGCACCGGCTACTCCTCGCTGAGCTACCTCAAGAGCCTGCCGCTGGACAAGATCAAGATCGACAAGAGCTTCGTCCAGGACCTGCTGTTGGACGACGACGACGCCACCATCGTTCGCGCCATCATCCAGCTGGGCAAGAGCCTGGGGATGCAGGTGATTGCCGAGGGCGTGGAGACGGTCGAGCAGGAGGCCTACATCATCGCCCAGGGCTGCCACGAAGGTCAGGGCTACCTCTACAGCAAGCCGCTGCCGGCGCGCGAGCTGACCCTCTACCTCAAGCAGGCGCGGCGCCTGGCCGAAGCGGCCGGCGGCAATCCTGGCGGCTCCGTCGAACGCCATTGATTCCACGCGTTGCCCACCTTGTAGGAGCGAGCTTGCTCGCGAACCGCTTGGCGCCGATGCTGGCGCTGTTCGCGAGCAAGCTCGCTCCTACCAAGAGCCTCCCTGATAGCAACCTGCTGGCCCCGCGACAGAACAGCGCCAGCGATCTCTCTTTTCAAAAATGAAAATCTTTCGCATTATGTTGCGGATTTTCTTGCGCAGTCCTTTTTCGTGCGCCTCTTATCCATGCAAAGGAACCCGTCATGACTCGTATGCCCTGGGCCACTGCCAGCCTGCTCGCCATCGCCATCTCCCTCGCCGGCTGCGGCGATGACAAGAAAGCCGAAGCCCCCGCCGCCGCCGCTCCGGCCGCCAGCACCCAGAGCACCGCCCCGGCAGCGACCGCCAAGGTCGACGAGGCCGCGGTCAAGGCCGTGGTGAAGAACTACCTGGACATCGCCGAAGCCACCTACGGCGACGCCCTGACCACCGCCAAGGCCCTGCAGACTGCCGTCGACGCGCTGATCGCCAAGCCCAGCGAAGCCACCCTGAAGGCCGCCCGCGAAGCCTGGATCGCTTCCCGTCCGTCCTACTCGCAGAGCGAAGCCTTCCGCTTCGGCAACTCGATCATCGACGACTGGGAAGGCGCGGTTAACGCCTGGCCGCTGGACGAAGGCCTGATCGACTACGTCGCCAAGGACTACCAGCACGCCGAAGGCAACGCCGGCGCCACCGCCAACATCATCGCCAACACCGAGATCCAGGTCGGCGAAGACAAGATCGACGTCAAGGAAATCACCGGCGAGAAGCTCAAGGGCCTGAACGAGCTGGGCGGTTCCGAAGCCAACGTCGCCACCGGCTACCACGCCATCGAATTCCTGCTGTGGGGCCAGGACCTGAACGGCACCAAGCCGGGCGCCGGCGACCGCAAGTACACCGACTACGCCCAGGGCAAGGACTGCACCAACGGTCATTGCGACCGCCGTGCCGCCTACCTGAAGGCCGCCACCGACCTGCTGGTGGCTGACCTGGAAGAAATGGTCGGCAACTTCAAGTCCGGCGTCGCCGACAACTACCGCGCCAAGGTCGAGGCCGACACCGCCGAGAACAACCTGCGCAAGATGTTCTTCGGCATGGGCTCCCTGTCCCTGGGCGAGCTGGCTGGCGAGCGCATGAAAGTCGCGCTGGAAGCCAACTCCACCGAAGACGAGCACGACTGCTTCAGCGACAACACCCACAACACCCTGTTCTTCAACGCCAAGTCCATTCGCAACATCTACACCGGCGAATACAAGCGCACCGACGGTAGCGTCGTGAAGGGCCCGAGCCTGTCCGACCTGGTCGCCAAGGTCGACGCCGCCGCCGACACCGAGCTGAAGAACGACCTGGCCAACACCGAAGCGAAGATGCAGGTCATCGTCGACCGTGCCGAGAAGGACGGTGTGCACTTCGACCAGATGATCGCTCCGGACGACAAGGACGATCAGCAGAAGATCCGCGACGCCATCGCTTCGCTGGTCAAGCAGACCGGCGCCATCGAGAAGGCCGCCACCGCGGTCGGCGTACAGGACCTGAAGCCGGACAACGCCGATCACCAGTTCTGATCCAGGCGTCTCGCAGAGGCTGCGGCTCCAGGCCGCAGCTTCTTGAGAGTCCAGGCAAAGCCCCGCACTGCGGGGCTTTGTCGTTTACGAGCGGCAATCGTGGTCGTTCTCAAATACAAATTTTTCATATTTGCATTTGACACCCCTGATACCATGGCGCGCTGCCATATCACCGCTTTCGGAACCCCGCCAATGCTCCACCGCCGTACCGCCCTGTGCCTTGTGCCGCTGCTGTCTGCCCTCGCCCTTGCCGCGTGCAAGCCGGAGACCTCCCAGCACGCCGTGGCCGAGCCCGGCGAAGCACTGTCCGGCGGTGCCACCACGGTGAAACAGAGCGACCGCAACGCCTACTCCATGCCCTCGGCCAACCTCACGCCGAGCCGCCGCCTGGACTTCGCCGTGGGCAACAGCTTCTTCCGCAACCCCTGGGTCATCGCGCCGACCACCACCACCGCGCGCGACGGCCTCGGCCCGCTGTTCAACACCAACGCCTGCCAGAACTGCCACATCAAGGACGGCCGCGGCCATCCGCCGGAGCTGAACGACGTCAACGCCGTGTCGATGCTGGTGCGCCTGTCGATCCCCGCCAGTTCCGCCGACGTCGAGACCATCAAGCGCCTGGGCGTGGTGCCCGAGCCGGTCTACGGTGGCCAGTTCCAGGACTCGGCCATCCCCGGCGTGGCGCCCGAAGGCAAGGTCCGCGTGGAGTACGACGCGGTGCCGGTGACCTTCAAGGACGGCACCGTGGTCGAGCTGCGCAAGCCCAAACTGCGCATCAGCGACCTGGGCTATGGCCCGATGCACAAGGACACGATGTTCTCCGCCCGCATCGCCCCGCCGATGATCGGCCTGGGCCTGCTGGAATCCATCAGCGAGGCGGACATCCTCGCCAACGCCGAACTCCAGGCCAAAGGTGGCGACGGCGTGCATGGCCGACCGAACCGCGTCTGGGACGATGCCACCCAGCAGACCGTCCTCGGCCGCTTCGGCTGGAAGGCCGGGCAGCCCAACGTCGCCCAGCAGAACGCCCACGCCTTCTCCGGCGACATGGGCCTGACCAGCGACCTGCTGCCCAGCGACGACTGCACGAAGGCGCAGACCGACTGCCTGAACGCCATCGACGGCGGCAAGCCGGAAGTCAGCCAGCACATCTTCAACCAGGTCGCCTTCTACGCCCGCAACCTCGCGGTGCCGGCGCGGCGCAAGGTCGACGACCCGCAGGTGCTCACCGGCAAGGGCCTGTTCTTTGATACCGGTTGCGCCAGCTGCCACACCCCCAAATTCACCACCGGGCCGAACGCCGCCGAGCCGGAACTGGCCAACCAGGTCATCCGCCCCTACAGCGACCTGCTGCTGCATGACATGGGCGAGGGACTAGCGGACAATCGCCCGGAATTTCTGGCCAGCGGCCGCGACTGGCGCACGGCGCCGCTGTGGGGCATCGGCCTGACCGAAACGGTCAACGGCCATACCCAGTTCCTGCATGACGGCCGCGCCCGCAACCTGCTCGAAGCCGTGCTCTGGCATGGCGGCGAAGCCGAAGCGGCCAAGCAACGCGTACTGAATTTCGACGCCGGGCAGCGCGATGCCCTGCTGGCGTTCCTGAACTCACTCTAAGGAGCCGAGCCCACCATGTTCCGCCCCCGACTTCTGATCACCAGCCTCGCCATCGCCCTGGGCGCCTGCTCGCCCACCGATCCGCAGGCCACCACCAGCGCCACGCTGGCCCAGCAGGTGATCCTGCCGACCTACAGCCGCTGGGTCGACGCCGACCGCGCGTTGGCCGCCAGCGCCCTGGCTTACTGCCAGGGCAAGGAAGACCTGAGCAAGGCGCGCGCCGACTTCATGGCCGCACAGAAGGCCTGGGCCGAACTGCAGCCGCTGCTGGTCGGCCCGCTGGCCGAGGGCAACCGCTCCTGGCAGGTGCAGTTCTGGCCGGACAAGAAGAACCTCGTGGCACGCCAGGTCGAGCAACTGCTCAACAGCGGCAACGCGATTTCCCCGGCGACCCTGGATAAGTCCAGCGTCGTGGTCCAGGGTCTGACCGCCTACGAATACATCCTCTACGACGCCAAGATCGACCTGGCCAACGCCGAGACCAAGGCGCGCTACTGCCCGCTGCTGGAAGCCATCGGCAGCCACCAGCAGGCACTGGCCGAAAGCATCCTGGCGCAATGGAAGCAGGACGGCGGCATGCTCGCCCAGCTCTCCAAGTTCCCCAACGACCGCTACGCCGATGCCCACGAGGCCATCGCCGAGCTGCTGCGCGTGCAGGTCACCGCGCTGGACATGCTGAAGAAGAAGCTCGGTACCCCGCTGGGTCGCCAGAGCAAGGGCATCCCGCAGCCGTTCCAGGCCGAAGGCTGGCGCAGCGACATGTCGCTGGCGAGCCTCGACTCCAGCCTGACCGGTGCCCAGGCGCTGTGGGACGGCACCGACAAGAAGGGCCTGCGCGCCCTGCTGCCGGCCGAGCAGAAAGAACTGGCCGGCAAGATCGACGCCGCCTACGCCGACGTCCACGGCAAGCTGAAAGCCATCAACCAGCCGCTGAGCGAACTGCTCAAGAACGAGGCCGGCATCAAGCAGCTGAACGACCTGTACGACAGCCTCAACGTCGTCCATCGCCTGCACGAAGGCGACCTCGCCAAGGCACTGGGAGTGCAGCTGGGCTTCAACGCCAACGACGGCGACTGATCGAGAACCAACGAGGTGAACGCCATGTTGCGACGTCACGTGATCGGCCTGGGCAGCCTGCTGCTCGGCGCCCTGACCTTCGGCGGCTGGACGCTGTCACGCAAGGGCAAGGAGCCCCTGGTGCTGTCCGCCCGTGACGACGCGGATGGCAAGCACTACGCCGTGGGCTATCGCCTGGACGGCAGCTGCGCTTTCGCCACCGAGGTCGGCCTGCGCTGCCACGATGTGGTGCAGCACCCCAGCCTGCCGCTGGCGCTGTTCGTTGCCCGTCGGCCGGGCCGGCAGAGCTACCTGATCGACCTGAATGACGGCCGCCTGCTGCAGACCCTCGACTCGCAGGCCGACCGGCATTTCTACGGTCATGGCGTCTGGCACAAGGACGGCGAGTGGCTCTACGCCACCGAGAACGACACCACCGACCCGGGCCGCGGCCTGCTGGGCGTGTACCGCTTCGACGGCGAGCGCCTGAGCCACACCGGTGAGGTTTCCACCCACGGCCTCGGCCCGCACCAGGTGTCCTGGATGCCCGACGGCGAAACCCTGGTGGTGGCCAACGGCGGCATCCGCACCGAAGCCGAAAGCCGCGTGGAGATGAACCTCGACGCCATGGAGCCGAGCCTGGTGCTGATGCACCGCGACGGCTCGCTGATCTCCAAGGAAACCCTGCCGCAGCAGATGAACAGCGTGCGCCACCTGGCCATTGCCGAGGACGGCACCATCGTCGCCGGCCAGCAGTACATGGGCGACTCCCACGACCGCGCCGACCTGCTCGCCATCAAGCGTCCCGGTCAGCCTTTCCAGCCCTTCCCGCTGGCCGACGAGCAGCGCCTGGCAATGACCCAGTACACCGCCAGTGTCGCCGTGCACAACGAGCTGCGACTGGTCGCCTTGACCGCTCCGCGCGGTAACCGCTTCTTCATCTGGGACCTGGATACTGGCGCCGTTCGACTGGACGCGCCACTGCCCGACTGCGCCGGTGTCGGCGCGGTGAAGAACGGCTTCGTCGTCACCTCCGGCCAGGGCCGCTGCCGTGTCTACGACTGCCGCCAGGAACGTATCGCCGGCACCCCGCTGGACCTGCCCCCGGCTTTCTGGGACAACCACCTGCACCTGGCCTGAACCCCCGACAGGTCAGTTCCGTCGTTCAGCCGCCCCTCCATAACGCCCGTACCAGAGCAGTTGCTCACGGCTACCACTCGTCTGCCAGGGCTCACGAACGCCCCCACAAAGCCGATGTAAACACTGACCGATTCCCACCCTGCGTCTTAAGAGGCGTCCCCACGATGTCCCCCACCACTTCCTTGCGTACCCAGATCCTTTCGCTGCTGGGCGGCAGCCTGCTGCTCGTGCTGCTGATCGCCCTCGCCTGCTTCCACTTCCTCTCCGGCAGCGTCGGCGCCTACCAGCGCCTGCTGGACGGCCCGCTGCAATCCTCGCAACTGGTCGACCAGGCCAACCTGGCCTTCAAGGTCCAGGTGCAGGAATGGAAGAACGTCCTGCTGCGCGGCCAGCAACCGGCCGACCTGAACAAATACTGGGGCCAGTTCGAGGAGCAGGAGCGCGCCGTACAGGACATCCTCGGCCGCCTGGAACAGAACGCCAGCGACGCGCCCGACCTCAAGGCCCAGGTCAGCCGCCTGCGCGCCGAACACCGTGAACTCGGCCAGGCCTACCGCAAGGGTCGCGACGCCTACCTCGCTGCCGGCAGCGACCCGCGCGCCGGTGACGCCGCGGTGAAAGGCATCGACCGCGATGCCAGCGAGCAGATGGCCGCCCTGGTGGACAGCCTGCACCGCGACGCCCAGGAAGAAGCCAAAAGCATCTCCGCCAGCGCCCACAGCACCGTCATCGGCGGCAGCCTGATCCTGCTGATCTCCGGCCTCGCGCTGGGCCTGCTCAGCCTGTGGCTGGTCAATCGCAACCTGATCGGCCCGATTGCGCGCCTGATCGAGCACATCGCCCAGCTCAGCGAGGGCAACTTCGGCGAGCGCGTCGACGCCAGCCGCCGCGACGAACTGGGTCGCCTGGCTCGCGCCGCGAATACCCTGCGTGATTTCCTGGCGGAAACCTTCACCCGCCTCAAGCACAGCACCACTGAGTTGGACACCGCCAGCGGCGAGCTGAACGCCATCGCCACCCTGATGGCCGAAGGCACCCGCGAGCAGTTCTCGCGCACCGACCAGGTGGCCACGGCGATGCACGAGATGTCCGCCACCGCCCAGGAAGTCGCCCGTCACGCTTCCGACGCCGCGCGCGCCGCCGACGATGCCGACCAGCACGCTCAGCAGGGCGGCGAGGTGATGAAGACCACCATCGTCACCATCACCGAGATGAGCAACGAGATCGCCAACACTGCCGAAGTCATCCGCCGCCTGGAAAGCGACAGCGGGCGGATTGGCAAGGTGCTGGAAGTGATCCGCGGCATCGCCGACCAGACCAACCTGCTGGCCCTGAACGCCGCCATCGAGGCGGCCCGCGCCGGTGAAGCCGGCCGTGGTTTCGCCGTGGTCGCCGACGAAGTCCGCACCCTGGCCCAGCGCACCGCCGAGTCCACCGCCGAGATCCACCAGATCATCGACACCGTGCAGACCGGTTCGGTCAACGCCCTGCGCGCCATCGAGAGCGGCCAGACCCGCAGCGAACAGGGTGTGGAGCGCGTCACCCAGGCCGGCGAAGTGCTGCGCAGCATCACCCATGCCGTGGAGGCGATCCGCGACATGAACCGGCAGATCGCCACCGCCGCCGAAGAACAGACCTCGGTCGCCGAGGACATCTCGCGCAACCTCACCGAGATCACCGCCATCGGCGCCACCAACGAGGAAAACGTGGTGCGCACCCAGGGCGCCAGCCGCCACCTGCACGGTCTCTCCGGCGAACTGGCGGACGTCACCCGCAAGCTCAGCGCCTGATCCTTCTCCGCCACAGGGATGTGGCTCCCTTCCCGCTTCGCCCGCCGCACCGATTCAGCGCATATCTGCCGCAAACCACCTTACTTTTCGTGGGAAACCTCTTGTAATCGCGGCCCTTTGACTCGCCGCGCATTCAGGCATAAGGTGCGCAATTCCGCCCCGCAATGGGGCGTCCCACGTATCGGCTTCAAAGCCTGATCGATATCAGCGCGAACGGAAGGCCGCCCGGCAATTTGTGGGCGAGCGATCGCGCCCGATTGCTGCCAGGCACGTACCAAGGAACAGGAAGATGTTGCGCCGCATGCTGATCATGCTGGGCGTAGTTGCCGTCATCGTTGCGGTGCTCGCCGGCTCGAAATACCTCTCTATCTCCAAACAGATCGCCATGTTCTCCGCCCCGCGTCCGCCGGTGAGCGTGAACGCCACCCAGGCCGAGCAGCGCGACTGGCAGAGCCGCCTGGCGGCCATCGGCACACTGCGCGCGATCCAGGGCGTGACCCTGACCGCGGAAGTCTCCGGCACCGTCAGCGCGGTGCAGTTCGTCTCCGGCGAGAAGGTCAAGGTCGGACAACCCGTCGTGCAACTGGAATCTGACGTCGAGCAGGCCACCCTGCGTACCGCCGAGGCCGACCTCGGCCTGGCCCAGGTCGAGTACGAGCGCGGCAAGAGTCTGGTCGGCCGCCAGGCCATCTCCAAGAGCGAATACGACCGCCTCGCCGCCCAGTTGAACCGCTCCACCGCCACTGTCGCCCAGCTCAAGGCGAGCCTGGACAAGAAGCGCATCCTCGCGCCCTTCTCCGGCACCATCGGCATCCGCCAGGTGGACGTGGGCGACTACGTCTCCCCCGGCACCGAGATCGTCACGCTGCAGGACCTTTCCACCCTGCAGGTGGACTTCTTCCTGCCCGAGCAGGACTTCCCGCTGCTCAAGCGCGGGCAGAAGGTGGTGGTGCGCGTGGCGGCCTATCCGGGCCAGAGCTTCGACGCGCAGATCGATGCCATCAGCCCGCGCGTGGACAACCAGACGCGCAACCTGCTGGTCCGCGCCAGCATGGCCAACCCCGACGGCAAGCTGCTGCCGGGCATGTTCGCCAACCTGGAAGTGCAGCTACCCGACAGCGCGCCGCGCGTGATCGTCCCGGAGACCGCCGTGGCGTTCACCCTGTATGGCAACTCGGTGTACGTGGTCGTGCCGCACAAGCCCAAGGAGGGCGAAAAGGCGGCAGACGCCAACACCGACGACAAGGCGCCGAAGCTGGAAGTCGAACGCCGCTTCGTCAAGACCGGCGAACGCCGCGAAGGCAGCGTGGTGATCCTCGAAGGCCTGAAGGCCGGCGAGGAAGTGGTGACCTCCGGCCAGCTCAAGCTGGACAACGGCACCGCCGTCGCCATCGTCAAGGACCCGCAGTAATCGCACAGGCGGTGCGTCGCTGACTCAGCGCGCGCCCACAGGCCCGGTCGCCAACCGACCCCGGCCCGCAACAAAGGATTGAGCTTATGGGCTTCACCGATCCCTTCATCCGTCGCCCCGTGCTGGCGACCGTGGTCAGCCTGCTGATCGTCCTGCTCGGCCTGCAGGCCTTCAGCAAGCTGGTGATCCGCGAATACCCGCAGATGGAAAACGCGCTGATCACCGTCACCACCTTCTATGCCGGCGCCAACGCCGAGACCATCCAGGGCTACATCACCCAGCCGCTGCAGCAGAGCCTGGCCAGCGCCGAAGGCATCGACTACATGACCTCGGTGAGCCGGCAGAACTACTCGGTGATCTCGATCTACGCACACATCGGCGCCAACACCGATCGCCTGGTCACCGAGCTGCTGTCGAAGATCGGCGAGGTGAAGACCCAACTGCCGCCGGACGCCGAGGACCCGATCCTCGACAAGGAGGCGGCCGACGCCTCGGCGCTGATGTACATCAGCTTCTTCAGCGAGCAGATGAGCAACCCGCAGATCACCGACTACCTGTCGCGGGTGATCCAGCCCAAGCTCGCCACCCTGCCCGGCATCGCCGAAGCCGAGATCCTCGGCAACCAGGTGTTCGCCATGCGCCTGTGGCTCGACCCGGTGAAGATGGCCGCCTACGGCGTTACCGCCGGCGACGTCGCCAGCGCGGTGCGCGAGTACAACTTCCTCTCCGCCGCCGGCGAGGTGAAGGGCGAGCTGGTGGTCACCTCGGTGAACGCCACCACCGACCTGAAATCCCCGGAAGCCTTCGCCGCCATTCCGCTGAAGACCGTCGGCGATCGCCGCGTGCTGATGGGCGACGTGGCCCGTATCGAACTGGGCGCGGCGAGCTACGACGCGGTGAGCTCGTTCAACGGCATCCCCTCGGTGTACATCGGCATCAAGGGCACGCCCAGCTCCAACCCGCTGGACGTGATCAAGGAAGTCCGCGCCAAGATGCCGGAGCTGGAAGAACAACTGCCGCCGGGCCTCAAGGTCTCCATCGCCTACGACGCCACGCGCTTCATCCAGGCCTCCATCGATGAGGTGGTGAAGACCCTGGCCGAGGCAATCCTGATCGTCATCGTGGTGGTGTTCCTGTTCCTCGGCGCGTTCCGCTCGGTGATCATCCCGGTGGTGACCATCCCGCTGTCGATGATCGGCGTGCTGTTCTTCATGCAGATGATGGGGTACTCGATCAACCTGCTGACGCTGCTGGCCATGGTGCTCGCCATCGGCCTGGTGGTGGACGACGCCATCGTGGTGGTGGAGAACATCCACCGGCATATCGAAGAGGGCAAGTCGCCGTTCCAGGGCGCCATCGAAGGCGCGCGGGAGATCGCCGTGCCGGTGGTGACCATGACCATCACCCTGGCCGCCGTGTACGCGCCGATCGGTTTCCTCAGCGGCCTGACCGGCGCGCTGTTCAAGGAATTCGCCTTCACCCTGGCGGGCGCGGTGATCATCTCCGGCATCGTCGCCCTGACCCTGTCGCCGATGATGTGCTCGCGCCTGCTGCGCCACGACGAAAACCCCAGCGGCCTGGCCCATCGCCTGGACCTGATCTTCGACGGCCTCAAACAGCGCTACCAGCGCGCCCTGCACGGCACGCTGAACAGTCGCCCGGTGGTGATCGTCTTCGCCCTGCTGATCCTGGCGATCATCCCGCTGCTGCTGATGTTCACCCACAAGGAACTGGCGCCGGAGGAAGACCAGGGCATCGTCTTCATCATGGCCAACGCGCCGCAGACGGCGAACCTGGACTACCTGTCGAAGTACACCGCCGAGTTCGAGGGCATCTTCCGCCAGTTCCCTGAGTACTATTCAGCGTTCCAGATCAACGGCTACAACGGCGTGCAGACCGGCATCGGCGGCATGTTGCTCAAGCCCTGGGACGAGCGTGAGCGCAGCCAGATGGAGCTGCTCCACGCGGTGCAGGAAGAACTGAACAAGATTCCCGGCCTGCAGATCTTCGGCTTCAACCTGCCGTCGCTGCCGGGTACCGGCGAAGGCCTGCCGTTCCAGTTCGTGATCAACACCGCCAGCGACTACCAATCGCTGCTGCAGGTCGCCGAGCGGGTGAAGAAGCGCGCGGAAGAGTCGGGCAAGTTCGCCTTCCTCGACCTCGACCTGGCCTTCGACAAACCCGAACTCGTGGTCGACATCGACCGCGCCAAGGCGGCGCAGATGGGCGTCAGCATGCAGGACCTGGGCGTGTCCCTGGGGGCGCTGCTGGGCGAAGGCGAGATCAACCGCTTCACCATCGACGGGCGCAGCTACAAGGTGATCGCCCAGGTCGAGCGCGCCTACCGCGACAACCCCAGCTGGCTCAACAACTACTACGTGAAGAGCCAGAGCGGCCAGTTGATCTCGCTGTCCACCCTGGTGACTTTCCACGAGCGCGCCCGCCCGCGCCAGCTCAACCAGTTCCAGCAGCTCAACTCGGCGATCATCTCCGGCGTGCCGATGGTCAGCATGGGCGACGCCATCGAGACGGTGCGCGGCATCTCCGAAGAGGAATCGCCGCGTGGCTTCTCCTTCGACTACGCCGGCGCCTCGCGGCAGTTCGTGCAGGAAGGCAGCGCGCTGATGATCACCTTCGCCCTGGCGCTGGCAGTGATCTTCCTGGTGCTGGCCGCGCAGTTCGAAAGCTTCCGCGATCCACTGGTGATCATGGTCACGGTGCCGCTGTCGATCTGCGGCGCGCTGATCCCGCTGTTCCTCGGCCTGTCGAGCCTGAACATCTATACCCAGGTGGGCCTGGTGACGCTGATCGGGCTGATCAGCAAGCACGGCATCCTCATCGTCGAGTTCGCCAACCAGCTGCGCCAGGAGCGCGGGCTGTCGGTGCGCGAGGCGGTAGAGGAAGCCGCGGCGATCCGCCTGCGCCCGGTACTGATGACCACCGCCGCCATGGTGCTGGGCGTCACGCCGCTGCTGTTCGCCAGCGGCGCCGGCGCAGTGAGCCGCTTCGACATCGGCGTGGTGATCGCCACCGGCATGAGCGTCGGTACGCTGTTCACCCTGTTCGTGCTGCCCTGCGTGTATACGTTGCTGGCCAAGCCGGACAAGAAGCCGGCTGAAGTGCCGACACCGGCAACGGCGCACTGAATGGAAAAGCCCCGCTGATGCGGGGCTTTTTTCGCCGACACACCGGCGCCCACCTGCAGGAGCGCCCCATGGGCGCAATCGCGGGCGTGGCCCTACAGTTCGGGAATGGAGAACGCCACCAGACGATAGCCGCCGGCCGTGCGGATGAAATCGAAGCTGGCATGCCTGGCCGGCTCGAACGAGCCCGCCTGCCAATGCTCCAGGGCCGAGACCCTGGGCGTCTTCCACTGGGCGAACGCGCCGCAGTTGTCGAAGTACTGCGGGTCGCGCTCGGGATCGAAGGGCCAGCCCCTGTCGTCCTGGCGCACGCCGTAGCCGGCGGAGGAGCGCAGAGCCTCCAGGCGTTTGCGCAGCGCTGCGCCCTGCTGACGCAGTACGTCCTCCACTGCCGCGGACTTCCAGTCATCCAGCGGTTCGCTGCCCTGTCCGCTCCACACCCGCTCCAGGCTGTGCGCCTTCAGCGAAGCATCATCGAGGTGCGTGAGGAACTCGCCCTTGAACCAGGCGGCGAAGTCCTTCTCGACATCGACGAAGCTGTAGTAGCGACCATCGACGCCCCGGAAGGACAAGCGGCGCGGGTCGCTGGATGGCTGCTCGCTCACCTGCAGCGAGAACCAGTCCAGCCAGTCGGCGCGGGTGCTGTCGAAGTCTTCCACCAGGGTCTTGCCGTGGCGGTCGATCAGCACTTCGGTGCCGCCTTTCCACCCCTTGTGTTCGCACTGCTCCAGGCTCACGTTCGGGTCGACGCACGAGCGTGTGGCGCCCTTGAGTGCCACCGCCATGCCATTGCGCATCGCGGTGGTGTCACTCAGCTGCGCCGGGATCAGCACCTGGCCGTCGCCATCGAGAAAACCCACCGTGTCGCGCTGGCGATCGCGGAAGCGGATGCTGTCCTCGCTTTCACAGATCGGCCCGTTGTCGAAGTAGTACAAGGAATCCGGCATCACTCGCCGGCCGTCACGCAGCAGGTAGAAGGTGCGGTAGCCGTCGGCGGTTTCCTCGCCCGTGGCGAGGATGCGCTCGAAGCGCCGGGCGAGGGTGAACAGCGGGCTGAGCGTCGGTGCGACCTTCACCGCACCCTGCGCGTCCTTGAAGCCGATCGTCTCGTCCTGGGTGAAGGCGATCCAAGGGGCCTCCGCCGCATGGACCGAGGCCACCAGCGCCAGCGCGCCCCAAGCGATCAATCCGCTACGAATGCCGGTTCCTTGCATGTACGCCCCTCCTGATCGCGGCTTCGCCCATTGTGCCATCGAAGTGCACCGCACAAAGAAAAGCCCCCGCGCATCGCTGCGCGGGGGCCCGCCTTCAGAAGCTTGGGGATCAGGCCGGCTGGCGCTGCATCGCCCCGCTCGGGTTCTCGCCCTTCAGGCTCCAGCTCTTGAGGTGTTCCAGGCTGGCGCGATAGGGCTTGAGACCGTTGGCCAGGAACAGCGCGCCGGCCAGCAGCGCCATCGCGCTGACGATCAGCAACGAATAGCGCAGCGCCATGTCGTCGCCGAATACGTAGTCGGTGACCAGCGCGATGGCGGTCGGGCCGACGCCCAGGCCCAGCAGCGTGACCACGAACAGGTAGATGGCCGAGGCCTGGCCGCGCATGGAGTTGGGCATGATCTCCTGGATTGCCGCCGGGGCGACGCCGAAGGGCATGCTGAGGAAGAACACGATCGGCGCCATCAACGCGGCGGCCGCGTTGGCGCTGTCGAGCAGCGGGTACACCAGGCTCAGCGGGATGGCCAGGATGGCGGCCAGCAGGCCCACGCGCATGTTGGCGTCGGTGCGCCCGCGCTTGGCCCAGTAGTCCGCCAGGCGGCCGCCGCAGACGATGCCCAGGCAACCGAATACGGCGACGATGCTGCCGTACACCACGCCCACGTGGCCGGCGTCCCAGCCGTAGGTGCGGACGAAGAAGGTCGGCACCCAGGCGCCGCTGCCGTAGCTGGCGAAGGAGATGCAGGCAAAGCCGAAGTTGTGGCAGATCACCGTCTTGCGGTTGGCGCGCAGGTAGGCGCCGACTTCGCTCATCGGCACCACCACGCCGGCGCCCACGCCACGCCGGGTCGGCTCCTTCACCGCGAGCATCAGCAGGGTGAAGAGCACGCCGGCGGCGCCGAGGATCAGGAAGATCAGCTGCCAGGGACGCACTTCGCCGAGGATCGGCAGGTGCACATCACCCTGGGCGGAGGCGAACTTGATCACCAGCCCGCCGAGCAGGAAGGCCAGGCCGGAGCCGAGGTAGATGCCCATGGAGTAGACACTGATGGCGGTGGCGCGGCGATTGGCCGGGAAGCTGTCAGCGATCAGCGAGTAGGCCGCCGGCGACAGCGCCGCCTCACCGACACCGACACCGACGCGGAACAGCAGGAAGTGCCAGTACTGCTTGGCCAGGCCGCAGGCGGCGGTCATGGCGCTCCAGATCAGCACGCCGACGGTGATCAGCCCGCGCCGGCTGCGGCTGTCGGCCATGCGCCCGAGGGGGATGCCGCAGAGGGTGTAGAACAGCGCGAAGGACAGGCCCATCAGCAGGCTCATCTGCGTGTCGCTGATCTCCAGGTCACGACGGATGGGGCCGACCAGCAGGTTGAGGATCTGTCGGTCGATGAAGGAAAGCACGTAGGCGACCATGAGGATCGCGACCGTGGACCAGGCCACGGCACTGGAGGGGTAGCCGTTATTGTTGTTGTTCATGCCGGGCTCCTGATACGCCGCCAATCGCGGCGATGGCGAAGGGGAGAACCCGCAGAGTAGGCATTGCGAACGCGTCGCGCGCGCACTATCAGGTCTCTGAATGCGCGCGTTGGCCGTTGACTGATGAACGGGTGGTCAGAGGTTGGCCCACGGGTTTCACCGGGGGTCAGTTGTAGGAGCGAGCTTGCTCGCGAACAACTTGCCGGCAGCTCCAGTGCTGGGCGGGTTCGCAAGCAAGCTCGCTCCTACGAAGTGCCGCACCTTCGTGCAGGGCGGATAACGCTTGAGGCGTTATTCGCCCGACATGACGGATTCAAACCGCAGCAGGCATCCGCTCACACAGCTTGGCCAGTGCCCGCGCCCACAGCTCCTGGTCATTCAGGCAAGGCACCAGCACCAGCTCCTCGCCACCTGCCGCGCGGAACTGTTCGTTGCCGCGCTGGCCGATCTCTTCCAGCGTCTCGATACAATCGGCAACGAAGGCCGGGCACATCACCAGCAGGCGCTTCACGCCCTGCTTGCCGAGCTTGTCCAGCTGCGCCTCGGTGTAGGGTTCGATCCACTTGTTGCGGCCCAGGCGCGACTGGAAGGACACCGACCAGCGACCGTCCTGCAGCCCCGCGCCGGCGGCGAAATCTTCCGCCGTGCGCAGGCACTGGCTGCGGTAACAGACCGCCAGAACCTCTTCACGCACACCGCGGCTGGAGCTGGCGGTGAGATCGTGGCCCTTGTCTTTCACCAGCTTGCGGATGTGCGACTCGGGCAGGCCGTGGAAGCTCAGCAGCAGGTGATCGTAGGGCTGTTGCAGGTATGGCTTCACACTGTCCACCAGTGCCTGGCGATACTCCGGCTCGGCGAAGAACGGCGGCAGCACCTTCAGTTCCAGCTTCAGGTTGTGCTCGCGCATCACCCGGCGGGCTTCCTCGATGGCGGTGGTGGTGGTGCTGTCGGCGAACTGCGGATAGAGCGGCGCGAAGGTCACCTGGGTGATGCCCTGCCGGCTCAGGCGCAGCAGCGCCCCCTCGATGGACGGGTCGCCGTAGCGCATGCCCAGCTCCACCGGGCCGTGCGGCCAGAACGGGCGGACGGCCTCCTGCAGGCGGCGGCTCAGCACGACCAGCGGCGAGCCCTCCTCCCACCAGATCGATGCGTAGGCGTGGGCGGATTCCTCCGGACGCTTGCGCAGCACCAGCGACACCAGCAGCCGGCGGATCGGCCAGGGCAGGTCGATGACGTAAGGGTCCATGAGGAACTGATCGAGGTAGCGGCGCACGTCCTCGACCTGGGTGGAGGCCGGCGATCCCAGGTTGACCAGCAGGAGGGCGTTTTGGGTCATGCAGTGTCCTTAAACCGGTACGGTAGGCGGTCGTCGTGCGGGCTGCGCAGTTTACACGCAGCCGCTGCTTTCATTAGCTGGCGCCAATGCCGCAGGGGCATCAGCGGCTTTCACGCAGCACGTCGGCCAGGGCTTGTTTCAGCTCCGGGAAGCGGAACTCGAAGCCGGCGTCCAGCAACCGGCGCGGCACGATGCGCTGGCCGCCCAGCAACAGGGTCGACATCTCGCCCAGCAGCAGGCGCAGGGCAAAGCCCGGCACCGTCATCAGGGTCGGCCGGTGCAGCGCCTGGCCCAGTTCCTGGGTGAAGTCGCGGTTGCGCACCGGCTGCGGCGCGCAAGCATTATAGGGACCCTCGGCATCGGCCTTGCGCAAAAGAAAATCGATCAGGGCGATCTGGTCCTCTATATGGATCCACGACATCCATTGCCGACCATCCCCCAGACGCCCGCCCAGCCCGGCGCGGAACGGCGGCAGCAGGCGCTTGAGGAAGCCACCTTCGGGCGCCAGCACCAGCCCGGTGCGCACCAGCACCACGCGCACGCCCAGCGCCTCGGCTTCGCGGGCGATCTGCTCCCAGGCCAGGCACAGCTCGCTGGCGAAGTCCTCGCCGGCCGCCGCACTGTTTTCTTCCAGCGGGCGCTCGCCGGCATCACCGTACCAGCCGACCGCCGAGCCGTTGATCAGTACCGCCGGGCGCTGCTCGCGGCTTTCCAGCCAGGCCACCAGGCGCTCGGTGAGGCGCACCCGGCTGTCCCACAGCAGGGCCTTGCGCCGGGCGCTCCAGGGCTTGTCGGCAATGGGCTCGCCCGCCAGGTTGACCACCGCGTCCAGCGGCCCGTCGCCATAGGCCTCGAAGTCGGCGATGCCGCGCACCGCCTCGCCGCAAAGCGAGGGCACCCGCTGCGGCTGACGGCTCAGCACCGTGAGCTGGTGCCCTTCGGCGAGCCACTGGCGGCAGAGGCGGCGGCCGATCAGGCCGGTGCCGCCGGTCAAGAGAATATGCATGGCGAACTCCTGGTTGCGTTGTTCCACCTTCCATCAGTCTGGACGAGAGGAAGGCGATTGCATTGACACTCCCTCAGCGGCGAGGTCTACGCTGTAAGTGCCGGGACCCGAGCCGGGCTCATTCCTGAATGAACCGAAGCGGCGCCGAAGGTTCCGATGATCGGACTCCTATCGTTGACGAGCGCGGACCGCTGAAACGCAATTGTACAGATAGTAGGCTTTGTACAAGAACATTCCGCTCGTCACGCTGAAGCACACAGACTACGAGGCACGTCATGAGCGCCCCCATTGCCATCATTGGCACCGGCATCGCCGGACTCTCGGCCGCCCACGCCCTTCGCGACGCCGGACAGGACGTCCAGCTGTTCGACAAGGGCCACGGCAGCGGCGGCCGGATGGCCAGCAAGCGCAGCGAGGCCGGCGCGCTGGACCTCGGCGCGCAGTACTTCACCGCCCGCGACCGGCGCTTCCTCGACGCCATTCAGCAATGGCGCGAGCACGGCTGGGTCGCCGAGTGGGACCCGGCCCTCTACCAGTACCGCGACGGTGAGCTGAGCCCATCGCCCGACGAGCAGCCCCGCTGGGTCGGCATCCCACGGATGAGTGCAATCACCCGCGCCCTGCTGCAGGACCAGGTGGTCACCTTCACCTGCCGTATCACCGAGGTGTATCGCGGCGAGGAGCACTGGCACCTGCAGGACTCCGAGGGCCAGACCCACGGCCCGTTCAGCCGCGTGCTGGTGGCTACGCCCGCGCCCCAGGCCGCCGCCCTGCTGGCCAGCGCGCCGAAGCTCGCCGCCGCCGCGGCGAGCATCGCCATGGAGCCCACCTGGGCCGTCGCCCTGGCCTTCCGCGAGCCGCTGGATACTCCCGTGCAAGGCTGCTTCGTGCATGAAGGTCCGCTGTCCTGGCTGGCCAGCAACCATTCCAAGCCCGGCCGCGATGAACAACTCGACACCTGGGTGCTGCACGCCGCCAGCGGCTGGAGCAAACAGCACATCGACCTGCCCAAGGAAAGCGTGATCGAGCACCTGCGCGGAGCATTCGCCGAACTGATCGGCTGCGCCGTGCACGCCCCCGACTTCGCCCTCGCGCACCGCTGGCTCTATGCCCGGCCCATGGAAGCCCACCAGTTCGGCGCCCTCGCCGATGCCGACCTGGGCATCTACGCCTGTGGCGACTGGTGCCTATCCGGGCGCGTCGAAGGCGCCTGGCTGAGCGGCCTGGAAGCCGCCCGCCGCCTGCTCGAACACCTCTGAGCGTTCCTCGCGCCCTCCCAACGGGAGGGTGCGAGCATCCCCCTTTCCCGGCGCTTCTCCCCGTACAAGGCTTTGCACTTGTACAAGCCTGCGCCTATGCTTGCCGATACTTGTACAAATATATTTCCATGTACAACAAATCGGTGACCCGCATGACCCTAGCCACACCTCGACCCAAGCTCGGCATCAGCGCCTGCCTGCTGGGCGAGTCGGTGCGCTACAACGGCGGGCACAAGGCCTCGCGCCTGTGCCTGGACGTGCTCAGCCGCCATTTCGACTTCGTCCCGGTATGCCCGGAAGTCGCCATCGGCCTCGGCGTGCCGCGGCCGACCTTGCGCCTGGTGGGCGATCGCAGCGATCCTCGGGCCCTGATCCAGCGCGAAGGCGGCGGCGATGTCAGCGAGGCCCTGCGCGACTTCGGCAGGCGGCAGGCGGAGCGGCTGCAGGACATCTGTGGTTACATCTTCATGCAGCAATCCCCCTCCTGCGGCCTGCAGCGGGTCAAGCTCTACCGCTTCGACGGCCAGTTGCGCCCGCCGGGTGTCCGCGGCCTGTATGCGGACGCGTTCTGCTCGGCGCGCCCGGAGTTGCCGGCTGAAGAGGAAGGCCGGCTCAACGACCCGGTGATCCGCGAGAACTTCCTCACCCGCGTGTTCGCCTTCGCCGCCTGGCAGGCACTGTGCGCCGCGGGCCTCACGCGGCATGCCGTGATCGCCTTCCACTCGCGCTACAAATACCAGTTGATGGCCCACAACCCGCGCCAGTACAGCGCCCTCGGCCAGCGCCTGGCGAAGATCGGCGAGCAGCCGCTGGAGCCCTTCGCCAGCGACTACTTCCGCGACTTCATGCAGGCACTGGGCACCTGTGCCACCCGCGGTACCCACAGCAACGTGCTGCAGCACCTGGCCGGCTACCTCAAGCACGTCCTGCCCGGCCCGGAGAAAGCCGAGATGCAGCACCTGATCGACCAGTACCGCGAAGGCGTGATTCCGCTGGTGGTGCCGCTGACCCTGCTCAAGCACCATTTCCGCCTGCACCCGCATCCCTACATCGATGCCCAGGCCTACCTGCAACCGCACCCCGAAGACCTGAGCCTGCGCAATGCCATCTGAGGCGCTTTGACCTGAAAGGAATCCCATGAACCCCGATCACCCTCACCGCGACTCGGACGACGACTACCGCCAGGCCCTGGCCGAGGGCTGGCTGCCGATCCGCGAAGTGTCCCGGCGCACCGGCGTCAACCCGGTCACCCTGCGCGCCTGGGAGCGCCGCTACGGCCTGGTCGTGCCACAGCGCACGCCCAAGGGCCACCGCCTCTACTCCGAAGCGCAGGTTGCGCGCATCCAGGCCATTCTCACCTGGCTGGGGCGGGGCGTGGCGGTGAGCAAGATCCGCGCGCTGCTCGACGAAAACGCCCCCCTGCCCGTGGAAACCTCCGCCTCGCCCTGGGACGACCTGCGCCAGCAGTGCATCGCCGCCATCGGCCGGATCAACGAACGCCAGCTGGATGAGCTGTTCAACGGTGCATTGGCGATCTACCCGGCGCAGACCCTCTGCGGACAACTCATGCTGCCGCTGCTGGACGAGCTCGAACGGCGCTGGCAAGGCCAGTTTGGCGCGCAACTGGAGCGGGTGTTCTTCCACACCTGGCTGCGCACCAAGTTCGGCACCCGCCTCTATCACCACAACCGCCAGCAGCGCGGCGCTCCGTTGCTGCTGGTGAACCAGTCCGGCCTGCCGCTGGAGCCCGGCCTGTGGCTCACCGCCTGGCTGGCCAGCAGCGCCGGCTGCCCCCTGGAAGTCTTCGACTGGCCCCTGCCGCCGGGTGAACTGGCGCTGGCGGTGGAGCGCCTGCAGCCGCGAGCCGTGCTGCTCTACTCCAGTCGCACGCTGAACCTGCTGCAATTGCCCCGCCTGCTCACCGGCGTCGACTGCCCGCGCGTACTGGCCGGGCCAGCCACCAGCATCCACCCCGACGCCCTGCAGGAGCTCGCCATCGCCGAGCCCCCGCTGCACCTGGCCACCGACCCGCTTGCCGCCTTCGACCTGCTGCGCGAACTGCATCTGCTCAACGGGGAGGCTGCATGAAGCGTCAACTGGTGTGGTTGCGCACTGACCTGCGCCTGCACGACAACAGCGCCCTGCACGCCGCCGCCGAGCGCGGCCCGGTGATCGCCCTGTACCTGCTCAGCCCCGGTCAATGGCTGGCCCACGACGATGCGCCGTGCAAGGTCGACTTCTGGTTGCGCAACCTGCACGAGCTTCGCCAGGGCCTGGGCAAGCTGAACATCCCCCTGCTGATCCGCACGGCGGATCACTGGGCTGAAGCACCGGACGTGATCAGCCAGTTGTGCCGGGAGCTGGACATCGAGACTGTTCACGTCAACGAGGAGTACGGCGTCCACGAAAGCCACCGCGATGCTGCCGTGGACAAGGCGCTGGACCGCGAGGGCATCCGCCTGCGCAGCCACCTCGACCAGCTGTTCTTCACCCCCGGCACCCTCCTCACCAAGAGCGGTACCTACTTCCAGGTCTACAGCCAGTTCCGCAAGGTCTGCTACGAGCGCCTGAACCTGGGCGTGCCCAGCCTGCTGCCGGTGCCGCGCGGGCAGGCGAAGCTGGATATCCAGAGCGACGCGCTCCCCGACCAGGTGGAAGACTTCGAGCCGCCGCCACCGGCGCTGCGCGAGGAATGGCCCGCCGGAGAAGAAGCCGCCCACGAACGTATCGAACTGTTCACCGACGAAATCCTCAGGACCTACCAGGACACCCGCGACCTGCCCGCCCGCGACGGCACCAGCCGCCTCTCGCCGTACCTCGCCGCCGGCGTGCTCTCGCCCCGGCAATGCCTGCACGCGGCGCTGGCCAACAACCAGGGCGAGTTCGAGACCGGCAACAGCGGCGCGGTCAGCTGGATCAACGAGCTGCTCTGGCGCGAGTTCTACAAGCACATCCTGGTCGGCTTCCCGCGGGTGAGCCGGCACCGCGCCTTCCGCGAGGACACCGAGAAGCTGAAGTGGCGCTACGACAGGAAGGACCTGGAAGCCTGGCAGCAGGGCCGTACCGGCTTTCCGCTGATCGACGCGGCGATGCGCCAGTTGCTCGCCACCGGCTGGATGCACAACCGCCTGCGCATGGTGGTGGCGATGTTCCTCACCAAGAACCTGCTGATCGACTGGCGCGAGGGCGAGCGCTGGTTCATGCGCCACCTGATCGACGGTGATTTGGCGGCGAACAACGGTGGCTGGCAGTGGAGCGCGTCCACCGGGACGGATGCGGCCCCCTACTTCCGCATCTTCAATCCCGTGTCGCAGTCCGAGCGCTTCGACCCCGAAGGCCGCTTCATCCGCCGCTGGGTGCCGGAGCTGGCCGGCGTGGAAGGCCGTGCGGTGCACGATCCATCGAAGCTAGGGCTGTTTGGCGCGCCGGGTTATCCACAGCCGATGTGCGATCTCTCCGCCACCCGCGAGCGGGCGCTGGATGCGTTCAAGAGCCTCTCCGCATCGCGCTGATAGCGGATTTCCCTGTAGGAGCGGGCCCATGGGGCGCTCCCACAGGTTTCTGCTGGAGTTGCGCGCACAAAAAAGCCGGGCGAAGGCCCGGCTTTTCTTGTCAGCGTTCTGTTACAGGGGATGCGTGTAATAGAGGCTGTAGGATTCGATACCGTCGTTCGGCTGGCTGATGCCGGCGTTGGAATAGTGCATCGCGCGGATGCCGATGGCCTGGCCCTGGTTGAACTTCAGGCCCACGCCCAGGCGGTCTTCGAAGTTGAAGGCGCCGCCCAGGTCCTGGTCGCCCACGCGGGAGCCGCTGAAGACGGATACGCCGATACCGGCCTCGACGAAGGGTTTGACCTTGTCGCCTGTGAACTCGTAGACGAACACCGGGCTGAAGGACAGCGAATGACGGCCGCTCGCCTGGTCACCACCTTCCCAGTAGGTGTAGCCGGCATCCCAGTAGCCAGTCAGACGCCCGGTGGAGCTCTCCCACCAGCTCTTGTCCCAGTCGAAGCCCAGGCCCAGGCGGTAGGTCATGGTGTTCTGCCCGGTGGTACCCACTGCGCCAGTCAGGCTGGCAGCCTGCGAAGAGACCAAATGGCCGAGGGTCAGAGCCGCCACGGTGGCGAGCGAGAGCAGTTTCTTCATCGAAACATCCTTTATTAGAAAGCTGAATGAAAAATCCCCGCGAATAGCTGGCAATTATAAGGCCATTTGTCAGCATTCGCTGACAGACCAAAGTAGATAGCTAGCTATTTTTTCGATCAGCCAGGAAAGAAGCTGACGCTGTCGTCAGTTCCCCATAGCACGGGCAGCACCCGCTCAAGGGCTTCGACTGCGCCGCTGGTCCATAGCTCAGTTTTTTTGGCCGGCCCTTCGGCCAGCAACTCCCGCGCCTGGAGCAGCCGCTCCAGTTGCCGGGCGACGGCCGCACCGGTATCGACCAGCGAGACATCGGCCGGTACCAGTTCACGCAGCAACGGACGCAGGAAAGGGTAATGGGTACAGCCCAGGATCAGCGTGTCACAGCCCTCGGCCAGCAAGGGCCTGAGGTAGCCCAGCAAGAGTTCGCGGGTCTGCGGGCCATTCAGGTCGCCCAGTTCGATGCGCTCAACCAAGCCCGGGCACGGCTGGGTAACCACTCGCACGTCACTGGCGAAGCGATCGAGCAGCGCAGCGAAGCGCGCACTCTTCAGGGTACCGGTGGTGGCCAGCACACCCACCACCCCGCTGCGCGTGGCTTCGGCGGCCGGCTTCACCGCCGGCTCCATGGCCACGATGGGCAGTTGCGGATACCGCTCGCGCAGGTCGGCGGCGGCGGCGGCCGTGGCCGTGTTGCAGGCCAGCACCAGCGCCTTGGCGCCGCGGGCGAGGAGAAACTCGGCGATGGCCCGGCAGCGCGCGCGGATGTACTCGGGGGTCTTCTCGCCGTAGGGCACGTGGCCGCAGTCGGCGAGGTAGATCAGGGTTTCGCGGGGCAGCCGCGCGCGGATTTCGTGGAGGACGCTGAGGCCGCCGACTCCGGAATCGAACACGCCGATCGGCGCGGCATCAGCCATGCGCGGCTCCGCACACGGCGCACTGCGGATCGCGCTTGACGCGCAGCTCGCGGAAGCGCGAACCGAGCGCGTCGATCAGCAACAGGCGGCCCACCAGCGGCTCGCCGAAACCGGCCAGCAGCTTCAGCGCTTCCAGCGCTTGCAGGCTGCCCACCATACCCACCAGCGGGCCGACCACGCCGGCCTCGCTGCAGGTCAGCTCGGCATCGCTGCCATGGCCGTAGAGGCAGTGGTAGCAGGGGCTTTCCTCACGGCGCGGGTCGAACACCGAAAGCTGCCCTTCCAGGCGGATCGCCGCGCCACTCACCAGCGGCTTCTTCGCGGCCACACAGGCGGCATTCACCGCTTCGCGGGTGCCGAAGTTGTCGCAGCAGTCCAGCACCAGGTCCACCGCCGCCACGGCGGCGTCGAGGGAATCAGCATCCAGCGCCTGGCGATGGGCGACCAGCTTCACGTCCGGGTTGATCGCGGTGAGGCGGGCGATGGCGGAGTCCACCTTGCCCAGGCCGACGCTGCCGGTGTCGTGGATGATCTGCCGCTGCAGGTTGGTCAGGTCGACCGTGTCGAAGTCCGCCAGGTGCAGTTCACCGACGCCGGCCGCAGCGAGGTAGAGCGCCACCGGAGCGCCGAGCCCACCGAGGCCGACGATCAACACGCGGCTGTCCTTCAGGCGCAGCTGGCCGTCGACGTCGATCTGCGACAGGAGGATCTGCCGGCTGTACCGCAGCAGTTCGTTGTCGCTCAGCATGTCCAGCGCCCCAGGCTGATGCGCTCATGGCCACCCAGGTCGCGACGGCTTTCCACCGCGCTGAAGCCTCGACTGAGCAGCAGGTCGCGCACGGCGTCAGGCTGGTCGAAACCATGCTCGAGCATCAGCCAGCCGCCGTTTTCCAGGTGGCCCGGCGCCTGCTCGATGATCAAGCGGATGTCGTCCAGCCCATCCTGGCCGGAGACCAGTGCGCTCGAGGGCTCGAAGCGCACGTCGCCCTGCTTGAGGTGCGGGTCGGTGCTGGGAATGTACGGCGGGTTGCTGACGATCAGCGAGAAGCGCTCTGCGTCCAGCGTGGAGAACCAGTGGCTGGTCTGGAAGGCCGCGTTGGCCAGGCGCAGGCGTTCACGGTTGCGCTCGGCCAGGGCCACGGCCTCGGGAATGCGGTCGACACCCAGCACTTGCCAGCTCAGGCGTTCGCACGCCAGCGCAAGGGCGATGGCGCCGGTGCCGGTGCCCAGGTCGAGCACGCGGGCGGGAGAAGCCGGCAGCAGCGCCAGCGCAGTCTCCACCAGCAACTCGGTGTCCGGACGCGGGATCAGGGTGTGCGGCGCGACCTCCAGATCCAGGCTCCAGAAGCCCTGGCGACCGAGGATGTAGGCCACCGGCTCGCCGGCCACGCGGCGGGCCAGGTAGCGCTCGTAGAGGTCGTGTGCCTCGCGGCTGACCACGCGCTCGGGCCAGGTCCGCAGGAAGCTGCGCGGTTTGCCCAACGCGGCAGCGAGCAGCAGCTCGGCATCCAGGCGCGCGCTGGGCGAGTCCGGCAGTTGCGCGTCGTTGAGCAGGGTCATGATGGTTGCCATGGTCTGTCGCTCTCTCAGTCGCCTGCTCGCTCAATCACCGAGCGCGGCCAGCTGGTCGGCCTGGAATTCCTGCAGCAGTGGCTCGATCACCTGCTCCACGGCGCCTTCCATCACTTCACCCAGGGAATAGAGGGTGAGGTTGATGCGGTGGTCGGTGACGCGCCCCTGAGGGAAATTGTAGGTGCGGATGCGCTCGGAGCGGTCACCGGAACCGACCAGCAGCTTGCGCGTGCTGGCGATCGCCTGCTGGGCGGCGGACTGCTGCTGGTCATTGAGCTTGGCCGCCAGCCAGGCCATGGCCTTGGCGCGGTTCTTGTGCTGCGAGCGCTCTTCCTGGCACTCGACCACGATGCCCGAAGGGATGTGCGTGATGCGCACCGCCGAGTCGGTCTTGTTCACGTGCTGGCCACCGGCGCCGGAAGAGCGGTAGGTGTCCACGCGCAGGTCGGCCGGGTTGATCTCGATGGCCGCCTGCTCGTCCGGCTCGGGCAGCACCGCCACGGTGCACGCCGAGGTATGGATACGCCCCTGGGACTCAGTGGCCGGCACACGCTGCACACGGTGTGCGCCGGACTCGAACTTGAGCTTGGCATAGACGCTCTCGCCCTCGACGCGGGCGATCACCTCTTTATACCCACCGTGCTCGCCTTCGTTCTCGGACATGATCTCCACGCGCCAACCCTGCTTCTCGGCATAGCGCGAGTACATGCGGAACAGGTCGCCGGAGAAGATCGCGGCTTCGTCGCCACCGGTGCCCGCACGGATTTCCAGGAAGACGTTGCGGCCGTCGTTGGGGTCCTTGGGCAGCAGCATGCGCTGCAGGCGATCCTCCAGGCCGACCAGCGCGGTCTTGGCCGCGGCGACTTCCTCCTCGGCCATCTCGCGCAGGTCCGGGTCGCTGTCCTTGAGCAGCGCCTGGGCGCCCTCCAGGTCCGACTGCACCTTGCGGAACTCGCGGAAGGCGAGGATGACCGGCTCCACTTCCGCGTATTCACGGGAGTAGGCGCGGAACTTGGTCTGGTCGCTGATCACTTCGGCGTCGCCCAGCAGAGCGGTGAGCTCTTCGTAGCGGTCGCTGAGGATATCCAGCTTTTTCAGGAGGGACGCTTTCATCGCTTGTCAGTGCCCTCCTCGAGGGCGAACAGTTCCTGCGCGACGGCCAGCGCATCGATGCGGCCCTCGGCGGAGAGTTTTTTCATCTGCACGCTGGGGGCATGCAGCAATTTGTTGGTCAGGCCACGACTGAGCTGGGCAATGACTTCCATCGGGTCAGCGCCATTGGCCAGCAGGCGCTGGGCCTTCTGGGTTTCCTCGTCACGCAGGCGCTCTGCCTGCTGGCGGTAGGCGCGCAGCACATCGACAGCGGCCAGCTCACGCAGGCGCTGCATGAATTCGACGACGCCGTCGCCCACCAGCTCCTCGGCAGCCTGGGCAGCGCCCTGGCGGCTCTTGAGGTTTTCGGCGACCACTTCGTGAAGATCGTCGACGCTATAGAGGTAGACGTCTTCCAGCTCGCCCACTTCCGGCTCGATATCGCGCGGCACGGCGATATCGACCATGAACATCGGCTTGTGCCGGCGCTGCTTCAGCGCGCGTTCCACGGCGCCCTTGCCGAGGATCGGCAGCTGGCTGGCAGTGGAGCTGATGACGATATCGCTGTTGACCAGCTCGTCCGGCATGTCCGCCAGCAGGATGGCGCGGGCGCCGAACTGCTCGGCCAGTTGGCTGGCACGCTCCAGGGTACGGTTGGCGACCACGATGCGCTTCACGCCCTGCTCGTGCAGGTGGCGGGCGACCAGGGTGATGGTTTCGCCGGCGCCGATCAGCAAGGCCTGGCTGCGGCTCAGGTCGCTGAAGATCTGCCGGGCCAGGCTGACCGCGGCGAAAGCCACGGACACCGGGTTCTCGCCGATGGCGGTGTCGGTACGCACGGTCTTGGCGGTGCTGAAGGTGGCCTGGAACAGGCGCCCCAGCATCGGCCCGACGGTGCCGGCCTCGCGAGCCACGGCGTAGGCGGACTTCATCTGCCCGAGAATCTGCGGCTCGCCCAGCACCATGGAGTCCAGGCCGGCGGCCACGCGCATCATGTGGCGCACCGCCTCCTCGTCCTGGTGGACGTAGGCGCAGGCGCGCAGGTCATCGATGCCCAGGTTGTGGTAGTCGGCCAGCCAGGCCAGCACGTCGCCGGCGTCCGGGTGTTCGATCTCCAGGTAGAGCTCGCTGCGGTTGCAGGTGGAGAGGATCGCGGCTTCGCGGCTGGAAGTCAGCCTGCACAGCAGCTGCAGGGCCTCGACCATCTGCTCGGGAGTAAAAGCCACGCGCTCGCGGACGGCCACGGACGCGGTCTTGTGGTTGATGCCGAGGGCAATGAAGGCCATGCAGAATCGCTGATGCTGATCGGAAAGCCCGCAATTGTCCTACTTAGCCTTGTGAAGGACAACCACCCGCGACGGATCGCACACGGCAAATCGCCTGCAACGCCCGATGCGGCGCTTGCCCATGGGATTGGCACTTTCCTTATGTCATGATGGTCCCATTTCGCAGGTCAGGCCCTCGTCCTTCCTCTATGAACAAGTCTCTTGCGCTGCTGACTGCTCTGCTGCTGCTCGGCGGCTGCCAGTCTCTTACACAGAAAAATACCGACAGTGCTTCCGCGGAGAAGGACAAGGCCGCGGCTGCGCAGAAGAGCCAGAAGTACGGTTCCTTCAGCGAAGACACGATGTTCTCGCTGCTCACCGCCGAGATCGCCGGCCAGCGCAATCGCTTCGACATCGCCCTGGCCAACTACGTCGAGCAGGCCAAGGAAACGCAGGACCCGGGCGTCGCCGAACGCGCCTTCCGCATCGCCGAGTACCTGGGTGCCGACCAGGAAGCCCTGGACACCTCGCTGATCTGGGCCAAGTCCGCGCCGGACAACCTCGATGCCCAGCGCGCCGCCGCCATCCAGCTGGCACGCACCGGCCAGTACGACGAATCCATGGTGTACATGGAGAAGGTCCTCAACGGCCAGGGCGACACCCACTTCGACTTCCTCGCGCTGTCCGCCGCCGAGACCGACCCGGATACCCGCGCCGGCCTGCTGCAGAGCTTCGACCGCCTGCTGAAGAAGTACCCCGACAACGGCCAGTTGCTGTTCGGCAAGGCCCTGCTGCTGCAACAGGACGGCCGCCCGCAGGAAGCCCTGCACCTGCTGGAAGACAACTCCGCCAGCAAGCACGACGTCGCCCCCCTGCTGCTGCGCGCACGCCTGCTGCAGAGCATGAAGCGCAGCGACGAAGCGCTGCCGCTGCTCAAGAACGGCATCAAGGAACACCCGGACGACAAGCGCGTCCACCTCGCCTACGCTCGCCTGCTGGTAGAGCAGAACCGCCTGGACGACGCCAAGGCCGAGTTCTCCGCGCTGGTCGAGCAATTCCCCGACGACGATGACCTGCGCTTCTCGCTGGCACTGGTCTGCCTCGAAGCCCAGGCCTGGGACGAAGCCAAGGTCTACCTGCAGGAACTGGTGGAGCGCGACAGCCACGTCGACTCCGCCCACTTCAACCTGGGCCGTCTGGCCGAGGAGCAGAAGGACCCGGACACCGCGCTCAAGGAATACGCCCTGGTCGGACCAGGCAACGACTTCCTCCCGGCCCAGCTGCGCGCCACCGAGATCCTCCTCGACCAGAAGCGCTTCGACGAAGCCTCGCGCCGCCTCGCCGAAACCCGCGACCGCCAGCCGGACTACGCCATCCAGCTGTACCTGATCGAAGCCGAAGGCCTGTCCAATCGCGACCAGGTCGACCGCGCCTGGAACATCATCCAGCAGGGCCTCAAGCAGTTCCCGGATGACCTCAACCTGCTCTATACCCGCTCCATGCTGGCCGAGAAGCGCAACGATCTTTCGCAGATGGAACAGGACCTGCGCCTGATCATCCAGCGCGAGCCGGACAACGCCATGGCGCTCAACGCGCTGGGCTACACCCTGGCCGACCGCACCACCCGCTACAGTGAAGCCCGCGACCTGATCCAGAAGGCCCACTCGCTGAACCCGGACGACCCCGCGATTCTCGACAGCCTGGGCTGGGTGAATTACCGCCTGGGCAACCTCAGCGAAGCGGAAACCTACCTGCGCAAGGCGCTGGAACGCTTCCCCGACCATGAAGTGGCTGCGCACCTGGGCGAAGTGCTCTGGGCCCAGGGCAAGCAGAGCGAAGCCCGCAAGGTCTGGGCCACCGCCCTGCAAAGCCAACCTGACAGCCCCGTCCTGCGCGACACCCTGCAGCGCCTGACCGGCTCCGGAACCCTCTGATCCATGCGTTTACGTCATCTTCTCGGCGCCGCTGCGCTGGCCCTGCTGGCCGGCTGCTCCGGCCTCGGCACCCACGAAGCCCTGGAAGGCCAGGGCAACGCCACCGCCTGGAACGCCCACAAGGCCCGCATCTCCACCCTCGACGGCTGGCAGATCGACGGCAAGGTCGGCATCCGCGCACCCAAGGATTCCGGCAGCGGCACCCTGTTCTGGCTGCAGCGCCAGGACTACTACGACATCCGCCTCTCAGGCCCGCTGGGCCGTGGCGCCGCACGCCTGACCGGCCGCGAAGGCGCGGTGACCCTTGAAGTTGCCGGCCAGGGCCGTTATGAAGCCGCTTCCCCGGAAGAACTGCTGGAACAGCAGATGGGCTGGCGTCTGCCGGTCTCCCACCTGCTCTGGTGGATTCGCGGCCTGCCCGCTCCGGACAGCAAGAGCCGCCTGACCCTCGACAGCGACAGCCGCCTGGCCAAGCTGCAGCAGGACGGCTGGGACGTGGAATATACCCGCTACAGCGAGCAGAACGGCTACTGGCTGCCCGAGCGCCTGAAGCTGCACGGCCAGGACCTCGACGTCACCCTGGTGGTGAAGACCTGGCAACCGCGCCAGCTGGGCGCCCAGTCGAGCAACGCAGGCCAGCAGTGACATGCAGCACCGCCTGACCCTGCCGGCGCCGGCCAAGCTCAACCTGTTCCTGCACATCACCGGTCGTCGCGCCGACGGCTACCACGAGCTGCAGACCCTCTTCCAGTTCCTCGACCACGGCGACGAATTGCAATTCGCCGTGCGCGAGGATGGCGAAATCCGCCTGAACACCGAGATCGACGGCGTCCCCCACGACAGCAACCTGATCGTCAAGGCCGCCCGCCGGCTGCAGGAGCAATCGGGCTGCCGGCTGGGCGCCGACATCTGGCTGGACAAGCGCCTGCCCATGGGCGGCGGCATTGGCGGCGGCAGCTCCGACGCCGCGACCACCCTGCTTGCGCTCAATCACCTGTGGCAACTGGACTGGGACGAGGAGCGCCTCGCCGCCCTGGGCCTGAGCCTGGGTGCAGACGTCCCGGTATTCGTGCGCGGCCGCGCGGCATTTGCCGAAGGCGTCGGCGAGCAGCTCACTCCAGTGGAACTCGACGAGCCCTGGTTCCTCGTCGTCGTGCCGCAAGTCTTTGTCTCCACAGCAGAAGTTTTCTCCGATCCCGAGTTGACACGGGATACTCCGCCCATTAAAGTTCGCAGCCTTCTCGGGGTGGACGGTCATAACGACTGCCAGCCGGTCGTCGAGAAGCGTTACCCGGATGTACGTAACGCACTGATCCAGCTAGGTAAATTTACCCAAGCGAGATTGACCGGCACCGGAGCTTGTGTGTTTGGGAGCTTCCCAAACAAAGGCGATGCTGATAAAGTTCGCCGCCAACTTCCGGCCACTCTGCCGAGTTTTGTTGCCCAGGGCCGTAACATCTCGATGTTGCACCGAAAGCTGCAAAGCCTGGACTGAGAAGACAGCAGTGTCATCGGTTGTACGATACAGGGGCGTCGCCAAGCGGTAAGGCAGCAGGTTTTGATCCTGCCATGCGTTGGTTCGAATCCAGCCGCCCCTGCCATTAACCCACAGGGTTCTACGTACAGCGTCAACGATTACAGTGCTCCGCAAGTTGTAAGCTACAGGGGCGTCGCCAAGCGGTAAGGCAGCAGGTTTTGATCCTGCCATGCGTTGGTTCGAATCCAGCCGCCCCTGCCATTTTCTTCTGGCTCAACCGGGCCTACCCTCAAGCCGACACAGGTACCGCAGCGTGTCCAAAATGATGGTTTTCACGGGGAACGCCAACCCCGATCTGGCACGCCGTGTCGTACGGCAGCTGCACATCCCCCTCGGTGACGTCTCTGTCGGTAAATTCTCCGACGGCGAGATCAGCGTTGAGATCAACGAAAACGTTCGTGGTAAAGACGTCTTCCTGATTCAACCGACCTGCGCACCGACCAACGACAACCTGATGGAACTGGTAGTGATGGCCGATGCCTTCCGCCGTTCCTCGGCGACTCGTATCACGGCAGTCATCCCCTACTTCGGTTACGCCCGCCAGGATCGCCGTCCGCGCTCCGCTCGCGTGGCCATCAGCGCCAAAGTCGTTGCCGACATGCTGACCGTCGTAGGCGTCAACCGTGTTCTCACCGTTGACCTGCACGCTGACCAGATCCAGGGCTTCTTCGATATCCCCGTCGACAACATCTACGGCTCGCCCGTACTGGTCGACGACATCGAAGACCAGCGCTTCGAGAACCTGATGATCGTCTCCCCGGATATCGGCGGTGTGGTGCGTGCTCGCGCCGTCGCCAAATCCCTGGGCGTCGACCTGGCCATCATCGACAAACGTCGTCCGAAGGCCAACCAGTCCGAAGTCATGCACATCATCGGTGATGTCGAAGGCCGTACCTGCGTACTGGTCGACGACATGGTCGATACCGCTGGCACCCTCGGCCACGCCGCCAAGGCTCTGAAAGAGCACGGCGCGTCCAAGGTCATCGCCTACTGCACCCACCCGGTGCTGTCCGGCCGTGCCATCGAGAACATCGAGAATTCCGTACTGGACGAGTTGGTGGTGACCAACACCATCCCGCTGTCCGCTGCTGCACAAGCCTGTGGCCGCATCCGCCAGCTGGACATCGCTCCGGTTGTCGCTGAAGCCATGCGCCGCATCAGCAATGAAGAATCGATCAGCGCCATGTTCCGCTAAGGCGGAACAGCGCTGACGTAAAGCGCCCCGTCACGTCGATGGGGCATCAGCAAAATCGCCCGAACGCTGGTCGCAAGCGTCCGGGCGATCTTGTCATTCTGGAGATACTCAAATGGTTGATTTTGTACTCAATGCTCAAGAGCGTTCCGACCTGGGGAAAGGTGCGAGCCGCCGCCTGCGTCGTAATGCCGGCCTGATCCCGGCTGTGGTCTACGGTGGCGAGAAAGCCCCGCAATCCCTGACCCTGGAACTGCGTGAAATTTCCAAGCTGCTGGAAAACGAGGCTGCCTTCAGCCACGTGATCACCCTGAACGTCGGTGCCGCCAAGGAAACCGTACTGATCAAGGCCCTGCAGCGTCACCCGTCCAAGGGTTTCGTCATGCACGCTGACTTCCAGCGCGTCGTTGCCGGCCAGAAACTGACCGCCCACGTACCGCTGCACTTCATCAACGAAGCCACTGCTGTTGGCGTAAAAGTTGGTGGCGGCGAGATCTCCCACGTGATCGCCGAAGTCGAAGTTTCCTGCCTGCCGAAAGACCTGCCGGAATTCATCGAAGTCGACCTGGCCAAAGTAGAACTGGGCCAGATCGTTCACCTGTCCGACATCAAACTGCCGAAAGGCGTAGAGCTGGTGCAACTGGCCCACGGTAACGACCTGGCCGTCGCCAACATCCACGCTTCCCGCGTAGTGAAAGAAGAAGGTGAAGGCGAAGCTGCTGCCGAGTAATCGCGCGCACCATTGCCTTTAAGGAAGGGGCCCCCGTCGTGACTGCCGTACAACTGATCGTTGGCCTGGGAAATCCAGGCCCTGAATACGACCAGACCCGGCATAACGCGGGGGCCCTTTTCGTTGAGCGACTGGCGGACGCGCAACGCGCGAACCTGTCTCTCGACAAGAAATACTTCGGCCTGGTCGGCAAGTTCAGCCACAAGGGCCGTGACGTTCGTCTGCTCATCCCCACCACCTACATGAACCGCAGCGGCCAGGCCGTGGCGGCGCTCGCCGGATTCTTCCGCATTCCGGTCGAAGCCATCCTGGTGGCCCACGACGAACTCGACATGCCTCCCGGCGTCGCCAAGCTCAAGAAGGGCGGCGGACACGGCGGGCACAACGGGCTGCGCGACATCATCGCCCAACTCGGCAACCAGAACGGTTTCCATCGCCTGCGGCTTGGCATCGGCCATCCGGGGCACAGCAGCCTGGTCTCCGGCTTCGTCCTCGGCCGCGCCCCGCGCTCCGAGCAGGAACTGCTCGACACCAGCATCGACTCCGCCCTCGGCGTGCTGCCGGAAATGCTCGACGGGGACTGGACCCGCGCGATGCAGAAGCTGCACAGCCAGAAGGCCTGATCACACCTCTATTTCCGCCACCTGGCGCGAGGGACCTAGCATGGGATTCAATTGCGGCATCGTCGGCCTGCCCAACGTCGGCAAGTCCACCCTGTTCAACGCCCTGACCAAATCCGGCATCGCGGCGGAAAACTTCCCCTTCTGCACCATCGAGCCGAACAGCGGCATCGTACCGATGCCCGACGCCCGCCTCGATGCGCTGGCCGAGATCGTCAAGCCCGAGCGCGTGATCCCGACCACCATGGAGTTCGTCGATATCGCCGGCCTGGTAGCGGGCGCCTCCAAGGGTGAAGGCCTGGGCAACAAGTTCCTCGCCAACATCCGCGAGACCGACGCCATCGCCCACGTCGTGCGCTGCTTCGAAGACGAGAACGTCATCCACGTCTCCAACAGCGTCGACCCCAAGCGCGACATCGAGATCATCGACCTCGAACTGATCTTCGCCGACCTCGACAGCTGCGAAAAGCAACTGCAGAAGGTCGCGCGCAACGCCAAGGGCGGCGACAAGGACGCCCTGGTGCAGAAAGCCCTGCTGGAGAAACTCATCCCCCACTTCACCGAAGGCAAACCCGCCCGCTCGCTGATGAAGAACATGGGCGATGACGAGAAGCGTGTGGTACGCGGCTTCCACCTGCTGACCAGCAAGCCGGTCATGTACATCGCCAACGTTGCCGAAGACGGCTTCGAGAACAACCCGCACCTGGACGTCGTGCGCGCCATCGCCGAAGAAGAAGGCGCCATGGTCGTGCCGGTGTGCAACAAGATCGAAGCCGAAATCGCCGAACTCGATGATGGCGAAGAGAAGGACATGTTCCTCGAGTCCCTCGGCCTCGAAGAGCCCGGCCTGAACCGCGTGATCCGCGCCGGCTACGAACTGCTGCACCTACAGACCTACTTCACTGCCGGTGTGAAGGAAGTCCGCGCCTGGACCGTCCGCGTCGGCGCCACCGCCCCGCAGGCCGCTGCCGTGATCCACACCGACTTCGAAAAAGGCTTCATCCGCGCCGAAGTCGTCGCCTATGACGACTTCATCCAGTTCAAGGGCGAACAGGGCGCGAAAGAAGCCGGTAAATGGCGCCTGGAAGGCAAGGACTACATCGTCAAGGACGGCGACGTGATGCACTTCCGCTTCAACGTCTAAGCACCCGCCAGACCCGAAAAAGCCCCGGCCACCCGCCGGGGCTTTTTCATAGGGGCGCCCTGCCCCGCCGCTCATCGCGAAAATTCCGCAAGACCGGCTAAACGATTGATAGATCAGAACAATATTCAAGAAAAGGGGTTGACACCCCCCCTCGATCTGCGGAAAATGCGCGCCACTCGGCTACATAGCTCAGTCGGTTAGAGCGCAGCATTCATAATGCTGATGTCCCAGGTTCAAGTCCCGGTGTAGCCACCATACAAAACAAAGGGTTAGCGAAAGCTAGCCCTTTGTGCTTTCTGGGGTAGTGACTACGAAGTGACTACGCCCTGTCTACCCCTTCCCCGCCTCCTCGTTTTCATCTCCTCTAGGCACTCCCGTAGCTAAATCAGCATCGACGATGCCTTCATCGCTCCCAACAAAGCCTTCTACCCAATGACTCCGATCAACGGTGTACAGTGATATGGAGTAGCCATCAGGGTAATCCTTGAATCCTGGGAGGTTCAGATACCCGGCCCGAGCCTGTTCAGCCTTGGCCTGCGAGCTGAAGACTCCCAAGAACTTGTAGCTTTCATCTTCATCCGGGCCGTATGTATGGTGAAGCACAAAGACTTCCATTGCTCAGCTCCCTGCATCGTTGGAAATTTCAAAGCTGCATCAACTCATCGCTTGTATCGGACTTGCTAGGCTAGGTGCATCCAATCCGTTTTAGGCGCGACAGCTTGGCAATCCCATAAGCAGATCGGCAACGAAACGCATGCGCTCACTTGAAGACATCTTTTCGGAAATCGCGACAGTGCCGGATTTCTTCGAGCACCGGATAGACTCCGTTCACTATCGGAACGGCTATGGCGACACTCCATTACATATCGTTAGCTGCTGGGGCGACTGCGAGGCCATAAAGATTCTCGTTGCCGCCGGCGCAGACATCGACGCGCCTGGGGAGCACGGTTTCACCCCTCTTCATTGCGCCGTAGAGCAGGACCATCCTGAGGCTGCGGCATTACTTCTTGAGCTTGGAGCCAAACTGATCCCGGATGCTAATGGACTCATACCCGCTGTGATGGCGCAGTCGCCAGGAAAAGTCTGAAGAAGATTTCACCTAGGAAGATGATGATGGCCACCAGTGATGGGATAGCAACAAACGACTGGGAAACGATAAGAGACCTAGCGGCCACTGTCGTCAATCGGTCTGGCGCAGGCGATGATGGATCTCTCGATAGGAAAAGGCTTCTGCGCGCTTTAGACAAACTAGAGAAAAAGTACGGTCGCCTTCCATCGATACTCAGCACACGCGCGGACTACGTAGATGACCCCGAGCTCAGCCTCTCGCTGCTGAAAGAAGCCTACGTGACAGCGGACGAGCGCTCTGACGTGAAGAACAAAGCTTTTATCAGCAGCACACTGTCAGAGCTGTATTTAGAAACCTTCCAGCGAAAAGATCTCGCCCGCTTTTGGCTAGAGCTATTCAAGAAGGATCTCGGAAGCTACTCCGAAGATGATTACCTGCAGAAGCTTTGCGCAGAGCTTGCCGATAGTCTTTCGGAAGCCTAGCCAGTCAGTAGTGGTAGCGGCACGAAAGGATCTCCAACGACTCTCCGGCCTGCCGATAGACCAGGCGATTGGTGTCATCGATCCTTCTGGACCACCACCCCGATAGGTTCTCTTTCAAGGGCTCAGGCTTGCCGATGCCTTCGAATGGGCTCCGGCAGCAATCCTTGATCAGCAGATTGATCCGCTTGAGCGTCTTCTTATCCTGGCCCTGCCAATACTCGTAGTCGGCCCATGCTTCCAGGGACCAAACCAGGCGGCTCGTCATCAGCGAGCTACCTTATCCGGCTTCGCAGCAACCTTAGCTTTCTTCGACGCAGGCTTGGCAGGGATCGGGGTAGATGATCGGCTAACGGCCTTGCGGCGCGGTTGCTGATCATCCTCTACCAATCCCCTCACGACCGTCTTGCCCGACTCCAGCTGAGCCAGAGCGCGCGCCAAATGAGCTGCGTTGGCCGGCGACTTCAATAGGTGGACCGTTTCCATCAGGCTGTTGAAGCTGTCGAGCGAAAGCAGCACGGCGTCCGGCGCATCGCGGCGAGAAATGACGGTGTAATCCGCATCATCGACGACATCATCAATGACCTTCTTCAGGTTGTTGCGAGCATCAGAGAAATTCACGACGCGCATGGGGCACCTCATGTGCAATTTACTGTACAAGTCTATCGCTCCGAGCCACGGCTAGCAAATCGCTGAGTCGCCTTTCCTTTGTTCGGGAAATCAGTTCCTATTCGGTAATGCCCGGAGAGGCTCCCCAGCTGACCGGGCGATCACAGCGGAGTGCAATTGAATGCAGGAAAACCCAGAAGGCACACACGTCGAAAGCAGCTTGGCTGGGAAGATCGACGGTTTCCTATTCGCCCTGACGCGCTTCGGTAGGGACCCAAGCAGGTACTCTGCCTCAGCCGAGCTTCACCAATTGCAAGGCGATGACATAGCTACGGAGTACGTGGCGCATCTTGAGAAGCTGGAAATCGAGGAGCGAGTCACGATCTCCATTCGTGACTTTTCCCCTGAAAATAGCGGCTACAGCTTTCTGGAGGAGACGCTTTCCACATTCTTGCAGCAGGCAATGGCTAGGCCAGATGGTGCTGAGCCTGACTTGGACGCTGTTAGGCTCGCAACGTGGTATGTCGTCGAGTACATCACCTGGATGTCCGATTCGCTGGGGCAGATCTATTCCGCGAGATTGAGCATAAATGGGCGCAAGAGCGACTGCATTTTCATCACGTGCAACCAGCAGTTCCTCGTGATTCGCTTCCATACGGATAAAACATGAAAGCGCTGTGGACGTGGATACCCAACAAGAGCCTAGGACCTATAACTATCGGCTCAGATATAGAAATCTACGTCGATCAGTATGGATTTTCATACGATGAAAGCTCAGACCCAAAGGACAAGTGGAGTTCATACATCGACAAAAGCGGCGACACCTACATTAACACCGAAGCCGGGTTGGTCGTATCAATCACCTCTTATCGAGACTTTTGGTACAAGGACCTGAATTTCATAGGTGCCAACATCATCGAGTTAGGTGCGCACCTAGGGCAGGTGGCAGATGATACCGAAACGACCGTTGAGTTCGACGATGGCGAAGTAAAGAGCTGCTATGACTTTACGGACCTAGGCCTCCAGATATGGGCAAGCCGTGGGATAATTACATCAGCAACCTGCATTAGCTACAGCAGCTGAACTTCTACCTTTCCGTTTATATTATTCTCATCTCATGACTAGATAACCGGCCGACCTTTCACTCCAGGCAGACCTCCATGACTAGTGAAGACCTTATGATTGAGGTTGATGAACTCACTCAAAAAATGCTCGCTGAGCTCAAAAGTCTGAGAGAGCTTTCCCCTGCGAGCAATCAAAGACCAGACGTATTCGAAAACTTCATAATCGGAAAGCTGGCGGTTCTACAGGTAGGTCTCCAAAACCACCTGCGACGGATTAAAGCAATTGAAAGCAAGTTAAAAGAGTAGCCTCACTCTTCCTAGGGTGCTCAAGCGCACTAGGTCAGGCATCCGAAAGTGATTTTGGCCTGCACGATTGGTGACAAACGCATTGCTGACTCCAGATGCTCCGGAGACAAGTGCGCATACCGCATCGTCATCGTGATCGACGAGTGCCCCAGGATCCGCTGCAACGTGAGGATGTCCCCTCCTCCCATCATGTAATGACTCGCAAAGGTGTGACGGAGGATGTGAGTGAGCTGCCCCGGCGTCTGGAATCCACAGCGTTCATAGGCGCAACGGAAGGCGGCACGACAGGACATGAACAGGCGGCCAGTTCCGGGCATACCCACCTTGAACATCAGTTGCTCCAACTCGGCCGGGATCGGCACTGAGCGGCTCTGGCGGTTCTTCGTCCGATGGTAGTGGACCTTTCCCCCATGCACGGCCCCACGGGCGATAGTCTCGGCTTCTTCCCAGCGGGCACCTGTGGCGAGGCACAGGAGAGCGACCGGGTACGTGTGGTTGTTCGTGCTGGCCTTGCACTCCTCGAGGAGCTGGGCAACCTGATCCAGGGTGAGGAAAGTCAGTTCGACCTGATCGGTCTTGATCTACCGGACGCTAGCCAGCGGTTCGCAGTGTGCAATGACACGCCTGGCAACCCTCTCCGGGTACCCGTCAGAAACCACAGCGCCGACGCAGTTCGATGAAGTCCCGTGCCGCGCTCTCCGTAGCCAACAGCTCCTGCTCCAGGGCCGGCAGGCTGTAGCGGGTTTGCTTGCGAGCGATCGACCCCGGCAGGCCTGGGGCCAGGTTGGTGACTTCCTGCTCGTAGTAATTGAACACCCAGCCGCCGTGGATGAAGGCATTGCGCTTGGCGCGGATGCGGTCCATCACCGCGTACCAGGCATTGAACTCGCGTAGGCAGTCCGCCTCCTGGGCGTGGCGGCGCGCGACGACCTCGCGCAAGGCATCCATCTTTGCCTTCAGGGATAAACGCCCGATCAGCGGATTCAGCAGCACCGGCTCGTTGCCGCCCACGAGATGCCGCAGGCAGAGGTCGAGGTTCAGTTCGAACCGGGAAAGCTCCATGACAAGTCAGCCGATCATGCTGCTGACGGCGTATTGAAGCTCGGCTTCGGAGAGAGGCCGCTCAAGTGGTGAGTTCGCTTTTGCTAGCAGCACAGGGAGGCCCTCCGCCGCGGAGTTTCTATAGGCAGGACCAATCGCAAGGCTAAGGGATTACGCGAGCGGTTAGTCCTTTCGGGCAACAACAAAGCTGAGACGCAGGCAACACCAGAATCTTCCATGCTTCCCCCCTATAATTCGGGACTTGGATCGGGGCAACTATGTGTTCTGTAGACATGAACATAATACACACACCGATAAAGCCGAACTTGTAGGATGCTTCTGGAAATCACCGAATGAGCGAAGGAATTTCTGCAAGAGGACTGCAGCTTCTGGAGATGGCGAGCATCAAGAAGCTGTCCGAGCTGGGTAGCACCGACTACTTGCGCTGGCAGAACATCAAGCGCAAAAAGGCGCGGTTGGGCGCCGATGAGGTTGAGATTCTTGGAAGGGCGTTTCCCGACTATCGCTGGTGGCTTCTGACCGGAGAGACTGCCGTCGAACTAAATCAGAGCAGCCCCGACCATAGTGACTCAGCCAACGACTGAAATTGCATCGGCGGCAACCCTAAGCGCTATCGCGTATTCCTCGACATACCGGAAACCTGGTACCCCCCCAGAACTCTCCACCCGCATTTGCACCGCGCTTTGCGATCCGCTTGACCATGGCCGCACTGCATAGAGGGCAGGCAGGCTCAGTAGAGCGCGCAGTTGCCTGGACAGGCTCATCGACCTGCCGCCCTTGGGCGCCACTCTCTTTCCGGGCCGCGAGCCAACGTTTGACCAATATCCCGTCAACCAACTGGATGTTCCGTCCCTGGGCGAATGCCATGGCTTCCGCCGTATAGGTCCCGGAGGTCACGACAAAACCGCCCGAGGCGCCCTGCGCCGCCATCACGCCGAAGAACTCGCGAATCACCGTTACGCCCACCTTGATGGCGCGCCACTGTTTGCATTGGACCAGGTATTTGTCGCTGCCCATTTGCAGCACAAGGTCGATGCCGTCGTCCGGACCGTTGCCGCCGGTTTCCGTCACGGTGAAGCCCTTCTGGCGAAAGACTTCGCCCACCAGTTGCTCGAATTCGCGCCAGCTGATGCCGTCGATGGTCTTGCCGGTTTCCGTGGCACGGGCGACGTCCGCCGCAAGCTGCTTACGTTTGGCGCGCGCGACGATGGAGCCAATAGCGCCCAGCACGAAAGCGGCGGGGATGAGGTACTGGAGGAACATGGACAGAGAACGCCAGACCTGCCCGCTCATTGCCTCCGCAAATTGCTGCGGATTGACGGCCTTGGGGGGTTGGCTGATGGCATACGGGTGGAGGATCAGCCAGGCACCGAGGGCGAACAGCAGGCTGGCCCACCAAGGGAGGCGGCTGGCGATGAAGATAAGGTCGTCGAAAGCAGTGGTTTTTCTGCGACGGGCCATGCGTGGCTCTCTTTGTTCATCCGTGAGGTGGCACAGAGCCATTCCGCTCGTGACAGTACCGCGCAGTGCATTGACCGTAAAGACTTCAAGCCCGTTGCGAAGTACTGCTCAGTCCAAGTCATCCAACAGCTCTGCCGAATCGCTTCTCGTGTCATTGACCCGCAACGATACCCGGTGCCCCGAAAAATCCTCCCGCGCATGGTGAGTCAAGTCGCCCAGCGCTTCGCTGCGCGTTGCGGCTGACAGCCACTCCTCGAAGTTCTCCGGCGCCAGCACCACGGGCATGCGGTGGTGGATGCTTTCGATGCTCGGCGCGGCGGCTTTGGTCAGCAGGGCGCAGGAGAGAATGGGTTCGCCATTGGGGTTTATCCACAGCGACCAGAGGCCGGCGATGGCGATAATGGGGTCGGTGGGGCTGTGGATGAAGTACGGCTGGTGGACCTGGCGGCCGGCGGGGTTGCGCAGGGTTTCTTTTTCGTTCCATTCGTACCAGCCCAACGCGGGCATGAGGCAGCGGGTGCTGCGCAGGGCCTGGCGCCAGAGGGGTTTGCCGGCGGCTTCTTCGCTGCGGGCGTTGAAGGAGAGGCGCGGTGGGATGGACTCCTTCCACCAGGCGGGAATCAGCCCCCAGCGCGCGGGCAGCAGTTCGAGCTGGCCACTTTCGTCGTGGCGCAGGATGGGCACGGCCATGGTCGGGGCGACGTTGTAGCAGGCCTCCAGCCAGCGCGGCGGTGTGCGCGCGCCGATGTGCCAGTAACGTTCGATGGCGGCCTCTTCGGGGCTGACGTAGCGTCCGCACATGCCGGGCACCTTGGGGAAAGGAACACTTTCACCTTGGGTGGCAAATAGTGCGCTGTCCAGGCAGGGCGACGGGCGTCGACTCAGCCCAACCGCTGCAAGACTCCCCGCCCGATCACTCGCGTCGTCTCGCCCCCGAAATCCACACTCCCCTCCTCCCGAAGAAACGCATCCACCGCTCCATCGACTCGCTCCGCCAACTCAGGCAACTGCCAGCAATGCCTCAGCAACATGCCAGCACTGAGGATGGCGGCCAGCGGGTTGGCACGGCCGGAGCCGGCAATGTCGGGTGCACTGCCATGGACGGGTTCGGCCAGGGCGATACCGCCGCCGAGGTTGAGCGAAGGCGCCAGGCCCAGGCCGCCGCCCCAGTGGCTGGCGAGGTCGGAGAGGATGTCGCCGAAGAGGTTGGTGGTGACGATCAGGTCGAAGGCTTCCGGGCGCTCGACCAGTTGCAGGGCGGCGACGTCGACCAGGCGCTCGTCGAGCACGTCGCTCCAGCCATCTTCGGCGAGCCGGTCACGGCAGGTGTCGCGGAACAGGCCGCAGGTCAGCGGCAGGACGTTGGCCTTGTGCACCAGGGTGATGCGTCGGGCCTGGCGCAGGCGTGCGAGTTCGGCGGCGCCAGCGGCCAGGCGTTCGCAGGCAGCGCGGCTGATGACCCGTTCGGCGATGGCGACGCCTTCGGTTTCCCAGTGTTCGCGGCCGCTGTAGAGGCCTTCGCTGTTTTCCCGCAGGACCAGCAGGTCGATGCCGGCACGCGGCGAGACCACCGGGCGCGAGCACACGGGCCGCAGGTTGAGGCTCAGCGCCAGCGTCTGGCGCAGGCTGAGGATGGCGCTGCGGTAGCCCTCGACTTTATGGCTGGGCGAGGAGACGGCGCCGAACAGCCCGGCGCCGCAGGCACGCAGGCGTTCATAGGTGGCATCGGGAACCGAGATGCCGTGGCGCTGGAAGCAGTCCCAGCCGGCTTCGGCTTCCTCTACCTGCAGGTCGGGCAGCAGGCGCTGGAGTACCTCCACGGCGACGGGCACGACTTCGCGACCGATGCCGTCACCGGGGATGACGCAGAGGCTCCGGCTCAAGGCTGGCCGAGCGGGCGCAGGCGGTATTGCGGCGGCAACTGGTCGAGGCCGCTGACGGTGACGTTGAGGTCCTTCCAGATGCCGTCCTTGATGCCGTAGATGCAGCCGTGCACGGAAAGCGGCTGGCCACGGTGCCAGGCGTTCTGGACGATGCTGGTATGGCTGACGTTGGCGACCTGCTGGATGACGTTGAGCTCGCAGAGGCGGTCGACGCGCTCTTCTTCCTTCTCGAACTGGCCGAGGTGGTCGCGGTACTCGTAGGCGAGGTCGCGGATGGTGCGCAGCCAGCCGTCGATCAGGCCGAGCTGGGTGTGGTGCAGCGCGGCGCGCACGCCACCGCAGCCGTAGTGGCCGGTGACCAGGATGTGCTTGACCTTGAGCACGTCGACGGCGAACTGGATGACCGACAGGCAGTTGAGGTCGGTATGCAGCACGACGTTGGCGACGTTGCGGTGGACGAACAGTTCGCCCGGCAGCAGGCCGACGATCTGGTTGGACGGCACGCGCGCGTCGGAGCAACCGATCCACAGGTACTCGGGGGTCTGCTGGCGGGCCAGCTTGGCGAAGAAGTCGGGGTCTTCCTGCTTGATGGCTTCGGCCCAGCGGGCGTTGTTGTCGAACAGTTCCTGCAGGTCGTTCATGTCCGGCTCCTCATCATTGTTTGGCGGCACCTTACGCAGCGTGGGCGCGACTGACAAGCCGCATCAGCGCACGGCATTGAGCCGCCACCAGCGCGGCGGGCGCGGCGCCTGCTGCAGCGCCAGCTGGTGCCAGGCGTCGTGCCAGGCCAGGCCTTCGGCGGCGAGGCGCGGCCAGTCCAGCGTGCGCCGATCCAGGGCACTGAGCAACTCGGTTTCCAGCCAGCCGTGGCCAGCGCGCAGGGCATCGGCGAAGCCGGGATCGGCCAGGGCGCGCTGGTGCACGGTCTCGAAGCGCCACCATAGGGAGTCTTCCACGGCATCGCTTTCGCGGCTGAGCAGGCCCTCTCCGGCGCGCTCCTCGAAGCCCAGCGGCTGGAACATCGACAGGCAGGGTGCGGAGGTACCGGTGGCGGCCAGGCGCGGGGATTCACCGTCGAGCCGGGCGATGAGGCTGGCGGTGGTCTGCGAGGGGCGCCAGAAGCTGCCGGCGTGAAGGCAGATCTGCCGGTTATCGTGCAGGTTGAAGCGGTGCCCGCGATGACCATGGCTGCGCAGGGCGACCACCAGCGCCAGCCAGTCGACCTGCGCCGGGCAGTGAGTGAGGAAGTCTTCATTAAGCTGACGGCGCTGGTGGGCGCCAGCGACCCACGGCAGGACACGGCCGTCGAAAGCACGGGCAAAGTGAAAGTCGCCACGGCCATTCCAGCAACCGAAACGGCGCGCCTGGGTCTCCAGGTTGGGGCTGGCGAGGTCGTATTCATGGCCCAGGGTGAGGGCGTTGGAGATGGCCCAGCGTTCGACTCGCTTCGCCGCCCACAGGCGACCGGCGGTTTCCAGCACCCAGGCTTCGTCGCGGTCGGCGATCAGGTAACTGTTGTCGTAACGCATGCGCTTGTTGCGATAGCCGGCCGGGCCGCCCTGGCCGTGGCGTTCCAGCAGCTCGGTGATGACCGCCAGGGCCTCGCGGGCACTGCCGCCGCGCTCCAGGCCCAGGCGCAGCAGGTCCATGCCGAGCAGTGCCTCGCCATCACGCTGGGTCAGCCTGGTAAACACGGCTTCGTTGCCGATGGCGACGCCCCGGTCGTTGACGCCCATCTCGGCGCCCCACAGCCAGGCGGGCTGGCTGAGGATGACGCCGTGGCGGTGGGCCGTCTGGGGAATCTGCAGGTAGCTGGTGCGCACCGTGGCCGCGCTGTCACCGCTGACGGCGGGCAGGCGGATCAGGCGTTGCGCTTCGGCGGGTTCGCGGTCGCTGTTCTTGGCGAACCAGGTGGCCCCGCCGCTACGCAATACCAAGGTGTCGCACATAGTCTTCCTCCCCGTGATCTTCCCGCGCGCCGAGCACTTCCCGCGCCGCGCGCTCCCCAGCCTCTACGGCCCCGTCGAAATAGCCCATCCAGCGCGTCGCCGTTTCGGTGCCGGCGAAGTGCAAACGCCCGTAGGGTTCGCGTAGGCGCGCCGCGCCGCTGCTCCAGAGTCCCGGCGGGAACAGGGCGGCATAGCAGCCTCGGGCGAAGGGTTCTTCGGCCCAGGATTTGTCCACGTAATCCACCGGGGCGAGCGCCTGCTCGCCGAAGTAGCGGGCGAAGCATTCCAGCACCTGGCCACGGCGATCGCCTGCCGGGCGAGCATTCCACTGCCGCGCTTCGTCGCCTTCGATGAAGCCCAGCAGCACGCCTCGGCTGGAGTCGGGGACGCTGTTGTCGAAGGTCAGGCGCACCGGGCCGGTTTCGCTGGTGGCCTGGCCGGAAAGGTTGCTATCGCGCCAGAAGGGCTTGTCGTAGAGCGCCATGCACTTGATCACCGCGCCCTGGGGCAGGCGCTGCAGCAACTGGTCGCGCCAGCTGGGCAGCAGCGGTTCCTGGGTGATGCGCAGCAGCTGGGTGGGCGGGATGGCGAAGATGACGTGGCTGGCCTGGTGCGTGCCGCGATCGGTCACCAACTCGACACTGCTGCCGTCCTGGCGCACGGCGCGCACCGGCTCGCCGGTGAGGACGTCGCCCAGGCGCTCGGCCAGGGCTTCGCTGATACGCTGGGAGCCACCGAGGATGCGGTCCTGCTGTGCGCCGCCTTCGACGCCGAGCAAGGTATCGAGGTTGGTGCCGCCATGGATATAGAAGAGAACATGCAGGAACGAAAGGTCATGGGGGCTGGCGGCGAACACGGCGCCACACATCAGCTCGAAGACCTTGCGCCCGGTGGCGGTGCGCACATTGCGCCGCAGCCACTCGGCGAAGGTAAGGCTGTCCCACTGCGGCGACCTGGGATGCAGGCTCGGGTCGCTCAGGGGGATTTCCCTGGCCATGCGATCCAGGCGCACATGGGCCTGGAGGACATCGAGCAGGACATGGGGAGGAAACTTCGGGATGGTGCCGCGATAAGGCCTGAGCCGGTCGCCAAACAGCGTGAGGTTGTCGCCCCGGTTCCATTGCGGGTAGGTCGACAGGCCGAGCTCGGCCAGCAGGGAGAGGATACGGTCCTGGGTCGGGCCGACCCACTGGCCGCCCACCTCGACCACTTCGCCGCTGGCGAAGCGATGGTTGAGGGTTCGCCCACCGACGCGCTTGTTGGCTTCGATCACTTTGACCCGTTGCCCGGCTTGCGCCAGACGCCAGGCCGCGGTCAGCCCCGAGATACCGGCGCCCACCACGATCACATCGCTGCGATTCATGTTTGCGACCTTATGTTCTTGTTGTTATTGGTCTTAAGCGTACGTCAGGAATCGGCGACAGAAAAACCCGATTGCGGGAAATTTCCTGATTTTTCCAGAGGGCGCCGGCCGCGGCGCTCTAGGCTGCGGCATTCATCGAACGCGATGGCTTGGTGGGCGCTTGCAGGGTCTGTGAGGATTCGCGAGCAAGCTCGCTCCTACGAAGAGCACACTCGCCGAATCTGTAGGAGCGAGCTTGCTCGCGAACCGCACGGCACCGGATTACAGAGACCTCAATCGACCAGCGTGCAGGCCATTACCAGTGCGTCTTCACGACCACCGACGGCCGGATAGTAATCGCGACGGCGGCCGATCTCGTTGAAGCCATAACGCTCGTAGAGGCGATAGGCGGGCCCGTTGGAGGCGCGGACTTCGAGGAAGCACTCCACCCCGCCCCGCTCGTGGGCGCGCTTCATCAGGTGTTCCAGCAGCGCCAGCCCCAGGCCACGGCCCTGGCTTTCCGGCTTGACGGTGATGTTGAGCAGGTGCGCTTCATCGAGGATCAGCTGGATGACGCCGTGGCCGACCTGTTGGGACCCTTCGAACATCACCCAGCATTCGTAGCTCTTCAGGCCGTCGGCGAAGGTGCCGCGCGTCCAGGGATGGCTGAAGGCGGCGTATTCGATCTTGAGTACGGCATCGAGGTCCGCCTCGGTCATCGGGCGGAAAGAAACGGCGTCGCTCATGCAGGCGTCTGACTCATCCAGCGTTGCCGCACCCGGCGCATGGCGCGCCAGAGGTCGGCTTTCAAAGTGGGTTCTTCGGCCAGGCGCTCCAGGCCCGGCAGCGCCCAGGCAACGCCCAGGCCTTCGACCTGCAGCTCGCGCAGCAGGGATTCTTCATCGCCCTCGCCGGCGTAGCGCACGGCAGGCATGCCGACCAGCCACAGGCAGGCGCACGGGGCGCCCTCCTCCAGCCGCGCGGCGACGAAACCCTGGACGAACTCGCGAGCGGCTTGCGGGCCCTGGTCCATGTTGCCGCGGGAAAACAGCGGCCAGCGCACGGGCTCGCCCATCAATTGCGGGCTGTCCGGCAGGCCGGCGGCGCGCAGCAGGTCCTTCAGCAGCAGATAAGCCGGATCACGACTGGCCAGCGGCTCGCCCGTAGGCAGTTCGACGAGCAGGGTGCATTCGCCCGCTCGCAGTAGTTGCAACGCGAAGCGCGGCGGAGGTGCGACCGGCGTGCGAACAGTCGGTTCGGCCTCCGCCTCGGCCGCCTCTTCGGTTTTGACCGGAGCGGCCGGCTTGGCCTGTGCGCCGACCTTGGGCAGCAGGCGCGCGGCGATCGAGCCGGGCTCGCCGACCATGACCGGTGCAGGTGCGGGCGCCGGTGCAGCAACCGGAACGGCGGCCTCGCGCGCCGCCACGGCGGGCGCAGCGGCCGTAGGCTCGGCGACGATAGGCGCTGGGGTTTCCAGCAGTTCCGGGCGCGACGGGGCGGCGAACGGCAGCACCACGCGCGGCAGCCAACTGGCGACCTGCATGGCGCCAAGGTAGGCGCGGCGGCGGGCTTCTTCGATCAAGGGGCGATTACCTGTGGGTGGTGCCTGCACGGGCAGGCCGACACTTGGAGGCGGGATTGTCGCGTGAAACGCGCCGGGGGGAAAGGCCGGCGGGCGGAGCGCCTGTGCGAATCGCTTACGGAGTACCGAAGACGTAGACGTTGCCGGTGAGCTTGACCGCGCCGGTGGCCTGGTAGGTGAGCAGGTTGGTCTGCTGCAGGCCGCTGCCGGACACCTTGCCCTGGTTGGAACCGCCCAGGGTGAATTGCAGGTTGGTGGCGCTGGCGTTGGTCAGGCCGATCTTCATGGCCTGGCGGTTGAACAGCGCACCGTCGCCATTGAAGCCGTTGTTGATGGTCACCATGTCGATGGACATGCCATCGAAGCTGAAGGTGCCCTTGATGTTGTCCAGCACGATGTAGCCGGTGCTGTTGAGCGGCTGGATCGCCAGGCGTGCGCCGCAGCCACCGGTGCAGCGGGTATCGGCGGTGTTGGCGGCGAGGTTGAAGTTGACGCTCAGGCTGACGCCGTCCTGGCCACTGACGTCGGCCATTTCGCTGTCGTCCAGGCCGCGCATCTCACCATGGGCGGTGGCGGCGGCCAGCAGGAACAAGGGGGCCAGGAGTCGGCTCGGAAGGCGTGCGGTGTTCACGGCGAGTCTCCTCATGCGCTAGCGCGGCAGGTTCACGGTGCGGACGTTCAGGTAATCGATGCGCAGGCCGCGGATGGCCTGGGAACCGACGTCGGTACCACTGATGTTCAGGTTGCCGATGCTGATATTGCTCTTCTGCACGTTCTGGTAGAAGGCCTCGTGGTTGGCCCAGGTGACGCCCGGCGCGCTGAGCATCAGGTCGCCGTTGCTGGCCACCGAGAGTGTCGCCGGCTGGTAGTTGGCGTCGCCCAGGTTGAGGTCGAAGTAGACGTTCTTGGCCACCACCTTGTTGGTATCCGCGCAGTTCTCGCAGCCGGCGATGATCAGTTTGTCGGCGTACATCTGCAGGCTCATGGAGGCCTTCAGACCAGCGGCGTCGCCCCACAGGTTGAGGTAGGAGCCGTTGAGCGTGAAGTTCTCCAGGGCGATGGAGAAGAAGTCCGTGCGGGTGGTGGTAGCGCCAGCGCTGCCGTTGCTGTTGTACGCGGTGTTGGGCAGGGTGAACTTGGTGGCGATACCGATATCCAGGCCCTGGATGCGCGTGCCGGAGGAGTTCTGCATGGCACCGGCCACCAGTTGCACGGTGGAGACGTTCTTCTCGGTGCGGGTGATGGTACCGCTGACGCAGGTGGTGGCGCTGCCGCCCTGCGTGCCGCAGAGCTGGACGAACTTGTCGTAGTCGCTGGCGCGCTGGCTGAGGGTGACGCCGTTGCGGCTGACGTTCCAGGCGGCGCTGAGGTTCTGCTGCGCGGTGGTGAGGTCGCTGGTGCTGGTGTTGTAGGTGTCCACGGAGGCGTTGTAGTTCTTCACCGCGGTGTTGTTGTTACAAGCGGCGAGGATGCCGCAATCGTACTTGGTCCCCAGCGCCGGACGGTCCACGCACCAGAGCCCGCAGACCTGCGCGGGCGCCGAGTTGTAGCGGGTGTTCATGGTGGTGTAGTTGGTCTTCTGCGTGGCCTGGGCCGCATCGACCTGGGTCTCGCGCTGGTTGACCACCGCCATGTCGGTGTCGATGCCGCTTTTCAGGCTGACCATGTTGTTCGAGTAGGTGGTGAGCAGCGTGTCGCGCTGGGTCTTCAGGGCGCTCAGTTCCGTGTTGATCTTGGTGGTGGCCTGGTTCGGGTTGGTGCAGCCCGCATCGCCATACAGGCAACCCTGGTAGTAGGACCACAGGCCGAACTTGTGGGTGTCGTTGATCGGGTCGGTCCAGGTCGGCGTCATCAATTGCAGCGCTTCCTGGTTGGCCGGGATATTCAGCCCCGCCTTGTACTTCACCGGGCCCAGGGTGAAGGGGTGCATGGGTGTGCCGAGGTAGGCCTTGGTATCGAGTGTGCCGCGCTGGCTGCCGGCGCCTTTTATATAGGCGCCGGTGATGTCCACCTGCACATCCTGGTTGGCGCTGTTCTTCACCCCGGTGATCTTCGAGGTGGCGGTGGCCTGGTCGTAGCTGAAGCCATCGATGAAGAAGCCCAGGCCCGCGCCACTGACTTCTTCCAGCTGCTCGTCATCCAGGGCCTTCATGCCCAGCGCCGGCAGGCTGACCAGGCAACCCGCGAGGCAGGCGAACAGTGCGGCGCGCCAGCTCATGTCAGCACTCCTCATCTCAGCAGCCCGATGCTTGCGAGCCCATGCAGGTGGACTGCCGGGGCAGACCGCGCAGGGCGTCATAGAGGTTGATCAGGATCGGGTAGACCGAATCCGCGCCGGTACCTACCTTCGGGAAGTTGGCGAAGGCGCCGGACTGGGTGTTGACGAAGTTGCCGGCGTTGGCCAGGTCCTGCCAGGGCACGTTCTGGTTCTGCAGGGAGAAGAAGATGCCCTGGGCGCCGGTATTGATGTCGGTGGAGCCCGGCTTGCCGATATAGATGGTCTTGTAGTTGGTCAGGTCGAAGCAGGTGGTCAGGCCCAGCGCCTGGCAGTTGCTGGTGGTCGACAGGGTCGGGATCAGCGAAGCGATCAGGCCACCGGCATCCGAATGCAGCGAGTCGCCCTTGGCGATACCGATCTGCTCGGCGCGGTTGATCGGCTGGCCGTTGATGGTGGCCTCGCCGGTGCCGGACTTGAGTAGCACCACATCGGCGTAGACCGGGGTGTCGCCGGCCACGGCCAGGGCCAGGCAGTTGATGAGGTTCGGGCAGCCGTTGCGGGTGTAGTAGTCGTAGGCGATGGAGGCCGGGCCGTAGATCTGCCCCTGCAGGTTGCCGGTGAGGGACAGGATGTCGCCGGACAGATCGCCCTGGGCCTTGCCGAAGCCGACCCGCGCGCCGACCAGCTGGCGCACGCCATTGTTGGTCTGGAAGGCGAACTCGACGTAGGGGTCCTGGATCTGGAACGGCACCACCTTGGCGTCGGCGCTGTTGGCGTTGTCCACCCGGCCGAGGGCAAAGTTGTTGATCAGGATATCCGCCGGCTGGCCGGAGACGGTGGTCGAACCGGTGCGGCTGTAGTTGCCCAGGCTGAGCTGGTCGATGTTGGTCAGCAGGCTGATGTCGGCGCCGAAGCTCAGGCGGGTGTACTGGTAGTTCTGGTAGGTGGAGGCGTCGACGGTGAGCATCGCCCCCTGGCCGGAGATGGCGGCCAGCTCTTCATCGTCCATCGACTGCATGCGCGCCTGGGCGGAAAAGGCCAGCAGGCCGCCGCAGAGCAAGGCAAGGGCACGCAAGAGCGGACCGGAGGACTGACGCATGGCACTCTCCTTTCCAAAATCCTTTCCCGGAGCCCCGTCGGGCGGGGCGCCTGTTGTTATTCGTCGGGCGTATCGGGTCAGGAAGCAGGTCGAGACTCGGCGCCGTGATGCCACTATAGGAATTCAGCCGCCACGAAGGGCCGACCCATAGTCGAGTAAATCACTGCGAACGACGGACGGGGAAAGGAAAATCCGGGCCGGGTTGTTACCCATCGTCACACCCGGGTGACAGCCGCCGGCTCACTGGTGGCGGAACAGGCCGATCAGATGCTCGGCAATCGCGCCCTTGATGGCGTCGAGGTTCAGCCGCGAATGGGCCTGCAGCCTGGCGATATTCAGGCGGTGCAGGTGCAGCGAGGGCATGCGCGCCTCGTACTCGCGCAGGTCGCCCTTCACCAGCACCGGCAGGAAGATGTCCCCACGCATGCGGTAACGGTTGATCAGCAGTTTCAGACCATCCTGGAACGGCAACTCCCGCGAGGCCACCAGCCGGTGCTCGCCGGGGATCTTCAGGTACAGGCCGCTGTAGCCCATGGTCTCGCCGGGCAGGATGTGGATGCCGGTGGGCTCCACCGCTTCGCCGGGGATGTCGTGGAAGGTATCGAACCAGGCCTGCTCGTCCGGGAGGATGGTGATGCCGCCTTCCTGGTTCTCCGGGATCACGAAGCTGTAATTGCTGTAGAGCTTCTCGACGTACGACGAGTAGATGCACAAGCGATTCTCGAAGCGCTGCAGGAAGGCAATGGCTTCATTGCGATCGGTGATCGCATCCAGGTCCCAGTCGAGGTCGTTCTGGCGTTCCAGTTCGGCCCAACGGGCTTTGGCGAGTGCGGCGTCGTAGGTCATCGGCGTAAATCAGACTCTGATATCTAGGTCTCTGATACAGGCTTTGGCAAAAAACTTGCCAGAAAATTCAGCCATTTAGGCCCGATTTTCCGTGAGATGCGTCACACGGACGCTGCTCGTGCCGTCGCAATCTGACGCGTTTCGTCACCCTGTCGGCCAGGGGTAGGCCTTTGCAGTACAATCGCTCCCTTTGTTCATTCCGGGCCCAACCAAGCCGATGATCGACCCACGACGCGTACTACGCGCCCTCGCCGAACACTGGGTGCTGCTCGAACCGCTGTGCGAGCGCTTCGACGCCGGCACCCTGAGCCTGGTGGAGCTGCGCATCCAGCTCACCAGCCAGCTGCCCGACAGCACCCCGGTGGACATCACCGCCCTGCTCGACCAGTGGGTCCGCCTGGACATCCTCGTCCCGGTGGCCAAGAGCCCCAACCGCTTCGAGCTCAACGCGCAGATCCACGACTTCCTTGCCTACCTGCGCCAGGAGCACCGCCTGGGCCTGTGCCTGGAGATCGAAGCCTATCTGCGTCACCTGGAGCGCCTCGCCGGCTACATCCGCGAAGCTTTCGAGGCGCGCGACGGCAACGACCTGGCGCGCCAGCTGCGCCTGCTCGACATGCGCGTGCGCGACGTGCTGAAGAAGCTCGCCAACGACGAACAGGCGCTGGTCGCCGTGGCCGAACGGGCCAAGACCCAGGACCGGCAGATTCCGCTGCGCCAGCGCTATGCGGAAGTCCTGGCAACCTGGGACGAATACGTCGAACCGATGATCCAGCTGGTCTCCGCCGACGGCGCCTTCGAACAGGGCGTGCACCGCGTGGAGCAGGTGCTGTTGCGCCTGCTCAGCGAACAGGCGCGCCTCGGCCAGCTGGTGGATGACGACCAGCTGCTGCGCACACACGCGCGCATCCTGGAAATGCAGACCACCGCCCAGCTCACCCTGCGCCGCGCTCGCGAACTGCTGCTGCCGCTGCGCGAGGAAGCCCGCCGGCACAACGCGATCACCCGCGGCGCCGCCCTGGCGCTGTCAGTCATCCGCCGCAAGGGCATCGATGCCGTACCGCAGGCGGCCATGCCGATGTTCACCCGGCCGCAGAGCAACTTCCTCGGCACCGCTTCCCAGGTCGAAAGCTACGTCTTCGCCCTCGCCAACTTCCAGCCAAAGCCGGCGCACTTCCCCAAGGCCAGCGGCAATCGCAAGAGCGACGGCCCGCAGCGCTCGCCGCGCACCGCCCGGGAAATGCTCGACCGCTGCCAGGCCGCGCTGCCGCTGCCGGACCTCATGCAGTGGCTGCTGGAGCAGGAGCCCGAAGGCGCCACCGACGAACTGCTCTACTGGTTCTCGCGCCTCTCGCGTGATGCCCGCTTCCAGCGCGACCGCCTCGAGCGAGCGCAATACGACACTCTCCAGCACAGCGTCAGCCTGTGCTCCTTCGCCCTGATCGCCGGCCCGACCGCTGGCAAGGACAGCAAGAGCGAACCGCATGCAGATTAATCTCACCGAAATGACCCAGCTCGCGCCGATCTTCCGCGAGCTGTTCAAGGGCTTCCACATCAGCCGCCGCGACCCGGAGCTGTACAGCCAGCTGTCCAACCAGCAGGACGCCTACCGCGCGCTGTTCCGCAGCCTGGGCTACGAGCTGGTCTGCGACACCCGCGGCTTCTACTACTTCGTCCCCGAGCAGGTCGGCGCCCAGGTGAACAAGACCGCCCAGCGCCTGGCACTGTTCACCTTCATCCTCGTCGAGCACCTCGCCGACCAGGGCCGCGACCCGCTGGCCGTCCTCGATGGCGGCAGCATCGGCCGCGACGAGCTGCCGCCGCTGCTGGAGAAGTACCGCGACCTGTTCCTGCAGGCCGAAGTGACCACCCAGGAAGAACTGGAAGAGAAGGTCATGCGCCGCCTCACCCAGCTCGGCTTCGCCGCCGAGGACAACGGCGTGTACCGTTTCCTGCCGCCGATCCATCGCTTCCTCGACGTCTGCCTGTCGGTGCAGCAGGACCGCGACCTGGCCAGCAACCTGCACGCCAGCGAAATGCAGTTCAGCGCGCCGGTACTGATGGAAGAAGACGACGAGCCGGTGGTGATCCTCGAGTCCTACGCCGACGAGCCGGTTATCGACAGCGAAGACGCCATCGTGGTGATCGACGAGCCGGCCGCCATCGTTGAAGAAGAAGAGAGCGAAGAAGACGCCCTCGCCCGCGCCATCGCCGAAGAACAGGAGGCCCAGGCATGACCCAGGAACGCTACGGCATCCGCCGCTTCGCCCTGCTCAACACCGCCGGCTACAGCCTCGGCATCTTCCCGCTGGAACAGCCGCTGTCGGTGTACGGCGCGAACAACCTCGGCAAGTCAGCGTCGATCAACGCGCTGCAGTTCCCGATCCTCGCACGCATGTCCGACATGAGCTTCGGCAAGTACAGCCTGGAAGCCTCGCGCAAGTTCTACTTCGCCACCGACACCAGCTACATCCTCATCGAGCTGGACCTGCCCAACGGCCGCCATGTGATCGGCGTCGGCGGACGTGGCCCGGGCGGCGGCTTCGGCCACCAGTTCTTCGCCTACCAGGGCGAGCTGGACCTGGAGCACTACCAGAAGAACGGCACCTGCCTGCGCCTGCGCGAGCTGTACGCCAACCTCGAACGCGAAGGCATCAAGTCCTACGAGCTCAAGCCCGACGAGCTGCGTCGCCTGCTGGTCGGCGGCCACACCTCGATCCCGCTGGACCTCACCCTGATCCCGCTGCGCAGCACCAGCGAACAGAGCCTGAAGACCTTCCGCTCGCTGTTCATCAACCTGCTGCACATGCGCGAGATCACCGCGGCCAAGCTCAAGCAGCTGTTCCTCGATGCCTTCGAGCACAGCCTGCGCTCGGGCAGCGTCGATTACATCGCCGCCTGCGAGGAAGCCTTCCGCGACGTGCGCCGCATGGAAGGCGACTACCAGGCGCTGGTCGCCGCCGGCCCGCTGGTCGAGGCCCTGGCCAACGGCGTACAGCAGCGCGAACTGCTGCGCGGCAAGATGCACCGCCTCTCGCCGCTGCTGGATAACCTGCTGGGCACCTGGGAAGACTATTCCGGCGCGCGCAAGGAAGAGCTGGTGATCCAGGCCGAGCACTACAAGCGCGAGCAGGACGGCCTGCAGAACGAACAGCGCGGCAGCACCGCCGAGCTGATGCGCCTGGAGCGCGAGATCAGCGAAATCCAGCGCTGGATGGGCGAGCTGGCCGTGCTGAAGAACCGCTTCGCACTGGTCGAGGACGTCAAGGTGCTGGAGCAGCAGCTGCTCGCTGCCAAGGACGCCCACGACGAGCTGGCCGGCGCCCTGGCGCACTCCCGGCAGTTCTCCAGCGAAGACCTGGAAGAGCGCCTGCGCGACCTGGAGAAACGCCTGAAAGGCGTTCGCCAGCAGCTCGAACATGCCGACAACAACAGCTACGCCCGCCTACGCGAGGAGTTCTCCCAGCAGGACGTCGAGCGCCTGATGCGCCTGTTCAACGGCGCACTGTTCAGCCTGCCGCTGGGCGAGAAGGGCGTGGACCTGGACGAAGCCGGCCAGTGGGTCGGCAGCGTCGAGAAGATCCTCGATGCCTTCAAGGGCGAGCGCTTCGAAGTCCCCGGCCTCTCCATCGATATCTCCACCATCGAGCCGCCAGCCCTGCAGGCCCTGGCCGACCGCGCCGCGCTGCGCGACCAGAAGGAGCGCCTGGAAAAGGAGCTCAAGCAGCTCAAGACCCAGCAGGCCGTGGCCGCCGACCGCAACGCCAGCAAGGCCCAGGCGGACAAGCTGTACCAGGACGTGCTCGACGCGCAGAAGGCGCTGGAAGACTTCCGCCGCAGCCAGACCCTCAGCGCCGAAGAGCCGGGCAAGCTGGAACACCTCGCTCAACTGGAAGCCACCCAGGACGAGCTCAAGCGCTCCGCCGACGCCTTCACCGAACGCGTCCAGCAGCTCTCCGCCAAGCTGCAGCTGATCGGCCGCCAGCTGGCCGACATGGAAGCCAAGCAGCGCACCCTCGACGATGCCCTGCGTCGCCGCCAGTTGCTGCCGGCCAACCTGCCCTTCGGCATCCCGTTCATGGACCCGGTCGATGACTCCATGGACAACCTGCTGCCGCTGCTCAACGACTACCAGGACACCTGGCAGTCCCTGCAGCGGGTGGACGGCCAGATCGAAGCGCTGTACGCCCAGGTGCGCCTCAAGGGCGTGGCCAAGTTCGACAGCGAGGATGATCCCGAGCGCCGCCTGCAACTGCTGATCAACGCCTACGCGCACCGCACCGACGAAGCCATGACCCTGGCCAAGGCACGCCGCGCGGCAGTCACCGACATCGCCCGGACCCTGCGCAACATCCGCAGCGACTACGACAACCTGGAACACCAGCTGGCGCTGTTCAACCGCGAGATCAACAAACGCCAGGTCTCCAACCTGCAGAGCTTCCGCATCGTGCTCGCGCCGAACAAGGACGCGCTCAAGCACATCGACCAGATCATCCACAGCGCCGGCCAGTACGAAGAAGGCGAGAACCTCTCGGTGTTCGACCTGACCCAGAGCGCCGAGCAGGATGCGAAGAACGAGGAAGCCAAGGACTACCTGTCGCGCCTGGTGGCGGCGAACAACAACCAGCTGGGCCTGAAGGACCTGTTCGAGCTGGCGTTCGAGATCACCAAGATGGGCGGCCAGCCGATCATGCACACCGACATCGACGGTGCGGCCTCCAACGGCACCACCATGACCATCAAGGCGCTGACCAACATGTACCTGTTGCTGCACCTGATGGACCGCGAGCAGGCCGGGCGCGTGCGCCTGCCCTACTACCTCGACGAGGCCGCGGACATCGACGAACGCAACCAGTCGGCACTGCTGGAGACCAGCCTGCAACTGGGCTTCGTGCCGATCCTGGCGAGCGTGAAGCCGCAGGTCTCGGCCCAGGTGGCCATCGACCTGGAAGGCGGCAGCGGCCCCAACGGCATCTACATCGACGAGGCGGACTGGAAGTACATCCGCCGCCGCGACACCGAGAAGGCCGCGCACAACGATGTGGAGGCGAGCGCCGAGCCGGCGTGATGTTCTCGCAGCGTTAACTAAAAAGCCCCGCCATGCGGGGCTTTTTCCTTTCCGACTCTGCGTGGCCCTGCTCCTGCAGGAGCGAGGCTGCTCGCGAACCGCATGACACCCAAGCCCATTTCGCAGGATGGCTGGAGCTTGCGCTACCCAGGCAGCCCCGAGCGGCGATGCTCATGGGTAGCGCTGCGCTCCACGCCATCCTGCAAGCGTTAGTCGTGCCTCTACCGAGCCCGTGGAATGAAAAGGGCCGCTAATGCGGCCCTTTCCCTGTTCGGTTGAAACTCAGTTCGCCACCTTGCCCAACGGGATCTTCGGCGCCCAATCCAACCACTTCTCGTCGTACTCATCGAACAGCGCGAAAGTCTGCCCCGGCTTGGCCGGCGAACCCATCTCATCGTTGTTCGGCGTGGCGAAAGCCACACCGCCGGCAAGGATGGTTTCCATCGACTCGGTGCGCACTTTCACACCCTTGAACAGGCCGGCGTCCACGCCAAAGCCACTGGTGTTCCAGAACCGGCTGCCAGTGCGCACCAGCGGCGCATATCGCGGCTCGATGAGAATGTGGACAAGCACCCTGTCGCCGGTTTCGCCGAGCTCGAAAGAGGTCACCTTGCCGACCTGCACCTCGCGGTAAGTCACCGGTACGCCCGGCTTGAGCGAGCCACGGCGCGCGGCGCTCAGGGTCAGCCGCAGGCCGTCGCCGTCGAGCAGGCGATTGGGCTCGCCACCCAGCAAGGTGAAGGTCTCCTGGGCCTTGCCCGGTTTGTCCGCCGGCAGCACCTCGATGTACTGGCCGCTGACGATGGTGCCGAGATTGGCGACGCCACCCAGGCCGACCTGGGGTCCGACCACCCAGAAGCGCGTACCCTGGCGAGCGATGCGGTCGGCCGCACGAGTCAGGCGGGCCTTGAGTTGCACGGTCTGCAGGTCCTTGCTCAGCTCGACCTGCTCGACGCGGCCGACTTCCAGGCCCTTGTAACGCAGCACAGTACCTTCCTTGAGACCATCGGCCGTATCGGCTCGCAGTTCGATCATCTCGCCCTTGGCATGGGCGCTTTCCTCGCTGTCGAACAGCGCAAAGCGACGCACCTTGGTGATGGGCGCGGCCTTGGGGTCCGGCGTATCGAAGGCGATCCCGCCGGCAATCAGCGTCTGCAACGACTCACTCTTGAGCTTGATGCCATCCAGGCCGCCGCTGATAGTGACCCCGCTGATATTCCAGAAGCGCGACGAGGTATTCACCAGCTTGGCGTACTCCGGCTCGATGTGGACGCCAATGACCAGCCGCGACGGATCACGACGGGACAGCTGGTAACTCTGCACGCTGCCAACCTTCATCTGGCGGTAGAGGATCGGCGTCCCCACCTCCAGCGAGCCCAGCTGGCTGGTGGTGAGCACCAGGTGCAGGCCGGGCGAATCGAGGTTCAGCGGCGGCGCCTTCGGGCGAATGACGAAGTCGCGGGTCGGCTCACCGTCACTGGAGAACCGCACGCTCAGGTAGTTGCCCTTCACCAGCGCCTCGAGCCCGGTGATGCCGGCCAGCGAGATGCTCGGCTTGACCATCCAGAACTCGGTCTTGCTGTTGAGGAAGTCCTCGGTGCGCGGATCCATGGACAGGGTGGCGGTGGCGCCATTGAAATCCTTGTCCATGTCGATGCTCTTCACCGTGCCGACCTGCACGCCGTTGTACATCACCGGTGTGCTGCCGGGCGTCAGGCCACTCACATCGCTGACCTTCACCTTGACGCTGAGGCCGGCCTGGGCGGCGTCGAAGTCCTCGTAGAGGCGGAACGGCTTGGTGGGATCGGTCGGCGGGCTGTCCGGATAGTTCTCCGGCGTGGCGAAGGCGATGCCACCGGCAGCGATGCTGGCCAGGGACTCGGTACGCAACTTCAGGCCACTCAGGCTACCGGAGAGGGTGATGCCACTGGCGTTCCAGAATCTCGTGTGCTTGCGCACCAGGTTGGCGTAGGCCGGCTCGATATGGACCTTTACCTCGATGGTCTTCTGGTCCTCGGCAAGGCGGTAGCTCTTCACCTGGCCGACCTGGATCTGCCGGTAATAGATCGGGCTGCCCTGTTCCAGCGAGCCGAGGCGCTCGGCCTTCAGCGTCAGGTGCAGGCCGGGCAGCGAATCCGAGAGCGGCGGCGGCTCCTTCAGCGCGACGAAGTCCCGCTCCTGCTCGCCCTTCACCGGATCGATGGCGATGTAGTTACCGGAGACCAGCGTCTCCAGGCCGGTGACGCCGGCGATCGACACCCGCGGCTTCACCAGCCAGAAGCGCGTGCTCTTGCTCAGGTATTCGGCGGCTTCCTTGCGCATTTCCACAGTCGCCGTCACCCCGAGGGTGGGACGGTTGACGTGCATGTCCACGACCTTGCCGACACCGATGCCCTTGAAGATCACCTCGGTCTTGTTGGCCTGGATGCCCTCGCCGCTCTCGAACTGGATGTTGATCATGATCCCCGCCTGGTCATAGGCACGCCATGCCAGCCAGGCCCCGATCGCCAGTGCGATCAGCGGCAGGATCCAGATCGCCGACCAGTTGGTGGTCTTGCGCATCTTCGGTTTGGGAAGATCACTCATCGTCGTTTTCCGCGTCCGTGTTATCCCAGATCAACCGGGGATCGAAAGTCACTGCCGCCAGCATGGTGAGCACCACCACGCAGGCAAAGGCGGCCGCACCGAGATTTGCCTCGATACTGGCCAGGTTGCCGAAATTCACCAGCGTCACCAGGATGGCGATGACGAAGATGTCGAGCATCGACCAGCGGCCGATCCACTCGATGAAGCGGTACATGACGATACGCTGCCGGGCTGACAGGGGCTGATGTCGCTGTACCGAATAGAGTAGAAGCGCGATCCCTACCAGCTTGAAGGTCGGCACCAGAATGCTGGCAATGAAGACCACTGCCGCGACTGGAATCATGTCCGCGTTGATCAGCTCGACCACGCCCTCCATGATCGTCGCCGGCATGCCGTTGCCGAGGAAGTTCACCGTCATGATCGGCAGCAGGTTGGCGGGGATATACAGCACCGCAGCAGTGATCAGCAGCGCCCAGGTACGGGTGATGCTGTTCGGTCGGCGATCATGCACCACGGCACCGCAGCGGCTGCAGTGGGTCTCGCCCTCCTCATCCGGGCGATTGAGCTGGTGGCATTCGCCGCACACCAGGATTCCTGCATCAATGGCCCGCATCGTCGAACTCCCCGGACAATTCGCCCCAGACCTGGTGGTGGGACATGGTGACTTCCAGCCAGACCTGGGTGAACAGCAGCGCCACGAAGCACGCCAGACCTACGCTGACGTGCAGCTCCGCCATGTCGATGAGCTTGACGATGGCGACGATGATGCCCATCAGGTACACCTCGAGCATTCCCCACTCGCGCAGGTGCTGGTACCCGCGCAGCAGCAACATCCCGTGCTCGCGCCAGGCCTTGAAGCGGATCGTCAGCAGGACGAACAGCTGGCAGAGCAGCTTGAGCAGCGGGATCACCATGCTGCAGAAGAACACCAGGACGGCGACGCCCTTCATGTCCGACTCATACAGGCCGATGACACCGCTCCACACCGTGTCCATGCTCGTCTGGCCAAGGATAGTGATATGCATGATCGGCAGGAAGTTCGCCGGGATGTACAGCAGCAGGGCCGTCAGCACCAGCGCAAGGGCGCGGCGGATCATATGCGGCCGGTGGATCTCCAGCTCGTAGCCGCAGCGTGGGCAAACCGAGCGGTGCCCCAATGGAACGGGCTCGCGGCGCATCAGCAGGTCGCACTCATGGCAAGCCGTCAGCTCATCCAGGGGTAGATCCTGCAAGGCATGTCCTTCGATATCGGGCATGTAGGCACTCAGGGAAAATTTGTCGCTATTGTAGACGACACAACCCCTGATTCGGTGCCTGCGAAGTAGCTCAAGAATTGTGGAGATTCGGCCACGGAGCGACCTGGACATCTCGTTGAAATCACTGAGCCATGCGGCATCAC
>JBKYMN010000005.1:0-499316 GCA_046940325.1 Enterobacterales bacterium AE_CKDN230030158-1A_HGKHYDSX7 | reverse complement strand
GTTCACGAGTGTTACTTGCGCTGCTGATAATCAGTCGATCATCAGTCTTACATCACAAGCACCCACACGAATTGCTTGATTCAACTTGTTAAAGAGCAGTTGGTTAAGGCTTTCGCCTCAACCGAGGCGCGCATTCTACGCTAACCTCATCTTCCGTCAAGCTTTATTTTTCGAAAATTTCTTTTCTACTCAATCGCTTGTGCTTCAGCGAAGGAAACCTTCTCATCAGCGGGAGGCGCATTCTACAGCGATCAAACTCGCTGTCAACCACCTCGATGATCTTCTTTTCAGCGAGCCACCGAAGCAGCTAATGAAAAGCAGCAAGTGAATCACCTGCCTGACCACCACTCTCAGCCTCGAATCTCTGTAAGTACTTGATTTTCAAGTTCTTTCAGCGCTTCGTCGCTGGGAGTGGTGCGCATTATAGGGAGTTTAAATCGGCCGTCAACGACTAATTTAAACTTTCTTCAGCCGGCTGTCGGTCGGCTACGCAATCGCGGTAACTGACGGGCTGCCGGAGGTAAGCGCAGGAGCATCAGCAGCAACCCTATCGCCGCATAAACAGCCCAGCGCTCCAGGTCGGATCGCACGACCCACAGCATATGCAACAACCCCAGGGCGAGGATGACATATATCAGGCGATGCAGCTTCTTCCAGGCTGTACCGAGCTTGCGCATGCTGTAGCGATTGGAGGTAGCCGCCAAGGCAAGCAACCCAAGGAAGGCAATGACCCCAACAATGATGTACGGCCGCTTGCGCAGCTCGACGCCCAACTGCGCCCAGTCCAACCCCAGGATGAAGACAGCATAGGCACTCAGGTGCAGCACTATATAGGTGAAACACCACAGCCCCAGCTGGCGACGCACCTGTATCCAGCCACCCCAACGAGTCAGCTTCTGCAGCGGCGTCATCCCCAGGGTGATCAACAGGAGGATCAGACCACCCTGCCCCAGCCGGTCGACCAGCGCCTTGCCCGGGTCCGGCCCCAGATCGAAGATCCACGCCTGATACAGCCAGTAGAGCGGCGGCAATAGCGCGACCAGGAAGACCCCGGCCCGCCAATAGGGATAGCGCATCAGTAATCCTTCTTCAGGTCCATCCCCGCATAGAGCGAAGCGACCTCATCGGCATAGCCGTTGAACATGAGGGTGGGACGAACATTGGGACTGAATAGTCCACTGGGCAGTCGACGCTCACGAGCCTGACTCCAGCGGGGATGATCCACCGTCGGATTCACGTTGGCATAGAAGCCGTACTCATCCGCAGCCAGGCTCTGCCAGGTCGTCTTCGGCTGCTCCGCGACGAAGCTGATCCGGACAATGGACTTGGCACCCTTGAAGCCGTACTTCCAAGGCACCACCAGCCGTAATGGAGCACCGTTCTGGTTGGCCAGCACACGGCCGTACATGCCAACCGCGAGAATGGCCAGGGGATGCATGGCCTCATCCATGCGCAGCCCTTCCACATAGGGCCAGTCGATCAGGGCGAAGTTGGACTGCACACCCGGCATGTCCTTGCGATCCACCAGCGTTTCGAAGCGCACGTACTTCGCTTTGCTGGTCGGTTCCACGCGCTTGATCAGATCGGAAATCGGAAAGCCTATCCAGGGAATGACCATCGACCAGGCTTCGACACAACGCAGCCGGTAGATACGTTCCTCCAGTTGATAGGGCTTGATGAAATCCTCGAGCAGATACTTGCCCGGCTTGCCCACCTCCCCATCGATCACCACCGACCAGGGCTCGGTCTTCAGGGCGCCAGCATTGGCAGCGGGATCGCCCTTGTCCGGACCGAACTCGTAGAAGTTGTTGTAGGTAGTCGCGTCCTTGAAGGGTGTGATGGACTCATCCTTCACCGTTACGGCATCCCACCGGGTAGCGGACAACTTTTCAGTCAACCAGGACGGAGCAACCGCCTCGGTCACGTCGGCGTAGCGACCGCCTTCAGCAAGACTCAGGCGCGGCAATCCGGACAACGCAGCAGCCGCCATCGCACCACCGAGAAAGTGGCGACGTGAGAGATAGAGGGATTCAGGAGTGACTTCCGATTCGTGGCAATCGGAAAGGCGGGACGACTTGATCAGCATGACGGGCTCCGCAACGACTGGCTGTATGCGCCAGTAGACTGCGGAGCCCGCTGGAAATTACACGGCAGGCGGCTGCTTGCGACGGCGCAATTGCAACAAGTATTGCACCGGGCCGGAGGCGGCGTATGCAAGGAACAACAGGAGCAGGATACGCGGCGGGTCGGTGAAGACCACGGCGAATGCCAGCACCACCACCAGGATCGCCATGAACGGCACACGGCCGCGCAGGTCGAGATCCTTGAAGCTGTAGTACTTGATGTTGCTGACCATCAACATGCCGGCGGCAGCGACCATCAGGGCAACCAGCAGGGAGACCTTGGCGCCCTGTACATCGAAGTCGGCGAACGCCCACACCGTACCGGCAACCAGTGCCGCGGCGGCAGGACTGGCCAGACCGATGAAGTAGCGCTTGTCGGCCTTGCCCACCTGGGTATTGAAGCGAGCCAGACGCAGCGCCGCACCCGCCACATAGATGAAGGCGACCATCCAGCCGACCTTGCCCAGGCTGCTCAGCGCCCATTCGAAGGCTACCAGCGCCGGAGCAACGCCGAAGGCAACCATGTCGGACAGCGAGTCGTACTCGGCGCCGAACGCACTCTGCGTATTGGTCAGGCGAGCGACACGCCCGTCGAGGCCATCGAGGACCATGGCGACGAAAATAGCGATGGCGGCGTTGGAGAAATCGCCACTCATGGCATTGATGATGGCGTACAGGCCGGTGAACAGCGCCGCCGTGGTGAACAGGTTGGGCAGCAGGTAGATACCGCGATGACGAACCTTGCGACCTTCGGCGTCATGCCCCTCCTCGATGTGCTCATCGATAGGCAGCAGACTTTCTTCGGTGTCGGAAGCCTTGTTCGGCTCCTCGTGACCTTCACTCATGGACGATTCCTTGAGAACTCGTTGAGGCTGAAATTCGCCGGAGCACGCTAGTGCGTGGATCCATTCGGCGCCCCCGCTTTATACCAGATCACCGCCCCTAAACGAAAAAACGCGGCAAGCGCCGCGTTTCCTCGTTTGTCGAACTGACCTTAGTTCTTGGTCTTGTCGACGATCTTGTTGGCAGCGATCCACGGCATCATGGCGCGCAGTTGCTCGCCGATGACTTCGATGCCGTGAGCGGCGTTGTTACGACGCTTGGCGGTCATCGACGGGTAGTTGGTGGCGCCTTCGGAGATGAACATCTTGGCGTATTCGCCGTCCTGGATGCGCTTCAGAGCGTTGCGCATGGCCTGACGGGATTCGGCGTTGATCACTTCCGGGCCGGTCACGTACTCGCCGTATTCGGCGTTGTTGGAGATCGAGTAGTTCATGTTGGCGATGCCGCCTTCGTACATGAGGTCAACGATCAGCTTCAGTTCGTGCAGGCATTCGAAGTAGGCCATTTCCGGAGCGTAACCGGCTTCGACCAGGGTTTCGAAGCCGGCTTTCACCAGCTCGACGCAACCGCCGCACAGAACAGCCTGCTCACCGAACAGGTCGGTTTCGGTCTCGTCCTTGAAAGTGGTTTCGATGATGCCGGTACGGCCGCCGCCGACGCCGCAGGCGTAGGACAGGGCGACGTTCTTGGCATTGCCCGAAGCGTCCTGGTAGATGGCGATCAGGTCAGGGATGCCGCCGCCCTTGACGAACTCGGAACGTACGGTGTGGCCCGGTGCCTTCGGCGCGATCATGATCACGTCGAGGTCAGCGCGCGGGACAACCTGGTTGTAGTGGATGGAGAAGCCGTGGGCGAAGGCCAGGGTAGCGCCCTTCTTCAGGTTCGGCTCGATCTCGTCCTTGTACAGGCGGCCCTGGAATTCGTCCGGGGTCAGGATCATGACCAGGTCGGCAGCGGCAACGGCTTCGGCCACTTCGGCGACTTTCAGGCCGTGGTTCTGGGCCTTGGCAACGGAGGAAGAACCCGCACGCAGGCCGACGGTGACGTCGACGCCGGAGTCTTTCAGGTTGCAGGCGTGGGCATGGCCCTGGGAACCGTAACCGATGATGGCAACTTTCTTGCCCTGAACGATGGAGAGGTCACAGTCTTTATCGTAGAAAACGCGCATTTGGGTAATCCCCTGTCAGTTGGCCTCGTGGGCCGTATTTCAAATCAGATGCTGAGAGTCTTGTCGCCACGGGCAATGCCGGTGACGCCGCTGCGGACGACTTCGAGGATCGACGCGGTGCCGATGGCCTGGATGAAGCTGTCCAGCTTGTCGCTGGTACCGGCCAGCTGCACGGTGTAGACGCTGCTGGTGACGTCGACGATCTGGCCGCGGAAGATGTCGGTGGTGCGCTTGACCTCGGCGCGCTGGGCGCCGGTGGCCTTCACTTTCACCAGCATCAGCTCGCGCTCGATGTGCGCGCTCTCCGAGAGGTTCACCAGTTTTACCACCTCGATGAGCTTGTTGAGGTTCTTGGTGATCTGCTCGATGACCTCATCCTGACCGGCGGTGGTCAGGGTCAGGCGCGACAGCGTCGGGTCCTCGGTCGGGGCGACGGTCAGGCTTTCGATGTTGTAGTTGCGCTGGGAGAACAGGCCGACGACGCGGGACAGCGCGCCGGGTTCGTTTTCCAGCAGCAGGGAAATGATGTGTCGCATGATCAGGTACGCTCCGTCTTGCTCAGCCACATGTCGCGCATCGCACCACCGCGGATCTGCATCGGGTAGACGTGCTCGCTGGTATCGACCTGGATGTCGAGGAAGACCAGGCGATTCTTCATCGCGAAGGCTTCTTCCATCATCGGCTTCAGGTCCTTCAGGTCGGTGATGCGCATGCCGACGTGGCCATACGCTTCAGCCAGCTTGACGAAGTCCGGCAGCGATTCCATGTAGGAGTGCGAATAACGGCTGTTGTACTGCATGTCCTGCCATTGGCGGACCATGCCCAGCGCACCGTTGTTGAGGTTGACGATTTTCACCGGCAGGTCGTACTGCAGGCAGGTGGACAGCTCCTGGATGTTCATCTGGATGCTGCCTTCACCGGTCACGCAGGCGACGTCGGCTTCGGGGAAGTTCAGCTTCACGCCCATGGCGGCGGGGAAGCCGAAGCCCATGGTGCCCAAGCCACCGGAGTTGATCCAGCGGTTGGGCTTATTGAAGCGGTAGTACTGCGCCGCGAACATCTGGTGCTGGCCCACGTCGGATGCGACGAAGGCATCGCCATGGGTGACTTCGCAGAGGGTCTCGATCACGGTCTGCGGCTTGATGATGCTGCCGTCGCCCATGTTGTACGGGAACAGGCCGCGATTACCACGCCACTCCTCGATCTGCTTCCACCAGGCAGCCTGGGTTTCCTTGTTCGGGGTCTCGCCGATTTCCTTGAGGATCGCGACCATTTCGGTCAGGACGCTGTCCACCGGGCCGACGATCGGGATGTCGGCCTTGACGGTCTTGGAGATCGAGGCCGGGTCGATATCGACGTGGATGATCTTGGCATTCGGGCAGAACTTGGCTGCGGTCTCGCCGTTGATCACGCGGTCGTCGAAGCGCGCACCGACGGCGAAGATCACGTCAGCATGGTGCATCGCCAGGTTCGCGGTGTAGCTGCCGTGCATGCCAAGCATGCCGACGAACTGGCGGTCGGTACCCGGATAGCCACCCAGGCCCATCAAGGTGTTGGTGACCGGCACGTTGAGCATGCGAGCGACTTCGGTCAGCGGCTCGGCAGCGTTGCCCATGATCACGCCGCCGCCGGCGTAGATGATCGGGCGCTTGGCGGCCAGCAGCATCTCGGCGGCCTTGCGGATCTGGCCGGAGTGGCCACGGACCGCCGGGCTGTAGGAGCGCAGCTTCACTTTCTTGGGGTAGTTGTATTCGAACTTCTGGGTCGGGTCGCCCATGTCCTTCGGAATATCGATCACCACCGGGCCGGGACGGCCGGACTGGGCGATATAGAAGGCCTTCTTGATGACCTCGGGGATTTCCGACGGGTGCTTGATGATGAAGCTGTGCTTCACGATCGGGCGGGAAATACCGACCATGTCAGTTTCCTGGAACGCATCGGTACCGACCATGTTGCTCGCTACCTGGCCGGAGATCACCACCATCGGGATGGAGTCCATGTAGGCGGTAGCGATGCCGGTGATGGCGTTGGTCGCGCCGGGACCGGAGGTCACCAGCACCACGCCCGGCTTGCCGGTGGCGCGCGCATAGCCGTCGGCCATGTGAGTCGCGGCCTGCTCGTGGCGAACCAGGATGTGGGTTACTTCGTTCTCTTTGAAGAGAGCGTCGTAGATATGCAGGAGGGCACCACCCGGGTACCCGTAGATGTACTTAACGCCTTCGTCACGCAGGGAGCGGACGACCATTTCAGCGCCGGATAAAAGTTCCACGTTGTCACCTCTAGAACGCTATATACGGACACCCCCAACGTGGGGGACCGACTTGGATGGCTGCCCGGCAGACATGGGCGAATGTAATCGCCGGCTACGTCGACTGCCGATTGAGCAGAACCTGGAGACGCTCCTGTTTGTGTTACGGAGAGCCTCCACCCAGCGCGAGGTAACGCGAAACAGGGTGAAACTTTGCGGCGCGGGTAGCACCTCTTGTCTGCCGAGTAAAACCAGCTTGCGGCCGGCCCACTGCAGCGAACCTTGGATTCTTCTGAAACGAAGCGGCCAAGTCAAGCCATATATGGCTTCGAATCAAGCGGGGATGTGAACTTTCTCAGAGTGAATAAGCGCACGATTTGGTTATAGTTACCGACAGACTCCGCCTCCCAAGGATCGACAACGCATGCGACGGACGATTTTCATGGGCAGCCTGCTGCTCGCAATGGCCCCTGCCGTGATGGCCGCGCAGGTCTACAAGTGGGTGGACGCCCAGGGCATCACCCACTTCGGCGCCCAGCCGCCGGAGGGTGCCAATGCTGCCACCGTCAATACCAACACCGCCCAGCCCAAGGCGAGCAGCAACTTCCCGCCGCCCGCCGCGGCCAAGCCGACGCTGCCGCCCAGCGAAGACGAAAAGCAGAAGGCAGCGGACGAGAAGGTGCGCCAGGAAGTGGCTCAACAGGAAGCCGAGCGCGCCAAGCAGTGCGAACAGGAGCGTACCAACCTGGCACAGCTCAAGAACAACCCGCGCGTTCGGGTAGAAGACGGCAACGGCGAAGTTCGCCGCATCACCGAAGAAGAACGCCAGGCCCGCATCGCTTCCAGCGAGAAGAACCTGCGCGAGAACTGCAACTGACGGCCGCTCAGGCCGTCGGACTGATCAACTGATCGAAGGCGCCCAGCGCGTCCAGCAAGGCTGCGACCCGCGCGCCCTCATGGGCGTATGCCATTTCCGCGATGGCGCGGATGCCGGAAGCACTGGGCAGGTCCGCGCCGCTCTCGATGATCAGTTTCATCCGCGGCAGGAAGATCCACTGCAGCCACTCCTCCAGCGCGAGCGTATCCACGCAGAAGGGCTCGACGCTGGAAAGCCGCTCCGTCGACGGGCTTTCACTTCCCCACATGCCGAGAGCACGCAGCTCCCGCTCGATCAGCAGTAACTGATCGGCGACGGCCAGCACGCGTGCGTCCATTACAGGGTCACCTTGGCTTTCTGACGCGCCTCGGCAGCGCCGGCAGCGTTACCCTGCTGGTCACGGCACTTGGCGATCAGGTCCCAGAGACTGGCCTGCATGGTCGGGCGACCATTGGCCAGCGACAGGCCACGCAGCGCCACCTGCTCGGCTTGCGCGGCATCACCCTGGGCCAGGCGAACCTGGGCCAGCTTGTAGAGCACCTGCGGCTCGCGCGGAGCGATGCGCTGGGCGCGCTCCAGGCTGGCGGCAGCGCCGTTCAGGTCACCGCCACCCTGCTGTTGCGAAGCGGATGTCAGCAGCGCCAGCACCGGGCCATCCAGCTGCTCGTCCGCCGACAGACCGGCGTTGCTCGAAGGAATCCCGGACGGCCCCTGGTAGCTGCTGCCCTGGCTCGACGGCGCGGCCTGCTGGTTCTGGTACACCGGGTGCTGGTAGGTCTGCGACTGGAAGCCACCGTTGGAGGTGATCCCGCCGCTGGTGGAGATCGGTTGCTGCGAATAGGTCGAGCCGGTAGCGCCCGGCGCCGTGGTCATGGGCGTGGTGCTGATCGGCGCGGCGCCGGTCTGTGCCGGGAAGGTCTGGATCGGCGCCATGCCGGCATCCTGCGGGACCATCACGGTAACGCCGGAGTCACCCTGCGGGATGCTCTGGCCGGCGCCGGAACGGACCGGCGCCTGGGCGTTGCCGCCACTGCGGCCGACGCGCTCCGAGTTGGAAACGGAGGTGCCGGAGTCCTGCACGGGGATCGCACCATGCTGCGGGGACGCACAACCGGACAGAAGCGCCAGAGTCGCGGACGCTGCAAACCAAGCTTTTCTCACTGCCAATCCTCTTGAATCAGTTCAACCAGCCGCGCACCCAGTCCATGACTTCGCCGGCCGGCGTCTGGTTTCCGCAACCCGCGCCCGGCGCAGGTTCGCTTCCTCGAATATAAGGCATCTGTACCGCTCCGGGGCAGCTGGCATCAGTACCCTGCCCGGTATGCGGATCGACCCAGGCCTGTACCACATTATCCGGCATCGGCATGTCCAGCGGCAGCGGATCGGCCTTGCGCATGAAGCTGGTCCAGATCTGCAGCGCGCCGGTAGCCCCGGTGAGCGGCGTCTTGCCATTGTCGTCGCGGCCGATCCACACCACCGCGAGCAGGTCCTGGCCGAAACCGGAGAACCAGCTGTCGCGGGAATCGTTGGTGGTGCCGGTCTTGCCCGCCAGGGTCAGCGACGAAGGCAGCTGGTTGTAAACCGAGCGCCCGGTGCCCTCGCGCATCACCCGCTGCATGGCGCTCTGCAGCAGGTAGATCGCGCCCGGATCGAAACGCTGCTCGACCTGGAAGGGGTAACGCTTGAGCGGCTGACCGTCCGCTGCCAGCACGCTACGGATGCTGCGCAGCGGGGTATTGAAGCCGCCACTGGCAATGGTCTGGTACATGGTCGCCACCTGCATCGGGCTCAGCGCGCCCGCACCCAGCAGCATCGACGGGTAGGCCGGCCAATTCGGTGAAACGCCAAGGCGCTCCAGCGTCTTCAGAACGTTGGGCACGCCCAGGTCGAGCCCCAGCCTGGCAGTGGACAGGTTCAGCGAACGAGCCAGTCCCTGATAGAGGAAGATGGTGCCGTTGGCGGTGCCTTCGTAGTTCTTCGGCGTCCACACCTGGCCATCCTTGCCCTTCACCTGGAAGGGCTGGTCCTGGATATAGCTGGTCAGGGTGTACTGGCTCGGCCGCTCCAGCGCGGTCAGGTAGACCGCCGGCTTGACCAGCGAACCAATCGGCCGCACTGCATCGACGGCGCGGTTGAAGCCGGCGAAGCGCGGATCGCGGCTGCCGAGCAGCGCCTGGATCTCGCCGGTCTCCGGGTTGGTGACCACCATCGCGGTCTCGGTTTCAGCGACGCCCTTGCGGCCTTCGAGGCGCTTGAAGGTTTCACTGACCGCGGACTCGGCCTTCATCTGCAGGATGGGGTCGAAACTGGTGAAGATGCGCAGGCCTTCCTCGGTCAGGTCCTCGTCGCGATAGTCCTCGCGCAGCTGGCGCTTCACCAGGTCGAGGAAAGCCGGGTAGGAGCTGTTGGCCATGCTGCCCTGGCGGGTCACGCCCAGCGGTGCCTGCTTGGCGGCGGCGGCCTCTTCGGGGGTGATCACGCCCTGTTCGGCGAGCACGTCGAGCACCACGTTGCGGCGCTCCAGCGCACGCTCGGGATTGCGGCGCGGGTTGTAATAGGAAGGCCCTTTGACCATACCGACCAGCAGCGCTACCTGAGGCAGCTTCAGTTCCGACAGCGGCTGGCTGAAGAAGTACTGGCTGGCAAGGCCGAAGCCGTTCACCGAGCGCTGGCCGTCCTGGCCGAGGAACACCTCGTTGAGGTAACCCTCGAGGATTTCGCGCTTGTCGTAATGCAGCTCAAGCAGCACCGCCATCATGGCTTCGGTGAGCTTGCGCGACAGGCTGCGCTCGTTGGTCAGGAAGAAGTTCTTCACCAACTGCTGGGTCAGCGTACTGCCGCCCTGGCGCAGCTGGCCGGCGCTGGCGTTGACCCACACGGCGCGGGCAATGGACTTGATGGACACCCCGTGGTGGGTCCAGAAGTCGCGGTCCTCCACGGCCACCAGGGTATCGATCAGGTACGGCGGCACCTGGTCGAGCTTGATCAGGATGCGGTCTTCGTTATGCGCCGGGTACAGGCCGCCGATCAGCAGCGGCTCCATCCGCGCAACCGCGAGGTCGCCACCGTTGGCGCGGCTCAGGCCGGCCACATAGTTCCCGGAGAAGCGCACACGAATGCGCTGCGCAGGCTCGGCGCCTTCATAGAACTGGAAGCCACGGGTATTGAGGTCGACTGCGTTGCCGGCCACCGAGACGGCGCCCGGCCCTGCGACCGAGGTTTCGCGGCGGTAGCCCAGGGCATCCAGCTCGCGCAGGAAGTCGTCCTTGCCCAGCTTCAGGCCGACGAACAGTTCCAGCGGCCGGGCGTAGACCTTGGCGGGAATGGTCCAGCGCTTGCCGGAGAATTTCTCCTGGACAATCGCATCGAGGTACACGGCGAAACCGGCCAGCACCACCACACCGACCAGACCGAGCTTGAGAGCCCAGCCCAGCCACTTGCGCATGGCAGGCGACGATTTGCCGCTTTTTTTACGGGATTTGGAAGATCGGGGACGCGTCATGGCGGCGCATTATACGTACTTTATCCACAGGAGACAGGCGCCGCTCCAGCGGGCGCCCGGGCTTGATGCGAACTGCCGCGCATCTCTCGATCAGGGCAGTGGCGCAGCTAAGACCTCGCGATGGCCATTTGGTTGCCGGTCGGCCGCAGAGTTTGCACCGGCCGACCCAGCCGCCATAATGCCAGCCTCGAAAAATCGACCGGAAAGGACATCACGTGAGCCAGACCTTACTCGCAGCCCTGCAGAACCCCGCCCTCTTCCCCCATCCGGTCGAAGGCTTCCGGGTCATCGAAACCCATATCTCCTGGGTGCTGCTCACTGGCTCCTTCGTCTACAAGATCAAGAAGCCGGTGAACTTCGGCTTCCTCGACTTCACCGACCTCGCCCAGCGCAAGCACTTCTGCGAGGAAGAACTGCGCCTGAACCAGCGCCTGACCGATGGCCTGTACCTGGACGTGATCGCCATCACCGGCAGCGAATCGGCACCCCAACTGGGTGGCGAAGGCCCAGCCATCGAGTACATGATCCGCTGTCGTGAATTCCCGCAGGGCCAACTGCTCAGCGAAGTGCAGGCCCGCGGCGAGCTCGGCGCCCAGCACGTCGACGCACTGGCCGGGCAGATCGCCGACTTCCACCTGCGCACCCCGGTCGTTCCCACCGAACACCCGCTGGGTACGCCGGAAGCCTGCATGGCGCCGGTGCGGCAGAATTTCGAGCAGATCCGCCCGATGCTTTCCGACAAGGCCGACCTGCTGCAACTCGACGCCCTGGAGGCCTGGGCCGAGTCCAGCTTCGAGCGCCTGCATGGCGTGTTCGAACAACGCAAGGCGCACGGTTTCATCCGCGAATGCCATGGCGACATCCACCTGGGTAACGCCGCGATCATCGACGGCAAGGTCGTGCTGTTCGACTGCATCGAGTTCAACGAGCCGTTCCGCTTCACCGACGTCACCGCCGACTACGCCTTCCTCGCCATGGACCTGGAAGATCGCGGCCTCAAATGCCTGTCGCGGCGCTTCGTCAGCCAGTATCTGGAATACACCGGCGACTACCAGTCCCTGGCCCTGCTGAACTTCTACAAGGCCTACCGCGCCCTGGTCCGCGCCAAGATCGCGCTATTCAGCCTGGCGCACCAGAGCGATGCCGTGCAGAAGGCCGCGACCCTGCGCCAGTACCGCAACTACGCCAACCTGGCGGAAAGCTACAGCGCCATTCCTTCGCGCTTCCTGGCGCTGACCGTGGGTGTTTCCGCCGTCGGCAAGAGCCAGGTCGCTCTGCGCCTGGTCGAAGCCCTGGGCGCCGTGCGCCTGCGCTCGGACGTGGAACGCAAGCGCCTGTTCGGCGAGCAGAAGGCCGAGCAGCAGGGCCAGCTCAAGGGCGGCATCTATGACGCCGACGCCACCACCGCGACCTACCAGCGCCTGAATGACCTGGCCGTGGACATTCTTCGCGCGGGCTACCCCGTCGTGCTCGACGCCACCTTCCTCAAGCGCGAGCAGCGTGCCGCCGCCTGGGAAATTGCCGAGGAAACCGGCGTGCCCTTCCTGATCCTCGACTGCCATGCCCCGGAAGCGGTGATCGCCGGCTGGCTCGCCCAGCGCCAGAGCGAAGGCAACGACCCTTCCGACGCCACCCTGGAAGTCGTTCAGGCCCAGCAGGCCAATCGCGACGCCCTCAGCGACGAGGAACAGCAGCACAGCAAGCGCGTCGACACTCAGGACGCCGCCAGCCTCGACGCCCTGGTCAGCAGCATCCGCCAGCGCCTGCCGGGCCTCTGATCCACCGTTTGTCGGCCGGAATCACCGCGAGCGGTGTTTCTGGCCGATTGCCAGCGCCGCCTGCCGCGCCCTGGCCACACCGCATTGCCCTGCCCCGCTTTCAGGGCGATGTCACAAAGCCACGCTTTTCCTATCCACCGCTACACTTTCCAGGGTGTGTCCGGCCGCTACGAGCAGTTCTCGGCCCCATCAGGACCTGACACCCATCGTGCCCATCGCAAGGACAGACGATGAACGACGAACTGCTGCACCTGAAGAACCTCGGCAAGACCTCCGCCCAATGGCTCCATGCCGTGGGCATCCACAACGCGGGCGACTTGCGCCGCCTGGGCGCCGTCGGCGCTTACCGTGCCGTGCGCGCACGGGGCTTCCGCGCCTCCAAGGTGCTGCTCTACGCCATCGAGGGCGCCCTGCTGGATGTGCACTGGAACGACCTGCCGCCAGCGCACAAGGCCGCACTTCTTGGCGAGCTTGAGACATTTCCCGCACGTAACAAGAGCTAGCTCACAAGCTCTGTGGGAAAATGTTTACGCAAGGTGCCTGCCCGCTTATGGTCTCAGGGCCCTTCGTGCGCCCTCGACCGTCGCCATATCAAGGAATTACGGCCATGTACCTACTCGGTGAACAACCTGCCTACGCCGATCGACTGATCAATCGCCTGCAGGGCATTCCGGCGCAATTGCTCGCCGGCCTGGAGCCTGCGGGCGAAGCCATCCGCCTGGAGCGCTCCGACGACCTGGAAGGCGAACTGCCCGGCAAGCACCTGTTCCTCATCGAGAACGGCCTGGTCCATGCGCTGGTGGACGAACGCCCGCTGTTCTATCTGCAGGAAGGCGACCTGGTCGGCCTGCGCCAGGGTATCGAGCTGCCCCCCTGCCGCTATGTCAGCGAAGAGCCGCTGTGCCTGATCCCCTATTCGCGCAGCGAAGTGTTCCGTCATATCCACAGCCACGAACAGCGCCAGGAGCAGTTCCTGCACTACCTGATCGGCCACACCGCGCTGCTGTCGGACGCCCTGGCACACCTCAAGCAACCGGAGATTCGCCCGGCCACCGGCTTCCAGCACTTCGCCGCCGGCGCCCAGCTGATCCAGCAAGGCGATGACGCCGAGCACGTGTTCATCATCATCGAAGGCCATGCTGAAGCCTTCGTCGATGGGCAGAAGGTCGGTGATGTGCAGAAGGACGAGATCTTCGGCGCCATGGCCGTGTTCACCCGCGAGAAACGCAGCGCCTCGGTGATCGCCAGCGAGCCGTGCACCGTGATGGTGATCCCCAAGGACCAGTTCCTCAGCCTGATGCAGAGCAACCCGCGCATCGCCCACAGCCTCATCGAAGGCATGGCGCGACGCATCGATCTGCTGAACAAGGAAGTCACCCAGCTGCGGCTGCAACGCCAGGCCGACTGATCCGCTTTCTTGCGAAAAGCCCGGCCCAGCGCCGGGCTTTTTCGTTTGTGCAGAAAGAATTTCGCAGACGCGGAAAAAACTGCAGAAAAGAGGTTGACTCTCAAATGATAATGATTATTATTGAGTCATCTGGTCGCGAGGCCAGATCGATAACCTCAAGAGACCACGCAGTCGGACTCTTCAGATTATCTCCTCATCAGGCTAATCACGGTTTCGACCCGGCACTTTGCCGGGTCTTTTTTTTGCCCCGATTTTTTCTTCGTACCCCTTTCTCCCCCGCCTGAAAAATTTTCGACGAGGTTGAAGAAAAGAGGTTGACTCTCAAATGATAATGGTTATTATTACAACCACTGGCTGCGAGGCCAGTTGGATAAGCTCGAGAGACCACGCAGTCGGACTCTTCAGATTATCTCCTCATCAGGCTAATCACGGTTTGGACCCGGCACTTTGCCGGGTCTTTTTTTGCCCGCGATTCCGTGCGCCGTTCCTGGCCGCGCTCCAATGAAAACGGGGCCTTCCGGCCCCGTCCCATCATTCACCTGGCTCCACGCATCTGCGCGCAATAATCCGTCGGCGGCTGTGCCGGCGTGTACCAGGCATAGTCTGCCTCGGACGGCGCAACGGTCTTGCCGACCTCCACCAGCATCACCACTTTCACCCCCCGCGCCACCTCAAGGTCCTGCAGATGCAGGGGAACGCCCAGGTCCCGCCGCGCATGGAAGCCGCCGGCAATCAGCAGAGAAGGCTCCGGCGCTGCCTTGAAACGCTCCGCCATGCGCCGGTCTCGCTGTTGCTGCACCGCCAGCATCGCTGGCAATTGGCTGTCCGGCAGCAGGCCGCAATGGGAATCACGAATATCCTGCAGCAGGGCCTCACGCACCGGTGCCGCAGTGGAGGCGGCGCCCTGCAGTTCGGGTTTCTTGCGGTAGACAGCCATGATCTCGCTGCGATCCAGGTTGGCCGCCAGCACGGGTGCCGGCTGCTTCACCAGCCAGGTCACCAGCGGGCCGTATTGCGACCAGTCCCAGCCCGACTGCCAGTGCAGTGCCCCCATCAGGTCAGTCGGCATGTTCCCCTGCTCCGCCGCGGCCTGGGTGGCGGCCACGGCGGTCTGCTGATCGGGATTGAGCATTTCCAGCAGTACACTGCCAGCCGGGCGACGCTCGGCCAGGGCGCGCACCAGCCAGAGTTCGAGGGCGTGATGGTCAGGGTTGTCGTGCTGCTCGCCAACGATCACCCGCGGCGCGCCAGCAAGCCGGTCAAGCAGTTGTGCAGGCGAAAGCTGCTCGCCGCTGCGCAGGTCGCGGATCACCCCCAGCTCGGCTCTGTCGTGCCCTTCCGGGCTCTGCCAGAGCGGCAGTGGCGGAGCATCCCTTTGACTCTGGCAAGCCGTGAGCAAGGCCAGCAGCGGGACCAGCAGTACCTTCTTCATGGCGACTCCTGTCAGCGCGCGATGATCAGCGGATGGCCGCGTTCGGGGTGCTCCTGCACCAGCACATCGAGGCCGAAGACGGTGCGCAGCGGTTCGGCCTGCAGCACTTCGCGCGGCGTGCCGAGCAGGTTCGCACGTGCCTCGTGCAGCAGCAGCAGGCGATCACAGTAGCGCGCCGCCAGATTCAGGTCGTGCAGGATCACCAGCACCGCCGCGCCGCGCCCGGCGAACTCGCGCACGGCCTGCAAGGTGGTGTGCTGGTGCAACGGGTCGAGCGCCGAGGTCGGCTCATCCAGCAGCAGCACCTGCTCCGCCCCGCCTGGCCAGAGCTGCGCCAACACGCGCGCAAGATGCACGCGCTGGCGCTCGCCGCCGGAAAGCGCCAGGTAGCTGCGCCCGGCCAGGTGCGAAGCATCAGCGGCGGCCATGGCTTCGCGGACGATCTCCTCGTCGCGCTGACGACCGCTGTCGTGGGGCAAGCGCCCGAAGCCCACCACCGCCTCGACGGGAAAGGCGAAGCTCAACGAAGACGATTGCGGCAACACGGCAAGCCGGCGCGCCCGCTCGCTGCCTTGCCAGGACTGCAGCGGCCGGCCATCCAGGCTTACTGAACCCGAGGCCAGCGGCAACTCGCCGTTCATGGCGCCGAGCAGAGTGCTCTTGCCCGCCCCGTTGGGCCCGAGTACACCGAGCACTTCGCCCGGCTGCAAGGCCACGCTGACGTCCTGCAGGACGGTCTGGGCGCCGCGCTTAACGATCAGCTTATCTGCGCTCAGCATCAGGAACGTCCCCGCATCAGCAGGTAGAGGAAGAACGGCGCACCGATCAGTGCGGTGACGATACCGATTGGCAGTTCCGCCGGCGCCAGCGCCAACCGAGCGACCAGGTCGGCCAGCAGGAGGAGGATCGCGCCGCCGAACATCGACGCCGGCAACAGCACACGGTGATCGGGCCCGACGATCAGGCGCAGCAGGTGCGGCACGACCAGGCCGATGAAGCCGATCATGCCGGCCGCGGCCACGGCTGCACCGACGCCGAGCGCGGTGCAGAGGATCAGTTCCACTTTCAGCCGCTCGACATCGAAGCCAAGATGGCGCGCTTCGGACTCGCCCAGCAGCAAGGCATTCAGGGCATTCACTCGGCGCGGCAGCCAGCAGGCCACCAGCAGAGTGATCAGCAGCAGCGGCCAGAGCCGGGGATAGCTGGCGCCATTGAGGCTGCCGAGGTTCCAGAACGTCAGGGTGCGCAGGGTGGCATCGTCGGCGAGGTAGGTGAACAGGCCGATCAGCGCACCCGCCAGCGCCGTCAGGGCGATGCCGGCGAGCAGCATGGTCGCCACACTGGTCTGGCCGTTGTGGCGTCCCAGGCGGTAGACCAGCGCCGTCACCAGCAAGCCGCCGGCGAAGGCGCACGCCGACAGCAGGTAAGGAGCGAAAGCCTCGGGCAACCCGCCGAGGGAGGCGCCGAAAACGATGGCAATGGCGGCGCCCAGTGCGGCCCCGCTGGAAACCCCGATCAGGCCGGGATCGGCCAGCGGGTTGCGGAACAGCCCCTGCATCGCCACGCCAGCCAGCGCCAGCACGCCACCGGTGGCGATCCCCAGCAAGGTGCGCGGCAGGCGGATCTGCCCGACGATCAGTTCGGCCTGGCCGAGCCCGTCAGCGGACACCGGTAGCCCGATCATGTGCGCCAGCGCGCGCAGGGTATCGCCCAGCGGCAGGCTCACCGGCCCGAGAGCCAGTGAGAGCCAGACGACCAGCAGCAGGAGGAAGCCAAGGAGCAGGAACAGCGGTCGAGCGGTAACGATCCGGGTCAAGGACGACTTTCCGTGTTCAGGGCCTGCGCGGAAGGATAAAAGGCCCGGGACAGGCTAGCCAGCCCATCGGGGATGCGCGGACCGAGACCGCCCACCAGCAGGGTCGGGTCGAGTACCAGCACGCGTCCGTCACGCACGGCACTGGTCGCGGCGAGGCCCGGGTTCTGCCGGGTCAGTGCGGCGCGAGCCTTGTCGCCGTCCAGGGCGCGATCGCTGAGCACCACCACCTGCGGGTTCATGGCCGTCAGGGCTTCGGTCGACAGCGTCTTGTAGCCGCTATGGGTCGCAAGATTCCTGCCGCCGGCATGCTGGATCAGCCAGTCACCGGAAGTGCCCTGCCCGGCCACCAGCAGGTTGCCGCCGGCGTGCCCGACCAGCAGGACGACGCCCGGTGCAGCCTGTGCGGTCTGGGCTTTCTTCACCCAGGCAGCCTGCGCGACGAGGCGTGCGTCGAAGTCCGCCTCGACCTGCTTCGCCTTGTCCGGCGAGCCCAGCAGTTCACCCAAGCGCTGGATGGTGTCATGCACGGTCTTCTCGTCGGCCTTGGCCGACAGCGTCTCGATCCGCACGCCGGCGGCGCGCAGTTGCTGCAGCACCGGTGGTGGGCCCATTTCCTCGCTGCCCAGCAGGATGTCCGGCTTCAGCGCGAGGATGCCTTCGGCGGCGAGTTGCCGTTGGTAGCCGATCTTCGGCAGTGCATGGAGCGAGGCCGGGTGCAGGCTGGTGGTATCGACGCCCACCAGCCTGGCCTCGCCGCCCAGGGCGACGACCCATTCGCTCAGCGAACCGCCGGCACTCACCCAGCGCTGCGGCAACGAATCCGCCAACGCGCTGGTGGCAGTCAGGCAGAGTCCGGCGAACAGCGCGCGTGCAGTCATGGAAGTCTTCATGGCATCGATCCTCAGATGGCCGGGAAGGATTCGGCGAGTTCGCGCCAGCCCTGCAGCTCCGGAACGCCCGGCTTGCGCGCACCGAACACCTGCAGCACCAGCTCACCCTTGGCGTCGAAGGCCTCCCAGCTGGTGATCACGCCGTCGCTGCTGGGCTTGCGCACGCGCCACAGCTCGACCACGCCCGATGTCTTGAGGTGCAGGTTGAACAGCGGATCGAGGACGTTGAACCAGTCGTCCATCCACTTGAGGTTTTCCACGGTGCCGGTGTGGATCTGAATGCAGTGGGCATTGCCGACGAAGAGCATGATCGGCAACTGCTTTGCCCCGGCCGCCTCCAGCAGGCGCGGCAGCTCGGCGGTGGCCAGTGGCTCGGCCCATTCGCGGCCGGCCAGGCGCAGCGCCTGGGTGCGCTGGACCTTGTGCTTCTTCAGCAGGGCATAGAAGTGGTGGGTGTCCTTCAATGCCGACCAGCCTTCGCGCAGGGCGGTGACATCGATTTCGCCATCGGCCAACGGCGCAGCCTTGGCCTCCAGCGGGGCCAGGTCGAGCGCGGCGCTCTGCCCGGTAGCGGTGAAGCTGCGCACCAGCGGATCCCAGGCGGCGAGGTCGCTCTGCTCGGTGAGGAAGACCTTGTGCACGGCGCTGCCCTGGCGGTCGAACACCTGGATACTGCGCTGGGTGCCGTGGGCGGTCTCCTCGCTGATGGCGAAGGCGCTGGCCCAGCCACCGAGGAACAGGCGCAGGTCGATGTCCGGGGAGACCACCAGGCCCATCTGGCCATTGGCGGACACGGTTACATCGCGGTATGGCCCCTTGCGCTCGTGTACACAGTGCTCGTTGCGGGTCAGCGCCATGATCGGGCCGAGCTCGCCCAACGCTGGCAACAGCTCGGCCCAGTCGGTGCGCAGACGCACGGCGTCCACGCCCAAGCGGCTGGCGGTCAGCTCGGCTTCACTCACGGCCAGGTGGTACGCCGCGTCGCGGGCGCGCAGGCGCGGTTTCTCGGCGCGCAGGGCTTGCCAGGCGCGGTACAGCTCGGAGGCCGGCGCAGTCAGGGTCGTCATCGCAGAATTCCTCGTTCGAAAGATGGCCTGCCGCAATGCGGCGGCATAAACGAACCTTGCCACAGGAAATTTAGGAAATCTATTTGATAATTATTTGCATTAATTTGCAGGGACGCTTAAGGTCGGCGCCGTTTTCGCTGGCACGACGCCAGCCCTGACCCTCTTCAGCACACGGAAGTGCACCCTCTTCCGGTACGGCCCTGCGGGCGCTGATAATGCCCGCTCGTGATGCCGTACCTGGATGGAAGACCCGGATGATCCTGCTCTGCGCCCCGCATGACCTGGCCGAAGGCCAGAGCAGGGGCTTCAAGGCCGCTGGCCTGAATCTCTTTGTCGTGCGCCGCCAGGGCCGTGTCTATGCCTACCGCAACAGCTGCCCGCACCGGGATATCCCGCTGGGCTACGACGCCGAGCGCTTTCTCGATGCCAGCGGCCGCCTGTTGCAGTGCGGCCATCACGGGGCGCTGTTCCTGATCGAGACTGGCGAATGCATCCAGGGGCCGTGCCTGGGGGATGTGCTGGAGGCATTGCCCTGCCGCGAGGATGAGCAGGGCATCTGGCTAACTATGTAGGAGCGCGCCCATGGGCGCTCCTACAACAACACCTTCAGCGGCCGCTCCAGCCGGATCTCACGGGTATCGATCCGTGCCCCATACGCCAGCACTTCCACCCCGGCGTTGCGTGCCTCCGCCAGCGCCGCGGCATAGGCCGGGTCGATTTCCACCGCCGGGCGAACCGCCTCGATAGCCGACAGGTTCACCGCATACAGCAGCACCGCGCGCAGGCCCTCGCGCGCCAGCGCCGCCAGCTCGCGCAGGTGCTTGGCGCCACGCTGGGTCACCGCATCGGGAAAAGCGGCGACGGCGCTGCCGTCGAAGCCCAGGGTGACACTCTTCACCTCTACGTAGACCGGCTTGCCGGCAAACATGAGGCGGAAGTCGGCGCGACTGTTCTCCTGCCCGTAGGCAACTTCGCGGCGCAACTCGTCGAAGCCGGCCAGTTCGGTCACCGTGCCGGCCAGCAACGCCTCTTCCACCAGCCGGTTGGCCCGCCCGGTGTTCACGCAGGCCAATCGCCCCTGCGGAGTTTCCACCAGTTCCCAGGTGCCCGGCAGCTTGCGCTTGGGGTCGTCGGAGCGGCTGAACCAGACGCGACAGCCTTCACTCATGCAATTGAGCATCGAGCCGGTGTTCGGGCAGTGAATGGTCAGTTGCTCGCCACTGGCAGTCTCGATGTCCGCCAGGAAGCGCTTGTAGCGTTTGATCAGGCGCGCCTCTTCCAGCGCCGGCTCGAAGCGCATCAGGGACGCCAGGTCTTCAGGCCGCGAGCGATGCGCTCCACCGCCTGCTGCAGGCGCTCGACGCTCTGGGTGTAGGCGAAACGCACATGGTGCGAAGCCTGGTAACGCCCGAAGTCGATGCCAGGCGTGAAAGCCACGTGCTCGGTCTCGATGAAATGCTGGCAGAAGGCGAAGGCGTCGCCACCGAAGGCGCTGATATCGGCATACAGATAAAAGGCACCCTCCGGCTCCACGGCGATGCCGAAGCCCAGTTCGCGCAGCGCCGGCAGCAGGTAGTCGCGGCGGCGGCGGAATTCTTCGCGGCGTTCTTCGAGGATCGCCAGGGTCGCCGGCTCGAAACACGCCAGCGCGGCGTGCTGTGCCATGCTCGGCGCGCTGATGTAGAGGTTCTGCGCCAGCTTCTCCAGCTCCCCCACCGCTTCCTGCGGCGCCACCAGCCAGCCCAGGCGCCAGCCGGTCATGCCGAAATATTTGGAGAAACTGTTGAGGACGAAGGCGTCGTCATCCACTTCCAGCACGCTGGGCGCGTCGATGCCGTAGGTCAGGCCGTGGTAGATCTCGTCCACCACCAGGTGGCCGCCGCGGGCCTTGAGGCTGGAAGACAGCGCCGCGAGTTCATCCTTGTGCAACAGGGTGCCCGTAGGATTCGCCGGCGATGCGGCGAGAGCGCCTACACTGTTCTGATCCCAGTGCCGCTCGATGAGCTCCGGGGTGAGCTGGTAACGGCTCTCCGGACCGACCGGCACCAGCTGCGCGGCGCCTTCCACCAGGCGCAGGAAGTGGCGGTTGCACGGGTAGCCCGGGTCGGCCAGCAGCCAGTGTCTGCCCGGGTCCACCAGCAGGCTGCTGGCGAGCAGCAGGGCGCCGGAGCCACCGGGTGTGACGAGGATGCGTTGCGGGTCGATCGACAGGCCGTAGCGCTGGGCGTAGAAGCCGGCGATGGCTTCGCGCAGGGCCGGCAGGCCACGTGCGGCGGTATAGCGCGTGTGACCATTTGCCAGGGCCCTCTGCCCCGCCTCGACGATGGGCGCGGCGGTGGTGAAGTCCGGCTCGCCGATTTCCAGGTGGATGACGTCGTGGCCTGCGGCCTGCAGCTCGTTGGCCCGCGCCAGCAGCGCCATGACGTGGAAGGGTTCGATGGCGCGGCTGCGCGCACTGAAGAGAGTGGCCATGCAATATTCCGAACTTTGCGACAGAGCCGGGATTCTAACAGGCCACTGATGAATACTGGGGTGGCCGCGTCCAGAGGGCGCGGCGCCTGGGAACTTGCAGGCTTCGTCTGGCAAACGCCAGCGATCCTGCCCAGGTTTGCCGACAAACCCGCCGGCCGTGACTGGCGGGTCGGCCAACCGGCGATCAGGTATGTGCGGGCACTGTCAGGCTCGACAACCGGGAGTAGCGTCCCGGGAATCGTTCTGGTAAGTTCGCCCGCTTGCGAGCGCGGGGCCGGCGGTGCCGGAGAGGGACCATCCGCGAGAGGATTAGCGAGAGTGAGAGGCGGTCATCCATGCCCACCAAAGCAAAACAACAGAGCAGCCAACTGATTCGTGGCTTCGAGCCCTACCAGGAAACCAAGGGCGAGGAGTACATGAGCGATCGCATGCGCGCGCACTTCACCTCCATCCTCAACAAATGGAAAGTTGAGCTGATGGAAGAAGTGGATCGCACCGTGCACCACATGCAGGACGAAGCGGCGAACTTCCCGGACCCGGCCGACCGTGCCAGCCAGGAAGAAGAGTTCAGCCTCGAGCTGCGCGCCCGCGACCGCGAGCGCAAGCTGATCAAGAAGATCGACGAGACCCTGCAACTGATCGAAGACAACGATTACGGCTGGTGCGATTCCTGCGGCGTCGAGATCGGCATCCGCCGTCTGGAAGCCCGCCCCACCGCCACCCTGTGCATCGACTGCAAGACCCTGGCGGAAATCAAGGAAAAGCAGCTGGGCTCCTGAGCCTGGCTGATCCCGAACGGGGCGCTGCGGCGCCCCGTTTCGTTTGTGCGCCCCGTCTTTAATAGAAAGCCAAAGAGACGCCACGCCATGCCTTCCTCCCGCTACGTCGGACGCTTCGCCCCCACGCCCAGCGGCTACCTGCACTTCGGCTCTCTGGTGGCGGCCGTTGCTTCCTACCTGGATGCGCGTGCAGTGGGCGGGAAGTGGCTGGTGCGCATGGAAGATCTCGACCCGCCGCGCGAGATGCCCGGCGCCCAGAGCGCCATCCTGGAAACCCTCGAACGCTACGGCTTCGAATGGGATGGAGCGGTGGAAAAACAGAGCGAGCGCGGCAACGCCTACGCCGCCCAGGTCGAGCAGTGGCTGCGCAGCGGCCTGGCCTATGCCTGCACCTGCTCGCGCAAGCAGCTCGAAGGCACGAACGGCATCTACCCCGGCACCTGCCGCGACGCCCAGCATGACTGGCACGGCGACGTCGCCATCCGCATCCGCGTGCCGGAGCTGGACTACCGCTTCACCGACCGCCTGCAGGGCGATTTCCACCAGCACCTGGGCCGTGAAGTGGGTGACTTCATCATCCGCCGTCGCGACGGGCTGTTCGCCTATCAACTGGCGGTGGTACTGGACGACGCCTGGCAGGGCGTTACCGACATCGTCCGCGGCGCCGACCTGCTGGACAACACCCCGCGCCAGCTCTACCTGCAGGAACTGCTGGGCATCGCCGCCCCGCGCTACCTGCACGTACCGCTGATCGTCCAGCCCGACGGCCACAAGCTCGGCAAGTCCTACCGCTCTCCGCCGCTGGAGGCTGACCAGGCCTCCCCGCTGCTGGTACGCGCGCTGAAGGCACTGGGACAGAAGCCGCCCACCGACCTGCTGCAGGCCACGCCGCACGAGGTGCTCGCCTGGGGTATCGCGCACTGGGATGCCGGCTCCATCCCCCACAGCCTGACGCTGGAAGACGCGCAGCTCTAGACTTGTACCCGTCCCCACCGGCGGCCGGCTTGCCGGCGACTGTGCGCACAGGTAGCCTGCCCGCCGAACCAAGAGAGAGACGACATGTACATCTACCGACTGGTGTTGCTCCTGGTCGTGGGCATCTACCTGTTCTCGCCGGCCATCATGGACTGGTGGATCGATCCCCACGGCGCCTGGTACCGCCCGTATCTGCTGTGGCTGATCCTGATCGTCGTCACCTTCATCCTGCAGAGCCAGCGCGATGCTGACGAGCTTTAGCCTCACCCAGCTGATCCTGATCAGCGCCTCCTACCTGATGGTCCTGTTCGGCGTCGCCTGGATTACCGAGCGCGGCTTCATCCCGCGCCGGCTGGTGCGCCATCCGCTGATCTACACCCTGTCGCTGGGCGTGTACGCCAGCGCCTGGGCTTTCTATGGCACGGTCGGGCTGGCCTACCAGTACGGCTACGGCTTCCTGGCGATCTACCTGGGCGTTTCCGGCGCCTTCCTGCTCGCACCGGTGCTGCTCTACCCGATACTGCGCATCACCCGGGCCTACCAGCTCTCTTCGCTGGCCGACCTGTTCGCCTTCCGCTTCCGCAGCACCTGGGCCGGCGCGCTGACCACACTGTTCATGCTGATCGCCGTGCTACCGATGCTGGCGCTGCAGATCCAGGCGGTGACCGACTCGATCAGCATCCTCACCCGCGAGTCCGAGCCCAACCGCGCGGCGCTGGCGTTCTGCGCACTGATCACGCTGTTCGCCATCCTCTTCGGCGCGCGCCACATCGCCACCCGCGAGCGCCACGAAGGGCTGGTGATGGCGATTGCCTTCGAGTCGCTGGTCAAGCTGATCTGCCTTTGCGCCATCGGCCTGTTCGCCCTCTATGGCGTATTCGGCGGGCCGGACGGCCTGGAAGTCTGGCTGCTGCAGAACCAGGAAGCCCTGAGCACCCTGCACACGCCCCTGGCCGAAGGGCCGTGGCGCACGCTGCTGCTGGTCTTCTTCGCCGCGGCCATCGTGATGCCGCACATGTTCCACATGACCTTCACCGAGAACCTCAACCCGCGCTCACTGCTCAGCGCCAGCTGGGGCCTGCCACTGTTCCTGCTGCCGATGAGCCTGGCCGTGCCGCCGATCCTCTGGGCCGGCCTGCACCTGGGCGCCTCGACCAACCCGGAATACTTCACCCTCGGCCTGGGCATCTCGGTGGACAGCCCGGCCCTGGCCCTGACCGCCTTCATCGGCGGCATCTCCGCCGCCAGCGGGCTGATCATCGTGATGACCCTGGCACTCTCGGGCATGGTGCTCAACCACCTGGTGCTGCCGCTCTACCAGCCGCCGGCCGAAGGCAACATCTACCGCTGGCTGAAGTGGACCCGGCGCGCGCTGATCGCCGCGATCATCATGGCCGGCTATGCCTTCTACCTGCTGCTGGGCGCCGAGCAGGACCTGTCGAACTTAGGGATAGTCTCCTTCGTCGCCACCTTGCAGTTCCTCCCCGGCGCACTGGCCGTGCTCTACTGGCCGACCGCCAACCGCCGCGGCTTCATCGCAGGGCTGGTGGCGGGCATGCTGGTGTGGGGCGCGACCATGCTTACCCCGCTGGTGGCGAACCTGCAGAGCATCTACGTACCGATGTTCAACTCGCTGTACGTGCTCGACGACACCACCTGGCACCTCGCCGCGCTCGCCTCCCTGGCGGCCAACGTACTGGTGTTCACCCTGGTGTCGCTGTTCACCGAAGCCAGCGATGAAGAAAAGGGCGCCGCCGAAGCCTGCGCCGTGGACAACGTCCGCCGCCCGCAACGCCGTGAACTGATCGCCGTCTCGCCGCAGGAATTCGCCAGCCAGCTGGCCAAGCCACTGGGCGCCAAGACCGCCCAACGCGAAGTGGAACAGGCCCTGCGCGACCTGCACCTGCCCTTCGACGAGCGCCGCCCCTACGCCCTGCGCCGCCTGCGCGACCGTATCGAGGCGAACCTCTCCGGCCTGATGGGCCCGAGCGTGGCGCAGGACATGGTGGAAACCTTCCTGCCCTACAAGGCCAGCAGCGAAGCTTACGTCACCGAGGACATCCACTTCATCGAGAGCCGCCTGGAGGACTACCACTCCCGGCTCACCGGCCTCGCCGCCGAACTGGACACCCTGCGCCGCTACCACCGCCAGACCCTGCAGGACCTGCCGATGGGCGTCTGCTCGCTGGCCAAGGACCAGGAAATCCTCATGTGGAACCGCGCCATCGAGGACCTCACCGGCGTCAGCGCCCAGCGCGTGGTCGGCTCGCGCCTGGCGGCGCTGCCCGATCCCTGGCGCGGCCTGCTGGAAGGCTTCATCGACGCCCCCGACGAACACCTGCACAAGCAGCGCCTGTCCATCGAGGGCCAGACCCGCTGGCTGAACCTGCACAAGGCGGCGATCGAAGAACCCCTCGCCCCCGGTAACAGTGGACTGGTGTTACTGGTCGAAGACCTCACCGAAACCCAGTCGCTGGAAGACAAGCTGATCCACTCCGAACGCCTGGCCTCCATCGGCCGACTCGCCGCCGGCGTGGCCCACGAGATCGGCAACCCCATCACCGGTATTGCCTGCCTGGCGCAGAACCTGCGGGAAGAGCGCGAAGGCGACGGCGAGCTGACCGAGATCAGCGGGCAGATCCTCGAGCAGACCAAGCGCGTCTCGCGCATCGTGCAGTCGCTGATGAGCTTCGCCCATGCCGGCGGTAAGCAGGTCGCGGCCGAGCCGGTATGCCTGGCCGACGTCGCCCAGGAAGCCATCGGCCTGCTGTCGCTGAACAAGCGCAGCGTCGACGTGCAATTCTTCAACCTGTGCGATCCGGAACACTGGGTGGAAGGCGATTCCCAGCGCCTGGCGCAGGTACTGATCAACCTGCTGTCCAACGCCCGCGACGCCTCCCCGCCCAACGGCGCGATCCGCGTGCGCACCGAAGCTTCCGAGCAGGCCATCGACCTGATCGTCGAGGACGAAGGCAGCGGAATCCCCAAGTCGATCATCGACCGTCTGTTCGAGCCCTTCTTCACCACCAAGGACCCGGGCAAGGGAACCGGCCTGGGGCTCGCACTGGTCTATTCGATCGTGGAAGAGCATTATGGGCAAATCACCATAGACAGCCCGGCTGACCCCGAACGCGAATGCGGCACCCGCATCAGCGTCACCTTGCCGCGGCATCCTGGCCCGACGGCCGAGCAGTAAACGAGCACGTCGAGAGAGCTGAATACATGGCACATATCCTCATCGTCGAAGACGAAACCATCATCCGTTCCGCCCTGCGACGATTGCTCGAGCGCAACCAGTACCAGGTCAGCGAAGCTGGCTCGGTGCAGGAGGCGCAGGAGCGCTACAGCATCCCGACCTTCGACATGATCGTCAGCGACCTGCGCCTGCCCGGCGCGCCCGGTACCGAACTGATCAAGCTGGCCCAGGGCACCCCGGTGCTGATCATGACCAGCTACGCCAGCCTGCGTTCGGCGGTGGACTCGATGAAGATGGGCGCGGTGGACTACATCGCCAAGCCGTTCGACCACGACGAAATGCTCCAGGCCGTGGCGCGCATCCTCAAGGATCGCCAGGAGAACCGTAACGCCCCCGCCGAAGCCCGCGGTAACGCCAAGGCGGCCGACCGTAGCAGCGGTAACACCGCCCCCGCGGACGGCGAGATCGGCATCATCGGCTCCTGCGCGCCCATGCAGGAGCTCTACACCAAGATCCGCAAGGTCGCGCCCACCGACTCCAATGTGCTGATCCAGGGCGAATCCGGTACCGGCAAGGAACTGGTCGCCCGCGCGCTGCACAACCTGTCCAAGCGCACCAAGGCGCCGCTGATCTCGGTGAACTGCGCGGCGATCCCGGAAACCCTGATCGAATCCGAACTGTTCGGCCACGAAAAAGGCGCATTCACTGGCGCCAGCGCCGGTCGTGCAGGCCTGGTGGAAGCGGCCGACGGTGGCACCCTGTTCCTCGACGAGATCGGCGAACTGCCGCTCGAAGCCCAGGCACGCCTGCTGCGCGTCCTGCAGGAAGGCGAAATCCGCCGGGTCGGCTCGGTACAGTCGCAGAAGGTCGACGTACGCCTGATCGCCGCCACCCACCGCGACCTGAAGATGCTGGCCAAGACCGGCCAGTTCCGCGAAGACCTCTATTACCGCCTGCACGTCATCTCGCTGAAGCTCCCGCCCCTGCGCGAGCGCGGCCCGGACGTCATGGAAATCGCCCGCTCCTTCCTGGCGCGCCAGTGCTCCCAGATGGGGCGCCCGGCGCTGACCTTCTCCCACGAGGCTGAACAGGCCATCCGCCATTACCCGTGGCCGGGTAACGTGCGTGAACTGGAGAACGCCATCGAGCGCGCCGTGATCCTCAGCGAAGGCCAGGAAATCCCCGCCGACCTGCTGGGCATCGACATCGAGCTGGATGATCTGGAGGACGACTTCGGCGATGACAGCGACCTGCGCCCCACCAACGGCAGCGCCAGCAATCACGAGCCCACCGAGGATCTGTCGCTGGAAGACTACTTCCAGCATTTCGTCCTCGAGCACCAGGACCACATGACCGAGACCGAACTGGCCCGCAAGCTGGGGATCAGTCGCAAATGCCTGTGGGAACGCCGCCAGCGCCTGGGAATTCCGCGCCGCAAATCGGGCGCGTCCGCGGACTCCTAGGACCGTTCCCACTGTTACCGGAGACATGCTCCGTAACAAAAGCCGGGTTCATCGGTAACGGAAACCCGGCTTTTTTGTGCCTGTCGTTCGGAGGTGGATCCTCGCAAACCATTGAAAAATAAGGATTCGCAAAAGTTGGCACGGCATCTGCTTTGTTATTGGCACAACAACAATAACAAGCACGACCAACTCACAATAAGAACAAGACGAATCGACTCCAGCACAACAAAAACAAGATCGCGGAGGCGCAGCTAACTGATTCTTTTGGAGAAGGGTAGCCGTCGGGACCAGTCCCGCAACCAGTCAAGAAGAATAAAACTGTCTTGAGACAGCACGCAAAACTGGTTGGATCGCAAGATCATTGCTCACTCAGCGACCAAAGCAATCCGTTTGCTATTGAAACCTTCCATGTGTGGAAGGTTCCCCGAAGCAGGTAGCTTCGAGGGACGGGTCTACAAACAAAAACAACAAGCCCGGTAAACATAATAAAAACAAAGCACGCACCTATTTGGGGGGGAGCTTCGGCTCCCCCAGTAGCTTTCGCTACACTCTCTCCCCATCTCCCCGCAAGTCCCTTTCCCCAGTTTTCTTCATCATCGCACCCCCACAATGCTAGAATCGCCGCGGCGCAGACGGCACCCGATTTGCTGCCAATTGTTTCCAGGCAGCGGCAGACACCCGCTATCCTCCAGGAAACGCCGTGAAGACGCGGCGCTGCGTACGCCATCCCTACATCCATTCCCGATAGTGCACACATGCTGAAAAAGCTGATCCAGTCCATCCGATCCCCACTGCGCCGTCCGCGCGCTGTCCGCACTACTCCGGAAGTCGTTGGCAATCATCAGCACTCGCTGCGGCGGGAACAGTTCAGCAGGAACGCGGTGAACGTCGTGGAGCGCCTGACCAAGGCCGGCTACCAGGCGTACATCGTCGGCGGTGGTGTTCGCGACCCGCTGCTGGGCATTCCGCCCAAGGACTTCGACGTGGCCACCAGCGCCACCCCCGAGCAGGTGCGCGCCGAGTTCCGCAATGCGCGGGTGATCGGTCGCCGCTTCAAGCTGGTCCACGTGCATTTCGGCCGCGAGATCATCGAGGTCGCCACCTTCCGCGCCAACCACCCGGTCAGCGAAGACGACACCGATAGCGCCCAGGCTTCGCGCAACGAGGCCGGCCGCATCCTGCGCGACAACGTCTACGGCACCCTGGAAGACGACGCCCAGCGCCGTGACTTCACCATCAACGCCCTGTACTTCGACGTTACCGGCGAACGCATCCTCGATTACGCGCACGGCGTACGCGACATCCGCAACCGCCTGATCCGCCTGATCGGCGATCCGGAACAACGGTACCTCGAGGACCCGGTGCGCATGCTGCGCGCCGTGCGTTTCGCCGCCAAACTGGACTTCGAGATCGAGAAGCACAGCGCCGCGCCGATTCGCCGCCTGGCGCCGCTGCTCAATGAGATCCCCTCGGCGCGCCTGTTCGACGAAGTGCTCAAGCTGTTCCTCAGCGGCAAGGCCGAACGCACCTTCGAACTGCTCAACGAGTACGACCTGTTCGCCCCGCTGTTCCCGGCGAGCGCCAAGGCGCTGAAGGACGACCCCGAGTACGCCGGCAAGCTGATGCGCCAGGCCCTGGCCAACACCGATGAGCGCATCCGCATGGGCAAGCCGGTCACCCCGGCGTTCCTTTTTGCCGCGCTGCTCTGGCCGGCCCTGCCCGCCCGCGTGCTGAAACTGCAGGACCGCGGCATGCCGCCGATCCCGGCGATGCAGGAAGCTGCCCACGAGCTGATCCTCGAACAGTGTCGCCGCACCGCGGTGCCCAAGCGCTTCACCATCCCGATCCGAGAGATCTGGGACATGCAGGAACGCCTGCCGCGCCGCCAGGGCAAGAAGGCCGACCTGCTGCTGGAAAACCCGCGCTTCCGCGCCGGCTACGACTTCCTGCTGCTGCGCGAGAGCGCCGGCGAAGAAACCGGTGGCCTCGGCGACTGGTGGACCGACTACCAGGAAGCCAGCGACGGCGAGCGCCGCGGCATGATCCGCAACCTCGCCAGCCAGCAGGAAGAAGGCGGCGCCGCCCCGCGTAAACGCCGTCGTGGCGGCAGCAACCGCCGCCGTCGCGGCCCGCGCACCGAAGGCGCCAGCAGCGAATGAGCGAACGCGTGTACATCGGCCTCGGCAGCAACCTCGCCGAGCCGCGCCAGCAGCTGGAAGCCGCGCTGAAGGCACTGTCGCAGGTTCCCGCCACCAAGGTGGCGGTGGTCTCTCCGCTGTACGCCAGCGACCCGCTGGGCCCGCCGGACCAACCACGTTATGTCAACGCCGTGGCCGCGCTGGATACCGACCTGGAACCACTCGCGCTGCTGGACGCCCTGCAGACCATCGAGCTGGAGCAGGGCCGCGTCCGCAAGGACGAGCGCTGGGGGCCACGCACACTGGACCTGGATATCCTGTTGTTCGGCGAGCGCCTGATCGACGAGCCGCGCCTGACCGTACCGCACTACCACATGCACGCCCGCGCCTTCGTGCTCTACCCGTTGGCGGACCTCGCCCCGCAACTGCGTTTGCCCGACGGGCGTACCCTGCCCGAGCTGCTCGCCGCCTGTCCGTTCAGCGGCCTCGAGCGCCTGTCCTGAGGCATGCTGCGCCCCAGGCGTGGGGCGCACTGGCAGTAACGCCGTAACAGTCCGGTAACACCTGCAATTGACTTCGCCTTTTTCGATCCGGACTATAGGGCCCCGTTTGCCCCTGCCCGGCGCAGAACCGAGGACACTTTCATGCCTGATGTCACCCTGACCACCCTGCAAGGTCTCAAGCAAAGCGGCGAGAAGATCGCGATGCTGACCTCCTACGATGCCACTTTCGCCCACACCGCGAGTCTCGCCGGTGCCGAAATGCTGCTGATCGGTGACTCCCTGGGGATGGTCCTGCAAGGTCACGACAGCACGCTGCCGGTGACCGTGGAAGACATGGCCTACCACACCGCGGCGGTAAAACGCGGTAACAAGGGCGCCCTGATCGTCACCGACCTGCCATTCGAATCCGGTACCTCGCTGGACCAGTTGCTGCGCGACTCGGTCAAGGTCATGCAGGCCGGCGCCCACATGGTCAAGCTCGAAGGCGGCTCCTGGCTTGCCGAGCCGATCGTTCGCCTCGCCCAGATGGGCATTCCGGTGTGCGCACACCTGGGTCTCACGCCGCAGGCGGTCAACCTGTTCGGCGGCTTCAAGGTCCAGGGTCGCCAGGAAAACCAGGCGCGCCAGCTGCGGGCCGACGCCATCGCCCTGGAACAGGCCGGCGCCGCCGCCCTGTTGCTGGAGTGCGTGCCCTCTGCCCTGGCGAAGGAAATCACCGAAGCGGTGAAGATTCCGGTCATCGGCATCGGAGCCGGCGCCGGCACCGACGGCCAGGTGCTGGTGATGCACGACATGCTCGGCCTGTCGCTGTCCGGTCGCTCGCCGAAGTTCGTGAAGAACTTCCTCGAGGGCCAGCCCGACATCCAGTCCGCCTTCGCTGCCTATGTGAAGGCCGTGAAGGACGGCACCTTCCCCGGCCCGGAGCACGGTTTCGCCTGATGAATACAGTCAAGACAGTCCGCGAGCTGCGCGCCGCCGTGGCACGCGCCCGTAGCGAAGGCAAGCGCATCGCGCTGGTGCCGACCATGGGCAACCTGCACGCCGGCCACGCCGCGCTGGTGACCAAGGCCGGCCAGCGCGCCGATTTCGTGGTGGCGAGCATCTTCGTCAACCCGCTGCAGTTCGGCCCCAGCGAAGACCTCGACAAGTACCCGCGCACCCTCGCCGCCGACCAGGAAAAACTCCTGGAGGCCGGCTGCCACCTGCTGTTCGCCCCCACCGTCGAGGAAATGTACCCCGACGGCATGGAAGGCCAGACCAGACTGCACGTCACCGGGGTCTCCGAGGGCCTGTGCGGCGGCAGCCGTCCCGGCCACTTCGACGGTGTCGCCACCGTGGTCTGCAAGCTGTTCAACATGGTTCAGCCCGACATGGCGCTGTTCGGCGAGAAGGACTTCCAGCAACTGGCGGTGATCCGCAAGCTGGTGCGCGACCTGAACCTGCCGATCCAGATCTTCGGTGAAGCGACCGTGCGCGCCGAGGACGGCCTGGCCCTGTCGTCGCGCAACGGTTACCTCACCGAGGAACAACGCGCTATAGCGCCTGTCCTGCAGCGCACGCTGAAGCAACTGGCCGAGCGCATCCGCCAGGGCGAACGCGACTTCCCCGCCTTGCTCGCAGAAGGCCGCCAGCAGATCGAGGCGGCAGGCCTGCGCATCGACTACCTCGAGGCCCGTGAGTCCGCCGGCCTGCGCCCGGCCACGGAGCAGGATCAGCAACTGGTGATTCTGGTCGCCGCCTTCCTGGGCACCACCCGGCTGATCGACAACCTCGCCTTCCACCTCGACTGAATCCCCCGCCCGACACCCGAATTTTCTGCTTGAGGCCGCGCCAGTCGCGGCCTTGAGCGACTTCGGGTGCTCGGGCATACTCGCCCCGCTCTCCCGCGCCCCAGAACAAGAGGAGCCACGCCATGCAGAGCATCATGCTCAAAGCCAAACTGCACCGCGCCGAAGTCACCCACGCCGTGCTCGACTATGAAGGCTCCTGCGCCATCGACGGCGAATGGCTCGATCTGGCCGGGATCCGCGAATACGAGCAGATCCAGATCTACAACGTCGACAACGGCGAACGCTTCACCACCTACGCCATCCGGGGCGAGGAAGGTTCGCGGATGATTTCCGTCAACGGCGCCGCCGCCCACAAGGCCAAGGTGGGTGACCGGGTGATCATCTGCGCGTACGCTCAGTTCAGCGACAGCGAACTGGCGGACTTCAAGCCGCGCATGCTGTATATGGCTCCCGGCAACCAACTCAGCCACACCAGCAACGCCATCCCGGTACAACTGGCCTGAGTACTCGGCCAAGGCCCGGAACCCACCAGCCTTTGCCTGTTCAAATACGCACGTCTTACCCGAAGGTACGTCATGGAACACCACCTCACCCCGCTGGATGCCACGAAACTGGCTAGCTGGCAGGCATTGTCCGCCCACCGCCAGGAACTGCAGACCTTCACCATGCGCGAGGCATTCGCCGAGGACCCGGAGCGTTTCAAGCGCTTCTCCCTCGCGGCCTGCGGCCTGTTCCTCGACTTCTCGAAGAACCTGATCCGCCAGGACACCCTCGACCTGCTGGTGAAGCTCGCCGAGGAAGCCAAGTTGGGCGAGGCCATCCAGTCGATGTTCCGCGGCGAGGTGATCAACGCCTCCGAGCGCCGCCCGGTGCTGCACACGGCGCTGCGCCGGCCCATCGGTGACAAGGTGCTGGTCGATGGCGTCGACGTGATGCCCGAGGTGCACCGCGTGCTGCACCAGATGACCGAGCTGGTCGCCGCCGTGCACAACGGCCTGTGGCGCGGTTACACCGAGAAGCCGATCACCGACGTGGTGAACATCGGCATCGGTGGCTCCTTCCTCGGCCCGCAGCTGGTCTCCGAAGCGTTGCTGCCCTTCGCCCAGAAAGGTGTGCGTTGCCACTACCTGGCGAACATCGACGGCAGCGAATTCCGCGAGATGACTGCCAAGCTCAACGCCGAGACCACGCTGTTCATCGTCTCGTCGAAGTCCTTTGGCACCCTGGAAACCCTGAAGAACGCCCAGGCCGCCCGCGCCTGGTACCTGGCCCAGGGCGGCAGCGAAGAAGAGCTGTACCGGCACTTCATCGCCGTTTCCAGCAACAAGGAGGCCGCTGCGGCCTTCGGCATCCGCCCGGAGAACGTCTTCCCGATGTGGGACTGGGTCGGCGGCCGCTACTCGCTGTGGTCGGCCATCGGTCTGCCGATCGCCATGTCGGTGGGCATCAACAACTTCAAGGAACTGCTGTCCGGCGCCTACAACATGGACCAGCACTTCCTCACCGCGCCGTTCGAGAAGAACATCCCGGTGCTGCTGGGCCTGCTCGGCGTCTGGTATGGCGACTTCTGGGGCGCGCGCAGCCACGCGATCCTGCCCTACGACTACTACCTGCGGAACATCACCGACCACCTGCAGCAGCTGGACATGGAGTCCAACGGCAAGAGCGTGCGCCAGGACGGTACCCCGGTCTTCGCTGGCACCGGCCCGGTGATCTGGGGCGGCGTGGGCTGCAACGGCCAGCATGCGTACCACCAGTTGCTGCACCAGGGCACCCACCTGATCCCGGCCGACTTCATCGTCCCGGTGTCCAGCTACAACCCGGTGGCCGACCACCACCAGTGGCTGTACGCCAACTGCCTGTCGCAGAGCCAGGCCCTGATGGTCGGCAAGAGCCGCGCCGAGGCCGAGGCGGAACTGCGCGCCAAGGGCGTGGATGAAGCCGAAGTGCAGCGCCTGGCGCCGCACAAGGTGATCCCCGGCAACCGCCCGAGCAACACCCTGGTGATGGAGCGCATCAGCGCCCGCCGCCTGGGCGCACTGATCGCCATGTACGAGCACAAGGTCTACGTACAGAGCATCCTCTGGGGCATCAACGCCTTCGACCAGTGGGGCGTGGAGCTGGGCAAGGAACTGGGCAAGGCCGTCTACGGCCGCCTGGTCGGCAGCGAGGAAAGCGCCGCCGAGGACGGTTCCACCCAGGGCCTGATCGACTTCTTCCGCGGGCGTCACCGCGGCTGAGGCCCCTGGCCGGATGCGCCCCGCGCATCCGGCCCTGCCCCGCCCACATTCCCCTCCTGCTCGTCACTCCCCGCGCCACGGCGCAGCCCGCTCCCAGTCACCGCGAACACCTGTTTCCGGAACGCTCCCGCCCCGCGACGCGTCGAATCTGCATGGACAACCCTTGAACCCGCCAGGCCTTGGATGCACCCTTGAGGGCATCTCGGCTCAACAACAACAAGGATTCCCCATGTACGAGATCAGCCTTCACCCTGTGCCTGAGGCCGTACGCAAGCGTGCCTACCTCGACAATGACAGTTACCTGCGCCTCTACCAGCAGTCGGTAGACGACCCGGAGGCCTTCTGGGGCGAGCAGGCCAAGGCCTTCCTCGACTGGTTCAAGCCCTGGCACTCGGTGCACCACGGTGACCTGGCCAAGGGCCAGGCGACCTGGTTCAAGGGCGGCCAGCTCAACGTCACCTACAACTGCATCGACCGTCACCTGGAACAGCGTGGCGAGCAGGTGGCGATCATCTGGGAAGGCGACAACCCGGCCGAATCCGCCAACATCACCTACCGCAAGTTGCACAGCCACGTCTGCCGCCTGGCCAATGTGCTCAGGAGCCGCGGCGTCGAGAAGGGCGACCGGGTCTGCATCTACATGCCGATGATCCCCGAGGCCGCCTACGCCATGCTGGCCTGCGCGCGCATCGGGGCGATCCACTCGGTCGTATTCGGCGGATTCTCCCCGGACGCCCTGCGCGACCGCATCAACGATGCCGACTGCCGCACCGTGATCACCGCCGACGAAGGCGTGCGCGGCGGCAAGTACATCCCGCTGAAGAAGAACGTGGAAAAGGCCCTGGCAGACTGCCCGAACGTCTCCACCGTGGTGGTCGTGGAACGCACCCAGGGCGAAATCCCCTGGGTGGAAGGACGCGATCTCTGGTACCACGAGGCCCTGCGCGAGGCCAGCGAGGACTGCGCGCCGGAGCCGATGGATGCCGAGGACCCGCTGTTCATCCTCTACACCTCCGGCTCCACCGGCAAACCCAAGGGCGTGCTGCACACCACCGGCGGCTACCTGCTGGGCGCGGCAATGACCCACAAGTACGTGTTCGACTACCACGACGGCGACATCTACTGGTGCACCGCGGACGTCGGCTGGGTCACCGGGCACAGCTACATCGTCTATGGCCCGCTGGCCAACGGCGCCACCACCCTGATGTTCGAGGGCGTGCCGAACTACCCGGATGCCTCGCGCTTCTGGCAGGTGATCGACAAGCACCAGGTGAACATCTTCTACACCGCGCCGACCGCGATCCGCGCGCTGATGCGCGAAGGCGAAGCGCCGGTGCAGAAGACCGATCGCAGCAGCCTGCGCCTGCTCGGCTCGGTGGGCGAGCCGATCAACCCGGAGGCCTGGGAGTGGTACTACAACGTGGTCGGCGAGAAACGCTGCCCGATCGTCGACACCTGGTGGCAGACCGAAACCGGCAGCATCCTGATCACCCCGTTGCCGGGCGCCACCGACCTCAAGCCCGGCTCGGCCACTCGCCCGTTCTTCGGCGTGCAGCCAGTGCTGCTGGATGAACAGGGCAAAGAAATCGACGGCCCCGGTTCCGGCGTGCTCGCGGTCAAGGCGAGCTGGCCGAGCCAGATCCGCAGCGTCTACGGCGATCACCAGCGGATGATCGACACCTACTTCAAGCCCTACCCCGGCTACTACTTCACCGGCGACGGCGCGCGCCGCGATGAGGATGGCTACTACTGGATCACCGGCCGCGTCGACGACGTGATCAACGTCTCCGGCCACCGCATCGGCACCGCCGAGGTGGAAAGTGCGCTGGTGCTTCACGACTCGGTCGCCGAGGCCGCCGTGGTCGGCTATCCACACGACCTCAAGGGCCAGGGCATCTACGCCTTCGTCACCACCATGAACGGCATCGAGCCCAGCGACACGCTCAAGCAGGAACTGCTGGCCCTGGTCGGCAAGGAGATCGGCAGCTTCGCCAAGCCGGAAATGCTGCAATGGGCGCCCGGGCTGCCCAAGACCCGCTCGGGCAAGATCATGCGGCGTATCCTGCGCAAGATCGCCTGCAACGAGCTGGAGAACCTCGGCGATACCTCGACCCTGGCCGACCCCAGCGTGGTCCAGGGGCTGATCGACAACCGCCTCAACCGTTGACGCGCGCTACAGGCCTCGGGCGCAAAGATGCTAGGTTTAGAGAACAGACCTGTCGTCCTTGCCCCGAGGCCTGTCCGCCGCCATGGAAACCGTTCGCCGCCACATTGAAAGCCAGGTGCTGAGCCTGACCGGCCTCGCCCTGGGCGGAGTCGACTTCGAATCGCCCAAGGGCGACCCCGGCCTGTTCGGGCCGGACTCCGTGTGCTGGAAAGTCCACGGCGACTTCAGCTCGATGCTCATCGGCGGGATCAGCGCCCTGCTCCTGCAGATGCTGCATCCCGGCGCCCTGGGTGGCGTCTGGGACCACTCCAACTTCCGCGCCGACATGCTCGGGCGCCTGCGCCGTACCGGTCAGTTCATCTCCGCCACTACCTACGGCCCACGGGCTGACGCAGAAAAGCTGATCGAGCGGGTACGACGCATCCACGATGCCGTACATGGCACCCTGCCCGATGGCAGTGCCTATTCCGCCAGCGACCCCGACCTGCTCACCTGGGTGCACGTCGCCGAGGTCAGTTCCTTTCTCGCCTCCCACCTGCGTTACCTGAATCCGGACCTTTCCGACGCGGAACAGGATCGCTACTACGACGAGATTGCCCTGATCGCCGAACGTCTCGGCGCCCGGGGAGTACCACGCTCGCGAGCCGAGGTCGCGGACTACCTGCAGCGCATGCGCCCACACCTGCGCTACGACGAGCGTACCCGCGAGGTGGTCAGCGTGCTGTTCAACGCTCCGGCCCCCAGCTTCCTGGCCAAGCCCTTCGGCATGCTGATGATGCGTGCCGGTATCGACCTGTTGCCGGACTGGGCCACCGACCAGCTCGGCCTGAACATCGGCAGCCTGCAGCGCCAGTTGATCCGCTCCAGTGTCAGGCGCAGCGTACCGCTGCTGCGCTGGGCCGTGCGCAATGGCTCGCTGCACCGGGCGCGCCGCAGGATGGGGCTGGGCCCGCTGCGCTGAGGCGTGACTACCCGGTTCGGAGGGTGGTGAGCCAAGGATCGGCTATGCAACCATGGGTCCTCGTTGCGGCGCTGCCGCCCCCGCCAGAGGATTCGTGTCATGCAAGAAGTCGTCATCGTCGCTGCCACCCGTACCGCCATCGGCAGCTTCCAGGGCTCGCTCGCCGCGCTGCCTGCCCATGAACTGGGGGCGGCCGTGATCCGCAGCCTGCTGCAGCAGACCCGCCTGGACCCGGCCCAGGTCGACGAAGTCATCCTCGGCCAGACCCTCACCGCCGGTGCCGGCCAGAACCCGGCTCGCCAGGCATCGATCGCCGCCGGGCTGCCCAACAGCGTGCCCGCCATGACCGTGAACAAGGTCTGCGGCTCGGGCCTCAAGGCGCTGCACCTGGCCGCCCAGGCCATCCGCTGCGGCGACGCCGATGTCATCATCGCCGGCGGCCAGGAGAGCATGAGCCTCGCCCCCTACGTCATGCCCGGCGCCCGCACCGGCCTGCGCATGGGCCATGCCAAGCTGATCGACAGCATGATCCAGGACGGCCTGTGGGACGCCTTCAACGACTACCACATGGGCATCACCGCCGAGAACCTGGTGGAGAAGTACGGCATCAGCCGTGAAGAACAGGACGCCTTCGCCGCCGAGTCCCAGCGCAAGGCTGCCGAGGCCATCGCCGCCGGGCGCTTCAAGGCGGAGATCACTGCCATCGAGATTCCCCAGCGCAAGGGCGAGCCGCTGCGCTTCGATACCGACGAACAGCCGCGCGCCGGCACCACCGCCGACTCCCTGGCCAAGCTCAAGCCCGCCTTCAGGAAAGACGGCAGCGTCACCGCCGGCAACGCCTCCACCCTCAATGACGGCGCCGCAGCCGTCCTGCTGATGAGCGCCGCCAAAGCCGAGCAACTGGGCCTGCCGGTGCTCGCCCGCATCGCCGCCTACGCCAACGCCGGGGTCGATCCGGCCATCATGGGCATCGGCCCGGTCTCCGCCACCCGTCGTTGTCTGGAGAAGGCCGGCTGGAAACTGGCCGAGCTGGACCTCATCGAAGCCAACGAGGCCTTCGCCGCCCAGGCGCTGTCCGTCGGCAAGGAACTGGGCTGGGATGCCGCCAAGGTCAACGTGAATGGCGGCGCCATCGCCCTCGGCCACCCGATTGGCGCTTCCGGCTGCCGCGTGCTGGTCACCCTGCTGCACGAGATGCTGCGCCGCGACGCCCACAAGGGGCTGGCGACGCTCTGCATTGGGGGTGGTCAGGGTGTAGCGCTGGCCCTGGAACGCTGACCGTACGCGACTTGCTGTGCAGAAATCGTACTGCACAGCAAGTCCCTGCGCGCGCGGGAAGCCCCTGATTCCGCCAAGTTGACGCCCCGCATGGTTTCGCTCCAGGTCCTAGGAATATTCCGAAGGGACTTGAACAACTGGTCTATCTTCAAGATCAATGCGCGCAATTATTCAGAACCTAGGAGTTCACTATGAAGAAGCGTGTCGTGTTGATCGAGGATCACCCCGCGATGCGTTTGGCCATCCGCTCGCTGCTCGAACAGGACCCGCAGTTCGAAGTGGCGCGGGAAGCGGCCGACGGCCACGGCGGCCTGGACGCTGTCCGCAAGGAGCGTCCGGACCTGGTGATTCTGGACCTCAACCTGCCCGGCATGGACGGGCTCGACCTGCTGGCGCGCATCCACATCTTCGACGAGAACATTCGCCTGCTGGTGCTCAGCTCGCAGGATGAACGTCTTTACTCGAGCAAGGTCGAAGCCGCGGGTGCACACGGCTTCGTCAGCAAGAACAAGGACACCAGCGCCATCCTCAACGCAGCACGCATGCTGGTGTCCGGCTACCGCTGCTTCCCGGAAAAGGCACTGAGCATCGACAAGAGCACCGATCCGGTGGCCAGCCTCACACCGCGCGAGCTGGTGGTGCTGCGCAGCCTGGTAAGAGGCATGAGCAACAAGGACATCGCCGAGGAACTGTTCCTCAGCCAGAAGACGGTCAGTACCTACAAGACCCGAATCCTCGAGAAGCTGAACCTGGAAAGTCTCGTTGACCTGGTCGAGTTCGCCCGCACCCATCGCCTGAACGACTGACGGAAGTCACTGAAAACTGCGTCCGAAGGCGACTTTCGAATCGAAGAATCCTTGCCGTGCCATACTGGTGCGGCACGTCACGACGGAAACGACTCTCGCCATGCCCAAAGGATTGAAGCGCGCCATTGGCGCGGTGGTGCTCCTGGTTCTTTTCTATTGCCTGCTGGGTTTTCTCATTCTCCCCGGCATCGGGCTTCGTGTAGCCAACCAGCAACTGGCGCAGTACTCCACCGTTCCCGCTCGCCTGGAGCGCATCGAATTCAATCCCTTCAGCCTCGAGCTGACGCTCTGGGGGCTGCACCTGGGCCAGGACGGGCAGGAGCAGGTGCGCTTCCGCCGCCTGTACGCCAACCTTGAGCTCGACAGCCTCTGGAAGCGCAGGCTGCACCTGGCCGACGTCGAACTGGACGCCCCGCACACCGAGTTGCTGTTCGCCGAGAACGGCACGCTGAACCTCTCACGCCTGTTCAAGCTGCCGCCCAGCGAGCCGGCTCCGGCCGCAGAGGAGCCCAGCCAGCCCTTCCCGCTGCGCATCGACCGCATCCGTCTGGCCGAAGGCAGCCTGCACTTCCTCGACCGCCGTCCCAGCGAGCCGGTGGAGTTCGTCTTCGATCCCATGGGGTTCGAGCTGCACAACCTCAGCACCCTGCCCGAAGACGGTGCGCAGATGACCCTGGTCGCCACCGGCCCCCACGGCGGCAAGATCGACTGGAAAGGCGACCTGAGCATCGTGCCTTTCACGTCCAAGGGCAGCCTCACGGTGAATGGCATTCCCCTCAAGGCCTGGTGGCCGTATGTCCGTGACAACGCGCCGCTGAACCTGAACAACGGCATCCTCAGCCTGGCCTCCGACTACCGCCTGGACCTGTCGAAGGACACCCAGCTACTGCTGGACAACGCCTCGATCAACCTGCGCGACCTCGACCTGAGTTCGCCGGACGGCAAGCCACTGGCCAAGCTGGCCACGCTGGATGTCGCCCAGGCCACCCTGGACCTCGCCAAGCAGGAAGTGGTGGTCGGCCAGATCCGCAGCCAGGGCCTGGAAGCCTGGGCAGCCCGGGAGAAGAACGGCCAACTGGACTGGCAGAAGCTGTTTGCCGACTTCAAGCCCTACAAGCGCCCCGAAGAGCCCACGCCGCAGGCACAAGCCGCACCTGAACAGACGCCTGCCCAGGGGCAGACCACCGACGCGGCCGCCACCGACAAGGCCCCGGCGAACCCACCGCAGGCGGCCCCTGCCGAGCCCGCCAAGGCGCAGCAGGCGACCACGGACAAACCTGCAGCCCCCGAGCAGCCTGAAGGCAAGCCCTCGGAAACAGCCAAACCCGCGCCCGCCGTCGCTGCCGCCCAACCCGTTCCCGCAGATGCCAAGCCCGCCGCGGCGGCCGAGCCGGCCAAACCCTGGCACGTGCTCCTGCGTGACACCCAGCTGCGCGGCTACAAGGCCCACCTCGCCGACCGTGCACCGGCCAAGCCGGTGAACCTGGAGATCGGCCCGCTGGACCTGGACCTGCAGAACGTCGACAGCAGCCTGACCGCCCCCCTGCAACTCAAGCTCAAGACCGGCCTCGGGCCGCGCGGGATGATCGAGGCCAGCGGCCAGATCACCCCCAGCCCGGTCAGCGGCAAGCTGAAGGTTGCCACCCGCGACATCGACCTGCGCGTCGCCCAGGCCTACATCGATCCGTTCATCCGCCTGGAGCTGCGCAGCGGCCTGCTCGCCAGCGACCTGGACGTCGACCTCAAGGGCACCGAGCCGCTCGCGTTCAGCGTCAATGGCAGCGCCCAGGTCACCCAGCTGCACACCCTGGACACGATCAAGAACCGTGATTTCGTCAAATGGACCAAGCTGACTCTCAATGGCCTGGCCTACAAGCACGGCGACAGTCTGGTGATCCAGACCGTGTCGCTGGAAGAGCCCTATGCGCGCTTCATCATCAACGAGGACCGCTCGACCAACGTCAGCGAGCTGATCATCCCGCAGCCCGAGTCCGGCAAAGGCTCCAGCTCCGCCAGCAACAGCAAGCCGCTGGGCATCCGGATCGGTGGGGTGAAGATCAACAATGGTTCGGCCAACTTCGCTGACCTGACCCTGCGCCCGGACTTCGCCACCGCCATCCAGCAGTTGGGCGGCGAGATCGGCACCATCGACAACCGCAACCCGGCCCCCGCCTCGGTGGACGTGAAGGGCAAGGTCGACAAGTACGCGCCGGTGACCATCAAGGGCAGCCTCAACCCCTTCTCGCCGCTGGAGAAGCTGGACATCGCCACCAGCTTCAAGCGGGTCGAGCTGACCACCCTGACGCCCTACTCCGGCAAATTCGCCGGCTACCGCATCCGCAAGGGACGGCTGAACCTCGACCTGCACTACCAGATCACCCAGGGCAAGCTCAAAGCCGACAACAAGGTGCTGGTGGAACACCTGCAACTCGGCGAGAAGGTCGACAGCCCCGACGCCGTGGACCTGCCGGTGAAACTCGCGGTGGCGCTGCTCAAGGACGCCAACGGCAACATCGATATCCAGTTGCCGGTGGAGGGCGACCTGAACAATCCGCAGTTCAGCGTCATGCCCATCGTCTGGCAGACCCTGCGCAACCTGGTGGTACGCGCCGTGCAGGCGCCCTTCAAGTTCATTGCCGGGCTGGCCGGTGGCGGCGACGAGGACCTCGGCAGCGTGGTCTTCGCCCCTGGCTCCAGCGAGCTGGACTCCGCCGCCCAGGCCAATCTCGACAAGCTGGTCGGCGCACTCAACCAGCGCCCGGCGCTGAAACTGGAAGTCGAAGGGGTCAGCGCCGCCAGCAGCGATGGTCCGCCGCTGGCCGAGAAGCGCCTGCAGGAGGAGTACCGGAAGAACTACTACAGCATGTTGCAGCGGCGCGGTGACAAGGTACCCAGCGACGCCAGCAAGCTGGAGGTGCCCGAGGACCTGCAGCCGGTCCTGCTCGAAGGCGTCTACCGCACGCGACTGAAGAAGCAGCCGCCGGCGGAGTGGCAGGAACTCAGCAAGGACGAGCGCTCGGCGAAGATGCGTCAGGCCGTGATCGACTCCTGGAGCGACAGCCAGTTGCTCCTGCGCAAGCTCGGCCAGGAACGCGCGACCCAGATCAAGGACTACCTGGTCACCAAGGGTGGCCTCAGCGACGACCGTGTGTACCTCATCGACGTCAGCCTTGGCGAAGCGGAGAATGGTGGCAAGGTGGCTACCCAGCTCCACCTCGACAGCGAGTAAGGAGTCGTTCGATGAAGGCCCTGACCTGGACGTCCTGCGCCCTGCTGCTCTATGCAGCGGGCGCCCAGGCGGAAAGCATGCGTTGCGGCAGTTCCCTGATCAACGCGGGCGACCGCGCCTGGGAAGTCGAGCAGAAGTGCGGTGCACCGGACCATCGCGATGAGGTCGGTTACACGCTCAGCGGCTACGATCGCCGCGAGTACCGCGTCGAGGAGTGGGTCTACGGCCCGCGCAACGGCACCAGCTACATCCTCACCTTCGAAGCCAACAAGCTGAAAAGCATCGAGTTCAAGCGCAATTGAAGACGATCTCCCTGGCGCGCCTGGCGGCGCTCGTCCTGCCCCTCGCGTTCACCACTGTCGATGCCCGAGCCGCCAGCCTGCGCTGCAACAGCAAGCTGATCAGCACCGGCGATATCAGCAGCGATGTCCTGAGCCGTTGCGGCGAGCCGGTCAGCCGCTCCTTTCTGGGCTACAAGCAGGTGCCCGGTTACCGTTACGGCGAGACGCTGGAAGTCGCGGTCGAAGAATGGATCTACGGCCCCTGGAACGGGATGCTGTATTTCGTGCGCTTCGAGGGCAACCGCCTGAGCGACATCCAGAGCAAGCGCAGCGGCAACTGACAGCCATGCTGGCGAGGTGCTAGTCTCGCCGCCTCTCCTGCCACCCGCGCCAAGGAACGGCCGCCATGGTCATCGTCCCCGCCGAGCATCCGCTGGACTGGAAGAAGCCGCCGGTCATCACGCTGCTGCTGATCCTGCTCAACGTGCTGATCTACTTCGGCTACCAGGGCGGCGACGGCGCTCGGCGCGAAGAGGCCGTGAGCCTTTATCTGGAGCAGAACCTGCTCAGCCGCGAACGTCCGCTGTTCAGCGCCTCGCTGGAGCGCCGCGACCGCCTCGAAGCCGACCAGCAGCGCGCCCTCGAAGCCCTGCCACGCCAACAGCTGGCCTGGCTGGTGCTGGCGGACCTGGAGTTCGGCCACGAATTGCGCGCCCTGCCGGCCTATCAGCAGGACAGCGCCTGGCAGGCCGCCCGCCTGAAAGCCGAAGCGGCCCGCGACCTGACCAGCAGCCTGCGCCTGGGCTTCATTCCCGAGCGCTTCACCGTGCAGGGCCTGTTCGGCTCGATGTTCCTCCACGGCAGCTTCTGGCATCTGGCCGGCAACATGATTTTCCTGTTCATCTTCGGCTTCGCCCTGGAAGCCGCGCTGGGCCGGGCCCTGTACCTGGGCCTCTACCTGTTCAGCGGCCTGTGTTCCGGCTTGCTCTGGTGGGCGCTGGATCCCTCCTGGGTACCGGGCATCGGTGCCTCGGGCGCTATCTCCGGCCTGATGGGCATGTACATCGGCGTCTACGGCCTGCGCCGCATCCAGTTCTTCTACTGGCTCGGGCCACTGATCGGCTACTTCAAGGCCCCGGCGCTGTGGATCCTGCCGCTATGGCTGGGCAAGGAGCTGTTCGGGCTGATCCGCGCCGCCGACCACGTGAACTACTACGCGCATATCGGCGGGCTGGTCTCCGGCTTCCTCGCCGTCTGGCTGCCACGCAAGCTGGGGCGGATGCCCGTCGACGAGGCTTACCTGGCCAAGGAAGACCCCGACGCAGCGTTCAAACGTGCCCTGGCCTCGCTGGATGAGCAGATCGGCCGCTTCGCCCTCGACCAGGCCGCTACCCGCGGCCCGGCGTTGCTACAGCAGTTTCCCGGGCAGCCGATACTGGTTGAACGCCTCTACGGCGTAGCCAAGGGCCGCCAGGATCGCGCCCTGATGAGCGAGACCCTCAAGCAACTGTTCGCCCTGCCACCGTCACCGGCAGCCGACGCGCTGCTGCGCCGGCTGGCCGCAGACAGCGCCGCCAGCGACGCAGGGCTGCTTGCCCACCCGGTGATTCAGTTGCACCTGCTACGCAAACTGCTGCAATGCAACGAAGCCGCCCAGGCGCTCAACAGCTGGCGCCGCCTGAGCCGCTCTGCTCAGCGGCCCGAGGCGCTGCCCGGCCTCACCCTGCAGTTGGCCAAGCAGATGGGCCAGAAGGGTGACCTGCAGGCCGTGCGCGAGCTGTCGCGCTTCCTCCGCCAGCACTATCCGGAAGCCGACCCGACCCGTCAGTTGACGATCTACCAGCAACACCTCGCCCCCTGACCCGCCCATGAAAAAGCCCCGCCGGCGAACCGGCGGGGCTTGGGTCATCCGTGCGACTGAACGCTACAGACGGCGACTGAAGTCGCGGACTTCCTCTTCCGCTTTCTCGCGGGTCCAGCCATAGCGCTCCTGCAGTTTGCCCACCAGGTATTCGGCGTGTCCGTCCGCCGCCTGCAGGTCGTCGTCGGTGAGCTTGCCCCACTTCTCCTTGAGAGAGCCGGACAGCTGCTTCCACTTGCCTTTGATGACGTCAGTGTTCATGGCGATCCTCCTGTTCGAGGTTGGATGGGGAAGGTCGGCGGCGCCGAGGGCGCGCAGCCGTTATTCGACCGACTTCAGACCGTCCGCCGAGACAGCGGTGACGCCTTTGATGCCCTGGGTGGTTTTCACCGCCAGTTCTTTTTCCGCGTCGGATTTGACGGTACCGGACAGGGAAACCACGCCTTTGTTGGTCTCGACCTTGATGTTGGTACCGCTGATGTCCTTGTTGGCGATCAGGCTGGATTTCACCTTGCTGGTGATCCAGGTATCGGAAACCGCCTCTTCAGTTTTCTGGACGGTGTCATTGGCGGCCAGAGTCGTCGGCTGGGCGAACACCGAGTTGGCGAACGAGAAGCTCAGAGCGGTTGCGGTGGCAGCGGCAAGGGCCAGTTTGTTGAAACGTTTCATGGCGGTTTCTCCTGAATTATTGGAAAACTGCGGCCCGTTCCTGGCAGCAGTTGCATCAGGACTATCGCAAGCCCTGTGCCAGCTTTCTTGATTCAGAAAAAACCTTATAAATCATAAACTTAAAATTTTACCAACCACCCCTTCCGCTTGCAGTTTGCAAAACCCGCCGTTGCGCGCCATGCAGATTGCACGATCAGGTACCGGAGCTTCTGCCCAACTTGGCCAGTACGGCTTCGAGCTGAACCACCTCGCCCATTTGTTCGAACGCCGGGTAGCGCTGGCGAATGAAGGCCAGCAGCTGCTGCGCAGGCTCGACCTGGCCCAGTTCCTCGGAAAACGCCCGCGCCGCCATCAGGTAGGCACGGGGAATGCCGGGGTACTCCGGGAAGCGCCTGTGCAGGTTGCGCAGCAGGCTCAGCCCCTCGCGGGCCTTGTGGCGTGCGATCAGGACCTCGGCGATACGCTCGCAGACGCTCGGGTCCTCCGGCAGGTAGTCCGCCTGCAACTGCCGGGCGTTGAGGAAGGCATTGGCGGCGAGCTGCGGATTGAGGCGGCTGGCCAGGCCCAGGTAATGCGGAAGGTGATTCAGGCACTCCGTCCGCTCGTTCAGAGCGAACAGCAACTGGTGATATCGCTCGTTCAGCTTGAGGTCCTGGCGACCTTCGCGCAGGGCCGCCAGGAGGATCTCCAGCGCCGCGCCGCTCTGCCCTTCCTTGACCCGCACTTCCGCCTCGGCCAGCGCCTTGCGGCGGTGCCATTCCGGCGCGGCGAAGCCGGCCGGGGCATCTTCGCCGGCGGAGACGTAGCCCAGCTCCCCCTGATACTGGAAGACGGCGTACCCCATCATGGCGCACATGACCACGGCGAAGTACCCCGTCAGCCCCGCTACCACCGGCACCATCACCACCCGGGGCAGGCCGTGGGAAAGCAGCCAGCCGACATAGGTGGGTGATTGCCAGAGGATGAACAGGAAGACGCAGAGGATCAGGTACCGCCAGCCCATGGCCGCGATCACCTGGCCAACCTCTCCCGGGCTCAGCGCCGCGCTCAGGCTCTTGTCCAGGGACAGGCGGATGATGCTCGCCGGCAGCACCAGCATGATGCCGATATTCGCCGCCCAGTAGATCGCCTCGCTGTGGAAGTCGGCCGCCAGCCAGAGCAGGACCAGGGCAATGAGAAACACCGCCAGTTGCTGGAAGAAGCTGCGCAGGCTATCGACACTGAAGGCCTCCAGCAGCCCGGGGGCGTCCTGCCCGCCGAAGCTCGCGGCTTCGATCACGCTGTGCAGGTACTTGGTTGCCACGCTGAGCAGAGCGATCCACAGCAGGAATAGCGCCGGCATGAACACGCAGGCCAGAGCCAGCAGGGCGCAGAATGCGAGCGGACCTGGCTGGAAGCCGTACGCGAAGAATTTCGGCAGGCGCTCCCAGAACGGTTGCGCGGTGTTCGCCGCGCCGAGGAAGCGCAGATGGCCCCGGCACAGCGGGCACGACGGCGCATACTCGGGGGCGTCGGCATTGAGCGGAATGCAGCAGTCGCCGTAATGACGCTCGCACGGCTGGCAATGCCAGGTCGCGGGCTGGGCACTGTGGTAGTGGCAGTAACGCTTGTCCATCTCGGGGCATCCTTGGAGCGAGATCGGCGAATGGCGCATTCTCCAGGCAAAAAAAGAGGGCCCGCAAGGGGCCCTCTTTCATTTCGCAGCTCGCTTAGACGCCAGAGGCTTCAGCGGCGGCAACGTCCTTGATGGACAGCTTGATGCGACCACGGTTGTCCACATCGAGGACCAGGACTTTGACTTCCTGGCCTTCCTGCAGAACGTCGGTGACCTTGTCGATGCGCTTGTCGCTGATCTGCGAGATGTGCACCAGACCATCCTTGCCCGGCAGGATGTTGACGAAGGCACCGAAGTCCACGATGCGCTCGACCTTGCCGACGTAGATCTTGCCGATCTCGGCTTCCGCGGTGATACCCAGGACGCGCTGCTTGGCGGCCTCGGCAGCTTCCTTGGTTTCGCCGTAGATCTTCACGCTGCCATCGTCTTCGATGTCGATCGAAGCCTTGGTCTCTTCGCAGATGCTGCGAATGGTAGCGCCGCCCTTGCCGATGACGTCGCGGATCTTGTCGGTGTCGATCTTCATCTGGATCATGGTCGGAGCGTTTTCCGACAGCTCGGCGCGCGGGGCGGCGATGATCTGGTTCATCTGGCCAAGGATGTTCAGGCGAGCTTCCAGGGCCTGGCCCAGGGCGATCTCCATGATTTCTTCGGTGATGCCGTTGATCTTGATGTCCATCTGCAGGGCGGTAACGCCCTTGTCGGTACCGGCGACCTTGAAGTCCATGTCGCCCAGGTGGTCTTCGTCACCCAGGATGTCGGTCAGGATGGCGAACTTGTCACCTTCCTTCACCAGGCCCATGGCGATACCGGCAACCGGCGCCTTGACCGGAACACCAGCGTCCATCAGAGCCAGGGAAGCGCCGCAGACCGAAGCCATGGAGCTGGAGCCGTTGGACTCGGTGATCTCGGAAACCACGCGGATGGTGTAGGGGAACTCATCCTGGGTCGGCAGCATCGCGGCGACGCTGCGACGGGCCAGACGGCCGTGGCCGATTTCACGACGGCCAGCGCTGCCCATGCGGCCACACTCGCCGACCGAGAACGGCGGGAAGTTGTAGTGCAGCATGAAGGGGTCTTTGCGCTCGCCTTCGAGGGTGTCCAGCAGCTGGGCGTCACGGGCGGTGCCGAGGGTGGCAACGACCAGAGCCTGGGTTTCGCCACGGGTGAACAGCGCCGAGCCGTGGGTCTTGCCCAGTACGCCGACTTCGATGCGCAGCGGACGAACGGTGCGGGTGTCGCGGCCGTCGATACGCGGTTTGCCGTTGACGATGTTTTCGCGAACGGTGCGGTATTCCAGCAGGCCGAAGACTTCTTTGACTTCACCCGCGGAGAACTGGCCTTCGCCTTCACCGGCAAACTTGGCGACGATCTGCTCGCGCAGGGCGTCCAGGGCCGCGTAACGGTCCTGCTTGACGGTCACGGTGTAAGCCTCGGAGATGGCAGCACCGAACTCGGCCTTGATGGTGTTGACCAGGGCGGTGTTCTCGACCGGAGCGGACCAGTTCCAGGTCGGCTTGCCGGCTTCGGTTGCCAGTTCGGCAACGGCGCGGATGACGGCCTGGAATTCTTCGTGGGCGAACAGAACGGCACCCAGCATCTGGTCTTCGGTCAGCTCGTCGGCTTCGGACTCAACCATCAGCACGGCGTCGGAGGTACCGGCCACGACCATGTCGAGGCTGGAGCTCTGCTGCTGCTCGTAGGTCGGGTTGAGGATGTAGCCGATTTCCGGGTGGAAACCAACGCGGGCGGCGCCGATCGGGCCGGCGAACGGAATGCCGGAGATCGCCAGGGCGGCGGAGGTGCCGATCATGGCAGCGATGTCCGGATCGGACTTCTTGTTGGTGGACACGACGGTGCAGACAACCTGCACTTCGTTCATGAAACCTTCGGGGAACAGCGGGCGGATCGGACGGTCGATCAGGCGCGAGGTCAGGGTTTCCTTCTCGGAAGGACGGCCTTCACGCTTGAAGAAACCACCGGGGATGCGGCCGGCTGCGTAGGTCTTCTCCTGGTAGTGCACGGAGAGCGGGAAGAAGCTCTTGCTCGGGTCGGCCTGCTTGGCGCCGACGACGGTGCAGAGCACGGTGACGTCGTCCATGGTGACCAGAACGGCACCGGTGGCCTGGCGGGCGATGCGGCCAGTCTCGAGGGTTACGGTCGATTGACCGAACTGGAATTTCTTGATTACCGGGTTCACGGTTTCTCTACCTTCTCTTTAGTTGCCTTGGGGGAAATCGTGGAAATGCCGGGAGTCGGACCCGAATTCATTCCCTATAAAAGCGAGAAAGCCGGGAGCCAGAGCCGATGAGCGGTTTACACCGCCCATCGACCCCGGACTCCCAGCTTCCCACTTCAGGCTTGCCGTCTTAGCGACGCAGGCCCAGGCGACCGATCAGGGCGCTGTAACGAGAGGTGTCCTTGCTCTTCAGGTAGTCCAGCAGCTTACGACGCTGGTTAACCATACGGATCAGGCCACGACGGGAGTGGTGGTCTTTACCGTTGGCCTTGAAGTGGTCCTGCAGCTTGTTGATGTTGGCGGACAGCAGTGCAACCTGCACTTCCGGGGAACCGGTGTCGCCTTCAGCTTGCTTGTACTCGTTAACGATCTGGGCTTTTTCTTGGACGCTCAGTGCCATGATGGGGCTTCCTCTGAGGTAACAGGCCAGGGACTGATCCCTGTGTTCATAGTAAGAGGAGTGACCGTGCCTGCTGACAGCCACCCTCGGTTTCGGTCTTAGGACCGAATCAGTCGACGCGGCGCCAGGCGCCCGTCTTCCACCACTTCACCGATACCGATGAAGCGGCCTTCATGATCCTGCACCCGCAGCATGCCGAACTTCGGCATATCCGGGGCGCGTACCGGCTGACCATGCAGCCAGTAGTAGGCGCTGTGCTCGGACAACTGCAGCAGCGGCCAGTGTTCCAGGCCGGCATCCACCGGCAGCAGGAAGCGGTCGAGGGCTTCGTTGCCACCCTCGGCATGGGCTTTCTCGAGCTCTTCCAGCGTCACCGACTGGTTCAGCTGAAACGGCCCGGCCTGTGTCCGGCGCAAGGCGGCGACATGTGCGCCGCACCCGAGTTCGCGGCCGAGGTCTTCGACCAGGGTGCGAATGTAGGTGCCCTTGCTGCAGGAAACGGCCAAGGTCGCACAGGGCGACTCGAACGCGAGCATTTCCAGGCGCGCAATAGTAACAGAACGCGCCTCGCGCTCCACTACCTCTCCCGCACGAGCCAGCTTGTACAACGGCTGGCCATCCTTCTTCAGCGCCGAGTACATCGGCGGCACCTGCTCTATATCGCCGCGGAAGCGCGGCAGCAGGGCCTCGATGGCCTCCCGACCAACGGTCACCTCGCGCTGCTCGACCACCTCGCCCTCGGCATCGCCGGTGGTGGTGGTGACGCCCAGCTGGGCCACCGTCTCGTAGGCCTTGTCGGCATCGAGCAGGTACTGGGAGAACTTGGTCGCCTCGCCGAAGCACAGCGGCAGCACGCCGGTGGCCAACGGGTCGAGGCTGCCGGTGTGGCCAGCCTTCTCGGCGTTGAGCAGCCAGCGCACCTTCTGCAGGGCCTGGTTAGAGCTCATGCCACGCGGCTTGTCGAGAATCAGCACGCCGTTGACCGCACGGCGAATGCGTTTCACCTGGGCCACGCGTTACTCCTCGGAATCGCCGCCGCGACGATCGGCAGCCACTGCGCGCTCGATCAGCGCCGACAGCTCGGCACCACGGCGGATGCTGGCGTCGTAGCTGAAGTGCAGTTGCGGCACGGTGCGCAGCTTCATCGCCTTGCCCAGCTGCATGCGCAGGAAACCGGCGGCATCGTTGAGGATGCTGGTGTTCTGCTTCACCACTTCGGCGTTGTCGTCCTGGCCCATCACGGTGACGTACACCTTGGCATGGGACAGGTCGCGGGCCACGTCGACGCCGGTGATGGTCACCAGACCGAGACGCGGGTCCTTGATTTCACGCTGGATCAGCAGCGCCAGTTCGCGCTGCATCTGGTCGCCGATACGCTGGGTACGGCTGTACTCTTTGGCCATTTTTCTAACCTGCTTACCCGAGCCGAGAGGCTCCGGGTCTGAAAGCGGCAAACGCCCGGGACAGCTGGAAAGCCGGCCCGGGCGCTGCGTTCACGCTCGAATACCCTTACAGAGTACGAGCGACTTCGACCTTCTCGAACACTTCGATCTTGTCGCCGACGCGGACGTCGTTGTAGCTCTTCACGCCGATACCGCACTCCATGCCGGCACGTACTTCCGAGACGTCATCCTTGAAGCGACGCAGGGACTCCAGCTCGCCTTCGAAGATAACCACGTCGTCGCGCAGTACACGAATCGGACGGTTGCGGTGCACCAGACCCTCGGTGACCATGCAGCCGGCAACCGCGCCGAACTTCGGCGAACGGAACACGTCGCGCACTTCGGCGATGCCCAGGATGTTCTCGCGAACATCGCTGCCGAGCATGCCGGTCAGGGCTTTCTTGACGTCTTCGATGATGTCGTAGATCACGTTGTAGTAACGCATGTCGAGGCCTTCGGACTCGACGATCTTGCGCGCACCGGCGTCAGCACGGACGTTGAAGCCGAACAGCACCGCGTTGGAGGCCAGCGCCAGGTTGGCATCGGACTCGGTGATACCACCGACGCCGCCACCGACCACGCGAACCTGCACTTCGTCGTTGCCCAGGCCGCTGAGCGAGCCCTGCAGGGCCTCCAGCGAACCACGGACATCGGACTTGAGCACGATGTTGAGGGTCTTCTTCTCTTCCTGGCCCATGTTCTCGAAGATGTTTTCCAGCTTGCCGGCGTGGGCACGAGCCAGTTTCACTTCGCGGAACTTGCCTTGACGGAACAGAGCGACTTCGCGGGCCTTCTTCTCGTCGGCAACCACGGTCATCTCGTCACCGGCATCCGGAGTGCCATCCAGGCCGAGGATCTCGACCGGAATGGACGGACCGGCTTCCTTGATCGGCTTGCCGTTCTCGTCGAGCATCGCACGGACGCGGCCGTAGTTGACGCCGACCAGGACCATGTCGCCCTGACGCAGGGTGCCGTCCTGGACCAGCACGGTGGCTACCGGGCCGCGGCCCTTGTCCAGACGGGACTCGACCACCACGCCACGGCCCGGGGCCGACGGAGTGGCTTTGAGTTCGAGTACTTCAGCCTGCAGCAGCACGGCTTCGAGCAGCTCGTCGACGCCGGTACCCAGCTTGGCGGAGACGTGAACGTACGGAGCATCGCCGCCCCACTCTTCCGGAATCACGTCCAGAGCGGCCAGGCCGTTCTTGATGTTGTCCGGGTTGGCGTCGGGCTTGTCGATCTTGTTCACCGCAACCACGATCGGCACACCAGCCGCTTTCGCGTGCTGCACGGCTTCCTGGGTCTGCGGCATCACGCCGTCGTCCGCTGCCACCACGAGGATGACGATGTCGGTCGCCTGGGCACCACGGGCACGCATCGCGGTGAACGCGGCGTGGCCAGGGGTGTCGAGGAAGGTGACCATGCCGCGGTCGGTTTCCACGTGGTAGGCGCCGATGTGCTGGGTGATGCCGCCGGCTTCGCCAGCTGCAACCTTCGCACGACGGATGTAGTCGAGCAGCGAGGTCTTGCCGTGGTCGACGTGGCCCATCACGGTTACGACCGGCGCGCGGGATACCGCCTCGCCTTCGAACTTCAGGGATTCGGCCAGCTGCTCTTCCAGGGCGTTCTCGCTGACCAGCTTGACCTTGTGGCCGAGCTCTTCGGCGATCAGCTGGGCGGTCTCCTGGTCGAGTACCTGGTTGATGGTCACCGGGGTGCCCATCTTGAACATGAACTTGACGACCTCAGCGCCCTTCACCGACATCTGGGCAGCGAGATCGCCCACGGTGATGGTTTCGCCGATATTCACTTCACGCACAATCGGTCCTGTCGGGCTCTGGAACCCGTGCTGGTTACGCTTCTTCAGCTTGCCTTTGCCACGGCCACCGCCGCGACGGCCAAAGCTGTCGTCGTCGTCGCCACCACTGCGCACGACTCGCGGCGCGGTGGTCTTTTCCTTTTCCTTGATCGACGGGCGATGCTGGGCATGCTTGCGATCACGGCGCTCGTCCTCGTCCTCGCGCTTGGGCGCACGGCGCGGCTCTTCCTTCTTGCGGTCATCCGCAGCAGGAGCAGCAGCGGCCGGGGCAGCCGGAGCGGGAGCCGCAGCGCGCGGCGCTTCGGCAGCAGCCGGAGCAGCAGCGGCAGCAGGCGCAGCGGTAGCAGCCTGGCGAGCGGCATCCGCCTGACGGCGAGCCTCTTCCTCGGCGGCGCGCTGACGGGCCTCTTCCTCGGCCTTCAGACGTACAGCTTCTTCAGCGGCACGTTGTTCTTCCAGCTCACGCTGGCGCTCGGCCTCGAGCTCTTCAGGATCGCGCTTGACGTAGGTCTTCTTCTTGCGGACCTCGACGCTGACGGTCTTGCTGCCAGCGACTCTCAAGGTCGAAGTCGTCTTGCGTTGCAGAGTGATCTTGCGCGGCTCATCCGCGCGATCACCATGGCTGCCTTTGAGGTGGGCCAGCAGCGCTTGTTTCTCGCTGTCGGTCACTACCTGCTCGGCGTTGTTATGCGGCAGACCTGCTTCGCGCATCTGCTGCAGCAGGCGCTCTACCGGCGTATCGACCGTCTTGGCCAGTTCTTTCACCGTGACTTGCGTCATGCACTTCTCTCCTCAGGCCGCGAATGCTTACTCGAACCAATGGGCCCGGGCGGCCATGATCAACTTGCCGGCACGCTCTTCGTCCATGCCGTCGATGTCGAGCAGATCGTCAATGGATTGCTCGGCAAGATCTTCACGGGTGGTTACGCCACGCAGCGCCAGGTCCACGGCCAGCTCTTTGGTCATGCCATCGAGGCTGAGCAGGTCTTCGGCAGGTTGTGCGTCGGCGAGTTTTTCTTCAGTGGCGATGGCTTTGGTCAGCAGGCGGTCCTTGGCACGCGAGCGCAGCTCGTTGACGATGTCTTCGTCGAAGCCGTCGATGCTGAGCATCTCTTCCATCGGTACGTAGGCAATCTCTTCCAGGGTGGTGAAACCTTCTTCAACCAGAACCTGGGCGAGTTCTTCATCGACATCCAGCTCGTCGACGAAGCGCTGCAGGATGTCGCCAGTTTCAGCCTGCTGTTTGGCCTGGATATCGGCCTCGGTCATCACGTTCAGGGTCCAGCCGGTGAGCTGGCTGGCCAGACGGACGTTCTGGCCACTGCGGCCGATGGCCTGTGCCAGGTTGTCCTCGGCGACGGCGATATCCATGGTGTGGGTATCTTCGTCGACGATGATCGCCGCCACTTCGGCCGGAGCCATGGCGTTGATCACGAACTGCGCGGGGTTGTCGTCCCAGAGGACGATGTCCACACGCTCGCCGCCCAGTTCGCCGGAGACGGCCTGGACGCGGGAACCACGCATACCGATGCAGGCGCCCTGCGGGTCGATACGTTTGTCCTTGGAGCGAACGGCGATCTTGGCGCGCGAACCCGGATCACGGGCAGCGGCCATCACGTCGATCAGTTGCTCGGCGATTTCCGGTACTTCGATGCGGAACAGCTCGATCAGCATTTCCGGCGCGGTACGCGACAGGATCAGTTGCGGGCCGCGGTTCTCGCTGCGGATTTCCTTCAGCAGGGCGCGCACGCGGGTGCCGACGCGGAAGGTTTCACGCGGGATGATCTGATCGCGGGCCAGCAGCGCTTCAGCGTTGTTGCCCAGGTCGACGATCACGTTGTCGCGGGTGACCTTCTTGACGGTGCCGGAGATGATCTCGTTGACCTTCTCGCGGTAGGCGTCGACCACCTGGGCGCGCTCGGCCTCGCGGACCTTCTGCACGATGACCTGTTTGGCGGTCTGGGCGGCGATGCGACCGAACTCGATGGACTCGATCTTCTCTTCGATGACCTCGCCGGCTTTCATGCCGGGGTGATCTTCCTGCACGTCCTCGACGGTCAGCTCAGACGCCGGATTGGAGTAATCCTCGTCCTCGACGATGGTCCAGCGACGGAAAGTCTCGTAGTTGCCATTGGCGCGGTTGATCTCCACGCGCAGGTCAACCTCGTCCTCGAAACGCTTTTTGGTCGCGGTTGCCAGGGCCAGCTCCAGCGCTTCGAAAATCACGCCAGGCGGTACACCCTTCTCGTTGGATACCGACTCAACAACCAGCAGTACTTCTTTGCTCATCGTACGCCTCGCCTTTCAATCCATTGGAATCCGCGCTCTGGCGGCTCACTCAAATCGGGGAATGATGTTGGCCTTGTCGATCGAGTCGACCGGCAGCAGGTATTCATGGTCGTCCACCAGGACCACCACATCCTGCTCCTCCACACCACGGAGAATGCCCTGGAAATTGCGCCGCCGTTCGAAAGGCGTGCGCAGCTTGATCTTCACCTGCTCGCCGACATAGCGGGCGAACTGCTCAAGCGTGAAGAGAGGCCGATCCATGCCGGGCGACGACACCTCCAGGGTGTACTCGCCACTGATCGGGTCTTCCACGTCGAGGATGCCACTGACCTGACGACTGACGATTTCGCAGTCATCGATCAGGATGCCTTCCGCACGATCGATATAAACCCGGAGCAGGGAATGACGACCTTGGGAAATGAACTCCAGGCCCCAGCACTCATAGCCGAGCGCTTCTACTACAGGGGCCAACAAGGCCTGCAACTGTTCTAGCTTGCTCGACACCTGATCGCCTCGCGTATGCTGTAGAAACAAAAAATGGGCGAAACGCCCATCCCTTAAGGACCGCCCTGACCTGGCGGCACGGACTGTCCAGCTAGCAAAAAGCCCCTGAAAAGGGGCTCTGCCAAACTGGTTGCGGGAGCAGGATTTGAACCTACGACCTTCGGGTTATGAGCCCGACGAGCTACCAGACTGCTCCATCCCGCGTCAAAGCTGGTGCGAAATTATACGGTTGAGCCCCTTGAAGGTCAACCGAAACTCCGAAACGACAAGGCCCGCACTGCGGGCCTTTTCGTATATGGTACCGAGGAGGGGACTCGAACCCCTACAGCCTATGGCCACTACCACCTCAAGGTAGCGTGTCTACCAATTCCACCACCTCGGCAAAAACTCTTGCCTGCTTACTTCTGCTCAGGAGCCGCCGGAACGTCGCCGTTACCGCCTGCAGGGGCTTGAGGTTGCCCTTGCGCGCCCGGCACATCGCTAGCTGCCGGAGCTTGTTCCTGCTTCTGCTCCATCACTGCCGGATCAGGAAGCCCAGCGTGACGAATCATATCAGCTTTTTCTTTAGCAAAATACGCTAAACCCAAGCTGGTAATGAAAAAAACTGCAGCGAGTATAGCAGTAAAGCGGCTCAGGAAGGTAGCAGAACCCTGGCTACCGAAAACGGTGGCCGAAGCACCTGCACCGAACGACGCACCGGCGTCGGCACCCTTGCCTTGCTGAAGCAGGACCAGCACAACCAGACCCAGCGCCATCAGCAGGTGAATCACGATTACAACTGTTTCCAGCATCTTCAGTTTCCTGCGGCGCGACAGATCGCACCGAACTCATCCGCATTCAGGGAAGCCCCACCAATGAGCCCCCCATCGATATCCGGCATCGCGAACAGCTGGGCAGCACTGGCTACCTTGACGCTGCCGCCGTACAGGAGACGAAGGCCGCTTGCCACCTCTGCGTTTTCCGCCGAGATCTGCGCGCGAATCGCCGCATGTACTTCCTGGGCTTGCTCGGGAGAAGCGGTCAGCCCCGTCCCAATCGCCCACACCGGCTCGTAAGCCACAACGGCACGGGAGAAAGCCCCGACACCGAGATCTTCGATTACCGAGCCCAATTGGCGCCCGACAACCTCAAGAGTCTTGCCTGCCTCACGCTGCTCGCGGGTCTCACCCACGCACAGGATAGGAACCAGGCCACACGACTGAGCCGCCGCAAACTTGCGACTGACCACGCCATCGCTCTCGCCCAGGATCAGGCGGCGCTCGGAGTGGCCAACCAGCACCAGGGAACAACTCGCATCCATCAACTGACTGGCTGCGATCTCACCCGTAAGGGCGCCCTGCATCGGCTCAACCGCGCAATTCTGCGCACCGACGGCAACCGCCTTTCCATTCAGACCTTGAACGACCTGACTGATGTACAGACAGGGCGGGAACACCGCCACATCGACACCCGTGGGAAGAGCCAGTTGACGCAGGCCTTTGATCAGCTCCGTTACGCTGGAGCGGGTACCGTGCATTTTCCAATTACCGGCCACCAAGGGTCGACGCATGCTGTACCTCGCTGAGCAAAGTGGGCGCAGATATTACTCGACGCTTTGGGAACTGACAAGAGAAATCAAGCACATACCTCTGTAACGACTTTTGCCAATTGTTCGGCATAGGCACGTACGCGAGCTTCTTCGTCACCCTCGACCATCACCCGCACCAGCGGTTCGGTACCGGATTTGCGCAGCAGGACACGACCGCGACCGGCCATCTCGTCGGTCACCTTGGCGCAGGCCTCCTTCACCGCCGGATGATCCAGCGGATCCACACCGCCACCGGCGAAGCGCACGTTGATCAGCACCTGCGGGCATTTGCGAATACCCATGCGCGCCTCGGCCAGGTTCTGCCCGCGGGTTTTCAGCGCCATCAGCACCTGCAGCGCCGCAATGATCGCGTCGCCGGTCGTGGTGTGCTGGTAGCAGACCACGTGGCCGGAGTTCTCACCGCCCAGCTGCCAGTTGCGCGACTGCAGCTCGGACATCACATAGCGGTCCCCCACCTTGGCTCGGGCGAAGGGGATATGCAGGTCCTGCAGCGCAAGCTCCAGGCCCAGGTTGCTCATCAGCGTCCCGACGACACCACCGTGCAGCTTGCCGCGATCGAGCATGTCGCGCGCGATGAGGTAGAGGATCTCGTCACCATCGACGATGGTGCCGGTGTGATCGACCATCATCACCCGGTCGCCGTCGCCATCGAAGGCAATGCCGATATCCGCGTGATTGGCCAGCACGGCCTCCTGCAGCGCCCCCATATGGGTCGAGCCGCAGCGGTCGTTGATGTTCAGGCCATTGGGCTCGGCACCGATGACGAAGACTTCGGCGCCCAGCTCGCGGAACACATTGGGCGCGATCTTGTAGGTCGCGCCATGGGCACAATCGAGCGCGATGCGCAGGCCGGCGAAGCTGGTGTTCGACGGCACGCTGCTCTTGCAGAACTCGATGTAGCGACCGGCGGCGTCGTTGATCCGCGAGACCTTGCCCAGGCGCGCGGACTCGACCACGGTCATCGGCGCATCCAGGAGCTCCTCGATGATCAGCTCCACCTCATCGGGCAGCTTGGTACCCTGGCCGGAGAAGAACTTGATGCCATTGTCGTCATGCGGGTTGTGCGAAGCACTGATAACGATGCCGGCCTCGGCGTGGAAGGTGCGGGTCAGGTAGGCGATGCCGGGAGTCGGCATGGGCCCCAGCAGCATAACGTCGGCACCGGCGGCGGACAGGCCGGCCTCCAGTGCGGACTCGAACATGTAGCCGGAAATCCGCGTGTCCTTGCCCACCAGCACGCGGCACTTGCCCTGCTGACGGAAGGCCATGCCCACGGCCCAGCCCAGCTTGAGCACGAAGTCCGGGGTGATCGGCGGAGTGCCTACGCGCCCGCGAATGCCATCGGTACCAAAATACTTCCTGCTCATGCGGGCATCCCCTCTTCCGTTGCACTTTCCACTGCGTGAATCATTCGGACCACATCCACTGTCTCGGCGACATCATGGACACGGATGATGCTGGCTCCCTTGGTCACCGCCAGGGCCGCCAGCGCGAGACTGCCATACAGGCGCTCCCCCACTTCGCGCCCCAGCGCCCGGCCGATCATGCTCTTGCGCGAGACACCGACCAGCAGCGGGCAGCCCATGTCCATCAGCCTGTCCATCTGTCGGAACAGGTTCAGGTTGTGGCTCTGCGTCTTGGCAAAACCGAAGCCAGGATCGATGACGATCCGCTCACGGGCAATGCCCACGGTTTCGCACAGCGCAATGCGCTCCTCAAGGAAGTCACGGACCTCCTGGAGGATGTCCGGATAGCGCGGATCGTCCTGCATGTTCCCAGGCTCGCCGCGCATGTGCATCAGGCAAACCGGAAGCCCGGTATCGACCGCCGCATCCAGGGCGCCATCGCGCTGCAGGGAGCGCACGTCATTGATCAGCCCCGCACCGAGACGCGCCGTCTCGCGCATCACTGCCGGGGTGGAGGTATCCACCGAGATCACCACATCCAGCTCGCGTGCGATGGCCTCGACCACCGGAGCCACGCGCTCGAGCTCCTCGGTGGGTGAAACCACGCGTGCGCCCGGCCGGGTCGACTCGCCACCGATATCGATCAGCGTGGCGCCGGCCGCGACCATCTCCGCCGCATGACGCAACGCGGCATCGTGCCGATTGAAGCGCCCACCGTCGGAGAAGGAGTCGGGAGTGACATTGAGGATGCCCATGACGTGCGGGCGGCTTAAATCAAGAACCCGGTTGCCGCAAGGCAACCGGGTCGGGTGGTACAACGAACTCATTCAGTGCTCTCAGTGTTCGCCGGCGGGCCCGCCAATCGGGTTTTCCTGGCGACCTTCGTCGCGCGGCGCAGCGGCGTTGCCGGAGGAGCCGGAGTTGCCGCCCTGCCAGTCACGCGGTTCGCGCGGCGTGCGGCCGGCCATGATGTCGTCGATCTGGTCGGCGTCGATGGTTTCGTACTTCATCAGCGCGTCGGCCATCATGTCGAGCTTGTCGCGATTCTCTTCCAGCAGGCGCTTGGCGGTGCCGTAGCAGTCGTCGATGATGCGGCGCACTTCCTGGTCGATCAGCTTGGCCGTTTCGCCCGAGATGTTGGAATGCTGGCCACCAGCGCTGCGGCCGAGGAAGACTTCGCCTTCTTCTTCAGCATACATCAGCGGGCCGAGTTTTTCCGACAGGCCCCACTTGGTCACCATGTTCCGCGCCAGTTGGGTGGCACGCATGATGTCGTTGGACGCGCCGGTGGTGACGCCTTCGAAGCCCAGAGTCATTTCTTCGGCGATACGACCACCGAACAGCGAGCAGATCTGGCTTTCCAGGGCACGCTTGGACAGACTGTAGCGATCCTCTTCCGGCAGGAACATGGTCACGCCCAAGGCGCGGCCGCGCGGAATGATGGACACCTTGTAGACCGGGTCGTGTTCCGGCACCAGGCGGCCGACGATCGCGTGGCCCGCCTCGTGGAACGCGGTGTTCTTCTTCTCCTTCTCGGACATGACCATGGTCTTGCGCTCGGCGCCCATCATGATCTTGTCCTTGGCCAGCTCGAACTCACGCATGTCGACGATGCGCTTGTTGGAGCGGGCGGCGAACAGCGACGCCTCGTTGACCAGGTTGGCCAGGTCGGCACCGGAGAAGCCCGGGGTACCGCGCGCGATCACGGCGGGATCGACGTTGTCGCCCAGCGGAACCTTGCGCATGTGCACTTTCAGAATCTGTTCGCGGCCACGGATATCCGGCAGGCCGACCACCACCTGGCGGTCGAAGCGGCCCGGACGCAGCAGCGCGGGGTCGAGCACGTCCGGACGGTTGGTCGCGGCGATGACGATGATGCCGTCATTCATCTCGAAGCCGTCCATCTCCACCAGCAACTGGTTGAGAGTCTGTTCGCGCTCGTCGTGACCGCCGCCCAGGCCCGCGCCACGATGGCGACCCACGGCGTCGATCTCGTCAATGAAGATGATGCAGGGTGCGTGCTTCTTGGCCTGGTCGAACATGTCGCGAACGCGCGAGGCGCCCACGCCGACGAACATTTCCACGAAGTCCGAACCGGAGATGGTGAAGAACGGCACCTTGGCTTCGCCGGCGATGGCCTTGGCGAGCAGGGTCTTACCGGTACCGGGCGGACCGACCATCAGCACGCCGCGCGGGATACGGCCGCCCAGGCGCTGGAACTTGCCCGGATCGCGGAGGAATTCCACCAGTTCGCTGACTTCTTCCTTGGCCTCGTCGCAACCGGCAACGTCGGCGAAGGTGGTCTTCACCTGGTCTTCCGACAGCAGGCGCGCCTTGCTCTTGCCGAAGCTCATCGGGCCGCCGCGTCCACCGCCACCGCCCTGCATCTGGCGCATGAAGAACATGAAGACCGCGATGATCACCAGGATCGGGAAGCTGGCCACCAGCAGCTGAGTCCAGATGCTCTGCTGTTCGGGCTGCTTGCCTTCGACGACCACGTTGTTGTTGACCAGGTCACCGATCAGGCCGTTGTCCTGGATCGCCGGGCGGATGGTCTTGAAGGTGTCGCCATCCTGGCGCTTGCCAGTGATGACGTAGCCGTCGACGGTCACGCGCTCGACCTTGCCGTCCTTCACCTGCTGGATGAAGTCGGAATAGTTGAGCGTCTGCGGCTCGCTCGGGCTGGAGAAGTTGTTCATCACGGTGACGAGTACCGCCGCGATGATCAGCCACAGAATCAGGTTCTTTGCCATGTCGTTCAATTGACTACCCTCTGAAGCCGGCTCCGCCCTGGAAACCGCTTCTCACGACGGCCAGACTCCTTCCGGCCAAAATTACTACACAACGCCCGCCGCCAGGCAGGCGCCGTCTGTAACCCTTTATGAACCCCGGTTTTCACCGGCACAAGCAAAACCTGCAAGGCATAGACCAAAAGCCGGCCCAATCATTCCAGTCTAGGCGCCGCGAAAGCCTCGTGCGAGCAGATACTGCTCCCGCGAACGGTCGCGGGACGACAGCGGCTTGCGCATCTGCACCTTCTCGAAGTTCTCGCGAACCATCTTGTGGTAAGCGTCGAAACCCTCACCCTGGAAAATCTTGATCAGGAAATCGCCCCCCGGACGCAGCACGCGGGTGCACAGGTCCAGGGCCAGCTCGCAGAGGAACATCGCTCGGGGCATGTCCACGGCGGGCAATCCACTCATATTGGGGGCCATATCGGAAATCACAAGGTCTACCGGATTTTCTCCGATGGCCTCGAGCAGCTGGGCGAAGACCTCGTCCTCGGTGAAGTCACCCTGGATGAAGGTGACGTCCGGGATGCTGTCCATCGGCAGAATGTCCGAGGCGATCAGGGTGCCCTTGTCACCGATCACCCGACTGGTGACCTGCGACCAGCCGCCCGGCGCGGCGCCGAGGTCGACCACGGTCATGCCGGGGCGCAGGATGCGATCCTTCTCCTGGATTTCCAGCAGCTTGTAGCTGGCGCGCGAGCGATAGCCGTCGCGTTGTGCCATCTTCACGTACGGATCGTCGAAATGTTCTTTCAGCCAGCGATGGCTAGTCTTGGAACGGGCCACGTAATACCTCGTCTGAGCGGCATCCCGGTCGTATCGAAACTCGGGTAGAATATCCGCCTTTTTTCCCAGGGGTCAGATTATGGCGCTCTCTCAGGAGCAGAAAAAGCAGTTCAAATCTATCGGGCATCACCTGAAACCCGTATTGACCGTTGCTGAAAACGGTCTCTCGGAAGGTGTGATGGCCGAGCTTGAGCGTGCGCTCAACGATCATGAACTGATCAAGGTGCAGTTCCGCATCACCGAACGCGACGACCGTCGTGCGCTGATCGACGAACTCTGCCAGACCGGCAGCTGCGAACTGGTTCAGACCATCGGCAAGATGGCACTGATCTATCGCCGCAATCCCAAGCCGAACAAGAACCTGTCGAACATCAGCCGCTACAGCGGTCTCTGACAGTCAAGCCCGGCAGCGCGGAGCCCGCAAGGCTCCGCCGCGTCAGCTCCGCTCGTCCCGCCCCGGTACCGGCTGCAGCACCAGCAGCAGGCCGAACAGCGCCACCACCAGATAATTGAACCAGAACCAGCGCTGGGCATCCGGCACGAACTGGCGCACCACGAAGAAAGTCAGCGTCATGCCCAGCACCGCCAGCAGCAGCTGACCGCGCACTTCCCGCAGAAAGGCGCCGGCGCCTCGCGCCTGCCAGAGCACCAAGCCCTGCAACAGCGCGCAGAAACCGGCAAAGCCAAGCAACAGCGGCTTCAAGGCCTCGGCAACGGCCTCCACCAACAGCGGCGCGAAGCCGACCTTGTCCAGCGCCGGCAGCACCACGAACTGAAGCAGCCACAGGCCGCCGACCCAGAATGTCTGGGCCAGCAGCCAGCTGATGGTGCCTGCGCTGAGGGTTTGCCGATCAGGCGTGGCGGACTTCAACGATCTCGTACTCGACGTCGCCACCCGGGGTCTTCACCAGTACGGCATCGCCTTCGGTCTTGCCGATCAGCGCACGGGCGATCGGCGAGTTGACCGAGATCTTGCTGTTCTTGATGTCCGCCTCGTCGTCGCCGACGATCTGGTAGGTCACGGTCTCGTCGGTCTCGACGTTGGCGATATCCACGGTCGTGCCGAAGATCACCTTGCCGCTGTGCGGAATGGTGGTCACGTCGATGATCTGCGCGTTGGACAGCTTGGCCTCGATATCGCGGATGCGAGCCTCGGACATGCCTTGCTGCTCACGAGCCGCGTGGTACTCGGCGTTTTCCTTGAGGTCGCCCAGTTCACGCGCTTCGGCGATGGCCTGGGTGATCTGCGGGCGCAGAACGGTCTTCAGGTGTTTCAGTTCTTCTTCCAGGGCGCGGGCGCCCTGGACGGTCATTGGAAATTTGCTCATGCGTTGATTCCTGCATGGAGATCCTGCAGACGGCGAACGGTCTTCTCGGGACCGAACTTGAGCGCCTCACAGATCGCCTGCCCCGCCGCAATGGTGGTGGTGCAGTAGATCTTGTGCTGCAGGGCGTTACGACGGATGGAGTACGAGTCAGCGATGGACTGGCGGCCTTCGGTGGTGTTGATGATCAGAGTGACTTCGTCATTCTTGATCATGTCGACCACGTGAGGACGGCCCTCGGTCACCTTGTTCACGCGGCGCACCGGCAGACCGGCAGCCTCGATCACCTTGGCGGTGCCAGCAGTGGCGACCACCTCGAAGCCCAGCGCGACCAGGTCACGGGCGACCTGAACGGCTTGCGGCTTGTCGTCCTCGCGGACGCTGATGAAGGCGCAACCGGCGTTCGGCAGGATTTCGCTGGCACCCAACTGGGCTTTTGCGAAGGCCTCACCGAAGCTGTCGCCGACCCCCATCACCTCGCCAGTGGACTTCATCTCTGGGCCGAGGATCGGGTCGACGCCCGGGAACTTGGCGAACGGGAACACCGCTTCCTTGACGCTATAGTACGGCGGGATCACCTCCTGGGTGAAGCCGACTTCCGCCAGGGTCTTGCCAGCCATGACGCGGGCCGCGACCTTGGCCAGCGATTCGCCGATGCACTTGGAGACGAACGGCACGGTACGGGACGCGCGCGGGTTCACCTCGATCACGTAGATGTCTTCGCCCTGAACGGCCATCTGCACGTTCATCAGGCCGACCACGCCGAGCTCCAGGGCCATCTTCTTGACCTGCTCGCGGATCTCGTCCTGGATGTGCTGCGGCAGCGAATACGGCGGCAGCGAGCAGGCGGAGTCACCGGAGTGCACGCCGGCCTGTTCGATGTGCTGCATGATCGCGCCGATCACCACGGTTTCGCCGTCGCACACTGCGTCGATATCGACTTCGATGGCGCAGTTCAGGAAGCGGTCCAGCAGCACCGGGCTGTCGTTGGACACCTTCACGGCTTCGCGCATGTAGCGCTTGAGCTCTTCTTCCTGGTAGACGATTTCCATCGCACGGCCGCCCAGTACATAGGACGGGCGCACTACCATCGGGTAACCGATGTTTTTCGACAGTTCCAGGGCCTGGTCTTCGCTGCGCGCGGTGGCGTTGGCCGGCTGGCGCAGGTTCAGGCGCTGGACCATCTGCTGGAAGCGCTCGCGGTCTTCGGCGCGGTCGATGGCGTCCGGGCTGGTGCCGATGATCGGTACGCCGGCCTCTTCCAGGGCGCGGCAGAGTTTCAGCGGAGTCTGGCCGCCGTACTGCACGATGACGCCCTTGGGCTGCTCGACGCGGACGATTTCCAGCACGTCTTCCAGGGTCACCGGCTCGAAGTACAGGCGGTCGGAAGTGTCGTAGTCGGTGGAGACGGTTTCCGGGTTGCAGTTGACCATGATGGTCTCGTAACCGTCTTCACGCATGGCCAGCGCGGCGTGTACGCAGCAGTAGTCGAACTCGATGCCCTGGCCGATACGGTTCGGACCGCCGCCCAGGATCATGATCTTGTCGCGGCTCGACGGGTTGGCCTCGCACTCTTCCTCGTAGGTCGAGTACATGTAGGCGGTGTCGGTGGCGAATTCAGCGGCGCAGGTGTCGACGCGCTTGTAGACCGGCAGCACCTTGAGCTTGTGACGATGGTTGCGCAGGTTCTTCTCGGTCACGCCGAGCAGAGTGGCCAGGCGCGCATCGGAGAAGCCCTTGCGCTTGAGCTTGAGCATCAGCTCACGGTCAATGGCGGACAGACCCAGGGTCTTGACGCGCTCTTCGTCCTTGACCAGGTCTTCGATCTGCACCAGGAACCACTCGTCGATGCGGGTCAGGTCGAAGACTTCGGCAATGCTCTTGCCGGCACGGAAGGCGTCGGCGACGTACCAGATGCGGTCGGCATTGGGCACGGTCAGCTCGCGCTTGAGGATGCTCTCGGCTTCCGGGTTGCTCAGGTCGAGCTTCGGATCGAAACCGGTGGCGCCGACTTCCAGGCCGCGCAGGGCTTTCTGCACGGACTCCTGGAAGGTACGGCCGATGGCCATGACTTCACCCACGGATTTCATCTGGGTGGTCAGGCGGGCGTCGGCTTTCGGGAATTTCTCGAAGGCGAAACGCGGGATCTTGGTGACGACGTAGTCGATGGCCGGCTCGAAGGACGCCGGGGTGCGGCCGCCGGTGATGTCGTTCTGCAGTTCGTCGAGGGTATAGCCGACAGCCAGCTTGGCGGCGATCTTGGCGATCGGGAAGCCGGTGGCCTTGGAAGCCAGCGCCGAGGAACGCGATACACGCGGGTTCATCTCGATCACGACCATGCGGCCAGTGTTCGGGCAGATGCCGAACTGCACGTTGGAACCGCCGGTTTCCACACCGATCTCACGCAGCACCGCCAGCGAGGCGTTGCGCATGATCTGGTATTCCTTGTCGGTCAGGGTCTGCGCCGGCGCTACGGTGATCGAGTCACCGGTGTGCACGCCCATCGGGTCGAAGTTCTCGATGGCGCAGACGATGATGCAGTTGTCCTTCTTGTCGCGGACAACCTCCATCTCGTATTCCTTCCAGCCGATCAGCGATTCGTCGATCAGCAGCTCGTTGGTCGGCGACAGATCCAGACCACGGGTGCAGATTTCCTCGAATTCTTCGCGGTTGTAGGCGATGCCGCCGCCGGTGCCGCCCATGGTGAAGGACGGACGGATGATGCACGGGAAGTTGACCTTCTCCAGCACGCCGTAGGCTTCTTCCATGGTGTGGGCAATGCCCGAGCGCGGGCAGGCCAGACCGATGTCGCGCATGGCCTTGTCGAAGCGCGAACGGTCTTCGGCCTTGTCGATGGTGTCGGCGTTGGCGCCGATCATTTCCACGCCGAACTGCTCGAGCACGCCATGGCGCTCCAGGTCCAGGGCGCAGTTCAGGGCGGTCTGGCCACCCATGGTCGGCAGCAGCGCGTCAGGGCGCTCCTTTTCGATGATCTTGGCGACGGTCTGCCACTTGATCGGCTCGATGTAGGTGGCGTCGGCCATGGCCGGGTCGGTCATGATGGTGGCCGGGTTGGAGTTCACCAGGATGACACGGAAGCCTTCTTCCTTCAGGGCCTTGCAGGCCTGTGCGCCGGAGTAGTCGAACTCGCAGGCCTGGCCGATGACGATCGGGCCGGCGCCGAGGATCAGGATGCTCTTGATGTCTGTACGCTTGGGCATGGGACTCTCGTTGCAATATTCAGGAAAGGGTTGCGCTGGCCAGCTTCACGCCAAAGCCGACGAACAGGGCGCCGACGCCACTCGAGGCGCCGGCAGCCAGCCGTTGCCGCCGACGGAACCAGGCCGCCAGACGCACACCGGAGAAAATCAGGAAACTCAGGTACAGGGCGCTGATGATCTCGAGGATCGTGCCCAGTACCAGGAACGACAGGCCGGGGTAGGCGTAACCCGGGTCGACGAACTGGATGAAGAAGGAAATGAAGAAGAGGATCGCCTTGGGGTTGGACAGGCTCAGCAGCAGCGCCTTGCGGAACGGCTGGTTGACGTCCACTTCCCTGGCCGGCGCGGCGGCCGCTTCCAGCGGGTGGCGCAACTTCTGCCAACCACCGCGGAGCATGCCAATGCCCAGATAGAACAGGTAGGCGGCGCCGACGTACTTCAACCCCAGGAACAGCATCGGCTCGGCCTTGAGGACCGAGGCGATGCCCAGCGCCGACAGGAACATCAGGATCGCATCGCCGAGGAACACCGCGCTCGCCGCCCGGTAGCCCGAGGCCACGCCGCGCTGGGCGGCGGTGGCGAGGACGAACAGCGAGTTCGGCCCCGGCAGCAGGACGATGAACAACGTACCCAGGACGTAGGTCCAGAGGTCGGTGATTCCCAGGGTCGGCATCATCTTCTTTCCCTCTTCGAGCTCGGACTCAGCGGCGCTCGGCCATCGCCGCGATGAAGCGGTCGAACAGCGGAGCCACGTCGTGCGGACCCGGGCTGGCTTCCGGGTGACCCTGGAAGCTGAAGGCCACCTTGTCGGTGCGCTCGACGCCCTGCAGGGTGCCGTCGAACAGCGACTTGTGGGTAGCGCGCAGGTTGGCCGGCATGCTCGCCTCGTCCACGGCGAAACCGTGGTTCTGGCTGGTGATCATCACCACGCCCGAATCCAGGTCCTGCACCGGGTGGTTGGCGCCATGGTGTCCGTGGCCCATTTTCACAGTCTTGGCGCCGGAAGCCAGAGCCAGCAGTTGGTGACCCAGGCAGATGCCGAAGATCGGCGTCTCGGTGTCGAGGAACTCGCGGATCGCCTGGATGGCGTAGTCGCAAGGCTCGGGGTCGCCAGGGCCGTTGGAAAGGAAGATGCCGTCCGGGTTCAGGGCCAGCACTTCGCTCGCCGGGGTCTGCGCCGGCACGACGGTCAGGCGGCAACCGCGGGCGACCAGCATGCGCAGGATGTTCAGCTTCACGCCGAAGTCATAGGCAACCACGTGGTACGGCAGGTCGGCGGCGGCGATTTCCGGGTGGCTGTCGGTTTCCAGGCTCCAGACGCTGGAGCGCCACTCGTACTTCTCGGTGGAGGACACGACTTTCGCCAGGTCCATGCCTTTCAGGCCCGGGAAGCCGCGCGCCAGTTCGAGAGCTTTTTCCTCGGTGGCGTCATCGCCAACCAGGATGCAGCCATTCTGCGAACCCTTCTCGCGCAGGATGCGGGTCAGACGGCGGGTGTCGATGCCGGCGATGGCAACGGTGCCGTTCTCTTTCAGGTAGTCCGGCAGGGACTGCTTGTCGCGCCAGCTGCTGGACAGCAGCGGCAGGTCACGAATGATCAGGCCGGCGGCCCAGACCTTGTTCGACTCGGCGTCTTCCGGCGTGGTGCCGGTGTTGCCGATGTGCGGGTAGGTCAGGGTGACGATCTGTTGGGCGTAGGAAGGATCGGTAAGGATTTCCTGGTAGCCGGTCATGGCGGTGTTGAACACCACCTCTCCGACGGTCTGGCCGTCGGCGCCGATGGCTTCACCGCGAAAAACGCTGCCGTCGGCAAGTGCAAGTATGGCTGGCTTAGTCAAGAAGACCTCCCGTAGTTCAAGCCTGGCTGGGCGTGCGCAGATTGTAAAAAAGCGGGATGACATCAGAAGAAGTCATCCCGCTTTTTATGTGATTCATGCTGCGCTGCTTTTAGTGGACACACTAAAGCTGTAGTTTACAGAAATGCGACATCATGGTCCACCTTTTGCACGACGTACGGCCATGCCACTCAGCGCAGGCCGAGCACATCCTGCATGTCGTACAGGCCGTTGGCCTGCCCTTCCAGCCACTGCGCAGCACGCACGGCGCCACGAGCGAAGGTCATGCGGCTCGAGGCCTTGTGAGTGATTTCCACTCGCTCGCCATCGGCGGCGAACAGCACGGTGTGGTCGCCCACTACGTCGCCGGCACGCACGGTGGCGAAGCCGATGGTCTCGCGCGGACGGGCACCGGTCTGGCCTTCACGACCGTACACAGCCACTTTTTCCAGATCACGACCCAGTGCATTGGCGACGACTTCACCCATGCGCAGCGCGGTGCCGGACGGAGCATCGACCTTGTGGCGGTGGTGCGCCTCGAGGATCTCGATATCCACGTCGTCACCCAGAACACGGGCAGCGGTGTCGAGCAACTTCAGGCAGAGGTTCACGCCGACGCTGTAGTTGGCTGCGAAGACGATCGGGATATCCTTCGCCGCCTCGCTCAGCAGCTCCTTCTCCGCCGCGGAAAAACCGGTGGTACCAATGACCATGGCCTTGCCGGCCTTGCGACAGACTTCCAGGTTCTTCAGGGTTACGGTCGGGTGGGTGAAGTCGATCAGCACGTCGAACTCGTCGACCACCTTGGCCAGGTCGCCCGACAGCGGCACGCCGATGCGGCCCAGGCCGGCCAGCTCGCCAGCGTCAGCGCCGACCAGCGTGCTGTCCGGGCGGTCGACCGCCGCAGTCAGGCCTGCGCTGCCATTGGTCTGCTGGACCGCTTCAATCAGGGTCTTGCCCATGCGCCCGGCGGCGCCCATTACGGCTATACGTCGCATATAAAACAGCTCCCAGCTAAAAAAGCCCCGGGCGACTCACATCGCCGGGGCCCTGCATCATAGATCGTCGAAGAAGCGCTTCATGCCCTCGAACCAGCCACTGGCCTTGGGCGAATTGGAAGAGTTGCCCTGCAGGGTACCGCGGAACTCTTCAAGGAGTTCGCGCTGACGCTTGTCCAGTTGCACGGGCGTCTCCACGACCACACGGCACATCAGGTCGCCGGCACCGCCACCGCGCACCGGAGCAACGCCCTTGCCGCGCAGGCGGAACAGCTTGCCGGTCTGGGTGCCCTCGGGAATCTTCAGCTTCACGCGACCATCCAGGGTCGGCACTTCGAGCTCGCCACCCAGGGCGGCATCGGCAAAGCTGATCGGTACTTCGCAGTACAGGTGCTTGCCGTCGCGCTGGAAGATGTCGTGCTCGCGCACGTTCACCACGACATACAGGTCACCCGCCGGGCCACCATGGGCGCCAGCTTCGCCTTCGCCGGTCAGGCGGATGCGGTCACCGGTATCGACGCCGGCCGGGACCTTCACCGACAGGGTCTTGTGCTCTTCCACCCGACCCTGGCCGTGGCAGGAACCACAGGGGTCGGTGATCATCTTGCCGCTGCCATGGCAACGCGGGCAGGTCTGCTGCACCGAGAAGAAGCCCTGCTGCATGCGTACCTGGCCGATACCACCGCAAGTGGTACAGGTGACCGGAGTAGTGCCGGGCTTGGCGCCGCTGCCACTGCAGGTCTTGCAGCCAACCAGGGTGGGAACGCGAATGGTCACGGTGGTACCGCGAACCGCGTCTTCCAGATCGAGATCGAGGGTATAGCGCAGATCCGCGCCACGGGCCGGGCCGCCACGGGAGCCGCCACGACCGCCGGCACCGCCGAAGAAGTCGCTGAACACATCTCCGAAGATGTCCGAGAAGCTCGCGCCGCCGAAGCCGGCACCACCGCCACCCATCTGCGGGTCGACGCCGGCGTGGCCGTACTGATCGTAGGCCGCGCGCTTGCTGGCGTCGGACAGGACCTCGTACGCCTCGTTGGCCTCCTTGAATTTGTCCTCGGCCTCCTTGTCGCCGGGATTGCGGTCCGGGTGGAACTTCATGGCGAGCCGGCGATAGGCCTTCTTCAGGTCCCCTTCGCTGGCGCCGCGCTCGACACCCAGTACCTCGTAAAAATCACGTTTGGCCATAACTTTCCTGCACTCTAAAAACCGTTCCCCCAGACACGCCAACGCGGGAGCAAGCCCCCGCGTGACGTTTCATGCGCACCGACACGCTGGTCGGTGCGCCGGAGCGGAAGCAAGCACGCGGCTTACTTGTTCTCCTTGACCTCTTCGAACTCGGCGTCGACGACATCGTCGCCAGCCTTGTCGTCAGCGGCCTCGCCCTGAGCGGCAGCACCCGGCTGCGGCTGTTCGGCGTACATCTTCTGCGCCAGCGGAGTGGATGCCTGGGACAGCGCATTCATCTTCGCTTCGATCTCGGCCTTGTCGTCGCCCTTCACGGCCACTTCCAGCTCGCCGAGGGCTTTCTCGATGGCAGCCTTCTCTTCGGCAGTGGCCTTGTCGCCAGCCTCGGTGACCATCTTGCGAGTCGCGTGGACCAGCGCATCACCCTGGTTGCGGGCAGCGGCCAGTTCCTCGAACTTGCGGTCTTCCTCGGCATTCGCCTCGGCGTCACGGACCATCTGCTGGATCTCGTCCTCGGACAGGCCGGAGGAGGCCTTGATCACGATGGACTGCTGCTTGCCGGTGGCCTTGTCCTTGGCGCCGACGTGCAGGATGCCGTTGGCGTCGATGTCGAAGGTCACTTCGATCTGCGGCACACCGCGCGGAGCCGGCGGGATGTCGGCCAGGTCGAACTTGCCCAGCGACTTGTTCTGGCCAGCCTGCTTGCGCTCGCCCTGCAGAACGTGGATGGTCACGGCGCCCTGGTTGTCATCGGCGGTGGAGAACACCTGCGACTTCTTGGTCGGGATGGTGGTGTTCTTGTCGATCAGCGCGGTCATCACGCCGCCGAGGGTTTCGATACCCAGGGTCAGCGGGGTGACGTCGAGCAGCAGCACGTCCTTCACGTCGCCGGCCAGCACGGCGCCCTGGATGGCAGCACCCATGGCAACGGCTTCGTCCGGGTTGACGTCCTTACGAGCTTCCTTGCCGAAGAACTCGGCAACGGTCTTCTGCACCAGCGGCATGCGGGTCTGGCCGCCGACCAGGATCACTTCGTCGATCTTCGATACGTCCAGGCCTGCGTCTTTCAGCGCAACGCGGCACGGCTCGATGGTGCGGGTGACCAGGTCTTCCACCAGGGATTCCAGCTTGGCGCGGGAAACCTTGACGTTCAGGTGTTTCGGGCCGGAAGCGTCAGCGGTGACGTACGGCAGGTTGACGTCGGTCTGCTGGGTCGAGGACAGCTCGATCTTGGCCTTCTCGGCCGCTTCCTTCAGACGCTGCATGGCCAGAGGGTCGCCCTTCAGGTCCATGCCGGATTCTTTCTTGAATTCCTCGACGAGGTAGTCGATCAGGCGCAGGTCGAAGTCTTCACCACCGAGGAAGGTGTCGCCGTTGGTGGCCAGTACTTCGAACTGGTGCTCGCCGTCGACTTCCGCGATCTCGATCACGGACACGTCGAAGGTACCGCCGCCCAGGTCATAGACGATGATGGTGTGGTCGCCCTTGGCCTTGTCCAGGCCATAGGCCAGCGCGGCCGCGGTCGGTTCGTTGATGATGCGTTTGACGTCCAGACCAGCGATGCGGCCGGCGTCCTTGGTGGCTTGACGCTGGCTGTCGTTGAAGTAGGCCGGAACGGTGATGACCGCCTCGGTGACCGGCTCGCCCAGGTAGTCCTCGGCGGTCTTCTTCATCTTCTTCAGGACTTCAGCAGAGACCTGCGGCGGAGCCATCTTCTGGCCCTTGGCCTCGACCCAGGCGTCGCCGTTGTCAGCCTTGACGATCTTGTACGGCACCATCTTGATGTCTTTCTGTACGACGTCTTCTTCGAAGCGACGGCCGATCAGGCGCTTCACTGCGTACAGGGTGTTGGTCGGGTTGGTCACCGCCTGGCGCTTCGCCGGCTGACCTACCAGGATTTCGCCGTCGTTGGCGTAGCCGATGATCGACGGGGTGGTACGAGCGCCTTCGGCGTTCTCGATGACCTTGACGTTACCGTTCTCCAGGATGGACACACAGGAGTTGGTGGTCCCCAGGTCGATACCAATGATTTTGCCCATATTTCACTCTCCAGAAATTAGATTCCGCGCTGACCCTGTTGCGGGTCTTTGGCTCGGTTGATTACCCAGATGGGGACCGGGTGGTGGATTTCAAGCCTTCTCGTCGATCGAAGGCGGAGTTTGTTCCGGTGCCTTGCTGACCACGACCATGGCCGGACGCAGCAGGCGACCGTTGAGCAGATAGCCCTTCTGGAACACCTTGACCACGCTGCCCGGCTCGAGACGGATGCTCTCTTCCATGGCCATGGCCTGGTGGTGTTCGGGATTGAACGGCTCGCCGTGCGGGTCGACCGGCTCGAGGTTGTAGCGCACCAGCGTGTCGTGGAACATCTTCAGCGTCAGCTCGATGCCTTCGCGCATCGGCTTGATCGCCTCGTCTTCCGGGTTCGACATCTCCAGCGCACGCTCGAGGGTATCGACGATCGGCAACAGGTCGCCGGCGAATTTCTCCAGGGCGAACTTGTGTGCCTTCTCCACGTCCTGCTCGGCGCGGCGGCGGACGTTCTGCAATTCGGCGACGGCGCGCAGGCTCTGGTCCTTCGCCGCGGCTACCTGTTCTTCCAGTTCCAGCACGCGGGCGTTCAGATCCCCGGTAGCGCCGGTGTCCGGCTGCTCGTTGAACTGGGAATCCTGAGTCTGTTGTTCGTCAGACATGCCACTCTCCTAAAAAGAAAATAAGCCTTTGAAAACAAGGCGAACCCAATGGTCCGCGGCTCTGCCGACTATATGGGGCGCGTTTTTCCGACTTCAAGGGGACCGACTTCAAGGGCAGCCCGAGCAGGCGACGGAGAGAATTGCCAGCGGCGAAAAATACTGTATAAATAACCAGACCTATTTGCGGAGCCGCCGCCCATGCTGGTTCACCTGTCCGTGCACAACTACGCCATCGTCGAGCACCTCGATCTCGAGCTCGCCGCCGGCATGACCGTGATCACCGGCGAAACCGGCGCCGGCAAGTCGATCATGCTCGATGCCCTCGGCCTCGCCCTGGGCGACCGCGCCGACAGCGGCGTGGTCCGGCCCGGCGCCGACAAGGCAGACATTCTCGCCAGCTTCGATGTCAGCGCCATTGCCGAGGCCCGCGACTGGCTCGCCGAGCGCGATCTGGAGCAGGACGGCCCGTGCATCCTGCGCCGGGTGATCACCGCCGAAGGCCGCTCCCGTGCCTACATCAACGGCACGCCCTGCCCGCTGAGCGACCTCAAGCACCTGGGCGAGCTGCTCATCGACATCCACAGCCAGCACGAGCACCAGTCACTGCTCAAGGCCGACACCCATCGCCGCCTGCTCGACGAGTACGCCGGCAGCCAGGACCTGGCGCGCCAGGTGCACCTCGCCGCACAGCGCTGGAAGCAGACCCGCCAGGAGCTGGACCGCCTGTCGCGCAACGGCGACGAGCAGCGCGCCCGCCACCAGCTGCTCAGCTACCAGCTGGAAGAGCTGGAAAACCTCGGCCTGGGCGACAACGAACTGGAGACGCTGGAGGCCGAGCACAAGACCCAGAGCAACGCCGGCAGCCTGATCGCCGCCTGCCGCCAGGTGGTCGAACTGTGCAGCGAGAGCGACGCTGGCAACGTATTGTCGGCCCTGACCTCCAGCCTCAACCGCCTGACTGCCTTCCAGAGCCAGCCAGCCGCCCTGGGCGAAGCGGTGAACCTGCTGTCCAGCGCACAGATCCAGGTGGAAGAGGCCATCGGCGAGCTGAACCGCTTCGTCGACCACTTCGACGCCGACCCCCTGCGCCTGCAGCAACTCGAAGAGCGCATGGACGCCATCTATAGCCTTGCCCGCAAGCACCGCGTGCAGCCGCATGAACTGCAGGACCTGCAGCAACGCCTGCTGGATGAACTCGACGCACTGAACGCCGACGACGAAGCCGTGGAGCGCCTGAGCGACGAGCTCGCCGCCTATGCTCGCCACTACCAGGAGAAGGCTGCAGAGCTCAGCCAACTCCGCCGCACCGCCGCACCGCCACTGGCCAAGGCCGTGGAGGTGGAAATGCAGCGACTGGGCATGCCCGGTGGGCGTTTCGCCATCGAACTGCGCGAAGCGACCTCGGACGAGCCGCAGGTGAACGGACTGGAGCAGCTGGAATTCCTGGTCAGCGCCAACCCTGGCCAGCCGATGAAGGGCCTGGCGAAGGTCGCCTCGGGTGGTGAGCTGTCACGCATCAGCCTGGCGATCCAGGTGATCACTGCGCAGACTTCGCGCATCCCGACCCTGGTCTTCGACGAGGTGGACGTCGGCATCGGCGGCCCCACCGCCGAAGTGGTCGGCCAGCTGCTGCGCCGCCTGGGGGATCGCGGCCAGGTACTGACCGTCACCCACCTGCCGCAGGTCGCCGCCCAGGGCCACCAGCACCTGTTCGTCCACAAGGACCGCGACACCAGCGAAACCCGCACCGCCGTGGCCAACCTGAAGAAGGCCGAACGCATCGAGGAAGTCGCCCGCATGCTCGGCGGCGTCGACCTGACCAAGGAATCCCTGGCCCACGCCCGCAAGATGGTGGATTCCGCGGTACAGGGCTGAGCCCGCAGGAGCGAGCCTGCTCGCGAACAGAGCTATCCGACGGCATCGGCGCTATGTGGTTCGCGAGCAAGCTCGCTCCTACAAAAGCAGCACCGCCGCAAGCACTGCACAAACGAAAACGGCGACCCGAGGGTCGCCGTTTCTGCATCTTCGTGCGCTTACTTCTTCTTGCGCACGTAGAGCACCAGGTTGTGATCGACGAGCTCGAAGCCGCGCTCCTTGACGATCTCCTTCTGGCGTTTTTCGATTTCCGAATCCATGAACTCGATGACTTCGCCGGTATCGACGCAAACCATGTGGTCATGGTGACCGCTGTCGGCCAGTTCGAAGACGGCATGGCCGCCGTCGAAGTTGTGGCGCACCACCAGGCCGGCGGCTTCGAACTGGGTCAGGACGCGGTAGACGGTGGCCAGGCCGACGTCCTCACCCGCCTCCATCAGCGCCTTGTAAACATCCTCTGCGCTCATGTGGCGCTGCTCGGCGGAATCGAGCATCTGGAGGATCTTGACGCGCGGGAGCGTGACCTTCAGTCCGGCTTTGCGCAGTTCGCTATTTTCAACCATGTGTGCTTTCTCGCCGCGGAATGCTTCGCAGCATCCCTCAATACAGGTATGATCGGGATTTCGTCGCTCAGCCAAGATAGTGGAAGTCACCCCTTGATGCAAAACGCCAAGCTCATGCTGACCAGTCTCGCTTTCGGGCTGGGACTCGCCGCACTCGCCGGTTGCTCGTTCCCGGGGGTCTACAAGATCGACATCCAGCAGGGCAACGTTGTAACGCAGGATATGATAGACCAGTTGAAGCCTGGAATGACCCGGCGCCAAGTGCGGTTTATCATGGGCAACCCCCTGATCGTGGATACTTTCCACCCCAACCGCTGGGACTACCTGTACAGCATCCAGCCCGGCGGCGGTCAGCGCCAGCAGGAGCGGATGAGCCTGTTCTTCGGCGACAACGATCAATTGATCGGCCTGAACGGCGACTTCATGCCCGGCGTCAGCCGCGACGAGTCGATCCTCGGCAAGGACGGCGTCACCCCGCCGCTGGCCCCGGAAGCACCGCAGCAGCAGCCCGAGCAACCCAAGGAGCAACCGGCCAAGCCCGGCTCCGTGGAAGAACAGATCCAGCGCGAGGTGGACCAGGTGGAGACCGTACCGGTCCCGACCCCGGAACCCCTGGACAAGGACCCGCAGTAAGGGTCCCGCGCCAACAGAAAGCCCGGCCGATGCCGGGCTTTTTGTTGCCTGTGATTTCAATCTTCGAGCATCAGCCCCGCGCCGCTCGCGCCCTTGCCGCGCGCTGCTTGCGCACTTCCTTGGGGTCGGCGATCAACGGCCGGTAGATTTCCACTCGCTCGCCGTCCGCCAGTACCCGCTCTTCCGGCCTGGCCACGGCCTTGCCGAAGATGCCCAGCGGGCAACTCTGCACATCCAGACCGGGAAACTGCGCGGCGATGCCGGACAGCAGCACGGCCTCGCGCATCCGCGTACCGCGAGGAACACTCAGGCGCAGCAGCGCCTGCTGCTCCGGCAACGCGTAGACGACCTCGATGGCGATGCTCGCGGACTCAGCCATGCAACTGCTTGGCGCGCTGGCAGAAGGCGTCGACCATGGTGTTCGCCGCCTGGGTGAACAACGGACCGAGGGTGGCCTTCACCAGCGCACCGGCATAGTCGAAAGTCAGGTCGAGGGAGATCTTGCAGGCCTTGTCGCCCAGGGCCTTGAAGGTCCACACACCGTGCAGCTGGGTGAAGGGCCCTTCCTCGAGGTTCATCTCGATGCTCTGCCCCGGCACCAGCACATTGCGGGTGGTGAAGCGCTGGGTGATGCTGCCCTTGGCCACGGTCAGCTCCGCGCGCATGGCCACGTCGCTTTCCTCCAGCACGGTGGAAGCGGAACACCAGGGCAGGAACTCCGGATAGCGCGCCACATCGTTGACCAGGTCGTACAGCGCCTTCGCCGGGTAGGGCAACAGCGCCGAACGCTGGATATGCGTGCTCATAGACTTCTCGCTTGGTTGTGGGGCATTTCATACGCCCGCTGCTCAAAAAAACAGCGCGCATTGTCCGAGATTAGCCACACACCCTCAAGCTTGCATGCCGTCGCACGCTGTCCCGATAGCGGCGCGGCGAGCGACTCCCTATAATGCGCGGCCTATGGCTAAACAGAAGAAACACCCTTCGGGGACCATCGCGCAGAACAAGAAGGCTCTGCACGACTACTTCATCGAGCAGCGCTTCGAGGCGGGCGTCGCCCTGGCCGGCTGGGAAGTGAAAAGCCTGCGCGCCGGCAAGGCGCAGCTGGTGGACAGCTACGTGCTGCTCAAGGATGGCGAAGCCTGGCTGCTGGGCAGCCACATCACGCCGCTGACCACTGCCAGCACCCACGTCATCGCCGACCCGGTGCGCACGCGCAAGCTGCTGCTGCACAAGCGCGAGCTGGGCAAGCTGTTCGGTGCCGTGCAGCAGAAAGGCTACGCCTGCGTCGCGCTGTCGATGTACTGGAAGAAGCACCTGATCAAGTGCGAGATCGCACTGGCCAAGGGCAAGAAAGAGTACGACAAGCGCGGCACCGAGAAGGAGCGCGACTCCGACCGGGAAATCCAGCGCGCCATTCGCCACGGCAAGGACGACTGAGTCCTTTCGCGCCCTCCTGCGAGGGCGCGTTGCCGGTCAGGCGTCCACCGCGCCCTGGCGTCGCTGTGCCCGTTGCAGGCGCAATTCCTTCGCCTGCACCTCGGCCAGCACTTCCTGCACGTAGTCGATATGCCGCTGGGAAATCTCCCGCGCCGCTTCCGCGTGGCCGCCGATAATCGCCTCGTACAACTCGCGGTGCTGACGCATCAGCTGCTCTCGGGTTTCGTCGCGCTGCGCATACATGCCGCCGATATTGGTCACCACATTGCGCTTGAGCAGGTCGAACAGGCCACGGATGGTGTGCAGCAGCACGGCGTTGTGGCTGGCCTCGGCAATGGCCAGGTGGAAGGCCGCATCCGCCGCCCCCTCCTCCGCCCGACTCACCTTGCCCATGCGCTGGTAACAGTCCTGTAGCGCATCGAAGGCCTGCTTCAGGCGCTGATGATCCACCTCGGTCGCGCGCTGCGCTGCGTAGTAGGCACAGGAGCCTTCCAGGGTGTGGCGAAATTCCAGCAGATCGCGCTGCGCCTCCGGATTGCTCTCCAGCAGATGCAGCAACGGATCGCTGAACATCGAGCCCAACCCCTCGCTGACATAGTTGCCGCCACCCTGGCGACTGACCAGCAGGCCTTTGGCACCGAGCTTCTGGATCGCCTCACGCAGTGACGGCCGCGAGACGCCGAACTGTTCAGCCAGCACGCGCTCGGCGGGCAGCCGTTCGCCTGCCTTGAGGGTGCCCTCGAGGATCATCGCCTCCAGCCGCTCGACGATGTCGTCCGACAGACGGCGCTGCTTGACCTGACCAAAACTCATCTTCGTGAACTCCTTCGCTACCGCACTCCAGGCCGCGATCTGAACGGCGCGCGGCAGCCTAACCAGTGCCGCCGTCGGCAACAAGACCACTTCGCCGTCCCGTCCACGCTCGACAAAAGTCGCAGGGCAGCAAATTGACATGCCGCCAGCAGGGCTTTTACCCTGAGCGCTCGGCTTTGTAAATTGGTCTTACCAATTTACCGGAAGTCGAATTGCACGACAACAGGTTCACAAAAACATAAGCCGCGATCAGTCGACCGTCTGCCCAGGCGCCACAAGCGCATCAGAATCGCCCGACCGGCAACCAGGCCCTCCACCCAAAAACAATTAGGGAGCCAAACCAGATGCAAACCTGGCAGCAGATCTACACCCCGCTCGGCAGCCTCGGCCTGTCCGCGCTGGTCGCCGTCATCCCGATCGTGTTCTTCTTCCTCGCCCTCGCCGTGTTCCGCCTCAAGGGCCACGTCGCCGGCAGCATCACCCTCGCCCTCTCGATCATCATCGCCATCGCGGCCTTCGGCATGCCTGCCGACATGGCCATCGCCGCCGCCGGCTATGGCTTCGCCTATGGCCTGTGGCCGATTGCCTGGATCATCGTCGCGGCGGTGTTCCTCTACAAACTCACGGTCAAGAGCGGCCAGTTCGAGGTGATCCGCAGCTCGGTGCTGTCGATCACCGGCGACCAGCGCCTCCAGGTGCTGCTGATCGGCTTCTCCTTCGGCGCCTTCCTCGAAGGTGCCGCGGGCTTCGGCGCGCCGGTGGCGATCACCGCCGCCCTGCTCGTCGGCCTTGGCTTCAACCCGCTGTATGCCGCAGGCCTGTGCCTGATCGCCAACACCGCACCAGTCGCCTTCGGCGCCCTGGGCATCCCGATCATCGTCGCAGGCCAGGTCACCGGCATCGACGCCTTCAAGATCGGCGCCATGACCGGCCGCCAACTGCCCTTCCTGTCGATCCTCGTACCGTTCTGGCTGGTGTTCATGATGGACGGCCTCAAGGGCGTGAAGGAAACCTGGCCGGCCGCGCTGGTTGCCGGCGGCAGCTTCGCCATCACCCAGTACTTCACCTCCAACTTCATCGGCCCGGAACTGCCGGACATCACCTCCGCCCTGGTGAGCCTGATTTCCCTGACCCTGTTCCTGAAAGTCTGGCAGCCGGCCAGCGAGCGTGAAGTGCTCGCCACCGCCGGCGGCGCCGCTGTCATGGGTGGCAACGCCCCGCGTGGCGCCGAGCCGACGCCCTACAGCTTCGGCGAAATCCTCAAGGCCTGGTCGCCCTTCCTGGTGCTGACCGTGCTGGTCACCATCTGGACCCTGAAGCCGTTCAAGGCGCTCTTCGCTCCGGGCGGCGCGCTGTACAACCTGGTGTTCAACTTCGCCATTCCGCACCTGGACCAGCTGGTGGTGAAGACCGCCCCCATCGTCGCCAACCCCACGCCGATCGCTGCTGTGTTCAAGCTCGACCCGGTCTCGGCCACCGGTACTGCGATCTTCTTCTCCGCCGTGATCTCGATGATCATCCTGCGCATCAGCGCGAAAACTGGTCTGACCACCTTCAAGGAAACCCTGATCGAGCTGAAATGGCCGATCCTCTCGATTGGCATGGTGCTGGCCTTCGCCTTCGTCACCAACTACTCGGGCATGTCCACTACCCTGGCGCTGGTCCTGGCCGGTACTGGCGCGGCTTTCCCGTTCTTCTCGCCGTTCCTCGGCTGGCTGGGCGTGTTCCTGACCGGTTCGGATACCTCGTCCAACGCGCTGTTCAGCTCGCTGCAAGCCACCACCGCGCACCAGATCGGAGTCAATGACACCCTGCTGGTGGCCGCCAATACCAGCGGCGGCGTGACCGGCAAGATGATCTCGCCGCAGTCCATCGCCGTGGCCTGCGCCGCCACCGGCATGGTCGGCAAGGAGTCCGACCTGTTCCGCTTCACCCTCAAGCACAGCCTGATGTTTGCCGCCATGGTGGGTCTGATCACCCTGGCCCAGGCCTATATCTTCACCGGCATGCTGGTTCACTAAGGCAAGCTCGGCTCCGCGCCTCGGCGCGGAGATCCGTCCAAAGCAGCTAAGGTCTTTCGAGGTCACCGGCGCCAGCGCGGCGGCCTCGACAAGCCCCTCAACGATGAGACGCCCATGATCATCTCTGCCTCTACCGACTACCGCGCCGCGGCCCAACGCAAACTGCCGCCGTTCCTCTTCCACTACGCCGACGGCGGTGCCTACGCCGAGCGCACGCTGCGCAACAACGTCGACGACCTGGCCGGCATCGCCCTGCGCCAGCGCGTGCTGAAGAACATGTCCGAGCTGAGCCTGGAGACGATGCTGTTCGGCGAGAAGCTGAGCATGCCCATCGCCCTGGCCCCGGTCGGCCTGACCGGCATGTACGCCCGCCGTGGCGAAGTGCAGGCAGCCCGCGCAGCGGCGGCGAAAGGCATTCCCTTCACGATGTCGACGGTGTCGGTCTGCCCCATCGAGGAAGTCGCTCCGGCCATCGACCGGCCCATGTGGTTCCAGCTCTACGTGCTCAAGGACCGCGGCTTCATGCGCAACGCGCTGGAGCGTGCCAAGGCGGCTGGCGTGAAGACCCTGGTGTTCACCGTCGACATGCCGGTGCCCGGTGCCCGCTACCGCGACGCCCACGCCGGCATGAGCGGCCCCAACGCCCCGCTGCGCCGCGTCTGGCAAGCCATGACTCACCCGGCCTGGGCACTGGATGTCGGCCTGCTGGGCAAGCCCCATGACCTGGGCAATATCTCCAGGTACCGCGGCAACCCCACCGGACTGGCCGACTACATCGGCTGGCTGGGCGCCAACTTCGACCCGTCCATTTCCTGGAAGGACCTGGAGTGGATCCGCGAATTCTGGGACGGCCCAATGGTCATCAAGGGCATCCTCGATCCGGAAGATGCCAGGGACGCAGTGAAATTCGGCGCCGACGGCATCGTCGTCTCCAACCACGGCGGCCGCCAGCTCGACGGCGTGCTCTCCAGCGCCCGCGCCCTGCCGGCGATTGCCGATGCGGTGAAGGGCGACATCCGGATTCTCGCCGACTCCGGCATCCGCAACGGCCTGGACGTGGTGCGGATGATCGCCCTGGGCGCCGACAGCGTGCTGATCGGCCGCGCCTTCCTCTATGCCCTGGCGACCCACGGCGAAGCCGGCGTGAAGAACCTGCTGGACCTGTTCGAGAAGGAAATGCGCGTGGCCATGGTGCTCACCGGCGCCAAGAGCATCGGCGAGATCACGAAAGATTCGCTGGTACGCGAACTGGGCGCCTGACGCCCTTTTGTAGGAGCGAGCTTGCTCGCGAACGCTTGACCCCGTGCCTGCCCGGTTCGCGAGCAAGCTCGCTCCTACAGGAAGAACGCGCTCCGGCGCGTTCGATAAAAGAACACCGATGGACCGTCCAGCGGTCCACGCTCACCGATGATGACTGGAGCCGCCATGAGCCTCCCTGCCGCTTTCCTCGACACGGTAGAACACCTGATCCCTCGCGAGCGCCGCTTCGACGACCCGCTCTCGACCCTGGCCTTCGGCACCGACGCCAGCTTCTACCGGCTGATCCCCAAGCTGGTGATCCGCGTCGAGAGCGAAGACGAAGTCGCCAGCCTGCTCAAGGCCGCCCATGCCCAGCAGGTCGCAGTGACCTTCCGCGCCGCCGGCACCAGCCTCTCCGGCCAGGCGGTGAGCGATTCGGTGCTGCTGGTACTGGGCGACAACTGGAACGGGCGTGACATCAGAGGCGACGGCACGCAGATCCGCCTGCAGCCCGGCGTCATCGGCGCCCAGGCCAACGCCTGGCTGGCACCCTTCGGCCGCAAGATCGGCCCGGACCCGGCGTCGATCAATGCCTGCAAGATCGGCGGCATCGTCGCCAACAACGCCAGCGGCATGTGCTGCGGCACCGCGCAGAACAGCTACCACACCCTGGCCGGCCTGCGCCTGCTGCTGGCCGACGGTACCCTGCTGGACAGCGAACTGCCCGAAAGCGTCGCCGCCTTCCGCGCCAGCCACGGCGCCCTGCTCGAACAGCTCGCCGAACTCGGCCGGCAAACCCGCGCCAACACCGAACTGGCCGCAAAAATCCGCCACAAGTACCGACTGAAGAACACCACCGGTCTGTCGCTGAATGCGCTGGTCGACTACGACGAACCGCTGGATATCCTCACCCACCTGATGGTCGGCTCCGAGGGCACCCTGGGCTTCATCAGCGCGGTGACCTACGACACCGTGCCGGACCACCCGCACAAGGCCAGCGCGCTGATCGTCTTCCCCGACGTGGAGACCTGCTGCAAGGCAGTGACCGTGCTGAAACAGCAGCCGGTGTCCGCCGTGGAACTGCTGGACCGCCGCAGCCTGCGCTCGGTGGAGAACATGCAGGGCATGCCGGTGTGGGTGAAGAGTCTCTCCGAACGCGCCTGTGCACTGCTCATCGAATCCCGCGCGGCGACCCAGTCGCTGCTGCACGAACAGCTGAAACAGATCATGGCCGCCATCGCCGATTACCCGGTGGAGAAGCAGGTCGACTTCAGCGAGGACCCGGTCGTCTACAACCAGCTCTGGCGCATCCGCAAGGACACCTTCCCGGCCGTCGGCGCGGTGCGCGAGACCGGCACCACGGTGATCATCGAGGACGTCACCTTCCCCGTCGAGCAACTGGCCGAAGGCGTGAACCGCCTGATCGAGCTGTTCGACCGGCACGGTTACGACGAGGCCATCCTGTTCGGCCACGCGCTGGAAGGTAACCTGCATTTCGTCTTCACCCAGGGCTTCGAGTCGCCTGCGCAGATCGCCCGCTACTCGGCCTTCATGGACGACGTGGCGCACCTGGTCGCCGTGGAATACGGCGGCTCGCTCAAGGCCGAACACGGCACCGGGCGCAACATGGCACCCTTCGTCGAGCTGGAATGGGGCCACGACGCCTACCAGCTGATGTGGCAGTTGAAACGTTTGCTCGACCCCACCGGCATCCTCAACCCCGGCGTGGTGCTGACCGACGATCCGCAACTGCACCTGAAGAACCTCAAACCGCTGCCGGCCGCCGACGAAATCGTCGACAAATGCATCGAGTGCGGCTTCTGCGAGCCGGTCTGCCCGTCCAAGGGGCTGACCCTCAGCCCGCGCCAGCGCATCGTGATGTGGCGCGATATCCAGGCCAAGCGCCGCGCCGGCATCGACACCACCGAACTGGAACGCGACTACCAGTACCAGGGCATCGACACCTGTGCTGCCACCGGCCTGTGCGCCCAGCGCTGCCCGGTGAACATCAACACCGGCGAGCTGGTGAAGAAGCTGCGCGGCGAGCAAACCCGCCACGCTGGAACCGCCACCTGGCTGGCGCGCAACTTCGCCACGGCACTGAAAGGTGCAAAGGTCATGCTGCATGCAGCCAACGGCGCGCGAATCGTTCTGGGAGCGCCACGCCTGGCTCGCCTCAGCGCCTCCATCAGCCACGCCAGCAAGGGCCGTGTGCCGCAGTGGACACCGGCCATGCCACAACCCGTGCGGCTGTCACCGCCCCCGCCGATGGCGGATAACGGCAAGCCCCGCGTCGTCTACCTCACGGCCTGCGTCTCGCGTGCCATGGGCCCGGCAGCGGCGGACGAGGAGCAGGTGCCGCTGATCGACAAGACCCGCCAATTGCTGGAAAAAGCCGGCTACCAGGTAGTCTTCCCGGAAAACGCCGACAATCTCTGCTGTGGCCAGCCCTTCGCCTCCAAGGGATACCAGACGCAGGCCGACGCCAAGCGCGACGAACTGCTCGCCGAGCTGCTGCGCGCCAGCCGTGGCGGCCTCGACCCGATCTACTGCGACACCAGCCCCTGCACCCTGCGCCTGGTGCAGGGACTGGCTGACGAGCGGCTGAAGATCTACGACCCGGTGAAGTTCATCCGTACCCATCTGGTCGAGCGCCTGGAGTTCCAGCCGCAGGACAAGCCGGTGGCCGTGCACGTCACCTGCAGCACCCAGCACCTGGGCGAAAGCCAGGCGCTGATCGACCTGGTCAGGCGTTGCACCCGCGAGGTAGTGATCCCCGAGGGCATTCACTGCTGCGGCTTCGCCGGCGACAAGGGCTTCACCACGCCCGAGCTGAACGCGCACTCGCTGCGCACGCTCAAGGATGCGGTGCAGTACTGCGAGGAAGGCGTCTCCACCAGCCGCACCTGCGAGATCGGCCTGTCGGCCCACGGCGGCATCGATTATCGCGGCGTGGTCTACCTGGTGGACCGGGTGACCCGCGCGCTCGCCGCGCAGAGCTCTTCGTAGGAGCGAGCTTGCTCGCGAACCGCCCGAGGCCTTTTCCATTGGGCAAAACCGTTCGCGAGCAAGCTCGCTCCCACAGGTTACGGCCTGGGTAGGAGCGGACTCCGTCCGCGATCGGCCACTCACCACTGCGACTCTCGGTCCTTAACGCCCCGTTAAGCGAGCGCTGCCACCCTCTGCCCGAAATGAAAGACGCCGGCTATCCTGCTGCACAGAGCCGGTTGAGGGGACATCGATGAGAATCCTGTTGGCAGAAGACGACCAGTTGCTGGGCGACGGCATCCGCGCCGGGCTCGGCCTGGAAGGCGACACCGTGGACTGGGTGAACGACGGCGTGGCCGCCGAGCAGGCCCTGGCCACCGACGAGTTCGACCTGCTGGTGCTGGACCTCGGCCTGCCGCGCAAGGACGGCCTGGAAGTGCTGCGCAGCCTGCGCCGGCGTGGCGACCTGACTCCGGTACTGATCCTCACTGCCCGCGACAAGGTGGCCGACCGCGTGGCCGGCCTGGATGCCGGTGCCGACGACTACCTGACCAAACCCTTCGACCTCGACGAACTGCTCGCCCGCGTCCGCGCCCTCACCCGCCGCCACACCGGCCGCGCCGCGCCGCTGCTGCAACACGGCGAACTGGCCCTCGACCCGGCTACGCACCAGGTCACCCTCGCTGGCGCGCCGGTGGACCTGGCCCCGCGCGAATACGCGCTGTTGCGCCTGCTGCTGGAGCAACGCGGCAAGGTGCTCTCGCGCACCCGCCTGGTGGAAGCGCTCTACGGCTGGGACGGCGACCTGGAGAGCAACGCCATCGAAGTCCATATCCATCACCTGCGGCGCAAGCTGGGCAACGGACTGATCCGCACGGTACGCGGCATCGGCTACGGCATCGACCGCCCCGAAGGCGCCCCGCAACCTTGAACGGCACGCGCCGCCGCGCCGGCTCCATCAGCCGCCGCCTGCTGCTGACACTGATCGGCGGCGTGTCCCTGCTGTGGCTGGTGGCCGGCCTGTTCACCTATCACCTGACCCGTGAGCAGGTGAACCGCCTCTACGACCAGGACATGATCGACTTCGGCCAGGCCGCCCTCAGCCTGGTCGACATCGCCGACGCCATCGACCCGCAGTCCAGCGACGCCATGGAAATCCTCGCCCGCAGCCGCAAGGCCATCGAAGGGTTGCCGCTGATCCGCCGCGAAGCCACCCTCGGCTACGCCATCTGGTACCGCGGCCAGCCCCTGCTGGCGACCCACCGCCCGCCGAAGGGGATCGAAGCGCAGCCGCCGGGCTTTTCCGACCTGCTCAGCGGTGGCGTCGACTGGCGGGTGCTGCACATGGCCACGCCGGGCGCCGACGAGGTGCGCATCTGGGTCTTCGAGGACCTGCACTACCGTCACAAGACCCTGCACCTGCTGCTGTTTAGCGCACTCTTCCCGCTGCTGCTGGCTCTGCCGCTGATCGGCGTGCTGGTCTGGTTCGGCGTTCGCCAGGGCCTGGCACCGCTGCGCAGCCTGACCGACCAGGTCCACCAGCGCAGCGCCCACAGCCTGCACCCCCTGGCCTTGAGCCGCGCGCCAGTGGAAGTGCACAGCCTGGTCAACGAACTGAACCTCCTGCTGGAGCGGCTGAGCTCGGCGATGGAGGCCGAGCGCCGGCTGACCAGCGACGCCGCCCACGAAATCCGCACGCCCCTGGCCAGCCTGCGCACCCATGCCCAGGTGGCGTTGCGCTCCTCCGACCCGGCCGCCCACGCCCATGGCCTGCAACAGGTCAGCCGCAGCGTCGAACGCATCGGCGCGCTGATGGAGCAGATTCTCCTGCTGGCGCGGCTGGACGCCGAGGAGCTGCATGAAATCTTCAGCCCGGTGGACCTGCGCCTGCTGGCCGAGGACACCATTGCCGACCTTGCCCCCCAGGCCATCGACAAGCACATCGAACTCACCCTGGACAGCCAGGAAGCCACCCTGCCGGGCGTCTCCGCGTGGCTGGGACTGATGCTCACCAACCTGGTCGGCAACGCCCTGCGCTACACCCCCGAGGGCGGCCGCGTCGCCGCCCACCTGGAAAGCAGCGCCGATCGGCTGGTGCTCTGGGTGCGCGACAACGGCCCCGGCGTCGCCCCGGCCGAGCACGCGGCGATCTTCACCCGCTTCTACCGCAGCCCCAGCGTCGCCAGCAGCAGCGGCAGCGGCCTGGGCCTACCCATCGTCAAGCGCATCGTGGAAATCCACCGCGGCCGCATCAGCCTGCACGAAGGGCTGGACGGCGCCGGCCTGGGGGTCTGCGTCGAGCTCCCGACAGCGCCCGGTCAGATACTCTGAACCCCTCGCAAACAACGGCAGTCCACCCTCTACGGCCCGCTCGAACGGTCCGCGACAACGGTCAAGTTGACAGGAGTACTGCCATGAAACGTGTCGCCCTGATCATTACAGCCGCCCTGCTGGCGTCGCCGGTGTTCGCCGCCGACCTGTGCAGCGACAATCTGCAGAAAGTCGACGACGCGGTGAAAACCACGACCAACAACACCCAGGCCCAGGAACAGGCCATGCGCCTGCAGGAAAAGGCCGCCCAGGCCCAGGCCGAGGGCAATACCAAGGCCTGCATCGCGCAGACCGAGAAGGCCCTGCAGCTGCTGAGGAAAAACAGCGGTGACGGCGGAGCCAACGGGTGACCTCGCCCACGGCGGCCGGCATTCACGCCGGTCGCCGCCCATAAGGCCGGCGAAGCCCCTGGCATTCGCAAGGTCGCAGTTCATTCCCCCACCCCGCCCGCTCCCTAAGATGTAGCGATTGCCGACCACAAGAACCACAACCGGAATCGCCATGCCCGTCTCCCGCCTGCTCATCGCCAACCGTGGCGAGATCGCCATCCGCATTGCCCGCGCCGCTGCCGAGCTGGGTATCCCGACGCTGGCCCTCTATGCCGAGGACGACGCCGCCTCGTTGCACACGCGCCAGGCCGACCAGGCCGTCGCCCTCAAGGGCCGCGGTGCCAGCGCCTACCTCGACCAGCAGCAGATCGTCGACATCGCCCTGGCCCAGGGTTGCGACGCAGTGCATCCGGGCTACGGATTCCTCTCCGAGAACGCCGAGTTCGCCCGCCGCTGCGAAGCGGCTGGCCTGACCTTCGTCGGCCCGGCGGCGGACATCCTCGCGGTCTTCGGCGACAAGGCCCGCGCCCGCGATCTGGCCCGCGAGCAGGGCGTGGCGCTGGCCGCCGGCAGCAACCGCGCCACCTCGCAGGAGGATGCAGAGCGCTTCTTCCGCGAACTGCCCACTGGCGCCGGGATGATGATCAAGGCCCTGGCCGGCGGCGGTGGACGCGGCATGCGCGCGGTGCGCCGCGTCGAGGAAATCGCCGATGCCTACGCCCGTTGCCAGGCCGAGGCCCGTGCCGCATTCGGCGACGAGCGCCTGTACGTCGAGCGCCTGATCCAGCGCGCACGGCACATCGAAGTGCAGGTCATCGGCGACGGCCATACCGTCAGCCACCTGTGGGAACGCGACTGCACCCTGCAACGACGCCACCAGAAACTGCTGGAAATCGCCCCCAGCCCCAACCTCCACCCGCGCCTGCGCGGCGCCATCCTCGCCGCCGCCGTGCGCCTGGCCGAGGCGGTGAACTATCGCGGCCTGGGCACCTTCGAGTTCCTGCTGGACGAAGACAGCGGCGACTTCGTGTTCATGGAAGCCAACCCGCGCCTGCAGGTGGAACACACCATCACCGAAGCCGTCACCGGCATCGACCTGGTGCAGGCACAGCTGCGCATCGCCGCCGGCGCCAGCCTCGCCGAACTCAACCTGACCCAGGCCGAGATCCCCGCACCGCGCGGCCACGCGCTGCAACTGCGGATCAACCTGGAAAGCCTCGCCAGCGACGGCACGCCCCATCTCGCCTGCGGTACCCTCAGCGCCTACGAACCACCCAGCGGCCCCGGCCTGCGAGTGGACGGCTACGGCTACGCCGGCTACCGCAACAGCGCCGGGTACGACTCCCTGCTGGCCAAGCTCATCGTCCACGGCAACAGCGGTTATCCACAACTGGTGCAGCGCGCCTACCGCGCCCTCTGCGAATTTCGCCTGGAGGGCGTAGCGAGCAACATCCCGCTGCTGCTCAACCTGCTGCGCCAGCCGGCCGTGGCGGACAACCAGGTAACCACCCGCTACATCGAAGAGCACCTGCCCAGCCTGCTCGGCGCGCAGGACCACGCTCACCCGCACCGCTTCTTCAGCCATGCCGCCGCCATGCCGCAGGCCCAGCGGCAAAGCGATGCTCCTGCCGGCTGCATCCCGCTGGCCACACCGAGCGCGGGCGTGCTGGTGAGCCTGAACGTGGCGAGCGGCGATGCCGTCGCCCAGGGCCAGACCATCGCCGTGGTCGAGGCGATGAAGATGGAATTCGAGGTCAAGGCCAGCGCCAGCGGCATCGTCCACAGCCTGGCCGCCACTCCCGGCGACAGCCTGGGCGAAGGCGATGCGCTGTTGTTCGTCGAGCCGGCGGAGATTGCCGCGCTGGATGACGAGCACGCCGCGAGCATCGATCTGGACGCCATCCGCGCCGACCTCGCCGAAGTCCTCGAACGCCACGCCATCGGCCTCGACGAACGTCGCCCGGAGGCCGTCGCCAAGCGCCACCGGATCGGCAAGCGCACCACTCGCGAGAACCTCGCTGACCTGCTCGACGAAGGCAGCTTCATCGAATACGGCGCCCTGGCCATCGCCGCCCAACGCCGGCGCCGCAGCGTCGAGGAACTGATCGCCAGCAGCCCGGCCGACGGCCTGGTCAGCGGCCTGGGCAGCATCAACGCCGCACAGTTCGGCGACGAAAAAGCCCGCTGCCTGGTACTGGCCTATGACTACACCGTGTTCGCCGGCACCCAGGGCGTGATGAACCACAAGAAGACCGACCGCATGCTGCACCTCGCCGAGCAATGGCGAATCCCGCTGGTGCTCTACGCCGAGGGTGGCGGCGGACGGCCGGGCGACACCGATTTTGTTGGTGTGGCCGGGCTGGACAACATGAGCTTCGTCGGCCTCGCGCGCCTCTCCGGGCTGGTGCCGCTGGTAGGCGTGGTCTCCGGCCGCTGCTTCGCCGGCAACGCGGCGCTGCTGGGCTGTTGCGACGTGATCATCGCAACCCGCGACACCAGCCTGGGCATGGCCGGGCCGGCGATGATCGAAGGCGGCGGCCTGGGCAAGTTCGCCCCGGAAGAAGTCGGCCCCAGCAACGTGCAGAGCGCCAACGGCGTGATCGACGTGCTGGTGGAAGACGAAGCCGAAGCCACCCGTATCGCCCGCCAGTATCTCGCCTACTTCCAGGGCGACACGGCCGACTGGCAGTGCGCCGACCAGCGCCTGCTGCGCCATGCTGTGCCGGAGAACCGCCTGCGCGTCTACGACATCCGCCAGCTCATCGAACAACTGGCCGACAGCGGCTCGGTGCTGGAGCTGCGCCGTGGCTTCGCCGCCGGCATGATCACCGCGCTGGTGCGTATCGAAGGCAAGGCCTTCGGCCTGATCGCCAACAACCCCATGCACCTGGGCGGCGCCATCGATGCAGAGGCCGGCGACAAGGCCGCACGCTTCATGCAGCTGTGCGATGCCTTCGACCTGCCGATCATTTCCCTGTGCGACACCCCCGGCTTCATGGTCGGCCCGGAGGCGGAAAAGACCGGCACCGTGCGCCACGTCTCGCGCATGTTCGTCACAGCCGCCAGCCTGAGCGTCCCCTTCTTCACCGTGGTGCTGCGCAAGGGCTACGGCCTCGGCGCACAGGCGATGGCAGCGGGCAGCTTCCACTCGGCGCTGTTCACCATCGCCTGGCCCAGCGGCGAATTCGGCGCCATGGGGCTGGAGGGCGCGATCCGCCTCGGCTACGCCAAGGAACTGGCCGCCGTGGAGGATGCCCAGGAGCGCCAGGCGCTGTTCGACAAGCTGGTGGCTGCTGCCTACCGCAACGGCAAAGGGCTGAACATGGCCAGCTACCTGGAGATCGACGACGTCATCGACCCCGCCGATACCCGCCGCTGGCTGCTGCGCGGCCTGGCCTCGACGCCACGCCCCGCTGCGCGCCAGGGGAAAAAGCGCCCCCTGATCGACACCTGGTGACCGGGCGGGTTGAGCTGCTCGCCCGATCGGCTAGAATGCGCGTCGTCATTGGGGAGTAGCCGACCGTTCTGCTGAACGGGGACGACGTCAACACACTTGGCCCGCAGGCCATGGCGTCGTCAGCCGCTTTGCCTGGCAAGACCTTTGACCACGTGATCTCCGCAACGGCCGGGGAGATGCGTGGTCATGGGTACTACACCGGCCGGGAGCTTCACCGTGATGCACCACCCCACTCCTCGCTCCACCCGCCTGGAGCCTCGCGCATGCTGACCTTCATCCTCGAATTGCTCGGCATGCTGCTGGTGATCCTGATCGCCGCCGAACTCTTCACCAATGCCCTGGAACACCTCGGCGAACGCTTAGGGATTTCCGAAGGCGTCACCGGCTCGCTGTTCGCCGCCGTCGGCACCGCGCTGCCGGAAACCCTGATCCCGCTGCTGGCGCTGTTCGCCGGCACCAGCAACGTCAGCCTCAACGAGGAAGTCGGCGTCGGCGCCATCCTCGGCGCACCGCTGATGCTCTCCACCCTTTCCACCTGCCTGATGGCCTGCTTCGCCTGGCGCGCCCGCGGCCTGCTCGGACGCGTCCGCCCCGAGCGCACGGGCCTCAAGCGCGACCTCAACTTCTTCCTGGTCGCCTTCAGCTTCGCCACCCTCGCCATGTTCGTGCCGACCGAACAGCCCTCGGTGCGCATCGCCCTCAGCGTGCTGCTGGTGCTCACCTACATCGCCTACATCACCCTGACCCTGCGGGCCTCCCGCGGCCTGGTGGACGACGGCCACGGCACCGAAGCCGACCACCACATGTACCTCTCGCGCCTCGGCCTGCCGACCAACCTCTTCACCATCCTGCTGCAACTGCTGCTGGGCCTGGGGCTGCTGGTGCTGGGCGCCAAGGGCTTCATCCACGGCGTGGAAGGTCTGTCGAGCCTGCTGGGGATTTCCGCCCTGCTGCTGTCGCTGCTGATCATCCCCATCGCCACCGAACTGCCGGAGAAGATCAACAGCATTCTCTGGGTCCGCCGCGGTCGCGACACCCTGGCCTTCGGCAACATCAGCGGCGCCATGGTCTTCCAGGGCACCCTGCTGCCCGCCATCGGCATCCTGCTCACCCCCTGGCAGCCACGCATCGAAGTGCTGACCGGCGTGCTGATCACCCTCGGCGCGGTGCTCTGGCTACGCCTCAACGCCCAGCGCAGCGGCGGCATGCCCGTCTGGGTGCTGCTGCTCAACGGCGTGCTGTACGCCGCCTATCTGGGTATCACCCTGTCGCGCTGACGCACGCCGCTCATTGCCTACACTGACAGTCCGGGCTGCCGTTTCGGCGGCAGCCGCACGACTAGCGAAACGCCGAAGGAGTGAGCATGAAAATCCTGGTAGTCCTGACCTCCCACGACCAGCTGGGCAGCACCGGCAAGAAAACCGGTTTCTGGCTCGAGGAGTTCGCCGCGCCCTACTACGTATTCAAGGATGCAGGCGCCAGCCTGACCCTGGCCTCGCCCAAGGGCGGCCAGCCGCCGCTGGACCCCAAGAGCGACGAGGAAGACGCACAGACCTCGGCCACCCGCCGCTTCCGCGAAGACCCCCAGGCCCAGACCGCGCTGGCCAATACCCACAAGCTCAGCGAAGTGAAGGCTGACGACTACGACGCCATCTTCTACCCCGGCGGCCACGGCCCGCTCTGGGACCTGGCCGAAGACCGCACATCGGTGGCACTGATCGAAGCCTTCCACTCCAGCGGCAAACCCGTCTCCGCCGTCTGCCACGCCCCGGCCGTGTTCCGCCATCCCCACGGGCTGGACGGTCGGCCGCTGGTTCAGGGCCGGCATGTCACCGGCTTCTCCAACAGCGAGGAAGAAGCCGTCGGCCTCACCGACGTGGTGCCCTTCCTCGTCCAGGACATGCTCAAGGCCAATGGCGCGCGCTACAGCAAGGGCCCGGACTGGCAGAGCCACGTCGAGGTCGACCGCGGCATCATCACCGGGCAGAACCCAGCGTCCTCCGAGGCCGTGGCCGAAGCCGTGCTGAAATTCCTGGCCTGACAACGGCTTGCACCGCCCCGGGTGGCTATCGGGGCGGCTTTCCCGTAGAATGGTCCACGACCTTGAAAGGTTTTGGGGCCGATTAGGATTCGACGCCGGTAACAAAACTCTAGGGGCATGCCGAGTAGGTGACAGTTCTCGTAAATCAGCTGCCACAACTTTATAGTTGCCAACGACGACAACTACGCCCTAGCAGCCTAAGTGCCGCTAGCAGACCCTAGGGGATGCCTGTAAACCCGAAGATTAGGTCTGTCATATAGAACAGGATCGCCGCCAAGTTCGCTGTAGACGTAACGGCTAAAACTCATACAGCTCGCTCCAAGCGCCCTGCCACTCGGGCCGCGAGGAGTTAACCTAATAGAGATGGCTAAGCATGTAGAACCGACAGCGGAGAACTGGCGGACGGGGGTTCAAATCCCCCCGGCTCCACCAAATCCAAAGAAAAAGGCGCTGAGCCTCAAGCCCAGCGCCTTTTTTCTTGCCCGCGATTTGCCTAGAGCGTCAGGAAGCCCAGGCGCGGCATCAGCGGCTCGACCTGCTCTTCTACCACCACTTCCACGCAAGGCTTGCGCAGGCGCAGCCGTTCGGCGTTGCACAGCAGCGGGCCGTCTTCGTCCGCGCGGCCCAGCGGGTCGTCGATCAGCACGCCCTTGATCAGGCCCTGGCGGAACAGTTCGCGGATGGCGAAGAGGTTGGCTTCGCGCGGGCCGGTGAGGTCACCGAGGGATTTGAAGTCGGTTTCCGTAAGCTGGCTGAGCACGGCGGTCAGCTGGGCCTGGGAGGGTTTGCGACTCATGGGGTACTCCGGGGTAAAGCGGGGTCAAGCCTGACTATCGGGGGCAAATATTAACGCTGGATTAGCAAGCTGACAGACCGACCTTGGTCGGCCTGTCAGTGGATTCTTCCGATTCAGTCTCGGGAGATGCCCAGTTCCAGCAGGGCGAGGCGCTCTTCGAGGGCGGCGATACGGGCTTCCAGCTCGACCAGTCGCCCTTCGTCGTGGCCACCGCCATCGCTGCGTTCACTGGAAGCGCGGCTGCCGCTAGCGGCGATGGCGGCCTCACGGTCTCCCTCGGTGCCCAGCAGGTGCATGTAGCGATCTTCACGCTGGCCGCTCTGGCGCTCCAGTTGCAAGGCCATACCGCGGCCGGCGAGGCGTTCGAGTTGGTGGCGGACTTCTTCGGTGTCGTCGAAGTCGTGCATGCGCTGGCTGCGGGTGAGCAGTTCGTTGAGGGTCTGCGGGCCGCGCAGGAACAATAGGCCGAGCAGGATGACCTGCGGTTTGACCAGCTCCAGTGCCTTGTCCAGCCGCTGTTCCCAACGGTCGGCGCGGCTGCCCATGACCAGGCGGGTCATCTCGCGGCCTTCGAGGTGGCGCAGGGATTGGCCGACCTGCCCGGGGGTGAGATTCATCACCGGGTCGCGGCTGGTCTTCTGGTTGCAGGCGGTGACCAGGGCGTTGAGGGTCAGCGGGTAGGCTTCGGGAGTGGTGAGCTGCTTTTCGATCAGGCAGCCGAGCACGCGGGCATCCACGGCACTCAGGGGTTCGAAGTCGGAAAGGGTGTCGAGCGACTGGCTCATGGCGGTATCCGTCGATGAGGGAACCGCCCTAGCCTAGCCGTTTACGCAGCGTTTGGCAGCCTCAGGCGGCGCCGGCGAGGCGGCGGTTCAGCGGTCGCTCGATGACTGCCCAGTGCGAGCAGGAGGCGGCCAGCTCCTGCTCACGCCCCTGCGCATCGCGGCCCAGGGTGCGTCGGGCGAGGTCGCCGGTGAACCAGTTGGCGGTATTGGCTGCGACAACGCGCCCTTCGCCATTGACCACCAGGGCCTCATGCCCCATCTGCATCAGGCTGCCCAACAGCACGCCTTCGAACTCGTGCAGGGCGATGTCGGCAGCAGCCACGCCGATGAAGCGGCCGTCCACCTGGATCGGTACGGAGAAGGCGAGGATGTACAGGTCGGTGCCGTAGAGGTCGACGAAGGGGCCGACCACCGAGGGCTGGCCGCTGGCGCGCGGGCGGGAGAACCAGGGCATGTTGAGGTAGTTGTAGAAGCTCTCGCTGCGCCGGTTGAAGTTCAGGCTCATGGGCACGAGCTTGTCGCCGCGGCCGTGGTACCACCATTCCAGGTACATGTCCTGGTCGGCCAGCTCGCCCGGCTCGATCACCACGCCGGTGCCGTGCAGGCGTGTGCCGTCGTCGGTGAGGTCGTGCTGGATGCGCGGCCGCAGGGCACCGAGGTCCCTGGAGGACGGGCGCTTGCCCTCCTCCGCCAGCGTCCGCCAGATCGCCACGACTTCGCCGGCCAGCTCATCGAGACGCTGGAAAACGTTACGGATGGAAGCGTCGATACGCTGGGCGCAGCGCTGGAGTTCATCCGTGGGTTGCTCGCTGGACATGACCGGGGGCCTCACTGTTCTTGTTATCGCTCGGGCCAGACGGGCCCGCTCAGTCGGTTCGGTGCGCGCCTCTTCGGGCGCGCCGGGAAAGCAGCAAGCGCTGTGCCAGTCAGCCGTCGTCGGCGAGCAGGCTCAGGCGCAGGTTGATCAGTCGCTTGATGCCGCGCGTGACGTGGGCTTCGGCCAGCGCGCCGGCCAGGTTCGAGTCGCCGGCGCCGATCGCTTCGAGAATGGCCCGATGCTCCATCTCGATGGCAGCCGCCCCAGGGAAACCGTCCACCGGCAGCCACAGCCATTCGCCGATTTCCGCCTGCAGGCGGGTTTCCGCATGGGTCAGGCGAACGGACTGCGCGGCCACGGCAATTTCGATGTGGAAACGCGCATCAGCGCGGCGCTGCTCCTGCCGCGTGCTGGCGCTGGCCAGGGCGTCGAGGTACTGGGCGATGCGCGCCTGCTCGTCGGAGGTGGAGCGCTGCGCCGCCAGGCGCGCGGCGGCGCCGGCGATGGCGACGTGCTCGTCACCCAGGTCGCGCAACTCCAGTGCACTCATCTGGCGCAGTTGCCCCAGCAGAGCGTCCTCGGAAGTGTGCTGCGGCGAGCAGACGAAGCTGCCGCCGTTGCGCCCGCGGCGGGTCTCGATCACGCCGCGCTCGCGCAGCTCGGCCAGGGCATCACGCAGGGTCACGGTGGCGACGCCGAACTGCATCGCCAGCTCGCTTTCGCTGGGCAACTGCTCGCCTTCGGCGTAGAGGCCGAGGTCGACCATTTCCACCAGCCGGCGCGCGACTTCCTCGGTGCGCCCTTCCTGGCGCAGGCGCATGAAGCTGGCGGGGCGGACTTTCCTGAATTCGTTCATAGGCAGCAATGCGCGGGGCGTGGACGCTTCCTGCGCGAAATATTCCTGTTCCGGCGGTGATGGCGAAGTCTATCTGCCGACAGGCAGAGGCCTCACGCAAAACTATGTCTCCATATTTTTAAATCGCTTTCCGCACTTTCAGCAAGGTCTTCTGCCACGAAAAACCCTTTCAAACGCTCATTTTTCGACCTGTATTGGCAACCGCAAAAACATAAGATATGGTTTCAAATGTATTTGCCAGCGACGGTCCGCAGGCCGTCTCCGCCTACAACAGCAAGAACGAGGAGCGATACGCATGAGCCAGCCAACCCGCGCCGAATGGGAAGCCCGCGCCAAGACCCTGAAGATCGAGGGCCGCGCCTTCATCCAGGGCGAGTACCTTGCCGCCGCCTCCGGCGAGACCTTCGATTGCATCAGCCCGGTGGACGGCCGCCTGCTGGCCAAGGTCGCCAGCTGCGACGCCGCCGACGCCGAGCGCGCGGTGCAGAGCGCCCGCGCCACCTTCGACTCCGGCGTCTGGTCGCGGGAAGCACCGGCCACCCGCAAGGCCGTGATGATCCGCTTCGCCGCCCTGCTGGAAGAGCACGCCGAGGAGCTGGCCCTGCTGGAAACCCTGGACATGGGCAAGCCCATCGGCGACTCGCTGAATGTCGACCTCCCCGGCGCCGCCGACTCGCTGCGCTGGAGCGGCGAGGCCATCGACAAGGTCTACGACGAAGTCGCTGCGACCTCCCATGACCAGCTCGGCCTGGTCACCCGCGAGCCGGTGGGCGTGGTCGCCGCCATCGTGCCGTGGAACTTCCCGCTGATGATGGCCGCGTGGAAACTCGGCCCGGCGCTGGCCACCGGCAACTCGGTGATCCTCAAGCCGTCCGAGCGCTCGCCGCTGACCGCCATCCGCATCGCCCAGCTGGCCATCGAGGCGGGCCTGCCCGCTGGCGTGCTGAACGTGTTGCCGGGCTACGGCCACACCGTTGGCAAGGCTCTGGCGCTGCACATGGATGTGGACACCGCGGTGTTCACCGGCTCCACCAAGATCGCCAAGCAACTGATGGTCTATGCCGGCGAATCGAACATGAAGCGCGTCTGGCTGGAAGCCGGCGGCAAGAGCCCGAACATCGTCTTCGAGGACGCCCCGGACCTGCAGGCCGCCGCCGAATCCGCTGCGGCCGCCATCGCCTTCAACCAGGGCGAAGTGTGCACCGCCGGTTCGCGCCTGCTGGTGCAGAAGTCGATCAAGGCGAAGTTCCTGCCGCTGGTGGTGGAGGCCCTCAAGGGCTGGAAAGCCGGCCACCCGCTGGACCCGGACACCAACGTCGGCGCCCTGGTCGACGGCCGCCAGCTGGAGCAGGTGCTGGGCTACATCCAGGCCGGCCAGGACGAAGGCGCGAAGATCCTCACCGGCGGCAAGCGGGTGCTGGAAGAAACCGGCGGCACCTACGTCGAGCCGACCCTGTTCGATGGCGTGAGCAATGCGATGAAGATCGCCCGCGAGGAAATCTTCGGCCCGGTGCTCTCGGTCATCGAGTTCGAGGACGCCGAGGAAGCGATCCGCATCGCCAACGACACCCAGTACGGGCTGGCGGCGGCGGTCTGGACCCGCGACATCTCCAAGGCCCACCTCACCGCCCGCGCCCTGCGCGCCGGCAGCGTGTGGGTGAACATGTACGACGGCGGCGACATGACCGCGCCCTTCGGCGGCTTCAAGCAGTCGGGCAACGGTCGCGACAAGTCGCTGCACGCCTTCGACAAGTACACCGAGCTGAAGGCGACCTGGATCAAGCTGTAACACGATCCAGTACACGAGAGGTTTGGAGCAAGACGGCGCGCGGCTGACCCCGCGCGCCGAACAATAACAACAACGCTTTCCGTTGCACCCGATTGGCTGCCGACGCGAAAACCTCAAACAGGACATCCACGATGAACAGCTCGATCCAGCCAGGCGCCGCCCTGGACCGCGACGCGGAGCAACTCCGCGCGCTGGGCTACACCTCCAATTTCGAACGCAGCATGACCCTGTGGCAGAACTTCGCCCTGGGCTTCACCTACCTCTCGCCGGTGGTCGGCGTGTACACCCTGTTCGGCCTGTGCCTGGCCGCCGGCGGCCCGCCGATGTTCTGGTCCTACCTGCTGGTGGGCATCGGGCAGATGCTGGTGTGTCTGATCTTCTGCGAAGTGGTTTCGCAGTTCCCCATCTCCGGTGGCGTGTATCCCTGGGCACGACGCCTGGTGGGCAAGCGCTGGGCCTGGATGGTCGGCTGGATCTATTCCGTGTCGCTGTGCGTGACCATCGCCGCCGTGGCCCTGGGCGCCGGACCGTACATCGCCACGCTGCTCGGTTTCGAGTCCACCCCAGTGACCAACACCCTGGTGGCCCTGGCGCTGACAGTGATCGCCACCCTGCTCAACCTCTCCGGCACCAAGCTGCTGGCTCGTGTGGCCATGTTCGGCTTCATCTGCGAGCTGCTCGGCGCGCTGGTGATCGGCAGCTACCTGCTGATCTTCGAACGCCACCAGCCGTTCTCGGTGCTGTTCAACACCTTCGATATCCGCATCGACGGCAGCTACTGGCCGGCCTTCCTCACCGCCTCGCTGGCGGGGATGTTCCTCTACTACGGCTTCGAGGCCTGCGGTGACGTCGCCGAGGAAACCCCGAACCCCAGCCGGCGTATTCCCAAGGCCATGCGCATGACCATCTGGATCGGCGGCGGCGCGGCGATCTTCGCTGCCCTGGCGCTGATCCTCGCGGTACCGGACATGGCGGCGGTGATCTCCGGCGCCGACAAGGACCCGATGACCACCATCCTCGACAACGCCTTCGGCGTGACCGGCGCGCGCCTGGTGATGGCGGTGATCATCGTCTCCTTCGTTTCCTGCGTGCTCAGCCTGCAGGCCGCCGCCAGCCGCCTGCTGTACTCCTACGCCCGCGACGAGATGGTGATGGGCAGCGGTCTGCTCAAGCGTCTGTCGCCCAACACCCATGTGCCGGTGGCCGCGCTGATCGCCTGCGGCGTGATCCCCAGCGTGATCGTCTGCGCCGGCTTCTACCTGCAGAACGCCATCGCCATGGTGGTGAGCTTCGCCGCCATCGGCATCTACCTGTCGTTCCAGATGATCGTCGGCGGCGCCCTGTTCGCCCGCCTGCGCGGCTGGAAGCCGAGCGGCGCGTTCACCCTGGGCAACTGGGGCTGGATCGTGAACATCCTGGCGCTGACCTATGGCGTGCTGGCGATCATCAACATGTCCTGGCCGCGCACGCCGGATGCGCCCTGGTACCTGAACTACGGGATCATCCTGGTGGGCGGCATCGTCATCCTGCTGGGCTTGGCCTACATGACCCTGTTCCGCCCCTACGACAAGGGCACCGCGCCCCACGGGGATGCGTGGAAGCTGCATCAGCAGTAAGTGTTGGAGTGAGACGAAAACGCCCGGCAAGGATGCCGGGCGTTTTTCATTGAGTGGCCTGCGCGCGGGGCTCCTACAGGGGAATATCAGGCGAGCTCTTCGGTTTCGGGCCAGAGCCGCTGTCCTGCGCCGGGAACCTCCATCCATTGCTTGAGCGAACGCGTCGGCAGGTCGAAATACTCCCGTGTACGCGAGTAGCCGTGCCCGCCCATGCGGCCGATGGCATCGAGGCCAAGCTGGTCGATGTAGAGCGTCGCAGGGTCGATCAGGTCGTCGCGCACGTGGGCCATCAGCACTTCGCCAAGGATGATCTCCCGCGACTGGCCGATGGACAACGCCATCATCCGCCGGCACTCCAGCGCCACCGGCGCTTCGCCGATGCGCGGGCAGCCGACGCGGGTGCCGGGGATGGCGGTGAGGCCGGCGGCGACCAGTTCGTCGAAGCCCGGTTCAAAGGGCACGGCGCAGACGTTCATGGCTTCCACCAGTGCATCGGAGACGATGTTCACGGTGAACTCCTGGTTCTGCCGGATATTCAGCGTGGTGTCCTTGGGGCTCAGGTCGCTGTAGTTCTCCACGCCCAGGGCGAGGATCGGCGGGTCGGCCGAGAGGGCGTTGAAGAAGCTGAAGGGCGCGGCGTTGGCGCGCCCCTCGGCGTCGATGGTAGTGACCAGCGCGATGGGCCGGGGCACCACGCTGCCGATGAGGATCTTGTATTTCTCGCGGGCGGACAGCCGCTGGAAGTCGAAGCTGAGCATGGGGTGATCCTTCAGTGGGCAGACGGTGCGTGCGCGTCGAGCAGCGGTGCGGTGGCGCTGTACGAATCGGCAAAGGGAATCGCGGAACGGAACAGCGTGCGCCACGGCGGGTTGCCGAAGGCACGCTCGGCGTGATGCTGCATCTGCTTCTGGAACAGGGCGTTGGCGCGGCGCTGCAGGTCGGCGTAATCGACGCCCACCACCTGGCCGTCCTGCATCACACTGCGGCCGTCGATGAAGCTGGCGACGCAGTCGTCGCCGCGGCCGGCGGTGAACAGGTTTTTCAGCGGGTCGAAGAACGGCCCCTGGTGGAAGGCACCGAGGCGGAACACCGTGATGTCCGCGCGGGCGCCCACGGCGAGGCGGCCAAGGTCATCGCGGCCCAGCGCCTGGGCGCCGCCGAGGGTAGCGGCGTTGTACAGATCGAGCATGCGCGTGTGTTCGGCATCGCCTTCCTTCACCCGCGCGATGTTCAGGCCCTGGCGCAGGTTGTCGAGCATGTCCGCCGGGAAGGTGTCGGTACCCATGGCGAGGTTGATGCCGCGTGCGCGGTAGGCACCAAAGGAATCCAGCGCATCGCCTTCGCGGGCGAACACCACGGGGCAATGCACCAGGCTCGTGCCGCTGTCAGCCAGGCGCTGCAGTTCGTGATCGCCGCTGTGCAGGATGCCGTGGGGCAGCACGCTGCGCGGGTTGAGCAGGCCGAAGCTGTCGAGCCACTGCAGCGAGGACTTGTCACGCAGGCGACGCACCAGCTCCACTTCGTAGCGCGATTGGCAGCAGTGCAGGCGCAGCGGCGCGCTCAATTCGCGCTGCACGGCGGCAGTACGCTCCAGCAATGCGGGCGTGCAGGTTTCGATGCGGTCGGGCAGCAGCGCACCGCGTACCAGCCCGCTGTGTGCGCCGTCGAAGTCACGGAAGAAGCGTTCGGCCTGCGTCAGCCCGGCAAGGCCAGCCGCTTCATCCCAGTGCTGCGCGGCGCTGCCGTCAGCGCGGGCGTAGGTCATCCCGCTCATGTAGCAGGGCCCCAGATAGGTGCGCAGGCCCAGCTCGCCGGAGAGCGCGGCGACCCCGGCAAATTCGTCGTAGTGCTCGGCCCAGCGCCGGTAGTACATGGAGGTGATCGGCATGGCGGTGGTGATGCCGTTGCGGATCAACTGGGTGAAGGCGTAGCGGTACTTGAACAGCTCCTCGTCCGGGCTGTAGCACTCGCTCGGGCCAGCGCGCAGATAGTCCTCGGACCAGACGCGGCCCATGTTCCATTCGGCGCCGTTATCCAGGGTGAGCACCGTGGAATCGAGATCGCCGAGGGCATCGAGGTCGATGAAACCGGGGCCGATCAGGGCGTGACCGTAGTCGATCCACTGGCCGACTTCGCCGGGGAAGCCGCGCCCGACGAAGACGATCCTGCCGCCCTCGAACACCACTTCGCCGTGGCGCCAGAGCACGTGCTGCGTGCCGTCGAAGCCGACCACGAAGCTGGCTTTCAGGCCGATGCGGGGAGCGCTCACAAACGCGACTCCACAAGACGACCCTGCTCGGCGATCAGTTTGCCGGCCTTGAATACCTGGCGCTGCGCGGGGCGCGCCACCACGGCCTCGCCGAGGGTTTCGACCGGCAGCAGGAGGAAGTCCGCTGGCGCACCGACCTCGATACGCGCCGGCTCCCGGCCCAACGCGCGGGCACCGTTGTCGGTGGCGGCAGCGAAGGCCGCAGCAAGGTCATCGTCCTTGCACAGGTCGAAGCGGAAAGCGAGGAACATGGCGCGTTCGAGCATGTCGCCATTGCCCATGGGCGACCAGGCATCGCGGATGCCGTCGCTGCCCAGGCACAGGTTCACACCGGCTTCGCGCAGGGCGAGGAACGGCGGCACCGGGGTGTCGGCCGGGGCGGAACTCATCAGGGAAATGCCCAGCTCGGAGAGTCGCTCGGCCAGTGGCTCGACCTGCTCCCAGGGCGCCATGCCCAGGCAGTAGGCGTGGCTGATCATGACCTTGCCCTGCAGGCCGTGGCGCTCGGTGTAGTCGGCGATGCGAGCGATCTGCCAGAGGCCCAGCTCACCCTTGTCGTGCAGGTGGATATCGACGCCACGGCCGAACTCCACGGCGAGGCCGAAGACGATATCCAACTGCGCGATGGGATCGTCGTCGATGCCACAGGGATCGAGGCCGCCGACGTTTTCCACGCCCAGCTCCATGGCTTCGCGCATCAGCTCGGCGGTACCAGGGCGACTGACCAGGCCGGTCTGCGGGAAGACCACGAACTGCATGTCGATCAGATCAGCGTACCGCTCGCGCAGCGCCTGCATCGCGACCACATGGCGCAGGCCCAGCTCGGGGTCGATGTCCACGTGGCAGCGGAAGGTCAACGAACCACGGGCGATGCACTGCTCCAGCAGCGCGCCGGCACGTTCGGCAACCGGCGCTTCGATCTCGCGCAGCACGCGGCGTTCGTTGGCGATGTAATCCTTGAGCGTCGGGCCGGCACTGTTGGGACGCCAGGGTTGGCCCCAGAGGGTCTTGTCCAGGTGGCAGTGGCTTTCCACCAGCGGCGGCAGCAGGAGCTGGCCGGCACCGTCGATGTCGTCCGCTTCGATGGCGGCGCCGCTGGCCGGGCGGCGCTCGGCGATGCGGCCATTGTGGATCAGGAAATCTTCCGCCGCGCTGCCGAGCGGGCGGATGTTACGCAGCCAGTAGCTGTCGGTCATGGGGACCTCGGAACAGAAAATTGGATCGGTGCTGCTTTGCAGGATGAGTGGAGCCTGCGATACCCATCGTTTTGCCGGCCGCATGGGTATCGCTGCGCTCCACCCATCCTACGAAGAGCGAATAACGAGCATGAGCTTCGGGTGAAGAATCAGCCCTTGAGCTTGGACCAGATGCGGTCCTGCAGCTCGCGGGACTTGTTGCTGCATTCCTTTTCCAGGCGCAGGCGCTGCGCGTATTCCTCGGGCATGTTGATGGCGTCCATGACCTTCCACTTGGCGTCGAGCAACTGGTCGGTCTGGATGCCGTTGGAATAGGCGATGGCGTTGGTCACCGCAGCGGCGTTCTCGGGCTTCATCATCCAGTTGATGAAGACCTTGGCGTTCTCCGGGTGCGGAGCGCTTTTCGGCACGGCGAAGTTGTCCTGGAAGGACGCCACGCCTTCGCGCGGGTAGACGTACTTGATGGTGCTCTTCTGCAGCGTGGCGCGGGCGGTGGAGCCGTTCCAGTTCTGCATCAGCACCACTTCGCCGGAGGCCATGCGGTCCACGGTGTTGTCCGAGCTGTACATCTTCAGGAAGGGCTTCTGCTTCTGCAGCAGCTCGAGGATCTTCTTGGCGTCCTGCGGGTTCTCGGTGCACTCGTCGACGTTCAGGTAATGCGCGGCGGCGTTGATCAGGCTGCTCGGCGTATCCAGCGCGGCGACCTGGCCCTGCAGCTCGGGGCGCGGCTCGAAGAATTCCTTCCAGGAGTCGTCCAGCTTGCCGCCCGGCACCCGTGCGCTGTCATAAGAGAAGCCGGTGGTGCCCCACAGGTAGGGCGCCGAGTACTTGCGGCCGGGGTCGAAGGCCGGGTCGCGGAAGGCCGGCTTGACGTACTGGAAGTTCGACAGCGTGGGCGTGTCGATTTCCCGCAGCAGGTCCTGCTTGATCAAGGTCTGCATGATCGAGTGCGACGGCACGATCACGTCGTACGCGGCGCCGCCGGCCTGCAGTTTCGCCAGCAGGGTTTCGTTGCTGTCGTAGCCGTCCATGGTGACCTTGATGCCGGTCTCCTTCTCGAACTTGGCCAGCAGTTCCACCGGGTAGTAATCGGTCCAGTTGTAGAAGAACAACTGCTTGGGCTCCTCGGCCTGGGCGCTGCCGGCGGCCAGCAGGGCGAGGGACAGACCGGCAAGGCCGTGACGCAGGGCATTCAACTTCATGGCTTTCTCCAGAAACAAAAAGTCCGAAACAAAGGGTCCAAAAGCGAAAGATGCAAAGGCGAAAACTGGGCAGTCAGGCGTCCGGTTTGCCGCGCTGGCCGAGCCAGTACGACAGCACCACGAGGACGATGGAAATCACCAGCATGAGCGTCGAGATGGCGTTGATCTCGGGCGTTACCCCGGCCTTGATGGCCGAGAAGATGTAGACCGGCAACGTCGTCGAGCCGGGGCCGGCAACGAAGAAGGTCATGATGAAATCGTCGAGGCTGACCACGAACGCCAGCACCGCGCCGGACAGCACCGCCGGCCACAGCAGCGGCAGGGTCACGCGGCGGAACACCTGGTAAGGGCTGGCGTACAAATCGCCGGCGGCCTCCAGCAGGCTCTTGTCCAGATCATTCAGGCGCGCGCGGATCGGCAGGTAGGCAAACGGAATGCAGAAGCCGACGTGGGCGACGATCACCGTCAGCAGGCCGAGCTTGATGCCCAGCGACATGAACAGCAGCAGCGTGGCCACCGCAATGACGATCTCCGGCAGGATCAGCGGCAGGTTGATGCCACCCTCCACCAGTCGCCGCCCGTAGAACGGCCGCGAGGTCGCCAGCGCCGCCGCCAGGGCAATCGCCGTGGACAGCACGGTGGCGAAGCCGGCGACCACCAGCGAGTTGAACGCCGCCGCCTGGATCGAGGGGTTGGCGACGATCTTGCCGTACCAGGCGAAGGAGAATTCGGTCCACACCGTGGCCGAGCGGTTGGCGTTGAAGCTGTAGGCGATCAACACCAGGATCGGCAGGTACAGGTACGCCAGCACCAGCAGGCTGGTCTCGCGGGTGCCGGGGAGTTTCTTCAGGTGCTGGGCGATCATGCGTTGGCTCCTCCCAGGTGAACGGCCTTGGCGGCGCGGCGGCTATACAGGGCGAACGCGATCAGCGCGAGCAGCATGATCGCCAGCAAGAGGAACGACAGCGAGCCGCCCAGCGGCCAGTTGCGCGCGGTGCCGAACTGTTGCTGGATCAGGTTGCCGATCATCAGCGTCTTGCCGCCGCCGAGGATGGCGGGGGTGATGAAGGCGCCCAGGCTCGGCACGAACACCAGCAGGGAGCCGGCGATCACACCGGGCATGGACAGCGGCAGGATCACTCGGCGCAGCGCCTTCCAGCGGTTGGCGCCCAGGTCGTAGGCGGCCTCGACGAGGCGCCAGTCGAGCTTCTCCAGGGTCGAGTAGATCGGCAGGATCATGAACGGCAGGAAGCTGTAGACCAGCCCGACGCAAACCGCGAAGTCGTTGTACAGCAGGGTGATGCCGCCGGCCTGGGGGAACAGCGCATTGACCGTCTGGGCGATCCAGCCGTGCTCGCGGAGGATGATCAGCCAGGCATAGTTGCGGATCAGCAGGTTGGTCCAGAACGGAATGGTGATCAGCAGCACCATGAGGTTGCGCGAGCGCTCGCTCAGGCTGGTCATCCACAGCGCTACCGGGAAGCCGAAGAGGAAGCACAGCAGCGTGGTGCCGCCGGCCTGGAACAGCGAGCGCAGCAGCGCCTGGGCGTAGACCCAGTTGAGCTCCAGGTTGCCGTCGAAGTCTTCCTGGAAGAACAGCTGCACGTAGCTCTGGATCTGCCAGTCGGCGTGCCAGTCGACGCCGCCGTAGAGGTTGCGCGGCAGCAGGCTGATGTACCCCATGATCGCCAGCGGGATGGCGATCAGGCCGAGCAGCGTCAGCGCCACGGGGCTGAGCAGCAACAGGCGTCGGGTAGTGGGCGACTCCTTCATGCTCAGGCCTCCATCAGCAGGCAGGCCTGGGGCGGCAGGTGCACCGCCACGGCCTCGCCGACGTCGCGGGCGCGGCCGCCCTCGTTGCTCTCGCGCAGGGTGATCTGCGAGGCATCGGGCAGGCGGCAGCGATACAGCGTGGCGGTGCCGACGTACATCACCGTCTCGATCACCGCGCGCAGGTGGTGCGGTTGCGAGGGGTCGACCAGCTTCGAGCGCTCCGGGCGGAAGGCCAGTTGCACGCTGGCGCTGCTCAGGCCCGCCGGCAGCTCGCAGGGGATTTCCGCCGCCATGGCATTGGGATGGAAACCGCCCTGGCGCATCTGCCCGGGGAGGAAGTTGATGTCGCCGATGAACTGCGCGACGAAGCGGTGCGTCGGACGTTCGTAGATTTCGTTGGGCGTACCGATCTGCATGATGTTGCCGTGGGACATCACGGCGATGCGGTCGGACAGGGTCAGCGCTTCTTCCTGGTCGTGGGTGACGAAGATGAAGGTGATGCCCGCCTCTTCCTGCACACGCTTGAGCTCGACCTGCATCTCCTTGCGCAGCTTCAGGTCCAGCGCGGACAGCGGTTCGTCGAGGAGCAGGACCGAAGGCTTGGGCGCCAGCGCGCGGGCCAGCGCCACGCGCTGCTGCTGGCCGCCGGACAGCTCGGCCGGTTTGCGCCGCGCCAGGTGTTCCATCTGCACCAGTGCGAGCATTTCCTTGACCCGGCCGGGAATCTCGCCGCGCGCCAGGCCCTGCATCTCCAGGCCGAAGGCGATGTTCTCGCTCACCGACATGTGCGGGAACAGCGCATAGCTCTGGAACACGGTGTTGATGCGGCGGCGGTAGGGAGGCAGGTCGTTGACCCGCTCGCCACCGACGAGGATGTCGCCGGAGGTGACGTTCTCGAACCCGGCGATGCTGCGCAGCAGCGTGGTCTTGCCGCAGCCGGACGGCCCCAGCAGGGTGAAGAACTCGTTATGGGCAATGTCGACCGACACTTCGTTGAGGGCGGGAGCGACGTTGGGATCATCGGTGTAGCGCTTGCTGACCCGACGCACCTCGACTGACGACGAGTGATTCATTTTGGTGCATTCCTCTTGTTTTTGTATGCAATATTTGAATGCAATCTAGAAATAGCTGATGTATTTTTCTTCTGCAACTGGTTTTGCACGGACGGTTTTGCGGCATCCTTTGACGGGTCAAGCAAGAGGCGGAGTCGGCCATGACGGAGAAACACCCCGAGTCCACGGTGGAACGTGTCTACCAAGGGGTTTACGAGGCAATCAGCAAGCGCAGCCTGCGCCCGGGCATGAAGCTCGGTGAGGCGGCTTTGGCGGATTTGTTCAAGGTCAGCCGCACTTCGGTGCGCGCGGCGCTGAAACATCTGGAAGCGGACGGGCTGGTTTCCAGCGCGCTCAACAAGGGTGCATGGGTGTCTTTACCCAGCGACGAGGAGATCCGTTCGCTGTTCGAAACCCGGCGGCTGATCGAGATCGGCATCGTCAGCGAACTCTGCCGCCGCGCCGACAGCGCGATCATCCAGGACCTGCGCGACCACGTGGCGCTGGAAGAGGCGACTCACGACCAGGACCACGCGCGGTTCGTCCACCTGCTGGGCGAGTTCCACCTGAAGCTGGCGGCGGCGCTGAACAACCCGGTGCTGCTGGACTTCTTCCGCAAGCTGATCGAGCGCGCCTCGCTCTACGCCACCACCCTGGACGACGACCAGCACGAAACCTGCCGCGGCAACGAGCACCAGCGGCTGATCGAGTACATCGAGTCGGGCAACCAGGCGGCGGCCATCGAGCTGACCTGCATGCACCTAAATGCGATCGAGCAGGCCATCCTCAAGGCGGCGGGGAACCTGAAGGCGGATTACCACCCGCTCAAGCATCTGATCGGCGGTTAATCCCGCGCGGCCTTTTGCAGGAGCGAGGGGGACGCCATCGTCATCGCTAGCGAACCGCATAACGCCAGCGTTGGGCAGGAATCTGTTCGCGAGCAAGCTCGCTCCTACAGACAGCAAAACGCCCGGCACTGGCCGGGCGTTTTCATTCAGGCGGTCGGGCCGCTCGTGATGCGATCGAAGCCCCGGCGGATTTCCTCTTCGGGCAGGTTGTCGCCGATGAAGACGATCACGCTCTCGCGCTGCTCGTTGCCCTTCCATTCGGTGTCCCAGTCGAAGCCATACAGCCGCAGCACGCCCTGGAACACCAGGCGGCGCTCCTCGCCGGCGATGTTCAACACGCCCTTGTAGCGCAGCAGCGAGTTGCCGTGCCATTGCAGCAGGTCGTCCATGAACTCGCTGAGGCTTTCGATATCCAGCGGCTGGTCGCTGCGCAGCACCAGGGTGGTGATGCGGTCGGTGGTGTCCGCCGCCGGGCGCACCGGGCGCAGCAGCGGGCGCAGGCCGAGGTCTGCGTTGAGGTTGAAGCCGCGCACATCGAGCAGGCGTTCCAGTTCGATGGCGCCGTGCTCCACGGCATGGATCTCGGCACGGCGGTTGATGCGCTGCAGGCGCTCGACCAGGGCTTCGTACTGCTCCGGCGAGACCAGGTCGCGCTTGCTCACCAGGATGCGGTCGCCGAAGCCAACCTGGGCCTGGGCGATGGCTTCCTGCAGGTGGCGGTCGGCGTTGGCGGCGTCCACCAGGGTGATGATGCCGTCGAGCAGGTAGCGCTCGCGCAGGGTCTCGTCGACGAAGAAGGTCTGCGCCACCGGGGCCGGATCGGCGAGGCCGGTGCACTCGATCACCACGCGGTCGAAGTCCAGCTCGCCGCTGTCGCGGCGCTCCAACAGGACGTAGAGCGCGCGCTCAAGGTCGCTGTTGATGGTGCAGCAGACGCAGCCGTTGGACAGCGTCGTCACCTGCACCGCGTCGTCGCCGAGCAACTGGGCGTCGATGGGCGTGTCGCTGAATTCGTTCTCGATCACGGCGATCTTCAGGCCGTGCTCGGCCTTGAGGATGTGCTTGAGCAGGGTGGTCTTGCCGGCCCCGAGGAAGCCGGTGAGGACAGTCACCGGAATCTGCGGTGCGCTTGCGGAATCGGTCATGGAAACATCCAGGCAATCGGAAAAGAAAACGGGCCGCGATCGCTCGCGGCCCGTCCGTTATACACCTATCCGCGTGCTCAGCAGCAGCGGATCGGCCTTCCCTTGCCGCCACCGTAACGCGCCTCCTGGCGCTCGCGGAAGAACTCCTCGTAAGTCATCGGAGTCTTGTCCGGGTGTTTGTTCTGCATGTGCTGAACGTAGGTGTCGTAATCGGGCATGCCGACCAGCATGCGAGCGGCCTGCCCGAGGTACTTACCCATGCGGCTGAGGTCGTTGAACATGATGTTCCTCCGTCAGGCGTCCGGGATCGGCTGGAACGGAGCTTCCTTGTCGGTGCGCTCCTTCTTGGTCCAGGCGCTGGCGCCTACCTTGATCGCGTACACCAGCACGCTGAACACCACCAGCAGGAACAGCACGGTGAGGCCGGCGTTGATGTAGGCGTTCATCATCACGTGCTGCATCTGGCCGATGTCCTTGGCCGGGGCGATGATCTGCCCGGCGTCCAGGCCGGCGGAGTACTTCTTGCCCAGGGCGATGAAGCCCACGGCCGGGTTGCTGTCGAACAGCTTGATCAGGCCGGCGGTGGTGGTGCAGATCAGCAGCCAGGCGGCCGGCAGGGCGGTGACCCAGACGTACTGCTGGCGCTTCATCTTGATCAGCACGACGGTGGCGAGCATCAGCGCGATACCGGCAAGCATCTGGTTGGAGATGCCGAACAGCGGCCACAGCGTGTTGATGCCACCCAGCGGATCGACCACGCCCTGGTACAGCAGCCAGCCCCACAGCGCGACGCAGCCGCCGGTGCCGATGATGTTGGCGGTCCAGGATTCGGTCTTCTTCAGCGCCGGCACGAAGTTGCCCAGCAGGTCCTGCAGCATGAAGCGCCCGGCACGGGTACCGGCGTCCACCGCGGTGAGGATGAACAGCGCCTCGAAGAGGATCGCGAAGTGGTACCAGAAGGCCATGGTGTTCTCACCCGGCAGCACCTGGTGAAGGATGTGCGCGATGCCCACGGCGAGGGTCGGTGCACCACCGGCACGGGCCAGGATGGTGGTCTCGCCGATGTCCTTGGCGGTCTGGGTCAGCACTTCCGGGGTGATGGTGAAGCCCCAGCTGCTGACGGTCGCGGCCACGGCGGTGACGTCGGTACCGACGACGGCCGGCGGGCTGTTCATGGCGAAGTAGATGCCCGGCTCGATCACCGAGGCGGCGACCATGGCCATGATGGCCACGAAGGACTCCATCAGCATGCCGCCGTAGCCGATGTAGCGGGCGTCGGGCTCGCGGTTGAGCAGCTTGGGCGTGGTGCCCGAGGAGATCAGCGCGTGGAAGCCGGAGACGGCGCCACAGGCGATGGTGATGAACAGGAACGGGAACAGGCCACCCTTCCACACCGGGCCGGTGCCGTCGGTGAACTGGGTCAGGGCCGGCATCTTCAGCTCCGGCGAGACGATCACGATGCCGATGGCCAGGGCGACGATGGTGCCGATCTTGAGGAAGGTCGACAGGTAGTCACGCGGCGCCAGCAGCAGCCACACCGGCAGGACCGAGGCGATGGCGCCGTAGGCGATCAGCATCCAGACGATCTGCACGCCATGGAAGGTGAATACCGGGGCCCACTCGGGGCTGGCGGCGATCTGGCCACCGAGCCAGATGGAGCCCAGCAGCAGGATGATGCCGACCACGGAAATCTCGCCGATGCGGCCCGGGCGGATGTAGCGCATGTACACGCCCATGAACAGCGCGATCGGGATGGTCGCCAGCACGGTGAACATGCCCCACGGGCTTTCGGCCAGGGCCTTCACCACGATGAGCGCGAGCACCGCGAGGATGATGATCATGATCAGGAACGCGCCGAACAGAGCGATGGTCCCCGCCACCTGCCCCATTTCCTCGCGGACCAGTTCACCCAGCGAACGCCCGTTGCGGCGGCTGGAAATGAACAACACCATGAAATCCTGCACGGCACCGGCCAGCACCACGCCGGCAATCAGCCAGAGCGTGCCGGGCAGGTAACCCATCTGCGCGGCGAGCACGGGACCGACCAGCGGGCCGGCGCCGGCAATGGCAGCGAAGTGGTGACCGAAGAGGATGTGCTTGTTGGTCGGGACGTAGTCCAGGCCGTCATTGTTGAGGACCGCGGGGGTCGCTCGGTTGGGGTCCAGTTGCATCACCCTGGTGGCGATGAACAGGCTGTAGTAGCGGTAGGCGACCAGGTAGATGGCAACCGCCGCAACGACGATCCACAGTGCGTTGATGGCTTCGCCGCGACGTAGTGCCACGACTCCCAAGGCAAATGCACCGACTATCGCCACCGCCAGCCAGGCGAGGTGACGTAGCAGGCTGTTGTTATTGTTCATAGCGAGGCTTCCGACAGTTTGAAGGCGAGAATTCGCAGAAAAATTCTAGTCTTTTCCAGCGACCCATTCATACGACCTTAGTCTAGAGCGGTTACGCGCTTATTGCCGGAGGTCAACGCGTTCCGACCCTGGAGTCAGGAAATGAAAAGGCCCGCCTGGGGCGGGCCTTTTCAGGTTGCGACAGATCGTCAGGCCGGCTGCTTGGCGTACTGCGCCAGCGTCTGGTCGCGGCTCATCACCGCCAGGGTGTTGTTCAGCACCTGCTCGCCGGTGGCGTCCTGGCTGGCGAAGATTTCACCGAAATGCTGTTGGGTGACCTGGGCGAAATGCGCGCGATCCTGGGCCGGAATGCCCAGCAGGACGGCATAGGCGTCCAGCGCTTCACCGTGCCCCTTGGCCATGTCCTCGGCAATGTTGTCCAGCATGCCGTTCATGGCAAAGATCGAACGGCCACCGTAGCCCAGGCGCACGCTGGAGTCGCAGCCGTTAGTACCGGAGGTCAGGCCGAAGGTCGCGTTACCCGAGGTGCCGTTGGTGGTGGTGGCCAGCAGGTGCGGGAACAGGCCGCGCTGGCCTTCGAACACCATGTTGCCCCAGCCGCAGCCGCCGCCGCCGGCCTGGTCAGCCTGTGCAAACAGGCTGGCCGCGCTCAGTACCCCGAAGATCAAACCCTTGCTCAGCAGTTTCTTTTCCATGCTCTGCACTCCGCAGTTTGGTATTGGATTAACGCACATGGAGCTTTGGCGAGGGTCTGCAGACTGTCAAACCCGCACGGGCTGCGTCTGACGGACGAAACGTCAGCAATCGGCGTACGACGCGTCAGCAAGGGCTTGCGTCTATAGTGAGACGAAGCAGAAAACGGCCGGAGAGCCACGAGATGACTGACGATCACGACGAGCGCCGGCGCTTCCAGCGCATCGCCTTCGACGCCGGCACCGAGATCAGCCAGGGCGACCTGCGCTGGAAGGTGACGCTGCTGGATCTGTCCCTTCAGGGACTGCTGGTGCAACGCCCGGAACACTGGAGCATCGCCGCGCAGGAACCGGTGCAGGTGCGCATCTACCTGGGCTTCGACGTCAACGTCTATATGGAGGCCGACCTCGCCTGGGAACGTGAGGGCCTGCTGGGCTTCAACTGCCGGCACATCGACCTGGACTCCATCAGCCACCTGCGCCGCCTGGTGGAACTGAACCTGGGCGACGAATCGCTGCTGGAACGCGAGCTGACGCTACTGAGCGAGCATTGAAATCCCCTATAGGGGCGCGCCCTGCGCGCGATCGCAGGCATGGCGCGCCCTACAAGGATGGTTTACTCGAACAACGCATCCAACGCCTGTTCCAGGCGTGTCACCGCGATCACCTGCAGACCGGGTGGCGACTCCTTTGGCGCATTGCCCTTGGGCACGATGGCGCGCTTGAAGCCGTGCTTGGCGGCTTCCTTCAGACGTTCCTGACCACTGGGCACCGGGCGAACCTCACCGGACAGGCCCACTTCGCCGAACACCAGCAACTGGTGATCCAGCGGCCGGTTGCGCAGGCTGGACATCACCGCCGCCATCAGCGCCAGGTCTGACGCGGTTTCCAGCACCTTCACGCCGCCGACCACGTTGAGGAACACGTCCTGGTCGTAGGTCGGGATGCCGCCGTGGCGGTGCAGGACCGCCAGCAGCATGGCCAGGCGGTTCTGGTCCAGGCCCAGGGTGACCCGGCGCGGGTTGGCCAAGTGGCTGGTGTCGACCAGTGCCTGCACTTCCACCAGCATCGGCCGCGACCCTTCCCAGGTGGCCATGACCACGCTGCCCGGCACCGATTCCTGGGCGCGGGTGAGGAAGATCGCCGAGGGGTTGGACACTTCCTTCAAGCCACGGTCGGTCATGGCGAACACGCCCAGCTCGTTCACGGCGCCGAAGCGGTTCTTCACCGCCCGCAGCAGGCGCAGGCGGCCATCGGACTCGCCCTCGAAATACAGCACGGTATCGACCATGTGCTCCAGCACCCGCGGGCCGGCCAGCGAGCCTTCCTTGGTGACGTGGCCGACCAGGAAGATCGCCGTGCCGCTCTGCTTGGCGAAGCGCACCAGCAGCGCCGCGCTCTCGCGCACCTGGGCAACGCCACCCGGCGCGGATTGCAGTTGTTCGGTGAAGATGGTCTGGATCGAGTCGATCACCATCACCTTGGGCTGCTCCTGGCGCGCCGTGGCGATGATGGTCTCGATGCAGGTCTCGGTCATGACCTTGAGCTTGTCCTCGGGCAGGCCCAGGCGGCGGGCGCGCATGGCGACCTGCTGCTGGGATTCCTCACCGGTGACGTAGAGCGCCGGCAGGCGCGTGGCGATGTTGCAGAGGGTCTGCAGGAGGATGGTGGACTTGCCGATACCGGGGTCACCACCGATCAGCACGACAGAGCCGTCGACCAGACCACCGCCCAGGGCACGGTCCAGCTCCGCCGAGGCGGTGGAGAAGCGTGGCATCTCCTCGACGCTGACTTCAGCGAGGGTCTTGATGTTGGCCTGCTGGCCCGCCCAGCCGCCACGGCCGGAGGAGCTGCTGCCCGAGCCGCCAGTGGGGGTGGTGTCGATGACGGTCTCGACCAGGGTGTTCCAGGCGCCGCAATCAGGGCACTGGCCGGCCCATTTCGGGTAGGTGGCGCCGCACTCGGTGCAGCCGTACATGCGCTTGGCCTTGGCCATGGGCGGACTCCGTCGAAAACAAAGCCGCCATCATAGCCAATCGGCCCGGACGCCTGAGCAGCTATTTGCGCCTTGGCAGATGCCCGTAGAAAACGACAAGGGCCGGCACAAAGGCACCGCTGGCAATCGCCAACAAACCTTCGTGCCGGCCCTTGGGCCATTCTGCAGAGAGGCGGCAGACCGCTAGCCGGTACTCAGCCCGCCAGGCGGCGGTACTGACTTTCCATATCGTGCTTGAGGCTTTCGCGGCGCATCAGCAGGGAGGCCAGGGTGCAGTCGGGGCGTTCGATGCCCTCTTCCACGCGACCGATGCGCTGGTCCAGCAACTCGTACTGCAACTTCATGCGGACCAGGCGTTCCTGGGCGCGCAGGGCTTCGACGTTACGCTTGGAGATTTTGGTGACGGACTTGCCAGAGGACGAGAGGGACTTACGCATGGCGGTGGCACCGGTTGGAAAGAGATGACAGGAGCCTACGCCTCGCTCCGATCCACACCCTTGACTCGGATCAAGCTCAACCGGATCGCTTGAGCAGGTCGGCGATCTCGTCCTTCAGCGTCACGCGTTGCAACTTGAGGGAGTTGAGAGCGAGGTCGTCCATTGCCTCGCGGCCGTCCTCGATGTCGTAGATCTTCTTGTCCAGCTCTTCGTAACTGGCGGCCAGGCGGGTGAAGTTCGCGTCCTTCCCGTGCAAACGGGTCATCAGTGGTTTCTGGTCGGGAAATTCGCGGGACAGGGGATGATGCTCGAGCGGCATGGCAGGCCTCCATTGCAGATGGGTTGCCCACTAAGCCTAGACCACCGGGCGCAACCGCCCAGCGCCGCCGGTCCAGGCGCATTTTTGAGCGTCTGCGGGGTGTTCAGGGCAGTTCTGGCCGCTAAACTGCCCCTGTCCCCTCATTACGTAACAAGGAGTCAGTGCATGAGTCTGCTTAGCGAGTTCAAGGCCTTCGCGGTCAAGGGCAACGTGGTCGACATGGCCGTCGGTATCATCATCGGCGCCGCCTTCGGCAAGATCGTCTCGTCCTTCGTCGGCGACGTGATCATGCCGCCCATCGGCCTGCTGATCGGTGGCGTGGACTTCTCCGACCTGGCGATCACCCTGAAGGCCGCCGAAGGCGATGTGCCCGCCGTGGTACTGGCCTACGGCAAGTTCCTTCAGACCTGCCTGGACTTCATCATCGTCGCCTTCGCCATCTTCATGGGCATCAAGGCGATCAACCGTCTCAAGCGCGAGGAAGCCGTGGAGCCCAGCGCCCCGCCGGTGCCTACGGCCGAGGAAACCCTGCTGACCGAGATCCGCGACCTGCTCAAGCAGCAGAACAACCGCGCTCCTTGAGCAGATCGCTGATCGGGGCCGGCGTCAGGCCGGCGGCGTCAGCAGCACACGGCCGATGCGCCGCTCGCTGACATCCGTCACCTCCAGGCGCCAGCCGCCCAGTTCCAGCGTGTCGCCCTTGGCCGGCAAGCGGCCAAGGTGCTTGAGCGCCAGCCCGCCGAGGGTCTGGTACTCCGCCGTCGGGCGGGCGTGGAAGCCGACCCGCTCGGCCAGCGCGCTCAAGGTCACGGCGCCGTCCACCCGGAAGGCGCCCGCCTCCGCCTCGATGTCCGTTCCGGACACCTCGCTGGCGTCCGGCAGCTCACCGGCGATGGCCTCCAGCACGTCGGTCATGCTCAGCATGCCTTCGAAGCCACCGAACTCGTTGACCACGAAGGCCAGGTGGGTTGAGGCCTCACGCATCTGTTCCAGTGCGCCCAGCACCGTGCTGCTGTCCGGCAGGCTCAGCGGCTCGCGCAGCAGCGGCAGGATATCCAGTTCACGGCCCTGCAACAGGGCAGAGAACAGCTCCTTCTTGTGCACATAGCCCAGCGGCTCGTCGATGTTGCCTTCGCGGATCACCAGCAGGCGCGAGTACGGCGACTCCAGCAGCGCACGGCGGATATTCTCCGGGTTGTCGGCGACGTCCACGCGGTGCACGCGCTGGCGGTCGATCATCACGGCCTTCACCGGACGCTCGGCCAGACCCAGCACACCACTGATCATCACTCGCTCGCGGCGGTGGAACGGCGCGTCGCCGCCCTCCTCCGGGCCCACCAGGTCGGCGATTTCCTCGCCCACCTCGTCGGCATCGACCCGGCCGCCCATCAGGCGCAGCACGGCGTGGGCGGTGCGCTGGCGCAGGCCACGCTGGCCACGCTGGCTCTTCTGGCGCTTCCAGCGCACCAGCTGGTTGGCCATCTCGATCAGCAGGCTGAAGCCGATGGCGGCGTACAGGTAGCCTTTGGGGATGTGGAAGCCCAGGCCTTCGGCGGTCAGGCTGAAGCCGATCATCAGCAGGAAGCCCAGGCAGAGCATGATCACCGTCGGGTGCTCGTTGACGAAGCGGGTCAGCGGCTTGCTGGCCACCATCATCAGGCCGATGGAGAAGATGACCGCGATCATCATCACTTCCAGCTGCTCGACCATGCCCACGGCGGTGATCACCGCGTCGAGGGAGAACACCGCGTCCAGCACCACGATCTGCGCAACCACCGGCCAGAAGGCGGCGTAGACGCGCTTGCCATTGGAAGTATGGACGCGGCCTTCGAGGCGCTCATGCAGCTCCAGCGTGGCCTTGAACAACAGGAACAGACCACCGAAGAGCATGATCAGGTCGCGCCCGGAGAAGGTCTTGCCCAGCACTTCGATCAACGGCTCGGTGAGCGTGACCAGCCAGGAAATGCTCGCCAGCAGGCCCAGGCGCATCAGCAGCGCCAGCGACAGGCCGATCAGCCGCGCGCGGTCGCGCAGGTGCGGCGGCAGCTTGTCCGCAAGGATCGCGATGAAGACCAGGTTATCGATGCCGAGCACCAGCTCGAGCAGGATCAGGGTGAGCAGGCCAAGCCAGGCCGTGGGGTCCATCAGCCATTCCATGTCGACTCACCTCGCTGGGTGCGCGCCATGGCAGGCTGGGAAGGCTTATCCGCGAACGCGGGCGCCGGGGGAGGTTCGCCGACCACCGGCTCTACAGGGGTAGATAGCGGGGTCGGCGTCGTACTTTGACTGTCCATAAGGTCCGAAAAAAGGGAAACGGACGCTCATCCTAAGGGCAAAGGGCCTTCCCCCTAAGCGGACAATCTTTTCAAAATCTATCGAGCACGCCTTACCAATAGTTTTCCACGGCAATCTGCCCGGGTTTGCGCGTCAGCGCCAGGCTCATGCCGCGGGCCTTCAGCACGGCACGGGTGTCTTCGATCATCTGCGGGTTGCCGCAGAGCATCACCCGCGAATGTTCCGGGGTGAGTTCCAGACCGGCGGCACGTTCCAGCTCGCCGTTCTCGATCAGCGTGGTGATCCGCGCATTCAGGCAACCGGGCACCTGTTCGCGGGTGACCACCGGGATGAACTGCAGCTTGTGGATATGCTCGGCCAGGTGCTCCATCGCGCCGAAGCTGGCGATCAGGTCACGGTAGGCCAGTTCCTTTTCCTCACGGGCGCTGTAGACCAGCTTGATGGTCTCGAAGCGCTCCCATACCTCGAAGTCCTGGAGGATCGACAGGAACGGCGCAAGGCCGGTGCCGGTGGCGAGCAGCCATAGATCACGGCCGTCGGGGAAGCGGTCGAGGGTGAGGAAGCCGAAGGCCTGGCGGTCCACCAGCAACTGGTCGCCGACACGCAGGCGGCTGAGCTCGCTGGTGAATTCGCCGCCGGGCACGACGATGGAGAAGAACTCGAGGAAGTCGTCGTGGGGCGCCGACACCATCGAGTAGGCGCGCCAGACGATGCTGCCGCTGGGCTTGTACACGCCCAGGCGGGCGAACTGCCCGGCGCGGAAGCGGTAGCCACTGTCGCGGGTGGTGCGCAGGGTGAACAGGCTCGGGGTGAGCGTCTGCACCTCCACCAGGGTCTGGCGGGTGAACTTCTCTTCGCTGGCGGTCATCGTCCGCTCCCTTTTCAAGAACCGGCCTATTTTCCCGTATTGGCGCGCGAAGAAACACCCGCAAGGCTTGTGGCTATCCCGCGAGATCGCCACAAGCCTGTCCCAGATCACTGCTGAGGGATCAGTGCTTGCGGTTCACCACCTGGGCGGCGCGCAGGACGTCAGTGCCGATCTCGCCCTCGAACTGCTTCCACAGCGGCTGCATGGCAGCGCGCCAGGCTTCGCGCTCGGCCGGGGTCAGGGCGACGATGCGCGCCTTGCCGTTGGCCACCACGTGGTCGCGCTCCTTCTGGTTCAGCGCCTCGGCGTCCTTGTTCACCTCGACGGTGACCTCTTCGATGATGCTCTCCAGCTGGGTGCGCACCGGGTACGGCATGCTGTTCCAGAACTTCTGGTTGCTGATCACCATGTAGCTGAGCACGCCGTGGTTGGTCTCGGTGATGAACGGCTGGGCGGTATCGAGCTTCTGGCTGCCAATGTTCGACCAGGTGTTCTCGGTACCCTGCACCTTGCCGTCCTGCAGTGCCTTGAGGGTCTCGGCGAAAGGCATCTTCACCGCTGTCGCCTCGAGCAGGCCGAACTGCGCATTGAGTACCGAAGACGGCTGGATACGGAAGGCCAGGCCCTTGGCGTCGGCCGGTGCGCGCAGTTCGCGGTTGGCGGAAAGCTGCTTCATGCCGTTGTTCCAGTAGCCCAGGCCGTAGATGCCCGAGCGCGCCATGGAGTGCAGCAGTTCGCGGCTCTTGTCGCGCTTCTGGAAGCGCTTCACCGCCTCCAGGTCATCGAACAGGAACGGCAGGTCGAAGACCTCCAGCTGTTTGGTGTAACCCTCGAACTTCGACAGCGACGGCGCCAGCATCTGCACCTTGCCATCCTGCAGCGCCTGCAGTTCATCGGCGTCGCCGAACAGCGTGGAATTGGGGAACACCTCGACCTTCACCTGGCCGGCCAGGCGCTCTTCCACCAGCTTCTTGAACAGCAGCGCGCCACGGCCCTTGGGCGTGTCGTCGGCGACGACGTGGGAGAACTTGATCACGATGGGCGCATCGGCAAAGGCCGGCTGGGCCACGAGGAAAAGGGCGGACAGCGCCACCCCGAGCAACGACTTGTACATCGACATCCTTCTGCAATGGCAATAGCCCGGCGCGCGAGTGGGATTCGCGTGTCGAGGATTCGTGAAGACTTGGAGTGATGGCCGTCGGTCGGCGGAGGCGTGCTCCGGGATCGGGCCCTACCGGGTCGCATGGACCGCCCGGTTATTATTGGGAGCCGCCGCGCATCGTCGGAAAGACGACGGCGGACGGATAGGTCATAATTTTTCGGTATAACGCCGCCCTGCACAAGCGGATGATGGCCAACTGCTTCGCAGTTTGATGACAATCTCGTTGCACTCGGCCTTTGGCCTTGCAACCGCCCCTTCTTCGTTCGAGAGCCCCATGCCCGTCCTCGCCAGCCCCTTCGCCCAACTCGACCTGGTCCGCCATCCTGAACAGCGCGACGATCCGCTGCAGGCCTTCGATGCGGCCGATGAGTACCTGCTCGCTCATCTGCACGAGCAAGGAGTTGGCGCGGACAGCCGCGTGCTGGTGCTCAACGACAGCTTCGGTGCCCTCGCCGCCAGCCTCGCGCCCCATGTGCGCCTGACCAGCAGCGGTGATTCGCACCTGGGTTTCATCGCCCTTGAGCGCAACCTCGAGCGCAATGGCCTGAGCGACGCAGCGCTGACTGTCGTTCCCGCCAGCGAAACCCCGCAAGGCCCGTTCGACCACGTGCTGGTGCGCGTGCCCAAGACCCTGGCGCTGCTGGAGGAACAGCTGATCCGCCTGCACGGCCAGCTCGCGCCGGGCGCCAAGGTGGTCGCCGCCGGCATGGTCAAGCACCTGCCGCATGCTGCCGGCGACCTGCTGGAGAAGTACATCGGCCCGATGCAGGCCTCGCTGGCGGTGAAGAAGGCCCGCCTGCTGGTCGCTACCGCCGAGCAGCGCCCCGCGCCTGCCTCGCCCTACCCCAGCCGCTACCGCCTGGACAAACCCGCACTGACGCTGCTGAACCACGCCAACGTGTTCTGCCGCGAGGGCCTGGACATCGGCACCCGTGCCTTCCTCCCGCACCTGCCGCAGTTCCACCACGCCGTACGCGCCGCCGACCTGGGCTGCGGCAACGGCGTGCTGGGCATCGCCTTCGCCCTGCTCAACCCGCAGGCCGAGCTGACGCTGGTGGACGAGTCGTACATGGCGGTGCAGTCCGCGCGGGAAAACTGGCAGGCCGCCCTGGGCGAGCGCCCGGTGGACATCCACCCCGACGACGGCCTCGCCAGCCAGCCCGCCGACTCGCTCGACCTGGTCCTGTGCAACCCGCCCTTCCACCAGCAGCAGGTGGTCGGCGACTTCCTCGCCTGGCGCATGTTCCAGCAGGCCCGCGCGGCGCTGGTCACGGGCGGCGAGCTGTGGATAGTCGGCAACCGCCACCTGGGCTACCACGCCAAGCTCAAGCGCCTGTTCCGCGGCGTCGAGCAAGTGGCGGCAAATCCGAAATTCGTGGTGCTGAAAGCGACCAAGTAAGCCGGTGGGATTGCTCCGGCCCGCTAGCCGGAGCAGCATGGATCGCCTTCGCCAGGACGCACGCCATGACCGCACAAGAACCCGCCCTGCCCCTCCCGGAATTCGTTCGTACCGCCGACGGCGTCGATCTCGCCCTGCGCCTTGTGGGCCCGGCGGACGGCGTGCCGGTGGTACTGACCCACGGCACCTTCTCCAATCACCGCAGTTGCCTGGGGCTGGCCAATTACCTCGCCGGGCAAGGCTTCGCCTGCTGGCTGTTCGACTGGCGCGGGCATGGCGACAGCGGGCGCAACGACTTTATCCACAGCTTCGACGACGTGGCCGAGCAGGACGTGCCGGCGATTCTCGAGGTGGTGAGCCAGCGCACCGGGCAGGAAGCGCTGCATTGGGTCGGCCATTCCGGCGGCGGACTGATCGTCTCGATGTGGGCGGCGCGCCATCCGGAACTGGCGCAGAAGCGCCTGCGTTCGCTGGTGCTGATCGGCTCGCAAGCCACCGCGGCCGGCGCCAGCCTGCGGCACTGGCTGGCGCTCCAGGCGTTCGACTGGATGCTGCGCTGGCGACGCATTGCACCCAGCCGGGCCAAGACTGTCGGTCCCGAGGCCGAGAGCGCCCGACTGATGCGCCAGTGGTGCCAATGGAATTTCCGTCGGCGCTTCGATTCGCTGGACGGCTTCGACTACCTGGCCGGACTGCGTGGCATCGAACTGCCGGTGCTGGGGGTGGCGGGTAGTGGCGATACCTTCATCGCGCCGGTTGCCGGGTGCGAGGCGCTGGTGAATGCCTTCGGTGGATCGGAGGCGAAGCTGGAGCTTTTCGGGCTGGCGACCGGTGCGCGGGAGGACTACAGCCATAACCGCCTGCTGCTGTCGCGCAATGCCAGCCTGGAAGTCTGGCCGCGCATCGCCCAGTGGCTCAGCGCCAGACGGTAGGAGCGCGCCCTGCGCGCGATCGCGGGTAAGGCCCGCTCCTACAGGTTCAGTGCAGCCGGGGTGTCGACGTCGCGCAGTACACCCGCGTCAGCAACTTCAAGGGTGAGGCAACGGTCTCGATTCGCCTGAACCACCGTCCGCGCGCCCTCATCGCCGCTGAGCTGGGTCAGCGCAGGCCAGAACTCGCGGCCGAACAGCACGGGATGGCCGCGCTGGCCATCGTGAAGCGGGAAGAGAATGGCCGAGGAGCTGGCCTCCTCGGCTAAAGCACGCAGCGTTTCCGGGGCGATCCACGGCATGTCGCCCAGCAGGATGGCCACGGCCCGGGCATCGCTGTCGATCAGCGAAGCCGCACCGGCCGCCAGGCTATGCCCCATGCCCAAGGCTGCATCCGGGCTGTGGATAACGTGGCAGCCAGCCGGCAGGCCGAAGTCCTCCGCGCGTTCGCCGTCACGCAGCACCACACGCACTTCGTCGAACACGGTTTGGGCCCGCTCGACGCTGTGGGCCAGCAGACTGCGCCCGTCGGGCAAGGCCGCACGACGCTTGTCCGCGCCGAAGCGCGAGCCCTGGCCTGCGGCCAGAACCAGCGCCACGACCGTCATAGCGCCTCGCGGGCGATGCCGCTGCGGGTACGCAGGATGTCGGCGAGCACCGCCAGGGCGATTTCCGCCGGGGTCTTGCTGCCCAGGTTGAGACCGATAGGCGCATGCACGCGGGCCAGGTCCGCATCGTTCAGTCCGCCAATACGGTGCAGGCGTTCACGACGTTTCTCGGAGGTGGTACGCGAACCCATCACGCCGATGTAGAAAGCTTCGGTGCGCACGGCTTCGAGCATCGCCAGGTCGTCGATCTTCGGGTCGTGGGTCAGGGCGACCACCGCGGTGTCCGCATGGCAGCCACCGTTGGCGATGAAGATCGACGGCAGCTCGCGGCGGATTTCGATGCCATCCAGCACCACGCCATCCAGCGCCTCTTCGCGGGGATCGCAGAGGATCACCTCGAAGCCCAGGCCCTTGCCGAACTCGGCGCAGAAGTGTGCGACGCTGGAGTACCCCGCCAACAGCAACCGCTGGGCGGCACCGACGCGCAAGCGCACGCTGGCTTCGTCGCGCTCGACGCGCGGGCCGTGCTCGTGGTCGTCGCTCAGGCGGCGAGCGCCATCGCGCAGGTTCACTTCGCGCAGCAGGCGGCGCTGGCCGAGCAGAGCCGATTCCAGCTCGCGCAGGTGGGCCTGGACGTCGCAATCGGGCGCGAGGTTTTCCACCAGCACATCGAGGATGCCGCCGCAGGGCAGGCGAATGTTCGAGCGCGTGTCAGTGCCATCGCCGTAGCGTACGACGACCACCGGCTCGCTGAACTCGCCCTCGGCGACGCGTTCGAGGAAGTCATCCTCGACGCAGCCACCGGACAGCGAACCCACCCACTGGCCGCTGGCGTTGACCGCCAGCAGCGAGCCCGGCGCACGGGGCGCCGAGCCGTAGGTGAAGAGCACCGTGCACAGCCACACGCGCTGCCCGGCGCTGGACCACTGGAGCGCCTGCCGGACGACTTGCAGATCGAGATGCTGCACGACTCACTCCGCCTTGAGTTGAGCGACCTGTTGTACGCCCATGTCCCCCGGCAGGCCACCCCAGGCCTGACGCAGGTAGTTGATCAGGTCGGTGAGCTGCTCGTCACTGAGCTTGTCGGCGAAGCCCGGCATCGGCTGCATGCGCTCGAAACCGGTGAACTGCTGCTCGCGGATGCCCTCGACGATGACCTTGGCCAGGTTGCGCGAATCGGCCAGGCGCAGGGTGGTGTTGCCCTGCATGGCCACGGCGATGTGCGGCTTGCCCTCGCCGTCGTTGCCGTGACAGCCGGCACAGACGTTGAGGTACTGCTGACGGCCACGCTTGGCGCTGTCGCTGAGCTGGTCCTGGGCGACCGCCTGGACCACCTTGGCCTGCGGCGGCTGATCGCCGAGCAGGTAGGTGGACATGGCGGCCAGGTCCTCGTCACCCAGGTGCTGGGTGCTCAGGTGCATCACCGGGAACATCTCGTTGAACATGCTGCCCTGCGGGCTCATGCCGTGCTTGAGGAAGCCGGTGAGATCGCTGCTGGTCCAGCCGCGCTCGGCCAGGTCCTGAGCCAGCAGGCTCGGGGCGCTGTAGCCGTTGAGCAGGCCGCCGGTGAGGCGCTTGTCCTGCTCCAGGGCGCCGATCTGGTTGCGCGGGGTGTGGCACTCGCCGCAGTGGCCGAGCACTTCCACCAGGTACTGGCCGCGCTTGTACGGCTCGCTCCTGCCCTCGGTGCTTTCCAGCTGGACGCTCTTGCCGTAGAGCATGTTCCAGCCGGTCAGGCCCAGGCGCACGTTGAACGGGAAGCTCAGGCTGGTCTGCGGCGCGGCGCGGTGCACCGGCGTCTGGTTCATCAGGTAGGCGTAGAGGGCATCGCTGTCCTCGCGCTTGATGAGGTGGTACGAGGTGTAGGGCATGGCCGGGTAGAGGTTGGCGCCGTCCTTGCGCTTGCCCTCGGTGAGGGCGGCGAAGAACTCGTCGGCGCTGTAGCTGCCGATGCCGAACTCTTTATCCGGGGTGATGTTGCTGCCATAGATGGTGCCGAACGGCGAGTGGATCGGCAGGCCGCCGGCGAACGGCGCGCCGCCCTCGGCGGTGTGGCAGGCCATGCAGTCGGCGGCGCGGGAGACGTACTCGCCGCGCTTGATCAGGTCCTGGTCAGCGGCTTGTGCGCCAACCGCCAGGCCGAGGCCGGCAGCCAGCGCGAGGCCGGAAAGAATGCGCTGCATGCTCAACCCTCCTTGACCAGGCCGAGATCGGTCAGCACTTCGCGGGTGGCGTCGTAGTAACGCACGTACCCGGTGCAGCGACAGATGTGGTGGCCGAGGCTCGCTTCGATGGTCGATTCCAGCTCGCTCTTCTTCAGCGGCTGGCGCTGGGCCTTCTCCACCAGCACGGTGGCGGCGTTGACGAAGCCCGGCGCGCAGTAGCTGCACTGGAAGGCAAAGCGGTCGACGAACTTCTGCTGGATCGGGTTGAGCTCCTTCACCGCGCCATCGGCATCACGCGTGGCGTGGCCCTCGATGGTGCGCACCTTCTTGCCTTCGAAGTAGTGCGCGCCAGTGATGCAGGTGCGCACTTCCTCGCTGGTGCCGTCGGGGTTGTCGACGATCACCACGCAGGCATGGCAGATACCCTGGCCGCAGCCCAGGCGCGAGCCGGTGAGGTTCTGGTATTCGTGCAGGTAGTCGATCATCGGCAGGTCCTCGGGAACCTCGACCGGACCGACGGTTTGACCATTCAAGGTCAGGTTGAGCGGACGGTTAGCCATGGAGGGCCTCCTTGATGCGAGCGGGGGTGATGGGCAGGTCGCGGACGCGCTTGCCGATGGCGTGGGCCACGGCGTTGCCGATGGCGCCGACCACCGGGATCATCACCACTTCGGCGATACCCTTGGACGGGTCGCTGGGCGAGAGCGGCGGGAGGATCTCCGAGCTCTGCTTCCACACGGCGACGTCGCGGGCATGCGGCAGACGGTAACGGTTGAAGTTCCAGTCGCCCTCGCCCGGGCCCCCCTCATACAGCGGCATGTCTTCCAGCAGCGCATGGCCGATGCCCATGGCGGTGCCGCCTTCGATCTGGCCTTTCACCAGCTCCGGCACCAGCACGCGGCCGCACTCGATCCAGCTGTGGTGGTTGAGCACGGTGACATCGCCGTTGCCCTTGTTCACCTTCAGCTCGACGATGGTCGCCACCGGGCTGTAGTAGGTGACCATGGCGTTGTTCAACTGGGTCGACGGGTAGGCGGCATTCTGCCGGTCCAGCAGGTGGAAACCGTTGCTGCTCATCTGCGCCTTCTTCACGGAGGGCGCGCCATCGCCGTACTTCACCGCCAGCGCATCGAGTGGCAGGCGCTCGCGCACGCCGTCGATCACGAAGTCGGACTCGGCCCAGCTCCAGCGGTTGAAGCCATGCACGCTGGCCCCGGTGACCAGGCCCAGCTCATGGGCGGTCTTCGCCAGTTGCTCGAAGGCCAGCGGCTCCAGGCCGTTGGCGGTGAGCTTGCCGTCGACCCAGTGGGCATCCTCGCGGCGCACCACCAGCGGGTTGGCCGAGCCACCGAACGGGCCCTTGCCCCAAATGGTCAACGCTGCCGGCCACAGGCCGTGGTTGAACAGCACGCGCGCCGCTTCACGGGTCGCGTGGCTGAAGTAGTAGGCCGAGTTGGTCGCCGACGACGGCGAGGCCAGTTTGCCGACCCAGCGCGGGTTGCGCAGGGCGGCGTCCTGGTCGGCCTGGCTGATCAGGTAGGGGTTGCCGCTGGTGGTCAGCTGCAGCTCCGGCCATTCGGTCTCGGCGGTGCGCACCTCGTCCGCCGGGCGGCCGAGGAAGTCACCGACCACGAAGGCCTGGGAGGTGGACATGCCGGTACCCAGCTCGGTGCCGATGTGGCGCAGGAACACCCGACCATCGGCGCCGAACTCGACGTGGGCCATGGGCGATTCGGAGCCGGTGCCGAAGTCCTTCTGGCAGATGGCGAAGCCGGTGCCGTACCAGTGGTCCGGGTCCTTGGCGTCCATCTCCTTCTTGCGTGCGTCGCGGTTCTTCCACCAGTCGTGGGCGGCGGCCTTGTCGAGGATCTCGTGCAGGCGCAGCGCACCGGCGGGCACGGCGCCCTGGGTGTTCTTCATGCCCGACTTGAGCGCGTTGACGCGGCGCAGGTCGATGGCGTCGACGCCGAGGAGGCCGGCGACCTCGTCCACCATCATTTCGGTGGCGGCCATGGTCTGCAGCGTGCCGTAGCCGCGCATCGAGCCGGCTTCCACGCCACGCGAATGGTAGGCGGTCACCGACAGGTCGTTCTGCGGCATGTAGTAGATCGACTGCGCAGCGGTGGCGCCCACGGCCGCGACGGACGGGCTGTAGTTGATGCGGCCGCCGCCGTCGACGTTCATGTCGGCGCGGAAGATCTTGAAGCTGAGGTCGCTCTTGTCCACCGCCAGCTGGTAGCGGATGTCGAACGGGTGGCGCTTGATGCCGCTCTGGAACTGCTCGTAGCGGTCATTGGCCAGGCGCACCGGCACACCTTCGCCGTACAGCGCGGCGACCGCGGCGTAGAAGACGAAGATGTTGTTGTCCTTGGAGCCGTAACCCACGGTGTAGCCGGGGTGCATGCTGAGTTTGTCCAGGGCGAAGCGCGACGGCTTGATCATGTGCACGCATTCGCTGGCCACCTCGAACGGGCACTGGGTGGCAACGACGAAGTGCAGGGTGCCGGTCTTGGCGTCGTACCAGCCGTTGCCGTTGTCCGGCTCCAGCGCCGCCGGTTCGATGGACGGCGTGCGGTAGCGCTCGTTGAAGACCAGCCAGTTCTCCGGCGGGTTGTCGATCTGCTGCTTGATCTGCTGGGCGTAGAACAGGCCCTGCTCGGTCAGGTCGCCGTGCTGCTTGGGCTCGGAGGTCCACACCGGCTTGCGGTTGAGGATGGTGGGGAAGAGCATCGAGTCCTTCAGGCTGGAGAACTCGTCGTCGTCGAACGGCGTCTTGCCGCCCACGCGGACGAAGCGGAAGCTGCCGTACGGGTCGCGCTGGTACAGCGGCGCCTGGGCGCCGTAGCGGATCGCCTTGTCGTTGAACTTCAGCTTGAGCTTGGCCTGGCGATAGCGCTCGAAATCCTTCCAGATCAGGATCGCCACCGGGTGGCCGATGAACATCGGCACCTGCCCCACGGGCAGCAGCGGGTCCGGCGAGTGGGCTTCGGGCCAGGCGATGCCGTCCTTCTTCAGGTCTTCGGCGGTGACGATGCGGTCGGGCTGCAGCTCCGCGCCCAGCCACGACAGGTCGATGCCGTCGAACAGGCGGTCGGCCTTGGTGATCTTCAGCAGCATGGCGTGACCCTGCTGCTGCGGCCAGCCGGGCATGTCCTTGGAGCGGATGTCGCGGGCGAACACCTTGTTGCCGCAGACCTTGGACAATGCGTCGTTACGGAAGCGCGCCTTGCCGTCGTGGCCCATCCACTGCTGGGGGGAGACGGTGACGGCGTTTTCCATCAGGGCAGCGAAGGCGCGGCTGCCGAGCGGCGCCATGGTCACGCTGACGCCGGCGATCAGCCCGCCTTGCAGGAAGGCACGCCGGGAAATATCACGGTTGGACATGGTTCATCCTCTGGACGGTTCAGGCCCGCCCATGTGGTTTTTTTCGGTGCTGGAGAGAGTTCGGAGGCCGCACAATCGCGGGCGTCTCGGGGATGGCGCCGGAGGAAGGATCCTGCAGAAAAACCTGACTCTTCTGTCAACTTTAACGCACCTCAATAGTGCGAAGCAAAGTCAATCGGGCGGCTTGTCGCGGAGATGGAAATTTTAGTCGACGGGTCGAGACTATTCGCCCCTATCAAATTCCGCCGACGACCAGCAGAAAAGTGTTACAGCGTGCTACGCTGCGCAGCCTTGCTTAGCTCCCTAACAAAGCCTCCCGCCATGACCGCCCAAGCCACGTCCCTGCTGCGTCACCGCCCCTTCCTCGCCTTCTGGCTGGCCCGCGTCTGCACCGCCAGTGCCTTCCAGATGATCACCGTGGCCATCGGCTGGCATATCTACGAGCTGACCCACAACGTGCTCGATCTCGGCCTGGTGGGTCTGGTGGAGTTCACCCCCCGCGTGCTGTTCATGCTGCACACCGGTCACGTTGCCGACCGCTACGACCGCCGTCGCATCGCCTCGCTGTGCCAGATCGGCCAGGGCCTGATCGCCGTGGCCCTGGTGGTGGGCGCCAGTACCGACAACGTGACCCGCGAGATGATCTTCGTGATGGCCTTCCTGCTGGGTACCGCGCGGGCCTTCGAAATGCCGACCACCCAGGCGCTGCTGCCCAACATCGTGCCCACCGCGCTGTTCCCCCGCGCGGTGGCGGCGTCCGCCTCGGCCATGCAGGCGGCGACCATCGCGGCGCCGGCCTTCGGCGGCTTCCTCTATGCCTTCGGCGCCTTCTGGGTCTACACCCCCACCGCGGTGCTGTACTTCATTGCCTGCACCCTGGTGCTCACCCTGCCCTCGCGCCAGGCGCCGGCGGCGCAGGGCAAGGCCACGCTGGAGTCGCTGCTGGCCGGCATCCGCTTCATTCGCAGCCGCCCGGATATCTTCGGCGCCATTTCCCTGGACCTGTTCGCCGTGCTGTTGGGCGGCGCCACCGCGCTGCTGCCGGTGTTCGCCAAGGACATCCTGCTCACCGGCCCCTGGGGCCTGGGCCTGCTGCGCTCGGCCCCGGCGGTGGGCGCGCTGCTGATGTCGTTCTGGCTGGCGCGCTTCCCCATCGAACGCAACGTCGGGCGGATCATGTTCGCCGCCGTGGGCGTATTCGGCGTCACCACCATCGCCTTCGGCCTGTCGACCTCGTTCTGGTTCTCCCTGGCCGTGCTGGTCGTGCTGGGCGCAGCGGACATGATCAGCATGGTGATCCGCGGCGCCTTCGTGCAGCTGGAAACCCCGGACGAGATGCGCGGCCGGGTCAGTGCGGTGAACGGGGTGTTCATCGGCGCCTCGAACCAGCTGGGCGAGTTCGAGTCCGGCGTCACCGCGCACTGGCTCGGCACGGTGCCGGCGGTGGTGCTCGGCGGCGTAGGCACGCTGATCGTCACCGGCGTGTGGATGAAGCTGTTCCCCACCCTGGCCAAGCGCGACAAGCTGCACTGACCACCGACGCCCAGCCGTACCTGTAGGAGCGAGCTTGCTCGCGAACCTGCTGGACTCCGAAGTCTTCGGCGACCTTGTTCGCGAGCAAGCTCGCTCCTACAAAAAGCCCCACCGAGTGCCCAGGCAAAAAAAATCCCCCGCTGGAAACACCGGCGAGGGATGTGGGAACGGACGCCGGGGGACGGCGTCCGGATGGGATAGTTACGCGTCACTCAGTGCGGCGTGCCCAGCCCCGCCGCGCTCATGAACAGGCGCATCAGCCAGGCCGCGACGCCCAGGCCGGCAACGCTCAGCGCCCAGATCAGCACCAGCCAGCCCAGCCGCTTGCGCAGCGGCGCCTTCTCCTGCTCCTGATGGGTCATGGTTCGCACCTCTAGTGGTAACCGTCGCCGTGCTTCACCTTGCCGCGGAACACGTAGTAGCTCCAGGCGGTGTAGACGAGGATGAAGGGGATGATGAACAGCGCGCCCACCAGCATGAAGCCCAGGCTCTGCGGCGGCGCCGCGGCGTCCCAGATCGACATCGACGGCGGGATGATGTTCGGCCACAGGCTGATGCCCAGGCCGCTGTAGCCCAGGAAGATCAGCGCCAGGGTGAGCAGGAACGGCTTCACGTGGTCGTTGCGCGCCACCGAGCGCAGCAGCGCCCAGAAGCACACCAGCACCAGCAGCGGCACCGGCAGGAACCAGAACAGGTTCGGCAGGCTGAACCAGCGCTGGGCGATCTCGGCGTGGGCCAGCGGGGTCCACAGGCTGACGATGCCGATCACCGCCAGCAGTACCAGCGCCAGCGGCCGGGCCAGGTCATGCATGCGCTCCTGCAGCTGACCCTCGGTCTTCATGATCAGCCAGGTGCAGCCCAGCAGGCTGTAGGCGACCACCAGGCCGAGGCCGCAGAACAGCGGGAACGGCGCCAGCCAGTCCAGCGCGCCGCCGGCGAAGGCGCGGTTTTCCACCGGGATGCCCTCGATGAAGGCGCCCAAGGCAACACCCTGGAAGAAGGTCGCCACCAGGGAGCCGACGATGAACGACTTGTCCCAGATGTGCCGTTTTGCCGGGCGCGCCTTGAAACGGAACTCGAAGGCCACACCGCGGAAGATCAGCCCCATCAGCATCAGGATCAGCGGCAGGTAGAGCGCCGAGAGCACAGCCGAGTAGGCCACCGGGAAGGCGCCGAACAGCGCGGCGCCGCCCAGCACCAGCCAGGTCTCGTTGCCGTCCCAGACCGGCGCCACGGTGTTCATCATCACGTCGCGGTCGCCTTCGTCCTTGAAGAACGGGTAGAGCATGCCGATGCCCAGATCGAAGCCGTCCATTACCACGTACATCATCACGCCGAAGATGATGATGATCGCCCAGATCAGCGGAAGATCGATTCCCATGGCTCAGTTCCTCCCCGCCGGGCTGTCGGTTTCATCGTCGTCGAGGCCCTCTTCGGTGGCCGACAGCGGCCGTGCCGGAGTACGCGGCTGGCCTGCGCCGCCGTGGGCGACATCGCGGCCTTCGTGGGTGACCGGGCCCTTGCGCACCAGGCGCATCATGTAGCCGATGCCCACGCCGAACAGCGAGAAGTACACCACCACGAACATCACCAGGGTCAGGCTCATCTGCGTGACGCTGTGGTTGGACACCGCGTCGGCGGTACGCATCAGGCCGTAGACGACCCAGGGCTGGCGGCCGATCTCGGTGGTGAACCAGCCGGCGAGGATGGCGATCAGGCCGGAGGGCCCCATCCACAACACCAGATGGAGGAAGGCGCGGCTTTCGAACAGCCGCTTGCGCCAGCGCAGCCAGGCGCTCCACAGGCCGACGAAGATCATCAGCATGCCCAGGCCGGCCATGATGCGGAACGACCAGAACACGATGGTGGAGTTGGGCCGGTCGGCTTTCGGGAAGTCCTTCAGCGCCGGGATCGGCTCGGTCAGGCTGTGATTGAGGATCAGGCTGCCGAGCACCGGAATCTCGATCTTGAAGCGGGTTTCCTCGCGCTCCATGTCCGGCCAGCCGAACAGGATCAGCGGGGTCGGCTCGCCGCTGCTGTTGTCCCAGTGGCCTTCCATCGCGGCGATCTTCGCCGGCTGGTGCTTGAGGGTATTGAGGCCGTGGGCGTCGCCGACCATGGCCTGGATCGGTGCGACGATCAGCGCCATCCACATGGCCATCGACAGCATCTTGCGGATCGCCGGGTTGTCGCGGCCGCGCAGCAGGTGCCAGGCCGCCGAGGCGCCGACGAAGAAGGCGGTGGCGACGAAGGAAGCGATCGCCATGTGCAGCAGGCGATAGGGGAACGACGGGTTGAAGATGATCGCCAGCCAGTCCACCGGCACCACCACGCCATTGATGATCTCGTGGCCCTGCGGGGTCTGCATCCAGCTGTTGGAGGCGAGGATCCAGAAGGTGGAGATCAGCGTGCCGATGGCCACCATCACCGTGGAAAAGAAGTGCAGGCCGGGGCCGACGCGGTGCCAGCCGAACAGCATGACGCCAAGGAAGCCGGCTTCGAGGAAGAAGGCGGTAAGCACCTCGTAGGTCAGCAGCGGGCCGGTGACGCTCCCGGCGAAGGCCGAGAAGGCACTCCAGTTGGTGCCGAACTGGTAGGCCATGACGAGGCCGGAGACCACGCCCATGCCGAAGTTGACGGCGAATATCTTCGACCAGAAGTGATAGAGGTCACGGTAGACCTCCTCCTGGGTCTTCAGCCACAACCCCTCGAGCACCGCCAGGTAACTGGCCAGGCCAATGGTGATGGCAGGGAAGATAATGTGGAAGGACACGGTAAAGGCGAACTGGATACGGGCCAGGTCGAGCGCCTCTAATCCGAACATGACGATTCCTCTTCAGGCTGACGCCCGCCATACGGCTGGCCGGGCACCGTGCCTTGCGCGTGCGCAGGGCGTTCTTGCGTGATGTCTGTGTTTCTGACCACCGATCTCTCGCCGGTTCGGATTTCTTTCGCCGCCTAATCAGAATGGATCACCACTCGCATTGACGCCGCTCAAGAAACTGCACTGATCTTACGCGCCAGCGGGGGGCGGGCTGGAGTGGTGGGTTGCCGCGCGACGGGGTGTCGCGCGACAGCTTGTCTCAGGCAGACCCGATCGGCCCATATGAACAAAATCGAATATGAAAATGAAAAATTAATATTTTATTGGAATAACAGGAGCAGGTAACTTTCGCTGCAACCGCTGCCGAGTGAGCCGCGGAAAAAGAATCCACCGCCCGTACGAAGGCCCCATCCCGGCCGGCCCGGACGCCAGCGGTCATCTGCCCCACAAGGACATTGCAATGAAAAAGCTGCTGCTTCTGACCGCCCTCGCCGCTGCCTTCACCACCTCGGCCTTCGCCAACGAAAAGCTGATCGTCGCCGCCACCCCGGTACCCCACGCCGAGATCCTCGAGCTGATCAAGCCGACCCTGGCCAAGGAAGGCGTGGACCTGGAGATCAAGGTCTTCACCGACTACGTACAGCCCAACGTGCAGGTCGCCGAGAAGCGCCTGGACGCCAACTACTTCCAGACCAAGCCGTACCTGGACAACTTCAACAAGGGCAAGGGCACCAACCTGGTCACCGTGACCGGCGTGCACGTCGAGCCCTTCGGCGGCTACTCGAAGAAGTACAAGTCCCTGGCCGAACTGCCCGATGGCGCCACCATTGCCCTGCCCAACGAGGGCAGCAACAGCGGCCGCGCACTGATCCTCCTGCAGAAGGCCGGCCTGATCAAACTCAAGGACCCGAGCAACGCCCTGGCCACACCCAAGGACATCGCCGAGAACCCGAAGCACTTCAAGTTCAAGGAGCTCGAATCGGCCCTGCTGCCGCGCGTGCTGGACCAGGTCGACCTGGACCTGATCAACACCAACTACGCCCTGGAAGCCAAGCTCAACCCGGTGAAGGACGCCCTGGTGCTGGAAGACCGCGACTCGCCCTACGTGAACTACCTGGTGGCACGCCCGGACAACCAGGACAGCGATGCGCTGAAGAAGCTCTCCGCCGCCCTCACCAGCCCGGAAGTCAAAGCCTTCATCGAGAAGAAGTACAACGGCGCCGTGGTGCCGGCCTTCTGATCCGTCGCCCGGCTGCCGCCGGGCGCAACGACTCCCACGCTGGGCGCGCTGTCGGCGCACCCGCTTCAACGCCGGTGGGCAGGTTCCACCGGCGTTTTTCTTTCCCAAGGACTTGCCATGAGCGACCACGCCAAAGGCCTCTCCACCCGCGCCGTCCACGCCGGCCATGATGCCGACCGGCGCATGGTCACGCGCGCCAAGAGCCAGCCGATCTACCAGAGCTCGGTGTTCGTCTACGACTCCCTGGAGCAGGTCGACGACTTCCTTGCCGGCAACCCCGACAACTACATGTACACGCGCATCGGCAACCCCAACCACAGCGCCGTGGAAGAACTGCTGCGCGAGCTGGAAGGTGGCGAGGACGCGCTGTTTTCCGCCTCCGGCATGGCGGCGATCTCCGCCGCGCTGCTGGGCGTGCTCGGCGCCGGCGACCACCTGATCGCCAGCCGCGAGCTGTACGGCACCACCCAGAGCCTGATCGAGAAGGAACTGACGCGCTTCGGCATCGCCGCGACCCTGCTCGACCTCAACGATCTGGCAGCCGTCGAAGCGGCGATCACCCCGACCACCCGGCTGATCTACACCGAGACCGCCTCCAACCCGTTGGTGCGCGTGAGCAACGTGCCGGCCCTGGCCGAACTCGCCCACCGCCACGAGCTCAAGCTGCTGGTGGACAACACCTTCCTCTCCCCCGTGCTCTACCAGCCGCTGCGCGATGGCGCCGACCTGGTGATCCACAGCACCACCAAATACCTCAACGGCCACAGCGATGCCATGGGTGGCGCGCTGGTGGGCGACGCGCAGTGGATCGCCGCCGCGCGGCGCTTCCAGATCAACGCCGGCGGCAGCGCCAGCCCCTTCGAAAGCTGGCTGAACTTCCGCGGCGCCAAGACCCTTGCCCTGCGCATGCGCGCCCACTCGCAGAATGCCCAGGCCCTGGCCGAGGCGCTCGAAGCGCACCCGCAGGTGGCGCGCGTATTCTACCCCGGCCTGCCCTCGCACCCGGACCACGAGCTGGCGCAGCGCCTGTTCCGCAAGGGGCACTCGGGCATGTTGAGCTTCACCCTCAAGGGTGGCCTGGACCCGGTCGACACGCTGATCGGCGCGCTGCAGCTGGCCGCCTTCGCCCCCTCGCTGGCCGGTGTCGCCAGCAGCATCACCCACCCCGGCAAGACCTCGCACCGTGCGCTGTCCGCCGAGGCCCTGACCGCGCTGGACATCCACGACGGCACCATCCGTGTCTCGGTGGGCATAGAGGACAGCGAGGACATCGTCAGTGACTTCCTGCAGGCGCTGGACGCGCTGTAAGAGCAGAAGGAGAACCACCCATGAACGCCCCCAACGCACCGCTACCGCTGCTGACCTTCCCCGACGCCGACAAGAGCCCGCTGAGCATCCGCGCCAAGGCGCTGGTGTTCTTCGACCCGCGCTCCCATGAAGTGCGCGACGAAGTGGAACGCCTGGCGCCGCTGCCGCAGCCGGTGCTGATCCACGGCGAAACCGGTACCGGCAAGGAGCTGCTGGCCCGACACATCCATCGCGCCAGCGAGCGCCCCGGCCTGTTCGTCGCGGTGAGTTGCAGTGCGCTGAGCCGCAACTACGCGGATGCCGAGCTGTTCGGCTACGCGCCGGGCGCGCACAACGGCCCGGTGGGCAGCCGCGCCGGCTGGTTCGGCTCCGCCAATGGCGGCACCCTGTACCTGGACGAGATCGCCGACCTGCCGCTGTCGCTGCAACAGAAGCTGCTGCGTGTGCTGCAGGAGCGCGAAGTGCTGCGCGTCGGCGCGCGCGAGCCGGTGCCGGTGGACGTGCGCCTGGTCGCCGCCACCAGCATCGACCTGGGGCAGGCGGTGAAGGCCGGGAAATTCCTCGAAGGGCTGCAGCAGTACCTGCACGACGGCAACCTCACGCTGCCGCCGCTGCGCGAACGCATCGGCGATATCCAGCCGCTGGCCGAGTACTTCCTCGGCGTGCATGCGCAGCGCCTGGAACTGCCGGTGCCGCAGATCGCCAGTGACACACAGCGTGTGCTGGAGGGCTATTCGTGGCCGGGCAACATCCGCGAGCTGGAGAACGTCATTCACTTCGCTCTGCTGGTCAGTCCGGACGAGGAAATTCGTCCCGAGCACCTGAATTTCTCGGGGGGAGTCGCAGATTCAGGAGGGGCTGTGCAGGTGGACGGCGAGGCACTGGAACGCCTGGTGCGCCAACCCGGCGTCGAGGCGCAGCTGCGTGCGCTGCTGCAACGCCTGGAGCACGAGCGCGGCTGATGCCGCGCTGTAGTCGCCAGCGCGACCCGAAGGGCCGCGCACGGGCGACTGCATGCAACGGGGTGAAGCGTTACTTGGTGGCGGTGTTGGAGTGCGCGACCACCGGGGTGCACGACGGGTTGGTCAGCTTGGCCGGATCGGTCAGCAGGCCCGGCATCATGCGCGAGGTGCAGTTGAAGATGCGGCCCTTGGTGGTGGTGGCGACGTAGGAGAGTTCCTGGCCACCCAGGGCGTCCGGCTGGCCGGCTTTGACGTCGCTGACGACCAGCTCGTCGGAGGAAGCCAGGCCGATCATCTGAGCGGTGGCGGCTTGCAGCGGAACGATGGCCTGGTTGGTGGTCATGGTCTGGCAACCGGCCAGCGAAGCGAAGAGTGCAGTGGCAATGGCGATGCGTTTGAAGTCCATCTCGAGATGCTCCCTGTTGGTGGTTTTTTGTCCTGCGGGGGCAGACTAACGGAATAAACAAGTCAATCGCCAGAGTGCTGTAACAGTTTTCTAACGAAAAATTGCACACTCGTTCAAACTTCAGTCTTTCTACACGCTCTATTTCGGCAATTGTGCTATGGGAAACTGCCCGCCCCTGCCATTTGTCGGCGCAAAGCCGCGCACCACGCTGAACCGTTTCAGTTGAGGCGACGAACGGTCGCAGTGAAAGGATTTGCCGACTCACGAGGCGGCAGCAGGGAATCCTGATCGGAAGATCAATTTCAGGTTATTCAACTGGAAATAGCCTCCCATCCAGCCTCATCGACCACCTCGATAGCGACCATCAAGACCATTCACTTCTTTTCGTCACAATCTTCAGGGAAAATGGCTATCAGGCAGTCGGGACCCAATTTCCCCGGCGCCATTGGAGACTATCGTGACCAGCTTTGCCGCTCTTGCTAACTTTTTCGCCGCCACCGCTTTCCTGACCGCGCCCGCCAAGGCCGACCCGGAACGCCGTGAGATCCGTGAGGCCAAAAAAGCACGCCGCAAGTAAGCAGTACCCGCTCCGCTCGGCCCTCGAACAGGGCCGGCGGCGGGACCATCGGTCCCGCCGATTGGCTTTCCAGGGCCTTCCCGTGTTTTCATTGAATGCTTGTTCAAGGAAAAACTCGAGGAACCCCGCCCGTTTTGTCCGCTGCACAATCGCCCCCGTCCGTTACACCCTCCCCCGCCATGCGCATGAATCCACCGGTCTTCTACGGTGCGGCGGCGCTGATCCTGCTTTTCGCCCTGATCGTCATCGCCTCGCCGCAACAAGCCGGTGAATGGCTGCTCGCCGCGCAGTCCTGGGCCGCCGACACGGTGGGCTGGTACTACCTGCTGGCGATGACGCTGTACCTGATCTTCGTGGTGGTCACCGCGCTTTCCGGCTACGGCAGGATCAAGCTCGGTGCCGACCACGACGAGCCGGAATTCAGCTACCTGTCCTGGGCCGGCATGCTGTTCGCCGCCGGCATCAGCATCACCCTGTTCTTCTTCTGCGTCTCCGAGCCGCTGACCCACTTCGCCCAGCCGCCGCAAGGCGCGGCCGGCACTCAGGAAGCGGCGCGCCAGGCCATGCAGCTGCTGTTCCTGCACTGGGGCCTGCACGGCTGGGGCGTGTTCGCCCTGGTGGCGATGGCGCTGGCCTATTTCGCCTACCGCCATAACCTGCCGCTGGCGCTGCGCTCGGCGCTCTACCCATTGATCGGCAAGCGCATCAACGGCCCCATCGGCTATGCGGTGGACTGCTTCGGCATCATCGCCACGGTGTTCGGCCTGGGCGCGGACATGGGCTTTGGCGTGCTGCAACTCAACGCCGGCCTGGACTTCCTCTTCGGCGTCGCCCACAGCCACCCGGTGCAGATGACACTCATCGCGCTGATGATGGGCGCGGCCATCCTGGTGGCGGTCTCCGGCGTCGACAAGGGCATCCGCCTGCTGTCGGACATCAACATGCTGCTGGCTTGCGCGCTGCTGCTCTTCGTGCTGTTCGCCGGCCCCACCCAGCACCTGCTCAACACCCTGGTGCAGAACATCGGCGACTACCTCGGCAGCCTGCCGACCAAGAGCTTCGACCTCTACGCCTACGGCCAGGACGGCAGCGACTGGCTCGGCGGCTGGACGGTGTTCTACTGGGCCTGGTGGATCGCCTGGGCGCCCTTCGTCGGCCTGTTCATCGCGCGCATCTCGCGCGGGCGGACGATCCGCGAATTCGTCTTCGGCGTGCTGTTCATCCCGCTGGGTTTCACCCTGGCGTGGATGTCGATCTTCGGCAACAGCGCCCTGGACCAGGTGCTCAACCACGGTTTCAGCGAGCTGGGCCGGGTGGCCATCGCCGACCCGTCCATGGCGCTCTACCAGCTGCTGCAGAACTACCCGGCCAGCCGCGTGGTGATCGCGGTGACCGTGCTGGTCAGCTTCGTCTTCTTCGTCACTTCGGCGGACTCCGGCACGGTGGTGCTCTCCACCCTCTCCGCCCACGGCGGCAGCGCCGACGACGACGGCCCGAAATGGCTGCGGGTGTTCTGGGGCGTGGTCACCGCGCTGGTCACCGGCGGCCTGCTGTTCGCCGGCAGCATCGATGCGCTGAAGTCAGCCGTGGTGCTGACCTCGCTGCCCTTCTCGCTGATCCTGCTGCTGATGATGTGGGGCCTGCACAAGGCGTTCTACCTGGAGTCCCAGCGCCAGCGGGCGCGCACCCATTCGCTGGCACCGCCGCCCTCGGCCAAGCCCGGTGGCTGGAAGCGCCGCATTTCCCAGGCGGTGCACTTCCCCACCCGCGACGAGGTGTACCGCTTCATGGTCGACGTGGTCAGCCCGGCGATTGCGGAGGTCTCCGAGGTCTTCCGCGAGAAGGGCCTGCAGGTGGACTCGGACCTGGACCTGAGCAACCTGGAAATCGGCCTGGAGATCGGCCATGGCGAGCAGCACCCGTTCCTCTACCAGGTGTCGATGCGCGGCTACTTCACCCCCTCCTTCGCCCGCGCCGGCATGGGCGGCCTGCACCTGAAGAACCGCCGCTACTTCCGCGCCGAGGTGCACCTCTCCGAAGGCAGCCAGGACTACGACCTGATGGGCTACAGCCAGGAGCAGATCATCAACGACATGCTCGACCAGTACGAGCGGCACCTGCAGTTCCTGCACCTGGTGCGCTAGTCGCCGCAGGGCGTACAACCGCTCGCGGTTGTACGCCGATTCGCCTTCATTTTCCGCCAATAACGGACTGAGTTCGGAGTGCCCGGGAACCACGGCTAAACGGCGTATAACGTCGAACGTTATACGCCCTACGTTCAGTTCGTCAGAGCTGGTAGGGCATCCGCACCCCGGGCTCGCGCTCGTCGAAGTCCTTCACGTTACGCGTCACCAGCAACCGCCCCTCGACTTCCGCCGTGGCCTTGATGACCGCGTCCGGCAGTTTCACTCGCAGCCGCCGACGCACCTCCACGGCGCGCGTGGCGATGCGCTCATCCAGCGCCAGCAGCGTGAAGGAGGACAGGAAAGCGCGGGTCACGGCCTCCGTCTCCGGCTTCGCGCCGATCAGCACCTCCATCCAGGTGATAATGCTGATGGCGCAGTCGCTGTAGAGCGCCAGTTCGTCTCGCGCCTGCACATGGCCGTTGAGGTAATCGATGAGGATGTTGGTGTCGAACAGGACCTTCACCATTCCTCGCGCACCTTCTCCTGATACGCCAGTCCGTCCACCTGATCGTCCTGCCACAGGCCAAAAGCTGCGTCGGCATCTGCCTGAGCGTGGTTGACCAGGTATTCGGCAATGGCCTCGCGAATGACCGAGGCGCGGGATTGCTGCTGACGTTCGCTGATGTCGTTCAGGCGTTCCAGGTATTCCGCAGGGATATCCACCAGGGTACGCATGGGAACCTCCGATAAGTGATATCGAAATCATATATCACTATTTGAAACGGAAGCCTCACGCGGCGACGAACAAGCGAAACCTCCGACAACGAAAAAGGCGCCCGCAGGCGCCTTTTTCACATCGAGGCGAAGGATCAGCCGCGAGCGCCGCCCAGCACCTTGCGGTAGAACAGCACGCAGATCGCCACGAAGACCACCAGGCCGAGCCACTGCGCAGTGTCCTCGAAACTCCCCCCGACCAGGGCCAGGGGCGCTGCAGAGCCAGTGGTACCGATGATGGCGGCGAGCAGAATGCCCATCAGGCTCTCGCCGACGATCAGGCCGGAGGCCAGCAGCACGCCCCGACGCCTGGGCTCGTCGGAGAACTTCTCCACGTCGACGCCGGCTGCCGCCGCTCGCTTGGCCAGGGCCATCTCCAGCAGCCAGCCGATCACCGCACCGACCACCAGGGTCATGCCGATGGTCGGCGGCAGGTAGATGCCCAGGCCCACGGCGAGCACCGGCAGGCTGGCCTTGCCGGTGCGACGCAGCAGCACGTCCACCAGGATCAGCGCGATACCCAGTGCCACGCCGATCAGGATCATGTTCCAGTTCAGCGCGTTGTGGAAAATCCCGCTGGCAATCGCCGTCATCAGCGTCGCCTGCGGTGCGGCCAGCGCGGCGTTGGGGTCCATGCCCTCGCGCGGCAGGGCTCCGGTGAAGCCGTAGGCGTTGAACAGCAACTCCAGCACCGGCGGGATCACCAGTGCGCCCACCAGGCAGCCGACGATCAGCGCCACCTGCTGACGCCACGGCGTGGCGCCTACCAGGTAGCCGGTCTTCAGGTCCTGCAGGTTGTCGTTGGAAATCGCCGCAATGGCGATCACCACCGAGGTGGTGAACAGCGCCAGGGCAATGGCCAGCTTGCCGCCCTGCTGGTCGAGGAAGCCGTCTTCCAGCGAGCCCACGCCCAGGATCAGCAGCGACACCAGGATCACCGCGATGATGCCGATGCCGGAAATCGGGCTGCTCGACGAGCCCACCAGGCCGGCCATGTAGCCGCAGGCAGCGGCGATCAGGAAGCCGAAGAAGAAGGCGAAGATCACGCAGACCGTCACCAGGCCCCAGAAGCCGAAGCCCTTGAGGTCCGGCGCGGCCTCGCCAAGGAAGTAGGAGAACACCACGAACAGCGCCACCAGCAGGAAACCGGCGATGGCGACTATCCACTTTGCGGAAAGGTCCTGCTCGGTGCGCAGGTCACTCACCTCGCCCCTGCCGCGCACGGCGCTGAGCGACGACCAGACACCCTGCACCATGGGCTTGAACAGGGTCGCCAGGGTCCATAGCGCAGCGATGCCGATGGTGCCGGCGCCGAGGAAGCGCACCTGGCTGCTCCACAACTTGGTGGCCAGCTCCGGCAGGCTCTGCCCGGCGGCCAGCACGCTGTTCACCGAGAGCAGCGGCACGGCCACGCCCCAGGCGATGACCACGCCGATGAGGATGGCGATGCCGGCGGTGATGCCCATCAGGTAACCGGCGCCCACCAGCGCCAGGGAGAAACCGGTGGACAGGCGGAATGCCGCCTGGCCGGCGGTGAGCCAGAAGCTGAAGCCCTCGGCCAGCACCTTGAAGCCGCTGCTGAGCAGGCTGAACGCGGCGGCGACCACGCCACCGGCAAGAATGTCGCGCAGCCCCGGGCCGCCCGCCTTCGCCGGCTGGCCGCTCTTTTGCTGCTCCTCTTCATGGCTGCCGACGCGCAGGATCTCCGCCGCCGCCACGCCTTCGGGGTACGGCAGGCTGCTCTGCACCACCATCACCCGGCGCAGCGGAATGGTGTAGAGCACGCCGAGGATGCCGCCGATGGAGCAGATGGCCGCGGTCTGCCAGAACGGGAAGCCGCTCCAGTAGCCGATCATCAGCAGGCCGGGGAGGATGAAGATGATCGAGGACAGGGTGCCGGCCGCCGAGGCCTGGGTCTGCACCATGTTGTTCTCGAGGATGTTGGAGCCGGAGAAGTAGCGCAGCACGGCCATGGAAATGACCGCCGCAGGGATCGACGAGGCGAAGGTCAGGCCGACCTTGAGACCGAGGTAGACGTTGGAAGCGGTGAACACCACGGTGATCAGCGCGCCGAGGATCAGGCCGCGAACCGTCAGCTCGGCGAGGTTGGACTCGTCGGGAATCCGTTCTTGCATGTAGGCAATCTCTTAATGAAGCGAAACTGCCAAAGCGTAGGACAGTGAGCCATCCGCCGCGACCCAGAATCGCGACGAATGCGGTCTGCTGCGCGGCTTCGTTGCCTCAAGTCACGGGGATGAAGGGAAATTCCGGACCAAGGCGCTTTCTGTAGGAGCGAGCTTGCTCGCGAACCGCACAACACCGACGCACCGATGAAATCCGTTCACGAGCCAGCTCGCTTCTACAGAAAAGCCCGTCAGAACGGCTTGTCCCCCAGGATCGTCGCACGGTGCATCACGCGGCGCTGCGGACGGTAGTCGTCCACCGCGTAATGCTGGGTCACGCGGTTGTCCCAGAAGGCCACGTCGTTTTCCTTCCAGCGCCAGCGCACGGTGAACTCCGGGCGGCTGAAATGGGCGAACAGCAGGTCGAGCAGGGCGCGGCTTTCCGCCGGCTCCAGCTCGTTGATGCGGGTGGTGAAGCCATCGCTGACGAACAGCGCCTTGCGCCCGGTGACCGGGTGGGTACGGATCACCGGATGGCTGCGCGGGGGGTTCTTCTTGCGCGCTTCTTCAAGACGCGCGAGGTCCGCGTCGGTGGCGCCGAAGCGTTCCTGAGGGAAAGACTTGCTGATGTCATGGGTCGCGGTGAGCCCATCGAGCAACCGCTGCAACGGTTTCGACAACGCCTCGAACGCCGCGATGCCGCTGGCCCACAGGGTGTCACCGCCGTAGGGCGGCAGTTGCTTGGCGGCCAGCACGGCGCCCAATGCCGGGGTCTCCAGGAAGGTCACGTCGGTGTGCCAGATGGCGTTGTCGCGCACGTCGGTGACGGCGGTGTCGAGGACGATGACTTCACGCTGCTCAGGCGAACTGGGGTAGATCGGATGGATGTGCAGGTCGCCGAAGCGCGCGGCGAAGGTTGCCTGCTGGTTCGGCGTCAGCGGCTGGTCGCGGAAGAACAGCACGTGGTGATCGAGCAGGGCTTGCTCGATCTGGCGCTGCGCCGCGTCATCCAGCGGATCGGCCAGGCGCACGCCGGAAACGATGGCGCCCAGGGCCGGGCTGATGGGTTCGATGCTCAGGGTGGTCATGTTCGTGTTCTCTCGTGAGGTTCACGGGAAGAGCGGTGCTCTCCCCTGCCCTTGCCGTCTTGGCAAGGGCGTCGAATCGATGGGTTCATTCCCAGGAAGCGAAGCGCTTCTGCAGCCAGCGCAGTCCCAGTTCGAAGGTCAGCGCGATGGCGGCGATCAGCAGGATTCCCAGCACCACCACGTCGGTGGCGAGGAACTGCGCGGCGGACTGCACCATGAAGCCCAGGCCGCGGTTGGCGGCGATCAGCTCGGCGGCGACCAGGGTCGACCAGCCCACGCCCAGGGCGATGCGCAGGCCGGTGAGGACTTCCGGCAGCGCGCTGGGCAGGATCACGTGGCGCACCACCTGCAGGCGGTTGGCGCCCAGGCAGCGCACGGCCTGGATACGCGACTTGTCCACACGGCGCACGCCGGCGGCGGTGGCGATCAGCAGCGGCGCGAACAGCGCCAGGTAGATCAGCAGCACCTTGGACAGCTCGCCGATGCCGAACCAGATGACGATCAGTGGCAGGTAAGCCAGCGGCGGTACCGGGCGGTAGAACTCCACCAGCGGATCGAAGGCCGCGCCCACCAGCGGGTTGAGGCCCATCAGAATGCCCAGCGGAATGGCCGTCAGTACTGCCGCACCCAGCGCCAGCAGAACGCGCAACAGGCTGGTGCCGATGTGCTGCCACAGCGACGCATCGACGTAGCCTTCGGCGAGCAGGCGCTGGAAGGCTTCCACCAGTTGCTCCGGCGCGGGCAGGAACAGGGTGTCGACCCAGCCCAGGTGCGTGGCCAGCCACCAGAGCACGAAGATCGAACCGACGCTGCCGGCAGCGGCCCAGCGGCGGTAATCGCGCGGCTCGCTGCGCCCTTTCGGCGCAGCAGTCGGGAGTTTCGCGGCGAGGGTTTCAGTGGGCATGCTCGGCCTCCGGTTCTTCGAGGAACTCATCGAGGAGGAGTTGGCGCAGACGCGCGAATTCCGGGTCGGACTTGATGCTGCGCACCGGCTCGCCGGCGGCGTAGCGACGGGCGAAATCCAGCGACAGGCGCTTGACGATGCGCGCTGGCGGGCCGTCCATCACCACCAGGTCGGTGGCCAGGAACAGCGCCTCATCGACACTGTGGGTAATCAGGAACAGGCCCTTGCCGGTCTTGCGCCACAGGTCGAGCGTCAGCACCTGCATGCGCTCGCGGGTCAGTGCGTCGAGGGCGCCGAAGGGTTCGTCGAGCAACAGGAAATCGGGTTCCACTGCCAGTGCGCGGGCCAGCCCCAGGCGCTGCCGCTGGCCACCGGAAAGCTGCGAGATGCGGTAGTCCGCGTGCTCGCCCAGGCCAACCAGTTTCAGCACTTCCCGGGCGCGGGCAGCCCGCTCGGCAGCGCCGACACCACGAATACGCAGGCCCAGGGCGACGTTGTCCAGGGCGCTGAGCCAGGGCATCAGGGCATCATCCTGGAACACCACGCCGCGTTCGCCACCGGGGCCTTCGAGGGTGCGGCCATCGATCTGCACGCGGCCGCTGTCCGGCGCCTGGAAGCCCGCCAGCACGTTGAGCAGGCTGGACTTGCCGCAGCCGGACGGGCCGAGCACCACCAGGGATTCGCCCTTGGCCAGGCTGAGAGTGAGGTCCTGCAGCACGACGCGCTCGCGTCCGCGCTGCTGGAAAGTGAGGCTGACCGCCTCGGCCGTCAGACGGCTCATGTTCTGCCCTCCGTAGGGTGAGAAGAAATGCGGATCGGTGTCAGCCGTAGGATGGGTGGAGCCTGCGATACCCATCAGCATGGGTATCGCTTCGCTCCACCCATCCTACGGAGCAGCCGGGTCAATCAGCGCTGCCCGACCTGCACGCTCTCCGCCTGGCGCACGTACTCGGCGCTGACGTAGGGCGAGTAGTCCTTGAGCACCGACGGCACGCGCTTCTGCTCCTTGAGGAATTCCGCCGTACCGGCGATGTCCTTGGCGGTGCCGCCGCCCAGCAGCGCGGAAGACAGCTGCGCCTGGGCCTCGGGGAAGGCGGAACCGGCCAGCAGCTCCGGAACGTCCTTCGGATCGGCGCCGGTCAGGCGGGCGATCTTCTTCGCCTGCTCGGAATCGGCAGTCCATTCGGCCTTGTGGGCGTTGTAGTCGGCGAAGGAATCCAGGCTCACCTTGGCGAACTTGGCGATCACTTCCGGATGCTTCTCGGCGAAGTCCTTGCGGGCGACCCAGACCTCGAAGGTCGGTGCGCCCCACTGGCCGACTTCGGCGGCGTCGGTCAGCACCTTGCCGGACTTCTTGATCTCGCCCAGGGCGGGCGACCAGACAAAGGCGCCATCGATGTCGCCACGGCGCCAGGCGGCAGCGATCTCGGTGGGGTTGAGGTTGACGATCTTCACCTTCGTGGGGTCGATCTTCCAGTGCTTGAGCGCGCCCAGCAGGCTGTAGTGCGAGGTGGACACGAATGGCGTGGCGATGGTCTTGCCGACCAGGTCCTCGGGCTTCTCGATCCTGCTGCCGTTGCGCACCACCAGGGCCTCGGCCGAGTTGATCTGCGCGGAGACGATGAAGGCCACGATCGGCAGGCCGCGCGAGGTGGCGGCGGCCAGCGGGCTGGAGCCGATGTTGCCCAGCTGCACGTCACCGGAGGCAATCGCGGCGATCACTTCCGGGCCGCTGTTGAAGCGGCGCCAGTCGAGCTTCTCGCCGATGACTTTCTCGTAGGTACCGTCGGCCTGGGGCACCTTGGTCGGGTCGATGCCGGTCTGGTAGCCAAGGGTGATGTCGGCCTGGGCGGCGCCAGCGACGCCGACCAGGGCAAGCGCGGCCAGCAGGCGGCGCGGGGCACTGATGTGTTTCATGTGGAGCTCCTGGGAATGCGTACGAAGGCGGCCGGCCGGGCCGTGACGGGCCGCTCCGGCGGAGCGGCGGGAAAGGTGGATCAGTTGCTTGCCACGTCCGGTTGCCATACCGGCACCGCACGGGCGTCGACGGGCTTGGGCAGCAGGCCTTCGGCGTAGAAGGCGTCGGCGATGCGTTGCTGTTCGTCGAGGCCGTCCTTGCGCACCGGCTGCACGTCATAGCTGCGGCGGGCGTTCGCCTGCTCGACGGTGGCAACATCGAGGTTGCCCCACAGCGGGCCGAGCACCTTGGCGGCGTCGGCGGGGTGTTCCTTCACCCAGCGGCCGGTCTTCTGCAGTTCGGCGAAAACCTGCTTGAGCACTTCCGGGTGCGCCTTGGCGTACTCGGTGGAAGCCAGGTAGTAGCGCTGGTAGCTGGCCAGGCCCTGGCCATCGGCGAGCACGCGGGCGTTCTGCTGGCGCTGGGCGCTGGCGACGTAGGGGTCCCAGGTCACCCAGGCATCGATCTTGTGGTTCTCGAAGGCGGCGCGGCCATCGGCGGGAGTGAGGTACGCCGGCTGGATATCGGAGAATTTCAGGCCGGCCTTCTGCAGGGCGGCGATCAGCAGGTAGTGACTGCCGGCGGCCTTGGTCACGGCGACACGCTTGCCCTTGAGGTCGGCCAGGGACTTGAGCGGAGAGTCGTGCGGCACCAGGATCGACTGCGCGGTGGGCGACGGGGTTTCACGGGCGAAGTAGGTCAGCTGCGCGCCGGCAGCCTGGGCGAAAACGGGAACGGTGTCGGCGACGTCAGCGGAGAGATCGACGTTGCCCACGTTGAGGGATTCGAGCAGCGGCAGACCACTGGGGAACTCATGCCAGGTGACCTTGATGCCCTGCTTGCCCAGTTCGCGCTCCAGGTTGCCCTGGGCCTTGACCACGGTGAGCAGGGTGGAGGACTTCTGGAAGCCGATGCGCAGGGTCTGTTCGGCCTGGGCGCTGAGAGCGCCGAAGAGGGCGACAGAGGCACTCAGGCCGACGGCGAAACGGCGCAGGAATTGGCTGCGGGACATGGATACGGCTCCTCGGGTACGGGTTGGCCGCCCGCAGAGCGAGGCGGACCACTGGACGGGTCAGGTGACGCTGGATGAGTCCGGTGGTCCGGTAGAGCGAAGATTACAGGTATAAAAAATCCAAAATAAATAATTTTTAGTTCTTAACTAATGCCGGACGGATGTACCCCCGATCAGTGTGCAGCCCCCAGTACACGGGCCCTCACGCCCTCCGCACGCAAGCTGGCCTGCGCCGCCTCGCGCGCTACCGCCAGGGCCTGGATGGCCAGGTTGGAGAAGTGGCTGCTGCGGTTGAAACTCAGCCCCGGCCCGGCCTCCATGTCCTCATCCAGTTGCGCGGCTGCCTGCTCGCTGAGCACCTGGCCCAGCCCGAGCAACCGCGACAGTGCCGAACTGCGCGCCAGCTCCAGCCGTTGGGCGGCGTGCAAGGCCAGACCGAGGGCGACATTGGCCTCCAGCAGCAGCGCCAGGCCCTCGCACAGCGAGCGCCGCGGGGTGATCGCCAACCCCGGCGGCAGGAGGATGTCCTCCGGGTGCAGGCGCAGCTCGTTGCAGTGCGCGCCGGAACGCAGCACCAGCCCCGCCCGGCTGGCGGGCAGTGCGGCGTACAGGTAATCGCGGCAGGGTTCATACCAGGCGCGCAGCACCAGCCAGTCGGCGGCTTCGACGGTGAAGCCGTCCCACTCCGCACCATTGACGCGGAAGCCTCCGCGCACATGCTCGGCAGCCTGAAGGGACGGGCCGTCGCCCAGCGCGCCCCACAGCGGCTCGCGCAGCAGGGTCAGGTTGAGCAGGCGCTGCACCTGCTCGCGGCTGCCCAGCAGGCTCACGCGCGCCAGTTGCAGGTGGTGCACGGCAAACAGCCGGGCCAGCCCGCCATCGCGTTCGCAGAGATCACGCAGGGTCTGCAGGATGTCGCGCCAGGGACGGCTGCTGCCGCCCAGCTGAGCGGGCAGGGACAAGCGCAGCAGGCCGGACTCGCGCAGGGCGCTGGCCCAGCTACCGGCAGCGCTGGGAACGGGCGGGGCGACCGGCCGGGCCGCAGCCAGCCGGAACGGGGCGACGCTCATGGGCACCTCGGGGAAGACGGGAGGATCAGTGACCTGGGCGTTGGCGCGCGGGAGAACTGAAGCGGGAAACGGAACTCGGGAAAGCCCCGTTGCGCCGCCGGGAAGAGGCGGCAGCCGGAGCGGCACTTAGAACCATATCCAAGCACCGCTCCAAGGTTAAATAACCTTTTTGCCTTAGCTGAGAACCGTCACGGCTGCCGCACGCCCACCGTGGGCCCCTGCTCCACCGCGAACCCGGCGGCGAAGGTCGGGGCCACATCCAGGCGCTGGGGAATCAGCCCATGGGCCTGGTAGAAGTCGGCGGTTTCCTGCTGCTGCGCACGGGTCTGCGCATCCAGTGCCTGCCAGCGCAGTTGCCGGCGCTCGAACTGCAGGCGCGCAGCGTCCTCGGGGAAGCCGATGATCTTCGCCAGGCTGCGCGAATAGTCATCCAGATGCTCATAGGCCCAGCGCTGCGCACCGGCCAGGCGTTGCAGATAGTCCTGCAGCGCCACTCGCCGGGCCGGGTCGGCCAGCGCCTGATCGGTGGCGGCGAGGAAGCTGTTGCCGGCCCACAACCCACGACCGTTGGCCAGTACGCGGGCCTTGTCGGCAGTCTCGGCCAACGCGGTGTAGGGCTCCCAGGTCGCCCAGGCGTCCACCGAGCCATTGGCCAGCGCCATCTTCGCGTCCACCGGGCCAAGGAAACGGAACTCCACGTCCTTCTCGCTCAGCCCGGCCGCCGCCAGCGCCTTGAGGGCGACGAAATGGCCGATGGAGCCGCGCCCGGTGGCGATGCGCTTGCCCTTGAGATCGGCGGCGGAGCGCAGCGGCGAGTCCTCGCCGACGATCACTGCGGTGCCGTAGGGATCGGACTTGTCCACCGCGATGGCCTTCACCTGCGCCCCGGCGGCCAGGGCGAATAGAAGCGGCGCATCGCCGATGATGCCGGCGTCGACGGCGCCGGCATTGAGCGCCTCGGCCAACGGCGCGGCGGCGGGGAATTCGAACCACTGGATGTCGTAGTCCAGGTCCTTCAGGGCACCCGCCGCTTCCAGCTGAGCGCGCATGTTGCCCTTCTGGTCGGCCAGGCGCAGGGTCACGCGCTCCGCGGCGAAGGCCTGGCCGGCGGCCAGGCCCAGCAGCAGGAACAGGCTCAGGATCTTGTGCATGGAAGGCTCCTCAGCGCTGGCCGACGGCAAGGTCGGCGGGCAGGGTGCGAGCCACCTCGGCGGCACCGCGTGACAGGCTGAAATCGAAGGCCGGGGAGACATTCAGCGCCTTGGGCAGCACGCCCTCGCCATGGAAGAAGTCGGCGGCTTTCTGCAGGGTCGCAGCGATGCGTTCGTCGAACACGATGGGGCTGATGCGCGCCTCGCCCACCCAGCGCCGGGTCACTTCCTGCGGCATGTTGAGGTCCTTGGCCAGCGCGGCGGCGAACGCATCCGGATGCTGCAGCGCCCAGACCTGGGCGCGGGCCAGGCGGGTCATCAGGTCGCTGATGGCCTCCTGCTTGGCGGCGATCGCGGCGTCGCTGGCCAGTGCGTAGGAGTAGCCGGTCATGATGCCGTCACCGTTGTCGATCACCCGCGCACCGTCCAGCAGCACGGCGCTGGAGGTATAGGGCTCCCAGGGCACCCAGGCATCCACCGAGCCGCGCACCAGGGCGGCGCGGCCGTCCACCGGGCCGAGGAAGGAGAAGGTCACGTCTTCCGGCTTGAGCCCCGCGCGACGCAGCGCGCCGAGGGCCATGAAGTGTCCCCAGCCACCCCGGTTGACGGTGATGCGCTTGCCCTTGAGGTCGGCCACCGAGCGGATCGGCGAGTCCTTGCCCACCACCAGCGCCACCGTCGCCGGATTGAAGTGCCAGGCGCCCACCGCCTTGAGCGGCGCGCCGGCGGCGTAGACGAAGAGGAATGGAATATCGCCGGTAAAGCCGACATCCAGGGCGCCGGCGTTCAACGCCTCGAGCACCGGGGCGCCGGAGGGAAAGGCCGAAAGCTCCAGCTTGTACGGCAGGTTCTCCAGCTCGCCGGAGGCGCGCAGCGAGGCATAGCGGTCGCCCTTCACATCCCCCAGGCGCAGGGTGACGGGTTCGGCGGCGCTGGCCGCACCGGCCAGCAAGGTCGCGGCCAGCAGGCCGGCGAGGACACGCAAGGTTCGTTTCATGGGCAATCTCCACAGGGCTGCGAACGCAAGCCAAGGTTGTGTCTTGGGGCTATCCGTTCCGCCGGTGCGGTCGCCGATATGGCCGTATTTTCTGTTCGGTGATGGATCGGTTCAGACGCTCAGGGCCGCCCGCCCCGCCGCAATCCAGACGCTGTCCTTCTGCGGGGTGTGAACACGCCCGCACAGCACGTCGCGGTAATGCCGCTGCAACGGGTTGTGGCGGCTGAGGCCGTGGTTGCCGCTCAGCTCCAGGGCCTTCTCGACTACCGCGATGGCATTGTCGGTGACGGACACCTTGATCAGCCCGGACTCGCTGGCGCCGAGCCAGTCACGGCAGGCCGCATCGAGCAGCAGGCGGTTCTGCAGCAACAGCTGGTCGATGCCGCCGACGGCCTCCTGCACCCGTGGCAGGCTCGCCAGCGGCGCACCGAGGCTGGCCGGTACCCGCTCGCGCAACCACTGCACGAGCCAGTCCCGCGCCGCGCGGGCAACGCCGTCGTACAAGGCCCCGAGCAGCGCCGCGCTGGCCTGGGCGAAGTCGCGGGCGACCGCCTCGTCCGGCGCCGGCGGCTGGTCATGGGGATACAGCCCGATGGCGTGCTCCAGCGGCACCGGCACGTCCTCGAAGATCACTTCGTGGCTACCGGTGGCGCGCATGCCCAGGTGGTCCCAGCTTTCCACGATGCGGATGCCGGGGCTGTCGCGGCGCACCAGCCAACTGCCCACGCGCGGCGTCGGCTCGTCGCTGCGCGCCCACACGGCCAGCCAGGTCAGGCCGGGAATGCCGGTGGTGTAGAGCTTGTGGCCGGACAGGCGCCATCCGTCGCCCACGCGCCGGGCGATGGTCTGCGGCAGGCCGCCGCGCGCCGGTGAACCGAGCTCCGGTTCGACCCGCAAGCTGTTGATCAGCGCGCCCTGCTCCAGCGCTTCGTGGGCCACCCGCTGCTTGAGCGCCTCGGGCCACGCGGGGTTGTCCGCCAACCGGCGCAGGTGCAGGTACTGCATGCACAGCACCAGGGCAGTGGAGGGTTCGCCACGGGCCACCGCGCCGACCGCCTGGCGCAGCTCGCCCAGGCTCGCGCCGGGGCCGCCCAGCGAGGGCGGCAGCGCCAGGCCCAGCAGGCCGTGCCGCTGCAGCAGGGCCAGGTTGGCATGGGGGAACTCGCCGCTGCGGTCCAGGGCATTGGCGCCTTCAGCCAATTTACGGGTCACCTCCGGCAATTGGCCGAGGGCCACGGGAAGACTCTGCAGGACCGTCATCGGGTCAGGCCGTGGCACGCCGGCGCTCGCGCTCGGCGACCTTGGCGCGGGTCAGGGGGATCAGCTCGCGGCCGAACTCCACGGCATCATTCAGCGGATCGAAGCCGCGAATGAGGATGTTGCGCACGCCCAGGTCGTAATACGCCAGCAACGCATCGGCGACCTGCTCGGGGGTGCCCACCAGGGCGGTGGAGTTGTGCCCGCCGCCGACCAGCCTGGCGATGCCGGTCCACAGGCGCTCGTCGACCCGGTCGCCCTGCTCCACCGCCTTGAGCAGGCGCTGCGCACCCACGCTCTGCGGCTTGCCCTTGGGGAAGCCGGCCTCGCCCAGGCGCTCGCCGGCGGTGGCGCGGATCGCCTCGGCCTTGGCCCAGGCTTCTTCTTCCGTGCGGCCGAGGATGGGCCGGAACGACAGGCTGAATTCCACTTCACGGCCATTCAGGCGCGCCTGCTCGCGCACCGCGGCGATGGTTTCGGCGGCCTGGGCCAGCGGCTCGCCCCAGAGCATGAACACGTCGGCCTGCTTGCCGGCGACCTTCAGCGCCGCCTCCGAAGAGCCGCCGAAGTACACCGGGATGTGCGGTTTCTGCTGCGGGCGGATGGCCGCGAAGGCCTGTTCCACGCGGTAGTGCTCGCCGTGGAAATCGAAGGGTTTGTCGGCGGTCCAGGTGCGCTTGAGCACCTCGATGAACTCCTCGCTGCGGGCGTAGCGCTGGTCGTGGTCGAGGTAGTCGCCGTCCTTGCGCTGGTCGGCATCGCTGCCGCCACTGATGATGTGCACCGCCAGGCGACCGTCGAGCAGGTGCTCCAGGGTCGCCAGCTTGCGCGCGGCCAGGGTCGGCGCAACGAAACCGGGGCGGTGCGCCAGCAGGAAATGGATCTTCGAGGTGGCGAGGCCGGCCGTGGCGGCCACCAGGAAACCGTCGGGCTGATCCGACCAGTAGCCCACCAGGATGCGGTCGAAGCCGGCTTCCTCGTGGGCGCGGGCGAAGGCGGCGATGTACTGCTTGTCGAGGATCGGCCCTGCCGGGGCGATGGTTTCCGAGGCCAGGCGATGGCCGATCATGCCGAGGAACTGGATGCTCATGCTGCGCTCCGTGCTCAGTCAGTGACTCAGTGGAAGGAAGTGGCGAAGGAGGTATCGATCACGCTGGAGGTGTCGAAGGCCTTGGGCAGCGCGCCGGTCTGCAGGAGGAAGTCGGCGGTGCCCTGGTAATCGGCGGCGGCCTGCTGGTCCACCGGGCCGACGCTCATGGCAGCCTGGCCGATCCAGTGGCGCGACACGGACTGGTCGAGGTTGGCCTTCTTCGCCCAGATGTCGGCGTACTGCTCCTTGTGCGCCTCGACCCAGGTGCGGGCCTTCTGCAGGCGGCCGAGGAAGTCGGCGATCTGTTCGCGCTTGGGATCGATGGAATTGGCGTTGGCGGCGATGCTCGACAGCCCCGGCATCAGGTCCCGGGCGGTGAGGATCGGGCGGGCGCCGGAGAACACGATCTGCTGCGAGATGTACGGCTCCCACACCGGGAAGGCGTCGATGCTGCCGCGCGGCAACGCAGCGGCGGCGTCGATGGGCATCAGCTTGACGAACTCCACGTAGTCGCTGGGCAGGCCGGCCTTCTCCAGCGCGCGCAGGGTCAGTTGCTGGCTCCAGGCGCCGGGCCAGTAGGCGACCTTCTTGCCCTTGAGGTCGGCGATGGTCTTCACCGGCGAGTCCTTGGGCACCAGCAACGCGATGGTGTCAGGGTTCTGCCGGGAGATGCCGATCAGCTTCACCGGCGCGCCCTTGGCGGCGAGGAAGATGAAGCCCGAATCCCCCAGGAAGCCCAGGTCCAGCGCGCCGGCCTGCAGGCCTTCGGCGACCGGCGCGGCGGACTGGAAGTGCTTCCAGTCGACGGTGTACGGCGCGCCTTCGAGCACTCCGGAAGCTTCCATGGAAGCGCGCACGTTGTAGTAGTTCTGGTCACCGACGCGCAGGGTCGGCAGGTCGGCGGCCTGGGCCAGCGGCGCACCGAGGATCAGCGCGGCGAGGGTGGCACGCAGGCGTTGCTTCAGGTTCATCGAACAGCTCCTCAGCCGGCGCGCCGCAGCTGCGGCAGGCGGGCGATATGGTCATGGATGGCGGGAATCAGGCCCTGGCCGTAGCGCACGGCATCGCCGAGCGGATCGAAGCCACGGATCAGGAAAGTGGAAACGCCCAGGCGGTAGTACTCGCCCAGCGCGGCGGCAACCTGTTCGGGGGTGCCGACCAGAGCCGTGGAGTTCCAGCGCGCGCCGGTCAGCCGGGCCACGCCGGTCCACAGGCGCGTATCGAGCACCTCGCCCTGCTGCGCAGCGGCCAGCAGGCGCTGCGAGCCGACGTTCTCCGGTTGATGGTCATTGAGCGGCAGGCCCAGGCGGCTGCGGTTCTCGCGCACCTGTTCGAGCACCTCGGCAGCGCGCTTCCAGGCGGCTTCCTCGGTGTCGGCGACGATCGGCCGGAACGACACCGAGAAGCGCGGATCGCGCCCCTGGGCATTGGCGGCGGCGCGCACGCGGCGGATGTGCCCATCGACCGCAGCCAGCGGCTCGCCCCAGAGCATGTAGGTATCGGCGTGCTTCGCCGCGACCTCGATGGCCGCATCGGACGAGCCGCTGAAATAGATCGGGATGTGCGGCTTCTGCTGCGGGCGCACGGCGGGCGAGGCACCCTGGAAGCGGTAGAACTCGCCGTCGAAATCCACCGGGCCGCTGGCGGTCCAGATATCGCGCAGGGCCTGCAGGTATTCATCGGTGCGGGCGTAGCGACGGTCGTGGTCAAGGTAGTCGCCGTCGCGGGCCAGATCTTCATCGTTGCCGCCGCTGACCACGTTGAGGGCCAGGCGGCCTTCGCTGAACTGGTCGAGGGTAGCGAGCTGGCGCGCGGCCAGCGGCGGGGCGATCACGCCCGGCCGGTAGGCCAGCAGGATGCCCAGCCGACGCGTGGCGGCGGCGACGAAGGAACTGACCACCGCGCCCTCGGCGGCATTGCTGAAGTAGCCCACCAGCACGCGGTCGAAGCCGGCGTCCTCATGGGCCTGGGCGAAGCGCCGGACGAACCCGGCATCCACCGCCTCCCCCAGCGGCTGATCCACCTCGGAACTCGGGGTGGCGGTGATCATGCCGAGAATTTCCACGCTCACTGTGTTGCCCTCGCCTGGGCCGCTGCATAAGGTCGGCGGCTTTCGTTATAAGAAAAACATCTGATTAGACGTTGTTCTTAGAAGCTATAGGCAAGCACTTCATGATGGAAATTCATTTTTGTCATATCCTAATATGCTAATTGCGCATATTCAGGCATAGCCAGGTTGCGCGGCGTGCTTTCCGCCTTTCGCAGGATCGGGGGCGCCTATCCCTTGCTCGCGAACAGGCTGATACGCGCACATCCGTTGGTCACGGAGTGCAGCGGTTCGCGAGCAAGCTCGCGCCTACAGGGTCGAAGCCGCGGGCTCAAGCCAGCGCAATATCCAGCCCATCGGCCACCGCATGGCCGAATAGGCGCGCTGGCGCTTCGAGGTTGCCCAGCAGGCGCGGGCGCACCAGCCAGAGCTGGATCAGCGGCTGGAAGTCCTCCAGTTGCAGGACCCGCAGCTGCTCGCGGTAGCGGCTGCGCGCCAGGGCCGGCGCCGGCACCAGGCCCAGCCCGCGGCCTTCGGCCACCAGCCCGAGTTGCAGTTCGCTGCCGAAGGTTTCCAGGTTCAGTTGCAGGCCCAGCCCCTGGTCGGCCAGGGCGCGCTGCAGCCCGGCGCGGAAGCCGCAGCCGTCGGGGTTGAGGACCCAGCCCTGCTGGTGGCAATCGATCAGGCGGCGCGCCTGCACTTCGCTGTCGCGGGCGACCACCACGCAGAGCTCGATGCGGCCCAGCGCGCTGGCGCCCAGGTCATCGGGGAACACCTTGCTCGGCGGGAACAGCACCACCGCGGCATCCAGTTCGGCATTCTCCAGGCGCGTCAGCAGGTGGCTGCCCCAGCCGCTGCTGACCTGTGCACGCAGCTCCGGGTACTCGCCCGCCAGCCGCCGCAGGGCCTCCAGCAGCACCACCTCGCCGATGCTCTGCGGCACGCCCAGGCGCAGCACCCCACTGGGCGCGGCATCACTGGCCACCAGTTCGCGCAGCCCATCCACCTCGCGCAGCACCCGGCGGCACTGCTCGAAGACCTTCAGGCCGGCAGCGGTGGGTTTGAGTGGTTTGGTGTTGCGGTCCAGCAACTCGACCCCGAGGGATTCCTCCAGGCTCTGCACCCGCCGGGTGATGGCCGATTGGGTCAGCCCCAGGCTTTCGGCGGCCTGGCTGAGGGAGGCGTTGCGGATCACCGCGACGAAGGCATCGATGTCGTCGATCTTCATGGGGCTGGCACCAATTGCGTTTCTCGCATATTAGCTTAGATTCAAAATGCATTTCAGGAATAAAAACGCGTTTGCTACCGTAGCGCCAGAACCTTCCGGAGTGAATACCCCGCATGTCAGCTCCCCTGCGCCTCGACCGCCTGCGCCAGTTCATCGGCGACCTCGCGGCCCTGATCGATACCACCCCCGACGAAGCTGCACTGCTCGCCCAGGCTCGGCCACTGCTGGCCGAACTGGTGCGCCATGACGACTGGCTGCCCGAGGACTGCGCCCGCCCCGACCCGCAGCGCTACCAGCAATACCTGCTGCACGCCGACTCGCGGCAGCGCTTCTCGGTGGTCAGCTTCGTCTGGGGCCCGGGCCAGCGCACACCGGTGCACGACCACCGCGTCTGGGGCCTGATCGGCATGTTGCGCGGCGCCGAGTATTCGCAGCCGTTCGCCTTCGCCGCCGAGGGCCGCCTGCAACCGGTGGGCGAGCCGCAGCGCCTGGAGCCGGGCGAGGTCGAAGCGGTGTCGCCGCGTATCGGCGACATCCACCAGGTGAGCAACGCCTTCGCCGATCGCCCCTCCATCAGCATCCACGTCTACGGCGCCAACATCGGCGCAGTGCGGCGTGCCGTCTTCAGTGCCGAAGGTGAAGAGAAGCCCTTCATCTCCGGCTATTCCAACAGCCAGCTGCCCAATATCTGGGACCTGTCGAAAGAGAACAACGCATGAGTCAGATCACCCGCCGTACCTTCCACGACCTCCGCGCCGCCCTCCTCGCCCGCGAGGAGCTGGCCCTGCTGGACGTGCGCGAGGAAGACCCCTTCGCCCAGGAACACCCGCTGTTCGCCGCCAACGTGCCACTGTCCAAGCTGGAGCTGGAGATCTACGCCCGCGTGCCGCGCCGCGATACACCGGTTACCGTCTATGACGATGGCGAGGGCCTGGCCCAGGTTGCCGCACAACGCCTGCTGGAGCTGGGCTATGGCGATGTCGCCCTGCTCGACGGCGGGCTGGCCGGCTGGCGTGAAGCCGGTGGCGAGCTGTTCAAGGACGTCAACGTGCCGAGCAAATCCTTCGGCGAGCTGGTGGAAGCCGAGCGCCACACCCCGTCGCTCGCCGCCGAGGAAGTAAAGGCGCTGCTCGATGCCCAGGCCGACGTGGTGGTGCTCGATGCCCGCCGCTTCGACGAATACCAGACCATGAGCATCCCCAGCGGCGTCAGCGTTCCCGGCGCCGAACTGGTGCTGCGCGTCGCCGAACTGGCGCCGAGCCCGGCCACCCGCGTGATCGTCAACTGCGCCGGGCGAACCCGCAGCATCATCGGCACCCAGTCGCTGGTGAACGCCGGTATCCCCAACCCGGTGTCGGCGCTGCGCAACGGCACCATCGGCTGGACCCTCGCCGGCCAGCAGCTGGAGCACGGCCAGGCGCGACGCTTCAGCGAGGTCTCCGCGAGCACCCGCGAATCCGCCGCACAGCGGGCCCGTGCCGTGGCCGACCGAGCGCAAGTCGCACGGGTCGATATCGCCGGCCTGCGCCAATGGCAGGCCGAGACCGCACGCACCACCTACCTGTTCGACGTGCGCACCCCGGAAGAATACGAAGCCGGCCACCTGCCGGGCTCGCGCTCCACCCCCGGCGGCCAGCTGGTGCAGGAGACCGACCACGTCGCCAGCGTGCGTGGCGCCCGCCTGGTGCTGGTGGATGACGACGGCGTGCGCGCCAACATGAGCGCCTCCTGGCTGGCCCAGATGGGCTGGCAGGTAGCAGTGCTGGACGGGCTGTCCGCCGCCGACTTCAGCGAGACCGGCGCCTGGACCGCGCCCCTGCCGGCCAGGCCGCAGGCCGAGACCATCAGCCCGCAGACCCTGGCCGACTGGCTGGGCGAACCGGGCACCGCCGTACTCGACTTCACCGCCAGCGCCAACTACGTCAAGCGCCACATCCCCGGCGCCGCCTGGGCCCTGCGCAGCCAGTTGAAGCAGGCGCTGGCGCAACTGGGCGAGGCCCAGCGCTATGTGCTCACCTGCGGCAGCAGCCTGCTGGCACGCTTCGCCGTGGCGGAAGTGCAAGCCCTCAGCGGCAAGCCGGTGTTCCTGCTCGACGGCGGCACCGGCGCCTGGGTCGCCGCCGGCCTGCCCACCGAGGAAGGTGAAAGCCGCCTGGCCGCTCCGCGCATCGACCGCTACCGCCGCCCCTACGAAGGCACCGACAATCCGCGCGAAGCCATGCAGGGCTACCTGGACTGGGAGTTCGGGCTGGTGGAACAACTGGGTCGCGACGGCACCCACGGCTTCTTCGTGATCTGACCCGAGCCGCAAACGACAGCGCCCGCCGACAGTCTCCTGTGGGCGGGCGCTTTGCTTTCAGCCGATCAGTTTGCGGCGCTGCGTCGCCACTGCGGCAGGCCGATCAGCACCACCGCACTGATGATCACCGCCATCGCCAGGGACTCCGCCAGGCCGATGTGCTCGCCGGCGAACACCACGCCGAGCATCACCGCCACCGCCGGGTTGACGTAGGCGTAGCTGGTCGCCGCCGCGGGGCGCACGTTGGCCAGCAGGTACATGTAGGCGCTGAAGGCGATGATCGAACCGAACACCACCAGGTAGGCCAGCGCGCCCCAGCCGGCCGCCGTGGGCATCTGCTCCAGGCGCTCGCCAGTGAGCAGGCTGCCCAGCAGCAACACGCCGCCGCCGACGAGCATTTCCACCGCGCTGGCCATGGCGCCCGCAGGCAGGTCCAGGCGCCGGCTCCACACCGAGCCGAAGGCCCAGGTGGCTGCCGCGAAGAGGATCAGCGCCGCGCCCGCCGGGCTGCCCTGCAGGTTCGAGCCGAGGTTGAGCAGCACGATGCCGAAGAGGCCCAGGGCGATGCCGGCCCACTCCAGCGCGTTGGTGCGGTTGCCGAAGAAGCGCCCGAACACCAGGGTGAACAGCGGCACGGTGGCGACCGCCAGCGCCGCCACGCCCGAGGCTACGCCCCAGTGCTCGGCCACCGTCACCCCGCCATTGCCACAGCTGAGCAGGAGGATGCCGATGGCGCCCGCCGACAGGCACTGCCTGAGCGTCGGCAGCGGCGCTCCACGGGAGATCATCCAGACGAACAGGATCGCCCCGGCGATGATGAAGCGGCAGCCGGCCATCAGCATCGGCGGCCAGGATTCGACACCGATGCGAATCACCAGGTAGGTCGAGCCCCAGATGAAGTAGAGGGCGAAGAAGGCAGCGATCAGGGTCAGTGAGACGCGGGCTCTGGGCATGGGCAGGGTGGTCATGAAAGGGGCTCGACAAGGCAGGTGGGGCGATTCATTTTATGCAGGCCAACCACCACGGATAAGGCACAGACAACGCCAATAGCGGCGTAACACTTTCTATTCGACGGTTTTTCAACGAGCTTTCCGTTGATTCAAAAAACGAGGTCAATCCCGTGGACAAATACGATCGCGCCCTGCTCGCCGCCCTGCTGGAAGATGGCCGGATGTCCTTCGCAGAACTGGCCCGGCGCATCAACCTCTCCCCTCCCGCCGTCGCCGACCGCGTGGCGCGCCTGGAAGCCGAAGGGGTCATCACCGGGTACCACGCCAGCGTAGACCTGTCGAAGATGGGTCGCTCCATCCAGTGCCTGATCGAACTGCGCCTGAACGACCACCGCAGCAAGACCCTGCTCGACCCGCTGCTGGAAATCCCGCAGATCATCGACTGCTACCGCATCACCGGCGAGGCCTGCGTGATGCTCAAGGTGGCGGTGAGCTGCACCCAGGAGCTGGAGGAACTGATCGACCGGCTCGCCCAGTTCGGCACCAGCAAGACGTCGCTGGTGCTCTCCACGCCGTTCTCGCGGCGGGTGCATCCGGGGATGTTGCAGGGTGGATGAGGGGGCATCTAGAACGAAATTGCACAGCCCACTGTAGGAGCGGGCCACGCCCGCGATCGCGCGCATGGCGCGCTCCTACAAGGGAGTTCAGCACTCGCCGGCTCGCTCCTACAGGCAATGTCCCGTATCGCGGATAAAAAAAGGCGGCGCCGCTTGCGCGGTGCCGCCTGAAGTCACGGAGTTGCTACATCGCGGGACCGAAATGCATCGGTCCCGCTGTATTGGATTACCGTTCGATGATCGCGGTCACACCTTGACCGCCAGCCGCACACACCGAGATCAAGCCACGCCCCTTGCCGGCAGCGTCCAGCAGCTTGGCCAGGTTGGCGACGATGCGCCCGCCGGTAGCGGCGAACGGGTGGCCGGCGGCCAGCGAACTGCCCTTGACGTTGAGCTTGCTGCGGTCGATGGAGCCCAGCGGCGCATCGAGGCCCAGGCGCTCCCTGCAGTAGTCCGCGTCCTCCCAGGCCTTGAGGGTGCAAAGCACCTGGGCGGCGAAGGCTTCGTGGATTTCATAGAAGTCGAAGTCCTGCAGGGTCAGGCCGTTGCGCGCCAGCAGGCGCGGTACCGCGTAGACCGGCGCCATCAGCAGGCCCTCGTGGCCACCGACAAAATCCACCGCTGCCGCTTCGCCATCCTTGAAGTACGCGAGGATCGGCAAACCGCGCTCCTTCGCCCATTCTTCGCTGGCCAGCAGCACCACCGAGGCACCGTCGGTCAGCGGCGTGGAGTTGGCCGCCGTCAGGGTGCCGCGCGGGCCGCGCTCGAACACCGGCTTGAGGGTGCCGATCTTCTCCAGGTTGATGTCCGGGCGCAGGTTCTGGTCGCGCACCAGGCCACGGAACGGCGTCAGCAGGTCGTTCTGCCAGCCCTCGTCGTAAGCGGCGGCCAGCTTGTGGTGGCTCTCGTAGGCCAGCTTGTCCTGCTCGTCGCGCGGGATGGCCCAGGTCTGCGCCATCAGCTCGCAGTGCTCGCCCATCGACAGCCCGGTACGCGGCTCGCCGTTCTTCGGGATATGCGGCATCAGGTGGCGCGGGCGGATCTTCAGCAGGCTCCTGATCTTCTCGCCGTTGGACTTGCCACGGTTGGCCTCCAGCAGAATCTTGCGCAGCCCTTCGTTGACCCCGATCGGCGCGTCGGAGGTGGTGTCCACGCCGCCGGCGATACCGCTGTCGATCTGCCCGAGGGCGATCTTGTTGGCCACCAGGATCGCCGCTTCCAGGCCGGTGCCGCAGGCCTGCTGGATGTCATAGGCCGGGGTCTCCGGCGCCAGACGCGTGCCCAGCACGCACTCGCGGGTCAGGTTGAAGTCGCGCGAATGCTTGAGCACCGCGCCGGCGACCACCTCGCCCAGGCGCTCGCCGTGCAGCTTGTAGCGCTCGATCAGGCCGTCCAGCGCGGAGGTCAGCATCTCCTGGTTGCTCGCCGTGGCATACACGGTGTTGGAGCGGGCGAAGGGAATACGGTTGCCGCCGACGATGGCGACCCGGCGCAGTTGGGTCATGCAGGGCTCCTACAAGGGTGAGCGTTGAAGTGCGGTCAAGGCTAACCTTAGCCGCTTGTGTCGCATTGGCCGCCCCGCCGTTGCGCAGGTCAGCGCGGTCAATTGCGTCGAACCCGTGCCTGCGTAGAGTGGTCAGCACTTTAAGAGAATCCGTTCAGGAGCCCGTTCCATGACCGATCGCTACATCGCCTTCGCCAACTCCAACGTCGGCCGCCGCCTGGTCGGCGCCCTCGGCCTGCCCGCGCCGGTTCGCCTGGAGCGCTGGAGCGCCGGGCGCACGCGGCCGGTGGACGGGGCGCTGCTGCTCGGTGGCGAGGGCAACCTGAACGAGGCGGTGCTGAGCTTCGCCGAGCGCCTGACCGATTCGACCTACGCCTTCGTCGACGGCCAGTACGGCCTGCCGCGCTGGACCGCCGAGCACGGCCCCAAGCTCAAGGCCATCGTCTTCGACGCCAGCGGCCTGAGCCGTTTCGAGCAGACCCTCGAGCTGCGCACCTTCTTCCAGGGCGCGCTCAAGGGCCTGGATAAATGCCCGCACGTGGTGATCCTCGGACGCGCCCCGGAATCGCTGAAAGACCCCATTGCCGCCAGCGTGCAGCGCAGCCTGGAAGGCTTCAGCCGTTCCCTGGGCAAGGAAATCCGTCGTGGCGGCAACGTGCAGCTGGTGTACGTCGGCAAGGGTGCCGAAGACCAACTCGAAGGCGCGCTGCGCTTCTTCCTCTCGCCCAAGAGCGCCTATGTATCCGGGCAGGTGGTGCGCCTGGCCGCCTACGGCAAGCAGGTACAGGACTGGAGTCGCCCGCTGGTGGGCAAGCGCGCGCTGGTGACCGGCGCTGCCCGTGGCATCGGTGCCGCGATTGCCGAGACCCTCGCCCGTGACGGCGCCGAAGTGGTGCTGCTGGACGTGCCGCCGGCCAAGGATGCCCTCGACGCCCTGGCCGCGCGCCTGGGCGGGCGTGGCGTGGCACTGGACATCTGCGCCGCCGACGCCGGGGCGCAACTGGTGGAGGCGCTGCCCGACGGCGTGGACATCGTGGTGCACAACGCCGGCATCACCCGCGACAAGACCGTCGCCAAGATGAGCGAGGCGTTCTGGACCTCGGTGATCGATGTGAACCTGAAAGCCCCGCAAGTGCTGACCCAGGCGCTGCTGGATGCGAACAGGCTGCACGACGACGGCCGCGTGGTGCTGCTGGCGTCGATCAGCGGCATCGCCGGCAACATGGGCCAGACCAACTACGCCGTGAGCAAGGCGGGCCTGATCGGCCTCGCCCAGGCCTGGGCGCCGGCGCTGGGCAAGAAGGGCATCAGCATCAACGCCGTGGCGCCGGGCTTCATCGAAACCCAGATGACCGCCGCCATCCCGCTGACCATCCGCGAGGCCGGCCGGCGCATGAACTCCATGGGCCAGGGCGGCCTGCCGCAGGACGTCGCCGAGGCCGTGGCCTGGTTCGCCCAGCCGGGCTCTGGCGCGGTGAGCGGGCAAGTATTGCGGGTGTGCGGGCAGAGCCTGCTGGGGGCTTAACCTTCGGGATCGCAGGGCGCATAACCTGGAACAGGTTATCCGCCGGCCACTTCATGACGGATAAGGCTGACGCGTTATCCGCCCTGCGGACGACACACGTTACCTGCAGGAGCGGGCCATGCCCGCGATCGCGCCCATGGGGCGCTCCTACAGGTCAACTGCGAGCGGCGACCAGTTCGCGGAATTCCTCTGCGCTCACCCGCCCGTCGCCATCGCGATCCGCGCGCACGATCAGCGCCGGCTTCTGGCTCATGAACTCCGCGAGGCTGACCTTGCCGTCGCCATCCTGGTCCGGCCAGGCAATGGCGTTGGGGGAAACCTGCACGCTGGGGTTCGGCGGGGTCACTTCCTCGCGGGTCAGCAGCCCGTCCTGATCGCGGTCCAGCCGATGGAACATGCGTTGGCGCATGGCCCCCAGGTCGCCGGCCTCGATGTAGCCGCTGCTGTCACGGTCCAGGCGAGCGAACGCTGTCTCGCCCATCTCTCCGGCGAAGGCAGACGGGGCCGCCAGCAGGGCGGCGGACAGCAACAGGGTTGGGCGGAGGAGGCTTGGCATCGGTGATTCCTGGGTGGGACTGACCGGCAAAGCCTATCCACAGGCACGCTCGAAAGGGTTCGATCACTCCGCCGGCGGTTGCGGGCGGCCGCGGCGGCGGAACTCCACCGGGGTCTCGCCGACCCAGCGCTTGAAGGCACGGTAGAAGGTGCTCGGCTCGGAGAAGCCGGTGCGTTCGACGATGACCTCGATGCGCTCGTCGGTCTTGAGCAGCAGCTCCTTGGCCAGGCGGCAGCGGTAGTCGGTGACCAGGTCGTTGAAGCGTACCCCGGCCATGGCCAGGCGCTCGCGCAGGCGGCGGGCCGGCATGTCCAGGCGGGCGGCGACCTGTTCCAGCGTCGCGCCGCCATCCACCAGCAGCACGCCGATCAGCTCGCGCACCTTGCGTACCAGGTCCAGGCGCTCCACTTCCGCCAGTTGCCGGCGCGCCAGGGACTCGTGCATGCGCAGCAGTTCCGGCGCGGCGTGGCGCGAGGCCTTGTCCAGCACGGCGGCATCGAAGACCAGGGCATAGCGCTCGGCGCCAAGCACCGCGGGGCAGCCATAGACCTGGCGATAGCGTTCGGCCGGGGCACCCTCTTCATGCATCAGGTCGACCTGGCGGGGCTTGAAATCGCCTTCGGTCAGCGCGTGGAACAGGCGCACCACCGCACCGGCGAGCATCTCGGGAAAGTGCCGGTTGGTCCCGGCGGTATGGCCGAGCAGCAGCACGGCCTGTTCGCCCTCCACTTCCAGGCGCGCATTGAGGGTGTCGGAGAGCAGGCGCACATAGCGCAAGGCATGGCGCAGACCTTCGCCAAAGGTCGCGCTGGAGAGGAACAGGTATTCCAGCAGCAGGCCGTGGAAAGCAGGCAGGTGGCCGGCCAGGTAGAGGCCGACATGCTCCTCGCCGCACTCTTCGGCGGCCGCCTTCCAGAACAGGTTCTGTGCGCTGTGGGGGAAACGTCCGGCAGGCAGGCTGCCGGCTGGCAGGCCGACGCGGGCCAGCACGCGGTCGGGGTCGGTTCCGCTGGCGCGCAGGGCGTCGATCACCGGGCGCATCAGCGCCACATCGTCGGTCAGATCACGCATGGTGTTTTTTCTAGTTATCCATGAGGCGGGCCCATCTTAGGCAGCTTTCTCATCCCCTCTCAAGAGAATCAGGAAGCACAGCGAGGGAAATATCCGAGCAACCCAAGGGTCAGATTGACTTGCCTGCCGCGCACCGCGTTGCCACGGCCAATGCCCACCCCTCAGCACTGGCTAAGCTGAATGTACGCCCCTCAGGAGATACCCGATGTCCCGCGATTGGCTCGACCTGTCCGCTCCCCCCGCTCTCACCGGCCTGTTCGTGCGCGCCGCCCTGCGCCGCGGCGTGCGTGGCCGCAGCCTGCCCACACGCGGCGTGCGCTGCCCGGTCACGGTCGATGCGAAGCACCTGGAACGCTACCGCCAGGTCTGCGGCTTCAGCGACAACCACCTGTTGCCCCCCACTTATCCGCACATCCTCGCCTTCGGCCTGCAGATGGGCTTGCTCACCGACGCGAGCTTTCCCTTCCCGCTGCTGGGCCTGGTGCACCTGGAAAACCGTATCAGCGTGTTGCGGCCGCTCGGCGGGCTGGGGCCGTTCACGGTCAGCGTGCGGGTGGCCGACCTGCAGCCCCACGAAAAGGGTGTGACCTTCAGCATCATCACCCAGCTGCACGACCAGCTCGGGCTGCTCTGGGAGGGCGACAGCCGCATCCTGTTCCGCGGCATGCGCCTGGACGGCACGCCGCCTGTGCGCGAAGAAGTGACCGAGCTGCCACTGGAACAGATCGACGCCTGGAACTGCCCGGCGGACATCGGCCGGCGCTATGCCCGCGTGGCCGGCGACTACAACCCGATCCACCTGTCCGCCGCCAGCGCCAGGCTGTTCGGTTTTCCCCGCGCCATCGCCCACGGCCTTTGGAACAAGGCACGCAGCCTGGCAGCCCTGGGCGAGCGCCTGCCCGCGGCCGGCTACCGGGTCGAGGTACGTTTCCAGAAACCGGTACTGCTGCCCTCCTCCGTCAGGCTGCTGGCCAGCGAGCCGGCAGCGTCCGGGCAGTTCAGCCTGCGCGGCCCGGACGACCTGCCGCACATGGCCGGCAGCTGGAGCCCGCTGGACGTTTGAAGCGCCAGGCTTGAAGCTATGGGGCTCACGTTGGAGCCCCTTCTGCAATGAACCTCGAAGCCATCACCGCACGCCTGCACGCCATCCGCGACCACAACGACTGGAGTCGCTTCCACAGCCCGAAGAACCTGGCCATGGCGGCCAGTGTGGAAATGGCCGAGCTGGTGGAAATCTTCCAGTGGCTGCGCGAGGACGAATCGCGCCAGTTGCCGCCGGAGAAGCTGGCCCACGTCGGCCAGGAAGTCGGCGACATCGTGCTCTACCTGCTGCTGATGTGCGCCGAGCTGGGTATCGACATGAACCAGGCCGTGCTCGCCAAGCTGGCCGACAGCGAACGGCGCTTCATCGAAGGGGGCGCCAAGTGAGCGAATCATCCAAGGGCGGCGACCGCCACTTCGAGGAGCTGGCCACGCGCTTCGCCGAGAAGATCTATGGCGGCGCCAAGGGCGCCATCCGCCTCGCCGTGCTCCAGGCCGACCTCGCCGAAGCCCTGCCTGACCGCCCGCTGCGCGTGCTCGACATCGGCGCCGGCCTGGGCCATATGTCGCTGTGGCTGGCCGGCCGCGGCCACGCCGTCACCCTCGCCGAGCCCGCCGCGCCGATGCTCGAAGGCGCGCGCCAGCGCTTCGAGGAAGCCGGCCTGCCAGCCACCTTCATCGAGGCCCCCTGGCAGGACCTGCTCGGCCAGCTCAACGAGCCGTATGACCTGGTGATCTGCCACGCCGTGCTGGAGTGGCTGGCCGAACCGCTGGCGATCCTGCCCGTGCTGCACCAGTTGACCCGCGCCGACGGCTGGCTGTCCCTGGCCTTCTACAACCGCGACGCGCTGATCTACCGCAACCTGCTCAAGGGCCACTTCCGCAAGCTGCGCAAGAACCGCTTCGCCGGCGAGGGCCAGAGCCTGACCCCGCAGGAACCGCTCGACCCGCGCGTACTCGAAGAAGCCATGGCCGGTCACTGGAGCATCGAGGCGCGCAGCGGCGTGCGGGTGTTCCACGACTACATGCCGGTGGAGTTCCAGCACAAGGCCGAGCCCATCGACCTGGTGGAGATGGAACTGCAATACCGTCGACACCCCGCCTTCGCCGGCCTCGGCCGCTACCTGCACTGGCTGTGCCGGCCGCAGGATCAGGTGCATAGTCTTGCCAGCGCACGCCAAACGAAGTGAGCGTGCGGGAGTCCGTCATGCCGCGCTACCTGTTGACCCTGCCGCTGTTCGCCGCCCTGGCCGCCTGCCAGAGCCAGAACCCCTACACCGCCACCTCGCTGCCGATGCCGCCGGCACCGGCGCAGGCCGCCAACCCCGGCCTGGATCCGGGCAGCTACCCGGCGGCGCCGCTGGATTACGGCCGCTACCGTTCCTGGGCCTGGACTGACGGCAGCGGCTTTGGCGGCCCGCTGCAGGACGCCGTCAGCGAGGCCCTCGACCAGCGCGGTCTGCGCCCGGCGCGCAGCAATGCGCCGGCGGACCTGACCGTCAGCGCGCACCTCTCCAGCGAGCAACGCACCCGCCAGACCACCGACTACTACAACGGCGGTTACTACGGCGGCTACAGCCGCTGGAACGACCCGTGGTACGGCGGCTACGGCGCCAGCTACCCGGTCACCCGCACCTACGTGGTCACCGTCAGCGTGGTGCGCATCGCGTTGTTCGATGCACGCAGCCGCCAGGAAATCTGGAGCGGCAGCGCCGAGTACGAGGATGGCGGCAACCAGAGCGAGCAGGCCCGCGCCTTGCGCGAAGCCGCGCGCAAGGCCCTGGACGGTTACCCGCCGGGCTGATCGCCGGCTGGCCGCAATGGCTGCCGGAACTTGCTCCGCAGGGCTTGGCCCAGCCCCTCTGCCACTTGCCTTTGCGCGGACTCTGCGCTTGGATGAAAGCTCTGTCAGGAGTAATCCAATCATGATCCGCCGCCTGCTTCTCCTGGGCCTGCTGCTTGGCCTGGCTGCCTGCGAAACCACCAGCGTCAGCCGCGACTACGACACCACCCGCGATTTTTCCCGCTACCTGACCTGGAGCTGGGCGCAGCCGTCGTTCGAGTACCGCCCGGACGACCCGCGCATCAAGAGCGACCTCACCGAGCAGCGCATCAGCGACGCCGTCGCCGACGAGTTCGACCAGCGCGGCCTGCGCAAGGCCCAGGACGGCAATCCAGGCGACGTGAAGATCCGCGCCTACCTGATCGTCGACCAGCGCCAGGACCAGGTCACCACCTATACCGGCGGCTACTGGGGCGGTTACTGGGGTGGCTACTGGGGCCCGCCGCCCATGGCCGAGACCCGCAGCGTGACCTACAAGGTCGCCACCATCCAGGTCGACCTGTTCGACGGCAAGGACGGCAAGCTGGTCTGGCGCGGCAGTGGCGAACAGATCATGCGCAGCAGCCCGCCGACGCCCGCCGAGCGCGAAGCGGCGATCCGCGAGACGGTGAAGAAAGTCATCGCCCAGTACCCGCCGCACTGATCCCCGGCACTGCACCTGGAGCCCGCGTGAACCCACCCGCCCTGCAGCACCGCCCCGCCCTCGCCGACGATCTCGGCGAGGTGACGGGCTTCCCCCAGGACGCCGACGAGCTGTTCTACTGCTACCCCAAGGCCAGTTGGCCGCTGACTATTGGCCAGTTGGCCGCCGCCATCGCCGAGCGGCGTGGCAGTACCGTGGCGCTGCTCGATGGCCGCGTCGCCGGCTTCGCCAACTTCTACCAGTGGCAACCCAGCGAGTTCTGCGCGCTGGGCAACATGATGGTGGCGCCCTGGGCGCGACGGCACGGCGTCGCGCAGTACCTGATCGAGGTCATGGAGCAACTCGCCCGAGACCAGTACAAGGCTCGCCTGATGAAGGTGTCCTGCTTCAACGCCAACGCCGCCGGCCTGCTGCTCTATTCGCGCCTGGGCTATCGGCCGCAGGGCATCGTCGAGCGCGCCGACCCGCAGGGCCGGCGCGTCGCCCTGGTCCAACTGGAGAAAGCCCTTGTCCACGCCTGAAGCCCAGCGCGTGCTGATCATCGTCAGCAGCGGCCCGAGCACCCCGGAGCGCTGCGCCGCGCCCTTCTACACCGCCACCCTGCTGGCCTGCATGGACGCCAGGGTCACCCTGTTCCTCAGCGGCGAAGGCACCCGCCTGGCGTTCCAGGACATCGCCGACCACCTCTACGCCGCCGAGGGCGGCGAACCCATCAGCCACTTCATCCAGCAGGCCAAGGAGGCCGGCGCGCGTCTGCTGATGTGCCGCGCCCCGGGCGTGGCCATCGACGAGAGCCGGCTGATCGAAGAAGTCGACGAGATCGCCAGCGGCGGCGAACTGGCGCGCATGATCCTCGAATACGACCGGGTGCTGACCCTGTGAAGCTGCACGGCCTCGAATTCCCCGAGGAGCTGCTCTACGCCCCCGAGTACAACCTCTGGCTGCGCGAGGAAGCGGGCGGTGCCGTCACCCTCGGACTCACTGCATACGGCTGCGCGGTCTACGGGCAGATCTTCGCCTTCACCCCCAAGCGCGACGGTTGGCACATCGACTGCGACCGCAGCTTCGGCGTGGTGGAATTCGCCAAGGCCGCCTCCTCGGCGCGCAGCCCGCTGGACGGCACCGTCCTCGCCAGCAACGAAGCCGTGGTGCGCCGCCCCGGCCTGATCAACCAGGACTGCTACGGCGAGGGCTGGATGGTGCGCCTCAAACCTGACGACTGGGCCGCCGCACGCGGCCGCTTCCTGCAGGGCGAAGCCGCGCTGGAAGCCTTCGCCCGGCGCATGCAACTGGACAACTTCGACCCCGACGACGACGGGGTCCAGGCCCTGCGCCCATGAGCCGAATCGGCTGGCGCCTGGCGCTCCTGCTGAGTCTGTTCATCAGCCCGGCCTTGCGCGCCGACCAGCCCACACAGGATGGCTTCGTCTACCTCGACCAGGTGCTGACGTCCGCGCGTTACGACGTGCGTTACGCCGGCGCCGACAACTTCGTCGGCGAGCCCATCGACGGCTACCAGAAGGCGAGGATCATCCTCACCGGCGAAGCCGCCACCGCATTGGCCGCCGTGGAGAAGGACCTTGCCCTGAGCGGGCTGGCGCTGAAAATCTTCGATGGCTATCGACCCCAGCGCGCAGTGGATGAATTCCGCCGCTGGGCCGCCGACCCGCAGGACGTCCGGCAGAAGGCCCGCTACTACCCGGACCTGGACAAGCCTGCGCTGTTCCGCGAGGGCTACATCGCCAAGCACTCCGGGCACTCGCGCGGCAGCACGGTGGACCTCACCCTGGTGGATTCAGCGACGAGCAGGGAATTGGACATGGGCAGCCCGTTCGATTTCTTCGGGCCGATCTCCCATCACGGCACGGCGCAGGTCAGTGTGCAGCAGACGCGCAACCGCGAAACCCTGCGCCAGGCCATGCTCCGCCATGGTTTCGAGCCCTACGGCGCCGAGTGGTGGCACTACACGCTCAAGGCCGAGCCCTATCCCGAGACCTACTTCGATTTTTCGGTGCAGTGAGAGCTTCGCGGCCGTCCCTGGCCGCAGGGTGGATCAGTCGTCGTTCTTCGTCGAATTGTCGCCGGCGTTGTCCAGGCCCTTGGTGTTGTGGGTGCCCGGCGTGGTGCCGGAAATCGCCGTCGCCTTGGACAGGCCACGGGTGTCCTTGGAATGCGCCACGGAAGAGGTCGTCTGGCCGTGGCCCTTGCTGTCGTTCTTGTCGCTGCCGTAATGGTTGCCGCTCAGGCCGTGGTCGCGGGTAGCCTTGCCGGAATGCTCGCCGCCATCGTTCGCGCCGTTGCTGTTGCTGCCGTGGTTGCCACCGGCACCACCCTTGCCGCCACCGTGACCGCCGCCATTACCGCCAGCATTGCCACCGCCATGACCACCACCATTACCGCCGCCATTGCCACCACCGTTACCACCGCCGCCGCCATTACCCTTGGCATAGGCCGAACCGATCGGCGAAAGGTCGGCGGGCAGCAAGGCTGTCGTGCCGAGTGCGAATGCACAGGCTACTGCAACAACCAGGGACTTTTTCATCTTGTTATCGCCTCCAGGGGCGGGGGTTGAGATACCTCTATGACTGCGCTGCAGCCCCCATGGTTCGTGGCCTTCCGACGAAATGCCAGCACGCCGGTGCCAACTTCGTCACTGCCATCACGGCGCCCCAGCGACTAGGCTGTACAACACAGGACCCTCAACACGGAGCAGTACGGATATGTCCAGACTCAACACCCTGCTGTCGGCCGCCCTCGGTCTAGCGCTGCTGGGCTCCAGCCCCCTGCTGCTGGCCGACCCCGGCAAGAACAAGGGGCATGGCAACAGCGGCCAGCACGGCAACCAGGGCCAGGGCGGTGGCAACAACTGGCAGGGCGGCGGCCCGAGCATCGACATCGGCGGCGTGCAGGTCATCCTCAATGACAACCGCAACTACTGGAACCCGGGCGCATCGCTGCCGCCGGGCATCCAGAAGAACCTCGCCCGTGGCAAGCCACTGCCCCCGGGCATCGCCAAGAAACTCGACGGCCGCCTGGTCGGGCGCCTCCCCCACTACGACGGCTACGAATGGCAACAGGCCGGCACCGACCTGCTGCTGGTGACCATCGCCACCGGCGTCATCTACGAAGTGCTGCACAACGTCCTGGATTGATCCGCCAGAACCTGCAGGAGCGGGCCATGCCCGCTATCGCGCCCATGGGCGCTCCTGCAGGTTTTACCGGGAACCCTGCCCTCGCGATTACCCTCCAACCACCGCCTGTACCGCTGGAGCTTTCCGCATGACCCCGCAAGCCCCCGAATTCGACGGCCAGCGCTGGAGCAACGCCGACGAGGACCGCGTCGAAGTCGTCGCCGCCGATCCCCGCTGGCCGCAACGCTTCGCCGAAGAAGCCAGCGCCATCGCCAGCGCCGCCGGCGTCCCCGGCCTGGGCATCGAACATATCGGCAGCACCGCCGTCCCCGGGCTGGACGCCAAGCCGATCATCGACATCCTGCTGCTGCCACCGCCGGGCAGCGATCCCCATCGCCTGATCGAGCCGCTGCAAGGCCTGGGCTACCAGTACTGGGCGGAAAACCCCGACACCACTCGGCTGTTCTTCGTCAAAGGCATGCCCCCGCTGGGCAACGGCCGAACCCACCACGTCCACGTCATGGACCTGGGCGAAGCCTCGCGCCGCCTGCTATTCCGCGACTGGCTGCGCACCCACCCCGACGACGCCCGCCTCTATGCCCAGGTGAAACACGAACTGGCCCGGCGCTTCCCCACCGACCGCGACGCCTACACCGAAGGCAAGGATGAGGTCGTCGCGCAGATACTGGGCCGAGCGCTCAACCCGCCGGAGCACCACCGCGACCGCCAAGGTGATGCGAACCACGGCGGCGAAATCCAGGGCCCGGACATCCCGCGTTAATCCGCCGTTAATCCACCCGGCAGAAGCTCGGGGCTCACTCCCAGGAGGAAGTCCCATGCTCAAGCTCTCCGTGGTTACCTTCGCCTGCGTCACCCTGGTCGGCTGTGCCGATGCCCCGCACTACAACCACTTCGGCGCCATCGAATCGCCCGTGCGCGAATCCTTCGGCGAAGACAACCTCGAACGCCAGCCCACCCGCGTGCGCCTGCAAAGCGACGACTACTCGGCGCAGCAACAGCGGATGATGTGGGGCCAGTAGCGCCGCAACACCTCGGCAGACCGCGCCAGCGGCTGCCGATTGCGCTATAACGGGCGCTCCCCAAAGCCACAGGAATGGACGCCATGGCCTTCGACTGGCACAGCGACCCGATCACCCGGCAAACCCCGCTGGACGCGCACTACCGCACCACCCAGAACGTCCGCCGCTTCATGACCGAGCACTGCGGAGACGGCTTCCACTTCGACCGCGCCTTCATGGCCTGGATACGCAGCGGCGCGCCGATGGACATGGGGGCGGTGGTGGATGAGTGGCGGCGGCGCAAGGAAGATCGATGAACGCAACGGCTCAGAGGCCACTACCCAGCCAGAGCGTAAAGCGGCCTTCGCCAATCGCCATCGCCTGCCGCACCACGCTGTAACGCAGCGGCAGCACGCCGCCGGTGCCCACCTTCAAATGATCCGCCAGCGCCAGCACCTCCTCGAAGGAGGCTTCCGGCAGGTACTTGTTGAAGGAAAAGCTCTCGGGGCCGATCAGCACCTGTACCGCGTAGACATCCTGCCCGAGCGGATCGTAGGCCAGCAGCCCCTGCAGATCGATGCCCTCCGGCAACCTGAACAGCGCCCTCACCAGCACCAGCGAAGCACCGGGCGCCAAGGCCTTCGGCGACGCCAGCGGCACCAGAAAGACATCCTCGCGAGCCTCCTGCCACTGCCACAGGTCGCTCAGCTCCAGGTGTTCTTCGGTGAACAGATCCAGTCTGACCATGTACAACGCTCTCGTGCTACTCCAGCCACGCAGACGATAGCCGTTGCAATGGCTGCGAGCAGCGCCTGATCAGCAGGATAGAGAAACTTCAAGGCGGGAAATTGGCGGAAGGCAGTGAGAGTCGAACTCACCCAGGAACGGCTGCCGTCCCCCACCGGGTTTGAAGCCCGGCCACGCCACCGGGCGTGATTGCCTTCCCTGGTCAGAAGCCGCCTGGCGGATGCCGCGGCGAAAGCAGGAGCCCGGATGTTGCCATTATTGCCATGGCCGATGCCAGCGCAGTGATGCCGCAGTGTTCCTCGAATCGAGGCGACGCTTCCAGGCAATTCACCATGGACTTACGGCCAAATAACATCAAATAGCCACTGATTGGCCAGAAAAACCCGGCAAACTGACTACCCTTGCTCTAGCCTCACCAGCAGTCACCAGGGAGCTCCATGGCATGAAGCCCACTCTTCCCATCTTCGAGATTTCTCCTCACCAGGGCATTGGCCCGCTCTGCCTCGGCGACACGCGGGCCATGGCGCGGGATGCACTGGCCGCCGTCGGTTTCGCGCTGGAATCGTCCAATGGGGCGACGGATTATTTCTGCGAGTCAGCGATCCAGACCGAGTGCGACGAACAAGGCCTCATCTGGTTCATCGGTCTGTCCCAGAGCGAGCGTTACCTCGCCCGCTACCAGGGCGTGGATGTGTTTGCGCTGGCGGCCGGCGAGCTGTTCTCGCTGATCGCCGCGGCCGATGGCTCCGGAACGCACGATTTCACGGACAGCGAATACCTGTTCCCCGGGCAGATCATCACGCTGTGGGACGCCGACGAGCAGTACGATCGCCAGGGCAATGAGACTCGCCCGGTCTGGGCCCAGGTGGGCATCGGCAACCCGGCTTACGTCGAGGCGGTATCCGCCCTCTGAACCACGGGAGGACTTCGTGGCGTCGGGAGTTCTATGCTTGTCCCCGACGCTGACAAGGGAATTCCATGCTGAACGCCAAACTCACCAGGGCGCTGCTCTGGGTGGTCATCCTCATCCTCGCCATTGCCGTGCTGGCGCTGGGCCTGCGGGTCGTTGCGCTGCGCAACATCCCGCCGCTGGAGCCCTGGCACACCTGGGTGCCGGACGACCTGCACAGCGACAGGATCGACCGCACGGACTGGGCCGGCTACCTGGCCGCCGAAGAGCAACTGATGCAGGCCATGCGCAAGCAGATGACGGCCAGCCTGCAGCCCTTCGAGCGGGTGGCCTACAACCGTTACTTCGACCAGAGCGAGGTCTACCCCGGCCACTTTGCCACCGACTGGAACCGCTCCTACGAGCTGCGTCCCACCGCTGAAGTGCGCGGCGCAGCGGTGCTGCTGCACGGGCTGACCGACTCGCCCTACAGCCTGCGCCACCTGGGCGAGCACCTGCGGCAGCAGGGTTTCGTCGTAGTCGCCATCCGCATGCCCGGCCACGGCACGGTGCCGGCCGGCTTGACCAATGCGGACTGGGAAGACTGGATGGCCGCTACCCGGCTGGCCGTGCGCGAAGCCGCTGCACAAGCGCCAAAGGGCACGCCATTGCTGATGGTCGGTTTCTCCAACGGCGGCGCACTGGCGATGAAGTACAGCCTGGATGCGCTGGACGACCCGAGCCTGGCGATGCCGCAACAACTGGTACTGATCTCGCCGATGATCGGCGTCACCCGCTACGCCCAGTTCGCCGGCCTGGCGGGGTTGCCGGCGCTGCTACCGGCCTTTGCCAAGGCGGCCTGGCTGAACGTGCTGCCGGAGTTCAACCCGTTCAAGTACAACTCCTTCCCCATCGCGGCCGCACGCCAGACCGTGCAGTTGACCGATGCGCTGCAAGGCAGCCTGGAGACCGCCGGCCGCACTGGCACACTCAGCCGCCTGCCGCCAATCCTGACTTTCCAGTCCCTCGCCGACAGCACCGTCAGCACCCCGGCGGTGATCGGCAACCTCTACGACCGGCTGCCGGACAATGGCAGCGAACTGGTGCTGTTCGACCTCAATCGTTCGCTGAACTACGGCCCGCTGCTGCGCCCGGAGATGGCGCAGCTCGGTGCGCGCCTGCTGCCGGAGCGCGAGCGCAACTATGACCTGACGGTGATCACCAACAGCCCGGAAGACAGCCAGGCAGCGGCCCTGCACACCCCCGCCCACAGCCAGCGGCAGGAGAGCCAGCCATTGTCGGTGAATTACCCGGCGGACCTGTTTTCACTGTCCCACGTGGCGCTGCCCTTCCCGCCTGACGACGCGCTGTACGGCCAGCACCCCGAGACCAAGGAGGACTACGGCATCCACCTGGGCACCCTGTCGCCCCGTGGCGAACGCGGTGTGCTGATCGTCGGGCTGGATCTGTTCCAGCGGGTGACATCCAACCCCTTCTATGACTACCTGGTGCAGCGGGTGGATCGGGTGTTGCCGGAGCGCTAGTGCTGGCCCGACACGACAGCGCTCGACGTGACGGAGAAAAACCGCTCTCAGCTTCAGTCATCCCTCGGTGCCGGCCACATCCGGGCGGTGTGCACCAGCGCAATGATCCACAGAGTGTCCGCCTCGACTTGATAGACGATCCGATAGCTTTCATGGGGAATCATTTCGCGCGTATCGGGAATCCGCCCTGGCTTGCCCATCTGCGGAAAGCTCCTGAGCCTGGCCACGGCGGCGCTGAACAGGGAGTCCATCCGTACGGCGACTTCGGGACTTTCGAGGACGAGGTATTCCCAGATATCCAGACGATCCTGCCGGGCATCTCTCGTCCAGAAGACCTTCATTTACTCGGGGTCGCCCTTGATCGGAGGGCCGCAAAGGCCGCTTCGACTGCTTCGTCCGAGTACCCATCTCCCGACGCCATGGAAGCTCGTCCTGCTTCGACCTTGGCCTGCAAATACTCGTCGTAGTCCTTGGCCTGCTGTTGCTGACGAATGAAGTCGCGCATCAGCTCGCGCATGACCTGGGAAGCAGGACGATGCGCGGCCTCGGCGGCGGCCATGAATTCGGCGCGCAATTCGGGTTCGAGCTTCATGGTAAATACGGCTTCTTTGCTCATGGGGCTCACCTGGTAATGAATAGGTATATACCTCGTATACACCCAGTCTACTGTAGGTGATTTGCCCATCCACCCGAAATCCACTTCCGACCAAGAGTCAGGAGGCATCCTCAGACGTTGCCTGCACCAACGCCGAATCCTCCCGCACCCGCCGCTCGTTGCCGAAGCGCCGGGTGAAGCCGATGCGGTCGAAGTACTCCAGTAACTGGATGCAGCGCTTGCGGCCTATGCCGATGCGGTCACGGAAGGCGGCGGCGCGGATGATGCCGGCTTGGTCGCGCAGGTGCAGGGCATGGCCGGCGAGTTGACGCAGGGACTCTTCGGGGTAGAACAGGTCTTTCACCACCTGGTGCAGCTGGCCCAGACGGGCGAGCTTGCGTAACAGCAGGCGCACATCGCCCTCGTCCGCACCCAGCTCGCGGGCGAGGTCACGTACCCAAGGCGGGTCGAAGGCGCCGGCCAGCAACAGCGGCCAGAGGCGTTCGCGCAATTTTTCGTCCGCTTCGCCCAGCTGGACGCGGTGATCCGGCAGATGCAGCCAGGGGCCGCTGCTGTCGACGCTCCCCACCGCCAGCAGGCTTTCCAGCAGGGCGATGAAGACCGGACGTTCAAGCGCCGAGAAGGCATAGCGGCGCAGGCGATCACGGTCGGGGCCGAGTTCGTCGGGGGCTTCGGCGTGGAAGCGCCGCAGGGCATCGAGTAGTTGCTGTTGCAGCGCGGACCAGCGCTCGACGGCGAACAGCCGGGCGCCGAGCCGGATGTGGATTTCGACGAGTTCGCCGGGCAGCTGCCAGCCCTGGCGCGGGCGGTTGAACTGGCGCGCCAGCAGAGCGGGATCAAGGCCGTTGCTGGCGTGCGCCAGCAGCGTCGGCAAAGCGCTTTCAAGGCTGTCGCCCTGCAGGGCACGGAGCTGTTCCAGACGCTCCGGGCTGCGCCGGTTGCGCGCGGGGGCAAAAGGGTCGAGCACGCGACCGCCGCCCAGCGTGCGTTGCGCGGACTGGTCACGCAGTACCAGGTGATCGCCATGCACGGCGTGGCTGGGGGCGTTCAGCACGAGCTGCGCAAAGCAGTGCTCGCCGGGCTGCAGGCGCTCACCTTCGAGCAGTGCGACGCGGCCGGTGACGTCCTGCGCACCGAGGTGCACATGCACTGGCGTCCAGTGGGCGAAGGCGCGGGTTTCGCTGGACAGCAGATTCAGGTCGATATCAATGCGCGTGGTGGGCGCATGCAGTTCGCCAGCGATCAGCCAGTCGCCCCGGTGAATCTGCTCGAGGCTCAGGCGTTCGCCAGCAATGTTCACCGCTACTCGCTGGCCGGCGTGGGCCTGCTGCGCTTCGCGGTTCTGCGCGTGCAGACCGCGCACTCGCACACGACGCCCAGCACTTCCCAGCAACAGCTCGTCACCGACTTGAACGTTGCCGGCGAAGGCCGTGCCGGTGACCACCACACCCGCGCCACTGACACTGAAAGTTCGGTCGACGGCCAGGCGGAATCCACCCTCGGCTGCGCCTTCACGCGTCTTTCGGGCCGCATCGCGCAGGGCCTGACGAAGCGTGTCGATGCCTTCGCCATTGCTGCTGGAGACAGGGATGATCGGCGCACCGGCCAGTGGCCCTTCGGCCAGCAATGCCTGCACCTCCCCCGTGGCCTGCTCCACTCGTTCGGACAGCACCCGGTCGACCTTGGTCAGGGCGACGATGGCGCGGCGAATACCCAGCAGCTCGACGATGGCGAGGTGCTCGCGGGTCTGCGGCATCACGCCGTCGTCGGCGGCCACCACCAGCAACACCAGGTCGATGCCGCTGGCGCCGGCGAGCATGTTGTGGACGAAACGCTCGTGGCCCGGCACATCGATGAAGCCGGTGAGCGCGCCGTCTCCCAGGTCGGCGTAGACGTAGCCCAGGTCGATAGTGATGCCGCGCTCGCGTTCGGCGGGGCGGCGGTCGCCTTCCACGCCGGTCAGGGCGCGCAGCAGCGAGGTCTTGCCGTGGTCGATGTGCCCGGCGGTGCCGACTATCACGCGTCGCCCTCGGCCAGCAGCGGCAGTTGGGCGACGAAGCCGGGCTCGTCGTCGAGCTGGCGCAGGTCGAGCCAGAGCGCATCGTCGTCGATTCGCCCAAGCACCGGGATTGGCAGGCAGCGCAGGCGTTCTTCCAGGTCCAGCAGGGCTCGGCCGCGTTGGCGCTTGGGCTGGTTTGGCCGCAGGCACAACGCGGCACTGGGCAGCCGCGCGACCGGCTGGGCGCCGCTACCGATCATACCCAGGGCATCTTCGGCGCTGACGCTCCAGCCTTCGCCGAGCAGCGTGGCAAACGCCGGCGCAAGGCGCTGGGCCTGGGTGCAGATATCGGCCTGCGGGCGGCTGAGCAGGCGCAGGCTGGTCAGGCGCTCGGCCAGGCGGTCCGGATCACGGTAGAGGTTGAGGACGGCCTCCAGCGCGGCGAGGGTCAGCTTGTCCACCCGCAGGGCGCGCTTGAGCGGGTTCTTCTTGATCCGTCCGATCAGCTCCTTGCTGCCGAGGATCAGGCCGGCCTGGGGGCCACCGAGCAGCTTGTCGCCGCTGAAGGTGACGATGTCGGCGCCATCGCGCAGGGCTTCCTGCACCGTCGGTTCCTTGGGCAGCCCCCAGCGGGTGAGGTCGACCAGGGTGCCACTGCCCAGGTCTTCCAGCAGCGGCAGGTTGTGGGCATGGGCGATCTGCGCCAGCTGTGGCGTCGGCACGCTGGCAGTGAAACCCTGCACGCTGTAGTTGCTGGTGTGCACGCGCATCAGCAGGCCGGAACGCGGGCCGATGACGGCTTCGTAGTCCTTGGCGTGGGTGCGGTTGGTGGTGCCGACCTCGACCAGCTTCACGCCGGCGCGGGACATGATGTCGGGGATTCGGAAGGCGCCGCCGATCTCGATCAGCTCGCCGCGGGAGATGATGCCTTCCTTGCGCGCACCCAGGCTGTTGAGCGCCAGCAGCACGGCGGCGGCGTTGTTGTTGACCACGGTGACCGCCTCGGCGCCGGTCAGCTCGCGGATCAGCCCGGTGATGAGGTCGTCGCGGTCGCCGCGCTTGCCGGTGGCGAGGTCGAACTCGAGGTTGAGCGGATAACGTGCGGCCAGCGTGATGGCCTCGATGGCCTCCTCGGGAAGCAAGGCGCGGCCGAGGTTGGTGTGCAGCACGGTACCGGTGAGGTTGAACACGCGCCGCACACGGCTGGCGTGGTGCGCGGCAAGGCGTTCGCCGGCGCGGCCGGCGAGCACCGCGTCTTCCAGTTCGACGGCGGCCAGCTGGCCGTGGCGCGCGGGTTCGCGCAGCTCGTCGAGCAGGTCGCGCAGGGTCTTGAGCAGGGCCTCGCGGCCATAGCGTTGCTGCAGCGGCTGGCAGGCCGGGCTGCGCAGCAGGCGGTCGATGGAGGGCAGGCGTACCGAGGTCATGGACGAACCTTGTGCGGGGGACGATGGCTGGAGTCAGTGTAGGGCGTATAACCGTTCGCGGTTATACGCCGATGCACCTCGGCCCCTATCCGCGCCGAGGTTGAACCCGGAGCGCATGGATGCCGAGGCCAAGCGGCGAACAAGGCGGAGCCTTGTTCGCCCTACGAGGAGCCTCCCGGCGCCAGCAGCAGGTTTGGCGCAGTACGCAGGTAGCCGTCCTCGGCCAGGCGGATATCCAGCGCGAGGCTGGCCAGGTCGTCCGCCTGGGGTTCCGCGTGCTTGTCGTGTTGCAGGTAGAACTGCTTGAGGTAGGACTGGCAGCCGGGGCAGGTCTCGGCCTTGAGCGGCGCCTGGTCGCTGGCGACGCCTTCGCGCTGCAGCGAGTAGTAGGCCAGGCCCTTGCTCTCGGCACAGTGGCTGCACTTGACGCGCACGTAGTGCCATTCGCAGGAACACAGCGAGCAGGCCAGGTAACGCAGGCCGGCATGCTTGCCCTGGTGGCGGATCATCCCGGCCACCGGCGGTGCGCCGCAGGCGGGGCAAAGCGTCTGGCTGTCGGTCTCCACCAGGGTGTCTTCGGGCAGTTGCAGCAGCCACTGGCTGAAGGCGACCTGCAGCACGGCGCCGAGGAAGGGCACCAGCGCTGGCGGCAGCAGGTCGAACTGGCCGTTGAGCAAGCCCAGCGCCCAGGCCTTGCGCTGGCCGGAGTCGGCCTTGCGCAGGGTCTTCAGCGCTTCGACCACGGCCGGGTTGGCGGTGAGTTCATAGGCGTCGAGGAAAGCATCCAGCAGCGGCAGCCACGCACCTTCACGCACCAGCACTTCGTAGGCCAGCGGCGGCATACGGTGCTCGCGGCTACGCGTCAGGGCAGCGGCGCCCGGCGCGGGCAGGAACAGCTTGCGATCCAGCAGCACCTGCTGGGCGTCGCAGACGCCGGCGATCAGTTCGAGGTAGCCCTGCAGGGGATTGCCCGGCGCCAGTTCGCGCAGGCGCGCGGCGCGGTGTGAGAACAGGTCATGGGACGGCAGGTTGAACAGCGGCGGGATGTTCGCGGCAGCTTCGATCTGCCCGGGTTCGAGAATTCGGCCTGACACGCAGGACTCCTTGTTGGGGTTGGCTCGGAGCATACAAGAGCCCCTCACCCTGGCCCTCTCCCAGAGGGAGAGGGGACTGTCCGTGCCGGCTGGCGGGTCGGTGCCAGCCGGCAATTACGTCAAAGCTCAGTGACCCTTGCCCTTGTCCACGTCCTTCAACCAGGCGGCGTGGTGCTTGCGCGCCCAGCCCCGGCTGACCCAGCCATAGAGCATGGCGCCCATCGAGCCCTTCACCCAGATGCCGGCGTAGATGTGCACCAGGATGCTGCAGATGAGCACGAAGGCGGCGAAGGCATGCAGCAGCGAGGCGATGCGGATGATGTCGATGCCGAACCAGTGGCTGAAGTAGGCCCGCCACATCACGATACCGGTCACCAGCAGCACCAGCATGCACAGCAGCAGGGTCCAGAACAGCAGCTTCTGCCCGGCGTTGTAGCGGCCGACTTCCGGGAGGTTTTCCTCGCGGTTGGTCACCACGTCGCGCCATTGCCTGAGCCATTGCACGTCGCGTTTTTCCACCAGGTTGTGGTGGGCGAAGCGGATCACCAGGCCGAGGAAGAAGAGGAACATCGCCACCCCGAGGAAAGGGTGCAAGATGCGTGTCCACGGACCGCCGCCGAACAGGTTGGTCAGCCAGAACATGGCCGGGTGGAACAGCGCCAGCCCGGAGAGGCCGGCGAGGAAGAACAGGATGGCCACGATCCAGTGGTTGCTCCGTTCATTGGCGTTGTAGCGCTGGATATCTTTTTTCATGTCGTCGGGCTCCTTGCTGCCCTGCTCCACCCTCCCCGCGGGGAGGGTTTCGATCAGTCAGCGGGGATCGCGCGGATCGAAGTCGTGCACCGAAGGATCAACCTTGTGTACCGGCCTTTGCGGGTCAGGTCCGTCTTCCTCGTCCTCCTCGACCCGGTTCGGGCCGATGCGGGTGTAGTGGAAGAACCCGGCCAGCACCACGCCCGCCATGGCCAGCAGGCCCAGCGGTTTGGTGATGCCTTTCCACAGGCTGACCATCGGGCTGATCGCCGGCTTGTCGGGCAGGCCGGCATACAACGAAGGCTGGTCGTTGTGGTGCAGCACGTACATGACGTGCGTGCCGCCCACCCCTTCGGGGTCATACAGGCCGGCGTTCTCGAAGCCACGGGACTTGAGATCGACGATGCGTTCGGCGGCGTGTTCCTTCATGTCCTCCTTGGTACCGAAGACGATGGCGCCGGTCGGGCAGGTCTTCACACAGGCCGGTTCCATGCCCACCGCCACGCGGTCGGAACACAGGGTGCACTTGTACGCCTTGTGGTCCTTCTGCGAGATGCGCGGGATGTTGAACGGGCAGCCGGTGATGCAGTAGCCACAGCCGATGCAGTGGTCCTGGTTGAAGTCGACGATGCCGTTGGCGTACTTCACGATCGCCCCGGGGCTCGGGCAGGCCTTCAGGCAGCCGGGCTCCTCGCAGTGCATGCAGCCGTCCTTGCGGATCAGCCACTCGAGGTTGCCATTGGGGTTCTCGTGCTCGGTGAAGCGCATCACCGTCCAGGACTGGTCCGTCAGGTCGATGGGGTTGTCATAGGTGCCGTGGTTGTGGCCCACCTCGTCGCGCAGCTCGTTCCACTCCGAGCAGGCGACCTGGCAGGCCTTGCAACCGATGCACTTGGACACGTCGATCAGCTTGGCCACTTCCTGTTCGTGCCGCACCGAGGGTGACGGCAGGGTCGTGGCGGAGCGGGCGTAGATGTCTTGACTACTCATGCTTCACCTCACGCCTTTTCCACGTTGACGAGGAAGGACTTGAACTCCGGCGTCTGCGTGTTCCCGTCGCCCACGAAGGGGGTCAGGGTGTTGGTCAGGTAGCCGTTGCGCGCCACGCCGGAGAAGCCCCAGTGCAGGGGAATGCCCACGTGGTGCACGGTCTTGCCGTTGACCTGCAGCGGACGGATGCGCTTGGTCACCACCGCCACCGCCTTGATGTAGCCGCGGTTGGAGGAGACCTTCACGCGGTCGCCGGCCTGGATGCCGAGTTCCTTCGCCAGCGCCTCGCCGATCTCGACGAACTGCTCCGGCTGGACGATGGCATTCAGACGGCAATGCTTGGTCCAGAAGTGGAAGTGTTCGGTGAGCCGGTAGGTGGTCGCGGCATAGGGGAACTCGTCGGCCTTGCCGAACAGTTCCATGTCGTTCTTGAACACCCGCGCGGCCGGGTTGCTGGTCGCCTTCGGGTTGTCCTTGTGCAGCGGGTTGATCCCGATGGGGGTCTCGAACGGCTCGTAGTGCTCGGGGAACGGGCCTTCGGCCATCTTGTCGACGGCGAAGAAACGCGCCACGCCTTCGGGGTTCATGATGAACGGGTTCATCCCCGCTTCCGGTGCCGAGTCGGCCTTGAAGTCCGGAATGTCGGTGCCACCCCAGGCCTTGCCGTTCCACCACACCAGGCGTTTCTTCACTGGGTCCCACGGCTTGCCGCTGACGTCCGCCGAGGCGCGGTTGTAGAGAATGCGCCGGTTGGCCGGCCAGGCCCAGGCCCAGCCCAGGGTCTGGCCCATGGCGTAGGGGTCGCTGTTGTCGCGACGGCCCATCTGGTTGCCCTGCTGAGTCCAGGAACCGGCGAAGATCCAGCAGCCGCTGGCGGTGCTGCCGTCGTCACGCAGCAGCGCGAAGCCGGGCAACTGCTCGCCGGCTTTCGCCAGGACCATGCCGTTGTTCGGGTCGACCAGGTCAGCCAGCGCCTTGCCGTTGTACTCCTTGGCGATCTCTTCCGGGGTCGGCTCGTCCGGCGTCAGGTACGGCCAGTCCAGGCCCAGGATCGGGTCGGGGAACTTGCCGCCGTCCTTGCCATAGGCCTCGCGCAGGCGATGCAACAGGCCGCTCATGATGGCGATGTCGGTGCGTGCCTCACCCGGCGGCTCGGCACCCTTCCAGTGCCACTGCAGCCAGCGGCCGGAGTTGACGATGGAGCCGTCTTCCTCGGCAAAGCAACTGGTGGGCAGGCGGAACACCGTGGTCTGGATGGCCTGGGTGTCGACGTCGTTGTGCTCGCCGGCATTGCGCCAAAACTCGGAAGTTTCGGTGGCCAGCGGGTCCATCACCACCATCCACTTCAGCTTGGCCAGCGCGGCGCTGACCTTGGCCTTGTTGGGGAAGGAGGCGATGGGGTTGAAGCCCTGGCAGAAGTAACCGTTGACCTTGCCCTGGTACATCATGTCGAAGTAGCGCAGCACGTCGTAGCCGGCGCCGGGCATGTCCAGCTTGGGCAGCCAGTCGTAGCACCAGTTGTTGTCCCTGGTCGCGGACTTGCCGAACCAGGACTTCATCAGGCTGACGTGGAACTTGGGATAGTTCTGCCAGTACGACAGCTGCCCCGGACGCAGCGGCTTGGCCGTGCGCTTGGCGAGGTAGGCGGTGAAGTCCTGCTCGGCGTCGCCGGCCAGGGTCATGTAGCCGGGCAACGAGTTGGACAGCAGCCCCAGGTCGGTCAGGCCCTGGATGTTGGAGTGGCCGCGCAGGGCGTTCATGCCGCCGCCGGGCATGCCGATGTTGCCCAGCAGCAGCTGGACCATCGCGCCGGTGCGGATCATCTGCGCGCCCACCGAGTGCTGGGTCCAGCCCAGGGCGTACATGATGGTCATGACCTTGGTCGGCGCCGCGGTGGTGGAAATCTCCTCCCACACCTTGAGCATCATGTCCTTGGGTGTGCCACAGATGTTGCTCACCACGTCCGGCGTATAGCGGCTGTAGTGCTGCTTCATCAGGTTGAACACGCAGCGCGGGTGCGTCAGGGTCGGATCGACCTTGGCGAAACCGTCCTCGCCCAGCTCGTACTGCCAGGAGGATTTGTCCGGGTAGGTGCGCTTCTCGGCGTCGTAGCCGTTGAACAGGCCATCCTCGAAGCCGAAGCCTTCCTTCACGATGAAGGAGACGTCGGTGTAGTTGTGCACGTACTCCTTCTGGTAGCGGTCGTTTTCCAGCAGGTAGTTGATCAGGCCGCCGAGGAAGGCGATGTCCGTACCGGTGCGGATGGGCGCGTAGTAGTCGGCCACCGAAGCGGAACGGGTGAAGCGCGGGTCGACCACCAGCAGGCGCGCCTTGTTGTGCGCCTTGGCTTCGGTCACCCACTTGAAGCCGCACGGGTGCGCTTCAGCGGCGTTGCCACCCATGATCAGGATCAGATCGGCATTCTTGATGTCGGTCCAATGGTTGGTCATGGCTCCACGGCCAAACGTCGGGGCAAGACTTGCCACCGTCGGGCCGTGTCAGACACGCGCCTGGTTGTCGAACGCCAGTAGTCCGAGGGAACGCACCACCTTGTGGGTGATGTAGCCCGCTTCGTTGGAAGACGCCGACGCGGCCAGGAAGCCGGTGGTCAGCCAGCGGTTCACCGTCTGGCCCTGGGCGTTCTTCTCGATGAAGTTGGCGTCGCGGTCTTCCTTCACCAGCTTGGCGATGCGGTCCAGCGCCTCGTCCCAGCCGATGCGCTTCCACTCCGACGAACCCGCTTCACGAATCTGCGGGTACTTCAGGCGGTTGGGGCTGTGGACGAAGTCCAGCAGGCCCGCGCCTTTGGGGCAGAGGGTGCCACGGTTGACCGGGTGGTCCGAGTCGCCCTCGATGTGGATGATGTTCTGCGCGACGTTCTTCGCCGCATCACCCTGGCTGTACATGAGGATGCCGCAGCCCACCGAGCAGTAAGGACAGGTGTTGCGGGTCTCGACGGTGCGCGCAAGCTTGAAATGGCGGACCTGGTCGGCGAAGGCATCCGGGGGCGCAACCCCGAGTGCCGCCAGGCTCGATCCTCCAAGGCCCACGGCGCAGACCTTGAAAAATTGCCGACGGTTCATATCCATCGTGCGTCTCCTGATCAGGCAGCGTACGTCCGGTGCATGGCCGGACCCTTGCTGCTTAAAAGATAGCCAAGCTGAGGCAATAAGCCAGCCTGGCCAGGGTGGAGACCTTGCCCAGATAGAGCTTGCGGCGCATTGACGCGCGTCAGCCCGCCACTAGAAGGGGTTGTTCAGTACCCCCATGTGGGCAGTCGGCGGGTAGGCGCAGGACACGCTGTTGCCGTCGGTGAAGCAGGCGGACTGCTGGCGATCCTGCTGGAGGGTTTCATGCAGGCCGAGCAGGGCCAGCCCGATGAGGGCGGCGAGCAGGTAATGGCGCGCATGTCTTCTTCTTATCGCTTTCATGACGACCTCCGTCACTTCAGCCTGCGTTCGGGGCACGAAGCCCTGCCCTACCTGAAAGTCTGGAACCGATCCGCGCCCTGTCAACTCCACGGCTTGGCTGAAATGCCCGAACGACCCGGCAGCCGGGCCGTTCACCGACACACGGCGCGGCCATTAGGGTGATGGGCATTCCTTCGCCGATCGGTTCGCCCCATGTCCACTGCCACCACCGCCTACCCCCACCTGCTCGCCCCACTGGACCTGGGCTTCACCCGGCTGCGCAACCGCGTGGTGATGGGCTCGATGCACACCGGTCTGGAGGACCGCCTGTGGGACTTCGGCAAGCTCGCCGCCTACTACCGCGAGCGGGCACGCGGCGGCGTCGGCCTGATCATCACCGGCGGCTTTGCGCCCAACCGCGAAGGCTGGCTGCTGCCGCTGGGCAGCAGCCTGACCAGCGGCCTGCAGGTGCCGGCACACCGGCGTCTGACCCAGGCGGTGCACCGCGAGGGCGGCAAGATACTGCTGCAGATCCTCCACGCCGGGCGCTACGGCTACCACCCGCTGGTGGTCTCGGCTTCGCCGGTGAAATCGCCGATCAGCTGGTTCGCCCCGCGCGAGCTGTCCGAGCGCGGCATCCTGCGCACCCTCGCGGCCTTCGTGCGCTGCGCCAGACTCGCCCATGCCGCCGGTTACGACGGCGTGGAAATCATGGGCAGCGAAGGCTATCTGCTGAACCAGTTCCTCTGCCCACGCACCAACCAGCGCCGGGACCGCTGGGGCGGCGACCTGGGCAACCGCATGCGCCTGCCGCTGGAGATCGTCCGGCGCATTCGCAAGGCGGTCGGGGAGCGCTTCATCCTCAGCTACCGCCTGTCGCTGCTCGACCTGGTGGAAGGCGGCAACACCTGGGACGAAGTGCGCACCGTCGCCCATGCCCTGGAAACGGCCGGCATCGATCTGCTCAACACCGGCGTCGGCTGGCACGAATCGCGAGTGCCGACCATCGTCACCTCGGTACCACGAGCGGCCTTCGCCGAAGTGACCGCGCGCCTGCGCCGCGAACTGCGTGTGCCGGTGATCGCCAGCAACCGCATCAACACGCCGCAAGTCGCCGAACGCCTGCTCGCCGAGGGCCACGCCGACCTCGTCTCCATGGCCCGACCACTGCTGGCCGACCCGCAGTTCGTGGAAAAGACCGCCGCCGGTCGCGCGGAATCGATCAACACCTGCATCGCCTGCAACCAGGCGTGCCTCGACCACGCCTTCGCCAATCGCCGCGCCAGCTGCCTGGTGAACCCGCGCGCGGGTTTCGAGACCGAGTTGCGCTACCGCAAGGCACGGGTGCAGAAGCGGATTGCAGTGATCGGCGCAGGGCCGGCCGGGCTCTCCGCCGCCTGCGTCGCCGCCGAACGCGGGCACCGGGTGACGCTGTTCGAAGCCAGTAACCAGATCGGCGGGCAGTTCAACCTGGCCAAGCGCGTGCCGGGCAAGGAAGAGTTTCACGAGACGCTGCGCTACTTCGCCGTACGCCTGCGCGAACTGGGCGTCGAGGTGCGGTTGGGCCGGCGCATCCAGCGCGGCGAACTCCGCGGCGATTACGACGAAGTGATAGTCGCGACCGGTATCCGGCCGCGTACGCCGTCGATTCCGGGAATCGGCCACGCCAAGGTGCTCAGTTATCTCGATGTACTGCGCGGCGCGGCAGTGGGCGAAAGGGTTGCACTGATCGGTGCCGGCGGCATCGGCTTCGACGTCGCCAGCTTCCTGCTGACTGAGCGCCAAGGGCCGCAGGCCCTGGGCGAATGGCTCGGCCAGTGGGGCATCGACCTGGACAACGCCGCGCCTGGCGGACTGATGACACCGGCGGCCGCCGCACCGCGCCGGCAGCTCTGGCTGCTGCAGCGCAAGGCCGGCCAGCCCGGCGCCGGGCTGGGCAAGACCAGCGGCTGGGTGCACCGCGCGCACCTGAAACACCACGGCGTTAGGATGCTCGGCGGCGTGGAATACCTGCGCATCGATGATGCGGGCCTGCACCTTCGAATCGACGCCGCCGAGCAGTGCCTGGCGGTGGACAACGTGGTGATCTGCGCCGGCCAGGAACCGCTGCTGGAGCTGCAGCCGACGCAGGCGGCGGAGAACCTGCGCTACCACGTCATCGGCGGCGCCAGCGTGGCGCGGGAGCTGGATGCCAAGCGGGCGATCCGCGAGGGTGCGGAGCTGGCCGCGCGGTTGTAATGGCGGTAAATACCTGAACAACCCTGTAGGAGCGCCCCATGGGCGCGATCGCGGGCATCGCCCGCTCCTGCAAGGCATCGCGGCTATCGGCTTTCGCTCTCCAGCAACACCTTGATCGCCTGCAGGTCGCGTTCCACCCACTGCGCGTCGCGCTCGAAGGTGGCATCGTCCATCTGCGGCTGGCGCAGCAGCGTCAATTGCAGTTCGCAGCCGTCGCCGTTGGGCACCAGGCGCAGGGGGATGTGGATGGCCGGCGCCTGCTCCGGCAGCACGTCGTGGTCCAGCACACCAAAGCCATTGCGCGGTGAGAAGCGCACCCGCAAAGGCCCCTGGGGCGTCTGCGCCAGCCACAGGTCGCCGTCCAGCGGCTCGATGGCGCTGCACAGGCCCGAGGCCCAGTAGGGGAAATTCTTCGGGTTGGCGAGGAAGTCATAGGCAACATCCCGAGGCCGCTCGATACGGACGCTCAGGACGCGGGAAGCGCGGGTGGCCATGGTCGAGGCCTCCATCGGGACGGGAGCTGTGCTCCGGTCTGGTGCATACTACGCGGCTAACCTTTCTTCTTCGACCGCAGGCCAGCACCTCGCGGCCCTCAGCCTTTTCCGGAGTTTCCCATGCCTACGCCGCCCTGGTGGATGTTCGTCCTGCCGCTGATCGCCGGCGCCTGCCTGCCGCTGCAGGCAGGCATCAATGGCCAGTTGGCCAAGCAGGTGTCCAGCGTGCTGGCCGCCGCGCTGATCTCCTTCTTCGTAGGCATGCTCGGCCTGCTCGCGCTGACCCTGGCCAATCGCGAATTCCCCAGCCTCGCGGCGATGCGCGGGATGCCCTGGTGGCAATGGTGCGGCGGTTTCCTGGGGATGTTCTTCATCTTCATCGCCGCCTTCGCCGCGCCACGCGTCGGCGCGCTGATGTTCATGGTGCTGGTGCTCGCCGGCCAGCTGGGCATGGCGCTGGCGCTGGACCACTTCGGCTGGGCCGGTTTCAAGGAGGCGCCGGTGAGCACGCTGAAGGTCGCCGGCCTGGCCGCCATTGCCGTCGGCATCTGGATGATCCGCAAGGGCTGAATGCCCTCCGTCCTTCTACGCTGAGCAGGGATGGCTCGCCCGCAGGAGAGGTCCATGACCGATATCCAGGTGATCCTGGTCGATGAACACGACCACCCGACCGGCACGATGGAAAAGCACCAGGCGCACCACCTGGGCCTGCGCCATCGCGCCATCTCGGTCTACCTCTTCAACCGTGCCGGCGAACTGCTGCTGCAGCGCCGCGCGGCGGGCAAGTACCACTGCGGCGGCCTGTGGAGCAACACCTGCTGCGGCCATCCCTATCCGGACGAATCCGCGCAGCACGCCGCCGAGCGCCGATTGCGCGAGGAGATGGGCGTACAGGTCGCGCTGCACAAGCTGTTCGAATTCAGCTATCGGCTGGAGCTGTCCAACGGCATGACCGAGAACGAATACGGTCACCTGTTCGGCGCCGTCGACGAACAGCCGCCGCGCCCCGATCCGCAGGAAGCCGACGCCTTCCGCTACCTCGCCCTGCCCGAACTGGAAGCCGAGATGGCTGCGCACCCGGAGCGTTTCACGCCCTGGTTCCTGCTCTGCTACCCAAGCTTCAGGGAGTATCTGCAGGGCAACGGCGGCCTCGACGCCCTGGCGGCTTGCTGAACCCTCCCGGCTCAGCTCGTCGGTTCAGGCGCGACCGCCGTCGAAAGCCCGCGCATTTCTGCGCGCCGCCCACTATGATGCGCGCCTTCGCGCCACCGCACCGACTTGCCGCCATGAGAAAACCACCGCTGATCGCCAACGCCGAACTGGACCGCCTGGAAACCTGGGCCAAGTACACCTCGGGCCTGTGCAAGGACTGCAACGCCACCTGCTGCACCATGCCGGCGGAAGTGAACGTCAACGACCTCATTCGTATCGGCGTGGTCGACGAATTCGAGCGCGACGAACCGGCCAAGCACATCGCCAAGCGCCTGCTGAAGGAAGGCATCGTCGAGCGCTTCAACCAGAAGAGCGGCATCTTCACCCTGACCCGCACCAGCAATGGCGACTGCTACTTCCTCGACCGCAAGACGCGCCTCTGCAGCGTCTACGCCAAGCGCCCGGACACCTGCCGCAACCACCCGCAGGTCGGCCCGCGCCCCGGCTACTGCGCCTACCGCAAGAGAACGGCCTGATCAGGGCCGGCTGAAAGCACGGGGCTCCCGGCTCGCTATACTGCGCGCCAGCTCAGGAGCCCCTCATGAATTCCCTGCTCGAAGCCTGGCGGCATACGCCAACCCACCGTCGTGTCTGGGCGCTTGCCGCGCCGATGATCCTTTCCAACGTCTCCGTGCCGCTGGTCACCCTGGTGGACAGCGCGGTCATCGGCCATCTGCCGCACGCGCACCAGCTGGGCGCGGTGGCGGTCGGCGGCGGGCTCTACACCCTGCTGGTCGGCGTGCTGGGCTTCCTGCGCATGGGTACCACCGGCTTCGCCGCGCAGGCAGCCGGGCGTGAAGATGGCGGCGCGCTGCGGCGGATTCTCGGCCAGGGCCTGCTGCTGGCCCTCGGGCTCGCCCTGCTGCTCAGCCTGCTGGCCGTGCCGCTGACCGGCCCCGCGCTGGCACTGATGCGCCCGTCTGCCGAACTGGAAGTGCTGGCCCGCGAGTTCTTCCACATCCGCCTGTTCGGCCTGCCGGCGGCACTGGCGACGTACGCGCTGGTCGGCTGGTTCCTCGGCACGCAGAACGCCCGCGCGCCACTGGCGATCCTGCTGACCACCAACCTCATCAACATCGTCCTCAGCCTGTGGTTCGTGCTGGGCCTGGGCTGGGGCGTAGCTGGAGCGGCAAAGGCAGCGGTGACTGCCGAATGGGGCGGCGCCCTGCTGGGCCTGGCACTGACCCGAGGCGCGCTCAGGCGCTTCCCCGGCCTGCCGGACTGGTCGCGGCTGCGCGCCTGGGCCAGCTGGCGGCCGCTGCTGATGGTCAACCGCGACATCTTCATCCGCAGCCTGGCACTGCAGGGCGTGTTCTTCCTGCTCACGGTGCAGGGCACGCGCCTCGGCGACGCCACAGTGGCGGCCAATGCCCTGCTGCTCAACGGCCTGATGGTCACCGCCTACGCCCTCGACGGCCTCGCCCACGCCGTGGAGGCCCTCTGCGGCCACGCCATCGGCGGCCGCGACCGCACCGCGCTGCGCCGCTCGCTGGTGGTCGCCTGCGGCTGGTCGCTGATCGCCAGCCTGCTGTTCGTCGTCTTCTTCACCTTCGGCGGGCACCTGTTCATTGCGCTGCAGAGCGACATCCCCGAGGTCCGCGCCACCGCCGACCAGTACCTGCCCTACCTCGCCTGCCTGCCGCTCATCGGCATGTGGAGCTACCTGCTCGACGGTCTGTTCATCGGCGCCACCCGCGCCCGCGAGATGCGTAACGCCATGCTGCTGGCCTGCGCCGCCAGCCTGCCGCTGGGGTTGGCGCTGCAGGGCTGGGGAAATCACGGTTTATGGCTAACCTTCCTATGTTTCATGTTGCTGCGCGCGGTGATCCTCGCCCTCTACGCCTGGAGACTCACGCGCCAAGATGCCTGGCAGGTACCTGCCAGCCCCTGAACGCATGAGGAGAGACCATGCCGGCTTGTCCCATTCCCGTTGACGAATTCCTGCGTCAGCACACCCTGGATGAGATGAACCTGCTCGACACCCCGGCCGAGCATTACCTGGACACCCTCGTCCAGCTGACCCAGGACCTGGTGAAGGTCGATACGGTGCTGATCAGCCTGATCGACCAGGAGCGCCAGTGGTTCAAGGCCCGCGTAGGGCTGGACGCCACCGAAACCACGCGCGACGTGTCCTTCTGCGGCTATGCGATCCTCGGCGAGGACACCCTGCTGGTGCCCGACGCCACCCTCGACGAGCGCTTCTCCGACAACCCACTGGTGCTCGGCCCACCCTACATCCGCTTCTATGCCGGGCGCCCGCTGCGCGCCGGCAACGGCCAGGCCATCGGCACCCTGTGCATGGTCGACCCGCGGCCGCGCAGCATGACCCCGGCGCAGCAGGCCAACTTCCGCGACCTCGCCACCCTCGCCGAGGGCTACCTGCAACTGCGCAGCCTGATCCAGAGCAACCGCGACCTGCGCGTGGAAATGGACCGCGAACAGCGCAAGGCCCTGCTCGACCCGCTGACCCAGCTGTGGAACCGTGGCGCCCTGATGACCTTCCAGGACCGCGAGTGCCGGCTCGCCCGCGAAAGCCACGTGCAACTGGGCGTGCTCTATGCCGACCTCGACCACTTCAAGTCGATCAACGACCGGCACGGCCACGCCGCCGGCGACCAGGTGCTCTGCGAATGCGCCCGGCGCCTGCGCGCCGCCCTGCGGCCGGACGACCTGCTGGTGCGCCAGGGCGGTGAGGAGTTCGTCGCGCTGCTGCGGGTGAAGGACGGCGAAGAGTTGCAGCGAGTGGCCGAACGCGTGCGCCAGCTGATCGGCAACGAGCCGGTGCAACTGGCCAGCGGCCCCCTGCCGGTCAGCCTGAGCATCGGCTGTACCCTGCTGTGCTCCGAAGAGCAGGTCGATCAGGCGCTGGAACGCGCCGACGCCGCCCTCTACAGTGCCAAGCAGGCCGGGCGCGACCGGGTGACCTTCAGCGCGCCGCCCGGCGCCTGAACGAAAACCGCCTGATCCGAACAACAAGAAGGCCCCAGCCGAGGATGCCTCCATGGCCCAAGCCATTGCCGCGTACCTGCACTACCTGTCGATCTTCATCCTGTTCGCCCTGCTGGTGCTGGAGCACCAGTTGTTCCGCCTGCCGCTGGACCTGTCGCGGGCGCGCAGCCTGGTCATCGTCGACCTGGCCTACGGCGCCTGCGCCGGTGTGGTGCTGCTGACTGGCGCCGCGCGCGTGGTGTGGTTCGCCAAGGGCACCGACTACTACCTGCACAACAGCCTGTTCCACGCCAAGATCGGCCTGTTCGTGCTGGTGGCCATCCTCTCGATCCTGCCGACCCTGACCTTCCTCAACTGGCGCAACGAGCTCAAGGCCGGGCGCGTGCCGGTACCCGGCGAGCGCCAGGCGAAGCTGGTGATCATGACCATCCGCATCGAGCTGCTCGCCCTGCTGATCCTGCCGCTGCTGGCAAGCCTGATGGCGCGCGGGTTCGGGATGATCGGCTGAGGCGCCGTGCGACTCGTCCTCGCCTACTGAATTCCTACAGACAATCCGGACCAATCCGATTCAAGCGTCTCCCTGAACAGCGGATGCTCCTGCGCAGCCCCGGCCACCGCAGACTTCCCGCATGTTTCGTCACTCTCTCGCGCCTGTGCGCCGCTTCGCACTGCTCGGCGTCGCCGCCTTCAGCGCCCTGCTGGGCGGTTGCGCCAGCGATGAATTCACCCTGGAGGCCGACCTGCCCGGCGACTTCCAGCTCAGCGGCGACGCCGAGTACGTAGCCGCCGCGAACAGCACCTGCGCACAGTCCGCCAGCAACGGCGTGAACCATCACCTCTTCACGACGCCCGGGCATGGCGCCAGGCCGCAGCGTGTCAGCTTCCAGGTGCCGCTCAGCACCCGCACCGACGGCTGCACCCGCCAGCTCAGCCGCATCCAGATCCAGCTCGACGGCGAATCCGCCACCCATCCCAACGACGCCGTACAACCGGACCTGGCGTTCGCCATCGTGTCGATCCGCGATCACCTGCCCGCTACCGCGTGGCAGCCGCCGAGCAGCGGCGCGATCATCTTCGATGGCCAGTGCCGCTGGCTGCTGCCGCCCACCCAGGCCAGCACCAGCATCGAGCGCCGCCTGCAATGCAGCGCCTCCGACCTGCAAGGTCGCTGGTTCGACGCCACCCCCGGCGGCACCCTGCGGCGCGGCGACCTGCCGGGCCGCACCGTGCGACTGGCCATCGCCGCGGCGCCGGACGTCCCCACCACCACCGTCAGCGCGCAGGACCAGTAGGCTTCGTCACAGCCATTGCGCCAGCCGCTCGCCCAGGGCGGCCCTCTCCTCCGGTTCCGGGCGCAGGTGGAAGCGCTCAGCCAGCACCGCCAGCAGTTCGTCGACGTCTTCGAGGCGCTGCTGCTCGACGTCCCCGTCCGCCGTGCGCCGGCTGAACTGCCCATTGAGCAGCGACAGCCGCGCCCCGTTCTCGCTGAGCGCCACCCGCAGGGAGTTGCGGAACACGCTCTGCGGGTAGGTCGAGGTGTACCAGTTGCGCATGCCGTAATCCGCCCAGTCCTGCGGCTCCAGGGTGAAGCGGTACAGGGTCTGCCAGCCGGAGGCCGAGCGCGTTGCCACTTCCAGTTCGCCGGCAGTGTCCCCGGTGATCCGCCAGCCACCGTGCAGCTCCCGGTCCAGTTGCAACGGCAGCGCGCGCGGTGAGGCCGGGCCGCCGAAGCCGATATCCACCAGGTGAGTGCCCTCGGGCAGGTCGACCCGCAACAGCAGGTGCGTCTGCGGGGTCAGCGGTGCCTCCGCCGGCAGGCCCCAGCGCACCCGCCCCACCAGCAGGGTCACCCGGTAATCCAGGCTGCTCAGCAGACGGGCGAACAGGCTGTTCAGCTCGAAGCAGTAACCGCCGCGCCGGCCCTCGACCACCTTGGCGAAGACCGCGTCCGGCTCGATCAGCACGGGCTTGTCCAGCAGCACGTCGAGGTTCTCGAAAGGCAGTTGGTGCAGCGCCGCGACGATCAGCCGGTCGAGGTTCTCCCGTGTCGGCGCGCAGCGCTCCAGCGGTAGGCCGAGACGCGCCAGGGTGGCGTCGAGCTGGGTGTCGGTGAAGGGAGTGAATGGGGTCATGCGAGTCTCCTTTTCGCGGGGCTTCAGTGGGTGGGTTCGGGGATCACCAGCGGGCCGCATTGCTCGTCGCTGACGATCACCGCCAGCAGGCGCGCCGGCTCGCTGGCGCTGGGGTTCTCGGCGAACAGGTGCAAGGCGCGGCTGGGTTCGAACCAGGTTTCACCCGGTCCGTAAGTCTGCGCCGGCAGGCCCTGCATCTGCGAGCGCACCCGGCCACTGAGGACGATGGCGGTGACCGCGCCGGGATGCCGGTGCGCCGGGGTGAAAGCCCCCGGCGGGAAGTCCACCTGCAGGGTGGTGACCACCTTGCCCGGCAGCTCCGCCATGGGTTCGCAGGACAGGCGCTGCACCTGCGTGACCGGACGCGAGGTGACGGAGTGCCCGGCGTGGCCTTCGGTGAGTTGCAGCCAGGGCCGCAACCCCGGCAGCCAGAGCAGCACGCCCGCAGCAACAGCGACCAGCAATAGCAGCCCGGTACGCGTCTGGTACGCCACACCCGGGTTCACGCCAGCGCTCCCGCCAAGCGGAAGCCCGGCTGCCAGCCCAAACGGTGACGGGCCTTGGCCGAACTGACCTCGATATCCCGCTCAACGATGTTGTAGGCACCCTGGCCGCCCCACTCCAGCGCCAGCAGGGCGGCACGGGCAGCGTCGTCCACGTGCACGGCCAGCCGAGCATCGGCTTCCACGGTCCCCGTGCCGGGGCCGTATAGCCTCCCGTAGCGCAGCACGATGCCCTCCATCGGCCGGGCGTCCAGCACGGCGCTCTCCAGGGCCGCCACACCGCTCACACTGATGGCGCGCGGCCCTTCGGCTTCGAGGTCCAGCGGCTGATCCTCATGCAGCGGCAGCTGACCCGGCGCGTAGGCCCAGGCGATGCTCTGCGCGACCAGCCGTTCGACGCCAGCGGCACGGGCGGCCGCCACCAGGTTGGCCGTGCCCTCGCGGCGAATGCGCGCATTGCGCGGCTGGGCGGCGGGCATTTGCGCCGGGTCCAGGCCAGCCGGCAGGTCGGTGAGCTGGTGGATCACCCAGCGCGGCTGGAACGCCTGCAGCGTCTCGCGCAAGCCCTCGGCATCGAAGACATCCAGCACCCGGGCGCGAGCGCCCGCCGCTTCGAGACCGGCGGCGCGCTCCACCGAGCGGCTGATCGCCAGCACCTCGTAGCCGCGCTCCAGCAACAGCGGCAGCAAGCGTTGGCCGATGGCGCCGCTGGCACCGGCGAAGAAGACTTTCATGCACATGGGGAAACCTCGACGGGGCATTCAGGACATGGCCTCACTCTAGGCACGCCATGCCCTACCCCACAGAGCCAAGATATGCATTTCCGACTGGGACATGATCACCAGGCGTTGATCCAGGTCCGGGCAAGGCCGCCGTCATCGTCTATAACAAACGGCTTACCGCCCCAAACCTTAGGAGTCGCCATGAGCCAAGTCTTTGATGTCGCCGTTGTCGTCGGCAGCCTGCGCAAGGAATCCCTGAACCGCAAGATCGCCGAGGCCTTCGCCGCCCTGGCGCCGGCCAACCTGAAGCTTGCGATCGTGGAGATCGGCGACCTGCCGCTGTACAACGAGGAGCTCGACGCCGGTTCCCCACCGGGGGCCTACTCAGCCTTCCGCGAGCGCATTGCCCGCGCCGACGCCGTGCTCTTCGTCACTCCCGAATACAACCGCTCGGTGCCCGGCGTGCTGAAGAACGCCATCGACGTCGGCTCGCGCCCCTACGGCAAGAGCGCCTGGAACGGCAAACCCTGCGCCGTGGTCAGCGCCTCGCCGGGCGCCATCGGCGGCTTCGGCGCCAACCATCACCTGCGCCAGTCGCTGGTGTTCCTCAATATGCCCGTGCTGCAGCAGCCTGAAGCCTACCTGGGCGGCGCCGGCAGCTTCTTCGATGAGAGCGGCAAGCTGTCCGAGAAGACCCAGCCCTTCCTGCAGAGCATCATCGACGCCTTCGCCGGCTGGATCGCGCAGAACCAGCCGCGCTGAGCCACCCTCCGGCTGCCTGCGGGCAGCCGGATCGGTCGGGCGGGAACTGTGGTATCGGTCGCACACTGCTTACCCGACGACGTCCGAGCCCAGGGCGCACTGGTGACCGAGCCAGTCGCACGCCACTGTGCCGCCCATGCCCAAGCCCCCTCTCCCACACGCTCTGCACACGCTCTGCCTGTGTCTGCCGATCCTGCTGGCGGCCTGCAATTCACCACCGGTGAAAAAGGACATCGACGGCGACGGCTTTCAGGCCGGACAAATGCTGCAGAACGACGCCAACCGCGCGGCCAACCTGGCCATGCGCGACAACCTGGCAAGCCTGTCCCTGCTGCTGGACAAGCTCTACAAGCGCAACCCGAGGGAATGGAAGAAAACCGGTGCGGCCTCGCTGGAAAGGGCCCGAGAGTCCGTGATGCAAGCCATCGTCGACGACCAGCCGCTGCCCGGTCTGGATGGCAGGAAATCCGTCGCGGTGCTGCCCCTGGCCTTTGACCGCGACTTCGTCGGCGACCGCGCCGGCACCCTGATCTACGGGCTCGGCAGCATGCTCAGGGAGGTCTATGGCGAGAAGACTTCGCTGTACCTGATCAACGGCCTGAATGCGCAGAAGCTCGCCAACGCCGCCTGGAACATCGAAGTGGCCGCCTGGCTGCTGGCCAGCCGCACCGACGCACAGGGCGAGCCCCTGCTGCTGTCCAACGAGATCAGCGACAAGGGCCGCAACCTGTCCTTTGAACGCGAGTTCGGCCGCATGACCGGTCGCCTGGAGTTGCTGGCACAGATGAGCGACGAGAGCCTGCGGCGCACCGGGATCAACTACGTGCAGGGCATCCTGGCGGCGCCGCTGCTGGGGCTGATGCAGTTCATCCCGGTGGACGCCGCCACGGCGGCGACCTCCGCCCAGTGAATCGTCACTCCTCCAGCAGGCGCGCCAGGCGCTGGCGCAGGTAGCGATTCTCCGCGCGCAACTCGTCCACCTCATCCAGCAGGCGCAGCGCCAGGGCGATACCTGGCCAGTCCAGCTCGAACTCGCGGCGCAGGCGCACTGCGCGGCGCACCACGCTCACCGCCTGGTAATCGAAAACCCAATGCCCGGCGCGTTGCTCGCGGGGCTCCACGATGCCCACCTCGACGATCTCGACGAGCACGTCGCGGGGGAGGTTCACCGACTGGCAGAGCTCGTCGAGGTCCACCACCATCACTGTCGTCGTCATGCGCGTTTACCCCAATCGGCACGGGGGTCGAAGGCGGCTTTCGCCGCCAGTTCTTCCCAGAGTTTGCCAGTGGCCTCGTCCGCCGTCTTCGGCATCACCACCTTGATTACGGCGTAGAGATCGCCGGCGGCGGCATCGCCCTTGTTCGGCAGGCCCTTGCCCTTGATCCGCAGGCGCTGGCCGGCCTGACTGTTGGGCGGGATACCCAGATTGATCCGCCCACCGAGGGTCGGCACCTCCACCTTGGCCCCCAGCGCCGCCTCCCAGGGCGCCACCGGCACGGTGACGATGAGATCGCGGCCATCGACATCGAACAGCGGGTGCGGCACCAGGCGGATCGCCAGGTACAGGTCGCCCGCCGGCCCGCCATTGATGCCCGGCGCGCCCTGGCCCTTGAGGCGGATGCGCTCGCCATCGGCGGTGCCCACGGGGATCTTCACGTTCAGCGTCTTGTTCTGCGGCGGCAGCTTGCGCCCGTACTCGTCGTAGCTGGGCAGGCTGAAGCTGATCGGCCGGCTCTCACCGGAGAGGGTTTCCTCGAGGAACAGCGGGACCTCCATCTCCACATCCTGGCCACGGTGGGCCTGCGGCTGGCGCGCGCCGCCGAAACCGGCGTGAGCGCCACCGGCACGGCCTCCGAAAATCTGCTCGAAGAAGTCGCTGAAGTCCTGCTCGTGCCCGGGCGAGGGGCCATCGAAACCGCCGCGCGGCTGCCAGCCCGGTGGCGCCTCGAACTGCGGCCCCTGCGGGCCGTAGCGGCGCAGTTCATCGTACTCGGCGCGTTTCTCCGGGCTCTTGAGCACTTCGTAGGCCTCGGAGACGTCCTTGAACTTCGCCTCGGCGTCCGGCTCCTTGCTCACGTCCGGGTGGTACTTGCGCGCGAGCTTGCGGTAGGCGGTCTTGATCGCCTTCTCGTCGGCCTCGGGTTCGACCCCGAGCGCCGCGTAGTAATCCTTGAATTCCATCGATCTCCTCACATGGGTTGGACCTGTCGGCGCCTGGTACACGGGGGGATCGCGCGGGCAGCCGGAGCCGCTGCGCGCTCAGCGAGGCGAACAGGTGGAAAAAGCGGGTTCTGACACAGCAGATGGAGTCACGACACGCGCTTTTCAACACTGCCTGCAAGCCTAGACGCTGATCCTGCATCGCGGCCGCCGCGACGGCTTGATACCGGTCATGGCATAGTCGACTTTCCCACTTCCCTCATGAACACCCAGGCCATGAGCGCTCCCGCCGACGCGATCCGCCAACCGCTGGACCCCAGCCACGAGCTGCCGATCTACCGCCAGCTCTACGAGCGCTTCCGGGACGCCATCGCCCGTGGCGCGCTCCGCCCCGGCGAGCGCGTGCCGCCAGTGCGCGGCCTGGCCGGCGAGCTGGGTGTGGCGCGGGGCACGGTGGAACTGGCCTACCAGTTGCTGACCAGCGAGGGTTACCTGCTGGCGCGTGGGCCGGCGGGCACCGTGGTCTCACCGCAGCTAGGCGGGCGCCTGGCAAGCCCGCCGCCACTGGCGATCGACCCGGCGACCCTGGAGCGCAGCGTGCCGGGGGTGATCGCCCATGGGCCGGCCATCCGCCCTTTCCAGCTCGGCCTGCCGGGGCTGGACGCCTTCCCCCGCGCGCTCTGGTCGCGCCTGTGCGCGCGGCGCCTGCGCCAGCAGAGCGCGTCGATGCTGGCCTACCCGGAACCCTGCGGCTACGGCCCGCTGCGCGAGGCCGTGGCGGGGTATCTGGGCATCTCCCGCGGGATCGTCTGTGATCCGGCACAGGTATTCATCTGCGCCGGCTACCAGGGCGCGCTGGACCTGATCAGTCGCACACTGCTCGAACCCGGCCAGCGCTTCTGGCATGAAGACCCCGGCTACCCGCGTGGCCGCGAACTGCTGCGCCGGGCCGGTGGCGTGCCGGTGGCGGTCGCGGTGGATGGCGATGGCCTGCGCGTGGAAGACGGCATCGCCCGCGCGCCGGACGCACGTTTCGCACTGGTCACCCCGTCGCAGCAGAGCCCCACCGGCGTCGCACTCAGCCTGCCGCGCCGCCTGGGCCTGCTGGACTGGGCCCAAGGCAGCAACGCCTGGATCGTCGAGGATGATTACGACAGCGAGTACCGCTACGCCGGCTTCCCGCTGCCGGCGCTGAAAAGCCTCGATCGCGCCGGCCGCGTGCTCTACACCGGGACTTTCAGCAAGGTGCTGTTCCCGGCGCTGCGCCTGGGCTACCTCGTGGTACCGGCGGAACGGGTGGAAGACTTCGTGCGCGCCCAGCAGGTATTTCCTTCCGGCTGCGCCGAACTGTTGCAGGCGACGCTCTGCGACTTCATGCAGGAAGGCCATTTCGCCCGCCACCTCAAGCGCACCCGCACGCTGTACGCCCAGCGCCGGCAGTGGTTGCGCAACGCGCTGAAAGAGCGCCTGGGCGACCACCTGCGCCTCATCGACACCCCCGGTGGCCTGCACCTGATCGGTACGCTGGACCAGGATGATCTGGCCGTCGCTCGCCGAGCCCATGCCGAGGGCCTCGGCCTGCAGGCACTGAACGCCTGGTGCGTGGAGGCCAGGCGCGACCCGGCGCTGATCATGAGCTTCACCAATGTCACCGACGAGCAGCTCGCCGGGCGCCTGGCAGAGCGGCTGGCACCCTTGCTCGACTGATTCCGGGGCACGACGCGGTCAATACCTCCGATGGCAAGAATTGACTGACAGGTGACGTTGACCGAGGTCAATTTTCCTTCAGACGAAGCCGTTAGATTCCCACAACATCTTGTTGTCTTGAATCACTCGAGACACAGCATGTTGTGGAATCAAGCCAATGCCTCTGACACGGACCACCCTCCTTTCCGCCAGCCTGCGCAAGCGCAACGGCAGCTCCGCCGCCTTCGATCCGAGCAAGATCGAACGCGCCATCGCCGCCGCCGGCGAGGCCAGCGGCGAGTTCGCCGCTCCCCATGCTCAGGAGCTGACCCGCCGCGTGCTAGCCCGTCTGCCGGCGCAGAACGACCTGGACGTGGAGCAGGTCCAGGATGTGGTCGAGCGCGCCCTGATGGAAGCCGGCCACTACCCCACCGCGCGCGCCTACATCGTCTATCGCGAACGCCACGGCCGCCTGCGCCGCGAACGCAAGACGCTGGTGGACGTCGCCGCTTCGATGAACGAATACCTCTCGCGGGAAGACTGGCGAGTGCGCGCCAACGCCAACCAGGGCTATTCCCTCGGCGGGCTGATTCTCAACGTGTCGGGCAAGGTCACCGCCAACTACTGGTTGGACGAGGTGTACAGCGAGGGCATCGCCATCGCTCACCGCGAGGCCGACCTGCATATCCACGATCTGGACATGCTCGCCGGCTACTGCGCCGGCTGGTCGTTGCGCACCCTGCTCAGCGAAGGCCTCAACGGCGTGCCGGGGCGGGTCGAGGCCGGGCCGCCGAAACACCTGTCCAGTGCGCTGGGGCAGATGGTCAACTTCCTCGGCACCCTGCAGAACGAGTGGGCCGGGGCCCAGGCCTTCAGCTCCTTCGACACCTACCTGGCGCCCTACGTGCGCAAGGACGGACTGAGTTATCAACAGGTGCGCCAGGCGCTGCAGGAGTTCATCTACAACCTCAACGTGCCGTCGCGCTGGGGCACTCAGACACCCTTCACCAACCTGACCTTCGACTGGGTCTGCCCGGAGGACCTGCGCGAGCAGATTCCCTATATCGGCGGCGTGGAAATGCCCTGCGCCTACGGCGAGCTGCAGGCCGAGATGGACCTGATCAACCGCGCCTACATCGAGGTGATGCAGGCCGGCGATGCCCACGGCCGGGTGTTCACCTTCCCGATCCCGACCTACAACATCACTCATGATTTTCCCTGGGACAGCGACAACGCCACGCGCCTCTTCGAGATGACCGCGCGCTACGGCCTGCCGTACTTCCAGAACTTCCTCAACTCGGACATGCAGCCCAACCAGGTGCGCTCCATGTGCTGCCGCCTGCAATTGGACGTGCGCGAGCTGCTCAAGCGCGGCAACGGGCTGTTCGGCTCGGCGGAGCAGACCGGTTCGCTGGGCGTGGTGACCCTCAACTGCGCGCGCCTGGGCTACCGTCATCGCGGCGACCTCGCCGGGCTCTATCGCCAGCTGGACTACCTGCTGGAACTGGCCTTCGACAGCCTCGAGGTCAAGCGCAAGGTCATCCAGCAGCACATGGACGCCGGGCTGTACCCCTACACCCAGCGCTACCTGGGCACCCTGCGCAACCATTTCTCCACCATCGGCGTGAACGGCCTGCACGAGATGCTGCGCAACTTCACCGATGACCGCGAAGGCCTGCACACCGAGGCCGGCCGGCAGATGGCGCTGGACCTGCTGGACCATGTACGGGCGCAGCTGGTGCGTTTCCAGGAGGACAGCGGCCATCTCTACAACCTGGAAGCCACGCCGGCCGAAGGCACCACCTACCGCTTCGCCCGCGAGGACCGCAAGCGCCACCCGGACATCCTCCAGGCCGGCACCCCGGACGCGCCCTACTACACCAACTCCTCGCAGCTACCGGTGGGCCTCACCGACGATCCGTTCGAAGCGCTGGAGCTGCAGGACGCCCTGCAGTGCAAGTACACCGGCGGCACCGTGCTGCACCTGTACATGGCCGAGCGCATTTCCAGTGCCGAGGCCTGCAAGACCCTGGTACGCACCGCCCTCGGGCGCTTCCACCTGCCCTACCTGACGGTGACGCCGACTTTCTCCATCTGCCCCATCCACGGCTACCTCGCCGGCGAACACGAGTTCTGCCCCCGGTGCGACGAAGCCGCTCTGCAGAAGGCCGCACCCAAGAGCTGCTGCGGTGGCTGATGCCTTCACTTTCAACCCCGTCAATTCATCCCCGCAAGAAAGGAGCACCACCGATGACCGCCAACCAACTGCCCGAAAGCCAACGCCAGCGCTGCGAAGTGTGGACCCGCGTGATGGGCTATCACCGCCCGGTGACGGCGTTCAACGCCGGCAAGCAGTCCGAGCATCGCGAGCGCCGTCACTTCCGCGAGACGCGATGAGCAGCACCCTCAGGGTCGGGGGCCTGGTGCCCCTGACCACCCTCGACTATCCCGGACAGCTCGCCTGCGTGCTGTTCTGCCAGGGCTGTGCCTGGCGCTGCCGCTACTGTCACAACCCGCAGCTGATTGCGCCGAGGGGCGAGCACGAAATCCACTGGGACGACATCCTGGCCTTCCTCCGTCGTCGCCAGGGCCTGCTGCAGGCAGTCGTGTTCAGCGGCGGCGAGGCAACGCTGCAGAGCGCGTTGCCGCAAGCCATGGCCAGCGTGCGCGGGATGGGTTTTCGCGCCGGGCTGCACAGCGCCGGCATCCGCCCGGAGGCTTTCGCCCGCGCGCTGCCCCATGCCGACTGGGTCGGCTTCGACGTGAAGGGATTGGCCGAGGACGTGGACGCCACGACCGGCGTGAAACGCAGTGGACTGGCCAATTGGTACAGCCTCGAACTGTTGCTGGAGAGCGGCGTGACGCACGAGTGCCGGACGACAGTGCACTGGCAGTTGTTCGACCTGGAACGGCTACGCCGACTGGCGACGCAGTTGCGCGGCATGGGTGTGGAAAACTTCGTCGTGCAGCTGGCTCGCAGCGACCGGCAGCTCGATCCGGAGCTGATCACCACGCCCGCGCCCCATGGCGCACCTGATCTCTGGCGAGAACTGCACGCGCTGTTCCCAAGCTTCGAACTGCGCGACGCGTGAGCATCCGTACCTCCTGACGCTCGGCATTCCCCTGTAGGAGCGGGCCACGCCCGCGATCGCGCGCATGGCGCGCTCCTACAATTCAACTCCGCCTCAAGCGCTTTCGCAGGAGCAAGAAAAAGCCCCGCCGAAGCGGGGCTTTTCTTCACGCGGACAGCCGCAGGATCAGGACGACAGGTAAGCCGAACGGGTCAGACCCAGGCGCAGGGCGTCGAGGTACTGGGTACGCTCGCGCACGGTGAGCTTGGCCCCGGCGACCTTGTCGCGGTAATGGGTCATCAGCTCCTCGGGCGACAGGTGCACGTAGCGCAGCATGTCCTCGATGGTGTCGTGGGTCTCGATGCCGGCGTGGTAGTAGCTGCCGTCGGCGTTCTGGTAGACGTTCACCGAGTCGGTGTCGCCGAACAGGTTGTGCATGTCGCCGAGGATTTCCTGGTAGGCGCCGACCAGGAAGGTGCCGATCAGGTAATCCTCGCCTTCCTTCACGTCGTGCACCGGCATGCTGGTCTCGATGCTCTGCTCGTCGACGTACTGGGTGATCTTGCCGTCGGAGTCGCAGGTCAGGTCCTGCAGCACCGCGCGGCGGGTCGGTTCCTCGCCCAGGCGATGGATCGGCAGGATCGGCAGCACCTGGCCGATGGCCCAGGTGTCGGGCAGGCTCTGGAACACCGAGAAGTTGCAGATGTACTTGTCGGCGAGCTTGTCGTTGAGCTCGTCGAGCACCTGGCGGTGCGAGCGCTGGTGGGCCTTGAGCTGGTTGTGCAGGCGGCGGCAGATGGCGAAGTAGCACTGCTCGGCCAGGGCCTTCTGCGCCAGGCTGATCTTGCCCTCGGCGTACTGCGCGGCGGCGTCGCTCATGTAGTGGGTGGCGCGCCAGTAGGTCTCGGTGACCATCTCGGCATCGGTCGGGCCGAGCAGGTCGGCCAGCCACTGAACGATCTCCGGCTGCTCGGCGAGGTCGGTGATCTTCGGCACTTCGTCGTTGTGCCGCTCGACGTCGGTGACCTGGGTGATCAGCACCGCGTGGTGCGCGGTCAGCGCGCGGCCGCTCTCGGAGAAGATGTGCGGGTGCGGCAGGCCCTGGGCGTCGCAGAATTCCTTGAGCATGCCGACCACGACACCGGCGTAGTCGTCGATGTCGTAGTTGATCGAGCTGGCGTTGCGCGAGTGGGTGCCGTCGTAGTCCACGCCCAGGCCGCCGCCGACGTCCACATGGTCCACCGGCAGGCCGAGGGCGCGCAGTTCGCCGTAGTAGCGGATGGCTTCCTTGAAGCCGTGCTGGTAGTCGGCCAGGTTGGCGATCTGCGAGCCCATGTGGAAGTGCAGCAGGCGCACGCCCTGGTCCAGGCCGGCGGCGCGGAAGCGCTCGACCACCGACAGCAGCTGCGCGGCGGACAGGCCGAACTTGGCCTTCTCGCCACCGGTATCGGCCCACTTGGAGGATGCCAGCGAGGACAGGCGCACGCGCAGGCCGACCTGGGGCAGCACGCCGATCACGGCGGCTTCCTCGATCACCAGCTGCACCTCGGATTCCTTCTCGATCACGATGAACACGTTGTGGCCGAGCTTCTGCCCCATCAGCGCCAGCTTGATGAACTCGCGGTCCTTGTAGCCGTTGCAGACGATGGTGCCGCCCTTGGGCGCCAGCGCCAGCACGGCCATCAGCTCGGGCTTGGAGCCGGCTTCCAGGCCGATGGAAACGTTCTGCGTGGCGATGATGCTTTCCACCACCGCTTCCTGCTGGTTCACCTTGATCGGGTACAGCGCGGTGTAGCGGCTGCCGTATTCCAGGCGCGCGATGTTGGCGTCGAAGGCGCCGGTGAGCTTGCGCACGCGGTCCTGGAGGATGTCCGGGAAGCGCACCAGCAGCGGCAGCGACAGGCCCGCTTCGCGCAGCTGCTCGACCAGCCCGTGCAGATCGATCGGCTGCGCATCGGCGCCCTGCGGGCGAACTTCCACGTTACCGGCGTCATTGATGGCGTAGTAGCCTGCGCCCCAGTGGCGAATTCCGTAGATGCTGCGGCTGTCTGCCACGGTCCAGTTGCTGCCGTCGTCTTTGCGGGTCCGTCTAGCGGCCATGCGTGGTGGTCTCCTCAAGTGTCGCGGATGGGTGCTGGCGCCCGCCCGGCAAGCGGGAGGGTCGTCAAGGCCTGGTGGTGTAAACCTAGCCGGGCCTGATGACGTTGCCGTGTTGACCGCCAGCGTTGGCGGTAAGTTTAGGAAAATCCGACGACGCGCCCAGGGCGCGCCGATAAATCTCCCATCTAGGGAAAGGGCTTGCCGGCCATGCGCGTGGCGCCCATAGCCTGGAACCCGTTCTCGACAGGGGAGAGTCGCTTGTCACTTGAGACAAACGGCAGGAGACGGCTCAACCGCCGGATTTCTTCGCCTTGAGGCCGCGTTTGGTCAGCTCTTCGAGCAGCAGGTCGACGTGGTCGCCCTGGATCTCGATGATGCCGTCCTTCAACGCGCCACCCGTGCCACAACGCTTTTTCAGCGCCGTGGCCAGGTCCTTGAGCGCATCGGCCGCCAGCGGCACGCCGGTCACCGTGGTCACGGTCTTGCCACCGCGGCCCTTGGTTTCCCGACGCACGCGAGCGATGCCATCGCCGGCCGGAATCTCGGCCTGCTTGCAGATGCACGCGCCAATGGGCTGATTGCAGTCCGGGCAATGCCGGCCGGAATCAGTGGAATAGACGAGCCCGCCGAGGGCGGACAGGGAGGATGCTTTCTTGACCACCGGGCGTTTCCCCAGGATTGGCCTCTTCGGGCCAGGTCAACGAATGGCCGGCTGGCGCCGACCGCGACGCCCCACTCAGGCAGGGGCTGCGCAATTCCCGGCGGAGGACCCTGCCGGAAAGGTCGCGCAATTTAGCAGCATTGAGGGCAAATGCTAAGACCGAAAATGCGTCATTGATCGGCACATTGGCGACATGCCTGCGCGGCAGGGCGGTTGTAGGAGCGAGCTTGCTCGCGAACGGGCCCGCTGCGGACTCGGTTCGCGAGCAAGCTCGCTCCTACAGAAGAGCCGCTCAGCCCGAGGCCGGGGTCAGAAGCTGACCAGGTACTTGCGCAGCGCCGCCAGCGAATCCGGGCAGTAAGACGTGCCCGCCTTGGCCTCGGCCAACGCCTGGTGCGGGTCGATGAATTTCGCTTCCAGCACCTCTTCGGGCTGCAGGATCAACGGCGCATCGGAGACGGCGGAGAACACCGCGCACCACAGGCGATTGTCCGGCTGGTCGAAGAAGAAGGTGCCATGGGCGCGCAGTTCCACGCCAGCAATGCCCAGTTCTTCCTCCAGCTCACGGGCGGCGGATTCGGCGTAGCTCTCCTCCGCCTGCACCATGCCGCCGGCAGCCGGGTCCCAGTAACCGGGGTAGACCGCCTTGCTCAGGGTGCGCCGGTGCACGCACAGCTCACCGGCGGAATTGAACAGCAGAATGAAGGTGCCCCGGCCGATCAACCCACGCGCGCGCAGTTCGGCACGCGGCAGGCTGCCCAGCAGTTGGTCGTCGTCGTCGACCCAGGCGATCTTCTCGGCGTCGGAAGCCGCCCGGTGGGCGGCCTCCTTCTGGCTGATGCCATCCATCGATCAGCCCTGGGCCAGCAGCTGGCGCAGGTCGATGATCGCGGCGTTGGCGCGGGAGATGTAGTTGGCCATCACCAGCGAGTGGTTGGCCAGCACGCCGAAGCCGCTGCCGTTGAGGACCATCGGGCTCCACAGTGGCGCCTCGGCGGCCTCCAGCTCGCGGATGATCTGGCGCACGCTGACGGTGGCGTTCTTCTTCGCCAGCACGTCGGCGAAGTCCACCTCGATGGCGCGCAGGATGTGCGACAGCGCCCAGGCCTGGCCGCGGGCTTCGTAGAACACGTTGTCGATCTGCATCCAGGGGGTTTCCTGGATCACTTCCTCGACTTCCGGCGCCTGGCCCGGGGTGACCGGCTGCATCGGCGTGATGTTGGTGTTCAGCTTGACCCGGCCGACACTGGCCGAGAGGCGCTGGGACAGCGAGCCCAGGCGGGTGGAGACGTCACCCAGCCAGTTGTTCAGGCTGTCGGCGCGGGCATAGAACTGCGCACCGGCCGGATCGGCGGAAAGACGGCCGAGGTAGCGGTCCAGGGACTTGATGCCCTCGGCGTACTCCGACTCGGAGGACGGCAGCGCCCAGCTCTTGTTGTCGAAGTTGAAGCGCGGCTCGGCGCGGGCCAGGTCGGCGTCCTCGGTGGACTGCGACTGGGAGCGGGCGAAGTCCTTGCGCAGCGCGCGGGACAGGTCGCGCACCTGGACCAGGGCGCCATATTCCCAGCTGGGCATGTTGTCCAGCCAGACGCCCGGCGGGAAGATGTCGTTGGACAGGTAGCCGCCCGGCTTGTTGAGAATGGTGGCGACCACTTCCTTGAGGGTTTCCACGGTGGTGTAGCCCACCACCATCTGGCGGCCGGCGCGCTCGGCGGCGGCCTGGGCGTTCTGCTGCACGGGGAAGAGGTCAGGCTCCTGGCTCCAGTACCAGCCGATCACCCCGCAGACCACCAGGTAGGCACCCAGCAGGCCGCCCAGCACACGGCCCAGCCAGGGGCCGCCGAAGTAGGCGCGCGCATTGTCTACCGTGTCATCCACGCGATCACGCACGGAGCCGCGTTTCTTCCAGTTCCACATGGCAAGTTCCTTGATGTCCCGAATTCGAAGATAGCTTGGACCCGCAACCGGCCCCAGGGTGCCGGAGATTTCAGGCCTCGCTGCGCCAGCATGCCCCACACCGGCAGGTCCGCGCAGCCTACCCTGCGCATGGTGCTAGGTAATGCTGCGAATTACAAAGCTTCGGATGTTTGACCGAAGGCACTGTTATTGCCATCAAGGATTGGTAGCATAGGGCCATCAGTGTGTATCACGGCGGAAACATGTTCGCCCCGCAGGCCGCCGGTACGGCCGTATAAAGAAGCGCGCGATGACCGAGCTCGACGATCCATCCCTCGACCGCCTCAAGCATCATTTCGCCCAGCGAGTGATCCACCAGGCCCGCCACCTGCTGGAAGTCTGGCAGCGCCTGTCGCGTTCGGAATGGAACAGTGCCGGGATGGCCGAGCTGGCCGAAGCCTGCCTGCGCCTGCAGCGCTATGCCGAGCGCTTCGAACAGGCCGAGCACGCCGATCTGGCCAAGGCCATCGACCAGTGCCTGCGCGCCGTGCAGGACAACCGCGGGCGTCTGTCCAGCGAGCTGATCACCGAGCTCAACCGCCTGATGCAGCGCCTCTCGCGCACCGGGCTGCGCCATGGCGACCAGTTCGAGCACACCCACCTGCCACCGCTTCGCAAGCCGGTCTACCTGGCCCTGCAGGACCTGGAACGCGCCGAGCGCCTGGCCCAGCAGCTGGAATTCTTCGGCATGGCCGCGCAGCCCTGCGAGCACGCCAACGCCTTCCGCGCCGCCATGGCCGACCGCCATCCGGCGGCCATCGTCATGGAAATCGATTTTGCCGGCGGCCAGGGCCTGGCGCTGGCCGACGAGGCCCAGGCGGGCCTCAAGCACAAGCTGCCGGTGCTGTTCTTCAGCCACGAGGAAACCGACACCCCGACCCGCCTGGCCGCCGCCCGCGCCGGTGGCCAGGACTTCTTCAGCGGCGCGCTGGATGCCTCCGGCCTGCTGGAGAAGATCGAGACGCTGACCCGCGTGGCCCATTACGAGCCGTTCCGCGTGCTGATCGTCGACGATTCCCGCGCCCAGGCCGCGCACACCGAGATGGTCCTCAACAGCGCCGGCATCGTCACCCGCGCGCTGACCGCACCGCTGTCGGTGATGGCCGAGCTGGCCGAGTTCCAGCCGGACCTGATCATCCTCGACATGTACATGCCCGAGTGCCTGGGCACCGAGCTGGCCAAGGTGATCCGCCAGCACGAGCGCTATGTCAGCGTGCCGATCATCTACCTGTCCGCCGAGGACGACCTGGACAAGCAGCTCGACGCCATGAGCGAAGGCGGCGACGACTTCCTCACCAAGCCGATCAAGCCGCGCCACCTGATCGCCACCGTGCGTAACCGCGCCGCCCGCGCGCGCAGCCTGAAGGCGCGGATGGTGCGCGACAGCCTCACCGGCCTGTACAACCACACCCATACCCTGCAGCTGCTCGACGACGCCCGCTTCCGCGCCCGCCGCGAAGAGCGCCCGCTGACCTTCGCGATGCTCGACATCGATCACTTCAAGCGGGTCAACGACACCTACGGCCACCCCATGGGCGACCGGGTGATCAAGAGCCTGGCGCTGTTCCTCAAGCAGCGCCTGCGCAAGACCGATCACATCGGCCGTTACGGCGGCGAGGAGTTCGCCGTGGTGCTGCCGGATACCGACGCCGAGTCCGCGCGCAAGGTGCTGGAGGAAATCCGCCAGCGTTTCGCCGAGATCCACTACCCCGCGCAACCCCACGACCTCTCCTGCACCTTCAGCTGCGGCATCGCCGAGCTGGGCGAGGACATGGACATCAAGACCCTCGCCAAGCAGGCCGACGAGGCGCTGTACACCGCCAAGCACGGCGGCCGCAACCGCGTCGAGGTCTACAGGTAACGCCCATCCCGGTCTGGCGCGGCGCTCTGCCGCGCTATTTTCCGACCGAATGCTGGCACCGTGTCACCAGGCAGTAACGAAACTGCAATAGGTTCAGGGCTCGCCGTTTTTCGCTGTCGGTCGAGACCTGCCATGCGCCTCAAGCTGCTCACCAACCTCAACACCGTCCTGCTCCTGCTCGTCTGCCTCGCACTGGGCGCCACCCTGTGGTGGTCGCAACGCGCCCTGGAACGCCCCTTCACCCTGATGGACCGCTACCTGGAACTCTCCCAGGACTTCGAGCGCAAGGTGGCGCAGAACATCCAGGCGTACCTCGCCAGCGGCGACGCGCTGAAACAGAAGGACGCCCAGCAGGCGCTGGACGAGTTGGCCGGAGAACTGCCGCAGCTGCCGGACAGCCTCGGCCGGTTGCTGGGCGGCAGCCTCGACGAACTGCGCCAGTTCAGCGCCACCCAGTTGCTCGCCGCCGGCAAGCTGGCTGGTGATCCGCAAGGCCTGCTGCTGCAGGCCGAACGCGACCTGCTGGCCGCCCTGGACCAGCTCGGCGCCTATGCCGACGCCAGCCAGAACCCCGCCGCCGCCGAGTACCGCAGCCCGCTGCTGCAGGCCGGCCTGCACCTGACACGCCTGGCCCACGCCCGCGCCAAGCTGGTGGACAGCGGCAACCCGGCACTCGCCGAGGATATCCAGCGCGAACTGGAAACCCTGCGCCAGCTGGCCGAACGCATCGACGCCCTGCCGCTGCTCGGTGTACTGGAACAGCAGGCCTCCGCCTCCGATGACTTCGCCGCGATGATGGGCCTGGACGCCCAGCCGGCCGCCGAGGCACAGAGCGAGGACCGTGGCGTCACCCTCAAGCGCGACCTCGCCAGCGTGTTGCGCCGCTATCCGGACGAACTCGACCGCACCCGCCAGCTGATCGCCCAGCGCCAGCAACTGGCCAACGCCACCGCCCAGCGCCTGGGCGCCGTGCAGCAGGCGCTGGCGACCCTGGAGCCGCAGGTGCGCGAGGAGCGTTCGAAGATCCAGACCCAGGTGCGCGTCATCCAGGGCGCGCTGATCGCCCTGATCCTCGCTACCGCGCTGCTCATCGACACCCTGCAGCGCCGCCTGGCGCGCGTGCTCGGGCAACTGGTCCCGGCGCTCTCGACCTGGGCGCGCGGCGACTTCAACCAGCCCATTGCGCTGAACACCCGTACCCGCGACCTGTTGGAGTTGCAGGAGTCGCTGAATCGCCTGCGCGACTTCCTTGGCACCCTGGTCGGCACCATCCACCAGCGCGCCGAGGAAGTGGCCGGCAGCAGCCGAGCCCTCGCCGAGCTCAGCGGCGGCCTGCACGCAGGGGCCGAGCGCCAGGCCAGCGACACCGGGGAAATCCGCGACGCGCTGGGCGACATGGAAGCGGCGATCCAGCAGGTGGCCGGCGACGCCAGCCAGGCCGCTTCGGCCAGCCACGCCGCCGGCATGGCCGTCGAGCAGGGCCAGCAGGTGATCGGCAACAGCCTGAACGGCATGCGTGCGCTGGTCGATGAAGTGCAGAGCAACGCCCAGGCCATCGAGAACCTGGCGGAAGAATCGGCCACCATCGGCAATGTATTGGGGGTAATCCGCTCCATCGCCGACCAGACCAACCTGCTGGCGCTCAACGCCGCCATCGAGGCCGCACGAGCCGGCGAGCAAGGCCGTGGCTTTGCCGTGGTCGCCGAGGAAGTCCGTTCACTGGCCCTGCGCACGGCCGGCGCCACCGAGGAAATCCAGCAACTCACCGCGCGCCTGCAGCAGGCTGCGCGGCAGTCAGTGGAGGCGATGCGCAGCCAGGTCGAGCACGCGGAAGTCACCGCCAACCAGGCCGGCGCCGCCGAGGGCGCGCTGGACGAAGTGGTCGGCGCCATCCGCACCATCGCCAGCATGGCCGAGCGCATCGCCGAGAGCTCCGCCCAGCAGAGCGGCGCGGTCAGCGAAATCCGCTCCCACAGCGAACGCATCCATGAGCTGGGCAGCCATAACCTGCGCCTGATCGGCCAGGGCCGCAGCCAGGGCGAGCAGTTGCAGGAACTAGGCGGCGCTTTGCACACCGCCGTGCGGGCGTTCCGCGTCTGAAACAAGGCACTCGTAGGATGGGTGGAGCGCAGCGATACCCATGCTGTGTCGCAGGATCGATGGGTATCGCTGCGCTCCACGCCATCCTACATCCGGGTTTCCCCGTGATTGCGGACGCGGGCTGTCAGCGCTCGCCCAGCTTGTGCCGCGCCGCGTACAGGCAAACCATCTCCATCGCCAGGGTCGCGCCGGCCAGGGCGGTGATCTCGGCGCTGTCGTAGGGCGGCGCGACTTCCACCACGTCCATCCCTACCAGATTGATGCCGCGCAGCGCGCGGAGGATTTCCAGCGCCTGGTGCGAACTCAGCCCGCCACAGACCGGTGTGCCGGTGCCCGGAGCGAAGGCCGGGTCGAGGCAGTCGATGTCGAAGGTCAGGTACACCGGGTTGTCGCCCACCCGCGCGCGGATGCGTTCGGCAATGGCCTGCGGCGAGTGGCGGTGCACCTCGCGGGCGTCCAGCACCTGGAAACCCATCACGTCGTCGTTGGTGGTGCGCAGGCCGACCTGTACCGAGCGCGACGGATCGACCAGCCCCTCGCGGGCGGCGTGGTAGAACATGGTGCCGTGGTCGATGCGCTGGCAGTCCTCGTCCGGCCACGTATCGCTGTGGGCGTCGAAGTGGATCAGCGACAGCGGCCCGTGTTTCTTCGCGTGGGCCCTGAGCAGCGGGTAGCTGATGAAGTGGTCGCCGCCCAGGGTCAGCAGAGCGCAGCCGGCATCGAGAATTCTTGTGGCGTGGGCCTCGATGACTTCCGGGGTTTCCTGCGGTACGCCGTGGTCGAAGGAACAGTCGCCGTAGTCGATCACGGCCAGGTGGTCGAACGGGTCGAACTCCCAGGGGAAGTGCCGGGCCCAGGCCATCTGCACCGAGGCGGCACGGATCGCCCGCGGTCCGAAGCGGCTGCCGGGGCGATTGGTGGTGGCGGTGTCGAAGGGCACACCGCTGACCACCAGGTCGACGCCGCGCAGGTCGCGGCTGTAGCGGCGGCGCATGAAGCTGGTGATGCCGGCGTAGGTGGATTCGGCGGCGGTGCCATACAGGCTGTCGCGGGTGATGGCCTGGTCGTTGTCGTTTGCGAGATCCATGGCGTCCTCTTTTTAGTTATCGGGTAATCACGGTGTTCGGGGCGGTCTAAAAAGTAGGGCGCATAACCTGGAACAGGTTATCCGCCGGCCCCGTTTCAGCTCGGCGGATAACGCTGGCGCGTTATGCGCCCTACCAGAGGTTCCGGGTCAGCTACGGGTACGGAACGCCGACCACAGCCGGGTGCGCTCACGCTGTTGCTTGAGGGTCAGCAACTGCTCGCCGAACAGCTTCTGGCGCATGGCCGCCGGCGGGTAGATGTCCGGGTCGCTGGCCACATCGGCGTTGAGCAGCGGCGTCGCCTTGAGGTTGGCGTTGGCGAAGAACAGCGTGTTGGTCAGCTCGGCGATGGAGTCCGGGCGCAGCATGAAGTCGATGAAGGCCCGCGCTTCCTGCGGGTGCGGCGCGTCCACCGGGATCGCCATGGTGTCGAACCAGATCAGCGTGCCTTCCCTGGGAATCCGGTAGATCACCTCGAACGGCTTGTTCGCCTGCTTGGCCTGCGCGGCGCCCATCAGCGCATCGCCGGTATAGGTCAGGGCGACGCACAGCGAACCATTGGCCAGGTCATTGATGTGCTTGCCGCTGGCGATGTAGCGCACGTTGGGTTGCAGCTTGCCCAGCAGTTCACGGACCTGAGCGAGGTCGGACGGCTCGGTGCTGTAGGGCGACTTGCCGAGGTAGTTCAGCGCCACGCTGATCACCTCCTGGGGCGAGTCGATCAGCGAGATACCACAGTCGGCTAGGCGGCTGGCGTACTCGGGCTTGAACAGCAGGTCGAGGCTGTCCAGTGGCGCATCGGGGATGCGCTTGAGCACTTCGTCCTGGTTGAGCGCCAGGCCCACGGTGCCCCAGGTGTAGGGCACGCCGAAGCGATTGCCCGGATCGATGGCGGCCAGCTTGGCCAGCAGTTCCGGATCGAGGTTGGCGAAGTTCTTCAGTTGCGCGTCCTCCACCGGCTGCACGGCCTTGGCCTGAATCGCGCGGGCCAGCCCGCTGCTGGCGGGGAAGACGACGTCATAACCGCTGCGGCCGGTCATCAGCTTGCTGTCGAGCACCTCGGCACTGTCGAAGGTGTCGTATTTGACGCGGATGCCGGTTTCCTTCTGGAACCGCTGCAGCGCGTCCGCGCCCACATAATCCGCCCAGTTGTACAGGTTGAGCACCCGCTCCTGCGCCTGCAGGGGTACGGCCAGCGCCACGGCCAGCGCCGCGAGAGTCGCCCGGAAGAACACACGCATGATCATCGCCTCGGAGTTGTTGTGGTTATAGGGCGAGCATGGAGCGGGCTTTACTTTGTAAAAATACAAAGTTAATTACTTTGGCATTTCATCACGGCAATGTTTGGAGACGGCCATGCTCAGCCAATTGCGCGACCTCGACCTGCAACTGCTGCGCCTGTTCGTGACCGTGGTGGAGTGCGGCGGCTTCAGTGCGGCGCAGGGCGAGCTGGGCTTGAGCCAGCCGAGCATCAGTATCCAGATGGCCAAGCTGGAGACGCGCCTGGGCTACCGCCTGTGCGAACGCGGCAAGGGCGGCTTCCGCCTGACGCCCAAGGGCGAGCACCTGTTGCAGGCGACCCGGCGGCTGTTCCTGTCCATCGAGGACTTCCGCGACGAGGCGCGCGGCGTGGCCGACAAACTGCTCGGCGAGGTACGCATCGGCCTGTCGGAAAGCCTGGAAGAGAGCGTGCTGGCGCGGCTGTCCGACGCCATCCGGCGCTTCCGCCAGCGCAACGAGGCGGTCACCCTGGACCTGCTCACCGCCACGCCCGCCGAACTGGAACGCCTGCTCCTGCAGGATCGCCTGCACCTGGCGGTCGGCTATTTCGCCGGCACCCAGGCCGCGCTGCAGCACACCTCCCTGTTCATCGAGCCGCAGGGGCTGTACTGCGGAGCCGGCCATCCGGCGTTCAAGGAAAGGAAACCGACCCGCGAGTCCCTGGCCGACGCCGACCAGGTGCTGCACCCCTACCGTTTCATCGCCGCCGACGAACCCCTGCAGACCAGCCGCAGCAGCGCGCGTTGCGAGCAGGTGGACGGCAGCCTGGCGTTCATCCTCTCCGGTGCGCACATCGGCTACCTGCCCCGGCATGTCGCCCAGCCCTGGATCGAGCGCGGCCAGCTGCGCGAACTGTTGCCGGGCGGGCTGGGCTTCGACGTGGCCTTCAGCCTGACCCGTCACCGCGGCCGCCACCCCGGCGACGCCGAACAGGCCTTTGCCAGCGACCTGCTGACGGCCTTCGGCCAGCACGCGACCGATTGACGCGGCAGCGCTGCGGGAACCGAGGCTCGTCAGCACAGTCCCACAGCGTCTATCACTTCTTGTGACAGCTGATCCGGCAACGCCTCGGGCTGCGCCGGAAGCTTTCCGCTATCATGCCCGCCACCCTGTAGTCCGCGAGATGTCCATGCGCCGCCTGCTCACCCTGCTCCTGCTCCTGGTCGCCCTGCCCGCCTCCGCCGGCCTGTTCGACAAACCCGCCGACAAGCCCGGCTTCGCCGTCGGGCAACCGGCCAAGGGCGACTTCCTGCCGGTGGCCGAAGCCTTCCGCGTCAGCGTCGAGGACAGCGACAGCCAGCAGGTGAAGCTGCGCTTCATCAATGCCGACGGCTATTACCTCTACCAGCACCGCTTCAGCTTCAAGGTCGAGCCCGCCGACAGCGGCGTCAGTGTCGGCGAGGTGAAGCTGCCGCCGGGCAAGCAGCACCACGACGACTACTTCGGCGACACCGTCGTCTACTACGCCATCACCGACATCGACGTGCCGCTGGTCAACCCGCAGCACAAGCCCTTCACCCTGGTCGTCAGCTACCAGGGCTGCGCCGACAAGGGCCTGTGCTACGCGCCGGAAACCACCCGCCTGCAGATTGCCGATGGCCAGGCCGCCAGCGTGGTGACAGGCCCCGCGCCCTCTGCCGCCGCCAAGTCAGCCGCCGCTTCGAGCAACCCGCTGGCCAGCCTGCTGGGCGACCACGAACCGGGCAAGATCAAGAAGCTCGGCCGCGCCCTGGTGATCTTCTTCCTGCTGGGCCTGGCGCTGACCTTCACCCCCTGCGTGCTGCCGATGCTGCCGATCCTCTCCGGCGTGGTGCTGCGCGGCCGGCCGGGCGGCGCGCGCGGCCTGGCGCTGTCGCTGGCCTACGTACTGCCGATGGCCGCCTGCTACGCGGTACTCGGCACCCTGATGGGCCTGTTCGGCGCCAAGCTCAACCTGCAGGCGATGCTGCAATCGCCCTGGGTGCTGATCCCCTTCGCCGCCTTCTTCGTGGTCTTCGCCGTGGCCATGTTCGGCGTCTTCGAGCTGCGCCTGCCGGGTTTCCTGCGCGAGCGCCTGGACAACATGGCGAACAACACCCGCGGCGGCTCCATCGCCGGCGCGGCCACCCTGGGCGTGCTCTCCAGCCTGCTGGTATCTCCCTGCGTCACCGCCCCGCTGGCCGGCCTGCTGCTGTACATCAGCAGCACCGGCGACGCCGTGGGCGGCGGCCTGCTGTTGTTCTCCCTGGGCCTGGGCATGGGCACGCCGCTGGTGATCTTCGCCGTTGGCGGCGGTGCACTGCTGCCCAGGAGCGGCGCCTGGATGAACGCGGTGCGCAACGTGTTCGGCGTGATGCTCCTGGCGGTGGCCATCTGGATGCTCGAACGCCTGGTCTCCGGCCCGGTGGCGCTGACCCTCTGGGGCACCCTGGCCGGTGGTGTCGCCGTGGCCATCGGCACCCTTGAGCTGGGACCAAAAAAACCGCTGCAACGGGCCAGCCAGCTGCTCGGTCTGATGCTGCTGGTCTACGCCGTAGCCGCCTGGACCGGCGCCCTGCAAGGCGAATCCGACCCGCTGCACCCACTGGGCCGCAGCGGTCAGCGCCTCCATGCCGGCCCGCCCAGCTCCACCCCCGGCGACTGGCAGAACATCACCACTGCAGCACAGCTCGACGCCGCCCTGCGAAGTGCCCAGGCCGCCGGTCGCCCGGTGCTGCTGGACTGGTATGCCGACTGGTGCATCAGCTGCAAGATCATCGAGCGCCAGGTCTTGCCGACCCCGGAAGTCCAGTCACAACTGTCCGGCTTCGTCCTGCTGCGCTTCGACATGACCGCCAGCACCGAGGAACAGCGCGCCCTGCTCGACCGCTACAACCTGTTCGGCCCGCCGGCGCTGCTGTTCTTCTCGGCCAAAGGCGACGAATGGTCGGACCTGCGCATCATCGGCGAAACCGACGCCGCCACCCTCGCTGACCGCCTCAAGCAGGCTGGAACGCGCTCCTGATCACAGTTTGATTGCAACGGTTTTGCCGTAATCGGCTGGCAACATGCTGACATCTACGGCAAAACCGGCATGACTGGACAGTCACGCCGAGTTTCCGGCATAGTCCCGCCCTATTCTTTCCCGCCAAGAACAAGGACTACCGCATCCAGATGGCGACCTTACTGGTACTGCACGGGCCCAACCTCAACCTGCTGGGCACCCGCGAGCCCGACAAGTACGGCTCCGTCACCCTCGCGCAGATCAACCAGGACCTGGAGCGCCGCGCCCGCGAGGCCGGCCACCACCTGCTGCACCTGCAGAGCAACGCCGAGTACGAACTGATCGACCGGATCCACGCCGCGCGCAACGAAGGCGTCGACTTCATCCTGATCAATCCGGCTGCTTTCACGCATACAAGTGTCGCCCTACGTGACGCATTGCTCGCAGTGAGCATCCCATTCATCGAAGTGCACCTCTCCAACGTGCACAAACGTGAACCTTTCCGGCATCACTCCTACTTCTCCGACGTGGCGGTAGGGGTGATCTGCGGTCTGGGAGCCACAGGCTACCGCCTGGCCCTGGAATCCGCCCTCGAACAACTTGAACGCCCGTGACCTCACCTGGGAGAGCGAACACTGATGGACATCCGTAAAGTCAAGAAACTGATCGAACTGCTCGAAGAATCCGGTATCGACGAACTGGAGATCAAAGAGGGCGAAGAGTCCGTACGCATCAGCCGTCACAGCAAGACCGCCGCCCAGCCGATCTACGCTGCCGCCCCGGCCTACGCTCCGGTCCCGGCCGCCGCTCCGGCCGCAGCCCCCGCCGCTGCCGCCCCGGCCGCCGAAGCCGCCCCGGCTGCACAGAACCTCGCCGGCGCCGTGCGCTCGCCGATGGTCGGCACCTTCTACCGCGCTGCCTCGCCGACCTCCGCCAACTTCGTCGAAGTCGGCCAGAGCGTGAAGAAAGGCGACATCCTGTGCATCGTCGAAGCCATGAAGATGATGAACCACATCGAGGCTGAGACCAGCGGCGTGATCGGTCAGATCCTCGTGGAGAACGGCCAGCCGGTCGAGTTCGACCAGCCCCTGTTCACCATCGTCTAAGCCGCGGGGAACCTGCGATGTTGGAAAAAGTACTGATCGCCAACCGCGGCGAAATCGCGCTGCGCATCCTGCGCGCGTGCAAGGAGCTGGGCATCAAGACGGTGGCCGTGCACTCGACCGCCGACCGTGAGCTGATGCACCTGTCGCTGGCCGACGAAGCGGTCTGCATCGGTCCGGCCCCGGCTGCGCAGTCCTACCTGCACATCCCGGCGATCATCGCCGCGGCCGAGGTCACCGGCGCCGTGGGCATCCACCCCGGCTACGGCTTCCTCGCCGAGAACGCCGACTTCGCCGAGCAGGTCGAACGCTCCGGCTTCACCTTCATCGGCCCGAGCGCCGACGTCATCCGCCTGATGGGTGACAAGGTGTCCGCCAAGGATGCCATGAAGAAAGCCGGCGTACCGACCGTACCGGGCTCCGACGGCCCGCTGCCCGAAGACGAAGAAACCGCGCTGGCCATCGCCCGCGAAGTGGGCTACCCGGTGATCATCAAGGCCGCCGGTGGCGGTGGTGGTCGCGGCATGCGCGTGGTGCACCACGAGGAAGACCTGATCAAGTCCGCCAAGCTGACCCGCACCGAAGCGGGCGCGGCCTTCGGCAACTCGATGGTCTACCTGGAGAAGTTCCTGACCAATCCGCGTCACGTGGAAGTCCAGGTGCTCTCCGACGGCCAGGGCAACGCCATCCACCTGGGCGACCGCGACTGCTCCCTGCAGCGCCGTCACCAGAAGGTACTGGAAGAAGCCCCAGCCCCGGGCATCGACGAGAAGGCCCGCGCCGAAGTGCTGGCCCGCTGCGTCCAGGCCTGCGTGGAAATCGGCTACCGTGGCGCCGGCACCTTCGAGTTCCTCTACGAGAACGGCCGCTTCTACTTCATCGAGATGAACACCCGCGTGCAGGTGGAGCATCCGGTGTCGGAAATGGTCACCGGTATCGACATCGTCAAGGAGATGCTCAGCATCGCCTCGGGCAACAAGCTGTCGTTCAAGCAGGAGGACGTGGTCATCCGTGGCCATGCGCTGGAATGCCGGATCAACGCCGAAGACCCGAAGACCTTCATGCCCAGCCCCGGCAAGGTGAAGCACTTCCACGCACCGGGCGGCAACGGCGTGCGTGTGGATTCGCACCTGTACAGCGGCTACGCCGTACCGCCGAACTACGACTCGCTGGTGGGCAAGATCATCACCTACGGCAAGGACCGCGATGAAGCCATGGCGCGCATGCGTAACGCGCTGGACGAGCTGATCGTCGATGGCATCAAGACCAACACCGAGCTGCACAAGGAGCTGGTCCGCGATAAAGAGTTCTGCAAGGGTGGCGTGAACATCCACTACCTGGAGAAGAAGCTGGGCATGGACAAGCACTGAGTCCGGCGCCACTTCGCTCCATCACAAGGGCTGCCTCCGGGCGGCCCTTGTGCTTTGCGTACCCGGCACGCTGGCATGGCAAGGTGCCGTGCAGTAAGCTTGCCGCCGTTATCAGCGGGCCGCCCAGGTGGCCCGTTTTCATTCGCGTCCAGCACCATCGAGGTTACCGCCATGCCCTGGCTTCAAGTCCGACTCGCCATCACCCCGGATCAGGCGGAAACCTATGAAGATGCATTGCTGGAAGTCGGCGCCGTCTCCGTGACCTTCATGGACGCCGAAGACCAGCCGATCTTCGAACCGGACCTGGGCACCACCCCGCTGTGGAGCCACACCCACCTGCTCGCACTGTTCGAGGCCGATACCGACGAAACGGCGCTCATCGCCCACCTGTCCCTGCTCACCGGCGGCGAGCTGCCGGAGCACCAGATCGAGCGCATCGAGGACCAGGACTGGGAACGCAGCTGGATGGACAACTTCAAGCCGATGCGCTTCGGCCGTCGCCTGTGGATCGTTCCCAGCTGGCACGATGCCCCGGAGCCGGAAGCAGTGAACCTGCTGCTCGACCCGGGCCTGGCCTTCGGCACCGGCACCCACCCGACCACCGCGCTGTGCCTGGAATGGCTCGACGGCCAGGAGCTGGCCGGCCAGCAGGTGCTGGATTTCGGCTGCGGCTCGGGCATCCTCGCCATCGCCGCGCTGCTGCTGGGCGCCGAACGGGCGGTCGGCACCGACATCGACCCGCAGGCGCTGGAAGCCTCGCGCGACAACGCCTCGCGCAACGGCATCGACCCGGCGAACTTCCCCGTCTACCTGCCCGCTGATCTGCCAAAGGAACAAGCGGACGTCCTGGTGGCGAACATTCTGGCCGGCCCGCTGGTCACATTGGCAGAACAGCTCACCAGCCTGGTGAAGCCCGGCGGCCTGCTGGCCCTCTCGGGCATCCTCGCCGAACAGGCCGAGGAAGTGCGCGCCGCCTATGCCGGCGCCTTCGACCTCGACCCGACCGCCGAGCGCGATGGCTGGATCCGCATCAGCGGCCGCCGCCGCTGAGTGCCCGCCGTACGGGGCTTGAGTTAGACTAACCGCCAGATTTTTCCGCCGGACCGCCGCATGAGCGACAGCTTCATCACACAGTGCCCCCATTGCCAGACCCGTTTCCGCGTCAACGCGGCGCAACTGGGCGCGGCCAGCGGTGCTGTGCGCTGCGGAACCTGCCTGAAGGTGTTCAACGCCCCGCAGAACATGCTGGGCGAGCCAAGCCAGGCGCCGTCGCTGGCGGTCACGGCAGCGCCGCCCGTCGAGGCAGCTGAACCGGCCGCCACGCCGGCACCGGTCGCGCCGACAGCACCGGCGAAAACCCCGGAGCCACTCGCGGTGGCACCCGCTTCGAGCTTCAGCACCTTCACGCCGGAAAAACCCGCTGCCCCCAGCGCTCCCGGTACCGCCACCCTCGGCTGGCCGCTGGCGCCCCATGCCGCCCGGCACTCCAGCGATGTAGCGGAAAAGCCAGCCATCGCCGAAGCCAGGGTGGAGGCGAAGCCGGAGCCGCTAGCCGAGCCGGCTCCTGCCGCGGCCGCGGCCACGGTGATCGCCCCGGCGGCGACTGTCACCAGCGAGCCGACCCGGGCCGCTGCGAAAAAAGACGAAACCCTGTGGATCCACGACGACCTCGACCTCGACAGCCTCAACCTCGACGAGGAACTGGCCAAGCTCGATGAGTTCGAGCTGTCCCAGGAATTCCTCAGCATCGAGCGCGCACCCAAACCCAGCGAGGCCCTGCTGGCACGCCAGGACGAGAAGCGCGACCCGCACGACGAACGCTGGGCCGAAGCCCTGCTGGAACAGGAGCAGGACGGCACCAGCCGCACCTCGCGCCAGGAACCCAGCCTCGGCCAGCTCCCGGCCGACGAGCCGCAGGAGCCCGCCGGCCTGGTGGCCGAGCCGGAGCCCGAGGAAGAACCGCACGACGAAGAACCGGACGACGAACCGCGGATCGACCCGGCGCCCCTGAGCGCTGTGGACGACGAGGAACGGTTGCCCGCCTTCAGCGCCCGCCGCGACGACGACGAGCCCGCGGACGACGACCCGGAAGAAGAATCGCCACGGCTCGACTCCCGTGGCGACAATCGCCGCGCCGAGCCAGCCCTGCACAATGGCGGCCTGCACGACCTGAGCGACGAGCCCCTGCAGCTGGACTGGCAGAAGCCCAAGCGCCGCTGGGGCCGCCGCCTGCTCTGGCTGCTGCTGGTGCTGCTGGCCCTGGCCGGCCTCGCCGGGCAGTACATCGCCTATCACTTCGAGGAACTGGCCCGCCAGGACCAGTACCGCCCCTGGTTCGCCCAGGCCTGCCCGGAGCTGGGTTGCACCCTGCCCTCCAAGGTCGACGTCGAGCAGATCCGCAGCAGCAACCTGGTGGTGCGCAGCCACCCGGACTTCAGCGGCGCGCTGGTGGTGGACGCGATCATCTACAACCGCGCCAACTTCTCCCAGCCCTTCCCGCTGCTGGAAATGCGTTTCGCCGACCTCAACGGCCAACTCATCGCCAGCCGTCGCTTCAAGCCCAGCGAGTACCTCTCGGGCGAGCTGGCCGGGCAGAGCGAAATGCCGCCACAGACGCCGATCCACATCTCCCTGGATATCCTCGATCCGGGTCCGAAGGCCGTGAACTACAGCCTGAGCTTCCACTCGCCGGAATGATCCTTCGGGTAGCTCAGAGCGCCTGACAGCGCCAGTTCCGCTCGTCTTCCTACGCTGGGCAATAAGCCTTCAGCTGCTCAGAATTTATCCAAAATCGCCTTTATCCGGTCATCGAGAGCGGGTATCATGCCCTCCCTTTTTTGCTAGCACCGGTGGCAGGCCCCGAAACGCATCCGCGACGCTTCAACGCGCGGCGCATCGGTGTTCCCGCCCCATTGACCATGGAAAACCAGTCGGTGGTACGCATCGGCTCCTACACACTGCCCAACAGACTGATCCTGGCCCCGATGGCCGGCGTCACCGATCGTCCGTTCCGCCAACTCTGCCGCCGCCTTGGCGCCGGCATGGTGGTCTCGGAGATGGTCACCAGTGACGTGCGCCTGTGGAACAGCCGCAAGTCGCGCCTGCGCCTGCAGCACGACCACGAGGATCAACCGCGTTCGGTGCAGATTGCCGGCGGCGACCCGCAGATGCTCGCGGAAGCCGCACGCTGCAACGTGGAGCTCGGCGCCCAGATCATCGACATCAACATGGGCTGTCCGGCGAAGAAGGTTTGCAACAAGGCCGCGGGCTCCGCGCTGATGAAGGATGAACGGCTGGTGGCCGACATCCTCGAAGCGGTGGTCGCGGCGGTAGAGGTTCCCGTCACCCTGAAGATTCGTACCGGTTGGGACCGGGCGAACAAGAACGGTGTGACGGTGGCGCGGATTGCCGAGCAGTCGGGCATCCAGGCGCTGGCGGTACACGGCAGGACCCGTGCCGACCTCTACACGGGCGAAGCGGAGTACGAAACCATCGCGGCGATCAAGCAGGCGGTTTCGATTCCGGTCTTCGCCAATGGTGATATCGATTCACCGCGCAAGGCACGGCAGGTTTTCGAACAGACGGGCGTGGATGCCCTGCTGATCGGCCGCGCCGCCCAGGGCAACCCCTGGATCTTCCGCGAGATCGATCATTACCTGAGCACCGGTGAACTACTGCCGGCGCCGAGTCTGCAGGAAGTGCAGAGCATCCTGCTCGAACACCTCGCTGCATTGCATGCGTTTTATGGGGAGGAAATGGGTGTGCGAATTGCCCGCAAGCATGTGGGCTGGTACCTCGCAACCCTACCGGGAGCGGCGGAGTTCCGTTCCCAGTTCAATCGTTTGCAGGACACGGATGCACAGAGCGCCAGCGTCAGGCAGTTCTTCGCCGAGCGCCACAATAACGGAGAAGGGGTGGCCGCATGACAACGATGACCGAGACATTAGTGAGTGGAATGACACCCGTGAGCGACAACGCCAACCTTAAACAGCACCTGACCACTCCGACGCAGGAGGGCCAGACCCTCCGCGACAGCGTGGAAAAGGCACTGCACAACTATTTCGCCCATCTCGAAGGGCAGCCGGTCACGGACGTGTACAACATGGTGCTTTGCGAAGTCGAAGCGCCGCTGCTGGAAACCGTCATGAACCACGTGAAGGGTAACCAGACCAAAGCCTCCGAACTGCTGGGGCTGAACCGCGGGACCCTGCGCAAGAAACTCAAGCAGTACGATCTTCTCTGACAGGTGGCAGGCGCGGGCCCGCGACCACGAGGTCAGCCGGGCCCGCGCCTGACACGCGAAAAGCCCGAAGCCTTTGTGGAAGCCGTTATGACCGACCAAACCACCCGCCTGCCCGTCCGCCGTGCGCTGATCAGCGTTTCCGACAAGACCGGCGTCGTCGATTTCGCCCGTGAGCTGGCTGCCCTCGGCGTGGAGATCCTCTCCACCGGCGGCACCTACAAGCTGCTCAAGGACAACGCCATCGCCGCCGTGGAAGTGGCCGACTACACCGGCTTCCCGGAGATGATGGACGGCCGCGTGAAGACCCTGCACCCGAAGATCCACGGTGGCATCCTCGGCCGTCGCGACCTCGACGGTGCGGTGATGGAGCAGCACGGCATCAAGCCGATCGACCTGGTGGCGGTCAACCTGTACCCGTTCGAAGCGACCGTGGCCAAGGCCGATTGCGACCTGCCGACCGCCATCGAGAACATCGACATCGGCGGCCCGACCATGGTCCGTTCCGCGGCGAAGAACCACAAGGACGTTGCCATCGTGGTCAACGCCAGTGACTACGCCGGCATCGTGGCTGGCCTGAAAGCCGGCGGCCTGACCTACGCCCAGCGCTTCGACCTGGCCCTGAAGGCCTTCGAGCACACCTCGGCCTACGACGGCATGATCGCCAACTACCTGGGCACCATCGACCAGGCGCGCGACACCCTGTCCACCGAAGACCGCGGCGCCTTCCCGCGCACCTTCAACAGCCAGTTCATCAAGGCGCAGGAAATGCGCTACGGCGAGAACCCGCACCAGAGCGCGGCCTTCTACGTCGAGGCGAAGAAGGGCGAAGCCAGTGTCTCCACCGCCATCCAGCTGCAGGGCAAGGAGCTGTCGTTCAACAACGTGGCCGACACCGACGCCGCGCTGGAGTGCGTGAAGAGCTTCGTCAAGCCGGCCTGCGTCATCGTCAAGCACGCCAACCCGTGCGGCGTGGCCGTGGTTCCGGAAAATGAAGGCGGCATCCGCAAGGCCTACGACCTGGCCTACGCCACCGACACCGAGTCGGCCTTCGGCGGCATCATCGCCTTCAACCGCGAGCTGGACGGCGAGACTGCCCAGGCCATCGTCGAGCGTCAGTTCGTCGAAGTGATCATCGCGCCGAAAATCTCCGAAGCCGCCCGCGCCGTCGTCGCTGCCAAGGCCAACGTACGCCTGCTCGAATGCGGCGAGTGGCCAGCCGAGCGTGCGCCGGGCTGGGACTTCAAGCGCGTCAACGGCGGCCTGCTGGTGCAGAGCCGCGACATCGGCATGATCACCGCCGATGACCTGAAGATCGTCACCCAGCGCGCCCCGAGCGAGCAGGAAATCCACGACCTGATCTTCGCCTGGAAAGTCGCCAAGTTCGTCAAGTCCAACGCCATCGTCTACGCCAAGGCGCGTCAGACCGTGGGCGTCGGCGCCGGCCAGATGAGCCGCGTGAACTCCGCCCGCATCGCCGCCATCAAGGCCGAACATGCCGGCCTGGAAGTGAAAGGTGCGGTCATGGCTTCCGACGCCTTCTTCCCGTTCCGCGATGGCATCGACAATGCCGCCAAGGCCGGTATCACCGCGGTGATCCAGCCGGGTGGTTCGATGCGTGACAACGAAGTGATCGCCGCCGCCGACGAAGCCGGCATCGCCATGGTGTTCACCGGTATGCGCCACTTCCGCCACTAAGGTGGATCGGACGCGCTGAAGCAGGCATCTGCTGCGTTGCCCGAACGTTCCCCAATGCTCATTGCCAGAAGGCAACTCCGCTTGGTGAACGCTCGGGCGCCTTGCATCTACCCGCTTCATCGCGCCCCTTGAGATCGATTGATTAAAAGCGCGATTCGGTCGTGAAGCTTTCGTAGGTTGGGTGGAGCGCAGCGATACCCAACGATCCGGCACTGCCGGAACTGTTCAGGAGAACTCCAATGAACGTACTCATCATCGGCAGCGGCGGTCGCGAGCACGCGCTGGCCTGGAAGGTCGCGCAGGATTCGCGCGTGCAGAAGGTCTTCGTCGCGCCAGGCAACGCCGGCACCGCCACCGAAGCCAAGTGCGAGAACGTCGCCATCGACGTACTGGCCCTGGAAGAGCTGGCCGATTTCGCCGCGAAGAACGTGCAGCTGACCATCGTCGGCCCCGAGGCTCCGCTGGTCAAAGGCGTGGTCGACCTGTTCCGCAGCCGTGGCCTGGATATCTTCGGCCCCACCGCCGGCGCCGCGCAGCTGGAAGGCTCCAAGGCCTTCACCAAGGACTTCCTCGCACGTCACCAGATTCCCACCGCCGACTACCAGAACTTCACCGAAGTCGAGCCGGCGCTGGCCTACCTGAAAGAAAAGGGCGCGCCCATCGTGATCAAGGCCGATGGCCTGGCCGCGGGCAAAGGCGTGATCGTCGCCATGACCCTGGCCGAAGCCGAGGAAGCCGTGCGCGACATGCTCGCCGGCAACGCCTTCGGTGACGCCGGTTCGCGCGTGGTGATCGAAGAGTTCCTCGACGGCGAGGAAGCCAGCTTCATCGTCATGGTCGACGGCCAGAACGTGCTGCCCATGGCCACCAGCCAGGACCACAAGCGCGTCGGAGACGGCGACAGCGGCCCGAACACCGGTGGCATGGGTGCGTACTCTCCCGCTCCGGTCGTCACCCCGGACGTGCACCAGCGCGTGATGGACGAAGTGATCTACCCGACCGTGCGCGGCATGGCCGAGGAAGGCAACGTCTACACCGGTTTCCTCTACGCCGGCCTGATGATCGACAAGAGCGGCAAGCCCAAGGTCATCGAGTTCAACTGCCGCTTCGGCGACCCGGAAACCCAGCCGATCATGGTCCGCCTGGAATCGTCGCTGGTCCTGCTGGTCGAGGCCGCCCTGGCCAAGGCGCTGGACAAGGTCGAGGCCACCTGGGACCCGCGTCCCACCGTGGGCGTGGTGATCGCCGCCGGCGGCTACCCGGGCGACTACGCCAAGGGTGATGTCATCGAAGGCCTGGACGCGGCCGCCCAGCTCGACGGCAAGGTGTTCCATGCCGGCACCGCGCTCAAGGACGGCCAGGTCGTCACCGCCGGCGGCCGCGTACTGTGCGCCACCGCCATCGGCCCGACCGTCTCCTCGGCCCAGGAACAGGCCTACCGGCTGGCCGAGAAGATCCGCTGGAACGGCAGCTTCTACCGCAAGGACATCGGCTATCGCGCCATTGCCCGCGAGCGCGGCGAGGGCTGATCCGACGGACGGAGGCGTCCCTCGTCGGACGCCTCCGCCACTCCGGTCCCGGCGTGCACGGGTGGATTACGGCCTTCAGCACACTTGGCTATAATCCGCCCACTCACTACCGAAGGGACTTCGCCGTGCGTCGGCTCTGGACTGCCACAGGACTCCTCGTCAGCTTGCTGCTGGCCGCTCTGGTCTGTCTTCCGACCTACGCGGCAAGCCAGGATCCCGGCTGGTCCCAGCTCCACGACAGTGACGCCCGCCTGCAACTGCAGGACGTGATCTCCCCGCGCTACCGCACCCTCTTCAGCCCCCTCGACATCAGCGACCTGCACGCCCCCGCCGGCCCCGGTGCGACCTGGCTGCACTACCGCCTCCCCGCCAACGACGAACCCCAGCAGCTGCGCCTGTTCGCGCCGAGCCTGGACAGCTTCGAGATGTTCATCCTCGACGGGCAGAAAGTCCTCGAACAGAAGAGCGCCGGCAACCTCTCCCCCGTGCAGCGGCCGATGCTCAGCAGCGACCTGGTGATCCCCCTGCGCACCAGCGCCGAACCGCTGGACCTGTACCTGCGCCTGGCCTCCGCCCAGCCGCTGCGCCCCAACATCAGCATCGAGGCCGCCGGCCAGCCGAGCAACGACCAGCGCCCGCTGCACTTCGGCGTGCTGATCGGCTGCCTGGCCATGCTGCTGATCTACAACCTCGTGCGCTTCGCCTACACCCGCGTGGCCAGCGGCCTGTGGCTGGCCGGCGTGCACGCCAGCCTGCTGCTGGCCTGCCTGACCCTGTTCGGCCTGCTCAGCCCCTGGTACGGCAACAACCAGTCGCTGCAACCGCTGACCGCACTGCTGTGCCTGGTGGTAACGCTGGTCTGCGCGCTGGGCTACACCGCCAGCTTCTTCCGCGACCTGCAGCCGCGCCTGCCGCTCAAGCGCCTGCTGCTGGGCGGCACCGCTGCGCTGATGCTGCTGGCTGTCGCGCTGAACCTGCTGCTCGCGCTGTCGATCAGCAGCCTGGTCTACGGCCTGATCACCCTGGTGACCCTGGGCATGCTCGGCGTTGCCGTCTACTACTGGGTTCACGCCTACCAGCCGGCACGCCTGTTCGCCATCGGCATGGGCGTCTTCGTACTGGTCTGGTGCCTGTGCCTGCCGTCGCTGCTGGGCTATGTGGCGACTAGCGCGCAATGGTTGGGCAGCGGCCTGCTCGGGCTCTCCGCGGTGGTCGGCTTCCTGCTCAGCCTCGCGCTCGCCGAACGCCAGCGGAAGATCCAGAACGACCACTTCGCCGCCAGCCGCCAGCGCGCGGCCAACGTCGCCGAGCTGAAGGCCAAGGGCGACTTCCTGGCCAAGATCAGCCATGAAATCCGCACCCCCATGAACGGTGTGCTGGGCATGACCGAGCTGCTGCTCGGTACGCCGCTGTCGGCCAAGCAGCGCGACTACGTGCAGACCATCCACAGCGCCGGCAACGAGTTGCTCGCGCTGATCAACGAAATCCTCGACATCTCCAAGCTGGAGTCCGGGCAGATCGAACTCGACGAGGTGCAGTTCGACCTCGGCGCGCTGATCGAGGACTGCCTGGCGATCTTCCGCGCCAAGGCCGAGCAGCAGAAGGTCGAGCTGATCAGCTTCACCCAGCCGCAGGTACCCCGCATCGTCAGCGGCGACCCGACGCGCCTGCGCCAGGCCGTGCTGAGCCTGCTGGACAACGCCTTCAAACAGACCGACGAGGGCGAGATTCTCCTCGTCGTCGCCCTCGACGGCCCGGCCGAACGCCCGCGCCTGCGCATCGCCGTGCAGGACAGCGGCCGCCCGCTGGACGCCGCCGACCGCCAGGCGCTGCTCACCGCCGAACTGCACAGCCGCGACTTCCTCTCCGCCACGCGCATGAGCAGCCGCCTCGGCCTGATCATCGCGCGCCAGCTGATCCGCCTGATGAATGGCGAATTCGGCATTGAAAGCGGGAGTGAAAGCGGCCACGGCGGCGAAGGCGCGGGCAACCTGCTCTGGCTCAGCCTGCCGCTGGACCCGCAGCAGATCGACCAGGTCGGCGCCGACCTCGACGGCCCGCTGCAGGGCGCGCGCATCCTGGTGGTGGACGACAACCAGACCTGCCGCAAGGTGGTGGTGCAGCAGTGCAGCGCCTGGGGCATGAACGTCAGCGCGGTGTCCTCGGGCAAGGAGGCACTGGCCCAGCTGCGCACCAAGGCGCACCTGCGCGAGTACTTCGACGTGGTCCTGCTGGACCAGGACATGCCCGGCATGACCGGCATGCAGCTGGCCACCAAGATCCAGGAAGACCCCAATCTCAACCACGACATCCTGCTGATCATGCTCACCGGCATCAGCAATGCGCCGAGCAAGATCATCGCGCGCAACGCCGGGATCAAGCGCATCCTCGCCAAACCGGTGGCGGGCTATACGCTCAAGGCGACCCTGGCCGAGGAATTGTCGCAGCGCGGCCCCAGCGGCGTGAGCAACTACCTCGCACCGGCCAGCGAGCCCGCCTCGAACGTGCCGCCCAGTGACTTCCGCATCCTCGTCGCCGAGGACAACAGCATCTCCACCAAGGTCATCCGCGGCATGCTGAGCAAGCTCAACCTGCAGCCCGATACCGCCAGCAACGGCGAGGAAGCCCTGGCCGCGATGAAGGCCACGCAGTACGACCTGGTGCTGATGGACTGCGAGATGCCGGTGCTCGACGGTTTCTCCGCCACCGAGCGCCTGCGTGCCTGGGAAGCCAGCGAACACCGCCCGCACACCCCTGTGGTGGCGCTCACCGCGCACATCCTCAGCGAGCACAAGGAACGCGCTCGGCTGGTCGGTATGGACGGGCACATGGCCAAGCCGGTGGAGCTGTCGCAACTGCGCGAGCTGGTGGCCTACTGGGTCGGCGAGCGCGATCGTCGCCTGCGCCAGCAGCAGAGCGACGCGCTGCCGTCCTGATCTCCACGGCGCCAACGTAGGGCGTATAACGTTCGACGTTATACGCCGTCCGCCCGGGCTCTAATCCGAACCACATGCAAGTCCGGAGAATCGGCGTACAACCGCGAACGGTTGTACGCCCTACCACCCGCCGTCCTGATACCGTCCTTGCGCACGTGATATCCGCTCCTACCCACGATTCAGACGTCGCACGCGTGACTTGCCCCGCCGCAATGCCGCCCGCCGTCCCACCCGCTATGCTTTGCCTGCCACGCCCTCTCAATCCGGACGAGCCGCTTCCCATGCAAGTGATGTTCAGCGTGTACCTGAAGATGCTGGTGCTCTACAGCCCCTTCTTCGTCCTGTCCTGCTTCATCAGCCTCAACCGCGGCTTCGCTCCTCGCGACCGCAAGCGCATGGCCTGGCGCGTGGCCCTGGCGGCGCTGATCGCCAGCGTGCTGCTGTACCTGTTCGGGCGCTACATCTTCACCCTGTTCGGCATCACCGCCGACGCCTTCCGCATCGGCGCAGGCAGCGTACTGTTCATTTCCGCCCTGGGCATGGCGCAAGGGCGCTCGGCAGTGCAGGCGGACAACGTGCAGCAGGATGTCACCATCGTCCCGCTGACCATCCCCATCACCGTCGGCCCCGGCACCATCGGTGCGTTGCTGGTGATGGGCGTGAACCAGGACTGGGAACACAAGCTGCTGGCCCTGGCGGCGATCTTCCTGGCGTGCCTGACCGTGGGCGTCACGCTCTACCTCTCCGACAAGATCGAGAAGGTCCTCGGCGAACAGGGCCTGATGATCGTCAGCCGGCTGATGGGCCTGTTCGTCTGCGCCCTCGCAGCGCAAATAATCATGACCGGCGTGCGCGGCTACTTCCTCCCGCAGTGATGCGCACCATTGGGGAGCGCCGCACGCCAAAGCGTGCCCGGCGCACCAAAGCTGCGCACTGAAAAACCTCACCGATACGACAGAAAATCGCGCCCAGCCCATCTGCGCCGAGGCTTTTGCCTGTTTGGCACGGATGCTGCGATAGCAGCCTCGACCCGCCAGCGGGTCATCTCCCTTTCCGGGGAGGCTGCCCGAACCGGCAACCTCCCCGCCCCTGGATAGCCAAGGAGGCTGCCGCGATGAAACGCCGTCCGCTGTTGAAAAGTACGCTGGCCGTGAGTGCCCTGCTGCTCACCGGTCTGTTCCCGTTCAGCACCCAGGCTGCCGAGACCATCAAGGTCGGCATCCTGCACTCGCTGTCCGGCACCATGGCGATCTCCGAGACCTCGCTCAAGGACATGGCGCTGATGACCATCGACGAGATCAACGCCAAGGGCGGGGTGAATGGCAAGAAGCTCGAAGCGGTGGTGGTCGACCCGGCCTCCAACTGGCCGCTGTTCGCCGAGAAGGCCCGCCAGCTGCTGACCCAGGACAAGGTCGCGGTGGTCTTCGGCTGCTGGACCAGCGTGTCGCGCAAGTCCGTGCTGCCGGTGTTCGAGGAACTCAACGGCCTGCTGTTCTACCCGGTGCAATACGAGGGTGAGGAAATGTCGCCCAACGTCTTCTACACCGGCGCCGCGCCGAACCAGCAGGCGATCCCGGCCGTGGAATACCTGATGAGCGAGGACGGCGGCGCCGCCAAGCGCTTCTTCCTGCTGGGCACCGACTACGTCTACCCGCGCACCACCAACAAGATCCTGCGCGCCTTCCTGCACAGCAAGGGCGTGGCCGACAAGGACATCCAGGAGGTCTACACGCCGTTCGGCCACAGCGACTACCAGACCATCGTCGCCGACATCAAGAAGTTCTCCGCCGGCGGCAAGACCGCGGTGATCTCCACCGTCAACGGCGACTCCAACGTGCCCTTCTACAAGGAGCTGGCCAACCAGGGCCTGGAAGCCACCGAAGTGCCGGTGGTGGCCTTCTCCGTGGGCGAGGAGGAACTGCGCGGCATCGACACCAAGCCGCTGGTGGGCAACCTCGCGGCGTGGAACTACTTCGAATCGGTGAAGAACCCGGAAAACAGCAAGTTCGTCGCCGACTGGAAGGCCTACGCCAAGGCCAAGAACCTGCCCAACTACAGCACCGCCGTGACCAACGACCCGATGGAAGCCACCTACGTCGGCATCCACATGTGGGCGCAGGCCGCGCAGAAGGCTGGCAGCACCGATGTGGACAAGGTCCGCGAGGCCATGGGCGGGCAGACCTTCAAGGCGCCGTCGGGCTTCACCCTGACCATGGACAAGACCAACCACCACCTGCACAAGCCGGTGATGATCGGCGAGATCGAGGACAACGGACAGTTCAACGTGGTCTGGAAGACCCCCGAACCGATCCGCGCCCAGCCGTGGAGCCCGTTCATTCCGGGCAACGACAAGAAGCCGGACTACGCAGTGCGTAGCAACTGATCCTCCGGGGAGCGAAAGCCCCTCACCCTAACCCTAGCTGCGCGCCCCGCTCCGGAGGGAGAGGGGACCGGACGGCGCGGACTGTCAGCCCGCACTCCGGCTCCGCTCTTCCCCCTCTCCCGCCGGGAGAGGGCCGGGGTGAGGGAATCCCAGACTCCTGTGTGCCGGGATATGAAGATGCCCACTGCCCTTCTCCACCTGCTCCGCCTCTGCGCCCTCGCGCTGGCCGCGCTGCTGCCGCAGCTCGCCTTCGCCGGCCCTGCGCAGGACTTCGCCAGCGCCGACAACGACGCCCGCGCCAGACTGCTCGAACAATGGGCCGCCGCGCCTGATGCCGACCGCCTGCCGTTACTGGAAGCCATCCAGTCCGGCCGCCTCGCCATCGATGCGCAGGGGCGTGCCTTCCTCCTCGGTGACGCGGGGCAATACCACCCCGCCGAGGGCGGCGCCGCCGCGGTCGGCGAACCCGACAAGCTGCGCCTGAACAACCGCCTGCGCGGCCTGGTGAACACCGCCATGGCCAGCCACCAGTTGGTCGCCGACAGCGCCGACGTGCGCCTGGATGCTGCCCGCCAGCTGCAGAAGAGTGCCCGCCCGGCCCAGCGCACGCTGCTCGAATACCGCCTCAACGAAGAATCCGACGATGGCGTGAAGGCCGCCCTGCAACTGGCCCTGGCCAACCTGCAGCTGGCCGACCCCGCCCCCGCCGTGCGCCTGTCCGCCGTGCGCCTGCTGGGCGAGTCCGGCGATCCGCAGGCACGCACCCGCCTGGAAAATCTCCTCGACCCCGCTGTCGAACCCGACGATTCGGTGCGTACCGCTGCCGCCACCAGCCTCGGCCAGGTGAAGCGCCGGCTGCTGATGGGCGACCTGTTCGGCCAGGCCTTCAGCGGCCTGTCGCTGGGCTCGATCCTGCTGCTCGCCGCCCTCGGCCTGGCCATCACCTACGGCCTGCTCGGGGTGATCAACATGGCCCACGGCGAGATGCTGATGCTCGGCGCCTACTCCACCTACGTGGTGCAGTTGCTCTGCCAGCGCTACGCACCCGGCCTGCTGGAGCTGTATCCGCTGCTGGCCCTGCCAGTGGCCTTCCTGGTCACCGCGTGCATCGGCATGGCCCTGGAGCGCACGGTGATCCGCCACCTCTATGGCCGCCCGCTGGAAACCCTGCTCGCCACCTGGGGCATCAGCCTGGTGCTGATCCAGCTGGTGCGCGTGCTGTTCGGCGCGCAGAACGTCGAGGTGGCCAACCCGGCGTGGCTGTCCGGCGGCATCCAGGTGCTGCCCAACCTCGTGCTGCCGTGGAACCGCATCGTCATCATCGGCTTCGCGCTGTTCGTGCTCGTGCTCACCTGGCTGCTGCTCAACCGCACGCGGCTGGGCCTGAACGTCCGCGCGGTGACCCAGAACCGCAACATGGCCGCCTGCTGCGGCGTGCCCACCGGCCGCGTGGACATGCTCGCCTTCGGCCTGGGCTCGGGCATCGCCGGCCTGGGCGGGGTGGCGCTGTCGCAGGTCGGCAACGTCGGCCCGGACCTGGGCCAGAGCTACATCATCGACTCCTTCCTGGTGGTGGTGCTCGGCGGTGTCGGCCAGCTCGCCGGCAGCGTGTTCGCCGCCTTCGGCCTGGGCGTGGCGAACAAGATCCTCGAGCCGCAGATCGGCGCAGTGCTGGGCAAGATCCTGATCCTCGCGCTGATCATCCTGTTCATCCAGAAACGTCCGCAGGGGCTCTTCGCTCTGAAAGGGAGGGTCATCGATTGAACCAGCCACTCACCGTGACGGCCGCGCAGAAGGCCGGCCCGACACTCACTGCCGGCCTGGTCGGCGCCATCCTCGTTGCGCTGCTGATCCTGCCGCTGCTCCACCTGCTGCCGGAAAGCAGCGCACTGTACCTGTCCGCCTACGGGCTGACGCTGACCGGCAAGATTCTCTGCTACGCCATCGTTGCCCTCGCATTGGACCTGGTCTGGGGCTACGCCGGCCTGCTGTCGCTCGGCCACGGGCTGTTCTTCGCCCTGGGCGGCTACGCCATGGGCATGTACCTGATGCGCGAGGCGGCCGGCGACCAGTTGCCAGCCTTCATGACCTTCCTCTCCTGGACGGAGCTGCCCTGGTACTGGGCCGGCACCCAGCACTTCCTCTGGGCGCTGTGCCTGGTGGTGCTCGCGCCCGGACTGCTGGCGCTGGTGTTCGGCTTCTTCGCCTTCCGCTCGCGGATCAAGGGCGTGTACTTCTCGATCATGACCCAGGCGCTGACCTTCGCCGGCATGCTGCTGTTCTTCCGCAACGAGACCGGCTTCGGCGGCAATAACGGCTTCACCAATTTCCGCAGCATCCTGGGCTTTTCCATCACCGCGCCAGGCACGCGGGTGGCGCTGTTCATCGCCATCGTCCTGCTGCTGGCGGCGAGCCTGGCCATCGGTTTCGCCCTGGCGCGCAGCAAGTTCGGCCGGGTGCTCACTGCCCTGCGCGACGCGGAGAACCGCCTGATGTTCTGCGGCTACGACCCGCGCGGCTACAAGCTGTTCGTCTGGACCCTCTCCGCGGTGATCTGCGGCCTGGCCGGCGCGCTGTTCGTGCCGTTGGTGGGCATCATCAACCCCAGCGAGATGTCGCCGACCAACTCCATCGAAGCCGCCGTCTGGGTCGCCCTCGGCGGGCGCGGCACGCTGATCGGCCCGCTGCTGGGCGCCGGAGTGGTCAACGGCGCGAAGAGCTGGTTCACCGTGGCCTTCCCCGAGTACTGGCTGTTCTTCCTCGGCGCGCTGTTCATCGTCGTCACCCTGTACCTGCCGCGCGGCATCCTCGGCCTGATCAAGCGGGAGAAAGAGCAATGAGAGCGGTCCCCCACCTGATGCTGGAACCGGCCTACGACCCCAACCGCGACCCGGGCGCCAGCCGCGAGGCCATCGGTATCGGGTCCAGCGCCAGCGGCCAGCTGGACGTGCGCCACGGCACTATCCTGACCCTGGAAGACATCAACGTCAGCTTCGACGGCTTCCGCGCCCTGCGCGACCTCACGCTGTACATCGGTGTCGGCGAGCTGCGTTGCATCATCGGCCCCAACGGCGCGGGCAAGACCACGCTGATGGACGTGATCACCGGCAAGACCCGCCCGGACAACGGCAAGGCGTACTTCGGCGAAACCCTCGACCTGACCCGCATGAGCGAGGTGGAAATCGCCCAGGCCGGCATCGGCCGCAAGTTCCAGAAGCCCACGGTGTTCGAGGCGCTCTCGGTGTTCGAGAACCTGGAGCTTGCGCAGAAGACCGACAAGTCGGTGTGGGCCAGCCTCAAGGCGAAGCTGTCCGGCGAGCAGAAGGACCGCATCGAGGAAGTGCTCAGCACCATCCGCCTGCGCGAGTCGCGCAATCGCCCCGCCGGATTGCTGTCCCACGGGCAGAAACAGTTCCTGGAGATCGGCATGCTGCTGGTGCAGGAGCCGCAACTCCTGTTGCTGGACGAGCCGGTGGCGGGCATGACCGACGCCGAGACCGAGTTCACCGCCGAGCTGTTCAAGTCCCTCGCGGGAAAACATTCGCTGATGGTGGTCGAGCACGACATGGGCTTCGTCGGCAGCATCGCCGATCACGTCAGCGTGCTGCACCAGGGGCATGTGCTGGCCGAGGGTTCACTGGAAGAAGTGCAAGCCAACGAGCAGGTGATCGAGGTGTATCTGGGGCGCTGACGCTCACCCCACAGCATGGGTATCGCTGCGCTCCACCCATCCTACGAACGCATTTCGCCGGGAGGCACGACGTAGGTTGGCGTGGAGCGCAGCGATACCCAACGGCTTTCTCCACCTGACTGAGCTCAGGCGTCATCAAGGACAAAAAACATGCTGCAAGTCGACAAGCTCCACCAGTACTACGGCGGCAGCCACATCCTGCGTGGCCTGTCGTTCGACGCGAAGATCGGCGAGGTCACCTGCCTGCTCGGCCGCAATGGGGTGGGCAAGACCACCCTGCTGCGCTGCCTGATGGGCCTGGTGCCGGCCAAGGAAGGCAAGGTCAGCTGGGAAGGCAAGCCGATCACCGGCTTCAAGCCGCACCAGCGGGTGCACGCCGGCATCGCCTACGTGCCCCAGGGGCGGGAAATCTTTCCGCGCCTGACCGTGGAAGAGAACCTGCTGATGGGCCTGTCACGGTTCAGCGCCAGCCAGGCCAAGGCGGTACCTGAACCGATCTACGAGCTGTTCCCGGTGCTGCGGGAAATGAAGCAGCGCCGTGGCGGCGATCTCTCCGGCGGCCAGCAGCAACAGCTCGCCATCGGCCGCGCACTGGCCAGCCAGCCGCGCCTGCTGATCCTCGACGAGCCCACCGAAGGCATCCAGCCTTCGGTGATCAAGGAGATCGGCGCGGTGATCCGCAAGCTCGCCGAGCGTGGCGACATGGCCATCCTGCTGGTGGAGCAGTTCTACGATTTCGCCGCCGAACTGGCCGACCAGTACCTGGTGATGTCCCGTGGCGAGATCGTCCAGCAGGGCCGTGGCGCGGATATGGAAGCCGAGGGTGTGCGAGGGTTGGTGGCGATCTGAGACGAGCTGTCACTGGCGCACGAGGGCCTCGGGTGGCAAGCTGCCAGGCCCCGTATTCGTTTTTTCTGGAGCCTGCCATGCCGATCACCCTGCGCCCCGCCGTCAACGACGACGCCGGATTCGCCGCGGTCTGCGTGGCGGCGGCCTACGCCCAGTGGATTCCCAAGCTGGGCCGCAAGCCAGGACCGATGCTCGACGACTACCACGCGGTGATCGCCGAGGACCGCGTGCTGATCGCCGAACAGGACGGCGCGCCGGTCGGCCTGCTGGTGATGCGCGAGACCGACGAGGGCTTCCTGCTCGACAACATCGCCGTGCTGCCCGAGTGCGCCGGGCAGGGCATCGGCCGCGAGCTGCTGATCCACGCCGAGGCAACGGCCACGCAGCTGGGTTATCCGTCGCTGTACCTCTACACCAACGAGCGCATGACCGAGAACATCGAGCTCTACGCGAAGAACGGCTACCAGGAATACGCGCGCAAGCTGGAGAACGGCTTCCGCCGGGTGTACATGCGCAAGCAGCTGGGCTGATCGGTTCGCGCAGCGAACCTTGCAGGAGCGCGCCATGCGCGCGATCCCGGGCATGGCCCGCTCCTGCAGGAAAATCTCGCACCAATGCGGTGCACCAAACACCTCTACGCACCGCAACCGCGCCCATTTCTGACCGACCGGACAGGCGTCGCTGCCACCCCCGCCCCCGCGCCATGCCTGGGCAGTACAAGGCGAACCACCTGCCACGCACTATCCTGGCGCATCCCGGCACGCTGCTTGCTCTGTCGTGTGCATCCTTCGTTTTGCAGCTGCCCATGAACGCACCGGCCACCCTCTTCCACCCCGCCTGGCACGCCGAGCTCGAGCTGGCCTATGCCCGCATCGGCGACTGCACGCGCCCGGTCACGCGGCGGCATCTCGGCCCACTGCGGGTGCAGAAGCACCTGTACGCGGAAGGCCCGCAGGTCTGCCAGCACATCGTGGTGCACCCACCCGGCGGCATCGCCGGTGGCGACACCCTGACCCTCGACATCCACGCGGGTGCAGACAGCTGGGCACAGCTCACCAGCCCCGGCGCGGCCAAGTGGTACCGCGCCGGCTGCCCGGCGAAGCAGCGACTGGACATCCGCGTCGACCCCGGCGCCACGCTGGAATGGCTGCCGCAGGAAACCATCGTCTACTCCGGCGCCCAGTCCGAGCTGACGACCCGTATCGATCTCGAAGGCGACGCGCGGCTGTTCTACTGGGACGTGGTCGCCCTCGGCCGCCCGGCCAGTGGCGAGCGCTTCGAGGACGGCCACTTCGCCGCCGCCCTGGACATCCGCCGCGATGGCCAGCGCCTGTGGCATGAACGCCAGCGGGTGAACGGCAATGACCGCCTGCTCGACTCGCCCATCGGTCTCGCCGGGCACCCGGTAATGGCGACCTTGATCGCCAGCGGGCAGCTCGACGCAGCGCTCATCGAAGCCTGCCGCGCCACCCCCTGCCAGGGGCGCGGCAACCTCACCCAACTGCCCGGCCTGGTGGTCGCCCGCTGCCTGGCCCATGAGGCCCTGCACGCCCGCGCCTGGCTGATCGAACTCTGGCGCAGGCTGCGGCCGGCGCTGCTCGGCCGCGAGGCCGTTCCTCCCCGAATCTGGAGCACCTGAGATGGACCTGACGCCCCGCGAAAAAGACAAGCTGCTGATCTTCACCGCCGGCCTGGTCGCCGAGCGCCGCCTGGCCCGTGGTGTGAAACTCAACTACCCGGAAGCCGTGGCGCTGATTTCCGCCGCGCTGCTCGAAGGCGCGCGCGATGGCCAGACGGTCGCCGAGCTGATGCACTACGGCACCACCCTGCTGACCCGCGAACAGGTGATGGAAGGCGTGCCGGAGATGATCCCGGAGATCCAGGTGGAAGCCACCTTCCCCGACGGCACCAAGCTGGTCACCGTGCACCAGCCCATCGCCTGAAGCCGACGCAGAGCGGCCCCAACCGACCCCAGCCCCAAGGACCTGCCCATGCTCATCCGCGACGCCAGCCCAGCCGACCTCGGCAGTCTGCGCGACATCTACAACGACGCCGTGCTCAACACCACCGCCATCTGGAACGAGGTCGCCATCGATCTTGCGAACCGCCGCGCCTGGCTGGAGCTGCGCGCGCAACAGGGCTTCCCGGTGCTGGTGGCAGAGGATGGCGGCGAGGTGGTGGGCTACGCCAGCTACGGCCCATGGCGAGCCTTCGACGGCTTCCGCGAGACGGTCGAGCACTCGGTCTACGTGCGCGCCGACCAGCGCGGCAAGGGCCTCGGCCCGATCCTGATGCAGGCGCTGATCGAGCGCGCCCGCGCCCAGGGCCTGCACGTGATGGTCGCGGCCATCGAGAGCGGCAACGCGGCGTCGATTCGCCTGCACGAGCGCCTGGGCTTCGTCACCAGCGGGCAGATGCCCCAGGTCGGCCAGAAGTTCGGCCGCTGGCTGGACCTGACCTTCATGCAACTGATCCTCGACCCACGGAGCACCCCATGATCCCTGGCGAATACGACATCCAGGACGGCGAGATCGAACTCAACGCCGGCCGCCGCACGCACAGCCTGACGGTAGCCAACAGCGGCGACCGGCCGATCCAGGTCGGCTCGCACTATCACTTCTTCGAGACCAACGATGCGCTGCTGTTCGACCGCGACGCGGCGCGCGGCATGCGCCTGAACATCCCCGCCGGCACCGCGGTGCGCTTCGAGCCGGGTCAGAGCCGCGAGGTGGAGCTGGTCGAACTGGCCGGCGAGCGGAAGGTTTACGGATTTGCCGGGCGAGTGATGGGCAGCCTCTGAGCGCCCGCCGGAAAACAGCCAAGGAGCGCTGGATGAAGATCAGCAGACAAGCCTACGCCGACATGTTCGGCCCCACCGTCGGCGACCGCGTGCGCCTGGCCGACACCGACCTGTGGATCGAGGTGGAGCAGGACTTCACCGTCTACGGCGAGGAAGTGAAGTTCGGCGGCGGCAAGGTCATCCGCGACGGCATGGGCCAGAGCCAGCTGTGCGCCGCCGAAGTGGTCGACACGGTGATCACCAACGCGCTGATCATCGACCACTGGGGCATCGTCAAGGCCGACGTGGGCCTCAAGCACGGCCGTATCGCCGCCATCGGCAAGGCCGGCAACCCGGACATCCAGCCCGGCGTGACCATCGCCCTGGGCGCCGGCACCGAAGTGATCGCCGGCGAGGGCATGATCCTCACTGCAGGCGGCATCGACACGCACATCCACTTCATCTGCCCGCAGCAGATCGAAGAAGCGTTGATGAGCGGGGTCACCACCATGATCGGCGGCGGCACCGGGCCGGCCACCGGCACCAACGCCACCACTTGCACCTCCGGGCCCTGGCACATGGCGCGCATGCTCCAGGCTGCCGACGCCTTCCCGATGAACCTGGGCTTCACCGGCAAGGGCAACGCCAGCCTGCCGCTGCCGCTGGAAGAACAGGTGCGCGCCGGCGCCATCGGCCTGAAGCTGCACGAGGACTGGGGCACCACTCCGGCGGCGATCGACAACTGCCTGTCCGTGGCCGACCGCCTCGACGTGCAGGTGGCGATCCACACCGACACCCTCAACGAATCCGGCTTCGTCGAGACCACCCTCGCCGCGTTCAAGGGCCGCACCATCCACACCTACCACACGGAAGGCGCCGGCGGCGGCCACGCACCGGACATCATCAAGGCCTGCGGCTTCGCCAACGTGCTGCCCAGCTCGACCAACCCGACCCGTCCGTTCACCCGCAATACCATCGACGAGCACCTGGACATGCTCATGGTCTGCCATCACCTGGACCCGAGCATCGCCGAGGACGTGGCCTTCGCCGAGTCGCGCATCCGCCGCGAGACCATCGCCGCCGAGGACATCCTCCACGACCTCGGCGCATTCAGCATGATCAGCTCCGACAGCCAGGCCATGGGCCGCGTCGGTGAAGTGATCACGCGTACCTGGCAGACCGCCGACAAGATGAAGAAGCAACGCGGCGCACTGGACGGCGACGGCGTGCGCAACGACAACTTCCGCGCCAAACGCTACATCGCCAAGTACACCATCAACCCGGCCATAACCCACGGCGTGGCCCATGAAGTGGGCAGCATCGAAGTGGGCAAGCTGGCCGACCTGGTGCTCTGGCGACCGGCCTTCTTCGGCGTGAAGCCGAACCTGATCCTCAAGGGCGGCGCCATCGCCGCGAGCCTGATGGGCGATGCCAACGCCTCGATCCCGACGCCTCAGCCGGTGCACTACCGGCCGATGTTCGCCAGCTACGCCGGCAGCCGTCACGCCACCAGCCTGACCTTCATCAGCCAGGCGGCGTTCGACCTGGGTGTGCCCCAGGAGCTGGGCCTGCGCAAGGCCATCGGCGTGGTGAAGGGCTGCCGCAGCGTGCAGAAGACCGACCTGATCCACAACGCCTACCTGCCGCACATCGAAGTCGATGCGCAGAACTATCAGGTGCGCGCGGACGGTCAGTTGCTCTGGTGCGAACCGGCGGACGTGCTGCCCATGGCGCAACGCTACTTCCTGTTCTGAACAGTGTCTCTCCTGAGGCGCTGCGGCAGTCTGGCGGCTTCCCTGCCGGGGTTGTGGCAGCTAATCTGCGCGCCCCCGGATAAGAGGTCCGGGGTCATTTCTCAGGAGAGTCACTTGAAGTTCACCCGTATCGCCGCCGCCCTGCTCGCCACCGTCGCCATCGCCGGCTGCACCGGCACCCCGATGAAGACCCGGAGCTACACCCCGGACCAGTACACCGTGATCGGTCACAGCGAGGGCAAGGCCACCGGCATCATGCTGTTCAACGTGATCCCGATCCAGCAGAACACCCGCTTCATCCGCGCACAGGACGCTGCGATCAAGGCCAAGGGCGGCGATGCGCTGATCAACACCCAGGTGCAGGAAAAGTGGTTCTGGGCCTGGGTCCTGAACGGCTACACCACCACCGTTTCGGGTGATGTGATCAAGCTGAACAAGTAAGGCTCTGCCTGCTTCCGGACCGGTGTGCAATGCCCGGTCCGGTTTCCACCCTTGTCCTAAATCAAGCATTTCTCCATCCCTCGCCCCCCTGCCCGCCGATTGAGATTCGTCTTATTCGGCTGTCTGAACGTCAGCTGAACAATGTGCCCACTGATCCAGAAAAGCCCTCACCGGCCGAGGATCCGGCGTGGCGCGGCAGCTCGTGGCCATGCCTCCCCCAAGCAACTTCCAGTGACAGCAGGATACCGATCCGGAACGCTCCGATCTCCCGCCAGGACAGGCTCACACAGGCGCTGGAAACCCGCCCCGCATCGCGACATGGCGACGGGCGCAAGGAGGTTTGCAATGCGCTTTACCAAGACCCTTCTGGCCACGAATGTGGCCCTGGCCATCGCTCTTTTCGGACAGAGCCAGGCCGCACTGGCCGGCTGCACGACGACAGGAACGGAAACGACCTGCGACTCCACCACCTGGGACCCGCCTCCCAGCGGCACCACCAGCCTGGTAATCAACACCGGGACCACGGAGGGCAAGCTGGCGCCCATGCAAGGTTTCGGCATCTACGGCAACAACTCCGGAACCCGGTTCAACCTGATCGATGCGACTACGTCCATCACCACCGGCGGCAGCAAGGCCGACGCCATCCAGGTGAACAACGGCACCAACCACATGACCTTCGGCCAGCTCAACATCGTCACGACCGGGTCCTCCGCCGACGGTATCAACGTCACGCGCAACACCAACGGCTCGAGCGTGACCGTGGGCGACAATGCAGTGATCACCACCCAGGGCATGGGCGTGAGAGCGAACTCCTCGCCCGGCGCGGGCTACACCAACAGCATCGTCATCGGTGAAGGGGCCACCATTACCAGTGCCGGGAATGGCGCCAACACCGAGTTCACCCTGGGCTCGACGGTCTATGAATACGGCGACGGCTATGCCGTCTATGCGGGCAACACCAACACCAAGGCCCTGGGCGGCGCGTCGGTGACCATCGGCGACAACAGCGTCATCACCTCCACCGGCAAGGACGCTCACGCGGTCTTCGCCAACAAGGGCGGTGTGATCACCCTGGGCAGCACCACCATCAGCACCATCAACGCCACCGAATCCACCAAGGGCAACGGCTACGGCATCTATGCCGAGGCCGGTGCCTATGGCGATGGGACGCGGGGCAGTCAGGTCTACCTGCAGGGTGACACCCAGGTCACGGTCAAGGACGGCAACTATGCGATCTACGCCAAGGGCGCCGATTCCAGCGTCGTGTCCGACAGCGCCAGGGTCTATGTCCTCGACAGCAACGCCGATGCGAACACCGTGAATCGCAAGGGTGTAGCCCTGTTCGCGGAGACCCAGGGCAAGCTCGACCTGAAGATGGCTGCCGGCTCCTACCTCAACGGCACTACCAGCACCGCCACCGATGGCGTGATCGACCTCGCCATGGACGGGGCCGCCAGCCAGTGGTTCATGACCGGCAACTCCAACCTCACCAACCTCTCGCTCACCGACGGCGCGCAACTGATCTACGATCGCCACGACGAGCACGGTGCCTACACCTACAAGACGCTGACCGTGGATGGCGACTTCAGCGGCGGCGGTCACCTGGTGATGAACACCTACCTGGGCGACGACACCTCGGAAACCGACAAGCTGGCCGTCACCGGCAGCACCTCGGGCGAGACCCGCGTCACCGTCAACAACACCACCGGGCCTGGCGACGCTACCCTGGAAGGCATCCAGATGATCACCGTCGGCGGCACCTCCGAGGGCGAGTTCAAGTCCGACCGGGTGACCGAGGGTGGCTACGAGTACGTGCTGCGTCGCGGCGGCAGCTTCGTCGGCTCCACTGGCTCGAACAGCGACTGGTACCTGACCTCCTACAAACCCACCGATCCCGATCCGGAGGAGCCGCCACCCGTTGACCCGCCGCCGGTTGATCCACCGCCGGTCGATCCACCACCGGTCGATCCGCCACCGGTCGATCCGCCGCCAGTCGACCCGCCGGGCCCGGTCGACCCGACCCCGGAAGACCCCGACCCGGTCGATCCCGCGCCGGAGCAACCAGGCCCCGTGGACCCGGCCCCGGAAACGCCGAAGCCCAGCGACCGCGACCGCGTGCGCCAGCCCGAAGGCGGCAGCTACACCGCCAACATGGCGGCGGCCAACACGATGTTCCTGCACCGCCTGCATGACCGTACCGGCAACCTGACCTACATCGATCCGGATACCGGCAAGGAGGTCACCTCCATGCTCTGGATGCGCAACGTGGATGGCTCGACTCGCTGGGAAGACAGCACCGGCCAGCTCAAGACCGAGGCCAACCGCTACGTGCTGCAGATCGGCAGTGACCTGTACCGCAAGGACACCGACAACGGTGACTGGGTATTCGGCGTGATGGCCGGCTACGCCAACGGCAACTCCACGACCAAGTCCCGCGTCACCGGCTACCGTTCGCGCGGCGAGATCGATGGCTACAGCCTGGGCGTCTACGGCACCTGGTACGAGAACAGGGACGACGAGAACGGCGCCTACGTCGACAGCTGGATTCTCTACAACGAATTCGACGCCGACGTGAAAGGCGACCAACTGGCCAAGGAGAGCTACGACCTCAAGGGCATCACCGCCTCCATCGAGGCCGGCAAGACCTTCGAAGTGGCCAGGACCGACAGCGCCAGCTACTACGTGCAGCCGCAGGCACAGGTGGTGTACATGGGCGTGAAGGCCGACAGCCACCGCGAGGCCAACGGCACCAAGGTCACCGGCAAGGGTGACGGCAACGTCATGACCCGCCTGGGCGCCCGTGCCGCCGTGCGCAGCAACCAGGAAGGCGGCTTCGCCAACACCTACGGCGTGGAGCCCTACGTGGAGACCAACTGGATCCACAACTCCAAGGACTTCGGCGCGAAGATGGGCAGCACGAAGTTCGAGATGGACGGCGCCAGCGACATCTTCGAAGTGAAGCTCGGCGCCACCAGCAAGGTGAACAGCCGGGTCAACGTCTGGGGTGAAGTGGGCCACCAGTTCGGCGACAACGGCTACCGCGACCAGGCGGTGACCGTAGGCTTCAAGGTCAACTTCTGATCCTGTCGTGAACCAGGGCCGCCGCACGCAATGTGCGGCGGCCTTCGGCATCCCCCTGTAGGAGCGGGCCATGCCCGCGATCGCGCGCACGGCGCGCTCCTGCAATTCTGGTCCGGCGCCGAATCTGGCAATTCGATCAATTTCTTCTCCTCTGCCCGGCCACAAAGCTCGAACTGCTATGCTCTGCAGCTCGAAGAAAAAGGTGGACCCGCGATGACGGCGATGACTTCGCAACCGAACGAACGCCCGGGCATCTCGCCCGCGCTGGCCGCGCTGCGCGCCGCCACCCACACGCTGCACGCCGACCTCGACAGCCGCTCACCGCTCACCGCCGCGCTGACCCACGCCGACTACCTCGCCCACGCCACCCGCGTGCTGGGCTGGATGCGTCCGCTGGAGCGGGCCCTCTGGCCACTCTGGCCGGACCTCGAGGATGCGCGCCTGCGACGTGGCAAGAGCCAATGGCTTGAGGCCGACCTGAAGGCCGGCTCGCAGGCCACCGCCGATCTACCCGACTGCCCCGCCGCCCCGGTTGCGAACTGCCTCGCCGAAGCCTTCGGCATCGCCTACGTCGCCGAAGGCGCGACCCTGGGAGGACGGGTGCTCTACAAGCGACTCAAGGCCTCTCTCGAACCACTGCCGCTGCTCTGGCTGCAAGGCTATGGCGAGCACACCGGCGAGCGCTGGAGCGCGTTCCAGCGCCTGCTGGCCGGACACGTCAGCACCCCCGAGGACATCGCCCTCGCCCAGGGCGCCGCCGTACGCGCCTTCACCTCGTTCCGCGACTGGGTGCTGGACGCCGAGCCCAACCGGGCGGTCCCGGCATGAGCGAGCAGCCCGTCACCCTCGCCAACTGCGAGGACGAACCCATCCATGTGCCCGGCGCGATCCAGCCCCACGGCGCGCTGATCGCCCTCGACGAGCAGGGCCGCGTAGTCGGCTTCAGCGACAACCTCGGCACCCTGCTGGGCATCGCCCCCGCGCTGGGCGAGCCGCTGGCGGAAGCCGACGTCGGCCCCGGCGTGCTGGAGATGCTCGCCGAAGGCCTGGGTGAGGACGGGCCCTGGGTCAACAGCGTGGAAGCACGGATCAATCGGCGCTTCTTCGACGTGATAGGCCACAGCCACGACGGCGTGCGCTACCTGGAGTTCGAGCGGCGCGCCGCCGGTACCGCGTCCTTCACCACCTTCGCCCTCAACGCCCAGCGCCTGGTCAGCCAGCTGCAACTGCGCAACGACGTGGAAAGCCTGCTGGTCAGCGTCACCGAGGAAGTGCGGCGGATGACCGGCTACGACCGCGTCATGGCCTACCGCTTCAACGAGGACGACTCCGGCGAGGTGGTCGCCGAATCCCGCCGCGAAGACCTGGAAAGCTACCTCGGCCAACGCTACCCCGCCTCGGACATTCCCGCCCAGGCGCGCCGCCTGTACCTGCAGAACCCGGTACGGCTGATCGGCGATGCGGCCTACCAGCCGGTCGCCGTGCGCCCCACGCTGAACCCGCGCAGCGGCAAGCCCTTCGACCTGAGCTTCAGCACCCTGCGCAGCGTCTCGCCGATCCATTGCGAGTACCTCGCCAACATGGGCGTGCGCGCCTCCATGAGCATTTCCATCGTGGTCGGCGGGCGCCTGTGGGGGCTGTTCTCCTGCCACCACATGAGCCCCAAGGTGGTGCCCTACCCGATCCGCATGTCCTTCCAGGTGTTCTCCCAGGTGTGCAGTGCCATGGTCGAGCGCCTGGAGCAGAGCCGCATCAGCGAGCTGCTGCGCCAGGCCTCCGAGCGCCAGCAGGCGCTGCTGCGTCGCACCCGTGACTCCGACGACCTGCTCAGCGCGCTGTCGCGCCCCGGCGCAAGCGTCGCCGACCTGCTGCCCTGCGACGGCGCGGTGGTGATGCTCGGCGGGCGTGCCAGCAGCATCGGCGGCGACTTCGAGGACCTGGCGGTGGCCATGGTCGCCCAGTTGCAGCAGAACGACGAGCTGGACCTGTTCCACAGCGACCGGCGCCTGGAACTGCTCGGCGATCAGCATGACCCGCGCTACTGCGGCGTCATGGCAATTCGTTTCCATCGCCAGGAGTCCGGCTGGATCGTCTGGCTGCGCCTGGAGCAGGTGCACCGTATCCGCTGGGGCGGCAAGCCGGAGAAGATCGTCAAGACCGGCCCCTCCGGAGCGCGCCTGACTCCGCGCGGCTCGTTCGAAGCCTGGGAAGAAGTGGTCCGCGGGCGCTCCATGCCCTGGACCGGCATCGACCTGAGCATCGCCGAGAAACTGCGCACCGAACTGGTGGAGCTGTGCCTGAACCGCGCCGGCGAGATCGACCGCATGCGCCAGCGCCTGATCGCCGTGCTCGGCCACGACCTGCGCAACCCGCTGCAGTCGATTTCCATGGCGGCGGCCATGCTCTCCTCCAGTGACGTGCGCAACGCCGAGCTGCGCCAGCACATCACCTACTCCAGCAGCCGCATGGAAAGGCTGATCAGCCAGATCCTGGAAATGAGCCGTCTGCAGAGCGGCGCGGGGATGACGGTGAAGCCGGTGGCCGCCGACCTTTCGCGGCTGGTGCGCGATATCGTCCAGGAAACCGACGTGGCCTATCCGGGCCTGTCCATCGAGACCGCCATCGAGGATGGCGTGCAGGCGCAGGTCGACCCGGATCGCTACCTGCAGGTGATCGCCAACCTGCTGAGCAACGCTCGCCACCACGGCCGCCCCGGCCGCCCGGTGCTGGTGGAGCTTCGCCGCCAGGGTGAGCTGGCCCGGCTGAGCATCCTCAACGAAGCCGAGGCGCTGGACGAAGCGCGCCTCGCCAACCTCTTCGAGCCGTTCAAGCAGGACGCCGGCGGCCACGGCCGCAACAAGAGCGGACTGGGCATCGGCCTGTACATCTCCCAGGCCATCGTCGGCGCCCATGGCGGACGGATCGAAGTGGACCAGGCCGACGGCATCATCACCTTCAGCGTGCTGGTACCGCTCAAGCCGAACGCCCCCTTGTAGGAGCGCGCCATGCGCGCGATCGCGGGCATGGCCCGCTCCTACAGGCGACGCACCAACGAAAACGGCGCCCCAGGGGCGCCGTTTTCATAGCGGAGGGGAAGCACGTCAGCGCAACTGACTGTCCTTGCTGCCACGACGGTTGTAGCCGGCGTAGGCCGCCTGTTCCTTGTCGTGCTCGGCCTGGCAGTTCACGCACAGGCGTACACCGGGGATGGCCTTGCGCCTTGCCTCGGGAATCGGCGCATCGCACTCCTCGCAATGGGTCAGGCTCTCGCCCTTGGGCATCTGGTTGCGCGCCCGCGCGATGGCATCCTCGATGGTGCTGTCGATCTGCTCCTGAACCGCTCCGTCGTTTGCCCAGCCGCTGGCCATGGCGACCTCCCGTGGAATCATCGTGTGTTCCGAAGATATGCAGGGCGCCGGCGATGATTGCAAGGGCGATGGCGCGGCAAGCGACGAGTGCGTCGCCGGGAAACCAGATACGTCTGATGTTCCGTACGGGCGTGCCTGTCGAGAATCGACAGACTTCTGTCTGCCGGAACCCCGTCATGCGCTATGCCTCTGCCCTTATCGCCAGCCTCCTGCTTGCCGGCCTGTTGCCCCGTGCCGCCAATGCCGATGCCATCGACGCCAACCTGCGCGACATGGAGCGCTACCTGCTGCTGTACAGCGCCACCGGCGACGAGCGTTTCCTGACCCGTCTGGACAGTCTCGGGACGCGTTTCGAAGAACAGCTGGCGAAGCAGAAGAATGCCGCAAGCCTGCAGGACCTCTGGAAGCTCTACCAGCAGACGCTGGACCAGGTGCGCGCGGCTTATTCGCGCAAGGACGTGGACCTGCAACAGGCAGTGGCGCAGACGCGGGAAGTGGCCGGGCTGTTCGACAGCTTCATCCTGGCTCGGGAGCCGGGTGCGCCGGGGCTGGAAAACGAACTGCGCGAGTTGGCGCTGCTGGAGGCAAGGCGGGCCAATGGCCGCTTGCTGGGAAAACAAGGCGGGGACGATGCGCAACGCATCAACGAACTGCAGGGGGCGATCGGCGAACGCCTGGCGGCCCTACCCGCCGGTGCCAGCCGGGACTCCCTGCTCTCGCGCTGGAGCTACCTGCGCAAGGCGGAGAAACCCGAAGGCACTCTGCTCTATCCCTTCAACGCCCAGGTCGAATACCTGCTGGCGCATCTGCCGCGCAGCTGAGCGGCGCAGGACAGAACAAAACAGAACAGGCGGTCCTACTCTTTGACTTCCATGTATTCGCGCGCCCAGATCTGGTACTCCTCGGGCAGCGTGTATTTCTTCGCCAGTTCCGAGGCGGTCAGGTCGGAGGCATGCACGCCGCGCTGCTCGCGCAGGCAGTCGTAGGTGGCCTTGATCGCGGCGAAGTAGGCGGCGTGGCCGTCGACCACGATGCGCACGCCCAGCTCAGCCAGGCGCGCGTCGTCGCGCAGCTCGGGGTTGCCGTAGGACACCAGCATCAGCGGCACGGACAGGTGGCGGGAGATGGCTTCCAGGTGGTCGAAATCACGGATGCCGACCATGCAGATACCGTCGGCGCCGGCAGCCTGGTAGGCCAGGGTGCGACGGATCACATCGTCCACTTCCAGCACTTCGGCGTTGGTGCGGGCGATGATCGCCATTTCCGAGTCGATGCGCGCTTCCAGCGCCGCGCGGATCTTGCCGACGCCTTCCTCGACCGGGATCAGGTCGGTGGACTTGCGGCCGAACTGCGCCGGCAGCAGGGTATCCTCGATAGTCAGCGCGGCCACACCGGCGCGTTCCAGCTCGACGATGGTGCGCATGGTGTTCAGCGCGTTGCCGTAGCCGTGGTCGGCGTCGGCGATCACCGGCAGACGGGCGACGCGACCGATGCGGGTGGCCTGCTCGGTGAATTCGCTCAGGGTGATCAGCGCGAAGTCAGGCGCCGCCAGAACTTGTAGTGAAGCTACAGAACCGCCCAGGATGCCCACCTCGAACCCCAGATCCGCGGCGATGCGCGCCGACATCGGATCGAACACCGAAGCGGTGTGGTAGCAGGACGATGAATTCAGTAAGGCGCGGAATTCCTTGCGCAATTCGTGGAAGGAGGCTCTGTGCATGGTGGGATCCAACTGCTTATACGGGGTGGGAAAACGGAAATCAGATAGTAGGAAACTCTTGTAGGAAAACTACAGGAACACAATGTAGCAAAACTACAAGCTACTCCCCAAGCCCTCTTTGCCACCATAGCCTTCCGACGGATACCCTGATTTTCCCAAAGCGCTCGCGTACACTGCGCGGCCGTTTTTTCTCCGGACACTGTGCACCATGTTCCCGACCACTGCGGCCCGCGCCCTGGGCATCGACTTCGGCACCTCCAACTCCACCGTCGGCTGGTGGCGCCCGGACACCGAACCGCTGATCGCCCTGGAAGATGACAAGATCACCCTGCCCTCGGTGATCTTCTTCAACGTCGAGGAACGCCGTCCGGTGTACGGCCGCCTGGCGCTGCACGAATACCTGGAAGGCTACGAAGGCCGCCTGATGCGCTCGCTCAAGAGCCTGCTGGGTTCCTCGCTGCTGAAAAGCGAGACCACCGTGCTGGGCAGCGCCATGCCGTTCAAGGACCTGCTGGGGCTGTTCATCGGCGAACTGAAGAAACGCGCCGAGAACGTCGCCGGCCGCGAGTTCGAGTCCGTGGTGCTGGGCCGCCCTGTGTTCTTCGTCGACGACGATCCCAAGGCCGACCAGGAAGCCCAGGACACCCTGGTGGCCGTGGCGCAGAAGCTCGGCTTCAAGGACGTCTCCTTCCAGTTCGAACCGCTCGCTGCGGCCTTCGACTACGAGCGCAGCATCCAGCGCGAAGAGCTGGTGCTGATCGTCGACATCGGCGGCGGTACCTCCGACTTCTCGCTGGTGCGCCTGTCACCGGAGCGTCGCGAAATGGCCGACCGCCAGGGCGACATCCTCGCCACCGGCGGCGTGCACATCGGCGGGACCGACTTCGACAAGCAGTTGAGCATCCAGGGCGTGATGCCGCTGTTCGGCTACGGCAGCAAGATGAAGAGCGATGCCTTCATGCCCACCAGCTACCACCTCAACCTCGCCACCTGGCACACCATCAACGCGGTGTACGCGCAGAAGTCCCAGCTGGCGCTGCAGAACATGCGCTACGACATCGTCGACGCCACCGGCATCGACCGCCTGTTCAAGCTCATCGAGCAGCGCGCCGGCCACTGGCTGGCGATGCAGGTGGAAGCAAGCAAGATCGAACTGTCCGACAGCGATCGCCGTGATATCGACCTGGCACGCGTCGAGGCCGGCCTGGTCGCCGAGCTGAGCCGCGAGCTGTTCGAGGGCGCCATCGGCCCGCTGCTGGAGCGCGTGCGCGGCAGCATCACCGAGCTGCTGGGCTCGGCCGACGTGGACCCGGCGCGGGTCGACACGGTGTTCTTCACCGGCGGTTCCTCCGGCGTGCCGGCGCTGCGCCAGAGCGTGGCCGCCATGCTGCCCAACGCACGCCACGTGGACGGCGACCGCTTCGGCGGCATCGGCAACGGCCTGGCCATCGAGGCGATGAAGCGCTACGGCTGAGCGGCCGCTCACTGACGGGTCCGCCGCCATGCGCTAGTGTGGCGGTTGTCCTCTCATTCCTCGCGGAGCCCTTCATGCGCGCCTTCCAACTGTCCAGCCTTCTGCTTCTTTGCACTGCACTGAGCGCTTGTGGCCTGGGCGAAACCGCCGCCACCGCCAGCCTGCAGGCCAAGCAGGCGCAACAGGCCCAGCAGCAGATGCAGCAGCTCAAGCAGCAGGTCGATGCAGCCAACGCGCAGAACCAGCAGCGCCTGGACGACGCCATCAAGGAAGCCGAGTAAGCGCAGATTTCTTGAACGCCCCGCCATGGCCTAGGCTCCAAGTTGAGCGAGTGAGCTGCTCAACCAAGGAGAACACCATGTACAAGCGATCCCTGCTGGCGCTGTTGGTACTGGCTTCGGTGGCGGGCTGCGCCTCCACCAAGGTGCAGAACCCGGTCAACTACATCACCTTCCGCGACGAGCCGCTGGTGCGCAACGTCGAGAAGGGCATGAGCAAGGAAGAAGTCCTGCGCGTCGGCGGCACGCCCTCGGCGACCCAGAAACGCCTGATGAAGCCGGGCAGCTGCAACAGCTACATTCTCAGCAAGGACGGGCAGCAACAGCCGTTCTACGTCAGCTTCGACGGCAGCGGCAAGGTGGACGGCTCGGGCTTCATGACCTGCTCCGAGCTGGACCGCCACGAGCGCGACGCCCAGCCGTAACGCCCCGCCCGGGCAATGACAAGGCCCCCGCCCACCGGCGGGGGCCTTGTCATTGGGCGTGACGTCGCAGCCGCTGGCGACGGGTACTCAGGGCGGTCCGTGGCCGTCTATCATCGGTACAGCCATCCAGGAGCCGCCCATGAAATACCGCATCATCGAACTGCCCGCCTTCCACGTCATCGGCATGGACTACCGGGGCAGCGCGCCCGGCGACAGCATCGGCCAGCTGTGGCAGCGCTTCCTGCCGCGCGAACGGGAGGTATCCGCGAGCGCGACGGACAAGAGCGCCTATGGTGTCTGCACCCAACTGCCGGGCGGCGAGTTCCACTATATCGCCGGGTTGCCGGTGGACGCTGGCGCTGCCATTCCCGAGGGCATGTTGAGCTTCGACGTGCCCGCGCAGAAGTATGCGGTGTTCACCCATATCGGCCCGGTCACCGCCATCGCTGACAGCTTCCAGGCAATCTATTCCAGCCTGCTGGCCCGCCATGGCCTGGAGCCGAAGAAAGGCATTGATCTGGAGCGCTACACCGAGCGCTTCCTCGGGCCGGAAGACCCGGCTTCGGAAACCGACCTCTACGTGCCGATCTACTAGGCCCGCTCCTTCAGGGAGGCCCCGCCCTCCGGCTGCCGATTACTTGCGCTTGCCCGGCACCGGGGCCTTGGACGGCTGCTTCATCTGTTCCAGCAGGGCGGCGCACTGGTTGTCATCCCGCTGGCTCGGCGCGACCAGCGCCAGCAGCGCCGCCGCCGGGGCCACCGCCACGCCGAGGGCGACCATGCCGGCGCCGCGTGCCGCCAACGGCAGTACGTGGACACCGGCCTTGGGATTCTTGAAGGTGCCCTGCACATAAAGTGGCGAACGCAGGGAGAAGATGCGCACGCCCTTGCTCTCGGGAACGATGTCCAGGTCCAGCTGCTCGGTGGCGAAGTTCGCGGAGCCGTCCACCGTGATGATCGCGTTCTCGGTGTCGAAGGCGAACACCCGCGGCTTGGCCAGACCGTTGTTGATCCCGACGTCGGCGGCGGCGCAGTTGATCTTCACCTCGTCATCACCGAACAGCTTGTTCACCACGTAGTTGCCCACGTTGAGCCCGGCGATCTCCATCAGGCTGCGGCTGATGCGCCCGTCGTTGATCAGCAGCTTCATCTCGCCATTGGCGCCGGCGAGGAGGGTTGCCACCGAGTTGCCGGTGCCGGTGAGGGCGGCATCGCCGTTCAACTCGCCGAAGCTGGACTGCATTGGCGCGAAGGTCGGCGCCAGTTCCTTGAGTTTGAAATTGCGCGCCTTCATCTCGACCCGGCTCTGCAGCGGCGTCTTGCCGCCATCCAGGCGGATGCGCGAATCCAGGGTGCCGCCGGCCACGCCGAAGCGCAGCGGCTCCAGGGTCAGCAGGCCGTCGTTGAGTACCAGGTGGGTATAGAGGTCGCTGATCGGCAGCTTGTCGCTGTGCACGATGCGCTTGCCGGTGAACTCCACGTCGGCGTCCATGGCGCGCCAGCGGTCGGTGCGGAACTCCTCCACCGGCAGGACCTTGTCCGCCGGCTGGCGGGTGCTCTGGCCGCGCGCCTGCTTCTCCTTGTTCGAGTCGGCGCCGATCAGCGGGCCGAGGTCGGCCATGCGCAGCTGGTCCGAGCGCAGCTTGCCGGAGAGCTTGGGCCGCGGCTGGCGATTGACGAACACCAGGTCGCCATGCAGGTCACTGTCGCCGACCTTGCCGTTGAAGTTCTCGTAGTGGAACTGCGCGCCGGCCGAATCGTGCAGCTCGGCCTTCAGGCGGCCGTCGGTCTCGTAGGCCGGGGTATCGGGCAGGGTCACGCCGGTGAGCGGGAAGAGGTTGGCCATGCTGGTGCCGGCCAGTTTCAGGCGCAGGTCCAGCGCGCCGAGGTTCAGCGGGTCGGTCAGGGTGCCGACGATGCTGGCGCGGGTGCTACCGGCGGAGACATCCGCCTGCACCGGGAAGGGCTTGGCCGCATCCTGCAGGGCCAGCATGCCGCCGACCTTGCCCGTGCCATTGAGCGGCAGGCCCTTGTACTGGCCCTTGAGCTTCCAGCCGAACACATAGTCCTGGGTGGCCGCCTTGTCGCCACCGGCCAGGGCCTTGCCGGCCAACTGGCCGAAGGGTACCGGCTTGCCGAGCGGATCGACCAGCAGCTCCAGGCGGGTCTTCAGGCTCTGGTCATCGAGGGTGACGCTGCCCTTGTCGAAGCCGATCTCGCCGATATCCAGCGTCCACGGGGATTTCTCGGGCATGGCGTTGGGGTCTTCGGCCTTCTTCGGCAGCTCGAAGGTCCAGGTCGCACGCCCATCGGCCAGGCGCAGCAGGTCGGCACTGGGGCGGGTCAGGACGATCTGCGGGATGTTCACCGTCTGCCACAGCAGTGGCAGCGGGGCGAGGCGGAATTCGACCTTTTCAAGACTCGCAAAGTTGGCTGCACGGGTCTTGCCGGCCGCCCAGTCGGGGTTGCCCAGGGTGATGTTCGCGGCGCTGAAGTGCGGCCACGGCACATAGGCGCGCCAGCCGCCCTCGTCCGGCTCGGTGCGCCAGAACACCTGCAGGTCGCCATTGATGGCGAAAGGTCGGCCGAGCTCGGCCGAGACCTTATCGTTGATCATCGGCTTCACCCGGTTCCAGTCGAAGGTGGCGATGAACACCACCAGCGCGACGATCACCGCGATGAAACCGGTGAAGCTCCAGAGGCAGATTCGTTTTCCGCGCGTCATACCTGAACTCCCTGCTGGCCGCGTCGGTGGAAGCAGCGACGTCCCCACGTCGCTGCCGATATCAATGGCCGCCTGAGCATGCCGGGCCGGCATTCTCCCTTGGCCTGTGGTCTTGGACCAGCATAGCGAGGTGATGGCTCCCGCAATCTGCGCGGCAATGTTCTACGGCGGGCCCGCCGTGCAAAAAAACCAAACTTTCCCGGGCTCCGGCGACTCACAGCCTTGTGACCCCGACCGTGCCGCGCGCCAACGCAGCGCCGGCCCGCCACAAGGCCTACCGTCAAGGAGACACCTGATGAACCAGGCACAACTGACCGACGTCCAGACCCTGCGCCAGAGGGCGCGCCAGAACATCGAGGACGGCGCAGTGACCGAGGGCTACCATGCCGACCGCAAGACCGTGCTGCGCCTGCTCAACGAGTCGCTGGCCACCGAACTGGTCTGCTACCTGCGCTACAAGCGCCACTACTTCATGGCCACGGGCCTGAAGGCCAGCGTGGCCGCCGCCGAATTCCTCGAGCACGCCACCCAGGAACTGCAGCACGCCGACCTGTTGGCCGAGCGCATCATGCAGCTGGGCGGCGAGCCGGACTTCAACCCACAAGGCCTGACCGAGCGCTCCCACGCCGAGTACGTGGCGGGCAAGAACCTGCGCGAGATGATCACCGAGAACCTGGTGGCCGAGCGCATCGCCGTCGACAGCTACCGCGAGATCGTGGTGTACCTGGGCGATGACGATCCGACCACACGCCGCCTGTTCGAGGAAATCCTCGCCCAGGAAGAAGAGCACGCCGACGATATGGCCGACCTGCTCCAGGACCTCAAGTAACCCCTCTCCATCGTCCCCATCGATGCCCGGCTCCGGCCGGGTATCGTGCCCGGCCCCCCGCCGATCCTTGTAGAAGCCCGCTCCAGAGCCTTCGGGCGCGCTGCACCCCATGAACAATCGATTTTACTGATACTACCAATCACACCAATACGCCCCATCGAAGGCGTTGATAGAAGTCAATTTTTAAAACTAACTTATTGTTTTTAAAGCAATTATCTAACAATCATCGGCATCGATAGCGACTATCTTCCGGCATCGTTTTCCAATCGATAATCCAGAACAGATACTGAGCCCGTGTCCAACGAACTCCCCACTCTTTCTGGAGCCGCATCATGAAACGCACCCTCGTACTTGGCTTTGCCCTCTCCGTACTTGCTGCCAATGCCGCTTTCGCCGGCTCCCAGCAGGAATCCCCGGTCATCAACGCCAGCCAGAACCAGGTTCTGGTCCAGGACGGCGCCGATCGCACCCTGGATCAACAACGCAAGCAACTGGATGCCGCCAAGGCCCGCATCGCCGAAAACGGTTCCAGCCAGTCGGTGGATCGCCTGATCCAGAAAATGAACGTCGCCGAGAATGGCTCCAGCCAGACCGTCGACCGCCTGCACAGCAACATGGTTGCCGAGAATGGTTCGTCCAAGTCGGTGGATCGCCTGCACAGCGAAATGAACGTGGCCGAAAACGGCTCCAGCCAGACCGTCGACCGCCTGCACAGCAACATGGTTGCCGAGAATGGTTCGTCCAAGTCGGTGGATCGCCTGCACAGTGAAATGAACGTGGCCGAAAACGGCTCCAGCCAGACCGTCGACCGCCTGCACAGCAACATGGTCGCCGAGAACGGTTCGTCCAAGTCGGTGGATCGCCTGCACAGCGAAATGAACGTGGCTGAAAACGGCTCCAGCCAGACCGTCGACCGCCTGCACAGCAACATGGTCGCCGAGAACGGTTCGTCCAAGTCGGTGGATCGCCTGCACAGCGAAATGAACGTGGCCGAAAACGGCTCCGAGCACACCATCGACCAACTGCACAGCAACATGGTCGCCGAGTCCGGTGGCGATACCGTCTTCGACGCCCACCTGAAGGCTTAACGCTCCAGGCAGTACACCGCAAGGTGAGAGAAAAGCCCGGCCCCGCCGGGCTTTCTTATTCCCTTCGGCCCCTGAATCGCCGCCCCTGATGACCGCCTGATGCTGATTTGTAACGGCGGCTTACCTGAAACATCCTGAAATTCGCCTGAAAACACCGCCCTAGAGCGGTTTTCGCCGTTCCATCATTGGCGGCGATAGTAGAAATTAGCCGGCTAAATAATCGACAACACTGATGCTCTGTATTAGGCGACATCGTTTTTAAATCGATTTATCCGAAGGGAAAATAACCCCGTAGCCAAGACAAACCGCCCCCCTTTCGGAGCCACCCAACATGAAAACCAAGATCGCCCTCAGCCTTGCACTGACTTCCCTGATGACCGCCAGCGCCGTCTTCGCCGCCCCGGCCATCCTCAACAACGGCCCGCGCAACACTCACGAACTCCAGCAGCAAAGCGCCGAACCTCGCGTAGCCGCCAACGGCTCCGAGCGCACCATCGACCGCCTGCACAAGCAGATGGACGGTGCCCGCGTCGCCGACAACGGTTCCGAACGCACCATTGACCGTCTGCACAAGCAGATGGACGGCGCCCGCGTCGCCGACAACGGTTCCGAACGCACCATCGATCGCCTGCACAAGCAGATGGACGATGCCCGCGTCGCCGACAACGGTTCCGAGCGCACCATCGACCGCCTGCACAAGCAGATGGATGACGTCCGCGTCGCCGAGAACGGTTCCGAGCACACCATCGACAAACTGCACGGCAACATGGTCGCCGAGTCCGGTGGTGACACCGTGTTCGATGCCCACCTGAAGCGTGTTTCCTGATCGACGTGAACTACGCCGAACAGGCGAAAGAAAAGCCCGGCATCTGCCGGGCTTTCTCATTTCTGCGGTCGCTGGATTCGGTCAGTTCCTGACGTCACCGGCATCCGGCTCGCCATCGGAGCGGCCAATGGTCGCGGGCGCTTCCACCACCAGCTCCTCCGGCACCTCCTCGACGCGCGGGTCCAGCGCGGCGGCCATCGGGCTGACGGTATCGGGCATGGCCACGTGATGCAGCGGCGCCTCGTCGACGCGATGCACACCGGTCACGCGCTTGGGCTGCACCCAGAAAATCAGGATCAGCGCATAGGCCGACACCAGCATGTAGAACATGCCCGGACCGAAGTGGCGCATCATCGCGCCGGCGAACAGCGGGCCGATACAGGCGCCAACGCCATAGGTGGTCAGCAGCATGGCCGACAGCGCCACCCGACGCGACTGCTCGACATGGTCGTTGCCCAGGGCCACGGCCAGCGGGTAGAGCGTGAACAGCAGCATGCCGGTGACGAAACCGTTCGCCAGCAGCAAGGTGTAGGGCAACTCGATCAGGCCCCACATCGGCACGGCAGCCAGGCACAGCAGCAAGGCGTTGGCGCGGATCAGCCAGCTGCGGTTGACCCGGTCCGACAGCCAGCCCAGCGGCCATTGCGCGCAGAAACCGGCGACGATGCACATGCCGACGAAGAAGCTCGACTGCGCGGTGTCCAGGCCGTTGCGCGCCGCGTACACCGGCGCCAGGCCGTAGAAGGCACCGACCATCAGGCCGGCGACGAAGATGGTGCCCAGCGATTGCGGCACACGCTTCCAGAAGAAGCCGATCTCCAGCGGCGCCGCCACCAGCTTGGCCGGGTGGACGCGGCGGGTCAGCGCCAGCGGGATCAGGCAGGACGAGAAGCAGATGGCGACCAGCAGCAGCGGCTTGTAGTCCAGCGCCGGGCTCAGCGCCAGCAGCCCCTGGCCCACTACCAGGCCGGCGTCCACCGCCACCATGTAGCCGGCGAACACCTTGCCGCGCTGGTGCCCTTCGGCCTGCTCATTGAGCCAGCTCTCGATCACCATGTACTGGTTCATCATCACTGCGCCCATCACGAAGCGCAGGAAGATCCACACCTCCAGCTGCGAGACCAGTGCGTGGATCAGCACGATCACCGTCGCCATGCCCGCGCAGGCCACGTAGGAACGGATGTGGCCGAAGCCGGCGATCAGCTTGTGGCCGAACTTGCCGCCACAGACCAGGCCGAAGTAATAGGCCGCCATCAGGCCGCCGACCCACAGGTCGCTGACGCCTTCCTGGGTCAGGCGCAGGCCCATGTAGGTGGTGAACAGGCCGGAGCCGGCGAGCATCAGCAGCGTGGCGGTATAGAGCGCAGGAAAGGTGACGAGCGGGCTGAACATGGCAAGTCCGGCAGGCAAAAGGGATTGAAGGACGTGGCGGCGAATACGCCGCTCCGGTATCGGACAGTGCTGGCGCGACAAAGATCACAGGTTTTGCGCAGCCGCGCATTATGGGGATGCAACGCCCCGCCGGCTATCGGACCAAGCGCCATCACTTGCATGAAACCATACCGGCGCCGGAAGCATCCTAAGCAGTATGTACCCGGAGAATCACCATGCCGCTCCAGGAACTCAAACCCTTCCTGCTCTACTGCACCCTGATCAACTACGCCATCCTGCTCGTCTGGTTCGCCGCCTTCACCCTCGCCCACGACTTCGTCTACCGCCTGCACAGCCGCTGGTTCGCCCTGCCGGTGGAGACGTTCGACGCGGTGCATTACGGCGGCATGGCCGTCTACAAGATCGGCGTATTGCTGCTCAACCTGGTGCCACTGCTGGCGCTGTGCATGCTTTCCTGAATCGATGCGCCACTGCTGCGACATCATGACCGCCGATCGGAAAGCAACTTATTGAAATTTATTGGAAATACTCAGGTCGTAGGGTGCTCGCAGTTTTCAGGAGATCACCCACGTGCACCACGCAACCCGCAGCCTGCGCAAGACCCTCGACGCCGTCGCCGCCAACAACGAAGCCACGGCCCTGGAGGTCATGCGGGCAGTCGAACAGGTCCAGGACGACCTGCTCCGGCAGAAGCTGCTCAAGTCCATCCATCAGCTCAACCAGGACGCCGCCGACCTGCGCGCCCTGCGCGAGGACGTCGCCTCGCCGCTGTCGCGCCGCGCCTGATTCGCCTCAGGCGCTGGCCGGCTGCGTCGGCCGGCGGTGAATCCAGAGGCGCTTGAGCACCGTGGCGAACTGCGCCGACAGCCGGCCGCTGTTGTAGGTCTGGCCGTAACGCGCGGCAATCGCCTGCACCTCCTTCGACAGCTGCGCATAGCGGCGGGCCGGCAGGTCCGGATAGAGGTGGTGCTCGATCTGGTGGCTGAGGTTGCCGGTGAGAATGTGGAACAGCGGGCCGCCCTCCAGGTTGCTCGACCCGCGCAACTGGCGCAGGTACCAGTGGCCGCGCGTCTCGCCCTGCAGCACCTCGGGCGGGAACACCGCCGCCTTCTCGGTGAAGTGGCCGCAGAAAATCACGGTGAAGGTCCACAGGTTGCGCATCAGGTTGGCGATGACGTTGCCCAGCAGCACCGCGCCGAACGCGCCGGTGAACAGGCCAAGCAGCGGGAATACCAGATAGTCCTTCACCCACTGGCGACCGACCTTGGCATTGAACTGGCGCAGCAGCGGGCGCAGTTCTTCCTTGCTCATCCGGCCCTTCACGTACTTGTCCAGGCGCAGGTGCTGCACCGCCACGGCGTACTGGAACAGCAGCGCCTGGATCGTCACCCACAGCGGCTGCCAGCGGTAGAACGGCTTCCACCGCTGCTCGGGGAACAGCCGCACCACGCCGTACCCCACATCGTCGTCCATGCCCAGCACATTGGTGTAGGTATGGTGGACGTGGTTGTGCGTGTGCCGCCAGAAATCGGCGGGCCCGACGATGTCCCACTCGTAGCGCTGCCCGGAAAACTCCGGGTCGTTCATCCAGTCGTACTGGCCATGCATGACGTTATGGCCCAGTTCCATGTTCTCCAGGATCTTGCCCAAGCCGAGCAGGAAGGTGCCCAGCAGCCAGGTGGGGGGGAACCAGCCGGCCATCAGCAGCGCGCGGCCGCTCCAGCAGCACAAGCGCACCGCCGCGCGGATGCGGCGGATGTAGCGGGCGTCTTTCTCGCCCAGGTCATGCAGGGTGCGCTGGCGCAGCGCGTCCAGTTCGGCACCGAAGGCTGCCAGCTCGGCAGCGCTGAGGTCGCGGTCTTCGCGCATGGCGATGGCTTCCTGATTATTCAGAGATCGACCGTCAGGTCGCCCTGGGGCGCGCTGACACAAATGCGGATGGGCTGGCCCGGTTCGCTGAACAGCTCGCCGCTGCGCAGGTCGCGCACACAGCCACTGACCAGCGTGCAGGTACAGCTGGTGCAGACGCCCTGGCGGCAGCCATGCAGCGGACGCAGGCCGTGGGATTCGGCCTGTTCCAGCAGGCTGCGGCGACTGTCGCCGGCCACCTGCAGTGCGCTGCGGGCGAAGCGCAGGTTCACCGCTTTTGCCGGCTCGCGGTCGTCCCAGGCCGGCGGGCTGAAGCTTTCCACCTGCAGGCTGCGGCTGCTCGCGCCCAGCACCTGCCGCACGCTTTCGACAAAACCGCCGGGGCCGCACGCGAGCACGTGACGGCCCTCCAGGTCGGCCACGTGATCGTGCTGGAAACGTCCGGACAATTCGCCGCCCAACGGGGCATCGCCGCTCAGCGCCCAGCGCAGTTCGAGATTCGGGTATTGCCGCGCCAGCGCTTCCAGCCCGACGACGAAGGCCTTCTGACCACGCTCGCGGACGTAATGCAGCAGCGTCACCGGGCCGCCGTAGCCGCGCGCCAGCGCCTCGCGCAGCAGACCGAGCAAGGGCGTCAGGCCACTGCCTGCGGCCAGCAGCAGCACGCCCCGGTCATCGGCCGGCCAGCTCAGGTCGCCATCCGGCGGGCCCAGCTCCAGCACATCGCCCACGCACAACTGGTGCAGCAGGAAAGACGATACCCGGCCGCCCGGCTGCAGCTTCACGGCGAACTCCAGGCAGCCATCGTCGGCGACTCGGGTCAGGCTGTAGCTGCGGCTGTGACGCACGCCATCGCGCTCGACGAACAGTTGCAGGTGCTGGCCGGGACGCGCGCCGCGCCAGTGCGAGTTGGAGCGCAGGCGCAGTTCGAGCATGTCGTCGGCCACCCACTGCCGCGCCTCGACCCGCGCGAAGACACGTCGCAGCGACCAGCCGCGATTGCAAACGCGCAGCACAGCGTCGACATCCGACTCGCGCAGCCACTGCCCGCGCACCAGAGCACGCAGCGGCAACAGCAGCGGCGAGGCATAACGCAGGCCAGCGAAGGGAAGCAGGGACATGAATGAACACCGAACAGTAAACACGTGTTCACTTAAAATCGCATGAGCGAGAGATTTCAGTCAACACTCGTTCACTATCAGCCGCAGGAACTTCCCCCGCACCGACCGGCATTTGCTAGAGTGCCTGCGCATTTCGCCTTGGATAGCCCAGCCGTATGTCCACTCCCCGCGCCGAACAAAAACAGCAGACCCGCCTGGCCCTGATGGACGCCGCGCGCAGCCTGATGGACAGCGGCCGTGGATTCGGCAGCCTGAGCCTGCGGGAAGTGGCGAAGACCGCCGGCATCGTTCCAGCGGGCTTCTACCGGCACTTCACCGACATGGACCAGCTCGGCCTGGCGCTGGTCGCCGACGTCGACGAGACCTTCCGCGAGACCCTGCGCGTAGTGCGCCACAACGAGTTCGAGCTGGGCGGCGTGATCGAGGCCTCGGTGCGCATCTTCCTCGACGCCGTGACCGCCAACCGCACCCAGTTCCTCTTTCTCGCCCGTGAGCAGTACGGCGGCTCGCACCCGATCCGCCAGGCCGTGGGCGAGCTGCGCCAGCGCATCACCGACGACCTGGCCGCGGACCTGGCGCTGCTCAACAAGCTGCCGCACCTCACCGCCCAGGACATCGACGTGATCGCCGACCTGGTGGTGAAGACGGTGTTCGCCACCCTCCCCGAGCTGATCGACCCGCCGGCCGACAGCCTGCCCACGCACCTCTCGCCCCAGGCCAAGATCACCCAGCAGCTGCGCTTCATCATGATCGGCGCCAAGCACTGGACCGGGATCGGCTCGCGGCCCTGAGCTCCTCGCGCCTCAGCGGGCCCGACCTGTAGGAGCGAGCTTGCTCGCGAACAACTTCCGCAGCGGGTCGGTTCGCGAGCAAGAACTAGGCGTCCCCCTCGCTCCTGCAAAGAGCCCTGTCGCCCTCCATTGGTGCGCACCGTTTTCGTGCGCACCAATGTTGCGCGCACGCACCATTCCTGATCGTTCGGACAACGCCGCCAGGCCGCGCCAGCGCTAGCGGAGGCCGACGCTGGCAAGCCCCTTGCTGTAGCACCGCCATTGCTACTGCCGGACGCTGCCATGCTGGTCATCCACCAACGAATCGAACCCCGCGAACACTGGGACGCCGAACTGCGCCTGAACTACGAGGCGCGCAGCAAGAGCCGCCTGCGCTGCTTCAGCGCCAGCGGAGAAGACGTCGGCCTGTTCCTCGAACGCGGCCAGTCGCCGCTGGCCGATGGCGAGTACCTGCTGGCCAACGATGGGCGGGTGGTGCGTGTCTGCGCGGCACCGGAAAAACTGCTTCACGTCACCTGCGTAAACGCCCGTGAGCTGAACCGTGCGGCCTATCACCTGGGCAACCGCCACGTCGCCCTGCAGGTCGGCGAAGGCTGGCTGCGCCTGCTCGACGACTACGTGCTCAAGGCCATGCTCGACCAGCTCGGCGCCACGGTGGAGGCCATCGAAGCGCCCTTCCAGCCGGAACACGGCGCCTACGGTGGTGGGCATCACCATTCGCATCACGGCGAAGAAGAATTCAACTACGCGCCGAAGCTGCATCAGTTCGGAGTGCGCCGGTGACCCCCCTCTGGGCGCTGCTGCGCCTGGCCAGCCCGCAGTTGCCCATCGGCGGTTACAGCTACTCGCAAGGGCTGGAAAGTGCCATCGACCAGGGCCAGGTGAAGGACGCCGACGGCGCCCGCACCTGGCTTGTCGATCAACTGCACCTGAACCTCGCGCGCTTCGAAGGCCCCCTGCTGGCCGAATTGCTGCGCGCCGCGCAGAGCGCCGACTGGGACGCCCTGCGCGATGCCGCCGAGCGCCATCGCGCCAGCCGCGAGACCCGCGAGCTCGGCCTTGAGAACCGGCAGATGGGCTTCTCCCTCGGCCAGTTGCTCGAAGCCCTGCCCGAGCTGGACGAACCCGCTCGCCAGTGGCTCGCCGAGCAGGCCGAACCCTCTTTCGCCGCCGCCTGGGCGCTGGCCGCCCGCGCCTGGGAGCTGTCCCCGGAACAGGCCCTCGGCGCCTGGCTGTGGAGCTGGCTGGAGAACCAGCTGGCGGTGCTGATGAAAACCCTGCCGCTGGGCCAGCTGGCCGCGCAGAAGCTCACCTCGCAACTGCTCCCCGAGCTCGACGCCGCCTGCCGGGCCGCGCTGGAAAACGATCCCCACGGCGGCGCGCCCTTCGGGCTCGCGCTGGCCTGCATGACCCACGAAACCCAATACAGCCGTCTGTTCCGCTCCTAGGAGAACTGCCATGAACTCTCAACCTCTTCGCGTCGGCATCGGCGGCCCGGTGGGCTCCGGCAAGACCGCCCTGACCCTGGCGCTGTGCCGCGCCCTGCGCCAGCGCTACAACATCGCCGTGGTCACCAACGACATCTACACCCAGGAAGACGCGCAGTTCCTGGTCCGCAACGAAGCACTGGAGCCGGAGCGGATCATCGGCGTGGAAACCGGCGGCTGCCCGCACACGGCGATCCGCGAGGACGCTTCGATCAACCTCGAAGCCGTCGACCAGCTCAACCGCCGCTTCCCCGGTCTGGACCTGATCCTGGTGGAATCCGGCGGCGACAACCTCTCGGCCACCTTCAGCCCCGAGCTGTCGGACCTGACCCTCTACGTGATCGACGTTTCCGCCGGCGACAAGATCCCGCGCAAGGGCGGCCCGGGCATCTGCAAGTCCGACCTGCTGGTGATCAACAAGATCGACCTCGCCCCGCTGGTAGGCGCCTCCCTGGAAGTGATGGACCAGGACGCCACGCGCATGCGCGGCGACAAGCCCTTCGTGTTCAGCAACCAGAAGACCGGCCAGGGCCTGGCCGAGATCATCACCTTCATCGAACGCCAGGGCCTGCTGAGCGCAGCCTGAACAGCCCCACCGACCAAGGAATGACCATGACCCTGCGTAAAGCCCTCTACAGCCTGGCGCTGTTCCTCACCCCGGCGGTGGCCTTTGCCCATCCGGGCCACGGCGACCACGGCCTGATCGCCGGCATTGCCCACCCCATCACCGGCCTCGACCATCTCCTGGCGATGGTCGCCGTCGGCCTCTGGGCCGCTCAGCAACAAGGCGCCGCGCGCCTGGCACTGCCCTGCACCTTCGTCGGCGCCATGCTGATCGGCGGGTTGCTGGGCTTCGAGGGGCTGGAAATTCCGTTCATGGAAACCGGCATCGCGGCGTCGGTATTGGCGCTGGGGCTGTGCGTGGCGCTGGCGGTTCGACCGCCGCTGGCAGTGGCGATGGGCATCACTGCGCTGTTCGCCCTCGCCCACGGCGTGGCCCACGGGCTGGAGTTGCCGGACCTGAGCAGCCCGTGGCTGTACGCCGCCGGCTTCGTCGGCGCGACTGCCGCGCTGCATGCGGCGGGTTACGGTCTGGTTCGCGTATTGCCGCAGGCGGCGGCGCCGCTGGTGCGTTTCGCCGGCCTGGCTTCGGCCGGCGCCGGTGCCTGGCTGCTCGCCGGCTGACGCCATAACCTGTGGGAGCGAGCTTGCTCGCGAACCACTCCCGCTGCGGAGCTCTTCGCGAGCAAGCTCGCTCCTACGAAGAGCCCCGTAGGGCGCATAACCTGAAACAGGTTATCCGCCGGCCCCTGGTCGGCGTATAACGCTGGCGCGTTATACGCCCTGCGGGAAGGTCCAGCGGCGGCTACGAAGGATCCATCCGCCCCCACCGACACAGCGGACCACTCGATCAGCCCTTGCGATGTACCGAGAACCCCGCCCATGCCTGGCTCACCGGCATGATCTCCAGGGTGTTGATGTTGATGTGCGGCGGCTGGTTCAGGATCCAGTGGATGGTCTCGGCGATGTCCGCGGACTGGATCGGCTCGGCGCCGGCATAGGTCTTGTCGTACTTCGCCTGGTCACCGCCGAAGCGCACCAGGGAGAACTCGCTCTCGCACATGCCCGGCTCGAGGTTGGTGACGCGTACGCCGGTGCCCTGCAAGTCGCAGCGCAGGTTCAGCGAGAACTGCTCGACGAAGGCCTTGGTGGCGCCGTACACATGGCCGCCCGGATAGGGCCAGTGGCCGGCCACCGAACCCAGGTTGAGGATGCTCGCGCCCGGGCCGTGGGCGATCAGGCGCGGCAGCAGCAGGCGGGTGGCGTACATCAGGCCCTTGATGTTGGTGTCCACCATGGTGTCCCAGTCATCCAGCTCGCACTCCTGCGCCGGGTCGGTGCCCAGGGCGAGGCCGGCGTTGTTGATCAGGCCACGCAGCTTGGCGAACTTCTCCGGCAGGCTGTCCACGGCGGCGGTCATCGCCGCACGGTCGCGCACGTCGAGCACCAGCGGCAGCACGTCGGTCTCGGCGGAAAGCTCCTGGGCCAGCGCGTTCAGGCGATCCTCGCGGCGGCCGGTGATCACCAGCGACCAGCCATCACGGGCGAAACGCCGTGCACAGGCTTCGCCGAAGCCAGAGGTGGCGCCGGTAATGAACAGGGTGGGAGTGGTCATCGCTAAGTCCTCTACTGGGCGCCGCCGTCACCGGTACCTGCCGGGAAATCGTGCCGCGCGCGTTCTTGTCGGTCGGCCGAGCATAACAGTCCGGGCTCGCCGCGTTGCGTTACAGCCGCGCTGGATAAAACCCGCACAGCCGCGCGAAAGCCCCGTGGCTGCGGGCGTACCGAGAGTTGCGCCCACCTTGTCCACAGACTGCTCCACGGCTTTTGTGGGCAAGCGCACCCGCTCTGCCCGGCTGGACGATTTTCGAGCGCCTGCGCGCAGGCCGCGCCACCGCTGCGCTGGAGGAGTTCTTCCCAAGGTTATCCACAGGTCTTTCAACGGTGGACGGGGACAATTGTCCGGTCTCCGGAACTTTTCCGCGATGCCGTACCTGTCCATCCATACAGGGGTTGCAGGCTAATCGAACAGAATTCGAGCGGCCCTCGCGGAGCCTGCGGCCATGGGGCCTGGCGACGTTCTCCCAGATGTTATCCACAGGCCGGCCCACAGATTTTCGGGACAACTTTCAGCGCACCAGCAGTCGCGCCGCGATCAGGTCTTCCAGTGCGTAACCCACGGATTTGAACAGGGTGATCTCGCGGTCGTCCCCACGCGCGCCGCGCCCCTGCAGCAGGTCGCTGAGCTGGCAGTGAAGGGCGCTTTGCTCGATCAAGCCCTCGCCCAGGGGGATCAGCAGGTCGCCCGCCTCCTCCAGCGCGCCTTCGCGGGTGTCGACGACGATCCGTGCGCGGCGCACGGCTTCGCTGTCGGTCTCGCGCATGCTCGGCAGGAAGGCGCCCACCAGGTCGAGGTGGCAGCCCGAGCGCAACCAGGCGCCGTGGACGATCGGCTCGCGGGAAGTGGTGACGCAGCTGATGCAGTCCGCCGCCGCCACACCACCGCGCAGGTCGACGCAGGCGTGGGCGGGATAGCCTTCGTCCTGCAGCTGCTTTACCAACGCACTCGCCTTCTCTTCGTGGCGACCCCAGATGGCGATGTCCTCGTACTCGCGCACCGAGCAGTGGGCGCGGACCATGTGCGGCGCCAGCGTACCGCTGCCGACGATGAGCAAACGACGGGCATCGCGGCGCACCAGGTAATCGGCGGCCAGCGCGGAGGTGCAGGCGGTGCGCCGTGCAGTCATTTCCGAAGCTTCGAGCATCGCCAGCGGGCGGCCGGTTTCACCGTCGAACAGGCAGAACAGTGCGGCTACTGCCGGCAGGTTCTTTGCGCCGTTGCCGGGAAACACGGTGACCAGCTTCACGCCGATGTCCTGCCCCGGCCGCCACACGGGCATGGTCAGCAGCGAGGCGTTGTCCTGCAGTTCATGGCAGCCACGCACCGGGGCTTCGCAGTCGCCGGCAAGACCGATGCGCAGGGCCTCGATCAGCTGGGGATAACTCAGGCGTTCGGCGACGTCGGCATTGGTGAGGAAGCGGAGGTCTTGCATGGAAACCCCTCTGGGAAATGGCGGGGGGCGCCCCTGTAGGAGCGAGCTTGCTCGCGAACCAACCCCGCTGCGGAGCTGTTCGCGAGCAAGCTCGCTCCTACGAAGAGCAAAGAACTTCAGTGCCCGCCCAGGTACGCGTTGCGAACCTCCTGGTTACCCAGCAGTTCCGCACCGGTACCGCTCAGGCGGATCTCGCCGTTGACCATCACGTAGCCACGGTCGGACAGCTTGAGCGCATGGTTGGCGTTCTGCTCCACGAGGAACAGCGTCATCCCGCTCTGCGCCAGCTCGCGCAGGGTCTGGAAGATCTGCTTGACCACGATGGGCGCCAGGCCCAGCGAGGGTTCGTCGAGCAGCAGCAGCTTGGGCCGGCTCATCAGCGCGCGGGCGATGGCGAGCATCTGCTGTTCGCCACCGGACATGGTCATGGCGCGCTGGTTGCGCCGCTCCTTCAGGCGCGGGAAGAGGTCGAACATGCGCTGCATGTCTTCCTGGGCGTGGTCCATGCCGATGGGGATGGTGCCCATCAGCAGGTTCTCCTCCACGCTCATGTCGGGGAACACCCGGCGGCCTTCCGGCGACTGCGCGATGCCGTTGGAGGCCACGTAGTGCGCGGACTTGTGGCGGATGTCCTGGCCCTTGTAGAGGATCGCGCCAGCGGCCGCGCGAGGCTGGCCGAAGATCGACATCAGCAGCGTCGACTTGCCCGCGCCGTTGGCGCCGATCAGCGCCACGGTCTCCCCTTCGTTGACGGTCAGCGATACCTTCTTCAGCGCCTGGATCGGCCCGTAGAACACATCCACCTCACGGAATTCCAACATCGGCGCCGTCATGCCAGCTCCTCTTCGTCTGCGCCGAGATAGGCGGCAATGACCTTGTCGTTGTGGCGAATCTCCTCCGGGCCGCCACGGGCGATGACCACGCCGTGGTCGAGCACGATGATGTGGTCGGAGATATTCATCACCATGCCCATGTCGTGCTCGATCAGCAGCACGGTGATGCCGTGGTGGTCGCGCAGGTAGCGCACGATGCGCGCCAGGGCCTGGGTTTCAGCGGGGTTGAGGCCGGCGGCAGGCTCATCGAGGCAGATCAGCTCGGGCCGCGTACACATGGCGCGGGCGATCTCCAGGCGACGCTGCTGCCCGTAGGACATCTCGCCGGCCAGGCGGTTGGCGCAGTCCACCAGGTCGACCACTTCCAGCCAGTAGAAGGCGTGGTCCAGCGCCTCGCTTTCCGCGCGGCGGTAGCCGGGGGTGTTGAGCACGCCGGCGATGAGGTTGCGGTTGACGAACATGTGCTGGGCCACCAGCAGGTTCTCCACCACCGACATCTCGCGGAACAGCCGGATATTCTGGAAGGTCCGCGCGAGCCCTGCGCGGTTCACCAGGTGGGTGCCGCCGAACATCTTGTAGTACACGCGGTTGCCGAATTGCGCCGGGTTGACGAAGTCACCGGCCTGGAACGGCTGGCCGAGCACCTTGATCACATCCGTGGTGCCGCCCTGGGTGTTGAGCAGGATGTTGCCGCCGGTGGCCTTGTAGAAGCCGGTGAGGCAGTTGAACACCGTGGTCTTGCCGGCACCGTTGGGGCCGATCAGCGCGGTGATGGAGCCGCGCTCCACGTCGAGGTTGACGTCGTTGAGCGCCTTGATGCCACCGAAGTGCATCATCAGGTGCTCGACGCTGAGGATCTTGTCACCGCTCATGGCGCCACCCCCTTGCGTACGGCGAAGCCCGAGCGGCTGATGCGGATCAGCCCGCGCGGTCGCCAGATCATCATCAGCACCATGAGGATGCCGAACAGCAGCACGCGGTAGTCGGCGAAGCTGCGCAGCAGTTCCGGCGCGACGGTGAGGACGAACGCGGCGATCACCACGCCCACGGTGGAACCCATGCCGCCCAGCACCACGATGGCGAGGATCAGCGCCGACTCGAAGAAGGTGAAGGAGGACGGGTTGACGAAGCCCTGGTAGCTGGCGAAGAACACCCCGGCCAGGCCGGCGGTGGAAGCGCCGAGCATGAACGCCGAGAGCTTCACCAGCACGTGGTTCAGGCCCATGGCGCGACAGGCGATCTCGTCCTCGCGCAGCGCCTCCCAGGCGCGGCCGACCGGCATGCGGGTCAGTCGGTGCTTGATGTAGAGCACCAGCATCACCACCAGGAAGAGCACCACGTAGATGAACAGGAACTTGAAGTTCTGGTTGTAATCGATGCCGAGGAACTCGTGGATCGGCGTGCCCCCCTCCTTCGCCCGGCGGCCGAACTCGAGGCCGAAGAAGGTCGGCGACGGCACCGGCATGCCGTTCGGGCCGCCGGTGAAGGACAGCCAGTTGTTGAGGATCAGGCGGATGATCTCGCCGAAGCCCAGGGTCACGATGGCCAGGTAGTCACCGTGCATCCTCAGTACCGGGAAGCCCAGCAGCGCTCCCGCCAGTGCGGCGGTCAGGGCCGCCAGCGGCAGCACCGTCCAGAAGCCCAGGCCGAGGTACTGGTAGCCCAGCGCCAGGCCATAGGCGCCGATGGCGTAGAACGCCACGTAGCCCAGATCGAGCAGGCCGGCGAGGCCGACCACGATGTTCAGGCCCAGGCCCAGCAGCACGTAGATCAGCCCGAGGATGATCACGGTGAGCAGGTACTTGCTGGCGAAGAACGGGAAGATCACCGCCGCCACGATGACGATCGGGATGATCCAGCGCAGGCGCGTCTTGTAGCCCGGCGGCAGCACGCTGATGCCCGAATCGGAGCTGTCGAAGCGGTCCATGATGCGCAGGCCGGCCGGCGTCTGCAGGTACAGGCTGAGCAGCAGACGGCCGAGCATCACCGCGCCGATCATCCAGGCCAGGCGCACGGGTTCGAGCTTGAAGCTGTAGCCGTCGAGCACCACGCCGACGATGGGGCCGAAAACGATCAGGGCGATCAGCCCGGCCAGTACGGTGTCGACGAGGCTCTTCTTGATATCGATGCGCGCCGGCTTCGGCGCGGCAGAGGTCTGGGTTGCGGACATCATGCTTACACCTTCGATACCTGGGGACGCCCCAGGAGCCCTTGCGGCCGGAAGATCAGGATGGTCACCAACAGGCCGAAGGCGAACACGTCCTTGAAGTCGGTATTGACCATGCCGGAGAACTGCGCCTCGGCCACCCCCAGGATCAGGCCGCCGAGCATGGCGCCGGGCAGCGAGCCGATGCCGCCGAGCACGGCTGCGGTGAACGCCTTGATGCCGATGATGAAGCCGGCGTAGAAGTCGAAGGTGCCGTAGTTCATGGTGATCAGCACGCCGGCCAGCGCGGCCATGGCGGCACCGATGATGAACACGTAGGAGATCACCCGGTCGGTGTTGATCCCCAGGATCGAGGCCATCTTGCGGTCCTGCTGGGTGGCTCGGCACATGCGCCCCAGCTTGGTGTGCTGGATCACGTAGGTCAGCACGCCCATGCCGACGAAGGCGGCGATGAGGATGAACACCTTGGTGTAGGTCAGCTGCACGAAGCCTTCGCCGATGTGGAACTTGAAGGCGCCATCGAGCAGGGTCGGCACGCCTTGCTGGCGCGGGCCCTGGGCCAGCTGCACGTAGTTCTGCAGGATCAGCGACATGCCGATGGCGGAGATCAGCGGCGCCAGGCGCGTGGAGTTGCGCAGCGGCTTGTAGGCGATCCGCTCGATCACCCAGCCATACACGCCGGTGACGAAGAGGGTGAAGACCAGGGTGCCGAGGATCAGCAGCGGGAACGACTGCAGGCCGAAGAAGGCCAGCAGCGCCAGGCCCACCGCCGAGAGGTAGGCGGAGATCATGTACACCTCGCCGTGGGCGAAGTTGATCATGCCGATGATGCCGTAGACCATCGTGTAGCCGATGGCGATCAGGCCGTAGACCGACCCCAGGGTCAGCCCGTTGATCATTTGCTGGAGGAAGATACCGTCCACGATTGGGTACTCACACAGACAGGGCAGGGAAGGCGGGCGACAGGCGGGCTGAACGGCTCGTGACCGTCGCCGGGCAAGCGCCGACCTGCGGGGATACCGGCGCCGCTCGTGGCGGCGCCGGCAGATCGGACGGGGTGCGCAATCGCTGCTCGCAGGCCCGCGCCACCGGCCGGGAAGGCCCGGCCGATGACACACGGCTGCTCAGGCAGCAGCCGGCCCCTTACTTCTGTTTCTCCAGCTGGTGGTACTTGCCCTTGTCGTCCCACTGGTAAACGACATAGTCGGAGACCTTCAGGTCGCCCTTGTCGTCCCACTCCTTCTTGCCCATGACGGTGTCGACCGGGTGGGTGTGCAGCCACTTGCTGGCCGCCTGGGGATCGTTCTTGCCCGCACCGTTGAAGGCGGCGGCCAGTGCCTGCAGCGAGGCGTAGGCATAGAGGGTGTAGCCTTCGGGCTCGAAGCCGCTGGCGCGGAACTTGTCCACCACGGCCTTGCCTTCGGGGATCAGGCGCGGGTCGGCGCCGAAGGTCATCAGCACGCCCTTGGTGTACTGCGGGCCGCCGGCGGTGGTGACCAGTTCGTCGGTGACGATGCCGTCATCGGAGAAGAACACGGTGGTCAGGCCCTGCTCGCGCATCTGGCGGACCAGCGGGCCGGCTTCGGGGTGCAGGCCGCCGAAGAACACCACTTCCGCGCCCGAGGAACGGATCTTGGTGACCAGGGCGTTGAAGTCCTTCTCGCCGCGGGTCAGGCCCTCGTAGAGCACTTCGGTGACGCCCAGCTTGTTCAACTGCGCCTTGGTCGCATCGGCCAGGCCCTGGCCGTAGGTGTCCTTGTCGTGGATCACCGCAACCTTCTTGGCCTTGAGCACGTTGACGATGTAGTTGCCGGCGACCACGCCCTGCTGGTCGTCGCGGCCGCACATGCGGAACATGCCGGAAAGGCCGCGCTCGGTGACTTTCGGGTTGGTCGAGCCGGGGGTGATGGTGATGAGGCCGGCCTCGTCATAGACCTCGGAGGCGGGAATGGTGTTGGAGGAGCAGAAGTGGCCGACCACACCGATGGCCTTGTCCTGGTCGACCAGACGGTTGGCGACGGCCACGGCCTGCTTGGGCTCACAGGCATCGTCGGCCTTCACCAGCTTGATCTTTTCCCCGTTGACGCCCCCGGCGGCGTTGATTGCGTCGGCGGCCATATTGGCCCCACGCCAGTACTGTTCCCCGAACGAGGCGTTGGCCCCGGTGTGCGGTCCTGCGACCCCGATAACGACATCGGCCTGTACTACGGAAGACATGCCCAGCGCGGTGGTGACCGCCAGAGCCAGAAAACCTTTTCTGAAAATCTTCTGCGACATGGAGTTTTGCTCCTGAGGGTTTTTGTAATGGCGCGTGTGTATTTCTTGTTGGCGATTTCTCGTATAGCGATTCAGCGACTTTGCGATTAATCAACAGCAAGCGGCGTGCCATTCGTTTTTGTTATTAACCAAGTCCTACAGCAAAACCAGCCGGGGCTGGCAGATATCAAGCGCTAGACACGTGCAACCCACTGAAAGCAAAAGGTGCAACCAGGCAGCCGCAAGGGTGCAACCAACCGTCCCGTGGGCTGGCTTCTTCCAGCCACCACAGGCGCAACCCCAACCGTAACCGTCGCTGTCACCGAAGTGCACATCCGCGGTGCAGACCCGTCGGGGTAACGCACCATAAGAGGCTAGACCAAAGTGCAGCGAGCGTTGGCGGGTCAAACCGGGGGCGGCGCCCGCCCCGGCCGCGACCGCCTCAGATCACTACCCGCAGGCATTGCCCGGCGTGGTAGAGGGAGAAGCCGGCCTCGTAGAGGCAGCTGCGCAGGCCCACGGCGGAAATTTCCTCCATGGGCCTGAGCGGCATCGGCAGGGCACGGGTGTCCCCGTCCAGCAGGAAGTCGGCGAAGGCCTTGCCCACCACCGTGCCGGTGGTGACGCCGCGGCCGTTGTAGCCGCTCATGGCGACCAGCCCCGGCGCCGGCTGGAACAGGCGCATGAGGTGGTCGGGGGTGAAGTCGATGCAGCCGGTCCAGGTGAACTCCCAGTCCACCTTGCCCAGCTTCGGGAAGTAGTGCTGCTGGATGCGGTCCGCCCAGCTTTTCAGGAACCACGCCGGCTTGCCGGTGCCCTTGCCGAGGCTGCCCAGCAGCAGGCGGCCATCGGCATCGCGGCGGATGCTGCTGAGCACCTGGCGGGTATCCCAGGAGCCCTGCCCGCCCGGCAGGATGCGCGCGGCCTCGGCACCCTCCAGCGGACGCGAGGCGACCTGGTAGTAGTAGCCGGGGAAGAAGGTGCGGCGCAGTTGCGTCCACTCGCCTTCGGTGTAGGCGCTGGAGGCGATCACCACCTGCTCGGCGCTGACCACGCCACCGGCAGTGATCACGTTCCACGCATTGCCCACGCGCACCAGACCGACCACCGGGGAGTGGTGGTACAGCTCGCCGCCCAGGCCCACCACCGCGCGGGCCAGGCCGCTGACGTAGGCCATGGGGTTGAGCGTGCCGGCGCGGCGGTCCAGCAGCGCGCCGGCGATCTTGTCCGTGCCGCAGGCTTGCTCGCACTCGGAGCCGGTCAGCAGCTCCACCGGGGCGCCGCGGCGGCTCCACTGCTCGCAGCGGCTGCGCAGGTCGGCGAGGCCACGGGCGTTGTGCGCCATGTGCAAGGTGCCTTCGCGGCGTGCCTGGCAATCGATGCCGTACTGGTCGATCAGCGAGAACACCAGCGAGGGCGCATTACCGAGCATGCGGTTGACCCGCTGGCCGACCTCCGCGCCCATGCCCGCTTCGATCTCGTCCGGCGGGATCCACAGGCCGGCGTTGACCAGCCCGACGTTACGCCCCGAGCCACCGTGCCCGGTGGCATGAGCTTCCAGTACGCAGACCTTCTGGCCCCGCTCCAGCAGGTGCAACGCGGCGGACAGGCCAGTGAACCCGGCGCCGATGACACACACGTCGACCTTGCGATCCCCACGCAGCTCCGGAGCTTCCGGGCGGTCGGGCGTCAGGTATTCCCACAGACACTCTTGGCGAAGCGACATCCAGCGATCCTTCTACGCGAACCTTTGTGAATGACTCTGAACAGCGGTTGGGCCCGCCTTAGGGCGCATAACGCGCCAGCGTTATCCGCCGCAGCGGGTCGGCGGATAACCTGTTCCAGGTTATTCGCCCTACGGTGTTTTCCCGGCCACAGACTGTGCTCAGTCGAAGACTATGCCCTGGGCCAGCGGCAGTTCCCGCGAGTAGTTCACGGTGTTGGTCTGCCGGCGCATATAGCCCTTCCAGGCGTCGGAGCCGGACTCGCGGCCGCCGCCGGTTTCCTTCTCGCCGCCGAAGGCGCCACCGATCTCCGCGCCACTGGGGCCGATGTTGACGTTGGCGATGCCGCAGTCGCTGCCCACCGCCGAGATGAAGGCCTCGGCCTCGCGCAGGTCGGTGGTGAAGATGCACGACGACAGGCCTTGCGGCACGCCGTTGTTCAGCGCCACCGCATCGTTGAAGTCCTTGTAGGGCACGACATAGAGGATCGGCGCGAAGGTCTCGCTGCGCACCACCTCGCTCTGCTCGGGCATCTCGACGATGGCCGGCGACACGTAATAGGCCTGCGGAAACTGGTCCGCCAGCTGGCGCTCACCGCCGAATACCACGCCGCCCTCGCCGCGCGCCTGCTCCAGTGCGCCCTGCATGGCCAGGAAGCTGCGCTCGTCGATCAGCGGGCCGATCAGGTTGCCCTCCAGCGGATGGCCGATGCGCACCTTGGCGTAAGCCGTTTTCAGACGGCTGACGAATTCGTCCTTCACCGACTCGTGGGCAATCAGCCGGCGCAGCGTGGTGCAGCGCTGCCCGGCGGTGCCAACGGCGCTGAACAGCACGGCACGCACGGCCATGTCGAGATCGGCACTGGGCGCCAGGACCATCGCGTTGTTGCCACCCAGCTCGAGGATGCTGCGACCGAAACGGGCCGCCACGCGCGGGCCGACTTCGCGGCCCATGCGAGTACTGCCGGTGGCGCTGACCAGGGCGACGCGCGCGTCGTCCACCAGCGCTTCGCCGGCACTGCGATCGCCGATCACCACCTGGCTCAGGTACTCCGGCGCATCGCCGAATTTCTTCAGTGCACGCTCGAACAGCGCCTGGCAGGCCAGCGCGGTGAGCGGGGTTTTCTCCGACGGTTTCCACACCACCGAGTTGCCGCAGACCAGCGCCAGCGCGGTGTTCCACGACCAGACCGCCACCGGGAAGTTGAAGGCGCTGATGACGCCGACCACGCCCAGCGGATGCCAGGTCTCGCGCATATGGTGGCCGGGGCGCTCGGAAGCGATGGTCAGGCCGTAGAGCTGGCGCGACAGGCCGACGGCGAAGTCGCAGATGTCGATCATCTCCTGCACTTCGCCCTGGCCTTCCTGGGTGATCTTGCCGGCCTCCCAGGACACCAGCTCGCCCAGTGCCGCCTTGCTCGTGCGCAGCTCCTCGCCGAACAGCCGCACCAGCTCGCCACGTCGCGGCGCCGGCACCTTGCGCCAGGCGTCGAAGGCGTGGGCGGCGCGGCCGATCTTCTGCTCCACCTCGGCGGCGCTTTCCAGGCGCACGGCGCCCAGGCGGCTGCCATCGATGGGCGAGTGGATGACCTGATCACCACCGGTGACCAGGCGGGGGTCGACGCCGAGGGATTCGAGCAGTGCGGAAATCATGCGGACTCCAGTTCTTTTCAGATGACCTGACGGAATGCCAGCAGTAATAAACGGCTTGCCGAGGCACAACAAACGACGTTTCCTATGCACATCATTCCGTAAATTCATGAACTGCCCGCCATGCTGAGCAAACGCCACCTGCCGTCCATGACCGCCCTGCAATGCTTCGAAGCGGTGGCGCGGCACCTGAGTTTCACCCGCGCTTCCGAAGAGCTGAACCTGACCCAGAGCGCAGTCAGCAAGCAGGTGGCGCAGCTGGAGGAGATGCTCCAGCACCTGCTGTTCCGCCGCGTGCGCCGTCGCCTGCAACTGACTCCGGCGGGCGACCTGTACCTGGTGGAGGTACGCAAGATCCTCACCCAGGTGGAGATGTCCACCCATTACCTGCTGTCCTACGGCGGCGAGACCGAAGTGCTGCGGGTGGCAACGCCACCGACCTTCGGCGCGCGCTGGCTGATCCCGAGGCTGAACGGCTGGCGTCATCGCCACCCGAACATCCACCTGGACCTGCGCCAGGAGCTGGAACCCGGCGACCTGCTGCAATCACGCTGCGACATCGCCTTCTTCTTCGGCGCGGCAACCCTCCCCGGCGCAGAGTGCGTGGCGCTGTTCGGCGAAGAGATGGTGCCGGTGTGTTCACCGGCGATCCTGCCGGCGCAACCGCTGAGCGAGCCGACGCAACTGGCCGACCTGGTCCTGCTGCAGAACGCCACGCGCCAGGAGGCCTGGCACGAGTGGTTCCTGAGCCTCGGCCAGCACAGCGAGCACAGCTACCACGGGCCGCGCTTCGACACCTTTTACATGTGCATTCGCGCGGCGCAAGCCGGCTGCGGAGTAGCGCTGCTGCCGCGCTTCCTGGTGGAGGAGGAACTGAGCGAGGGCAAGCTGGTGATCGCCTGGGAGCACGGGCTGGAAAGCCGCAACGGATACTACCTGGCGTACCCCGAGCACGCGGCGGCGGTGCCCAAGGTCAGGGCATTCGTGGAGTGGATTGCGGAGCGGATGGAAGGGTGATTTCTGTGCGGTCGGGAGCGCCCTCTTCGCACTCCCCGAAAACACCTAGACCAACAGGCTCCGATCAAACACGAACGCCCCATCCCCCTGCGGCGTGAAACGCAGGACATGCTGCGGCCGCCCCATCGGCGGCTGGTGGCGCTCACCGGTGTCTTCCACCCAGCCCGCGGCCTTCATCCGCTCCAGCCTTCCGCGCAGGCTGGAGTGCTGGATTTCCTCGCCGATGGACCACTCGAAGGCCTTCAAAGCCTCCGCAACCGTGAAGCGCTCCGGCAGCAGGTGCAGCGGCAAGGCGCTGTACACCGACTTGCCCGCCAACCGCTCGCAGGCCTGCTGCACCAGTTGGGTGTGATCGAAAGGCAAGGCGAAGCGCTCGCCGCGCACGGCCTCCAGCGGCACGAAGTCCAGATCGTCAGCGGCCAGCTCGGTGTCCGGCGCCACCAGCACGAGGTAGAACACGCTCAGCGACCAGCCACGCGGGTCGCGTACCGCATTGCCCACGGTCGCCACCTGCTCCACGTAGGCAGGCCGCACGCGCGCCTTTTCGCGCAACGCGCGCAGGGCGGCGTCGTCCAGACCATGGTCGGCGCAGCGGCCGTTGATCAGCACACCGGGCAGCGCCCACTGCCCCTCGAACGGCGCCTGGGCGCGGCGGATCAGCAGCAGCTCCAACCCGCGCTCGGGGTTCAGGCGCAACGCCACGATATCCACGGTGGCCAGCACTTCAGCGCTACTCATCGACGCTCCTCGAATGCTCCTTCGTTGGAAGAAGTCCTGTGACTTATTTCACCATGTACAGAAAGCATCTTCCACCTCCAATCTTTTTTCGCCTTTCTGCTTGACGACTTATTTCACGTCGTGAATTATGTAGCCACGACAGACCCCCACGGTCAAGCGGAGGCTTCCATGAACCTGATCGCCAGCTTCGATGTAGACGCCCAGAAAGGCTTCACCCCGCTCTGCCCCGATGAACTGCCAGTGCCCGGCGGTGACGCCATCGGCGGCGCCCTCAACCTCATGGCCGAACGCGCCAGCCTGCGCCTGGGCAGCAAGGACGCCCACACCCCACAAGCCCCCTGGGTGGTGAGCGAGCCGGCACAGATGCTGCAGCCGCTCAGCCTGCCCAATGCCGACCTCACCTGGGTCAGCCACTGCGTGCCGGGCACGCCGGGCTTCGAGCTGCTGGACGAACTGCCCCAGCCGATGGACTACGACTTCTTCATCTGGAAGGGCGTCGAACCGGATCTGCACCCCTACGGTGCGTGCTTCCACGACCTGGCGGAACGGCGCAGCACCGGGGTGATCGAATACCTGCGGCAGAACGCGGTCAGCCACGTACTGGTGGGCGGCCTGGCGCTGGATTACTGCGTGAAGACCACCGCGCTGCAACTGCGCCGCGCCGGCTTCCAGGTGCTGCTGTACCTGCCGGCCTGCCGAGCCATCGCCGAGGAAACCGCGAAGGTAGCCTGCAACGAAATGCGCAGCGCCGGGGTCACCCTCTGCGCCGACGAGAACGAGCTGGACGAAGCCCTCATGGGCATCAGGGAGAACTGATCATGGCCGAGAGCGTGTTTGCCGAGCGCATCGTGCAGAACCTGCTGGACACCGACTTCTACAAGCTGACGATGATGCAGGCGGTGCTGCACAACTACCCCAACGCCGAAGTGGAGTGGGAGTTCCGCTGCCGCAATGCCGAGGACCTGCGCCCGTATCTGGCGGAAATCCGCTACCAGATCGAACGCCTGGCCGAGCTGGAAGCCACGCCGGACCAACTGGCCTTCCTCGAGCGCATCCCGTTCATCAAGCCGGACTTCATCCGCTTCCTCAGCCTGTTCCGCTTCAACCTGCGCTACGTGCACACCAGCATCGAAGATGATCAGCTGGCCATCCGCCTGCGCGGGCCGTGGCTGCACGTGATCCTCTTCGAAGTGCCGCTGCTGGCCATCGTCAGCGAGGTGCGCAACCGCTATCGCTACCGCGAGGTGGTGCTGGAGCAGGTCGGCGAGCAGCTCTACCGCAAGCTCGACTGGCTTGCCGGCAACGCCAGCATTGAGGAGCTGAAGGAGTTCCAGGTGGCCGACTTCGGTACCCGCCGGCGTTTCTCCTACCGCACCCAGGAAGAGGTCGTGCACATCTTGAAGCGCGATTTCCCCGGCCGCTTCGTCGGCACCAGCAACGTGCACCTGGCCCGCGAATTCGACGTGAAGCCCATCGGCACCATGGCCCATGAATGGCTGATGGCGCACCAGCAACTCGGCCCGCGGCTGATCGACAGCCAGATCGCCGCGCTGGACTGCTGGGTGCGCGAATACCGTGGCCAACTGGGCATCGCGCTGACCGACTGCATTACCATGGACGCCTTCCTCAGCGACTTCGACCTGTACTTCGCCAAGCTCTTCGACGGCCTGCGCCACGATTCGGGCGACCCGCTGGCCTGGGCCGAGAAGGCCATCGCCCACTACCGCCGCCTGGGGATCGACCCGATGACCAAGACCCTGGTGTTCTCCGACGGCCTCGACATGCCCAAGGCGTTGCAGCTCTTCCGTGCATTGCGTGGCAAGATCAACTTGAGCTTCGGTATCGGTACCAACCTGACCTGCGACATTCCCGGCGTCGAGCCGATGAACATCGTGATCAAGATGACGGCCTGCAACGGCCACCCCGTGGCGAAGATTTCCGGCACCCCGGGCAAGACCCAATGCCGCGACGAGAACTTCGTCGCCTACCTGCGCCACGTGTTCAAGGTGCCGGTGTAACCCTTTTTCCGCTTTCCACAGGAGCCCTCCAGATGAAAGACAGACAGGCCGCCATCGCCAGAGAACTCAACGTGCAGCCGCCCTTCCAGTCCGACGCCCAGCTGCAGGCCGAGATCCAGCGTCGCGTGCGCTTCATCCAGGACTGCCTGAAGGGTTCGGGACTGAAGACTCTGGTGCTGGGCATCAGCGGCGGCGTCGACTCGCTTACCGCCGGCATGCTCTGCCAGCGTGCCGTGGAAGGCCTGCGCGCCGAGACCGGCAACCCGGACTACCGCTTCCTCGCCGTGCGCCTGCCGTACAACGTGCAGGGCGACGAGCAGGACGCCCAGGACTCGGTGGACTGCATCGCCCCCGACGAGCGCCACACCGTGAACATCGGCCCGGCCGTGCAGGCGCTGGCCGCCGAGACCCAGGCGCTGGAAGGCCTGGCCCCGGCCACCCGCGACTTCGCCCTGGGAAACACCAAGGCGCGTATCCGCATGGTCGCGCAGTACACCATCGCCAACGCCCGCGCCGGCCTGGTGGTGGGCACCGACCATGCCGCCGAGGCGGTGATGGGCTTCTTCACCAAGTTCGGCGACGGCGCCTGCGACCTCGCCCCGCTCACCGGCCTGGTGAAGAACCAGGTGCGCAGCATCGCCCGCAGCCTCGGCGCGCCGGAACATCTGGTGGAGAAGGTGCCGACCGCCGACCTCGAGGACCTCGCCCCCGGCAAGCCGGACGAGCATTCCCACGGCGTGACCTACAAGGAAATCGACGCCTTCCTGCACGGCGAGGACGTCAGCCAGGAAGCCTTCGACATCATCGTCCGCACCTTCGAGAAGACCCACCACAAGCGCGCCCTGCCAACCGCACCGTAAGCGCGCGGCAGCCAGCGGTGCGGGAGCCCTCTCGCACCGCCGGGCTCAATGCTGGGGAATGACGTAGCGCCAGATGGCGATGAAGTGCAGCAGGCTGCCGGCGATCACGAACAGGTGCCAGATGCCATGCCAGTGGCGGAAGCGGCTGTCATAGGCGAAGAAGATGATGCCGATGGTGTAGAAGGCCCCCCCGCCCACCAGCCAGGCGAAGCCCGCGCCGCCCAGCGCGCGGTACAGCGGCCCGACCGCGATCAGCACGATCCAGCCCATCACCGCGTAGATGATGATCGACAGCACCCGCGCCTCGGAGCGCGGCTTGATCTCCTGCAGCATGCCGATCACCGCCATCGACCAGACAATGCCGAACAGCGTCCAGCCCCAGGGGCCCTTGAGCGTTACCAGACAGAAAGGCGTGTAGCTCCCCGCGATCAGCAGGTAGATCGACAGGTGGTCGAGCTTGCGCAGGATGACCTTCGCCCGCCCGCGCACGCTGTGGTAGAGCGTGGAGATGCTGTAGAGCAGCGTCAGCGTGGTGCCATAGACCGCCACGCTGACGATGCGCAGCGGCTCGCCCAGCAGGCTGGTGGCCACCAGCAGCCAGATGCCGCCCACCAGCGCCAGCACCGCGCCGATCAGGTGGGTCCAGGCGTTGAAGCGTTCACCGTGGTACATGGGTCCCCCGTTGCAGTTTCAACCTCGCCCCACACCCTACCCTCCTTTCGTGAAATAAAAAGCCCGACCATGGGTCGGGCTTTTCGGATCACAGGCTGTCGAGCGAAAGCCGGATCACTTCACGGCCAGGGTGCCCTTCATCATGGCCGAGTGGCCCGGGAAGGAGCAGAAGAAGGCGTATTCATCGCCGGCCTTCAGCTTGGAGACGTCGAAGGTTACCGAATCCTTCTCGCCGGAGCCGATGATCTTGGTGTGGGCGATCACGCGGGTGTCGCCGTCCTTCACATAGTTCTTGTCCAGACCGGCGGCCATGCCGTCGGTCACTACGCCCTGCATGTCGGCGGCGGTGGTCAGCACCCAGTTATGGCCCATCACGTTCTTCGGCAGGCTGCCCGGGTGGGAGAGGTTGACGGTGAAGGTCTTGCAGCTCTTGTCGACGCTGATGGCGTTGGTGCTGAACTGCATCTGGTCGTTGCCCTGGATGTCCACGGAGCATTCGGCAGCCAGCAGCGGGGCACTGAACAGGCCAAGCAGGGATACAGCGGCGAGTTTACGGAACATGACATGCCTCCTAGGCAGGTTGGGCGGAGAATCCTGAAGGGGAAGACTGCCCGAACGGGGTTCGGGTTCCCCTGATCTGCATCAATGGCCTCAGGCCATTAGCCAAGCCCTGAACTGTCTATCAGGTCGATCGGCAGGATCAACGAGGCAGATCAGCGCACCCGGCCTAGCATAGACGCCATCCCCCGGCCCAACAGGAGTTCGCGCCATGCACCGCTACCCGTTGTTACAAAGTCTGCTCGTCTGCTATGCCCTCGGCGCCTGTGGCGGCAGCCTGCGGCGAACGGAATTGGACTAGGGCATTTGCCGCTTGGTCGCTCCCCGGAGTGCCGCTACCCTGTCGGCCTGCTAAACGAGGCCAGAGAAACCAGGAGAGCACTCCATGACCTTGCGTTCCATCTGCGTATTCTGCGGCGCCAGCCCCGGCGCCACCCCGATCTACCAGGAAGCCGCCGAAGCCCTCGGCCGCCACCTCGCCGAGAACGGCATCCAGCTGGTCTACGGCGGCGGCGCCGTGGGCCTGATGGGCATGGTCGCCAATGCGGCACTGGCCGCTGGTGGCGAAGTCATCGGCATCATCCCGCAGAGCCTGAAGGACGCCGAAGTGGGCCACCAAGGCCTGACGCGTCTGGAAGTGGTCGACGGCATGCACGCGCGCAAGGCCCGCATGGCCGAGTTGAGCGACGCCTTCATCGCCCTGCCCGGCGGCCTGGGTACCCTGGAAGAGCTCTTCGAGGTGTGGACCTGGGGCCAGCTCGGCTACCACGGCAAGCCGCTGGGCCTGCTGGAAGTGAACGGCTTCTTCGACCCGCTGCTGACCTTCCTCGACCACCTGGTGCAGGAGCGCTTCGTCCGCCAGCCCCACCGCGACATGCTGCAGCGCGCCGCCTCGCCCGCCGAACTGGTCGAGGCGCTGGCCGAGTGGAAACCCATGGCTGCGCCCAAGTGGGTGGACCGCACGCCGACCTGACCGGCTAGGGCTGCCAGCAGCGCTCCCCGGCCGCACCACGGAGCCCGCTGCTGGCCAGCGTCAGCGTTCCGCAGCTGTCGCCCGCCATGCTCCCCTGCGGCTGCGCCATCAGGGTGAAGCTCGCCCGTTCCGGCTCCGAGACAAAGCCCAGGCGGTAGCGCACCGCTCCGCCGCGCGGCGACACCTCGAACGGCAGCGCCGCCCCTGCATAGCTGCCGTGGCTGGTGTAATAGCGCTCCAGATACTGCGCCAGCTCCACCAGCGACTTCTGCGCCTCGACCCGCCCTGCATGGCGGATATGGTCCTGGTAGGCCGGAATGGCGATTCCCAGCAGGATAGCGACCAGCGCCAGGGTCACGAGCAGTTCCACCAGGGTGAAAGCGGCGCAGCCGCTTCGGCCAATCCTCATCTCAGCGCAACTCCTGCCAGGCCTTGCGGCCGCTGTCGTCCGACCAGACCAATTGCCGCGTCCGCGGACGTCCCTCTTCGTCCAGTGTCGACAGCCGCACGCCACCCTCCTCGCCCGGCTGCACCAGCACGCCGCCCGGTCGGTCGATTGCGGCATTGCCCGTCGCCGAGACCACCGGCAGAGTGCCTCCGGGTTCGCCACCGCTGGAGATATCCAGCGCGATGGAGCCGTGACGCAGTGGATCGTCGCAAGGGTCCTCGCCGGGCGTGACAAGGTTGAACAGCACGAAACGCTCCGCGCGCAGTTGCGCCTGCTCGACCACCCGGGTGCCGTCCGCCGGCAGGTCCAGGTACCAGCCCCGACTGGTGTCGCCCGGCAGGGGCGCGGGCAAGGCCTGCGTCTGCGGGTCGAAGGCCTGCCGGGACAGGCGTGAACGCCCCGCAACCGGTTGGCCGTCATCGAGTATCCCGTACAGGCTTTCGACCTTCGCCGGCTCCGCTGGCAGGTTGTCGCCCACCCGGTAATAGCGCCCGGTGCCGAACATCACCCGCAGCGCACCGCTGCCCTCGCGTGCAACCGCGACCGGTGCGGAGATCGCCTGCGCGCCGCCGCTGGCATCCACGGCGCGGAACAGCGGCCCGCCCGCCAGTGAGGCGGGAATGGCCGAGTCGCGGCCATCCTCTCCTGCCAGGTCCACGCGCCACAGGTTGCCGCGACTGTCGCCGGCATAAACGCGGTTGGCCGTGACATCGCCCGCACTGCTGATCGCCGTGACCGGTCCCAGGTCGCCTGCGCCAGGCAGCCTGATGCGCTTGAGCAGCCGACCGTCCGCCGCATCCAGCAACCAGAGATCGCCGTCCTGGCCCTCCGGGTCCCTGGCGCCAGTGGAAAACGCCACCACGAACCGCCCCGAAGCCAGCGCCAGCAATGCCGGGCGACCCAGGCTGTAGCCGAGATCGGGATGGCTGAACTCCCAGAGCACATCGTTCGGCTGCACATGCTCCGGGGCCGTCACGTCGAGGGCGAACACGCCGTGGCCACCCGCCCCCGGCGTCCCTATCAGCAAAGTGCGCCAGCGACCATCGACCCAGGCGTTGCCGATGCTCGGCGAGCCATCGACGAAGTAACGGTGCACATACCCCGGATCGGCCAGCTCGCGAAGGTGGACGAATGCAGCTGCCGGCACATAGGCGAACAGCTCGCGGCCGTCGCGCCCGTCGAAGCCGTGCAGCATGCCGTCATTGGCGCCCACCGCGACCAGCGGTGGGCGTTGCTGGTAGCTCGTACTGGCGAGGAAGTCGCGGTAGGCGCTGCCCAGCGTCTGTCCGCCGCCCACCGGCTGGGGGAATCCGTCATAGGGCTGCGCGTCGTGCCAGGAATACACCGGTCGCGAATGGACGATATCGCCCAGGCGGCTGTCGCGCTGGCGGTAGGGGCGGGTGCTGGTGGCGGAATCGCGCTCATCCCGCCGCGAGCCGCGCAGGTAATCGAGCAGCGGCTCGCCTTCGCCGGCTTAGGCGGCGAGCACTTCACGCTGCCGATCATCCAGCGCATACCAGGTGAAGGGCGTTCCTTGCCGCGCAGTTGTCGAACCCTCGATCGGCCGCACCGTCAGGATATTGCGGGCCGCCAATTGTGCCTCGTCCAGCTCATCCAGTCGCTGCGCCGCCGACCAGGCCGGCTGCGCTTCGTCCCCGCGCCAGAACAGGAGGTCGCCGCTCCAACGGGCCGGGTCCAGCCGCGTGCTGTAAACCTCACCCGCCCTTGCGCCCGCGCTGATCTGGCCGAAGCTTCCCGCGCCACTCCCGGCCGCGCGCGTAAATGCCCGCTGGAGTTCATCCCGCCAGCGTTCCGGCTCGGTGGCATCCAGCAGCGTGTCGGGGCGGGCCACGCTGGAAAGCGTTGCGTCATGCCACCAGTTCACCGGCAACGGCGACTCCCGGTCGTAGCGGTAGCCCTTGGGCACGGCAAACCCACCGTACTTCGCTGCCAGCCAGAGCGCGCTGTCCGGTTCCGCCGGCCCACTCGGCAACCAGTAGGTGGAAAGGCTCTGGCGGCCCGGCAGGTCCGGGCGCAGGTCGCGGACATGGGCGTCGTAGGCAAGCCCGGCGAAGTCCAGCGAAGCGCCGCCGGTTGCGCCGCCCTCCATGACACCCACGCGGTGGGCGGCCTCCGGCAGATTCAGCGCCCGATCCTGTCCCGCCAGCCGGGACAGACCGTCGCCAATCCGCGCCTCGCCGGGGCCGCCGATGCCCAGCAGGGTATTCCGCTGGCAGGCATGGCTGATCGGGTCCTCCTCCGACGCACCGGGCACTGCCCCATCGGCGACACGGGTGGGAGTGCGCAGGCCAAACTGGTTGCTCAGGTAGCGAGTCGCCCAATAGAACGTCTCGCCCAGTTCATCGCCGCGGGGCATCCCGGCTTCGTCGAAGCGGTTGAGGTAGCCGATCACGCCGTTGTGGCCCAAAGGAGCATTCCGTGGAGTGGCCAGCAGCACGCCACTCTGCGCCGACCACTCCGCCTGCGGATTCTCCGTGCCGTCATCGCGTTGCGGGCCGATGAATGCCTGTCGCGCACGCAGCATATCGCTGGCCGCGTTCCCGTCCACACCCGCCCGAGCGAATACGCTGAAGCGCAGACGTTGCGCATACTGCTGGAGCAACCCTTCGGGCTTGAAGTGGTTGCCGTAGCGCCGGCAGTTCTGCTCCGGCAAGCCAGTCGCGCAGACCTGGACCCGGATCGGGATACGGTAGGTCGCTCCCTGGTGCAGGGCATCGCCGGTCACGAGGTCCTGCGGCTCACCGGGAAAGCCCGGACTCAAGCTCAGCAGCAAACTGCGCTCCTGGCCGGCAATGCGCAGGGACAAGGCAGCACCGGCGAAAGGCGTGGCGCCCGCTGCCAGGCGAGCGGGCAGTTGCCGATCGGGGAAACCGTCCGCCACGGCGATGCTCCTCGATTTCTGCAGCACCGTCAGGCCCGGCGTATCGATGACGCGATCTCCCCCGGTCAGTACGGAGCGCAGCAGATCGAGACGCTGAGTGGTCGCCCAGTTGAGGAAGTTGCCACCCCAGGCGCCCGTGCAAAGCCGTCCCGGCGCCGCCCCCAATGGCTCGAAGTAGCCCCGCGCCTGGTCCAGGCCATAGCATTTTCCAGGGTCGAAATAGCCGACGTAGATCTGCTCGGGATGGTAACTGTCACCGGGGTGAGCAGCCGCCGTCGCCGGCAGCGCACTGGACGGCAGCAGCACCAGGTTGCCCGGCGCACCGCCACTGCCACCCTGCAAGGGCGACTGGCTGATCGGCGCCGCGCTTGCGGAGCCGAACAGGCAAAGGAACACGCCAATCCATGTCCGAGCCATCACGACCTCCCTGTTGCCCGTCAGCGAATGAAATAGAGGCTCTGCAACCGCGCACTGGAAACCGGCTCGCCCGAGGGTTGGCGGCGCACGCCGTAGCCCACGGCGCTCACCTCCAGGGCCACGCCATAAGCCGACATCCCCTTGCCCACTTCCAGGCCCTCGTTGCCCAGAAAGCGCAGGAACCTCAGCTGGTAGCGCGGCCGGCGAGCAAGGTCCGCGGTCTCGCCGTAGGCCAGCGCCACCTCGGCGCCCACGTCATAGGCGGTAATATCGGAATGCACGCGACCGAAGAGCGCGCGGGCAGCCAATTCACCGGCTCGCAGTGCCGCTTCGGCGGCCTGGAACGCCACCTGGCGGTCACGCAGGTTGCCGGCCAGGCGCTCCTCCAGGCTCGCCAGGCGCATGCCGGCCAAACCGATGATCGTCAGCAGCACCAGCATCACCAGCGTGACCAGCAGCACCGCACCAGCCTCAGCGTGCCGGCGCATCACTCGGCCCCCACCACGTTGCGCAGCGCCGTGGTGCTGCTCATCACCGTACGCAGGCGGCCTTCCGCATTGGCGGCCAGCGTGCGGCCGTCGAACACCAGCGCGACCGGTGCTTCGTCGACGTTGCGCGTGAGGCTTTGCAACAACAGGCTGACGCGCACCGTGCGGACCCGGCGCCAGTCGCTGGCCGCCATTTCCCGTGCGGCCTTGTAGGTCGCGACCGCTTCGCCGGCTTCAGCGCTCACGCCATAGCGCAGGCTCAGCCCGGCCACACCGGACACCAGCTCGCTGCTCTGCGGCTTGCCGCCGGCCTCGCTGTTGTCCGTGATGAAAAGGCCGGGTGTGCCATCCACCCCCTTGCCGATCCAGTAGATGGCGTAGCGATAGGGATAGGCGCGGGTCGCGGGGGCCAGGAAGTGATCCAGCGCGCGGTCCGCGACCAGTAAGTTCGCGCTGCCGGCGTTGCACATCAGCAGGCACGACTGCAGGTCCGAGAGCAGGTAGCAGGCCCCCGCCGCTGCGCCCGACGAGGTCAGGGCCACCTGCTTGCCAGCGATCGAACGCGCCACCAGCGCCGGCTCGCCCGCGTAGCGCAGCAGCAGCGCGTCGGTGTTCGCCAGCCGCCCGGACGGCGCCCAGGCCGGTGCTCCCATGCCACTGCCGTAGCCTTCGATGCCGGCTTTCTCCAGGGCGAACTGCGCGCTGGACGAACCACTGGCGTTCACCAGGCCGGACGGGCAGGCGCCGACAAAGCCGGCCAGGCGCAGATCCTGCGCCAGCAGGTCGAGGGCGAAGCGGCCGCTTTCCTGGAGTTCGGCCAGGGCGAGGCCGGACTGGTAGGTCCGCTTGCTGCCGAGCACGACCTCGATCACGCCCGCCATGAGCAGCAGGCTGAGCGCCATGGCGATCAACAGCTCCACCAGGGACAGGCCGCGTTGCGCGGAGGTACCCATGTCAGAGCGCCGTGCGATAGATGAAGGTTTCCCGACGCTCGCCATCGTCGATCAAGCGACCACGCGCACGGCTATCGTCCCAGCGCAGGGCGATCTCCGCGCGGTACAGCTCGCCCTCCCGAACCACCTGCACCGACCCGCTGCCCGTGCCACCCAGCACCGTGCACACCGCATTGCGCCACTGGCCGAGATCGAGCTGCGCGCGGCTGGAGCCGGAGACCGCCGGACAACCACCAACGGGATCGCTGAAAGCGAGGTCATAGGCGCCAGCGCGAGCAGCTTGAAGATTGGCCCTCAGCAGGTCAGCCATCTCGCTCGCCAGCCAGGAGGCCTGCGAGCGCTGCAGCGCACTGTAGCTGGCGGCGACTCCGACATTCTGCAGGCCCGCCAGGCCCAGCAGGCCGATGGCGAGGATGACCACTGACACGAGCAGTTCGACCAGGGTGAAGCCCCTGGTCGGCAAGCGACTCTCCATGCCCTTCGCCTCGCTGATGACCGGTTTGCGCAGCGCCAGGGACTGGCGCTCCGGTCACTAGATTGCGAGGCTTTCCAAGGTCGGGTCAGCCGGACCGCTCTCCGAAACCATCGGGAAATTTCCGCCCGCCAGGGGCGATCCCGCGCAGGCTCCGGAAGGCTTTCGGCGGCGCAAGCCGCCGGTCTTCCGCTGGTGACCGCTCAGCACGATGTGCCCGGAAAAACAGAGGCCACCTCACGGTGGCCTCGGTCGAGCAGAGAACCGTCAGTTGGCCGACTGCTGCACGATTACCGTCTGCGCCGGCATCGGTGCCGGGAAGTCGGTGCCCAGGGCCTCCTTGATGGTGCGGTTGGTGTCGAAGTAGACCTGCCAGTAGGCGTCGTTGTGGCAGTATGGGCGCACGGCGAGCACCGGGCCGACCAGGTTGAACTCGAGGATTTCCACGTCCACCGCCGGCTCGCTCAGCACGTTGGGGATCGCCGCAATGCGCTGCTTGAGCACGGCGGCGGCGGCCTGCCAGTCGGCGGCGCCGGAAAGCTGCGCCTTGAGCTCCACGCGGCGGTAGGGGTTGTGGGTGTAGTTCTGGATGGTGTCGCTGAAGATCTTGTTGTTGCCCACCAGGGTCAGGACGTTGTCCGGGGTGTTGATGGCGGTGACGAACAGGCCGATCTCCTTCACGGTGCCGGTGACGCCGCCGGCGGTGATGAAATCACCGACCTTGAACGGCCGCAGGACGATGATGAAGCCGCCGGCCGCAAGGTTGGCCAGCAGGCCGGACCAGGCCATGCCGATGGCCAGGCCGATGGCGGCGATCAGGGCGGCGAGGCTGGTGGTCTGGACGCCGAAGTAGCCGAGGATGCCGACCACCAGAAGGATGTTCAGGGTCACGGTGATGAAGGAGCCGACGTAGCGCAGCACCGTGGGGTCGACGCTCTGCCTGGCCAGCGCCTTTTCCACCATGCCGACGGCAAAACCGATCAGCCAGCGACCGAGCACCCAGAAGAGAATGGCGACGAGGATCTTCACACCGAATGCGAGCGCGTACTGCGAAACCGTCGCCCACAGTGCGTTGATCTTCTCCGTACCCACATTGATGATGTTCGTATCTTCCATGGAAGCGCACCTGCGAGAGAAAGGGACCAGATGAACGCTAGCACGGCCCCGGCGGTTTGCTCGCCGCAGTGCGCAGCCCAGAGCCCTGGCGGGCTCCGGGCGCTGTTCCGCTAGCAGTCGCCGGGCAGCGAGGCGATCCAGCGGTTGAGCAGTTCCAGCCCCTCCCGGTGCACCAGGGTGCGGCCCAGCTCGGGCATCATGTCCCCCGGCTTATCGCTGCCGACGCGGTAGCTGAGCACGGATTTCTCCGGGCTGCCGGGGTGGATGTCCTCCAGCCGCCCGCCGGTGCCGCCGCCCGCCGCCACTGGCGGCTTGCAGAGGCCGTAGGCGATGGAGACCGGCGTGTGCGGGTCGAGGTGCAGGCCCGAGGTGCGCGCCGCGCCCTTGGGGTTATGGCAGTGCGAGCAGTTGGCGTCGAGGTAGCTGCGCGCCTGTTTCTCCAGGTCCTCGCCGGGACGCGGGTGGCCCCACAGGGCGTTCTGCGGGACCTGCGCCAGCGCCGGCAGGCCCTTGAGGAAGCCACGCGCCTGCCAGTGCTGCAGCTGGTTTTCGCTGCCGCCTGCATAGGCGAAGTCCTTGTTCAGGTGCCGCGCCTTGGGCCCCAGCGGAGCAATGCCACCGCCCTTCTGCTCGGCGTGGCATTCGGAGCACTGGTTGGCGTCCGGCACCATGTAGGTGAAGGCGGTCTTCCTGCCATCCTCGGCGGTCAACTCCAGCGCCGGGCTGTCGCCGGCGAGCTCCAGGGTCGCTTCGCTCTGGTCGGCATTCCACACATAGGGCAGCGCCGCCCAGCCGTCCTTCTGCCGCACCAGGACGCGGGTTTCCACCAGGTGGACCCTGGCCATGTCCAGCCCGGCCTTGGGATCGCGGTCGTCCTGGCTGTTTTGCAGCAGGTTGCCCTGGGCGTCCTTGGGGTAATAGAAGGTCTTGGTCAGCACGGTGCCGACGGGGTAGTCGAAACGGTCTTCGGCGTACTGCGCCGACTGCCCTTCGGGCATCCACACGGTGCGCAGCTTGTGCGCGTAGTCGGTGAACAACGAGGTGTTGAGGTCATAGGGCAGCACTTCGGCGGCTGGCGTCAGGTGGCCGTCCGCCAGGTGCAGCATGCCCCAGCCGCTGAGCTTTTCCGGGTAGTCGTCGCCTTCGGGCTGATAACGCGGCTTGCTCTCCTGCCCGCACCCGGCCAGTGCAACGGCCAGGGCGAGCGACAACAGGAACGAAGCGGGTTTGATCATGCCTTGTTGCCCTTTTCACCCAGGCCGGCCTGTTCGATCTTGGGCAGCGGCTTGAGCTTGCACTGGTGCGAGCTGATGTCGGTGCTGATGTTCTTGTAGCCGTTGGGGCCATCGACGTTGACGATGCCGGCATTGCCGTTGTCGATGCAGATGGCCAGGGCTTCGGGGAGCTTGCCATCGACCAGTTTCTTCTCGTTGAAGTAACCGTCCCAGAGGATGTCCGGCAGGCGCCCGTTGAGGCCGAACTTGGCGATTTTCAGCGCCTTGAGCTCCAGGTGGTCCGGGCTGTCGCCACCGGGGCCGAAGGTGTTGCCGTGGATGAAGATGCCTTCGGGATAAGGATCGAAGTTGGGCTGGGTGGCCTTGTCCGAATAGCCGGTGCTGAAGTAGCTGCTGACGATGACGTTGGCGGTCTTGTGGTTGCCGATCCTGTTATTGAAGATTTCCACGTCGTCGTTGGAGTTCACCACCACGCCCGAGCCCGCCGGCACGCTGGCCACCGGGGTGCCCTTGTGGCCGAAGTTGTCGTGGTTGTTGCCCTGCACGTCGTTGTCGAAGACGCGGGTGCCGCGCCCCGGCTGCGGCAGGTTGGGCATGTTGAAGACGAGGATGCCGCCGGTGTTGTCGGTGGCGACGTTGTTGTAGACGTCGGCGCCGATGGTGTTCTCGATCTCGATGCCGGCGACGTTGCGCTCGGCGCGGTTGTTGCGCACCACCACGTTGCGCGACTGGCCGACGTAGATGCCCGAGTCGGAGGCGCCGATGGCGACGTTGCCTTCGAGCAGGGTGTTCTCGGTCTGCACCGGGTAGATGCCGTAGCCGCCATTTTCGGTGGAGGCGCCGTTGGTCCACTCGGTACGGATGTTGCGGATGACGATGTTCTTGCCGCCGATGACCTTCAGGCCATCGCCCTTGGTGTCCTCGATGGCGAGGTTCTCGACGGTGAAGTCGGAGGCGTCGACGAACAGCCCTTCGGCGCCGGCCTTCTGGTTCTTGAAGTTGAGGATGGTCTTGTCCATGCCGGCGCCACGGATGGTCACGCCGTCCACCTTCAGGCTCAGGCTGCGGTCGAGGTGGTAGGTGCCGGCGGGAATGTCGATGACATCGCCGGCCTTGGCCTTGATCAGACGCGCCTGCAGGTCCTTCTGGAAGTCGGTGCTGACGGCCGCAGTGGGCTTGTCGCCTTCGCCGCAGGCGGCCAGGGCAACGGAAAAAGCGAGAAGGGAGAGTGTGGCGAGACGCATGGCGGGCTCCGGTCTTGTTCTTATGATATGGAACTATCGTACCAACTGATGCCGAGAATACTCCTACATCCCGCGCCACGCCAGCCCTTCAGACGCATCGCACTTTGATTGATTGACGTCACTGTTTCGTGGTGGCGGATCGGGATGATCTGCGCTTCCACCCCCAAGGAGTGCACGGATGAGCTTCATGCCCTGGAACGACGAGTTCGTGATCGGAATCGAGCGGATCGATGAGCAGCACCGCTGGCTGGTCGACCTCACCAACGCGCTGTACGACAGCCTGAACGGCCCGGGGGGCGAGGGCCAGCCGATCGGCGAGCTGCTCGAGCAACTGGTGGAGTACACGATGAACCACTTCATCGTCGAGGAGGTGCTGTTCCAGCGCCTGGGTGGGTTACCCCGAGGAAGAGGCGCACCGGGCCGAACACGACCGCTTCAACCGGCAGATCATCGACCTGCTGTACCGCCACGAGGATGGCGAGGTCGTCTCGGTCGAGGCGCTGGAGCTGCTCAAGGCCTGGCTGATCCACCACATCCTGAAGGTGGACAAGGCCTACGTTACATTCTTCAAAGAAAAAGGCGTGACCACTTAGCGGCCACGCCTTTCTTCGAAGCTCAACGCAAGCGGATCAGCGCGGAATGTTCGGCTGACGCTTGGTGGTGCGCTTCTTGCCCTTGGCATAGCCGGTGGCCTTGCCTTCCTCGGCCTTGTTCCACGGTTTGGAACCGTTGCTGGCGCGCGGCGGCAGGCCGGTATGCTGGGTCAGCAGCGGCTTGCCGGTCTTCTTGCTGCCGGCCGGGGTCGAGTTCTTGCGGCGCGCGCTCTGGTACTCGTCGGTCTGCGGCTGGTAGGTCGGAATCAGGTGATGCTTGCCGTTGCCGATCAGGTCCGCGCGGCCCATGCGTTCCAGTGCCTCACGCAGCATCGGCCAGCCCTTCGGGTCGTGATAGCGCAGGAAGGCCTTGTGCAGGCGGCGCTGCTGGTCGCTCTTGACGATGGTCACGCTGTCGCTCTTGTAGGTCACCTTGCGCAGCGGGTTCTTGCCCGAGTGGTACATGGCGGTCGCGCTGGCCATGGGCGAGGGATAGAACGCCTGCACCTGGTCGGCACGGAAGCCGTTGCGCTTGAGCCACAGGGCGAGGTTCATCATGTCCTCGTCGGTGGTGCCCGGATGCGCCGCGATGAAGTACGGGATCAGGTACTGCTCCTTGCCCGCCTCCTTGGAGAACTTCTCGAACATGCGCTTGAAGGCGTCGTAGGAGCCGATGCCCGGCTTCATCATCTTCGACAGCGGGCCTTCCTCGGTGTGCTCCGGGGCGATCTTCAGGTAGCCGCCGACGTGGTGCGTCACCAGCTCCTTGACGTACTCGGGCGACTCCACGGCCAGGTCGTAGCGCAGGCCGGAGGCGATCAGGATCTTCTTCACGCCCGGCAGGGCGCGGGCCTTGCGGTACAGTTCGATGAGCGAGGAGTGGTCGGTATTGAGGTTCTCGCAGATGCCCGGCCACACGCAGGACGGCTTGCGGCAGTGACGCTCGATCTCCGGGTCCTTGCAGGCGATGCGGTACATGTTGGCGGTCGGGCCGCCGAGGTCGGAGACAACGCCGGTGAAGCCCGGCACCTTCTTCATCTCCTCGATCTCGGCGAGGATCGACTCGTGGGAACGGTTCTGGATGATCCGCCCTTCGTGCTCGGTGATCGAGCAGAAGGTGCAGCCACCGAAGCAGCCACGCATGATGTTCACCGAGAAACGGATCATCTCGTAGGCCGGGATCTTCTCCTTGCCGTACTCCGGGTGCGGCACGCGCGCATAGGGCATGCCGAACACGTAGTCCATTTCCTCGGTGCTCATCGGGATGGGCGGCGGGTTGAACCACACGTCCACTTCGCCGTGCTTCTGCACCAGGGCGCGGGCGTTGCCGGGGTTGGTCTCCAGGTGCAGCACGCGGTTGGCGTGGGCATAGAGGACCGCGTCGCTGCGTACCTTCTCGAACGACGGCAGGCGGATCACCGTGCGCTCGCGCTCCAGGCGCGGGTGGGCCAGCAACTGCACGACCTTGGCTTCGTTCGGGTCTTCCTGCTCGCCCTTCTCCTGCTCGATGGCGCAGGCGGCGGTGTCCTGGGTGTTCACGTACGGGTTGATGATCTTGTCGACCTTGCCCGGACGGTCGATGCGGGTGGAGTCCACCTCGAACCAGCCTTCGGGGGTGTCGCGGCGCACGAAGGCGGTACCGCGCACGTCGGTGATCTGCTCGACCGATTCGCCGGCGGACAGGCGCTGGGCGATCTCCACCACGGCACGCTCGGCGTTGCCGTACAGCAGGATGTCGGCGGTCGCGTCCATCAGGATGGAGCGGCGCACCTTGTCCTGCCAGTAGTCGTAGTGGGCGATACGGCGCAGCGAAGCCTCGATGCCGCCGAGCACCACCGGGGTGTCGCTGTAGGCTTCCTTGCAGCGCTGGCTGTAGACCAGGCTGGCGCGATCCGGGCGACGACCGGCCAGGCCACCGGGGGTGTAGGCGTCGTCGCTGCGGATCTTCTTGTCCGCGGTGTAGCGGTTGATCATCGAGTCCATGTTGCCCGCCGCCACGCCGAAGAACAGGTTCGGCTGGCCGAGCTTCATGAAGTCGTCCTTCGAGCGCCAGTCCGGCTGGGCGATGATGCCCACGCGGAAACCCTGGGCTTCCAGCAGGCGGCCGATGATGGCCATGCCGAACGACGGATGGTCGACGTAGGCATCCCCGGTGACGATGATGATGTCGCAGGAATCCCAGCCCAGCTGATCCATCTCTTCCTTGCTCATGGGCAGGAACGGCGCCGGGCCGAAACACTCGGCCCAGAACTTGGGATAGTCGAACAGTGGCTTGGCGGCTTGCATCACGGGCACCGGGGTATCTCTAGTAGGGATCGCGGAAAAACGCGGGCGCGGAATATAGCACAAAAAGTGTACAAATCCGACCAGCGAACTCAGATTTAACTGAGATTCAGGGGGGATTTAAGCGTCTGACGGTAGATTGCCAATGCCATCATCTGGCTATACTTCAGCCACTATCCGCAGTACGCCTGGCCATCCCGCCCAGGCCAGGGAGTGCCTGTCGTGCGTCGTGCCTTCGTGCTGTTGCTTACCCTGCTGTTCTGCCACACGGCGCTAGCCTTCGAACTGGACGACAAGGCCAGCGGCGCCTGGCTCAACGATCACCTCGAACTGCTGCAGGAACGTGACGGCCCGCTGTCGCTGGAAGCCGTGCAGGCCAGCCGCGACTTCGTCCCGGCCAACGGCCGTACCAGCGTCGGCCAGAGCCCCGACGGCTGGTGGCTACGCCTGGACCTCGACCGCCGCACCGCCCCGCTGGGCGGCTGGTGGCTGGAAGTGGATGCGGTCAACCTGCTGGACCTGCGCCTCTACCTACCCGACGCCCAGGGCAAATACCGCGAAGTGCTCTCCGGCGAGGCCGTGCCCTTCACCACGGGCCGCGACCGCGATTACCGCCGGCCGCTCTTCCACCTGCCCGAGGGCACCGGCCCGGTACGCGTCTATGCCCGCGTCTACGATCCGGCGGGCAACTCCTTCCCGCTGCGCATCTGGTCGCTGGACGACCTGCAGGACCACCGCGCCGATACCAGCCTGTTCCTCGGCTTCATCTACGGTCTGATCGCCGCCCTGCTGCTGTACAACCTGTTCATCCTGCTGACCCTGCGCGACCCGGCGTACTTCTGGTACGTGCTGACCACCGCCAGCGCGCTGCTGTTCAGCCTAGGGATGAGCGGTCACGGCTTCGAGTACTTCTGGCCCGAGCACCCGGTGCCCTGGTGGCTCGACCGCATCACCCTGCCCTCGCTCTGGGGCCTGTGCGTGCATCGTTTCACCATCACCCTGCTGCAGACCCGCCGCCATGTGCGCTGGTCGCACTGGCTGCTGAACCTGAACTGCGCGCTCTATGTGCTGACCATCGCTGTCGGCGCCTTCGGGCTGCGCGGCGTGGCCGGCTGGATGCTGGTGGCGATCACCCTGATCGGCGTGCCAGCCGCCCTCGGTGGCGCCCTGGTGCGCTGGCGCCAGGGCTCGTTCCCGGCCTTCCTCTACCTGCTCGGCTTCGGCCTGGTGCTGACCAGCGTGAGCATCTCGGTGATGCGCGCGACGGGCCTGGTGCAGCCGTCGCCGCTGACGTCTTACATCTTCCCCATCGCCGTGGCGCTGGAGTCGGTGCTGTTCTCCTTCGCCCTCACCTCGCGCATCCAGGGCCTCAAGCGCGAGCGCGCCCAGGCGCTGGAACAGGCCGACCGCGAGAAGAGCGCGCGCCTGACCCTGATGCAGAGCGCCCAGCAGGACCTGGCGAGCGCCGTGGCCGAGCGCACCGCCGAACTCACCCAGAGCAACCAGCTGCTGCGCGAACGGGAAGTGCAATTGCAGCACGCCGCGCACTACGACCCGCTGACCGGCCTGCCGAACCGCCGCTACCTGGTGGAGCACGCCGAGCACGCCCTGGCCAATGCTCAGCAGAACGGCGAGACGCTGGCCCTGATGCTCATCGACCTGGACCACTTCAAGCCGATCAACGACAGCCACGGCCACGACGCCGGCGACTTCATGCTGCAGAACGTTGGCAACCGCCTGCGCCAGTGCGTGCGTGGCAGCGACTGCGTGGCGCGCCTGGGCGGCGATGAATTCGCGGCGCTGATCGCGGGGCCCGACGCCGAGGGCCACGCCAGGGAGATCGCCTGCCGCATCCTCAACGAGCTGTCGCGGCCGGTGAAGTTCGACAGCCTGGAGCTGCGCGTCACGCCGAGCATCGGCGTGGCCATCTACCCCAGCCACGCGATGCAGTTCAGCAAACTCTACAAGGCCGCCGACCAGGCGCTCTACGAGGTCAAGGGCAACGGGCGGGCGGCCTACGCCATGGCCAGCGAGGCCGCCGGCGAGACCAGCGAGCTCTGGCTGGAAAACGAATGGCTGGAAAGCGAAGACCGCCGCTGATCAGCTGCGGTAGCGACGCGGCACGCGGGCGGTGACCTTGGTCAGCAGCTCGTAGCCGATGGTCCCGGCATGGCTGGCCACCTCGTCCACCGGCAGGTTGGCGCCCCACAGCTCGACGCGGTCGCCCACGGCGGCGCCGGGCAGGTCAGTCAGGTCGACCGCCAGCATGTCCATGGACACTCGCCCGGCCAGTACGGTGCGCCGGCCATCCACCAGCACCGGCGTACCGCTCGGCGCATGGCGCGGATAACCGTCGGCGTAACCGCAGCTCACGGTGCCGATGCGCGACGGTCGTTCGGCCACCCAGGTGGCGCCGTAACCAACGCTCTCCCCCACCGCCACCTCACGCACCGCGATCAGTTGCGCCTCCAGGCTCATGGCCGGGCGCAGGCCCAGCTCGGCAGCGCCGATGTCGGCGAAGGGCGTGGCACCGTAGAGCATGATGCCGGGGCGCACCCAGTCCATGTGCGCGGCGGGAATGGTCAGCACGGCGGCGGAGTTGGCCAGCGAGCGCAGGTCGATATCCAGATCGAGTACGCTGAGGAAGCAGGCCACCTGGTCCTCGGTCAGCTCGTCGCCGCGCAGGTCGGCGTTGGCGAAGTGGCTCATCAGGTTCAGCTCGGCTACCTGCGGCGCCTGGCGCAGGCGCGGATGCCAGTCGCGCAGCGCCTCGGGCGAGAAGCCCAGGCGGTGCATGCCGGTGTCCAGTTTCATCCACACATTGAGCGCGCTGGGCAGTTGCGCAGCGAGCAATGCCTGGGCCTGCTCGGGCCCCTGCACCGCCACGTCCAGGCGCAGCTGGGCGGCGATCAGGTATTCCGCCGGCTCGAAGCAGCCTTCGAGCAGCAGGATGCGGGCGCCGGCGTGCAGGGCGCGCACCTCGGCAGCTTCTTCCAGGCAGGCCACCGCGAAGCCATCGGCTTCGTCATGCAGGCAGCTCACCACTTCCCGCGCACCGTGCCCATAGGCGTTCGCCTTGACCACCGCGAAAGCCTCGCGGCCCGGCGCACAGCGCTTGGCGACGGCGTAGTTGTGGCGAATGGCGGCTAGATCGACGTGGGCGACGAGCGGGCGCATGGCGGCCTCTGCAAAGAAAACGGGCGCCTATCTTAAGGCGCCCGTCGTTCACGCGGAATGCGGCATCGTTACTCGTCTTCGAAGTTGTACATGCCGGGCGCGAGGTTCTCGAAGCGGCTGTAGCGGCCGAGGAAGGCCACGCGTACGGTGCCGATGGGGCCGTTACGCTGCTTGCCGAGGATGATCTCGGCAACGCCCTTGAACTCGGTCTCGGGGTGATACACCTCGTCGCGGTAGACGAACATGATCACGTCGGCGTCCTGCTCGATCGCTCCGGATTCGCGCAAGTCGGAGTTCACCGGGCGCTTGTTGGGGCGCTGTTCCAGCGAGCGGTTGAGCTGGGAGAGCGCCACCACCGGGCAGTTGAACTCCTTCGCCAGCGCCTTCAGCGAGCGGGAGATCTCGGAAATCTCGTTGGTCCGGTTATCGCCGGCGGAACCGGGAATCTGCATCAGCTGCAGGTAGTCGACCATGATCATGCCGATCTCGCCGTGCTCACGGGCCAGGCGGCGGGTCCGCGCGCGCATTTCCGAGGGCGAGATACCGGCGGTATCGTCGATGAACAGCTTGCGGTCACTGAGCAGGTTCACCGCCGAGGTCAGGCGCGGCCAATCCTCGTCGTCCAGCTTGCCGGTCCGCACCTTGGTCTGGTCGATGCGACCGAGCGAGGCAAGCATACGCATCACGATGGAGTCGGAGGGCATTTCCAGCGAGTACACCAGGATCGCCTTGTCGCTGCGCATCAGGGCGTTCTCCACCAGGTTCATGGCGAAGGTGGTCTTACCCATGGACGGTCGGCCGGCCACGATGATCAGGTCGGACGGCTGCAGGCCGCTGGTCTTCTCGTCGAGGTCGGTGAAGCCGGTGGTGATACCGGTCAGTGCGTCCGAGGTGTTGAACAGGTGGTCGATGCGGTCGATGGTCTTGACCAGGATGTCGCCGATGCCCACCGGACCGCCGGTCTTGGGGCGCGCTTCGGCGATCTCGAAGATCTTGCGCTCGGCTTCGTCGAGCACTTCGTTGGCGCTGCGCCCTTCGGGGTTGAAGGCACTGTCGGCAATGTCGCTGCTGATGCCGATGAGCTGCCGCAGCGTGGCACGTTCGCGGATGATGCCTGCGTACGCCTTGATGTTCGCCACCGAGGGCGTGTTCTTCGCCAGCTCGGCGAGGTAAGCCAGGCCGCCCACCTGGGACAGTTGCCCTTCGCGCTCGAGCTGCTCGGAAAGCGTCACCACGTCGATCGGCTGATTGGCCTCGGCGAGCTTGTAGACGGCGCGGAAGATCAGGCGATGGTCATGGCGGTAGAAATCGCCATCGGACACGGCGTCAGAGACGCGCTCCCAGGCATTGTTGTCGAGCATCAGGCCACCCAGCACCGCCTGTTCGGCTTCGATCGAGTGCGGCGGCACCTTGAGGGAAGCGGTCTGCAGGTCGTATTGCTCGGGAATGGTGATGTCGTTCATGGGCTCTTCGTGTTGAGTGAAACGGCGGAAAAAACAAAGGGCACGGACCGAAGATCGGCACCGTGCCCATTGTTAGCGGACAGCTCCACACAGGCAAGCCGTGTGAAACGTCCTAGCGACGGATCGCTTACTCGGCGACTACAACCACGTGCAGGGTTGCATCAACATCCATGTGCAGTTGCACTTCGATGTTGTATTCGCCTACAGCGCGCAGGGCGCCGTCGGGCAGGCGAACTTCGCTCTTTTCCAGCGGGTAGCCGGCAGCCGAAACGGCGTCGGCGATGTCGCGGGTGCCGATCGAACCGAACAGTTTGCCTTCGTCGCCAGCGTGGGCGCCGATGGTCACGATCAGTTCGGCCAGTTGGGCAGCACGAGCTTCAGCAGCGGCTTTTTTCTCAGCAGCGGCTTTTTCCAGCTCTGCGCGGCGCTCTTCGAAAGCAGCGACGTTGGCAGCGGTGGCAGCGGTGGCTTTGCCCTGCGGCAGCAGGTAGTTACGGGCGTAACCGCCCTTTACGTTCAGCTTGTCGCCCAGGTTGCCCAGTTTGGCGATCTTTTCCAGCAGGATGACTTCCATTTGAGTCTTACCTCTTAACTTTTAACCTTCACCGTTCGCAGCTTTCTGGCGCTTGGCCAGGCGACCGCGAAAATCAAACAGACTGTCGACTACGGCGACAAGACAGATCACATTGCCCAGTACGAATACCAGCAGGTACAGCGGTGCCAGCCAGAAGCCCGGAAGCTTCTTCAGCGCGGCCAGGCCGTGCCCCAGTGCGATCCCGGCGAACAGCAGCGGGATCATGCACAGCGGCGCCAGCATGGTGGCCGCGGGCCCTGCGAAGGGCAGTGCCACAACGCCGACCAGCAGCGCTACAGCCGTGCCCGGCGACAGGCGCAGTGCGCGGAACTCGAGGCCAAACCCTTCCGGGTTGAACAGTACTGCTTGCCAATAACGCGCCAGCATCAGGCACAACAGGCTGATCGTCTGCAGCGAGGCTGCCATCAGGCCGGTGATGGTCGGAACCATCTCCGCCTGCAGGGCGGCCATCTGTTCCGGCGAAAGCTTGGCTTCGGCCAGAACCTGCGGCAGAGCCTTGCCGAATGCATCGGCAAGCCCCGCGACCAACCCGGCCGACACCGTGCTGAGCAGCAGCACGAACACCGCACCGAGCACAACGCTCGCCAGCATCACCTGGTTCCAGGACACCTTGCTGCGCAGAACCTGCGCCAGCACGGCACTACCCACCAGAACCAGACTCACGCTGGGGTCACCCAGGTACCACCAGGCCAGTGCCGGAAGCAGCGCCCAGGCCAGGATGCCAAAGGCATCGCTGGGACCACGGCGCAACAGCACCAGACTGCCTGCTGCAGCACCGAGCCAGAACAACGGCTGCAGTACCGCGGCTGCGACGACCACCAGGGTCGCCTGCATGCGGCCTCGCATGACGAATTCAGCCAATGCGCGCATGCGATCTATCCATCAATTCCAGTCGACTGCCCGATCAACGGCCGTGGCTGTCGGTGTAGGGAAGCAGGGCCAGGTAGCGGGCGCGCTTGATAGCGGTCGCCAGCTGACGCTGGTACTTGGCCTTGGTGCCGGTGATACGGCTCGGAACGATCTTGCCGGTTTCGGAAACGTAGGCTTTCAGGGTGTTCAGATCTTTGTAATCGATCTCTTTCACGCCTTCAGCGGTGAAACGGCAGAACTTACGACGACGGAAGAAACGTGCCATGTGTGTGGCTCCTCAATACTGGTCCGGGATTACTCGTCAGCGCTGTCGCGGCTATCATCGCCGTCAGCGGACTCGCCCTCGTTCGATTCGGGACGCTCACGGCGCTCGCGGCGCTCGTTGCGGCTCTCTTCGGCCTTCAGCATTTCGGACTGGCCGGTAACGGCTTCGTCGCGACGGATGACCATGTTACGGATCACGGCGTCGTTGTAGCGGAAGTTGTCTTCCAGCTCTGCCAGGGCCTTGGCGGTGCACTCGACGTTCATCAGAACGTAGTGAGCCTTGTGCACGTTGTTGATGGCGTAAGCCAACTGACGACGGCCCCAGTCTTCCAGACGGTGAACTTTGCCGCCGTCTTCTTCGATGGCCTTGGTGTAACGCTCGACCATGCCACCGACTTGTTCGCTCTGGTCCGGGTGAACCAGGAACACGATTTCGTAATGACGCATAAATGCTCCTTACGGATTGCAGCCTGCCGACAAAGCGGTCAGACAAGGAGTGAATGATTTTTTCCTTGCCGCTCGGAAGCACGCGCGAACGCCTGCCCGGACGACAAGGGCCGACATTCTAGAGAAGCGCGCCGGGTGGCGCAAGGAAAACTGGTGAAACTTTGAACAGCGCGAGGCGGAGCAACCCGCCTCGCGTGGGGACGTCAGGCGCCGGACTTGAGCTGGCGCTGGCGGACGATCTCGAACAGGCACACACCGGTGGCCACCGAGACGTTCAGGCTGCTGACGCTGCCCTGCATCGGCAGCTTGGCCAGGTAGTCGCAGTGGTCGCGGGTCAGTCGGCGCATGCCCTTGCCCTCGGCGCCCATCACCAGCACGGTGGGCCCGGTGAGGTCGAGTTCATAGAGCATCTGGGTCGCCTCGCCGGCGGTGCCGACGATCCACAGGCCACGCTGCTGGAGTTTCTCCAGGGTGCGCGCAAGGTTGGTCACCGCGACCAGCGGGATCACTTCGGCGGCGCCGCAGGCAACTTTACGCACGGTGGCGTTGAGCGTGGCGGACTTGTCCTTCGGCACGATGACTGCCAGCGCGCCCGCCGCATCGGCGGTGCGCAGGCAGGCGCCAAGGTTGTGCGGGTCGGTCACGCCGTCCAGCACCAGCAGCAGCGCCGGGCCGGCGGAGCGCTCGAGCAGCTCCTCCAGCATGTTCTCGCCCCACACCTGGCTCGGACTGACCTCGGCGACCACGCCCTGGTGCACGCCTTCGGCCCACTCGTCCAGTTCCTTGCGGTCACGCGTGCCCACCGGCACGCGCACCTGACCGGCCAACTCGGCCAGCACCTGGACACGCGGGTCCTGCCGGCCTTCGGCCAGCCACAGCTGCTTGACCCGCTTGGGATGATGACGCAGCAACGCTTCTACGGCATGAACCCCGTAGACCTTTTCCCACTGACTCATTTCTTCGCCTTACGCTTGCCGGCCGGTGCACCGCCGGTCGCACCGGCCTTGGGCGCGGCAGCCCCCTTGCGGTGCTTGGTCGGCTTGGCGGACCGGGCTTTCTGTTTCGAAGGATTGCGCGGCTTGCCCGCGGCGGGCGCGCCCTTGCCTTTGCCGGCCGCCGGCTTGTTGCCGCCGACCTTGGCTTCCTCGAGCAGCGCCTTCTTCACTTCACGGCTCTTGCGCACGTCGGTATTGCCGAGCATTTCCTCGGCCTTGGCGAGCATCTCCGGAGCCACCGACGGCAGCGCCTGGACCACACCCACCTTGCGCTTGCGCGGTTGCTGCGCAGGCACCACGGCGACATCGGGAGCGAAGAACGGATCGTCCGCCACCTGGCGAGGCGCCTTGGTCGGTTTCTCCTTCGCGGCAGCCCCCTTGGGTGCCTTGCCCTTCGCCGCCTTGCCCTTGGCGACCGGCTCAGTTTTCTCGCCGCGCTTCTTGCGACCGATGGGTGCGCTCAGCACATTGTCGGAGAGCTCGAAGTCGATCTTGCGCTCGTCCAGGTCGACACGGGCCACCACCACCTCGACGGTATCGCCAAGACGGAAGCTGCGACCGGTGCGCTCACCCGCCAGACGATGGTGCACGGCATCGAAGTGGTAGTAGTCGCCCGGCAGCGCGGTGACGTGCACCAGGCCCTCTACATAGATTTCGCTCAGCTCGACGAAGATGCCGAAGCCGGTCACCGCCGTGATCACACCCGGGAAGGTCTCGCCCACCCGCTCGCGCATGAACTCGCACTTCAGCCAGTTGGTGACGTCACGGGTCGCCTCGTCGGCGCGACGCTCGGTCATCGAGCACTGCTCACCCAGCTGCGCCAGGCGGGCTTCGTCGTACGGATAGATACGCGCCTTGGGCATGCTGGCGGCGCCGACGCGCTGCACGTGCTCGGAAGCTGCCTTGGAGCGGATCAGACCACGGATGGCGCGATGGGTCAGCAGGTCCGGGTAGCGACGGATCGGCGAGGTGAAGTGGGTGTAGGCCTCGTAGTTCAGGCCGAAGTGGCCGGCGTTTTCCGGGCTGTACACCGCCTGGCTCAGGGAGCGCAGCATCACGGTCTGGATCAGTTGCAGGTCCGGGCGGCCCTGGATGGACTCCAGCAGTTTCTGGTAGTCCGCCGGGGTCGGGTCACCCTTGCCGCGGTACAGGGTCAGGCCCAGCTCACCTAGGAACTGGCGCAGGTTGTTCAGCTTCTCCTGCGGCGGACCATCGTGAACGCGGTACAGCGCGGGGATGGCGTGCTTCTCCATGAACTTTGCGGTGGCCACGTTGGCCGCCAGCATGCATTCCTCGATCAGCTTGTGCGCATCGTTGCGCTGGGTCGGGCGGATCTCCGAGATCTTGCGGTCCGCGCCGAAGACGATGCGGGTTTCCTGGGTCTCGAAATCGATCGCTCCGCGCGCGTGGCGCGCGCCAACCAGCACCTTGTACAGGTCATAGAGGGTATTGAGGTGCGGCACCACCGCCGGCAGCTGCTCCTTCAGGCGCTGGCCTTCGGGGCTGTCGGGGGTCTCCAGGTACTGGCTGACCTTGGTGTAGGTCAGGCGCGCATGGGAATGGATGACCGCCTCGTAGAACTGGTAGTCGGTCATCTTGCCGGCCTTGGAGAGGTTCATCTCGCAGACCATGGCCAGGCGATCGACCAGCGGATTCAGGGAACACAGGCCGTTGGAGAGAATCTCCGGCAGCATCGGGATCACCCGCTCGGGGAAGTACACCGAGTTGCCGCGCTTGGCCGCCTCTTCATCCAGGGCCGAACCGACCTTCACATAATGAGAGACATCGGCGATGGCGACGAACAGCTTCCAGCCGCCACCCTTGCGTTTTTCCGCATAGACCGCGTCATCGAAGTCGCGGGCATCCTCACCGTCGATAGTGACGAAAGGCAGGGCGCGCAGGTCGACGCGTTTTTCCTTGTCCTTCTCCGCCACTTCCGGCTTGAGCTTGGCGGCTTCCTTCTGCACCGCTTCGGGCCAGGTGTGGGGGATGTCGTAGCTACGCAGCGCGACTTCGATTTCCATGCCCGGCGCCATGTAGTCGCCGAGCACTTCCACCACCTCGCCCTGGGCCTGGCGGTGGACGTTCGGCCAGACGTCGATGCGCACCTGGACGAACTGATTGTGCCTGGCCTTGCCGGCCTTGCCCGGCGGGATCAGCACTTCCTGCTGGATCTTCGGGTTGTCGGCCACGACCGTGCCGATGCCGCTCTCGTCGAAGTAACGACCGACGATGGTCTCGTGGGCACGCTCGACCACTTCCACCACCGCGCCTTCGCGGCGGCCACGACGATCGAAGCCGGACACCCGAGCCAGGGCACGGTCGCCATCGAACACCAGGCGCATCTGCGTCGGACTGAGGAACAGGTCGTCACTGCCGTCATCGGGGATGAGGAAGCCGAAGCCATCACGGTGGCCGGCGATACGGCCGAGGATCAGGTCGAGCTTGTCCACCGGCGCGTAGGCGCCACGGCGGGTATAGATAAGCTGGCCGTCGCGCTCCATGGCGCGCAGTCGGCGGCGCAGCGCTTCTTCCTGCTCTTCGCCGGAGAGACCGAGCTCTTCCAGCAACTGGGCCCGCGTCGCGGGGGCACCGCGCTCGGCGAGGTGCGCCAGGATGAGTTCACGACTGGGAATCGGGTTGTCGTATTTTTCCGCCTCGCGGGCGGCCTCGGGATCGAGGTTTTGCCAATCGGCCATTAAAGTGCGGTCACCTTATATATAGGGGTATGGTTCGCCATGTGCTTATTGAAGCGCGAAATCCGCTCATCGGTCAGCTTTGGGCAAGAATAAATTTTTTATCACATCAGGGGTTTACAAGCGAAAAGGCTGCCCGTATAGTTCGCGCCCACAGCGTCAGACAGACGTTGTAACACGGAAACGATGAGTAATCATCGACTCCAGTGCCCAGGTGGCGGAATTGGTAGACGCACTAGGTTCAGGTCCTAGCGGTGGCAACACCGTGGAAGTTCGAGTCTTCTCCTGGGCACCACTTATTCAAGGATAAAGTCAGTCGATGACCGGCTTTATCAGGCGGGTTCGGAACCCTGAAACCGAACGATAGACCGCCCGATGCAACCAAGGGTTGCATCACCGCAAGTCGATGAGCGATCATCGCACCCCATGCTGAAAAGCATGCCCAGGTGGCGGAATTGGTAGACGCACTAGGTTCAGGTCCTAGCGGTGGCAACACCGTGGAAGTTCGAGTCTTCTCCTGGGCACCATCTTCAAACGAAAAAGCCGAGCACTGCTCGGCTTTTTCGTTTCCGGCTTTCCGAAAACCTCGGAGCGGAGCGCCGTAGCGCCCCGTTCGCCCCATCAAGCCTTGAACTGCCCGAGACTGGCGCGCAGCTGTCCCGCCAGACCATCGAGAACTCGGCCACTGCTCGCGGTCGCACTCACCGCCTCCGCCGCCAGGCTCGCCTCGGCATGGATCACTTCGACCCGCCCACGCACCGCCGCGGCGCCCGCGGCCTGCTGCTGCGCCGAATGCGTCGCCGCTTCGATGGCGCCATGCACTTCCTCCACCGCATTCTGCACTTCACGCTGCAGACGTTCGCTGTCCTGCAGCGCAGCCAAACCCTGTACCGCCTGCTCGCGCGCCTGCCCAATGGCGGACACCGCCTCGCGCGCGCCCTCCTGCAGCGCACCGATGTGCGACTGGATATCACCCGTAGATTGCTGGGTCTTGCTCGCCAGTGCACGTACCTCATCCGCCACCACGGCGAAACCGCGCCCGCTCTCGCCGGCGCGTGCCGCCTCGATAGCGGCATTCAGCGCCAGCAGGTTGGTCTGCTCGGCGATGCCATGGATCACCGAGAGCACCACTTCGATCTGCTCACTCTGCCGCGCCAGGCGCTCGATCACTCCGGCGCCGTTCTGCACGCGGGATTCCAGGGTTTCGATCAGGCCGCCCACCTTGCGCGCGATGGCCGCATTGTCCTGTGCGGCCTTGCGAATCTCACCCACCCGCGCCAGCGCCGCCTGCATGGAGCGGCTTTCCATTTCCGCCTCCGCCGCCATGCCGGAGAGCGCCTCCAGGCTGCCGGCCACTTCGTTTCGCTGCCGATCCGCCGCCGCCTCGGCACTGGCACTGCGGCTGGCCAGCGCCGCGATCTCGCTGCCAGTCCGCTGCGCGACCTGCCCGGCCTCGCGGACGATGGGCTGCAGCTTGTCGACGAAGCGGTTCACCGCCGTCGCCATTTCGCCCAGTTCGTCGCGACTGTCCAGCCGTACGCGGCGGGTCAGATCGCCCTCCCCGGCCGCCAGGTCGTTCAGCGCATCGATCAGCAGGCGCAGGCGATTCACCACGCGATGACCCAGCACCAGCGCCAGACACACCAGCACACCCAGCCCCACCAGTAGCAGCCCCATGCCGATACGCCAGCGCAACGTACCCGCCGCGTCTTCGATGGAGGACTTCGCCCCCTGACTCATGCCGTCCGCTGCCCGCTGCGCCGACAGCAGGCGAGCCGTCAGCGCCTTGGCGCTGTCAGCCGCCGCGCCGGCAAGGCTGTCGCCCACCAGCTGATCGCCACTGGCGACCAGGGCGGAGAAGCGCTGGTCCAGCGCGGCAATCTGCTTCTCGATGGCCTCGGTGGAAACGCCCAGGCGCACCGTACCGATCACCACGCCGTTCGGACTGATCGGCGCCTCGACCAGGAACACCGAGTCGTCGTGGCTGGCCGCCTCCAGCACCTTGTCCAGCGCGCGCTCACCCTTGCCCTTCTCCAGCAGCGCCTTGACCCGCACATCCTCGCGATTGAGGTAGCGAGTCAGGTGCTGTCCCTGCGGGTCGTCGTAGACCACGAACAGCACATTGGGATTGGCCTGGGCGCGCCGGGCATAGTCGGAGAGCACCGGCACGTCGTTATCCCACATGGCCTTGGGCGCCACGGCAGCCAGCAACTGCGCCAATTCGGTGGCGGATTGGCGCAGGCCCTGCTCCAGGCTCTGGCGCAATTCGCCCTGCTCCTCTTCCAGCCGGGCGGAGAGCGCCGACCCCAGACGCTCGCGGGTGCGCGCCGAAAGATCATTCAAGCCAGTGGAGACTTCCTTGCCAGCCTGTTCCAACTCGCCAGCCAGGCGTTGCGACTCGCTACCCAGGTGCGCGCCCAGGTTGCTGACCAGACCATCGACCGTGCTGCGGGTCAGCCAGAGGGCGATGATCAGTTGCACCAGCAGGGCAATGCCGAGTGCGATGAAAGCAGGACGCAGCAGACGACTGCGCAGAAGAGACAGGACGGCGGACACGGCGGGCTTCCTCCGGACGTAACGGATGTCTGGCGCGAAGCGCGCCAATCCGATTCACCAGCAAAGCGCGTGCCGCCGCGCGGAAGGGAAGACCAGAAACGACAACGGGCCGCATGAGCGGCCCGTTGTGGCATTCAGCCAGGGATCAGCTGAACGGGTGGCGCAGGACGATGGTCTCGGCACGGTCCGGGCCGGTGGAGATGATGTCGATGGGCGCACCGACCAGCTCCTCGATGCGCTTGATGTAAGCACGCGCATTGGCCGGCAGGCCTTCCAGGTTCTGCACGCCGACGGTGGATTCGCTCCAACCCGGCAGGTCTTCGTAGATCGGCTGCAGGCCGATGTAGCTGTCTGCGTCGGTCGGCGCGTCGGTCAGCAGTTCACCGGCAGCGTTCTGGTAACCGGTGCAGATGCGCACGGTTTCCAGGCCGTCGAGGACGTCCAGCTTGGTCAGGCACAGGCCGGATAGGCTGTTGATCTCGATGGCACGACGCAGGATGACGGCATCGAACCAGCCGCAACGACGGGCGCGGCCGGTGGTGGCGCCGAACTCGTGGCCGACCTTGGCCAGGTGCGCGCCGACATCATCGAACAGCTCGGTCGGGAACGGGCCGGAACCCACGCGAGTGGTGTAGGCCTTGGTGATACCCAGGATGTAGTCCAGGTACAGCGGACCGAAGCCCGAACCGGTGGCGGTGCCGCCGGCGGTGGTGTTGGAGCTGGTGACGAACGGGTAGGTGCCGTGGTCGATGTCCAGCAGCGAGCCCTGGGCACCTTCGAACATGATGTTCTCATCGGCGCGACGCAGGTCGTGCAGGGTCGAGGTCACGTCGGCCATCAGCGGACGCAGCTCTTCGGCGTAGGCCATGCACTCATCCAGGGTCTTCTGGAAGTCGACGGCCGGCTCCTTGTAATAGTTCTGCAGGACGAAGTTGTGGTAGTCCAGCAGCTCGCCCAGCTTGGCGGCGAAGCGCTCGCGGTGGAACAGGTCGCCCACGCGCAGGCCACGACGGGCGACTTTGTCTTCGTATGCCGGGCCGATGCCGCGACCGGTGGTGCCGATCTTCGCGTCGCCACGGGCCTTCTCGCGAGCCTGGTCCAGGGCCACGTGGAAGGACAGGATCAGCGGGCAGGACGGGCTGATGCGCAGGCGCTCGCGCACCGGTACGCCCTTCTCTTCCAGCTTGGCGATCTCGCGCATCAGCGCGTCGGGCGCCAGCACCACGCCGTTGCCGATCAGGCACTGCACGCCTTCGCGCAGGATGCCCGACGGGATCAGGTGCAGTACGGTCTTCTCGCCAGCGACCACCAGGGTATGACCGGCGTTGTGGCCGCCCTGGTAACGCACCACGGCAGCAGCCTGGTCAGTCAGCAGGTCGACGATCTTGCCTTTGCCCTCATCACCCCACTGGGTGCCCAGGACTACGACATTCTTACCCATAACTCATATCCCCATCGTGGATGTTCGGTGCCGGCCGCGGCCGGCAGAAACTCGAAGTGGCGCGCCTCAGAGCGCAGCCACCTGCCAATTGCCATCGCGAACCAGCAGTTGCTGGTCGCAGCCCGCTTCGGTAGCCGAAGCCGCATCCTGCCCGGGCAGCGCCTGTACCACGCGCACACCCTGACGGCGCAGCTGCTGCACCGCCTGCCACAAGCCAGTACCATCGGCCGGCGCCCAGACTCCGGTGCGCGGCTCGTCGAGCTGGGCGCGGCCGAGAGTGACCAGGGTCTTGAGGTCGGTGGAGAAACCGGTCGCCGGACGGGCACGACCGAAGTCGGCGCCGATGTCGTCGTAACGGCCGCCCTGGGCGATGGACTCGCCAACCCCAGGCACGAACGCGGCAAACACCACGCCCGTGTGATAGTGATAACCACGCAGCTCGCCAAGGTCGAAGTACAGCGGCAGTTGCGGGAAACGCGCCGCCAGCGAGTCGGCGATAGCGGTCAGGTCCGCCAGCGCCGCCTGGACGTTGGCCGGGGCACCAGCGAGCACCTCGCGCGCCTGGTCCAGCACTTCACGGCTGCCACACAGTTCAGCGAGGGCGCGCAGCATGCCGGCGAGCTCGCTCGGCAGACCTTCGGTCAGTGCCGCGACTTCGTCCACGGCCTTGCGCTGCAGGGCGTCGAACAGCAGCTGCTCGACCTCGCCGGACAGGCCGGCTGCCTGGGCCAGGCCACGGTAGATACCGACATGCCCGAGGTCCATGTGCACATCCGGCACCTGAGCCATCTCGAGCATGTCGAGCAGCAGGCTGATGACTTCGACGTCACCAGCCGAACCGGTGTTGCCGTAGAGTTCGGCACCCAGCTGGATCGGGCTGCGCGAAGTGGCCAGCGCACGCGGGCGGGCGTGCAGCACACTGCCGGCGTAGCACAGGCGATTCGGACCTTCGCGACGCAGGCTATGGGCGTCCATGCGCGCCACTTGCGGGGTGATGTCCGCGCGGAAGCCCATCAGGCGCCCGGAGGCCGGATCGGTGACCTTGAAGGTGCGCAGGTCCAGATCCTGGCCGGCACCGGTCAGCAGGGATTCCAGGTATTCGATATGCGGGGTGACGACGAACTCGTAACCCCAGCGCTGGAACAGGTCCAGCACCTGACGGCGGGCTGCTTCAACGCGAGCCGCCTCCGGTGGCAGCACTTCTTCGATTCCATCTGGCAGCAGCCAGCGGTCTACCGTTGCCATGTCGCCTCTCTCCTTTTTTAGGCCGGGCGGCACTTCAATGAATGCAGTAAAGAAGGACGGTGCCGAGCAGCATGCTGCCCAGCCCGATGAGTCTCAGACTGCGGTCGCCAAGGCGTCCGAGCCCGCTCACGGCGTCGCGCCAACCACGCGGATACAGGAATGGAAGGATGCCTTCCAGCACCAGCAACAGACAGAACGCCTTGCCGAATTCCTGCCACATGGCTCTCGTACATCATTCTCGCGGACGCAAAAAAGCCGGGATTTCCCGGCTGACCCATGATAACACGATTTCTCCGACGGGCGCTGCCGCCCGCCGGAGACTTTGACTTACGGTTTAGCTTTTTCCAGATAGCGGAAGAACTCGTTGCTCGGATCGAGCACCAGCACGTCCTTCTTGTCTGCAAAGCTCTCGCGGTAAGCCTTGAGGCTGCGAGTGAAAGCGTAGAACTCCGGATCGGCGGTGTAGGCCTTGGCGTAGATCGCCGCTGCCTTCGCATCGCCGTCACCGCGGGTCTCTTCCGACTCGCGATAGGCCTCGGCCAGCAGCACACGACGCTGGCGGTCGGCATCCGCGCGGATACCTTCAGCCAGTTCGCGACCCTTGGCGCGGTGCTCGCGGGCTTCACGCTCACGCTCGGTGCTCATCCGCTCGAACACGCTACGGTTCACTTCCTTGGGCAGGTCGATGGCCTTGACGCGAACGTCGACCACCTCGATGCCCAGCTCCTTCTGCGCCATGCGGTTCAGCGAAGCGGTGATATCGCCCATCAGCGCATCACGCTCACCCGAGACCACTTCGTGCAGGGTGCGCTTGCCGAACTGGTCACGCAGACCGGCTTCCAGACGGCGGGACAGACGCTCGTCGGCGATCTGCTTCATACCGGAAGTCGCGGTGTAGAAGCGCTCGGCATCGGAGACGCGCCACTTGGCGTAGGCGTCGACCATCACCGCTTTCTTCTCCAGCGTCAGGAAGCGCTGGGTCGGCGAATCCAGGGTCAGCAGGCGGCCGTCGAACTTGCGCACCGCGTTGACGTACGGAATCTTGAAGTGCAGGCCGGGCTTCACGTCCGGCTCGACCACGCGACCGAAGCGCAGCAGGACGGCACGCTCGGTCTGTTGCACCACGTAGACGCTGCTCCAGACGGCAACAGCAACCACCACACCCGCGATGAGGGCGATCAGGGACTTGTTACTCATCAGCGGCTCTCCCGGGTACGCGTGTCACGCTGCTGCAGGTCGCTGGCGACCCGCGAACCGATATCCGGCGTGTTGCCGCTCGTGCTCGGCGCATTGCTCGGCGCTGCTGCACCGCTGCCGCCCATCATCTTGTCCAGCGGCAGGTAGATCAGGTTGTTCTGACCCTGCTGGCCGGTGACCAGCACCTTGCTGGTCTGGCTCAGGACATCCTGCATGGTGTCCAGGTACAGACGCTGACGGGTGACTTCCGGAGCCTTGTGATACTCGCCCGCCAGCTTGGCGAAGCGATCCGCCTCACCCTGGGCGCGGGAGACCACTTCATCGCGGTAGCCATTGGCTTCCTCGATGATGCGCTGGGCCTGACCACGGGCTTCAGGCACCACGCCGTTGGCGTAGGCTTCGGCCTGGTTCTTCTCGCGCTGCTCGTCCTCGCGGGCACGGATCACGTCGTCGAACGCTTCCTGTACTTCACGCGGCGCGGCGGCGCTCTGGATGTTCACCTGAGTCACCGTGATACCGGTCTTGTAGGTATCGAGGAAACGCTGCAGGCGATCACGCACCTCGGTGGCCATCTGTTCGCGGCCCTCGGTGAGGATCTTGTCCATGGTAGTGGAGCCGGCCACGTGGCGCAGGGCGCTTTCGGTGGCGTGCTGCAGGCTCACTTCCGGCTGGTCGACGTTGAGCACGAAGTCCTTCAGGTTGCTGACCTTGTACTGCACGGTCAGCGGAACCTCGACGATGTTCTCGTCCTCGGTGAGCATCTGACCCTGCTTGCTGTAGGCACGCTCGCGGGTGACGTTCTCCTGGAACTTCTTGTCGATCGGCGGGAAGTAGATGTTCAGGCCGGGGCCCACGGTCTCGTGGTACTGGCCGAAGCGCAGGATCACCGCCTGCTCTTGCTCATCCACGACGTAGATGGCGTTGTACAGCCACAGCACGGCGAGGATCGCCAGGCCGATGCCGAACAGACCGAGGCTGCCGCCCCGGCCACTGCCGCCACCGCCCGAACCACTGCCGCGCTTGGGTTTGCCGAAAATTCCGTTCAGGCTGTCTTGCAGCTTGCGGAAGGCCTCATCCAGATCAGGCGGGCCCTGGCGACCACCACCACGGCGTCCACCCCAGGGGTCCTGGTCGTTCTTGTTCGAGTTGTCACCCGGCTCATTCCAAGCCATAGCGCTCTCCATCTGATAACGCGAAAACGCGCCTACGGCGCGCCCACCTATGCTACCGAATGCCCCTTACCCTGCCAAAAACAGTGTGCCGGGCTTTATTGCAAAGTGTGTTGCGCAATGAACTCCGCCGGCTGCCAGCCTTCGCGGCTCACCATGCGGTTCAACTCGACACGCGGCAGGCGGACCTGCAAAACGGCGCGTCCTTGTTCGTCGTGATTCTCCGACTGTACCGCACCCAGCTCGAAGAACTGAGCCCGGAGTCGTCCCAGGCGCTGTGGCAGGCAGAGCGTTCCCACGAACATGTCCTCCCCCAGCAACTCGGCGATCGCCTGCTCCAGCAACTCCAGCCCGCGCGATTCACGCGCCGACAGCCAGACACGCACCGGCTTGCCCAGTTCGTCGCGCTGGATCATCGGCTGCAGGTCCGGCAGCAGGTCGATCTTGTTGTACACCTCGAGCATCGGCAACTCGTTCGCGCCGATTTCCTTGAGCACCGCCAGCACCTGCTCGATCTGCGCATCGCGATCCGGCTCATGGGAGTCGATCACGTGCAGCAGCAGGTCGGAGTTGCTGGACTCTTCCAAGGTAGCTCGAAACGCCTCCACCAGCTTGTGCGGCAGGTGACGAATGAAGCCCACGGTGTCGGCCAGCACGATCGGTCCGACGTCATCCAGCTCCAGGCGGCGCAGGGTCGGGTCGAGCGTGGCGAACAACTGGTCGGCCGCATAGACCTCGGAAGTGGTCAGCGCATTGAACAGCGTGGACTTGCCGGCGTTGGTGTAGCCCACCAAGGACACCGCCGGAATTTCCGCGCGGCGACGGCCTCGACGAGCCTGCTCGCGCTGGCTGCGGACCTTCTCCAGGCGTGACTTGATCTGGCGGATGCGCCCACGCAGCAGGCGGCGGTCGGTTTCCAGCTGGGTTTCACCCGGGCCACGCAGGCCGATACCGCCTTTCTGGCGCTCAAGGTGAGTCCAGCCGCGTACCAGACGCGTGCTCATGTGTTCCAGCTGTGCAAGCTCCACCTGCAGCTTGCCCTCGTGGGTGCGGGCGCGCTGGGCGAAGATGTCGAGGATCAGACCCGTACGATCGAGCACGCGACATTCGAGCGCTCGCTCGAGGTTGCGCTCCTGGCTCGGCGTGAGGGTGTGATTGAAGATGATCAGCTCGACCTTCTCGGCGTGGACGAGGTCGTGCAACTCTTCGACCTTGCCGCTGCCGATCAGGTACTTGGCTGAGGGCTGATGGCGCGAAATGCTGACGAAAGCAACCGATTCCGCGCCTGCCGAACGGGCCAGCTCCTGGAATTCCTGCGGGTCTTCGCGCGCCTCGGGGTCCTGACCTTCCAGATGGACCAGAATGGCCCGTTCCCCACCACCCGGGCGCTCAAAGAACAAGGCGGACTCCCGTCAAACGTTGCCCGGCTCGGCCGGTTGATCACCGGTGGGCAGGCGCACGGGGCGGCTGGGAACCACGGTGGAGATAGCGTGTTTGTAGACCATCTGGCTGACAGTGTTCTTCAGCAGGATGACGAACTGGTCGAAGGATTCGATCTGACCCTGCAGCTTGATGCCGTTGACCAGGTAGATGGAAACCGGAACGCGTTCTTTGCGCAGGGTATTGAGGTAAGGGTCTTGTAGCGAATGCCCTTTTGACATATGCCGCACTCCTTGTAAGGGTAAAAAACTGATTTAGTAGTAGTCGAATTTGGCTTAACGCCGTCCTGAACCCCAAGGATAGACGGCCGGAATTAAGGTCTCGAGCCTATATGGAGACCGCCTCAAAGTATTTCAAGGCACGCGGCAAATTGTCGCTTGCCTGACTGTCCAACCAGTGTAGATCGCTCCAGCTGCGGAGCCAGGTGAACTGGCGCTTGGCCAGCTGCCGCGTGGCGATGACGCCGCGCTCCACCATCTCAGCGTAGGACAGTTTGCCCTCGAGGTAATCCCATACCTGTCGGTAACCCACCGCTCTTATGGACGGTAGCCCCACGTGCAAGTCACTCCTTGCGCGAAGGCGTTCGACCTCGGCGATGAAGCCCTGTTCCAGCATCTGGTCAAAACGTTGCGCGATACGCTCGTGCAACACCTGGCGCTGCAGAGGCGCGATCGCCAGATGAGCCACAGTATACGGTAATTGTCCACTGCCTTGCGCGCCGAGACCCGCATTTTCACTCGCCTGGCGCAGGCGGTGTGCAGTCATGGACATACCGCTCACGCGATAGACTTCCAGCGCCCGAATAAGGCGTTGGGGATCGTTGGGATGGATACGCGCAGCCGACTCCGGGTCGATGCGGGCCAGCTCTTCGTGCAGGGCGCCCCAACCTTCGGCGGCGGCCCAGGCGTCCAGTTCGGCGCGCACGGCGGGGTCGGCGCTGGGCATGTCGGCCAGGCCTTCCAGCAACGCCTTGAAATACAACATGGTGCCGCCCACCAGCAGCGGAATCCTGCCGGCCGCGGTGATTTCGGCCATCGCCGCCAGTGCATCGGCGCGGAACTCCGCCGCCGAATAGGCTTCGCTGGGGTCGCGGATATCGATCAGGCGGTGCGGAAATGCCTCCAGCACCTCACGGGACGGCTTGGCGGTGCCGATGTCCATGCCGCGATAGATCAGCGCCGAATCCACGCTGATCAGCTCCACCGGCAGCAGACGCGCCAGCTCCAGCGCCAGGTCGGTCTTGCCGGCGGCGGTGGGGCCCATGAGGAATATCGCGGGAGGCAGGGACATCGGAAGCTCGTTATTGCGCACTGCTGAATCGATTGGCGCGCAGTTTACTGCACTTTCCTGAACGCAGGCTTACGAAAATCAACGCCCGCGCAGGAACAGCTTGTCCAGCTCGTCGAGCCCCAGCTGGGTCCAGGTCGGCCGGCCGTGGTTGCACTGGCCGCTGCGCTCGGTCACTTCCATGTCGCGCAGCAGGCCATTCATCTCCGGCAACGTCAGGCGGCGGTTGGCGCGCACGGCGCCGTGGCAGGCCATGGTGCCGAGCAATTCGTTGAGATGTGCCTGGATGCGGTCACTGGTGCCGTACTCCAGCAGATCGGCGAGCACGTCCCGCACCAGCTGGGTGGCCTCCGCCTGCTTGAGCAGCGCGGGAATCTGGCGGATCGCCAGGGTTTCCGGGCCAAGCCGTTGCAGTTCGAAGCCGAGCCTGGAGAACCAGGCGCCATGCTCTTCCGCGCAATCCGCCTCGCGCTCGCTGACGGCGATGGATTCCGGCACCAGCAGCGGTTGGCCGCGCAGGCCTTCGCTGGCCATGGCGGTCTTCAGGCGCTCATACATGATGCGCTCGTGGGCGGCGTGCATGTCCACCAGCACCAGGCCGTGGGCATTCTCCGAGAGGATGTAGATGCCCTTGAGCTGCGCCAGGGCGTAACCCAGCGGCGGCACATCCTGGCTGCTTTCCGGCAGGGCCTGCGGCACCTGGTCCGGCAGCGGGGCGAAATAGGCCTTGTAGGCGCCCTGGGCTTCCTGGATCGGCGGCATTTCCGGACGCGTCGGCTGGTAGCTGTAGCCACCGCCGCCGCCCGAACCACCCGAAGACGCGCTCGGCTGCCAGGCGCGCGCGGCGGCCGGGGCCTCCAGCACGGTCTCGGACAGGCGCATCTCGCCCTGCGGGCCGAACTCCCCGGCTTCGGCACCGGTGGGGCGCGGCACGGTCAGGGTGGTCGCTCCCGGCGGCGCCAGCTGGTCGTCCGGGCGCACTTCCGCCAGCGCCCGATGCAGAGTGCCGTAGAGGAAGTCGTGGACCATGCGGCTGTCACGGAAGCGCACTTCATGCTTGGTCGGGTGGACGTTGACGTCCACTACCGACGGATCGACCTCGAAGAACAGCACGAAGGTCGGATGACGGCCGTTGTACAGCACGTCGCGATAAGCCTGGCGCACCGCATGGGCGACCAGCTTGTCGCGCACCATGCGGCCGTTGACGTAGAAGTACTGCAGGTCCGGCTGGCTGCGCGAGAAAGTCGGCAGACCGACCCAACCCCACAGGTGCAGGCCGTTGCGCTCCACTTCGATGGGCAGCGCCTGCTCGAGGAAGCCGGTACTGCACACCGCACCCACGCGACGGGCGCGGGAGGCCTCGTCCTTCGCTTCGTGCAGCGAGAGGATGGTCTTGCCGTTGTGCCGCAGGTGGAAAGCCACGTCGAAACGCGCCAAAGCCAGGCGCTTGATGACTTCCTGCAGGTGATCGAATTCGGTCTTCTCGGCACGCAGGAACTTGCGCCGCGCCGGGGTGTTGAAGAACAGGTCGCGCACTTCGATGCTGGTGCCCACCGGGTGCGCCGCCGGCTTCACCGTGGACTCCATGTCACGGCCCTCAACTTCCACCTGCCAGGCCTGCTCGGCGTCGGCGGTGCGCGAGGTCAGGGTCAGGCGCGAGACGGAACTGATCGAGGCCAGCGCCTCGCCCCGGAAGCCCAGGCTCATCACCCGTTCCAGGTCTTCCAGTTCGCGGATCTTGCTGGTGGCATGGCGCGCCAGGGCCAGCGGCAGGTCATCGGCGGGGATGCCGCTGCCGTCGTCGCGTACGCGTAGCAGCTTGACGCCGCCCTGCTCGACTTCGACGTCGATGCGCTTGGCGCCGGCGTCCAGGCAGTTTTCCAGCAGTTCCTTGATGACCGAAGCGGGTCGCTCGACCACTTCGCCGGCAGCGATCTGGTTCGCCAGCCGCGGGGTCAGCAGCTGGATGCGGCGCACATCACTCATTGCTGGGACGCCAGGGAGGTGCCCGGAATCTTCAGCACCTGGCCGATCTTCAGCTCGTCGCTCTTGAGCGAGTTGGCGCTGCGGATCGAGGCCGTGCTGACGTCGAAGCGACTGGCAACCATCGCCAGGCTGTCGCCACTGCGCACCACATACTCACGCGGGCCGGAAGCCAGTTGGCCACCATCGCGCAGCGAAGCGATGTAGGTGCCCGGCGGCGGGGTCTGCACGAAGTACTGGCGTACACCCGCGGCGATGGAACGCGCCAGCGCCTGCTGGTGCGAGCCGCTGGCCAGCTTGGCGGATTCGTTCGGGTTGGAGATGAAGCCGGTTTCCACCAGGATCGACGGGATATCCGGGGACTTCAGCACCATGAAGCCGGCCTGTTCCACGCGGCGCTTGTGCAGCGGGGTGACGCGACCGACGCTGGTCAGGACCTTGTGGCCGACATCCAGGCTGGAGGACATGGTGGCAGTCATCGACAGGTCGAGCAGCACGCCAGCGAGCATCTTGTCCTTGTCGTCGAGGTTCACGCCGCCGTCACCGCCGATGAGGTCGGAACGGTTTTCCGTGTCGGCCAGCCAGCGCGCGGTCTCGGAGGTGGCGCCACGGTCGGAGAGGGCGAACACCGAGGCGCCGAAGGCGCTGCGGCTGGGCGCAGCGTCGGCGTGGATGGAGACGAACAGGTCCGCGCCCTTCTTGCGGGCGATCACGGTGCGGTTGCGCAACGGGATGAAATAGTCGCCGGTGCGGGTGAGTTCGGCGCGGAAGCCCTTCATCTGGTTGATCTGCCGCTGCAGCTCGCGGGCGATCGACAGGGTGATGTTCTTCTCGTGCAAGCCGTTCGGACCGAGGGCGCCGGGGTCCTCGCCGCCGTGGCCGGCGTCGATGGCGATGACGATGTCACGCTTGCCGCCGCTGCTGGGGGCGGGAATCTTGGCGACCGACTGCGCCGGGCTGACCGGCGTGGCGGGCACGCTGGGGGTCGGGGTCGCGGGGACGTCCGGGGCGATGTCGGCGCCCTGGTCATAGAGATCGACGACCAGGCGGTTGCCGTACTGCTGGTTCGGCGGCAGCACGAAGCTCTTGGGCGTGACCTGGTTCTTCAGGTCCAGCACCAGGCGCAGGTCGGTGGGCGAGCGCTGGGCGGAGCGCATCGCGGTGATCGGCGTGTTGTTCAGCTTGAGCTTGTCGAGGGCGGCGGACATCTGCGCGCCGTTGATGTCGACGACGATGCGGTTGGGCGCGCTCAGGGTGAACAGACTGTGCTGCACGGGGCCGGACAGGTCGAACACCAGGCGCGTGTTGTCCGGCGCGCGCCAGATGCGCACGCTCTTGATTTGCGTGGCGGCAGAGACTTCGCCAGCAACGAATGCCAGCAGAACGGACACCCCGATAAACAACGCCCGAAGGCGCAACCCCCAACCCATCTTTTTTCTATGCTCCCGTGGCCAGGGCGGCACACCAGGCTTCGCCCCGTGTTCCGTGCGGGTCGAGGCGCAGCATGCGTCCGCCCGCATGCGGAACAATGGTAATGTCCATGTCGGCCTTTGGCAAAATGCCTTTGCCGCGCTCGGCCCACTCGATCAGGCACAAGGCATCGCCCTCGAAGTAGTCGCGGATACCGAGGAACTCCAGTTCCTCCGGATCGGCGAGGCGGTAGAGGTCGAAGTGGAAGGCCCGCAGATCGCCGATTTCGTAGGGCTCGACCAGGGTAAAGGTCGGGCTTTTCACCGATCCGCCATGGCCCAATCCCCGCAGGATGCCGCGCGACAGCGTGGTCTTGCCCGCTCCCAGGTCGCCATGCAGGTAGATCACCCCGTGCCCACCGGTCGCCTCGGCGATGCGGCGGCCAAGGTCGACCATGGCCTCTTCGCCGTCGGCGAACAGATTCAGTTCAGGCATGGGGACAGCTCCTCGAGCAACTGACGAACGGCAGGAATCAGATCGGCGGCAGCCAGGCCGCGCCCTTGCTGGCCGAGCGCCTCACCGGCGCGGGCATGCAGCCAGACGGCCAGGCACGCGGCATCGAAAGTGGGCAGCCCCTGCGCCAGCAGCGCACCGAGGATGCCGGACAACACATCGCCCAGCCCGGCGCCGGCCATGGCCGGATGCCCATGGTTGCACAGCGCCAGGCGACCATCGGGCGAGGCAACAAGACTACCGACGCCCTTGAGCACCACGACCGCCTGGTAGCGCTGCGCCAGTGCGTGGGCGGCTTTCGGCCGGTCAGCCTGGACCTCGGCGGTGGAGACGCCCAGCAGGCGGGCAGCCTCGGCAGGATGAGGGGTGATTACCCAGTCGCCGGCCGGACGAGCCACCAGGCCTTCGGCAAGCAGATTGAGCGCATCGGCGTCCCACACCTGCCGACGTTCCAGGCTGGCAGCCGCGCTGACCAGCACGCGCCCCCAGGCTTCGCGCCCCACACCGGGGCCGACCACCAGCACATCGGCGCGCTCGGCGAGGCGCAACAATTCAGCAGAGGAGGAAACCCCACGCGCCATCATCTCAGGCCGACGAGCCAGGGCAGCGGGCACGTGCGCAGCGCGAGTCGCCAGGGATACCAGCCCGGCGCCACAGCGCAGCGCGCTCTCGGCGGCCAGCAGCACGGCACCGCCCATGCCGTTATCGCCGCCGATCACCAGAGCATGGCCGAACAGGCCCTTGTGTGCGGCTTTCGGGCGGGGCGCAAGGCGCGCCAGCGAAGCCGGGGCAAGACGCCGTGCCACACCATCGCCAGGGATCAGCGCCGGGGCGGCATCGAGCCCGTCGAACACCAGAACGCCGCACTGATCGGGGCCATTGGCCGTGAACAGCCCGAGCTTGAGGCCGATGAAGGTTACGGTGAGGTCGGCATCCACCGCGCAACCCAGCACCTGCCCGGTGTCAGCGCTCAGGCCGGAAGGAATATCCACCGCCAGCACCGGCAGGCCGCTGGCGTTGATCGTTGCGATGGCCGAGGCATAAGGTTCACGCACATCGCCGCCAAGGCCGGTGCCCAGCAGGGCATCCACCAGCACGCCGCGCAGCTCGGCGCGGTCAGTCCAGGCCTCGATATCCACGCCGACCGAGCGCGCTTCGCCATGGGCCGAAGCGGCATCGCCGGACAGGCGGGAAGCATCCCCCACCGCCAGCACGCGCACGCGCCAGCCGGCGCGCAACGCCAGGGCAGCGATCAGGTAGCCGTCACCGGCGTTGTTGCCGTGGCCGGCCAGCACGGTGATCTCGCCGGCATCCGGCCATTGCCGGCGCAGCGCGCGCCAGGCGGCATGGGCGGCGCGGCGCATCAGCTCGAAGCTGGGCGTGCCGGCGGCGATCAGGCGTGCGTCGAGGTCGCGCACCTGCTGGGCGCTGTACAGATTCAGGGGCAGTTCGTCGTGGGCGGTCATCGCGGTTCCGGGCGGCAGAATGTGTCGCCTTGGCGTGCGGACGGGCCGACGCCGGCAAGGTCTGGCAGAATTATACGCACCCGGACTACCGTTTCCCGCCTTCCATGCACGATTCGACTCTCGATTACGCCGACCTCGCCCACTCCATCAAGGAGTGGGGGCGCGAACTCGGCTTCCAGCAGGTCGGCATCAGCGGGCTGGACCTGGAAGAGCACGGCGAGCACCTGCAACGCTGGCTGGAGGCGGGCTATCACGGCGAGATGGATTACATGGGCGCCCATGGCAGCAAGCGCTGGCGGCCCGACGAACTGGTGCCCGGTACGCTGCGCGTCGTATCGCTGCGCATGGACTACCTGCCCGGCGACACGCACATGGCGCAGGTCCTGGGCGATCCGCAGAAGGCCTATGTCTCGCGCTACGCCCTGGGCCGCGATTACCACAAGCTGATCCGCAAACGCCTGCAGCAGCTGGCCGAACGCATCCAGCAGCAGATCGGGCCGTTCGGTTTCCGCGCCTTCGTCGACAGCGCGCCGGTGCTGGAAAAGGCCATCGCCGAACAATCGGGCCTGGGCTGGATCGGCAAGAACACCCTGGTGCTCAACCGCAAGGCCGGCAGCTACTTCTTCCTCGGCGAGCTGTTCACCGACCTGCCGCTGCCAGTGGACGAGCCGCACGGCACGGAGCACTGCGGGCGCTGCTCGGCCTGCATGGACATCTGCCCCACCGCTGCTTTCGTGGCGCCCTATGTGCTGGACGCGCGACGCTGCATTTCCTACCTGACCATCGAATTGAAGGGCCCTATCCCCGAAGACCTGCGCCCGCTGATCGGCAATCGCGTGTTCGGCTGTGACGACTGCCAGATGGTCTGCCCGTGGAACCGCTTCGCCCGCGCCACCGACCAGGGTGACTTCCAGCCGCGCCACAGCCTGGACAACGCCGCGCTGGCGGCGCTGTTCCTGTGGACGGAAGAAGAATTCCTCAGCCGCACCGAGGGCTCGCCGCTAAGGCGCGCCGGTTACGAGCGCTGGCTGCGCAACCTGGCCGTGGGGCTGGGTAATGCACCGTCGACCATTCCGGTGATCGAGGCACTGCGCGCGCGGCGGGAGTTCCCGTCGGAGCTGGTGCGCGAGCATGTGGAGTGGGCGCTGCACCGGCACATGAGCTGATCCCGCAGGGCGTACAACCGTTCGCGGTTGTACGCCGTCTGATCGTCGTGCGTCGCCAGCGCCGAGGCCGAGCTCGGAGCGCCCTGAAGCCAAGGTCAAACGGCGTATAACGTCGAACGTTATACGCCCTACGTCTCGACCCGGATTACAGCTTGATGAAGTGCTCGCGGTAGTAGCGCAGCTCGGCGATGGACTCGCGGATGTCGTCCAGGGCCAGGTGGGTGTTGCCCTTCTTGAAGCCGTCGCGCACCGCAGGCGCCCAGCGCGCGGCCAGCTCCTTGAGGGTGGAGACGTCCAGGTTGCGGTAGTGGAAGTAGCCTTCCAGCTTGGGCATGTGGCGGTAGAGGAAGCGGCGGTCCTGGCAGATGCTGTTGCCGCAGATCGGCGAGCTGCGCTTGGGCACCCACTTTTCCAGGAAGGCGATGGTCATCGCTTCGGCTTCGGCGGCGGAGATGGTGCTTTCGCGCACGCGCTGGGTCAGGCCGGACTGGCCGTGCTGGCGGGTGTTCCACTCGTCCATGCCGGCGAGCAGCTCCTCGCTCTGGTGCACGGCGATCACCGGGCCTTCCTCGAGGATGTTCAGCTCACTGTCGGTGACGATGGTCGCCATCTCGATGATGACGTCCTTGTCCGGGTCCAGCCCGGTCATTTCCAGGTCGATCCAGATCAGGTTCTGTGGGTTCTGCATGATGGGGCTCCTCAGCTCAGCCCTCTAGTTTAGCGGGAAGCACGCCGCCGCATGCTAAACTCCGCCGCGATTTTCCCTGTGGATACCCTATGGCCAAGCGTCACCTCACCCGCCGGCAGAGCTGGCGGATCGAAAAAGTCCAGGAAGAGCGCGCTGCCCGCGCCGCCAAACGCGAATCGCGTGCCCTGGAAGAACTGGAAGGCGGCGACCTCGGCCCGGAACAGACCGGCCAGGTGATCGCCCACTTCGGGGTGCAGGTGGAAGTCGAGGCCCAGGAAGGCGACCACGCCGGCCAGGTGTTCCGCTGCCACCTGCGCGCCAACCTGCCACCACTGGTGACAGGCGACCAGGTCGTCTGGCGCCCGGGCAACCAGGGCATCGGCGTGATCGTCGCACAGCTGCCGCGGACCTCCGAGCTGCGCCGTCCGGACATGCGTGGCGTGCTCAAGCCGGTGGCGGCCAACGTCGACCGCATCGTCATCGTCTTCGCGCCGCGCCCGGAGCCCCACGCCAACCTGATCGACCGCTACCTGGTGGCCGCCGAGCACGCCGGCATCAAGCCGCTGCTGCTGCTGAACAAGGCCGACCTGATCGACGAGGAGAACGCTCCTTTCCTCGATTCGCTGCTGGGCACCTACCGTGAACTGGGCTACCCGCTGCTGGAGGTTTCGGCCTTCAACGGCCTGGCACTGGACGCCCTGCGCGCCGCGCTGAACGAGCACGTCAGCGTGTTCGTCGGACAGTCCGGCGTGGGCAAGTCGTCGCTGGTGAACGCGCTGCTGCCGGGCGTCGATACCCGCGTCGGCGACCTCTCGGAGGTCACCGGCAAGGGCACCCATACCACCACCACCGCACGGCTGTTCCACTTCCCCGCCGGCGGCGACCTGATCGACTCCCCCGGCATCCGCGAGTTCGGCCTCGGGCATGTCAGCCGTGACGACGTCGAGGCGGGCTTCATCGAGTTCCACGACCTGCTCGGCCACTGCCGCTTCCGCGACTGCAAGCACGACCGCGAGCCGGGCTGTGCGCTGCTCAAGGCGCTCGAGGACGGACGTATCTCGCCGCAGCGCATGGCCAGCTACCGGCACATCCTCGCCAGCCTGCCGGAAGACGAATATTGATTGGCGGATAAAGCGTTCCGCTTTATCCGCCCTACACCTACTCGAACCGCAGGGCGCATAACGCCTCAGGCGTTATGCGCCGCATCGCCGTTGCACGGGCCTGTAGGAGTGAGTTTGCTCGCGAGCAAGCTCGCTCCTACGAAGAGCCGATAACGAAAAGGCCAGCTTTTCAGCTGGCCTTCTGGCTTCTCACTGCTGCTTGTTCAGCTCGTCGAGCTTCAGCGTGCCGCCGTCGTCGAACAGGTTGAGTTTCTGCTTGAGCTGGTCCGGCGGCAGCGGGTCGCCTTGTCCGTTGACCGGTTTGGCCGGCGCCGCAGTCGAGGCACCCGGAGCTCCCGGAGCAGCTTGCGCCCCCGGTGCGGCGCCCTCTCCCGGCTTTTCCGCGCCGCCATCCTGACCTTCGATGGCGCGCTGGGCCTTCTTGGTCAGGACGATGATGTCGATGCGGCGGTTCACCGGGTTGAGCGGCTGGTCGCGGTCGAACAGCGCGGAAGAGGCGTAACCCACCACGCGGGCGATCTGGTCCAGCGGATAACCACCGGCCTCCAGTGCCCGGCGCGCGGCATTGGCGCGGTTGGCCGAGAGTTCCCAGTTGCCGAACTCGCCGTTGCCGGCGTAGGGCTTGGCGTCGGTGTGACCGCTGATGCTGATCTTGTTCGGCACCTGCTTGATGGTCTCGGCCAGCGCCAGCAGGATGTCCTCGAAGTACGGCTGCAGGCGTGCGCTGCCCAGGTCGAACATCGGCCGGTTGTCCGAGTCGACGATCTGGATGCGCAGACCGTCCTGGGTGATCTCGAAGAGGATCTGGTCCTTGAAGCGCTTGAGGGTCGGGTTCTCGTCGACCTTGTTCTGCAACTCCTGCAGCAGCAGCTCGAGACGTTCCTTTTCCACCTGCTCGGCGACGTCCTGGGCCTGCTGCTCGGTGATCTTGGCGTTCTCGTCCGGATTGATCCGCGTCTCGTCGGCGTCCGGCTGGGCCTGGATCTGCGGGTTCAGGGTCCTGTCCGGCGCCGGCGTCGGCGTACCGCCCAGGTCGATGACATAGGGGCTGGCACTCTCGGTGAAGCCGATGGGGTCCTGGAAGTAGCCGGAGATGGCCTTCTTCTGCTCCGGCGTGGCCGAGGACAGCAGCCAGAGCACGAGGAAGAACGCCATCATGGCGGTGGCGAAGTCGGCGAAGGCGATCTTCCAGCCACCGCCATGGTGGCCGGCGGCGTAGCGCTTGACGCGCTTGACGATGATCGGCTGGTTGTTATCCATGCGTCAGACGACCTATCAGCGACCGCGAACGGCCTGCTCCAGCTCGCTGAAGCTCGGACGGTGCGCCGGCAGCAGCACCTTGCGGCCGAACTCGACGGCCAGCGACGGCGGCATGCCGGAGGCGGACGCCACCAGGCAGGCCTTGATCGACTCGTAAAGGTTCAGCTCTTCCTTGGCGTCATGCTCCAGGGCGTTGGCCAGCGGACCGACGAAGCCGTAGGCCGCGAGAATACCGAGGAAGGTACCCACCAGCGCCGCGGCGACGTGGTGGCCGATCTCGGCCTGGCTACCCTGGCCGAGCAGGGCCATGGTGATCACGATACCCAGAACCGCGGCAACGATACCGAAGCCCGGCAGGGCGTCGGCGACACGGGTCACGGCATGGGCCGGGTGTTCCAGATCTTCCTTCAGGCTGCCCAGTTCCATGTCGAACAGGCCTTCCAGCTCGTGGGGCGCCATGTTGCCGGAGGACATGATGCGCAGGTAATCGCAGACATACGCCGTCATGCGTTCGTCCTTGAGCACCGCGGGGTACTTGCTGAAGATCGGGCTGGCGGCCGGGTCCTCGACATCGGCCTCGATGGCCATCATGCCTTCACGACGGCTCTTGTTGAGCACTTCATAAAGCATGCCCAGCACCTCCAGGTAGAAGGTGTGGGTAAAGCGGTTGCCGAACATCTTCGGCGCCTTCTTCAGCACGGTCATGAAGGTGCTGCCGGGGTTCGCCTGAAGGAATGCACCCAGCGCGGCGCCGCCGATGATCAGCACCTCGAACGGCTGAATGATGGCCGCGATCTTGCCGCCGGAGAGCATGTAGCCGCCGAGCACGCTGGCCATGAGAACGATGATGCCGATGATTTTTGCCATGGGGACCGGACTGAAACGGTGAACAGAAAGGGAGGCATGTTTCCCGCCTCCCTGTTGTTATCGGAGATTTCGGGCAAGACTATAGGCCGAAAACACTAAAAACCAGTTCGGCGCCTCACGCATGTCAAAGCAAATGCTTCATCCAGAGCGTCTCAAGGCCTGGCTCGACCAGTTGGAACATCTGCCTTTGCCGGTTCCGCTGGAGCAGCGCGATGACATTCGCCGTGCATTGAACGATAGCCGGCGCTCGATCCGCGACATCGCCGACCTGTTGCAGGACGCGCCGACACTGGCTTTCGCCATCCTGCGCGAAGCCAACCGGGCACAGAGCGCCAGGGACAATCCGGCGGAAAGCCTGGAGGTCGCGCTCAACCGCCTGGGCCTGTCCCGCGCCAGCCAGTTGCTCGACAGCCTGCCGGCGATGCCCGAAGCACAGATGCCCCGCGCACTGAGCCAATTGCTGCTGATCAGCCGCCACGCCATGCAACAGGCCAGCGGCCTGTTCGCCAACCGCCTGGCGCGGCTCTGGCAGGAAATCCACTGGGGCAGCCTGTTCACCCTCGCCCCGTTGTGGGCGCTGGCCACGGCGAAACCGGAGCTGATGGAAAACTGGCAGCGCCAGGTCTACGGCCTGGGCCGCTGCAGCAGCGAAGTCGAAGAGGAATTGCTCGGCACCCGCCTGCTGCCGCTGTGCCGCGCACTGGCCGACCACTGGCGGCTGCCGGACTGGGTCGGCCAGGGCTACGCCCTGCTCAGCGATGACAAGCGCCTGCTGGTGCGTGCCCTCCACGTCGCCCACACCGAACACGAACCGCTGGGCCAGCAGCAACGCCTGGACGCCGATCCGGAACTGCAACGCTGGCTGACCCGCCCGGCCAACACCATTCTCCTGGCCAACAGCATCGCCATGGCTGCGCACCAGTCCTGGGGCGGCGTGCACATGCTGCGCTGGCAACGCCTGACCAGCCTTTATCTGCAGATGCCGCTGGAGGAACTGCAACAGACCGTCCACGGCCTCGCCGCGCAGAGCGCCCGCCGCCACGCCCGCCCGCTCCTCTGGCACCCCGCCGAGGCGCTGCTGTGGCCCTGGGATGCGCGCCGCTGGCTCAACGGGCCGAAAGCCGAGGAACCGGCCAAGGCGCCGGACACCCTGGCGCAATGGCGCGAGCACTGCACCCGCCTGATGCAGACGCCCAGCCCGTTCGGCAACGCCGTGCAACTGCTCGACTGCGCCACCGCCGCGCTGCAGGCCTGCGGGCTGCAACGCGGCATGATCCTGCTGGCCGACAAGGCCGGTGGCTGGCTACAGGCGCGCCGACACTTCGGCCTGGAAGGCGAGATTGGCGACTTCAAGCTGGAAGTCGCCGCCAGCCCGGTGCTGCGCAAACTCCTGCAACAACCCGGTCAGCTGCGCCTGAGCCCGGCCAACATGGCCGAGTTCTCGGCGCTGATTCCCGGCTCGCTGAAGGCGCTGCTGCCCAGCGAACACCTGCTGCTGCGCTCGCTGGGCAACGGCGCGCGGGTGGTCATGCTGGTCGTCAGCGACCGCCACGGCCAGCCGCTGGCGGACCTGCACGCCCAGGCGTTCGGCCGTACCGTGCAGTGCATCGAGCACGCGGTGAAGCAGATGGCGCGCAACTCCTGATCCGCGAAAGGTTTGCGCCCCGCCGCGTCCCCTTTAAACTAACCGCCCTCACGGGGTAGCCCAGGGCACCTGCTCACGTTGCCTCCCCCACCCTTTCCGCCGGGAGTCCCCGCCATGTCCGCCTTTTCCGCCCTGCCCCTGGTGATCGAACCGGCTGACCTCGCCAGCCGCCTCGACGCCCCCGAGCTGATCCTGGTCGACCTGACCAGCGCTGCGCGCTACGCCCAGGGCCATATCCCCGGCGCCCGCTTCGTCGCGCCGGCGCGTACCCAGTTGGGCGGTACGCCGGCACCGGGGCTGCTGCCGGCCAAGGCCGACCTGGAAGCCCTGTTCGGCGAGCTGGGCCACAACCCCGATGCCGTCTACGTGGTCTACGACGACGAAGGCGGCGGCTGGGCCGGTCGCTTCATCTGGCTGCTGGACGTGATCGGCCACGACCAATACCACTATGTCGACGGCGGCCTGCACGCCTGGCTCGCCGATGGCCTGCCGCTCTCCGAGGAAGTCCCGGCGCCTGCCGGCGGCCCGCTGCCGCTGACCCTGCACGACGAGCCCACCGCCACCCGCGAATACCTGCAGAGCCGCCTGGGCGCCGCCGACCTGGCCGTCTGGGACGCCCGCAACCCCAGCGAGTACAGCGGCCAGAAAGTCCTCGCCGCCAAGGCCGGCCATGTGCCCGGCGCCGTCAATTTCGAATGGACCGCCGGCATGGACCCGGCCCGCGCCCTGCGCATCCGTACCGATATGCCGCAGATCCTCCAGGACCTGGGCATCACCAAGGACAAGGAAGTGATCACCCACTGCCAGACCCATCACCGTTCCGGCTTCACCTACCTGGTGGCCAAGGCCCTCGGCTATCCGCGGGTCAAGGGCTATGCCGGTTCCTGGTCGGAATGGGGCAACCATCCCGACACCCCCGTAGAGGTTTAAGGAATGTCGTTCAAAGATCGTCTGTTCATCCTCGCCCAGTACCTGCTGCCGCATCACCTGCTGTCGCGCCTGATCGGCTGCGCCGCTGAATGCCGCGCCCCCTGGTTCAAGGACCGCCTGATCCCCTGGTTCGCCCGCCGCTACCGGGTGGACATGCGCGAAGCCCAGGTCGAGGACCTGAGTGCCTATGAGCACTTCAACGCCTTCTTCACCCGCGCCCTGAAAGACGGCGCGCGTCCGCTGGACGAGACCGCCGGTGCAGTGCTCTGCCCCGCCGACGGCGCCATCAGCCAGCTCGGCCCGATCGAGCACGGCCGTGTGTTCCAGGCCAAAGGCCACAGCTACAGCCTGATGGAACTGCTGGGCGGCGACGCCGAGCGCGCCGCGCCCTTCATGGGCGGCGAATTCGCCACCGTCTACCTGTCGCCCAAGGACTACCACCGCGTGCACATGCCCCTGGCCGGCACCCTGCGCGAGATGGTCTACGTGCCGGGCCGGCTGTTCTCGGTGAACCAGCTGACCGCCGAGCAGGTGCCGGAACTCTTCGCCCGCAACGAGCGCGTGGTGTGCATCTTCGAAACCGAGCGCGGGCCGATGGCGGTCGTACTGGTGGGCGCGATGATCGTCGCCTCCATCGAAACCGTGTGGGCCGGCCTGGTCACTCCGCCCAAGCGCGAGCTGAAGTCGTTCTTCTACGACGAAGCCGCCCGCGCACCGATCCACCTGGAAAAAGGCGCCGAACTGGGCCGCTTCAAGCTGGGCTCCACCGCCATCGTGCTGTTCGGCCCCGAGCAGGTGAGCTGGGCGGAAAACCTCGCCGCCACCAGCGCCGTACGCATGGGTGAGCGCCTGGGTGGCGCGCGCCAGGGCTGACGCCCATTCCCATAAGGCGGGCGGCCAACGAGCCGCCCGCCATCGCTCCTAGCCTCATCGTGCCAACTCCCTGCCATGAAACGCTTCCTGCACCTGATGGGCTGGCGTGCCAACGCCACCAGTCATCTTGAAAAATGGCTCTCCGCCCTCGGAGCGCTGTGCGGCATCGCCGTCATCTACGCCGTCACCCACTGGGTCCTGCCCAGCGAGGCGGCCATCTGGGTCGTCGCCTCCATGGGTGCCAGTGCCGTGCTGCTGTTCGCCGTGCCCCACGGCGCGCTGTCGCAGCCTTGGGCGGTACTCGGCGGCCAGGTGCTTTCGGCCATCGTCGGCGTCATCTGCCAGAAACTCTTCCCCGGCCAGGCGTTCACGCCCGCCCTCGCGGTGGGCGCGGCGATCCTGGTCATGCACTACACCCGCTGCATCCATCCCCCGGGCGGCGCTACCGCGTTGGCGGCGGTGTCCGGCGGGCCGGCGATCAGCGCGCTGGGCTTCCACTACGTGCTCAGCCCGGTGCTGCTCAACGTGGCGCTGATCCTCGCGGTTGCCGTCCTGTTCAATGGCCTGTTCGCCTGGCGCCGCTACCCCGCGCCACTGGCGCGCCTGCCAGCCACGCCGAAACTGCCGGCCGGCCCGGCGCCGGAGGACCTGTACCACGCGCTGCGCAAGATGGATTCCTACATCGACGTGCAGTTCGACGACCTGCTGAAGATCCTCCAGCTGGCCCAGGAGCACGCCCAGGCGCAGCGCCTGACGCCGGAAGACATCCTGCTCGGCGCCAGCTACAGCAACGCCCTGAGCGGCGACGCCTGGGCCGTGCGCCAGGTGATCGACGACCACCCGGACAAGCGCGGCCGCCAGGACCAGCTGGTCTACAAGGTGGTCGCCGGCGCCGGCAAGGGCAACACCGGCGTCTGCCGTCGCCAGGACCTGCTCGACTGGGCCGCCCACCCGGTGATCGCCCAGGACGACGGCTGGGTACGCAGCAGCGCATCGGACTCGGCGAAGGATGCCCTGCAACGTCAGCTCCAGGGAGAAACGCCTCGGCCGTGACCTGTCCGCGCACCATCCGGGCGATGGGCTGCGGCGGGCGGCGGATGCTGCTAGAGTTCGGAAAAAGCCGACAGTTATGACCAACCGGTTCGTACAACGAAACGGATTGTGGAGAAACCATTCCCACCATGGACAACAGTCCCCAGCAGTTTCTACGTGTCCCCACCCCGACGCACGAGAGCCTGAGCTTCTGCAACGCCAACACGCGCGAGCTGAAAAACTGGCTGGATCACCTGCCCAAGGCCAACCTTGGAGAGACGGCCCGCCAGCTCTACCAGGGCCTGATCGAACTCAACCAGCTCAAGCTGCCGGTCGAGACGCGCCTGCAATTGCTGGAACTGTTCCGCCCGGAAGTCCACTTCGTCTGCCATAACCTGGAACGGCACTTCCTCAACCAGTCCATCGTCCTGGACGAGCGCCCGCGCAAGGTCGCCAACCTCTGCCAGGCCCTGCAGAACCACCTGGCCATCGGCTACAAGCTGATCGTCGTGCGCGAGGCCTCGCGCTTCACCCGCGAGCGCGCTCAGGTGATGACCGCCGCCATCCAGCGCGCCATCCGCAGCCTCTGCGGCCCGCTGGTGCGCGCCTCGCAGCTGTACTGCCCGGTGCCGGAAAACCTCTGGCTGGAACTCCACCAGCTCTACCAGCTGGCCCGCCAGCACGGCCTGCAGCACACGCCGGTGCGCGACACCCTGGCGCGCCAGTCCCAGGGGCTGTCCATCGAGCACTCCTACCTGGTGGCGCTGATGCTGGGCAGCGCGCGCTGCAACCAGATGCGCCAGAACAACATCGCCCGCGTCGCCGAAGCCATCGAAGGCTGGGCGGCCCAGGTGAAGGTACAGAATGCCGACGCCCCCTCCACCCTCTTCGTGGTGGTGCCCCAGGTGGACGGCCCGCCGCGCTACCGCACCCTGTTCAAGGAAAGCGACCTGGCCGGCGCCCTGGGCGTCGACCCGCAACCGCTGGTGGACGTGATCCGCGAATACCTCCTGCTGCCCGCGGAGAACCGCGCACAGGCCCGCCTGAAAGTGCCAGAGGGCGTCAGCATCGACCTGCTGCAGCACCTCGCCGCCGCCTGGGGCGACATCGCCGAGCGCACCTTCCACCGTACGCCCGGCCAGGGCCAGCTGACTCTGTGCATCGGCATGAGCGCGCTGCACTACTTCCTCGCCGGCCGCAAAAGCTTCAACGAACTGCTGAAGATCCCGATGCCGGAGCAGGCGCCGACCTTCAAGGCCGAGCTGAAGGACGCCTGGTCCGGCGCCTTCGATGCGCAGAAGGTCAACGACTGGCAGCCCGGCATGCCGCTGGAGGAAATCGAGTACACCGCCCCCCGTGCCGCCGATGACGCCAAGCTCGGCGTGGCGCCGGAAACCTCGCGCGATGACTACCCGGTGTTCACCCTGGCCATCGTCAACCACAGCCCCGGCGGCTATTGCCTGACCTGGCCCAAGGAGATTCCCAGCCAGTTGCAGGCCGGTGAGCTGCTCGGCATCCAGGACACTCCGGAGCACAGCTGGAGCGTCGCCGTGGTGCGCTGGATCCGTCAGGTCCGCGGTGGCGGCACGCAGATGGGCATCGAACTGATCGCCCCGCTCGCCCAGCCCTGCGGCCTGCAACTGCTGCGCAAGACCGAGCAGGGCAGCCAGTACCTGCGCGCCCTACTGCTGCCGGAAATCGCCGCGATCTCCCGCCCGGCCACGGTCATCACCCCGCGCCTGCCCTTCCAGGAAGGCAACCGGGTCCAGCTCAACCTGCACGGCGACGAGCGCCGCGCCACCCTGACCCGCAAGGTCACCGCCACGGCCAGCTTCACCCAGTTCGAATACCAGGCGCAGGATGCAGCCGGCGTACCAAGCGATAAGCCCATCACAGCGCCGAATACTCGCGGCAGTGGCGGGGAGGAAGACTTTGACTCACTGTGGAAGTCTCTGTAGATTCGGAAGAATTCCCTTTCGTCGCCTTTTTGCTGCCGTCCAGCGCGGTATAAGCAGCCTTCCCCATGGCCAATGAAAAGAAAACCATCCGCCTGCTGATCCTGGAAGACTCGCAGAACGAAGCCGAGCGCCTGGTCAGCCTGTTCCGCAACGCCGGTCGCGCGACCCGCGTCCATCGCATCACCTCCAGCGAAGACCTGACGGACATCCTGCCCCAGGGCTGGGACCTGTTGATCGCCGCCCCCGAGGCGGAGGCGCTGGACCCCAGCGAAGCGCTGAGCGCGATCCGCCGCCAGGCCAAGGACATCCCCTTCATCCAGCTGGTCAGCGGCAACGACTCCGACGCCGTGACCGAGGCCCTGGCCCTCGGCGCGCAGGATGCCCTGCCCCAGGGTGAGGACGAACGCCTGATCCTGGTGGCCAACCGCGAGCTGGCCAACCTCGAGGAGCGCCGCGCGCGCCGTTCCGCCGAAGTCGCCCTGCGCGAGGCGGAAAAACGCTGCCAGCTGCTGCTGGACAGCTCGGTGGACGCCATCACCTACGTCCACGATGGCATGCACATCTACGCCAACCGCGCCTATGTCGGCCTGTTCGGCTACGAAGATGCCGAGGAACTGGAAGGCATGCCGATGATCGACCTGATCGCCGGCTGCGACCAGGCCAACTTCAAGGACTTCCTCAAGGGCTATCAGACCACGGAAGACAATGCCGAGCTGGCCTGCAGCGGCATCCGCAACGACGGCCAGGCCTTCGCCGCGCGCATGACCTTCTCCCCGGCCACCTACGACGGCGAGCCGTGCATCCAGGTGGTGATCCGCGCCGAAACCGACAACGCCCAGCTCGAGGAAAAACTGCGCGAGGTCAGCAGCCAGGACCTGGTCACCGGCCTGTACAACCGCGCCCACTTCCTCGACCTGATGGACAGCGCCGTGGAACGCGCAGTGACCGCCGGCCAGCCGGCGACCTTCGCCTACATGCAGCTCGACCGTTTCCAGACCCTGCAGCTCAACCTCGGCGTCGCCAGCATCGACCTGCTGCTGGCGGACCTGGGCAACCTGCTGCGCGGGCAATTCTCCGAGCAGGCCCAACTGGCCCGCCTGAGCGACGACGTGTTCGCCGTGCTGCTGCCGGGCGAAACCCCGGAACAGTCCACCGCCCGCTTCAACGCCCTGCTGAAGAAGGTCGAAGGCCACCTGTTCGACATCCATGGCCGCACGGCCCAGGTCACCCTGTCCATCGGCACCGCCGGGCTGGACGAGAAGACCACCCGCGCCCAGGACGTCATCGAACGTGCCCACCGCGGCGCCGACGAGATCGCCCAGAAGGACGGCAACGGCCTGAAGGTCTACAACCCGGCCGATGAACTCGCCGCCGCCGCCTACCGTGGCGACGTCGTTGCGATCATCCGTCAGGCCCTGGAGCAGAACAGCTTCCGCCTGCTGTTCCAGCCGATCATCAGCCTGCGCGGCGATACCCACGAACACTACGAAGTGCTGCTGCGCCTGCTCAATCCGCAGGGCGAGGAAGTGCCGCCGGCGGACTTCCTCAATACCGCCAAGTCCAGCGGCCTGGCCGAGAAGATCGACCGCTGGGTACTGCTCAACTCCATCAAGCTGCTCTCCGAGCACCGCGCCAAGGGGCACGAGACCAAGCTCTTCGTGCACCTCTCCGGCCCCAGCCTGCAGGACCCGGAACTGCTGCCGTGGCTGAACGTGGCGCTGAAGGCCTCGCGCCTGCCGGCCGACGCCCTGATCATCCAGATCAGCGAGCCGGACGCCATCGCCTACCTGCGCCAGGCCAAGGCGCTGAGCCAGGGCCTGGCCGAGCTGCATTGCCAGATCGCCCTGTGCCAGTTCGGCTGTGCGCTCAACCCGTTCAACACGCTCAAGCACATGAACGTCGACTTCGTGAAGGTCGACGGCTCCTATGTGCAGGACCTGAACACGCCGGAGAACCAGGAGAACCTCAAGACCCTGATGGCCAGCCTGCACGCCCAGGCCAAGCTGACCATCGTGCCCATGGTGGAGAGCGCCACCGCCCTCGCCACCCTGTGGCAGGCCGGCGCCAACTACATCCAGGGTCGCTACCTGCAGGGCCCGAGCCAGGCGATGGATTACGACTTCGCCTCGGACGAGTGATCCGCGGGCCTTGCCCGCGATCGCGCGCAGGGCGCGCTCCTACAAGTACCGGGAGCCTTTTCCTGCAATGAAAAAGCCGCCCCTTGGGGCGGCTTTTCTGTTTCCGTTGCGGATCGGCACTCGTCAGGCGCCTTCCCGATCACGGAAGCCAAGCAGGTAGAGGATGCCATCCAGCCCGAGGGTGGAGATCGCCTGCTTGGCCGACTGCTTGACCAGCGGCTTGGCGCGGAAGGCCACGCCCAGGCCGGCCAGGCCGAGCATCGGCAGGTCGTTGGCGCCGTCGCCCACGGCAATCGTCTGCTCCAGTTGCAGGCCTTCCTTCGCCGCCAGCTCGCGCAGCAGGTCGGCCTTGCGCTGGGCGTCGACGATGGGCTCGATGGCCACGCCGGTCAGCTTGCCGTCGACGATCTGCAACTCGTTGGCGAACACGTAGTCGATGCCCAGCTTCGCCTGCAACTGCTTGGCGAAATAGCTGAAGCCACCGGACAGGATGGCGGTCTTGTAGCCCAGGCGCTTGAGTTCGGCGAACAGGGTTTCGGCGCCTTCGGTCAGGCGCAGCGAGGCGCCGATCTCTTCCAGTACGTCCTCGGAGAGGCCCTGCAGCAGCGCCAGGCGCTCCTTGAAGCTGGCACGGAAGTCCAGCTCACCGCGCATGGCGCGCTCGGTGATCTCGGAGACCTGCTCGCCGACGCCGGCGGCCTTGGCCAGCTCGTCGATCACCTCGGCCTCGATCAGCGTCGAGTCCATGTCGAATACCGCCAGGCGACGGTTGCGGCGGAACACCGAGTCCTGCTGGAAGGCGATGTCGACGTTCAGCTCCTGGGCCACGCTGAGGAACTCGGCGCGCAGGGCCGCCGGGTCGGCAGGCTCGCCGCGCACCGAGAACTCGATGCAGCCCTTGCCCTGATCGGCCGGCATGTCCAGCGGCATACGCCCGGACAGGCGATCGATCTGATCGATGTTCAAACCGTACTTGGCGGTGATCGAGCTGACCCGCTGCAGCTGCTCGGCGGTCACCCGGCGAGTCAGCAGGGTAACGATGTGGCGCGGCTTGCCCTGGCCACCGACCCACTGCCGGTAGTCCTCCTCGGACACGGGCGTGAAGCGCACCTGCTGGTCCAGCTCGTAGCCGGTGAACAGCACGTCCTTGAGCACCGACGAGGCCCGCTCGTTGTCCGGGATTTCCACCAGGATGCCGAAGGACAGGGTGTCGTGGATCACCGCCTGGCCGATGTCGAGGATGTTCACGCCACCCTGCGCCAGGACGCCGGTGATGGCCGCGGTGAGGCCGGGGCGGTCTTCCCCGGTGATGTTGATCAGGACGATCTCGCGCAAGGCGCTGTCTCCGCCATGGAAAAAAGGCCGCCATTCTACCTGCTTTCGCCCCGCGCGGATGCTCCGCTCGCCCGCCCGGGCCGCGGCACCGCCGATCGGAATGCACGGCGGATCGGCACGCCGCGCCGACTTTCGCCGCCTTGACAGCGCCTGCGGCGCTTTGCCCCTCAGGAGGGCCTCGTTATACTGCCCCGCATCTGCCCTAGAGAAGACCGAGCCCGCTGTGACCCGGCCCACCTCCGTCAAGCCCGACAATTTCTTCCTGCTGCTCTTCCACGCCCTGCGCCAGCGCCGCGTGCCGATCGCCCTGCGCATCGCCATCCATGGCCTGCTGCTGGTGGCGGCCGCCCTGGTGATCTACGCCTGGGTGATGGGCATGCAGTTCAAGCAGGCCATGCAACAGCAGGCCGACGCCCTCGGCCAGAGCCTGACCACGCAGACCGCGCAGTCGGCCACCGAGCTGCTGGTGTCCAACGACATCCTCAGCCTCAACGTGCTGCTCAACAACCTGACCAAGAACCCCCTGGTGGCCCACGCGGCGATCTACAGCGTGGACAACCGCATCCTCGCCGAGTCCGGCACGCGGCCCAAGCAGGGCCTGCTGGGCGACGCCGAAGGCCTGTACTCCACGCCCATCACCTTCCAGGAGGTGATAGCCGGGCACCTGCGCATCAGCCTCGACATGCACCAGTTCGAGCAACCGATGACCGTCAGCCTGCAGAGCATGGGGCTGATCAGCCTGATCCTGCTGCTGCTCACCCTGACCTTCGGCCTGCGCCTGGGGCGGCAGATTTCCACACCCTTGTTACAGCTTCGCGTCTGGCTGCGCGACCCGGACGACCCCGCGCCGGGCGCCGGCCTGCAGAACGAGATCGGCGACCTCGCGCGCCAGTTGCAGGCACGCCTGGTCCCGGAGAAGCCGCCAGCCCCCGAACCAGTGGTCAGCGCCCCCGCGCCGCGTCCGAAGGCGCCCGCCAAGGCCGGCAAGCCCGCTGCCCAGGAGCCGGTCCTGGAAGCCAGTGGCACCGCTGACGAACACGAATTCGACGAGAACATCTTCTCCGACGACGAGCTGCTCGCCCCTGCCGCGCGCCGCAAGACCGAAACCGACGACGACTTCCCCGAGGAAGAGTTCGAGGCGGTGACGGAAGAGGAAGCCGAAGACGAAATCGGCGTCGAAGAAGAGCAACCCGAAGCCGAACCGGAACCGCTTTCCGCCGGCACCAGCGCCGTGCTGGCCGTGCAACTGGGTGCCCAGGAGCAGCTGCGCCGCCTGCCGCGCGCACGCCTGGTCGACCTGCTGGAGCGCTACCGCGACTGCCTGGAGCAGGCCGCGCGCCTGTACAAGGGCTCGCTCTACACCCTCAGCGACGGCGGCAGCCTGATCCTCTTCCACAGCCGCGACCAGGACGAGGAGTTCCTCACCAACGCGCTGTGCTGCGGCGAACTGATGCGCGCCCTGGGCCACGCCCTGCAGATCGAGGTGGCCGACAGCGGCATTACCCTGCAACTGCAGCTGGGCCTGGTACTGGGCGAAGACGTCGCCGACCTGGAGCAGGCCGAACTGCTGCAGGACAGCGCAGCCCAGGAAGCCCTGGCGCTCAGCCAGCACAGCCGCAACCTGCTGCTGGTGGAGAAGTCCATCGGCGACGATGAGAAAGTTCGCGAGCGAGCGCGTATCCGTCCTATCGCCAGTCCGGAAAATGCCTGCTGCGTGGAATGGCTGAAGGAACCCTATCCTTCCATGCTCGAACGCCAGCTCTCGCGCATGCGCGCCCTGCGCACCACCTGACCCCAGTAGAACGAGAGGGGGGCCGCCAGGCCCCGCGTGGAAAGGATTCCATGACCACCCTGATCACCCATCCGCTGCCCATGCTGGCCGTCGGCCTCGCGCTCGGCTCGCGCTTCATCCCGCCGCGACTGCTGCTGGCCGGCATGCTCGCCGCGTGCCTGCCCGACCTCGATGTGGTCGCCTTCAAGCTGGGCATCGCCTACCACGACGCCTTCGGCCATCGCGGCTTCAGCCATTCCCTGCTGTTCGCCGCCTGCGTGGGCTTGCTCGGCGCGCTTTGCTGCCGCCTGCTGGGCTGCGGCCCGCTGAAAGCCGGACTGTGGATCGGCCTGGCCACCGCGTCGCACAGCGTGCTGGACGCCATGACCGACGGCGGCCTGGGCGTCGCCTGGCTCTGGCCATGGAGCGAGCAGCGCTACTTCCTGCCGCTGCACCCCATCGAAGTTTCACCCATCGGCCTGTCGCGCTTCCTCAGTCCGCGCGGGCTGGAGGTGCTGATTTCGGAAGCGCGCTGGGTCTGGCTGCCCTGCCTCGTGGTGGCGCTGGCCGGCATCGGGCTGCGACGCCTGGCTCAGCGTTTGTCGAGCTGAGCCTGGAGCTGATCCAGCAGGGACGCCTGCGTGCCCTGTAGCGGGAGTTGCGCGCTGTAGCCCTGGAAGCTGCCGAACCTCGCCTGGTAGTCCAGCTCGACCTGGAAGCGGTTATCCCAGCCCGGGGAATCCTCCGGCATCATCTGGTCGCAATCGCGCAATGCCTGGGGCGATGCGCAGGGCTTGTACGCCTGCGGGTAGACCTGGCGCTTCCACAGCACCCACGGCGACAGCGACAGGCCAGCCAGGCGATTGCGCCGCAGGTCCAGCTCGAGCAACTGCAGCAGGCCATTACCCCCCAGGTACTGATGCTGGTAGTCGACCATCACCATGTCCACGCTGTGCCCCAGGTCGTTGAACATCCGTGTGTGCGCGGCGCCATCGGCGTGGGCGTTGAGGGTGAGGAAGACCTGATCGTTGCGGCGGATCAACCGGTCCCACAGCAATGTGCCGCTGGCATTGCCATCACGGGAAAGCTCGGCCGCACCTGCCGCGCCGCGCCGCAGGATGCTGTGCGAGGCGAGGATTACCGGTACGTGCGGGTGTTCGTCGATGATGCCCTGCGCCCAGGCCAGGGTCGCCTCCGAGGGGCTCCAGTCCAGCGCCAGCAGCAGGAACGACTGGCCGTAGCGCTGGAACAGGTGAACCTGGCTCAGTCCCCTGGAATCGCTGCCGACGTAGGTGCTCTGCCAGGCCGCACGCTCGGGGCCGAAGTGATCCTTGAAGCGGTCTAGGAAAGAGCGCCGGTCATCCGTGCTGGCCTCCTCGTGCACGTCACGCTCTCCCGTGGCGATGCTGTAAGGCACGCCGTGCTCCTCCAGCGTGCGCATGGCGCCGCTGGCGGTCTGCCACTGGGTGGCGACACCGGCGTTCTCAACCACATCGCCCAGGTGCACGACCAGCGGGATCTGCAGCACCTCGGCGTGCTTGGCCAGCCAGAAGGTCTGGGCGAAGAATGCTAGCGCCGGCTGGTACGGCAGGTCGGGGAAGCGCTGCTCGCTGCGCAGCAGATGGCGCTTGCGGTGGTTGTTTTCTGCGTAGAACTGCGTGTCGGGCAACAGCGGCAGCACGAAGCTGCCGCCGCCGGAGACGATCGCCAGCGGCGGCAGCGGGTGCTGGCGGAAGAACGCCTGGTCGCGCTCGACTTCGTTCTGCGTATCGGAATCGTTGCAGCCGACCAGCAGCAGGCAACCGACAAGAAGGGAGGTCAGTGCTTTCATCACGGATTGGCGCCCGCTCCGGGAAGGCGCAGCAGGCGGTAGGCGTCATTGTCGAATCGGCCCTCGAACAGCTGCTGCGCAGCCTCGGGCAGGGAGGCGGCAATACGCTGGGCATCGCGCGCCTGGATCATCAGGTAGTGCGGGCCGTGCAGCGCCGCCAGTTGCTCCGGTCGGTCGAGGAACTGCGGCTGCAGGTCCCGGTCGAGGTTGACCATCAGCTTGATCGCCCGTGCGTCCGGCGCCATGCCATAGAGCGCCAGGGGCGCCGGCTGCGCGTCGAGCTGGCGGGCCAGCTCGCGGGAGAACGCCTGGCTGTCGTACAGGCGGTGCTCCACCGGCTCGAAGACCAGGATGTAGCTCGCCCACAATGCCAGCGCAGCCCCAAGAGCCAGAGCCGCCGGGCGCCGCCAGCGCAGCGCGGCGAAAACCAGCAGCGCAGCCAGGACCACGATGCAGGCCGGCAGTCGCCAGCCCAGCGCGGCGAGCTCCTGGGGGTAGCGCTTCCAGGCCAGCCAGAGCCCGGCCAGCAGCAGGATCGGCAGGGCCAGCCAGATCACCTGCAACAGGCCGCGCAGCACCTGGGCCAGGCGACTGCCTGCGACCATGAAGGGATAACCTGCGACGATCGCCGCCAAAGGAGCCATGGCGATGATGTAGCGGGCCTTCTTCGCCTCCGGTACCGACAGCCCGGCCATGACTACCAGCGCCGCCAGGGCGCAGCCCGCCACCAGGCGGAATGCCGGCTCGCCACGGCGCCGCCAGAGCAGGGCCAGCGCCGGCAGCGCCAGGGGAAAGGCCAGTGCGTAGTTGCCCAGGGAACTACGGAAGTAATACAGCGCATCGCTGGAGCCGGCGGAACCGTCCAGGCGACCGATCACCTGCATCCGCAGAACGTCCGCCACGAAGGTTTCTCCACCGGCGGCACGCGCCAGGGCGATCAGCCCGACCGCACAGAGGATCAGCAACGCCAGCGCGCTCGCACCAAACACGAACAGGGGCTTCCAGCGCCGGTCCAGCAGCAGCTGGCTGCAGACCATCCCCGCCGGCACCACCAGCCCCAGCGGGCCGCGCAGGGCGAAGCCAATCCACAGCAGTGGCAGCAGGCGCAGCAGCAGCCCGGGCAAGTCATACCGTTCAGCCTGGAAGGCAACGTAGAAGGCCAGCATCCCGGTCGCCGCCACCATCAGGTCGAGGGAAACGGCCCGCGTCTCGCTGACGAAGGTGACGCTCAGGAGCAGCATCGCCACGCTGACCAGGGCCCAGGTGCGCGAGAAAGGCGCCACCAGGCGGAAGGTCACACCGACGCAGATCGCCGCCGCCACGGCGGTGGGCAACCAGGCGGTGAACTCGGTGACCCGCCCCAGCGGCAGGGACGCCAGGTAGATCAGCAGGGTCGAGGTGGCCGGGTAATCCGGATAGGGCATGCCATAGGTGGTCGGAAACGCACCCGGCCCGTGGCGCAGCATTTCGCGGGCGAAGAGCACGAAGCGCGAATCGAAGCCGACGAAGGCGTCGCCCTGCACGCCGAGCAGGAACAGCAGGAAAGCCGCCAGCATCACGCAAAGCGTCTGGCGACTCAGGACGGAATCCGCCTGAACACGGGGAGACAGAGGGAATGACGACACGTGCAAATCTCTCGCAGGCCGCACACGGAAAGCGTCCGCGCGCCAACAACCTGCACCTGCGCCCGTAGATACCACAGCCACCGTCAAGAAGATGTCAAAAGCGGCCAGCGCAGAAGCAAAACGGCCCGTAAAGCCATGCTTTACGGGCCGTAAATGCTGCGAGCGTCAGGCTAGATTCAGAAGCGGTAGACCTCGACATCGGTGCGGATCGGCACCACCAGCGGGATCTTCGGCCCCTCTTCCTTGGGCTTGGCCACCTGCTCGGTGTTGGCCACCGCCGGCTTGCGCGGCGGCGCAGCCTGCTGCTCGGCGACCGCCGAGGCGACCGGGCGCACGTCCCGCGCCAGCTGCACCGACAGCTTGCGCAGCAGGTCACCCTGGGCGCGTACCTGGTCCTGCACGCTGCCCGAATGTGCTTCTTCCTCACGGAACACGCGGCTGTCGCGCAGCTCACCCTTCTGGTCGAGCAGGCGCCAGCGCGCCTCCAGCACCGCCGGCTCCTTGGGGCCGGAGTCCAGGCGGCTGATGGTCAGCATGACCTGAACCTGCGGGGTGAACCCGGGCTTCTCCGGGAACAGGGCCAGACGGGTGCTGTCCAGCTCGCCCGAGAGCAGGCGCATCAACTGCTGGCTGACGTTGGTCTCCAGACTGCCGGCCCAGCGGGCTTCGGTGGACAGGTTGAGGATACCGTCGGCCTGGCGCTGGACCATGGTCTCGCGCTTCAGGTAATCGGCCAGGGACACCGGGCCGAGCAGAACAGCGACACCGTTGTCACGGGTCGGCACAGGCACCGCGCCCGCGTCCAGTTGGTACAACTGGGTCGGTCGGTTCACTGTACAACCCGTCAGCCCGAGGAGGCTGACGAGGGAAAATAAGGCCAAGACGCGCCAAGCGCTCATCTGGTTCACCGTCATTCGCCGAAAATCGGCGCTACATCCAACAAATCCACTATAACTTCAGGCAACGCGCCGAGGCGCCAGTAGCCAAAGGGACGTATCATCCCTCAACCGGCGCCTCAGCTCCAGAGGCAGAATGTATCGAACCGCGTTTCAATCCTGAGACAGCGATTCTACCAGCAAGGCGTCCACTCGCTGGAAACCGCGCGGCAGTTTGTTGCCACGACGGCCCCTTTCGCCCTTGTAGTGCTCCAGGTCGTCGCCCTTGAGCGAGAGCGTGCGCTTGCCGGCCTGCAGCACCAGGGTCGCGCCCGTCGGCAGCACGGCGAGGTCGGTGAGGTACTCCTCGCGGCTCGCCACGCGGTCGCCCGGCACGCTGATGATCTTGTTGCCCTTGCCCTTGGCCAGCTGCGGCAGGTCGGACACCTTGAACAGCAGCAGGCGGCCTTCGGTGGTAACGGCGGCGATCCAGTCCTGCTCGACGTCGGCGACCGGACGTGGCGCCATCACCTGCGCGCCATTGGGCAAGCTGAGCAGGGCCTTGCCGGCCTTGTTCTTGGCCTGCATGTCCTCGCCCTTGGCGACGAAGCCGTAGCCCGCGTCGGAAGCCAGCACATACAGCGCAGAATCCTCCGGCAGCAGCACGCGATCGAAGGTTGCGCCCGGCGGCGGCGTCAGGCGGCCGGTCAGCGGCTCGCCCTGGCCACGGGCCGAGGGCAGGCTGTGGGCGGCCAGCGAGTAGCTGCGCCCGGTGGAATCGATGAACACCGCGAACTGGTTGGAACGGCCCGGCGCGGACGCCTTGAAGCCGTCACCAGCCTTGTACGACAAGCCGGTGGCGTCGATGTCGTGGCCCTTGGCGCAGCGCACCCAGCCCTTCTCGGACAGCACCACGGTCACCGGCTCGGTCGGCATCAGCTCGGTTTCCGAGAGGGCGCGGGCTTCGGCACGGGCGACGATGGGCGAGCGACGGTCGTCGCCGTAGGTCTCGGCGTCGGCCAGCAGCTCGTCACGCACCAGTTTGCGCAGCTTGGCGTTGGAACCCAGGATGGCCAGCAGCTTGGCGCGCTCCTTGGCCAGCTCGTCCTGCTCGCCGCGGATCTTCATCTCTTCCAGGCGCGCCAGCTGACGCAGGCGGGTGTCGAGGATGTAGTCGGCCTGCAGCTCGGAGAGCTCGAAGCGCTGCATCAGGACCGGCTTGGGCTGGTCCTCGGTGCGGATGATGTGGATGACTTCGTCGAGGTTGAGGAAGGCCACCAGCAGGCCTTCCAACAGGTGCAGGCGCTTCTCGACCTTGTCCAGGCGGAACTGCAGGCGGCGGCGCACGGTGTCGGTGCGGTAGGTCAGCCACTCGCTGAGCACCTGGCGCAGGTCCTTGACCTGGGGTTTTCCGTCCAGCCCGATGACGTTCATGTTCACCCGGTACGAGCTTTCCAGATCGGTGGTGGCGAACAGGTGGGTCATCAGCTCTTCGGCATCCACGCGGTTGGAGCGCGGGATGATGACGATGCGGGTCGGGTTCTCGTGGTCCGACTCGTCGCGCAGGTCGGCGACCATCGGCAGCTTCTTGGCCTGCATCTGCCCGGCGATCTGCTCCAGCACCTTGGCCCCGGAGACCTGGTGCGGCAGCGCGGTGACCACGATGTCACCGTCCTCGACGCGGTACACGGCGCGCATGCGCACCGAGCCACGGCCGGTTTCGTAGATCTTCTGCAGGTCGGCGCGCGGGGTGATGATTTCCGCTTCCGTGGGGAAGTCCGGTCCCGGCACGTGCTCGATCAGGTCGGCGACGGTCGCCTGTGGCTCGTCGAGCAGACGGATGCAGGCGGCGGCCACTTCGCGCAGGTTGTGCGGCGGAATGTCGGTGGCCATGCCCACGGCGATGCCGGTGGTGCCGTTGAGCAGCAGGTTGGGCAGGCGCGCCGGCAGCACGGCCGGCTCGTCCATCGTGCCGTCGAAGTTCGGCACCCAGTCCGCCGTGCCCTGGCCCAACTCGGACAGCAGGGTCTCGGCGTAACGCGACAGGCGCGCCTCGGTGTAACGCATGGCGGCGAAGGACTTGGGATCGTCCGGCGCACCCCAGTTGCCCTGGCCGTCCACCAGCGGGTAGCGGTAGGAGAACGGCTGCGCCATCAGCACCATGGCTTCGTAGCACGCCGAATCGCCGTGGGGATGGTACTTGCCCAGCACGTCGCCGACGGTACGCGCCGACTTCTTGTGCTTGGCGTCGGCGTCCAGGCCCAGCTCGCTCATGGCGTAGACGATGCGCCGCTGGACGGGCTTCAGGCCGTCGCCGATGTGCGGCAGGGCGCGGTCCATGATCACGTACATGGAGTAGTTCAGGTAAGCCTGTTCGGTGAAGTCGGCCAGTGACCGGCGCTCCACGCCCTCCAGACTCAGATCGAGGGTTTCGCTCATGCGTGCCTCACGGTGTAGATCGCTGGCGCAGCACCAGGGTGCCGTCCTGCTGGGTGAAATCGAGTTGTCTGAGTGCGCTCATGCCGAGCAGCACCTCGTCGCCTTCCATGCCCGGCGCGATCAGCGCCGGCACATCGGTCAGGCGGATGTCGCCAAGTTGCAGGCTGGGCAGGCGCGTGCGCCAGCCCTGGCTGCGGCCGTTGGCGGTGTCCAGGGTCACCGGCAAGCCACGCGGCAGGCCGAGGCGCTCGGCCAGGCGCTGCGGCAGGGCCACCTGGGTGGCGCCGGTGTCGAGCATGAAGGTCACCGTCTCGCTGCCGATCCGGCCGTCCACCACATAGTGGCCGGCACGATTGCCGACCAGCCGCACTTCCACGTAGCCGTCGCCGCGGGTCGACTGCGGCTGCGGATTGGGGTTGTGCTGACGGGTTTCCCAGGCGCCGAAATAGCGGGTGGCGAGCAGAATGCCCGCGCCCCAGGCGAGGAACATCATGACCTTGCCGATCCGCCTGCCCGGCGCCGCGTCGCTCATTTACCACCGAGCCAGCCGCCTGCCGGTGCCGCGAAGCGCAACACGTAGGGACGACTGTCACCGTCAGCGCGGGCGTGCTCGCCGTTGTCCAGGCCGATCCAGGCGCCCTTGTCGTCGAGGATCAGCGCCTCGGCGACGCCGTAAGGCAGGTCGTAGCGCCGCTCCGGAGCCAGCGCGCCGGCGGCGAAAGACCAGCACAGCTCCTGCGCGCCGGTCTTGGCGTCACGGCGGCAGATCTGGTGCGCCAGGCGCTCCAGGGTGAACAGCTTGTCCCTGTAGAGCACGAGGTCGGAGAAGTCGATCGGCAACGCGCGCTCGCTGCCCAGTTCCGGAGGGGGCATGGCGGTACCGCCTTCGCTGAGCATCACGCAGTTGCCTTCGCACTTCCAGGTACCGTTTTCGTTGTGCACCTTGAGCAGGCCCCGGCGTTGGCGCTCGGCAGCCAGCCAAAGCTGCTTGCCGTCGGCGCTGACGGCAACGCCTTCGTAGAGCGCGTTGAATTCCATCAGCAGGCCGCTGGCGCGCGCCTGGCGCAACAGGTTCTGCGGCAGCGGCAACCAGCTCGGCTCGCCAACGGCAGGCAGCAGCAGGACAGCGGCATAGCCCTCGCTCACCACATAGCGGTTACCCGCCTGGTCACAGGTGATGCCTTCGAAATCCATGGCGCCGCCGCGCAGCAGGCCACCCACGCTGACCCGCGCCTTCGCTCCCCAGGACAGCCCGCTTTCCGGCGTACCGGGCGCCACGAAGGGCTCGGCGGTGGCCTGCCAGGCCTTGCCCGGCGTCTCGTCGATCAGCAGGCGGTAGAGGCGGTCGTCGTCACGGTCGGACACCGTCCACATCTCGTTGCCGCACAGCGCAAGCCCGGAGAGGTTGCCGCTGGGCATGCCCTCCACCGGATGCTCGGCGACGAACTGCAGCGAAGCCGGCGCCGCGGGAGTGGCGGCCGGCGCGGCGGCCTTCGGCGCCTCGACAGGCGCCTGAGCGGCGACGGCAAGGCCGGCGAACAGGCCCAGAGAGGCCAGCAGCCAGCGCATCAGGCGAAGTCCGCCAGGTTGCCCTTGGTTTCCAGCCAGGACTTGCGGTCGCCGGCGCGTTTCTTCGCCAGCAGCATGTCCATGATTTCCACGGTGCCTTCGGCGTCTTCCAGGGTCAGCTGGACCAGACGGCGGGTGTTGGGGTCCATGGTGGTTTCGCGCAGCTGCGGCGGGTTCATCTCGCCCAGGCCCTTGAATCGGGTGACCTGCGGCTTGCCACGGCGCTTCTCGGCGGCCAGGCGGTCGAGGATGCCGTCGCGCTCGGCCTCATCCAGGGCGTAGAAGACTTCCTTGCCCAGGTCGATACGGAACAGCGGCGGCATGGCGACGTAGACGTGGCCGGCTTCCACCAGCGGGCGGAAGTGGCGGACGAACAGCGCGCACAGCAGGGTGGCGATGTGCAGGCCGTCGGAGTCGGCGTCGGCGAGGATGCAGATCTTGCCGTAGCGCAGCTGGCTGAGGTCTGCCGCGCCCGGATCGACGCCGATGGCCACGGCGATGTCGTGCACTTCCTGGCTGGCGAGCACTTCGCCGCCGTCCACTTCCCAGGTGTTCAGGATCTTCCCGCGCAGCGGCATGATCGCCTGGAACTCCTTGTCCCGCGCCTGCTTGGCCGAGCCGCCGGCGGAGTCACCCTCCACCAGGAACAGCTCGGCGCGCATCGGGTCCTGCCCCGCGCAGTCGGCCAGCTTGCCGGGCAGCGCCGGGCCCTGGGTGATCTTCTTGCGCTCGACCTTCTTGCCCGCCTTGAGGCGGCGGCCGGCGTTGCTGATGGCCAGTTCGGCCAGTTGCAGGCCCAGCTCGGGGTGGGCGTTGAGCCACAGGCTGAAGGCGTCCTTGACCACGCCGGAGACGAACGCGGCCGCCTCGCGGGAGGACAGGCGCTCCTTGGTCTGGCCGGAGAACTGCGGCTCCTGCATCTTCATCGAGAGGACGAAGGCGATGCGTTCCCAGACGTCTTCCGGGGCCAGCTTCACGCCGCGCGGCAGCAGGTTGCGGAACTCGCAGAACTCGCGCATCGCGTCCAGCAGGCCCTGGCGCAGGCCGTTGACGTGGGTGCCGCCCTGGGCGGTGGGAATCAGGTTGACGTAGCTTTCCTGCAGCGATTCGCCGCCCTCAGGCAGCCACAGCAGGGCCCAGTCCACCGCTTCCTTGTTGCCGGCGAGCGAGCCGCAGAAGGGCTCATCGGGCAGACGGATGTTTTCGGCGACGGAGTCGACCAGATAGGAGCGCAGGCCGTCCTCGTAGTGCCACTCGATACGCTCGCCGGTGGACTTGTCCTCGAAGCTGACCAGCAGCCCCGGGCAGAGCACGGCCTTGGCCTTGAGCACGTGCTTGAGGCGGCTGACGGAGAACTTGTGCGAGTCGAAGTACTTGGCGTCCGGCCAGAAGTGCACGCTGGTGCCGGTGTTGCGCTTGCCGACGGTGCCGATCACTTCCAGGTCGCTGGACTTGAAGCCGTCGGCGAAGGTCATGCGGTATTCGTTGCCGTCACGCTTCACCCGGACTTCGACGACGGTGGACAGCGCGTTCACCACCGAGATGCCGACGCCGTGCAGGCCGCCGGAGAACTGGTAGTTCTTGTTGGAGAACTTGCCGCCGGCGTGCAGCTTGGTGAGGATCAGCTCGACGCCGGGCACGCCCTCTTCGGGGTGGATGTCCACCGGCATGCCGCGGCCGTCGTCGATCACTTCCAGCGAGTTGTCCTCGTGGAGGATCACCTGCACGCTCTTGGCGTGGCCGGCGAGGGCTTCGTCGACGCTGTTGTCGATGACTTCCTGGGCCAGGTGGTTGGGCCGCGAGGTGTCGGTGTACATGCCCGGGCGCTTGCGCACCGGATCGAGGCCGGAGAGAACCTCGATGGCGTCTGCGTTATAGGCGTTCTGCTGGGCCATGGGGTTCCTGCTTAATCAGTCGAAGAGGTGATGGCTTCAAAGTCGGAAAAATTCACGTCGCGCCACTGGCTGGACGGAACGCCAGCGAAGGCCAGGAGCGCTGGCAGGTGGCTGACGAAGCGCTGGAAGCCGTGGTCGCCACCGGACTCGATGCGCAACGCGCCGGCCCGGTAGTAGCGCTCGGCGGCGCGGTAGTCGAGGGTTTCGTCGGCGGTCTGCAGCCACACCTGGTAGCGCGAACCGTCGACGGGCGCGGGAACTTCGAGTTCCGCCAGCGCGGCGACGTGATCCAGGGTCAGTTCCCAGGTCTCGCCGCTGTAGTAATTGGTCTGCGGGCCGAGCTGGCCGTCGAACAACCGGTGCGGTGCCACGGCCGGGTTGATCAGCACGGCCTTCAGGCCATGACGCTCGGCCAGGCAGGTGGCGTAGTAACCGCCCAGGGAGCTGCCGATCAGCAGCGGCGGGCCCAGTTCGGCCACGGCGGACTCCAGTTGCGCCATGGCCTGGCGCGGGTGGTGGTGCAGCGCAGGCACGCGCAGTCGATCGGCCAGGCCCAGGTGCTCCAGGGCGGCCGTGAACTGGCGCGCCTTCTGCGAGCCGGGCGAACTGTTGAATCCGTGGATATAGAGGAATGCGGTCATGGGCCGGGAGGCTACAAGCTGCAAGTGGCATGCCGCAAGTGGGTCAGCGTCGCAAGGCGTTCGAAGCGTGACTGATCAATAGCCCTTGATGCTGTAGTCGACTTCGAACTCGATATCGGTCACCCGCGAAACCCCGGTCTCGACGCCGCCATCGGGCAGCAGGCGCAACCAGCGATAACCCGGTGCCGGGCTGTCGACGCAGAAGTCCTCGCTGCCCGGGGTGAACTGCACGCAGGTGGACGGCGAGGCGAGCAGACGCACGTCGCCGCGCATCCGGTCGATCTCCTGGTGCACATGACCCCAGAGCAGGCAGCGAACATTGGGATGGCGATCGAGCACGGCGAACAGCCGCTCGGGGTTGTAGATGCCGATGCGGTCCATCCATTGGCTGCCGATCGGCACCGGGTGGTGGTGGAAGCTGATCAGCAGGTGCTTGTCCGGGGCTTCCTGGATGGCGCGCTCGAGCAGGTGGATCTGCTCGACGGTCATCTGCCCCGGCACCGCGCCGGGAATGGTGGAATCGAGCAGGATCACCCGCCAGGCCCCGAGGTCGATCACCGGGTCGAGCAGGTCGGTGCCGGCGGCGGCTTCGCGCATCGGCTCCATTTCATCGTGGTTGCCGGGGAACCAGCGGGTCGGCGCGGCAATCGGCGCCGTGATGGCGCGGAAGCGCTGGTAGGACTCCACCGAGCCATCCTGGGACAGATCTCCCGTGGCCAGCACCAGGTCGATCCGCGGTTGCTCGTCGCCGACCAGGCGTACCACCTGGGTCAGGCTGTCGGCGGTGTCCATGCCCAGCAGCCGGCCGTTCTCTTCAGCGAACAGGTGGCTGTCGGAAAGCTGGACGACCAGGACGGAATCGGAAGCGGTGGGCTGGGTGGGCAATGCGCCTTCTCCTGTGAGGCGGGCGTCGAGGGAGTCGTGACGAAGTATGGTGACAGGCGCCCCCCCGAGCAAACCGGGAAAGCGTCACAGATCACAGTTAGGGACACGAGTCTGCGATGGGCGGGCAGGATATCATGGCGCAGAGATATCACATCGCCATCATCGCGATTTCAGCGTTGCAGCACAGGCTCCAGCTCGTGGCCGCAGGCCAGGCAGTGGCTCAGCCATTCGCCGAGGAACAGGTTGAGCTGGTTCTTCTCGTCCGGCTGGTGCATGGCGTGGTTCGGATAGGGGTAGATCGCCAGCAGACGGCGAGCCTGTTCGGCGCCGACCACCTCGGCCATGCGCGCGTCGTGGTACACCCGTACTTCCAGCCGGGGCGCCGGCAGCCAGGGCAGGCCAAGTTCCTGGCGCACCTGCAGGACGGTGGTGTACGGGCAGGCTTCGATCACGTCCAGTACCAGCACACCGAGCAACCGCTCGCCTTCGCTGAGTGCCACGCGGCGCGAGACCTGCGTCTCGCGCATTTCCGGCAACAGGCGCATCAGGCGCAAGTAGTTCGCCTCGCAGGTCGCCTGCAGGCCCGCCAGGTCGACGCGATAGCGCTCGCGCAGCAGATTCACACCCATAACCCCCTTACCTCGGCGCGATTGAGCGCCAGCCATTGCAGGGCGAGCATGCTCGCCGCGTTGTTGATGCGGCCGTCACGCACGGCCTGCAGCGCTTCCTCGAAGGGCATGACGTGGACGCGGATGTCCTCGCCCTCCTCCTCCAGGCCATGGATGCCCGAGGCGGTGCTGCTGTCGCAGCGACCGACGAACAGGTGGACCAGTTCGTTGCTGCCGCCGGGCGACGGCAGGTACTGGGCGATCGGCCAGAGCGCGCCGAGGGTCAGGCCGGCCTCTTCGACCGCTTCGCGGCGGGCGACCTCCTCGGGTTCCTCGTCCTTGTCGATCAGCCCGGCCACCAGTTCCATCAGCCAGGGGTTGACCCCGGCGTCCATGGCGCCGATGCGGAACTGCTCGATCAGCACCACTTCGTCGCGCTGCGGATCGTAGGGCAGCACGCACACGGCATCGTGGCGCACGAACAGCTCGCGCTTGAGCACCGGCCCCATGCCGCCGGCGAACTGGCGGTGCCGCAGGTGCAGGCGGTCGACCTTGTAGAAGCCCTTGAAGCACTGCTCGCGCTTCTGGATCTCGATGTCCTGGGGGCCTGGCTTGAACGTTTCCGACATCCCGTTCCACTCACTCTGCGTTGAACTTCGCGCCATCCTATCGCGCCGCCGGGGCAGGCGCAGCCTCTTTCGCGGGCCGCCGGGCGGCCGGTTCGCTGTGACCGTCGCACACTGCCGTCGTTCCCCGAAAGTGGTTCATACTCAGCCGCCGAACCGGCAGCGCCGATGGCGGTCGAACCACTCCATTGCCGGCGAACGTCAACGACAAGGATTCCCATGCGACTTCTGAAACTTGCCGCCCTGGGCAGCATCTGCCTGTTACTGGGGGCGTGCCAGGGCCTGTTCAAGCCCTCGCTCGACGAGCCGCTGAGCGCGAGCCACACCGCGTTCGAACACCCGAAACCCGGTTGCCAGGGCGAGCAATGCCCGCTGTTCAACCTCGATACCCTCAGCTTCGACGACGAGCCGGCGCTCAACGAAGCGATCAACGCCCAGCTGCTGCAGCTGGCTCGCGAAGGCGACGGTGCGGCACCGGCCAGCCTGGACGTCTACGAGAAGCGCTTCCTCGACTCGGCCCAGCCCGGCTGGAGCTCCTACCTGCAAGCTAAGGTCCGCGAACAGCATGACGGTCTGGTGATCATCGAGCTGTCCAGCTATCGCTTCACCGGTGGCGAGTACGGCCAGCCCGGCCGCGCGTTCATCAATTATGATCGACGCATCCACAAGGTGCTCACCCTGCAGGACATTCTTCTGCCCGGCCAGGAGGACAACTTCTGGAAGGTGGCGCGCATGGCGCACCAGGCCTGGATCCTGCAGAACAAGCTGGACGAACAGGACGCGAACTTCTCGAAGGACTGGCCGTTCCAGCCGACCGAGCACTTCGCCCTGACGTTCGGCGCCATGACGCTCAAGTACGACATCGACCGCATCGCCCCGCACTCGGTCGGGCATCCGGAGCTGAAGATTCCGTATCCGCGCCTGAACGGCATCGTGAAGACCTATTACTTCCCGGGGCGCGGGGCGCAGTAACAGCCCGGTTCGCGAGCAAGCTCGCTCCTACCAAGAGCACGCCCGGCGTCATCGGCAGCCCATGCAGGAGCGAGCTTGCTCGCGAATGGCATCACGCCGAAGCCGGCACCTTCACGCCCACACGCCCCAGCAGCAGTTGCAGCACACCTGCCACCACCAGCGCCGGCAGGGTCGCGCCCAGGTCCGGCTGGTAGTTCGCCAACAGGTGATAGACCGCCACGCCGCCGCCCCAGGCCAGCAGCGAGCCCCAGCGCAGGCCATGGGGAATGGCCGCCGGCGCGCGGCGACGCAGGACGAAGTGGTCGATCAGCACCACCCCGAACAGCGGAGCGAATACCGAGCCGATCAGCAGCAGGAAGTTCTGGTACTGCGCCAGTGGCGCGAACCAGGCGATCAAAGTGCAGAGCACGCCGATGGCCAGGGCCAGGTGCTCGACCTTCAGCGGCAGCAGGATGCCGCTGGAAACCGCCGCCGAGTGGATGTCGGCGAAGGCCTTCTCCGACTCGTCCAGCAGGATCAGCAGCAGCGGGATACCCATGCCGGCGCCGGCCAGTGCCAGCAGCAGTGCGTTGGCATCGCTGCCCTGGGCGAACGCCAGGGTGTAGGCCACGCCCAGCCCCATCAGCCAGAAGCAGCCGATGAAGAAGCCCAGCGCTGCACCGGTGAAGGTCTGCCCGGCGCGCTTGCCGAAGCGCGAGTAGTCGGCGATCAGCGGCAGCCAGGACAGCGGCATGGCGATGGCGATGTCGAAGCCCACGGCGAAGGACAGCGAGCCATCGCCGGCCTTGGCCCAGAGCGCCGCCAGGTCGGCACGCTGGAACAGGTCGATGGTCAGCCAGACGCACGCGGCGATCAGCAGCCAGATCCCCCAGCGGCGCAGCACGCGGCGCACGAAGGCGAGCGGGCCGGCCACCGCCAGCAGGGTCGCCAGCGCGCCGAATACCAGGGTCCACAGCGCCGGGCTGGTCCACGCGCCCTCTTCGCCGAAGGCACGGGCGGCCAGCAGGCTGGCGGCGTCGCGCATGACGATGATCTCGAAGGCGCCCCAGCCGACCAGCTGCAGCAGGTTCAGCAGCGCCGGCAGCGCGGCGCCGTGGCTGCCCAGGCTGAGCTTGAGCGAGGCCATGGCGGAGAGGCCGGTGTCGGTGCCGATCACCCCGGCGCTGGCCAGCAGCAGCACGCCGACCAGGGTGCCGAGCAGGATTGCGCCGAGCGCGCCGGCCAGGCCCAGGCCCGGCGCCAGCAGTGCGCCGGTCTGCAGCACCATCAGGCCGATGCCCAGGGAGAACCAGAGGGAGAACAGGTCGCGCAGGCCGAGCACGCGCTGGGCGCTGCCCACGGCGGAAGTCGGTGAATAGTCGATGGCGGTAGTGGTCACGATGCGTGCAGGGCTCGAAAGGTGGTTTAGGTTTTGTTTTTTCTTTGGCTGTTTGCAGGAGCGGATTCATCCGCGATGCTCCAGTGCAGCCGGATGCCAATCGCGGATGAATCCACTCCTGCGGGTGCTACCCGGTCACACCTGCTTGTAGATCACCGAGCCTTCTTCCTTGAAGCGCGCGGACTGCTGCTGGAAGCCGGCCTCGATGGCTTTCTGCTCATCGGTGAGGCCGTTCTCCTTGGCGTAGTCGCGGACTTCCTGGGTGATCTTCATGGAACAGAACTTCGGCCCGCACATGGAGCAGAAGTGCGCGACCTTGGCCGAGTCCTTGGGCAGCGTCTCGTCGTGGAAGGCACGGGCGGTATCCGGGTCCAGGCCGAGGTTGAACTGGTCTTCCCAGCGGAACTCGAAGCGCGCCTTGGACAGCGCGTTGTCGCGGATCTGCGCGCCCGGATGGCCCTTGGCAAGGTCGGCGGCGTGGGCGGCGATCTTGTAGGTGATGATCCCGGTCTTCACGTCATCCTTGTTCGGCAGGCCCAGGTGCTCCTTGGGCGTGACGTAGCAGAGCATGGCGCAACCGAACCAGCCGATCATCGCCGCACCGATGCCGGAGGTGATGTGGTCGTAGCCCGGCGCGATGTCGGTGGTCAGCGGGCCGAGGGTGTAGAACGGCGCCTCGTCGCAGCACTCCAGCTGCTTGTCCATGTTCTCCTTGATCAGGTGCATCGGCACATGGCCGGGGCCCTCGATCAGCACCTGGACATCGTGCTTCCAGGCGATGCGGGTGAGCTCGCCGAGGGTCTCCAGTTCGCCGAACTGCGCGGCATCGTTGGCGTCGGCGATCGAGCCCGGACGCAGGCCGTCGCCCAGCGAGAAGCTGACGTCGTAGGCCTTCATGATTTCGCAGATTTCCTCGAAGTGGGTGTAGAGGAAATTCTCCTGGTGATGGGCCAGGCACCACTTGGCCATGATCGAGCCGCCGCGCGACACGATGCCGGTGACGCGCTTGGCGGTCAGCGGCACGTAGCGCAGCAGCACGCCGGCGTGGATGGTGAAGTAGTCCACGCCCTGCTCGGCCTGCTCGATCAGGGTGTCGCGGAAGATTTCCCAGGTCAGGTCCTCGGCGATGCCGTTGACCTTCTCCAGCGCCTGGTAGATCGGCACGGTGCCGATGGGTACCGGGCTGTTGCGCAGGATCCACTCGCGGGTCTCGTGGATGTGCTTGCCGGTGGACAGGTCCATCACCGTATCGGCACCCCAGCGGATGCCCCAGGTGAGTTTCTCCACTTCCTCTTCAATGGAGGAACCCAGCGCGCTGTTGCCGATGTTGCCGTTGATCTTCACCAGGAAGTTGCGGCCGATGATCATCGGTTCCAGTTCGGTGTGGTTGATGTTCGCCGGAATGATCGCGCGGCCACGGGCCACTTCGTCACGGACGAACTCGGGGGTGATCTCCTTCGGAATGCTCGCCCCGAAGCTCTGGCCCGGGTGCTGGGCGTCCAGCAGGCCGGCGGCGCGGGCTTCCTGCAGCTTCATGTTCTCGCGGATGGCGATGTATTCCATCTCCGGCGTGATGATGCCTTTGCGCGCGTAGTGCATCTGCGTGACGTTCTGGCCGGCCTTGGCGCGGCGCGGGGTGCGCACGTGGGCGAAGCGCAGGGCGTCGAGGCTGGCATCGGCCAGGCGCGACTGGCCGAACTCGGACGTCAGGCCGGGAAGGATTTCGGTATCGCCGCGCTCGTCGATCCAGCGCGAGCGCACGTCCGGCAGGCCCTTGCGCAGGTCGATGCGTACGTCCGGGTCGGTGTAGGGCCCGGAGGTGTCGTAGACCATCACCGGGGCGTTCTTCTCGCCGCCGAAGGCGGTGGGGGTGTCGGCGAGGGAGATTTCCCGCACGGGGACGCGGATGTCCGGGCGCGAGCCGGTCAGGTAGACCTTCTTCGAATTCGGAAAGGGCTGGGTCGACTGGCGATCCAGTTGTTCAAGGCGGGTGACGTTGTTTTTCTGGGTGCTCATCCTGGCTCTCCTGGGGTTGATTGCCGGGGAGAACCTGGGACGAGAGGAGCTGCTTGCCGCAGCGAAGGGACGCACCCCGGAAAGGGCTGGGGCCGGGGCGGAATGCGCCGCGGGGTGCGTACTTCTTGTTCCCTACGCGGGTCTTAACCCGATCAGGTTCAACGGGATCCGGAACTATCCGATCTCAGCCCCTCGCAATGGGGCACCCCGACAAGAACGCCCGCAGTCTAATCAACTGCGCAGGGATTAGCCAACGCCGTCTGACCGAAAACCACGCGGCCGCCTGCGGGCAGCTACACTGCTGCCTCGGAAGGGTCGTACGAACGTGCCTTGACCGCCATCGGCGGCAACCGTAGCCTTGCCCCACCTCGCATCACTTTCCAGGATGAACGAATGCTGCGCAGACTCTCTCTGGCTGTCGCTGTTGCCGCCACGACAGGCTTTGCCTGGGCTGCCCAGCCCGCTCCGGCCGCTACTCCTCTGCCCACCAAGACGGACCTGATCAGCGTCTATAAAGATGCCGTCGACAACAACGCCGACCTCGCCGCCGCCCAGGCCGATTACCTGGCGCGCAAGGAGGCGGTGCCCCAGGCGCGCTCCGGCCTGCTGCCGCAGATCAACGCCGGTGCCAGCACAGGCAATACCCGCACCTCGCTGGATACCCCCAGCGCCACGCTGAACCGCAACACCCAGCTGGTGCAGGCGACCCTGAGCCAGCCGCTGTTCCGCGCCGACCGCTGGTTCCAGCTCAAGGCGGCGGAAAACGTCACCGAACAGGCCCAGCTGGAATTCTCCGCGACCCAGCAGCAGCTGATCCTGCAGTCCGCCGAAAACTACTTCGGCGTGCTGCGCGCCCAGGACAACCTGGCCGCCAGCAAGGCCGAGGAAGCGGCGTTCAAGCGCCAGCTCGACCAGTCCAACGAACGCTTCGACGTCGGCCTCTCCGACAAGACCGACGTGCTCGAGTCCCAGGCCAGCTACGACACCGCGCGGGCCAACCGCCTGGTCGCCGAGCAGCAGGTGGATGACGCCTTCCAGGCCCTGGTGACCCTGACCAACCGCGAGTACAGCTCCATCGAGGGCATCCTCCACTCGATGCCGATCGTGGTGCCGATCCCCAACGACGCCAAGGCCTGGGTGGACACCTCGGTGCAGCAGAACCTGCGCCTGCAGGCCAGCAACTACGCGGTCGACGCCGCCGAGGAAACCCTGCGTCAGCGCAAGGCCGGCCACCTGCCGACCGTGGATGCGGTGGCCCAGTACCAGAAGGGTGACAACGACGCCCTGGGCTTCACCAATACCGGCGCGCCGGGAGACCCGCACTACGGCAAGTATGTGGACCAGACCAGCATCGGCCTGCAGCTCAATGTGCCGATCTACAGCGGCGGCCTGACCAGCTCCCAGGTGCGCGAGTCGTACCAGCGCCTGAACCAGAGCGAGCAGCTGCGCGAAAGCCAGCGTCGCCAGGTGGTGCAGGATGCGCGCAACCAGCACCGCGCGGTGAACACCGACGTCGAGACCGTGAAGGCCCGGCGCCAGGCGATCATCTCCAACCAGAGCTCGCTGGAAGCCACCGAGATCGGTTACCAGGTCGGTACCCGCAACATCGTCGACGTGCTGGATGCCCAGCGCTCGCTGTACAACTCGGTGCGCGACTACAACAACAGCCGCTACGACTACATCCTCGACAACCTGCGCCTGAAGCAGACCGCCGGCACCCTCAGCCCGGCCGACCTGCAGGCGCTGGGCTCGTACCTGAAGCCGGACTACAACCCGGACAAGGACTTCCTGCCGCCGGACCTGGCCAAGGCCGCCGAACAGCAGCTCAAGTCCAATCCGCAGTACTGAGCCGGCCCCATGAAAAAGCCCCGCATCGCGGGGCTTTTTCTTTGTGTCGCCATGCGCTCCGAACTGTAGGAGCGCGCCATGCGCGCGATCGCGGGCATGGCCCGCTCCTACAGGGGTATGCCGCCACGCGGGCCGAATGCGCCGATCAATCCCGATAGCCGGGCGAGACACGGTCCAACAAGCGCAGCAGCGCCGACCAGGCCAGGTCATAACCGTCCGGATCGCTCAACTCCCCCTCCGCCAGCGGCCGCGCCGGGGCGTTGAATTGTTGCTCGGTGTGACGGCACACCTCTTCAGGCGGCATCACCAGCTCACCGCCCGCCTGGGCCGCCAGCTGGATATCGCAGGCCTTCTCCAGGTAGTACATGCGCAGGAACGCCTGCTGCACCGTCTGACCAACCGTCAGCAGGCCGTGGTTGCGCAGCATCAGGCCGTAGTGGTCGCCCAGGTCGCGCACCAGGCGCTCCTGTTCGTCCATGGACAGGGCGATGCCTTCGTAGTCGTGGTAGCCCAGGCGGCCGTAGAACTCCAGGGAGATCTGGTTCAGCGGCAGCAGCCCGCAGGCCTGCGCGGCTACCGCGCAGCCGGCGCGGGTATGGGTGTGCAGCACACACTGCGCATCCTCGCGGGCACCGTGGATGGCGCTGTGGATCACGAAGCCGGCCGGGTTGACCTTGTACGGCGTCGGCTCCACGGCGTGGCCGGAGAGATCGATCTTCACCAGGCTCGACGCGGTGATCTCGTCGAACATCAGCCCGTACGGGTTGATCAGGAAATGGTGCTCGGGGCCGGGGATGCGTACCGAGATGTGGGTGAAGATCAGGTCGGTCATGCGGTAGTGCGCGATCAGGCGGTAGCAGGCCGCCAGCTCCTCGCGCAGTTTCCATTCCTCGGGCGAACAGGTGGCGCGGCTCGGGGCCTGCGCCTGCAGCGACGTCATGGTGCACTTCTCCTCAAGGCAGAAAGACACCGGGGCGGCAGCCCCGGTATCACGGTCATGTTCTGGTCATTGCGCGGCCCAGGCATTGAAGCGCTCTTCCAGCTCCTCGCCATGGTCGACCCAGAACTCATCGTCCATCGCCAGGCCCTGGGGCAGGTTCTGCGTCGAGGTCGGCACCCAGCCGGCGAGGTCGGACGGCAGTCGCTCGGCGGCCTGCTTGTTGGTCGGACCATACGCAATGTGCTTCACGTAGTCGACCTGCGCATCGGGCTGGTTGGCGAAGGCGATGAAGCGCTTGGCCGCGTCGACATGCTGCGAGCCCTTGATGATCGCCCAGTAGTCCATGCCGTACAGGCTGCCCGGCCAGACCAGCTGCAGGTTGCGCCCGCTCTTGTAGGCGTCGGCGATGCGCCCGGTGTAGGTGGTGGTCATCACCACGTCGCCGGCGGCCAGCCATTGCGCCGGCTGCGCACCGGCTTCCCACCACTGCACGTAGGGCTTGATCTGGTTGAGCTTGGCGAAGGCGCGGTCGACGCCGGCCTGGGTCGCCAGTTCCTTGTAGACATCGGCGGGCTTCACGCCGTCGGCCATCAGGGCGAACTCCAGGTTGTAGATGGCGCGCTTGCGCAGGCCGCGCTTGCCGGGGAATTTCTGCACGTCCCAGAAATCCGCCCAGGACTGCGGCGCCGGCTTGAGCTTGTCGGCGTCGTAGGCGATGGCCACGCCCCACACCAGGGCCGCGGAACCACAGTCCTTGGCAGCATTGGGGATCAGTTGGTCGTGGCCGCCGATCTGCTGCCAGTCCAGCGGCACGAACAGACCTTCGTCACAGCCACGGGCCAGGTCCGGCCCTTCGATCTGCACCACGTCCCAGTCGGCGTGGCCGGTGTCGGCCATGACCTTGATGCGGGCCATTTCGCCGTTGTACTCGCTCTGAGTCACGCCGACCCCGGACTGTTTGCTGAAGGGCTGGAAGAAGGCCGCGTCCTGGGCCTTCTGGCCGGCGCCGCCGTAGCCGACCACCACCATGTTCTCGGCGGCCTGGGCGGCGGCGCAGCACAAACCAAGGGCGAGCAACAGCGGCTGCAGAGCGTTCTTGCGGAATGTCATCGAACATACCCCATGTCGTAGGTGGCAACGGGCGCGGCCGACAGGGCCACGCACACGCTGATCGGGTGCGTCGGCACAACGATGCAAAGGAGACAGGGCAGAGGGAAATCAATGGCCAGCGGGTGGGCCCGCAGGGCGAGGGGGGACCGTGCTGGACGGTTCATGCGCCTCTCCTCTTGTAATTGTTGTGGAGCACGTCGCGGTGGCACCCGGATGACTCCGGGGCTGGAATGAAACTACCCAGTCAATTTTAAAAAAACAAGTTGATTTTTTACTGTCGGTAAATTTCCATAGAAAGACTTAAACAACACTTGCATCGACACCCTTGCCCGTTCCAGGAGAAGCCGCCGTGTCCCAGGTCCGCCACTTCCAGCAATCCGCCCTGCAGTTCCAGTCCTATGGCGGCGAAGCCATCGAACGCGCCGCCATCTGCCGCCTGATCGGCCCGGCGGACAGCGAAACCATGGGCGCGGGCCTGGCCCGGTTCGACGGCGTGTCCATCGAGTGGACTGTGCTCTACGACGAGCTGATCGTGGTGCTGGAAGGCAACTTCCGCCTGCGCCTGGCCGACCAGGTGATCGAAGCGAAACCCGGCGATGTGATCTGGGTTCCCGAGCGCACCCCGCTGGCCTACGAGGGCGAGAAAGCCTGCGTGTTCTACGCGCTCTACCCGGTGGACTGGCAAGCCCGTAACGCCTGAGCCCAGTCGACAGAACAACAAGAATCCGGAGTTGCCCGATGAGCCAGTTTCCCTACCTGTTCAGCCCGCTGCAGATTCGTGGCAAGACGCTGAAGAACCGCATCATGTCCACCGGGCACGACACCTCGATGCCCACCGACAACCTGGTCAACGACCAACTGGTGGCCTACCACACCGCCCGCGCCAAGGGCGGTGTCGGCCTGATCGTGCTGCAGGTCGCCGGCGTGCACGACAGCGCCCGCTACACCTCCCACGTGCTGATGGCCACCGAGGACGAGTGCATCCCCGGCTACCGGCGCATCGCCGAGGCGTGTCACGCCGAAGGCACCGTCGTGCTGTCCCAGGTGTTCCACCCCGGCCGGGAGATCATGGAGTCCAGCGACGGCCTGCTGGCCGTGGCCTATGCGCCGTCGGCCTCGCCCAACGAACGCTTCCGGGTGATGCCCCGCGAGCTGAGCCAGGCGATGATCGACGAGATCATTCAGGGCTACGCTGACGCCGCGCGCCGCCTGCACACCGCCGGCATCGACGGGGTGGAAGTGGTCGCCAGCCACGGCTACCTGCCGGCACAGTTCCTCAACCCACGGGTGAACCGTCGCAGCGACGGCTACAACGGCGACCTCGATGCCCGCCTGCGCTTCACCCGCGAAGTGGTGGCCGCCGTGCGCGCCGCCACCGACGAAGACTTCATCGTCGGCCTGCGCATTTCCGCCGACGAGCGCGACCCCGAGGGCCTCACCGAAGACGAATCGCTGCAGGCGGTGAAAGCCCTGCAGAACGAACTGGACTACGTGCACATCGTCGCCGGCACCTCGGCCTCGCTGGGCGGCGCCATCCACATTGTCCCGCCGATGGCTGTCGAGGCCGCTTACCTGGCCAACGAGGCTGGCACCTTCAAGCGCAACCTGGAGATTCCTCTGTTCGTCACCGGGCGCATCAACCAGCCGCAGGAAGCCGAGCTGATCGTCGCCCGCGGCCAGGCCGACGTCTGCGGCATGACCCGCGCGCTGATCTGCGACCCGCAGATGCCGAGCAAGACCGAAAGCGGCCACGTCGAGGACGTGCGCGCCTGCATCGCCTGCAACCAGGCGTGCATCGGCCACTTCCACCGCGGCTACCCGATTTCCTGCATCCAGCACCCGGAAACCGGTCGCGAACTGATCTACGCCGAACGCCAGATGGCCACCCAGCGCAAGCGCGTGCTGGTGGTCGGTGGCGGGCCGGCCGGCATGAAGGCCGCCGCCGTCGCCGCCCAGCGCGGCCATGACGTGACGCTCTGCGAGGCCAGCGGCCAGCTTGGCGGCCAGGTCAACCTGGCCCAGCTGCTGCCGCGCCGCGCGGAGTTCGGCGGCGCCTCTACCAACCTGCAGCGCGAGATGCAGCTGGCCGGCGTCGAAGTGCGCCGCAACACCCGCGTCGACCGCGCGCTGGTCGAGCAGGAACGCCCCGATGTGGTGATCGTCGCCACCGGTGCCAAGCCCTACCGCCCGCCCTACGAGGAGGCGGGTGAGCTGCAGGTGGTGGACGCCTGGCAAGTACTGCGCGGCGAAGTGAAGCTCGGCCGCTCGGTGCTGGTCACCGACTGGCGCGCCGACTGGATCGCCCCCGGCATCGCCGAGCGCCTGGTGCGCGACGGCCACCAGGTACACCTGGCGGTGAACGGCACCCACGCCGGCGAAAGCCTGCCGCTCTATGTGCGCGACCATATGGCCGGCGAGCTGCACCGCCTGGGCATCACCATCACCACTTACGCCCGCCTGTACGGCGTCGATGACAGCACCGTCTACCTGCAGCACACCGCCAGTGGCGAGCCGATGCTGGTGGAGAACATCGACACCCTGGTGCTCTGCCAGGGCCACCAACCGGTGGACGAGCTGGCCGACGAGATCGCCGATCTCGCCGAAGTGCGCCGCATCGGCGACTGCCTGGCGCCGCGCACGGCGGAGGAAGCGATCTACGAGGGACTCAAGGCGGGTTGGGCGATCTGAGGCGCGGAAAGCCACTTTTGAATGAAGCAGCTCAGAGTGGTCCGGCTTGCGCCTGAGTAGGATGGGTGGAGCGCAGCGATACCCATCAACCCAGGCAGTATGGGTATCGCTGCGCTCCACCCATCCTACAGGTCAGCCACGGCGTCAAATGGCACCGCGGCAGGCCCACAGCTCCGCCGCTTTGTTTAGAATGCCCGACGACGCCCATCCCCAGGACCTCCGCCGCATGAGCCGCAAAGCCCCGCAGGAAGCACCCGCCAACGCCGAAGCGCAGTTCCTCGGCACCCGCATCCGCGGCCTGCGCAAACGGCGCGGCATGACCCTGGCGGAGCTGGCCGAGCAGAGCGGACTGACCGCTGGCTACATCAGCCAGCTGGAGCGCAACCTGGCCTACCCGTCGATCCCGGCGCTGTTCAACATCGCCCGCAGCCTGGGGGTGACCATCCAGTGGTTCTTCGCCAGCGAAGTGCAGGTCGACCCGGCGGACGCCGGCTACGTGGTGCGGCGCAACGCCCGCACCAGCGTGCATTACGAAGACGGCATCGTCGACGAACTGCTCAGCCCGCAGCCCAGCCGCCAGCTGGAAATCCTCCACTCGAAATTCCCGCCTGGCACCTACAGCCAGCAGAGCTACAGCCACGAGGGCGAGGAAGCCGGCTACCTGCTCAGCGGCACTTTCGAACTTTGGGTGGGCGAGCGTTATTTCCTGCTCAATGAGGGCGACAGCTTCAGCTACTCCAGCCAGGAGCCTCACCGCTACGGCAACCCCGGGGAAGTGGATGCCGTGGTGCTGTGGGTGATTACCCCACCGACTTTCTGAAGTTTCGGGGGTTTTCGTAGGAGCGAGCTTGCTCTCGAACACTCTCCCGGCAGCTCCGGCGTCAAGCAGGTTCGCGAGCAAGCTCGCTCCTACAGTCGAGGCACCGGGAAGCTCTGGGAGAGGGCAATTTACCGCGCCGAAGCCTGATCAGCCCTTGATCAGCCGCCCCAGCCCATTGAGCAACCGTTCCAGCGCGCCCTGGTTGGCCTTCATCACGCCCAGTCCGGCTTCGGCCATGCGCCGGGCGCTCGCCGGCTCGTCCCAGAGAGCCGCCACAGCCACCGCCAGCGACGGTGCATCGGCTACTTCGCGCAGCGCACCGACCTCGCGCAGCTGCGCGGCAATTTCCAGGAAGTTGAACAGGTGCGGCCCGGACAACACCGGTTTGCCCAGCGCCGCCGGCTCCAGCAGGTTGTGCCCGCCATTGGGCACCAGGCTGCCGCCGACGAAGGCGACATCGGCCAGCGCATAGAGGAACAGCAGTTCGCCCATGGTGTCGCCCAGCAGTACCTGGGTGTCCGCCGTGACACGCTCGCCGGTGGAGCGGCGCAGGGTGCTGAAGCCCTCGCGGCTGCACAGCTCGAACATCGGGTTGAAGCGCTCCGGGTGGCGCGGCACCAGGATCAGCAGCGCCGCCGGGTGCTTCGCCAGCAATTGGCGGTGGGCGGCGAGGATGATCTCGTCTTCCCCGGCATGGGTGCTGGCGGCGATCCACACCGGCCGCTGTTGCGCCTGCCACTGGGCGCGCAGGCCATCGGCGCGCGCCAGCAGTTCCGGGTCGATGGTCAGGTCGAACTTGATCGAGCCGGTGACGCTCACGCAATCCGGGCGTGCGCCGAGCTGGCGGAAGCGCTCGGCCTCGGCCTCGGTCTGCACGGCGATCCAGCTCATCTCCTCCAGCATCGGCCGGGTCAGCCCGGCGAAGCGCGCATAGCCGCGCGCCGAGCGCTCGGACAACCGCGCATTGGCCAGCGCCACCGGGATGCCGCGCCTGGCGCACTGGTGGATATGGTTGGGCCACAGCTCGGTTTCCATGATCACGCCCAGCACCGGCCGTGCGCGGTCGAGGAAGCGCGCTGCCGCCCAGGGCAGGTCGTACGGCAGGTAGCAGTGCTGCACCTGGTCACCGAACAGCGCACGGATACGCTCCGAACCGGTGGGCGTCATGCAGGTGACGGTGATCGGCAGGTCGGGGTGGCGCTGCATCAGCGCGCGGATCATCGGCGCGGCGGCGATGCTCTCACCCACCGACACCGCGTGCACCCAGATACCGCCGGGCTTGAGCGCCGGCAGGCCAAGGGCGAAGCGCTCGCCGACGCGCTGGGCATAGGCCGGGGCCTTGCGCGAGCGCAGGAACAGGCGCAGCGCGACCAGCGGCAGGCCCAGGTGGAACAGCAGGGTGTAGAGAGTCCGGTTCATGGCGGCGGAGAGTAGCAAATTACCCACCTGCGCCGCTGCACCCGTAGGGCGTACAACCGTTCGCGGTTGTACGCCGATTCACCGTGTTTACCGGCAAAGCCCGGCACCCCGGAGCAGGCCAAGGCCGCCAGGAGCGAGCCCTTCATACAGGCGAAGCGAGGTGTTCGGCGAAGCACTCGCCCAACCAGTTCGCCGCAGGGCCCAGCGGTTCGTCGCGGCGCCAGACCAGCTCCACCACCAGGGGCGGCGGGGTCCAGTCGCTGGCCAACTCCACCAGCAGCGGCTGGTACGCCGGATATTGCGCGACGTGGGTCGGCAACCAGGCCCAGCCAAGGTCGCGCATCAGCAGCTCGGCCATGGCGTAGAAGCTGTCGGCGCGCCACACCAGCGGGCTGATCTGCTCGCCACCGGGATAGTGGCTGTCCTGCGGCGCCATCAGCAGCTGGCGATGCCGCGCCAGCTCGCGGCGGTCGGCGTAGTCGAGCTTCGCCAGCTCGTGCCCGGCGCCGCACACGGTGACCATCTCGATGGTACCCAGCCGCTGCCGCTCCAATTCCTGCGGCATGCCTTCATGGTGGAACAGCAGGCCCAGGTCGGCACGCCGTTCCAGCAGCTTGCGCGCCACGTCGCCCTGGGCGCTGCTGGAAAGCTGCACTTCCACCGTGGGGAATTCCTGCGCCAGCGCCTGCAGGCCGGAGAGCACCGGCTGGTAAGGCATCGCCTCATCCTGGGCCAGGCGCAGCAAGGGCTCGGTGCCACGCACCAGTGACAGTGCGCGGCTCTCCAGGCGGTCGCACTGGCGCAACACTTCCCGAGCCTCGTCCAGCAGCGCCCGGCCCTCGGCGGTCAGCACCGGCTGCCGGCCACTGCTGCGCTCGAACAGGGTCACGCCCAGGTCGCTCTCCAGCAGCGCAATCGACGAACTCACCGCCGACTGAACGCGTTTGAGCTGCCGCGCGGCGGCGGAAAAGGACGACTGATCGGCGACGCTGACGAACAGGCGCAACTGGTCCAGGTTCCACTGCATGGCCTCACTCCACTCCCTATCTCCAAAGCAGATAGGTAATGACTTTATCCCATCATCCACGGGACTAGAATGGCCGCCAGAATCGAACGTCAGCTGCGTGTCGCTCATACCGAGCGGCGTGTCGTTCCGGGGAGCACCCACCATGCCCGGCTATCTCTACCTCGCCATCGCCATCGTCGCCGAAGTCATCGCCACCGCCTCGCTGAAGTCGGTGAAGGGCCTGTCCACGCCCCTGCCGCTGGGGCTGGTGATCGTCGGCTACGCCATTTCCTTCTGGATGCTCACCCTGGTGGTGCGCAGCATTCCGGTGGGCATCGCCTACGCCATCTGGGCCGGCCTGGGCATCGTGCTGGTCAGCGTCGCAGCGCTGGTGCTCTACCAGCAGAAGCTCGACACCGCCGCGCTGCTGGGCATGGGGCTGATCGTCAGCGGCGTGGTGGTGATCCAGCTGTTCTCCGGCAACGCCGGTCACTGACGCGGCATCGGCGCGCAGCCTGCCGCCGCGCGCCATCGGGTTATACTGCGCGCTTCGTTTTTCCCCTCGAGGCGCTTTCATGTCCGAATCCCTGAGCACCGACATCCTCATCGTCGGCGGCGGCATCGCCGGTCTCTGGCTCAATGCCCGCCTGCGCCGCGCCGGCTTTTCCAGCGTGCTGGTGGAAAACACCGCGCTGGGCGGCGTGCAGAGCATGCGTTCGCAGGGAATCATCCATGGCGGCACCAAGTACGCCCTGCACGGCGCGCTGACCGGCGCCTCCGAAGCCATCGCCGACATGCCCGAACTGTGGCGCCAGTGCCTGGCCGGCACCGGCGAGGTCGACCTGCGCGGCGTGCGCGTGCTCTCCGACGCCCATTACCTGTGGTCGCCCGGCGGCCTGGCGGGCAATCTCACCAGCTTCTTCGCCAGCAAGGCGGTGCGCAGCCGCGTCGCCCAGGTCAAGGGCAGCGACCTGCCGCCAGCCCTGCAGGACAAGGCGTTCAAGGGCAAGGCCTACCGCCTCACCGAGCTGGTGCTGGACGTGCCCAGCCTGATCGCCCGCCTCGCCGAACTGGCCGGTGACGGCCTGCTGGCCGGCGAACGCATCGAAGCGCTGCGCGAAGGCGATAAGCTGGTCGGTCTGCGCGTGGACGGCCGCGAAATCCGCGCCCAGCGCGTGGTGCTCAGCGCCGGCGCCGGGAACGAGGCGCTGCTGCGCGAACTGGGCCTGGAGCGCCCGGAGATGCAGCGTCGCCCGCTGCACATGGTGCTGGTCACCGCGCCGACCCTGAAACCGCTCTACGCCCACTGCCTCGGCGGCGGGCCGAAACCCCGCGTCACCGTTACCACCCACCCGCTGAGCAACGGTGACTGGGTCTGGTACCTGGGCGGCGACATCGCCGAAGCCGGCGGCGTTGCGCGCAACGAGGCCGAGCAGATCGCCGAGGCGCAGCGCGAGCTGCACAAGCTGGTGCCGTGGATCGATCTCTCCGCCGCGCGCTGGGCCACCCTGCGCGTCGACCGCGCCGAGCCCTCGCAGAACAACCTGCTGCGCCCGGACAGCGCCTTCCTCGCCGAGGACGGCGCGCTGCTGGTGGGCTGGCCGACCAAGCTGGCCCTGGCGCCGAACTTCGCCGATCGCGTGCTCGAATCCCTGGAAAAATCCGGCATTCGCCCACTGGCGGCTACCGACCTGCCCGCGCTGCCACGCCCCGCCATGGCCCGCCCGGTGTGGGAGGAGCTGTTCGGATGAAGACTCTGCATCACCTGCACCGCCCGCTGGGCAGCACCGGCCTGAACGTCTCGCCACTGGGCCTGGGCACCGTGAAGCTCGGCCGCGACCAGGGCGTGAAGTACCCCGCCGGCTTCCGTATCCCAGATGACCGCGAAGCCGCCGACCTGATCGCGCTGGCCCGCGACCTGGGCATCAACCTGATCGACACCGCGCCGGCCTATGGCCGCAGCGAGGAGCGCCTCGGCCCGCTGCTGCGCGGCCAGCGTGACCACTGGGTGATCGTCAGCAAGACCGGCGAGGAATTCGTCGGTGGCCAGTCGCTGTTCGACTTCAGCGCCGCCCACACCCGCCGCTCGGTGGAGCGCAGCCTGCAGCGCCTGGAGACCGACTACATCGACCTGGTGCTGGTGCATTCGGACGGCAACGACCTGGACATCCTGCGCGGCACCGAGGTCTACGCCACCCTGGAGCGCCTGAAGGAAGAAGGGCTGATCCGCGGCTTCGGCTTCTCCGGCAAGACCGCCGACGGCGGCCTGCTGGCCCTGGAGCGTGGCGACTGCGCCATGGTCACCTACAACCTCAACGAGCAGGCGGAAAAGCCGGTGATCGATCACGCCCAGGCCCATGGCCGCGGCATCCTGATCAAGAAGGCCCTGGCCAGCGGTCACGCCACCCTCGCCCCCGGCGTCGACCCGGTCCGCGCCAGCTTCGAGCTGGTGCTGGGCCATCCCGGCGTGGCCAGCGCCATCGTCGGCACCATCAATCCGCTGCACCTGGCGCACAACGTCAGCATCGCCGCCGAGGTGCTCGACCACTGATCGGCAGACGCCGTACGGTCATGTGGATTGCGTATTCCTGTGCCATGCTCCAACTCCCCCGGCGAAAACCGCGGGCACAGAAAATGTCGCCAGCCGGTGATTACCAAGGAAATTCCTCGCAATCACCAAGCCTTTCAGGGAAAAATCCGGAAATCCTTTCGATTTTCGATGACACCAGGATCGGTGTCAGGCTGTCTAGGTTGTAGCGACCCCGTAAAGAACGATCGGCCGGACCGTCTCCACCAGACGGTCAGCGTTGCCGTCGGCGTCGCCTTTCAAGAGGACGCGCCCGGCGCAACCCGGTGCCCTGTACGACCAGGCCCTGCAAGATAAAGGAAGCCCACATGCCCCGTACGCTCGCCCGCAAGGACCCGACCGCCTTCAAGACCCTGCCGCTGCTGGTGGAAGCCAGCCCGGAAGGTCTCGCCTACCAGACCCTCGGCAAGCCCCTGAACTTCGCCCAGGTCCTGGAAAAGCGCCGCCCCATCGAGATCGCCGAGACCGAACGCTTCACCACCGAACTGGCCAACCTCGGTGTCTCGGTGCGCCTGACCCTGAACTACCAGGGCCGCGATCACTGGATTCTGGTGCGCCAGCGCCGCCTGGACCGTGGCGATACCGTGCTCAAGCTGATTTCCGGCTATGTGCCAGCCCACGAACTGAACCTGCCGCTGCTCACTGCAATCCAGGAGGTGGCCGAGGAATGCCTGGTGGAAACTGCCGACGGCTGGCTCGGCGGGCGCTTCGGCGACACCTGGCTGCCGACGCCCTACGAGGGCATCCTGCGCTACCGCGAGAGCAGCCATTTCTCCCTGACCCCGCTGTCCGGCGCCTCGCGCCCGGTGCAGGCCGGCGCGCTGCGCCTGCTGGAGCGCCCGCAGGCCTACGTGCACCTGCCGACGGCCTCGCTGCAGCTGGTCTATGACCTGCGCATGGAGCTGCCCAAGGATGCCCGCGAGGTCAGCCTGTTCCACGTCGACGAGAAACTCGAAAGCGGCCCGCTGGTGGCCCGCCTCGACCGTCGCCGCCCGGACATCTACCTGCTGCCGCTGGAGCATGGGCAGCCGACCGGCGAGTTGTTCACCCTGAGCAAGGGCGAGTTGTGCAAGGCGAGCACCCGTGGCCTGTGGCTGTCGGAGAGCTTTGCCGAGCAGGATGGCTGGCTGGTGCGCGAGGAACGCATCCGCTTCCGCGAATGGATGGAGCAATGGCCGCCCGCCGCCGGCAATGCCGGTAGCGGGCGGCGCACGGCCTGAGGCCGTCAGTGTGATCCAAGCGGATAGACCGTAGGGCGTACAACCGTTCGCGGTTGTACGCCGCTGGACCGACGTCACCGGTACAAACGGTGTACAACGTCGAACGTTGTACACCCTACGCTCCAAGCGCTTACTTCAGCTGGCTGGAGCTCTTGCCCAGCAGCCGCCGCGCCACGATCAGCAACTGGATCTGCTGGGTGCCCTCGAAGATGTCGAGGATCTTCGAATCCCGCGCCCACTTCTCCAGCAACTCCTCTTCCCCATAGCCCAGTGCCCCGGCCAACTCGACGCACTTGAGCGTCACCTCGTTGGCCACCCGCCCGGCCTTGGCCTTGGCGATGGAAGCCTCCTTGGAGTTGGGCTGGCGGTTGTCGGCCATCCAGGCGGCCTTCAGGGTCAGCAGGCGCGCCGCTTCCCATTCGGCTTCCAGGCGGTACAGCGTGGCTTCGGCATGGCTGGCGGCCAGCAGCGGCTGGCGATAGTCGAAGCGGCAGCCGGCCTTCTTCAGCAGCTCGCGGGTACGGTCCAGCGAGGCCTTGGCCACGCCGATGGCCATGGCGGCTACCAGCGGGCGGGTGTTGTCGAAGGTTTCCATCACCCCGGCAAAACCCTTCTGCACGTCGATCTCGGCGTTGCCCAGCAGGTTCGCCGCCGGCACGCGGCAGTCGCTAAAGCTGATGGACGCGGTGTCCGAGGCCTTGATCCCGAGCTTCTTCTCCAGGCGGGTGACGGTCATGCCCGGCGTGCCCTTCTCCACCACGAAGGACTTGATCGCCGCGCGGCCCAGGTTCTTGTCCAGGGTCGCCCAGACCACCACCGCATCGGCGCGGGCGCCGGAAGTGACGAAGATCTTCTCGCCGTTGAGCACATAGTGATCACCGTCGCGGGTGGCGCTGGTGCGGATCGCCGCCGAATCCGAGCCACAGCCCGGTTCGGTGATGGCCATGGCCGCCCAGGTGCCGGAGAAGCGCTTGAGCTGCTCCTCGTTGGCCACCGCGGCGATGGCAGCATTGCCCAGCCCCTGGCGCGGCATGGCCAGCAGCAGCCCGGTGTCACCCCAGCACATTTCCATCACGCCCAGGCAGGCGGAGAGGTTGCCGCCGTTCTTCACGCCCTCCTCCGCGCCAGCCTTGCGCTTGCTGGCGGAGGTGGCGCCGACGGCGTCCGGCGAGCCGGCGTTCATGCCATCCAGCAGCGCGGCCAGCAGGTCCAGCTCCTTGGGATAGGCGTGCTCGGCCTTGTCGTACTTGCGGGAAATCGGTCGCAGGTAGTTCTCCGCCACCTGGCGGGCCTGGTTCTGCAAGGTACGGAATTTCTTCGGTGTCTCGAGGTACATGCAGGGCTCCTTACAGGTGCAGGCCGCCGGCCATCAGCGAGACCGCGCGCAGGTCGCGGTACCAGCGTTCGGCCGGGTGTTCCTGGGTGAAACCGTGGCCGCCGAGCAGTTGCACCGCGTCGGTGCCGATCTTCATCGCCTTCTCGGCGCAGAGCAGCTTCGCGAGATAAGCCTCACGGTGGAATGCCTGGCCACGCTCGGCCAGCGCGCAGGCACGCCAGACCATCAGGCGCATGGCATCGAGCTCGACGGCGATGTCCGCGACCATGAAGGCCACGCCCTGGCGATGGCTGATCGGCTCGCCGAAGGCCTCGCGCTCGTTGCAGTAGGTGATCACGTAGTCCAGCGCGGCCTGGCCGGTCCCGACCGCCAGCGCGCACCAGGCCAGCGCGGTGTAATCGAGGAAGGCCTGGTAGTCGAAGCGTTCTGCGGCCAGCCGCTGTGCGGCGGGGACTTTCACGCCCTTGAAGCGCACCCGTGCAGTGCCCGTGGCCTTCAGGCCCATGGCCGGTTCGGCGCGCACTTCAATTCCCTTGGCACGGGTATCGACGAGGAACAGCGCCGGTCCGTCGCCGGCATCCGCCGCGACGATCAACTTCTGCGCATCCACACCCCGCACCACCAGGCACTTCTCACCGGACAGCGTGTAGCTCGAACCGCGCTTGCGCGCCTTGGTCGACAGGCGCAGCGGATCGGCCAACAGCTGCGGCTCGCTCACCGCAATGGCGATCAGCGGCGCGGCCTCTTCGGCGACGAAGGCCGGCAGCCAGCGCGCCTGCTGTTCTGGTGAAGCCCAGCGACGAATGCAGTTGGCCGCCGACAGCGGCACCAGCAGTGCAGCGGCCAGGCTCAGGTCGCCACGGGCGAGGGCTTCGGCGATCAGCGCGTTGCTCACCACGGTGCGCTCGCCGGCCATGCCGCCGTGCACTTCGCTGACGCCGTAGTGGGTCAGACCCAGTTCCTGCGCCTGGGCCAACAGCTCCAGGCTCAGCCTGGCCCTGGCGTCGGCATCATGGGCGGCCGGACGCAATACTTCGGCGGCGAAGCCTTCGAGCATTTCCACGAGCATCTGCTGCTCATCGGACAGGGACAGATCAAAGAGTCCATCCGGATCGGCCTTGCGTGGCGTCTTGGGTTGCTTGGCGGCGCGCTCGCTGGCCAGCCGGAAGCCGGTGCGGCTGCCGCTGTAGAGCAGTCTTTCGAAGGGCTTGCGCAGCTTGAGTCGATCCGGCCAGTCGGCCTGGGCGACACGGTTGAGCACGGCCAGGGCGCGGCCCTGCACGTCGGTGGTCATGGCATCTCGCTCCGCGGAGGGTGGATGCCTCGATCATGCGCTTCGACAGGCCGCAGGGACCATGACCGCTTTGCCGCCGGTCACTGGCAGAGCGGTCAGTGGCGGCAACCGGAGAGAGTGTGCCAGGGCTTCCCCCTCACCCCAGCCCTCTCCCTCAGGGAGAGGGAGCAGATCGTGCCGGCTGACGTCATGGTTTCATCCTGCACCGAACGGTCCCCTCTCCCCCGGGAGAGGGTTAGGGTGAGGGGAATCCGCAGGAACGAAGGATCAGCCCTGGTGGCGGATCTTCTCGACGATGGCGGTGGTGGAGCTGTTTTCCACCAGACCCAGCACGCGGACTTCGCCGCCGTAGGCCTTGACGATGTCGGCACCGACCACCTGCTCGACACCGTAGTCGCCGCCCTTCACCAGCACGTCCGGGCGGACTTCGGTGAGCAGGCGCTCGGGGGTGTCTTCGGCGAAGCTGACGACCCAGTCCACCGCACCGAGGCCAGCGAGCACGGCCATGCGGCGGTCGACGCTGTTGATCGGGCGGCCCGGGCCTTTCAGGCGGGTCACCGAGCCGTCGTCGTTGACCCCGACGATCAGGCGGTCGCCCTGGGCGCGCGCCTGTTCCAGGTAGGTCACGTGGCCGGCGTGGAGGATGTCGAAGCAGCCGTTGGTGAAGACGATCTTCTCACCGTGGGCGCGGGCGTCCTCGATGGCCAGCAGCAGTTGGTCGAGGCTCAGCACGCCACGCTCGGAGCCCTGCTCGCGCTGTACGGCGCGGCGCAGCTCCGGGGCGCTGATGGCGGCGGTGCCGAGCTTGCCGACGACGATGCCGGCAGCGAGGTTGGCCAAGGCCACGGCCTGCGGCAGGTCTTCACCGGCGGCGATGGCGCCGGCCAGGGTGGAAATCACGGTGTCGCCGGCGCCGGTGACGTCGAATACTTCGCGGGCGCGGGCCGGCAGGTGCAGGGCACTGTGGCCGGGGCGCAGCAGGGTCATGCCGTGCTCGCCGCGGGTGACCAGCAGCGCACCGAGCTCCAGCTCGGTCATCAGCTGCTGGCCCTTGGCGACGAGGTCGGCTTCGTCGGTGCAACGGCCGACGATGGCTTCGAACTCGGAGAGGTTCGGGGTGATCAGGCTGGCGCCACGGTAGATGGCGAAGTCCTTGCCCTTGGGATCGGCCAGCACCGGGATGCCGCGCTGGCGGGCGGCCTGGATCAGCGCCTGGTGGTTCTTCAGCGCACCCTTGCCGTAGTCGGAGAGCACCAGCACGCGGACCTGGTCCAGCAGCGCCTCGACGTCGGCGGACAGGGCCACGGCATCAGTGCGGAAGGCTTCCTCGAAGTCCACGCGCAGCAATTGCTGGTGGCGGCTCATGACCCGCAGCTTGACGATGGTCGGCTGCCCGGCGATGCGCTGGAAGCGGGTGGTCACGCCCACCGCCTGCAGGCTGTCGCTCAGGCTGTCGGCAGCCTCGTCGACACCGGTGACGCCGACCAGGAAGGCCGGGGCGCCCAGGGCGGCGAGGTTCAGCGCGACGTTGGCGGCGCCACCGGGTCGATCCTCATGCTGCTCGACCCGCACCACGGGCACCGGCGCCTCGGGCGAGATGCGCGAGGTCGCGCCGTGCCAGTAGCGGTCGAGCATCACGTCGCCGACGACTAGAACGGGGGCCTGATCGAATCGGGGCATGGTCAATTTCATGGGAACTCCGCAGGTCGAAATCGCCGCGGATAATACCATAGCCGCCCGCTGCGACTTGCGCCGGGCACTCGCCGGTCAGGGCAGTTTTCGCACCCAGAACAGCTCGTGGCGACGCACTGCCTTGCGGAAGAACTCGTCGTCGCCGGTGGCCGGCCATTGGCGGCCGGCCAGCACGCGCTGGATCAGCCGGCGCAGGCGCTTCTTGCCGGTCAGCGGGGTCTGCAGGTCATGCTGCAGGGCCAGGGCCTGGGCCTTGTCGACGCGTGCGGCGGAATCCAGCACCGGGCTCCACAGCGGGTCGGCCGGCAATGCCTCGATACAAGGTGGCAGGGCGATGCCGCCATCGGCCGGGCCCATGGGCCAGCGGTCGTTGTCGTGCAGGTGGTTGGCGTAGAGCAGCAGCGTCTGTGGCTTCCAGCTGCTGCGGCCGATGGCTTCCAGCGTGGCCCGGGTGGCCTGGACGTGGTCGGCGTGGGGGTCCAGTTCCGGATGGGCGGTGAGGACGACTTCCGGGCGGATGTGCTCGATCAGCGCAGTCAGGTCGGCCACCAGGTTCAGCCAGGTCGGTGCGCCGTCACTGTCGCCGGGCAGCGCGAACGGATTGAAGCCGCGCGCACTGCGGATGTCGCTCTCGCCGGACTCCTTCGAGCCGAAGGCCTGGCTCGGTTCGGCGGCCATCGCGGGCAGTTGCAGGCAGTAGTAGCCCAGCTGTACACAACGCTCGGCGGGTACGCCGCCCCAGAGCGGCGCGGCGATGCTGTCCCAGGTCCGCAGGCGGCCCTTCAGGCGGGCGGCGGCGGCCTTGTCCAGGCCCAGCCGCTGGTAGTGCTCGGCCTCGATCTCGCCCTGGGTCAGGGTGACGATCCAGGCCTCCGGGCAACGGCTGTACTGGCCGAAGGCGGCCAGTTCGGCGTCGTCCGCGTGGGGCGCGATGATCAGCAGGCGCTGCCGGGCGTAATCAGGGTTGGCGAAGGCGTGCAGCACACCCTGCGGCGCCAGCCGGCAATGACGGCCGCGGATGCGCAGGTGCCCGGAGCGCAGCGCATCGCCCTGGCCGGACAGATTGATGTAGCGCTTGCCGCTGACACCGCGCTCGAAGTCCTGGCGGTCGACCTCGACGCCCTCGATCAGCACCTGCGGGTCGAGCCAGCGGCCGAGCAGCGAGGCCTTGACCTCGATCTCCAGCACCAGCGTTTCCTCGCACTCCGGCAGCGCGCCGGTCGCGACATGCAGGCCATGGGGGCCCAACGATACCGGCAACGCGATGGAGCCCTCGGGGAAGTCGTAGCGGTAGTCGTCTCGCGGCGAATAGAACAGGTGGTCGGCGAACCACGCCTCATGGGCGACCCAGCCCAGCAGCACGGCCAACGGCACGCTCCACCAGGGCGCGAAGATGCCCAGCAGGATCAGCGCCAGCAAGGCGACGAGCAGGACCGCGCGCTTCTTGCGGCGGTGCTGTTTGAGCAGGTGCTGCTTGCGGGCGGTCATGGCGCTCTCCGTGAAAACCGATCGCGGACGGAGTCCGCTCCTACGCACAGGCCAAGACGCCGTGCACAAACTGTAGGAGCGAGCTTGCTCGCGAACAACCCCCGCTGTGGAATGGCTTCGCGAGCAAGCTCGCTCCTACAAAAGGCCTGAAGTCAGACCTGGAACACCGGCACGCGGTGACACCAGCGGTCCTTGTACTCGCGGTCGGCGCGGCCGAAGGAATAGCGCAGCGGCTTGCCCAGCGCCTCGGCCTCAGCCCAGGCTTCCTGGGTGTTGACGAAGCTGAGCACGCTGCCGGGGCTGAACTCGCGGTTCTCCGGAGCCACGCCGCCGTTGATGTACTCGACGCTGATCCACTTCGGCGCTTCGACCCGGTAGAGAATCTGGATCGCCACCGGCTCGCCGTCCAGGCGCACCAGCGAGCCACGCATGAACTCGCGCATCAGGCTGAAGACTTCGGCCAGCCGCGCCTTGCCCGGCACTTCGAACTCCCAGCGGCGCCGGAACAGGTCGGCATAGATACTCGCCTGCTCCTCGGGACTCAGCTCGCTCATGGGCTGCAGCACGCCGCCCGCTTCTTCCAGCAGGCGCTGTTCGCGGCGCTGGTTGTAGCGGAACTTCTTCGAGAAGTCGGCCGGCGCGCGATTCATCGCCAGTTGCTCGGGCTGCTCGCGGGCGTCGCTGACCTGCTCGCGGTTCAGCTCGGACAGGTAGCGCACCCGGTGGCGCAATTCGATGCGCGCACCTTCGGCGATGGGCAGGATGATCTCGGCGTTGCCCAGGTCGAACAGGGCTTTCTTGCCCTCGCGCTTGAGCACGTCCTTGGACAGCGCCAGGTTGCGCCCCCAGGTCGGCACCGCGGCGCGCAATGCCTCACCTTCGAACCAGCCCAGGTAGCGCACCGGAATGCCCGCCAGGCCGGCGAGGCGCTCGACCACCTCGGGATGGGTAGCGACGCTGCCGCCGAAACGCTGCCAGGCGGCGGCGTAGTCGGCGGCGCTGAGGGAGGTCCAGCCGCGTTCGCGGAAGACTCGCAGGCGGTTCAACATGGACGGCGATTCCCCTCTGCCGTCATACCGGTTGCTCGACCGGCGCTTCTTCGGTCCCGTCGACCGGGTCGTCGGCGAACTGGCGGGCGTGCAGGCGGGCGTAGTAGCCGTTCTGCGCGATGAGTTCGTCGTGGGAGCCACGTTCGACGATATGGCCCTGGTCCATCACCAGGATCAGGTCCGCCGCCTCGATGGTGCTCAGGCGGTGGGCGATGACCAGGGTGGTGCGACCTTCCATGACCTTCTCCAGGGCAGCCTGGATGTGCCGCTCGGATTCGGTGTCCAGCGCCGAGGTGGCCTCGTCGAGGATCAGCACCGGGGCGTCCTTGAGCAGCGCGCGGGCAATCGCCAGGCGCTGGCGCTGGCCGCCGGAGAGCATCACACCGTTCTCGCCGACTTCGGTCTCGAAACCTTCGGGCAGGCGGTCGATGAACTCGCGGGCGAAGGCGTCTTCAGCGGCCTTTTCCACCGCCTCGCGCGGTTTGCTGGCGAGGTCGCCGTAGGCGATGTTGTTCAGCACGCTGTCGTTGAACAGGTTGACCTGCTGGGTCACCAGCGCGATGTGCTTGCGCAGGTTGCGCAGCTTGTAGTCCTCGACGTCCAGCCCATCGAGCAGAATCTGCCCGTCGTTGTGGGCATAGAAGCGCGGGATCAGGTTGGCCAGGGTCGACTTGCCGCTACCCGAGCGCCCCACCAGCGCCACCATCTGGCCCGGCTCGACACTGAAGTTCAGATCGTTGAGGACCTGCTTCTCGGTGCCGGGGTAGGTGAAGCTGAGGTTTTTCACTTCCAGGCGGCCGCTGACGCGATCGCGCTCGACGGTGCCATTGTCGACTTCCTGCGGCTGGTCGAGCTGCTCGAAGATGCTCTCCGCGCCGGCCACGCCTTTCTGGATGGTCGAGCTGACCTCGGAAAGCTGGCGGATCGGCTTGGGCAGCAGGCCGGCCATGGAGATGTAGGCGACCAGTTCACCGGCGGTGGCGTCGCCGCGCAGCAGCAGCACGAGATACAGCAGCACAGCCATGGCGCTGTAGATCACCAGCTGCAGCATGGGCGTGTAGACCGCGGAGGTCTTGTTCATGCGCAGGTTCTTCTTGGTGTTCTCGCTGCTCACCTTGAGGAAGCGTTTGCTCTCGTAGGGCTCGCCGCCGAAGCTGCGGACCACCCGGTAACCGTGGATGGTTTCCGAGGAGACGTGGGTGACGTCGCCCATGGCTACCTGGATCTTCTTGCTCTGCTTGCGGAACTTGCGGCTGGCGCTGGTCACCATGACCGCGATGACCGGCAGGATCGCCAGCATCACCAGGGTCAGCTTCCAGTTCATGTACAGCAGCGAGGCGAACAGGAACACCACGGTCATGCCTTCGCGGATCACCACCTTGATGGCGTCGGTGGCGGCACCGGTGACCATGGTCACGTTGAAGGTGATGCGCGAGATCAGGTGCCCGGAATTGTGCCGGTCGAAATAGCGGTTGGGCAGGGTCAGCAGGTTGTTGAACAGCTCTACCCGCAGGTCATGCACCAGGCCGAGGGAGACCTTGGCGAGGAAATAGTTGCCGAGGAAGGAGCCAATGCCCTGCCAGACCGCGATCAGCACCACCAGCAGGGGCACCGCGTAGAGCAGTTCCAGGTCGCGCAGCCAGGCCCAGGGGGCGTCGGGGAACAGCGCGGCGTCCGGGTTGGTCAGGCCGTCGACGAAGTATTTGAGGATGCCGGCAAGCATCGGCTGGGTGGCGGCGAAGATCAGGAAGCCGACGATGCTCAGTGCGAACAGACCCGCATACGGGCGCACGTAGGAGAGCAGGCGGAAGTAGATCTTGACGCTGGACACCGGCTGGGCGCTCCGGGGAGAATCACTCATGAAGTGCAAGCTGCCTTGTCGTAAGAAGACTGCGGATAATACCACCGCCGTCCCACTCCATGTTGCCCCCAGGTCTGACAGTCCCCGCCGATGATTGCCCTCGACGACTCTTCCTATCATTCGCTTGTCGAAGGCGCCGAGGTTATCGAGCGCGACCCCCATGGCGACAAGGTCCTGCACCTGCGCGACGGCAGCTTCCTCAAGTTGTTCCGGCGCAAGCGCCTGCTCTCCACGGCGATCATCTCGCCGCCGGAGAAGCGCTTCCTGAACAACTGCGCGCTGATCGCCGGGAAAGGCATCCCCTGCCCGCAAGCGCTGCGCACCTACAACTTCCCCGAGATCGAGCGCACCGCGGTGCGCTACGAGCCGCTGCCCGGCCACACCCTGCGCAGCTACATCCCGACCCAGGAGCCCGAGCGCCAGTTGCAGATCCTGCGCGACGTGGCAGCCTTCATCGCCCACCTGCATGACAAGGGCATCTATTTCCGCTCGCTGCACCTGGGCAACGTGATCCTCACCCCCTCGGGTTCCTACGGCCTGATCGATCTTTCCGACCTGCGGACCAGCGCCGCGCCCTTGTCGCGGGCCAAGCGAAAACGTAATTTCAAGCACTTGCTGCGCTACAAGAAGGACATCGCCCTGATCCGCAAGCTGGGTCTGGAAGCCTTCTTCGACCACTACAACAAGAATTCGACGACGCCCCTGGACGGCCGGGAGATCGCCTCCGAGTACGACGTTCCCAGGGCGTAGACAGACAATGGGAGCAAGGCTCCACCCAGATCAGGGAATGCCCGGAAATGAACGAAACGATCAAGATCTTCGTCGGCTGTGATCCGAACGACTGCGATCTCGAGCAGATGATGGTGCTCGAGTACAGCCTGCGCAAGCACGCTTCGCAGCCGGTGGAAATCCACTGGATGCAACTCTCCCGCGACCCGCAGAGCTTCTGGTACTCGCGCCCCGAAGCGGCCGAAGGCTGGCGCAGCGACGACTGGACCACCCCCTTCTCGGGCTTCCGCTGGAGCATTCCGGCGTTCTGCAACTTCGAGGGTCGAGCGATCTACATGGACGCCGACGTGGTGATCCTCAGCGATATCGCCGAACTCTGGAACACCCCCTTCGAGCCGGGCAAGATCGTCATGGCCAAGGGCGGCGAGGAATCCTGGCGCTTCTGCGTGTCGATGTGGGACTGCGCGGCGGCCAAGGCCCACCTGCCGGCGCTGGCCGAGATCAAGAGCGACCGCAAGGCCCACCACAAGTTGCGTGACTACTTCCGCGACCACACCCAGCTGATCCAGGCGTTCGACACACAGTTCAACAATATCGACGGCGAAGGCCACCCGATCGATGCAATCAAGATCCTGCACTATTCGGATATCGGCACCCAGCTGTCGCACAAGCACTCGTTCAAGCGCCTGGAAAGCCACGGCGAGAAGCACTGGTTCGATGGTGCAGTGTTCGATCACCCGCGCAAGGACCTGATCGAACTCTTCGACCGCTACCTCGCCGAGGCGCTGGCCGCCGGCTACTCGCTGGACAGCTACAAGGTGAAGGAGCGCTTCGGCACCATCACCAAGGCCTCGCAGAAGAACTACAAGGGCAATGACGTCACCCGCGGCAAGAAGAGCGGTGGCCTGCTGAGCCGCCTGTTCGGCCGCTGAGCCCACGGGCCATCGCTGTCCGGCGTGATGGCCATTCCCCTCAGAGCGGCCGCCGCTCCTCGACCCGGTACTGGGTGGCCACCGCCAGGCAGCCGGCCATCGGCAACCAGAACCACATCCACACCAGGTTCGGCGCCGCCACGAAGAAGTGCAGCTCGACGGTCATCACCACGGCGGCCGACAGCATCACCGAGAACCAGAGCCTGGAGAACTCGGTGCGCGCCTTCCAGGCACCCCAGATGCAGGCGGCCATGGCCAGCAGCATGGTGATCAGGCCGAACAGACCGAACTGGTAGAGCACTTCCAGGTACAGGCTGTGCGGGTTGCGCACGACCTGCCCGGTGGACAGGGTGACCTTGCCCAGTTCGGTGTGCGAACCATGGCCGAACCACCAGGCCTCGCCGATGCGCTCGAAGACCACGCGCCAGATCTGGTCGCGGTAGGTCAACCCGCGGGCGCCGAACTCATAGGCCACCTGCTCGAAGCCGAACACCAGCACGGCAATGCCAGCCAGCGCCGCGAGCCCCACGGCGACGATGCGCTGGCGGCCTTCGGTCATGCACAGGATCAGCAGCCCCGCACCCATCAGGCCGGCGACCCAGGCCGAACGTGCGAAGGTGAAATAGAGGTAGGTGAACAGGATCAGCGAGCAGGCCAGCCAGACCGTGCGCATTGCCCAGTGGCGCGCGCGCATCAGCAGCCAGACCGCGACGATGAAGCAGAACGCGTAGTGCATGCCGGCTTCGATGGTGATGCCGAAATCGGCAATGCCGAGTACGCCGGAATCCTTGATGTTCATCATCCGGTAGCCGACGTCGAACTGCCCCTGCAACGCCTTGTTGACCAGGGAGAAACCCGCGAAGCCGGCGCCAGCCAGGGCGTCCAGGCCCAGCACGAAGAGCCAGGGGCGACTTTCCCGCCCGCCCATCACCATCACCACCCAGGTGAAGAACAGGATCACCAGCAGCTGTTTCACCGAACTCGGCGAGTCGGTGAGGATGGAGTTGAGCAGCAGCCCCACCCAGAACACCAGGTAGAGCAGGAAGGGCAAGGTCGCCAGCCGCGCACGTTCCCGGAACAGCTGCAGCGACAGGAAGATGACGGCCAGGAAGGCGCCCAGGCGAATGCTCTTCAGCCAGTCGCCGTTCTCCGTCGGCCACCAGAAGCGCCCTACTACCAGCATGCTCAGTGTGATCACCGCAAAGGCGAGCCCCACCAGTTTCAACCAATCCGACCGTCTTTCGAGTTGCATAACACCACGCTGGCAAGTCAGGTTTCGGCGGCTATGCGCCGCCAATGAGATTCAGAGCTTGATGACGGTGACGCCGGAAGAGCGGGTCCATTCCCGCTCGAAGTCCCAGGCATGCCCATCCCAGAACGAACCGCCCTCATCGGAAAAACCGACGAGCACGATCTCGTAGTCAGCCTGCTTGAGGCGCTTTACATAGTCGAAGAACGCCACCGCGTAGAAACCGGTAGAAGGACCGCCACGAGTGGGCAGCCCCTCGTAGGGGTAGTCCTGCAGCGCAGGGAACGGCTGGCGCAGCGGCAGGAAAGAGGCATTGCGGTGCGAGGCCGGCAGCGACTCCGCCTCTCCGCCCAGCAGCACGCTGTGGAAACGCGAGTTGAACCAGGGGAACAGGCGCAGCCAACCCTTGTAGGGGAAGCCGAAGTAGCCTCCCTTGCGGTAGTTGTGCCGGTGGATGAACAGGTTGTGCAGCTGGCGGCGCAACAACGGAAGGTTGCGACACTTGTTGAAGCTCACCACCAGGTCGTCGGGGCACAGCGCCAACGCGTCGATATGCTCGCGGGTGATCGCCGGGTTGTTGGCCAGCAGGACCACACGGCGCGAGGCAACGATACGCGCCAGCAGTTCCGGCGAAAGGCGCTCCAGGGATTGTTGTGCGACAGCCTGCATCGAGAATCAGTCCTTCAACATCATGGCGATATCTTCCGCCGTATAGAGCTTCGCGATTACCTGGTCATTGCCGCCCTGCTTGAGGTTCGTGCTGTACAGCGCGATATCCTGGGTGCCCGGCAGGCTGGGGAAATGCTCATCGCTGTCGGACAGCTGCCGTACACGGACGCCGGAGCGCAGCGCGTGCCAGTGCAGCCAGATGTCATCGGCCTTCGGCGTCACCGTGACGAAGGCCTCCCCTTCACGCTTGAGGACTTCCTGCAGGATTGCCGGGTAGAGCACTCCGGAAACCCCGATGGCGAAATTGCGCAGGCTGGGGGTCCTGCCCAGCTGCGTCGCCCAACCGTGGTAAGGCTGGATCACTCCCTGCTCGATGCCCACCTGCTTGGCCTTGTAGCAGACGACCTGGTCGGGGGTCTGCTCATGAGCCGCCTGCAGGCCTTGCAGCCAGCCCTCGGGATAGAACACATCGTCGTCGGCTGTCACCAGCGGCGCGGCGATTCTCTCACCCTGGACGTAGGGAAAGTATTTCTTGTGCGGCCCGTAATTATTGCAGCGCTTTACTTCCAGCCCGCGCGCCTGCAGGCGACGCAGTGGCGCCGGGAGATCGGCGAGGGTCTTCTCCTCGTCGATCCAGAGGATCAACCGCGACGGCAGCAGGTTGCCGGCGGCGATCGACTCCAGGGTGATGTGCACGCTGCGCAAACGCGTGGAGTAGCTGGTCAGCGAGACGACTGGGCCACCGTCTGCGACGACCCTGCGCGAACCGAACCGATTGGCCAGGGCGTACTGCAGCCACAGCAGCTTGCGCTGCAGGCGGGAGCGGTACTTGCGCACCTTGCGACCGACTGCCGAGCCCGGGGAACGGCGCCCCATCAGTGGCCGCGCTCCAGCGAGTCACCGCGACCCACGGCGTAGTAGAGCAGGCCGGCGGCACGCACTTCGTCGGGGTTGTACAGGTTGCGCCCATCGATGATCACCGGGCGGCGCAGGGTTGCGGCCAGCCAGGAGAAGTCCACCGCACGGAACTCCTTCCACTCGGTGCAGATCACCAGCACATCCGCGCCTTCCAGCACGGCTTCACGGCTGCCGACCAACTCCAGGTCTGCGCGCTCGCCATAGACCCGGCTGATTTCGTGGGACGCCACCGGATCGTAGGCACGCACGCGGGCACCGCGCTCCCACAGGGCTTCCATCAGCACGCGGCTGGGCGCCTCGCGGATGTCATCGGTATTGGGCTTGAAGGCCAGGCCCCAGATGCCCACGGTCAGCCCCGCCAGTTCGCCGTCGAAGGCCTGCAGCAGCTTGCGCAGCAGCACATGCTTCTGCCGGTCGTTGACCCGCTCCACCGCGCGCAGCAGTTCCGCGTCATAGCCGATCTCGCCGGCAGTACGCTCCAGCGCCTGGACATCCTTCGGGAAGCAGGAGCCGCCATAGCCGCAGCCGGGATAGATGAAGTGGTAGCCGATGCGCGGATCGGAACCGATCCCCAGGCGCACCTGTTCGACGTCAGCACCCACCCGCTCGGCGATGTTGGCGATCTCGTTCATGAAGCTGATCTTGGTCGCGAGCATGGCATTGGCCGCGTACTTGGTCAGCTCCGAGGCACGCACCCCCATGAAGAACAGCTTGTCGTGATTGCGGTTGTACGGCGCATAGCACTCGCGCATCAGCGTGCGCACTTCTTCCGAATCGGTGCCGACGACGATGCGCGGCCCCCGGGTAAAGTCTTCGATCGCCGCGCCTTCCTTGAGGAATTCGGGGTTCGAGCAGACATCGAAGCGGAACTCGCTGCCACGCTTGCCCTGCTCGTCGAGCACGGCAGCACGCACCTTGTCGGCAGTGCCCACTGGCACAGTGGACTTGTTCACCACCACCTTGTAGCCATCGATGTGCTGGCCGATGGTGCGCGCCACATTGAGCACGTAGGTGAGGTCGGCGGAGCCGTTCTCGTCCGGCGGCGTACCGACGGCGATGAACAGCAGCGTGCCGAAAGCGATGGCCTCGGCGGCGTCCTCGGTGAAGCGAATGCGTCCGGCGGCCAGGTTGTTGCGCACCATGACGTCCAGGCCCGGCTCGTAGATCGGGATCTGCCCCTGGCAGAGCATCTGCGTGCGTTCGCTGTTGGTGTCGACGCAGATCACCTGGTGGCCGGCGTCGGCCAGGCAGGCTCCGGTCACCAGACCGACGTAACCGCTTCCGAAGATCGTGATTTTCATGCTCAGACCCTGCTGTTGCGAGGTCGCCGCCCGCGCCTCAAGCGCGGGAGAACAGCGACCCGAGCCGCCGGAAGAAACCCGGACGGCTGATTCCTTGGGGATTCGGGTGAGGCAGCGCGAGGACCCTGGAGAACTCCTCGGCGCGCTGGCTCAGGCGATGCCGCTCGAACACCAGGTCATGCCCGGCACGGGCGATGGCCTGAGCCTGCTGCGGGTCGGCCAGCAGGTGCCGGTACTTCTCCATCAGCTCCTCGAGCGTGTCGTAGTGCACCACGTTCTGCATGTCGACCAGGCCCAGCAGGCCATCCTCGGTGGGTTGGCGCTTGGCCACCAGCACGCAGCCGCAGGCCATGGCTTCGAAGTTCTTGGCCATGTACTCGTTGAAGCCGATGTCCGCACTGAGGAAGAAACGGATGCGGTTGAGCACGCCCAGGTATTCGTCGGGGTTCTCGGTGCGCAACAGCTGCAGTGGCGTCTGCTCGGCCACCTGGTCGAGCAGTTCCTTGCGGCGCCCATAGACCTTGCTCTTGACCCGACCGACGAAGGCCAGGTCGATATCGCGCGGCTGGCCCAGGTCCTTGAGCTGGCGGTCATCGAAGGCCTTGGCGACGAAGTGCGCGTTGACGCCCTGCCGGGCGAAATAGCTGCGCACCGACTCGCTGGTGTAGATCACCGGCGCGCCCTTGAGCGAGTGGAAGAAGCGCAGGAACTTGCCGTAGAACTTGCTCTCGCCCATGAACTCCTGGTACGCGTCCTCCTCGTAGTACACCAGCCCCGGCAGGGCGCGCACGCTGTCGAAGGCGTGCGCGGCGCGGCGCAGGGGGATGTCGAAGAGCACCCGCTCGAAACCGGAGGTGTCCAGGGTGGCGAGGGTACGCGGCAGGTCGCGGATCTCCTCCTTGCTCAGCTTGATCATGCGCGAACCGGGGTTCAGTGCGATCAGGCCTTCATAGAGAGTATCCAGCGAGCGCGCACGCTCCTGCCGGTTGATGATCAGAACGCGCATGCTGGCGCTCCGCCGGTCACTGCACGCCGTCCTTGACCACCAGGATGTCCTGCATGATCAGGTATTGCAGGTCCGAGCCGTAGAACATGTTCAGCGCGTCGGTCGGCGAGCAGATCATCGGCTCGCCACGGCGATTCAGCGAGGTGTTGAGCGCCACACCGTTGCCGGTGAGCTTCTCCAGCTCCTTCATCATGTCGTAGTAGCGCGGGTTGAACTCGCGCTTGAGCACCTGGGCACGGGAGGTGCCGTCCTCGTGGACGACTTCCGGTACGCGGGTCTTCCACTCTTCGTTGACTTCGAAGGTGAAGGTCATGAACGGTGCCGGGTGGTCGATCTTGAACATCTGCGGGCCGACGGTATCGAGCATCGACGGGCAGAAGGGCCTCCAGCGCTCGCGGAACTTGATCTGCGCATTGATGCGATCCGCCACGCCGGCGATGCTCGGGCAACCGATGATCGAACGGCCGCCCAGGGCGCGCGGGCCGAACTCCATGCGGCCCTGGAACCAGGCTACCGGGTTGCCTTCGACCAGCACCTTGGCGATGTGCTCGGGGACGTTGTCGATCTGGCGCCATTGCGGCTTGGCCTCGTGGCGGGCGCAGGCGGCAATGACGTCTTCGTTGCTGTATTCCGGGCCGAGGTAGACGTGCTCCATCTTCTCGACCGGCACACCACGCTCCCAGGACACGTACGCGGCGGCGCCAACGGCGGTACCGGCGTCGCTCGCCGCGGGCTGCACGTACAGCTCCTTGACCTCGGGACGGGCGATGATCTTCTGGTTGAGCTTGACGTTCAGCGCGCAGCCGCCGGCGAAGGCGACCTTGCCGGTCTCGCGGATGATGTCGCCCAGGTAGTAATCCATCATCTCCAGCGCCAGCTTCTCGAACAGGGCCTGGATGCTGGCGGCGTAGTGGATGTAGGGATCGTCGGCGATGTCGCCTTCACGCTTGGGACCGAGCCACTCGATCAGCTTGGGCGAGAAGTAGTACCCCTTGCCCTTTTCCTTGTAGCGACGGAAGCCGATGACGTTGGCGTAGTCGGTGTTGATGATCAGCTCACCGTTCTCGAACTTGGCGAGGCGGGAGAAATCGTACTTGCTGGCGTCGCCGTAGGGCGCCATGCCCATGACCTTGAACTCGCCATCGAGCATGTCGAAGCCCAGGTACTCGGTCAGCGCGCCGTACAGGCCACCGAGGGAGTCCGGATCGTAGAACTCCTTGATCTTGTGGATCTTGCCGTTCTCGCCATAGCCGAAGAAGGTGGTGGCGTACTCGCCCTTGCCGTCGATCCCTAGGATCGCCGTCTTCTCCTTGAAGCCCGAGCAGTGGTAGGCGCTGGAGGCGTGGGCCAGGTGGTGCTCGACCGGCTGGATCTTGACCTTCTTCAGGTCGAAGCCCAGCTGCTGCAGGCACCATTCGATGCGCTTGTAGTAACGCTTGTAGCGGCGATTGCCGAGCAGGATGGCGTCCAGCGCGCGGTCCGGGGCGTAGGCGTAGCGCTTGGCGTAGTGCCAGCGGGCCTTCTCCAGGATGCTGATGGGGGCGAAGGGAATGGCCACCACGTCAACGTCCGACGGCTTGATGCCCGCCTGCTCCAGGCAGAACTTGGCCGACTCGTAGGGCATGCGGTTCTTCGCGTGCTTGTCGCGGACGAAGCGCTCTTCTTCGACGGCCGCGACCAGCTTGCCGTCGATGTACAGGGCGGCGGAAGGGTCATGGCTTACGGCGCCGGACAGGCCGAGGATGGTCAATGCCACAGGGTCTAGCCTCTTTCATCTGGGCGGGTGCCAGGCACCCGCGGTAAACGTTCGTCGAGCAGCTTGTGCAGTGCGCTGCCCTCTGGCCAGTTGCGCAGGAAGCGCGCACGGTCACGGGCATAGGCGCGGGCGAAGCTCGCTTCTCGCGAGTGGCGCTGCATGGCATCCAGGTCGATCAACGACCACTGCCCGCCTTCGCCCTGCTCCTGCCAGAACAGGTTGTGCCCCTTCAGGTCGCCATGGCTGATGCGCTCGCGCACCAGCGCCGCGAACAGTCTGTCCAGGGCCACGAGGTCCGATTCCGGCGGCAGGCCGCCCCCTGCCTGTTGCTCCAGGTAGGGTTTGAAACGGGCGATTATATCCTGACCCGCCAGGTAATCGGTAATCAGGAAGGCCGGGCCGCGCAGCCACAGCCAGCGGCGCTCGATCACCGCCAGCGGCCGGGGCGTGGCGATGCCGAGGAAGTCCAGGCGGTTGCCCTCGCGCCAGGAGGCCCAGGCACGGCTGGGGCGCCAGAAGCGCTTGAACCAGTGCAGCAGGTTCTTGATGTTGTAACGCTTGATGACCAGCGGCCGACCGTTCAGCTCAACCTTGGCGACGGTCGCCGCACCACCGGTCTTGTAGAGGTGCCCCTTGGCGATGAAGGCGTCGGGGTCGGCCAGCAGCGGCTGCAGGACCTCCTCCTGTTCACGGCGCACGGCGCGCAGGCCGAATGGCCCCTTGAACACGCTGAACAGGCTGCAGTCGCGGGCGATCTTCTTCATCAGGTCGCCCACGCGCCAGCGGCGCACCCTGGCGATTTCCTTCTGCAGGGCTTCCAGGGGCAGCGCATGCTCGCCATTGGCCAGCAGGTAATGGATCAGCAGTTCCTCGAGGAACGGATCGAGGCTGGCCGGCAACTGGGCGAAGAACACCCCGAGGTTCTCCAGCACGCGCTTGCGCGACAGCGGCTGGCCCGGGGTTTCGGCGCGGATGCCGGCGCCGTCGATCAGGTACAGCTGGCCGGCGTGACGCAGCAGGTTGTCCAGGTGCAGGTCTTCCTGCCACAGGCCCTTGGCATGCAGCCGGGCGATGGCGGTCAGGGCCTCGGCGATGACCGCGCTCTGGCCGTCGGACAGCAATGGCTCGCCTTCCACGGCACGCCAGGCGTCCCAGAGGCTTTCGGAGGGGTCGAGAAACTCGAACAGCAGCCAGCCGCCCTCGCCGTCCTTCAGGCCATCGGCCAGCAGCGCCGGCGTCGTCAGGCCCTGTTCGGCGAGCAGGCGCACGCCATCGCGCTCGCGCTGGAAATGCCGCGCCGCCTTGCCGCCGACCAGCAGCTTGGCCAGCACCGGGCGGCCGCGCCAATTGGCCGCAGCGACGTAGCGCTGGCCGGGCAGTACGCGCAGCAGGCTGTCCAGGCGCAGTTCGGCCGGGCCGGCGCCGTCTTCCAGCTCGATGCGCAGCGGCAGCGCCGGGGCGCGGCCGGCATCGCGCAGGGCGGACAGCCTCATGCGCGGTTTTCCTTCTTCTTGCGACGCGCGCCCAGGCGACGGTACCAGTCGTCCACTTCAGGGCCGGTGGACGCAGTGCCCAGGTAGGCCGCCAGCAGGTTGCGCACGTCGGTCTCGTTCCAGTCCGGCGCTCGGCGCAGCAGCGGCTCGAGGTCACGCACACGGTCACGCTGACCGAACCAGAGCGGGCGGGTCTTCTCCAGGTCGATCAGGGTCGCCTCGAAGGCGTCGTCGGTTTCGCGCAGGAAGATGTGCTTGGGATAGAAGCAGCCGTGCATCTGCCCGGCCTCGTGCAGGCGACGGGCGAGCATGCCACAGGCGCGCAGGATGGCCTGGCGACGTTCGGCCGGCAGGTTCGACCAACCTTGCAGCAGGCTGTCGAGGTCGCGCCAACCGTCCAGGGCGCGGGTCATCAGGATCGCCCGGCGCTCGCCGGCCACCTGCCGCGCGCCGAAAAAGGCCGCCTGCATGGAGGGAATGCCCAACTGATGGTAGCGCTGGATATTGCGGAACTCGCGGCTGAAGGTCGGCTCGCCCAGCGGGCGCTTCAGGCTGCGGGTCAGGTGGTTGCTCTGGCGCTTGAGGTAGTAGGCGGTGCCGTCGAGCTCCAGGCGGTAGACGCAGCTTATGCCTCCCCGCTCGGTGTTGGGCTCATCCACGGCCACCAGCTCCAGGGCCCACAGGGCGTCGAAGTCGGCCAGGGCGTTGCGCTCAAGCAGGGCCTGGTCGCCCTCGGCAATGAAGTCCTTCACTCGCGTCCCTCGAAGAAATGAACGATGTGGCGAACGCGCTTCTTGTCCGAAGCGTTCAACCGTTCGCGCCGGCGGTACAGCAGGTAGAAGCGCAGGCGCTGGGTGGCGGAAAGCTGGCGCTTGGCAACCTTGTCGAGGGTCGCCAGGTCCTTGGTGATGCGGTAGCGCAGCATGAAGCCGATCCAGAAATCACCGATCGGGCAGTCGATGAAGTACACCGTGCCCTCGCTGTCGACCAGGATGTTGCGCCACTTCAGGTCGTTGTGGGTGAAGTGGTGGTCATGCATGGTCCGCGTGTAGCGGGCAAGTTGCTGCATGACGTGCTCGACCCAGGCGCGGTCCTTCAGCCGCGGATCACGCTTCTTCGCCAGCCGCGCCAGGTCATCGGTGCCGACCAGCTCGCGGGTGATCAGCGCGCCACGCTTGAACGCCCCATGCTCGCGCTCAAGACCATGGGCGACCACATCGGCGGTGGGAATGCCCCACTTGGCGAACTGCTTGAGGTTCTGCCACTCGGCCTTCACCCGTGGCCGCGCCAGATAGCGACGATAGCCCTTGCCGGCATTGCGGTAGCGCTTGACGTAGTAGCGCACGCCGTCGCGCTCGACGCGAATCACTTCGGAAATGGCATCGCGGGTGATGCGCTCGCCCTCCAGGGCGAACACCGCCTCCAGGCTGCCGAAGTCAGCAGCCAGGTGCTGATAGTCGTCCGAGAGATTCCAGCCCGCCATCAGAGCAGGTCCCCGTAGCGTTGCTTGCGGTCGTAGAGCTTCGCCGCCTTGCGCTCCATCCAGGCCAGCAGCGCGGCTTCCTCGCGAAGGATGTCACGCAGCGGGCGCTGGAAGTAACCGCGCAGGAAGCGCAACTTGTCACGGCGCGTAAGACCGATGTCCAGCGCGGAGAAATACAGCGCCGCCAGGTCCTTGTCACGCCAGCGGCGCGGGGTGGCAGCGCGGGTCTGGGCGCGGTGCAGGTCGATCACCGACAGGCGCAGGTCGTCGGCGCTAATCGGCCGGTCGGTGTGCAGCAGGAAATGGCAGATATAGCAGTCGCGGTGGTTCACCCCGGCGCGGTGCATGGTGCCGACCATCTTCGCCACCTCGGCGATCAGCGCGCGCTTGAGACGCGGCTCGGGCGGGCTCTGCAGCCAGTCGAGGGAGAAGACCTCGAGGTCGGTGGTCGGCGCCAGTTCCTCGGTGACGATGAAGGAATGCTGGCTGGCCGGATTGCCGCCGCGCTCTCCGTAGGCCACCGAGGTCATGGTTGCCACGCCGGCCTGGTGCAGGCGCTCCAGAGCGCGCTGCTCCTGGCCCGCGCCGAGCACCGGGAGCTTGGCGCTGAACAGGTTCTTGACGATCTCGCCCCAGCCGATGCCGCGGTGGATCTTGACGAAGAAGCCACGCCCCTCGACCTCGGTGCGCAGGGTGCGGCGGCCTTCCAGTTCGCGGTAGACCTTGCCTTGCAGGCGTTCGACTTCGGCGAACGGGTCCTTGCCGGCCCAGAGGGTCTTGAAGGGCTCGTGCAGTTCGAGCTTCATGCGCGCTCCCGCAGGATCAGGTCGGCGGCGTGCTGCGGCATGCTGTAGAGATCGGCGCTGTCGGCGAAGGCCAGACCATTGCGCGACCAATCGGCGCGCGCCACGTCGTCCTCCAGCATCTCCTTGAGCATGGCGTTGAGGCGCTCCTGCTCAAAGGGTGACGGCACCACGCGCCCGGCTTTCGCCTCGTCGATGTAGTGGGCATAGCCGCAGACGTCGGTGACCAGCACCGGCAGGCCCGCGACCAGCGCTTCCAGCAGCACGGTGCCGGTGTTTTCGTTGTAAGCCGGATGAATCAGCAGGTCGGCCCCCAACAGGAAGCGCGGAATATCGCTGCGCCCCTTGAGGATCTGCACGTTGTCCGACAGCCCCAGCGCCTTCACCTGCAGCAGGAACGGCTTGGGATCGTCCTGGCCGATGGCGATCAGCCGGGTGCGCTTGCGCAGCGAGCGCGGCAGCGCGGCCAGCGCCTTGAGGCTGCGGTCCAGGCCCTTGGTCTTGAAGCCAGAGCCGATCTGTACCAGCAGCAGGTCGTCGTCACCCAGCTTGAACTCGCGGCGGAACTCGGCGCGGATCTCGGCGGCATTGGCCGGCGCGCGGCGGTCCTGGGCGATACCCGGCGGCAGCAGGTGGAAGCGCGCCTCGGGTGTGCGGTAATGCTTGATGAACAGCGGCTGTTGCACCTCGGAGATCATCAGGATCTCGGTCTTGGATTCCGGCGCAAACACCGCACGCTCGTAATCGGCGAAGTGCTTGTAGCGGCCCCAGCGGCGGTAGAAGGAGTTGCGCAGGGTCTGCGCCTTGTCCTCGAAGCAACCGTCGGCGGCGTAGTAGACGTCCAGGCCGGGCATCTTGTTGAAGCCGATCACCCGGTCCACCGGCGAGCGCGCCAGGTCCGCGGCCAGCCAGGCGCTGAACTTCTCGTTGCGGCGATGGTTGAACAGCGACTTCACCGGCGCCACGCGCACGTCGAAGCCCGGTGGCACCTCGCCCTCCCAGATCGGCGTGTAGACGCGGATGGCGTGGCCACGCTGCTGGCACTCCAGGGCGATGCGCATGAAGTCGCGCTGCAGCCCGCCGAACGGGAAGTATTTATAAAGGACGAAAGCCAGGGTCATCGCAGCGTCTCCGGGGCCAGCAGCAGTGCCTCCAGCTGGGTCGCCACGCGCTGGGGATTCAGGCGCGTGAAGCACAGAGGCTGTTCATGCCGCAGGTCGAACTGGCGCTTGTCTTCGGCCGTCGGCTGGTAGGTGCAGGTCTTCTGCAGGCAGGGTGCGCACGCCGGCCAATCGGCGGCCAGATGCACCTGCGAGCGCCCGTAGGCGCCGGTCAGACCGGGATTGGTCGGGCCGAACAGCGACAGCGTCGGCACATCCAGGGCGGCAGCCAGGTGTCCGAGCCCGGTGTCGACCGCCACGCAGGCGGAAGCGCCGGCCAGTACCTTGGCCATGCCTGCGAGGCTTAATCTGGGGAGCACCGAGGCGTTTTCCAAGCCTTCGGCCAGCCGTTCGGCACGCAGCCGCTCGGCTTCGTTGCCCCAGGGCAGGCGCACTTTCCAGCCACGCTCGCCCATGCGCTGGGCCAGTTCGCGCCAGTAGACCTCGGGCCAGTGCTTGGTCACCCAGGTGGTGCCGTGGAGGAAGACCAGGTACGGCTCGGTCTCCACCGCATCCAGCAGGCGATTGCGGTCCAGGCCGTAATCGCCGGTACCGGCGGGCAACGGGTAGTCCAGCGCCTGGGCGAACAACTGGCGCACGCGCTCGACGGCGTGCTGACCCCAGGCGACCGGGTAGGTGCGGTTATAGAAGCGGCTGGCGGCCGGCTCGCGGGCTGAGTCCTTGTCCAGCCCGGCAATCGGCGTGCGCCGGCGCGCATAGCGGGTCAGCCACGCGCTCTTGAGCAGGCCCTGGGCGTCGATCACCAGGTCGTAGTCGACTTCCTTCAGGCGGCGCTTGAAGCGACTCCACTCACCGCTCTTGAGGGTCTGCCAGAGGTTCTTGCGCCAGCGGCGGATCGCCACCGGGATCACCTGGGCCACGGCCGGGTGCCAGGCGGGAATCTCGGCGAAGCCCTCCTCCACCACCCAGTCGAACTGGATGCCGGGAATGGCGCGGGCGGCGTCGGTCAACGCCGGCAGGGTATGGATGACATCGCCCAGGGACGAGGTCTTGATCAGCAGGACCCTCATTCGGCGCTTTCCACATCCACCGGGTCAGCGACCAGTCGGTCCAGCGCTTCGATCACCGGACGCGGCTTCAGCTCGCGCAGGCAGTTGTAGTGGCCGAAGCGGCACACGCGATCGAAGCAGGGGCTGCATTCCAGGCCGAGGCGGACGATTTCCACGGCATCGGCCAGCGGCGGGGTGAACTGCGGCGAAGTGGAGCCGTAGACCGCCACCAGCGGGCGGTTCAGCGCGGCGGCCACGTGCATCAGGCCGGAATCGTTGGTGACCACGGCGCCAGCGCAGGACATCAGGTCGATGGCCTCGGACAGCGCGGTCTCGCCGGCCAGGTTCACCGACTCTTCGCGCAGGCCCGGAATCAGGCGCATGCGGATGTCTTCGCCGCCGGGGTGGTCGTTCTTCGAGCCGAAGATCCAGACCTGCCAACCGGCGCGGATCTTCACCTCGGCGACCTTGGCGTAGTACTCCGCCGGCCAGCGCTTGGCCTCGCCGAACTCGGCGCCAGGGCAGAGCGCCAGCACCGGGCGATCCAGGCTCAGGCCGAACTTGGCCAGCGCGGCCTCGCGGCTCTGCGGATCGATCGCCAGGCGCGGCTGTGGATAAGGCTGCGGCAGCTCGGCGCCCGGCGCGAAAGCCAGCGCCATGAAGCGCTCGATCATCAGCGGGTAACGCTCTTTATCCAGCGTGCGGATGTCATTGAGCAGGCCGTAGCGCATCTCGCCCTTCCAGCCGGTGCGCTTGGGGATGCCGGCGAAATACGGCACCAGCGCCGACTTGAGCGAGTTGGGCAGGAGGATCGCCTGGTCGTACTGGCCCTTGAGGGTCTTGCCGATGCGCCGGCGCGAGGCGATATCCAGCACGCCGTGGCCGAGCGGGAAGCTCAGGGCCTGGCGCACTTCGGGCATGCGTTCGAGGATCGGCCGGCTCCAGTCGGGCGCCAGCACGTCGATCACGCAGTCCGGATGCTGCTGCTTCAGACACTGGAAGAGTGTCTGCGCCATCACCATGTCGCCCACCCAGGAGGGGCCTACGATCAGAATTCTCATGCCTTTTCCAGAAACGACCGGGGAGGCTCTCGCCTCCCCGTACTCCATTCATCCAGCCGTGTGGCGCTTGCCCTCACGGTCGGGTGCCGAGCATCGAATGCCGGCAGTCTAGCCCAGCACACCTTGCGGCCGGGCGGATTTCGTCACTCCCTGTGACCTGGCGCAATGGCATCACGCGCCCAACTCCTGACTTCTATATAGCCGCACAGGCAACCGACAGCGCGGTCCACCCCGGCGATCATCATCCCGCCGGATGCTGGCTGTTTCATAGGAAATCGCAGCGAATCAGGTCAGCTCGAAGGCCTTCCACATCTGCATCACCATGCGTCGCTCGGCATGGAAATGGTCGCCGCTCACCACGCCCGGCTGCTTCTGCAGGGACAATCGGTGCGCCGCCGCCCGGTAGGCCTTGTAGGCATCCTGCAGCTTCAGGACATCCTCGCGGGACATCAACCCGACCCGCTCCAGCGCTTCCAGGATGCGGATATTGTCGGTGAACTCCACCAGCTCCGGGTGTTGCCACGACCAGGCCAGGGCCGCGTATTGCACCATAAATTCGATATCGACGATACCACCGGCATCCTGCTTGAGATCGAACGGGGCCGCGGCCTCGAAGGCATTCGGCGCGGTGCCGGCGGCGGTGCTGGGGGTGCCGAGGTTGTCGCGCATCTTCGCGCGCATCTCGCTGACCTCCTTGCGCAACTCCGGCAGATCGCGTTGCTGGCCCAGCACTTTCGCCCGGATCGCCTCGAAGGCCTTGGCCACCCGCTGGCAGCCGGCGAGCACACGGGCGCGCACCAGCGCCTGGTGCTCCCAGGTCCAGGCCTCGCCCAGCTGGTAGGCCTCGAAGGCGCGCAGCGAACTGACCAACAGCCCCGACGCACCGCTCGGGCGCAGGCGCATGTCCACTTCGTAAAGCATGCCCGAGGGCGTCTGCGCGGTGAGGAAGTGGATGATCTTCTGCCCCAGGCGCGTGTAGAACTGCGCGCCGTCGATGGGCTTGGCGCCGTCGGTCTCGCTCTGCGGGTCGCCATCATGGATGAACACCAGGTCCAGGTCGGAGCCGTGACCCAGCTCCAGGCCGCCGGACTTGCCGTAGCCGATGATGATGAAGTCCGGATCGCAAGGCGTGCCGTCGACGCGGGTCGGCCGGCCGTGGCGCTGCACCAGTTGGTCCCAGGTCAGGCTCAGCACCTGTTCGAGAATGGCCTCGGCCAGCCAGGTCAGGTAGTCGCTGACCTTCATCAAAGGCAGAGTCCCGGCGATCTCCGAGGCCACCACGCGCAGGCCGTGGGCCAGCTTGAAGTGGCGCAGGGTCTCCATCTGCTGTTCAAGGTCGTCCTCGGGGATGCGCATCAGCCGCTCGCGCAGCTCGGCGCCCAGCTCGGCAGCCTGTGGCGGACGGAACAGCCGCCCTTCATTCAATAACTCATCGAGCAGGATCGGGAACCTGGCGATCTGCTCGGCCACCATCGGGCTGGCCGCACAGAGCGTCAGCAGGCGCTCCAGCGCGCCGGGGTTCTCGGTCAGCAGCACCAGATAGGCCGAACGCCGCGCCACCGCCTCGATCAGCGGCAAGGTGCGTTCCAGCAGTACATCCGCCGGGCCGCGCTCGGCGATCATGTTCAGCAGGCGCGGCATGAAGGCGTCCAGCCGCTCGCGGCCCAGGCGCTGCATGGCTCGCACCTGCGTGCCGTGGCGCAGGTCGGTGAGGCGCTTCCAGGCCGCCGCCGGCTGGGTGAACCCGGCATCGGCGAACTGCCGGCAGGCGGACTCTTCATCCACCGCCTCTTCCCACAAGGGGATCCACTCACCACCGATGGTGGTATCCACCTGGCCTTCTTCATCTTCATCCGGGTCGGCGATGACCTGGCGGAAGTGCCAGTCGATGCGGTCGCGCCACTGGTTGGTGGCCTGGTGGAAAGCCGACCAGTTGGCGAAGCCCATGATGAAGGCGACACGGATACGCTCGAACTCGTCCTCCGGCAGCATCTGCGTCTGGCGATCGGCGATGGCCTGCAACGCGTGCTCGGCGTAGCGCAGGAATTCGTAGCCCTCGCGCAATTCGGCGACCACCTGCGGCGGCAGGTAGCCCTGCCCTTCGAGGATCGCCAGCACGCGCAGCAACGGCCGCTGCTGCAGGCTGAGGTCACGGCCACCATGAATCAGCTGGAAGGCCTGGGCGATGAACTCCACCTCGCGGATGCCGCCGGCGCCCAGCTTGATGTTCTCGCTCATGCCCTTGCGCCGGACTTCCTGCTGGATCAGCTGCTTCATGGTGCGCAGCGCCTCGATGGCGGAGAAGTCCAGGTAGCGGCGGTAAACGAACGGACGCAGCAGGTCCAGCAGGCGCTGGCCGGCCTCCTGGTCGCCACCGACCACTCGGGCCTTGATCATTGCGTAGCGTTCCCAGTCGCGCCCCTGGTCCTGGTAGTACTGCTCCAGCGCGGCGAAGCTGTGCACCAGCGGGCCGCTGGAGCCGTAGGGGCGCAGGCGCATGTCGACGCGGAAGGCGAAGCCTTCGACGGTGATGGCGTCCAGCGATTTGATCAGTTTCTGCCCCAGGCGAGTGAAGAACTCCTGGTTATCCAGCGCACGCTTGGCGCCCTGGGTCTCCCCTCCCTCGGGGTAGCCGAAGATCAGGTCGATGTCCGAGGACAGGTTCAGCTCGCCCGCGCCCAGCTTGCCCATGCCCAGCACGATCATCTTCTGCGGCAGGCCCGAGCGGTTGCCGATGGGCACGCCGAACTGCTGGCAATGCCGCTGGTAGAGCCAGGCCAGGGATTGGTCGATGCTGGCGTCCGCGAGGTCCGACAGGTCGCGGCAGGTACCCGCGAGGTCGCTGCGGCGGGTCAGGTCGCGCCAGATGATGCGCACCTGCTGGCGTCGACGGAAGCGACGCAGGCGGCGGCCCAGCTCATCCTCGTCGGTGCAGTCGGCCAGCAGCGCTTCCAGCTGCGCGCCCATCTCGCCGGGCTGCAGGGCACGCTCCAGCTCGCCGGTCGCGGCCAGTGCCAATAGAAAGGCAGGATCGCGCTGGACCTGCTCGGCGACGAAATCGCTACCGGCGGTGACGCGGGCGAAATCGGCGTGCCGCTCGTCGGACCAGCTGTCGAAGCTTTCGATCTGCTCGGCGGAAAACGCGGCGATGGCGGTGCGGAAATTCTGCTCAGCGCGCTCGGCGAGAGGCTTGAGAGTAGCCGGCAAAGCGGCCAGGGACGGCAGGCTCATGGTCTATCCTGAGTGGTCGGCGAGGCGCCGGCATTCCTGTCTTTTCGCGCCCCTGTAGTTTTACTACTAACTTTTTCTGGCGGAGGGATGTATCCGCTGGCGATTTGTAGTAAAACTACAACCCGCCGGGCGTACCCCCGGAGCACTTCCAAGAATTCGCCGCGTCGCCCACGAGGTTGGCGCAGCTATCGGCAACGATCTACTGGCTTCCGATTCTGGAAGCCTTTCCGCCCTGGAGCAAGCCATGCAAGACCTCGATCCCGTCGAAACCCAGGAATGGCTGGACGCCCTGGAATCGGTCCTGGACCGTGAAGGTGAAGACCGCGCCCATTACCTGATGACCCGCATGGGCGAGCTGGCCAGCCGGTCCGGCACCCAACTGCCCTACGCCATCACCACGCCGTACCGCAACAGCATCCCGGTCACCCACGAAGCGCGCATGCCCGGCGACCTGTTCATGGAACGCCGCATCCGCTCCCTGGTGCGCTGGAACGCCCTAGCGATGGTGATGAAGGCCAACAAGAACGACCCGGATCTGGGTGGCCACATCTCCTCCTTCGCCTCCTCGGCGACCCTGTATGACGTTGGCTTCAACTACTTCTTCCAGGCCCCGACCGACGAACACGGCGGCGACCTGGTGTTCTTCCAGGGCCACGCCTCCCCCGGCGTCTACGCCCGCGCCTTCCTCGAAGGCCGCATCACCGAAGACCAGCTGAACAACTTCCGCCAGGAAGTGGACGGCAACGGCCTGTCTTCCTACCCGCACCCCTGGCTGATGCCGGACTTCTGGCAGTTCCCGACCGTTTCCATGGGTCTGGGTCCGATCCAGGCGATCTACCAGGCGCGCTTCATGAAGTACCTGGAAAGCCGCGGCTTCATTCCCGCCGGCAAGCAGAAGGTCTGGTGCTTCATGGGTGACGGCGAGTGTGACGAGCCCGAATCCCTGGGCGCGATCTCCCTGGCCGGCCGCGAGAAGCTGGACAACCTGATCTTCGTCATCAACTGCAACCTGCAGCGCCTCGACGGCCCGGTTCGCGGCAACGGCAAGATCATCCAGGAACTCGAAGGCGTGTTCCGTGGCGCCGAGTGGAACGTCAACAAGGTGGTCTGGGGTCGCTTCTGGGACCCGCTGTTCGCCAAGGACACCGCCGGCCTGCTGCAAGCGCGCATGGACGAGGTCATCGACGGCGAGTACCAGAACTACAAGGCCAAAGACGGCGCCTACGTGCGTGAGCACTTCTTCGGTGCCCGTCCGGAGCTGCTGGAGATGGTCAAGGACCTCTCCGACGAAGAGATCTGGAAACTCAACCGTGGCGGCCACGACCCCTACAAGGTCTATGCGGCCTACCACCAGGCGGTCAACCACAAGGGCCAGCCGACCGTCATCCTGGCCAAGACCATCAAGGGCTACGGTACCGGCTCGGGCGAAGCGAAGAACATCGCGCACAACGTCAAGAAGGTCGACGTCGAGTCCCTGAAGTCGTTCCGCGACAAGTTCGACATCCCGATCAAGGATGCCGACCTGGAAAACCTGCCGTTCTACCGCCCCGAGGAAGGCAGCGCCGAGGCCAAGTACCTGGCCAACCGCCGTGCTGCGCTGGGTGGCGTGATGCCGGTGCGCCGCGAGAAGAGCTTCCAGGTCCCGGTTCCCCCGCTGGAAACCCTCAAGGCCATGCTCGACGGCTCGGGCGACCGCGAAATCTCCACCACCATGGCCTTCGTGCGGATCATCTCGCAGCTGGTCAAGGACAAGGAACTCGGCCCGCGCATCGTCCCGATCGTGCCGGACGAAGCCCGTACCTTCGGTATGGAAGGCATGTTCCGCCAGCTGGGTATCTACTCCTCCGTCGGCCAGCTGTACGAGCCGGTGGATAAAGACCAGGTGATGTTCTACCGCGAGGACAAGAAAGGTCAGATCCTCGAGGAAGGCATCAACGAAGCCGGCGCCATGTCCAGCTGGATTGCCGCGGGTACCTCGTACTCCACGCACAACCAGCCGATGCTGCCGTTCTACATCTTCTATTCGATGTTCGGCTTCCAGCGCATCGGCGACCTGGCCTGGGCCGCTGGCGACAGCCGCGCCCACGGATTCCTGATCGGCGGCACCGCCGGCCGTACCACCCTGAACGGTGAAGGCCTGCAGCACGAAGACGGTCACAGCCACCTGCTGGCGGCGACCATCCCGAACTGCCGCACCTACGATCCGACCTATGCCTACGAGCTGGCGGTGATCATCCGCGAAGGCTCGCGGCAGATGATCGAAGAGCAGCAGGACATCTTCTATTACATCACCGTGATGAACGAGAACTACGTCCAGCCGGCCATGCCCAAGGGCGCCGAGGAAGGCATCATCAAGGGCATGTACCTGCTCGATGAGGACAAGAAGGACGCCGCGCACCACGTGCAGCTGCTGGGCTCGGGCACCATCCTGCGCGAAGTCGAAGCCGCCGCGAAGATCCTGCGCGAAGACTTCGGCATCGGCGCCGACGTCTGGTCCGTACCGAGCTTCAACGAACTGCGCCGCGACGGCCTCGCCGTGGAGCGCTGGAACCGCCTGCACCCGGGTCAGAAGCCCAAGCAGAGCTATGTCGAAGAGTGCCTGTCCGGCCGCAAGGGCCCGGTCATCGCCTCCACCGACTACATGAAGCTCTACGCCGAGCAGATCCGTCAGTGGGTTCCGAGCAAGGAATTCAAGGTCCTGGGCACCGACGGCTTCGGCCGCAGCGACAGCCGCCGCAAGCTGCGCGACTTCTTCGAAGTCGACCGCCACTGGGTGGTGCTGGCCGCGCTGGAAGCCCTGGCCGACCGCGGTGATATCGAACCCAAGGTCGTGGCCGAAGCCATCGCCAAGTTCGGCATCAACCCCGAAAAACGCAACCCGCTGGACTGCTGAGGAGAGGCACGATGAGCGAACTGATTCGTGTACCCGACATCGGCAACGGCCAGGGTGAAGTCATCGAGCTGCTGGTCAAGGTGGGCGACACCGTCGAGGCCGACCAGAGCCTGCTGACCCTGGAATCCGACAAGGCCAGCATGGAAATCCCCTCGCCGAAAGCCGGCGTGGTGAAGAGCCTGAAGGTCAAGGTGGGCGACACCCTGAAGGAAGGCGACGAGATCCTCGAGCTGGAAGTCGAGGGGGGTTCGGCTGCCGCCGAAGCGCCCAAGGCCGAAGCGCCGGCTCCGGCCGCCGAGGCACCGAAGGCAGAGGCTCCGGCCGCTGCCCCGGCGCCGGCTGCCGCGCCCGCCGCCGGTGCCAGCGTGCAGGACATCCACGTCCCGGACATCGGTTCCGCCGGCAAGGCCAACGTCATCGAAGTCATGGTGAAAGCTGGCGATACGGTCGAAGACGACCAGTCGCTGATCACCCTGGAGTCGGACAAGGCCAGCATGGAAATCCCCTCGCCGGCTTCCGGCGTGGTGGAGAGCGTATCGATCAAGGTCGGTGACGAAGTCGGCACCGGCGACCTGATCCTCAAGCTCAAGGTCGCGGGCGCTGCTGCCCCGGCCGCCGCAGAAGCTCCGGCTGCTGCGCCGGCTCCGGCCGCTGCGGCTCCTGCCGCCGCTCCCGCACCGGCTGCCGCAGCTCCGGCCAAGGCACCTGAAGCCGCTCCGGTGGGTGCGCCCAGCCGTGACGGCACCAAGGTCCACGCCGGCCCCGCCGTGCGCATGGTTGCCCGCGAGTTCGGCGTCGAGCTGGGCGAAGTCAAAGGCACCGGTCCGAAAGGCCGCATCCTCAAGGAAGACGTGCAGGCGTTCGTCAAGGAACAACTGCAGCGCGCCAAGTCCGGCCCGGCTGCGGGCGCTACCGGTGGCGCGGGCATCCCGCCGATCCCGGAAGTCGACTTCAGCAAGTTCGGCGAAGTGGAAGAAGTGGCAATGACCCGCCTGATGCAGGTCGGCGCCGCCAACCTGCACCGCAGCTGGCTGAACGTGCCGCACGTGACCCAGTTCGACTCGGCCGACATCACCGAGATGGAAGCCTTCCGCGTGGCCCAGAAAGCCGTCGCGGAGAAGGCCGGCGTCAAGCTGACCGTGCTGCCGATCCTGCTCAAAGCCTGTGCCCACCTGCTCAAGGAAATGCCGGACTTCAACAGCTCGCTGGCCCCCAGCGGCAAGGCGCTGATCCGCAAGAAGTACGTGAACATCGGCTTCGCCGTGGACACCCCGGACGGCCTGCTGGTGCCGGTGATCAAGAACGTCGACCAGAAGAGCCTCCTGCAGCTCGCCGCCGAAGCCGCCGAACTGGCCGAGAAAGCGCGCACCAAGAAGCTCTCCGCCGACGCCATGCAGGGCGCCTGCTTCACCATCTCCAGCCTCGGCCACATTGGCGGCACCGGCTTCACGCCGATCGTCAACGCGCCGGAAGTGGCGATCCTGGGTGTCAGCAAGGCGACCATGCAGCCGGTGTGGGACGGCAAGGCCTTCCAGCCGCGCCTGATGCTGCCGCTGTCGCTGTCCTACGATCACCGCGTGATCAACGGGGCGGCCGCCGCGCGCTACACCAAGCGCCTGTCGGACCTGCTGGGCGATATCCGCACCCTGCTGCTGTAAGTGTTGTAGAAGGCCGGCCCTGCGCCGGCCTTTCCTCTCGACGAGCACGCCACGCTCGTACTCTCCAGCCCTGCCGGATGGCGGGGCTTCTTTTTGCCGGACAGGCGGTCGCGCCTGGCTCCCGCCGCTCACTCAACTTCGCTCCGTGACGGCCGATACAGTCTTGGCTTGTCATGGCCCCGTGCCTCATGCAAATCTTGCCAACGCCCATAGAAGTCGGGTGGGGCGAAGTACCCCATCCAGCACCCTGGAAATCTCCCGCGCATGAAGAGTCATCCCGATGCCGCCAGCCGTCAGGCGGCCGAGGTTGTCACGCAGCTTCCCGTCCCTTCGAGGCTCGGGATGCTGCGCTTCGAGCGCCTGAATGAACCCAGCTGGACTCTGCTGTTCCTCGACCCCGGCTGTGAGCGCCAGATCGGTGTGCCGGCCCAGGACCTCTGCGGCCTCCTCGACGCCCCCTATGCCAGCCTGATGGAGCCCGAAGCGCGCCATCGCCTGCATGAGCAGGTGCAGCAGCAACTGCTCAAGGACGGCCGCTACCGGGTGCGCTACCTGCTTCACTCGCCGCGCGGCACGCTGAACGTGCTGGAGGTCGGCGAGTCGTTCCAGCAACACGGCCGCCAGTTGCTCCACGGCTACCTGCTGCAGACCGAGGCGGACGAGCACGAAACCGAGCTGGACCCGCGCCTGCTGGACCTGGAAGCGCAGAACATCCGCCTGAAGATGTCGCTGGAGATGTACCAGCGCTCCCAGGACGAACACCTGCAGCACCTGGTGCGCTCGCGCACCCAGCAGAACCTCATCGTGCGCCTGGCGCGGCACCGCTACCTGTCCAGCGACCCGCTGCTCGAAGCCGCGCAGCTGATCGCCCAGGCCGCCTGCGAGGCCTACGACGTGGCCCGCGCCGGCCTCTGGCGACTGCACCCGGACAAGCGCCTGGAAGCGGTGACCGTCTACCGTCGTGACACCGACCAGTACGAGAAACCGCAGGACATCGACGCCAGCCACTTCCCCAACTACCTCGACGCGGTCCACAGCGGCCGCGCCATCGACGCCCACAACGCCCAGCAGGACCCACGCACCCAGGAACTGGCCGCACGCTACCTGCGCCCACAGGGCATCAGCGCCATGCTCGACGCCACCATCCGCGTCGGCGGCGAAGTAGTCGGCGTGCTCTGCCTGGAACATGTCGGCGAAGTGCGCATGTGGCAGAGCGACGAGATCGCCTTCGCCGGCGAGCTGGCCGACCAGTACGCCCAGGTGCTGATGAACCACGAGCGGCGCAACGTCTCCAGCGCGCTGCACCTGTTCCAGCGCGCCGTCGAGCAGAGCGCCAGCGCTTTCCTGCTGATCGACCGCGACGGCCTGGTGGAATACGTCAACCCGAGCTTCACCGCGATCACCCAATACGGCGCCGACGAAGTGCGCGGCCGCCGCCTGCCGGAGCTGCCGGCGCTGGCGAACCTCAGCGAGCTGCTGTTCGACGCGCGCTCCACCCTGGTCACGCAGAACAGCTGGCAGGGCGAGTTCCGCAGCCGGCGCAAGAACCTCGAGCCTTACTGGGGCCAGCTGTCGCTGTCCAAGGTCTACGACGACAAGGGCGAGCTGACCCACTACATCGGCATCTACGAAGACATCACCCAGAGCAAGCTGGCCCAGCAGCACATCGAGAAGCTCGCCTACCGCGACAACCTCACGGGCCTGGCCAACCGGCACTTCTTCATCAACGCCCTGGAAGAGCGCCTGCAGGTGGGCAGCGAGCACTCGCTGAGCCTGCTGCTGGTGGACATCGACAACTTCAAGCGGATCAACGACAGCCTCGGCCACCAGACCGGCGACAAGCTGCTGGCCAACCTCGCCCGCCGCCTGCGCAGCAGCCTGAGCGACAGCGCCACCCTGGCGCGCTTCGCCAGCAACGAGTTCGCCGTGCTGCTGGAAGAGTCCGTGGCCGGCCGTGGCGAGAAAGTCGCCGCGCAGATCCTCGACGTGCTCGACAAGCCGCTGTTCGTCGACAACCAGCTGATCAGCATCACCGGCTCCGTGGGCATCGCCTACGCACCGCAGCATGGCGAAGACCCGCAGACCCTGATGAAGCACGCGGGCCTGGCGCTGCACAAGGCCAAGGCCAATGGCAAGCACCAGGTGCAGACCTTCACCGAGGCGATGACCGCCGAGGCCAGCTACAAGCTGTTCGTCGAGAGCAACCTGCGCCGCGCGCTGGTCCAGGACGAACTGGCCGTGCACTACCAGCCCAAGCTGTGCCTGCGCAGCGGCGCGCTGCTCGGCCTGGAAGCGCTGCTACGCTGGCAGCACCCGGAAAAGGGCATGATCCGCCCGGACCAGTTCATCAGCGTCGCCGAGGAAACCGGGCTGATCATCCCCATCGGCAAATGGGTGATCCGCCAGGCCTGTCGCCAGGTGCGCGAGCTGGCCGCCAAGGGCCTGGGCGAGCTGCACATGGCGATCAACCTGTCGCCCAAGCAGTTCAGCGACCCGGACCTGGTCGGCTCCATCGCCGCGATCCTCCACGAGGAAAGCATTCCGGCCTCTCAGCTCGAGCTTGAACTCACCGAAAGCCTGCTGCTGGACGCCACCGACGACACCCGCCAGCAACTCGAACGCCTGAAGAACCTCGGCCTGACCCTGGCCATGGACGACTTCGGCACCGGCTATTCGTCGCTGAGCTACCTGAAGAAATTCCCCATCGACGTGATCAAGATCGATCGCAGCTTCATCAAGGACATCCCCGACAACCAGGACGACATGGAAATCACCTCCGCGGTGATCGCCATGGCCCACAACCTCAAGCTGCAGGTGGTCGCCGAAGGCGTCGAGACCGCCGCCCAGCTGGCCTTCCTGCGACGCAACCGCTGCGACATCGGCCAGGGCTACCTGTTCGACAAGCCCATCCCCAGCCACGACCTCTCTTCCAGCCTGCAACGCTACCCCTGCCGCCCGCACTGATACGCCCTGGCGCGGCGTGCCCGCAGCCAATTCCGCGAACGCTCTCAAACCTCCCGCAAAGCAAAACAAACGCTGTAATCTTCGGCGAGTACCCGAGTCTATTGCCGCCCCCATCTTGAGGAGACGAATGCCATGACCCTACGCTCGCAAATACTTGCCCACAAACTGGAACTGCCCAGCTCCGCCCAGGCCCTGCCCGGCCGCGAGAGCCCGATGCCGGTCCCCGAAGCGCACTACGTCAATGGCCGCCCGCTGACCGCGCCCTTCCCCGCCGGCATTCAGCAGATCATTCTCGGCCTGGGCTGCTTCTGGGGCGCCGAGCGGCGTTTCTGGCAGCAGCCGGGCGTGTGGGTGACCGCCGTGGGCTACGCCGGCGGCTTCACCCCGAACCCGACCTACGATGAAGTCTGCTCCGGCCTGACCGGCCACAGCGAAGTGGTGCTGGTGGCGTATGACCCGCGCGAGACCAGCATCGAGGCGCTGCTCAAGGTGTTCTGGGAATCCCACGACCCGACCCAGGGCATGCGCCAGGGCAACGACACCGGTACCCAGTACCGCTCGGTGATCTACTGGTTCGACCAGGCGCAGAAAGCCGCCATCGAGGCCAGCCGCGCGGCCTTCCAGAAAGAGCTGAGCACCAAGGGCTATGGCGAGATCACCACGGAAGTCCGCGAGGTGCCGCCGTTCTACTACGCCGAGGCCTACCACCAGCAGTACCTGGCGAAGAACCCCAACGGCTACTGCGGCCTGGGCGGCACCGGCGTCTGCCTGCCGGCGTAATGCACTGCTGCCCGCCGCCGTCCGTCACGGCGGCGGGCCCGCTTCACGGGGCTCAAGAACCCGTCACCTTGCGCGCGACCAGGTTGCCGCTCATGCTCGGCGTGACGAAATAGATCGACAGTGCCCGCCCATCCTCAGTGGCGCTGACCTGCATTTCGCGGACGAACCTCTCGCCCTGGTACAGCTGAATGTTCAGCACACGCTCAGCCAGTTGGCGCACCGCCACCTTGTCAATTTCCCGGCTGCCGACATAGGGCACGAGGGTGCCGTCCAGGGGCGCGTCGAACGACTCGCTGCTGCCCATGTAAGCCTTCAGCCGCCCGTTGTCGAAGTGATACCGGGACGTCGAGTCAGCCTCCGCTTCCCGCATGCCGGGGGTGATCCAGATACCGCTGATGGCATGTTCGCCCTTGACCGGCTCACCCAGTCGAGTCCTTTCAGCGCCCTCTACATCCGCTTGATCAGCCCCGGAATAGCTGTTGTAACGCAGCAGCTTGCCATCGGCGGACACCGACATGACCAAGGTCTCCACCAGCTTGCCGGCCTTCTTCTTGCGCGTGGAAATCTGGTAGTCGTTCTTGATCTCGACGGCCAGCGTGTCGAAGCCGGGATAGCCCCTGACCGGATGATCCTTGCCATCGGCCTTGACCCGCAAGGCTGGCGCACAGGTCTGGCAATCGTAGTAGCCATCGTGCAGCTCGAACTTGTCCAGCACGTCCGGGAATGTCAGTGACCAGTCGATGCGCCAGGTTCCCTCCAGGGCGTTTTGAGCAGATGCCGTCAACGGCAGCCCACACGCGAGCAAGGCAGGCAAAAGGACTTTTTTCATGGAGCTCCCCCTTCCGGATAATCCGGCCGACAATCCGGCCGGGAAGGTGGGCACCGTAAGAGGCAGCGGAGGCTACAGGAATAGGCTTCGTCGCCTTTTGATGAAGGAAAGGACCGACATCAAGGTGTTAGCCCTCGGCAACCAGCCAGTCCATCAGCCATTCGCTTTCCGTCTGAGCCAGGGTCTGCGCCAGCCAGGGCAGCAGGCCGCGCAGCTCCTCGTCCAGCGGCCACGGCGGGTTGGCGATCACCAGGCCGGAGCCGTTCAGACGGTCCGCCGTATCAGCCGGGTGCACGCAAAGCTCCACGCGAAGCATCTTCGGCGCCGAACTCTTCTCCAGGCGCTGGTAGAAGCGCTTGAGCTGGCGACGGTCCTTGATCGGGTACCAGATCGCGACCACGGTCTGGCGCATGCGGCCGATGGCCTCGTCCAGCGCGGTCACGCAACGCTCCAGGTCATCGGGCTGTTCGAAGGGCGGGTCGATCAGCAGCACCGCGCGCTTCTCCGTCACCGGCAGGAAGGCCCGTGGCAGCAGCCAGCCATCGCCCTGGTGTACCGAGATGCGCCGCTCGCCGGCCATGTTGGCCTTGAGCAGGCGACCGTCCTCCGGGTGCAGTTCGTTGAGCAGCACGCGGTCCTGCGGGCGGGTCAGCCGGCGCGCCAGCTCCGGCGAGCCGGGGTAGTACTCCAGGCCGCCATCGGGGTTGAGCGCGCTCACCACTTCCAGGTAGTCCTGCACCAGCTCGGGCAGGTCGTCGCGCCCCCACAGGCGGCCGATGCCCGATTCCCACTCGCCGGTGCGGCTGGCTTCGTCGCCCAGCAGGTCGTACAGGCCGATGCCGGAATGGCTGTCGAGGTAGGCGAACGGCGTGTCCTTGCGCGCCATCAGCGCGAACAGGCGCGCGAGGACGATGTGTTTGAGCACGTCGGCATGGTTGCCGGCGTGGTAGGCGTGACGGTAGTTCATGGATAGGCAGGCTCCTCAAGGCGCGCAGTTTAGGTCCTGTGGAGGGCCGGCGCGAGCACGCCGTCGGCAGCAGGGATGTTTTAGACCTTTATCACGTTTATGGATGATTCTGTCCGCCCTTAATTCACCCGCGTATGCTGCTTCGACCCCAACGGAGGTCGATCCATGTCCGAGACCCTGCTCAGCTCCCGCAACCTCGCTTTCGAACTCTACGAAGTACTCGACGCCGAGGCCCTGACCCAGCGCGAGCGCTTCGCCGACCACAATCGCGAGACCTTCGACGCCGCCCTGGCCACCGCCCGCGGCATCGCCGAAGAACTGTTCGCCCCGCACAACCGCAAGAACGACGAGAACGAACCGCAGTACGTCGATGGCGGCGCGGTGCTCATCCCGGAAGTCAAACCGGCGGTGGACGCCTTCAACGAGGCCGGCTTCCAGAACGCCTCGCGCAGCTTCGAACAGGGCGGCATGCAGCTGCCGCACCTGCTCTCGCGCGCCTGCTTTGCGCACTTCCAGTCGGCCAACATCGCCACCTCGTCCTACCCGATGCTGAGCATGGGCGCCAGCCACCTGATCGAGACCTTCGGCAGCGACGAGCAGAAGCGCCTGTTCCTGCAACCGATGATCGAGGCGCGCTACTTCGGCACCATGGCCCTCACCGAGCCCCACGCCGGCTCGTCCCTGGCCGACATCCGCACCCGCGCGGAACCCGCCGCCGACGGCAGCTACCGGATCAAGGGCAACAAGATCTTCATCTCCGGCGGCGACCACCCGCTGTCGGACAACATCGTGCACATGGTGCTGGCCAAGCTGCCGGACGCCCCGCCCGGGGTGAAGGGCATCAGCCTGTTCATCGTGCCCAAGTTCCTGGTCAACGAAGATGGCTCCCTCGGTGCCCGCAACGACGTGACCCTGGCCGGCCTGTTCCACAAGATGGGCTGGCGCGGCACCACCTCCACGGCGCTGAATTTCGGTGATAACGGCGAGTGCGTCGGCTACCTGGTAGGCAAGCCGCACCACGGCCTGGCCTATATGTTCCAGATGATGAACGAGGCGCGCATCGGTGTCGGCATGGGCGCCATCATGCTCGGCTACGCCGGCTACCTGTATTCCCTGGAATACGCCCGCGAGCGCCCGCAGGGCCGCCCGGTGGACGCCAAGGACCCGACCTCCGCGCCGGTTTCCATCGTCCAGCACGCTGACGTAAAGCGCATGCTGCTGACCCAGAAGGCCTACGTTGAAGGCGCCTTCGACCTCGGTCTGTACGCCTCGCGCCTGGTGGACGACTGCGAGACCCTGCCCACCGAGGAAGAGCGCAAGCAGGCCCACGAACTGCTCGACCTGCTCACCCCCATCGTCAAGTCCTGGCCCTCCGAGTTCTGCCTCAAGGCCAACGAACTGGCGATCCAGATCCTCGGCGGCCACGGCTACACCCGCGAATACCCGGTGGAGCAGTACTACCGCGACAACCGCCTGAACCCGATCCATGAGGGCACCCACGGCATCCAGTCGCTGGACCTGCTGGGCCGCAAGCTGGCGCAGAACAACGGTGCCGGCCTCAAGCAACTGACCCGCCTGATCAGCCAGTGCTGCGAACGCGCCCAGGCGCACCCGTCGCTGGACAAGCTGCGCGAGCCGCTGGAGCAACTGATGGCACGCCTGTCGGCGACCACCCTGAGCCTGCTCGGCGACCTGATGCAGGGCCGCGTGGCGCAGGGGCTGGCCAACTCGGCGCTGTACCTGAAGGTCTTCGGCCATGCCGTGATCGGCTGGCGCTGGCTGGAGCAGGCCATTCGCGCCGAGGAAGGACTGGCGGCCGGCAACACCGCCGACGCCGACTTCTACCGTGGCAAGCTGCAGGCCGCGCGCTACTTCCTGACCTGGGAAGTGCCGTCCTGCCACCATGAACTGGCACTGCTCGAAGCCCGTGACGACACCTGTTCCACCATGCAGGACGCCTGGTTCTAAGCGCCCCGCATGTCCCTTCCGCCCCGGTCACGTCCGGGGCTTTTTTATGCCCGCCGGATCGCCTGCGCAGCCTCCTTCAAAACATTAGGAATTTGCTGACAACCATCAACGACACGATCCACTGATAAAGCAGAGGGCACTTGCCATTGAATAGCGCCGCGCAAAACTTTCGCGGTTCCTACCCATGGCTCTCTCCCTCCCCGCTCCATTCCGTGTCGCACAGCGGCATATTCCTCGCCTGCTGCTCCTGCTGGCCACCCTCCTCGCGCTGGTGTGCCTGGCGTTGCTGCTGCATACCGGCCCGGCCGATGCGCTGCCCGAGGACAGCCCGATACGCACCGCGTCCACTTCGCTGACCGCCGCGCCGATCTACAACGAGCCCGGCGCGGAAGCCCTCGAGCACGCCGAGCGCTACCTGGAGAGCATTGACGCAGCGCTGAGCAACGGCCGGGACGTGCTGCGAAGCGGCGACAGCGAGGCGCTCAACGCGCAGAACCGCTACTTCAATGCGCTGGTGACTGCCGGCTACGCCCAGTTCGGCTCCTCCTATTACGACCCACTGGGTAGCTGCGGCGTCGCCGGAAGCTCGGCGCGCCACCTGTGGCATACCCAGGTCCGCGCCCTCAGCGGCGTCCGTCAGGGCAATGTCAGCGGCGAAGTGCGCAAGGCCGGTGCAACCCTGCAGAGCGATCGCCAGGCCTGCCTGGACTCAGTGCGCATCGCCCTCGAAACACCAGCGCACTGGGCGCCCCTCGCTCTCGCCGGCACAAGCCCTGCCCCCAGCTGGAACCCGGACTCCCAGTAACCCGTCAGCACGGCCGGGAAGTGCGCAACAAACCTTTGACAGCCTTGTAAATCCGCAGGTTAGAATCGATTGGCATGCGGCCTGCATCCTGATCCCACGTAGCGTCGCCACTCCCCTCTACTGACGCCGGAGATCGACCTTTTGGATGCCGTGGCCATCAACAGCTATTTCCTGATCGCTGCGGTGCTGATCGGCATGAGCATCCTGGTCAGCTCGCTGTCCTCGCGGCTGGGCATCCCGATCCTGGTCATCTTCCTTGCCGTGGGCATGATCGCCGGCACCGACGGTCCCGGCGGCATCGGCTTTTCGAACTACCCCATGGCCTACCTGGTGGGCAACCTGGCGCTGGCGGTGATCCTGCTGGACGGCGGCCTGCGCACGCGGGTATCGAGCTTCCGCGTGGCACTCTGGCCCGCGCTGTCGCTGGCGACTGCCGGGGTGCTGATCACCGCCGGGCTCACTGGCGTCGCCGCCGCCTGGCTGTTCAAGCTGAGCTGGATGGAAGGCCTGCTGATCGGCGCCATCGTCGGCTCCACCGACGCCGCGGCGGTGTTCTCGCTGCTCGGCGGCAAGGGCCTGAACGAGCGGGTCACCGCCACCCTGGAAATCGAGTCCGGCAGCAATGACCCCATGGCGGTGTTTCTCACCGTCACCCTGATCGACATGCTCGCCCACGGAGAAAGCGGCCTGTCCTGGAGCTTCCTCTGGCACTTCCTGCGCGAGTTCGGCATCGGTTCGGTGCTGGGCCTGGGCGGCGGCTGGCTGCTGCTGCAGGTGATCAACCGCATTCATCTGGCCAACGGCCTCTACCCGCTGCTGGCGATCAGCGGCGGCCTGCTGATCTTCGCCGTGGCCAACGCGGTGCACGGCAGCGGCATCCTGGCCATCTACCTGTGCGGCCTGGTGCTGGGCAACCAGCCGATCCGCTCGCGGCACGGCATCATGCACATGCTCGACGGCATGGCCTGGCTGGCGCAGATCGGCATGTTCCTGGTGCTGGGCCTGCTGGTCACGCCCCATGACCTCTGGCCCATCGCCCTCCCCGCGCTGGGCCTGGCGCTGTGGATGATCCTCTTCGCCCGCCCGCTGTCGGTGCTGGTGGGCCTTGCGCCGTTCCGCGCCTTCCATGGCCGCGAGAAGGCCTTCATCGCCTGGGTCGGCCTGCGCGGCGCGGTGCCGATCATCCTCGCGGTGTTCCCGCTGATGGCCGGGCTGCCCAACGCCCAGCTGTTCTTCAACGTGGCCTTCTTCATCGTCCTGGTCTCGCTGCTGGTGCAGGGCACCAGCCTGCCCTGGGCCGCCAAGCTGCTGCGCGTGGTGGTGCCGCCGGACCCGGCGCCGATCTCCCGCGCCGGCCTGGAAGTCCATCCGACCAGCGAGTGGGAGCTGTTCGTCTACCACCTGAGCAAGGAAAAGTGGTGCATCGGCGCCGCCCTGCGCGAGCTGAAGATGCCCGAGGGCACCCGTATCGCCGCGCTGTTCCGCGGCACCCAGCTGCTCCACCCCTCGGGCAGTACCATCCTCGAAGCCGACGACATCCTCTGCGTGATCGGCCACGAGCACGACCTCTCCCCCCTGGGCAAGCTGTTCAGCCAGGCGCCGGACCGTGGCCTGAGCGCGCGCTTCTTCGGCGACTTCGTGCTCGAGGGCGACGCCCAGCTCTCCGCCGTGGCCTCGCTCTACGGCCTCAAGCTCGAAAGCGTGGACGGCGAGCAGACCCTGGGCCGCTTCATCGCCCACGAGATCGGCGGCCAGGCGATCATCGGCGACCAGGTGGAATGGAACGGCCTGACCTGGACCGTGGCCGCCCTGGACGGGAACAAGATCCGAAAGGTCGGGGTCAAATTCCCGGAAGGCCGTCCCGGTCCCGGTCTGTTCCTCTGACCGCCCACCGGCGCCCGCTTGCGGGTGCCGGCCCGCCAGCACTACCCTCACTCCACTTTTTTTGCACGAGCCGCTGAACGCGACCATGTCATTCCTGCTGCGTACCTTTCTGACCGCCGTCCTCCTGGGCGGCTCGCTCACCGGCCTGCCCGCCCTGGCCGCCGACACCACCGTGCCCAGCGCCGAAAAGGTGCAGCAGAGCCTCGACGGCCTGGCCGACCGCAAGCTGGCCGACGCCGAGGCCAAGCCGCTCAAGGCCAGCCTGGAGAACACCCTGAAGCTGCTGGCGAGCAAGGCCGACAGCGAGAAGCAGCTGGAAGAGCTCAACGGCAAGCTCGCCGACGCCCCCAAGCTGATCAACGAGAACCAGAAGGCCCTCACCCGCCTCAAGGCCAGCAGCGAAAAGCCCGCCAGCCAGCGCTACGGCAGCTACAGCGCCACCCAGCTGGAAATGCTGCTCAACGAGCAGTCCACCCAGCTCGCCGCCTGGCAGAAGGACATGGTCGACGCCAAGAGCGAAATCCTCACCGCGCAGACCCGCCCCGAGCGCGCCCAGGCCGACCTGAGCAAGAACCAGACGCGCCTGCTGGACATCAACACCGCGCTCAAGTCCGGCAAGGAGGGCGCCAAGCCGCTGGCCGAGGAGCGCCGCAACGAACTGCTCGCCGAACAGGCCGCGCTCACCGCGCAGAACCAGCTGCTGCGCAAGCAGCTGGCCGGCAACAACCTGCTGCTCGACCTCGCCTCCAGCCAGCGCGACCTGCTCGCCGAGCGTATCGGTCGCGAGGAGCGCGAGACCCTCGAACTGCAGGCGATGATCAGCGACAAGCGCCGCGAGCAGTCGGAGAAGACCGTCGCCGAACTCTCCAAGGACGCTGACCAGGCCGCCGGCACCGACAGCCTGCTCAGTCATGAGAACGCCGCCAACCTCAAGCTCTCCGACTACCTGCTGCGCACCACCGACCGCCTCAACACGCTCACCCGGCGCAACCTCGAAGCCAAGCAGCAACTGGACAACCTGACCCAGGGCGAGCAGGCCCTGGACGAGCAGATCAACGTGCTGCGCGGCAGCCTGCTGCTGTCGAAGATCCTCTACCAGCAGAAGCAGTCGCTGCCGGTGATCAAGACCGACCAGGACCTCGCCGACGAGATCGCCGACCTGCGCCTGTACCAGTTCGAGCTGAACCAGAAGCGCGACGAGATCAACAACACCCAGGTCTACATCGACGGCCTGCTCGCCCAGCAATCCCAGGAAAACGTCACCCCGCAGCTGCGCCATGACCTCTCCGAGCTGGTGGACACCCGCCTGGAGCTGATGGAGCGCCTCAACCACGAGCTCAATGCGCTGCTCAATGAAGCCATCACCCTGCAGCTGAACCAGAAGCAGCTCAAGGAAACCAGCGACAGCCTGCGCGCGACCCTCGACGAGCAGATGTTCTGGATTCCCAGCAACCGCCCGCTGGACCTGTCCTGGTTCAAGATGACCCCCAGCCTTTTGCACCACCAGCTGGCCGAAGTGCCCTGGGGCTCGGGCGTGAAGGAGCTGGGCGAAGGCCTGATCGACCGGCCGTTCCTGTTCCTGCCGCTGCTCCTGCTGGTCGCCGGCCTGCTGTGGAAGCGCCGGTTCCTCTACGACAAACTCGAATCGCTGAACGACGACATCGGCCACTTCAAGCGCGACAGCCAGGCCCACACCCCGCTGGCCCTGCTGCTCGCCGTACTGCTCGCATTGCCCGGCACCCTGGCCCTGGCCATCGCCGGCCTGGCCCTGCTGCTCGACGCCCGCGGGCAGAACGCCACCCTGGGCAGCGCACTGCTGGAAATGGCCCAGGTCTGGCTGGTGTTCTACACCGCGCACCGCATCCTGCGACCGGGCGGCATCGCCGAGCGGCACTTCCACTGGAGCCAGTCGCAGGTGCAGTTCCTCGGCAAGCTGATGCGCCGCCTGGGCCTGGTGGTGATGTCGCTGGTCGCCGTGGTCACCGTCGCGGAGCACTCGCCGGCCTCCCTGGCCGATGACGTGATCGGCATCGCCGTGGTGCTGTTCGGCTACGGCGCCATGACCTGGCTGCTCGCCCAGTTGCTGTTCAACAGCCCCTCCAGCGAACGCCCGTCGATGGTCAAGATGATCGTCGGCCTGGGCTTCACCGCCCTGCCGGTGGCGCTGTTCCTCGCCGTGGGCTTCGGCTACTACTACACCGCGCTCAAGCTCACCGACCGGCTGATCGACACCCTGTTCCTGCTGATGTTCTGGATGGTGGTGGAAGCCACCTTCATCCGCGGCATGGGCGTCGCCGCCCGTCGCCTGGCCTACCAGCGCGCCCTGTCGAAACGGCAGAACGCGCCCAAGGAAGGCGTCGAGGGCACCGAGGTGATCGAGGAACCAACCCTGGGCATCGAGCAGATCAACGAGCAGTCGATGCGCCTGATCCGCCTGGGCCTGCTGATCGGCTTCGTGGTCACCCTGTACTGGGTCTGGGCCGACCTGATCAGCGTGGTCTCCTACCTCGACAACGTGACCCTCTACCAGTACACCAGCGGCACCGGCGACGCGGCCTCCACCACGCCGATCAGCCTCAGCGACTTCCTCATGGCCATGGTCATCGCGGCGGTGACCGTCGCGCTGGCGCGCAACCTGCCCGGCCTGCTGGAAGTACTGGTGCTGCAGCGCCTGACCCTGGGCCAGGGCAGCGCCTATGCCATCACCACCCTGCTCTCCTACACCATCAGCGGCGTCGGCATCGTCAGCGCGCTGTCCACCCTCGGGGTGAGCTGGGACAAGCTGCAGTGGCTGGTGGCCGCGCTCTCCGTCGGCCTGGGCTTCGGCCTGCAGGCGATCTTCTCCAACTTCGTCTCCGGCCTGATCATCCTGTTCGAGCGCCCGGTGCGCATCGGCGATGTGGTGACCATCGGCACGCTGTCCGGCACGGTGAGCAAGATCCGCATCCGCGCCACCACCATCACCGATTTCGACCGCAAGGAAATCATCGTCCCCAACCAGACCTTCATCACCGGCCAACTGGTGAACTGGTCGCTGAGCGATACCGTCACGCGCGTCACCATCAAGATCGGCCTGGCCTACGAGAGCGACCTGCCGCTGGCGCGCAAGATCATGCTCGACGCCGCCCACGCCAACCCGCGCATCCTCCGCGACCCGGAGCCGGTGGTGTACTTCACGATGATCAGCGCCAGTACCTTCGACTACGAACTGCGCTTCCACGTGCGCGAACTGGGCGACCGCAACCCGGCGGTGGACGAAACCCTCACCCGCATCGCCCTGGCCTTCCGCGAGGCCGGCATCGACATGGCCTTCAACCAGGTCGACGTGTTCCTGAAGAACTTCCAGGGCCAGGAGGCCCAGGTGGTGGTAGGACAGCCGGCGGTGGCCGCCACGCCCGTGAAGATCAGCGGCCCCCAGGGCAGCGACAAGCCCGGCGGCGACAAGGCCTGAGGGTGGACGCCTTCGGACAAGTCCGAGCACAATGCTCGGACTTGTACCGGAGATGCGCGTGAAAAAGCTCGACGAACTGACCTTCGATAACCGCTTCGCCCGCCTGGGCGATGTGTTCTCCACCGAAGTCCTGCCCGATCCCCTCGCCGACCCGCGCCTGGTCGTGGCCAGCCCGAAGGCCATGGCCCTGCTCGACCTCGACCCGAGCGAGGCGGACACCCCGGTGTTCGCCGAAATCTTCGCCGGCCACAAGCTCTGGTCCGAAGCCGAGCCCCGCGCCATGGTCTATTCCGGGCACCAGTTCGGCTCCTACAACCCGCGCCTGGGCGATGGCCGCGGCCTGCTGCTGGGCGAAGTGGTCAACGACGCCGGCGAACACTGGGACCTGCACCTCAAGGGCGCCGGGCAAACACCCTACTCGCGCATGGGCGACGGCCGCGCCGTGCTGCGCTCGTCGATCCGCGAATTCCTCGCCAGCGAATACCTCCACGCCCTCGGCATCCCCAGCAGCCGCGCACTCTGCGTCACCGGCTCCAGCACCACGGTGTGGCGCGAAACCAGGGAAACCGGCGCCATGCTCCTGCGCATGGCCCCCAGCCACGTGCGCTTCGGCCACTTCGAGTACTTCTACTACACGAAGCAGGAAGAACAGCTGAAGACCCTTGGCGACTTCGTCCTGCGCGAATATTTCCCCGAGTGCCTGCAGGACGAGCAGCCCTACCTCGCCTTCTTCCGCGAAGTGGTCGAGCGCAACGCGCAGATGATCGCCCTGTGGCAGGCCTACGGCTTCTGCCACGGCGTGATGAACACCGACAACATGTCGATCCTCGGCATCACCTTCGACTACGGCCCCTACGCCTTCCTCGACGACTTCGACGCCAACCACATCTGCAACCACTCCGACGACAGCGGCCGCTACTCCTTCAGCAACCAGGTGCCCATCGCCCACTGGAACCTCGCCGCGCTGGGCCAGACCCTGGTGCACTTCGTCGAAGTCGACGACCTGCGCGCCACCCTCGACCTGTTCCTGCCGCTCTACCAGGCCCACTACCTCGACCTGATGCGCCGCCGCCTGGGCTTCACCAGTGCCGAAGACGGCGACCTGGAGTTGGTGCAGCGCCTGCTGCAGACCATGCAGAAAGGCGCGGTGGACTACTCGCTGTTCTTCCGCCGCCTCGGCGAGCAGGCGCCCGAGCAGGCGCTGGCCGTGGTCCGGGAAGACTTCGTCGACCTCGCCGGCTTCGACGCATGGGCCGCCGACTACCAGGCCCGCGCCGCGCGCGAAGGCGGCAGCCAGGACGAGCGCCGCACCCGCATGCACGCAGTCAACCCGCTCTACGTGCTGCGCAACTACCTCGCCCAGGAAGCCATCACCGCCGCCGAGCAGGGCGACTACGGCCCGGTGCGCCGCCTGCACGAAGTGCTGAGCCAGCCCTTCGAAGAGCAGCCCGACGCCGAAGCCTTCACCCGCCGTCCGCCGGACTGGGGCAAGCACCTGGAGATCAGTTGCTCCTCGTAACTCGGTTCTAAGCTCAGCAAAAAGCGATCTAGCGGCGCCCGCCGGCCATTGCTCCCGGTCATTGACCGGTGCCGGGCGCCGCTCGCATCCTCGGGGCTTTCTGCCACAAGGACGCTCGAACAATGAAACCGGAAACCCTTGCCATCCACGCCGGCTACAGTCCCGACCCGACCACCAGGGCCGTGGCCGTGCCGATCTACCAGACCAGCTCCTACGCCTTCGACGACACCCAGCACGGCGCCGACCTGTTCGACCTGAAGGTCGCCGGCAACATCTACACCCGCATCATGAACCCCACCAACGCGGTGCTGGAGGAACGCGTGGCCGCCCTGGAAGGTGGCGTCGCGGCGCTGGCTGTGGCTTCCGGCATGGCCGCCATCACCTACGCCATCCAGACCGTCGCCGAAGCCGGCGACAACATCGTCTCGGTGGCCAAGCTCTACGGCGGCACCTACAACCTGTTCGCCCACACCCTGCCGCGCTTCGGCATCCAGACGCGCTTCGCGCCGCACGACGACATCGCCGCCCTCGAAGCGCTGATCGACGAGCGCACCAAGGCGGTCTTCTGCGAATCCATCGGCAACCCCGCGGGCAACATCGTCGATCTCCAGGCCCTGGCCGACGCTGCGCACCGACACGGCGTGCCGCTGATCGTCGACAACACCGTCGCCACGCCGATCCTCTGCCGCCCCTTCGAACACGGCGCGGACATCGTCGTGCACTCGCTGACCAAGTACATCGGCGGCCACGGCACCAGCATCGGCGGCATCGTCGTCGACTCCGGCAAATTCCCCTGGGCCGACAACAAAGCGCGCTTCCCGCTGCTCAATACGCCTGATCCGTCCTACCACGGCGTCACCTACACCGAAGCCTTCGGCCCAGCGGCCTTCATCGGCCGCTGCCGCGTGGTGCCGCTGCGCAACACCGGCGCCGCGCTCTCGCCGTTCAATGCCTTCCTCATCCTGCAGGGACTGGAAACCCTCGCCCTGCGCATGGAGCGCCACTGCGAGAACGCCGTGAAGGTCGCCCAGTACCTGCAGGACCACCCGCAAGTCAGCTGGGTGAAATACGCCGGCCTCGCCGATCACCCCGAGCAGGAACTGGCGCTGCGCTACATGGGCGGCAGGCCCGCAGCGATCCTCTCCTTCGGCATCCAGGGCGGCCAGGAAGCCGGCGCACGCTTCATCGACGCGCTCAAACTGGTGGTGCGCCTGGTGAACATCGGCGACGCCAAGTCCCTCGCCTGCCACCCGGCCTCCACCACCCACCGCCAGCTCAACGACGAGGAGCTGGAGAAAGCCGGCGTGCCGCGCGACATGGTGCGCCTGTCCATCGGCATCGAGCACATCGACGACATCCTCGCCGACCTGGCCCAGGCGCTGGACGCCGCCAAGGCCTGACCCGGACGGCCCCGCACGAGTCCCCAAGGGGCCTCGTGCGGGCGCCCGCAATATCTCTTTGCCATCATTTTGCAGACGCCGCACCGGCCCATTCCGTACAATCCCGCCCAGCGCCGACAGCCAGCGCGCCACCGCACCGAACGACACGCCAGCGAACAGGGATTCGTCCGCCTTTCCCCGCCCCCTGACCTCCGACCCGCCTCACGGCGCCGGCCGGTGGCGAACTTTTTTCGCCCGTGACCATACGGTTCTGCCCAGCCCTGCCGATAGGGTCTTGGCGCGGTCCGCCCGCCTGGCCCCCAACAAGAACAATCTCCGAACGGCCTGACTTCACGCAACCTTTCCTGGAGATCGTCAATGAACCGCTGGATTTCCGACTTGAGCGTCAACCTCAAGTTGGCCCTGGGCTTCGGCCTGGTGCTCGCCTTCACCGCCATCCTCGCCATCGTCAGCTGGGTCGGCCTGGGCTCGCTGATCGACCGCAGCAACTGGATGAGCGACATCACCGAGCTCAACTCACGCCTCACCAAGCTGCGCATCACCCGCCTGCAGTACATGATCGCCGACGGCGCCGAGCAGGAAGCCGCCAACGTCATGAGCACCCTGGCCGACTTCAAGGCCCAGCAGCAGAAGTTGCGCGCCTCCTTCGTCAGCCCCGAGAACGTGCGCCTGCTCGACCAGCTCGGCGGGATCATCGGCGACTACGAAAAGTCCCTGGCCGCCATGCGCGCCGGCTACCAGAGCGCCGGCATCACCCGCCGCGCCCTGCAGGACAACGCCGCCCGCGCCACCGAACTGACCGCCAGCATCCAGCAGGACGTGCTCAAGGCCCCGGCCGATGAAGAGCGCGCCACCCGCTTCCAGGCCATCACCGGCACCCGCGAGGACCTGCTGCAGGCGCGCTACGACGTGCGCGACTACCTCGCCACCGCGCTGACCAGCAACGGCGACGGCGTCACCCGCCAACTCGACGAAAGCATCGCCGGCCTGCCCGCGCTGGAAAGCGTCCTCGGCGTCGCCGAAGCGCAGTACGTCCAGCAATTGGGCAGCGCCCTGCGCGCCTACCGCGACGCCGTCACCACCCTGCGCAGCAACATGGCCGCCATCGTCCAGGCGCGCAAGGAAATGACCGCCCAAGGCCAGGACATCGTCAAGATCAGCGAAAATCTCTACCAGTTGCAGCTCGATCGCCGCGACGCCGAAAGCGCCCGCGCGCGCAGCCTGCAAACCCTGTTCACCCTGCTTGCCCTGGTGCTGGGCAGCATCGCCGCGCTGGTCATCACCCGCCAGATCACCCGCCCGCTGCACGACACCATGGCCGTGGTCGACCGCATCGCCGCCGGCGACCTGTCGCAAAACCTGCACATCAGCCGCCGCGACGAACTGGGCCGCCTGCAACAGAGCATGCAGCGCATGAGCCAGAGCCTGCGCGAACTCATCGGCGGCATCCGCGACGGCGTCACCCAGATCGCCAGCGCCGCCGAGGAACTCTCCGCCGTCACCGAGCAGACCAGCGCCGGCGCCAACACCCAGAAGGTCGAAACCGACCAGGTCGCCACGGCAATGCATGAAATGTCCGCCACCGTGCAGGAAGTGGCGCGCAACGCCGAGCAGGCCTCCCAGGCCGCCTCCGCCGCCGACCACCAGGCTCAGGACGGCGACCGCGTGGTGAACAAGGCCGTGGAGCAGATCGAGCGCCTGGCCGAGGAAGTCGAACGCTCCGCCGAGGCCATGCAACGCCTGGAGCAGGAGAGCGAGAAGATCGGCAAGGTCATGGACGTGATCAAGTCGGTCGCCGAACAGACCAACCTGCTGGCCCTCAACGCCGCTATCGAAGCCGCCCGCGCGGGCGAGGCCGGGCGCGGCTTCGCCGTGGTCGCCGACGAAGTGCGCGGCCTGGCCCAGCGCACCCAGCAATCCACCGAGGAGATCGAAGCCCTGGTCGCCGGCCTGCAGAGTGGCACCCGCCAGGTCTCCAGCGTCATGCTCGGCAGCCGCGAACTCACCGCCAGCAGCGTCGCCCTCAGCCGCCAGGCCGGCGAGTCACTGGGCGAGATCACCCGCACCGTCTCCAACATCCAGGCGATGAACCAGCAGATCGCTACTGCCGCCGAAGAACAGAGCGCCGTCGCCGAGGAAATCAGCCGCAGCGTCGTCAACGTGCGCGACGTCTCCGAACAGACCGCCTCCGCCAACGAAGAAGTCGCCGCCTCCAGCGTCGAACTTGCCCGCCTCGGCGGCCAGTTGCAGACCCTGGTCAGCCACTTCCGCGTCTGACGCGCCTTCCCCGGCCGCCAGCTTTAGTAGGGCGAATAACGCGCCAGCGTTATCCGCCTTGCGGGGCCCGAGCAGAGCTGGCGGATAACCTGTTCCAGGTTATCCGCCCTACACACCGACCGACACCTTGTAGGAGCGAGCTTGCTCGCGAATCCGCCTGGAGCCAAAAACCGAGCTGGACTACGTCGCTTTCCCGCCGTCCTACCCCACCCTCACCCGCCTTTTCCCAAGCTCCTGCCAGACGCGGTGGAATCTCCCTCCCACCGCACTTTCGCTCGCCATGAAAACGTAGAGTGACGGCATCTTCCCGTCCATAAACAGCACGATTACGGAATTTTCCGAGATTTTCCCGTCACGGGAAGATAGCGATCCAGAAGTGCCGAACGGCGCGGATCGACAAGAATTTTGTAGCTCCCAAAAGACGCGAGCCCCCCGGTGCTACAACACCGAAGGTGCGCTAACCACAACCAGTTGAAAGAGAACTGACCATAGCTTTCGAGCATAGTACGTCACCCGTCCGCCCTGACTTCGACCGTTTCATCCCCCTGGGAACCGACTCACAACACGGCCGCAACCCCCGCGACGCCACGCTCTACCTCCGCACCGACGCCCCCGCCAACGAGCTGTACAACGCCGCCGAAGACCGCCTGATTGCGCTTATCGAACTCCTCGGAACCCTCACCCACGTCGACCTGGACGTCAGCCCCGTACGCAACGTCCTGCAGATCAGCCGCTCGCTTCTGCTCCTGGCCTCCGATGCGCATTCGCTTCACCAGGCGGACCATGAGCAGCGCGGCAGGCGGCTCTAGCGCCCATGGTGCATTGGGGATGGAGTTCGCTCCGTCCTAGTCCGATGAATTGGACGAGGAAGGTAATTCGGCGGATAACACGCGAAGACTCTACCGCGAGTCCGCAACTTGAAGCGATTATGCATTGGGAGCATGTGCATAACAGTGCAATGCGGGTGCAACTACCTCCTATTGCAGCTGATTGCAGTTTCTGCATTGCCTAGTCGGGAATCAGGCATTAAAAATGAATTAACACTGCAAAGTTACGCATTCAAATAATACAAACATGAGACCGGCCACTGAGCCGGTCTTTTCATTTACACCCCCAAAAATCAGCCGGTACTGCAGCACAACCAAAATCTCACAAAACCCCAACCAGTCATCGATGCCAAACAAAACCGCCACAGTTAAAAACGGAAAACCCTATGCGAACTCTATTGACAGCACTAATCATGGCACTCAGCACAAATGCACTCGCCGATTACTGGTGGGTAAATGCTGGGGATATTTATGCCGAACCTTACCCTACCCCAGAAGCCGCATGCACTTGGACCATAAATTACAACGACACCTACTATAGAGATCACAACCTAGATTACACTCTGACATCAAACACCATGGAGTACATAAGGGACGACTTTTATCGATGCACTCTTGTTTACTACAGTGCAAAAGAAAATCGAACCAAAGTACCGCATGGCGTTCTCTACCGACGCGGCACGCCTTGCTCCACCGGCTCATTTAACAAAATATCTGGAACCTGCACACAAAACGAGGAAAAAGGCGACTCGTCTTACGCTTGCAGTCCATCCCCCGACCTCTTCGCCCTGAATCCAATCAACATATCAAATGGGAACAAGTTTCAGAAGGAGTTTGACTACTCATCGCCGAGCTCTTCATCGCTGGCTCTTATCAGGTACTACAACGGACTCGACGGTACTTGGCGCCACAATTATTCGTCTCATTTGAAACTCATTGTCGGGATTGTCGGACTCGTTAGAAATGATGGGCGCGAAACCTCATTCCCTGTAAGCGGAGAGGTGGTAAGCACACCGCCAGGCGAATCTGGAGTGATTAGAAAGAATAATCAAGATTGGGTTTACTCCGACATCAGCGGAGAGGAATTCACCTACAACAACGAGGGGCGCCTTACGACATGGAAGAGCGCGGACAACAAAGTCATCCACCTAATATATACCGACTCAAACATCATAATCGAAGACGAGTTCGGCGAACATCTGGAACTGACTGAGGACAACCTTCATCAGCCACTGAAGCTACAAACCAGCACAGGTGAGATCACTTACAGTTACTCTTCATCTGGCGCACTGACCCAGGTAGACAAAAAACTTCAGGGCAAAACAACTTCCCGAAAATACCATTACGAGGACCCGCAAAATCCAAAGCTGCTAACCGGCATCACCGACGAACTCGGCATTCGCTATGCCACGTGGAGCTACGACGATAAAGGTCGGGCGGTTGAAAGCCTGCACGCGGGGCAAGCAGACCACGGTTCCGTCACCTACAACAGCGACGGATCAACCTCGGTAACCAATGAGTACGGAAAAAAGACGACTTATCGTTTCCAGGCATTTCAGGGCGTCAAGCGTGTGACCTCCATTCAGGGAGAACCCACTCCTAACTGCCCCTACAGCAACTCCGTCTTCACGTACGACACTAATGGCCTGCTGAAAACCAGGACCGACGCCAAAGGCAACCTCACCACCTACGACTACAACGACCGAGGCCTCGAAACCAGCCGCACCGAAGCCGCCGGCAGCCCGCAGGCACGCACCATCACCACCGAGTGGCACCCGACGTTGTTCCTGAAGACCAAGGTCACCGAACCGTCCCGCATCACCACCTATCAGTACGACGCCCAGGGCCGCCAGACCGGCCAGATCGTCACCCCCCGCTAACGCCAAGGAAGTCATCATGCAGGTACATCCCATGTACAGGCTGGGCGCGCTCGCCCTTGCCTGCGGCCTCGCTATGTCCGCGACAGCGGCCGAGCGTAGCTGGAATTACACCTATACCGCCCAGGGACTGATCGAAAGCGCTGACGGCCCGCGCACCGACGTGCAGGACGTCACCCACTACAGCTACGACGCCAAGGGCAACCTCACCAAGGTCACCAACGCCCTGGGTCAGGACACCCAGCTCGGCAACTACGATGAGAGCGGCAACCCCGGCACCGTCACCGATGCCAACGGCGTGGTCAGTACCCTGACCTACAGCGGCGTCGATCCCAAGCTGGCGAGCATCACCACCGCCGGCAGCACCACCAGCTTCGAGCACGATGCGGTCGGGCAGCTCACCAAAATCACCCGTGCCGACGGCACCTGGCTGCAATACACCTACGACCCGGCACGCCGCCTGACGGCGATCACCAACAACCTTGGCGAACGCGTGGAGTACGACGTCGACGTGGCCGGCAAGCGCACCGCGCAACGCCTGAAGGACGCCACCGGCACGCTCAAGCAGCAGCAAACCTGGGTCTACGACGAACTGGGCCGGCTGCTGCGCTCGGTCGGTGCCAGCACGCAGACCGATCACTATCAGTACGACCTCAACGACAACCCCACCGGTCACACCAATCCCCGGCAATTCAGCAGTACCAGCGGCTTCGATGCGCTGGATCGGCTGGTCTCGCAGACCGATGCGCTGAACGGCGTCACCCAACTCGGCTACGACGCCCAGGACAACCTGACCCAGGTGCAGGACCCGCGCGGCATCACCACCCGCTACGAGTACGACGGCCTGGGCAACCAGACCAAGCTGATCAGCCCGGACAGCGGCACCAGCACCTTCGAGTACGACGCCGCCGGCAATGTCACCCAGCAGACCAACGCCCGTGGCGTAGTGGTCACCTTCAGCTACGACGCGCTGAACCGCCTCACCGCGCGCCACTACCCGGCCACTCCGGCGCTTGACGCCACCTACAGCTACGACGCCACGGCGAGCGGCAACTTCGGTATGGGCCGCCTGACCGCGATCCAGGACGGCAGCGGCACTCTCGCCTACCGCTACGACGCACGCGGCAACCTGATCGAGCAGGCGCGCAACCTCAGCATCAATGGCCAGGCGCTTGCGGACACCCTGACCTTCCAGTACGACGCCGCCGACCAACTGGTGGGCATCGGCTATCCGGGCGCCGTGCAGGTGGGCTACCCACGCAACGCGGGCGGCCAGGTCAGCAACGTGACGCTGGCCCTCGATGGCGGCAACGCCAGTAACCTGGCCAGCGGCATCAGCTACCTGCCCTTCGGCCCGCTGCAGCAACTGACCTGGGCCAATGGCATCCAGCTGAGCCGCACGTACGACCAGGACTACCGACTGACCCGCCAGGACGTCGGCCCGTGGCGCAACGACTACCAGCGCGACGCCAACGGCAACATCACTGAACTGGCGAACAACCTCTGGGGCACGCTGACCTTCGGCTACGACGCACTGGACCGCCTGACCAGCGAGAACGCCACCGGTAAGCAGGGCAGCTACAGCTACGACGCGGTGGGCAACCGCACGCAGCGGCAAGTCACCGAGAACGGCACCACGGCGACCACTGCCTACCAGTACGCCAGCAACAGCAACCGCCTGACTGCAATCGACGGACAACCCGTCACTGCTGACGCCGCCGGCAACCTGACCCAGGACCGCACCAGCCGACTGCTCGGCTACGACGCGCAGAACCGCCTGGCCACCGTGAAGATCAACGGCCAGCAGGTTGCCGAGTATCGCTACAACAGCCTCGGCCAGCGCATCGCCAAGCTCACCGGCCAGGGCTTCACCACCTACCTGTACGGCCCGGACGGCCAATTACTGGCGGAGACCGACTACAACGGCGCCGCCACTCAGCAGCGCAGCCAGGCGTATCTGTGGCTCGGCAGCATGCCGCTGGCCAGCGTGGAGAAACCGGGCAGCAACGCACCGCGCGTGCTCTACCTGCACAGCGACCACCTGAACACGCCGCGCCTGGCGACTTCAGCGACTCAGCAGATTGTCTGGCAATGGCAGTCGGATGCCTTTGGCAATGGCGCACCCAATCAGGACCCGCAGGGAAGCGGGCAGCAGACGGTGTTGAATCTGCGGTTACCGGGGCAGTATTTCGATGGGGAAAGCGGGCTACACTACAACTATTTTCGAGATTACGATCCGGAGACTGGGCGGTATGTGGAGAGTGATCCGATTGGGCTGAGGGGCGGGTTGAATACCTACGAATATGTCAATGGGAATCCTCTAAGCACTATAGACATGTATGGGTTATGGGGTAGTACCGGCGTAAAGAACCCTCCAAAACTAAGCGTTGGCACATTTGGGTGCCTAGTCGGCTGCTTAGGTTTTTCAAGTACCGATAGCGAGCCTCAAGCCAGTATTCAATCTACTATTGGTGGAGGAATTGAAATCTGCGAGCTACCGAAAGAGCCAACTTCATGCACTGTACAGGAGGCAAGCAAGGACTGTGGGATATACGATCCAAATTGCGACAACAAACTTCAACCCCCTGGACTTCCTCTACCTGGAAAGGTCGGGCTTGGAATCGGAGTTGGCTTTAAGCGCAATGGAAGCTTCTGTACTCAAATTGGTTTTTTTGGATCACTCCCTTTGCCTTCGTACGAACTGGGTGGCATATCCGAAAAATAAAAAAACCCATAAGCCAAAAACTGGAAACTAAGATAGTGCTAACTCTGACAAAATTAGTTATGGCTTTATCTATAGTGACAATGATCGCACTTCATGTCATTGCATATGGAAAAAGAGAGGACAAGAGCTTCTGGGGGGGATGGAACATACTGAATGGCTTGTTTCTGATTTTCCCATATGGTAAAGGTGGAGTTCCAGCAACAGAATCAAAGCTGGTATTTTGGTGCAGAGTTTCGGCAGCCATCACAGCCATTTGCATTTATGGCGTTTACTATTTACCCAGATAAATTCAATCTTAAAACACAATGGATAAAGGGGACGGCTTTATTTTCTGCATCCAGACTACGACTCACAGTATGCCAGAGCGGTAAAGGGGACAGATTTATTTTCTGCATTAGACTATGACCAACAAGATGTGATCTAGAGTAGAAAAATAAATCAGTCCCCTTTTCCCAAAACTGCGTAGACAGATGCGACAAGAAGCTTGATGAAAGGCTAATCGAATCTTTAGGCTATGATCCGCACGAACTCAAGTGGAGCGCTATTGGCCAAAAAGGTGGTGGGAAATTTGACCTGTGCGGATGTATGGACGGGCGGATCGTGGTTAAGCGCTGGGGTTGCAAAGGCAAGGATGAACCAGTGGACACAGGGGCAAGGTGGAAATGACAAGCATTGTACTGGTTAGGCTGATCGTAGATGTCGACTCAGAGGAGAGTGGACCTTCCACTATAGTTATTGCGGAATCTAGTCGAAACTTCTACAACTCAGAGATTCTCGACGAACTGATAAAAGAAGTGCTTGACAGTGCACCAAGAAAAAAACACACATTAAATTTGTCCGATCTAGCCAAGCAAAAACCCGAGATTGGAATATCTATAAAATCAAGCGAGGGAATTCGACCCTCCTTCCATTTAACATGCGAGACACTTCATCTAATAAGCACAGCCGGTGCAAGCATCGACTTCGACCCCTACATATTTAATAGAAGCGACAGCTAGCGCGACAGACAAGCTCAAATTTTTATAGTGACAAAAACCACCCCTTCACAATTATCAAAAATTTAGTTGTGGAGGGGTATTTATCAATCTACTTAACATCCATACCCCACCAGACCTCCTTCTCCTTAAAATCCGCACTTAAGAGAGCAAAAAGGGGACCGAGCAAAAAGGGGACAGATTTATTTTCTGCATTAGACTATGACATCACAAGATGTGATCCAGAGTAGAAAAATAAATCAGTCCCCTTTTCCGTGCCCTTTTCCGTGGGATATTCGCAAACGGACTAGGTGGCGATGCTAAAGTCCAGCTTGCAGTAGGGACAGGCAACGGCAATAGTAATGTCTGCTTCATTGTGGAAACCTGTGCAGCCAGCGGAATTGGCTTAGCAGGAGGCGCCGGAATAGCAGCATCCGGCTCGAGCCAAGATCTTTGCCCTGTCGACAATGACGTATCTGGAGGCTTGTTCGCTCGCGGCGGCGCTGGTGCAAGCGTTACTGGCGACTACACAACGAACGGAAAAGACACCTCGGGGTCACTAGAGGTTGGCATCGGAGAGGGTGCTGCCGCAGGAGCTAAAGCATGTCTAAAAACGGTAAAGTGCGCATTTTAGAATTAAAGCATTCGTGGCTCGCACTAGCAGGCGCACTCCTCTTCACAGCTTCCGGAGCCTTCGCATTTTTCAAACCAGCCACGATAGAGTTGGAGACATTCAAATCTCTCACCATAAAAGTGATGATCTTCTCTTTCTATTTATCAATACTAGGCATTGCGCTGATGGTTTGGAACCCTCACCAGAAAGACAAATCAATCTTCACAGCCAGCACCAAGGCAATAGTGCTCGGCTTTATATTATTTTCCACAACGCTACCAACCCACCTTATCCTATAGAGTTCCACAGACGCTGCTAGGATCATTAACAAAATCGGACTAGCAATATTCTTAATCGGGCTATACATTCACTCACGCAAAGCCCAATGAAACAAATAAACACAATACAAAAAGGACAAAAAGGGGACAGATTTATTTTCTACATTAGACCATGACATCACAAGACATGATCTAGAGTAGAAAAATAAATCAGTCCCCTTCTCCCCTCTATGTGGTTTATCGATGCCTACGAATGGTACCGTCACTCTTTCCGCTTCTTTGGCCTACGATCCCAGCCAACGCAGTGATGCCATGATTAAAGGGGGAAAATATAATGACCCATGCTTACACTGTAGAATTAAGATTCTCAGGTGAAACTTTAGAGCCAACCGAGATTTCAACTCGATTGAGCCTGCAACCAAGCAATACACTGGACCAACTTCAAAGCCAGTCATATACGAGGAAGCGACGCCCATTTTGGGCATACAATGGGAAAGGTGAAGCTGGATTTCTACCGGAGTGGGAGTATCTCGAAGATGGCTTGGAATTTCTTCTCAGGAACCTAAGCTCCCGAAAGCCCGAAATCATCTCCCTCGGACATCAATTTAATGGCCTTTGGTGGTGTGCTCACTTTCAGTCAAGCTTTAGCGGCGGCCCTACGCTATCTCCATGCTTGCTAGCGGAAATTTCTAGCTATGGCATTCCTCTCAGCATCGATAACTATTTCTCCGATGAGGAAGGTGATAACTAGGTGCGAGTAAAGGGGGACAGATTTATTTTCTGCATTAGACTATGACCAACAAGATGCGATCTAGAGTAGAAAAATAAATCAATCCCCTTTTCCGAACATCAAGCAGCATATGTACCCAATAGGCGCCTAACATGAAGAAATCAGCATTAGCTTTAACTTTTCTACTTGGCTCCAGTACTACATTCTCTGCTGAATGGACGCCAAAGCCAAATTTCTCAATTGACGGCGCAGGCTACGTGGAGACCCTAGCTTTCATTTCAGGGATATCATATGCACTTACCTACAGTAACGCGGCGATGAGAAGTAAAGGTCTGCCCGGATTTTACTGCCCTGGCGCCAACATAAAACTAACATCTGAACAGATAATAAATCTGATAAACGAGAAGACATCGGGAGAACAATCCAGCGAGAAATTAATGCAGATACTGATCACTCAATTGTCAGAAAAATATCCCTGCTGAAAAAACTCCAACATAAATGGGTCAGACGTTCCTCCTGAGCATTGGTAGGGCGAGTAACGCGCCAGCGTTATCCGCCCTGCAGGGCGAACAGCTATTTCCCTGCTCGCCGCGCGCCATTGACATAAAGGGGGACCGATTTATTTTCTGCATTAAACTATGACATCACAAGATGTGATCCAGAGTAGAAAAATAAATCAGTCCGCTTTTCCGTCCGTCCCCTTTTCCGGTCCCCTTTTCCGATTCTGGTCCGGCAGGTTCCATGCCTGGTACAACAGGTTCCGCACATGGAGGCCCTCATTGGGATGTCCAAAACCCTAGAACTGGAAAGCACACAAATATATATCCGGGAGGAAAGAAGAGATGAGGTATTTGCGCTGTCGAGAAGTTGAATTCCTATCTCCAATAGATGAGGAACTATTTTTCGCTTGGCTCGGAAGAATTGAATGCATCATTGAAGTACTAGGCGAAGAGGATGAAATAAAAATTTCAATCATTCAGGAAATTTCAGATCTAGACTTGCGTGAACTTATAGCGATCACCTATAGGTATAACATTGACATGACTCAATTGAAACATTTTCTGACAGACAGAAATAGAACTTGGTTTTTCGAAAACCAAGATTCTTACTGGCATGACAAGGTATTTTAATTTTCACTAGAGCACAAAGACAAAGCAAAATCGGTCACGTTCATTTTCTGCATTAAGACCATTACTCGCTGGATGGACCTAGAGTGGAAAAGTAAAGTTGCCCATTTCCCCTACGGGGCAAAAAGGGGACAGCAAAAAGGGGACAGATTTATTTTCTGCATTAGACTATTACTCACAAGATGTGATCCAGAGTGGAAAATAAATCAGCCCCCTTTTCCGCAACGGGGAGAGTGGGCTGCATTACAACTACTTCCGGGATTATGACGCTGAGACTGGAAGGTATGTGGAGATTGATCCAATTGGGCTTAAGGGAGGGTTTAGCACCTACGGGTATACCTATCAAAACCCCATGACACAGACGGACCCTACCGGAGAGTTCGTACCAGTACTGGTTTGGGGAGGCATAACTTTAACCGATGTACTATGGGCAGGCGCCGGAGCGGTAGCTGTCGTTCAAATTGCCAACGTGGCTAGCACCGCTGGTAACGCAACGGCAGCATCCGAATCTGATACGGACGAGCAAAACTGTGTAGACAGATGCGACAAGAAGCTTGATGAAAGGCTAATCGAATCTTTAGGCTATGATCCGCACGAACTCAAGTGGAGCGCTATTGGCCAAAAAGGTGGTGGGAAATTTGACCTGTGCGAATGTATGGACGGGCGGATCGTGGTTAAGCGCTGGGGTTGCAAATGTAAGGATGAACCAGTGGACACAGAGGCAAGGTGGAAATGACAAGCATTGTACTGGTTAGGCTGATCGTAGATGTCGACTCAGAGGAGAGTGGACCTTCCACTATAGTTATTGCGGAATCTAGTCGAAACTTCTACAACTCAGAAATTCTCGACGAACTGATAAAAGAAGTGCTTGACAGTGCGCCAAGAAAAAAACACACATTAAATTTGTCCGATCTAGCCAAGCAAAAACCCGAGATTGGAATATCTATAAAATCAAGCGAGGGAATTCGACCCTCCTTCCATTTGACATGCGAGACACTTTTTCTAATAAGCACAGCCGGTGCAAGCATCGACTTCGACCCCTATATATTTAATAGAAGCGACAGCTAGCGCGACAGACAAGATCAAATTTTAACAGGCAAGGTAAAGGGGACAGACAAGGTAAAGGAGGTAAAGGGGACGAGGTAAAGGGGACAGATTTATTTTCTGCATTAGACTATGACCAACAAGATGTGATCTAGAGTAGAAAAATAAATCAGCCCCCTTTTCCCTGCGGAGCGTATTCTTAATGAACGCTATGGTCCCGGAGAATGGGGTAGAGGCCCTACTACAGAGTTCAATAGAATCCAGAAATGGGCAGATCGCTCATTCGAGTAACTGAGGATACGCAAGTGATGATGTATGTGATTTACCACTGGCAAGAATCCAACTTCGAGAGCTATAAGACGATTGGCGTTTTTTCCTCCCAAGAAACGGCCCTTGCCGCGATCGAAAGTTTAAAAGAACTCCCTGGTTTTAAAGACTACCCAGAAGGATTTGGCGTTGACCCCTACCATGTAGATCAAGTTTACTGGGCGAGTGGATTCGGGAGCGAGTGAGTGACGACGCCCATGACCAACAGATTATCCAATGAGATAAAGTGATATTAAGGGGGACATACTTATTTTCTGCATCAAGACTATGACTCGCAGGATAGATCTAGAGTAGAAGAATTAAGCTGCCCCCTTTCCCCCACGACCTACCTCAGCCCCGCCTTCTTCCCGCTCCCCCATCCTTGCGGTTGATATCTCACCGCCCCGCCTCCACTTAGCTCCCCATACTCGAGGAGCCCCACCATGTCCGATCCCCTGATCATCCCCTGCCCCAACTGCAACGGCCTCAACCGCGTCCCCGCCGCGCGCCTGGGCGATTCGCCCAGTTGCGGCCGCTGCCAGTCGCCTATCGTGCTGGACACCCCGTTCGACCTCGACGAAGCCGGCTTCGCCGCTCAGGCCAAGGGCGATCTGCCGCTGCTGGTGGACGTCTGGGCCGACTGGTGTGGGCCGTGCAAGGGTTTTGCGCCGGTGTTCGAGCAGGCCGCCGCGCGGCTCTCGGGCAAGGTGCGGCTGGCCAAGCTGGACAGCGATGCCAACCCGAACCTGTCCACGCGCCTGGGGATTCGCTCGATTCCCAGCCTGATCCTGCTGCGCAATGGCCAGGAAGTGGCGCGCCAGAGCGGTGCCATGCCGCTGCCGCAGCTGCTCGACTGGCTGGCACGCCAGGGCATCTGAGAACGAGCGTTTCGGTCAATCCACGCGGTCGTTGCCAGGCCGCGCGGGGCGGCTAGGCTTGGGCAAAAAGCCAACGGAGCACGCCCATGCCGTCCTACCCCGAAGACTTCATCCGCCAGCTCACCGAAGAACACATCGCCTTCGTCAAGCGCACCGGCCTCAAGGCCGAGGTGCTGGAGCCGGGCCGCGTGCGCCTGCGCATGCCGCTCAAGGGCAACGAGAACCACCTCCACAACATGTACGCCGGGGCGCTGTTCACCGTGGCCGAACTGCCCGGCGGCGTGCTGACGCTGACCAGCTTCGACGCCCGGCACTTCTACCCCATCGTCAAGGAGGCCGGCCTGCGCTTCCTGCGCCCGGCGGCCAGCGACGTGACCGTGGAGGCGCAGCTCAGCGAGGCGGAGATCCAGCGTATCGGCGAGGAAGCCACGCACCACGGCAAGTCCGAGTTCATCCTCGACCTGCAGTTGAAGGACGAAGAGGGCAACATCGTCGCCGAAAGCCATGCCATCTATCAGCTGCGCAGCCGCTGAGGCCGGCCATTGCCCTGCATCAAGGTGAAATTTCCTACGTGGCGCGACAGTGGAAGCGCCACCAGAGGGAATCCACCATGTACCAGAACCTGCTCGTCGCCCATGACCTCAGTGTCGAGGCGGACATCGCCGTGCGCCGCGCCGCCCAACTGGCGCGTCAACACGGCGCCAGCGTCACGCTGCTGCACGTCATCGAGGAATACTTTCCCGACCGCATGATGGACACGGTGCGCGAGGCCGCCGAGGTGGCCCTGCGCGACGCCGCCCGCGCCAGCGACATCACCGACTACCAGCTGGTGATCCGCCAGGGTCGCGCGGCGACGACGGTCACCGCGGCCATGCAGGAGCTCAAGGCCGACCTGCTGGTGATCGGCGCGCACCATCAACAGCTGCTGGAACGCTTCGACGGCACCACCCTGGAGCGCATCGCCCGGCATTGCCGGACGCCGATCCTGCTGGCGGTGGAGGAATCCGCTGCGCCCTATGCCAAGGCCTTGGCCGGGATCGACCTGTCGCACTGCTCCTGCCAGGCCTGGCGCGCGGGCTACCAGTTGCTGCCCCCTGGCGCGGAACTCCTGGCACTCAATGCCTATCAGCCGGGGAAGAAGGCGGGACGCGCCGACGCGCACCTGGACACTCAGCGCGACCTGCTGCGCCAGGCCCTGCAGGATGAACGCGCACAGGTGCCGGCCGAAGGGCCGCAATTGCTCTGTGCGGTGCAGCAAGGCACGGCCCAGCAAGCGCTGGAAACCGCCCTGCGGGAATGGACGCCGGACCTGCTGGTGCTCGGCAGCCGCAGCCGCGGCGCCATCGAGCAGGCCATGCTGGGCAGCTCGACGCGCCACTTCCTGCGTCGGCCACCCTGCGATGTGCTGATCAGCCAGTAACCGCTCAGGCTTCCAGCAGGTTGTGCAGTTCGACGAACTGCTGGGTCAGCTTGTGCCGCGGCTCGAGGAAGATCAGCGGGGTGCAGGCCTGGTGCGACTCGCGCATCTTCACCGAGCTCATCAGGTACACCGGCAGCACCGGCAGTTCCTCTTCCACCAGTTCATCCAGCAGTTGCTGCGGCAGCGTGGCGCGCGGCTGGAACTGGTTGACCACGATGCCTTCAACTTCCAGCTCTTCGTTGTGGTCTTCCTTCAGCTCTTCGATCTCCTGCAGCAGGCCGTACAGTGCCTGGCGGGAGAAGCTGTCGCAATCGAAGGGAATCAGGCAGCGATCGGCAGCGATCAACGCGGAAACCGTGTAGAAGTTCAGCGCTGGCGGCGTATCCAGGTAGATTCGGTCGTAGTCTTCGGAAAGCTCGTCCAGCAGTTTGCGCAGCTTGTTGATCTTGTGCTTCTGCTCGAGCTTGGGCTGCAGGTCGGCCAGCTCCGGGCTGGCGGTGACGATGTGCAGGTTGTCGAAGGGGGTCTCGTAGATATCGACCTTGCCCTTGCGGCTGAAGGGGCCGGACGCCAGCGTCTGCTTGAAGAAATCGGCGATGCCCACCGGCAGGTCCTCGCCGGTCAGGCCGGTGAGGTAGTGCGTGGAGTTGGCCTGGGCATCCAGGTCCACCAGCAAGGTGCGATAGCCCTCCGCTGCGCTCACTGCCGCCAGGTTGCAGGCGATGCTCGACTTGCCGACCCCGCCCTTCTGATTGAACACCACGCGTCGCATCAGCCATCCCTCCAGGAACATTCGAGTGCTGGAGGATTCTATGCAAAGCCCATGACAAGGGCGAGCACCCATCTGACGACCACTCGGCGGTTATCGGGAATTCGTCAACGCGCGTTCACGCAGTCAGCGGTAAATTGAGGAAATTTCTATTTACACTCGTTATCGATTTTGTAAGCAAAGGTTTGCTTGACCCTCCCGTGACCCGGATAATGCCAGCATTGCGCCATGGCACGTGTCGACGAAGCCCTTGGTGAACCAAGGAAGACCATTTGCCGACAGGGATGCCCACAAGGGCCAACAAGAGCTCGCAGCGTGATTCAATTCAATATCGACCAGTGGAGCGCCTGGGCCCCGGGCCTGTCCACGATTGCCGACTGGCAGAGCTGGGTACGGGAAGAACGTCTTCCTGAAGCCGGCGCCCAACCGGATGTCGCCTTTCTCCCCGCCCTGCAGCGTCGCCGCCTCAGCCCACTGGCGCGGATGGTGTTCAGTGTCGCCTGGCCGCTGGCCGAAGGCCGCGCGCCGATGCCGCTGATCTTCGTCTCCCGCCACGGCGAAACCGCCCGCAGCCTGGAACTGCTGCGCGAGCTGGCCGTCGAACAACCGCTTTCCCCGACCCAGTTCAGCCTCTCCGTGCACAACGCGGTGATCGGCCTGTGGTCGATCCTGCGGCAAGACACCTGCGAAATGACCGCCATCGCCGGCGAACGTGACGGCTTCGAGCACGGCATCCTGGAGGCCGCCGCGCTCCTGGCCGAGGGTGCGCCCGAGGTCCTGCTGGTGGTCACCGACGAGCCACCACCCGAGCTCTATTCGCCCTGGATCGACGATGTGCCCTTCCCCTACGCTGTGGCCCTGCGCCTGCGCGCGGGCAAAGACTGGTCGCTGCAACTGACGGAGAACGGCACGGCCCTTGCTCCGCCGTCCCACCCCAACGCCCTGAACCTGGTGCGCGCGCTGATCGAGCGCACCAGCCTGATCCACCATTCCTGGAAGAAGCGTCTATGGACCTGGCAACGCAACCACTGAGCAAGCGCAGCGACGCTTGGCTGTGGCGCCTGTTCGCCACCGGCCTGTGCTTCGCCCTCTTCGGCATCGGCGGCCTGCTGCTGCGGGTGCTGGTCTTCCCTCTGCTGGCGTTGCTGCCAGGCGATGCCCTGCGCCGCCGAGCCCGCTCGCGCCGCACGGTAAGCCGGCTGTTCTGGCTGTTCGTGCAGATCATGCACCGCACTGGCGTGCTGACCTACCAGGTGGAAGGCATCGAGCGCCTCGGCCGGCCAGGGCAGATGGTGATCGCCAACCACCCCTCGCTGATCGACGTGGTGTTCCTCATCGGCCTGATCCGCGACGCCAACTGCGTGGTCAAGCAGAGCCTGTTCGCCAACCCCTTCACCCGCGGCCCGGTGACGGCGGCGCAGTACATCAGCAACAACGGCAGCATGGACATGTTCGACGAGGCCGTGGATGCGCTGCAGCAGGGCCAGACCCTGATCGTCTTCCCCGAGGGCACCCGCACCACACCGGGCCAGGCCCCGCAGTTCCATCGCGGCGCGGCGTCCATCGCCCTGCGCGGCGCCCGCGTCATCACCCCGGTGACCATCACCGTCACCCCGACCACCCTGACCAAGGCCGAGCCCTGGTACAGCATTCCCGCCCGGCGCGTGCACTTCCGGCTGCGCGTCGGCGACGACCTGGACCCGCAGGTCTTTTCCAGCCAGGGCCCGGCCCCGGCTGCCTCACGCCGGCTCAATGCCTTCCTGCACCAGCATTTCACCAAGGAGCTCGCAAGAGATGAGCGATCTGCAACTGGAGATTAAACAGCTGATCATCGATGCCCTCGGGCTCGAGGATATCGGCCCTGATGACATCGGCGCCGAAGACGCGCTGTTCGGCGACGGCCTCGGCCTGGACTCGGTGGACGCCCTGGAACTGGGCCTGGCCATCCAGAAACGCTATGGCATCAAGATCGACGCCGATGCCAAGGACACTCGCCAGCACTTCGCCAACGTGGCGAGCCTGGCCGCCTTCGTGACCGCCCAGAAAGCTGCCTGAGAACACCGACCATGCAAACCCGTGAGGACATCTTCAACACCCTGCGCGACGCCCTGGTCGAATTGTTCGAGCTCGAGCCCGAGCAGATCAGCCTCGACGCCAACCTGTACCAGGACCTGGAGATCGACAGCATCGACGCCGTCGACCTGATCGATCACCTCAAGCGCCAGACCGGCAAGAAAATCGCCGCCGAGGAGTTCAAGTCGGTGCGCACCGTGGGCGACGTGGTCGAAGCGGTCTATCGCCTGGCCAACCCATGACACGCCTGGTCGGGCTCGGCCTGTTGCTGGCCGGGCTGCTCTACCCGTTCGCGATCTACTTCGGCATCGATCACCTGTCGCCGAAGTTCTTCGCCCTGCTGCTGGGCGGCCTGTGGTTCGCCCGCAGCCTGGGCAGCGGGCAACGCCCCGGGCAACGCTGGATGGCCCTGGCCGCCGTGGCCTTCTGCATCGCCCTGTGGTTCGTCAACGAGCCACACCTGCTGCGCTGGTACCCGGTGCTGATCAGCGCCGGTCTGCTGAGCCTGTTCGCCCTCAGCCTGAAGTTCGGCCCGCCGCTGGTGGAGCGCCTGGCGCGCCTGCGCGAGCCGGAGCTGCCGCCCCACGCGGTGCGCTACACGCGCCAGGTGACTCAGGTCTGGGTGCTGTTTTTCCTGGGCAACGGTCTGATCGCCGCGGCCCTTACGCTATGGGCGCCACTGGCCTGGTGGACGCTGTACAACGGCCTGATTTCCTACCTGCTGATGGGCGTGCTGTTCGCCGTCGAGTGGCTGGTGCGGCAACGGGTCAGAGGTCAAGGATGAAACCGATTTCCCTCGCCCGGCTGCTGCTGGACCTGCCCGCCGGGCGCACACTGGCCCTGGAGCCGGCGCTGCTCGCCGGCGACTTCGTACGGCGCGCCTGCGCGACGGCCGGCGCCCTGCGTCAGCGCGGCATCCAGCGCGTGGCGATCCACCTGGAGGACGCCGCCGAACTGGCGATTGCCCTCTATGCGACGTGGCTGGCAGGTGCCGAAGCGGTGCTGCCGGCCGACAATCTCGCCCACAGCCGCGAACGGCTGGCCGCGCAGATCGACGCCTGGATCGGCGACCAGCCCGGCGACCTGCTGCTGGACGGGTTGAACGGCCCGCAGCTGGCGCCCGCCGAGCTGGACCTCGACGCCTGCCGCCTGGTGCTCAGCACCTCCGGCTCCACCGGCGAGCCCAAGCTGATCGGCAAGTCCCTGCGCCAGCTGAGCAATGAAGTGCAGGTGCTGGACAACCTCTGGGGCGCCGAGCTGGGCGATGCGCACATCCTCGGCAGCGTCGCCGCGCAGCACATCTACGGCCTGCTGTTCCGCGTGCTCTGGCCGCTGTGCGCCGGCCGCGCCTTCCTGCGCCGGCAGATCGCCTTCCCCGAAGACCTGCAACATCACAGCCTGGCGCAACCGCGCTTCGCCTGGATCGGCAGCCCGGCGCTGCTCAAGCGCATGGGCGACAACCTCGACTGGCCGGCACTGCGCTCGGTGGTGCGGGTGTTCTCCTCCGGCGGCCCGCTGCCGGCCGATGCTGGCGAGCGGCTGCACGAACGACTCGGCCAGGCCCCCACGGAAATCTACGGCAGCTCCGAGACCGGCGGCATCGCCTGGCGCCAGGGCGGCCAGCTGTGGCAGCCGTTCGACGGCGTGACCCTGAGCCAGGACGAGCACGGCGCGCTGCGCATCGAGTCGACCTACCTGCCGCCCGGCGAAACCGAGCAGACCGCCGACGCCGCGCGCCTGTGCGCCGACGGCCGCTTCGAGCTGCTGGGCCGGCTGGACCGCATCGTCAAACTGGAAGAAAAACGCATCTCCCTGCCGCAACTGGAAGCGGCACTGATGCAGCACCCCTTCGTCAGCGAAGCGCGCCTGGGTGTGGTGCAGGAGAACCGCGCCAGCCTCGGCGCACTGGTTGCCCTGACTGACGCCGGCGTACACGCCCTGCGCAACGGCGGCCGCCGCGCCCTGACCCAGCGTCTGCGCGAACACCTCGCCGGGCACTGCGAAGCCCTCGCCCTGCCGCGCCGCTGGCGCCTGCTGCGCAACCTGCCGGGCAACGCCCAGGGCAAGCTGCCACAGAGCCGGGTAGACGAACTGCTGCACGCCCCGCGCAGCCGTGATCCGGAAGTGCTGGAACAGTCCTCGTCGAACGGCGAGCAACGCTTCGAGCTGGCCATCCCCCTGGACCTCGCCTACTTCCCCGGCCACTTCCCCCAGGCGCCGGTCCTGCCGGGCGTGGTGCAGGTACAGTGGGCGCAGCAACTGGGCCGCCAGCTCTTCGACCTGCCGCCGCGCTTCGGTGGCATGGAAGTCCTCAAGTTCCAGCAACTGCTGCGGCCGGGCGACCTCTGCCAGCTGTCGCTGCGCTGGGATGCCGAACGCGGCAAGCTGTACTTCGCCTTCACCCGCGGCGAGGCGGCCTGCTCCTCCGGGCGCATCCTGCTGGGTGCCGACCAATGAGCGTCCGTCCGTGCGCGGTGATCCCGGTCTACAACCACGAACACGCGCTGCCCCAGGTCGTCGCCGAACTGCTCGCCGCCGGCCTGCCCTGCGTGCTGGTGGACGATGCCTCCAGCCGTGAGTGCGCGGCGGTGATGGACCGGCTCGCCGAAGGCCGCGATATCCATCTGGTGCGCCTGAGCTTGAACCAGGGCAAGGGCGGCGCGGTGATGGCCGGCCTGCGCGAAGCCGCTCGGCTGGGCTTCAGCCACGCCCTGCAGGTCGACGCCGACGGCCAGCATGACCTGGGCGATGTGCAGCGCTTCCTCGACACTTCACGCGAGCATCCCGGCGCGCTGATCTGCGGCTATCCGCAGTACGACGAGAGCGTGCCCAAAGGCCGCCTCTACGCGCGTTACCTGACCCACGTCTGGGTGTGGATCAACAGCCTGTCGCTGTCGATCCGCGACGGCATGTGTGGCTTTCGCGTCTATCCCCTCGCGCCGACGCTCAAGCTGATCGACAGCGCGAAGCTGGGCAAGCGCATGGACTTCGACCCGGAAATCCTCGTGCGCCTGGCCTGGCGCAATCAACCGATGCAATGGCTGCCGACGAAGGTGCACTACCCGCTGGACGGCCTCTCGCACTTCCGCCTGTTCCACGACAACGCGCTGATTTCCTCCATGCATGCCCGGCTGTTCTTCGGCATGCTCTGGCGTTCGCCGGCCATTCTCTGGCGCCGCCTGCGGAGTGCCGCGTGAGCGCGCAACACTGGGCACAGCAGCGCGAGCGCGGCAGCCTGCTGCTGATGCGCTTCACCGCCTGGGCAGCGCGCACCCTCGGCCGGCGGCTGCTGTCGCCGTTGCTGCACCTGATCGTGCTGTATTTCTTCCTCTTCGGCGGCCGCGCGCGCCGCGCCATTGGCGAGTACCAGCAGCGCCTGGCGCAGCACAGCGGCAACACCGCGCTGAGCCCGACCACCGGCCGCGTGTTCGGCCAGTTCATGGCCTTCGCCGATGCCATCCTCGACAAGCTCGATGTCTGGGCCGGCCGCCTGGACCTGGCCAGCATCGAACTCGATGACCCGCACAACCTGCGCGCGCAGCTGCGCAGCGGCCGTGGCCAACTGCTGGTGGGCGCACACCTGGGCAACCTCGAAGTCTGCCGCGCGCTGGCCGAGCTGGGCGAAAAGGTGCGCATGAACGTGCTGGTGCACACCCGCCACGCCGAACAGTTCAACCGGCTGCTGGGCGAATCCGGCGCCAGCCACCTGCGGCTGATCCAGGTGAGCGAACTGGACCCGGCGATCATGCTGCAACTGTCCCAGCGCCTGGACGCCGGCGAGTGGCTGGCGATCGCCGGTGACCGCATTCCGCTGCACGGAGGGCGTAACGTCGAGGTGGATTTCCTCGGTGCGCCGGCCGCCTTCCCGCAGGGGCCCTGGCTGCTCGCCGGGTTGCTGCAGTGCCCGGCCAACCTGATGTTCTGCCTGAAGGAAGCGGGCCGCTACCGCGTGCACCTGGAGCCCTTCGCCGAGCGTATCCAGTGGCGCCGCAGCGACCGCGCAGAGGTCCTGAAACACTGGACCCAGCGCTATGCCCAACGCCTGGAACACTACTGCCTGCGCGCGCCGCAGCAGTGGTTCAACTTCTACCCGTTCTGGAAAGCCCATGACGACAGCCACTGAAACGCCGGTTTTCGGCCAAGGCCACCTGAGCATCGAGCAGATCGTCGCCCTCGCCGAGCGCCGCGTCGACAGCCGCCTGGACGACGACGCCGAATTCCGCGCGCGCATCGCCCGTGGCGCGCAGTTCCTCGACACCCTGCTGGACAAGGAAGGCGTGATCTACGGCGTGACCACCGGCTACGGCGACTCCTGCGTGGTGGCCGTACCGCTGGAGCACGTCGAGGCGCTGCCGCAGCACCTGTTCACCTTCCACGGCTGCGGCCTGGGCAAGCTGCTCGACCCGCAGGCCACCCGCGCCGTGCTGGCCGCGCGCCTGCGCTCGCTGAGCCATGGCGTTTCCGGCGTGCGCCTGGAGCTGCTGGAGCGCCTGCACGCCTTCCTCGAACAGGACATCCTGCCGCTGATCCCGGAAGAAGGTTCGGTGGGCGCCAGCGGCGATCTCACGCCGTTGTCCTACGTCGCCGCGACCCTCGCCGGTGAGCGCGACGTGCTCTGGCGCGGGGAGCGCCGCAGCGCCGCAGAAGTCCATGCCGAGCTGGGCTGGCAGCCACTGGTACTGCGGCCCAAGGAAGCGCTGGCCTTGATGAATGGCACCGCGGTAATGACCGGCCTGGCCTGCCTCGCCTATGTGCGCGCCGACTACCTGCTCAAGCTGGCCACGCGCATCACCGCGCTGAATGTCATTGCCCTGCAGGGCAACCCGGAGCATTTCGACGAGCGCCTGTTCGCCGCCAAGCCGCATCCGGGGCAGATGCAGGTCGCCGCGTGGATTCGCCAGGACCTCGCCATCGAGGCGCCGACGCCGCCGCTGCACCGTCTGCAGGACCGCTACTCGCTGCGCTGCGCCCCCCACGTGCTGGGCGTGCTGGCCGACAGCCTGGGGCTGCTGCGACAGTTCATCGAGATCGAGCTGAACAGCGCCAACGACAACCCGATCATCGACGCCGAGGACGAGCGCGTGCTCCACGGCGGGCACTTCTACGGCGGGCACATCGCCTTTGCCATGGACAGCCTGAAGAACCTCGTCGGCAACGTCGCCGACCTGCTCGACCGGCAGCTCGCGCTGCTGGTCGATACCCGCTACAACCACGGCCTGCCGAGCAACCTCTCGGGCGCGCCGGCCGACCGCGCGATGATCAATCACGGCTTCAAGGCCGTGCAGATCGGCGCCAGCGCCTGGACCGCCGAGGCGCTGAAAAACACCCTGCCGGCCAGCGTGTTCTCGCGCTCCACCGAGTGCCACAACCAGGACAAGGTGAGCATGGGCACCATCGCCGCGCGCGATGCCCTGCGCAGCCTGGAGCTGACTGAGCAGGTCGCCGCCGCTACCCTGCTGGCCGCGCAGCAGGGCGTCTGGCTGCGCTGCAACGAGGCCGGTGCGCGCCCATTGCCGGCGCCACTGGGCGGCATGCACGAACAACTGGCGCAGGACTTCCCGCCGCTGATCGAGGACCGCGCCCTGGAAGGCGAACTGCGCCTGTGCCTGGAGCGCATCCGCGCGCGCCACTGGGGGCTCTATGCGTAAGGCCGGGGTACTGCAGGCCGAGGTGGAAATCCTCGTGCCGTTCTTCGACGTGGACATGATGGAAGTCGTCTGGCACGGCCATTACGTCAAGTACCTGGAAGTGGCGCGCTGCGCCCTGCTCGACAAGCTCGACCACAACTACGCGCAGATGCGCGAGGCCGGCTACGCCTGGCCGGTGATCGATCTGCAGCTGCGCTACGTGCGCGGCGCACGCTTCGGCCAGCGCATCACGGTGCGCGCCGATCTGGTGGAGTGGGAGAACCGCCTGAAGATCAACTACCTGATCAGCGATGCCGAGACCGGCGAGCGCCTGACCCGCGCCAGCAGCAGCCAGGTGGCGGTGGAAATCGCCAGCCGCGAGATGCAGATGGTCTCCCCGCCGGTGTTCATCGCCGCCGTGCAGCGCGCGCTGGAGGCCGAAGCATGCTGAAGCGCGCCCTGCTGATTTGCGGTCTTTTGCTCGCACCATTGGCCCACGCCTTCGACCTGCCGCAACTGGCCGCGCAGCTGGGCAAGCCGGCGGTGGTGCGTGGCGAGTTCATCCAGGAGAAGCACCTGCGCTCGCTGCCGCAGCCGCTGGTGAGCAAGGGCCACTTCGTCCTCGCCAAGCAGCACGGCTTGCTCTGGCTGTTGCAGACGCCGCTCAGGCAGGATTACCGCATCGACGACAAAGGCATCGCCCGGCGCGACGCCAGCGGCTGGCAGCAACTGCCGCAACGCAGCGCCAGCGCGCAGCAGAACCGCCTGTTCCTCGCCGTGCTCGAAGGCGACAGCAGCGGCCTGCAACGGGACTTCGACCTGGCCCTGAGCGGCGAAGCGGGCGACTGGAAACTGACCCTCACTCCGCGCGCCGTGCTGCTCAAGCAGATCTTCGACAGCATCGAGATCGCCGGCGGCGAGCTGGTCCAACGCATCGAGCTGCACGAAGCCCAGGGCGACCGCACCGTGCTGCGCATGACCAGCAGCCAGCCCGGCGACAGCCTGACCGATGCGGAGCGCAGCGACTTTGCCCGCTGAGCGGCCGCAGTGGCTGCCGCGCCTGGTGCTTGCCGGGCTGCTGGCGCTGCTGGTGCTCGCCGCCTGGCAATGGCGCCACGGCCCGCCGCTGAGCACCGACCTGCTGGAACTGGTGCCCGGCAGCAGCCGCGACGCCCTGCAGAAGCAGGCCGAGCAGCGCATGCAGGAGCCGCTCAACCGCGAGCTGATCGTGCTGGTCGGCTACCCCGAGCGTGACACTGCCATCGCCCATGCTCGCGAGCTGGCCGAACGCTGGCAGGCCAGCGGTCTCTACGAAAAAGTACAGTGGGGCGTGCAGGCGGATCTGCCCGCGCTGCGCGAACAGCTGCGTGATGGCCGCCTCGCCCTGCTCAACAGCGATGATCGCAAGCAGCTCACAAGCGACCCCGCCGCGTTCATCCAGCAGCGCGTGGAGCAGCTCTTCGATCCCTTCTCCGGCTTCGGCCTGGTACCGAACGACCAGGACTGGTTCGGCCTCGCCCTGCGCGTCCAGCAGCACCAGCCGCTGACTGCGAAGGTGCAGCTGGACATCGGCAGCGGCGCGCTGATTGCCGAAGCCGACGGCCGCAGCTGGGTGCTGCTGCGCGCCCGCACCCGCGCCGATGCCTTCGACATGAACCTGCCCCGTGAAGTGGCCGCTCAGGTCGCCGCGGCGCGGGCACAACTGGCCGCCGATGGCGGGCAGCTGGTCGCTGCCAGCGGCCTGCTCTACGCCGCCGATGGCCAGCGCCAGGCCAGCCGAGAGATGACCTGGGTCGGCGGCGGCGCCGCGCTGGGCACGCTGCTTCTGCTGCTGCTCGCCTTCCGCCGCCTGCGCGCGCTGCTGGCGTTCCTGCCGGTACTGGTCGGCGTGCTGGCCGGCGCCACCGCATGCATCGCGCTGTTCGGCAAGGTCAACCTGCTCACCCTGGTGCTGGGTGCGAGCCTCATCGGCGTGGCCTCGGACTACCCGCTGCACTACCTGTCGAAAGCCTGGAGCCTGCAGCCCTGGCAGCCCTGGCAGGCGCTCAAGCTCAGCCATCGCGGCCTGCTGCTGAGCCTGTCGACCAACCTGATCGGCTACCTCGCCCTGGCCTGCACGCCCTTCCCGGCGCTGACCCAGGTGGCGACCTTTTCGGTGGCCGGCCTGTTCGCCGCCTACCTCTGCGTCATCGGCCTGCTGCCCCTGCTGTTGCGCGGCAACGCCATCGCGCCGCAACCCCTGCTGCTCACGCTGGGGGAGCGGCTGATCGGCCTGCGCGCCGCCCTGCTCGCGCGCACCGGGAGCTGGCCGCTGCTGGTGATCGTCGCGCTGTTCTGCGCCGGCGGCCTGTGGCAGTTGCAGATCAAGAACGACCTGCGCCAATGGCTGGGCAGCCAGCCGCAGTTGCTGGCCGAAGCCCAGGCTGTAGCGCGCATCACCGGCTACCAGCCCACCAGCCAGTTCTTCCTGGTGCGCGCCGCCGATGAAACCCAACTGCTCAAGCGTCAGGCCGAACTGGCCGCGCGGCTGGACCAGCTGGTCGCCTCCGGCCAGCTCAAGGGCTACCTTGCGCTCAACCAGCTCCTCGCCACCACCGCGCAACAGCAGCAGGCCCGCGAGGCCCTGCGCCAGTTGCCGCAACACTGGCAGGCGCTGGTCGATCTGGGCATTCCGCAAACCGCGCTGCTGGCCGAACTGGATCAGTTGCAGAAGCTTCCGCAACAGTCCCTGGACCTGGCCCTGAAAGGCCCGCTGGGCGAGCCATGGCGGCCACTGTGGCTGGGCACCGTGGATGGCGGCGTAGCCGGGCTGGTGAGCCTGCAAGGGCTGTCCGATGCCGGCGTGCTGGCTGAGCAGGCAAAGGGGCTGGAGGGCGTGCAGCTGGTGGATCGCCTGGGCGAGCTGAATCGCCTGTTCGCCGCCACCCAGGTCAGCGCCACCGAACTCAAGCTGCTGTCCTGCGTGCTGATCTTTGCCCTGCTGCTGAAACCCTTCGGCCCGCGCGGCGCCCTGCGTATCGTCCTGCTGCCGCTGCTGGCGGCGCTGTGCAGCCTGGCCAGCCTGGGCTGGCTGGGCCAGCCGCTGACGCTGTTCAGCCTGTTCGGCCTGCTGCTGGTGACCGCCATCGGCGTGGATTACACCATCCTCATGCGCGAACGCGTCGGCGGTGCGGCGGTGAGCCTGGTTGGCGTGCTGCTGGCGGCGATCACCACCTGGCTGTCATTCGGCCTGCTGGCGCTGTCGGCCACGCCGGTGATCAGCAACTTCGGCCTGGCCGTGGGGCTGGGCCTGGGGTTCTGCTTCCTGTTCTGCCCCTGGGCGGTTGAAAGCCGCCGGGAAGGAGCGCGGGCATGCTGACGGTGCTGTTCTGGCTGGCGATGCCGCCCCTGTTCGCCCTGGCGGTAGTCGCGGGCAAGCGCCTGCGCCTGCTGCCCATTGTCAGCCAATTGCTGGTGGCCGGCCTGCTGCTGCCGCTGCTGTTCGTGGTGTTGCAGGGCCAGGGCTTCGAGGTGCGCACACTGGTGAGCGCACCCTGGCTCAGACCGCTGTACGACATCGGTTTCGCGCTGCTGCTGGGGCACATCCTCAGCGATGTGATCGACCTCGACGTCAGCCGCCAGAGCCTGAAGATCGCCCTGCCCAGCTTCGCCGTGCCGCTGGCCTGCGGCGCCGCCACCGCCTGGTGGCTGCTGGGCGTGCGCGAAGGCATGAGCGTGCTGGGCATCGGCCTGCTGTTCGCCATCACGGCGATCCCGGTGCTCTACCTGTTCCTGCGCAACATCGATTACCCCGGGGACGCCACCCGCCGGCTCATGCACGCAGCCGTGCTGATGGACCTGTGGTGCTGGAGTCTGTTCGGCCTGGCCCAGGGCAGCAGCGACCCCGTGCAACTGATCTGGCCGCTGCTGGCGGGCGCCGCGCCCTTGCTGCTGCGGTTGCTGCGGGTACGCCAGGCGCTCGCCTACAGCCTGCCGTTCTTCACCCTGATGATCGCCTTCCAGCACTGGCACCTGAACACCCTGGTGTTCGCCATCACCTGGCTGATGGCCCAGGCGGCCGTGCGCCAGCCGTTCCGCCTGCCGATCGGTCCAGGCGCGGTGCAGGCGCTGCAGAACACCCTGCTGGTGCCGCTGGTGCTGGCCTTCGGCATCCTGCAGATCGATTTCCAGCACGCCCTCGCCGGCTACTCCTGGCTCTACCTCGGCGCCCTGCTGGCGCTGCCGGTGCTGAGCAAGCTCGCCGGCAGCTGGCTGGGCCTGCGCTGGGCGCTGCCGGGCGCGAGCCACTCCGAGCGGTGGAAGGAAAGCCTGCTGCTGAACATTCGCGGGCTGACCGAAATCGTCTTTCTCAATCTGCTGTTCCAGCAGGGCCACATCGACTCGCTGCTGTATTTCAGCCTGCTGCTGATGAGCCTGTTCGCCACCCTGCTGCCCGCTCTGTGCGGCGTGCGCCCTGCGCACGCCACTTCTGTTTCCAAGGATCACGTCCCGGCAAGGAGCCCTTCTGATGCCCGCCCCTGAACTGCAACAACGCACCGTCGTCGTCATCGGCGCCGGCCCGTCCGGCGCCATCGCTGCCGCCCTGCTCAAGCGCAAGGGCCACGACGTGCAGGTACTGGAACGCCAGCGCTTCCCGCGCTTCTCCATCGGCGAGAGCCTGCTGTCGCACTGCCTGGACTTCGTCGAGGAAGCGGGCATGCTCGACGCGGTGCTGGCCGCCGGCTTCCAGGTGAAGCATGGCGCGGCCTTCGGCTGGGGCGAGCGCTACACCGCGTTCGATTTCCGCGACAAGTTCACCGACGGCAAGGGCAGCACCTTCCAGGTCCAGCGTGCACGCTTCGACCAGTTGCTGGCCGACCAGGCCGAGCTGCAGGGCGTGGAAATCCGCTACGAGGAAGAGATCATCGCCGCCGACTTCGATGGCGCCTGCCCGCGCCTGCGGGTGCGCCGGCTGGATGGCAGCGAGTACGAGGTGGAGTGCGCCTTCGTCCTCGATGCCAGCGGCTACGGCCGCGTGCTGCCGCGCCTGCTCGACCTCGAAGCGCCGTCGGGCTTTCCGGTGCGCCGCGCGGTGTTCACGCATATCGAGGACCGCATCGACTCGCCGGCGTTCGAGCGCGAGAAGATCCTCATCAGCATCCACCCCGAAGAACGCGGCATCTGGTACTGGACCATCCCTTTCAGCGATGGCCGCACCTCCGTCGGCGTGGTCGCCGAGGATCGCCATTTCGAGGGCAGGCTGGATGACCTGGACGCCTGCCTGAAGGGCTTCTTCGACGCCGCGCCGAACCTGCGCCCGCTGCTCAAGAATGCCGTGTGGGACACCCCGGCGCGCACGCTCGGCGGCTACTCGGCCAACGTCAAGCGCCTGGCCGGGCAGGGCTTCGCCCTGCTGGGCAACGCGGCGGAATTCCTCGACCCGGTGTTCTCCTCCGGCGTCACCATCGCCATGCGCTCCTCCAGCATGGCGGCGAACCTGCTGGACCGGCAGCTCAAGGGCGAGACGGTGGACTGGGAGGGCGACTTCGCCCGGCCACTCAAGCGCGGCGTGGATACCTTCCGCGCCTACGTCGAGGGCTGGTACGACGGCAGCTTCCAGGACGTGATCTTCTATGAGAAGGCCGACCCGGAAATCCGCCGGATGATCTGCTCGATCCTCGCCGGCTACGCCTGGGACACCCGCAACCCCTTCGTCGCCGAACCGCAGCGTCGCCTGCGAGTGCTCTCCGAAATCTGCGCCAGCTAAGAAGACAAGGACTGTCATGACCCGCCCCGCCTCCACCTACGTCGAAGAAACCCGTTTCGGTTTCTGGTTCCTGCAGAGCCACACCTGGCAGCACCATGTGCTGCGCGTGGCGATCAATGACCTCAAGCGCCTGGTCAGCTGGGACATCCCCGCCAACCCCGTGCTGCTGGACGCCGGCTGCGGCCAGGGGCGCTCGTTCCGCCTGCTGCGCGATGCCTTCCAGCCGGGACGGATGATCGGCCTCGACGCCGACCCGCACAGCCTCGACTGCTCGGCCGTGGAAGCGGCGCGGGAGAACATCGCGGTGGAACTCAACTGCGCCGACTGCGCCGAGCTGATGCTGCCCTCGGCCAGCGTCGACATCCTGTTCTGCCACCAGACCTTCCACCACCTGGTGGAGCAGGAGCGCGCGCTGGCCGAATTCTGGCGCGTGCTCAAACCCGGCGGCCTGCTGCTGTTCGCCGAATCCACCGAGGCGTATATCGATACCTGGGTGATCCGCTGGTTCTTCCGGCACCCGATGCACGTGCAGAAGAGCGCCGCGCAGTACCTGCAGATGCTCCGCGAGCAGGGCTTCGAGTTCAGCGAGAAGAACGTCTCCTACCCCTACCTGTGGTGGAGCCGCTCCAAGGACTTCGGCCTGCTGGAGCGTTGGGGCCTGCGCCAGCCCAGGCCGTTTGGCCAGCGCGAGGAAACCCTGGTCAACGCCGTGGTGCGCAAGCCCCTGGAGAACCGTCCCGCATGAGTCGCTGGCTGAGTCTTGCCCTGTGCCTGTTGCTGGCCGGATGCGCCCAGCACTTGCCGCTGCCGTCCGTCCCGCCGACGCTGGCGACGCCGCTGCAGCTGCATATCCAGCGCGAACAGGTGCAGGCCGGCCAGCCTTCCACCCAGGACTGGCTGCTGGTGATCCAGCGCGAAGACGCGACCTTGCGCTGGTCGCTGATCGACCCGCTGGGCATTCCCCTGTCGCGCCAGCTGCTGCGTGACGGAGAATGGAGCAATGACGGCCTGCTGCCGCCCAACCCCGAGGCCCGCGAGCTGTTCGCCGCGCTGCTGTTCGCACTGACGCCCGAGGACGAGCTCGCGGCGCGCTACCGGGCGGCGGATTACCGGACGGACGGCGCCACGCGCCACCTGCAGCCAGGCTGGAAGATCACTTACCGTTCGGCGCAGGATTTCACCCTCGAAAGCGCCGCCACCCGTTACCAGGTGACGCCCCTGAACACCGAGAACAGCGTGCCATGACCGCCACCTACCTCAACGAGCTGGGCCTGATCTGCGCCCTGGGCAACGACCGCCGCGAAGTCGCCGCGGCGCTGCTCGCCGGCGAGTCCGCCGGCATGCAGGTGCAGGCCGGCTGGGTACCGGGCAGAAACCTGCCGGTGGGTGCGGTGAAGGCACGCCTGGCGGCTATCCCCGACCAGCGTCATGACACCCGCAACAACCGCCTACTGCTGGCCGCCGCGACGCAGATCGACCCGGCCATCCGCGCGGCCATCCAGCGTTTTGGCGCCGCGCGCGTGGCGGTGGTGCTGGGCACCAGCACTTCGGGTATCCAGGAGAGCACCCAGGGCATCCGCCATCACACGCTGCACGGCCAACTGCCCGAAGGTTTCCACTACTCGCACCAGGAGCTGTCCGACCCGGCGGTGTTCCTCACCGAGCATTACCAGTTGGCCGGCCCGGGCTATGTGATCTCCACCGCCTGCACCTCCAGCGGCCGCGCGCTGCAAAGCGCCCGCCGGCTGCTGACCCTCGGCCTCTGCGACGCGGTGCTGTGCGGCGGCGTGGACAGCCTGTGCGAGCTGACCCTGAACGGCTTCGGCGCGCTGGAAGCGGTCGCCGGCGAACGCTGCAATCCCTTCTCGGCCAACCGCCAGGGCATCAATATCGGCGAAGGCGCGGCACTCTTCCTGATGACCCGCGAAGCAGCCCGCGTAGCCCTGCTCGGCGCCGGCGCCAGCTCCGACGCGCACCATATTTCCGCACCCGAGCCCCAGGGTCGCGGCGCCCGCGAGGCCATGCGCAAGGCGCTGGCCGAGGCCGGTCTGCGGCCCGAGCAGATCGCCTACCTGAACCTGCACGGCACCGCGACCCAGCACAACGACGCCATGGAAAGCCTCGCCGTCAGTGCCGAGTTTCCCCACGGCGTACCCTGCTCCTCGACCAAACCGCTGTCCGGGCATACCCTCGGCGCCGCCGGTGCGCTGGAAGCGGCGTTCTGCTGGCTGCTGCTGGGCGAGCACAACCCCGGCAACCGCCTGCCGCCGCAGCGCTGGGACGGCGTCGCCGACCCGCAACTGCCGGCGCTGGCCCTGGTGCACGACCATGGCCCCGGCCTGCCGGCAAACGGCCCGCGCTACCTGATGAGCAACTCGTTCGCCTTCGGCGGCAACAACATCAGCCTGATCCTGGGCGAGATGAGCAACGATTCTGGAGTACCCCGATGATCGACTGGCCGATCGCCTCCCTGCTGCCCCACGCGGGTGACATGATCCTTATCGACGAGGTCCTCGACTTCGGCGACGAAGACATCCGCACGCGCCTGACGGTGCGTCCGGGCGGGCTGTTCAACGAGAGCGACGGCAGCCTGCCGGCCTGGGTCGGCGTGGAGCTGATGGCGCAGAGCGTCGCCGCCTACGCCGGTTGCCAGGCCCGCGCGCGCGGCGAGCCCGTGGAGCTGGGCTTCCTGCTCGGAACGCGCCAGTACCAGTGCGACGCGGCCAGCTTCCCGGCCGGCGCTGAAATCGTCATCCATGCCATCCGCACCCTGCAGGACGACAACGGCATGGGTGTATTCGAATGCCATCTGGAAGGGCCCGGGATCAAGGCGCTGGCGCGCCTGACCGTGTTCCGCCCGCCGGAAGTGGCGAGCTACCTACAAGAACCTGCTGTGAAAGAGCCAAGCGCATGACTGACTCCATCCTCGTAACCGGCTCCAGCCGTGGCATCGGCCGCGCCATCGCCCTGCGCCTGGCCCGGGCCGGCTTCGACCTGGTGCTGCACTGCCGCAGCGGCCGCGCCGAAGCCGACGCCGTGCAGGCCGAAATCCAGGCCCTGGGCCGCAGCGCCCGTGTGCTGCAGTTCGACGTGGCCGACCGCGACGCCGCGCGCAGCATTCTCGAAGCCGACGTGGAAGCCCACGGCGCCTATTACGGCGTGGTGTGCAACGCCGGCCTGACCCGCGACGGTGCCTTCCCGGCCCTCACCGAAGAGGACTGGGACCAGGTGCTGCGCACCAACCTCGACGGTTTCTACAACGTCCTGCACCCGGTGGTCATGCCGATGATCCGCCGCCGCCAGCCGGGTCGCATCGTCTGCATCACCTCGGTGTCCGGGCTGATCGGCAACCGCGGGCAGGTCAACTACAGCGCCTCGAAGGCCGGCGTGATCGGCGCCGCCAAGGCCCTGGCCATCGAGCTGGGCAAGCGAAGGATCACGGTGAACTGCGTAGCGCCCGGCCTGATCGACACCGCCATGCTCGATGAGCAGGTGCCGGTGGAGGAGATTCTCAAGATGATCCCCGCCCAGCGCATGGGCACCCCGGAGGAAGTCGCCGGCGCGGTGAACTTCCTCATGTCGGCCGAGGCCGGCTACATCACCCGCCAGGTACTGGCGGTCAACGGAGGGCTGTGCTGATGAAGCGCGTGGTCATCACCGGCATGTCCGGCATCACTTCGCTGGGGGCGGACTGGGCAAGCATCGAGTCGAACTTCAGCGCCAACCGCAGCGGCATCCGCCGCATGGACGACTGGGACCGCTTCACCGAACTGAACACCCGCCTGGCCGGCCCGGTGCTGGATTTCAGCGTACCGAAGCACTGGACCCGCAAGCAGCTGCGCAGCATGGGCCGCGTCTCGCGCCTGTCGGTGGGCGCCGCCGAACGCGCGCTGGCCGACGCCGGGCTGCTGGATGACGAATCGATCCGCGATGGTCGCATGGGCGTGGCCTGCGGCTCGTCCACCGGCAGCACCGACGAGATCAAGGCCTTCGGCAACATGCTGCTGAACTCGGTGGCCGACGGCCTCAACGCCAACTCCTACGTACGCATGATGCCGCACACCACGGCGGCCAATATCAGCATCTTCTTCGGCCTCAAGGGCCGGGTCATCCCGACCTCCAGCGCCTGCACCAGTGGCAGCCAGGGCATCGGTTACGCCTACGAGGCGATCCGCTTCGGGCGCCTGCCGCTGATGCTCGCCGGCGGCGCCGAGGAGCTCTGCCCGACCGAAGCCATGGTCTTCGACGCGCTCTACGCCACCAGCCTGAAGAACGACACCCCGCACCTCACGCCGCGCCCCTACGACAGCGGCCGCGACGGCCTGGTGATCGGCGAAGGCGCCGGCATGCTGGTGCTCGAAGAGCTGGAGCACGCCCTCGCCCGGGGTGCGCACATCCACGCCGAGATCGTCGGCTTCGGCAGCAACGCCGACGGCCAGCACACCACCCGCCCGGAACAGAGCACCATGCGCCGCGCGATGGAGCTTGCGCTGGAGGACGCAGGCCTCACGCCTGAGGCCATCGGCTACGTCAACGGCCACGGCACCGCCACCGAGCAGGGCGATATCGCCGAGACCCTGGCCACCAGCGAACTCTTCGGAAAGCGCATGCCGATCAGCTCGCAGAAGAGTTTCCTGGGCCACACTCTGGGAGCGTGCGGCGCCCTGGAGTCCTGGTTCAGCATCGAGATGATGAACAGCGACCGCTACGTGCACACCCTGAACCTGGACGAGATCGACCCACGCTGCGGCGAACTCGACTACCTGCGGGGCGAACCGCGCGCGATGAGCAACGAGTACGTGATGAACAACAACTTCGCCTTCGGCGGCATCAACACCTCGCTGGTCTTCAAGCGCTGGCATTGAAGCCGTTTCACTGACACTGCAAGGAGAGCAAACCATGTCCCGACTGATCCGCAGCCTGCTGCTGTGCGTCGCTACCATCCTGGCCGTCGGCTGCACCACCAAGCCGGTGGAGAACATCGACCAGAGCCTGCCGCCGGACAGCAACCGCACCTCGGTGCAGGTGCAGGCGGCCATCCGCGACGCACTGGAAGAACAGAAGTGGGAGGTGCAGCAGGATGCCGGCAACGTCATCTATGCCGCGATCACCGTGCGCGAGCGCCACCACGCCGAAGTCAGCATCCCGTACAGCAGCCAGCAGTACTCCATCAAGCTGCGCAGCAGCCGCGGCCTGGACGAGAAGGACGGGCAGATCCACCGCAACTACAACAAGTGGGTCAGCATCCTCAACAACAAGATCCTGCAGAACCTGCACCTCGCCCCGCCGAGCCACTGATCCCACCCATCGACAAGGAGTCGATCCATGCAACGCAAGACCCTGGGGCTGCTCGCCCTCGCCCTCTGCGCGTCCCTCCCCGGCATCAGCCAGGCCCGCGACACCACCCTGCACCTGCCCTTCGATGAAGTGGTCGCCGAGGCGGTGAAGACCGGCAAGCTGGACGGCAGCGTGAAGTTCTACCTGGCGGGCAACCCGGCCGGCGACAAGCTCAAGGTGATCCAGTCCGGCGCCATCACCAACAAGAAGACCAACGCCTTCAACAAGAGCGACGAGGAAGCCTGCCGCTGGGCCCTGCAATCGGCGCTGATCACCCTGCAGGACTCGGCGAAGAAGGCCGGCGCCAGCGCCGTGACCAACATCGTCAGCTACTACAAGCGCAACGAGTACAAGGACGCCCAGCAGTTCGAGTGCCACGCCGGCGCGGTCATCGCCGGTGTCGCGCTGAAGGCCGACTACGCCAAGTAGGCACCACCTGCGCGGTGCGCCCTCGCTGCAGGGCGCATGACGCCTCAAGCGTTATCCGCCGGCCTGCCTTCGGGTAGCGGCGGATAGCGCGTTCCGCACTGGACGCCCCCACGAGATTCAGCGGCCGCCGCGCTGCGCCTGCACTTCCTGGGTCACCAGGTCGAAGAACGACTGCGCCAGGCGCGATGCCTCGTTGCGCCGCCGCACCAGCCACACCGAGCTGGTCGCGCCGGGGTCGAGCAGGGTGCGATAGACCACGCCATCCACCCGTGTACGGCGGAACGACGCCGGCAGCATCGACACGCCCAACCCCGCCGCCACCAGGCCGATGATGGTCATGGCCTCGCCCGCCTCCTGGGCAATGCGCGGGCTGAAGCCGGCCTGCTGCGACAGCGCCATCAACTGGCTGTAGAGGCCCGTGCCGTAGCTGCGCGGAAAGAACACGAAAGGCTCGTCGGCCAGCGCCGCCAGTTCGATGCCGGCCTGGCCGTCCTCGGCCAGCGGATGGTCGGCGCGCAGCACCGCCACCAGTGGCTCGCTGAACAACTCCACGGCCTCCAGGGTTTCCGGCAGGGGAATCGGGCGGATCAGACCGACCTGCACGCGCTCTTCCAGCAGCGCCTGGACCGCCTGCCCGCTGCTCAATTCCTGGAGCTCCAGGTGGACATCCGGATAGGCCTGGCGGAACGCCAGGATGGCGCGCGGGATGCTCGAGGTGAAGGGCGCCGAGGCGGTGAAGCCGACCTTCAGCTCGCCGATCTCGCCCTGGTGTGCACGCCGCGCCAGCAGCGTGGCGCGCTCGACCTGCTGAAGAATCTGCCGCGCCTCGTCGAGAAACAGCTTGCCGGCCTCGGTGAGCGCCACACGGCGGTTGGTGCGCTCCAGCAGGCGTGCACCGATTTCCTCCTCCAGCGCCTGGATCTGCTGGCTCAGCGGCGGCTGGGAGATCCCCAGTTGCTCGGCGGCGCGGCCGAAGTGCAGTTCTTCCGCCACGGCGATGAAATATCGCAGGTGTCGCAGTTCCATCCCGCCTCCGCAATCAATGATTCGTAAAACGACTCAAACGTGTCGATTAATATATTGGAAATAATAAAGCCCGCTCCTTATCCTTTCCACACAAGCCCAATAACGACTACCAACCTGCTCCCTGCCTGGCCGCGCGGGCCCTTGCCGCCATTCCAGGCCCTCCTGCTGTGACCAACCCCAGCTTTTCCAACCAGAGGTGTGTCGTGAGTCAACCTGCCCTGCGGGCTTTGCGGGAAGAACCCTCCATGGCGGACGAGCCGTCTGCCGCCAACGATCCGGCCGAGCCACTGCCCGAGCTGCTCGAGAGTGCGCGCGAAGCCAACGGTGACGTGGTGCGCGTCGTCGAAGACATCGAAACCTACATCGAGAAAGGCACCCCGGCCTTCATGCGCACCTCGCTGGCGCTGTTCGCCGGCGGCTTCGCCACCTTCGCCCTGCTCTATTGCGTGCAGCCGATGATGCCGGTGCTGTCCAAGGCCTTCGGCCTGACCGCCGCGCAGAGCAGCCTGGTGCTGTCGATCTCCACCATTACCATGGCCTTCGGCCTGCTGGTCACCGGGCCGATTTCCGACGCCATCGGGCGCAAGTCGATCATGGTCGCCTCGCTGGTCCTCGCCGCCCTGTTCACCATCGGCAGCTCGCTGATGCCGACCTGGCACGGCGTACTGGCCATGCGCGCGCTACTCGGCCTGTCGCTCAGCGGCCTGGCGGCGGTGGGCATGACCTATCTGTCCGAGGAAATCCACCCGCAGCACATCGGGCTGTCCATGGGGCTGTACATCGGCGGCAACGCCATCGGCGGCATGAGCGGCCGGCTGATCAGCGGCGTGCTGGTGGACTACGTGAACTGGCACGTGGCACTGGCCACCCTGGGCGTGCTCGCTCTGGCGGCGGCGCTGCTGTTCTGGCGCATCCTCCCCGAGTCGAAGAACTTCCGCCCCGCTCAGCTCAAGCCGCGCCAGCTGATCGAAGGCTTCCGCGGGCACTTCCGCGATGCCGGGCTGCCCTGGCTGTTCCTCGAGGCCTTCCTGCTGATGGGCGCCTTCGTCACGCTGTTCAACTACATCGGCTACCGCCTGCTGGCAGAGCCCTACCACCTGAGCCAGGCCATCGTCGGTGTGCTCTCGGTGGTCTACCTGTCGGGCATCTACAGCTCGGCCTGGGTCGGCTCGCTGGCCGATCGCCTCGGCCGGCGCAAGGTGCTCTGGGCGATGATCGCGCTGATGCTCGGCGGTGTGCTGATCACCTTGTTCGAGCCGCTGCTGGTCGTGCTGGTCGGCCTGCTGGTGTTCACCTTCGGCTTCTTCGGCGCGCACTCGGTGGCCAGCAGCTGGATCGGCCGCCGCGCGCTGAAAGCCAAGGGACAGGCGTCGTCGCTGTACCTGTTCAGCTACTACGTCGGCTCCAGCGTCGCCGGGACCGCCGGCGGGGTGTTCTGGCACCACTATGGCTGGAATGGCGTGGGCCTGTTCATCGCCTGCCTGCTGGGTATCGGCCTGCTGGTGGCGCTGCACCTGGCGCGCCTGCCAGTGTTACCGCGCGACCTCCCCGCACTTCGCAAAATTGGGTAGTTTCTACACACGCGACATTTTGCTTATCCAAAAACGACATAGCACGGTCGTACAAAGACATTTATCTCAGATCCGACAACGCCTGCCGGGCGGGCGTTGTGGAGAATCTCCCCATCCTACGACTTAAGTCGTAACAGAATGTGGCGCGAAACTTGCGTTTACTATTTCGAACGACTTGTTGGAATCCTGAAACGGACCTCGACTCCCGCAGTACGCAATTCCCTCCGTAGTTGTAGGTAAAGCATGAGCAGCACCCCCTCTTCCGGGCTCTCCCAGGGCCTGCAAAATCGTCACGTCACGATGCTTTCGATCGCCGGTGCCATTGGCGCGGGCCTGTTCGTAGGCTCCGGCCACGCCATCGCCGAAGCCGGCCCGGCCGTCATGGTTTCCTATCTGGTCGCCGGCCTGCTGGTCGTCCTGGTGATGCGCATGCTGGCCGAAATGGCCGTCGCGCAACCGGACAGCGGCTCCTTCTCCACCTACGCCGACCGCGCCATCGGTCACTGGGCCGGTTTCACCATCGGCTGGCTGTACTGGTGGTTCTGGGTCCTGGTGATCCCGCTGGAAGCCAACGCCGCCGCCGCGATCATCCACGCCTGGTTCCCCGGGGCGCCGATCTGGGTACTGGCCTTCGTGATCACCTCCGCGCTGACCGTGACCAACCTGTTCAGCGTGAAGAACTACGGTGAGTTCGAATTCTGGCTGGCGCTGATCAAGGTCGTCTCGATCATTGCCTTCCTGGTGCTGGGCTGCGCGGCCATCTTCGGCTTCTCGCCCAACAGCGAAGTCTCCGGCATCGGCCACCTGACCAGCGAAGGCTTCCTGCCCAAGGGCTGGGGCGCCGTGCTCGCCGCACTGCTGACCACCATGTTCTCCTTCATGGGTTCGGAAATCGTCACCATCGCCGCCACCGAGTCCAAGGACCCGGAGCAGCAGATCACCCGCGCCACCAACTCGGTGATCTGGCGTATCGCGCTGTTCTACCTGCTGTCGATCCTGATCGTGGTCTGCCTGGTGCCGTGGAACGACCCGCGCCTGGTGAGCATGGGCTCCTACCAGACCGTGCTGGAACACCTGCACATCCCGTACGCCAAGCTGATCGTCGACATCATCGTCCTCGTCTCGGTGACCAGCTGCCTGAACTCGGCGCTCTATACCGCCTCGCGCATGATGTATTCGCTGAGCAAGCGCGGTGACGCACCGAAGATCGCCCAGGTGACCAGCGCCAGCCGCACCCCGGTCTACGCCGTGCTGCTGTCCACCGCCATGGCCTTCCTGTGCACCTTCGCCAACTACCTGGCCCCGGCCGAAGTGTTCAACTTCCTGCTGGCCAGCTCCGGCGCCATTGCCCTGCTGGTGTACCTGGTGATCGCCCTGTCGCAGCTGCGCATGCGCAAGAAGCTGCTCGCCCAGGGCCACCAGCTGAAGCTGAAGATGTGGCTGTTCCCCTGGTTGACCTGGGCGGTGATCCTCTTCATCGTCGGCGCCCTGGTGATCATGCTGATCCGTCCGGATCACCGCATGGAAGTGGTCGCCACCACCCTGCTGACCGTCGTGGTGGTCTGCTCCGGCCTGCTGGTGTCCAACCGCCGCAACAAGGCCCAGCGCGCCGCCGACCTGGTGGGCGATGCCGCGTGATGCACTCTGAGGGAGCCTGAGGCTCCTTGAGGGAACGAAAAGCCCCGCTTCCGAGCGGGGCTTTTTTATGGCGGCATGATTGTTCTGCCGCCCAGACCGATCACGTACGCCTCGGCCCCTGTAGGAGCGCGCCATGCGCGCGATCGCGGGCATCGCCCGCTCCTGCAGAGTGACACAAAAAAGCCCCGCGAATGCGGGGCTTTTTCAATCAAGCATCAGGCTCAGTGGTACTGCGCCGACAGCTCGTGTACCGCCTCGAAGAATGCACCGGCATGGGCCGGGTCGACTTCCGGAGTGATGCCGTGGCCGAGGTTGAACACGTGGCCATTGCCGTTACCGAAGGCGCCGAGTATGCGTGCGACTTCGGCACGGATGGCGTCCGGCTTGGCGTAGAGCACTGCGGGGTCCATGTTGCCCTGCAGGGCAACCTTGTCGCCGACGCGGGCGCGGGCGCTGCCGATGTCGCAGGTCCAGTCCAGGCCCAGGGCTTCGGCGCCGGTGTTAGCCATGGACTCCAGCCAGAGGCCGCCGCCCTTGGTGAAGAGGATCACCGGTACGCGGCGACCCTCGTGCTCGCGGATCAGGCCGTCGACGATCTTCTGCATGTAGGCCAGGGAGAACTCCTGGTAGGCCGCCGCCGACAGCGCGCCGCCCCAGGAATCGAAGATCTGCACCGCCTGGGCACCCGCGAGGATCTGACCATTGAGATAGCTGGTGACCGACTGCGCCAGCTTGTCCAGCAGGGCGTGCAGGGCCTGCGGATTGTCGTAGAGCATCGCCTTGGTCTTGCGGAAGTCACGGCTGGAGCCGCCTTCGACCATGTAGGTGGCCAGGGTCCAGGGGCTGCCGGAGAAGCCGATCAGCGGGACGCGGCCATTCAGCTCGCGGCGGATGGTGCGCACGGCGTCCATCACGTAGCCCAGGTCCTTTTCCGGATCGGGGATCGGCAGGGCGTCGATGTCAGCCTGGGTGGTCACGACCTTCTTGAAACGCGGACCTTCGCCGGTTTCGAAGTACAGGCCCTGGCCCATGGCGTCGGGGATGGTGAGGATGTCGGAGAAGAGGATCGCCGCGTCCAGCTGCGGGTAGCGGTCCAGCGGCTGCAGGGTCACTTCGCAGGCCATCTGCGGGTTCATGCACAGGCTCATGAAGTCACCGGCCTTGGCGCGGGTGGCGCGGTACTCCGGCAGGTAGCGGCCGGCCTGGCGCATCATCCAGACAGGGGTGACATCGACGGGCTGCTTGAGCAGGGCGCGGAGGAAGCGATCGTTCTTCAAGGCAGTCATAACGGCATCCGGCAAAAAAGTGCGGGTATTTTCGCAAAGCCCAAAAGAAAAGGCACGGCGGGTGCCGTGCCTTTTGTCCGTCGCGACAGTTTGTCGCTGCGCTTTCTCTTCGCAGGATGGCGTGGAGCGAAGCGATACCCATCGTCCGCATGGGTATCGCAGGCTCCACCCATCCTACGACGTCACGATCAGACGCCGAGGTAGTCGAGGATGCCTTCGGCGGCCGTGCGGCCTTCGAAGATCGCCGTCACCACCAAGTCGGAACCGCGGACCATGTCGCCACCGGCGAAGATCTTCGGGTTGCTGGTCTGGTGCTTGAACTGCGAAGCAGCCGGAGCGATGACGCGGCCCTGGCTGTCGATTTCCACCTGGTGCTGGTCGAACCACGGAGCCGGGCTCGGGCGGAAGCCGAAGGCGATCAGCACGGCTTCGGCCGGGATGATCTCCTCGGAACCCGGGATCGGCTCGGGGCTGCGACGGCCACGGGCGTCGGGCTCGCCGAGACGGGTCTCGACCACCTTCACGCCTTCCACCTTGTCCTCGCCGACGATGGCGATGGGCTGGCGGTTGAAGAGGAACTTCACGCCTTCTTCCTTGGCGTTCTTCACCTCTTTGCGCGAGCCGGGCATGTTTTCTTCGTCACGGCGGTAGGCGCAGGTCACGCTCTTGGCGCCCTGGCGGATGGAGGTGCGGTTGCAGTCCATCGCGGTGTCGCCACCGCCCAGTACCACGACGCGCTTGCCCTTCATGTCGACAAAGTCTTCCGGCGACTTCTCGAAGCCCAGGTTGCGGTTCACGTTGGCGATCAGGAAGTCCAGCGCGTCGTGCACGCCGGGCAGGTCTTCGCCGGGGAAGCCGCCTTTCATGTAGGTGTAGGTGCCCATACCCATGAACACGGCATCGTACTCATCGAGCAGTTGCTCCATGGTCACGTCCTTGCCGATCTCGGTGTTCAGGCGGAACTCGATGCCCATGCCGGTGAAGACTTCACGACGGCGCGAGAGCACCTGCTTCTCCAGCTTGAACTCGGGGATACCGAAGGTCAGCAGGCCGCCGATTTCCGGGTTCTTGTCGAACACCACCGGGGTCACCCCGTTGCGCACCAGCACGTCGGCGCAGCCCAGGCCGGCCGGGCCCGCGCCGATCACCGCGACACGCTTGCCGGTGGGCTTGACCTTGGACATGTCCGGGCGCCAGCCCATGGCGAAGGCGGTATCGGTGATGTACTTCTCCACCGAGCCGATGGTGACCGCGCCGAAGCCGTCGTTCAGGGTGCAGGCGCCTTCGCACAGGCGATCCTGCGGGCACACCCGGCCACAGACTTCCGGCAGGGTGTTGGTCTGGTGGGACAGCTCGGCAGCCGCGAGGATGTTGCCTTCGGAGACCAGCTTCAGCCAGTTGGGGATGAAGTTGTGTACCGGGCACTTCCACTCGCAGTACGGGTTGCCGCAACCCAGGCAACGGTGGGCCTGGTCAGCCGCCTGCTGCGGCTTGAACAGGTCGTAGATTTCCACGAACTCGCGCTTGCGTTGGCGCAGGAGCTTCTTCTTCGGATCCTTGCGCCCGACTTCGATGAACTGGAAGTCGTTATTCAGACGTTCAGACATTTCAAGACCTCATCAAACTTCAGGCGCTTATTGCGGGTTGGCACGGGTACTGGTCAGGAGAGAGCCCAGGCTTGCCGCCTTGGGTTTCACCAGCCAGAACCGACGCAGGTAGTCGTCCAGGTTTTCCAGGACGTTTGCGCCCCACTCGCTCGCGGTTTCCGCCACGTACTCGACCAGCACCTTGCGCAGGTGGCTGCGCTGGGCTTCCATCGCTTCGCCGCTGATCCGCTGGATTTCCACCAGCTCGTGGTTCACGCGGTCGACGAAGGTGTTGTCCATGTCGAGGACATAAGCAAAGCCACCGGTCATGCCGGAGCCGAAGTTGTAGCCAGTCTTGCCCAGAACGCAGATGAAGCCGCCGGTCATGTATTCGCAGCAGTGGTCACCGGTACCTTCAACCACGGCGTGGGCGCCGGAGTTGCGCACGCCGAAACGCTCGCCCGCGGTGCCGGCGGCGAACAGCTTGCCGCCAGTGGCGCCGTACAGGCAGGTGTTGCCGACGATGGCCGATTCCTGCGATTTGAACGGGCTGCCCTTGGGCGGGGTGACGACCAGCTTGCCGCCGGTCATGCCCTTGCCGACGTAGTCGTTGGCGTCGCCTTCCAGGTACAGGTGCAGGCCGCCGGCGTTCCACACGCCGAAGCTCTGGCCCGCAGTGCCCTTGAAGCGGAAGGTGATCGGCGCCTTGGCCATGCCCTGGTTGCCGTGGACCTTGGCGATCTCGCCGGAAATCCGCGCGCCGATGGAACGGTCGCAGTTGCAGATATCCAGTTCGTACTCGCCACCCTTGGCACCTTCGATGGCGCCACGGGCCAGCTCGACCATCTTCTCGGCCAGCAGGCCCTGGTCGAACGGCGGGTTCTTCTCGACTTCGCAGAACTGCGGCTTCTCGGCCGGGATCAGGTCGCTGCCCAGCAGCGGCGTGAGGTCGAGGTTGCCCTGCTTGGGCGTCTCGCCCGGCAGGATTTCCAGCAGGTCAGTGCGGCCGATCAGCTCTTCCAGGCTGCGCACGCCGAGCTTGGCCAGCCACTCACGGGTTTCGCTGGCGATGAAGGTGAAGAAGTTCACCACCATGTCCACGGTGCCGATGAAGTGGTCCTTGCGCAGCTTGTCGTTCTGGGTGGCGACGCCGGTGGCGCAGTTGTTCAGGTGGCAGATGCGCAGGTACTTGCAACCCAGGGCGATCATCGGCGCGGTGCCGAAGCCGAAGCTCTCGGCGCCGAGGATGGCCGCCTTGATGACGTCCAGGCCGGTCTTCAGGCCGCCGTCGGTCTGAACCCGGACCTTGCCGCGCAGGTCGTTGCCGCGCAGGGTCTGGTGCGCCTCGGCGAGGCCCAGCTCCCACGGCGAACCCGCGTACTTGATGGAGGTGATCGGCGAGGCGCCGGTACCGCCGTCATAGCCGGAGATGGTGATCAGGTCGGCATAGGCCTTGGCCACGCCGGCGGCGATGGTGCCGACGCCCGGTTCGGAAACCAGCTTCACCGAGACCAGCGCCTGCGGGTTGACCTGCTTGAGGTCGAAGATCAGCTGGGCGAGGTCTTCGATGGAGTAGATGTCGTGGTGCGGCGGCGGCGAAATCAGCGTCACGCCGGGCACGGCATAGCGCAGGCGGGCGATCAGGCCGTTGACCTTGCCACCGGGCAGCTGGCCGCCTTCGCCGGGCTTGGCGCCCTGGGCCACCTTGATCTGCAGGACTTCGGCGTTGACCAGGTATTCCGGGGTCACGCCAAAGCGGCCGGTGGCCACCTGCTTGATCTTCGAGCTGCGCAGCGTGCCGTAACGCGCCGGGTCTTCACCGCCCTCACCGGAGTTGGAGCGGCCGCCCAGGCGGTTCATGGCTTCGGCCAGGGCCTCGTGGGCCTCCGGCGACAGCGCGCCAAGGGAGATGCCGGCGGCGTCGAAGCGCTTGAAGATGGACTCCAGCGGCTCGATCTCGTCCAGGCTCAGCGGCTGCTCGGCAGGCTTCACCTTGAGCAGGTCGCGCAGCATGGACACCGGGCGGCTGTCCACCAGCGCGGTGTATTCCTTGAACCGGGCGTAGTCGCCCTGCTGCACGGCGGCTTGCAGGGTGTTCACCACGTCCGGGTTGTAGGCATGGTACTCGCCGCCGTAGACGAACTTCAGCAGGCCGCCCTGCTGGATCGCCTTGCGGTTGTTCCAGGCTTCGTTGGCCAGCAGCTTCTGCTCGTTCTCGATGTCGAGGAAGCGCGCGCCCTGGATGCGGCTCGGGGTGCCCGGGAAGCACAGGCCGGTGACTTCGTCGGACAGGCCGATGGCTTCGAACAGCTGGGCGCCACGGTAGGAGGCGATGGTGGAGATGCCCATCTTCGAGAGGATCTTCAGCATCCCCTTGGAGATGCCCTTGCGGTAGTACTTGAAGACCTCGTAGAGGTCGCCCAGCACTTCGCCGGTGCGGATCAGGTCGGCCAGCACCTCGTAGGCGAGGAACGGATAGACCGCGGACGCGCCGAAGCCCACCAGCACCGCGAAGTGGTGCGGGTCACGGGCAGTGGCGGTTTCCACCAGGATGTTGGAGTCGCAACGCAGGCCGGTCTGCACCAGGCGGTGGTGCACGGCGCCGACGGCCAGGGCCGCATGCACCGGCAGCTTGCCGGGGGCGATATGGCGGTCGGACAGTACCAGCAGCACCTTGCCGGCGCGCACGGCCTCTTCGGCCTGGTCGGCGATGTTGCGCACGGCCGTTTCGAGGCCGACGGACTCGTCGTAGTTCAGGTCGATGTGATGCAGGTCGAAGCCCGGACGCTCCAGGTTCATCAGGGTCCGCCACTTCGCCGGGGAGATCACCGGGGTGGTCAGGATCGCCTGGTTGGCGTGGTGCGGGGATTCTTCGAAGATGTTCTGCTCGATGCCCAGGCAGGTTTCCAGGGACATCACGATCGCTTCGCGCAGCGGGTCGATCGGCGGGTTGGTGACCTGCGCGAAGACCTGGCGGAAATAATCGTACGGCGAGCGGATGCGCTTGGACAGCACCGCCATCGGCGTGTCGTCGCCCATCGAGCCGACCGCTTCCTGGCCCTGCTCAGCGAGCGGGCGCAGCACCTGGTCACGCTCCTCGAAGGTGACCTGGAACATCTTCATGTATTGCTTGAGCTGGTCGCCGTCGTAGCTGGCAACGCCCTGGTCATCGTCCAGGGTCGCCTGGATGCGCAGCGCGCTCTGACGCAGCCACTGCTTGTACGGGTGGCGCGACTTCAGGCGGTTGTCGATGTCCTCGGTCTGCAGCAGCTGGCCGGTCTCGGTGTCCACCGCGAGGATCTGGCCCGGGCCGACGCGGCCCTTGGCGATGACGTCCTCGGGCTTGTAATCCCACACGCCGATTTCCGAGGCGAGGGTGATGTAGCCGTTCCTGGTGGTGACCCAGCGCGAGGGGCGCAGGCCGTTGCGGTCGAGCAGGCAGACGGCGTAGCGGCCGTCGGTCAGCACGACGCCGGCGGGGCCGTCCCACGGCTCCATGTGCAGCGAGTTGAATTCGTAGAACGCGCGCAGGTCGGCGTCCATGGTCTCGACGTTCTGCCAGGCCGGCGGAATGATCATGCGCAGGCCACGGAACATGTCCATGCCGCCGGTGACCATCAGCTCGAGCATGTTGTCCATGCTCGAGGAGTCCGAGCCCACGCGGTTGACCAGCGGGCCGAGCTCGTCCAGGTCCGGCATCCACTCGTTGGCGAACTTGGCGCGACGGGCCTGGGCCCAGTTGCGGTTGCCGGTGATGGTGTTGATCTCGCCGTTGTGCGCCAGCAGGCGGAACGGCTGGGCCAGCGGCCATTTCGGCAGGGTGTTGGTCGAGAAGCGCTGGTGGAAGACGCAGATGGCGGTCTTCAGGCGCTCGTCGGAAAGGTCCGGATAGAAGGCGGCGAGGTCCGCCGGCATCATCAGGCCCTTATAGATGATGGTCTTGTGCGAGAAGCTGCAGATGTAGTGGTCGGCGTCCTCGGCGTTGGCCACGGAGGAGCGGCGACGGGAGCTGAACAGCTTGACCGCGAATTCCTGGTCGGAAAGGCCTTCGCCGCCGATGAACACCTGCTCGATCTGCGGCAGGCGCTCCAGCGCCAGGCGACCCAGGACGCTGGTGTCGATCGGCACCTTGCGCCAGCCGACCAGTTTCAGGCCGGCGCGCTCGATCTCGCGATTCATGTTCGCGCGGGCGGCTTCGGCTTTCACCGGGTCCTGGTTGAAGAAGACCATGCCCACGGCGTACTGGCCGGGCAGTTCGGTCGCGAAGGATTCCTTGGCCACGGCGCGCAGGAACTGGTCGGGCTTCTGGATCAGCAGCCCACAGCCGTCCCCGGTTTTCCCGTCCGCGTTGATCCCACCTCGGTGGGTCATGCAGGTCAGTGCTTCGATGGCGGTTTGCAGAAGTTCGTGGCTTGCCTCGCCCGTCATATGGGCGATCAGACCGAATCCGCAGTTATCCTTGAACGTCTCAGGATGGTACAGACCTGCTTTCATAGGGAACTCTCACCGGCAAAACTTTTATAAATTCCAGGGTCTGCTGACGTTTCGCCATCGCCCTGTTTCGCCGTGCAGGCTCGTTTCCCGCGCACCCTAAAGGCTCGGGCCGCATCTATCGTGCAGCGCCGTTGTAGCCCCTGGTTCACCTGGAATGACCGTTCCGCGCGAGGTGCCACGTCTTACCCAACGTAGCGGCGGTTCCGGCCCTGGCCATGACGAAACGTCAGCAGACCCTCTTCAAGCACTTCGCCTCTCTACTCGCTCAAGCGGCAAGTTTCCGATAGGCAAAGGGAGGTCATTGTACACACGGGGAAAGCGACGTCACTGCTTTTTTTTGACGCACTGCCGACACCCGATGTCGCATTTTTATAAGAATGCAGCAAAAGAAACAACCCAATAAAAAAGCCGAGCCCCAGGGTATGGGGCTCGGCTTTTTCATTTTTGCGACAGTGCGACCTTTCAGCGCGCTCCGGCGATGTCCTGCTGGATGCTGGAGAAAGGACGGGCCCAGGGCTTGGAAGCCTGGATTTTCGCCGGCAGTTTCTTGATCGCGGCCTGTGCGGAAGCGCGATCGGCAAAGCTGCCGTAGGTCACGACATAGAACGGCTTGCCCTGCAGGTTCTTGCGGAAGTAGCGGTATTCGCCGCCGCCCTGCTGGCTGATGAAGGCCTTGGCACTGGCTTCGGAGCCGGTGCCCAGCACCTGCACGGAGTAGCGCGAACCGGCCTGGGACTGGTACCAGCTGCTGCCCCCGGCGCTACCGGTTGCCGCGGCGGGCTTGCTGGCGGCGGTCGTCGGCTTGGCGCTGGCGACAGTGGTGGCGGGCTTGGCTGCTGCCGGCTTGGCGGCCTGGACGGGCTTGGCCGGTGCCGTGGCAGCGGGCTTGACTGGTTCCGGGCGCGGAGCGGGAGCCGGGGTCGGAGCCGGCTGGATGGCCGCCTGCTGCTGGGCAGGAGCCGGCGGCACCGGGTTCAGCGGTTTCGGGCCGTTGTTCGCCAGCGGGGTCACCGGCGGCGCCGTGGTAGTCACGGTCGGCGGAATGGCGGCAGAGGGCATGGCGCCCTCGTCGGCATCTTCCTGACCACCGGCCTGGGCCATGGGCTCGCGGATCACCGGCTGGCTTTCGCCCACCAACGGCAACGGCAGCGGCTGGTTGGAGCCGGCAAACTCCACCGACGGACCATTGCCCTGGGCATCCGGCTGCGGCTGCGCGCTCGGCTGTGGAGCGGCACCATTCAACGGCAGTTGCGAGGAGGTCTGCGCGGCGGTGCTGCCCGCGGACTCCGGCTTGGTGGTCTTACCCTGCATGAACCAGGCAGCGATGACGCCAATGGCCACCACGCCGAGGATCGCCAGGTGCTTCTTCGGCAACTTGAACCCAGCACCGGCTGCTTTGCGCTCGCCGCTGCGGTCGGCCAGCATCGCTTCGATCATGGCGTCGCGGGCGGTCTGGTTGATGGTGCCCGGCCAGCCGCCGGATTGTTCGTGGATGTCGGCCAGCAGGTCGGCCGAGATCAGCTCGATGCCCTGTCCAGCACCCTCGAGGCGCTGCGCCAGGTACTCGCGGGTCTCTTCCTCGCTGTACGGCTGCAGTTCGATGGCGTGGAAGCGCTCCTCGCCCTCGGACAGCACTTCGAGGCGCGACAGCAACTCGGGCTCGCCGAACAGGAACACGTGCAGGCGCGCTTCGGAATTGCCGGCGGCCAGCAGGAGGAGGACTTCAAGGGCGTCGTCACGCAGTTGCTCGGCGTCGTCCACCAGCAGGTAGACGTCCTGGCCGGTAATCGCCAGCTGGGCAACCTTGGCCAGAATCGCCTCGATGCTGGTCTGGGTGATGCCCAGGCCTTGCGCCAGCTGGCGCAGCAGGGTGGCTTCGTCGGTCACCGAGCGACCGGAAATCACCACGCTGGAAACGGCATCCTTGTTGGTGCTGGCCACCAGGGCCTGGCGCAGAAGGGTCTTGCCGCTGCCCAGCGGACCGGTGACGGCCAGCAGCAGATGGCTGTAGCGCGCCAGGTGGTGCAGCTGGCCCAGTACGGGCTTGCGCTGCGCCGGGAAGAACTTGAAGCCCGGAACCCGCGGTGCGAAGGGGTCGTGGCTGAACTGGTAGTGGGCCAGGAAGGCCTCATCGGCATGCAAGCTGGACATGGGACCTCAGTGTTCTCCTGCCTGACCGACCAGTGCCTGGTAGTCAGCGCGCAGTGTTTCTTCCAGAATCTCACGGGGGAATTCGGCGGTCACGACCGCGCCCCCCAGCCCTTGGAGCAGTACCAGACGCAGACGGCCATCGAGCACTTTCTTGTCGACGGCCATGTGCTCGAGAAAATGCTCGGCGTTCATTTCCTGCGGCGGCACCACCGGCAGCTTCGCCGCGGCGAGCAGGCGGATGCCGCGCTCGAGTTCGGCCTTTGTCAGCCATCCCAGCCGATGCGACATCTCAAGTGCCATCACGGTTCCCGCACCCACGGCTTCGCCGTGCAGCCAGACGCCATAACCCATGTGGGTCTCGATGGCATGGCCGAAGGTGTGGCCCAGGTTGAGGGTGGCGCGGACGCCGGTTTCCTTCTCGTCGGCGCCGACTACACGGGCCTTGGCCGCGCAGGAGCGCTCGATGGCTTCGGTCAGCGCGGTGGACTCCAGCGCCAGCAGGTCGCTCATGTGCGTTTCCAGCCAGGTGAGGAAAGGCTCGTCGCAGATGAAGCCGTACTTGATCACTTCCGCCAGGCCCGCGGACAGCTCGCGCGGCGGCAGGGTCTTCAGGGTAGCGGTATCGATGACCACGGCCTGGGGCTGGTAGAAGGCCCCGACCATGTTCTTGCCCAGCGGGTGGTTGATGCCCGTCTTGCCGCCCACGGAGGAATCCACCTGGGACAGCAGGGTGGTCGGCACCTGGATGAAGTCGACGCCGCGCTGGTAGCAGGCTGCGGCGAAACCGGTCATGTCGCCGATGACACCGCCGCCGAGGGCGATCAGGGTGGTCTTGCGGTCATGGCGCGCGGTCAGCAGGCCATCGAAGATCAGTTGCAGGGTTTCCCACTGCTTGTAGGCCTCGCCGTCGGGGAGCACGACCGTGGTGACCTTGTAGCCTGCCAGGGTCTTCTGCAGTCGATCCAGGTACAGCGGCGCGATGGTTTCGTTGGTGACGATGGCTACCTGGCGGCCGCGGATGTGCGGCTCGAAGTAGCGCGGATCATCCAGCAGCCCCTCACCGATATAGATCGGGTAGCTGCGATCGGCCAGATCGACGTTGAGTGTGCGCATGAAACCCCCAGGCAAGAAAGGGGACTAGGATACCGCAGATTGCAGCGCCGTTAATGGCGCTCCAGCTCACGCAGGCGCTCCAGAATCTCCAGCACGACCAGACGGGGAGGCCGCTCGTCGGTTTCGATGATCACATCGGCGATTTCGCGATAAAGCGGATCGCGCATCTGCATGAGATCACGAAGGATCTGGTCCGGATTGGGCTTCTGCAGCAGCGGACGGTTCTTGTCGCGCGCCGTGCGGGAAATCTGCTGTTCGACCGAGGCGTGCAGGTAAATCACCTTGCCGCCGCCCTTGAGAATCAGGCGATTGGCGTCACGCATGACCGCGCCGCCGCCGGTGGCGATGACCATACCTCCTTCATCACACAGCTCGGCCAGCATCGCCTGCTCACGCTCACGGAAGCCAGCCTCGCCCTCGACATCGAATATCCAGGGGATGTTGGCTCCGCAGCGCTGCTCGATCTCTTTATCCGAATCTTTGAAGACGAGGTGAAGCTCTTTGGCGAGAAGACGCCCGATGGTGCTCTTACCAGCACCCATCGGGCCTACCAGAATCAAATTGGACACGACATTGATCAACGGCCGACTGCAATGGCCTGATTATTCATGATCCGCGGGGTAAGGAAAACCAGCAGCTCGTTCTTGCTGTCGGTTACCGAGTCACGACGGAACAGTCGGCCCAGGACCGGAACGTCGCCGAGGAACGGAACCTTGTCCACCGCCTTGGTCTGGGTGTTGGAGAACACGCCACCGATCACGATGGTCTCGCCATCGTTGACCAGCACCTTGGCATTCACCTCGTTCTTCTTGATAGGGGGTACGCCGTTCAGTGCGTTGGCGAAGTCCGGTTCGTCCTTGTTGACTTTCACTTCCATGATGATGCGGTTGTCGGGCGTGATCTGCGGCGTCACCTCCAGGGCCAGCGCGGCCTCCTTGAAGGACACCGAGGTCGCGCCGCTGGAACTGGCCTCCTGATAAGGAATTTCAGTGCCCTTCAGAATCTTAGCGGTTTCCTTATCGGAGGTGACAACCTTCGGCTGCGAGACGATTTCGCCATTGCCGCCCTTCTCCATTGCGGACAATTGCAGATCCAGAATCGCATTATTGGAGACGAAGCCGATACCGATACCCGACGTGCTGTTGGTTACGCCGAGGTCAACCGATGGCGTAGGCGAATCATTGGTTGTCGGCAGGGTACAGCCGCCACCACCGAACGGACCGCAACTGGTGCCGGTATCCCCACCAACACCGAGGTTACCGTTCTTACCCCAACTAAACCAGTTGCCGAAAGTGAACGCACCACCCCAGCGAACGCCCAGGCTCTTGCTGTAATCGACCGATGCCTCGACGATTCGCGCCTCGATCATTACCTGGCGAACCGGGATGTCCAACTGGGCGACGATACGGCGCAGCTCGTCCAGGCGATCCTGAGTCTGGTAGGCGATGATGCTGTTGGTGCGGTCATCGACAGTGATCGAACCACGGCTGTCGCCCTGCGCAGCGGCCGGTGCGCCCGGCGCACCGAGACCGGTGACTGACTGGAACAGCTTGGCGATATCGGAAGCCTTGGCGTAGTTCACCTGGATCAGCTCACGACGCAGCGGGGCCAGCTCGGAAATCTGCTTCTGCGCTTCCAGCTCCTGGCGCTCGCGAGCCGCGATTTCGTCGGCCGGAGCCACCAGCAGAACGTTACCGACCTTGCGCTTGTCCAGGCCCTTGGTCTTGAGCACCAGATCCAGCGCCTGGTCCCAAGGCACGTTCTGCAGACGCAGGGTAATGTTTCCCTGAACGGTATCCGAAGCCACCAGGTTCAGGTCGGTGAAGTCCGCGATCAACTGCAGCACCGAGCGAACATCGATGTCCTGGAAGTTCAGCGACAATTTCTCGCCGGTATAGGCGAAGGTGTCCTTCTTGCGCTTCTCGGCATCGTCCTGGGTCAGCGGCTTGATGCTGACCGTCATACGGTTGTCGGTCTGATAGACCAGATAATCGTACAGCCCGGTTGGCTCGATCGAGATGCTGGCCTTGTCGCCCGCAGCAGCGGCATTGACGAATTGCACCGGTGTGGCGAAATCCTTCACATCCAGGCGCACGCGCAGATTGTCAGGCAACTGAGTACGCGGGAAATCGAGACGAATCTTGCCGCCCTGCTCCTGGATATCCGGGCTGACGGTCGGGTCGGACAAATCGATCACGACATTGCCTTCACCCTGCTCTCCCCGCTGGAAGTCGATATTGCGGATTGCCTTGCCGGCCGGGATGTAGGGTTTGGACTGAGCCGGCTTGGCGACCGGCGCTGCAGTCGGTGCAGCGGAAGCATATGAACTTGAGGCTGCTCCCGTGCCGCCTACCACGACATACAGGTTGGAACCTTCGGCACGGGTGCTGTAGGGCACCAGGGTGGTCAGGTTGACGATCAGACGCGTCCGATCCTTGGCTTCGACCACCGTCAGGCTGCGAGCATTGCCCACGCCCAGCTCGCGGTTCTTGCTGCCCAGCTTGTTCTGCACACCCGGCAGGTCCAGCGCGATCCGCGCCGGCTGCTCGATGGTGTAGCCGCGCGGTGCGGACACGGGCTCGTCGAAGCCCAGCTTCAGCTCCACACGGTCTCCCGGCAACGCCGCGACATCGACGCTCTGCAGGTTGGCGGCCAGCAAGGCCGGCGCAAATACGGCCGCGAGCAGGGAAATGCTCAGGCGGGAAAGCGTTCTATTCATCGTCTGAATCCGTCGTGCAGACTGCAGTTTGTTATCCATGTTCATCCCCGCCCTTAGGAGCGTTCCTTGAGAGTCAGGCTGCGCGGACGCTCCAGCCAGCCACCCTCACCATCAGGAACGATTTCAATCACGTCGATCTTGGCTTCGCTGATCGCAACGATCTTGCCATCGTTACGCCCCAGGTAGTCCCCCACCCGCACCCGGTGCACCCCTCCTGCACCTTTCACGAGGGCGAACGTCTGACTGTCCCTGGCCAGCGTGCCGACCATTTCGAAGGTTTCGATATTGAAACCTTCAAGGAACTGCTTGACCCGGCTTTCATCCGGCTTGACGACCTTGCTGCCCTTCTGCTTGATCGCCAGGTCGATCTTCACTGGCGGCTGGAAAGGGCTACGCAGTGACGCGGCGCTGTAGGTGAATGCCTCGTAAGGCTGGAACTTGGGCAGCGGCTCGATCGCCCCCTTGGGACGCGCCCTGACCTCGTCCATGTAGGCCTGCAAGTCAGCAAAATCACTCCCCGAACCACAACCGCCCAATGTCAGGAGCAGGAAACTGCAGATAGTCAGGCGCCCCCTCATTTCTTAGCTCCCGTATTCGGGGCAGTCACCTTCGCGCCCTTGTCGTTGTAGCGATAAGTCTTCGCCAGGATGCTCATTCGCAGCTTGGAAGTACTGTCCTGGCTGGCAGGCTTGATCTCGAAATCATGCAGCGTCACGATCCGCGGCAGGCTGGCGACGCCGCTCACGAAAGTCGCCAGATCATGGTAGCCACCCACGACACTGATCTGGATCGGCAGCTCGATATAGAACTGCTGAGTGACTTCCGGCAGGAGCTTGATTTCCTCGAACTCCAGGCCACTGCCAAGTCCGGTGCGCGTAATGTCTTCCAGAAGTCCCGGTACTTCGGTGTCACTGGGGAGCTGACGCAGCAGGGCGCCGAAGGACTCTTCCATTTCCTTCATCTGAGCCTTGTAGGCGTCCAGGTTGGCAGCCTGAAAAGCCTTGGAGGCGAACTGCTGTTTGAGCTGCTCTTCCTGGCTGCGACTGCCATCAAGCTGGGTCTGGAGATCCTTCAGGTGGAAGTTGTAGCCAAGGAACAGCATCAGGACCGCCAGCAGCACGCAGGCGATCACTTTGATTGCAGCCGGCCAGGAGCCAATGTTGTTCAGATCAAGATCGTTGACGTCGATCTTGCGCAAACTCTCAAGGGAACTGGCCAGACTCATTTCTTGGCTCCTTGTGGCGCGCCGTTCTTGGCTGCCTCTTCAGCACCGGGCTGAATCTGTTGCACCGTCAACTGAAAGACGTTCGCCTGGTCCAGGGCCCCCTGGGTAACGGCCTTCACCTCGGTCAGGTTCGGCGCGGTGAGCCACTCAGACGCATCCAGATTACGCATCAGGTTGGAGACCCGATTGTTGGACTCCGCAGCGCCCGCAATCGCAATGGTCTGCCCGGACTTCTTCAGGCCCGTGTAATAGACGCCATCGGGAAGCGTGCGAACCAGTTGGTCGAACACCCGACCAATGATCGGGCGGTTGCCCTGCAGGTCCTGAATGATTTTCATCCGTTCCAGCAACTGCTGACGGCGGGTCTTCAGCTCACTGATTTCCTTGATGCGAGTGTCCAGCACGGCGATTTCCTTCTTCAGGAAGTCGTTACGTGCGTTCTGGTTCTCGATCGCCGCGTTGAAGTACTGGTCGCCCAGGAAGATCAGCGCACCGGAGGCCAGCAGAACGGCGCCCAGGATCACCAGGAAGCGCTGCTTGCGCTCCTCGCGCAGCTGCTCCCGCCACGGCAATAGGTTGATGCGTGCCATCAGTCGAAACTCCTCATCGCCAGACCGCAGGCAATCATCAGCGCAGGCGCATCACTGGCCAGCGCACCGGCGTTGACCTTGCCGCCCAGCACCATGTCGGCGAACGGGTTGGCCACCAGGGTCGGAGTACCGATCTTCTGCTGGATCAGGCGATCCAGGTCGGGAATGGACGCAGTGCCACCTGCCAGCAGGATGTAGTCCACGTCGTTGAACTGACCGGCCGCGAAGAAGAACTGCAGCGAACGGGACACCTGCTGAACCACGGCATCCTTGAACGGTTGCAGCACTTCGCTGTCGTAGTCGTCCGGAAGTCCGCCCTGCTTTTTCGCAAGACCGGCTTCCTCGACCGACAGGCCATAACGACGCTGGATTTCCTCGGTGAGCTGACGCCCGCCGAAGAGCTGCTCACGCGTATAGATAGTGCGACCGTGATGCAGGACGCTCAGCGTGGTCATGGTGGCGCCGATATCGACCACCGCAACTGTGAGCTCGTCGGCATTGCCGCCCAACTGGTCTCCCAGCAGACTGAACGCTCGCTCCAGCGCATAGGCTTCGACGTCGACGACCTTGGCCGTCAGACCTGCGAGCGCCAGCGCGGCTTCGCGCACCTCGACGTTCTCCTTCCGACAAGCGGCGAGCAGAACATCGACGCGGTCCGCGTTGCGTGCGGATGTGCCCTGCACCTCGAAGTCGATCGCAACCTCTTCGAGGGGATAGGGGATGTACTGGTCGGCCTCGATCTTGAGCTGATTTTCCAGCTCATCGTCCGAGAGCCCACCGTCCATCTCGATGGTTTTGGTGATGACCGCCGAGCCGGCAACCGCGACCGCAGACGTTTTCACGGCGGTACGCGCCTTGGCGACCACACGTGACAACGCCTGGCCGACACCCTCCAGCTCAGCGATGTTCTTTTCTACCACTGCATTGGGCGGGAGCGGCTCGACAGCGTAGGCCTCTACCTTGTAGCGGCCTCCAGAGCGGCTCAATTCGAGAAGTTTGACCGAAGTCGAACTGATGTCTATCCCCAGCAGCGTGTTCGCTTTCTTATTGAAGAGCCCTAGCACGACTGATTTCCTATCAGCATCCGAGACTTACGGACGATTTATGTTTTTTCACATTAGATACCAGACTTGACAGCTTCGCAAATGGCTCGCCAGCAAAAAAACTGCTTATAATGTGATCAGCTTTTCCCTTTTTACCGCGCCATCCGCTTAACTCTTTCTTTTCCCTGGAAATCCAAGACCTTCCGATGCGCCTGCTGAAGTTTCTGTGGTGGACCTGCGTCACCATTATTTGTGGAGTGCTGCTCAGTTTCAGCGGCGCCTATCTGTACCTCAGCCCGAACCTCCCGTCCGTGGAAGCCTTGCGCAACGTGCGGTTGCAGATGCCGCTGCGCGTGTACAGTGCTGATAACAAATTGATAGCAGAGTTTGGCGAGATGCGCCGAACGCCGATTCGATTTGCTGAAATCCCCCCGGATTTCACCCACGCACTGTTATCGGCTGAAGATGACAATTTCGCCAACCATTATGGCGTGGACGTCAAAAGCCTGATGCGTGCTGCCGCGCAATTATTGAAGACCGGCCACATCCAGACCGGTGGCAGTACCATCACCATGCAGGTGGCGAAGAACTACTTCCTCACCAACGAGCGCAGTTTCTCCCGCAAGATCAACGAGATATTGCTCGCCCTGCAGATCGAGCGCTCGCTCACCAAGGACGAGATCCTCGAGCTCTACGTCAACAAGATCTACCTGGGCAACCGCGCCTACGGCGTGGAAGCCGCCGCCCAGGTCTACTACGGCAAGTCCATCAAGGACCTGAGCCTGGCGCAGATGGCGATGATCGCCGGCCTGCCCAAGGCGCCGTCGCGCTACAACCCGCTGGCCAACGCCGCGCGCAGCCTCGAACGCCGCAACTGGATTCTCGAGCGCATGCTCAAGCTCGGCTTCATCGATCAGCCGCGCTACCAGGCAGCGATCCAGGAACCGGTCGGCGCGTCCTACCACGTGCAGACTCCGGAGCTGGCCGCCCCCTACATTGCCGAGATGGCCCGTGCCGAACTGGTCGGCCGCTTCGGCGGCGATGCCTACACCGAGGGCTACCGCGTCTACACCACTGTTCGCAGCGACCTGCAGGAAGACGCCAACACCGCCCTGCGCGAAGGCCTGCAGGAATACGACCAGCGTCACGGCTACCGCGGCCCTGAAACCCGCCTGCCGGGCAAGACCCGCGACGCCTGGCGCCAGGCCATCGCCCAGCAGCGCCCGCTGGGCGGCCTGGAGCCGGCTATCGTGACCCAGGTCGAGAAAAGCGGCGCCATGGTCATGACCCGCGACGGCAAGGAAGAAGCCCTGAGCTGGGATGGCATGAAGTGGGCCCGCCCCTACCTGAGCAACAACAGCATGGGCCGCATGCCCAGCCAGCCGAGCGACGTGGTGCAGGCCGGCGACGTGATCCGCGTGCAGCGCAAGGACGATGGCTCCCTGCGCCTGACCCAGGTACCGGCCGCGCAGAGCGCCCTGGTATCGCTGAATCCACAGGACGGCGCGATCATGGCATTGGTCGGTGGCTTCTCCTTCGAACAGAGCAACTACAACCGCGCCACCCAGGCCCGTCGCCAGCCCGGCTCCAGCTTCAAGCCGTTCATCTACAGCTGTGCGCTGGACAACGGCTTCACCGCCGCCTCGCTGATCAACGATGCCCCGGTGGTGTTCTACGACGAGTACCTGGACAAGGTCTGGCGGCCGAAGAACGACACCAACACCTTCCTCGGCCCGATCCCCATGCGTGAGGCACTCTACAAGTCGCGCAACATGGTCTCGATCCGCATCCTCCAGGCTCTGGGCGTCAATCGCGCGCGCGACTGCATCAGCAAGTTCGGCCTGAACAAGGACGACCTGCCGCCGAACCTGTCCATGGCCCTGGGCACCGCGACCCTGACCCCGATGGAGATCGCTGGCGCCTGGACCGTCTTCGCCAATGGTGGGTTCAAGGTCTCGCCCTATATCGTGCAGCGCATTGAAAGCCGCGACGGGCAGGTGCTCTACCAGGCCAACCCACCAAGCATTCCCCACGACGAGGAACAGCTGCAGGCACAGCCGCAACCCGCCGCCACCGACGCCTTCGGCAACGAAGACCCGAGCCAGGCCAAGACTACTATCGAGCCGGCCGCCGCCGAGCGTGTCATCGACGCCCGTACCGCGTACATCATGACCAGCATGCTGCAGGACGTGATCAAGCGTGGTACCGGCCGCCGCGCCCTGGCGCTCAAGCGCGACGACCTGGCGGGCAAGACCGGCACCACCAACGAATCGAAGGACGCCTGGTTCTCCGGCTTCAACGCCGACTTCATGACCACCGTCTGGGTCGGTTTCGACCAGCCGGAGAGCCTCGGTCGCGCCGAGTACGGCGGCAACGTCGCCCTGCCGATCTGGATGCGCTACATGGGCGCAGCGCTCAAGGACAAGCCGTCGCACCTGCTGCCCGAACCGCCGGGCATGGTCAGCCTGCGCATCGACCCGGTCACCGGCCGCGCGGCGCCTCCGGGCACTCCGGGTGCCTACTTCGAGCTGTTCAAGAACGAAGATACGCCACCCTCGATGAACGAACTGGCGCCTGGCAGCGCCCCCGGCAGCGGCATGCCGGCGGACGAGGAAGCGCCGATCGACCTGTTCTGACCGAGAGGCCCCTCCCTGGAGGGGCCTTCTCATTTTCGGGAACCCTCCCCGACAAAATCATGGCATTTAGCCAAATCATTGATTAATCTGAGCTTTGCGGCGGTGAACAACCCCAGGCGACCGACCCCATCCGGCGCGCCAGGGGCTTCCCGCAGCAACTTTTTCAGGAGTTCCGAATGCCACGCGCCCTGCTTGGCTGGCTGTTCTGCCTGATCGCCCTTCTGCTCGGCGCGCCCCTGCTGCGCCTGCTCGCGCAGCCCCGCTCGCTCGAAGTCTCTCCCGACCTCGTCTACCTCGACCAGCTGTTTGCCGCACTGATCTCCAGCGCCGGCCTGGTCGGGCTGCTCATTGCCTTTCTGCTGCGCCTCGCGGGACGAGTCCCGGCAGCGGCGGTTCTGCTCCTGCCAGCCATCACGCTTTGCGCGTGGCACCTCACCCATACGCACCTCGGCACGGTTTCACCGACAACGGAGCAATACCAGTGGTTGCTGGCGGGTCTGGCGCTCTATGCGCTGGTGCTGGCGGGCATCAACTGGCTGAACCTGGGAGAGAGAGGCCCAAGCGCGGCCCTGCGCTACCTGGGCCTCGCCCTGCTGCTGCCGTGGGGCCTGGGGCTGCTCTACCTGGTACGCCTCTACTACTGAGGCAGGTCGCGCCAGGTCAGGTAGACACGCAAGTCGAACTCCAGTTGGTGGTAGCCGGGCAGCATGTGCTCGCAAAGCTGGTAGAAGGCCTTGCTGTGATCGCGCTCCTTCAGGTGCGCCAGTTCGTGGACGACAATCATCTGCAGGAACTCCGGAGCGGCATCCTTGAACAGCGAGGCGACGCGGATTTCCTTCTTCGCCTTGAGCTTGCCGCCCTGCACGCGGGAGATCGCGGTATTCAAGCCCAGGGCGCGCTGCACGACATCCAGCTTGTTGTCATAGAGCACCTTGTCCACCGCCGGCGCGGTGCGCATGAACTGCTGCTTGAGGTCCATGGCGTAGCCGTACAGCGCCTTGTCGCTCTGCACGTCGTGGCGGCCGGGATAGCGGCGTTCCAGGTACTCGCCGAGACGATCCTGCTCGATGAGCTGGCGAACCTGGTCCTGCAGTTGTGGCGGGTAGGCCTGAAGGTAACGGAGCGGTTGCATGGCAAGAGACTGGCGGTGGAATCAGCCGCCAGTCTACCGCATTCACCGATCAGGCCAGCGCGCGGGTACTGTAGGCCTCGGTGCGATAGGGCACCGCCACTTCGCTGCGCCCCTTGAGTTCCGGGTGCGTGGCAATCAGTTCGCGCAACTGGTCCCCAACGCGGCGCTTCTGCTCTTCGGGCAAGGCGGCAATGAAGCTGACCGAAAGAATGCGCGCGACTATCACCTGCTCCGGCGGACCGATGTGCTGATAACTGTATTCGCGCAGGCGCAATGGCTCGAAGCGCGCCCCGGAGAATGCCTGTCGCCACAGCCCGGTATGGAAGCGCGGCGTGCTGCCTTCGTAGCGCTCGACGATGCGCGTAATCTCCGCCACCCAGTCCACCCGTTCATCGCGCACGTTCCACACCAGCCCGAGGTGGCCGCCGGGTCGCAGGACACGGTGAATTTCCTGCAGCGATCGCTCATCGGCGAACCAGTGGAAGGCCTGGGCACAGGTGAGCGCATCGATGCTTTGTGCGGCCAGCGGCATGGCCTGGGCCGTGCCGTTGAGCACCCTGGCGCCGGGCAGCTTCTCGCTCAGTTGCTCACGCATCGCGGCCACCGGCTCGATCGCCGTGACCTGTGCGCCGCTGCGCAGCAGCAACGCGGTGAACTTCCCGGTACCGGCGCCCAGGTCCACCACTTCCTTGCCTGCTTCGATGTCCAGTTCGTCGGCGAGCCAGCCGAGCAACTCGTCCGGATAGTCGGGGCGCCCATGGGCATAGGTTTTTGCTTCGCGGGCAAACCCTTCCCGCGCACTGCCATGTACATCCGTCATCGTGCCTCCAGAGCCTGCCCGGCCCGAGCACCAGCGCTCAGCGGAACCGGCAGGCCTTGCCGTCCAGGTAACTACGGTAGCAGCTGAGCAGACGGGATTCCTTGATACGGCAGCGCTTCTGCCGGCACTCGCTGGAAAACTCGAAGCGCCCGCCATCCGGGTCGGCCAACTGGATGCGGATCGCCCGCCAGCCGTTCTTCGGCGCTTTCTCCGGCGTGCTGAGCACGCGGTTTTCATTTTCCACCAGCGCCGCACCCGCCTCGGCGTAATCGAAGACGAACAGCAACGTACGCGAGGTTTTCAGCGTGCACTCCTGGTGGGTCAGGCAGTTCTGCGCGTCCACGGGAAGGTCGACTGGCGGCTTGGGCGGCGGTGCAGGAGGCTGCGCCGGGCGCAGTGAGCAGCCGGCAAGAAGCACCAGCAGCAGGACGGAAAGCAAGGCACGCAGCATCGGCGACTTCCTTCTGGCGGATACGAAAGAGCCCCGCAGGGCGGGGCTCTTCAGCTCTTCAGCTCCTCAAGAACAGAGCGAAAGCGGGAACCGGGCTCGAGATCAGTTGACCTTCGACACCAGCTCACCCTTGGCGTAACGCTGGAACATGCCTTCCAGGGAGATCGGCTTGATCTTCGAGGCATGGCCGGCGGTGCCGAAGGCTTCGTAACGAGCGATGCAGATATCCCGCATGGCGACGATGGTCTTGGCGAAGAACTTGCGCGGGTCGAACTCGCTCGGCTGCTCGGCCATCATGCGGCGGATGGCGCCCGTGGAAGCCAGACGCAGGTCGGTGTCGATGTTGACCTTGCGCACACCGTGCTTGATGCCTTCGACGATTTCCTCGACCGGCACGCCGTAGGTTTCCTTGATGTCGCCGCCGAACTCGTTGATCACCTTCAGCCACTCTTGCGGCACCGAGGAGGAGCCGTGCATCACCAGGTGGGTGTTGGGGATGCGCTTGTGGATTTCCTTGATGCGCTCGATGGACAGTACGTCACCGGTCGGCGGCTTGGTGAACTTGTAGGCGCCGTGGCTGGTGCCGATGGCGATGGCCAGGGCGTCGACCTGGGTCTTCTTGACGAAGTCGGCAGCCTCTTCCGGGTCGGTCAGCAGTTGGCTGTGGTCCAGCACGCCTTCGGCGCCGACGCCGTCTTCCTCGCCGGCCATGCCGGTTTCCAGGGAGCCCAGGCAGCCCAGCTCACCTTCCACGGACACGCCGCAGGCGTGGGCGAAGGCAACGGTCTGCTGGGTGACACGGACGTTGTACTCGTAGTCGGCCGGGGTCTTGCCGTCTTCCTTCAGCGAGCCGTCCATCATCACCGAGCTGAAGCCCAGCTGGATGGAGCGCTGGCAGACGTCAGGGCTGGTGCCGTGGTCCTGGTGCATGCACACCGGGATGTGCGGGAATTCTTCGATGGCCGCGAGAATCAGGTGGCGCAGGAAGGGCGCACCGGCGTATTTGCGGGCACCGGCGGAGGCCTGCACGATCACCGGGGAATCGGTCTTGTCGGCCGCTTCCATGATGGCGCGCATCTGCTCGAGGTTGTTGACGTTGAAAGCCGGAACGCCGTAGCCGAACTCGGCGGCGTGGTCCAGCATTTGGCGCATGCTGATGAGTGCCATGGTCTTCGCTTCTCCCAGAAGTCAGGCTCGGTGACACGAGCCCCTTAACTACATGTTTGGAAGCCTGCCGCAGGGGCAGGCCGTGTTCAAGTCTTCCGGCGCACGCCGGACAATCGGCGCTCAGCGCGCCTTGCAACCCCGGCCGATCAGGTCGTTGCTCTCGACCCAGTAGACCAGGCCCTGGTCGCCTTTGATGCTCAAGCCGATCAGCCCGTCGCTATAGAAAGCGCCGGAGCCGCCGGGTTCCTCTTCCAGGTGATGGACTACGTCATCCTCACCCAGCTTCAGGTCGACGACCGACTTGCTGGGATCGACGTAGCGCCACTGCACCTCGGCCTTGCTGTCGCAGACCCACTGGTTCCAGCCACCAGCCGAGCCGGCCTTGCCGTCGGTCGAATGGCTGGAGCAGCCTGCCACCAGCGAAAGGGCCAGGGCCGGGACGATATAACGCAGCATCGGGCGACTCTCCTTCGGGCGGACGCGCCGCCGGATATCCAATGCGCCAGATTGCCCGTCCCGCTGCAGGAACGCCAGTACCGCCTGCGCCTGGGCGCGGGCGGCACTGTCAGATCGTTATCCCTGCCGCCAGAGCGTTGCCTCAGGGGCAATTCACCGGCTTCTGGTCGGGCGTCGGATCGCCGCTGCTCTGGCTTTCCACCCGTTCGCGGTTCTGGTCCGAAGGCACCATGACCGAGGGCGGGCTCATCACTTCACAGGTACTGGGGGCTCCACCGCTTCCGGCACAGCCGACCAGCACGAGGCAAAACGACAACAGAGGGGCGACAGCTCGCATGACCGTTCTCCTTGGCATCCGTACAAGCCTTGTGACCTGGGGATGCCGGAGAGGTTTGCTTTATCGCCCCCACCTGCCGCCGGGATCAGGCCTTGGCGCGCTGCTCCAGCACTTCCACGGCCGGCAGGACCTTGCCCTCGACGAACTCGAGGAAGGCGCCGCCACCGGTGGAAATGTAGGAGATCTGCTCGCCGATGCCGTACTTGTCGATCGCCGCCAGGGTGTCGCCACCGCCGGCAATGCTGAAGGCGGTGCCTTCGGCGATGGCCTTGGCCAGGGTCTTGGTGCCTTCGCCGAACTGGTCGAACTCGAACACGCCCACCGGGCCGTTCCACAGGATGGTCTTCGAGGTCTTCAGCAGCTCGGCAAACTGGGCTGCGGTCTTCGGACCGATGTCCAGGATCATGTCGTCGTCGGCCACGTCAGCGATGTCCTTGACGGTGGCGACGGCGGTCTCGGCGAATTCCTTGGCCACCACGACGTCCACCGGCAGCGGCACGCTGACCTTGGCGGCGATGGCCTTGGCGGTGTCGACCAGGTCGGCTTCGTACAGCGACTTGCCGACCTTGTGGCCCGCCGCGGCGAGGAAGGTGTTGGCAATGCCGCCGCCGACGATCAGCTGGTCGCAGATCAGCGCCAGGCTGTTGAGCACGTCGAGCTTGGTGGAGACCTTGGAACCGGCCACGATGGCGGCCATCGGGCGCGCCGGGTTGCCCAGGGCCTTGCCCAGGGCTTCCAGCTCGGCGGCCAGCAACGGGCCGGCAGCGGCGACCTTGGCGAACTTGGCCACGCCGTGGGTGGAACCCTCGGCGCGGTGGGCGGTGCCGAAGGCGTCCATGACGAACACGTCGCACAGGGCGGCGTATTGCTGGGCCAGCTCGTCGGCGTTCTTCTTCTCGCCCTTGTTGAAGCGCACGTTCTCGAACAGAACGACCTCACCCGGCTTCACGTCGACGCCGCCCAGGTAGTCCTTGACCAGCGGTACCGCGCGGCCCAGGGCCTTGGACAGGTAGTCGGCCACCGGCTGCAGGCTGTTCTCTTCGGAGTACTCGCCCTCGGTCGGGCGGCCCAGGTGCGAGCAGACCATTACCGCCGCGCCCTTCTCCAGGGCCAGCTTGATGGTCGGCAGCGAGGCCAGGATGCGCGCGTCGCTCTTGACCACACCGTCCTTCACCGGAACGTTGAGGTCTTCGCGGATCAGCACGCGCTTACCTTGGAGGTCGAGGTCGGTCATCTTCAACACGGTCATGACAGTCAGTCCTGTTGGGGCTGTTTGATTAACGTTCGGTAGCGGCGACCCGCAGGAAGTGCCCTGCGGTGTCGAGCATGCGGTTGGCGAACCCCCACTCGTTGTCGAACCAGGCCAGCACGTTCACCAGGCGGGGGCCGGAAACGCGGGTCTGACTGCCATCGACGATGGCCGAGTGCGGGTCGTGATTGAAATCGCAGCTGGCGTGGGGCAGCTCGGTGTACGCCAGCAGGCCTTTCAGCGGACCTTCGGTGGCGGCCTGGCGCAGCACGCGGTTGATCTCTTCGGCGGAGGTATCGCGGGAGACCTGCAGGGTGATGTCCAGGGCCGAGACGTTCACCGTCGGCACCCGAATGGCTTTGGCCTGGATTCGCCCGGCGAGTTCCGGCAGCAGGCGCTCGATGCCCCGCGCCAGACCGGTGGACACCGGGATCACCGACTGGAAGGCCGAGCGCGTGCGGCGCAGGTCTTCGTGGTGGTAGGCGTCGATCACCGGCTGGTCGTTCATCGCCGAGTGGATGGTGGTGATCGAGACGTACTCGATGCCGACGGCCTCGTTCAGCAACTTGAGCAATGGCACGCTGCAGTTGGTGGTGCAGGAGGCGTTGGACACCAGCGTCTCGGCGCCGGAGAGATCCTGCTGGTTGATGCCGAAGACCACGGTGGCGTCGATGTCCGCCTCGCTGGCCATCGGCTGGGAGAACAGTACCCGCGGCGCGCCGGCGCCGAGGAAGCGCTCGCCATCGGCGCGAGTGTTGTAGACACCGGAGCATTCCAGCACCAGGTCGATGTCCAGGGCGCGCCAGTCGATGGCCTCGGGCTCGGCTTCGCGGAACACCTTCACGCAGTCGCCGCCGACATGCAGGCAGCCGTCGTCCACGCTCACCTCGCCGGGGAAGCGGCCGTGGGTGGAGTCGAAGCGGGTCAGGTATTCCAGGCTGGCCAGGTCCGCCAGGTCGTTCAGCGCGACGATGGAGAAATCAGCCTTGGCACCGCGTTCGTGCAGGGCACGAAAGACGCAGCGGCCGATACGGCCATAGCCGTTGAGGGCAACTCGGTAAGGGCGCTTGGACATTATTATCCCTTGGTGATCGCTGCCGGGGCGTGATGCGCCCCGGCAGGTTCAGGTGCTCGTCAGGCTTCGAGCAGCTCGGCGGCGACTTCCAGCACGTTCTCGACGGTGAAGCCGAAGTGCTCGAACAGCGCCGGGGCCGGGGCCGACTCACCGAAGGTGGTCATGCCGATGACACGGCCTTCCAGGCCAACGTACTTGTACCAGTAGTCGGCGTGGGCGGCTTCGATGGCGATGCGCGCACCGACCTGAACCGGCAGCACGGCCTGCTTGTAGCCGGCGTCCTGCTGGTCGAAGACGCTGGTGGACGGCATGGAGACCACGCGCACCTTGCGGCCTTCGGCGCTGAGCTTGTCGAACGCCTGCACGGCCAGGCCGACTTCGGAGCCGGTGGCGATCAGGATCAGCTCCGGCTCGCCGTCGCAGTCCTTCAGCACGTAGGCGCCACGGGCCACGTCGGCCAGTTGGGCGGCGTCGCGCGGCTGGTGCGGCAGGTTCTGGCGGCTGAAGATCAGGGCGGACGGGCCGTCGGCGCGCTCGATGGCGTACTTCCAGGCCACTGCGGATTCCACGGCATCCGCCGGGCGCCAGGTGTCCAGGTTCGGGGTCAGGCGCAGGCTGGCGAGCTGCTCGATCGGCTGGTGGGTCGGGCCGTCTTCGCCCAGACCGATGGAGTCGTGGGTGAACACGTACAGCACGCGCTGCTTCATCAGGGCGGACATGCGCACCGCGTTGCGGGCGTATTCCATGAAGATCAGGAAGGTCGCGCCGTAGGGGATGAAGCCGCCGTGCAGGGCCACGCCGTTCATGATGGCGCTCATGCCGAACTCGCGCACACCGTAGAACAGGTAGTTGCCGTTGGCGTCGTCGGCGCTCACACCCTTGCAGCCCTTCCACAGGGTCAGGTTGGAACCGGCGAGGTCGGCGGAGCCGCCCAGCAGTTCCGGCAGCAGCGGGCCGAAGGCATTCAGGGCGTTCTGGCTGGCCTTGCGGCTGGCGATGGTCTCGCCTTTGAGAGCGACGTCGGCGACGTAGGCGGCAGCCTTCTCGGCGAAATCAGCCGGCAGCTCACCGGCAACGCGGCGCTCGAACTCGGCGGCCAGTTCCGGGTGGGCAGCCTGGTAGGCGGCAAAGCGCTTGTTCCACTCGGCCTCGCGGGTCGCGCCAGTGTCCTTGGCGCTCCACTCGGCGTAGATGTCTGCCGGGACTTCGAACGGTGCGTGTTTCCAACCCAGCGCGGCGCGGGTGGCGGCCACTTCGTCGACGCCCAGGGCAGCGCCGTGGCTTTCTTCCTTGCCCTGCTTGTTCGGCGAGCCGAAGCCGATGATGGTCTTGCAGCAGATCAGGGTCGGCGCATCGCTCTTGCGGGCGGTCTCGATGGCAGTCTTGATCTCGTCGGCGTCATGCCCGTCGACGTTGCGGATCACCTGCCAGCCGTAGGCTTCGAAGCGCTTGGGGGTGTCGTCGGTGAACCAGCCATGCACTTCGCCATCGATGGAGATGCCGTTGTCATCGTAGAAGGCGATCAGCTTGTTCAGGCGCAGGGTGCCGGCCAGCGAAGCGACTTCATGGGAGATGCCCTCCATCATGCAGCCGTCGCCCAGGAAGGCGTAGGTGTAGTGGTCGACGATGCTGTGGCCGTCGCGGTTGAACTGCGCGGCCAGGACCTTCTCGGCCAGCGCCATGCCCACGGCGTTGGCGATGCCCTGGCCCAGCGGGCCGGTGGTGGTCTCGACGCCGGCGGTGTAGCCGTACTCCGGGTGGCCCGGGGTGCGCGAACCCATCTGGCGGAAGCTCTTCAGGTCATCGATGGTGACGTCGTAACCGGTGAGGTGCAGCAGCGAGTAGATCAGCATCGAGCCGTGGCCGTTGGACAGCACGAAGCGGTCGCGGTCGGCCCACTGCGGGTTGCTCGGGTTGTGCTTGAGGTAGTCGCGCCAGAGGACTTCAGCGATATCCGCCATGCCCATGGGGGCGCCGGGGTGGCCGCTGTTGGCTTTCTGCACGGCATCCATGCTCAGTGCGCGGATGGCATTGGCTCGCTCACGACGGCTGGGCATCGCTGAATCTCCTGCGGGGGCTGCTTCGAAAGATCGAAGGGAATGAAAAAAGGCCGGTATTTTCGCCCAGCCGGGCCCTATGGGGCAATGACAGATCGGCAGATGCCTGATGCAGGGCACCCGGCGGTACCAGGCACCTGATCAAAAACCACTCATCCGCCAATATCAAAACTTTTTGATACAGCTATTGCCCACCCCGGAAGCCACGACTAGACTGCCCGACCTATGAGTCTGCGCCTGCCCGAAATCCGCCACGACGATTGCGACCAGCTGGCTGCCCTGTGCAAGGCCGGCGGCGATCCGCTGCGGCTGAACGTGCTGCGGGTGCTGGCCAACGATTCGTTCGGCGTGCTGGAGCTGGCGCATATCTTCGCTGTGCGCCAGTCGGGCATGAGCCACCACCTCAAGGTCCTGGCCCAGGCCGGCCTGGTGGCCACCCGCCGCGAAGGCAACGCGATCTTCTATCGCCGCGCCCTGCCCCAGGGCGAAAGCCTGGGTGGCACGCTGCACGGCGCACTGCTCGAAGAAGTGGACGAACTGGCGCTGGCCGATGACGTCAGTGCCCGCATCGATGGCGTGCACGCCCAGCGTGCCGCCGTGAGCCGCGACTACTTCGCCCGCAGCGCGGAGAAGTTCCAGGCGACCCAGGACCTGATCGCAGGACTGCCGCAATACCGTGAAAGCGTGCTGGCGCTGCTCGATGCACTGAGCTTCGCCCCCGGCGCGACGGCGCTGGAAGTCGGCCCCGGTGACGGTGGATTTCTCCCCGAACTGGCCCGGCGTTTCGATGCAGTCACCGCGCTGGACAACAGCGAGGCAATGCTCGACATGGCGCGGCAACGCTGCGCCAGCGAAGGTTTGAACAACGTCCGGCTGCGGCTGGCCGATGCCCTGCAGGATGCCGACGATGCGGCGGACTGCGTGGTGCTGAACATGGTGCTGCATCACTTCGCAGCGCCGGCGGAAGCCCTGAAACAGCTGGCACACCTGGTCAAGCCCGGTGGCAGCCTGCTGGTGACGGAGCTCTGCAGCCACGACCAGAGCTGGGCCCGCGAGGCCTGCGGCGATCTGTGGCTGGGTTTTGAACAGGAAGACCTGGCCCGTTGGGCCGACGCCGCCGGGCTCGCGTCCGGCGAAAGTTTGTACATTGGTTTACGAAATGGCTTTCAGATCCAGGTGAGGCACTTCGCCAAGCCGGATTCGCGAAGCGTCCTCACCCACCGGTAAATGATAGGAACCGTTAGATGAGCGAATACTCAGTTTTCACCTCCGAGTCCGTCTCCGAAGGCCATCCCGACAAGATCGCGGACCAGATCTCCGATGCGGTGCTCGACGCCATCATCGCCAAGGACAAATACGCCCGCGTGGCCTGCGAAACCCTGGTGAAGACCGGTGTCGCGATCATCGCCGGTGAAGTCACCACCTCCGCCTGGGTCGACCTGGAAGACCTGGTGCGCAAGGTCATCATCGACATCGGCTACAACAGCTCCGACGTCGGCTTCGACGGCGCCACCTGCGGCGTGCTGAACATCATCGGCAAGCAGTCGGTGGACATCAACCAGGGCGTCGACCGCGCCAAGCCGGAAGACCAGGGCGCTGGCGACCAGGGCCTGATGTTCGGCTACGCCAGCAACGAAACCGACGTGCTGATGCCCGCGCCGATCTGCTTCTCCCACCGTCTGGTGGAGCGCCAGGCCGAGGCCCGCAAATCCGGCCTGCTGCCGTGGCTGCGCCCGGACGCCAAGTCCCAGGTCACCTGCCGCTACGAGAACGGCAAGGTCGTCGGCATCGACGCCATCGTCCTGTCCACCCAGCACAACCCGGAAGTCAGCTACAAGGACCTGCGCGAAGGCGTGATGGAGCTGATCATCAAGCAGGTGCTGCCGGCCGAGCTGCTGCACAAGGACACCCAGTTCCACATCAACCCGACCGGCAACTTCGTGATCGGCGGCCCGGTGGGCGACTGCGGCCTGACCGGCCGCAAGATCATCGTCGACTCCTACGGCGGCATGGCCCGTCACGGCGGCGGCGCGTTCTCCGGCAAGGACCCGTCCAAGGTCGACCGCTCCGCTGCCTACGCCGGCCGCTACGTGGCCAAGAACATCGTTGCCGCGGGCCTCGCCGAACGCTGCGAGATCCAGGTGTCCTACGCCATCGGTGTAGCCCAGCCGACCTCCATCTCGATCAACACCTTCGGCACCGGCAAGATCAGCGATGACAAGATCATCCAGCTGGTCCGCGAGCACTTCGACCTGCGTCCGTACGCGATCACCAAGATGCTCGACCTGCTGCACCCGATGTACCAGCCGACTGCGGCCTACGGCCACTTCGGTCGCACCCCGTACGAAATGACCTACGACGGTGACACCTTCACCGCCTTCACCTGGGAGCGCACCGACAAGGCTGCCGCCCTGCGTGACGCCGCCGGCCTGTAAGACCCGGTAGCAGGAAAAGCCCCGCCTCGGCGGGGCTTTTTCGTTTCCGCCCTCCCACAAGAGGAAGCGAAGAATCCCCGCGCTTTCCGGCTGCGAGCGCAGTGGCCCGCCCCTAGCCTTGCGGGTTTCCACCGCACGGTTGCCTGCCATGCTCCGCCTCGCCCTCGCGCTCCTGTCTTGCCTCCCACTCATCGCCCAGGCCTGCCCCGACTGGTCGGCCGAGCAGGCACCTGGGCAGATCGAAGCGCTCCGCGTGCAACTGGGACAGTGGGATGACGCCTACCACCGGGACGGGCACTCCCCGGTCGCCGACGAACTCTACGACCAGGCCCGTGAGCGCCTGAGGCAGTGGCAGGCCTGCTTCCCGCAGGTTCCTGCCACCCCCGAGGCGCCACTGGCCAGCAGCGCAGGCGGGATTCGCCATCCCTTCCCCCACACCGGCCTCGACAAACTGCCCGATGCCTCGGCCTTGCTCGCTTGGCTGGCCAACCGCAACGACCTCTGGGTGCAGCCCAAGGTCGATGGCGTGGCCGTCACCCTGAGCTACCGCGACGGGCGCCTTTTCCGGGCCATCAGCCGCGGCGACGGCACCGCCGGACAGGACTGGACCGCCAACGCCCAAACCATTGCCGCCATCCCCAAGCAATTGCCCGGTGAGCACGGTCATCTGGTGCTGCAGGGCGAGCTGTACTGGCGCCTGCCGCAGCACGTGCAAGCACTGCAGGGCGGCGCTGGGGCGCGTGGAAAGGTTGCCGGGCTCATGGCGCGCAAGGTGCTGGGTGACGAAAGCACGCAGATCGGCCTGTTCGTCTGGGAACTGCCCGATGGTCCGCTGGACATGCCCGAACGCCTGGCACGCCTGCGCCAGCTGGGATTCGGCGACAGCGCAGACCTCACCGAAGCGGTCGCCGGCCAAGCCGAAATCGAGGCCTGGCGCGAGCGCTGGTATCGCCAGCCGCTACCCTTCGCCAGCGACGGCATCGTCATCCGCCAGGGCCGCCGGCCACCGGGCAAGCACTGGAGCGCACAGGCACCGGGCTGGGCGGTGGCCTGGAAGTACCCGCATCAACAGGCACTGGCCGAGGTGCGGCGCGTGGAATTCAAGGTCGGCCGCAGCGGGCGGGTGACACCCGTATTGCATCTCGCACCCGTGGAGCTGGATGGCAGGACCATCCAGCGCGTCGGCACCGGTTCGCTCAAGCGTTGGCGCAGCCTCGACGCCCGCCCGGGCGATCAGGTCGCCATCGCCCTCGCCGGGCTGACCATTCCGCGGCTGGATGGCGTGGTCTGGCGCTCACCGACGCGTCCGGAAGTGCTGGCGCCCGATGACGGGCAGTTCAACGCCCTCTCCTGCTGGCGGCCGACACAGGGCTGCGAGGAACAGTTCCTCGCCCGCCTGCAATGGCTGGGCGGCAAGAACGGCCTGGGGCTTTCCGGCGTCGGCCGGGGCACCTGGCAACGCCTGCACGATGCCGGGCTGCTCGCGGGGATGCTCGACTGGATGACGCTGACCCCGGAACAGCTGAGCCGGACTCCCGGCCTGGGTGAGCGCAGCGCCACCCGCCTGCATCAGCAATTTCAGCTGGCTCGCCAACGCCCATTCGCGGCCTGGCTACGCGCGCTGGGTACGCCCTCCCCCGACGCGCATCCAGCGGGTGCAGCCTGGTCCGCGCTGGCCGCCCGCAGCGCGCTGCAATGGCAGGAGCAGCCGGGCATCGGCAAGGTCCGTGCGGCGCAATTGGCGGCCTTCTTCAAATCGCCGGATGTCGCGCAACTGCGTGAGCAGTTGCGCGACCTCGGCGTTGACGGCTTCTGAGCGCCTCAGCGCATCTGGAAAGCTTCCTGATGGAAGCGGCCGCTCGGCATGCCCTGGCGGCGCAGGTCACGGCGCAGCAACTCGGCCAGCGCCTGCGGACCACAGAACCAGACGCTCGGCCAGCGCCCCTGCGCCCCCGGTTGCAGCCCCAGGTCCGCCGCCTGCAGGTAGCCCTCGCTTTCGCTGTAGTGCACGCGCAGGTCTATGCGCTGCAGCGTCGCGCACAGCTCGCGCAGGCGGCCGGCATAGATGGCATCGGACGGCGAACGTACGCAGTAAAGCAGCGTCACTTCAGGGCAGTCCTCCGGCCGTTGCTGCAGTGATTCGAGCCACGCCAGGAACGGCGTGATGCCGATGCCGCCTGCGATCCACACCTGCCGCCCGCCCTTGTCGCGGCGGAAATCGAAGCGACCGTAGGGCCCCTCCACCTTCACCGGATCACCGACCTTCAGGTTGTCCTGAAGGCGTTGGGTGTAATCCCCCAGCGCCTTGATGCTGAAGCGCACCTCGCCGTTGCCACGGTCACCGCTGGAGAGAGTGAACGGATGCTGGCCTTCCAGGCGATCGCTGGTCAGGAAAGCGAACTGCCCGGCACGGTGCTGCCAGCGCCCCTGCAGCTGGCAGGTGACTTCCAGCATCCGATCACCGGGCCGCTCGACCGCGACCACGACGCCCGGGTAGGTGCGCCGACGACCGATCTGCCCGGCCAGCGACCAGAGCGCGCACAGGCTGCCCACCGCCGCGCAGAGCGCAACCAGCCAGCCGACCGGCTGCGTCCAATAACCCGCTGGCGCCAGCACCACGCCGTGGAAGGCAAGCACCAGGTAGACCACCGCCAGGGTTTTGTGGACGTAGCGCCACAGGTGGTAAGGGAAGCGCTGCCAGAGCGTGATGACCAGCATCGCCGCCAGTAGCCAGGCCGACCATTCACCCAGTTCCTTGGCCGAACCACGGAACGCGTCGAGGAAGGTTTCCACCCGCGGCCCCTTGGCAGGTTTGGCGATGAACTCGGCGAGCAGTGGCCCGGCCAGCTCCATCAGGTAGTGCAGCAGGCCCAGCACGATGGCCAGGATCCCCGCCCACTTGTGCGCGCGGTACATGCGGTCGAGGCCGTCGAGCGGCTTTTCCAGCCAGACCGGGCGCACCGCCAGCAGCATGATCAGCGACATCAGTGCGAAGGATGCGACGCCGGTGAAGAGAATGGCCTGCTTGCGCACGACCCAGATATCCAGCGATGCCGGCGGGTCAAGGAACAGGGCGAAGCCAAAGGTGGCCGCAACGGCCAACAGTACGATCCAGATGAGTTTCACGAGTCCTCCTTGGGGCACTGACACCGCGTGCCCAAGCGGAAACTGAAGGATTTCTCTGAATCATCCCTTAATTTCGTAAGGTCTTTAGGCTCGCATCCCGATTGCCATGACACATGTCAAAGGCAATGCCCTTCGTTATGCTCGGCACTTTCCTACAGACCACTTCCAGCCATGCGCCTGCGAGTCCTATCCGACCTCCATCACGAGCACTTCCCTGACGGTCGCCGCCATCTGCCGCCCGCCGCCGCGGACGTCGTGGTGCTGGCCGGTGACATCCACGAACACCTGCAAGGGCTGCACTGGGCACGCGAAGCCTTTCCCGACAGCGAAATCGTCTATGTCGCCGGCAACCATGAGTTCTATCACTCCGACCTGCCCGAGCTCACCCAGGCCATGCGCAACCTGGGCCGAGCGCTGGACATCCATTTCCTCGAGAATGATGCGGTGGTCCTCGGCGGCGTGCGCTTCCTCGGCGCCACCCTGTGGACGGATTTCCAGCTGTACGGCGAACGCGTCTCGGAACTGGCCTGCGAGCAGGCGCAGCGGCTGATGCCCGATTTCAACACGGTGGACTACTTCACCCAGCCCTTCACGCCCCGGATGAGCCAGGAGCTTTGCCGCGCCAGTTGCGAATGGCTGCAAGCGCAACTGGCCCAGCCCTTCGCCGGCCCGACGGTGGTGGTGACGCACCACGCGCCCAGCGCCCGCTCGATTCCCTCGCACTATGTCGGCGATGCCCTGTCCCCGGCATTCGCCTCGAACCTCGAAGGCCTGGTCGAACGCTGCGACCTGTGGGTCCACGGGCATGTGCACGAATGCCTGGACTACCGCGTCGGCAAGGCGCGGGTGTTCGCCAACCCCGGTGCCTATCCGGGGGAGGACAGCGGTTTCGATCCAGTCGGCGTGATCGAGCTCTAGCGCGGCAGCTCGCTGAAGAAACGCCAGATTTCAGCGGGGCCGTCCAGTTGCGGGTCGACCTGGCCGAGCAGACGCGGCGGCCGGTACAGGGACTGCGACAGCAGGTGCCCGCCGCCGAACACCGTCACCAGCTCCACGGGCGGCGCAGCGCCGGCGGCCCAGCGCTGCCGCTGCGTCCACACCGGGCCCGGCTGCGTCAGCTTGTCCACCTGCGGCTCACCGCTTTGGCCGTTGCGCCGCGCCAGCGTCAGGGCGGAGTCCTCGGCGGAAAGCACGTTGCCGCGATCGCCAAAGCCGAACAGGGTCACCCGGCCGCCCGCGTAGGGATTGATCGGGTCGCGCGTGCCGTTCATCAACAGCGCGGCCCTGGGCTGCGCGGCGGGTCGGCAGGCGTCGTTGTCGGCGCTGGGCAGGCTGGCGGCGACGGCGGCAATGCCGCTGACCTTGTCCGGCGCTTCGGCGGCCAGGCGCAGGGCCATCTGCCCGCCGTTGGAGTATCCGGTGACGAAAACCCGCGCGGGGTCGACGCCACGCTCGCGCTGCAGGCGTTCGATCATCTCCGAGAGAAAGCCCACGTCATCGATATTCAGTTGGCGGGCACTGTAGGAGGCCACCCGCCGGCAATCGTTCCAATGGCCCTCGAAGCCATCGGGATAGAGCACCAGGAAGCCGTCGCGATCCGCCAGGGCATCGAAACGGTAGCCGCTGTCGCGGCGCATGCGCTCGCCGTTGCTCTGCGAACTGTGCAGCACCACCAGCAACGCCGGGCGCTCCGCCAGCTTCTGCGGCACGTAGAGCACATAACTGCGCCGCCGCTCGCCCTGGCGCAACGAAGCGTCCTCACTGGTGCCAGTGAGCGTGGGCCGCTGCTTGAGCTCGCCGGGCACGTACCACCAGCCGCCAACCAGCAGGGCCAGTACCAGCAACGCGATGAGCGCCTGTACGATCCGCATCGTCACCCGCATACCGCCTCTCCTTGCCCGCCCGGCGGGCCTTGCGAGTCCCGGCCCGGCTCAGGGGCAATTGCCCTGAGACAGCCCGCGCGCCGTCCACCCATGGCAAACTCTAGTCGTTGACTTCACCGTCATAGTGTTTGGTAACCAAGGATTCCGAAAATGTTCCGAAGCTCTGCCCTGATGGCCGCTGTTCTCGCCCTCGGCTGCGCCGGCCCGCTGCTGGCCGCCGAGGCCAGCCAACCGCCGCTGACCGGTTGCGCCGCCAAGCGTGCCGCCATCGAAAGCAAACTCCAGGAAGCCAAGGCCCACGGCAACAGCAACCAGGCCGCCGGCCTGCAGACCGCCCTGGATGAAGTGAAGGCCCATTGCACCGACGCGAACCTGGCGCAGCAGCGCAAGCAGGATGTGATCGATGCCGAGAAGGAAGTCGCCCAGCGCGAGAAGGACCTGCGCAAGGCGATGAACAAGGGTGACGCGCAGAAGATCGAAAAGCGCAAGGACAAGCTGGCCGAGGCCCGCACCGAACTGGAGCAGGCCAAGCGCGAGCTGGAGGAGTAATACCGAGGGCCGTCCTATGGGCGGACAGCAGCGGACAGAGTCCGCTCCTACAGAATCAGGCGCTGCCTTCGTAGGAACGGGCCACGCCCGCGAAGGCGGACCAAGTCCGCCATTGCTCTGCGCTCAGAGTGCGCGGAATTTCTTGTGGCAGGCTTCGCAGGCGTCTTCTACCGCGGCGAAGTCCTTGCGCACGCCTTCGGCCGTTGGCGTGGCGTTGCGGGTGTTATCGCCCAGCGTACGGACGGCCTGCTCGAAGGTCTTGGCGTCGGCCTGGAATTCCAGCTGGCGCTGCCAGATTTCCGCCTTGGCGCGGGTGTCGTCGTTTTCGACCTGGCCAGCCGGCGGCTGGGTGGTCGGGAAGTACTGCCAGGGCTTGTCGGCCAACTCGCCCAGCTTGGTCGAATTCGCGCGGAACTTGTCCGCATCGAAGGGAATCCGCCCGCGCAGCATGCCGCCCATGTCCTCGCTGGTCTTGAGCATCTCCTTGAACACCGCCTGGCGCTTGTACTCCGGCGAGTTCGGGTCCTGGCGATGGCAACCGGCAAGTGCGGTGCCGGCGAGCAGCAGAACGAGCAGGGTCTTCAACTTCATGGGGGACTCTTGTAGGACGGCTGAACACGGAAGCGCCGGATTATCCGCCCCGATCCCCGAATGATCCAGACCGGGCGCCCGCCGCTGCGGCCATCCGCCGCAGCGCCATGCGCTTCGTTCAGCTGCCGTTCAGGCAACCCCGGGATCAGGCGGAGACGACGAAGACCGCGATGATCAGGCCCATGCCGAGGAACCACGCCAGCGAGCGCAGCAATGCCAGGTCGGCAATGTAGAAGATCAGGTAGAGCAGCCGGCTGGTGACCCAGGCGATGGCCAGGCGGTCGATGGTGGCGGGGTCGGCGTTGTTCACCAGGTAGGCGATGATCACCGCCGCGGCGAAGGCCGGGGTGACCTCGAAGCTGTTCATCTGGAAGGCGTTGGCGCGCTTGCGGTAACCCTCCAGGCTGGCGAGGAAGGTGCGCGGGTCATGGTTCTGCCGGGGGCCGAAACCGCCGCCGGTGAACTTGGCGATGCTGGTGCCGACGTAGGGCAGGAAGATCGCGATCAGGACGCACCAGAAGGCAATGGGCATGGGTAAGGTCTCGTCGAGGGGAAAGCGCGCAGCTTAGGACACCGCCGCGCCTGCCGTCCTTGACCGCCTCGGCGATCCGGCCCGTTGCCGCAGCCAATCGCCCTAGAGCTTCATCACCAGCATCCCCGCCAGCACCAGGCTGCAGGCCGCCAGGCGCGGCAGGCCGAAGGGCTCCTTGAGAAAGCGCATGCCGAACAGCACCACCAGCAGCACGCTGGTCTCGCGCAGCGCCGCGGCCTCGGCGATGGAGCCCAACTGCATGGCCCAGAGCACCAGGCCGTAGCTGAGCATCACGCAGAAGCCGACGCTCAGGCCGAGCTTCCAGTCATTGATCCAGAACTTCGCGAACGCCCGCGTCCGCCCGAACAGCGCGATCAGCGGGAACGGCAGGCCGGAGAGCAGCGACAGCCAGACCAGGTAGTCCAGGGGCCTGGGCCAGAGCTTCAGCGCGTTGCCGTCGGTCCAGGTGTAGCTGCCGATGCACAGGCCCATCAGCAGTACGGTGGGGTAGGCGATCCATGGCAGCTTCGAGCCACCGCCGCCCTTGAGCAGGAACAGCATGCCGACGGGGATCAACAGGATGCCGAGGATCTGCTTGTCGGTCAGGTGCTCGCCGCCGAAAGTCAGGGTCAGCGCCAGCACCACCAGCGGCGACAGGCCGCGCATCAGCGGGTAGACCAGGCCGAGGTCGCCGACCTTGTAGGCCTGGATCAGCAACACCCGATAGACCAGCTGCAGGGCCACGGCGGCCAGCAGCCAGGGCCAGACCTCTGCGGGAGGCATCTCGATCCACGGCAGCAGGACCAGCGCGGCGCCCAGGCCGACCATGTCCATGCAGGCGACCACCAGCAGGCGGTCATTGCTGAACTTGACGAGGGTATTCCAGGTGGCGTGCAGCAGGGCGGCCAGCAGCACCAGGGTAGTGGCGAGCACGAAAACGAACTCCTGGTATAGACCAGGACAATTCTACCCCGAGCCTCCCCCTGGGCGGCAAGCGCCGGCTGTTTCGGACATTTCCATCTGACCGATCAGCCGGAACTGGCCTAGACTGGGCCTTTTCGCCAGCACGAGCCTTCTGCCATGCCACGCCTGATCAAGTTCCTCACCGGTTACATCCTCGTCACCCTGCTCTCCGGTTGCGGCTACAACGCCATGCAGGCCGGCGACGAACAGGTGAAGGCCGCCTGGTCGGAAGTCCTCAACCAGTACCAGCGCCGCGCCGACCTGATCCCCAACCTGGTCAGCACCGTGAAGGGCTACGCCGCCCATGAAGCCTCCGTGCTGACCCAGGTGACCGAGGCCCGCGCCAAGGTCGGCAGCACCACCATCAATGCCGACCAGCTGGACGACCCGGAAGCGATGCAGCGCTTCCAGCAGGCCCAGGGCCAGCTCAGCTCGGCGCTCTCGCGCCTGCTGGTGGTCTCCGAGAACTACCCGCAACTCAAGGCCGACGGCCTGTTCAAGGACCTGCTGACCCAGCTCGAAGGCACCGAGAACCGCATCACCGTCGCCCGTGGCCGCTACGTGAAGGCCGTGCAGGAGTACAACGTGATGATTCGCCAGTTCCCGCAGGTGATCACCGCGAAGATCTTCGGCTACAAACCCAAGGCCAACTTCAGCGTCGAGAACGAAGCCGCCATTTCCACCGCGCCTAAAGTGGACTTCGGCAACGCGCCGGCGCAGCCCGCGCAATGACCCTGCCGCGCTGGCTGCTGGCCGCCCTGCTGCTGTGCTGGGCGGCCCTGCTGCAGGCCGCGCCGGTCGCCATCCCGCCGCTCAGCGCGCGCGTCACCGACCTCACCCAGACGCTGGACGCGGGCCAGCGCGCCCAGCTGGAAAGCCAGCTCGCCGGCCTGGAGCAGCGCAAGGGTGCGCAGATCGCCGTGCTGCTGATCCCCAGCACCGGCGAGGACAGCATCGAGGACTACGCGGTACGTGCCTTCGAGCAATGGAAGCTGGGCCGCAAGGGCGTGGATGACGGCGTACTGCTGGTGGTCGCCAAGAACGACCGCACGCTGCGCATCGAAGTCGGCTACGGGCTGGAAGGCACCATCACCGATGTGCAGGCGGGACGGATCATCCGCGAACAGATCGTCCCGCTGTTCCAGAAAGGCGACTTCGCCGGCGGCATCCAGGCCGGGGTGAACAGCCTGATCACGCTGATCGAGCCACCGGCCAACGCCACCACGCCGGACAGCGCCGACGACGAGCTACCGCGCACCGGTCCGGCGGAGAACTACAGCGACGCCTATTCGAACCGCAACGCCAGCACCGCCGAGGAAATTCCGCCCGCGCGGCTGGCGGTGCTGCTCGGCCTGCTGCTCGGCGTGCCGCTGCTGGGCATGCTGCTGCCGGTGTCCTGGATGCGCCAGCGCAGCATGGGCCGTTATCTGCTGTGCAGCGCCGTAGTGGGTGCAGCGGCCTCCGGCGTGCTGCTGCTCAGCGAGGCGAACCCCGAGGCGCTGCAACAGCAGATGATCGGCGCCTTCTCGATCCCGCTGGTGCTGTACATCTTCTTCCTGCCACCGCTGTGGCTGACCATGGGCGTGCTGCAACTGCTGATGAGCATCCTCAGTTCCATCGGCCGGGGTGGTCGCGGTGGCGGTGGAGGCGGTGGCGGCTTCCGTGGTGGCGGTGGCTCCAGCGGCGGCGGCGGCGCCTCCGGCCGCTGGTAACCGGCGCTGAAAATTACAGGGCGGCGACGCCCTGTTCTTCTTCCCGGATCGAACGCAGCACCTGGCGCTGCAGGTCGATGAACTCGGCGCTGGCGGCCATGTCCTCGTGGCGCGGGCGGCCGAGCTTCACGTCGAAGGTAGTCTTGATCCGCCCCGGCCCCAGGCCCATCACCACGATGCGGTCGGACAGGTAGACCGCCTCCTCCACGTCGTGGGTGACGAACATCACCGTCAGCCGGTGGGTTTCCCAGATGCGCGTCAGCAGCTCCTGCATCTGGTGGCGGGTCATGGCGTCCAGCGCCCCGAAAGGCTCGTCCATCAGCAGGATCTTCGGCCGGTAGGACAGCGCGCGGGCAATCGCCACGCGCTGCTTCATGCCACCGGAGAGCTCGTTTGGATAGGCGTCGGCGAATTTCGTCAGCTTCACCAGCTCCAGGTGCTCGTCGGCGATCTCGCGGCACTGCGCGCGGGACAAGCCGGCGGCCTTGAGGGCGAACTCGACGTTCTGCCGCGCCGTGAGCCAGGGCAACAAGGTGTAGGACTGGAACACCACGCCGCGGTCCAGGCCCGGCCCGGTGATCGGCACGCCGTCGACCTGCACGCTGCCGCTGTCGAACTCCTCCAGGCCAGCGGCGATGGACAGCAGCGTGCTCTTGCCGCAGCCCGAAGTGCCGACGATGGAGACGAACTCGTTGTCCGCCAGGGTCAGGTCGATGTTGCGCAGCACCTCGCGGCGCTCCTTGCCGACCGCAAAGCTCTTGTTCAGGCCGGTGATTTCCAGGGTCGCCATCAGCTGCGCCTCCGGTTGTAGCGGAACAGGACCTTCTCGCCGGCGCGCATGGCCTGGTCGGTGACCAGACCGAGGAAGCCGAGCAGGAGGATGTAGCCGATGATGGTGTCGGTCTGGAAGAAACGCTGGGACACGGTGATGCGGTAACCCAGGCCGGAGGTGGCGGCCACCAGTTCGGCCAGCACCAGCCAGGTCCAGGCCCAGCCAAGGCTGATCCGCAGCGCGTCCCAGATGCCCGGCAGCGCGCTGGGCAGGACGATCTTCAGGAGAATGCGGCGATCCGGCATGCCGAGCGTTCGGCCGAGGCCGACGAAGTCCGCCGGCACGCGCTTGATCGCGTCCATCACCATCAGCACCTGCTGGAAGAAGGTGCCGATCCAGATGATGAGGAATTTCTGGAAGTCGCTGGTGCCGGCCCAGAGGATGGTCAGCGGGACGAAGGCGACCACCGGCATGTAGCGCACGAAGTCCACCAGCGGCTCGGTCGCGGCCTTCCAGAAGCCGTAGCAGCCGGCAAACACGCCGATCACGATGGACATCGCCGAGGACACCAGGAAGGCCACGGCGATGCGGTACACGCTGACCTTCAGGTCCGCCCACAGGGTGCCATCGGCGGCCAGCTTGAGCATGCGCGCCCAGACGTCGCCGGGCGCCGGCAGGAAGATTTTCGGCACCGCGCCACTCGCCCCGGCCAGCCACCAGAGCAGCGCCAGCAGGACGAACACGGCGCCGCCGATGAGCAGGAAATGGCGCTGCGCGATCGGCTTGCCGATGGTGAACAGCGGGTTGGATTGTCGGGCTTTCATGTCGGGCTCGTCGAACGGAGAAAGACGCGGGGGGGGGGCGGGCCGGGCGGCCCCCAGCAAGCTTCAAAAAAAAAA
>JBKYMN010000004.1:0-683476 GCA_046940325.1 Enterobacterales bacterium AE_CKDN230030158-1A_HGKHYDSX7 | reverse complement strand
CTACGGGTGTTTAGCCGGTTGCGGGGGGTGTTGCGGAGGCTGCAGCAGTTCCTGCTGCTCGGCGTAGCGGGCGCGGATGTCGAAGTCGCGGGGCCAGGTGGGTTGCACGGGGGCTTTCGGAGTTGCGGAGGAAGTCACGGGCGATACCTCGTTGCAGGAATCCGGTTGGCGGGCGGTTTGGGGAGCTCGCCGGGTGTTTTGGCGCGGGGTTTGATGGGTATCGCTGCGCTCCACGCCATCCTACGGGTGCTCCAGGGAGCCTCGTTCGCAGGATGGGTGGAGCGAAGCGATACCCATCGATCAGGGCATCAGACGAACAGCGACAGCAACAGGATGAAGCCCAGGCCGACCACCGAGAGGATGGTTTCCATGGCCGTCCAGGTCTTGAAGGTCTCCATCACGCTCATGTTGAAGTACTGCTTCACCAGCCAGAAACCGGCGTCGTTGACGTGGGACAGGATCAGCGAGCCGGCGCCGGTGGCCAGCACCAGCAGCTCACGGTTGACGCCGGGGATCAGGTCGATCACCGGCACCACGATGCCTGCGCCGGTGATGGTGGCGACGGTGGCGGAGCCGGTGGCGATGCGGATCACCGCGGCCACCAGCCAGGCCAGGAGGATCGGCGAGATCTGCGCGTGCACCGCCATGTGGCCGATCACGTCGCCGACGCCGCTGGCCACCAGCATCTGTTTGAAGCCGCCGCCGGCGCCGATGATCATCACGATGGCGGCGGTGGGCGCGAGGCTCTGGTCGAGCAGCTTGAGGATCTTCTTCGAGTCGAAGCCGCGGGCGTGGCCGAAGGTGTAAAGCGACAGCAGCAGAGCCAGCAGCAGGGCAGTGATCGGGTGGCCGATCATGTCCAGCCAGGCACGCACCACGTGGCCGTCGGCGAGCATGACATCGGCGAATGTCTTGAGCAGCATCAGGAACACCGGCAGCAGCACGGTGAACAGAGTGACGCCGAAGCTGGGCAGGTTGCTGGTGTCCGGCTCGTGGGCGATCTGCGCCACCAGTTCTTCATTGGGCTGGCCGGGGATCACCTTGGAAATCCACGCACCGAAGATCGGGCCGGCGATGGCGGCGGTGGGCAGGGCGACCAGCAGGCCATAGAAGATGGTCTTGCCGATGTCCGCGCCGAACACGCCGATGGCCAGCAGCGGGCCCGGGTGCGGCGGCACCAGGCCGTGAACGGCAGAGAGCCCGGCGAGCAGCGGGATGCCGATCTTGATCAGCGATACGCCGCTGCGCCGCGCGACGATGAACACCAGCGGCACCAGCAGGATGAAGCCGATCTCGAAGAACAGCGGGATGCCGACCAGGAACGCGGCGAGCATCATCGCCCAGTGCACGCGCTGCTTGCCGAAGGCCTGGATCAGCGTGCGGGCGATCTGATCGGCGCCGCCGGACTCGGCCATCATCTTGCCGAGCATGGTGCCCAGCGCGAGGATGATGCCGACAAAGCCAAGCACGCCGCCGAAGCCGTCCTGGAAGGATTTGACGATGGTCGCCACCGGCATGCCGGAGGTCAGGCCAAGGAAGCCGGCAGCGATGATCAGGGCGACGAAGGGGTGGATCTTGAAACGGGTGATCAGCAGGATCAGGCCGATGATGGTGACCACCGCATCCAGCAGCAGATAGGTCTCGTGGGACATGCCGAGCATGGGGCTCTCCTGTTGTTGTCGTTGTGTGCCGGAGCGGCTTTTGCTTTGGTGAGTTGAGATAGCGCTATCTTGAGCGGGCAGGCGCTATCGGGATCAGTCGCTGGAATGCTGTCGCCACCACAGGTGGGCGGCTTCGGCCAGGTCTTCGACCGGGCGGGTGGCATCCAGGTGCAGGGTCAGGGGTTCGCTGTGCGGCGGTTCGAGTGCGGCGAACTGGCTGTCGATCAGGCTGGCCGGCATGAAGTGGCCGGGGCGGGTGGCGACCCGTTGCGCGGCGGTTTCCGGGGTCAGTTCGAGGAACACCACGCCCAGGCCGGGCACGGCGCGGCGCAGGCGTTCGCGGTAGATCAGCTTGAGCGCGGAGCAGGTGAGCACCGGGCGCTGGCCGGCGGCAATGGCTTTCTGCAGCTCGGCGGCGAGGGTATCGAGCCAGCCGGCGCGGTCTTCGTCGGTGAGCGGGATGCCGGCGCTCATCTTCTCGATGTTGGCGGCGGGGTGGAAGGAGTCGCCTTCGATGGCGTAGGCGCCATTGCGCAGGCACAGGGCCTCGCTGACGCTGGATTTGCCGCATCCGGCGACACCCATGATGAGCACGGCATCGATGGCGGTGGTCATGGAGGGCCTCATGGCTGAGACAGCGCTGTCTTTGGTGGGCGTAACGAAAAGCATCGGCTGCCTCCGTATTCTTGTCATTCTAGTCGGTGTGTCTCGCGCTCTCGGCAGAGGTGATCTGACGGCGGGCGAGGGACCGGTTGAGCCGGCCTCAGGCAATTGCCCTGGTCGCGAGACAGCGCTACCTTAGTGCCTCGATTTTTATTTGGCAATACGCCTGATGACCGCCCAGAAGAACGATAAGAAGAACGACAGGAACTCCCGCACCACCGGCAAACCCACGCTCAACGACGTGGCGCGCCGCGCCGGGGTAAGCCCGATCACCGCCTCGCGCGCCCTGCGCGGGGTGAGCACGGTGGCCGAGGAACTCTCGGAAAAGGTCCGACAGGCGGCCAGTGAGCTGGGCTACGTAGCCAACCCCGCCGCCCGTGCGCTGGCCTCCAAGCAGAGCCACAACATCGTGGTACTGGTACCTTCGCTGGCGAACCAGTTGTTCATCGAAACCCTCGAAGCCATCCATGCGGTGATGCACCCGCGCGGCCTGGAAGTGCTGATCGGCAACTACCACTATTCCCGCGACGAAGAAGAAAACCTGCTGCGCAACTACCTCGCCTACCAGCCGCGCGGCCTGCTGCTGACCGGGTTTGATCGCACCGAAAGCGCGCGGCGGATGATCGAGGCCAGCGGTGTGCCGAGTGTCTACATGATGGACCTGGACCCCGGCGCGGGGCTGCATTGCGTGGGCTTCTCGCAGATTCGTGCGGGGGAGGCGGCGGCCAGGCACCTGCTCAAGAGTGGGCGCAAGCGCCTGGCCTACATTGGCGCGCAATTGGACCAGCGCACGCTGCTGCGCGGCGAAGGTTATCGCCGCGCGTTGCAGCAGGCCGGCTGCTATGACCCGGCGCTGGAAATCCTCACGCCGCGCCCATCTTCGGTCGGCCTTGGCGGCGAGCTGTTCCGCCAGTTGCTGGCCAGCCAGCCGCAGGTGGAAGGCATCTTCTTCGGCAACGACGACCTCGCCCACGGCGCGCTGCTCGAAGCCATGCGCCACGGCATCCGCATCCCCGAACAGGTCGCGGTACTGGGCTTCAACGACCTGCCCAGCTCGGAATTCATGGTGCCGCGGCTGTCCAGCATCCGCACCCCGCGCAAGGCTATCGGCACCCATGCGGCGGAACGCCTGCTCGACCTGATCAACGACAAGCCGGTGAGCGAGCCGGTGATGGACCTGGGCTTCGAGTTGATGGTGCGCGAGAGCAGCTGAGCGCCGGCGCTCCTACAGGGGGCGTCGCCGTAAGATGGCGTGGAGCGAAGCGATACTCATCAATACTGCACGCCGACAGCATGGGTATCGCTGCGCTCCACCCATCCTACGTCCTAAGGTGCATGCCTTAGCGGTTCTTCGTAGGAGCGAGCTTGCTCGCGAACCGCTTTGATGCCAGTGCCGTCGGGGAATCTGTTCGCGAGCAAGCTCGCTCCTACATAAAGCAGTCCGCAGGGAGCGCCGGCCAAGCATAAAAAAGCCCGCTGGAGCAGCGGGCATTAGTGCGGAGGCAAAACATCCCGGCGGGCAAGCCGCCGGAGCAATCACTCAGTACGCATCGCTCATCCCATCGGTGATGGTGATGCCCTGCTTGCGCATTTCCTGGATCAACCCGGCACGGGTGCCTGGCAGGTTGAGCAGGGCCTGGTAGCGCGTGGCTTTGACTTCCTCGGCGGTGTAGGGCTTGAACTTGGCGGGCATGCTGTCGCCGGCCATGCCTTCCTTGCGCAGCAGCCAGTTGAGCAGGTCGGCCAGTTGCGCGTCGTTCAGCGCGGACTGCGACATGCCCGGTACGCGCACGAGGAATTGCCGGCCACCGTCGACCTTCAGGAAGTTGCCCACGAAGCCGTGCAGGCGCGGCGTGTCGTTGGCCTTGCTGCCGCTGCCTTCGGTGAGGTGGCAGCCGGCGCACTGCAGCTGGTAGTTGGTGGCCGGGGTGTAGCTTTGCTGGGAGATCGGCTTCTGCACCTCCTCGTTGCCGGGCGCCGGCCGCTGGTGCGGATCGGGGATCGCACGGGCCTGGGCAATGGGGGCGACCAGGCTGCAGAGCAGGGCGCCGACAACGAGACTGCGCATGGACTTCTCCCGACCTAGACCGCGACGCCGCGGATGATGGTGACGGTGCAGTTGTAGATGCGCGATTCCGCACCCAGGCACCAGTTGACGTCGTTGTTGTTGAACGGACGGTACAGCGGTTCCTCGCTCTCGTTGCGGGTACAGGCGCACTGGGAGCAGCTGTGCTTACCGCAGCAGTCGTTGTAGGAAATGATGTAGTCCTTGCCGTCCGCCGGGTTGCGGCAGGTGCCGATCCAGGTCACTTGCGAGGCATCGGTGCCGGGCGGGCAGGAAGTGGTGGTACCGCCGCAGCAGGAGCAGAGGAAGCCGTCGATGGAGCAGTAGCGCCAGTAGTCGCAGCTGTTCGGGTCGCCCGGATCGCCGGCCTTGGGCGCCTCGGCAGCGAGGGCCTTGGAGGTGCGGTCGATCGGCAGGATGATCGGCAGCGCAGCGCCGGCCACCAGCAGCGAGCCGAAGCGGCCCAGCAGCTTGCGCCGCGAGGTGACGTTGGCCACCTGGCGGGAGGAGCGCTCGAACAGGTTGTCGAGGAATTTCATTCTTGTTCTCTCCGTGATCAGTGGCTGTGGCCGTGGCTGGCGTCGTGGGTGTGCACGCCGTTGTGGCTGTGGCCATTCATGTACTGCTGCAGGGTGGCGCTGCCCAGGTGCTCGACCTCGAACAGGCTGTCCAGGTGCTCGCGGGAGTTCACCAGGCCCTTGGCGCGCAGCACGCCCTTGCTGTCGATCAGCGCGGCGTAGGGCAGCTTGCCGATCTGGTAGGTCATGCCGACTTCCGGGCCGACCACGTAGGCGGCTTTCTCCAGACCATGCTCGGCGATCAGTGCCTGCTGGGCGGCCATGTCGCCGTCGCTGACGTAGATCACTTCCAGCTCGCCGGCCTTGTCCTTGGCGATGGATTTGATTGCCGGCAGCAGCGATTTGCAGATCGGGCAGGTCGGCGAGAGGAAGAACAGCAGCTGGCCGCGTTCGCCTTCATAGCCGAAGTTGACCGGACGACCGTGACGGTCGGCGGCGGTGACTTTCGGCGCAGGCTCGTTGACGGCCACGCCCTTGTCGACCATCAGCGCGCCGGCCGGAGCGATGCGGCCGTGGAGGACGCCGATCTGGCGCACCAGCGCCATCACGGTGAAGGCGAGGGCGATGAGCAGCACCCAGAGAAGAATGTTGGAAACGATCAGGCCTTCCATTTGTTCACCTTCCGATGAGTTTGAGCAGACGGGGATGGTTCGCCAGCAGGCTGTCTGCCGCGGCGTACAGGAGCAGGGTGACGGCGCTGGCCGCAAGGATCACGAAGGCGTCGAACACGCCCAGTTCGCGAGCCTGCGGGCTGCTGGCGGCGAGCAGGCCGAGGCCGGCGATGATCGCGTTGCGCAGCAGCAGCACCGGGCGCAGCGGTTGCATCTGGCCGGGGCCGGAGCAGCCGCAGTCGATGTCGCGACGACCGCGCCAGAGGTTGATGCCGATGGCGCCGGCATAGAACAGGATCAGCGCCGTGGCGGCCAGGGCCGCAACGTGGCGGCTCGCCGGTACCAGCAGGGCGAAGGCAATGACGCCCTCGACCACTGGCAGCACGCGGGCCACCGGGCCGACCAGCGAGGCCGGCAGCAGGCCGTAGTCTTCGACCTGGCGGGCGAAGCGCATCGGCGCGCGCAGCTTGTGGCTGGCGGCGCTGGCGAGCAGCACCGCAACGGCCACCGCGCTGGCGATGATCAGGATCGGATCGGAAAACATATCCGTACCTCTCGGGGATGACTTTCTAAAAAGACTTAGTGGCTCAGGACCAGGATCGGGGTCTTGGCGATCTTGTCCATGCTGCCGTTGTACTTGCCGGTCTTCAGGTCGAAGATCTGCAGGCCGCCTTCGATGTCGGTGCCCAGCAGCAGCGGCTTGTCGTCGGTGGTGGCGTGCAGGCTCCACACCGGCTTGGGCGCTTCCAGGGTGCCGATCTTCTTCTGCGTCTTCAGGTCGTAGACCCAGATGAACGGGCTCGGGTCTTCCCATTTGCCGGCGCTGTGCTCTTCATGCATCAGCACGTACAGGCGGTTCAGCTTGGGCGCTACGGCCATCAACTGCCAGCCGCCGGTACCCCAGCCTTTCTTGCGCTCTTCGTCGGTGGTCAGCGACCAGCTCGGCAGCATCTTCGGCTTGTCGCCGGAGACGTCCACCGGCTTCACCACGCCGTCGGTGGTGACGAAGTAGTAGGTCTCGCCGACGGCCAGGCCGCGCTCGTTGAGCTTTTCCTTGTTCGGGTCGAAGAACGGCGTCTGGCTGCGGCCGACCTCCTTGCCGTCGTCGCCGACCTTGGTGATCTGCAACTGGCCGTCACCGCACAGCGAGGCGAAGCTGCGCTTGCCCACCGGGTAGTTGAGCACGCAGCCGCTGATGGCGATTTCGCTGGCGACCTTTTTCTCCTGGGTGTCGACCACGGTGACCGAGGTAGACGGGGTGAAGTTGTAGATGTAGACGAAGCGGTCGTCGGAGCTGGTGCCCAGGGCGTACTTCTGGGTCAGGATCGAGGCGCGCTTGGCCGGGATTTCCACTTCCCACTTCGGACGCAGGTTCGAGGTGTCCCAGGCGGTCAGCACGTCGGTGCGCACGCCACGGGTGCCGCGGGAGTAGAAGGTATCGGCGGAGAACAGGGTCTTGGCGTCGCGGCTCAGGGTGGAAGGAGCGACGAAGCCGGTGCTGACCATGCCGAGCATCTTCTTCTGCTCGGGGTCGACCACGGTGACGCGGCCGGCGATGAAGTTCTCGAACTCCACGTCGACGATGTACGCACGGTGCGGCGAGGGCGGGAACGGCAAGACGGTCTCACCGATGCTCTCGGTCGGCAGCTCGGCTTGGGCTGCGCCCATCGCGAGGCAGGTTGCCAGCGCGAGGACCGATGGAGCGAGGAACCTGGCGACGCTCATTGGGTTACTCCCTATTCTTGTGTTGGCGGGCTTTTCGTGGCTTGTCCACCTTCCACGGCTAGCGGATGGCGGACGGAGGATTGAGGAGAGTCTGCCTGTGTCGGTATGCGCCGGACTTGTTGTCCGTGCCATTTCCTTGTCTGGGGGTGACAGGGTGTCGCAGGGAGAAAGTGCAGACGGCTGCCGGGCTTGGAAGGAGAAAATCCGCCGAACGGCACAGACGTGGATCAAGGCTTCGTCAGTTTTTGGTGCGAAAAAGCTGCATCGTGCCCCGAAAATCCGCACAATGCACATTTGAGCTATCTTGAAACGCCGTTACACCCACCGGAAGTGTGCATTGTGAACAGTTCACAATGTTCTACATGCTCAAAATTTCCGCGTCGTTCCTGATTGGCTTTTCCGGCCCGCTATTTGCGTTGTGCCGGGAGTCCTCAACCAATCCTCGCGGAGACACCTGATGAGTTCCCCCAGTGAATTCCCCCTGAGCGCGACGCCCAGGGAAGGGCGCAAGGGCCTGCTGCCCATCGCCATGGTCCTGTTCAGCTTCACCTTCTTCACCGGCACCATGTTTGCCGGCGGCAAGATCGGCATGGCCTTCGACTTCGTCGACATGCTCTGGGTGGCCTTCATCGGCAACGTGCTGCTCGCCATCTACGCCGCCGCCCTGGGCCTGATCGCCTCGCGCAGCGGCCTGAACACCGTGCTGATGGGGCGCTTCTGCTTCGGTGAGCGCGGCAGCAAGCTGTCCGACTTCCTCCTCGGTTTCGCCGAACTGGGCTGGTATGCCTGGGGTACCGCCACCGTCGCCATCGTGCTGGTCAAGATGCTCAGCCTGCCCGAGTGGCTGAACATTCCGCTGATGGTGGTGTTCGGCCTGCTGTTCTCGATCACCGCGATCATCGGCTTCAAGGGCCTGGATATCATGTCCCGCGTGTCGGTGCCGCTGATGTTCATCCTGCTGGTGGCGTCGATGGTCATCGCGACCAGCCACGCCGGCGGTTGGAGCGGCCTGCTGGCGAAGGAGCCGAGCCAGACCCTGACCTTCTCCGCCGCCGTGACCATGGTCTTCGGTACCTTCGCCAGCGGCGCGACCCAGGCCACCAACTGGACGCGCATGGCCCGCAGCGGGCGCATCGCGGTGATCGCCAGCGTGGTCGCCTTCCTCATCGGCAATGGTCTGATGATCGTCGCCGGCGCCTGGTGCGCCATCGTCTACCAGAACGCCGACATCGTCGAAGTGATGGTGCTGCAGGGGCTTTCCTTCGCCGCAGTGATCATGCTCTGCCTGAACCTGTGGACCATCCAGGGCCCGACCATCTACAACGTCTCCGCCGCCGCCTGCCACCTGGTGCGCAGCGAGCGTCGCCGCACCATGACCCTGCTGGCCGCCGGCATCGGCATCCTCCTGGCTATTGGCGGCATGTACGAATGGCTGATCCCGTTCCTGGTGCTGCTGGGCTCGATCATCCCGCCGCTGGGTGGCGTGATCATGGCGGACTACTGGTACCGCAACCGCGGTGAATACCCGGCGCTGGTGGGCACCCACATCCCGGCGTTCAACGTCTCGGGCCTGGTGTCCTACGCGGTCGGTGCGGGCCTGGCCTACGCCTCGCCATGGATCGCCCCGCTGGTGGGCATCGCCGCGTCGGCCCTCTGCTACATCGCCCTCACCGAAGTCACCCGCGCCCGCGCGCCGGTGGCCGAGCCGCGCGCTTGAGCCTGAGCGTCGAGGAAATCCTCCGTCTGCCGGGGCTGGAAAGCCTCGCGCTGCGGGCCGGCGCGCGCAACCTGCATCGCAGCGTGCGCTGGTCCTACGTGGCGGAGAACGTCGGTATCGCCGACTGGGTGATGGGTGGCGAACTGGTGTTCGTCACCGGCATCAACCACAGCCGTGACGAAGCCAACCTGCTGCAGCTGGTGCGCGAAGGCGTTGCCAGCGGCATCGCCGGCATCGTCATCCTCACCGGCGACGAGTTCATCCGGCGCATTCCCGAGTCCGTGGTTCATCTGGCCGAAGCCGAGGGCCTGCCGCTGATCGAGCAGCCCTACGCGCTGAAGATGGTCATCGTCACCCACCTGATCGGCACGGCGCTGGTGCAGATGACCCAGGTGAAGACCTCGCGCCGGGACATCCTCGGCCAACTGCTGAGCGGCGACTTCCCCAGCCTGGAGATTGTCCGCCGCCGTGCGCAACACCTGGAGCTGTCGCTGGAAGTCCCGCGTCGTCTGGTGGCGTTGCGGCTGTCCGGCGTCGACACATTGTTCCAGCGGTACGAGCCGGAAGAGGCCGAGCGTGCGCTGCAGCTGACCCGTCAGCGCTTGCTTGACCACCTGGAAAGCTGGCAGCAGGAACGCCGAGAGCGCCTGCCGGTGGTAATCCAGGGCGACCTGTTCGTCCTGCTGCTGGCCGACGTCGAGCGCGCCGAGCTGCAAGCCCTGGCGGCCGGGCTGCAACAGGAACTGGCGCCGCTGCGTGCCTACCTCGGGCTTTCCGCCTGCGCCGACAGCTGCGCGGAATATCCCCGCGCGCTGCTTGAGGCGCGCCAGGCACTGGATGTCGCCGAAGGCATGCAGGCGCCTGGTGGTTTCTGCGACTACCGTGAGCTGGGCGTGCTGCGCCTGCTGCGGGCGATCCCGGATCGCGCGGTGGTCGAGCAGTTCCTCAAGGACACCCTTGGCCCGCTGACCGATGCGGGCCGCAAGCAGCCGCACCTGCTGATCGAGACGCTCGACGCGCTCGTCCAGGAGAACGGCAACGCGCTCAAGGCCGCACAGCGCCTGGGCATCCACCGCAACACCCTGAACCAGCGGATCGCGCGCATCGAGACCCTGAGCGGTCAGTCCCTGGACGACGCGCAGTTCCGCCTGAATACCTCCGTGGCGCTGCTCATCTGGCGCATGTCCAGCGCGCCGCGCCACGAATAGCCTGAAGAGGACCTACGAGCCCATGAAAATCATCAACGCCTCGCTGCGCAAGCAGACCGGCCTGTTCACCATCCGCTGCGACGGCGACGTCATTGCCGAAGTCGTCCAGCAAGCCGGCACGGTCGCTGCCAGCGGCGACGACATCGACGCCCGCGGCAACCTGGCCATCGCTCCGCTGGTGGAGCCGCACATCCATCTGGACGCGACCCTGACCGCCGGCGAGCCGGAATGGAACATGAGCGGCACGCTGTTCGAAGGCATCGAGCGCTGGGCCCAGCGCAAGGAAACCATTACGCACGAGGACACCAAGTCCCGCGCCCACACCACCATCCGCATGCTGGCCGCCCATGGCATCCAGCACGTGCGCACCCACGTCGACGTCACCGATCCGACCCTCGCCGCGCTCAAGGCCATGGTGGAGGTTCGCGAAGAAGCGCGGCACCTGGTGGACCTGCAGATCGTCGCGTTCCCGCAGGAAGGCATCGAGTCCTACGAGGGCGGCCGCGAGCTGATGGAAGAGGCGATCCGCCTGGGTGCGGACGTGGTCGGCGGTATCCCGCACTTCGAGAACACCCGCGAGCAGGGCGTCAGCTCGATCAAGTTCCTGATGGACCTGGCCGAGCGCACCGGTTGCCTGGTGGACGTGCACTGCGACGAGACCGACGACCCGAACTCGCGCTTCCTCGAAGTGCTCGCCGAGGAGGCCCGCGTGCGCGGCATGGGCGGCCGTGTCACCGCCAGCCACACCACGGCCATGGGTTCCTACGACAACGCTTACTGCTCCAAGCTGTTCCGCCTGCTCAAGCGTTCGGGTATCAACTTCGTCTCCTGCCCGACCGAGAGCATCCACCTGCAGGGCCGCTTCGACACCTTCCCGAAACGCCGTGGCGTGACCCGTGTGGCCGAGATCGACCGCGCCGGCATGAACGTCTGCTTCGGCCAGGATTCGATCAAGGACCCGTGGTACCCCCTGGGCAACGGCAACATCCTGCGCGTGCTGGATGCCGGCCTGCACATCTGCCACATGATGGGCTTCGACGACCTGCAGCGCGCGCTGGACCTGGTTACCGACAACAGCGCCCGCGCGCTGAACCTGGGCGCGCGCTACGGCATCGCCGCCGGCCGTCCGGCCAACCTCCTGGTACTGGGGGTTGAGAGCGACTACGAGGCGGTGCGCCAGCAGACCAAGGCGCTGTACTCGATCCGCAAGGGCCGCGTGCTGATGAAGCGCGAGCCGGAGAAAGTAGAACTGGTCGAGGGCTGAAACCCGCGTAGGGCGGATAACGCCGGAGGCGTTATCCGCCCTACGCGAGCCACAGATGCAATTCGTAGGATGGCGTGGAGCGAAGCGATACCCATCATTTCCGTGCACCGACCGCATGGGTATCGCTGCGCTCCACCCATCCTACGAGTGTCGGAGCTCTTTTCTCAGGGCACCATCGCCATGCCCACGCCAAAGCGGTTCCAGGCGTTGATGGTGGCAATCGCCAGGGTCAGGTTGGCGATCTCGGCATCGTTGAAGTATTCGCGCAGGGCGTCGAACTGGTCCTGCGGGGCATGCTTCTCCGGCAGGCGGGTGAGGCTTTCCACCCAGGCCAGGGCAGCGCGCTCGCGCTCGGTGAAGAAGCGGGTTTCCTCCCAGACGCTCAGGGTCTGCAGCCGTGCCTCGGTTTCGCCGGCCTTGCGCGCGTCATTGGCGTGCATGTTCACGCAGTAGGCGCAGCCGTTGATCTGCGAGGCGCGCAGGCGGATCAGTTCCAGCAGCGAGGTTTCCAGGCCGGACCTGGCCAGGGCCTGCTCCAGGCCGAGCATGGCCTTGTAGGCGTCGGGGGCGGCTTTGGCCCATTCGAGTCGTGCGCTCATGGTGATCTCCAGTGGGGCCCGCGGTAGTGCGGGGAATGGAGCTAAGGTAACGCCGGCGCTGCAACGTTCGAATAGCCAATTCCCGGCAATACCGGCAGACCAATGGAGCCCATCCCGGCGCCGTGCCCGCTGTCAGTCCCAGCCGCCCGGACAGCCCTTGCAGCCCGCCATGTTGCTGCCCTGGAAATTACCGAAGCGCTGGCGGCTGCCGCGCAGGTCGGCGTCCTCCAGGTTGGCCTCGGCGAGCTTCACTTCCTGCAGGTTGGCGTCGCGCAGGTCGGCTCCCTTGAGGTCGGCGCGGGACAGCCAGGTCATTTCCAGGTCGGCCGCACGCAGGTTGGCCTGGTGCAGCTTGCCGCCGCTCAGGCGGGCGAATTCCAGGTAGGCGGCGGTCAGGTCGGCGCCTTGCCACTGCGCGCCCTGGGCGAACAGCCCCCAGGCCTGGATAGCGACCAGCTTGGCGCCGCTCAGGTCAGCGCCGCGCAGGTTGGCCTGTTGCAGGCTGGCCCGGGTCAGGTCGGCGCCGTTCAGGTGCGCCTGTTGCAGGTTGGCGAGGTCCAGTCTGGCGTGGCGCAGGTCGGCTCCGGCGAGGTTGGCGCCGGACAGGTTCATCCGCGTCAGGTCCTGGTTGCGCAGGTCGGCGCCGCGCAGGTCGGCATTCGGGCATTGGCTGTCCGGCTCGATGCGGCAGCCGGCGATGACGGTGGGTGCATCGTCGTCTACCTCGGGCACCGGCTGGCTGGTGGCGAAGGCGAGGGCGGAGAGGGGGAAGAGCAGGCAGGCGAGCAGGCGCATGGCGATCTCCTGGGGACATGAAAAAGGCCCGCACCGGGTACGGCGCGGGCCAGTGCATCAACGGCTGGCGGTCTTGTTGTCCCAGCTGGGCAGCTTGAACACCCAGAAGGAACCGCCCTGGGCCACCGGCTTGGTCAGCTCGGCCATGTCGCCGCCCCACAACGGCACCGCGCCGCCGTAGCCGACGGTCACGCCGATGTACTGCTCGCCGTCCTGCTCCCAGGTGATGGGCGGGGAGACGATGCCGCTGCCGGTCTGGAACTGCCACAGCTCCTTGCCGGTCCTGGCGTCGAAGGCCTTGAGGAAGCCCTCGCCGGTGCCGGTGAACACCAGGTTGCCGGCGGTGGCCAGCACACCGGCCCAGAGCGGCAGGTGGTCCTTGTATTCCCACTCGACCTTGCCGGTGGTGGGGTTCATCGCCCGCAGGGTGCCGACGTGGTCGTCGTACATGCGCTTGATGCGGAAGCCCATGCCCAGGTAGGCGCTGCCCTTGGCGTAGTTCACTTCCTCGGTCCAGTAGTCCTCCTTCCAGTGGTTGGCGGGGACGTAGAACAGACCGGTGTCCTGGCTGTAGGCCATGGGGTTCCAGTTCTTGCCGCCGAGGAAGGGCGGCGAGACCTCCACGGCCTTGCCGTGCTTCTGCCCCGGTTCCGGCAGCGGCGGGCGCTGGCCTTCGTTCTCCACCGGGCGGCCGGTCTTCAGGTCGATGTGGCTGGCCCAGGTGATGTTGTCGACGAAGGGGAAGGCGTTCTGCAGCTTGCCGTTGGTGCGGTCGACCACATAGAAGAAGCCGTTGCGGTCGGCATGGGCGGTGGCCTTGACGATCTTGCCGTCCTGGGCCTTGTAGTCGAACAGCACCAGTTCGTTGTTGCCGGAGAAGTCCCAGGCATCGTTCGGGGTGTGCTGGTAGAACCATTTCACCTCGCCGGTGCTCGGGTCGACGCCGACCTGGCCGGAGGTGTAGAGGCTGTCGTAGTCGTGCGGGTTGCCGCCCTTGGCGGTGCGCGCCCAGGTGTTCCAGGGGCCGGGGTTGCCGGCGCCGACGATGATGGTGTTGGTCTCGGCATCGAAGCTCGCGCTCTGCCACGGGGCGCCGCCGCCGTGGTTCCAGGCTTCGACCTTGCCGGTGGGGGAGTTCTTGTCCTCCGGCCACGACGGCGCCTTCACGTCACCGGTAGGCGTGCTGTCCTTGCCATTGAGGCGGCCCATGTGGCCTTCGACGAAGGGCCGCATCCAGATTTCCTCGCCGGTATCCGGGTCGCGGGCGAACAGGCGGCCGACCACGCCGAACTCATCGCCCGAGCTGCCATGGATCAGCAGCACCTTGCCGGTCTTGCCGTCCTTCACGAGGGTCGGCGCGCCGGTCATGGTGTAGCCGGCGCCGTGGTCGCCGAACTTCTTCTTCCAGACCACCTTGCCGGTCTTCTTGTTCAGCGCCACGACGGAGGCGTCGAGGGTGCCGAAGTAGATCTTGTCGCCATAGATGGCGGCGCCGCGGTTGACCACGTCGCAGCACGGGCGGATGTCGTCGGGCAGGCGGTGGTTGTAGGTCCACAGGCGTTTGCCGGTCTTCGCGTCGAGGGCGAACAGCCGCGAGTAGGAGGCGGTGACGTAGACCACGCCGTCACTGACGATGGCCTGGGATTCCTGGCCGCGCTGCTTTTCGTCGCCGAAGGAGTAGGACCAGGCCGGGGTCAGCTTGAACACGTTGGCTTCGTTGACCTGCTTGAGCGGGCTCCAGCGCTGGGCGTTGGTGCCCATGCCGTACTGCAGCACGTCGCCGGTGGTCTTGTGGTCGTTGGCGATGTCGTCCCAGGTCACGTCTTTGGCCAGGGCGGAGCCGGCGGCGGTGAGGGCGATGGCGCAGGCGAGACCGTTCAAGGCCAGGCGCAGGGGAGCTGTTGTTGTTCTCATGGTGGTTTCCCGTGATGGATGGCGGCAGGCCGCTGCACGTGCCGCGGCGAATCCATGGTGGGAGCAGGGTGTGCCGGCGGGGAACGGAAAAGCTCCCGGCGATGCCGGGACTATTTCCCGGTCCGGGCATGACTTGGGCTTGCTGCCAAAGCGCCGGCCATGGCCGACCGCCGTTCTAGTACGAAGGGAGTAGACGGGAGCATCCAAAGCAGGATTCGGCCGCGAGACCTGCGTTCTTACCATCGTCATCACTGGCGTCTTTCCGGGCGCCGTGCCTTGCCAAGCATCTCGATGAGAGGATGAAGTGATGAACAACAAGAACGTGCTGTGCGGCCTGATGTTGGTGGCTGGCCTGGGTGTCTCGGGTCTGGCCCTGTCCCACGGCAATGTGACGCCCCAGGCAGTGGATACCACGGGGCTGGAACCGCTGGGCAAGGAATGGCGCGAGACCAACCCCTACCGCGAGCCCTACGCCAACCACGCCAAGGCGGTGGAGATCGGCGCCTCGGCGTACAACCAGAACTGCGCGCGCTGCCATGGCCTGGAAGCCAAGTCCGGCGGCATCGCCCCCGACCTGCGCATGCTCGACGTCGGCGCCGAGGGGGACGAATGGTTCAAGGAGCGGGTGATCAACGGCGCGGTGCGTGACGGCGCGGTGTACATGCCGAAGATGGCCGACTTCATCAGCCAGGAAGGCCTCTGGGCAATCCGTACCTACCTGGACAGCGTGCACGTGGACGAGTGATCGCCATGCGCCTGTTCGTCTGGTTGTTCGGCCTGTGCCTGCTGATCGGGCAAGCGCAGGCGGGGGTGCGCCCCTACGAGGACATGGTCGCCAGCGGCGTGCTGCGGGTGGCGGTGTACGAGAACTTCCCGCCCTACAGCTTCATGCAGGGCGGGCAGCCGCGCGGGGTCGACGTCGACCTTGCGCAGCGCCTGGCCAGCGGGCTGGGCCTGCGTGCGGAATTCCTCTGGGTCACGCCCGGCGAGCGCCTGGACGACGACCTGCGCAACTTCATCTGGAAGGGCCACTACCTGCGCCCCGGCGTGGTCGCCGATGTGATGCTGCGCGTGCCCTACGACCGCCAGTACGCCAACCGGCGCAACGATGTCGGCGAGTTCGCCAACGAACAGGTGGTGATGTTCGGCCCCTACCAGCGCGAGCGCTGGCAGGTGGTCAGCGACGACCGCCGGCTGCCGCAGGTGGACACTATCGCCGTCTTCCGCGAACACCCGGTCGGCGTCGAGCTGGATAGCGTGCCGTCGTTCTACCTGACCTCGGTGCTGGGCGGCCAGCTCAGCCGCATGACCGTGCATTTCCCCAGCACCCAGGCGGCCTTCGACGGCTTGCGCTCGGGCAAGGTGGACGCGGTGATGGCCCTGCGCGGCGAGCTGGACTGGATGCGTGCGCAAGCCGCCGACGAGCACCTGAAGAACGCCGAGAACACCTATCCCAACCTCGGTCAGCCCGAGTGGGACATCGGCATGGCGGTGCATGAAAGCAATCGCCAGCTCTCCAACGCCCTGGACGGCGAACTGGAGGAGTTGGTGCGCAGCGGCGAGATGGAAAAGCTCTACGCGGCCTACGGCATGCGCTACGAACTGCCGGGGCTCTACCAGGACGTGCAGTGAGGGAATCATGATGCACCGGCGCGAACTGCTGCTCGGGATCTGTGCGCTGCCGCTGCTGGCAGCGGCGGTGGAGGGCGACCCGATGCCCTCGGTGATGTGGGAGTACCACCACCAGCGTCTGTTGAACGGCGAGCCCTACGTCTTCGATGAGCGGGTGAAACTCGGCGTGCCGCCGTTCGCCGAAGACGCGCGCCAGGTGCCGGTGGAAATCGACGCCCGCGCCTTGCCGGGACGCTTCGACCGGCTGCTGCTGTGGGCCGAGCTGAACCCGATTCCCCATGTGCTGACGCTGTATCCGGGCGAACATCTGGAGCCGCTGCTGGCGGTGCGTATCCGCATCGAACAGGCCACGCCGATCCGCGCCGCCCTGCGCGACGAGCAGGGCGTCTGGCACGTCGGCTCGGCCTGGATCGACGCCGCCGGGGGCGGTTGTACCGCGCCCAGCGTAGTGCGTGCGCAGCCGGGCTGGGAGGACCGCCTCGGGCAGGTCCATGGCGAGGCTTACCCGAGGGGTGAATTCAGCCGGGTGCGGCTCTCGGTGTCCCATCCGATGGACAACGGCCTGGTCGGCGGCATCCCCGAGTTCTACATCGACCACGCCGAACTGCGTGGCGCGGACGGCGAAGTCTTCGCGAGGCTGGAGCTGTTCCCGGCAGTCAGCGAGAACCCCACCTTCACCTTCGAAGTGCGCGGCCATCCACACACCGAACTCTGGCTGCACGACAACAACGGCAACGAATTCCAGGCCGCCCTGCGCTGACGCCGCGCGGTGCTAACGAGGTGCCCATGCGTTTTCTCCTGATCGCCCTCGCGTGCCTGTGCCTGCCGGCGCTGGCCGACCTGCAGTACCACCTCCAGCCCCGGCAGATCGCCGAGGGCACCTGGGTGGTGGAAGGCAGCACCGATAATTTCGCCAAGGACAACGGCGGCGCCATCGTCAACGTCGCCTTCATCGATACCGGCGACGGCGTGCTGGTGATCGACACCGGCCCGTCGAAGCGCTACGGCGAAGCCCTGCGCGCGCTGATCCAGCAGACCACCGGCCAGACGGTGAAGCGTGTGCTGCTGACCCATCACCACCCCGACCATGTGCTGGGCAACCAGGCTTTTACCGACGTGCCCATCGGCGCGCTGGCCGGCACCGGAAAGTTGCTGAAGGAGCAGGGCAACGCCATGGCGGAAAACATGTATCGCCTGGTGGGCGACTGGATGCGTGGTACGGAAGTGGTGCTGCCCAGCGAGACGGTGGCGCCGGGCGAATTGACGATGGGCAGCCATCGGTTCCGGTTGGTCGGCCTGCGCGGGCATACCGGCGCGGACCTGGCGATCCTCGACGAAACCACTGGCGTGCTGTTCGCCGGGGATATCGTGTTCTACCAGCGCGCACTGACCACGCCGAACAGTCCGGGACTCGACGTCTGGCTGGCTGACCTGGATACGCTGCAGCAGCTGCCGTGGAAACAGATCGTCCCCGGCCACGGCCCCATCGCCAGCGATGCCGCTCCCTTCGCGCAGATGCGCGACTACCTCGGCTGGCTCGACAGCGTGATGCGCGACGGCATCGCCCAGGGTGCCGACATGAACGACCTGCTGCGTACGCCCATCCCCGAGCGTTTCGCCAGCGTCAGCCTGACGCGCTACGAGCTGATCCGCAGTGTCAGCCATCTCTATCCGCGCTACGAACAGAAGGCGCTGCCACGCGTCGATGAGCCCTGATTCCTCGGCACGTCGCTCGACTGTAGGAGCGCGCCATGCGCGCGATCGCGGGCATGGCCCGCTCCTACAGGGGCGTAGGGCGGATAACCTGGAACAGGTTATCCGCCGGATTCAACACGGCGGATAACGCTGGCGCGTTATGCGCCCTACGTAAGCCTTGAATTTCGTGGCGCTGCGGCCCGGTATTGCTACCAAGGAACTAGGAAATTCGGCACTGCGTTCAATTGTTGGTCCGCCGTACCAAACCAAGAATCTGCGACAGACCGGGAAATTTTCCCGGGTACAACAACAATCGCAGAGGCGTACCGCCATGAGACAGCTTCAACCTTTCGCCCGCACCGTGCTGTTCACCGCCATCAGCCTGGCCTCCCTGGGCGCCCATGCCGGGGTGACCGACCAGGACATCAGCGATGCCGCCAAGCGCACCGACCAGATCGTGGTCAACGGCATCAACCAGCAGGGCCAGCGCTTCAGCCCGCTGAACACCCTGAACAGCGACAACGTGAAGGAACTGCGGCCGGTCTGGGCGCTGTCCTTCGGCGGCGAGAAGCAGCGCGGCCAGCAGGCGCAACCGCTGATCAAGGACGGCGTGATGTACGTCACCGCCTCCTACTCGCGGGTGTTCGCCGCCGATGCGCGCACCGGTCGCAAGCTCTGGCAGTACGACGCACGCCTGCCCGACGGCATCATGCCCTGCTGCGACGTGATCAACCGGGGCGTCGCGCTGTACGGCGACCTGGTGATCTTCGGCACCCTCGACGCCAAGCTGGTCGCCCTGAACAAGGACACCGGCAAGGTGGTGTGGAAGAAGACCGTGGCCGACTACAAGGCCGGTTATTCCATCTCCGCCGCGCCGCTGATTGCCAAGGGCAAGCTGATCACCGGCGTGGCCGGCGGCGAGTTCGGCGTGGTCGGCAAGATCGAGGCCTACAACCCCACCAATGGCGAACTGCTGTGGAGCCGGCCGACCGTGGAAGGCCACATGGGCTACGTCTACAAGGACGGCAAGGCGGTGGAGAACGGCATCTCCGGCGGCGAGGCGGGCAAGACCTGGCCGGGCGACCTGTGGAAGACCGGCGGCGCCGCGCCATGGCTGGGCGGCTACTACGACCCGAGCACCGATTCGCTGTTCATCGGCACCGGCAACCCGTCGCCGTGGAACTCGCACCTGCGCCCCGGCGACAACCTGTACTCCTCCTCGCGCCTGGCGCTGAACCCGGAAGACGGCTCGATCAAGTGGCACTTCCAGACCACCCCGCACGACGGCTGGGATTTCGACGGCGTGAACGAGCTGGTGTCCTTCGACTACAAGGACGGCGGCAAGACCGTACAGGCCGCCGCCACCGCCGACCGCAACGGCTTCTTCTACGTGCTCGACCGCACCAACGGCAAATTCATCCGCGGCTTCCCCTTCGTCGACAAGGTGACCTGGGCCAAGGGCCTGGACAAGGACGGCCGGCCGATCTACGACGACGCCCACCGTCCCGGCGCGCCGGGCGAGGGCACCGAGAAGGGCAGCTCGGTGTTCGTCGCGCCGTCCTTCCTCGGCGGCAAGAACTGGATGCCCATGGCCTACAGCCAGGACACCGGGCTGTTCTACGTGCCGTCCAACGAGTGGGGCATGGACATGTGGAACGAGAACATCGCCTACAAGAAGGGCGCGGCCTACCTCGGCGCGGGCTTCACCATCAAGCCGCTGAACGAGAAGTACATCGGCGTGCTGCGCGCCATCGATCCGAAGACCGGCAAGCAGGTCTGGCGCTACGAGAACTACGCGCCGCTGTGGGGTGGCGTGCTGGCGACCCACGGCAACCTGGTGTTCACCGGCAACCCCGAGGGCTACCTGATGGCGTTCGACGCCAAGACTGGTAAGAAGCTCTACGAGTTCAACACCGGCTCGGGCGTGATTGCCTCGCCGATCACCTGGGAAATGGACGGCGAGCAGTACGTCACCGTGCTCTCCGGCTGGGGCGGCGCGGTGCCGCTGTGGGGTGGCGAAGTGGCCAAGCGCATCAAGGACCTGGACCAGGGCGGGATGATCTGGACCTTCAAGCTGCCCAAGGACCTGGTGGCGAAGAAGTGATGTGCCCGTGAGGTGAGCAGGGGCCGGCCATCGTGCCGGCCCATTGTTTTGGCGCGCTGTTGGCGCTGTTCGCGTGCATGGCCTTTGGGCGTTTCTGCGCCGCATCTGTGTGCGCGGATGCATTGGGTTTCGCCCCTCGGGCGACCTACTTTGGCAAACGCCCCAAAGTAGGCAAAGGTCTTGCCCCGGACATCCGGTTTTTCGCTTAGGCGAAAAATTCCCTCGTCGAAGCGCAGTTTCAGGGGCCCGCCGCGAAGGGCCATCCCTGGCCCATCGCGGCTCTCGCGACATCCATGTCGCTCAACCCCTGAAACTCCGCTTCAACGAGGCCTCCTGAACGGGGCATTCGGCGTGTGCGGAAGTCTCTCTGGAAACCTTCAAAATCCAGAGCCAGAGCCAGAGCTAGAGCCAGAGCCAGAGCCAGAGCCAGAGCCAGAGCCAGAGCCAGAGCCAGAGCCGTGTTGTGGAGTTCCCGTAGGAGCGGACCTTGTCCGCGAAATCCTTCGCGGCGGACCTTGCGCTGATAAGCAACATCAGATGCTCGCCGCCACCTGTAGGAGCGAGCTTGCTCGCGAACCACCCGGCACCGTAGGGCGCATAACGCGACAGCGTTATCCGCCGTGGTGGCGTCGGCGGATAATCCGTCCCGGGTTAGGCGCCCTACAACCTGCGACGCTCGCCGCATCTACTACCAAATGAGTAACCCACCGCTCCCATGGGGGCATTCCGGGCCGGGAAGGGCGTTGCCTAAGATCGCTCCATGACCTGGCCGATGGAGGCCGGGAACCGACAGGAGAGCACCCCCATGATCTACGCCGCACCCGGAACCCCAGGCGCCGTCGTCACCCTCAAGCCGCGCTACGGCAACTACATCGGCGGCGAGTTCGTTGCGCCGGTGCTGGGCCAGTACTTCAGCAATACCTCGCCGGTGAACGGCGAGATCATCGCCGAGTTCCCGCGCTCCACCGCCGAGGACATCGAGCTCGCACTGGATGCCGCCCACGCTGCCGCCAATGCCTGGGGCCGGGCCTCGGTACAGGACCGCGCGCTGATCCTGCTGAAGATCGCCGACCGCATCGAACTGAACCTGGAACAACTGGCTGTCGCCGAGACCTGGGACAACGGCAAGGCCGTGCGTGAAACCCTGAACGCCGACGTGCCGCTGGCCGCCGACCACTTCCGCTACTACGCCGGCTGCATCCGTGCGCAGGAAGGCGGTGCCGCCGAGATCAACGAGAACACCGTCGCCTATCACATCCACGAGCCGCTGGGCGTGGTCGGGCAGATCATCCCGTGGAACTTCCCGTTGCTGATGGCTGCCTGGAAGCTCGCGCCGGCCCTGGCCGCCGGCAACTGTGTGGTGATCAAGCCGGCCGAGCAGACGCCGCTGTCGATCATGCTGCTGGCCGAGATCATCGGCGACCTGCTGCCGCCGGGTGTACTGAACATCGTCCAGGGCTTCGGCAAGGAAGCGGGCCAGGCACTGGCCACCAGCAAGCGCATCGCCAAGATCGCCTTCACCGGCTCCACCCCGGTCGGCTCGCACATCCTCCACTGCGCGGCGGAGAACATCATCCCTTCCACCGTGGAGCTGGGCGGCAAGAGCCCGAACATCTTCTTCGAGGACATCATGCAGGCCGAGCCGGCCTTCATCGAGAAAGCCGCCGAGGGCCTGGTGCTGGCTTTCTTCAACCAGGGCGAGGTGTGCACCTGCCCGTCGCGGGCGCTGGTGCAGGAGTCGATCTTCGAACCGTTCATGGTCGAGGTGATGAAGAAGATCAAGGCGATCAAGCGCGGCAACCCGCTGGATACCGAGACCATGGTCGGCGCCCAGGCCTCGCAGCAGCAGTACGAGAAGATCCTGTCCTACCTCGACATCGCCCAGGGCGAGGGCGCCGAACTGCTCACCGGCGGCTCCAGCGAGCGCCTGGAAGGCGACCTGGCCAGCGGTTACTACATCCAGCCGACCCTGCTCAAGGGCCACAACGGCATGCGCGTGTTCCAGGAGGAAATCTTCGGGCCGGTGGTGGGCGTCACCACCTTCAAGGACGAAGCCGAAGCCCTGGCGATTGCCAACGACACCGAGTTCGGCCTCGGCGCCGGCGTCTGGACCCGCGACATCAACCGTGCCTGGCGCATGGGCCGCGGCATCCAGTCCGGCCGCGTGTGGACCAACTGCTACCACCTGTACCCGGCCCATGCCGCGTTCGGTGGCTACAAGAAGTCCGGCGTCGGCCGCGAGACCCACAAGATGATGCTCGACCACTACCAGCAGACCAAGAACCTGCTGGTGAGCTACGACATCAACCCGCTGGGCTTCTTCTGACCCTCAGCAGTAAACCGGCGAACCTTCCCCCATCAGGCTCGCCGGCCCTTTCCGGTGTACCCCGCCTGGCACTCCACCAGGCATCCCTTGTGTCGACGCGCCCGGTTCGGGTGGCCGTCCGCTTCCGTACCCATTCCACGGGTGACGGCCTTCGTCGAACGCGGCTCCGGCCGCGTTTTCTTTTTTCCGCCAAGCCCCTGTTCGCGCCGGATTATCCGGCGAGGCACGTTCCGTAGGATGGCGTGGAGCGCAGCGATACCCATCAATCGGGTGCGCCGACCGCATGGGTATCGCTGCGCTCCACCCATCCTACGGTCGCAACAGGTGCATCCCGACTGCGCAACACCTGTAGCGCCCGCAACACCCGCTCCAGATCCGCCAGAAAACGCCAGAAGCCCCGGACGGCGAGCTTTTCAGCCCGATTCGAAAAGCCTGGCACAGCGGTTGCTCTGAGCCTTTCAAGCCGCGGCGAACGACCTGCGGCACCAACAAGAATCGGAGAACCTCCATGAGATCGATTGGCCTGCACGTGCCTTCCGTTCGCCTGCAACCCGCCCTGCGTCACTCCCTGCTGACCGCCTCGCTGCTGATGGCCGGTCTGTCGCCCCACCTCCATGCCGCCGACAGTTCCACCGACAGCCCGGCCAACGTCGACGGCAAGCGCATCGCTGCCGCCGACAAGGAACCGGGCAACTGGATGACCACCGGCCGCACCTACGACGAACAGCGCTACAGCCCGCTCAAGCAGATCGACCAGAGCAACGTCGGCGGCCTGGGCCTGGCCTGGAGCCACAAGCTGGACATCGACCGTGGCGTGGAAGCCACGCCCATCGTGGTCGATGGCGTGATGTACACCACCGGGCCGTTCTCCATCGTCTATGCGCTGGACGCCCGCAGCGGCGAGCTGCTGTGGAAGTACGACCCGCAGTCCGACCGCAGCCGCGCCGGCGAAGCCTGCTGCGACGCGGTGAACCGTGGCGTGGCGGTGTGGAAGGGCAAGGTCTACGTCGGCGTGCTCGACGGCCGGCTGGAGGCCATCGACGCCAAGACCGGCAAGCGCGTGTGGAGCGTCGACACCCGTACCGATCCGTCGCGCAGCATCACCATCACCGGTGCGCCGCGCATCGTGAAGGGCAAGGTGATCATCGGCAACGGCGGCGCCGAGTTCGGCGTGCGCGGCTACATCACCGCCTACGACGCCGAGACCGGCAAGCAGGACTGGCGCTTCTTCACCGTGCCCGGCGACCCCAAGGAAATGCCCAAGGGCAAGGGCATGGAAATCGCCGCCAAGACCTGGTTCGGCGACAACTTCTACAAGCAGGGCGGTGGCGGCACCGTGTGGGACTCGATGTCCTACGACCCGGAGCTGAACCTGCTGTACATCGGCGTCGGCAACGGTTCCTCGTGGAATCCGCGCATCCGCAGCGAAGGCAAGGGCGACAACCTGTTCCTCTCGTCCATCGTGGCGATCAACCCCGATAACGGCGAGTACGTCTGGCACTACCAGACCACGCCCGGCGATGCCTGGGACTTCACCGCCACCGCGCACATCATGCTGGTGGACATGGAGATCGACGGCAAACAGCGCAAGGTGCTGATGCAGGCGCCGAAGAACGGCTTTTTCTATGTCATCGACCGCGAGACCGGCAAGCTGCTCTCGGCCAACAACATCGTGCCGATCAACTGGGCCAAGGGCGTGGACCTGAAGACCGGCCGGCCGATCCGCAACGAGGCGGTGTCCGACTACTGGAAGGACCCGCAGAAGAAAGCCCGCCTGATCCAGCCGGCGTTCTGGGGCGCGCATGACTGGCAACCGATGTCGTACAACCCCAACACCGGCCTGGTCTACATCCCGGCGCACATCATGTCGGCGATGTACCAGGACGTCGACGGCGCACCGCCGCGCTCCAAGTTCAAGAGCATCTACCAGCTCGACGTCAACACCGGGATGATGCCCGAGGACCCGGAGGGCCTGCGCAAGATCGCCGACACCTGGACCGGCAAGCTGATCGCCTGGGACCCGGTGAAGCAGGAAAAACGCTGGGAAGTGCCCTACAGCACCATCTTCAACGGCGGCACCCTGAGCACCGCCGGCAACCTGGTGTTCGAAGGCACCGCCGACGGCCGTGTGGTCGCCTACGCCGCCGAGTCCGGCAAGAAGCTCTGGGAGTCCCCGGCGAACACCGGCGTGATGGCTGCGCCGATCACCTATGAAGTGGACGGCGAGCAGTACGTGACCTTCATGGCCGGCTGGGGCGGCGCCTTCTCCACCTTCGCCGGCGCCCTGTCGCTGCGCGCCGGAGTCAAGCCCAACGCCCAGGTGCTGACCTACAAGCTGGGCGGCACCGCCAAGCTGCCGGATGCCAACTACAAGTGGGCCGACCGCAAGCCCGAGCCGCCGGCGCTGACCGGCACCACCGCGCAGATCGACCAGGGGCGTGAGCTGTTCAACTCCAGTTGCTCGCAGTGCCACGGCATCAACGCCATCAGCGGCGGCGTGGTGCCCGACCTGCGCACCCTCAGTGCGGAGAACCACCAGCGCTTCCTCGGCATCGTCTATGGCGGCCGCATCCCCGACGGCATGCCCTCGTTCCAGGGCCACCTCGACCTGCAGCAGGCCGAGGCCGTGCACCAGTACCTGATCAAGCGCGCCTACGACCTCAAGGAACAACTGGCCGGCGCGCAGAAGACCGCCGCCAAGTGACCTTTCCATAAGAAGCAGTCCCGCAGGAGACCGACTCATGACTGACGTAACGACCTACCAGCACTACATCGACAACCGCTTCGTCGCCGGCGAGCCGTTGATCGAGGTGCACAACCCGGCCAACGGCGAGCTGCTGGCACGCATCCCCGAGGCCAGCGCTGCCCAGGTGGACAGCGCCATCGCCGCTGCCCGCAAGGCGCAGAAGGGCTGGGCAGCCAAGCCTGCCATCGAGCGTGCCGGCTATCTGCGCCGGATTGCCGAGAAGGTACGTGCCAACGCGCCGCGCCTGGCGAAGATCATCACCACCGAGCAGGGCAAGGTGCCGGCGCTGGCGGAAGTGGAAGTGAACTTCACCGCCGATTACCTCGACTACATGGCCGAATGGGCGCGTCGCCTGGAAGGCGAGGTGCTGACCAGCGACCGCGCCGGCGAGCATATCTTCCTGTTGCGCAAACCGGTGGGCGTGGTGGCGGGCATCCTGCCGTGGAACTTCCCGTTCTTCCTCATCGCGCGGAAGATGGCGCCGGCCCTGCTGACCGGCAACACCATCGTCATCAAGCCCAGCGAAGAAACCCCGATCAACTGCTTCGAGTTCGCCCGCCTGGTGGCGGAAACCGACCTGCCCACCGGCGTGTTCAACGTCGTCGGCGGCACCGGGGCCAGCGCCGGCAGTGCGCTGACCAGCCACGCCGGCGTCGACCTGATCAGCTTCACCGGCAGCGTCGCCACCGGCTCGCGGATCATGGCCGCGGCCGCGCCGAACATCACCAAGCTGAACCTGGAGCTGGGTGGCAAGGCGCCGGCCATCGTCCTCGCCGACGCCGACCTGGAGCTGGCGGTGAACGCCATCAAGGCCTCGCGGGTGATCAACACCGGGCAGGTGTGCAACTGCGCCGAGCGCGTCTACGTGCAGCGCCAGGTCGCCGACCAGTTCATCGAAAAGATTGCCGCCGCCATGGCCGCCACCCGCTTCGGCGACCCGAACGTGCAGGCCGACCTGGACATGGGTCCGCTGGTCAACCGCATCGGCCTGGACAAGGTCGCGCAGATGGTCCGCACGGCGACCGGGCAGGGTGCCCAGGTGATCACCGGCGGCGCCGTGGCCGATCTCGGCAAGGGCTTCCACTATCAGCCCACCGTGCTGGCGGGCTGCAAGGGCGACATGGAGATCATGCGCAAGGAAATCTTCGGCCCGGTGCTGCCGATCCAGGTGGTGGAAGACCTCGACGAAGCCATCGCCCTGGCCAATGACAGCGACTACGGCCTGACCTCATCGATCTACACCCGCAACCTCAGCGCCGCGCTCAAGGCCAGCCGCGAGCTGGACTTCGGCGAGACCTACATCAACCGCGAGAACTTCGAGGCGATGCAGGGCTTCCACGCCGGGACGCGCAAGTCCGGCATCGGCGGCGCCGACGGCAAGCACGGGTTGTACGAGTACACCCATACCCATGTGGTGTATGCGCAGGAGTAAAGCAGCGCGTTGATTGGGCGGGCCGTCCTTGCCAGGTGCGGCTCGCTCCTTTTTCCCTGCGCTTGGAGTCGGTCGAGCGCAGGGAAAAGGGAAGCGATCAATACAACGCGTTGGGCTGCACGATGCCGTGCTTCTTCATCTTCCGATACAGGGTCGACCGGGCAATGCCGAACTGCTGCGCCACCGCACTGATGTTCCACTGCTGCTCGCGCAGAACCGCCAGCAGATGGCGCGCCTCGTCGTCGTCCAGGCGGGCGGCGAGGGCGGTGGCGGGCGGCTGCATGTCGGCGACGATGTCGGGAGTGGCCTGATGCAATTCCATCGGCAAGCAGTCCAGGTCGATGCGCCCGTCTTCGGCCAGCGCGGCGGCGTAGCGCAAACAGTTCAGCAACTGGCGGATGTTGCCCGGCCAGGGATGGCCGCGCAGCCGCTCGCGCACCGCGCTGTCCAGGTGCAGGTCGCCGCCCAGGCCCGCCAGCAGGCTGTCGATCAGTGCCTCGCGGTCCGTGCGTTCGCGCAGCGCCGGCAGCTGCAGGGTCATGCCAGCGAGGCGGTAGAACAGGTCCTCGCGGAAACCCTTGGCGCGGATCATCTCGGCGAGGTTCTGGTGGGTCGCGGAGACCACCTGCACATCCAGCGCCACCGGGGCCTCGGCGCCCAGCGGAAGGATCTCGCGCTCGGCCAGCACGCGCAGCAGGCGCGTCTGCAGATGTGCGGGCATGTCGCCGATCTCGTCGAGGAACAGGGTCCCGCCGTTGGCCAGTTCCAGCTTGCCCTTCATGCCTTTCTTGCTGGCGCCGGTGAAGCTGCCGCCGCGATAGCCGAAGAGTTCGCTCTCGATCAGGCTCTCCGGGATCGCCGCGCAGTTCAGCGCGACGAAGGGCCCGGCATGGCGCGCGCTGGCCTGGTGGATGGCGCGGGCGAAGGCTTCCTTGCCGGTGCCGGTCTCGCCGGTGACCAGGATGGAAATGCCCTTGTCGAGCACCTTGCGCAGCTTGCGCACACCGTCCTGCAGGCGCGGGTCGGAGCCGGCGAGGCGAGTGAGGTCGGGATGTTCCGGGCTTTGCGGCCCGCTGCGCGGCGGAGCCTGGCGGCGTGGTGGGCTGGCCGGCGTGCGCAGGCCCACATCCACCAGCGCGTGATCGGCCAGGGTACGCAGGCGAATGCCCCGCGCGCCGCCCTGGCTCAGGTCGAGCAACTGGTCGACGTCCGCTGCCAGCAGCTGTTCGATGCGGCTGCCCAGCAGGTCGCCCGGGCACGCGGCGAAGGCGGCGTGGTTGGCGCCGATCACCCGGCCCTGTTCATCGAGGGCGATGAGCTGTTCGTTGGCCAGGTCCGACACCTCGTCGCGGGCCTTCACCGAGAGGGTCAGGCGGTCACGGTAGCGCTGGCGGAAGCTGGCGTTCTCGATCAGCCGGGCGTACAGGATGACCAGCTGCAGGGTCAGGTACTGCGCGTCCTTGGGCCCATCGTTGTACAGGCAGGTGGCGTTCAGGCAGCCACGCAACCGGTGCTGGGCGTCGAATATCGGCGCCACGGAGCAGCTCAGGCGGAAGTTGCTCACCAGGAAGTGTTCCTGGCGGTGGATGGTCAGCGCTTCGCGGGCGGCCAGCGCGGTGCCGATGCCGTTGGTGCCGGCGATGGATTCGTCCCAGCGCGCGCCGACGATCAGCCCGGCCTGGGTGTAGCGGTCGCGTTCGCTGGGCAGGCGAGCATCCAGGGTGATGCCGTGTTCATCGCTGAGCAGCACCGCGAAACCCGCTGGCAGCACGCGCCGGGCCAGGCCGGTGACGCCTTGGCTGGCAATCGCCAGGTAGTCCTGGTGCAGGCCCTGGTGCTCGCGGATTTCGCCGGCGGTGAGGATGTGCTTTTCCGCCCTCGCGCGCGGGTCGAGGTGGTGCTCCACCACGCTGCGGTACCAGGAGCGCGCAATGGCGCCCTCGGGCTGGATGTCACGTTCGCCGAAGTGATCGGCGATGAAGGCAGCAAGGTCGTTCGGGCAGTTGTCCAGGGATTGCGGGTGCATGGTCACTCCCGGCGGCCGTCAGTCGGACTGCGGCGCATTGTTTTTGTAGGGGGCAGGCCTCGTGTAGGACCGTTCCTAGGAGTGGCTAGTCTAGACCGGTCGGTCACGGGCGACGAGAGCCCGAGCAAGGCCTGTGCCGAAACACACCGCGCGGGGCATCGAGCCCCGCGCCAGAGCACCCGCCGCCCAAGGGCGCGGGCGCAAGCGGGCAACGGCTGTCGCAGCGATGGGACAGTTGTAGCGGCGGGGCGCGACAGCTGTCGCGGGCCCACTACCAAATCAGGGGGGCATCTCCTTCGAAAGTATCATTCGGAGTGCCTGACCCTGGTGTTTAACTCGACCTGCCGGTTCCGCCGGCGCCTTCCAACAAGAAAGAGGACAGACCCATGTGGACCAAGCCTAGCTTCACCGACCTGCGCCTTGGCTTCGAAGTGACCCTGTACTTCGCCAACCGCTGATCCACTGCGCCCCGGTCCGCCGGGGCCCCTGCCCACGGGGCACTGTCATGCACATCCGAATTCTCGGGTCGGCCGCCGGTGGCGGCTTTCCCCAGTGGAACTGCAATTGCCGCAACTGTCGCGGTGTCCGCGACGGCAGCGTGATCGCGCAGCCACGCACGCAATCCTCCATCGCGCTGTCCGACGACGGCGAGAACTGGATTCTCTGCAACGCATCCCCCGACATCCGCGCCCAGCTGGCGTCCTTCCCGGCGTTGCAGCCGGCGCGGCGCCTGCGCGATTCGGCAATTGCCGCCATCGTCCTGCTGGACAGCCAGATCGACCACACCACCGGCCTGCTCAGCCTGCGCGAGGGCTGCCCGCACGAGGTCTGGTGCACGGAGATGGTCCACCAGGACCTGAGCACCGGCTTTCCGCTGTTCCCCATGCTGTCGCACTGGAACGGCGGGCTGAAGCACAACCTCATCGAGCTGGATGCCGAGCCCTTCGCCATCCCGGCCTGCCCGGGCCTGCGCCTCACCGCCATCGCCCTGCGCAGCAGCGCACCGCCGTATTCGCCGCACCGGGGCAACCCGCATCCGGGGGACAACATCGGCCTGTTCGTCGAGGACCTGGAGAGCGGAGGCAAGCTGTTCTACGCGCCGGGCCTGGGGCAGGTGGACGAAAGCCTGCTGGCGTGGATGCGCCGCGCCGACTGCCTGCTGGTGGACGGTACGCTCTGGCGCGACGACGAGATGCGCGTCTGCGAAGTCGGCGACAAGCTCGGCAGCGAGATGGGCCACCTGGCCCAGAGCGGCCCCGGCGGCATGCTCGAGGTGCTCGACGGCATCGACGGACCGCGCAAGGTGCTCATCCACATCAACAACACCAACCCCATCCTCGACATCGCCTCGCCCGAACGCGCCGAACTGGATGCGCGCGGCATCGAGGTGGCGTTCGACGGCATGGGCATCTTCCTGTGACGGCCCTTTCAGAAGGAGCCTCGCGATGACCCGCGAAGCCATGAGTCCCGCCGAATTCGAACAGGCCCTGCGCGCCAGGGGCGCCTGTTACCACATCTACCACCCGTACCACGTGGCCATGTACGAGGGCCGCGCCAGTCGCGAGCAGATCCAGGGCTGGGTAGCCAACCGCTTCTACTACCAGCTGAACATTCCGCTGAAAGACGCAGCGATCCTCGCCAACTGCCCGGACCGCGAGGTGCGCCGCGAATGGCTGCAGCGCATCCTCGACCACGATGGCGCGCCGGGTGAAGAGGGTGGCATCGAGGCCTGGCTGCGCCTGGCCGAATCGGTCGGGCTGGACCGCGAGCAGGTGCTGTCCCAGGAACTGGTGTTGCCCGGCGTGCGCTTCGCCGTGGACGCCTACGTCAACTTCGCCCGCCGTGCCAGCTGGCAGGAGGCGGCCAGCAGCTCGCTGACCGAGCTGTTCGCCCCGCAGATCCACCAGTCGCGACTCGACAGCTGGCCGCAGCACTACCCGTGGATCGACGCCAGCGGCTACGACTACTTCCGCAAGCGCCTGTCCCAGGCGCGCCGCGATGTCGAGCACGGCCTGCGCATCACCCTGGAGCACTACCGTACCCGCGAGGCCCAGGAGCGCATGCTGGAAATCCTGCAATTCAAGCTCGACGTGCTCTGGAGCATGCTCGACGCGATGAGCATGGCCTATGAACTGCAGCGCCCGCCGTACCACACGGTGACGGCCGAGCGCGTGTGGCACAGGGGGTTGCTGTGATGAGTCTGCCTTCGCTGGACAGCATCCCGGCACTGCGTCGGGGGTTCCGCCTGCAGTTCGAACCGGCCCAGGGCTGCCATGTGCTGCTCTATCCTGAAGGGATGGTGAAGCTCAACGACAGCGCCGGGGCGATCCTTGGCCGTATCGATGGTCAGCGCGATGTCGCCGGCATCATCGACGGCCTGCGCGCCGATTTCCCCGGCGTGCCGGGCATCGACGAAGACATCCTGGCTTTCCTCGAGGTGGCCCATGCGCAATTCTGGATCGAGCTGCGCTGAGGCGCCGGTAGGCCCACCGCTCTGGCTGCTGGCCGAGCTGACCTACCGTTGCCCGCTGCAGTGCCCGTACTGCTCCAACCCGCTGGATTTCGCCAGGGGCGGCGAAGAGCTGTCCACCGCGCAATGGATCGAGGTGTTCCGCCAGGCCCGCGAGATGGGCGCGGCGCAGCTGGGTTTCTCCGGCGGCGAGCCGCTGGTGCGCCAGGACCTCGCCGAGCTGATCGCCGCCGCGCGCGGGCTGGGTTTCTACACCAACCTGATCACCTCCGGCATCGGGCTCAACGAGAAGCGCCTGAAGGAGTTCGCCGACGCCGGGCTCGACCATATCCAGATCAGCTTCCAGGCCGCCGACGAGGAGGTGAACAACCTGCTCGCCGGCTCGCGCAAGGCCTTCGCCCAGAAGCTCGCCATGGCCCGCGCGGTGAAGGCCCACGGTTACCCGATGGTGCTGAACTTCGTCACCCACCGGCACAACATCGACAGCATCGAGCGCATCATCGAGCTGTGCATCGAGCTGGAGGCCGACTTCGTCGAACTCGCCACCTGCCAGTTCTACGGCTGGGCCGAACTGAACCGCGCCGGCCTGCTGCCGACCCGCGAGCAGTTGCAGCGTGCCGAGCGCATCACCGCCGAGTACCGCGAGCGCCTGGCTGCCGAAGGCAACCCGTGCAAGCTGATCTTCGTGGTGCCCGATTACTACGAGGAGCGCCCCAAGGCCTGCATGGGCGGCTGGGGCAGCGTGTTCCTCGACGTCACTCCGGACGGCACTGCATTGCCGTGCCACAGCGCGCGGCAGCTGCCGGTGAAGTTCCCCAACGTGCGCGAGCACAGCCTGCAGCACATCTGGTACGAGTCCTTCGGCTTCAACCGCTTCCGCGGCGATGCCTGGATGCCCGAGCCGTGCCGCTCCTGCGACGAGAAGGAGCGCGACTTCGGCGGCTGCCGCTGCCAGGCGTTCATGCTCACCGGTGACGCCGAAGCCACCGACCCGGTGTGCGCCAAGTCGGCCCACCACGGGATCATCCTCGACGCCCGCCGCGAGGCGGAAACGGCGGCCGCGCCGCTCAGCGCGCTGACCCTGCGCAACGAGCGGGCCTCGCAACTGATCTGCAAGGCGTGAGCGTGGAGCGCAGCGATTGGAGTGCCGAGCGCGCGGTCGCCGCCGCAGGGGATTTCGCCGAGCTGCACGTGGCCCACGGCGGTCTGCTGTGGGCCGCATTCGACCCCGCCAGCGCGCGCTGCCGGTTGTTCCTGCGCCGCGAAGGGCAGAGCGTCGAGCTGACCCCGCCCGGTGCCTCGGTACGCAGCCGTGTCTACGAATACGGCGGCGGTTCCTGCTGTGCCACCGCCGATGGCGTGGCCTGGGTGGAAGAGGGCGACCAGCAGGTCCACTGGCTGCGCCTGGGCGGCAGCTCGCGGGCGCTTACCCACCGCGACGACTGCCGCTACGGCGACCTGCACTATGTGCCGGCGTGGAACGCGCTGCTGGCGGTGGAAGAGGAGAATGGCAGCGGCGGGGTGAGTCATCGCATCGTGCGACTCGACGCCGACGGCCGGCGCCGGGTGATCGCCGCGGGCGCGGACTTCTATGCCTCGCCGGTGGCCGATGGCAGCGCCGAGCGCGTCGTTTGGGTGGAATGGGACCGCCCCCACCAGCCCTGGACGCGCACCCGCCTGTGCGAGTCCTTCGCCGGCGAACAGCGTTGCCTGGCCGGGCAGGCGTGCCACGAATCCATCCAGCAGCCGCGCTTCGCCGAGGACGGCCGGCTGCACTGGCTGAGCGACCGCGACGGCCACTGGCAGCCGTACCGCGAGGGCCATGGCGTCCTGCCTTGCGCCGCCGCCGACCACGCCGGCGCACCCTGGCAGCTGGGCGGACGCACCTTCCTGCCGTTGCCGGGCGGCAAGCTGCTGGCAACCCACCAGGTCAACGGCTGCGGCCTGCTGGTGGTCTATGACGAACGTGGCCGCGAGCACAGGCTGGCGCCGCAATACAGCCGCTTCCGCTCGCTGGCGGCGGATGAGCAGCACTTCTATTGCATCGCCGCCGCGCCGGATCGCCTGCCGACGCTGCTGGCGATCCGCCGGGTGGATGGTTCCACCCAGGTGCTGGGTGGGGGCGAGAGGCCGTTGCCGGAGGCCGAGCTGTCCCGTGGCGAGGCCTTCCATTATCCGGTCGGCGACGACGAGTGCGGGCATGGGTTCTTCTATGCCCCCCAGGGCGGCGATCCAGCGCCACCGCTGGTGGTGTTCCTGCATGGCGGGCCGACCTCGGCCTGCTATCCGGTGTTCGACGGGCGCATCCAGTTCTGGACACGCCGGGGCTTTGCCGTGGCGGACCTCAACTATCGCGGCAGCAGCGGCTACGGCCGCGCCTACCGCGAGCGCCTGCACCTGGGCTGGGGCCAGGTGGAGGTGGAAGACATCGGCGCCGCGCTGGACTTCCTTGCCAGGGCCGGGCGCATCGACCGCCAGCGGGTATTCGTGCGCGGTGCCAGCGCCGGGGGCTACAGCGCGCTGATGGCACTGGCGCGCCTGCCGGGCCTGCGCGGCGGAGCGAGTCTCTACGGTGTCAGTGATCCGCAGGCGTTGGCACGGGAGACCCACAAGTTCGAGGCGGACTACCTGGACTGGCTGATCGGCGACCCGCAACAGGATGCCGAGCGCTACCGCGAGCGCACGCCGGTGCTGCTGGCCGAACGCATCCGTGCCCCGGTGATCTTCTTCCAGGGCGAGCTGGATGCCGTGGTGGTGCCGGCGCAGACCGACGCCATGGTCCACAGCCTGCGCCAGCGCGGCGTGCCGGTGGAGGTACACCGCTATGCCGGGGAGCGCCATGGCTTCCGCCAGGCCGCCAACCTGGCCCACGCGCTGGAGGCCGAATGGCGCTTTTACCAGGCGCTGCTGGCGGAGTGAGTTGCCTGTCAGAACCGTCTGCCAAGGTCGCATTGCAATACCTGACGGATACAGTAGGCTGCCGGAAATATCCCATAACAATAACGACAGAGCCCCCGATGTCCCACGAGCTCAGCCAACTGCGCAAATTCGTCTCGCCTGAGATCATTTTCGGTGCCGGATGCCGGCACAATGTCGCCAATTACGTGAAAACCTTCGGCGCCCGCAAGGTGCTGGTGGTGTCGGACCCGGGTGTAGTCGCCGCCGGCTGGGTCGCCGATATCGAAGCCAGCCTGGCCGCCCAGGACATCGCCTTCTGCCGTTACACCGAGGTCTCGCCCAACCCGCGCGTGGAAGAAGTCATGCGCGGCGCCGATGTCTACCGCAGCGAAGGCTGCAACGTGATAGTGGCGGTGGGCGGCGGCAGTCCGATGGACTGCGCCAAGGGCATCGGCATCGTCGCCGCCCACGGCCGCAACATCCTCGAATTCGAGGGCGTGGACACCCTGCGCGTGCCCAGCCCGCCGCTGATCCTGATTCCCACCACCGCCGGCACCTCGGCAGACGTTTCGCAGTTCGTGATCATTTCCAACCAGGACGAGCGGATGAAGTTCTCCATCGTCAGCAAGGCGGTGGTGCCCGACGTGTCGCTGATCGACCCGGAAACCACCCTGACCATGGACCCGTTCCTCTCCGCCTGCACCGGCATCGACGCCCTGGTGCACGCCATCGAGGCCTTCGTTTCCACCGGCCACGGTCCGCTCACCGACCCCCACGCGCTGGAGGCCATGCGGCTGATCAACGGCAACCTGGTGCAGATGATCGCCAACCCGGCGGACATCGCCCTGCGCGAGAAGATCATGCTCGGCAGCATGCAGGCGGGGCTGGCGTTCTCCAACGCCATCCTCGGCGCGGTGCATGCCATGTCCCACAGTCTGGGTGGCTACCTCGACCTGCCGCACGGCCTGTGCAACGCCGTGCTGGTGGAACACGTGGTGGCCTTCAACTACAGCGCGGCGCCGGAACGCTTCAAGGTGATCGCCGAGACCTTCGGCATCGACTGCCGCGGCCTGAACCACGCCCAGGTGCGCCAGCGCCTGGTGGAGCACCTGATCGCCCTCAAGCATGCCGTGGGCTTCCACGAAAGCCTCGGCCTGCATGGCGTGGGCAGCTCCGATATTCCCTTCCTCTCGCGCCATGCAATGCAGGACCCGTGCATCCTCACCAACCCTCGCGAATCCAGCCAGCGCGATGTCGAGGTGGTGTATGGCGAGGCCCTCTGACGAGCAGCAGCAACAGGCCCTGGCCGGGCTGCTCGGCCTGGGCAGCCAGTCCGCGCGCAAGAGCCACTACCCCGAGCTGGTGGCGCGGCTGGACGAGCTGGAGGCCGAGCGCAACCGCTACAAGTGGCTGTTCGAGAACGCCGTCCACGGCATCTTCCAGGCCAGCCTGAGCCAGGGCCTGCGCGCCGCCAACCCGGCGCTGGCGCATATGCTCGGCTATGACGATCCGCAGCAGGTGCTGTGGAACCTGCAGGACATGGCCAGCCAGCTGTTCGTCGGCGGCGAGGCCGAGATGCGCGGCATCCGCGACCGCCTGCGCGAGGGCGGCGGCCTGTTCGGCTATGAAACGCGCCTGCGCCGCCGCGACGGCAGCCACGTGGTGGTGCTGATGAACCTGCTGATGAAGCCGGACGAGGATGGCCTGGTGGAAGGCTTCGTCGCCGATATCACCGAGCGCGTCCAGGCCCAGCAGCGCCTGCAGAGCCTCAACGAGGAGCTGGAGCAACGCGTCGCCGAGCGCACCCGCGAGCTGGAAGGCTTGAACCAGCAACTGCGCGAGGCCCGCGACGCCGCCGAGGCGGCCAACAACAGCAAGGACAAGTACCTGGCCGCCGCCAGCCATGACCTGCTGCAACCCCTGAATGCCGCCCGCCTGCTGGTTTCGACCCTGCGCGAGCGCAAGCTGCCGGGCGCCGAGCAGGTGCTGGTGGAACGGACCCACCAGGCCCTGGAGGGGGCCGAGGACCTGCTGGCCGACCTGCTGGAAATCGCCCGCCTGGACCAGAGCGCCATTCGTCCGGACCTGGACCTGTACCCGCTGGCCGACCTGCTCGGCCCGCTGCTCTCTGAGTTCGACGAGGTGGCCCGTGCCGCCGGCCTGCGCCTGCGCTCGCGGGTCCCGGCACTGGCGGTGCGCACCGATCACCGCCTGCTGTCACGCATCCTGCGCAACTTCCTCAGCAACGCCTGCCGCTACACCGACCACGGCAGCGTGCTGCTGGCGGCGCGTCGGCGTGGGGAGACTGTGCGGCTGGAGGTGTGGGATACCGGTAGAGGGATACCGGCGGACCAACTGGAAGCGATCTTCCTCGAATTCAACCAGCTCGATGCCGGCCGCGCGGCGGACCGCCGGGGTGTCGGGCTGGGGCTGGCCATCGTCGACCGCATCGCCGGCATCCTCGGCTGCCGGGTGCAGGTGCGCTCGGTGCCGGGGCGCGGCTCGGTGTTCGCCATCGAGGTGCCGCTGGTGCGCGACCTGCCGGCGCCGGCGGTGGCGGACAGCGCCCCGCGCCCGGTTACCGGGGACCCGTTGCCGGGCCGCCGGCTGCTGGTGATCGACAACGAGCAGGCGATCCTCGCCAGCATGGCAGCGCTACTCGGTCAGTGGGGTTGCCAGGTGCTGGTGGCGACGGATTTCGACGAGGCGCTGAGCGTGCTCGGAGGGCGGGCGCCGGAGGCGATCCTGGCCGACTACCACCTCGACCACGACCAGACCGGCTGCGATGCGGTGCGGCGATTGCGCCTGCAGTTCGGCCGTGAATTGCCGGCAGTGATGATCACCGCCGATCGCAGCGACGAGTGCCGCCGCGCACTGCAGAAGCTGGGCATGCCGCTGCTGAACAAGCCGCTGAAGCCGGGCAAGCTGCGCGCGGCGCTGAGCCTGCTGCTCAGCTCCTGACCTGGCGTGCTCAGCCGTCCTTGCGGCCGAGCATGCCGTTGACCTTGTCGCGCAGCGCGTCGATGGAGAACGGCTTGGCGATCATCGACATGTGCGTCGCCAGCTCGCTGCCGTCGATATGCACGATCTCGGCGAAGCCGGTGGCGAACAGGATCGGCAGTTGCGGCCGCGCCAGGCGCGCGGCACGGGCGAGTTCCTCGCCGTTCATGCCCGGCAGGCCGACGTCGGTGAGCAGCAGGTCGATGGCGCCGTCGCCCTGCAGGATCGGCAGAGCCTGTTCGGCGTCCTCGGTCTGCAGCACCTGGTAGCCGATTTCCTCCAGCACTTCGACGGTGAGCATGCGCACCAGGTCGTTGTCCTCGACTACCAGTACGCAGAGCGCCTGGCTGGGCGATGGGTTGGCGGCGGGGGTGTCGGAGATATTGGCCACTGAGTTGCCTCGCGGGAAAAAGAGTGTGACGCAGGTGCCCTGGCCGGGCGCGCTGCGCAGGCGGACGTGCCCGCCGGACTGTTTGATGAAACCGTAGACCATCGACAGGCCCAGCCCGCTGTTGGGACCGATGCCCTTGGTGGTGAAGAAGGGGTCGAAGACGTGGCTGAGGGTCGCCTCGCTCATGCCCTGGCCGCTGTCCTGGACGCCGAGGCCCAGGTAATCGCCGGCCGGCAGGTCATGCGCGCCCTGGAGGATGCGCTGCGGGCGCAGGCTGATCTGCAGGGCGCCGCCGAAGGGCATGGCGTCGCGGGCGTTGTCGACCAGGTGGAGCATTGCCTTGTGCAACTGGTCGAGGTCGGTGACGACGCTGTCGTCCTCCGCGATCTCCAGGCTCAGCTGGACGTTGACGCCGGCGCGTTCGGCCAGTTCCGCCTGCCAGTCGTTCAACTGCGCGCCCAGGACTACCGGGTGCAATGCCAGCGCCTGGCGGCGGGCGAAGGCCAGCAGGTTGTGGGTCAGCTCGGCGGCGCGCTCGGTGGCCTGGGTGGCGGCATGGACGATGTGGTCGAGCTCCGGCTGGGCGCTGGCTGGCGCACGGCGGGCGATCAGGTCGAGGCTGAAGCGGATGCTCGCCAGCAGATTGTTGAAGTCGTGGGCGATGCCCCCGGTCAACTGGCCTACCACCTCCATGCGCTGGGCGTTGAGCAGGGCGGCATGGGCCTGTTCCAGCAGTTCCGCGCCGCGTTTCTGTTCACTGATGTCGCGGCCACAGCCGTAGATCACGCCGTTCTCTTCGATGGCGTGCCAGGAAATCCAGCGGTAGCTGCCGTCAGCGTGGCGCAGGCGATTCTCGAAATGCTGCAGGCGCTCGCCGCGGGCCAGGGTGGCGCGGGTGTCGATACTGCTGGCGAGGTCGTCGGGGTGCACCAGTTCCTCGCTGTTGCGGCCGGTCAGCTGCTCCTCGCTCCAGCCCAGCAGGCTGCTCCAGGCCGGGTTGACGCTGCGCAGCACGCCCTGGTGATCGAGCACGCAGAGCAGGTCCTGGCTCACCGCCCAGACCCGGTCGCGCTCGCGGGTGCGCTGGCGGATTTCTTCCTGCACCGCTTCCCGGGTCTGCCGCTCGCGGCTACGCAGGGTGGCGCCGGCCAGGGCATGACCGAGCAGGGCGGCCAACTCGTCGAGGAAGCCGGCGTAGCTTTCGTCCAGGCGCCGGCGCGGGCTGATGCCGAACACGGCCAGGCTGTCGGCGTGGCCGTCCAGCGGGGTGGCATAGGTGCTGTCGAGTACTTCCGGCCAGGGTGCGAAGGCGCGCATGTGCTGGCTGCCCAGCGGCGACTGGTGGGCCTGGGTCAGGCCGTTGAACAGGTGCAGCGGGTCGTCCTGTGCGGTAAGGCGCTGCGGGGCGAAGCGGTCGGCCGGGCCGGTGCCGCAGGTACCCAGCAGCGTGCCGGCCTGGTAGAGCAGGCAGAACGGCACGTCATGGCTGGCATCGGCGAGCAGGGCCAGGGCGTCGCTGCAGATCTGCGTGCTGTCGTCGGCCTGCCCGAGGCGCTCGGCGAGCCGGGTGAGCAGGCGCTGGCGGCGCTGGCCGATGACGTTGCTGGTGGTTTCCACGGCGGTGTTGAACAGGCCGATGGGCTTGCCGTCCGGGCCGAAGATCGGGCTGACGTTGTAGGTGAAGTAGGCTTCCTCGACGTAGCCGTAGCGCACCATGGGCAGCAGGCGGTCTTCCTCGTGGGCGGCCACGCCGGTCTGCAGGATGCCGTTGTACATGGGGTCGAGGATCGACCAGATGTCCGACCAGGCGATGCGCGCCGGCTGGCCCAGGCAGGCGGGGTGCTTGTCGCCGGGGATGGCGCTCCAGGCGTCGTTGTACAGCAGGATGAATTCCGGCCCCCAGTAGATGCACACCGGCAGGCGCGAGTTGAGCCCGACTTCGAGGATGCCCTTGAGGATGGCCGGCCATTGCTCCATGGGGCCGAGCGGGGAGGCCGCCCAGTCGTGCTGACGGATCAGCGGAGCCATGGCGCTGCTGCTGTTGAGGCCGCCGCTGTTGAGAAAGTCGCCCTGGCCTTGCGTGGACGAGTTGGGGGTTTGCCCCTGAGAGCTTGGCATCGAGCACCCTGCGACCGATCAGTCTTGCGGTTGATCTTTCTGTTCCCTGTCGAGGGTTGGAAAGGGCCCGCAAGAGAAAATTCCACTTTTCTCTACCGTTTAGCCGCGAAAAGTTCGAACGACCTGGAGGAGCGGGTGTCAATTCGCCAGCTGACCTGTAGCCTACATTGCTTCGCGCTATTATTTCTGCCGTTTTAAGAGCGTTCCTACAATAACTTCAAATACTTACCTGGGTTGTGTCGTGCCCAGGGCAAGGACCTCCATCAGGGATACCGTTGATGAATCAGAAAGTCGTCGCCGACGAAAGCGCCTTCCGCCGCATCCTCGCGCGCAACATGGCGCTGCCGCTGGGCATCTGCCTGCTGGGGGCGGTGCTGTTCATCGGCCTGATTCTCTACATGCTCGATGTGCTGGGCTGGGTCGAGCACACCGACCGGGTGATCTCCAGCGCCAACGAGATGCAGCGCCTGAGCGTGGACCAGGAAAGCGGCCTGCGCGGCTTCCTGATCACCAGCGATCCGCGCTTCCTCGAACCGCTGGAGCAGGCCCGGCCGCGCATCAACGCCGGGCTCAGGAGCCTGGGCCAGCTGGTGGCGGACAACCCGCCACAGGTCGAGCGCGTGCAGCGCCTGAGCGCGATGCAGGATGAGTGGATGAACTTCGCTCAGGAGATGATCCAGCAGCGCCGCAACGGCCAGGACACCAGCGACGCGGTGAAGGCCGGGCGCGGCAAGAGCATGATGGATGCGATTCGCGCCCAGTACGCCTCGCTGATCAACACCGAGCAGCAGCTGCGCCACGACCGCAACCAGTTCGCCTCCAGCCTCTCCACCGGGGTGGTGATCCTCTACCTGGTGTTCAGCATCGTGGTCGGTACGCTGCTGGCCTACTTCGGCCGCCGGCAGTTGCTCAGCCTTTCCGAGTCCTATGCCGAGTCGCTGCGCCGCCAGGTGCTGCACAACGAACAGTTGCAGCGCCAGGCCTGGTTGCGCGACGGCCAGAGCCGCCTGGGCGAGCAGTTGATCGGCCAGCAGTCGCTGCCGACCCTGGGGCGCAGCCTGATGGATTTCCTCGGTGAGTTCGTTTCCTCTCCCGTCGCCGCGCTCTACGTCCGCGATGATCGCGGCGGGCTGCGGCTGTCCGGCACTTTCGGCTTTGCCACCGAGGCACTGGGTGAGGATTATTTCGCCCCGGACGAGAGCCTGATCGCCCAGGCTGCCCGCCAGCGCAAGTTGCGTGTGGTCGACGGCCTGCCGCCGGACTACCTGAAGGTCAACTCGGCGCTGGGCAACGGCCAGCCGGTGAGCGTGGCGCTGCTGCCGCTGCTCAACGATGGCGGGGTGGTCGGCGTGCTGGAGCTGGGCTTCCTGCGTCAGCTGGAGGAGCGCGATCAGGCCTTCCTGCAGAATGTCGCCGAGACCCTGGGCAGCGCCATTGCCGCCGCCCAGTATCGCCAGCGGCAGCAGGACCTGCTGGCGGAGACCCAGCAGCTCAACGAAGAGCTGCAGGTGCAGCAGGAAGAGCTCAAGACCGCCAACGAGGAACTGGAAGAACAGTCCCGCGTGCTCAAGGAGTCCCAGGCGCACCTCGAAGCCCAGCAGGCGGAGCTGGAACAGACCAACGAACGCCTCGCCGAGCAGACCCAGGAGCTGGCCGCCCAGCGCGACGATCTGGACGGCAAGAACACCGAGCTGAACCAGGCGCGCCTGGACCTGCAGGGCCGCGCCGACGAGCTGCAGCGCGCCAGCCGCTACAAGTCCGAGTTCCTCGCCAACATGTCCCACGAGCTGCGGACGCCGCTGAACAGTTCGCTGATCCTGGCGCGCCTGCTGGCGGACAACGAGCAGGGCAACCTGGACGACGAGCAGGTGAAGTTCGCCGAGTCGATCTATGGCGCCGGCAACGACCTGCTCAACCTGATCAACGACATCCTCGATATCTCCAAGGTCGAGGCCGGCAAGCTGGAAGTGCGCCCGGAGAACGCCAGCGTGCGTCGCCTGGTGGAAGCGGTGGAGGGGTTGTTCCGCCCGCAGGCTGACGACAAGGGCCTGCGTTTCGCCACCGAGGTGGCCGAGGACGTGCCCGCGCTGCTGTTCAGCGACCGCCAGCGGGTCGAGCAGATCCTCAAGAACCTGCTGTCCAACGCCTTCAAGTTCACCGACGCCGGCGAAGTGTCGCTGCGCGTCAGCACGGCGCCCGAGGGGCTGCGCTTCGACGTCCGCGACAGCGGCATCGGCATCGCCGAGGACCAGCTGGTGCGCATCTTCGAAGCCTTCCAGCAGGCCGATGGCGCCACCAATCGCCGCTACGGCGGTACCGGCCTGGGATTGTCGATCTCCCGCGACCTGGCACATCTGCTGGGCGGCAGCATCATCGTCAGCAGCGAGTCGGGCAAGGGCAGCGTGTTCAGCCTGCTGCTGCCGCTGAGCTACCAGGCGCCGGCCGAGGTGGAAGCGGTCAGTACTCCCGCGCCGATCGTGGCGCCGGCGCCGGCTCCAGTCCCGCCGCCGGTGGTTCGCGCACCGGCCGCCGCGGCTTTCGCCGATGACCGCGATCAGGTCAACGTCGGCCAGCGCTGCGTGCTGGTGGTGGAGGACGAGCCGAAGTTCGCCCGCATCCTCTACGACCTGGCTCGCGAGCTGGGCTACCGCTGCCTGGTGGCGATGGGCGCCGAGGAAGGCTTGCGCCTGGCGGATGAGCACGGCCCCGACGCCATCCTGCTGGACATGCACCTGCCCGACGAATCCGGCCTCGCCGTGCTGCAGCGCCTGAAGGCCAATCCGCGCACCCGTCATGTGCCGGTGCATGTGGTGTCCGTGGAGGATCGCAGCGAAGCGGCGCTGCACCTGGGCGCCATCGGCTACGCCCTGAAGCCCACCACCCGTGAGCAGCTGCGCGAGGTCTTCGGCAAGCTGGAGGCCAAGCTGACCCAGGAGGTCAAGCGCATCCTGCTGGTGGAGGACGACCCGCTGCAACGCGACAGCGTTTCGCGCCTGATCGGCGACGACGACATCGAGATCACCGCGGTGGAGCAGGGGGCGCAAGCCCTGGAGCTGCTGCGCAAGAACATCTACGACTGCATGATCATCGACCTCAAGCTGCCGGACATGCAGGGCAACGAACTGCTGCAGCGCATGGGCGAGGAGGACATCTGTTCCTTCCCGCCGGTGATCGTCTACACCGGGCGCAACCTGACCCGCGACGAAGAAGCCGAGCTGCTCAAGTACTCGCGCTCGATCATCATCAAGGGCGCGCGCTCGCCCGAACGCCTGCTGGACGAGGTGACGCTGTTCCTGCACAAGGTCGAGTCGCAGCTTTCCAGCGAGCGCCAGCGCATGCTGCGCACCTCGCGCAACCGCGACCGCGCCTTCGAGGAGCGGCGCATCCTGCTGGTGGACGATGACGTGCGCAATATCTTCGCCCTCACCAGCGCGCTGGAGCACAAGGGCGCGCGGGTGGAGGTGGCGCGCAACGGGCGCGAGGCCATCGAGAAGCTCAACCAGATCGGCGACATCGACCTGGTGCTGATGGATGTGATGATGCCGGAGATGGACGGCTACGAGGCGACGCGCCTGATCCGCCAGGACGCGCGCTGGAAGAAGCTGCCGATTCTCGCGGTGACCGCCAAGGCGATGAAGGACGACCACGAGCTGTGCCTGCGTGCCGGGGCCAACGACTACCTGGCCAAGCCCATCGACCTGGACCGGCTGTTCTCGCTGATCCGTGTCTGGTTACCCAAGCTGGAGCGCATCTGACATGCCCGACCGCAGCCAGGACATCGAGCTGCGCCTCCTCATCGAGGCGATCTACCTGAAGTACAGCTACGACTTCCGCGACTACTCCGGCACTTCGCTCAAGCGCCGGGTGCTGCATGCCACCAAGCTGTTCGAGTGCCGCAGCATCTCGGCGCTGCAGGAGCGCATCCTGCATGACCCGCACGCCTTCCATGAACTGCTGCAGTACCTCACCATCTCGGTGAGCGAGCTGTTCCGCGATCCCGGCTACTTCCTGGCGCTGCGCCAGGAAGTGGTGCCGGTGCTGCGCACCTACCCGTCGCTGCGCCTCTGGGTGGCCGGTTGCAGCACCGGCGAAGAGGTGCATTCGCTGGCCATCCTGCTGCACGAGGAAGGTCTGCTGGAACGCACCCTGATCTACGCCACCGACATCAACCCGCGCTCGCTGGAACAGGCCCGGCGCGGCATCTACGCCGTCGAGGACCTGGCACAGGCGAGCGAGAACTACCGCGCCGCTGGCGGCAAGGCGTCGCTGTCGGACTACTACACAGCCGCCTACGACGGCGCGCTGTTCGACAAGATGCTTCGCGCCAACGTGACCTTCGCGGACCACAGCCTGGCCACCGACAGCGTGTTTTCCGAGACCCACCTGGTGTCCTGCCGCAACGTGCTGATCTATTTCAACCGGCAGTTGCAGAACCGCGCCATCGGGCTGTTCCACGAGTCCCTCTGTCATCGCGGCTTCCTCGGCCTGGGCAGCAAGGAGAGCCTGGATTTCACCGAATACGCCGCCGAGTTCGAGGTGGTGAACCGCCGCGAACGGGTGTTTCGCAAGCGATGAGCGCGCAACGCGAGGTCCGGGCCGTGGTCATCGGCGCCTCCGCGGGCGGCGTGGATGCGCTGTTCCAGCTGTTCGACGGGTTGCCGGCGGGTTTTGCCCTGCCGATGATCGTCGTGCTGCACCTGCCGGAAAACCACGAGAGCCAACTGGTCGACCTGTTCGCCCGGCGCCTGGCGATTCCGGTGCGCGAGGCCTGCGACAAGGCGCCAGTGGAAGCGGGGACGCTGTACTTCGCCAGCGCCGGCTACCACCTGTCCATCGAGCAGGACCTGAGCTTCGCCCTGAGCCGGGAAGCGCCGCGCAATTTCTCCCGGCCTTCCATCGACATCCTCTTCGACTCGGCGGCGGATGCCTACCGGCAGTACCTGGCCGGCATCCTGCTCACCGGGGCGAACCAGGACGGTGCCGAGGGCCTGGCGCACATCCAGCGCCAGGGCGGGCTCACCATCGTCCAGGACCCGGCCCAGGCCGCTGTGTCCACCATGCCGGAGGCGGCGATTGCACTGCACGCCCCGGACCACATTCTTCCGCTGCGTGAGATTCACGCGCTCCTGACCCGAATGGGCACCCCACATGCTGCGTAACCAGGGAAGCAAACTGCTGATCGTCGATGACCTGCCGGAGAACCTGCTGGCACTGGAGGCATTGATCAAGGGCGAGGGCCGCGAGGTATTCAAGGCCTCCTCGGCGGACGAGGCACTGTCGCTGCTGCTGGAACACGAATTCGCCCTGGCCCTGCTCGATGTGCAGATGCCCGGCATGGACGGCTTCGCCCTGGCCGAGCTGATGCGCGGCACCGAGCGCACCCGGAATATTCCCATCGTCTTCGTCACCGCTGCCGGGCGCGAGCTGAACTATGCGTTCAAGGGCTACGAGAGCGGTGCGGTGGACTTCCTCTACAAGCCGCTGGACAACCATGCGGTGCGCAGCAAGGTCAGCGTGTTCGTCGACCTCTACCGCCAGCGCAAGGTCCTCGACCGCCAGCTGGAAGCGCTGGAGCAGGCCCGTGCCGAGCAGGACAAGCTGCTGGGCGAGTTGCGCGAGACGCAAGTGGAGCTGCAGCGTGCGGTGAAGATGCGCGACGACTTCATGTCCATCGTCTCCCACGAGCTGCGCACGCCGCTCAACGGCCTGATGCTCGACACCCAGCTGCGCCGCCTGCACCTGGCCAAGGGCAAGCTGGAGAACTTCGCCGCCGAGCGCCTGGGCGTGCTGTTCGAGCGCGACGAACGCCAGCTCACCGGCCTGACCCGGCTGATCGAGGACATGCTCGACGTATCGCGGATTCGCACCGGCAAGCTGTCGATCCGCCCCGAGCCCGCCGACCTCGCCGAGATCGCCCGCCGCGTACTGGGCAACTTCGCCGTCCAGGCCCAGGCCGCCGGCTGCCTGCTGAGCCTGGACGCGCCGCAGGCGGTGCCGGGGGTCTGGGATGCCTACCGCGTGGAGCAGGTGGTCAGCAACCTGGTCAGCAATGCCCTGCGCTACGGCCCCGGCGAGCCGGTGGCGGTGCGCGTCGCAGTGCGTGAAGGCCACGCGCAGCTGTGTGTGCGTGACTGTGGCAATGGCATCAGTGCGGAGGAGCAGCAACGCATCTTCCAGCAGTTCGAACGTGGTGCCGGCGCTGCGCGCATCGCCGGGCTGGGCCTGGGGTTGTACATCTCCGAGCAGATCGTCCAGGCCCACGGCGGGCGCATCGAAGTGCGCAGCGAGCCGGGGCAGGGCGCGGAGTTCTGCGTGTACCTGCCGCTGGACTGAGTGCTCGCAGTATCCCGAGCTGGAGGCTTCACGCAGGGCGCATGACGCGCCAGCGTTATCCGCCGCCAAGGGGCGGCGGATAATCGGCTCCCGGTCATGCCCCCTACGGTACCCACGTCATGGCCGGCGTAGCAGCGGACTCCGTCCGCGATGGGCCGTCGATCGCTCCGCCGGTCGGCCGGGCGAGAGGGCGAACCGATCGCGGACAAAGTCCGCTCCTACCCGAGATCGATCGTTTTTTGCGGCGGGTTGCACCTTTTCCCGCCCCTGGCATGAACACTGCTTCCGTTCCGTCGTTCGCTCCACTCCTGCGGGTTGCAGCGGACAAGGCCGGCGGGCGTGCTCCGTTTGGTAGCGCCCGGTGTGGGAAATGTCACCGGTTGCACCAGATCCGGGCTTACGACCAAAGGCTTGTTTTTATTGGGTTGCACCTGGTTGCACCTTGCAATTCGGCGGTATAACCTTGCGCCGTTTTCAGGCACACCTTCTAACAACAGGAAGCCCCATGGCCACCACCACCCTTGGCGTGAAGCTCGACGACGCCACCCGCGAGCGCCTCAAGCTGGCTGCCCAGCAACTCGACCGTACCCCGCACTGGCTGATCAAGCAGGCCATCTTCTCCTATCTGGAGCAGGTGGAGGGCGGGCTGACCCCGGCCGAGCAATCCGGTCTGGCCGCGGCCGCCGGCGAGGAATCGCTGGACGCGCTGAACGAACAAGGGCTGCAGGTCTTCCTCGATTTCGCCGAAAGCATCCTGCCGCAGTCCGTGCTGCGCGCGGCCATCACCGCCGCCTACCGCCGCCCGGAAACCGAAGCGCTGCCGATGCTGCTGGACCTCGCCCGCCTGCCCAAGGACAAGGCCGACGCCGCCAGCAAGATGGCCTACGGCATTGCCGAGAAGCTGCGTAACCAGAAGAACGCCGGTGGCCGCCAGGGCCTGGTGCAGGGCCTGTTGCAGGAGTTCTCCCTGTCGTCCCAGGAAGGCGTGGCGCTGATGTGCCTGGCCGAGGCGCTGCTGCGCATCCCGGACAAGGCCACCCGTGACGCGCTGATCCGCGACAAGATCAGCAACGGCAACTGGAGCCAGCACCTGGGCCAGAGCCCGTCGATGTTCGTCAACGCCGCTTCCTGGGGCTTGCTGATCACCGGCAAGCTGGTGTCGACCCACACCGAGGCCGGCATGTCCTCGGCGCTCAACCGCATCATCGGCAAGTCCGGCGAGCCGCTGATCCGCAAGGGCGTGGACATGGCCATGCGCCTGATGGGCGAGCAGTTCGTCACCGGCGAAACCATCGCCGAAGCCCTGGCCAATGCGGCCAACATGGAGTCCCGCGGCTTCCGCTACTCCTACGACATGCTCGGCGAAGCCGCGCTGACCGAGGAAGACGCCAAGCGCTACCTGGCCTCCTACGAGCAGGCCATCCATGCCATCGGCAAGGCTTCCCATGGCCGTGGCATCTACGAAGGTCCGGGCATTTCCATCAAGCTCTCCGCTCTGCACCCGCGCTACAGCCGCGCCCAGTACGACCGCGTGATGGACGAGCTGTACCCGACCGTCCTCGGCCTGGTGAAGATGGCCCGCGACTACGACATCGGCATCAACATCGACGCCGAGGAAGCCGACCGCCTGGAAATCTCCCTCGACCTGCTCGAGCGCCTGTGCTTCGAGCCGTCGCTGGCCGGCTGGAACGGCATCGGTTTCGTCATCCAGGCCTACCAGAAGCGCTGCCCGTATGTGATTGACTACGTCATCGACCTGGCCAAGCGCAGCCGCCACCGCCTGATGATCCGCCTGGTGAAGGGCGCCTACTGGGACAGCGAGATCAAGCTGGCCCAGGTCAACGGCCTGGAAGGCTACCCGGTCTATACCCGCAAGCCGTACACCGATGTGTCGTACCTGGCCTGCGCGCGCAAGCTGCTGGCCGTGCCGGAATCCATCTACCCGCAGTTCGCCACCCACAACGCCCACTCGCTGTCGGCCATCTACCAGCTGGCCGGGCAGAACTACTACCCGGGCCAGTACGAGTTCCAGTGCCTGCACGGCATGGGCGAGCCACTGTACGAGCAGGTGGTGGGCAAGGTCGCCGACGGCAAGTTCAACCGCCCGTGCCGTATCTACGCACCGGTGGGCAGCCACGAAACCCTGCTGGCGTACCTGGTACGCCGCCTGCTGGAAAACGGCGCCAACACCTCCTTCGTCAACCGCATCGCCGACCACAGCATCTCGCTGAAGGACCTGGTTCTGGACCCGGTGCTGCAGGTCGAGCAGATGGCCGCGCAGGAAGGCACCCTGGGCCTGCCGCACCCGCGCATCCCGCTGCCTCGCGATCTTTACGGCGACGCCCGGCTGAACTCCGCCGGCATCGACCTGGCCAACGAACACCGCCTGGGTTCGCTGTCCTCGGCGCTGCTGTCGAGCACCAACCATGCCTACGTCGCCGAGCCGATGCTGGGCCTGGCCGATGCCGCTCCGGGCGAGCCGCAGCCGGTACGCAACCCGGCCGACCTGCGCGACGTGGTGGGCCACGTGCGTGAAGCCAGCGAAGCCGATGTGAACAACGCCATCCTCGGCGCGCTGTCCAGCGCGCAGATCTGGCAATCGACCCAGCCGGCCGAGCGCGGCGCGATCCTGCAGCGCGCCGCCGACCTGATGGAAGCCGAAATCCAGTCGCTGATGGGCGTACTGGTGCGCGAGTCGGGCAAGACCTTCGCCAACGCCATCGCCGAAGTGCGCGAGGCGGTGGACTTCCTGCGCTACTACGGCGCCCAGGCCAGCACCCACTTCGCCAACGACAGCCACCGCCCGCTGGGTCCGGTGGTCTGCATCAGCCCGTGGAACTTCCCGCTGGCAATCTTCAGCGGCCAGGTGGCCGCCGCCCTGGCCGCCGGCAACACCGTGCTGGCCAAGCCCGCCGAACAGACCCCGCTGATCGCCGCGCAAGCCGTACGCATCCTCCTCGAAGCCGGCGTACCGGCTGGTGCCGTGCAACTGCTGCCGGGCCGCGGTGAAACCGTCGGTGCCCGTCTCGTCGGTGACGAGCGCGTGCGTGGCGTGATGTTCACCGGCTCCACCGAAGTCGCCGGCATCCTCCAGCGCAACATCGCCGGCCGCCTCGACGCCCAGGGTCGCACCATCCCGCTGATCGCCGAAACCGGCGGCCTCAACGCGATGATCGTCGACTCCTCGGCGCTGGCCGAGCAGGTGGTGGTGGACGTGGTCAACTCCGCCTTCGACAGCGCCGGCCAGCGTTGCTCCGCGCTGCGCGTACTGTGCGTGCAGGAAGACGCCGCCGACCGCGTGGTGCAGATGCTCAAGGGCGCCATGGCCGAGTACCGCGTCGGTGCGCCGGAGCGCCTGCACACCGACATCGGTCCGGTGATCGACGAGGAAGCCAAGGGCAACATCGACAAGCACATCCAGGTGATGCGCGACAAAGGCCGCAAGGTGTTCCAGAGCGCCCGCGTGGACGCCGAGGAAATCAAGCGCGGTACCTTCGTCGTACCGACCCTGATCGAACTGGACAGCTTCAGCGAACTCAAGCGCGAAATCTTCGGCCCGGTGCTGCACGTGGTGCGCTACCAGCGTGCCGACCTGGAACAGCTGCTGCAGCAGATCAACGACTCCGGCTACGGCCTGACCCTGGGCGTGCACACCCGCATCGACGAGACCATCGCCCAGGTGGTCGGCAGCGCCCATGTCGGCAACCTCTACGTCAACCGCAACGTGGTTGGCGCCGTGGTCGGCGTGCAGCCCTTCGGTGGCGAAGGCCTCTCCGGCACCGGCCCGAAGGCCGGCGGCCCGCTGTACCTGTACCGCCTGCTCTCGACCCGTCCGCAGGACGCGGTGGCCAAGCAGCTGCAGGGCGACGGCGCGCAGGCACTGCCGCGTCCCAAGGATGCCGAGAAAGCCGTCGAAGCGCTGACCCAGTGGGCGCAGAAGGATGCCGCGCTCGCCGCGCAGCTGGCCAGCTACGCCGCGCTGTCGCAGAGCTTCACCCAGCAGGTGCTGACCGGCCCGACCGGCGAGCGCAACAGCTACACCCTGCTGCCGCGCGAGCACGTGCTGTGCCTGGCGGAAGACCGTGCCGACCTGCTGGCGCAACTGGCCGCCGTGCTCAGTGTCGGCAGCCGGGCGCTGGTGGCTGAGTCCAACGCCACCGTGGTCAAGGAGCTGCCGAAGGAAGTCGCCCAGCGCATCGAACTGGTCGCCGACTGGAGCAGCACCGACAAGGCTTTCGACGCCATCCTGCACCACGGCGATTCCGATCAGCTGCGTGCCGTCTGCGAGCTGGCCTCCCAGCGCAAGGGCGCCATCGTCGGCGTCACCGGGCTTAACCGTGGGGAAATCGACATCCCGCTGGAACGCCTGCTGATCGAACGCGCCCTGAGCGTCAACACCGCCGCTGCGGGCGGCAACGCCAGCCTGATGACCATCGGCTGACGACCGTGCCGGAAGCGCCTCACCGGGCGCTTCCGGCCAGTTCTACGGCCGCTCCTGCGGCCACCCGGCCTGCCAGCCCACGGGCGGAGCTACCCGCTCCCGGCAAGCCGTTCCCCTCGCGCGTTCTGCGCAATCCGTTTCGGGCACCACGCCCGGCACAACGGCGGAGCTACCCGCTCCGCCGCATTCATCGGACCAACTTGTTCAACGGACTGATGCTACGCCTCAGCCGCATCAGCGGCGGCATGGTCCTGCCCCAGCCCATCCGGACGATTCTTCCCCCCTCGGTCCAACTGCCCCGGGTGCCGTAGAGCGCAAACACTGGCCTGTTTTTCAGGGCAAGGATGGAAAGGCCGACCTCACCTACACTCAGGGCTGTCGCAGCACATAGAGGCGGGATACTCGATGCGCAGATGGCCTGCTGTCCTACTGATTTCCTGTATTGCCGGAGCGGCCATCGCCGATGAAGTACCGGATGCGGTACAAGCCTGTGCCGTGTGCCATGGAATGCATGGCGAGGGTACGGCGCAAGGGCCCGTGCTGGCGGGGCTTTCGGCCGAATATATTTCGGCGCAAGTGGCGCATTTCAACTCACGACAGCGCAGCAATGCGCTGATGGGGCCGATGGCGGAAGCCTACGCCTCGGCCGATCTGCTGCAGCCGGCTGCCGCTTACTACGCCGCACAGGGCAAGCTGCCGGCGCTGCAGGTTCGCGGGCAACAGCCCGCCGCCTCGCCGGCCGAGAAGCTCTATTACCAGGGCGACCTGTCCCGCGACATTCCAGCCTGCTTCAGCTGCCACGGCCCGTCGGCCGTCGGCTCGGGGCCATTCCCGCGGCTCGCCGGGCAACAGGCGGCCTACCTGCAGGCGCAGTTGCAGGCCTGGCGCAAGGGCGAGCGTGGCGGTGACCCCGAGGGCATGATGGGCGCCATCGCCAAGCGCCTGAACGATAAGGACATCACTGCGCTGGCCAGCTATCTGGCGGCGATTCGCTGAGGAATGCTCATGAACAGAACCCTGCTCTGCATGACCTTGGCGGGAAGCCTCGCGCTGCCGGTACACGCGGCCGATGTGGTGACCACGGCGATGGAGGAAATCAGCGCACAACCCAAGACCCAGGACTCCCATTACTTCACGCCACGAGACCTATCGAAGATCCCCGACGGCGCCTTTGGCGACAAGGTTCGCCGTGGCTACCAGCTGTTCGTCAATACCCAGCAACTCAAGGGCCGCTATGTCGGCAACCAGCTGAACTGCACCAACTGCCACCTGGACGCCGGCACCAAGGCCTACGCGGCACCGATGTGGGCGGCCTACCTGGCGTACCCGGCGTTCCGCCAGAAGGACAACCGCGTGAACAACTTCGCCGAGCGCATCCAGGGCTGTTTCAACTACTCCATGAACGGCAAGGCTCCCGAACTGGGCTCACCCGAGCTGGTGGCGATGTCTGCCTATTCCTATTGGCTGCTCATGGGCGGCCTGCTGGATATGTACGGCATGCAGAGCAAGCCGGTGCCGGAACTCAGTGATGAAGCGTTGCAGCGTGGCGGCCGGGACGAAGCCTTCGTCCTGCCGGGTCCGCTGGCAGACAGGGTGAAGATGGAAGGGCGCGAACGCATGCCCGGCCGCGCCTTCGCCGCGCTGCCGGCACCGCCTCAGCCCTACTCACCGCAACGGGGCCAGCAGGTCTATTCCGAACATTGCGCGATCTGCCACGGCCAGCAGGGTGAAGGCCGCAGGATGGCCGATGTGCCGGTGATTCCCGCGCTGTGGGGTAGCGATTCCTATAACTGGGGCGCCGGCATGCACCGGGTCAACACCGCCGCCACCTTCATCTACGAGAACATGCCGCTGGGCAAGAGCGTGCAACTCAACGTCCAGCAGGCCTGGGACGTAGCGGCCTACATGAACAGTCGGGAACGGCCGCAGGACCCGCGCTTCAAGGGGGATGTCGCCAGAACGGCGAAAGACTTCCACGCCTCCGATAAGGGCTACTACGGCCAAACGCTCGACGGGGTGGTACTCGGCAGCCGGGCCTACCCCGCCGGTGTGCAGCCCTGATTGGCAGTGGTAGGACCCGATGGCATCGACCCTCCGCCAGGTGGGCTCCATGAACGATTTGGATCGCAGGGCATTCGCGGTAAAAAGGGGACGCACATGAATACGGTGTTGCTCAAGATCAAGCACGAGTTCATCAAGGCACTTCCGCCCACCATCTTCTTCTTCGTCATCCTGCACATCGTTGCCGCCATCCGCGCACTCATGATCAAGGGCACGGGCGTGCCGCTGCCCGTGACGGCTTCGGTACTGATCGCCTCGCTGGTACTCGGCAAGTCGGTACTGGTGGCCGACATGCTGCCGTTCATCAACCGCTTCCCGGAAAAGCCGCTGATCTGGAACGTCACCTGGAAGACCCTGATGTACGCCCTGGTCGCACTTTGCGTGCACTACCTGGAGCGACTCTACGAATACTGGAAAGAGGCCCCCAGTCTGATGGACGCGAATTCAATGCTGTGGACGTCCATGAACTGGCCTCGCTTCTGGGCGGTGCAGATTCTGCTCATCACTCTGATCTTCATGTACTGCGTCATCTCGGAGCTGGCGCGGGTGATCGGCCATGATCGCCTCCGGAAGATGTTCCTCGGGCCACTGCCCCCGGGGCTGGGAAGTGACCGACAGACCGAATGACCTCGCAACCGCAGGCAGCGATCTGCGAGCACCCACGCGAGTCACAGGGCAGCACCCTTTCAGCCTTGGGGCCTTTGTCCCTCGTGCTGCACGGTCCGGGTCAGTTGCTCCAGCAACTCCAGGTCGGTGCTCATGCCCGAGGTCTCGCGGATGCGCGCGAGGATCTGCTTCTTCAGGGCGATGAATTCCGGCGAGACCTTCATGTCCTGGTTGCGTTCGGCTGGCAGCGGCACTTCGTAGACGCTGTCGATACGGCCGGGGCGCGGCGCCATCAGCACCACGCGGCCGCCGAGGTAGATGGCTTCCTCGACGTCGTGGGTGACGAACAGGATGGTGCTGTTCTCCAGGCGGTGCACGTGGCGGATCAGGTCGTGCATCACTTCGCGGGTCTGCGCATCGAGGGCGCCGAAGGGTTCGTCCATCAGCAGGATCTGCGGCTTGGGCATCAGCGCGCGGGCGATCGCCACGCGCTGCTGCATGCCGCCGGAGAGCTGGCTGGGGTAGGCCTGGGCGAAGGCCGACAGGCCCATCAGGTTGAGCAGCGCATCAGCGCGGCCGCTGGCGACTTCCACGTCGGCGTCGCCGCGCACGGTGTCGGAGACCACCTTGAGCCGGCGGCAGAACCTGATGTTCTCCATGACCTTCAGCCAGGGGTAGAGGCTGTAGTGCTGGAAGACCATGGCGCGGTCGATGCCGGGGCCGTCCACCGCGCGGCCGTCGACGAGGATTTCGCCGCCGCTGTGGCGCTCCAGCCCGCCGATGCTGCGCAGCAGGGTGGACTTGCCGCAGCCCGAGGCGCCGACGAAGGTGATGAATTCGTTGGCGCGGATGTCCAGGTTGATGTCCTGCAGTGCCTGCACCTGGCGGCCCTGGCTGCTGAAGACCTTGTCGACCTGACGAATGACGATCTTGCTCTGGCTCATGGGCTTACCTCTTCATCCAGGGGAAGGCCGCCCGGCCGAGCCAGCGGAACGCCTGGTCGGTGAGCAGGCCGATGACGCCGATCAGCAGGATGCCGGCGAAGATCTTGTCGGTCTGCATGTAGCGCTGGGCCTTGAGGATGGCGTAGCCGAGGCCCGAGTTGGCGGCCACCAGTTCGGCTACCACCAGGTAGGTCCAGGCCCAGCCGCAGGTGATGCGCAGGGTGTCGAGCAGTGCCGGGCGCGCCGAGGGCAGCACCACCAGCCTGATGATTTCCGCGCGGTTGGCGCCCATGGTCTGGGCGGCCTCGATCTGCGCCATGGGTACCCGGCGCACGTCTTCGGCGACCATCAGCACCATCTGGAAGAAGGTGCCGATGAAGATGATCAGCACCTTGGAGCCTTCGTCGATGCCGACCCAGAGCATCACCAGCGGGATGAAGGCTACCGCCGGCATGTAGCGGATGAAGTCGGTGAGCGGCTCGAGGAAGGCCTGCACCGGGCGGTAGGTGCCGATATAAAGCCCCAGGGGCAGGGCGATCACTGCCGAGGCGAGAAAGCCGCCCATGACCCGGTACACGCTGATGGCGATGTCGCCCACCAGGCCCTCGTCGCTCCACCAGTGGCCCAGGCGCGCGAGCACGGCGTCGGGGCCGGGGAAGAACATCGGGTTGGTCAGCCCCAGGGCGCCACAGGCCCACCAGAGCAGCACCGGCAGCAGCAGGCCGGCGGCGGCCAGGGCCCAGAAGGCACCGCGCGGCAGGTCACCGCGAATCACCCACCAGCGTTGGCGGGCGGGTTGGGTGACCGGGCGAGGCAAGGGTTGGTGAACGGTCATGGGATCACCTCTTCGGGGAACTGGGGCAGATCGCGGGGTTGCCAGCCTCCGGCGGGCGGCGTGGCGCCGAGGCTGCTCAGCCAGGTGGCGGCGCTGAACAGCTCGGGGTGGTCCGGGGCGGCGTCGGCGGGCAACAGGGCCGCGCCGACGCGCGCGGGCAGGGTGGAGAGTTCGATTCTCCAGGGCGTGGCGCCGCGCTGGTGGCGGCCGAAGGACAGCTCGAAGTCCAGCAACTCGGGGAGGTCGTTGCTCAGCAGCGCCCTCAGCGAGTCGGCCATGGGCAATGGCTGGCGGCGCCCGGCGGCGAAGAGGAAGCAGTCGCCGGCCAGCAGCAGACAGCCCTGGCGGCCATCGGCGGCTGAGAGCCAGGTGCCGCGATTGCGTCCGAGGGAGTCGGGCAGGCGTTCCCAGACTTCGTGGTAGCTGCCGTCGAGGCCGTCTTCGAGGACCTTTTCGGTGTTGACGAAGTGCATGCGGCCGATGTCCTCGCCGCCATTGGGCGGTTGGAAGTCGATTGCGCGGTGCCACTGGCAGATGTCGCCGGTGATCTGGGTGAGGCCGGCGAATCCCGCCTGGGTCGCCAACGCTTCGGGAGTTTCAGGTGCCGGCAGCGGAATGCGCAGGTCGGCGAACAGGCGCTCGGTCTGCAGCCAGTAGACGCGGGTACTGGTGTCGTGGGTGCCGGCGGTGGTGGTCAGCAGGGTGCGCTGCCACACGCCCAGGTAGGCGGAGGGGACGGCTTGAGCGTTCAGGCGAGGCATGGGGATTCCTTCCAGTCGGCGAGTACGGCCTGGCTGTCGAGCACGCGGCCGAACAGTCCGCCTTCCACCTCGACCATGGCCAGGGCGGCGGCGTGCAGTTCGGCGCTGGGCGAGCCACAGGCATCGCTCACCAGCGTACAGGCATAGCCCAGTTCCACTGCCGCGCGCAGGGTGGAAGAGACGCACACTTCGGTGGTCACGCCGCACAGCACCAGGTGGCCGATCCCCCGGCTGCGCAGCAGCAGGTCCAGGTCGGTGTAGGCGAAGGCGCTGTAGCCGGGCTTGTCGACCACCGGTTCTCCGGGCAGCGGGCGCAGTTCGTCGATCAGGTCGTGACCGTACTCGCCGCGCACCAGCAGGCGGCCGAGCGGCCCTTGTGCGCCGATGGGCGCTCCGGCGAACTCGGCACGGTGTCGCTTGCTGGCGTGCAGGTCGCTGAGGTCGGCGCGGTGGCCTTCGCGGGTGTGCACCACCAGTAATTCCAGGCCGCGCGCGCACTCCAGCAAGCCGGCGATGGCCGGGATCGGTTCGCGCAGGCGGGCAATGTCCAGCCCGGCCTGGTCCGCGTAGCCGCCGGGGGCACAGAAGTCACGCTGCATGTCGATGACGATCAGGGCCGTGCTCACAGCCGGAACTCCTTGCGTACCGCTTCGGCGATGCCGCCGACGATGTCCCGCGCCATGCGCAGGCCCTTGTCGGAACTGGAGCCGCGCGCGGAAGACAGCACGCCCGAAGGCGGCACCCATTCGGTGCGGCTGGGGTACATGTCGTAGGGCGGGAAGTCGGCCGGGCCGTCGTCGGGAATCAGGTCCAGGCGCACGAGGTTGGGCAGGTAGTGCAGCATCAGCGAGGTCTCGATGACCGCCGCGTGCTCCAGGGCGAAGCCGGGGAAGCCGTCGGGGAACACCTCGTTCAGCGTGGTCTCGCGGCAGAAGTCCCAGTGTTCCAGGCGCATCACTTCCAGCGGGCTGCCCGTGCCCCGTTCGTGCAGGGAAAGCTCGCGCAGGGCGAGCTGGATGCCCTCGGTGACGAACCACTGGTTCTCGTAGTGGCCGTCCACCAGCACCAGGCGCGTGACGCCGTGGCGGGCGAACTCGCGCACGGCGTCGCGCACCAGGGCGATCAGGGTCTGCCCGTCGAGGCTGGTGGTGCCGCAGAAATGCTGGCCGCCGCCACATTTGGGCTGTGACTTGTAGCCATAGGAGAGGGCGGGGGCGACCAGGCCGTCGACCTGCCGCGCAACGTCCTCGCACAGCGCGCTGGCCAGCAGCGCGTCGGTGCCCAGCGGCAGGTGCGGGCCGTGCTGCTCGGTGGCGCCGCAGGGCAGGAAGACCACGGGGGATTGCTCGCGAACGCGACGTTCATATTCGACCCAGCTGAGCTGGTCCATCCGGACAGTCATGATTCGGCCTCGCAGAGAGTGGGGGAAAGGTCGGGGGAGGGGCGTGCGGCGATCAGCGCCGCGGCCAGCACCAGCGAGCCGCCGAGCCATTCGCGCAGGCCCAGTTCGCGTTCGCCGATCCAGGCGGCGGTGAGCACCGCCACCAGCAGTTCGATCACCACCAGCACGGCGGCGCGGCTTGCCTCGACGTGGCTGAAGCCGTATTGCGCGGCGCCCATGGCGGCCAGCCAGAACAGGCCGAAGCCCGCCAGCTGCAACCACTGGCCGCCGCTCGGTACCGGCAGCGGCGTGCCCTGAAGCAGGCAGAACAGGCCGCCCAGTGCGGCGCTGCCGATGAAGCCGACCACCGCCTTGCTGGTCAGCGGTACCTGCTCGGCGGCGCGGGTGGCGAGGTTGTTGAGGGCGAAGGCGAAACCGGCCGACAACGCCAGCCAGTCACTGGCGCCGAGCGGGCGGAAGGTGTCCTGGCTGATGCCCAGGGTGAGGCCGATGCCGGCCATGGCCAGCGCCAGGGCGCCCAGGCGCGGCGGGGTCAGGCGCTCGCCGAACAGCACGCGGCCGCCGATCAGGCCCCACACTGGCGCCAGGTAGAACAGCAGCATGGCGCGCACCACATCGCCTTCGGAGAGCGCGCCGACCAGCCCGGCCGTGGCCCAGCCGCCGAACACGCCGATGGCCAGCAGGGCGCCGCGCTGCGGCCACCACTGGCGACGCTGGCGCAGCACCAGGGGAATGGCAACGACACTGAGCAGGCCGTAGGTGCAGAGCACCACCGGCATGCCGGACAGGCCCTGGTTGGCGAAGTGCGCCAGGGGTATCCAGCCCAGGCCCCACAGGCTGGCGCCGAGCAGCAGGACGATTTCCGCGCGCATCAGGCCCCCATCCAGGCGCCGCCGTTGGCGCCGAGCATCTGTCCGTGGAAGAAGCTGGCCTCGGGCGAGACGAGGAACAGCACCGCCGCGGCGATTTCCGCAGGCTTGCCCAGGCGCCCGGCGGGGATCGCGGTTTCGCGGGCGATCATCGCCTCGCTCATGTGCTCGACCGAGACCATCGGCGTGTCCACCGGCCCCGGTGCGACACCATTGATGCGCACGTGCGGGGCGAATTCGCGGGCCAGCGCCTTGGTCAGGCCGATCACCCCGGCCTTGGCCGCGCAGTAGGCGGCGTAGCGCTCGCGGCCAAGCTGGCCGAGCTCCGAGGCGATGTTGACGATGCAGCCATCGCCGCGCGCCTGCATGTGTGCCAGGGCGTGGCGGCAGCACCGGTAGACCGCCGTGAGGTCGACGCCGAGCAGGGCGGCCCAGTCGTCCTCGCTGGTATCCAGGAAGGGTTTCTCCAGGATGATCCCGGCGTTGTTCACCAGGATGTCCAGGTCGCCTTCGGCGAGCACGCGGGCGAACATTTCGTCGACCTGCGCCGGCGACGAGACATCGGCCTGCACCGCATAGGCCCGGCCACCTGCAGAGGCGATGCGAGCCACCAGCGCGGTGGCGGCTTCGGGTTGGTCGAGGTGGTTGATCCATACCGTCACGCCGGCCCCGGCCAGTGCCAGGGCGGTGGCGCGACCGATGCCCTGGGTGGCGCCGGTGACCAGTGCGGTCTGTCCTGCGAGCGGTTTCATCAGTGCATCACCTCGCCGTGGCTGACCGACAGCGCCTGGCCGGTGAGGGCATTGGCCAGCGGGCTGCCGAGGAACAGGAAGGTGCCGGCCAGGTCCGCCGGCGTGAGCAGTTCGGGCACCGCCTGGGCGGCGAGCAACTGCGCCAGCTCCTCGGCCTCGCTGCGGCCATTGCTGGCGGCCATCACGGCCAGCGAGCGCATCGCCGCCTCGGTGGCAATCCAGCCGGGGCACACGGCGTTGACGCGGATGCGCCGGGCGCCGAGTTCCCAGGCCAGGGAGCGGGTCAGGCCGATCACCGCGTGCTTGCTGGCAACGTAGGCGGAGAAGCCCGGCACGCCTTTGAGGCCCCAGATCGAGGCCTGGTTGATCACGCTGCTGCCGGCCGGGAGGGCCGGCAACAGGGCGCGGGTCAGGCGCAGCATCGAGGCGACGTTGTTGTCCAGCAGCGCCTGCCAGCGGCTGTCCGCTTCTGCGTGCTGATCATCCAGTGGCGTGGCGTACTCGACACCCGCGTTGTTGATCAGCACGTCCAGCGGTACGCCGTCGCGCAACGCGGCGAACTCGGCGATGGCAGCGCTGTCGCCCAGGTCCAGCGCGTGGCTGCGCAGGTCGGTGAGGGCCGCCAGTTGGTCCACCACGGCGGCCAGGGCCGTTGCGTTGCGGTCGAGCAGCTCCAGCGTCGCACCCTGTTCGGCGAATGCCCGAGCCAGGCCCTTGCCGATGCCGCTGGCGGCGCCGGTGATGAGCACGCGCTTGCCCCGGTAGTCGATCATGCTCAGACCGCCGTCAGGAAGGAGACGCCCACGGCGCCGTAGAAACCGTCGGCTCGGTCTTTTCCGGCAGGCGCGACCTCACCGTAGTGGTCGTCCACCACGCGGCGCAGGCGGTGCCGGTGGAAGCCCTTGAACAGCAGGTGCATCGGCAGCACCTGGGCATAGCCGTCGCCGTAGAGCTCCTGGTGCAGCTTGCGCAGGCGATACCAGGGCGCGACGGGCTTCTCGTGGTGGGCGTTGTGGTAGGCGAAGTTGAGCAGCAGCAGGTCGAGCACCGGCCAGCGCACCGAGACCACGTTGGAGTAGGTGTTCATCTGCTCGTAAGCGCGGTCGCGGGACTTGTCGTCGGGGATCTTGCCGCCGTCCTCCAGCACCGCGAAGGCGTCGTAGGTGTGCTGGTAGGCGTCGGTGAAGCGCAGCACGATGATCATCAGTGTCCAGGCGACGAAGTACAGCAGCAGCGCCTTGAGCGATACCGCCGCGACCAGGCCGAACAGCGCGCCGCGCACCAGCAGGGTCAGTGCCACGCGGCGGCGGTTGGCGCGGTGGCGCGGGTTGTCGGTGATGAAGGGCAGGAGGATCACGTAGTAATGCATGATCAGCTCGATCGCCGGCACGTAGGCCCATTCGGCGGCCAGCACCAGGCCGCGTACCCAGCGCGGGCTGCGGGCGAGGAAGACCTTGGTGTCGAAGGTGATCACGTCGGCGCGGTCGACGTGGTGACGCATGTGCTTGCGGCGCAGGTCCTGGAAGCCGGCGTAGCAGCTGCCGCACAGCCAGCTGCAGGCCTCGCCGGCCCAGGTGTTGTGCGCGGGCTTTGCGAAGATGGTGCCGTGGGCGAACTCGTGGATCAGGTAGGCCGCGACGATCATCGCGTGGCCCAGCAGCAGGGTGCCGATGGCGTTGAGCGCCCAGTGATCGGCGAACAGCAGGGCGAAGCCGGTGGCATAGCCACCGAAGGCGTAGGCCAGGGCCAGGCTGTTGGGCAGTCGGCCATCGGCGTAGCGGTACAGGGACGCAGACATGAAGAACCTCCGTGGACGCTCCCGCCCTCCTGGCGGGAGCGGTGGGTGGGCGCCTTACTGGGCGAGGGCCTGGACGAACTGCGCGTCGAAGGTCTGGGCGAAGTCGGGGATCGCCGGGATCTGGCTGTTCTCCTTGAGCAGCTGGGCGATCACCGCGCCGCTGCCGAAGAAGGAGCTGGTGGCGTCGGATTTCTCGAAGTTCCTGCTCATTTCCGCCAGCGGGATGTTGTAGACCCCGGCCATCTGTTCCTTGGCTTCGGCAGCGCTGACGCCCAGCACCTTGCCGATGATGTCGGCGGACTCATCCGGGTGCGCCTTCATGTAGGCCAGGCCGTCGACGTAGCCCTGGATCATCGCGCTGATCGCCTTCTGGCGTTTGCCGATGACCTCCTGGTTGAACACCAGCACGTCGGTGATCAGCCCTGGCGCGTCCTTCGACGAGTAGACGACGTGGAACTTGTCGCCGGGCATGCCGAGGATCTGCGAGACGTTGGGTTCGTAGGTCACGCCCACCGGCAGGCTGCCCGAGGCCATGGCGCCGGGGATGCCTTCGGGGGTCATGTTCACCGGGCTGACGTCCTTGTCGCTCAGGCCGTGGCTCTTGAGCGCATAGGCGAGCAGGAAGTCGGAGGGGGAGAGCGGGTTGAAGCCGATCTTCTTGCCCTTGAAATCGGCGACGGATTTGATCGACTTGTCGGCGACGATGGCGTCACCGCCGTTGGAGAAATCGATGGGCATCACCACGCGGTACGGCTGGCCCTTGGCAACGCCGCCGACCACCTGGTCGTAGGTGAGCATGCCGCCATCCAGTGCGCCGCCGGTCATGGCCGTGGGGATCAGTGCGGGGTCGTTGAAGAACTGCAGCTCCACCTTCAGCCCGTGGGGCTTGTACAGGTCGAGCTTGTCGGCGACATAGAAGGGCGCGTAGCCGGCCCAGACGACGGTGCCGATCTTGAGCTTCTCGGCGGCTTGCAGAGTCAGTGGCACGACCCCGGCGGCAGCAAGCAGACAGGCACCGAGCAGGGTCTTGCGCAGGGAACGCAGGGAAAGCGGCATGGTCATGGCATTGCTCCTAACGGTTGGAAATCGGCACGGGATGACATCACGTCTCCCGGGCTTTTCTCCCGCCGTGTAGCCCTGTCCCTAGGGCCGGAAAACTCTCGGACCAGACATCCTCGTGAAAGGACCGGAACCCTAGTTCGCCTCTGGTGCAACTCCAGTGTGTGCCTTGCTGCGTTCGCTCACCCGGTGGCTACCTTGCCGTGGGTGATGCATCCCGTTGACGGGGACAGAGCAATTGAAATGCCAGGTTTCATTCAGGGGAAAAAGCGCGGGGAATTTCAAACGCTTAGCGCGAATGCCCGGGGCAGAGCGGGTGCCGGGCACGAGGGCGCCGGCACCAAGTCGAGGCGCCTTGCCTTCTATTGAGGCATCAGGCGTTGCGCGCGGCGCTGCGGCGCAGCGAGCCGGCGGCGGTGGCGACGAACAGCCCGGCAGCGAGTGCCAGCGCCACTGGAACACCCTGCGGGCCGAGGTCCATCAGGCTGCCGCTGAGCAGCGGGCCGAGCAGGCTGCCGACGCCCCAGAGCATCCCGGCAGCGGCGTTGGCGGTGACCAGGTCGCGGCCGCGGAAGCGCTGGCCGATCAGCACCAGCGCCAGGGTGTAGACCCCGCCGGCCACCGCTCCCAGGACCATCAGCGCCGGCCATAGCAGCGACGGCTGGCCGATCAGCCAGGGCAGGGCGAGGCCAATCAGCATGGCGGCGACGCCACACAGCAGGTGCAGGCTGGAACGGTCCAGGCGGTCGGAGAGCCAGCCCAGCGGCATCTGGAAGAGCATGTCGCCCAGCAGGATCACCGTCGCCATGAAGGCAGCGATGCCCACCGCATAGCCGTGGCTGGAGGCATAGACCGGGAAGAGCGAGAGCACCACGCTGTCGAAGAAGGAGAAGAACAGCACGCCCATGCACAGTGCCGGCGCTACCCGCAGGAAGCCGGCCAGGGAAAAGCTGCGTGGCTCCTCGACGTGCTCGTGAATGCCTTCCTCGGGCATCGCCAGGGCCACGGTGGCCAGCGCGATGAGATGCCCGGCGCTGACCAGCAGCACCACCCAGGGCGTTTGCGCGCCGAGCAGCGCCACCAGGGTCGGCCCCAGCAGCTGGAAGGCGGTGAAGCTGGTGGCGTACAGCGCGACGATGGTGCCGCGGTTGTGCTCGCCGCACAGCTCGTTGACCCAGGCTTCGCCGAGAATGATCGCGATGCCCATGCCGACGCCCAGGGCCAGGCGCGCCAGAGCCAGCAGCCACAGCGAATGACCGCTGAACTCGATGGCGATGGTGCTGGCGGTGCACAGCACGAAGCACAGCAGGTACAGGCGGCGCCGGCTCATCAGCTGGCAGGCACGGTCCACCAGGGTGGCGGCGAGGATCATGCCCGCCGCCGGTACCGCCGAGAGAACGCCGATCTGCAGCGCGCTGGCACCGTTGTCCAGCAGGCGCAGGGCCACCAGCGGCAATGTGGCGCCCAGGCTCAGGCCGACGATGGAAACGGCGAACAGCAGTACCGCCAGCAACGGCTTGTTCAGGGTCGATGGCTGGAGGGTAGTCGGGGTGTTCATGGAAACCTTCTCTTGCCCCGGCGCTCGGGCCGCGGGCGTGCAAATGCAAACGGGCCCACCGGGACTCACCGGTGGGCGGATTCGAGATGCGGGATGACCGCGCGATGGCGCGCGGCGTCCGGCTCAGCAGCCGGCGGGAGGGGAGAAGGTGAAGGCGAACAGCACGCTGCGGCGACGGCGCAGCACGGTGTCAATCTTGCGCACGCGCGGGGGCTCTCGCAGCAGGGCGAGGCTCGGGTCGGCGAAGCGGTAGAACGGGGTCATGGTGCAGGTATTACGGGGGTGGCGGGAAACCGCGCACTCTAGTGAGTGCCCGCGAGGTCGTCAATCTCGGCGGGGCGGGCGGTAGCGGCTGACGTGGTCGGGCTCGCTGCTCATGGCATGCCGGGCGGCGCCTGTTGGCTGCGCTTGCATTGCGCCGATGCAAGCGCTTTTCATTTCGCGAGCCGCCCTTTTTCGAGGAGGCGTCGGCGCGGTAATCCGACAAAACAGCCCTACACTTGATCGAGCAATGTTCGCCAAGTGGCCCTGCCGGATCGATTCGCTGTTTGGCGTTGGGTCTGGCTGTTAGCGCGGCGTTCCATGAGTCGGAACCTGCGCCCATGACAACGACAATGACAAAGTTCCGGGGTTGGTATGAGCGCCTTTCATTTCCAACACTTGGTGCGGCTGGCCTTACAGCGGTTGTTGGCTGATCAGAAGCACAAGTCTGCCTGTTTCAAGCGCGGGGCCTGGGTATCCATTGCCATCGGATGCCTGACGCTGGACCCGCCCGAACCGGTCGAAGCGGCCACACTGTACTGGGACGGTGGCAACGCCAGCCTGTACAACAACAATGCGGTCGATGGCGGCAGCGGCACCTGGCTCGCCGCGGGCAACACGGCCTGGACCAATCTCGGCGGTACCTTGAACAGCCCGTGGACCGCCGGCGACTTCGCGGTCTTCCAGGGCGCCCCGGGTACGGTCACGGTGGATGGCAGCGGGGGCAGCGTGATTATCGGCGGCGCCCAGTTCGCCGTGACGGGCTATGTGCTGGGCGGTGCACCGCTGGTGACCAGTACGCCGGGCACGGTCATCGCGGTGGGCAATGGAAGCGGCGCGGGCGCTGCGTTCAGCGCGGTCATCGGCAATGAGATCCAGGGCACCGGCGGCCTGAACAAGACCGACCTGGGAACGCTGATCCTCAGCGGCGACAGCACCTACACCGGCGGCACCACCCTCAGCGCGGGCACCCTGCAACTGGGCAATGGCGGCGCCAGTGGCACGCTGCTGGGGAACATCGTCAACAACGCGACGCTGGTGTTCAACCGCAACGCCACACAAATCTACCCGGACATCATCAGCGGCAGCGGCAGCCTGATCCAGGCGGGCAGCGGCACCAGCATATTGACCGGCGCCAACTCCTACACCGGCGGCACCACCATCAGCGCCGGTACCTTGCAGGTCGGCAACAACAACTTCGTCGGCAGTATCGTCGGCGATGTGGTCAACAACAGCGCGCTGATCTTCGCCCGCACCAATTTCCTCACCTACAGCGGCACTATCAGCGGCAGCGGCAGCGTGACCCAGGCCGGCGGCGGGACCCTGATCCTCACCGGCAACAGCACCTACACCGGTGTCACCAATGCCAACGCCGGGCGATTGCGCCTCACCGGCACGCTGACGGCGAGCAACGTCAATGTGGCCAACGGCGCAACCCTGAGCGGCACCGGAACCGCTGGCGCCACCGTGACAGTGCAGAACGGAGGCCATCTCTCGCCGGGCGTCATCGGCAATGCCGGCACCTTCGCCATCGGCCAGGCCCTCAACCTGGCGTCCTCGGCGGTGCTCGACTACGAGCTGGGCCAGGCCAACAGCGTGGGCGGGGCGCTCAACGACCTGCTCAACGTGGGCGGCAACCTGCAACTCGATGGGGTGCTGAACATCACCCCTACCACCGGCGGCACCTTCGGCCCGGGGGCTTATCGGCTGATCAACTACAGCGGCAGCCTGAGCAACAACGGCTTGAGCTTCGGCAGCCTGCCCGCGGGAGCAAACCCCAACGTCAACCTGTTCATCCAGACCCTGACGCCGGGCCAGGTGAACCTGGTCTACACCCTGGGGCTGGGCCCGACGACCTTCTGGGATGGCGGCAACACGGCGCTGTACAACAACAACGCGGTCAATGGCGGCAGTGGCACCTGGCAGGTCTCCACCAGTGATGCGGCCTGGACCGACAGCACCGGTAGCGCCAACGTGTCCTGGCAGAACGGTGGCTTCGCCACCTTCGCCGGCACCCCCGGCACGGTGACGGTGGACAACAGCGCCGGCGCGGTCATCTTCAGCGGCGCGCAGTTCGCGGTGAATGGTTATGTGCTCGGTGGCGGCCCGCTGGTCACCAATACCGCCGGCAGCGTGTTGCAGGTGGGCGACGGCACGGCGGCCGGCTCAGGCATGAGCGCGACGATCTCCGCCAGCCTGCAGGGTACGGGCGGACTGGTGAAGACCGACCTGGGTCGGCTGATCCTGACGGGCCTCAATACCTATTCGGGCGGCACCACCATCAGTGGCGGCAACCTGCAGCTGGGCAACCTGGGCGTCACCGGGAGTGTGCTGGGGAATATCCTCAACAACGCCGCGCTCACCTTCAGCCATGTCGACAACCTGGTCTACGGCGGGGTCATCAGCGGCAGCGGCAGTGTGACCCAGCAGGGCGCGGGCCTGGTGCTGACCGGCGACAACACCTACACCGGCGGTACCACCGTCAGCGCCGGCACCCTGAACCTGGGCAATGGCGGCACCACCGGCAGTGTGGTGGGCAACATCGTCAATGGCAGCAACCTGGTGTTCAACCGCAGCAACGACCTGACCTACGCGGGTGTCATCAGTGGCACCGGCGATGCCGTGCTGTCGGGCACTGGCCGGGTCATCCTGACCGGCAACAGCCTCTATACCGGCGGCACCTTCGTCAATGCCGGCACCTTGCAGATTGGTGCGGGCGGTACCAGCGGCAGCCTGACCGGCGATATCCTCAACAACAGCGCACTGGTCTTCAATCGCAGCGATGCGCTGACCTTCGCCGGCACTATCAGCGGCAGCGGCAGCCTGACCCAGGCCGGCAGCGGTGTCACCAACCTCACTGGCGCCAGCAACTACACGGGGGCCACACTGGTCAACGCCGGCACCCTGCGGGTCAACGGCAGCCTGGGTGCCACCACCACCACGGTGGCCAGCGGCGCCACCCTGGGCGGTGGCGGTACCCTGGGCGGCAGCGTCAACATCCTGGCCGGCGGCCACCTGGCGCCGGGCAACAGCCCTGGCACCCTGGGCATCGCCGGTGATCTCAACCTGGCCTCCGGGGCGATACTGGATTACGAGCTGGGCCAGGCCAACACACCCGGCGGCACCCTCAACGACCTCGCCACGGTGGGGGGCAACGTGCAGCTGGACGGCACCCTCAATGTCGGCGTTGCCTCCGGCGGCAGCTTCGGCCCCGGCGTCTACCGGTTGTTCGCCTATGGTGGCAGCCTGACCGACAACGGCCTGGATTTCGGCAGCGTGCCGGCCGGCTCCACACCCAACGTGGACCTGCGGATACAGACCTCGGTGACGCAGCAGGTCAACCTGGTGAATTCCCTCGGCGTGGCGGTGAATTTCTGGGATGGCGACAGCAGCGGCCTGTTCAACAATGGCGCGGTCAACGGCGGCAGCGGCACCTGGCTGGCGAGCCCGGGCAACGATGCCTGGACCGATGTCAGTGGCAGCCTCAACGCCCCCTGGCAGGCCGATGGCTTTGCGATCTTCCAGGGCGCGCCCGGCACGGTGACGGTGGACAACAGCGCCGGCGCGGTCAGCTTCGGCGGCGCTCAGTTCGCGGTGAACGGCTACACGCTCGCTGGCGGTCCGCTGACCACCAGCAGCGCCGCCACGCTGATCCGCGTGGGCGATGGCAGCGCCGCCAGCGCCGGGATGGGCGCCACCCTCGCGACGGTGATCCAGGGCAGCGGCGGGCTGGTCAAGAGTGATACCGGCACGCTCAACCTGACTGCCGTCAATACCTACACCGGCGCAACCGATGTGCAGGCCGGCACCTTGCGCCTGACGGGCGTCGGCAGCCTGGGCACAGGCGGGGTCAATCTGCAGGGTACCGGTACGCTGCTGGTGGAGGCTCCGGCCAGCGGCAGTTTTACCTTCAACAATGCCCTGACCGGCAGTGGCCGCCTGCAGGTGAACCTGGCCAACACCAGTGACAGCTTCAGTTTCGGCGCCGGCAGCGGCAGCGCTTTCGCCGGCACCGCCGCACTGGGCACCGGCAGTTTTGCGCTGGCCGCCGGCAACACCGCCGCGCTGGCCCAGGCCACGCTACAACTGAACGCCGGCAACAGCACCACGGTTGGCGCGGGCACCCAGAGCCTGGGCAACCTGACGCTGTTCGGTGGCACACTGATTTTCAGCGATAGCACCAGCCCCGGTATCAGCACCGGCGTGCTGAACCTGGGCTCGGGTTTCGTGCGGGTCGATCCGGGCAGCGCCAGCAGCAGTGGCACCTTGCTCGCTCAGGACGAGGGCACGGCGCGCCAACTGATCGCCGCCAGCTCAGTGAGCGGCGCCACTGCTGGGCTGACCCTGGCCGACCTCAGCGGCAACCCCATCAGCGCCGGCATCCTCCCCATCGTGCAGGGCGGCAACACCGTCGCCCAGGGCAGCTATGGCTTTGGCCTGGGCATCGGCGCCAGCGCTGGCCTGTACGCCACTTACGGGTTGACCCAGCTGGACCTGCAAGCCGGGCAGACCACCAGCCTGAGCGGCGACAGCGCCACTCCGGCCGGCGCCAACGAGCTGCATGCTCGGCTGACCGGGGCGGGCAACCTGGCCATCGACGCCAGCACGGCGATCACCCTGAACAACTCCGGCAACGATTACACCGGGCAGACCCTGGCCAACAGCGGCGCGCTGATCCTGGAGAGCGACCATGCACTGGGCAACAGCAGCTCGCTGATCGTCGCCAACGGTGCAACCGTGGACCTCAATGGCAAGGCGCAGACCGTTGGCAGCCTGCTGGGTGCCGGCAGCGTCGATGTCCATGGCGGCGCCCTGACCCTGAGCAACGGCGGGGTGTTCTCCGGTGCCATCGACGGAACGTCCGGCAGCCTGGCGCTGGGCGGCGGTAGCCTGATCCTGACGGGCGCCAACAGCTTCATCGGCAACACCACGGTGCAGAGCGGCGCAGTGATGCAACTGGGCAATGGTGGAACTTCCGGTAGCTACGCGGGGCCCATCGCCAACAACGGCACCTTGATCTTCGACCGCAGTGATGCCGTGATCCATGCGGGCAGCATTGCCGGCAGCGGCACTCTCAATCAGGTCGGCGCGGGCCTCACCACCCTGACCGGCAACAACCCGTACTCCGGCGGCACCAGCATCAGTGCTGGCACCCTGGCCGCGACCCAGGCCGCCGCGTTGGGCAGTGGCGCCATCGACAACAACGCCATCCTGCAACTGGCCTTCGACAGCCCTGGCGTTCTTTCCAACCTCCTGAGCGGCAGCGGCACGCTGGTGAAAACCGGCAGCGAAGTCGCCGAACTGCGCCAGGCCGGATCGAGCCAGGGCAATGTCCAGGTGCTCGATGGCACCCTGCGCTTTGCCCAGGACGGAGGTTTCACCGTCAGCGGCGACTACATCGCCGTCGCCGGTTCCACTACCGGCTTCCTGCAACGGGCAACCCTCAGCGTCGGCAACCAGTTCAACCTCGACGGCACGCTGAACAATCTGGTCGGCAACGCTTCCGCCGTGATCACCGCGGCCAGCGCCAACCTGGGAGCCGGCAGCGTGTTCAATCTCGGCGGTTATTCCGCGCCGCCGGCGGCCAGCGCCAGCGAACTGGCCTTCAGCATCTACCGCGAGCTGCACACCACCGCGCCCGGCGGTCTGACAGGCACCTTCTCCGGCTTCAGCATTGGCGGCTCGTCCAGCCCGGTCGACTTCCTTACCCTGACGCCGTTCCATACCGCCCAGGACTTCGACGTCGGCCTGGCCCTGAGCTGGTACGCCGCGCACAGTGCCACGCCGCAGAACGCCGACGGCCGTTTCACCCTCAGCGACGCGGCGCACTTCTTCGACATGGATGTGGTGCTCGCCGACGAGGCCGCCAACCCCACGACCGGCTGGGATGGCAAGACCCTGACCAAGCTGGGGCAGGGCACCCTGCGGCTGTCCCGGAGCAACACCTACAGCGGCGCCACCCTGGTCGAGGCTGGCACTCTGCAGGCCGGCGCGGCTGACGTTATCGCCGCCAGTTCGCAACTGACCATCGCCCAGGGCGCACGCTTCGACCTCAACGACTTCAACCAGCAGGTGCGCAACCTCACGGGCGCTGGCGCCATCAGCCTGGGCAGCGCGACCCTGAACGTTACCAACGACAGTGCGACGGTGTTCGACGGGCCCATCGTCGGCACCGGCAGCCTGATCAAGAGCGGCGCCGGCAGCCTCACCCTCAGCACCACTGCCGCGTATACCGGCCTCACCCGCATCGACGCCGGTACCCTGCAACTGGGCAACGGTGGGCCTTCGGGCGGTGTCGCCGGGGATATCCTCAACAACAGCAGCCTGATCTTCGATCGCAGCGACGACCTGGCCTATGACGCAGTGATCAGCGGCAGCGGCGACCTGAGCCAGAATGGCGGCGGCCGGCTGCTCCTGAGCCGCGACCAGAGCTATACCGGCAGTACCGCGATCAACAGCGGCGCGCTGATTCTCACCCATGGTGCCCGACTGCTCAGCGGCCAACCGGTGACCGTGGCCAGCGGCGCCACCCTGGGCGGCTACGGCGGCATTGGCGGCGACGTGGACAACCAGGGGCTGCTGGCCGTGGCCGATGCCGCGCCGGGGTTCGAGCAGGCGCCGGCCGGGGTCTTCCTCATCGGCGGGCAATTGCTCAACAGCGGTGAAGTGCGCATGGCCAGCCCGGTACCTGCCAGCACCCTGGTGGTTGCCGGCGATTACGTGGGCAATGGCGGCCTGCTGACGCTGAGCACCGTGCTCGGTGGCGACAACTCGGCCACCGACAAACTGGTGGTGCAGGGCAACACCAGTGGCTCGACCCGCGTGGTGGTGAACAACTCGGGCGGCACGGGCGCGCAGACCCGGAACGGTATCCAGATCATCGAGGTGCAAGGCGTTTCCGCCGGCAGCTTCGCCCTGCAGGGCCGTCTGGTGGCCGGTGCTTTCGAGTATCAGCTGCGCCAGGGCACGCCCAGCGGCAACGACGGCAACTGGTACCTCAGCTCGCAAAGCAACGAGCCGGTACCTCCGACGCCGCCCAATCCCACGCCACCCACACCGCCCAGACCTCAACTGCGCCCGGAGGCGGGCTCCTACCTGGCCAATCAGTACGCGGCCAGCAGCCTGTTCATCCATACCCTGCGTGATCGCAAGAGCGACCCGCAATGGCCGGGCGCAGAGAGCGCCGGCAACGGCTGGATTCGCGTGCGCGCCGGCTCCGCCGATTCCCAGGCTGCCGGTGGCCGGCTCGACCAGTCCTACGACAGCAGCCTGGTGCACTTCGGCGCCGACCTGATCGACTGGCAGGATGCCGCCAACCGCGTGCAGATCGGCGTGATGGGCGCCGCCGGGCAAGTCAGCAGCCGCTCCAGGGTGGATGGTCTCTCCGTGCATTCCAAGGGTGACGTCGACGGTTATGCCGCGGGCGTCTACCTCACCTGGCATCCCCAGCCCAAGGATGACCAGAGCGGTTTCTACCTCGACACCTGGAGCGCCTACGGTTGGTACGACAACCAGGTGGACGGCGACGGCCTGCCCAGCGAGGACTACGACAGCAGTACCTGGACCACTTCACTGGAAGTCGGCCACGCCACGCTGGTCCAGGAACAGCCGGGCAGCCGCTGGTACATCGAACCCCAGGTGCAGGTGCTGTACATCGCCTATGACCAGGACAATGTCACGGAAACCAATGGCACCCGCGTGCAGAGCGATGACGTGGACGGCTGGGTCAGCCGCCTGGGCGCGCGCCTCCATGGGCAGCAACGCACCGGCAGCGCCGCTGTCCTGCAACCGTTCATGGAGGTCAACTGGTGGCACAGCCAGCATCAGGCGTCGGTTCGCATGGGCGGTACACGGGTCAACGACGACCTGCCCAGGGATCGTTACGAGGTCAAGCTGGGCGCACAGCATGCCCTGGCCGAGCGCTGGAACCTGTGGGGCGAGGTCGGCGTGCAGAGTGGGCAGGACGACTATTCCAGCCTGCAAGGGCAGATCGGCGTGCAGATTCTCTGGTGATGCGTGACGCAGGAGCGTGGGAAGGGCAAGGCGGGTTCGCGAGCAGCGCAGGTGCTGCACCTGTAGGAGCGAGCTTGCTCGCGAACCCTCGACTGCATTGACGTTACCGGCCGTAAACCGGGCTGCCCGACGGCACTTCCTGCGGCCGGCTCAGCACATCGCGGCCGGGCAGGAAGGTGCCGAATACGCGCTCCTTGCCCAGCGCCTCGGGGAAGCCGCTCTCGCGGCGATAGGCCACGCGGCCGTTGATCAGCGTGGCGTCCACGGCATCGTCGTTGCGCTTCACCAGGCGCGTCAGGCCGATGACTTCCATGGGCGCTTCGCAGACTGCGTCCAGCTCGTCGGTCAGCCCGGCGGGGTTGACCACTACCAGGTCGGCGCGGTCGCCCACGCGGATGTAGCCGGCGTCGATCCCGGCGAAGTCCGCCAGTTCGCCCGTCAGGCGGTGCACCGCGCGGCCGGTCGGCATGAAGCCGGCGCCCGCCAGTTCAGCGTCGCGCACGTATTTCAGGAAGCGCAGCGGGAAGTTGTACTGCGCATGGGACGCCAGGTGCGCGCCGGAATCGGCGAAACCCGGCTGGGTCCAGGGGCTGGCCAGCAGCTTGCCCATGATCTCGGGGCGGTGGTTGCCGTAGCAGGTGGTCCATTTCAGCGCATTGCGGTACTGGCCGGCCAGCTCGAAGAAGGCGTCCACCGGGTCCAGCCCGCGCTCGCGGCCGATGTCCTCGAAGTTGCGCCCGACCAGGGAAGCGTCCGGGCATTCGCGCACCCAGCAGTCGGACAGGTTGCGGTGCCACAGGCCGAGGCTGAGGGTGGCCTTGATGTCCTTCTTGAAGCGCTCGCGGAAGGCCGGGTCCTGGATGCGGGTGTAGAGCTCGTCCGGGTCCTTGATGTCGCGCAGTACTTCGCCGGCGCCGAACTCTTCGAAGCCGTTCATGTTCAGCCCCTCGATACGCACCACGAAGGGCGCGGGGAGGGTCTGCCAGCGGTAGCGACCGCGCAGCACCCGGTTGGCGACCCAGCCCGAGGCGCGGGTGATGCGGTGCATGAAGGGCTGGGACTTGAGGTCCAGCGCAGTCAGCATCGAGCACTTGAGCGGGCGGCGGAACCAGCCGTGGGCCTGGTAGAGGAAGGCGAACACGTTGATCTTGGTGACCGCATTGGGCGCACCCTGCATCAGCGCGTTGCGTCGGCGCAGCACGGCGAACAGGCGGGAGAACTCCTTCCAGCTGGCGAAGGTGGAGGGCAGTGGGCTGGACCAGGCGCGGTCGCCGTCCATCTTGTCCAGCCGCGTGGTCATCACCGAAAGGCCGAAGCAGCCGGCGTCCAGTGCCTGTTCCAGCAGTTCCTCCATGCGTTGCAGTTCGGCCTCGGTGGGCTTGGCGCCGCTGATGGCGCGCTCCAGGCCCATCACCGTGACGCGCAGTTCGGAATGGCCAAGGAAGGAGCAGAGATTGGGCCCCAGCGGTTGCTGGTCGTAGAAGGCGCGGTAACCCCTGGCGTCCTTCCAGGTGCGCTTGTCGCGCAGGATCGGCAGCACCTGCTCGCGCGGCACGGCTTCGACACGGGTGAACAGGTCGGAGCAGTCCTCGGCTTCGCCCAGCACCATGCTGATCGAGCAGGAGCCGACGGACACGGTGGTCACGCCATGCCGCACCGACTCCTTCAGCGCTGGCGCGGCAATGGCCTCGGCGTCGTAGTGCGAGTGGATTTCCAGGAAGCCGGGGGTGACCCAGCGGCCGCTGGCATCGATGACCTCCCCGCAGCCGCTTTCGTCCAGCGGGCTGACGCTCAGCGTATCGATGCGCCCGTCCTTGATACCGACATGGCGCGGGCTGCCGGGGGCATCGCTGCCGTCGAAGTACAGGCCGTTCTTGATGATGATGTCGTAGCTCACAGGAGACTCCAGGGCGACAGCAGCAGGACGCCGCTGACCAGCAGCAGGCAGTGGATGGTGAGGCGGAAGTGACGTTCCTCGAAACGGTGGTGCAGGCGTTCGCCCAGCCACACACCGAGCAGCAGCAGGGGCGCGTAGGCGAGCACCTGGGGCAGCGCCGGGCGCAGGCGACCATCGAGGAGGAAGGCGATCGTCAGCAGGCCGTTGAGGGTGAACCAGACGCAGACCAGGGTGGCGCGCAGGCGGGTCTTGTCCAGCGGGCGGGTGGCCAGGGCGTAGACCAGCAGTGGCCCGCCGGAAGCGAACAGGCCATGGCAGACCCCGGCGGCGCCGGTGGCCAGGCGTACCACCCAGCCTGGCGTGTGGGCGCGAACCGGCGCGCTGGAGCGCAGGCGCCACAGCTCGCGGCCGGCGAACCAGAGAATCAGCACGCCGAGGCCGCGCTTGAGCGGCTGCGGGTCCAGGTGCGGCAGCAGCAGGTAGCCGATCAGCATGCCCAGCAGCATCCCCGGCAGCACGGTACGCAGCAGCAGTCGGGTGTCGATCAGCCGGTGGTGGCGCCAGCACAGGTAGCCGGTCATGCCGATGTTCAGCGGCACCAGTATCGGCAGCAGGGTTTCGATGGGCATCAGCAGCGCGCCGAGGGACAGGGCGATCACCACGCTGCCGAAGCCGGTGATGGCTTCCAGGGTATAGGCCAGCAGGATGAAGCCACCCAGGGCGATGGCGGGTGCGTTCACGGGGCGGCCACGACGGCTGCGCGAGGTTCGCGGCGCGCCCAGAGCTGCGCCAGGACCAGCCCGGAGAACAGTTGCCAGCAGCCCCAGAACGCCGCGATCAGCAGCATGCCGCCGGCCTGCGGGAAGAAGGTGAGGATCAGCGCCATGCCCAGCGCGGAGTTGTGGATGCCGCTTTCCAGGGTCACGGCGCGCACATCGGCGTCCGGCAGCTTCCACAGCCGCGCGCAGGTGTAGCCCAGCAGCAGCGCGGTGCCGTTGAGCAGCAGCACCAGCCAGAAGAACAGGTGGAAGTAGGCCATGAACTGCTGGAAGTTCTTGGCGAAGGCCATGCCGACGAAGCCCAGCATGACCAGCAGCGACAGCTGCCGCATGGGCTTCTCCAGGCGCCGCGCCAGTTGCGGCTTGTGCTTGCCCAGGGCCATGCCCAGCAGCATCGGCAGGATCAGCACCAGCAGCACCACGCCCACCAGCTCCAGCGGGTCGATGTGGATCTGCGTGAGGCGGTCGCGGGTGGCCGGGTTGAGGCCGGCGTAGAGGGCGAAATTCAGCGGCGTGAAGATCCCCGCGCTGAGGCCCGACACGGCGGTGACGCTGGCCGACACGGCGACGTTACCGCGCGCCATCCAGGTCATGATGTTGGAGAAGGTGCCGCTGGGGCAGGTGGCCACCAGGATCATCCCCAACGCCAGTTCCGGGTCGATGGGCAGGGCGATGGTCAGCAGGCAGGTGGCCGCCGGCAGCAGCAGGAACTGCACCAGCATGCCGATCACCGGAGCCTTGGGCTGGCGCAGGATGCGCGCGAAGTCGTCGCGGCGCAGTTCCAGCGAGACGCCGAACATCATCAGGGCGATGATGGCGTTCAGCGCGATCATCGAGCCGCCGGAGAATTCGAGGTGGACTTCAGGCATCACCGTTCTCCCGCAGCGGGAGGGCGGGGACTGGCGAATGGACTGCAGCCGGCGGCACGGGCGCGGCTCCGGTTGGATTAGGCATGCAAGGCGACTCTTGTTTGTATTTATCGTTTAATTGGCAAGCATAGGGGACCGTTACCGCCCGGTAACGGCTCAATCGGGACCTTCACCGGTTAATTCGGGACCATGCCGCACACCATTACCGTCCACTACGCCCAGGGTATCCTGCAGGCCGCCCAGCGCCTGGGGCTGCCGGTGCCTGCCGATCTGCAGGCGGCCAGCCTGGAACCGCGCATTCCCCTGCAGCGCCAGGACGCCTTCTGGGAAGCCATTTGCGCCGCTTCAGGCGACCCGCTGCTGGGCCTGCGACTGGGCAGCGCCCTGCAGGTCGGCCATCTGGACATGGTCGGCGCGTTGCTGATGAGCTGCGAGCATTACGGCGAGGCGCTGGACGCCTTGCTCGAGTATTACCCGATCATCGCCGAGGGCAGCGAGTTCCAGCGTGAGCAGGACGCGACGCAGGTGCGCCTGGTCTATCGACCGAGCTATTGCGTGCGGCGCGAGGAGCGGGTGGAGGCTGCGCTGGCCAGCCTGGTGCACCTGACCCGCTGGATCACCGGTGATCGCGTCAAGCCGCAGCGGCTGGTCCTGGGCCATGCCGCACGGGGCGAGCCCGCCCGATACGACGAGGTACTGGGGTGCGCGGTAAGCTTCGAGGGCGCAGCAAATGCCTTGAGCTTTGCCGTGGCCGATCTCGATGTACCGCTGATCCAGGCCAATGCCCTGATGCGCGAGCACCTGCGCGCGTTGGCCGATGCGCAGCTCGAACGCCTGGGCGCGCAGAGCCTGGCCGCGCACGTGCAGCAGCTGTTACGGCAGAACCCGCGCTGGGGCAAGGAGAAGGTGGCTGATCAGCTGGAGCTCAGCGGGCGCCATCTCAACCGCAAACTGGCCGACGAGGGCAGCAGCTTCAAGCTGCTGCGTGAGCAGGTGCTGTACGCCATGGCCGAGCAACTGCTGCGCGACTCCCCGCGGCTGGGCGAGGTGGCCGAGCGCCTGGGCTTCTCGGATGAGAGTGCCTTCGCCAAGGCCTTCCGCCGCTGGAGCGGGATGACGCCGGGACAGTTCCGCCAGGGCCACTGACGCTCGCCGGCTACGGGCGGGTGTGGTTCACCGAGGCCAGGGCCTGGCTCGCCGGCAAGTCCGCTCGCTGGGGAATGCTGCGCTGTTGCTCGATCACACCCGTGCCGGGCCGCTTGGACATGAACAGTTGATCGACCCCGAAGAACAGCAGGGTCAGCGCGATGGCGCCGATACAGCAGAGGACGTCGTAGTCGAGAGGCCAGCCCCGTTGCTGCCGTTGGGCGCGCAGGGGCAATCGGTTGTCTTTCATGGCAGGCACCAGTCACGGATTGATGGGAAGCGAACCCGGTGAATCCGGGTTCGCCGACCATTGTCCCGTTCAGGGTGGCGCCGGTGATTCAGGGAGCCCTGTAGGGCGAGTAGGAATTTTCTCTATGACTCCTACGCATGAATCAGGCGCCTGGTAGCGCCTTGTCCTTCGGCCACAGCAGCCACAACTGCCCGTCCTGCTTCATGTGCCCGGCCAGTTCGCCGGCGGTGTCGCCGGTGCCCCAGAACAGGTCCGCGCGCACTTCGCCGACAATGGCGCCGCCGGTGTCCTGGGCGGCCACCGGGCGTACTACCGGGGCGCCGTCCGGGCGGGTGGTGGACAGCCACATCAGGCTGCCCAGCGGGATCACCTTGCGGTCGATGGCCACGCTGTAACCGGGCGTCAGCGGCACGTTCAGCGAGCCGCGCGGGCCCTCGTTGCTGTCCGGGCGCTGGCTGAAGAACACGTAGCTGGGGTTGCTCGCCAGCAATTCGTCGACGCGCTGCGGGTGGGCGCGGGCCCAGTCGCGGATACGCGCCATGCTGACTTCTTCCTTGCTCAGTTCGCCCTGTTCCACCAGCCAGCGGCCGACGGGCTTGTAGGGGCGGCCGTTCTGGTCGGCGTAGCCCAGGCGCAGCTGGCGCCCGGAGCTCAGTTCGACGCGGCCGGAGCCCTGGATCTGCAGGAACTGCAGGTCCATCGGGTCGGGCAGCCAGGCCAGTACAGGCGCGTTGATGCCGTCGCGGCGAATGCCGGCGGCGTCGGCGTAGGGCACCAGGGTGTTGCCTTCGAGCTTGCCGCGCAGGCGCTTGCCCTTGAGTTCGGGGTAGACGCTGTCCAGAGCCACGCTGATCAGGTCCTTCGGGACGCCATACACGGGCACGGTGTGTTTCGCGTCGCGCTCGAGGCTGCCACGGTAGACCGGTTCGTAGTAGCCAGTGATCAGGCCGTTCCGGCTGCCTTCACCCGAGCGCAGCTGGTAGGGCTGCAGATGCGCCTGCATGAAGTCGCGGATGGCCGGTGCGGAGGCCGGGACGCTCGCCGCGTCGGCACAGGTGGGCGCCCAGGTGTCGTCCTTCTTCAGGCGTACCGCGCAGGCCGAGCGCCAGGCGGTGAAGCCCTGCACCACGTCGGTGTCGGCGGTCTTCGGCAGGTCGGACCAGTCGGCCTTGTCGTAGGTCGGCGCCTGGGCTTCTTCGGGTTTTTTGCCGAACAGGCCGCAGCCCGAGAGCAGGGTGGCGAAACAGAGGGTGGCGAGGAGAGGGCGGGTCCAGTGGCGGGACGAATCGGTCACAGGCGAGTCCTGGCAGGCAAACGAAAGCCCGCTAGCTTGGGCAGACGCGGGGCGTGCGTCAAACGCATCGGTCGGATTTACACGCCTTGCAACGAATCCGTCAGGGGACCGGTACAATGGCGGGGTGATTCGACAGACGGGTGATTAGAGCGTGGAGGCAAGGCAGGGTTTCGTCCTGACCCGACATTGGCGGGATACGCCCGAAGGCACCGAGGTGGGCTTCTGGCTGGCCACGGACGAAGGCCCCCGGCATGTGCTGCTGCCGCCGCAGACCTCGGTGGCCTTCCTGCCGGCCGAGCAGCGCGCCCGCGCCGAGCAGTTGCTGGCGGCGGAACGCGGCGCGCAGCTGCGCCCGCTGGGCCTGCGCGACTTCCAGCAGCGCCCGGTGCTGGGCCTGTACTGCCAGCAGCACCGCCAGTTGATGAACCTGGAAAAGCGCCTGCGCGAGGCCGGCGTGGAAGTCTTCGAAGCCGATATCCGCCCGCCCGAACGCTACCTGATGGAGCGCTTCATCACTGCGCCTGTGCTCTACAGCGGCAAGCCGGGCGCCAATGGCGGCACGCTGGACGCGCAGTTGCGCCCCGACCCGGACTATCGGCCGAAGCTGCGGTTGGTCTCGCTGGATATCGAGACCAATATCCGTGGCGATCTCTATTCCATCGCCCTGGAAGGCTGCGGCCAGCGCCAGGTCTACATGCTCGGTCCGGCCAATGGGGTGGATGGCGAACGCGATTTCGCGCTGGAGTACTGCGACAGCCGCGCCGAGCTGCTGGAGCGCCTGAACCACTGGCTGGCCGAGCACGACCCCGACGCGATCATCGGCTGGAACCTGGTGCAGTTCGACCTGCGCGTGCTGCAGGAACACTCCAAGCGCCTCGAGATCCCGCTGCGACTGGGCCGTGGCGGTGACGAGATGGGTTGGCGGCAGCACGCCTCGTCCAACCACTACTTCGCGGCGGCGGCCGGGCGGCTGATCATCGACGGTATCGAGGCGCTGCGCTCGGCGTTCTGGAACTTCCCTTCGTTCAGCCTGGAGAGCGTTTCGCAGAGCCTGCTGGGCGAGGGCAAGTCGATCGACAATCCCTACGATCGCATGGCCGAGATCGACCGCCGCTTCGCCGAGGACAAGCCGGCACTGGCCAAGTACAACCTCAAGGACTGTGAGCTGGTCACGCGGATCTTCGAGAAGACCCGCATCCTCGACTTCCTGCTCGAACGCGCCAGCGTCACCGGGCTGCCGGCAGACCGCAGCGGCGGCTCGGTGGCGGCCTTCACCCACCTCTACCTGCCGCCGATGCACCGGTTGGGCTACGTCGCGCCGAATCTCGGCGGCAAGGCGCCGGAGGCGAGCCCGGGCGGCTTCGTCATGGACTCGCGGCCGGGGCTCTACGAGTCGGTGCTGGTGCTGGACTACAAGAGCCTGTACCCGTCGATCATCCGCACCTTCCTGATCGACCCGGTGGGGCTGGTGGAGGGCCTGAGCGACCCGTCGGACGACGCCTCGATCCCCGGTTTCCGGGGTGGGCGTTTCTCGCGGACCCAGCACTGCCTGCCGGCCATCGTCGAGCGGGTCTGGCAGGGCCGCGATGCCGCCAAGCGCGAGGGCAACGCGCCGCTCTCCCAGGCGCTGAAGATCATCATGAACGCCTTCTACGGCGTGCTCGGTTCCAGCGGCTGCCGCTTCTTCGACCCGCGCCTGGCTTCGTCCATCACGATGCGCGGCCACGAGATCATGCGGCGTACCCGCGAGCTGATCGAAGGGCGGGGGCACCGGGTGATCTACGGCGACACCGACTCCACCTTCGTCTGGCTCGGTCGCGCCCACGGCGAAGCGGAAGCCGCCGCGATCGGCCACGCCCTGGTGAGCCACATCAACCAGTGGTGGGCGCAGCACCTGCGCGAGGAATACGGGTTGGAAAGCGCGCTGGAAATCCAGTTCGAACGGCACTTCCGGCGCTTCCTGATGCCGACCATCCGTGGCGCGGAAGAGGGCAGCAAGAAGCGCTACGCGGGCCTGGTGCGGCGTGACGACGGGAGTGACGAGATGGTCTTCAAGGGCCTGGAAACCGTGCGCACCGACTGGTCGCCGCTGGCCCAGCAGTTCCAGCAGGAGCTCTACCTGCGCATCTTCCAGCGCCAGCCCTATCGCGATTACGTTCGTGAGTACGTGCAGCGCACCCTGGCGGGGGAACAGGATGAGTTGCTGATCTTCCGCAAGCGCCTGCGCCGGCAGTTGAGCGACTACGAGCGCAATGTGCCGCCCCATGTGCGGGCGGCGCGGATCGCCGACGAGTTCAACGAGCGCCAGGGGCGCCCGCGCCAGTACCAGCGCGGCGGCTGGATCAGCTACGTGATCACGGTCAATGGCCCGGAACCGCTGGAAACGCAGAGCTCGCCGATCGATTACGACCACTACGTCAGCCGGCAACTGCAGCCGATTGCGGACGCCATCCTGCCCTTCGTGGACGATGACTTCAGCGCGTTGATCGACCGGCAGATGGGGTTGTTCTGAAGCAAGGAAGCCGGCGTCAGCCGGCTTCCTTCATTCACTGCGCATCAGTCGCCGCGGTATTCGCAACCGCTGGTGCAGGTCTCGTGTACGCGCACCTTGGACAGCTCCGGCAGCAGCGGCTTGAGCTGTTGCCAGATCCAGCGGCAGAGGTTTTCGCTGGTGGGGTTTTCCAGGCCGGGAATGTCGTTCAGGTAGTTGTGGTCGAGCTGGTCGTAGATCGGCTTGAAGATCTGCTTGATCTCGGCGAAATCACGAATCCAGCCGGTATGCGGATCGACCTTGCCTTCGATGTAGATGGCGGCCCGGAAGGAGTGGCCATGCAGACGGCCGCACTGGTGCCCGGCGGGAACGTGGGGCAGGCGGTGGGCGGACTCGAAGGTGAATTCCTTGAACAGTTCCAAAGTAGCGTGCTCTGTGACGATCGCCGCCTCGGGAACGGGGCGGCCGGAAAATGGGCGCGTAGTCTACCACCATCGCGCCTGGCCGGCCGGGCGTTCCGGCCAGCGGTTCACTTGATCGCCAGGCGCCGGGCCAGGCGATTGAGATTGGCGCGGTCCAGGCCTACCTCGCGGGCGACAGCAGCCCAGTTGCCGGCGTGGCGCTCCAGGCTCTGGCTGATCAGGCGGCGCTGGAAGGCGTCCACTGCCGGGCGCAGTTCGCCTACCGGTTCGGCGGCCGCACTGCCTTCGGGTGAGCTCGCATCGGCATCGCCAGGAGTGTGGTGGAGGGCGTTCAGCGTCAGGTCCTCCACGTCCAGGCTGAGGATGCGCGAGCGCTGGGAGTGGTTTGCCAGGGCCTTGAGGGAGGCGCGACCGATCAGGTGCTCCAGTTCGCGCACGTTGCCCGGCCAGGCGTAGCCGACCAGCGCGGCCTGGGCCTCGCGGGTCAGGCGCAGGCTGCGCAGGCCCAGGCGCGGGCGGTTCTGTTCGAGGAAGTAGCCGGCCAGCAGCAGGATGTCGTTGCCACGCTCGCGCAGGGGCGGCACGCGCAGCGGGTAGACGCTGAGGCGGTGGTAGAGGTCGGCGCGGAAACGGCCGGCACGGACCTCTTCGGCCAGGTCGCGGTTGGTGGCGGCGATCAGGCGTACGTCCACATGGTGTTCGCGGTCCGAGCCCACGCGCTGCAACTGGCCGCTCTGCAGCACCCGCAGCAGCTTGGCCTGGATCGCCAGGGGCAGTTCGCCCACTTCGTCGAGGAACAGGGTGCCGCCATCGGCCAGTTCGAACTTGCCGCTGCGTTCGCCCACCGCGCCGGAGAAGGCGCCGCGCACGTGGCCGAACAGCTCGCTTTCCACCAGGGTTTCCGGCAGCGCCGCGCAGTTGAGGCTGACCAGGGGTTTGCCGCGGCGCAGCGAATGGGCGTGGATCGACTGGGCGACCAGCTCCTTGCCGACACCGGTCTCGCCGGTGATCAACACACTCAGGTCGCTGCCGGCCACCACCTGGATTTCGCCCATCAACGCCTGATGGGCCTTGCTCTGGCCGATCAGTTCCCTGGGCTGGTCACCCGAGGCGCGCTGGTAGGCATCGGCGCGTTGCTGCTCCTGCTCGGCGCGGCGGGCCAGGTCGAGCATGCGCTGGCTGGCTTTTACCGTGGCGGCGGCCAGGCTGGCGAAGGCCTCCAGGTTATCCAGGTCGCCGCTGGAGAAACGCTCAGGGTCCAGTGCATCGAGCGTCAGCAGGCCCCAGGGCTGCTCGTCCACCAGCAGCGGGCAACCCAGGCAGTCGTGGACCTCGAGATGGCCGTGCAGGCCTTCCACCAGCCCGTCATAAGGGTCCGGCAGGCCGCAGTCGGCGGCGAAGTGGGTCGGGCCGGGGTGTTCGATCAGGGCCCGCAGGCGCGGGTGTTCGCTGATCTTGAAGCGGCGCCCGAGGGTGTCGGGACTCAGGCCGTCCACGGCCAGCGGGACCAGTTGGTCGCCTTCCAGGCGCAGCAGGGCGGTAGCGTCGCAGGGCAGCAGGCCACGCAGGGCTTCGAGCAGGCGGCGGTAGCGTTCGCTCTCCGGCAGCTCGCGGGACAGGTCGGCCACCAGCGGGAGCAGGGTGGCCAGCAAGGGGTTTCGAGTCATTTTGACCTCTGTGTAGTCATTTTGACGCAAAAGGATAGGGGTCATTATGACTCATGATCTTCCTCAGGTCCCGTAAATACTGGGCTGCGTGTTTGGCACGCTTCCTGAAATACCTCCAATAGAAAGCACAGGCCGCCCCACTCACGGCCTGGCCAACCCGAGGAGTTTCAGATGCTGTCCAACGAACACCGTACCCTGGTCAAGGCCACTGTCCCGCTGCTGGAGACCGGCGGGGAATCCCTGACCCAGCATTTCTACAAGATGATGCTCAGCGAGTACCCGGAGGTTCGTCCGCTGTTCAACCAGGCCCACCAGGCCAGCGGCGACCAGCCGCGCGCCCTGGCCAACGGGGTGTTGATGTATGCACGCCACATCGACGAACTGGAGCAACTCGGCCCGCTGGTGGCGAAGATCGTCAACAAGCACGTGGCCCTGCAGATCCAGCCCGAGCACTACCCCATCGTCGGTACCTGCCTGCTGCGGGCGATCCGCGAAGTGCTGGGCGAGGAGATCGCCACCGACGCGGTGATCGACGCCTGGGCCGCGGCCTACGGCCAGCTGGCGGACATTCTGATCGGCGCCGAGGAGTCGGCGTACCAGCACAATGCCGAACAACAGGGAGGCTGGCGTGGCGCGCGGCGCTTCCGCATCGCCCGCAAGGCAGTCGAGAGCGAGGAAATCACCTCGTTCTACTTCCAGCCCCAGGATGGCGAGCCGCTGCTGGCGTTCCAGCCCGGCCAGTACATCGGCCTGTCCCTGGAGATCAACGGGGAGGAGGTGCGCCGTACCTACTCGTTGTCCGACGCGCCCAATGGCCGCGAGTACCGTATCAGCGTGAAGCGCGAGCCCCAGGGCAAGGTCTCGAACTACCTGCACGACCAGTTGAACGCGGGCGATGAGCTGGACCTGTTCCCGCCGGCAGGCGATTTCGTCCTGCGCGAGAGTGACAAGCCGCTGGTGCTGATCACTGCCGGTGTCGGCATCACCCCGGCCCTGGCGATGCTCAAGCCGGCGCTGGAGTCCGGGCGCGAGGTGCACTTCATCCACTGCGCCCGTCACGGTGGCGTGCATGCTTTCCGCGAGTGGGTCGAGGCGCAGTCCGATGCGCATCCGCAGCTCAAGCACTACTTCTGCTACAGCGAACCGCGCGAGCTGGACGCAGCCCATGTCGAGGGCTTCCTCAGCCGCGAGCTGCTGGCCGACTGGCTGCCGCAGGACCGCGACCTGGATGCGTATTTCCTCGGACCCAAGCCGTTCATGGCGCAGGTGAAGCGCCACCTGCGCGAGATCGGCGTGCCCGAGCAACAGTCCCACTACGAGTTCTTCGGCCCGGCCAGCGCGCTGGAGGCCTGAACCTGCGCGCCGGCCCGACGGCGGGCCGGCGCAACCCGAGGAGGTGTGTGATGGAAAGTCTTTTCGCTTGCCCGCAACGCAACCTGTCGATGTCGTGGTCGTTGCTGACCGGCGGACTCGTGCTCTTGCTGCTGGGAGTCGTCGGCGCCTATTTCATCGATGGCCACCTGAACCTGCAAAGCGTTGTCGCCGCGCATGCCTTCACCATCCTCGGGCCGACACTATTGAAGCTGGGCTATGTGCTGCGGCTGGTGGCCCAGCATCAGATGCGCAAGGACGGCTGGGAGGCTTGCTGTGTTGCTGGTTGATCGAAAGGCTCTGTTGACTATCCCGCCCCTCTGGCGGCTGGGCTTCCGCCCGTTCTTCCTGGGCGGCGCGTTGTTCGCGCTGATCGGTATCGCCGCCTGGGCGGCGGTGCTGCTCGGCGTGCTGCCGGCCTGGCAGCCCCTGGGAGGCTGGCTGGCCTGGCATCGCCATGAAATGCTGTTCGGCTTTGCCGTCGCGATCATCGCCGGGTTCCTGCTGACCGCGGTGCAGACCTGGACCGGTCGCCCCGGCATCAGCGGCAGGCCGTTGATGCTGCTGGCGCTGGTCTGGCTCGCCGCGCGCCTGGGCTGGCTGGTGGGCGCGCCGCTGTGGCTGGTCACGCCGCTGGAGCTGGCTTTCCTGCCGGCCCTGGCCTTCTTCATCGGCCGTAGCCTGTGGCAGGTACGGCAGAAGCGCAATTACCCGGTGATCGTGGTGCTCTGCCTGCTGACACTGGCCAATGCGCTGGTGATGGCCGGCGTCTGGGTCGGCAACGACGCCTGGCAACGCGGTGGTGCGCTGGGCGCGCTCTGGCTGGTGGCGGCGCTGATGGGCCTGATCGGCGGCCGTGTGATTCCCTTCTTCACCCAGCGCGGGCTGGGCCGCACCGCCCAGGTGCCGGCCTGGAACTGGCTGGACAATTCGCTGCTGGGCGGCACCCTGCTGGCGGCGGTCCTGACCGCAGCCGGTTTCGCTCTCACGCCCCACCCGTTGATGGGAGCGTTGTTCGCAGCGCTTGCTGTGGGTCACCTGATCCGCCTGTGGCGCTGGTACGACAGCGGCTACTGGGGTGTACCGCTGCTCTGGTCGCTGCACCTGGCCTATCTGTGGATGCTGTTGGCCCCGGCGGGCATGGCGGTGTGGAATTTCTCGCCGGCCTTCAACCCGAGTCTGGCCATCCACGCGCTCACCGTGGGCGGCGTGGGTGGATTGATCCTGGCGATGGTCGCCCGTGTCAGCCTCGGCCATACCGGGCGGCCGCTACAGCCACCGAAGGCGATGGCCTGGGCTTTTGCGCTGCTCAACCTGGGCGTGGTCGCGCGGGTGCTGCTGGTGATCTGGCTGCCGCTGGAAGGCCTGAGCATGGCGGCGGCCTGTTGGGTGGCGGCGTTCGGGCTGTTTGCCTTGCATTACGGGCCGATGTTCTGGAAACCACGGCTGGATGGGCAGCCGGGTTAGGGCTGTCGCTACTGATGGCACGATTTCGTGCGGCATCCGTTCCTGCGCGCCTGCAGTTTTTTGCAGGCGCGGACTCCGTTTGCGATCGGTTGATCCCCGCTCAGGTCGGGCAACGGAGTGGCCGATGAGACGCCGCGGACGGAGACCGCTCCTACGCGCGCCGGTAGGTACGGAGCGCTTTCCGTAGGCGCGAGCTTGCTCGCGAACCCGTCGCGCGGGTGAGAGCGTCAGAGCGGCTGCAGGCGTTCGCCAAGCTTCCCACCGTCCACCAGTTCAAGGAACTCATCCCCCATCCGCCGGCTTTCATCCATCGCCTTGCGCCAGTAGCGCTCGCGGCCGGCGTCATCGCCGAGGTAGCGGTGGAAGTCCTTGCGGTCGGGCAACTTGTTGTGCGGCAGATGTGCCAGGTAGTCCTTCGATGGAGCCAGCAACAGCACGTCCTGCAGACGGCCGGCGTCGCCACGGCGCCAGGGCAGGCCCTTGTCGAACCAGCCGGGAATGACCTTGTCGGTGAAGTGCGGGTAGAGCACGACGCCTTCGGGCTGGTAGGGCAGGTCCAGGTGATAGTCCAGCAGGCCGCCGTCGCGGTAGGTGCCGGGCCCGGCGCCGGGGATGTCGCGTACACCTTCCATGACCATCGGGATGGAACCGGAAGCGAGCAGGGCGTGGCGCAGGTTGGCCAGGTCCAGGTGCAGGTAGCGCGAGGGGAAGTCGGAGAGCGCTTCCAGCGGCGGTGCGCGGCGCGCGTCGTGGATGATCAGCCGCTCGAAGTGCCGATGCAGGTGGCGGCGGCCGACCAGGTTGTCGCGGATGACCGCGCCCAGGCCCAGGCCGAGATTGGCCTTGCCGTCCTGCGCGAGGCGGCCGTGGCTCTTCACTACCACCACGTTGAGGCGGTACCAGGGGTTGTCCAGCACGCTGGCGTCGTGGCCATCGAGCAGGTCGTCGAGCATCTTCGCGCAGCTTTTCGACACGTCGCTGATGCTGGCGTTGCGGGCGAAACGCTGCTGGGTGTAGAGCTCGCCCAGGCGCCGAATGCCTTCGGCCGGGTCGGGCAGGCAGGCGCTGGCGAAGCGCCAGGAACCGATGGAGGCGCCGATCAGCGAGCGTTCGCGCGGTGCGCGCGGCAGCCACTCTCCGAACAGGGCGAGGTCCAGGCCCTGGATACCCAGTGCTTTCGGGCCGCCGGCGGCGCCGGGCAGGATGCCGACGTCGGCGGGGGCCAGCCCTTGTTCGCGGATGCGCTGGAGCGCGCGGCTACCGGCCTTGAGGGTGAGGGCGGGGGTCTTGATCTGGATGGCGGTCATGCGGGCCTCGCTATGGCAGGCCGCGATTATAGAGCCTGCAGGCCTGGAGCAAGGATACTTCAGCGGGTGAATGATCCTTGCCGATTCAGCTTGAATTAAGTCCTTCGCCGTAGGCTGCAGCAGTGAAATTCTGACGAGGTACGTTCATGAAATGGTTGCTGACCCTGACCGCGCTGTCCGCCCTGCTGCTGGGCGCAGGCGTTGCCACGGCCCACGATATCGGCCCTGACGAGGCGCTGCGCCTGCGCGATGCCGGAACCATCCGCCACTTCGAGGAACTCAACCGTACGGCGCTGGCCAAGCATGCCGGTGGTTCGGTGTACGATAGCGAGCTTGAGCTGGAACATGGCCGCTATCTCTACAAGGTCGACATCAAGGACGCCCAGGGCGTGAAGTGGGATGTCGAACTGGATGCGGTCACCGGCGAAGTCCTCACCGATCACCAGGATGACTGATGAAAGCCGTTCTGCCGCGCATGGCGTTGCTGGGCCTGGCGCTTGCCGCACTGGCCGGCGTCGTGCAGGCCCATGACCTGAGCCAGGATGAAGCCCTGCGCCTGAGCAAGGAAGGGGTGATCCGCCCCTTCGAGGAAATTCTCCCCGCCGCGCTGAGCCGCTATCCCGGTTCGCGCCTGCTCGAGGCGGAGCTGGAGAAGGAGCATGGCAACTACATTTATGAAGTCGAGCTGCTGACCGTCGAAGGTGTGGTGCGCGAACTGGAACTGGATGCCCGCGACGGCCGCATCCTCAAGGATAAGGAAGACGACTGATGCGCCTGTTGCTGGTGGAAGACCACGTGCCCCTGGCTGACGAACTCCTGGCGACCCTGACCCGCCAGGGCTACGCCGTGGACTGGCTGGCCGATGGCCGCGACGCCGCCGTGCAGGGGGCCAGCGAGCCCTATGACCTGGTCATCCTCGACCTCGGCCTGCCGGGACGGCCGGGCCTGGAGGTGCTGCAGGAGTGGCGCGGCATGGGCCTGGCGACACCGGTGCTGATCCTCACCGCGCGCGGCTCCTGGGCCGAACGCATCGACGGCCTGAAGGCCGGGGCCGACGACTACCTGACCAAACCCTTCCATCCCGAGGAGCTGCTGCTGCGCATCCAGGCGCTGCTGCGCCGTGCCCGTGGGCTGGCCAACCAGAGCCAGCTGGAAGTGGCCGGGATGAGCCTGGACGAGTCGCGCCAGTGCGTACAGCAGGGCGGCAAGGAGATCGACCTGACCTCCGCCGAGTTCCGTCTGCTGCGCTACTTCATGCTGCATGCCGGGCAACTGCTGTCGAAGTCGCACCTGGCCGAGCACCTGTATGACGGCGAGACCGAGCGCGACTCCAACGTCATCGAAGTCCACATCAATCACCTGCGGCGCAAGCTGGGGCGCGAGATCATCGAAACCCGGCGCGGGCAGGGCTATCGCTTCACCGGCAACGGGACCGCCAATTGATATCGATCCAGCGCCGGCTCGGCCTCGGGCTGGGCGTGGTGCTACTGGTGGTCGGCCTGGCCCTGGCCCAGGCCGGGCTCTGGCTGTTCGACCAGGGGGTGCGTCGCTACCTCACCAACGGCCTGCAGGATGAGGCGGAGAGCCTGCTGGTGAGCATCATGCGCGGGCCGGCTGGCCTGCAGCTGGATGACCAGCGTGTGGACGCGGGCTACGAGCGACTCTTCTCCGGGCGCTATTTCGTGATCCGCTACGACGATGTCACCTGGCGCTCGCGTTCCCTGTGGGACCGCGAACTGGCCCTGCCCGAGCACAAGGGGCTGGCCGAGGGCCTGGAGGATGGCCCGGAAGGGCAGATGCTGCTGGTCTACCGCAATGACTACAAACGCTACGGCAAGCGACTGAGCATCGTGGTGGCCCAGGATTACACGCCGATCCTCCGGGGCTTCAAGCGCATGCGCAACATCGGCCTCGGCTCGGGAGCGCTGGCGCTGCTGCTGATCCTGGTGTTCCAGGGCGTCACGGTGCGCCGTGCGCTGCGCCCGCTGGAACGGGTACGCCAGCAGATCGCCCAGTTACAGGAAGGCCAGCGCAGCCAGCTCGACAGCCAGGTACCCCGCGAGCTGGAACCCCTGGTGGAACAGACCAACCATCTGCTGCAGCACACCGAGGAGACCCTGCGCCGCTCGCGCAACGCGCTGGGCAATCTCGGCCACGCGCTGAAGACGCCGCTGGCCGTGTTGATCAGCCTCGCCGATCGCGAGGAACTGCGTGAGCACCCGGAACTGCGCCGCGTGCTGCAGGAGCAACTGGAGCAGATCGAGCAGCGCCTGGCCCGCGAGCTGGGTCGCGCCCGGCTGGTGGGCGAAGCGCTGCCCGGTGCGCATTTCGATTGCAACGCCGAGCTGCCGAGCCTGTGCGAGATGCTCAAGCTGATCCATGGTGACCACCTTGCCATCGGTTGGCAGGCGTCGCCCGCGACACGCTTGCCGTACGACCGTGAGGACCTGCTGGAGATGCTCGGCAACCTGCTCGACAACGCCTGCAAGTGGGCTGACGCGCAGGTCCGGTTGACGGTGGAGAAGGGCGTTGCTGCCTACCGGTTGAGCGTTGACGACGATGGCCCGGGCATTGCCGAGGATCAGCGTGACAGTGTGCTGGAGCGTGGTACTCGGTTGGACGAGCAGGTGGCAGGGCACGGGCTGGGCCTGGGCATCGCGCGGGATATCGCGGCGGCCTGCGGCGGCAGCCTGAAGCTGGAGGCCAGCGAGCTGGGAGGGTTGCGGGTGGTGGTCGAGTTGCCGCGTCGCGCGGGGTGACCGGGTCTGCGTGGAGCGCTTCGTGCCGTGCTGTTCGCGGGCATGGCCCGCTCCTGCAAGAGCCGCAGGGATACGGTGCTGACCTGTAGGGGCGGGCCATGCCCGCGATCCGGCCGCCAGGCCGGTCACGGACTTCTCGGAATCAAACGCGGAACTGATCCATCAACCCCTGCTGGTGGTTCGCCAGCTTGTTCAGCGACTGGCTCACCTGCGCCGACTCCTGCGCCTGGCTCGACAGCGATTCGGTCACGTCACGAATCCCCGCCACGTTGCGGTTGATCTCCTCGGCCACCGCGCTCTGTTCCTCGGCAGCGCTGGCGATCTGCAGGTTCATGTCGGTGATCACACCCACCGCATCGCCGATGCGCTTCAGCGCGGCCACGGCCTGTTCGACCTGACTCACACTGTCCTGCGCCTGGCGATGGCTGTTGCTCATGGCACCGACCACATCGCGAGTGCCATTCTGCAGGCCTTCGATGACCTGGCGGATTTCCTCCACCGAATCCTGGGTGCGCCTGGCGAGGTTGCGTACCTCGTCGGCGACCACTGCGAAGCCACGACCGGCTTCACCGGCACGGGCCGCTTCGATGGCGGCGTTGAGCGCCAGCAGGTTGGTCTGCTCGGCGATGCCGCGGATCACTTCCAGCACCGAGCCGATCTGCTCGCTGCTGGCTGCAAGGCCTTCCACCTGGCTCATGGCGCTGCTCATGTCGCTGGCCAGTTCGTCGATCAGGCGGGTGGTGTTGTCGATCACGGACAGGCCATCGCGGGTCGCACCGTCGGCGCCACGGGCGGCATCGGCGGCCATGGCGGCGCTGTTGGCGACGTCATGGGCGGTGGCGCTCATCTCCTGCGAGGCGGTGGCCACCTGGTCAACTTCGCGGAACTGCTGCTGCATGCCGGCGCTGGTCTGGCTGGCGATTTCCGAGGACTGGTCGGCCGTGGCGCGGGCGTCCTGCACCGAGGATTTCACGTCGCGGATGATCGGCTGCAGCTTGTCGAGGAAGCGGTTGAACCAGCCGGCCAGCTCGCCCAGCTCGTCCTTGCCGCTGTAGTCCAGGCGCCTGGTCAGGTCGCCTTCGCCGCTGGCGATGTTGCGCAGCATGGCCGCGACATTGAGGATCGGCCGGGTCACGCCGCGGGCAGTGAGCCACATGGCGAAGAGGCCGATCAGGATGGCGACCAGGCCGAAGCCCAGCTGCGACACGGTGCCTTGCACGCGCTGCTCATCCAGCTCGTTCTGCAGCTCGATGGCCGGGCCGAGCAGCACGTTCTGCGGAACCTCCAGCAGCACGCCCCAGGGCTTGGAGCCGGGAATCGGTTGCAGCGGTTCGACCACGCGCAGCTGATCGTCCTTGTGGAAGACCTGCTCATGATTGCCGGCGATGGCCTGCAGCAGTTCGGCGCCCTGGCTCGGGTAAACCTCCAGGAGTTTCTTGCTCAGCTTGCTGGCGTCCGCGCTGTGCCCGGCCAGCAGGCCGGCGGCGCTGACGATGCTGACGCGGCCCTGGCCTTCGTAGAGTTCCTGGCTGCCTTCCACGGCGATTTCCTGCAGCTTCTCCATGCTGATGTCCAGGCCCATGACGCCGATGACCTTGCCGTCCAGCTCCAGTGGGAAGGCGATGCTGGTCATCAGCATCTTCTTATTGCCGACGTCGTCAAAGTAGGGGTCGAGCACGCACGGCTGGCCGGTGGTCCTGGGGCAGGTGAACCAGGCGTTGTAGGCGCTGCCGCTGGGGCCGGGGCTGGTGTCCTGCAGCAGCGACTCGGCCATGGCCTCGGATTCCAGGTGGCCGGGGGTTGCCTGGGACCAGTAGATGGAGAAACGCCCGGCGTCGTTGCTGCCCAGCTCGCCCTGGCCGGCGAAGAGCTTGTCCTTGCCGTCCAGCGCATCGGGCTCGAAGGCGACGTAGAGGCCCAGCAGCTCCGGGTTGCCTTCCAGCGCGGTCTTCACCTGGCGGGTGAGGTCTTCGCGCAGGTCGTAGGCATCGAGGAAGCGCTTCTGCGCCTGGTCGCGCAGGAACAGGACCTGCCGCGAGAAACCCTTGCCGTACTGGTAGGCATCCATGATGTAGCGCTGGATGCGCATGGCCTGGACCTCACCGCGCGATTGCAGGCGCGCCTGTGCCGCCTCGTTGAGCATTTCGGTGCTCGATTGCTTGACCAGCGAGGTACTGTGCTGGGTGCGATAGACGGACAGACCGGACAGCAGCGAGACGACGCCGAGCAGGCACAGGCCGGCCAGCAACGTGATCTTCCACTGGATGGAAAGACGGCGCAGGAGCATGGAGGGGAATCCTTGTTTGAACTAAGCCTGGGAATGCCCGGTATATCGGCCTTTCCCGCATCTTCTTGACCCGTGACGGGGCGAAACGCCGGAAAACAGGCGATTCTGGCGTGCCTGGCCAACGGGCAAAGAAATTCAGGCAAGAAGCGTGCTTGTTCCAGCGGAAACCTCTTGATTCGACTCAACTTTTGACAGCCCGCCCGGTGTTGGGCAGAGTACGCGCCTTTTGCCCGCGCCCTGGCGCGGCGATGCGCTGGGAGTGTGGATATGAATGCGGTGCTGATCGCCATTGGCCTGATGCTGGTGCTGAGCCTGTGTCGCGTGCACGTGGTGGTCGCACTGATCGCCGGTGCGGTAGCGGGTGGCCTGCTCGGCGGCCTGGGCATGGACGGCACGCTCAAGGCATTCAACGACGGGCTGGGCGCCGGTGCGACCGTGGCGTTGTCCTACGCCATGCTGGGTGCCTTCGCCGTGGCCATCGCGCGCTCCGGAATGGCGCACGCCCTGGCCGACCGTGCCCTGGCGATGCTCGGCCGGCACGAGGCGAACGGCTCCAATGGCTTCAAGTGGCTGATGGTCGGCCTGCTGCTGGTGGTGGCGATCTCCTCGCAGAACATCCTGCCCATCCACATCGCCTTCATCCCGCTGCTGGTGCCGCCGCTGCTCTATGTGCTGACGCGTCTGCAGATCGACCGCCGACTGATCGCCTGCGTCATCACCTTCGGCCTGATCACTCCGTACATGTTCCTGCCGGTGGGCTTCGGCAACATCTTCCTGAACCAGATCCTGCTGGCCAACGTGCAGCGTGCGGGCGTGGACGTCAGTGGCATCAACGTCACCCACGCCATGCTGATCCCGGCGCTGGGCATGCTCTGCGGCCTGCTCATCGCGGTGTTTTTCAGCTACCGGCGCAAGCGCGAGTACGACCTGGAGCGCATCGAGCAGGCCGAGCGCGTCGATACGCCCTACAGCAGGATGAGCCTGGTGGTGGCCGGTGTCGCGGTCGCGGCGGCCTTCGCGGTGCAACTGCTGCTGGACTCGATGATCCTCGGCGCCCTGGTGGGCTTCCTGGTGTTCTCGCTGTCCGGCGTGGTGCGCTGGAAGGAAGCGGACGACCTGTTTACCGAAGGCATGAAGATGATGGCGATGATCGGTTTCATCATGATCGCCGCCCAGGGCTTTGCCGCGGTGATGACCGCCACTGGCCAGGTCGCCAGTCTGGTGGACAGTGCCGCCGGCTGGATCGGCAGCAGCAAGGCGCTCGGCGCCTTCATGATGCTGCTGGTGGGCCTGCTGGTGACCATGGGCATCGGCTCGTCCTTCTCCACGGTGCCGATCATCGCGGCAATCTTTGTCCCGCTGGCGGTGCACCTGGGTTTCAGCCCGCTGGCCATCGTCAGCATCGTCGGCACGGCAGGAGCATTGGGTGACGCGGGCTCGCCGGCTTCGGATTCCACCCTCGGCCCGACCTCCGGCCTGAACGTGGACGGCCAGCACAACCACATCTGGGACACCGTGGTGCCGACCTTCCTGCACTACAACCTGCCGCTGCTGATCTTCGGCTGGGTCGCGGCGATGGTGCTCTGACCCGAAGCAGCGGCGCTCCGGGGCGGGGCATCGCCCACGGAAAGTTGCACTTGGCAGGCCTTCTGCTGACTAATGAGCAGGTTACCCACCCACGGACCCGCTCATGTTCGAATCGAAACTGGAATACCGGACGTTCCTCGCCCTGCTGCTGGTGGTCACACTGGCCTTCGGCTGGATCCTGCTGCCGTTCTACGGGGCAGTCTTCTGGGGCACCATCCTGGCGATCATCTTCGCCCCGCTGCAGCGCCGTCTGCGGGTGAAGCTCAACGGGCGCAACAACCTCGCTGCGCTGATTTCCCTTGCCGTGTGCTTCCTGATCGTGATCCTGCCGGTGACCTTCATCGCCGGGGCGCTGGTGCAGGAGGGCGCGGCTGTCTACCAGCGCCTGAAGTCGGGCGAGCTGAACTTCATCGCCTACTACCAGCAGGCGGTGGCCGCGCTGCCGGGCTGGGCGCACCAGTTGCTGGAACGCTTCGACCTGGCGGACCTGTCCAGCCTGCAGGAAAAACTCTCGGCGGGCGCGATGCAGGCCAGCCAATTGGTGGCCACCAAGGCTTTCAGCATCGGCCAGAACACCTTCGAGTTCGTCATCAGCTTCGGCATCATGCTGTACCTGCTGTTCTTCCTCCTGCGCGATGGTCCGATGCTGGGCAAGCGGATCAAGCAGGCAGTGCCGCTGAGCGGGGAGCACAAGCAGCACCTGTTCGCCAAGTTCACCACGGTGATCCGCGCCACGGTAAAGGGCAACATCGCCGTTGCCGCGACCCAGGGCGCGCTGGGCGGCCTGATCTTCTGGTTCCTTGGTATCCAGGGCTCGCTGCTCTGGGGCACGCTGATGGCCTTCCTCTCGCTGCTGCCGGCCATCGGCGCGGGGCTGATCTGGGTACCGGTGGCGGCTTACTTCCTGCTCACCGGCGCGATCTGGCAGGGCGTGGTGCTGACGCTGTTCTGCGTGGTGGTGATCGGCCTGGTGGACAACATCCTGCGCCCGATCCTGGTCGGCAAGGACACCAAGATGCCCGACTATGTAGTGCTGATCTCCACCCTTGGCGGCATGTCGCTGTTCGGCCTCAACGGCTTCGTCATCGGCCCGTTGATCGCAGCGCTGTTCATGGCCTCGTGGGATCTGTTCACCGGGAGTGAAGAGGGAAGCCCGAAAGCGGAGTAGGGCGTATAACCGCTCGCGGTTCTACGTCGTCTCACCAGGTGTTGATCTCAACTTCATAGGTCCGTTCGAAGTGCCCTGAAGCCAGGGCTGAACGGCGTATAACGTGGAACGTTATACGCCCTACGTTTCAGCCTCCCCTGCGTGAACCCAATAAAAAACCCCGCCGAAGCGGGGTTTTTTGTTGCCTGTCGACCTTAGCCGGCGACGGCTACCAGGCCGCTGTGCTGGAGGATGTCCAGCAGCGGTTGCGGGTAGACGCCGAGGAAGAAGGCGAGCAGGGCGATGGCTACCAGCATGATGCCGCCGGCGCGCTGGGCCCAGTCCAGGGGCGCGTCGTGGCGTTTCATGTTCGGCTCGACCAGGAACATGGTCACCATCACGCGCAGGTAGTAGAACAGGCCGATGGCGCTGCCCAGTACCAGGGAGCCGACCAGCCACCAGTGCTGCGACTCGACGCCGGTGGCGACGATGTAGAACTTGCCGATGAAGCCGGCAGTCAGCGGGATGCCGGCCAGGGACAGCATCATCACAGTCATCACGGCGGTCAGCACCGGACGGCGCCAGAACAGGCCGCGGTACTCGAACAGCGCGTCGGCGTCGCGGCCGCTGTACGGGGTGGACATCAGGGTGACCACGCCGAAGGCGCCCAGGGTGGTGACGACGTAGGTGGTCAGGTAGACGCCGACCGCTTCCACGGCCAGGCCCTTGCTCGCGACCAGGGCGATCAGCAGGTAGCCGAAGTGGGCGATGGACGAGTAGCCCAGCAGGCGCTTGATGTTGCTCTGGGTCAGCGCCAGCAGGTTGCCGATCAGGATCGAGGCGATGGCGATGACGGCGATGGCGTCATGCAGCAGGCCGTTGTTCAGGGCCGCCGGAGCGATCTGGAACAGGCGCAGGAGCACGGCGAACACCGCGACCTTGCTGGCGGTGGCGAGGAAGGTCGCCACCGGCGCCGGGGCGCCTTCGTAGACGTCCGGAGTCCACAGGTGGAACGGCGCCAGGGACAGCTTGAAGCCCAGGCCGACGACCATCATGCCGACGCCGATGGACAGCAGCGGACCATGGCTGGTGCCTTCGGCCAGGGACGCGCCGATGGCGGAGAAGCCCAGGCTGCCGGATTCGGCGTAGAGCAGGGCCATGCCGAACAGCAGGAAGGCGGAGCCGGCGGCGGACAGTACGGTGTACTTGATGCCCGCTTCCAGGGTGCGCTTGTTGAAGAAGGCGTACGCCACCATGCCGTAGACCGGCACCGAGAGCAGTTCCAGGCCGATGAACAGGCCGGCGAGGTTCTGCGCGCTGACCAGCACCAGGCCGCCCGCGGTGGACAGCAGCAGGAGCAGGTAGAGCTCTTCGCGGTTGCCCGGGAAGCTCTCCATGTAGGCATGGGCGAGCGTGGTGCAGGCCAGGGCGGCGATCAGGATCAGCGCCATGTAGAAGCAGGCGAAGTTGTCCACCAGCATCAGCGGCGTGACTTCGATCGGGGTGACCTTGAGCACCGGGAAGATCGACAGCAGCGCCAGGTTCAGACCGATCACCGAGAGGGTGGCGGTCATCGAGTGGTTACGCTTCCAGGCCACGGCGAGCATCACCACCACCAGGGTGGCGCTGGTGATGAGCAGCGGCAGGAGCGCGATGAAGTGTTGGATCGTGAAGGTCATGTCGCGCTTACCGTGCTGCCAGAGTGGAGAGGGCGGAGCCCAGCCATTGCTGGACGCCGTGCATGGTTGCCGCGGAGGTGTCGAGGACCGGCTGCGGGTAGACCCCGAGCACGATCAGCAGCACCGCCAGGCCGAGCACCATCAGCAGCTCGCGGGCGTTCAGGCCGGCGATGGCGGTGTCGGACTTGGACGGGCCGAAGTAGGCGCGGTGGATCATGATCAGCGAGTAGACCGAGCCGAACACCAGGCCGAAGGTGGCGATCACGGTGATCACCGGAACGACCTTGAAGCTGCCCAGCAGGATCAGGAACTCGCCGACGAAGTTGCCGGTGCCCGGCAGGCCCAGCGACGCGGTGGCGAAGAACAGTGCCACGGCCGGCAGGTACGGGATGCGCGACCACAGGCCGCCCATCTTGCGCATGTCACGGGTGTGCAGGCGCTCGTACAGCTGGCCGCACAGGATGAACAGCGCGGCGGCGGAGAGGCCGTGGGCGATCATCTGCACGACCACACCCTGCAGCGCCTGCGGGCTGCCGGAGTAGATGCCGATCATCACGAAGCCCATGTGCGACACGGAGGAGTAGGCCACCAGGCGCTTGATGTCGGTCTGTGCGAACGACAGGAAGGCGCCGTAGAAGATGCCGATCAGACCCAGGGTCATGGCGATCGGGGCGAACTCGGCCGAGGCGTTCGGGAACAGCGGCAGGGCGAAGCGGATCAGGCCGTAGGCCGCGGTCTTCAGCAGGATGCCGGCCAGGTCCACGGAGCCGGCGGTCGGCGCCTGGGCGTGGGCGTCGGGCAGCCAGGAGTGCACCGGCACTACCGGCATCTTCACCGCGAAGGCGACGAAGAAGCCGAGCATCAGGATCCACTCGGTGTGCGGCGGCAGCTGGGTCTTCAGCAGGTCGGCGTAGTTGAAGGTCAGCACGCCGGTGCTGTTGTAGTGCACGAACACCAGGCCCAGGATCGCCACCAGCATCACCAGGCCGCTGGCCTGGGTGAAGATGAAGAACTTGGTGGCGGCGTAGATGCGGGTCTTCTTGCCGTCGTCCGAGCTATGACCCCAGAGCGCGATGAGGAAGTACATCGGCACCAGCATCATTTCCCAGAAGAAGAAGAACAGGAACAGGTCGACGGCGAGGAACACGCCGATCACACCGCCCAGGATCCACAGCAGGTTCAGGTGGAAGAAGCCGATGCGGCGCTGGATCTCGTTCCACGAGCAGAGGACGGACAGCACGCCGAGCAGGCCGGTCAGCGCGACCATCAGCAGGGACAGGCCGTCCATTGCCAGGTGCACGCTGATGCCGAAGCGCTCGATCCAGGGTACCTGGAACTGCAGGGTCCACTGCGGCTCGCCACCCGGCGCCGGGGCCAGCTGGAAGTCGCCGGTGTGCCAGACCCACAGGCTCAGGGCGAGGGTCAGGACCATCGATCCCAGGGCGACCCAGCGCGGCAGGGTCTTGCTGGTGTACTCGGCGATCCAGCAAAGGAAGCCGCCGATGAAGGGGATCAGGATTAGCCAGGGCAGAATCATGTCGGGCTCAATCTCTTTCGTGAATTCATTAAGCCAGCAGCAGCGCGCCGAGGAGCAGCGCGGCGCCACCCACCAGGGAAGCGGCGTACCAACGCAGGCGGCCGTTCTCGGTGAGGCTGAGGAGTTTGTTGCCACCGCGGGCGGTGAGCGGGACCAGGACCAGGGTCTTGTCGATCGGGTCCGCGCCCAGCAGGCGGCAGATCAGCAGGTAGGGTTTCACGAACAGCTTGTCGTACAGCCAGTCGAAGCCCCAGGCGTGGTACCACCAGGTGCCGAAGAAGCGGCCCGGTGCGCTCTGGGCAACGGCGCTGACGAAGCGGCGCTTGCCGAGGAACAGCAGGCCCGCCAGCAGGATACCGGCGATGGCGATGGCGCCCGAGGCGATTTCCAGGCTGTGCTTGGCTTCACCACCGGCATGACCGGCGCTTTCCGGCAGGACGCCGGCCAGCGGCGGAGTGATCAGCGCGCCGATGAAGGTGGAGAGCACGATCAGCACACCCAGCGGCAGCCAGTGGCTGATGCCATGGCCGGCGTGCGCTTCGGTCTTCGCTTCGCCGTGGAAGGCGATGAAGATCAGGCGGAAGGTGTACAGCGAGGTCATGAACGCACCGACCAGACCGGCGATCAGCAGGTTCTGGTGACCGCTGGCGAAGGCTTCCCAGAGGATCTCGTCCTTGGAGTAGAAGCCGGCGGTCAGGAAGGGCAGGGCGGACAGCGCTGCACCACCGACCACGAAGCTCGCATAGGCCAGCGGCAGCTTCTTCCACAGGCCACCCATCTTGAAGATGTTCTGCTCGTGGTGGCAGGCGACGATCACCGCACCCGAAGCAAGGAACAGCAGGGCCTTGAAGAAGGCGTGGGTCATCAGGTGGAAGATCGCGCCACCCCAGGCGCCGACGCCCAGGGCCAGGAACATGTAGCCGATCTGGCTCATGGTCGAGTAGGCGAGGATGCGCTTGATGTCGGTCTGTACCAGCGCGGCGAAGCCGGCCAGTACCAGGGTCACGGCGCCAATGATGCCGACCAGCTCCAGGACGTTCGGAGCCAGCTCGAACAGGCCGTGGCAGCGGGCGATCAGGTAGACGCCCGCGGTCACCATGGTGGCGGCGTGGATCAGCGCGGAGACCGGGGTCGGACCGGCCATCGCGTCGGCCAGCCAGGTCTGCAGCGGCAGCTGGGCGGACTTGCCGACAGCGCCGCCGAGCAGCATCAGGGTGGCCAGGTTGATCCACAGGTCGCCCTTGGCGAAGTGCTGCGGAGCCAGGACCAGCAGTTCCTGGATGTTCAGCGTGCCCAGGTGCTGGAACAGGATGAACATGCCGATGGCGAAGAACACGTCACCCACGCGGGTCACGATGAAGGCCTTCAGCGCTGCGTTGCCGTTCGGTACGTGGTTGTAATAGAAACCGATCAGCAGGTAGGAGCACAGGCCCACGCCTTCCCAGCCGAAGTACATGAACAGCAGGTTATCGCCCAGCACCAGGAACAGCATGCTGGCGATGAACAGGTTGGTGTAGGCGAAGAACCGCGAGTAGCCGGTTTCACCGCGCATGTACCAGGAGGCGAACAGGTGGATCAGGAAGCCGACACCGGTGACCACGCCGAGCATGGTGACCGACAGGCCGTCCAGGTACAGGGTGAAGTTGGTCTTGAAGTCACCAACGCTCATCCATTGCCACAGCACCAGGCTGTAGGCGCCACCTTCGGGCGGGTTGCTGTGGAAGCTCCAGATCGCCCAGAAGGCGGAGAGGGCGGCCAGGCCCACGGAGCCGACACCCACCAGTGCCGAGAGATTTTCCGACCACTTGCCACGGGAGAACGAGAGCAGCAGGAAGCCGACCAGGGGGAACAGGAAAGTAAGGGGCAGCAGGTTCATCCGCGCATCTCGCTGGCAGCGTCGATATCGAGGGTATGGAAGCGGCGATACAGCTGGAGCAGGATCGCCAGGCCGATGCTGGCCTCGGCCGCAGCCAGGCTGAGCACCAGGATGAACATCACCTGGCCGTCGGGCTGGGCCCAGCGGCTACCGGCGACCACGAAGGCCAGGGCGGCGGCGTTCATCATCACTTCCAGGCTCATCAGTACGAACAGGATGTTGCGTCGTACCATCAGGCCCACCAGGCCGAAGCAGAACAGCACACCGGCGAGTGCCAGTCCGTGTTCGAGAGGAATTGTGTTCATGGAGTTAGTCCTTCGCTTCGTGGCGGCCGAGGTGGTAGGCGGCGACCAGTGCCGCCAGCAGCAGCATCGAGGCCAGTTCGACGACCAGCAGGTACGGGCCGAACAGGCTGATGCCCACGGCCTTGGCGTCCACGGTGGTGTGACCGATGCCGGCGCCGCTGGGAGTGCGCGAGAGCATCCACAGCAGCTCGACCAGCAGTACGGCCGCCAGCGCGCCAGGGCCTATCCAGACCTTGGGCGTCAGCCACTTGCGCTCCTGCTCGGCGATAGCCGGGCCGAGGTTGAGCATCATGACCACGAAGACGAACAGCACCATGATCGCGCCGGCGTAGACGATGATTTCCAGGGCGCCGGCGAACGGAGCGCCGAGGCTGAAGAAGGTCATCGAAATGGCCAGCAGCGAGATTACGAGGTAAAGCAGGGCATGCACCGGGTTGCTGTTGGTGATGACCCGGAAGGTTGCCAGCACGGCGACGCCGGCGGCGAAGTAGAAAGCGAATTCCACGCGACGTCTCCTTACGGCAGCAGGCTCTTGACGTTGATCGGTTCGGCCTCGTTCTGCGCGGCGCCTTTCGGCTTGCCGGCGATGGCCATGCCGGCAACGCGGTAGAAGTTGTAGTCCGGGTTCTTGCCGGGGCCGGAGATCAGCAGGTCTTCCTTCTCGTAGACCAGGTCCTGGCGCTTGAACTCGCCCATCTCGAAATCCGGGGTCAGCTGGATCGCGGTGGTCGGGCAGGCTTCTTCGCACAGGCCGCAGAAGATGCAGCGGGAGAAGTTGATGCGGAAGAACTCGGGGTACCAGCGGCCATCGTCCATCTCGGCCTTCTGCAGGGAGATGCAGCCGACCGGGCAGGCCACGGCGCAGAGGTTGCACGCAACGCAGCGCTCCTCGCCGTCGGGGTCGCGGGTGAGCACGATGCGGCCGCGGTAGCGCGGCGGCAGGTACACGGGCTCTTCCGGGTATTGCAGGGTGTCACGCTTGCGGAAGGCGTGACCGAAGATCATCACCAGGCTGCGCAGCTGGGTGTAGGTGCCGTGCACCACGTCGAAAATATACTTGATCATGGTCGTACTCCTTACTGGGTCGCCAGCACGACAGCGCCGGTCACCAGCAGGTTGATCAGGGTCAGCGGGAGGCAGAACTTCCAGCTGAAGGCCATCACCTGGTCATAGCGCGGGCGTGGGATCGAGGCCCGCAGCAGAATGAACATCATGATGAAGAAGCCGGTTTTCAGGGCGAACCAGATGAACGGGATCTGCGGCAGGATGCCGAAGGGACCGTGCCAGCCGCCGAAGAACAGGGTCGCCAGCAGCGCGGACACCAGCACGATGCCGATGTACTCGCCGACGAAGAACATGCCCCATTTCATGCCGGCGTACTCGATGTGGTAACCGTCGGCCAGTTCCTGCTCGGCTTCGGGCTGGTCGAACGGGTGACGGTGGGTCACGGCGACGCCGGCGACGAAGAAGGTCATGAAGCCGAAGAACTGCGGGATGATGAACCACATGTGCTCGGCCTGGTAATCGACGATGTCGCGCAGGCTGAACGAGCCGACCTGGGCCACGATGCCCATCAGCGACAGGGCCAGGAACACCTCGTAGGAGATGGTCTGGGCCGAGGCGCGCAGGCTGCCGAGGAGGGCAAACTTGTTGTTGCTCGACCAGCCGGCGAACAGCACCGCGTAGACGGTCAGGCCGGCCATGGCGAAGAAGAACAGGATGCCGATGTTCAGGTCCGCCACGCCCCAGGTCGGGGTGATCGGGATGACGACGAAGGCCACCAGCAGCGCACCCATGGCGATCATGGGGGCGAGGGTGAAGATCATCTTGTCGGCGAACGGCGGGGTCCAGTCTTCCTTGAAGAACATCTTCAGCATGTCGGCGCCGAGCTGGAAGGCACCGAAGGGGCCGACCCGGTTCGGACCGTAGCGGTCCTGCCAGAGGCCGAGCAGACGACGCTCGACCCAGCTGAGCAGCGCGCCGCAGACGACCACGGCGAGCAGGATGACGATGGCCTTGATGACCTCGATCAGGATGTCGACGATGGCGGGTGTCAGCCAGCTCATTGGGCAGCCTCCTGCAGACCTTCAGCGACGGCGCCGATGACACCGGCGGGAATGCCTTGCAGGCCGATCGGCAGGGCAACCAGGCCGGCGCCGAGCTCTTCGCTCACACGCAGCGGCAGGCGCAGCTCCTGGCCCTTGACGGTCAGGCGGATGATCGCACCTTCGTTGACGCCCAGACGGTCAGCCTCGGCCTTGGCCAGGGTGACGTAGGTCTGCGGGATGCGTTCCTGCACCGGAGCGGCTTTCGAGGAGTTCTCCTCGCTGCCGAACAGGTGATAGAAGGGCACCACCTTGAACTGGCTGGCGGCGGTGTGGAACGGCGCGGGAATCTCGCTGAACCACAGGGCCTCGCCCTTGGCCTCGATCAGGCGCACGCCCGGATCGCCGGCGCGCAGATGACCGCCGACTTCGTCCTGGAACTTGTTCCAGGCCTGCGGGGAGTTCCAGCCCGGCGACCAGGCGAACGGAATCTGCTGACGCGGCTCGGTGCTGCCGGCGTAGCCTTCCATGGAGAAGGCGAACGCGGAGTCGATGTCCTGCGGCTGACGCGGCTCGCTGACGTTGATGTTGGCGCGCATCGAGGTGCGGCCGGAGTAGCGGTGCGGCTCGCGCGCCAGCTTCAGGCCCTTGATGCGGAACGCGGCGTTCGGCGCAGCTTCGCGGATGCCGGCCAGTTGCGGCTTGGCAGCGACGACGGCGTCGATCACGTGGTCCAGCTGGGTCCAGTCGACACGCTTGCCTTCCAGGGTGCTGTGCAGCGCGTGCAGCCAGCGCCAGCCTTCGCGGACCAGGATGTCGGCGTTGTAGTAGGTCGGATCATAGACCTGGAAGAAGCGCTGGGCGCGGCCTTCCTGGCTGACCAGGGTGCCATCGCCTTCGGCGAAGCTGGCGGCCGGCAGCAGGACGGTTGCCTTGGCGCTGGTGGCGGTCTGCTGGTGGTCGGCGACGACGACGATCTTCGCAGCGGCCAGGGCGGCATCGACAGCGGCAGCGTCGGCGCGGCGGTACAGGTCGTTCTCCAGGATCACCACGGCATCGGCGGCGCCGGAGGTCAGCTGCTCGAGGGCGGCTTCCACGGAGTCACCGCCGAAGAGGGCCAGGCCCAGGCTGTTGGCTTCCGGAACCACCAGGCTCAGGGAGCCGTTCTTCTCGCGGTTCTTCAGCGCGCTGGCGATGTTGGCGGCGGCTTCGATCAGGGCGTTGCTGCCCAGCGAAGTGCCGGAAACCACCAGCGGACGCTTGGCGGCGACCAGGGCATCGGCGATGCGCTGGGCCAGGGCGGCGGCTTCGGCGTCGAGGCCGGCCACGGCCGGGGCGCTCGGGTCGATGGCGTGGGCCACGGCGAAGCCCAGGCGGGCCAGGTCTTCGGTGGCGGCGTGCACGCACTCGGCGGCCACGTCGTCCAGGCGGGTTTCATCCAGGCTGGCGATGAACAGCGGGTTCATCTCGTGCTGGGCGATGGTCTTCACCGCGGCGTCGAGCCACGGCTGGATCTTCATCGCGGCAGCCATGTCCTCGCCCTTGCCCTTCACCGATTGGCGCAGGGCCAGGGCGATACGGGCAGCGGTCTGGGTCAGGTCTTCGCCGAGCACGAACACTGCGTCGTGGTCTTCGATGTCACGGATGGTCGGCACCGGCAGCGGGCCGTCCTGCATCACTTTCAGCACCAGCTGCAGGCGTTGCAGCTCGTCAGCGGAGATGCCGCTGTAGAAGTTCTGCGCGCCGACCAGTTCGGCCAGGGCGTAGTTGCTTTCCAGGCTGGCACGCGGCGAACCGATACCGATGACCTTGCGGCCCTTGAGCAGGGCAGCGGTCTGGTCGAGGGCGCCATCCAGCGAGAGCTTCTGCTTGCTCAGCATCAGTTGCGGCTGGCGTGGGCGATCTTCGCGGTTGACGTAGCCGTAGCCGAAGCGGCCGCGGTCGCACAGGAAGTAGTGGTTCACCGAGCCGTTGTAGCGGTTCTCGATGCGGCGGATTTCACCGTAACGCTCGCCGGGGCTGATGTTGCAGCCGCTGGAGCAGCCATGGCAGATGCTCGGGGCGAACTGCATGTCCCACTTGCGGTTGTAGCGCTCGGAGTGGGTCTTGTCGGTGAACACGCCGGTCGGGCAGACCTCGGTCAGGTTGCCGGAGAATTCGCTCTCCAGCACACCGTCCTCGATACGGCCGAAGTAGACGTTGTCGTGCGCGCCGTAGACACCCAGGTCGGTGCCGCCGGCGTAGTCCTTGTAGTAACGGACGCAACGGTAGCAGGCGATGCAGCGGTTCATCTCGTGGGCGATGAACGGGCCGAGCTCCTGGTTCTGGTGGGTGCGCTTGGTGAAGCGGTACCGGCGCTGGTTGTGGCCGGTCATCACCGTCATGTCCTGCAGGTGGCAGTGACCGCCTTCCTCGCAGACCGGGCAGTCGTGCGGGTGGTTGGTCATCAGCCATTCGACGACGCTGGCGCGGAACTGCTTGGCCTCTTCGTCCTCGATGGAAATCCAGGTGTTGTCGGTGGCGGGAGTCATGCAGGACATGACGAGACGACCGCGTTTGTCGTTCTCGTCGGTGTACTGCTTGACCGCGCACTGGCGGCATGCGCCGACGCTTCCGAGCGCCGGGTGCCAGCAGAAGTAGGGGATGTCGAGACCGAGGGAGAGACAGGCCTGCAACAGGTTGTCCGCTCCGTCGACTTCTAACGTCTTGCCGTCTACGTGGATCGTGGCCATGGGTCTAAGTCTTCGTTGGCCCGTTGTCAGCGGGCGTGGCTAATAGAAATCACGGTTTCATCGGGCCGGCGGCATGCCGCGGCACAACAACGAAACAACGCCGGGCGCTTTGCCCGGCGAACAAAGCATCAAGCGCCGACGGTCTGCGGTGCTTGTACGGCCTGAGCCTGGCGGGAAATGCCCGCTTCGAACTCGGGACGGAAATACTTCAGTGCGCTGCCCAGCGGCTCGACGGCACCCGGTGCGTGGGCACAGAAGGTCTTGCCAGGGCCGAGGAAGTTGACGAGCTGTTCGAGGGTTTCCAGGTCGCCCTGGGCGCCTTCGCCTTTCTCCAGCGCGCGCAGCACCTTCACGCTCCACGGCAGGCCGTCGCGGCACGGAGTGCACCAGCCGCACGATTCGCGGGCGAAGAACTCTTCCATGTTGCGCAGCAGGGAAACCATGTTGACGCTGTCGTCCACTGCCATGGCCAGACCGGTACCCATACGGGTGCCGACCTTGGCGACGCCGCCGGCGTAGAACAGCGCGTCCAGGTGTTCCGGCAGGAGGAAGCCGGTACCGGCGCCGCCCGGCTGCCAGGCCTTGAGCTTGTAGCCGTCGCGCATGCCGCCGGCGTAGTCCTCGAACAGCTCGCGGGCCGGAAGGCCGAAGGGCAGTTCCCAGATGCCGGGGTTCTTCACCTTGCCGGAGAAGCCCATGAGCTTGGTGCCCATGTCTTCGCTGCCCGGACGGGCGAGGCCCTTGTACCAGTCGACACCGTGCTCGACGATCGCCGGCACGTTGCACAGGGTTTCGACGTTGTTCACGCAGGTCGGCTTGCCCCAGACGCCAACGGCGGCGGGGAAGGGCGGCTTGGAGCGCGGGTTGGCGCGGCGGCCTTCCAGCGAGTTGATCAGCGCGGTCTCTTCGCCACAGATATAGCGGCCGGCGCCGGTGTGCACGAACAGCTCGAAATCGAAGCCGCTGCCGAGGATGTTCTTGCCCAGCAGGCCGGCGGCCTTGGCTTCCTCGATGGCGCGGTTCAGGTTGCGGGCCGCGTCGACGTACTCGCCGCGCAGGAAGATGTAGCCGCGGTAGGCCTTGAGGGCGCGCGCGGAGATCAGCATGCCTTCCACCAGCAGGTGCGGCAGCTGCTCCATGAGCATGCGGTCCTTCCAGGTGTTGGGCTCCATCTCGTCCGCGTTGCACAGCAGGTAGCGGATGTTGAGGGATTCGTCCTTGGGCATCAGGCCCCACTTCACGCCGGTGGGGAAGCCCGCACCGCCGCGGCCCTTGAGGCCTGCGTCCTTGACGGTCTGGACGATGTCGTCGGTGGCCATCTGCACCAGTGCCTTGCGCGCGGCGGCGTAGCCATTCTTCGACTGGTACTCCTCCAGCCAGACCGGGGCGCCGTCGTCACGCAGGCGCCAGGTCAGCGGGTGGGTTTCGGCCGCGCGCGCGGTGCGGTTGGGCGTGCCGTAGGAGGTGAGGCGACTCATGCGTAGGCCTCCAGCAGTTTGGCGACGCCGTCGGGACGCAGGTCGCCGAAGGTGTCGTCGTCGATCATCATCGCCGGGGCCTTGTCGCAGTTGCCCAGGCAGCACACTGGCAGCAGGGTGAAGCGGCCGTCGGCGGTGGTCTGGCCGAGGCCGATTCCCAGCTGCTTCTGGATCTCGCCGACCACGGACTCGTGGCCGCCGATGTAGCAGACCATGCTGTCGCAGACGCGGATGATGTGGCGGCCGACCGGCTGGCGGAAGATCTGGCTATAGAAGGTAGCCACGCCCTCGACGTCGCTGTCCGGGATGCCGAGGATGTCGGCGATGGCCGGAATGGCGCCGTCCGGTACCCAGCCGCGTTGCTTCTGGACGATCTTCAGGGCTTCGATGGACGCCGCGCGGGAGTCCTCGTAGTGATGCATTTCGTGCTCGATGGCCGAGCGCTCGGTTTCGCTGAGTTCGAAACGATCAGTCTGGATAAGGGTACTCATGATCAGCGGTCCACGTCGGCCATAACGAAGTCGATACTGCCCAGATAGGCGATCAGGTCAGCGATCATGCTGCCGTTGATCACCGACGGTATCTGCTGCAGGTGCGGGAAGCTGGGCGTCCGGATGCGGGTCCGGTAGCTCATGGTGCTGCCATCGCTCGTCAGGTAGTAGCTGTTGATGCCCTTGGTCGCTTCCACCATCTGGAAGGCTTCGTTGGCCGGCATGACCGGGCCCCAGGAAACCTGCAGGAAGTGGGTGATCAGGGTCTCGATGTGCTGCAGCGTGCGCTCTTTGGGCGGCGGCGTGGTCAGCGGGTGATCCGCCTTGTACGGGCCTTCGGGCATGTTCTTCAGGCACTGCTCGATGATGCGCAGGCTCTGGCGCATCTCGCCCATCTTGACCATGCAGCGGTCGTAGGCGTCGCCGTTGGCCGCCAGCGGTACTTCGAACTCGAAGTTCTCGTAGCCGGAGTAGGGGCGGGCTTTACGCAGGTCGAAGTCGCAGCCGGTGGCGCGCAGGCCGGCGCCGGTGGTGCCCCACTCCAGCGCTTCCTTGGTGTTGTACTGGGCAACGCCGATGGTACGGCCACGCAGGATGCTGTTCTTCAGGGCAGCGGTTTCATACTCGTCCAGGCGCTTGGGCATCCAGTCGAGGAATTCGCGGACCAGCTTGTCCCAGCCGCGCGGCAGGTCGTGGGCGACGCCGCCGATGCGGTACCAGGCCGGGTGCAGGCGGAAGCCGGTGATGGCTTCGACGACCTTGTAGGCACGCTGGCGGTCGGTGAAGGTGAAGAACACCGGGGTCATCGCACCCACGTCCTGGATGTAGGTACCCAGGTATAGGAGGTGGTTCAGGATGCGGAAGAACTCCGACATCATGATGCGGATGACGTCGACGCGCTGCGGCACCTTGATGCCGGCGAGCTTCTCGACCGAGAGCACGTACGGCAGGTTGTTCATCACGCCGCCGAGGTAGTCGATACGGTCGGTGTAGGGAATGAAGCTGTGCCAGGACTGACGCTCGGCCATCTTCTCGGCGCCACGGTGGTGGTAGCCGATCTCCGGAACGCAGTCGAGGATCTCTTCACCATCCAGTTGCAGGATGATGCGGAACGCACCGTGCGCGGACGGGTGGTTCGGGCCGAGGTTGAGGAACATGAAGTCCTCGTTCTCGCCGTGGCGCTTCATGCCCCAGTCTTCGGGCTTGAAGCGCAGGGCTTCCTGCTCGAGGTCCTGCTTGGCGGCGGACAGCGCGTAGGGATCGAACTCGGTGGCGCGCGCCGGGTAGTCCTTGCGCAGCGGGTGACCTTCCCAGGTCGGCGGCATCAGCATGCGGGTCAGGTGCGGGTGACCATTGAAGGTGATCCCGTACATGTCCCAGACCTCGCGCTCGTACCAGTTGGCGTTCGGCCAGATACGGGTGGCGGTGGGCACGTTGAGGTCGCCTTCGGACAAGGCCACCTTGATCATCACGTCGCTATTACGCTCGAGCGACATCAGGTGGTAGAACACGCTGAAGTCGGCGCCCGGCAGGCCGCGACGGTGGGTGCGCAGGCGCTCGTCGACACCGTGCAGGTCATAGAGCATGACGTACGGCTTGGGCACATTGCGCAGGAAGGTGAGGACGTCGATCAGGCGCTCACGGGCAACCCAGAGCACCGGCATGCCGGTGCGGGTGGCCTGGACGGTGAAGGTCTCGGCGCCAAAGCGGGAATTCAGTTCGACGACGATGTCTTGGTCGTCTGCCTTGTAAGGCGGGATGTACAGAGCGGAGTCTGCATTCATAGTCTTTAAGTCACTCGGTCAACGGTGGAGTGAAAACGGGCCTCTCGTGGAGGGCCGGATCACACTTCGTCGGGGCTGCGCAGGTTGGTGACCGCAATGCGCTGTTCGCGCTTGAGATCCTTCTGGGCAGGCATGTCGGCGCGATAGACGCCTTGATCGCCTACAACCCAGGACAACGGACGACGCTCCTGGCCGATGGATTCCTGCAGCAGCATCAGGCCTTGCAGGAACGCCTCCGGACGGGGCGGGCAGCCGGGGATGTACACGTCCACGGGGAGGAACTTGTCGACCCCCTGAACGACCGAGTAGATGTCGTACATGCCGCCGGAGTTGGCGCACGACCCCATCGAGATCACCCACTTGGGTTCCAGCATCTGCTCGTACAGGCGCTGGATGACCGGGGCCATCTTGATGAAGCAGGTGCCGGCGATGACCATGAAGTCAGCCTGGCGCGGCGATGCACGGATCACTTCGGCGCCGAAACGGGCGATGTCGTGCGGCGCGGTGAACGCCGTGGTCATCTCCACGTAGCAGCAGGACAGCCCGAAGTTGTACGGCCACAGGGAGTTCTTGCGACCCCAGTTGACTGCACCGTTGAGAACATCCTCGAGCTTGCCCATGAAGATGTTCTTGTGGACCTGCCCTTCGATGAGCGGGTCTTCTACCGTTTCGCGTTCGCCGATCGGGTATTGATCGTTGGGCGCATCCGGATCGATCCGGGTAAGTTTGTATTGCATCGCCAAAGCCTCATTGTTTTAGCTTCGCCTGCCGTGCGCGACGTGCCGCCGGCGCCCAATCGAGCGCGCCGATACGCCACAGGTAGACAAGACCTGCCAACAGAATTGCTATGAAAATGGTTGCCTCGATCAGACCGGCCCAGCCGCTTTCACGGACGGACACTGACCAGGCGAAAAGGAAGAGGGCTTCGACGTCGAAGATCACGAAGAGCATCGCGACCAGATAGAATTTTGCCGACAGGCGCAGGCGGGCGCTGCCGGTGGGGACGATGCCGGATTCGAACGGCTCGTTCTTGCTGCGACCAAATGCCTTACTGCCAAGCAGGCTGGAAACCCCTAGCATGAAGCCGAGCAGGCCCAGCACTCCTAAAAGGAAGGCGGCGAGTCCCCAGTGTTGAGCTGCAAGTTCAGCTGGATTGGGCATGCCGATACTCCTTCCTACAAATAACGATTGTCTTGGGTTCCAGGCGCAACGCCTGACTACTGCGAACCCGACAACTCAAGGATAGTGAGCTAAGGGTTCAGGTCATCTTTCCAATTTTATGCCCAAAGCCTTCAGCAAGTAAATTTTTCCAACACAAACAGATGCTTCTATTTCGGGCAAAAGGCTTTTGCATTTCCCGTAGCGCCCTGTTTGCGCGGCTCTGGATGCCTAGTGTGACGGCACTTCGGCTTTGGTCGAATAGTACTTTCGAGGTATTTGCCCGCAATAAATCGGCATTCTATAAATGATAAATATTATCATTTGCAGTGTCGTATATCCGTAACTTTACTACATATAAGCGGCGCGGCTTTTATTTCGACCGGTATCCGACTTCGAATTATTCCTCCGTGAGTTCGTTGGTTGCCCAGGCCGGCGGGTGGTTCAATTTCCCTTCCGAACCCAAGCCCAGCGCATCTCGCAGCGCGCCGGTTCGGCCCCGGAGTCGTCCAGCAGGGTTACCTGGACCAGTGCTTCGCCTCGATCCTCTTCCTGCATTGCGCGGCGCTGTTCCGGTGTCAGCGTGGCGATGGCGCGCAGGCTGCCGCTGGCCCGGCGCAGGTAGTCCACCTTGAGGGTCTTGATCAGCGGCAGCTTGTGGTCCGGCAGGTTCATGCCAACCATGCAGCCGCTGGCGGATTCGGCCAGCAGCGCCATGGCGGCAGCGTGAACGCCGCCGATGTGATTGCGGGCGCGGCGGTGGTTGGCCAGGCTCATGCGCACTTCGCTGTCGGAGAGCTTCTGGATGCGCACGCCAGCCGTGCCGGCGAAGCGCACCTGGGAGCAGAACAATCGGCTGAGCAGCGGCTCGTGAAGGCGGCGCGGCAGGCGCTGGATGAGATAGGCGGCGAGGGCGAGGCGGTTGCGCTTGGGCTTGCCTTTCATGGAGGGGTATTTCCATTCATATAAAGGAAGCGCGAGGCTGGCAGGTCGAGGCGGGTCTGCCCTTGGCGGGCGGGGAGAAGAGGTCTGGCGGTTCGGCCAAGCGCAGGAAAAGCAAAACCCCGGCCAAGGCCGGGGTTTTGTTGAGCCTCCCAGCCCCGAGGGGCTGGTGAGCCAGTTCTTAGTGGAACTGGTTCATGGTGTTGTCTTTACCCGAGGCTTTCAGAGCGGCTTCGCCAGCGAAGTACTCTTTGTGGTTGTCACCGATGTCCGAGCCAGCCATGTTCTGGTGCTTGACGCAGGCGATACCCTGACGCAGTTCCTGGCGCTGAACACCTTTCACGTAGGCCAGCATGCCCTGGTCAGCGAAGTAGCCTTTGGCCAGGTTGTCGGTCGACAGCGCAGCGGTGTGGTAGGTCGGCAGGGTGATCAGGTGGTGGAAGATGCCGGCGTGGGCGGAACCATCGCGCTGGAAGGTACGGATCTTCTCGTCGGCAACCTGGGCCAGCTCGGTCTCGTCGTACTCGACGCTCATCAGCTTGGCGCGGTCGTAGGCGGAGACGTCCTTGCCTTCGGCAACGAACGCATCGAACACCTGCTGACGGAAGTTCAGGGTCCAGTTGAACGACGGGCTGTTGTTGTAAACCAGCTTGGCGTTCGGGATGACTTCGCGGATGCGGTCAACCATGCCCTTGATCTGGCCAACGTGCGGCTTCTCGGTTTCGATCCACAGCAGGTCGGCGCCGTTCTGCAGCGAGGTGATGCAGTCCAGGACGCAACGGTCTTCGCCGGTGCCCTTGCGGAACTGGAACAGGTTGGAAGCCAGGCGCTTGGGACGCAGCAGCTTGCCACCGCGGTTGATTACCACGTCGCCGTTCTGCAGTTCGGCAGCGGAGACTTCTTCGCAATCCAGGAAGGAGTTGTACTGGTCGCCCAGGTCGCCCGGCTCTTTGGTCACGGCGATCTGCTTGGTCAGGCCGGCACCCAGGGAGTCGGTACGGGCAACGATCACGCCATCGTCGACACCCAGTTCGAGGAACGCGTAGCGAACGGCGTTGATCTTGGCGAGGAAGTCTTCGTGCGGAACGGTCACTTTGCCGTCCTGGTGGCCGCACTGCTTCTCGTCGGAAACCTGGTTCTCGATCTGGATGCAGCAGGCACCGGCTTCGATCATTTTCTTGGCCAGCAGGTAGGTCGCTTCCGGGTTACCGAAGCCAGCGTCGATGTCGGCGATGATCGGTACGACGTGGGTTTCGTAGCCGTCGATCTGGGCCTGGATTTCGTCCTGCTTGACTTTGTCGCCGGCGGCGCGGGCGCTGTCCAGGGCGGTGAAGAGCAGGTCCAGTTCGCGGGCATCAGCCTGGCGCAGGAAGGTGTACAGCTCTTCGATCAGGCCGGAAACGGCGGTTTTCTCGTGCATGGACTGGTCGGGCAGCGGGCCGAAGTCGGAACGCAGCGCGGCAACCATCCAGCCGGACAGGTAGAGGTAGCGCTTGTTGGTGGTCTTCAGGTGCTTCTTGATCGAGATCAGCTTCTGCTGACCGATGAAGCCGTGCCAGCAACCCAGCGACTGGGTGTAGACGGAGGTGTCGGCGTCATACTCGGCCATGTCCTTGCGCATGATGGCCGCAGTGTACTTGGCGATGTCGAGACCAGTCTTGAAGCGGTTCTGAGCGCGCATGCGGGCAACCGACTCGGGGTTGATAGCGCTCCAGCTGTTACCGGTTTTCTCTTTCAGAGCGGCAACGGCCTTGATGTCGTTTTGATAAGCGGACATGGTCAATCCTTCAAAGTATGTGTTTGGTTGAGCACCGACTTACCCACTCAAAACCTGTATCGAAACGGAATTGGCTGCGGGTTGCTCGCCGCGGGATGGCGAAGGGGCGACCGAAAGAAGGAATGACGCTGGAGGAGTGGGGTAGAGCGGCGTACAGACGGGTGACTGCAGCGATGACATCCAGAATCGCTTGCCGGCTCGTGGCAGCCGTTGGGCGATGGTGGACGGCTGAATCCGTCACTTCGTGCTGTTACTCAGGCTTGCTTCCCCGTCCCTCAGGACAACCTCTTGCCAGTCGCAACCTCGTCGATCCGCCTTGTGGGCTTAACAACACGGACCTGCATGGCGGGTGGGCCACTGGCTCGGTCCGAAGGGCTTTGAGGCCCTCTGGTTAGCGGGAGCGAGGCCATCATGCACTTTCAAACGAGCGTTCGTCAAACGTTTTGTAGTGTTTTTTTTGGACTACTACACGAAGGTCTAACGAGGACTGGCAAGTCACCTACGGAAGGCTTAGTCGAGCACTTCGACCTTCACCCGCAGGCTGCTGTCGTTGCGGCCCTGGGTGCTGTACTGGCGGGCGAAGCCACTCTGATTGCTCCGGTTGCTTTCGCTGACGCCGCCGATCTCGATCCACTGTCCGATCGGGCCGCTGACACGGGTGTCGGTGGAACTGGTGTTCATCGAGCCCTGGTAATTGCCGTTGAAGCGGTCGTTGCGGCTACTCAGGGTGATATGCACGAGATTGCCGGTGAGGCTGGCGGTCACGTACATGCCCTGGTTGGCGTCGCGGTATTCGGTCTGGCTGTAGACCTGGCCGTAGGGGCCGATGCCGGCGTTGGTGACTGGCTGGCTCTGGCCGACCTGGATGAACGCGGGGGAGCCCTCGGTGGTGCGTACCTGCTGAGTGCCACCGCCACGGCTGCTGGTGGAGCGGTTGATGATGCGCACCTGGTCGCGGCCATTGACCTCGCCGCGGCCGGTCTGGATTTCCACGTTGCCGGCGCTGACCGAGCCATTCACCGAGTAGCCGCTCTGGCTGCCCTGGCTGCCATCGACGGTGTCGACGCTGATCAGTAGCTGGTGGGGGCGGGTATCCAGTTGGCCGAGCACCTGTTGCAGTTCGCGAATCTTCGCCTGCTCCGCGTTCACTACCAGCTGATTGCCGTAGGCGGACACGCTTCCCTCGTTGCCCAGCACCTGTTGCGCGATCGGCAGCACTTCGTCGGCGGTGCGGTAGCTCAGCGGGATGACTTCGGTGCGCGGCTGCGCCACAGCGCTGAAGCCGAGAGTGCAGGCGAGGAGCAGGGCAAGCGGCTGGCGGGTCAAATCAGGAAGCTCCGCAGGTTCGGGTCGAGGAGGCTGGTGTTCCAGGTCTGTTCGAACTGCGCGATCAATTGGCGGACACGGCCAGCATCGTTGTAATGGGCGTAACCGGCGTACTCGCCGGGCTCCGGGCGCAACAGCAGCCCGCAATCGTCGGCGAGCAGGAAGGCATGTTCGTCGCTGGGATAATCGGGGTTGATCCGGCGTATCTGGCAATAGCTGGACAACCGGCGGCTGAGGTTGAGCAGCCGATGGCCTTCCTTCACCGCACGGCTACTGTCTCGCACCAGGATCATCAGCCGGTTGCGGGGGTTGCCCAGCAGCAGTTGGGTGCAGGCTTCCTGGATGCTGCTGTGGTGGTACAGCCAGGGTTCCAGGTCGGGTGTGTAGAGGTAGAGCGTGCGGCGCGCCTGCTGGATCAGTGCCAGGGCATGGGCCCGGGCGTCATCGGGCTTGTTGAAGCGGTGCAGATGGCCGCCCTCGCCGAGACGGAAGGGCGCCGGCTCCAGGGTTGCCGGAGGCAGCGCTTCGCTGGCCGGGTTGTGGACAGTGAAACGCCCCGGTGACTGGAACTCGATGTCCGGTAGTTCTACCGGGAGGTCGTCTTGCTCCGGGGCGTTGTCCATGTCGCTCCTTCAGGCGCTCTCGCGCACCATGTCCACGTGGGGGAGGCCGGCGTCGAGGAATTCGCCGCTGGCTACCTGGAAGCCTAGCCGTTCGTAGAAGGGAATGGCGTAGACCTGTGCCGTCAGCAACTGGCGTTTCAGGCCCTGGCTTTCCGCCTGCTCGATGGCGGCGCGCATCAGCAGGTCGCCGACTTTCAGGCCGCGCCAGTCCTTGAGGACCGACACCCGGCCGATGTGCCCGTCCGGCAGGAGGCGGGCGGTACCGATGGCGTAGTCGCCTTCAAAGGCCAGGAAATGCACGGCTTCGACATCCTCGGCGTCCCATTCGAGTTCCGGCGGCACCGATTGCTCGGCGATGAACACCGCCTCGCGAATGCGCCGCAGGTCGGCATTATCCTTCTGCCAGTCCGCCACGCGAACCCTGATCTTGCTACTCATCGGCAAACTCCAGACTGCCCTGTTTGATCAGTTCTCCGATGAGCTTACGCCCATCGTCATCGGCCAGCCATTGGCCGAGATTCCCTTCATGCAGCGATTCCGCCGAGCACACCAGCTTGAGCAGGTCGCGCAGTTTTTCCGGCAGGACTACGGTCTGGCCGCTGGCGAACAGCAGCAGGCCGACGTCCACTTCGCTCCAGGCCATGCGGGCGCTGGGGTTGCGGATCAGTACTTCGCCGTCCTCGATGGCGGCAGTCAGGTCGTCTTCCTCGATCTCTTCGCCGGCCACCAGTTCCGGGTAGCGCGGCTCGGTCATGAACTGGCCGAACCAGGTGAGCAGCAGGCGTTCGTCGCTCATGTGCTCCTGCAGCAGATTTTTCAGGCGGTCGAGGGCGTCGCGCTGGATCTGGTGCTGGTCGGCGTCGCCTTTCATGGCGGCCATGCCGGCATCGCTGTAGCGCTCCTCGTCGGAGAGGAACTGGGCGAGGAAGTCGGTGAAGTGGGTCAGCACTTCGGCGGCGCTGGGGGCGCGGAAGCCGACCGAGTAGGTCATGCAGTCGTCTTCGGCGATGCCGTAGTGGGCCACGCGCGGCGGCAGGTAGAGCATGTCTCCGGGCTCCAGGACCCAGTCGGCGCTCTCTTCGAATTCAGCGAGGATGCGCAGGTCCGCGTGGGGCAGCATCGGGCTGCTGGCGTCGCAGGTCTGGCCGACTTTCCAGCGGCGGCGGCCATGGCCCTGCAGCAGGAATACGTCGTAGTTGTCGAAGTGCGGGCCGACACCGCCGCCCGGTGCGGCGTAGCTGATCATCACGTCGTCGATACGCCAGCTGGGCAGGAACTTGAAGTGTTCCAGCAGTTCGGCGACTTCCGGGATGAACTGGTCGACGGCCTGCACCAGCAGGGTCCAGTCGCGCTCGGGCATCTGGCTGAAGGTGTCTTCCTGGAAGGGGCCGCGGCGCAGTTCCCAGGGGCTGTCGCCGTGCTCGAGGACGATGCGCGATTCGATCATCTCTTCGAGGGCGAGGCCGGCCAGCTCGTCAGGGTCCAGCGGGCTCTTGAAGTCGGGGATGGCCTGGCGCACCAGCAGGGGCTTTTTCTGCCAGTAATCGCGGAGGAATTCTTCGGCGCTGATGCCGCCCAAAAGCTGAAGAGGAATAGCAGGATTCATGTGTAAGTCCTTGAAACAAAAACGCCCGGCACAGCCGGGCGTGCAAAGTCAGGGCGAATCTCAGATGCGCTTGGCCTGGGCGGCAGCGTTACCGATGTAGTTCGCGGGGGTCAGTTGCTTCAGCTCGGCCTTGGCTTCTGCCGGCATGTCGAGGCCGTCGATGAACACCTGCAGGGCCTCGGCGCTGATGCCTTTGCCGCGGGTCAGTTCCTTGAGCTTCTCGTAGGGGTTCTCGATGCCGTAGCGGCGCATGACGGTCTGCACCGGCTCGGCCAGGACTTCCCAGCAGGCGTCCAGGTCGTCGGCGATGCGCGCGGCGTTCAGCTCCAGCTTGCCGATGCCCTTGAGGCTGGCTTCGTAGGCGATGACGCTGTGGGCAAAGCCCACGCCCAGGTTACGCAGCACGGTGGAGTCGGTCAGGTCGCGCTGCCAGCGGGAGATCGGCAGTTTGCTGGCGAGGTGCTGCAGCAGGGCGTTGGCGATGCCCAGGTTGCCTTCGGAGTTCTCGAAGTCGATCGGGTTGACCTTGTGCGGCATGGTCGAGGAGCCGATTTCCCCGGCGACGGTCTTCTGCTTGAAGTAGCCCAGGGAAATGTAGCCCCAGACGTCGCGGTCGAAGTCGATGAGGATGGTGTTGAAGCGGGCGACGGCGTCGAACAGCTCGGCGATGTAGTCGTGCGGCTCGATCTGGGTGGTGTAGGGGTTCCAGTTCAGGCCCAGGTCGCCTTCGATGAATTCGCGGGCGTTGGCTTCCCAATCCACTTGCGGGTAGGCCGACAGGTGAGCGTTGTAGTTGCCCACGGCGCCGTTGATCTTGCCCAGCAGCTCGACCGAAGCGACTTGCTTGATCTGGCGCTCCAGGCGGTAGACGACGTTGGCCAGTTCCTTGCCCAGAGTGGTCGGGGAGGCCGGCTGGCCGTGGGTGCGCGAAAGCATCGGCACGTCGGCGAACTTCACTGCCAGTTCACGGATGGAGTCGGCGATCTGGCGCATCAGCGGCAGCAGCACAGTGTCACGGCCTTCGCGCAGCATCAGGGCGTGGGACAGGTTGTTGATGTCCTCGGAGGTGCAGGCGAAGTGGATGAACTCGCTGACCTTGGCCAGTTCCGGCAGCTTGGCGGCTTGTTCCTTGAGCAGGTATTCCACGGCCTTGACGTCGTGGTTGGTGGTGCGCTCGATATCCTTGATGCGCTGCGCGTGCTCCAGCTGGAAGTCATCGGCCAGCTGATTCAGCAGGGCGTTGGCTTCGGCGGAGAAGGGGGCGACTTCAGGGATGCCGGCATGGGCGGCGAGACGCTGCAGCCAGCGAACCTCCACCAGGACGCGGAAACGGATCAGGCCGTACTCGCTGAAGATCGGACGCAGGGCGCTGGTTTTGCTGCCGTAGCGGCCATCAACGGGGGAAACCGCGGTAAGGGAGGAAAGCTGCATGGGGGCGTTCTCGTAGCTGTCGGTCAACGAAAAGGGCGCACATCATACATGAATGGCGCGAACCGGTCGCCCTTGCGGCGACCGGAAGAGCGTGTTTCAGCTGCGCAGCAGGGGGCGCAGCTCGTTGAGCATTTTCTTCCGGGCGAAGAGCATCTGCCAGCGGTTACCGCCGAGCTGTCGCCACAGGCGTGCGGAGCGGATGCCGGCCAGCAGCAGGGCGCGGATGCGCGCGGCGTTGGCGTTGATCTGCAGATGGCGCATGTCGCCGTGCACCTGGATGCGCTGGCGGAAGGTGCTCAGGGTGTCCTGGTAGAGGCCGGCACAGGAGGCGATGACGTTCTCGTGGACCAGGCCGAAGTGCTGCACCTGCTGCTGGATCTGGTCCAGGCGGGTGCCCATGATGTCGAGCATGTCGTCGCGCTTGTTCAGCTGGCGTTCCAGGCCGATCAGCGACAGCGCATAGCGCAGCGGCTCGCGCTGCAGGCTGTTGGGGTCGCGCTCCAGGGCGCTGACCAGGGCGCGGAAGCCCTCGCGTAGGTTGGCGGTGTCGCCGCCGTAGACGTCGAGGGTGGTCTTCGGGTCGCGCACCAGCAGGCTGCCGAGCATGCAGCCCAGCGGTGCCTCGGGAACCTGTCCGGTACGGGCCAGGCGGTCTACCAGGGCGGCGGCTTCGAAGACGCCGGAGAGGGCGATGATCTGGTCGTGCAGATCGCTCATGCAGGTTCCTTAGCGAAAGCGGGTTCGGCCGATTCGATGACGCCGCCGCCGAGGCAGATTTCGCCGTCATAGAAGACCACGGACTGGCCGGGAGTGACGGCGCGCTGCGGCTCGTCGAAGACGGCGCGGTAGCCGTTCCCGGTACGCTCCAGCACGCAATCCTGGTCCGCCTGGCGATAGCGCACCTTGGCGCGCAGGGCCTTGGGCTGGTCCAGGTCGATGGGGTTGACCCAATAGATGTGCGAGGCGTGCAGGGCTCGGGAGAACAGCCAGGGATGGTCGTTGCCCTGGCCGACGATCAGAACGTTGCGCACCAGGTCCTTGTGCAGCACGTACCAAGGGCTGTCGTCGGCATTCTTCAGGCCGCCGATTCCCAGGCCCTGGCGCTGGCCGATGGTGTGGTACATCAGGCCGACATGCTGGCCGATCACCTTGCCGTCGGTGGTCTCGATGTCGCCCGGCTGGGCCGGCAGGTACTGCTTGAGGAAATCGCTGAAGCGGCGCTCGCCGATGAAGCAGATGCCGGTGGAGTCCTTCTTCTTCGCGGTGGCCAGGCCGTATTTCTCGGCGATGGCGCGCACCTCGGGCTTTTCCAGTTCGCCGACCGGGAACAGGGTCTTGCCGATCTGCTCGCCGCCCACGGCGTGGAGGAAATAGCTCTGGTCCTTGTTCGGGTCCAGGCCCTTGAGCAGTTCGCTTCGGCCGTCGATGTCGCGGCGACGCACGTAGTGGCCGGTGGCTATCAGGTCGGCGCCCAGGGCGACGGCGTAGTCGAGGAAGGCTTTGAACTTGATCTCGCGGTTGCAGAGGATGTCCGGGTTCGGCGTGCGGCCGGCCTTGTACTCCTCGAGGAAGTGCTCGAAGACGTTGTCCCAGTATTCCGCGGCGAAGTTGGCGGTGTGCAGCTTGATGCCGATGCGGTCGCAGACGGCCTGAGCGTCGGCCAGGTCGGTCATGGCGGTGCAGTATTCGGTGCCGTCGTCCTCTTCCCAGTTCTTCATGAACAGGCCTTCCACCTGGTAGCCCTGTTCCTTGAGGAGGAGGGCGGAGACGGAGGAATCCACGCCGCCGGACATGCCGACGATGACGCGGGTGTTCTGGGGAGCTTTCAGGGAATCAGACATGGTGGCGCATCACGGGTGCAGGTAAAGGCGGGGATTCTACCAGAGCCGAGCGGCAGAGGCTCGGGCTTGGCTCAGTCGCGGATCAGGGTCAGCGGGAAGCGTTCGCCTGCCAGGTAATCATCGATGCAGCGCAGCACGAGGTGGCTGCGCCAGCGATCGGGTTGTGCGGCCAGTTCTTCACGGGTCATCCAGCGGGTGCCGAGGATGCCGTCGTCCAGTGTGCGCTCGGGGTGGTGGCGCAGGGGGCGGGCGGCGAAGCAGACGCGCTGGTAGGTCACGCCGTTGCTCGGCGCGGTGTACAGGTAGATGCCGGTGACGGCGGTGAGCTCCACGTCCCAGCCGGTTTCCTCGAGGGTTTCGCGCATGGCGGCTTCGAGCAGGGTTTCGTTGGCTTCCAGGTGGCCGGCGGGCTGGTTGAAGACCTGTTTCTTGTCAGCGGACAGTTCCTCCACCAGCAGGAAGCGGCCCTGGTCTTCGATGAGGGTGGCGACGGTGACGTGTGCTAGCCAGCGCATGGATCGGCTCTCGTTGTTCGAAAGGCGCGAGTTTAACGTGGTGGGGCGCAGAAAGCAGAACCCCCGGGAATGCCCGGGGGTTCTGGTGTCACACGAAGCAGCTTACGCCAGTGCGTCGATCGCGGCGTTGAAGGTCGCGCTCGGGCGCATGACCTTGCTGGTCAGCTCCGCGTCGGAACGGTAGTAGCCACCGATTTCCGCCGGCTTGCCCTGGACGCCGTTCAGTTCGGCGACGATGGTCGCTTCCTGCTCGGTCAGGGTCTTGGCCAGGTTGGCGAAGTGCGCTTTCAGCTCGGCATCGTCGTTCTGCTCGGCCAGGGCCTGGGCCCAGTACATGGCCAGGTAGAAGTGGCTGCCGCGGTTGTCGATCTCACCGATCTTGCGCGACGGCGACTTGTTGTTGTCGAGCAGCTTGCCGGTGGCGATGTCCAGCGCCTTGCCCAGTACCTTGGCCTTGGCGTTGTCGGTCTTGATGCCTTCTTCTTCGAAGGAGACGGCCAGGGCCAGGAACTCACCCAGGGAATCCCAGCGCAGGTAGTTCTCTTCCACCAGCTGCTGTACGTGTTTCGGAGCCGAGCCGCCGGCGCCGGTTTCGTACATGCCGCCGCCCGCCATCAGCGGAACGATGGACAGCATCTTGGCCGAGGTGCCCAGTTCCATGATCGGGAACAGGTCGGTCAGGTAGTCGCGCAGGACGTTGCCGGTCACCGAGATGGTGTCCAGGCCGCGCAGCTGACGCTCCATGCTGGTGCGGATGGCTTCGTTGTAGCCTTTGACGCTGATGTCCAGGCCGGTCAGGTCGTGGTCTTTCAGGTACAGCTCGACCTTCTTGCGCAGCTGGTTGTCGTGGGCGCGCTCCGGGTCCAGCCAGAAGATGGCCGGGGTGTTGGACTGGCGGGCGCGGGTTACGGCCAGCTTGACCCAGTCGCGGATCGGGGCGTCCTTGGTCTGGCAGGCGCGCCAGATGTCGCCGGCCTGCACTTCGTGCTGCATCAGGACCTTGCCGTCGGCGTCGACGACGCGCATCACGCCGTCAGCTTCCAGTTCGAAGGTCTTGTCGTGGGAGCCGTACTCCTCGGCCTTCTGCGCCATCAGGCCGACGTTCGGTACGCTGCCCATGGTGGTCGGGTCGAACGCGCCGTTGGTTTTGCAGAAGTTGATCATTTCCTGGTAGATGCGGGCGTAGGTGCTTTCCGGCATTACCGCTTTGGTGTCTTTCTGCTTGCCGTCCTTGCCCCACATCTGGCCCGAATTGCGGATCATGGCCGGCATGGAGGCGTCGACGATCACGTCGCTGGGGATGTGCAGGTTGGTGATGCCCTTGACCGAGTCGACCATCGCCATTTCCGGGCGGTGGCTGTAGACCTCGTGGATGTCGTGCAGGATTTCTTCCTGCTGCGAGGCCGGCAGCGACTTGATCTTGTCGTAGACGCTGGAGATGCCGTTGTTCGGGTTCACGCCCAGCTCTTCGAACAGCTGGCCGTACTTCTCGAACACGTCCTTGTAGTAGACGGTGACGGCGTGGCCGAAGACGATCGGGTGGGAGATCTTCATCATGGTGGCCTTGACGTGCAGGGACCACATGACGCCGGTTTCCTTGCAGTCCTGCAGGGTCTTCTCGAAGAAGGCGCGCAGTTTGCTGCAGCTCATGAACATGCTGTCGAGGACTTCGCCGTCCTGCATCTTCAGGGTCTTCTTGGTCTCGACCTTGCCGTCCTTGCCGACGAACTCGATGCGGACTTCACCGGCCTTGCCGATGGTGACCGACTGCTCGCTGGAGAAGAAGTCGCCGCCACGCATGTAGTCGGCGTGGGAGCGCGAAGCCATGCTCCACTTGCCCATGCTGTGCGGGTGCTTGCGGGCGTAGGCTTTCACGGCGGCCGGGGCGCGGCGGTCGGAGTTGCCTTCACGCAGGACGGGGTTCACGGCGCTGCCCAGGACCTTGGCGTAGCGAGCGCGGGTGTCTTTCTCTTCGTCGGTCTGCGGGTCTTCCGGGAAGTCCGGAACGGCATAGCCCAGTTTCTGCAGCTCGGCGATGGCGCCCTTGAGCTGCGGTACCGAAGCGGAGATGTTCGGCAGCTTGATGATGTTGGCTTTGGAATCGGTGGCCAGTACGGCCAGGTAGGCCAGATCGTCTTCGATCGCCTTGTCGCCGAGCTTGTCAGCGAAGGAGGCCAGGATACGGCCCGAAAGAGAGATGTCGCGGGTCTCGACGTCGATGCCGGCAGAGGCGGCAAAGGCTTTTACGATAGGAAGAAGCGAATAGGTGGCAAGGGCGGGTGCTTCGTCGGTGAAGGTGTAGGTGATCTTCGAGCGGATGGACATCTCGTTCTAACTCTCTTCTTTGCTGGGCGCGCACAGAGTCTCGAATCGCGTTGGTACACGCTTGCGTTCAACGAAGTGGTTGACCGACCTTCGAGATTTGCCGCGGGGATATTGGGGCGCCAGTAGAGCGTTGTACGGCGGAATCCTGATGGGGATGTGCGCCGCTGCGAGGAGAGAGTCTGGTCCCAGACTGCTCGGACCTCGATGACCATTAAGTCATGACGGCCAGTATACCACCCTAAAGGCAGGGTGAAGCGTGTCCCTTTTTTAGACTAAGGAATGATGTGGTTCGATCATCGACTTGTGAGCTACCCTCAGTGGCTGCAAGAGGGTTTCAACCAAAAAGCGGAGTTCAGCATGGGATACCAAAAGATCCAGGTGCCGGCCGGTGACAAAATCACCGTCAACGCCGATATGTCCTTGAATGTACCGAAGAACCCGATCATCCCTTTCATCGAGGGTGATGGCATTGGCGTGGACATCAGCCCGGTCATGATCAAGGTCGTCGACGCAGCCGTCGAGAAAGCCTACAAGGGCGACCGCAAGATCGCATGGATGGAAGTCTACGCCGGCGAGAAAGCCACCCAGGTCTACGACCAGGACACCTGGCTGCCCCAGGAAACCCTGGATGCCGTTCGCGATTACGTCGTGTCCATCAAGGGGCCGCTGACCACGCCGGTGGGCGGCGGCATCCGCTCCCTGAACGTGGCCCTGCGCCAGCAGCTCGACCTTTATGTCTGCCTGCGCCCGGTGCGTTGGTTCGAAGGTGTCCCGAGCCCGGTGAAAAAGCCCGGCGACGTAGACATGGTGATCTTCCGCGAGAACTCCGAAGACATCTATGCCGGCGTCGAGTGGAAGGCCGGCTCTCCCGAGGCGCAGAAGGTCATCAAGTTCCTCACCGAGGAAATGGGCGTCAAGAAGATCCGCTTCACCAACGACTGTGGCATAGGCATCAAGCCGGTTTCCCAGGAAGGCACCAAGCGCCTGGTGCGCAAGGCCCTGCAATACGCCGTGGACAATGACCGCAGTTCGGTCACCATCGTCCATAAAGGCAACATCATGAAATTCACCGAGGGTGCATTCAAGGACTGGGGTTACGAAGTGGCCCGTGATGAGTTCGGTGCCCAGTTGCTCGATGGCGGCCCGTGGATGCAGTTCAAGAACCCGGCTACCGGCAAGAATATCGTGGTGAAGGACGTGATCGCCGACGCCATGCTCCAGCAGATCCTGCTGCGCCCGGCCGAGTACGACGTGATCGCTACCCTCAACCTGAACGGCGACTACCTGTCCGACGCCCTGGCGGCGGAGGTGGGCGGTATCGGTATCGCGCCGGGCGCCAACCTGTCCGACTCGGTGGCCATGTTCGAGGCAACCCACGGGACCGCGCCCAAGTACGCCGGGCTGGACAAGGTCAACCCGGGTTCGGTGATCCTCTCCGCGGAGATGATGCTGCGCCACATGGGCTGGCCGGAGGCCGCCGACCTGATCATCGACGGCGTGAACGGCGCCATCGCCGCCAAGACCGTGACCTACGACTTCGAGCGACTGATGGACGGCGCGAAGCTGCTGTCCTGCTCCGAGTTCGGCGATGCGATCATCGCCAAGATGTAACCGGGTGATTCTCCGCCCATGAAAAAGGCCGGCTTGCTGCCGGCCTTTTTCGTTTCGTCTGATCCGTGACGAATCAGGCTTCCGCCGTGAGGTTCTCTACCTCGCTGCTCGGAGCAGTCTGTGCGGATGGGGTGGATGCATTGGCGTTGACGGGCTGGATGTTCACCGCGTGCAACCCCTTCGGACCTTGCAGGATCTCGAAACTGACGGGTTGGCCGGCCTTGAGTGTCTTGTAGCCATCCATCTGGATTGCCGAGTAGTGAGCAAACAGGTCCTCATCTCGGCCATCAGCCAGGATGAAACCGTAGCCCTTGGCGTTGTTGAACCACTTGACCTTACCGCTAAGCATGCTGATATCCCTCTGCAAAGGACTCCATCGCTGGAGTATCATCCACTACTATTCCGCTATGCCTTTTTGTAAAGACTGGCGTCCGGAACTCCTGATACCCTCCGGGGGGTATCCTTTGGTTGTAACACCCTTTTGCCGTTAGTCAAGGCGGCGTCGTCCGGGCCTGAGAGGCGATTCAAACTCCGGCTGGCCCGCTCATTCACCCACTCGCAAAGCTTTTATTCCAGCATGCATGCAAGTAGCCAGATTCGACTAACATTCAATCAGGACCGCCCGGATCCATTGGAAGACGAAGGGACGGGGCTCGCGGTCGAGGAAGCCAAGCCAGCCCTGAAGCCGCCGTCGATGTATCGGGTCATCATGTTCAATGATGACTACACCCCGATGGATTTCGTGGTTGAGGTGCTCGAGCTGTACTTCAACATGAACCGAGAGCAGGCAACCAAGGTCATGTTGACTGTGCATACCCAGGGCAAGGCGAACTGCGGGTCCTTTACCCGTGATGTCGCGGAAACCAAAGCCATGCAGGTCAATCAATATGCGAGGGAGAGCCAACATCCACTGTTGTGCGAAATTGAGATAGAAGGTTGATGCGGATGTTTGGGAGCGAGGTGAAGTCATGTTGAATCGAGAGCTCGAAGTCACCCTCAATCTCGCCTTCAAGGAGGCGCGGGCGAAGCGGCATGAGTTCATGACCGTTGAGCACTTGCTGTTGGCGCTTCTGGATAATGAAGCCGCCGCGACGGTTCTGAAGGCGTGCGGTGCGAATCTGGACAAGCTGCGGCGAGACCTGCAGGAGTTCATCGATTCCACCACGCCGCTGATTCCCCAGCACGACGAGGATCGCGAAACCCAGCCAACCCTGGGCTTCCAGCGTGTCCTGCAGCGTGCCGTGTTCCACGTGCAGAGTTCCGGCAAGCGCGAAGTCACCGGCGCCAACGTGCTGGTTGCCATCTTCAGCGAACAGGAAAGCCAGGCGGTGTTCCTGCTCAAGCAGCAGAGCGTCGCGCGGATCGATGTGGTCAACTACATCGCCCATGGCATCTCCAAGGTGCCGGGCCATGCCGAGCATCAGGACAGCGAGCAGGAAATGCAGGACGAGGAGGGCGGCGAGTCTTCCACGTCCAGCCATCCGCTGGATGCCTATGCCAGCAACCTGAACGACCTGGCGCGCCAGGGGCGTATCGACCCACTGGTCGGTCGCGAGTCGGAAGTCGAGCGTGTTGCGCAGATTCTCGCCCGTCGTCGCAAGAACAACCCGCTGCTGGTGGGCGAGGCGGGCGTTGGCAAGACTGCCATCGCAGAAGGCCTGGCCAAACGTATCGTCGACGGTCAGGTGCCGGACCTGCTGTCCGACAGCGTCGTCTATTCCCTGGACCTGGGTGCGCTGCTGGCGGGCACCAAGTACCGTGGTGACTTCGAGAAGCGCTTCAAGGCGCTGCTCAACGAGCTGCGCAAGCGTCCCCATGCCGTCCTGTTCATCGACGAAATCCACACCATCATCGGTGCCGGTGCAGCTTCGGGCGGGGTAATGGATGCGTCCAACCTGCTCAAGCCACTGCTGTCGTCCGGTGAGATCCGCTGCATCGGTTCCACCACCTTCCAGGAGTTCCGCGGCATCTTCGAGAAGGATCGCGCGCTGGCTCGTCGCTTCCAGAAGGTCGATGTCACCGAGCCGTCCGTCGAAGATACCTTCGGTATCCTCAAGGGCCTGAAGCCTCGCTTCGAGCAGCACCACCACATCGAGTACAGCGATGAAGCGCTGCGCGCCGCCGCCGAGCTGGCCGCCCGCTACATCAATGACCGGCACATGCCGGACAAGGCCATTGACGTGATCGACGAGGCTGGTGCCTACCAGCGCCTGCAGCCGGAAGAGAAGCGCGTGAAGCGCATCGAAGTCCCGCAGGTCGAGGATATCGTTGCGAAGATCGCGCGGATTCCGCCCAAGCACGTCTCCAGCTCGGATAAAGAGCTGCTGCGCAACCTCGAGCGCGACCTGAAACTGACGGTATTCGGCCAGGCGGCGGCGATCGAGTCGCTGTCCACTGCCATCAAGCTGTCACGTGCCGGTCTCAAGTCGCCGGATAAGCCCGTCGGCTCCTTCCTGTTCTCCGGTCCGACCGGGGTGGGCAAGACCGAGGTGGCTCGGCAGTTGGCCAAGGCATTGGGCGTGGAGCTGGTGCGCTTCGACATGTCCGAGTACATGGAGCGGCATACCGTGTCCCGTCTGATCGGCGCGCCTCCGGGCTACGTCGGTTTCGACCAGGGCGGCCTGCTCACCGAGGCGATCACCAAGACCCCGCACTGCGTGCTGCTGCTGGATGAGATCGAGAAGGCGCACCCGGAAGTCTTCAACCTGCTGCTGCAGGTGATGGACCACGGCACCCTGACCGACAACAATGGGCGCAAGGCGGACTTCCGCAATGTCATACTGATAATGACCACCAATGCCGGTGCGGAAACCGCGGCGCGGGCCTCCATCGGCTTCACGCAGCAGGATCACACCAGCGATGCCATGGAAGTGATCAAGAAGAGCTTCACCCCGGAGTTCCGCAACCGCCTGGATACCATCATCCAGTTCGGCCGCCTGAGCCACGAGACCATCAAGAGCATCGTCGACAAGTTCCTCACCGAACTGCAGGCGCAACTCGAAGACAAGCACGTGCAGATCGAAGTCAGCGATGCTGCCCGTGGTTGGCTGGCGGACAAGGGCTACGACCCGCAGATGGGCGCTCGTCCGATGGCGCGGTTGATCCAGGACAAGATCAAGCGGCCATTGGCCGAGGAGATCCTGTTCGGCGAGCTGGCCGAGCATGGTGGGGTGGCCCATGTGGACCTGAAGGATGGCGAACTGGCCTTCGAATTCGAAGTGACCGCCGCAGAACCGGCCTGAGCAAGCTCAGGTCCAAACGAAAACGCCCGGCAATGCCGGGCGTTTTTCTGTGTGCCGGATTTACCGGCGCCTACCGTCGATCAACGAGCGCGGTAGGTGATACGACCCTTGGAGAGGTCGTAGGGCGTCAGTTCAACGCGAACTTTGTCGCCGGTCAGGATGCGGATGTAGTTCTTGCGCATCTTCCCGGAGATGTGCGCGGTAACGACGTGCCCGTTCTCCAACTCCACGCGGAACATGGTGTTGGGCAGGGTGTCGACGACAGTGCCTTCCATTTCGAAGCTGTCTTCTTTCGACATGCAGTAGAACCCTCGGTATCTATGGTTGCCTGAAGTTTCAGGGCATTAAAAAAGGCACACATTGTGCCTGAAATCGCCCCACAACGCCAATGGGTGTTTTCGCTTCAGTTCAACGCCACCCAGCGCTGGTTCACGAAAAGCTCGATCGGGCGGTACTGGGTCTTGTAGTTCATCTTCCGGCAGTTCTTGATCCAGTAGCCCAGATAGACGGCGTGCAGGTTCAGTCGCTCGGTTTCGCCGATCTGCCAGAGGATGGCGAAACGCCCCAGGCTGCGACGCTCCTCGTCCGGGTCGTAGAAGGTGTAGACGGCGGAAAGGCCGTTGGGCAGCACGTCGGTCACCGCTACGGCCAGCAGTCGGCCTTGCTGGCGGAACTCGAAGAAGCAGCTGAAGGGCAGGTCGCGCACCAGGAAGGTGGCGAACTGGTCGCGGCTGGGTGGGTACATGTCGCCATCGGCATGGCGCTGCTCGATGTAGCGCATGTACAGCGCGTAGTACTCCTCGGTGAAGGCCGGGCGCTTGCGGATCACTTCCAGGTCGGCGTTGCGCTTGATGATGCGCTTCTGCTGGCGGTTGGGCTGGAAGCCGGCAGCGGGAATGCGCGCCGGAATGCACGCGGTGCAGTGCTGGCAGTGTGGCCGGTAGAGATGCTCGCCGCTGCGCCGGAAGCCCACCTCTGACAGCGAGGCGTACAACTGCGCGTCCATGGGCTGGCTGGGGTCGAGGAACAGGGTGGTGGCCTGCTCCTCGGGCAGATAGCTGCACGGATGCGGTTGTGTGGCGTAAAACTTCAGGCGGGCGAGCTCGGTCATCTTCAACCCCTGCGAGGTCCCTCAGGCAAGTTTAAGACAGGCTGAGCGGGTCCGCCTGCGAAGTCCAGTCCTGTGATGGCGAATCATCAAGGTGACGGTGCAGGTAACGGGCGAATTCGCGCCGGGAAATGGCTCGTGCGCCAAAGCTGTGCAGGTGCTGGGTCGGCATCTGGCAGTCGATCAGCACGAAGCCGGCGGCTTTCAGGCGTTGTACCAGGGTGACGAAGGCGACCTTGGAGGCGTTGTCGGCGCGGCTGAACATGGACTCGCCGAAGAACAGCCGACCGATGGCCAGGCCGTAAAGTCCGCCGACCAGTTCATTGCCGTGCCAGGCTTCCGCCGAATGGGCGATGCCCAGACGGTGCAACTGGCAGTAGGCCTCCTGCATCGGCGTGGTGATCCAGGTGCCGTCGGCATAATCGCGCGGGCCGGCGCAGCCGTGGATGACCTGTTCGAACGCCTGGTCGAAGGTGACCTGGTACTGCTGCTGGCGGATGAACTTGGCGAGGCTGCGGGAAACGTGCAGCTCCTCGGGAAACAGCACGGTGCGCGGATCGGGCGACCACCAGAGGATTGGCTGGCCATCCTGATACCAGGGGAAGCAGCCGTGGCGGTAGGCCTGGATCAGGCGCTGCGGGTTGAGGTCGCCGCCGGCCGCCAGCAGGCCGTTGGGCTCATGCAGGGCCTTGTCCAGGGGTGGGAACTCGAAATTGTCGCGGGAAAGCCACTTGAGCATAGGGAGGAGGGGAGGGCGAGCCTCCCCTTGGCCGATCAGTTGTCGTCGAGGAACTTTTCGGCGTCCAGCGTGGCCATGCAGCCGGCGCCGGCCGAGGTGATCGCCTGGCGGTAGACGTGGTCGGCCACGTCGCCGGCAGCGAACACGCCGTCGATGCTGGTCAGGGTCGCATTGCCTTCGGCGCCGCCCTTGATCTTCAGGTAGCCGTCATGCATCTCCAGCTGGCCCTTGAACAGGTCGGTATTGGGCTTGTGGCCGATGGCGATGAACACGCCGGCCAGGTCCAGCTGGCGGGTTTCGCCGCTTTGTGCGTCCTTCAGGCGTACGCCGACGACGCCCATGTCGTCGCCCAGGACTTCGTCCAGGGTAGTGTTCCAGTGCAGGCGCACGTTGCCGTTCCTGGCTTTTTCGAACAGCTTGTCCTGCAGGATCTTCTCCGAGCGCAGCTTGTCGCGGCGGTGGATCAGGTGGACTTCCTTGGCGATGTTGGACAGGTACAGCGCCTCTTCCACGGCAGTGTTGCCGCCGCCGACCACGCAGACCACCTGGTTGCGGTAGAAGAAGCCGTCGCAGGTGGCGCAGGCGGAAACGCCCTTGCCCATGAAGGCCTCTTCCGAGGACATGCCCAGGTACTGGGCCGAGGCGCCGGTGGCGATGATCAGTGCGTCGCAGGTATAAGTACCGCTGTCACCCTTGAGGGTGAAGGGTTTCTGCTGCAACTCGGCGGTGTGGATGTGGTCGTAGACGATCTCGGTATCGAAACGCTTGGCGTGCTGCTCCATGCGCTGCATCAGGGCGGGACCGGTCAGGCCTTCCACATCGCCCGGCCAGTTGTCGACTTCGGTGGTGGTGGTGAGCTGGCCGCCGGGCTGGATGCCGGTGATGACAACAGGCTTGAGGTTGGCGCGCGCGGCGTACACGGCCGCGGTGTAACCCGCGGGGCCGGAGCCCAGGATGATCAGGCGCGAATGCTTGACTTCACTCATAAAAAGACTCCATAAGCCTTTGTCACGTAAGAGAATGCATGCTCCAATTGAGCAGCCGAAAATCGGTGTTGGGCTATGCTACACCGAACCCCGGAAAGCCGGCAAAAGCGCAGTCAGGCATACCCGGGTTCGCTGGCATCGGCCGGCCAAAGCCGTACAATAGGCCCGTTTCGCGGCCCGACGACTCTCGGACGCGCGTATAGCGCAGGAATAGAAGCGTTTTGAAGGACACCACAGCAAGCCATGCCGCCGCCTGGCGCCAGCAACTGCACTACCGTCTGAAGGAAGGAGCCCTGATCGCCCTCGGCGCGCTCTGCCTTTACCTGTGGATGGCGCTGCTCACCTACGATTCTTCCGATCCGGGCTGGAGCCACTCCAGTCACGTCGAGCAGGTGCAGAATGCTGCCGGCCGCCTGGGCGCGCTGAGTGCCGACATCCTGTTCATGGTGCTGGGTTACTTCGCCTACCTGTTCCCGCTGCTGCTGGCAGTGAAGACCTACCAGGTCTTCCGCAAGCGCCACATGCCCTGGGAGTGGAGCGGCTGGCTGTTCTCCTGGCGCCTGATCGGCCTGGTATTCCTGGTGCTGTCCGGTTCCGCGCTGGCGTATATCCATTTCCATACCAGCGGTGCCCATATGCCGGCCACCGCGGGTGGTGCCCTGGGCGAAAGCCTGGGCCAGCTGGGCATCAATGCACTGAACGTACAGGGCAGTACGCTGCTGTTCCTCGCGCTGTTCCTGTTCGGCATGACGGTGTTCGCCGACCTCTCCTGGTTCAAGGTGATGGACGTCACCGGCAAGATCACCCTCGATCTCTTCGAATTGATCCACAACGCCACCAACCGCTGGTGGAGCGCCCGCAGCGAGCACAAGCAGCTCGTCGCCCAGCTACGGGAAGTCGATGAGCGCGTCGCCGAAGTGGCCGCGCCCATCGTGGCCGACCGCCGCGAGCAGGCGAAGGTCAAGGAGCGCCTCATCGAGCGCGAAGAGGCGCTGGTCAAGAGCGTGCAGGAGCGCGAGAAGCGCGTGGCGCCGAAGATCGACGTCCCGCCGCCGCCCAGCAAACCGGCCGAACCGAGCAAGCGAGTGCTGAAAGAGAAGCAGGCGCCGCTGTTCGTCGACACCGCCGTGGAAGGCACTCTGCCGCCATTGTCGATCCTCGACCCGGCTTCCGAGAAGAAACAGAGCTATTCGCCCGAATCCCTGGAGGCCATGTCGCGCTTGCTGGAGATCAAGCTCAAGGAGTTCGGCGTCGAAGTCATCGTCGAGTCCGTGCATCCGGGCCCGGTGATCACCCGTTTCGAAATCCAGCCCGCCGCCGGCGTGAAGGTCAGTCGCATCTCCAACCTGGCCAAGGACCTGGCACGCTCGCTGGCGGTGATCAGCGTGCGCGTGGTGGAAGTCATTCCCGGCAAGACCACCGTCGGCATCGAGATTCCCAACGAAGACCGGCAGATGGTGCGCTTCTCCGAAGTGCTGATGACGCCGGAATACGACGAGCACAAGTCCACCGTGCCGCTGGCCCTGGGCCATGACATCGGCGGCAATCCGATCATCACCGACCTGGCGAAGATGCCGCACCTGCTGGTGGCCGGTACCACCGGTTCCGGTAAGTCGGTGGGCGTCAACGCCATGCTGCTGTCGATCCTGTTCAAGTCCACGCCGGAAGAGGCGCGGCTGATCATGATCGACCCGAAGATGCTGGAACTGTCGATCTACGAAGGCATTCCGCACCTGCTCTGCCCGGTGGTCACCGACATGAAGGAGGCCGCCAACGCGCTGCGCTGGAGCGTCGCCGAGATGGAGCGCCGCTACAAGCTGATGGCGGCCATGGGCGTGCGCAACCTCGCGGGCTTCAATCGCAAGGTGAAGGACGCGGAGGAGGCCGGCACGCCGCTGACCGACCCGCTGTACCGCCGCGAGAGCATGGAAGACGAGGCGCCGTTGTTGCAGACCCTGCCGACCATCGTGGTGGTGGTCGACGAATTCGCCGACATGATGATGATCGTCGGCAAGAAGGTGGAAGAGCTGATCGCCCGTATCGCACAGAAGGCGCGTGCGGCGGGCATCCACCTGATCCTGGCGACCCAGCGTCCGTCGGTGGACGTGATCACCGGCCTGATCAAGGCGAACATCCCGACCCGTATCGCCTTCCAGGTCTCCAGCAAGATCGACTCGCGCACCATCCTCGACCAGGGCGGCGCCGAACAGTTGCTGGGCCACGGCGACATGCTCTACCTGCCGCCGGGCACCGGCCTGCCGATCCGCGTCCATGGCGCCTTCGTCTCCGACGATGAAGTGCACCGCGTCGTCGAGGCGTGGAAGCTGCGTGGTGCGCCCAACTACATCGAGGACATCCTCGCCGGCGCCGAAGAAGGCGGTGGCGGCTCGTTCGAAGGTGGCGGTGGCGGTGGCGGCGAAGGCGGCGAGGGCAGTGAGGACGATCCGCTCTACGACGAGGCCGTGCGCTTCGTGACCGAAAGCCGCCGTGCCTCCATTTCCGCCGTTCAGCGCAAGTTGAAGATCGGCTACAACCGTGCTGCGCGGATGATCGAGGCGATGGAAATGGCCGGTGTGGTCACCCCGATGAATACCAACGGCTCGCGCGAAGTGATCGCGCCGGCCCCGATCCGTGATTGATTCGACTTCGAGGATTTCGATGCGTCTGATCCGCCTGTTGTTCGTTGCTGCGCTGGCTGTCGCCGGCGTCCAGGCCCATGCCGACGAAGCTGCCGCCCAGCGCCTGAGCGGGATGCTCACCAAGGCCCAGACCATGACCGCGCGCTTCTCCCAGCTGACCCTGGACGGCAGCGGCACCCGCCTGCAGGAAACCGCCGGCACCCTGGGTCTCAAGCGCCCGGGCCTGTTCCGCTGGCACACCGATGCGCCGAACGAACAGCTGCTGATCTCCAATGGCGAGAAGATCTGGCTGTATGACCCGGACCTGGAGCAGGTGACCATCCAGAAGCTCGATCAGCGCCTGACCCAGACCCCGGCGCTGCTGCTTTCCGGCGATGTGTCGAAGATCGGCCAGAGCTTCGACATCAGCGCGAAGGACGGCGGCAACGTGGTCGACTTCACCCTCAAGCCCAAGTCCAAGGACACCCTGTTCGACAGCCTGCGGATTTCCTTCCGCAGCGGCGTGGTGAACGATATGCAACTGGTCGACAGCGTTGGCCAGCGCACCAACATCCTGTTCTTCGACGTGAAGATGAACGAGCCGATGGACACCAAGCAATTCGTCTTCGACGTGCCCAAGGGCGTCGACGTTATCCAGGAATAACCGGCTTCGCGCCGGATTGATCGATAGGTAATACCGTGGACCTGTTCCGCTCCGCCCCCGTTTCCCAGCCCCTGGCCGCGCGCCTGCGCGCGACCAGCCTGGACGAGTACGTCGGCCAGGAGCACCTGCTCGCCCGCGGCAAGCCGCTGCGCGAGGCGCTGGAGCAGGGCGCGCTGCACTCGATGATCTTCTGGGGGCCGCCCGGAGTGGGCAAGACCACCCTGGCGAAGTTGCTGGCCCAGGTCACCGATGCGCACTTCGAGACCCTCTCGGCGGTGCTCTCGGGTGTGAAGGAAATCCGCCAGTCGGTGGAGGTGGCGAAGCAGCATGCCGCGCAGTATGGCCGCCGCACCATCCTCTTCGTCGACGAAGTGCACCGTTTCAACAAGAGCCAGCAGGACGCCTTCCTGCCCTATGTGGAAGACGGCACGCTGATCTTCATTGGCGCGACCACCGAAAACCCCTCGTTCGAGCTGAACAACGCGCTGCTGTCCCGCGCCCGCGTCTATGTGCTGAAAAGCCTGGACGAAGCAGCCCTGCGCCGGCTGGTGGAGCGTGCGCTGACGGAGGAGAAGGGCCTGGGCAAGCGCAACCTGAGCCTGCCCGACGATAGCTTCGCCATCCTCATGGCCGCTGCCGACGGCGATGGCCGGCGCCTGCTCAACCTGCTGGAGAACGCCTCGGACCTCGCCGAGGACAACGGCGAAATCAGCGCCGAGCTGCTGCAGAACCTGCTGGGCGACTCGCGCCGACGCTTCGACAAGGGCGGCGAGGCCTTCTACGACCAGATCAGCGCCCTGCACAAGTCGGTGCGCGGCTCCAGTCCCGATGGCGCGCTGTACTGGTATTCGCGCATGCTCGATGGCGGCTGCGATCCGCTCTACATCGCCCGTCGCGTGGTGCGCATGGCCAGCGAGGACATCGGCAACGCCGACCCGCGCGCGCTGACCTTGTGCCTTCATGCCTGGGACGTACAGGAACGCCTCGGTAGTCCCGAAGGCGAGCTGGCGATTGCCCAGGCTATCGTTTACCTGGCCTGCGCGCCGAAGAGCAACGCCGTCTACAACGCCTACAACACGGCGCGCCGTGATGTGGCGGAAAGCGGCTCCCTGGAAGTGCCGCTGCACCTGCGCAACGCACCGACCAAACTGATGAAGAACCTGGGCTATGGCGACGAATATCGCTATGCCCACGACGAGCCGGATGCCTATGCGGCCGGGGAAGACTACTTCCCCGAGTCCATGGAACCGCGCCAGTATTACCAACCCGTGCCGCGCGGGCTGGAGCTGAAGATCGGCGAGAAGCTGCGCCACCTGGCGAACCTCGACAAGGCCAGCGCCCGCCGTCGCAGAAAATCCTGAAGTGGCGCCCGCGAGCGCCGCCTGACACTCGACACGAGAAGACACCATGCTCGATTCCAAACTGGTTCGTACCCAGCCGCAGGAAGTGGCCCAACGCCTGGCCGCCCGTGGCTTCACCCTGGACGTGGCGCGCATCGAAGCGCTGGAGAGCCAGCGTAAATCCGTGCAGACCCGCACCGAGACCCTGCAGGCCGAGCGCAACTCGCGCTCCAAGGCCATCGGCCTGGCCATGAAGAATGGCGAGGACGTCGCGCCGCTGAAGGCGGAGGTCAACCGCATGGCCGAGGAGCTGGAATCCGGCAAGCGCGAACTGGACGCCATCCAGGCCGAGCTGGACAACCTGCTGCTGAACATCCCGAACCTACCCCACGAGTCCGTGCCGGTAGGCGCCGATGAAGAGCAAAACGTCGAAGTCCGCCGCTGGGGCACCCCGCGCACCTTCGATTTCGAGATCAAGGACCACGTCGCCCTGGGCGAACAGCACGGCTGGCTGGACTTCGAGACCGCCGCACGCCTCTCCGGTGCCCGCTTCGCCCTGATGCGCGGCCCGATCGCCCGTCTGCACCGCGCCCTGGCGCAGTTCATGATCGACCTGCACACCCGCGAGCACGGTTACGAAGAGGCCTACACCCCGTACCTGGTACAGGCCCCGGCGCTGCAGGGCACCGGCCAGCTGCCGAAGTTCGAGGAAGACCTGTTCAAGATCCAGCGTGAAGACGAAGCCGATCTGTACCTGATCCCGACCGCCGAAGTTTCGCTGACCAACATCGTCGCCGGGCAGATCCTCGACGCGAAGGAACTGCCGATCAAGTTCGTCGCCCATACCCCGTGCTTCCGCAGCGAAGCCGGCGCTTCGGGTCGCGACACCCGCGGCATGATCCGCCAGCACCAGTTCGACAAGGTCGAGATGGTACAGATCGTCGAACCGTCGAAATCCTGGGAAGCGCTGGAAAGCCTGGTCGGCAACGCCGAGAAGGTCCTCCAGGCCCTGGAGCTGCCCTACCGCGCCCTGGCGCTGTGCACCGGCGACATGGGCTTCAGCGCCGCCAAGACCTACGATCTGGAAGTCTGGGTGCCGAGCCAGGACAAGTACCGCGAGATTTCCTCGTGCTCCAACTGCGGCGACTTCCAGGCCCGCCGCATGCAGGCGCGCTACCGCAACCCGGAAACCGGCAAGCCGGAACTGGTGCACACCCTCAATGGTTCGGGCCTGGCCGTGGGCCGTACCCTGGTCGCCGTGCTGGAGAACTACCAGCAGGCTGACGGCTCGATCCGTGTACCGGAAGTGCTCAAGCCGTACATGGCGGGCATCGAGGTAATCGGCTGAGATGGACTTCCTGCCGCTGTTCCACATCCTGCGCGGACGTCGCGCGCTACTGGTCGGCGGCGGTGATGTCGCACTGCGCAAGGCGCGCCTGCTGAGCGACGCCGGCGCGGTGCTGCGAGTCGTGGCTCCGGAAGTGCATTCGGAGCTGCGTGAGCTGGTCGAGGAGGGCGCCGGCGAATTGCTGCTGCGCCCCTACGCCCAGAGCGATCTGCAGGATTGCGTGCTGGTCATCGCCGCCACGGACGATGAACCGCTCAATGCGCAGGTCTCCCGCGATGCCAACGAGCGTGGTGTGCCAGTCAATGTGGTCGACGCGCCGGCCCTGTGCAGCGTGATCTTCCCGGCCATCGTCGACCGATCGCCTTTGATGGTGGCGGTGTCCAGCGGTGGCGATGCGCCGGTGCTCGCCCGCCTGCTGCGCGCCAAGCTGGAAACCTGGATTCCCGCGACCTACGGCCAACTGGCTGGCCTGGCCAGCCGCTTCCGCGAGCGCGTGAAGCAGCGCCTGCCGGACCTGCAGCAGCGCCGCAAATTCTGGGAAGACGTGTTCCAGGGGGCGGTGGCCGAGCGCATGCTCGCCGGTCAGCCAAGCGAAGCGGAGCGTCTGCTGGCAGAGAAGCTGGAAGCGCCGCAGGCCGAGTCTCGCGGTGAGGTCTATCTGGTCGGCGCCGGCCCAGGCGATCCCGACCTGCTGACCTTCCGCGCGCTGCGCTTGATGCAGCAGGCCGATGTCGTGCTCTACGACCGCCTCGTGGCACCGGCCATTCTCGAGCTTTGCCGCCGCGACGCCGACCGTCTTTACGTCGGCAAGCGCCGCGCGGACCACGCGGTACCGCAGGACGAGATCAATCGCCAACTGGTGGAACTGGCCCAGCAAGGCAAGCGGGTGTTGCGCCTGAAGGGTGGCGATCCGTTCATCTTCGGCCGTGGCGGTGAGGAAATCGACGAGCTGGCGGCCAATGGCATTCCATTCCAGGTGGTACCGGGCATCACGGCGGCCAGCGGCTGCGCGGCCTACGCCGGTATTCCGCTGACTCACCGCGACTACGCGCAGTCCGTGCGCTTCGTCACCGGCCATCTCAAGGATGGCACCACCGACCTGCCCTGGCACGACCTGGTCGCGCCGGGCCAGACCCTGGTGTTCTACATGGGCCTGGTCGGCCTGCCGGTCATCTGCGAGCAACTGGTGCGCCACGGCCGTTCCGCCGATACGCCGGCTGCACTCGTGCAGCAGGGCACCACGGTACACCAGCGCGTGTTCACCGGCACCCTGGCGAACCTGCCGGAACTGGTGGCCGAGCACGAGGTGCATGCGCCGACCCTGGTGATCGTCGGGGAAGTGGTGCAGTTGCGCGAAAAGCTCGCCTGGTTCGAGGGGCAGCAGTGAAAATCCTGCGCGCGGTGATCCTCGGTGCTGCATGCGCCCTGGGTTTCACTGCGCTGCCAGCGTCGGCGGCCAGTTTCGACTGCAAGAAGGCCAAGCAGGCGGATGAGAAAGCCATTTGCGCGGATCGCCAACTGTCCGAGCTGGATGTGCAGGTGGCGACCACCTACCGGCTGCTGCGCGGCCTGTTCGCCATGGGCATGCGCGGCAACCTGGGTGACTCCCAGCTCGCCTGGCTGGAGCAGCGTCGTGCCTGCGGTGCCAACAAGACCTGTCTCAAGCAGCGCTACCAGGAGCGTCTGGACGCGTTGCAGAAGGTCTATGACAGCATCGACAAGCCGATCTGACCCGCTCCCACAGGTCTGACGTGCAGGAGCGGATTCATCCGCGATGCCCGCAGTCGTTGATGAGCATCGCGGACGGAATCCGCTTCTACGGCAGCCTCAGCCGTTACGGAATATGCCGTTGCCTGGCAGTTGCTCGCGCCCATGGGGCCCGGTGAAATCCTGCTGAGGCCCCAGCGGTACGACGCCGGTCGGGTTGATGGTGCGGTGGCTGGCGTAGTAGTGGTGCTTGATGTGCTGGAAATCCACCGTTCCGGCCACGCCCTCCAGTTGATACAGCTCGCGCAGCCAGCCGGAGAGGTTCGGGTAGTCGGCCAGGCGGCGCAGGTTGCACTTGAAGTGCCCGTGGTACACCGCGTCGAAGCGGATCAGCGTGGTAAACAGGCGTACATCAGCCTCGGTCAGGTACTCGCCCGCCAGGTAGCGCTGCTTGCCCAGGCGTTCCTCCAGCCAGTCCAGTTCGTTGAAGAGTGTCTTGAAGGCCTCTTCGTAAGCATCCTGGGTGGTGGCAAAGCCGGCGCGGTACACGCCATTGTTCACGGCCGGGTAGATGCGCTCGTTCAGCTCATCGATCTGCGCGCGCAGCGGTTCCGGGTAGAGATCCAGCGTGTTGCCGGTGATCCCGTCGAAGGCTGTGTTGAACATGCGGATGATCTCCGCCGATTCGTTGCTGACGATGCGTTGCTCGTGCTTGTCCCACAGCACGGGCACGGTCACGCGCCCGGTGTAGTGCGCATCGTCCCGGGTGTAGCGCTGGTGGAGGAAGTCCAGGCCGTCGAGCTTGTCGCCGGTGGAGCCGAGCGCCTTGTCGAAGGTCCAGCCGTTTTCCAGCATCAGCCAGCTGACCACCGACACGTCGATCAGCGATTCAAGGCCCTTGAGCTGGCGATAGATCAGCGTGCGATGGGCCCATGGGCAGGCCAGGGAAACGTAGAGGTGGTAACGGCCGGCCTCGGCGCGGAAGCCGCCTTCGCCTGTCGGGCCGGGCTGGCCGTCAGCGGTGACCCAGTGGCGGCGCTGCGCGTTCTCGCGCTGGAAGCGGCCGTCCTTGCTGGTGTCGTACCACTGGTCATGCCAGCGGCCATCGATCAACTGTCCCATCGTGAGTGCTCCTGAAAGCGGGGGAGATGGGATCAGTCTATCGACTCCGGCTCGATTGTTTAGCGCAAAAACAGGATTCCAGATATCGATTAAATCGATCTATCCCGGGCGGCCCAGCGCTTGTCGGCCTCTTCGAGGGCCGCCTCCCTGGTGGTGCCCAGGGCGCGCAGGGCGAGCGCCAGGGTGGCGCGGACGGCCAGTTCACCGTAGGCATCCTCTGCTTCGCCGCGCCAGACGGCGGCCAGATGCTGCGGGTCGAGGGAGTCCGGCTTGACGTGGCGCAGCGGCGACAGCGCCGGCCATTCTTCGTCCCAGTCTTCGCCATCGCGGCAACCATAGAGGTGCGAGGTGGCATCCGGATTCACCTCGATCTCGCCGCCTTCACCCTTGATGACAATGGCGTAATCGCCCAGCAGGCGGCTGCCTTCGCGGTGCACGGCCTGGTAGCCGGGATGGAAGATGCTTTGCAGCACGCAGGTGGCGCCCAGTGGATTGATCAGGCGTACCGAGGAGTGGATCGGCGAGCGCAGGCCGAGGGTGTTGCGCAGGTCGATCATCCGTTGCAGGCGCGGCATCCAGTCGACCAGCGGGGCGAAGGCGATGCCTTTGCTGTCCAGTGCAGTGGCGACCGTCGCCCAGTCGCGGCACAGCGGCAGGCCCAGTGTTTCCAGAAGCTGCTCGGTATAAAGCCGACCTGCCGTATGAGCGCCGGCGCCATGCAGGAGGATGCGCACGCCACTGCCGGCGAGACACTTGGCGGCCAGCAGGTACCAGGGCAGGTGGCGCTTCTTGCCCGCGTAGCTGGGCCAGTCCAGGTCCACGGCAATCTTCGGCGGATGCAGGCGCTCGCGCACGGCCACGGTGAAGCCGGCCAGTTCCTCGGCGCTTTCCTCCTTGTGCCGCAGCAGCATGAGGAAGGCACCGAGCTGCGCTTCCTCGACCTTGTCATCGAGGATCAGGCCCAGCGCTTCGCGGGCTTCCTCGCGGGTCAGGCCACGCGCGCCGCGCTTGCCCTTGCCAAGGATGCGTACGAACTGGGCAAAGGGATGTTCGGCGGGCGTCTGCAGGACGAGAGGGGCGGCATTCATAGGCAATTGGTCGGCTTCGGCAGGCCGGCAAGCTTGGCGGCAAGCTTGGCCGGGGTGCCCTTGAACAGGAGGTTGAGGTGCAGGCTGCTGCCCTTTTCCGTGCCCAATTTCTGGGCCACGTACTTGATCAGCGGGCGGTTGGCCGGGGAGAGCTGGAATTCGCCATAGAACTCGCGCAACAGCAGGAGGATTTCCCAGTGTTCGGGCGTCAGGTGGATGCCCTCGTTGTGTGCCAGCGCTTCGGCGGCGGCGTCGCTCCAGTCGTTCAGATCGACGAGGTAGCCGTCCTTGTCCAGCGGCAGGGCGTGACCGTTGACGAGTAGGGTGCTCATAGCCAGGCGTTCACCTTGTCGAAACGGGTGCAGAGGTCGACGAAGCCCGTGTAGTCCACGGCGTCGACCCGAGAGGGGACAGCCTCCAGCCCGCGCGCCTGCAGGTCTTCCTGCAAGGCGAACAGGGCATTGCCCGCCGGCAGCTGTTCCAGCGCCTGGGCCGGTCGGCTGCCGGCACGCAAGGCGTAGACCGCATCGCCGGTCAGCAGCACGCCATCATCAGGGCTCATGAGCAGCAGGCAACTGTCGAGTCGACTGTCGGTGAAGGGGGAGTGCGAGAGCAGGTGGAGAGTAGCCATCAGATAGTGATCACCTGGTCGTGGGTTTGCAGCAGGCCGCGCAGTGCGCCGTCTTCCAGTACCTGGGCGGACAGCGTGAGGCGGCTGGCGTCCAGGCCGCGCTCGGACAGGCTGCGGGCGCTGATGTAGAGCTCGTCGACACCGAACAGCGGAAGGGCCTGAAGATTGGCCTGCAGGTCCTTCTGTTCGATGGTTGCAGGGCGCTGGTCGGGGGCGAGCTGGAAGACGCCGTCATCGAGGAACAGCATCGAGATCGGCAGATCGAAGGCACCGCCAGCCAGGGCGATATCCAGCGCCTCGCGGGCAGCTGGGCCGGCCCAGGGGGCCTGGCGGCTGATGATCAGCAGGGACTTGGCCATCAGTTGCCTCCGAAGCAGACCAGGCGGTCCGCCAGTTGTGTGGCTTCATGCAGTTGGCCGAGGCCGGAAAGGTCCCAGGGCGCTTTCAGGTTGGCGGCAGGGCGCGAGTAGCGGCTGGCTTCCTCGCCGTTGAGCACGCCGCGGCGCAGGGCGGCAGCGATGCAGACCACGCCATCCAACTGGTTGTCGGCAACGAAGCGCGTCCAGGCAGCGGCGACGTCCAGCTCGTCCTGGCTGGCCACGGTATTCGCCGAGGCACTGTGCACGCCGTCCTGATAGAAGAACAACCGGGAAATTTCATGGCCGCCGGCCAGCGCAGCTTCGGCAAAGCGCAGGGCGCGCCGGGCTGCTGGCGAGTGCGGCGGAGAGAAAAGGGCGATGACGAACTTCATGAAGCGGGCCTGATCGGCGAATTTTCGCTGGATGATACGGCGCTGTGCAGATATTTGCCGCGCCGAAAATGAAAAAAGCCCGTCGAGACGGGCTTTTTCCGGTGCGTTGTGACGATCAGTCGTCGCTGCCCATGATGCCGAAGATCTGCAGCAGGCTGATGAACAGGTTGTAGATCGATACATACAGGCTGATGGTGGCCATGATGTAGTTGCGCTCGCCACCGTGGATGATTGCGCTGGTCTGGAACAGGATCATCGCCGAGGAGAACAGTACAAAGCCGGCGCTGATGGCCAGTTGCAGGCCGCTGATCTGGAAGAACAGCGAAACCAGTACGGCGCCCAGCAGGACGAAGAAGCCCGCGGTGATGAAGCCGGACAGGAAGCTCATGTCCTTGCGGGTGGTCAGCACGTAGGCGGACAGGCCGAAGAACACCAGGGCGGTCATGAAGAAGGCCGAGGAGATGACGCCCGCGCCATTGGCCATGCCCAGGTACAGGTTCAGGATCGGGCCAAGGGTGTAGCCCATGAAGCCGGTGAGGGCGAAGGTGCTGACCAGGCCCCAGGCGCTGTTGCGCAGCTTCACGGTGAGGAAGAACAGGCCATAGAAGCCCAGCAGCACCACGAAGATGCTCGGGTAGGGCAGGCGCAGCTGTTGCGAGGCGTAGGCCACCAGGCCACTGAAGGCCAGGGTCAGGGCCAGCAGGCCGTAGGTATTGCGCAGGACGCCGCTGACCTCTTTCTGCTCCACGGCTGTGGAGTCGAGATATTGCCGTTCTTGCATGTCGAGACACTCCTGTTAAGCGGGATACGGATCCATGACCGTAGTGTGCCTAATCATAACAGAGGGAAAAGCGCGCTGAATCATCAGAGTTTGACAGTGTGTTGCGATCCGGTAATATTGCCGCCCGCTCAATGTGGAAGCGTGGCCGAGTGGTTTAAGGCAACGGTCTTGAAAACCGTCGACGGGCAACTGTCCTAGAGTTCGAATCTCTACGCTTCCGCCACTATTGCAACGTTGAAAGCCCCGCACTGCGGGGCTTTCGCGTTTCTGGCGCGGATAGCTCATGCCACTCCCTAGGTCGCGCGGTCTTTGCGATGACATTGCGCAAGTTGAACCGCGTCAGAAAAAGCCAGTCGTCCCGATGGATGTTTCTGTAGGGCATTGACCTGCTCAGTTAAACTTCAAGTTCCACTCTCCGGAAAACTCTGAATGAACCAAGTCGAAGATCTCGAGCGGCAGATGCGCGAAGCGCTGGGCGTTGCTCCGAAGAAAGTGAAAACTACCCGGGAAGCCAGTAACCCCATGCGCGGCTACCTGGTCGTTCTCAGTGTGCGCGGCGCGAGTGGGCCCGCGTTTCGCTTCGAGCATCGCTCGCGTTCGCTCAGCCGTACCGAGGCCATCCTCGAGGCGGAGAAAGCCGCGCGTAGCGCTGGCTACAAGCCCTGGGCCCTGCTGGATGCCGTCGAAGCCTGAGTCTTGGTAGCCAGATTCATTCACGGTGACAGGAAAGGCAATTCGAATGGTGGCAGCGCTCAGCGCACACCCCTGCATTGCTCGAGTAACTCCCGCTTTTACCGCGCACACCGCCATCGTTACCGTGCAGAAAATGAAATTGCCGGTACGGCCGTCCTAGACGCCTTGGCAGGCATCTGTCAGCATTTATCCCCTTCGTGCCACGACTCTCTGGCGCTTGCATTTTGGCGAACCGCTTCCAAGCTAGGTCGTAGGACCGCTTTCTGTTAAGGTTCGGCCATTGTTCGAAGTCCCTTTTCGGGTCTCATCATTCCATTCTGCTCAAGGGGTGCTGCGTGATTAAGGTGCTGGTGGTCGATGATCACGATCTGGTGCGCACCGGAATTACCCGCATGCTGGCTGATATCGATGGCCTGCAGGTCGTTGGGCAGGCCGACTCTGGCGAGCGAGGGCTGCAGCTGGCTCGCGAGCTCAAGCCCGATGTCGTCCTGATGGACGTGAAGATGCCCGGCATCGGCGGCCTCGAGGCCACCCGCAAGCTGCTGCGCAGCCAGCCTGACGTACGTGTGGTGGTGGTGACGGTTTGCGAGGAAGACCCGTTCCCGACCCGCCTCATGCAAGCCGGCGCTGCGGGTTATCTGACCAAGGGCGCGGCCCTGGACGAGATGGTTCAGGCGATTCGCCAGGTGTTCGCCGGCCAGCGCTATATCAGCCCGCAGATTGCCCAGAACCTTGCCCTGAAATCCTTCGAGCCGGAAAGAAATGCATCGCCGTTCGACACGCTGTCCGAGCGCGAAATCCAGATCGCACTGATGATTGCCAACTGCCACAAGGTGCAGAGCATCTCGGACAAGCTGTGCCTTTCGCCCAAGACCGTGAATACCTACCGCTACCGTATCTTCGAGAAGCTCTCGATCACCAGTGACGTCGAACTGGCGCTGCTGGCAGTCCGGCACGGCATGGTCGACGCCAGCAACTGACCATGGTGCAACAGTTCGATTCGGCGGCCTTCCTGGCTACCTGCAGCGGGCGGCCGGGCGTTTACCGCATGTTCGACGCTGAAGCCAAGCTGCTTTACGTCGGCAAGGCGAAGGATCTCAAGAAGCGCCTCTCCAGCTACTTCCGCAAAACCGGGTTGGCGCCCAAGACTGCCGCCCTGGTGGCGAAGATCGCTCAGGTCGAGACCACCATCACCGCCAACGAGACCGAGGCGCTGCTGCTGGAGCAGACGCTGATCAAGGAATGGCGGCCGCCTTACAACATCCTGCTGCGTGACGATAAATCCTATCCGTACGTGTTCCTCTCCAGCGAAGACGCGTACCCGCGCCTGACCATCCACCGTGGTGCGAAGAAGGCGAAAGGCCGTTACTTCGGTCCGTATCCGAGCGCCGGGGCCATCCGCGAAAGCCTGGCCTTGCTGCAGAAGGCCTTCTTCGTGCGCCAATGCGAGGAGAGTTACTACCGCAACCGCACGCGCCCCTGCCTGCAGTACCAGATCAAGCGCTGCAAGGCACCCTGCGTGGGGTTGGTGAGCGAGGAGGAGTACGCCGAAGACGTGCGCCATTCGATCATGTTCCTCGAGGGCCGCAGTAATGTGCTGGCCGAGGAGCTGTCCACCAGCATGGAACAGGCGGCCATGCGACTGGACTTCGAGAAGGCGGCGGAACTGCGCGACCAGGTGCAGATCCTGCGTCGCGTGCAGGATCAGCAGAGCATGGAATTCGGCACCGGCAACGTCGATGTGGTGGCGGCCATCGTTACCCCAGGGGGCGCCTGTGTGCACCTGATCAGCGTGCGCGGCGGCAGGGTGCTGGGCAGCAAGAATTTCTTCCCGCAGGTGGCGATCGAGGAGGAGGTGAGCGATGTGCTGCTGGCCTTCCTAGGACAGTACTACCTCAGCCATCACGAGCGCGACCTGCCCAATGAGTTGATCGTCAATGCCGTGCACGCGGACTTCCCGATCCTGGCGTCCGCGATCGAGGCATCCCGCGGTCGGCTGCTGGAAATCAGTCATCGTGTGCGCAGCACCCGTGCGCGCTGGCAACAACTGGCGGTGACCAATGCCGAGCAGGCACTGGCGGCGCGGCTCGCCAATCGCCAGCACATGGCGGCACGCTTCGATGCGCTGGGCGAGGCCCTGGACCTGCCCGAGCCGCCGCAGCGCCTCGAATGCTTCGACATCAGTCACTCCAGCGGCGAGGCGACGGTGGCTTCCTGCGTGGTGTTTGGCCCGGAGGGTGCCCTGAAGTCGGATTACCGCCGCTTCAATATCGAAGGCATCACCGGTGGCGATGACTACGCGGCCATGCACCAGGCGCTCACCCGCCGCTTCAGCCGCCTGAAGGAAGGCGAGGGCAAGATGCCCGATATCCTCCTGGTGGACGGCGGCAAGGGGCAACTGGCAATGGCCCAGGAAGTGCTTCAGGAGTTGGCGGTGGTGGGGCTGACGTTGCTCGGCGTTGCCAAGGGCGTAACCCGCAAGCCCGGCCTGGAGACGCTCTACCTCAATGACGCGGAACATGAATTCACCTTGCCCGCTGACTCGCCGGCCCTGCACCTGATCCAGCAGATCCGCGATGAAGCCCACCGCTTTGCCATCACCGGCCATCGTGCGCGGCGCGGCAAGGCGCGCCGTACCTCGACCCTCGAAGATGTGGCGGGTGTCGGGCCCAAGCGCCGACGCGACCTGCTCAAACATTTCGGCGGGTTGCAGGAACTGGGCAGAGCCAGTATCGAAGAAATAGCCAAGGCCCCCGGCATCAGCAAAAAGCTGGCAGAGCAGATTTATGCTGCACTGCACAGCGAGTAGAATGCCGGCTCAACTCGCAGACCTACCGACCCGATGAATATCCCGAACCTGCTCACACTGCTTCGCGTTCTGCTCATTCCGATCTTCATCCTGCTGTTCTACCTTCCGTTCCCGGCCAGCCACCTGGCTGCCAGCGCCGTGTTCGCCCTTGCCGCCGCAACCGACTGGCTGGACGGGTACCTGGCGCGCCGTCTGGGGCAAAGCACGCCCTTTGGGGCGTTCCTCGATCCAGTGGCGGACAAGCTGATGGTCGCCACCGCGCTGGTGCTGCTGGTGGAAGAGCACGCGAACCTGTGGCTGACCCTGCCGGCAGCGATCATCATCGGCCGCGAGATCGTGGTTTCCGCGCTGCGTGAGTGGATGGCGGAGATCGGGGCGAGGGCGCATGTCGCCGTCTCCAGCCTGGGCAAGTGGAAAACCGCCGCACAGATGCTGGCGCTGGTCATCCTGCTGGCCAATCCGCCGCTGATGACCTTCTGGGTACTGGTGGGCTATGCGTTGCTGATCGTGGCCGCGATCCTCACCCTGTGGTCGATGCTGCACTATCTGGTTGCTGCCTGGCCGCACCTGAATACCACCCCGAAAGAAAAATAAGTTTTTTGAATCAAGGAGTTGACAGGCATTTCCAAATCGTTAGAATGGCGCCCGTCAACACGACAACGCGGGAATAGCTCAGTTGGTAGAGCACGACCTTGCCAAGGTCGGGGTCGCGAGTTCGAGTCTCGTTTCCCGCTCCAGATTTTGATGATTCGCCTTGAGTCATCCGTGTTATGGCTGAGTAGCAGAGTGGTTATGCACCGGATTGCAAATCCGTGAACGCCGGTTCGATTCCGACCTCAGCCTCCAATAGAAAAGCCCTGTAAATCGAAGATTTACAGGGCTTTTTCTTTAACTGCCCGCTGCAGGGATTGCGAGCTTCAGCAACTTGCGCAGGGGGAATAGGGCTGTATATAGTCCAGCCCTTTCCGGGCCCTGGCCTGGATATGCTGTAAAGCGCTACCGCCCGGATGGCGAAATCGGTAGACGCAGGAGACTTAAAATCTCTCGCCCTTTGGGCGTGCCGGTTCGAGTCCGGCTCCGGGCACCAACTTCCGATCTCCCTTGAGTCAATGTCGGATGCAAGTCCGATTCGAGGCGAGCGCAAAGCATGAAAAACCCGGCCAAGGCCGGGTTTTTTCATTTCTGGCGGTTCAGGCGCCGACGTTGGCCATCGAGCGCAGTTTTGCGCCAGCTTTGACGATCCGGCGCTGGCGGAGCGGCCCGGCCGTTTCGTAGAAGTTCTGCAGCGGCACTTCTTCCTTGAAATGATCGGCATCGTGTTCCTGCAGCGGGCCGTATTCGGTCGCCAGGTCGCGGCGGATGCGGCCAACCAGGCTGGTCAGGAGCTCTTCGTTGCGTTGTTCTTCCAGGCGCACTACGCGACAGGCGATATGTTCGCCCGCGCCCTTGCACAGCGTCATGATCAGATTGCCGTCCGGTCGAGCGGTGAAGCTCACATCAAAATCGGAAAAGACCTGGCAAAGGTATTGGGCGGCAGGCAGGCGGTCGATGGGCATGGTGTCGTCCTCGGCAGTGAGTGGGCGGTTCCTTCCCTTTCATTGCAGAGTGCATACCAACCTGGCAAAAATAAAAAATCCTTTAAAATCAATAAGATGTACAAACTTATCGCTGCGCTTGCCATGCAGCTTGCATGGTGGGGTGCAAATCCCAGGGCATTTTGCACGACGGGGCTTTCAGTGCGGGAGCGGATGGTGCCGCGAGGAGGTGGCTTTTGCCTTATCCCTGGGTTTCTGCAGGCGCGCCCGGCGCATCGGTACGCGCAGGATCGCCCACAGCGTAACCAGTGCCAGTACGACCCAGCCGAGAATCATGAGTGTGACGAACGTGCCTGGATTCATATCGATTTCCTCACCCCTCCCTAAGGGTAGTCCACCGCCATCGGTGCGCTGTCCTTTCGGTTGAGCGGCATTTCTCCCCGGAGGTTCCATCCAATGGCTTGTCGGGCCGATCCGCATCTGATATCTGTATGCATATACAGTATTGGAGAAAGGGTCATGCAACAAGCCATTCTGGAGGTCCGAGATGTGGTTCAGCCTGGTCGAGCGGCCGCTGCCGGATCTCTCCATACCTACATAGTCCGTGCCTGTGGCGAAGGCATGACACAGGCGGGTATTCACGACTGTGACCTGCTGCTGGTCGACCGCTCGGAGCTGGCTTCACCTGGCGAGATCGTCGTGGCTGCGCTCAACGGCGAGGCGCTGATCCGCCGCCTGGCCATTGTCGATGGCTCCTTTGCGCTGCAGGCGGAGAGCGATGGCTACCCGACGCTGAAGGTCGAGGAGGGTGATGAGCTTTCGATCTGGGGTGTCGTGCGTCAGCGGCTTTCCGCCAGCGACGTTGTGCAGCGCGCCAGGACATAGCGCGGAGCGGGATAGAGCGGGATGCTGACCATTTGCCAGTAAGTCGGAGAACTAATCCGGGGCCTTGGTGGTCAGATGCGCGTGCCGCCGTTTTTGCAACGCCTCACAAGAGTCGTGCAGCTTGCAATCCGGGGCATTGTAAGGCGGGCGCAGCCTGATTAGACTGCGCGCAACTCGCACCCCTGTCCCTCTCGAAGGACTCCCATGATCAAGAAATGTCTGTTCCCTGCCGCCGGCTACGGTACCCGCTTCCTCCCGGCCACCAAGGCCATGCCCAAGGAAATGCTGCCGGTGGTGAACAAGCCGCTGATCCAGTACGCCGTTGAAGAGGCGCTGGAAGCCGGTCTCGGTGAAATCGGTATCGTCACTGGCCGCGGCAAGCGCTCCCTCGAAGACCACTTCGACATCAGCTATGAACTGGAGCACCAGATTCGCAACACCGACAAGGAAAAGTACCTGGTCGGTATTCGTCGCCTGATCGACGAATGCACCTTCTCCTACACCCGTCAGATCGAGATGAAAGGCCTGGGTCACGCCATCCTGACCGGCCGCCCGCTGATCGGTGACGAACCCTTCGCCGTGGTGCTGGCGGATGACCTGTGCCTGAACCTCGAAGGCGACAGCGTCCTCAAGCAGATGGTCAAGCTGTACAACCAGTTCCGCTGCTCGATCGTGGCGATCCAGGAAGTACCCCCGGAAGAGACCAACAAGTACGGCGTGATCGCCGGCGAGATGATCCGCGACGATATCTATCGCGTGAACACCATGGTCGAGAAGCCCAAGCCGGAAGAGGCGCCGTCGAACCTGGCGATCATCGGCCGCTATATCCTGACTCCGGATATCTTCGACCTGATCGAGCAGACCGAGCCGGGCAAGGGTGGTGAGATCCAGATCACCGACGCCCTGATGAAACAGGCCCAGGACGGTTGCGTGCTGGCCTACAAATTCAAGGGCAAGCGTTTCGACTGCGGTAGCGCCGAGGGTTACATCGAGGCGACCAACTTCTGCTACGAACACCTCTACAAGACTGGCAAGGCCTGGTAATTCCGGACCGTTCCGCTCTTCGCAAAAGCCACCTCCGGGTGGCTTTTTCGTTTTTGCTCCCTGGCATCACATCGATTGCGGGATGGGCATGCTCTCCGACCCCGGACCGAGCGGCTGGCCATAGCTGAACTCGACGTAGTTCCCCGCAGGGTCACGCAGCCCGCAGTAATAACCCACCGGATAGGGTTCTTCACGGGGCGCCCAGATCAGGCAGCCGGCGTCGCCGGCGTCCTTGGCGATGCGATCCACTGCTTCGTGGCTGTCGACGGCGAAGCCGAAGTGGCTGTAGTCATTGCTGGCCAGATGGCGCTCCTGGCCGCCGGGCATGATGACGAAGATGAAGCTGTGCTCCTTGCCCGGCTCCGCCATCCAGACGATGCGCGAGCCCTTGCCTTCGCGCTGGTGGATGACTCGCATGCCGCAGAAACGCTCGTAGAAAGCCACGCAGGCTTCCAGGTCGGGCACGTGGAGGGCCAGGTGGGTCAGGGTCGGGCGCATGGCGATATCTCCTTGGGGGCCGGCTCCTGGCAGGATAGGTCAGGCGTCATGAGGTATGCTGCCCGACATATCCAATGGGAGATCCATGATGTCTTTCGATTTTGACCTGTTCGTCATCGGTGCGGGTTCCGGCGGTGTGCGTGCCGCGCGCTTCGCCGCGGGCTTCGGCGCCAAGGTGGCGGTCGCGGAGAGCCGCTACCTGGGCGGTACCTGCGTCAACGTCGGTTGCGTGCCGAAGAAGCTGCTGGTGTACGGGGCGCACTTCCACGAGGACTTCGAGCAGGCCGCCGGGTTCGGCTGGAGCCTGGGGGAGGCGAAATTCGACTGGGCGACCCTGATCGCCAACAAGAACCGCGAAATCCACCGGCTCAATGGCATCTACCGCAACCTGCTGGTCAACAGCGGTGTGACCCTGCTGGAAGGCCATGCGATGCTGCGCGATGCCCATACCGTCGAGGTCGACGGGCAGCGCTTCAGCGCGAAGCACATCCTGATCGCCACGGGTGGCTGGCCGCAGGTGCCCGATATTCCCGGCAAGGAACATGCGATCACCTCGAATGAAGCCTTCTTCCTCAAGGAGCTGCCGCGTCGCGTGCTGGTGGTCGGCGGGGGGTACATCGCGGTCGAGTTCGCCGGCATCTTCCACGGCCTGGGCGCGCAGACCTCGTTGCTGTACCGCAAGGACCTGTTCCTGCGCGGCTTCGATCGCAGTGTCCGCGAGCACCTGCGCGACGAGTTGAGCAAGAAAGGGCTGGACCTGCAGTTCAATAGCGACATCGCACGCATCGACAAGCAGGCCGACGGCACGCTGGCCGCGACCCTCAAGGATGGTCGCGTGCTTGAGGCGGATTGCGTGTTCTACGCTACCGGCCGCCGGCCGCAGCTGGACAACCTGGGCCTGGAGAATGTCTCGGTCGCGCTGGATGACCGGGGATACATCAAGGTCGACGAGGCTTATTGCACCAGTGAGCCGTCGATCCATGCCATTGGCGATGTGATCGGCCGGGTACAGCTGACGCCGGTGGCGCTGGCCGAGGGCATGGCGCTGGCGCGCAAGCTGTTCCGCCCGCAGGAATACCGTCCGGTGGACTACAAGCTGATTCCGACCGCAGTGTTCAGCCTGCCTAATATCGGCACCGTTGGCCTCACCGAGGATGAAGCACGCAGCGCCGGGCACAAGGTGAAGCTCTTCGAAAGCCGCTTCCGGCCGATGAAGCTGACCCTCACCGAGTGCCAGGAAAGAACGCTGATGAAACTGGTGGTCGATGCCGACAGCGACAAGGTGCTGGGCTGCCACATGGTCGGGCCGGAAGCCGGGGAAATCCTCCAGGGCATCGCAGTCGCGCTGAAGGCAGGAGCGACCAAGCGCGTGTTCGATGAAACCATCGGCATCCACCCGACGGCGGCGGAGGAGTTCGTGACGCTGCGTACGCCCGTCGGCGCCTGAGGCGCGGGTGGAGATAAAAAAGCCGGTGCAGACGCACCGGCTTTTTTATACGCGAGGCGTCTTCAGTTGGCGCGTTCAAGCGCCGCGTGGCCGCCGTCCTGGCGCTGGGAGTAGCGCTGGGCGAGCACGGCGCAGACCATCAGCTGGATCTGGTGGAACAGCATCAGCGGCAGCAGGATCACACCCACGGTGCTGCTGGCGAACAGTACCGACGCCATCGGTACGCCGGTGGCCAGGCTCTTCTTCGACCCGCAGAAGATGATGGTGATCCGGTCTTCGAGGGAGAAGCCCAGCCAGCGCCCCAGCAGGTTGGTGGCGACCAGCGCCAGAGCCAGCAGTACGCAGCAGGCCACGACCAGGCCAGCCAGTGCTGGCAGCGGGACCTGATGCCACAGGCCCTGGATGACTGCGGCGCTGAAGGCGGTGTAGACCACCAGCAGGATCGAGCCCTGATCCACGTAGCGCAGGACGGGCTTGTGCCGTTCCACCCAGGCGCCGAGCCATGGGCGCAGCAGCTGGCCGGCAATGAAGGGCACCAGCAGTTGCAGGGTGATCTTGCCGATGGCGTCCAGTGTCGACATTCCGGTATCGCCGTGGGCGCCGATCAGCAGTTGCACCAGCAGTGGAGTGACGAATACGCCCAGCAGGCTGGAGGCCGATGCGCTGCAGATGGCCGCCGGGATGTTGCCTCGTGCCAGCGAGGTGAAGGCGATGGCGGATTGCACGGTGGCGGGCAGGGCGCAGAGATAGAGCATGCCCAGGTAGAGGTCCGGGGTCACCAGGGGCGAGAGGACCGGCTTGAGCGCCAGACCGAGCAGCGGGAAGAGGACGAAGGTGCAGGAGAAGATCAGCAGGTGAAGGCGCCAGTGGGTGGCACCGGCAACGATGGCCTGTCGGGACAGTTTGGCGCCGTGCAGGAAGAACAGCAGCGCGATCCCCAGGTTGGTGATCCAGCCGAACACCACGGCAGCCTGGCCTTCGCAAGGCAGGAGGCTGGCGACGGTCACGGTGGCGATCAGCGCCAGGGTGAAGTTGTCGGGAAGCAGGCGTGGGCGAGCCATGGGCACATCTCTCATCGTTGTTGTGTGTGAAAGACCACAAGGGTCAGGTTCGCACTCTAAGCCTGTGAGGATGTGCCGGCTAACGCCAGAAAGCCAGCTTATGTCGCTGAAAGGACAGTTTGGGCGCCGTTCACGTGAAGCTCCACCGAGCAAATGCTCACCATGCCGCGCATGCGCCGGGCAATCACTTCTGCGCGGTAGCGCGGCAGGGTATTCACTCGCAGGGCGATGTCCAGCCAGTCTTCTCGGCGCGAGGACTCGACCTCGGCCGGCACATGGCCCTGGAGCGCAAATTGGTTCAGCAATCGGCAGAGGATATCGGCATCGATCTCGGCGCGAATCAGGTAGCGCACATCGGCGGCGGATTCGGCGGGGACAGGCCGGTCCGGTTGGTCCAGGGCGGATTCGACGAGATGAAGGGCAGGAAGTGTCATGACGGCTGGCCGATGCAGGGGAAGTGGGAAATATTCTGCGGCGTGTGCCGGGGATTTATTTGCCTGCTTTCAGCTAGTTCCTCAATATTTGTGCATTAATGATTCGTCTATTTGATATTTGGAGAATCATTCATGCCGGTTACTCTGGATGCCCACGATCGCAGGATTCTCGCGCTTCTGCAGGAGGAGGCGACGCTGTCCACGGCGGAGATCGCCGAACGCATCGGCCTGTCCCAGTCGCCCTGCTGGCGCCGGATTCAGCGCTTGAAGGATGAGGGGGTGATCCGCAAGCAGGTGACCCTGCTGGATCGCAAGAAGATCGGCTTGAACACCCAGATATTCGCCCAGGTGAAGCTCAATGCCCACGGACGCAATCACCTGACGGATTTCGCCCGGGCGATGGACGAATTTCCCGAGGTGCTGGAGTGCCATGTCCTGATGGGCGCGGTGGACTTCATGCTGCGCATCGTCACCGAGGATGTGGAGGCTTACGAGCGCTTCTTCTTTGAACGGCTGTCCCAGGTGCCGGGGGTGCAGGAGATCAATTCCATCGTGGCGCTCTCGGAGATCAAGTCCACCACCAGTCTGCCGCTGCCGCGCGGCTGAAGGCGCCGGAGGGAGCCGGCGCCAGGGTGGTCAGACGCCGCCCAGGTAATCCATCTTGCCGACTTCCACGCCGTTGTGGCGAAGGATGTCGTAGGCCGTGGTGATGTGGAAATAGAAGTTCGGGTTGACGAAGCCCAGCAGGAAGTCCGCGCCCTTGAAGCTGACTTCGCGGGTGCGCAGTTTCAGTTCGATGGTGCGATCTTCGGCGCCTTCGAACTGCTCGGGCTTGAGGGTCTTGAGGAAATCGATGGTCCGGGTGATGCGTGCCTGCAGTTCGGCGAAGGTGGTTTCGTCGTCGGCGAAGCTCGGCACTTCCACGCCGGCCAGGCGCGCGCCGGCGCCCTTGGCCGAGTCGGAGGCAATCTGCACCTGGCGCGCCAGGGCGAACATGTCCGGGGCGAGGCGGGCGTTGATCAGGACGGAAGGGTCGATGGACTTGGCTTCGGCATGGGCGGCAGCCTTGGCGAGGATCGCCGAGAGGTTGCCGAGCATGCGGATGAAGACGGGAACGGAAGCCTGGTAGATCGAGAGGGACATGCTACGTGCTCCAGACAGATAAAGGTGGGCGCGTCGCGGTGGACGGCTGTCGGAGTCTACTGCTGGCGCTGTCGGCTGTCGCCAGGCTTCAGCGCCTGGCTACTTTCGGTGCCGGGCAGCGGTCGGCCTCGATTGCGCCGACGTAGGGGTTGCCCCAGCCCATCACGCAACCCACCATCTGGTTGCGTTGGCGCTCCCAGGCCTCCACTGGGTACTGCTTGCTCCAGGCCGTGAAGAGTTGGCGGTCCTGGTTCGACAACTTCAAGCCGTAGCGGTCGCTCATGTAGAAATAGGTGCGGGCGATCATTCCGCGGATCTGCGGGCGGGGCATGGCCTTGCGCGCCTTGAAGTCCACCACCATCGGGCAGGCGCCGTACTGCGAAGGTTTCTGCTGCAGCCAGCCGAAGCTGTAGTTGGCACGATCGCCATTCACTTCGCCAATGCTGGGCACCAGGTTGTGCAGGTCGGCTTCGGCCTTCTGGTAGACGCGGTCGTTACGTGAGCAGTTCTTGCGTCCGCCGCTCTGCCAGCACTGGCGCTGATGGCCGATCACCCACGCGGGAACGATATGTTCCCACTCTATGCGCGAAGCCCGATTGGCGTTCTTGCGTGGGGTGTAGCCGCAACTCTTCAGATCGACCTTGGTGCCGTTGTAGCGGCAACCGCAGTAGAACTCCACTGACTGGCGGGCGTACAGCTTGCGCCCAACCTTCTTGGCTTCCTCGAAGGTGCGTGGGGCGGCGGCCGAAGCAGCGGCGGGAATGACAAGGATCAGCAGCAGGGCCAGGCAGCGTCCGAACATGAGGCGTTCCTTACGAAAGTCGCTGCATCTTACTGATTGAGAAAGAAATGCCAATCGTGGCAATGGAATGGCAAAGCTTGTCGAGCCCTCACGGGAGGCGCTGCGTGGGTGCTGTGCTACCCGATCGCGGTGAATGCCTCGAATTTCTCTTTTAAAGGATTAGGTTTGTTATGTAAGCACATGATTTTTATGGATAAATTATTCTAGATATCTCTTTAAGATCGGCTCCTATCCCACTGATTTCCGAAGGGGTTTGGCGCGCGCCCATGCGCCCTGCAGGCGCAGCCGCCAAGGGGCGTTATTTTCAATAATCCAGATTAGAAAAAATCAATAACACTATGTTTTATATGAATTATTTAGGGGTGTCCGTGCGAATCTGCACAGAGAAGGCAAGGCTGGTAAGCTGGAGCCTTTCCATCAAACGGGAGATCGCCATGAACGGTCTCGGAACCCTGGCGGTGATCGTCGGCTGCACGCTGGCGGTGCCGGCATTCGCGCAGAAGTTCTCCGGACAGGAAGTCCAGCCCCAGTACGCGCCCCGTTATCAGACCCCGCCGCAATGGCAGCAATCGCCGCCAGCGGTCCAGCGCATCTATGTCAGTCCGGGTGCGAGCGGCAGCGTGGACAGTTCATCCAGCTGGCAGCGTTATGACGGCTATGGCGGGGTCCAGGTACCGCGCGGGTACGGCGAGACGCGCTCGGGTACGGTGATCATCGACCAGGGCAGCGGCGGCATTCGCCAGAGCATCGAATACCCCAACGGGGCGGTTTACCCGCGCGGCAACGGCTACTACCCGCAGCAGTAGGGCCGATCAGTCGATCAGGTCGTCGCGGGTCAGGCGGGATTTGCGCAGGCCGCCGTGGCTGTAGAACAGCCCGGTGTCGCCGCGCCAATGGAAGAGTGTGGCGAGAAAGGCGGAGCTGACCCGGCCCACATCCCAGCTACGGAGTTTGCGGTAGGCCCAGAGCCAGTTGTCGTCGGAGGATGCGTCGCGCATGGAATCGTCCTTGATTCGGCAAGCGGGAAAGTGCATGGGACATTAGTGCGCCAGCCGGGCCTTCGCAAGTCGCTGCTCCCGCAACGGCAACCTGCGAATTGGCCCGCGCCGTCAGGCGGTGCTGACCGCCCTGGACTCCTCGACGTATTCCTTCAACCAGCGCAGAACTTCCACGGCATCCCAGCGACTGGGATCGAACATGGCGTAGGCCTGGCCCTGGTAGCCCACCACATCCAGCGGGCGGTGGTAGCCGGCACGCTGCATCAGGGCTTCGATTTCCGCGAAGCACACATTGAAGTGGGTGCGGCTGAAGGGCGTCTTGCCTTCTGTGACCAGCCCCTCCAGCAGCAGTTCCGCCACGGCCTCGCTGACTTCCTCGATGGCCATGTGGTTCACGGTGTATTTCAGCTGATGGATGCTCACCATCGCTTGCTCCTCAATGGGGTTCAGACCCATGCCCTGTGATCCGAGGTGATCGACGTAGCCAATGGACTCTGGCCTTTCGTCGAGGTTTAAAAAATTTTCGCAAAATACTGTATGCATGAACAGTATTTTCTTCTAGTATCCCTCTCGCGGTCTGACAGAAACCCTGAAGTGCCCGTCGCCACTGGCCTGGCGGGCGCTCTTCGAGGAGCAGGAGCGATGGCGATGCTGCAGAAACTGATGCTTTGCGCAGGTGTTGCGATGCTGGCGGGTTGTGCGCAGCCCCAGGCGGATGTCCCGCGCGCCAATGGCGCCTACCTCATCATCGAGGGCAAGGAGGCCTGGGCGGTACTGGTCGCCGACGGCAAGCGCATCGAGGAGCGCGGCACCGTGCGCGACGCCATCCGCCTGCCGAAAGAGCGTTCGGCCATCGCCGCCAGCTACGTGATCGACACCCCCAATTGCGGCCGCCTGCAGTGGTTGACCGAGGGTGAGGGAGACTCCACCGTGCGCCTGTCCTCGCGCGGCGAAGCGGATGACCTGTCAGGCTGCCAGATCAGCGATGGGCTCAGCCGGGTGTGGACCGCGCTGGATTACTCGAGCTGAAGGCGCTCGCTCGTCCTGATCTCCGACAAAATGTTTCGCTCGGGAAGTCCTTCACGTTTTTTTCACACTCGGCGGCAGAGTATGAAAACCAGCTAAGGGATTAGCTCCCCATCGAAAAGCCCGCTTGATTGCGGGCTTTTTGTTGCCCGTCGACCAAGGTCGGCTCGCCCGCCAGACGCTGTGCGGCTATGGTGGAGTTCCACGGAGAAGGCGGAGATAGAGATGCAGCGGGTTCTTGCGGAGCGACTCTGGACAGCTCTGGGCGGACAAGCCGAGCGCGTGAGTCACCTGGCCTTTCGCAGCGAAGGCTCGTTGCCTTCGGCTTTCTTTGTCACGGAGCTGGCCGCTGCCAGCCTGGCCAGTGCCGGAATGGCGCTGGGAGAGTGGCTGGAGCCAGAGGCAGGGGCAGTCAACTCGCTGGTCGTGGATCGCCGCCTGGCGTCCTTCTGGTTTTCCACCTCATTGCGCGCCCAGGGCTGGACACCCCCCGACCTGTGGGACGCTATCGCCGGCAATTATCGCACCCGCGATGGCTGGGTCCGCCTGCACACCAACGCTCCGCATCATCGCGAGGCTGCCTTGCGGGTCCTCGGCATCGAGAATGACCGTGATCAGGTCGCCGCTGCCGTGGCCAGCTGGGACGCGGACGAGCTGGAACTGGCTGTCGTGCAAGCGGGCGGTTGCGCGGCCCGGATGCGCTCCTGGGAGGCCTGGAAGCAGCACCCGCAGGGCATCGCCGTGGCGCGCGAGCCGTTGGTATTGCGCGATATCCAGCTGGTGTCCGCGCCATCCCTGGATCTCGAGATCGACCGCGAGCGCCCACTGGCGGGGTTGCGCGTACTGGACCTGACGCGGGTACTGGCTGGGCCGATCGCCACCCGCTTCCTTGCGGGTTACGGCGCCGAAGTCCTGCGCATCGACCCGCCGACCTGGGATGAGCCTGGTGTGGTGCCCGAAGTCACCCTGGGCAAGCATTGCGCTCGGCTGGACCTGCGCCAGCCGGCGGACCGCGAGCGTTTCCAGGCGCTGCTGGCCAGCGCCGACGTGCTGGTCCACGGTTACCGCGCCGACGCCCTGGAGCGTCTGGGCTTCGGCGCCGACGTGCGCCGGACCATCGCGCCGGGGCTGGTGGACGTCAGCCTGAATGCCTACGGCTGGTCCGGCCCGTGGAGCGAAAGGCGCGGTTTCGACAGCCTGGTGCAGATGAGCAGTGGTATCGCCGAAGCGGGGCGCCTCTGGCGCGGCGAGGATAAGCCGGTGCCGCTCCCGGTGCAGGCGCTCGATCACGCGACCGGTTACCTGATGGCTGCGGCTGCCTTGCGCGGGCTGGCCGAGCGCCGGCGTAGCGGGCGGGGCAGCCGCTGGCGGCTGTCCCTGGCGCGGACCGCGCAGTGCCTGCTGGAAGCGGGCGCTTCGCCGGCGAATCAGGTGGAACTGCCAGCGGAGAGCGCCGCCGACCTGGCGCCAGGCATCGAGACGACGCCCTGGGGCCACGCACGGCGCCTGCGGCCACCGCTACAGATCGCGGGGTCGCCGCTCTACTGGGAATTGCCGGCTTCCGAGCTGGGCTCGGCGCCGGCACAGTGGCAGCCGATCAGCCGCGACTGATCTGGAACGCCTCGCCGGTGGCGAAGAAGGCGCCGCCGGCCTGGTAGTGGATGGTACGCAGCTCGTCGCTGGGGAAGTGCCAGCGGCCATTGGAGAAGGCGCGCTCATCGGCGTAGGCGGCAACCACCTCGGCGATGAACAGGTCGTACTTCTCCTGGTTGTGCGGCTCGGCGATCACCTTGCACTCCAGATAGGCAACGCAACCTTCGACGATTGGCGCCGCGATTTTCTGCGCCCGTGCCGTGCGGATATCCAACTGCTCGAACTTGTTACCCTCGCCACCGTTGCTCGAACCCACCGCCAGGGTCAGTTCGGCCTGCTGGCGTGTCGGCAGCTGGATGACGAAGGCGCCCGAGCCTTCCACCAGATGGCGCGACCAGGTATTGCGGTCCAGCACCAGCATCAGCTTGGGCGGATCGAAATCCAGCGGCATGACCCAGGCGGCGGCCATGACGTTGGCGACGCCGTCGTGCTCGCTGGTGACGAGGGTGCTCGGGCCGTGGTTGAGCAGCAGGTAGGCCTTGTTCAGCGGCACGTCTTTCAGGTGGTTCATCGGTTGTTCCTCAGGGCCGGATCAGAGCAGCAGGCCGTCCACCGGCTTCAGCGGTTCGGGCAGGTCGGTTTCGCCGAGGATTTCCAGCACGGCGATTTCCAGGTTGCGGCTCATGGCGTCCAGCGGCAGGTCGTTGGGTTGGGTGTCGAACGGATCGGCAATCTGGTCGCCCAGGGCGTCCAGGCCGAAGAAGGTGTAGGCCAGCACGCATACCGCCAGCGGGGTGAACCAGCCGATGCTGTCCACCAGGCAGAAGGGCAGCAGGAAGCAGTAGACGTGCACGATGCGGTGCAGCATCAGGATGTAGGGGTAGGGGATCGGCGTGTTGCGGATACGCTCGCAGCCGCCCAGCACGTAGGACAGCCGGGTCATCTGCTGGTCGATGGCGGCCAGGGTGACTTCACCGGCGCCGGCTTCGCGGCCGCGCTCGGCGAAGCGCTGGCCGAGGCTTGCCAGCAGGATGCTGGCGGGGTTGCGGCTGGCGGCCAGGGCTGGCGCCGCGTCGCCCAGCAGGCGCTTCGCGTCCTCGCATTGCGGGGTGCCGCGCAGCTGGTCGCGCAGGGTGTAGCCGAAGGCGATCAGCGGGTTGCACAGCTCGCGGCGACCTTCGGCATCCAGGTTCGGCAGCAGCGAACGGGTCTGCCGCGCCAGGTTGCGGGTCACGATCAGCAATTCGCCCCAGAGCGTGCGGGCTTCCCAGAAGCGCTGGTAGGCGACGTTGTTGCGAAAGCCGAGGAAGATCGCCAGCGTCAGGCCCCAGAGGGTGAAGGGCGTGGAGGTGATGATCACCTTGTAGTGGTAGAGCGTGCCGTGGGTGGCCACCACCAGTGAGCTGAGCAGCACCGTGTAGAGCACCTTGCGCCAGATGGCCGGGATGATCGACCCCTTGAGCGAGAACAGCAGGACCCAGAGTGTCGGGGTTTGCGGGCGGAGGATCATACGGCGGCATCCGATGGGGCGGAGCGCGCATGATAGCCGAGATAGACAGGTGGCGACGTAGGGCGGATAACGTTCGACGTTATCCGCCGATTGGCCATGGCCTGTAAACGCCCTCACGTCGGGCCTGGAATGGTCGTGTCGGCGTACAACCGCGAGCGGTTGTACGCCCTGCGCTCAAGTCAGCCCTGCTGGTACAGCTTCACGATGGCCGAGAAGTCCAGCTGGCCGTTGCCCTGGTTGCTGAAGGTCTGGAACAGCTGCTGGGCCAGCGCGCCGAGCAGCACGGGCTGGCGGATCTGCCGGGCGGCTTCGCTGGCCAGTCCCAGGTCCTTGAGCATCAGGTCGGTGCCGAAGCCGCCGCTGTAGCCGCGCGCCGCTGGCGCGCCGGTGAGCGGGTTGTTGATCTCCGAGGCCCAGCAGCGGCCGCTGGAGGTGTTGATGATGCCCGCCAGCACTTCTGCGTCCATGCCCAGCTTCACGCCCAGGGACATGGCTTCCGCCACGCCGATCATGGAGATGCCCAGCAGCAGGTTGTTCGCCACCTTGGCCACCTGGCCGTTGCCGGCACCGCCGCAGTGCACGAGGTTCTTGCCCATGGCCGCGAGGACCGGGCGGGCGCGTTCGTAGTCGCCCGGCTCGCCGCCGACCATGAAGGTCAGGGTGCCGGCAGCCGCGCCCGCCGTGCCGCCGGAAACCGGCGCGTCCAGCATCGGGTTGCCATGGGCCTTCGCGGCGGCGGAGACCTCGCGGGCATTCAACGGGTCGATGGTGGAGGAGTCGATCAGCAGTACGCCGGGCTGCACGTTGGCCAGCAGGCCGTCGTCGCCGAGGAACACCTGCTTCACATGGGCCGCGGCGGGCAGCATGGTGATGATCACCTCGACATCGTCGCGCGCCACTTCGGCGGGGGATGCCAGGGCGCGGGCGCCGAGGGCGACGGCCGCTTCCACAGCCCTGGCGGAGAGATCGAAGACGCTCAGCTCGAAGCCGGCCTTGAGCAGGTTGGCGGCCATGGGGCCGCCCATGTTGCCCAGTCCGATGAATCCGATACGCATGGGTTCATTCCTCTTGTCGTTCTTGTCGGCGTACAGAAAGGGTGCCCGCCCGCGTGGTGCCGATCCCGGACCAGCATCCATGCTGAAGTCCGGGCCGGCTCGGGGCAGGCGGGCGGGCAGGCTTGCTTACTTGAGGTTGATGGTGGTGTTCACCGCACCGCCGACTTCGTTCTCGTCGAACCAGCGTTCGGTGACGGTCTTGGTCTGGGTATAGAACTGCACTACCTGCTTGCCGTACGGACCGAGGTCGCCCAGCTTGGAGCCGCGCGAGCCGGTGAAGGAGAACAGCGGCACCGGCACCGGGATCGGCACGTTGATGCCCACCTGGCCGACATCGATCTCTTCCTTGAAGTGGCGGGCGGCGGCGCCCGAACGGGTGAACAGCGCGGTGCCGTTGCCGTTGGGGTTGGCGTTGATCAGCTCGATGGCCTCGTCGAAGGTCTTGACCGACACCACGCAAAGCACCGGACCGAAGATTTCCTCGCGGTAGATGGTCATCTGCGGGGTGACGCCGGAGAACACGGTCGGGCCGACGAAGTTGCCCTTGCCGTAGCCGGCCACCTGCGGATTGCGGCCGTCCAGCTCCAGCTTGGCGCCTTCCTGGATGCCGCGCTCGATCAGGCCGCTGACGCGGTCCAGGGCGGCGCAGGAAACCAGCGGGCCGACATCGGTGTTGGCCTCGGTGCCACCGCTGACCTTGAGGGTCTGCGCCTTGGCCACCAGGTCGGGAATCCACTGGTTGGCGTCGCCCACCAGGATCGCCACCGACACCGCCATGCAGCGCTGCCCGGCGGCGCCGAAGGCTGCGCCGGCAATCGCGTTGAGGGTCTGCTCCTTGTTGGCGTCGGCCAGCACCACGGCGTGGTTCTTCGCGCCCATCATGCACTGCACGCGCTTGCCGGCCAGGGAGGCGCGGTTGTAGACGTGGGTGCCGACGCGGGTCGAGCCGACGAAGGAGACGGCCTTGATGTCCGGGTGGTCGCAGATGGCGTTCACCACGTCCGGGCCGCCATGGATGACGTTGAGCACGCCCGGCGGCACCCCGGCTTCATGGGCCAGCTCGACCAGGCGCATGGTCACCATCGGGTCCTGTTCGGAAGGCTTGAGGACGAAGGTGTTGCCGGTGGCGATGGCCATCGGGAACATCCATAGCGGGATCATCGCCGGGAAGTTGAAGGGCGTGATACCGGCGCAGACGCCGATGGGCTGCAGGATGGTGAAGGTGTCCACACCGCCGGCCACGTTGTTGGCCAGCTCGCCCAGCTGCAGGTTGCCGATGGCGGAGGCGTGCTCGACCACTTCCAGGCCGCGGAACACGTCGCCCTCGGCGTCCGGCAGGGTCTTGCCCTGTTCGGCGGTGAGGATGGCCGCCAGTTCCTTCATGTTCTCGCGGATCAGTTGCTGGTACTTGAGGAAGATGCGCGCGCGGGCGCCGATGGGAGTCTTCTTCCAGGTCTTGAACGCGGCCTTGGCGCTGGCCACCGCGCGCTCGACTTCCTCGGGCGTGGCGAAGGGCACGCGGGCGAGGACTTCCTGGGTGGCGGGGTTGATCACGTCGCGCCATTCGGAGGTGGTGGACTCGACGGGCTTGCCGTCGAGGAAGAGTTTGACGGTCGGGACGGCAGGTGCAGTCATCGGGGTTCTCCCAGCCTGAAGGCTTTCTTGTTGTGTGGTTCGATCCTAGCAGTGCATTTTTGGTGTGCTCAATGCGGTGATGTGCAAGTATGGTCTGCATTTTTGCAGACAGAGCGCGCACGGGTGAGTCTATGGACTGGGACAATCTGCGTTTCTTCCTCGAGCTTTCCCGTGCCGGCAAGCTCACCGTCGCCGCGCGGCGCCTGGGCGTGGACCACACCACGGTGGCGCGACGGCTGCAGGCGTTGGAGAAGAGCATCGGCGCGCAACTGCTGGTGCGCGAGCCCGCCGGCTATCGGCTGACCGAGGCTGGGCACGGATTGCTGCCACAGGCCGAGGCCATGGAGAGTGCGTGCAAGGTGATCGAGAAGCGCCTGGTCGGTACCGAGGACAACCTGTCCGGCAAAGTGCGCATTGGCGCCACCGAAGGCTATGGCTCGACGTTGCTGACTTCGCAACTGGTGGAGCTGAACCAGCGCCATCCGCACCTGGGCGTGGACCTGCTGGCAGTGCCGCGCGCGCTGCAGCTGTCACGCCACGAGGCCGATATCGTCATCACCCTGGAGCGCCCCGGCCGGGGCCCCTACCTGATCACCCGGCTGACCGATTACGTGCTGCGCCTCTATGCCTCCAGGGACTACCTCGCCGAGCGCGCGCCGATCCGCACTCGCGATGACCTGCGCGACCATGCCCTGGTGGGCTATGTCGATGACCTGCTCTACAGCAAGGAGCTGCAATACCTCGACGAAATCGGCCGACCACTGCACATGGCGCTGCGCTGCACCAGCATCCTGGCGCAGCAGCGCGCGGTGGCGGAGGGCGCCGGGCTGGCGATCCTGCCAGCGTTCGCGGCAGCCGAAGACTCGTCGTTGCAGCCAGTGCTGGCGGGGGAGATCGAGTTCGTGCGGACCTTCTGGATGCTGATGCCGACCGAGCTCAAGGACATTGCGCGGATGCGCACCACCTGGGATTTCCTGCGGGAGAAGGCGGACAGCAGCCAGGATGCGCTGATGGGGCGGATGTCGTAGGGCGTACAACCGTTCGCGGTTGTACGCCGGACTCCCGGCTGGCGCCTGGCAGCGCTGAAGGCGCCCGGTCGGGCCGGGGCGCAAGGTCGAGCGGCGTATAACGTTGAACGTTATACGCCCTACGTTACTGATAGGGCGAGGAAACCTGTAGGAGGGAGCCTGTGCCCGAACGAAACGGGCGGCCTGTTGGCCGCCCGTTTTGTCTTACGCCAGGCCGACGTAGAGGTTCTGCACGTCGTCGTTGCCGTCCAGGGCATCGAGGAAGGCTTCGACCTCTTCCAGCTCCGCGCCGGACAGGCTGACCGGGTTCTTCGCCTTGTAGCCGAGCTTGGCCGAGGCGACGGTGAAACCGTGCTCGGGCAGGGCGCGGCAGACGGCGTCCAGGTCGGTGGAGTCAGTGAGGAACAGGGTGTCGCCGTCTTCCTCGCCCGGCTCGAAGTCCTGGGCGCCGGCTTCGATGGCGGCCAGTTCCGGGTCAGCGTCAGCGCTGTCCGGGGTGGCTTCCACCAGGCCCAGGTAATCGAAGTCCCAGGATACCGAGCCGGAAGCGCCCAGCTGGCCCTTGCGGAACAGCACGCGGATTTCCGCGATGGTGCGGTTCACGTTGTCGGTCAGGCACTCGACGATCACCGGTACGCGGTGCGGCGCGAAGCCTTCGTAGACCACGCGCTCGAAGGTGGCGGCGCCGTCCAGCAGGCCGGCGCCTTTCTTGATGGCCCGCTCCAGGGTGTCGCGGGGCATCGAGGCCTTCTTGGCCTGTTCGACGACCAGGCGCAGTTTCGGGTTCATGTCCGGGTCCGCGCCGTTGCGCGCGGCGATCATGATTTCCTTCGACAGTTTGCCGAACACGCGGCCCTTGGCGTTGGCGGCGACTTCTTTATGTTTGGCTTTCCACTGGGCGCCCATAGTCGATCTCTTGCTGGCGGTTGCTGATGGGCGGCAAGTCTAAGGCCTCGCGCGGTCGCTGGCGATATTTGCGGCGATATCCGGCGGATCAGCGTTCCACCGGCACCGCAAAGACCGCGCTGGCCTGGGCCACTACCTTGTCGCCCACCGACAGCAGTGCGTTGGCGAAAGCCATCTGCCGGCCGCGGCGGCTGTGCAGCAGGCGGATGCTCAGCCAGTCGCCGACCTGGGCGCTGGAAACGTAGTCCAGGGTCAGGCTGGCGGTGACCAGCGGCTGCGGCGGCTGGCTGGAGAAGGCCATGGCGTAGCCCATGCCGATGTCCGCCAGGGTAGCCAGGATGCCGCCGTGCACGCCGCCGCGGCTGTTGGTGTGGCGCTCGTCCAGCAGCAGGCCCAGTTCCAGCGATTCGCCTTCGCCGCGCACCAGGAACGGCCCGAGCAGGTCGAGTAATGGGTTGCGCCGTTGCAGTGGCTGGAAACCTTCGGGGTAGCCCAGATCGGCGATCGCGTTCATTGCCAGCCTCCCGTGTGCTGCTGCAGCACGGCGCGCACGGTTTCGATCACCCGTTGCGGTACCTGGTAATCCGGGTGGGCGCGGAATACCGCCGCCGCATCGGCCAGGCGGGTGAGGGCGAGCAGTTCGCTTTCCGCCTTGCGGGTGTCGGCGCCGCCTGGCGGCAATGCCAGCGACTGGCGCTCGCAGGAGCAGGCGGCCTGGGTGTTCACCAGCCCGCAATGCTGGTGCATGAACTCATCCAGCCGCTGGCGCGCCCGCGACAGCCGCTTGCGGAAGGTCGCCGGCTCGATCTCCAGCACGGCGGCAGCGGTCTCCGAATCGAGGCCGAAGGCGATGTCCAGCACGTACGCCAGGCGCTGCTCGCGCTCCAGGCACATCAGCATGCCCTGGGTACAGGCCAGGGCGATGCGCTCGGCGGCCAGCTTGTCGGCCGGCTCCAGCGGCCGTTCGTTGGCCTGGGCCAGGCGCAGGCCGAGGTCGAGCTTCTCGGCCAGGGCCTCCAACGACACAGTGGGCGCCTCGCGGACCTTGGTGCGCGCGGTCAGCAGGGCGTTGCTGGCGATGCGGAAGGCCCAGGTGGAAAACTGGCTGTCACCGCGGAAGCTGGCCAGGTGCGTGGTAATGCGCAGGAGGATTTCCTGGCTGGCGTCCTGGGCGTCTTCACGACGGCCGAGCATACGCAGGGCGAGGTTGTAGACCGGCGCCTGCAGGGCCAGCAGCAAGGCGTCGAGGGCGGCGGGCTCGCCCCTCTGGGCGCGTTGCAGCTGTTCGTTGTCGATGGCTGGGAATTTCACGGTGTCCTCCTGACGTGGCCGGCGAAAGTCCGGCTCTTCTTCCTTGGACTCGGCGTTTGCGAACTTTGTGACCGACCTCAGCCCTGTTTCGATAGAAAAGCGTAAAGCCGTTCGTCCAGCGAATGCGCCACGTTGAAGCGCATCCACGGCACGCTGCGGCCGTCAGGCATGAACAGCTGGCCGGGGAACAGCAGGATCCGGGCTTCCTTGGCACGGCTGGCGAGCAGCGTGGCGTCGTCCACCGCGCGGTGGCGGGCCCAGAGGAACAGCCCGGCACGCGGTTCGTGGAAGACTTCCAGGCCGGCCGCTTCCAGGCGCCGTGCCACGCTGTCGTGGGCTTCGCCGAGCTGGTCGCGCAGCTGGCGCACGTGCTTGCGGTGGCGGCCCTGCAGGAGGATGTCCAGGGCCAGGGTCTCGGTCAGTTCCGAGCTGGTCAGGCCGCTGACCATCTTCAGCGGCACCAGCTCCTCGATCAGCTCCGGGTGGGCGGCGATGAAGCCGGTGCGCAGCGCCGGGGCGATGACCTTGGACAGGCTGCCGATGTAGATCACCCGCGCCAGCTGGTCGAGGTTGGCCAGCAGCAGTTGGCCAGCCGGGTCGAGGTCGGCATAGATGTCGTTCTCGACGATGAGGAAATCGTACTTTTCCGCCAACTGCAGCAGGCGGTGGGCGGCGGCCAGCGACAGGCTGCCGCCGGTGGGGCTCTGCAGCCGCGCCTGGGTGAAATAGACCTTGGGCCGGTGCTCGCGGGCCAGTTGCTCCAGGCGGTCGAGGTCCAGGCTGTCGGCCGTGCGCGGTACGCCCAGCAGTTGCGCGCCCTGCAGGCGCAGGTTGAGGAACAGGTTGTGGTAGCCCGGTTCGTCCACCAGCACCGGGTCGCCGCGCTGCACCAGGTAGCGCACGGTGAGGTCCAGCGCCTGGCTGGCGCCGGCGGTGAGCAGCAGCTGCTCGGGGCTGGCGCTCACCCCGGCATCGGCCAGGCGGTCAGCCAGTTTGCCGCGCAGCTTCAGGTTGCCCTTGCTGTGGCCGTAGTTGCCGAACTGCGTCGGCTCTTCGCGGGCCAGGCTGCGCAGCCCGCGTTGCAGGCCTTCGCCATCGAGCCAGTGCTCGGGCAGCAGGCCGACGCCGGGGCGGATTTCCATGCCCAGCGGCTGGAATACCTTATGCAGGAGCAGGTGGGCGTCGAAGTCGAACTCGGTGGGCGCTTCACTGCCGGCGTTGTCCTCGACCACCTGGCCGCGCACGAAGAACCCGGCATTGGGCACCGCGTTCAGGCAGCCGCGCGCCACCAGCCGGTCATAGGCTTCGACCACGGTGAAGTGGCTGACGCCATTGGCCTGGGCGAACTTGCGGATCGAGGGCAGCTTGGCGCCGGGGCGCAGCCGGTGCTCGTCGATGGCCTGGGCGATGCCGTCGACGATCTGGGTGACCAGGGGAATGTCCGAGGTGGGGTCGAGCAACAGCATCCGAAGGTCCGATTCTGGTGGGGAAGGATCTGTACAGGTCGCCGGACCATAACAGCACTGCAAATTCTGCGTTGCCCCTGTGCATGGTGCGGGCAGGGCGCGGCCAGCACACTCGGTCCCAAGACGGCGGCAATACGCCGCACAGCCTGGACAAGAACAAGGACCGCCCGTGATGCGTGACACAGCTTACAACATCGACCCGTCGAGCATTTCCGCCGAAGAGTGGCAGGCGCGCTGCGACCTCGCCGCGCTGTACCGGCTGATCGCCCATTTCCGCTGGACCGATCACATCGACACGCACATCTCCGCACGGGTGCCGGGCGAGCCGGGGCATTACCTGATCAACCGCTACGGTGTGCTGTTCCATCAAATGCGCGCCTCCGACCTGGTCAAGGTCGACCACGCCGGCGACGTCATCGACCCGCGCTTCGGCCCGAAAAGCGTCAACCGCGCCGGCTTCAACATCCACTCCGCCGTGCATGCCGCCCGTGAAGACGTGGCCTGCGTGATCCATACCCACACCGCCGCCGGCATTGCCGTGTCCGCCCAGGAAGACGGCCTGTTGCCGATCAGCCAGCATGCGCTGAAGTTCTACGACCGCCTGGGCTACCACGACTACGAAGGCATTGCCCTGGACCCGGACGAGCGTTCGCGCCTGGTCAACGACCTGGGCAGCCACATGGTGATGATCCTGCGCAACCACGGTTTGCTGGCCACCGGGCGCTGCATCGCCGAAGCCTTCAACCAGATCTACTTCCTCGAACGCGCCTGCCAGGCGCAGGTCCAGGCCCTGGCCGGTGGCCGCCAGCTGCGCTACCCGCCGCACGCGGTTTGCGAGCGAGTGGCCGTGCAGGAAGAGGAAGCGCTGGTCGACGGCCTGCACCTGCTGGCCTGGGAGTCCGCGCTGCGCCTGATCGAGGACGGCGAGGCTGTCTATCGTACCTGACCCTGTTACCGTGCCCCGGTCCGCAGAGACCGGGCGCCTGCGTGCTTGAACCATCTGCCAACAACAAAAGCCAAGAGGTGGAAATGAAGAACCCGATTCTGGGAGCCCTGCTCATGGGCCTGGCGTCCGGCGCCATGGCCGCGGACCTGACCGTGATCTCCTTCGGTGGCACCAGCAAGGACGTGCAGACCGAAGCCTTCTACAAACCCTTCTCGAAAGTCGAAGGGATGAAGGTGATCGCCGGCGAGTACAACGGCGAAATGGGCAAGATCAAGGCCATGGTCGATACCGGCAGCGTCAACTGGGACGTCGTCCAGGTCGAAGGCCCGGAGCTGCTGCGCGGCTGCGAGGAAGGGCTGTTCGAACAGCTCGATCCGGCGATCCTGGGCAAGTCCGAGGACTACGTGCCGGGGACGATCTCCGATTGCGGCGCCGGCCTGCTGGTCTGGTCCATGGCCATGGCCTACGACGCCAAGCGCTTCCCCAATGGCCCCACCGGTTGGGCGGATTTCTGGGATACGCAGAAATTCCCCGGCAAGCGCTCGCTGCGCAAGGGTGCCAAGTACACCCTGGAAATCGCCCTGCTGGCCGATGGCGTGAAGAAGGAAGACCTCTACAAGGTACTGGCGACGCCCGAGGGCGTGGAGCGCGCCTTCAGGAAGCTCGACCAGATCAAGCCTTCGATCCAGTGGTGGGAGTCCGGCGCGCAGCCCATGCAGTTCCTCGCCAGCGGCGACGTGGTGATGAGCACCGCCTACAACGGCCGGGTATTCGCCGCCCAGGAAGAGGGCGCGCCGATGAAGGTCGTGTGGAATGGCAGCCTGTACGCCATCGACTCCTGGGCGATCCCCAAGGGCAGCCCGAACAAGAAGGCCGCCGAGGACTTCATCGCCTTCTCGCTCAAGCCCGAGCAGCAGAAGATCCACACCGTGAAGCTGGGCTACGGCTCGGTGAACCTGGGCACCACGCAGTTGCTCGACCCGAAACTGGTGGAACGCCTGAACACCGCGCCGACCAACCTGGAGCAAGCCGTACCGGTGAACTTCGAGTTCTGGGTGGACCACGGCGAAGACCTGGAGCAGCGCTTCAACGTGTGGGCGGCCAAGGGCTGATCGACAGGCCCCGATGGAGCGCCCCGTGCGCTCCATCCGCTACTTTCGGAGGTGCCCGGCGCGACCCAAGTAGGATGGGGGCCGCGCCGGGCGCTTCGTAGAATGCCCTCGTCGAAATCCTGACCGGGCCTGCGTCATGCACGAATCACAAGGAGTCGTTCGCGGCATGTCCAGTGCCCGCGACGTCGAGGCGGTCGCCCAGGACCTGGCGCGGCAGCTGATCCACCCGCACCTGGGCTTCGTGCTGTTCTTCTGTTCCGCCGAGTACGACCTGCCGGCGCTGGCCGCCGCGCTGGAGCAGTATTTCGGCGGCATTGACCTGGCCGGCTGCACCACCGCCGGGGAAATCACCCCGCAGGGCTATGGCCGCGGCTGCGTCACCGCCGTGGGTTTCGACCTGCGCAGCTTCGCCATCTCCTGCGCGCTGGTGGACGAGATGGAGCGCTTCAGCCTGATCGACGCCCAGCAGATGGTCGAGTCCCTGGTGGCCGACTGCCGCAGCGCCGGGCTGGCGCCGATCAAGGACCACAGCTTCGCCCTGACCCTGCTGGACGGCCTCTCCAGCCGCGAGGAAGTGGTGCTTGCCGCGCTCAGCGCTGCACTGGGCGCCATCCCGCATTTCGGCGGCTCGGCCGGCGACGACAACCACCTGACCCACACCCACGTCTACTACCAGGGCCAGTTCCATACCGGCGCGGCGGTGGTGGTGCTGTTCAACACCTGGCTGGACTTCGAGGTGTTCACCACTCACCACGTGCTGCCCAGCGAGGAGAAGCTGGTGGTCACCCGTGCCGACAGCGACAGCCGCCGCGTGCTGGAGCTCAACGCCGAGCCGGCGGCCCTGGAGTTCGCCCGGCTGGTCGGGGTGCCGCTGGAGCAGCTGGACTTCTCGCTGTTCCCGGCGCATCCGCTGGCGGTGCGGGTACGCGACCAGTACTACGTGCGCTCGATCCAGCAGATCAACGACGACCTCAGCCTGACCTTCTACTGCGCGGTGGAGAACGGCATCGTCCTTACCGCCATGAGCACCGGGCCGCTGCTGCCGGGCCTGCAGGCCCAGTTCGAGCGCCTGCACCAGCGCCTCGGCCCGCCGCTGCTGACCATCGGCTGCGACTGCTTCCTGCGCCGCCTGGAGCTGGAGGTGGCCGGCGAAACCGAGCCCACCGCCGAGTTTCTCCGCAGCCAGCAGGTGATCGGCTTCAACACCTACGGGGAACAGTTCAATGGCATGCACATCAACCAGACCTTCACCGGCGTCGCCATTGGTCGTCCACGGGGCACTGGCGGACGCTGAGCTGCGTGCGCGCCTGGATGAGCTGGAGCGCGACAACCGCAAGCTGCGGCGGATCAATGCGGCGCTGATCGAGCGGGTCGAGTCTGCTACCTCGCGCGGTGACAACGCCTACGGTGCCTTCCAGCACTCGGTGGTGCTGGCCGAACAGGTGCGCGAGCGCACCGATGCGCTGAGCGAGGCCATGGTCGAGCTGAAATCCAGCAACCAGTTGCTCAGCGATGCGCGCCTGCGCGCCGAGACCGCGCACCAGCACCTGCTGGACGCCATCGAGAGCATCTCCGATGCCTTTGTGCTGTTCGATCCGCAGCAGCGCATTGTCCTGTACAACGAGCGCTTCCGTGCGTTCTGGGCGCAGACCCGCGCCCGTGTCGGTGCAGGAACGCGGCTCGCCGAAGTGCGCCGGCTGGCGCAGAGCAGCGGGCTGATCGTCGAGGAGCAGCGCAGCAGCGACGACGAACACACCCTCTATCGCCTGCGCAACGACCGCTGGGTGCGCGTCACCGAGCGGCCGACCCGCGATGGCGGGCTGGTGGTGCTCTACAGCGACATCACCGAGATCAAGCAGAGCGAGATGGCTCGCCGCGAACAGGCCGTGGCGCAGAAGTCGCACCTGTTGCAGCGTGCCGTGGACAACCTGTCCCAGGGCGTGGCCATGGTCGGCGCCGACGGTACGCTGGAGTTGTGGAACCGGCGCTTCCTCGAACTCTGCGGGCTGGCGCCGATCGGCGCGCACCGGCCCTTCGCCGAGGTCATGGCCGACAGCGAGCTGCCGCTGCTGACCCCGCGCAGCCGCCCGCGCAGCCGCCCGCGCGGGGGCGAAGCGGAGGGGGTGATCGAACAACGCCTGTTCGATGGGCGGGTGCTGGAAATCCGCACCCATGCGCTGCCGACCGGTGGTTTCGTCAACACCTTCACCGACATCACCGAGCGCTACCGCCATGCCGAGGCGCTGCGCGAAAGCGAGCGCTGGATCCGCCTGATCACCGACCAGGTACCGGCGCTGATCGCCTACCTGACCGCCGACCTGGACTACGACTTCACCAACAAGGTCTACGAGGAATGGTACCGCTGGCCCAGCGGCTCGATGCTCGGGCGCAACCTGCGCGAAGTGCACAGTGCCGAGCACTGCCAGCGGCTGGAGCCGTACTTCGAGCGCGCGCTGTCGGGCGAGAGCGTGACCTTCGAGATCGCCGAGACCAACCTCGCCGGGCAGGAGCGCTACATGCAGCGCTCCTACGTGCCCAACCGCCAGGCCGACGGTACGGTAAGCGGGCTGTTCGTGCTGATCCGCGATATCACCGAGCGCCGCCGCACCGCCGAGGCGCTGCACCAGGCCTACCAGAACCTGGAACAGCGCGTGCGCGAGCGCACCGCCGAGCTGACCAGCCTGAACGACCAGCTCAAGCGCGAGATCGACGAGCGCAGCCAGGTCGAGGGCCGCCTGCGCGAAGCGAAGCGCGAGGCGGAGCAGGCCAACCTGTCGAAGACCAAGTTCCTTGCTGCCGTCAGCCACGACCTGTTGCAGCCGCTGAACGCCGCGCGGTTGTTCACCAGTGCGCTGCAGGAGCGCAGCGGCGAAGCCCTGGTACGCAACATCAGCCAGTCGCTGGAGGATGTGGAGACGCTGCTCGGCACTCTGGTGGATATTTCCAAGCTGGACGCCGGGGTGATCAAGCCGGATATCGCCTCCTTCGACGTCGGCGAACTGCTCGACAACCTCGCAGCCGAGTACCGCCAGGTAGCGGCCAGCGAGGGCCTGGCGCTGGACTTCGTGCCTTGCGGTGCCCAGGTGCGCAGCGATATCCAGTTGCTGGCGCGGATCCTGCGCAACCTGCTGACCAACGCGATCCGCTACACGCCTTCAGGAAAAGTGCTGTTGGGCTGTCGGCGACGCCGGCACAGCCTGTGGATCGAGGTCTGGGACACCGGCGTGGGCATCGCCGGCGACAAGCTGGGCGAGATATTCCAGGAGTTCAAGCGCGGCGATGTGCAGCGCTTGCATCAGGATCGCGGGCTGGGCCTGGGCCTGGCCATCGTCGAGAAGATCGCGCGCATGCTCGGCCATCGGATTCACGTGGAGTCGCAGCCCGGCAAGGGCTCGCGCTTTGCCATCGAAGTCCCGCTGGCCCGCCGCGTGGCCCGCGCCGCCCCCGAGCCGGAGCGCGCCGCCGACGACCTGCTGGAACGCCTGCGCGGATCCCGCGTTTGGGTGCTGGATAACGACGCCGCGATCTGCGCCGGCATGCGCACGCTGCTGGAAACCTGGGGCTGCCAGGTGGTGACGGCGCTGTCGGAAGAGGACCTGGCGCGCCAGGTAGACAACTTCCACGCCGAGTCGGACCTGCTGATCGTCGATTACCACCTGGACGACGGCTTGAACGGCGTCGACGCGGTGGCCTCGATCAACGCCCGGCGCGGCACGCCGCTGCCAGCGCTGATGATCACCGCCAACTACAGCAACGAGCTGAAGCAGCAGGTCCGCGAGCTGGGGCACACCCTGATGCACAAGCCGGTGCGGCCGATGAAGCTGAAGACGGCGCTGTGCCATCTGATCGATAGCGTTCGCTAGCAGTGTCGCGCTGAAACGGGGCCTGGCCGGTTCGTAGGGCGTATAACCTTCCAGGTTATACGCCGTTGGCCACGGCTTCATTGCGCTCCGGGATCGGTCTTGGCGCCTGCTCTGAACTGAGGTGAAACGGCGTACAACCGCGAACGGTTGTACGCCCTACCGTTCGTTCAGGCGCGCTGCGCGGCAGGAGCGCGCACCTTGGCCAGCAGGATCAGCGCGATCCCGCCCAGTACCGCCAGCGACACCAGCGCCAGGCGCAGGCTGATCGCTTCGCCCAGCAGCGCGGCGCCGGAAAGGGCTGCCAGGATCGGCACGCTCAGCTGCACCGAGGCGCCCTGGATGGCCGATAGCCCGGGCAGCGCGCTGTACCAGATGGCATAGCCGATGCCCGACGCCACCGCGCCGGATAGCACGGCATAGACGATACCCAGCGTGTCCACCCGCAGGTCGGAATGGAAGAACGCCGCCAGCAACGCGGCGAATGCAATGGCGCGTACGAAATTGCCGGTGGTGATGGCCAGCGGGTCGCTGCCCTTGCGCCCCAGCAGCGAGTACAGCCCCCAGGCCACGCCCGAGAGCAGCATCAGCAAGGCACCGGCCAGTGGCGGCGCGCTGGCGCTGGGTAGCAGTTGGGCAAGCAACCCGCCCAGGGCCAGCAGGAAGCCGAGCAGCGCCTGACCGCGCAGGCGTTCACCCCGTAGCAGGCCGACCAGGATCATGGTCACCTGCACGGCGCCGAACAGCAGCAACGCGCCGGTGCCGGCGTCCAGTTGCACGTAGGCGTAGGAGAAGGCCGCGGCGTAGACGAACAGCGCCGCTGCCGCACGCCAGTTACCACCGTCGCTGGCGGCGCGGCGGCGCAGTTTCAGCAGCAGGGCGAGCATCAGCGCGCCGGCGAAGAGACGGATACCGGTGAAGCTCACCGCGTCGATGCTGGTGGCTTTCAGGGCGAGGCGGCAGAGGAGGGAATTGCCGGCGAAGGCGACCATCGCCAGGCCAGTGAGTGTCAGGGTGCGAGAGGAGGGCATCGAGTGGTTCCCGGTAGCGGTCCTGCCTGGGGTCAGCGGCGCAGATAGGCGGTGAAGTCGATATCGCTCGCGCAGAGAATGGCCTGCACGCGGTTATGTACCTTGAGCTTGCGCAGGATAGCGGAGACGTGGGCCTTTACCGTGGTTTCGGCGATCTCCAGGTTGTAGGCGATCTGCTTGTTCGACTCGCCCTTGGTCATCCGCTCCAGGACCAGCAGCTGCTTGCGGGTCAGGGCCTGCAGCAGCTCCGGCGCAATGCTGTGCTCCTCGTGGCCGCTGCGGCGCGGGGAGGATCTCTGCGTGCGGATGATGTCCGAGGGCAGGTAGACGTTGCCGTTGAGGATCTGCTCGATGGCCTCGGTCATCTGCACCCGCGGCGAGGACTTGGTGATGAAGCCCACGGCGCCGTAGGTGATGGCCTGCAGCACCACCTGCTTGTCCTGCTCGGCGGAGACGATCACCACCGGGATGGTCGGCGCTTCGTTGCGCAGGCTCATCAGGCCGTTGAGGCCATGCATGCCGGGCATGTTGAGGTCGAGCAGGATCAGGTCGAGATCGTCGTGCTCCTGGGTCAGGCCCAGGGCGCTGTCGAGGTCGGCGGTCTCCATCACCTCGCTGCCGGGGAAGCCGTCGGCGATGACGTTGTGGATGGCTTCGCGGAACAGCGGGTGATCGTCGGCGATCAGGATCTTGTACATGGCCTACACCTCGTTCTTGTCGTTATGGGTGGCGAGCGGCGGGCGCCGTTGGTCACTTCAGGGGTTGCGGCTGGGCGTCCTGCAGGGGCAGTCCTGCCTGTTCCCAGGCGTCGATACCGTCACGGTACCAGTAGAGACGGGTGTAGCCCAGCGCATGGGCGCGGCGAATGGCGTTCCAGCTCATCCAGCAGTCGGAGCGGCAGTAGAACACCAGGGGGCGTGTGGCATCGCCCGCGGTCAGATGGCTGAGATTCACCTCCAGGTAGGCCTGCCACGGCGGCTCCAGGGTGCCGGTGCCGACGTTGGCCAGCCACAGGCTGCCGGGCAGGTTGCGGTGCTTTTCATCCTCGACGAACTGGCCGTTGAGGAAGGTGCGGCGGTAGACGTCCACCAGCCGGGTCTGCGGCTCGCGCTTGAGCAACGTCTGCAGGGCGGGGGTGTCGAGGGTGGTGGCGTGGTCGGCGGAAGGCGGCGTGGGGCTGCGGTACTGGGCCTGGCGGTAGCCGTCGGCGGAGAACAGCGGCGCGTTGTCGGCCCGCGCGGTCGGGAGCGTGAGGGCAAGGCTGAGCAGGCACGCGGCGAGGCAGCCGCTCACGTGGCCGCAGGGGGCAGGAGCAAGGCGAGGCATGGCGGTATCTCGAGTCGTTCTTCTTGTAATGGCCATTAGATGCCGGCTGTGCGGCTTTGGAAATTCGACGTCCGGAGGGGCGAAGCGGTACCAAAGTAGTAGGTTTCAGCCCTTGCGCAGGGCGGCGTGCTGCGGGTTGAAGGTCAGCACGGCGAGGCCGGCGAAGAGCAGTGTGAGCCCCAGGCAGACGCCCGTGGCGAGCAGGTTGAAGCGCTCGTACAGCGCGAAGCGCACCAGCTCCACGGCGTGGCTGAACGGGTTCAGCGCGCACAGCCAGTAGAGCCACTGGCTGGCTTCGCGCATCTTCCACAACGGGTAAAGCGCGGAGGACAGGAAAAACAGCGGGAAGATGACGAAATTCATCACCCCGGCGAAGTTCTCCAGCTGGCGAATGCCGTTGGACAGCAGCAGCCCCAGCGCCCCCAGCAGCAGGGCGGCCAGCAGCAACGCCGGCAGCGCCGCCAGCAACCCCATGGCCGGTGGCTGCACGCCATACAGCCAGGCAATCAGCAGGAAGGCGTAGACCTGCAGCAGCGACACCAGCGCGGTCGCCAGCAGCTTGCTGGCCAGCAGGAAGGCGCGCGGCAGCGGGCTGGTCAGCAGCACGCGCATGCTGCCCATCTCGCGGTCGTAGACCATCGACAGCGAACCCTGCATGCCATTGAACAGCAGGATCATGCAGCACAGCCCCGGCACGATGTAGGTCTCGTAGGTGACGTAGGTGTCGTACGGCTCGATGATCGAGATGCCCAGCGCGGCGCGGAAGCCGGCGGCGAACACCAGCAGCCAGAGCAGCGGCCGCACCAGTGCGCTGAGAAAGCGCGAGCGCTGCAGGACAAAGCGCAGCCACTCGCGCACCACGATGCCACGCAGGCATTGCCAGTAGGCGGCAGGGCCGATGCGCGGGATCTCCAGGGTGCTCATGCGCAGGCCTCCAGGCGGGTAAGGCGGTCGAAGGTGCGCGCCAGGTTGCCTGCATCGGGCGCGCAGATCTCCCGCGCTTCGCCTTGTGCCACCAGGCGGCCGCGATCCAGCACCAGCAGCGCGTCGTCGACACGGACTTCGTCCAGCAGATGGGTCGTCCAGAGCACGGCCAGGCCATCGTCACGGCACAGCCGGCGCACGTGCTCGTTGAGCGCCTGGCGCGCCGCCGGGTCGAGGCCGACGCTGGCTTCGTCGAGCAGCAACAAGCGCGGCCGATGCAACAGGGCGCGGGCGATCTCCACCCGACGGCGGTGCCCGCCATTGAGCGCGCGGACCTTGTCGCGGCGGCGTTCCAGTAACTGCTGGCGGGCCAGCTCGGCATCTATCCGTTCGTTCGCCACGCTGCGCGGCAGGCCATGCAGGGCGGCGTGATAGCGCAGGTTCTGCTCCACGCTCAGGTCCAGGTCCAGGGTGCTCTGCTGGAACACCACGCCCAGTTCCCGCAGGGCGAGGCGCGGCTGGCGGCGCAGGCTGCAGCCGAGTACTTCGATCTCGCCCTGCTGCAGGTCGTAGAGCCGGGTGAGCAGCGCCACCAGGGTCGACTTGCCGGCGCCGTTGGGCCCCAGCAGGGCGGTGAAGCGCCCGGCGGGCAGCTCGAACGCGAGGTCGTCGAGGGCACGTCGCGTGCCGTAGGAGAAGCCGAGGTCGCGAACCGCCAGCGCATTCATGGTGGCTGCGTTCATGGCGTCACCACCACGCCCCAGGGATAGCGGCCGACCTTGATGGATTTCGTGACCTTGCGCGAGGCCACATCGATGACCGAGACGTCGCCGCTGACGCCGTTGGTAGCCAGCAAGGTCTTCTCGTCCGGAGTGAACGCCAGGTGCCAGACGCGGCGGCCCACCAGCAGGTAGTCGAGCACCTCGAAGGTCTGGGCATCCACCACCGCCACATGGTTGGCCGGGCCGAGTGCGACGAAGGCCAGCTTGCCGTCGGCGGTCAGCTGCACACCTACCGGTTGCACCTTGTCCGGGTGCACGCCCTGGATGGCGAAGCGCAGGGTCTTGAGAATCTTGCGGCTGGCGGTGTCGACCACGCTGACGGTGCCGCCGATCTCCGCCGAGACCCAGACCTGCGAGCCGTCGTGGGTGAACTCGGCGTGGCGCGGGCGCTGGTCCACCAGGGTGCTGTCCACCAGCTTCTGGGTCGAGGTGTCGATCCAGTGCAGCATGTTGGTGGTCTCGCTGGTGTTCACCGCCCACTGGCCGTCCGGGCTCACCGCCATGCCTTCGGGTTCGACGCCGACGTCGATCTGCCCGAGCACCTGGGCGGTCTGGGTGTCTACCACCGTCACCAGCGCATCGTCCTCGTTGGAGACGTAGAGCCAGCGGTCGTTGGGGTGCAGGGCGAACTGCTCGGGATCGGCGCCCGAAGGCAGTTGCCTGATGATCTTGCGGGTGGCCAGGTCGATCACCTGCACGGTGTCCGAGTCACTGGCGCAGACGTACAGCAGCTTGTTGTCGTGGGACAGCGCCAGGCCGCGCGGGCGCTTGCCGGTGTCGATGCTGCCGGTGACGGTCAGCGTGTCCAGGTCGATGACGCTGAGGTTGTTGTCCTTTTCATTGGACACATAAGCGGTGGCGGCGAAGGCCGCGGGTACGAGCCCCAGGGCGAGGCTGAGGCAGGAGAGGGCAAGCAGGCGGGGCATGGGCAGGTTCCTCATGGAATGTTCTTCTTATGGCTTCGCATCGGCGAGGTGGCACTGGCTTTCCGGTGCGTCGAGGCCGAGGCTGTCGAGTTCGCTGGCGGGGTGCAGGAAGCCTTCCTGCGGCGAGGTGCTGACCAGCGCTCGCGGCTGTACCAGCGGGATCGGCTGGCGCAGCTGACCGTCCCAGGGACGGAAGCCGAGCTTGTAGCCCTTGAAGCCGTCCAGCGGCAGGTCGGGGGACAGCGACAACGTACGGATCGCCATCGGGTCAGCGTCGCGCAGGCGGGTGACGGCGCTGGCGATGCTGCGCACGGCGATCCAGGCGGCGAAGTCGCGGTCGTTCATCCAGCGCCCGGCGTGCTCCTCGAAGCGCTTCTGCAACTGCGCGGCGCCATAGGTTTCCACGGTCTTGTGCCAACCCGTGGCGACCAGCCCCTGGGTGCCGGCGACGGGGCGCGGCAGCCAGGTGTTGTAAGGCACGTACTCGCCGAAATCGCCGTGCTCGTCGGCCACCAGCACGGCGTCGTAGTCCTCGCCGGACTGGGTGAACAGCGCCATGTCGGCCTGGGCGCTGCGACGCTGGTCGTTGTCGAAGGTGAAGGGTTTCTCCTCGACTATCTTCGCGCCGAAACGCTTGGCCGAGCGGCGCAGGGCCGCGGCGTAGGCAGCGTCTTCCGGGCGCTGGCCGACGATCAACAGCCAGCGCGTCCACTTGCGCAGCACCAGGAACTGGGTGAGGGCGTCGGTGAGCATCAGCCGGCTGGGCAGGGTGTGCAGCACGTTGACCGGGCACTGGCTGGCGCGCAGCTCGTCATCGGCGGCGCCGGCGTTGAACAGCAGGCTGTCCGGCAGGGCGGCGGCCAGTTGGCGCAGCAGGTCGGCGGGAGCGTTGACCACGAACAGGCGCAGGCCGGCGTCGTGCAGGCGCCTGGCTTCGGCCAGCAGCTTTTCCGGGGTGTCCGTGCTGGCGGCCTGCAGGCTGTAGCGGTGCTTGAGGAAGCGCCCGGTGCTGTTGTTGTCGGTGATCGCCAGCTCGGCGCCGCGCAGGCCTGCATCGGTGGGTTCGGGGATGACGTTGGACAGCAACGGGCCGGGGTCGGGCGTGTAGCCCAGGTAGCCGATACGGACTTCCAGCGCCGGCACCTCTTCGGCGCGGACACCCAGGCTGAGCAAGGCGGCGCAGGCCACCGCGAGCAGGTAGGCAACGCCGTGCAGGACGAACGGGCGCATGGGCGACTCCTGTTTTTCTTGTGTCGCCAGCATAGGAATCGCCCGGGGCGCGGCAAATATGCAGAAAGTACCGGTGGGGCAGTACCAAGGTAGTAGGTTGCGCGCCGCGCCCGCGGCCTAGGATGGCGGCACAAGAACCAGAAGAGGAGCGTCGCCATGCGTATCGCCGTCACTCTCGTCCTGCCGATCCTGCTGATGCTCAGCCTGTTCGGCTTCGATTTCCTCTACACCCGCAACGGTTACCTGCCGGCGGCGGAACTGCGTGCACCATCGGCGCCGGCGGGCTGTTTCACTGCCTGTCGCAGTGCGCCCTAGATGTCCGCGCTGTGGCGGATCAACCTGCTGGTGGGGCTGTTCTTCGGCCTGCTGGCCGCCGTATCCCTGGCCGTCCTGCTGCACCAGGGCAACGAGGATGTGCGCCGCGAGATGGAGGCTGCCAGGGGCGTACTCGACTACTTGCGTGAAGCGGCGCTGCGCGACCCGCAGAGCCTCGACCCCGACCTCACCGCCGGCCTGCGCCATGTGCGCGTGCACTGGCTGGACCGCAGCACCGGGCCGGAACCCTCCGGCCTCGAGGGCTGGCTGGCGAGCCGGCTCTACCCCGACCTGCCCGCGCCCACGGTGCTGAGGCTCAGCGATGGGCGCCAGGTGCAACTGAGCCTGGACCCACGCGACGAGATCGACGAGGTGCGCGACTCCCTGGTGCAACTGCTGGCGCTGTTCGGCGTGGCGCTGCTGGCCAGCCTGCTGGCGATCCGCTGGGCGGTGCGTGGCGGGTTGCGGGTAGTCGAACAGTTGCAAGGCGCCCTGGCCGATGTCGCCCGTGGGCAACTGCAGGTGCGCCTGCCGGATCATTCGCTGCCCGAGGCCCAGCGCCTGGCCCAGGGCTTCAATGGCATGGCGGCCAATCTGGAGCAGGCCCGCGCCGAAAACGCCGAGCTGACCCGCGCGCTGCTCGCGGTCCAGGAGCGCGAACGCCAGCAACTGGCCCAGGCTCTGCATGACGACATCGGCCAGTACCTGGCCGGCATCCGCGCCCAGGTATTCCTGCTGCGCAGCCTGGAGAGCCGGGACGGCATCGGCTTCGTCACCCTCGACCGGCTGGAGCAGCATTGCCAGGGGCTCAACGACAGCTTCCGGGCGCTGGTGCGCGACCTGTATCCCGTGGTGCTGGAAAGGGTCAGCCTGGAAGAGGCCCTGCGCCTGCACATTCAGCAATGGCAGGCGAGCCAGGGCGTGGCCTGCCGGCTGCGGCTGGATGAGCTGCCCGCGCTGCCGACAGCGGCCAAGGCGCACCTGTACCGCCTGCTGCAGGAAGCGCTGACCAACGTGGCCCGGCATGCCGGCGCCGAGCACGTCCGGGTGGTGCTGCGCAGACGGCGCGGGCGCTTGTACCTGTGGGTGCGCGACGATGGTCGCGGCTGCAACGGCTTGCCGCGCGCCGGCATCGGCCTGCGCTCGATGCGCGAGCGGGCCCGTTGCCTGGGCGGCGAACTGCACCTGCGACGGCGTCCGGGGGGCGGGCTGGCGCTGCGCCTGTGGATGCCGCTGTTCGACGGCGAACGGGAAGGAGAGAGGGCATGAAGATCCTGCTGGTGGACGATCATTTCGTTGTCCGCGACGGCGTCGCCACCCTGCTGCGCGGGCTGTTCCCCGAGGTGGAAGTGAGCGAGGCCGCCGATGGCGAAGCCGCGCTGGAGGCGGTGCAGCGCAGCGTGCCGAGCCTGGTCATCCTGGATATCGGCCTGCCCGGCATCAGTGGCCTGGAAGTGACCCGCCGGCTGCGCCAGCGCCTGCCGCAGCTGCGCGTACTGTTCTTCAGCATGCATGACGAACTGCCGCTGGTGCGCCAGGCCCTGGACGCCGGTGCGGCCGGCTATATCACCAAGGGCGCCTCACCGGCGGTGCTGGTGGAGGCGGTGCGGCGCATCCTCGCCGGCCATGCCTACATCGAGCAGCCCCTGGCCACCCAGCTGGCGCGCCAGCCCCAGGGCGGCGACGGGCAGGACCCGCGCCTGCAGGGCATGACCCAGCGCGAGTTCGAGATCTTCGTGATGCTCGCCCGTGGCCTGCCGGTGCGGCAGGTGGCGGAACACCTGTGCATCAGCGCGAAGACGGTGTCCAACCACATCACCCTGCTCAAGCAGAAACTGCAGGTGGTGTCCCATGCCGAGCTGGTGCATCTGGCGATCGACGCCGGTGTCTTGCGGGTCGGCGGCGAGGCCCTGGCCGGTTAGCCCCGGCGCGAGTAGAGGATGACCGCCGCGCGCAGCTTGCTGCGGCCGAAGCGGCTCATCTGCTCGAACTCGGCATGGCTCACCGGGATGTGCTGGCAGTCCAGCGGCTCGCGGTGCTGGCTATGGTCGACGTCGGGGTCGTGCAGGTAGACGAAGTCTTCGTCGCAGTCGGTGACCACCACCCAGTGCGGCGCCTTGGAGCGGGTCAGGCGGTAGCTGCTGATCAGCACCAGCGGTTGGCCGCCGGCCTCCAGCGCGCCCTCGATGTCCAGCTGGTTGACCAGCAACTGCTCCACATCGCTCTGTGCCAGTTCGGCGCTGAAGTCCTCGTGGACCAGGCGCATCACATCGCGCTTCTCCTCGCTGCGCACGCCATCGAGGAACAGCGGGCCGTCCTCCGACAGCAGCAGGCGCACGCGAAAACCCCGGCGCTGCGCGGCCAGGGCCAGGCCCTGCGGGCTGCACCCGCCGTGGCCGGCGGTCATGTAGATGGTGGTCGCCTCGCGCCACAGGCGCAGTTCCTCGCGGCGCTCCAGGCGGCGCTCGGGTTGCAGCGCCCCCATGGCCATCAGCAGGGCGGAGGGACCACAGGTGAACTCGGTGGTCTGCCGGTAATAGGGCACGTGGCGGTGGGTACGCTCATTGATCTGACGGATGCGCTTCTCGAAGCGCAAGGCTTCGCTATGGTCTTCGTAGTAGTCGCGCACCGTGGCGAAGGGGCGGTAGCCGTTGCGCTCATAGAGGGCGATGGCGCCACGGTTGTCCGGGCGGACTTCCAGGCGCAGGTAGGCGCAATCGTTCTCCAGGGCCTCGGCCTCGGCGCGGTCCAGCAGCTTCTGCCCCAGGCCGATGCCCCGGGCGCGCTCGTCCACGGCGATGGAGTAGAGCCGCGCCAGCGAGGTGCCCTGGTGGAACAGCACCAGGGCATAGCCCAGCAACTGGCCGTCGGACTCGGCGACGGTGAGGCTGGCGTGGGCGCGGGTGATCATCCACTGGAAATTGCGGCGGGACAGGCGATCCTGTTCGAAACAGCGGTTTTCCATCTCGACCAGGGCTTGCAGGTCGTCGGCGCAGGCGGAGCGGAACTGGAGTTTCATAGGGTAAGCAATCGTTAATCCGTGAAGGCGCACCTTGTCCGGTGCTGGCGGCGAACGGGCGCGGTGCCGCGCGGTCGAAGCAGCAACCAGTATTGTCCTGGCCCATCGGCGCGGCAAGCGCGGGCCATCTTCGGAGGTGTCGTGAGCAAGCTGTTCATCATCGTGGAACGCAAGGAAGACTGGGCCTCCTACTACCCCAGCGAAGACGTGGTCACCGCCCAGCAATACCTGGAGATGCCCATCGACGACGACAACGGCAAGCGCGTGCAGGTGATCAACCTGTGCCGCAACTACAAGTACCTGGGCCACGGCTACTACTGCTCGCTGCTGGCCGAGGCGCGCGGGCACAAGGTGATCCCGTCGGTGCGCAGCATCAGCGAACTGGCGAAGAAATCGCTCTACAGCCTGGCCCTGGAAGACCTGGAGAAGACCCTCGACAAGGCGCTGGCCGATCACCCCTACGGCAGCACCGACGGTTTCACCCTGACGCTCTACTTCGGCCGCACCGACATCGAGCCGCTGCAGGACCTGGCGCGCCAGCTGTTCGAGGCGCTGCCCTGTCCGATGCTGCTGGTGGAATTCCGCAAGAACCGCGGCTGGCACATCGAGGGCGTAAAGCCGGGGAACATCCACAAGCTGCGCGAGGACCAGGAAGACCAGTTCGCCGCCGCACTGGAAGGCTTCAGCCGGCAGATCTGGCGCAAGCCGCGCTCGCGCAAGCAGTACCGTTATGACCTGGCGATCCTGCATGACCCGCAGGAAGCCTTCCCGCCGTCCGACCGCAAGGCATTGAAGAACTTCATCCGTATTGGCCGCAGCCTGGGGATAGACGTCGATCTGATCGAAAAGAAGGACTACTCGCGGCTGGCCGAATACGACGCCTTGCTGATCCGCGAGACCACCAGCGTCAGCGACCACACCTATCGCTTTGCCAAGAAGGCCGAGAGCGAGGGGATGGTGGTGATGGACGACCCGGTGTCGATCCTGCGCTGCACCAACAAGGTCTACCTCGCCGACCTGTTGCGCAGCCACAAGCTGGGCATGCCGGCCACCGAAATCCTCTACAAGGACAACCCGCAGGAACTGGAGAAGGTCGGCGAGCGCCTGGGCTTCCCGCTGGTGCTGAAGATCCCCGATGGCAGCTTCTCCCGCGGGGTCATCAAGGTGAGCAACCAGGAGGAGTTGCTCAAGGCCAGCGCCGAATTGTTCGACCGCTCGGTACTGCTGCTCGCCCAGGAGTTCTTCTATACCGAATACGACTGGCGGATCGGCGTCTTGAACCAGAAACCCATATTCGCCTGCCAGTACTTCATGTCCAAGGGGCACTGGCAGATCTACGACCACAGCCCGAACGCCCAGGAAGTCAGCGGCGATTTCCGCACCATGGCCGTCCACGAGGCCCCGCGCAAGGTCGTGGAACTGGCGGTGAAAACCGCCAACCTGATCGGCGACGGGCTCTACGGCGTGGATTTGAAACAGTCCGGCGACCGGGTGGTGGTCATCGAGGTCAACGACAACCCGAACATCGACTGCGGCGTGGAGGACGTCTACCTGGGGGATGACCTCTACAAGCTGGTGCTGGAGGAGTTCGTGCGGCGGCTGGAAGTCAAGCGGCGCGGGCAGGGGTGGTGAGATCGATTCGTCATTGACCTTATAGGAAAACGGTCGATGTGCGGCGTCAAGATATTGCTAGCTTTACAAATTGGAGCGCCAACCAACTGTTTTTTAAAGTTTTTCAAAATAATGGCGCCAAGGAAGGGAGCATGCTCGAGGCAGCCGCGAATACACGTCGCCTGCTGGTGGTCGATCCATGCGACGACTGCCGCAGGTTATTACCCGGACTACGGGCAGCAGGGTGGGAGGTAGACAGTTGCGAGCTGGACAGTGCCAGCAATCGCGGCTGTGACGTCGGCCTGCTGCGCCTGCAACCCCGGCATCTCGAACGCCGGGAGTCCGTCAAGGAACTCATCAGCCGCAGCGGCACGGAGTGGATAGCCGTGCTCAGCCCGGAAGTCCTGCCCCTGAACGAGGTGGGCGACTTCGTCAGTGAATGGTTCTTCGATTTCCATACCTTGCCCTTCGATGTCGCGCGGGTGCAGGTTACCCTCGGCCGGGCGTTCGGCATGGCGCGCCTGCGCGGGCGTGGCAGCGTGCACAGCGACGACCACCAGCACGAACTGCTGGGCGAGAGCCGCGATGTACGCGAGCTGCGCAAGCTGCTGGCGAAGTTCGCGCCGACCGAGTCCCCCGTGCTGATCCGTGGCGAAAGCGGTACCGGCAAGGAACTGGTGGCGCGCACGCTGCACCGCCAGTCGCGCCGGGCGATACGGCCGTTCGTGGCGATCAATTGCGGGGCCATGCCCGAGGCGCTGATCCAGTCGGAGCTGTTCGGTCACGAGAAGGGCGCCTTCACCGGCGCGCACCAGCGCAAGATCGGCCGCTTCGAACAGGCCAACGGCGGCACGCTGTTCCTCGACGAGGTTGGCGACCTGCCGCTGGAGCTGCAGGCCAACCTGCTGCGCGTGCTGCAGGAGAAGCAGATCGAGCGTGTCGGCGGCAGCCAGCCGATCGATGTCGATGTGCGGGTACTGGCGGCGACCCACGTGGACCTGGAGCAGGCGATCCGCGCCGGTCAGTTCCGTGAAGACCTCTACTACCGCCTCAATGTCCTGCAGGTCTCCACCTCGCCGCTGCGTGAGCGCAACGGTGACCTGGCCCTGCTGGCCAACCACTTCGCCCACCTCTACAGCGTCGAGACCGGGCGACGGCCGCGACGCTTCTCCGACGATGCGCTGGCGGCGATGGCCGAGCACGGCTGGCCGGGCAACGTCCGCGAACTGGCCAACCGGGTACGCCGTGGCCTGGTCCTGGCCGAGGGGCGACAGATCGAGGCCCGCGACCTGGGCCTGGAGCGCGAAAAGGGTCGCTCGGCGCACCTGCCGCTGGTGACCCTGGAGGAATACAAGCTCGGCGCCGAACGCCAGGCCATGTGCGACGCCCTGGCCCGGCATGGCGACAACCTCAGCGTGGCCGCGCGGGTGCTGGGCATCTCGCGGCCGACCTTCTATCGCTTGTTGCACAAGCACCAGTTGCGCTAGGGCGGGGAAACCGGCCGGGGCGGGAACGGACGCGGAGCCGTTACCCGCCACGACGCGGTGCCTCTCTTCCTCCCGCATGCTTCGCTTGCAGGAGGAGGCCACCTGTAGAGGCGGGCCTTGCCTGCGATGGGCGCGTACACGCCTTGAATCCGGTGGGGGACCCGCCTGCAGGAGCGCGCCCTGCGCGTGATTCGCGGGCATGGCCCGCTCCTGCAGACAGAGGCCGGCGTCAGGCGCGCGGGTGGTTTTCCATCAGGCTCACGGCATCGCGCCAGCGCAGCCACAGGCTACCCTGCCAGTCCATCACCGACAGCGCCTCGCCGAGCACCTGCTGCATGCGCCGGCGCGGCAGGCGTGCGTCCTGGCTCGGCGCGTCGCGCAGGGCGGGCAGCACCTCGTTGGTGAGCCACTGGCGCAGGCTGCGGTTCTCCGGGTGGTAGCAGTAGACCAGCAGCAGGGCGTACAAGCCGCTTTCGCTGACCAGCAGTTCGGGCTCCGGCCTGCCGGCGAGGCGCTCGTGGCGGTATTGGTCCGCATCCAGGCGCGAGATCAGCGGTGCGGCGATCTTGTAGCTGAGCAGCTTGCTGAGATCGTGCACGACGAACCAGGCCTGCTGTTCGATCAGCAGGGCGCGCAGCAGGCGGTTGTAGCGGACGAACTGGGTGGCGATCAGGCCGTCATCGGCCGGGGTAATCGAAAGATTCATGCTGGAGCTCCTTGTCCATTCAAGAAGCCGCCGCCCGAAACTACCGAAAAGAGGGAGGCGGACCGTGCAAGGGTGGAAAACCGGCTGAACCTAACCAAGAACCGGCCGGACCGAAGTCCGCCTTACACGGTCCGCCATTAGGCAGCAAAGCGACCCGGCACCGAGGTGGTGCCGGATTGCTCCCGCTTTTGCATTGGTGGTTCAAAACAGGTTTCCACACCTGGCCACGATGACGCTGTGGCAGGGCGGAACGCTAAGCAGGAGGCTTGTAGGACCGCAACGCTGGCGCAGTGTAGGGACGTTCCCAAGCGAGCTGCAGCGGGAATACCGGCCTGACGCACTGGCGTGCGGGAATTGAGAGCCTGTCGGGCAGTTCCGCGCGAAATTCCCTGCACCGGAGTCCACCTGTAGGAGCGCGCCATGCGCGCGAATCGCGGGCGTGGCCCGCTCCTACAGGGGGCGACGTGCTGCGGGCCATGCCCGCGAACCCGATGCGCCACAAGGCGCCCGGCGGTTACCAATGGCCTCTCGATCTTCCGCGGAATTGGCTGTTGGTCCGCCTCGCCCCGAGGCGTAGCGTGATTCCCACGACCTGACCGCCCCGAGGATTCCAGCATGCCCGCCAGTACTTCCCTGAAACTCCTGTTCGCCGGCCTCGGCCTGGCCCTGAGCCTGCCCGTGTTTGCCCATGGCGATGGCGCCAACCCCGAGAAGATCGAGGTCCAGCAGGAACAGAAACTCCCCGATGCCGCCGGCAAGAAAGGCCTGATGATCACGGTTTCCTACGAACCCGGGCAGTCCTCTGGTGCCCACGTGCACAGCGGCTCGGTGTTCGCCTACGTGCTCGAGGGTGCGGTGGTGTCGCAGCTGGAAGGGCAGAAGCCGGTGACCTACCAGGCCGGCCAATCCTGGTACGAGGCGCCCAACACGCCTCACCTGGTGTCGCGCAACGCCAGCGACAAGCAGCCGGCCAAGCTGCTGGTCTGGATGTTGCTCGACGAGGGGGCGCCGGTGCTGACGCCGCTGAAGAAGTAGGTCCTTGAATGAAGAACCCCGCCAGTCGGCGGGGTTTTCGTTCAGGCGCGGAGGGTCACTCCGCCGCGCCCGGCACCTTGCGCGGGGCCATGAAGAACATCCAGGCCAGGGCGAGGAAGTACATGGTCGGGATGATGGTGAAGAGGATCGCGTAGTTGTTGTGGGTGACGGTGAGGATGTAGCCGACGATCTGGGTCATGAACATGCCACCAATCGCCGCGAACATGCCGCCAAATCCGAACACCGTACTCATCAGGTGCTTGGGCGTGTAGTCCATCACCAGGCTCCAGATGTTCGCCGTCCAGGCCTGGTGCGCGCCCACGCCCAGGGCGATGGCGGCCACGGCGACCCACAGACCGCTGGCCTTGGCGGCGAAGATCACGCCGATGATGGCGCAGGCGCAGATGAACATCGACAGCAGGCGTGCGTGGATGGAGTTCATGCCGCGGCCGATCAGCCAGGACGAGAGGATGCCGCCGCCGATGCTGCCGAAGTCGGCGGTCAGCCAGATCAGCATCAGCGGAATGCCCATCTGGGTCACGCTGATGCCCAGGCCGTACTGCTGGTTGAGGAAGGGCGGCAGCCAGTAGAGGTAGAACCAGAACACCGGTGCGGTCAGCGAGTAGGCCAGGGCGAAGGCCCAGGTGCCGCGCATGCGCAGCACGGCGGAGAAAGGCACGCGTTCGGCCGGCGGCTCGTGGGCTTCCTGGATGTAGTCCAGCTCGCTCTGCTTCACCGTCGGGTGTTCTTCGGGGTTGAAGTACTTCAGGCTCCACAGCACTACCCAGACGAAGCCCAGCGCGCTCATGCACAGGAACGCCGCCTGCCAGCCCCAGACCGCGAGGATCAGCGGCAGCAGCGCCGGGGTGACCATGGCGCCGACGTTGGTGCCGGCATTGAAGATGCCGGTGGCCACCGCGCGTTCGCCGGCCGGGAACCACAGCCGCGTGGTCTTCACGCAGGCCGGGTAGTTGGCCGCCTCGGTCAGGCCGAGGATGAAGCGACAGACCATGAAGCCCGCCGCCGAACTGGCCAGACCGTGGGCGCCGGTGGCGAAGCTCCACAGCAGCACGGCGAAGAAGAAGGCGCGCTTCACGCCGATGCGGTCGATCAGCCGGCCCTGCAGCACGAAGCCGATGGCGTAGCCGACCTGGAACCAGAAGTTGATGTTGGCGTAGTCCATGGCCGTCCAGGCCATCTTCTCGGCGAGGATCGGCTGCATCACGCCGAGTGCGGCGCGGTCGATGTAGTTCAGGGTCGTGGCAAAGAACACCAGGGCGAGCATGCCCCAGCGGACCTTGCCGACGGCCATGGCGCCACGCACCTTGCCGAAGAAGGAGGAGCCGTGCGGGGCGACGGCAGCGAGGGGAGCGGATTGCGACTGGATCATGATCGGGGCCATCCGTTATCGGGCTGACACGCAGCCTCAGGAATTATTGTCGTGCCGCAGGCATCCCGCGTGCTCCACCGCCAATCGGCGTGGGTCATGGGAAAGACGTGCGGTGGCTGGCGGAAATCAGTGCGCGCGATGGCGCCCGAGCAGGCTGCACAACCCTGGCATCAGGCGGGCCAGGACGGTTTGCGGATGAGGGAGGGTGGCGGCGAGGCGAGGTTGAGGGATGTACATGAGCTTTTACCCGTTCTTGAAATTGTTATGGATGACACGCAGGCCATCTCGCAGCGGCTGTCATTGTTCCAGGGATTGAGGCAGGTCCCCGGGTAGCCGGATTGCGTCGACGTGGCTAAATCTTGAGCAGCGGCCGGAACAGCGTCAATTCGATAAACGGCCTTTGGTTCGGTAATCGAACACAAAACTAACCAGTTAGTACACTTTAAATTGCTGCCGGCCCCGGCCGCCAGAATAATCAGACTCAGCCGGAGACCGATTCCAACAAGCCCCTCACCCCGCCCGGCAGGAGTCCACAGATGCAACGTTCGATCGCCACCGTCTCCCTGAGCGGAACCCTGCCGGACAAGCTCGAAGCCATCGCCGCGGCCGGTTTCGACGGCGTGGAAATCTTCGAGAACGATCTCCTCTATTACGGCGGCAGCCCGCGCGAGGTGCGCAGGCTGTGCGCCGACCTGGGGCTGGCGATCACCCTGTTCCAGCCGTTCCGCGACTTCGAGGGTTGCCGCCGCGACCGACTGCCGCGCAACCTCGACCGCCTGGAACGCAAGTTCGACCTGATGCAGGAGTTGGGCACCGACCTGGTGCTGATGTGCAGCAACGTTGCCGTCGACTCCCTGGGCGAGCGCGAATTCCTCCTCGAGGATCTTGGCCTTGCTGCCGAGCGCGCCGGTGCCCGTGGCCTGCGGGTAGGCTACGAAGCGCTGGCCTGGGGTCGCCACGTGAACACCTGGCAGCAGGTCTGGGACCTGGTGCGCGAAGTGAACCACCCGGCGCTGGGGGTGATTCTCGACAGCTTCCACACGCTGTCCCTGAAGGGTGACCCGGCGGGCATCGCGCAGATTCCGGGGGAGAAAATTTTCTTCGTGCAGATGGCCGACGCGCCGATCCTGGCCATGGACGTACTGGAGTGGAGCCGGCACTTCCGCAACTTCCCCGGCCAGGGCGAGTTCGACCTGCCGGGCTTCCTCGCGCCGATCCTGAAAAGCGGCTATCGCGGACCGTTGTCGCTGGAAATCTTCAATGACGGCTTCCGTGCTGCGCCGCCGCGCGCCAACGCGGCCGACGGCCTGCGTTCGCTGCTGTACCTGGAGGAGAAAACCCGCGAGCGTCTGCTCGGCGAAGGCACGCCGAAGGAACAGCTCGATTGCCTGTTCGCACCGTCTCCGGCCAGCCAGCTCGACGGTGTGGAATTCCTCGAGTTTGCCGTCGACGAAGCGCTCGGCGCACGCCTGGGCAACTGGCTGGAGCGGCTGGGCTTCGCCCGCGCCGGTGAGCATCGCTCCAAGGCGGTGAGCCTGTTGCGCCAGGGCGATATCAATATCGTGCTCAACGCAGAACCCTATTCCTTCGGCCACAGCTTCTTCGAAGCCCACGGTCCGTCGCTGTGCGCCACCGCCTTGCGTGTGCGTGACGCCGCCAGTGCGCTGGAGCGTGCGCAGGACTACAAGGGACAACCGTATCGCGGGCTGGTCGGCCCCAACGAGCGGGAGATTCCCGCCGTGCGCGCGCCGGACGGTAGCCTGATCTATCTGGTCGAAGCGCGCGCCGCCGGGCAGACCATCTATGACGTGGACTTCCGCCTCGACCCCGAAGCAAAGGCCAGCGGCCAGCTGCAGCGCATCGACCACATGGCCATGGCGCTACCCGCGGATGGGCTGGACAGCTGGGTGCTGTTCTACAAGGGCCTGTTCGACTTCGAGGCTGACGACGAAGTGGTGCTGCCCGATCCTTATGGCCTGGTGAAGAGCCGAGCCTTGCGCAGCGCCAATGGCAGCGTGCGGCTGCCGCTGAACATCTCGGAGAACCGCAATACGGCGATCTCCCACGCACTCTCGAGTTATCGCGGCTCCGGCGTGCATCACATCGCCTTCGCCTGCGAGGACATCTTCGCCGAGGTGGCGTGGGCCAAGGACGCCGGCGTACCGCTGCTGGAAATCCCACTCAACTACTACGACGACCTGGCGGCGCGTTTCGACTTCGACGACGAGTTCCTCAGCGAGCTGGCCTACTTCAACGTGCTCTACGACCGCGACGCCAGCGGCGGCGAACTGTTCCACGTGTACACCGAACCGTTCGAGGAGCGTTTCTTCTTCGAAATCATCCAGCGGCGCGGCGGCTATGCGGGTTACGGCGCGGCCAACGTCGCCGTGCGCCTGGCGGCCATGGCCCAGGCGCGCAACGGCACCACGCGTCGACCAAAGGTCTGAGCCTTTGCGCTTTGCCTGGAGGGCGCGCGGGCGCGCATAATCCGCGCATCCCTTCACCGCACCGCCGGCGCCCTGGCGCCGGCCGACCGATGCCCGAGCCCATGACTGCCGACAGCGCCACCCAGCCGATTCCCGCCGAAACCGCCCGCCGGGGCCGCAAGAACAACCCGGAGAAGACCCGCGAGGACATCCTCCAGGCGGCTATCGTCGAGTTCGTCCAGCAGGGCCTTTCCGGCGCGCGGGTGGATGCCATCGCCGAGCGGATGAATACGTCGAAGCGGATGATCTACTACTACTTCGGCAGCAAGGAGCAGCTCTACCAGGCGGTGCTGGAGAAGCTTTACGGCGACATCCGCGGCACCGAGCAGACGCTGCACCTGGCCGAGCTGGAGCCGCTGGAGGCGATGCGCCGGCTGGTGGATTTCACCTTCGACCACCACGATCGCAATGTCGATTTCGTGCGCATCGTCAGCATCGAGAACATCCACTACGGCCAGTTCGCCTCCGGCTCCGAGGCGATCCGCTCGATGAACAGCAACATCCTGCGCACCATCGAGGACATCCTCCAGCGCGGCGCCGCCAGCGGTGCGTTCCGCGCCGGCCTGCAGGCCATCGACGTGCACATGCTGATCAGTGGGTTCTGCTTCTATCGGGTGTCCAACCGGCATACCGTCGGTTCGCTGTTCCAGGTCGAGCTGGAAGATCCGGCGGTGAAGGCGCGGCACAAGGACATGATCATCGAGGCGGTGCTGCGCTACGTGCAGCCCTGACGCGCGTTTGTAGGAGCGGGCCATGCCCGCGAACCGCCGGCAAGGCCGGCGTCGGCTCAACACAGGGCCTGCCGGGTCGCCGGATGCAATCGCGGGCATGGCCCGCTCCTACAGTCGAGGTCTTTGCCCGATTACATTGAGCTGAAATGCGCCAGCATCCGCTCGGCGCTCGCCTCGACACCGCTGAACAGCTCGAACGCCTTCACCGCCTGGAACACCGCCATGTTGCCGCCATCCAGCGTGCGGCAGCCGAGGCGGCGGGCGTGCTTGAGCAGTTCGGTCTCCAACGGGAAGTAGATGATCTCGGCTACCCACAGGCCCGAGTGCAGCAACTCCAGCGGCAGGGGCGCACCGGGCAGCTTGGCCATGCCCACCGGGGTGGTGTTGACCAGCCCGTCCGCTTCGGTGACTGCGCCGGGCAGATCGTGACCGACCCGCGCGCGCTGGCCGCCGCAATGCGCGTTGAGGTTGTCCACCAGCGCCTGGGCGCGGGCCGAGTCCACTTCGAAGATCGTCAGCTGCCGCACACCTTCGCTGAGCAGCGCATGGGCCACGGCAGCGCCGGCACCGCCAGCGCCCAGTTGCACCACACGTGCGCGTGATGCGTCGCTGAGGTTGCGCCGAAAGCCCTCGGCAAAGCCCAGGCAGTCGGTGTTGTGGCCGATGCGCCTGCCGTCCCGCAGTACCACGGTGTTTACCGCGCCGATGCCGCGTGCCTCGTCGGAGAGCTCATGCAGCAGCGGAATCACCGCCTGTTTGCAGGGAAAGGTGATGTTCAGCCCGGTGTATCCCATGCGCTCGGCGGCGGCGAGCAGGTCGGGCAGGGCGCCGGCATCCACGCCGAGGGTGTCCAGGTCGATGAGCCGATACAGATAACGCAGCCCCTGGGCGTCGCCTTCGCGCTCATGCAGGGCCGGGGTACGCGAAGCCTGGATGCCGGCGCCGATCAGGCCGGCCAGTACGGTGCGGTAGTCACTCATCACGCTCACTCCTGCAGCTGCTTGGCAAGGTGCTGGATGCCGGCGCGGTAGCCGTCGCTGCCCAGCCCGGCGATCACACCCACGGCGACGGCGGAGACGAAGGAGTGGTGGCGGAATTCCTCGCGCTTGTGGACGTTGGACAGGTGCACTTCGATGACCGGCAATTCCACGGCGGCCAGCGCATCGCGGATGGCCACCGAGGTGTGCGTCCAGGCAGCGGGGTTGATCAGGATGCCGGCACAGCGGCCGCGCGCCTGATGAATCCAGTCGATCAGCTGGCCTTCGTGGTTGGTCTGGCGGAAGTCGATTTCCAGCTGGTTCTCGGCGCCGGTGCGCTGGCAGAGCGCGGCGATGTCGTCGAGGGTTTCATGGCCGTAGGTGGCCGGTTCGCGGGTGCCGAGCAGGTTGAGGTTCGGCCCGTTGAGCACGAGCAGGATTTGCGGCATGGAATGTGGCTCCGTTGTTCTTGTATGGCCGAGGTTGAATGGCCTGTAGGAGCAAAATGTACCAAATGGTTAATTTGGTCAATGTAGCTTTGGATCAGCGGATTCTGTGGCGAAAATCCCTTTTAAGGCTGCCAACACGCAGCCAACCTCGATGATCGGCCGGGATACAAGACTCCCTGCGCAGGTACCGCCAACGCGATATTCCGTGCGGTGATCGACCAGGGGAGGGGCGGACGTTGTCCGCCGATCGCGGGCAAGAAAGCGATCGGCAAAAAAAGACCCGCCAATCGGCGGGTCAGGAGGGGGAAGCCCGGTTTCAGACGTGCAAGGCATGCCCCAGCGCGCGCAGGGCAGCTTCCTGCACCGCTTCGCCGAGGGTCGGATGGGCGTGGATGGTGCCGGCGATGTCTTCCAGGCAGGCGCCCATTTCCAGCGACTGGACGAACGCCGTGGACAGCTCCGATACCGCCTTGCCCACGGCCTGCCAGCCGAGGATCAGGTGGTTGTCCTGGCGGGCGACCACGCGGACGAAGCCGTCGCTGGATTCCAGGGTCATGGCACGGCCGTTGGCGGCAAACGGGAAGCTCGCGGTCAGTACCTCGTAGCCGGCGGCCTGCGCCTGTTCGGGCGACAGACCGACCACAACCACCTCCGGATCGGTGAAGCACACCGCCGGGATCGCCGTGGGGGTGAAGGCGCGGCGCTTGCCGGCGATGATCTCGGCGACCATCTCGCCCTGGGCCATGGCGCGGTGAGCCAGCATCGGCTCGCCGGCGATATCGCCGATGGCCCAGACGTCGCGCATGGAGGTGCGGCACTGGTCGTCGATGCGCACTGCGCGGCCGTTCATGTCCAGGCGCAGGGTGTCGAGGTTCCAGCCGGCGGTGTTGGGATGGCGGCCAACGGCAACCAGAACCTGGTCGGTCTCGATCACCCGCTGCGACCCCGCGCCGTCCTGCACCCGCAGGCCTTTGCCGTCCGGTTCCAGGCCCATCACGCTATGGCCCAGGTACAGTTCGATGCCGAGCTTGCGCAGGGCGTTGGCCACCGGCTTGGTCAGTTCCTCGTCATAGGTCGGCAGGATGCGCGGTTGCGCTTCCACCACCGTCACCTCCACGCCCAGCTTGCGGTACGCGGTACCCAGCTCCAGGCCGATGTAGCCGCCGCCGACCACTGCCAGGCGCCTGGGCAGCGCCTTCGGTGCCAGCGCCTCGGTGGAAGAAATGACATTGCCGCCCACCGGCAGGAACGGCAGCTCCACGGATTTCGAACCGGCCGCCAGCAGCAGGTGCTCGGTGTGGATGTGCTGGGTGCCGCCTTCAGCGAGGTCGACTTCCACGGTCTTGCCGTCGACGATCTTCGCCCAGCCATTCACCACGGTGACGCCATGCTTCTTCAGCAGTGCAGCGACGCCGGTGGTGAGGCGGTCGACGATGCCGTCCTTCCATTCCACGGTGCGCTGGATGTCGATGCTCGGCGCCTGCACGCTGATGCCCAGCGGCGACTTGCCGGCGAACTCGCGGGCTTTCAGGTATTCCTCGGCGGCGTGGATCAGTGCCTTGGACGGAATGCAGCCGATGTTCAGGCAGGTGCCGCCCAGGGCGGCGCCTTCCACCAGCACGGTGCGGATGCCCAGCTGGCCGGCGCGGATCGCCGCGACATAGCCGCCGGGGCCGCCACCGATTACCAGCAGGGTGGTTTCGAGAGTCTGGTTCTGCTTCACGAGTCGGCTCCGTCAGTCGATGAACAGGGTGGCGGGATGTTCGAGCAGGGCGCGCACGGCCTGGATGAAGGCCGCCGCGTCCATGCCGTCGACCACCCGGTGATCGAAGGACGAGGACAGGTTCATCATCTTGCGCACGACGATCTGCCCGTTGACTACCATCGGCCGCTCGACCATGCGGTTGACCCCGACGATGGCGACTTCCGGGTAGTTGATCACCGGCGTGCTGACGATGCCGCCCAGGGCGCCGAGGCTGCTCAGGGTGATGGTCGAACCGGACAGCTCCTCGCGGCTGGCCTTGCCGTGGCGTGCGGCTTCGGCGAGACGTGCCACCTCCGCGGAGTTGCCCCACAGGTCGCGGGATTCGGCGTTGCGCAGCACCGGCACCATCAGGCCGTTGTCGCTCTGGGTGGCGACGCCCAGGTGCACCGCGCCGTAGCGGGTGATCACGTCGGCATCGTCGTCATAGCGCGCATTGAGTTGCGGGAAGTCGCGCAGGGCAACGACCATGGCGCGGGCGATGAAGGGCAGCAGGGTGAGCTTGCCGCGCGCCGCGCTGTGCTTGGCGTTGAGGTGGACGCGCAGGTCTTCCAGGTCGGTGACGTCGATTTCCTCGACGTAGCTGAAGTGCGGGATGCGCCGCTTGGCCTCGGCCATCTTCTGCGCGATCTTGCGGCGCAGGCCGATCACCGGAATCTGGTGCTCGTCGTGGCGCGCGGTGTAGCCGGAGGCGATGGTCGCGCCGCCGTGTTCGAGGAAGTGTTCCAGGTCTTCGCGCAGGATGCGTCCGGCCGGGCCGCTGCCCTGGACGAACTGCAACTCAACGCCCAGGTCACGGGCGCGCTGGCGCACCGCCGGCGAGGCCAGTGGCTTCTCGCCCGGTGCGCGGCGCGGAGCCTGCGACGGAGCAGGGCGCGCGGCCGGGGCGACGGGCTTGCTCTCGACGCGTGGTGCCGGTTTGGGCGCTTCGGCGGCGGGAGCCGGCCTGGTTTCAGGTTTAACCGGGGCTTCTTCGTGGGCCTTGGGCTGCGCGGTCTCCTTGTGGTTGCCGTGGCCTTCCACTTCCAGGCGGATCAGCTCGCCGCCCACGGCCATGACCTGGCCGGGCACGCCGCCCAGGGCGAGAATCTTGCCGGCCACCGGCGAGGGAATTTCCACGGTGGCCTTGTCGGTCATGACTTCCGCCAGCAGCTGGTCCTCATGGACCTCGTCGCCGACCTGGACGTGCCACTCCACCAGCTCGACCTCGGCGATGCCTTCGCCGATGTCCGGCATCTTGATGACGTGAGTGCCCATTCAGACCTCCATGGCGCGCTTGAAGGCCGCGCCGACGCGGGCGGGGCCGGGGAAGTAGTCCCATTCCTGGGCGTGCGGGTAGGGCGTGTCCCAGCCGGTGACGCGGGCAATCGGCGCTTCGAGGTGGTGGAAGCAGTTCTCCTGCACCAGCGACATCAGCTCGGCGCCGTAGCCGCAGGTGCGGGTGGCTTCGTGGACGATGACGCAACGGCCGGTCTTCTTCACCGACTCGACGATGGTGTCCAGGTCCAGCGGCCAGAGGCTGCGCAGGTCGATGATCTCGGCGTCGATGCCGGTTTCCTCGGCGGCGGTCTGGGCCACGTAGACGGTGGTGCCGTAGGTCAGCACGGTCAGTTCCGAGCCCGGGCGGGCGATGGCGGCCTTGTCCAGCGGCACGCTGTAGTAGCCCTCGGGAACCTGGCTGGCCGGGTGCTTGGACCAGGGGGTCACCGGGCGGTCGTGGTGGCCGTCGAACGGGCCGTTATACAGGCGCTTGGGTTCGAGGAAGATCACCGGGTCGTCGTTCTCGATGCAGGCGATCAGCAGGCCCTTGGCATCGTAGGGGTTGGACGGCATGACGGTGCGCAGGCCGCAGACCTGGGTGAACATCGCCTCCGGGCTCTGGCTGTGCGTCTGCCCGCCGTAGATGCCGCCGCCGCAGGGCATGCGCACCACCATCGGCACGGTGAAGTCGTTGACCGAGCGGTAGCGGATGCGCGCGGCTTCCGACACCAGCTGGTCGGTGGCCGGGTAGACGTAGTCGGCGAACTGGATTTCCACCACCGGGCGCAGGCCGTAGGCGCCCATGCCGACGGCGGCGCCGATGATGCCGCTTTCGGAGATCGGCGCATCGAACACCCGCGAGGTGCCGTACTTCTTCTGCAGGCCTTCGGTGCAGCGGAACACGCCGCCGAAGTAGCCGACGTCCTGGCCGAACACCACGACGTTGTCGTCGCGCTCGAGCATCACGTCCATGGCCGAGCGCAGCGCCTGGATCATGGTCATGCTGGTGACCGCCTGGGCGTTCTCGTGTTGCGGGTTCATGGCATTCATACCCCAAGCTCCTGGCGCTGCCGGCGCAGGTGTTCCGGCAGGTCCTTGTAGACGTCATCGAACAGGTTGGCGGCGCTGAACACGTGGCCGTCCACCAGCGAGCCGTGGCGCTCGGCCTCTTTCTGCGCGGCGATCACTTCGGCTTCCAGTTCCTTCTTCAGCGCTTCCTGCTGCTCGTCGGACCAGATGCCGAGGCCGATCAGGTGCTGTTTCAGGCGGGCGATGGGGTCGCCGAGGGGGAAGTTGGTCCAGTCGTCGGCGGGGCGGTACTTGGACGGATCGTCCGAGGTGGAGTGCGGGCCCGCGCGGTAGGTGACCCACTCGATCAGGCTCGGGCCATGGCCACGGCGGGCGCGTTCGGCGGCCCACTGCGAGGCGGCGTAGACCGCGAGGAAGTCGTTGCCGTCCACCCGCAGCGAGGCGATGCCGCAACCCACGCCACGGTTGGCGAAGGTGGTGCCTTCACCGCCGGCGATGGCCTGGAAGGTGGAGATCGCCCACTGGTTGTTGACCACGTTGAGGATCACCGGCGCGCGGTAGACGTGGGCGAAGGTGAGGGCGGTGTGGAAGTCGGATTCGGCGGTGGCGCCGTCGCCGATCCAGGCGGACGAGATCCTGGTGTCGCCCTTGATCGCCGAGGCCATGCCCCAGCCGACGGCCTGGATGAACTGGGTGGCGAGGTTGCCGGAGATGGAGAAGAAACCCTTCTCGCGGCTGGAGTACATGATCGGCAGCTGGCGGCCCTTGAGCGGGTCCTGCTCGTTGGAGAGCAGCTGGCAGATCATGTCCTTGAGCGGGTAGTCGCGGGTGATCAGGATGCCTTGCTGACGGTAGGTCGGGAAGGTCATGTCGCCATCGCGCAAGGCCATGGTGTGGGCGGTGGCGATAGCCTCTTCACCCAGGCACTGCATGTAGAAGGACATCTTCTTCTGGCGCTGGGCGGTGAGCATGCGCGCGTCGAAGATACGCGTCTTGAGCATCAGGCGCATGCCGCGCAGCAACTGCTCGTGGCTCAGGTCCGGGGCCCAGGGGCCGACGGCGTTGCCGTCCTCGTCGAGCACGCGCACCAGGCTGAAGGCCAGGTCGGTGGTCTGCGCCGGTTCCACATCAACGGCGGGCTTGCGGACTTCGCCGGCGGGCGAGAGATGCAGGTAGGAGAAGTCGGTCTTGCAGCCCGGGCGCCCGGTGGGTTCGGGGACGTGCAGGCGGAGCGGAGCGTAGTCGGTCATGGCGGGTCTCCAGTTGTGATCGTGGGTGTGGATCAGCAGACGGAAGAAGCCAGGCCTGGCGGGCGCACCCGGCCGGGTAAGGCTACGGTGCGGGTGCCACGCGGGGTCGCGGGGCGGGGGGTGACATCACTCATGGTGAGGTCCTCGGTTGTTGTAGTTGTGGTTTCAGTATAGGTGTGACTGCTTGGTTTTTTGCTCCAAATTGACTAGCTAAGAGCTTAAAGATTAGTGTGTTTGCACTATAAAAACAGACTTGAGTAGTACGGTAAAAAATGGCTGATCTCGACCGCACCGACCTGAAAATCCTCCGCGCCCTGGCCGACGACGGCCGCCTGTCGTGGCGCGATCTCGCGCAGAAGATCGGTCTGTCGCTGACCCCGACCCTGCGCCGGGTGCGCCGCCTGGAAGAGGAGCAGTACATCCAGGGCTATTTCGCCCGGCTCGACGAGGAACGCCTGTCCGGCGGCATGAGCGTGTTCGTCTCGGTGTCCCTGGAAAAACAGACCGGCGACTACCTCGCCCGGTTCGAAGAACGCATCGTCCAGGCGCCGCAGGTGATGAGCTGCTTCCAGATGACCGGCGACGCCGATTACGTGCTGCGGGTGGTGGTGAAGGACTTGTCGGCCTACCAGCTGTTCCTCACCAACACCCTGACGCAGATACCCGGCGTGGCGGGGATCAAGTCGGCGTTCGCGTTGAAGTCGGTGATGCTGCGCTCGGCGCCGCCGATCTGAGTGGAACCTGTAGGAGCGAGCTTGCTCGCGAACCAGTGGCCCGGCGTGGCGCCGACCCGATCGCGGATAAATCCGCTCCCACAGCCGCCGGCTCCCGCCCCGCCCGGGCGCAGGAGCGGACTCCGTCCGCGATGGCTCGCCGCAGGCACTGAAAATTCGGCGGAGTGCGGTTCGCGAGCGAGCTCGCTCCTACAAAAAGCAATTCAGGCCGCGCGGCGAAACTGCTCCCGATACTGCGTCGGCGTCACCCCCAGGCGCTGGGTAAACACCAGTCGCATCCGCGCCGCGCTGCCGAAGCCGCAGCGCCAGGCGATCACTTTCAGCGCCAGATCACCGCCTTCGAGCAACCCGCGCGCGGCGTCGATACGGGCGCGCTGGACGAATTCTGCCGGCGTCACCCCGGCTTCACGGACGAAAGTGCGGGCGAAGCTGCGCGGGCTCATCGTCACCTCGGCCGCCAGTTGCGCCACGCCCAGCGGCTGGTCGAGATGCTCCTGCACGTAGCGCTGGATGCGCGCCACCGGCGAGGTTTCGTCGGCCGGCGCCTGGAGGAAGGGGCTGAATTGCGATTGCCCGCCCTGGCGCTGCGCCACCACCAGCAATCGCTTGGCCACCGACAGGGCAACCGCTGCGCCGTGGTCCTCGGCGACCAGTGCCAGGGCGAGGTCGATACCCGCCGTGACGCCCGCCGAGGTCACCAGCGCACCATCGCGTACATGAATCCGGTCCGGCTCCACCAGCGCCCGCGGGAACAGCTCGGCGAGGCGCCGCGCATCGCTCCAGTGGGTGGTCACCCGCTTGCCGTCGAGCAGGCCGGCATGGCCGAGCAGGAAGGCGCCCGTGCAGATCGAGCCATAGCGCGGCGCCCGCGCACAGGCGGCGCGCAGCCAGTCGAGCAATTCGGCTGCCGGCGACTCTTCCGGCAACTGCGGTCCACCCGGCACCAGCAGGATGTCGGCCGCGCGATCGCCCTGGTCGAGGCTGAAATCCGCGCCCAGCCACTGGCCGTTGGAAGCGCGCAAAGGGAGGGGCGGCGCGGCGAGCGTCAGCACCTGGTAGCCCTGGCCGGCGGGCACGAAGGCATTGGCCTCGGCGAACACGTCCAGCGGCCCGGACACATCCAGTGCCTGCACGCCGGGGAACAGCAGCATGGCCACGCGTTTCATGGTGTTTCCCGATCGGACAGAAGGTATCCATTCTTGCGGGGGATCGCCCTGGCTGCAATCGACGAACAAGAGGAAATGCTGCCATTCATGCCTTGGCGGACGTCACAATCGCCGGCTATGGCTGATCGAAAAGGCCGAATTGTTGCGCGAACTGAAGAAATGCATTGTCGAAGTCGTGCTGTGTCGGAAGGTTCCCGTCAGCTAGATTTATGGCAGTGGGCCACGATCGACGCGACCCGCGTGATCCCTGAGGTTCCTGCCATGAAATCCACTCTTCCCGCACTGTTTGCCATCCCCGCCTTGCTGCTGTCCTTCACTGCCTTCGCCGACGATGCCGCCGTCTACCACTACGGCATGCCGCTGGACGTGGCCAAGGTGCTGAGCATCACCCAGCCCAACGAGCGCTGCGAAGTCAGCCTGGCGACCATGGTCTACCTGGATTCGCAAGGGCAACAGCACACCCTCCAGTACCTGCGCCAGACCGAGATCTGCAGCCGGGTCTGACTCAGGCGCGGAACTGCTCCACCAATCCCTGCTGCCGGCTGGCCAGTTCGTTCAGCGAGCGACTGGCGCCGGCGGCTTGCTGTGCGTGATCGGAAATGGTCTGGGTGACATCGCGGATGCCGGCGATGTTGCGGTTGATCTCTTCGGCGACGCTGCTCTGTTCCTCCGCCGCGCTGGCGATCTGCAGGTTCATCTCGCTGATCAGGTTCACTGCCTCGCCGATCCGGCGTAGCGCATCGATGGCCTGGCGCGCCTGGTCGACGTTGCCCTGGGCCTGGGCGAAGCTGCCCTGCATCGCGCTGGTCACTGAGTGGCCGCGGGCCTGCAGGTTCTCGATCACTTCGCGAATCTCTTCCACCGACTCCTGGGTACGCCGGGCCAGCCCGCGCACCTCGTCCGCGACCACGGCGAAACCACGCCCGGCGTCGCCCGCGCGTGCAGCCTCGATGGCGGCGTTGAGGGCCAGCAGGTTGGTCTGTGCGGCGATGCCGCAGATGACTTCGAGGATCGAGCCGATCTGTTCGTTGCTGGACGCCAGTTGCTGCAGTTCGGCCATGGCCTGGTGCATGCCGCTGGCCAGCAGGTCGATGCCGCTGTTGGTGGCGTCGAGGGTGCGGAAGCCTTCGTCGCAAGCCTGCTCAGCCGTGCGCGCGGCTTCGGCGGCGCGGGCGGCGCTGCGGGCGGAATCCTGGGCGGTGGCGGACATTTCGTGCAGTGCGGTGGCCACCTGGTCGATTTCGCGGAACTGCAGCTGCATGCCATCGCTGGTCTGCCGGGCGATCTGCGCCGAACGGTCGGCGGTGGCGTGGGCTTCGCGGGTTGCCGACTGCACGGCGGCGATACTGGGTTGCAGCTTGTCGAGGAAGCGGTTGAAGGCGGTGGCGAGGCGCCCCAGTTCGTCGCGGCGTGGGTAGTCCAGGCGGCGGGTGAGGTCGCCTTCGCCGTCGGCGATGTCTTCGAGCATGCGCGCCAGGCGCAGGATCGGCCGGCTGATGCCCAGCGCGGTCAGCGCCACCAGCAGTACGCCGAGCAGGCCGGCGGCGATGCCGACGCCGATCTCCAGTGCGGTGCTGCGCCAGCGCAGGTCGTCCAGGGTGGCCTTGAGGCGTTCCGCCGGGGCCAGCATCACCGCGCGCGGCACGCTGAGCAGGATGCCCCAGGGGGCGGCGTCCGGCACCGGCGCCAGGGTATGCAGCACGCTGATGGCTTCGCCCTCGTCGTAGGATTGCGAACGGCCAGCCGCCACCTCCGCGAGCAGGCTCCTGTCCTCGAACTTCTGCCCCAGCTTCGACGCGTCGCCGCTGTCGCTGGCGACCAGGCCGTTGGGGCTGAGGATGCGGATGCGACCCTGGCCGTCGAACAGACTGCGGCTGCCGTCGAGGCTGCTTTGCTGCAGGGTGGCCAGGTCGATGTCGAAGCCGATGGCGGCGATGGCCTTGCCGTTTTCCAGCAGCGGCAGGGTGACGCTGGTGACCAGCCGGCGCTGGCCGGAGGCTTCGTCGAAATAGGGGTCGAGCACGCAGGGGCGGGCGTGCCCGATGGAGCAGGTGAAGAAGGCGTTGTAGGGCTGGCCACTGGGGCCGGGAGTGGTGTCGCCGAGGACCTGCTCGGTGCCGATCACGCGCTGGGTCTGCTGGCCGTTCTGCAAGAGGTAGAGGGCGAAGCGGCCGGTCTCGTTGCTGCCCAGGTCTTCACGGGCGCTGAACCGGCTGTCGGCGGCGTCCAGCGCATCGGGCTGAAATACCACGAACAGACCGAGCAGTTCAGGGTGCGCGCCGAGGGTTTCAGCCATGGCGCGATTGAGCGTGCTGCGCAGTGCGGTGGGGTCGAGAACGCCCTGGTGCTGTTGCTCGCGCAGCGTCTGCACCGTGCGTAACAGCCCTTCGCCGAGCAGCAGGTTGTTCTGCAGGCGCTCGCGGATCAGCAGGGCCTGCACCTGGCCCTGGGTCTCCAGGTTGTGCCGCGCGGCAGCGGCGAACAGCTCGCCGCTGTCGTGCTGAATGGTGCGGCTGTCCTGCCGCGCCTGGTACAGCGAAAGGCCGATCAGGACGCTGGCGACCAGCAGCAGGCAGAGGCCCGCCAGCCAGGTGATGCGGCCCTGGATCGAAGTCAGGAGGCTGGGCATGGCGGGCTCGCTTTCGCTGGATCAGAAGGTGGTGGAGAACATCAGCTGGCTGTACAGGTTGCTGTTGTCGTTGCCGATCTGGGTACCGCCTTCGGCGGCGCTCTTCTTCGGCTGGTACAGGCCCACCAGCGGGATGATCACCAGGTGCTCGTTGATCGCCCACTCGGCGTAGAGGTCCAGTTCACGGCCGTCGGTGTTGCCCAGGTCGGTGTCCAGGGTGTGGAAGTCGAAGTACTGCGCGCCAATGGAGAGGTTCTCCAGCGGCGTGACCCTGGCGCCGACGTTGTGCACGCGGGTGTTGCTGTTGAAGGGGCCGGAGTAGTTGCCCGCCACCTCGCCCTGGAACCAGGTGCCGAAGCCGCGGCTGAAGCCGTAGAAGAGGGTGTCGTAGCCTTCGGAGAAGCGGCTGAAGCGGTAGCTGACGTAGGGCTTCCAGGCGATGTCGGAGAAGGTCCAGCCGGCTTCCAGATACCAGGCGTTCTCTGTGTCGTCGCTGTACTGGGCGTTGCGCTTGTCCTGCCAGGCGTATTCGCCGGAAAGGAACAGGTTCTCCACGCCGGCATTGCCGGTGCCGCGCAGGCTGTAGGTCTTCATGTCCTTGCGGTCGAGCTGGATGGGCGAGGCGTAGCGCTCGTCGATGTCGGTGACGTCGATGTAGGTCAGGCCGAAGGTGGCTTCCGGGGCGACGTGCTCGAGGGTGGCGACGTACAGCTCGGAGTTGGCCTGGGCGCGGTTGTCGGACTTCAGGCGCATCAGGTCGCCACGCCAGCCTTCCTTGCCGCCGATGCGCAGCACGGCGGTTTCGTCGAAGGCGCGGCGGCCGGCGAGGTAGTAGGCACCGCCACGGTTGTATTCACCGTCGGCCAGGCCCTTGCCCATGTTCAGGGCGTCGCCGTCGATCAGGAAGCCGTCGCCGACCACGATGTTCTGGCGGCCGGCGGAGAGGTCGATGCCGTCCTCGCCCAGGGCTTCGAACAGGTTGCCCGAGCGCCAGCCGGCGTAGGCGTCCTCGATCTTGGTGGTGCGCTCGGAGCCGTCGGTGAAGCCGGCGGCGTCGCCGTCGCCCCAGGTGCCGGAGCTGATCAGGTTGAACGCGCCGTAGGCGGTGCCCGCGCCGCCCAGCTTCTGGTCGCCGCTCAGGCCGTACTTGATGAAGCCTTCCTGCCAGGAGGACGAGCCTTCATCCAGGGTGCCGGTCATGTTGTAGCGCTCCTGGCTGTGGAACAGCCCGAAGGTCGCCGAGAGATCGGCGTTCAGGTGGGTGTCGTCGGTGGCGTACAGCTCGTAGGCGCTGGCGGAGCTGGCGCCCGCGATGAGCAGGGCGAGCAGGGTGGGGCGCAGCACGGCGGCGTGGGTCATGGCGAAGGCATCCGTTGTTCTTGTCGGTTGGAGGGGATGGGTCTTCTGCCGATGCTAAGTAAGGGCTGGCGTTGTGCCGTTGCGTGTGTCTGCCAAGTGATTGGGTGTGGTTGCCAGATCCGATGGGGTGCCTTTTGCAGGACCGAGGGGGACGCCTAGTCCTTGCTCGCGAACCCGCTTGACGCGGGAACTGCCGGTGGATCTGTTCGCGAGCAAGCTCGCTCCTACGAAGAGCAGAAGCTCAGCGCGAGCGCGAGATCAGTGACGGCTGCTCGGCGTAGAGCCGCTTGTACAACGTGGAAAAGTGGCTGGAACTGGCGAAGCCCAGGTCCAGCGCCAGGCTGGTGATGCTCTGCTGCGGCTCCTGCTTGAGCCGGCGGCGCGCCTCGGCCAGGCGCAGGCTGAGGAAGAACTGCTGCGGCGTGCTCTGGCAGATCTGCCGGAAGCAGTACTGCAGGGTGCGCTGGCTGGTGTTCAGGCTCTGGCTCAGTTCCAGCAACGACAGTGGCTCGGAAAGGTCCGCCTGCATGCGCTCGATGGCGGCCAGCACCAGCCGGCGATGCTGCTGCAATGAGCGTGGCGCGCCTTCGCGGTCGCTGCCGGGAAGGATTTCCTCCAGCGCCTGCAGCACGTGGCTCAGCACTAGGGCGACGGCGTGCCCGGCCTGTTGCGGATCGTCCACTCGCCACGGTTCGGCCTCGAAGGCGGCGAGGGCGCCACACAGGCTGCGGCGCAGATCGCCGGCCCCCGTCGGTGAAAGTTGCAGGCGCCGTTGCTGCAGCGCGCGCTCGAACAGCTCGCGCTCTTCGGTGCCGAGCAGGCGTTCCAGCTGCGGCTGGCTGAAGGTCAGACCGAGCATGTGGATTTCCCCGGCGGCGCAGATTTCCAGCTCGCGGCCGCCTTCGAGCACCAGCAGGGTGTCGTCGTGCAGGGACTGGCCGTTGAAGCGCGAATCGGCGCTGGCACGCAGGGGGATGCCGATCACCAGGTGTCCGGCCGGTGGCGCCATGTTCTCGTGCAGGTGCAGGTTGGAGTGTTCGTAGATCAGCGAGGCACCGGGCAGCTGCACATGCAGCAGCTCCGCCTGCAGGCGGCCATGGCCGAGCTGGGTGTAGTCCTGGCTCCAGCCGGCGAGGGCGCAGGCCAGTTCATCGGAGTCGGTGGCACGGTGGCGGGCTATGCCGGTCATGGCGGTTCACCTTTCGTGGTGCGCCGAGTATCGGTCAGCGCTGGCGCGCAGGATTGTGCCTGCGCGCCAGGGCCTTGTGGCGCTCTGCCAGATTCAGCGGCCGGCGAGATAGGCCCTGGCCAGGGTGCAGGCGCGCTCGATCAGCATCGGTGCCAGCTCCCTGGCTGTCTGGCTGTTGCGCCGTGTGTGCACCCAGCCCAGGTAGGTGGTGCCGCGCAGGGCGAGGAACAGTGGCAGGGCCGCACGGTCGGCGGCGGACAACGGCTTGATCGAGTCGTAGCCGGCCAGCAGCGCCGCCTGGATCTGCGCCAGGCGCGGGTCGTCCAGGCAGAAGTACAGCGCGGTGGCCAGTTCGAACATGTGCCAGCCGAAGCCGGCATCGTCGAAGTCGATCAGTTGCAGTTCGCCGCCTTCGAGCAGCAGGTTTTCCGGCACCAGGTCGGCGTGGATCATGCCGAAGTTGCCCAGGCTGCGGCCGTAATGGCGCAGGTCCTGGCGGGCTTCCTGGCGGGCGTGCTGCAGCAGCTCGCGCTGTTCGGGGGTGAGCAGGTCCAGCTCCCAGAAGCGCCCCCAGAACGGGTTGGCGCCCACCAGGCCTTCCTCGTCCCAGGCATGGCGGGTGAACTCGTTGGGTTGGCGCCACCGGGCCGAATTCAGGTGGATGCGCGCGGCCACGGCACCGGCCTGGTGGAACAGCGCCTGGATGTCGCCATGGGTGCTCAGGCCCTGTTCGGCGGAGCCCAGGGTGCTGCCGGACAGCCAGCCAAGCATGTCGACGTAGCGCGGTTCGCTGAGCGCAGTGCTGTGCACCTCGGCGAGGTGCTGGCCGTCGCGGGTGCGGATGATGCTCGGCACACCGATGCCGCTGGCGGCCAGCTGTTCCATCCAGGTCAGTTCCGAGCGCAGCGCCGCTTCGCTGTGGTAGCCGCCGCGGTGCACACGCAGGGCGCTACGGGTGCCATCGCTGCGGGTGGCGCAGAACACCGCGTTCTCGCGGTACTTGAGCAGTTCCAGGCCGACGAAATCGCCGTCCCAGTGGCGCAGGGCGTCCAGCGCCAGGTCGCGCAGGCAGGCGACCTGCTGGTCGTGGTCGAGCTCGGCGAAATCAGCCTTCGGAAAGTCATTCATGGTGATCGCCTCAGAGTTCGCTCAGGACCTGGTCCAGGGTATGGATGAACAGCTCGCCGTGTTCGCCCTGGAAAGGCAGCGGCGGGCGGATCTTGAGGATGTTGTCGTCGCCACCGATCTTGCTGATCAGCACGCCGCGCTGGCGCATGGCGTTGACGATGCGCCGCGCTTCCAGCCCCGCCGGCTCGCGGCTGGCGCGGTCGCGCACCAGTTCCACGGCGAAGAACAGGCCCTGGCCGCGCACGTCTCCGATGATCGAGTGGCGCTCGGCGAGGCGGTGCAGCTCGGCGCTGAGCTTCGCGCCCTGGCGCCGCGCATTGCCCTGCAGGTCTTCTTCGGCGATCACATCCAGCACCGCCTGGCCGACGGCGGCGGCCACCGGCGAGCCGCCGAAGGTGTTGAAGTACAGGTTGGCGCGGCCGAATGTCTCGACGCGCTCGCGGCTGGTCACCAGCCCGGCCAGGGGGAAACCGTTGCCCATGGGCTTGCCGAGGGTGACGATGTCCGGCACCAGCGGGTGTGACTGGTGGCCCCACAGGTGATCGCCGGTGCGGGCGAAGCCCGATTGCACCTCGTCGGCGATCAGCAGGCCACCGGCCTCGCGTACCAGCTTCGCCACGCGCTCCAGGTAGCCGGCCGGCAGGCGCGGAATGCCTTCGTTGGCGAACAGCGTGTCGATGAGCATGGCCGCGAGGCCTACGCCGGCCGCCTGCAGTTCGGCAATGGCCTCGGCGACCTTGGCGACGTAGCGGTCGGCCACCTGCTCGGGTGTTCCGTCCGCATGGTAGAGGCAGGGGATAGGCACGGCTCGCGCATGGGTCGAAAAGGGCTCCGAGCTGGGCAGCGCCGTGGTCACCGCCGCCAGCGCAGTGGTGTTGCCGTGGTAGTTGTAGTCGCTGACGATCACGCCCTTGTTGCCGGTGACGAAGCGCGCCATGCGCAGGGCCAGTTCGTTGGCCTCGCTGCCGGTGCAGGTGAACATCAGGCTGTCCAGCGGGTCGGCGAAGGTCGCCGTGAGGTTCTCCGCGTAGCGCACCACGCGCTCGTTCAGGTAGCGGGTGTGGATGTTCAGCGTCGCGGCCTGCTCGGCCATGGCGGCCACCACCTTCGGGTGACAGTGGCCAACGCAGGGCACGTTGTTGTAGCAGTCCAGGTAGCGCTTGCCGGCGGCATCGATCAGCCAGACGCCTTCACCCTTCACCAGTTCCAATGGCTCGTCGTAGAACAGTGGCGAGGCGTCGCCCATGACCTGTTGGCGGCGTTGCAGCAGGGTTGCTTCAGACATTCTCGGCATTCTCCAGGGGCTTGCCGGCGCGGCTCGCGGCGCGCAGCAGGTAGTTGAGGATCAGGACGACGACCACCAGGGCCAGGGCGCTGAGCATCGCCACTTCGAGCTGGAAGCAGGCGGCGATCACCACCAGCGTCAGCAGCATGCCGACGCTGGCCACCACCGGGCCGCCGCGCAGGCGGAACGGGCGCACCAGGCCGGGCTGGCTGCGGTGCAGGCGCAGGTAGGCGGCGAACAGCACCAGGTGGCAGCTGCCCAGCAGCAGGACGATGCACAGCAGGAGTTTTTCCGGCGGCACCAGGGTGAGCGGCAGGCCGATCACGGTCAGCACCAGCAGGGCGACGTAGGGCGAGCCACGACGGTTGGTACGGGCGAGAGCGGCGGGGAAGAAACCGTCACGGGCCAGGGCGAACAGCTGGCGGGAGGCGGAGAACACCACCGAGAAGAAGGTCGCCAGCAGGCCGCAGACGGCGCCGGAACCCACCAGCAGCGGCAGCCAGTCGCGCTCGCCGTAGAGCCCGCCGTGGGTCATCGCGGCGTACAGCGGATCACCCGCGTTACCGACCACTTCCACACCGGCGGCTCCCGGCGCGCTGATCACCACAGTCAGCGCCGTGACCAGCAGGGTGCCCACGGCGGCGATGATCCCGCGCGGCATGCTGCGGCCCGGTTCGGCGGCTTCCTCGGCGGCCGAGGCGACCTGCTCGATGCAGATGAACATCCAGATGGCGAAGGGCACGCAGGCGAACACGCCGGCGACGCTCACGCCGGGCAGCGTGCTGCCGGCGCTGGGCAGGAGGTTTTCCCAGTGCACGTGGGGCAGCATGGCGCCGCCGAAGGCCAACAGTGCGATGGCTGCCACCGCGCCGGCCAGCAGGGTCAGCCCGAGAGCCTCGCCCACGCCGATGATATGGATGCCGATGATCACCGCGAACAGGCCGATGCGCACCGGCCAGCCGCCGAAGCCGAACACCGATTCCATGTAGGCGGCGAGGAAGTTGGCGGCCGCGCCGGTGCCGATGGTCAAGGCCAGCGCGCAGGCGGCACCGACCAGGTAGCCGACGAAGGGACCGAAGGCCAGCTGTGCGTAAGCGAACACGCCGCCGGCGTGGGGGCGCGCGGTGGATAGTTCGCACACGCACAGCGCCAGGCCGCCGCAGAGCACGGCCATCAGCAGGGTGGCGACGAGCATGTTGGCCCAGCCGCTGCCGGCCAGGCCGTAGTTCCAGCCGGAGAACTGCCCGGCGATGACCAGTGAAATGCCGAGCCCGGCGATCTGGGGCCAGCGGAGTACGCCTTGTTTGAGCATGGTGGTTGTCCCTTGCCTTTGATTGATCGAAGTAGTGAGCGGCAGTCAGCCGCGTGCGCCTGGGCGCAGCGGGCAAGGGAGATGACCGGCGGATGCGGACGGTTGGATGCGTGGAGTCATGGGGCGGCCCTTCTTGTTGTTTTATGGGGTGGTGCACGCGCCCGCCGTCAGGAGCAGCGGGCAGGGAGAAGGTACGGAGGGCGCGGGGTAGGGCGATATCAGAAATGCGCAAAGACGCAAGGCGAGTTTTTCGCGGGAGAAGGCAGAGGGGGCCAGGCGGCTCCGATGGGGGAGGAAACCTGCAGGAGCGAGCCGATCGTGCCAGGACCGTAGGGCGGATAACGCGCCAGCGTTATCCGCCGCGGTGGCAGCGGCGCATAACCCGTTCCGGGTTATGCGCCCTACGCGCTACAGGGTGTGGTGCAGGCATAAAAAAACCGGCCCGAAGGCCGGTCGAGAATGACACCGGAGTCGCTGCGCTCAGCGCATCACGCGCGCTTGAGCACCAGGGTGAGGATGTCGTAGCTGGCGACCAGCTCGCCCAGCTGGTTGGTGACTTCCACATCCCAGGCCACCACGCCCTGCGGCTCGCCCTTGGGGCTCTTCTTGCCCTGGTCGATCTTGCGCTTGCAGGTCAGGCGGGCCTGGATGGTGTCGCCGATGCCCACCGGATTGATGAAGCGCAGGGTGTCCAGGCCGTAGTTGGCCAGCACCGGGCCGACGCCGGGGGAGACGAACAGGCCGGCTGCCGCCGAGAGCACGAAGTAGCCGTGGGCGATGCGCTTGCCGAACTGCGAGTCCTTGGCCGCCAGCTCGTCGAAGTGCATGTAGAAGTGGTCGCCCGACAGGCAGCCGAAGTTCACCAGGTCGGCTTCGGTGACGGTGCGGCGGTGGGTCAGCAGCGACTCGCCGATCTGCAGGTCGTCGAAGAAGCGACGGAACGGGTGCACCTCGGTCTCGTAGACCTTGGCGCCGCGCACGTACTCCCCGGTGACGGCCATCAGCATGCTCGGCGAGCCCTGCACGGCGGTACGTTGCAGGTAGTGCTTCACTGCGCGCAGGCCGCCCAGTTCTTCACCACCGCCGGCGCGGCCGGGGCCGCCGTGCTTGAGCACCGGCAGTGGCGAGCCGTGGCCGGTGGATTCGGCGGCGGATTCGCGGTCGAGGATATGCAGGCGACCGTGCAGCGCGCCCATGACCGGAACGACCTTCGCGGCGACCTGCGGGTCGCGGGTGATCAGGCTGGCCACCAGGCTGCCCTTGCCGCGTGCGGCCAGGGCGACGGCTTCGTCGAGGTCGTCGTAGGCCATCAGGGTGGTCACCGGGCCAAAGGCCTCGATGTCGTGGGCACCGCCTTCGGCGTGCGGATCACGGCTGCGCAGCAGGGTCGGGGCGAAGAACGCGCCTTCTGCCACGCCGTCGCCGCGCGGGGCGAAGCCGTCTTTCGCGCCGAACACCAGCTCGCTGGACTTCAGCAGGGCTTCCACGCGCTCGGCGACGTCGGCCTGCTGCGCGTGGGAGGCCAGGGCGCCCATCTTCACGCCTTCCACCGACGGGTCACCGACCACGACCTTGGCCAGGCGCTCACGCAGGCGTTCGGCGACGGCGTCGGCATGCTTGGCGGGGACGATGGCGCGGCGGATGGCGGTGCATTTCTGCCCGGCCTTGACGGTCATCTCGCGGGCTACTTCCTTGACGAACAGATCGAACTCTTCGTCGTCCGGGGTGACGTCCGGCGCGAGGATGGCGCAGTTCAGCGAGTCGGCTTCGGCATTGAACGGCACCGAGTTGCGGATCAGGTTGGCGTTCACGCGCAGCTTGGCGGCGGTGTCGGCCGAGCCGGTGAAGGTCACCACGTCCTGGCCCTGCAGGCGGTCCAGCAGGTCGCCGGTGCCGCCGATGATCAGCTGCAGGCTGCCAGCCGGGAGCAGGCCGGACTCGTGCATGACGCGCACGGCGGCTTCGGTGATGTAGCTGGTGGCGGTGGCCGGTTTGACGATGCAGGGCATGCCGGCGAGGAAGCTCGGCGCAAACTTCTCCAGCATCCCCCAGATGGGGAAGTTGAAGGCGTTGATGTGCACGGCGATGCCGCCACGCGGCACCAGGATATGGCTGCCGGCGAACTTGCCGGTCTTGCCCAGCGGCATGGCCGGGCCTTCGTGGACCACGTTGCCGGACGGCAGCTCGCGGCCGCCGACGCCGGCATAGGCGAACAGGGTGCCGGCGCCGCCTTCGATGTCGATCCAGCTGTCGGCGCGGGTGGCGCCGCTGTGGCGGGAAATCTCGTAGAGCTGTTCCTTGCGCTCGGTCAGGTACAGCGCCAGGGCCTTCAGGCGCTGGGCGCGCTGCTGGAAGTCCATGGACATCAGTTCTTTGAGGCCCTGCTCGCGGGCATGGGCGACGGCTTCGGCGAAGTCCAGCGCCTCTTCGTGGGTGCGTGCCACGGTCTGGCCGTTGAGCGCGCTACGCAGCGCCTGGGCGCCGTGCTGGCCGACCCAGCGGCCGCCGATGAAACTTTGCAGGATTGGCTCTTGGGCCATGGTTGTCTTCCTCCGGATCGCTACGCAAGGGGGCCGGCTGCTGCCGGTGACCGCCGCGCCGGGTGGGCGTCGGCGGCGCTTGATCAAGTGGCGGGACTGGGCCGCCGGATAAGGTTCGCCAGGGCCCTTGTGGGGCGCTGGCGCTGGAACATCGGGGGCTCGGTGCTCCCTGCAGGAGCGGGCCATGCCCGCGATCCGCCGGCGAAGCCGGCGCCACAGGGATGGCTCAGAGCTGGTCGAAATCGAGCACCACGCTGTCGCTGACCGGATACGCCTGGCAGCTCAGCACGTAGCCGGCCGCCACTTCGTAGTCCTCCAGGGCGAAGTTGCTGTCCATTTCCACTTCGCCGGACACCACCTTGCACTTGCAGGTCGAACACACGCCGGCCTTGCAGGAGTAGGGCAGTTCGGCGCCCTGGGCATTGCCGGCATCGAGCACGCTGACGCTGTTGCGGGCCAGTTCGAAGGACAGCTCGCGGCCATCGCTGATCACGGTGACCTGGCTCTTCGCGCTATCGACGGCGGCAGCAGCCTGGCGGGCTTCGCGCCTGCTCTCGCTGCCGGCGGCGGCGAACAGCTCGAAGTGGATGCGCTCGGCCGGCATGCCATTGCCCTTGAGCTGGTCGCGCACGGTCTCGGTCATGGCCTGCGGGCCGCAGATGAAGGCGGCGTCCAGGCTCTTCACGTCGAGCCAGCGGCTGAACAGCTGGCCGCACTTGTCGGCGTCGATGCGGCCGTTGTAGAGGTCGACGTCCTGCTGCTCGCGGCTGAACACGAAGATCAGGTTGAGGCGCTGCAGGTAACGGTTCTTCAGGTCTTCGAGCTGCTCGCGGAACATCGCGGCGTTGCTGGAGCGGTTGCCGTAGAGCAGAGTGACGCGGCTGTTCGGCTCGGTTTCCAGGGTGGTCTTGACGATCGACAGGATCGGCGTGATGCCGCTGCCGGCGGCGACCGCCAGGTAGTTGCCGTGGCGCGCCGGGTCCAGCGCGACGTTGAAGTGGCCGGCCGGCGGCATGACTTCCAGGCTGGCGCCGACCTTCAGCGCCTCGTTGGCGTAGGCGGAGAAGCGCCCGCCGGGCACGCGCTTGATGGCCACGCGCAGCTCGCCGTCATTCACGCCGCTGCAGATGGAATAGGAGCGGCGCACTTCCTCTCCGTCGAGCTGGGTGCGCATGACCAGGTGCTGGCCGTGCTGGAAGCGGAAGCTGTCGGCCAGGTCCGCCGGGACGTCGAAGGCGATGGACACGGCGTCGCGGGTTTCGGCGCGCACTTCCTTGATTTTCAGGCTGTGGAACTTGCTCATTGTTCTTCTCCGGCGGCGCGGCCGCTCAGATGCACTTGAAGTAGTCGAACGGTTCGCGGCAGTCGACGCAGCGGTACAGCGCCTTGCAGGCAGTCGAGCCGAACTCGCTGAGCAGCTCGGTGTGCGCGCTGCCGCACTGCGGGCAGCAGACTTCCGGGCTTTCGCCGAGCAGGCTGCGCTTGCTGGTGCTGCCGGCTGGCGGCGCGATGCCGTAGACCCGCAGCGCTTCGCGGCCGTTGTCGCTGATCCAGTCGGTGGTCCAGGCCGGGTTCAGCCGGCGCTCCAGTTGCGGCGCGGCGAAACCGGCGTGCTCCAGGGCGTGCTGGATGTCCTGCTCGATGACCTCGGTGGCCGGGCAGCCGGAGTAGGTCGGGGTGACCACCACGTGCAGGTGCCCGTCCTGCCAGTCGAGGCCGCGGACGATGCCGAGGTCGACCACGCTGACCACCGGCACTTCCGGGTCCATTACCGCGCCGAGCACGTGCCAGGCACGGCTGAGGTCGTCAGCCGTGCCGGCGCGGGCGCCGCGATCGCTGGTAATCAGCTCACCAGGTCGCATCGGGGTACGCCCGCTGGAGGAACTGCATCTCGGCCAGGAGGATGCCCAGGTGCTCGGTATGCAGGCCACGGCGGCCGCTGAGATAGAAGTTCACCGCCGGGTCGGGCACTGGCAGGGTCGCGGCGGCGAAGATGTCGGCGACCTTGGCTTTCCAGGCGGCGGACAGCTCGGTCGGATTCGGCGCGACCCCGGCTTCGAACAGGCGCTGCTCGATGTCGTCGGCGTTGCAGAGTTCGACGGTAAAACGCCACACCTGCGGGATCGCCGCCAGCATGCGCGCGTGGCTTTGCTCGGTGCCATCGCCCAGGCGCTGCATCCATTCGCCGGAGCGGCGCAGGTGGTAGGTGACTTCCTTCAGGCCCTTGGCGGCGATGGCGGCGATGCGCTCGTCGCTGGAGCTGCTCAGGGCGTGCAGTACATGGAAGTGCCAGGCGTCATAGAGGAACTGCTTGGCGATGGTCACGGCGAAGTCGCCGTTGGGCTGTTCCACCAGCAGCAGGTTGCGGAAGGCGCGCTCGTCGCGGCGGAAGGCCAGGGCGTCGGCGTCACGGCCGTCGTCCAGCAGCTCCACGGCGTACTCGTACCAGTGGCGTGCCTGGCCCACGAGGTCGAGGCCGACGTTCATCAGCGCCAGTTCTTCTTCCAGCGCCGGGGCGTGGCCGCACCATTCGCACAGGCGCTGGCCCTGGATCAGGGCGCTGTCGGCGAGGCGCAGCAGGTATTCGATCTTGTCGTTGTTCGGGTTCATCGCACGCGTCTCACATGTGGCCGACTTCGGGCGGCAGCTCGTAGAAGCTGGCGTGGCGGTAGACCTTGTCCTGCGACGGATCGAACAGCGGGTCCTTCTCGTCGGGGGAGGAGGCGGTGATCAGCGCGGAGGGCACGACCCACAGGCTCACGCCTTCGTTGCGGCGGGTGTACAGCTCGCGGGCGTTCTCGATGGCCATGGCGGCGTCGGCGGCGTGGACGCTGCCGACGTGCTTGTGGTTCAGGCCGTGCTTGCTACGGACGAATACTTCGAACAAAGTCCACTCGGACATGACTTTTCTCTCCTCGCGGCTCAGGCGGCGTCTTTTTTCTGTTGTTGTTTGCGGGCGTAGGCGACCGCGGCTTCGCGGACCCAGGCGCCGTCTTCGATGGCTTTGCGGCGGGTGGCGACGCGCTCGGTGTTGCACGGGCCGTTGCCCTTGAGCACTTCGTAGAACTCTTCCCACTGGATGTCGCCGAAGTCGTAGTGGCCGCGCTCCTCGTTCCACTTCAGGTCCGGGTCCGGGGCGGTGCAGCCGAGCAGCTCGAGCTGCGGAACGGTCTGGTCGACGAAGCGCTGGCGCAGCTCATCGTTGCTCTGCCGCTTGATCTTCCAGGCCATGGACTGGGCGCTGTTGGGGGAGTCGGCGTCGCTGGGGCCGAACATCATCAGGGCCGGCCACCAGAGGCGGTTGATGGCGTCCTGGACCATGTCCTTCTGCGCCTGATTGCCGTGGCGCATCATGGTCAGGAGGATTTCGTAGCCCTGGCGCTGGTGGAAGCTCTCTTCCTTGCAGATGCGGATCATCGCGCGGGAATAGGGGCCGTAGGAGGTGCGCTGCAGCACCACCTGGTTGACGATCGCGGCGCCATCCACCAGCCAGCCCACCGCGCCCATGTCGGCCCAGTTCAGCGTCGGGTAGTTGAAGATGCTCGAGTACTTGGCGCGGCCAGAGTGGAGCTTGGCGATCTCGGCGTCACGGTCGGCGCCCAGGGTTTCCATGGCGCTGTAGAGGTAGAGGCCGTGGCCGGCTTCGTCCTGGATCTTCGCCATCAGCTGCAGCTTGCGCTTGAGGGTCGGTGCACGGGTCACCCAGTTGCCCTCGGGCAGCATGCCGACGATCTCGGAGTGGGCGTGCTGGGAAATCTGCCGGATCAGCGTCTGGCGGTAGGCGTCGGGCATCCAGTTCTTTGCCTCGATCTTCACCTCGGCATCGATCTTTTCCTGGAAGGCGCGTTCTTCCGGCGACATCTCGTCCAGCGCCTTGATGCGCTTCACGCCGGTCTCAACCAGTTGTGCGTACATGCTGTGTCTCCAGCCTTTTGTCTTGTTCGTGGGACGGCCTTGGCCATGGCTGTAGTTTTAAATGATACAGAAATGAATGTCTAACACTAAATGATGTGTCGTAATTGGATTCTGTATCGCTTTAGCAGTTTTTGGCGTTGTTGTGGGCGCAAGAGGGAGAGCGTTTCATGGATTTAAATACATGAAAATCGCTGATTGTGCGGGTATTTGATGGTGTTATGAGGCGTAACCGTTTGCGTGCTGTATGCACTGTCCATGCCTTGGAAAGACGATGAAGCGATACGAAAATGTATTCTTATGAGTGAATCGTATGCGGATTTTAGGGAGTTGTAGGAGCGAGCTTGCTCGCGAACCCACCCAGCGCCGGAGCTGCCGGGAAAATCGTTCGCGAGCAAGCTCGCTCCTACAAAGGGCCGTGCGGGTTGGCAGGGGCTGGCATCAGGCCTGGACGATCACCTGGAAGCCGCCAAAGATCATGCGCTGGCCGTCGAAGGGCATGTCGCTGAACTCGGTCTTCATTCGTGCGTCCTCCATGAACTTCTTCATCCCTTCGTCGCGCGCGGCCTTGCTGGGCCAGGTGATCCAGGAGAACACCACGGTTTCGTCCTCCTTGAGCTTCACCGCCATGGGGAAGGAGGTCACTTTGCCTTCGGGTACGTCATCGCCCCAGCACTCGACGACGCTCAGTGCGCCATGCTCCTTGAACAGCGCCGCCGCCTTGCGCGCGACTTCGATGTAGCGCTCGCGACTGGCGGTGGGTACGGGGACGAGGAAGCCATCGACATAGTTCATCGTTCATCTCCTGCGGGTGGGCGGACGGCGGATGCCGCTGCCTTTGAGGAGTAGTCGAAGGTCGGGGCGGGAAATCGACAGCGAAGGCAGCCGGCTGACGGGCGGTCGGAGTAGGGCGTACAACCGTTCGCGGTTGTACGCCGATGTGGCGGGCTCTCATGCAGCTCCGTTGAGCGTGCCCGGCGCGCGCCAAGGCACGGGACAGGCGGCGTATAGCGCGGAGCGCTATACGCCCTGCGGTTGGGCGAAAAAAAGCCCCGCCGAGGCGGGGCTTTCTGGTGGCGTCGACCAATCAGCCCTTGGGCCGGTTGTCGTACACGTGGCAGGCCTTGCCTTCCGAGCGCTTGAGGCTGTGGGAAGGTTGCACCAGCACGCGGGCGCTGACGCCGATGTGGGTCTTGATCTGCTTGCCCAGTTCGCTGCCGATAGCTTTCTGCTCGTCCGCCGACAGGCCCTGCTGGTCGTGGCGCAGTTCGACATGCACGTCGATGCAGTCGAGGTTGCCGTTGCGGTGCAGGTGGATCTCGTAGCACTCGGCGAGCTGCTTGATCTTCAGCACCTGCTCCTCGACCTGGGTCGGGAAGACGTTGACGCCGCGGATGATCAGCATGTCGTCGCTGCGCCCGGTGATCTTGTCGATGCGTCGCATCGGCCGCGCAGTGCCCGGCAGCAGGCGGGTCAGGTCGCGGGTGCGGTAGCGGATCATCGGCAGCGCTTCCTTCGACAGCGAGGTGAACACCAGCTCGCCGTACTGGCCGTCGGGCAGTACCGCGCCGGTCGCCGGGTCGATGATCTCGGGGTAGAAGTGGTCTTCCCAGACGGTCGGGCCGTCCTTGGTCTCGGCGCACTCCATGGCCACGCCCGGCCCCATGATTTCCGAGAGGCCGTAGATGTCCAGGGCGGTGATGCCCATGCGTTCCTCGACCGCGCGGCGCAGCTCGGCGGTCCAGGGTTCGGCGCCGAAGATGCCCAGGCGCAGCTTGAGGCTGTGCGGGTCGACGCCCTGGCGCTCGATCTCGTCGGCGATGTTGAGCATGTAGGACGGGGTGACCATGATGATGTCCGGCTGGAAGTCGCGGATCAGCTGGACCTGCTTCTCGGTCTGGCCGCCGGACATCGGGATCACGGTGCAGCCCAGGCGCTCGGCGCCGTAGTGCGCGCCCAGGCCGCCGGTGAACAGGCCGTAGCCGTAGGACACGTGCACCTTGTCACCCTTGCGGCCGCCGGCGGCGCGAATGGAGCGCGCCACCACGTTGGCCCAGGTGTCGATGTCGTTCTGCGTGTAGCCGACCACCGTGGGCTTGCCGGTGGTGCCGCTGGAGGCGTGCAGGCGCACGATCTCGCTCTGCGGCACGGCGAACATGCCGTAGGGGTAGTTGTCGCGCAGGTCGTTCTTGCCGGTGAAGGGGAACCTGGCGAGATCGTCGAGGGAGGTCAGGTCGTCCGGGTGTACACCGGCTTCGGCGAAACGCTTCCGGTACAGCGGGACGTTGTCGTAGGCATGCTTGAGGCTCCAGCGCAGGCGCTCCAGCTGGTGCTGGCGCAGCTCGTCGACACTGGCGGTTTCCATCGGGTCAAGCAGGGCACGTTCGGCATCATGGTACATGTTCATGGGTTCACTCGATTTGTTCTTGTACGCCAGCCCCGATGAGGGCTGCGAGTGTCATGGGAGCAGGATAGCGCCCCCGTTTGCGGAAGGATTCGAACCCCTGCCAGAGACTTTGCTCTGTCTGCCAGTCGGCGCTTTTCGCGACTGGCGGCGCGGGGTTCGATCCCGCCGATGGATCAGATTCGCTCGATGATCAGGGCGATGCCCTGGCCGACGCCGATGCACATGGTGCACAGCGCATAGCGGCCGCCGCGCTCCTCCAGTTCATGCAGGGCAGTGGTGACCAGGCGCGCGCCGCTCATGCCCAGCGGATGGCCGAGGGCGATGGCGCCGCCGTTGGGGTTCACCCGCGCGTCGTCGTCGGCCAGGCCCAACTCGCGTAGCACGGCGAGGCCCTGAGCGGCGAAGGCTTCGTTCAGTTCGATCACATCCATGTCGTTCAGCGACAGGCCGGCCAGCTCCAGCACCTTGCGGGTCGCCGGCACCGGGCCGATGCCCATGATCCGCGGTTCGACGCCGGCGGTGGCCATGGCGACGACACGGGCGCGGGCCTTCAGGCCATGGCGCGCGGCGGCGGCCGGGGTCGCCATCAGCAGGGCGCAGGCGCCGTCGTTGACGCCCGAGGCGTTGCCGGCGGTGACGCTGCCGTTCTCGCGGAAGGGCGTGCCGAGCCTGGCCAGTTGTTCGAGGGTGGTATCGCCGCGCGGATGCTCATCCTGCTCGACCACCTTGGCCGGGCCTTTGCGCTGGGGGATTTCCACCGGGACGATTTCCTTCGCCAGGCGGCCGTTGGCCTGGGCGGCGGCGGCCTTGTGCTGGCTGCGCAGGGCGAAGGCATCCTGGTCGGCGCGGCTGATGTTGAATTGCTCGGCGACGTTTTCCGCCGTCTCGGGCATCGAATCGATGCCGAACTGCTGCTTCATCAGTTTGTTGACGAAGCGCCAGCCGATGGTGGTGTCGAAGATTTCCGCGCTGCGGCCGAAAGCCTGCTCGGACTTGCCCATCACGAACGGTGCGCGGGACATGGATTCCACGCCACCGGCCAGCATCAAACCAGCCTCGCCACAGCGCAGGGCGCGTGCAGCGCTGCCCACGGCGTCGAGGCCCGAGCCGCACAGGCGGTTGAGCGTGGTGCCCGGCACGGTGACCGGCAGGCCAGCGAGCAGCGAGGCCATGTGGGCGACGTTGCGGTTGTCTTCGCCGGCCTGGTTGGCGCAGCCGAAGATCACGTCGTCGATGGCGCTCCAGTCCAGCTCCGGGTGGCGCTGCAGCAGGGCCTTCATCGGGATCGCCGCGAGGTCGTCGGCGCGCACGCCGGACAGGGCGCCGGCGTAGCGGCCAATGGGCGTGCGCACCGCGTCGATGATCAGGGCGTCGGTGAGGTCTGTCATTCGGAGGTCTCCTGCGCCAGCACGGTGCCGCGCACTTTGTAGGATTTGCCGTGGAACAGGGCGATCAGCTGGCCCTGGGAATTCTCGATGCGCACGTCGTAGTTGCCGGTGCGGCCGCTGCGGCTCTGCTCGCAGGCGCTGGCGATCAGTTCGTCGCCCTCGCGGGCCGGCGCCACGTAGTCGATGCTGCAGCCGATGGCGACGGTGGCGTCGTTGTAGCTGTTGCAGGCAAAGGCGAAGGCCGAGTCGGCGAGGGCGAACAGGTAGCCGCCGTGGCAGGTGCCGTGGCCCTGGATCATGTCCTCGCGCACGCGCATCGACAGCCTGGCGCTGCCCGGGCCGGCATCCAGCAGCTGGATGCCCATGCGCCGGGTGGCCTGGTCGCGCTCGTACATGGCCTCGGCGCAGGCACGGGCGAGTTGGGTGGCGTCAGGCATGGAAAGTTCTCCCCTCGGCGTGCAGGCGGCGCAGCAGCAGGGAAGGGCGATAGCGATCCTCGCCGTAGGCGGCCTGCAGGTTATCCAGCGCGCGCAGCACGTAGCCGATGCCGATCTGTTCGGCCCAGGCCAGCGGGCCCTGCGGGTAGTTGACGCCGGCGCGCATGGCGAGGTCGATGTCGCCGGCGCTGCCGACGCCTTGCAGCACCGCGTCGGCGCCTTCGTTGGCGAGCATGGCTACGGTACGCAGCACGGCGAGGCCGGGGCTGTCGCTCAGGCGGCTGGCGGCGATGCCGGCCTTGGCCAGCAGGGCGACGGCCTGGTCGAGCGCTTCGGGCGTGGTATCGGCCGAGCAGGAAATGCCCAGGCGCGAGGCCTGGGTGTAATCCAGTGCGAGGTCGATCAGCACCAGGTTGCGCAGGCCGTCTTCCTTGGCGCGCTGGCTGGCGAGACGGCCGTCGGACAGGGCGATGACCGCATCGCCGACGCGCAGCAGGCCATTGCCGGCGCGCCGGGTGATGTCGATGCCGGCGTCCTGCAGGCGCTGTGCCAGCGGCTGAGCGACACCCAGGTCGCCCTCCAGCACGCAGGACGTGACGCTGGTGGTGCTGTTCAGGCTCGCCGGCTGCGGGCGTTCGGCACCTTCCGCGTAGTCGTAGAAGCCTCGGCCGCTCTTGCGGCCGAGGCGCCCGGCATCCACCAGCTCCTTCTGGATCAGCGATGGCTGGAAGCGGAAGTCGCCGTAGTAGGCGGCGAATACCGAGCAGGTGACGGCATAGTTCACGTCATGGCCGATCAGGTCGGTCAGCTCGAAAGCGCCCATGCGGAAGCTGCCGGCGTCACGCATCAGTGCATCCAGCGTGGCGCAGTCGGCGGCGCCTTCCTGCAGCAGGCGCAGGCTCTCGGCATAGAAAGGACGCGCCACGCGGTTGACGATGAAGCCGGGCGTGGATCTGGTGTGAACCGGTTTCTTGCCCCACGCCAGCGAGGTGGCATACAGCGCTTGGGCCAATGCCGGATCGGTGGCGAGGCCGGAGACGATCTCCACCAGCGCCATCAGCGGCGCCGGATTGAAGAAGTGCATGCCGACCACCTGCTGCGGACGTTTGAGGCCGGCGGCGAGGCTGGTGATGGACAGCGAGGAGGTGTTGCTGGCGAGGATGCAGTCCTCTGCACACAGAGCTTCCAACTGCTGGAACAGGCTGCGCTTGACCTCCAGGTTCTCGACGATGGCTTCGATGACCAGCTTCGAATCGGCCAGCGCCTCGATGGCTTCCACCGGCTGCAGGCGCGCGACGGTGGCGCTGCGAGCTGCGGCGTCCAGCTTGCCTTTTTCCACCAGCCGGCCGAGCTGGCGATCGATGCCATCGATGGCCTGGGCGGCAGCGCCGGGGCGGTTGTCGTAGAGCTTCACCGGGTGACCGGCCTGGGCGGCGACCTGGGCGATGCCCGCGCCCATGGCGCCGGCGCCGATCACCGCGACGTTGGCGTCTTTCGAAAGTGCGCTCATCGATCAGCGGCCCTTGAAGCTGGGGGTACGTTTTTCCATGAAGGCGGATACGCCCTCGCGGTAGTCCTCGCTGCGCCCGGCCAGGCGCTGCAGGTCGCGCTCCAGCTCCAGCTGCTCGTCGAAGCTGTTGTTCAGGCTGGCATTGAGGCTGCGCTTGATCAGCGCCAGGCCGTAGGTCGGCTGGGTGGCGAGGTGGCGGGCCAGCTTGAGCGCTTCCTCGCGCAGGTTGGCGTCGTCCACCACCTGGTAGATCAGCCCCCATTGCTCGGCCTGCTCGGCGCTCAGGCGGTTGCCCAGCAGGGCGAGCGCCTTGGCGCGGGCCATGCCGACCAGGCGTGGCAGAGTCCAGGTGCCGCCGGAGTCGGGGATCAGGCCGATCTTGCAGAAGGCCTGGATGAAGCTGGCCGAGCGCGCTGCCAGTACCAGGTCGCAGGCCAGCGGAATGTTCGCGCCGGCGCCGGCGGCCACGCCGTTCACCGCGCAGATGACGGGCAGCGGCAGGTCGCGCAGGGTGCGGATCAGCGGGTTGTAGAACTGCTCGATGGACTGGCCCAGGTCGGGCGCTTCGGCGCCCGGTGCGACATTGCGGTCGGACAGGTCCTGGCCTGCACAGAAACCGCGACCTTCGCCGGTCAGCAGCAGGACGCGGGCTTCCGGGCTCTGCCGAACCTGCTTGAGTGCTTCGCGGACTTCGCCGTGCATGGCGGTGTTGAAGCTGTTCAGCTGCTCGGGGCGGTTCAGGCTGAGGAGGGCGACGCCGTCCTCGATGGAAAACAGGATGTGCTCGAAGTTCATGGGCGGGCTCGCTCCATCAAAAGGCAAAAAAAGAGAGGGAGATCAGCGGCCTTCGTAGGCCGGCTGGCGCTTTTCCTGGAAGGCGCGGATGCCTTCGTTGCGGTCGGCGGTGCCGGCCAGCAAGGTGAAGGCGTGGCGCTCGAAGCGCAGGCCGCTGGCCAGGTCGGTGTCCTGGGCCTTGAGCAGCGCTTCCTTGGCCAGGCGCACGGCCAGCGGCGCCTTGGCGGCGATGCTGCGGGCGATCTGCAGGGCGCGCTCGACGGTGAATTCGGGCTGGGTGACTTCGCTGACCAGGCCGGCGCGCTGGGCGTGGCGGGCGTCGATGGCCTCGCCGGTGAGCACCATCTGCATGGCCAGCGGCTTGCCCACGGCGCGCAGCAGGCGCTGGGTGCCGCCGGCGCCGGGCATGATGCCGAGGTTGATTTCCGGCTGGCCGAAGCGGGCGTCCTCACCGGCAACAAGGATGTCGGCATGCATCGCCAGCTCGCAGCCACCGCCCAGGGCGAAGCCGTTGACGGCGGCGATCAGCGGCTTGGAGAAGGCGGCGATGCGTTGCCAGTAGCCGACGCGCGGGTCATTGAGGATGCCGACCAGGTCGCGCTCGGCCATTTCCTTGATATCGGCGCCGGCGGCGAATGCCTTGCGGCTGCCGGTAAGTACCACGACGCGGGTTTCGGCGTCCTGTTCGGCGGCGTCGAGTTCGCTGGCCAGTTCGCCGAGCAGTTCGGTGTTCAGGGCGTTCAGCGCCTCGGGGCGCTGCAAGGTGATCAGGCGGACGCCCGCTTCAGGCATCTGAACGGCAAGGGTGCGAGGCATGACATCGTCCTCAGGCTGCACGCACGGCTTCATGGCCGGCTGGTATTGGAATTATGGGAGGCAGGCATTGCCCGTCTCCGGCCTTCCCGCAGTATAGGCCTAAAGCGATACATAAAAACAACTACGAAAGTTTAATCGCGTGTCTAAAGTGTTGCTGGCGATGCCATCAGGCGAATCGGATCGGTCGTCTTCTGAAGCCATGATTCCAGCGTATTTGCTGGTTTTTCAAAGGTTTTTACCGGCTCTCAGGCGGTCGCTCGAAGCGATACGGCAGAATTCGGTTGGTCGGTTTTGATTTGATGTGATACAAGATTTGCAAAAGAACAAATCGCTTTGCGCAGCGATGCCGCAAAGCTGGAGAGTCCAATGCCCTGCTACAGCCTCGAAGGCGTGCGCCCGGTCGTACACCCGACCGCCTATGTCCATCCCACCGCCGTGTTGATCGGCGACGTCATTGTCGGCCCCGGCTGCTATGTCGGCCCGCTCGCGGCGCTGCGTGGCGACTTCGGGCGTATCGTCCTCGAAGAAGGCGCGAACCTTCAGGACACCTGCGTCATGCACGGGTTCCCGGATAGCGACACCGTGGTGGAGCGCAACGGCCACATCGGCCATGGCGCGGTCCTGCATGGTTGCCGCATTGGCGAAGACGCCCTGGTAGGCATGAACGCCGTGGTGATGGATTATGCGCAGATCGGCCCGCGCTCCATCGTTTCAGCCGCGGCCTTCGTCAAGGCCAAGTTCGAGTGCGCTCCGCAAAGCCTGGTGATGGGCGCGCCGGCCAGCGTCAAGCGTAGCCTCAGCGATGAGGAAATCGCCTGGAAGCGCCGTGGCACCGAGGAATACCAGTCCCTGGCCAGGCGCTGCATCGAAAGCCTGGTGGAATGCCAGCCGCTGACGGAAGTAGAGGAAGAACGCCCGCGCCTGGGCGACTCCGGTTTCCGGCCCAAGGCAGAGACTGGGGCAGGGAAGGACGCATGAGTACTGGGGTTCGCTCCAATGGCCAGGCGGTGCGGCGGGCAGGTATAGTCGCCGCTCCTTCGCCTGCGCAACGTGCCATGACCGCTCTAGCACCGCTGAATCAGCTGATCAATCGCTTCCAGGAACAGACGCCGATCCGCGCCAGTTCGCTGATCATCACCCTCTATGGCGATGCCATCGAACCCCATGGCGGTACCGTCTGGCTGGGCAGCCTGATCAACCTGCTGGAGCCGTTCGGCATCAACGAGCGGCTGATCCGCACCTCGATCTTCCGCCTGACCAAGGAAGACTGGCTGACCGCCGAGAAGGTCGGCCGGCGCAGCTACTACAGCCTGACCGGCACCGGCCGGCGGCGGTTCGAGAAGGCCTTCAAGCGCGTGTACAGCTCCAGCCTGCCGGCGTGGGACGGCTCCTGGACGCTGGTGATGCTCTCGCAGATTGCCGCCGACAAGCGCAAGCAGGTCCGCGAGGAGCTGGAATGGCAAGGCTTCGGCGCCATTTCGCCGACCGTGATGGCCTGCCCGCGCGCCGACCGCAGCGACGTGATGGCGACCCTGCAGGACCTGGACGTGGCCGACGACTGCATCGTCTTCGAAACCCGCGCCCAGGACGTGCTGGCCTCCCGCGCCATGCGCATGCAGGTGCGCGAGAGCTGGAAGATCGACGAGCTCGGCGAGCACTACAGCGAATTCATCCAGCTGTTCCGCCCGCTCTGGCAGGCGCTGCGCGAGCAGGACCAGCTGCGCCCGGAAGACTGCTTCCTGGCGCGCACCCTTTTGATCCACGAATACCGCCGGCTGCTGCTGCGCGACCCACAACTGCCCGACGAACTGCTCCCCGGCGACTGGGAAGGGCGTGCCGCCCGGCAACTGTGCCGCAACATCTACCGGCTGATCCACGCCAAGGCCGAGGACTGGCTGAATCGCAACCTGGAGACCGCCGACGGTCCATTGCCGGACGTCGGGGAAAGCTTCTACAAGCGTTTCGGCGGATTGAACTGACAGGAGTTGGCGTGAAAAATGCGTCCCGATCTGCCGCACTGCGGCGGCAGGTCGGGGACACCGGCGCGAAGGCTTCCTGAGAAGACTCGCAACGGACGATGACGACAGGCCCATGAGGCCGTCGCTGAATAACAACAAACAATGCGTGTGAGGCTTTGCAGGTCATGAATTCTTCATCGACATTGAGGGATGACGCTTTCGAGGCGTGGCTGGGACAGGTCAACCGGGCGTGCGGTCGTTTCGATGCGCGCACCCTCGGCCCCCAGTTCCATGGACGGTTGCGCGAGTACCAGGGTGGTGCGATCAAGCTTTCCGTGGTCGACATGGCCCAGGTGCACCTGTACCGGACCAGCAAGGAAGTCGGCTCCAGCGCGGGCGGGCACTACTATGCGGTGTTCCAGCTCGAAGGGCGTTCGCGCCTGGAGCAGGGTGACAACCGCGTGGAGCTGTCGCGCGGCGACATCAGCCTGATCGACGCCAGCCGGCCCAGCGACATGACCTACCTGGAGGAATCCCGGCAGCTTTCGCTGATCCTGCCGCGCCAGGTGATCGAGCGCGGCCTGCGCATGTCGGAAGTGACCTGCGCATCGAAGATCCCGGCCAGCTCTCCTATCGCCGTGCTCGCCAACCGCCTGATCGTCGAGACCAGCCAGCAGGAAAGCCTTGGCATGCTGGAAAGCGAGGCGACCCTGGATGCCCTGGTGACCCTGCTGCGCCCGGCGCTGGCCAGCCAGGACGCCGAGCAGGACAACCACGAACGCATGTTCCGCAAGGCCACGGTGTTCATCGACCAGCACATCGGCGCCGAAGAGCTCTGCCCCGAGCTGATCGCCCGCGAAGTGGGTATCTCGGTGCGCGGCCTGTACCGCATGTTCGCCAAGAAGGGCCTGGTGGTGGCGCAGTACATCAAGAACCGTCGCCTGGACTTCTGCGCCGAGACCCTGCGCAACGCCCAGTTCGAGCAGAAGCTGTCGGCGCTGGGCTATGCCTGGGGCTTCTCCGACTCGAGCTACTTCTCCACGGCGTTCAAGGGCCGCTTTGGTGTTTCGCCGGGCGAGTATCGCAAGCGCTACGCCAATTGATTCCGCCGGTGGACGGCGATACCCGGCGACTTTGTGCCGGTAACGATGGGTATCGCTGCGCTCCACGCCATCCTACGTTGAAGCCCGTCCGCACCACTTCCCTCGACTGACGCCTTTGTAGGATGGGTGGAGCGCAGCGATACCCATGCTGTCGGGTTGTACCGTGCCAGGCGAGCTCGCTCGCGAACGCTTTCGCACAATGACCCCCGTCACCTGAGCGCCATCCTGGCACTCCCGCCAATACGACTGGCACAGAGGAAAAGACCCTCCCCAGCGCCGCTGGCAACAATCACCTTCGATGACGCGCGCCTTCTCGGCCGCACGCTGTACTCGAAGGTGATTTCCCGATGTCCCGCAACAAACTCCGATTCGGCGCCCTCGGCCTGCTGCTGGCCGGTGCGCTGTTGCAACCGGTGCTGGCGTTCGCCGGCGATTGCCCGGCCAATGACGCGCAGCAGGGCGAGACCGTGTTCGCCCGCGACTGCTCGATCTGCCACACCGCCAAGGCCGACGGCCCGGGCATGATGGGCCCCAACCTGCATGGCGTGGTCGGCCGCATGGCCGGCTCGCTCGCCGGTTTCAGCTATTCCCAGGCGATGAAGAGCAAGGGCGCGGCCTGGTCGCGCGACAACCTCGATGCCTTCGTCAGCCAACCCCAGGCCGCCGTGCCGGGAACCTACATGCCCTTCGCAGGCCTGGCCGACGCGGCCGAGCGGCGGGCGCTCACCTGCTGGCTGAGCCAGCAGCACTGATCCTTCAGGAGAGACCATGAACGTCACTGAAATCCTGCCCAAGGTCGCTGAATTCCTGCAGCGCAAACACGGCTGCTTCATCGACGGCGCCTGGGTGGTGCCCGAGGGCGCCCGCACCGACGTGCTCAACCCGGCCACCGGCAAAGCCATCTCCAGCGTCGCCGACATCGACACCGACCTGCTCGACCGCGCGGTGAAATCCGCCCAGGCCTCGTTCAAGTCCCGTGTCTGGGCTGACCTGCGTCCGGCCGACCGTGAGCGCATCCTGCTGCGCTTCGCCGACCTGGTGGAAGCCAACGGCGAGGAGCTGGCCCAGCTGGAAACCCTCAGCCAGGGCAAGTCGATCAACATCGCACGCATGCTGGACGTGGGCGCCACCGTCGAGTTCATGCGCTACATGGCTGGCTGGGCAACCAAGATCGAAGGCCAGTCGCTGAACGTCTCCATCCCGCTGCCGCCGGGCGCCAAGTTCACCGCCTACACCCGCCGCGAGCCGGTGGGCGTAGTGGCCGGCATCGTGCCGTGGAACTTCCCGCTGATGATCGCCGTGTGGAAGCTGATCCCGGCACTGGCTACCGGCAACAGCGTGGTGATCAAGCCGGCCTCGGAAACCCCGCTGACCGCCTTGCGCCTGGCCGAGCTGGCCTTCGAGGCCGGCGTGCCGGCCGGTGTGTTCAACCTGGTGACCGGCGACGGCCCGCGCATCGGTGGCGGCCTGGCCAGCCACAAGCTGATCAACAAGGTGTCCTTCACTGGCTCCACCGCCGTGGGTCGCAGCGTCGGCCTGGCGGCCGTGCAGAACATGACCCGCTTTGCCCTGGAACTGGGTGGCAAGAACCCGATGATCGTGCTGGCCGATGCCAACATCGACAACGCCGTGCAAGGCGCGCTGCTGGGCGGTCTGATGAACAACGGCCAGGTCTGCGCCGCCGCTTCGCGCTTCTATGTGCACCGTTCGCGCTACGACGAGTTCGTCGAGAAACTGGCCACCGCCGTCGCTGGCATGAGCCTGGGCGAGGGCATGGACCCGAGCGCGCAGATCAACCCGCTGGTCTCCGCCAAGCAGCAGCGCAGCGTGCTGGAGCACATCGCCCGTGCCGGCGAGCAGGGCGCGCGCATCGTCTGCGGTGGTGAGCAGATCGCTGGCAATGGCTTCTACGTGCAGCCCACCGTGCTGGCCGACGTGACCATGCAGATGGCCGTGGCCCGTGACGAAGTGTTCGGCCCGGTGCTGGCGGTGCTGCCGTTCGACGACGAGGACCAGGCCATCGAGATGGCCAACGATAGTGAATACGGCCTGGGCGCGAGCCTGTGGACCAACGACCTGTCCAAGGCGATGAACCTGGTGCCGCGCATCGAGTCCGGCACCGTGTGGGTCAACGCCCACGTGCTGCTCGACCCGAGCATGCCTTTCGGCGGCGTCAAGCAGTCGGGCATGGGCCGCGAGTTCGGCCGCGCCGTGGTCGAGGCCTATACCGAGATCAAGTCGGTGTGCATCGCGCACTGATTGATAGTGAGAGCAACACCCTCGTTTAGCAGCGGGCCTTCGGGCCCGTTTTTTTTGCGCGCCATTCAGGTGTGGCAAACCTGTAGGAGCGAGCTTGCTCGCGATCAGCCGGCGGCACTGCTGCAGGGCGGTTCGCGAGCAAGCTCGCTCCTACGAAGAGCCAGTTCACAGCGGAGGTCGGGATGGCGATTCGTAGGATGGGTGGAGCGCAGCGATACCCATGCTGATGGCGCGGGGCGTTGATGGGTATCGCTTCGCTCCACGCCATCCTACGTGGAGCGGCGGGCGCGGCGATCAGTGGGCGGGGAGAATCCGCCCACGGCACTCGCCGAAGCCGATGGAGGCATGCCCCTCGCGGTGGCAGCGGGCGCGCAGGATGATCTCGTCGCCGTCTTCGAGGAAGCGCCGTTCCTCGCCGTTGCCCAGTACCAGCGCCTGCTTGCCGCCGAAGGTCAGTTCCAGCAGGCTGCCGAAGCTGTCCGGGGTTTCCCCGGAGAGGGTGCCGGAGCCGAACAGGTCGCCCGGTTGCAGGCGGCAACCGTTGACGCTGTGGTGCGCAACCATCTGTGCGACGGTCCAGTACATGTTCAGCGTGCTGCTCAGGGCGATGCGTTCCGCACTCTGGTGCTCGCGGCGCATGCGCGCGGTGAGCAGCAGGACCTCCAGCTCGATATCCAGTGCGCCGTGTTGCTGGTCGCCCTGGTCATACAGGTACGGCAGCGGTTGCGGATCGCCTTCCGGGCGGGCCGGCTGGGCGGCACGGAACGGCTCCAGCGCCTCGGCGGTGACCACCCAGGGCGACACCGTGGTGGCGAAACTCTTCGACAGGAACGGCCCCAGCGGCTGGTATTCCCAGGCCTGCACGTCGCGCGCGGACCAGTCGTTGAGCAGGCAAAAGCCGGCGATATGCCCGGAGGCGGCGTTGATCGGGATGGCCTTGCCCTGGTCGTTGCCCTGGCCGATCCAGATGCCCAGCTCCAGCTCCAGGTCCATTCGCGCGCAGGGGCCGAACACCGGCGCCTCGGCTCCGGCTGGCAGGGTCTGGCCGTTGGGGCGGCGCACTTCGGTGCCGGAGGGTACGACGGTGGAGGCGCGGCCGTGGTAGCCGATGGGCACGTACTTGTAGTTGGGCAGCAGCGGGTTGTCCGGGCGGAACAGCTTGCCGACGTTCTGCGCGTGGTGGATGCCGACGTAGAAGTCGGTGTAGTCGCCGACCTTGGCCGGCAGGTGCATGCGGCACGCGGCCTGCGGCTTGAGCAGCGCGGCGCCCAGGTGCTCCATGCGCTTCTGCTCGCCGCAACCTTCGCTGAGCAGGTGGGTCAGGGCGTCGCGCAGGGTGCGGCGAGCGGTGCCGCCCAGGGCGAAGAAGGCGTTCAGGCTGTCGCCGCTGGCCACCAGCGCGGCCTGGTGCGCGGCGCCGTGGAACAGGCCGGTCTCGCAGGCGGTCTTCAGGTCGAAGATGTAGTCACCGATGGCGACGCCGCCGCGGGGCGAGTCGCCCGGCGGGCTGAACACGCCCAGTGGCAGGTTCTGCAGGGGGAAGTCCGGGTGGCCGTTGGCGGATTCGATCCAGCTGTTGGCGTTCATGTTACTGCTCCTGGGAGGGGTCGAAGGTCTTCTGCATGCCGCTCCAGCAGCTGTCGTAGTCACGCTGCAGCTGCGGGCAGTCGAGGGCGAAGCGGCTGGGGCGCAGCACGCGGCCGGTCTCGAACATGAAGGCCATGGTCTGGTCGATCTTGTGGGGCTTGAGGTCGGCGGCGATGGCCTGCCGGGTGGTGGCGTTGTCCGGGCCGTGGGCGCTCATGCAGTTGTGCAGCGACGCGCCGCCGGGGACGAAACCGTCGGCCTTGGCGTCGTACACGCCCTGGATCAGGCCCATGAATTCGTTCATCAGGTTGCGGTGGAACCACGGCGGACGGAAGGTGCTCTCGGCCACCATCCAGCGCGGCGGGAAGATCACGAAATCCATGTTGGCCATGCCATGGGTGTCGCTGGGCGAGGTCAGTACGGTGAAGATGGACGGGTCCGGGTGGTCGTAGCTCACCGTCCCGATCGTGTTGAAGCGGCGCAGGTCGTACTTGTAGGGCACGTTGTTGCCGTGCCAGGCAACAACGTCCAGCGGCGAGTGATCGAGGGTGGCGGCCCAGAGCTCGCCGAGGAATTTCTGTACCAGCTGCACCGGGCCTTCGACGTCCTCGTAGTGCGCCACTGGGGCGAGGAAGTCGCGCGCATTGGCCAGGCCGTTGCTGCCAATGGGGCCGAGGTCCGGCAGGCGCAGCGCGGCGCCGTGGTTCTCGGCGATGTAGCCGGCGGCGGCGCCGTCCAGCAGTTCGACACGCAGGCGCATGCCGCGAGGAATCACGGCGATTTCCAGCGGCTCCAGCACCAGCACGCCCAGCTCGGTGACCAGGCGCAGGCGGCCGGCCTGGGGCACGATCAGCCATTCGCCATCGGCGTTGAAGAACACCCGCTGCATGGACTGGTTGGCGCGGTAGGCGTACAGGCTGACGCCGCTGCAGGCCTCGGCTTCGGCGTTGGCGGCCATGCATAGCAGGCCGTCGATGAAGTCGGTAGGCTCCTGTGGGATCTCGAAGCTGTTCCAGCGCAGGCGGTTGGGGGTGACCGGCCCCAGCGCCGTGCCGCGGATCTGCCGCTCCAGGCGCTCGAAGCGCGGGTGCGCGGCGGACGGGCGGATACGGTAGAGCCAGGTGCGCCGCGCCTCGCTGCGCGGGACGGTGAAGGCCGTGCCGGAAAACTGCTCGGCGTAGAGCCCGAACGGCACTTGCTGCGGCGAATTCATGCCCACGGGCAAGGCGCCGGGCAGGGCCTCGCTGGCGAACTCGTTGCCGAACCCGGACTGGTAGGCAGGAGAGGAAGTCATGGTGGTTTCACTCTTGTTATCGTAATTGAATTACGATTAACGTAATTTCGTGTCGACGGGCCGTCAAGTCCGTCTGGGAGTTCCTTTAAGTTGAAGACCATGAACGACGCCGAAGACTCCGTCCCGACGAAGGGTGCGAAGGTGCAGTCCGCCGAGGTTGGCACACAGATCCTCAAGGCCCTCGCGGACCTCGCGCCGAGCACCTCGCTCAAGGCCCTGGGCGAGTACCTGGGCATGCCGGCGGCCAAGGTCCACCGCTACCTGCAGGCGCTGATCGCCAGCGGCTTCGCCGAGCAGGACCCGCTGACCAACCATTACGGACTGGGGCGCGAGGCGCTTTACGTCGGCCTGGCGGCGATCCGCCGGCTGGATGTGGTGAAGGTCGCCAGCCCGGCGCTGGCCGATCTGCGCGACGCGTTGGGACAGACCTGCTTCCTCGCCATCTGGGGCAGCCACGGGCCCACCGTGGTGCAAGTCGAGCCGGCTCAGGGCATGGTCACCCTGGTGACCCAGATCGGCTCGGTGCTGCCGCTGCACGGCTCGTCCACCGGGCTGGTGTTCGCGGCGTTCAAGGCCGGGCTGGAGGAGGGGGCGGAGCAAGGAGTGCTGGAGGGCATTCGCAGCGAAGGGCTGCATGCGATCCACGGTTTGCTGATGCCTGGAGTGAATGCGCTGTCGGTGCCGCTGTTCAAGACCGGCCGCGAGCTGGCCGGGGTGATCACGGTGGTCGGGTCAGAGGCGAGCTTTGCCGCCGAAGTCCACGGCGAGGCGGCGCGGACCCTGCTGGAAACGGCGCGGGAGATCAGCCTGCGGATGGGGGGCGAATACTGATCGGCCACTGCGCGGCGCCTTCTGTAGGAGCAAGCTCGCTCCTACAGGTAAACCTCACTCGCGTTCCATCCCCGCCCAGTCCGTCCCCTTCACCAGCACATCGCTCAGCGCCTGCGCGGCGCTGGACAGCTGGTGCTCCTCCAGGCAGAACAGCCCCACGCGGCGCTCGATGCGCGGATCTTCGAGCACCACGCAGCGCGCGCCCAGCTCTTCCATCTGCTGCCGACACAGGCGTGGCACTGCACTGACGCCCAGGCCCTCGGCCACCATCCGGCCCACCGTCACCAACTGGTGGCTTTCGAACGCCACCGGCAGCCGCCCGTGCCGTGCCGCCAACTGGTCTTCCAGCAGCAGGCGCACGGCCGACGGGCGCTGCAGGGTGATGAAGTGATCTTCCAGCAACTGCTCCCAGGTGATCCTGGATTCGTTCGCAAACGGTGAATCCGCCGGCAGCACCGCGACGAAACGGTCGGTGTAGAAGGGCGTGAAGCTCAGCCCATCGAGGCTGTCCGGCTCCAGGGCGATGCCCAGTTCCACCCGGCGGTTGCGCACCATTTCCAGCACCTGCTCGTTGATCACGTCGTGCACCGCCACGTTCACCTTCGGGTGGCGGTCGCGGAAGGTGCGCAGCACCGCAGGCAGCAGGTTTCCGGCAAAGGAGGGCATGGCGGCGATGGAGACCTTGCCCAGTTGCAGGGTGAAGTGCTGATGCATCACTTCCTCCGCGTTGTCCCAGTCCGCCAGCAGGCGACGGGCCAGCGGCAGCAGGGTCTCGCCCTCGGGCGTGAGGGCCACGCTGCGGGTGGTGCGCACCAGCAACTGGCCGCCGAGGGATTCCTCCAGGGTCTTGATCGCCAGGCTCAGCGCCGGTTGCGACAGGTGCAGGCGCTCGCAGGCCTGGGCGAAGCTGAGGGTCTGGGCGACGGCAAGGAAGGCGCGCAGTTGCTTGACGGTCATTGATCGCTCCTTATTGATAAGGATTTCGGATTAATGCATTGGAAAAACAAACTTAACAAATCAGTCATTGCCGGTGAAGCTGCATTCGCTCTCTGACCGATGGGTCGGACATTCCAAATACAAGAGGCAGCAGCAACATGGCAGGACTCGACAAGCGTGTAGGCAGTTACGAGGAAGCCCTCGCCGGGCTCACCGACGACATGACGGTACTGGCCGGCGGCTTCGGCCTGTGCGGCATCCCGGAGAACCTCATCGCGCAGATCCGCAAGCTGGGCGTGAAGGGCCTGACGGTGGTCTCCAACAACTGCGGCGTCGACGGCTTCGGCCTTGGCGTGCTGCTGGAAGACCGGCAGATCCGCAAGATGATCGCCTCCTACGTCGGCGAGAACGCCCTGTTCGAGAAGCAGCTGCTGTCCGGCGAGCTGGAGGTCGAGCTGACCCCGCAAGGCACCCTGGCGGAAAAACTCCGCGCCGGCGGCGCCGGCATCCCGGCCTTCTTCACCGCCACCGGCTACGGCACCCCGGTCGCCGACGGCAAGGAAGTGCGTGAGTTCGACGGCCGCCACTACGTGATGGAGCGCGCCATCACCGGCGACTTCGCCATCGTCAAGGGCTGGAAGGCCGACCACTACGGCAACGTCATCTACCGCCACACCGCGCAGAACTTCAATCCCATCGTCGCCACCGCGGGCCGCATCACGGTCGTCGAAGTGGAGGAGATCGTCGCGCCGGGTGAACTGGACCCGACCCAGATCCACACCCCCGGCATCTACGTCGACCGCATCATCCAAGGCACCTTCGAGAAGCGCATCGAGAAACGCACCGTACGTTCCTGAGCCCACCGGACAAGAGAGACAAGAAGATGGCATTGACCCGCGAACAGATGGCTCAGCGCGTGGCGCGCGAGCTCAAGGACGGTTACTACGTGAACCTGGGCATCGGCATCCCGACCCTGGTGGCCAACTACGTGCCCGAAGGCATGGAAGTGATGCTGCAGTCGGAGAACGGCCTGCTCGGCATGGGCGCGTTTCCCACCGACGAAACCGTCGACGCCGACATGATCAACGCCGGCAAGCAGACCGTGACCGCCGTGAAGGGCGCATCGATCTTCAACTCCGCCGAGTCCTTCGCGATGATCCGTGGCGGCCATGTCGACCTGACCGTGCTGGGCGCCTTCGAGGTGGACGTGAGCGGCAACATCGCCTCCTGGATGATCCCCGGCAAGCTGGTCAAAGGCATGGGCGGCGCCATGGACCTGGTGGCTGGCGCGGACAACATCATCGTCACCATGACCCACGCCTCGAAAGACGGCGAATCCAAACTGCTGGACAAGTGCTCGCTGCCGCTGACCGGCGCCGGCTGCATCCGCAAGGTGCTGACCGACCTGGCCTACCTGGAGATCGAGGACGGCGCCTTCATCCTGCGCGAGACCGCGCCGGGCGTGAGCGTTGCCGAGATCGCCGAGAAGACCGCCGGCCGCCTGATCGTGCCGGACGATGTGAAGGAAATGACCTTCTGATTGCCGTGTAGGAGCGGGCCATGCCCGCGATCGCGCGCATGGCGCGCTCCTACAGGTAAAGCCAGCTTCGGAGTACCCAGATGCAAGACGTAGTGATCGTTGCCGCCACCCGCACCGCCATCGGCGCCTTCCAGGGCAGCCTGGCGAACATTCCCGCCCATGAACTGGGCAGCCTGGTCATCCGCTCGCTGCTCGAACGCAGCGGCGTGAAGCCAGAGCAGATCGACGAAGTCATCCTCGGCCAGGTGCTCACCGCCGGCGCCGGGCAGAACCCCGCGCGCCAGGCCGCCATCGGCGCCGGGCTGCCGGTGGAAGTGCCGTCGATGACCATCAACAAGCTCTGCGGCTCGGGCCTCAAGGCGCTGTTCCTCGGCGTCCAGGCGATCCGCTGTGGCGATGCCGACGCCATCATCGCCGGCGGCCAGGAGAGCATGAGCCTCGCGCCCTATGTGCTGCCCAAGGCCCGCACCGGGCTGCGCATGGGCCACGCCGAGCTGCAGGACACGCTGCTGCGCGACGGCCTGATCGACGCTTTCAACGACTACCACATGGGCATCACCGCCGAGAACCTGGCGGACAAGTTCGGCATCAGCCGCGAGGCGCAGGACGCGTTCGCCGCGCAGTCCCAGCTCAAGGCCGCGTCGGCCATCGAGGCCGGCCGCTTCAAGGATGAGATCACCCCGGTGCTGATTCCCCAGCGCAAGGGTGACCCGCTGGCCTTCGACACCGATGAGCAGCCGCGCGCCGGCACCACTGCCGAGTCCCTGGCCAAGCTCAAGCCCGCGTTCAAGAAGGACGGCAGCGTCACCGCCGGCAACGCCTCCACCCTCAACGACGGCGCCGCCGCCGTGCTGCTGATGAGCGCCGAGCGCGCGAAGAGTCTGAACCTGCCGGTTCTGGCGCGCATCCAAGCCTATGCCAGCAGCGGCGTCGACCCGTCGATCATGGGCATCGCCCCGGTCACCGCGACGCGCCTGTGCCTGGAGAAGGCCGGCTGGAGCCTGGGCGAGGTCGAGTTGATCGAGGCCAACGAAGCCTTTGCCGCCCAGGCCCTGTCAGTGGGCAAGGAGCTGGGCTGGGATGCCGCGAAGGTCAACGTCAACGGCGGCGCGGTTGCCCTCGGCCACCCCATCGGCGCCTCCGGCGCTCGCGTGCTGGTGACGCTGCTCCACGAAATGCTCCGCCGCGATGCGAAGAAGGGCCTGGCGACCCTGTGCATCGGTGGCGGCCAGGGCGTCGCCATGGCCCTGGTCCGGGATTGAAGGAGCGCGACTGAGAACTACGCGACCAACGACCAATTGGCGAGCGCCGGCAGGCATGTAGCAATGCCGTACCGGCAGGCGTGATGGGAGGTGGGCACACCGACAGACGACATCCGCCGCGGTCCTGCGATGTCCCCCCGGCATCGCCGTGACCCTTGCGTCACCGCCCGACCCCACGCAGGTCGGGCGGTTTTTCTGTTTTGCCGATACAGACAAGCTCATCACCAGTGAGCCATTACAAGAACAATGAGGTAGACCATTATGACTTCCCACGTGCAAACCACCGGCCCCGCCTTGCAGGACAGCCGCTCCGCGCGTTTCGCCATGGCCTGTTCCAACTGGGCCGAACGCTGGTTCCCCGATTCCTGGGTCTTCGCCGCGCTGGCGGTGCTGATCGTCACCATTGCCGCACTGGCCATCGGCGCGCCGGCCACCGAGACCGCCAAGGCCTTCGGTGACGGCTTCTGGAGCCTGATTCCGTTCACCATGCAGATGGCCTTCGTGGTCATCGGCGGCTACGTCGTGGCCAGCTCAGGGCCGGCCTCGAAACTCATCGACCTGTTCGCCCGCGTGCCGAAGAACGGCCGTCAGGCGGTGGCCTGGGTCGCGCTGATCTCCATGGTCGCGTCGCTGCTCAACTGGGGCCTGTCCCTGGTGTTCGGCGGCTTGCTGGTGCGCGCGCTGGCCCGGCGCGAAGACCTGAAGATGGACTACCGCGCCGCCGGCGCCGCCGCCTACCTGGGCCTGGGCGCCGTGTGGGCGCTGGGCCTGTCGTCGTCCGCCGCACAGTTGCAGGCCAACCCGGCCAGCCTGCCGCCGTCGATCCTGGCGATCACCGGGGTCATCCCGTTCACCGAGACCATCTTCCTCTGGCAGTCCGGCGTCATGTTGCTGGCCCTGGTGCTGGTGTCGCTGGTCATCGCCTACATGACCGCTCCCGGCGCCGGCAGTGCCCGTGATGCCCAGGCCTGCGGCGTGGACGTGAGCTTCACCCCGCCGAGCGCGCCGAAGGCCACCCGCCCCGGCGAATGGCTGGAGCACAGCCCGCTGCTGATCCTGATGCTGGTGGCCCTGGCCGGTGGCTGGCTGTACCACGAGTTCAGCACCAAGCCGGCGATCACCGCGATCTCCGGGCTGAACACCTACAACCTGCTGTTCATCATGGTCGGCGCGCTGCTGCACTGGCGCCCGCGCAACTTCCTCGACGCCGTGGCCCGCGCCGTGCCGACCACCACCGGGGTACTGATCCAGTTCCCGCTGTACGGTTCCATCGCGGCGATCCTGACCACGGTGAAGGGCGGCGACGGTTCCACCATCGCGCATCACATCTCCACCTTCTTCGTGCAGATCGCCTCCCACGACACCTACGCGCTGCTGATGGGCGTGTACTCGGCGGTGCTGGGCTTCTTCATCCCGTCCGGTGGCGGCAAGTGGATCATCGAGGCGCCCTACGTGATGCAGGTGGCCAACGAGCTGCAGTACCACCTGGGCTGGGCGGTGCAGATCTATAACGCCGCCGAGGCGCTGCCGAACCTGATCAACCCGTTCTACATGCTGCCGTTGCTGGGTGTGCTGGGCCTGAAGGCGCGCGACCTGATCGGCTTCAGCTTCGTCCAGCTGCTGGTGCACATCCCGCTGGTGCTGTTCCTGCTCTGGGCGCTGGGCACCACCCTGCAGTACCTGCCGCCGGTCCAGCCGTAGCCACGGCCCTGACGAAAAAAAGCCCGGAGGTCGCAGGACATCCGGGCTTTTTTCGTCAGCGGACATCAACCCCGGCTGATTTCCACCGGGCCCAGCACCCGAGCGTCCAGGTGTTCGCCGCTGAGCTGCGCGGCGTCCTGGTCGAAGACCTCGCGCAACCAGTCGCTGACGGCCTGGAAGCGGCCGATGCGGCCGGCGTCGCGGTGGCTGAGCAGCCAGATCTCTCGTACCACCACCGGCCCGGACAGGCGCACCAGGCCTTCGCGGTCGCCGAGGATGCAGGGCAGCAACGCCATGCCCAGGCCGCTCTGGCACGCATGGATCAGCGTCGTCACGCTGCTCGCGCGCAGGGCCAGGCAGGCCTTGGGCGCAAAGCCGCGCACCCAGGCCATCTCCGGGGTATCGTCGAGCTCCTCGCCGTAGCCCAGCCAGGGCTGCTGCGGCCACAACTCCACCGGCACGCGGGAAAAGGACGTGGCGGCGTACACCGCGAAGCCGATGTCGGCGACCTTGCGCATCACCAGCGCGGCGTCTTCGGCCGGGCGCGCCAGGCGCAGGGCGAAATCGGCTTCGCGGCGGGTGAAGGACAGCGAGCGGTTCGCCGGGATCAGTTGCAGTTGCAGGGCAGGGTAGGTGCGCGCCAGTTGCGGCATGTGCTGCACCAGCCAGTGGCTGAAGAGGAAGTCCACCGCCGTGATGCGCACGCTGCCGCTGATGGCGCTGGCTTCGTCGCGGGTTTCCAGCAGCATGCTCTGCACGTCCCCGAGGATACGCTCGGCATGGTTGAGGAAGGCCACGCCGGCGTCGGTGGCCTTGTAGCCGGAGTTGTCGCGGATGAACAGGCGCGTCTGCAGCGCGGTCTCGGCCGCCACCAGGCGCCTGCTCATGGTCGAAGGGTCGACGCCCAGGGCGCGGCCGGCGGCGCTCATGCTGCCGTGGCGGGCGAGGGCGATGAGGATCGGGATGTCGTTCCAGTCGAAATTCATGGTGCCTCTCGGAAGCGCACGTCGGCAGCCGCGACAACCTTGGCGCGTGGGCCGAAGCTGCTGATGCTGCCCAGTACGGCATTGTGGTGCGCGCTGATCTGCGCAGCTCTGAGCACGGCATTGTCCACGGTGGAGTGGGCGTCGCCCACCAGGGTCACGCTGTAGCCCTGGGCCAGGGCACGGCGGGTAGTGGTGTCCACGCAGTAGTCGCTCTGCAGGCCGCAGATCACCAGGTGGTCGATGTCGCGGGCCTTCATCAGCTCGGCCAGGTCGGTGCGCAGGAAAGAGTCCGGGGTGGTCTTGCGCACCTTCAGGTCGGCGTCGTCGGTGAGCAGGCGCGTTTCCAGCTGCCAGCCGGCGCTGCCATACTGCAGGTCATCGTCCTCGTGCTGCACCAGCACCACCGGCACGCCGGCCTCCCGCGCCGCGTGACTCATGCCGTTGATGCGCTGCAGGACGTTGTCGATGTCGAAGCAGGCGTTGTCACCGGTACACAGGTCGGACTGGACATCGATGATCAGCAGGGCGGTGCTCATGGCGGAAGACTTCCGAAGGTTCAGTGAAGCTGGGAATGGTAGCCGTCCCCGCGCGGTGGGCCAATGCCGAAGTACGGTTGCTGCCAAAGCCGTATTCCCGTTTGCCACGCTTTCGGCGAAGGTGGCCGCCATGACCCGGACCGGACGCCGATGAACAGCCCTTGTGCCAAGACCCTGACCCTCGCCAACGGCCTGCGCGCCACCCTTGTCCACGCTCCCGGCGCGCAGCGCGCGGCGGCGCTGCTGCGTATCGCCCGCGGCAGCCACGACGAGCCGCCGGAGCATCCGGGACTCGCGCATTTCATCGAGCACCTGCTGTTTCTTTGCGGCGAGCGCTTCGTCGAAGGCGAACGCCTCATGCCCTGGGTGCAGGCACGAGGCGGACGGGTGAATGCCAGCACCCGCGCGCGACAGACCGATTACTTCTTCGAGGTGCCGGCCGACGCCCTGGGTGACGGGCTGGCGCGGCTGGTGGACATGCTCGCCCGGCCGCGCCTGGCGGAAACCGTACAGGTCGCCGAACGCGAGGTGCTGGAGGCCGAATTCCTCGCCCGTGGCCGCGACCCTGACACCCTGATCGACGCCGCCCTGGCGCTGGCGGTGGCGCCGGGGCACCCGCTGGGGCGCTTCGTCGCGGGCCGGCGCGACACCCTGAAAGTGGAAAGTGCCGGGTTCCAGCAGGCGCTGCGTGATTTCATCCGCGCCTGCCAGGTTGGCGGGGCACTGGAGCTCTGGCTGCAGGGCCCGCAGTCGCTGGACGAGCTGGCGGCATTGGCCGAGCGCGAAGCCACGGTTTTCCCGTCCGGCGCGCTGGCCAATTCCGCCAGCGTCGAGTCCCTGCTGCCGTTGGCCGGCCAGGAGCTGAAGCTGCGCCTGCCCGGTGCGCCGCGACTGGTCCTGGCCTTCGCCCTGGAGGGGGTGGCCGGTGAGAGCGGTGGATTGCTGGAGCAGTTGCAGGGCTGGCTGGCCGACGAGGCACCCGGATCGTTGCTGGCCTGTCTGGGGCAGAACGGACTGGCCGACAGTGCCCGTGCGCGCCTGGGCCGCTTCGCCAACGGCCAGGCATTGCTGCGTTTCGATTTCGAACTGGCCGAAGCCTCCACAGCCGATCTCGTGGAGTCGGCCTTCTGCTCCTGGCTGAAGGCGCTGCGCAAGCTACCGGCGGATGTGCTCGCCGCCGCGCCTGTCGATAAGCCAACCGGCGTCCTGGAGCAGTTGCAGCGCCGCGCGGGAAGCACCATTCCATCGGCATGGCTCGACCAACTGGTGACCTCGCGGATGATCCGGCTGCTTGCCTGCGAGTCAGTCATCGGCGAGTCACTGACCTCGGCCGGTTTCGTCCTCGATGTCGCTCGCAGCCCGCTGCGCAGTGTCGAGCCGTTGCTTGGCGAACCATGGACCTTCACGCCGACGCAAGCGGTCACGCAAGCCGAGCCCGCTGCCCTGTACCTGCGCTGGCGTTTTGCCCAGGCGCCGGGCCGGGCCGCATTCCTCTGCGCCCGGCAGGCGCTGCGCCCCTTGGCTGGCGCGGCGCGGCACGAGGGCGCCAGCCTGCGCCTGGAGGCCATGGAAAGTGACTGGACGCTGATGCTGTCGGGGGCGAAGAACCACCTTGCCGAGCTGGCCGAGGGGGCGATTCATGCTCTTCAGCACCCCGCCGCGGCGGTGCTGGGGCAGGGCGAGCGTCTGCTCGCTGCCGAATGCCGTCGTCGCGAAGGGGAAATGCCGATCCGCCAGTTGCTGGATCTGCTGCCACAGATGCTGGCCGGAGACAGCGACGCTGCACCGGACTGGTCCGCCACCCACTGGGACGATCTGGCCATGGGTGTCGAGCTGCCGGACACCCTGGCCGGTCACTCGACCAGCAGTGCGTTGCCGCCGCGCGATGGCCCGGCCGGGCGGCATCGCCAGGTGCTGGAACTGCCGGGCGAGGCCGCGCTGTTGCTGTTCTGCCCGCTGCCGTCCCGCTCGGCGGCGGACGAAGCCGCATGGCGCTTGCTGGCCCGCGTGCTGGAGCCGGCTTTCTTCCACTGGCTGCGCGGCGAGCGGCAGCTGGCCTATGCGCTGTACTGCGGTTTCCGTCAGGTGGGCATGCGCCGCGGCATTCTCTTCGCGGTGCAGTCGCCGCTGCTGTCGGCAGTAGAGCTGCAGGCCGAGGTCGACAGTTTCCTCTACCGCCAGGGCGAGGCCCTGCTGCGTATCGACCCGCAACGTGTCGACAGCCTGCGTGCCCCATTGGCCGACGAACTGGCGCGTGCGCCGGGCGACTTCGCCGAGCGCCTTCAGCAGGCCTGGAGCGACCAGTTGGCCGGTGTCGGGCCATTGCACCGCGAGGCCATGGTCCAGGCACTCGGCAGCCTCTGCGCCACCGAGCTGCGTGCGGCACATTCGGCGTTGAGCTCCGCCCAGGGCGGTCACTGGCTGCTGCTCAGCCGCTCCTGACTCTCCTCCTTCTGGCTGAGGGTACCGTCCGCAAGGCGGTGCCCGGGGCGACTTTTGCCCTAGGTCTCACGGGCTGGTCCAAGGTAGCTGGCCGGCCGTCGTGGATACCCGCGACCATCGCCGCGCACCCCAGGTAGCGGTAGTCGCAGAGCCATGCGCAGCGCTCCCGCGAGACGCCCGCAAGGCTCGCTGAACCGGCGCCAAAGCAGCGTATGGCAAGGCCCCTGGCGTTTCGATAATCGCCTCCGACACGACTGAGCCGCAGTCGATCCATCCACCCGGAGAGCGCCATGAACAAGAACAACATCGCCGTCCGCCGCCAGCTGCTGCCGCTGGCTTTCGCCACCCTGGCCGGGCCGGCTTGCGCCGATATCACGCTGTACGACAAGGACGACACGACCTTTTCCACCGACGGCTACTTCAACGCCTTCTATGTGAACAGCGACGTCGACCGTAACGGCGACACCTACGACCGGCGCCAGTCGCGGGTGAAGATGGGCTTCCTGCCCAACTACATCGGCTTCAACTTCGGCAAGAAGATCGACGACCTGACCCTCACCGGGCGCTCCTCGTTCTGGGTGACCATCAACGACAGCGAGCAGGACGGCACCGACACCGCCATCGACGTCCGCCAGTTCTACGGCAACGTCGCCGGCGACTGGGGCGAGGTGCTGATCGGCAAGGACTTCGGCCTGTTCTCGCGCTCGAACATCTTCCTCGACGAGCTGCTCGCCGGCTTCGGCAACGCCAGCGATACCCTCGGCCTGGTGGACGGCAAGGGCGTGTCCTTCGGCAACATCGGCACCGGCTACCCATACCCGTTCCCGACCTCGCAGATCACCTACCGCAACAACAACCTGGTGGACGGCCTGCGCGTCGCCGTCGGCATCATGGACCCGATCGACACCAACCAGATCGACAAGGACGCCAGCGACGGCCTCGACGACAAGGCCTACCAGGACAACCCGCGCTACGAGAGCGAAATCAGCTACCAGTTCGACGTCGGCGGCGCGCAGATCTACAGCTGGGTCAACGGCGCCTACCAGACCTCGAAGAACACCAACGACGAAGTCGACAGCGTGACCTCCAAGGGCCTGGGTTACGGCATCCAGGCGAAGCTGGGCGGCTTCTCGCTGACCGGCTCGGGCTTCACCGCCAAGGGCATCAACCCGTTCTTCACCAACAACGCCGGCGAAGCCGCACTGCGTGAAGTGGACAGCCGCGGCGTACTGCTGCAGGGCTCCTACAGCTGGGGCAAGAACCGCGTGGCACTGTCCACTGGCGAGACCCGCGACGACGGCAACGGCCTGGGCAGCGCGGCGGACTATTCCACCCAGGGCATCGCCTACTTCCGCACCATCAACGACAACCTGAAGCTGGTCGCCGAGTACAACGTCTACGAGATCGATGGCCGCAAGGGCTCCACCGTCAGCGAAGACACTGACACCTTCGCAGTCGGCGCCGTCCTCAACTGGTAACCGCAACACTCCTTTGGCTCCATTTCGGCGGGTCGGCACAGCGTGTCGCCCGCCTTTTTTCTTCATCTCAAGGAAGGTTCGCCATGTTCGGAATCTGGAGCGCGCACGCGCAGAGTTACCTGCTGGTTCTATCCCTCGGCACCACCCTGGTGTTCGCCTTGCCGATCTTCCTCGTGCCGCTGTTGTGGGCGCGGGTGATGCAATGGCCGTTGCCGGAACACACCGACCTTGCGGTGTACTTCGGCCGTTGCCTGGGGGCGTTCATCCTCATCGTCGAAGGGCTGATGCTGCGTGCAGCACTGACGGGAGAGGCGCTGCTGACCACCTTCGAGGTGCTGGCGGCGGTGGCGGGGTTCATGATTGCCGTCCACCTGTACGGCGCGCTCAGGCGCATCCAGCCCTGGACGGAGACGCTGGAAATCGGCTTCTATGCGGCGATGCTCGCCCTCACCCTGGCGTTCTGGCCGGTGGGGTGAGCGAGCGCGAGCCGTTGGGCGGCAGGCCGGGTAGCCACGCCCGGCCTGTGCTTTGCTGAATGAGCCCCCGGAGAGCGCAGACTTTCATGCCCGACACCATTGCCAGCACCGCCCAGCTCGTCGAAGACGCCCGTTACCGTCTGCTGGTCGAGGCCGTCACGGACTACGCCATCTACATGCTCGACCCCGATGGAAGGGTCAGCAGCTGGAGCTCGGGTGCCCAGCGCCTGAAAGGCTATGCCGCCGATGAAATCCTCGGCGAGCACTTCTCGCGCTTCTACACGCCCGCCGACCGCGAGGCCGGCCTGCCGGAGCTCGCCCTGGGCGAGGCGGCGCGGGTAGGGCGCTACGAGAGCGAGGGCTGGCGGTTGCACCGCGACGGCAGTTCGTTCTGGGCACATGTGGTGATCGATGCGATTCGCGACGTCTCCGGCGAACTGCTGGGCTTCGCCAAGATCACCCGTGACCGCACCGAGCAGCACGAGACCGAGCAGGCGCTGCGGCGCAGCGAGCAGCAGTTCCGCCTGCTGGTCAACGGCGTCACCGACTACGCGCTGTACATGCTCGACCCCGACGGCCATGTCACCAGCTGGAACTCCGGCGCCGAACGGATCAAGGGCTATCACCCCGAGGAGATCATCGGCTGCCGCTTCGACTGCTTCTACTGCGACGAGGACCGCCAGGGCGGCGTGCCCCAGGCCAGCCTGGAAACCGCGCTGGCCGAGGGACGCTATGAGGAGGAGCGCCTGCAGATGCGCAAGGACGGTTCGCGCTTCTGGGCCAACATCGTCATCGACCCGGTATTCGACGACACCGGCAAGCTGCTCGGCTACGCCAAGATCACCCGCGACATCACCGACAAGCGCCGTGCCCAGGAAGAGCTGGAACGCGCCCGCGACGAGCTGATCCAGTCGCAGAAGATGGAGTCCCTCGGCCAGCTCACCGGCGGCGTCGCCCATGACTTCAACAACCTGCTGACGGTGATTCTCGGCGGCCTGCAACTGCTGGAACGGCAGTTGCCCAAGGACAACGAGAAGGTCCAGACCATCTGGCGCAATGCCCTGGAAGCGACCCGCCGAGGCGCCCAGCTGACCCAGCGGATGCTGGCCTTCGCGCGCAAGCAGCGGCTGTTCCCGCAGCCCATCCAGCTGCCGGTTCTGCTGCAGGACATGAGTGAGCTGCTGGTCAGCTCCCTCGGCCCCACCATCACCCTCGAGACGCGCTTCCCGCTGCAGCTCGATTGCGTGATGAGCGACCAGAACCAGCTGGAACTGGCCATCATCAACCTTGCCACCAATGCCCGCGACGCGATGCCCGGCGGCGGCGCCATCACTTTCTCGGCGCGTAACGCCCAGGTCGGCCCGCGGCAGAGTGGCAAACTGGCGCCGGGCGACTACGTCTGCCTGGCCGTCACCGATTCCGGGCAGGGCATGAGCGAGGACACCCTGCGTCGCGCAGCGGAACCCTTCTTCACCACCAAGGCCACCGGCAAGGGGACCGGGTTGGGACTGTCCATCGTCCACGGCCTGGCCCAGCAACAGGGTGGCGCGTTGCTGCTGCACAGTGCGCCGGGCATGGGCACGACGGCGGAGATCTGGTTGCCGGCGATAAAGGTGAAGGCAGTCGCGGAGGCGCCGGACGAGGAGCTCGCCAGCGAGGCCCATGCCGAGCCGGAGGAGCCGATCGGTCTGCGGGTGCTGGTGGTGGACGACGATGCGCTGGTACTGGCGGGCACCAGCGCACTGCTGGCCGATCTCGGCTGTCAGGTCGCCCGCGCGGACTCGGCGCGGGCGGCACTGCTGCTGCTCGAGCAGTCTTCCTACGACCTGATGATCACGGACTTCGCCATGCCCGACATGGACGGCATGCTGTTGATCCAGCAGGTGCGCACTGCCCATCCGGCGCTGGTCTGCGTGCTCACCACCGGTTATGCCGGCCGCCCCGACACCCTGGCCGATTCCGTGCTGCGCCTGCCCAAACCGTTCGACCGTGACCAGCTGCTGGTGCTGCTGCTGAGGGTGAAGGGCGTCGGCTAGCCCCGCAGGCGCGAGCGCGGGCATGGCCCGCTCCTGCAGGTTGGGTGGGGTCACCGGCGCAGGCGTAAACCTTCCGCGGTTTCGATCTCGATCAGCGAGCCGGGGTCTTCATTGCCCGGGTCGTTGATCAGCGTGTCCAGGTCGCCCTGGGGCATCAGGCCTTCGCTGCGTGCGCGGCAGTTGAGCAACGGCAGCAGGTCCCGCTGGAACTGTTGTTGCTGCTCTTCGGAGAGCGCGGCGAAGCCGTGGTTGAGGATGTACTGGGCGAGGATCGCCGGCTCGCTGTCGGCTGCCAGCTTTCCTTCGTCGAGCAGGCGACGAAGCCCTTCGGTGGGTTCCACGTCCTGATGATCGTTCCAGCCCATCGTCGGTACCTCCTTCGATTGACTAACGCGATGACCGGGTGGCGCAGGGAAACGGGACGAACGCGCGCCGTGTTCAGGTCAGACCGCAGGATCTTGCGGGCTGTTCAGGGGGAAGGGACGAACGGTACATCGGCAGCACGCCCGCGTTTCGCGGCACTGATGGGGAGACCTAGCCGTCGTCGCCACTCACCACGCGGTTGCGGCCGGCCTGCTTGGCGTTGTACAGGCGCTGGTCGGCTTGCTTGAGCACCGTCTCCGAGGGGGCTGGCGTGCTGCCGCTTTCGGCCACGCCGATGGACAGGGTGACCCTGCCCACCTGGGGGATCAGCGTGCTGGCCACCGTCTCGCGGATGCGTTCGGCGATGTGGCGGGCCGCTTCCAGGCTGGTGCCCGGCAGCAGCAGGATGAATTCCTCGCCGCCGGTGCGGCAGGCCAGGTCCTCGGAGCGGGAGGAGTCGCGCAGCACGGCAGCGACCTGGCGCAACGCCACGTCGCCAGCGTCGTGGCCCCAACTGTCGTTGACCCGTTTGAAATGGTCGATATCCAGCAGCAGCACCGCATAGGCCAGGCCGGACTGTTCCAGGCTCGCCAGCGCGACGCCCAGCGCGCGCCGGTTGGCCAGGCCGGTGAGGGCATCGCTCTGGGCTTCCTGGCTGAGCCGACCGAGCTTCTGCTGGATGAGCCCGACGCCGGTCAGCAAAGCCTGGCGGATGGCGGCGGCCTCGCGGTACCAGGTCTTGATGGCGCGCAGCTCGCCCGGGGTTTCCGGGGCCGACAGGCGCTCGGCGCCGTAGGCCAGTTGCCGCAGCGGCCGGGTGATCAGCAGGGCTCCGCCCCAGATCAGCAGCGCGCCCACCAGGCTGGCGGGGATCAGGCCGAAGAACATGTCCTTCATCAGCAGGCCCAGAGGCGCCAGGCTCAGGTCGCGGGGCTGCTGGGCCACCACGGCCCAGTTGGCGTCCTGCACCTGCGCGTAGCCGGCGAGCATTTGCACGCCCAGGGAGTTGGGCACCTCCATCGCGCCGGTTTCCCCGCGCAGCGCCGCCTCCACCGTGGGGTTGTCCTTGAGCAGTTCGCCCACTCGCCGGGCCTCGGGGTGGTGCAGCAGGCGCCGGTTGGCATCGGTGACGAAGGCGTAGGTGCCCTCATGGTGGAAGTGGCTGCCGATGATGGTATGCAGCACGCTCTGCTTGAGGATGTACACCGAGCCGCCGACCAGCCCGAGGTACTCGCCGGAGGGGCCGACGATGGGCTGGGAGATGAACACCACCAGGTTGCCGGCGATGGACACGTAGGCCTGGCTGACCACCGGCTGCCGGAGCTGCAGCGCCTGCTGCACGCCCACCGAACGCAGCGTGGTGCCGACGATCTGCAGGGAATCGGGATAGGCCTGCAACACCTTGCCCTGGGCGTCGACGATGGCGATGGAGTTGAAGTAGGTGTCCTGGGCCTGGAGGCGCTTCGCTTCGGCGTGGAGTAACGCACGGTCGCCCAGGTGGGTGGCGAGAATGCCCGAGCTGTAGGCCAGGTTGCGCTGCGCGGAATGGATGAATTCGTCGATGCTGGAGGCGACCTTGGCGGCGTAGGCGCGGTTGGCCTCCAGGGTCGAGTGGATCAGCGCCGAGCGTTGTACGGTGTAGGCGACGTAGAGGCTGTTGCCAAGGGTGGCCAGGGCCGCCAGCAGGACGAAGACCAGGATCAGCACCCGCAGGGTCAGCGGCTTTCGGCTCCAGCGCTTCATGCGGGCACCGCAGGTGGGCGAGGCGCGCCGGGGGCCTCGTCGGGAGGGCGGTTCTCGGCGCCGGGGCGCGATGTCAGGGGGCTGTCCATGGGGCCGGGGTCCGTGCTGGGGCGCTCTGCCGAATCCGTCTGTCCTCGACGGGTCGAGTTTCAGGATAGGCAGGGATGCGCCGCCAGTCACGGCGGCGGTCCGGATCAGTCGTCCAGGCGGATCAGCGCGTCCAGCAGACGAGCCAGGTCCTGCTCGTCGTTGTAGGCATGGGGCGTCACCCGGATGACTTCGCCGAGGCCTTGCACCCGTGGGTCCAGCGGCAGGTAGCCGGGCAGGTTGAGGGCGGTCTCGATGCCGTGGCGGCGCAGGTGGGCATGCACTTCACGGGTGGCGTGGCCGGCCAGGGTGAAGGTGACGATGCCGGTGAGTTCCGGGCCGTGATCGTGCACGCGCACGTCCGGGCCCATTTCCTCCAGGGCGTGGCGCAAGGTCTCGGCGAGATGGCGGATACGCGCTTGCAGTCGTGTCACGCCCCATTGGCCGGCGTACTCGAGCGCCGCGCACAAGCCCAGGCGCACGGCCACCGAATGCTCGGCGTTCTCGAAGCGGCGGGCGTCATCGCGCAGTTGCAGGCGGCCCTCGACGATGGGTGCGGAAAAGTAATCCACCATCACCGGTCGATGGCGTTCCAGAAAGCTCCTGCTGGCGAAGAGCAACCCCGTACCACGCGGGGCACGCAGCCACTTGCGGCCGCTGGCCACCAGCAGGTCGCAGCCCAGTTCGCGCACGTCCAGCGCCACCTGGCCCAATGCCTGGGAGGCGTCGATCAGGTAGGGGATGCCGGCGGCCCGCGCGATGGCGCCGACGGCGGCGGCGGGATGCAGCACGCCGTTGCCCGAAGGGGCCCAGCACAGCTCGATCAGGCGCACCGGTCCGTCAAGCATCTGCCGGAGCTGCTCCAGGTCGAGGCGGCCATCGGGGTGGCACTGTACGCAGCGGATGTGGGCGCCGTGGCGGCGCGCATGGCCGACCAGGGCGGCGTAGTTGCCACCCCAGATCGAAGAAGTGGTGAGGATGACGTCGCCGGGCTTCAGCTCGACTGCCTCCAGTGCCAGTTGCCAGGCACGGGAGCCACTTTCGACGAAGGCGATCTCGTCGGGCCGGGCGCCGATCAGCTCGGCCGCGCGGGTGTAGCCGGCGAGCAGACGGTCCTGCACTTCCTCGGCGGCCCGGTAGGCGCCCAGCGTTGCCTCGCGGGCGAGGTGGGCCTGCACGGCCTGCTGCACCGGTAGCGGCATCAGGCCGGCGGCGCCGTTGTTGAGGTAGGTGGCGGCGCAGCCGGGGGTGTCGTTGCGCAGCGCCTGGAAGTCCAGCGGCCCGGAGGTGGTCGGGGTCATGCATCGGTCCCTGAATGACGGAAAGCCCGACGATTCTAGGAACGCTGAATGGATGGGGACAGCAGCAGAGCGGCGGGATATCGATGGTGACAGTTGGTGTTGGCGCGCGAGCCGCTGTCTACTGCTGGAAGGACTGTGCCAAGCCTTGCCCTCTTCCCCAGGGAGAGGCGTTTGGTGAGGGCCGTGACGAGCACCGGACCGACTCGTAGAGGCGGCCATGGCCGCGACTCGCGCGCACGACGCACTCTCGGGGGAAACTCAGGCGCTCAGCGGTCCGCCCGGTCGGCCGGCAATCTCCCGGGCCAGCCGCCCCAGGGTGGCGATGGCCTCGCCGTAGGCGTCGTCGATCACCTGGCAGCAGGACAGACGGAAGCACTGTCGGTAACGCGCACCTTCGGAATACACCTGCCCCGGCATGATCACCACGCCGGCCTCGAAGGCCTGTTCGAACAGCGTCAGGCTGTCCACTTCCGGCGGCAGCTCGACCCACAGCAGGAAGCCGCCTGCGGGGCGGGTGGCGCGGGTGCCGGCGGGGAAATGACGGGCGATCAGCGCACGCGCCTGGTCGATCTGCACCGCGTAGAGGCGCCGCAGGTTGCGGATGTGGTGCTCGTAGCCGCCGCTCTCCAGGTACTGGCCGATCGCCTCGCTGAGCAGGCTCGACTCGCAGCCGCTGGAGGTCCACTTCAGCGCCTGTACGCGACTGGCGTAGCGCCCGGCCTCCAGCCAGCCGATGCGGTAGTCCGGCGCCAGGGTCTTGGAGAAGCCGGAGCAGACCAGCACCCAGCCCTCGCTGTCGAACGCGCGCACCGTTGGCTCGGGCGGATCGGCGAACTGCAGTTCGGCATAGACGATGTCTTCGATCAGTGGCGTGCGGTACTGGCGCAGCAACTCGGCCAGGCGACGCTTGGCGGCCACCGGCATGCTCGAGCCCAGCGGGTTGTGCACGGTGGGCGTGGCGACCAGCGCGGCGATGCGGTGTTGCTCCAGCAGCGGTTCCAGGCTGTCCAGGCGGATGCCGTCGCGGGGATGGGTGGGGATTTCCAGGGCGCGCAGGCCCAGGCTTTTCAGCAGCGGGTAGAGGTTGTAATAGGCCGGCGCCTCGATGCCCACCGCATCGCCCGGCTGGGTCACGGCGCGCAGGGCCAGTTGCAGGGCTTCAGTGGCGCCGTGGGTGATCAGCACGTTGGCGGCGTCCAGTTGCATGCCCAGGCGCACCGAACGGCGTGCGATCTGCTCGCGCAGCAGGCTCGAGCCCGGCGGCAGCGCATAGGTGGTGGCGATCTCGCCCCGGCGGCGCAGCAGGTTGCTGGTCAGGCGATTCAGCTTCTCGCCAGGGTAGAACGGCTTGCCGCCGGGGCAGGCCAGGGCCAGGTTGAAGTAACCGCCCCGGTGCTGCGCATCGAATACGCGGGCCATCAGGCTTTCCTGGTGCCGGCCGATTGCCAGCGCCGGGGTCCGGCGCAGCGATTGCTGGGGCTCGGCCAGGGTGCTGCTGACATAGAAGCCCGACTGCGGGCGAGCTTCCACCAGGCCCTGGTCCTCCAGCAGGCGGTAGGCGGCGGTCACCGTGTTCAGGCTCATGCCGCGCTGGATCGCGCAGTCGCGCAGCGAGGGCAGGGCGGCGCCGCCGGGCAGCCGGCCGCTGTGGATGGCCTCGGCCAGTTCGGCCGCCAGTTGCTGGTATCGGTGCACGTCGTGGGCCTTCCTGGCTGGGCGGGGGCGCTATTCAACCACAGATGGACGGCGTCACGCGGCACTCCCGCGCCCATGAAAAAGCCCCGCATTGCGCGGGGCTTTCTGGTGTCACACTCAAGCGTGCGAACGCAGCTCGGTGCTCAGGCCGGCCTGGGCGATCGTTGCAATCGCCTGGTCGCGCGCGACCTCGGAGTCGTACAGCTTGCTGGTCAGCAGTTCTGCACCGGTGTTATCGCGGATCACGAAGAAATTCTTGCCGCCGGGGGACATCTGGCGCTTGTAGCGCTCGACGGCCGCACAGGAGCTGCGGAGGCTGTTGATCGCCTGCTCGGCTGCCTCCTGTGTCGGGTAGGCGAGAGTTTCCAGCAGGGTACCGTGGGCGGTGTTCTTGAGCAGAACGCGACGGTTGCCGCTGCTGAGTTCCTTGATTTCATACCAACCGGGCATGTGGTGCTCCATTTATCCGGTGTCAACGACCTGCGGGTGGTCCCGCAGGGTGACAGGCCAGTCTAGGAGCAAGGGCGCTGGTTTCGTATAGGAAAAGTCCTATTAATCAAAAGGTTACTGTATCAATTTGTCTCAGGTCGAGGTTTCCTCAGAACGTTGCCTTCACCTGCAGGCCGAGCAGCAGCGCGTTGTCGATCTCCTGGCCGGAGAAGGCGCCGGGTTCGATGACGTACTGCAGGTCCGGGCGCAGGGTCAGCCAGGGCGTGGCCTGGTAGCCGTAGCTCAGTTCGATGAGCTGCTCGCCGCTGTCCAGGTCCGGGTAGTCCTGGCCATTGGCGAGGGCGGTGTTCTCCTGCACTTCGCGGCTGCGCGGGTTGGGCACGGCGCGGCCGTAACCCAGTGCCAGGGTATCCCTGGCGCGGCCTTCGAAGGGCTTGTAGAGCACCACGCCAGCACCGTACCACCTGGTGAACGGCGAGGCGGCGCTGCTGGCCGCCGAGGCCTGGCCGAACAGGTGCAGGCTGCGCCCCTTGGAGGCCGGGTCGTTCCACACCGCCTGGTCGACCAGCAGGTAGTGACCACTGCGGCCGGATTCCTGCTTGTCGCTGCCGATGCGTTGCACGTTGGAGCTGTCGTAGTACCAGCCCAGCTTGTACTCGCCGGGCAGCTCGCCCCGGGGCTTGTAGATCAGCTCGATGGGTACCACGGTACCGGTGGTGTGCTCGGGCGTCAGGTGCCAGGCGCGGCTGGAGTTGCCGTTGCTTTCCGGGTCGACGTTGAAGGCGGCGATGCGCAGTTGCCAGTCCGGCGCGAAGCTGTACTTCACCCGTGCGCCGAGGTGCGCATTGGGGTAGTTGGTCCAGCCGCTGCCGCCGGACATGTTCAGCGGGTGGCCGCAGAAGCCGGCATTCATGAAGTTGCAGAGGATGCCGCTGTCCAGCCCGCCGACATCGTTGCCCATGGCCATGTAGCCGAGCTTGAGGTTCAGCGCCTGGCTCAGGTCGCGCTCGTAGCTCAGCTCGGTCAGGCGGGTGTAGAGGCCGCCGTAGTTTTCCTGGATCGGCAGGCGGTTGCCCACCAGGTCTTCGGAGGCGCTGTTACCGCGACGGTCGTTGATCGTGAGCTGGACCTTGCCGCCGTTGTCCAGGCCGTAGAGTTTCGACAGGTCGAACTGTACGCCCAGCCTGATGTTCTGCGAGTAGCGCGCGGAGCGGTGCAGTCCGCCGTGGGCGTTGTAGGCGGTCTCGCCGGTGTAGTCGCCGGTGAACCTGACACCGCTGTCTTCCAGCTCGTGGCGCAGGCCGCCCCAGTCGCCGGTCATCGTGGAGCGTTCAAGCAGGCCTTCTTCGGCCAGCACGGGCAGGGAGGCGACGCACAGCAAAAGGCCGGGCGTGAGGCGGAGGGAGTTGCGCATGGGAATCCTGGGTGTGAAGCGAATAAAAAAAGGCGCGGTGGTAGTGCCGCGCCGGAAGGAGGCGCCCGCGCTAAGCGGGCGCGATGGGAGGGTTACTGGCCGGCTTTCTCCGGCAGCGCGTAGGCCATTACGTAGTCGCCGCGGTCGGTCGACTGGCGCGCGCCGCCAGCGGTGACGACGATGAACTGCTTGCCGGTCCTGGGCGACACGTAGGTCATCGGGCCGCCCTGGCTGCCCACCGGCAGGCGGGCCTTCCAGATTTCCTCGCCGCTGCCGCTGTCGTAGGCGCGCAGGTAGAAGTCCTGGGTGCCGGCGATGAACACCAGGCCACCCTGGGTCGACAGGGTGCCGCCGAGGGTCGGCAGGCCGATGGGGATCGGCAGGTGCATGCGGATGCCCAGGGGACCTGTGTCTTCCACGGTGCCCACCGGTACCTGCCAGGCCACCTGGCGGGTCTTCAGGTCGATGGCGGTGAGGGTGCCGAACGGCGGCGCCTGGCAGGGAATGCCGGCCACCGAGAGGAAGCGGTTCTTGTTCACCGCGTAGGGCGTGCCCTTGAGCGGTACGGCGCCCATGCCGGTGTTCAATGCCTCGCCACCGCCAGCCGCCGAGCCTTTGTTGGCCGAGGGAATCATCTGGATCCACAGGCCCAGGCGCATGTCGTTGACGAAGATGAAGCCGTGCACCGGGTCGGTGGACAGGCTGCCCCAGTTCATCCCGCCCAGCGAGCCGGGGAAGCTCAGCGACAGGTCGGTGCCCGGTGCGGTGTAGAGACCGTCGTAGCGCATCTTCCTGAAGTCGATGCGACACAGCAGTTGGTCATAGGGCGTGGCGCCCCACATGTCTGACTCAGTGAGGGTCTGCGCGCCGATCTGCGGCATGCCGACGGATCTGGGCTGGGTCGGCGAGTACGGCTCGTTCGGGATATTGCCCGGCTTGACCGGTACGTCCTTCACCTCGGTGAGCGGCTTGCCGGTGGCGCGGTCGAGCACGTAGATCTGCCCGGCCTTGGTGCCGATCACCACGGCGGGCACGCTCTTGCCATCGGCCACGGGGAAGTCCACCAGGCTCGGCTGCATGGGCAGGTCGAAATCCCAGAGGTCGTTGTGCACGGTCTGGTAGACCCACTTTTCGGCGCCGGTGCTGGCGTCCACGGCAAGGATCGAGGCGCCGTAGGTGTGGTCGAGTTTCGTGCGCTCCACGCCATAGATGTCGGTGGAGGAGCTGCCCATGGGCAGGAAGACGGTGTTCATCGCCGGGTCGTAGGACATCGGCGCCCAGCTGTTGGGCGTGCTGCGCACGTAGGTCTTGCCGTCCGCCGGAGCCTGCTTGTCTTCCGGGTTGCCCGGGTCGAAGGCCCAGCGCATGGCGCCGGTGATGACGTCGAAACCACGGATCACGCCGCCGGGCATGTCGGTCTGGACGTTGTCCGCGACGCGCCCGCCGACCACCACGGTGGTGCCGGCCATCAGCGGGGCGGAGGAGAGCTGGTAGTAGGAGTCGGGCACGTTACCCAGTCCTGCCTTCAGATCGACCTGACCGTTGTTGCCGAAGCCCTGGCAGAACTCGCCGGTGTCGGCGTCCACCGCGATCAGGCGCGCATCGATGGTGTTGGTCAGCAGGCGACGCTGGCAGTTGGCGCCGGCCGGCACGTTGGCGGCGATGATCGGCGAGCTGTTCGGTTGGGTCGGCTGGACGATTTCCTTCGTGGCGTCGAAGTAGGCCATGCCACGGCAGCGCTGCCAGACCTTGGACTGGGCGTTGATCTCGTTCTTCCAGAGCTCCTTGCCGGTGTCCGCGTCCAGGGCGATCAGGTTGTTGTGCGGGGTGCAGATGAACACCTTGTCGCCGACCTGCAGCGGAGTGAGCTGGTCTTCCGCGCCGTTGCCGTCGCTGATGGCCACGTCGCCGGTGTGGTAGGTCCAGGCCACCTTGAGCTGGTTGACGTTGCTGCGGTTGATCTGGTCCAGCGCGGCGAAGCGGCTGCCACCCTCGGTGTTGCCGTAGTGCGCCCAGTCCTTCTGTGCGTGGGCCGGGTCCACCGGTGTCAGGCCCGGGCCCTTGCCGGTGGATGCAACGCTGGGGTGGGCGACGAACATGTTGCCGGCGGCAACCGCGACCAGCACCGCCAGCACGGCGGCGATCGCGTAGGCACCGCGGCCAGCCCGGCGGCCAGCGGAGCGCGCGAGCAGCGGGTAGACCAGCGCAACCGCCACGCCGATGGCGCTGAACATGAACAGGCGCGAGAACAGTGGCCAGAACACCAGACCGGTGTCGGTGACGGCCCAGAGGGCGGTGCCGACCAGGAAGGCGGCGAACAGCCAGGCCCCGGCCGGCTTTCGCAGCGCGATCAGCAGGCCGGAAACCGCCATGGCCAGGCCGCCGATGAGGAAGTACCAGGAGCCGCCCAGGCTGACCAGGCGGACGCCGCCGGCGGCCAGGGCGAGGCCGAGGAGGGCGATGACCACGCCCAGGCCGATGAGGATGAATCTGCTCGCGCCGCAGGCGCGCTGTACCGGTTTCATGCAGAAGGTTCTCGCTGTGGAATTCGCCGATTATACGCTTAGCATGCTAATTAACTAGATAGTACAATCGTCGAAGATGAAATTCCGGACAGATGAAATAACCTCCGGTCCGCGCTCTTGTCCCCAAGAACCCGATCCACAAAACCCTGTGCAGCGGCTGCCGAGACTGGCAGCATCGCCGTTCGGTCCTACAGAAGAATCCTAGTCGCCGTGCCTGCTTCCCGCTCTGTCGTACCCGTCCCCCTCAAATGCCTGCCGCTGCTGATCTGCGGCGTCGCCCACGGCCAACTGGCCCGCGCAGAAACAGCGGAAACCGACAGCGACGCGCTGCTCGCACCCATGGTGGTGACCGGCGCCTATGCGCCGGTATCCAGCTTCGACCTGCCGTTCTCCATCGACACCGTGCAGCAGCCGCAACTGAGCGACGGCCAACTGGGCGTCAACGCCTCCGAGGTGCTGCAGCGCGTGCCCGGCCTGGTGGTGCAGAACCGCCAGAACTACGCCCAGGACCTGCAGATTTCCTCCCGTGGCTACGGTGCGCGCTCGGCCTTCGGCATTCGCGGGCTGAAGCTGCTCAGTGACGGCATCCCCGCCAGCACGCCCGACGGCCAGGGCCAGGCCGCGACCCTGAACCTGGACGTCGCCGACCGCATCGAGGTGCTGCGTGGCCCGGCTTCGACGCTCTATGGCAGCAACAGCGGCGGGGTGATCCAGATGTTCTCCCGCGACGGCTACGGCCCGCCCAAGGTGGGCGCCGAGACCACCTTCGGCAGCGACGGCTTCAACAAGAACCACCTTTACGCCGAAGGCGGCACCGACCAGGCCGGTTTCCTCCTCGACGCCTCGCGCATGGACACCGACGGCTACCGTGACCACAGCGCCGCGCGCCGCGACCAGACCTTCGCCAAGCTCAACTTCAAGCCCGATGAAGACAGCCGCCTGGCGCTGATCTACAGCAGCCTGGAACAGAACGGCACCCAGGACCCGCTGGGACAGACCTGGGACGCCTACCAGCACGACCCGCGCTCGGTCGCGGCCGTCGCCGAGACCTACAACACGCGCAAGAGCATCGACCACCAGCAACTGGGCATGAACTACGAGCGCTACTTCGGCGACGCCACCCTGCAGTTCAACCTGTACGCCGGCCAGCGCAGCGTGGTGCAGTACCTGTCGATCCCCAGGACGGTGGCTTCCAACTCCCAGCGCGGCGGTGGCGTGGTGGACTTCGACCGCGAATTCCACGGCGGCACCCTGCGCTGGATCCAGCCGGTGCACGGCGTACCGGGCGAGCTGACCGTCACCACCGGCGTGGACTACGACCGCAGCCGCGATGACCGAAAGGGCTTTCAGAATTTCAGCGGTGACCAGTTGGGTGTGAAGGGCGAGATGCGCCGCAACGAGGACGACATCGCCACCAGCCTCGACCCCTATGTCCAGGCACGCTGGGAACTGGGCAACTGGACGGTGGATGCCGGCCTGCGGCACAGCACCATGAAGATGGAAGTGGCTGACCATTACCTGAGCAACGGCGATTCCAGCGGCTCGAAGAAGTACCAGCAGAACAACCCGTCGCTCTCGGTGATGTATGCCTTCACCCCCGAACTGCACGGCTACGTCAGCGCCGGCAAGGGCTTCGAGACCCCGACCCAGGCCGAGATGGCCTACGCGCCGGGCCTGGCCGAAAGCTTCAACTTCGGCCTCGACCCGGCCACCAGCACCCAGTACGAGATCGGCCTGAAGGCCAAGGTCGCCGGCAACACGCGGGTCAACGCGGCGATCTTCGAGATCCATACCGACGACGAGATCGTCGTCGCCAGCTCCACCGGCGGCCGCACCAGCTACCAGAACGCCGGCAAGACCCTGCGCCGGGGCTTCGAGCTGGGCGTGCAGAGCGACCTTTCCGAACACTGGCAGGCCAACCTGGCCTACACCCGGCTGGACGCCACCTACGACGAGGACTTCGTCGAGAGCGGCAGTGTGATCGAGAAGGGCAACCACCTGCCCGGCGTGCCCGGCAGTAGCCTGTTCGGCGAGCTGGTATGGAAGCCGCAGGACGGCATCAGCATGGGTTTCGAGGGCCAGTACCGCAGCAAGGTCTACGTCGAGGACAGCAACGAGGACAAGCCCGCACCCAGCTACGCGGTGTTCAACTGGCGCACCCGCTTCGAACAGCACGTCGGGCCCTGGACCTTCCACCAGCTGGTGCGCCTGGACAACCTGCTGGACCGCCAGTACGTCGGCTCGGTGATCGTCGGCGACAGCAACGGGCGCTACTACGAAGCGGCGCCGGGGCGGTCGTGGTATGCCGGTGCGGGGCTGGAGTACCGGTTCGACTGAGTTCGCCCGACATCCGAAAGCCTTGCGTGAAGTTGCCGATGACTCTCCCATCGGCTAGGCGCAAGCGCCGCTTTTCCTGATTCTTCCGTGCTTTCGAACAGCAAGGAGGGTAACAGCGACATGGACCGGGGATGGATGCTGGGGGCCTTGCTGTTCGCCGGCGTCGTCGAGGCGGCGCCCGACAATCTCTTCGAGGGGTACTCCTACGGCGATTCGCGGGAGAGCTTCAGCGATGAGAAGGGTTATACCGACTGCCAACCGCCGGGAGTGAGCGCCGCGCGTTGCTGGAGCCCGCTGGAGTTTGCCGGCAGCGCCTACCAATTGGCGTTGAACTTCGGCGCGGCCGGGCTGACCGAGGTCTACCTGCTAGGGCCTTTCCAGGTCAGGCGATTCCAGGCGGCGATGCGCGTGCTGGCCAAGGACTTCACCCTGGCCTCGATCGCGGACCGGAACACAGCCATGGACGTCCTCGGCGACTCGCTCAGCGGCGAATTGAGCTCACAGCGCGCGCAGGCGGTCGACCTCTTCGAGCAACATGCACTGGAGACCGGCCAGATCACCTATCGGCTCTACGATCGCGTGGTGGTCCAGCCCGGCACGTCCAACGCACAAGCGCTGACCTTCCTGCCCGTTGGCTTGCGGGAAGTGGCTGTCACCATCGCCGACGACGGCTCGCAGAATCTCCTGATCATCAGGTTCAGCATGCCGCGTCGACGCTGATCAGCCTGGGCAAACGCCGACTGTGCCCGATCATCGCGCACCAGGCGCCAAAGCCGCTCCATTTCCTCTATCCTCGCGTGCTTTGCATTGAACGGGACTGGTGTGTGATGGGCAGATGGGCGATTGGCGCATTGTTGATGTGCGTAGCGGGCATGGCCTCGGCGGCGGACCCGCTGTTCGGCAAGTACAACTACGGCGCAGCGCAGAAGGGCTTCGGCAAGCAGCAGGGTTTCGTCGAATGCCTGCAGCCCATGGGCGTCAGCGCGCGCTGCAAGGACAACGTCGAGTTCGCCGGCAGCCGCTTCCGTCTGGCGATGACCTTCGACAAGCAGAAACTGGTCGAAGCGGTGCTGTACAGCGAATACAACGACGCGGCGTACCGGCGCGTGCTGCAGGAAGTGGCCAAGCGCTTCATGCTGGTGGCCATCGCCGACGACAAGAACGTGGTCGACGTCCTGGCGCACACCCTCAACCCGAACCGCACCGAGGCCGACGCCAAGGCCATCGGCGACTTCGAGACCCACGCCCTGCGCAGCGGGATGATCAGCTACCGCCTCTACGAACAGCTCGACCAGTACATCAAGCCCGGTCTGGATGCGCGGCAGGTATTGGCCACCGTGCCGGCGAGCATTCGCGTGGCCGAGGTCACGGTCAAGCATGGCAAGTCGGAGAACTGGCTGATCGTGAAGTTCTCCAAGCCGGGACTGGCGCCGAAGAAGCCCAAGGCCTGACCTTAGGAGCGGTAACCGCCGCTACACGGGGCCCGTAGGAGCCCCAGGCTTCATATCTTCGTATGAGGCCTTCCCCCGGATTGCATGCAACGGACGATTGTTCGCCCCTGACCTGAAGCAGGACAGTGGCGCACTACCGTTCAATCTGGAATCCGCACATGAAACGTTCCCTGTGGCTGGAGGAAATCGCCTCCGAGCTGACTCCGCTGCCTGCGCTGGAAGGCCCGCTCGAGGTCGACGTGGCCATCGTCGGCGGGGGCTTCGTGGGCCTCTGGACCGCACTGCGCCTGCTCGAGCTCAAGCCTGATTGCCGTATCGCCATCATCGAGCGCGACATCTGCGGCGGCGGTGCCTCGGGGCGCAACGGCGGTTTCGTCATGTCCTGGTGGCCGAAGATCAGCTCCCTGGCTGCGCAGTGCGGCAAGGACGAGGCGCTGCGCCTGGCTCGCGCCTCGGCGGCGGCCATCGGTGAGATCGAGGAATTCTGCAAGGCCCACGACATCGACGCGCACTTCCGCCGCGCCGGCTGGTTGTGGACGGCCACCACCGACGCCCAGCGCGGCGCCTGGAAAGGCGTGCAGCAGACCTGCGAGCGCCTGGGCGAACCGGTGTTCCAGTCGCTCTCCGACAGCGAAGTGGCGCGTCGCGCCGGCTCAGCCAAGCACCTCGAAGGCGTGCTGGAAGCCAGCAACGCCACCGTGCAGCCGGCGCGCCTGGTGCGCGGCCTGCGCCGGGTGGCGCTGGAGAAGGGGGTACGCATCTTCGAGAACACCCCGATGCTCAGCCTGGACCGCGGCCAGCCGGCGGTGATCCGCACCCCTGGCGGAGAGTTGCGCGCACCGAAAGTGGTAATGGCGACCAACGCCTGGGCGGCGGCGATTCCCGAATTGCGCCGCACCATCCTGCCGGTGACCAGCACCGTGGTCGCCACCGCGCCGATTCCCGAGCGCCTGGAGCAGATCGGCTGGACCGGCGGCGAAGCCATCACCGACTCGCAGTTGATGGTCGACTACTACCGCACCACCCGGGACGGCCGCATCGCGTTCGGCAAGGGCACCGGAATGATCAGCTTCGCCAGCCGCATCGACGAGAGCTACGACCACAACCCGCAGCTCAGCGACGACACCGAGCAGGACCTGCGCCGCACCTATCCGCAACTGGACGACGTGCCGGTGACGCACAGCTGGTCCGGCCCGATCGACCGTACCTACGACAGCCTGCCGGTGTTCGGCCAGCTGAACGGCGCACCGCACATCGTCTACGGCATCGGCTGGAGCGGCAACGGCGTCGGCCCGAGCCGCCTGGGTGGGCGCATCCTCGCCAGCCTGGCGCTGGGGATCGATGACGAATGGAGCCGCTGCGGCCTGGTTGGCCGGCAGCCCAAGCGCTTCCCGCTCGAACCGGTGCGCTACGTCGGTGGCCTGATGGTGCGCGGCGCGGTACAGCGCAAGGAACAGGCCGAGGCGCAGAACCGCAAGGGCGGCTGGCTCGACCGTACCCTGGCCGGCTTTGCCCCGGCAGGACTCGAAGACAAGGACCTCTAGGAGAAAAGCCCCATGCCCCGACCGATTCTGCTCACCGGCACCGCCGGACTCGAACTGCCGGCGCCTCAGCCGGTGAAGGAGCCCCTGGGCTCGCCGGTATCCAGCGCAGCGACCCACGCCGAGGAAGGCGAGGGCGGCCTGCTCACTGGCGTCTGGGAATGCACGCCCGGCCGCTGGCGGCGCCAGGTGCTGTCGCGTGAATTCAGCCACTTCATCAGCGGCCACTGCCTGTTCATCCCGGACGACGGGGAGCCCATCGAACTTCGCGCCGGCGACGCCGTGCTGTTCCCGGCGAACTGCCAGGGCACCTGGGATATCCGCGAGACGGTGCGCAAGAGCTTCGTGATCATTCCCTGACCACGGTGCCCAGCCCGGCAATGTCAGCCGAGCGCAGCGCGATCCAGAGGACGGCCACGTCCTCGGTGGAGTCCAGCGAGCGCTCGGTGATTTCCTCGATGCGGCGGATGCGGTAGACCAGCGTCTGCTTGTGCACGTTGAGCCGTTGCGCGGCCTTCTGCCAGGAACGGTTCTGCTCGAGGAAGACCCGCAGGGTGTGCTGCAACTGGCCACCCTGTTGCGCGTCGTAATCGGCCAGCGCACCCAGTACCCGGCGATGCACACGCCGAGCTTCCTCCAGGCTCGCCGGCAACCAGGACTGCTCGCCCTGGGCATCGGCATAGGCCACCAGTGGGCGCTGGCGGTTGGCGTGGGCCAGCGCCAGGCGCGCCTCGCGCAACGCTTCCACCGCCCGCAGGGCATGGCCCAGCGGATTGCTGTGGCCAAGGGTGCAGTCCAGCTCGGCCTGCAGGGTTTGGGCCTGTGTCGGATCGTTCAGCAGCAGGATCAGCTCGTTGCCCTGGTGGCGCACCAACAGCCCCATTCCGCGTCGCTGAAGACGCTGCTGCCAGTGTTTCGGCAATTCGTCGGCGGCGCGTGCCAGCACCAGGCAGGCCGCATCCACCGGGCAATTCAGCTGTGCCAGCCGTTCCTGCGCGGCTCGCTCGGTGAGGCGCTGCTGCAGCAGGTCATCGAGCAGTTCCGAGCCCAGGCGCAGCATGCGCTCGTGCTCGACCTGGGCGCGCTCCAGTTCGATAGCCAGCACCGCCACGATGTGATGCAGCAGGCCGTAGTCGAGCAGCTCGCCGCCCGTGGCGAGGATTTCGCAGGTGGTCAGTGACGGCAGCGGCATTACCAGCGCTTCCTGCTCGCCATTGCTGCAGCGGGTCACAGTGTCCGGTACCGAGCGGCGCTGGGCGAGGGTTGCCTGCCAGCTGTCCGGCAACGGCGGCAGGCCTTCCTGCCAGGGTTGCAGGGTCGCGGAGTCGAACAGGAACAGCTGCGCGCGGACGTCGCTGCACAACCGCCGCAAAAGCCCGGCGAGCCCGAGCCCGCGCAAGCCGATGCGAGCACTTTCATAGATCCGCGTCACGGCACTGCGGCGCTCGTGTTCCTCCTGCTTGCTGGCGTCGACGATGGCGCGGGTCACGGCGGAAAAGGGCACCGCGTAGTCGGTCATCAGCAGCGGAAAACCCAGTTGGCAGGCTTCCTCCTGCAGGGCCTGGATATCCGCCGGGGCCTGCATGTTCTCGCCGATCATCAGCCCCGAGATGCGTGCCCCGGCCAGGCGTTGCAGGTAGTCACGCTGCGCCTGTGCCTGCACGGGTATGCCGATGCCGGTAGTCATCAGGAGGTCGCCTTCGCCCAGCCACTCGGTCGGGTCCGCCAGCTCGCACACGTGCGCCCAGCGCAGGCGCCGGCCGACGCCCTCGCTGCCGCCAAGCAGGCGGGTGCGCAGGGAGGCGTTGTCGAGGATGTCCTGGATATGGAAAGGCATGGCAGGTCCGCAGCGAAGTAGAACGGGGGCAAGCATGCCATCAGCGCAACGCCTTGTCGCGCCTGGCCTGTGCGGGTTCTGAAGGCTTCGTACCGGGATACGAGCGAGGCCTTCCGAATTGTAGTTCCGTCTGATTGTGGGGCTCGCCCGTGCGCCCCAAGACTAGCTGGCAGTGCGCCATGCGAGCCCCTGGAGGCCCCGGATGGCGCCGCCTGCTGCGAGGCAGGCCGACTACTCACCGGAGACCATAACAATGAACAAGATCCTGAGTTCCTCCATCGCCTGCGCCCTGGGTTGCGCGGCGACTTTCCCCGCTTTCGCCGACCTCACCGTGGTGTCCCACGGGGGCGCCAACAAGGCCGCCCAGGTCAAGGCCTTCTACGAACCCTACATGCAGCAGAGCGGCAGCCGTTTGATCGCCGACGAGTTCAACGGCGAGATGGCCAAGGTCAAGGTGCAGGTCGACACCGGCAGCGTGTCCTGGGATGTGGTGGAAATGGAAATGCCGGAACTGGCGCGGGCCTGCGATGAAGGCCTGCTGCAGGAAATCGGCGAACAGCCGGGCATCGCCAAGCTCGCCCCGGAGTTGCTGGACGGCGCGGTACAGCCGTGTGGCGTAGGTTTCTTCGTCTGGTCCACGGTGCTGGCCTACAACGCCGACAAGCTCAAGAGCGCACCCACCGGCTGGGCGGATTTCTGGGACACGCAGAAATTCCCCGGCAAGCGCGGCCTGCGCAAGGGTGCGATGTACACCCTGGAGTTCGCCCTGATGGCCGATGGCGTGGCGCCGAAGGATGTCTACGCCGTGCTCGGGACCCAGGAAGGCCAGGATCGCGCCTTCAGGAAGCTCGACCAGATCAAACCGAGCATCCAGTGGTGGGAGGCCGGCGCGCAGCCGCCGCAGTACCTGGCCTCCGGCGACGTGGTGATGAGCTCCGCCTACAACGGTCGGATCGCCGCCGTGCAGGACGAAAGCCAGCTGCGCGTGGTGTGGAACGGCGGCATCTACGACATGGACGCCTTTGCCATTCCCAAGGGTGCGAAGAACACCGAAGAAGGGCTGCGCTTCATCCAGTATGTGCTGCAGACCGAGCCACAGAAGAACTACGCGCAGCAGATTGCCTACGGCCCGGTGAACCGCGCCGCTGTCCCGCTGGTCGATGCGGCCCGCCGCAGCAACATGCCGACCGACGCGGCCAACCTGGCCGGGCAGGTGGCGATGAACGCAGCCTTCTGGGCCGACCATGGCGAGCAGCTGGAGCAGCGCTTCAACGCCTGGGCCGCCAAGCAGTAAACCTTCACAGTGTGCGGCGTCGCCGCACTTTCAGGTCGCCTTCGGGCGGCCTTTTTTGTGGGCGGATGGGCTGGGTCTCGAAGGGGACTACCGATGTTCGCGAGCAAGGACTAGGCGTCCCCCTCGGCCCTACGAAGAGCCTGCTGATCCGCGCGTTGCATCCTGCAGGAGCGAGCTTGCTCGCGAACCAGTGCTCCGGCACGGCGGGAGGATTGGCGAATGGAAACGTCGGCGCGCCGCCCACAAAAAAGCCCATCGGGGATGCCGATGGGCTTCGGGTCAGGCTCGGGAGTGGATCAGGTCGCCAGGCTCAGCGATGCCGATTGCTGCAGCGAGCGGCCCTTGGTTTCCGGCGCCCAGGCCAGGCAGATGAAGAAGGCCAGCAGGGTGATCGCCGCGCCGATCAGCAGGGTTGCCTGCAGGCCGATGGACTCGATGCCGATGGGCATCAGGTAGGTGCCGGTCGCCGCGCCGATCCGGCTGAAACCGACTGCTACGCCGACCGCGGTGGCGCGCACGGAAGTGGGGAACAGCTCGTTGGGGTAGATCCACTCGAGGATGCTCGGGCCGCCCGAAACGAAGGCATAGAAGGCGAAGGCACCGACGATGAACCAGGCCGGAGCGTCCGCCCACAGGCCCAGGGCCAGCAGCGGCAGCGCCATCAGGGCGAAGGGCACCACCACCATCGGCCGGCGGCCCCAGGTTTCCACCAGCTTCAGCGCCGGGATCACGCCGATGGCGAAGAGGATGGCGATCATCAGCTCGCCCAGGGTCGAGGAGTTCTCGCCTTTGATGCCGGCGGTGAGCAGGATCATGCTGCCGAAGGTGTAGAGCACGTACTGCGGGGTGATCTGCGCGAAGTAGAGCATGCCGCACATGATGGTGCGCTTGAGGTAGCCGCCCGAGGAAATCATCTTCAGGTCGCTTTTCCACGAACGATGACGGCCGCCATCGTTCAGCTCGGCGACGTCCGCGGGGGTGATCACCACGTCCTTGTCGTAGACCAGCTTGATGACCTTCTGCGCTTCCTCGATGCGCCCCTTGCTGGCCAGCCAGCGCGGCGACTCCGGGATGCCACGGCGGATCAGCACGACGATGATGCCCACCACCGCGCCGCTGAACAGCATCCAGCGCCACAGCGAGTGGTCACCCGTCCAGGAGACCATCAGGTAGCCGACGATGAAGGCGGTCATGGCGCCGCAGGACCACGCCAGGCCCGACACGCCGATCATGAAGCCACGCCGTTTGGACGGCGTGAACTCGGTCAGCAGCGAGGTGGCGATCGGGTAGTCCGCACCCACGGCCAGGCCGATGACGAAGCGCAGCACGATCAGTTGCCAGGCCTCGGTGACGAAGGCGGAGAGGCCGCAGGCGATCACCAGCACGGTGAGGTCCAGGGCATACATGGTTTCCCGGCCGATGCGATCGGTGATGGCGCCGAATACCGTGGCGCCGAAGAAGATGCCCAGTAGCGAGGCCGCGCCGATCAGCCCGGTTTCCACCGAGGTGGCGGTGATGTCCTGGCCGAAGCCGATCAGCGCGATGCCGATCAGGCTGAGGATGTAGCCGTCGAGGAAGGGACCGCCGCAGCAGGCCAGCAGCAGCTTGCGGTGAAATTTCGATACCGGGGAATGTTCAATGACATCAAACACGCTCATGGGTACAACCTTTGTTGAATTTATAAGTGACCGGGCAGGCAGCTTTCGGTACGCGGGCCGAGGGGCGATGGACCGGCTGGCGGGCGGCAGGAGCCCGCCGGCCGAACGCTCGGGTAGCGACGGAGGTGGAGGGTGCCGGGCACGCGGCGGGCGGACAATTCACCCAAGGTAAGAAGCGCGTCCCGAAGGCTTGTACGATCGTATGAGGGCAATCGCCTGCCGTCAGGGCTGTGCGCCGGCGGCCCATTTCTGCTATTCAGAGCGACCAACCCTGATCACGGAGACCGCCATGCCCCATGTAATCGTCAAGATGCTCGAGGGAAGAACCCAGGAGCAGAAGGAAGTGCTCACCGATGAAATCGCCAAGGCGCTGAAAACCGCCATTGGCTGCCCGGACGAGGTGATTTCGGTGGCCATCGAGGATTACGCCCCGGCCGACTGGAAAGGCCAGGTGTACGACACCGATATCCTGGGCGCGGGCCCGAATCTCTTCAAGAAACCGGGCTACGAGCCCTGAGGACGCGCTGAAGTCGGCCTCCGGGACACGGAGGCCGGCTGAGTCGAAGGGATCGTTGCGGCGTATTGCCGCGACGGGCCTGCTACGTGGCGATGCCTCAGGGTTTTTGCGCCCAGGTCGCCAGGAAGGTGGGCAGGAACCGGTCGACCACGAAGCGCGGGTTGGGCTGTTCGTCCTCGATGAATCCCCGCAGGACGAACCCTGCTTCCAGTTGCCCGCCGATCTGCTCGGTCAGGCTGTGGCCGAAGACCAGTGCCTCGCCGCGCTGCTGCTTGTCGCTCAGGGCTTGCGGCGGCAAGTCGCGCAGATCGGAGTAGGGCAGTCTGTAGCGCGGGCGGATCAGCCCTTGCTCGGCCAGCATCGGGTCGCGGTCGCCGATGAATACCACCGGGTTGTAGAAGCTGCTGAGCAGCCGTCCACCGCTGCGCAAGGTTCGGAAGCATTCGCGCCAGATCGGTCGGATATCCGGCACGTAGAGGTTGGAAATCGGGTGGAAGATGCAGTCGAACTCGCCGTCGGCAAAGATCGACAGGTCGCGCATGTCGCCCAGCCGCGTGTCCAGTTGCAGACCGTCGCGCTCGGCCACCTCGCGGTCCCTTGCCAGTTGCTCGGGGCTGGCGTCCAGTACGCTCACCCGCGCCCCGGCCGCCGCCAGCACCGGAGCCTGCTGCCCACCCCCGGAGGCGAGGCACAGGATGCGCTGGCCGCTGACCTCTCCCAGCCAGGGCCGCGGTAGCGGGGAGGGTGTGAGATGTACCTGCCAGTCTCCGCGCCGCGCCGCCGCTGTGATCTCTGGCCCGACCGGCTGGCTCCAGGGTCCTTGCAGGCGGGCCTGACGGTCCCAGGCCTCCTGATTGTGCTTGAAGATATCGATGGGCATGCAGCCTCCTCTAGGAATTCCTGTTGCCGCGCAGGGCCAGCGCGGCCACCGCGCAGGCCAGCAGGGCGATGAAGGCCAGATAGAACGCATCACCATAGGCCATGAGGAACGCCTCATGGCGAATCTGCGCGCCCAGGCGGGCGAGGGTTTCGGCCTGCTCCGGCAGCCACTCGTTGAGCGCGAAGGCGCTGCCGGGCTCGCCCTGCAGGCGCTCCTGTACGGTGGGCGAGAACAGCGTCACCTGCTCGCCGATACGCTCGGAGTGGAACCGTTCGCGCTGGGAGACGATCTGCGTCAGTGCTGCCGTGCCCACCGCGCCCCCCAGGTTGCGCAGCATGGAAAACAATGCCGAGGCCGAGCCGGCCTCCTGCCTGGACAGCCCGGACACCGCCAGCACCGACAGCGCGACCATGATGAAGGGCTGGCCGATGCCCCGTACCACCGTGGACGGAATGATCACATTGGCGGCGCTGTCGGCGTCCAGGTGCGCGCCGAGGTAGCAGCCCAGCGCCATGATGGCGAAGCCGCTGGCAACCATCAGCTTGGGGTTCAGCCAGCGCATCAGGCGTGGCATCAGCGGCGCCAGGAGCAACTGCACGACACCGTAGGCGATCAGGCTGACGCCGATCTCGCGGGCGTTGTAGCCATGCAGTTGCGACAGGTAGTTGGGCACCAGGAATACCAGGCCGAAGGTCGCTGCGCCGAAGATGAACATCGCCGCGCTGGCCACGCCGAAGTTGTAGCCAGCCAGCAGCCGCAGGTTGATGAACGAGCGTCGGCCGAACAGCTGGGTGGCGATGAACAGCAACAGGGCGACCACGCCGATGGCCAGCATCCCGGTGATGAACTGGGAACCGAACCAGTCCTTGCGACCGCCTTCCTCGAGCACGATCTGGATCGCCCCCAGGCCGATGATCATGCTGGCGATGCCCAGCCAGTCACCGTTGCGCAGCTTCTGCAACTGCATCGGTTTCGCCTCGATGGCCCAGGCCACGGCGGCCAGCAGGAGCAGGCCGGGGATCAGTTGCAGGTAGAAGATCCAGCGCCAGCTGTAGGCGTCGGTGAGCCAGCCGCCAATGGACGGCCCGGCGGCCTGGGCGACGCTGTTGGACAGGCTGAACAGCGCCATGCCCATGGCCACCCGCGAGGCCGGCAGCTCGGTGATGATCAGCTGGAACGACAGCGGGATCAGCACCGCGCCGGCCGCCCCCTGGACGACACGAATGGCGATCAGCGTGGCGAGGTTGGGCGAGAACGAGCAGGCCACCGAGGCCGCCAGGAAGATCGCCGAACCCACCAGCATCACGCGGCGCAGGGAGAACACCTCCACCAGCCAGGCGGTCAGCGGGATCATCACGATTTCCGCGACCAGGTAGGCGGTGGAGATCCACGAGCCCTCCTCGAAGCTGGCGCTCAGCGAGCCCTGGATCTCCGGCAGGGCGGCGCTGGTGACGTGGACGTTCATGCCGGCCATGAAACAGCCGAACAACCCGCCGATCACCGCCACCCAGGCCTTGAGGGAGGTTTTCCCGGTTTCACTGGCCATGGGGCTGCGCCTCGCCGCCGTCGCGGGTGTCCACCTCGGCGATCACCGACATGCCGGGCAGGATCGGCACCTGCCGGCGAGCATCGGCATCGAGGGTGATGCGTACCGGGAAACGCTGGACGATCTTGGTGAAGTTGCCGGTAGCGTTGTCCGGCGGCAGCAGGGCGAAGAGTGCTCCCGAGCCGGGCGAGAAGCTTTCGACGCGGCCATGCAGCACCGCGCCGGGGAAGCTGTCCACGCGCACCTCCACGGGTTGGCCGGGGCGCATGCGGCGCAGCTGGGTCTCCTTGTAGTTGGCCACCACATAGGACTGCTCCACCGGTACCAGGGCCAGCAGCGGCAGGCCGGGCGTGACGTACTGGCGCTGGCGCACACGGCGCTGGCCGACCACGCCGTCGATGGGCGCGCGGATCAGCGTGTCTTCCTGCTCGTTCTCCGCCAGCGCCAGGCCGGCATCCGCCTCGGCGGCGCGGGCCTGTTGCTGTTGCAGTTGGGCGGCGGCCTGCTCACGGCTGGCCTGGAGCACGCCCAGGCGGGTGCGTTGCCGGGTGGCGGCGGCTTCGGCGCCCGTGAGCGCGGAGCGCGCACGGGCGAAATCGGCCGTGACGCTCTCCAGGCGCTGCTCGCTCGCCGCCCGCTGGGCCACGAGGTCGCGGTAGCGCTGGTAATCCAGCTGGGCGCGCTGGCGCTCGGCGCGGGCGCTGTCGAGATCGGCGGCAGCCTGGTCGATCAGCGCCTGCTGCTCCTTCAGCCGCGCGTCCAGGGTGGCCAGCGCGGCCTGTTGCGCGGCGATGGCGGCGCGCGCCCCGGCCTGCTTGGCCCGAGCCTGCTGCAGGCGGGCCTGGTAGTCGCGGTCGCTGATGCGCACCAGCGCGGCACCGGCGGCCACGCGCTGGTTGTCTTCCACCAGGACCTCCGCGACATAGCCCGAGACCTTGGGGCTGATAGTGATCCAGTCGGCGCGCACGTAGGCGTCGTCAGTGTCCTCCAGGTAACGGCCGATGCCGGCCCAGTAGAAGCCGAAGCCCAGCGCGGCTGCGGCGAGGACGCTGCTGCCCAGCCATATCCGGCGGCGTTTCCTGTCCCGCTGCGCGGCCTGGTCGGCGGAGTCGGTGTGCTTGTCGTCGACGGCAATGTTCATCGCGTTGATCCCGTGGAAGTGGTGGGTCGCCCGGCGATGTCGCTGGCCGGCTCTGCCTGCCAGCCACCGCCGAGGGCGTGGAAGAGTTCGATCTGCCGCTCGACCAGTTGCCGGTCGGCTTCGGTCTTGTCCGCTTCGAGGCGGACCATGGCGCGCTCGCTGTCGAGCACCTCGAGGAAGTCCAGGGCGCCGGCCCGGTAGTTCGCCTGCGCCAGGCGGTAGGCGTTGCGGCTGCTGTCGAGCGTGCTGACCAGTGCATCGCGGTGACCGGTCTCGCCGCTGTAGCGGGCCAGGCTCTGGCGAACCTCCCTGAGCGCCACCAGCGCCTGTTGCCGGAAGCGGGCCAATTGCTGGCGTTCCTGGGCCTGGGCGCCTTCGAGGCGGGCTTGGGTGGCGAGCAGGTTGGGAAAGCTCCAGCTGATCAGTGGACCGACGGCATAGGTGATCGCCTCGTGGTCGCCGAGGTCATGCAGGCGCTCGGCAGAGGAACTGACCGAAGCACCGAAGGACACGCTGGGATAGAAATCCGCCTGGCGCGCTCCGACTTCATGGCTGGCAGCGGCCAGCGCGCGTTCGGCTTCGCGGATGTCCGGGCGACGCCGGAGCATTGCCCAGCCATCGCCGACCGGCAGGGCCCGGCTCAGCTGAGGCACGTGCTGACAGTCGCTGACCGCGGCGGGCAGTTGCCCCGGCTCGCTGCCGGTGAGAACGCCCAGTTCTTCCAGCGCCGACTGGTGTTCGGCCTGCAGGTGCGGCAGCTGGGCACGGGTTTCCTCCAGCAGGCTGCGTACGCGGTCCACCTCCAGGTCGGTCACCAGCCCGGCACGCCGCTGGCGGCGAGTGAGATCGAGGCTGTGCGCCACGGTCTCGGCTGAGCGCTGCTGAATGGCGGCCCGCGCGGCATAGGCGCAGGCATTGGCATAGGCGCGGGCAGTACCGGCGGCGACATTCACCCGCAACTGGTCATGGGCGGCCTGGGCTGCCTCGGCGTTGGCCTGGGCGGCCAGGATCGACTGGCGCACCTGGCCCCAGAGGTCGAGCTGGTAGTCCAGCGCGAACCCCGGCACCTGGTTCCACTGCGAGTCGGCGCGGCTGCCGGTAGCCTTGGCTTCGGTCTGGTCATCGCGGGTGCGGCCGTAGAAGGTCTGCCAGCTCGCTGTGGTGCTGGGCCAACGTTGCGCGCGCGCCTGGCCCAGCAGGGCCAGCAACTCGTCGACGTGGGCGAGGGAGGCCTGCAGGTCCTGGTTGTGCCGCAGGGCCCGGGCTACCAGTTGGTCGAGCTGCGGATCGTTGTACAGCCGCCACCAATCGGCAGGCGGCTCCTGCGTAGCGGTACCGCTGGCGAGTGCCTGCCAGTCACCGCCAGCGGGCGGCCGGGTAGCAGGCACCTGATGTTCGCTGACCGCCGAGCAGCCACCGAGCAGCAGGCCGGCACAAGCCAGGGCGAGCAGCGACTGTCGCGGGAGAGAGGAGGGTATGGGCATGTCGGGGAGTCACTTTGCTTCGGACTCCCGCAGGTTAGGGACTCAGCCGCTGCGGCTCTCTCGCACGACCGACAACCAGCCTCGCGAAAATGACAGGCTGCTCAGCTGCGGGCCGCCTGATAGTGGCTGGGCGACTGCCCGAGGATGCGCTTGAAGGTCTGCGAGAAGGCGCTCGGACTCTGGTAGCCGTGCTCCAGCGCCACTTCCAGGACCGAGGCACCGGCGATCAGGCGTTGCAGGCTGAGGACCATGCGCACGCGGGTGCGCCAGTCGCCAAAGTTCATCCCCAATTCGCGCTGGAACAGGCGGGCGAGGGTGCGGCTGCTCATGTTCAGCTGCTGCGCCCAGTCCTCCATGCCGGTTTCGTCCGCCGGAGCGCCGATCACCGCGTTGCACAGCCGCAACAGGCGTGGGTCCCGTGGCATGGCGAGGTGGATGCCGACCGTCTGCGCCGCGTCCATTTCCACCAGCAGCAGTTCGTGCAGGCAACGGCGGCGGTGCTCATTGCCTTCGCCCGGTTGTATCGCGCTGGCGGAGACCAGCAGCTCCCGCAGCAGGGGCGTCACCGCGATCAGCTGGCATTGCTGGCCACCCCAGGGCCAGGTGGACGCAGGCATGAACAGCGTACGCATGCGCACGCTGCCGAACATGCGGATCTGGTGCTCGGTGCCCGGCGGTACCCACAGCGCGTGGCCGGGTGGCACCACCCAGTTCTTCTGCGCCGCACCCACCAGCATCACGCCGGAGATCGAGTGGATCAGCTGCGCCTGGGTGTGGCAGTGCGGCAGGATTTCCTCGCCGTCCTGGTGGTCATAGGCGAGCGCCTCCAGGGACAGGGCGCAGGTCATGGCGCGAGCCCTTCGAGGCGAGTGGGAGAGTCGAGCGGTTGCATAGGCGGCTCCTGGGGGAGTCAGCATTCTAAGTGAAACTTCCAGCCGATTTATGGCGTTGAGTTGCTGTATTTCGTTAAATGCAGCAATAAACAATCACCAATCAGTCGATTCATGGAATTATACGAGCGCTGGAAGCCTGATTCAGTGAGACGAGACGTAAACCGAGGCTTCCTGCGCTGGCGGAATCGCGAAGTTGTCCCGCATGCGCTGCGCCTCCGCCAAGGGTGTGCGACCGAACAGGCGCTTGAACTCGCGGTTGAACTGCGAGGCGCTGGCGTAGCCGACAGCCAGGCTCGCTGCCTGCGCCGTCATGCCCTGGCGCACGATCAGCAACCGCGCCTGGTGCAGCCGCGTGCACTTGAGGTACTGCATGGGCGAGGTGCGGGTAATGGCCTTGAAGTGGCTATGGAAGGACGGAACGCTCATGCCGGCCTCGCTGGCCAGCTGCGGAAGGTCGATGGGTTGCGCGTAGCTCGTGTGGATGCGCTGCAGGGCCCTGGCGATGTTGCCGAAGCGGCCCCGCATGGCCAGCGCCGCGCGCATGGCGTTGCCCTGGGCGCCGGTCAGCACGCGGAAGTACAGCTCGCGCAGCAAGGCCGGTGCGAGGATGGCGGCCTCCAGTGGGTCGCTCAGTGCTTCGAGGAAACGCAGCACGGACTGCGTCAGCGCCGGGCCCATCGGGCTGGAGAACAGGCTGCGCGGCGCATCCTCGGTAAATGGCTTGCCTGACGGGAGGCTTTGCTGGTCGATCTGCAACATCAGCTCGGCAGCGAGCTGCAGGTCCAGGTGCAGGTAGATGGCCAGCAGCGGCCGCTCGGCAGTCGCGTCGGTTTCCATGGTGAAGGGCACAGGCACCGCGACGGCCAGGTAGTGCTGTTCGTCGTAGACGTAGATTTCATCGCCGAAGTAGCCGCGCTTGCAGCCCTGGCAGACGATCACGATACCGGGATCGTAGAGCACTGGAGTGCGCGCCAGAGGTCGATTCGAGCGGAGCAGCCTGACGCTCGGCAGCGCCGTGAGGTTGTAGCCCTCCTGCGGAGCCAGTGCGCCGAGCAGGGCAGTCATGCGCGCCGGGTCGGCGCTGGGGGCTTCGATATCCGAATTCATAGAATCAGGCAATAACGGCAGAGGTTGAGGTCTCTGAACGCGAGGTCTGGCTGCGTATTGTGCACTCAATTCCCCGTAATGGAGTCATCCCCATGTCATCTCTCAAGACCCTGCTGATCACCGGCGCCAATAGCGGCTTCGGCCTGGCCCTGGCTCGTGAGGCGCTCGCAGCCGGACATCGTGTGGTCGGCACGGTGCGCACCGAGCAGGCCCGCGTCGAGCTGGAAGCACTGGCGCCTGGGCAGATCTTCGGCCGCCTGCTCGATGTGACCGATGTCGACGCCATCCCCAGCGTGGTTGCGGGAGCCGAGGCCAGCGTCGGCCCGCTCGACGTCCTGGTGAACAGCGCCGGTTACGGCCACGAAGGCATACTCGAGGAGTCGCCGCTGGAGGCGATGCGCCGGCAGTTCGAGGTGAACGTCTTCGGCGCCGTGGCGATGATCAGGGCCGTGCTGCCGGCCATGCGCAAGCGCCGCCGTGGGCACATCCTCAACATCACGTCCATGGGCGGCTACATCACCCTGCCGGGCATCGCCTACTACTGCGGCAGCAAGTTCGCCCTGGAGGGCATCAGCGACGCGCTGGGCAAGGAGGTCGAAGGCTTCGGCATCGCGGTGACGGCGGTGGCTCCGGGTTCCTTCCGCACCGATTGGGCAGGGCGCTCCATGGTGCGCAGCCCGCGCTCCATCGCCGACTACGATGCGCTGTTCGACCCGGTGCGCCAGGCGCGCCAGGAGAAAAGCGGCAAGCAACCGGGTGATCCGGTGAAAGCCGCGCAGGCGATGCTGGCGGCGATCGAGGCGCCGGTGCCGCCACGGCACCTGCTGCTGGGCAGCGATGCGCTGGGCCTGGTGCGGCAGAAGCTTTCGGCGCTGGAGGAAGAGATCGCCCGCTGGGAAGGGCTGACCCGCTCAACCGACGGTTGAGCGGCGGCTCAGTGGCTGCTGCGCTCCTCGGGGCGCAGCGTGAGGACTTCGAAGCCCTTGGCGGTGACGGCCACGGTGTGTTCGAACTGCGCGGAAAGCTTGCCATCGAGGGTCACCACGGTCCATTCGTCCTTCAGGGTCTTCACCCCGGAATGCCCCTCGTTGAGCATCGGTTCGATGGTGAACACCATGCCTTCGCGCAGCACCTGGCCGGTGCGCGGGCGACCGAAGTGCAGCACCTGCGGCGGCTCGTGCATCTCGCGGCCGATGCCGTGGCCGCAGTAGTCCTCGACCACCGTGTAGCCATGCTGCCGGGCGTGGCGTTCGATGGCGTGGCCGATGTCGCCCAGGCGCGCGCCGGGCTTCACGGCGCGGATGCCTTTCCACATCGCCTCGTAGGTGGTTTCCACCAGGCGCCTGGCGGCCGGCGAGACCTTGCCGATCAGGTAGGTCTTGCTCGAATCGGCGATGAAGCCGTTCTTCTCCAGGGTGATGTCGAAGTTGACGATGTCGCCGTCCTGCAGCCGATCCGCCGCGCACGGCACACCATGGCAGACCACCTGGTTGGGCGAGGAGTTGAGCACATAGGCGAAGCCGTACTGGCCCTTGCTGGCCGGCCGCGCCTGCAGCTCGTCGACTATGTAGCGCTCGACCCGGTCGTTGACTTCCAGGGTGGTCATGCCGGCCAGCGGCAGCGTGTCGACGAAGCCGAAGACTTTCGCCAGCAGCCGGCCGGACTCGGCCATCAGGGCCAGTTCCCCCGCGGTCTTGATCATTTCGCGCCTGCCGTGGCCGGGTATCTCACCCCGGCCTCCTGCAGTTCGCGGGTGACGATCTCGTTGAAGCTCAGGGTCGGCTCCAGCTCGCAGAGCATGCCGATCTTGATCCAGAACGCCGCCTGGGCGTTGATCGAGCGGCAGGCCACCGAACTCGCGCGACGCAACTGGTCGTGAAGGTCGTCGTCCAGGTTGATGATGCCCATTGCGGCTCAGTCTCCATATGAAGCATTACAAAACATATATCCATCATATGGGCTCTGCCGGCGCATTGCAAAAAGCCCTGCCGCGTCGCTCAAGGGGTCGGTTGCGCCGGGGCATCGCGCAGGTCGCGCAGCAGGTCGACCAGCGCACGGGCGCTGGCCGGCAGCGCCTCGTGATCGCGCAACAACACGCTGCGTTCGCGCAGCACCCAGGGCTCGTCCAGCGGCAGGATGCGCAGGTTCATGGTGCGGCTGTGGCGCAGGGCCGCCGTCTCGGGAATCACGCCGATGCCGACGCCGGCCTCGACCATCCGGCAGATCGCCTCGAAGCTGGCCACCTGGATGCGCAGGTTGAGGTCGCCGCCGACGCGTTCCACCTGTTCGCGCAGGAACAGCTGCAGGGTGCTGCCCTCGTGCAGGGCGATGTGCGGGTAGTCCAGGGTGTCGCCCAGGGTCAGGCGGGGCAGGGCGCACAGGGGGTGGTCCGGGGCGACCGCGAGGACCAGCCGGTCAGTGCTGAAGTGGACGATCTGCAGGCCCTCGGCCCGCACCGGGCCGGCGACTATGCCCAGGTCCGCCGAGCCGTCGATGATCGCGCGGACGATGTCGCGGTTCAGCCGTTCCTGCAGGTCCACGCTGACGCCGGGGCGTTCGGCGAGGAAGTCGGCCAGCAGCTCGGGGAGGAACTCGGTCACCGCCGTGGTGTTGGCGAAGATGCGGATATGCCCGACCTGGTCGCCGGCCTGGTGGCTGAAGTCGTTCTTCAGGTGCTCGACCTGGCGCAGGATCACCCGCGCATGCTGCAGCAGGCGCTCGCCGGCCGGGGTCAATTCGACGCCACGGTTGTCGCGGTAGAGCAGGCGGCAGTCGAGTTGCCCTTCGAGGGCCTTGATCCGTGCGCTGGCAGCTGCGGCGGAAAGGTGGGCACGACGTGCGCCCTGGGTGAGGCTGGGGGCTTCGGCGATATGGACGAAGAGGCGCAGGTCGGCGAGGTCGAAATGCATGCAAGGGGTTCCCGCTAGGCTGGGGTAGGAGAGTGGCGTTCGTTACAGTTTAACGCCGGATTATGAAAATGTGGATTCGCCGAACGCAAGCCCTGTTGCATCCTCGGCGTCATCCACTCTGCCAAGAGGTCCCCCATGAGCGATTCGCCGTACGCCGACTGGATCGGCCGTTCCCAGGAACGCGAGGAAGAACTGAGTGCCGTGCTGGTCCGCCGCCTCGCCGTGACCCTCGCCGAAGAGGCGCCGGCCAAGGGTGATGCGCTGCCGCCGCTGTGGCACTGGATGTTCTTCCAGGACGAAGTGACCGAGCCGGGCCTGGGCGCCGATGGTCATCCGGCGCGGGGCGGCTTCCTGCCGCCGGCCGATGGGCGCAACCGCATGTGGGCCGGCGGCCGCCTGGAGTTCCATGAGCCGCTGCGGGTCGGCGGTGTGGCCCGGCGCACCACCACCATCCTGAATGTCGAGGAAAAGCACGGCCGTACCGGCGCGCTGCTGTTCGTCACCTTGCGCCACGACTTCCGCCAGGACGGCCGCCTGGCCTTCAGCGAGGAGCAGGACATCGTCTACCGCGAGCCGACGCCGCCCAGGCTTTCCAGCGGCGACGCAGTGCCCGCCGGGGACTGGCGCGAAACGGTGGAGCCTTCGCCGATCCTGCTGTTCCGCTACTCCGCGCTGACCTTCAACGGCCACCGCATCCATTACGACTGGCCGTACGTCACCGAGACCGAAGGCTACCCGGGGCTGGTGGTGCACGGCCCGCTGATCGGCACCCTGAACCTGCGCGCCTTCTGCCGCGCCAACCCCGAAGCGCGCCTGCGCCGCTACGCCTACCGGGGCTTGCGCCCATTGATCAGCCCCGAGCCGTTCGAAGTCGGCGGCCGCCTGAGCGCTGCCGGCAAGGCCGAGGTCTGGGCCGGCAACGGCGCCGGCATCGCCCAGCGCGGCGAAGTGGAATTCGACTGACTGCACCGCCTACGGTGCCTCCAACAAGAAAGACATGAGGTGATTCGATGACGTCCACCCCCGACGAACTCCAGGCTATCCGTGAAGGCGTGCGCGCCCTGTGTGCGGAGTTCCCTGCCGAATACTGGCGCAGGATCGATGAAGAGAAGGGCTTCCCCGAGGACTTCGTCCGCGCCATGACCGAAGCCGGCTGGCTGTCGGCGATGATTCCGGAAGAGTACGGCGGCTCCGGCCTGGGCCTGGCCGAGGCGTCGGTGATCCTCGAGGAAGTGAACCGTTGCGGCGGCAACTCCGGGACCATCCACGGGCAGATGTACAACATGTTCACCCTGCTGCGGAACGGCAGCGCCGAGCAGAAGGCCTACTACCTGCCCAGGCTCGCCAGCGGCGAACTGCGCCTGCAATCCATGGGCGTCACCGAGCCCACCACCGGCACCGACACCACCAAGATCAAGACCACCGCCGTACGCAAGGGCGACCGGTACGTGATCAACGGCCAGAAGGTGTGGATTTCGCGCATCCAGCATTCCGACCTGATGATCCTGCTGGCCCGCACCACGCCGCTGGCGGAGGTGAAGAAGAAGTCCGAGGGCATGTCGATCTTCCTCGTCGACCTGCGCGAGGCGATTGGCAACGGCCTGACCGTGCAACCCATCGCCAATATGGTCAACCACGAGACCAACGAGCTGTTCTTCGACAACCTGGAAATCCCCGCCGGCAACCTGATCGGCGAAGAGGGCAAGGGCTTCAAGTACATCCTCGACGGCCTGAATGCCGAGCGGACGCTGATCGCCGCCGAGTGCATCGGCGACGGCCGCTGGTTCACCGAGAAGTCCGCCCAGTACGCCCGCGACCGCGTGGTGTTCGGCCGGCCGATCGGGCAGAACCAGGGCGTGCAGTTCCCCATCGCCGAGGCGCACATCGAGATCGAGGCCGCCGACCTGATGCGCTGGCGCGCCTGCCAGGAGTACGACAGCGGCAAGAACGCCGGCGCCGCTGCCAACATGGCCAAGTACCTGGCGGCCAAGGCCAGCTGGGAAGCGGCCAACGCCTGCCTGCAGACCCACGGCGGCTTCGGCTTCGCCAACGAATACGACGTCGAGCGCAAGTTCCGCGAGACGCGCCTGTACCAGGTGGCGCCGATCTCCACCAACCTGATCCTCTCCTACGTGGCCGAGCACCTGCTCGAACTGCCGCGTTCCTTCTGACACCGGGGACGACAAGCGATGAACAATACCCACGCCCTCGCCGAGTTCCTGGCCGGTCTGCGTTACGAAGACCTGCCGACGTCCGTGGTCGAATACACCGAAGAACTGTTCCTCGACTGGCTCGGCTCGGCCCTGGCCAGCCAGAACCGCCACCCGATCCCGCTGTTCCAGCGCTACGCCCAGCGCATGGGGCCGGCGAGCGGCAAGAGCCGTGTGCTGGTGGACGGCACCTCGACTTCCGCTTACTTCGCCGCCCTGGTCAACGGCGCCAGCTCACACCTGGTGGAGCAGGACGACCTGCACAACAGTTCCGTGCTGCACCCGGCCACCGTGGTCTTCCCGGCAGCGCTGGCGGCCGCGCAGGAGCTGGGCAAGTCCGGCCGCGAACTGATCCTCGCCAGCGTCGCCGGCTACGAGGCGGGCATCCGCATCGGCGAATTCCTCGGCCGCTCGCACTACCGCATCTTCCATACTACCGCCACGGTCGGCACCCTGGCCGCTGCAGTGGCCGTGGGCAAGCTGCTGGGCCTGGACAGCCGCCAGTTCGTCCATTGCCTGGGCAGCGCCGGCACCCAGGCTGCCGGACTCTGGGAGTTCCTGCGTGACGCGGCCGACTCCAAGCAGCTGCATACGGCGAAGGCCGCCGCTGACGGCCTGCTCGCCGCCTACCTGACGGCCGACGGCCTGACCGGCGCGCAGAACATCCTCGAAGGCGAGCAGGGCATGGCCGCCGGCATGTCCAGCGACGCCGACCCCAGCCGACTGGTGGATGGCCTGGGCACGCGCTGGGCGCTCTGCGAGACCTCCTACAAGTTCCATGCCTCCTGCCGCCACACCCATCCCGCCGCCGATGCGCTGCTGGGCCTGATGCAGCGCGAAGGGCTCAAGCATGGCGACATCGCCAGGGTCACCACCCGCGTACACCAGGGCGCCATCGATGTGCTCGGCCGCGTGGTGGTGCCGCAGACGGTGCACCAGGCGAAGTTCTCCATGGGCACCGTGCTGGGCCTGATCGCCGTACACGGCAAGGCCGGGCTGGTGGAGTTCGAGGAGTTCGCCCTGAGCGACGCCGAGGTTTCTGCCTTCCGCGAGAAGGTCAGCATGCAGCTCGATGCGGAAGTGGACGGTGCCTACCCACGGCGCTGGCTTGGCCGTGTCGACGTCCTGACCACTGACGGCCGCCAGCTGCACGGTGCCATTGACGAGCCCAAGGGCGACCCCGGCAACGGCCTGAGCCGCGCCGAGCTGGAGGACAAGTTCCGCCGCCTGCTGGCCTTCGCCGGCCAGCGCAGTACAGCCGAGGCGGATCGCCTGGCGCAGGCCAGCTGGGGGCTGCACGCGTTGCCCGACCTCGGCGTTTTCCACTGAAGGCGACTTCCCCTGAGCCTCTGCCGGGCGGCACTGTCGCCCGGCCCACCGAATCGTAGCGTCGGCCAGCGGGCCGGCGTCTGGAGTTGCCCATGAGTTCGCGTCCCCTTGACGGCATCACCGTCGTCAGCCTGGAACACGCCATCGCCGCGCCGTTCTGCACCCGCCAGCTGGCCGATCTCGGCGCCCGCGTGATCAAGATCGAGCGTCCCGGCGTCGGCGATTTCGCCCGTGGCTATGACGAACGCGTGCGCGGCCTGGCCTCGCATTTCGTCTGGACCAACCGCTCCAAGGAAAGCCTGTCCCTGGACCTCAAGCAGCAGCCGGCGCAGGCCGTGCTGGAGCAGTTGCTGGAGCGCGCCGACGTGCTGGTGCAGAACCTTGCGCCGGGCGCCGCCGCGCGGCTGGGGCTGTCCTTCGAGGCGCTGCACGAGCGCTTCCCGCGCCTGATCGTCTGTGACATCTCCGGCTACGGCGAGGGCGGCCCGTACGAACAGAAGAAGGCCTACGACCTGCTGATCCAGAGCGAGAGCGGCTTCCTCTCGGTGACCGGCGGGCCGGGGGCTGACGAGATGGCCAAGGCCGGCTGCTCCATCGCCGATATCTCCGCCGGGATGTATGCCTACAGCGGCATCCTTTCTGCACTGTTGCTGCGTGGCCGCACAGGGGAGGGCAGCCGCGTCGAGGTGTCGATGCTCGAAGGCATGGCCGAGTGGATGGGCTTCCCCCTGTACTACGCGTTCGAAGGCCAGTCGCAGCCGCCGCGTGCCGGCGCCGCCCACGCCACCATCTATCCCTACGGACCGTTCCCCACGGGCGATGGCGGCAGCGTGATGCTCGGCGTGCAGAACGAGCGTGAATGGAAACTGTTCTGCGAGATTGTCCTGCAGCGCCCCGAGCTGGCGGCAGATGCCCGCTTCACCGCCACCAGCCTGCGCGTGGCCAATCGCGACGCGTTGCGCGGGCTGATCGTCGAGGCCTTTGCCGGACTGGGTGCCGAGCAGGTGGTGGAGCGCCTGGAGCAGGCTCAGATCGCCAACGCCCACGTCAACGACATGCGCGGCCTGTGGCAGCACCCGCAACTGGCCGCCCGCGAGCGCTGGCGCGAAATCGACAGCCCGGCCGGCCGCCTGCCGGCGCTGTTGCCGCCGGCCACCAGCAACGCCTACGCGCCGCGCATGGATGCCGTGCCGGCGCTGGGCGAACAGACGGATGACCTGCTCCGCGAACTGGGCTATACCCCCGGTGATATCCAGCGCCTGCACGAGCAGGGCGCGGTATGACCCAGGAGAGCCCCATGAGCCAGGAAAACCCCGTGGACTGCATCGCAAGAACCGCACTGTTCGTGCCCGGCAGCCGCCCGGAGCGTTTCGCCAAGGCCCTGGCCAGCGGTGCGGACACGGTGATCGTCGACTTCGAGGATGCCGTGGAGGCGTCGCTCAAGGCCCAGGCACGGGGCAATCTCGAAGCCTTCCTGAAGGCCAATCCGGACGCTCGCGTGCGGGTGCGGATCAACGCCGCCGGCGATCCGGAACAGGCCGCCGACCTGGAACTGTGCCGCAGTCTGCCGGGCGTCATCGGCATCCTGCTGCCCAAGGCCGAGCGGGCGATGCAGGTGCGCATCGTGGCGTCGTGCGGCAAGCCGGTGTGGCCGCTGATCGAGAGCGCCCGCGGGCTGCTGGCACTGGGAGAGATCGCCGCCTGCGAAGGGGTCGAGCGGCTGACCTTCGGCGGCCTCGACCTGGCGCTGGACATCGGCATGCGCAGCGGCACCCAGGCTGCCGCCGGGGTCTACGACCAGGTACGGCTGGGCCTGCTGCTGCATTCACGGGTCAACGACCTGCAACCGCCGCTGGACACGGTGTTCCCGGCGTTCGACGACGCCGAGGGTTTTGCCGCGACCATTCGCCATGGCCGTGACCTGGGCCTGCTCGGCGCGCTGTGTATCCACCCGAAACAGGTTGGCGTGGTGCATGCCGCCCTGGCGCCCAGCGCCGACGAACTCGACTGGGCACGCCGCGTGGTGGCGGCAGCCGAAGGCGGGGCGGCGGCCTTCCAGATCGACGGGGAGATGGTCGACGCCCCGGTGCTGGGCCACGCCCGGCGACTGCTGGCCAGCGCCGGGCAGTGATGCTTTCCCGGTTGGACACGTCTTGCGCAGCCCGCTCCTGCAGGATGGTGCTGCAGGAACGGGCAGACGCCGCGATCGCCCGGAGAACGGCGTTCTTGACCGGAAGCACCATCAGCGGCTGCGCGGCTGATCTACGCTAGGGGACGAAAAGGCTCCCGTTGCGCGGGGCTTTCGCCGTTGTCGTCCGGAGCTGTCCGTCCCCATGCCCGATTCTTCGCCGCAGAACCCTTCCGGCTTCGCCTGGCAGCGCTGGCTGCCGGGGCTCGTCACCCTGCGCGGCTATCAGTTGCACTGGCTGCCCAAGGATCTGGCTGCCGGTCTGGTGCTGACCACCATGCTGGTGCCGGTGGGCATCGCCTATGCCGAGGCTTCCGGCGTGCCGGGCATCTACGGACTCTATGCGACCATCATCCCGCTGCTGGCCTACGCGCTGTTCGGGCCCAGCCGCATTCTCGTCCTCGGCCCCGACTCGGCGCTGGCCGCGCCGATCCTGGCGGTGGTGGTGCAATACGCGGCCAGCGATCCGCAGCGGGCGATCGCCATTGCCAGCCTGATGGCGCTGGTTTCCGGGGTGGTGTGCATGATCGCCGGGCTGCTGCGCCTGGGCTTCATCACCGAACTGCTGTCCAAGCCGATCCGCTATGGCTACATGAATGGCATCGCGCTGACGGTGCTGATCAGCCAGTTGCCGAAGCTCTTCGGCCTGTCATTCGACAGCCAGGGGCCGCTGCGCGACCTGTGGACGCTGGCGGAGGCGCTGCTGGGCGGGCAGGGCAACTGGCCGAGCTTGGCGGTGGGGGCGGGGTGCCTCGCGCTGATCCTGCTGCTCAGGCGCTTTCCGCGCGTGCCGGGCATTCTCATCGCCGTGGTACTGGCGACCCTGTCGGTGAGCCTGTTCGACCTTGGCAGCCAGGGCGTCAAGGTGCTCGGTGAACTACCGCAGGGGCTGCCGCACTTCGCCTTCCCCTGGCTGGCGGATATCGACCTGCTGGAGGTCGTGCTTGGCGGCATCGCCGTGGCGCTGGTGTCCTTCGCCGACACCAGCGTGCTGTCGCGCACCTATGCGGCACGGCTGAAAACGCCGGTGAACCCGAACCAGGAAATGTTCGGCCTGGGGGTGGCGAACGTGGCTTCCGGGTTGTTCCAGGGCATCCCCATCAGCAGCAGTTCGTCGCGCACCCCGGTCGCCGAAGCTGCGGGGGCGAAGACCCAGCTCACCGGCGTCATCGGTGCACTGGCGGTGACCCTGCTGCTGCTGGCGGCGCCGAACCTGATGCAACACCTGCCCACCAGCGCCCTGGCCGCCGTGGTGATCGCCGCCGCGCTGGGGCTGTTCGAGTTCACTGACCTCATGCGCATCTTCCGCCTGCAGCAGTGGGAGTTCTGGCTGTCCATGGGGTGTTTTGCCGGAGTGGCCGTGTTCGGTGCCATTCCGGGCATCTGCATCGCCGTGGTGATCTCGGTGATCGAGTTCCTCTGGGATGGCTGGCGACCGCACCACGCCGTACTGGGACGGGTCGAGGGCGTGCGCGGCTATCACGACGTAACGCGTTACCCGAATGCGCGGCGCATCCCCGGCCTGGTGCTGTTGCGCTGGGATGCGCCGCTGTTCTTCGCCAACGCCGAGCAGTTCCAGAACCAGGTGCTGGCGGCCCTCGACGAGTCTCCCACCCCGGTGCAGCGCCTGGTGATCGCCGCGAGCCCGGTGACCAGCATCGACATCACCTCCGCCGACATGCTCGCCGAACTGGACCGGGCGCTGGAGCGTCGCGGCGTGGAGCTGCAGTTCGCCGAAATGAAGGACCCGGTGAAGGACAAGATGAAGCAGTTCGAGCTGTTCGAGGGGCTGGGGGCGAACGCCTTCCATCCCACGGTGGGGGCGGCGGTCGATGCGTACCTGGCGGACTCGGGGATCGACTGGAAGCCCTAGGCGTCAACTAGCGGCGAGCAACCAGGGCAGGCGGCGCAGGGCCTGCGAGGGAATCGCCTGACGCAACAGTGCGTAACCCCTTTCATGGAGTTGCTGGTGGTCCCGCAGACGGCTGTCCATTCCGTGGTCCTGGCGGGCGCAGTCTGGCGATCCAGCCTACGCAGGAATTCTTCTGAAGCCAATTTCCGACAACGAGAGACTCCCGTAGACTTCGCCGATCTGCCGGGAGACAAGAATAATGACTAAAGGGATTTGGCTGGGAATTGGGTTGTCGCTGGGGGTGGTGGGCATGGCTCAGGCCGCCGAACCGGCCCAGGACGACCTGCTGTTGCCCAGCCCGCCGTCCGCCAGCGCCACCAGTGATGTCCGCGGCATCCTGCGGGCGCGGGACCAGGCCATGCTGTCCAGCGAGCTGTCGGGACGCATTCTGGAGATGCCTTTCGCAGAAGGGCAGACCTTCCGCAAGGGCGATGTACTGGTGCGCTTTGACTGCTCGGCCTACCAGGCCCAGTTGAATGCGGCCCAGGCGGGCGCCAAGGCGGCCGCCGAACAACTGGGACACAATCGCCAACTGGCGGCGCTCAACTCGGTCGGCCGCTTCGAGGTGGCGCTGGCCGAGGCGAAGCTCTCCGAAGCCCAGGCCCAGGCTCAGGTCTACAAGGTCCAGGTGGGCCGCTGCGCAGTGGTCGCGCCGTTTGACGGCCAGGTCGTGCAGCGCAAGGCGCAGCCCTTCGAGAGCGTTTCCGGCGGTGCGCCGCTGCTGGAGATCGTCGACAACCGCAGCCTGGAAATCCGCCTGCTGGTGCCTTCGCGCTGGGTTGCCCGGCTGAAGGTGGGGCAGTCGTTCACCTTCACCCCCGATGAAACCGGCCAGGCGTTGCCGGTCGAGGTCAAGCGCCTGGGCGCGCGGATCGACGAGGGCAGCCAGATGCTGCCGCTGATTGCCTCGCTGCCGGGTGACGCCAAGGGCCTGCTGGCCGGCATGAGCGGTACCGCGCGCTTCGCGGAGACGCCATGAACGCACCGCAGGTCGGGCTGGCCGAGCGGGTCTTCGCCCAGTTTCTTGCGCTCGAACGCCAGGCCCGCGCGGCGCAGACGGTCGAGCAGCTGGCCTATCACATCGTCAACGACGGCCAGTCGCTGTTCGGCTACCGCCACGCCGCACTGCTGATCGCCAGCAAGGTGCAGGCGCTGACGGGGATCAGCGTCGTCGAGCCCAACGCGCCCTTCGTCGCGTTCGTCGAGCAGGCCTGCGCCCAGCTGCAGAAGCAGCAGGCCCTGGCCAAGCCCCAGCGGGTGGATTTCCAGACCCTGGGGGCGCAGCAGCAGGCCGACTGGCAGGCGCTGTCCGTTGGCGAAGTATTCTGGCTGCCGCTGGTGGATCGTCAGGGTGCGCCGTTCGGCGGCCTCTGGCTGGCGCGCGAACAGCCCTGGAACGACGCCGAACAGGCCTTGCTGGTGCAACTGGGCGATGCCTATGCCCACGCCTGGCAGGCCCTGCAGCCGCGCAAGCCCTGGCGCCTGCGCTGGCCACGGCGGCGCTTGCTGGCCATCGGTGCCGCGCTGCTGGTGCTGTTGCTGCTGCCGGTGCGCCAGTCGGTGCTGGCGCCCGCCGAGGTGGTTCCCCTGGATGGCCAGGTGATCTCCGCGCCGCTGGACGGCGTGATCCAGCAGGTGCTGGTCAAGCCCAACCAGACGGTCAAGGCCGGCGAGCTGCTGGTGCGTTTCGACGCCACCACGCTGCAGGCCCAGGCCGACGTGGCCGAACGTTCCCTGGGCGTGGCCGAGGCTGAACTCAAGGCCAATTCCCAGCGCGCTTTCTCCGACGCCGAATCAGGCGCCAAGGTCGACCTGCTGGCTGCGCGGGTGGAGCAGAAACGCGCCGAGCGCGACTATGCCCGCGACCTGCTGGCCCGTGCTGAAGTGCGGGCGCCGCGCGATGGCATCGCCGTCTTCGCCGATGCCGAACGCTGGACCGGCAAACCCGTGCAGACCGGCGAGCGCCTGATGGAGCTGGCCGATCCCCGCCAGGCCGAGCTGCGCATCGACCTGGCGGTGGCCAATGCCATTCGCCTGGCGCCGGAGGCGGAGGTGCAGTTGTTCCTCGACAGCGATCCGCTCAATCGCCACGCCGCTCGCCTGGCACGTAGCGCCTATGAGGCCCAGCCGGTCGCCGGCGGGCAGCTGGCCTACCGCCTGGATGCGCGTTTCGACACGGCGCCGCCCAGGATCGGCCTGCGTGGCACTGCCAAGCTCTACGGCGAACGGGCGCCGATCCTGCTTTATGTGCTGCGCCGGCCCCTGGCCGCGTTGCGCCAGACGGTGGGTTTCTAAATGGTACTGCCGGCGCTGCGCGCCGATCTGCAGCTGTCACCGGGCGCGCCGGCGCTGGATGGTTCGCCGCAATGGACGCTGGCCGATCCGTTGCGCGGGCGCTACTTCAAGCTCGGCGTGGCGGCGATGCGCCTGCTGCGCCACTGGGCGCTGGGTGAGCCGCAGCGCGTGCTGCAGGCGGCCAACGCCGAGGGCGGGGCGCGGCTGGGCGAGGAGGAGTTGCAGCAACTGCTGATGTTCCTCCGCCAGCAGGACCTGATCAGCCCGGCCGACGGCGAGCAGCGCGGCAGCTACCGGCAGAAGGCCGCGCTGCAGCGCCATGGGCTGTGGAAGTCCCTGCTGCACCAGTACCTGTTCTTCCGGATCCCGCTGTGGCGGCCGGATGCCTTCCTCAATCGCGCCTGGCCCTGGCTGGCCCGCCATGGCCGGCTGCTGCTGCGAGTCGGCCTGCCCTTGACCCTCGGTCTGGGCCTGCTGCTGGTGGCGCGGGACTGGGACCGCTTCCTGGCGACCTTTCCGCACCTGTTCAGCTTCGGCGGTGCGCTGGCCTTCGGCGTCGCGCTGCTGTTTGCCAAGCTGTGCCACGAGTTCGGTCACGCCTTCATGGCCAAGCGCGCCGGATGTCGGGTGCAGAGCATGGGCGTGGCCTTCATGGTGATGCTGCCGCTGTTCTACACCGACGTCAGCGATGCCTGGCGCGTCAATGACCGACGTTCGCGCCTGCTGATCGGCGCCGGGGGCGTACTGGCGGAACTGACGCTGGCCTGCGTGGCGCTGCTGGCCTGGTCGTTGCTGCCGGACGGCCCGTTGCGCACCTCGGCCTTCATGCTGGCCAGCGCGACCTGGGTCACCACCTTGCTGGTCAACCTCAACCCCTTCATGCGCTTCGACGGTTACTTCCTGCTCAGCGACCTGCTGGGCGTCGAGAACCTCCAGGGGCGCGCCTTCGCCCTGTGCCGCTGGCGCCTGCGCGAGGCGTTGTTCGGCTACGGCGACCCGATGCCCGAGCCCTGGCCCGACGGGATGCGCCGACGCCTGCTGCTGTGGGGTTATGGCTCCTGGCTGTGGCGTGCGGCGCTGTTCCTGGGAATCGCACTGACGGTCTACCACCTGTTCTTCAAGGTCCTGGGCATCTTCCTGATGCTGGTGGAACTGGTGTGGTTCATCGGCCTGCCGATCTGGCGCGAATGGCGCGAGTGGTGGCAGCGCCGCGACCAGGCGCAGCCCTCCCGGCTGGCCTTGCTTGGCGCCGGCCTTGCGCTGGTGTTGCTGGTGCTGCTGGCGCCCTGGCGCGGCAGCGTGGAAATCCCCGCCGTGCTGGAGGCCACCCGCGCCTCGGCGCTCCATGCCCCCGTGGCGGCGCGACTCAAGCGGGTGGCGGTGAACGATGGGCAGAGCGTCGCCGCTGGCGAACTGCTGTTGGAACTGGAATCGCCGGACCTCGATGCGCGGCTGCGCATTACCCGTCGGGAAATCGATATCACGCAATTGCAGTTGCGGCGCCAGGCCGGTCGCAGCGAGACCGCCGCCGACGTCGGCGTGCTGGAACAACGCCTGGCCGAAGCCGTGGCCGAGTACCGTGGCTTGGCCGCGCAACGCGAACGCCTGGACATCCGTGCGCCCCACACCGGGGTGGTGCGCGACCTGCTGCCGGAACTGGTTCCCGGCCTCTGGTTGTCCCCGCGCCAGGCACTGGCCCGGGTAGTAGAACCGGGCGTGCGGCTGCGCGGCTATGTCGCCGAACAGGCGGTATGGCGCGTCGAACCCGGTGCCCAGGGGCGCTTCGTCGCCGATGATCCGGCGCGCCCGGCACTCCCGGTGCGCCTGGAGTCGGTGGATGCCACCGGCACTGCGCATCTGGACCTGGAAGCCCTGGCTTCCGACCGCCAGGGCGCCATTGCCGTACAGCGAGACAACGAGGGGAGGGCACTGCCGGTGCAAGGCCAATATGCCGTGCGACTGAGCGCCGAGCAGCCCGTTGAACTGCTGCAACCGGTGCGCGGCGAGGTGGTGCTGGCAGCGCGCGGCGAGTCGCCGCTCAGCAGCATCTGGCGACGGCTGGCGGCGCTGGGGGTGCGCGAAAGTGGATTCTGACACCCGCCTGCCGGCCTGCGCCCGGCTGCCGCTACGCTTCGCGACTCCGGCCCTGGAGGCCTTGCGCCTGGGGCAGGGCAGGGGCGCGGCATTCCGAGAATGAGCGGGCGAAGCACCTTTAAAGCCGCGCCGGCGATAAGACTGAATATTGGCGCCGAAATCCAGTGGCGAATTGCCTTCAGTATCAGGTAGGCTTGCCGGAAATTGCGATCGCGATTCAATAACAAAAGGTGTAGGTAGCTTCCCCAGCTATCGCATGAAAGGACTCAAGCACCATGACTTCACTCGCGTTGAGGTTTCGTCCCGCCGTGGACGCCGACCTTGCGTTCCTGCGCGCCCTTCATGCGAGCACCCGTCCCGCCGAGCTGGCCCAGGCAGCCTGGGGGACGTCCGCCATCGATGCCTTCCTCACCCAGCAGTTCGACGTCCAGCATCACTACGCGCCTGTATGCAGGCCCGGGTTTCGTCGTGGCCGGCGAAAACGGCCTCTATCTCAAGTTGCGCCGGTTGCCCGGCGCCGTGCCGCAGGCCATTGCGCCCACCGCGGACCGTTGCGCGGTGCTCCAGGCGGTCTTCCAAAACCGCGAGGCGGCGTAGCGACCCATTCCGGCGGCAGCCAGCCTTTCTCGCTGCGCAACTCCTACCTGAGCATCAATTTCATCATCGCGCTGAAAGGGGTCTTCCCGTCGCGCAACTGATCGCTCGTTTTCGACCGTAACAGCAGCAAACAACAGAGCGGGGCATCCCGCTCTCGACCAAGAGCAGTGGAGGTGGGTCATGTGGTGGAACAAGGCGAAGCGTGCAGTACCGGTCAAGGCCGCGGTGAAACCGGCCCTGGCGATGGCGCTGGAACCGCGCATGCTGTTCGACGGCGCCGTGGCCGCCACCGTGGCCGAGGCGGCTGACGCCAAGCCGACCACCGACACCGCCGCGAAGGACGCCCAGGCCCACCCGGCGCAGGACAACAGCGCCCACGAGGGCAGCCAGGACGCACTTTCCGCCGTGCCCGCCGGCACCTCGGATCACCGCCAGGAAGTGGTGTTCGTCGACGCTCACGTGAAGAACTACCAGCAGTTGATCACTGGGTTGAAGCCAGGTACCGAGGTGGTGGTGTTGCAGAGCGGCAAGGACGGTCTGCAGCAGATCGCCGACTACCTGCAAGGGCGCAGCGACGTGGGCAGCATCCACATTCTCAGCCATGGGGACGTTGGCAAGATCGAGTTGGGCGGAGAGTGGCTCGATGCGTCTTCTTTGGCTTCTCACCGTGATGCGCTGACCCGAATCGGGCAGGCGCTGGGCGAGCAGGGCGATATCCTGCTCTACGGTTGCAGTATCGGCGCCCAAGGGGCTGGCCGCGACTTCATTCAGTCGCTGGCTAGCGCGACCGGCGCTGATGTTGCTGCTTCCGATGACATGACCGGCGCCGCAAGTCAGGGTGGTGACTGGGTGCTGGAGCAACACGTCGGGGGCATAGAGGCTTCGGCTCTGGCGTTGAGCGACTACGACGCGTTGCTGGCCGCCCCTTCCAGCGAAAACTTCGATGGAGTTGTCACCGATAACGGCGGGCGCAGCTTCGGCACGCCGGGCCAGTCACGGATCATCAACAACTGGACCTTCACCCTTCTCAATGCCCAGGGTACCCAGGATATCGGCCAGGACAGCTACGTCGACGTGACCCAAATGGTCGAGGACTCCAGTCTCGCCAATGGCTCCAACGACCATGCTGTCTTTCTCAACGGCACCTACCAGGGCGGTAGCACTGGTACCCAGGCAGCCGCAGTGTTCAAGGCCACTTCGGGCGAGGAGTTCGCGCTCACCTCCCTGATGGTCGAGCGCGGCCTGTCCGACTCCGGCGCCTATCGTCTGGTGGGCTACCGCGACGGTGTTGCGGTTTCCGGTGCCACGCAGAATTTCACCGCTGGCGATTACGGCACGGGCGGTACGCTGGTGACGGTTTCGGGTACAGCATGGCAGTTCATCGATGAAGTGCGCATCGTCCGTCAGGACGGCGCGGCTGATGTGTCGGTCTATCTGGATGACATTACGGTGGGTGTGGCTGTGCCGCCTAATGTGGCGCCTACGGTGAACAACCTCAACGGCGATTCCGTCACCTTCGTCGAGAAGGCAGGTGCCGTGCTGCTCGATGCTGGCGGCAATGCCCAGGTGACCGATGCCGACTCGGCCGACTTCGCCGGGGGTACGGTGGTCGCTTCCATCACGACCAACCGCGTGGCGGGCGAGGATTTGCTGTCCATCCGCAACCAGGGGGCGGGGGCAGGGCTGATTGGTGTCAGTGGCAGCAATGTGACTTATGGCGGCATCGTCATTGGCACCTTCAGCGGCGGCAGCGGTACCACTGACCTGACTATCACGCTCAATTCGGCAGCCAATCCGGCAGCCGTGTCCGCGTTGTTGGCGAACCTCACCTACAGCAACAGCAGTAGCAATCCCAGCCTGCAAGCCCGGACCATCACCATCGGCGTGAACGATGGTGACAGCAGCAGTGTTACCAACAGCCAGGTGACCGTCGCCATATCCGCGGTCAACGATGCGCCGACGCTGAGCCCCGCCAACAACACGACCAGCTACACCGAGGGCGGCAGCGCCGCCGTACTGGTGGGTGGCCTGGTGGTGGCCGATGCCGACAGCACGACCTTCCAGGGTGCCACGGTCACCATCAGCGATTTTCGCTTGGGTGACATGCTGTCGGCGAACCTTTCCGGCGGCTTCTCGTCGACCTACAACAGCGGCACCGGCGTGATGCAGATCAGCGGCAGCGGTTCGCTGGCCTCGTTGCAGGCCGTGCTGCGCTCGGTGAGCTATTCGTCTTTTTCGAACGACCCCACCTTCGGCGGCACCGACATGACCCGCCAGGTCAACTTCACCGTGATCGACGCCGAGGGCGCCACGTCCAACCTGGCCACCGCGCAGGTCATGGTGACCGCCGTGAACGACGCTCCGACATTGTCCGGTGGACCCTACGCATGGGCCGGCACCAGCGAAGACGCCACCTCGAGTGCAGTCACCGTGTCCACCCTGCTGGGCGGCATGACCTACACCGACGCCGATGGCCCGAACAGCGGCATTGTCATCATCGCCAGCGCCGGCAGTGGCGACTGGCAGTATTCCACTGATGGCGCGACCTGGACCCAGTTTGGCAGTGTCAGCGCCACCAGCGCCCTCACGCTGTCGGCGACTACCCAGTTGCGCTATGTGCCCAACGGGCAGAATGGTGAGACGGCGACGCTGTCGTTCCGGGGCTGGGACGGGAGTTCCGGCACTGCCTCCACCAATGGTGTGCGCCACCTGAGCGATACCAGCACCAACGGCGGCAGTACCGCGTTCTCCAGCGGAACGGGCCAGGCGGCGATCATCGTCAGCAGCGAAAACGATGCGCCCGTACTGACGCCGACGGCGCCCACGCTCACCGGGCTGACCGATTCCGACGTCAACAACGTCGGCCAGGCCGTCTCCAGCTTCCTCGGCGGCGTCAGCGACGTCGACAACGGGGCGCTGACGGGCATTGCCATCACCGGCCTGGACGCCGGTAACGGCACCTGGCAATTCAGCGTGAATGGCGGCGCCAGCTGGCAGAACGTCGGAGCGGTTTCCTTCAATTCGGCGCTGCTGCTGCGCAGCAGCGACCGCGTGCGCTTCGTGCCGGACGGCATCAATGGCACCAGCGCAAGCATCACCTACAGGGCCTGGGACCAGACTGACATCACAGCCGGCCTGCAAGGCACCAAGGCCAATGCATCCGGCGCCGGCGGCGGCTCGCCGTACTCCATCGGCAGCGACACTGCCTCGATCACCGTCACAGCGGTCAACGATGCGCCGCTGGTCACCACCAGCAGTGGCAGCGCCGCGTTCGTCGAAGGCGATGGCGTCGCTTCGACTCCGGTGGTGATCGACAGCGGACTCACGGTGATCGACACCGACTCGCCTTTGCTGCAGAGCGCCAGGGTGCAGATCGACGGCAATTTCCGCAGTGTCGAGGATACGCTCGCTTTCACCAGCAATCCGGCCACCATGGGCGACATTGTCGGCAGCTACGACAGCAGCACCGGCACCATGTTCCTGACTTCCGCCGCCGGAGCCACCGCCGCGCAATGGCAGGCGGCACTGCGTAGCGTGACCTATTCCAACAGCTCGGATACCCCGGTCACCAGCACTCGCACCGTCACCTTCGTGGTCAACGACGGCGCCGCCGACAGCAGTGCGGCCACTCGCACGGTGACCGTCACGGCGACCAACGACGCGCCTGTGGTCACGGTGCCGGGCGGGCTGACGGTGGTCGAGGACACGCCCACCGCCATTACCGGGATCAGCTTCTCGGACGTGGACGCAGGGTCCGGCAGCGTCACCGTTACGCTCTCGGTCGGCAGCGGCAGCCTGAGCGCGACCTCCGGTATCGGCGTCACCATCGGCGGCACTTCCAGCGCAATGACGCTGACCGGCGCGATCGATAACATCAACCTCTTCATTGCCAGCGCCCGGGTCACCTTCCTGACTGCCGCCAACGCCACGGCCGACGTCATCCTGACCGCCAGCATCAACGACAACGGCCAGTCCGGCGGCGCCCCCCGCAGCGACAGCGACACGCTGCTGCTCAGCGTGACGGCGGTGAACGATGCACCGAACATCAGCGCACCGGGCAGCATCGCCGTGACCGAGGATGTCTCGCAGGCGCTGACCGGCATCAGCTTCAGCGATATCGACGCCGGCTCCGGCACTGTCAACGTGGAGTTCAGCGTGCCGCCCGGTGCCGGTTCCCTCAGCGCCCTCAGTGCCTCCGGGGTCACCGTGTCGGGCTCGGGCAGCGGCACCCTTGGCCTGTCCGGGACGCTTGCCGATATCAATGCCTTCGTTGCCAGCGGCATGGTGCGCTACACCACTGCCGCCAACGCGACCAGCAACGTGGTGCTGTCGCTGCGGATCGATGATGGCGGGCAGAGCGGTAGCGGAGGCAACCAGACCGCCAGCACGACCGTCACCCTGTCCGTCAGCGCCGTCAACGATGCGCCGGTGAACCAGGTGCCGGGCAACCAGAGCGTGCTTCAGGACGGCACGCTGGTGTTCGGTGTCGGCAACAGCAATGCGATATCCATCAGCGATGTAGACGCCGGTGGCGGCGCCCTGCAGGTAACCCTGACCGTGACCAACGGGCTGCTGAGCCTGGGCAGTTTATCGGGGCTGAGCTTCCTGGTTGGCAGCGGCGCCGGCGATGCCACCATGACCTTCGTGGGTAACCAGGCTGACATCAACAACGCGCTGGCGGGCATGACGTTCAGCCCTACCTCCGGCTATTACGGTGCGGCCTCGCTGCAAATCACCACCAATGACCAGGGGCTCAGCGGTTCCGGCGGTGCCAGGACCGATACCGATTTCATCAGCATCGACGTTCGCCAGCCCAACCCGACCATTGTCGGCGTCAACAGTGCCACCCCCGATGGCGGCTACAAGGTCGGCGACAGCATCAGCATCACTGTGACCTTCGATCAGGCGGTGGTCGTCAGTGGCGGGACGCCGACCCTGCTGCTGGAAACCGGGCTCATCGACCGTAATGCGGTCTACGTAAGCGGCAGCGGCACCTCCACGCTGGTCTTCTCCTATGTGGTGCAGGCCGGGGACCGGAGCGCCGACCTCGACTATGTCAGCAGCAGCGCGCTGTCGCTCAACGGCTCCTCGATCAAGGCTGCCAGCCTGGGCCTCCAGGCCGTCCTCACGCTGCCGGCGGCGGGAACCGCGAACAGCCTGGGCGCCAATGCCGCGCTGGTGATCGATGGCGTGGCACCGGTGATCAACTCGGTCAGCGTGCCGGCCAACGGCACCTACGTGGCGGGGCAGAACCTCGACTTCACCGTCAATTTCAGTGAAGGCGTCTTCGTCGATACCTCCGGCGGTATCCCGCGTATCGCCGTGACCCTCGACAATGGCGGCACGGTGTTTGCCCAGTACCTCAGTGGCAGTGGCAGCAACGCCCTGGTGTTCCGCCTGGTGGTCGCCAGCGGCCATTCCGATGCCGACGGCATCCTCCTCGGTTCGTCCATCCAGGCCAATGGCAGCACTCTGCGTGATGCCGTCGGCAACAACATCAACGCCACCCTCAATAACGTGAGCGTCACCTCCGGGGTGCGGGTCGATGCCCTGGCGCCCACGGTGAGCAGTGTCAGCGTCCCGGCCGGCGTCCCCTACAACGCCGGGGACACCCTGACCTTCGTGGTCAATACCAGCGAAGCGGTACTGGTCAACGGCGTGCCGCAACTCGCCCTGGATATCGGCGGCACCACGGTGTTCGCCGATTTCGTCGCCGGCTCCGGAAGCTCCACGCTGGTCTTCCAGTACACCGTGAGGGCAGGGGATAACGATGCCGACGGCATCCGCGTGGGCGGCCTCTCGACCAATGGCGCGACCCTGCGCGATGCAGTCGGCAATGCCCTGGACCTGGGCCTCAACAACGTCGGCGGCACCAGTGGCGTGATCGTCGACACCCTGGCGCCGACGCCCAGCGCCATCGTCAGCCTCGACCCGTCGCCCTCCAACGCCGGCAGCGTGCGTTACACCGTGACCTTCAGCGAAGGCGTGAGCGGGGTGGACCTGAGCGACTTCGCCCTGGTCAGCACCGGCACGGCGTCGGGCAGCTTGAGCGACCTGCAGCAGATCGACGCCCACACCTACCAGGTCACCGTCAGCGGTATCTCCGGGACCGGCACGCTGGGCCTTGATCTCAACGGCAGCGCGACCGGCATCGTCGATGCCGCGGGCAATCCCATTGCCGGCGGGCTGACCGGCGCTGTCTACGCCATCGACCGCGATGCGCCCACCGTCACCGCCGTCAGCGTGCCGCCGGGCGGCCTGCACAGCGTCGGCGACACCCTGGAATTCGTGGTGCAGACCAGCGAGGCCGTGGTGGTTGACGGCACGCCGCGACTGGCCATCGACATGGGCGGGCGCACCGTCTACGCCGATTATGCCGGCGGCTCGGGCAGCACCAGCCTGGTGTTCCGCTATACCGTCCAGGCCGGCGACAACGACGCCGACGGCATCCAGGTCAGCGGCCTTTCCGCCAACGGCGGTTCGCTGCGGGACGCCACCGGCAATGCGCTGACTCCGGCGCTGAACGGTGTCGGTGACAGCCGTGGCGTACTGGTGGACACGCGCGCACCCACGGCTACCGGCGCGGTGCGGCTGGACCCGTCGCCGACCGGCGCCGACACGCTGAACTTCCTGGTGACCTTCGATGAAGATGTCAGCGGCGTGGATGCCGGCGATTTCTCGCTGGTAACCAGCAATTCCGCCAGCGGCAGCATCGTCTCGGTGGTGCAGCTCGACGCGCGGATCTATCGCGTGACCGTCGGCGGCGTGAGCGGGCAGGGGAGCCTGGGGCTTTCCGTCAATCCGGGCGACATCCGTGACGCGGCCGGGAATGCGCTGAGCAACGGCCTGCGTGGCGACAGTTATGTGATCGGCTCGCTGTCCGATGGTGACCCGCAGTTCCGCATCACCGACCCGAGCGTGCCGCCGACTCCGTCTCAGGTCGCCATTCAGCCCAGCGTACCGGTGGCCGTGCTACCGCAGAACAGCTCGCCGGTGATTCCACCGTCGCTGTTCCAGCCCGAAGGCGTGGGCGGCTTGCCGCCGCTGGGGAACATCTTCATCCAGAACGGCGCGCCGTCGCAGAGCTTCATCGCCCAGGTGTTCGGCGATTCGGCCTTCGGCGACGGCGGTGGGCGCGGCTTCCTCGGCTTCGGCGGCGGTGATGGCGGGGTGTTCGGCAGCAGCACGCTGTCGAGCGTTTTCAGCCGTGAGGGTTCCGATCAGAGCCAGCCGCTGAAGGCCTTCGACCGCCGCGGCGGCGATATCGACCAGGGCATCCGCGGCGTCTTCGGCGCGCCCAGCATGGCCCAGCAACTGCAACAGATCCACGAATCCGAACAACAACCACTGCGTGAGCTGGCCTGGGCGCTGGGGCAGGTTGCCCAGGGCCGCGACGCAACCTGACTACCACCATTGCCAAGCAGAACAAGCAAAAGAGAAAAGCCGTAACGAGGGGGACGGCCAGGGATGAAAAAACACACGACCTTGCTGGGGATCAGCCTGTTGGCGTTAGCCGTCAGCGGCTGTGCAGTGACCACGCAGCCGATCGACCGCAGCGTCAGCGAGCAACGCGCCCGCGACGACCTGCAGGCGATGTTCAAGGATCAGGAACCGCTCAGCGGTCCGCTCACCCTGCACGACGCCATGGCCCGTGCGGTGAAGTACAACCTCGAGTCGCGCCTGAAAGTGATGGAGGAGGCGCTGTCGCGCCGTCAGCTCGACCTCGCGACCTTCGACATGCTGCCGCGCATGGCACTGGAAGCGGGCTACGTGGGGCGCAACAACCGCAGCGCCTCCAGCAGCCAGAGCGTACTGACCAACACCCAGTCCCTGGAACCGTCCACCTCGCAGGACCGTGACCGTGACGTCGCGGACCTGACCATGGTGTGGAACGTGCTCGACTTCGGTGTCAGCTACGTCAGCGCCAAGCAGCAGGCCGACCAGCGCCTGATCGTCCAGGAACGTCGCCGCAAGGTCGTGCAGACCATTATCCAGGACGTGCGCTCGGCCTACTGGCGAGCCGTGGCCGCGCAGCGCCTGCTCGATCGCATCGACAGCCTGATGGCCCGCGTCGACAGCGCGCGCAAGGACAGCCAGCAGATGAGCCAGCAGCGCATCGGCGACCCGGTCCAGGCGCTGGGCTACCAGCGCGCACTGATCGAAGCCAGTCGCCAGCTGGAAGAGCAGCGCCGCGCGCTGTCCCTGGCCAAGACCGAACTGGCCACCCTGATCAACCTGCCGCTGGGTACCGAGCTGACCCTCGCGGCGCCGGAAGGCTACGACGTCCCGGACCTCAAGGTCGGGCTCGAGCAGCTGGAGCAGCAGGCACTGGCCAGCCGCCCCGAACTGCGCGAGCAGGACTACCAGGCACGCATCAGCGCCGCGGAAACCCGCAAGGCCATGCTGCGCCTGCTGCCAGGCCTGGAATTCTCCGCTGGCGGGCACTACGACTCCAACAGTTTCCTGGTCAACAATCGCTGGGCTGACTACGGCGTGAAGGTCACCTGGAACCTGTTCAACGTGCTCTCCGCGCCGGCCGCCATCGACGTCGCCAAGGCTGGCGAAGACGTCAACGTCGCTCGCCGCCAGGCCATGTCCATGGCCATCCTGGCGCAGCTCTACGTGGCCAATGCCAACTACAACGAGGCACGCCGACAGTTCGTCACCACCCAGGAACTGGCCGGCCTGGACAACCAGATCGTCGGCCAGCTGCGCAACCGTCAGCAGGCCCAGGGCATCGGCGAGCTGGAGCTGATCCAGGGTGAGCTGAACGCCCTGCAGGCCGACCTGCGCCGCGACCTGGCCTATGCCGAGCTGCGCAACAGCTATGGCCAGGTGTTTGCCTCCGCTGGCGTCGATCCCATGCCGACGAACATGCCCGATACCCGTCTGAGCACCCTGGCCAGCGGCCTGGCGGACAAGGAACGGCAACTCGATAGCGGCAGCGTTCAGTAGCGAACCTCAGGGCCAGGTCGCCAGATGCCCTCGCAAGGGAACTGGCGGCCGGGCTGGAGGGCAGGGCGGTGGGCTTCCCGAGGTGCCGCAGTGCAGGACGGATTCGTTCTGGCGGCGCCGCACCTGAGTGAAGCTCATGCGCCGGCAACAGGATGCTGGCGTTCGCTGGTCGAACCTTTCTTCAACAAGTGATCGATGCCCGTCGGCCGGCAGCGATGACGTCGTCGAACGTCAGGGTCGATTCGTCACGCCGCTTCGAATCACAAGTCACCACATCCATGAACAGTCCGGGACTGTGTTGCGACCTTGCGACATTGTGTCTTGCAGTCGTCGAACGAAGGTCGCGGCAGGCTCAGGAGCTTTGAACGAACTCATCGTTGAGGTATGGCGATGGTCGGGCGTTGTCTGCATCGGCAAGCGAGTGGAATGCGATTACCCGGGAACTGAGCATCAAGGTCAGATCGTGCAGGAGAGGTCTGAATAAGTCGGCGGGGATTGATCCACCCCAGAGGCTCATCTGCAATTTAACATAATATACATTATGCGAAGTTACCTATAAGGAGCACTGAGCCGAGTATCGTGGATTTCAAATGGTCAGAACGCCCCGGCCAGCCACTTTGCTGCTTTTTGCCCACGACCTGCCGCAACCGTTCTTGTCGCGTGTGCCTGGATGGTTTTCCGAATCTGCCTTTCTCGACCCACTGGTTGCCTGCGTGGCGGTCATCGGTTCGATCACCGCCGCACAGGTCACTCACTTTCTATCGTGCGCTTACCACATCACGCGCACACCAACTTTTGCGCCCACCGAGTGACTGTCGCCGAAATCCTGCAGGCTGGTGCGACCCAGCAGCTCGCCGAACAGCATGGAGCGCTCGTCGTCCCAGCTCAGCGACGCACCGACGCCCAGGCCAGCCCAGAGTGCCTGTTCCTCGCTTTTCACGTGGAGGTCGGACACCTCGGCCGAAGTGCCGTTGGCGAAGTCGTAATACAGGTTGGCGATCCCGTACAGGTGCGACCGACTGGCCTTGCCGTCAGCGGCGGTCCATTGCGTTTCGCGATCCAGCGAGAGGCCCAGTCGCGAGACCAGGCTGTCGCCGTTGTCGCGGGAAACCTTCGCGCCGTAATCGTCGGTAAACGAATCGAAGCGGGCCTGCGACCAGGTCAGTTGCGCTTGCGGGGTCACCGACCAGGTATCGTTCAGCGACAGACGATGACCCACCTCGACGCCAGCGGCGATACCGTTGCCACGGTTGCCGTTCTCCAGCTTCGTGCCCAGCTGCGAGGAACGCAGATCGCTGTCATACCAGCTGACCGTCGCCTGGCCGTCCACATAGGTGCCGTCATTGCCGTACCAGGTGGCCGCGCCGCCGAAGCCATAGCCGGTCACGTCGATCGAGCCATCACCGTATGGGGACGCTACGCTGGAGTTGGCCGTGCCGTAATGCACGGTGGGCCCGACAACCAGGGTGCCGGCCTCGCTTTCATAGAGTGGCGCGTCGAAACCCGCCTCGAACTTCCAGAGGTGGACGTCGTAGTTGGCGTTGCTGGTGCTGGAGGACGGATCGATTTCAGCGTCCGAGCCATCTACCCTCACCCACGCGCCACGGCCGATGGCGGGCCTGCCCTCCTTCGCTGCGCTTTGCAGCTCAGCGTCCGGTTGCCAGTAGCGGCCGCCGACGCGCTGCTGCAGCGTGCCCAGTTCGTTGAAGCGCTGCAGCACGCTGGCGTAGCTCTCATAGAGGGAAACCGTCGGCGCCAGCAGCGGCCCGGAGGGCGGCGTTACGGGTGGCTCCACAGGAGGCGTGACCGGCGGGCTCACTGGAGGCTCCACGGGTGGCGTGACTGGCGGCTCTACTGGTGGGGTGACCGGAGGAGTCACCGGTGGCGTAACCGGTGCGTCCAGCGAGGAACGCAGGTACCAGCCGCCATCGTTCGAGGCGCTTACGCCGTTCTGGTACAGGCGATAGGCATAGGCGCCCGCCACCACCGCAGGCTGGCCCTGATAGGTGTAGTTGCCCGCCAGCGTGAAGACGCCATTGGACAAACCCTGCACATCGACCAGCTTGATGCCTTCCACGGTCGCTGCACCCAGGCCGCCCACGTTGGTGACCCGGAGAATGCCGGTGCCGGAAGTGTCGCCGGTGATGACCAGGCGGCCGGTGGCGGAGCTGTCATCGCCCAGCACCGTGTTGATGGCGACAACACCACCGTTGCCAATGTAGTCACCAGCGATGGTCAGTACGCCCGAGCCTCCGCCTGGCGCGACCACGCCACTGTTGGTCACGTTGCCAATGACGGTGCCGGTACCGGACAGCGTGCCGCCGGCGTTCACCGACACCGGGCTGCTGATCGAGCCATCGACGGCCAGCGTCCCGAGGTAGACGGTCGTCTGGCCTGTGTAGGTGTTTACCCCGGTCAGCACGGTGGTGCCGCTGCCGTACTGGGCCAGGTCGCCGCCACCGGAAATCACACCCGCATAGGTGGAAATATCGCTGCGGTTGAAAGCCAGGGTGGCGCCGCTGTCGACGATGACGTCGCTGGCCAGGCTTCCGCTGGTGCCACCGTTGCCGATCTGCAGGGTGCCTTGCTGCACCTCCCACGGCGCGGTTGCATTGCCGTCGCCGATGAGCGCCCAGGTGCTGCTGCCGCTCTTGAGGTGGCTGTCGAAGTAACGGTACTGCGCCGCATCCCCCACCGAGGAGATATCGAAGACGCTGTCGGCAGCCCCGCCGAGGGTGAATACGTCGCTGGTTCCGTTGGCGTTTGCGAGGACGTTGCCGACAATATCCGAACCGGCCTGCAGCTCCAGGGCCAGGGAACTGGTAGCGCTCTGGCCCGACTCGATGGCATTGGCATAGCCACTGCCAGCATGGATGGCGCCGGCGTTGACGATGGCCAGCCGGGAGTTGCCTTGCACGCTGATGGCCGAATTGCCCTGCCCGCCTTCGATCTGCCCGGAGTTGACGATGGACACCGGGCCCAGGGCCACGCGTATGCCGCGCCCTCCTCCCATGCCGCCGCTGAGGTCCTTGCCGCCCCGAATGACGCCCTGGTTCACCAGTTGGCCGCCCGTGGTGTTGTTGAAGGTAACGCCGTTGCCGGCCGCGCCGTTTAGGGCGTGGCCGCCACTGATGACGCCCGAGGCCGAGTTGAGCAGGGAGCTTCCGGACGTCAGTGCCACCCCGGAGCCGGAAGCGGTGCTGCCTGCGCCGCCGGTCACGGTGCCGTTATTGATGAAGCGGGTATTGAGCGGGATGGAGATGCCCACTCCTCCGCCGCCCGTAACCCCGGCCTGGGCACCGCCGGTTGTCGTACCGTTGTGCGTGACCTGGCCGCCACTGCCGCTGATGGCGAGGCCCGCCGCCGGGGAGGTGCTGGCCTCGCCGGTGTAGGTGCCGTTGAAGACCAGTGGCGCCGAGCTGTTCGTGGCAAAGGCAATGACGGTGCCGCCGTAACCCCCGGTGGTGGTCAGGGTGAATCCCTGGGTGTCAAAGGTCACCGGTTTGCCTGGCTGCGGCAGCGACGTATGCAGGTCAACGGTGAAATCGGCAGTCAGCCGTATCGTCGAAATCGGATCGCCATCCGTGCTGGCAGCAATCATTGCTGCCCGGAACTGCGCTTCATCGGCGACCAGGTAGTCGGCGGCCAATGCGCCATGGGGCAACAGGGTTGCAACGGCAATGGCTAGGGAGAGAGTCGAAAGTTGCGGAGCGCGCACGCAAGTACGCTGCATTCCTTGGCGCTGGTAGGAGGACTTCATGTGATCCCGCTCAGAGGTGTTTTCTTGTGTCTGGGTGAAGCGGGCGCGAGAGTAAATGAAGGCGTGACCGGCGGGTCTCGCCGGGAAATCAGGGCTCGGTCTTTAGTTGTTATTTGAAATCAGGGCATCTCAAAAAGCCCTCTGGGGCGCCGGTTTCAGCGGAATCCCGGGGGGTTTTACGTACGAATCAGTAACGCGTTACCATTTCGAAGCTCGAATTAAGGTAACGCGTTACTGATTCGTTTCATGCTGCTGGGGAGACGGGCGTGCGCGTGCAGCGGTCGTAACGCCCCTCCCTGCCGGAGCCTAGTCAGCCAGCGCTCCAAGAACCTCGCCCAGGCGTTCCAGCGTCACCGGCGTGCAGGCCTGCATCGGCTCGCAGACTTCGTTGGCGATCAATCCCTGCAAAGCGAGCGCTCCCTTGATCGCGGCCGGATTGGGCTCCGCGAAGGCGACCTGCATCCAGGGCAGGAGCCGGTAGAAGGTCTGGCGCGCGGAGATCACATCACCCTCTTCCATCTGCTGGCACATCCGCACATAGAGATCGGCACGCACGTGGGCCGATGCGGAAATGGCTCCGGCGCCGCCCAGGCACAGGTTGGAAAATATCTGCAGGTCCTCGCCGGCGAGCACCGAAACCTGCCCTTCGGCGATCAGGGCCAGGGTGGTTTCCGGGTCGCCGCCACAATCCTTGATCGCCACGATGTTGGGATGGCGCACGATGCGCCGCAGGGTCTCGCGCTCGATGCGCACGCCGGTGCGGTAGGGAATGTCGTAGAGCACCACGGGCACGCTGGCAGCGTCGGCGACGGTGCGGAAGAAGGATTCCAGCCCGGACTGCGAGGGGCGGATGTAATACGGCGCCGGCACCAGGACTCCGGCTACCGGGCGGCGCTGGATATCCTCCAGGCAGGCCAGCAGTTCGCGCTGGTTGTTGCCGGCCAGGCCCATGATGACCTGCTGGGGTGGTACCCATTGCAGCACGGCATCGAGCACCTGCAGCTGTTCCTCATGGTTCAGCGCCGCTGCCTCGCCGGTGGTGCCGCAGACCACGAAACCGGCGACTCCCTGCTCCAGCAGATGGGCTACCAGCCCCTGCAGAGCCGGGTAATCCACCGCGCCACCACGAAAGGGAGTGACCAGAGCCACCCAGATCCCGCGAAAATTCGACATGCAAAAACTCCTGTTGGCTGACCGTCGGGTCGCCGTCAGGGAGGGTGCGGGAATCAAGCGGGAGGGAGGTTCGACCTTGCGCCTTGTGTCCTGTCAGCCCATCTGACGGGACAGCGCCCCGGTCAAATGAGCGACTGTTTCTTCGATTTCTTGGCAACGACGACGCACGCGCCAACCCGGGCAGCAAAGCCCGAAGCGGAAAGCGAATGGTCGTGGATGGAGAACATGGAGGTCTCTTTGCGCAAGGTAAGGTTGCGTGAAATGCCTGACGGATACTGCTGAAAGAGCGGAGCGGCTGTCAACTCCCCCGCTCCGCTTCCATTGGCCTCAGTCCTTGCCGCAGCGACTCTCGTCGTGCTGCAGGCTGGCCTGGCTCACCTGGCTGCCCGGCGGCACGCTGCGGGTCAGCCAGACGTTGCCGCCAATGGTCGAACCCTTGCCGATGGTCACGCGCCCCAGAATGGTGGCGCCGGCGTAGATCACCACTTCATCCTCGACGATCGGGTGGCGCGGCTCGCCCTTGTGCAACTGGCCGCTCTCGTCGGCGGTGAAGCGCTTCGCGCCGAGGGTGACTGCCTGGTAGATGCGCACCTGCTTGCCGATGATGGAGGTTTCCCCGATCACCACGCCGGTGCCGTGGTCGATGAAGAAGCTGCTGCCGATCTGCGCGCCGGGGTGGATGTCGATACCGGTGGCCGAGTGCGCCAGTTCCGAGATGATCCTGGCCAGCAACGGCAGGCCGGCGTTGTACAGGTGATGTGCCAGGCGGTGGTGAATGATCGCCACCACGCCCGGGTAGCACAGCAACACTTCATCCACGCTGCGCGCCGCCGGGTCGCCCTGGTAGGCGGCGAGCACGTCGGCATCGAGCAGCTTGCGCATCTCCGGCAGCGCCCGGGCGAAGTCGCGGACCAGCACCACGGCGTGCTCGTCGATCCGACCGTCCACCACATCGCCGCGCTGCCGCGCGCTGTAGCGCAGCTCCAGGCGGGCCTGCACCAGCAGCGCGTTCAGTGCCGCGTCCAGGGTGTGGCCGACGAAGAAATCCTCGCTCTCCTCGCGAAGATCGTTCGGCCCCAGGCGCATGGGGAACAGTGCGCTCGCCAGGCGTTCCACCACTTCCTCGATGGACTGGCGCGAAGGCAGTTCGCGGCCGCCCTGCTCCGGGTGGCGGCCTGTGCGGCTGCGCCATTCATTGCGGGCGCCACGCAGATCTTCGACGATCTGTGCCAGCTGCCAATTCACCGGGGCATGTTCATTCAGTCGCTTGGCGTCGTTCATCGCTTGCTGTGTTCCTTGGAATTCGAGGCTTTCAATCACGATTGCCTATCCTGATCGGTCGCGCCTCGCAGGACAAATCGCCGGAAGGCATAAGCTAATGCCTTTTTCGCAGCGCGCACTGTCTCTGCAGCAACAGTGAATCAACAGCACTGTTGCTGCAGCAACACTTTCCCAGGCGCGCCCACGAGCCTTCGCGGGCCGCAGCGCTGGCACAGCCCTTGCTGCCACGCAGGACCCGTAGCGCAGCCGCCCTCTTCTGCCCAAGCACAGAGGATGCCGCCCGCCGGGCCCGAATTCCAATGAAGATTTGCCACGCGTGCACCGACGGGGCACCGCCCCCTTTTTTCGACGATGGCAACGAGGACACCCCATGAGTCTGGATATTTTCTGGTTCCTGCCGACTTCCGGCGACACCCGCTACCTCGGTCACTCCGGCAGTGGTCGCCCGGCGACCAACGAGTACATGCGGCAGATCGCCGTGGCCGCCGACCAGCTGGGCTACGACGGCCTGCTGATCCCCACCGGCAGCAGCTGCCTCGACCCCTGGGTGACCGCCGCCAGCCTGGTGCCGGTGACCCAGCGCATCAAGCTGCTGGTGGCGCTGCGCACCTCCCTGGGCAACCCTACCGCCTCGGCGCGCCAGGCGGCATCGCTGGACCAGGCCAGCGGTGGTCGGCTGCTGCTCAATGTCGTTCCGGGCGGCGACAGCACCGAGCTGGAAGCTGACGGAGTATTCCTCAGCCATGACGAACGCTACGCCGCATCCGACGAGTTCCTCACCATCTGGCGGCGGCTGCTCTGCGGCGAGACAGTGGATTTCGCCGGCAAGCACTTGAAGGTCAATGGCGCGCAGAACTTCTTCCCGCCGGTACAGAAGCCCTACCCGCCCCTGTACTTCGGCGGCTCCTCCCCGGCGGCCCATGAACTGGCCGCCAGGCACGTGGACGCCTACCTGACCTGGGGCGAGCCGCCTGCCGCCGTGGCCGAGAAGATCGCCGATGTGCGCGAGCGCGCCGCCCGCCAGGGCCGCACCGTGCGCTTCGGTGTGCGCCTGCACGTGATCGTGCGCGAGACCAACGAGAAAGCCTGGGCCGCCGCCCACGAACTGATCAGCCACCTGGACGACGCCACCATTGCCGCCGCGCAGGCCAATTACGCGAAGATGGACTCCGTCGGCCAGCAGCGCATGGCGGCGCTCCACGGTGGTGACCGCGACAAGCTGGAGGTTGCGCCCAATCTCTGGGCGGGCGTGGGCCTGGTTCGCGGCGGCGCCGGCACCGCACTGGTGGGGGATGCCGAGACAGTCGCTGCGCGCTTGCTGGAATACGCCGCGCTGGGCGTCGACAGTTTCGTGCTGTCGGGCTACCCGCATCTGGAAGAGGCCTATCGGTTTGCCGAGCTGGTATTCCCCTTGCTGCCCGGCAAGGGCCGCGTGACCGTCGACGGTGTGCTCACGGGAGGCGCCTTCGATGTGCGCGCCGGGCGAGAGAAGGAAGCGGCGGCCTGAGGGCGGCACTTTCCATCAAATGGCGCTGCCAAAGCCCTTTGAGCAGCGTCCTTCGGGAATGGCTTGAGCGCAGGCAGGCATTGCTTCTGAGGGATCAGGGCAATGCCTGTACACCGATCCGCGAGACAGCTCAGTGCCGCGCCTGCCACCTAGGTCTGCCGGCTGCAGTGCTGCTCGCTCGCTCCGGCAATCCGAAACGACACATCCCGCACGTTGTGCGCCTCAACGTGGCGACGAATCGTGTGGTACAGCTTCTGGAATCCGCGCAGGTCATGCAGGGGAATCTGCAGGTGATGGGCAACGTGCCGCCAGGCGCGGGCTTCGCTCATGGAGTCATCCTTGGCTTCGAATTCGTAGGCCTGGCCATCTCTCACGAAACGGATGCAGTACAGGTCGGGCATGAGGCCTCCGGTTTCCGGCGCTGTTTCATGCACTGACCGGGAGGTACCGGCGCGGGTTCAACCCGAATGAGTGAGCTGCGGGGCCTGCTCAGTCCATGACCACCAGCGAGAGCGTGCCGCCTTCGGCGGGCGGATGGTGGAGAACCAGATCGATCCTGTGGGCTGCGTGCAGCAGCACTTCCGCGTCCCTTTCCAGCAATAGCGCGGCCGCCAGCAGGGTCGCGGCGGCATCCGTGGTTTCAGCGTTCAGGGCGGCTTCGCGCAGCACCTGGACAACGCAGGTCTCGTTGAATGCCGAGACCATCAGCACCTTCCGTAGTCGTTCCACTGTCGCCTCCCTTGCCTGCGTGGCCCTTGCAGGAATAGCTCGGTTTTGCCCCTTGCACCGCGCCAGCCGACGATTGGCGCGGGCTCGGGTCGACGCTATGATGAGTAACGCGTTGCCACAAAAAGGCGCCCTGCCTGGTAACGCGTTACCATTCATCCTGCTGGAGCCCCTCATGAAGGACACCAAGGACAGAGCCACGCGCGATGCTTTCGAAGCTCCGCGCAAGGGGCGCCCCCGCAAGGAAGGCGCCATGACCAACGCCGAAAAACAGGCGGCCTACCGCAAGCGCCGCGCCGAGGCGGGTGGCGGCGCAGTCATGCTCAACAACGAAGAGATCTGGCTGATCTGCCATGCCCTGGACGGCAAGGTCTGGGAGGCTGACACCGAACAGCGGCAGAAGCTGATCGCCCGCCTGCGCAAGCGTGTGGTCTGAAGCCGAAGCCAGGTCGGGGTCATATAACGGTACGGCAACCGGCTCATGAGCGATCGATCTGAAAAAGAGTCGAACACCCGCCCCCGAGATTTTTCCGATTCAGGGAGTGCACCGGCATTCGAAGCATTCCCAGCAACGGAGGACAGGACCATGGCCGAGCATCGTGGCGGCAAGGGCAATTTCGCGGAAGACCCACAGCGCGCTGCCGAAGCGGGCAGAAAAGGCGGCCAGCGCAGTGGCGGCAACTTCAAGAACGACCCGGCGCGCGCCGCCGATGCCGGCCGCAAGGGTGGCCAGCGGAGTCACGCCAGCCGCTGACCTCTGGCGTACGAACCACTCCGCGAAGGCCAGCTCACCGGGTGCAGAACACCTCGCGGACGCGGATGTGCGCCGCGGCATCGCGGCCCAGTGGTCCGTGCAGCGCACGCACGAACGCCTCGGCCTGCTCATGGCTGAGGTGTTCCTGCAGCAACACCGTGCTCATGGGTTGGCCATCCCGGTCATAGTGGATCAGATAAGCGTGCATGACTTGGCTCCTGGAAATAGGGAGGGCTTGTTCCCTGGCCGCTCAGTTCGGCAGCCAGGGTTTCACCGGCGGGTTGCTCAGCGTGCGCTGGATGACGCCTTCGAGCTCATCGAGGTCGACGGACTTGGGTAGCACCGGGTAAGGCGCGCCCTCCTCTTCCTGCTCCGCCCAGGGCGACAGAACCAGCACCCGCATGCGCGGCCGCAGTGGCAGGCAGGCTTCGATCAGCGCCGCGCCGGTCAGTGGCCCGGTGAGTTGTTCGTCGATCAGGAACAGGTCGATCACCGAGGAGGACACCAGATGCTCGATGGCTTCCTCTTCGCTGAGGGCACTGAAGACCGCGTGCCCCTGGCCGAGCAGGTGGTCTTCCAGGCGCTGCAGTTGATCGGGTCTTTCTTCGAGCACGAGCACCGTTTTGTTGTTGAGTGTCTGCATGTCGCGTTTCTCCCATGTCGAGGACGGGAGACCAGCAAGATCCAGACCTCATCGGCCCGCGCGGGCAGAGCCCTGGCTTAGAGCCTGCGGCGCGAGCCTTGACTGCACGGGGCCACTGGCAATCTGCCCGACACGGCGTTTTTCGCAATGCAGAATGCCCGAGCGAGGGGCTCGCTCGCGGGGCTGTGCAGACAGCGCGGCCGGCCGGCTTATCTTTCCTCCAGGGCCATCTCCTCAGCCAGCAGTCGCGTCAGGCTTTCACCGTCCACCGCTTCGCTGAACAGGAAGCCCTGCACCTCGCAACACTGCTCGTCTTCGAGGATGCGCAACTGGCCTTCGGTCTCCACTCCTTCGGCGGTCACCGCCAGGTTCAGCGCCTTGCCCAGCCCGATGATGGCCTGGACGATGGAACGGTCGCGGCCGGTGCTGTCCAGGGTGGCGACGAAACGACGGTCGATCTTGAGGCTGTCGAAGGGATAGGAGCGCAGGTAGCCCAGGGACGAATAGCCGGTGCCGAAGTCGTCCATGTTCAGTCTCACGCCCAGCTCCTTGAGCGCCAGCATGGTCTGCAACGCACGCTCCACGTCGCCGAGCATGGTGCTTTCGGTGACTTCCAGCTCCAGCCGTTCGGCCGCCAGTCCGGAGTGGGTCAGTGCCCCCTGCACCTGCGCCACCAGGTCGGCCTGGGAGAACTGCACGGGCGAGATGTTCACCGACACCTGCATCGATTCCGGCCAGCCGACGGCCTCCTGGCAGGCCTGCTGCAGCACCCACTCGCCGATGTCGACGATCAGGTCGCTTTCCTCCGCCAGCTTGATGAAATCGTCCGGGCCCACCAGCCCGCGCTCCGGATGGTTCCAGCGCACCAGGGCCTCGGCGGAGACGATGGCCCGGTCGGCGAGCCGGTAGCGCGGCTGGTAATGCACCACCAACTGCCCCAGGTGCAGCGCTTTGCGCAGCTGCACCTCGCTGTGCTTGCGGGCCTGCAGTTGCAGGTCGAGGTTCTCGGAATAGAAACGCCAGGCGCTGCGCCCGGCAGTCTTGGCCTCGTACATCGCGACATCGGCGCAACGCAGCAGATGCTGTGCATCGCCGCTGGCGTCAGTGGAAAAGACGATGCCGATGCTGGTCCCCACCTGCAGGATGTTGCCGTCGTAGTCGATGGGCTGCTGGATGATGCCGATGAGTCGACGGCAGAACTGCTCGGCGTCCTCGCGCCCCTGGGACTGGCTGTCGACGATGACGAACTCGTCACCGCCCACGCGGGCGACCAGGTCCTCGCCGCGGATCGAATCGCGCAGGCGCTCGGCGATGATCTGCAGCACGGCATCGCCGGCGTGGTGGCCGAGGGTGTCGTTGATCGGCTTGAAGCGGTCGAGGTCAAGCATCATCAGCGCAATCTGCCCGTCGCGCCCGCTGCTCAGCAGGTCGTCCATGAAGCTGGCGAGCTTGGTGCGATTGGGCAGCCCGGTGAGGGCGTCGTGCAACGACAGGTGCTGGATGCGTGCGTGGGCTTCCACTTCGTGGGTAACGTCCGCGCTGGTGCCCCGGCGGCCGCGGCCACCGGCGCTGGACGCGGTGAGCCGGCAGATGCGCCGCTGGCCGTGGGCATCGAGGAAGCCACAGGTCAGGGTGGTCGCCTGGCCCTGCTCGGGAATCTTCTCCATCCAGGCGATCAGGCTGGTGGTGTCGCAGCTGATCAGGTCGTCGATGCGTCGTCCCAGCCAGGCTTCGATGGAGTAGCCGGTCAGGGTTTCGAAGCGCGCCGAAAGGTAGGTCAGCCGATGGTTCTCGTCGGTCTCCCAGATCCAGTCGGAGCTGGCCTCGGCAATCGCCCTGAAGCGCAGCTCGCTGGTCTCCAGCGCCAGGTTCGAGGCCTTGAGGCTGCGCTGGTACTGATCGACCACCTGGGCGTTGGCCATTGCGGTACGGATCAGCCAGGCAAGGAAGCCGAAGACCAGCAGCACCACCGCGGCCCACACACCGACCAGCCGGTGCAGCATGTCGCTGCCGGGGGTGGGAGTGCGCCAGCTCAGCTCGAAGCCGGAATTGCCCAGGGTGACGGCATTGCCGTTGCTGATGCGCAGGTCGTCGGCCTGGACCTGCAGCCCGTCCAGGCCGAAATCGTTGGCCATCTTCTGCAGCTTGGCGGGGCTGAGGCGGTCGACGAAGATCATCAACGGGCCGTCCAGCGGCGGGTTGTCGTGGGTCGGACGCACCAGCGTGGCGGTGGCGATGGCGGGCTGGCCCTGGTAGGTCACGTAACGCATCACGCTGCCGTCGCGGCGCACGGCGACCGTGGCGGCGTCGCGCAGCTCGTCGAGGTTGACCGGCATCGAGCGGATGCAGTGCTCGCGGGAAAGCTTGCCGTCACGCATCACGTACTCTTCGCCGCCCTGGTTCAGCACGCAGACCATCTCGTAGCCGTTGGCGCTGAACAGCAGCGGCCCGACATTGTCCTCGTCATAGGCCCAGGCCGCGTTGAGCGGCGGATTCAGGAAGCGGTAGGCATCGTTCCAGAAGGCGTAGGTCTTGAGCAGCGACTCCGAGGCGGCGATGCGGTTCTGCAGCGCCTTGCCGACGTAGAAGCGGGTCTGTTCGCCGGCCAGCCGGTCCTGCACCGAAGCGATGTGCAGCATCACGCCCCCGCTCACTGCCAGTGCCCCGATGAGGATCAGGATGAACAGCGTCAGGTGCCGTGAAACGGTGCGCCGCGCGGAAATTTCGCGCGGCGCGGCGAGCCGGGTGATGGATGTATTCATCAACGTCTCTGTACGTACGAGGCCTCTACGTAGGATTGACGGGGTTTGCTGTCGTTCAACCATAAATAGCGACTAATCCGAAAGTGCAGGCCCCACGCCAGAGCTTGCCGCTGGCGACAACGCACTGAACCTTCGTTGGTTGCCCGGCTCACACCCAGGGAGGGTCCATGGCCTACGCTTGGCAGAACCCAGGCAAATGCATCCGCGTGCTGCCCGTTATCCGGGCAGGCTGCCGTGAGCCGCGAAAGGAGGTCCAGATGCCCTGCCCCCACTACACCAATCGTCGCCATGCCGGCGTCGCGCTGGCGATGGCCCTGCGTGACATGCCACTGGAGGACCCGCTGGTCCTGGCGCTGCCCCGCGGCGGCGTGCCGGTCGGCAGGGAGATCGCCCGCGCCCTCGGCGTACCGCTGGACGTGCTGCTGGTGCGCAAGATCGGCGCGCCGGGCAATGAGGAATTCGCCCTGGGCGCCATCGTCGATGGTCCCGAGCCGAACTGGGTGGTGGACGAGCAGATGCTCGAGCGCTTCGATCCACCGCCGCACTGGTTCGAGCAGCAGATGCTGGAGCAGTTGCGTGAGCTGGAGCGCCGCCGCGTGCTCTACCGTGGCGCCAGGGCTCCGGCCGCGCTGGAGGACCGCGACGTCATCGTGGTCGACGACGGCCTGGCCACCGGCAGCAGCATGCGCGCCGCGCTCAAGGGGCTGCGCGAGCACCATCCGCACCGGGTGATCCTTGCGGTGCCGGTCGGCCCCGCCGAGACCGTGGAGAAGCTGCGCGGCGAAGTGGACGCGCTGGTTTGCCTGGATACGCCCGCCTCGTTCCGTGCGGTCGGCGACCATTACCGGGACTTCCATCAGCTCAGCGACCAGGAAGTCATCGACCTGCTGGCCAGATAGCCGCACGTCACCTGCTCCTGCAAGGGCGCCTCAGGCGCTTTCACGCTCCAGCACCCGGCAACCGAGCAGATTGAGCCGCTCCACCGCACCCTCCAATGGCGCCACACCGATGGCCTGGAGCACCCGCAGGGCGGCGATTTCGCCGATCTCGCGGGCCGGCGGCTTGATGGTCGACAGGCTCGGCAGCAGCATCGGCGCGAAGGGATAGTCGCCGAAACCGAGCACCGCACAATCCTGCGGAATCTTCAGTCCTGCACGCTGGCCGGCGAGCAGCCCACCGGCGGCCAGGTTGTCGTTGGCGAAGATGATCGCCTCCGGCCGCTGCGCGTCCCTTGCCATCAAGGCTTCCATGGCTTGCCGGCCAGCCTCGAAAGGTGCGCTTTCGGTGGGCACGAACATCCAGGGCTCGCCCCCCAGCTCGCGCAGCGTGTCGGCATAACCATCGCGGCGGTCCAGTGCACTGAAGTCGCCCGGCGCACTGTTCTGTACGAAAGCGATGCGCCGATAGCCCTTGCCGTGCAGGTAGCGGACCGCTTCCACACCGACCTGGTAGTGCGAGAAGCCGACCTGGATCGGCGCGCGCTCGGGCTGGTAGTCCCAGACCTCCACCACGGGCATGTCCGCCCCGGCGATGAGCCTTTCGGTGGCGGGCGTATGGAAGTGGCTGGTCAGCACCAGCGCCGCCGGGTTCCAGCCGAGGAAGGCACGCACGGCGCTTTCTTCCTTGTCTTCGGAGAAGTAGCTGGAAGCCAGCAGCAACTGGTAGCCATGGGCAGCCAGGGTGTCACTGACGGCCTGGATGGTGTCGGCAAAGATCGGCCCGGAAATGTTCGGCACCACCATTCCCACTACCCTGCCCCGCGCCGAAGCCAGTCCGCCGGCCACCTGGTTGGGCACGTAGCCCAACTCCTCCACCGCCGCGCCGATGCGCTCGCGAAGGTCGTCCGACAGCTGCGCCGGCTGGTTGAAGTAGCGCGACACGCTGATGGCGGAAACGCCCGCGCGCTCGGCCACCGCGGTCAGGGTCACGCGCCCTGCCCCACGGCGCTTGCGAGGTGTCTGGTTGGCCAATCCGGCTCTCCTGTCTCTTTGAATCAGGAATATAAACGTAATTTTTAATTATTTGACGATCTATCAGGCGATTCAGGATACTCGCCGATGTTAGCGCTAACAACACAAACTGTCCGCAACGATCCAGCCACTCGCACGAGCGAGCGCTCGTGACAGTCCCGCAGAAAAAGGCGCCCCGGCAAAGAGCACCGAGGGCGGACCAGGGCACGAAGGAGTGGCTATGCAATCGCAACATCGGGGGACGCTCGGCCGTCCGCAATTCACTGGCCGGCGCAGTGCGTTGGCCCTGGGTATCGCCAGCGTGATCGGGGCACTGGCCTGCAGCGTGCAGGCCGCCGAAAGCACCGGCAGCGATACCCCATCCGCTGACTCGGCACCGACGCTCAAGGCCGTGACCGTCACCGCCACCCGTCGTGAGGAATCGCTGCAGAAGGTGCCGGTGGCCGTTTCCGTGGTCGACGGCGAGCAGTTGGAGCGCGACAACCGCAACAACGTGTCGAGCATCGTCCAGCAGGTGCCGACCCTGAACTTCCGCACCGGCGCCTCGAACAAGGACACCTCGCTGTTCGTTCGCGGCGTGGGCACTATTTCCACGTCCCCCGGCGTCGAGCCGAGCGTGTCGACGGTGATCGATGGCGTGGTGCTCGGTCGTCCCGGCCAGGCAACCCTGGACCTGCTCGATGTCGAGCGCATCGAAGTGTTGCGCGGCCCGCAGGGCACGCTGTTCGGCAAGAACGCCTCGGCCGGCGTGCTCAACGTGGTGACCCGCGAGGTGCCGGACGAAACCACCGGCTACATCGACTATTCGCACTTCGGTGGCGGCAACGAGAACCGCACCCGTTTCGGCATCGGCGGCACGCTGATCCCCGGCAAGCTCAAGGCCAGCGTCACTACGTTGCTGGGCAGCTACGACGGCAATGTCGACAACGCCTACAACGGCCACGAAGTGAACGGCTACAACCGTGCCGGCGCCCGTACCAAATTCGAGATCACACCCAACGACGACCTCAAGGTCACGCTGATCGCCGACTACATGAAGGGCAACGACGACGCCCCCAGCGGTGTCATCACCAGCACCACCAGCCCGGCTTTCGCCAACGCCCTGCGCCCGGTGACGCCGGACAGCGACAACCGCAAGATCAACAGCGACTACCGCACCCACGTCGACGACACCAACAAGGGCCTGTCGGCGCAGCTGGACTGGAACCTGGGCGACTACACCCTGACCTCCATCAGCGCCTGGCGCGGCTGGGACAACACCCAGTGGCAGGATGGCGATCGCCTGTCGCAGGTCACCGCGAGCATCCCCAGCTCCCACGACAAGGGCGAGCTGAACTACGACCAGTACTCCCAGGAGCTGCGCCTGGCCTCACCCAGGGGGGAATTCCTCGAATACGTCGGCGGCCTGTACTACATGCACGCCGTGGACGACGAGACCTACCGTCGCGTGGTGACCTCCACCACCGCGCAGAACACCGGCGTGGCCGACTACGGCACGCGCAGTGACACCTATGCGGTGTTCGGCGAAAGCACGCTGAACTTCACCGAAGACTTCCGCGGCATCGCCGGCCTGCGCTACACCCACGACGACCTGGAATATGACCACCGCCGCCGTTCCACCTCGGCCACGGCGGTGACCGGCATCCAGCCGTCCACCTCCAGCTCCGGCTCCACCGACGAGGACGGCTGGTCCGGCCGCCTCGGGCTGCAGTACGACCTCAGCGAGCAGCTCACCAGCTATGTCACCTACTCGCGCGGCTACAAGGGCCCGGCGTACAACGTGTTCTTCAACATGCAGCCGCGCGACACCGACGCGCTGAAGCCGGAGACCTCCAACTCCTGGGAAGCCGGCCTGAAGGCCACTGCGCTGGACAACCGCCTGACCGCCAACCTGGCCGTGTTCCACACCGAATACGACAACTACCAGGCGAACTTCTACGACACCGTCGCAGGCCAGGTGGTGACCCGCCTGATCAACGCAGGCTCGGTGAAGACCGAAGGCGCCGAGCTGGACTTCAGCTACCAGGCCACGCGCCAGTTGAAACTCTCCGGTGCCCTCGCCTACACCAAGGCCCGCGTGGACAGCTTCGCCTGCCCGGCCGTCGCGGCGTCCAGCTGCAATGTCGACGGCAAGCCGTTGCCCTTCACCCCGGACTGGAAGATCTACCTGCGCGCCGACTACAGCATCCCGCTGGACAACGGCCTGGATGTGGAACTGGGCACCGACTACAGCTGGCAGGACAAGGTGCAGTACGACCTCAGCCAGAACCCCGACACCATCCAGGGCGCCTACGGCCTGTGGAACGCCAGCATCGCCCTGGCCGACTACAACGACGGCTGGCGTGTCGCCCTGCTGGGCAAGAACCTCACCGACAAGTCCTACTCGCCCCTGTTGGCCAGCGGCGGCAGCTACATCTACCGCATGGTGCCGCGCGACGACGGTCGCTACTTCGGCGTCGAGCTGCGCAAGGACTTCTGACCGCGAGCGATACGCGGCGCCGGCTCGCCCCGGCGCCGTCCATGAGATCGAACCCGCAGCCTTGCGTCCTCCCCAACGGACACACAGGACAACCGACATGACACGCACCCTTTCTCTTGGCGCCTTCCTCATGGCCACTGGTCACCACGTCTCGGCGTGGCGCCACCCGGATGTGCCGGCCAACGGCGGTCTCGACTTCCGCCTCTACAAGCGCCTGGCGCAGGTGGCCGAAGCGGCGAAGTTCGATGCCGTCTTCGTTGCCGATAGCGTCGCCGCGCCCACAGCCGAGATCGCCAGCCGCATGGCCCGCTCCGACCATTTCGAACCGCTGACGCTGCTCTCCGCGCTGGCGGCAGTGACCGAGCGCATCGGCCTGGTGGCCACTGTGACCACCAGCTACAACGAGCCGTACCACGTGGCGCGCAAGTTCGCCTCGCTGGATCACCTGTCCGGCGGTCGCTCGGGCTGGAACCTGGTGACTTCCGACGCCGCCGCCGAGGCGCTGAACTTCAACCGCCAGGAACACTTCGGTCACGCCGAGCGCTATGCCCGCGCCCGGGAATTCCACGACGTGGTGACCGGCCTGTGGGACAGCTGGGAAGACGATGCCTTCACCCGCGACAAGGCCAGCGGCCAGTACTACGACCCGGCCAAGCTGCATGTGCTGAATCACCAGGGCGAACACTTCCACGTGCAGGGCCCGCTCAACGTCGCGCGCTCGCCCCAGGGGCGCCCGGTGATCGTCCAGGCCGGCAGTTCCGAGACCGGCCGCGAACTGGCCGCGCAGACCGCCGAAGTGGTGTTCACCGCGCAGACCTCGCTGGCCGCCGCCCGTGACTTCTACAGCGACCTCAAGGGCCGCCTGGGCAGGTTCGGCCGCGCCGAGGGCGAGCTGAAGATCATGCCCGGCGTGTTCGTGGTAGTCGGCCAGAGCCAGAACGAAGCGCAGGAAAAATTCGAGGAGTTCCAGTATCTGGTGGAGCCCCGCGTCGGCGTCGCGCTGCTCTCGCGCATGCTCGGCAACTTCGACCTATCCGCCTATCCGCTGGACGGCCCGCTGCCCGAACTGCCGCTCACCGACAGCGGCCAGCGCAGCCGCCAACTGCTGCTCACCGAACTGGCCGGACGCGAGAACCTGACCCTCGCCCAGTTGGGCCGGCGCATCGCCGGCGGGCGCGGGCACTACAGCCTGATCGGCACGCCGACACAGATCGCCGACGAGCTCCAGGCCTGGTTCGAAGGCGGCGCCGCCGACGGTTTCAACGTGCTGGTGCCGCACCTGCCCGGCGGGCTGGAGGACGTGGCCAACCACGTCGTCCCCGAACTTCAGCGGCGCGGGCTGTTCCGCCGCGACTACAGCGGCAGCACCCTGCGTGACCACCTCGGGCTGAAGCGCCCGGCCAACCGCTACACGATCTGACGATCCACGGGCCGTCCCCACGGCGGCCCGTTTACCCAGGAGCTTCCATGACCTACCTCGCCCACCCCGACCGCTACCAGCGCGTCCCCTACCGCCGCGTCGGCCGCAGCGGGCTGGTACTGCCTGCCCTTTCCCTCGGCCTGTGGCACAACTTCGGCGACAGCGTGCCGCTGGACCGCCAGCGCGCCCTGTTGCGCACCGCCTTCGACCTGGGCATCAACCACTTCGACCTGGCCAACAACTATGGCCCGCCCTACGGCAGTGCCGAGATCAACTTCGGCCGTCTGCTGCGCGAAGATTTCGCCACCTACCGCGACGAGCTGATCATCTCGACCAAGGCCGGCTGGGACATGTGGCCCGGTCCCTACGGCCAGGGCGGCAGCTCGCGCAAGTACCTGCTCTCCAGCCTTGACCAGAGCCTTCAGCGCCTGGGTCTGGACTACGTGGACATCTTCTACTCGCACCGCTTCGACCCGGACACGCCGCTGGAAGAAACCGCCGGCGCACTGGCCAGCGCCGTGCAGCAGGGCAAGGCGCTGTACGTGGGTATTTCGTCCTACTCCGCCGGCAAGACCGCCGAACTGGCCGCCCTACTGAAGGAATGGAAGGTGCCGCTGCTGATCCACCAGCCGGCCTACAACCTGTTCAACCGCTGGGTGGAAAAGGACCTGCTGGCCACCACCGACGAACTGGGCACGGGGGTCATCGCCTTCACCCCGCTGGCCCAGGGCCTGCTGACCGATCGTTACCTGAACGGCGTGCCGGCCGATGCGCGAGTGAACCAACCCGGCGGCGCCTCGCTGCGGCCGGAGCACCTGTCCGAAGACAACCTGCGCCGCGCCCGTGCGCTGAATGACATCGCGCAACGCCGTGGCCAGAGCCTGGCTCAACTGGCACTGGCCTGGGTGTTGCGCGACAGCCGCATAACCTCCGCCTTGATCGGCGCCAGCCGGCCGGAGCAGATCGTCGAGAACGTCGCCGCCCTGGACAACCTGGCTTTCAGCGCGGAAGAGCTCGCCGAGATCGACCGTTACGCCGTGGAAGGCGGCATCAACCTCTGGGAGAAACCCTCCCACGACTGGAAGGACTGAATCGGTGAAGCTGCTTCAACGACTGTTCGCCGGCTTGCTCCTGGTCGCGGCCGGCACCGCACACGCGCAGGACCCGGCGCAACTGCGCATCGGCTACCAGAAGGCCTCGGTCAGCCTGGTGCTGGCCAAGGAGCACGGCCTGCTGGAGAAACGCTTCCCGCAGACGCGCATCCAGTGGATCGAATTCCCCGCCGGGCCGCAGATGCTCGAGGCGCTGAACGTCGGCAGCCTGGACCTGGGTTCCACCGGCGACATCCCGCCGATCTTCGCCCAGGCCGCCGGCGCCGACCTGCTCTACGTCGGCGTCGAGCCGCCCAAGCCACAGGCGGAAACCGTGGTGGTGCCCAAGGACAGCCCGATCCGCAACGTCGCGGAGCTGAAGGGTAAACGCGTGGCCTTCCAGAAAGGCTCCAGCTCGCACAACCTGCTGCTGCGCCTGTTGCAGCAGGCCGGCCTGACCCTGCGCGATATCCAGCCGCTGTACCTGACGCCGGCCGATGCCCGTGCCGCCTTCGAAGGCGGCAAGGTGGATGCCTGGGCAATCTGGGACCCGTGGTATTCGGCGTTGCTGCTGGGCGGTAATGCACGCCTGCTGGCCGATGGCTCGGCGGTTGGGCTGAGCGGGCCGTTCTACCTGTCCAGCCGCAAGTACGCCGGAGCCAATCCCGAGTTCATCCAGCAGGTGCTCGACAGCCTCAACCAGGCCGAAGCCCTGACCCGCAGCGACGAAGCCGGCAGTGTGGCGATCATGGCGCGTGTCACCGGGCTCTCTCCGGAAGTCATCGCGGAGACCTTCAAGCACCGCCCGCCCTCGCCCATCCGCCCGCTGGGTGAAGCCGACATCGCCGCACAGCAGCGCACCGCCGACCTGTTCCTCGCCGAGCGCATCCTGCCGCGCGCTGTCGACATCAGCGCTGCCCGCTGGAAACCCTGATTGTAGGAGCGGGCCATGCCCGCGATCCGTGAGCAGGGCTCACGGTATCGACACACGGTGATACGCGGACATGGCCCGCTCCTACAGAAGCCTGTGAAATGGTTATCTAATCTTCTGCTTTATATTTCTTCCGGTTATTAGATAGACCAATTCATTCCTTCTCCGCGCCACCGCCACGCTGCCACACTCGGCCTCGCCGGCGGGCGACCCCCGCCGCTCTACAGCGGGCTTCTCCCACCCTCGAGCGCCCGCTCTCGATCATTCCGGGACCCCGTCAAACGAGCGTGGCCCGACAAGGAGCTGGATGTTCATGAAGAAACTCACTGCCGTTACCGCCCTCGCCCTGGCCGTCCTCTCCGGACTGGCCCATGCCGACCGCCTGGACGACATCAGGAAGGCCGGCGTGCTGCGCGTCGCTGCCTTCGACAGCAACCCGCCATTCGGCTTCGTCGACGCCAAGAGCAAGCAGATCGAAGGCCTCGACGTGGATTACGCCAAGGCCCTGGCCGACAAGCTCGGCGTCAAGCTGCAGGTCCTGCCGACCAACCCGGCCAACCGCATCCCGTTGCTGACCGCCAACAAGGTCGACCTGGTGCTGGCCAACTTCACCATCACGCCGGAGCGTGCCGAGCAGGTGGACTTCAGCATCCCCTACTTCTCTTCGGGGCAGCAGTTCATCGTCAAGAAAGGCACGCTGAAAAGTCCGGACGAGCTGAACAAATGGCGCGTCGGTGTCGACAAGGGCACGGTCAACGAGGGCGTGCTGCGGGAGAAATTCCCCGGCGCCAAGGTCATCGCCTACGACGACACGCCCTTCGCCTTCACCGCCCTGCGCAACGGCCAGGTCCAGGCCATTACCCAGGACGGCCCCAAACTGATCGGCCTGCTGGCCAACGTGCCGGACAAGGACAAATACGAAGTGCCGCCCTTCACCATCTCCAATGACCTGATCGGCGTCGGCATTCCCAAGGGCGAGAAGGCCCTGACCGAGTTCGTCAACCAGAGCCTCACGGAGCTGGAGGCCAACGGGCAGGCGCAGACCATCTACGACACCTGGTTCGGGCCCACCACCAAGACCCCGCTGGCCCGCCTGTACAGGATCGGCGACAAGAGCTGATCACGTCTGACCCTGCACTCCCCCACGCCCCGGCCCGCCGGGGCGTGTCCGTTTCTCCCGCTGATGGATGCGCCACATGTTCGGCGAACTGCTCGCCCCGACCTACCTGCGCTGGTTGCTCGACGGCTTCCTGCTGACCCTCGGTATTTCCCTGTTCTGCTGTGTCATCGCCACCCTGCTCGGCGCGCCGCTGGCCATCGCCCGGCAGGCGAAGTCACGCTGGCTGTCCTGGCCGGCGCGGACGTATCTCGCGCTGTTGCGCAACACGCCGCTGCTGGTGCAGCTGTTCTTCTGGTACTTCGGTTTGCCGGCGCTGATGCCGGAGGACCTGGTGTTCTGGCTCAACTCGCCCCATGAGTGGGCCGGGCTGACCTGGCCGTCGTTCGAATTCCTCGCCGCCGCCTGGGGCCTGACCCTCTATACCACGGCCTTCATCGCCGAGGAGTTCCGCGCCGGCATCGCCTCGGTGCGCCCGCAGCAGCGCGAGGCCGGCATGGCGCTGGGCCTGCGGCCGCTGCAGGTGTGGCGCTGGGTGATCCTGCCGCAGGCGCTGCGCACGGCGCTGCCGCCGCTGATGGGGCAATACATGAACGCGTTGAAGAACTCCTCGCTGGCCATGGCCATTGGTCTCGCCGAGCTGTCCTACGCCTCGCGCCAGGTGGAGACGCAGACCTTCAAGACCTTCCAGGCCTTCGGTATCGCCACCCTGCTGTACATCGGCACCATCGCGCTGATCGAGGCGCTGGGCCAGGCGATCCAGCAGACCCGTCGCTATCGCCAGGGGGCCTGACATGGAGTTCTCGGTGATCTCGGACAACCTGTCCTACTTCCTCATCGGCGCTTACCCAGACGGCCCGCTGGGCGGCGCGGCGCTGACCATCGTCCTCGCGCTGGCCTCCGGCATCGCCTCGGCCATCATCGGCCTGGCGCTGGGCATTTCCCTGTCGGTGCTGCGCGGCAAACCACGCCTGTTGCTGGTGGCCTTCCTCGGCTTCTTCCGCGCCATTCCGGTGCTGATGCTGATCTTCTGGACCTACTTCCTGTTGCCCATCGTCTTCCATGTCGACGTGCCGGCGCTGGGCACCGTGGTCTGCGCACTGTCGTTGATCGGCGGGGCCTATCTCGCGCACTCAGTGCACGCGGGCATCGAAAGCCTGCCCAAGGGCCAGTGGGACGCCGCCCGCGCGCTGGGTCTGCAGCCGTGGCAGGTGCTCACGCTAGTGATTCTGCCGCAGGCGCTGCCGATCATGCTGCCGTCCTTCCTCAACCAATGGGTCTCGCTGATCAAGGACACTTCGCTGGCCTACGTGATCGGCGTCGGCGAGCTGTCCTTCGTCGCCACCCAGGTGAGCAACCGGGTGATGGTGCATCCCACCGAGGTCTTCCTGTTCGTCGCCCTGCTCTATTTCCTGCTGTGCTCGACGCTAGACCTGGCCGCGACGCTGCTCACGAAGCTACGGCCGGCTTACCGCAAGGCGGCCTGACCTGAAAAAGCCGGATCACGAGATCCGGCTTTTCGTTCCTGCTGTTTCAGCTTCGACGGCGGTGCAGGCTGCGCGCCAGAGCATCCAGAGCGAAGCCCAGCACGCCGATCAGCAACACCATGGCCATCAGTTCCGAGTAGGCCAGGCGATCCCGCGTGTCGAGGATGTAGTAACCCAGCCCCGCGCTGACGCCGAGCATTTCGCAAGGCACCAGCACGATCCAGAGAATCCCGATGGCCAGGCGTACGCCGGTCAGCACATGGCCGAGCACGCCGGGCAGGATGACCTTGCGCAGCGTCTCGAACGGCGTCGCGCTGAGGCTCCTCGACAACTGCAGCCAGCGCGGATCGAGCTGGCGCACGCCGGCGGCGGTGTTGAGCAGGATCGGCCAGACCGCGGCAAACGCCAGGAGGAAGTAGATCGGCGAGTCGCCCACGCCCATCAGCATTACGGCGATGGGCATCCACGACAGCGGCGAGATCATCCGCAGGAACTGGAAGGCTGGCGTGGTCGCTGCCTCCAGGTGGCGCGAGGCGCCCACCAGCAGGCCCAGCGGCACGCCGACCGCCAGGGCCAGCAGCAGCCCCAGCAGCACCCGTTTCAGGCTGACCAGCACATGCTCGTACAGATCCGGGCGGGCCAGCAGCTCGCCCAGGCTGGTGAAGGTCGCCTGGGGCGAGAACAGCTGCCCCAGGCCGTCGCCACCGAACAGCCGCACGCCGAGCCACCAGAAGCCGAGCAGGATCACCAGCCCGGCCAGGCCCAGCGCCCAGTGGCGGCGCGTGGAAAGTACAACGGGTGTCACGGGGTGATCTCCTCGCTGCGCTCGAAGCTGTCGGGGAAGCCGAAGGCGCCCAGGCCGCCGACGCTGGCGATGGCGTTGCGCACGAAGCGGTCGTCCACCAGGTCCTTGGCCACCTGTGTCGGCTCCAGTGCGGCAAGGAAGCCCTTGTCGCCCTGGATCAGCGTGTCCTTCAGGCGGCGCACCAACTCCTCGGTGTAGCTGGGGAACGGGTACGGCTGGAAGTCGATGCGCTCCTCGTGCCAGTCGGCATGGCGGATGGCGCCGTCGGCCAGGTACTGCTGGCGTTCGCTGGCGGCCGGCGCCAACACGCGGCCAAGTACTTCCGGCGCATGGGGCGTGTAGCGGTTCTCGCCATCCTTGGACAGCAGTTTGGCCGCCTCGGCGCGGTTGTCGCGGGTCCACAGCTGCGCCTTGACGATGGCGTTGACCACCTTCTGCGACCACTCCGGGCGGTTGTTCAGGTCGTGCTCGTGCATGAACACCACGCAGCACGCGTGGTTGCGCCAGACATCGCCGGTGAAGCGCTGGATGCGCCCGACCTTGAGGTTCTCCGCCAGGGCGTTGAACGGCTCGGCGACGATGTAGCCGGCGATGCGCTTGGCGGCCAGCGCCGGCGGCATGTCCGAAGGCGGCAGCACCACCAGGTTGACCTCGTTGGCGGCCAGCGCGGCGTTGGCCGGCTTGCTCACTGCCTGCAGGCCGTTGTCGCGCAGCAGCTGTTGCAGCACCACGTTGTGGATCGAGTACCAGAACGGAATCGCCAGGGTCTTGCCGCCCAGCTGCTTCACGTCGCTGATGTCCGGCGCCACGGTCAGGCCGGAGCCACCGACGTGGTTCCAGGCCACCACCTTGGCCGGCACCTTGCTGCCGTAGCGCGCCCAGACGGTCATCGGCGACAGCAGGTGGATGACGTTCACCTGGCCGGAGATGAACGCCTCGATCACCTGCGCCCAGCTGCGCAGCAGCACCGGGCGCTCGGCCTTGATGCCCTCGGCATCGAACAGGCCGTTGGCGTGGGCCACCAGCAAGGGCGTGGCGTCGGTGATCGGCAGGTAGCCGATGCGCACCGGGGCGTCCGGCTCGCTGGCGGCGCGCGCCTGCAGGCTGGTCAGCAGTGGCAGTGCGCCGGCGGCGGTGAGCAGCGCGCCAAGCTTGAGAATGTCACGTCGGGAGTGTGTGGGGTCGTCCAGGCACATGGGCAGGCTCCTGCGCAGAAGTAGTGTTTGCGTGGGTGCGGCTCGCCCGCCGTAGGGTTTTGAGGATGTCGACCCGCAGGGCGCCCAGTTCCTCGACCAGCTCCGCACGGGGTTGCGGCAGGTCGATGTGCCATTCGCCCAACGTCCGCGCCGGGGTGTCGCCCAGTAGCAGGATGCGGTCGGATAGCAGCAGCGCTTCATCGATGTCGTGGGTGATCAGCACGGCGGCGGTACGCCGCTCGTGGATGACGGTCAGCAGCAATTGCTGCATGTCGGCGCGGGTCACCTCGTCCAGCGCGCCGAAAGGTTCGTCGAGCAGCAGCACCTGCGGCTGTCGCGCCAGGCAGCGGGCCAGCGCCGTGCGCTGGGCCATGCCGCCGGAGAGTTGCGCGGGCAGGAAGTCGCGGGCGTGGTCCAGGCCGACCGCGGCGATGGCATCGTCGACCCGTGCCTGCAATGTGGCTTTGTCCAGCTTCGGCTGGCGGGCGAAGTCGAGGCCGAAGGCGACGTTCTTCGTCAGGTTCAGCCAGGGCAGCAGGCTCGGGTCCTGGAAGGCCACGGCGACGCGCGGGTGCGGGCCGTCGATGGCCTGGCCGAGCAGCTCCACGTTGCCGGCGGCCGGTTTCTGCAGGCCGGCGAGCACCCGCAGCAGGCTCGATTTGCCGACGCCGCTGGGGCCGAGGATGGACACCACTTCCCCTGGCGCCAGTTCCAGCGCAAAGCCTTCCAGTACACTGCGCCAGCCGCTGTCGCCCGGGTAGCCGAGCGCAACGTCGCGGGCCTGCAGGATCGCTTGGCTCATGCCCTGGCCTGCTTCTGCAGTTCGGTGCGCAGCTGCACCAGGCTCGGCGTGACGATGGGCACGAAGGCCGACTCACGCCAGCGCCGGGCGAAGGCCGCGCCGTGCTCGGTGAGGTACGCCTTGCCGCCGCTGGCTTGCAGTTCCAGTTGCACGGCGGCTGCCGCCCCTTCGGCCAGGGCGATGCGGATGCGGAACAGCCGCGCCGGCTCGGTCAGGAAGGCGCCATCGAGCAGGCCCTCGCGCAGGCGTGCCACCTGCTCGTCCAGTTCTTCAGCCAGGCGCTGCTGTTCTTCGCGCAGCACCGAGCGCCGGTCGTTCAGGTGCTCGCGCACCCACTCCAGGGCCTTGCGCGTCAGGCCGATGGTCATGGCGCACTGCAGGCCGAGGAAGGCCGGGCGCACGCGCGGCAAATAGTGGCGGGCATCGTCGTGCAGCAGCCAGGCGCGCGGCAGTTCGACCGCTGAGAAGTCCAGCGCAGCGGTGTTGCTCGATTGCAGGCCGAGCAGTTGCAGATCGTCGGAGCGGGTCAGGCCGGCGCGGTCCGAAGGGATCGCCGCCACAAGCGGTGCCGCGCCCTCACGTTCGATGGCCGCCGCCACCACGAAGCGGCCCTTGCGCAGGTTGGTCACCCAGTGCAGCCGACCATCCAGGCTCCAGCCGTCGCCGGCCGGGGTGGCGCCCACTTGCAGACTCTCGATGCCGGAAAGGAACTTCATGGCGTTGGACAAGCCGGTGGCGCCGGCCAGGCTGCCGTCCAGCAATTCGCCGAGCAGGCGGTCGCCCAGTTCGCGGTTGGGGCTCTGCAGCAGGTATTCGATGAAGGCGCGCTGGCCCCAGAAGACAAAGGCGGCGGTCAACGAATGACCGGCGACGTCAGCGATGGCATCGATCGCATCGAGCACGGTGCCACCGCTGCCGCCGCGTTCTTCGGGCACGCCAATGGCGAACAGCCCGGCTGCGGCCAGTTGCGGCAGCACGCTCTGAGGGTCGGTATGGCCGAGGTCGAGGCCCTCGGCGTGCTCATCGAGCCAGCGGCTCAGGGTCGGGTCGAGCATGTTGCTCTCCTTGCTTGGGCGGCACTGGCCGCCCGGTCACACGAAAATCAGTTCGCCGCCTTTTCCCAGCGGTACTTGCCCAGCTCGGGGTTCAGCGGGGTCTGGGCCAGCACGTTGGCGAAGTTGCACAAGGTCGCCAGGCTGATGCCCAGCAGTACTTCCAGGGCGTTGCCATCGGTGAAACCGGCAGCGCGGAAGGCCGCCAGGCCGGCATCGCTGACCGCACCGCGGGTGGCGATGGATTCGCGGGCGAACGCGGCCAGGGCTTCCAGGCGCGCATCGGGCAACTCGCGCTGCTCGCGCAGGGCGGCTATGACTTCCTCAGGCAACCTGGCCTTGTTGAAGGCCACAGCCGTATGCCCGGCCACGCAGAAGTCGCAGCCGTGGGTGGTGGCGGCAATCAGCTGGACCACCTCGCGCTCCGGCAGGCCGAGGTCGGCTTTGCCGTTGAGGCCGGACACGGTGACGTAGGTTTCCAGCGCGGCCGGCGCGTTGGCCAGCACCCCCAGCAGGTTGGGGATGAAGCCGGAGCCCTTGAGCGCATTCTCGAGGAACGGCTTGGCGGCTTCCGGGGCGCTGTCGAGGGTCTGGATGGGCAGGCGGGACATGGTTCGACTCCGTTGAAATGGGGTGTCGAAAAAGTCTGTTGGTAATAAGAAATCCATTCAATATTCTAAAGTCGCTATCACTTGCTCATGAGTCTTTCCATTAGATGATTTCGTCCAGCCCCCTGGTTGATTGGTTATTAGACAGCCTTGAACTGAGCGCGAGCCTGTTCCACGTAGGGCGCTATTGCGGCGGCTGGCACGCTTCGACCCAGGGTCTGGCGCGGGCCAGTTTCCACCTCGTGGTGCAGGGCCACTGCTGGCTGCACCTGGACGGCGAGCCGTCGTACCGGCTGGAAAGCGGCGACGCGGTGTTCATCCTGCGCGATGTGCCGTATCGGCTGTCCAACGAGTCCAGCGCCGAGGACGCGGCCTGCCAGCCGCGCCAGAGCATGACCGCGCTGGAGCTGCAGGCCGAGGACGGTGTGGGGCTGGTCTGCGGGTTCTTCCATTTCGACTCGGGGCTGTCGGCGCTGATCATCGACGCCCTGCCCGCCTGCCTCGTGCTGCGTGCCGAGGAGCCTTCGCAGCGGGCCGCGCGCAGTCTGTTCGAGCTGATCCTCGAGGAATGCCAGCGCCAGCCGGCACCGTCGCAGCAGATGCTCGAACGCCTGAGCCACCTGCTGTTCCTCTACGTGCTGCGCCAGCAGGTGGTAGGCAATCCGGCCCTGGGCGGGCTGGTCGCCCTCGCCCGCCAACCGCAGTTCGCCGGGTTGCTGGAGCGGATGATCCAGCAGCCGCAGCTACCCTGGACGCTGGAAGACATGGCGGCCTGCGCGGGCCTGTCGCGCTCGGCGTTCTTCAAGCGCTTCAACGAAACCAGCGGGCAATCGCCCGGCCAGGTACTGCTGGCCCTGCGCATGGGCCAGGCGTGCCGGTTGCTGAAGGCCGACCAGAGCGTGGCGGAAGTCGCCGCGGCGGTCGGTTACCAGTCCATCGCCGCGTTCACCCGCGCTTTCCACAAGGCCACCGGGCAGCAGCCGGGAGCGTTCCGCCGCGCTGCAAACTAGGTTTCTGCGTGCTTGATGCATGTCATGGCAAATGTAAACAAACCGTAAATGCGAGTGATTCGTGATTGTGAATTTCGTACCTTGACGGGATTCCTCGCCAACGGACCCTCGTCATGCACGTCAGCGCCTCGCTTCCCCGCCGCTTTCTGTCCTGCACTGCCCTGCTGCTCGCCGGCCTCGTGCTGAGCCTCCCGGCCCAGGCTGCGGAGCGCACCCTGGACACTGCCTTCGGCCCGGTGAAGGTCAAGGACAATCCGCAACGGGTGATCGCTCTGGGCGAGAACGCCCTGGACGCCAGCCTGACCCTGGGCGTGACACCCGTTGGTTCCCTCGCCAGCCGCGGCGGTACCGACCTGCCGGCCTACCTGAAGGCGAAATCCGGCCCTCTTCCCCTGGTGGGCACCGTGCGTGAAACCAACCTCGAAGCCGTACTCAAGCTGCGCCCGGACCTGATCCTCGCCGCACCGGGGCTGACCCGCGAGCAGTACGCCAAGCTCAGCCTGCTGGCCCCCACGGTAGTGCCCAAGGGTGGCTCGCTGGATGACTGGCGTGGGGCCTTCCGCACCTATGCTGCCGCGCTGGGCAAACAGGCTGCGGGCGAACAGCGCCTCACCGAGATCGACCAGCGCATCGCCGCATTGCGCCCACGCCTGCCCGCAGACACCCGCGTCAGCGTGGTGCGCTGGAATCCGCAGGGGCCGATGATGATGTCCGGCCACCTGTTCGTCGGGCAGATCCTCGACCAGTTGGGCCTGCAGCCCAATGAACTGGCCAAGCAGACCGACAAGCGCCCGCACACCGACATCCTCAGCCTGGAGAACCTGTCCAAGGCCGACGCCGACTGGATCTTCCTCGCCACCCTCAACCCCGATGGCGAGAAAGCCCTGGCCGAAGCGCGCCAGCAACCGGCCTTCACTCGTCTCAACGCCGTCAAGTCAGGACACCTGGCCAGCGTCGACGGGCAGATCTGGAGCAGCAGCTCCGGCTACCTCGCCGCCCAGCAGGTGCTGGATGACGTGGAGAAGGCCCTGCTGCACTGATGCCCGCCACCCGTCTCGCGCTGCCTCGGGCCCTGGCGCTCGCGGCAGCGTTGCTCGTTCTGCTGATCCTCGCCAGCCTGCTGGTGGGTGCCGGCGATGCCGGCCCCTGGCAGAGCCTGCGTGCCTTGCTGGGCGGCGCCGACGACGACGCCCGCTTCGTCGTGCACACCCTGCGCATGGCCCGCACCGAGCTGGCGCTGCTGGTGGGCGTTGCCCTGGGCGCCGCCGGCCTGCTGCTGCAAGCGGTGACGCGCAACCCGCTGGCCGAGCCCGGCCTGCTCGGGGTCAGCGCCGGTTCCTCGTTCGCCGTGGTGCTGGCTATCAACCTGGGCGCCACTGCCGCCGGGATGAGCCTGGCCGTGGCCAGCTTCGGCGCGCTGGGCGGATGCCTGCTGGTGCTGCTGGTCTCGCAGTTGCGCGGCGTGGGGGAAGACCCGGTCCGCCTGGTATTGGCCGGCGTGGCCTTCTCCGGGCTGCTCACCGCGCTCAGCAGCCTGATGCTGCTGTGGGATCAGCGCACCGCCGATGAGGTGCGCTTCTGGGTGGTCGGCAGCCTCGCCGGACGCCCGCTGGAAACCCTGCGCGGCTGCCTGCCAGGCCTGCTGCTCGGTCTCGCTGTAGCGCTGCCGCTGGTTCGCCCGCTGTCCGCCCTGGCGCTGGGCGAACGGGTCGCCGCCGGGCTCGGCCACCATCCGCAGAGACTGCGCGTGGCAGCCCTGCTGGCGGTGGCGCTGCTGGTCGGCACCGCCAATGCGGCGGCCGGACCGATCGCCTTCCTCGGCCTGATCGTGCCCTACATCGCCCGGCGCATGGTCGGCAGCGACATCCGCCGCAGCTTTGCGTTGTGCCTGCTGCTCGGTCCCTGCGTGCTGCTGCTGGCGGATATCATCGCGCGCCTGCTGGTGCGTCCCTATGAACTGCCGGTGGGCGTGGTGACGGCTTTCGTTGGCGCACCCATCCTGATCACGGTGGTGCGCTCCCAGCGCCTGCCGACCCTGCAAAGTCGATGACCGCCCTGATTGCGCCTCCCGGCCATGGCGTGCTGCGCATCGGTCGCCTGTCCCTGCTCTGGCATCGGCGTAGCGCCAGCGTGGGGCTGGTGCTGGCCGCGCTGCTGTTCCTGGCTTTCGTCTTCTGCCTCACCTCCGGCGACCTGGGCATGGGCGATGCGCTGGCCGCACTGCTCGGCCAAGGGGACCGGATGCAGACCCTGCTGGTGCGCGAACTGCGCCTGCCGCGCCTGCTCGCCGGGCTGCTCAGCGGTGCCGCGCTGGGCGCCGCCGGCTGCCTGATGCAGACCCTGGCGCGCAACCGCCTCGCCACGCCGGGCATGGTCGGCATCGACAATGGCGCCACCGCCTTCGCGGTGGCATCGATTGTCGCCGTGCCCACCACCCTGGCGCCGTCGGCCCTGGCCCTGAGTGGCGCGGCGACCGCCGCTGCGCTGACCTTCGTTCTCGCCGCCGGTGCCGGCGCGCGGGGCTATCGCTTCATCGTTGTCGGGCTGGGCGTTGGCGCTCTGTTCGGTGCCGCCACCAACCTGATGCTGGCTCGCGCCGACATCGACGCCGCCAACGCGGCCTACCCCTGGACCGTCGGCAGCCTCAACGCCCGCCCGGCGCTGGCCGTGTGGCTGCTGGCCGGCGGCCTGGCGCTGGGCCTGCCGCTGGCGAAGCTGCTGGCGCGGGCGCTGATGCTGATGCGTTTCTCCGACAGCGTGGCCATCGGCCTGGGCGTGCGCCTGTCCGCCATGCGCGCGGCGACCCTGGCCCTGAGCGTGACCCTCACCGGGCTGGCCGTGGCAGTGGCCGGGCCGGTCGGGCTGGTGGCACTGATCGCGCCGGAAATGGCGCGCTACCTCGGCGGCCGCCACGGCGTGCCGGTGCTCAACGCCGCCCTCGCAGGAGCCCTGCTGACGCTGTTGGCCGACTGGCTCGGCCGCACCCTGCTGGCACCGGTGGAAATCCCCGTGGGCATCGTCATGGCGGTGATCGGTGCCCCTTACCTGCTCTGGATCATCCTGCGTCAGCCTGCCGGGAGACAGCCATGACCTCCATTTCCCCCAGCACCACCGCGCCACTGGAAACCCGCGCGCTGAGCATGGCCTACGGCGAGCGCTCGATCATCGAAGACCTCGACCTGCGTCTGCCGGCCGGGCAGGTCACGGCCATCGTCGGCCCCAACGGTTGCGGCAAGTCGACCCTGCTGGCGGGCCTGGCTCGGCTACAGAAACCCAGCGGCGGTGCCGTGCTGCTCGATGGCAAGGCCATTGGCAGTCTGCCCACGCGGGAGGTCGCACGGCGCCTGGCGCTGTTGCCGCAGGACGCCAGCGCGCCGGAGGGCCTGACGGTAGCCGAGTTGATCCGCTTCGGTCGCCAACCGCACCAGGGGCTGTTCCAGCAATGGAGCGAGGACGACCAACGCATCGTCGAGACGGCGTTGCGCGCGGCGGACCTGGTCGAGTTGGCCGAGCGCCCGCTGGAGTCGATGTCCGGCGGCCAGCGCCAGCGCGCCTGGATCGCCATGGCCATCGCTCAGGATACGCCGTTGCTGCTGCTCGACGAGCCCACCTCGGCGCTGGACCTGGGCCACCAGATCGAAGTCTTCGAGCTGATCCGCCAGTTGGCCGACGCGGGCAAGACCATCGTCATGGTGGTCCACGATCTCTCCAGCGCCTGCCGCTACGCCGATCACCTGGTGGCAATGAAGGATGGGCGCCTGGTCGCCGAGGGTGCGCCGGCGCAAGTGGTGACAGCGCAACTGGTGGAAGCGCTGTACGGCGTACGCTGCACCCTGATGAGCGACCCGCTCAGCGGCACGCCGGTGATAGTCGGCGCGAGCCGCGCCAGGCGCAACGAAGCCGCCGGAGCCTGAGGGCCGCGGCGGCTTCATCGGCGTCGGATCAGCCGCGCGAGGCGCTGACCAGGCCGTCCAGCCAGTCCTGGTGGCCGTTGATCATCGGGTTGGGTCGAGTCCGTGCCAGTTCCTGGGCAGGTTTGCCGTTCTGGGTTTCCTGGGTAAGGATGCGCACCCGCCCGCCGGGCAGGTCCTGGACCAGCCACGCGTGGTGGACGTCCAGGCGCGTCTCGCTGTCGCCCTCCGCCCAACCGTGCCAGGCCACCCGCCCCGGCTCGCCGTCACGCGGCGGCACGTACTCGGTCACCTCGGCCTCGATGGGAAAGCCGAAGGTCTTGAAGGCGAAACGCGCCCCGAGGTTGAGCAGCGGGCCGCTGCCATCCTGGAAGACGATGTCGGCGACATTGCCGTAGTAGCCCGGCCAGGCGCGGGTGTCGGCCAGTTGCGGCCAGACTTCCCGCGCCCCGAGGCCGGCGACTATGACCTCGTTGGAGGCGAAGTTGTCAGTCAGCCCCGGCAGGTAGCCTTCGGGCCAGAATATCTCGTGCATGCTGTTCTCCTTTGCTCCAGGGCATGACCGCCGGTACAGCGTGGACGCTGATCCGCCGACCCGCCATCTCAGTGTGTCCGATAACGCTCCAGCCAGTGCGCATAAGGCGCCGGCAGTACCCAGGTCGGGCGGTCGATTTCCAGCGCCTGCGCTGCCCGCAGAGGCCAGTGCGGGTCGGCCAGGTGCATGCGGCCGACCATCACCAGGTCCATCTGGCCCTGGGCGATGACGCGCTCGGCATCCGCCGGCCGCTCGATGCCCCAGGACGACGCCACCGGCAGGTTCGCCTCGCGGCGCACCCGTTCGGCCACCGGCGCGAGGAAGGCCGGGCCCCAGGGAATCTCGGCCTGCGGGATGGAGAAGCCGACGCTGACATTGACCAGGTCCAGTCCCTCGGCGCGCATCTGGCGGGTCAGTTCGATGGCTTCGGCAAGGGTCTCCTCATCGCGGCCGTCGTATTCGATGACGCCCAGGCGCGCGGTCAGCGGCAGGTATTCCGGCCAGACCTTGCGTACCGCACGCAGGGTTTCCAGGAGGAAGCGGCTGCGCCCGGCGAGGTCGCCGCCATAGCCGTCGCGGCGCTGGTTGGCGTGGACGCTGAGGAAACTCTGGGCCAGGTAGCCGTGGGCGAAATGCAGCTCCAGCCATTGGAAACCCGCATCGCGGGCGCGTCGGGCTGCGGCGACGAAGTCGCGCTGTACACGCTGGATGTCCTCGCCGCTCATCTCGCGCGGCACCTTCGGCAGGTTGGCGCCGAAGGCCAGGGCGGACGGGGCGATGGTCGGCCAGCCGCGCGGATCGTCCTCGGCGAGATGGTCGTCGCCCTCCCAGGGCCGGTTGGCGCTGGCCTTGCGCCCGGCGTGGGCGATCTGGATGCCCGGTACGGCGCCGGCGGCCTTGATGGCGGCGGCGATCTGCGCCATGCCTTCGGCCTGCTGGTCATTCCACAGCCCGGTGCAGGCCGGTGTGATGCGGCCCTCGGGGGAAACCGCGGTGGCTTCGACAATCACCAGCCCGGCGCCGCCTCGTGCGATGCCGGCGTAGTGCACCTGATGCCAATCGTTGGTGAAGCCGTTGCGCGCCTGGTATTGGCACATCGGTGGGACGGCGATGCGGTTGCGCAGCTCGACGTCCTTCAGGTGGAACGGGGAAAACAGGGCGGACATGGGCAGGGCCTCGTTCAGACGCGGATCAGGGGTTTGCCGGAGAAGTTGCGGTGCTTCAGGGCTTCGAGGTGTTCGGGAAGCGCAGCGAATTCACCGATCACCTGCGGTTCGCTGCACAACCGGCCAGCGGCGATGGCTTGCAGCAGGCGCTCGCCCGCCTCTACCAGTCCAGCCCAGTCCTGTGCGTCGCCAAACCGGTGCAGGGCGCCGAGCGCCACCTCGTGCAACGAGAGTGCGCGGCCGAACGGCGGGTTCGGCCACTCGCCCAGGCGGCCCTGGATGCACAGCAGGTGGCCGTTGGCGCGCAGGCCCGGCGCCAGGCTGGCGGCGTGCCCACTGCCCACGCAGTCGATCAGCGCGTGGAAGCGGGCCGGGTCGCTCCAGTGCGCATCGTCGGCCAGCGGGCCCGGCAGGCACTCGGCGGCGCCGAGGTTGCGCAGGCGATGCCAGTGGCGCGGATGGCACATCACGCTGACCTGCCAGCCGCGCTTGGCGGCCAGTTGCACCAGGTAATGGCCTACCGCGCCACCGGCGCCGCTGATCAGCAGGTGGTCACCTTGATGCAGCGGGAGCTTCTCCAGCGCCTGCCAGGCGGTGAGTCCCGGGCAAGGGAAGCTGGCGGCGGTCTCGAAATCCAGCGTCTGCGGCACGCGCAGCAACACGGCGGCGGCAACCGGCGTGTGCTCGGCAAAGCTGCCGGGCTTGCCCAGGTCCTGGTGATAGGCAACCCGTTGCCCCAGCCAGGAAGGATCGACACCGGCACCCAGCGCGACAACGGTTCCCGCGCCATCGACACCGGGTACCTTGCCCGGCTGCCAGTCGACCAGTTCTCCTCCCAGCACCTTCCAGTCCACCGGGTTGAGGCCGATCACGGCGTTGCGTACCAGCACCTCGCCGGCGGCCGGTATCGGCAGCGACCGCGTCTCCAGGCGCAGCGCCAGCGGCTCGGCCGCGCACTGCCAGGTCCAGGCGCGGCTGCTCTGCGCGCTCACTGGTAGGCCCCGGCCGAGTAGGTCAGCTCGTAGCTGTGGCTGTAGATCTCGAGGATGTTGCCGAAGGGGTCTTCCATGTAGACCATGCGGAATGGCTTCTCCCCCGGGAAGTACTCGCGCACCGGCATGCGCTGCTTGCCGCCGGCCGCGACGATGCGCGCCGCCAGGCCCTCGACGTCGGGGTCCTGCACGCAGAAGTGGAAGACGCCGGTCTTCCAGTACTCGAAGTTGTTCTGCGGGCGCTGGGCATTGGGGAACTGGAAGATTTCCACCCCGACGCGGTCTCCGGTGGACAGGTGGGCGATGCGGAACGAGCCCCAGCCGGCGCCGAACACGTCGGTGCACATCACGCCGATGGCGGAGTCGTCTTCGCTGATGGTGGTGGGCGGCATGATCAGGTACCAGCCCAGGACTTCGGTGTAGAAACCCACGGCGGCGTCGAGGTCGGTAACGGACAGGCCGATGTGGGAAAAGCTGCGGGGATAGGTGGCGCTCATGCTCGGGCCCTCAGATTCGGTGTGGGGCCAGACTAGGCCTGCGTCGCTATAATGGAAACTACGCACCAATTATCGCTTCGATAAGAGATCGTTATGCTGAACCCCCAATGGCTGCGCACGTTCGCCACTCTGGCGGAACTCCACAGCTTTACCCGCAGCGCCGATCGTCTGGGCCTGACCCAGGCCGCCGTGAGCCAACACATCCGCCACCTGGAGGCCCAGCTCGGGCCCTTGCTGATTCGCCGGCCCCGGCAGATCGAGCTGACGCCCGCCGGGCAGTCGCTGTTGCGCTATTGCGCAGAGGTCGAACAGGCCGACCGGCGCCTGCGCCAGGAGCTCGAAGGCGCCGACGCCGAGCATGGCGACATCAGCCTGATCAGCCCCGGCAGCATCGGCCTGTTCCTCTATCCCCTGTTGCTTGACCTGCAGCAGGCCACTCCCGGCCTGGTGGTGCGCCATCGCTTCGCGCCGGACAGCGAAGTGCACGCCGCCGTGCTGGAAAACCGCTACGAACTCGGCCTGCTGACCCTGCGGCCGGACGATCCGCGCCTGATCGCCAGCCTGTTCGCCGAAGAGGCGCTGGAACTGGTGGTGCCCGCCGGCCACGAGGTTCATGACTGGGCGGGGCTGGAGCGGTTGGGCTTCATCGACCACCCCGACGGCCAGGCCATGGCCAGCCGCCTGCTGAGCCGGCGCTTCCCCGGCAATCCGGGGGTCCGCGCCCTGCCCCTGCACGGTTTCAGTAACCAGATCGGACTGATCCTTGAACCGGTGTCACGCGGCCTGGGCTTCACGGTGTTGCCGCGTTATGCGCGCCAGGCCTTCGCTCGCCAGGAGCAGATCACGGTGATGGATTGCGGTTCGCCATTGGTGGACAAGCTCTGGCTCATCCACCGTTCCGAGTGGCCGCTATCGCGCCGCGCCAGCAGCGTGGTCGCCCAGTTGCGCCAGCGCCTGGGCGGCGTCGGCAGGCCAGCCTGAAGGGCATGGCATAGACTGGGCTGCAGCCAGGCATCGAGGGGAGTCACCAGGGTGGCGGGCATTACATGGATTCGCTGATCACGGCGGCAGCACGTGCCCTGGCCGCCGGTGACCCGCTCGGCGCACTGAGCCGCGTGGCGCTGCGCGACGATCCGTCGGCGCTGGCCCTGCGCGGCATCGCCCTGGCGCAACTGGGCGACTTCCCGCTCGCCCGCACCCTGCTGCGCAGGGCCGCCCGCGCGTTCGGCGCGCACGAACCGATGGAGCGCGCCCGCTGCCGGGTGGCCGAGGCCGAAGTGGCGTTGGCCAGCCGCGAGCTGAACTGGCCGACCGAGCCCCTGGAACAGGCCGCGCAGGTGCTGCGCAGCCATGGCGAGGCGGACAACGCAGCCCATGCCGGCTACCTGCTGATCCGTCGCGCGCTGCTCATCGGCCAACTCGATGAGGCCGCTGCCCGGCTCGCCGCGCTGCAGCCGCATGCGCTGCCGATGCACCTGCGTGCCATGCATTGGCTGATTGCTGCCGGCATCGCGGTCCGCCGGCAGCAGGCGGGCGCGGCGCGGGCTGCGTTGCGCGAGGCCGCCGCGGCGGCGACGGCCTCGGCCATTCCCGCCCTGCGCGCGGAGGTCGAACAGGCGCAGCGTCTTCTCGAAGCGCCGGCTGCCCGGCGAGTCGACCGCCAGGCCGAGCGCCTGCTGTCGCTGGACGAAGTGGAAAGCCTGCTGCACTCCGAAGCCCTGGTGGTGGACGCCTGCCGCCAGCGTATCGGCCCCCTGCCGCTGGGCAACCGCCCGGTGCTCTTTGCCCTCGCCCGCGCGCTGGCCGAGGCCTGGCCCGGCGATGTGCCGCGCAGCGAGCTGATCGGCCGGGTGTTCCGTACCCGCCCCCCGGACGAAACCCACCGGGCGCGACTGCGCGTGGAAATGGGCCGCTTGCGCCGTCTGCTGCAGCCCCTGGCGGGTATCGAATCGACAGCGCGCGGTTATCGCCTGGTGGCCGCCAATCCGGTGGTCCTTGCGCCACCGCGGGAAGACGCCAACGCTGAAGTGCTGGCCCTGCTCAGCGATGGCCAGGCCTGGTCCAGTTCGGCCCTGGCCCTGGCGCTGGGTACCAGCCAGCGCAGCGTGCAGCGCGCCCTCGAGGCGCTGGCCGGGGCCGGCCGGGTGCAGCCGCTGGGGCACGGGCGCGCACGGCGCTGGACGCTGCCACCGGCGCCGGGATTCGCGACGACCTTGTTACTCCCCGCGCCCTTCGGTGCCTGAATAGGCTGAAGGCTCCATTCACCACAGGCAGGGCGACACCATGACCACCCACTACAAGCAATCCCCGGCGCAGGTACTGCAGGAATACGGCCCCTTCCCCGGCGTCAGCGCCGTCCACGGCCTGACCTTCGATGGCCGGCGCGTCTGGTTCGCCGTGGGCGAGCGGCTGCAGAGCCTCGACCCGCAGGACGGCCATCTGGAACGTTCCATCGAGGTCCCGGCCCACGCCGGCACCGCTTTCGACGGTCGGTACCTGTACCAGATCGGCAAAAGCCTCATCCACAAGATCGACCCGGCCAGCGGCGAAGTACTCTCGACCATCCCCGCACCGGGCCATGGCGGCGACTCCGGCATGGCCTGGGCGGAGGGTTCGCTCTGGGTCGGCGAGTATCGCGCACGGAAAATCCACCAGATCGACCCGGAAACCGGTGAAGTCCTGCGCACGATTGATTCCAATCGTTTCGTCACCGGCGTGACCTGGGTCGAAGGCCAACTCTGGCACGGCACCTGGGACCCGGAAGCGACCTACAGCGAGCTGCGCCGCATCGATCCGCAGTCGGGCGCGGTCCTGGAGCAACTGGACATGCCCGAGGGCGTGCATGTATCCGGCCTGGAAGCCGACGGTGCGGAGCGCTTCTACTGCGGTGGCGGCAACAGCGGCAAGGTGCGCGCGGTACGCCGGCCGCGCTAGTGGCGACAATCTGGGCTAGTGTTGGCACCTCACAGGTGAGGGCCGCACTGGCCCGGAGAATCGAGCATGGATTGGCTGGAACACCGTATTCCCCCACCCCTGGTGGCAATCATCAGCGGCCTGTTGATGTGGCTGGCGGTCCGCCCGATCACAGCGCCGGGCAGCCGCCTCTGGCTGGCCCTGCTGGTCGCATTGGCAGGAGCTGCAGTTTGTCTGGCGGGCGTGGCGTCCTTCCGCCGCGCCCGCACCACGGTCAACCCGCTGAAGCCGCAAAGCGCTTCCTCCCTGGTGGTTGCCGGCATCTACCGGCACACGCGCAACCCCATGTACCTGGGCTTCGCCATCATCCTGCTAGGCTGGTGCGTGCTGCTGGGCTCGGCGCTGGCGGTGATTGGCGTAGGGCTGTTCGTGCTGTACATCAATCACTTCCAGATTCGCCCGGAAGAGCGCGCCCTGCGTGAACTGTTCGGCGCCGAATTCGACGCCTTCTGCAGCCGGGTGCGACGTTGGGTCTGACGGTCATCGGGCAGATGGCCATTGCCTTGGGGCAGGCGGGGATGAGATATTTGCAAATGCTAAACATTCTCATCAAAGATACGCTCATCAAGGTTAATCGTGTCCCCTTCGCTCTTGCTCGTGGAAGACGACTCCCGTCTTCGCCTGGACCTCGAACGCCATTTCTGTCAGCGCGGCTTTGCCGTCACCACCTGCGCCAACGGTGACCAGGGCCTGGTGGCCGTCCACCAGCGCGACTTCGACCTGGTGCTATTGGACATCCTGCTGCCCGGCGTCGATGGCCTGTCGCTGCTGGATACGCTGCGCAGCGCGCACAGCACGCCGGTGATGCTGATGTCCGCCCTGGGCGCGGAGCAGGACCGCATCACCGGCTTCACCCGTGGTGCCGACGACTACCTGCCCAAGCCCTTCAGCCTCGCCGAGCTGGATGCGCGTATCGATGCGTTGCTGCGGCGATCGAATCTCGACCGCGCGCGCTCGGCGCCGCGCCCGCAGGGTTCGTTGCAGTTCGACGATGAGCTGCAGGACGTTTCCCGCCACGGTGAACACGCCGGGCTGACGAACTCCGAGTACCGCCTGCTGGCCACGCTGAACGCCCATGCGGGCGAGGCGCTGTCCAAGAGCTTCCTCTACCAGAGCGTGCTGCACCGCGCCTACACCCGCCTCGACCGTGGGCTCGACGTGCATGTCTGCAACGTGCGCCGCAAGCTGGCTGCCATCGGCGCACAGCAGGTGCAGATCCAGGCCGTGCGCGGCCAGGGTTACATCCTGGTGGCCGCGGAGCGCCACTGATGCGCCGCCATCCGCTGCTGTGGAAGATCGCCGCGCTGCAGGTAGGCTTCTGCCTGCTGCTGACCTGGCTGATCTGGACCTGGGGCCTGTCCCTGGAGCGCAGCACCTACTTCCTCGGCGAGTCCGACCGCGACTACCTGGCGCGTTATGCCGCACAGGCCGAGCAGGTCGTCGAGCAGCAGGACGCCGCCGGTGTGGAGCGCTTCCGCCGCGAGCTGTCCGCCGCCGAAGACACCTGGGTCGCGGTGATCGGCGAACAGCTGCAGAGCCTGGGCACCACGCCGCTGACGGCGGAGGAATCCAGCCACCTGACCTTCATGCGCAAGCTCGACTGGCCGATGAGCCGGCGCCTGCAGGACGAACTGCCCTATGTCAGCATCGAATTCCCCCGCCACCCCGAGCGCGGCCGGCTGGTCATGCAACTGCCCGAGCGCCTGCTGCCCAGCGGCCTGACGCCCTGGACCCACCTGTTCAGCCACGGCGTGGTCCCGACACTGCTGGCCGCCCTCCTCGGCCTGCTGATCTACCGCCACCTGGTGCTGCCGCTGAACCGCCTGCGCGCCCGCGCCGACGCCCTGCGCGCGGACGACCTGGACAGCGAGGGGCCCGGCACGCCGCTGGCCCATCGCCGCGATGAACTGGGCGAGCTGGCCCTGGCCTTCGACCACATGGCCGATCGCCTGCGCCACAGCCTGGCGCAGCAGCGCCTGCTGCTGCGCACCCTGTCCCACGAGCTGCGCACGCCCCTGGCGCGCCTGCGCATCGCCCATGACAGCGACCTGCCGGGGGAACAGTTGCGCGAGCGGCTGGACCGCGAGATCAACGACATGCAGCGCCTGCTGGAAGACACCCTGGACCTGGCCTGGATGGACACCGAACGCCCGCAACTGGCGCGCGAGCCGGTACTGGTGCTGTCGGTGTGGGAAGCGCTGCGCGAGGACGCCTGCTTCGAGAGCGGCTGGGAGCCTGAGCGGCTGCCCTGCTCGCTGGGCACCGACTGCGTGGTGCAGGTGCACCTGGACAGCTTCGCCCAGGCCATCGAGAACCTGCTGCGCAACGGTATTCGCCATTCGCCGCGCAACGGCCAGGTGCGCCTGGACGGCTGGCGGGAGGGCGAATACTGGCACCTGTGCGTCAGCGATGACGGTCCGGGGGTCGCGCCAGCCGACCTCGAACGCATCTTCCAGCCCTACCAGCGCCTGCAACCCTCGGAATCCAGCGGCTTCGGCCTGGGCCTGGCCATCGCCCGGCGCGGCGTCGAGCTGGCCGACGGGCGCCTGTGGGCGGAGAACGGCACGCGCAACGGCAAGGCCGGGCTGTGCCTGCACCTGCTGCTGCCGGCGGTGTCGACCGAGCCTGTGGCGGCAAGTGTTTAGAAAGTTAATGCGCTTTACTAGCAAATAGCATTCATTATCATTTGTGATCTCTTAGTAATCGCCCTCCTCCGGAGATCACCGATGTCGTCCCGTCCGATGCAGTTCCTACCGCCCTTCCTGCTGCTGTCCAGCTGCCTGCTGTCCTTCGCCGTGCACGCTGCCAGCGCCGACGCCGAGCCTGTCGAACTCGACAGCGAGACCATCGTCGCCACCGCCGCAGAAGAAGCCAAGCAGATGCCGGGCGTGTCGATCATCACCGCCGAGGACATCAAGAAGCGCCCGCCGGCCAGCGACCTGTCGCAGATCATCCGCACCATGCCGGGCGTCAACCTGACCGGCAACTCCACCAGCGGCCAGCGCGGCAACAACCGCCAGATCGACATCCGCGGCATGGGCCCGGAGAACACCCTGATCCTGGTGGACGGCAAGCCGGTCAGCAGCCGCAATGCGGTGCGCTACGGCTGGCGCGGCGAGCGTGACTCGCGCGGCGACACCAACTGGGTACCGGCCGACCAGGTCGAGCGCATCGAAGTGCTGCGCGGCCCGGCGGCGGCGCGCTACGGCAACGGCGCAGCGGGCGGCGTGGTGAACATCATCACCAAGCAGGCCGGCAAGGAAACCCACGGCGACGTCACCGTCTACAGCAACTTCCCGCAGCACAGCGACGAGGGCGCCACCCAGCGCATGACCTTCGGCCTCAACGGCCCGCTGACCGACACCCTGAGCTACCGCGTGTACGGCAACGTCGCCAAGACCGACTCGGACGACTGGGACATCAACCAGGGCCACGAATCCAACCGCACCGGCAACCAGGCCGGCACCCTGCCCGCCGGCCGCGAAGGCGTGCGCAACAAGGACGTCAACGGCCTGCTCAGCTGGCACTTCACCCCCGAGCAGACCCTGGAGTTCGAAGCCGGCTTCAGCCGCCAGGGCAACATCTACACCGGCGACACGCAGAACACCAACAGCAACGCCAACGTGAAGTCCATGCTCGGTCACGAGACCAACCGCATGTACCGCGAGAACTACGCGATCACCCATCGCGGCGAGTGGGACTTCGGCAGTTCCATGGCCTACCTGCAGTACGAGAAGACCCGCAACAGCCGCATCAACGAAGGCCTGGCCGGCGGCACCGAGGGCATCTTCAGCAACACCGACTTCTACACCGCCACCCTGCGTGACCTCACCGCCCACGGCGAAGTGAACCTGCCGCTGCACGCCTGGCGCGACCAGACCCTGACCCTGGGCAGCGAGTGGGTGCAGCAGAAGCTCGACGACCCCAGCGCCAACACCCAGACCACCAGCGAAGGCGGCTCGGTGCCGGGCCTGACCAGCACCAACCGCGACACCACTTCCCAGGCGCAGATCTTCTCGCTGTTCGCCGAAGACAACATCGAGCTGCTGCCTGGCACCATGCTCACCCCGGGCCTGCGCTGGGACCACCACAGCATCGTCGGCGACAACTTCAGCCCGTCGCTGAACATCTCCCACGCGCTGACCAGCGCCGTCACCCTGAAGGCCGGCATCGCCCGCGCCTACAAGGCGCCGAACCTGTACCAGCTGAACTCCGATTACCTGCTCTACAGCCGCGGCCAGGGCTGCTACGGCCAGAGCACCAGTTGCTACCTGCAGGGCAACGAGGACCTCAAGGCGGAAACCAGCGTCAACAAGGAACTGGGTATCGAGTTCAACCAGGACGGCCTGGTCGCCGGCCTGACCTACTTCCGCAACGACTACAAGAACAAGATCGAGTCGGGCCTTTCGCCCATCGACCAGGCCAGCGGCGGCACCGGCAGCTACGCCAACGCGGCGATCTATCAATGGGACAACGTGCCCAAGGCGCTGGTCGAGGGCCTGGAAGGCACCCTGACCATCCCGCTGACGGAACAGCTGAAGTGGAGCAACAACTTCACCTACATGCTGCAATCCAAGAACAAGGAAACCGGCGACGTACTCTCGGTGACGCCCAAGTACACCCTGAACTCCATGCTCGACTGGCAAGCCACCGACGCCCTGTCGCTGCAGGCCAGCGTCGCCTGGTACGGCAAGCAGAAGCCGAAGAAGTACGACTACCACGGCGACCGCGTCACCGGCACCGCCAACAACGAGCTCTCGCCCTACGCCATCGCCGGGCTGAGCGGCACCTACGTGTTCACCAAGAACCTGAGCTTCACCGCCGGGGTCGACAACGTCTTCGACAAGCGCCTGTTCCGCGAGGGCAACGCCCAGGGCGTGGCCAACATCGAGGGCGCCGGTGCCGCGACCTACAACGAACCGGGCCGCACGCTGTACACCAGCCTCACCGCGTCCTTCTGATTCGTAGAACGAGAAAAAACCTGATGAGACCTCGCCTCCTGGCCCTGGCACTGGCAGTCGCCGTGCCGGGGCTGGCAGCGCACGCCGCGCCTGCCCCCGACCAGAAAATGGACACCCGCCTGCTGCAACGCAGCGACCTGGCCTACCGTTTCAGCGAACTGAAGCTCGACTCCGCCGACGGCCAGCGCCATTACCAGCTGTGGATCGCCCGCCCGCACCACCCCGCTCCCGCCGCCGGCTATCCGGTGGTGTGGATGCTCGACGGCAACGCCGCCATCGGAGCGCTGGACGACAAGCTGCTGACCGAACTGGATAACGGCAAGGCCCCGCTGCTGGTCGCCGTGGGCTACCAGACGCCGCTGCGCATCGATCGCGCCGGGCGCACCCGCGACTACACCCCGCCGCGCGCCGCCGTGACTGAACAGAAAGACCCGCTCACCGGCGACCCCAGTGGCGGCGCCGATGCCTTCCTCGACCTGATGCGCGACCGGATGCTGCCGGCAGTGGCAGCCCAGGCGCCCATCGACCGCTCGCAGCAGACCCTCTGGGGCCATTCCTACGGTGGCCTGCTGACCCTGCATGCCCTGCTGACCCGGCCGCAGCAGTTCAGCTTCTACGCCCCCGCCAGCCCCTCCCTGTGGTGGGGCGACGGCGCCATCCTCGACGAGAAGTCCGGCTTCGCCCAGCGCCTGGCCGGGCATCCCGTGGGACTGCTGCTGATGCGCGGCACGGAGGAGCCATCCCGCCCCCGCGACAACGTCAAGCCCAGCCCGCCCCGCGCGGCGCAGGAGCTGGTGGACGAGCTCGGCAAGGTGCCAGGGGTACAGGCGCAGTTCCATGCCTTTGATGGCCTGAGCCATGGCGAAACGCTGGGGGCGTCGTTGCGCTATCTGTTGCAGACACGGTTCGGGCAGTGACCTGAGGCACCGCGCCACGCTGCAGTAACGCCATCGGCGCTCAGACTGAGTCGGCAATCTGCTCGCGCAACCAGCGATGTGCCGGGTCGCGGTGCGATCGTTCATCCCAGAGCATCGACATCTCGTACCCCGGCACTTCCACCGGCGCCTCCACCACCCGCAGCGCCGGGTTCTCCCGCACCAGCCGCTCCGGCACCATGGCCACCAGATCGCTGCTGGTCAGCGCCGCGATCACGATCAGGAAGTGCGGCACCGACAGTGCCACCTTCCGGTTCAATCCCACCGCCGCCAGCGCTTCATCGGTCACCCCGCTGAAGCCGCCGCCATCGGGCGACACCATCACATGCTCCAGCTGGCAGAACTGCGCCAGGCTCGGTTTGCGCTTGAGCTTCGGATGCCCGGCGCGGCCGGCCAGCACGTAGCGCTCGCTGAACAGCGTGCGGCGGCGCATGCCCGGCGGGCTGCCCTCGCTGGTGTGGAAGGCCAGGTCGATGGCGCCCTGTTCCGCCTGCCGGGCGATGCGCGGCGGCGACAGTTCCAGCAACGCCAGGCGCGTGCCCGGCGCGCTGCGGCGAATGGCGGTCAGCGCCGGCAGCAGGATGGTCGACTCGCCGTAGTCGGTCGCGGCGATGCGCCAGGTGTCCTGCGCCTGGGCCGGATCGAAGGGCGCTGAGGGCGCTACGGCCTGCTCCAGTGCCTCCAGGGCGATACGCAAGGGATCGCGCAAGGACTCGGCACGCGCCGTCGGGCGCATGCCGCGCGGCCCCGGCAACAACAGCGGATCGTCGAAGATGTCGCGCAGCTTCGCCAGGTGCACGCTCACCGAGGGCTGGGAGAAATTCAGCTGCTCGGCGGCGCGGGTGACGTTGTGCTCGCGCAAAAGCACGTCGAGGGTCACCAGCAGGTTGAGATCGAGGCGCCTGAGATTATTCATCCGTATACCTGGAATACTGGATATTCATTTCCACTATACCGACTGAACTCCCATCCTGCGCACATCCCCACCTGACGGATGACTGCCATGAACGTACTGATCGTCTACGCCCACCCCGAACCGCGCTCGCTCAATGGATCGCTGAAGGATTTCGCCGTGCGCCGCCTGCAGGCCGCCGGCCACGAAGTCCAGGTCTCCGACCTCTACGCGATGAACTGGAAAGCCACGCTGGACGCCTCCGACAGCCTCGACCGCGCCCCCGAGGCGCGATTCGATCCTTCCCAGGACTCCAAGCGTGCCTACGCCGCCGGTCGGCAGAGCAGCGATATCGCCGCCGAGCAGGAAAAGCTGCGTTGGGCCGACACCCTGATCCTGCAGTTCCCCCTGTGGTGGTTCACGATGCCGGCGATCCTCAAGGGTTGGGTTGAGCGCGTGTATGCCTATGGCTTCGCCTACGGAGTCGGCGAGCATTCCGATGCACGCTGGGGCGACCGCTACGGCGAAGGCAACCTGGCCGGCAAGCGGGCGATGCTGGTGGTCACCACCGGGGGCTGGGAGTCGCACTACAGCCCGCGCGGCATCAACGGCCCGATCGACGACCTGCTGTTCCCGATCCATCACGGCGTGCTGCACTACCCCGGTTTCGAGGTGCTGCCACCCTACCTGGTGTACCGCACCAGCCGCGTCGACGCCGAGCGTTACGCGCAGATCGAGCGGGAGCTGGGCGAGCGCCTGGATACCCTGCAGAGCACCGCGCCCATTCCCTTCCGCCGGCAGAACGGCGGCGACTACGAGATTCCGGCACTGACCCTGCGCGGGGATCTCAACCCCAACGCCACCGGGTTTGCCGCGCACCGGGAGTGAAACCCTGTTCGCGAGCAAGCTCGCTCCTGCGAAGAGCGGAAAACCGCAGCCCCGTCACCTGCAGGAGCGAGCTTGCTCGCGAATCGCCTCACCCTGAGCTCCGCTCAGGGCCGCACCCGCGGCTCGGCTTCGAAGGCGCTGCGCAGCAGCTCGACGAACTCCGGCGCTGCCGGAATCTCCTGCTCGCCGATGCGGCTCACCGGCACCGCCGGCGTCCAGGAATTCATCAGCACCGCGCCACGCAGGCCGGGCAGGTCCTGCTGGTCGATGGCGCGGGTGACCTGGCGCGCGCCCAGGCGGTCCAGTTGCCGCTGGAGGATGCCCATGGTGGTGCCGGTGAGCATTTTCGCCCGCGGCCAGACCACGGTCTCGCCGTCCCAGAAGGCCAGATTCCAGATGGTCGCCTCGCTGAAACGGCCGCGGTGATCGATGAACACCGCGTCATCGAAGCCGGCGGCCACCGCCTCGCGCAGGTACCAGGTCTTGGCGATCTCGCCGACGTGCTTGATCTCGGCCAGCACCCGCTCGTGGCTGGCGACGGCCAGCGCCAGGGGGCCTTGCGGACCGTCGGCAGGCGGCGCGGTGCGTACCAGCAGTTGAGGGCGGTGCTCGGGCCCGGCCACGGTGAATTCACCAGCGGGCGAGTAAACCGTGGCCATCAGCGAGACGTCCGCGGGAGCCTGTTGCAGGGCTGTGCGCAGGGCGCTGCGAATTTCCTCGTCATCCTGGCCTTGCCCGAACAGGCGCTGCGAAGCATTGCGCAGCCGCTCCAGGTGCAGGTCCAGGCCGCGAATGCCGCCGTCACGCACCTGCATGGCGGTGAAGTGCGCGTAGCCGGCGAAGGCCAGCGGCGCCAGGTCGTCGGCGCTGGCCGGCTGTGAATTGCGCTGGGTGATGTAGGGGTGGATGGCGGCTGACATGGCGTTGGCTTCCTCTGCTCGGCTTTTTCAAGGGAATCTTCAAGGGGATCTTCAAGATGGCCCCACTATCGGACTTTGACGAAGCCAGGAGAAACGAGTATTTCTCGACGGATCATCAAGCAGGATTTGAAGATCGATGAGCCGCCCGTTTCCCGGTATCCGTTCGCTGCGCACCTTCGAAGCTGCCGGCCGCCACCTGAACTTTACCCGCGCCGCCGAAGAAGTCGGCCTCACGCCGGCAGCGGTCAGCCATCAGATCAAGGAACTGGAAGACCAGCTCGGCCTCACCCTGTTCGTGCGTACCAGCCGCAGCACTCAGCTGACCCCGGCCGGTGCGCTGCTGCTGGAGGCGGCGGTCGAGTCCCTGGGCCTGCTGCACCGCGCCACCGTGCGCGCCAGGAGGCTCGCTCGGTCTTCGTCACAATTGCGGGTCTCGCTGACGGCGCGCTTCGCCACCCATTGGCTGCTGCCACGGCTGCCGGCTTTCCGCGCGTTGCACCCGGACCTGAAACTCAGCTTCGACGTCAGCGATGAGCTGCGGGATTTCACCGTCGACGACATCGACCTGGCCATCCGCTTCGGCAGTGGGCATTACCCCGGCCTGCTGGCGGAGCGCCTGTTCGATACCCAGATCGTGCCGGTGTGCTGCCCCAGCCTGCTCAGCGAGGGCCCGCCCCTGCGCGAGCCGCAGGACCTGCAGGCCCACACCCTGTGCCATGTGGTGTGCGAGACCGAAGGCGCGGCCTGGCCGGACTGGTCGCGCTGGATGGCGGCGGCCGGCGTAGCGGATTTCGACGCCAGCGGCTGCCTCACCTTCGAGGACACCAGCCATGTGGTGCAGGCGGTGCTCGAAGGCGGCGCCGTCGGCCTCGCCGACCAGGCCATGGTCGCCCGTGAACTCGAACAGGGCCTGCTGGTGCAGCCGTTCGAGCTGGGCGTGCGGGTCGCCGAGGACTATGCCTACAACCTCGTCTACCCGCAGGCCAGCGCGCAAGACCCTCGGGTGAAGGCCTTCCGTGACTGGATTCTCGAGGCGCTGGCCGACTGAGTCAGTCGTTCTGCGGCACCACGCGGGCGCCGGCGCCCTGCCCCTCGATGTAGACCCTGGTGCCCGGCTTGAGATAGGGATTGACCGGCTGGGTTACCGACACGAGCACGCCGCTCTTCATCCGCACCATGATCTGCTGGGCCTCCTGCGGTTTGTCGTACTGGCGCTGCTCGGCGTAGTTACCGCCCACGCCACCGGCCAGCGCGCCGGCGATCATCGCCACGTCGCGGCCGGTGCCGCGGCCGATCAGACTGCCCAGCGCGACGCCGCCCAGGCCGCCGAGAATGGCACCGACACCGGTGTCATGGTTGCTCTGCACCTGGGTGTCGGTGACCTGCTCCACCACCCCGGTGCGGATCTCCATCTCGCCCTGCCCGCCGTTGGCGCTGCCGCCGCCCCCGCCGCCGTCCATATTGGCGCAGCCACTCAGCGTGACGGCCAGTACCCAGGCAACCAGCCCCTGTCTGATCATTGTCATGTCTTTCTCCTTGTGAAGCTCCAGCGCTCATCTTGATGGGTCATCCGCGCACGGCTCGCTGAGCAATTCCCGGCTGACCTCTCGCGTGGCCCGCGCGCCTGCTGAGCATCGTCCAGATTGGCGCGAATGCCCGCCGCCAGCGGCTTGCCGCGGCCTTTTGCGACGGGCGGTCGGGCGCAACCAAGGCCGGTTGGCAATAACGCCTAGTGCGATTCGGTAAAACGTCCCCGGCCAATCGGGCCTATCTACTTAGATGAACCCCGCCGCATCGCTACGCGACGGGGCGCTCCGGCTACGCGTCCTCTGGAGTCCAGGTTGTCCCTGTGCGTCGGCTGCCTCATAGCGATAGCGGGTCGCAGACCCGCTCAGTACAGGGACGACATCATGAGCAGCATCGTCGACTCGCTCCTCAAGCAATCCCAGGATGAACTGGACCAGCTGTTCAGCGCCCACGAGGCCGGCCCGATTCCCGACGGCGAGGCGCGCGGTACCGCCATCGTCGCGCCGGGCACGACCTTCAGCGACGACATCGCCAGGCTGATCAACGTCTTCGCCTGGCAGGGCAAGGTCTTCGACGCGCAGAGCGGCACCCTGCGCAACCACATCCTGCCGCTGGGGCTGAAGGCGATCATCGCCAAGGTCTACAAGGGCCCGAGCTGGCTCGACGGCAAGGAGTGCATCGTCCTCGACTATTCCGACACCTCCCTGGTGGCCCACTGGATCCGCGACGAGATCCGCCTGATCGCCCCGGGCGTCTACCTGGGCAAGGTCTACTGGAGCAAGCAACGCCTGATCGATTTCGCCCTCGAATTCGACGTCTGACGGCATGGTCACCCAGGACCAGCTGATGCTGGCGGCCGTCGTGCAGCCCGGACGCGTGGCCGCGCTGCGCGACTGCCTGGCGCAAATGAACAGACGGCCGGGCGAAGTCGACCCGCTCAATCCACGGCTGCCCTTCGGCCATTTCGACACGATTCACTTCGCTCGCGTGCTGGTGGCCGAGGACCGCACCCTGGGCGACCGCACCTGGTACCCCGGCCTGCCGTCGGGCGACCCGGTCTATCTGCTCCTGCTGGTGGACTGCGACGGCTCCGCCGAAGCCCTGCTCGAACGCCTGGCCAGCGAGGCGAAGGCCGGGCTGCGCGAGCTGTTCCAGCACTGCGAAGGCTTCAGCGACGGCATCGACCTGTTGACCTGGCTGCGGGCTCATCAGCGGCGTGCAGCGGCCTTCTACGTCAACTGGGTGGGCCGCACGGTGCGCCAGGTGCGCGAGGAAGACGCCCTGCACGAGACGCTGCGTCGGGTCCTGCACAACCTTCCGATGTCGCAGTCGCCACGGGAACTGCACCGCCAGCTGCGCCAGGCGGCGCAGAGCCAGGGGCCGGCGCTGAGCCCCGCAGAGCCGCGCACACCGGGGCAATGGTTGCAGCTGGCCGGGCGCGCCGCGCTGTTGCTGCTCATCGGCCTGCTGCTGTTGCTGCCGGCCCTGGTGCTCGCTCCGCCGTTCTTCTTCTGGCTGCGCCGCCACGAGCTGCGCGACCCGGTGATCGACCTGAGGGCAGACGCCCAGGCCAGCCGCGCCATCGCCACCGGCGAGGACCGCGACGTGACCAACCCGTTCAGCGCCATCGGCTCGCTCAAGCCCGGCCCCTTCCGCCTGTGGGTGACCCGTGCCGCGCTCTGGGCGCTGGACCAGTCCTGCGCGCTGCTCTACCACCGCGGCCGGCTGGCACGGGTCAGCACCATCCACTTCGCCCGCTGGGTGCTGCTGGACGACGACCGCCGGGTGTTCTTCGCCAGCAACTACGACGGCAGCCTGGAAAGCTACATGGACGACTTCATCAACAAGGTCGCCTTCGGCCTCAACCTGGTGTTCTCCAACGGCATCGGCTACCCGCCCAGCGACTTCCTGATCCTGCGCGGCGCCTGGCAGGAGCAGCGTTTCAAGCACTTCCTGCACCGCCACCAGGTCGCCACCGATGTCTGGTACAAGGCCTACCCCGGCCTGACCAATGCCGACCTCGCGCGCAACTCGCGCATTCGCCAGGGCCTGCAACGCAACCACCTCAGCGAAGCCGCGTTGCGCCGCTGGCTGGCGGAGATCTGAAGCATGAGCGGAGCCGCCTTCACGGCGCAGGACGCGCAAGACACCCAGGCGCTGCTGCGCACCGCATTCGATCGCCTTGCCTGCACCCTGCTACTGTTGCGCGTCGAGCAACCGGCAACGGCTCGCGCCTGGCTGCGCGGGCTGGCCGGACGCCTCGCGCGGGTGGAGCAGATCGGCCGCGACAAGCCCCCCGTGCAGGACACCCTGCAACTGGCCTTCACCGCCGCCGGGCTGCGCCGGTTGGGCGGTGGCCCGTGGGTCGAACAGTTCGCGGCGGAGTTCACCTGCGCGGCGGACGGCGATGAAAACCGCCTGCGCCGATTGGGCGACACCGGCCCCAACGCTCCCGAACACTGGCAATGGGGCGCGGCAGAGCGCGAACCGCACCTGCTGCTGATGCTGTTCTGCGCGCCGCAGCAGTTGCAGCAGCGTACCGGGGAACTGCTGGCCGAAGCCCAGGCGGCTGGCCTCGCGGCGCTGGAAGTACTGCCCGCCGCCGATCTGGACGGTTTCGAGCCGTTCGGCTTCCGCGACGGCCTGTCCCAACCGGAACTGGACTGGCACGGCCTGCGCGAGCCCGGTGGCGAGGCGGACATGGACTACCAGCCACGCATCGCCCTGGGCGAATTCCTCCTGGGCTACCGCAACGAGTACGGGCTGCACACCGAGCGCCCGCTGCTCGACCCGGCGACCCCCGGCGCCACCGACCTGCCCCTGGCGGTGGATCGCCCCGGCCTGCGCGATCTCGGCCGCAACGGCAGCTACCTGGTGCTGCGGCAACTGCGCCAGGACGTCAGCGGCTTCTGGCACTGGGTCAGGCAGAACAGCGAGGACCAGCAGCAGGCGCTGGAGCTGGCCGAGGCCATGGTCGGCCGGCACCTGGATGGCGAGCCCTTCGCCGGGTTGCAGGCGCGGCCGGTGCCGTCAGGCCCGTCCAATGACTTCACCTATGCCGCGGACCGCGCTGGCCAGGTCTGCCCGCTGGGCGCGCATGTCCGCCGGGCCAACCCGCGCAGCGGCGACTTCCCGCGCGGGCGCAGTGGCACCCTGCAGCGCTGGCTGGCGCAGCTCGGTCTGAGCGGCAGCGCCGAAGAGGACCACATCGCCTCGGCGCGCTTCCACCGCCTGTTGCGGCGCGGCCGCGAGTACGGCAACGCACCCTACGTGGCCCTCGATGGGCAGCGTGCGACGGAGGAAACCGGCCTGCATTTCATCTGCCTGAATGCCAGCCTCGGCCGGCAGTTCGAATTCGTCCAGAGCGCGTGGATCGCCAGCGCCCGCTTCGCCGGCCTGAGCCAGGAACAGGACCCGCTGCTGGGCAATCGCCAGCCCTTCCCCGGCACCCAGCCCAGCGACGGCTTCAGCCGCCCCGAAGCCGCCGGCCCCTGCCGCTTCAGCCGTGGCCTGCCGCTGTTCGTCCAGGTGCACGGCGGTGCCTACTTCTTCCTGCCCGGCCTGCGGGCGCTGGGCTGGATGCTGCGCGAGCCCTGAGCCTTCAGTCGAACAGCTCGTCGCCGGTCGGCTCTACGTGAGTCACGCCGTTCTGTGCCTGCCGGTAGCGCGCCAGTTCGTAGTACATGCGCTGGCGGGCGCGGCTCTGGTTGCCCAGCGGGCGGTGCTCGGGCAGGCAGTGCCAGGGGTTGATGGTGAGCTGGCGGGCGAAGGCGAACTGCGCCGGCGAGTCGAAGCGCTGCCGGGGAATGCGCAGGGTCGCCACCGCCACCGGTGGCGAAAGCCGGTCGGGCCAGCGCACGCCGGCATCTTCCACGGGCATGCGGTGGGCATCGGTCTGCACCTGCACCAGCAGGTGGAACTCCACGTCCTGCTGCGCCAGGGTCAGCACCATGTTGTCGCGCAGGTAGTTGTCCGGCGGGCGCAACGGTACCCGTGGGATGCTCTGCGGCACCCGCGACAGCGAGCGGAAGCGGTACTGCATGGCCTGTCCCTCGCCCAGCAGGTACGGCACGCAGCTGTAGAACTGGTGGCCCAGCGGGTTGTACTGGGTTTCGTTCCACAGGCCCTGCATGAGCAGGTCGAGCAGGTGCGTGCCGGTGGGGCCGCTGGGGTCGAAGAAGTAGAACACCGGCAGGTGCCGGCGGCTCCATGCCTGCAGCTTGGCGTTGGAGCGAGTGTCGGGGGTGACGAAGGTCGGGGTGCAGACGGCGGTGAAGTCCTGGGTGAACTGCTCGTCGTCCATCAGCTTGGGCCCCGGTACGCCCATCACCTTGACGCCGATGCTGCTGAAGCCGACATCGTCGATGTCCGGCTCGACGTGGGGCCCCGGCCCGGAGAAACGCACATAGCAGCGGTAGCTTTTCGGCTCGGCGAACAGGCCACGGCGCAGGTGCTCGGGCAGGCCCTCGTGCACCGTCAGGGTGGCGCGCAGGATGCCGTGGGTCTTGGTGTTGCCGGCGCGCTCCATGGCGCCGGGGCGGAAGTCCTGGGCCAGGTGCTCGCGCATGGTGTCGATCATGCTTTGCAGGCTGGCTTCCTCGTCGGCCTCGATGCGCTCTTCGGCCAGCCCCAGGCCCAGGTTCGGCCGGCGCAGGTTGTAGAAGAACTGGATCAGCGCCGCCGCCGGCTCGCGCAGCAGCTTGTTGAGGCCGCGGCGGAAGAACGGCTCGAAGCGCCGCTCCAGGTGCAGCAGGAAGACCAGCACGGCGTGGGCGCGTTGCAGGATCATGGCGGCTCTCCTTGAGAACGAACCGGGCCTTGCGAGCGGACCTGGCGGAGGATGAGGTCAGCGGCCTTCTCGGCGATCTGGTAGACCGCGCTGACGATGAAGAAGCCCGGAATGCGCGGAAACACCGAGGCGTCGACCACCCGCAGGCCGCTGACCCCGTGGACGCGGAAATGGCCATCGACCACCGCGCCACTGTCCCGTGGTCCGATGGCGCAGGTGCCGCAGGCGTGGTGGCCCCAGGCGTTATCGCGGAGCCACTGGCGCAGCGCCTCGCCCTGTACCTGGGCGCCCGGCAGTTCTTCCCGCGCGCCTGACAAGGGCGCGGCCATGTCGCGGGCGATCTGCACCGCTTCGACCAGCGCGTCGAGGTCTTCCTCGCCGCCTTCGGCGAAGTAGTTGAAATCGATGTTCGGTGGCTGCCGTGGATCATTGCCACGCAAGCCGACGCGGCCGGCGCGGTTGCGCGTGTGGCCCTTGAGCACGCACCAGGTGAGGCAGTCATGGGCGGCGTAGACATCACGGGCATAGCCTTCGTAGTAGCCGCGGAACGGCACCAGCATCCCCATCAGGAACAGGTCGGGATCGCTCTGGCTGACCCGCGAACGCCGCGTCACCGCCAGGGCCGCGCCATTGGAACCGTAGACGCCCCGGCCATTGCGCTGCCAGCGCCGGTAAGGCGGGTCATCGACATCGAAGCGCGCGCCGGCAAAGGAGGCCCAGGGGCGTGGCAGGCGGTAGATGAGGCCGACCTCGTAGCGATCCTGCAGGTTGGCGCCGACGCCGGGCAGGTCCACCCGCAGGGTAATGCCCTGTTCGCGCAATGCTTCGGCCGGGCCGATGCCCGAGAGCATCAGCAATTGCGGCGAATTGAACGCGCCACCGCAGAGGATCACTTCGCGGCGCACGCGGACTTCGCAGCGCTCGCCATCCGTGTCCGCCGCCTGCGGGCAGGCGCGATACTGGCGCTCGCCCTTGAGGTATTCCACGCCGATGGCGCGCTCGCCGTCGAACAGCACGCGGGTCACCAGCGCATGCAGTTCCAGGGTGAGGTTTTCCGGGTGGCGGCGGGCAACGTCGAGCAAGCGCTCACGGGTGCCGGTGCGCCGATGGCCGTCGGTGGTCAGCGGGGTGTACCAGATGCCTTCGTTGCCCCTGCCGCGCTGGTCATTGGGGTCGCCCTTGGCCCGCAGCAACCGCCACCAGGTGGCCCAGCCGCCGCTCAGGCCATGCAGCGCCGCGCGGGCGCTGGCCGCCAGTTGCCAGACCAGCCAGAGGTCGCGCAGGGCGTCCTGCGGCTCGAAGCGCTCGATCCGCAGCCAGCCTTGCCAGCCGTGGCCGGTGGGCTCCAGCCCCAGGCGCCGGGCCAGCCGCCAGAACGGCCGATGCCGGCAGTCCTCCAGGTGTCGCGCCCAGCGGCGCATCGCCTCGGCGCGCCAGGAAAGGTCGCCGGTCAGCTCGGCGATGTGGTTCCAGTCCGAGTCGTGGACGTTCAGGTAGATCATCGCGTTGTGCGCGGTACAGCCGCCCAGCAGGCTGGCTCGCGGATAGAGCACGCCACCGTCGCGGCACTTGTCGTCCCGCGCAGCGAGCAACGGGTCAGCGTAGTGCCTGACCTTGAAGTTCCAGCTCATGGCCGGGTGCTCCGAGGCGTGGGCGTGGAAGGCCGGTACCTGGTACTGCGCGGGCAGCCCGGCCTGCTCCTCGGTGCAGGGGTCGCCGCCGGCCTCCAGCAACAGCACGCGCATGCCGTTTTCCGCTAGCCGCGCGGCCAGCGTGCCGCCGCCCGCACCGGAGCCAACCACCACATAGTCGTATTCCGCCGCCGTCATAGCGTCTTGAGGAAGGCGATGAGGGCGCGCTTGTCGTCGTCGCTGAGGACCGGCTCACTGCCAAAGGCCTTCTCGTCCTCGCTCAGGCCCTGGGTCTGGTTGAACTGCGCGGTGCCGAAATAGTGGCCGCGATTGACCACGAAGTCCGGGCACTTGTTCAGCGCCATCAGCCCGCCTCGGGCGTCGGCGAAGTGCCGGCGCAACTCGGCATCGTCGGCATCCCTGGGCAAGGTGAGCAGGTCACCCTTGATCTTCACCAGCAACTTGAGCAGTTCGGCGTAATGCGCCACCAGTTCATTGGGCTTGCGGCTTTCAGCCAGCGGCTGCAGGTTGGCCAGCAGGTTGACCGGCATGCCCTGGGGAATCGGCCCCAGGCGCAGGAAACCGTCCTGGTCCTGCAGGCGGTCGAGCAGTTTCTCGGCGGCCGGGCCGACCACCTTGCGGACCTGGTCGACATAGTGCTTGGGCAGCATCAGGAAGCTGCGCCGGTCGGTGCGGTCGATCCAGCCGCCGGCAAGAGCGCCGAGCTCGACGTCCTGAGGCCGCCGTTCCGGCCAGAGCATCTGTTCGATGGATGCGTCGAAGACGGCCATCCGCCCCTGCACCGACGGGTCGCCATTGAACGGGCCGACGCTGTTGTTGAGCAGGAACGGCGCCGTCGACCACAGCGAGATCAACGAGGGCACGCGGGTGTAACCGCGGCCGCCGCCGGGCATCGGGTACTGCCAGGCGTGCCCGTCGAAGGGGTCGCGCAGGGTGATGCTGCCCACCGCCGGCAGGCTCTTGTAGGAGCTGGAGGAAAAGTCGTTCCAGATGTTCCCGGCCAGCGCGTTGGTGGCCAGCGGGCTGCAGGCGTTGGTGCGCAACAGGGTGCTGGGAATCCGTGCGTCGCTGGAGAGGTAGTTGCCGTCGAGGAAGTCCGGCGCCTGGACGATGGCGCGCATCTGCTGCTTGTAGTCGTCGGTCTGGGTCCACTTCCACCACTTGGCGAAACAGCTGGAATAGTTCGGCCCGTTGCAGCCCGACAACCCGAGGGATTCGGGCGCCGTCGGCGACTTGCTGGAATGGCAGCGTGCGCAGGTATTGGCGAAGACCTCGCGGCCATGGCCCAGGAGGTTCGCGTCCTGGCTGAGGTACGCCGCACCGCCGGGAGCGTCGGCGAGGCGGTCCGGGCGCGCGGCGGTGAGGAAGAACTGTGCGGTCTTCATCGTGCCCTGCTCGGTGGCGCGCCAGTAGGCCGAGTGTTTTTCCGCCACGGCGATCTCGAAGGGCGTGATGGGCTTGCCGCCGACCACCGCGTTGAAGTGCTGCAGCCACTCCTCGCTGAACAGGCCGATATTGATGTACACGCGGTTCAACGCCCCCAGCGCGCCGACCGAGTCGGAGCCGTCCTTGAGCACGTGGGGCGTCCAGACCTGGTCGGGCTTGCGGTACAGCCCGGTGAGCCAGCCCTCGGAGAGGAAGTCGTTGAACTGCCGGTTGTTCTGCTCGCCGCCGGCCAGTTGTTCATGGCCCAGGCGCTTGCCGACCTCCAGGCGCGCCTGCAGGCTGTAGACGGCATTCATGGTGCGCGGGTTGTTGATGTTGTCGGTGGACACCAGCGAGGTGTCCATCGAACCGGGCCGGTAGGTCTGCACCAGCTGGTACATGAAGTTGGCCTTGTTCGGGTCGATGATGAACAGCCGGTCGACCCACATGTACTGCGCGCCCACGGTGGAGTTGAGGTTGGCCCACTGCGGGTTTTCCGGGTCCGCCGGCGGGTTGATCGGGCTCGGCCCGACATGGCAGAAACCACAGGACATACCGACCCGGTAGGGACGCACCAGCTTCGGGTTGCTGAAGTACGCCGGGTCCTTGTAGTAGCGCTCCGGGTCCCAGGCGGCCTTGGCGGCCTCGTCGAAGTCCGGGTTGGTGAACAGGCGCAGGCCGACGATGCCGGTTGGCTCGCCGTAGTAGGAACCTACCGGCAGGGTGCTGCCGTCCTTGTAGCTCTGGCCGCGGGCGCCGATCTTCACGCCGGGGTACTTGTCGGCATTGGCGAAGGGGTCGGGTGGGCAATCGGGGTGGCGCACGTCCAGGTACAGGCCGAAGCGCTTCGGGTCGCCGGCGCTGGCGCCATCGAAACAGGGCTCGTTGACCAGTCCCAGGACCTTCCAGCGCTGGCCGCGCTGCAGGTCGCTGCCCGGTGGCGGCGCGACGATCTTCAGCAGGTCGAAGCCACCGAGGGTCGGCTTGCCCATGGTGTCCCAGAAGCGGTCGTTGCCGCCGCTCCAGACCAGCCACATGTTGCGCCCCTGCTCCTCGTCGGCGGTGAGCCGGACGCCGTTGTCCATGTCCTTGAAGTAGGGCTCGGTTGCCTGCGGAAAGTCCTTCTCGCTCAACCCCGCCTGCGTCGCCTCGTCCTGGGTGGCGCCTTTGTCGTCCTTATCGCACGCACTGCCCAGCAGCACCGCGATGAGCATCAGCGCGATGCGGAATCCCTGCTGCCCGACCATGTCCATGACTCCCCGGCAATCGTTGCTGGAAAGGCGTCTGGCGAACTCCACTGCTCCAGCGCGCGTCTAGGGCTCGATGCGGCTGCTCGTCTGCTGTCCCTCTAGCTTGATATAGGGCATCGCCGCCCGTGGTGATCGACGCAATCGCGCTAAACGCTAGAGCATTCGGGAACAATGGCGCCTTGCCAGCGGCGGCGTTTGATGCGAAAACGCTGCCCCTTGCGGCCCTCGGGCCGCCACGGCAACAGCGGAGAAGGCCATGAGCAGCGAACTGCAGATCGAGGATATCGTCGTCGGCGACGGCAAGGCGGTGGTCAAGGGCGCCCTGATCACCACCCAGTACAAGGGCACCCTGGAGGACGGCACCGTCTTCGATTCCTCCTGGGACAAGGGCCGGCCCTTCCAGTGCGTGATCGGCACCGGCCGGGTGATCAAGGGCTGGGATATCGGCCTGATGGGCATGAAGGTCGGCGGCAAGCGCAAGCTCTTCGTGCCGGCGGAACTGGGCTACGGCGAGCGCCAGGTCGGCGCGCACATCAAGCCCCATTCCAACCTGCTGTTCGAGATCGAGCTGCTGGAAGTCCTCACCCGCGACGACTGAGCCTCAGGCGGGCTCTGTCTCCGCCTGGCGCCGCAGGGCGAGGATCGCCGTCGGCCCCTGGGCCTTGCGGGTGAACCAGAACACCCGGCTCACGCCACGGGTGATTGCCACGTAGGCCAGGCGCAGCTGTTCATCCTGCTGGGCCTGGTCGTAGCTGCTGGCGAAGAAGCCCGACGCGGCGTACAGCGCGCTGCGCAGCGGGTGTTTCTCCGGCGGCGCACAGTCGTCGACGATGATCGCCACTTCCGCCTGCAAACCCTTCGCACGGTGAATGGTCATGCCCTTCACCGGCAGCTTGCGGTCCAGCTCGCCGAGGATGGTCTGCAGGGTTTCGTTACGCCGGCTGAGCAGCAGCACGGCGGTCTTTTCCCGCGAGCCTCGGGCGGCCACGTGCTCGCACTGCTTGCGGATTTCCTCCAGGAGGATCGGCAGGCTGTTGCGCGCATCGAAGCGCTGCACCAGCTTCACCCCGTGGTCACCCGCCTCCACCGACTTGAAGGCGCGGCAGGTCTTGGCCTGCTTGTTGGCCACGCCCACCAGCACCCGCTCGCCGTCGCGGATCACCGGGTCGATGCTGCGGTAGTTGGTTTCCAGCAGCAGCACGCGGCTCTTGCGCCGGGCCTTGCTGGGGAAGTGCCGGTCGAAGTCCATGAACAGTTCCGGCGAGCTGCCGCGCCAGGCGTAGATGGACTGCCAGTCATCGCCGATGGCCATCAGGCTGACCGCTTCTCCGCGTTTGGCGAGGTCACGGTGCAGCGCCTGCAGCCATTGCACGATCTGCGGCGAGACATCCTGGAATTCATCGATCAGCAGGTGCTGGAACGGCGCCAGGGCTTCGGCTGGCAGCTTGCCATCGCCGAGCTGGTCGGTGAGGCGCTGGAAGGCCAGGTTGAAGGTCAGCAGGCCCTGCTCCTGCAAAGCAGTGTCGAAGGCCGCCCAGAACAGCTGCAGCGCCTCGATGAACTGCCGCTCGCGCGGCGGGCAGCCGAGCTTCTTCGGCTGCAATTGGGCAATGCGCAGGCCGATGCTTTCGATAAAGCCGGACTGCGCATGGAAAGCTTCGAACAGCGGCAGCGCGGTGAATTCGCCGGCCAGCTTGAAAGCATCCAGTGGCGCCTTGCCGATGCGCGGCGGTTTGCCGTCCTCCCCCGCCTCGGGCGGTGGCGGCAGTTCCAGCAGTTGATGCACCAGCACACGGAATTCGTGCTGCCCGGCGTAGCACTGCTGGTAAACCTGTTTGAGCAAGCGCTGCTGGGCCGGGCGCAGGCGGCCGGCGAGCAGCGGGTTGTCCAGCTCGTCCGCCGGGGTGCGTTCGTCCAGTTGCTCGAACCAGCGCGGATTCTTCAGCGCGACTTTCGCCAGGGTGCCCATGGCCGAGTGGAAGGTGCGCACGCACTGGCGCGCCTGGGCGGCGTCGATCGGGTGGCCCCAGTAGCCGAGCACCTTCACCAGTTGCTCGCGCAGCTGCGCGCAGGAGGCGTTGGTGAAGGAAATCACCGTCACCTTCTCGGCGTCGATGCCCAGGTGGCAGAGCATATAGACGACGCGCAGAACCAGCGTCGTCGACTTGCCGGAACCGGCGCCGGCGAAGATGCGGGTCAGCGGCTCGGGAGCGAGAATCATCGCCCACTGCTCGTCCGACGGCAGGCTGACGATCCCGTGGGCGGCGGCCTGGGCCACGCGCTGGCGCATGTCGAGGGCGAGCTGTTCATCCGGCGTGCTGGCGGCACCGTAAATGCCAGCCGCCGCAGGGGCTCGCGGGCGCTTGGGCGCAGGCGCGTCACCGACCTTCCTGGCTTTGGCGCCGCGCTTGGCGGGTGCCCTGGACTCGCTCCTCGCCTTGCCCTTGGCCTTGCCGCGCGTGCCGGCCTTGGGCTGCGCCGCTTCACGCTCGGCGCGCAGGTATTCGGTGGTACGGGGGAAATAACGCGCCAGGGCCTCGGCGAGCAGGCGCTTGTAGCGTTCGACAGCAGACTCCATGGGCCCATCCGATCAATTACAGCGTTGAATCATAAGCGCTTTCGGTCAGGGACAGGCAATCCATCGGGCGGTTCCGCGAGGTCCTGGAAAATTGATAACCATTAGCGATTGGATTAGAGTCGGTCTCCCGCTTTTTCCGGCCCCGCCGCCCATACGGATGACCTCATGTTCGAACTGGAAAATGTCAGTTTCAGTGTCCCCGGCCGCACCCTCCTGCAACCGCTGAGCCTGCAGCTGGCCGACGGCAACATGATCGGCCTGATCGGCCACAACGGCTCGGGCAAGTCCACCCTGCTCAAGCTGCTGGCCCGCCAGCAGCAGGCCAGCGGCGGCAGCATCCGCCTGGATGGCAAGCCGCTGCAGGACTGGGGCAACCGCGACTTCGCGCGCCAGGTGGCGTATCTGCCGCAACAGCTGCCGCAGACCGACGGCCTGACCGTGCGCGAGCTGGTCGCCTTCGGCCGCTACCCCTGGCACGGCGCACTGGGCCGCTTCACCGGCGAGGACCGCCAGCAGATCGACCGCGCGCTGGACCTGACCGACACCCTCGCCTTCGCCGACCGCCCAGTGGACCTGCTCTCCGGCGGCGAACGCCAGCGCGTCTGGCTGGCCATGCTGCTGGCGCAGAACAGCCGCTACCTGTTGCTGGACGAACCGACTTCGGCGCTGGACATCGCCCACCAGGTGGAAGTGCTCTCCCGCGTCCATGAGCTGAGCCGCGAGCTGGGCCTGGGCGTGCTGGTGGTGCTGCACGACATCAACATGGCGGCCCGCTACTGCGACCACCTGATCGCCCTGCACGGCGGCCGCCTGCTGGCCCAGGGCGCCCCGGCCGAGCTGATGCGCGGCGATACGCTGGAAGATATCTACGGCATTCCCATGGGCGTGCTGAGCAACCCGGTGGATGGGTCACCGATCAGCTACCTGCGCTGAATCCCACGAACACCGGTAGGAGCGGGCCATGCCCGCGATCGCGCCCATGGGGCGCTCCTACAGGGAGGCGCCGTGCCGTGCGGGTTCGCGAGCAAGCTCGCTCCTGCAGATAAGGCCGAGCGCTCTTCGCAGGAGCGAGCGTACTCGCGAACAAAGCCTGCGTTTAAGCCGGTCTCAAAGGTCGCTCAGCTCGGCCGGCGGCTCGTCGATCAACGGACAGTTGTCGCAATGGCCGATCTCCCCCAGCCGATAGCGAATGCAGCAGGTCCGCCGCTGCCGCCAGCGCCCGTCCGGGCGCTGCTCGCAGGACACCTCGACATACTGGATCGGCTTGTACAGAGGATTGCGCGTGCCATCGGGACGGCGCTCGGTTTCCAGCAGCTCGCGGCCATGGCCGAGCAGCGGCGCCAATGGCGGTAGCTTGCCCATCTCGCCGAGGAACCACTCGAAGTAGTTGCCGGCGTTGCTCCACAGCACCTTGGGTGACAGGCGCACTTCAGCGGCGAGGCGATGGACGAAAGGTTGCAGGTGATCTTCCAGCAAGTGGGCAAAGCGCTGGAATGGATCGCCCGGCGACGTGGCAAAGACCCCGCCCTCCCCTGGCAACTTGAAGGCCTGCGGGATGCCCTGGTCGTCCAGCACCACCTCTACCTCATCGAAATCCAGCGGCAGCGTTCGCCCGAGCACCAGCGCGGCCGCCACCACCGGCGGAATGAGTCGCACCAGGTACCACTTGGACCACTGCGAGGCCAGCGCGCGGCGGTCGCCGTCGGCGTGGGGCGGGTCGAAGCGGCGCAGCACGCTGTCGAGCATCTCCCGTTCCAGCAAGACGCGCACTGGAATCGAGGGTCGGGGGTCGTCGCGGGTCACCAGTACCTCGCGGTAACTGGCGAACTCGCCGAAATACAAAGGCGCGAGGGCTGCGATCACCGACAGCCCTCAGTCAGGCAGAGAAGCGCCGTCAGCACAGGCCGCAACGCTCGAAGAAGGTTTCCCGGCTCTGCACCATCAGCGCGGCGCGCTTGTGCGGGAAGTTGAACTCCTTTTCGCGCCAGAAGCCCAGGCGCTGCATGTGGCCGATCATCTTCGCGTTGTCGGCGCGCGGCTCGGCGACGATGCGCTGGGTACGTGGGTCGTCCAGCAGCAGGTAGTGCACCAGGGCGGTCATCCAGCTTTCCACCTTGTGCGGCCCGCGATGGCTTTCCTCGCCCACCAGCATGTGGATGCCACGGTCGTAATCGTCCACTTCGTAGAACGGCGCGATGCGGTCTTCCTTGGCCCAGTAGGCTTCGTAGTAGGCGAAGGGTTGGTCGTCGATGCAGCCGATCAGGGTGGTGGTGTGCGGGTCTGCGGCGGCTTTTTCCAGGTAGGCACGGTGCTGCTCCAGGGTGCCGCCTTCCTGCCAGAACTCCAGCACGCGGGGGCTGTTCTGCCAGCGGTTGAAGCGCTCCAGGTCCAGTTCGATATCCAGGGTACGCAGGGAAATCCACTGGCCGAGCCTGGCGTCGAAGCGGCGATAGACCTCGCCCTGGGGCTTGGGCGCGCGCAGCGGATGGCGGCGGCCGCCGCTGATGCGATAGACCTGCGGGTAGTTGGCGCTGGCCACGCCCTTGTGCCAGGCAGCCCCCAGTTGCCAGAAGGTGGTGCGCTCGATCTGCAGGCGTCCGCCGACTTCATCGCGGTTCACCAGGCCTTTTTCCAGCGCCTCGGCGGGCACGTTGGCGGCAGCGAACTGCACACGCTCGCTCTGCGCATCGCCAGCGAAGGTCCAGTAGGCCAGCGCCCACAGCGCCTCCACGCTTGGCGCGGAACTCAGCTGCCAGCACTCGCCTTCGCGCTGCGCGCTCAGCAGCGGCTGGCCGTCGAGCAGCAGGGTCAGGCCTTGGGTGCCGTGGTCGGCGGAGAGCTTGCGGCCGTCAGGCAATGGAAGCGAGAAACTGGGCGTCATGGTGGGTTTCCTTTCGTGAATGCAACGACCCCGCCCGTATGACGAGCAGGGTCGGCCGAAATTTAGTCGGCCCGGAAATCGCTTCCGGGCCTGCGGATCAGGCGCTTTCCGCGGTCAGCGGGCGCGTCGGCTTGTGCGCGCTCTCGTGCGGCGGCAGGTGTTCGAACATCGAGGCGGCGATTTCCTGCGCTCGCATCGGCAGCACCGACAGCAGCGTGTCGCTCAGGCCGTGGCTGTCCTGGGTGAAGCCCTGCAGGTAGATGCCGGCGTGCAGGCGCTCATCGGTCTGCAGGCGGTAGTCGCGGCCCACTTCGAAGTCGCCCAGGTAATCCTGCAGCGGCGCGAGCAGTTCGCGGTGAGACTTGCGCTCGTAGCCGGTGGCGAGGATCACCGCATCGTAGCGATGGCTTTCCACGGCGCCGGTGGCGCTGTCGCGCAGGGTCAGTTCGATACCGTCGGCGTCGGCCTTGGCGGCTTCTACATTGCGGCGGCAGAGGAAGGCATGGCGGTCCACGCCGGCCACCTTCTGGCGGTAGAAAATGCCGTAGATGCGTTCGATCAGGTCCAGGTCCACCACCGAGTAGTTGGTGTTGTGGAACTCCTGGATGAGCTTCTCGCGCTCGGCCTTGGGTTCGTTGAACACCAGGTCGGTGTAGCGCGGAGCGAAGATTTCGTTGACGAAGGGGCTGTCGTCGGCCGGTTTGAGCACGGCGGCGCGCAGCACCATGTCGACCTGCACGGACGGGTAGCTGTCGTTGAGGTCGATGAAGGCTTCGGCGGCGCTCTGGCCACCGCCGATCACGGCAATGCGCATCGGCTCGTTCTGGTTGCAGCGCTGCTTGGCCATGCACTCCAGGTAGCGGGCATGGTGGAACACTCGCGGATCGTCACGCAGGTGACTGAAGGCCGCGGGGAAGCGCGGCGTGCCGCCGGTGCTCACCACCAGGCTGCGCGCCAGGCGGAAACGCTCGTGACCACGGGCATCGGTGGACAGCACCTTGAGCAACTCGATGCCATCGGGGCCCTGCACCGGTTCGACACGGCTGACGGTCTCGCCGCAGGCGCGCTGCTCGGCGAACTGGTCGCTGACCCAGCGCAGGTAGTCGTTGTACTCCATGCGGCAGGGATAGAAGGTGCCCAGGTTGGTGAAGTCGATCAGCCGGCCCATGGCGTGCAGGTAGTTGACGAAGCTGTACGGGCTGGTGGGATTGCGCAGGGTCACCAGGTCCTTGAGGAAGGAAATCTGCAACTCGCTCTGCGCCACCAGGGTGTTGCCGTGCCAGCGGTAGTCGGCCTGCTTGTCGAGGAACAACGCGTGATAGTGACGACCCTCGCGTCGCGCCTGCTCCTGCAGGGCGATCGCCAGCGCCAGGTTGGAGGGGCCGAAACCGATGCCGAGCACGTCGTAGGTCGGGGTGATCATCTGAGTCATGGTGCCAATGTCCTGTGTCGCGATGGCCGTGGAGCGTAACGACGCGGGAGCCGGCGGCTTACTGCTCTGCCCTGCCTGGAGTGCCCCGCCAAGCGGCGGCCGGCACCCGATCCTGCGTGTCGCCCATGATTTGCGCTGTCGATAGCGCGTTATCTGGAGAGACGAGACAGGCCTCGGGAAATTTAGAATGATTCTCACTAAGTCATGAAAATTTCAGAATGACGAGGCGCGAATCGACGGCGGACAGGCACGTGCGGGCAGCGCGGGACTAAATCCCGGCGCAGTCCGTACGTCTTTGTATGTAAACGAGCGTGCGGCTGCGGATTTGTGCCGTGCCGTGCGGTTCGCGAGCAAGCTCGCCCCTACAGACGGGCTCGGGCGCTCTTTGTAGGAGCGAGCTTGCTCGCGAACCCGAAGATGACAGGGATCGAGATATCGCTAGCCCTGCCCGCCCCAGGCCTTCAGGCGCAGGCGGCAGTGCTTCATGGCGTTGACGATGTGCTTTTCCACCATGTCGCGGGAAATGCCCAGGGTTTCGGCGATCTCCACATGGCTGCAACCGTCGACCTTGCGCAGGACGAAGGCCCGGCGGCAGGCGTCAGGCAGTTCGCCGAGGGCGCGCTGGAGCATTTGCAGCTGCTGCTGGTGGCTGGCCTGCTCCTGCGGGCAGCGCTCGTCGAGGCAGCCTTCGCGGTCCAGGGTTTCCAGCTCTTCGGTGCGGCGCACGTGGCCGCGGCGGTGCAGGTCGATGCTCAGGTTCACCGCGGTGCGGTAGAGGAAGGCCCGGGGTTGTTCGATAGGCTCCTCGCCCTTGCGATCGAGCAGGCGCAGGAAGGTCTCCTGGGTGACATCGGCAGCCGCCTGGCGGTCGCCGAGGCTGCGATTCAGGTACAGGACCAGTTCCTTGTAATAACGGATGAACGTGCTTTCCACCCCGGCGGGCATCCTATGAAATACAGTCGAGGCTGTAGGCACCTGCTGACAGTCCGAGTCAGGCTTATTTATAATCACTCGCATCAACGCGAAAAGAAAGTGTGATATCGGCCTCAATCGGCCTTACCGAGATCCCTGATGACCACCTCCCCCGCCCCGATCGACGACGACCGCATCAGCGCCGAAGCTGCGCACTGGTGCGCGCGCCTGCATGATGCCGATTGCAGTGATGCCGAGCGCGCCGAGTTCGCGCAATGGCTCGAGGTCGACCCGCGCCACGAGGAGGAATACCAGGCGATGCTGGAAATCTGGCAGCTCTCGGAGCTGCTGCCGCCAACGCCACGCATCGAGCCCGAACTGGTCATCGGTCACACACCGCGCCGTGGCAGCCGCCAGCGCCGCCCCCGCAGTGGTCGGCGTATCGCTGCCGTGGCAGCCGGCGTGCTGGTCGCCATCGGCGCCATCTGGTCCGCTGGCTGGTCGGCCGGTTTGCTGCCTTCGCGCGTCGGCTACTACGCCGCGCAGCCGGCACCGCGCCAGGTGGAGCTGGCCGACGGCTCGAAGGTCGAGCTCAACAGCAATTCGCAACTGATCTTCGCCACCTTCCGCGACCGCCGCAGCGCCTGGCTGAAAAGCGGTGGCGAGGCGTACTTCCAGGTCACCCACGACACCCTGCAGCCGTTCTCGGTCTGGACCGACAACGGCAGCGTGCGGGTCACCGGCACGCGCTTCAACGTCTGGACCGACCCGCAGCAGATGCTCGTCACCCTGCTGGAAGGCTCGGTGGTAGTCAGCCCCCCGGACAGCGTCGACGGCAACAGCGCACAGCTCACTCCCGGCATGCAGGCGCGCTACAGCCGTGGCAGCGAGCGCATCGAACTGGCCCAGGTCGCGCCGGCCGGCGCCATCGCCTGGACCGAAGGCAAGCTGGTGATCGACGACCTCACGCTGCAGGCGGCCATTCCGCTGATCAACCGCTACCTCAAGCAGCCGGTGTTCCTCGACGACGCCACGGCGGCGGCGATGCGCATTGGCGGCATCTACCGCACCGATGACCTGCAGGCACTGGTGGACTCGCTGCCCAAGGTACTGCCGGTGGAACTGCGCAAGGACAACCAGGGTCGGACCGTTCTCGCCAGCCGTTACGTGCAGCTCTAGCCATCCCTGCACGTCTTTCCCGGACAACAAGGAGCGCGCCCTGCGCGCGATCACGGACGCGCCCCGCTCCTGCAGTTGTACTGTGCGCCGACTCATTTGCGACAAATTCGCAAATTCTCTTCAGCTTTCGCTGCGCTTATTCGTCTTGATAGGAACGATTCGGATTTGCCGATGATTTCCTGATTCGCGCGCCGTCTCGTCCCGTTGTGCGGCCTGCCTTCCGGCAGGCCGGGTCCAGGAAAAGACGATGCAGACTCCCGCTCCAAGCGCCTTTCGCGAAATGCTCAAGCTGCTGCGGCCCTACTGGCTGCCGCTGGCCGTCGCCACCCTGTTGGGGATTCTCGGCGGCGCCGCCATCACTGCCCTGCTCGCCACCATCAACTACGGTCTGCATGCCGAGGGCGGCATGACCGGTGCGCTATTGCTGGGCTTTGCCGGTCTCTGCGCGGTGGCGCTGGTTGGCTCGATCATCTCCGACCGCGGCACCAACTACGTCGGCCAGCACGTCATCGCCAGCCTGCGCAAGGAGCTGGGCAGCAAGATCATCGCCGCCCCCATCGAGCAGATCGAACGCTACCGCAGCCACCGGCTGATCCCGGTGCTGACCCACGACATCGACACCATCAGCGATTTCGCCTTCGCTTTCGCCCCACTGGCGGTAGCCCTGACCACCACCCTGGGCTGCCTGGGTTACCTGGCCTGGTTGTCGCCGCCGATGTTCCTCGCCACCGCCATCGCCATCGTCATCGGCAGCGCCGTGCAGTACGTCGCGCGGGCCAAAGGCATCAAGGGCTTCTTCGCGGCTCGGGACAAGGAAGACGAGCTACAGAAGCACTACCGCGCCATCGCCGAGGGCGCCAAGGAGCTGCGCATCAGCCGGCCGCGGCGCTTCCAGCACTACAGCGAGCGCCTGCAGGGCACGGCCGACGAGATCTGCGACATCCAGCTGCGCTCGATCAACCTGTTCAACGTCGCCAAGGGCTTCGGCTCCACGCTGTTCTTCATCGTCATCGGCGTGGCCCTGGCCTACCAGTCGCTGTGGCCGAGCACGGACCAGGCGACGCTGTCCGGCTTCATCCTGGTGCTGCTGTACATGAAGGGCCCGCTGGAAGGCCTGATCGGCCAGCTGCCCGTGGTAAGCCGCGCCCAGGTCGCGTTCCGGCGCATCGCCGAGCTGTCGGTGCGCTTCTCCTCGCCGGAGCCGAACCTGCTGCTGGCCGACGACGGCCGCGCACCGCTGGACTTCCAGTCCCTGGAACTGCGCGCCCTGGCCTACCACTACCCCACCGAGGACGGCACGCCCGGCTTCGGTGTCGGCCCGCTGAACCTCACCGTGAAGCGCGGGGAGATCCTCTTCATCGCCGGCGAGAACGGTTGCGGCAAGACCACGATGATCAAGCTGCTGCTCGGCCTCTATGCCCCTGGCGAGGGCGAACTGCTGCTCAACGGCGAGCCGGTCACCGACGCCGACCGCGACGACTACCGCCAGCTGTTCACCACCATCTTCGCCAACTACTTCCTCTTCGAGGACCTGTTAAAGGGCAGCCAGGACATCCCGGCCGAAGCCGGCCGCTACCTGGAGCGCCTGGAGATCGCCCACAAGGTCAGCCTGCAGGGCCAGGAATTCTCCACCACCGATCTGTCCACCGGCCAGCGCAAGCGCCTGGCCCTGGTGCAGGCCTGGCTGGAGAAGCGCCCGGTGCTGGTGTTCGACGAGTGGGCGGCGGACCAGGACCCGGAGTTCCGCCGCATCTTCTACACCGAACTGCTGCCCGAGCTGCGGGCCCAGGGCAAGACACTGATCGTGATCTCCCACGACGACCGCTATTTCAACGTCGCCGATCGCCTGCTGCGCATGAGCGCCGGGCAGATCGCGGCGATCGAGGACCACCGCGCCACACCGTCTCGCGGTGGCTCGGGCGTGGCGATGCATTGACGGCCGGCGGCCCGGATGGCCGCCCTGTTCACCGGGTCGTCGCTCAGCAACAAAAAAAGATCGAAAGGATTTTTCCGGTTTTTCCCGACCGGCGCGTCACATAAAGCTGAATCATTCTTATTAGAAACTGCATTAAGATCATAGGAGCTAACAAGTGAGTCGCACCCGCACTGCGCTGCAATCCCAGCACAAGGTGAAGCCCCTGGCCCGCCTGGTCCGCGCCACCGCCCTGGGGATGGTCCTGACCGCCACGGCCGCTCAGGCCGCCCCGGTCCGTATCGACATTCCGGCCCAGTCCCTGGCCTCCGCCCTCACCAGCCTGGGCGCGCAGTCGAACCTGCAGATCGTCTTCAACCAGACCCAGGTGCAGAACCTGCGCGCCCCCGGCGTACGCGGCCAGATGGAGCCGACCCAGGCGCTGGAGCAACTGCTCAAGGGCACCGGCATCAAGTACCAGGTCGAGGGCAGCCGCGTGACCCTGCTGGGCGCGGACTCCGCCAGCGGCGACACGCTGAACATGTCCGCCCAGGTCATCACCGGCGCCGTCGAAGGCGAGGACAGCTACGTGCCGCGCACCTCCAACAGCGGCAGCAAGACGGATACCCCGCTGCTGGAAATCCCCCAGTCGATCTCGGTGATCACCCGCAAGCAGATGGATGCCCAGGGCGCCCAGACCGTGACCGAAGCGTTGCGCTACGTGCCGGGCGTCAAGGTGGAAGCCTATGGTCTGGACCCGAAGGGCTTCGACTGGATGTACATCCGCGGCTTCAACGCCCAGGCCACCAGCGACTACCTCAACGGCCTGCGCCAGCAGAACAACAGCTACGCCTTCTTTCGCAGCGAGCCCTACGCCTTCGAGCGCATCGACGTGGTCCGCGGCCCGTCCTCCAGCCTGTTCGGCATGGGTGATGCCGGCGGTATCGTCAACCGCGTGAGCAAGAAGCCCACCGCCAACCACGTCAACGAAGTGGAACTCACCGGCGGCAACCATGACCGCAAGCAGGGCCAGTTCGACCTCGGCGGCGCGCTGGACGACCAGAACCAGTTCCTCTACCGCGTGGTGGGCCTGGCGCGCGACGCCAACACCCAGGCCGAGTACGACGACGGCCACGAGGTCGAGGACGACCGCTACTACATCGCCCCGTCCTTCACCTGGGCGCCGGACGAAGACACCAGCCTGACCATCCTCACCGACTTCCTGCGGGACCGTAACTCCGGCTCGATCTTCGACTACAGCGTCAACGGCCACCCCACCGGCACCCTGCTGGGCGATCACAGCTACAACCACTTCAGCCAGGACCAGTACACCCTGGGCTACGAGTTTCGCCACCGCCTGAACGACACCTGGGAGTTCCGCCAGAACGCCCGCTACGGCCAGGTCGACCTGATCTTCAACAACCTGCTGCCGCAACTGCAGGTCGGCCGCAACATCATCCGTACCGCCGACCGTTTCGATCAGCACCTGGATACCTTCAACCTGGACAACCAGTTCCAGGCCAACTTCGACACCGGCGCCATCAAGCACACCCTGCTGATGGGCGTGGACTACAGCTGGCAGGATGGCGACATCGCCCGCTGGCGTACCCTCGGCCCGTCGCTGAACCTGGATAACCCGCAGTACGGCCAGAGCGTGCAGCGCCCGACCAAGGACACCACCCTCCCCGGCCAGGCCATCAACTACGACCAGACCATCCAGCAGGTGGGCGGCTACATCCAGGACCAGGTCAAGTTCGACGACCACTGGATCCTCACCGCCGGCGGCCGCTACGACTACGTACGCAACGACCTGGACAGCCACACCAGCGCGCACACCATGCAGAAGGACAACGCCTTCACCGGCCGCGTCGGCCTGACCTACCTGACCGACTTCGGCCTGGCGCCCTACGTCAGCTACTCCGAGTCCTTCGTGCCCAACACCGGCATCACCTCCGACGGCGGCGCGTTCAAGGCCAGCGAGGCTCACCAGTACGAAGCCGGCGTGAAGTTCCAGCCGGACGAAACCCTGCTGATCACCCTGGCCGCCTACGAGCTGACCAAGGAAAACATCCTCACCAACCAGCTCAACGCCAACGGCGTTCCCACCGGCTTCAGCGAGGCCACCGGCGAGCAGCGTTCGCGCGGCATCGAGGCTGAGCTGAAGGCCAAGCTCGACCAGAACTGGGACCTGCTGGCCTCCTACACCTACACCAAGGCCAAGATCACCAAGAGCAACGACGCCAACGAAGGCAACCGTCCGGCCAACGTCCCAGAGCACATGGCCAATGGCTGGCTGAACTACACCTTCCACGAAGGTGCGGTGGACGGCCTCTCCATCGGCGGTGGCGTGCGCTACACCGGCTCGCTGTACGGCAACAACGCCAACACCTACCACGTCGACAACTACACCCTGTTCGACGCCGGCGTGAGCTACCCGCTGAACAAGAACGTGACCCTCTCGGTGAACGCCCAGAACCTGCTGGACGAGGAATATGCCGCGACCTGCGACAGCCCGATCTCCTGCTACCCGGGCCTGCGCCGTACCGTCATGACCAGCGTGAAGTACAGCTGGTAAGCCGGTCGATGGCGACGGCCACCACCGTCGCCATCCGCTTTGCCGGGCTCCCTGTTCGCAGGGAGCCCTGTGTTTTTTCAGAAGCCTGTCGTTTCAGAAGATGCATTGCCCATCGAGCGGAGAAGTCCCATGTCCCTCACCCGTCGTCACCTGCTGCAGGGCCTCGCCATTGGCGGGCTGGCCTGTACTTGCGGCCTGCCGGTGTTCGCCGGCGAACGCCTGACGCGGATCGTCGCGCTCAACTGGGTCGCCGCCGAGACGCTGCTGACCCTGGGCGTGCCGCCCCTGGCGATTTCCGACGACCGCTATTACCGCGTGCGCATGCCGACCCTGGCCTTGCCGGAAAGCGTGCGTGACGTGGGGCCGTACTGGGAACCGAACCTCGAACTGATCCAGCAGCTGCAACCGCAACTGATCCTCAGCGACCCGATGACGCCGACCTTGCAGCGACGACTCAACGGCATTGCGCCCACCGAGAAAGTCGCGATCTACCCGGCTGCCGAGGGCGCCTGGAAAGCCACTACCGATTTCATGAACGACCTGGCGCGGCGCCTGGGCGTCGAACAGGTCGCCGCCGATTACGTCGCCGCCGGCGAGCAGCGTCTGGCTGAACTGCGGGCGAAGCTGGCAAACCGCAGTCTGCCGCCAGTATGCGTTGCGGTTCTCAACCAGGACGGCCGCCACGCCGCCGTCTACGGCAGGAACAGCATGGTGCAGGACGTGCTCGACCGCCTCGGCGTGGAAAACGCCTGGCAGGGGCCGGTCGGCCCGGTGGGCCTGGCCATGGTCAGCATCGAGCGCCTGGCCGAGCGGCCCGACGCGCACCTGGTCTACGTCGACATTCCCACCACCTCCGCGCGCCTGCAGAGCCTGCGCCAACCCAATGACCTGTGGGCCAACCTGCCCGCCGTCCGCCAGGGCCACACCCTGACGCTGGAGCGCTTCTACCCCTACGCCGGCGCCGCCTCGGTGCTGGACCTCGCCGAGCGCATCGCGGCCTACCTGGACAACGCCACGGAGGTCGCCCATGCCTGAATCGACTCTCGGCCTCACCGCCCCCCGTAGCGGCCTGCTGCTGGGCCCGGCGCTCTGCACGCTGGTGCTGGCGATCCTCGCCGGCCTGCTGGTGTTCCACGGGTTGCAGGGCGCCCTGCCTCGCGACCTCTGGTGGCAGGCGCTGTGGGCGCCGAACCTGGACGACGTGCGCCAGGTCCTGATGCACTTCAGCTTCTACCCGCGCCTGGCCGTCAGCCTGATGGCCGGCGCCGCATTGGCCCTGGCCGGCACGCTGTTCCAGCAGATCCTCCGCAACCCGCTGGCGGAACCGGTAACGCTGGGGGTATCGGCCGGCGCCAATCTGGCCCTGTCGGCGGCCACCATCTTCGCCCCCGCCCTGCTGGTGCATGGCCTCGAAGCCGTCACCCTGACCGGCGCCGCGCTGGCCGCCTGCCTGCTGTTCGCCTTTGCCTGGGGGCGCACCCTGTCGCCACTGCGCTTCATCCTCGCGGGCATGGTCATCAGCCTCTACTGCGTGTCGCTCAATGCACTGCTGGTGCTGTTCAACCACGACTACCTGATCGACCTGCTGCTCTGGCAGGCCGGCTCGCTGAACCAGAGCGGCTGGGATGGCGTGCTTTACCTGGCGCCGCGCCTGGCGGTGGCCATGGTCATCGCGCTGCTGATGGTGCGCCCGCTGGCCGCCCTGGGGCTGGAGGATGAAGGCGCAGCCGCGGTGGGCGTAAACCTGCTGCGCACCCGCGTCATGGGCCTGGCCGTGGCCGTGGCCCTGAGTGCGTTCGTCACCAGCGCCGTGGGCATGCTGGCTTTCGTCGGCCTTGCCGCACCGGCCATTGCCCGCCTGTGCGGGGCGCGCACGCTGAAGCAAAGGCTGATCTGGGCGCCGCTGCTGGGTGCCGCCCTGCTCTGCGTGGTGGACCAGATCGCCCGCGAACTGTCGCGTTTTGCCGGGGAAATTCCCGCCGGCATTCTCACCGGTGTGTTCAGCGTACCGTTGCTGCTGTGGCTGCTCAGCCGGCAGCGCAGCGGCGGCATCGTGCCGCGCCCGGCGCCGGCCAGGCCGCAGCGCGAGCATCCCTGGCGGCTGATCGTCGGTGCGGCCATCGTGCTCGCCCTGGTGACGCTGCCGGCGATCTTCTTCGCGGTGGATGCCAACGGCTGGCACTGGGGCGATGCCGGCCTGAGCGATGCCATCGCGCAATGGCGCCTGCCGCGCGTGCTCGGCTCCCTGGCCGCCGGCGCCATGCTTGCCGTTGCCGGCCTGCTGGTGCAGCGCCTGACCGGCAACCCCATGGCCAGCCCGGAAGTGCTGGGCGCCACGTCCGGCTCGGCGATCGCCGTGCTGGTGCTGTTCCTGGTGATGCCGCAACCACAGGCCTACCTGGTACCGGCGGCCAGCGTCGGCGCGCTGCTCACCCTCGGCCTGCTGCTGTGGTTCGCCTGGCGCAAGACCTTCAATGCCGAGCGCCTGCTGCTCACCGGCGTGTGCCTGACCACCCTGCTGCACTCGCTGAGCACGCTGCTGCTGGCCAGCGGCGATCCGCGCATGACGGCGATGATGAGCTGGATGACCGGCTCGACCTACCAGGTGGATGTACTGTCGGCGACCACCGGACTGCTGGTCGGTGCGGTGATGATTGGCGTCAGCCTGCTGCTGGCTCGACCACTGGACCTGCTGACGCTCGGCAATGGCACCGCGACCGCGCTGGGGCTGAGGCTGCGCCTGAGCCACCTGACGATCCTGCTGACGGCTGCCGTGCTCACCGCCACCGCGACCATCATCGTCGGCCCACTGAGTTTCGTCGGCCTGATCGGCCCGCACATCGCCCGCCATCTCGGCGTGCGCCGCGCCGCGCCGCAGGTGCTGCTGAGCGCCGTGGCCGGGGCGCTGATCATGGTGGTGGCGGACTGGCTGGGGCGCAACATCGCCTATCCCTGGCCGGTGTCGGCGGGATTGCTGGCGGCATTCATCGGTTGCCCGTACTTCCTCTGGCTGATGCATCGGGAGCGGCGCGGCTGACAAGGGCGCGCGGACCTTGCCCGCCGTTCGCGGGCATGGCCCGCTCCGAAGCAACAGGGAACGCTGGGTAGGATGGGTGGAGCGCAGCGATACCCATGCGGTCGGTGCACGGATTGATGGGTATCGCTTCGCTCCACACCATCCTACGGCGGGGTTTCCGGCAAGGTTCGGGGGTCAGGCTTCCTGTAGGGCCCGAGGGCGGTTGCTGCGGTCTTCCGCATCGGCGGAAACGGCCTGCTGCAGCTGGAAGTCGAACTCGATCTCGGCGAAGCGCCCTTCCACGCCGCGCGCCTTCGCAGCGGCCGCGTCCTCGACGAAACGCACCTCGCCGATCAGCCCGTCGCGGGTGGCATAGGCGAAGTCGTCCCACAGGTACTGGTCACCGGCCAGGTTGATCTGCGTGGTCAGGTGGCGATGTCCCGGCGCGGAGATGAAGAAGTGGATATGCGCCGGGCGCTGGCCGTGGCGGCCGAGCTGGTTCAGCAGCTCCTGGGTCGGGCCGTCCGGCGGGCAGCCATAGCCGCTGGGCACGATGCTGCGCGCCTTGTAGCGGCCTTCGGCGTCGGTAACGATGCGCCGGCGCAGGTTGAACTCGGATTGGCTGCTGTCGAAGTACGAGTACGTGCCCTTGGTGTTGGCGTGCCAGAGGTCAACTACGGCGCCGGCCAGGGGCTTGCCGTCGAGGTCGAACACGCGGCCGGAGAGGAACATCACGGTGCCGGCGTCCTTCCCGTCGTCCATGCGGGTTTCGCCTTCGGACAGCGGTGCGCCGGCCACGTACAGCGGGCCTTCGATGGTGCGCGGGGTACCGCCTTCGATGCCCACCGCGGCGTCCTGGGCGTCCAGCAGCAGGTCGAGGTAGTGCTCGATGCCCAGGCCGGCCACGACCAGGCCGGCTTCCTGGCGGGAGCCGAGGCGGTTGAGGTAGTCCACCGCCTTCCAGAATTCGTCCGGGGTGACGCTCATGTCTTCGATGAGCCTGGCGGTGTCCTGCAGGATGCGCAGGATGAGGTTCTTCACCCGCGGGTTGCCCGCATCGTTCAGGGCGCCGCTGGCTTCTTCGAAGAACTTCTGGATGTCGGCAGTCTGGGAAATCTTCAGGGTCACGTTGATCACCTCGTTCTTGTTGTTCTGCGCGTCGCGCGGCTTCAGCTCGCGCAGCGCACGGCCTCGCGTTCGACGCGGTGGAATACGCGGTTGAAGTACACCAGGCTGTCCTGGCGTTCGCGCACGGCGACCTTTTCCAGCTCGACGAACATCACGGTGTGCGAGCCGACTTCCTTGCAGTCGCTGATCCGCCCTTCCAGGCTCACCAGCGCCTGGCGCAGCACCGGCAGGCCGGCGTAGCCGTCGTCCCAGAGGTCCCAGGCGAAGCGCTCCTCCATGGAGACCTTGGTCATCCCCGCGAAGTGCTTGGCGAGGTCTTCCTGCTCGCCGCACAGCACGTTGACGCACAGGTGGCCGTTGCTGCGGAACACGTCGTGGGTGGCACTGCCGCGATTGACACAGACCAGCACCGTAGGCGGCGAATCGGTGACCGAGCACACCGCGCTGGCGGTGATGCCGCAGCGGCCTTCCGGGCCGTTGGTGGTGATGATGTTCACCGCCGCCGGCAGTTGCGCCATGGCGTTGCGGAAGTCGATCTGGGTCTGGCTGAGGGTGGTGGCCATATGTTGCCCCTTGTGCTGGTGTGGCCGGCACGCCCGGCCTTTCTTGTATGGGGCCCAGCGTAGGGCAGCGAGGCGGCGTGCCATATTCAGACGATCACCACGCGTTGGGGGGCGGGCCGCTAGTCATCTAGGTGGTTTCTTTATCGTCAGCCTCGGCGACTATGGGTATGCTCCGAGCCATGCCATTGCGACGACCGGGGCCAACACCCGGCGGACGCGGCCTACGTGCAGCTCTACAACGATAAAAAAGAAAGTGGCAACGCCTGATGGACGCTAGAAAACCCGTGGTCTACATCGTCGACGACGACAAGGACCTGCGCACCTCCCTCGCCTGGCTGCTCGAATCGGTCAGCATCGAATCGCTGTGTTTCGGCGGCGCCGAGGAGTTCCTGCGCGAGTACGACCCCCGACTCCCCGCCTGCCTGGTGCTCGACGTGCGCATGCCCGAGACCAGCGGCTTCCAGCTGCAGGAGATGCTCAATGAAAAGGGCATCAACCTGCCGACCATCTTCGTCACCGCCCACGGCGATATTCCGATGTCGGTGAAGGCGATGAAGAATGGCGCGCTGGATTTCGTCGAGAAACCCTATAACCCGCAGCAGATGCTCGATCGTATCCAGGCGGCGCTCAAGAGCGCGGTGCAGGTGCATGCCGGGCAGGAACAGAAGCAGGTGCTGCAGCACAAGCTCGACCTGCTCACCGGACGCGAGCGGGAAATCCTGATGATGGTGGTGGACGGCAAGGCCAGCAAGGTCATCGCCCGCGAGCTGAACATCAGCGTCAAGACGGTCGATGTGCACCGCACCAAGATCAAGGAAAAGATGGGCGTGAGCAGCATCGCCATGCTGGTGCGCGAAGTGCTCAACGTGCCGCTGGAAGAAACACGCCCCTGAACGGGGCGCTTTCCCTTACTTCGTCTCGACGCGCTCGCCACAGAGGTCGAGGGCGAACAGACGCTCCACTTGCGCAGGCGGCAATCCACAGCCGATCAGGCTGAACAGCTTGCCCAATGCCGCTTCGCGGGTCATGCCACCGCCGGACACCAGCCCGGCATCGCGCAGGCGGCTACCGGCGGCGTAGACGTCGAAGGCCACGTGGCCCTGCGGGCACTGGCTGATCGCCGCCAGCACCACGCCGCGCTGGTGCGCCTCGCGCAGGGCAGCCAGCAGTTCTTCGTTATCCGAGGGGCCGGTGCCGCTGCCATAGCACTCCAGCAGCAGCGCCTGTACGCCACTACCCAGCAGCGCGCGCAGATGCTCGGCGCGCAGGCCGGGGAACAGTGGCAGCACGGCGAGGTTCACCGGTTGGCGCGGCTGGCGGAAGTCCAGGCCAGCGGGAAGCTCGCCGGCGCGCTCGCCATGGCGTTCGCGCGGCAGCACGGCGAAGGCGTCGAACGCGTCGCTGCGCAGCTTGGTGACGCGGGCGCCATGCATCAGGCCGCCATTGAAGTACAACCAGACACCCGCTTCGATGCCGGCTTCCAGTGCTTTCAGCGAGCCCAGCAGATTCGCTGGCGCATCACTGCCCGGGGCGCCCATGGGCTGCATGGAGCCCGTCAGCACGACCGGCACGTCCAGCCCCAGCAGCAGGAAGGACAGCGCGGCGGCGCTGTAGGCCAGGGTGTCGGTGCCGTGCAGCACCAGCACGCCGTCGTGACCGCCCTGCTCCACCGCCTGGACGATGGCGTCGCGCATGGCCAGCCAGTTGGCCTGGGTCATGTTGGCGCTGTCGAGCAGGGGCTGCAGTTCGGCGAAGCGCCATTCCTGGCTCACGCCCGCCTGCCCGTCCAGCGCCTCGCGCATGCGCGCCTCGAAGCCGCCGGCCGGTGCCAGCCCTTCTGCGGTCTGCAGCATGCCGATGGTGCCGCCGGTATAGAGGACGAAGAGGTTCTTCACTCGACGCATGCCAGTGCTCTTGTAGGAAAGTTCACAGGATAAACCGCGAGGCCGGGAGAAGTCCCGGCCTCGCGTATCAGACCAAAGTCAGCGCTTCAGCCCTGGGCGGGCAGGCTGCCGTGGGCCGGGGCGGTGGCGTTGATCTTGTGGGCATCGCGCCAGGCATCGTGGTCGATGTCCAGGTCGGCGAACTTGCTGGCGTCGAACACCGGGCGCTCGATACCGGCGCGGCGCTGCTCGTCGTAGTCGCGCATCACCCGCAGGCCGGTCTTGATCAGCATGGCCAGGGCCACCAGGTTGACGAAGGCCAGGCAGGTCATGGTGATGTCGGCGAAAGCGAACACGGTACCCAGGTTCTGCATCGAGCCCCAGAGGATCAGGCCCAGCACCAGCACGCGGAAGGCGATCAGCGCGGACTTGCTGCGGCCGACGATGAACTGCAGGGCGTTCTCGCCGAGGTAGTAGTTGTAGGTGATGCAGGTGAACACGAACAGCGACAGCGCGACGCTGACGAAGATGCGGCCCCAGTCACCGACCACGGCAGCCAGCGAGTTCTGGGTCAGGGTGATGCCGTCGCCTTCGAAACCCGGGGTGTAGAAACCCGAGAGCAGGATCAGCAGCGCGGTGCAGGTGCAGATGACGAAGGTGTCGAGGAACACGCTGAACGCCTGGACCACGCCCTGGGACGCCGGATGGCGCACGGCGGCGACGGCAGCCACGTTCGGCGCACTGCCCAGGCCCGCCTCGTTGGCGAACACGCCACGCTTCACGCCCATCACGATGGCTGCGCCCAGCAGGCCGGCGAAGGCCGGCTCCAGGCCGAAGGCGCTCTTCACGATGGTGGTCAGCATGCCCGGCACCAGCTCGATCTGGGTGACGATCACGTACAGGGTCACGGCGATGTAGGCCAGGGTCTTGACCGGCACCAGCAGGTCGGAGACCGCCGCGATGCGCTGGATGCCACCGAAGAACACGACAGCCAGCAGCACGGCCAGGGCGATGCCCGAGTACAGCACCGGGATGTCGAAGGCGTTCTGCAGCGAGTGGGTCACGGTGAAGGCCTGCAGGCCGTTGAAGGCGAAGCCGTAGGTGACCAGCAGCAGGACCGCGAAGACCATGGCCATCCAGCGCAGCTTCAGGCCGTGCTGGATGTAGTAGGCCGGGCCGCCGCGATACAGGCCGTCGCCGTCGCTGCGCTTGTAGACCTGGGCCAGGGTGCACTCGAAGAAGCTGCTGGACATGCCCACCAGTGCGGTGACCCACATCCAGAACACGGCGCCGGGGCCACCCAGGGTCACGGCGATGCCGACACCGGCGATGTTGCCGGCGCCCACGCGGCCGGCCAGCGACAGCATCAGGGCCTGGAACGAACTCAGCTGGCCGGACTGGCCGCGGATCGATTCCTTGAACACGCCGAACATGTGGCCGAAGTGGCGGAACTGGACGAAACGGGAGCGGATGGTGAAATACGCACCGAGTCCGACGATGAGAACGATGAGGACTTTCCCGGAGAGGAAATCGTTGATCGCGTCGAGCATGTGTTGGGACCTCGATTGTTATTGTGGGAGCACGGACCGGGGGCTGGCCCGCTCACTGGGGGCGCATGGTTGCGCCCGAAGCGTCCCGAAACAATTTCGCGGCTTGCTACGAATTGATGCTACCTGGCGCTATAATGGCGCCAGTCGCATCACCAGAATCTGGCACGAATGTCCGAGAACCTTGGCCCCAATCTCAAGCTGCTCTGCGCCCACTACCGCTCTATTTCGGAGGTTTGCCGCAAGCTGGCAATCAATCGCGCGCAGTTCAACAAGTACCTTGGCGGGCAGAGCCAGCCCACCGCGTACAACCTCAAACGGATTGGAGACTTCTTCGGCGTCGAGGATTACGAGCTGCAACTGCCCCCCGAACAGTTCGCCCGGTTGATCGGTGCGCGCGGCACTTCGCAGGCGAGCACGCCGCGCAACGACCCGGTGCTGGAGATGCTCCGCCCGCTGCGCGAGCACGCCGGCAACCTGTCGCGCTATTGCGGCTACTACTTCGAATATTCGAACTGCATGTCGGTGCCAGGCTCGATTCTGCTGTCGCTGGTGCACCTGTACGAGGAGGACGGCAACTTCCTCTTCGAGCGCCAGGAGCGCCAGGAACGCTCCAGCAGCACCGACGTGCAGGCCGAGGACTGGGTGCGCTGCCGTTACCTGGGTGCGGCCTTCCAGTTGCAGGACCGGGTGTTCCTGATGGACTACGAATCGCTCACCGTCAACGAGATGAGCCAGACCATCCTCATCCCCAGCTTCAAGAGCCGCATCACCCGCCTGAACGGACTGAAGACCGGCGTCTCCAGCGGCGATCGGCGCACCCCGGCCTGCACCCGCGTGGTCTGGGAATACCTGGGGCCGGAGATCAACCGCATCAGCGCCTATCGCCAGGTGAAGCTGTACCAGCCGGATGACCCGCGCATCGACGACGACGTGCGCCAGCGCCTGCAGGTCGGGCCGATCCGCCATGGCCTGTTCGAGATCGAATAGCGCCTGCTCTTCGTAGGAGCGAGCTTGCTCGCGAACCCACCCAGCTCCCGATGCGGCGGGGAGTCCGTTCGCGAGCAAGCTCGCTCCTACAGGTAGTGCCGTTTCAGCGCTTGCGGCTCTGCAACCACGCTGCCGCCAGCCCGCTGCCGCAGATCACCGCGATACCCAGCAGCGCCGACGGCTCCGGCGTATGGCCGAAGATCACGAACCCCAGCAGCCCGGCGAAGACGATCTGGCAATAGCTGAACGGCGCCAGCAGCGCCGGCGCGGCATGCTTGAACGCCTGGGTGAGGAACAGGTGCGCGGTCATCCCGCAGGTGCCCAGGGCGAGCATCATCAGGCCATGCAGCAGCCCCGGCCATTGCCAGAAGAACGGTACCAGCGCACTGACGATCAGGGTGTTGCACAGCCCGGCGAAGAAGTTGCTGGTGGTCGGGCTGTCCACCTGGCTGAGCTTGCGGGTCAGCAACTGGTAGAAGCTGAAGCACAGCGCCGAGCCGAACGGCAGCAGCACTGCCGGGGTGAACAGCTCGCCGCCGGGGTGGACGATGATCAGTACGCCGGCGAAACCCACCAGCACCGCCGCCCATTGCCCGACGCTGACCCGCTCGCCCAGCAGCGGTACCGACAGCGCCGTCACCAGCAACGGAGCGAGGAAGTTCACCGAGGTCGCCTCGGCCAGCGGGATGTACTGCAGGCCGGTGGTGAACAGGAAGCTGGTGCCCAGCAGGCACAGCGCCCGTGCCGTCTGCAGGAACGGGTGACGGGTGCGCAGCACGGCAAGGCCGGCGCGGGGCAGGAAGATGCCGGCCATCAGCAAGGTGTGCACCACATAGCGCGCCCAGACCACCATGACGATGGGATAGATGCTCGCCAGGTACTTGGACAGGGCGTCGTGGCTGGAGAACAGGAAGGTCGCCAGGACGATGAGCAGGATGCCCTTGAAGGGCTGGCTGGTGCCGGACAGCGGCGATTGGCTGGTACTCATCGACTCAAGGATTCAACAGGCAGATGCGGCAGGCAAAGGGAACTCCACAGCCTAGCAGGACGCGCCGGAGAAAGAATCCGTTACGCCGCGGCCGGAGCACCTCGCGGGTCCGCTGAAAGGCCAGGCGATAGACGTCCCGCTCGGCGTTGTGCCACGCATCCTACGCGCAATGTTCGCGGAGGAATGTTCCATTTGGTTAATTCCCGTTCGAACAGCGAACGCTTACGCCTCGAGCGAATTGCGGTGGGCCGCCGGGGAGCACCACTATGGCCCCAGCCGCCGCCTCGATGCGGCGCCAATAACTAATAAGAAAGGCCCGTTCATATGCCCACGCCCTCCCTGGCACGCCTGCGCGCGTGCATCGTCCTCGCCGCTCCTCCCCGCATTCCCGTCGCGCCTGGCTGATCGCCTGATCCGCGCCTGCTGACCTTTTTTCCAGCATCCGCCGCTCACCGCAGAGCTGCGCGGAGGCCCCCGTTCGCCCACGAACAACGACAAGAATGCCGAGGGAACACCCATGATCCGCCGCCTGCCCCACCTCACCATCAGCGCCTGCCTGCTGCCCGCCCTGCCCTTGCTGGCCAGCGCCGAAGAAGCCGGCTTCCTCGAGGACGCCAAGGCCAGCCTGCTGCTGCGCAATTTCTACATGAACCGCAACTATGTCGGCGAGGCACGCCAGGACAAGGCCGAGGAATGGACCCAGAGCTTCATCCTCGACGCCCGCTCCGGGTTCACCCAGGGCACCGTCGGCCTGGGCCTGGACGTGCTAGGCCTGTACAGCCTGAAGCTGGATGGCGGCAAGGGCACGGCCGGCACCCAGTTGCTGCCGACCCACGACGACGGCCGCCCGGCCGATGACTTCGGGCGGCTGGCGGTGGCCGGCAAGGCCAGGGTCTCGAAGACCGAGCTGAAAGTCGGCGAATGGATGCCGGTGCTGCCGATCCTGCGCTCCGACGACGGCCGCTCCCTGCCGCAGACCTTCCAGGGCGCGCAGGTCACTTCGAAGGAGATGGCCGGACTGACCCTCTACGGCGGCCAGTTCCGCCAGAACAGCCCGCGCAACGACGCGAGCATGGAGGACCTGTCGCTGTTCAACCGTCCGGCCTACACCTCGGACCGCTTCAACTTCGTCGGCGGTGAATACCGCTTCAATGGTGAGCGCACCCTGGTCGGCCTGTGGAATGCCGAGCTCAAGGACATCTACCAGCAACAGTACCTGCAACTGCAGCACAGCCAGCCGCTGGGCGACTGGGTGCTCGGTGCGAATATCGGCTACTTCTGGGGCAAGGAAGACGGCAGCGCCCGGGCCGGTGACCTGGACAACCGGACCTTCTCGGGGCTGTTCTCGGCAAAGTACGGCGCGAGCACCTTCTACCTCGGCCTGCAGAAGGTCATGGGTGAGGACGAATGGTTCCGCGTCAACGGCACCAGCGGCGGCACCCTGGCCAACGACAGCTACAACGCCAGCTACGAAAGCGCCAAGGAGCGCTCCTGGCAGTTGCGCCACGACTACGACTTCGCCGCCCTCGGCATTCCCGGCCTGACCCTGATGAACCGCTACCTCCACGGCAACAACGTGCACAACAGTTCGACCGACGACGGCAGCGAGTGGGGCCGCGAGAGCGAACTGGCTTACACCGTGCAGAGCGGCACCTTCAGGACGCTGAACGTCAAGTGGCGCAACTCCAGCATGCGCCGCGACTGGGGCAGCACCAACAGCTTCGACGAGAACCGGCTGATCATCAGCTATCCGCTGTCGTTGTTGTAATCACTGCCATCACCACTGAGCGTAGGAGCAACTGTCTTAGCCGTGCCTGCGCTCCCCCCACCCCAGCCCTCTCCCCAAGGAGAGGGAGCCGTCCGTGCCGGCTGACACCTTGGTTTGATCCTGCGCCGAACGGTCCCCTCTCCCCCTGGGAGAGGGTTAGGGTGAGGGCCGCCCCGAGTGCAGATGTATCTCGTAGCAGCGGACAGAGTCCGCTTCTACCCACCCATAAAAAGCCCCGGCATGCCGGGGCTTTTTATGGGCTGACCTGGGCTATTGCCCAGCCGGCTTGCCGTCGGCGTCTTCGGCCTCGATCTCTTCCAGCGCCAGTTCCAGCCCCCAGTTGGAGGCCTCCACCGGCCGGGTCGCGGCAGGCGGAGCTGCCGCAACGGGTTGCGCCGCCACTGCGGCGCTGCCGACGCTGGCGGGGTTGTCCTTGTACAGCTTGAGCTTGAGCCGCAGGTTGTTCGCCGAGTCGGCGTTCTTCACCGCCTCTTCCTCGGTGATCGCGCCCTCCACCGCCAGGTCGAACAGCGCCTGGTCGAAGGTCTGCATGCCCAGCGCACGGGACTTGTCCATGATCTCCTTGATCGAGCTGAAGTCGCCGCGCTTGATGATGTCGCTGATGGTCGCCGTGCCCAGCAGCACCTCCACCGCGGCGCGGCGCTTGCCGTCCTGGGTTCGCACCAGGCGCTGGGAGACGAAGGCCTTGAGGTTGTTGCCCAGGTCGTTGAGCAGTTGCGGCCGACGCTCCTCGGGGAAGAAGTTGATGATACGGTCCAGCGCCTGGTTGGCGTTGTTCGCGTGCAGGGTGGAGATCGCCAGGTGGCCGGTGTCGGCGAAGGCCAGGGCGTGCTCCATGGTCTCGCGGTCGCGGATCTCGCCGATCAGGATCACGTCCGGCGCCTGGCGCAGGGTGTTCTTCAGTGCGGCATGGAAGCTGCGGGTGTCCACGCCCACTTCGCGCTGGTTGATGATCGACTTGCGGTGCCGGTGCACGTATTCGATGGGGTCTTCGATGGTGATGATGTGCCCGCCGCTGTTGCGGTTGCGGTGGTCGATCAGCGCTGCCAGCGAGGTCGACTTGCCCGAGCCGGTACCGCCGACGAAGAGCACCAGGCCACGCTTCTCCATGACCACCTTGAGCAGCACGTCAGGCAGCTTCAGGTCGGCGAACAGCGGGATATCCAGCTTGATGTTGCGCGCCACGATGGACACTTCGTTGCGCTGCTTGAACAGGTTGATCCGGAAGCGGCCGACGCCGGCAACGGAGATCGCCAGGTTCATCTCCAGCTCGCGGTCGAACTCGGCGCGCTGCTCCTCATCCATCAGCCCATAGCCGATGCGCGCAACGTCGCCGGCCTTCATCGGTTCGTTCGACAGCGGCTTGAGCACCCCGTTGAACTTGGCGCAGGGCGGCGCGCCGGTGGAGAGGTAAAGGTCCGAACCATCCTGGGTGGCCAGGATCTTGAGCATCGCTTGGATATCCATTGAACTGCATCCGTACGCAAGGTGGCGGCAGGCGCTGTCTTTCAGCAGCGTCCTACAAATAAGAATTTGCTGATTGACTCTATGGAGCACTCCAGTGCCAGACAATGCAACCCATCGCGAAATGCGACCTGCATCACTGCTGCCGTACAATGCCGCCCCAGACGTGTTCATCGAGGATTGAAAAAATGCCTGTCGCCATGGCCCGCCATATCCTGGTCAAGACCGCCGCCGAAGCCGAACAGATCAAGCAGCGCCTGGCCAAGGGCGAGGATTTCGCCGCCCTGGCGCGCAAGCACTCCACCTGCGCCTCCGGCAAGCGTGGCGGCGACCTGGGCGAAGTGCGCCCCGGCCAGATGGTCCGCAGCATCGACCAGGTGATCTTCAGGAAACCGGTCGGCGTGGTCCACGGCCCGGTGAAAAGCCAGTTCGGCTACCATCTGGTCGAGGTCTACTTCCGGGACTGAGGGAACCCAGAGCCATGACGCCGCAACAGATCGCCCGCTTCTGCCTGGAACTGCCCGGCGCCCGCGAAGACATCAAGTGGGGCAGCAACCGGGTCTTCACGGTGGCCGGCAACAAGATGTTCGCCATTCTCGACTTTCTCGACAATGGCAATGGTGGCCTGGCCTTCAAGGTCGGCCCGGAGCTGTTCCTGGGCTATGCCGACCGTCCCGGCATCCGCCCTGCGCCTTACCTGGCGCGAGCCTTCTGGATCGCCATGCAGCGCCCCTACCCCATGGGCGACGCCGAGCTGCGCGAGGCGCTGACCCGTTCCCACCAACTGGTGGTCGCCCGCTTGCCCAAGCGGCAACGCCTGGGCCTCGTGCTGGAGGCGCCCTGATGCGCACACTGGACTGGGAAGGCATCTGGCACGCGCCGTCGGCCAGCTGGGAATCGCTGCAACTGGGCGACCGCAGCGCCGAGAGTCAGTTGCGCGCCATCGATGAAGCGGGCGGGCCGTCCTATCAGCTGGATTACCAGCTGGAGTGGGATGCGCAATGGCGCCTGCGGGAGGCGCATTTCAGCGTGGAAGGTGCCCAGGGCTCGCATCAGCTGCACCTGCTGACCGATGGCGAAGGCCGCTGGAAGGACGTCAATGGCGATTCATTGGACGCTCTGGAGGGTTGCCTGGACATCGATATCTGGCCGTCGCCCTTCACCAACACCTTCCCCATTCGCCGCCTGCGGCTGGCGGACGGCGAGCGCCGTGAGCTGGCGGTGGTCTATCTCGAGGCGCCGAAGCTCGAGCCAGTGCGGATGCGCCAGGGCTACACACGGATCGACGCCCACCACTACCGCTACGAGAACCTCGAAGGCACGGACTTCCAGGCCCTGCTGACAGTGGACGACGATGGCCTGGTCATCGAGTACCCCACCCTTTTCCGCCGGGTTTGATTCGCTTTTCGTAGGAGCGAGCTTGCTCGCGAACGATTCATCCGGCCGGCTCCGCGTCAAACGGTTCGCGAGCAAGCTCGCTCCTGCAGTTCGGCACTGACCCGCAGGTAGTTCGTTAGCTAGCTTTCCTACACGCCAGCCACGGTCCATCATGTAGCACCAACTCGCCGTCCCGAATCGCTGCACATGCCCGCCGACTCCCGCTCTTCCTCGTCCACCACCCTGCAAGTGGTGTCCGTCGTCCTGTTCACCTTCATCGCCTACCTGACCATCGGCATTCCGCTGGCCGTGCTGCCCGGTTACGTGCACAGCGACCTGGGCTTCGGCTCGGTGATGGCCGGCCTGGTGATCAGCATCCAGTACCTCGCCACCCTGCTCACCCGCCCTTACGCCGGCAAGGTCATCGATACCCTCGGCCCCAAGCGCGCAGTGCTCTACGGCATGCTGGGCTGTTCCGTCAGCGGCGCGCTGATGCTGGGCTCCTGGGCCAGCCAGGAGCTGCCGTGGATCAGCCTCGGCCTGCTGATGGTCGCCCGGCTGGTGCTGGGCACCTCGGAAAGCCTGGTGGGCAGCGCCTCCATCGCCTGGGGCATCGATCGCGTCGGTGCGGCCAATACCGCGAAAGTGATTTCCTGGAACGGCATCGCCAGCTATGGCGCCCTCGCCATCGGCGCACCGCTGGGCGTGTTGATGGTCGGCCAACTGGGTCTGGCCAGCCTCGGTGGCAGTGTCGTCCTGCTTGCGGCGCTGGGTTTCGCGCTGGCCTGGCCCAAGCGCGCGGCGGCATTGGTGCATGGCGAGCGGATGCCCTTCCATCACGTGCTCGGCCGGGTATTTCCCCACGGCATGGGCCTGGCGCTGGGCGGTATCGGCTTCGGCACCATCGCTACCTTCATTACCCTGTACTACGCGAGCCTGGGCTGGAAGGATGCGGTCTACTGTCTGACCGCCTTCGGCGGCTGCTTCATCGGCGCGCGCCTGCTGTTCGCCAATGCCATCAACCGCCACGGCGGCTTCCGCGTCGCCATTGCCTGTCTGTCGGTGGAAAGCCTGGGCCTGCTCCTGCTGTGGAGCGCCCCGACGCCGTGGATCGCCCTCGCCGGCGCGGCCCTGACCGGTTTCGGCTTCTCCCTGGTATTCCCCGCGCTGGGCGTGGAAGCCGTGGGCCTGGTGCCAGCTTCCAACCGGGGCGCAGCGCTGGGTGCCTACTCGCTGTTCATCGACGTCTCGCTGGGCGTCACTGGCCCGCTCATGGGTGCCGTGGCCAATGGCTTCGGCTTCGGCTCGATCTTCCTCTGCGCCGCCCTCGCCGCCTTCAGCGGGCTCGTCCTTAGCCTCTGGCTCTACCAGCGCTCCTACCGTTCCTGAGCGACGGTGCGCGGCAATCCGCCGCGACAGCGCCCATCCCCCGCGAGCCGCTGCGATCCGGCGGCCATCGCCGTTGATCAGGTAAACATGACACGGGCGTGACAGGGACTGGACGAAAAAGTTCGATCCTCTGCTATCATCCGGCGGCGCCGGGGCGACCACGCCCCGAATACAACCAAAAGAACATGCCAGCACAGAACTCCACCTACCCCGTTCACGCACATCGGGGCGGAGAGCTTTTTTCTTTCTGTTCGCCGGCGCTGCACCATTAAGGAAATCAAGATGCTGAACCACCGGATCAGTCTGCTCGCACTGGGGATCCTCGCCTCGACCGCCGCCATGGCCGAAGACCAGTCCACCGCCAAGGGCTTCGTCGAAGACAGCCACCTGGACCTGTTCTTCCGCAACGCCTACATGAACCGCGACTACAAGCACGGCCGCGATGACAAGGCAGAGTGGGGCCAGGCCGCCACCGCGACCTTCGCTTCCGGCTTCACCCAGGGCACCGTTGGCTTCGGCGTTGACGCATTCGGCATGTACGCCGTGCGCCTGGACGGCGGCAAGGGCAAGAGCGGCGCCGCCGGCATCGACTTCTTCAAGCAGGGCGACAGCGGCGAAGCCGCCAACGACCTGGCCCGTGCCGGTGGCGCGGTCAAGGCCCGCTTCTCCAACACCGTGATCAAGTACGGTGACCAGATGCCGGCCCTGCCGATCCTGAGCTACGACAACTCTCGCCTGCTGCCGGAAACCTTCACCGGCACCCTGATCACCTCCAAGGAGATCGAAGGCCTGGAGCTGAACGTCGGCCGCTTCACCTCGGAAACCCGCAAGAGCGCCGAAGGGCGTGACAGCGGCGGCCTGAAGCGCATCGACGTGTTCGGCGGCAGCTACAAGTTCACCGACAACTTCAGCGGCTCCCTGTACGGCTACGAGAGCGAAGACGTCGCCCGCAAGCAGTACATGAACCTGAACTACGTCATCCCGGTGGCCGACAAGCAGTCCCTGACCCTGGACTTCAACGGCTACCGCACCCGCGTGAACGAAGACTTCGCTGCCGACCACGACATCAACGGCACCAAGAACACCATCTGGAGCCTGTCGGCCGCCTACAACATCGGCGCCCACACCTTCATGGTCGCGCACCAGCGCAACAACGGCGATTCCGGCTACAACTACGGCTGGTACCAGAACGAAGGCGGCCTGGGCGACGGCGGCACCACCATCTGGCTGGCCAACTCCTACTGGTCGGACTTCAACGGTGAGGACGAGCGCTCCTGGCAGGGCAGCTACAGCCTGGACTTCTCCGAATACGGCGTCCCGGGCCTGAGCTACACCGTGGCCTACGTCTACGGCGACAACATCAAGACCGCCGAGACCAGCAACGGCAAAGAGCGCGAAATCTTCAACCAGCTCAAGTACGTCGTACCGAGCGGCCCGGCCAAGGACCTGTCGGTCAAGCTGCGCGGTTCCTGGCTGCGCGTGTCCAACGACGCCCGCTCCTACAACGACGACGGCAACGAAGTGCGCGTCTTCGTCGAGTACCCGGTCAACATCTTCTGATGACCTGATCAGGCTCGAAAGAAAACGCCCCGTGGCAGCGATGCCACGGGGCGTTTTTCATTCCGGCCCTGTTTATTCCAGGCTGCGCCGCCTGGGTAGCCAGGGCATCGGCGGCAACGCCATGCGCAGGATGTGCAGGCACAGCAGCAGGATCAGCCCGCCAGCGGCCAGCGAACCCAGGCGCTGGAAGGGCTCCAGCGATTCGTTGAACCCATTGAGCAGCAGCATGGCGCTGCCGCCCAGCATGCAGGCGAGGAGAAACACGCAGAGGATGTAGATCTTCAGCGTCAGCAGGCGCCAGTGCCAGCGCATGCGACGGCGGACGGGAACTTCATCGGGGGGAAGTTGCGGCATGGTCCATAGCCCTCCTGGCAGGTTTCTGACGGACTCACGCAACAGCTCCATGCGACGTCGAGTTACTGACAGGATGCTAGCCAGCGTCGTGCAGATTGCCAAGGCGCACGGCCCTGTACCCATCGATAGGCCAGCCGCGCGCCGATGAACGGCGGGAAGGTCAGCGCACCACGCTGTTGATGTCGTGGCGATTGAGCGAAGTACGCATCTCCTCGTACCACTCGGGAATCACGTCCTTCAGGCGCTCCTTGGCGTCCTCCAGCTTGAACGGCTGGGTGTAGCGCTTCTTGCGGTAGGAATAGATGTAGTAGGTGCCGTCGCGGTAGAGAATCCGGTCGAAGGTGTAGAAGCCGATGTGCGTGCCATTGCAGCGCGCGGTCAGCACCATGTCGCCTTCTTCGTAGGGCAGCACGCCCTCGGCGCATTCGTAGGTGAAGAACTCGCGTACGTCGTCCCAGGCCACGCCGTCGCTGCTGGCGTGCAGGAAGGCCTCGGCCTTTTCCTCGGAATCGTCGGAGTGGTCGCTGTACCAGATGAACAGCGGAATGCTCTGGTTGGTCTCGTCGCCCAGCCAGCTCTCGCCGTCCAGGTACTGCGCGCTGCGCGCCAGGCTCGCCTGCACGCGGCGGTGGCTCTGGCGATATTCCTCCAGTTGCTCGTCGAACGCCGGCGAGTCTTCGCCTGGCACCACGCCTTCCAGGCCCTTGATCTCGCTGGCGCGAGCCAGATAGTCGGCATACAGCGCGGCATCCTGGATCACCGTGCAGGTGTCGCGGGTCAGGCTCAGGCCGATCTCGGTGAAGTTGGCGCTGCCCAGGATCACCACGTCCGGCTCGATCAGGATCAGTTTCCAGTGAACGCTGTTCTGCGCGCGGAAATCGACGTGCAGGGTGACGTCGGCGCCGGCGTCACGGACGCAGAAATCGATGAAGTCCGGCGAGGTGAAGGAGTTGATGGTGCCTACCAGCAGGTCCAGGCGGTTGCCCTTCTCCACCAGGGTCTGGATCAGTGACTCGGTTTCACTGGCGGAGGCCGAGACCACGGTGATCAGCTTGCCGCTGACCTGCTCCAGGTACTGCTTGAGCGAATGTTGAGCGTTTAGGATTTTCATACAGCCCCCACCAGAATTCTGAACACCGAATTCTGATGCAGGACAATGGGGGGTTTCAACTGTCTGATATCGCCCTGCGCCCGCACAACGGGCGCTGCAGCGGCAAAGCATGCAGCGCGGGAGCGGCTGTGGCATAATGAGCGGCTTTGCCAGGCGCCTGTCGGCCTCCGTCGACAAGCGCGTCTTCCCTGCCCGCCCGCGCCGTCTGCGCCCGGCGCGCACCATGTCCAGCCAAGGGTCAGTCAGTTGATTTCCACCGCCAATATCACCATGCAGTTTGGCGCCAAGCCGCTGTTCGAAAACGTTTCCGTCAAGTTCGGCAACGGCAACCGCTACGGCCTGATCGGCGCCAACGGTTGCGGCAAGTCCACCTTCATGAAGATTCTCGGCGGTGAGCTGGAGCCTTCGGGCGGCCAGGTAATGCTGGAAAACGGCGTGCGCCTGGGCAAGCTGCGCCAGGACCAGTTCGCCTACGAAGACTTCAGCGTGATCGACACTGTGATCATGGGCCACGAGGAACTGTGGAAGGTCAAGGCCGAGCGCGACCGCATCTACTCCCTGCCGGAAATGAGCGAAGAAGACGGCATGGCCGTGGCCGAGCTGGAAGTCCAGTTCGCCGAGTTCGACGGCTACACCGCCGAATCCCGCGCCGGCGAGCTGCTGCTGGGTCTGGGCATTCCGCTGGACCAGCACTTCGGCCCGATGAGCGCCGTCGCTCCAGGCTGGAAACTGCGCGTGCTGCTGGCCCAGGCACTGTTCTCCGACCCGGACCTGCTGCTGCTCGACGAGCCGACCAACCACCTGGACATCAACACCATCCGCTGGCTGGAAAACATCATCACGGCGCGTAACAGCACCATGATCATCATTTCCCACGACCGTCACTTCCTGAACAGCGTCTGCACCCACATGGCGGACCTGGACTACGGCGAGCTGCGCCTGTTCCCGGGCAACTACGACGAGTACATGACCGCGGCCGAGCAGGCCCGCGAGCGTCTGCTGTCGGACAACGCCAAGAAGAAAGCCCAGATCGCCGAACTGCAGACCTTCGTCAGCCGCTTCTCGGCCAACGCCTCCAAGGCCAAGCAGGCCACCAGCCGTGCGCGCCAGATCGACAAGATCCAGCTCGAAGAGGTCAAGCCGTCCAGCCGCGTCAGCCCGTTCATCCGCTTCGAGCAGCACAAGAAACTGCACCGCCAGGCGGTGACCCTGGAGAAGGTCAGCCAGGGCTTCGACGGCACTTCGCTGTTCAAGAACCTCAGCATGCAGGTGGAAGCCGGCGAGCGCATCGCGATCATCGGCCCGAACGGCATCGGCAAGACCACCCTGCTGCGCACTCTGGTCGGCGACATGGCGCCCACCGCCGGTGAAGTGAAGTGGACCGACAGCGCGGACGTGGGCTACTTCGCCCAGGACCACGCCGAGGACTTCGAAGACGACTACAACCTGTTCGACTGGATGGCCCAGTGGACCCAGGGCGGCGAACAGCTGGTGCGCGGCACCCTTGGCCGCATGCTGTTCTCCAACGACGACATCAAGAAGTCGGTGAAGGTCATCTCCGGTGGCGAGCAGGGCCGCATGCTGTTCGGCAAGCTGATCCTCAAGCGCCCCAATGTGCTGGTGATGGACGAGCCGACCAACCACCTGGACATGGAATCCATCGAGTCGCTCAACCTGGCGCTGGAAAACTATCCGGGCACGCTGATCTTCGTCAGCCATGACCGCGAGTTCGTGTCCTCCCTGGCCACCCGCATCATCGAGCTGTCCGAGAACGGCGTGACCGATTTCAGCGGCACCTACGATGACTACCTGCGCAGCCAGGGCGTGATCGTCTGATCAACCGCTGCCTGCCATGAGAAAGCCCCGCCCTGTGCGGGGCTTTTTCTTGCCCTTAAGATCTTCGTAGGAGCACCTTTTTGCTCAGCCCCGGATCAACGCCCCGACGTCTGCATCGTCGCGCTACCCAGGCTGACGTCGAAGAACTCCGCCGCCGAGGCCGCCAGGTCACGATGAATGGCCTGGCGATCCAGGCCCTGGGTGTCGGTGCACAGGTCCGGCGTAGCCTCCTTCTCCTCCTCCGAACAGGGCGACATGAAGACGAAGTGCCCCGCCCCGTCCAGCACCCGCAGGTCCGCCTGCAGCGGCAGTTTGCGGGCCAGCGCGCCGGCATTCTTCTTCCAGTCGAGGATGTGGTCGTCGTTGCCGGTGTAGAGCAGCACCGGTACCTGCACGTCTTCCAGCTCATGGACGCCATACATCAGGCTCAGCGGCGCCAGTAGCAGCAAGGCGCCGATGCGCGGATCGGCCATGGGCACCAGGTCGTTGCGATCGGCGCGCACCTGGCCCTTCTCGCTGCAGGCATCGCGGTCGTCCGGGCGCTCCTGGCAATACTTGATCAGCCGGTCCAGGCGCGGCTGGGCGCCGGCGAGAATCAGTGCGGTTTCGCCGCCCGCCGAATAGCCGATCACGCCGACCTTGCGCGGATCGGCAATGGCCGCGACCTTGGGATCAAGCAGCGCGGCGCTGATGGTTTCCGACACCTGCAGCGGCCGCCCATAAAGGTTGCTCACGGCGCCCAGACGGCTGTGGTCATGCAGGTTGTCGCCGGGGTGCAGCAAGGTCACCACCACGAAGCCTTTGCGCACCAGTGCCTCGATCAGGTCGCGGTGGGCCAGCGGGGTGCCGTAGTTGCCGTGGGACATCACCAGCAGCGGGAAGCGGCCGTTGGCGGTCTGCCCCTCGTAGGCAACATCGAGGATGAAATTACCCAGGTGCAGGGGTTGCTCTGGCGCGCGCGTGGGGTAGAAGGCGATGGCCTTCATCGGCTGCTGGTCCAGCGGGTCGCTCACCTGCAGGCGGTGAAAACCCACATTCCAGCCCTGTGCCGCCCAATTCGCGGTACTGAAGGTAACGAGCAACAGGAACCAGAACAGGCGCCTCGCCATGGTGCAGTTCGCTCCGACTTGTCTCCGGATCAGGCGCCACGAGGCTTGCAGTTACGTGAAGAGAGCGCCGGGCGCCGCCTGGAGGGAACCACTGCATAGTACGCGCCAGCGAGACTAGCTCCGTGCCCGCAGACAGGCGGTACGGCCCGGGCACAAAAAAGCCCCGCATGGACGGGGCTTCTTCTCAGGAACGCGATCAGGCAGCGGCGAACTGGCTGGCGATGCTCGCCTGGGCGCCGGCGATGGCATTGCGGCGCGGCTCGTCACCATAGGCCAGGCCTTCGGCACGCACTACCTCGATATCGGTGATGCCGAGGAAGTTCAGCACCAGCTCCAGGTAGTTCTCGTGGGCGATGCCGCTGGGTTGGCCGGCATGGATGCCGCCGGCAGTGGAAACGATGATCACCTTCTTGCCACCGGCCAGGCCTTCCGGGCCGCTCTCGGTGTAGCGGAAGGTCTTGCCAGCGACGGCGATGCGGTCGATCCAGGCCTTCAGTTGGCTGGGGATGGAGAAGTTGTACATCGGCGCGCCGATGACGATGGCATCGGCAGCGAGGAACTCCTCGATGCTCTGTTCGCCCAGGGCGGCTTCGTGCTTCTGCGCTGCGTCGCGCAGTTCGGCCGGGGTGCCGGCAGCCACCAGGCTGGCGGCGGACAGGTGGCTGATGGCGTCGGCGGCCAGGTCACGGTAGGTCACTTCGACGCCCGGCTCGGCAGCGCTCCAGGCGGCGACCAGTTCGGCGCTCAGTTGGCGGGAAGTGGAGTTGTCGCCAAGGATGCTCGAATCGATGTGCAGCAGTTTCATCTGTGTTCTCCAGGAAAGTGGCCAAGTGGGTTGGCGGAGGAATTCGTCGTTGGGGGCAAGACTACGCATGTAGCCAATCTTCGATAAGTCGGCAAAAATGCAATGATTCGTCTCACCAGCAGGACAATCCCATGCAGGACCTCAATGATCTTTTCTACTTCGCCAAGGTCGTGGAGGCTGGCGGCTTCGCCGCCGCCGGGCGCCTGCTGGGCCTGCCGAAATCCCGCCTGTCGCGGCGTGTAGCGGAGCTGGAAGAGCGTCTGAATGTGCGCCTGCTGCAGCGCACCACCCGAAAGCTGGCGCTCACCGACCTGGGCGAGCGCTATTACCGGCACTGCCAGGCGATGCTGGTGGAAGCCGAGATGGCCGACGAGGTGGCCGCGCAGCTGAGCGCCGAACCGCGCGGGCGCGTGAGGCTGTCCTGCCCGGTGGCCCTGGCGGAAACCTCGCTCAACCAGATGCTGCCGGGCTTTCTGGCGGCCTATCCCCAGGTGAACCTGGAATTGATGCTGACCAACCGCCGCGTCGACCTGCTCAACGAGAGCATCGACGTGGCGTTGCGGGTGCGGGCACCGGGGGATGAAGACCTGTCGCTGATCTCGCGGCGCCTGCGCCGCGCAAAGACGGCGTTGGTGGCGGCGCCATCGCTGCTCGAAGGCGTCAGGCTGCGCACGCCCGAGGACCTCGCCGCCCTGCCCGTGCTGGGCGCCATCGACAATGATCGCCGGGTGCACATGAAACTGGTCGGCCCGCAAGGCGAGACAAAGGAAGTGGCCCTGGAGGCGCGCCTGGCGGTGGAGGACTTCAACCTGCGCAAGAACGTGGCGCTGGCGGGGCTGGGCGTCACACTTCTGCCGCTGCACTACTGCAGCGCCGAACTGGAGGACGGCCGCCTGGTGCCGGTGCTGCCGGCCTGGAGCGAACCGGAGGCCTACCTGCAGGCGGTGTACCCGCACCGACGCGGCATCCTGCCGGCGGTGCGAGCCTTGCTCGATTACCTCGAGGAAGGCTTCTCGAAGGACGATTGGCCGATCTGACGAAGGCCCTTACGCCGGGCTTGCACCCAGGCCCATCAGGGCGCCGATCCAGCCCAGCAGCCGGCCGCCGCTGAGCCAGTCGATCCAGAACAGCTGGTGCAGCAGGACAATGGCCCAGAACACCAGCTGGAACGACAGCTTGCGGGTCTTGTGACGGAACACCTGCTGGGCCACCCAGGCGCCCGGCCAGCCCCCGAGCAGTTCCAGCAGGTGCAGGCTCTGTTCGGGAGTGCGCCACTGGTTGCGCTCGGCACTGCGCTTGTCGCGCCAGTAAGCGAGGAACGCCAGCGCGCTGAAGACGGGATAGAGCAGCAGGAACCAGACGAAATAGCCGTCCTTCAACCAGAGCAGCGAGCCGGTCACGGGCAGCACCAGCAGCACCGCCAGCACCACCAGGGCACGGCCCAACGAGACCTTCGGGGCACTGGGGAACGCCACTTCGCGGCCGCTGCGAACACGCTCGCGGGTGGCCGCAGCAGCGGGCTTGCGGCGAATGGCCGGAGTGTCGATGGCCAGCCCCGCCAGCCTGGCATGGTCGGCACGGGGACGGCCGTCCTTGCCGGTGCCTTCGACGTAGCAGACCGGGTCGCCCTCCTCCGGGCGACGGTCGCCACGGAAGTCGGAGATATGCAGGAAGACTTCCTTGCCGCCGGACAAAGGGCGGATGAAGCCAAAGCCCTTGTCGTCGTCCCAGCGGCTGATGGTGCCGTTCTTTTCCACGTTCACTCGCTATCGGATCAGGGTTTGGCGCTGCTCCAGTCGATCAGGGCGAACTGCCAGGTCGCCAGGATCAGCAGGCCGAACACGATACGGTACCAGGCGAAGGCCGCATAGCTGTGGTTGGCGATGAACTTGAGCAGGCCACGCACGGCGATCATGGCGAAAATGAACGAAGTCACGAAGCCGACGGCAAATACTGGGAGGTCCGAGGGCTGGAAGATGTCACGGTACTTGTAGCCGGAGTACACCGCGGCGCCGACCATGGTGGGCATGGCCAGGAAGAACGAGAACTCGGTGGCCGCCTTGCGCGACAGGCCGAACAACAGGCCGCCGATGATGGTGGCGCCGGAGCGCGAGGTGCCCGGAATCAGCGCCAGGCACTGGCAGCAGCCGACTTTCAGGGCCTCTTTCCAGGTCATGTCGTCCACCGTCTCCGCGTGGATCACATGCTGGCGCTTCTCCGCCCAGAGCATGATCACGCCGCCTACGACCAGGGCAACGGCGACGGTGATCGGGTTGAACAGGTAATGGTGGATGTAGTCCGCGAAAGCCACGCCCAGCACGACCGCCGGGAAGAAGGCGATCAGCAGGTTGACGGTGAAGCGTTGCGCCCTGCGTTGGGTGGGCAGGCCACAGACAATATCGAGGATCTTGCGGCGAAACTCCCAGACCACGGCGAGAATGGCGGCGAGCTGGATGATGATGTTGAAGGCCTCGGCGCGTTCGCCGCCAAAGCCGATGAGGTCCGCCACGATGATCTGGTGGCCGGTGCTGGAGATCGGCAGGAACTCGGTAAGCCCCTCGACCACGCCAAGGATGAAGGCCTGAAAGGCGCTCCACACATCCATACTACTTTCCCCCGCGAGGCACGTAGGCTCGCTCGTTTCTAATGATTTTGACCCGCTGCCTGCTCCGGGCGCGCGAGCGCCGCAACGGCGCCGGCATGCTAATGCATTGCCTGGAGATCGCTACGGAATTCACAAAAAATTCTCGCGCGCAGCACCGGCAGAGGAGGCGTTGGCACTTTGGCGAAACACTGCCGCCTTTCGTCGCCAGGAAGATGCAGACAACCGCGATCCGGGTGGGTTCGCGCCATCATGCAAAATGCCTAATTCATTGAAAAGCCTGCCGTACTCAAGTACCAGAAAGCCTACAAACACCCCCGATCTGTTAGCTGCGCGAAACACTCGGATCGGCGCAAACGCCAGCGGGCTGCACCTCGGCCCTCCCCACCCAAAGTTGTGTATCACCAGCGACACAGAATTCGCTTCAACGCTGATAAAGGCCCCGTTCTAGGGCCTGCGCGAGGCTTTTGGACGGACGTTCTGTACCACCAGGGATACACTCGCTCCCCCATGGTTCACATGGCCTCGTGCCATGTCATTGATTCTCAATGGCAGTTTAAAAGCGGCACGGCACCTGCTCCACCTTGGTACCGCTGGTTAGGGCTCAGCGCACCAAGAAGGAACCGCCATCATGGGGAACATCGACTCACGGATAGTCGGCATTCTCGTCACGCTCGCTTGCGGCGCGGCCAGCGCCACGCTGTGCCCCGTCGCCCAGGCAGGCGACGGCACCATCGTCCTGCAGCGCGTCGTGCAGCCTCGGGTCGCCACGCGCCCCACCGACATTCCCGATCCGAACCCGGTCACGGTCAATCCGAACATCTCGGAACAGGTCGTGCGCCAGACCAACAACGGCGAACTCAGCGACAGCGACTTCGCCCGCGTCACCAGTGGTTCCTCGCTGGAACGCCACATCCTCCCCGGCGGCACGCTGGTGGGCATGGACAACGGCGCCAACCAGACACTCAACGGCAACAGCATGGGCGCCGGCGCGGCCGGCGGCGGTGCCGGTATCTCGAACTCGGTGAACCGCACCGTGCAGCAGGGCCTCTCGCCCCTGCGCATGCTGACGGGGGATCGCTGAGATGAACGCCCGCCTGCTCGCCCTGCCCCTCCTGCTCTGCTCCGCGTCCGCCTTCGCTGCCGATCCGTCGACGGTCAACAACGCCTCCATCGACAGCGCCGTGCGCAACTACAACGGCGTGGCCAGCGTCAACCAGGCCGCCGGCGACGAGCAGCAGCAGGCCAACGGCCGGGCCATCGCCATCGGCACCAACGCCCAGGCTACCACCCAGTTCCGGCAGACGGTCAACGCCTTCGTCGACCCCAGCCAGACAGCGTCCGCCAGCATCACCGGCAACGCCTTCACCAACGGCAACGGCGCACTGGGCGTGAACCAGGCTGCCGGTGCCGCCAACCAGCAAGTGAACGCCATGCGGATCAGCGTCAGCGCTGTCCCGCAGAGCGTCGATGACAGCGTGCTTTCCCAGCAGAACGTCGCGCTGCCAGTGAACTCGGGCTCAGCGGATTCCACCACGGGTAGCCGGCAGGTCGTCACCAGCGACCAGGCCTTTGCCGGCAGCCGGGGTGTCGTCCAGGTGAGCCAGAGCGCCGGGGTGGGCAATCGCATTGCCAACACCCTGACCATCCGGGTCGCGGATTGACCCAAGCCAACTCCTATAACACTAAACACGCCAAACAAAGCAAAGGAGATACACCATGAAACCGACAATGGCTCTGAAGCCTCTGGTTTTCGCTGTCGCAGCGATCATGGCTGTAGCGGTGCAAGCGGATAACCGTAACAACAACGGGCATGGCAATGGGCATGGCAACGGCCATGGCAATGGTCATGAACAACATCAACCCAAGCCTCCGTACGATCCCTACAAGGACCCGCGGATTGACGCAGGCGCCAGCGCCACGGTGGAAGACACCCAGGAAAGCAGCGACAACACCGTCGTCAACATGGGCACGAAAAACACCGCCAACGTCGACGGATCGCTGGGGAGCGCATCCGGTAACGTCGGTGTCAACGTGGCCGCCGGCGACATGAACCAACAGGCCAACGCTGCCGCCCTGGCTACCGCCGATGAGAAATTCATCTTCGGTTCCGCCTATGCCTCCACTGACGTTACCCAAAACAACACGGGTAACCAGGCCTGGAACTTCTCCACCGCCAACAAGGCCACCCTCAACAACTCGGCCAACGGCGCCTCCGGCAACATTGGCATCAACGTGGCCGCCGGCAACTACAACCAACAGAAAAACGACATGGCCGCAGCCGTCTCCGGCGGCGCCACTGCCGAGTCCTACAGCGGAGCCACTCAGACCTCCACGGGCAACACCGTGGCCAACGTCGCCTTCCTGACCTACGAGAAGGAAACGCTGAAGTCCGAGTTCAGTGCCAAGGGTACCTACAAGGGTGCCGGCATTGGCTACGTCGTGGATGAAAGCGGCCGCGGCGGCAATGACAGTCGCAACAGCCATGGCGGCAACAAGGAAGACAAGGATCCGCTCTTCTTCGTCGAAGCCGGGACTGTCGACCTCAAAGGCCAGGCTACCTACCAGGTCCTGGTTCCCACCGGCTGGAAGGACCCGGTCAAGAACGACGCCAGCCTGACCAACTCGCTGAACAACGTGTCGGGTAACGTTGGGGCGAACGTCGCTGCCGGTGTCGGCAACCAGCAGAGCAACTCGCTGTCCATCGCTGCAGGTTGCAAATCCTGCCTGTAAGCGACACGGCGTAGCACCTGGAGGCTCCGGCGACGGAGCCTCCTTTCTCCCGAGTTGACCCCAAAGGCGTCGCGATCATGCGTGTGTCCGCCCTCCTCCTGCTCGTCCTGTTGTCGGCCACCACCCAGGCCGCGCAACTGGCCTTCCCCGTCCTGCCGGGCGGCACGGTGGCCTACAAGAAGGTGGAGAGCATCAACGAACGCAAGTTCAGCAACCTGGTCCGGCAGAAGACCGACTTCAGCTGCGGCGCCGCCGCGCTGGCGACGATCCTCCGCCAGGCCTACGCGCTGGACGTCGACGAAGACTTTGTGATCAAGGGCATGCTGGTTCGCGCCGATCCTGACCTGGTGCGTACCCAGGGGTTCTCCATGCTGGACATGAAGACCTATCTGGAAGCCATCGGCATGCGCGCACGCGGGTACCGAATCCCGCCGGCGTCTCTGGAGAAACTGACGATCCCGGTGATAGTGCTGATGGACATCCGTGGCTACAAGCACTTCGTCGTCATGCAGCGTGCCTACAAGGGCTACGTCTACATCGGCGACCCGGTGCTGGGGCACAAGCGCTTCACCCAGGAAGATTTTCTCAAAGGCTGGAACGGCATCATCTTCGCCGTCATCGGTCCGGGCTATGAACAGGCCAATGCCCTGATGAACCCGCCCGACCCACTGACGGCCAGGGACCGACTCAATGCGTTCAGCCCGGTCAAGGATGCAGAGCTCATGGAATTCGGTTTTATCCAGAGCGACTTCCTCTGAGACCGCACAAGAACGGAAGGCAGGAATCCTTCCGGGGAGAACCCCAATGAAAGTGATCTCACTGCTTGCCGCCACCTGCATAGTGGCCTGCCTGCCGGTCCAGGCAGAAAGCGTCTTCAAACCGATCGAGCTGAAGGATCAGGAGCTGGCCCAACTTCGCGGCAAGTACGTGATGCCTGGCCGGGTCATCAGCTTCGGCATCGTCATGAGCAGCACCTGGAAGAACGCCGTGGGCGACAACATCGGCGCCCGGGTGAGCATGCAGGTCCAGGAATCGACCATCAAACCGCAGTTCTACGTCACCACCATCAACGAACCGGCCAGCGGCAACCCGACACCTCCCGCGGCGGGCAGCGGCACGGTCACCGGCGGTGCCGGCCTCAATCAGACCCAGGGCGTGACCCAGAGCGTCCGCGCAGCGGGTGACTACAACACCGCCGCCAACAACGTCAGCATCGACGTGAAGGAAGCCAACCAGCCGCCACCGGTCGTGGCCCAGCAAGGCACGCCACTGGAAGCCACCCCCGTCACCGCCACCAATGGCGCCGGAACGGTCAGCGTCACACCCGGCAGCGGCAGCATCCAGCTCGCCATCAACGCCAACGGCCAAGGCGTCAGCATGCAGCAACTGGCTGCTGGCGGCCTGCTCCAGGCCGCGCAGATGGTGGGTGGGAATAATGCCGTCAACAACCTGGCGCAGCTCAGCGTGGTACTCAAAAACAACCTTCCGTCGTCTGGAGCGCTCGACTGCAATCTCGATCAGCTCAAGGGGCTTCGCACTATGGGTATGTGATCTACGCTCCAGTGCGACTGTGAGGTCCAACCTATAAGAAGGACAGCGCGCCATGCACCGATCGCTATCGCTAGGAACTGCAATCTGTGTATCCGCATTACTCCCCTCGACCTACGCCGCCGCCGCGACGGAAGCCGAGGTGGAGACGTTGAAGCAGGAATTGCTCGAACTCAAACAGCGCTACGAGGCCCAGCAGAAGGCCCTGATGGTGCTCGAGCAGCGGGTCAGACAGGTCGAGGAAGCACCAGCCGCGCCGGCACAGCCCAAGCGCCTGGTCACCTCGACCGGTAAGCCGACGCCACCGGGAACCGGCAACACCGTTGCCGCCAGCGGCAGTTCCTATGGCGAATCGCTCAAGGATGACGCCAGCCCACCCAAGAGCGTGGAAAACCTCTACGACGAGGCCAGCGGCTTCTTCGGCAACGGCACCTTCAGTGTCGAGACGGGGCTGACCTACACCCACTACGACACCAAGCAGTTGATCCTCAACGGCTTCCTCGCGCTGGACACGATCTTCCTGGGCAACATCGGCGTGGACAACATCAACGCCGACAACTGGACCCTGGACCTGACAGCCCGCTACAACTGGAACAACCGTTGGCAGTTCGATATCAACGCCCCGGTGGTCTACCGCGAAAGCACCTACGAATCGTCCGGCGCCGGCAACTCAACGGCGCAATCCACCGACGAGAAGGTCACCCGCGATCCGACCCTGGGCGATGTCAACGTCGGCATCGCCTACAAGTTCATGGACGAAACCGAGTCGCGCCCGGATGCCGTGGTCAGCCTGCGGGTCAAGGCCCCCACCGGCGAAGAGCCCTACGGCATCAAGCTCAAGCGCGCCAACGACAACGACAACCTCAACGTTCCCGAAGAACTGCCCACCGGCAACGGCGTCTGGTCGGTCACCCCCGGCATCTCGCTGGTCAAGACCGTGGACCCCGCCGTGCTGTTCGGCAGCCTGTCCTACACCTACAACTTCGAGGAATCCTTCGACGACATCAGCCCCACCCAGGGCGTCAAGCAGAAAGGCAAGGTCGACCTCGGCGACTGGTTCCAGATCGGCGCGGGCGTGGCATTCGCCCTCAACGAGAAGACCAGCATGTCGTTCTCCTTCTCCGACCTGATCGCCAAGAAGAGCAAGATCAAGGCCGACGGCGGCGACTGGACCACCGTCACCGGCAGCGACGCCAACGCGGCCTACTTCAACTGGGGCCTGACCTATGCCTGGAGCCCCAACCTGACCATCGTGCCGAACCTGTCCATCGGCATCTCGCCGGATGCGCCGGATTTCAGCTTCAGCGTGAAATTCCCGTATTACTTCTGACGACTCGACAGTCCCATCGCAAAGGCCCCTTTCCGGGGCCTTTGTCATTACCGCCCTCAACCTGACACACCCCCACCTTGCAGGAGCGGGCCATGCCCGCGATCCGGCCGCGCAGCGGTCACAAAAAAGCCCCGCACGATGGCGGGGCTCTCGAGCCGAAAAGCAGGCTCAGCCGAGCAACGCTCTCAGGTCCAGCACCCCATCCTTGCGCGGCGGGCACCAGTAGTAGCCACCGGTCAGCGGCCGGCTGAAGCGGTACAGCGCGTCGGTGATGCCGTCTTCCAGGCCGCTCATGCGGCGCAGTTGCACCTCGAAGGCGTCCAGGGTGCAACCGAAGGCGAGAAACATCAGCCCGGCGTCCGGGCCCTGGGTCCAGGGCATGGAGCGGCGCACGATGAAGGCTTCCGGGTCGAAGCTCTCCTGGGCGGTGCGCTTGACGTGGGCGGACTCCGGCGCATCGTCCAGCTCCTCGTTGTCGCTCAGGCGGCGACCCATGATGTCGTCGCGCTCGTGCTGCGGCAGCGCGGCGAAGTCCTGCAACTGGTGGCGCCATTGCTGAATGGCGGCAAAGCTGCCGCCGGCCAGGCCGGTTTCGCCTTCGACGATGGCGGCGGCGATGGCATCGTCATCCTGCGGGTTCTCGGTGCCGTCCTCGTAGCCCGTCAGATCATGGCCGCTGCCATGGCGGAAAGCCTCGGTCAGCGAGCTCAGCTCCAGCGCCGGGGCCAGCAGGGCCTGGATTTCCTGGGTGCGCAGCAACAGCTCGCCGCGTTCCTCGCCACGCAGCCAGACCCACAGGGCGTGCGGGGTGGACGGGTTGTCGACGCCCACACCGGCGATCGCCGGGAACTCGCGCAGCCCTTCGATGCGACGGCCCAGTGCGCGCACCAGCGACTCACCGAAGCCCACCACCGCGCGCTCGCCGTCGGCGAACTGCAGCAGGCGATCCAGCGCCGCGGGCAGGTCCTGCAGCGACTTCAGGTCGAAGAACAGGTGGCGGGCGTGGGCGGGAACCGGGGTGGCGAGAATGCCGGGCTGGTAGAGGCTCATGACAGCGTCCTTGAACGAAAGAGCGGCGATTCTAATCGCCCCGCGCACGAATCCAAACCGCTCTGCATCAAGGTCCGGGCGATTCATCCCGGACCATCGCCGAATGCTGCTGGCGCCGCCGATGATGGCGCCACAGCGCGAGCGCGGCGAACAGCGCCAGTACGGCGAGGAAGATCGGCAGGCGATACGGTTTCAGGTTGCCCAGCAACTGCTCCAGTGCCTCCCCCGCCCAGTAGCCGGCGCTGGCGAAGATCAGCGCCCAGCAGAACGCGCCCAGCAGGTTGATCAGCAGGAACCGCAGCGGCCCCACCCGGCTGGCGCCGATCAGCAGCGGGCCGGCCAGGCGCATGCCATAGAGGAAACGCACGGCGAAGATCGCCAGCAGCGGGTGCCGCTCGATCAACCCGGTGACCCGCTCCACCGCCAGCCCGCGGCGCTGCAGCCAGGGCAGCGCGCGGTCGCCGGCGCGGCGGCCGGTCCAGTAGAGCAACTGATCGCCCAGGGTACCGGCCGCCGTGGCCCAGAAGACCACGGGGAAGTACCCCAGCAGGCCCTGGTGCGCCGCCAGCCCGGCGAGGATCAGGATGCTCTCGCCCTCCAGCAGGCAGCCCAGGAACAGCGCCGGATAGCCATAGCTGGAAAGCAGTTGCGCCAGGTCGAAGTGCTCGAACATGCAAGCCCCTGAATACGTGCCGTGCCCTGAGCCTAGCGGCTTGGCGGATGTTCTGCTTATCGAACATGCACTGTAAAAAATAAACGACTAATCGGTCATCAAAGATCGTTAGCAGCCAATCAAATCAAACCTTTACGATGACCATTCGTCCATCCATGTAATTTTTTTCGCTCATGCACCACTCAAGTGTTTGACATATTTAACGGATTTGGCAGACTGCGGCCCGTTGTCGCAACTGGTTACGTTTTTCCGGCTCCACTGCCTGGAGCACCGGATGACCTTGGCCGCGCAACCCAACAAAAACAACTTTGTCAGTCGCGGCCCCCGCCCGAGTTCCGTCTCGGCTGCGAAGGTCCCCGGCGAGCCAACGGAACGAACAAATGCTGATCTGGTTTGTAGCGGTGTATCTGGTGATCACCGTAGCTGTCGGTTTCTACGCCACCACCCGCGTGCACAACTCCTCGGACTATGCCGCCGCTGGCCGGAGCATGTCCTTCCCCCTCGTCGTGACCATGGTGTTCGCCACCTGGTTCGGCTCCGAAGCCGTGCTGGGTATTCCCGCCACCTTCCTCGAAGAAGGCTTCGCCGGGATCATCGAGGACCCCTTCGGCTCCTTCGGCTGCCTGATGCTGGTCGGCGTGGTCTTCGCCCGTCCGCTGTACCGCCTGAACCTGCTCACCATCGGTGACTTCTTCCGCAAGCGCTTCGGCCAGCACGTGGAAATCTTCACCAGCCTGGTGATCATCATTTCCTACATGGGCTGGGTCGCCGCGCAGATCACCGCGCTGGGCGTGGTCTTCAGCGTGCTCTCCGACGGTGGCCTGACCACCACCCAGGGCATGATCATCGGCACCATCATCGTCCTGCTGCACACCCTGTTCGGCGGCATGTGGTCGGTGGCGCTGACCGACTTCCTGCAGATGATCATCATCGTCTGCGGCCTGTTCTACCTGGTCTGGCTGATCGGCGACATGGCCGGCGGCCCGGTCAACGTGATCAGTCATGCCGCCAGCGAAGGCAAGTTCACCTTCCTGCACGGCACCTCGGCCAAGGACATCGTCGCCTTCCTCGGCGCCGCGGTGACCATGATGTTCGGCTCGATCCCGCAGCAGGACGTGTATGCCCGCGTGATGTCCGCTAAGACCGAGAAGATCGCCCAGCGCGCCACCATGACCGGTGCCTGCTGCTACCTGGTCTTCTGCATGCTGCCGATCTTCCTGATCTACGCCGCCTCGATGATCGAGCCGGAGATGGTCAAGCACTGGCTGGCCGAAGACTCCCAGCAGATCCTGCCGCACCTGATCCTGGAGCGTACCCCGCTGTTCGCCCAGATCATGTTCTTCGGCGCCCTGCTCTCGGCCATCATGTCCTCCGCCTCCGGTGCCCTGCTGGCCCCGTCGGTGACCCTGACCGAGAACATCGTCAAGCACTTCCTGCCCAACATGAACGACCGCCAGGCCCTGCTGGCCATGCGTTGCAGCGTACTGGCAATGACCGTCGCCACCTGCCTGTTCGCCCTGCTGTCCAACGCCAGCATCTACGAGATGGTCGGCAACGCCTACAAGGTGACCCTGGTCGCCGCCGTGGTGCCGCTGTTCTTCGGCCTGTTCTGGAAGCGCGCCACCACCCAGGGCGCCCTGACCGCCATCGCCTGCGGCCTGATCGGCTGGGTATCGCTGGAGCTGGGCTACCAGGAAGGCGACTTCTGGCCGCCGCAGCTGGTGGGCCTGATCTGCAGCGCCATCGGCATGATCGTCGGCTCGCTGGCCCCGCAGTTCAGCCAGCACCGTGGTGAGAGCGTGTCGGACATGGCCGCTGCCGCCGCTGCTGCCAACTGATCGCTCGCTGGATAAAGAAGAAGCCCCGCCTTGTGCGGGGCTTTTTCATGGGCGATGAATTGACAGGGTCGGCTTGGCGACGGTGCTCATGCTTTGGCCGTCCACCCGCGGCGTCGGGATCGATTCGGGGTCGAGCCCGTCGATGCAGCAGGCATTCACACTGAGCAGCGCCGGGTTGCTGCGCCGCTGGTGATAGACGTAGATCCCGCAGGTGCCGCAGAAATAATGCAGCGCCACTCCCGTGTTCCAGCGATACAGACACAGCGCGTCGCCGCCGCGGGTCAGCTGGAAGCGGTCCCCGGGCACCGTCGCCATCAGCGCATTGCGCTTGCCGCACAGCGAGCAGTCGCAGCGCACCAGTTCGTCCAGCTCCGCCTCGAAGGCAAAGCCCACCGCGCCGCAATGGCAACTTCCCGTGTACTGCATGGTTGAGGTCCTCGTGCTGAAGCCTTCAGCGTAGACGCCCAGGCATTCGTGACTGCCGCTCAAGTATCCTTTGCCGTTCACCGCGTTTTTCTCAAGTGCCGACTTCCGGACAATGCCCCCCATCGCATCCTTTGTCCGGAGCCCACCCCATGCCCCTCGCCCTCCTGGCGCTGACCCTGAGCGCCTTCGCCATCGGCACGACGGAGTTCGTCATCGTCGGCCTGATCCCCACCATCGCCGGCGACCTCGGCGTCACCCTGCCCTCCGCCGGCCTGCTGGTCAGCCTCTACGCCCTGAGCGTGGCCATCGGCGCGCCGCTGCTCACCGCCATGACCGGGCGCATCCCGCGCAAGGCGCTGCTGGTGGGCCTGATGGCGCTGTTCACCGTCGGCAACCTGGTGGCCTGGCAGGCGCCCAGCTATGAGTCGCTGATCGTCGCGCGCATCCTCACCGGCCTGGCGCACGGTGTGTTCTTCTCGGTCGGCTCGATCATCGCCACCAGCCTGGTGAGCAAGGACAAGGCCGCCAGCGCCATCGCCACCATGTTCAGCGGCATGACCGTGGCCTTCGTCACCGGCATCCCGCTGGGTACCTTCATCGGCCAGCACCTGGGCTGGCGCGTGACCTTCCTGGTCGTCGCCGCCTTCGGCGTGGTCGCCCTGCTCGGCAGCCTGCTGTTCGTGCCGAAGAACATCCAGCACACCCCGCCGGCACCGCTGCTGCGCCAGGCCCGCGTGCTGCTGCAACCGCGCCTGCTGCTGGTCTACGCGATGACCGCAGTGGGCTACGGCGGCTCGCTGATCGCCTTCACCTTCCTCGCGCCGATCCTCCAGGACCTCGCCGGTTTCAGCCCGAACATGGTCGGCGCCGTACTCCTGGCCTACGGTGTCTCGGTGGCCATCGGCAATATCTGGGGCGGTCGCCTGGCCGACAAGCGCGGCCCGGTGAGCGCACTGAAGATCATCTTCGGCCTGCTGGCCTCGGTGCTGCTGGTGCTCACCTTCACCGCCGGCAACCCGTGGCTGGTGGTGCTGACGGTACTGGCCTGGGGCGCCGTGGCCTTCGGCAATGTGCCGGGGCTGCAGGTGTATGTCGTGCAGCAGGCCGAGCGCGTGGCGCCCGAAGCGGTGGACGTGGCCGCCGGCTTCAACATCGCCGCCTTCAACCTCGGCGTGGCCGGCGGCTCCTGGGCAGGCGGCCTGGTGGTCAGCCACCTGGGCCTGGGCCATACGCCCTGGATCGCCGCCGTCGTCACCCTCGCCGCCCTCGGCCTGACCGCCCTGAGCGGTCGCCTGGACCGCCGCAATTCCATGGAACCCAGCGCCGCTGGCGCGGTTCCCACTCACTGATCGACCACAAGGAGTTCTTCCATGAGCGTTCCCGCCTTCGGCCTCGGCACCTTCCGCCTCAAGGGCCAGACCGTCATCGACTCGATCCGCACCGCGCTGGACCTGGGCTACCGCGCCATCGACACCGCGCAGATCTACGGCAATGAAGCCGACGTCGGCGAAGCCATCGCAGGTAGCCGGGTCAAGCGTGACGAGCTGTACCTGACCACCAAGATCTGGACCGAGAACTATGCCGCCGACAAGCTGATCCCCAGCCTCAAGGATAGCCTGCACAAACTGCGCACCGACCGCGTCGAACTGACCCTGATCCACTGGCCCTCGCCCAAGGGCGCGGTGCCGGTCGCCGAGTTCATGGGTGCCCTGGCCGAAGCCAGGGCCCAGGGCCTGACCGGTGAGATCGGCGTTTCCAACTTCACCATCGCACTGATGCAGGAAGCCATTGCCGCCGTCGGCGCCGGGCAGATCGCCACCAACCAGGTCGAACTGCACCCCTACCTGCAGAACCGCAAGGTCGTGGACTTCGCCCAGAGCCAGGGTATCCACATCACCTCCTACATGACCCTGGGCTACGGCAAGGTGCTCAGCGACGCGGTGATCGGCGAGATCGCCAAACGCCACGGTGCCACCCCGGCGCAGGTCACCCTGGCCTGGGCGATGCAGCTGGGCTACTCGGTGATCCCGTCGTCCACCAGGCGCGAAAACCTGGAAGGCAACCTGCGCGCCGTCGACCTGCGCCTGACCGAGGCCGACCTGGCCGCCATCGCCGCGCTGGACCGCAACGAGCGCATCACCAGCCCGGAAAGCCTGGCCCCGGCCTGGGATTGATCCGTCGCTGCCCGACAGCCGCCCTTCGGGGCGGCTTTGCCGTTTCCAAGGAGTCTTCATGAGTGCACACGACGACCTGAATGCCATCGACTACGCAGCCTGGAGCTGGATGCCCGGCGCCGGCCTCGACGGTCTCTACCTCTCCCGCCTGCCCCTGGCCGCGCCCGGCCCGGACGAGGTGCTGGTGGCCAACACCGCCATCGCCCTGAACCCCGTGGACTGGAAGATGATCGACTGGGGCCGCGACGATTGGCAGCAGGGCCAGGTGCCCGGCGTGGACGGGGTCGGCCTCGTCATCGCGGCGGGCAGTGAGGTGAACCTGCGCGCCGGGACCCGCGTGGCGTATCACCAGGCGCTGACCCGCGGCGGCAGCTTCGCCGAATACACCCTGCTGCGCGCCCGCGCCGTCTACCCGCTGCCGGATGCGCTGGACGACGCCACCGCCGCCAGCCTGCCTTGCCCCGGCCTCACCGCGTGGCAGGCGCTGGCCAAGCTGCCGGCAAGCGACAATCGCGACGTGCTGGTCACCGGCGCCGGCGGTGCGGTGGGCTATCTGCTGGCTCAACTTGCCCTGCGGCGCGGCTTGCGTGTGTGGGTCACGGCCGCGCCGAAGCACCGCGAGCACCTGCTGCAACAGGGTATCGCCGGGGTCTTCGATTACCGCGACCCGCAGTGGTCCGCCCAGCTGCGCGCAGCCCTCGGCCCTCGCCGTCTGCACGGTATCTTCGACACCGTCAGCGGTGCCCATGCCGCCGGCCTTGCGCCGTTGCTGGGCTACAACGGCCACCTGGTGTGCATCCAGGACCGCCAGGAAAGCGCACCGTTGCCGGCGTTCAGTACAGCGATCTCCCTGCATGAAGTCGCCCTCAACAGCATCCATGCCCACGGCGATGCACTGGACTGGCAGGACCTGCAACGCGCCGCCAGCCAGCTGCTGCAAGGCGTCGCCGAGGGAAGCCTGCTGCCGCCGACGAAGCAGTTCTTCGACTTCGCCGAGCTGCCCGAAACACTGCGCCGCTTGAAGTCCGGCGAAGGCAGCGGTAAATGGATCAGTCTGCTTCCCGCGCCGGCCGTCATCGCCTGAATCGGCTCTTCGTGCGCGGTTCAGTTCCTGCGCAGGAGCGGACTCTGTCCGCTCCTGCGCTCACCTGACCCACATTGAACAGGAGAACATCATGGATCTGGGCATCAAGGGCCGCTGGGCCGTGGTCTGCGCCGCCAGCAAGGGGCTGGGCAGAGGCTGCGCCCTGGCGCTGGCCCGCGAGGGCGTGAACCTGGCGATCAACGCCCGCGACGTCGATACCCTCGCCACCACCGCCGCCGAACTGCGCCTGCTGGGGGTGGAGGTGCGCGAAGTGGCCGGCGACATCAGCGAACCGGCGGTGCGCGAGGCCCTGCTGGCCGCCTGCCCGCAGGTGGACATCCTGGTCAACAACGCCGGCGGCCCGCCGCCCGGCGACTTCCGCGACTGGGAACGCGAGGACTGGCTGCGCGCCCTGGAGCTGAACATGCTCACGCCCATCGAGCTGATCAAGGCCACGGTGGACGGCATGGCCGAGCGCGGTTTCGGCCGCATCGTCAACATCACCTCCGGCTCGGTGAAGGCGCCCATCGCCACGCTGGGCCTGTCCAACGGCGCGCGCAGCGGCCTGACCGGCTTCGTCGCCGGCCTCGCCCGGCAGCCGCAGGTAGCGGGCAACAACGTGACGATCAATGGCCTGCTGCCCGGCTCCTTCGATACCGACCGCCTGCGCAGCGGCTTCCAGCGCGCGGCGCAGCTGGGTGGCAGCAGCGAAAGCGCGGTGGCGGACGCCAGCCGCGCGGAGATCCCCGCCGGGCGTTTTGGCAGCGCCGAGGAGTTCGGGGCGTTCTGCGCCTTCCTCTGCAGCGCACAGGCGGGTTACCTGACGGGGCAGAACCTGCTGCTCGATGGCGGGGCGTATCCGGGAACGTACTGACGGGCTCTTCGCAGGAGCGAGCTTGCACGCGAACAACCCCGCCACCAAGCGGTTCGCGAGCAAGCTCGCTCCTACATGAACAGCCCGCCGCGCCCGGCAATTCTCTACAATCCCCCCGCCGCTCCCGAACAGGCCCAGCAATGAAAGCCCACTCCGACGAACTCAAGACCTTCGCCACGGTGATCGACTGCGGCTCCATCACCGCCGCCGCCGAGCAGCTGGGACTGACGCCCTCGGCCGTCAGCCGGGCACTGTCCAAGCTGGAGGAAAAGCTCGGCACCACCCTGCTCAACCGCACCACACGGCGGATGAAGCTGACCGAGGAAGGCGAGTTCTTCCTGGAGAACGCCCGGCACATCCTCGAACAGATGGATGCCCTCGAGGAGCGCCTGGCCCTGCGCCAGCAATCCCCCGCCGGGCGCCTGCGGATCAACGCCGCCTCGCCCTTCATGCTGCACGCCGTGGTGCCGCACATCGGCGCCTTCCGCGAGCGCTACCCAGATATCGAGCTGCAACTCAACACCAACGACCTGAACATCGACCTGCTGGAACAGAGCACCGACATCGCCATCCGCATCGGCCAGCTCGCCGACTCCAGCCTGCACGCGCGACCGCTGGGCAGCAGCCGGCTGAACCTGCTGGCCGCTCCCGACTACCTGGAGCGCCACGGCAGCCCGGCCAACCTGGAGCAACTGCTCGGCCATTCGCTGCTCGGCTTCACCCAGCCCGAGGCGCTGAACATCTGGCCGATCCGCCACGCCGGCGGCGACACCCTCGCGGTCACCCCGTCGCTGTCCGCCTCCAGCGGCGAAACCCTCCGTCAACTGGCCATCGGCGGCCAGGGCATCGCCTGCCTGGCCAGCTTCATGACCTGCGACGACATCCGCGCCGGGCGCCTGGTGCGCGTGCTGCCGGAACTGACCAGCGAGCGCCGCCAGCCGATCCACGCGGTGTACTACCGCAACTCGCAACTGGCGCTGCGCATCCAGTGCTTCCTCGACTTCATCCAGGAGCGCCTGGCGCAGTCGCTGCACGCCACGGGCTGAACGAAGAAATTTCCCACAGGCGAAAAACCTCGACCAAACTGGATAGGGTCCGCTGACGCCGCCGCCAGGCTGCGTCCTCCCGCCGAGATCGAGGGGCCTGCATGTCACCCATGCTGCTGTACCTGCGCGCCATCATCCACCCGGGCCGGGATACCCTGCTGTTCGCCCTGCGCACCGTGGTGGCCGGCCTGCTGACGCTGTACCTGGCCTTCCTGCTGGACCTCGACCAGCCCAAGTGGGCCACCATGACGGTAGTGATCATCAGCACCCCGCTGGCCGGCATGACGCTGCAGAAGAGCTTCGCCCAGGTGGTCGGCACCACCATCGGTGCCCTGGTCGCGGTGGCCATCATGGCACTGTTCCCCCAGGCGCCGCTGCCCTTCATCGTCACCCTGGCCCTGTGGCTGGCGATCTGCACCGCCGGCGGCACGCTGATGCGCTTCACCCACTCCCACGCCTTCGTGCTCAGCGGCTTCACCGCGGTGATAGTCGCGCTGCTGGCCCAGCCGGCGCCGGAGTCCACCTACACCCTGGCCATCACCCGCGTTACCGAAACCCTGCTCGGCGTCGCCTGCGTGACCCTGGTCAGCCTGTTCTTCGCCCGCCCGCAAAGCGTCGCGCGCGGCTACTTCGCCAAGGTCGACCAGTTGATCCGGCTGATCGCCGTGCACGCAGCGGCGGTGGTCCGTGGTGAAGAACCGGAGGAAGACTTCCAGCACCGGCAGAAGCAACTGCTGGGAGAAATCGCCGCGCTGGAGATGCTCCGCCGCCACCTCTATTTCGACGCCCCGCGCCTGCGCGGCGCCAACGAACTGGTGCAGCAGCTGGCCAACCAGCTGGTGCTGATGACCTCGCGCCTGGCCATCCTGCGGCGCCAGCGCAAGCTGATCGAGGCGCGCCTGACCGGCCCGCTGCCCGAATCGGTGCGGCAACTGCGTGAAGACGAACTGGCCTGCCTGGAGGAGCTGGCCGAATACGGCCGGGCCCTGCCCGGTGCCACCCGCCGGCGTATCACCCAGCTGCGCCAGCGCTTCGATGCCGCCGCGCGGCAGGCCGAGGAGCTGGCCGACGGCCTGCCCACGTCGCTGCGCTCCCTGGCCTGGGCGCTGCGCTTCGAGCAGGCGCGGCTGATGCAGCAGCTCGACGAGATGATCGAGCTCAGCGAAGCCATCCAGGAGGGCCGCCCCGGCAGCAGTTCCTACCCGCAGAGCCAGGCCCAGGCGCTGCACCTGGACTTCCACCTGGCCGCGATGAACGCCACCCGCGCCTTCGTCGCCCTGTGCTGTGCCGGCTGGATCTGGATCGAAACCGCCTGGGACGGCGCCCGCGCCGGGATGATCCTGGTCGGCATCCTCTGCTCGCTGCTAGCCACCTTCCCGCGTCCGCTGATGGCCAGCCTCGCGTACATGCGCGGCCTGGCCATGGCACTGGTGGCGGCGGCACTGCTGCAATTCCTGCTGCTGCCCAGCGTCGGCGACTTCGAGATGCTCGCGCTGTTCCTCACCCCACTGCTGTACGTGATCGCAGTCGGCCTGGCCAACCCGCAGACCGCCGGCATCGGCATCGGCCTGGGGCTGTCCACCTTCCTGCTGGTGGGCCCGCAGAATCAGGGCGCGTGGATCAACACCTCGCTGCAATGGTTCGAATTCGCTGGCGGCTACGTCAGCGCCGGGGTGCTGGCGCTGCTGGTGTACGCGTGGGTGTTCCCCTTCGACGCCGACGCGCGCCTGCGCCGCCAGTCCCGGCGAACCCGCGCCGAAGTGCGCTCGGTATTGCTGTCCAAACCCAGCGAGGCGCGGCGCTTCCTCTTCGAGAGCCGTATGGTCGATCGCCTGGCGATCATGCTCGGGCTGCTGCCGGCGGCGCGTGATGCGCAATCGGGCGAGCGCTTCCAGTGCAGCCTGGCGAGCATGACCCTGGGCGTGGTGCTGCACCAGCTGCGCCGCGAGAGCCTCAACGCCAAAGGCCTGCCCGAGGCCGTGCGCGAGCGCCTGTCGCTGCTGCTCGACGAACTCGCCGCCTGCCTCGACCAGCCGCCCGCCGCGCCGCTGCATCGGGTGCTGCCGGCCATGCGCGAGCTGGGCAACGAGCTGGACGACCTGCAAGGCCACGGCGATTACCCCAGTGGCGACGCCATGCGCCCGGTGTTCGTCAGCGGCGTGGCGCTGCTGGTGGCCGCGGACCTGCTGGAGCGCTTCCGCGACCTGTACGGCGAAGCCCTGCACTCCCACGACGACCACGGGGAACAGCCGCTGCATGCCCGTTGATATCGAACTGGGCGGGGTCTACCTGCCGCCCCTGGCCCAGGCCCTGCTGCTGGCCCTGCCGATCTTCCTGCTGCTGGACTGGAGCCTGCGCCGCCTGGGAGTGCTGCGCCTGGTCTGGCACGAGGCGCTGTTCGAAGGCGCGCTCTACGCCTGCATCTGCTCCGCGCTGATCCTGCTGATGGGAGCCCTGCACTGAATGACCCGCCTGCAGAAACTCGCGCCACCGCTGATCACCCTGGCCGTGGTAGCCCTCGCCCTGCTGCTGGGCTACTTCGCCTGGACCTACTACACCCGCGCCCCCTGGACCCGCGACGCCCGCGTGCGCGCCGACGTGGTGACGGTCTCGGCAGACGTCACCGGGCGCATCGTCGAGCTGAAGGTGCAGGACAACCAGCACGTCAACCAGGGCGACCTGCTGCTGAGCATCGACCCGGCGCGCTATGAACTGGCGGTTCTGCACGCCGACCGCGCGGTGGAGGTCGCCCGCGCCGCGCTCGGCCAGTCCCAGGCCGCCATCGCCGCCAACCAGGCGCTGCTGCAGCAACGCCACAGCGAGGAAGTGCGCCGCCGGGCGCTGAAGGCACGCTCGGCAATCTCCAACGAGGAATGGGAAAAGGCCCAGACCGACGTCACCGTGGCCGAGGCGCAGCTGCTGCGCGAACAGGCCAACCTGGGCCTGGCCCAAGCCAATGTGGCCCTGGCCGAGGCCGCACAGAAACAGGCGCACCTGGACCTGGAGCGCACCCGCGTGGTGGCGCCAGTGAACGGCTACGTGACCAACCTGCTGACCCGCGCCGGTGACTACGCCAGCGCCGGCCATTCGCTGGTGGCGCTGGTGGACAGCGACTCGTTCTACGTCGGCGGCTATTTCGAGGAAACCAAGCTGCCGCGCATCCACGAAGGCGACACGGTGCGCGTGCAACTGATGAGCGGCGAACGCTTCGACGGCCGCGTCGAGAGCATCGCCTTCGCCATCACCGACCGCGAAAACGCCCCCGGCGCCCGCCTGCTGGCGAACATCAACCCCAGCTACACCTGGGTCAAGCTGGCCCAGCGCATCCCCGTGCGCATCGCCATCGATCCGCAGTACAGGGGGCGTGATCGCCTGCGGGCGGGCACCACCGCTACCGTCAGCGTGGTCGAAAGCGAAGGCGCCGCGGCGGATCGCTAGCGTTCGATTCGGACGAGATGACGGAACTTTCATCACCGCGCCGTCATCAATCCATCGCGTGATTGTCACCCGACCGGGTGCAGCATGCGTCCAGCTTCCCGCATCCCGCGCGGACGCCTCCGCCCGAGGATCGCCCTTGCCCCGTATTCCCCTGCTGCCCGCCGCCCTGCTGGCCGTCACCACCCTGGCCCTGGTGGCCTGGCGCACGCTGCCCTCGCCACTGGAGGACGTCCCCAGCAGCAGCGCCTTCGCCCACCAATGGGCGCGTGGCGGCGTCGTCCTGCTGGTGCGCCACATGGAGCGTTGCGACCGCTCCAGCGCTCCCTGCCTGGGCGCCGCCGACGGCATCACCGCGCGGGCCGGAGAAGCCGCGCGCCAGCTGGGCGATACCCTCACCCACCTGGGCCTTGCCGCCACCGATATCTACAGCAGCCCGCTGACCCGCACCGTGCAGACCGCCGACCTCATGTTCGACCACCCCGTGGTGCGCCAGGACTGGCTGTACTCCTGCAAGGACGACGACCTCGCCGCGCAGATCCGCCAGCACAAGGCCTCGCACCGCAACCTGGTGCTGGTCACCCACAGCGAATGCTTCGACCGCCTGCGCGAGAACCTCAAGGTCCGCGACACCGATACGCCCGAGTACGGCAGCGCCCTGGTGCTGTTCGACGAAAACCAGCCGCTGCGCATCGCCGGCGAAGTCGAGACCGACGAGTGGCTGAAACTGGTGAAACACGCGAACCCCAGCTGAGGCCGCTGCCAGAAAGCGCATTCTGTGCCATCTTCTTGCGATCGTTCCAAGGAGAGGCTCGATGCCGGCCCTGTTCACCACCCATCCGCTGTTTGCCGCCCCCGTTCTGCTGCTGATCGACCTGCTGCTCTGGCGGCTGGTCGGCCCGGCGCATCCGCACTGGCGGCTGGCCGTGCGCCTGCTGGGCTTCCTGCTGTTCAGCCTGCTGCTGTTCAATGCCGGGATGAACCCGCTGCGCGCCGCCCCCTGGGCGGACGACCTGCCCAGCCACATGGTCGCCACCGCGGTACAGATCATCTGGTGGCTGTTCGCCGCGCGCTGCCTGACCGTGGTGCTGGGCTTCCTGATGGTGCAGCGCATCGGCCATGGCGGGCGCCTGCTGCAGGACGTGGTTGGCGCGCTGATCTTCCTGGTCGCCATCATCGCCGCCGCCGGCTACGTGCTGGAGCTGCCGGTGAAGGGCCTGCTGGCCACTTCCGGGGTGGTCGCCATCGTCCTCGGCCTGGCGCTGCAGAGCACCCTGAGCGACGTGTTCTCCGGCATCGTCCTCAACACCACCAAGCCCTACCAGCTGGACGACTGGATCTCCATCGACGGCATCGAAGGCAAGGTCACCGAAATCGACTGGCGTTCCACCTACCTGCAGACTTCCCAGGGCACCCTGGCGGTGGTGCCCAACTCCCTCGCCGCCAAGGCCAAGGTGCTCAACCTGAGCCGCCCGGCGAACCTCTACGGCGTCAGCGTGGCGCTCACCGTCAGCCCACACGTGCGTCCGCGCAAGGTGATCGATGCCCTGGAGCACGCCCTGGGCGGCTGCCGAGCACTGCTCGCCACGCCGGCACCGGCGGTGAGCGTGCGCAAGTCGGCGCCTGATGGGGTCGAGTACGAGATGAGCGGCTTCGTCGCCGCCATGGGCGAGAAGCGCGAAGTGCGCAACCAGCTGTTCGACCTCGCGTACCGCCACCTCCAGGCCGCCGGCATCAACCTGCTCGCCGATGCCGACGCGCCGATGCGCGAAAGCGCCTCACGGGCGCGGGCGCTGCTGGTGCGCTCCGGGCTGTTCGATGCGCTGCGCGACGAGGAGCGCGACGAGCTGGCCGGCAAGATGCAGCGCCGGCCGTTCAAGCGTGGCGAAGTGCTGCTGGCGCCGGGCGATGTCAGCGAGCAGTTGCTGATCATCGATTCCGGCGTGGTCAGCGTCACCCTGCCCCACGACGGACAGGCACTGGAAGCCGGGCGCATGGGCCCCGGCGAAGTGTTCGGCGAGGCCGGCGTGCTCACCGGCTCGGCCTGGCAGGCGCAGTTCACCGCGATCAGCGATGGTGCCGCCTACTACCTCGACAAGGCCACCCTGGCGCCCTGCCTGGAGGCACGCCAGGAGATCGCCGAAGCCATGGGGCGCCTGCTGGACTTCCGCCAGAAGGCCAGCGCCGCCCTGCTGGTGGAACAGCCCAGCGTGGTGCAGCAGCGCGGGCTGATGGCCTGGCTCAAGCAGCATGCGGGGCGGCGCTACAAGGCTTGAGTCGAACTGGCCAGGGCGCGCCGCTGCGGGCAAGATGAAGCCCCACTGACCGCGCCGAGGCCGCCATGTCCACGTCCAAGCCCACCGACACGCGTTCGCTGTTCACCGCCCAGTCCGACGCCTACCGCAGCAACCGCCCGACCTACGACCCGGCCTTCTTCGCCTGGCTCGCCCAGGTGGCGCCCAGCGCCGGTCGCGCCTGGGATTGCGGCTGCGGATCGGGGCAGGCCAGCGAAGACCTGGCCCGCCATTTCACCTCGGTGATCGCCACCGATATCAACGCCGCGCAGCTGGACAAGGCGCCGCGCCTGGCCAACGTCGACTATCGCTGCGAACCGGCCGAGCAGACCTCGCAGCCGCCGGCCAGCGTCGACCTGACCCTGGTAGCCCAGGCCCTGCACTGGTTCGACGTGCCGCGCTTCTATGCGGAGGTGCGACGGGTCTCCAGACCCGATGCATTGCTCGCGGTGGTCTCCTACAACCTGCTGAACATCACCCCGGAGCTGGATGCCCTGGTGCGCCACCTCTACCACGAGGTGGTCGGGCCCTACTGGGCGCCCGAACGCCGGCACGTGGAAACCGGCTACGAGACCATCGACTTCCCCTTCGAGCGCGTGCCCACGCCGGCCTTCGCGCTGGCAGCGAACTGGACCCTTGGTCGCCTGCTGGGCTACTTCGAGAGCTGGTCGGCGGTGGCCAGCTACCGTGCCGCCACCGGCCTCGACCCGGTGGAACCGCTGCGCGAGGCATTCGCCCGAGCCTGGGGAGATCAACAGGAGCGCGCCGTGAGCTGGCCGCTGACCATCAAGCTGGGCCGCGTGGCCTGAGCGGTTTCGGCGGGTAACCGCAAGGGGTTATCCGCCCTGCGCACCCTTATGCTCCGTGCCCCACGCCCTCGCGTAGGGCGCATAACACGGCACGCGTTATGCGCCTCGGCCGCCCCCTCAGGCACCCGCTTCCTGCAGGCACTCCAGCGGCACCCAGCCGGCCTCGCCGCCGGGCCGCACGCACCAGAGCCAGCCGCCCAGTTCGCGGCCACCCTCCAGCCGCTCGCCCACCTCCACATCGAGTTCGCGGGCGGTGTAATCCTCCATCGCCACGCCCGCGCCCGGCGCGGTCATGTTGAATACCTGCGCCGGCACCCAGCCTTCCCGCTGGCCGGGCGTGGAGCAGAAGTACCAGTCCTCCCAGCCCTCGGCGCCTTCGTAGCGCTCGCCAACGAACAGCGGCGCGCCCTTGGCGAAGGTGATGGGCGCGGGGTACTCGCTGCGGTGGCGTTGAATCACTTCGTAGTGCATGTCGATCTCCCGTTTCCCTGGACCGATCCATGCTACTCCTCACAGGGCGTCGTGGAAGATCACTCCGAGGGTGAAGCGCTCGCCGGTATGCACGCGGCTGACGCCGTGGCGCAGGTTGACCCGGTGATAACCGCGCGGCCCCGGCACCGGCCGTTGCGCCACCGCGAAGACCACGGCATCGCCCTGGCGCAAGGGCACCACCTCCGCCCGCGACTGCTGGCGGGGGCGCTGCTCGGTGAGCACCAGCTCGCCGCCGTCGAATTCTTCCCCCGGCCGCGATAGCAGGATCGCCACCTGCAACGGGAAGGCCAGTTCGCCATACAGGTCCTGGTGCAGGCAGTTGTAGTCACCGGCTCGGTAGCGCAGCAGCAGCGGCGTCGGGCGTAGCTGGCCGGCCGCGTGGCACTGGGCGAGGAACCCGGCGTGCTGTTCCGGGTAGCGGATGCCGCTGCCCATCCGCTCGTGCCAGCGCTCGGCGATCACCCGTAGCGGCGAATAGAAAGCCTCACGCAGCTCCTGCACCAACCCCGGCAAGGGATAAGCGAAGTAGCGGTACTCGCCCAGGCCGAAGTGATGCCGGGCCATGACCACCCGGCTGCGGAACGGCTCGTCCCGCGCGTAGAGCGCGCGCAGCCCCTCACATTGGCGAGTGTCGAGCAGGCCGGGAACCAGCGCCCCGCCCTCGGCATCGAGCTGGCCGGCCAGGGCGGGCCAGTCCAGCCCGGCGATGCGTTGTTTCAAGGGGGTCATCGGTGTCCTCCGCCAGTCTTCCCGGCAGTCTATGCGCCGCCCCGCGGTGCCGTTCTCCGCCCCTGACTTTCAAAGCGGCGCCCCATCGGCGGTAAGATGGTCGCCCGACCTCCACCCGCGACCCGCCATGAGCACCGAAGACCCGACCCTGCGCGACATCTCCCGCATCACCCTGCAGCACTACCAGGAGCGTGCCGACGACTTCCGCGCCGGCACCTGGGACCACGACGTCAGCCAGAACATCGCCGCCCTGCTGCGGCATCTCCAGGGTGAAGGCCCCTTCTCCCTGCTGGATTTCGGCTGCGGGCCGGGGCGCGACCTCTGCGTGTTCAGGGACCTGGGGCATGAGGCGGTCGGCCTCGACGGCTGCGCCGACTTCGTCGCCATGGCCCGCGAGGCCAGCGGCTGCGAGGTCTGGCAGCAGGACTTCCTCGCCCTTGACCTGCCGCCCGCGCGCTTCGACGGCATCTATGCCAATGCCAGCCTGTTCCACGTCCCGCGCAGCGAACTGCCGCGCGTGCTGCGCCAATTGCAGGCGGCGCTGAAACCGGGCGGCGTGCTGTTCAGCTCCAACCCCCGCGGCGACAACCAGGAAGGCTGGAGCGGCGGGCGCTACGGCTCCTACCACGACCTGGAAAACTGGACACGCCTGCTGCAGGAAGCGGGGTTCGTCGAGCTGGAGCACTACTACCGCCCCGCCGGGTTGCCGCGCGAACAGCAGCCCTGGCTGGCAAGTGTGTGGCGCAAGCGCTGAGTTCGCGAGCGCCCGGTGCCCGAGCGCGGCCGCTCAGCCCTGCCCCTCGGGCCGCGCCTTGAGCCAGAGGCCGAAGGTCTTCACCACCTCCACCACCGGGCGCAAGCGGTCGCCGTCCGCGCTCAGGCGATACTCCACGCGCGGCGGTACTTCCGGGTACACCGTGCGGATGACCAGCCCCTCGTCCTCCAGCGCACGCAGTTCCGCCGTCAGGACGCGCTGGGAAATCTCCGGCATGTCGCGGCGCAGCTCGTTGAAACGCTTGTTGCCATCGAGCAGGTAGGACACCAGCAGCAGGCGCCAGCGACCGCCGATCACCCGCATGGCTTCTTCGACCGAACACCCCGAAACGTTCTTCTTCATCCCTTGCCCACTGGTTACCTTTTTGTGCCCGAGCCACCAAAAAGTGCGTTCTTCTGCGCGCGGCCGGGCTGCGGAATACTGGCCGCCCCTTAAGACGAGGCACTGCCGATGAACCTGTATTACGCCCCCAACGCCTGCTCTCTCGCCCCCCACATCATCCTGCGCGAGCTGCGCCTGCCGTTCTCGCTGGTGCGCGTGGACAACCGCAGCAAGCGCACCGCCGACGGCCGTGACTTCTACCGGATCAACCCCAAGGGTTACGTCGCGGCGCTGGAACTGGAGGACGGCACGGTGCTGACCGAAGGCGCGGCGATTCTACAGTACCTGGCCGACCTGCGGCCCGGAGCCGGGCTCGCACCGGCCAATGGCACCCTGGCGCGCACGCAGCTGCAGGCGCAATTGAACTTCATCGGCAGCGAACTGCACGCGGGGATGAGCCCGCTGTTCGACAGCGCCATACCCGACGTGGTGAAGGATCTGCTGCGCAGCAAGCTGGCCAGGCGCCTGGCCTACCTGGAGCAGCAACTGGCGGTGAGCGGCTGTGCCTTCGGTGACGGCTTTAGCATCGCCGATGCCTACCTGTTCACCGTACTGGGCTGGTCCGAGCACCTGCAGGTGGATTTGTCGGCCTATCCGGCGATCGCGCGCTTCCGCCACTGGGTCGGCTCGCGGCCGGCGGTCATCGCGGCGTTGCGTGCCGAAGCCGAGGCACCGGCAGTCGCCTGACGCGCTTCGCCCGCCTGGGGTGCGGCTCGGCGCAACCGCTCGGCGGAAAGTTCGCCGTCGCGTCGCGCAAGCCGCACCTTCCGTGGTCCATGACTCAAACCCCGGCCACCCTGCGCCGGGATTCGTGCCACCAGCACAGGAGAGCGTGGATGAGCGCTGACCCCGAGAGTTTCGCCAATGCGTACCAGAGCGCCCTGGTGGAGGTGGCTCTGCCAGCCTTCGCCCGCGCCGGCGAGTTCGCCCGCGAACATGGCCTGGAGTGCAGCGTGGAGCTGCTGGACGGCCGCCGCGACTTGCCGGAGCTGAGCCTCAAGGTGCGCCACTCCTGCCAAGAGACGGAGTGTGTCTGCCGCATCAGCGCCGACCCGCAGACCCAGCGCCTGTGCCATGAAAACCGCTGCGGCGAGACCGAGGCCGACGTCAAGCAGGTCATCGGCTCCCTGGCCTCGCTCAACGAGCTGGTGCTCGATACCCGCCTGCTGGAGTTCTTCCAGAGCTCCTTCGCCCTGCACCTGGACTACGCGGCCAGCCGGCACGCCGGCGGCTTCTGGTAGCGCCCCATGGAGAGCAGCGTCTTTCCCGGACGCCCGCCCGTTCATCCGAATCGCTGAACGCTCGCCCGCGAGCGTTTTCTCCCCCATGAGACCGATTGCCGGCAGGCAACCCGCGCGGCGCCCGTCCAGGCTCCGCCGAGACAGCAGCCAGAGGAGAATCGCCATGGCCCGGGGCAGCAAAGACAAGTACACCCAGCAGCAGAAGCGCAAGGCCGAGCACATCGAACAAAGCTACGAAGCGAGCGGTGTTTCCAAGGACGAGGCCGAGGCCCGCGCCTGGGCGACCGTGAACAGGCAATCCGGTGGCGGCGAGCGCAGCGGCGGTTCGGGGCAGCACAAAAGTGCAGTGGCGAAGGCCGATGCACGCCGCAGCTCTGCCCGTCGCGCGGTGGCCACCCGCAAGGGTGTGCCGCGTCCGGATCGGCCGCTGGAGTCCATGACCCGGGCCGAACTGCTCCACCAGGCCCGCACCCGGCAGATCGTCGGCCGCTCGAGCATGCGCAAGCAGCAGTTGATCGATGCCCTGCGCCAGGCCGCCTGATCCGGCACACCAACCGATCCAGCCCCCAAGCAAGCGAGGAGACAGTCCATGGGCAGTTATCGATGGTTCCCCTCCCGCGCCAGGAATGGCGTGGAGGAACTGCAAACCCTGGTCAACGACCTGGAAAACCTGCTGGAAAGCGGCCGCGACCTCAGCACCGACCAGTTACCGGCGTTCAAGGCCCGCCTGCGCGACCTGGTGGATGACAGCCGCGAGACCAGCGACCGCCTGATCCAGCGCAGCCGCCGCGCGATCCGGGCCAGCGGCGAATACGTCGGCGAGCACCCCTGGCAGACTGCTGCGCTGCTCGCGGCAGCCGCCGGCCTGCTGGCTGCGGCCTGCGCATTCAGTCGGCAGCAGCGCTGATAGCGGCACGCTGGTCGGCGGCCCGGCCGTCGGCCAGCGGCGCTAGTCGATGAAACTGTCGATCAGCTCCATACCCAGGCTGCGCACCCGCGCAGCGCTACTGAGTTCATCACCATGGATCCCCACCACCGTGGTGTGGGGCATGGCCGCCAGTTGGCTGCCGAGGCTGATGGAGTAGCGACCCCCGGCTTCCCGGTGGCAGGAAAAGCTGAACAGCGGATAGGTTTCGTGGAGTACTGCCTCCACGTCCAGACGTCGGGTCATGGCCTTCTCCTTCCCCCTGTCCACCCTGCCCCCTTGCCTGGGTGAAGGAAATGCTGGCGATTGGCCGTGCTTCTTCACTCGCGCGGGTGCAGCGCCCGCACTGGCGCGTCCGCCGGTCCTGCGCAGCGGCCCGGGGGATTTCCGGCTTTCGGATGGAAGGTCCGCCCCGCGTCGCCCACCGTGCATTTTCCCGCTCTTTCAGGGTGCAACCGTGCACTTTGCTGATGACCAGAGGCCAGTACGCTCTGGTGAAAGCCTGCAATTACAACCTGTTAAGCGAATGAAACAGTTGCGCCCGTTCTGGAACGGCTGATGCAACCTCAAAGGCTCAAGCTGGCGCGTTGGCGCTGGTCACACCAAGGGAGGGAGCAAGCATGTCCAGTTGCCGGGAAACCGCCATCGAGCATCTGAGCCACCAGTTCACCCACTACCGCCCGCAGTTCCTTGAACGCCCCGACGGCACCTTGCTGATCAACCTTCGCAACGCCTCCGGAAAGCGCCTGATCTCTCGCGTCATCCAGCAGGAGGAACAAGCCAGCGCGGTGCTGCTGAACAACCTGGTGGAGCGCATCCGCCGCGACCTGATGACCCTGGAGGGGCCGCTGGAGGAGGACAACGTCGACTGGTTCCTCAAGCGCATCGAACTGCAGACCTTCGTCCCCGTGAACCCGACCCACCGCCCGCGCAAGGTGGTGATCGCCGGTGCCCGCCTGCGGGCCCTGGCCGGCAAGCAGGCGCAGGCCGCGAGGCGGCCATGAAGACGCTCCGGGACACCCCCGACCCGGACCCGACCGTCACCCGCGAGCAATCGCGGGAGGAACCGGTGGACAGCGAACCGGAGGACAGCCGGCAGGAGCCACACCTGTCCGCCGCTCACCAGGACGGCCTCAGGGAGGGGCCGCAATAAGCCGACAAGGGAGAAGAGGTCCTCCGGTGGCCGCCGTCAGTTCGAGCAGTCGGGCGGCCGCCGGTTCTTCCCTCCCCGGCAGACTCCGGGTCAGCGCGCCAGGAACGGTGGCGGCGCGTCGATCACCCCGGTTTCGTTGACGTACTGCTTGTAGTGTTCGATCAAGGCTTCCAGCCGTTCGGGCTGGGCCTTGGCCAGGTCACGGGTTTCGCCGGGATCGCTGGCCAGGTCGTACAGCTGCCAGGTGGCCGGGCCCACCGGCGCCGGCAGGTACACCGCCTTCCAGTCGCCCTGGCGGATGGCACGCATGCCGAACAGCTCCCAGCCGGTGACGGTCTTCTCGTCGTGGGCCTGCTCCGTTTCACCGGACAGCCAGCCCAGCCAGGACTTGCCACGCACCTCGGCCACCTCGCGGCCATGCCATTGCCTGCCCGGATGGCGCACGCCGGCCAGGTCCAGGATGGTCGGGGTGATGTCCATCACCGTGGAGAAGGAGTGGCTGATCTCGCCCTGACGCTGCAGCGCCGGGTAGCGCACCAGCGCCGGCACGCGAATGCCACCCTCGGTGGTGAAGGCCTTGTACAGGCGCGACGGCGCCGTGGCGGCCTGGGCCCAGCGCGGGCCGTACCAGATGTAGGAGTTGGCGCGACCGATGTTCTCCAGGCTGTTGTCATAGTGCTGGTCGAGGAAGCTCAACAGGTCCGGGCCGAAGCGCGGGAAGGCTTCCAGCAGCGCGCCTTCGGCGCCGTTGTCGGACATGAACAGGACGAAGGTGTTGTCCAGTTCGCCCTGCTGGCGCAGGTACTCGACGACGCGGCCGACGTTCCAGTCCAGGCGTTCCACCATCGCCGCGTAGACCTCCATGGCCCGCGCCGATCTGGCCTTTTCCTCGTCGTTCAGGCGCGCCCATTCCTTGCTGATCGCCAGCACCGGATGCGCCTGCACGTCGGCGTCGATCAGGCCCAGCTGCTTGAGCCGCTCCAGGCGTTCCAGGCGCAGTGCCTCCGGGCCGGCGTCGTAGCGGCCCTTGTACTTGTCCACGACGTCCTTGGGCGCCTGCAGCGGCCAGTGCGGCGCGGAGAACGGCAGGTAGGCGAAGAACGGACGGTTCTGGTCGCGCTCCTTGAGGTACTGGATCAGCTTGTCGCCGAAGGCGTCGGAGGAATAGAAGCCTTCCGGCAGCTCGTCGATGAACCGGTCATCCTCCACGTACAGCGCCGGCGTGCCCTTGAGGATGCGCGGCGTGGTCTCGTCATAGGGCGGCTCGAAGCCATAGTGGTTGGCCGCCCCCGGCAGCAGCGAGAAGGAACGCTCGAAGCCGCGCGCATGGGGCGCCTGTTCGAGTTTCAGGCCCAGGTGCCATTTGCCCGACAGCAACGTCTGGTAGCCCGCCTCGCGCAGCAGCTCCGGCAGCGCCACCACGCGGTCGTTGAGGTAGCCCTCGTAGCCCGGCTTGCCTTCCAGTTCCGGCGTCAGCGCCTCGGCCATGGTGCCGATGCCGGCGATGTGGTGGTCGGTGCCGGTGAGCAGCATCGAGCGGGTCGGCGAGCAGGTCGGCGCGGTGTGGAAATCGGTCAGGCGCAGGCCTTCCAGGGCCAGGGCGTCCAGGTGCGGCGTGGCGATCTCGCCACCGAAGGCGCCGAGGTCGGAGAAGCCGAGGTCGTCGGCGACGATGACGAGGAAGTTGGGGCGTTTGCTCATGATCGGACTCACTGGGTTGGCTTTTCGCAGGAGCGAGCTTGCTCGCGATCAAACCCCGCTGCGGGGCGGTTCGCGAGCAAGCTCGCTCCTACAAGGGAGGGTTGAGCGAATCAGCAGGCGAGAAACTCGAACGGCAGGTCTTCCACCCGCTTGAGCCGCGGCGCGATGTAGTCGCCCTCGCCCGTCAGCTCGTGCAGCAGCGCCTCGCGCTGGCGCAGGAAGTCATAGCCGCCGCGCTCGCGCGGGTGCTCCAGCGGCACCTCGACGATGCGCTTGATCCGCCCGGGCCTGGGCGCCATCACCACCACACGGTCGGCGAGGAACAGCGCCTCCTCCACGTCATGGGTCACCAGCAGCGTGGTGATGCGCTCGCGCTGGCGGATGCGCAGCAGTTCTTCCTGCAGTTGCTGGCGAGTCAGCGCATCCAGCGCGCCGAAGGGCTCGTCCAGCAGCAGGATGCGCGGGCTGGCCACCAGGCCGCGGGCGATGGCCACGCGCTGGGCCATGCCGCCGGAAAGCTGGTGCGGATAGGCGCGGGCGAAGGCGGAGAGGCCCACCAGTTGCAGGTAGTCGGCGACCTTCGAAGCCTTTCCGGATTCGCTCAACGGTTCGTTGACCAGGCCCAGGGCGACGTTCTGCTCCACGTTCAGCCAGGGAAACAGGCGGTGCTCCTGGAACACGATGCCGCGTTCGCCACCGATACCGTCGATGGGCGCGCCATCGATGCGGATCTCGCCCTGGAACTCGCGATCCAGGCCGACCAGCAGGCGCAGCAACGTCGACTTGCCACAACCGCTGGCGCCGACGATGGCAATGAACTCGCCATCGGCGATCTCCAGGTCAAAGCGCTCGATGGCCTGCAGCTCGCGGCCGTCCACGGGGAAACTCTTGGCGACCTGGCGAAAGCTCACCAGCGCCTGCGGTGCGAAAGCGTTCATGCGTGTCTCCAGCGCGTTACCCGCGCTTCGATGCGCTGGCCGAGGGCGGCCAGCAGGGCTCCGGTGAGGCCGACCAGCAACATGCCGGCGCCGACCAGGTCCATGCGGAAGAGTTGTTGCGCGCCGATCATCAGGCTGCCGATGCCACCGTCCGAGGGCATGAAGTACTCGGCGCCGATGGTGCCGAGCCAGGCGTAGATCAGCGCCAGGCGCACCCCGGCGAACACCGAGGGCGCGGCGCCCGGCAGCACCAGCCGGCGCAACCGTTGCCAGGGCGAGAGACGCAGCGCGATGGCAGCCTCGCTGAGTTGCGCCGGCAGGCTGGCGATGCCGCGCTGGGTGGCCAGCAGCAACGGGAAGAAGGCAGCGAGCCCCACGAACACCACCTTGGCAAGCTCGCCCAGGCCGAACCAGGCGGTGAGCAGCGGCACCCAGGCAAAGATCGCCACCTGGCGCAGCGCGGCAAAGGACGGTCCCAGCAGCCGCTCCGCCGGGCGCCACAACCCCAGCCCCAGGCCGAGCAGGAAGCCCAGCGAGCCGCCGAGCAGCAGACCGGCAAGCGTACGTTGCAGGCTGGCCAGCAATGCGCCGGTCAGGCTGTTGTCCAGCAGGCCGTCCCACAGTGCAACAGCCACCGACACCGGGCTGGCGAGGATCGCCGGATCGACCCACTCCCCCGCACTCGCCGCCTGCCAGATCGCCAGCAGGCCCAGCGGCAGCAACCAGGGTTGCAGGCGCTCCCAGCCCTTGCCTGATGTGCTACGGCGGAACTCCCCTGCAGCTTGCTGCGGCCAGTGCACCAGGCGCCGGTCCAGCGCCTGGATGCCGCGGTCCATGGCCGCGCCGACCAGGCCGATGACCAGGATGCAGACGAACACGATGTCGAGCATGAACAGCTGCCGCGCCTGCACCATCAGGTAGCCGATGCCTTCGCTGGAGGCCAGCAGCTCCACCGCCAGCAACGAGGTCCAGCCCTGGGCGAGGGCCAGGCGTACACCGGTGAGGAAGGACGGCAGCGCTGCCGGCAGGATCAGCCGCCACAGCAGCAGGTGGCGCGGCAGGCGCAGCACGGCGGCGGCCTCGCGCAGCCGTGGCTGGGCATCGCGCACCCCGACCAGGGTGTGCAGCGTCACCGGCACGATGATGGCCTTGATCAGGACCACCAGCTTGAGCAACTCGCCGATGCCGAAGAACAGCATGAACAGCGGAATCCAGGCCAGGGTCGGGACCTGCGCCAGGGCACTGAAGGTGGGCAGCACCAGACGCTCGGCGCGGCGACTGAAGCCGAGCCAGGCGCCCAGTGCCAGCCCGCTGAGGATGCCGGCCAGCAGGCCCCAGAGCAGACGTTTCAGGCTGATGCCCAGTTGCTGCCAGAGCTCACCGGCCAGCAGCTCGCGGCCGGCCTGAAGCACCAGCTCGGGCGTGGGCAGAATTTGCGCGGACATCCAGTGCCGGTGACTGGCAGTCCACCAGAGCACGGCAATGGCCAGCGGCACCAGCCACGGCAACAGGGTTTCGAGCCCGCTCCAGCCGAAGGCGGAAGGCCTCAGGCGCGGGTTGGGAAGAGCAAGGCGATACGGCTTCGTAATATTCTTCATTGGAATATAAATAGTTATATCAATGCATTTATGAGCTAACACAGGCCATTTAAGGGAAGGCTCCCGCGCTCATCCAATGCATTCGCCGAATATTTTTTATGCCCTGCGGGCATCCGCCCGCGAAGCCCTGTGGCTGCTCGCTTAGCTCGAATAATGATTAAAAAATGCGTTTTTATTATTTTGTTGATAGACAGCAGCGTGCCTTTAGTGCGGGCGCCGGAGCCACACGCGCTCCCCCACTGCAGGAGGCAGGCGCCATGAAGGCCCTCACTAATCAATTGCTATCCCTCTTCGCTGCGCCGGTGCTGGCCGGCCTGCTCGGCGCCTATCCGCTGGTCGCCCAGGCTGCCGAGCCGGTGAAGGAAATCCGCATTGCCGTACCCGACGTGAGTGCCGGGCAGAACCACTCCGGCGGCGGCGTGGTGGACATCCTCTACACCCGCCAATTGCTGGAGAAGGAGTTCGCCAAGGACGGCATCCAGGTGAAATGGAGCTTCTTCAAGGGCGCCGGCCCGGTGGTCAACGAGGCCTTCGCCAACGGCCAGGTGGACTTCGCCTACCTGGGCGACCTGGCGGCGATCATTGGCAAGTCCAGCGGCCTGGACAGCCGCGTACTGGCCGCCACCGCGCGCGGCGTCAACCATTACCTGGGCGTGCAGCCGGGCTCGGGAATCAAGACCCTGGCCGACCTGAAGGGCAAGCGCGTGGGCATCTTCCGCGGCACCGCCAGCCAGCTGTCGTTCGACAACGCCCTGGCCAGCGCCGGCCTGTCCGAGAAGGACCTGAAGGTCATCAACCTGGACTTCAGCGCCGCCCTCGCGGCATTGGCTGCCAAGCAGATCGACGCCACCTGGGGCCTGGCCGGCCTGTTCGCCCTGCGCGACAAGGGCCTGGCGGAAATCCCCCTGAGCACCCATGACCTGGGCGGCGCCGGCACGCTTCAAGCGCTGCTGGTGGGCAACGGCGAGTTCGTCGACGCCCACCCGGAAATCACCGAGCGCCTGCTCAAGGTGCAACTGCAGGCCGTGCAGTGGGCCAGCGCCGAGGCCAACCGCGATGCCTACATCGAACTGGTGTCGCAGCAGGCCAATTACCCGTCGGTGATCTTCAAGAGCGAGTTCAAGGATCGCCCCCTGGCGGAAGTCCTCTCACCGAAGCTCGACGCCGATTTCCTCGGCCGACTCGACGCCTCGATCAAGGCAGCGAAGGCCTACGGCCTGATCCGCCGCGACTTCCAGGCCGCCGACTGGGCCAGCCCGGCGCTACAGGAAGCCGCCAGCCGCGCGGTGGCTGCGCAGCCGGTGGCGGCGATTCAGTAGTCGCTCGTAGGATGGGTGGAGCTTGCGATACCCATGCTGTCCCGAGCGCTCGTCACTGATGGGTATCGCTGCGCTCCACGCCATCCTACGTTCGCGGCTCACAGTAACCCCGGCACGGGCCCTGCTGGTTCACCAGCGCGCGGCCAGAAACTCCGCCACGCGCCGGTAATACCCCTCCACCTCCGGCACCAGGTTGCCCATGCGCAGGAAGTCGTGGGTCATCCCACAGCAGCGCTCGGCCTCCACTTCCACGCCCTGCTCCACCAGCGCCTTGGCGTAGGCCAGGCCTTCGTCCAGCAACGGATCGAACTGGGCCGCGAACAGCAGCGCCGGCGTGCTGCCTTGCAGGGCGGCACCGGCGTGGACCGGTGAGCAGCGCCAGTCAATGCGCTGCGCCAGGTCAGGCACGTACTGCTGGTAGAACCAGTCCAGGCTGGCCGTCTCCAGCAGATAGCCTTCGGTGAACAACTCCTGGGATTCGCTGCGTGCACTGGCATCCGCTGCCGGATAGAACAGCAGCTGGGCACAGGGCTGTTCGGAGCCCTCGCCCGCCAGTTCGGCGCAGAGCACAGTAGCCAGCGTGGCACCCGCACTATCGCCCCCCACAGCCAGGCGGCACGGATTCAAGCCGAGGCTGGAGGCAGAGGCCAACAGCCAGTTCCAGGCATCGCGCGCATCGTGGGTAGCGGCCGGGAACGGCGCTTCCGGCGCCAGGCGGTAGCCGACCGAAATCACCGTGCAGGCGCAATGCTGGGCCAGCAGCCGACACAGCCCATCGTGGGAATCCAGGCTGCCGACCGTGTAGCCGCCACCGTGGAAGTACAGGATCGCCCCGTCGCCAGCCGCAACGGGGCGGTACAGGCGAACCGGCAGTTGCCGGCCTTCGCGGGCCGGGACCAGCAGCTCTTCCACCGGCATCGACGGCGCGCCGGCCTTGAGCGATTCCGAGGACGCCTCGAAGTCCTGCCGCGCCTGCTCCACCGGCAGTTCGTGCAGCGCCGGACGACCCGTGCGGCGGCCGTCGTCGACCATGTCCAGGAAGGCGGAAATCTCCGGGTGCAGCATGCCAACCTCTTTCATCAATGCGTTCATACCGTGGCCTGTTCCTTGCGCGCGCCGCTTTCCACCTGGGCGCAGCAATGGCCGATCACCCCTTCCAGCTCCGTGCGCAGCTGCGCCATCAGCGCCTCGATGCGCGACGGGCGGAACACCCGGCGGCTGAACATGCAGCGCAGGGTCAGCTCGCCGTCATAGACCTGGCCGACGATCTCCAGCCAGTTGTTCATCGGCGTGCTGGCGGCATAGGTGTCGCCGGGCTTCTCCTGCAGCGGCACGAACAGCGCCTGGTCATCGAAGCTCTGGTCGAACTGGCCGAGGTAGTTGAAGGTGACCCGCGGCTCCGCGCGGGCGGCGAGCTGGCGGCGCAGCGCACTGTCGCCCAGGTAGCGCAGGGCGCCGTAGCCGATGCCCTTGTCCGGCACCGCGCGCAGCTGCTGGCGGATTGCCGGGATGGCCTGGGCGTAGTCGCCCTGCCCCGGTGTCAGGCGCAGCGGGAACAGGCTGGTGAACCAGCCCAGGGTGCGGCTGTGATCGACCGCGTCGAGGATGTCCTCGCGGCCGTGGCCTTCCAGGCCGATCAGCACCGACTCGCTGTCGCACCATTGGCAGAGCGTGCGGCCCAGCGCGGTCAGCAGCAGGTCGTTGATCTGCGTGCGATAAGCCTCCGGCGCTACCTTCAGCAGACGCTGGGTCTGCTCGCGGTCCAGGCGCAGGAACAGTTGCTCCAGGTGCGCCATGCGTTCGGCGCCGCGCGGGTTGTCGCGCTGCGGCTCGCCCAGGCCCTGGGTCTCGGTCTGCTCCAGCCAGTACGGCAGGTCGCCTTGCGCCAGTTGGCTGTCGGCGTACTCGCGCAGCCCTTCGGCCCAGGCGCGGTAGGCGCTGGTGCGTTCGAAGCGTGGCGCGGGTTCGCCGGTGACCTGCGCGGCGTAGCGCCGTTGCAGCTCCTCCAGCAGGATGCGCCAGGACACGCCGTCCACCCCCAGGTGGTGGATCACCAGCAACAGGCGCTGGGTGCCATCGGCCATGTCGGTGAGCACGCCGCGCAGCAACCGGCCTTCGCTCAGATCGAGGCTGCGCTGCGCCTGGTTGGCGATCAGCAGCGCCTCCTCGGCATTCGCCGCCTGGCGCTGCCAGAGCAGCGCGCCGGTGATCTCGCTGGCCTCGCGATAGCGCTGGCGCCACACGCCATCCGCGCCACGGGCGAAGGACAGGCGCAGGCTGCCGTGCTCGGCCAGCAGGCCCTGCAGCGCCGCTTCCAGCGCCTGCGCGTCGAGACGCTGGCGGCACTCCAGCAGCACCGCCTGGTTGAAGTGGTCGGGCTCCTCCAGCGGCTGCTCGAACATCCACTGCTGGATCGGCACCAGGCCGAAGGATTCGCCGTCGTCGGCGACCTCCACGACCGCTGTCGGCGCTACCTCGGCCACGCTCTCGGCGCGCTCCAGCAGGCCGGCGATGGTCTGGTACTGCAGCAGGTCGCGCAGGCGGATTTCCACGCCCTCGCCCAGCGCCTGGCGGGCGCGGGAGACGATCTGCAGACTGAGGATGGAATCACCGCCGAGGTCGAAGAAGTTGTCACGGATGCCCACGCGCTCCACCTGCAGCACGTCCTGCCAGATGTCGGCCAGGGCCTGTTCGCGCTCATTGCGTGGCGCTTCATACGCTTCACCCTGCCAGCTCGGTTCGGGCAGCGCCTTGCGGTCGATCTTGCCGTTGGGCGACAGCGGGAAGCGCGCAAGCTTGAGGATCTGCGCCGGCACCATGTAATCCGGCACCTGCTCGCGGAGGAAGCTGCGCAGCGCGTCGCCTTCCGCTTCGCCCACCACGTAGCCGACCAGTTGCTTGCCGCTGATACCGTCGCGCGCGACCACCAGAGCCTCGCTGACCTGCGGGTGATCCTGCAGGCGCGCCTCGATCTCACCCAGTTCGATGCGGAAGCCGCGGATCTTCACCTGGTGGTCGATCCGCCCGACGTAGTCGATCACCCCATCGGCGCGGCCGCGCACCAGGTCGCCGGAGCGGTACAGGCGCCCACCACTCGTATCGAACGGATCGGCGACAAAGCGCTCGGCGGTCAGGCCGGCACGCTCGTGGTAGCCGCGCGCCAGGCCGTCGCCGCCGATGTAGAGCTCACCGGCCACGCCCAGCGGAACCTGGCGCAACTGCTCGTCGAGGATGTACAGCCTGCGCGCACCGACGCCCTTGCCGATGGGCGCATAGGCGGCATCGCAGGCCGTCGTGCGGTCGGCCTTCCACAGCAGCGGCGTGACCACGGTTTCCGTGGGGCCGTAGCCATTGATCAGGTGTTCGGCGCGCAGCGCGCGCTTGGCCAGTTCGAAGCTGGCATTGGGCACCGCGTCGCCACCGAAGCAGTAGATGCGCACCGGCGGCGGGTTGCCGTCACGCAGGGCATGCTCGGCCAGCTGTTGCAGGTAGACCGGCGGGAAGGCCGCCACGCTGACCTGCTTGTCGTGCAGCACGCGGTAGGTCTGCTCCGGGGTCCACAATTCATCGCCACGCAGCACCAGGCTGCCGCCGTGGACCAGGGTGGTCAGCCAGCGCTCGTGCGCACCGTCGAAGGCGAAGGACATGAAGTGCAGCTCCCGGGTCGCTGCATCCATCCGGTACAGCTCGCCGATGGCCGCGCAGTGCATGGCCAGCGGGCCGTGGCTCACCGCCACGCCCTTGGGCTTGCCGGTGGAGCCGGAGGTGTAGATCAGGTAGGCGAGGTTTTCCGGCTCCAGGCCGACCACCGGCAGATCGCTGTCTTCGCCAGAAAGATCTAGGCCATCCAGCTCCAGGCACTGCACCCCCGCCGGCAACGGCAGGCGCTCACGCAGGCGGCTGTCGGTGATCAGCAGCGCGATGCCGGCGTCACTCATCTGGAACTCCAGGCGCTCGCGCGGGTACTCGGCGTCCAGCGGCACGTAGGCACCGCCGGCCTTGAGCACCGCCAGCAGCGCCAACGGAATGCGCACGCTGCGCGGCAGGGCCACGCCGACCCGGACTTCCGGGCCGACGCCCAGCGCCATCAGGCGATGGGCCAGGCGGTTGGAGTCGCGCTCCAGCGCCGCGTAGTCGATTGCCTCATCGCCGCAGATCAGCGCCACCTCATCGCCGCGCAGAGCGGCCTGACGCGCAATCGCCAGGTGCACCGGCTCGGCTGGCGGCAGCGTCTGGTGCGGGCCACGGCAGGCGGCCAGGGCCGCGCGATCGTTGGCCGACAGGCATTGCAGCTCGCCGACGCGCTTGCCCGCGCCATGCAGCAGGCTGTCCAGCACCTGTTCCATGTTGCCGCGCAGCCGTGCCACGGCAGACGCGCTGAAGTGCGCGCGCAGGTACTGGTACTCGATCTCCAGCCGGTCGCCGACGCGCACGGCGAGGTCCATCGGAATGCTGGTCTCGTCCTTCGACTTCAGTTCGCCGAAGCGCGGCCCCTGGGCGCTGCGCAGTACCGCGTCGACCGGGTAGTTCTCGAACACGATGATGCTGTCGAACAGCGCCTGCCCGGCCTGGCCGGCCCAGCGCTGGATGTCGTACAGCGGCGTGTGCTCGAACTCGCGCACGTCCAGGTTGTAGGCCTGCAGCTCGCGCAGCCAGTCGCCCAGGTCAGCCTGCTCGGCCGGCGCCTGGACGATGGGCAGGGTGTTGATGAACAGGCCCAGCAGGCTGTCGGCGCCGGCCAGTTGTGCGGGGCGGCCGGCCACGGTGGCGCCGAAGGCGACGCGCTGCTGCCCGGTGTAGCGTTGCAGCAGGAGAACCCACGCCGCCTGCACCAGGGTATTGAGCGTCACCCGCTGACTGCGGGCGAAGGCTTTCAGGCGTTCGGTGGCCGCCGCGTCGTAGCGGCTGTACTCCAGGCCGTGACCGCTGCCTTCGGCCGGGCGCGCCAGGCTGTCGGCCAGCACGGTGGGCTGGGCGAAGCCTTGCAGGCGCGCGCTCCAGAAGTCCTGCGCCTGCTGCTGGTCCTGGGCTTGCAGCCAGTGGATGTAGTCGCGGTAGCGGCCCTGCTCGGCGATGCTTTCGCCGTTGTAGCGACGCAGTGCCTCGGCGAACAGCTGGGCATTGCTCCAGCCGTCGAGCAGGATGTGGTGATGGGTGTAGACCAACTGGTGGCTGACCTCGTCGCTGCGAACCAGCACCAGGCGCAGCAGCGGCGGACGCTCCAGGTCGAAGCTGCGGCTGCGTTCGGCGGCGGCCAGGTCGTCCAGTGCCGCGTTCAGGTCTTCGCGACCACGCCAGTCGAGCACCTCCAGCGGCAGCTCGACGTGCCTGTGCACGGCCTGCACCGGCTTGTCGAGACCTTGCCAGTGCACACCGGCGCGCAGGTTGTCGTGGGCATCCAGCGCGGCCTGCCAGGCAGCGCGGAAGCGTTCGACGTCCAGGCCCTGCACTTCCACGCGCAACTGGTTGACGTAGACGCCGCCTTCGCTGCCGTCCACGCCATGGAACAGCATGCCCTGCTGCATGGGCGACAGCGGATAGAGGTCGTCGATCCCGGCCGGATTCAGGCCGAGCGCGGCCAGTTGCGCGACATCCGGCGCGTCGATGGCCGCCGGGGTGGCCGGCGTTTCGACGGCGACGTGGTCAGCGGCCACACGGGCCAGGGCTTGCAGGGTCTGGTGCTGGAACAGGTCCTTGGGGCTCAGCTGCAGGCCGGCGGCGCGGGCGCGGCTGACCACCTGGATGGAGACGATGGAGTCGCCGCCCAGCTCGAAGAAGTTGTCGTCCAGGCCCACCCGCTCCAGGCCCAGCACGGCGCACCAGATGGCCGCCAGGGTCTGCTCGCGCGGGCTTTCCGGCGCGCGATAGCGCTTCTGCAACAGGCTGAAGTCCGGCTCCGGCAGGGCTTTGCGGTCCAACTTGCCGTTGGGCGTCAGCGGCATGCGTTCCAGCGGGACGATCTGCGCCGGAACCATGTAGTCCGGCAGCTCTTCCAGCAGAGCGGCGCGCAGGTCGGTATCGATCTGCCCGGTGACGTAACCGACCAGTTGCTTCACTGCTCCTGCGTCGCGGGCGATCACCACCGCCTCGCGCACGCCGGGCTGGCCGAGCAGGCGCGATTCGATCTCGCCCAGTTCGATGCGGAAGCCGCGAATCTTCACCTGATGGTCGAGACGGCCGAGGTACTCCAGCACGCCGTCGGCACGCCAGCGCGCCAGGTCGCCGGTGCGGTACATGCGCGCATTGGCATCCCGGCTGTAGGGATCGGCAACGAAGCGCTCGTTGGTCAGTTCCGGGCGCCCGTGGTAGCCGCGCGCCAGGCCGTCGCCGGCAATGTACAGCTCGCCGGCCACGCCGATGGGCGCCGGCTGCAGCTCGCCGTCGAGGATATACAGCTGGGTGTTGGCGATGGGCTTGCCGAGCAGCGCGCGGGCGCCCTTGTCGATCTTCCAGGCCGCCGACCAGATGGTGGTTTCGGTGGGGCCGTAGAGGTTCCACAATGCCTCGGTCTGCGCCGTGAGCTTGTCGGCCAGCTCGGCGGACAGCGCTTCGCCGCCACAGAAGAAGCGGCAGCCGGTCAGGCGCGGGAAGTCCTCGTGGCCGCTGAGCAGCGTCCAGGTGCTCGGCGTCGCCTGGATCACCGTCACGCCCTGCTCCAGCGCCACGCCGAGCAGGCGCGACGGGTCGCGGGCGATATCGCGGTCCACCAGTACCACACGCCCGCCCACCAGCAGCGGCAGGTACAACTCCAGCGCGGAGATGTCGAAGGACAGCGAAGTCAGCGCGAGCACGCGGTCCTGCGCCTCCAGGCCCGGCTCGCGGGCCATGCTGAGCATGAAGTTGACTACGCCGCCGTGGCGCACCGCGACGCCCTTGGGCTTGCCGGTGGAGCCGGAGGTGTAGATGACGTAGGCCAGATCATCCGGCGTCGCGAGGTTGTGCAGGTCGCTGTTGGCGTAGCCCTCCAGCTGCGCCCAGTCGCGGTCCAGGCAGAACGCACGGGCGCCTGTCTGCGGCAGCTCGCCGAGCAGGTGCTGCTGGGTCAGCAGCAGGCGTACGTCGCCGTCTTCGAGCATGTGTGCCAGGCGCTCGGCGGGGAATTCCGGGTCCAGCGGCACGTAGGCGCCACCCGCCTTGAGCACGGCGAGCAAAGCCACCGGCAGTTCGACGGAGCGCTCCAGGGCGACGCCGACGCGGCTGTCCGGGCCGACGCCCTGCTCGCGCAACCAGTGCGCGAGGCGATTGGCGCGGCCGTTGAGTTCGGCGTAAGTGAAACGGCGCTGGCCGTCGGTGAGCGCCACGTCAGCGGGCGAGCGCTGCACCTGCTGTTCGATCAGCTGGTGCAGGCAGGCCTCGCGCGGGTAGTCCATCGCAGTGTCGTTCCAGCCGTAGAGCAACTGCTCACGCTCGCTGCCATCGAGCAGCGGCAGGCGGGCCACCGGGCATTGCGGGTCGGCCACCAGGCCGCGCAGCAAGTTGAGGAAGTGCCCGGCGAGGCGCTCGATGGTCGCCGCATCGAACTGGTCGGTGGCGTACATGAACTGCCCGCGGACCTGGCCGTCGCGGCTCTCCTCGGTGTTCAGGGTCAGGTCGAACTTGGCGATGCCGCTGTCCAGCTCCAGGCTTTCCAGCTGCAGGCCGCCGGGCAGCTCGCGCAAGGCATCGCGACGGCTCGGCTGGTGGTTGCAGGCCACCTGGAACAGCGGGTTGTAGCTCAGGCTGCGCTCGGGTTGCAGCGCATCCACCAGTTGCTCGAACGGCAGGTCCGGGTTGGCCTGGGCGCCCAGCACGGCTTCCCGGGTGCGGGCCAGGAACGCGCTGAAGGATTCGTCGCCGTCGATGCGCGCGGGCAGCACCTGGGTATTGACGAAGAAGCCGATCAGCCGTTCGCTCTCGGCGCGGCCACGGCCGGCGATGGGCACGCCGACGCGCAGCTCGCGCTGGCCGCTGTAGCGCGACAGCAGCAATTGATAGGCGGCGAGGATCAGCATGAACAGCGTGGCGCCCTGCCCGCGCGCCAGGTCGCGCAGCGCTTCGCTCAGCTCGCGCGGCAGCTCGAAGTCGAAAGTGGCGCCGCGATAACTCTGCACCAGCGGCCGCGGCCGGTCGCCCGGCAGGGTCAGCAGCAGGGATTCGTCGCCCAGCTGCTCCCTCCAGTAGGCAAGTTGCCGCTGGCCCTCTCCGGCCGCCAGCCACAGGCGCTGCCAGCGGGCCATGTCGCTGTACTGGATCGGCAGTTCGGCCAGGTCGGCTTTCGCTCCCTGCACCTCGGCGCTGTACAACGCCGCGAACTCGTCGATCAGCACACCGATGGACCAGCCATCGGCAATGATGTGGTGCAGGTTCACCAGCAACAACGCTTCACCCGGCAGGCGCGCCAGGTGCAGGCGCAGCAGCGGGCCTTCGGCGAGGTCGAAGGAGCGTTGCGCGCAATCGTTGAGCCATTGGCGCGCCTCGGCTTCGCTAGCGAAATCCTTCTCCTCCAGATGCGCCGGCCCCGGTGGCAGGATGCACTGCATCACCTCGCCTTCCGGCTCCCGTAGGGCGCATAACGCGCCAGCGTTATCCGCCGCTGCACTCTGCCCAACCTGCGGCGGATGACGCTGCGCGTCATTCGCCCTACCAGAGCGGTCCTCCGCCATGCGGAAGACGGTGCGCAGGCTTTCATGGCGCGCGATCAGCGCGGTGAAAGCACGCTCCAGCGCGCCCTCGTCCAGCGCGCCGCGCAGGCGCACGGCGGCCGGGATGTTGTAGGCGGCGCTGTGCGGCTCCATCTGCCAGAGGAACCACAGGCGCGCCTGGGCCGCCGAGAGCGGCGCATGCTCGCGCCCCTCGCGCAGGATCGGCAGGCGCGAGAGGCTCACGCCCTTCTCGCGAAGCTGACGCAGGAAGACGATCTGCTTGTCCTCGGACAGCGCGCCAAGGCGCTCCGCGACCTGTTTCAGCTGGGCGTCCATCGGGTGGGTCATTACAGGTTCTCCAGCTCGCCGAGCAGTTCGTCCATCAGGTCCAGTTCCTCTTCCGCGCTGGCGGAGCTTGCCCGCTGCGACTCGATCCAGGCGGCCAGCGCCTCGATATTGCTCAGCTCGAACAGGCGATGCAGCGGCAGCTCAAGGCCCAGGCGCTGACGCAGGGTCAGGCCGACCTGGGTGAGCAGCAGCGAATGGCCGCCCAGTTCGAAGAAGTCGTCGTGCAGGCCGACGCGATCCACTTGCAGCACGTGCTGCCAGATACCGGCCAGCTCGACTTCCAGGTCGCTGCGCGGCGCCACGTATTCGCGCAGGCGCTCGCCCAGTTGCGGGTCCGGCAGGGCCTTGCGGTCCAGCTTGCCATTGGGCGACAGCGGCATGGCGTCGAGGGCGATGATCCGCGACGGCACCATGTAGTCCGGCAGCTCGCCCTGCAGCGCCTGGCGCAGGGCTTCGGGCTCGGCGCTGGCGACGACGTAGGCCAGCAGCACGCCGTCCTTAGCCACCACCACCGCTTCGCTGACCTCCGGCTGCGCTTGCAGGCGGGCCTCGATCTCGCCCAGCTCGATGCGCAGGCCGCGAATCTTCACCTGGTGGTCGAGCCGCCCCAGGTACTCGATAGCGCCGTCTGCACGCTGGCGTGCCAGGTCTCCGGTGCGATAGAGGCGTTCGCCGCTCCCAAAGGGATCGGCGACGAAGCGCTCGGCGGTCAGGCCGGGGCGCGCGTGGTAACCGCGCGCCAGGCCCACGCCGCCGATGTACAGCTCTCCGGCCACGCCCTGCGGCACCGGCTCCAGGCGCTCGTCCAGCAGCACCAGGCGCAGGTTGTCGATGGGCCGGCCGATGGGCACCACGTGCCGCGCATTGTCCTCGTCGCAGGCCCAGAAGCTGACGTCGATCGCCGCCTCCGTCGGGCCGTAGAGGTTGTGCAGCTTCGCGCTGCTGCGCTGGCGGAACTGCTGTTGCAGCTCATAAGGCAGCGCCTCGCCGGAACACATCACCTGCAACAGCGACGGGCAGCGCTCCAGTTCGCCGGAAGCGACGAAGGCCTGCAGCATCGACGGCACGAAGTGCAGCGTAGTGACCTGTCCCGCCTCGATCACCTGGCGCAGCGCTGCCGGATCGCGGTGCGCGCCGGGCGCAGCCACTACCAGTGCCGCTCCGGTCATCAGCGGCCAGAAGAACTCCCACACCGACACGTCGAAGCTGAACGGGGTCTTCTGCAATACGCGGTCGGAGGCATCCAGCGCGTAGGCCTTCTGCATCCAGTGCAAGCGGTTGACCAGTGCGCGATGGCTGTTGCCGGCGCCCTTGGGTTTGCCGGTAGAGCCGGAGGTGTAGATCAGGTACGCGAGGTTCTGCGGGCTGCCGGCGATGGCCGGGTTCTGCTCGGAGGCCGTGGCGATCTCGCTCCACTGGCTGTCCAGGCAGATCACTCGGGCGTCGCTCGCCGGCAAGCGATCGCGCAGGTGTTGCTGGGTCAGCAGCAGACCCACGCCGCTGTCGCTGAGCATGTGTTGCAGGCGGTCCTGCGGGTAGTCCGGGTCCATCGGCACGTAGGCGCCGCCGGCCTTGACGATGCCCAGCAGGGCCACCACCAGTTCCAGCGAACGCTCGGCGGCCACGCCGACCAGTACATCCGGACCGACGCCCTGGCCACGCAGCCAATGCGCGAGCTGGTTGGCGCGGGCGTTGAGCTGGGCGTAGCTCAGGCGCTGGTCAGCGAATTGCAGGGCCAGCGCATCCGGGGTCGCGGCAACCTGGCGCTCGATCAGCTCCTGCAGCTGCACATCGGCCGGGAACCTCGCCTCGGTGTCGTTGAAGCGATGCTGCAGCGAGTGGCGCTCGGCGTCGGCCAGTTGGCTGACCCGGCCCAGCGGGCGTTCGGCGTCTTCCACCAGGCTCAGCAGCAGGTGCTCGAAGTGGCCACGCAGTTGCTCGATCTGGCTCGCGCTCAGGCGGTCGGCGCGGTAGGTGTAGCGCACGTCCAGCTGCTCGCCGGCGCTGGCCACCAGGGCCAGGGCGTAGTTGGTGCCGTCCACCGGGCGGTGGCCGAGGATGCGCAGCTCATCGTTGGCCGAAGACGCCAGGGCTGCATCCATGGGGAAGTTCTCGAACACGATGAGGCTGTCGAACAGCGCCTGCCCGCCGCGGCCGGCCCAGCGCTGGATGTCGTACAGCGGCGTGTGCTCGAACTCGCGCACGTCGAGGTTGAAGGCCTGCAGCTGGCGCAGCCAGTCGCCGACGCGCTGCGCGTCATCCGGGCTTTGCAGGATCGGCAGCGTGTTGATGAACAGGCCGAGGCTCTCCTCCGCCCCCGGCAAGGTGGCCGGTCGCCCGGCCACGGTGGCGCCGAAGGTGACGCTGCGCTGGCCGCAGTAACGTTGCAGCAGCAGCGCCCAGGCACCCTGCACCAGGGTGTTGAGGGTGATGCGCTGGGCCTGGGCGAAGCGTTGCAGCGGTGCGCAGTCGAGGCGGCTGTGCAGCTCGCGCAGCGGCTCGTCGCGGAACCCGGCGTTGCAGGCGGTGGCCAGCAGGGTCGGCTCATCGAAGTCCTTCAGGCGTTCGCGCCAGAAGGTTTCGCCCGCAGCGCCATCCTGGGCGTGCAGCCAGGCGATGTAGTCGCCGTACTGTGCGGTGGGTGCCGGCAGTGCTTCGCCGCGGTAGAGCGCGAGCACTTCGCCGATCAGCCGCGCACTGCTCCAGCCGTCCAGCAGCAGGTGGTGGCAGGTCCAGATCAGGTGGTAGCGGCGCTCGCCCAGACGCACCAGCGCCAGGCGCTGCAGCGGTGGTTTGGCCAGGTCGAAGCCCAGGTTGCGCTGGGCGTCAGCCACTTGCTCCAGCTGCTGCTCGCCGACCGGCTGACCGCGCCAGTCGAAGGACTGTACCGGCAGCTGTACCTCGCGCAGGACAAACTGCAGCGGCGCCGCCTCCGCGCTGGCGAGGAAGCCGGTGCGCAAGTTGGCGTGGCGCGCAATGACCGCGCGCCAGGCGACTAGGAAGCGGGTTTCATCGAGGCCGTCCAGATCGACGCGCAGCTGGTTGACGTAGAGCGAGGAGCCCGGCACGTCGAGGGCGTGGAACAGCATGCCCTGCTGCATCGGCGACAGCGGATAGAGATCTTCCACCCCGGCCGGCAGCGGCAGTGCATCGAGCTGTTGCTGGTCGAGCCCGAGCAGCGGCAGCTCGCTGGCTTCCAGCTTGCGTGGGGTATTCAGGCAATAGGCGACCAGCGCCTGCAGCTCGGCGCGCAGCAGCGCTTGCAGCTCGTCGATGGCGGCGGCGTCGAACAGGGCACTGCTGTAGGTGACTTCCAGGCTCAGCTCGCCACCGAGCACACGACCGGCGTAGACCAGTGCATTGCCCAGCGCCGCATTCAGCGGTTGGCTGCGGCCCACGCCTTCGAAGGCCGGCAGGAAGTCAGCGTCGGCAAACGCCTGGTCGAGCTGGCCGAGGTAGTTGAAGGTGACCTGCGGAGCCGGCAGGTCACGCAGGCTGGCCGCGTGCTGGCTGAGATAGCGCAGTTGGCCGTAACCCATGCCGGCGCGCGGCAGGTTGCGCAGATGTTCGCGGGTGGCACGCAGGTCCGCGCCAGTCTCGCCGCCGGCATGCAGGCGGATCGGATACAGCGCGGTGAACCAGCCGACGGAACGGCTCAGGTCCAGCGCCGCTTCGCCGTCGAAGGCGTCGCGGCCGTGGCCTTCCATCTCCACCAGTACGGAGGACTCGCCAGTCCAGGCGCACAGAGCGCGAGTCAGCGCGGTCAGCAGCAGGTCGTTGATCTGCACGCGCTGCGCCTTCAGCGCCGGGCCGAGCAGTTGGCGGGTGGTGTCGGCGTCGAGGCTGAAGCGCGCGTTGGCGGCTTCCTTCCAGGTGGCCGGGGCATCGCTGCGGGCGCGGGCCAGACGGGGGGCATCACGCAGTTCGCCTTGCCAGTAAGCCAGCTCGGCAGCAACTTCGGCGCTGTTGGCGGCCGCCTGCTGGCGGGCGCTCCAGGCCTGGTAGCTGTCGCTGCGCGGCAGCGCGGCCGGAGTGCGGCCGGCGCGCAGTTCGCGGTAGGCGGTCTGCAGGTCCTCCAGCAGGATGCGCCAGGACACGCCGTCCACCGCCAGGTGGTGGATGACCAGCAACAGGCGCTCGCCACCCTCTTCGAGGGTAACGTGCATGGCGCGCAGCAGCGGGCCATTGGCGATATCCAGACTGGCCTGGGCGTCGTCGCACAGACGCTCCAGGGTGCGGGCGTCGGCGGCACGGCGGCGCCAGAGCAGGGTCATGTCCAGCGGCCCCTGTTCCGCGTAACGCTGGCGGCTGCCATCGAAGCGCAGGCGCAGCGCGTCGTGCTGGCCGACCAGCCAGTGCAGGGCTCGGGCCAGGGCATCGCCATCCAGGGCTTCGCGTGGTTGCAGCAGCAGCGCCTGGTTCCAGTGGTGACGCTGGGCGCTCGGTACGCGTTCGAAGAAGCGCGTCTGTACCGGCGACAGGGCGACCTCGCCAGTGACGGCGGCCACCGGCGCGGGTGCCGCAGCGGCAGCCGGCGCGCGGCTTTCAAGCCACTGCGCGAGCTGGCGGACGCTCTGCCGCTCGAACAGCTGTTTCGGGCTGAGCTTGTAACCCAGCTTGCGGATGCGCGCGATGATCTGCAGGCTGAGGATGGAGTCGCCGCCCAGTTCGAAGAAGTTGTCCTCGGCACCGACGCGCTCGACCTTCAGCACCGCCTGCCAGATGTCGGCGATGCGCTGTTCCAGCTCGGAGAGCGGTGCGCTGTCCAACGGCTTCGCAGCCGTCTCGGCACGCGGCAGGGCCTTGCGGTCCACCTTGCCGTTGGCGTTCAGCGGCAGGCGCTCCAGCAGCATCAGCTGGGCCGGCAGCAGGTATTCGGGGACTTCGGCGGCCAAGCTTTCACGCAGACTTTCAACGCTCTGCCCTTCTGCAACGACCCAGGCCAGCAGCTTCATCGGGCCATCGCCTTCGCGCTCGGCCAGGGCCACGGCATCGCACACGCCGGGCAGGCGCTTGAGCGCTTGCGCCAGTTCACCCGGCTCGACGCGGTAGCCACGGATCTTCACCTGGTCATCCACGCGACCGAGGAACTCCACGGCGCCGCGACGATTCAGGCGCACGCGGTCGCCGCTGCGATACAGGCGCTCACCTTCGATTTCGATAAAGCGTTCAGCGGTCATCTCCGGCAGGCCGAGATAGTCCAGGGCCAGACCTGCACCACCGATGTAAAGCTCGCCCGGTACGCCCGGCAGCAGGTCGCGACCCTTCTCGTCGAGCACGCGGATGGCGGTGTTGGCCAACGGCGTACCGATGGGCAGGCTGGCCGCCGGCAGATCATCCACCAGCGACCATTCGTGGGTCAGTACGCCCACGGTGGATTCGCTGGGGCCGTAGTGGTTGACGATGCGCAGTCGCGGAGCCAGCTCGCGGATGGGCTGCAGCAGCGCGCGGTCGCAGGCTTCACCGCCCACCACCAGCAGGCGGCGCGGCAGCACGGCGGCGGCATTGGGCGCGGCGGCCAGCAGGCCGGCGAGGTGGCTGGGGACGATCTTCAGCACATCCACGTCGCGCATGAATTGCGAGAAGCGTTCGGCGTCGGCCACCGCCTGGGCATCGGCCAGGTGCAGACGACCACCGCCGCACAGCGCGCCGAACAGCGTGGTGTTGCCAAGGTCGGCCGCCACCGAGGACACCATCGCCATGCCCAGGCCCCGGGCACGGCCCTGGTCCAGTTGCAGGCGTTCGAGCACGGCTTGCACGTAGTTCGCCAGCGCGCCGTGGCTGACGCGCACGCCCTTGGGCTGGCCGGTGGAGCCGGAGGTGAAGATGACGTAGGCGGCCTGCTGCGGGTCGATCCCGCGCGCGGGCGCTTTATCGCTGCCCTGCTGCGGGCCACCCACAGGTATCAGCGAGGCTGCTTCGCCGAAGGTTTCCAGCAGCGCAGGCTCGCTCACCAGCACACGGTCGATACCGTTGTCCTGGATCAGCTGACGCAGGCGTTCGGCCGGTTGTGCCGGGTCCAGCGGCACGTAGGTGGCGCCGGCCTTGAGCACGCCCAGCAGCAGGAGCACCCACTGCGCGCTGCGCTCCTGGCAGATGGCGACGCACCCGCCCTGCTCCACACCGCTGTCGATCAGCGCGTTGGCCAGGCGATTGGTGCGCGCATCCAGCTCGGCATAGCTGTAGCGCACGCCCTCGTCCTGCAGCGCAATGGCATCCGGTTGCGCGGCGGCCTGCGCGGCGAACAGCGCGAGCACGTCCTGCTGCGGCCACTGGCGCGCTTCGCCACGACGACGCGAAGCGATCGGGCGCGGCAGCTCGCCAAGGGCACGCTGCGGCTCGGCACACAGCTGGCGCAGCAGGGCTTCGAACTGGCCGGCGATGGCAGCGACGCTGTCCTCGTCGAACAGGTCGCGGGCATAGACGAAGCTGCCGCGCAGTTCATCGCCCGGCTGGCCGCTGGCGTCCAGCGCCTCGGCCATGTCCAGCGCCAGGTCGAAGCGCGCGCCGTACTGTTCCTCGCTGAACAGTTCCAGCTTCAATGCGCCCGCATCGGGCAGGCGGCTGACGTCGAAACCGAAGTTGAATTTCACCTGCACCAGCGGGTTGTAGGCCAGGCTGCGTTCGGGTTGCAGCGCTTCCACCAGCTGTTCGAACGGCAGGTCCTGGTTCGCTTGCGCGCCCAGCGCCAGCGGTTTGAGGCGGGCCAGCAGCGCGGCGAAGGATTCGTCGTCGGCCAGCTGGCAGGGCATGACCTGGGTGTTGACGAAGAAGCCGATCAGCCCTTCGGTTTCCAGCTGCTGGCGGTTGGCGATGGGTACCGCGACGCGCAGGTCGCGCTGGCCGCTGTAGCGCTGCATCAGCACGGCGTAGGCGCCGAGCAGCAGCATGAACAGGGTGACATCCTGCTCGCGGGCCAGGTGCTTGAGGCGCGCGCCGAGGCCGGCGTCCAGGCTGAAGCCGAGGCTGCCGCCGCGGTAGCTCTGCACGGCCGGGCGCGGTCGGTCGGCGGCCAGTTCCAGCACGGGCGTCTCGCTACGCAGTTGTTCGGTCCACCAGCCCAGCTGGCGCTGGCCCTCCTCGCCCGCCAGCAGCTCGCGCTGCCACTGGGCGTAGTCGGCGTACTGCACCGGCAGCGCCGGCAGCTGCAGTTCCTCGCCAGCGGCGAAGGCGCCGTAGAGACGGCTGAACTCGTCCACCAGCACGCGGATCGACCAGCCGTCGGAGACGATGTGGTGCATCGTCAGCAGCAGCACGTGGTCGGCGTCGGCTACTTCTTTTGGAGACAATTGCATCAGCGTCAGGCGCAGCAGCGGGCCGTTGCGCAGGTCGAACGGACGCTGGGCTTCTGCCTCGGCCAACCGGCGGGCAGCAGCTTCGGTATCACCTTCAGCGGACAGGTCCACTCGCGCCAGGTCCAGCGGCTGGGCCGGCTGGATGCGCTGGAAGGCCTGGCCGTCCACTTCATCGAAGGTGGTGCGCAGGGTTTCATGGCGTGCCACCAGGGCATCGAAGGCACGGCGCAGCGCGGACTCATCCAGCTCGCCGCGCAGGCGCAGGGCGCCCGGCACGTTGTAGGCGGCGCTGGCCGGCTCCATCTGCCAGAAGAACCACAGCCGGCTCTGGGCGGCGGACAGCGGCAGGTCGCCGTCACGAGCCAAGGCCCGCAGCTGCGGGCGGGCACTCGGGCTCAGCGCACTGAGCCGGCCGGCGAATTCGTCCAGGCGGCTGGCCTCGAACAGATCGCGCAGCGGGACTTCGCAGCCCAGGTCACGGCGCAGGCGGGAGATGACCTGCGTGGCCAGCAGCGAATGGCCGCCCAGCTCGAAGAAGTCGTCCTCGCGACCCACGGCCGGCACGCCCAGCACTTCGGCCCAGACGGCGGCGACGCGGCTTTCCAGGCCGTCACGCGGGGCCTGGGTGGTAGCCGCCGTGTCCTGCGGCTCGGGCAGCGCCTTGCGGTCGATCTTGCCGTTGGCATTGAGCGGCATCTGGTCGAGCACGAGCAGGCGCGACGGCACCATGTACTCCGGCAGTTCCGAGCGCAGCGCGGCCTTGAGAACCTCTTCGGCCAGTGCTTCGCCGACGACATAGCCCAGCAGGCGCTTGCCGCGTTCGCTGTCACGGGCGATCACTGCCGCTTCGCGCACGCCGGACAGCGCGCGCAGACGGGCCTCGATCTCGCCCGGCTCGATACGGAAGCCACGGATCTTCACCTGCTGGTCGACGCGGCCGAGGTAGTCCAGCGCGCCGTCTTCACGCCAGCGCACGCGGTCGCCGCTGCGGTACAAACGAAGGCCGTCGGCACAGGGGTCGGCGACGAAACGTTCGGCAGTCATGCCGGCGCGCTGGTGGTAGCCGCGAGCCAGGCCGTGGCCGCCGATGTACAGCTCGCCGGCCACGCCGCGCGGCAGCGGTTGCAGGCGATCGTCGAGGATGTACAGGCTGCGCTCGCCGACCACCTCGCCGATGGGCGCGTAAGCGGCGCCGCACGCGGTGCGCGCATCGGCCTTCCAGAGCATCGGGGTGACCACGGTTTCCGTCGGGCCGTAGCCGTTGATCAGGTGTTGCGGTTTCAGCGCCTGGTGCGCCAGCTGGTACGCCGCTTCCGGCACGGCATCACCACCGAAGCAGTAGATGCGCATGCTTGGTGCGTGACCGTGGATCGTCGCTTGCTCAGCCAGCTGTTGCAGGTAGGCCGGCGGGAAAGCGGCGACGGTCACTGCATGACGGCGCAGTTGGTCGAGGGTCTGTTCGGCGGTCCACAGCGCGTCGTTGCGGATCAGCAGGCTGCCACCGTGGGACAGCGCGGTGAGCCAGCGCTCGTGGGCGCCGTCGAAGGCGAAGGACATGAAGATCAGTTCGCGATCTTCGCTGGTCATCGCGTAGCGCTGGCCGATGGCACGGCAGTGCGCGGCGATCTCGCCGTGGGCCACGGCAACGCCCTTGGGCTGGCCAGTGGAGCCGGAGGTATAGATCAGGTAGGCAAGGTTCTGTGCCTGGATACGCACCAGCGGGCGCACCGCCAGGGCATTGCCGAGGTCGGCCTCTTCCAGCACCAGGCGCTCGACGCCTTCGGGCAGCGGCAGGCGCTCGGCCAGCTCGGCGTTGGTCAGCAGCAGGTCGACGCCGGCATCCTGCATCAGCCAGGCCAGGCGCTCCTCGGGGTAATCGACGTCCAGCGGCAGGTAGGCGCCGCCGGCCTTCATGACGGCCAGCAGGGCCAGCGGGATGTCCACGCCACGCGGCAGCGCCACGGCAACCCGGCGTTCCGGGCCGATACCCCGCTGGATCAGGCGTTGCGCCAGGCGGTTGGAGCGATCCTCCAGTTCGGCGAAGTTCACTTCGCGCTGCTCGTCGATCAGCGCGACCTTGGCGGGATGACGGCGGGCCTGGGCGGCGATGGTCTCGCTCAGCGCCTCGAACGCCGGCGCGTCACCGGCCACAGCGATGCTCCAGTCGCTGGCGGGCAGCCAGTCGCGGGCGTCCAGCACGGCGTCGGCATTCAGCTGCGGCAAGGCGCGCAGCAGGTCGAGGAAGTGCCCGACAAGGCGCTGCATGCCCGCGGCTGCGTAGCGCTCCTTCGCGTAGCAGAAGCTCACGCGCAAAGAGTGATCGCCTTCGCGGACGCGCAGTACCAGGTCGAAGGGGGTTTCCAGGTCGAGCTGTTCCAGGGCTTCCACGCTGACGCCCGGCAGGCCGTTGCCGGCGCGCGGCTGCCACTGGTGGTCGAAGGCCACCTGGCACAGCGGGTGGCGGCCGTGGCCACGCTCGGGCTGCAGGGCTTCCACCAGCTGTTCGAACGGCAGGCCCTGGTGCGCCTGGGCTTGCAGCAGGTCGTCGCGCAGTTGGCGAAGCACGCCGCGCAGACTGGCGCCTTCGGGCAGCTCGCTGCGCAGCACCAACAGGTTGACGAAGAAGCCGACCAGTCGCTCGCTGTCGAGCTGTTCGCGACCGGCCTGGGTCAGGCCGATGCGCAGGTCGTGCTGGCCGCTGTAGCTTTGCAGCAGCAGGTTGTAGGCGCTGAGCAGGAGCATCGGCAGGGTCGCGCCGTGGGCCTGGGCCAGGCCGCGCAACTTGGCGGTCAGGTCGGCGTCCACTTCACGCTCGATCAGCTCGGCGCTCTGGCCTTTTTCGCCGGTGCTGAAGGGCAATTCCAGCGGCGCATGCTGGGTACCCAGGCGTTCGCTCCACCAGTCCAGCAGGCGCGCGCCCTCACCCGCTTCCAGCTTGCTGTGCTGGGCGGCGGCGAGGTCGAGGTACTGGCGCGACAGGACCGGCAGCACCGGTTCGCGCTGTTCGACGATGGCGCGGTAGCACTCGGCAAACTCGTCCAGCAGCAGGTTCAGCGACCAGCCGTCGGCGATGATGTGGTGCACGCAGAGCAGCAGCGCCTGGCGGCCACCGCCTAGGTTCTGCAGGCGCAGGCGCAGCAGCGGGCCGGCGGCCAGGTCGAACGGCTGCGCAGCAAAGGCATCGGCGTCCTCGCGGGCGGCGATGTCACGGCGTGCATTGCCCAGGGAGCTGAAGTCGCTCTCGGTCAGCTCGACCTGACTGACGCCGGACAGGCTCAGCGACACCTCGCCGTCGGCCTGCTCGATGAACCGGCTGCGCAGGGTTTCATGGCGGCCCAGCAGCACCGCAAAGGCTTGCTCCACCGCGGGGCGGCGCAGCTCGCCGCGCAGGTTCATGCGTCCGGCGATGTGGTAGACGGCGCTTTCCGGTTCCAGCTTCCAGAGGAACCAGAGGCGACGCTGGGCCGGCGACAGCGGCAGCAATCCGTCACGCGGAACCTGCGCCACGGCCTCGACCTGGGTGGTCGGCAAGGCGGCCAGCGCTGCGACGAAGGCACCCAGTTCCGGCGCTTCGAACAGCAGGCGCAATTCCACGGCGCGGCCGAGACGCTCGCGCAGGCGCGCCATCAGTTGGGTGGCCTTGATGGAATTGCCGCCCAGGGCGAAGAAGTTGTCGTCACGGCGGATCGCCGGCAGTTCCAGCACTTCGCTCCACAGCGCGGCGATGGCTTGTTCTTCTGCGGACAACGGCGCGACCGGCCTGGCGCTGGCGCCATCGCTGATCGGCTCGCCGGCACGCTGGATCGCGTAGGCCTGCAGGCTGCCGTCGAGCAGCTGGGCGCGGCACGCCGCACGCTGCAATTTGCCGCTGGAGGTCTTGGGCAGTGCGCCGGGCTCCAGCAGCGCCACCACCAGCGGCGCCTCCTGGAAGGTTTCCGCCACGGCGGCGGAGATGGCCTTGGCCAGCGCCTCGGCGGAGATCAGCTTGCGCACGCTGCGCCCGACCTCGGCGGCGATGCCGATGCCGTCGCGGCCCTGGTGCTCGATGGCGAAGGCCGAGACGCGCCCCTTGCGCACCAGGTCCACCTCTTCCTCGACGCAGCGTTCCAGGTCCTGCGGATAGAGGTTCTGGCCGCGAACGATGAGCATGTCCTTGAGACGGCCGGTGACGAACAGCTCGCCGTTGTGCAGGAAACCCAGGTCGCCGGTGCGCAGCCAGGTGCGGCCGTCCTTCTCGACGAAGGTGCGCGCGCTGGCTTCCGGATTGCGCCAGTAGCCGAGGGCGACGCTGGGGCCGCTGCTCCAGATTTCACCGACGCGGTCCGGGCCGAGGGTTTCCCCGCTCACCGGGTCGACCAGTTGCACGTCGTGGTCCGGCTGGGTACGGCCGCAGTTGATCAGCGAGGTGCCACGGCCCGGGCGGGCGATGTTTTCGCCCAGGGCGTGGAGGTCGACTTCCAGCTGCGCAATGCCTTCGCCACGCACGCCGCCGGTGACGAACAGGGTCGCTTCGGCAAGGCCGTAGCAGGCGTAGAAGGACGAGGCGTCGAACTGTGCCGGGGCGAACCAGGCGGCGAAGCGTTCCAGGGTGTCCGGGCGGATCGGTTCGGAGCCGGAGAAGGCCACGCGCCATTTGCTCAGGTCGAGGCCTTCCAGCGCCGCTTCGTTGACCCGCTCGCAGCACAGGCGGTAGGCGAAGTCCGGGCCACCGCTGACGGTGCCGCCAAAGCGCGCGATGGCTTCCAGCCAGCGGCGCGGGCGCTCGAGGAAGTAGCGCGGCGACATCAGCACGCATTCGATGCCACTGTAGATCGGCTGCAGCAGGCCGCCGATCAGGCCCATGTCATGGAACAGCGGCAGCCAGCTGACGATCACGTCGTCGTCGCCGATGCCGAAGCCCTGGCGAATCAGGCGCTCGTTGGCGACCAGGTTGCCGTGGCTGACCTGCACGCCCTTGGGCGTCGAGGTGGAGCCGGAGGTGTACTGCAGGAAGGCGATGTCGTCATCGGCCAGCTCGGGCATCTGCCATTCGATGGCCAGCGCCGGGTCGGCCTGGTCCACCGCCAGCAGCAGCGGGCTGTCGCCGTTCTCGCGCTCGCACGCCGGGCGCAGCGCTTCGATCAGCGTGGAGTCGGTGAGCACCAGGCTGGGCTCGGCGTCATCGAGGATCGAGCGCAGCCGCGCCAGGTGCTGCGGGCGCACCGACTCCGGCGGATAGGCCGGCACGGCAACGATACCCGAGTAGAGGCAGGCGAAGAACGCGGTGACGTAGTCCGGGCCGCTGGGCAGCAGGAGCACGGCGCGATCGCCCTGCTGGCCGTGGCGCAGCATCCAGGCGGCCATGGCGCGGGCGCGCTCGTCCAGCTCGCGGAAACTGATGGGCTGCTCGACGTTTTCGGCGATGAATCGCAGGGCGGTCTTGCGCGGCATTTCGCTGGCGCGCTGCAGCAGGGCCTCGACCAGGTTTCCTGTGGCTTCGTAACGGTCGTTCATGACATCACCTGTTCTGGCGGCGAGTGCGTGGGCGCTCGCCGGAGGAAATTCGTTGGTTCGGAGCGCCGAGGCAGATCGTGCGCGCCGATCAGTCCCCTCTCCCGTTGGGAGAGGGTTAGGGTGAGGGGCTACCGGCAACGTCGGTGCCTGGCTAAAACCCCTCACCCCAGCCCTCTCCCCAAGGGAGAGGGAGCTATCCGTGCGGCGTCAGGCTGGTGCGTCAGCCCCATGCCCCTCGGCCATCGCCACCACCACCTTGCGCGGCCCGGAGAACGGCGAGCGCGCGTGGGCGGCGAGCATGTTGTCGAGCATCAGCACGTCGCCGCTGTACCAGGGGAAGCTCACCTTGGCCTCCTCCAGCACGCCGCGCACTTCGTCGAGTACCGAGGGTTCGATGGGGCTGCCGTCGCCGTAGTAGACGTTGCGCGGCAGGTCTTCCTCGTCGACGATTTCCAGCAGGCTCTCGCGCACGTCCGGCGGCAGGTTGGAGACGTGGAACAGGTGCGCCTGGTTGAACCAGACCCAGTCGCGGGTGACCGGGTGCTGCGCCACTGCCTGGCAGACCTGGCGAGTGCGCAGTTCGCCGTCCTCCTTCCATTCCCAGCCAATCCGGTGGGCCTTGCAGTAGGCCTCCACCACGGCCGGATCGTCGCTGTTGAACACCTGTTCCCAGGCCACGTCCAGGCCATTGCCGAAATTGCGGGTGTACATCAGGCCGCGTTCGCTGAAGCGCCGACGGATGCCTTCGTCCACCTGGCGGTAGATTTCGCGGCTGTCAGCGATGGGCGTCTCGCCGCCGCTCTGCGCGGCCTGCACGCAGTAGAACCAGATTTTCATCGGCCACTCGCGGGTATAGGCCTGCTCGTTGTGCAGCGGGATGTGCTGGTGCGGCGGGTACTCGGTGGAGGTGTACACGCCGCTGGTGACGTTGCTGCGCGGGGTGGAGCCGAACTCGTAGTTGAGCAACGGATGGCCGAAGCCGGCGGCGAATTCGCGGAAGCGCTCCGGTGCGCCGACCTGGAAGCCACGGAAGAGAATGCCGGCGCAGACCGGCAGGCGCTCATCCACCAGCGGGCGCAGCTCGGCCAGGGCATCGAGCAGATCGATGCCTTCGCCGCGCGCCTGCACCAGCAGCGGCAGGCCGCCACGGGCCTCGGGCAGTGAAGCGATATCGAACAGAGTGGACGTGGACATCAGATTCCCCCTTGGGTCGCTCAGGCCTGCGCGGCGCCGGACGACTGTCCCGGTTGCTGCAGGCGGCCCAGCATCAGTTCGAGCAGGCGCGCCTCGTCGGTATTGATGAAGAAGTGTCCGCCTTCGAGCATTTCCAGCGAGAAGCCGGCGCAGGTCTCGTCCTGCCAGGCCGACAGGGATTCGACCGAGAGCCGGTCGCCCTTGCCGCCGAACACGTGGATCGGGCAGGACAGCTGCGGGTGCCGGCGGTAGTCGTAGAGGCCGCAGAGGAGGAAGTCGGCGCGCATCACCGGCAGGGTCAGGGCGAGCATTTCGGCATCGGCGAACACCGCCTCCGAAGTGCCGCCCAGGCGGCGCATGCGCTCGATCAGTTGGGCGTCGCTCTGCTCCTCGGCCAGCTCGCGATGGCTGTCGCGGCGCGACGGAGCGGAAGCCGCGGAGGCGAACAGCGCCTGCGGCAGCGGCAGGCCGCGCTCCCGCAGGGCATGGGCCAGCTCGAAGACCAGCAGGCCGCCGAGGCTGTGGCCAAACAGCGCGTAGGGCTGGTCAAGGCGCCCGGCGATCTCGTCGGCCAGTTGGCCGGCCAGCGCGCGCAGGTCGGTCTGCAGGTTTTCGGCGAAGCGCCGGCCACGGCCGGGCAGCTCCACCGGGCAGACCTCGACCCAGCTCGGCAGCTGGCGTTTCCAGCGCGCGTAGAGGACGGCGCTGGCGCCGGAATACGGCAGGCAGAACAGACGCAGCATCGGTTACTGCCCCTCGGCCATCTTCTGCCGCAGGCTCAGCGGACGCATGTCGGTCCAGTTGGCTTCGACGAAGGCCAGGCAATCGGCCTTGCTCCCCTGCTGGCCGGCTTCGCGCCAGCCGGCGGGCACTTCCTTGTACTGCGGCCACAGCGAGTACTGCTCTTCACCGTTGACCAGCACCTTGTAAACCGCCTCTTCGCGATCGAAAGCCATTGCAATTCTCCTGTCGCAGCATGGGGATGCCGGCCACCGGCCATTACCGATGTTTTCCAGCTCTGCCATGAAGACGAGGGAGGCAATGAAATAGTTAGTGTTCTCGGATGCGATTAATTCTCATAAGATATGCGCCGGCGAAATTTCCTGGCTTGCCCTTCACCCATGTGCCGAGAGATCTGACGAATGGATGCGAATGAAAAATCTTCACACTTGTGTGGGAACCCTGTCGCAGAGCGATAGTCGGAGTCTCTCGAATAAATTGATAATAATTATCATTTGATCTAGATTGACCGCCTCAACCCATGTGGACGTCCCCGCCTCCGCCGCCGCATAGGAAAACCTTGCATGTCCAAGCCAATGCCCGCCGAGTCGCGCCCCGCTCTCCACGAGCTGTTCGCTACCCACCGGCAGACCTTCATCAATGCGGCCGCACGCATCCTCGGCTGCCGCAGCCATGCCGAAGACGTGGTGCACGATGCGTACATCAAGCTCAATGCGAGCGACCTCACTCCCGGCATCCAGTCGCAGAGCGGCTACCTGATGCGCGTGGTGCGCAACCTGGCCATCGACCTCTATCGTCGCCAGGCGCTGGAGAAGCGCTACTCGGGTAGCGAGGAAGAAGGCATGCACATCGCGACGCCGTCCGCGTCACCGGAGATCGAGCACGAGGACCGGCAGACCCTGGAAGCGATTTCCAGCGCGCTGCAGAGCCTGCCCGAGCGCACCCGCTACGCCTTCGAGATGTACCGCCTGCACGGCCGCACGCAGAAGGAAATCGCCGAGGAACTGGGCGTTTCGCCGACCCTGGTGAACTTCATGGTGCGCGACGCGCTGATCCACTGCCGCAAGACCCTCAAGGGCCTGGAAGACGGCAAGCTGTAAGCCTCAGCCTTCCGCCAGGGCGCGGAAGGTCGAGCGATACTGCTCCGGTGTGGTGCCCGCCAGCCGCCGGAACATCGCGATGAACGCGGAAGGGCTGCTGTAGCCCAGGTTGAAGGCGATCTGCTGCACCCCCTCCCCCGATGCCAGTGCCTCGATGGCGGCGAGAAACCGCAGGCGCTGCCGCCATTCGCCGAACGACATCCCCAATTCCCGCTGACAGGCCCGCGCCAGGGTGCGCTCGGTGCTGTGCACGCGCTCGGCCCATTGCGCCAGGGTACGGTTGTCGCCCGGTTCGGCCTGCAGCGCGGCCAGCACTTCACCCAGTGCGCCACCGTTGGCATAGGGCAGGTAATCGTCGTGGGGCTGCGCGGCCTGCAGCTGGTCCATCACCACCTCGGCCAGGCGCTGGTCCGCCGAACTCTGCGGGATGTTCACCCCTCGCGCGGCGAAGTCGGACAGGATCGCCTTGAGGATGTCGCTGATCACCAGGGTGCAAGGGGACTGCGGCAACTTGCGGGCCAGCTCGGCAGACACGTAGAGCGAGCGGTAGACGATGGCCTGGCGGTTATAGCAGCTGTGCAAACGCCCCGGCGGCACCCACACGGCGTATTGCGGCGGCGACAGAAAGCGCTGACCGTCCACCTCCAGCTCCATCACCCCATGGGACGCATAGTTGAGCTGGCCCCAGGCATGGCGATGGCTGGGCGAGTGGGTGCCGGCGTCGAACTCGTCGTAGCGAAAGTACAGATCGGCGGGCAGCTGGTCGATATCGGGCAGCGGAAGGGGGAGTACGCGGGTCATGTCCGAATGCCGGGGTGGATTGTCTGATTTTCATTATACATCTCGATTCGGACGAGCGGACAATACGCTTCGTTATCCCCGGAAGCGTTCCTCCATGAATTACCTGTTCCCCCTGCTGGCCGTAGTCATCTGGTCCGGCAATACCGTCGTCAACAAGCTCGCCGTGGGGCAGATCGCCCCGGCGGAGATCGGCTTCTTCCGCTGGCTGCTGGCCGGTGCGCTGCTGACGCCCTTCCTGTTGCGCGCCACCCTCGCCCACTGGCCGGTGATCCGCGCCAACCTGGGCAGGATCGTCACCCTCGGCCTGCTCGGCATGGCCGTCTACCAGTGCCTGGCCTACTACGCCGCCGCGCTCACCTCGGCGACCAACATGGGCATCATCCTGTCGCTGATGCCGCTGATGTCCCTCGCCCTGGCGTCGATCTTGCTGCGCCACAAGCTGAGCCTCGCTGCACTGCTGGGCGCACTGGTCTCGCTGGGCGGCGTGCTGCTGGTGATCACCCAGGGCAACCCGCGACAATTGATCAGCCATGGGGTGAACCTGGGCGACGGCATGATGATCGTCGCCACCCTGGCCTACGGCGTGTATGGCGTGCTACTGAAGAAATGGAACCTGCCGTTGCCGCCGCTGCTGATGCTCTATCTGCAGGTGCTGGTGGCGATCCTCGCGCTGGCGCCGCTGTATATCGCCTCGCCACATTACGGCCTGAGCGCCGCCAACCTGCCGCTGGTGCTGTACGCCGGGCTGCTGGCCTCCATCGTCGGCGCGCTGGCCTGGATGCAGGGCGTGCAGCGCATGGGGCCGAGCCGCATGGCGCTGTTCTTCAACCTGCTGCCGGTGATCACCGCTGCCATCGCCGCGGTGGTACTGGGCGAACAATTGACCAGCTACCACCTGCTGGGCGGTGCGCTGATCCTCGCCGGTGTGTTGCTGGCCGAGCTGTGGCGGCCACGGGAGAAGCCCGCCGCCGCTGTTAGCGCCCGCTGATTCAAGAACACCGGCAATCCCCTGTAGGAGCGGGCCACGCCCGCGATCGCGCCCATGGGGCGCTCCTACAGGTGCGAGCCGTCGCGGAACTCGGCCATGAGAGTGGCCACCAGCTGCGCCGCCGGCATCTCCCGCGACAGCGGCGCGCCCTGCCCGGCCCACTGCACGGCGAAATCGGAATTGCCCCTGGCGGTCGCGGCGGCTGTCAGTGCCTTGGCTGCGTCATAGGTAATCGGGTAGTCAGGCAAGGCCGGCGCGTCCGCGCTGCCCAGGTCGGTGAACAGCCGATTCACCATGCCCCGCGCCGCGCGGCCGGAAATCGCCGCCGTCACCTCGGTACGCTCCCCGCGCTCGCCTCGCAGCGCCGCCTTGAACGCCGCATTGGCCGAAGACTCGTCGGCAGAGATGAACGCAGTGCCCATCTGCACAGCCTGGGCGCCCAGTTCGAATACCGCGCGCATGCCCTGCCCGTCCATGATGCCGCCGGCCGCAATCACCGGCAGGCCGGTGCCTTTCACCAAGGTGCGCACCAGCGCGAAGGTGCCGATGCGCGCGTCCTTCTCCGGCTCGAACACGCCGCGGTGCCCCCCAGCCTCATAGCCTTGGGCGACGATGGCGTCGATGCCCGCCGCCTCGATGGCGCGGCCCTCCTCCAGGCAGGTGGCGGTGGCCAGCAGGCGAATGCCGGCGGCTTTCAGGCGGTCGATCCAGGCCTGCGCTGGCAGGCCGAAGTGGAAGCTGACCACGGCCGGGCGCGCCTCGATGAGGAACTCCAGCATCTCGGGATCAGCCAGGAAGCTGCGGTAGATCTCGCTGATCCGTGCTGGCGGTTGCGCCCCGAACTCGGCGAACAGTGGGCGCAGGTGCTCCAGCCAGGCCGCCTCACGCGCCGCATCGGCCACAGCCGGGCGATGGCAGAACAGGTTCAGGTTGAGCGGCTTGTCGGTCAGCGCGCGAGTCTGCTCCAGCAGCACGCGAGCCTGCGTCGCGTTGCTCGCCCCCAGGCCGATGGAGCCCAGGCCGCCGGCATTGGACACCGCCGCGGCCAGCGCCGGGGTGGAGACGCCCACCATGGGCGCCTGGATGATGGGGTGCTGGATGCCGAGCAGTTCGGTGATGCGCATGACGGGGTCCTCGCCGTGTGACGGATTAACGCTTGACTAACCATCTCATGAAGAGAATATTCGTCGCAACTTATTCTCCAATGAAGATTAATCATGGATCTCTCCAGCCTGGAAATCTTCCGCTGCGTCGCCGAGGAACAGAGCGTCACCCGCGCTGCCGCTCGCCTGCAGCGCGTGCAATCGAACGTCACCACGCGCATCCGCCAGCTCGAGGAAGACCTCGGCGCGGCGCTGTTCCTGCGCGACGGCAAGCGCATGACGCTGACCGACCAGGGCCGCGAATTCCTCCGCTACGCCGAGCAACTGCTGGCGCTGGCCAACGAGGCGCGGCAATCGCTGCACCCGGACCACGCCACCGGCAGCCTGCGCCTGGGCAGCATGGAGGCCTCCGCCGCCAGCCGTCTGCCCGAACCGCTGGCGCGGTTCCATCGCGCCTGCCCGGAGGTCGAGCTGCACATGACCACCGGCCACAGCCAGAAGCTGCTCGGCGAGGTGCTGAACCGCCAGCTGGACTGCGCCCTGATCGCCCACCCGGATATCCTCCGCGCCGAACCCGGCTTCGAAGCCAGACTGGAGCGCGGCCTGCGCGCCGAGCCGGTATTCCGCGAGGAACTGCTGCTGGTGCTGCCGGGCAACCATCCACCGGTGAAGCGGCCCGAGGATGTGCAGATTCGTACCCTGGTCGGTTTCACCCGTGGCTGCACCTATCGCCAACTGGCGGAAGGCTGGCTCAAGGGCGCGCCGCTGGCGGTGCAGGAAGTGGGCTCCTACCACGGCATCCTCGCCTGCGTGAACGCCGGTTCCTGCATCGGCGTGCTGCCGCGCTCGGTGCTGGAACTGCAACGGGAAATGCCGGACCTGCAGGTGGTGCCGCTGATGGAAGTGGACACCCTGCTGATCTGGCGCGACGGCTACGCCACCGGCGCCTTCCAGCGCTGGCGGGAGACCCTGGAGGCGCGCCCATGAGTCACGCTCGCACCTTGCCGGCGGCACTCTCGGCGGCGCTGATCCTGGCCGTGGGCATGGGTTTCGGCCGCTTCGCCTTTACCGGCCTCTACCCGCTGATGGTGCGCGACGGGGTGCTCAGCGTCACCGGCGGTTCCCTGGCCGCCTCGGCCAACTACGCCGGCTACCTGCTCGGCGCGCTGTTGCTGTCACGCAGCCACGAACGGCATGCCGCGCGCATCTGCGTCATCGCCCTGGTCGGTACCTTGGCCACCCTCGCCGCCATGGCCCTTCCGGCGCCTGCCTGGTTTGCCATCGGCGTGCGCCTGCTGGCCGGCGTGCTCAGCGCCATGGCCCTGGTCAGCGCCGCACAATGGCTGCTGCAGAGCATGGGCGAAAGCCATGGGGCGCCGATGATGTTCGCTGGCGTGGGCATCGGCATCCTGGTCTCGGCGGAACTGATCGCCGCCGGCAACGCCTTTGGCCTCGGCAGCGCGGCAATCTGGTGCGTACTGGCGCTGGCCGGGCTGGTGCTGTCGCTGCTGGCCGCGCCCGCGCTCGGTCGGGAAGCGCCGACCAAACCGCATCGCGCAGCGATCGGTGCAGGGGTGGCCCCGGAGCTGTCCGCGCCGATCATCCTGCTCGTCTACGGCCTGGCCGGGTTCGGTTACATCATCACCGCCACCTACCTGCCGCTGTTGATGAAGAATGGCCTGGGCGCCATCGACCCACTGCAGGTCTGGGCCGCGTTCGGCCTGGGCGCCGCACCGTCGTGCTTCCTCTGGCACCGCCTGCACCTGAAGCTCGGCGGTCGTCGCGCGCTGGCTCTGAACCTGTTGGTGCAGGCCGTCGGCGTGATGCTACCGGCGCTGGGCGACTCGGCCTTCCTTTACCTGGGCAGTGCGGTACTGGTGGGCGGCAGTTTCATGGGCACCGTGACCATCGCCATGCCGGCGGCCCGCGCGGTAGCCGCCCAGGTTCGATTCAACATGCTCGCCGCGATGACGGCGCTGTATGGCGTCGGACAGATAGTCGGGCCGCTGGCCGCCAGCGCCCTGCGCGGGCTGACCGGGAGCTTCATTCCGGCCCTGGGGGCGGCTGCCAGCGCTTTGCTGGTAGGTGCGTTTTTCTGCCTGCCACTACGCCGCACGAAATCCTGTAGAAGCGAGCTTGCTCGCGAATAGCCTCAACACGGCGGCTGCCTGGAACTCCTTTCGCGAGCAAGCTCGCTCCTACATGAAGCAGCCGACGTCGGCCAATTCACACCGGCGGCTGCTGACGGAAGGAGACGCCCAGGCGGTTCCACACGTTGATCGCACCGATGGCCACGGTCAGGTCCACCAGTTCCCGTTCGCTGAACTGTTCGCGGGCGAGCTGGAAGACCTCCAGCGGCACCTTGGACTCGGACAACAGCGTCACCGACTCGCACCATTCCAGCGCCGCGCGTTCGCGTTCGCTGAAGAACGGCGACTCGCGCCAGACGCTGACGGCGAACAGGCGCCGCTCGGTCTCGCCGTTGCGACGGGCCTCCATGGCGTGCATGTCGGCGCAGAAGGCACAGTTGTTCACCTGCGAAACCCGCAGGCGCACCAGCTCCAGCAACGGCTTTTCCACGGACAGTTCGAAGATGGCGGCTTCCAGCGCCAGCACCGCCTTCAGCGCTTCCGGCGAGGCGGTGTAGTAGTCCAGACGCGGTTCCATGATGGGAACTCCAGGGGATGACCCGGCCATTGTGCGCCGCCACCTTGCTATTGCAGGTGTCCAATACCGGGGAATTCCACCACGCAACTTCACCGGGCCACGTGCCAGCGCTACGCTTGCGCAACTACCCTGCCCCGGAGTTCGTCCTTGGAGCTGCACCTGATCATCCACGGCCAGAAGGATCTCGCCGGGCAACTCTATCGCCAGTTGCGCGAAGCCATCGACTCCGGGCGCCTCGCCGCGGGCACCCGCCTGCCGCCCAGCCGTCTGCTGGCGGAGCAACTGGGCATCTCGCGCAAGACCATCTCCGACACCTACGCCCAGCTCACCTACGAGGGCCTGCTGGTGGGCAGGATCGGCAGCGGCACCTTCGTCAACACCCGCCTGCCGCGCCATGACCGGCGCCAGGACGGCGTGCGCTTCGCCAGCCAGGACAACATCGATCGCTGGGCCGACCTCGACACCCGTCTGCGCCATCCCGGCGCGACCGGCACGGCGAAAGCCGACTTCATCGGCGGCGCCACCACCCAGTTGCAATTCCCCCAGGAGGAATGGCGGCGCTGCGTGAACCACGCGCTGCGCCAGATGTCCGGGCTGCGCGGGCACTACAGCACCCCCGAGGGCATCGCCCCGTTGCGCGACGGCATCGCCCGGCACATCTCCTATGCCCGTGGGGTGAAGTGCCAGCTGGACGATGTGATGGTCTGCAACGGCGCGCAGCAGGCGCTGGACCTGCTTGCCCGGGTCATGCTCCGCCCCGGCGACAGGGTGGCCATGGAAGACCCCGGCTACACCCCGGCACGGCTGATCTTCCAGACGCTTGGCGCCGAGGTGGCCAGCGTGCCGGTGGATGCCGAGGGCATCTGCGTCGAGCTGATTCCCGACGGCACGCGGATGATCTATACCACGCCTTCGCACCAGTTTCCGCTGGGCATGCCGATGAGCCCGGCGCGGCGCGAGGCGCTGCTGGCGCGGGCGCTGGAGCTGGGTGCACTGGTGATCGAGGACGACTACGACAGCGAATTCCGCTACGAAGGCCGGCCCACCGATGCGCTGCAGAGCCTCGACCGGCAGGGCCTGGTCGCCTACATCGGTACCTTCTCCAAGGTGCTGCTGCCGGAGCTGCGCCTGGGCTACCTGATTCCGCCGCCGAGCCTGCTCCCGGCGCTGGTGCGGGCGAGGCAGATTTCCGACTGGCACAGCTCGACGCTGCCGCAGTGGGCGCTGGCCAAGTTCATCAGCGAGGGTTACCTGCTCAAGCACATCCGCCGCTGCCACGGCATCTACGCCGGGCGCCGCGAACGCATTCTCGCCAGGCTGCAGGGCGACCTGGCGCCCTGGCTGGAGACGGTGCCTTCGGTGGCCGGCTTCCACCTCACTGCGCTGCTGCGCCAGCCGATCAATGTGGCCCTGCTGACCGAACTGGCGCGCAAGGTCGAGGTCGGCCTTTATGGCCTGGCGCCCTTCCACCACCAGGTGCCGGTACGCGAAGGGCTGCTGCTGGGCTTTGGCGCCATCGACACGCTGGACATCGACCCGGCGCTGGACAAGGTGCGCGACCTGCTGCAGCAGTTGGGCTGATGCCCACCTGTACAGCACCCTGTAGGAGCGGGCCATGCCCGCGATCGCGCGCACGGCGCGCTCCTACACTGAGCCACGGCATTACACATCAGCCTGGGATTGGGGGATGCGGCAGGGCCCAATTTTCAGGGTTGGCAATGGAAGGATTGGTCCGGCGGTTTTCCTGGGAATTGGCGGTTCAGGCTCGGGAGTGATCCCATTAACCTTCCAGTATCGGTTTGAAAGCCGGTTCCGGCCTTTATCGGATCGCAACCTCAGTGCCCAATGGCCGCTAATCCGGCCAACACACGCTCATCCGCCAGCATAAAAGGAGCCTCGCCATGTCCCCGTCCACCATTGCCATCGTCCGCGTCCAGGCGTTCCCCGGCCAGGCCGGTGCGCTGGGTACCTACCTGGGCGAGTTGCTGGAGCAGGTTCGCCGCCAGCCGGGCTGCGAGTCCGGTGAATTGCAGGCGCTGGCCGCCGACCGCTGGCAGGTGTCGACCCGCTGGGCCAGCCAGGCCGAACTGGACGCCCACCTGTCCGGTCCGAAAGCGCAACAGTGGCTGGGCCGCCTCGGCTGCGGCGAACTGGCCCTGGAGCTGGAGTTCGAGAGCCGCGCGGCCGAGTGACTCAGAACGACGAGCGCACCACCCCGCCGTCCACCCGCAACGCCGCGCCGTTGGTGGCCGAAGAGGCTTCGGAGCAGACGTAGACCACCAGGTTCGCCACTTCCTCCGGGCGCGCGAAGCGCTGCAACAGGGAGCTGGGCCGCGCGCTGCGGAAGAACTCCGCCTCGAACTCCTCGAACGGCTGGCCGCCGGAGAGTTTCTCGACGAACTCGTTGACGCCCTCGGAAGCGGTCGGCCCCGGCAGTACCGCATTCACCGTCACCCCGGTGCCGGCACAGGTTTCCGCAAGCCCGCGGGACAGGCTGAGCTGGGCGGTCTTGGTGACGCCGTAATGAATCATCTCCACCGGGATCACCATCCCGCTCTCGCTGCTGATGAACACCACCCGTCCCCAGTTGTTCTTTTTCATCCCTGGCAGGTAGGCGCGGGACAGTCGCACGCCGGAGAGCAGGTTCACATCGAGGAAACGCACCCAGTCCTCGTCGGGAATCTCCTCGAAGGGCTTGGGATCGAAGATGCCCAGGTTGTTCACCAGGATGTCGACCGCCGGGTAGCGCTGGACCAGCGCGGCCACCTGCTGCGGGTCAGACAGGTCACCGGCGAAGCCTTCCACCTGGGCGTCGGCCTGTTGTGCGCGGATTCGCCCGATGGCCGCGTCCACCGAAGCCTGGCTGCGCCCGTTGAGAATGACCCTCGCCCCTTCGCGGGCCAGGCCCTGGGCAATGGCGAAACCGATGCCCTTGGTCGAACCGCTGACCAGGGCGAGCTTGTCGGACAGATGCAGGTTCATGGCGTGTCTCCGGCGATGGCGAGTGGGTCGGGCCCGGCGACGCGGGCCCGTGGAGGAATCAGGATAGATGACGGGCCGCGTTGTGCCGGCTCAGCGCTCGGATGGCGCCTCGGGCTTCGCCGGCGCCGCGTGCCACTGCTCGCGCGGCACCCACTTGGGTTCCTGCGGGTCGCCCAGATAGTGCGGCGACATGATCTGCACGCCGTACTCGTTGAACACATCCTGGATATTGGCGTGCAGCACGCTGAGCAACAGCGCGCGCGGACGCGGCTCGCTGGGGATGGCCTGGGCCACCAGGCGGTACTCGGGGTAGAAGTCCGACAGCGCAGTCTGGAACACCTGCGGCGCCGGTGTTTCGAGGATGCCATCGGTGCGCCGCGCCGCCTCGATGAGCATGGCCTCCACCTGCCGCCAGGGCGTGTCGTAGCCGATGGTGACCACCGTATCCACCACGTAGCCCTGCCCCTGCACGATGCGCGAATAGTTGCGCGTCACGGAACCTGTGATCATCGAGTTGGGCAGCGTCAGCACTTCGCCCAGACCAGTGCGGATAGTCGTGTTGAACACGCCGACTTCAGTGACCGTGCCTTCGTTATCGCCGATGCGCACGAACTCGCCGACCCGCAGGGTTCGCGAATAGGTGAGGATCAACCCCGAGGCGGCCTGGCCGATCACGCTGGAAGCCCCCAGGGAAATCATCAGGCCCACCAGCACCGACAGGCCCTTGAAGGCCTCGGTCCCCGAACCGGGCAGGTACGGATAGGCCATGACAATGGCGAACAGCCAGATCGCCAGGGAGGTCAGCCGGGTGGTCGGCTGCAGGGTTTCCTCGGTCAGCCAGCGCAGGTTGCCGGGCCGCGCCATGCGCTGCAGCACGTGCCGCGAAAAGCCGCTGATGGCGCGGGCGATGAGCAGGATGCTCAGCGCTACCGCCAGGCCGGGCAAGGCGTCGAGCATGCCGTTGATCAGGTAGCGCGCGAGGTTCACCAGGTGCACGTTGAGGCTTTCACCCCACGGGCGCGTATAGGGGAAGCGCGACAGGACAAAGCTCAGCCACTGGTAGCTGAACAGGAACACCAGCAGCCAGTACACCAGCCAGATCAGCCGGCCGGCCAGGTAATACAGGTAACGACTGCCCAGCAACGGCGTATGGCCGACCTTGAGCTTGCCGCTGTGACGGCTCATGACATCGGGCAGTCGATCCAGCAGTTTGTTACGCACGTAGCCGGTGCCGCGCAGCGCCACGATATAGATGAGCGTCGCCAGGGCCGCGAGCCCCAGGGCGGTCAACAGGAAGCGCAGGCTGTGCGCCTCGCCGTTTTCCGCCACCACCAGGCGCAGGTTGGCGGCGGCCTCCTCGGCTGCGGCGCGTACCGAAGCGCCAGGGGAATCCAGGTCCGCCGGGGAAATAATGAATGCACGGCTGTAGCCCAGCAGCACCAGGTAGCTGTCCTGGATCGGGTCGATGCTGACCTTGGGCGCCTCGTTCCCTTGCAGCGCCTCTTCGATGGTTGCCTTGGCGCGGTGGGCGCGGACCTCAGGGGATTCGCCGAGCAAGGTCGCGCGAAACGTCAGGATCGCCCGATTGCCGACCTTGAGTTCCGTCGCCGCATCGGCGGGGGCAGCCATAGCGGCCGGCTTCTCTTCAGCATGCCCAGCGCTCGCCCAGGCGAACGCCAGCCACAGTACGACCAGCCACCTTCCCAGCTTCTTCCCCATTCCCCGCTCCCTGATGCGCAACGCGCTGCCATGGCCTCTGATGGGCCTCTCGCCCAAGCGTAGCCAATGTCGGATGACGCGCCTGCGCAGGGAGGAATATTGATGCCGCCTTCAGTTAACGCCTCTGAAGCCTAGGAATTCGCGGATTACGAAGAAGGATGCTGTAAGAAATCTGATACACAACAGATACCTCGCTGTCGCTTATGTCGCTGTTCTGCTGGCGAAAATTCCAATCCCGACTAGTTTCAATTCCGTAAGCAGATATGCGTAGGACTGCTTTCCTCAGGGACTCACCAGCCGGATAGACGGAAATGCAGGCCAAATATCGCTCGAAGCTCTTCCAGCCCGTCGGCCACGCGCTGGCGCTGGAACAACGCATTCTGTTCGACGGGGCTGCCGCAGCGGCCGTCGATCAACAGCATCACGACAGCAGCGCCGACGCCAAGGACACGGCCAAACCGGCCACGGCGGTCGAAGCGCGCGCCCAGGCAGCGGCTCCCGCACAGGCGGCCCCGCGCAACCTGGTGGTCATCGATGCGCGCCTGGAGAATCGCGACCAGCTGGCCGCCAATCTGCCGGTGGGCACCACCGCGCTGGTCGTGGATGCTGGCCAGGATGCCATCGCAGCGATCAGCAACGCCCTGGCGCAACTGGGCAAGGTCGACTCCATCCAGATCTTCTCCCACGGCGCCACCGGGCAGTTCACCCTCGGCAACCAGACCTTCACCAGCCAGAGCGTCGACCAGCTGGGCGAGCGCCTGAGTGCCTGGCGTGGCGAGCTCAACGCCGGCGCGGACATCCAGCTGTATGGCTGTGATGTCGGCGCGGGCAGCGCCGGCCAGGCGCTGGTCAACGAGCTGGCGCGCTGGACCGGCGCCGACGTCGGCGCCTCCAGCAACGCCACCGGCTCCACCAGCGCCGGCGGCGACTGGAACCTCGAAGTGCGCAGCGGCGACGTGGACAAGGCCATCGCCCTGAGCGCCAGCACCCTGGTGGACTTCCAGGGCCTGCTGGCGGACGCCAGCCCCACCGTGGCCATGGGCAGCGGCGGCGCCGCCGTGCGCCTGGGCGATACCTTCACCTTCGACGTGATCTTCAGCAACCCGTCCACCCAGGTCGGCTACGCCCCCTACATCGACCTGTTCATGCCCGCGACCGGCCGCGACGGCAACGACGGCGCCACCTTCATCTCCGCCACCTACCTGGGCCAGACGGTGACCCCCATCGTCCTGACCTTCGGCGCCGACGGCACTGTCGCCCACCCGTTCGCCAAGGACGCCAATGGCAACGCCTTGGTGATCAATGCCGCCAGCGTCGGCATGAAGCCGGGCGACCAGATGGTCGTCCTGCAACTGCCCTACGGCAGCGTCACCAACGGCCAGCCGGGCATCGACATCCGGATCACCGCGCAATTGAGCAACCTGGCCGACACCACTTATTCCGACGGTGCGCCCAACCTCACCATCAATGCCCGGGGCGGCTTCGAGTACGGCAACGATTCACTGAACAACCCGACCCAGGACCCCTCGCTGGTGGAGTCCGCGCTGCACAGCTTCGTGGTGACCCCGACCCTGCTGTCGGTCACCCAGACGCTCAACATGCCCGAGGGCGAGACCGTCACCGGGCCGAACTTCACCCGCACCCAGACGGTGACGGTGACCCCGGCCACCGGCCAGACCCTGACCAACGTCAGCGTCACCCAGACCGTGCCCGACCAGGTGCATGTCAGCCAGATCACCCCCGGCGTCGGCGGCACGCTGGAATCGGTCACCCTGCACGACGGCACCGTGCTGACCGACCCGACGCAGATCGCCGATGCGCTGGCCAACCCCAATGCGTTCATCTCCAGCTACACCGTCCATTACGACACCCTGAGCAGCGCCAGCACCACCCAGGTCAGCTTCTATGTGCCGGAGATCGACGCCAACGGCCGCCCGGTCATCGACCCGGCCACCGGCAACCCGGTCACCATCAACTTCGGTACCGCCACCGTCAACGGCGACTGGAACCCGCTGGACACGCGCGACCGGCCCACCGATCCGGACGGCTACCCCTTCACCGAGACCGGCAACGGACAGGGCGTGACCTTCGTCGCCAAGTCCATCACCCTGCTCAAGCAGGTGAATATCCAGAACGACATCGGCAGCGTCGGCCTGACCCCCGGCGACACCCTGCGCTACAACATGGAAGTGGCCATCTCCGACTTCTTCGCCTTCGGCAAGAACATCCTCGGCCAGGGCACCTTCACCATCACCGACCAGCTCAGCGACGGCCAGACCTTCAGCGCGCTCAACCCGCCGACCATCGTCATCCAGCAGCACGGCGGCAGCCAGGTCATCCCGCTGATCTATACCGCCACGCAGAATGCCGACGGCAGCACCACCCTGGTCTTCGATATCGCCGCGTCGATTGCCGCCGCTGTCCAGGGACCGGGGGTCTATGCCCTGTACGGTGATCTGTGGGACGACGATCCGCAGGAAGGCGCTACGACCCTGACCATCGTCTACGACGCCATAGTCGATCTCACCTACACCAGCGACTACCCACCCCACGACCAGCTCAACGAGGGCGACAGCGTCGGCAACAACGCCATCGTCGACGCCACCGTGCTGCGCGACTCGGTGAACATCGGCGGCGAACAGACCGACGGTTCCAGCACCACCAGCACCATCCAGTCCTCCTCCGTCGATATCGCACTGACCACCGTCAACGGCGGTTCGCCGCCCTCCAACGGCGAGCTGCGCCCCGGCGACGTGGTGACTTTCACCATCACCTATGACCTGCTGGTGGCGGACTACGAGAACTTCACCCTCACCGCCTACCTGCCGTTGCCGCTGCTGGATGCCACCGGCATCAACTGGTCGCAGGGCACCGGCGTCGGTCAGTGGCTGATCACCGCCGGCAACACCATCGCCGACGTGCCCGACAGCGTCACCACCGGCCCGGGCAACTCGATCATCTTCAACTTCGGCAACTTCGCCTCCGGCGGCCTGAACGGCGGCCGGGTGCAGGTGCAGTTCACCATGCGCGTGGGCGACCAGCCCTTCGCCGATCAGCGCGAACTGGACGTACTGGCCCAGTCGAGCCAGACCACCACCATCGACAAGACCGTGCTGACCTCCTCGGACGTGGCGGTCATCGAGTCGATCGCCGAGCCGGTGCTGGATATCAAGCACGGCGTGGTTTCCAGCACCAACGGCACGATCACCGGCATCTCCGGCAACACCAGCTGGTCGGCGCCCGGCACCACCGGCGTGCCCTTCAGCGGCGATGTCCCCACCCTTGCCTCGGTCGACGGCAACATCGGCGGCATCGACGGCGGCGATACCCTGCGCCTGGCCACGGCGATCAAGAACAGCGGTGGTGGCGGCGCCTACGACGTCACCACCAGCATCACCCTGCCGGGCGGCGTCGCCTTCGTCGGTGGCAGCCTGGGCGCGGCCAACCTGCAGATCTACCGCGGTGATGGCACAGCGCTGACTATCAATGTGGACTACACCGTCAACGGCAACACCATCACCTTCCTCGACGCCAACGGCCAGGCGACCTTCCTCGCTGGCCGCGTCAACGCCGCCGACGGCAACGACGCCGCCGGGCGCAACCTGGTGGTGATCACCTACGACGTCACGGTGAACAACGCCATCCTCGCTTCCAGCACCCTGCAGAGCAGCGCCGCGCTGACCAACTACGCCAGCGTCAACGGCGGCCAGGACTTCACCCCCACCGACCTGGTGGAGGTGGCCAACCAGCAGGTCGCCGCGCCGAGCATCACCAAGGTCTACAAGGACGGCAGCCTCAGCACCGACGACTCCAGCGCCGGCCACACCAGTGGCAGCAACCTGGTGATCGGCGAGAGCATGACCTACGACATCGTCATCACGCTGCCCGAGGGCTTCACCGGCAGCCTGCGCATCAATGACCTGATTCCGCCAGGCCTGCGCCTGGACACCAGCTTCAACAGCGGCCTGGGCTACCAGCTCATCACCACCACCTTCGCCAATGGCGGCAGCGGCGCCCTGGCACTCGATTTCGCCGGCGTCCTGGGCTCGATCACCCGTACTGCCGACGGTAGCGATGGCGGCGATCTGCGCCTGGTCTTCAGCAGCGCCAGCGCCTCGGCCGACAACCTCACCGGCAACAACAGCTTCGTCATCCGCCTGGTGCTGGTCGCCAGCAACGTCATCGGCAACCAGCAGGGCGTGGTGCTGAACAATGGCGCCGAACTGGTCTACAGCGACCCCGACGGCGACACGCCCAACGGTGCCACCGCGATCGACCGCACCCTGACCAGCGGCCAGCAGCCGAGCGTGACCATCGTCGAGCCGACGCTGACGGTGACCCAGCGGCTGACCACCGACCCGGCGTTCGGCGGCTTCGGCGAGAATGCGCCGATCTCCTGGGACATCACCATCAGCAACACCGGCGGTATCGATGCCTTCGACCTGAGCTTCCTCGATACCCTGCCGGTCCAGATCAGCAACTACACCATCACCAACATCAGCGGCGCCGCCGCGGGCAGCTTCGCCATCGTCAACGGCGTCCTGCAGACCGTCGGCAACGTGGACCTGTCGGCGGGCGGCAACATCGTCATCAGCCTGTCCGGGGTGGTCAACAGCCAGGTCGGTACCGTACCGGTCATGCGCAACATCGCCGCCGTGCAGTGGACCAGCCTGGACGGCCCCGATAGCGGCGAGCGCACCGGCGTCGACGGCATCCTCAACAGTGGCGTGCTCAACGATTACGACATCGACAACACCCTGCTGATCCCGGTCTCCAACCAGATCCTCGTTTCCCGCGTCGGCGGCATGCCGGATACCCCGCCGGCCACCAATGCCAGCGGCGCGATCGATACCTCGGCCCCCGTCGAGACGGTCGCGGTTGGCGAGGTGATCCGTTACCGCGTAGCCGTGCAGATTGCCTCCAGCGGCACCGGCAACCTCAACTACCAGATCGTCATCGACCTGGCGCCCGGCCTGGAATTCCTCGCCGCCGACCTCAACGAAGTGCTCATCGCCTTCATTTCCTCCACCCAGGGCGGCCTCAACAGCAGCAACGCGCTGCTGGACGCGAACACCGTGGCCGGCCTGTGGATAGCAGGCAACCAGCTCAGCCCCGTAGCGCGCCCGATCGACCCCAACGTACCGGTCGATCCGTCCAACCCCGGCGCCTGGCCCGGCCCGACCGTGGTGCTGGACTCCTCCCTGTACTCCATCGCCCAGACCGGAGGCATCAACAATGGCCAGCGGATCACCATCAGCCTGGGCAACCTGACCAACACCGAGCAGTTGCCAGGCGACGACGACATAGAAGGCGTGGTCATCGACTTCAACGTGCGGGTGCGCAATACCGTCGGCAACCAGGCCGGCACCCAACTGGGCATGCAGGTCAGCGAATACGTCGACAACATCAGCGAACCCCGTGGGCAGAGCGGGATTCTCTACGAAACCGTGGTCGAACCGGGCTTCACCGACCCGACCAAATCGGTGATCGACCTGACCCTGAATGCCGGCAATACCACCGACGCGACCCTGGAAGTGAGCTTCCAGCAGAACGGCAACGTGCCGGCCTACGATGTCCACCTGCAGGACAAGCTGCCGGGCGGCAGCAACTACCAGTTCGTCAGCGTCACCATTACCGACGCCAACAACATCGCCGTCACCTACACCCTCACCGACTTTCTCCCCGGCGGTGCGGCAACCCTGGCCGGGTTGGCCCTTACCATCGATGCGGACCCGGCCGTCGGCATCGGCCTGGACATCGCCAAGCTCGACGTCGGTGACAAGGTCAGCTTCCGCTACAGCGTCACCGTGCCGGACAACCCCATCGCCAACAATGCCGCCAGCTCCGCGGTGCTGACCTGGACCAGCCTGCCGCAGAGCTTCACCAGCTGGGGCGGCTCGGCGGTCGGCGCGGCCGGCAGCGCCACTGGCGAGCGCACCGGGCAGGACGGGCCGGGCGCGGATAATACGGTGCTGAACAACTACATGAAGAGCGTCGGCATCGCCTTCGGTGTGGTACGCGGCACCCTGTGGGACGACACGGCCTCGGCCACCAGCAGCACCACCCCCGACGGAACAGGTCTGGCCGGGCAGACCGTCACCCTGACCTGGGCCGGTGCGGACGGCCTGTTCGGAACCGGCGACGACGCGCAGCTGGCGACTACCACCACCGATACCAACGGCCAGTATGTCTTCAGCATCCTGCCCAGCGGCCTGTACCGGGTCGACGTGGCGGCGCAGGTCAGCAACCCGGTGGCGGGTGATCCGGGCAACACCCTCAATGTACGGATCGACACCGACGGCGCCGGCAATACCTTCAACCGGGTGGAGCTGACCCTCGACGGCGGCACCGCCAGCGACGGCCCCACCGGCCAGGCCAACTTCGGCTACGTGCACCTCAACGAGGCGCCGATCAACACCGTCTCCGACCAGCATGGCCAGGAAGACACCGTGCTGCACATCGGCGGTCTGGCGATCAGCGACGTGGACGCGGGCAACGGCGAGCTCACCGTCACCCTCTCGGTGCTCCACGGCGTGCTCTGGACCAGTGCCACCACCCCGGCGCCCGACGCGACCCCGCCCGCCGGCGCCAGCAACACCCTGGTGCTGCGTGGCACCCTCGCGCAGATCAACGCGCTGCTCAGCCAGCTCTATTACAAGGGCAACCAGGACTTCAACACCTTCCGCGACGCCGAGACGCTGACCATGGTCACCAATGACCAGGGCAACTTCGGCGACCACCCCACGACCGGGGACGGAACACCCGGGCAGAATCCGGCCGACGCCCTGAGCGATACCGACCAGATGAACATCATCATCGACCCGGTCAATGACGCGCCCGTGGCCCATCCGGACGTTGCCATCGCCGTCGAGGCCGGCGGCAACCTCAACGCAGACCCCGGGGTCAACCCCACCGGCAACGTGCTGGACAACGACACCGACGTCGACATCGCCACCAATGACGATGTGCTGCGCGTGACCCGCCTGGAAAATGCCGCCGGTGCTGGCGTCAACGTCCCGAACGATGGCACCGTCGTCAGCCTCGCCGGCCGCTACGGCACGCTGTACATCACCGCCAATGGCGGCTACCAGTACGTGGTCGACAACAACAACGCAGCCGTCCAGGCCCTGCGCACCGGCACCGACATGCTGCGCGACTCCTTCGGCTACTACATCGCCGACCTCGGCAATCTCGCCAGTTCGGCTGCCTTCACCGTCGATATCCACGGCGCCAACGACACCCCGATCGCCAATCCTGATGAAGGCACCGCCGTCGAGGCCGGTGGCACCAACAATGGCAGCCTCGGATCTGACGCCATCGGCAACGTTCTGCTCAACGACACCGACGTAGATTCCATAGCGCTGGGTGAAACCAAAGCCGTCAGCCTGGTGCGCTTCGACGGACTCGGCGGCGGTCGCATCCTCCCGGTTGTCAGCGGTACGCCGACCAACGTGCAGGCTCTCTACGGCACGCTGAGCATCAATGCCGACGGCACCTACCGCTACGTGATCGACAACAGCAATCCCCGCGTCAACGCGCTGTCGCCCGGGGAACAACTCACCGAGGTCTTCACCTACCAGGTGACCGACAAGGGAGGCCTGAGCGCCGTCACGACCCTGACCATCACCATCCAGGGCGTCAACGATGCACCGGTGGCGGTGGACGATCACAATGCCGTGACCGCCGGTGCCAGTGACAACAACCCACCAGCGACCAGTGCCATCGGCAACGTCATCACTGGCACCCCTGGCACCGGCGTGGATACCGACGTCGACAACGCCGACCAGCCCAACGCCGACAAGCTCCGGGTCGATGGCGTGCGCTCGGGCCTGGAAACCGCCGGCGGCAGCCTGACCACCGTCGCCGGCATCACCGGCATTACCGGCACGGTTGCACGGCTGGCCAACGGCACGCTCATCAGCGGCGACTTCGGCCGGCTCGTCATCGGCGTGGATGGCGCCTACCTCTTCACGGTCAACAGCGCCGATCCGGCGATCCTCGCCCTCACCGCCAACCAGTCCCTCGACGTGATCTTCACCTACCGCATCCATGACAGCGGCGGGCTGACCGACCAGGCGCAGCTGGTGATCACCGTGACCGGGGTGAATGACCCGCCCGTCGTACAGCCCGTGGAGATCCACGCCACCGAGGCCGGCGGGCTGAACAACAACGTCCCGGGGCTGGACCCGACGGGCAGCATCCGCGGCTCCTACACCGACCCGGACGGCGACGTGCTGACCATCACAGCCGTGGTCAACCCCAACGGTGTCAGCGGCAACGTCGGAGCCGACCTGGCCGGCAATCACGGCACGCTGCTGCTCAACGCCGACGGCAGCTACCGCTTCCTGGTCAACAACCTCGACCCGGCGGTCCAGTCGTTGCGCACCTACAACGACACGCTCACCGAGGTCTTCACCTACACCGTCAGCGACCCCCTGGGCAAATCCGTCACCCGCACCTTTACCGTCATCATCCACGGGCAGAACGACACCCCCATCGCCGCCGACGACAGCGGCACCGCCATCGAGGCCGGCGGCACGCTCAACACCACTCCGGGCGTTCCGGCCACCGGCAACGTGCTGCCCAATGACCTCGATGTGGACGGCGCCGCCTATGGGGAAACCAAGGTCGTGGACGCTGCCCGCACCGGCACCGAAGCCGCTGGCGGCACGCTGATCGACCTCACCGCCAGCGGTGGCGTGGTCGCCGGCAGCTACGGCACCCTGGTGCTCAACGCCAACGGCACCTACACCTACACGGTGAACGACAGCCTGGCGGCGGTGCAGGCGCTCAAGCTCGGCGACAGCCTGGTGGAAACCTTCACCTACCGCATGCACGACACCGACGGCGCCAGCTCCATCGCCCAGCTGACCATCACCATCGAAGGCCGCTACGACGCCCCGGTGGCCGCCGACGACATCAACTATGCGGTGGCCAACCTCGACGGCAGCGGCGGACGCAACCCCACCGGCAACGTGATCACCGGCCTGACCGGGATCTTCGACGGTATCGGCAAAGACACCGATGTCGATGCCGGCGACCATATGGTCGTCACCACCATCGCCAAAGGCCCGGAAGGTGCCCAGGTGAACACCGTGGCTGTCGTGCCCGGCAGCCCGCAGACCATCCAGGGCGCGTTCGGCACCCTGGTGATCAACGCCGACGGCAGCTACCAGTACTTCGTCGACAGCAGCAACCCGGACATCATCTCCCTCGGCCCGCTGGCCTTCGCCATCGAATCCTTCACCTACCAGGTGACCGACGACGGCAACCTCAACGACCATGCGACCCTGATCATCCTCATCCGTGGCCGCAACGAACCGCCGGTCACCGAACCGGACTTCGGCACCGCCGTGGAGGACGGTGGCCTGCACAACAACGTGCCGGGCAGCAATCCATCGGGCAATGTGCTGGCCAACGACACCGACCCGGACACCATCACCACCATCCCGCAGGACGTGATGCACGTGGTCTCCTTCTGGGCCGGCGACAGCCCCACGTCCAGCACCGTCACCGCGCCCGGCCAGACGCTGCGGGGCCAGTACGGCACGCTGACGCTCAATCAGGACGGCAGCTGGAGCTATGCCCTGGACAACACCCTGCCGGAAGTCGAAGCCCTGCGTGCCAGTGGCCAGACCCTGCAGGACAAGTTCACCTACCTGGGCGCGGACATCTGGGGTGGCGCCACGCCCGGCCTGCTGACCATCACCATCGACGGCCGCAATGACGTCCCCATCGCCAGCGACGACAACGCCATCGCCGTCGAGGCCGGCGGTGTGAACAACGGCACGCCAGGGATCGACCCGCGCGGCAACGTGCTGGACAACGACACCGACGTCGACGGCGTGCAATACGGCGAGACCAGGACCGTCGTCTACTACACCAACCAGAACGGCACATCGGCCAACGCCGGCAGTGTGCTGCAAGGCCTCTACGGCAAACTGCTGATCAACGCCGACGGCAGCTTCGAGTACCTGGTGGACAACGCCAACCCCACCGTGCAGGCGCTGCGCACCGCCGGGCAGACCCTCAGCGAAGTCTTCACCTACCGCATGCGCGATACCGCCGGGGCCACCTCGGACGCGCGCCTGAACGTGACCATCCAGGGCGCCGACGACAACCCGGTCGCCCGCGACGACAGCAACTTCGCCAGCGACGAGACCCCGGCGCCACAAGCCACGGGCAACGTGCTGCCTAACGACAGCGACGTGGACGGCGGTGATTCCATCAGCGTGACCGGCATCCGCACCGGCGAGGAAACCGGCAGCGGCACCGCCGGGGTCGTCGGCCAGCCCATTGCCGGGCGCTACGGCACCCTCGTGCTCAATGCCGATGGCAGCTACACCTACACCATCGACCAGAGCAACCGCGAAGTGCTGGCCGCCGCCGGGCTGGGAAACATCCTCAAGGACTACTTCACCTACACCATCAGCGACCTGGCCGGGCTCACCGACCAGGCGCAGTTGACCATCACCCTGAACATCGCCACGCCGTACATTCCGCCGGGCCCGCACTTCGACCGTTTCGGCGACGACGGTTACCCGCGCGACCGGATTCCCGACGTCGACCCGGCGATCTTCGTGCAACCGGTGGTCGAGCGCGTCGACGAGCGCCTGTCGCTCTCCGGCTGGGGGGCCGACGGCAGCAACGTCGAGTTCTTCGCCACCCCGGAGATCGACAGCCCCTCGCTGGGCGCCCGGCTGGGTGAGGTGAAGGGCCAGTTCGTCGCCCGCGCCGTGGCCGAAAGCCGCCGCGCCAGCGACCTGGACAAGAACTGGGTGGACGGCCGCCATGGCGTCATCAGCCTGAGCGCCGACGGGCTGCTGCCCGACCCGTCACTCTGGGCACCCTTCCCCGCCGACATGGTGGGCAAACCGGACAACGCCACGCAGACCGCACCGGGCTTCCGCGCCCAGCTGCGCGAGGCCGCCCAGCGTCGGAGCGGCGGCCAATGAGGAACAAGCGACTCTCTCGGATGGATCAAGGACAGAACATGCCCGCCTACGCACTGAAATGCCTGAGCGCCACCATCACCGTCAGCATCCTGCTCAGCGCCTGTTCGGCGTTCGAGCCCAAGCCCTACACCGAGGAGGAGATGCGCCAGCGGGTGATCGACGACCAGGCGCGGATGTACAAGGAACAGGAGCCGGTCAACGGGCCGATCACCTTCTACGAAGCCTCGGCACGCGCGTTGAAGTACAACCTCGACTACCGCCTCAAGCTGCTGGAAAGCGCGCTGGCCTCCGACCTGCGCGACGTCACCAGCCACGAAATGCTGCCCAGAGTCGTCGCTTCGGCCGGCTATGCCGGGCGCAACAACGACTCCGGCGGCACCTCCATCGGCATCGAGGACCGCCAGGTCAGCTTGCGCCCCTCCACCTCGGAAGAGCGCTACCGCCAGCTCTACAGCCTGGGGCTGTCCTGGAGCCTGCTGGACTTCGGTGTTGCCTACTACCGCACCCAGCAGAAGAACGACCAGATGCTGATGGCCGAGGAGCGCCGTGAGAAGGTCGCGCAGAACGTCCTGCAGGACGTGCGCAACGCCTACTGGCGCGCCCTGGGTGCCCAGCGCCTGCTGCCGGAAGTGGACGGCCTGCTGATGCGTACCCACCGCGCCCTGACCTCCGCCCGCGAGGCCGAAGGCAAGGGCCTGCTCCCGCGCCAGGACATCCTCGCCTACCAGCGCGCCCTGCTCGATTCGGTCTACATGCTCACCGTGCGCCGCCAGGACCTGGAGTTCGCCCGTGCCGAACTGGCCGCACTGATGTCGTTGCCGCCGAATACCAAGATGGTCCTGGCCGACATCGGCGAGCAGCCGCTGCCGCTGGTGACCAATAACGTCGAGCAGCTCGAGCGCCTGTCCCTGGAGCGCCGCCCCGAGATCATGGAGGAGTGGTACCGCAAGCGCGTCGACATGAACGACCTGAAGATCGCCAAGGCCCAGCTGTGGCCCAACGTCAGCTTCAACTACGGGTATGAGTACGACTCCAACAAGTACCTGTACAACAACGACTGGAACCAGACCGGCATCAACGTCTCGATGAACCTGCTGCGCCTGGCCCAGTACCCGGACATCAAGGCCGCCGAGGCCAGCCAGGAGAAGACCGACGACATGCGCCGCACCGCGCTGTCCATGGCCATCCTGACCCAGGTCCGGGTCGGCCTGCTGCGTTACCAGCTGGCCCGCCAGGAAGTGGAGTTCGCCGACGAAAGCCTGCGCGTCGACCAGAGCCTGCTCAGCTATGCCCAGTCCGCCCGTGGCGCCGCCCTGGGCAGCGAGCTGGAGCTGATCCGCGCCGAAGGCCGCTACCTGCTCTCGCGCTACCAGCGCGAAGCCGCCTACTCCGACGCCCAGGCCGCCTGGGGCCGGCTGTACAACTCGGTGGGCTTCGAGGTGATGCCCAAGGAAATCGAGAACCACGACGTGAAGACCCTGGCCCGCGAGATCCAGCGCACCCTGGAGCAACAGACCAGCACCAACCTCCTCGCCAGCAGCGCCCCGAGCAGCCAACAAGGAAGCACCAATGCCGCACCTGCGCAGTAAGCTGTCGCCCCTGCTCCTCCCGCTGTGCCTGATGATCCTTCAACCGGCGCTGGCCGACGACGCCAGCAACGGCCCCGCGCCACTGCCCGACAGCCAGGACCCCGGCGCCATCCGCGTGCTGCTGGTGTCGGACCTGGAAACCACCCTCTCCGCCCAGATGAACGGCACCCTCGGCGCCCTCAAGGCCACCCTCGGCGACAAGGTCGCCAAGGACGCGCCGCTGGCCCAGCTCAACTGCGTGGAAGTCAACGCCCGCGCCAAGGTCGCCGCCGCCGAGCTGAACATGGCCCGCGCCAACCTGGCCGCCAAGCAGAACCTGCGCAAGCTCGACGCCGTGGGCGACCTGGAAGTGGCCATGGCCAACACCGAAGTACAGAAGGCCGACGGCGCCCTCACCCTGGCCCGCGCCCAGGCCGGCTACTGCCTGGTCGACGCACCCTTCTCCGGGCGCATCGCCAAGGTCTACGTGAAGCCCTACCAGACCGTCTCGGCCGGCACGCCGCTGTTCGACCTGGTCAGTGACGGCGCACTGAAGGTACGCCTCAACGTCCCCTCCTCGCTGCTGCCCAACCTGCGCCCCGGCATGCCCCTGGAAGTGGACATCCACGAGACCGGCAAGCACTACCCGGCCAAGGTCAGCGTGATCAACGCGCGGGTCGACGCCGTGGCACAGACCGTGGAACTCGAAGCCCGGCTGGATGCCAGCTACCCGGAACTGATCGCCGGCATGAGCGGGGTCGCGCGCTTCCCCGAAAGCCATGAGTGAGCTGCTGCCGCCACCCCAGCTGCTGCTGAGCCTGGCCACCGTGCGCGACAAGGCGCTGGCGGCCGACTCGCTGGGCGCCCTGGCCTTCAGCATCGCCAACGACCTGTTCCCGCTGCTGCGCTTCCACCAGGCGCTGGTATTCGCCTGCCACGACTCGCGCAACGAACTGCTGGCGGTATCCGGCCTGGCCAAGCCCACCGAAGACTCGCCCTACCTGGTCTGGCTGGAACGCGCCAGCCGCTGGATCGCCGCGCAGCTGCCCGACGCCACGCCCGCCTGGCTGGCCCGCGACGCCATCGAGCCGCCGGCGGATATCGCCGAAGGCTGGAGCGAGTGGTGGCCGGCGGGGCTCTGGTGCGTACCGCTGCATGACCGCGAGGGCAAGCGCCTCGGCCTGGTGCTGTTCCTCCTCGACGAAGCGCCACCGCGCAACCTGCAACCGCTGCTGCAAGGCATCTGGCAGACCTGGGCGCACGCCTGGGCCGCTTTCGGCCCGCGGCGCAAGCTGCGCTACTGGCGGCCGAACAAGCGCCAGGCGCTGGTCGCGCTGCTCGCCCTTGCTGCCCTGTTGTTGATCCCGGTACGACAGACCGCCCTGGCGCCGGCCGAGGTCGTCTCGCGCAATGCCCAGGCCATCAGCTCGCCGATCGACGGGGTGATCGCGAAAATCCTCGTGCGCCCCAACCAGAGCGTCGACGTCGGCACGCCGCTGTTCGAGCTCGACGAAACCACCCTGCGCAGCCGCGCCGACGTGCTGGCCAAGGAAGTCGCCGTCGCCGACGCCGAACTCGTGGCAGCCAGCCAGCGTGCCTTCGACAACCCGCAGAGCAAGAGCGAACTGACCGTGCTCGACGGCCGCGCCCGCCAGCGCCGCGCCGAACTGGCCGCCGTGCAGGCGCAGCTGGCGCGCACCCGCGTGCTCTCGCCACGCGCCGGCGTGGCGGTGTACAGCGACCCCAATGACTGGCTGGGCAAACCGGTGGTGACCGGCGAACGCATCCTGCAGATCGCCGATCCCAAGGCGCCGGGCATGCGCATCCAACTGCCGGTGGCCGACGCCATCGCCCTGGAGCCGGGGGCGAAGGTCGCGCTGTTCCTCACCGCCTACCCCCTCGACCCGCTGCACGGGGAAATCCTCGAAACCAGCTACCAGGCCAAGCCCAGCGACGAAGGCGTCGCCTCCTACCGCCTGCTCGCCAGCGTGCAGGACGCCCCGCCCCACGCCCGCCTCGGCCTGCACGGCACCGCCAAGCTGTATGGCGAGCGCGTGGTGCTCGGCTACTACCTGCTGCGCCGCCCGCTCGCATCCCTGCGTGCCTGGACCGGCTGGTAACGGCGATGGACATAGCCGCCGAAGACCTGCCCACCCCGCCGCTGCGCGACGACCTGCGCCTGGACGAAGCCGCGCCCGGCCCGGACGGCGAGCCGGTATGGGTGATCCACGACAGCGTGCTCAACCGCTTCTACCGCATCGGCTGGCTGGAGTTCGAATGCCTGCTGCGCTGGGAACAGACACCCCGGCAGATCGCCGAGCAGATCGCCGAGCAGACCGCGCTCAAGCCCGAAGCCGAGCAGGTAACGGGCTTGCGCCAGTTCCTCGAGCACCACCAGCTGTTGCGCCCGGGCCCCGAAGCCCTGGCGCGGCTGCAGGAGCGCAGCGAAGGCAAGCGCTGGACCACCTGGAACTGGTGGCTGCACCACTACCTGTTCTTCCGCATTCCGCTGCTGCGCCCGCAGCGCTTCCTGCGCGCCATCGCCGGCAGCCTGGACTGGCTGTTCAATCGCTACGTGGCGATGCTGGTGCTGCTGCTCAGCCTCGCCGGCATCGTCCTGGTGACGCACCAGTGGGACACCTTCACCCATGACGTGGTGGAATCCTTCTCCCTGGAAGGGCTGCTCAGCTTCGCCGCCGCGCTGGTGGTGGCCAAGACGCTCCACGAACTGGGCCACGCCCTGGTCGCGACACGGCTGGGGCTGAAGGTCGCGCACATGGGCATCGCCTTCGTGGTGATGTGGCCGATGCTCTACACCGACACCGGCGAGAGCTGGAAGCTGCGCAGCAACCGCCAGCGCCTGGCGATCGCCAGCGCCGGGATCATCACCGAACTGGGCCTGGCGGGGTTGTCCACCCTGGGCTGGGCCCTGGCCGACCCGGGCCCGCTGCGCAACGCCCTGCTGTACCTGGCCACCACCAGCTGGGCGCTGTCCCTGGCGCTCAACGCCAGCCCCTTCATGCGCTTCGACGGCTACTTCATCTTCTCCGACCTGCTGGACTTCCCCAACCTGCACGAACGCGCCGGCGCCCTCGCCCGCACCACGCTGCGGCGCAACCTGCTGGGGCTGGACGAACCCTGGCCGGAGCACTTCCCCACCGGCAAGCGCCGAGCGCTGGTGGCCTTCGCCTTCGGCACCTGGGTCTACCGCCTGCTGCTGTTCCTCGGCATCGCCGTGGCGGTCTACTACTTCTTCTTCAAACTGCTGGGGATATTCCTGTTCGCCGTGGAAATCAGCTGGTTCATCGTTCAGCCCGTGTGGCGCGAACTCAAGGTCTGGTGGCAGCGCCGCGCGGAAGTGAAGCCGCGACGCAAGCTGGTGTTCCTCGCGGTACTGGGCGGCGTGCTGCTCCTGCTGGCGATCCCCTGGCGCACCCAGGTGCATGCCATGGGCGTGGCCCGCGCGGCGCAGCAATTGCACGTCTACGCGCCCTTCCCGGCGCTGCTGCGTGACCTGCGCCCCGGCGGCGAAGTCGGCCAGGGCGAGACCCTGGCGGTCATGGAAGAACCCGACATCGCCGCCAAGGTGCGCGGCAGCGAAGCCGGCATTCGCGGCTACCAGGGCCGCCTGGCCGGCATGCTCGCGGACCCGTCGGGCCTCTCCGAGGAAGCCGTCACCCGCCAGCGCCTGGGCGTGGAGTACCAGCAGGTTCGCGCCGCGCGCAACGAGATGGCGCGCCTGACGCTTCAGGCGCCCTTCGCCGGTCGCTGGCTGGACGTCAACCCGGACTGGAAACCCGGCCAGTGGATCAACACCCGCGAACCCATCGGCGTGCTGGTGGACCCGCGCCACTGGCTGGTGGACGCCTACGTCAAGCAGGACGAAGTCCAGCGCCTCACCGATGGCGGCCAGGTGCGCTTCTACCCCGAAGGCGTGCCCAGCCCCATCGAGGGCCAGGTGGTGCTGATCGGCACCACGCGCATCAGCCAGCTGGAACAGCCGATGCTCGCCTCGCGCTACGGCGGCCCGCTGAACGTCAACCCGCAGGGTGAAGCGCTGGTGCCCAACCCGGCGCTGTTCCATGTGCTGGTCAAACTCGACGCGCCCCCGCCGGGGCTGCACGAGACCCGCGGGCACCTGCAGATCGAAGGTGCGCGGCGCAGCTGGCTGGGCGAAGGGGTTACCCGGCTGATTGCGGTGGCCTTGCGCGAGAGCGGGTTCTAAGCCTGCAGGGTTCGCGAGCAAGCTCGCTCCTACAAGGCCGAGTCCGTGCGCTCTTCGCAGGAGCGAGCTTGCTCGCGAATCGCCTCAAGCCACCTCGCTCTCTACCCCGGCGTCAATGTCCACCAACAGCTCGATCATCGCCCGAGCCGCCGCCGAAAGGCGGTCGCCGCTGCGGGTGACGATGCCGCAGCGGGCCTGGAGGATGTCGACGTTCTGCGGCAGGTTGCGAAAGTGCAGGCGCACCAGTTCGCCCCGTGCCATGGGTTCGCTCAGCGCCTCTTCCACGGCGATGCCGATGGCGTCGGTCTGGCTGACGATGCGCACCAGCGAGGCCATGTCTTCGCACTGCACGTTGGTGCTGATGTCGATCTTGCCGCTGAGGTTGGCGAGCATCTTCCGTGCGCTGGGCGGGATCAGCGTGGCCGCCAGCGGGTAGGCGAACATGTCGTTGGTGGACAGGCTCTCCTTGGCCAGCAGCGGGTGCCCCTGGCGGCAGAAGAACAGGCCGCTGCGCGGCTTCAGCGGGCGGGTCTGGAAGTTCGGGTCGGCTTCGAAGTGGCGGATGTCGGCGACGAAGAACTCGATCTCCTCGCGGCTCAGGCTCCGGGCCAGGCGCTCCCAGTTGTCCACGCCGAACTGGATATGGATGCGCGGGTAGCGCTTGACGAACCTCGCCACCGCGTCGGACACCAGCTTCTGCGCCGGCGCCGGGCCGCTGCCGAAGCGCAGCTCGCCGGAGTCCAGCTTGTTCAGCCGGGCCACCGCGTGGCTCAGGTTGTTGGCGCCCTGCACCAGGCTCAGGGCGTGCTGCAGTACCACCTGGCCCTCGGGCGTCGGCCGCAGGTCCTTGCTGCCACGGTCCACCAGGCGGCAACCCAGCTCCTGTTCCAGCCCCTGGATGCTGCGGCTGAACGCCGGCTGGGTGATACCCATGGCGTCGGCGGCGCGGACGAAACTGCGGTGTTCGTTCAGGGCGATGAAGTAGCGGAGTTGGCGCAGATCCATGATGCATTTCCGGCATTGAAAATAGTGGGCAAAGGCATTTGCCGCTCGTTATGCGCTGGTTTTAAATGCAAGCTCTTATTCCGTCAACGAAGAATAAAACAAACATCTATTCTTTTATGAACTAAGAATATAGCTCAGACCAGGAGTCGCCCGATGCCAGCCTTGCACCACCTCCGCCCGCGAATGTGCCAGCCCCGCTGTCGCTGACAGCCCGCGCAAGCCAAATCCCCTGAATTCGTCGATCGCCACAGCTTGGGTGGCGCGGCCCCCTTTTGCCCGCGATCAGCGCGGGCGGACAAGGACACAGCATGATTTCGAGCCATTCGCCTTCTCTCTTCACCCCGCGCCGGCTGCGCGCTCCGGACTATGCCGTAGTCCTGCTGCTGGCCCTGGGCGGCGCCCTGCCGGTGCTCGCCGAGGAAAGCCCGGACGACAGTAGCGCCAGCGCCACCGGCAAGGCCGTCAGCGCCACGCCGGCCAAGGCCGACACCGCCCTGGGCAAGGTCACCGTGACCGCCCGCCGCCGCGAGGAAGACTCGCAGAAGGTGCCCACGCCGATCACCGTGGTCGGCGGCGAAACCCTGGAGACCCAGCGCGTCTACAAGGTGCAGGACCTGCAGCAGATCCTGCCCAGCGTGAACGTCGCCTTCATCCACGCGCGGCAGTCGAGCATCGCGGTGCGCGGCATCGGCAACAACCCGGCCAGCGACGGCCTGGAGGGCAGCGCCGGGGTCTACCTGGACAACGTCTACCTCGGCCGCCCGGGCATGGCGGTGTTCGACCTGCTCGACATCGAGCAGCTGGAGCTGCTGCGCGGCCCGCAAGGCACGCTGTTCGGCAAGAACACCACGGCCGGCGTGCTGAACATCAGCACCCGCGCGCCCACCTTCACCCCGGAGCGCAGCGTGGAGGTTTCCGGCGGACAGGATGGCTACTTCCAGGGCAAGGGCACGGTTTCCGGCGCGCTGACCGACACCCTGGCCGGGCGCGTTTCGGCCTATCGCACCCGCGACGACGGCTACATCAAGAACATCCACGACGACAACACCCTCAACGGCGGCGAGCGCCAGGGCATCCGTGGGCAACTGCTGTTCAAGCCCAGCGAGGACTTCGACCTGCGCTGGATCAACGACTACAACGAAGAGGACTCCAGCAACGGCAGCATGGTGGTGTACGGCGCCGCCGACCGCTTCTGGCAGCGCGCCGCCGCGGTAGGTGCAGCGCCCGTGCACGACCCGGACGACCACAAGGTCAACATCAACGGCCGCCAGCACGTCAGCGTGCACCAGGGCGGCAGCTCGGTAGAGGCCAACTGGAATCTCAACGGTGGCTACAAGCTGACCTCCATCAGCGCCTACCGCTACTGGCACTTCACCCCGGCCAACGACGAGCAGCTCAACGTCTCGGCGATCAACAACACCGGCGTGGAAGTCCACGACCGCCAGTTCTCCCAGGAAATCCGCCTGGCCTCGCCCACCGGCGGAGCCTTCGACTACGTGCTGGGTGCCTACGCGTTCAACCAGAACCTGGGCAACAAGACCTTCACCGACTATGGCCCGCTGGCCGACCGCTACCTGCTGGGCACCGACCTCAACGCCCTGAACAACAACTACTCCAAGGCCAACGGCAAGATCGAGACCGACAGCTTCGCGCTGTTCGCCCAGGGCACCTGGCACCTCACCGACAAGCTGGACTTCACCGCGGGCCTGCGTGGCACCTATGAACAGAAGTACGCCAAGGTGCAGCGCTTCTCGCCAGTCGGCGGCACGCCGGTGACCGGCATCGGCGCCGTGGTGCGCAACAACCAGCTGGGCGCCTATGACTCGGGCGACCTGAGCCTCTACAACTTCTCGCCCTCGGCGCTGCTGAGCCTGAGCTACCAGTTCAGCGACGACCTGCTGGGCTACGCCTCGCTGTCCCACGGCGAAAAATCCGGCGGGGTGAACCTGGCGGTGGCCAGCGCCCCCACCGCCGGTGCGGACTCCCTGCTGGTCGGCCCGGAGCGGGCCAACGATGCGGAGCTGGGGATCAAGTCGACGCTGCTCGACGACCGCCTGCAGCTCAACGCGAACCTCTTCTGGACCGGCATCCACGGCTACCAGGCCACCACCTATTACCAGCCGGCGAACTCCTCCACCCTGGTGCAGGTGCTCTCCAACGCCGGTAGCGTGCGCTCGCGCGGCGTGGAGTGGGAGGCCACCGCACTGCCGGTACGCGGCCTGCGGCTGAACTTCAACGGCTCCTACAACGACGTCACCTACCTGTCGTTCAAGGACGCCCCGTGCCCGGCGGAGGTCTCCACCCAGCCCGGCGCACCAGCCACCTGCGACCTCACCGGCCAGCGCGTGGTGGGCGCCTCGAAATGGATCGCCAACCTCAACGGCGAGTACAGCTGGAATCTCGACAGTGGTGTGCAGCCCTACCTCACCGCCAGCTACGCCTACCGCTCCTCCGCCGAAGGCACGCTGGACAACTCCGACCTCTCGAAGATCGACGGCTACGGCCTGGCGAACTTCTCCGTCGGCCTGCGCAAGGACCTCGGCGAAGGCCAGCTGGATGCCTCGGTCTGGCTGAAGAACGCCTTCGACAAGGACTACTACCTGGCCGCCTTCGCCAGCATCAACGGCTCCTACACCGCCTCGGTGGGCCAGCCGCGCACCCTGGGCGCCTCCGTTCGCTACGACTTCTGAACCCCATCCGCCGCGCCCACGGGCGCGGCTCCATTGCAGTACCCCTGTGACAGCAAGAGGACGATGACATGAGCAACGCAGCACAAGCGATCCAACCAGACCTGGTCGCCCTGGACATCCACCCCGTGGCCGGCCGCATCGGCGCGGAAATTCGCGGCGTGATCCTGTCCGGCGAACTGGACGCCGCCACCATCGAGGCCATTCAGGCGGCGCTGGTGAAACACAAGGTGATCTTCTTCCGTGGCCAGACGCAACTCGACGACCAGGGCCAGGAAGCCTTCGCCCAGTTGCTCGGCGAGCCGGTGGCGCACCCCACGGTGCCGGTGCAGGAAGGCACCCACTACCTGCTGGAACTGGACGGCGCCCAGGGTCGCCGCGCCAACTCCTGGCACACCGACGTGACCTTCGTCGACGCCTACCCCAAGGCCTCGATCCTGCGCAACGTGGTGGCCCCCGAGGCCGGCGGCGACACCGTGTGGGCCAACACTGCGACGGCCTACGACGACCTGACGCCGGAGCTCAAGGCCCTGGCCGATTCGCTCTGGGCGGTGCACAGCAACGAATACGACTACGCCGGCATCAAGCCGAATTTCGACCCGGCGCGCCTGGAGGAATACCGCAAGGTGTTCACCTCCACCCTCTACGAGACCGAGCACCCGGTGGTGCGCGTCCACCCCATCAGCGGCGAGAAGACCCTGCTGCTGGGGCACTTCGTCAAGCGCCTGAAGGGCTTCTCGCAGCACGACTCGGCGCACCTGTTCGCCGTGCTGCAGAGCCACGTCACCCGCCTGGAGAACACCGTGCGCTGGCGCTGGCAACCGGGCGACGTGGCCATCTGGGACAACCGCGCCACCCAGCACTACGCCGTCGACGACTACGGCACCCAGCCGCGCATCGTGCGCCGCGTGACGCTGACCGGCGAAGTGCCGGTGGGCGTCGACGGGCAACGCAGCCGGACGATCAAGAAGGTTTGAGACTTAACTGCCGAAACCACGAGCCCCTACCCCTAACCCTCTCCCGCTTGCGGGAGAGGGGACCGGGTCGGCGTGAAGCGCAGCCAATGCTCCCCTCCTGATATCGAAGTATCAGGAGAGCACATCCGGCATGCCTCACTCGAATACCCCCTCTCCCCTCAGGGAGAGGGCTGGGGAGAGGGACTCCCCCCACTCAGGATTATCCCGATGACCCACTCCAACGCCGTTCAACAAACCACCCCCGAACCCTTCGCCATCGTCCCCCTCGACGCCCCGCTGGGCGCCGAAGTACGCGGCCTGGATGCCCGCGAGCCGCTGACGCCGGAGCAGATCCTGGCGATCAGGCAGGCCCACCGCGAGCACCACATCCTGGTCTTCAAGGACCAGCAGCTCGACGATCAGCAGTACCTGCGCTTCGCCACCCTGTTCGGCGCGGTGTTCCAGCCGCCGGCCGATGTGCCGGTGCTGTCCTCCGGCGCCGACGGCAAGGCGCCGGACATCGTCAAGGTGGCCAACACCGAGGACGGCGAGCTGGGCAACTTCGCCCTGCCCGCCCATGTCGATCACCAATGGACGCCGATTCCCTCGTCCGGCTCCTTCCTCTACGCGCTGGAGGTGCCGAAAACCGGCGGCGAAACCCAGTTCACCAACCTCGTCCGCGCCTACGAGACACTGGACGAAGCGAGCCGCGCCGAGATCGATCCGCTGCGGCTGATCAACTACAACCCGTTCGTTCGCCTGAAGAGCGGCGGCTACAACGGCACCTTCGTGCGCTACCGCACCCCGGACATCGAGCCCATCCAGGGCACCGAACACCCGCTGGTGCGCACCCACCCGGAGAGCGGCAAGCGCGTGCTGTTCCTCTCGGTGCACACCGAGGTGGAAATCCCCGGCGCCGATCCCGTGCAGGGCGCCGCGCTGATGGAGAAGCTGCGCGCACACCTGCAGAAACCTGAGCTGATCTACAGCCACAAATGGTCGGTGGGCGACATCGTCTGGTGGGACAACCAGGCTGTGCTGCACGGCCGCAACGCCTTCCCGGCGAGCGAGAAGCGCCGCCTGAAGCGCATCAGCCTGTCCGGCAGCCGGCCGTTCTGAAGCCCGCGTAGGGCGCATGACCTGGAACAGGTTATCCGCCGTCCCAGGGGCGGCGGATAACGCTGGCGCGTTATGCGCCCTACGACTCTGAGCAGCGGATTGTGGGAGCGCGCCATGCGCGCGATCGCGGGCATGGCCCGCTCCTGCAGGCTGTACTCGGCACGTAGCGTTATCCGCTACAAAAGTTTCGCCGCTCCTGAGACGGCCCTTTCTATGCTTATGCGAAATCGTTTCTTGTCCTGCATCAATTATTCCTTTTATCCTCTCGGCAACTCGTCATAACAAGTTATGAACTATGGCCGAACTCCTCCCGCTCTCCCCCGTTCCTCTCTACAGCCAACTCAAGGAAGTGCTGCGCACGCGCATCCTCGACGGCACCTACCCGCCGCTCAGCCGCATGCCCTCGGAGGCCGAGCTGGGCAAGGCCTTCGACGTCAGCCGCATCACCGTGCGCCAGGCGCTGGGCGACCTGCAGAAGGAAGGGCTGATCTTCAAGATCCACGGCAAGGGCACCTTCGTCGCCAAGCCCAAGGCGTTCCAGAACGTCAGCACCCTGCAGGGTCTGGGCGAGTCCATGAGCCAGCGCGGCTACGAGGTGATCAACCGCCTGCGCAGCTTCAGGGTCGTCCCCGCCGACGCCCAGGTGGCCGCGCGGCTGCAGGTGGCCGAGGGCGAGAACGTGGTGCAGATCAAGCGCGCCCGCCTGGTCAACCGCGAGCTGGTATCGCTGGAGATCACCTACCTGCCGGAGGCCGTCGGCAAACGTCTGGAGAAGGCGGACCTGGTCAGCCGCGACATCTTCCTGATCCTGGAGAACGACTGCGCCCTGCCCCTGGGCCACGCCGATCTCGCCATCGACGCCATCCTCGCCGACGCCGAACTGGCCCAGGCGCTGGACGTGGAAGAAGGCTCGCCGGTCATGCGCATCGAGCGCCTGACCCACACCGCCGACGGCGCGCCGCTGGACTACGAACACCTCTACTACCGTGGCGATGCCTTCCAGTACCGCCTGCGCATCGACCGCCACAAGGGACAGCATCAATGAGCCAGTTCGACCTCTCCCAGGTTCCCGCAGACAAGGAGCTCGCCTACGACATCGTGGTGATCGGCGGCGGCACCGCCGGCCCGATGGCCGCGATCAAGGCCAAGGAAGCCAACCGCGAGCTGCGCGTGCTGCTGGTGGACAAGGCCAACGTCAAGCGCAGCGGCGCCATCAGCATGGGCATGGACGGCCTGAACAACGCCATCATCCCCGGCCACGCCACGCCCGAGCAGTACACCAAGGAAATCACCGTCGCCAACGACGGCATCGTCAACCAGGCGGCGGTCTACGCCTACGCCACCCACAGCTTCGAGACCCTGCAGCAGCTGGACCGCTGGGGCGTGAAGTTCGAGAAGGACGAAGTCGGCGACTACGCGGTGAAAAAGGTCCACCACATGGGCGCCTACGTGCTGCCCATGCCCGAGGGCCACGACATCAAGAAGGTGCTGTACCGCCAGCTCAAGCGCGCACGCATCGAGATCACCAACCGCCTGGTGGTCACCCGCCTGCTCACTGATGCCGAAGGCGCGGTCAACGGCCTGCTCGGCTTCGACTGCCGCACCGCGCAGTTCCAGGTAATCCGCGCCAAGGCCGTGGTCCTCGCCTGCGGCGCCGCCGGACGCCTGGGCCTGCCCTCGTCCGGCTACCTGATGGGCACCTACGAGAACCCCACCAACGCCGGCGACGGCTACGCCATGGCTTACCACGCGGGCGCGGAGCTCTCGAACCTGGAGTGCTTCCAGATCAACCCGCTGATCAAGGACTACAACGGCCCGGCTTGCGCCTACGTCACCGGCCCGCTGGGTGGCTACACCGCCAACAGCAAGGGCGAGCGCTTCATCGAGTGCGACTACTGGAGCGGCCAGATGATGTGGGAGTTCCACCAGGAACTCGAAGGCGGCAACGGCCCGGTGTTCCTCAAGCTCGATCACCTGGCCGAGGAAACCATCCAGACCATCGAGGACATCCTCCACAGCAACGAGCGTCCCAGTCGCGGCCAGTTCCACGCCAATCGCGGCACCGACTACCGCCAGCAGATGGTGGAGATGCACATCTCCGAGATCGGTTTCTGCTCCGGCCACTCGGCTTCCGGCGTATGGGTCAACGAGAAGGCCGAGACCAGCGTCAGGGGCCTGTACTCGGCCGGCGACATGGCCGCCGTGCCGCACAACTACATGCTCGGCGCCTTCACCTACGGCTGGTTCGCTGGCGCCAATGCCGCGCAGTACGTGGCTGGCCGCGAGTTCAGCGAAGTCGATGGCGCCCAGGTCGAGCGTGAGCGCGAGCGCGTCTTCGCCCCGCTCAAGCGCGAGCATGGCCTGCCGCCGGCGCAGGTGGAGTACAAGCTGCGGCGCATGGTCAACGACTACCTGCAGCCGCCCAAGGTGACGAAGAAAATGGAGATCGGCCTGCAGCGCTTCGCCGAGATCGCCCGCGACCTCGACCAGCTCAAGGCCAACAACCCCCACGAGCTGATGCGCGCCATGGAAGTCAGCGTAATCCGCGACTGCGCCGAGATGGCCGCCCGCGCCTCGCTGTTCCGCACCGAAAGCCGCTGGGGCCTGTACCACCACCGCGTGGACTACCCGCTGCGCAACGACGCCGACTGGTTCTGCCACGCCCACCTGAAGAAAGGCGAGGACGGCGAGATGACCAGTTTCAAGAGACCCATCGAGCCCTATGTGATCGCGCTGGATGAGGACGAGCAGCAGGCTTACGAGAAGCTGCGGGTGAAGAGCGAGGCGGCCTGACCCGCCACCTGCGACAAGAATCAGCCCGCCGCCATGACGGCCGGCAAAGCAACACGATGAGGACTGCGTGCCATGGCCTACCAACCCCAGGAAATCTTCTTCCGCTCCAGCGCCCCGGTGACGGTGGACGAGGACAAGTGCATCGCCGACAAGGGCTGCACCGTCTGCGTCGAGGTCTGCCCGATGGACCTGCTGGCGATCAACCCCGCTACCCAGAAGGCCTACATGGCCTTCGACGAATGCTGGTACTGCATGCCCTGCGAGAAGGACTGCCCGACCGGTGCGGTGCGCGTCGAGATTCCGTACCTGCTCCGCTGAGCTTGAGCTCAACCCGGGTATCGCTGCGCTCCACCCAGGCTACGGGTACTTCGTAGGATGGCGTGGAGCGAAGCGATACCCATCATTCAAATAAGAAACGCCATCCGGCCCCACCGCCGGACGCCTGATGCTCCGCCCCTCGTTTCCCACCGCAAGGCCTGCGGCGGAGACGATTCCAACACTCACGATTCGAGGGGATCACCCATGACCTTGCGCACCACCCTGGCCGGCCTCGCGCTCGCCATTGCCAGCGTTACCACCGCTCAAGCCGAGACCATCCGCGTCGCCATCGGCACCCAGGACACCACCATCAACTGCGCCGCCGGCGGCCTGCTGATCCGCGAGCTCGGCCTGCTCGACAAGTACCTGCCCCACGACGGCCAGTACCAGGACGCGCAGTACGACGTGCAGTGGAAGAACTTCACCAGCGGCGCACCGCTGACCAACGAGATGCTCGCCGGCAAGCTCGACTTCGGCGCCATGGCCGACTTCCCCGGCTCGCTCAACGGCGTCGCCCATGAAGCCGCCGGCAAGCGCAGCCTGTTCATCAGCGTGCTCTCGGGCAGTATCCAGGGCAGCGGCAACGGCATCGTCGTGCCCGCCTCGTCCAAGGTGCAATCGCTGGCCGAACTCAAGGGCCAGACCATCTCCGTGCCCTTCGCCTCCACCGCCCACGGCATGCTCCTGCGTGCCATCGCCGCGCAGGGCTGGGACCCGGAGAAGGACGTCACCATCATCGCGCAGCCGCCGGAAGTCGCCGGCTCCGCGCTGCAAGCCAACAAGATCGCCGCCCACGCCGACTTCGTACCCTTCGCCGAGCTGTTCGAAAGCCGTGGCATCGCCCGCAAGATCTACGACGGATCGCAAGCCAAGGCGCCGACCTTCCACGGCGCGCTGGTGGAAGCCGACTACGCGCAGAAGTACCCGGAAATCGTCGAGGCCTATCTGCGCGCCACCTACGAGGCCAACCAGCTGCTCGCGAAAGACCCGGAGAAATACAGCGAGCTGATCGAGAAGGTCGCCGGCATCCCCGCCGAGGTGAACTACCTGTTCCATGGCCCGCTCGGCCTGCAGACCCGCGACCTGACCTGGAAGCCGGAATACCGCCAGGCCGTCGCCACCGCCATCGACACCCTGAAGCTGCTGAAGAAGGCCGACCGCGGGCTGAACGTCGAGCAGTTCGTCGACGACCGTTACCTGCGCGCGGCCTTCAAGGCGTCCGGCGCCGACTACGACGTTGCGCTGAAGAACTACGCGCAGCAGCCGCTGCTGGGCAACGACGCGCTGACCGGCAAGCCGATCGCCGACACCCGTCACGTGGCGCAGATCTGGGTTCGCGGCGAGCCGAAGGTACGCAGTTACACGTCCGCCAGGGAAGCGCTGGGGCAGCTCGCCGACCTCAAGCAGCACGGCAAGGACATCCGCGCCGTCTACGCCCAGGCCAGCGACAGCGGCATCAAGCTCCTCGCCAGCCAGGCATGGTTCGTCCGTGGCAAGGACGGCGCGCTGGATGCCTTCCTGCTGCGCGAACAGGCCGACGCCTTCGCCCGCCAGCACGGCGGCGAAGTCGCCGACTTCGCCGCCGCCAGCCAGCAGGCCGTAGCCAGCCGCTGAATCGAGGACCATCCCCGGCGCACACGCGCCGGGGATGGCGGAGACCACAGATGAACACCACCACCCTCACCCGCTGGAGCCTTCGCCTGGCTTCGCTGCTGGTCTGCCTCGCACTCTGGCAGGTGCTCAGCGCACGCCACGTGAACCTGGGCCTGGTCACCTTCGCCAACGTGCCCGGCCCGCGTGACGTGCTCGATGCCGCCTGGAACCTGGCGCAATCGAGCAAGCTCGGTCGCCACCTGGGCAGCAGCCTGCTGCGGGTGCTCGCCGGCTACCTGCTGGCGGCCTTTGCCGGCATCGCCCTGGGCCTGCTCATCGGCCGCGGTCGCTGGGCCCGCGACAGCCTGCTGCCGCCATTGGAGGTGCTGCGGCCGATCCCCGCGGTGGCGTGGATTCCGCTGGCGATCCTGATGTTCCCCAGCTCCGAGCTGTCGATGATCTTCATCACCTTCACCGGCGCGCTGTTCCCCATCCTGCTCAACACTATTCACGGCGTGGAAGCGGTGGACCCACGCCTGCTCGCCTCCGCCCGCAGCCTCGGCGCCGGCCGCCTGGCGTTGCTGCGCGAAGTGGTGCTGCCGGGCGCTGCGCCGAGCATCGTCACCGGGCTGGCCATCGGCATGGGCACCTCGTGGTTCTGCCTGGTTACTGCCGAGATGATCTCCGGGCAATGGGGCATCGGCTACTACACCTGGGAGTCCTACACCTTGCAGAACTACCCCGACATCGTCGTCGGCATGCTGCTGATCGGCGTCCTCGGCATGGCCAGCAGCCTGCTGGTGCGCCAGCTCGGCACCCTGGTCACACCCTGGCAGCGCCAGGCCGGAGGCAAGCCATGAGCCTGCCCGCCAGCGCACCGGGGCGCGTGCGCGTCGACGGCCTGTCGATCCACCTGGGCAACGGCCGCGACGCCTTCGAGGCCGTGCAGTCGCTGAGCTTCTCCATCGAGCCGGGCGAATTCGTCTGCGTGCTGGGCCCCTCCGGCTGCGGCAAGTCCACCCTGCTCGGCGCACTGGCCGGGCACCTGACGCCCAGCGCCGGCAAGCTGGAAGTGGACGGTGCCAGCGTCGCCGGCCCCTCGCCCGAACGCGGCATGGTGTTCCAGCACCACACCCTGCTGCCCTGGCGGCGCGTGCGCGACAACGTCGCCTTCGGCCTGAAGATGCGCGGCGTGCCACGCGCCGAGCGCCATCGCCAGGCCGACGAGATGCTCCAGCTGGTGGGCCTGAACGGCTTCGCCGAGCGCTGGCCATCGCAGCTCTCCGGCGGCATGCAGCAGCGCGTGGAAATCGCCCGCGTGCTGATCAACCAGCCGCGCCTGCTGCTGATGGACGAACCCTTCGGCGCCCTCGACGCGCAGACGCGGATGAAGATGCAGGAGCTGCTGCTGGACATCTGGACGCGCCTGCGCACCAGCGTGCTGTTCATCACCCACGACATCGACGAGGCGCTGTTCCTCGCCGACCGCATCCTGGTGATGAGCCCACGCCCCGGCCGCATCCTCGAAGACATCCGTCTCGACTTCCCGCGCCCGCGCCACGCCGACCTGCTGACCACGCCTGAATTCTCCCGGCTCAAGCGCCACTGCCTGGAACTGCTGCGCCATGAAGACGGCCGCCAGCTGCCGCGCCTGACGCCACTGGGCCTGCCCACTCCACAACGGATACCGCGATTCGCCATATGACTGACTTCAACCCCTCTTACAACATCAGTACCGACAACCCCGACATCCTCGACCTGCAACCGCGCCTGCAGGACGCCGACGCCGGCGTGCGCCGCATCGCCCTGATCGAGCTGGCCGACCTGGAAGATCCCGACGGCCTGCCCTGGCTCGCCGCCGCCCTGACCGGTGACGAGGCCGCCAACGTCCGCGCCGAGGCCGCACGCCTGCTCGAAGCCTGGGAAGAACCCGAGGTGGTGGACGCCCTCTGCCAGGCACTCGCCGACAGCGACAACGACGTGCGTGAGGCTGCCGCCCAGAGCCTGAGCGAGCTGAAGACCCGCGAAGCCGGCGTGCGCCTGCTGCCTTGGGCAACGCATGCCGACATCTTCGTGCGCCGCAGCGCCTTGCGCGCCCTGCGCGAACTGCGCCTGGAGGATGCCGCCGAACCGGCGCGGACTGCGCTGGGCGACAGCGATGCCGGCGTGCGCCGCGAAGCCGTGGGCATCCTCGGCTGGCTCAAGCGCACCGACGCCCTGCCGCACCTGGCGCGCCTGACCCGCGACGACCCGGACGCCGAAGTCCGCCGCGCGGCGGCCGGCGCCCTCGGCCTGGCCATCGATGCCAGCGTGCTGCCGGCCCTGCAGGCCGCCCTGGCCGATCCGGCCTGGCAGGTGCGTGAGGAAGCCGCCGGCACTCTGGGCAAACTGGCCCTGCCGCAAGCCGGCGAAGCCCTGGTCGATGCGCTGCAGGACGACTTCTGGCAAGTCCGCCTGCGCGCCGCCCGTTCGCTCGGCAAGCTGCGCTACCTGCCAGCGCTGCAAGGCCTGACCGTCGTGCTCGGCCACGGCATCAGCAACCTACGCAAGGAGGCTGCGCTGGCCCTGGGCGAGCTGGGCAGCAGCGATGCCCTCGACGCGCTGCGCAATGCCGAGCACGACGGCGATCCGGAAGTGCGCAAGGCCGTGCGCATCGCCCTGACGCAGTTGGAGCAATCGGCATGACAACCCCGGTCGCACTGCACCGCTCCAGCGCCGAAGGCGAGCTGCGCATCCGCTGGGACGACGGCGTCGAACAATGCATCGCCTTCGCCCGCCTGCGCGGCGCCTGCCCCTGCTCGCAGTGCCGGGCAGCGCGCCTGCGGGGGCGCATCGACCTGGTGAAGGCCGGCGTCGTCCTGCAGGAGCTGAACCTGCAGGGCTACGGTGTGCAACTGGTGTTCGACGACGGCCACGACCGCGGTATCTATCCCTGGCAGTACCTGCGCAGCCTGGACTGAAGCCGCCAGGTCCTGCCGTCGGAAAGACCGCGCCGCCTCGCACGCGAACTAGACTTGCCTCGCGGTCAAGACACCGCGCCGACGGAGGACGCCACCATGCGCCGAGCCACCCTCACCCTGGCCACCTGCCTGCTGCTCCTGGGCGGCACGCCGGGCCTGGTCCAGGCCGAAGGCGATGTCGCCAAGGAGGTACGCGAACTGCATCGCGACATCGACGACGGCGTCGACCACGACGCCAAGGAAATCGACAAGGGCTACAAGCACGACAAGCACGAAGTGGAAAAGGCCGATGACCACCTCGACAAGGAGCGCCACAAGGAAGACAAGCACCTGGACAAGGAACTCAAGAAAGACCTCTAGGGCACTGCGCGCAGCAGGTGCTGGAGCACCCTCTCGACGGCCTTCTCCAGGCAACCCTTGAAGAAGTGGTCAGCGCCGCAATAGAGCACTACCTCGCGCTGCTGCGGCCGCGCCCAGTCCAGCAGGTTGGTCAGCGGCGCCATCTCGTCCGCCTCGCCGTGCAACAGCAGGCAATCGGCCGGCACCGCCTGCGCTTCGTAGTCGCGGCCGCCGGGCACCGTGCCCACCGGCAAGCCCATCAGCGCGATGGCATCCGCTGGCGGTGACAGTTCGCTGGCCACGCGGGCGAACACATAGGCACCGAAGGAAAAGCCCACCAGCACCAGCGGCAGGCCGGGATACTCGCTACGCAGATGTGCGATCACCGCGAGCATGTCCTGCGCCTCGCCGATGCCTTCGGCGTACGTCCCCTCGCTACCGTCCACACCCCGGAAGCTCGGCCGCACCGTCAGCCAGCCCGCCGCACAGAGCTTGCGCGACAGGGTCAGCGGCACGCGGTGCCGGGGGCTGCCACCGAGCAGCGGCTGGGGATGGCTGATCAGCGCGATGCCCTTCGCCGCGGCACCCGGCCGGTCGATCAGCAATTGCAGGCGGCCCACCGGGCCTTCGATCAGTTGCGTATGGCGCTCTTCTTCGGACATCGGACTCACTCGCGGACCTGAGGCTAGGCGCGCAGTTTAGGCTCCGCGTCAGCGCACCGTCATCGTCCTCACGCCCTTTTGCCGAGAGAACGTCTGTCAGCAAGTCATCAGATCCAGATGTCGGAAAAGTCGCGAAACACAGAAAACAAGCAGATTAGCCCTACAACAAAAACAGCCGAAAAGTTGAACGTATTCATCCTTCCAAACAGCCTCCCGACTCCGCCCCTTCGGCTTCCCAAGCTGCGCCTACCCTGACTCGTCTGTTGCTGGAGCAGCGGTACGCGCGGGGGTGAGCAGCAGCCACCACGTGCGGTATTCCCGACAACCTGGATCCGAGTGGAGCGTGCGGTATGAAGTCCTTTTCATTCAACGAGCAGAAAGATCGCCTGAGATGGCATGACATCCATCAAGGGGCTTGCCCCCTGGTCTATCTGCACGGGCTGGGTTGCGCCTCGAGCAGCGATTATCCGCAGGTCGTCGCCTCCAGTGGCTACTGCCGAAGGCGGACCTGGCTGGTGGACCTGCCGGGCGCGGGTTTCAGCGACAAGCCCGAAGGCGCCATCTACGACTCCTGGTCCCAGGCGGACATACTGTGCAACTGGCTCACCAGCACCTGTACGCACCGTTTCAGCCTCTTCGGACACAGCGCCGGGGCCTTCATCGCCATGAACCTGGTGACGGCAATGCCAGGCCGCGTCGCCAACCTGATCCTCTGCCAGCCCGGACTCAGCGACTACGGCGTCGGCCTGCTGAAAACCATCACTGCCATGAGCGAGGGCGAATTCATCCAGACCGGATTCCAGCAGCTGCTCACGCAACTGCGCGAGGCGGGTGACAACGACGACTGGCTCGGCCCCTTCCAGGTCTGCTCCGCGCAGGCGATCTACCAATGGGCGAGCTCCGCGCTGGTCGACAACGACCACGGCAACTGGGTGCACAGCCTGAAGAAGCTGCCCCTGCAGAAGAAGTCCGTGATCCTCTCCGACCGCAGCCCGTCCGAGGAAATCCGCCAGTTCCGCCTGGCCGGCTGCCGCGTGGAGCTCGTCAGCCACAGTGGACACAGGATGGCCTACGACAACCCGGAAGGCCTGGCGAAAGCCATTGCCCGTCTCATCAACTAGCACGCAGAACCCTGGGGTGCCGGCGTCCCCGAAGCGGGACGCCGGTCCGCCTTCAGAGGATCGACAGCGGGTAATCGACGATCAGGCGGAACTCGTTGACGTCGCCTTCGACCTGATCGGCATTGCCGCGGTGGATCGCCTCGCGCAGGCGGAACGACAGGTCCTTGGCCGGCCCGGACTGCACCACGTACTTGGCTTCCAGGTTGGTCTCGTGGTGCTTGCCGTCCTCGCCGTAACCGTAGCCGCGATATTCGCTATCGGCGGCCATTTTCGTGCCGTCGATTCCGTGGCCGTTGACGTAGCGGGCCATGAAGCTCAGGCCGGGAACGCCGTAGGTCGCCATCGCCAGGTCATAGCGCAACTGCCAGGACTTTTCCTCCGGGCCGTTGAAGTCCGAGTACTGGATGGAGTTGGCGAGGAAGATCGAGTCACCGGTATCACCGGGGCCGTTGACGCCGAAGGCCACGTAGTCGAACGGCGTGTCGCCGTGGACCTTCTGGTAGGCCAGCGTCAGGGTGTGGGCGGTGAGGAAGGTATACGCGGCGGCGGCGGACCAGGTGGTGTTGCTGATCTCGCCGGCCTTGGCGCTGCCGTCGTCATTGGTGCGGTAGATGTTGAAGTCGAAGTTCAGCGACTGGTCGTCCGCCAGCGGCAGCGTGTAGTTGGCGTTGCCGTAGTACTGGCGCCATACGTCCTCGAGCCTGGAGGCGTAGAGCGAGAAGTTCAGCGCATCGTTGACCGCGTACTTGCCCCCCACGTAGTCGATGCTGCTGGCCTCGACGTTGGCGTAGGAAGCCCAGATGCCGTGGTCGCCGTTGGTGGTCACCGGGCCGTTGCCGCCAGTGAAGTGGCCGCCGTCCAGGTCCAGCCCGGCGATCTCGCTGCTGAGAATGTTGAAACCGGTGGCCGTCTGCGGGAACAGGCGGGTGCCGCCAGCGGCGAACACCGGCGCGGTGGGCTGCAGGTCGCCCCAGCGCACTTCGGTCCTGGAGACGCGCAGCTTCACGGCACCGCCGGCTCGGCCGTATTCGCTTTCCGGCGAGCCATCGTCGCGCACCGGCAGGTTGCCGGTGCCGGAGGTGCCAGCGCCGCCATCCAGGCGGATGCCCCAGTTGCCGAAGGCTTCGACACCGAAACCGACCGTACCCTGGGTGAAGCCGGAGCTGTAGTTCAGCGTGAAGCCCTGGGTCCAGTCCTTGCGGTCACCGGCACCGGACTTGCGGTCGCTGTTGTAGTAGTAGTTGCGCAGCAGCAGCGAGGCCGTGCTGCCTTCGATGAAGCCGGTGGCTTCGGACTGGTCGGAAACGGCGGCGGCGTGCGCCAGCTGGAATGGAATGCCGGCGATCGATGCGCTGACGCAGGCACCGAGCAATGAGAGTCGGAACGCGGACATCTGCTACCCCTTTGTTGGTCTTGTCTTGGCAGGTCTATCGTTTGTATTGCGAGCAACTTTCTTATGTTTCCCCACCATTGGCAGAGCGAGCGAAGAAATAACAATCCGCCGCTTTGCCCTCCAACCAGCCTTGTCGATAGTTGATATCGAGACGAATGATTCAGCATTTGTCGCTATCGCCATTAAGCTTGCGCCCCGATGAAGAACATGAGTCCCGGATGCCCGCTCCAGAGCGTCCGGCCGATTGCTCCACTTCATCATCCTTTGGTTTGGCCGCCTCCCCAGGCGGCCTTTTTTTGCCTGCTGGAAAGTATTGGAACCGGCGTTCCAGTCCATTTCCGGATAATTATTCCGACCATTTAAGAGTTCAGCGAAAAGTATCCACCCATGAACTTCGCGGATAACTTCCGCAGAATCGTGCAACCCTGTCCGCTGGTTGGAATCCCTCCTGGCGAACCACTCATCCCCTGCCCCATTCCTGCCCTGCCGAGTCACTTGCGCAAAGCAAGTGACCGGTTTAGATTACGACCATAATTCTTTCCGGTCGCGCTTCGCCTGTCCTCCCTGCAGCTGCATGGCAGCGCGGCTCAATTGAATGATGACGTTAATCCAAAGAGGTGCCGCATGCGCCGATCCAGCTTCGAACACCTGCCCTGCCCCGTGGCCCAGGCACTGGACCTGATCGGCGACAGCTGGAACGTACTGATCCTGCGCGAGGCCTTCTACGGCTCCACCCGCTTCGACCAGTTCCTCGCACGATTGGGCATCGCCAGCAACGTCCTCACCCGCCGCCTGCGTGCCCTGGTGGACAGCGGCCTGCTGCAACGCCGCCGGTACAACGACCACCCGCCGCGCTACGAGTACCTGCTCACCGAACGCGGCCGCGATCTGCGCCCGGTGTTGCTCACCCTGTTGCAATGGGGCAAGCGCCACGCCGGCATGGCCGATGCCGCCGAACTGGTCGACACCCGCAACGGCCGCCCGGTGCGCATCGCCCTGGTGGACGCCGACAGCGGCGAGGCCATTGGCCCGCACCACCAGATTCACCGCCGCGAGGGCGAGAAGTTCGTCCCCGTCGCCCTTCCCCACGCCGTCCTTCCCCACGTAGATCACGCCTGAGCGAGCGCCGCCATGAACCAGTCCGTTACCCTCCCCGCTACGCCGGCCGTCGACACGGCCAAACCGAAGTCGCGCAAGGCCCTCAAGCTCGCCGTTGCCACGGCGGCGCTCCTCGGCGTGGGCGCCTACGCCGGGCACTGGTGGCTCGACGGGCGCTTCCTGGAAAAGACCGACGATGCCTACGTCGGCGGCGACGTCACGGTGATCAGCCCGCGCGTGGCCGGCTACATCGCCGAGTTGAAGGTTGCCGACAACCAGTTGGTACACGCCGGCGACCTGCTGGCCCGCATCGATGACCGCGACTACCGTGCCGCCCTGGCCAAGGCTGAAGGCGCGGTGCACGCCGAGGAGGCGGCGCTGACCAACGTCGACGCCCAGGCCTCGCTGCAGGACGCGTTGATCCGCCAGAGCCAGGCGGAGATCGATGCCGCCGCCGCCGAGGAAGTGCGCACCCGCGACGACCAGCGCCGCTACGCCACCCTGGTACGCACCAACGCTGTTTCCGTGGAGGCCGCGCAGCGCGCCGACGCCAGCTTCAAATCCGCCCGCGCCAACAGCGACAAGGCCCACGCCAGCCTGCTCGCCGCGCGCCGCCAGCTCGATGTCATCCATAGCCAGCGACAGCAGGCCCAGGCCGCGCTGGAGCAGGCCGTCGCCGCCCGCGACCTGGCCCGGCTCGACCTCAGCTACACCGAATTGCGCGCGCCGGTGGACGGCTACATCGGCAACCGGCGCGCACGGGTTGGCAGCTATGTCGCCGCCGGCACCCAACTGCTCGCCGTGGTGCCGGCGCAGGGCCTGTGGGTGGACGCCAACTTCAAGGAAGACCAGCTCGCGCGCATGCAGCCCGGGCAGGCGGTGACCATCGAGGCCGATATCCTGCCCGGCAAGGTCTTCCACGGCCACCTGGACAGCCTCGCCCCGGCCACCGGCGCGCAATTCAGCATCCTCCCGCCGGAGAACGCCACCGGCAACTTCACCAAGATCGTCCAGCGCGTGCCGGTGCGCGTGCACCTGGACGACGCCGACGGCCGTCTCGGCGACCTGCGCCCCGGGCTCTCCGTGCTGGTGGAAGTGGACACCCGCGCCCATGAGCACGGCGCGGCCGACCCGCGCGTCGCCCAGGGCTTGCGGCCGTGAGCATCTGGAGCAACGAGGTGGTGCCGGTGGATAGCCTCTCCACCGGCAGAAAGGTCATTGCCTTCGCCTGCATGTGCCTGGGGATGTTCATCGCCCTGCTGGACATCCAGATCGTCTCCGCCTCGCTGCGCGACATCGGCGGCGGGCTCTCCGCCGGTGCCGATGAACTCGCCTGGGTGCAGACCAGCTACCTGATCGCCGAGATCATCGTCATCCCGCTGTCGGGCTGGCTGTCCAAGGTGCTGTCCACCCGCTGGCTGTTCGCCGCCTCGGCGCTGGGCTTCACCCTCACCAGCCTGCTCTGCGCCCTGGCCTGGAACATCCAGGGCATGATCGCCTTCCGCGCGCTGCAGGGCTTTCTCGGCGGTTCGATGATCCCCATGGTGTTCACCACCGGCTTCCTCTACTTCGACGGCCGGCAACGGGTGATAGTCGCCGCCACCATCGGCGCCATCGCCTCCCTGGCGCCGACCCTGGGGCCGGTGGTCGGCGGCTGGATCACCGACATCTCCTCCTGGCCCTGGCTGTTCTACATCAACCTGGTGCCGGGGCTGTTCGTCGCCATCGTGGTGCCGATCATGGTGCGCATCGACAAGCCCGACCTGTCGCTGCTCAAGGGTGCCGACTACCCGGCCATGCTGCTGATGGCGGTGTTCCTCGGCTGCCTGGAATACACCATGGAAGAAGGCCCGCGCTGGAACTGGTTCAGCGACGACACCATCCTCGCCACCGCGTGGATCTCGGGCCTGTGCGGCATCGCCTTCATCTACCGCAGCCTGACTGCCGAACACCCCATCGTCGACCTGCGCGCCCTGAAGGAGCGCAACTTCGCCCTTGGCTGCCTGTTCAGCTTCGTCACCGGCATCGGCATCTTCGCCACCATCTACCTGACCCCGCTGTTCCTCGGCCGGGTCCGCGGCTACGGCGCGCTGGACATCGGCCTGGCGGTGTTCTCCACCGGCATCTTCCAGATCATGAGCATCCCGCTCTACGCGTTTCTCGCACGGCGCTTCGACCTGCGCTGGATCCTGCTGCTGGGGATGGTGATGTTCACCCTGTCGATGGTCGAATTCGCCCCGCTGACCCATGACTGGGGCGCGGCGCAGCTGATGTTCCCGCAGGCCCTGCGCGGCATGGCCCAGCAGTTCTGCGTAGCGCCGACGGTGACGCTCGCACTGGGCTCGCTGCCGCCGGAACGCCTGAAGCTCGCGTCAGGGCTGTTCAACCTGATGCGCAACCTCGGCGGCGCCATTGGCATTACCGCCTGCGCCACGGTGCTCAACGACCGCGCCAACCTGCACTTCCTGCGCCTGGCCGAACACCTCAACAGCGGCAATGAAGCGCTCAACCACTGGCTGGCGCCGTCGCTGGATATCAGCGGAGAACCCTCGCAGCAAGCGCTGAAACACCTCTGGGACCTCACCTGGCGCGAGGCGCAGACGCTGACCTTCGCCGACGCCTTCCTGCTGGTGGGCGCCTGCTTCGCCGTAACCCTGCTGCTGGTACCGCTGATGAGGAAGATCGCGCCACCGACTCAACCCAGCGCGGACAGTCACTGAGGCGCGAGGATTTCCTCGAGGAAAGCGACGAACACGCGGATGCGGCTGGACTCGCGCAGGCTCGGCGGGTACAGCGCATTGATGCTGCCCACCGTGCTGCCGGGATAGGCCCTGTAGCCCGGCAGCAGGCGCAGCAGCCGGCCGCTGCGGACCTCTTCGGCCACCAGCCAGTCGGACAACAGCGCAATGCCGCCGCCGGCCAGGGCCGTCTCGCGCAACACGTCGGCGTTGTTGCTCTGCAGCCGTCCCTGGACGTTGAGCGCCCAGGTTTCCTGGCCATCGCTGCAGGTCCAGGTCGAATGCGCGCCGCCGTAGTCGAAGCGCAGGCACGCGTGCTCCATCAGTTCCAGCGGGTGCTCCGGCGTACCGGCGCGTTGCAGGTACTCGGGGCTCGCCACCAGCCAACGGTCGAACTGGCCGATGGGCCGGCTGATGATGTCGTCGCTGACCAGGGTCGCGCCCAGGCGCACGGAGAGATCGATCTGCTGCCGGGGCAGGTCGACCAGCTGGTCGTTCAGCGACAGGCTGACCTCCAGCTCCGGGTGCTGCGCCAGCAGGCGCCCCAGGTGCGGAGCGATGACACGGCGGCCGAACTCCACCGGCACACTGACCCGCAGCCGCCCCTTGGCCTCGCTGCCACGGTCGCTGACCAGGCCGTCGGCCTCCACCAGCGCTTCGAGGATTTCCACGGCCTTGTCGTAGTAGGCCTGGCCGGCCAGCGTCGGACTGCTGTGGCGGGTGGTGCGGTTGAGCAGCGCGGCGCCCAGGTCCGCCTCCAGCGCGGCCACCTGGCGGGTCACCGAAGAGGTCGCCACGCCGAGCTTGCGCGCCGCCGCCGAATAGCCGCCACAGCGCACGGTCTCGACGAACATCGACAGGGCCTGCAGCTTGTCCATGGCGCAACTCCGGGTACGGGAAACCCCGGAGTCTACCCAATCACCTGCACCGCCGCCTTGCACGGCTGTGCTCTCAGGCCTCGCCGCGCAGCAGGAAGCGCAAGCAGGCAATGGCCGGGACAACCGCCGCGCCAATGGCGAACGGAGTCCAGCTGATCGCCTCGTACAGCGGGCTGGCCACCAGCGAACCGAGGGCGCCGCCGACGAAGATGCTGGTCATGTACACCGCGTTCAGGCGCGCCCGGCTGTGCGGGTCGAGGGCGTACACCTCGCGCTGGCCCAGCACCATGTTCAGTTGCACGGCGAAATCCAGCAGCACCGCGCAGACCACCAGCCAGAAGAAACCGGCCCCGGGTATCGCGCCCAGCAGCAGGGAGACCGGCGCCAGCAGCAGTGCCACCCTCGTTCCCCTGAGGGTATGGCCGGCATCCGCCAGCCGCCCGGCGATGGGAGCGGCCACGGCACCCACCGCGCCGACCAGGGCGAACAGCGCGACCTGGGTCTGGCTGAAACCGTGGTGGCGGATCAGCTCGATGGGCGCGATGGTCCAGAAGGCACTGAACGCCGCGAACAGCAGGCCCTGGTACAACGCACGCTCACGCAGCACGGCGTAGCGCCGCGCCAGGGCAAATACCGAAGCGATCAGCTGCGGGTAACTGGCGCTGTGGCTGGGCATCCGCCGTGGCAGGGCCAGCGCCATCACCAGGGCGAGGGCCACCATCAGCGTCGCCGCGCCGAGGAACACCCCGCGCCAGCCGAACACCTCCGCCACCAGGCTGGAGAGCGGGCGAGACAACAGGATGCCCAGCAGCAGGCCGGCCATGATGTTGCCCACCACACGGCCACGGGCCGCCTCGGGCGCCATGTGCGCGGCCAGCGGGACGATGATCTGCACCGCCACCGAAGTCAGGCCGATCAGCAGCGCGCAGGCCAGCACCACCGACGGAGTGTCCGCCAGGCCGGCGCCGGCCAGGCATACCGCCACGGCCAGGGTGAAGCCGACCACCAGCTTGCGGTTCTCCAGCAGGTCCGCCAGTGGCACGAGGAACAGCAGGCCGACGGCGTAGCCGAACTGGGTCAGCGAGACGATCAGGCTGGCATGCTGCGTCGACAGGCCGATGGCCGGGGCGATCAGCTCGACGATGGGTTGCGCGTAATAGAGGTTGGCGACCACCGCGCCACAGCAGAAGGCGAGCAGCGCGACCATCGCCGAGGACAGGGTCGGCTGCGCGTGGTCAGCCGGGAGGGACGTCGAAGCGGAGTTCATGACCATTCCTTGAGGGGAAAAACAGTGGCGCCAGACTATGCCGGCAGCCTCCCTGGCAGAATCGGTCGGGCCGGCAAAACAGCGGTGCGCGAAACGCAACGCTGCCCGCCGGCATCCTCCATCAGGCCATGTCGCTCTCGCCGAACTCCTCGGCAAGGAAATCGATCAGCGTGCGCACCGAGGGCAGCAGGCCACGGCGTGACGGGAAGATCGCGTGAACGATGCCGCACTTGGGCGCCCAGCCCGGCAGCAGCTCCACCACCTTGCCCGCCGCCAGGTCCTCGCGCACCGCCACGCGGGGCACGTGGGCGATGCCAACACCGGCCAGTACCGCATTGCGCAGGGCCAGCAGGTCGTCGGTGACCATCCGCGGCTTGTGCGAGATCAACAGGCGCTCGCCCTCCTCGTTGAACAGCTCCCACTGGTATTCACGCTGCATGCCGCCCCAGTGCAGGCTGGGCAACTGCCCCAGGCCCATGGGCGAACTGTCACCGGCCATGCGCTCGAGGAGGTCCGGGCTGCCGACCAGGCACTGGGTGCTGTTGGCCAGCACCTTCATCACCATGTCGGTGTTCTCCAGCGGCGGGAAGCGCACCCGCAGGGCAATGTCGAAGCCCTCGTGGAGCAGGTCGACGCGGCGGTTGGTACTCTCGATGAACAGTTCCACCAACGGGTACTTGAGCAGGTAGCGGGTGAGCATCGGCCCGACCCAGGAGTTCAGCAGCGTCGTCGGGCAGGCCAGCCGCACCAGCCCGCGCGGCTCGGCGCGGTTGCGCTCGATCACCTCGGAAGCGCCCTCCGCCTCGATGCGCATGGCCGCGCAGCGCTGGTAGTACTCCTGGCCGATCTCGGTCAGCGAACAGTGCCGGCTGGTGCGGTGCAGCAGACGCACACCCAGGCGCTCCTCCAGCTGGGCGATGCGCCGGCTGAGCTTGGACTTGGGGATGTCCAGCGCACGGCCGGCGGCGGCGAAACCACCCTGCTCCACCACCTGGGTGAAGTAGTAAAGGGTGTTGAGGTCTTCCATGGATCGTTCTCCGGATGGAACGCTGGGAAAGGCGGGCAGCTTACCGTATCGGGCAGGAGCAGATGAAAGACGAGGCAACAACCTGCGGGTTGCTCGCCTTCTCGCCCAGCGCCTAGAATTGGCGCGCCCACTTCCGGGCATCCTCTCTGATCCGTTGAGACCGAGTTCATGTTGGAGATAGCAGTAGCCCGATAACCGCAGCCCCTTGCCCAGCAGGCGGGGCGGTTATCGATGCGCATAAGCACTGGCGGACACGCTGTCGTGTCTGCGGTTTTTTCGCACCTACTGCAATCAGGTTTCCACCATGAACATTTCCAGATCGGAACAACGGACCCTGCACGTCCTCGCCAAGGGCGGCCACATTTCCTTCCAGCGCGACGACTCCGGGCGCGTGATCTTCGTCGAGTGCTATACCCGTGACGGGTACGTACTGGCCGACTGTACCCTGGCGGTCTTCCGCAAGCTAAGGAACAAGCGCCTGATCCTTTCCCACGGCGGCTCGCCCTACCGCATCAATGCCAGCGGACTGGGCGCCGTGCGCCCGCAACTGGACAACCGCTGACCACTCCCGACCGGGCCGCCAGCGGCGGCCCGGTCGTTCCTACAAGGAATCACTCATGCAATACGACATCCATCCCGAACGCCCCAGTGATGCGGCCATCATTCGCCAAGTGACCGAAGCGGCCTTCGCCGTGGCCGAGCACAGCGACGGCACCGAGGGCGCCATCGTCGATGCCCTGCGCGCCGCCGGCGCCCTCAGCGTATCCCTGGTCGCCACGGTCGCGGGCGAAGTGGTCGGCCATGTGGCCTTCTCGCCCATCAGTCTCGATGGCACGGACCAGAACTGGTACGGCCTCGGCCCGGTCTCCGTGAGGCCCGACCTGCACGGCCTGGGCATCGGTGCCGCGCTGATCCGTGCAGGACTTGAGCAACTGAAGGAGCTGGGCGCACGCGGCTGCGTCGTGCTCGGCGACCCGCGCTACTACCCGCGCTTCGGCTTTGCCCAGGACCCGGCCATCGACTTCGACGGCGTGCCGCCGGAGTACTTCATGGCGTTGTCGCTGGACGGCTCGACGGCCACCGGCAGGGTCACCTATCACCCGGCGTTTACTGCGTCCTGACGCGGGCTCGGGCGGCTCCCTTGCCGGAGCCGCCCTTTTATCGATCAAAGGAAGGCACAGCTCATGCACACAGGGATTCGCCGCGCCAGCGTGGCCGATATCGATACCCTCTTCGACATCCGCACCAGCGTGCGGCAGAACCACCTGAGCCGCGAACAGCTGGCCGAACTGGGGATCACCCCGGCGACGCTGAGGGAGGCCCTGGCCGCCGGGCCCTGCGCGTGGATAGCTGAAGTGGACGGCCGCGCCGGAGGCTTCGCCATGGTGGACGCGGAGTCGGGAGAGGTCTTCGCCCTGTTCGTGCGGCCCGACTGTGAAGGCCGTGGGCTGGGGAGCTTGCTGCTGGCGGTGGCGGAGCAGGAGCTGTTCCGCACACACGAGAAAATCTGGCTGGTGACCGATGGCGACGACGGTATTCGCGCCAACGGGTTCTACCGCCAGCGGGGTTGGACGCTGGCCGGGCGGGTGGATGGGCGGGATGTGCGCTATGAGAAGAGCCGAGCACAGAATTGACCGGCGGGCGGCGTCGCCGGATGGTCTGGAGCCGAACGCCGACACTCCCCTGCAGGAGCGCCCCATGGGCCCGCTCCTGCAGGGGGTTGATCAGAGCAGGGATTTGCCCTGGCTGAGGACTTTGTCGCACACCTGTTTGGTGACCTTTTCCTTGATGCCGCTGCCGGAGAGGTCGAGGCTCTTGCCGTCGCTGCCGGTGAGGATGCCCTTGGCGCCGTCCTTGTAGCCGGTGTCGCTGGTGGTGGTGTTGCCCGGCAGTTTGCTGAGCAGCGATTCCTTGACCTTGGTCGCGCTGTCGGCGTTGACGTAGTTGTTCTTCACGCAGAATTCCAGCACCCCGGCAACGTTGCTACTGCTGCTGGAGGACACCGACGACAGGTTGCCGAGGCCGCCGAGGCTGCCGGCGACATCGCCCAGGGAGGCGGCCTGGGCCAGCGACCAGGGCAGGAGCGCGGCGGCGAGGACGGCGGGAATCAGGTGGCGAGCGTTCATGGGAGACTCCTTGTGGACGCAAAATGAAAGGCCCAGGCCAGTGTAGCCATCAACGGCCACGAACCAGACGGTAGACCAGGGCGCCGAGGCTGCCGCCGACCAGCGGGGCGAGCCAGAAGGCCCACAGCTGGGCCAGCGCCCAGGGCGCGGCATAGAAGGCTACGCCCAGGCTGCGCGCGGGGTTCACCGAGGTGTTGCTGACCGGAATGCTGATCAGGTGGATCAGCGCCAGGGTCAGGCCGATGGCCAGGGGCGCGAAGCCGGCCGGGGCTTCGCGGTCGGTGGCACCCATGATCACGAAGAGGAACAGGGCGGTCATGATCACCTCGCAGAGCAGTACGGCGCTCAGGCTGTAGCCGCCGGGAGAGTGTTCAGCGTAACCGTTGGCGGCGAATCCGGCGGCCGCATCGAACCCCGGCGCACCGCTGGCGATCAGGTAGAGCGCGCCGCCGGCCAGCAGGCCGCCAACGACCTGGGCGAGGATGTACGGCAGCACGTCAGCGGCCGGAAAGCGCCCGCCGACCATCAGGCCGACGCTGACCGCGGGGTTGAGGTGGCAGCCGGAGATCGGGCCGATGGCGTAGGCCATGGTGACCACGGTGAGGCCGAAGGCCAGGGCCACGCCGAGCAGGCCGATGCCGTGGCCGCCGAAGTTGGCGGCGAGGACAGCGCTGCCGCAGCCGCCAAGGACCAGCCAGAAGGTGCCGATGCATTCGGCGGCGAGTTTCCTGTACATGATGCTCTCCCTGAAACCGGGCTGGCCGGCTCCATGTGGAATGTCCGAGGTGGGAACGGGAGGACGTCGCCGCCCTCCCCGCTGGCTTGTGCGACTACCAGAGGTAGCGGTAGCCGAGGGTCACGGCCCAGGGTTGTTCGAGGTGATCGCCCTTGGCGTAGTCCACTTCCAGCGAGACCTTCTGCTGGCGACTGACCTGCAGCGCGGCGCCGGCGCCCAGTTCGCCACGCGAGCCGGGCAGCTCGTTGTTGAGCTTCTCGCCGTTGACGCGGACGTGGGTGTTGCCGGCCAGTTCGTCGATGTAGGACGCCGTGGCGTAGGTCTGCAGGCGCATGTCCTGATCGAGCTGGATTTCCTTGCCGCCGCGCACGCCGAGCCGGCCCTGCAGCGAGTCGGTGTCGCTGGCGCGCACCTTGAGGCCGTCGCTGCTGGTGTAGCGCGGGCCTTCGAAGTGGGTGGCGCTGAGCTGCACCTGGGGCTCGACGAACCACTGGTCCTGCAGGTCGATGCGCTTGCCGCCCTCGACGCTGACACCGTAGGCGTCTGCCTTGTAGTCACCCTTCACCGGCTGGCCGAGATTGGTCGGCACCTTCACGTCGCCGTCCATGTGGCTGTACTTGATCACGTTGTCGAGGTACCAGCCGTCGTCGCGCAGGTAGGTCGCGTAGGCGCCGACGCTGGTGCTGTCGATGTGCCCACGGCTGTTCTCGGTGAAGCGGATGCGCGACTCGCTGGCGCCGAGCATGGCGCCCAGATACAGGCGCGCGCCGTCGAGATGGATGGCCTTGTCGGCGCCGATCTCGACGCCATCGAGGTTCTGTTCGTAGGCACGGCTGTAATGCTCACCCATGCGCACCCGTTTGCCGATGCCGCGAATCCACACGCCGCCTTCGTCCTGGCTCAGGCGCAATTCGCCCAGGCGCTGGACCAGGGTGCCGAGTTCGGCGTAGTACAGATTGGCGGCGGCGCTCTGCATGCCCAGGGCGACGTTGGAGCCCTTGGAGATGATGTCCGGCTGGCTGGTGCTACCGCCGCCCGTGGTGCCCTGGCTGCCACCCTCGGTACCGCCCTGCTCACCGCCATCGGTGCCCCCCTGGCCGCCTCCTGAGGTGCCGCCCTGGTCACCGCCGTCCGTGCCTCCCTGGTTGCCGTTCTCGCTGCCGCCATCGCCCGGATCGGGCGTGGTCGTCCCGGGCTCACCGCCGTCGCCGGGCCCCGTGGAGGGCTGGTCGGGGTCTACGGGATCGGTCGGATCGACCGGGTCGACCACATTCTTGCCGGCCGCGACCAGGTACCAGTCGTTGCCCTGCTGTTCGAGGGTGTAGCGGTAGGCGCCGGCATCCACGTGCTCGCCGTAGAGGTTGAAGACGCCGGGACTGCCCTGGGTGCCGACGACGCGCAACTGGTCGCCGCCCGCCTCCTTGCCGCTGTCGGCGACCACCAGGGTGTGCGCGCCGTAGGCCTGGCCGCCGACCAGGATCAGGTCGGTCTGCAGGCTGGAAAGATCGGTGTTCATGTCGAAAGTGCCGGCGCCGGTCAGGTCTGAGCTCATCGACAGGGTGTGGTAGCCATTGGCGCCGAAGGCCACGGTAGCGCCGTCCAGGTCCAGGTTGCTCAGGCTGGAGTCGGCGTTCATCTGCCAGCGGGCATTGTGCAGCGTCATGTCGAGCAGGCCCTGGTCACTGTCCTGCAGGCGGGTGTCACCGTGCAGATCACTGCCTTCGCTGGTCAGCCGCAGCGAGCCATTGCCGGCGACATCGGCCAGCAGGCCGGCATCGCCGACATCGAGGCTGGAATCGGTGAGCGTGGACTGCAGGCTGGCGCCGTCGGCGATGGCATAGCCGACGCCGTTGCCGGCCTGCAGCTGGCTACCGGTGGCGTTGAAGCTGCCGGCACTGCCGCTCTGCGCCGTCACCACGGCGGCATCGCTGGTCACGCGGCTGGCGCTCAGGTCCAGTTGTGCCTGGCTGCCAGGCTGGTCGCCCTGGCTGAAGAGAATGGCCGAGCCCTTGCTCGAATCGATCTGGCTGTCGCTGGCGGTCACCGTCCCGCCGTTGTCCAGGTGGATGCCCGCGCCACCGCTGCCAGTGCTGGAAAGCTGGCTGCCGTCGACGCTGATGGTGCCCGACGCCGCCGCGTGGATCGCCGCGGAACCTGCGCCACTGCTGCTCAGGCTGCTGCCGGTGACGCCGATGCTGCCGCCTTCGGCCGTCCAGGCGCCGTCGGCGTTGGCGCCGCTGGTCGTGACCTGGCTGCCGTCGGACAGCTCGATCCGGGTGCCCTGGCGGGTGTAGAGGCCATGGCTGCCCTCGCCTTCGGTGACGATCTGGCTGTTCTGCACCTGCGCCGAACCGCTGGCGTTGTTGACCATCACTCCGATGCTGCCAGCACCGTGGGTGGTGACGCTGGAGTCCTTCAGGGTGTTCTCGGCGCTGTTGCTGGAGATATGCACGCCGTGGCTGCCCTCCCCGGCGGTTTCCAGGGTGGCGCCGCTGACCTGCAGCGAGGCACCGTTGTTGGCCTGGATGGCGGTGCTGTCATCACCGGCAGTGGAGACCTGGGAGTCGTCCAGCACCAGGGTGCCGTTGTTGTCCAGCAGCACGCCGGCGCTGTGGTCGCCCACGGTACTCAGTGCACTGCCGGTGACCTGGGCCGCACCGTTGTTGTGGGCGTGCACCGCGGCGGCGTTGTCGCCATCGGTGGCGACAACCCCACGCACCAATGCAACCTGGCCGCCGCTCTGGGCGTCCAGGCCGTAGTCGTTGTCACCATGGGTACTGACCTGGGAATCGACAATGCTCACCTTGCCGCCATTGACCTGCAGGCCGAAGCTGCCGGCGCTGTCGACTTCCACGTGGTCGACCTGGTCCTGCTTGCCGCTCCACAGGTTGAACAGCAGCCCGCCGCCGCTGCCGGTGTTGTGCACCCAGCCACCGGCCAGGGTGAATTCCATGTCGTTGACGGTAATGGCCGCCTGGCCGGCATTCACGTCGAAGTGGGCGTCGTGCAATTCGCTGGTGTTGTTCTCCCAGGGGGAAAACGACTGCGGGGTATCGAAATCCTCAGCCAGCGACGGCAGCGCCGCCAGCGAAGTGATCACCACTGCCAGCAGCGTGGGAAGGAAAGGCGGCGCGCGCCGGCTCGTCGGTAAAAGATCGCGGGTGTTCATCTGGTAGCCCTCCAGAATCCATGTCTGGCCGGCGCGTGAGCCGGTCTCTGGGGGCGATTCTTCTCGCAGCGATGAACCGTGAAGATGGGAAAGCATTTACCGTTGCGTAGGAAACTTCCTACACAAATCCTGCAGGACCGGCGGAAATGCTCTAGCGTTGAACGGGACTTCGACGAGGGACAAAGCCATGGGCCAGGTGCTGATCGCCGACGGACATCCGGTCACCCGCCACGCCGTGCGCATGCTGCTGGAGAGCGAGGGCCACGCCATCGCCGGCGAGGCCGAGGACGGCCTGGATGCCCTGCGCCTGAGCCTGGAGCGTCCGGCGGACCTGCTGATCCTCGACATCGACCTGTCGCGCCTCAACGGCCTGGACGTGATGGCGCGGCTCAGGGCGCGCGGCGTGGACCTGCCGGTACTGGCCTTCAGCGCCCAGGACTCCGAACACATAGTCGGGCGTTTCCTGCAGGGTGGCGCCTCGGGCTTCGTCAGCAAGCATGACGACCTGCGCGAGCTGAGCCTGGCGGTGGCCATGCTGCTGCGCGGGCGCAGCTACTTCCCCACGCGCCTGCTGGGCAACGTCAACCTGCCGGAAGTGCGCAGCGGCGAGCGCGAGCGGGTGGCCAGCCTGTCCAACCGCGAGTTGTCGGTGCTGTACTTCCTCGCCAGCGGGCGCAACAACCACCAGATCGCCCACGAGCTGACCCTCAGCGAAAAGACCGTCAGCACCTACCGCACCCGCCTGCAGCACAAGCTCAACCTGCACAGCCTGCCGGAGCTGATCGACTTCGCCCGGCGCAACGCCCTGGTGGCCGCGCCCCAGGCCGAACCCGAGCCACCGGCGGCGGACGGCGACGAACGGGTGATGCTGCGCAGCCTGGTCGACAGCCTGCCCGACGCGCTCTACGTGCGCGACACCAGCGGCCGACTGGTGTACGCCAACCTCGCGTTCCTGCGCCTGTACGACGTCGAACTGGCCGAGGTGCTGGGCACCCGCGCCATGGACGTGGACTGGTACGCGCCGGCCCAGGCCGAGCTGCTGCACCAGTACTTCCTGCAGGCGGTCGCCGCCGAGCAGGGCTTCGCCCGCGATATCGAGCTGCGCATCCACGGTCAGCGCCGCGTCCTGCACCACTGGGGCAAGCCCTACCGCGACGCCCGGGGACGGCTGCTCGGGATGATCTGCGGCAGTGCCGACATCACCGGCCGCCAGGACCGCCTGCGGGCCATCGAGGCGGACCGGTTGCAGGCCGAGCTGGGCAACCGGCAGAAGCTCGACTTCCTGGTACGCGCGAGCAACGAGTTCAGCCTGCCGCTGGGAGCGATGCACGGCCTGCTGGAGATGGTCCTGCAGCGCGCCACCCTGGAGCCGGCCGACCGCCAGGCGCTGGAATGGATCGACGGCACCAGCCGCGACCTGCTCAGGCTGACCGCCGACCTGCGCCAGGTCGCCCGCCTGGAGAGTGGCGAGGAACAGATGCAGAGCCTGCCATTGAGTCTGGAAGAGCAGCTGCACGCCACACTGGCCAGCGCCGCTGCGCCGGCCAGCGTCAAGGGGTTGAAGCTTGAGGTCGAAGTGGCACCACCGCTGGATCAAGCGGTACTGGGCGATCCCTTGCTGCTGCGCAAGATCCTCGACTACCTGCTGACCTACCTGATCCGCGAAACCACCGCCGGCATCCTGCGCATCGGCCTGCATGGGCAGGTCGAGCACGAGCACCTGTTCGTCCGTCTCAACGCAGCCTCCATCGCCAGTACCCCGGAAGACCCGCTGGCGGTCTACTCGCTGGAAGAGCTGGCCGCCGACGCTGCGCGACAGATGCTGCAGGACGCGCCAGTCGGCCTGATCGTCGCCAAACGACTGGTGGGGCTGCTCAAAGGCGAGCTGGTACTCGCAAGCCCTCCCGGCCAGGGGGCGACCGTGAGCCTGCACCTGTCCCTGCCGCTGGCGTAGAGCTCTCGCTGGACAGGTTGGGAGGCGTAGGGCAACAACGCGCCAGCATTGCCCCCATTCGCTTTTCGTAGGATGGCGTGGAGCGCAGCGATACCCATCAGGCCCACGTGCCGGCAGCATGGGTATCGCTGCGCTCCACCCATCCTACAGATCGAGCCACGCCGCCTCTTCCTTCAGTAGCCAACGGATTTCAGCACCTCGCCCACCCCCTGGCTCGGCGGGCGGCCGAGGAAGCGCAGCAACTGGTCGGTGCGGTTGGTGAAGAAGCCGTCCACGCCGGCCTTGCTCAACTTGTCGAAGTCCACCGCGTCGTCAACGGTGTAGGCATGGACGAACAGGCCTCGCTCATGGGCGGCCTGGTTCATCCAGGGCTGCACCAGGTCCATGTAGCTCTGGTCGCCACGGGCAGTCAGGGTCGCCGAGGGGCCGACGCCCAGGGCGCCATTGGCCTTGGCCCAGTCGAGCCAGGCGAAGAGTTCGTCCCTGGATTTCACTTCCTGGCGGGCATAGAAGTCCGCTTTGATCTTCTCGCCGGACTGGGCGAAGGTGGTCGGACTCTTCGCCGCCAGGTAGCCATCGCCGGTCCATAGCAACAGGATCTTCGGCACCTTCGGCATGCTCTTGTGCAGCAGCTCCAGGCTGCTCTTCTCGAAGGTCTGCAGCACGATCCGGCCCTGGGGCTCACCGTCCGCATCAAGCCAGCCACGGTTTTCCAGCGCCTTGCGCAGGTCTTCCTCGATGCCGGGGAACTGCCCCGGCGCCTTGGTTTCCAGGTACAGGCCGGGGGTCTCGGCGCCGCCCTCGGCGATGTCGATCAGCTCGTCCAGCGTGAGGATGCGCACGCCCACGTACTTGGAACGCGCACGCTCGGGATAGGCGGCATTGAACCAGCTGCCGGCGTCCAGGCGCTTGAGCTCGGCCAGGGTGAACTGGCTCACCGGCGCCTTCTCGCGGCCGGGGAAGACCTTGGCGACGTCGCTGGTGCGCTCCAGGGTGTCGTCGTGCACGGCCACCAGCACGCCGTCCTTGGTGCGCTGCAGGTCCGCTTCCAGGTAGTCCGCGCCCAGGTCGCGGGCGGCCAGGTAGGCCGGCGCGGTTTCCTCGGGGGCGTCGTGGGAAGCGCCGCGGTGGGCGATCACCGTTGGCCAGGGAATGCCCACGGCAGCGCTGAGGGCGCGGCCGGGAGGCTCTTCGGCAATGCAGACGGAACTGGCAGCGGCCAGTGCAAAACAACCCAGTACGGCAATGATGCGACGGCGCATAGGCAACCCCCTTTCCCGGTCAGGCGGCCCAGTCTGCCGGCCGCCTGTGAACGTCTTGCGACGGCTGGAACGACAAGGCCCGCGAACGATCGCTCGTTCGCGGGCCTTTGCTCTTCCCTGCCCGGTCAGCGCGGCAGATCGAAGCGGTCGAGGTTCATCACCTTGGTCCAGGCCTTGACGAAGTCATGGACGAACTTGCGTTCGCCATCCGAGCAACCATAGACCTCCGACAACGCCCGCAGCTGGGAGTTTGATCCCAGTAGCAGGTCGATGCGGCTGCCGGTCCACCGGGCTTCGCCGGTCTTGCGGTCGCGGCCCTCGAACTCCTCGTTGGCGTCGGAGGTGGGTTTCCACACGGTCCCCATGTCCAGCAGGTTGACGAAGAAGTCATTGCTGAGGGTGCCGGGGCGCGAGGTGAACACACCGTTCTGCGAGCCGCCGGTGTTGGCGCCGAGCACGCGCAGGCCACCGATCAGCGCGGTGACTTCCGGCGCGGTCAGGGTCAGCAATTGCGCCTTGTCGATCAGCAACGCTTCGGCCGGCACCGAGAACTTCGACTTCTGGAAGTTGCGGAAGCCATCGGCCACCGGTTCCAGCATGCCCACCGAGTGCACGTCGGTCTGCTCCTGGCTGGCGTCCATGCGGCCCGGCGCGAACGGCACGCTGACCTTGTGGCCGCCCTTGCGCGCGGCCTCTTCCACGCCGGCATCGCCGGCCAGGACGATCAGGTCGGCCAGGGAGATCTTCTTGCCGCCCGCCGCGGAGGCGTTGAACTCGGACTGGATTTCACCCAGCACGCCGAGCACCTTGGCCAGTTGCTCAGGCTGGTTCACCGGCCAGTCCTTCTGCGGCGCCAGGCGAATGCGCGCGCCGTTGGCGCCGCCGCGCTTGTCGGAACCACGGAAGGTCGAGGCCGAGGCCCAGGCAGTGGACACCAGCTCGCCGACCGACAGGCCCGAAGCCAGCACCTTGGCCTTGAGCGCAGCGATGTCCGCCTCGTCCACCAGCGGGTGGTTGACCGCCGGGATCGGGTCTTGCCAGATCAGCTCTTCCTTCGGCACTTCCGGGCCGAGGTAGCGAGCCAGCGGGCCCATGTCGCGGTGGGTCAGCTTGAACCAGGCGCGGGCGAAAGCGTCGGCGAACGCTTCGGGATCTTCGTAGAAACGACGGGAAATCTTCTCGTAGGCCGGGTCGACGCGCAGTGAGATGTCAGTGGTCAGCATCGACGGCGCGCGGCGCTTGGACTTGTCGTGGGCGTCGGGAATGCTGCCGGCGCCGGCGCCATTCTTCGGCTGCCACTGGTGGGCGCCGGCCGGGCTCTTGGTCAGTTCCCACTCGTAGCCGAACAGGTTCCAGAAGAAGTTGTTGCTCCAGCGCGTCGGCGTGGACGTCCAGGTGACTTCCAGGCCACTGGTGATGGCGTCGCCACCGGAGCCCGTGCCGAACTTGCTGACCCAGCCCAGGCCCTGGCTTTCCAGGCCGCCGGCTTCCGGGTCGACCCCGACGTTGTCCGCCGGGCCCGCGCCGTGGGTCTTGCCGAAGGTGTGGCCGCCGGCGATCAGGGCGACGGTTTCTTCGTCGTCCATGGCCATGCGCGCGAAGGTCTCGCGGATGTCACGGGCGGCGGCCACCGGGTCCGGGTTGCCGTTGGGGCCTTCGGGGTTCACGTAGATCAGGCCCATCTGCACGGCGGCCAGGGGGTTCTCCAGATCACGCTCGCCGGTGTAGCGCTTGTCGCCGCCCAGCCAGGTGGTCTCCTCGCCCCAGTACACGTCCATGTCCGGTTCCCAGACGTCTTCGCGGCCGCCGGCGAAGCCGAAGGTCTTGAAGCCCATGGATTCCAGGGCGACGTTGCCGGTGAGGACGATCAGGTCGGCCCAGGACAGCTTGGCGCCGTACTTCTGCTTGATCGGCCAGATCAGCCGGCGCGCCTTGTCCAGGCTGACGTTGTCCGGCCAGCTGTTGAGCGGGGCGAAACGTTGCTGGCCACGCCCGGCGCCGCCACGGCCATCGCCGATGCGGTAGGTGCCGGCGGCGTGCCAGGCCATGCGGATGAACAGCGGGCCGTAATGGCCGAAGTCGGCCGGCCACCAGTCCTGGGAGTCGGTCATCACGGCGCGCAGGTCGGCCTTGACCGCTTCCAGGTCGAGGGTCTTGAAGGCCTCGGCGTAGTTGAAGTCCTCACCCATGGGGTTGGACTTGGAAGAATGCTGGTGCAGCAGGTCCAGCCTCAGCTGGTTCGGCCACCAGTCACGGTTGGAAGTACCACCACCAGCGGTCTGGTGGAACGGGCAGCTACCTTTCTTTTCTTCACTCATTGCAGGCTCCTTGGGGGCGCCTATCGTTGGCGCCTTGTATTCGCACAACCCATCAGAAGATAGATCAACTGGGCGAGGCTGCTATTGCAGTTTTCGATTGGCTCGGACGGTAAAAGGCTATCGATGGGGATGGCGAAAAGCCTTGTGACAGAGGGGATGCGCCGGAGGGGCCGGCGCTGGGCGGTTCACGGGCGCGGCCCGCTCCTGCAGGCTGGGCCGCAGCGCTCTTGACCTTGCAGGAGCGGGCCATGCCCGCGAGTGGCCTCAGGCCCCTCGCGGACCGGACCGCTAGTTCATCAGAACGCGAAGCAGGAACAGCCGAACGCGCCCCAGAAGCCGGCGAAGTCGCTCACCGGTACGTCCCGGGTGCGCGCCCGTTCATGGCTGTGGCCATGTACGCCACAGGAGCCGACGCACTGGTGCACGGCCTGCTGCAGCGGCGCCTGCGGGCGCCAGTGGCCGGGGACCATGGCCACCGGGGACCATTCCGGCACCACCGGGATGCTCGGCGGCGCCAGCTTGTCGAACTCGCGGTCGCCGTGGACGATCTTGCCGCCCACCACGGTGAGCACCGACTCGATGGTCTTGATCGCCTCTTCCTCGACGCTGAAGAAGTCCTCCGAGAGTACCGCCAGGTCCGCCAGCTGGCCGGCCTTGAGCATGCCCTTCTTGCCCTGCTCGCTGGAGAACCAGGCGCTGCCGTGGGTAAAGAGCTGGATCGCCACTTCACGGCTCAGCCCTTCCGGGTACAGGCTCAGGCCGCCCACGGTCTTGCCGCTGACCATCCAGTACAGCGAGGTCCAGGGGTTGTAGCTGGACACGCGGGTGGCGTCGGTGCCGGCGCCCACCGGCACGCCTTCGGCCAGCATGCGCTTGATCGGCGGCGTGGCCTCGGCGGCCTGTTTGCCATAGCGGTCGACGAAATATTCGCCCTGGAAGGCCATGCGGTCCTGGATGGCGATACCGCCGCCCAACGCCCTCACCCGCTCGATATTCTTCGGCGTGATGGTCTCGGCGTGGTCGAAGAACCACGGCAGGCCGTTGAACGGGATGTCGCGGTCGACCTTCTCGAACACGTCGAGCATGCGCGAGATCGACTCGTCATAGGTCGCGTGCAGGCGGAACGGCCAGCGTTGCTCGACCAGGTGGCGCACCACCGGCTCCAGCTCCGCTTCCATGGTGCCGGGCAGGTCCGGACGTGGTTCGAGGAAGTCCTCGAAGTCCGCCGCCGAGAACACCAGCATCTCGCCCGCACCGTTGTGGCGCAGGAAATCGGTGCCCTGGCCGTAGGTCACGCTGCTGGTCCAGTTCTTGAAGTCCGCCAGCTCTTCCTTGGGCTTCTGGGTGAACAGGTTGTAGGCGATGCGCACGGTGAGCTGGTCGGCATCGGCCAGCTGCTGGATCACCTGGTAGTCGTCCGGGTAGTTCTGGAAGCCGCCGCCGGCGTCGATCACGCTGGTCAGGCCGAGGCGGTTCAGCTCGCGCATGAACTGGCGGGTCGAGTTGACCTGGTATTCCAGCGGCAGCTTCGGCCCCTTGGCCAGGGTCGCGTAGAGGATCATCGCGTTGGGACGGGCGATCAGCATGCCGGTGGGCTCGCCGTTGCTGTCGCGGACGATCTCGCCGCCGGGCGGGTTGGGCGTGTCTTTCGTGTAGCCGACGACACGCAGTGCCGCGCGGTTGAGCAGCGCGCGGTCATACAGGTGCAGGACGAACACCGGGGTGTCCGGCGCCGCCTTGTTCAGTTCCTCGATGGTCGGCAGGCGGCGTTCGGCGAACTGGAATTCGTTCCAGCCACCCACCACGCGGACCCACTGCGGCGACGGCGTGCGCTGGGCCTGCAGGCGCAGCATCTCCAGCGCGTCGGAAAGCGACGGCACGCCTTCCCAGCGCAGTTCGAGGTTGTAGTTCAGGCCGCCACGGATCAGGTGCAGGTGCGAGTCGTTGAGGCCGGGGATGACGGTGCGGCGATTGAGGTCGACCAGCTTCGTCGACGCATCGCGATAGGCCATCGCCTGGGCGTCGGTGCCGACGACGAGGAACTTGCCGTCGGCGATGGCCACGGCGGTGGCATGCGGGCGTTCCGGGTCGACGGTGTGCAGCTTGCCGTTGAACAGGATCAGGTCAGCGTTGCTCATGCTCGGGTACCTCAGCGTTGCAGGAAGGCCAGCAGGTCTTCGTTGAGTTGTTGCGTGTGGGTGACGGCGAAGCCATGGGGCGCGCCGGCGTAGACCTTGAGTTCGGCGCCCGCGATCTGCTCGGCGGCCAGCTTGCCGGTGGTCTCGAACGGCACGATCTGGTCGTCGTCGCCGTGGATCACCAGGGTCGGCACGTCGACCTTGGCCAGGTCCGCGCGGAAGTCGGTTTCCGAGAAGGCGCTGACGCAGTCCACGGTGCCCTTGAGCGAGGCCAGCAGGGCGATGTTGAGGGTCTGCGCGAGCACGCCGTCGGAGACCTTCTGGCCGTGGTTGGTGCCGTAGAACGGCGCGGCGAAATCGGCGATGAACTGCGCGCGATCCTGCAGCAGGCCGGCCTTGATGCCGTCGAACACGCCCTTCTCCACGCCCTGGGGGAAGTCGGCGGACTGGCCGAAGATCGGCGTGACCGCGCCCAGCAGCACCAGGCCGGCGACACGGGAGGTGCCATGGCGGCCGATGTAGCGGCTGACGTCGCCGCCGCCCATGGAGAAGCCCACCAGCGTGACGTCGCGCAGGTCCAGGTGCTCGATCAGGCCGGCGATGTCATCGGCGAAGGTGTCGTAGTCGTAGCCGTTCCACGGCTGGCTGGAACGGCCGAAACCGCGACGGTCGAAGGCGATGGTGCGGTAGCCGCGGCTGCTCAGGTACTGCATCTGGTATTCCCACATGTCGCCGTCCAGCGGCCAGCCGTGGCTGAACAGCACGGGCTTGCCGCTGCCCCAGTCCTTGTAATAGATCTCGGTGCCGTCGCGGGTAACGAAAGTGCTCATGGAAACTCCTCTGCCTGCCATGCAGGACGATGGGGGACGGACGCCCGCGCGGGCGCCACGGGAAGGGTCAATCGGCGCTCAGCCACGGGGCGCAAAGGCGGGTCACCCAGGGCATGATCAGGTAGACCACCGGTAGCACGATGCACAGGGTCACCAGCAGGTTGCTCGGCACCACCCCGGCGAGCACCGGGAAGCGCTCGAAGGCCGGCCCCCAGAGCGGCGGAATGACCATGGTCAGCGGGCTGATCACCAGGTAGGTGAGCAGCGCCTGTTTCCATTTCGGCGGCTGGCGCACGTTGCCGTGCTCGGGGGTGAACCAGAATTCGGCATCGTTGTGGATCAGCGGGTGGTCGCCTTCCTCCAGCAACGGCAGGACTTCGGCGATCAGCGCGGCGCGCTCGCTGGAGTCGATCCAGGCCTGCAGCTGGCCGGCGCGGGCGAAGCGCACCACGGTGGTGAACATCGCGCCCTCGCCGTCCGGGCGGATCACGTTCACGCCCAGGTGCCCCGGCTGCCGGCGCGCGGCGGCGACGGTGCGGCGCAACCAGGCCTCGTAGCTGGGCAGGGCTTCGCAACGCACCTTGTGGTGGACCACCAGCGTCACCACGCTGTTCAGATCGATGGTTTCGGCGCTCATGGGTGTTCCGGACTCATGATTGAGGTCCGATCACTATGAACGCGGAAGCTGCCGGCCTATTGGACGCATGTGCTGGGTTGGGGCCCTACTGTGGTGATGAGCCCACTTGTAGGAGCGAGCTTGCTCGCGAACCCGCTTCACGCGGGTCGATCCGGTATTGGGCGGTTCGCGAGCAAGGACTAGGCGTCCCCCTCGGTCCTGCGAAAAGCGTCAATGTGCGCGACGGGAAGAACGGGAGGCCAGGCTCTTGCAGGAGCGGATCAGGCCGCAGAGCTGGCGACCTCGACCTGCCGCAGGTATGCCCGTGCCGTGTTCGGCACGCGGTAGCGTACCTCGCACTCGCCCTGCTCCACCCACAGCAGCGACTTGTCCGCCAGTTGCCGCACGGCGGCGAACACGCATTCGCGGCACCAGCGCTTGTCATCCAGCGAGGCGACCGCGGTATCCAGGGTGAAGTCATCCGCCAGTTGGGCGAGCAACCCCAGGCAGCGCTGCTCGGCGGCGTCGAGCAGGCCGAAGCTCCAGTCGTAGGTCGCCCGCAGGCTCTGCTGCCGCGCCGGCGCAGTACGGCGACCGGGCATCAGCAGCTGCATGGGCGTATCCAGCAGCGCCGGCAGCCCGGCGAGGCCGAGAATGCCCACTTGCCGCGCGGCCATTTCGATGGCCAGGGGAATGCCGTCCAGGCGCCGGCAGATGTCGATGATCGCGCGCACCTGCACGGGCTTGAGCTCGAAGCGGTCGCAGACTTCCCGCGCACGCATCACGAACAGCTGCACCGCCGAGCTGCACATGGCCAGCGCCAGCGGCGCATCGTCCTGCTCGGGGACTTCCAGCGGCGGCAGGCGCAGCACGTGCTCCCCCTCCGCGCGCAGCGGCTCGCGGCTGGTGGCGAGGATGTTCAGCGCCGGGTGCAGGCGCAGCAGGTGCTCCACCGCCTCGGCGCAGCGTTCGGCGACGTGCTCGCAGTTGTCCAGCAACAGCAGGGTCGGCTCCGACGCCGGTTCGCGCAGGAGGATGGCCAGGTTCTGGCTGAGGGAGATGCCGTCCGGGTCGGCGGACAGGTCGAGGAAGCGCACCTGGCCGAAGTGCCTGCCGAGCTGTTCGGCGGCGTGGATCGCCAGGGAGGTCTTGCCCATGCCGCCGGGACCGACCAGGGTCAGCAGGCGCGTCCTGGGCAGCAGCTTGACCACCCGTTCCATCAGCGCCTGACGGCCGACCAGGCCCATCAGCAGCACCGGCAGGTTGCTGGTGCGCACTTCGCACGGCGGCGCGAGCGCCTGCACGGGGGCCACCACGGTTTCCACCACGCCGACGAAGCCGTAACCGCGCAACGGCACGTTGGCGATGTAGCGCTCCCCGGTGCGCCCCTCCCCGAGCGCACGGCGCAGGGCGGCGATGTGCACGCGCAGGTTGATTTCCTCGACCACGGTGTCGCCCCAGACCGCCCCGATGATCGCGTCCTTGCCGATGATCTCGCCGGGCTGGCGGATCAGCACCTGGAGAATGTCCAGGGCGCGACTGCCGATACGTACCGGACGGTCGCCCTGGAGCAACTGGCGCTTGTAGGGGTGGAACTGGAAGCGCCCGAACTGCAGGATGGTTTCGGTGCTGTTTTCCGTGCTCGTGCTCATGTCCTGCTCACGCCGTGGTCCGAGTGGATCGCTCTAAAACGGGGCCTCCAGGCGATCTGGTCGGAACCTAAGTGACGCGCCCCTGATATGTGGTCAGGTTATTCTCCCGCTCCCGTGTGACAGCGCAATTCCCACGGGGGGAAGAATCCGGCCAACTTGGGTGCGCCAGACGGTCAACCGTCCGGATTCGCGGCCGGATGCCATCAGGCGAAGCCGAATTGCTCGCGGTACTGGCTCGGCGTCATGCCGATCCGCTCGCCGAACACCGTGCGCATGTGCCGGGGGCTGCCGAAGCCACTGCGGCAGGCCACCTGCTTGAGCGGCAGGTCGCTGCTTTCCAGCAGCTTGCGCGCATGGTCGATGCGCGCGCTCTGCACGTACTGCATGGGCGTCATGCTGGTCTCGCGCTGGAAGGCGCGAGCGAAGTTGCGCGGGCTCATCGCCACCTGCTCGGCCAGGCGGTTCACCGTCAGCGGCTCGTCGATGTGGTCGACCACGTAGGCCTGGGCGCGGGCAATCACCGAGCCTTCGCGCACCACCGATACCAGCAGCGGGCCGAACGGGGTCTGCCCGCCCTGGCGCTTGAGCACCACCAGCAGCACCTTGGCGACCTCCAGGGCGATCTCCTTGCCATGGTCCTCGGCGACCACCGCCAGGGCCATGTCGATACCGGCCGTGACTCCGCCGGAGGTGATCAGGTTGCGGTCGATGACGTAGATGCGCTCGGCCTGCACCTGCGCGCGCGGGTACAGCTGCGCCAGGCGCTCCAGGTAGTTCCAGTGGGTCGTGCAGCGGTAGCCGTCGAGCAGCCCGGCGGCGCCGAGCAGGAAGGCCCCGGTGCACACCGCGCCATAGCGTTTCGCCGCCCGCGCCGCCGTCGGCAGCCAGGCTTCCAGCGCCGCATTGCGGCCGTTGTAGGCGCCCGGCCCGCCGGGCACCAGCAGCAGGTCGACGCCCGCAAGCATGGCTTCCAGCGGCAGGTCCGCGCTCATCTTCAGGCCGCTGGAAGCCCGCACGGCCTGCGCCGTCGCCGCCACCGTCAGCAGGCGGTAGTGCCGCTCCGGCGGCAGGTAGCGGTTGGCCATGGAGAACACCTCCATCGGCCCGGTCACATCCAGCGCCAGCACATCGTCGTACAGCACCATGGCCACTGTTTTCATTCTTCTGCTCGCACGCAAACGGGGCTTGGCGGTCTCGCGTGCCCCGGTATAGGAAAAAACCACTGTACTCATTCGCCGCGCCGGCGAATCGCACGTTTGCATCATTCTGCGCCGCCCGGGCCGAGCACACAGGTCCAATAAATGCCGGGGCGGCGCCGCCATAGTTTGTCCAACGCAGCCTGCGGGAGGTCCTTGCAAAACTGCAAAGTGGCCCTGCAAGGCTGTCTGTTCCGCGCCTTGCGGCGTTCAGCAAAGATGTGTCCACGGTTCGGCACCCAACAGAACAGACCGATCCCGACGACCACTCGAACCCTATCCAATCCCATCATCCAGAAGGACGATCCCCATGACCGCCATCGCCAAAGCCGTTCCCGGCAAGACCCTGCTGAGCCCCACCGACCACACCCTGATCATGATCGACCACCAGTCGCAGATGTCCTTCGCGACCAAGTCCATCGACGCGGTCACCCTGCGCAACAACGCCGCCCTGGTAGCCAAGGCCGCCAAGGAATTCGACGTCTCCACCCTCCTCACCACCGTCGCCGAAAAGAGCTTCTCCGGCCCGATCTTCGACGAGATCAAGTCGGTCTTCCCCGAGCACAACGTCATCGACCGCACCAGCATGAATACCTGGGAAGACCCGCGCATCGCCGTGGAAGTGAACAAGTTCGGCAAGCAGAAGATCGTCCTCGCCGGCCTCTGGACCTCCGTCTGCATCGTCGGCCCGGCGCTGTCGGCCATCGACCAGGGCTTCGAGGTCTACGTGATCGCCGACGCCTGTGGCGACGTGTCCACCGAAGCCCACGAGATGGCCCTGCAACGAATGATCCAACTGGGCGCCCGCCCGATGACCTCCCTGCAGTACCTGCTGGAACTGCAACGCGACTGGGCCCGCGGCGAAACCTACGACGCGACCGTGAAGACCTCCATCGAGCACGGCGGCGCCTACGGCCTGGGCCTGATCTACGCCAAGACCATGTTCAACGCCAGCGAAGGCCACTGAGCCTGAGCAGCAGAAAGGGGCGGCATTGCCGCCCCTTTTTCATTTCCGGGGTATACACCATGCCAATCCACCACCGCTCCGGCGCCCTGGCGCTGCTGTTCATGCGCGTCACCGCCGCCCTGCTGCTCCTCCAGGTGCACGGGCTGCCCAAGCTGCTGCACTGGCAGAACGAACTGCAGCACATCGAAGACCCGTTCGGCCTTGGCGCCACACCGACCCTGGCCCTGGCGGTGTTCGCCGAAGTGCTCTGCCCGATCCTGCTGATCCTCGGCGTGTTCGCCCGCCTCGCCTGCCTGCCGGTGATCGCCGTTCTACTGGTGGCACTGCTGTTCGTGCATCCGCAGTGGTCGCTGGAAGAAGGCCAGTTCGCCTGGTGGATGCTGATTCTCTTCAGCGGCCTGGCCATCGCCGGCCCCGGCGACTATCGCCTGCCCCTGCCCCGTTCCGTGGCAGCCCTGACGGAGCCGCGCCCGTGAAAGGCCCCCTGATCCCCTGCCTCCTGGCGCTGGCCTGCGCCCAGGCCCAAGCCGCCGACTGGTCGCTGCTCTCGCGCAACTACTTCCTCGACAACGACTACCGCAGCCCCGGCCCCAATGGCCAGAGCCTGCGCCGCGAATGGGCGCAGGGTTTCATCGGCCGGTTCAGCAGCGACGTCACGCCCGGCACCCTCGGCCTGGGTGTCGACGCCCACGCCTTCCTGGGCCTGAAGCTCGACGGCGGACGCGGACACGCCGGTACCGGCCTGCTGCCGCTGGACAGCGAAGGCCGCAGCGAGAGCGACTACTCCGATGCCGGCGGCGCGCTGCGCCTGGTTCACGAGAAAACCAGCCTCGCCTGGGGCGAGATGGAAGTGGCAACCCCGGTGTTCGACACCGGTGACAAACGCCTGCAACCCGAATACGCCACCGGCTGGTTCCTCGATGACCGGAGCCTGCCGGGCCTGCGCCTGCAGGCCGGGCGCTTCACCGCCTTCAAGAACCAGAACTCCAGCTCCAGCCATGGCGAATTCGAAGGCTACGGCGCCAGCACCCGTTTCGGCGGCCTGAGCCTGGCCGGCGCCACCTGGAGCGCGCCCGACGCCAGCTGGGGCGGCGCGCTCTACGCCAGCCAGCTGGACGACGTCTGGCACCAGGCCTACGCCAACCTCAACGGCCACGTCGGCCGCTGGTCGGTGGACGCCAACCTGTACAAGACTGGCGACACCGGCAGCGCCCGCGCCGGGGATATCGACACCCTGGCCTGGAGCCTGCTGGGCAAGGTCGCGCTGGGCAGCCACGCGTTGAGCCTGGGCTACCAGCAGATCGACGGCGACACCCCCTTCGACTTCGTCGGCGGCGACTCCATCTACCTCGCCAATTCCATCAAGTACGCCGACTTCAACGGCCCTGGCGAACGCTCCTGGCAGGCCCGCTACCAGTGGGACGGCGCCAGCGCCGGCCTCGCCGGGCTGACCCTCTCCGCGCGCTACGTGCGTGGCAGCGATATCGACGGCACCCACGCCCCTTGCGGCGGCGCCTACAACCCCCTGGAAGGCGGCGTCTGCCAGAGCGCCTACGGTGACGGCGGCAAGCACTGGGAGCGCGACCTGGATCTGCGCTACGTGGTGCAAGCCGGCCCGGCCAAGGACCTGGCGCTGAGCTTCGCGCAAGTGTCACACCGCGCCAACGATGCCCAGGGCGGCGCGGATATCGACCGCATCTACGTGATCGTCGAATACCCGCTCAAGGGTGTGTTCTGACTCAGCCGCGGGCCACTTCGCCCGCCGACGGCGCCGCCTTGAACAGCAGCGCCGCTTCCATCGCCACGGCCAGCGCGATGGCGCCCGCCGCCACGGCGAACAGCAGCGCGTAATGTCCGTGACTGGCACTGAACAGCGCGGAGTAGGCGTACCCGGCAATGGCCTGGAAGCTGGCGAAAGAGACCGTCGCCCGGCTCCAGGTGGCGTTCTGCGCGGCATGCCCCGGCACCAGCTGGTGTACCCGCGCCAGGGCCAGCGGCACGATCCCCGGCGGGAAGGAGCCGATCACCACGCTCGCCACGCCCAGCAGGCGCAGGTCACTGCATTCCAGCAACAGGCCGAGGGCGATGAACTGCACCACCAGCACCAGGCGGATCGCTGCGCGCGCGCCCAGGTGGTCGGCGAGGAAGCCGTACACCACCGGCCCGACGATGGCGCCGACGCCGTAAAGCGTCCAGATCAGCGCGCCACCGTGGGTGCCGGCGCCCAGGCCCCGGGCCACGTAGTCCACCAGGAACATCATCGGCGCCACCAGCGCGGCGGCCATCAGCGCGTATTGGCTGAACAGCACGTAGACCCCGGCCGAGGCGCGTGGCGCCTCCACGTGATGGGCCTGCGCATGGGCAGGCTCCCGCGGCCAACCGAACCAGCTGCTCAGGCTCAGCAGCAGCGCCAGCGCGCCGAGACCGAGCCAGGTCTGCGCCAGGCCCCGGGACAGCAGCAGCGGCACCAGGGTGCCGGAGGCGGCGATGCCCAGGCCGATCCCGAGGAAGATCGCACCGCTGGCCAGGCCCCGACGATGGGCTGCCACGTGCGGCAGGATGGTGCTGGCGGCCAGCACCATGATCACCCCGCCGGAAATCCCCGACGCCAGGCGCCAGAAGAAGAACCAGGCCTGGTTCAGCGGCCAGGCGCAGGCGAAGAACGACAGCGTGACCAGCAGCATCATGCCGCGCAGCACCGCCGTGCTCGACCAGCGCGCCGCCAGGGGGCGCCCGGCCAGCGCGCCGACCAGGTAGCCGGCGAGGTTGGCCGCACCGAGATAGACCACCGCGGAGGCGGAAAACCAGTGCGCCTGGATCAACGCCGGAATCAGCGGCGTATAGGCGAAACGTGCCAGGCCGATACCGACCAGGCTGGCGCACAGGCCCGCCCAGATCGGCAACCAGAGGGAGCCTCGGCTGGCGAGGCGGGAAGCTTCGGAACTCATGACAACCCCTATCGCGCCGTCAGGGCGGCGCCGTTGAGTGGTGATGGGGCAATCATAAAGTCGCGGAAAGATGAAATAATGCAGCGAGTTTTCATATCACCACTGCGTTTATGCATCACAAGGAATTCGCCATGATGAACTGGGACGACGCACGGGTGTTCCTCGCCCTGTGCCGCGAACAGACCCTGCGTGGCGCCGCCCGCGTGCTGGCGGTGGACCAGGCGACCGTGGGCCGGCGCCTGGCATCGCTGGAGCGCTCGCTGGGCGCCACGCTATTCCTGCGCACCTCGACCGGCTACAGCCTGACCGCCGCCGGCGAGATCGCACGGGCCGCGGCCCAGGCCATGGAGTCTTCCGCCGCCGACCTGCAACGGCAGATCCTCGGCATGGACGAACGCATGAGCGGCGTGGTGCGGGTGACCACCACCGACTCCTTCGCCGCCGACTTCATCATCCCCGCCGTGGCCGCGCTGCACCGCGAGGAGCCGGGCATCGAAGTACAGCTGCAGACCTCCACGCAGATGCTCAACCTGAGCAAGCGCGAGGCCGACATCGCCGTGCGCACCCACCAGCCGGAGAACCCCGAGCTGATCGTGCGGCGCCTGGCGCGCTGGGGCAGCGGCCTGTTCGCCTCCCCGCGCTATGTCGAGGAGCGCGGCATACCCGAGCCGGGCAGCGCCTTCGCCGGACACGATCTGGTGGTCTATCAGCCGTACCTGGATGCGGGCAAGGAGGTGTTCCTCGCCGCCGAACCAATCATCCGCGGGCGCATCGCCATGACCTGCACGTCCGGCTTCATGGTGCGCCGCGCCCTGGCCGGCGGGTTGGGCGTGGGCGAGTTGCCATTGCCGCTGGGCGAGGCCGACGGGCTGGTCCGCCTGTGGCCGGAACGCGCGCCCATGCCCTATGACGTGTGGCTGGTGACCCACAAGGACGTGCGCCACACCGCGCGGGTGCGCGCGGTGATCGATGCCATCGCACAGGCCTTCAGCGCCGCCACACCGCCGACACCCTCGCTGTAGGAGCGGGCCATGCCCGCGACCGGCGGACAACGTCCGCACTCACGGGATGCCGGGGCGCCGCCGTCACTCAATGAACGGCACCTGCTCCGCCCGCTGGTAAGGGCCGTACACCGCTGGCGCCCAGTTGAAGGCCTTGCCGTCGCGGGTAATGTGGCCGATGCCGGGGAACGGCAGGTGCGCTGCCGCCACCCAGGCACCGTTCGTGGCCAGGGCGCCGAACTCGGCATTGCGCGCCTTCACCGCCTTCTTCGGGTCGGTGTCGAAGCGTATTGCCACTTCCGGATGGGCGAACTGCACCGCGACGTTGTGGATCAGGTCGCCGATGAAGACGATGGCCTGCCCGTTCGACTCGAAGCGATAGCTGGTGCTGCCGGGCGTATGCCCGCTGGTGGCCTCGGTCTGCAGCTCCGGTAGCGGTGAAGCCGGCGGCACGAAGGTCTGCAGGCGCCGGGCGGTGCGGTACGGAGCCAGCGATCGCTGCGCGATATCGAAGAATTCACGGGCCTTTTCCGGCGCCTGGTCACGGCGTTTTTCATCCAGCCAGTAGTCCGCCTCGGCTTCGGCGGCGTAGACGGTTGCGTTGGTGAACAGCGCCCGGCCCTGGCCGTCGACCAGGCCGCACACGTGGTCCAGGTGCATGTGGGTGAGCAGGATGCTGTCCACCTGCGCGGGCTCGTAGCCGGCGGCCTGCATATTCTCCAGCAGGTGCCCGGCGGTACCGCCGATGCATTGGCCGGCGCCGCTGTCCACCAGCACCAGGTGCCGGCCGGTATTGACCAGGAAGGCGTTGAAGTTGGTCTGCACGCGCTCGCCGTTGATGGCCTGGCGCGCCAGCAAGGCGCGAATGCGCTCGGCGCTCATGCCCTGCAACAGGCCGGGGGACAAGTCGTTGTAGCCGTCATAGAGCGCGGTCACTTCGTAATCGCCCACGGCAAGGCGGAAGTAGCCTGGCGCCTGGGTCTTCGGCGCGGCCGGCGGCTCGGCGCTGGCGAAAGTGGAAACCAGCAGCGCGCTGGCGATGAGCGGGAAACGGCAAGTACGGCGGATTGCCGGCATGGAGGGCGCCTCCTGGGGAATGGTAGGCGCCATGCTGCTCCGCTTTGGCGGAGCGATTATTGGACGTCTGTGCCGGAATCGCTCGGCAGTGAGGCCATCGGGTGAACGCGGGCGTGGCCCGCCCCGGCACGGGTTCTTCGCGTGCCTCAAGGCACCGCTGCACTCATGTACTCGACCATGCGTTCGCGCAGCCAGCGCTCGGCGGGGTCGTTGTCGTGGGCGGCGCTCCAGACCAGCGACAGCTCCGCCGGCTTGATCTCCAGCGGCGGGTCTTCGGCGCGCAGGCAACTGTCTTCCACCAGGGCGCAGGCGGCGTAGTCCGGCACGGTGGCGATCATCTCGGTGTTGCGCAGCAGCGCGCGCAGGCTGCCGAACTGCGGCACGGCGAGCACCACGCGGCGGCGCCGGTCGATGCGCTCCAGGTCCAGATCGATGGCGCCGTTCAGGTCGCCGGAGAACGACACCATCACGTGCGGCCGCGAGCAGTATTCGTCCAGGGTCAACGGGCCGGGGCGGTCGTCGCCGCGCAGTACCTTGACGCCGATATCGCGCAGCTTGCGGCGCTTGGCGTTGGCCGGCAGTTCGGTGGTGTAGCTGACGCCCACGGTGATTTCGCCGGAGGACAGCAGCGCCGGCATCAGCAGGAAGTTGGCGCGGCGCACCACCACGGTGACATTCGGCGCATCCTGCTGCAGGCGCGCCAGCAACGCGGGGAACAGGCCGAACTCGGCATCGTCCGAGAGCCCCAGGCGGAACACGTTGCAACTGCTCGCCGGATCGAAGTCCTTGGCGCGGCTGACGGCGGCGGAAATCACGTCCATCGCCGGGCGCAACTCCTCGAGGATGTGCAGGGCCCGGCTGGTGGGCTCCATGGCGCGGCCGGCGCGCACCAGCAGCGGGTCGTCGAACAGGTCGCGCAGGCGCGCCAGGGCGGCGCTGACGGTGGACTGGGTGATGAACAGCTTCTCGCCGACGCGGGTGAGGTTCCGCTCCAGCATCAGGGATTCGAAGATCACCAGCAGGTTCATGTCCAGGCGGCGCAGGTCGTTTCGGTTCATGGCTGGTCGCTCGGGGCTGTGGGAGGGGGCATCTTGGCACAGGAAGACGGCCGCGCCAGTCGACCATGTAACACGCCGGTTTTCTTGGACGCCTGTGCTTAATGAAGCTGCGCCGTCGGATTTCGATTGAGCATCGGATCACCTTGATTTACCTTGAATTTTTCCTGAATCGAAGCGGCTTTCGCCGCCACTGGAAGTCGACCAGAAGAGAGACGCCATGCCCGCACCTGCCCACCAGGTAGCGACCATGCTCGCCCCGCAGACCCACCGCCTCGTGCTGCAACTGATGGAACAGCTGGAAACTGGCGGAGATGATCTCCAGCTGGCCGGCCAGCGCCTGTGCAGCCACCTGCTGGAACACTACCGCCTGCCGGAGCCGTGCGATGACGCACTGGGCGAGAGCGAGCGCCTCGCCCTCGCCCCCTGGCAGGAGCGCAAGGCCAAGGAGATGCTCGCCGGCAGCCTGCTCAGTCGCCTGTACATCGCCGATGTCGCCGAGCAGTGCGGCCTGTCGCGCAGCCACTTCTCTCGCGCCTTCAAGCAGGCCACCGGAATGGCGCCGCGGGAATGGGCGCTGCGCCTGCGCATCGACCGCGCCCGCGAGCTGCTCGCCAGCGGCGACGCGCCGATTTCCCGGGTTGGCCAGGAATGCGGCTTCGCCGACCAGTCGCACTTCTGCCGCAGCTTCCGCAAGCTGGTGGGCTGCACGCCGAACCGCTGGCGGCAGGCCAGCCGGCAAGACGGAGCAGCGTCGCTGGAGACCGGCGCTTCGTAGGAGCGGACTCCGTCTGCGATGGTTTCGCCCAGCTCCCGGTCAGGCCGGAGCAGCGTTGAGCGGATCGCGGACGAAGTCCGCTCCTACGCCCATTCCCTGTAGGAGTGGGCCACGCCCGCGAAAGCGGACAAGGTCCGCGCCCACCGACACCAGCCATCGATTCAGCTTCGTTCAGGCCCGGTTCAGCCGGGAACGGCCGAACCTTGAGGTATGACAGTCCTACAGCGATTTCCTAGGTCTACGCTTCCCTGCAGTTATTCACCCTTCCCACTTGGCAGGAGCCGGGAGTAGAAGCATGACTGCACTGCAACCCACCGACGGCAAGACCCCTTCGACGGACTGGTACCGCAAGTCCGTCGAGCAGACCATGGCCGATCTGCAGACCAGCGCGGATGGCCTGTCCCCCGATGATGCCGGCGCCCGCCTGCTGCGCGTCGGCCCCAACGCGTTGCCGGCCAAGGAGGTCGACCCTCTCTGGCTGCGCTTCGCCCGGCACTTCAACGACGTGCTGATCTATATCCTCCTGGCCGCCGCCGTGGCCACCGCGCTGATGGGCCACTGGACCGACACCATCGTCATCCTGCTGGTGGCGGTGATCAACGCCGGTATCGGCTTCTTCCAGGAGAACAAGGCGGAGAAATCCCTCGCCGCCCTGCGCGGCATGCTCAGCAGCACCGCCCACGTGGTGCGCAACGGCAAGAAGGTCGAAATCGACGCCAGCCAGCTGGTGCCCGGCGACATCGTCATCCTGCGCCCCGGCGACAAGATTCCCGCCGACGTGCGCCTGTTCGACGTGCACCACCTGCAGGTCGAGGAGTCGATGCTCACCGGCGAGTCCCTCACCGTCGGCAAGCAGGCCGCCGAGCTGGACAAGGAGGCGCTGCTGGCCGACCGCCTGAACCTGGGTTTCTCCGGTACCAACGTCAGCGCCGGCAACGCCCGTGGCGTGGTGATCGAGACCGGCGGCAACACCGAACTGGGCCGCATCAACAAGCTGATCGCCAACGTCGATGAAAGCGAAACCCCGCTGCTGCGGCAGATCGCCGAGCTGGGCAAGCGCATCTTCCAGCTGATCATCGGCATGATGGTGGTGCTGTTCATCATCGGCTTCTTCTGGCACGACTACCCCTTCGGCGAGCTGCTGCTGTCGCTGATCAGCCTGGCCGTGGCCTCGGTACCCGAGGGCCTGCCGGCCATCGTCTCGATCATCCTGTCGCTGGGCGTGCAGCGCATGGCGCAGAACAAGGCGATCATCCGCAAGCTGCCGACCGTTGAAACCCTGGGCGCCATGAGCGTGATCTGCTCGGACAAGACCGGCACCCTGACCATGAACGAGATGACCGTGAAGAGCGTGCTGCTCGCCAACGGCCTCTACAGCGTCGAGGGCCAGAGCTACGAACCCAAGGGCCGCATTACCTTCGGCGGCACCAGCGACGAGCTGGACTGGTCGCAGCACGGCTCGCTGGAATCCTTCATCCATGCCGTGGACATCTGCAACGACAGCAGCCTGCAGCTCAATGACGAAGGCCGCTGGGGCGTGGTCGGCGGCCCGACCGAGGGCGCGCTGAAGGTCCTCGCACGCAAGGCGGCGCTGCCGGACGTCGAGTTCCACAAGTTCGGCAAGATTCCCTTCGACTCCGCCTACAAGTACATGGCCCGTCGCTGCGACGTCGCCGGCCAGAGCCTGATCTACCTCAAGGGCGCCCCGGACGTGCTGCTGCGCATGTGCCAGCAGCAACTCGGGGCCAACGGCGTGGAGCCGCTGGACCGCGAGTACTGGGAGCGCGAGATGAGCTTCATCGCCGGGCAAGGCCTGCGCATGCTCGCCGCCGCCTACAAGCCGGTGCAGCCCGATGACGGCGTGATCGACCACGAGGACGTGCAGGACGGCATGATCTTCCTCGGCGTCGCCGGCCTGCTCGACCCGCCGCGCCCCGAGGCCATCGAGGCCATCGCGCTGTGCAAGCGCGCCGGCATCCAGGTGAAGATGATCACCGGCGACCACCCGGATACCGCCGTGGCCATCGCCGGCATGCTCGGCATGGGCAACGACCTGCGCGCCATGACCGGCCAGGAGCTGGAACAGGCCGATGACACCCAGCTGAAAGCCCTCGCCATGCAGTACTCGGTGTTCGCCCGTACCAGCCCCGAGCACAAGCTGCGCCTGGTGCGCGCGCTGCAGGCCAACGAGGAAGTGGTCGGCATGACCGGCGACGGGGTCAACGACGCCCCGGCGCTGAAGCAGGCCGATGTCGGCATCGCCATGGGCATCAAGGGCACCGAGGTGACCAAGGAAGCCGCCGACATGGTGCTCACCGACGACAACTTCTCCACCATCGCCGGTGCGGTGCGCGAAGGCCGCCGCGTCTACGACAACCTGAAGAAGACCGTGCTGTTCATCCTGCCGACCAACATGGCCCAGGGCCTCTTGATCGTCATGGCGATCCTCGCCGGCGCGGTGATCCCGCTGGCGCCGCTGCAGATCCTCTGGATGAACATGGCGACCTCCACCACCCTGTCCTTCGCCCTGGCCTTCGAGCCCGGCGAGCCGGGGATGATGCGCCGGCCGCCACGCAACGCGAAGGAGTCGATCCTCAACGGCTTCGCCGTCTGGCGGGTGCTCTACGTGGGCGGCCTGCTCACCGCCGCGGCCTTTGCGCTGGAAGCCTGGCTGGTCAGCACCGGCCACGATACCGACTACATCCGCACCATGATCCTGCACACCCTGGTCACGGCGCAGTGGGCCTACCTGTTCAACTGCCGCCTGCAGGAGGAGTTCTCGCTGAACTGGGCGCTGCTGCGCAACGGCGCGCTGCTCACCGTGACCCTGGCGCTGATCCTGCTGCAGTGCCTGGTGATCTACGTGCCCTTCATGCAGACCGCCTTCCACACCGTCGCCCTGCCCTTCAGCGGCTGGCTGATCTCGCTGGGCATCGGCATCGCAGTGTTCTTCGCGGTGGAGCTGGAGAAGCTGGTGATCCGTCGCTGGAAGGCCTCGCGCGGCTGATACGTTCCTTGTAGGAGCGAGCTTGCTCGCGAACAGCCCCAAGCCCCTCCCTCGCCGGAGGGGCTTTTTTTTGGCCTGTACGCACTAACCTGCGTGCCCTGTAAGGCAGACCGGCGTCAGGCCGTTCGCGAGCAAGCTCGCTCCTACAGATCGGCGCCAGTATGTGAGTCCATCTTCCGACCCGTAGGGCGCATAACGCGCCAGCGTTATCCGCCGTTGGAGTCGATGGCTACCATGGCGGATAACCTGTTCCAGGTTATCCGCCCTACGGTCCTGCAGGAGCAGGCCACGCCCCCGAACGGTGGACAAGGTCCGCCGCCAGCCCGGTCTTAGAGCAACGGCAAGGTGTAGCTGACGATCAGGCGGTTCTCGTCCTGGTCGCGCTGGGTCGGCGTGCCGGAGCCGCTGGCGGGCAGGCCGCTGCGCAGCATGGCGTTGCGCCAGGAGAAGCCCAGCCCCTTGAAACTGCCCTCGGGGATCACATAGGACAGCGTCAGGTCGCGTTCCCATTCGCCCTCGTCGCCGCTGGCGGTCTTCACCTCGTCGCCCTTGAGGTAGATCGCCGCGAAGGTCAGGCCCGGCAGCCCGGCCTGGGCGAAGTCGTAGCCGTAGCGGGCCACCCAGGTGCGTTCGCCGGCGTGCAGGAACTTGCCGATCTGCACGTCGGTGATCAGGTACGCCGTGCCGCTGGCGCCGTCGCCACGGTTCAGGTACGGGAAGTCGCTGTCGCCGTTCATCACCTGGTAGCCGGCGCCAAAGCTGTGGCCGGACACCGCGTAGGTGAACTGCGCGCTGTAGGCGCGGTTGTCCACTTCGCCCTTGGTCACGCCATTGCCGTAGTAGCCGCTGGAGACGTAGCCGTCGGCACGGCCGGAGGCGCTGCCGTTCCTGCCGTCGGCATCGCTGTCGAAGGCGCGCAGATCGGTCTTCAGCACCCCGGGGCCGAGGTTCAGGCTGTGCTGCAGGCCGAGGAAGTGCTGCTGGTAGAACTCGCTGAGCTGGCCGTAGTAGTACTGCAGCGTCAGGTCCTTGCTCAGCTTGTAGTCGCCGCCGGCGTAGTAGAACTGGTTGCTGTCGCGGGCCGTCGCACCGCTGTTGGCGCCCTGGATCGACAGGCCGCGCCAGTCCGTGGAGTTGCGCCCGCGGGTATGTTCCAGCTTGCCGGCCACCAGGCTCAGGTTGTCGATGTCGGTGCTGGTCACCTGCCCACCCTCGAAGGTGCCGGGCAGCAGGCGACCGTCGTTGTACGTCACCACCGGCAGCTTGGGCATCAGGGTGCCGTAGCGCAGTTCGGTGCTGGAAATCTTCGCCTTGAGGGTCGGGCCGAAGCTGCTGAAATCGTTCACCGCCTCGCCGTTGCTTTTCGACGGGAACACCGTGCCGGCCTGCTGACTGGCGGATTCGTAATGGGTGCCGCCGCCACTGTCGAGGCGGATGCCGAGCAGCCCGATGGCGTCGACACCCAACCCCACGGTGCCCTGGGTGTAGCCCGAGGCATAGTTGAGGATGAAACCCTGGCCCCACTCTTCCTGGCGGCTCGGTTCGGCAGTGCCGTTGCGGTTGTCGCTGTTGATGTAGAAGTTGCGCAGGGTCAGGCTGGCCTTGCTGTCTTCGAGGAAGCCGGCAGCCTGGGCAGCGGGCACGAGAAGGCCGAGGGCGGCGCAGGCGATGGCGGCGCCCAGGGTGGAGTTTTTCATTGTTGTCTCCGGATCGTGGATTTCAGGGTGAGCGTCACCCGTCCCAGCAGAGCGGGCAGACGCGAGGTTTTTGGCTTTTTGTAGGAGCGAGCTTGCTCGCGAACGAGCAGGCACAGGACAACCCGCAGCGCACCACGGCGCCGCGGACTGTCAGGCGTGGATCAGGTCACCGGCGCCGGATTGAACAGCACCAGGTCATTGTGCAGACGGTGACGCTCTGCCCAGGTACGGACCTTGCCGCTGGCCACGTCGAGGTAGAGCTGGAAGATTTCCCAGCCCAGTTCGTCGAGGGTCATGCGCCCGGAGGTGACACGGCCGGCATCGACGTCGATCAGGTCCGGCCAGCGCTCGGCCAGCTCGGTGCGCGTGGCCACCTTGATCACCGGCGCCATGGCCAGCCCATAGGGCGTGCCACGACCCGTGGTGAAGATGTGCAGGTTCATCCCGGCGGCCAGTTGCAAGGTGCCGCAGATGAAGTCGCTGGCCGGGGTGGCGCAGTACTGCAGGCCCCTGCCCTTCACCCGCGCGCCCGGTGCGACGACCCCGGCGATGGCGCTGTTGCCGGACTTGGCGATGGAGCCCATGGCCTTCTCGACGATGTTGTTCAGCCCGCCCTTCTTGTTGCCGGGCGTGGTGTTGGCGCTGCGGTCGGCCATGCCACGGGCGAGGTAGCGGTCGTACCAGTCCATCTCGGCGACCAGTTGCTCGGCCACCTCGCGGTTGGCCGCGCGGGCGGTGAGCAGGTGGATGCCGTCGCGCACCTCGGTGTTCTCGGAGAACATCACGGTGGCGCCGGCACGTACCAGCAGGTCTGCCGCCACGCCAAGGCCGGGGTTGGCGGTGACACCGGAGAAGGCATCGCTGCCGCCGCACTGCATGCCCACCACCAGCTCCGAGGCCGGCACGGTTTCGCGGCGACGCTCGTTCAGTACGACCAGACGCTCTTCGATCAATTCGAGGATCTGCGCCACCATGCCCTGAAAGCCGTTGCCGGACTCCTGCAGGCGGTACAACCACTGCGCCTCGTCCTGGCCGGCGGTAAGCGCATCGCCGTCCATCAGTTGCACCGGCTGCAGCTTCTCGCACCCCAGTCCGATGACCAGCGCCTGGCCGCCAAGGTTGGGGTTGCGCGCGAGGTTGTAGAGGGTGCGGATCGGGATGACCGCGTCCGGCGCGTTGATCGCCACACCGCAGCCGTAGCTGTGGGTCAGCGCCACCACGTCGTCGACGTGCGGGTACTGGGGCAACAGCTCGCGGCGGGCGCGCTCCACGCAGTGATCCAGCACGCCGGTCACGCACTGGACCGTGGTGCTGACGCCCAGCAGGTTGCGCGTGCCGACGCTGCCGTCGGCGTTGCGGTAGCCCTCGAAGCTGTGGCCGGTCAGCGGCTCGGCGGCAGGCGGTACGTCGGTCGCCAGCGGCAGTGCATCCAGCGCCGGCGGCTCCGGCAGGCTGAGCAACTGCTCGGTGACCCAGCGCCCCTTGGCGATGGGTGCCAGCGCATAACCGATCACCGTGCCGTAGCGCAGCACCGGCGCACCCTCGGCAATGTCCACCAGCGCCACCTTGTGGCTCTGCGGGATCGACTCGGCGGCTACCAGTTCGTCTGGGAAGCGACCACCAGCGGCCACGCCCTGGTCGTTGACGACGATGGCGACGTTATCGTCCGCGTGCAATTTCACGTAGCGCGGCGAGTCCTGGTGCGGGATCAACTGCATGACACTCATCTCCGAAATACCCCCGCAACTGCTCAGGAATTGGCCGGGGCCAGACGTTTTTCATCAGCACGGCGCGGCGACCTGGGCGCTTCGTCGCTCAGTTCCACCCGCTCGATGCGGCCGACGATGAACAGGTAGCTCAGCACCGCCACCAGGGCGTTGGCGCCGACGAACACCAGCGCCCACTTGAACGAGCCGGTGGCGCTGATCAGGTAGCCGATGACGATCGGCGTGGTGATCGAGGCCAGGTTGCCGAAGGTGTTGAACAGGCCGCCGGAGAGGCCGGCGATCTGCTTGGGCGAGGTGTCCGCCACCACCGCCCAGCCCAGCGCACCCAGGCCCTTGCCGAAGAACGCCAGGGTCATGAAGCCGACCACCATCCACTCGGCGTCGACGTAGTTGCAGAACACCATGGTGGTGGACAGCAGCAGGCCACAGACGATGGGCAGCTTGCGAGCGAAGGTCAGCGAATGGCCGCGGCGCAGCAGGTAGTCGGAGATGATCCCGCCCAGCACACCACCGAGGAAGCCCATCAGCGCGGGCAGCGAGGCGATGAAGCCGGCCTTGAGGATCGACATGCCGCGTTCCTGCACCAGGTACACCGGGAACCAGGTGAGGAAGAAGTAGGTGATCGCGTTGATGCAGTACTGGCCCAGGTACACGCCCAGCAGCATGCGGCTGCGCAGCAGCTGGCTGACGTAGTGCCATTTCGGGCCGTCGCTGGCGCGCTTCTGGTCCATGTCGACCATGCCGCCACCAGCCTCGATGGCGGCGACTTCAGCGGCGTTGGTGCGCGGGTGTTCCTTGGGGTTGTAGATGGTCTTCATCCAGATGCCGGCGAAGACCATGCCCAGCACGCCCATCACCACGAACACGTGCTCCCAGCCGAAGTGGAAGACGATCCAGCCCATGATCGGGGCGAACAGCGCGGTGGCGAAGTACTGCGCCGAGTTGAATATGGCCGAGGCCGTGCCGCGTTCGGCGGTGGGGAACCAGGCGGCGACGATGCGCGCGTTGCCGGGGAAGGACGGCGCCTCGGCGAAGCCGACCATGAAGCGCAGCAGGAACAGCGCGATCACTGCGCTGGCCACCGGCAGGTAGCCGACGAAACCCTGCAGGAAGGTGAACAGCGACCAGATGAAGATGCCCGCCGCGTAGACCTTCTTCGAGCCGAAGCGGTCCAGCAGCCAGCCGCCGGGAATCTGCCCGGCCACGTAGGCCCAGCCGAAGGCGGAGAAGATATAGCCGAGGGTGACCGCGTCGATGCCCAGGTCCTTCTGCAGGCTGGAGCCGGCGATGGAGATGGTGGCGCGGTCGGCGTAGTTGATGGTGGTTACCAGGAACAGCATCAGCAGGATCAGGTAACGCACGTGCGTCGGTTTGGCGGTTGCTTGGCTCATGGGTTTGCGTCTCGTGTCTTGTTTTTATAAGGCTGACCGGCGCAGGCCGGCCAGATTATCAGCCGGCCCGCCGCTGCGAACCGTTACCGCCTCCTTGCCGACGTACGGCGGCCGGGGCCGGTACGTCCGTTCCGACTCGCGTGCTGACGAAGCGCGCGAGCGACACAGGAAAGTGCGCGCCATGACCGGCAGGCAGCCGGATGGCGAAGTGCGTGAGAGCGTGGAGCGAAGAAAACGGCCCCGCCGGGCGTCTGCCGGGCAGGCAGGACGGCGCGACGCGGCCAGGGAACGGGCGCGGGGGAAGCCGGCGCGCGACGGCGCGGCGATGTGCAATCGGATGTGCGATCGATTGATTCAGCATGACGACCTACCAGCGAAAGTGAGCGGAGTGGGAAGCTCGCGGCGCGTTCAGCGCCTGGGTTCGCGGGTACGTGTCGACTGCGGGCAGACGATGGTCATGAGTATTCCCCTGCTTTGTTCTTGTGTCGGGGTTGCGGTTCTTACGCAGCGGGCGGCGATGGCAAGGGCCGCCCGCTGTGCCGGTCAGGCGCCGACGTAGGCGGTCTTCACCGTGGTGTAGAACTCCTGGGCGTAGCGCCCCTGCTCGCGCGGCCCGTAGGACGAGCCTTTACGACCGCCGAACGGCACGTGGTAATCCACGCCGGCGGTGGGCAGGTTGACCATCACCATTCCGGCCTGGGCATGCCGCTTGAAGTGCGCGGCGTACTTGAGCGAAGTGGTGGCGATCCCGGCAGAGAGGCCGAACTCGGTGGCGTTGGCCTGGGCCAGCGCCTCGTCGTAGTCCTTCACCTTGAGGATGCTGGCCACCGGGCCGAAGATTTCCTCGCGGTTGATGCGCATGTCCGGGGTGGTCTCGTCGAACAGCGCCGGGGCCATGTAGTAGCCGTCGGTGGCCAGCGCCAGGCGCTCACCGCCGGACAGCAGGCGTGCGCCTTCGTTGCGGCCGATCTCGACGTAGTCCAGGTCCTGGCGCAGTTGCGCTTCGGAGACCACCGGGCCGATGTCGATACCCTCGTGCAGGGCGTTGCCGACCCTGATCCTGCGCATGCGCTCGACCATGGCCTCGACGAAGCGCGGGTAGATGCCTTCGGTGACGATCAGCCGGCTGGAGGCGGTGCAGCGCTGGCCGGTGGAGTAGAAGGCGCTCTGCACCGACAGTTCCACGGCGCTGGCAAGGTCCGCGTCGTCGAGGATGATCTGCGGGTTCTTGCCGCCCATCTCCAGTTGCACCTTGGCACCACGGGCCACGCATTGCGCAGCGATGCGCCGGCCGACGCCGACCGAGCCGGTGAAGCTCACGGCATCCACCTGCGGGTGGTTGACCAGGGCTTCGCCAATCACGCTGCCACGGCCCATCACCAGGTTGAACACGCCATTGGGGAAACCGGCGCGGGAGATGATTTCCGCCAGTGCCCAGGCACTGCCGGGCACCAGGTCGGCGGGCTTGATCACCACGCAGTTGCCGTAGGCCAGGGCTGGGGCGATCTTCCAGGCGGGGATGGCGATGGGGAAGTTCCACGGGGTGATCAGGCCGACCACGCCCACGGCTTCGCGGGTGACCTCGACGCTGACGCCGGGGCGAACCGAAGGCAGCAGGTCGCCGGCCAGGCGCAGGCATTCGCCGGCGAAGAACTTGAAGATATTACCGGCGCGGCCGACTTCGCCGATGGCTTCGGGCAGGGTCTTGCCCTCCTCCCGCGCCAGCAGCGCACCCAGTTCGGCGCGGCGCGCGAGGATCTCGCTGCCGACCTTGTCCAGCGCATCGGCGCGGGCCTGCACGTTGCTGTTGGACCAGGCCGGGAATGCGGCGCGGGCCGCCTCCACTGCCTGGTTGACCAGCGCGGCATCGCCCAGGGCGTAGTCGCCAACCACGTCGGAGAGATCCGACGGGTTGCGGTTCGGGGTCGCGTCGGTAGCGGCCAGCCACTGGCCGTCGACGTAATGCGAATACTGTTGTGCCACGGGAACCTCCGGCTTACTGCGGGCCGAGTTTCTTGATCAGCGCGTCGAGCATCTCGACTTCTTCGCCGGTGAGGTCGGTCAGCGGTGCGCGCACCGGACCCGCGTCATGGCCGACCAGCTTGGCGCCGGCCTTGATGATGCTCACGCCATAGCCTTCGCAGCGGTTGCGGATGGCCAGGTAAGGCAGGAAGAAATCGTCGATCAGGCGGTTGACCGTGGCGTGGTCGTCGGCGGCGATGGCGTTGTAGAACTCGATGGCGGTCTTCGGGATGAAGTTGAAGACGGCGGAGGAATACACCGGCACGCCCAGGGCCTTGTAGGCCGCGGCATAGACTTCGGCGGTCGGCAGGCCGCCGAGGTAGGTCAGGCGCTCGCCCAGGCGGCGGCGAATGGCGACCATCGGCTCGATCTCGCCGATGCCATCCTTGAAACCGATCAGGTTCGGGCAGCGATCCGCCAGTTTTTCCAGGCTGTCGGCGTTCAGGCGGCAGACGTTGCGGTTGTACACCACCACACCGAAGTCCACCGAGCGGCAGACCTGCTCGACGTGAGCCACCAGGCCTTCCTGGCTGGCTTCGGTCAGGTAGTGCGGCAGCAGCAGGATACCGGCGGCGCCCTGCCGTTCGGCTTCCTGGGCGTAGGCGATGGCCTGGCGGGTCGGGCCGCCGGCACCGGCGAGGATCGGCACCTGGCCACGGCAGGTATCCACCGCGGTCTTGATGATCGAGGAGAACTCGTTGGGCTCCAGCGAGAAGAACTCGCCGGTGCCGCCGGCCGCGAAGAGTGCACTGGCGCCGTACGGGGCCAGCCACTCCAGGCGACGGGCGTAGTTGTCCGCGCGGAAGTTGCCCTGGGTATCGAAGTCCGTCACGGGGAACGACAGCAGACCGGACGAAAGGGTGGACTTCAGTTCTTGTGGATTCATTGGCGATCACCCTGCAAAGCGAATTTTTATAGGAAGAGGTGGAACGACAATCGGCTTATGGCGTCTTGTTGTCAGTCATCGTACAACTACAAATAAAAGACGACAAGTCATCAGACAACCTTTTCTTCCGTCCGCTCGTCAGCCGAGTTTTTCTTCGGCCGATTCGTGGGCGCGGCGCAGGCGTTCGCGGGAATTGGTGAGGTGCAGGCGCATGGCGGCGCGGGCGGCGTCGCTGTCGTGGCGGGCGATGGCCTCGAAGATGTCTTCGTGCTCGCGGTTGACCCGCGCCAGGTACTGGCCCTGGTCGTCATGGGCCAGGCGCGCGGAGTTGAGCCGGGTGCGCGGGATGATGCTCGCCCCCAGGTGGCTCATGATGTCGGTGAAATAGGCGTTGCCGGTGGCCTCGGCGATGCGCAGGTGGAACTGGAAGTCCGAAGCCACCGCGTCGCGGCCGTGGGCCTGGCTCTCCTCCAGGGCGTCCAGGGCTTCGCGCAGGCCCTGCAGTTGCTCCGGCGTACGGCGTTGGGCGGCGAGCCCGGCGGACTCCACCTCCAGGCTGATGCGCAGTTCCAGCACGGCGAGCACATCACGCAGGGTCACGATGGTCGCCGGGTCGATGCGGAACGGGCCGTCCTTGGGCGTGTCGAGCACGAAGGTGCCGATACCGTGGCGCGTCTCCACCAGCCCTGCGGCCTGCAGCCGGGAGATCGCCTCGCGCACCACGGTGCGGCTGACACCCTGCTCGGCCATGATCGCCGACTCGGTGGGCAGCTTCTCCCCCGGTTTGATGCGGCCGTCGCGGATACGCGCGGAAAGCTCGGCGACCACGTCGTGGGCGAGGCTGCGGGAACGTTTGCGGGGAAGCGGGCTGGCGGGCATGGGAGTCGCTGGATAGAAGAAGAGAGGCAGTCATCGTACAACATCAGGTGCTATGGGGGCCATGGTGGGCCAGGTGGTGTGATGACCGCCCTGCCCTCGCCGCCGGTGAGGATTGACTCCACGACTGGCCGCCGTAGGAGCGAGCCGGCCGCATGCCCCGCCCGGACATCCATGGCAGGTCGGCTCGCCCCTACAGTGCCACGCCCTTCCCTCCCCAGGTCCCCGGCCCTTTCCCGTCGGGAAAGGAGGCGTATGCCGGGTGTTCCCATGTTTGCCGAGCGGGGCCCAGCCTCCGGAGTCGAACTGTAGGAGCGCGCCATGCGCGCGATCGCGGGCATGGCCCGCTCCTACAGGAGCAATCGATCCCTCGCCGCCCGCCTTACATCAACCGCGCCTTGAGCAGCGGCCGCAGCAGGTAGTTCAGCACGCTGCGCTTGCCGCTGAGAATGTCCACCTCGGCGACCATGCCGGGGATGATCGGCAGCACCTCGCCGTTGCGGGTGAGCTGGCTGCCGTCGGTCTTGATCAGCACCTGGTAGTAGTACTCCTTGCCGTGCACCGTCTCTTCTTCGATCGTGTCGGCGCTGATCTGTTCCAGAGTGCCCTTCAAATCGCCGTAGATGCTGTAGTCGTAGGCGGTGATCTTCACCTTGGCCGGCATGCCCGGCACCAGGAAGGCCACGTCGCGCGGCTTGACCTTGGCCTCCACCAGCAGGCGTTCCTCCACCGGGATCACTTCCATGATCGGCTCGCCCGGCTGCACCACGCCGCCGCGGGTGCTGATCAGCACGGTGTTCACCCGCCCGCGCACCGGCGAGAGGATTTCCGTGCGGCGCAGCTGGTCCTTGCGCTGCTGGACGATGGGCTCGATCTGCGCCAGCTGGGCCTTCTTCTCCTGGCGTTCGGTGTAGGCGTCCTGGAAGTAGGTGTTCTTCAGTTCGGTGAGCTTGCCGCTGAGGGTGGCGATGTCCTGGCTCAGCTTGAGCGCCTCCATCTGGCTTACCGCGCGGCGTGCCACCAGCGGTTCGACCAGGGCGAGCTGGCTCTGCGCCAGGCGGATCTGCTTCTGCAGCGAGCGGGTGTTCTCCTCCAGCTTGTCGCGCCGCGACTTGAACAGCTCGCGCTCGGAGCGTGCCACCGGGCCGTCGGCGGGCATGCCTTGCGGGAAGACGATATGGTCCTGGCCCATCACCTCGGCATCCAGCCGGGCAATGGCGGCGCCAAGCACCTCGGCCTGGTTGGCCGCTTCCTGCCAGGAGGTCTCGAAATGCGTGCGGTCCAGGCGTACCAGCGGCTGGCCCACCTGCACCAGCTCGCCCTCCTGCACCAGCAGGCGGTCGAGGATGCCGCCCTCCAGGCTCTGGATCTTCTGCATGCGGCTGAACGGCACCACGCGGCCGTCGCCACGGGTCACTTCGTCCAGCTCGGCCCAGGCCGCCCAGGCGATGGCGGCAACCAGGCTCAGCAGCAGCGCCCAGAGCAGCGGTCGCGATACCGGGTGGCTGGCGGCCAGCAGCGGGTCCTGCAACTCTCGGCGCAGGCGTTCGGCGGCGCGGGTTTCACTGGCCATGGACGGCTCCTTCCTGTCCGGGAATCTGTACGGTGCGGTCCTTGACGATCTGGTCCAGGGTGCCGTCCATCACCACCTTGCCCTGGCTGAGCACCACGGCGCGGGTGGCCACGGCGAGCATGGTCTTCTTGTGGGTGGTCATCACCAGGGTGCGGCCCTCCAGCCAGCGCTGCAGATAGCCGATGACGTGCAGCTCGGTGCTCTGGTCGAAGCTCGCGGTGGGTTCGTCGAGCAGCACCACCGGTGGGTCCTGCAGCAGCACCCGGGCCAACCCCACGGCCTGGCGCTGGCCGCCGGAGAGGCTGCCGTTGCCCAGCAGCGGCAGGTCCAGCCCCAGTGGGTGCGAGCGGACGAAATCGCCCAGGCCGACACCGTCCAGCGCTTCGAACATTTCTTCGTCGCTGATCGCCGCGCCTTCCAGGTTGAGGTTGTCGCGCAGGGTGCCGTAGAACAGCGCCACGTCCTGGGGCAGGTAGCCGATGTGGCGGCGGCGGTCGGAAGGGTCGATCTGCGCGATGGCCACTTCATCGAGCAGCAGGCGACCGGATTGCGCGTCGTACAACCCGGCCAGCAGGCGCAGCAGGCTGGACTTGCCGGCGCCATTGCCGCCCAGCAGGGCGACATGCTCGCCGGGGCGCACCTCCAGCGCAGCAATGTCCACCGCCGGCGGGTTGTCGCCGTGGGCCAGCTTCAGCCCTTCCAGGCGGTAATGCCCGGCAAGCCGCTCCTTGCGCACGAAGCGCTTGTCCTGCGGGCGCTCGCTGGGCGCCTGCATCAGTTGGTCCAGGCCCTCCATGGCGACTTTGGTGTGCTGCCAGCGGCCGAGGATGCCGGCGGCCTGGGACAGCGGCGCCACCGCTCGAGAGGCGAGGATCGAACAGGCCACCAGGGCGCCGACGCTGAGCTCACCGGCGCTGATGCGGTACACGCCGAACACCACCACGCCGACGTAGCACAACTGCTGCACGATGCTCGCACCATAGGACAGCGCCGTGGTCAGCGTGTGGGTGCGCATGGCGTTGCCGGCCAGTTGCGCGGTGAGGGTTTCCCAGAGGTGCAGGCAGCGGCCCTCGGCGCGGGTCGCCTTGACCGTTTCCAGGTTCTCGATGGATTCGAGCAGGATGCCGTTCTTCACCGCGCCCTCGCGCAGGTTTTCCCGCGACAGGCGCGCCAGCAGCCGCTGACAGAACAGCCCCGGCAGCAGCATCAGCAGCGCCGCCACCGCCGGCACCCAGACCAGGTGCCCGCCGATCAGCGCAATGATCAGCAGGAACAGCAGCACGAACGGCAGGTCGCTTATCATCGCCGCGCTGGAAGCGGTGAAGAACTCGCGCACGCCCTCGAACTCGCGCACCTGGGTGCTGAAGGCGCCGACCGAACCCGGCTTGGCCGCCAGCCGCGTATTGAGCACGCGCTCGAACAGCAGGGTCGACAGCTGCAGGTCGATACGCTTGCCCATGGTGGTCAGCAGGTGCCCGCGCAGGGCGCGAATCACCCCTTCCAGCACGATGGCCAGGCCCACACCAGTGGCCAGGATCCACAAGGTATCCATGGCCGCGTTGGGCACCACGCGGTCGTAAACCTGCATGGCGAACAGCGCCGAAGCGATCGCCAGCAGGTTCGCCATCATCGCCGCCATGGCCACTTCGAAGTACGAACGCCAGAGCTGCCGCAGCGGGCCGAAGAACCAGTGCTGCGGTGCGCCCCTGGCGAAGTCGCCGACGCGCTCGTCCGCTCGGTAGCGGCACTTGGCAAAGATCGCCACGCCGCTGTAGCGGCGTTCCAGCTCCGCCAGGGCGACACGCTCGACACCGCCGTCGCTGTGCGGCACCAGCACCTTGGCGGCCTCGCCGTCCAGCTCGCAGAGCACCAGGGTGCCGCCGTCCTCCAGGAGCAGCAGCGCCGGCAGCAGGTAGCTGTCCATCTTCGCCAGCGCCAGGCGTTCGACCCGCGCGACGATGTCCGCGCGGCGCAGCGCACGGGGCACGAAGCGCAGCGGCAGGCGGCCCTGGTGCAGCGGCATGCCCTCCCCCAGTTCGGTCACGCCCAGCGGCCGCCCCAGCTGCCGGCAGAGCAAGGCCAGGCCTTGGCGCAGCGGGTCGGCGCCGGCTTCGTGTTGCGCCAGCAGCACCACGTTGTCGGCGTTCATCAGGAAGCTCCCGGGGACAGGTGGTTTTCCAGCAGTGGCCCGAGCAGGCCGATCTGCGCGGCGGCGCGGTATTCCACGCGCTTGCGTTCGAAGCGCAGGTTGGCCAGCTGGCGCTCGGCCTCGAAGCGTTCGCGCTGCACGTTGAGCAGGTCGATGACGTCACGCCGGCCGACTTCGAACTGGTCGCGGTAGACGCCGCTGACCTGGTCCGACTCGCGCACCTGCTGCACCAGCGAGTCCTGCCGCCAGCGCAGGGTGTCGTCGGTGTCGAACAGGGTCTGCAGCTTGCGCTTGATGTCGCGCAGCATGGCGTCGCGGGTCCAGCGGGTGGACTCCAGGTGCTGCTGGGCGGCGGTGGGCCGGCGGAAGTTGGAGAGGCCCTCGAAGGTGTCCATGCGCAGGCGCAGCGACACCACCGAATCGTTCTCCAGGTGCCCGCCGATCTCACGACGCAACGACGAGGCCTCCAGGTTAACCTGCGGCAGCAGCGAGGCCTTGCTCTCGCGCAGCTTGGCCTCGGCCACCTCGGCATCCTCGGCGGCCTTGCGGTACAGCGGGCTGTCGAGGATCAGGCGGTTCATGTCGTTGCCCACCAGGTAGCGCTGCATGGACAGCGGATCGGGGTCGCTGAGGTCCGCCGGCGGCTTGCCGACCAGCACCTCGTACTGGTTACCAGCGTCCTGCAGGGCGCCCTTCTCCAGGGCCAGCTGCTCCTGGGCGCGGGACAGTTCGAGGTTGGCCCGGTCCAGTTCGGTGCGGTCGGAGTAGCCGTCGCCGCCACGGGCGCGGGTCATCTCCTGGATGTCGCCCAGGCGCTGGATATGCTCGCGTACGGTGCCGATCCGCGCCTGGGCGGCGAGTACATCGAGGTAGGTCTCGACTATGTCCAGCGCGGCGTCCTCGCGGCTCACCAGCGCGGTCTCGTCCAGTTGGCGATGGGTGGCCCTGGCGCTGTCCACCCGGCTTTTCATCTTGCCCCAGTCGTAGAGCATCTGCGACGCGGTGAGGTCGTAGACCACCTCGCCGAAGTCGAACTCGTTGGGCCCGCCGGACATACTCACCTGCGGGTAGTAGCCGCCCTTGGCAATCTCCACATCGGTGCCTCCGCGCGCCGCCTCGGCCACGGCGGCACGCACTTGCGGGTGTATCGCGAGGCCGGCGCGTACCGCCTCCTCCAGGGTTTGTCCGTGGCCGGCGCCGGTCACCAGCAGCAGGCCGCAGAGCCAGGCATTGCGTAGGGCCATGCAGTACTTTCCTTGTTCAGGACACGACAACGTGGACGGTGTTCTCCTCCACCAGCAGCGTGGTGTTGCCAAAGGTGTAGACGTCGTAGCTGATGCCGCTGTGCACCTGGTTGACCCCGGTGTCCACCGCGCCCCTCGCGGTGAGGGTGTCGTTGCTGTCGCCGGTGACCTGCAGGACGTTGTTGGCATCGGTGACCGCATCGACCTGGGCCGCCGTGAGCGTCAGGCTGCCGCCGGTATCGCCCTTGCCCATGTCCACCCGCTCGATGTTGGTCCAGGTGCCCGTGCCGGCCGCGCCGTAGTTGAGGGTGATGCCATGGTCGAGCATCACGGTGTCGAAGCCGGTCCCGCCATCGATGGACTTGAAGTTGGTGGTCTGCAACTGGATGGTGTCGTTGCCATCGCCCGCCTGGACGATGTCGCCGGTGCCGACATGCAGGAACAGGTCCGCCCCGGCGTTGCCGTAGAAGTGCTCGGCGCCGCTCTGCCCGACGAACACATCGGCGCCCGCCGTGCCGGTGACGCTGACCTCGCCGATGGCCAGGCTCAGCCCCGAGCCGGTGAGCGAAATGCCGTAGGTCGCGCTCTGGTGACCGCTGGCGTCATAGGCGATCAACTGCAGGCTGAGCTGGCTGCCCAGGTTGAGAATCTGCGTGACGGAAAGGCCCAGTTGCCCCAGCAGGTCCGCCGCCAGCAGGTTGATGGTGAAGTGCCCGGTGGCGTCGACCACGGGGTGCAGGGTGACGTTGGCCGCCGGCGTGATCACCTGTACCGCCAGGCTCCCCCCGGCGATCGCCGTGCCGCTGATACCCAGCACCGGCGGCAGCAGGCCGACGGCCAGGCCCAGCCCACCGATGGTCACGGTGTTCTGCGTGAGCACATTCTCCAGGTTGATGCTCGCCAGGTTGCCGACGTTGCCGGCGGCATCCCGCGAGCCCACCGATACGCTGGCGTCCAGCAGCTGGTCCCAGGTCAGGTTCAGGCCCAGGCCGCTGAACAGGTCCACCTGGGCGAGGCCCGCGCTGCTGGCAGCCAGTTCGGTGTGCGAGGTCAGGCCACTGACGTTGACGTCCACCGTCAGCGTACTGTTGGCTTCGCCGCTGATGCCCAGCAAGTTGCTCGCCAGGGTCAGCACCGGCGTGGCCGGCGCGATAGTGTCGAGGACGAAGCCGGCCGGTGTCGCCGTCAGACCGCCGTTGACGTCCGCGGTCAGGGTTGCCGCGCCTTGCGGGATCACCCCCACCCCGGCGGCGGGCAGCACGGTCACCAGCGCCACCCCGGCGAGAATCTCCGCCGCAGTGAGCACGTGGGCCTGGGTGTAGCTGTAGCCGCCCGGCCCGTTGTAGCGCAGGGTCAGGGTCTGCCCGGCGCGGGCGCCGGCGGTCAGGCCGACACGCACCTGGATGCCGTCGCTCAGCTCGGCCTTGTTGATGTAGCCGTCGGCGGCTTCGGCGATGGTCAGCACCGGGCGCGTCAGGTCCGGCGCCTGGATCTGGATCGCCGCGCCGGCATTGCCGGCGGCATCCACCGCGTTCACCGTCAGCAACTGGCCCGCAGTCAGCGCCGGGCTGAGCGTGACGCTGAACACACCGCTGGCATTGGCCTGCGCAGTGATCGGGTTGGCGGTGTCGCCATTGATGATCACCTTCACCGTGCTGTTGGCCTCGGCGATACCGGTGAGCAGCGTGCCATTGGCGGTCACGCTCAAGCCGCTGGGGGCGACCGGCGCCACGCTGTCGATGCCGACGGTGGTCGCCACGCTGGTGTTGCCGGCGGCATCCCTGGCCGTCACGCTGACCTGGGTGTTGTTCGCCAGCGGGCTGCCGGGGGTGAAGCTCCAGTGCCCGGTTGCATCGGCGGTGACCTGCGCGATGATCGCGCCGCCGACCTTGAGAATCACCGTCGAGCCGATCTCCGCCGTGCCGCTGAGCAGCGTGCCGTTGCTCGGCGCGACCAGCGGCGCGGTCGGCGCCACGGCGTCCACCGTGACGCTGGCGGCGACACTGGTGTTGCCCACGGCGTCCTTGGCCACCACGCTGACCTGGGTGTTGTTGGCCAGCGCCACGCCGGGGGTGAAGCTCCATTGCCCCTGGGCATTGGCGGTGACCTGGCCGATAATGCTGCCGCCCACGCTGAGCACCACCGTGGCGCCCGCCTCGGCCGTGCCCGCGAGCAGCGCACCGTTGCTCGGATTGATCACCGGGACCGCCGGTGGCAGCGCATCCACCGTGGTGCTGGCGGCGATGAGGCTGACGTTGCCGGCGGCATCCTTCGCCACCGCGCTGACCACCACGCCGTTGCCCACCGGCGTGCCGGGGGTGAAGCTCCAGAGACCGCTGGCGTTGGCCGTGACCTGGCCGAGCAACGCGCCGTTGGCTCCCGTGATGATGACCGTCGAGTTGGCTTCGGCAGTGCCGGTGAAGGTGACGCCGTTGCTGGCGGCGATGGTCGGCGTGTTGGGCGCGACGCTGTCCACCGTGACGCTGGCCGCGCCACTGGTGTTGCCCGTCGCATCCCGGGCCACGACGCTGACCTGCACGCCATTGGCCAGGGGCACACCGGGCGTGTAGGACCAGTGGCCGGTGCCGTCGACCGCGACCTGGGCGATGGGTACGCCGCCGACGCTGAGCACCACGGTGGCGCCCGCCTCTGCCGTGCCGGCGATCTGTCCGCCATTGCTCGGCGATATCACCGGTACGTTCGGTGCCAGCGCATCGACCACCAGGGTCGCGGCACCGCTGAGGTTGCTGCTGGCGTCGCGCGCCACGGCGCTGATCACCGCGCCATCGGCCAGCGGCGTTGCGGGCGTGAAGCTCCAGCTGCCGTTGGCTTGCGTGGTCACCTGGCCGACGAACACACCATCGACGCTCAGCAGGATGGTGACGTTGGCTTCGGCGGTGCCGCTGATCAGCGTGCCGTTGCTCGGCGTGATGACCGGCACCGCCGGCAGGCTGGAGTCGATGACCACGCTGGTCGCCAGGCCTTCGTTGCCGACCGCGTCACGGGCGCTGACCACCACTTCCAGGCCGTCGGCCAGCGGCGAGCCCGGCACGTAGTGCCAGTTGCCGCTGGCATCGGCCTTCACTTCGATGATCAGGTTGCCGAAGCCATCGCGCAGGATGACCGTGGCATTGGCTTCCGCGGTGCCGGCGAGCACGGAGCCATCGCTGGGCGTAACGGTGGGTACCGCTGGCGCCAGGGCGTCGATGGTGACGCTGACACTGGCGCTCAGGTTGCCCGTGGCGTCCACCGTGACCGCGTCTACGACTGTACCGTTGGCCAGCGCCGAAGGCACCGGGAAGGACCAGGTCCCATCAGCCTGCACCGCGACCCGCGCCAGTTCCACGCCATTCACGCTGAGCACCACGGTGACGCCCAGTTCGGCGCTGCCGCTGAGCAGTGTGCCGTTGCTGGGGTCGATCACCGGCGGCTCGGGCGCCTGGCTGTCGACCACGGTGGTGACGGGGCCGCTGGTGTTGCCGGCGGCGTCCTGGGCCACGGCGGTGACCGTGGTGCCGTTGGCCAGCGCCGGGCTGGGGCTGAACGTCCAGTCGCCGCTGCCGTTGGCCTGGGTAGTGCCGATGAAGTTGCCGTTGCCATCGCGCAGGATGACGGTGGCGTTGATTTCGGCAGTACCGCTCAGCGCGGTACCGTCGCTGGGTTCGATGGTCGGCGGCGGCGGCGCGACGTTGTCGACGGTGGTGCTGACCGCTGCACTGGTATTGCCGACCGCATCGCGGGTGGCGGCCTGGATGACCACGCCATTGCCCAGCGGCGTGGCCGGATCGAAGGTCCAGTTGCCGGCACTGTCGGCGACGGCAGTGCCGATGGGATTGCCGCCACCGTCGGTGAGCACCACGGTGACGCCGGCCGTGGCGGTGCCGGTGATATGCACGCCATTGCTCGGATTGATGGTCGGGACGGCCGGCGCCACGGCGTCCACCGTGGTGCTGGCGGAGCCGCTGGTATTGCCGGCGGCGTCCCGCGCGAGGACGTTGACCACGGTGCCGTCGGGCAGCGCTGTGCCCGGCGCGAAGGACCACTGCCCCGCGCCGTTGGCGCTGACCTGCCCGATGGGATTGCCGTTGCCGTCGGTGAGAATGACCGTGGCATTGGCCTCGGCGGTCCCTTCGAGCAGCGTGCCGTTGCTGGCGTCGATGGTCGGCGTGGGTGGCGCCAGGTTGTCGACCGTGGTGCTGACCGGGCCGCTGGTGTTGCCGGTGGCATCCTGCGCCACCGCGTTGACCAGTGTGCCATTGGCCAACGGGGTACCGGGGGTGAAGCTCCAGTTGCCGCTGCCGTTGGCCGTGGCCTGGCCGATCAGGTTGCCGTTGCCGTCGGTGAGGATGACCGTGGCGTTGATCTCGGCGGTGCCGTGCAGCTCGGTGCCGTTGCTCGCCTCGATGGTCGGTGCGGCGGGCGCGACCGAGTCCACGGTCGTACTCACCGTGCCGCTGGTGTTGCCGGCGGCATCCTTGGCCTGGGCGATGACCTGCGTGCCATTGGCCAATGCCGGGCTCACCGCCAGGCTCCAGGCACCGTTGGCACCGGCGCGTACCTGGCCGATGGCGTTGCCGTTGCCATCGGTGAGCAGCACCAGGGCATTGGCTTCGGCGGTGCCGGTCAGCAGGGTGCCGTTGCTCAGGTTGATGGTCGGGTCGGCCGGGGCGGTGGTGTCCACCGTCGTGCTGACCGAGGCGCTCTGGTTGCCGGCGGCGTCCACCGACACGGCGTTCACCGTGGTGCCATTGGGCAGCGCCGTTGCTGGCGTGAAGCTCCACTTGCCATTGCCGTCGACGCTGACCTGGGCGATGGGGTTGCCGTTGCCATCGCTGAGCACGATGCTCGAACCGGCCTCGCCGGTGCCGCTGAGCACGGTGCCGTTGCTGGGCAGGATGGTCGGCGTGGTCGGCGCGGTGGTGTCCACCAGCGTGCTGGCCGGGCCGCTGGTATTGCCGGCGGCGTCCTGGGCGATGGCAATCACCGTGGTACCGCCGACCAGCGGCGGGTTGGGCGTGAAGCTCCATTGCCCGGTGCCGGCATTGGCGACCACCTGGCCGATGGGGGTGCCGTTGCCATCGATGAGGATGACCGTGGCCCCCGGTTCGGCACTGCCGGTGAGGACGTTGCCGTTGCTGGCGTCGAGGGTCGGTACGGCGGGTGCCAGCGCATCCACCGTGGTGCTGGCGGGCGGGCTGGCGTTGCCGGCAGCGTCCTGCGCCACGGCATTGACCACCGTACCGTTGGCCAGCGGCGCGGCAGGCGAGAAGGTCCAGTGCCCGCTGCCGTCGGCCGTGACCTGCCCCACCGGGTTGCCGTTGCCATCGCTGAGGATCACGGTGCTGCCAGCCTCGGCGCTGCCGCTGAGAACCGTGCCATTGCTCGGTTCAATGGTCGGCGCTCCAGGCGCCAGGCCATCGATGGTGATGCTGGTTTCACCGCTGACCTGCCCGCCCTCCACCGCCACGGCGGAAATCTGCGTGCCATCGGGGAGCTTCGAGGGCGGCGTCCAGCTCCACTGGCCGTCGCTACCGGCGCCAACCTCGATCAGCATCACGCCGTTGCCATCGAGAATGCGCACGATGACGTTGGCTTCCGCGGTCCCGCTGATCACGCTGCCATCGCTGGGGGCGATGATCGGAGCGCTCGGCAGCGTGGCGTCCACCGTCACCGTCGCCGGGGGGCTGATGTTGCCCGCCGCATCGCGGGCCACGGCGGTCACCAGGGTCGTGTCGGCGATCGGGCTGGCCGGTGTGAAGGTCCAGTGCCCGCCGGCATCCGCCGTGGCCTGGCCGATGGAAGTGCCACCGACGCTCAGCAGCACCGTGCTGCCCGCCTCCGCCGTGCCGCTGAGCACCTCGCCGTTGCTGGCGCTGAGGTTGGGCGCGGCTGGCGGATCGGCGTCGATGGTGACGCTGGCCGGCGTGCTCTGGTTGCCGGCGGCGTCCCGCGCGACCACCTGCAGTACGTCGCCATCACCCGGCTGCGGGCTGGGGTTGAGCGTCCAGCGGCCGTCAGGACCGGCGGTGGCGCGGCCCAGCTCCTGGCCGCCCGCGGTGCTGACGATGACCGTGCTGCCCACCTCTGCCGTGCCGCTGAGCGCGCTGCCGTTGCTCGGTGCGACGGTTGGCGGCGCCGGGGGTGCGGCATCGATGACGATGCTCGCCACGGCGCTGGCATTGCCGGAAGCGTCCTGGGCGATCACGTCGATCCGGGTGCCGTCGGCCAGGGGCGGGCTCGGGGTGAAGGTCCAGCTGCCGTCCGGGCCGGTGGTGGCCTGGCCGATCAGCACGTTGTTGGCGTAGACCAGCGTGATGGTGCTGGCGATCTCGGCGGTGCCGGTGATCACCGTGCCATTGCTCGGTTCGATGCTCGGGGCGAGGGGCGCGGCAGAGTCGACCACCACGCTGTCGCTGCCGCTGGTGTTGCCGGCGGCGTCCCGGGCCACCGCACTGACGGTCACGCCATTGCCCACCTGCGTGCTGGCGGTGATGGTCCAGTGGCCCTCGGCATCCACCAGGGCACGGCCGATTTCGCCGCCCGGCCCGCTGAGGATGACGGTGCTGCCTGCTTCGGCGGTGCCGCTGAAGGTGGTGCCGTTGCTCGGCAGGATATCCGGCGCGCCGGGGGCGACGCCGTCCACGCTGCCGTTGACGACGGCCGTGGTGTTGCCGGCAGCGTCAGTGCCCTGCACCGAGACGGCCGTGCCGTCGCCCAGCGGGCTGCCGGGCGTGTAGCTCCAGCGGCCGTCCTGGTCGACCTGCACGCGGGCGACCTCACTGCCGGCGACGCTGACGATGACCGTGCTGCCGATTTCCCCGGTGCCGCCCAGGACGCTGCCATTGCTCGGGTCGAGGGTTGGCGTGGTGGGCGCGCTGGAATCCACCGTCACCTGGACCGCGCCGCTTTCGTTGCCCGCCGCATCGCGGGCGACGATGGTCACCACAGTGCCGTCGGCCAGCGACTGGTCCGGGGTGAAGGTCCAGTTGCCGCCCGCACCGACGGTGACCTGCCCCAGCACGTTGCCGGCGCCGTCGGTGAAGACCAGGATGCTGCCCTCCTCGCCGGTCCCGCTGAGCACGGTGCCGTTGCTCGGCGTCGCCGTCGGGTCCGTCGGCGCGCTGCTGTCGATGGTCACCAGCGTGCCATTGCTGGCATTGCCTGCCGCATCGGTGGCGACCACGGTCACGCTGCTGCCGTTGGGCAACGGCGATGCCGGGGTGATGCTCCAGTTGCCCTGGCCGTCGGCGGTGGTCTGGCCCACCGGGTTGTTGTTCGCATCGGTCACCGTGACCGTGCTGCCCGGTTCGGCGGTGCCGCTGATCTGCGTGCCGTTGCCGGGGTTCACCTGCGGGTCTGCCGGCGGCGTGGCGTCGACGGTCAGCGTGGTGGTGTCGCTGCGGTTGCCGGAGGAGTCCACCGCGACCACGCTGAGGGTCGCACCATCGGGCAGCGGCGTGCTCGGGGTGTAGCTCCAGCTGCCGTCGGGCCCTACTGGCACTTCGGCGATCACCTGGCCATTGGCGGAGATCACCACCACCTGCGCGTTGGGTTCGGCGGTGCCGCTGAGCTCGCTGCCGGTGCTGGGTGCGACCACCGGCGCGGCCGGAGCCTGCGCATCCACGGTCACGCCCGCCGTGCCGCTTTCGTTGCCCGCCGCATCGCGGGCCATGACCGTCACCTGGGTGCCGTTGGGCAGCGCCGGTTGCGGGGCGAAGCTCCAGACGCCACCCGCGTCGGCGAGCGCCTGGCCGATCACATTGCCGCCGGCATCGCGCAGGATCACCGTGGCGTTGGCCTCGGCGGTACCGGTGAAGAGCTGGCCGTTGCTCGGATCGACCAGCGGCGTCGGCGGCGCCACGGAATCCACCGTGGTGCTCGCCGGCTGGCTGACATTGCCGGCCGCGTCGGTGGCCGTAACGTTCACCTGGGTGCCATTGGGCAGCGTGGTGCCGGGCGTGAAGGTCCACTGCCCGTTGCCATCGGCCGTGACCACGGCGATGGGATTGCCGTTGCCGTCGCTGAGGGTGACGGTCGAGCCGGGTTCCGCCGTGCCCGACAGGGTCACGCCGGTGCTGCCGTTGATGGTCGGCGCGGCGGGCGCCACGGCGTCCACGGTGCCCGTGACCGGCACGCTTTCATGGCCGCTGACCGGGTCGACGGCCACCACCTGGTAACCCGAGCCGTTGGCCAGGGGCGGTGCCGGAGTGACGCTCCAGTGGCCATCCCCGTCGGCCGTGGTGCGGCCGATCTCGTTGCCGTTGGCATCGCGGACTATTACCTGCTGGCCGGCCTCGGCGCTGCCGCTGATGACGCTGCCGTTGCTCGCGTCCGGCGTCGGTGGCGTGGTCAGGGCGTTGTCCACCGTGGTGGTGGTTTCCGCACCGACGTTGCCGGCCGCATCGCGCACCGCCAGGCGCAGCACGAAGCCGCTGGGCAGTGCCTGGTTGAAACGGAACAGCCAGGCGCCATTGAGCCCCACCGCCGCCTCGCCCAGGGGGCTGCCGGAGGCGTCCATGATGACAACGGTGCTGCCCGGCTCGGCGGTGCCGCCGATCTGCGTGCCGTTGCTCGGCCCGGCCGTGGGGGCGTTGGGTGCCAGGTTGTCGACGGTGATCTGCCCCACCGGGCTGATGTTGCCGGCCGCGTCGGTGGCGGTGGCGAGCACCTGGGTGCCATTGTCCAGGGGCGTACCCGGCGTGAACGACCAGTCCCCGGTCAGCGGATCGGTGGTCACCTGGGCGATGGGGTTGCCGTTGCCGTCGGTGAGGGTCACCGTGCTGCCCGGCTCGGCGGTGCCATGCAGGACATCGCCGTTGCTCGCTTCGATCTGCGGCGCATTGGGTGCCTGGCGATCCACGATCACCGGGGTTGGCTGGCCGACATTGCCGGCGGCGTCGCGGGCGACCACGGACACCTGTGCGCCGTTGGGCAGGGCCGACGGCGGCGTGAAGCTCCACTGGCCAGTGGTCGCGTCTGCTGTCACCTGGCCGATGGGATTGCCGTTGGCATCGAGGATGATCAGGGTGGCGCCGCGTTCAGCCGTACCGCTGAGGATCAGGCCATTGCTGGCATTGACCTGCGGCGGCGGCGGCGCGGCGGCGTCGACCACCACGCTGGTGGGCTGGCTGGAGTTGCCGGCGGCGTCGGTGGCGGTGACCACCACCACCGTACCGTCTGGCAACGAAGCCCCCGGCGTGAAGGACCACGCACCGCTGATGCCGTCGGCGCGGACCTGAGCAATGAGGTTGCCCTGTGGGTCGGTGAGGGCAACCAGGCTGCCGGGTTCGGCGAAACCGCTGAGGACGGCGCCATTGCTGGTGTCCACCTGGGGCGCAACGGGGGCTACCCCGTCGACGACCAGCCCGATCACCGGGCTCTGGTGACCGCTCAGCGGGTCCACGGCGACGACCTGCAACTGGGTGCCGTCAGGCAACTGCGCGCCGGGCGTATAGCTCCAGTGACCGCCTCCATCGGCGGTGACGGAGCCGATCAGGTTGCCATTGCCGTCGCGGATCTCCACGCGGTCCCCGGCATCCGCCAGGCCAGTGATGCTCAGGCCGTTGCTGGGGTTGACCGTGGGCGCCGAGGGAATGCTGGCATCCACCGTGACGCTGGCCGCCGGTCCGGTGTTGCCGGCGGCGTCCCTGGCGCTGACCGAGACCTGTACGCCGTCGCCCAGCGCAGGGCTGAAGGTGAACTGCCAATGGCCGCTGCCGTCGACCTGGGCCTGGCCGATCACCTGGCCGGAAGCATTGATCAGCAGCACCGTGCTGTTGGCCTCGGCGCTGCCGCTGAACAACCCGCCATTGCTCGGGTTGACCGTGGGCGCGGCCGGCGGCTGGGTATCCAGGGTGATCTGCGCCGGGCCGCTGAGGTTGCCGGCGGCATCCCGGGCGACAACAGTGACCTGCGTGCCGTTGGGCAATGCCGAGCCGGTCTGGTAGCTCCAGTGACCGTTGCCGTCGGCGACGACGGTCGCCAGCGGGGTACCGTTGCCGGTGGTGAGCACCAGCGTCGCGCCGGCTTCCGCCGTACCTTCCAGCCCGCTGGCGTTGCCCGAGGTAATGGCGGGCGCGGGCGGAGCCACGGCATCTACCGTGACGCTGGCCGCACTGCTCTCCCCCTGCGGCCCGCGCGCCACGGCGGTTACCACGGTGCCATCGGCCAGCGGGGTGAGCGGGGTGAAGCTCCAGTGGCCGTCGCCGCCCACCAGGGCCACGCCGATCAGGGTGCCCTGGGCATTGCTCAGGAAGACCTGGGTGCCCACCGTGGCCGTGCCCTGGAGGACATGGCCGTTGCTCGGCTCGATGACCGGCGCCGGCACGCCGCCGCCCGGTGCGCTGACGGTGGCGATGGGGCTGGCATTGCCGGCGGCGTCGCGGACGATGATGGAGATGACCTGGCCGGCCGACAGCGGCGAATCCAGGCTGAGGTTGAAGCGGCCGTCGGGGCCGACCTGTACGGTCAGGTCGGGAACGCCGTCATTGTCGAGGTCGATGGACAGCGAGCTGCCCGGTTCGGCGATCCCCGCAAGGCCGCGGCCGTCGGCGCTGATCGCCAGGTCGTGGGCGGCCTCCGGAGCAGTGGTATCCGGCGCGCTCACCACGGTAGCCGGCCCGCTGTTGCCGGCCGGGTCGGTGACCGTCACCGTGACGTCCTGGCCATTGCTCACCGGTGTGGGCAGGGTGATCTCGAAATGCCCGTCGGAACCGGCAACCCCCGTGGCATCAGGGATGCCATCGCCATTGGTATCGACCTTCACGGTGGCGCCGGGCTCGGCGCTGCCGCTGACCTTGCTGCCATCCTCGGACACCGTCACGCCCGTCGCAGCGCCCGGCGCCGTGGTATCCGGCGCGGTGACGGTGGTTCCGGAGCTCGAACTGCCGCCGTTGGGACCGCGCACCACCACGGTGACGCTCTCGCCATTGCTCAGCGGCGGGCTGACCGGGATCTGGAAATTGCCGTTGCCGTCCACCGGCGCGCTGTAGTCGGGCTGGCCGTCGCCATTGACGTCCACCTCGACGGTAGTACCGGGCGTGGCGCGGCCGGTGATCAGCGAGCCGTCGGCGCTGACCGCGACATCGGTCGCCGCGGCCGGCGCCGCTGGCGGGTTGCTGCCGCCACCGCTGCCACCGCCTCCGCCACCGCCGCCGCTGGCGATAGCGGCGCCGCCCGCGATCACCGCGGCGCCGGCAAGTATCGTCCCGGCCGTGCCCAGCCCGGCGATGCCACCTGCCGCAGCGCCGGCCTCGGCACCGGTCAGGGAAGCGAAGCCGGCGTCGATGGGCGCGGAGGCGTAGGTGGGCATCAGCGTGCCGTCGGCTGCCACGGCATCCAGCTCGGTCACCACCAGGTCACCTTTCTCGTCCACGAGATAGAGCTGGCTGGGCGGCTGGCCTTCGGCGAAGAAGTTGGCGATGCGAACGGTCTCGCCGTTCTTGAGCTGTACCACGAGGTCGGCGCCGACCTGCTGGTAGCTGGCGACCGCGTCGGCGGTGACGTCCAGGGCCACGTTGCTGGCCTGCTGGAGCACGATGCTCCCCTCCACCGTCTGCTGCGTGGCGGTGGCCACCTGCACCTGAGACGCCACGACCTTCGCCTGGATCGCCATGCTGACTTCCTCTGACCGGAAACTGTTGTTGTTTATGGCCTGAAAGAAATAGCAGCTTCTCTACGAGGCGCCGGAGGCACTCAAAATGGCTCCTGGCCGAAAGGTTTAATCGAAAGGTAGTAGCCTAAGCACCCAACGAAAAGTTCAGTCTTTATTAAACAGCGGAAGATATGTTCGCTGTTATCCGGGCAATTGTTTCTCGACAATTAATTGACATCCGCTGTATGCGGCGCCACTTCCGGCCCCGAACTCTTTCCACTGGTAATCGGTGGTTGCAGTTCGGCCCCATGGCGGCTTCATGAAAATATTCAGTCGCTTGTTTGACTATCGCCAATCACCTACACGACTGTAAGCCAGGGATTACAGGATTGCCGTTCGTCGGATAAACAGATCGATTAAAGCTGTCGGTACGGTCATACCAGAATTTGACCGAAAAGCCCTTCGGATGCCCGTTCCAGAGGGCAGCGAAGAAATAACCGGTGTCACATGCAAAAATGAATGTAAGCGAGCCGCTCCGCCCAGCGCGGGCAGCGATTCATCCTCGGCGCCTGTACGAAGTGGAAACTTCGACTAAGGCGCAAGGCACTGCACGTCGGTATTCAAACGAGCGGACTGGTGGCAGCGAAGTTGCCTGTCCGCTGGCCTGGATATTCGGCCGTATCGGTCCCGATAGAAGTAATGCGGAAGGAGCCAGGTATTAGCCCGGCAGGAGATACCCGCCGTGGACGTCGGGCAATACCGGTGAGGTGGGATATTCAGGAGTATGCCGAAGTCCGAACCTGAAGTCCGGACTTCGGCATTCGCTCATTCAACGCGGCAACTTACAGTGCCATGTCGCTGGAGGCTTTTTCCGGCGCCGGAGCGGCGTCGGTCTGCTGCACGGCCGGGGCCGGGTCAATGGCCGGCGGCGGGTCCAGTTGCAGGACCTTGGCGGTGTAGCTCCACTCCTGGAAAGTCTTCTCCGGGCTGTCGTTGAGCTTGCTGCCGTAGCTGGGGACGATCTGGTGGACCTTGGCCTGCCATTCGGGGGTGGCGAGCTTGTCCTTGAACACCTTCTCCAGCACGTTGAGCATGATCGGCGCCGCCGTGGAAGCGCCCGGCGAGGCACCCAGCAGGCCGGCAATGCTGCCGTCGGCCGAGGCGACGATCTCGGTGCCGAGTTTCAGCACACCGCCCTTCTCCGCATCACGCTTGATGATCTGCACGCGCTGGCCGGCCTGCCACAGGCGCCAGTCTTCGGCCTTGGCTTCCGGGAAGTACTCGCGCAGCGCGGCGAGACGGTCGGCGTCGGACAGCATCAGCTGGCCGGCGAGGTACTCCACCAGCGGGTATTCGTCGATGCCCACGCGGGTCATCGGCCAGACGTTGTGCACGTTGGTGCTGCCCAGCAGGTCGAGGTAGGAACCTTCCTTGAGGAACTTGGTGGAGAAGGTGGCGAACGGCCCGAAGAGGATCACGCGCTTGCCGTCGAGCACGCGGGTGTCCAGGTGCGGCACGGACATCGGCGGCGCGCCGACCGACGCCTTGCCGTAGGCCTTGGCCAGGTGCTGCTGGGCGATGGTCGGGTTCTCGGTCACCAGGAACGAACCACCCACCGGGAAACCGGCGTAGTCCTTGGCTTCCTCGATGCCGGATTTCTGCAGCAGGCGCAGTGCACCGCCGCCGGCGCCGATGAAGACGAACCTGGCGTCGGTCTCGGTAACGCTGCCGTCCTTCAGGTTCTTGTACTCGACGCGCCAGGTGCCGTCGTCGTTGCGGGTGATGTTCTCGACTTCGCTGGAGAGCTTCAGGTTGAAGTTCGGCCTGGTCTGCAGGTAGCCGGCGAACTGGCGGGTGATCTCGCCGAAATTCACGTCGGTGCCGATCGGCGTCCAGGTGGCGGCGATCTTCTGCGAGGGGTCGCGGCCCTGCATCATCAGCGGCACCCACTTGGCGATCTGCGCCGGGTCCTCGGAGTACTGCATGCCACGGAACAGCGGGCTCTGCTGCAGCGCTTCATAGCGCTTCTTGAGGAAAGCGATGTTGTCGTCGCCCCAGACGAAGCTCATGTGCGGGGTGGAGTTGATGAACGAGCGCGGGTTCTTCAGCACGCCGTTCTGCACCTGCCAGGCCCAGAACTGACGGGAGATCTGGAACGACTCGTTGATCTCCACCGCCTTGGCGATGGTGACGTTGCCGTCCTTGTCTTCGGGGGTGTAGTTCAGCTCGGCCAGGGCGGAGTGGCCGGTGCCGGCGTTGTTCCAGCCGTTGGAGCTTTCCTGGGCGACGCCATCGAGGCGCTCGACCATCTCCATGCTCCAGCCCGGCTCCAGCTCGTTGAGCCAGACGCCCAGGGTGGTGCTCATGATGCCGCCGCCGATCAGCAGCACGTCGACTTTCTTGGTGTCCGCGAACGCGGGCGCGCAATTCACTGCCAGAGCGAGGCCCAGCAGTGCCCCGCTAACTTTCTTGATCATCGAAAGGTTTCTCGTCGTTAGGGCTTGGCCTTCCCCACCAGCGTCATACAGCGTGAAGGCCGGGCCCCGCGCACAGAGCGCGAACGATGGGCAAGGCGACAGATGACGAGGATGAGTCGGGACTCAGTTCCCTCTTCCGCCGGCTCTGGGGCCTGCTTGATGGAATGAGGGACGTCCTATGCAGAGAGACACGCAAAGCCTTCGGCTTTGGCTTTTGTTGTGGGAGGGATGCATGGTCTGCTGAAACGTTTGCGCATTCTATAGAAAGCGCACCACATCACCAACCGTTACGGTCAACTATCGACTGGCCGGTATGCAGGTAAGCCAATTCAGATTGTTTCAACCCCTGCAGGAGCGGGCCATGCCCGCGAGCGATCCCGCGCGACAGCCATCAGGCCGGCGTTGGGCAGATGCCGGCCTGGCGGCCGGATCGCGGGCATGGCCCGCTCCTACAGAACCACGCACCACGCACCACAACGTTACCGAAGCGCACCGCAAGCGCGCACGAATTACCCCATCCGTTACCGTTTCGCCCTCTTTCCACACCGTCGCTCCCACCTCGCTTTCCTGCACCAACCGCTCTACCCCAGCCAATTCCAATCATTTCGCCCTCCTTGGCACGGCACCTGCTTAATTGCATGCATGGATAATTGGATCCAAAAATCCACGAGGAAACACCCCATGCGCCTGGTACCCGCTGCCCGCCCGCCGATGAGCGCCGAAGACGAGGCCTACGACTACCTGCTCGAAGCCATCTGCACCGGCCGCTACAAGACCGGCGACCGCCTGGTGGCCGAGGACATCGCCGGCGAGATCGGCATGAGCCGCATGCCCGTGCGCGGCGCCTTCAAGCGTCTGGATGCCGAAGGCCTGGTGACCCTGCGGCCCAATCGCGGCGCCATCGTCAGCGGCCTGAACATCGAGGAAATGCGCGAAGTCTTCGAAATGCGCAGCGCCCTGGAAGGCCTGGCCATCCGTATCGCCGTGCCGCTGTTGACCGAGCGCGACATCTCGCGCCTGGAGCGCATGCTCGACGAGATGGACGACTACCGCGACGACAGCGCCCAGTGGGTCAGCCGCCACCGCGCCTTCCATGAATACCTCTGCAGCCTCTCCGGCCGCCCGCGCCTGCAACGGCAGATCACTGCGCTCTACTCGGTGATCGAGCCGCACATGCGCCTGTGGCTGCAGCACGTCGACAAACCCATGAGCGCCCGCGAAGAACACGCGGTGATCCTCGATGCGCTGCGCTCGGGCGATGCCCGCGAAGCCGAGCGGGTGATCTGCGACCACATCGAGGGGACCATCCCGTCCCTGGCGAAATTCCTGGAAGCACAAGCCACCTGAAAGCGCAGTCCTCCAAAAAGAAAAGTACCCAAACGAAATCCACGAAGCCGATCCACGAAGAAAAGAATCGAAGCAACGGGCGCCTAGACCCGTACTTCTGTGTCCCTGAACTGCCCCTGGCAACCCCACCCCGGAGCTCAACATGTTCGAACGCAGGATCCCGCAGTGCCTTCTCGCCCTTTGCCTGGCCGCCCCGCTGGCGCACGCCGATGTGAAGATTCCCGACCGCTTGCAGAACACCAGCAAGGTGACCTTCTGCGGCGGCATGGACTCCCCGCCCATGGGCTTCTATGACGCCAACCAGAAGCTCACCGGGGTCACCATCGACCTGGGCGAGGCCATCGCCAAGCGTCTGGGCGACAAGCAGATCGACTGGCGCATCACGCCCTTCTCCGGGCTGATCCCGGCGCTGCTCGCCGGCCAGTGCGACATGCTGGTGGACCAGCTGTTCGACAAGCCCGAGCGGCGCGAAGTGATCGACATGGTCAACTACATGTACTCCAGCCAGGCGGTGGTCGTCGGCAAGGGCAACCCCGAGGGCATTCACACCCTGGACGATCTCTCCGGCAAGAAGGTCGCGGTGCTCAATGGCTCGACCATCCGCACCCTGCTCGAAGCCCACAACGAGAAGCTGGCCAAGGCCGGCAAGCCGCCGATGAAAGTGGTGGTCTACAACACCGACACCGACGCCTTCCAGTCCCTGCGCATCCGCCAGACCGACGCCTACGGCACCACCGTGGAAACCGCCGGTTACTACCAGAGCACCGCGCCTGACCTGTTCGAGATCGGCGTGCCGGCCTTCGCACGCATCCTCACCGGCCTGGGCATCCGCAAGGAAGACAAGCAGCTGAGCGAAGCCGTCACCCAGATCATCAAGGACATGCAGGCCGACGGCAGCTATGCCGCGCTCCTGGCCAAGTGGCACATCGAAGGCGACAAACTGGACTGAGGTAACGAGACATGAACTTCAGTTGGGACGTGTTCTGGCAGTACCTGCTGCGGCCGAGCGATATCTACCTCTACGGTCTGTGGCTGACCTGCGTGATCGCCGTCAGCGCCATGCTCCTGGGCTGCGTGCTCGGGCTGCTGGCGGCGCTGATGCGCCTGTCGACCAACCCGCTATTGCAATACCCGGTGCGCTTCTACGTGTGGCTGATGCGCGGCACGCCGCTGCTGGTGCAGGTCGTCTTCCTCTACACCGCACTGGCCGCTGGCGGCATCTTCCGCTTCGAGGACCTCGACCTGGGGCTGTTCATCCTGCCCGGCAACATCCAGGCGGCGATCATTGCCCTGGGGCTCAACGAAGGCGCGTACATGGCCGAGATCATCCGCGCCGGCATCGGTGCGGTGGACAAGGGCCAGTACGAGGCCGGCAAATCCCTCGGCATGACCTTCCCCAGGCTGATGCGCCGCATCGTGCTGCCGCAGGCCTTCCGGGTGATCGTTCCGCCGCTGGGCAACGAGTTCAACGTGATGCTGAAGAACACCACGCTGGTCAGCGTGATCGGCGTGCAGGAACTGCTGCTGAGCACCCAGATGGTCACCTCGGCGACCTTCCGTGTGTTCGAGCTGTACCTGGTGGTGGCGATCTACTTCCTCGCCCTGACCACCCTGTGGGGCTTCTTCCAGCGCTGGCTGGAAGTGCGCTTCGGCAAATCCGATGGCCAGCCAGCCGCCTCGAACCGCCTGTTCGGCCGGCAGGCGATGAAACTGCTGAGGGGGCGTTGAGATGATCCCGGACATGAAAGACGTGGTGATCCAGGCCCGCGATGTGCACAAGGCCTTCGGCGAGCTGGAAATCCTCAAGGGCGTTTCCCTGGAAGTGCGCCGGGGCGAGGTGGTGGTGCTGATCGGCGCCTCGGGCTCGGGCAAGACCACCTTCATCCGCTGCATGAACCACCTGGAAGACATCCAGGGCGGCAGCATCCGCGTCAACGGCGAGCTGATGGGCTACCGCGAGCGCCCGGACGGCAAGCTGGTGCGCGACTCGGAAAGCAACATCGCCCGCCGCCGTCGCGACATCGGCATGGTGTTCCAGCGCTTCAACCTGTTCCCGCACATGACCGTGCTGGAAAACATCATCGAAGCGCCGACCCAGGTGCTCGGCGTCCCCAAGGGCGAAGCCCTGGACCAGGCCCGCCGGCTACTGGCGCGGGTACGCCTGTCGGACAAGGCCGAGCACTACCCTGGCCAGCTCTCCGGCGGCCAGCAGCAGCGCGTGGCCATCGCCCGCGCCCTGGCGATGAAGCCACAGGCCATGCTCTTCGACGAACCCACCAGCGCGCTCGACCCGGAAACCGTGGGCGAGGTGCTGCAGGTCATGAAGGAGCTGGCCGACGAAGGCATGACCATGGTGGTGGTCACCCACGAGATGGGCTTCGCCCGCGAAGTGGCCGACCGCGTGGTGGTCCTGCACCAGGGCGAGCTCATCGAAGAAGGCCCGCCCGCGCAGGTCTTCGGCAATCCGCACCACCCGCGCACGCGGGAATTCCTCAGCCGCGTTCTCTGACTAATGATGAAAGGAAAGCTCATGCGTAATGGAGTTCTGCTGTTCACCCTCCTCGCCTGCGCCACCGCAGCCCAGGCCGACGACAAGCTGGTGCGTTTCTACAACTGGTCCGACTACATGGGCCCGGACACCCTGAAGAACTTCGAGAAGGACACCGGCATCAAGGTCCAGTACGACGTCTTCGACACCAACGAGATGCTCGAGGCCAAGCTGCTCTCCGGCCACTCCGGCTACGATCTGGTCGTGCCGTCCAGCCAGTTCCTCACCAAGCAGATCAACGCCGGCGTCTACCAGAAACTCGACCGCGCCCAACTGCCCAACTGGAAGCACCTCGACCCACGCCTGATGAAGCGCCTGGAAGCCGCCGACCCGGGCAACCAGTACGCCGTGCCCTACATGTGGGGCACCGTGGGCATCGGCTACAACTACGACAAGGTCAAGGCCGCCCTGGGCGACAGCGCTCCGCTGGATTCCTGGGACCTGATCTTCAAGCCGGAAAACCTCGCCAAGCTGCATGGCTGCGGCGTGGCCTTCCTCGACGCACCGGTGAAGATCATCCCGCAGGCGCTGCACTACCTGGGCCTGGACCCGAACAGCACCAACCCCGAGGACTACACCAAGGCCTCCGCGCTGCTGCAGAAGCTGCGCCCCTCGATCACCTACTTCAACTCCTCGAAGTACACCACCGACCTGGCCAACGGCGACATCTGCGTGGCGGTCGGCTATTCGGGTGACGTGATGCAGGCGCAGACCCGCGCCCAGGAAGCCGGCAAGAAGATCGACGTGCGCTACGTGATCCCCAAGGAAGGCGCCAACCTCTGGTTCGACATGCTCGCCATCCCGCGCGACTCGAAGAACCCCAAGGGCGCCCACGCGCTGGTGAACTACCTGCTGCGCCCGGAAGTCATCGCCCCGGTCAGCGACTACGTCGGCTACGCCAACCCCAACCCCGACGCCACCCCGCTGCTCGACCCGAAAGTGCGTGACAACCCCGGCATCTACCCCAGCGATGCGGTGATCGAGAAGCTCTACGTCTCCGCCGACCTGCCGCCGAAAATCCAGCGCGTGATCACCCGCGAATGGACCCGTATCAAGACTGACCGCTGAACCGAAGAGAGTTTTCCATGCTGAGCTTCTCTGCCCACGAGTACCCCTACGCCTCCCAGCGCCAGAGCGTGTTCGCCCGCAACGGCATGGTCGCCGCCTCGCAGCCCCTGGCTGCCGAGGCTGGCATCGCCATGCTGCGCGCCGGCGGCAATGCCATCGACGCCGCGATTGCCACTGCCGCCGCGCTGACGGTGGTCGAACCCACCGGCTGCGCCATCGGCGGCGACGCCTTCGCCCTGGTCTGGGTCAAGGACCAGTTGCACGGCCTCGACGCCAGCGGCCATGCGCCCGCCTCCCTTTCCATCGACAAGGTAAAAGCCGCCGGGCAGGACAAGATGCCGGTACACGGCTGGCTGCCGGTCACCGTGCCGGGCATTCCCTCGGCCTGGGCCGAGCTGTCCGCGCGCTTCGGCAAGCTGCCCTTCGCCGACCTGCTGCAGCCGGCCATCGCCCTCGCCCGCGACGGCTTCCCGGTATCCCCGGTGGTCGCTCACCAATGGGAGATCGCCCGCCGCGAGTACCAGCAAAGCCGCGCCGCCGTGCCGGCCCTGGAAGCCTGGTTCGACACCTTCACCGTTGACGGCAAAGCCCCCCGCGCCGGCCAACTGTTCCGCAACCCGGCCCAGGCGAAAACCCTCGCCGAGCTGGCCGAGACGAAGTGCGAAAGCTTCTACCGTGGCGCCCTCGCCGAGCGCCTGGCCGCCCACTCCGCTGCCACCGGTGGCGAGCTGAGTGCCGCTGACCTGGCCGGCTACAAACCCAAGTGGGTCGAGCCGATCAAAGCCAATTACCGTGGCTATGACGTCTGGGAAATCCCGCCGGCCGGCCAGGGCCTGATCGCCCTGATGACCCTGAACATCCTGCAGGGTTATGACTTCGACCAGCGCGACAGCCAGCTCACCTGGCACCGTCAGCTCGAAGCCATGAAGAAGGCCTACGCCGACGGCCTGCACTACATCACCGACGCCGAGCATATGCGCGTCAGCACCGCCGCACTGCTCTCCGATGACTACGCCGCGCGCCGCCGCGTCGAGATCGGCGAACACGCCGCCGAGCCCAAGCATGGCGACCCGCACTCCAGCGGCACCGTGTACATCGCCACCGCCGACGGCGAAGGCAACATGGTCTCCTTCATCCAGAGCGCGTACCACGGCTTCGGCTCCGGCGTGGTGCTGCCCGACAGCGGCATCGGCCTGCAGAACCGTGGCTCGGAGTTCAGCCTCGACCCGGCGCACTCCAACGCCCTGGCGCCGGGCAAGAAGACCTTCCACACCATCATCCCCGGCTTCCTCAGCAAGGATGGCGTGGCCGTCGGCCCGTTCGGCGTGATGGGCGGCTACATGCAGCCCCAGGGCCACGTGCAGATGGTGATGAACCTGGTGGACTTCGGCCTCAACCCCCAGGCCGCGCTGGACGCCCCGCGCTGGCAATGGCTGGGCGGCATGAAGGTCGGGATCGAACAGCACGCCAACCGTGACCTCGCCTTCGGCCTGGCGCGACGCGGCCACGAGGTGGAGATCGCCTGCGACCTCACCGACTACGGCCGCGGGCAGATCATCGTCCGCGATCCCGAAACCGGTGTGCTCTGCGGCGGCACCGAGCCGCGTGCGGATTCGCATATCGCGGTTTGCTGAGGAGCAGCCATGCACGCACGTGACCTGAACCTCGCACCGCTGGTACTGGGCGGCAACGTGTTCGGCTGGACCGTGGACGAAGCCCTATCGTCGAGGCTGCTCGACGCGGCCTTCGACGCCGGGCTGAGCAGCATCGACACGGCCGACATGTACTCGGTCTGGGTGCCGGGCCACGTGGGCGGCGAGTCGGAGGCCATCATCGGCCGCTGGCTCGCCAACCGGCCGGGGCGCCGCACCGAGGTGACGCTGTGCACCAAGGTCGGCGCCGAACTCTCGGCACAGCGGCGCGGCCTGTCGCGCCGCTGGATCCTGCAGGGCGTCGAGGACTCACTGCGACGCCTGAACACCGACTACATCGACCTCTACTTCAGCCATTACCCCGATGACAGCACGCCCCACGAGGAAACCCTGCGCACCTACGAAGACCTGATTACCGCGGGCAAGGTGCGCGCCATCGGGGCGTCCAACTTCAACCGCCAGCAACTGGCGGCGGCCGAAGCTACCGCCCGCAGTAGCAGCCTCCCTGCGTACTCCGCGCTGCAGGTCCAGTACAACCTCTACGACCGCGCGGGCCACGAAACGGAAACCGCCGCCTTCGCCGCCGAGCACGGCAACGTCGTGGTGACCTACTTCAGCCTCGCCTCAGGCTTCCTCACCGGCAAGTACCGCCACCCCGGCGACCTCGCCGGCAGCGCCCGGGGCGAAGACCTGGAGGGTTATTTCGATGGCCGTGGGCTGAACATTCTCGCGGCGCTGGACCAGGTCGCCGAGGAAACCCGGGCGGCCCCCGCCGAGGTCGCCCTGGCCTGGCTGCGCCAGCAACCGGGCGTCACTGCCCCCATCGCCAGCGCCACCAGCGAACGCCAGCTCGCCAGCCTGGTCCGAGCCACGCAGCTGCGGCTCACGGCTCCCCAGCTCGCAATGCTCGACCTCGCCAGTCGACCTGGCTGACGAACTGCCACAAGTCCTCCTTCTGGGGGCTTGTGAGCAGCCCTTGGCAGCCATTATCATGAGAAGCATTCTCAAATGATAAAAATTCCGCCATGCCCCCGGTCGACGCCCCACTCCACGCCGCCGTCAGCGAGCTCTACCAGCATCACCATGGCTGGTTGCAGGGCTGGCTGCGCCGTCGTTTGGGGTGTCAAGAGCAGGCGGCGGACCTGGCGCAGGACACCTTCACCCGCCTGCTCGGCTCGCGCCGGGTGCTGGAGGCGCGCGAGCCGCGGGCGTACCTCACCACAGGACAAAAGGGGACAGGTTCATTTTCGGTAGAAGAATAAATCTGCCCCTTCCTACCTCCTTCGCATCTGCCTGGATCATGAACACTCCTTGTGTTGGGCATTATCCACCTTAAGCCCACGCCCACTCAGATGGGGGCAGACCAACTCAATACTATTCGCTCTCATTATTTCTCACCACCAAATATAATCATATCTTTCTCTTGAGGGGCCACTCCTTTTCTCGGGCACTGATATGGTGCATTTGAACCCAAACCTGTGACTCGAGCAATCCATCCTCCAGGAGAAGTCAGACTCGACCACTCCATGAGCAAAGCATAATCTCGAACATCAAACTTTCGGGTATCTCTCCTATATATAGGAGCAGGATAAGAAGCGACAATGTAATCCTTAGCCTCTATTCCAAATATACTTCCCCACTCTTTTCCTTTGCGAGTCAACTCAGCCAATTCAACGTTATTCTTCCACTTTGGATTCCCGTATCGATCAAAGAACTCGCCAGCACCAACCTTGACAGGACCATAAAACTTGATTTCCGGCAGATCACTGCACATTTTCTCAAAATACAAATAACCAATTACATGATCTGCGAAAGGCAGCAGCACCCATATTGCAAGCAATAATGACTTAATCAGAAAACTGACTTGCAAATTATATCTATTACAAATGATTCCCCAGATTTTATTTCCAAGCCAGCCCCAGACTGCAACGGCAAAAACAAGAATCACCCCTATCAAAGCGCCTCCTTTACCAGAATTCTATCTGGCATATTTTCCTATTCCATGCCTGGGAAGGCTTCCGTATTGAATGGCTTTTCCAGTTTTCCATCGGGGCAACATCACTTACGGAAAAAAGATAGCTCGCCAACTCAAGCCTGGATAGTTCTAGGCTCGGAAAAAGGGGACAGATTCATTATCCGCCCCCCAATTCTGTTCAGCCCAATCGTCTTAGTAAAACAAATCCGCCGCTTCAACATACCCAGACGTGAGGAGGTGAACGGCAGTCTACTGACACTGGCAGGCTATCGGCGCCCAGTGAGTCGTCGGCATTTGCCCACATCGCAGGGCTTGTGAGCGCCCCCTGGCATCATTATCATGAGAAGCATTCTCAAATGATAAAAGTTCCGCCATGCCCCCGGTCGACGCCCCACTCCACGCCGCCGTCAGCGAGCTCTACCAGCATCACCATGGCTGGTTGCAGGGCTGGCTGCGCCGTCGCCTGGGTTGCCACGAGCAGGCGGCGGACCTGGCGCAGGACACCTTCACCCGCCTGCTCGGCTCGCGCCGGGTGCTGGAGGCGCGCGAGCCACGGGCGTACCTCACCACGGTGGCCAAGGGGCTGATGATCAACTGGTTCCAGCGCCAGTCGCTGGAACGCGCCTACCTCGAGGCCCTGGCCGGGCTGCCGGAGGAACTGGCGCCTTCCCCCGAGCAGCGCTTCCTGGTGCTGGAAACCCTGCACGAGATCGACGCCCTGCTCGCCCGCCTGCCGGAGCCGGTGCGCCAGGCCTTCCTGCTGGCGCAGATCGAGGGGCTGAAGTACGAGGCCATCGCCGAGCGCCTGGGGGTGTCCCTGGGGTCAGTGAAGCGCTATATGCAGCAGGCCTTCCGCCATTGCCTGGAGCTGATGGAATGAGCGCCGCCGAGCCCATCGCGCCGCGCATCCTCGACGAGGCGGCGGACTGGATGGTGCGTCTGCACCAGGATGCCAGCGAGGAGACCCGCCGCGCCTGCGCCGACTGGCAGCGCCAGAGCCCGCAGCACGCCCGCGCCTGGGATCGCGCCGAGCGCCTATTGGGCCAGCTCGGCAGCCTGCCGCCGGCGTTGGCGATGCCCGCGCTGGGGCGCGAGCGCCAGCTCGACCGCCGCCGCGCACTCAAGCAGCTTGCCGTGCTGCTGGCCGTGGCCCCGGTTGGCCTCGCCGCCTGGCGCACGCAGCCCTGGCAGGGCTGGCTGGCCGACCAGCACACCGCCGTGGGCGAGCAGCGCAAGTTGCCACTGCCCGATGGCAGCCTGCTGACGCTGAACACCGATACGGCGGTGGACATCGCCTTCACCTCGGCACAGCGACTGGTGCGGTTGCTGCGCGGCGAAATCCTGCTGGATACCCGCGCGGACAGCCGGCCATTTCTGGTCACCACCCGCGAGGGACGGATGCAGACGACCGAGGCGCGTTTCAACGTGCGCCAGGACGAAGGCGCCACCCGCATCGCCGTGCTGCGCGGGCGCGTGCAGGTTTCGCCGCTGCAAGGCGCCGGCCAGTGGCTGGGCGCCGGGGAGTCGGTGCTGCTCTCCGCCCAGGCGCTCAGCACCGCGCCGACGACGAACCCGGATGCCTGGACCCACGGCATGCTGATGGCCGACCGCATGCCCTTGCAGACACTGCTGGGCGAGCTGGGCCGCTACCGCCACGGCGTGCTGCGCTGCGAGCCGGCGGTGGCGCACCTGGCGGTTTCCGGCGCCTTCCCGCTGCTGGACAGTGGGCGCGCGCTATCGATGTTGCAGGCGACCTACCCGCTGCGGGTGCGCCGCGTGACGGACTTCTGGATCACCCTGACCGCGGCCTGAAGACAAGTGCCGGGGGTTAATGCAAAATAATTTCAAAAAGGAGTGAGACTTTTTCTCACTTCGGCTGGCAGAGAGGGGACATCTCCCGACACGAAGCCTGCGAAAGGCCCGAAGGAACCCCCGTCCATGCCCAGCCAACGCTCCGCCCAACCACTTTCCCTGGCCATCCGCACCGCCCTCTTTACCCTGGCGGTGGCCGTCGCTGCGCCGGCACTTGCCGCGCCCGCCAGCGCTGAAGTACGCAGCTACAGCATCGCCCCCGGCCCGCTGGGCCGCGCCCTCGCCTCCTTCGCCGCCGACACCGGGGTGCACCTGTCCTTCGACCCGGCGCTCACCGACGGCCTGCAGAGCCCCGGCCTGAACGGCAGCTATTCGACCCGGGACGCCCTGCAACGCCTGCTGCAAGGCAGCGGCCTGGAGCTGGAAGAACGTGGCGACGGCACCTTCACCCTGATCCGTTCCACCAACGGCGACACGCTGCAAATGCAGCCCTCGCTGATCACCGGCCAGACCGCCGGCCCCGAGGACCTGCCTCCCGTCTACACCGGCGGCCAGGTGGCGCGCGGCGGCCGCCTGGGCCTGCTGGGCAATACCGACCTGATGGACGCTCCCTTCAGCATCACCAGCTACACCGAACAGACCATCAACGACCAGCAGGCGCGCAGCGTCGCCGATGTGCTGAGCAACGAGCCCTCGGCGCAGATCGGCAGTGCGCGCACCAACCTCAACGAGGACTTTTCCCTGCGCGGCTTCCCGGTGGTCAGCGCGGATGTCGCGCTCAACGGCATGTACGGCCTGGCGCCGTTCTTCCGGGTGCCGGTGGAGATGGCCGAGCGCGTGGAAGTGGTCAAGGGCCCGAGCACCATGCTCAACGGCATGCCGCCCAGCGGCAACGTCGGCGGCGCGGTGAACCTGGTGACCAAGCGCGCCGGGGCCGAGCCGCTGAACCGGGTGACCCTGGAGTATCTGTCCGACTCGGTGTTCGGCACCCACCTGGATGTGGGCCGGCGCTTCGGCGAGGGCAAGGAGTTCGGCGTGCGCTTCAACGGCGTGTACCGCAACGGCGATACCACGGTGGACAAGCAGGAGCTGGAAGACAGCCTCGGTTCCCTCGGCCTGGATTACACCGGCGAGCGCCTGCGCCTGTCCGCCGACTACATCACCCAGCGCGAGGACCTGACCAACGTCGTCCGCCAGTTCAGCGTCGGCCCCGGCGTGACGAAGATTCCCCACGCCCCGGACAACGACCTGAACTACCCCGGCTACGGCGATTCGGAGATGACCGACCGCACCCTGGTGTTCCGTGGCGAGTACGACATCACCGACTGGCTCACCGGCTACGCCGGCTATGGCGACCGCCGCAGCGAGATGGACGCCCTGGCCGGCAACCCGGTGCTGATGGGCAACGAAGGCGACTTCGTATCGTCGCCGGCCTGGCAGGTCTACGACGTCGGCTCGCACTCCGCCGAGGCCGGCCTGCGCAGCACCTTCAACACCGGCGCGGTGGAGCACAAGCTGAACTTCGGCGCGACCCGCGTGGTGCAGAACTCGGACATCTTCTTCCTCTACACCGCCTTCCCCTCGCGCGCCTCCAACCTCTACAACCCGGTCTATTCCGGCACGCCGAGCACCGACGACTATCCGAAGAACGTGCAGAAGTACACGGCCGCGACGCTCACCAGCTATGCACTGGCCGACACGCTGTCGATCCTCGATGGTCGCGTCGAGCTGACGGTGGGCGCGCGCCAGCAGCGGGTCGAGTCGCAGAACTACGAGATGAACGTCGGCACCCCGGTGGGCGATGGCTACGACGAGGAGAAGACCACGCCCATGGCCGGCGTGGTGGTCAAGCCGTGGGAGAACATCTCGCTCTACGCCAACTACATCGAGGGCCTGAGCCCCGGTGAAACCGCGCCCGTCGGTACCGTAAACGCCGGTGAAATGCTTTCGCCCTACGTCTCCAAGCAGAAGGAAGTCGGCATCAAGGGCGAGTGGGACGGCTTCGGCGCCACCCTGGCGGCCTTCGAGATCAAGCGCCCGAGCAGCGTCAACGACAACGGCCGCTTCACCCGTGGCGGCGAGCAGCGCAACCGTGGCCTGGAACTGAGCCTGTTCGGCGAGGTGGCCGAAGGCGCGCGCCTGCTTGGTGGTGCTTCCTACACCCAGGCCAAGCTGACCAGGACCCAGGACGGCCAGTACGACGGCAACAACGGCATCGGCGTGCCGCGCCGCCAGCTGAACCTGGGCGGCGAGTACGACATCGCCCAGGTGCCGGGCCTGACCGTCACCGCGCGAACGATCTACACCAGCGAGCAGTACGTGGACCAGGCCAACGCCCTGAGCATTCCCGACTGGTGGCGCCTGGACCTGGGCGCACGCTACCGCTTCGAGACCCTCGGCAAGCCGGTGGTGCTGCGCGCCAACCTGGATAACGTGTTCGATGAGGACTACTGGGGCACTTCCACCGCCGGGTACCTGTACCTGGGCGAGGGACGCACGCTGCAGTTGTCCGCGAGCGTGGACTTCTAACGACAACAACGAGCCTGACGATGACCGCCAAAGCCCTTCGCACCTGGTACCTGGTGCACAAGTGGACCAGCCTGATCTCCACGGTATTCCTGCTGATGCTCTGCCTCACGGGCCTGCCGCTGATCTTCCACGAGGAAATCGAGCACTACTTCGAGCCGCACCCCGAGCTCAAGCCGCTCACCGAGCAGTCGCCGAAGATCGACTACGACGCGGTGGTCGCCCGCGCCCTGGCGGCGCGGCCGGGTGAAGTGGTGCGCTTCGTGTACTGGGAGCAGGACGATCCGCTGGGCGGCGTCATCACCGCACCGACCCTGGTGCCGCCGCCGGAGGACGGCCATGTACAACCGTTCGACGCACGCACCGGGGAGTTCTTCGACGCGCTGCCGCCGCCCGGTGGCTTCATGTACATCATGCTCAAGCTGCACACCGACCTGTTCATGGGCCTGCCCGGCTACCTGTTCCTCGGTTTCATGGGTTTGCTGCTGGTAGCGTCGCTGGTCTCCGGCGTGGTGGTGTACACGCCGTTCATGCGCAAGCTGGACTTCGCCACCGTGCGTTCCCAGCGCAGCTCGCGGCTGAAGTGGCTGGACCTGCACAACGTACTGGGCATCGTCACCCTGGCCTGGGTGCTGGTGGTGGGCGTCACCGGGGTGATCAACACCCTGGCACTGCCGATCCTCATGCTCTGGCAGGGCGGCCAGCTGGCGGAAATGACCGCACCCTACAAGGACGCGCCGCCGCTGGAAAGCCTCGGTTCGCTGCACAGGGCCATCGACACGGCACGCAAGGCGGCGCCGGACATGGAGGTCAGCTTCGTCGGCTTCCCCGGCACGCAATTCAGTAGCAAGCACCACTACGCCGTGTTCATGCGCGGCAACACACCGCTCACCGAGCGGCTGCTCAAGCCGGCGCTGGTGGACGCCGAAACCGGCGAGCTGACCGACATGCGCGAGATGCCGCTGTACGTGAAGACCCTGCTGCTGTCGCAGCCGCTGCACTTCGGCGATTACGGCGGCATGCCGCTGAAGATCGTCTGGGCGCTGCTGGACATCGTCAGCATCGTCATCCTCGCCAGCGGCCTGTACCTGTGGCTCGGCCGCCGTCGCACTCCCATCGAGAAACGCCTGGCGGAGCTGGACTCCGGCGGCCTGAGCACGGAGGTCAAGGCATGAGACGCGGACTCTGGATGATCTTCCGCTGGCCCCTGGCGCTGGCCGCGCTGAGCACCTTCGGGCTGCTCTCGGCGTTGCTGGGCGATGGGGTTTTCGACGTGCTGTCGTGGATTTCCCTTGGTGTTCCGCTGCTCCTGCTCGTCTTTGTATGGACACGAATGCCCCGCCGCCCCAAGGAGCCCACCCCGAAATGACCGCCATGCCACCCCAGGCGCCCACCCTCAACCTGCGCCCGCTGATGTTCGAAACCTTCGTCTGCACGGTGGCGGTGATGTCCTTCGTCGCGCTGATCGGCCCGGTGGCGCGCACCCTGGGCCTGGCGCCCTGGCAGGCTGGCATGACGGTGACCATGGGCGGCATCGCCTGGATGCTCATGGCCCGCGTCTGGGGTATCGCCAGCGACCGCCTGGGCCGCCGCCGCGTGCTGCTCAGCGGCCTGGCCGGCTTCGCGGTGACCTACGCCCTGCTCTGCGCCTTCATGGCCCTGGCGCTGAACACCTCGATGGCGGCGTTGCCGGCGTTCATCGGCATCGTCGCGCTGCGCGGATTGGCCGGCGGTTTCTATGCCGCCGTGCCAGCCTGCTCGGCGGCGCTGGTGGCCGACCACGTGACGGCGGACAAGCGCGCCGGCGCCATGGCCGCCATGGGCGCCGCCAGTGCGGTGGGCATGGTGGTCGGGCCGAGCTTCGCCGGCCTGCTGGCCATGCTCGGCCTCGCCCTGCCGCTGCTGCTCACCTGCCTGCTGCCGCTGCTGGCCCTGGGCGTGCTGTGGAAGTGGCTGCCGCACCATGAGCGCGCCCATGAACGCAAGGGCCCGGCCCTGGCGATCACCGATCGGCGACTGCGCCGCTCGCTGACCCTGGGCTTCATCGCCATGGTCTGCGTCACCGTCGCGCAGATGACCGTCGGCTTCTTCGCCCTCGACCGCCTGCAATTGCCGCCGGCCGATGCGGCACGGGTTGCCGGCATCGCCCTGACCTCGGTGGGCGTGGCGCTGATCTGCGCGCAGATGCTGGTGCGCAAGCTGAACTGGGCGCCGCTGCGGCTGATCGCCGTGGGCGGCGTGATCTCCGCGCTGGGCTTTGCCACGGTGTGTTTCGCCGTGGCGCCGTGGATGCTCTATGCCTCCTGCTTCGTCGCTGCCGCCGGCATGGGCTGGGTGTTCCCCGCCGTCTCAGCGCTCAACGCCAACGCCGTGGAGGCGGGTGAGCAAGGCGCCGCCGCCGGCAGCCTGGTGGCCGTGCATGGCCTGGGCATGATCACCGGGCCACTGCTGGGCACCCTGCTGCACCAGGTCGATAGTCGCGCGCCTTACCTGCTGGTCGCCGTGCTGCTGGTCCTGGGCGTGGCCTGGACCGTGCTGCCGCGCCGGAACACCAGCGCATGACGATTGCCGACGGCCTGCTGCTCGCCCTGCTCGCTGTTGCGTTGCTGGGCTGGTGGCTGCGCCGTCGGCCCCTGACGTTGGGCGCGGCGCTGCTCGCGCTGGGCGTGGCGCTGTATGACGTGTGGGACGACCGCTGGCAGGCGGCGGCAGGCGCCGTGGTCGCCGTACTGCTGATGCTGGGCCTGATGCTGCAGCGCAAGCGCCCGGCGCGGGTGCCGGTCTGGTCCGGGCTGTTCTTCAGCTTGCTGACGGCCCTGGCAGTGGCCGCGCTGTACCTCTTCCCCGTCTCGCCGATGCCCGAACCCAGCGGTGCTTTCCAGGTCGGCGTGCGCGACTTCGAGCTGGTCGATGCCAGCCGCACCGGCCTGCTCGGCTCGCCAGCCGACAAGGCGCGGCGCCTGCTGGTGCGCGTCTGGTATCCGGCCAGAGCCGCTGCGGATGCAAGGCCGCGCCCCTACTTCAACGCAGCGGAAAGCCGCAGTACTGCGCGCGGCTTCGGCGAGCTGTTCCACTTCCCGCCGCTGCTCACCCACCTGCACCACCTGCGCACCAACGCCTACGAAAACGCCCCATTGCGTGCCGACCTCGGCCAGCTGCCGGTAGTGTTCTACAGCCATGGCTACGGCTCCTTCGCCGGCATGAACGGGCGGATCATGGAGGAACTGGCCAGCCACGGTTATGCGGTCTACTCCGTACAGCACACCGGCGACGCATCGCCCACGCTGTTCCCCACCGGCGAAGTGGCACCCACCGATCCGGCGCTCCAGGACCACCTGCGCGATGCCTTCGAGCACGGTTTCTCACCTCTCCTGCTGCAAGGCTACGGCGAGGACGACCTGGCCCGTCGCCTGGATGGCCAGTTGCGCTTCGCCAGCGAACTCAAGCCACCAGCAGACCGCGCCATCCACCTGAGCGCACCGGTGTGGCTGGCGGACCGGTTGTTCGTCCATGATCGCCTGCAGGCCGGCGACGTGCCGCCCAGCGTCGCCGACGTGACGGCCGCCAGCGACTTCGGCCATGTCGGCGAGATGGGCATGTCCTTCGGCGGTTCGACCACCGGTGCGGTGTGCATGGTCGATAAGCGCTGCGCCGCAGCGGTCAACCTCGATGGCGGCGACTTCGACTTCACGCCCTTCGACAGGGACCTGCCGGTGCCGCTGCTGATGCTGCACTCGGACCTGTCGCTGTTCTATGGGATGCTGGGACTCAAGGCGCCAGCACAGCCCCGCAGCTTCAACGACTTCTCCTACGAACGCATCGAGCATGCCGGGCAGAACCCGCGCATCCACCGCCTGGTCATGCGCGACACCCTGCACGCCGGCCTCACCGACAACGCCCTGTACCTGCGCCGCCCGCTGCGCGACAAGCTGATCGGCAGCGCCCCCACCCAGGTGCTGATCGAAGCGCCGGCCGCGCTGGTGCTGGGCTTCTTCGACCACTACCTGCGCGGTCGCGACAACGGCTTCCCGCAGGTGCAGATCGCGCCTTATTCCGCGTGGGTGACGCCCTACAGCAACCGCGAAGTGAGCCAGTGGTGGGCCGGCCTGCCACAGGTGGAACAGGAGCGCTGGGAGCAGCGCATCAGCGCCCTGCGCGCCCAGCGACAGGCGCTCGCCCCCTGACGGCTTGACGGGCCCACGGCCCGTCGGCTACCACAGCAGCCATCGCCCCATTCAGTAATCGACTCACAAGGTCGTAGGCACGCCCCGGCGATCCAGTTCGAACACCTTGCTGCGCTGCAGGCACTCGCGCAGCCAGCGTTCCGCCCTGCCCGGCCGCCGACGGCGCTGCCAGAGCAGGTCGACCCCCACCAGCCAGTCGGTGTGCGGATAAGCCTCCAGCTGCAGTTCCACCAGCTCGCCCGAGGCCAGTTCGCGCTGGATCAGCTGCCGAGGCAGCGTCGCCCAGCCAAGGCCGGCGCGGACCATCTCCACCAGCGCCAGGTAGCTCTCCGCCTGCCACACCTGCCCGGCGCGCAGGTATTCGCTGCTCGGCAGCTTGTGGGCATGGGCGACGTAGGCCAGCCGGCGGTGGGCGTGCAGGTCGGCGAAACCGACCCGCTCGCTTTGCGCCAGGGCGTACCCAGCCTGGCACACGTGGGCCATGATCAGCTTGCCCAGCTGCTGGAACTCCAGCTCCTGCGGGTAATGCGGTTGCGAGAAGGCCACGCCGATGCTCGCTTCGCCCTTGAGCACCATCTCGCTGACGTCACCATGCAGCGGGTGGCGGATCAGCAGGTCGACGTGGGGAAAGGCTTCGTCGAACTCGCGCAGCACCGGGATCAGCGAACCGTAGGGCACTTCGATGGCCAGGGTCAGTGACGGCTCGACCTGCTCCGCCAGGCTGTCGGCACTGCCTTCCAGGGCGTAGCAGCGCTCCAGCACCGCCTCGGCCTGCAGCAGCAGTTTGTGCCCGGCGGCGGTCAGCGCGGGAATCCGGCTGGAGCGATCGAACAGCTCGACGCCCAGATCGGCCTCCAGGTTGCCGATGGCGGCGCTGATGGTCGACTGCGTGCGCCCCAACCGCCGCGCCGCCGCCGAGAAGGAGCCGGCCTGCACGGCGGCCACGAACACCTGCAACTGCTCCAGCGAAAAGCGCATCACCCATTCCTTTCCCGGCCAATCGATCCATCGATGCTAACGATGGTTATTCATTTGTTCCATCGTTTGTTTCGCAGGATCATCCCCCTCGACATCGGCAGCAGCTGCCCCTGATTCCCTGCGCTGCGTGTCACTCCGGGCGCCCGTAATAACAACAAGAGCCGCACCTTCAGGAGAGTCATGACATGAGCCAACCCAAAGTCCACCCGGTGGACGAAGTGCTGCCCCTGCGGCAGTTGTTCACCTTCGGCCTGCAGCACGTGCTGGTGATGTACGCCGGCGCGGTCGCCGTACCGCTGATCCTCGGCAGCGCGCTGGGCCTGACCCAGTCGCAGATCGTCACGCTGATCAACGCCAACCTGCTCACCTCCGGCATCGCCACACTGATCCAGACCCTTGGCTTCTGGCGCTTCGGCGCGCGGTTGCCGCTGATCCAGGGCTGCTCCTTCATCGCCCTGGCGCCGATGATCATGATCGGCAAGCAGTTCGGCCTGCAGGAAGTATTCGGCGCGGTGATCGCCGCCGGCGCCATCACCATCGCCCTGGCTCCGGTGTTCAGCCGGCTGCTGCGGTTCTTCCCGCCGGTGGTGATCGGCAGCCTGATCACCATCATCGGCATCTCGCTGATGCCGGCGGCCGCCATCTGGCTGGGCGGCGGCAACCCGGCCTCGGCGGACTTCGGCAAGCCGGCCAACCTGCTGCTGGGCATGGCCACGGTGGCGATGACCCTGGTGATCTACGCGCGCTTCTCCGGTTTCATCGGCAACCTCAGTGTGCTCATCGGCCTGATCGCCGGCAGCCTGCTGGCTGCGGCCTTCGGCATGACCCACTTCGGCCAGGTCGGCGAAGCTGCCTGGTTCGAGCTGAGCCCGCCAATGGCCTTCGGCACGCCGCAGTTCTCCGTCACGCCGATCCTGATCATGGTGCTGGCAATGCTGGTGATCATGGCCGAAACCACCGGCAACTGCCTGGCCATCGGCAAGCTGGTGGGCAAGCCGACCGACCAGCGCACCGTGGGCAACGCCTTCCGCGCCGACGGCCTGTCGACGATGCTCGGCGGCCTGTTCAACAGCTTTCCCTACAACGCCTTCACCCAGAATACCGGGCTGATCGCCCTCTCCAACGTGAAGAGCCGCTTCGTGGTCGCTGCCGCCGGCGCCATCATGATGCTGATGGGCCTGTTCCCCAAGCTCGGTGCGCTGATCGCCGCGGTGCCCACCCCGGTGCTGGGCGGCTGCGCCATCGTGATGTTCGGCATGACCACGGTGGCCGGCATCCAGGAACTGTCCCGCGTGCGCTTCGAGGGCACCCGCAACGGCATCATCGTCGCCGTGTCGGTGAGCGTCGGCGTGCTGCCGATGTCCTTCCCCGCCCTCTTCGAACACGCCAGCGGGCCGCTGAAGCTGGTGCTGGAAAGCGGCATCTTCCTCGGCGCGATCACCGCCATCCTGCTCAACCTGTTGCTCAACAACGACCCGAAGGCCACCCCCCAGGACGCCACCAGCACCGGCCTGGCCAAGTGACCCCGTGCCCGCGCGCCTGAGGGCGCGCTTCCAACCTGTCTGCCTCAAGGAATGCCCATGACCACCTTCAGCAAGCTCACCCCCGCCGGCCTGTCCGAACTCGATCTGGACCTGCTGCGCCAGTCCATCCGTCTCTCCGAGGAATCCCGCGAGCGCGGCCGCCATCCCTTCGCCGCCCTGGTCGCCGATGCCCGGGGCCGGGTGATCGCCAGCGCCGGCAACAACTCGATGCCGCCCGAAGGCGACCCGACCCAGCACGCCGAACTGGTGGCTGCTGCCCGCGCAGCCAAGCTGCTGACGCCCGAGGAGCTGGCCGGCTGCACCCTCTACACAAGCGCCGAACCCTGCTGCATGTGCTCCGGGGCGGTCTACTGGACCGGCATCGGGCGGGTGGTCTACGCGCTGTCCGAGCACGCGCTGCTCGGCCTGACGGGCGCCCACCCGGAAAACCCGACCTTCTCCCTGCCCTGCCGCGAGGTCTTCGCCCGTGGTCAGCGCGCCGTCGAAGTGCACGGCCCGGCGCTGGAGGACGAAGCCGCCGTGGCGCACCAGGGATTCTGGAAATGAACGCTGGCGTCTCCCTGCATGTGGTGGACATCGCCAGCGGGCGCGTCGCCCAGGGCATGGGAGTGAGCGTCGGCCGCGCGGATGGCGAGTGCCTGCTGCGCGGCCGCGTCGATGAGCGCGGACTGTTGCCGGGCCTGGAACAATTGGCGGAGTGCTTTGCCCCTGGCGTCTACGAGGTGCGCCTGCAGGTCGCCGACTTCTATCGGGACAGCGGCGAGACGCTTGCGCAAACACCTTTCCTCGACGAACTGGTCTACCGCTTCGGCATCGGCGATTCGCGCCAGCACTACCACCTGCCGTTCAAGCTCACCGCGTGGGGCGTTTCCTGCTTCCGTGGCGGCGCCTGAAACCCGTCGGCATCGCCCGTGCGGCGATGCCGACCATACCGTCAGGCATGCCAGCAGCGGTACCAGCCATCCTGCTCGGTGACCTTCAACGGCGCCTGGTACAGGGCCGACAGGTGCTCGCTGGTGAGGATTTCAGCCTTGGGCCCGTCGGCCACCACCTTGCCATTGGCGATCAGCACCACGCGCTCGATTTCCGGGATGATCTCGTCCAGGTGGTGGGTGGTGATGATCATGGCGTGCTCCGGGCCGCAGAAGCGCCGCAGCAAGGTCAGCATCTGCAGGCTGGCGCCCATGTCCAGGCCGTTGGCCGGCTCGTCGAGGATCAGCGCACGGGGCTCGTGGATCAGCGCGCGAGCCAGCAGCAGGCGGCGCTTCTGGCCGGTGGAGAGGCGCTGGAACATGCGCTCGGCGAAGCCGTCCATCTCCACGGTGGCCAGCATCTCGCGGGCTTTAGCAACCTGCTCCGGCGTCGCCTGCAGGTGGCCGTGGCTGCCGATGGCGCCGAAGAAGCCGGAAATCACCACCTCCAGCGCCTGGGTGAAGGGGGTGTAGTCTTCCTGCAAGTCCTGGGAGACGAAGCCGATGCGGCTGCGCAGGTCCCACAGGGTGACGTTCTGCAGACCGAACAGGTCCAGCGAACTGCCCTCGCGGTCCACGGGATAGAGCTCGCGGCTGATCAACTTGAGCAGGGTGCTCTTGCCGGCGCCATTGGGCCCGAGGATGGCGACTTTCTCGCCTTCGCCGATGTGCAGGGAAAAGCCATCCAGCACGCGGGTCTGCTGCTGGTAGGCGGTGACGTTGTTGAATTCGATCATGGGACGGGCGATTACCGGCGGACAACGGGCCCCTGTTCTACCATGTCCAGTCATCAGGACGCAGCCACTTCGCGGTTAAGGCAGTGCTAACCCGCAGCCGCTAGCTTGCCTGCCTGTCGATAGCGCACGCGGGTGCCAGGCCATGAAGAACCCGGAGTCCCCCTCCCTGGACGACGACATCTGCGTCCATATCTTTTCCGTCTCGGCGACCATGGTCGGCGTCTGCCTGACTGTCATCGGCATCATCCGGGTGATCCTTACCCTGCGTCAGCAGGACCTGATCATCGACGACCTGGTGGCGATCAACATGATGTTCTACCTGGTCTCGGCCCTCTGCGCGTACTGGAGCCTGCGTACCCACCGCACCTTGCGCGGCCAGCGCATGATGCGCGCCGCCGATACGATATTCCTGGTGGCGCTGGTGTTCACCGCGGTCAACGCCGGCGTCATCACCTGGGCGATGACCTCCGGCTGATCTCAGCCGCCCACCGAGTGCCGTCGGGCGAACAGGATGGCTTCGTAACGGCTGGTGATGCCAAGCTTGGCGAAGATGTTGCGCAGGTTCCACTTCACCGTCTGCAAGCTGAGGTTCAGTGCCAGCGCAATGCGCTTGTTGGACATCGATTGTTCTAGCAGCGTGAGAATTTCCAGTTCGCGGGGCGTCAGCATCGGCGCATCGATGGACACCGCCGGGCGCTGGACGGGGGTCGCTGCGCGCTCGGGGCTCGCCACCAGGGACGGATTGCGCAGCGCCAGCAGATAGGCATCCATCTCCCCGCCGCCCAGGCTGGGCAGTTTCTCCAGCAGTCGCAGCAGCGGCTCGCCCTCTTCGCGCAACGAGCGCAACAGGCCCGAGCGGTAACCTTGCAGCAGCGTCTCGCGCAAGAGTTCCAGCGCCTCGCTGTCGCGCCCCAGGCGGTCCAGGGCCAGGCTTGAGAGAACACCGGCCGCCACCTTCCAGGCGGCGCGCGCATACTCGCGAATCAGGCTCTGGGTCGAGTCGAGCACCTGGATGGCCAGCTCCGGCTGGCCACGCACCAGTGCCAGCCGCGCCTGGGACAGCGCCGCCAGGACGCTGACCTCGGCATGCTGCGGCGTGGTCACGTGGGCCTTGCGCAAGTCGTCCAGCGCCACCTGCAGGCCCTCCGCCCGCCGCCAGTCACCGTCGAGCAGGAGCAGACGAATCTGCTCCGCCAGCATGCAGGCCGCCCCACGGTCCAGCTCGCGCTCGCGGAAATACGCTTCGCGCTGGCGCAGGTACTCCAGCGCCGCGCCCCGGGACTGGAGCCGCGCATAGGCCAGCGCGGCCACCAGGGTGTATTCGGGCAACGAGAAATGCAGGATGTCCAGGCGGTTGGCCAACGCCGCACGGGCCTCCTCGTCACGACCAAACTCGCAGCAGGCGAAGGCCAGCAAAGCCGCGCAATGGCAGGCACTGACCGAACGGCGCCCGTGGATCTGCTCGGCCTTGACCAGGGTATCGCTGGCAATCCGCTCCAGTTCCAGCAGATGCCCCTGGAACAGCGCCACCAACGCCGCCGACACCGCACCGCGTCTGGGAAGTGGTCGGCACGCTCAAGCCGGGAGCGCGTCACGTCTATGCCAAGCGCCACATGTACTTCGACGAGGACACCTGGATGCTCGCGGAAATCGACCACTACGACAGCCGCGGCCAGCTCTGGCGCGTCGCCGAAGGCCACCAGGCCAACGACTACGAGCACGGCATCGGCCTCTACTCCGCGCAGACGCTGTACGACCTGATCGCCGGCCGCTACCTGGCGATGAACTTCATCAACGAAGCGCGGCGCGGCACCCAGTACGACATGAAGTACACCGCCAACGACTTCACCCCGGCGGCGCTGCGCAACAGCGGTATTCGCTGATCCACCGTACCACGAGGCCGGCCCATGGGCCGGCCTTGCCGTTTCCGCTGTTCGCGCCAATCGAACTTGCGCGGCGCGGCCCCTATCCAACCTGTTAGCCCCTCACCCTCCGGGAGACTGCTGTCCATGACTTCCTACTCCGCCCCCTTGCGCGACATGCGTTTCCTCCTCGTGGAACGGAGGCTGCGCGACCAGGTTGCCCACCTCCCCGGCCAGGAAGGCATGAGCCAGGAACTGGTCGACGCCATCCTCAATGAAGCCGCTCGCTTTGCCCAAGGCGTCCTTGCCCCACTGAATGTCATCGGTGATCGCCAGGGCGCGCGCTGGCACGGCGGCAAGGTCAGCACGGCCGAGGGCTGGCGCGAAGCCTATGACCAGTTCGTCGCCAATGGCTGGAACGCCCTCTCCTGCCCAGCTGAATTCGACGGCCAGGGCGCGCCAAGATTGGTCTCGGCGCTGGTGGAGGAAATGTGGAACGCCGCCAACGTCGCCTTCGGCCTGTGCCCGATGCTGACCCGTGGCGCCATCGAAGCCATCGAGCTGCGCGGCTCGAACGAACTGAAGCAGACCTGGCTGCCGAAACTGGTGAGCGGCGAATGGACCGGCACCATGAACCTGACCGAGCCCCAGGCCGGCTCCGACCTCGCCGCCGTGCGCAGCCGCGCCGAGCCGCAAGGCGACGGCACTTACCGGGTCTTCGGACAGAAAATCTTCATCACCTACGGTGAACACGACCTGACCGGCAACATCGTCCACCTGGTGCTGGCCCGCGTGCCCGGAGCACCGGAGGGCGTCAAAGGCATCTCGCTGTTCGTCGTGCCCAAGGTGCTGCTGAACGCCGATGGCAGCCTGGGAGCGCGCAATGACGTGCACTGCGTGTCCATCGAGCACAAGCTCGGCATCCATGGCAGCCCCACTGCAGTACTGGCCTTCGGCGACCGGGGGGGTGCCACCGGCTGGCTGGTGGGCGAGGAGAACCGGGGCCTGGAATACATGTTCATCATGATGAACGCGGCACGCTTCTCCGTTGGCATCGAAGGCATCGGCCTGGCCGAACGCGCCTACCAGCAAGCCGTGGCCTATGCCCGGCAACGTGTCCAGGGCACCGAGCTGGGTGTGCCGGGGCGGGAGAAGGCGGCGATCCTCCGTCACCCCGACGTGCGCCGACTGCTCATGTCCATGCGCTCACGGGTAGAGGCCATGCGTGCGCTGGCCTGCGAGGTAGCACTGGCGACCGACCTGACCCACGGCCATCCCGACGAATCGGTACGCCGCGATCGGCAAGCCTTCGTCGACCTGATGATTCCGGTAATCAAGGGCTGGTGCACCGAGAATGCCGTGGAGATCGCCTCCCTTGGAGTGCAGGTCCATGGCGGCATGGGCTTCATCGAAGAAACCGGCGCCGCCCAGCACCTGCGCGATGCGCGGATCACGCCGATCTATGAGGGCACCACAGGCATCCAGGCCCTCGACCTGATCGGCCGCAAGATTGCCCGCGACAAGGGAACCGCCGCTTTCGCGCTGATCGCCCGCCTGCGCGAGGCGCAACGCGCCATGCCCGACGATGACCCACAATTGGCGGCAATTCGCCATCGCCTGTTCTCGGCCATCAACGCCCTGGATGACGCGGTGACCTTCGTGGTGAACCACTACGACGATCAGGTGCGCGAGGTGGCCATGGTCTCGGTGCCGCTGCTGGAGCTGTTCGGCCTCGTCACCGGCGGCTGGCAGCTGGCACTCTCCGCCCAGGTGGCGAACCAGCAACTGGCCGCCAATGCCGGCGATGCGGCGTTCTACCGGGCCAAGTTGCGTACTGCGCAGTTCTACGCCGGCCACTTCCTCACCCGCGCTCCGGGCCTGGCGCAGACCATAGTCGAGGGCGGCGACGCCGCATTGGCCATGGAGGACTTCGCCTTCTGAATCGGCACGGCCGCCCGTCCGAAGTCTTGACGGGCGGCGTCAATCCGTAACGCAAGCTTTACACCCACCGCCGATCCTGCCGCCCGAGGCCGCAACGGGCCGCGCAGCAGTCCTGTGCACGCTTGGCTATTGCAAAGGGCCGTCGTTATGCACGAATGCTCATTGACAGCCTTCCCCCGCTTCAGTGAGATGGCCTTTCGTTCAGGCAAATGGCATTGCCGGCTGACAGATGTGTGTGCGTTGTGTTGCCGCAATGCCGCGATGACGAAACTTTGGCGATCCCGACGGTCGTTAGCGGAGTTTCATCTTTTCATCGACACAGGAGATGCCGGCGATGTTGAACCAGGCACCCCGGAATACCCAGGACGTCGAATTCGACGAGCAATTCATCCTCGCCTTCGAGATTCAGGTCCTGCAGAAGGCCCTGCCGGCTTTCGAAGAGGCCTCGCGCTTCGCCCGCGACCGAGGCCTGCGCTGTAGCGTGGAACTGATCACCAACGCCGAAGGCCATCCCGAACTGAGCCTCTCGGCTACCCAGCGCGACGACTTGCCGGACAGTTGCTACCGCCTGATCGCCGATCCGGCTTCCCAGGGTATCGTCCACGAAGAGTTCACCGCGGTTAACCGCCGCACACGCCGCCAGGGTGCACGCCTGGCAGCGCTGACTTCGCGTTCGCTGGAGCTGCAACTGGAGGCCTTCTTCATGCACGCCTTCGGCATGCGCCTGGACTACAACGTGCTGCGCCTGGACTACTCTTACGAGCATGCCTCCGGGCTCTAGGCCTTTTCCGACGCCGCCGGTCGTCGGTTCGGCCGGTGGCGGAATGAGCGTTCCGTCGGACAGTTCCTGCAAAGGATGATTTATGGCAACGATGAACGCATCGAAGTCGCTATTATTCGCGCCCTGTGCGCCACCTCGTGCGTGTTTCCTCGTTGTCGCTTCGCCATGAATGAATTCCTCGTGCATTTTCAGGACGGTCACTGCCTGGGCAAGACCGTGCTGCGCTCGTTTTCCCGCCAGATGACCCTTTCCGAGGCGCGCGTGCGCCTGCAGGCCTGCTACCCACTGCGCGTTCCGCACCTGCTGAACATCCTGCACCTGACGCCGATGCTGCCCGGCCGCTGACCCGCCCGTACGGTCTTCCCGCGCCACTGTGCCTGCCTCGCGCGGCAGCCTGAGGCCGGCTTCGTTCGTCCCGCAATCGACGAAAGCACCCGGAGCGATCGGCCGGCTCATCTCGATCGACGGTCCCCGCGCCGGCCCGATGGGGCGCGGCGCACCGCCCTCTGCTACCTGGAAGCGCGGGCCGGCGCCGCCTGGGCCTCGCCCAGCCCGGCTAGGGCCTGGCGCGCCGCTGCGCCGGCCTGCTCCAGCACCTGGCGTTTCCAGCCGTCCTCATCCACGTAGAAGGCATCGCGCAGCTGGCGATGAATGCGCCGGGCTTTCTGCTCCGGGACACCAGGGTTGTTGGCCAGCCATTGGTCCGCACGCAGGGCCTTGAGCACCTTGAGCCCCGGCAGCGTGCCGTATTCGAGAGCAATCGCCGTGAGCTCCGCCTGCGGGCACTCGCTGGCGGCGGAGAGAATCATCTGCCCCTGCAACTGCACCGACACCGATCCCCCCTCGTGCGCGGAGGTCACCTCAGCTCCCCACCAGCGACGGGTGCGTGCCAGGGTCTGCGGATCGTTGCCGCCGACATAGATGCGTTCGGCATGCCCCTTGGGCCCCAAACCGGTATGCAGGTCGATCCAGCCCAGTCGGGTGCAGTCGCGGGCATGCTGGCGCAGCACCTGGCGCACAGCCTGGTTGCTCCAGGTCGGCTGGGAGCCGATGTAGAACAGGCCGTTGGGGTGGCTGTCCTGGCCGCTGGAGATGGCCGCCTGCAATTGCTTGCGGCCATGGCGCATGGCGTAGCGCAGCAACCGCAGGTGGCTGGCGATGGACGGCCAGCGACGCGGAATCAGGATCGGGTCCAGCGCCCCATAGGCCTGGTTGCGCTGGCGCGGCTGGGAGAAATCGATGAAGTTGCGGTTGAGGTCAACGTTCTCGTGGGTCCAGCGCCGCCACCACGAGAAACCGTGGGGGTTGGCAGCGTGCAGATAGAGCACCGCGCAATCGGCCTTGGCGCAAAGCTCCAGCCAGTCGGGATCGTTGAGCAGCGCGACTTGCACGGCGGAGCCGCAGAAGCCCTCCACGCCGTGGCAGCCGCTGCTGATGATCAGCAGGTTCTGCGCATCGGGCGGGCCGCTGCGCGCCACGTCCAGCGCCAGGGGCTCGCCATCGCGGCCGGGCAGCGGGTGGCGGTGGGATTCGACGACCAGGCCGGCGGACAGGCAGGCGGCCAGGAACTTGCCACGCGCTTCGGCGTAGCTCTGGGAGAAACAGGCAGACGGTTTCATCACCACTCCGGATGATTGGATTCGAGTCAGGGAGAGCGGGCCCGGCGTGCGGGCCCTTAGAAGGAGATCAGGCGTGGCCGACGGCGCCGGGCAACGGCGCTTCGCCGTGCTCGCCCTGCAGGGACTGGCGGGTCCGTTCGGGGGTGATGATCCGGCAGCCGAGGATGGCGCAGACCACGGTGAGCACGCCGAACAGCCCCAGGGCGGTCTCGAAGCCATGGGCAATGTCGCCACCGCGCAGCTCGACCAGTTGGCCGACGATCCAGGGCGCGAGCATGCCGGCGCTGGTCATGCCACCGATGTGGATCGCCAGCATCGAACCGCGCTGCGCGCTCGGTGCGATATAGGCGACCAGGGTGTTGCAGAAGGTCGGCAGGACGTTCACCAGGATGGCGCCCAGGGCATAGAGCACCAGGATCGCCAGGCGGTCGCCATGCAGCAGGGTCAACGCGCAGAAGGCAACGCCAGCGACCGCCGCGAAGGCCATCGGTGGCAGCACCATGGCGCGCTGCACCGAAGCGCCACGCTTCATCGCCCGCTGCGACAGGGTCGAGAGCAGCAGGTTGGCGATGATCACCCCGACCGTCACCACCATCACGGTGTACCCCGACTGCATGGGCGTCATGCCCTGCCCCTTCTGCAGGTAGACCGGCACCCAGCTGTACACCAGCGCGGTTGGCAGGTAGCTGAGGAAGCCCATGAGGGTGATCCAGAGGAAGCTGCGGTTGAGCAGCAGGCGGCTGTACGGCAGGCGCAGCGTCGAACCCGGTCCCTCCTCCTCGGTCTGCTGACCCTCGCGGCCAAAGGCCAGCCAGACAACCAGCCAGACCAGCCCGAGGACCGCCAGCAGGAGGTAGGCCGAGCGCCAGCCGAAATGCTGGATCGCCAGCGGCAGGCTCAGCGCGCCGAGCACCGCACCCAGCATGATCGAGACCTGGATCAGCGCCGAGGGCAGCACACGCTCCTTGGGGCCGAACCACTTGAAGCAGGCGTGCTGGGTCACGGCCGTCCCCGGCCCGGTGCCGGCGCCCAGCAGCAGGCGCCCGGCGACCAGCGCGGCGAAGCCGCTGGACAACGCCACCACCAGTTGCGAGGCCATCCACACCACCGACATGCCGGCAAGGATCCAGCGCGTGGGAAAGCGGTTGGCGAGGAAGCCGACCAGCACGCCGGAGACGGAATAGAGGAAGAAGAACGCGCTGCCGACAAAGCCGAACTCTGTCGGCGAGAGCTTCAGCTCGTCGATGATCTGGGCACCGGCGAAGGCGAAGATGGTCTTGTCCAGCACGCTGATGACCATCACCAGCATCAGGAGCAGAAGAACGACGTTGCGACGATTCATGCCAGGGCTCCGTTGCCGGGAGAAATGCTCAGGGAAGTTTCCACCAGCCGCACCCAGAGGGCCGCGCCGAAGGGAATGGCCGCGTCGTTGAAGTCGTAGCCGGGGTTGTGCACCATGCAGCCGCTGGGGCCGCTGTTGCCATTGCCCAGGGCGATGTAGCAGCCGGGGCGGCGCTCCAGCATCCAGGCGAAATCCTCGCTGCCCAGGAAGCCCGAAGGCACCTCGGAGAGCAGCCGCTGCGGGCCGACCAGTTCGGTCAGCACCTGGCGCGCGAGGCGGGTCTCTTCCGGCGTGTTGACCAGCACCGGCACCAGCTCCTCGTAGTCGTATTGCAGCTCCATGCCATGCACGGCGGCCACGCCACGGGTGATTTCGCCAATGCGACGCTTGAGCAGTTCGCGCACTTCGGGCTTGGTGGCGCGCACGCTCAGGCGCAGGTCAGCATGCTCGGGAATCACGTTGGCCGCCTCGCCCGCCTTGAGCATGCCCACGGTGACCACGCCGACTTCGGTGGAGGGCACGTTGCGCGCGACGATGCTCTGCAGGGCCAGTACCAGTTCGGCAGCGGCGACTATCGGGTCCCTGGTCAGGTGCGGCATGGCGCCATGGCCACCGACACCGGTCAGGCGGATCGACACGCGGTCGGACGATGCGGTCAGCGCACCTTCGCGGGTCAGGAAGCAGCCCACCGGCAGACCAGGCGCATTGTGCAACGCATACACCGCATCGCACGGGAAGCGCTCGAACAGGCCATCGTCCATCATCGCTACGGCGCCACCCAGGGTTTCTTCGGCGGGCTGGAAGATCAGGTTGAGGGTGCCGTCGAAATTGCGCCGTTCGGCCAGGTCGCGAGCGGCACAGAGCAGGATGGCGGTGTGGCCGTCGTGGCCGCAGGCATGCATGCGGCCCGTGTGCTGGCTGGCGTAGGGCACGCCGCTGGCCTCGTCGATGGGCAGCGCGTCCATGTCGGCGCGGATGCCGATGCTGCGGGCGCTATTACCTTGGCGCAGTACGCCAACCACGCCGGTACCGCCGATGCCTTCATGGACTTCATAGCCCCATTCACGCAGGTAACCGGCGACGATGGCGCTGGTGCGTGCCTCCTCGAAACCCAGTTCGGGGTGCTGGTGAAGGTCCCGACGGATCCGGGCGAATTCGCTGTGCGACTCAAGCAGTCGCTCTAACGTCTCGTGCTGCGTAAGGGGGTGCTGACTCATGCCGCATCCTGCTCATTGTTCTGATGTGGCCGGCAGGATGCCCCACGCGCGAGACGCTGAATAATGACCTTCGCGCATGCTTATCATGGCTGGTTATCGAAGCGCTGGCGCCGGGATCAGTCGGCCTTGCGCAGGTGCGGGCCCTTGAAGGCGTACACCAGCTCGTCCACCAGGGTCTGCGCCTCGCGGGTCATCAGCTCCGGCGGGCGGCAGACCAGCGAGATATCGGTGCCCGGCACGGTTTCGGCGATGTCCAGTGCGTCGAGGGTGCCGGAGACGATCGGCAGGTCGAACACCCGCCGCGACCAGAAGCTCACCGCATCGGTATTGGCCGCCAGCTCTGCGTAGAGCACCACCGAGGCGCACTCGATGACCCGCTCGGGATGGCGCACCTGGTACTGCTCGAACATCTGCCCGGCAAGGGAGACGTCGAGCGAATCGGGCACCAGCCACTCCTCGTCGAGCAGCTCGTGCAAGGAGCGAGCGTTGCGCAGCGGATGGCCCTTGCGCACCGCCAGCGTGGTGGGCTGGGCGTAGAGTTCCTGCCAGTGGAAGCCGTCGACGTTGCGCGAGGCCGGCTGCGAGGTCAGCACCAGGTCCAGCTGGCCTTCGCGCAGGCCTTCGAGCAGCTTCGCCGGGCGCAGTTCGCTGATCTGCAGTTGCACCTTGGGGTAGCGCTTGCGGTAACGCAGCAGGCAGCTGGCGAACTGCTGGCTGGGCGTCACCGGTGACACGCCGATGGCCACACGGCCGTCCATGGCGCCCTTGAGCGTTTCGATCTCGTCCCGCGCGCGGCGCACTTCCTCCACCACCAGACGGGCACGGCGCACCAGGCGCTCGCCATATTCGGTGGCGGTGATGCCACGGTTGGAGCGCACCAGCAGCGGCACGCCCAGCTCGGCCTCCAGTTCCTTGATGCTCTTCGACAGGGCGGGCTGGGAGATGTGCAGCAGGCGCGAAGCTTCCTGGATGCTGCCGCTCTCGCAGATGGCGACGATGGCGCGGAGTTGATGCAACTTCATGGTTTGGACGACGGCTCTGGGATCGGTAACAGGTCCGAACATAAAGCAAAAACGAGGCCGGCGTGAGTAACGGTTGGTAAACGGGGGCAGACCGGCGAGTCGCGCCGCATGCTTTTCGCAGGATGGAGTGGAGCGCAGCGATACCCATCGAGCTCTTGCAACGACAGCATGGGTATCGCTGCGCTCCACCCATCCTACAGTCGAGGTTTCCTGGCTGTTCGTAGGGCGCATAACGCGCCAGCGTTATCCGCCATTCAGGATCGTAGGGCGAATGAAAAAAGCGGCCCGAAGGCCGCTGAGTCAACACAAGGAGCGCCGGTGAGCGCCAGTACAGCCCGCCGTCAGCGGATACCCGTGGCGCGCAAGGCGTTGGGGGTGAAGTCGTTGCTGCTGGCCTTCACCGCGAAGTCGTAGCTGCTCTTCTCCTCGTTGCGCAGGCCGGACACCGTGTAGCGGCCCGACAGCACGTCGTAGTGGGTTTCCGCCGTCAGCCAGGTGAACTGCTGGTCGTAGAACGGCCGCGCGTGACCTTCGGAGACCCGCCAGAGGCTGCCACGGCCGTCGTAGGCGTCGGCCTCGGCGATCTGCCAGCTGTCCTCGTCGATATACAGGTCACGCTTGCTGTAAATGTGCCGCTGGCCCGGCTTCAGGGTCGCCACCACGTGCCACACGCGGTGCAGTTCGTAGCGGGTGTGGTCCGGGTTCAGGTGGCCGGGCTTGACGATGTCGTCGTATTTCAGCGTCGGCGAGTCGAGCGCGAAGCTGTTGTAGGGGATGTACAGCTCCTTCTTGCCCACCAGCTTCCAGTCGTAGCGATCCGGCGCACCGTTGAACATGTCGAAGTCGTCGTAGGTGCGCATGCCTTCCGCGCCGGGGCTGTCGTAGCCCACCTGCGGGGCGCGGCGCACGCGGCGCTGGCCGGCGTTGTACATCCACGCCATGCGCGGTTCCTTGACCTGGTCGATGGTCTCCAGCACCAGCATCACACTGCCCGCGCGGCGCGGCGGCGAGAGGATTTCCTGGCGGAAGTAGTAGAGGATGTTGTTCATCTTCGCCGGGTCGTAGTCCTTGAGCCCGAACGGGAAGGCGAACTGCTCCTTCATGTAGCTGATGGTGTAGTCACCGTTGGTCTGCGGGTTCATCTGCGCCGTGGTGCGCAGCATGGCGTTGCTGCGGTAGCGGGTGACGTGGTTCCAGATGACTTCCAGGCCGTTCTGCGGGATCGGGAACGGCACGGTCATGGTGAAGTTGTTCAGCCCGTTGCCGCCCTCGGCCAGCGAGGTGGCGGTAGCGTTCTTCTTCGCCGCGTCGATCACCGTCTGCGGGTAGCTGGCGCTGCGGTGGCTCGGGTACACCGGGATGCGGTAGCTCTCGGGGAAGCGCTGGAACATCGCCAGCTGGCCGGGGGTCAGCTTGTCCTGGTACTGGCTGGCGTTCTGCGCGGTGATGGTGAACAGTGGTTTGTCGGCCGCATACGGATCGGCGAGGAAACCACCGGCATCGACCTTGCCGGCGTTGGGTGCCAGGCCTCCGGTCCAGGCCGGGATGCTGCCGTCGGCATTGCCGGCCTTTTCCGCGCCGATGGGCGTGAGTTCATTGCCCAGGCGCGCAGCCTGGTCGGCTCCGACCGCGGCCATGACCTGCCCGGCGAGCAGGCTCAGCGTCAGGCAGCCCGCCTGCAACCATTGCTTGTTGTTCATGCTTGTACCTCTGGGACGGATAGGCATCAGAAGCTGACGCCCAGGCTGACGGCGAGGAAGTCGCGGTCGGTGTTGACGTTGTAATCGCCGCCGAAGTAGTCGGTGTAACTGATACTGGCGGTGTAGCGACTCAGGTACTCGGCATCGACGCCGACGCTCACCGACTTGTCGCCTTCGTTGAAGGTCGGGCCGTAGCCTTCCACGTCATGGGAGAACGCCAGGTTCGGGCGCAGCGAGACGCCGCCGATCAGGTCGTTGTACTCAAGGCCGGCGCGCAGGCGGTAACCCCAGGAGTTCTGGGTGTAGAAGCCCTTGTCGTTGCACTCGCCGGGGTTGGCGGTGTTGACCACCTTCTCGCACAGCGCGTTGCCGGACAGCCCCAGCAGGGACGAGGTGCCGGCGCTGGCCAGCTCACCGTTGCCGTACACGCTGCTGCGGCCGAAGCGCAGGTCGGAACCGTCGGTGGAGCCCAGGTCGCCGATATGGCCGAAGCCGATCTCGCCGATCAGCGTCAGGCGTTCGGCGGCGATCACCGGGATCTGGTCGAAGGTGTTGGTGAAGGTCATCTGCGCCTGGGTGTAGGGCATGCGCTTGTAACCCTGGATCAGCGAGCCGTAGCTCGAATCCGCCCAGCCGCTGGCGAAGATCGGCAGGCCGGCGTTGACCAGGGCATTGGTGGAGGCCGAACCGAGGGTAGCGGCGCCGGAGACGTCGCTGGAGTTGATGCCCAGGGGCATGTTCGGCCGGTAGCTGATCTCGCCCTGCACCGCCGTGCTGCCCCAGGTGGTGTTGAAGCCCAGGCCGTAGAGACGGATGTCCTCGGGGTAGTCCAGGTACCAACTGGCGGTACTGCGCCCGCCCTGCCCGATCAGGCCGCCCACCGGGTCGGCCAGCGCGCCCTTGCCCACCACCCAGTTACTGGTGGGGGTACGGCTGTGGTAGTTCATCGCGTAGGCGGAGAACTCGGTATCGTTGACCATCCAGCGCAGCGCCACGCCGAACTGGCCGCCGTCACGGGCGTCGTGGTCCTTGGTGCGCGGCACGTAGCCGTAGCCACCCTTGATGCCGGTGCCGTCGATGTCGCGGTCGAAGTCGCTGCCGTTCACCGCCATGTTGATGTCGCAACCCTTGGCCGCCACATCGCTGCCGAAGAAGGTGCCGCAATTGTCCGGTACGGTCTTCTCCCACTCCAGCTGGTAGAAGGCTTCCATGGACAGGGTGTCGGTGAGGCCCTGGTTGAAGTACAGCATGCTCACCGGGATCAGCGCTTCCTTCACCTCGGAACCGGGGCGGCGCAGCGCGGCGACGTCCGCCGGGTTGATCGAGTTGATGCCGTTCTGGATGAAGGTGCTCTCGCCCCAGCTCACCACCTGGCGACCCAGGCGCACCGTGCCGGGCAGGTCATGGAAGTCGTAGTTGTGGTAGAGGAAGGCATCGAGCAGCTCGACGCCGGACGCCTTGGCGGCGTTGTCGCGGCCATGGTCATCGATGTCATAGAGCGGACGGTGCTCGTCCTTCAGCTCGAAGTCGTACCAGTACTTGCCGCGCAGGAACAGGCCGCTGTCGCCGTATTTCAGCTCCAGGTCGTGCAGGCCCTTGAAGATCTTGGAGAAGGTCTCGCCCTTCTTGAAGTTCAGCCGGCCGTCATCGGAGGTCTGGCTGGATGCCGTGCCGCCGTTGCGGGTGCCGATGAACTTCTTGTCCGGACTGTCCATCGCCCAGCTCGCGCCAATGGACAGCGTCGAGTCGAAACGACCCTCGATTTCCCCCACATTGAAGCTCACTGCCTGAGCCGAAGATGCCCCGCCAAGGGCCATGCTGGTTGCCAGCGCCAGCGCGTGCGGCCTGAAGCCTGCGGCGCCGGTTATTGTTCTTTTCATGCTGCTCTCCGCCTGGAAAGTGCTGGTCGCGGCAAGCCGCGCCACCCCTGCCCCCAGCTCTGTGGCCGGGCGGCGGTCGCATGGTAAGAGCGCTGTCACAACGCTGACTTCTGAAAAAAAGTGATGCCCATAGCCAGAATGGAAGCGCCGCCGGGGTACTCCCCGTGGGCGATAACCGACGGCTATTGCGATACCCAGGATTCAGCCGACCGCAGCCTCCCATTGCCCTAAAGTCCGCCGCCATCAGCGACTCCCCAACGATGAGGTGGACCATGAAGATTGCGTTGACCGGCGACAGCATCCTGCAACGCCGCCTGAACAGCCGTGACGACGAAACCCTGCGCCCGCTGTTCGACCTGCTGCGCGGCGCCGACGTCAGCTTCACCAACCTGGAAGTGCTGCCCAACGACTTCCAGGGCGATGCGGTGCTGGAAAGCGGCGGCTCGCACTTCGGCGCGCCCTCGTGGATTCTCGATGAACTGGTGGACGGCGGCATCGACCTGTTCTCCACCGCCAACAACCACAGCCTGGACTACGGCATCGCCGGCCTGCACGCCGCCCACGTGCAGCTGGAAAAGCGCGAGCTGCTGTTCGCCGGCACCGGTCGCAACCTGGAAGAAGCCCGCCGCCCGGTGTACTGCACCAAGCCCGCCGGCACCGTCTCGCTGCTGGCCTGCACCTCGACTTTCGGCAAGGGTCAGGAAGCCAGCGAACAGACTCGCGACATGCCGGGCCGCCCCGGTCTGAACCCGCTGCGCTACGACACCGTGCACCAGCTTGACGGCGCACAGATGGAGGCCATGCGCGGCATCATCGCCAGCCTCGGCCTGGACCGCCTCTACCAGGGCGCGGTCGACCTGGGCTTCGCCCACCCGATTCCCGACCCGTCGCTGGCGGTGTTCGGCCCCTTCACCCCGCTGCTGTTCCGCCAGGGCGAGTCTTCGCGCCTGCGCACCCTGCCGCGCAAGAAGGACATGGATGACATCCTGCGCTGGGTCGAGGAAGCGCGGACGATGTCCGACATCGTCGTACTGAGCATCCACGCCCACGAACTGGGCCACGACGCCACCGGCGAGTGGAACCTGGAAGCCGCCGCCGAGTTCATCCAGCCGGTGGCCCGACGCATGATCGACGCCGGCGTCGACATCGTGGTCGGCCACGGCCCGCACCTGCTGCGCGGCATGGAAATCTACAACGGCAAGCCGATCTTCTACAGCCTGGGCAACTTCATCGGCCAGAACGAACTGGTGGAACGCCTGCCGGCGGACAGCTACGAGCAGTTCCGCGTGGACCGCAACCAGACGCCGTCCAAGGTCTTCCTGCAACGCACCCAGAACGACACCCGCAGCTTCCCTTCCGATGCGCGCTTCTGGGAAAGCCTGGTGCCGGTGTGCCAGTTCGACGGCCGTCGCCTGACCGGCATCGAGTTGCACCCGGTGAGCCTGGGCCTGGGCGAGGCGGTACACCGCCGCGGCCGCCCGCGCCTGGCCGAAGGCGACCACGCACAAGCGATCCTGCAGCGCTTCGCCGCGCTGTCGGGGCCCTACGGTACTCGACTGTCGATTGACGGTTCGATTGCGCGCGTCCAACTCTGACCGCGCAGCGCGGGGCAGCCACAAGCCGCCTCGCGCCCTCTTCTTCCCACAGCCATGACAGCCGCCCGCATCCTTATCGTCGAAGACGACCTGCGCCTCGCCGCACTCACCCGCGACTTCCTCGAACACCATGGCCTCAGCGCCGACATCGAAGCCGATGGCTCCCGCGCGGCCGCCCGGGTAATGGACGAACGTCCGGACCTGGTGATCCTCGACCGCATGCTGCCCGGCGAAGATGGACTGTCCATCTGCCGGCGCATCCGCCCGCGCTATACCGGATCGATCCTCATGCTCAGCGCCCGCTCGGAAGACACCGAACAGATCGACGGCCTGGAGAACGGCGCCGACGATTACGTCTGCAAGCCGGTGCGCCCCAGCCTGCTGCTGGCCCGCGTACGCACGCTGCTGCGCCGCCGCGAAACGCCGGAAATTGCGCCTGAATACTTTGAAATCGCCGGCTTGCTGCTCGACTCACGTCAGCGGGAAGTCCGTCGCGATGGTCAACGCATCGACCTCACCGGCGCCGAATTCGACCTGCTCTGGCACCTCGCCAGCCGCGCCGGCCAGACGTTGAGCCGCGACGAGCTGCTCCTTGCACTACGTGGCATTCCCTACGACGGGCTGGACCGCTCGGTGGACGTGCGCATCGCCCATCTGCGCGCCAAGCTGGGGGAAGCGCCCGCGCATCCGCTGATCCTCACCGTGCGCGGCAAGGGTTATCGCTTCGTCGGCTGAACGTTCTGCTAGGGCGCATAACGCGCCAGCGTTATCCGCCACACGGGGCCGGCGGATAACCTGTTCCAGGTTATGCGCCCTACACGGCTATCGGTTCATGGGTACCCCAAACCTGTAGGAGCGAGCTTGCTCGCGAATGATCCGGCGCCCTGTCCTGGAGGTTCGCGAGCAAGCTCGCTCCTACGAAAAACGAAGCGCATCCGGTAGGCTGGGCGTTCGTTCCAGCCAGAGCCTGCGCCATGCCTGCCCTCACCTGCCCGCACCTTGTCGGCGACCACGTCGAACTCATCCCCCTGCGCGCCGAACACGCGCAGGCCCTGCTCGAAGCCGCCGCCGATGGCGAACTGTGGAACCTCAAGGTCACGGTGGTACCGGGGCCCGATACCGTCGGGGGCTACATCGCCAAGGCCGAAAAGGGTCTGGAGGAAGGCACTGTCCTGCCCTTCGCGATCCTCGACCGGCGCACCGGCAGGATTGCCGGCAGCACCCGCTTCTGGAAGGTCGACCGCGCCAATCGCAAGCTGGAAATCGGCCACACCTGGCTCGCGCTATCAGCGCAGCGCACGCCGATCAATACCGAAGCCAAGCTCCTGCTGCTGACCTACGCCTTCGAGGAGCTGGATTGCGTACGCGTGCAGTTCACCACCGACGAGCTGAACGAGAAGTCCCGCGCCGCCATCTTGCGCCTGGGCGCGGTGCAGGAAGGCATCGTCCGCCACGAGCGCATCATGCCCGACGGCCGCAAGCGCAACTCGGTGCGTTTCAGCATCATCGACAGCGAATGGCCGGAGGTGAAGGCGCGGCTGCTGCAACGTCTCAGCCGCGCCCAGGCCTGATCTCATTGAGGGTCAGCTCAGCCCTGGTAGAACACCTCGTCACTGTATGGGTACCACCAGGAGTGGATCTGCGGCTGGTGGTCGATGATCACCATCTTCGAACGCCGGAACGCATCCAGGCCCTGGCGGCCCAGTTCGCGGCCCATGCCGGACATCTTCCAGCCGCCGAAGGGCAAGGCATCGTTGTCGATCAGCGGGTTGTTCACCCAGACCATCCCCGCCTCCAGGCGGTCCGCCGCTTCCATGGCTTCGGCCAGGTCGGTGGAGAACAGCGAGGCCCCCAGGCCGAAGGGTGAATCGTTGGCCAGGCGTACCGCTTCGTCGAAATCCTTCACCTTGCAGATCGCCGCCACCGGGCCGAAGCACTCCTCGTGGAAGATCGCCATGGCCGGGGTGACGTCGGTGAGGATGGTCGGCTCGTAGTACCAACCGACTGGAAGATGGGCTGGCACTTTCCCGCCACAGACCAGCGTGGCGCCCTTGGCGATAGCGTCGTCCACCAGTCGAATGACCTTGGCACGCGCCGCCTCGCTGACCAGCGGGCCGATCTCCGAACGCTCCAGACCATGGCCGATGCGCAGCGCGCGAGTCCGCTCGGCGAAGCGCGCGACGAACTCGTCATGGATTTCATCGACCACGAAGAAGCGTTCGGCCGAGGTGCAGATCTGCCCGGTCAGGTGGAAGGCCGCCGTCACCGCGCCGGCCGCCGCGACCTCCAGCGGCGCATGGCGGGAGATGATCATCGGGTCGCTGCCGCCGGCCTCGATCACCGCCGGTTTCATCCGCTCGGCGCAAGCCACCGCCACTGCCTTGCCGGCCGCGACGCTACCGGTGAAGGCCACGGCGTGGGTGCGCTCGGACTGCACCAGGCGCTGCGCGGTGCTGGCATCGCCCGGCACGCAGCTGACCATGCCCGCCGGCAGCACCTTGAAGTGCTCCATGAACTTCAGCGTGCACAGCGTGGTGCTTTCCGCCGGCTTGACGATGCAGGCGTTGCCTGCCGCCAGCGAAGCGGCCAGGGTCCAGCACATCAGCAGGATGGGGAAGTTGAACGGCATGATGTGCACGCTGACGCCATAGGGCTCGTAGCGCACATGCTGGAACGAGCCGAGCTGCGTGGTGCCGGCCACCTTGCCGGCCTCGTCGCGGGCCATCTCGGCGTAGTAGCGGAAGATCGGCGCGCAGTTGGCCAGCTCGCCCATGGCCTCGGGAAAGGGCTTGCCCATTTCCAGGGTCATCAGCCGTGCGACTTCGCGCTGGGTGGCCTGGTCGGTCTCGATGGCGTTGGCGAGCTGGTGGAGGATCGCCGCGCGGGATTTCGCATCCACCCGCTTCCATTCGCGCTGGGCCGCGTTGGCAGCGTCGATGGCGGCGTCGACGTCCTCGGCGTCGCACAGGGCGATGCGGCCGACCGGGGTGAGGTCGGCGGGGTTGATAATGTCGCGCAGGCGTTGCGTGGCCGCGCCCAGGTAGTGGGGGCCGATGAAGCGCAGGGGCGCGTCGCTGTGGAAGTCGGTCATGGAAGGCTCCGCAGGGATTCGGATGAGGCCAGGCGCTGGGCGATCACGTCGCTCTCCAGCGGCTGGCGCCAGTTCGGCAGGTGGGCGTCGAGCAGCGCCGCCAGCGGGCGCAGGTGCTCGTGGTCGAGCGCGCGCTGGAACAGCCGCAGCACACGCGGCAGGTGCTTGAGGTAGCCGTGCTTGCCATCGCGCCTGGCCAGGCGCACGAAGATGCCCAGCACCTTGGCGTGGCGCTGGGCGGCCAGCACCTGGAAATCGGTGAGGAAGCGCCGGCCGTCCACCTCGGGACGCTGGCTGAGGTAGTGGGTGAGCAGGGTCACGCGCAGCGATTCGGGAAGGTCGCGGCGCGCGTCTTCGAGCAGGGACATGAGGTCGTAGGCCGGCGCGCCGAACAGTGCGTCCTGGAAATCCAGCAGGCCGCACGCAGCCACGCCCGCCCTGCCCTCCAGCAGCATCAGGTTGTCGACGTGGTAGTCGCGCAGCACCAGCACTTCGCGGCGCATCGAGACGTCGCGCCAGAGCGCGGCGAACTCCAAGAGATAGCGCTCGCGCAGTTGCCCGGCGGCCTTGTCGCCCACCAACAGCGGGGCGTACCAGTCGATGAACAATGCCGCCTCGTCCGCCAGCTTCTGCCCGTCGTAGGCCGGCACGCCTTCGGCCGCTTGCGGGCCGGCGCGGTGCAGGCGCACCAGGGCATCCACGGCGAGGCGGTAAAGCTGGGTCTCGTTGTGGCCGGCGGCAAACAGCCGGGTGTAGGTGGCGTCGCCGAAGTCCTCGATCAGCGCCAGGCCCAGTTCGCGGTCGGCGGCCAGCACATTGGGCGCCGACAGCCCGCTGTCGCGCAGCAGCTGCGCCACCCGCAGGTACGGCGCCAGTGGTTCTGCGCCGGGCGGCGAATCCATCAGCAACAGGGCCTTGCCGTCGAGGCGGAAGTAGCGCCGTGCCGAGGCATCGGCCGGCAGCGCCGTGAGCGGCGCTCCGGCCAGGCCGTTGCCGGCGAGAAAGGTCTCGCGGGCAGCGGCGCGGGTGGTTTCGCAGGGCAGGTTCATGGCATCACCGGATCATGTAGACCTTCTTGATGGTCTCGTGCACGGTGCACACGCCCTTCCAGTCCTTGGGGAAGAAGGCTGCGGTGTCCGGCTCGATCTCGATCACCTCGCCGGACTCGTGCACGTAGGTGCAACGGCCTTCGAGGAAGTGGCAGAACTCGTCGCTGGTGACGTGGCAGAACCACTTGCCCGGCGTGCAGTGCCAGATGCCGCATTCGGACTGGCCTTCGGGCCCCTTGTGCAGGACCACGCCACTGACGTGGGATTCGCCCTCGAGCATGGTCGGGATCACGCCCCAGTCCTTGAGTTCGGTGACTTGCAGCGGGCGGTAGATAACGGGGGTCTTCATGTCTTTCTCCAGCAATGGCCACCCACTCGGGCGGCCGGATAAGGCGTGGGGCGAATAACCGCTTGCGGTTATCCGCCGACAAATTCGGCTTGAGATCGATGGCGGATAACGCCTGCGGCGTTATCCGCCCTACGAAATCACGCCAGCATGTAGAGGTTGCGCAGCGTGGTGTGCACGGTGCATTCGCCGGTCCAGCCGGCCGGGAACAGCACCAGGGTGTCGGGTTCGACCTCGATCACCTCGCCCTCGTCGGAGCGGTAGGTGGCGCGGCCGGCAACGAAATGGCAGAGCTCGTCACGCGGGATCGACAGCCGCCAGCGGCCGGGGGTGCAGACCCACAGGCCGGTCTCGGGACTGTTGTTCGGGCCCTTGAACAGCAGGCGGCCGCTGGAGTGCGACACACCCTCCAGGGCGTCGGACTGCACGCCCCAGTCCACCAGGTCGTCGTAGTCGCGGGCGCCACGGATGTGCGGCGCGCTACTGTCGGCCTTGAATTCAGCCATGGTTCACCGCCTTGCCGCCCATCAGTTGGTCGAGGATGCGCGCGGCGTCTTCCGGGCCCTTGCGCGAACGCATGTAGTCGCTGGTACGCGCCAGGCGCTCCTGCATCAACTGATCGCCCAGCAACTGGGCGATGTTGCGCGCCAGGTCTTCCTCGCTCCAGTCGTAGCGGTCCATGCGCAGGCCATGGCCGCTCTCCTGGGCGCGCATGGCGTTGTCGTGGCCGTCCCAGACATAGGGCATGACGATGGCCGGCTTACCGAAGAACAGGCACTCGGTGAAGCTGTTGTTGCCGCCGTGGTGGATCACCCCGTCGACCTGGGCGATCACCGAGGGTTGCGGGTACCAGTTGGAGACGATCACGTTGTCCGGCAGGTCGTCGTACTTCTCCACGTGCTCGCCGACGTTGAACAGCGCGCGGTACGGCAGCTTGCCGATGGCGGTGACCAGGCGCTTGAGCAGGTCGACATCGCCCGAGCCGAGGCTGCCGAAGCTGACATAGAGCAGCGGCTTGTCGTTGTGCGCCTTGAACTGCGGAATCTCGTAGGGCTTGTCGCTGCGCACGCAGCCCTGCAGGTAGTGGAACTGCCGCGCGGGCAGCGGGTGGCGACGCTGGAACTTCACCGGGTCCGGGTAGAGCAGCAGGTTCATGTAGGGCGACTCCTCGAAGAAGGTGCCCAGCGGGTACGGCCGCTCACCGCACTCGGCGAGGAAGTCGTTGAAGTCGGCATGGATCGGCGCGATCACTTCCTCGAAGCGTTTCTGGAAGCGCGCGTGGCCGTCCTTGTCCTCCACGCTCATGCCCGACAGGTACGGCGGAATGTCCGGGTCGTGCACCTCGTTCTCCGAGCAGGAGATGATCCGCACCCAGGGCTTGCCGTAGTGCTTGATGGCCGGGAAGAGGATCACGTTGTCCACGCAGATCAGGTCCGGCTTGATCTTGTCGAGGATCGCCGGCAGTTCCTTCTGCGCCCACTTGGAGGTGGAGACGATGGCCTCCCAGCACTCCTTCACGTAGTTGTCGAGCTGGTCGATCGGCGCCTTGCGGAAGTTGGGGATGTGGCCGTTGATGAAGTCGGTCCAGTAACGCGCCATCTCCTCGGCCGGCATCGGCTCGGACATGTTCACGTAGTGCTCCTCGAAGCCGTAGGCCGAGTAGACCCCGGTCATGCCCGGATCGGTGAGGAACACCGCCTTGTGCCCCAGCGCCTCGCAGGCCTGGGCGATCCCCACGGAGTTCAGGGCCGGGCCGTAGGCGGCCTCGGGGAAGAAGGCGATGACCTTGCGTTCACTACTCATGGTGCTCTCCTGTCGATCTTGTTCTGCAGCAATCAGTGAGTCAGCACGCGGCCATGCCGCGCATCCCAGCCCAGGCGCACCGGCATGCCGGTGGCAAGGCGCAAGAAGTCGTAGTCCGAGGACGGCACGCGGACGATCAGCGGCTTGCTGGACAGCGCCGTGTTCACGTGCAGGTTGGTGTCCAGGCCGTGGTAGGCGACTTCCGCCACCTCACCCTGGATCTGGTTGTCAGTGGCCGGCGTGGCGTCGGTCAGCACGCGCAAGCGTTCCGGGCGCAACGCCAGGGTCACGCTCTCCGGACTCGACTCGGCGGTGGTCTCGATGCTCAGCACCTGGTCGCCGGCCTGCAGGCGGTTGGTGCCCACGCGGCGGCCTTCGATCAGGTTGCTGACGCCGATGAAGTCGGCGACGAAGCGGCTGCCCGGGTTCTCGTACAGCTCGCTGGGGCTGCCGCACTGGCAGACCTTGCCGTCACGCAGCACGGCCATGCGGTCGGACATGACCAGGGCTTCTTCCTGGTCGTGGGTGACCATGATGAAAGTGATGCCGCTCTCGTGCTGCAGGCGCTTGAGTTCCAGCTGCATCTTCTCGCGCAGCTTCTTGTCCAGCGCGCCGAGGGGCTCGTCCAGCAGCAGCACGCGCGGGCGCTTGACCAGCGCGCGGGCCAGGGCGACGCGCTGGCGCTGGCCACCGGAGAGCTGGTCCGGGCGGCGGTTGGCGAGCGGGCCGAGCTGCGCGGTGTCCAGCACCGCGTCGACGCGCTGGCGAATCTCGCCGGCGGGCAGCTTCTCCATCTCCAGGCCGTAGGCGATGTTGCCGCGCACGGTCATGTTGGGGAACAGCGCGTAGGACTGGAACATCAGGTTCAGCGGGCGCTTGTTCGGCGGCAGCGGCGAGATGTCCTGGCCACCCAGATAGATCGCGCCGGAACTGGGCGTCTCGAAGCCGGCGATCATCCGCATCAGGGTGGTCTTGCCGCAGCCGGAGGGACCGAGCAGTGCGAAGAACTCGTTCTCGCGGATCGCCAGGGACACCTGGTCCACCGCCGTCAGGCCCTCGCCGTAGGATTTGCTGACCTGGTCCAGCACCAGCAGGTCGGAAGACTTAGTCATGGGCTTTGGGCACCTTGTTCAGACGTTGGGAGGCGAACAGCGCGGTGAAGCTGACCAGCATCACCAGGGTGGCGAGGGCGTTGATTTCCGGGGTCACGCCGAAGCGGATCATCGAGTAGATCTGCATCGGCAGCGTGGTGGAGGCGCTGCCGGAGCCGGAGTTGAAGAAGGCGATGATGAATTCGTCCACCGACAGGGTGAACGCCAGCAGCCCGCCAGCCAGCACGCCAGGGAAGATCGCCGGCAGCAGCACCCGGCGCGCGGTGGTGAACCAGCCGGCGCCCAGGTCGATGGAAGCTTCGAGGATCGAGTAGTCGAAGTGCTTGAGGCGGGTGCGCACCACCGCGCAGACGAAGGCGATGTTGAATACCACGTGGCTGAGGATGATCGAGTGCAACCCCAGGCTCATCTTCAGCAGGTTGAAGAAGCTCAGCAGCGCGATGGCCAGGACGATGTCAGGGATGATCATCGGCGCCATCAGCAGGGTGTCGGCGATGTTGCTGCCTTTCCTGCCGCTGTTGCGTGCGCGCATCTCCACGCCGAGGGCGAGCAGCGTGCCGAGCACGCAGGCGATGAAGGTGGAAGTCAGCGCGACGATCAGGGTGTTCAGCGCCGCGTGCTGGATCGAGGCGTTGGCCAACAGCTTGGCGTACCACTTCAGCGAGGCGCCGCCCCAGGCGGTGGGCAAGCCGCTGGCGTTGAACGACAGCAGGATCAGCACCAGGATCGGCACATAGAGGAAGGCGTACACCAGCCACAGGTGTGCGCCGAGCGCAAAGCCCGAAGAATTACGCATGGCGTTCGCCCTCCGCGCCCTGGGCCCGGCGCGAGACCAGGGCCTGGATGAACAGCAACAGCAGCATGATGCCGATCAGGAAGAAGCTCAGCGCCGCGCCGAACGGCCAGTCACGCGCGGTGAGGAACTGCGCGTAGATCAGGTTGCCGACCATCTGCACCTGCTTGCCGCCCAACAGGTCGGCGGTGATGAAGTTGCCGATGGAGAGCACGAAGACGAACACCGCGCCAGCGGCCACGCCCGGCACCGAGAGCGGCAGGATCACGCGGCGGAAGGTGGTCCAGCCGGAGGCGCCGAGGTCCCGCGAGGCTTCCCAGAGTTCGTTGTCGATGCGCGACAGCGAACTGTAGATGGCGAGGATGACGAAGGGGATGTAGTTGTAGACCAGCCCCAGCACCACGGTGGCGTCGGTGTACAGCAGGTTGATCGGCTCGCCGCTGTAGCCCAGCAGGCTGAACAGGCGGTTGAGCAGGCCTTCGCGGTTGAGCAGCACGATCCAGGCGTAGGTGCGGATCAGGTAGTTGCTCCAGAACGGCAGCATCACCAGGAACAGGTACACCGCCTGCCGGCGTGGTGTGGCGCGGGTGATGGCGTAGGCCGCCGGGTAGCCGATGATCACCGCGAAGAGCATGGCCAGGCCGGCGATCTTCGCCGAACGCAGGAGGATGTCGAGGTACAGCGGGTCCACCGCGCGGCGGTAGTTTTCCCAGGTGAACACGTAGTCGATGCCGCCATAGGCACCGCGCTCGAGGAAGCTGTAGACCAGTACCAGCAGGCACGGCAGCAGCAGGAACAGGGCCAGCCAGCCCAGGCCGGGCGCGAGCAGCCAGGCCGACAATTTGCGGTCGGCGGATAAAGCGGTCATGCGTAGTTCCCCCAACCCCACGCCGGGCGGGGTGCTTCAGGGTTATTCCGGAGAGAATTGCGGGGCGCCAGCGCGACGCCCCCGTCGGCCTTACTGCGCGGCCATGATTTCTGTTACGGCGCGGGTGTACGCCTTCTGCGTCGAACCACCGACGTCACGCAGCTGTTGTTGCTTGACCAGCTCGGCCGGCGTCGTGGTGAGGTTGGGGTACTTGGCCAGCAGGTCCGGCTTCAGGGTCGCCATCGCCGCCTGGTTGGGCACCTTGTAGAGGATGTTCTCCGCGACCCAGGCGTGGTTCGCCGGCTCCAGCATGTAGTTGATGAAGCGGTAGGCGGCGTCGGGGTTCTTCGAGCTCTTGAGGACGACCATAGTGTCCACCCAGAGGTCGGAGCCCTCTTTCGGCACCACGAACTTAATCGACTCGTTGGCCTGGGTGCCGTAGTTGCACCAGCCGTCCCAGGCATGGGCCATCAGCGCCTCGCCCGAGGCCAGCTTGGAGTAGAAGGTGGTGTCGTCGAAGGACAGCAGGCGCTTCTTGGTGGCGATCAGCTGGTCGCGTACCGCGTTGATCTGGTCCGGGTTGCCGTCGTTCACCGACCAGCCATTGGCCAGGAAGCCGGCGCCGAGCAGCCAGCGATCGGTGGCCAGCATGGTGGTCTTGCCCTTGAGGGCATCGGAGGGCTTGAGCAGGTCGCTCCAGGAAGTCGGCGCCGGGCTGACCTTGTCCGAGCGGTAGCAGATGCCGGTGGTGCCCCAGGTGTAAGGCACGGAGAAGTGGTTGCCGACGTCGTATTCGAGCTTCTGCGCTTCGGGGTAGAGGTTCTTCAGGTTCGGCACCTTGGCCGGATCGATCTCGGCGAGCAGGCCCTGCTTGTGCAGGATCTCGGCGAAGGGCGAGGAGACGAACACCACGTCATAGCCTTCGCCACCGGAGGCCATGAGCTTGCCCATGATCTCTTCGTTGGTGGCGTGGAGGGATTTGTCGGCTTCGAGGCCGGTGGCCTTCTGGAACTTCTCCAGGTTGTCCGGGGCCATGTAGCCGTCCCAGATGGAGATCACCAGATCCTTGGCGCTGGCGGTGGTCGCGGACAGCGTGAGCGCGAGGGTCGCCCCTGCGTAGAGCATGGTCTTCAGCTTCATCTTGCGCACCTGACGATGGTTGTTTTTGTGTGTCGACGGCAGCGGAACGAAAAGCGTACTACATGTCTTTTTTTCAAAATAAAAACCGAACCACTGGCGAAGTCAACACTTTCTTGCATTCTTGTTGCACCACCCCCGCTGTGGCATAAGGGGCTCGCCCTCTGCCACGGGCCCGCTGGAGAGCATCGGCTTGAGCAACGTCACTGAGAAAAAACCGCGCACCAACCACCTGGAACTCGCCCGGCGCGTCATCGAGCACGCCCAGGACAGCGGGCTGGGCGAAGGCGACGCGCTCTCGGAACAGCAGCTGGCGCGCACTTTCGGCGTGTCACGCACGCTGATCCGCGCAGGCCTGGACCTGTTGCTGGAACAGCAACTGGTGGCCCACGAACCGGGCAAGGGCTACCGCCTGGCCGCCGACCCTTCCGCCCAGGTGCTCGGCCCCGCCCTGCCCCAGGCCGAGGAACAAGCGCTGGCCGCCTCGGTGCTGCGCGACCGCATGGCCGGGCGACTGGGCAACAGCCTGAGCGCCAGCGAGCTGATGCGCCGCTACGACATCAACCGGGTCGCCGCGCAGAAGGTGCTGGCGCAGCTCAGCGAGGACCAGGTACTGGAGCGCGGCGCCGGGCAGAGCTGGTCGTTCCGCCCGCTGCTGAACAACCTCGCCGCCCTGGAGGACAGCCTGCGCTACCGCCTGATCCTGGAACCCGAAGCCCTGCTCGCTCCCGGCTTCGAGCCGGACCTGGCGCGCCTGGCCCTGTTGCGCGGCGCCATGGAAGAACTGCTCGGCGCGCCCATCGAGCGCTTCGACGTGGCGCAGTTCCGCGAACTGGACATCGGCTTCCACGAGCTCATCGCCCAGGGCTGCGGCAACCGCTTCGTCGGCGATTCGCTGCTGCAGCACCAGCGCCTGCGCCGCCTGCCCAACCTGCTGCCGATGGTCAGCGTGCACCGCCTGCAGGAAGCCCTGCGCGAGCACCTGCGGATCATCGAGCAGATCGAGCGCGGCCAGCTGGAGATCGCCGCCGACCTGATGCGCCTGCACCTGCGGCTGTCCTTCGCGCAGCGCCCGCAGACCGCCAACCGCGGGATTCCGCAGTCATTCGCCGGGGCGCGCCGCTAAGTATTTTTCACTCACGGTGTTTTTTTTAACGAAAAAGTGCAGTATCAGTTTCACGCAGTGCCCGTGAGCAACGCCCGGATGTGCCCATGACGCAAAGAACAAGAACCATCGCCTTCTTCCCCGAGGCCAGTTTCGGCGCCGCGCTGAACTGCATCGGCATCGCCCAGGCCCTGCGCGAACTCGGCGCGCGCCCGGTGTTCATCTGCCATGCGCACTTCCAGGGCATCTTCGCCGAGTACGGTTTCGCCGAGTACCCGCTGCAGCTGGACTCGCCGCTCTCCGCCGCCGACCACCAGCACTACTGGGAGCGCTTCATCGAGCGCAACGTGCCCTACTTCGACCAGCCGCCCCTGGCGCAGATCGACAGCTACGTGGCGCCGGCCTGGGAAGCCATCATCGACACCGCCATCGAGTCGGAGAAGCCACTGCAGCAACTGCTTGCCCGACTCAAGCCCGATGCCATCGTGCTGGACAACGTGGTCAGCTTCCCGGCCATTGCCGCCGCCGGCTGCCCCTGGGTGCGCATGGTCTCCTGCGCGGAAACCGAACTGCCCGACGCCGCCGTGCCGCCCTACCTCTCCGGCGCCAGCGGCAGCGATGCGCCGGCCTGCACTACCTACCGCGAGCACTACCTGCAAGCGACGAAACCGGCCCATGAACGCTTCGCCCGCTTCCTCGCCGAGTGCGGCCACCCCGCCCTGCCCGCCGGCCAGTTCCTCGAGGACTCGCCCTGGCTGAACCTGCTGCTGTCGCCGACGCCGGTGCGCTATGAGCGCGAGAAGCCACTGCCCGCCGAGCGCTACCTGTACCTCGACGGCTGTGTGCGTAGCGAGGCACCGTACATCCCGCCGCAATTCCCCCGGCATGACGACGCCCCGCTGATCTACGTGAGCTTCGGCAGCCTGGGCGCCGCCGACGTGGCGATGATGCGCCGGCTGATCGACGCCGTGGCGCAACTGCCCTACCGCTTCCTGATCAACGTCGGCGCCTACCGCGACCACTACGACACGGTGCCGGACAATGTCTACCTCGACAGCTGGTACCCGCAGCCGGCGGTGCTGCGCGAATGCCAGCTGTTCATCCACCACGGCGGCAACAACAGCTTCTGCGAGGCGCTGTACTTCGGCCTGCCGTCGGTAATCATCCCCTACTGCTGGGACGGCCACGACAACGCCCGGCGCGCCGAGGAAGTCGGCGTGGCACGCTACCTGCCGCGCTTCGAGAAGCCGCTGGCGGCGCTGCCCGATGCTCTCGCCGAACTGCTCGCCGACCAGTCCATGCAGCAACGCCTGGACTCCGTACGCGAGCAGATGCAGGCCTCACGCGGCACCGAGGCGGCGGCGCGGGCGATCCTGGGCATCTGCGCCGACTGACGCCGCGATTGGCACCGTCGAAGCGCGCCGCAATGGCACTCTGCAACACCCCGATCCGCCCGTAAGCTGGACTCCAGACACCTGGAGCCCAGCATGACCGCCTTCGATGACCAGCCGACGCTGTTCGGCGACACCCTGCACCTGCGCCCATTGCGCGCCGATGATTTCGACGCGCTCTACGCCGCCGCCAGCTCCCCGCAGACCTGGGCCGGGCACCCGGCAAAGGACCGCCATCGCCGCGAAATCTTCGAGCCCTACTTCCAGTTCCTGGTGCAGGCCGGCGGCTGCCTGTTGATCCTCGACCGGTGCACCGGCGAAGCCATTGGCTGCTCGCGCTACTACCCGGTGCCGGACCAGCCGCAGGACATCGGCATCGGTTTCACCTTCATCAACCACCGTTACTGGGGCGGCGCGACCAACCGCGAGCTGAAGACGCTGATGCTCGACCACGCCTTCCAGCGGTTCGAGCGCGTCTGGTTCCACATCGCGCCGAGCAATATCCGCTCGCAGAAAGGCACCACCAAACTGGGTGCGGAACGGGTCTACGAGGCCGAGCTGGACCTGTCCGGCACGCCCGCGCCATGGCTCTGCTACGAGCTGCCGCGCGAGCGCTGGGACAGCGCGGGAGAGAAGCACTGATCGCGGCGAAGATCGCCGCGATTCAACGAGCGAGGTGACCTACCGAGTCCAGAGCGGATCGGTGGTGAAGGCAATGGTCAGCCAGCGGTTGGGGCCTTCGCCGCCGATGGCTTCGCCGATCTCATCGCGCAGCCGGTCCCATTCGTCCAGCGTCTGCGCCGGCCAGTTCGACGGCACGATGAAGTACAGTTCGATCTGCTGCGCCCGGCCGACCTTGGCGACATAAGCCTGGTAGGCCAGGAACCCATGCTGCGCGACGGCGTTCGCCGCCACCTCGTCGACGTGTTCCTTGAGCTCCGGCGGGGTCACCAGCAGGATGTCCTTGAGCGCCTGGCGAATGGTCAGGAAAGGAATCGGCAGGATCACCAGGCAGATGAGCGCCAGCACCGCCGGGTCGACGTAGGGCCCGATCTGCGCATAGCCGCTGACGGTGGCCAGGTCGCCCACCAGGAAGGCGATCAGCAAGGCCAGGGAAATGCTGCCCGACATCACCCAGGACCTGGCGTCGAGAGCCACGAAGTCCGAGCCGATACGCTTGTTGGCGCGAAACTCCACGACTGCCAGCGCAAAACAGACCAGCGTGGCGACCGCCGCGTAGAAAATGGCGAAGCCGAATTCCAGCGCGTGGCCGCCGCCGAGCAGTCGGCCAACGGCGTTGATCAGCGCGTACAGCGTGACCCCGCACAGCAGCGTGCCATTGAGCGCCAGCACCATCGGCTCCAGGTGCCAGAAGCCCATGTTGAAGCGCTCAGCCAGTCGCCGGCTGGCGTCGCCTTCGGTGGTGTGGCGGCGTATGAGCGTCGCCACCACCAGCGCCAGGCCGCTCATGCTGGCATCGGCCAGGGAATAGACACCGTCGAAGACGATGGAGAAGGATCCCGAAAGCAGGCCGACGATGATCCCGAAACCGGCCAGCAGCACGGTGACGAGAATGGAAAGCCGCAGGATGCCCTGTTCTGTTTGCATGGTTGGCGTGCTCCTCGCGCCTGGGTGTGTGCTTCGCCGGATTCGGGCCTGGATGGCGCAGGCGGCTTCGCTGGGGGCGCGACTATAAGCGAGCGCCTGAGCCAAGGCCATTGGCAGGCTGGCAATGTTGCCCTGCACGCTCGCAAGGTGGCCGCTGACTGGTAAGTGGAAATGCCGCCGCGGTCATCGTAAGCTGCGCGCGGCCCAACCGACCCGAGGTCGTCAACCGGCCCGCGCCGGCAAGGACCACCCGGGGAACCGGAGAGAGTATCCCGTTCGTTGCCCACGCCTATCGCCACACACAAGGAAGCGTCATGCGTAGCGTCAATCTCGTGTTCATGTTTGCGGTGACCGTCATCAGCGCGCTGGCAGGGGCCCGCAGCCTGCTGACCGGCATCAATCACTACCCCAACAGCGTGCCCATGACGGCGTCGCTGGTGGGCCTGTCGCTGATATCGTTCGCCTACGCCCTCCTGCTGCTGGGGCACAAGGCGAAGGGCAGCGCAGGGCAATGGCTGGTTCTGCTGCTGTACCTGATCAGCGCCGCCGCCGGTACCGCCGCCTGCGGCATCCTCGGTACGCTGCCCTACGTGATGAAAAGCATGGCTTTGAGCTTCGGCCCTGCGCTGGACTACGTCTACCTTCCCGCCCTGACCTGCGCCGTCCCTGCCGTGGCCGCGCTCGTCGTGGCGGTCATCTACCTGCGGCGCCGGCGCGCTGCCCTTCGCCTCAGCCCAGGCCAGTAGCCAGCGGCGCTGCGTCTTCGGGGCGAACTCAGGCCCTGCGCAGCGGCACTTCCCGCAGTAGCCAGGACAGCGTGAAGGCGACGGCGCTGACCAGGCAGGCCACCAGGAACACCCAGTGCATCGCCCCGGAGAAGGCCTCCAGGTAGGTCTGTTGCAGCGCCGCCGGCAAGGCATGCACGGCGGCCGGCGACAGGTTGGCCGGTGAACCGGCGCTGGCCGGGAAGCTGCCGGCAAGCCGGCTCATCAGCTCGTGGGAGAACAATGCGCCGAACACCGAGACACCAATGGAGCCGCCGATAGAGCGGAACAGCGTCGCACCGGAGGTGGCCACCCCCATGTGGCGGAACTCGACGCTGTTCTGCACCGCCAGGATCAGCACCTGCATCACCATGCCCAACCCCGCGCCCAGCAGCGCCATGTAGAGGTTCATCTGCACCATCGACGACTGCAGGTCGAGGCGACTGAGCAGCGCCAGGGCGACAGCCTGCAGCAGCGTGCCGACGATGGGGAACACCCGGTAACGCCCCCAGCGGCTGATCAGCCGGCCGGTGATCGCCGAGACGATCAGCATCGCGCCCATCAATGGCAGCATCTGCAGGCCCGCGCTGGTCGGCGTGGCGTCCTTCACCACCTGCATGTAGAGCGGCAGGAAGGTCACCGAGCCGAACAGCGAAACACCCACGGTAAAGCCGATCAGCCCGGCGAGCACGAAGGTGCGATGACGGAACAGGTGCAGCGGCATGATCGGCTCGGCGGCGATGCGCTGCTCGTGGACGAAGCCGATCACCCCGACGACGGCGAAGAGCGCCAGGACCATGATGTCGATCGAGGCCCATTCCAGGGTGCTGCCGCCCAGGCTGGTGATCAGCACCAGCGAGGCCAGGGCGAGGGTCAGGAAGAAGGCGCCGAAGTAGTCGATGACATGCTTCACCCGCGCGACGTGGGGCTTGAACGCGCTGCCGATCACCAGCAGCGCGAGGAGCCCCAGGGGCAGGTTGATGTAGAAGATCCAGCGCCAGGACAGCTGCTCGACCAGGAAGCCGCCCACCAGCGGGCCGACCACCGTGGCGAGGCCGAACACGCCGCCGAACAGCCCCTGGTAGCGGCCGCGCTCGGCCGGGGGAATGACGTCGCCGATGGCCGCCATCGCCACCACCATCAGACCGCCGCCGCCCAGGCCCTGCAACGCGCGCAGGAGGATCAGCTCGGTCATGTTCTGCGCCAGCCCGCAGAGCGCCGAGCCCACCAGGAACAGCACGATGGCGGTCTGCAGCACCAGCTTGCGGCCGTACAGGTCGCCGAACTTGCCGTACAGCGGCACCACGACGGTGGAGGCCAGCAGGTAGGCGGTCACCACCCAGGACAGCAGGTGCAGGCTGCCCAGCTCACCGACGATGGTGGGCAACGCGGTGGACACGATGGTCTGGTCCAGCGCCGCGAGGAACATCACCAGCAGCAAAGCTGCCAGCAACAGGGGAATGGAGGGACGTGTCTCCCGGGCATCGAGCGAGGGGCTCAGGGTCGCGTCCAGGGTGGATTCGGAAGCCGTTTGCATGAGGCAGACCTGCTGAGAGGGTGCGGGTGGGACGTAGAGAAAGGAGCTGCCGGGCTCACTCGCCGGCAGCGGGCACCGGTTGGCGATGCTGTCGCCCCACTTCCTGCAGCCCCGCCAGGGCGAAGCTGTAAAGCTGGGCGGCGACCGTATTGCCGGGCATCGCGAGAATGTCCCGCAGGGCACCATGCCCTCCGCGGGGACCGATCAACAGCATCGCCCAGGGCGCGGTCACGCTGAGGATGCAGGGCACCAGGGCGGGATCGTCAGTCGGTATCCCGGTGATCTCGCTGAACAACTGCTTGAGCAGCGTCACCTTCAACGCCTTCTCGGGGTGCAGCACTTCCTGGCCGTGGCTGCTGGGCGCCAGGGCCTCGGCGGCCAGCACACGCAGGTGCCACATCTCCCCGCCGCGCGCCGCCTTGCGCACGACCAGCTCGGTCAGTTCAAGCAACTTGTCCGGCGCAGGCTGCTGGCCCTGAAGAATCCGCTGCAGGTCGGCAATGTCGAGAAACCGCCGCCGGGCCTCGCCCAGCACCGCCTGGTAGAGGCCGTTGCGGCTGCCGAAGTGGTAGTTGATCGATGCCAGGTCGACTTCGGCCTTGGCCGCCACTGCCTTGTTGCTGGTCTCGGCGAAACCGAGGGTCGCGAACAGCTCGCCGGCCGCTTCGAGGATACGGATACGGGTCGCTTCACCGTCTTTTCGGGATTCACGAGTGGCCATGGCTTTTCCTGGGCAGCAGAACAATGCCAGCAAGCCTGACGCAGGTTAAATCTAAATTCAATTTAAATTTAGATTTATCGACGAACAGCAACCCCCGAAGCACCTGCGCGATCTGTTGCATTACTTCGCTGGCGCGCTCCGCCGTCCTGCACGCCTTCGAGCCCTGTGCAACGCACCTGGCCGGTCAGGGCGACGGCGCTGGCAGGCAGAAAAACGTCGGTGCACTGCCTTCCCAAGCGCCACGGGCGCCCGGCAAGATAGCCCGACTCGCTGCCGCGCTTCGGCGGCCCTCCTCTGTCTTGCCGTCCCGGAGTCGTATGCAACCGCGCGACCTTGCCGCCTACCTGTTCCTCGCAATCGGCTGGGGGCTGTCCTTCCTCGTGCTGCTCAAGGCCATCGCCGGGTTCGGCTGGGTCGGCGCAGTGACCCTGCGCGCACTGATCGCCAGCTTCACCCTGTTTGCAGTGGCCAGGCTGTCCGGGCGCCAGCTGAACTTCGCCGGCCTGTGGAAGCCGCTGTGCGTGATCGGCGCCACCACGGTGGCCGGGCAACTGATCGGCCTGACCTATGCCACGCCGCGCATCGGCACCGCCATGGCGGCGATCTTCGTCGCGGCAATCCCGCTGTTCTCCATGCTCATCGGCCGCCTCTGGGGCCTGGAACGCATCACCTGGAGCGGCCTGGGCGGGCTGGTGCTGGGCTTCTTCGGCATGGTGCTGCTGGTGGGCTTCCCCGCCGTGCCGGTCACCCACGAGTTCATCCTCGGCAGCGCGGCTTCGGTGTTCGGCGCGGTGTGCGCGGCCTTCGGCAGCAACTACGCGAGCCTGAAGCTGCGCACCGCCGGCCCCTGGGAAGTGACCTGCGGCGCCTTCGGGATCGGCGGGCTGCTGACCTTGCCGCTGCTGATCTGGGTGCCGATTCCGGGTACGCCACAACCCATGGACTTCGTGTTCCTGCTGATCTGCGGGTGCATTCTCAGCGCGGTGAACTATGTCGTGTACTTCCAGCTCGTCTCGCGCATCGGGGCGACGAAAACCATCAGCGTGGAGTTCGTCGTCACCGTGGTTGCCGTGCTGGTCGGCGCACTGGTGCTGGGCGAAAGCCTGTCGCTGATGCAGGGCGTGGGCGCGCTGATCATCCTGATCGGTTGCGCCCTGGTGCTCGGGCTGCTGCCCGGCACCAGGGCGCGCGCCGTCACTTAGCCTACCTGCGCCTGGGCGACGCCCGGCGTGGCGTCGTCGCGGTCGATCACCTCCATTGGCAGACGCGAGGTTTCCCGCAGCCGCCAGGAACACACCGCCACCAGCAACAGCGCCGCCGCGCCGTAAAGCGCCACGCCGAACGGGTTGCGATCGCTGGCGATGAGAATGGCGGTGGCAATGCTCGATGCCGTGCCGCCGCCCAGCGCCGCGCCGATCTGGTAGCTGAAGGAGATCCCCGAGTAGCGCATCTCCCGCGGGAACTGCTCGGCGAGGAAAGCCGGGATCGGCCCCTGGGTTGCGCCCATGAAGAATCCCACGGAGACGTAGGCCAGCAGCGCCAACGGCAGGTTGTGCAGACCGATCAGCGGGAAGAAGGCGAACAGCCCCAGCGCCATGATCGCCGCCCCGAAGATCATCACAGCACGGCGACCGAAGCGATCCGACAGGTGCCCGAAGAACGGGGCGGACACCACGATGGCCACCGACAGCGAGAAGTCGAACAACAGTGCGTGGCTGCTGCTGTAGCCGATATCAGTGGCGTAGGCGAGGAAGAAGGTGCTGCCGATATAGGCGATGGTGACGTAGCCGAAGGCAATGCCGATGCACAGCAGCAGCTCGCGCGGCCGGCGGCGGAAGGCCTCCATCAGCGGCAGGCGCGCCTCGGCCTTCGGCGCGACCCTGGGCGCCGGTGCGGTGTTCTGCAGGCGCGCGTAGAGGCCGATCAGCACCAGCAGGCCGCCGAGCCAGAACGGGATGCGCCAGGCGATGCCGCTCAGGTCATCGTCGAAGGCGAAGCTGACGATGGCGAACACCGCCGAACCGAAGATGCCACCGATGCCGATGCCCATGCTCGTGAAGCTGCCCCACAGGCCACGGCGGCCCTTGGGTGCAACCTCGATGCCGAACAGCGCCGCGCCGCCCCACTCGCCGCCGGCGGCAAAGCCCTGGACCAGGCGCAGCAGCACCAGCAGGATGGGCGCTGCCGCGCCGATGCTGGCGTGGGTTGGCAGGAAGCCGATCAGCAGGGTGCTCAGCCCCATCAGCACCAGCGTGGCGACCAGCGCCTTCTGCCGGCCGTAGCGGTCGCCCAGGTGGCCGAACACCACGCCGCCCAGCGGACGGGCAAAGAAGCCGGCGCCGAAGGCGGCAAAGGCGACCAGCACGGCGGTCAGGCGATCCATGCCGGGGAAGAACAGCTGCGGGAAGATCAGTGCGGCGGCGTAGCCGTAGATGACGAAATCGTAGAACTCCAGCGCGGTACCCATGCCGGAGACGCAGAAGGTTCGAAAAGCCGAGCGCGAGCCAGGAGCTGCGGGCGTGTGGTCGATCATGGCGGTTCACTCTTGTTTTTGTGGCAACACGAAACCCGCGCGGCGGCCGGAGGGCTGCCACGGAGGCGTTGGTTTTGGAAGCGAAAGCGCGTAGGGCCGCAGAATCGAGACTATCGGTACACTGACGCCCCTCTCCCTAACCCACTCCTAAAGGGAGAGGGGACTGTCCCGCATCAAGCGGAGCACTTTGCCAGCCGGCAGCGCCGTCGACGCGCTCTCCCTTCAGCGCGGGGAGCGCAGCCAGCGCGTAGGGCGCATAACCCGGAACGGGTTATCCGCCGGCGGTCTGACGGCGGATAACGCTGGCGCGTTATGCGCCCTACGAACTAGAAACGCAGGAAGCCTTCGTCAGCCAGCTTCTTCGGTGTGCCGGCGATGTACTCCAGGGCGCAGTTCGTGGTATCCAGGCCGATGCTCAGCAGGGTTTCCCAGCGCTCGGTATCCGGCTCGGACATATCCGGGTGGAAGCACACCACCGCCTGGTCACCGTCCGCGCCGCAGAAGGCGTCGGCACGCTCGCGCAGGGCCTTGCCGGTCATGCCGGCGGTGGCGGCCTTGAGGTGTTCCAGGCGCGCATAGGTGGTGGACACGTCCGCCGTGCGCTCGCCCCAGCTCAGTTCGCCGTCGAGGAAGTGGTTGGTGTGCAGCAGCCAGCCATCTTCGCGCGGCACTACGACGGCGGTGTGCGCCGGACTCATCTCGATGCTGGCGGCACGGGCGCGCACGTCGTTGCGGGTGAACACGCTGAGCACCGTGGAGGCGCTGACCCGCGCCGAGCGCGCCAGGTCGATGGCCTCGGTGACGCTGGTGGCTTCTTCCAGCACGCGACGGGCGATGGCATGCACCGGCACGCCGGCGCTGCCGTCGTCACTGGCGTGATGCAGTATGTTGAAGTGCACGCCCAGCCCTGCGCTGTTCACGCCGATCTTGCCGAGCATGCCGAACTCGGTGAACAGCTTGGCGGTCAGGCCGGTGCTGCCGGTGAAGCCCAGCAGCAGGCCGTGGGGCACCAGGCTGTCGTGCCAGTCCCAGGTCTGCAGGCTACGCGGTGCAGCAGCACCCGCCGGGGCATAGACGGAGGTGGAGCATTCGCCTTCCACCGGTTGTTCGGGCATCACCGCCAGAATCTCGGTGCGGGCGTTCAGTGCAGCCAATTGCCAGAGCGGCAGGCCGACGCCCAGGGCCAGGCCTTCGATTTCCTTCGCCAGGGCCGGGCACCAGTCGGCCAGCGCGGCCAGGCTGGCTTCGCCGATGGCGCGCGCCTTGTCGATCTCCACGCCGACGCGCGGGAAGAAGTCCAGGTACAGCGCCACGGTCTGGCGGATCTGCCCGGCAAAGGTTTCTCCGATTCGCCGGCCACGCTGCAGCGGGTCGCGGAGGTCGGTGGTGAAGGTGTGAAGAATCACGGCAAGGCTCCTGTTACTACATGAACGAATGAATTGAAGCAAAGCGCACTTTGTAGAATGAAGAAGGGTCAGGGTTTGTCGCACGCTTTTTAACTATGGCCGACTATAGACTTCGCGGCCGGCGAACCAGGTCTTGAGCACCTGCGTATCGCGCAACGCCTCGGGCTTGACCGTGAATACGTCGCGGTCGAGCAGGATCAGGTCCGCCTGCTTGCCCGGCTTGAGCGACCCGATGCTCGCCTCCAGACGCAGGGTGCGCGCGGCGTTGAGGGTGTACGCCTGGAACATGGTCTGCCGGTCGATGTCCTCGGCGGCGTTGAGCACCCCTTTCGGACCGACGCGCTGGATCGCCTGGTAGATGGCCTTCCACGGGTCGGGCGTGGTGATCGGCCAGTCGCTGGCGCCGGAAATGGTCGCGCCGTTCTTGAGCAGCGAGCGCGCCGGGTACATGTGCAGGAAGGCCATGGCGCTGACGTAGGGCTTGACCAGGTCGACGCTGTTCTCGTCGGCGGCCGCCCAGTACAGCTGCATGGCGGCAATCACGTCGAGCGCCTTGAAGCGCGGGAAGTCCCTGGGATTGACCATCTGCAGGTGAGTGATCGAATGCGCGATGCCGCTGTGGCGATCCTTGCGCGCCTGCTCGATGCCGTTGAGCGACTCACGCACCGCGCGGTCACCAATGGCATGGATGTGCACCAGCCAGCCGCGGGCATCGGCGGCGCTGACCAGCTCGCCGAAGTGCTTGGGATCGATCAGCAACTCGCCGTACTTCTTCGAATTGCTGTAGGGCTCGATCATCGCCGCGCTCTGCGCCGGAATCTCGGCCACGCCGTCGGCGAAGACCTTGATGCCCGGCAGCGTCAGGTTGGGCACATCGATGAATTGCTGGCGCACCTTGTCCAGCTCGTCGAGGTCGGCCGGCGTGGCCTTGGAGTCGGCCATCAGCAGCGCGGCGACGTGCGCCGTCAGCCCGCCCTGCTCCGCCAGCAGCTTGTAGGCCGGCAGCACGCCAACGGAGTCGTTGTGGATGTCGCCACCGGGGTTCTCGTTCGCCAGGGGCTCCATCCAGGCGGTGATACCCAGTTCGTGGTAGTAGCTCTGCGCGCCCTTCAGGGCCTTGAGCAGCTCGTCGTTGCTGGCCAACGGCAGCAGCGCCTGCACCGGGTACAGGCCGGCATCCACCAGGAAGCCGTTGGGCTGGCCGTCAGCGCCATGGCCGATGGTGGCCTGCTCTTCGCCCTTGAGCGACTTGACCTTGGCGGCGTCGATGCCGGCAAGGTCGAGCAACGCCTGGTTGGCCCAGCCGGTGTGGTAGTCGCCGCCGGCCAGGAGGATCGGCTGCTGGGCCCACTCCCCCTGGTTGAAGCGCTGCTGCAACTCACCGAGCTCGTCCCAGTAAGCCGTCGGCACGCCACCGACATAAAGGAACTGGCCACGCCGCGCGCGACCGTCGTCACGCCACTGGCGCAGCTTGCTTTCGAATTCGGCCAGCGGCAGGTCCTGATTGTCCAGGTTGGCCTGGAGCATCTGCAGGCCACCCTTGACCAGGTGGGTATGGGCGTCGATGAAACCAGGCATCAGCACCTGGCCGTGCAGGTCGATGACCTGGGTCGCGGACGCCTTGAGCTTGAGGATCTGCGCATCGGAACCGACGGCAAGAATGCGGCCGTTCTCTACCGCCACGGCCTGCTGCAACGCCTGGCCGGGTTCGGCGGTATAGACCTTGCCGCCATGGAAGATGAGATCGGCGGCGGCCATCGTTTCCATCGAGGAAAAAGCACACACCGCCGACACCAGCGCCGGAATCAGTAGTTTCATCGCAGAGCCTTCGTTATTGTTGATCTGTGACGAAGGTTAAGCAAAAGCCCCGGCGGCTTTAACACTGACTTCCCGCACAACTTCTGTTCCTGTCAGGAAGTAATCCATGGACAAGATGACCGCCCTCACCATGTTCGTCGCCACCGCCGACCACGGCGGCTTCAGCCGAGCCGCCGAGCAGCTGGGCAAGACGCCATCGGCGATCACCAAGGGCGTGGCACAGCTGGAAGCCGACCTGGGCCAGCGCCTGTTCGAACGCACCACGCGGCGCATGGCGTTGACCGAAGCCGGGCACATCTACCTGGAAGGCGCGCGGCAGGCGCTGATGCAACTGCAACGGGCCGAGGAGGAAGTGGAACAGTTGCAGACCGAGCTGCGCGGCAGCCTGCGCATCGCCGCGCCACCCTCCTTCGCTCCGGCCTTCTTCAACGCCGTGTGTTGCCGCTTCCTGCGCGAGCATCCGCAGGTGCGTCTGGAGGTGGACCTGGCCGACGAGTTCGCCGACCTGGTGGAAGGCGGCTACGACCTCGCCCTGCGCGACGGCCCCATCGACCTGCCGGACGTGATCGCCCAACCGCTGGTGGAGAACCGCCTGATGCTCTGCGCCAGCCCCAGGTACCTCGCGGAAAAAGGCCTGGAGGTGACACTGGAGAACTACGAGCAGCACGACTGGCTGATCTTCCGCCACCCGCTGCTGAACCGGAACTTCTGGTGGGTGCAGAAGGACGGCGAACGCCTGCGCATCCGCCAGCCGGTACCGCGCATCGCCAGCGACAACTACGACTTCCTGCTCTCCTGCCTGCTGGACGGCCAGGGGCTGCAGTTCCTGCCGCAGTGGAGCGCGCTGCCCTACCTGGAGCGCGGCGAGCTGGTGGAGCAGCTACCCGATTGCTGGCGCGACCAGAGCGCCTTCGGGCCCTGGGTGCACGTGCTTTACCTGCCGCACCGGCGCAGCACGCGCAAGGTGCGGGTGTTCATCGAGCACCTGCGCGAGCACCTGCAGGGCAAGGGGTTGGTCTGATCCACCGCGACGATGCAGACCTGTAGGAGCGCGCCATGCGCGCGATCGCGGGCATGGCCCGCTCCTACAGGGAAAGCCCGTCACGCCGCCGGCCTGCTCTGAGCTGCCGGGTATCGATTGCGGACGAAGTCCGCTCCCACGCCAATGCTCGACCTTGTCGCGATCCTCAGACTTACTTGATGTACCAACCCCAGGGCTGGTCGCTGAGGTACTCGGTGACCTGCTTGGTCTCCAGGTAGTTGTCCAGGCCCCACACACCCAGCTCGCGGCCGATACCGCTCTGCTTGTAGCCGCCCCAGGGCGCCTGGGTGAAGGTCGGCTGCGAGCAGTTGACCCAGACGATGCCGGCGCGCAGGCCACGGCTCACGCGCTGGCAGCGCGCCGGGTCGGCGGACATCACCGCCGCCGCCAGGCCGAACTGGCTGTCGTTGGCCAGGCGCAGCGCCTCGGCCTCGTCCTTGAAACGGCGCACGGCGAGCACCGGGCCGAAGATTTCCTCGCGCCACACGGCGCTCTCCAGCGGCGCGTCGATGAACACCGTCGGCTCGACGAACCAGCCCTTGTCCCGATGCGCCGGGCGCTTGCCGCCGGTAGCCAGCTTCGCGCCATCGCGCACGCCGGCCTCGATGGCCTGCAGCACCTTGGCATGCTGACCGGCGCTGACCAGCGGGCCGAGCAGCACGCCCGGTTCCAGGCCGTTGCCGATAGTGATGCGGCGGGTTTCTTCCACCAGGCGCTCGATCAGCCGGTCGTGCAGACCGTCCTGCACCAGCAGGCGCGAGGTGGCACTGCACACCTGGCCCTGGTTCCAGAAGATGCCGAAGAGAATCCACTCCACGGCGGCCTCGATATCGGCGTCGTCGAAAACGATGAACGCCGACTTGCCACCCAGCTCCAGGCTGACGTTCTTGATGTCCTGGGCCGCCGCCTGCATGATCGCGCGCCCGGTGGGCACGCTGCCGGTGAAGGCCAGCTTGTCCACGCCCGGATGCGCCGACAGCGGCGAACCGGCGTCGCGGCCCAGGCCGGTGACGACGTTCAGTACGCCCCTGGGCAAGCCCACGGCGTCAGCGGCGGCGGCCAGTTCCAGGGAGGTCAGCGGCGTCAGCTCCGAAGGCTTGAGCACGGCGGTACAGCCTGCAGCGAGAGCCGGGGCGACCTTCCACGAAGCCATCAGCAACGGGTAGTTCCACGGGATGATCTGCCCCGCTACGCCGACCGGCTCGCGCAGCACGCGGCAGGCGAAACGCTCGTCGGGCAGCGCGACCACTTCACCGTCGCCATTCAGCCCTTCGGCCAGCTCGGCGTAGTAGTCGAAGCAGCCAATGGCATCGTCGATATCCCACTGCGCTTCTGGCAGCGGCTTGCCGTTGTCCTGTACTTCCAGGCGGGCCAGGTCCTCGCGGCGGCCACGCAGGTTGTCGGCGATGGCGCGCAGGTAGCCAGCGCGTTCCTTGCCGCTGCTGCGGCCCCACTCACCCTCGTCGAAGGCCCGGCGCGCAGACTGCACGGCGCGATCCACATCCTCGCCGGTGGCGGCGGCAACTTCCGTCAGTACCGTTTCGCTGGAAGGTTCGTACACCTCGAAGCGGCCGCCTTTCGCGGGTGCCTGCCACTGGCCATCGATATAGAGCTGGTCGCGCATGCGAAGGTCTCCTGAGCTTGTTGGAATGCTTGTCGGCCGAGCATAGGGAAATGGGTGCGGGATTGATAACGCAGCCGCCGTGCATGCGGGCACGCGCGGAGCGGGCCATGCGGGCACATGGCACCCCGTAGGATGGGTGGAGCCTGCGATACCCATCGCCAGGGTCGCCGGCGAATGATGGGTATCGCTTCGCTCCACACCATCCTACAAAAGCGATCCGGTCATGAAGTCGCCTTCTGCTCCAGGTAGGCCTTGGGCGACAGCCCCGTCTCCTCGCGGAAGCAGCGGTAGAAGGTCGACAGCGAGCGAAACCCCGCCGCCCGCGCCAGTTCGTCGATGCGCGTGACGCTGGTGGCGTCGCCCAGTTGGCCGAGCAGATGGCGCAGGCGCAGCTGGTTCAGGTACTGGTAGAAGCTCAGGCCCAGCACCTGATTGAGGAAGTAGGAAATCTGGTTGCGCGTATAGCCGGTGGCTGCGGCGACCTGGGGCATGTCCAGGTCCGGGTTGAGAAACGGCCGGCTCTGCTGGAAATACTGCTGGATATCGCCGCCCAGCTGGCTCAACTGCCGTGCTGAAAGCCCCAGGCGACTGTCGGCCATGCGTGGCTGCGGCTCGCTGGCGGCTTTCTGCGGCTGGCCGACCAAGGCCGCGTGCTCGTTGACCCGGATGATCCGGCCCTCCCGCACGGTGTAGGCCTCGGTGGTGCGGAAGGACACCAGACCCTGCGTGCCACGCAGGGTCACCTGGTACTGCAGGAAGGCCGTGTCGCCATCCACCCGCAGGCGGTCGGTGTAGACCTGCGATTCATCGCCCGCCGCCGGCATGCTGGTCTGCAGGTAGTCGCGCAACTCGTTCGGCGCGATCCGACGCCCCTGGAAGAAGTCGTGGTACTCCACCTGCGGATCGAACAGCGCCATCAGCGCCTCGATGTCGTGACGACGCCAGGCCTGGTGATAGCGCAGCACCACGGCGTGGGTAGCGGCGCTGGCCGGATCGGGCTGGTAGGTCGTGCCTTCGAGCGTGGCACTCCAGCCCTGTTCTTCGCTCATTGTTTTCCCCCACCGGTCTCGGCCGGCGTTTCCTGCTCCGGGCGTGCCCGCAAAAAGCGTCGGAGCGTATGCCTGGCTCCCGGAAGCGATTACAAAACCCGAACGCGGCCCGAAGACCGCTTTTTCTTCCGACATTCTGCCGGAGTTTTCCGATGACATCCGCCCTTCTTGCGCACACCACTCCCCGACCCTTCTGGCTCGACACCCTCGATCCCGCTCCCGCCGCCCCGGCGCTGGAAGCGGATCACCGATTCGACCTGGTGGTGGTCGGCGGTGGCTTCACCGGTCTGTGGACCGCTCTGCATGCCCGACAGCGCTGGCCCGGTGCGAGCATCGCAGTGGTCGAGGCGCGGCGTTGCGGCGGCGAGGCCAGCGGGCGCAATGGCGGCTTCTGCGCACCGAGTATTTCCCACGGTGTAGGCAATGCCCTGCGCCGCTGGCCAGAAGAAGCCGAAACTCTCGTACGCCTGGGCCGTCAGAACCTCGATGAATTCGAAGCGGACCTCCAGCGCTTCGGCATGAATGTCGAGTTCGAGCGCCGCGGCAAGCTCAGCGTTGCCGCCCAGCCCTGGCAGATCGAAGGCCTGCGCGGGATGCAGCGCAACTACGAGCGCTTCGGCATCGAGTCCGACTTCCTCGACAAGGCGCAACTGGCCGCCAGGCTCGACTCGCCGGCCTACCAGGCCGGCGTGTTCGAGCCCAACTACGCCCTGCTGAACCCGGCGAAGATGGCCGCCGAGCTGCGTCGTGTGTGCCTGGATCAGGGCGTCGAACTGTTCGAGAACACCCCCGTGCACGAGCTGCACCAGCGCGGCGATTGCCTGCTGCTGCGCTGCGACCGTGGCGAGCTGGAGGCCGGGCAGATCGCCCTGGCGACCAACATCGCCCCGCCGCTGCTCGGCCACCTGAATGCCAGCGTGATCCCGGTGTACGACTACTCGCTGGTCACCCAGCCGCTCAGCGACGAGCAACTGCGCGCCATCGGCTGGGTTGATCGCTACGGCATTGCCGATGCCGGCAACCAGTTCCACTACCTGCGCAAGACCGCCGACAACCGCATCCTGTGGGCCGGCTTCGACGCCATCTACCACTTCGGCAGCCGCCGCGACGAATCGCTGACCCAGCGCCCGGAGAGCTTCGAGCGCCTGGCCGCACAGTTCCGCGAAGCCTTCCCGCAGCTCGGCCCGGTGCCGTTCAGCCACGCCTGGGGCGGGATCATCGACACCTCGGCGCGCACCACCCTGTTCACCGGCTGCGTGCTCGGCGGCCGGGTGGCCTATGCCCTGGGCTTCACCGGCCAGGGCGTGTCGGCCAGCCGTTTCGCCGCGCTGAACATGCTCGACCAGCTGGGTGGCGAACGCACCGAGCGCACCGAGCTGCGCATGACCTCGCAGAAGCCCTTCCCCTTCCCGCCCGAGCCGCTGCGCTACCTCGGCGTGCGCCTGGCCCAGCGCTCGCTGGCCAAGGAAGACCGCACCGGCCGCCGCGACCTGCTGCTCAAGACCTTCGATGCCTTCGGCATCGGTTTCGATTCCTGATGGAGAACTTCATGCCCACCCTGCCCCGCCACGTCATCGACTTCGCCAACCCCGAGCTCGCCCCGCAGGAGCGCGAGATCAACGACCCGGCCATCGTCGATGCGCCTTACCAGAGCCGCAGCTGGCGGCATTTCAGCGCGCCGGAAAAGAGTGCCATCGCCGGCATCTGGGAAGCCGGCGTACATCTGGAGCGCTGCGAGTGCGACTACGACGAGCTGTGCCACATCCTCGAGGGCACGGTGCGCCTGACCGACGCCGAGGGCGTGGCGAAGACCTTCGGCCCGGGGGATTCCTTCGTCGTGGCGGCGGGCTTCAAGGGCACCTGGGAAAACCTGACGCCGGTGCGCAAGGTGTATTTCATTCTCGGCTGAGATCGGTGCTGCATAGGTTCGCGAGCAAGGACCAGGCGTCCCCCTCGGTCCTACAGCGGCGTGGCTAGCGCCGTAGGAGCGGACTCCCTCCGCGATCGACTCAACGCCATTCTGATCGACCCGGGAGCCGGGGGATGCCATCGCGGACAGAGTCCGCTGCTACGAAATGGCTACCGTCAAACACCTCGATCTGTTCCGCCTTCCGCAGTACCGGCAGGCCGTACGTCTGCGCAAGCGCCACGGCGATTTGAAAGGGTTATAACTAGCCGAACGAAACGGCAGGCCGACCTGGATGCACCTTGCATCGGCAGCCCCGATTGGCCCTTTTCATTTGCCCGGATCAGGCGCTCCGCCTGATCGGCGCCCGCGGCGCGGAGCGGTTTGATGAGTTCCAGAACCTGGCGATGGGCTCGCAGGAGCCTTCCTGGCTGCATCGGACTGGCATTGCTGGTTGCTCCGCTTTACGCCAGCGCCCTGTACAGGTGCCAGGCCCGCGACGGGACCGTCAGCCACACCAGCCACGCCATTGCCGGCGCACGCTGCACGCTTCAGAACGGCAAGGCGGGCCAGACCGGCAAGGCGGGTGCGAGCGCCAGTACCAGGTCAAAGGCCGCACCAGCGTCCGCACGCGGGGACAATCCGGGCGCAGGACGGGTTCGGGTCTACACCTTCGTCCACAAGGGCGTGCGCCAGTATGTGAGCCGGCGCCCCGTCGGGATCACCGCGCGGGTCGATGTGATCGATGTGTACTACATCAAGGGCTGCTACCTGTGCATGGCGCCGAAGGATTTCAACGTCGCGACGCTGCGCCTGGATACCCGTTCCTACCGCCGGGAGATCGAGGCCGCTTCGCTGCGCTACGGAGTCGACAGGGCGCTGGTCCGCGCGGTGATCCATGCCGAATCGGCGTTCCAGCCCAGGGCCATTTCCCTCGCCGGCGCACAGGGGCTGATGCAGTTGATGCCCGATACCGCCGAGCGTTTCAACGTCAGCGATCCGTTCGATGCGCGGCAGAACATCCGTGGCGGCGTGCGCTACCTGGCCTGGCTGCTCAAGCGTTTCAATGGCAACCAGAGGCTGGCACTGGCCAGCTACAACGCCGGGGAAATGACCGTCGACAAGTACAACGGCATCCCCCCCTACGCCGAGACGCAAACCTACGTTGCCCGAGTGCAGTCGCTGACCGAGCGCTATCGCAATCAACGCTAGCGGCGTAGGGCGTACAACGCTCCGCGTTATACGCCGATTGGCCTTGGTCCTGTCTCGCTCGGGCTTGAACCGAGGACCATCGGCCCGGCTCGATCACGGGGTTGGCGATAACGTCGGTGTATCGGCGTACAACCGCGAACGGTTGTACGCCCTACGCTCATGTGGCCCGGGCGAACTTCCATCCCGCCGTTGCCAAGCGCGTAGCCAATGCGGCGAGATCGGCTTCGACCCGCGCCGCCGGCTCCGGCATGTATGCCAGCGGATCGGGCAGCGTGGACGACTCACCGAGGAAGCCTTCCGTCGCCGCATGCAGGCAGTACGCGCTGTAGGCCGGGTTGTAGCCGCCCTCCTGCACCACCAGCAGCCGCCCGGAGCACAGCTCGTCGGCCAGCGCACGGGCGCGGCGGGCCAGGCGGTTGAAGCCCTGCATGGTCACCAGCTGGCGGCCGTTGGGGTCGAACTGCGAGGCATCCAGGCCGTTGGCGATGATCAGCAGGTCCGGCTTGAAGGCGCGCAGCGCAGGCTCGACGAAGCGGCTGAAGACCATCTCGTAGAGCTGGTCGCCCGAGCCCATGGGCAGCGGCAGGTTGAGGTTGCTGCCCAGCCCCGCGCCATAGCCGCGCTCGTCCACCGCGCCGGTCTGCGGGTGGCTCGGGCCCCAGGCGCCGTGGTCCATGTGCAGGGACACGGTGAACACCGACGGATCGTCGTAGAACCCCTCCTGGGTGCCATTGCCGTGGTGCACGTCCCAGTCGACGATGGCGACGCGTTCGAGACCGGCCGCCTGGGCGGCGCGCGCGGCAATCCCGGCATGGTTGAAGAAGCAGTAGCCGTCGGCCATCGCCGGCGCGGCATGGTGGCCCGGCGGGCGCACCAGGGCCATGGCCGGGTTGCCGCTGGCCAGCACACTCTCCAGCGCAGCGAGGCAGGTGCCAGCGGCAGCCAGCAGCCCGGCGAGACTGCCGGCAGACATCAGCGTGGTGCTGCTGAAGCGCTTGCCGGCGGCGTCCGCCTCGAAGATGCCGCGCAGGTAATCGGCATCGTGGAAGCCCAGCAACTCTTCTTCACTGGCGTGGCGACCTTCATGCCAGCGCAGCGAGCCGGCCACCGGCCCGCGCTGGAGGATGGCGCGCATGTTCAGCAGCCGGGGATTGCTCTCCGGGTGCTGCAACTGTTCGGCCAGCAGGTCGCTGGGCGGCGCCTCGAACACGCCGGCGGCAGTGTCGTGGCGCAGCACGTCGTCGTGCCAGAAAACATCCATCGTGTGACTCATCAGAAGCCCTCGGTTTCCATCACTGCGCCCGCGGGCGCAGACACGCAACACGGCTTCGCCCCCGGCAGTATGCGGACCGGGGGCGAACCTCCATCAGTCGATAATGGTCAGCTCAGGCGACAGCTCGGACAGGCTCGCCGAGCCCTTCTCGCCACACAGCACGGTGTCGCCGAGCTTGATGCCGAAGCCTTCGTTGTACAAGGACAGGTTGGGCTCGATGGAGAACGACATGTTCGGCTGGAACACGTGGTCGTCGGCCTCGTCCACCATCATCGCTTCCAGCCAGGTCGGCGGGTACGCCAGACCCAGGCTGTAGCCGATGCGGTGCACGCGGGTGCGCGAGAGGTCAATGCGGTCGAGGATCTGGTTGCACACGCGGTTGGCCTCGCCCACCGGGGTGCCCGGCTTGGCGATTTCGATGGCGGCGTTGAAGGCCTCGGTGAGCAGGGTCGCCACTTCCTTCACTCGCGGGCTGGGTTTGCCGATCACCGCGGTGCGCATGAGGATGGCGTGGTAGCGGTTGCACACGCCGGCGTGTTCGAGGATCACCACGTCGCCGTGGCTGATGGTCTGGCGGTGCGGCATGGCGTGGGTCATGGTGCTGCGGCGGCCGGTGGCGCACATCGGGCTGATCGCCGAGTACTCGCTGCCGGCGCGGCCCAGGGCGTTGGCGACGATGCCGGCCACCTCCACCTCGGAGATGCCCGGACGCAGCGCCTCGAAGGCGGCCAGCATGCCCTGGTCGGCCATGCGCGCGGCGCTGCGCTGGTACTCGATTTCCTCGGCAGTCTTGATCAGGCGGTTCTCCGCGACCAGCGGGCCGGCGTCTTCGAAGCGCGCCTCGGGCATGTAGCCCAGCAGTGCGTTGTACTGCGCCGGGGAGAAGGTCGAGGCGGTCATTTCCAGGCCGATGCGCGCCTGGCTCAGGCCGGCCTGGGCGAGCACGTCGGCGACGATCTTCAGCGGGTCCTGCTTGGCGATGTCATAGAAGATCGCCTCGTTGATGCACGACAGCTCCCAGGTGCAGGGCTCCTCGCTGGTGCGGGTGAGGAACACCGGCTCGGCCAGCTTGGGCGAGATGATCAGCGCCTGGTACCAGAGGAAGCCCAGGCTGTCGAAGCCGGTCAGGTAGTTGATGTTGTCCGGGTAGTTGACCACCAGGGCATCCAGGCCACGGTCGGCCATGCGGCGTTTGACGGCTTCGACGCGTTGACGGTAGGTGCGCGCGGGGAAAGCAGTAAGCATGGGGATTCCCTCCTCAGGGACAAGGTGCAAGCGACAGGCAGGTGCTTTTTGGGGGTGGCTGCCATCCGGCAGCCGGATCTTCATCGAACGGACGAGAAATCAGCTGGGTGGCTGGTGCCGCGCCAGGTACAGGCGCACCAGCATCACCACCAGGGTGAGGACGATCATCAGGGTGGACACGGCGGCAATCGCCGGGTCGAGGTTGTAGCGCAGGCCGTCCCAGATGCGCTTGGGCAGCGTCACCACGTTCAGGCCGCTGGTGAACAGCGTCACCACCACCTCTTCCCAGCTCATCACGAAGCCCATGAAGAAACCACCGGCCACGCCACCGCGAACGTTGGGCAGCAGCACGTTCCACAGCGTCGGCCAGAGCCCGGCACCAAGGGAACGCGAGGCCTTGTACAGGCTCTGGTCGAGTCGGGCGTAAGCCACCAGCAGGGCGATCACCGAGTACGGCAGCGCCATCAGCAGATGGCCGAAGCCTACGCCCAGCAGGCTGTCGAGTACGCCCAGACGCGCGTCGAGGTAGTAGATCGACATGGCCGAGACCACCTGCGGCACGATCATCGGCAACAGCACGATGGCGGTCAGCAAGGTGCGGTGCCGGCGCTGCAGCCAGATGCCGGTGGCGAACAGGAAGGCCAGCGCCGTGGACAGCGCGCCGACCACCAGCGCCAGGCCAAGGCTCTGCAGGATCGACACCAGCCAGGCGCCGTCGAACAGCGTCGCGTAGTGGCGCAGCGACCAGTCGCCGTCCGGGAAGGCCAGGTAGCGCTGGTTGCCGAACGACAGCGGGACGATCACCAGGATCGGCAGCAGCAGGAACAGTGCCGACAGCGACAGGGCGAGCCAGGACAGCCAGCGACCGACCTGCGGGCGTGGCAGTTGCGGCTTTTTCACGCCCTTGGGCATGGCGGAGAGATAGGTTCCCTGCGGGGTCACAGCTCAGTCCTCCCGAGCAGGCGGCGGTAGCCGATGAGTTGTCCGAACAGCAGCGCGCAACCGACCACCAGCAGCATCAGCACGATGCTCAGTGCGGCGCCCAAGCCCCAGTTGGACAGCTGGAACATCTGCACGTAGATGTACTCCGCGAGCATCGCCGCCTTGCCGCCACCCAGCAGCGCCGGAGTGACAAAGCAACCGAGGCTGAAGACGAAGACGATGGCCGATGCGGCGACCACACCCGGCAGCGTCAGCGGGATGAAGATGTCCTTGAGCGTCTGCCAGTGGCTGGCGCCCAGGCTGCTGGAGGCGCGCAGCAGGCTGTCGTCCACCTGTTTGAGCGAGGACAGCAGCGGCAGCACCGCATACGGCACCATGAAGTGCACCATGCCGATCAGCGCGCCCAGTTCGTTGCGCACCAGCGGCGGCGGCGCATCGAACCAGCCGGTGGCCATCAGCCCCTGGCTGACCAGCCCACCGTTGCGCAACAGCACCAGCCAGGCGAAGGCGCGGATCAGCATCGACAGCCAGAACGGCAGCAGCACGAACAGCTCGATCAGTTGCCGGCCGCGTGGCGTCGCGAAACGCCAGCGGTAAGCGATCAGGTAGGCGATGGCGACGCTGATCGCGGTGGTCAGCAGGCAGATGCGCAGGGTGCGCCAGATCACCGCCTGCAGGTTGGCGTTGTCGGCGATCGCCGCGTAGTTCTGCGTGCCCCACTCCGGCAGGCTGAAGCTCCAGCCCAGCACGCCGAGGGTCGGCAGCAGGTAGCCGACCACGACGAGCAATGGCAGGGGCAGGATCAGCAGGCCGTAGACCGGCAGCACGCCGGGTGCGAAACGTCGCATCTCAACCACCGATCAGCGCGAGGTAGCGCTCCAGGGTTTTGCCGTAGTGTTCGGCGTGCCACTTGTTGTTCAGCGACACTTGCTTCTTCAGGTTGTCCGGCGCGGTGGGGTTGATCGCCTGCAGCTGGGCGCTGAGCAGTTCGTTGGCCTTCAGGTTCACCGGGCCCATGTTGTAGACCTCCATGAGCTTGGCCTGCACCTCCGGCCGCAATGCGTAGGCGATGAACTCCATGGCCGCCTTGGCGCCGGCCGGATTGTTCCTGGGCACCATCCACACCGAGGGCGAGACGATGCCGCCGTCGAAGCTCCAGTCGATCTTGCCGCCGGTGTCGTTCTTCACCAGCTCCGCGCGGGTGTGCCACATCTGCGCCATGCTCACTTCGCCATCGCGGATCAGTTGCTGCGACTCGGCGCCGGTGGACCAGTGGGTGGCAATGTGCGGCAGCAGCTCCTCGATCTTGCGCAGGGCGCGGTCCACATCCAGCGGGTAAAGCTGCTCCGGCGGCACGCCGTCGGCCAGCAGCGCGCACTCCAAGTTGGCGCTCATCCACTTGTAGAGGGTGCGCTTGCCCGGGTACTTCTTCACGTCCCAGAAATCGGCCCAGGACTTGGGCGGATTCTTGCCGAACTGTTCGTGGTCGTAGCCGATCACGTAGCTGTAGGTGTAGTTGGCGAGGCCGAAGTCATGCACGTCGCCGTAGCCGATCAGCGACTTGTCGACGATGCCGTAGTCGATGGGCGAGAGGAATTTCTCCTGGCCCAGGCGATAGGACGAATACATCTCGCCGTCACACACGTCCCAGCGCACCGCGCCGCTGCTCACCTGGGTCTTCAGCGCACCCTCGGTGGGACCGCTGCCGTCCACCTTCAGCGTAAGGCCGGCGGCCTGGTCGAAGCCGCCGAAGCTCTTCTCGAAGGCCGGCACCGCATCGCCGCCCCAGTTGGCCAGCACCAGGCTGCCCCCGGCGGCGAAGGCGCGGTTGCCGGCGCCGAACGGCAAGGCGCTCGCGGCGGCGAGCAGCAACAGGCTGCGGTTGAAATCGCGGCGGCTGATGCCAGCGCGCTCGCTTTTTTCAGCGGCGACTTCGATGGCGTCTTCGATAAAGCCTTGGCCTGCTTTTGGATAATCGCTCATGTGATTGCTCCCCGATGATTTGTTTTCGTTATGCGTGAGTCAGGCAGACAGCAGGTGACAGTGCTGCGGCGACCAGCTGCACCAGTAGCGCTGGCCGCTGCGCAACTCGCCCAGCAGCGGGTGCGACACCGGCAGGCGCAGGTCCAGGCGCTCGCCCTGCTCCAGGGTCAGTTCGAGGTTGACGTGGGCGCCCTGGTAGGTGGCGCTGCCAGCCGTGGCGCAGAGGCCGTTGTCGCGGCCGGCGTCCTGCAGCGGGCGCAGGTCGATGTGTTCCGGGCGCACCGCCAGCCAGCTCCTGCTGCCCTGGCTGGCCTGGGCCGAACAGGCCGCCCGCAGGTGCTGGCCGCGGAAATCACAGAGCGTGGCTTCTGCCTCGCGACCCACCACGCCGACTTCCAGCAGGTTGGTATCGCCGAGGAAATTGGCGACGAAGCGGCTGGCCGGACGCTCGTAGACCTCGCGCGGGGTGCCGACCTGTTCCAGCCGGCCCTTGTTGAACACGGCGATGCGGTCTGACAGCGCCAGCGCTTCTTCCTGGTCGTGGGTGACGAAGACGAACGTAGTGCCGAAGTCCTTGTGCATGCGCGCCAGCTCGCCCTGCATCTCCTGGCGCAGGCGACGGTCGAGGGCGGACAGCGGTTCATCGAGCAGCAGCAGTTTCGGCTTGAACACCAGCGCGCGGGCCAGCGCCACGCGCTGCTGCTGGCCGCCGGAGAGCTGGGCGATGCCGCGCTTGCCCATGCCGCCCAGGCCGACGCGCTCCAGCACGTCCGCCACCCGGCGCTCGATCTCGGCGCCCGGCACCTTGCGGATACGCAGCGGGTAGGCAACGTTCTGCGCCACGCTCATGTGCGGGAACAGCGCGTAGCCCTGGAACACCACGCCGAAGTCACGGGCATCCGGGGCCAGCTGGGTGATGTCGCGGCCGTCCATCTCGATGTGCCCTTCGCTGGGCTCGACGAAGCCGGCGAGCATCATCAGCGTGGTGCTCTTGCCCGAGCCCGAAGGGCCGAGCAGCGTAAGGAATTCGCCCTGGCGAATGCTCAGGCTGAGGTCGCTCAGGACCTGCAGGTTGCCGTAGCGCTTGCCCAGGCCGAGCAAGTCGACGAAATGCTGCATGGCGGGTCTCCAGCCGTTTGTTCTTGTTCAGGGGTGTTGGCTTGGGGACATCTTCTGTGCAAATTTAACTAACGACAATTCAATAGATTTCCGCCTGAATCGTTAGTCAAATTCACGAAATAAGGTCCTGCATGCGTCAGAACAGTGCGTTCCGAATGCCCTCCCTCATCGCCCTGCGCGCTTTCGAGGCGCTGGTTCGGCAGGGCAGCATCAGCCGCGCGGCGCTGGAGCTGCACGTCACCCATGGGGCGGTCAGTCACCAGGTGAAGAAGCTCGAAGAGGAACTGGGTGTGGCGCTGGTGGAGCGCCAGGGCAAGGGCGTCAAACTGACCCCGGCCGGGCGCCAGTTGAGCCAGCAGATCAGCAGCGCCTTCGACCAGTTGCGCGACATCCGCCGCGCCCTGCCCACCGAGGAACCCGCGGGCGAACTGCGCATCGCCTGCGCCCCGGCGCTGCTGGCGCGGGTGTCATCGCTGCTGGAGAAATTCCTGCGCAACTACCAGGAGGTCGCCCTGCACCTGCTGCCGATGAGCAGCGACCTGGGCCAGGTGGACATGGTGATTTCCTTCGGCGAGACACACATCGAAGGCCAGCGCTTCGCCGCGCTGGGCGACATCCGCTACTTCCCGGTGTGCAGCCCGCGCCTACTCAACACCCAGGAACACCTGCGCAAGCCGCGCGACCTGGCGCGCCAGGTGCTGCTGCACGAAGACGACGGCTTCGACTGGAGCCGCTACTTCCTCGCCGCCGGCGTGCCCGGCCTGCAGGCGCGGCAGAACGTGTTCCTGCCCGACGCCTACCTGACCATCCGTTCGGCACTGGCCGGCGGCGGCGTGACCATCAGCGACCATATCCTGGCCGGCGAGGAACTGGCGGAAGGACGGCTGGTGCGCCTGTTCGACATCGACTTCCCGGCGCCCCACCCCTACTTCCTGATCATCCCGCCCCACGGCAACCAGGCCCTGGCACGGGAGTTCGCCGATTGGCTGCTGCATGAGCTGGAGGCGATTCCGGCGTTTGATTGAGTGGCCCGGAGTCTCCCGTAGGATGGCGTGGAGCGCAGCGATACCCATCGACTCCGTGCGTAGACCGCATGGGTATCGCTGCGCTCCACCCATCCTACATTGGAGACTATCCCGCAAGGTCCGCGCTGGAGGCTCGCGAGCAAGCTCGCTCCTACGAAAGGCAGAGCTTTTCCTTTGAGGTCTTCCAGCGAAACGCCCGCGCGCTCCGGCCTGCCCCGTTCAGGAGGCCTCGTTGAATTGGAGTTTCAGGGGTTGAGCGACATGGATGTCGCGAGAGCGGCGATGGGCCAGGGATGGCCCTTCGCCGCGTGCCCCTGAAACTTCGATTCAACGAGGGAATTTTTCGCCTAGGCGAAAAACCGGATGGAGGGGCAAGACCTTTGCCCACTTTGGGTCGTTTGCCAAAGTGGGTCGCCCGAGGGGGCGAAACAAGAAGTCCGAGCGCACGCCAAGGCGACGCAGAAACGGCGTTCCAGAAGCAGGCGACATGCGCGCCAACTAGGCGCGCTCCGAGATGGCTCAAAGCTTCCGCCCGCCGAGCAGGAAATGCGACAGCGCCGGAATCAGGATCAACGCCCCGAGCATGTTCCACAGGAACATGAAGGTCAGCAGGATGCCCATGTCCGCCTGGAACTTGATCGGCGACCAGGCCCAGGTGATCACACCCGCCGCCAGGGTCACGCCAACCAGCGCAACGACCTTGCCGGTAAAGGCAACCGCCTGCTGGTAGGCCACCGACAACGGCAAACCGGCCCGCTGCATCTGCAACTGCACACTGAGCAGATACAACGCATAGTCCACCCCGATCCCCACGCCCAGCGCGATCACCGGCAAGGTGGCGACCTTCACGCCGATGCCCATCATCACCATCAGCGCCTCGCAGAGGATCGAGGTGAGCACCAGCGGCAACAGCGCCACCAGGGTCGCGCGCCAGCTGCGGAAGGTGATCAGGCAGAAGATGCCCACCGCCGCGTAGACGTAGAACAGCATGCGGTGGTTGGCCTCGCGCACCACGCGGTTGGTCGCCGCTTCTATGCCCGCGCTACCGGCGGCCAGCAGGAACTGGCGATCTGGTGTGCTGTTGGCGCGGGCGAAGTTTTCGGCGATGTCGGCGACTTCGTCCAGGGTCTGCGCCTTGTGGTCCTTGAGGAAGGCGATCACCGGCATCAGCGAGCACTCGGTGTTGAACAGCTCCGGGGTGTTCACCGAGGCCTGCTGGGCGGCGTAGTTGAGCACATCCTGGTTGCGCTGCAGGCTGGCGAACTTGGGGTTGCCCTCGTAGGTGCCGGCGGTGATCTGGCGGACCGCGTTGACCAGCGAGGTGGTGGCCTGCACGCCGTCGTGCTGTTGCAGCGCCCAGCCCAGACGGTCGGCGAGGATCAGCGTGCGGTAGTTCAGGCAGCCCTCGGGCGCGGTCTTCACCATCACCGCGAAGAGGTCGCTGGAGAGCGCGTAATGGCTGGTGATGTAGGCGTTGTCGCGGTTGTAGCGCGAGTCGGCGCGCAACTCCGGGGCGCCGGCGTCGAGGTCGCCGATCTGCAGCTGCTGGCTGACCAGCAGGCCACCGACGCCCAGCAGCGCCGCCACGGCCAGCGCGACGGTCGCCCAGCGCCGCTCGGTGAAATGGTCCAGCAGCGCCCACAGCTTGCCCAGGCCCTGCTGGCGGTCCACCTGGCGTTCCTCGCGCAGCGCGCGCTCGGCGGCACGCTGGCTGACGCCGACATAGGACAGCGCCACCGGCATCATCAGCAGCGAGGTGAAGATCAGCACCGCTACGCCGATGCTGGCGGCAATGGCCAGGTCCTGGATCACCGGGATGTCGATCAGCATCAGCACGGCGAAGCCCACCGCATCGGAGAGCAGCGCGGTGACGCCGGCGAGGAACAGGCGGCGGAAGGTGTTGCGCGCGGCCACCTGCTTGTGGGTGCCGCGGCCGATGTCCTGCATGATGCCGTTCATCTTCTGGGTAGCGTGGGACACGCCGATGGCGAAGATCAGGAACGGCACCAGGATCGAATACGGGTCCAGCGCGTATCCCAGCCAGGCCACCAGCCCGAGCTGCCAGACCACCGCCAGCAGCGAGCAGCCGATCACCAGCAGGCTGCTGCGCAGGCAGCGCGTGTAGACGAGGATGATGACGAAGGCGGTGAGCACCGCCAGGCCGAAGAACAGCATCACCCGCTGCAGCCCGTCGATCAGGTCGCCCACCAGCTTGGCAAAGCCGATCACGTGCAGGCGCACCGGGCCCTTGCCTTCCTCGCCAGCGGCGAAGGCGCGGGCATCGCCCAGGTACTCGTACTTCAGCCGCAGGTCGTCAAGGGCGCGGGAGAACTCGCGGTAGTCGATGCCCTTGCCGGTGGCCGAGTCGCGGTCCAGCAGCGGCACCACCAGCATGCTGGAGCGGAAGTCGTTGCCCACCAGGCTGCCGACGATGCCGGCGCGGGCGATGTTCTGGCGCAACTGGCCAATGGCTTCGGGTTTGCCGTCGTAGCCATCGGGCATCACCGGGCCGCCCTGGAAGCCTTCCTCGGTGACCTCGGTCCAGCGCACCGCCGGCGACCACAGCGACTTCATCCAGGCGCGGTCGACCCCATGGCTGAGGAACAGCTGGTCGCTGATCTGCCGCAGGCTGTCGAGGTAGGCCGGGTCGAAGACGTCGCCCTGGGGGTTCTCCACCACCACCCGCACCGAGTTGCCCAGGCCGCGCAGTGCAGCGCGGTTGTCCAGGTAGTTGCGGATGTAGGGATCGCCGTGGGGAATCATCTTCTCGAAGGCCGGGCGCATCTCCAGGCGGGTCACCGCCATGTAGCCCAGCACCAGGGTGACCAGCGCGATCAGGGCGATGAACAGCGCGCGGTGGTTGAACACCAGGCGTTCCAGCAGGTTGCCGCTGTGGGTGTCGAAGTCGCGCAGTTCGCGGACTACAGGCATCTCGCCTTGCTTGAGGTCGACCATGAGGCTGTCTCTCTGTCTCTTGTTCTTATGGTTCTTGAGCCGATGGAGCACCGCTGCGCTCAGCGCACCGGCATGGCGTTCTCGCGGATGCCTCGGGCGCCGACCAGCAACAGGCGGCCGGAACCGGCCACTGCGCCGCTGACCGGCAGGCGCTCAGCCAGATCGAGGGCTTTGAAGCTGGTTCCGCTGTCATCGCTGACCAGCCCCTGGCCGGCCTGGCTGAACAGGTACAGCCGGCCGTTGGCATCGAAGCTGGCGGCGGTCAGGCTGACCGGCAGGCCGGTATCCACCGCCGTCCAGCTTTCGCCGCCGTCGAGGCTGCGGATCGCATGACCGCGCAGGCCATAGGCGAACACCAGGCCGGGCCGCGCGACGACGCCGAAGAAGCTGCCGGCGTAGGGCGACTGCAGCGCGACGAAACGCTCCTGCTGGCTCTCCTGTCGACTCTCTTGTCGACTCTCTTGTCGAGAGCCCAGACGCAGCAGCAGGCCCTGCTCGCCAACGACGAACAGGTCATCGCCGCTGGCCGCCATGGCGGTCAGGTGCAGCGCCTGGGGATTGTCGATGCGGTGGTTCCAGGGTTCCCAGCTGAGCCCGCCGTCCGTGGTATGCAGGATCAGGTTGAAGGCCCCGATGACGAAGCCTTCCCGCGCGTCGCGGAACCAGAGGTCGAGGAACGGTTTGTCGGCGCCCTCCTCCTTGATCCGCCGCGCCTGTTCCAGCCAGGTGGCGTTGTCCGGCTGCGGGTGGGCGGCGTAGTAATCGAGCATCAGCTGGCCGATCTGCCGGCCGTCGAGCTGGCGCTGCCAGTGCACACCGCCGTCGGTGCTGTGCAGGACCACGCCGTCATGCCCGACGGCCCAGCCGTCCTGCGGCGTGGGGAAGCGCACGGCGGTCAGGTCGGAACTCACCGGCACCTCGGCCTGGCGCCAGCTGCTGCCGCCGTCGTCGGAGTACAGGATGTGGCCACTCGCGCCAGCGCTGATCAGCCGGTTGCCGGCGCGGCTGATGGCCAGCAGCGGGACGCGACTGGGGACTTTGCTGTAGGCGGCGGGCAGGTCGAGCACATCGACGAAGCCATCCGCGGCGTCACCGGCGTGGGCACCGCCGGCCAGCAGCAAGGCGCCCAGGAGCAGCAGGCGCTTGAAGGGAATCTGCATGGAGCTTTCCTCGGGTAGAACGGCGGCTCCATCGGGAGCCGCCGCGCACCATCAGCGAATGCCGCTACCGGCCAGCGCCTCGGGGGACCACTGGGTCTTGGCCAGCGGGTCGATGTAGGTGATGCCGCCGTACGGGCCGACCACGCCATTGATGTTGTAGGAGCCGGCGGTGAGGTCGTAGATCATGAACGGCGTGGCATCCGGGATGCGCTTGTCGTAGCTCTGGCTGAGGAAGGCGAAGGAACCGCGATAGAGTTGGCCACGGGCGTCGTACTGGTCGGAGGCCAGGGCCACCCAGCTGTCTTCGTCGAGGTAGAAACGACGCTTGGCGTAGATGTGCCGCGCGCCGGACTTCAGCGTGCCTTCGACGACCCACACGCGGTGTTTTTCCCAGCGCACGTAGTCGGGCGAGAGATGGTTGGGCGTGACCACCGGCTTGATGTCGCTGACGTAGGTCAGGCGGTAGGTGTTGTAGGGCACGACCATTTCCTGCTTGCCCACCAGCTTCCAGTCGTAGCGGTCCAGCGCGCCGTTGAAGACGAATACGTCGTCGTAGGTACCGGCGCCGGCCATGCCGGGGTTCGGGGTGTCGTAGGCGAGGTTCGGCGCGAGCTTCACACGGCGCTGGCCGGGCAGGTACTGCCAGGCGCGGCGCGGCTGCTGCAGCGGGTTGGCGGCGTCCTTGAGCATCATCGCCTCGCCGGCGCGACGGGCCGGGCCGCTGTAGTACAGCTTCATCTGGTAGTAGACCTCGGAGCCCTTCACCGGCTGGGTGAGGTCTTCGTACACCGGGTAGTTGATGAAGGCCTGGCCGGTGGTGGCGAGGTTGGCACTGCCGGAGGCGTCGACGTTCCAGGAGTCGTACTTGGCCTTGATGTTCACCCCCTGGTAGCGCAGCAGGAAGTTCCACATGGCCTCGGCGCCGCTCTGCGGAATCGGGAACGGCACGCCCGGCAGGGCGTTGTCGATGGCAGTGCCGCCTTCCAGCGACTGGGCAGTGACGGCGTTCTTCTTGCTGTTTTCCAGCACGGTCTCCGGCAGCGCGGCGCTGCGGTGCGTCGGGTAGACATCGACGCGGAAGCTCGGATAACGCTTGGCCAGTTCCACGGTGGTGGCGCTGAGCTGGCTCTTGTACTGGTCGACGTTCTTGCCGTCGATCACCAGCAATGGCTTTTCACCGGCAAACGGGTCCGGACGCATGCTGTCGCCAGCCTTGAAGCCGGCCGGGGCACTGGTCAGCCCGCCGCTGTAAGCGGGAATCGCGCCATCGCTGCTGGCAGCTTTCTCGGCGCCGACCAGGGTCAGGCTGCTACCCAGCTGGGCGGCATCCTGCGGGGAAACGGCGGCCTGGGCCAGGCCGCAGAGGCTCAGGCCGAGGGCGGTGGCGATCAGGGTGGGTTTGAAGTTCATGCTGTGTTTCTCCTGCTTCGAGCTCGAAGCCTGGGGTGAAATCAGAAGGTGGCCTTCAGGGAGGCGGTGACCATGCCGCGGTCCTTCAGCAGGGGCGCGAGGCCGCCCTGCGAGGTGATCTGGCCGGGGATGCACTGGTACTGGCCGTTGGCGCCGGGGGTGTTGTTGTCGCGGCCGCTTTCGCAGGTATCGAAGGGGCCGAAGGCGTCGACGTACTTCAGGTCCAGGCGGTACTTCTGGTGGAAGTCCGCGGCCACACCGATGGAGTAGCTGCCGGCGTCTTCGTTGCCGCCCAGCTGCACCGCCGAGTTGCCGTGCAGGCCGACGTTGTAGGCCATGGGCATGGACAGGTCGACGCCGGGGAAGGCCTGGTACCAGACCGGGGTGAAGTTGGCCGACATGGCGTAGGCGTTGGTGGTGACCTTGTCGACGCCGTGGTAGCTGGAGTCGCCCTTGAAGGTCTGCTCGCCTTCGGTGACGTCGATCAGGTGCGTCAGGGTGCCTTCCACGGCCAGGGACGAGGCGTCCCACAGCGGGGTGGCGCCGAAGGTCACCAGGCCGTTGAGCACGACGTGGAAGGTCTTGCCGCGGGCCAGGCCGGTTTCGCCGTCGCTGGGCAACTCGCCGATCAGGTTGGCGCCGTTGACCGCGCCGCGCTTGGCCGCTGCATAGAGCGTGGAGTTGACCGTGGTGAAGTTGCTCGCCAGCGGCATGTTTTCGCGGTAGTTCAGGTCCATGCCGACGCTCACCCCGCCGATTTCCTTCGACAGGCTGATGCCGTAGATGTCGATGTCGTCGGCATAGGCGGTGAGGTAGTTCATCCCCTGCAGGCCGGCGAGGCCGGGCTTGTGCAGGTTCGGCGCATCCACCAGCACCGCCGGCAGGGTGTCGGAGGTGTTGCGGTAGTAGAAGCCCAGGGTGCCGTCGAGCCATTCCGGGCTCCACTTGGCCATCAGGCCGAAGTCGCCGGTGTTGCTCGGCTCGCGGTCATGGCCACGCGGCGCGCCATAGAAGGCGTTCTGCGCGGGCAGCGGCAGCCAGAAGACGTTGCCGCCATCGTTGAGCATGTCGTAGGGGCCCATGTAGGTGCCGCCTTCGGGGAAGCGTGAGTTCTCGAACTCGAGGAAATACTGCGCGGCCAGGGTCAGCTCGGGGTTCACGGTCAGCGAGGCGGACAGCTGGTTGCGTGGCATGAACAGCTCTTTGGCCTCGGTGCCGGGCACGTTGTACAGCTTGCCCAGGTCCAGGGCCGACTGGCCGTAGTTGATGCCGTTGGCAGCGCTGAACAGCGTCTCGCCCCAGTAGATGGTGTGGCGGCCGAGCTTGCCGCTGAGCTGCATGTCGTCGCCGACCTGACGGCTGGCAAAGACGAAGGCATCGAGCAGCTCGCCGGACGGGCCGTTGTAGTAGCGGTCGGCGAAGTTGCTCAGGCCGTGGGTGGCCGGCTGCGCCCCACGCGGGGAAAGCACCGTGCCGTTGCGGCTGACCAGGTGACCGGCATTGCCCTTCTGGCCGGGGAACGGGTTATCGGAGCCAACATCATCATAGGCATGGTCGTACCAGCCGGCGGCGGACAGACGGAAGCCCATGCTGTCGCGGTAGACGAAGTCCAGTTCGCTGAGCAGGTCGAAGCGCTGGGTCACCGGGGTGCCGGAAGAGAAGTTGCGGTCGCCGTCGTTGGTGTTGGCGGTGCCGGCGATCTTGCTGTTGGGCGACTCGACCCGCTGCCCGTAGCTGAGCTTGACGGTGTTGTCGAAGCGGATCGACAGGTCGGGGTTGCCGGTGTCCAGCTCGAAGGCCTGCAGCGACTGGCTGGCCATCGCGGTGACGACAGCGGTTGCCAGCAGGCAGCGTTGCAGGGGGTTGCTCTGATGATGCATGCGTGTGCTCCGTTTCTTGTTGTGGTCGGGACGCTTTCCGGGCCCGTCCCGCAGCCCCTTTCGCGTACGCCAGGGCGCACGAGGGCCTGCCCCGGCGCGAACGCCGGAACCGGGGGTTGCTGTTGAGTCAGGGGTGGTGAATCAGCTGTCCAGCATCTGGATCAGCGCCTGCGCCTCAGGCCAGTCGCCGAATCCCGAAGCGGGGTTGAGGTGGCCGACGCGGCCCAGCTCCACCAGGCTGGCGCCCCAGGCTTCGGCGAGGCGTCGCACGGCGTCGGGCGTGGCCAGTGGATCGTTGTCGCTGCAGGCCACCAGGGCCGGGAACGGCAAAGGTTGCTGCGGGAGCGGCGACCAGCCCATCTCGGCCAGCACGGCGGGCTTGGGATAGTGAGCCGGCCAGTTGCCATCCAGGTCCGGCGGAGTCGCCAGCAACGCACCCTTGATCGGCCGGCTGTAGCGTGCCGCCCAGTGGGCGACCATCAGTACACCGGCGCTGTGGGCGACCAGGATCACCTCGCCGTCGATGCTTTCCAGCTCGCGCTGGATGGCCTCGACACGGGCATTCAGGTCCAGCTTGTTCTCGGTCAGCGGCGGCACGCTGCGGACATTGGGCAGGCGCTGCTGAAGCAGGGTCTGCCAGTGCTCGGCGACGTGATCGCGCAAGCCGGGGACCATGAGGACGGTGGTGGTAGATTTGTAGTTGCTCACCGGGTCACCTTTGGGTGATTTCGAACTTGTTGGACAGACAGTAGAGGTGCACCGGTGGCGGTGCTTTGCATTGAGCGTCAGGCACTTCGCATTTGATGACAGGCCCCGCCCCGCCTGACGCCTCGCCGCTTGGCTGCATGACTGGCACCACGGGACGTACGGCGCATTCCAGAGCGTCGCAGGCACTGGCCGAACTGCGAAACTTCGTACACGCTTGGTTACAGCTGCCGATAGAATCTGTTGTCATCGACCCAGCCAGCGTGCGCTCGGCCGTCGGCGTCCCCGGACCCCGCCGGCACGCAGCAATCACAAGAACAAGAAGGCGATCGGCATGACTCCAATGGTTCGCATTGCGGCCCTGACCAACTACCTGGAAGTGGCCCGGCACCTGGGCCTCAACCCGCAGCAGCAACTGAGTGCGGTGGGCCTCTCTCAATCCATGCTCGAGCACCCGGAGCAGCGCATCCCCGTCTCTGCGGCGGTCAGCCTGCTGGAGGACTCGGCGCGCATCAGCGGCTGCGAGACCTTCGGCCTGCGCATGGCCGAATCGCGCCAACTCGCCGATTTCGGCGTGATCAGCCTGCTGCTGTCGCACCAGGCCACCTTGCGTGAAGCGATGGACACCATCATTCGCTACCGCCACCTGCTCAACGAATCCCTGGCGCTGTACGTGGACCAGGAAGGCAAGATGGCGATCCTGCGCGAGGAGCTCCTCACCGTGCCGCCGATGCCCATGCGCCAGGGCCTGGAGTTGGCTCTGGGCACGCTCTACCGCCTCTGCGCCGCCCTCCTCGGCCCGCACTGGCGACCGATCAGCGTCAACTTCAGCCACGACGCCCCGGCGGACCTGCAGGTCCACCGGCGTCTGTTCGGCTGCAAGATCGAATTCGGCAGCGAGTTCAACGGCATCGTGATTCCCGCTGCCGACCTCGACGCCGCCAACCCGATGGCCGACCCGGCCATGGCGCGACATGCCCGCAGCTTCGTCGACTCCCTGCCCGGCGCCACCGACGGCAGCACGCTGAACGAGGTGCGCAAGTCCATCTACCTGCTGCTGCCCATGGGTCGCGCGACCATCGAGCAGATCGCCCAGTCGCTGGGACTGAACGTGCGCACGCTGCAACGGCGGCTGGAAGACAACGGGGTGACCTTCTCCGACCTGATCAACGAAGTCCGCCGCGAGCTGGTGCTGCGCTACATGGAGAACCCACGCTATTCGCTGGGGCGCATCGCCGACCTGCTGGGGTATTCGATGCCCAGTTCGTTCACGCGCTGGTTCGCGGTGCAGTTCGGCGTGTCGCCGGCGGCCTGGCGCAAGGAGCATCTGGGGCGGGAGGGGGAGTGATTCACTCCTGAGGGGGTGGTGCCGTGCGGTTCGCGAGCAAGCTCGCTCCTACGAAGATCGCGCCCTGACTCCGGCTTGGCTTTGACTTTGGCTTTGGCTTTGGCTTTGGCTTAGCAAGGCTTCCAGATAAACGTCAGCGCACTCCGAACGCCCCGTTCAGGAGGCCTCGTTGAATTGGAGTTTCAGGGCTTGAGCGACATGGATGTCGCGAGAGCCACGATGGGCCAGGGATGGCCCGTCGTGGCGTGCCCCTGAAACTTCGATTCAACGAGGGAATTTTTCGCCCCAAGCGAAAAACCGGATGTCCGGGGCAAGCCTTTTGGTTACTTTTCGGTGTTTGGAAAAGTGACTCGCCCGAGGGGGCGAAACCCATTACATCCGAACACACTCATGCGACGCAGAAACTCCAAAACCAAATGCATCACGGTTCGGTGTTCCCGCGTCGCTTCGGCGTACGCGCGAACTTCGTGTTTCGCCCCCTCGGGCGACCTACTTTGGCAAACGACGGATGGCCGCCCCTCCCAAAGTAGGCAAAAGTCTCGCCCCTGCCATCCGGCTTTTCGCTTCGCGAAAAGTACCCTCGGTTCTTCGGAGTTCCAGGGGCCCGCGGCGAAGGGCCGTCCCTGGCCCATCGCCGCTCTCGCGACATCCATGTCGCTCAACCCCTGAAACTCCGATCACCTTCGGCCTCCTGAAAGGGGCACTCGGCGCGCGCGGAAGTTTCTCTGGAAACCCTCAAAAGCCAAAACAGTTCGCAGGATGGGTGGAGCGTAGCGATACCCATCGAGTCCGTGCAGCAACAGCATGGGTATCGCTGCGCTCCACACCATCCTACCGAGTGTTTCACCGATTACGTCGGCGTTATCGGGAGGCCAAGGTGATCGGAGTTCCTCTGGAAGCCCTCAAAAGCCAAAGCCAAAACAGGAGTCTTTGCGTAGGGCGGATAACGCTGGCGCGTTATGCGCCCTACGGCTTACGACCGGCGCAGCGGAATCAACCCGCGACCTTCAACATCCCCAGCACCAAGAGGGCCAGGAACACCGTCTCCCCCACCATCAGCAGGATCGGCTTCACCCCCACCGTCGCCAGCGCCTTGAGCTGGGTCTTCATCCCCAGCGCGGCGATGGAAATCACCAGGCACCACTGCGACAGCTTCCCGCCCGCCTCCACCACCAGCGACGGCAGGAAGCCGGTGCTGTTCACCGCCGCCAGCACCACGAAGCCCACGGCAAACCACGGCAGCAGCGGCGGACGCTTGTCCCCCGGCTCCACGCCACGGGCGCGGGTGATCATCGCCGCGCAGAGGATCACCGGCAGCAGCATGGCCACGCGCATCAGTTTGACCACCGTGGCGCTGTCGCCGACTTCCTTCGAGATGCTGTAGCCAGCGCCCACCACCTGGGCCACATCGTGGATGGTGCCGCCGAGGAAGATGCCCGCCTGCAGCGGTGGCAGGTCCAGCGAGCGGACGATCATCGGGTAGAGGATCATCGCCAGGGTCGACAGCGCCGAGACGCCGAGCACGGTGAACAGCGTGGCCTTTTCCTTCTGCGTATGCGCCGGCAGCGCTGCCGCCAGGGCCAGGGCCGCCGAAGCGCCACAGATGGCCGTGGCGCCACCGGTGAGCAGGCCGAAGAGGAAGTTGAAGCCCATGGCGCGCGCCGCCGCGATGGAGACCAGGATGGTCGCCGTCACCAGCACGACGACCATGACCACCGGCTGCCAGCCCAGCTCGGCGATCTGCCCGAAGGTGATGCGGATGCCCAGCAGCGCCACGCCCAGGCGCAATATCTCGCGGGCGGTGAACTCGATGCCGGCCTTGCACACGCTGTCGGCGGACAGGAAGTTCAGCGCCAGGCCCAGCAGCAGCGCAAAGAGCATCACCGGCGCGCCATAGTGCTCGGAGAGAAAGGTCGCGGCTGCCGCCACCATGGCGCTGACCAGCAGGCCGGGCAGCAGGGTTCGGCTCTGCGAGCCGAGAGCGGAAAGGGTCAGCGCGCTCATGCCGGCACCTGCTCGTCGCAGATCAGCACATGGCACTCGCCGCCGCGCCACTGCACCTCGTGGCGGCGCAGGCCGAAGCCCTTGATGCCCGCCGGGCAGCCCGTATTCAGGTCGAAGCGCAGGCCGTGGGCCGGGCACTGCAGCCAGCGGCCGTCCAGGCGGCCACTGAACAACGAGGCACCGGCATGGGGGCAGCGGTCGTCGATGGCATGCAACTCGCCCTCGACATCGAACAGCAGGACGATGCCTTTCTCGTGGTGGAACAGGCTGCGGCCGCCGCGAGCCGGCAGGCGTTCGGCGGGAATGTGGATCGCACCGCTCATGCCGGGATCGCCTCCGGGAATTGCCGTTCCAGGGCGCGATACAGGGCCGCCAGCAACTGCTCCGGGCTTTGCCCGCCAAGGGCGAAGGCGCGGCCCTCGAGGAGGAACATCGGCACGCTGGAATCGGCCAGTGCCACGCGCCGGCCGATGAACTGGCGGGCGCCGTCGGCCAGGGCGTCGTCGAAATCGGTCTCCCTGAAATCGCAGGCACGCAGCAGGCGGCGCAGGGTGTCGCGGTTGCCGATGTCCTGGCCGAGCTGGAAGTGCGCGCGGAAGATCATCTCCAGCAGCTGTTCCTTCTGGTTGTCGCTGCCCACGTGCACTGCGCGCTGGAACACCCGGTGCGCATAGGTGGTGTTGGGCATGGTGGGGATACGTTCGAGATCGAGGTCGACCTTGGCACTCTCCGCCGCCCGGCGCACTTCGCCCATGCGCGCCTTCACGGCACGCTTGCCGCCCAGGCGGCGCTGGTAGAACTCGGCGAAGGGCTCGCCCTGCATGGCTATCTGCGGCAGCAGTTGCAGGCCGAGCCAGTTCACCCGAACCCGCAGCTCGGGACGCTGGCGCGCCAGCAGGCGCAGCGCGACGTCGAGGTTGCGCTTGCCGATCAGGCACCAGGGGCAGATGAAGTCGAAAGTCATGTCCAGGTTGAGAGTCGGCATCAGGCGCCCTCCTCTTCGCCGCGCAGGCGGCGCATGTCGTTGTGGTAGTGGCGACGGGCGTAGATGAACACCAGCGCGGCGAGGATGCTCAGCAGCGGAATGAGCTGGAAGGCGCGATCCAGGCCGATATGGTCGGCCAGCACGCCGGTGAGCAGCGGGCCGGGCGCCAGCCCCAGCAGGTTGTTGGCCAGGGTCAGGGTGGCGAAGGCCGTGCCGTGCACGGCCGGCGCGGTGAGGTTGGCGACCATGGCGCCGGACGGCCCCGAGGTGCCGGCCGCGACCAGCATGCCCATCGCGAGCAGGCTCAGCTGCGCGGTGCCCGGCGGCAGGTGGAAGGCGATGGACAGCAGGACACAGCTGACCAGGCAGAAGCCGATGGCGAGAATGATCTTGCGCGGTGGGTTGGCGCGGCCCAGGCGGTCGCAGAGGATGCCGCAGAGCACCATGCCGCTGCCGCCGACCAGCACGATCACCGCAGAGATCAGCCCGGCCTTGCCGGTGTCCAGGTGGTAATAGCGGTTCAGGTAGCTGGGAATCCACACCATCACCGCGGCGGCGACGAACAGTTGCAGGCCGCTGCCCAGGTAGGCGGCGATCACCGAACGGCTGCCGAACAGGCTGCGCAACGAGCGCCCGCCGGCCTGCTGCCTGGCTTCGGCGGCGGCCACCGGGGCGATGCGCTTCTCGCTGACGATCAGCGGATAGAGCAGCGCCAGCAGCAGGCCGAACAGCGCCATCCCGGCAAAGGCCCAGCGCCAGCCCAGGTGCGCGGCGAGTACCCCGCCCAGGCCCATGCCCAGCACCGAGCCGAACATGCCGCCGGCCATGAAGGCACCGGTCAGGGTGGCGCGCAGGTGCGCCGGGAACACCGAGATGACCACGGCGATGCCGACGCTGCCGTAGGCGGCCTCACCGACGCCGACGAAGAAGCGTGCGGCGAACATCTGCGGGAAGGTCTGCGCCACGGCGCAGCCCAGGGTGGCCAGGCTCCACAGCATCGCCATCAGCGCCAGGCTGCGTACGCGGCCCCAGCGGTCGGCGAGCAGCGACAACGGGAAGGTCAGCAGCCCGACCATCACCGCGACGATGCCGCTGAGCAGGCCGAGCTGCGCATCGCTCAGGGTCCATTCGGCCTTGAGCAGCGGGAACACGGCGTTGAGCACCTGGCGCGACATGTAGTCGGAAATCAGCAGGCCGAAGGTCAGCGCGAAGACCACCCAGGCGTAGCGGCGCGGCACGCTGGGCACGGTGGCAGGGATGTCGCCCAGGGCGACGGAGTGGATGGCCATGTCGAGGGTGCTCCGGGTGGGTCAGTGGATTCTTGTTGTTCTGGTTGAAAGCCGGCGCGGGTTACTGGCAGAACCCGCGCCGGAGCCTGTCACGCGCGTTGCGGGACGGACTTCTGGCCCGGCTGGCGGTTGGGCGCCATGCCGTTCATGCGCAGGGTTTCCTCGACGCTGTCGTACTGCACGCCGATCCTGTAGATGGCACGCGCTTCCTTGCCGCTGGCGACCTCGCGACCCAGTTCATGGGCGACGCGGACGCACTGCTGGATCTGCTCCACCGAGCTCATGCGCTGGCCGTGCTGGCCGATGATGGTGTCCTCGATGCCGCAACGCGGGTGCAGCCCCATGGCCATGGCCATCATGTTGAACGGCAGGACGTTCTTGAGCAGCGACTCGGCGGTGACGGTCGCGCCGTCCGGTGCGCGGTGCACGAAGTTCATGAAGTTGAACGGGTTGGGGCCGTCGAAGCCGCCGCCGATGCCGATCCAGGTCAGGTTCAGCGGGCCCTTGTAGACGCCCTTGCGCACCAGGCGCTCGAGGGTTTCCAGGGCGTGCATGCCGGTGAGCTGGAAGTGCGGCTGGATACCGGCCGCCTGCAGACGCTTCAGGTGCTCCTCGACCCAGGCCGGGCCGGCGGGCACGGTCATCTCGCTGTAGGCCGCCTGGTACAGCGGGTTTTCCAGGGAGGTGCCCTTGAGGTACTCCGGGTAGAGCAGCTCCATGATGTTCATCTGGGTGGTGTTGATCGCCACCGTCACCTGGTCAGGCTTGGGGGTCAGCTCGGCGAGCATGTGGCGGGTGTCGTCGGACAGCCACTTGGCCGCCTCGCCGTCGCTTTCCGGGGCGAAGGAGATCGAGCCGCCGACCTGGATGATCATGTCCGGCACGGCCTCGCGTACGCCGGCGATCAGCTCGTTGAACTTGGACAGGCGCTTGGAGCCCTTGCCGTCCAGCTCGCGCACGTGCAGGTGGAGCACGGTGGCGCCGGCTTCATAGCAGTCCACCGCTTTCTGCACCTGCTCGTCCATGGTCACCGGGATATCTTCGGGGAAGTCCTCGGGCATCCATTCCGGGCCATAGGGCGCGGTGGTGATGACGACTTTCTCCTGGTTCTCGGGGTGCAGCGAATCGTCGAAGAATTGCATGTCGGTCTCCGTAATTGTTGTTGTGAAGAGGGCTCAGAACGGCTTGTCGCCGATGATCCCGGCGCGCTCCATGCGGCGCGTGCAGGGCGGGTAATCCATCACTGCGTAGTGCTGGGTACTGCGGTTGTCCCAGATCGCCACGTCGTTCTTCTTCCAGCGCCAGCGCACCTGGAACTCGGGGATGTACACCTGGCTCACCAGGTAGCGCAGCAGGTCCGAGGCGCCGGGATTGGCGTCCTGGCCGAAGCGCACGTTCTGCGGGGTGTGGTAGTTGCTGAAGTGGGTGGTGAAGGCGTTGACGAACAGCACCTTCTCGCCGGTTTCCGGGTGGGTGCGCACCACCGGGTGCTCGGCGTCCGGGTACATCGCCTTGAGCGCCAGGCGCTTCTCGATCGGCATGGCCGCGCCGAAGCTGGCCTCGATGCTGTGGCGCGCGCGCAGGGGCGCGATGCGTTCCTTGATCTCGGCGGGCAGCATCTCGTAGGCCAGGGCCATGTTCGCCCACATGGTGTCGCCGCCCACCGGCGGGCACTCCACGCAGCGCAGCACGCAGCCCAGGGGCGGCGCCTCGCGCCAGGTGGCGTCGGTGTGCCAGGCGTTTTCGTAGCGGTCGTTGGGCAGGTCCGCGGTCTTGTAGATGCGCACCAGGCCCGGGTGGTCCGGGTCGCTGCCGGCCACCGGGTGGTCTTCCAGCTCGCCGAAGCGATGGGCGAAAGCGACGTGCTCGGCACGGGTGATGTCCTGGTCGCGCAGGAACAGCACCTTGTGCTTGAGCAGCAGTTCGCGCAGCTCGGCGAACAGGCCTTCGTCGCGCGACGCATCGCCCAGGTTCACCCCGGAGATTTCGGCGCCAATGCTGCAGGTCAGACGTTCTACGTGCATGGCGACGCCCTCAGATGACGAAGATCGACGAACCGGTGGTCTTGCGCGACTCGAGGTCGCGGTGGGCTTGCACGGCGTCTTCCAGCGCGTAGTGCTGGTTGATCTCGATGCGGATGTCGCCGTTGCCCACGTGGGTGAACAGTTCGTCCAGCAGCGCCGCCTTTTCCGCCGGGTCGGCGATGTAGTCGGCCAGGGCCGGGCGGGTCAGGAAGATCGAACCCTTCATCGCCAGCAACACCGGGTCGAACGGCGGGATCGGCCCCGACGCGGTACCGACGCAGACCATCAGGCCTCGGCGCTTGAGCGACTCCAGGGAAGTCATGAAGGTGTCCTTGCCGACGCTGTCGAAGACCACGTCCACCCCACGGCCGTCGGTGAGTTCGCGCACACGCTCGGCGACACTCTCATGGCTGTAGTTAATGACGTGCTCGCAGCCATGGGCGAAGGCGATCTCCGCCTTGGCGTCGCTGGAAACGGTGCCGATCACCCGCAGGCCGAGCAGCTTCGCCCACTGCGCGACGATCAGTCCGACACCGCCGGCGGCGGCGTGCAACAGGATGCTCTGGCCCGGCTTGAAGTCGTGGATGCGCCGCAGCAGGTAGGCCGAGGTCAGGCCCCGCATGGTCATGGCGGCGGCGGTCTCGAAAGCGATGTTCTCCGGCAGGCGGATCAGCGGCGCCGCCGGCACCAGGCGCTCGGTGCTGTAGGCGCCGAGGGTATTGATGAAGCCGGTGTAGGTCACGCGGTCACCGGGCACGACGTTGCTCACGCCCTCACCCACCGCGACCACCACACCGGCGGCTTCCACGCCCATGCCGCTGGGCAGCGGGACGGCGTAGGTGCCATTGCGGAAGTAGGTGTCGGCGTAGTTCAGACCCACCGCCACATGGCGGATGCGTACTTGCCCCGGGCCGGGCTCGCCGACCTCCACGTCCTCGTAACGCAGGACTTCGGGTCCCCCTGTTTCATAGAAACGAACGGCTTTGGCCATGGCCGGAATCTCCAGTTGTCTTGTTGTCGTGGGCGCTTGCGTTTGGAGCAGGCAAGCGCCCTTTGAGCGGACAATAGGCAGGGGGCCGTCGGGGAGCTTCACATCGTGCGACAGGGGCTTTTCATTTCATGACAGGCCAGGCCTGGCACAGTCCTGCGGCGTGCCTGTAGGAGCGAGCTGGCTCGCGAACCGTGTTTGCCGGCAGCGCCGGGCGTCAAGCGATTCGCGAGCAAGCTCGCTCCTACAAGTGGGGTGCAACTTCGGGGGAATGGCTGCGGCCGGACGGCCGCAGCGCGGGGGCGGATCAGTGGAACGGGAAGATGTAGTTCATCCAGGCCGCCATGCGCAGGAGGATCTTGCGCATGATCGCCACGTGGTGGAAATGCTGGCTGTACAACGCCGCCTGGCCATAGGAGCCACCGGGCATCAGCTTGGCGTACTGGGCGTAGTCGGGGTCGGTGATCTCGATGAACACCGGCACGCGGCCGGCGGGTGGCGAGCCGCTGTAGCTGATCATGGTGCCGGACGGCTGGACCTGACCCTCGCCGATCACGGCGATGACCTGCTTCACCTTGCCAGCGAAGACCTTGCCGGGAATGCCGTCGAAGGCCACCTCGGCCTCGTCCCCGGCAGTGAGGCGCAGCTGGCTGTTCTGCCGCATCCAGGCAACGAAATACTGGCCCTCATCGGGTACGAAGACCATGGAAGGGCGCAGTGGCAGCCGCGTCGCCATCATCCCCGGGCGCAGCGAAACGTGCGTGACGAAGCCTCGCGACGGAGCACGCACCACCGAATTGTCGAGGTTGAACTGGGCCAGCCCCAGTTGCGCGTTCAAGTCATCGACGCGGGCGGTGGTGAGGTCGACATCCCGCTTGTTGCCCACGTTGCGCAGTGCCAGTTCGCGGGCGCGGGCCTGGTCGGCGCGCGCCGACACCAGCTGCGCCTTGATCGAATCCAGCTTCAGCTGGAACGGCTTGGGATCGAGGCGGAACAGCACCGCGCCCTTCTCGATCATCTCGTTGCTTTTCACCGGCACCTCGACCACCTGCCCGGTCACCACCGGGATCACCGGCGTGGTGACGAAGTAGGTGCGCGCCACCTCGGAATAGGGGTGGTTGTAGTTCATGGTGAAGATCAGCGCGCCGATCAGCACCACGCCGCCCAACGCGGCGGTGGGTACCGTCCACTTGTTCAGCGGGATGCGGAAGATCTTGAAGATGGCGATGCAGAGGGCGGTGTAGGTCAGGATCAGCAACAGGTCCATGGCTCAGCCCTCCCCGCCCGGTTGCGCGGCGGTGGGTGCCACCGGCGGTGCCGTGGCGGGGCCGGGCGCGCGGCCCTCCAGCACCTCCAGGCGCTGGCGCAGCTCGGCCAGTTGCCCCTCGAGGTACTCGGCCTCGGCTTGCGGTGTTGGTCCGTGGTGGAAGCCCCAGCCACGGTCCTTGCGGTACAACATCGCCCAGATCCAGAGGAACGGCCAGAGCGCATGCAGGGTGAACAGGCTCACCCAACCGGCCGCGTGGATCGCGTCCTGATGGGGGTGATCGCGGTGCACCGCGATTTCATAAGGTATGTCGTGCAGCACGATGATGCCGTAGAACAGCACCACCGCAGCGAAGATCAGTATTCCCAAAGCAACGTAGTCGAGCATCCCGCCCTCCTTGCCCCCCGAGCCCAGTGCCGGGGCGAGTGGCTTGAGTATGGCTGAGCCATGGCAATCTGCACGAGCGCCGCAAGCCCCGTGCGACGCGGTTTCGAGCAATCGCCAGGGTCGTATGGCCGCTTCGTTGCAGCGTCGCCCGCTCGTCAGTCCGGCCCCTTCGCAGGCGGGTTATCGCGTTCACTGGAGCCAGGTATCTTCCGGGAGAACCGCCATGGGCAAGTCCACTCTCCTGCTGCTGGTCGGCGCGCTGGCCGTGCTGCTCGGCGGCTCTTCCTGCGGCACCCACAATGGCCACCCCGACGCCCCGCCCCCACCGCCCATGGACGACGGGCAGATGGGCTACCAGCGCATCCCGCAGCAGCAGATCCAGCCCCAGGTGCAGTCCATTCCGCGGCGCTGACGGTACTGGAACGAGCGGTCACGGGTGTCGCGGACGCAGCCTGCCCGCCGGGCTCAGCAGGATCAGCCGTGCCACCAGCAGCGCCACCAGGCCGACCAGGGCGAAGGCGATGAGGATGGCCACCCCGCCCCCCTGGTCGAGGAAGTCGGTCAGCGCCGCGAGTGCCGCGGCGAGGAACAGCAACACCAGGCCGAACCACTGCATCCGCAGGGCGCGCAGGTGCCAGGAGGATCGGTGGTGGGCGAGGAGCCTGCTCTCGTTGTCCATGACGGTCACTCCGCGAGACGTGTCCTTCCACGCTAACAGGCAATCGGGCGGCTGGCGCGGAAGCTGACGAAGCGCCAATCCCTGTAGGAGCGAGCCTGCTCGCGAACCGCATGCCGCCGGGTGCCAGGGAGGAAACCGTTCGCGAGCAAAGTCGCTCCTACAGCCCCACCCAGCGTAGGGCGGATAACCGGGTACAGGTTATCCGCCAGGCTACGGCGCGAGGTGCGCGCTCACACGCTGGATGATTTCTTCTTCCTTCAGCCCCCGACCGAAGTGGTCGAGGTAGCCGCCATCCTTGTCCACCAGGAAGAGGAAGGTGGAATGATCGACCGTGTACTCGCCGGGCTTATCGCCGTAGGGCACCTTCTTGTAGAACACGTGGTACTCGTCGGTGATGCCGGCGATTTCCTGCGGCGTGCCGGTGAGGCCGACGAACTCCGCATCGAAGTGGCCGACATAGCCCTTGAGCTGCTGCGGCGTGTCGCGCTCGGGATCGAGGGTGACGAAGATCGGCCGTGGCTTGATGCCCTTCTCCTGCTGCACCGCGCGGGCGATCCGCGCCATCCTGGCGAGGTCCGTCGGGCAGATGTCCGGGCAGGACGTGAAGCCGAAATACAGCAGCGCCGGGCGCCCCTCGTAGCTGCGCTCGGTGACGCGCTGGCCGTCCTGGTCGACCAGGCTGAACGGCCCGCCGACATCGGTGCGGGTCGCCGCGTCCAGCGTGCCCACCAGCAGTGCCACGCAGAGTATCCAGAGCCGCATGGTCAGTAGCCTCCCGAATAGGTCAGCGCCAGGCCGACGATGTTGGAGTTCTCGCCCTGCTGCTTCTGGGTACCGGCGGAGACGTCGAGCTTGAGCTGCCCGGTGATGTTGTAGACCACGCTGAACTCGTTGAGGTAGTCGGTTGGCGTGCCGCTCTGGCTGTAGGTCTTGTTGGTGCGCGTCAGGCCGAAGGCCCACAGGCCCCAGTCGAAGGTCAGCGAGGTGGTCAGGTACTTCGTGTCGTTGCCGGCGATGGCGTCCTCGTTGTCGACGTCGGCGTACTCGATGAAGGGCACCAGGTCCATGTATTGCCGGTCCAGCGTCGGCCCCAGGGTATTGCCGCGGAAGGCCCAGATATAGCGTGCCGACGCCAGGCGGATGACCTCGTCGTCCGGCTCGCCCTGCCCCTCCACCGCGTCGCCCTCGCGGCTGCGCGCGTAGCCGGCCTGCAATTCCAGGTAGGGAATAGCCGGAATCGCCAGCCAGTTCACCATCACCGCATAGGAGTCCAGCTTGCCGGTGTTGGCCGGGCCGCCGGCGTCCTTCTTGAGCATCTCGCCATGGCGGAAGTACGGCCGGCCCAGGTAGGAGTTGTCGGCCGTATACAGGCTCAGGTTCGGTTCGATATTGCCCAGACTCTGGCTGAAGAAGCGGTATGAGTAGGTACCGCCGAGCATGCCGTCCATGTCGTAGGTATCGACGAAATCGCCGGTATAGAGACCCGGCGCCTGGTCCATGGCACGGCCGATGGGGACGTGGTACTTGCCGACGACGAAAGCCTGGTTGTCGAACTGCTGGTAGTAGTCCAGCTCGTTGATGACCATGCCGACGTCTTCGAAGAAGCGCTTCTCGCCGTTGTTCGGCGGGTCGATCGGGTTGATCTCGGTGGAGAAGCGAATCTGCGCATCGCGGCTGAAACGGAAGTAGAAGGTGCTGTTGATGTCCGGGTAGCCGTCCAGCGTCTCCCGGCCGCCGGGCTGGGAGTGGTCGGCGCGGGTGTAGTCGTACTGGAAGGTGGCGTCGTAATCCAGGCCGACGTTGGGGTACTGGCCGTCGTCGGCGTGCGCGGCGGGACTGGCCAGCAGTGCGCCGAGCAGCGGCAGGGTCAGGCGATTGGGGTTCATGGCGGCGCCCTCACTTGGCCAGCGGGTTGGACTTGTCGAAGTCCCGCCCGGTGTTACGCAGATAGGCGCACGTCTGGTTGTCGCCGTAGATTCCGCCCAGGGGTTCGAGCTTCACCGCCTGCTCGTAGTCCTCCGGGCGGACTACCTGGATCGCTTGCATCATGCCGCCGTCCTCGTGCTCGAGGATGTGGCAGTGGTAGACGAACTTGCCGAGCATCACCGGGTCGCGGAACGGAATGCGCAGGGTGATCGAGCCGGTAGCGGGGATGTACACGTTGTCCCGGTAGCCACTGAAACGCACCGGCTTGCCGTTGATTTCCACGACCTGGAAGTCGGTCTGGTGGATGTGGAACTGGTGCAGTTCCTGGGACGGGTTGTACAGCCGCCACTCCTCCAGGTCGCCCAGCTTCACCGTGGTATTCACCTTGCCGGCGTCGAAGCGCGTGCCGTTGATGTAGAAGGTGTTGGGGTCGCTGTCCGAATCCTGGAAGGCGAACTGGCGCACCTTGGCGACCTTTTCCTGGCGGAAGTCCTCGGCCTGCGGATAGGGGCTGGTGATCTGCTTCGTCGTCACCGCCGCGCCGCCGGACTCGAGGATCGCCAGCCGCTGGGCCGGATAGGTGTCCCCGGCCGGGCCGGTGTTGGCGGCGCCCAGGGTGACGTCGTGGCGCCCGGCCGCCGGCCCCACCACCAGCACGCTGAAGCGCGCCGACGGGCCGATCAGCACCGCTTTCGCATCGACCCGGCGGGTCACGGTATTGCCGTCGCGGGACAGCACCTGCATCGACTGCCCGTCGATGGAAATACGGAAGTACTGGTTGGCGGCGATGTTGATGAAGTGCCAGAGCTGTGTCTCGCCCGGCTGGATAGCGATGGTCGGTTCGAACTGGCCATTGATGGTGCGGATCGACGGCGCGCTGGTGATGACCTCGGTGGCGTTACGCCCGGTCAGGGTCTTCTGGAAGTTGCGCAACACCAGCACGCGTTCCCTGATGCCCTTGAGCTCGGGGAATGGATCGAGCATGCCGTCGACGATGATCGGCCCTGCAATCCCGGCCGACACCTGGTACTGCGACCCGCCGTGAAAGTGGCTGTGGTACCAGTACGCTCCGGGGCTGTGGTTGGCGGGAATGGCGAAGTGGTACTCGCCCACCTCGTGGGGTTTCGTCTCGCGGAAGATACTGTCGCCACCGTCCAGCGGCGTGACCGTCATGCCGTGGAAATGCAGGTTGGTGATGTCGTCCATGCGGTTGTCCAGGCGCAGGGTCAGCTCTCCGCCGGGCTTGAGCCGCAACAGCGGAGAGTCGTACTGGCCGTTGAACACCAGGGTGTCGTAGCGAACGTCACCCACCGCCACTTCGTGGCGCTCCGCCGTCAGCGTCGCCGTCGTGGCGCCCTGGGCGTCATAGCCGAACTCGGGTGGCGGCTGGAGAGGCGCGGCGTCCACTAAGAACACGGCGAGCGGGCACAACGCGGCGAGCGGCAGGCGCAGTCTGGACATGGTCGACCCCGTGCGGTGGCGATGGGCAATGGACCGGAACCCGGGAAGGGCCCCAGCCGTCGCCCGAAAGGTCGGAACTGCGCTGCGTGTGACGGCTACTGGGAATCGTTATAGCCAACCGGCAAAACGAGTTGAAACCAAGGTCCCGATCTTCCGTCGAACGGTCAGGACACACGCTAGAGCGTTGCGCCGTTGATACAGATCCGGGTGCCCGGTGCAGAACTGTCTATCCTTCACCCGGCTGTCACGAAACAGGGATGGGCTCATGCCGAAGAAGCTGGTGCTGGTGGCGCTCGTGGCGCTGCTGTTGGGGGGCGGAGTGTGGTGGTACCTGCACTCCCGCGAGAGTGATGACAAACGCCTGGTGCTCTACGGCAACGTGGACATCCGCCAGGTGTCGCTGGCCTTCACCGGCAGCGAGCGCATCGCGAAGATGAATGTCGAGGAAGGCGATCAGGTGAAGGCCGGCGACGTGCTGGCCAGCCTCGACACCCGCACCCTGCGCCTGCAGATCGACAAGGCCCAGGCGCAGATCGCCGCCCAGGAGCAGAACCTGCTGCGCCTGAAGAACGGCTCGCGGCCCGAGGACATCGACCGGGCGAAAGCCCAGGACAAGGCCGCCCGCGCCCAGCTCGACCTCGCCAACACCCAACTGCGCCGGCTGCAGGACATTCGCGCCAACAGTCCCGGCGGCCGCGCCGTCAGCCAGCAGGACATCGACAGCGCCACCTCGCAGCAGAAGGTCGCCCAGGCCGAACTGGAAGACCGGCAGAAGTCCCTGCGCCTGGCACAGATCGGCCCGCGCGCGGAAGACATCGCCCAGGCCGACGCCCAGCTCGCTGCCGCCCGTGCCGACGTGGCACTGCTGCAACACAACCTCGACGAAGCCGACCTCAAGGCGCCGCAGAACGCCACCGTGCGCTCGCGCCTGCTGGAACCCGGCGACATGGCCTCGCCGCAGCGCCCGGTGTATTCGCTGGCCCTGACCGACCCGAAATGGATTCGCGCCTACGTCAGCGAAACCAACCTGGGGCGGATCAAGCCCGGCATGAAAGCCCAGGTGTTCACCGACAGCCACCCGGACCAGGCCATCGACGGCCACGTCGGGTTCATTTCCTCGGTGGCCGAATTCACGCCCAAGTCAGTGCAGACCGAGGAGCTGCGCACCAGCCTCGTCTACGAGGTACGCGTACTGGTGGCCGATCCGGACAACCGCCTGCGCCTGGGCATGCCGGCCACGGTGCGCTTCGCCGACGAGCCGCGCTGATGGCCTCGGTTCAGGCAACCCACGCCGAAGGCCCGGTGATCCGCGCCGCAGGCCTGGCCAAGCACTTCCTGGTGAAAGAGTCAGGCAAGACCGTGCAGGCGCTCAAGGACATCAGCCTGGACATCCCGCGCGGCCAGCTCACCGCCCTGGTCGGCCCGGACGGCGCCGGCAAGACCACCTTCCTGCGCCTGGTCGCCGGGCTGCTGCAGGCCGACGCCGGCACGCTCACGGTGCTGGACCTGGACGTCCACGCCCAGCCGCAGCAGGTGCAGGACCGCATCAGCTACATGCCACAGCGCTTCGGCCTCTACGAAGACCTCAGCGTGCAGGAAAACCTCGACCTCTACGCCGACCTCCACGGCGTACCGCACAAGGAGCGCCAGGAACGCTACCAGCGCCTGCTGGAGATGACCGACCTCGCCCGTTTCACCGACCGCCCGGCGGGCAAGCTCTCCGGCGGCATGAAGCAGAAGCTCGGGCTGGCCTGCACCCTGGTGCGCTCGCCGGACCTGCTGCTGCTCGACGAGCCCACCGTCGGCGTCGACCCGCTGTCGCGCCGCGAGCTGTGGGAAATCATCCAGCAACTGATCGAGCAGGAGCAGCTCAGCGTGCTGGTTTCCACCTCCTACATGGACGAGGCCGAGCGCTGCGCCGAAGTCTTCCTGCTGCACCAGGGCCAACTGATGGCCCAGGGCGACCCGGCCTCGATCCGCGAGCACGCCGACAACCTCTGCTTCATCGCCACGCCACCCTCGGACGAGCCCGCGCGCACTCTGCAGGCCCGGCTGCTGGACGACCACCAGAACATCGTCGATGCCGTGCCGCAGTCCGGAGAAGTGCGCTTCATCCGCCAGCCCGACGCCGACCAGGCCACCCTGGACAAACTGCTCGACGGCGCCCCGGTGCGCCAGGTGGAGGCGCGCCTGGAAGACGGTTTCATGTTCCTCCTGCGCGCGCGCAGCGACGCCGAGCAGGTCGACATGGATTCGCTCAAGGCCGGAACGCACCGCCACGCCGACAGCGACGAAACCGTGATCGAAGTGAAGGACCTGGTGCGCAAGTTCGGCGACTTCACCGCCGTGGCCAGCACCAGTTTCAGTGTGCATCGCGGGGAGATCTTCGGCCTGCTCGGGCCCAACGGCGCCGGCAAGACCACCACTTTCCGCATGCTCTGCGGGCTGCTGCCGGCCACCAGCGGCACGCTCCAGGTGGCCGGGGTCAACCTGCGCCACGCGCGGGCCCAGGCGCGGCGCAAGGTCGGCTATGTGTCGCAGAAGTTCTCCCTCTACGGCAACCTCTCGGTGGCGGAGAACCTGCGCTTCTTCGGCGGCGCCTACGGCCTGGGCGGCAAGAAGCTGAACCAGCGGATGGGCGAAGTCTCCCGGCAGTTCGACCTCACCGGCCAGGAAGATTCGCCCAGCGGCCAGCTCCCCGGCGGCTTCAAGCAGCGCCTGGCGATGGCGGTCGGCCTGCTCCACGAACCGGAAATCCTCTTCCTCGACGAACCCACCAGCGGCGCCGACCCGCTGGCCCGCCGAGGCTTCTGGCAGCGCATCACGGCGCTGGCGGCTTCCGGCACCACCATCATCATCACCACCCACTTCATGGAAGAAGCCGAGTACTGCGACCGCATCGTCATCCAGGATGCCGGCAAGCTGCTCGCCATGGGTACCCCGCGTGAAGTGCGCGAACAGGCCGGCGGCCAGGGCAGCACGCTGAACATGGAGCAGGCGTTCATTGAGATAGTGGAAAGTAACCGCCAGCACGCCAAGGCAGGCGCCGCATGAGCGCCGGCGGCTTCTGGCGGCGCCTCGCCTCGCTGACGCGCAAGGAAGTGCGGCAGCTGGTGCGCGACCGCAGCAACCTGCTGATCGGCATCGGCCTGCCCATCGCGCTGATCCTGATCTTCGGCTACGGCCTGTCGCTGGATGTGAAGCGCGCCATCGTCGCCATCGTGCTAGACGACCCCTCCCCCGTGGCCCGCGACGTGGCCGCCGGGATCAGCCGCACCGAATACCTGGAGCCGCACCTCGTACGCTCCTACGCCGAAGGCGAGAAACTGATGCGCGCCCGCGAGGTGGACGCGGTGGTGCAGTTCCCCTCCGACTTCACCCGCAACCTCAACGACGGCCACGCGCAGATCCAGGTGCTGGTGCAGGGCTCGGATGCCACCCGCGCCGCCAGCGTCTCCACCTACGTCAGCAGCGCCCTCGCCGGCTACGCCGAGAAGCAGGCCGACCGCGGCGCCGGCTCGGCGAGCCAGGCTGGCGCGGTCACCATCGTCCAGCGCATGTGGTTCAACGCCGCCAACACCAGCACCTGGTACCTGGTGCCGGGGCTGATCGTGCTGATCATGACCCTGGTCGGCGCCTTCCTCACCGCCCTGGTGATGGCCCGCGAATGGGAGCGCGGCACCCTCGAAGCCCTGTTCGTCACGCCGGTACGCCCGGTGGAAATCCTCCTGGCGAAGATCATCCCCTGCTTCGGCATCGGCATGATCGGCCTGGCGCTGTGCCTGCTCGCCGCGCGCTTCCTGTTCGACGTGCCGATCTACGGCTCCTTCATCGTTCTGGTGATCGCCTCCATGCTCTACATGCTGGTGGCGCTGGGCATCGGCCTGCTGATCTCGGCGGTGACCAAGAACCAGTTCCTCGCCAGCCAGATCGCCCTGCTCGCCAGCTTCCTGCCGGCGATGATGCTCTCGGGCTTCATCTTCGACCTGCGCAACGTGCCCACCGCCATTCGCGTGATCGGCAACCTGCTGCCGGCGACCTACTTCATGGAACTGGTGAAATCCCTGTTCCTGGCCGGCGACTTCTGGCCAATGATCCTCAAGAACTGCGCCATCCTCGCCGCCTACGCCGTCGCCCTGCTGGGCCTGGCGCGGCTGGTGACGCGCAAGCGGCTGGACTGACTTCCATGGAATTTCTCTGGCGCATCCTCAACCTGTGGCGCAAGGAACTGCTGGTGATCCTCAAGGACCCGGCCAACCGCATCGTGCTGGTCGCCCCGGTGATCATGCAGAGCGTGCTGTTCGGCTACGCCGTCACCTTCGACCTCAACGACGCGCCCTACGCCGTGCTCGACCTCAGCCACAGCGAATCCTCCACACGCCTGATCTCACGCCTGGATGGCAGCGGTATCTTCCACCGCGTGGCGACGCTGACCCGCGTGGAGGAAATCCAGACGGTGATCGACGAGCAGAAGGCGCTGCTGGTGATCCACATTCCCTCGGATTTCCAGACCCGCCTCGCCCAGGGCGACGCCGCGCCGATCCAGGTCATCCTCGACGGACGCAACTCCAACACCGCCGGCTCCGCCGCCGCCGGCCTCGCCGTGGTGGTGGACGAATTCAACCGCGAGCAGGGCCTGGCCTCGGCGCCCATCAGCGTGGTCAGCCGCTCCTGGTACAACCCCAACCTGGAAACCCGCTGGCCGCTGATCCCGGCGCTGATCGCCACCCTGAGCATGATGCAGACACTGATGCTCACCGCGCTCTCGGTGGCCCGCGAACGCGAACAGGGCACCTTCGACCAGTTGCTGGTGACGCCCTACACGCCGCTGGAAATCATGTTCGGCAAGGCCATCCCGCCGCTGCTGATCGGCCTGGTGCAGGCCACGCTGGTTCTGCTGATGGCGCTGTTCTGGTTCCGAATACCCATGGCCGGCTCGCTGCTCAACCTCTATGGCGGGCTGACGGTGTTCACCATCGCCTGCGTCGGGCTGGGCATGTCGATCAGTGCAGTGTCGCTGAACATGCAGCAGGCGATGCTCTACACCTTCGTGCTGATCATGCCGCTGACGCTGCTTTCCGGCCTCGCCACGCCGGTGCGCAACATGCCCGAGTTCCTGCAGATCGTGACCTACGCCAACCCGCTGCGCTTCGGCATCGACCTGATCCAGCGCGTCTACCTCGAAGGGGCGACCCTGGCCGACGTGGGCCTGAACCTGATCCCCATGCTGGTGGTGGCCGCCGTCACCCTGCCGCTCGCCTCGTGGCTGTTCCGCCACCGGCTTGCGTAGCGGATCACCCGACATGACGAGCCAATGCAATACCCTGACAGGGAATCATCCTGGAAATGGACAGCCATGAGCGACACCAGCCAATTCATCGTCTTCGCCGTCACCCAGCTCGCCCTGCCGTTTGGGCTCGGATACCTGTATTGCCGGAAGAAGGGCATCCCCACCAACTCCTGGCGCGCCGGCGGCATTTACCTGATCGCCCTGTCGGCGGCGATGCTGTTCTTCATCGGCCTGCTCGGCCTGCCCACCCACGTGAAGAACGTCGGCATGGTGAGCAACCGCTCCATGGGCCTGGCCTGCGGCCTGATCGGTATCTTCGGCGGCCTGCTGATGGGCTATGTCGCGCGACGCTTCGAGGGCACTTCGGATGACTAGCTTTGCAAGAGGGTGTCAGCCATGAACCGCACCTCCCGTTTCGTCTCCCTGGCCCTGCTGGGTGGCAGCCTCGCCGGTTGCGCCGTGGGCCCCGACTACGAGGCGCCGAAAACGCAGACGCCGGCCAGCTGGCAGGCCGCCCACTCCGGCAGCGGGCAGCTGCACCCGGCCGAAGGCGCAACCCGGCTCAGCGAGGACTGGTGGAGCCTGTTCAACGACCCGGTGCTGAACAACCTGCAACGCCGGGCCGACAAGGCCAGCCCCGACCTCAACACCGCCGTGCTGCGCTTCGCCCAGAGCCGCATGCAGCGGCAGATGGTGGCCGCCCAGCGCGGCGTCGACGTCAACGCCTCCGCTGCGGTGAACCGCCAGCGCCTGAGCGAGAACGGCTCCAACGCGCTGATGATCCAGCGCATCGCCCCCACCGGCGACAGCGACCAGATCGCCAAGGTCCTGGCCGAGCCCTTCACGCTCTACCAGGCCGGCTTCGACGCCTCCTGGGAGCCCGACCTGTGGGGCCGCATCCGCCGCTCCATCGAGGCCGCCGACGCCAGCGTGGCGGCGCAGCAGGCGATGTTCGAGGAGACCCGCCTGGGCGTCTCGGCGGAGCTGGCGCGCAGCTACTTCGAGCTGCGCGGCGTACAGCAGCAGATCGCCGTGGCACAGCAGGATATCGCCGCCACCGAGGAGTCCATGCAATTGATCCAGGTGCGCGCCGACGGCGGCCTGGTGGACGATTTCGATGTCGAACGCCAGCGCGGCCAGCTCGCCGAACTGCGCTCCAGCTTGCCGCAGCTGCAAGCCAGCGAGAGCGCGGCGATCAACCAGATCGGCGTACTGATCGGCGCCGAACCGGGCAGCCTGCGCGACGACTTGAAGCCCGTCGCCCAGGCCGCGCCGCAGACCCCGGACCTGAGCCTGGGCCTGCCCTCGGAAGTGGCGCGGCGCCGCCCGGATATCCGCGCCGCCGAAGCCCAGCTGCACGCCGCCACCGCCAACATCGGCGTGGCCGTGGCCGACCTCTACCCGACCATCCGCCTGGGCGCCCACTTCGGCTACGAATCGGTGGAGGACAGCCAGTTCGGCGACTGGGGCAGCCGCACCTGGACCGTCGGCCCGAGCCTGTCGCTGCCGATCTTCGACAACGGCCGGCGCCGTTCGCAGATCAACCTGCGCAAGCTGGAGCAGCAGGAAGCGGCGGTGTCCTACCAGCAGACCGTGCTCAAGGCCTGGCAGGAAGTGGACGACGCCCTGAACCACTACGGCGCCGAACGCCAGCGCAACCAGCGCCTGCAGGAAAAACTGCGCAGCAGCGACGCCGCCTACGGCATGGCCAAGGCGCGCTATGCCGGCGGCATGACCGATTTCCTGGTCGAACTGGACGCCCAGCGCGCCTACCTGCAATCGCGCCGCGACGTAGTGGACAGCGATACCCAACTGCGCCTGACCCTGATTGCCCTGTGCAAGGCGCTCGGCGGCGGCACGCCGGCGCCGGAGGCCAGTGCCAGCCGTTGAGCCTCAGCGGCTGACGCTGTTCTGCGGCGCGCTGAGCTTGCCGTCGCGCAGGTCCTTGGCGACCCGCCGCTGCATCTCGTAGGCCGGCGCCTCGACGGCGTCGAAATCCTCCGAATAGCGCGTGGCAAAGCCCTGCACGCCCCACTCCTGATACTGCTTCACGTGCCACAGTTCGTGGGCCCAGAGGGCGACGTCCTTCTGCGCGTCGTCTTCGCTGCGGAAGACGATCACATCCACCAGGGTGACGGCCTCGGTGTCGGGGTTCTGCATGATCGCCTGGCCGGCATTCAGGTCATCCAGCGCGCCGATGGAATAGCGCGCCGCCATCAGCACGTCGTCGGGGTAGTAGGGCTGCAGCTGGGCGCGGATGTCCAGCGGGATCGGCTCGGTGCCGCCCTGCACGGCCTGGTCGCGGGACTGCTGCAGCCACACGGCCAGCGCCTGCGCGGCCATCTTGCGGGTATCGGTGAACACCGGGCCGAGTACCGCGCCCAGGTCTGGCAGGCACACGCAGGTGTCCAGGCAGACCTGGCGCTGCCCTGACGGGCAACTCGCCGCGCCGGCATCGACCGACGCGGCCAACCCGGCGAGCAGCGCCAGGGCGCGCAGGCTGCGGGTCGGAAAAAGGGATGGCATGAAAAGCTCCGCTACCACTTGGAGAAAGGCACGACGCTGGGACTCTGTTATCCGCACCGTGGCGTTTGGACCACGGCGCGGCGCGATCATGCCATGCCGCCTGCAAAAAAGAGCACTGGCGCGACGGATGAAACTTCTGCTAGCTTCTGGGCCATGAATGCCGCCAACCGCACCTTCCAGTCGATTATTACCACCATCACTCCGATGGTGGGTTAGCGCATTCGAGCGAACAACCAAACCCGCCTCCCGGCGGGTTTTTTAATGCCTGCCGTCCGAGGCTCCCGATCGAGGAGACACCCATGGACCCGGCACGCCACCCCGAACAGCACCCCCTGCAAGCGCTCATCCAGGCCGCCGACGAAGCCATCGGCCGCGAGGATTTCGACGCACTGATCGAGTTCTACAGCGAGGACGCCCTGCTGGTGGTCAAGCCCGGCCTGCTGGCGCGCGGCAAGGCGCAGATCCGCCAGGCCTTCGTCGCCATCGCCGAACACTTCGGGCACAAGCTGCGGGTGCGCCAGGGGCGGCTGGATATCCTCGAAACCGGCGACACCGCCCTGGTGGTCGCGCAGACCCTGCTCGACACCCGCCACGGCAAGCTGAGCCGTCGCGCCACCTACGTGTTTCGCCGCGAAGCCGACGGCGCCTGGCGCTGCGCCGTCGACAACTCCTACGGCACCGACCTGCTGGAGGCCACGACATGAACACCGGCACATTGCACCTTTTGTGCGGCAAGGCGGCATCGGGCAAATCCTGCCTGGCGCGGCAACTGGCCGAGGCGCCCGGCACCGTGATGCTGGCCGAGGAACAGTGGCTGGCCGAGCTGTTCCCCTGGGGCATCAGCAACCCCGACGATTACCAGCTCTACGCCCGCCGCGTGCGCAAGGTCATGGGCCCGCACGTGGTCGGCCTGCTGCGCGCCGGCACCAGCGTGGTGCTGGACATCCCCGCCAATACCCTAGCCGACCGCCGCTGGCTGATCGACCTGGCCGAGCAGGCCGGCGCCGAGCACTGCCTGCATTTTCTCGACGTCGACCCGGCCACCTGCCGCAGCCGCCTGCTGGCGCGCCACGCCATCGCCCCGCTGGCGGCGCCGTTGGACCCGGCGGGCTACGAGGCGCTCAACCGCTACTTCGTCGCCCCGCGCCCGGAGGAAAGACTGCAGGTGCAGCACCATGGCGCCTGAGCGCGTAGAATCGCCGGCCCGATTGACCCCGATCGCCTGAATCAGAAAGACCGGAAAGATGAACACCGAAGCCATCGCCACCCTGCGCGAGCAACTGCTCACCGCCCTGAACCCCGCCCCCGCGGAAACCCGCCGCCTGTTCCACGGTCGCGGCCGACGCTGGCCGGGGCTGGAGCAGGTGACCGCCGACTGGCTGGAAGGCGTGCTGCTGGTGTCGCTGTTCCGCGAGCCGGAAGCCGGGGAGCTGGCCGCGCTCAGGGCGATGCTGGGCGAACTGGCGGCCAGTGAGACCTGGCGCAGCACCGGCGCCCGCAGCCTGATGCTGCAGCACCGCTACACCCTGGACAGCACCATGGAAGTCATCCATGGCGAGGTCCTGGACGGCTGGCAGATCAGCGAGCACGGCCTGCGCTACCAGCTGGACCTGGGCCGCAAGCAGAACAACGGCCTGTTCCTCGACATGCGCTACGGCCGCCAGTGGGTACAGGCCAATTCCGCAGGCCTGCGCGTACTCAACCTGTTCGCCTACACCTGCGGCTTCTCGGTGGCGGCGATCGCCGGCGGCGCGCAGAAGGTGGTCAACCTCGACATGGCCCGCGCCGCGCTGAGCCGTGGCCGCGACAACCACCGCCTGAACGGCCACGACCTGTCGAAGGTGAGCTTCCTCGACCACGACCTGTTCAAGTCCTGGGGCAAGGTGAAGAAATCCGGGCCCTACGACCTGATCATCATCGACCCGCCGAGCTTCCAGAAAGGCAGCTTCGTCCTCGACAAGGATTACGCCCGCGTCCTGCGCCGCCTGCCGGAGCTGCTGGACGGCGCCGGCACCGTGCTGGCCTGCGTCAACGACCCGGCCGTGGGCGTCGACTTCCTCCTCCAGGGCATGGCCGCCGAGGCGCCGCCGCTGCGCTTCGTCGAGCGCCTGGAAAACCCGCCGGAGTTCGCCGACATCGAGGAAGACAGCGGCCTGAAGGCGCTGGTGTTCCGCCTGGGTTGATCCGCTGAACCGGTGCGATGCGGTAGAGCAAAGAACGACCGTAGGATGGCGTGGAGCGAAGCGATACCCATCGATTCCGAGTACCCGCTGCATGGGTATCGCTTCGCTCCACCCATCCTACAGAGCTGGACTGATGCCGCTGCCCCTGTAGGAGCGGGCCATGCCCGCGATCGCGCCCATGGGGCGCTCCTGCAGGGAGCCTCGCTGCCGGGAGCGGTTCGCTCCTACAGAAAAGCCTGGCATCTCCCGATGAAAGGCCGCGCTAACCCTTGCGGCCGAGCCCCCATCACGCCATCCTTGCCACTGTATGTAAAACCAGTGCCTGCCGATGCCTGCGCCGCTCGACCCCAGCCTCTACTACCTGACCAACTTCCACCACGCCCTCGACTGGATCGACGCCCGCTACGCCGACCTGCTCGACCCCGAGGAAGCCCGGTTCATCGCCGATTTCCGCGCACTGCCGCTGCCCTCGCGGGCGCTGCTGGTGCGGCTGGTGATGCGCAAGGGCCCACACTTTCGCGCGGGCAAGCTGAGCTACGCCGAGATTGGCGACATCCCCGCTGCCGCCGCGCCGCTGCTGGAGCTGGGCTGGCTGGACGACGCCTGCCCGCTCGCGCTGGAAGACCTGCTGCCGCTGCTGCTCAAGGACGAACTGCTGGCGCGCTTTCGCGATGACCTGCCACGCGGCTCGCTGAGGAAAGCCGAGCTTTACGAGCACCTGCACGCCTACCACCAGGAGGTGCAGCCGTTCGAAGGCTGGTACCCGGACCTCGACTCGCTCTACACCCTGCTGGCGACGCCGCTGTGCGACCGCCTGCGCCTGCTGTTCTTCGGCAACCTGCAGCAGGACTGGTCGGAGTTCGTCCTCGCCGACCTGGGCATCTTCCGCTACGAGACCGTCCCGTTCACCGCCGATTCCCGCGCCTTCCGTCGCCGCGACGACCTGGAGGCCTACATCCACCTGTGGAACGGCGCCGTCCGTTTCGAAACCGGCGAGCCCATCGCCGATCTGCTCGCCGAACTGGGTGACTTCAACAGCGACAACCCCTACCTGCAAGCCCGCCACGGCCGCCTGCTGTACCGCATGGCCTACCAGCTGGAGCGCGAAGGCGAGCTGGACGCCGCGCTGGCTCTGTACCGGCGCACCGCCACCGGCGGCTCGCGGCAGCGGCAGATTCGCGTACTGGAACGCCTGCAACGCTTCGAGGAAGCCCACGCGCTGGTGCAAGCCGCACTGGCCGCACCGGAAAGCGACGGTGAGTTGCAACTGGTCGAGCGTGCGCTGACCCGGCTGGTCCGCCAGCTCGGCCTGCCGAAGGAAAAGGCCGCCAAGCCCGCGCCGCCGCTGCGCATCGACCTGGAGCTGCCGCGCCCGGACGTCAACGTCGAGTTCGCCGTGCAGGCCGTGCTTCACGAGGATGAGGCGCCGGTGCACTACGTGGAGAACGCGCTGGTCTGCAGCCTGTTCGGCCTGCTCTGCTGGGAAGTGATCTTCGCCCCGCTGCCCGGCGCCTTCTTCCACCCCTTCCAGGCCGGGCCCAGCGACCTCTACCGCGGCGATTTCGTCAGCCGTCGTTCCGATGCCTTTGCCGCGCGCCTGGCGCTACTGGACAGTCATGAGTACCTGGCGGCGATCCGCGAAACCTACGCCGCCAAGTTCGGCATTCTTTCGCCCTTCGTGCACTGGGAGCTGCTCGACCAGAACCTGCTGGAGCAAGCCCTGCACTGCTTGCCGGCGGCGCACCTGAAATTGTGGTTCGAACGCCTGCTGGCGGACCCGAAGGCCAACCGCGCCGGCATGCCCGACCTGATCCAGTTCTGGCCCGCCGAGGCGCGCTACCGGATGATCGAGGTGAAAGGCCCCGGCGACCGCCTGCAGGACAACCAGAAGCGCTGGCTGGCCTTCTGCGCCGAGCACGGCATGCCGGTGGAAGTCTGCTATGTGCGCTGGCAGGGCGAGGCGGACGAAGCCGAATGAGCTACGCCATCGCCGTGCGCGCGCTGTGCGAATTCACCGCCAAGGAAGGTGACCTCGACCTGCGCTTCACTCCCGCGCCCACCGCCCAGGAAGGCATGGCCGGGCACGCCACGGTGGTCTCCCGGCGAGGGCTGGGCTACATCGCCGAACTGCCGCTGCGTGGCGAATATCCGGGGCTGGTGGTCAGCGGCCGCGCCGATGGCTACGACCCGGACGCCAACCTGCTGGAGGAGATCAAGACCCACCGCGGCGACGTCGCGCGCATCCCGCAGAACCACCGGCTGCTGCACTGGGCACAGGTGAAGGTGTACGGCTGGCTGCTGTGCCAGACGCTGGAGATCGATGCCATCGACCTGGCCGTCGTCTACTTCAACGTCATCACCCAGAAGGAAACCGAGTTCCGCGAGCGCTTCGCCGCCGACGATCTGCGCGCCTTCTTCGAGCTGCAATGCCAGCGCTTCGTGCAATGGGCCGAGCAGGAAAGCGCCCACCGCGTCGAGCGAGACCAGGGCCTGGAAGCCCTGCGCTTTCCCTACGCCGACTTCCGCCAGGGCCAGCGCATGCTCGCCGAATCGGTGTACCGCGCCGCCCGCGACGGCCAGACGCTGATGGCCCAGGCCACCACCGGCATCGGCAAGACCCTCGGCACCCTGTTCCCGCAGCTCAAGGCCTTCCCCGGGCAGAAGCTCGACCGGCTGTTCTTCCTCACCGCCAAGACCCCCGGCCGGCGCCTGGCCCTCGATGCCCTGAAGACCTTGCGCCAGCAGGACGCCGCCCAGCCGTTGCGGGTGCTGGAACACGTCGCCCGCGACAAGGCCTGCGAGTATCCGGACAAATCCTGCCACGGCGACTCCTGCCCGCTGGCCAAGGGGTTCTACGACCGCCTGCCGGCCGCCCGCGAGGCCGCGCTCAAGCGGTGCTGGCTGACCCAGGAAAACCTGCGCGAGGTGGCACTGGAACACCAGGTCTGCCCCTACTACCTGAGCCAGGAACTGTGCCGCTGGGCCGACGTGGTGGTGGGTGACTACAACTACTACTTCGACATGACCGCCCTGCTCTACGGCCTGACGGTGCTCAACGACTGGAAGGTGACGCTGCTGGTGGACGAGGCGCACAACCTCATCGAGCGCGGCCGCGGCATGTACAGCGCCGAACTGGACCAGTCCGAGTTCAACGCCCTGCGCAAGGTCGCCCCGGCCGGACTGAAAGGCGTGCTGGAGCGCGTCGGCCGGCACTGGAACCAGATGCACCGCGACCAGGAGATCGATTACCAGATCTACCCGACGGTGCCGGACCTGTTCATCGCCGCCTTGCAGAAGGCCGTCAGCGCCATCACCGACCACCTCACCGACCAACCCACCGGCAACGAGGCCGAGCTGCTGCGCTTCTACCTCGACGCCATGCTGTTCTGCCGGCTGGCCGAGGCCTACGGGCCGCACTCGCTGTTCGACATCACCCGCCACGACGGCAGCGGCCAGCGCACGCTGTCCACCCTGTGCCTGCGCAACGTGGTGCCGGCGCCCTTCCTCGCCGAACGTTTCGAGGTGGCCCATAGCACCACGCTGTTCTCCGCCACGCTGAACCCGGCCAATTACTATGCGGACCTGCTCGGCCTGCCGGAAGACACCACCTGGCGCGAAGTGGAATCGCCCTTCCGCGCCGAGCAACTGGAAGTCCACGCGCTGAGCAACCTCTCCACCCGCTACCAGCACCGCGAGGCCAGCCTGACGCCGATCAGCACGCTGATGGCCCGGCAGTTCCGCGCCCGGCCCGGCAACTACCTGGCCTTCTTCAGCAGTTATGCCTACCTGCAGCAGGCGCTGGAGCGCTTCGCCGCCGAACACCCGGACATCCCGCGCTGGGTGCAGTCGCGCAGCATGAACGAACTGGAGCGCCAGGCCTTCCTCGACCGCTTCACCCCGCACTCGCAGGGCATCGGCTTCGCCGTGCTCGGCGGTGCGTTCGGCGAGGGCATCGACCTGCCGGGCGACCGCCTGATCGGCGCCTTCATCGCCACGCTGGGGTTGCCGCAGGTGAATGAGGTCAACGAGGAGATCAGGCAGCGCATGCAGGGCATGTTCGGCGACGGCTACGACTACACCTACCTGTTCCCCGGCCTGCAGAAGGTCGTCCAGGCGGCCGGGCGGGTGATCCGCACGCCGACGGATTCGGGGGTGATCTACCTGCTCGATGACCGCTTCAACCAGCCGGCGGTGCGGCGCCTGCTGCCCAGTTGGTGGAAGCCGGAACGGCTGAAGTTCGTGGCCGACCCGCCGCGCTCGAAGGAGCCGCAGGGATATTTGTTGTTGTAAGTCATTGGGCGCCCCCCTTGTAGGATGGGTGGAGCGCAGCGATACCCATGCTGTCGGCGCACCGGACCGATGGGTATCGCTGCGCTCCACACCATCCTACGTTCGTGTTCCGCCGTGATGCTGGTGCGCTCTGGCCGCGGCATGCCTGCTCCAACAGATGACGCCCCGATGCGTCCGAATGGCCCTCAGACCAATCGCCATTGACGGCACCTTCCTACCGGATAAACTGTATATCCATACAGCACTATCCGAGCCATTCCATGCCCCGCACTCCCATCTCCCTCCCCCGGCCCTCCCGCCGGGCGCATGACCGTCGCCGCCTGCCGGCCGGGAGGCCGTGATGGGCAGCGTGGTCGCGCTCGATACCCTGTTCCATCAACGCCAGGTCTGGAAAGGCCAGCCCCAGGGCCTGCCGCCCAGCCGGCAGCCCACCGGCCACCCCACGCTGGACGCAGCCCTGCCCACGGGCGGCTGGCCGGAAGCGGCGCTGAGTGAAATCCTCCTGGCCCAGGAAGGCGTCGGTGAGCTTCAACTGGTCTGGCCGACCCTCGCCCGGCTCAGCGCGGCGGACGAACGCATCGTGCTGGTCGCCCCGCCCCACGTGCCCTATCCGGCCGCCTGGCAGGCCGCCGGCGTCGCGCTGGAGCAACTCGCCATCGTTCAGGCGACCGGCCGCGATGCGCTCTGGGCCGCCGAGCAGTGCCTGCGCTCGGGCAGCTGCGGCGCCGTGCTGTGCTGGCCGCAGCAGGCCGACGATCGTGCCCTGCGCCGCCTGCAGGTGGCCGCCGAAACCGGGCAGACCCTGGCCATCGCCTACCGCCCGCAGCGCGAGGCGCTCAATCCGTCACCGGCCGCCTTGCGCCTGGCACTGGATGCCAACCCGGCGCAGCTGCGCGTGCTCAAGTGCCGTGGCGGCCTGGCGCCGGCGCGGCCCATCCCGCTGCCCTGGCACTGAGGCCGGCATGCTCTGGGCCTGCATTCTCCTGCCGCAACTGGCGATGGACGGCGTGCTGCGCGGTCGTCCCGAACCGGACGCCGCCCTTGCGCTGCTCGTCGGGCCGGCCCAGCGCCGCATCCTGCAGGCGGTGAACCCCGCCGCGCGGGCGCTGGGGCTCAAGCCCGGCCAGTCGCTCACCGCCGCCCAGGCCCTGAGCCGCGACTTCACCACCGCCGAGTACGACCTGCGCGAGGTGGAGCGCTGGCAGGACCTGCTGGCCGCCTGGGCCTATGGCTTCAGCTCGCAGGTCAGCCAGCACTACCCGCGTGCGCTGTTGCTGGAAGTGCAGTCCAGCCTGCAACTGTTCGGCCCCTGGCCACGCTTCGAGGCGCGCCTGCGCGAAGAGCTGAACGCCCTGGGCTTCCGCCACCGCATCACCGCCGCGCCCAACCCGGCCGCCGCGCGCATCCTCGCCAACGGCCACGACGGCCTGGCGATCCACGACAACCAGCAGCTGCGCCAGTGCCTGGGCAGAATGCCGCTGGAGCGCCTGGGCCTCGAGCGCGATGCCGCCACGGCGCTGGGCCGCATGGGCCTGCGCAGCCTGCAGCAACTGCTCGCCCTGCCCCGCGAGAGCCTGGCCCGGCGCTTCCCGCCGCAGGTGCTGCGCCAGGTCGATACCCTGCTCGGCCAGCTCCCGCTGGCCCTGGAGTTCTACCGGCCGCCGGACTGCTTCGAGTCGCGCATCGAACTGAATTTCGACGTGGAGTCCACCCAGGCCCTACTGTTCCCGCTACGCCGTCTCACCGGCGACCTCGCCGCCTTCCTCGCCGGGCGCGACAGCGGTGTGCAGCGCTTCATCCTGCACCTGGAACACCACGACGGTCCGGACACACAGATGCCGGTCGGCCTGCTCAGCGCCGAACGCGAAGCGGGCATGCTCTTCGAGCTGGCCCGAGGGCGACTGGAGCAACTGCAACTGCGCGCCCCGGTGCACAGCGTGCGGCTGCTGGCCGACGACCTGCCACCCTTCGTGCCGCAGCACCGCGAACTGTTCGACGACCGTCCGCAGCAGTCCCAGCCCTGGGAACAGCTGCGCGAACGCCTGCGCGCACGACTGGGCGATGACGCCGTACACGGCCTCGGTGGCCGCGCCGATCATCGCCCGGAGCGCGCCTGGCAAAGCAGCTCCGCTCCGCTGCCGGCCATCACCGATACCCCGCGTCCCGGCTGGCTGCTGGCCGAGCCGCAGCCCTTGCGCGAGTTCGCGCCGACCCTGCTGGCCGGCCCCGAGCGCATCGAGTCCGGCTGGTGGGATGGCGAGGACATCCGCCGCGACTACTACCAGGTGCGTACCCGCAGCGGCCAGCGCGCCTGGGTGTTCCGCCCGGTGGGTGACGAGGGGCCGCTGCTGCTGCACGGCTGGTTCGCATGAGCGCGGCGGATGACGGTACCGGCTACGCCGAGCTGCACTGCCTGTCCAATTTCAGCTTCCAGCGCGGCGCCTCCAGCGCGGCCGAGCTGTTCGAGCGGGCGAAGAAGCTCGGCTACCGCGCCCTGGCGATCACCGACGAATGCAGCCTGGCCGGCATCGTCCGCGCCTGGCAGGCGTCGAAGGAAACCGCGATTCCCCTGATCACCGGCAGCGAGCTGGGCATCGAGCAAGGCCCGAAGCTGGTGCTGCTGGCGGAGAACCTCACAGGCTACGAGAACCTCTGCAGGCTCATCACCCACGCCCGCCGCCGCGCTGAAAAGGGAAGCTACCGCCTGGTGCGCTCGGACTTCGACGGCAATCTCGACCACCTGCTGGCGATCTGGCTGCCGCGGGATGACCGGGACGACGACGGCCTCTGGCTGCGCGGGCTTTTCCCCGAACGCCTGTGGCTGGGCGTCGAGTTGCACAAGGGCCCGGACGACACCGGCAGGCTGCTCCGCCTGCGCGAACAGGCGGCGCGCCTGGAGATTCCCGCCGTGGCCTGCGGCGACGTGCACATGCACGCCCGTGGCCGCCGCGCCCTGCAGGACTGCATGACCGCCATCCGCCAGCACCTGCCGGTGCACGAGGCCGGCCAGTATCTCTACCCCAACGGCGAACGGCATCTGCGGCCCAAGGAAGTGCTGGCGGCGATCTATCCGGTCGAGCTGCTGGCGGAGACCTTGAAGATTGCCGAGCGCTGCAGCTTCGATCTGGGCGAGGATGTGAAATACCAGTACCCGCGCGAGTTGGTGCCCGAAGGCCATACGCCCACCACCTGGCTGCGGGAGAAGACCGAGGAAGGCATCCTTCTGCGCTGGAAAGACGGTGCTACCCCCGCCGTTCGCAAACGCGTCGAAGATGAACTGGCACTGATCGCCGAACTGAAGTACGACAGCTACTTCCTCACGGTCTACGACATCGTTGCCTTCGCCCGCAGCCAGAGCATTCTCTGCCAGGGGCGCGGCTCGGCGGCCAACTCGGTGGTCTGCTTCGCCCTGGGCATCACCGAGCTGGACCCGACCCGTGAACATGTGCACCTGCTGTTCGAACGCTTCATCTCCCGCGAGCGCAACGAGCCGCCGGATATCGACGTCGACTTCGAGCACGATCGCCGCGAGGAAGTCATCCAGTACGTGTTCCGTCGCTATGGCCGCACGCGCGCCGCGCTCACCGCCGTGGCCAGCACCTACCGCGGTGCCGGCGCCGTGCGCGACGTGGCCAAGGCGTTGGGATTGCCGCCGGATCAGGTCGGCGCGCTGGCCGACTGCTGCGGCGCCTGGAGCCGGGAAGCGCCGCCACGGGATCGTCTGCTGGAAGCCGGCTTCGACCCGGACAGCCCGGTCCTGCGCCGCGTGCTGGCGCTGACCGGCCAACTGATCGGCTTTCCCCGCCACCTGTCGCAGCACCCCGGCGGCTTCGTGATCTCCCAGCAGCCGCTGGAAACCCTGGTGCCGGTAGAGAATGCCGCGATGCCCGAGCGCACCCTGATCCAGTGGGACAAGGACGACCTCGACGCCGTCGGCCTGCTCAAGGTCGATGTGCTCGCCTTAGGGATGCTCAGCGCCCTGCGCCGCTGCTTCAACCTGATTGCCGACTATCGCGGCAAACGCTGGACACTCGCCACGCTGCCGCAGGAATGCAAGAAGACCTACGAAATGATCAGCCGCGCCGACACCGTGGGCGTGTTCCAGATCGAGTCCCGCGCGCAGATGGCCATGCTGCCGCGCCTGCGACCCGAGACCTTCTACGACCTGGTGATCGAGGTCGCCATCGTCCGCCCCGGCCCGATCCAGGGCGACATGGTCCATCCCTACCTGCGCCGGCGGAACAAGGAAGAGCCGGTCGTCTACCCCTCCGAGGAGCTCAAGCCAGTGTTCGAGCGCACCCTCGGCGTGCCGCTGTTCCAGGAACAGGTGATGCAACTGGCGATCATCGCCGCCGAGTACACCCCCGGCGAGGCCGACCACCTGCGCCGCTCCATGGCCGCCTGGAAACGCCACGGCGGGCTGGAGCCGCACCGCCAACGGCTCTTCGAACGCATGACCGCCAAGGGCTACGAACAGGACTACATCGCGCGCATCTTCGAGCAGATCAAGGGCTTCGGCAGCTACGGCTTCCCCGAATCCCACGCCGCCAGCTTCGCCCTGCTCACCTACGCCAGTTGCTGGCTGAAATGCCATGAGCCGGCCGCCTTCACCTGCGCGCTGATCAACAGCTGGCCCATGGGCTTCTACAGCCCCGACCAGTTGCTGCAGGACGCCCGCCGCCACGGCCTGGAGATTCGCCCGGTGGACGTGCGCCACAGCCACTGGGACTGCACCCTGGAACCCATCGCCGAACGCCAGCCGGCGATTCGCCTCGGCCTGCGCATGGTGCGCGGCCTGCGCGAGGACGTGGCCAACGCCGTGGCCCAGGCGCGCGGTCAACGGCCCTTCGCCGACGTCGCCGATCTCTGCCTGCGCGCCCACCTCGACGGCCGCGCCCGCGAGCAGCTGGCCGATGCCGGCGCCCTGCGCGGCCTCGCCGGGCACCGGCACAAGGCGCGCTGGGCGATTGCCGGGGTCGAGCCGCAACTGCCGCTGTTCGCCGGGCAGGTCACCGAGGAAGCGCCGGTCAGCCTGCCACTGCCCAGCCGTGGCGAAGACCTGCTCACCGACTACGCGACCCTGGGCACCACCCTCGGCCCGCACCCCATGACCCTGCTGCGCGGCGCCCTCAAGGCCCGGCGCTGCCGCAGCTCACGGGAACTGACCACGCTGGAAGCCGACCGCCCGGTGCGCGTCGCCGGCCTGGTGGTCGGCCGCCAGCGCCCGGGCACCGCCAGCGGCGTCACCTTCGTCACCCTGGAAGACGAGTTCGGCATGATCAACGTGATCGTCTGGCGCGACCTCGCCGAACAGCAGCGCCGGCCCTTCCTCAGTGCCCGCCTGATGCAGGTGGACGGCACCCTGGAAGCCAAGGACGGCGTGCGCCATGTGATCGCCGGACGGCTGACGGACCTGAGCGGACTGCTGGAGGGGCTGGATGTGCGGAGTCGGGATTTCCACTGACGGTATCAGTCAGCCGAGGGAAGCGAAGGACCAGACAAGAGCAGGAAAAAAGCTGTGCAGGTCAGGGCCCAGCCCAGCAGCGCAAGACTCATCCAGAACTGCTCGAATACTGTAATGGTCTGTGTCAGCCAGAGCAGTGAGAACACCGATGCAGTGCCAAGGATGAAGCGGCGACCGACACGATCAGAAAAGATCACATCGAAGCGCCGGAGCCGATGTGCAGTATTCCAGCAAACCCAAAGCGGCAAGGCGGGGATGGAAAGCAAAACTGCTACCAAAGTGAGCGATAGCGCACTGTCAGCACGCTGCCAAGCAACGGACAGTAGACCGAATGCGATCCAGGCATAGGAAAGAGACGCAGGAAACAGCAGACATAGCGTCAGGAAGTGAAGCCCGCCCGGTGTTCCCAACAGATCTTTGATCGAGCGCCCCCCGAAAGCGGGTTGAGAGACATCCTTCATCAACTCCGGGGCGAAACGCAGTACCTGCTTGCGCTGACCGGCGCCGTAGATGAGAAAGATCAGTCCAACACCAATGGCACGAAGTCGATCGGACCACGACGAAAGAAAGAAGCCGAAACCGATAAGCAAAAGCCCGGCAGGTATGGCGAGAAAACGCATCGTTCCTCCTTGAACGCCCGATCGTTCCTGATGCGCAAACTAGCACGGCGACAAGAACGACGACACAATGATCACAACTCACCCTCGGGCACAGCATGATCACCCTCCGCCACATCGAAGTCTTCCGCGCGGTCATGACCACCGGCAGCGTCACTCGCGCGGCGGCGTTCCTGCATACCAGCCAGCCCACCGTCAGCCGCGAGCTGGCGCGATTGGAGCAACTGGTCGGCTTCGAGCTGTTCCTGCGCGAGCGCGGGCGGCTGGCGCCGACGGCGCGGGCGCTGATGCTGTTCGAGGAGGTGGAGCGCTCCTTCACCGGGCTGGACCGCATCGTCGCCTTCGCCGGCAGCCTGGGCCAGTTCGCCGAGGGCAAGTTCTCCATCGGTTGCCTGCCGGCCTTGTCCCAGGCGCTGCTGCCCGAAGCCTGCAAGCGCTTCAGCCGGGATAACCCGGCGATCAGCCTGGAGGTGGCGGCGCTGGAATCACCGCACCTGGAAGAGGCGCTCAGCGCCCAGCACCATGATATCGGCCTGATCGAGAACGACGACGCCCCGCGCGGCACCGAGTTGCAGCCGCTGCTGGCGGTGGACGAGGTGTGCATCCTCCCCGACGGCCATCCGCTGCTGGCCCGCGAGCGCCTGGAGGCGGCGGACTTCGCCGGCCTACCCTTCGTCAGCCTGGCCACCAGCGACCGCTACCGGCACCTGATCGACGCGGTATTCCTCGGCGCCGGCGTGCCGCGGCAGATGCAGGTGGAAACCCACAGCGCCGTCTCGGTGTGCAGCATGGTCCGTGCCGGACTGGGCCTGGCCGTGGTCAACCCGATCACCGCGCTGATGTTCCAGGGCCAGGGCATCCAGTTGCGGCCGCTGGCCTTCTCGCTGCCGTTCCAGGTCAGCGTGGCGAAGCCGCTGTACCGCCCCGCCACGCCGCTGCGCGAGCGCTTCGTCGCGGCACTCCAGGCGGAAGCGGGCGTACTGGTACAGCGCCTGCGCGAAGCCGGCGTCGGCTGCACCCTATATCAAAATTGAATTGACCAGATAACAAGCGGCATTATTCAGCCATGCAAAGGGCCGGTAGACTAGCGCCATCTACCTTCGGAGCCCATTCATGACTTTCCTCGCCCTGCCCCGCGCCGAACAGCTCGCCCTGCAATTCGGCACCCCGCTGTGGATCTACGACGCAGCCACCATTCGCGGCCAGATCGAGCGCCTGAAAAGCTTCGACATCATCCGCTTCGCCCAGAAGGCCTGCTCCAACCTGCACATCCTGCGCCTGATGCGCGAGCAGGGCGTGAAGGTCGACGCCGTCTCCCAGGGCGAACTGCTGCGTGCCCTGGCCGCCGGCTACTCGTGCCGCGAGGATGAATCCGAGATCGTCTTCACCGCCGACCTGCTGGATCGCGCCACCCTGGAAACCGTGGTCGAACACGGCATCCCGGTGAACGCCGGTTCCATCGACATGCTCCGCCAGCTGGGCGAAGTCGCCCCCGGCCACCCGGTGTGGCTGCGCATCAACCCCGGCTTCGGCCACGGCCACAGCAACAAGACCAACACCGGCGGCGAACACTCCAAGCACGGCATCTGGCACAGCGACCTGCGCGCCGCCCTGGACGTGATCCGCGAGCGCGGCCTGCGCCTGGTCGGCCTGCACATGCACATCGGTTCGGGCGTCGACTACGGTCACCTGGCCCAGGTCGGCGAAGCCATGCTCGGCCTGGTGCAACAGGTGAAGGATGCCGGCCACGACCTGTCCGGCATCTCCGCTGGCGGCGGCCTGTCCATCCCCTACCGCGCCGGCGATCCGGAAGTGGATACCGCGCATTACTTCCAGCTGTGGGACAAGGCACGCAAGGCCGCCGAGGCCGTGGTCGGCCACTCGCTGCACCTGGAGATCGAACCGGGCCGCTACCTGGTCGCCCAGTCCGGCTGCCTGCTCAGCGAAGTGCGCGCCACCAAGGACGCCGGCCGCAACCACTTCGTGCTGGTGGACGCCGGCTTCAACGAGCTGATGCGCCCGTCCATGTACGGCAGCTACCACGGCATCCGTGTACTGGCCGGCGACGTGGCCAGCCGCGAGGTGATCGACACCGTAGTGGCCGGCCCGCTGTGCGAGTCCGGCGACGTGTTCACCCAGGGCGATGGCGGCGTGGTCATCCCCCGCGCCCTGCCGCGCGCCCAGGTCGGCGACCTGCTGCTGATCGAAGACACCGGCGCCTACGGCGCGTCCATGTCGTCGAACTACAACAGTCGCCCGCTGATCGCCGAAGTCCTGCTCGAAGGCACCGAAGCGAAGCTGATCCGCCGCCGTCAGCGTGTGGAAGAGCTGCTGGCGCTGGAAGAAGACCTCGGCTGATTGCAGCCGTCATGAATCGCCGGCCCTGCCGGCGGTTCGCGGGCGTGGCCCGCTCCGGCAGGGGATGCCGGGCGGGAAACGAAAAAGGCCGGCGATCACTCGCCGGCCTTCGGGTGGGCTACCGGAGTAGGATCAGTACTGCACCTGCCCCGGTACCCAGTTGGTGCCCGCCAGCGGCACCCGCGCCATGGCCGCAGCTTCCACGGTCAGTGCCACCAGGTCCTCGGGATCGAGGTTATGCAGGTGCGACTTGCCGCAGGCGCGGGCCATGGTCTGCGCCTCCAGCACCAGCACGCGCAGGTAGTTGGCCAGGCGGCGGCCGGCTTCCACCGGGTCGAGGCGCTTGGACAGTTCCGGGTCCTGGGTGGTGATGCCGGCCGGGTCGCGACCGTTCTGCCAGTCGTCGTAGTAGCCGGCGGCGGAGCCGATCTTCTTCAGCTCATCGTCCAGGCGCGGGTGGTTGTCGCCCAGGGCCACCAGCGCAGCGGTGCCGATGGCCACCGCGTCGGCGCCCAGGGCCATGGCCTTGGCCACGTCGGCGCCGTTGCGGATGCCGCCGGAAACGATCAGCTGCACCTGGCGGTGCATGCCCATTTCCTGCAAGGCCTGCACGGCCTGGGGAATGGCCGGCAGGATCGGAATGCCGACGTGCTCGATGAACACTTCCTGGGTAGCCGCGGTGCCGCCCTGCATGCCGTCGAGGACGATCACGTCGGCGCCGGCCTTCACCGCCAGCTTGACGTCGTAGTACGGGCGGCTGGCACCGATCTTCACGTAGATCGGCTTCTCCCAGTCGGTGATCTCGCGCAGTTCGGCGATCTTGATCGCCAGGTCGTCCGGGCCGGTCCAGTCCGGGTGGCGGCAGGCGCTGCGCTGGTCCACGCCAATGGGCAGGGTACGCATGCCGGCAACGCGTTCGGTGACCTTCATGCCCAGCAGCATGCCGCCACCGCCGGGCTTGGCGCCCTGGCCGAGGACGATCTCGATGGCGTCGGCCTTGCGCAGATCGTCGGGGTTCATGCCGTAGCGCGACGGCAGGTACTGGTAGACCAGGTGCTGCGACTGGCCGCGTTCTTCCGGGGTCATGCCGCCGTCGCCGGTGGTGGTGCTGGTACCGGCGATGCTGGCGCCACGGCCGAGGGATTCCTTGGCGTTGGCCGACAGCGCGCCGAAGCTCATGCCGGCGATGGTCACCGGGATCTTCAGGTGGATCGGCTTCTTGGCGAAGCGGGTGCCGAGCACCACGTCAGTGCCGCACTTCTCGCGGTAGCCTTCCAGCGGGTAGCGCGACACCGACGCGCCGAGCAGCAGCAGGTCGTCGAAGTGCGGCAGCTTGCGCTTGGTGCCGCCGCCGCGGATGTCGTAGATGCCGGTCTCGGCGGCGCGCTGGATTTCCTGAATGGTCAGGCGGTCGAAGGTGGCGGACTCGCGCAGCACCGGGGTGTTTTTCTCGCTCATGGGCAATTCCTCGCTGCGCATCAGTACGCGGATGCGTTGTCGACTTTGAAGTTGTACAGCTGGCGGGCCGAACCGTAGCGCTTGAAGGCGGCCGGGTCCTCGTCGAAGCCGGCACGGTTGAGCAGGTCCTTGAGTTCTTCCAGGTGCTCGGCGCGCATTTCCTTCTCGATGCAGTCCGAGCCGAGGGACTTCACTGCGCCCTTGACGTAGATGCGCACCTCGTAGAGCGAATCGCCCAGGGCGTCGCCGGCATCGCCGCAGACCACCAGGCGCCCGGCCTGGCCCATGAAGCAGCTCATGTGACCGATGCTGCCGCCGACGACGATGTCGACGCCCTTCATCGAGATGCCGCAGCGTGCGCCGGCGTCGCCCTCGATCACCAGCAGCCCGCCATGGGCGGTGGCGCCGGCAGCCTGGGAGGCGCTGCCCTTGACCCGCACGCTGCCGGACATCATGTTCTCCGCCACGCCGACGCCGACGTTGCCGTGCACGGTGACGCTGGCCTTCTGGTTCATGCCCGCGCAGTAGTAGCCGGCGTGTCCCTGGATATCCACGGACACCGCCTGGTTGATGCCCACGGCGAGGTTGTGCTTGCCGTCGGGGTGGCTGACCAGCCACTCGCGGTCCTGCACGTCGCCATGCAGGGCCTGGTTCAGCTCGCGCACCGAGGCGCTGGAAAGGTCGATGGTCTTCATAAGGGTCTCCAAAGGTTCACTCGGTGCGAATCAGGCGCTCGCGCGCTCCCAGACGTAGAGGGTGGCCGGCTCCGGCTCCCAGACCCGCGCCTTGTCGATGCCCGGCAGGCTGGCCAGGGCCTGGTACTCCGAAGCCATGGCCACGTAGTCGTCGGTCTCGGCGAGTACCGCCGGCTTGCAGGCGATCGGGTCGCGGATCACGGCAAAGCCGTTGCGGGTGCCGATGGCGAAGGTGAAGAAGCCGTCGAGGTCGTTCAGCGCGCCGTCCAGGGCCTGGGCCAGGCTGTCGCCCTGGCGCAGGCGCCAGGTGAGGTAGCCGGCGGCCACTTCGCTGTCGTTGTCGGTCTCGAAGGCGATGCCTTCGCGCTTGAGCTCCTGGCGCAGGCGGAAGTGGTTGGACAGCGAGCCGTTGTGCACCAGGCAGAGGTCGGCGCCGGTGGAGAACGGGTGGCTGCCTTCCATGGTCACCGCGCTTTCGGTGGCCATGCGGGTATGGCCGATGATGTGGCTGCCCTTCATGCCGGCCAGGCCGAAGCGCTGGGAGATTTCCTCGGGCAGGCCCATGCCCTTGAGGATTTCGATGCTCTGCCCGGCGCTCATGATCCGCACGTTTGGCGCCAGCTCAGCCAGTGCGGCGCGCACCGGAGCTTCTTCGTTGTGGATCTTCAGCACCGCCGCGCTGGCGTTCTGGAACCAGTCCAGAGAGCAGCCCAGGCGCGCTTCCAGGGCGCCCATCAGCTCGGCCCAGGGGTAGCCGGCGTCGCTCGCCTGCAGGGTCAGCTTGACCCAGCCGTCGGCCACTTCGTCGCCGTAGATGGCGAAGCCGGCGCTGTCCGGGCCGCGGTCGGTCATGGCCTGCAGCATGGGTTCGAAGAGCTTGCCCAGCTGGGCCTCAAGCTCGGGTTTCTTCAGGTAGAGGCCTACGATTCCGCACATGGTTCGTCTCCTTCGAGGCAGCAGGCGACCGCCGCTTGGTCATCACGGTCGCCCAGAGGGGTAAAGGGGTGCGCCCGGCGGGCGCGGTGATCAGAAGAATTCGGTGTAGCGCTGGATCTCCCAGTCGGAGACGTGGCGGCTGTACTCAACCCACTCCATACGCTTGAGCTTGATGAACTCGTCGACGATCTCGGCGCCGAGCACCTCGCGGAACAGCGGGTCGGCTTCCAGCGCGTCGGCAGCTTCCTTCAGCGACTGCGGCAGGGTCTTGATGCCGCGCGCGGCGATCTCCTCCAGGCTCAGGTTGTAGAGGTTCTCGTTGCACATCTGCCCCGGGTCGAGCTGGCGGTCGATGCCGTCGAGGCCGGCGGCGATGATCGCGGCGGTCACCAGGTAGGGGTTGCAGCCGGCATCGGGCAGGCGGAACTCCAGGCGGCCATAGGGAATGCGCACCATCGCCGAGCGGTTGTTGGCGCCGTAGGCGATGAATGCCGGGGCCCAGGTCGCACCGGACAGCGAGCGGCCCACCACCAGGCGCTTGTAGGAGTTCACCGTGGGCGCGGCGAAGGCGCACAGTGCCGGGCCATGGGCCAGCAGGCCGGCGGCGAAGTGGTAGGCCATTTTCGACAGGCCCATGCCGCTGGGGTCGGACGGGTCGTGGAAGAGGTTCTTGTTGGTCGCGCTGGCGATCGACAGGTGGAAGTGCATGCCGTTGCCGGCGCGCTTGGGATCGGGCTTGGGCATGAAGGAGCAGATCATGCCCAGGTCGTTGGCGATCTCGCCGGCGGCCATGCGGAAGAAGGTGAAGCGGTCCGCCGATTCCATGGCGTCGCTGTAGGTGTAGTTGATCTCGAACTGGCCGTTGGCGTCCTCGTGGTCGATCTGATAGATGTCGAAGCCCACCGGCTGCAGGGCCTCGGTGAGGCGCTCGAGGAACTCGCGGGAGCGCGACAGGCCCTTGTAGTCGTAGCAGGGCTTGTCCAGGTTGTCCGAGGCGTCCACCAGTTGCAGCTTGCCCTGGGCATCGCGGCGGAACAGGCTGAACTCCGGCTCCAGGCCGGTGTTGAGCACCCAGCCCTTGTCGCTCAGGCGCTGCACCTGTTGCTGCAGCACGTAGCGGGAATCGTAGGGGTGCGGCTTGCCGTCGACATGGCCGATGCAGACCACCCGGCCGTAGCCCGGCTGCCAGGGCACCGGGATCAGCGTGGAGAGGTCGCCACGGGCCATGAAGTCCGGGCCGTGGGGTTCCATGCCCATGCCGCTGATGGCGAACCCGGCGAACCCGGCGCCCTCCTCGGCCACTGCCTTGAGCCCGGAGATCGGCACCGACTTGGTCTTCGCCGAGCCGTGGATATCGACGAACTGGGCCAGCACGTACTTGATCCCGTGCTGGTCGATGGTGCGCTGGGTTTCGCTTGGCAACATGGGGTAGCTCTCCGGTTGAATGGGCAAGGCGTCGTATCTGGGGCGGCTTCGTGGCCAGTGTTTCCGCTGCGAATTCCGCTCAGGAAAGTTATTTTCCCATTAGGAATGCAATGCCCTTGCCAAGTCGTTCATACCGGGGATGGGTGGCGCCCATGGGCGCATTTGTGCTGTATATATGGGAAACTAGATTTACCTGTGGGAAACCGGCGACACAGCCCGAGCCCCACCGCACTTTCCAGGTGCGAAACTAATATTCTTGAACCGAAACCGTGCAGGACCCCAACGCATGTCGACCGAGACCGAACCGCGCCTTCGCCTGGAGCAGTACCTGGGCATGCAGATCAAGCGCCAGCGCCAGGCGCAGGAGCTCAAGCTGGCGGATGTGGCGCGTATCGCCGGCATCAGCCAGGGCATGTTGAGCAAGATCGAGAACGCCCAGGTGTCCACCAGCCTGGATACCCTGAGCCGCCTGTGCGACGTGCTGGGCATGCCGATGTCCAAGCTGTTCAGCCAGTACGACCAGCCCGACGGCAACGCCCTGCTGGTGAAGGCCGGCGACGGCCTGGAAGTGGTGCGTCGGGGCACCGAGAAGGGTCACACCTACCAGTTGCTCAACCACACCCGTGGGCCGAAGAAGAACTTCGAGGCCTACATGGTCAGCATGGACGACGCCAGCGAGGAATTCCCGACCTTCTCCCACCCCGGCACCGAGTTCCTTCACCTGCTGGAGGGTGAACTGGTCTACCGCCACGGCAACCAGCTCTACCACCTGCAGGCCGGCGACAGCCTGACCTTCGACGGCGACACGCCCCACGGCCCGGAGAAGCTGGTGCAGGTGCCGATCCGCCTGCTGTCGATCATGAACTACGGCAGCGACTGAGCGGCTGCCAGGCAGGCGCCCCAGGAGCGGACTCCTTCCGCTCCTGTCCCACACCCGAACCACACCCCAGGAACAACACCCGCTGTAGGAGCGAGCTTGCTCGCGAACGGATTCCGCAGCGAGGCCTGGTTCGCGAGCAAGCTCGCTCCTACGAAGAGCATGCCCTGCGCGGTAGTCCGCCGATGAGCAGGACGCCCGCTCGACCATCCAGCCGAAAACTTTCCTGACAGGATAAAAATTTTCCTCAGGGTATGGACCCCGTGATTCGCTTCGCCTATAAAAGCGCAAAAGGAAATTTATATTCCCAGCAGTAAAAATTATTCGCCGATGAAGATTCCTTTCACCGACGAAATTCCGCCCTTGCGCCGAGCTGCCTCCCACGAATCACGAGGACCAGACATGCATCACGCCCCCAGCCACTTCATCATCCGCATCAGTTGCCCGGCGGTGTCCGGCATTGTCGCGGCGGTGACCACCTACCTGGCCGAGCAGGGTTGCTACATCAGCGAGATGGCGCAGTTCGACGACGAGGGCAGCGGGCGCTTCTTCATGCGCGCGGTGTTCCGCTTCAACGAGGGGCTGGTGGGCGACATCGGCAACATCGAAGCCGGCTTCGCCGACGTGGCCGGACGCTTCGACATGGACTGGAGCCTGCACAGCAGCGCCAAGCCGATGCGTGTGCTGCTGATGGTCAGCAAGTTCGACCACTGCCTCTCCGACCTGCTCTACCGCCATGCCAAGGGCGAGCTGGACATGCAGATCACCGCCATCGTCTCCAACCACCTCGACCTGCGCCCCATGGCCGAGCGCGAGGGCATCCGCTTCGTCTACCTGCCGGTGACCAG
>JBKYMN010000003.1:0-746420 GCA_046940325.1 Enterobacterales bacterium AE_CKDN230030158-1A_HGKHYDSX7 | reverse complement strand
ATTTTTGCAGAAAGATTACAAAGGGCCTCTCCCCTCCTCCTTCTATATAGAAGCTGCATCGTCCTGCAACCGCACCACCCCCAGCGCATCGGTAACGACCATGCAACTGAATCGTGCCCCCCATATAGAGAAGACGCTGCCGAACCGTCCACCTCAAGGCACGCTTCCCAGATTCCTACGCGCTTTGCAGGTTGCCGCCCCGGAAAGCCCTCCTCCATTCTCCGCCCGTCACGGTCAATCCCGTGGCCCGGTTTGACGACCGGAACTGAGATGGCGCGAAAGCGCCGAAAGCGCATGCGGGAAACAGCGACGGTTTCCTGTAGGCCCTTTCATGCCTGTTGTATTCACTACTGGCTCTATGGCGGATCGCGCGGGGAGACTCTCGGGTCTGCCGGCTCCATTTCCCGGCTCGTCAACCCTGCGCGATCCGCCACCCTTCGCTTGACGACAACGCGTGGCGACTCCTCAACCTCGTAGATGGAGCTTCACCATGCAAGACGCCTACAGGCCTGTCGTTTTCCAAGGCCACACCCACCAACTGCGTGCCGCCCTGATCGATCGCCAACCCTGGTTCGTCGCCCACGACTTCGCCCTCCTGATCAACGCCCGCCGCCCCTACCACCCACCCAAGCGCATGGACCCGGAACAGAACCGCGCCGTCATCCTGGAATACCTCAGCGGCTTCCGCGAGGAAGTGGAAGTCATCAGCGAATCCGGCACCTACAAAGCCCTCTACCGCTTCTGGCACCCCGAACACCGCCACATCGCCAAATGGCTCAGCGACGAAGTCATCCCCACCCTCCACGACACCCAGCACATTCCCGACAATAGTCCCCACCGCGCCTTCATGACCTGGGCCGACCAACACATTGGCGTCATCAAGTGGCAAGGGGAAATCTGGATCGCACGCCGCGACCTGCCAACTTTCATGGCAGCGCAGGATGACTGGACACTGAAAGACGCACCGAGTTGGCGGTCGGTATGGGGAAATTTTGCGGGAACAGAAATGCAAAAGGCCAGCTCATTGCTGAACCGGCCTTTTCAAATTTGGTCGGGACGGAGTGATTCGAACACTCTACCCCTTGCACCCCATGCGGTTTAAAACTGGAAGTCCCTGGCCATCCAAGCGCCTGGATGGACAGATATATCCTAGACTTTACGGTACGTACAGGCCATCCTTGCATTCACAGACAGCTGCCAACATCCAGTAAGAGCCAGAAAGCTGGTGGGGGTTTAAGTAGGGGTTTTTCTCCCCGATCCGAATGCAGAGGAATGAAATGGCGAAATTGACTGTCATCGAGCTGAAAGCCCTGACCGAGAGCGATGCCGGTCGTACCCTCCGAGAAGAAGGCAATCTGATCGGTAAAGTTGCGGCCAGGCAGAAAGGGGTAACGGTTACCTTTTACTACCGCTACAGATGGGAAGGAAAAACCAAGGACTACACGTGTGGTACATGGCCGAAGCTAGCCCTTTCCGCCATCCGGGCCGAACGCGACGAAGCTCAAATGAAGCTGGCGAAAGGCATCAACCCAGGTGACGAAAAGAAAGCTTCCAAAATCAAAGCACAAGCAGCAATCGCGGCGATCATAGCCGAGGCGGATCGCAGTACCGCTCAAAACCTTACCGTGGCAGATCTTTTTGAGGAATGGCTGAGGGACGGAGTAGCCCGCCAAGATGGGAATGCAGAGCTGCGGCGAAGCTTCAGGAAGGATGTGCTACCGGCAATTGGCAAAAAGCCATTGCACAAGCTGACAGATAAAGACCTTCTTTCTGTACTGCGCGCCGTACGTTCAAGAGGCCTTAACCGCACAGCCGTAATTCTGAGCAACGATATCGGACAAATGCTGCGCTGGGGGGAAAAGCGCCAGCCCTGGCGCGGCTTAATGGCTGACGGAAATCCTGCAGACCTAGTCGACGTGAAAAGGCTACTTGATGATGATTATCAGGAGCAACGAGATCGCCTGCTCTCTCCCGGCGAAATCTGCGAACTGCGTGATACGTTCGCTCGTCTTGAGCGCGAATATGAAGCCCTCGCCCCAGGCGAAAAATATTCTGGCATCCGTCCAGTAAACCGCCGAGTGCAATGCGCGGTATGGATATGCCTTGGCACACTTTGTCGAATAGGTGAATTGCTAAAAGCAGAGTGGACCCATGTCGATTTGGACAAGGGCACTTGGCTCATTCCTTCAAAAAATACAAAGGGACACAAAGGAAAGCGTCAGGACCATCATATTTTTCTATCGGAGTTCGTGCAGCGTCATCTTCGGGAACTAAAGAGCCTCACCGGTAGCAGCCCCTACCTTTTCCCTGCCACCAACCATTCCGGTCACGTTTGCACCAAAACTGTCAGCAAGTTGATAGGTGATCGCCAATGCCGGTTCAAAAGTCGCAGCAAGCCACTATCCGGCCGTCACAATGACGACACCCTGGTGCTGAGTGATGGGATCAAGGGAGCGTGGACTCCCCACGATTTACGCCGCACCGGAGCGACCATGATGCAATCGCTCGGTATAACGCTCGAAATAATCGACCGCTGCCAAAACCACCTCCTAGGAGGCTCCAAGGTACGACGACACTATCTACACCACGACTATGCAACCGAAAAACGCCACGCGTGGACGCTACTGGGCGAGCGGATCGAGTCAATTCTAAATACCACTAACGGTCATCAATGCGACGCGTGACCATCCCTTGGGAGCGCAGCTCCAGGCATGTCTAACCAGGGCTACTAAACTCATTACGGCAACCAATTGGAGACCCGTAATGACAAAAAGTGATAAAGAACTTCTTCGAAATGCTCAGACAGCTTATCGGGCTGGAGTGCAACTGAGCCGGGAGGAGCAGGAAGCCGTCGAAAATCTGTTAACCGATTTTTTGGAAAAACGCAGCCCTGGGCGCCCTCGTCTTACACCTAAAGCGCTGCGAAAAAAGCTCGACGGCCCCCTGGAGGTAGAGATGGCTGTGCTTGATTGCATGACCTACTCCGAAGCTCGCGACAGAGTCGCCGAAAAATACGGCACCACGCCTCGCGCCCTGCAGCACTACAAGCGTGTCGGCGCTCACCTTCATACCGTCGCTCAGCCCGTTCCAATGTCTTCCTGGGGACTGGTGGGATTGGTTTTGGCCGGCAGCAGGAACCCGTTAGCCGAGACTCACGGAGCACCTTGCTAAAGGAAGCACCGCTGCATTGCAAAAAAATCCCGCTAATTATCGTCGTCGCCAGGAGTACGACCTGCTCTTTAAATACATAGCGAGCCCACTGAAGCGTCCGCTGGACGCACCGGAGTTTCGCTATGTCCGCACACCACGACATCCAACGCCGCATCCTTCGTCTACCCGAAGTGATGGCAGCAGTTGGCTTTGGACGCGCTCACATTTACAACCTGATGGCTGAGGGTAAATTCCCCAAAGCCAAGCGAATTGGAACTCGTGCCGTAGGTTGGGATTCGCGAGAAATCGATGCGTACATCGCATCCAAACTGGAGGGATAAAAATGCCCATCCAGAGCCATCAACTCCTTCGAGGAACCAGCCTCAGCCGAGAGCGCTGTCATCACATTATCGCCACCGCGCCCACCAGGCTTGTACCTACTTTCATGGCGAGGGACAGTATGAATGTCCCGTTCCGCGCTTTCTGCCATATCCGCCACCAATCGGCGAAAGCTCTATGACTACCAACATCAGGAAGCTCCTGAACCGAGGTGATGAGTTCAGCATCGAATACGGACAGCTTATTGTTCACCCCGCAAGCGGGATGAACGTGCCACTCGACTGGTATCAAGAGCACTCAAAAGCAATCATCCGAGAAATTCTAATGGCCCTGGGTATGGAGGCTTACGAGTACATCAGCCACAAAACCGGCCTTTACGGCCACCATAAGGCACCTGGCCTGACTCTTCAGCTACGGTCAGCCGTAAAAGGCGAGGACGCCTACACCATTTTTAACGTTTCACTGACTCGAAGCCGGAGCACTAAAGCGGGGAAGAAAGGAGCTCCACTACCTACTGGCCACTTTCGTATCGGAAAAAAGTGTCACTTCTATAGCTTCTGGCAGTCAACCGGACTTCCTACCCCGAAGCGTTTAGCAGCATTACACGACTATGTAGGCAATCTTGCTGGCATCTGGTTCGTCGCAGATCAATCAGAAGATCGTAAAGGTCGCTTGAGCTCCGGAGGAATCCGACCGCTGTCAGTCTCCGCCCGAGACATTCACAACGCCTTCCTGCCGGATAGGTCTCGGACAGTTCTTGGACAAACACCGGACAACTTGCAGACAAAGATCCCGGACAAGGAACTCGCGCCCTCCCGCCGGGAGAGCGGCCTACAGCCCGAATCAGCCACGAGTCAAAACAGCCACGGTAAAACGGTAATCAGGAGGTACGGGGACAAGAGATCCGACACGGATAAATTCAACACAACATCACCCAGAATCCACGTCGACCCCAAAAATCAAACTGTGGATGAATGGCTTGAAGACTACTCGCGACCAGGCGACGAATCCTAGACCTAGCACGTCTCAGCAGAAATTTGGGTTCCGCCTTCAGAAAAAGTGGGTGCGGGATAAGAACACCCTACTCCTCCGCGAAATAATCGCTATCGAGTTGCTTCACCTCGTAGATCTGCTTAACGCTCACACCGAGATTGTGTTCCACCATTAAGCGCGCCAGCTCAGCGCCATCGATCAGAACCACCTTGATATCCAGGCCCAACGCGGCATCACGAGCGCCCACTGAAAAATCCGACGTGGTTATAAACACGCCTTTCCGTGCTCTCTGGCGAGTCAGAGCACCAATGAACTTATCGATTTCAGGGCGATGAACTGTATTAGCCCAGCGCTTTGCCTGCAGGTAGATCACATCCAGGCCGAGCTTGTCTTCCTTAATAATTCCATCTATGCCGCCATCGTTGGTGGCCTGGGTTGCTTTTCCGGCCTCTTTTCGCGACCCGCCGTAGCCCATTGTCAACATTAAATCGACTACCAACTGCTCGAAGAAGCTAGGTGTCGCAGCACGCACCTGAGCAAGCAGATCATCCGCTAATGACTGCATAAGGGCTTGGTGAGCATCAGCTAACTGTTCATCAGGCGTCGTGTCAGCATTCGCGAGCTCCGCCATTACCGGAGCATCGACCGCTTGCGCCTTCGCAGTGTGGAAGTCGGCGAACTCCGGGAACTGCTTCAGCCAGCGCACAGTTATACGCTCAGGACCACTGATCAAAGCATCGCGGCCGCGCGCTGTAATTTGCACCATTCCCTTGGCCGGTATGGTCAGCAAACCGGCCTTGTTCAGGTATGTGCGCGCCCAGCCAACTCGATTATTGATAACAGTCTGATTCCCAGACGGCAGACGCTCCTTGCGCTCGTCTTCAGTCAATCGAAACTGAGCCGCAACTCGCTCGCGCAATTCGCTAAGCCTCAGCGGTGCGCCGTCCTGCACTATGGCTAACACTGGACGCATCACACTCTGAAAGTCCGGAATCGACATATTCTCTCCTTATTCGTGGCCGTCCCAGTGGCCGCCCTACCAATCAGCTACCAAGCGCGCGATTCTCAACAGCTGGCGCTGTCAACATCTTCAAAATCACCAAAGCAAACGCCCGGCTCTTAGCTTCATTATCGAGCACCTCCAGCGAAAGCTTCTCGTGGTCGGTCATGGCGTCCAGCACGGTGTCCAGAACGCGCTTGGGAAACAGGCCATGCATCACCTGCTCGACGGAATGGCTGTTAACCTGGGCCATCACATCCTCCTGGCGGCTTATGCGTTTGGCGATACCGGTGAGGAATTGCAGTTGGTCTTCATCACTGACTTCTGCCCCGAAGATATCGTTGAGCGCCTCGATAATCTCTGACAACCGCTTCTTCTCGGGATCATGGGCTTTGCCGCTGCCGATTGCGCTGGCCGGGTCAAGCCCATAGTCGCCCTTCTCTTCGCTCAGCCGAAGTTGATGCTCGGCCCGCTTACTCAGGCGGTAGTGGCTCAGCTGCAATTCGCCCAGGTCAACGTCGTCCTGCTCCAGACGATCCACTCGGAGCAGGGGATACAGGTGCCTGGCGTACACACACAGTTGCTCCAGCTCACGATCTTCATAAGAAATGATCTGCGAAAGGAACTCGTACAGGCGCACAAAGCTCTGCAGGTTCTTCTTGAACAGGTCGAGCTGATCCACCAGCTCGCCGGCTTCCTTAATTGCCGCCTCTGCCTTCTTCAGGCCGACGCTGTCGCCGTTCTTCTCAGCGGTACGCTTGAAGTCCAGCGCGTGCTGACGTGATTCCTGGGCTAGCTTGTAGCGCGTGGCAAAGCGCTCCTTGGCCGGCGCGCAGTAAAAGCTGAGTTTGCTAGCGGCGGCCTTGGGGTCGAAGAAGGCCAGTGCAAACGCCGTTACTTCCTCCCAGTGGTAGACACCCTCGGCATCCAGCTTCTTCTGCAGGTCATAGATGAGCTGCGGATCGGTGACGTCGGTTAGTTCGGCCTTGGTGTAGTAAGGCAGGAAGGCGTCGAGAATGTCCTGAGCGTCGTTGAAGAAGTCGAGGATGAAGGTCGGCTTGCTGTCGCCAAAGGTGCGGTTCAGGCGCGACAGGGTTTGCACGCAGTCCACGCCCTGCAGCTTCTTGTCCACGTACATGGCACACAGTTTGGGCTGATCGAAACCGGTCTGGTATTTGTTGGCGGCGATCATCACGTTGAAGTCCTGGGTGTCGAAGGCTTCCGCCAGGTCACGCCCGTTCAGGCCGAGGTTGAGCACGCTGCTGCTTTCCGTCACCTCTTCGGGGATCACCCCGTCGGGCAACACACTGCCGGAGAAGGCCACCAACGGGTGCACATCGTTGTAGCCCATCTGATTCACATAGGCCTGCACCGCCAACTGATAACGCACCGCCTCCTGCCGGCTGCTGGTGACCACCATGGCCTTGGCCTGGCCGCCCAGCAGGTGGCGGATATTGGCGCGGAAGTGTTCGACGATCACCTCGACCTTCTGGCTGATGTTGTACGGATGCAAGCGCACCCAGCGCGCCAGCTTCATGCGCGCTTTCTTCGAGTCCACCTCCTCGTCGTCGCCGTCCGGGTGGGCAATTTTCCAGGCGGTGCTGTAGGTGGTGTAGTTCTGCAGCACATCGAGGATGAAACCTTCCTCGATGGCTTGGCGCATGGAGTACAGGTGGAACGCCTCGGGCTTGTTGTCGGCGCTCGCCGGCAACGCCGGGTTGGCCGGGCGACCGAATAGCTCCAGGGTCTTAGCCTTCGGCGTGGCGGTAAAGGCGTAGTAGCTGATGCGCTCGTTGGGCGCACGGGCGGCCACGGCGGCATCCAGCAGCTCTTCGGCGCTGATTTCCTCAGCCTCCGGCGCATCGCTGCCGAGAATCTGCTTGAGCTTGCTGGCCGATGAGCCAGTCTGCGAGGAATGCGCCTCGTCGGCGATCACCGCATAGCGGCCGTTGGCCAGCTTGGGGTAGTTGTCCAGCGCATCGAACAACGCCGGGAAAGTCTGGATGGTGACGATGATGATGCGCGTCTGCTCGGCCAGGGCCTCGGCCAGTTGTTCGGACTTGCTCTGGCTGCCGATATCGCGGGTGATGCACTTGACCACGCCTTGGGCGTGCTCGAACTGGTAGATGGTATCCTGCAGTTGCTTATCCAGCACGGTGCGGTCGGTAATTACGATCACCGAATTGAACAGTCGCTGGCCCTCGGCATCGTAGAGCGAGGCTAGTTGATGCGCCGTCCAGGCAATCGAGTTGGACTTGCCGGAGCCGGCGCTGTGCTGGATCAGGTAACGCTTGCCCGGCCCTTCGGTGCGAGTGGTTTCAATCAGCGTGTTGACCACCTCCCACTGGTGGTAGCGCGGGAAGATCAGGGATTCCTTGGTGACGCGATTGCCGTCTGCATCTTCCTTCACGCTCTTCTGCAGGTGCAGGAAGCGGCCCAGCACCTTGAGCCAGGCATCCGGCTGGAACAGGCGCTGCCACAGGTAGCCGGTGGCATATTGGCTGTCGTCCGGCGCAGGCGGGTTGCCGGCACCGCCGTCGAGGCTGCCGAGGTTGAACGGCAGGAAGAAGGTTTCCTTGCCGGCCAGCTTGGTGGTCATCGCCACTTCATCCTGGCTCACGGCAAAGTGCACCAGCGCGCCGCGCTTGAAGGTCAGCAGCGGCTCGGGCTTGCGCGTCAGCGGGTCTTTGACCGGACGGTCGTAGCGGTACTGGCGCTTGGCGTTTTCCACGCTCTGCTTGAACTCGCTTTTCAGCTCCAGCGTGGCGACGGGGATACCGTTGACGAACAGCACCAGATCTAGGCGCGGGTTGTACTCCCCCTCGCGGTAGTGGGGCGAGTAGGACACCTCTTGCACCACGCGCAGACGGTTGCACTGGTAGCGCTTGAGGGTGTCCGGATTCATGCCGTGGTCGGGCTTGAAGCTGCACACCTCAATCTTCACCCCCGGCAGTTTGAAGCCATGGCGCAGCACATCCAGGGTGCCGTCCTGCTCCAGCTCGCGTACCAGTTTCTGTACCAGCACGGCGTCCGGGTTGTTCGGGTTGGCCTTGGCGAACTTCTCCCAGCGCTCGGGCCAGGCGTCCTTGAAGTAAGCGAGAAAGTCCTCGGCATAAAGCGCCGAGCGCCGGTCATAGCCGTTGGCCGGGCCGATGAGCCAGCCCTGAGCGACCATGGCGTTGATGATGTCCTGCTGGAATTGCGCTTCCTTGCTGTCCGCCATTACACGGCCTCTTTTTCTAGTTCGTGGGCTTGGACGCTGGCCGGTGGCTGCCAGCCGCGCACGTCGATTTTGCCGGTGACGGCGGCGGAGATTAGGGCGGAGCGGCGCTCTTGGAGCAACAGTAGACTTCGCTTGGTCTCGGACATAAGCGAGTCCATTTCCAATTCACTGTTCTCTATGAAAGAGACTATGCGAGCCTGTTCTTCAAGAGGAGGAATCGGGAGGTTCAAAAATTTCACGTTCCCACAGTTCAAATGCGGGTGCATGGCGCCCGTTTGAATAGAAAGTAAGCTGTGATATCCATAGGTTGAATTTAGAGCCCAGGATATCCAATCACCCAAAACAACTTCGCGAACAGGCGAGACAATAATCAGTGCATGGCAATTACACCCGGCATGCTCCTCTGTAACGACGGCAACTTGGCCGATATCGCCAGTCTGAACGATTAGCACATCGCCGGAGACAAGGATTGATTTTGCATGCTCACTACTCCAGTGCTCTGAAACGTAATACGGAACTTCGAATTTTATCTTATTGGATTTTATGTGAAGGGACTGTAGATAACGGACGCCTGGTTCATCGACCAATATGTCGCGTGTAGGCCCTACAAATCCGTTCGTAATTTTATTGCTTATCGATGAAATTGATCTGATGTCCCAATGCGCCGGCACCTCGCCCAGCCACTCCACACCGGAGTCTTTCATTGGCGCCGCCGGGTCGAGGCCCTTGGTGACGGCGTGGGAGATTACGGCTTGGCGCTTTTCCTTGAGCAGTTCGATCAGGCGCTGCTGCTCTTCGATCAGCGTGTCGGTGCGGGCGGTTTCGTGGTCGAGGAAACGGGCGATTTGGGCTTGCTCTGCCAAGGTAGGAAAGCAGAATCGCTCTTGCAGGTAGGACTCAGAGTCAAGGTTCTGGATGCCGGTGGTCTGTTTAATTGCCGGGAAATTAACTTTCCCCTGATAAAGGCTGTCGAACGCGTAGCAAAGAAAGCCACTATCAAACGACGGTAGTGGTCGCATCCGCGCAACAAAATTCGAAGTGATAGCCTGGAATTCATGCTCGAACAGAACAACGCATCCGACCAATGTCTTCTCGCCACCGCCAGACTTTTCGATCAGCAAATCACCAGACTGAAGAAGACGTGAAGCACGTTCCTTCTGCGTGATGCTGCGATACGTGAGCTTGTCGAGCCCGACGCGGCAGGTGGTGCGATCAAAGTCCGCCACACGAATCACTGCTAGGTCATTTTCCCCATCTGGCTCATCACCCCATAGGCCGTTGGTACAGCCATCAACCGAGCGCTTCAGGGAAAAGATTGCCCAATGCTCGGGGACCTCGCCCAGCCACTCAAACCCGGAATCCTTGTAAGCCGGATATGTCGGAAAACTCATGCCGACAGCCCCTCAATCATCTGCTTGATGCGGTCGGTACAGGCTTTCAGGTCGCGGTCGATATCTTCCAGCGGACGCGGCGGCTGGAATACGTAGAAGTGACGGTTAAACGGAATCTCGAAACCGACCACACCAACTTCGCCATCCTGCGCATCTGTCTTGCTTTCGTCGACCCAGGCATCCGGCACATGGGGTTTTACTTCGCGCTCGAAGTAGTTGTACACCGATTCGCCCAGCGGCACGTTCTCGTTGTCGCGCAGGCCGGTATCGGCTTCCGGCTGGCCTTTGACCATGCAGATATCCGCCTCGGGGTCGCGCTCGCTCAAGGCGTTGAGGATGGCCTTCAGCTCTGACGTGCTGGGGAATACGTGGTGAGCGTTAAGCGCCTTCTTCAACAGCTTGCTGAACTGCTCGCGGTTGCGATGCAGCACGCTGGCGTCCATGGATTGCAGGGCTTCGATCAGGCGCTGGCGTGCTGGGGCATCCAGCTTCTCGATGGCCTTCTCTTCCAGCACTTTCTCGATGCGCTCGGCACTAGTCTGGAAGTTCAGACGCAGCGGGCGTTCGACGGTGATGCGTCGGTAGCCGAAGGCTTCCACGGGGAAGATCTTGCTCTGCGCGGTTTCCTCGAAGCGGCCATACAGGCGCACGAGCTCGTCGATCTGCTCCTCGGTGAGGTACTGGCGCTTGCTGCCCAGCGATTTGCGCATCTTGGCAAAGTGCTGGCTGCCGTCGATCAACTGCACCTTGCCCTGGCGCACGGCAGCCTTGTGGTTGCTCAGCACCCACACATAGGTGGCGATACCGGTGTTGTAGAACATGTCAGTGGGCAGGGCGATGATGGCTTCGACCAGATCGTTCTGCAGCAGGTAGCGGCGAATCTCCGACTCGCCCGAGCCGGCGCCGCCGGTAAACAGCGGCGAGCCGTTGAGGATGATACCGATGCGCGAGCCACCTTCACGCGGGTCACGCATCTTGCTGACCAGGTGCAGCAGGAACAGCAGCGAGCCATCGGATACACGCGGCAGGCCGGGGCCGAAACGGCCGTTGAAGCCCTTGTCGGTGTGCTCGTCGGTGATCTGCTTCTGTACCTTCTTCCACTCCACGCCGAACGGCGGGTTGCTCAGCATGAAGTCGAAGCGGCTGTCGGCCAGTTGGTCGTCGGACAGGGTGTTGCCCAGCTTAATGCTGGTGACGTCCTGACCCTTGATCAGCATGTCCGCCTTGCAGATGGCGTAGGACTCGGGGTTGAGCTCCTGGCCGTGCAGCGACACGGTGACTTGCTGGCTGATGGACTGAATGTACTCGTCTCCCTCGGAGAGGAAACCGCCGGTGCCGGCAGTCGGGTCGTAGATGGTGACGATGCTGTTGGGCTTGAGCTTGTCGTCCTGATCGGTGATCACCAGCGAGGTGGTCAGGTGCACGATATCCCGCGGAGTGAAGTGCTCCCCGGCGGTTTCGTTGGAGCTTTCCGCGAACTTGCGGATCAGCTCTTCGAAGATGATGCCCATGCCGAAGTTGCTGATCCGCTCGGGGCTGAGGTCAGTGGCGGCAAAGCGCTGCACCACCTGGTACAGCAGATTGGAGGTGGCCAGTTGCTGAACGAAGTCCTCGAAGTGGAAGTGCTCGAAGATCTCGCGGGCGTCCTTGCTGAAGGACTGCACGTAGCTCATTAGGTCGGCGGCGGTCTGGGTGTCGGACAGTGTGCCGAGGGTCAGCTTGGAGGCGTTGAAGAACTGCTGCCCGGCAGCCCGCAGCAACAGACGCTCACGCACCAGATTAGGCCGACCTTCCTGCGCATAGGACTCACGGATCACCGCTTCCTTGGTCGGCTCCAGCACACATTCCATCCGCCGCAGCAGGGTGAACGGCAGGATGATGCGACCGTACTGGGACTGCTTGAAGTCGCCGCGCAGCAGGTCGGCAATCGACCAGAGAAAGGCGGCCGTCTGGGAATGGTTTTCCGTGTTCACGCAACAACTCCTGGGCTGCTAGCAAAACCACGATTTTACCTCGCGAAGCACCATAGAGTTAAACCAATACAGCAACAGCCGCATACAACGGAAATTGAAACTCAGCACCGCTGACTCAGTAACCCCTGACTTTCACGCAGCTCCAGACAGAAACTAGAATTATGACCATCATGTAACAAGAAAAGGATACAGAGCGCACGCAAGACAGCCCCCAGGGGGGGGGGGGGCATGTGATGTGAAATGTCGCTCTCTGCGAGCGGCCACCGAACCTTATTTCAACATTGAACAGAGTGAATTCGAGGCCAAAAAATGACCAGAATTCGTAAGGCGCCTTACACCTCAGCTGAGTCTGAGATCGAGATGATCCAAGCACCGCAAAACGAGCTGAAGCCAACCCGCAAGCTTGGACCTCGTGCGTATCAGATTTTCGAGATGATCACATCTATGCGCCCGGCGGCACTATGGGAAGCATACGACCTGCAATTGGCAACCGATCTGGCCGAAACCAATGCTCAAATAGAATTGGCGCAAAAGGTGTTAACGGTCGAAGGTGACGTACTGATTGGCCGCCTCGGAACTCCGATCATCAATCCGCGAGCAACTCACTGCGGCAATCTTCGACGCCAAGCCGTGACATACATGCGAGCACTGGGGCTGACAGCAGGGCAGCGGCGCCTAGGTGAGGAACCGACGCGCAAACGTTCGGGCAAGCTCCAAGAGCTGGAGCAGTTCGCGAAGCGCGCGGAGAAATACCAACTCCTAGCACAGCCAGAGGTGGGGGTATAAGTAGGGGTATTTTCCGAGCACGAAAAAGGCCGGTCATTTCTGATCCGGCCTAAGTCGTTGAGTTATTTGGTCGGGACGGAGTGATTCGAACACTCGACCCCTTGCACCCCATGCAAGTGCGCTACCAGGCTGCGCTACGCCCCGACGTTGCCTTTGAGTTCCCTCAGAAGCGGATCGCACTATACCCCAAGCATTTGCTTTGGAGAAGTGCTTTTTTCATTTTTTTCAGTTACTTGCGCAGCACATGCAGGACATCTTCCAATTCGGCGATCATCTGCCGGATCAGTTGCTTGTACTGGGTTGCATCCTCGCGCGCTTCGTCGCCGGTGAGGCGCTGACGGGCGCCACCGATGGTGAAGCCCTGATCGTAGAGCAGCGCACGGATCTGGCGAATCATGAGCACATCCTGGCGCTGGTAGTAGCGCCGGTTGCCCCTTCGCTTGACCGGGTTGAGTTGCGGGAACTCCTGTTCCCAGTACCGCAGCACGTGCGGCTTCACCGCGCAAAGGTCGCTCACCTCACCGATGGTGAAGTAGCGCTTGCCCGGAATGGGAGGCAACTCGTCGTTATGACTTGGTTCCAGCATAAGCTTCAACCCTGGCCTTCAGTTTCTGCCCTGGACGAAAGGTGACGACGCGCCGGGCTGTAATCGGGATTTCCTCTCCCGTCTTCGGGTTGCGTCCGGGACGCTGGCGCTTGTCGCGCAGGTCGAAGTTGCCGAAACCCGACAACTTCACCTGTTCGTTATGCTCCAGCGCCTGGCGGATCTCTTCGAAGAAGAGCTCCACCAGTTCCTTGGCTTCCCGCTTATTCAGGCCCAGCTCTTCGTACAGACGTTCAGCAATTTCAGCTTTCGTCAGAGCCCCCATACGCTACTTCCTTAACGTGGCGTTGAACCTTTGTTCCAGCGAGGCGACGATATTCTGCGTAGTCGCGTTCACCTCGTCATCATTAAGAGTGCGTGATGGATGCTGCCAGGTCAAGCCAACGGCCAAGCTTTTTCTAAGCGGATCAATGCCTTTACCGTGGTAGACGTCAAACAACCTGAGATCCGTCAGCCATTCGCCTGCATTGTCACGAATTGTGGCAAGGACGAAGTCGGCCGGAGTATCGAGGTCGACGATCAGCGCCAGGTCACGGCGCACTTCAGGGAAGCGCGACAGTTCGCTGAATTTCGGCAGGCGGCCCTTGGCTACTTCGGCCAGCACCAGCTCGAAGAGGTAGACCGGACGATCCAGGTCCAGCGCCTTAGCCAACTCCGGGTGCAGGGCGCCCAGGTAGCCGACCAGCACGCCGTCGCGCTCGATCTTGGCGGTCTGCCCCGGGTGCAGCGCCGGGTGTTCAGCCGGGGAGAAGGTGAAGGCTTCGATGGCGCCGGCGTTACCCAGCAGCGCTTCGACGTCGGCTTTGACGTCAAAGAAGTCGACGCTCTCACGGCCGTTGGCCCAGCCTTCCGGCTGACGGGCACCGCAGACGACGCCGGCGAGCATGTTTTCCTGCACCAGCCCTTCCAGCTGACCCACAAAGCGCAGGCCGCTTTCGAACAGGCGCACGCGGGTCTGCTGACGGTTCAGGTTGTGCTGCAGGGACTTCACCAGACCCGGCCAAAGCGAGGCGCGCATGGCGGCCATGTCGGCGGAGATCGGGTTAGCCAGCATCAGCGGTTCGACGCCCGGATGGAACAGCTGGAACAGCTTGGGATCGATGAAGCTGTAGGTGATCGCTTCCTGATAATCGCGGGCGACCAGCAGACGGCGCAGCGCCGGCAGTTCGGCCTGGGACTCGGATTTGGTATTCGGCGCCAGACGAGCCTGCGGGTAGCGAACCGGCAGACGGTTGTAGCCGTACAGGCGGCCCAGCTCTTCGATCAGATCGACTTCGATGGAGACGTCGAAGCGATGGCTCGGCACGCCAACGGTCCAAGAATCAGCACCGGCCTTCTGGACATCAAACTCCAGGGCGCTGAGCAGACGCTCGATCTCGGCGTTTTCCAGAGTCATGCCCAGCATCTGGGTGACGCGTTCGGCACGCAGGGTAACCGGAGCAACCTTGGGCAGGTCGCCTTCGCTGACGGCTTCCACGATCGGGCCGGCTTCGCCGCCGACGATCTGCAGCAGCAGTTCGGTGGCACGCTCCATGGCGCGACGGGCCAGCTGCGAGTCCACACCACGCTCGAAGCGGTGCGACGCATCGGTGTGCAGACCATAAGAACGCGCCTTTCCGGCAACAGCAATGTTGTCGAAGAAAGCACTTTCGAGGAACAGGTCGCGAGTCTTGGCACTGACGCCGCTGTGCTCGCCACCCATCACGCCGGCAATGGCCAGGGCGCGCTCGTGGTCGGCGATCACCAGGGTGTCGGCACGCAGGGTGACTTCCTGGCCGTCGAGCAGGACGAGCTTCTCGCCCTCCTCTGCCATGCGTACGCGCACGCCAACCTTGATCTCTTCAAGATCGAAGGCGTGCATCGGCTGGCCCAGTTCGATCATCACGTAGTTGGTGATGTCGACGGCGGCGTCGATACTGCGGATGTCGGAACGGCGCAGGCGCTCGACCATCCACAGCGGGGACGGCTTGCTCAGGTCGACGTTGCGGATAACGCGGCCGAGATAGCGTGGGCAGGCCTTGGGCGCCTGCAGTTCGACGCTGCGCACTTCATCGATCTGCGGAGCAACGGTGCCAATCACCACCGGCTTGACCGCGACGCTATACAGCGCGCCGACTTCGCGGGCGAGGCCGGTCAGGGACAGGCAGTCACCGCGGTTCGGAGTCAGGCCGATCTCGATGGAGGCGTCGTTCAGCTCGAGATAGTCACGGATGTTGGCGCCCACCGGCGCATCCGCGGCGAGCTCCATCAGGCCGGCGTTCTCTTCGCTGATTTCCAGCTCTTTGGCCGAGCAGAGCATGCCGTTGGATTCAACACCACGCAGCTTGGCCTTCTTGATCTTGAAGTCGCCCGGCAGTTCGGCGCCGATCATGGCGAAGGGGATCTTCAGGCCCGGACGCACATTGGGTGCGCCGCAGACGACCTGGAAGGTCTCCGAACCGTTGCTGACCTGGCAGACACGCAGCTTGTCGGCGTCCGGGTGCTGCTCGGTCGACAGCACTTCGCCCACGACCACGCCGCTGAACTGGCCGGCAACCGGGATCACGGCGTCGACCTCGAGGCCGGCCATGGACAGACGAGCCACCAGCTCGTCACGGGATACCTGCGGACTTACCCAGCTCCGCAGCCACTGTTCACTGAATTTCATCCTGCTCTCCTAAATGCGTTGACGGTCGTGCGGGCTAGCGGAACTGGCCGAGGAACCGCAGATCGTTGTCGAAGAACAGGCGCAAGTCGTTCACGCCATAGCGCAGCATGGCCAGGCGCTCGATCCCCATGCCGAAGGCGAAGCCCTGGTATTTCTCGGGGTCGATGCCGGACATGCGCAGCACGTCGGGGTGGACCATGCCGCAGCCCATGACTTCCAGCCAGCCGGTCTGCTTGCAGACGCGGCAACCTTTGCCACTGCAGAGCACACACTGGATATCGACTTCCGCCGAAGGCTCGGTGAAGGGGAAGAAGGACGGACGGAAGCGGACGGAGAACTCTTTCTCGAAGAAGGCGCGGAGGAATTCCTCGATAGTGCCCTTGAGGTCGGCGAAGCTGACGTCCTCATCGACCAGCAGACCTTCGACCTGGTGGAACATGGGCGAGTGGGTCAGGTCGGAGTCGCAGCGGTAGACGCGGCCCGGGCAGACAATGCGAATCGGCGGTTTCTGGGTTTCCATGGTGCGGACCTGTACCGGCGAGGTATGGGTGCGCAGCAGCATGTTCGCATTGAAGTAGAAGGTGTCGTGCATGGCACGAGCCGGGTGGTGACCCGGAATGTTGAGCGCTTCGAAGTTGTGGTAGTCGTCTTCGACTTCCGGGCCCTCGGCCACTTCATAGCCGATGCGGGTGAAGCACTGCTCGATGCGTTCCTTGGTGCGAGTGACCGGATGCAATCCGCCGGAGGTCTGGCCACGGCCCGGCAGGGTCACGTCGATGCGCTCGGCGGCCAGCTTGGCGGCGAGGGCGGCGCCCTCAAGCTCGGCCTTGCGGGCGTTCAGCACATCCTGAACCTTTTCCTTGGCGACGTTGATCAGCGCGCCGACCTTGGGGCGCTCTTCGGCCGGCAGGTCGCCCAGGGTCTTCATGACCTGGGTCAGCTCGCCTTTCTTGCCGAGGTAGTGAACCCGGATCTGCTCCAGGGCGTTGACGTCTTCGGTGTTTCGCACGGCGTCCAGGGCCTGCGAAACCAGCGCGTCCAGGTTTTCCATGTACCAACTCCAGATACAAAATAGGGGAAGAGCGGTAAGGCTCTTCCCCTATCGGTGACGTTACGTCCGGACCGAGATCCGGTAACTGTCGTGGGGCTTAAGCCAGGCTGGCCTTCGCTTTCTCGACAATCGCGGTAAACGCCGCTTTTTCGTTCACAGCCAGATCGGCCAGGACCTTACGGTCGATCTCGATGGCCGCCTTTTTCAGGCCAGCGATCAGACGGCTGTAGGACAGACCGTTCTGACGAGCACCAGCGTTGATACGGGCGATCCACAGGGCGCGGAACTGACGCTTGCGCTGACGACGGTCACGGTAGGCGTATTGGCCTGCCTTGATTACCGCCTGCTTGGCAACGCGGAACACGCGCGAACGCGCGCCGTAGTAGCCTTTTGCGAGCTTCAGAATCTTTTTGTGACGACGACGGGCAATCACGCCACGCTTAACACGAGCCATTTATTTATCCTCTACCAGAAATCAACGCAGACGCAGGGAGCGCGCTACACGGCGAACGTCGGAAGCAGCGAGCATCGAAGTGCCGCGCAGCTGACGCTTACGCTTGGTGGTCATTTTGGTCAGGATGTGACTCTTGAAAGCGTGCTTGTGCTTGATGCCACCAGCAGTCACTTTGAAGCGCTTTTTGGCGCCACTCTTGGTTTTCATCTTTGGCATGTTTAGTACTCCGCATTCGTTAACAACTGATAACCATCAGGCCTGCCAGTGCCCGGGAGGTTATTTACGCTTCTTGGGAGCGATGACCATCATCAGCTGGCGTCCTTCCAGCTTGGGATGCTGTTCCACGGTGCCGACTTCGGCGAGGTCGGTTTCGACTCGCTTCAGCAGCTCCATGCCCAGCTCCTGGTGGGCCATCTCACGACCACGGAATCGAAGCGATACCTTGGCCTTGTCCCCTTCATTAAGGAAACGTACCAGGTTGCGTAGTTTTACCTGGTAATCCCCTTCTTCCGTCCCTGGACGAAACTTGATTTCTTTGATCTGTTGCTGGTGCTGGTTTTTCTTCGCAGCAGCGGCTTGCTTCTTCTTCTCGAAGAGGTGCTTGCCGTAGTCCATGATGCGGCAGACAGGGGGCACCGCATCAGCAGAAATTTCCACCAGGTCCAGCTTGGCCTCGTCGGCTTGACGGAGGGCCTCATCGAGGGAGACCACACCAATCTGCTGACCGTCAGCACCAATCAGACGAACCTCACGGGCAGTGATGTTCTCGTTGATCGGCGGTTTCGGGAGAGCCCGCTTATCCTGTCTCATTTCACGCTTAATAATGATTACTCCGAGTCTTGGCGACCACGCCGGGAAACCGCCTGAGCGAGCAGCTCAGCGAACTGGGCGACCGGCATCGAGCCGAGGTCTGCCCCTTCGCGCGTACGTACGGCGACGGCCTGCGATTCAACTTCCCTATCACCGATAACCAACAGATAGGGAACCTTGAGCAAGGTATGCTCGCGGATTTTAAAGCCAATTTTCTCGTTTCTCAAGTCAGACTTGGCACGGAATCCGCTTTGCTCGAGCTGGCGCACCACTTCTTCAGCCCATTCGCCCTGCTTATCAGTGATATTCATCACCACGGCCTGGGTCGGCGCGAGCCAGGCCGGGAACAGGCCGGCGTAGTGCTCGATGAGCATGCCGATGAAGCGCTCGAAGGAGCCGAGGATCGCGCGGTGCAGCATGACCGGGCGAGTACGGCTGTTATCTTCGGCGATATAGCTGGCATCCAGGCGCTCTGGCAGGTTCGGGTCGTACTGCAGGGTGCCGCATTGCCAGTTGCGGCCGAGGCAGTCCTTCAGGGTGAACTCGATCTTCGGACCGTAGAACGCACCCTCGCCCGGCTGGTATTCCCACTCCAGGCCGGATTCGTTCAGGGCGTCGGCCAGCGCGCTTTCAGCGCGGTCCCACAGCTCTTCGGAACCAACGCGCTTGGCCGGACGAGTGGACAGCTTCATGGAAACGTCGCTGAAGCCGAAGTCCGAGTAGACCTGCAGGGTCAGCTTGATGAAGTCAGCCGCTTCCTTCTTCACCTGCTCTTCGGTGCAGAAGATGTGGGCGTCATCCTGAGTGAAGCCACGCACGCGCATGATGCCGTGCAGCGCGCCGGACGGCTCGTTCCGGTGACAGGCGCCGAACTCGGCGAGGCGCAGCGGCAGGTCACGGTAAGACTTCAGACCCTGGTTGAATATCTGCACATGGCACGGACAGTTCATCGGCTTGACCGCGAAGTCGCGGCTTTCCGACGACGTGGTGAACATGTTCTCGGCGTAGTTGGTCCAGTGGCCGGAGCGCTCCCAGAGGATGCGGTCGACAACCTGCGGGGTGCGGACCTCCACGTAGCCGTGGTCACGCTGCACCTTGCGCATGTACTGCTCGAGAACCTGATAAACGGTCCAGCCGTTCGGGTGCCAGAACACCATGCCCGGCGCTTCTTCCTGGAGATGGAAGAGGTCGAGCTGCTTGCCGATGCGACGGTGATCGCGCTTCTCGGCTTCCTCGATGCGCTGGATGTACGCAGCCAGCTGTTTCTTGTCCGCCCAGGCGGTGCCGTAGACGCGCTGCAGCTGCTCGTTCTTCGAGTCACCGCGCCAATAGGCACCGGAAATCTTGGTCAGCTTGAAGGCTTTCAGGAAACGAGTGTTCGGCACGTGCGGGCCGCGGCACATGTCCACGTACTCCTCGTGGAAGTACAGGCCCATGGCCTTCTCGTCCGGCATGTCGTCGATGAGGCGCAGCTTGTACTCCTCACCACGAGCCTTGAAGGTCTCGATGACTTCGGCACGCGGGGTCATCTTCTTGATGACGTCGTAGTCCTTCTCGATCAGCTCGGCCATGCGCTTTTCGATGGCCGCCATGTCTTCCGGCGTGAAGGGACGCTCGAAGGCGATGTCGTAATAGAAGCCTTCGTCGATCACCGGGCCGATGACCATCTTGGCGGTCGGATACAACTGCTTGACCGCATGACCCACCAGGTGTGCGCAGGAGTGGCGGATGATTTCCAGCCCATCCTCGTCCTTCGGGGTAATGATCTGCAGGGTCGCGTCGCTGTCGATGATGTCGCAGGCATCGACCAGGCGGCCGTTGACCTTGCCGGCCAGGGTGGCTTTCGCCAGGCCCGCGCCAATGGATTGCGCCACCTCGGTCACACTGACCGGATGATCGAAGGAACGCTGACTACCGTCGGGAAGAGTAATGATGGGCATGGCGCCTCCTCTCCTAGTGGTGACCCCTACGAAAGGCCACATGGGTTGGGATGTGCCAGTAAGCGTCGCCCGCCGGGCAAGCCTGCCTCACAGTGGCAGGCGCCTTGTCGGCACCCTGCGCATTCGCGCGCGGACGTAGATCACTGGAAGAAATCGAAAACCTGTCCGCCAACGATAGCGGGCAAGGCATGGGATGTTACTGCAAGTCAGGGAAGCTGACGAGCGGCAAGCCTGACTTCACTCAGTATTGCTCGACAAATTCCAGCACCGCCCGATTGAACGACGCCGGGCGGATCACATTCATTCCGTGGGAAGCACCGGGAATCATCACCGACCGCGCATCGGCAAGTGTCGATTGCAGGGCCTGAATGATTCGCGGAAAAGGCTCCGGACTTCGGGCTCCGCCGATCAGCAATACCGGCAACTGCACTTGCGCAATCTGCTGATGACTTATAGGAGCCGGATGATCAGCCACCTGTCCGACCAGCGTCATGGCATTGGCCGTTGCCATTTCACGAAACTGCCGGGACGATCGCGACCAGACTCCCGTCCCGCTGACAGTATCGACAAAAAGTTGCAGCCCCTCTTCCACCTCGCCTGAGCGAATCATGTCCAGTGCCTGCTGGCGAAACTGATTGCGCTCTACAGGAGATATGGGCGCTTCAATAGCGACCTTGGTGAAAACCCCATCGGCAAAGTCTCCACCGGGATCGGCCAGTGTCAACGAGCGCAATTTCTCCGGCGCCGCCAGCGCCACTCGCAGACAAATATTGCCGCCGCGTGAATGCCCCAGCAAATGAACCGGACCGGGCAATTGATCGAGCAGCCCCAGCAGATCATCCACATGCTGCGCCGTCGTGAACCCCGCGCCCTCGCCACTCCAGGCCTCCGGATAATAGTGACGCAGGCTGGGTGCTATCACCCGATAACGGGTGGACAATGCCTCGACCTGCGCCTGCCAGTAGCGGTAATCACAGAGCGAGCCGTGCACCAGAAGAAGCGGCACTCCGCGCCCGGCAACCTGGCACGTCAGTTCATAATCATTGACTCGGTATTGCACGCTCTCATTATTCATCCAGCACTCGCAAGCAACGCACCACAATAAAGCACACATTTTCAGCAGGGACTATTGACCGACAGATTTACCTGCCGCGCCCTTTAGCCTGCGCATTATCGCTCAACGCTCAATTAATCCACCAACCCTTCATCCACCCTTAACATTTAAAGTGTGTTTTCCCAATCGCAACAATTCATCTATTCAGTTGACGCGAACAATGACTAGAACAGAGAATCGCTGCGAACAAATCACCCTGCATACGGGAGCACCCAGATGTCCAAACTTGCGGAATTCCGCGAAGCCGAGCGCAAACTCCAGGAACAACTCGCCCTGCTCGAGAAACTCAAGAGCGATGGCGGCCTGAAAAAGGAACTGGAGTTCAAGGATCAACTGCAAGCCTTGATGGACCAGTACGGCATGAACCTGCGCAATGTTGTCGACATTCTCGACCCGCAGACTTCCACCGAGCCCGCCGCCGCGCAGCAACCGCGTCGCACTCGCCAACTGAAGGTCTACAAGAACCCGCACAACGGCGAGACCATCGAGACCAAAGGCGGCAACCACAAGACCCTGAAAGCCTGGAAACAACAATACGGTGGCGACACTGTGGAATCCTGGCTGCAGTAAGCACGATCTTCCGCGGAGCGCTCCCGCTCCGCGGAATACCCACCGCTCTCACAGTGCCCTGACCGACGGCTGTATAAAAACTAGCCATCGCTAGCAGAAATCCTTATAATCCCCGAAGCGAACACCAAACCCAAGGTCGCCCCTCCCAGCACTCCCTACCTGATCCAGGGCAGAAGCTGGGCTCTACAGGGCCACGGCCAGCGCATCCTCCGCATCGATTCCAGAGCACGCCAACCGCGCCAGGAACATTTGCCCGAGCGATCAGCGCCCCACGTCAGATTCTCTGCTTTCACCCAACATCGCAGCCTGACGCGAACAGACCCTCAAGTTTCCAATCGCTGCCATATTCCGGTCATACGCTTTCTGCATTCTCAGATTGCACCCGGAGCTTTTGACGATTTCGACGGTCATAGGACCGTTACCTATTTGGAAAGACAAGACAATGAAAACCTCCCTGCAAATCCAGGAGGCGATTCGCACCCTCTCGGCGGCCTTCGCCCCTCTGAACTGCGTCATCCAGGCCAAGCGCAAGCATGGCTTCAGCTTCACCCTGGTGAACGAGCATGGCATCGCCAAGCACACCGAACGCCTCTACCCTCAGCAGTACCAGGGCGAGGCACCGCTGAGCGCGGTGATCCAGCGAGTGCAAGCCACCATCGCTGCCTGAGCCTGAAAACGAAAAAGCCCCGCCTGAGCGGGGCTTTTGCTTTTCTGCCTTCTATATAGAGGCAGCGATCAATTCAGACTGATGCCCGCCTTCACCGACTCGATCTCTCCCGCCAGCGCCGCATAGCGCTGCGAAGGCACCGCGTAGGTCAGCGAATAGGCCACCCCCTCCCCAAGCGCGACCTGCACGGTCTGCTTGAGGACCTCAGTGCCGTTCTGGCTGATACCACAATGGACCTCCAGCCCCGCCAGCCCGCCGAGCCTGGTATCCAGCGGCTTGCTACAGGCCGCCTGGAGCCCCTGGCGCATGAAGTCCTTCTGCAGTGCCTTGCGCATCTCGACGATGACATTCTCGACACTGACCTTGGCAGCGGAACCGAGGCGACTACGAGTGACCTCCATGACCAGGTCCTGGGAACCATCCTCCGCCAGGAGTACACCGCGCTGACGAACCACCGGCGCATCTACCGCCGAATCTTCGGGCGAACGGGAAACCTCCCAGCCCTGTGGCCAGATTACCTGCATCTCCGCCAGAGCCGGCAACGGCGCCAGCAGCACACCAAACAACAACCAGGATCGCAGACCGCCCATCACCCCTCCGACAACACCACAAAGGGACGCCACCGCGACTCCCTGGACACCCAAATCACACAACCCCACCAGAATTGTCCTAAATATTTACATCAGATCAAATGCCATCATCCACCAGCCAACCCGCAAAGCCCCACATAGGAGCCGATGACTGGATGGAATCACAGTGCCACCATATAGACATCATGCCTTACAATAGAAAAGCCTGGGGAAACGCTCTAACCCGGGCCTTAGGGCACATTGCATCAAAGGTGGGAACAATGAACACGGATGTACGCATCAAAAAGCTTTCTGAAGAAAACCAATCGAAAGCCGCAGATATTCAGGCGCTGAACGTCATAATTAATGGGCTATTACAGCAGATCAGAGAATCCCAAGGCGCCCTCAATCTTGATGCAGCCGAACTACGCGCACTGACTCTCATGAGGGAGGCGGACGACACCTCCGATGCGACTCCGAACCCAGTACTGGTCGCTCAATTCTTCACCAACGCCCGACGCAGCAACTGACTCGCTCAAAATCCCCGCCACCAAACTTAAATCACCCGTCAGCTCCCACCCGTATCGGCACGCCGCTTCGAATTGCTGGAACCGCCTTCCACGCACAGCAATACAATGCGGCACCGCATCGCGCAATCGTTGGCCAATCTGAGTATCTGGCGCAGCTCACTGGACTGGCCGCTCATTCCAGAATGCCTCACCGCCGTTCCTGCGAATTACAGCCAGGATCACTCAATCAAGGGAGCACACGCCAACCCCTCGCCAGAGCAAGATCAGCGATGCCGCGCACAGCCCTTTCCGCACGCCAGCCACCTCAGCACGCCAGATGCCCTCGCTGAGCAACCGTCAGCAACTACACCAAGACCCTGCACGTACCGCTCCGGCATCACTGATGACACCGATGCAGTCGAGCGCACAGGCAGAAATACTCACAGCCTCAGCCGAGAGAATTCCGCCACCCTGCTCGCCCTTCGCACCACAAAATCCACATACGCGATGCGGGGAGAGCCGAGTGAGCGCAAATTACGCCAGCCTCCGAGCAGGCAGACCTCTGCGCCAAGCTCCATACTCAAAGCAAGCGCGTAATAGCAATGTTAGTGAGACCGCATGAAGAAACTCGCCGCGTTGTTCGTGCTCGTGGCTCTCGCCATCCAGGCTCAGGCATCTGACTTCTGTACCGGCGTGGGTCTATTTGCTCATGCGGGCGCCACCTATCGGGACCAGGGCAACACGGAGCAGCAGGCAGTCGAGGCCGTCGATAAACGCAGTGCTCAGTTGGATCCGGACACTCAGCTGATCGCCAGGTACTTCGTACGCTTCGGTTACCGCGGGAATCAAACGCCCGAACAGGCTGACGCAAGCGCAGAACAGAAATGCCGGCAATTCGAAGAATACGGTCAACACAGAGACGCGATGAAGTAGAGGCACCTCAGTGCTGATCCCGGCCTGCCCCCTCCCTCATTTCAATTTCGCCGGCCTGTGCTTGCGCCAGAAGTCAGCCCCCATGGCGAAGGCAGCTTCACACGCACCGCACATGACGAAGGCCGACGAATATAGAAAGCCACGGGACACCCCGCGTCTGCAGCAGCTGAATCGATGGATAGTGAAAGGGGAAGTGGTAGCCGAAATTGAAGGAGAGATGCACTTCGCGCGCGCATCAGCCTCGATCACCGGCGAGCTCACGCCGATCTGAAGCTGTAGTGCCGGTGGGCGTTTTCCCAAAACATTCCCAAAACAAAAAGGGCGATCCTTTCGGATCGCCCTCTAAGTACCGCCAGAAGCGGGTTTGTTTGGTAGGCACAATTGGACTCGAACCAACGACCCCCACCATGTCAAGGTGACTACGAGACTCGCGTATCCTATTGATTCTTCAAGGTTTTCACACCAAACGAGGACCCGCGATATTCAGCAAACCACCCTATAAGAATCAATAACTTAGCGTTGGATATTCCTACAGTAGTAGGGCTAAAAATCTGTTCGGAATATCGAGCGCTCACTGCGTCGCCTTCCTGAGTGCCTCTGCGACTGGCTTCGCTTTTTCACTGAGCTCAGAGAAGCAGTCCGACTGTTCTCGCTCATCGGTAAGGTCGCTGCATGCTCTAGCCTGATGATCGATTCCATCGTAAACCTTGTAGACGGCAGCTAACACTCCGAGCACTACCACCAAATAGAGCACGTAGATCGCTTTCATTTTCGCTCGCGACATCATATTGATATCACCAATCTACACGGAGGTTTCGAGCATGTTCAACATCGATTCGCTCCCTCCAATACTGCAGCAGTAGTGTAATTTCCCCTCCGCAGGCCGCTCAGCGCCAGCATCTCCCCCGTCGACTGTCTAAAACGAAATCACCAGATAGGGCTCCCAGAGGCTGCGAACTACGCTGAGAGCCAAGTTAGTTTTAGACAGCTTTTCGCCCCATCTTGCACGGCCTACTCCCTTCGTCGCCCCACCTTGAAACTGTACATGCATCCAGTACCCTTCCACTCCCCTGACTCGGGAGGCGGATCATGCAGTACACCCAACACGAAGAAGACCGCCGGCTGCTGAAGTACCGGTGGGAGGCAGCGCTGCGCGACAGCGTCGCCTTCCTCTATCGCACTGACGATCACTACCACTACCTGTTGGCGCAGGCCGACGAGTGCTACCAGCTCGGGCTGATCTGCCTGTCCGAGCGCCAGGAAATGGTCACCCGCGCGCTTGGCGCTTACTCCTGGCACGTCGAGCACAACATCACCAGGGAAACCCACTGGTGCCTGGGCTGCTACTACCATGTCTTGATCGGTGGTGAGGTGGTGGGTTCGATCGGCACCGAAGGGCACTACCACGACCTGCAGGGGAAGCTGCTTGGCAATATCGACGGGCGCCCGCCGAAGCTGAGCCTGTGGGTGAGTCGCTTCGACCGCGAACACGCGGGCGAGGTCCAGGGCCTGCAGATCATCTGCGATGGCCGGGAACTGTTCGAGCTGCGGGAAGTGATTCCGGCGGGCGCCGGCGACAAGCGCTGGCCGTATTCGGGAGGCTAAGGGATGTGCGGACGGTACGTGACGCCAGAGGAAGCGGCCATGGAGCGCTACTGGCATATCGGGCGGGGGAACTCCGGGCGCTGGATCGATCGGGCGTACAACGTCGCGCCGACCAGCCAGGTGCCCATGGTGCTCCTGAACGAGGCGGGAGAACAGGAAGTCGTGGCCGCCCGCTGGGGGCTGATTCCGTTCTGGTGGAAGAAGGACAAGCTGCCGGCACTGACTTTCAACGCGCGGAGCGAGGAAGCGGCAACGAAGCCGATGTGGCGGGACGCCATCCGGCACAAGCGGTGCCTGATGCCGGCGGCGGGCTGGTATGAATGGAACGAGAAAGAGCCGGTGAAGAACAGCGCCGGCCGTGCGGTCAATCAGCCGTACTACCACCACGCGATCGATGAAGGGCTGCTGGCGATCGCCGGGATCTGGTCGACCTGGTCACCGCCGGAGGGTGAACCCATCACCTCCTGCGCTCTGCTGACGAAGGAGGCCGAGGGACTGGTGGCCGCCGTGCACCACCGGATGCCAGTCATCCTGGCGCCCGAGCAGTGGGGGACCTGGCTGTCGCCTGAAACCTCGCTGGAACTGGCCTACGACACCATCGCCCTGGCGCGGCAGGACTTCGAGGCCTACCGCATATCGACGGACGTTGGGAGCGTGAGGAACCAGGGGGCACAGTTAATCGAGCCGCTTTGACTACAGTTTAGGGGACCGGTGCAACCCGATAATCATGAGGCTACTGACCAACACTCCAGCCAGCTGCCAGTTTTCGGTGAGCGCCCCAATCATCATCGGAACGGCGCAAAGGGTCAGGGCAAATACTTTCAGCGCTGTTTTCATAAAAGCGCTCCTTGCAACTACATGGCCAGATGATATCAAAGCTAGACTTAGTTCTGCTTAAGACAGTTCTCAAACGAACGCACTATCGACAGGCTTTGACCGCCGCGACCAATTGCAGCTCATAGCCCTTCCGCTGCTCAAGCTCGGCCAGCAAGGCGCGCACCTTGGTCTGCAGGCTGTCGCCCTTCTGCAGCGATGCCGTCGCCCAGGTAGGCACCTCCACTGTCGGCGTCCGGCACGGCACCGCAACCGGCACCTCCACGCGCACCGTGCGCGGCTCAGGCTCGACCTGGCCGGCGCATCCCGCCAGCGCAATCACCAACACCAACAGCCTCTTCATAGCCCCAACTCCTGGTCGATCAGCGCCTCGGCCACCGCGGCCGGCTCGCCATTTGCGCGCTCCTGCTGCAGGCGCTGGGCGGCGGCGTAGTGCTGGCCGGCCTGCTGCTGGGCATCGGCGACCGCATGGGTGGCCTTCGCCTGCCGCTGCTCCGCCTGGTTCACCAACTCGCCAAGCTTGGCCCCCTGCTCTTGGACAAGCGCCAGCACGTTGTCGCGCGCCGCGGTGCAGACCGACAGCTTGTCGCTCTTCTCCTGGAGTTGCGGCGTGTATTGCTCAGAACTGAGCCATGCCCCGCCGGCGGCGCCCAGACCGACCAGCAGAGCAGCGGCGAGCGCCGACGCGGCAGTTTTCCACCTGCCAGTCATTGGACAGCCTCCAGCGCCGCCGCGTAGTTCTCTGGCCACTCCTTCGGCCGCGGCTTGCCTGGCCGCCAGGTGCGCAGGTACAGATCCCAGGCGCCGACCTCATCGCCCAGCGCCGGCAGGCGGGCCGGATCGGTGAATAGCAGCAGGCGGGCCAGGCCGGCGGCGAGGATGTCGTCATGCTCGATGGCGTTCCACACATCCGGAGCGACGGGCGTGACGCCGCGCCCTACGCACAGGCCGGTGACCAGATCGCGAATGGATTCCACCCGGTAGCGCAGCAGGCCGCTGACCATGCCGCCGCCCTGCTCTGCCTGCCAGAACGACTTCGCCGGGCCGTTGCCCATCTGGCGGCGGTAGGTGAATCGGGACTCCTGTAGCCCGATGGTCAGCAGCATGACGACCGCCTGCGGGCTTTCCATTCTTGCAGGCAGCAGCAACAGCGCCGGCTCGATGATCGAGCGGCGCACGGAACGAAGATCCATGGTTTTCTCCAGGCATGAAAAAGCCCGCCAGGTGGCGGGCTTGTTGGTCAACTCAATCCGCAGCTATGCCATCGACCACGATTCATGCGATTTCGCACATGGACCAGGTAGGCCTGCGCGCTCATGTCGTACATGCGCTTGTGTCGGCGGCGGTTGCACTCCAGGCAGGCCGCCGCGATGTTCTCCAGAGAGTCCTTGCCGCCATCCTGCCGGGCAAGCAGGTGCTCAGCCGTGCACTGGAAAGCACGGGCCTGCCTGCGGGTGAGGCCATGGCTTTGAGCGAATAGATCAGGGTTGGTTTGCCACATGGGGCAGCCACAGTAGTAGCAGCGGCCGTGTTGGCGGGAAAAGGCGCGAGTGCGGATAGCGCTCAGCTTCATCGAAATTCCTCGGGCCAGACGGCCCCTTTGTGAAAAGGAAGTCCGTCGTCCGAGTCTTCGATCAGAACGGTGACCAAGCCGAAGGCATTGGCCAGGAGCCCGTACCGGTGCTCCAGCCTGCTCCAATCAGGAGCAGGTGCCGTCAATCTATCGCAGTCGCCTGTAGCTGACTACACCTCGATGTCGTACTGCGGCAGATCCGGTGCCGGGCCGGTGATCGTTCCGTCGCCGATGAAGGCGTTTTGTCCGGCGGCCACCGTGACGCCGATGGCCGCCACCTCGATGCCGTTGCGCAGGCGCACGCGGCTGGTTCCGGTCACGTTGTCCACGTCGAGCACCTCGGCCACGGTCTTGCTGCCGCCGGGCAGCAGGCCGATGAAACGGCGCCATGGGTTGACGGTTGCCATCACTCACCCCCTTGGTAGTGGCGCTCGATGCGCAGGGTCTGCCAGACCTTGCTCGCGCCGGTGCCGGAGGCGCTGATGTCCACACCCAGGCACAGGCCGCGCCAGGTCTCCTCGGGATCGCGCACCTCCACCAGCATGGCCGGCAGCACCAGGCCCGGCGCGCCGCCGCCGTTTTCCAGCAGCGGGATGCGCCGGGTCTCGATGGACTGCAGGCCACCCTTGGACAGCTCGCAGATGCCGCGCGAGCGCGCCGCATCAGTGCCAGTCATCCAGTCATCGAGGACGTCGGGGGCCATCACGTCGCCGGCCGTGCCGGCGCGGCGCACCTGCACGCCCATCCCGTAGTTGGTGCCGCTGACGTACACGTAATTCCACTCCGGCTGCGGGCTCCACTCCCCGCCCGCTTCCGCGACGATCTCCGACGGGATGATCCGGTCAGGGATCGCCGTGTCCCAGTACCAGGTCGCCTCGCGGTAGCGCGGCAGGATCGACAGCCCGTCGCTGGCCATGTCCGGCCTCACCACACCACCGACCACCTCAGCCACGCGGGTGATGACCTGCATGGGCGTCTGATCCAGGTAGGAGAAGGCGCCGGCCGGCAGCGTCCAGTCCGGCGGGCCGAGCGCCACGGTGTCCCAGGTGGCGGAGAAGCCGGTGTTGTAGAGCTGCTCATCGATCACCTGGCGCGCGTTGAGCTGGGCGGTGTTCATGCCGCTGCGCTTGGGCGCGTAGGGGTCGGCGAGCAGCTTGGTGCGGCTGGAGCCCCGGATCGAGTAGCGCTCGGCCGGGTGCTTCGCCGTACTGCTCCAGCTGTCCACCAGGAAGCGCCACACCCAGCCGTTGATCGTCAGTTCTACCGTCTTCGGGCCGTTGGCATCCTGGCGCACCAGGTTCATGGAGGTGCGGCCGAAGAGGTCCGCCGAGAAGGACCAGGCGAAGCTATCGGCGTCCAAGCCGATGCTGATGTTGCTGGCGTCCAGTACTGCGCCGGACGGCAACACCGTGAGGGTGACCGTGTTCGCGATCATGTAGGTCTCCAGAATGTCCGGCTCCTCGGGCGGATCAACCACCACCACGGGGCCGGGATAGTCGGGGTAAACGATGCCGGTCGGAGTGCCGTCGGTAGGCGTGCCGCGCCCCCATGGCAGGCCCAGCAGTTGCTCGAGCACGCGGGCCGGCGAGAAGCCGACCGAGACCGTGCTGTCGACTGGCTGGATGGCCCGCGTCCTGGGCGTGTACTTGAAGTTGAAGAAGGCCAGCGGCGAGCTGCTGGGCGTGTAGCGGGCGCCGCCGAAGGAGAACGACACGCCGCCACCGGCGCCGGGCACGTAGAGGCTCGCGCGCCGCTCCTGCTCGGCATCGAAGCGCGCCCCCAATTCGTCGGAGCGCTGCCAGACCTGGCCGGCGGCGGTGTCCTTGATCGCCGGGCGCGGGTTGTAGATCAGCCGCAGGCGGGTGTCCTGAGCGCGGATCGAGCGGTCCCAGCCGAGCCAGGCCGCCAGGTCCTTGCGCGCGACGGTGTTCCAGGCGCTGCCGTTCGCCACATCCTCGGCGGACCCATGCGACCAGCTGCTGGCGGCGCCCTGGTCCGCCGCGGTCAGCGCGTCCCAGGCTCCCGCCAGGTCGGCCTGCAGGTGGCTGCCCTCTCCCCAGCCGGCGGCGCCGGCCAGGTCTCGCTCGGCGAGTACGTCCCAGCGAGCGCGGGACACAGGGGCGCCCAGCCGGCGGGCGGGTCGCCAGCCGGCGGAGGTTTCACAGGTGAGCATCAGAGCATCTCGACAGGCAGCGGCCCATGGGCCTGGGGTTGGTAGTAGCGGATCACCTCGGCGCGTGCGGTGCCCAGCGGCTGCGGCCCCGCCTGCGTTTCGTCCCACCAGTCCGGCTCGGTGGCCGGCAGTTGCCCGGCCTGGGTGACCCGGTAGAGCCAGCCCTGAAACAGGGTCGGCCGCACCGTGTCGCCCACCGACACCGGCAGGCTTGGCTGGTAGAGCGTGCCGAAGTCGTCCGGGCAGACGGCATAGACCCGGCCGGCGCCGGTCACGCGCAGGTCCAGGTCCACCTCGCCATCCGCTTCGGTACGGGCGCGGCCGGCAATGCGCCATTCGCCGTCGGGTTGCTGCTCCATCACCACCACCTCGCGCCGGGCCGGCACATTATCGACCCGCGCGCGAGCCGTCAGCAGCGCCGGCAGGCCGCCGCCCGAACTGCCCTCGGAGAAGTCGATGGCAATGGTCGTGTCACCGCTGATCACGGGATAACGGGCCTGCACTCGGCGCGGTGCGGCGGGGTCGCGGGCCAGCAGCAGCCAGTCCCCGCCGTCGACCTCGGACGCCACCACGGTGTTGACCGCAGTCTTGCCGTCCAGCGCCGCCAGCACCAGGAAGGTCTCGAAGTTGGCGCCGAGGAACTGGGCATACTTCAGGGTGCCGGTCTGCTCGCCGTCGCGCGTGTAGGTCACCGTGATGGTGCGCAGGGCGATCCCCCGTGGAACCGGGATCATGGGCCAGGCTTCGACAATCATGCGTTACTCCCAGTCAGCCGGATCGAGGCTGACGAAGCCGCCCCAGTCGCCGCTGCTCGCAAACAGCGGCAGCCACTGCTTGCCGTTGGGCAAGGTGATCGGCGTGACCCTGGCCTGCCAGGTGCTGGCCAGGCCCAGGAGCGTCATGGTTTGCGACAAAGGCACGTTGCACAGGGTGGGTTCGCAGATCAGCCCGCGCAGGTAGCCTGCGCAGCACGCGGTGCTGCTGACCGTCGAGCCGTTCAGAACCGTGCCGTAACAGGACAGGATCGCTCGCACCGGCTGCAGCCGACTGATCTGTGTCTTGTTCGCCAGGCTGGAACTCTGTACCCCTCGCCAATGGACCGCGATACCAGCGCCGTAGCGCGCGCCATCGCCCTGGGCCACCAAGCCGGTGAAGGGGTTACGCAGCGACATGCCATAACGACTGGAAACCCCGAAGAAGGCGGAGGAAAAGTTGCCGTCGCTGATGTAGCCGCCAAGCGAAACGAACGCACTGACGCCCGGCAGCTCCGCCGCATTGATGGTCTGCCCGAAGTAGTGGATAGCGCTGCCGCCTGGAGAATCAGCACTCGTGGCGCCGCCGCCGAACAGGAAGATGCAGGTCTTGTCGTCTGCTACCACCGACCAATAGGGATTCGACGCTGCAGCACTATTGAGTCCGCTCGACCCGGTGTAGAACCCTTGCCGCTCGGTGCTGGAGGAACCGTCATACCAGCCGCACGACCGCCGGTTGACGCCTGCCGCCAACGCCGTGCTGCCGTTGGTGATGGCCTCCATGATGTAGACGGTGTGCGCGTAGGTGGCGGAGTTCTCCACGAAGTTGATGTACCCGAAGCCGTTGAACAGGCTGAAGCCGCCGGCCACATCGTGGCCAACGGTCCAGCCCGCCGCAGGCTTGGACCCGTAACCAGTCACCAGGCACGCCATCAGAATCTGCCGCACCCGCGCGAACTGGTTGCCGCTCAACACCGGCACGCCGGTGTCGAGCGAGGTGTACAAGCGAACGGTCATCAGTCAGCGTCTCCACGGATCTGGATCTTGAACTGGTCGTCATCGACCGTGCCCTGCCCGCTCAGCACCGTGCGCGCCATCCACAGCGGCCCCAGGCAGCTGTCGGTGTTGAAGCGCACCGCGTTGCCGGCGGACCAGCCCCCACCCCAGCCCGCTGCGCGGATGGTGAAGTACGGCTGCCCGGTCTCCGGGTTGATCGGCGCGCAGTCCTGCGAGGTGCTGCCGGTGCTGACCACGCCCAGCTTTTCCTCGACCACCTGGAACTGTGAGGCACTGGTGAACACCAACGCCCACTTGCCATCGATGGCGCCCCGGTTGGTGATGATCGGCGGGTAACTGAGCAGGTTGTAATTCGCGGTGGTGGTCTCCCCCACCGGAGAATCCGTCCAGTTCGGTACGCCGCTGTTCCAGGTCTTCTGGGTGAACCAGTGGTGATAGCGCGATTGCAGGTCGCCCCAGCTCAGCGCGCTGGACACGCGCGTTTCATTCGCCGGTAGATCCCACGGCAACGGCGAGCTGATCGCCAACTCGCCACTGATCTGCACCTCGGTGCACAGGGTCATGTGCTCCACCCGGTCGAGCACCGTCAGGGGCGTGCTCAGGGCGGCGCCGCTTTCGTCCTGCAGCACCAGCGGATTGGACCAAGTAACGCGGCCGTGCTCGCGGTCGGCCGAGAAGCTGGCCGCCTTGAGCTTAAGCCCGTTCGGGTCCACCACGGTGATCTCCGCCTGGCCGGTGCGCGCGAGCTGCACCGTGCCACCAGCCGCCGGCGAGGCGACCGTAGTCTCTGCCGTGTGATGGATGACCAGCACGTCCGCTTCGCGGTAGTGCGGCACCCGCCCGTCCGCCGGCAGGCGTACCGGGTCCAGGCCGATCAGGCTGGCGTCCAGCGGCAGCGACGAGTAGATGACGCCGTTGTAGCGCACCAGCAGCGGGATCACCGGGATGTTGCTGGCCCCGGTATCGTCGCTGATGTTGCTGGTGAACTTCAGCCGGGCGATGCCCGTGGCGATGTCCACCGTGCCCTTGATCACCGCGTGGTTGAACACGCCGTTGGCATCGGCCGTGGCCGTGACCAACTGGGCGGTGTCGACGCGCACCGCGGTCACCTGCAGGCTGCCGGCGCGCAACGGGGCGCCGGGCGTGCGGAAGGTAAGCGCGGAGATGCTGAACCCGCTGTTGGTGGTCAGGCAGGCCTGCAGCGTCACCGCTGCCGCCGCGCCCGCGTTGTAGTTGCTCAGGGTCGCGGAGCGGCCCTTGTAGTCCACCGAGCCCACGGCCACGCCAGCGTTGGTCGAGCTGTTGATGTTCTTGTACAGCACGCCCGAGCGGTCGACGTAGACCTCCCCCGCCCAGGTGAAGACCAGCGAGCCCGGCAGGATCGGCTCGGCGATGCCCGGCAGCAGGTCCAGGGTTACCGGCGCCACGGTTTGCACGTCGGTCTGCGGGCCGTAGCTCTGCGCATTGCCCTGGGCGCGGACGCTCAAGGTGCCGCCGAAGCTTTCCATGAGCTGCGTATTGGTCTTGATCAGACGCAGCTTTTGCTTTCCAAGCAGGCCGTCAGGCTCGGTAACGTAGGTGTACTCGATGTAGGCGTAAGTCCCCGCCACCTTGAGGGTGAATGCGCCCGTCGAGTAGTTGATGGAGCCCGTCGCCCCGACCCATCCGCCGTTGCCATCGTCCATCACCGCATGGTCGACGCTGACTTCTGACTCGTAGACCGGCAGCGCGCCGGTCCCCATGTTCGCGCCGAGCGCCGGCACGGCCTGCCGCTGGCGGGTGGTCCACGCGATCTGGACCGAGCCGGGCTTGAGCGGGAAGCCGGTGATGGTGCCGGCGCACATGCCGGAGCCATCCGAGGTCACGGTCAGCGGGGTGTCGGTGACGCTGCCCTGCTGGTAGGCGTGGGTGATGCCGCTGCCGGCGTCCGGCGTGGCGGTCAGCTCCATACTCACCGTGCCGGCGGCGTAGTTGATCACCCCGCTACCGCCGGTGCCGCTGAGCACGCCGTGGCCGTTGTCGGTGATGGTCTTGGTCACCCCGCCCACCTTGAAGGTCGCGGAGTAGCTGCCCGGCAGCAGGCCCTGGTGGGGCAAGGTGCGATTGACCTTGGCCTTGGCCGGGACGCTGCTGCCGGTGCGCTGGGTCAGCGCCGATTCGTTCTGCGAGACGTAGGCGAAGATGATCGAGCTGCCGACGTCCGGCAGCGCGTTCAGGGTCAGCGACACCGAGCCGGTGCCGAAGGCAATGGTGCCGGTGCCCTCGCCTTCCATTTCGCCGTTGCCGGGGTCACGGATCTCCTGCCACTTGCCCAGCGCCAGGAACGACACCACCAGCGTGCCCGGGCGCGGCGGTGCATCGGCCAGGGCCAGGGTGTAGACGAAGCCCCGGTTACCCAGCTCGATGGGGATTTCCCCGGTCACGGTCTCACCGGTGGCCGCTGCTGCCGGCTGGTAGGTCGCCGAGGCGGCGCCGGTGTAGCCACCGCCTGCGCGCACCAGGTTGATCTCGCCGGTCTCGTAGTCGAGGGTCCCGCTGGTGATCCAGTTGGCGCCGCTGACGAAGCGCAGGCCGCCCCGGCTGTCGTCGGCGAACACCCCGCCGTTGACCGACAGCGACAGCGAGCCCGGCGCGCAGCCCGTGCCCAGGAACACGCGGGACTGCCCGCCGGTGACCAGGGCCACGGTGAGCGCCACCGTGCGGGCCGGGCCGGCGGCGATGAACATGCGCCGCTGGTAGCCGGCCAGCTGGTCGATCAGCGAGTTTTCGCGGGTGCTGCTGGGCACCAACTGCGAGTAGACCGACTTCACGCGCAGGCTCAGCGAGCCCTGACTGACGGCCTGGGCCAAGGGGCTGATGCCAAAGTAACGCGCGGCGTCGGCCACCTGGGTGCCGAGTACCTGGCTCTTGGGCGTGGTAGTGCCCGAGGGGGTCGGTTGGCCACCGGGGAAAGTGGATTCCAGCGGCGCGCTGATCGACAGGTCCAGGCGACGGCGGGTGAAGGTGGTGAAGTTGCCGTTGCCGTAGTCGTAGGTGAACTGCTCCAGGCGGCCGTCCACGGCGGTGATGCGTACGTACTGGGACGCCGTGGTGCCGTTGACCAGCTGGAACACCTGCCCGATCTCTGGCAGGCGCTGCTCCTCGCGCTGGATGCAGGCAATGGCGCGCTGCCCCTTCAGCTGGTTGCCCAGCAGCTCGAAGGACGCGGACACCGCCGGCACCACGAAGGACTCGATGGCGTTGCGGGCGTCGGCGCGCTCGTCAGTCTGCGTGCCGGCGAACAGCAGCACGGACACGCGCGAATCGGCCGGGCCTTGGGTAATGATCGCGTGCGCGCCCTGGTACGGGTCGGCCGTGGTGGTGCTTACCCCAGCGAAGCCCTTGCGCAGGTTGATGCGGCCGATGGTGCGATCCAGGCGCGAGATGTCGGGGAATAAGTTGTTCACCTCGCCATCGACCACGGCGGTGCCAGAGGCACGACCGCCGCCGTCGGCCTCGTCGGTCAGGCGCTGGGACTTGAACAGCTTGATGTCAGTTTTGGCGATGGCCATTCAGCTTTTCTCCAGGCATAAAAAAACCCCGCTTCGCGGGGTTCTCATGCAGTGATGACGCTTAGTCCGTTTCTATTCGTTGCCTGGAGCGTTCTACCGCCGCGGGCGAAAAATGGCTGGGATGCCTGAGTATCACCGCTTCGAATGCAAACTCACCCAACCCCATATCCTGCAGTGCCTGATATCCAACGGTTTCGGCAGGACGATCTACCGCTCGCTCGACGGCGCCGATGATTCCGTGTCGTTCAATCATCGGCCACGTCCGATTGGCCCGAGTTGGCCTCCCGTTCCGATGGGTCAGAACTTGCTCGTAGGCGTACACCGCAGCCAGACACTCACGCTCAACGTCACTCGTTGCGCCGTATTCTTCGGCGAGAAGCTGCAGCCGGCGTTTGCGAGCAGCCAATGCAACGTCCGGCCGACCGCGATCTGCCGCGTTCTTCTCCAGGGTTGCGCAATCTTTCGGCGTTTTGAGCTTGCTGATCAGATCGTCCATTTTCCGTTTCGGCCTCATGGTGAGTCGGGGCCATGCTACCACGGCACTTCCTCGCTTCATGGCGGAGGTGGGGCCACGGTGATCAGGCGAACGGTGATCAGGTAGTCGTCGTCGGGCTGTGGCAGCACACTGCGGAATAGCGGTTCCGCCTCCAGCGGCGAACCCTCGGCGCGATTGAAGATCACCCAGAACTCCCGGCCATCTGGCAGCACCAGCAGCATCACGCGCAGGCGCTGGTCCCTCAGCACCTCCAGTTGCCGCACCACGGACAAGGGCGTCCATTCCCCACCGCCGGAGCGCAGGGTGATCGGCCTGCCGTGGATCTTCAGGCCCTCCTGCACCAGCAGTTGCCCGCCCAGCGAGCGCTCCTGTTCCTGCGCCACGGCATCCCAGGTGAACTCGTCCACCCATTCGAGCTGGTCGCCCAGCTCCACTGAATCCAGCAACATCAGCCGGTTCTCCCTTTGAACTGCTCCAGCACGTCGAGCAGGTTGTTTTCATCTGTCTCCGAGGCCACCGCTACCTCTTTCGCACCCAGCGCCGTCTCGATCCGAATGATCCGCGTAGTGGGCGGCGTGGACGCAGCAGGCTCGGCGGCAGACGCCGCCTTGTTGCGTTCCTCGACCAACTTCGTCTGCGCTTCCTGCTCGCGCTGGCGATTGGTCTCACTTTCGATCTCGCGCAGGGTGCCCATGGCCTGCATCAGGTTCTGCAGCGCGTTGTTATCGCCGGCCGCCTGGGCGTCGGTGATTTGCTTCTGCAGGTCGGCCTTGCGGCTGGCGAACTTACTGCGATCGAGCGCTTCCGTTTCTCCGCGCAGCCCGGCCAGTTCCTCCTGCAAGCTGGTCAGGGTCTGCTTGGAGCCTTCCTGCAGCTGCTGCATCCGCTGCCGCGCCGAGTCGATGGCGCCCTCCAGCTGCCGCAGGTCGGAATCGTTCAGCAAGCCGAGGCTGTTTCGCGCCGCGGTCGCCCGGGTGAGGAAGTTCTCCAGGTTGGTATCGCTCCGGTCGACCTCATCGAGCAGTTCGAGCAGGGATTGCTTCTGCTCCAGGGTGGCCTCCTGCATTTCCAGGCTGTTGCGGCGCAAGCTTACCGCCCAACGACCGAACCCGCCCATACCGACCTCGGTCAGCGAGCCGATGTCGGCCAGGCTCTGCCGGACCTGTTCCAGGGACTTCTCGGTACTTTCCACCGAACTGGTGTCGAGCTTCACCTCGGTGCTGCTTAACCCCTGCAGGGAGTCGAACACTCGCAGCGCCTCGTCACTCAGCTCTGCCAGCGGCTGACGCGCCGCCGCCAGCTGGTCGCCGAAGAAGTCAAAGGCGCCTTCGGTGACTTCCTTGGTGTCATCCACCCCCTTACGGTGGGCCTCCATGGCCTCGCCCATTTCCTTGCGCTGCTCGTCCAGCGACTTGGTGGCCTTGTCCGTGGACTCGGCCAGCTGGTCCATGCCCTCGGCGCCAGTGGCTCCAGCGTCCTTCAGTTCCTTGGTCTTCTTCGAAAGCTCTTCCTGCTCGCGATTGAAGTCCGCCGCCTTGATCGTGCCATCGTTGTACAGCTTGTTCAGCGCGGTGCGGATGTTCTGGATGTCGACCGAGGTCCGCGCGTTGCTGATCGCGTCCTGTACATCCTTCAGCGATTCCAGGCCGGTACTGAGGTCGGAGACTCCCTGCGCGGCGGAGCCGGCGGCGCCCTTCAGTTCCTTCAGCCGGCTGTTCAGCACGCCTGCGCCGTCGGCGTACTCTTGCTGAGAGATGGCCCCGGCGGAGTACGCCTTCTGCATTTCCTCCTGCAGCTTGTTCAACTGCGCCACCGAAGTGGCGGAGCTGATCTGGTCGAGGGCGCTCTGCAGGCTGGTCACTGCCTGAACCGAGTCCGCGGTCGAATCCTGCGCGCTGGCCTTGATGTCGCCGAAGTGCTCGGTGATTGTCTCGGCCTGCTGCTGTGAGGCCGCCTGCGTTCTCTCGCTACCCTGTTCCCAGGCCGACGAAATGTCCTCCAGATCGCCCTGCGCCTGCTGACTCAACCCCTCGTAAAGCCCCTTGAGCACCTCCACACCGGCGCGGGCCTTCTCAGCCAGCGCCGGCCCGCCGAAGCTCTCGGGAAGCTTCTCGCCGATGGTTTCGGCAACAGACAGGATCTGCGCACCGGCGGCGACAAACGATGCAACGACTTGGCTCAAGCCACCGGTGATGACATTGCCAAGGGTGCGAAACGGCGCGATGAACAGTTGTACTCGCGTCGAGGCATCGTCGATTTTCTCGCCGAAGGTGCTCAGCCATTTGGAGCTGTCATCGGTCAGCTTGTTGAAATCAGCCGACCCCAGGTGCTTGAGGAACTCAACGAGCTTTTCGGAGCCCTGCACGAACGCGTCCGACAGGCCCTTGGCCAACTTGTCCAGGCGGCCGTCGGCGTCCATCTGGGCGATGGTCTGGCCCAGTTCCTTGAGCTTGTTTTTCGCGTAGTCCAGAGCGCCGTTGTTGGCGATGCGGCCGAGGAAGTCGGTCGCGGTGTCGGCCAGGTTGCTGACCAGGCCGGTCAGGGTGCCCATGGCCTTAGCCGCGGCGCCTTCCGAGCTGCGCCCCATCTCGGCAATCAGCGCCTGAATGACGTCACGCCCCAGCTTTCCTTTTGAAGCCAGGTACTCCAGTTGGTCGGCGTTTTTGCCGGTAACCTTGGCCAGCATGTCCCACGCCGGCACGCCACGTTCAATCAACTGCAGAATCTCTTCTGTCTGCAGCTTTTGCTTGGCCCAAGCCTGGCCGACCGCTGTGGAGATTCCCTGCAGGCGCTCCATGCCGCCGCCGAGCTTCTCGGACTGATCCTCGATAGCCTTCAGCGACCCGTTCATGGGGTCCACGCCGTAGGCTTTCAGCAGGGCGAAGGCATCGGTGACGTCGGACAACTGCAGCGGCGTGTCCTTGGCGAAGCGCTTGATCCACGCCGTCGCCTTCTCGCCCCCTTCCACCGATCCCATGAGCGAGGACAGACGGTTCTGCAGGTTCTCGAACTGGTCGCCGGTACTGAGCATCTCTCCGATGCCAGTGCGCACCAGGTCGATGCCCTTGCCCACCAGGTTGAACGCTGCCTGGATGCCGATGAAGGCAGCGGCATAGCCGGCGGCCTGGCGCACACCGGACGCCATCGCCTGGCGCAGTGCGGTGACGCGGGAAACGTGGTTGGCGGCCTCGCGCGCCGCGCGGGCCTGGTCGCGCTCCAGATCGCGCAAGGCCTTGGCGTTCTGGCTGATGGCGTCCTTCGCCTTGGAGACTTCCCCCATCAGGCGTCGCTCTTCGTCAGCCAGCTTACCGGTGTCGACGCCGGCCTCCTTGGCGGCGCGCTGCTGCTCTGCATGCTTGGTGTTCAGCGTGTCCAGGGTACGGCGCAGGCTCGCGGCGTCCTTCTCGGCCGCCTTCAGCGAGACCTCCAGGCCCTTGCTGCCCGGGTTCTTGTCCAGCGCGTCACGCAGGTCAACGATGGTCTTGTCGACGCGGGTTACAGAGGCCTCGGTCTGGGCGATCGCGCGCTCGGTATTGTTCAGCGCGACGACCAAGCCGCGCGCATCCTTCGCCGAGTCCAATGTCTGATTCAGCTCACCAGTCTTGGCGCGCAGCGCCTCCATGGCTTCGGTAGCTTTCTTGGCGGGATCGGACAGATCGTCCTTGCCGCGCAGCACGAACTGGATCAGGCGCTGGATCGCGTTTGCCATAAAAACTCCGGGCATAAAAAAACCCGCCAGTCGGCGGGTTCTTCAGATTTGAGTACTCAATCAAGAGGGTTGCTTACACTCTCGATCTGGCGCTTAACGCTCATGGGGTCATCGACACCACGCAACACGAGGTCACTGGTCCCTCTCCCCGTGATCTTCACATCGCCAAAGCCGAACAGGCGCCCCAATAGCTGCTGCCGCAGTTCAACCGTCTCGATCGACCGAATTTTCATCTCTTCGGTCCGGCGGCTGATGATTCCGCGCTTGATGATCACCCGCTTATTGGTAACGCCCTGCTCCAGCGAGCGCAGCGAGAGCCACATGTAGATGGCGACTGGTGCAAGCAGCCCCAGCGTCAGCAGAGCAGCCAGGCACCAGATCCAGACACTGATCCAGGCCATCCAGTGCAGCTTGAACACTGCGTGAACCTGCTCCCCGTCCGAAAGAGACTCCTTGATGTACGCCGGAACATCGCTCACAACCGGCGCAGCCTTGACTGGGGCTGCCGCCTGCGGCTGCGCCGACGATTGCCGATGGCGGAGCAGCAGAGCTTTCTCGTAGAAGACCCCGCACTCTGGGCAGCGCAGAGGATCGCCGAACTCCGCGGCGGGTGCTTCATGTTCACAGCTTGGGCATTGCATGGTTTCCCTCCCCTATATTGGGGCGAGAATCTACTCCAATACGCCAGGGGGTGGCCATCCTTGGCCGGGCGACTCAGGCCGCGAGGTCCATCTGGCAGAACTTCGAGATGTCGTCGGCGACCACGGTCGGGTCGGACAGCAGCTCGATGGGGCCGGTCAGCTTCAGGTAGTCCTGGCCGAGCACAGCCAGCTCCTGGAGCATGCCGAACTTGGCGCGGCGGATGCGCAGCGCGTACGGCTCGCCGGACTGGGCATCGTTGAGACCGGCGATGAACAGCTCGTACTCGCGTTCCGAGCCGTTGAGCATGTGCACCACCGAGCTCTTGCGCGGGGTGTAGCTCACCTTCACACCAGTAGCGTCGATAGTGCTGTTGGACAACACCTGGATGCCGTGGGGCGTCAGCAGGTAGTCGGTGCCTGCGACCAGCGCGCCGTCGGCGGCGGTCTTGACCGTAACGCTCTTCGAGACGTCCGGCAGGTACTTGAACGGGATCAGCTCGCCCACCTCACCGGTGGAGGTGTGAGCCTCGTCGGTGAGTGCAGCGGTCGGGGTGATCTTGATGGTACCGCGGGTGATGCGCGACACGTTGTCCGCCGTGATGTCGTACATGCCGATGGAGCCGGTGACGTCGGTGGGACGGGTGCGCACGTTGCGGTTGCCGCCGCCGCCCATGTAGTCGGGCAACGCCTTGCGGTCGGTGGCATAGCTGATGCTGAAGGCATCGCAGTTGCCAAGCGGCAGCAGCGCGTCCTGGGAGCCGAAGAGTCGGGCGAACACCTGACCCTCGCCGATGAAAGAGCGGTCAATGGGCTTGAGCATTGGGATCTCCTGATGGGAGGCCGCGCGGCTTACTTGCCTGCGCTGGGTTCAGTGGTCGCTGCCGGGACCGGCGCAGCATGTTTGGCGGTGGGCTTCTGGGCTTTCTCTTCCGGCTTGGGAGAGAAGCCGCGAGCCAAGGCGTGGGCGGCGACAGCCTGAGAGACCGCGACGGCCTTCTCCGACTTCGGGTAGTGGGTGACCTGCGAACCCTCGCGATGGTTGAAGGCCTGTGTGATGACGATCTCGGGCATGTGCCCTCCAGAAATGAAGAGGCCGCCCGAAGGCGGCCTGGTCGATGAGTTACAGCGGCTGGTTGTAAGTGAAGGTGATAGGGAGGACGCGATAGCTCCACCGTCGCCCAGGCTCAGGCAACCGAACCGACGAGGCCGGAAACTCGACAGAGACCAGCCCCGGCACTTCGATACCGGCTTTCGCCCCCTTCAAGGCTCGCTTGATGGCGAGTCGGGCCGTGCGTAGCGCCTGCGGTGCATCGCGCTTGCGCGACATCGCCACCAGGTTGACGGTCCACTGCTCCCTGCAGTTGCTCGGCGTGCGGTCGAGTTCGACAGTGTCACCTTCCTGCAGGACGATCATCTCGTCAGCCAGGTCGCTATCCTCCGCATCCAGCACACGCGCCACCGAGTCCTCCTGGACCGCTGCGCCGAATTGCGGCACGCCAGCCAGCAACGCCTGGAGCTGGCCGATGATCTCGGCCTGCATGTTTCGTTCAAGGCTCATTCGGGCACCACGTAGAAGGTGATGAGGTGGCCGTCATCCAGATGGATGCCGTCGATCGTCCAGCGGTTGCCATCGGCGTCAACGAAGCCCCCGCGGCGGTCGTAGGAGCCGAGCAGCGCCTTGCGGACCTCGATGGTCCTGAAGCGATCCACCGCCCCACTATCGATGCGCTCCACGCCGTCCTCGACGAGACCGTGGAGCACGTCGACCTGCACATGGCCGTTGCGGTCGACCAGTGCGAACTCACCATCCCCGAGAACCTCGAGGATGGTGTCGTCCATTTCGTCGACCAGGTCGCCGAAGCCGGCCACTACTTCACCAGCTTGATGACCGCGCGCGGGCGGGTGCAGATGTGCAGCGGGTTGGACTGCGCCTCGCCGGCAATGCCCTTGTTGAACGGCATGGCCTCCTGCTTGGCATAGTACGGCAGGCCCAGGGTGTTGACGGTTTCCATGTAGTTGGCGGGAGCGAAGATGCTCAGGAACAGCTCCGGCACACCCACGGGAACCAGACGTGCCTCGTCGTCCGGGATGAAGGAGCGACCGCCGACCTTGCCGCGGTAGCGCTCCCAGACGATGCCGCCGAACTCGAACTCCTCGCGGGCGTCACCACGAAGTTGGGCGGCCTGCTGGGTGTTCAGGTAGGTCTCTTCGACCGACTTGTGGGTGATCAGATCATTCCAGAAGTTCTTGCCGCACAGCGCGCGCGGGGTGCCACTGCTGGCGATGCTGCCCAGTGCATCTTCCTGTGCATCGAGCGCCTCGCCGGCCTTCAGGCGCACCTTGGTGGTTGCGCTGCTCAATTGCATCTGGACAACCTGGGGGCTGATGCCGAAGCGGTCGTACAGGTCGAGCAGAACAGTGCTGCCGTCGGCATCGAGGATGGTGCCGAGCACCGCGCCCATGCGCTGGTGCTCGTGGGTGGCGTCGAGCGCGCGGCGCATCTTCTCCAGGCGACGGTTCACCACGTCCTGCACTGCCTGCAGCTCGGTCTGCTCACCGAAGGCGCGGATGCCCTGGATTTCGTCAGCCATGATGCTGAAGGTCTGCGGCAGGTGGACGTTGTTGAAGGGGATCAGCACGCGCTTGCTGCCTTGGACAACCAGGCCCGGCGCGCCGCGGTCAGCGGCGGGCACCAGGTGCAGGGCATCGCCGTCCTTCTCGATCTGCTGGGTGATGGTGGTGCTGCCCTCTTCTTCGAAGAGGCCAAGCGCGGCCAGGCGGCCGGGCACTTCGGGGGTTTCGTTGATCGCGGCAGTCAGGGCACCGACGCCGAACGCTTCGTCTTCGAAAATGTTGATCTCAGCCATTGGCATGCTCCAGAAATGGAAAACCCCGCCGGAGCGGGGTTTGAAGGGGTTGTGTGTGAGCGGCGCGGATCAGTACGGCGTGCCGGCGCGGACAATAATGTTGCGGGCCTTGAGGTCGGCGCGGGCGGCGGAGTCGATGCCGGTCAGCGCAACATCCACCACCTCGGCGAGGCGGGCGACGATGGTTGCCGCCTGCGGCTCGGTAGAGGCCGGCTTCGGCGCATAGAGAATGCCGGCGACGACCTCGGTGCCATTGGTGGCGGCGTTGTCATACGGCGCGTATTCGCTGGACGCGGTGACGATGCCCAGGAGCTGGCCCGCCGGCAGATCGACGGCGGTTGCCGCGAGGGTGACCTGCTCGCGCGAAATGGCACCGGCGCCCTCCGACAGGAGGAACTCGCCAGCGTGGAAGCCTTCGATTTTGTTCATCTGCTTCTCCTTACGAAGCCTTGGGTTTGGCGGTGCGAGCTTGCTTGCGGTTCGCGTAAACCTTCGCGGGCGAAGCAGCCTTCTGGGTGGTGGATGCCGGCTGGTCATCCAGCGGCGGGGTGTTGATGATTTCGCCGAAGCCGTTGCCGGCCAGCTTGTCGAACAGGCGCGCGCGCACGGCTTCCGGCTCGAGGCCGGATTTCACGTAGTCCGCGGCGAGTTCAGGCAGGCGGGCGCTGACACACAGCTCACGGACCGCTTTGGCCCGTGCGATCGCTGCGTCGACGCTCGCCTCGTCTTTCAGGTCTCCAGACATGGACAGGACCTCCACGAGGTTGCTGATGCCAGCGTCCGTGCAGCCTTTGATGATGCGGCTGACCAGGGCGGCGGCGTTGGGTTGGGGAACAGGGGTGGCCGGTGGTTCATCGGCGGGCGGCACCAACGCAGCCGGTGGCTGCTCCGGCTCTTCCAGCGATGCCAGAAGAGCCAGCGGTGCCTTGTGGTAGCGGCGCAGGGCGCCGCCATCGCCGACCATGGCCTTGACCGTTACACCATCGATGACCTCATCGCACAGGCCCAGATTCTTGGCCTCGGTAGCAGTCAGCCAGGTCTCCTCGTTGATCAGCCGACGCAGCTCGGCGTCGTCGACCTCAGGGGCCTTGCGCTTGTACGAGGCGACGATCGCCTCCAGGGTCTGGTCGAGCATGTCGGCAACCTTGCGGAAGTCATCCGCATCGCCAGTCGCCCAGGTCCACGGGTTGTGGATCATCAGCATGGCGTTGGATGCCATCTCCAGGCGGTGCGCGCCGCAAGCGGCGACGCTACCGGCACTGGCGGCCAGTGCATCCACTCGCGCGGTGCAGCGCTCACCCAGCCGGCTCAGCGCGTTGTGGATGGCCAGGCCCTCGAACAGGTCGCCGCCGATGGTGTTGAAGGCGACCAGCACCGGCGACGTGCCGTCGTCGACGGCCTTCAGGTCCTGGATGAACTGGTTCGCCGTGACGCCCCACGCGCCAATCTCGCCGTAGATGTAGACCTCGATGGACTGAGCCGCTTCGGCTGCGCCCTCCTCGGCGCCTTCGGCGGCGGCCTTGATCTGGTACCAGGTGCCATCCTGGGGAGCCGGCGGTGCCGGGGTCTTGTTGAGGATGACCAGGCCGAGCTGGCCGGCCAGCGCCTTCAGGCTGGAAAAGCTGATCATGGGGTTTCGCCCTCGTCGTCTTTGAGCGGCGCTTCGCCGCCCGTGGTGTAGGAAAGCCCCAGGCTCTGTGCCCGGGCCTGGTCGGCTGCGTTCTCTTCGTCGATGGTTTCGGCGTCGTAGCCGTTGCGCAGCACCACCTCGCTGCGCGACGTGACACCACCGTTGATTTCCATGAGCTTGCCCTGGATGTCCTGCACCGGATGGATGTAGGCCCAGCCCTGCGGAACCCAGCGCGTGCGCAGGTATTCGCGGCGCCTGCGCGCGAAGTCGGGCAAGTCGATCGCGCCGGAGAGGTACGCCATGTCCAGCCAGGCCGCCCGGATCGGCCGGCAGAATTGGTGGACGTAGACGCTGAACTGGAGCTGCTCCAAGCGGCGGCGGAACTCGTTAAGCACCACACGGATGACGCGGTCGTTGACCTGCCGGAGGTCACCCGTCATCAGCTCGTAGGGAACGCTGGCCCCGACCGCGGACGCCTGCAGTTGCTGCCGCATGAAGTCCGGGTAGTTGTTGCCCGCCTCCGGCGGCTTCGAGAACTCCACCTTCTCGCCCGGCAGTAGCTCCTGCATGGTTCCCGGCTCCAAGCCCACCATCGGGGTGAAGCCGTCCGTGTCCAACTGTGCGGGGCCACCGTTGATGGGATCGATCTGCGGCATGTCCGTCGGCGAAGGGCGCGTAATGAAGCCGGCGAAGAGATTCGAGACTTCCTGCCGGAACAGCACGGCGTCATCGAAGTTATCCAACGAGCGCAGCCGCAGCAGAACGCGCGACAGTCGAGGCACGCCACGCAGCTGCCCCGCCTCTCGCAGTTCGTAGATGTGCAGCACCTCGCTCGCCGGCACGCGCACCAACTGGTTGTAGCCGGCAGCAGTCACCGTGCTGTCGCCAGGGTGCCGACGGTACATCCAGTAAGCAACGCGCTTGCCCAGGGCGTTGAACTCGATCCCAGCGCGGATCAGGTTCCCGTTGCGGGTCGTCTCGTTCTTCTCGACCGGCACGAACTCGGCCGGCAGCAGTTGCACCTGCAGCGGCACGGCCAAGCCATCCTCGAGGCGGCGCGGGCGAAGACGCACGAAGCACTCGCCGCTTTCCTCCACCATGCGCGCTGCCAGCGCCTGCTGGCCGTAGAAGTCCGTTCGCTCGTCGGCGTCAGACTCGTCGGTCCAGTCCGCCCAGAGGTCGAGCAGTGCGCGGCGAAGCTCCTTGTCCCGCGTGGTGGGCATCGGCGTGATGCCGGTGCCGATCAGGTTGCTGACGCGGGCGTCAATGGCGCCGCCGGCATACGGGTCGTTGCTGACCGCTGCCCTGGAGCGCTTCCGGAGCATGGGGAGCGCCGGCAGGGACAGGGTATTGATCGAGCCAGGCGGCGCGTCCCAATTCTGGGCCCGGCGGCCAGTGCCCGCACCGTCGTAGCTGTTCTTGATGCGACCAGGAAGACGGGAGCCCGCCAGGGCGCGACGAGGAAACTGTCTCATCACACCCCCTTCCCTGCCGAGTAGAGCCGAAACGCCCGTGGGCGGCGGCCACCGCGTGCGGCCTCGGCCTCAACAGCAGCTTCGTACTGACTTTCTAATGCCTGCAGGATATCAAGGCGCGCCCGCTCAAGTTTGCGGTCGCCTTTGGTGAACGCCTGGCCTTTATTGATGATTTCCTGGATGGCCGCGCGCACATCCGCCAGCCGTTGCTGCGCATCGGTCATATCCGCCTCGCGTGGTTATCGACGTTGTTTCAGGTAGCCGCTGCCGGAGCTGCGGCGTTTGGTGGCCGGTGCCGAAGGTGCCGAGGACGTGGTGGGCGGCGTATCGAGGACCAGGCCGAAGCGCTGCTGGGCAACGCGCAGCATCGCCAGGGCGCCGACGGCACAGTCCAGTGCCTCGTTGCGGCGCCCCTTCGCATCCCAGCGATACACACGCTGGCCTTTCTCGATCTTCATCACCTTGGTTTCGGCGGTGAGCTGCTTCAGCTCGTTCTCGTCGCAGATCGCGTCGTTGGCCGGCAGGTGCATCACGCCCGGGAGAACCTTGCCCGGCTCGGGCTGCAGCTTCAGGCGGCTGTAGATCAGCTCCTTGGCGTTGTCCGTGCCGATCATCGTCAGGTAGACACCGGCCTTGCTCTTGTTGTCGGGGAACATCGCAATGGGCTTGCCGTAGACGTTGTGCCCCTTGGTTGGGATGACCCAGAACAGGCCGTGCTTCTTGCTCTCCTCGTAGACCTCGTCGGTGTAGTGACCGCCGGAGTCCCAGCCCCACAGCGCAACCCGCATGCTCACACCATCCTCGCGCTGGTACTGCTGGTGGAGCTTGAGCCCGACCTTTCGGCGCAGCTCGGCGCTACCTGGGTCGCCTTGCAGAATCCACCGGTCTACCAGCCAGCCCTCCTCGCCCGCGGCCCACGCCCAGATGCGCGCCTCGTAGCGGTCGTCCTGGGTGTCAATGAAGCCGGTCAGCGCCGCCACGCGCGCGGGCATGTGCTGCCAGATTTCGCGCCGGCCGTAGAGGTTCTCCCACTCCAGCTTCTCGCCCTGGTCGCCTTCCCAGGTCTCGCCCAAGGTGGTGTTGACGAAGGTGATCAGCTTCTCGCGGTCGCCCTTCACGTTCAGCCAGTCGCCGACCATGTCGATCCAGGTGGTGAAGACGCTGTACGCGGTCCAGATGTGGAAGGTGACCGAACGCGGCGTGCGCGCCGGTTCGCCATCGGCCTTGAACCAATCCATGGAGTCGCGCGTCCAGAGCCCGGTCCGCTCGCAAATCCAGCGGCCATCGTTCGCCGCCTCTACTGCCTCGTGGTACTCGATCACGCAGGCGTTGTGCTCGCAGGTGTACCAAGCCCTCTCGGCCTCCCCGAGGGCGTTGGTCTCGTACTTGATGCCGAACGCGCAATCCTTTCCGCCCCACTTCAGGAACTGCTCGCCACCACAATGCGGGCAGTTGATGTGGAAGCGCATGAAGTGCGGCGACTCTTCGCCGGCCTTGGTGACCTGGCACTCGCCTGCCGTTCCCGGCGTGGAGCCGCGGATCGACTTCTTGAAGGTGGCCCCCTCCAGGCGCTTGTCGCCGAGGAAGGTTGGCGAGCCCTCCCCCTCGATGTCTGCGTCGAACTTCGACAGTTCGTCGTAGATGACCTCGTCGGGGGACTTCTCGCGGTAGTTACGCGCGGCCTTGCCGCCCAGGCACCAGAGCATCTTCTGGTGGCTGAACTTCTTCGCGGCGAGAGTGTTGTCCCGGTGCTTCTTGCCGTACCAGGGCGCGAGGGCGAGCAGGACCGGCACGTCGCGGATGAACGACTCGACGTGCCGCTTCATCAGCTCTTCAGCGTCGGGGTCCGTCGGGCAGTAGCTCAGCACGTTGCGCTTCTTGTGCTGGAGCTTGTAGCCGATGTTCGCCATCAGCATCTTGGTGTAACCGACCCGCGCCGACTTGATCAGGTTGACCACGCGGATGAGGTCGTTGCCCATCGCGTTCAGGATTCCGACCTGGAACGCGGCTGTCTCCCACTTCCCTTCCTGGTAGGAGGATTCGGACGACAGGTAGAAATGCTTGTCCGCCCACTCGACCGCAGTCAGCGGGGGTTCACGGAACAGGGATTCGAGGCCGAGGCGGACTTGCTTCTGCAGGTCATTCAGCCAAGGACTCGACATATTCATCCAGCATCCCCGGTAGTAGGTCGCCCAACTCGGAAGCGCGGTTGCGCGCCAGGGCGATCTCTCGCTGCAGCGCCTCGACGTGTCGCACGTCGAGGTCCGGGTGCTTGCGGCGCAACTTCAACGGCACCGTGTCGAGAATTGAACCGATCTGGGCAGCGATCTTGCCCAAGGCGAAGACCGCAAATTCGGTAGGCACCAGGTGCTTATCGGCGACCAGGTTCTTCTTCTCCTGGGCGTCGGCCTGGGCCGAGGTGAGACGCAGACGCTCCTGCGTCAGTTTGTGTTCGGCCAGTGGGTCGATCCCTTCCGGAACGTCACCGTCTGGTTGGTGTTTCCGCTCCGCGAAGTCGAGGCGGTTTTCCAGTACCGAGCGGACGTCATAGAAGGCCTCGCGACCAATCCTTGCGACAGGCTCAACGCCCCATTTATCAAAGGCTTGCGTGCTGATGCCGAGGCTCGCCGCCATCCGGCTTTTGTTGAGCCAGTGAGGCTGCCGAGTGATGTCTGATTTGCTCATAACAACACAACAACCAACCTCTGAATTTTGGCCATACATAGTGGAAAGGCGGGGCTCGAATTACCCTCACGCATTTCGGATGTGCCAGGGGCCCCGGGGGGCCGGCCGATGTGGCACGCCAGTTCCCCGCAGATCGACCGCTCGGATTGAAGCGCGCCACTGACGTGCATCACACCCACCCCGACGACAGGGTCAGCGGCCGCCCTTGGCCTGCAAGGCCTTCGCCAGCGCCTGCTCGATGTTCGCTTCGAGTCTGCTGTCGTCCTCGGCTATGGCCCTGACTACATCATGAAACTTGAAGCGGACGCGGTACTGGGGCTGGCTGACGAAGGCGAGGACCATCATCACGTTGCCTTCGCGGCGCTCGCCAATACCGATCGGCACGCTGCCGCGCTTCATCACGAAGTAGGCGCGCTGGTGTCCCTTGCGGATGGACCGAGCACTATCGGTGGCGTTGGCTTTGAAGCCGCTGCGGTACTCCATCGCCCCCAAGCCCGACAGGATCTGGATGATCTGCCCGCGGCTCATGTTGCCGTAGCTGTCCAGTTTGGCACCGGCACCTGGCACTAGGAACTTCCCGGCGGGCAGGATGCCCTTGGAGCGCAGATTACGCTCGGATGCCTTGTCGACCCGCGGGCCGCCGAACACCTGGGGCGCCACCCAGTCCTCGGGTGCAGCGCCCTTCGACGCGCCGTCCTTCTCGTTCTTTACCCACAGCGAGGCCTCCAGGTTGTTGGGCTTCGCGTGAAAGACTCGGATGGCATTGCGGGTGAACGACGTCGGGCGGTCGAACACCTCTTCGATCTCATCGACCAGGGCGCGGTTCGCTTGGTTCGCCGTGTGGTTGAGCGCGTCGGCCAGCGCCTTGTTGGGTAGATCGCCGCCCAGCACCTGCAGCGAAGCGACAGCGTCGTCCAGGTCCTTGGCGCTGATGCTGCCCCGCATGTCAGATGCCCGTGCCGTCGCGGAACTCGCGGGCCAGCTCAGGCAGGCCGACGCCCTTGCGCGCTTCGCTCCAGGCGAACCAGGCACGAACGATCACCCAGGCGGGAAGGCCGCAGACGAAGATGATGCCGCAGATAGCGACCATGCCCACGTCGTCCTGCACCCAGCTACCGAGGTCGAACCAGCGAACCACGAACGCCCCGCCGCACACGCTCGAAACCACCGTGCAGGTCATGGACACAACGAACTCCCGCACCGTCTTGGGCAGGGTCATCGCCATTACCAGGATGGCGGCGAGGATGGCGAAGAAGCCAAAGGCGCCGAGCTTGTAGAGCGCGATCCCGCCAACTGCTGTCGAGGCCGGCTCGGTCATGGTGTGATTCCTCATCAGGATGTCCCCAGGCTTGGCCAGCCCTGGCACTTCAGTAGAGCCAGCTTTTCGCAGGCAATAAAAAACCCGGCACGGGGCCGGGTTCTTGGTAGCGTCTCGCTGCGTTCACAGCGGTTCACGCTGGCATAAAACCACAGGGCATTCCGGCAGGAAAGCACTTTTGCTGAAGGCAGCAATCGGCCAGAAGCGGACGCTGACGGAGATACCCCGCCAGCGTGTCCAAGCTCCTTACTTAACCTTCACCACATCATCCGGCTTCCACGTCTGGTCGTAGAAGGCGTCCTCGCTGCCGTACAGGCGCAGCGCCACGAGGAAGTTGCGCCCCGGAATGGTCTGAATGAAGGCCGCGTCGGCTACATCAGCCGGTTTCTCCGGGCCGAACCAGATTTCGATGGAGCCGTCTTGCTGCTTGGGAATGTCGTAGTAGCCGTTGGTGGACGGCAGCAACTGCTTGGTTTCAGGCATGGTGCCGTCGGTGATGTTGTAGGCCGTCACCGCCCAGAATAGCGCCGCCGGTGGATTGGGCGGCAGGCGCAGCTTGTAGGTGCTGCCGCCTTCGAGGAACTTGCCGTCCTTGTCGCGACCAGTGAAGGGATACTTCGAGCCCGCCCCTGTGGTGTGCATCACCATGGCCGGTGCCGACGAATAGGCGAACTGGAAGAAGTTGGCGCGCTGGTTCACGTCCAGGTAGCTGGCCTGCATCCAGTCGTTGGTGCCGCCGGCCCAGGTGTTTTCGTACTGGCGATCCTTGTAGTAGAGGTTGCGCTTGTCCTCGCGGCCCAGCTGCCGGTTGGCGAGGATCATCTTCGGCGCGGTTTCCACGGCTTTCTTCAGTAACTCATCCTGCTTCGCCGTAGGCTTGAACGGCTCGCCCTTGACGATGCCGATGGACGCCAGCACGCCGCGCAGTTCGGGGTCGATGGCCTCGACCGGCTCATAGTCAACGAAGGCCTTGAGCTTGGTCCAGTAGGTGTTGTCCACCGGGTACATCATGTTCAGCGCCTTGCCGCTGGCGTCGGGGAACTCCATCGGCTTGGCGTCTTTTTCCACCGTGAACAGCGGGTACACGCGGGTGGTCTCGGCATTCTTCACTGCCGGCGCAGGATCAGGCTTGCCCTCGCCTTTGGCCATCACGGTGCGGAAGAACAGGAACACGTTGTAGGTGCGCGACTTGACCGCGAAGTACCCGCCCGGCACGGGCCCGTTGTAGTCCGGCGGCAGGAGCAGATACAGGCCACCGCGCGCACGGTCCGGCCCGACGGCACCGACATCGGTGAGGGTGCGCTGGAAGAAGTCGGTGAACATGCCGATGACGTTGGCCGGCGCCTTCACCACCAGCGGCCCGGTCTGCTTCAGGTCCAAGTAACTCATGGAATAGATCACGTCGGCATTGGGCGTCGGCACCATGGTCCGCGCGTCCATGCGCTGCTTCCAGATCGGCAGCACGTTGTAGCCGGCGCCGAAGGCCTTCTCTGAACCGTCCTTCATGCCGATGGTGTTGAGTGCCGGCAGCATGGTCATGTAGGCGAACACCGCGCGCTGGTAATACAGCTCATCGCGCAGGCTCTCGGCCTCCTTGGGGTCGAGCCAGTTGCCGTTGTTGATCTGCTTGATCAGCGGTGAGGCGGGTGCCTGGTCCGCTGCCTGTACTGCGGGCAAAACCGTCAGTGCCGTGGCGAGCGTGGACAGCACGAACATTCGTTGCATGGAACCCATGGAATGGTCTCCTGAAAATACAAGGCGGTGCAGGCCGCACCGCCGGGGAGAAATGCAGCAGAAGGCTTACTTGATCTTCTTGATCACCGGCGGCTGCCAGCTGCCATTGAGGATCGGTTCCTTGCCCCAGTACGCGCGGAGGTAAAGTGAAATTGGCTCTTTCGGCGAAGGCAGCCAGTTGCTTTCTTTGTCTTTGCCGGGCGAAGTCGGGCCAACGTATAGCGTTAACGATCCATCAGCATTGCGCTTGAGGTCCTTGTTCTTGGTGCCCAGGGAGTAGCGATTGAGCTTGTTGGCGCTGAACAGGTGCTTCTCGTTGTACAGCGTCAGCGACCAGAAACCTTGAACCGGCGGTTCCTGGCCGGCAGCGAAGGTCATCTCGTAGCTGTGCCCGCCATTAAGCGGTGCTCCGGACTGGTCGAAGTCGGTGTAGAAGTACTGGGTCTCCTTCGGACGGTTATCGAACATGTTCGACTTCGAGGTGCCGGTGCGGTTGAAGTAGTCAATGCCGAATTGGGCGTTGTTGGTGGAGCGGTTCCAGCCGTTACCCGCCGGGCGGCCGTTGTGCTTCCACTCGAAGAAGGGCTTGATGATCTCCTTCTCGCTTTCCACTGCGGTTTGCACCAGCAGTTTTTTGATCGATGGGTCTTTTTCTGCGGCGTCCATCAGTTGGCGGAACTGCGCGTAGAGCGCTTCTTCGCCCGGTAACGGCGGCACCATCTCCAGCACCTTGGGGAACTGGTCGAAGAACTTCTCCGGGATCACCCACTTGGTTTCCCCTCCACTCGCTTTGCCGGCATTCGGATTCGGGATATTGGGTGTGTTCTTCCAGTCGATGGTTTTCATCTTCCCGTCAAACTCCTTCAACGGGTAGAAGACGATCTGATTGATCTTTTCCTGGATCGCGGCACGATCTTCGGCGGTGTCGTCCATGAAGATGCGCGGGATAGCATTGGTCAGCGCCGTGGGACTACGGATGATCGCTTCCACGCCGTCTGGCTTGTCGCCCTTCCAGTTCGGCCCCACCAGCAGGTAGAAGCCCGGTTTGCTGCCGTAGGGTTTGCCCAGTTCGCCAACTTGATCGGTACGCTGATCGTAAATGGCATAAACCCAGAACCGATCACCAAAGTCCGGCACCTGGACAATCACAGGCTCATCGTCGAGAGAGAAGAAGCCCAGGCCATACACCACGTCCTGGTTCGGGCAGGTGACAAAGGTTTCGTCAGGGGTGATGTAGTCATGCAGCATGCCCACCTGGCCACGCGGTGCGACCGGAAGCACGCCCCCCATCAAGCCAGGATGTGGGGCTTTGGTAATGGTGTCATTGCGGTTAAGCATATTCACCATCGGCCAACCCCAGAGATAGGCCATACGCGCAACAGTCTTCACATACTCAGGGTGCATCAGCACACCTTGAGCCGGCTGGGTGAGCTGTGGCGTAGCAGCAGTTGGTTGCTCAGCGGCTTGAAGTAGAGGTGTGCCCAGCGAAATGCTCAAAACAGCGAGAGACAGCAACTTTAGCGAGTGAGGCATCGTCAACATCCTTGCGTTTGGAATGCGCGGGGAGACGATCTGTGAACTGCGGTGGCGCCCAGAGAACGCGCACGCTCAACATTCGGAACTCCATTGAGGTTGGGAGTCTAGTAGGCCTCGGGAGCATCACAAGGTTGATGAAGGTTGCCTGTCACCGTCCGCTATGGGTCGGTAGCGGCCCTTGTGCAAAGCGACGTTTCCTCGCCGCCGATTACCCATAGTCCCATCACAACACTAATCTTGAGCACTTCCGGCAGATTGGCATGATTGGAATTAGACCTGGCGCAATGCGCTAGTGCCGCTATGCCAAGCGCCCCTTAGCATCTCCCTACCTCATTGGTTTGATCGTAAAACAGGAGATGTCATGGAATCCCGGACTGCATTGATTACCGGAGCCTCGAGCGGTATCGGACTGGAACTGGCGCGCATCCATGCAAGCAAAGGTGGCGATGTCGTGCTGGTGGCGCGTTCGCGCGACAAACTGGAGGCCATAAAGCGGGAACTCCAGGCGCAGCAGCGCGTGAAGACTTACGTAATCGCAGAAGATCTGGCCGATCCGGGCGCAGCGGATCGCATCTTCAGAGCCACTGAGTCCCTGGGATTAGCCATAGATGTCCTGATCAACAACGCAGGCTTCGGCGGACACGGAAAGTTCGTCGAGCGCGATCTCGGCGCTGACCAGAGCATGATGCAGGTGAACATGGCGACCCTTACTTCGCTGACCCATCATTACCTCAAGGGCATGATTGCCCGAAGGCGCGGGCGCATCCTGAATGTCTCGTCGACCGCTTCGTTCATGCCCGGCCCCCTGCAGGCGGTCTATTACGCAACCAAGGCCTACGTCACCTCTTTCACCCAGGCCATTGCCGAGGAGGTAAGGGAGTACGGCGTGACAGCCACGGTGTTGTGTCCGGGGGCAGTAGCGACCGGGTTCGTTGCGGCGGGTGACCTGCAGGGCGTCGATGTCTGGAAGAATGCCAAGACGGCGAAGTCCGTGGCGCAGTACGGATACCAGGCGATGGAGCGAGGTGAGCTGGTAGCCTTCAACGAATGCAAGTTGCGGCTCATGCTCGACTGGATCGTTCCTCTGTTGCCTCGCAGAACAGTGCTCAAAGTGTCGCGGCAGGCGATGGAGAAGACATCCTGACCCAGGCTCAGGTGCCGGACGCTCAAGTTGGACCGCTGACCTGCCGCCCATCTATGCCAGTGCCCGCCAGCAACCCGACTCCAAGGTACAACTCGACCATGAAGCAAGCCAGGCATTTTGCCGTGCATCCCGGATGGAAACTGATTATCGCCGATCTGGGAATAGCCGCCGGAGATCTGCTGACCCTGGCCGAGCTGCCCGCCGACCTGTTCAGCCGCAAGGACGCAACGTTATCCCCGCCTGAATACTTCCGGCTTTTTGTTGGCCTCGAACAGTTGGTCGGTGAATCGCAACTGCCTTTGCGTCTTGGCGGCGCCATTTCGGTCGAGGCTTTCGATCCGTCTCTTTTCGCGTGCCTATGCAGTCCGAATCTCAATGTCGCCCTCACTCGGCTTACCGAATACAAGCGACTATGCGGCCCCCTGGCGCTAGAAGTCTTCGTCCGCGACACGCACACGGAGGTCTTCATCGAATGCTACGGATATGACCGTCCGCTGCCGCGCAGCCTCTGCGCCATGGAGCTGGTATTCCTCACCCACCTGGCGCGTCTTGCCACACGGCAGAACATCGTTCCAATAGAGGCGGAGCTGGTGGCGGTACCGGGGCAGTCTGAGCCTTGCGAAGAGTTCCTCGGGTGTCGTCTACAGCGAGGCAGGCGAAACCGGATTCGCTTCTCTGCAGAGGATGCGAGCCTCCCGTTTCTCACGGAGAACGTCTCCATGTGGCAATTCTTCGAGCCGGAACTGCAGACGAGGCTGTCGATGCTGGAGAGCGGAGCCAGCACGCGCGAACGGGTGCGCAGTGCACTGCTGGACATGTTGCCCAGCGGCCGGAGCAGCATCCAGGATATTTCCGAGCGTCTGGCGATGAGCAAACGCTCACTGCAACGCCACCTGGCGGACGAGGCCCTGAGCTATCAGGAGGTGCTTGACGACACCCGGGCAAGCCTGGCCCGTCATTACCTCTCCCGCTCGACCATTTCTCCAGGAGAAATCTCCTTCCTCATTGGCTTTCAGGATGCCAATTCATTCCTGCGCGCCTTCAAGTCATGGACGGGCATGACTCCCGGGGAATACCGAAACCAGCACTACCATTGAAAGCAACAGCGCCGGTATTTTATTTCGGCTCGCTGGTGGACGGCTGGCTCAAGGGGCAACTAACGGCCAGAAGCGAACAAATGAGGCTGAGATTGCGGTCCTCGCACTCGTGGAGCTTAAAGGCACTGACGGTCGCCTCGACGACCACCTTAAAGAAATGCCCTGCCATTGCGCCCATGAAATTGAAGGGAGCTAGAAATACCTAGCTCCCTGAGAGGGTTAGCCGCGAATGAACGCCAGCAAGTCTGCGTTAATTGTCTCTGCTTCGGTGGTTGGCATCCCGTGGGGGAAGCCAGCATAAGTCTTGAGCGTTCCGTTTTTGACGAGCTTCGCCGAGAGCGGCCCTGAAATCTCGTACGGGACAATCTGGTCATCGTCACCGTGCATGACCAGCACAGGAATGGTGATTCCCTTGAGATCTTCTGTGAAGTCCGTCTGCGAGAAGGCTACGATTCCGTCGTAATGGGCCTGGGCGCAGCCCATCATGCCTTGGCGCCACCAGTTCCAAATAATGCCTTCAGAGGTCTTCGCATTAGGGCGGTTGTAACCGTAAAACGGCCCGGCCGGAACGTCGTAATAGAACTGGGCGCGATTGGCCTTGAGCTGGGCCTGCAGACCGTCAAATACCGATTTGTCCAAGCCACCAGGATTGTTCGGGGTCTTAACCATCAACGGAGGAACTGCGCTGATGAGCACGGCCTTAGATACTCTGTCTTCTCCGTGGCGCGCAATGTAGTGGACTACCTCCCCACCTCCGGTCGAATGACCTACATGCACTGCGCCCTGGGTGCCCAAATGGTTGACGACCGCAGCCACATCGTCCGCATAGTGATCCATGTCATGCCCATCCCAGACCTGACTGGATCGCCCATGGCCACGTCGATCATGCGCAATGACTCGGAAGCCGTTTGCCACGAAGAACAGCATCTGGGCGTCCCAGTCGTCTGCGCTTAGAGGCCAACCATGGTGAAAGTGAATGACCGGAGCATTCTTCTGACCCCAGTCCTTGTAAAAGATCTCAACGCCGTCCTTTGTAGTGACATAGCCCATGCTCGTAACTCCTGTGATGAGAGGTTCGGTTTCCAGCCATTAACTGCGCCGGCCGATTACGCTCAAGCCTGGAGAAGAGCTCCCGACTTGCCGCACAGGTGGTGTTACGTACATCGCGCCAGACTACTTAAGACAGCCAACCGCGCCGCCTACACAAGCCCTTCGTCCTACGGTTCATCCCATGACAGAAAGGTGAACCATTGGCTTTCCTCCCTGAACGGGTCACTGCGTCATCGCCTGCTTAGCACGACGTATCTCAGTGCTTGGCCACAAAATGACTTTAGTAGCAATTTCCGCAGTGGGTAGCTCCTTTGATAGGAAACCATGACCTTTTCGCCTTGGTGTCCCCCCGATGGAACAGCGTCAAGCTGGCTCTATGCAGCAGCCTGCATATCCATAAGTGAACCGTCGATCCAGGCTACCCCCGCCTTGATTAGCTGCCGAGCATCACGCTCCGACATCCCATGCTCCCGTCCGATACGGTTGAACGGCCACTTCGCCCCAAAGTAGAACCAGACGAAGTCTCCCATCTGTGCATCTCGACTGGTCAGTTTCGCCAGGGCTCGATCAACAAGGCCGGCAGCTTCATCAGTAATTCGGTACTCCTTCACTTTCCCCATCGGATTCGCGAGGCTCATTACCGTCGCCATTGGTGAGACGTAACCAGGTATCCCCATTCCATCGAGACGCCACCACCCCCACTGCTCCAGCAGGTACTCAGTGTCGCCCAGCGGCTTGTCGATGTAAGTTCGAGTCCGCGCCATCTTCAATCCCCTCTGTAATGCGAGCCTCCCGGCCCCTTCTCGTTGTTCCACTCCGCATCCCGGGCTCTCCGGGTGACTGCTGCAATCTGTGCTCGCTCTGCGAGCTGCCGCTCCGCCCGCACCATCCGTGCACCGAGAGCTCTGGCTATGTCCTCGATCGGCACCTCGATTCCGCCTCGCGCGATCCAGCCAACACCGGCACACGCCTCGCATGGGACCTGAAAGCTGACCCCTTCCCTAACCCCAGTCGCCCTGCACGTCCTGCAGCTTTCCACCTGGATCAGCTCACGCTTGAAGTCAGGCCCGTGCTTTTTGCGCATCTGCCCTCCTCCTCATCTCGGCAGCCAGCAGCGAGCCCTCCTCCAAGATTTCCTTGGCTTGCCATTCCAGGAGCTGCAGGCGCTTTCTGTCTGGCTTCCCGACTCTCCATGCCCGCAGCTTCGAGCCTCCGCGCGTGCGCTTGGTACAGACGCCGGCGGCGAAGCGCTGGCATGCACCGTTTAAGCGATACCGCTCCAGGTTGTCCTTCTGCGCCGCCCTCAGCTCTTCGGCATTCATCGAGGCAATGTGGTCAGCTGTGAGCATCTGCCACCTCCAGCGCTTGGATAGAGACGCGGACCGCGCCACCTGGTGTGACGTCGGGCGACACCGAGAAGGTGGTGACAAAGCGGTGGTCATCCACCTTCAGCGCATCAGCGATGCCATCTCGTCCAGCCTTGAAAGCGGCGAGCATGTTGTCGTCGTCGCGCTGACGTCGATCTGGAGGGACGAACTCAATGCAGAGCCCAATGCGCCCCGCGGGCGCCCTGAGTGATGCCTGAAGGCAAAGGAGCATGCAGGTGAGTCGGTAGCTCTTGGCGCGTTTGCTCTTCTTCGCCCAGTGAGCCCTCGCATTGGGGCTGAGCTCCCGCGGCGGCCAAGGGAGGGTGATGTTCATGCCATCACCTCCGGACCATCCAGCCAGGCCAGGAAGCCAGCGGGGACGTCATGGCCCTCCTCCGCTACCACCTTCGCGCAGCGGGCCAGAAGATCCGCCTGGGGCCCATAGCGCTCTTCGAAGCGAACCTTGAACGGGTGAACGGCGACGCCGGGGAAGCCGACAGGCCCGGTGCCATCCTGATGGTGTCCGGCGCATAGCGGCAGGACGTACCAGTGGGCGTGTGGCTTCGTGCGCCCATCGACGTGGTGGATGCTGCAGTGGTCGTTGAAAGCGCCGTGACCGAAGCGGCAGGCAGCACAGCCGACGACACGGGCGAGCAGGTCATGCCACAGCTTCTGCTCCGCGGTTGGATTGCGCCCCTTCACGCCGGCACCCCGCTCGCTTCGATGTCCGCACTGATCGCCGCCAGTACCTCGTCACGAGTCTGCACGTAGGCGAAAGGGATCTTCCCGCCAGGCCGAGTGACAGCGAAGCGCATCAGCACGCGCTCAATTTCGGCGACCGTGTAACCGTTCTCGGTCTGCCAGCACTTCGGAATCTTCCTGCCAGATGCATCGCGCTTGGCGCGCCACTTCAGGGGCTCCTGGATCTTGGTCATTGGTCACCTCTGGATGCGCCTTGCTGCGCGGCTGGCTGGCCGACCTTGGCGGCGCGCTGCTGCTGGAACAGGAGAGCCGCCTGCTGCCGGGAGTACTCCGCCTGCGCCTCTTCGAAGGATGGTTTGCTGGATTTCGGCGGGGCCGGCGGCGGTTGGATGGCCCACTGGGTGCGGTATGCCTCGGCCTTGGCGAGCAGCGAGCCCAGGTCATGGCAATTCCGGAGCAGATACGTGTCTTCGATGCTGACGAAGTAGGCGGTCACCGCCGGGGCCTCATCGGCGCCGAGTCGCTTCAGCAGGTCACGGACCTGGGCGTTGACCTTGCCGTTTCGAACAGGGTCGGTGCCGTAGCGATTGCGATAGGCCGCGGCGTATGCCGCCCAGATGGCCCGGCAGCCCTCCTGACGAATCGATTCTTCGTCGGGCTGGCCGGAACCGGCCGGCGAAAGGTTCTTTGATGGTTCTACTGAAGGTTCTATTACGGTTCTGGGTGCAGCATCTGCGGGGGTGGGGTGCAAATCCTGCAGGGGTTGGGGTGCAGCAGGTGCGGGGGTGGGTGCAGCTCCTGCGGGGGTGCATTTCCTTCGGGGGTGAACCTGCTGCGGGGGTGCAAATGCTGCGGGAGTCACCGTGAACATCGTCGACCGCCCCTGGCGCGCTTCAATGCTCAACGCCTTGCGCTCTTTCAGGACCTTGATCGCCTGCTGCACAGCGCGCTCGGACAAGCAGGTGCGCTCGGCGATCTTCGCCACCGAAGGCCAGCACACGCCCTCGTCATTCGCGTTGTCCGCCAGGCTGATCAGCACAGCCTTCTGAGCTGGCGTCAGCCCCTGCAACGGCCAGCAGGCCGACATGATGATGGTGCTCATTGGCAGAGCTCCCAGGAGGGCGCGCCACAATTCGCCATCGTGGGATTTCGTGGCGCGCTGTTGTTCAATCCGGTCTTCGTGGGCATGCGTCCCGCACTCCCCCCGCAATCTCCGTAGCGTGTTCTCATCGAACGCCGACCTTCGCGCGGGCGGTCTCGATCACGACGTCGATCTTGTTCTTTGCCTCCTCCCCTTCCCGCTCGATCCGCTTGAACTCCATCCGGGTGACCTTGCCGTCGGCCAACGCCTCGATGGCAGCTTTCGTCACGTCCGCCGCTTCACTAGCCATCGCCAGCGTGGCGTTCGCCAGGCAGTCAGCCGGTTGAATGTCTCGCCTTAACAGATGGAAGCCAAAGTTGTGCGCCAGCTCCTGGAGTGGGCGGAGGTCGCCGCTGTGCAGCAGGATCTGGTAGAGGTGGTTGATGGTCAGCTTGTGCGAGTCGTTGTCCGGGTTCGCGCGCTGCAGCAAGCTCACATGGGGCAAGCCCATCTTGGCCGCCAGCTCCTTGGCCCCGGCGTCTTCTACTGCGTCGTGGCACGCCCTCAGGAACTCTTGCATTCGTAAATCCTCTGGATTCTTTCCGTGGAGCCCGGACTGGGCTGCTGGCAGTCTGTAGTTACAGGTCAGGCGGCGGACCGCTTCGGAGTCGAGTTCAACCGAAGCGCCGCGGCGTCGACCTTCAGCCCGCGAGCGGCAGCCAAGCCAGCAATGCGGACTGCGTAATCGGTCTCACCGGTGTACTCGGTGCGAGGAAGGCAGCCAGACGCCACCCACTTGTAAACGGCGCGAGGACTGACCCCGCATGCCGCGGCAACGGTCGTTGCGCCACCGGCGCCTTCGATTGCTTGCTTCAGCTGGCTCATGAGCCCTCCGACAAATATGAACCATAAGTACATATTAGATCGGAACTGAAAGTACACGCAAGCACATGGGATAGTGAACCTATGGTTCAGTCATCGAATATTCGGCAGGCCTTCGTCGCCCGCCTCAAGCAAGCCTCAGCCTCAGCAGGCATTCCTGACTGGGGGCTGGGCGCACGACTCGCAGATATCGCCAAGGTCACGCCGAAAGCGGCGAGCAAGTGGCTGAACATGGAGAGCATGCCCGGCCGCTCCAATATGCAGGCGATGGCGAGCGCATTCGGTGTTCGTGTCGAATGGCTTGAGTATGGGCAAGGCGAGATGCGGGACGGCGCAGAGACTCCGGCGCCTGCAGCGCAGGCTGCCAAGTCGTCCACGGCAGACATCGTGCTCAAGATGCTGGAGAAGCACGGCAAAGGGCTGACCGCTGATGCTCGCCGGAACATCGTCGAAGCAGTGGAGGCCGAGGCGTCTGCCACGCAAGGCAGTAACGTCATCGTCGCCGACTTCTCCCGGCCTGGCCCGGTGGGCGACGAGATGAGCATCGCGCACTACGACATCCGCGGCGCCATGGGCAACGGCCAGGTACCGGCCGACTACCCCGAGATGCTGCGCGACGTGAAGGTCAGCCAGGAACAGCTGCGCAAGCTCGGCGTCACCTACGACGATCCGAACCACCTGAAGATGGTGTACGGCTGGGGCCACTCGATGGCACCTACCATCAAGCACGCCGATCCGATGATCGTGAACATCAACATCCGTGAGTTCGACGGCGACGGGATCTTCATCTTCACCTGGCAGCAGCACCTTTACGTGAAGCGCCTGCAGGTCAAGGATGCCGAGCACTTCGAGATGATCTCGGACAATAAGCAGCACAAGGACAGGGTCATCCGGATGGATGAGACCTATATCCATGCGCGCGTGCTACTAGTATGGAATGCGCATCTCGTTTGAACGATGCCCGACCTGGCCAAGGAGATGGTGGTAGTGGGGATGTTAGGGGAGACAATCAGCTGCATTCGGTGGCCTGAGCTTCGACAGCCGGTAACCATGATCCGCGTCATGAATTTGCATTCCTGCAATACACGATCTTGTATCATTATATCGAGGTCGATATAGTGTACGAGTTCATCGTTCACAACGATGCCGCGTCAGACCTCCGCGAGATCCTCGCTTCTGACCGACCAGCCGGCCTACGTCTAACTAAGCTCTTGCAGGAGCTGAGGTGCGATCAGGACCTCTTAGACAGGCTCACCCAAAACGGCTACGGAGGAAGCCCTAGCGCACCCCGCCCCAAGTCAGCCCAATTCAATACTGGGATGTGGGTTGCCGCGCAAGCTAACGGAATGAATATGTGGCGAATGAGGTCATTTGCCACAGCAGCCAAGGACTACCGAGTGCTGTATGCCTTCTTCCCGCCAGAGACATACGTTGCTATGGCCATCGTGGAAAAGGCACAGCAAGGCGACAGTGACGACGAGAGATTCGACTATGAACTCAATCACCCTATTTCGCTCCGAATCCAACGGTCTTACAGGCTCCTTGAGGAGGAGCGTTAGCAGAGAAACGGCTGCTGGCACCTCACTGCCCGCCAACGTTTTCCCTCTGGTGCGCACCTTTGCCGTTACCGCGCTTTCGCAGAGTCACAATGATTTCGATGCTCTCATTGCAGAGCTTGAGGCAGAGCCGGAGAGCGCACGCGAGCTTGCCGAGGCAGGGGCATGGGTAGCCGAAACCTTTTACGCCGAGGAGGGCGATACGATTCGAACCTGCCGCATGCGAAAGGGCCTTTCGCAAGCGCAATTGGGCAAGCTCCTCAATACCAGCCAACCACAGGTGGCGAAAATTGAATCTGGACGGGTCGACCTACAGCACTCCACGATAATCCGCTTGATGGACGTCTTGGGCGTCGACGCGAATGCAATGTTTGAGATGATCAAGAATCAGCCGAAACCTCAGCGAGGAGCAACGGAATGACTCGCCAGGTTTATGTGACCTACTGCGATGACGTTCGATTGGAGGTCAACAACAAGGTCAGCCTGATGGGGGTCTATGCGGAAGTGATGTACCTAAGCGCCTTCCCCGCCCACATTCCCAAGCTGTGCGCTGTGGTCAATGCAACGACAGAGCCCGACAAGCCATTCAAGGACTTCTACATCCAGGCCAAACTCAATAATGCAGTGATTGGCGAGATGCAGGTTACTGAGGCAGAGCTTGAGACTCAGATGGGTCAAGCTCCGGGCAGCGCATTGAAAAGCGTTCAGGCGCAGATGATCTTCTCCCCTGTAGCCCTTAAAGAACCGGCTGTCCTAACGATCACCTTCCGCTCGGAAGGGGTGTCCTACGAGTGCAACTCGCTAGAACTTGTTGCGCCACCAGATGGGATGGTATTGGTCGTGTGAAGAAAAGCCCCGCTCCGCGGGGCTTTTCATTCTCGGTCTTTCCTCTTTTTCAAAAGGTGCATAGCATTCAGCCATCACTGCATGGAGCATCCTCATGGCACGACGCCGCCCGCAAACCTTTCAGTCCTGGGCCCTTGGTCTCATCGGTGTACTCATCACCTGCGTGGTGATGTACTACGCTCGGGTGGCTGCGATCGAGTACATGGCTGAGCGCCAGATCGAGCGCGCTCAGGCAGCCATGGCGAAGATCCAGGAGCAGGCCGCGCGCCAGCAACAGCAGCTCCGCCCTACTCCACCACCTCCCCGCCAAGTCGATCAGTACGACGCCCAGGTCATGAAGGCTGCAGCTGAGTCACAGCGCCAGCACGACGCTGCATGGGACAAGTTCTACCAGGCGCCCCGGGGCTGCGATAACTGGAAGACCGACCAGCACATGGTCGAGTGCCAGAACCACAAGCTCAGAGCCAAACGTGAGTTCGAGCAGAAATGGTCCTCTGGCCTCCTCCATAAGGATGCTTGAAGAGTCCGACCGCGAATGGCCCCGCAGAGGTTTTCGTTTCTGCCAAGCTAAACCAGAACCTGCCGGGTGCTAGCAATCAGCTGATTGACCTGGTGCACCACCGAGTCATCAGTAGGAATTTCCGGCCCTCTTCCCTCTGGGCAAGGCATGTTGGACGTTGTGCCGAACAATCTGCAGATGAGCGGCCGCTGCTCGTAGGCCTCGCATCCATTCGGACCAAGGTGGACACAGTCCCACTTAGCGAGGGCCGCATCATGTTCGGCCTCGCTCTTGGCTGGCAGCCGGGCCAACTCTACCGAAGACGCAGTGACCGGCCCGCAGCAGTCGTGGCAGCCAGGCTTACACTCAAAGCCGGGGATTCTCCGACGCAATTGATCAATCCTGCGGCTTACACTATTCATCGGCGCGTCCTGATTGGGGGGGGGGCGGATTATACATACGCCGCCATGCGTCCCCTTTGACCAGTATGGTCACAACCAAGCTCCCCGTGGGTGCGAGAACTGGAGGACCGACGAGCAGATGGTCGAGTGCCAGAATCACAAGCGGCGGGCCAGGCGCGAATTCGAGCAGAAGTGGGCTGCAGGGGAGATTGCTTCAGGCGCCTGAGAGGGCTTGAAACTGAATCCGTTTTTGGTAAATTTTTCATTGCTGTGTGGCTTGGAAGAGCAGCGGCCACGTGGCAAAAAGGCCGTATCGATGGGGTGCGGCCTTTTTCATTTTAGGTCTATAGTACCAGCGTCAACGGTATCCCCGCGAAGGACGCCAGTGGCAGGCCCTGCTTCGGCAGGGCATTTCTTTTTGTGGGCATTGGCTGCGACACAGCTATGCTCAAATTGTGTCTCTTGAGCCAGACACATCCCCCTTTGACCGCCCGGTTACTCCATGGCCGCGGCGGTTTTTCTTTACCTGCACTGGCGAAAGCTGCAGTCTCAGCCAAACTAAATATGTCTTCTGACCGAGACAATGCTCCCGGCTGCCACGCCGCCCTCTTGCGTCTGGCAGCCATTTTTTTGCCTGCCTTCTTTACTGAACCCGATCCGTTCTGCCTCGTCATAAGCACATGGACCCAGAAAATCTCGTCACCTCGACAATCGAGAAGATTGACGCAGTTAGCGCGGAGCTATCGACCCTGCTGCGTTCCACCGACCTTCAGGCCGCCACTGCTACAGCAGATAAGGCAAAGGGGCTGCTGCACCAATTGGATGAGCTGAGGCGGACGCTTCAAAGCCTTTCTGTTCCAGTCTTATCCAGCCCTTCCGAATCCGATCTTCACTAATCAAAATGGTGCCGGCTGACCGTGCAGGTACTGCACCTTGAAGTCGGCCGGTAGATCCTCCCCGTCTCCCTGGGCCCCCTCGCCCTCCTCTTCGCTCGGCTGCCACTCCAGAACGGCAGTCCCATCCTCGAGCCTGGTCACGGTCAGCCCATCCGTCTCCGCCAACTCCTCCATCACCTGGCTCCACGCCTCGTCCGTATCGGCGTCCAGGCGCCAGATCACCGCGCGTCGATCGGCCTGAGCCTTCGGGCTTCCCACCATTGAGGAGATTCGCAGGCGCAGCCTGTCCAGCGTGTGGATGCCGCTTCCCTCGGATGCCGAGACCGCTTGCTTCGTCATTGCCATAGCTCCTTGCTTTAACTGCATATCCATACAGTACTGTGACGCCGTTCCGCCTTCAAGAACCGTTGGTTCGTAAAAAATAAAACAGATTCAAATCAATTACTTAGGCGCCAGTTCAGAGAATATGTACTTTTGGTTCTTGCCGAATATGAACCATTGGTACATATTTGCATCGCGCCAGCACATCGGCGCCAGGCCGCCGAGCCGACCGCTCTTTAACAACGCACCCAATGACGAATACAGCACCTGCCGCTACCGGCGACCGGCGCAACCATCCAGAGGCCAATTGAGGGGCTGAAGGGTGGAGCGCGGCGAAACGCCAAACCGTGTGAATGACCCGGCAAGCAGGTGTGAAGGTCGGCGCCGCCATAGTGGCGCCGGCGGAAAGCATCACCTCAGCGCCTTCATCCGAGGGCGCTTTGGGATGACCACCAGGAGATGACCATGCAAGGAGCCAGCGCCCATGCCTGGACACAGCCCTTCCCCCGCGTCAGCCGGCTCGGCACGCCTGGCGCCCCGCGCTGGGCGACCGTCAGCAGCTACGCCAACACCCTGCACGTGCTCAGCCGCTGGCAGCCAGGCAGCGGCCTCACCCCCGACACCGACAACTTCGAAAGCCTCGATGCCGCCCAGCGCGCCGGCGAGGAATGGACCAACGGTGCCCGCGCCATCCCCACGGGCGGACGGTAGGAGGATGCAGCCATGTAACCGACAGCCCTGGTAGTTCGGCAACAAGCCGGGCGAGCCGCGAAACGCTCACCGACATAAGGCGGACGTGAGCACGGAAAGCCCAGGCCCTAACTGGGCTTTCCTCCTTCCCTTACCTGATCCCTTTCGAGAGCACTCCTCCGCGGCGCCCACCGGCGCATAGCCGCGCGCTGGAGTGCTGCCAAAAGGAAGCCACCACCCAGACGAGGTGATCGCCATGCAACAGCTGAACACTCACCCGGCGCTGGCCCAGCTCCTGGTCCAGTCCGCCGCCGCCCGCGCAGCCTTCGAAGAGCGCCGCACCATCGTGGTGGAGAAGCCGGCCTACCAGATCGCGCCGAACGGCCGAGGCTTCTGGCACATCATCGACACCTCGACCGAGAAGACCGCTGGTTTCCGGCGCAGCAAGGGCGAGGCACTGGCCTATGCCGAGCGCCTGACCATCCGCAAGCGCGATGACATCGGGGCCGAGGGATGAAGCGGAAAGCCAAGACCCAGGCCGAGCGCTCGGCGGCGTCCGCTTCCAAGCGCCAGCGCCTGGGTGAAGTCGAGCTCCGCCACCGAGTGCGGCCAGGCGTGTTGGAGAAATTAGCCGACCTGACGAAATGGGGCGAGTTCGAGCAGCTCACCGAGCTCATCCAGACTATGATCCTGAACGTGCACGCGCTCGGGCCTGGCGGTGCACAGCAGTTCCTCAAGGTCCCGCGCCACAAATGCGATCCGACCGAAAACGTGGCGCGCGACTTCTATGATGAAGGCGCGAAGATCGCCGCGCGCCTGGATCGGAGCGAGGAATGAAGGAACTTGGTCGGCCCAGATGGCCAGAAGGAACGCAGGAGTACCGCGAGGGCTGCAGTGCCAGACGGCACAACAAAACCCGCGAAAGCTGTCCCTATGGAAGCTGTAGGCTAGAGGTCAGAAGTCGGTGGCTTGCGGGCTGGCACGACACCGACATGGAAATCGTGCCCCATATCATCCGATGACCCTATGCTATCTGCCTCTGGTGCATGCGATGCGTCCAGCCAATGGGAATGGGCATCGGCAGCTTTAGTGAGCAGGCTTTGAAATTCCCGCTGCTCTTCTTCGCTCAGCGGCACCGGCACACGGTGCAAGAAATCTAGCAGTTCTTTCTGGCAATTGACGGAAGCCTTCGTCCTGGCTTGCAGCTCTTGCACGTCCATTGTTTTCGCTCCCTTCACTCACTAACCAATTGGAACAGCGGCTGGCCATCCAGACCAATCGCAGTGCCCTTTGCATCAATTTCTCCAACACAGCGGCCCAAGCTCTCTTGATCAACGCAAACAAATAGATGGTTCGCGTAAACCCGAAGTCGCTCCTCGCTGTCAGTGCGCTGCACTTGCCCGTTCTTCAGGGTGCCGATGCGCTTCCCGATACCGCCAGGAGTGAAGAGCCCATAGCTTCCACTGCTATACATCTCGGCCAATTCCTCTCTCCTTCGAGGACCGTCTGGCTGAAATAGAACACACCTGGATGGCTTAGTGCCAGCACTGCTCGTGACTGATATCACATAGCCATAAAAACGATCTAACGTGTTAACCGCATCTGCAGGATTGGAAGCCAGCAACAGCACAGTTAGCTTGGCACACGCCTAAAACGGACCAATCTGATGATTGCCAGTACTCCGATTGTCACCGCGTACTGTTCAGCGCATCCCTATACCCATCTCTGTCTTTACAACATTGACAGCGGCTTCTCCGTGGTCACCAAAACCGGTACGGGTGAAGGCTGGAACCTCACCGTCCCAGAAGAGTACGCACAGAAAGTCGCCGCGTTTCTTTACGAAGCGTGTCCTGATACGGCGCTTGAGTGGAGGATCGGATGGCTGAAGAAGATCCATCTGGCCTGCGCTCAATCGGATCAACCTGGGATGGTTCACCTGCAGCCTAGCGTGGGACAGTTCTTACACCAGAAACTGTTCGCAGTCCCGATCAGCCAGAGCGTGCTAAAGGAGTTTGGACGCAAATGGCTCGAATCGCATTCCAGCGTCCGCCGAGCGGCTACGGTGACCTGACGATTCGGCCTTCGTGAATTTCCTTCACGAAAACCTCCAGGGTGTCAGCATCCTTCTCCAGTTGACTCGCCATTGCCCGTAGCTCGCGTGCCAACTCAGGAACCTGCTTGGCGTAGTAAGAAAGGCGATCGGCCACCGCAGCATTGTTGAAGGACGTTGTACGGAGGGCTGCCAGCAGTTGCTTTTCAACGCCATTCATTGCAGCACCGCTATACCGCCATCTTGGACTCGCTCGGCCAATGCTCTGAGCGTGGCGGCTTGGCTACGCAGGAGCTCGACAACCCGCGCCACTTCGCCACTCAGGCCAGGCGGTAGCTCGAGAACAGCACGTTCGAGCACCACAGCTTGTGCCTCGTGCTGAAAAGCCATCTCCACCATCGTCACCCGCACTTCTTCGCTCGATCGGTTACGGAGCATTTCCACACCCTCCTGCGGTTTTCGGATCACACCAGCAATTAAACATAGCTGCCATCCGCTGCACTCGCGGCGCGGCGGCGCTCTACCTGGAGAAACCATGATTCAGTCCCCGGTCATCCGCTACCACGGAGGGAAGTTCAGGCTTGCGCCTTGGGTGATCAGCCACTTCCCGCCGCACACCTGCTACGTGGAGCCGTTCGGTGGCGCTGCAGGTGTACTGGTGCAGAAGGAGCGCGCCTACGCCGAGGTCTACAACGACTTGGACGGCGACATCGTCAATCTCTTCCGCGTGCTCCAGCTCGAGGAAACGCGGGAGCAGCTGACTCGACTCTTGGTGCTAACCCCTTACGCCCGCGGGGAGTTCGAGCGCGCATGGGAGTCGACCACCGACCCGGTTGAACAGGCGCGGCGGACGATCATTCGCGCGCAGATGGGCTTTGGCTCGGCCGGCGCCACCAAGGGGCGCACTGGCTTCCGCATCGACACCAAGCGGCAGTATGGAACCGCCCAGGCGCTGTGGCAGGAGTATCCGGAACTGGTGGCAGAGATCGGGCAGCGCCTGCAGGGCGTCCTGATCGAGAACCGGCCGGCGGTAGAGGTCATGAAGGCGCACGACGGCCCGAAGACCCTGCACTACGTCGACCCGCCGTACGTATTCGCCACCAGGCACGCCAGCGCCAGCAGTCGGCAGTACTACCGGCACGAGATGGACGACGGGCAGCACCGCGACCTTCTGGACGAACTGCTCGAGCTAGAAGGAATGGTGGTGCTTTCCGGCTACTCCAGCGAGATCTACCAGCGCCGCCTGGCCGGCTGGTCCATGAACACGACCAACGCGCGCATCAGCGCGGCTCGGGGAACTGCAGTCCGGGAAGAGTGCCTTTGGCTGAACCCTGCTTGCATGCGCGCCCTGAGCCAGATGGGACTCGACTTCGGCGAGTACGACATCTTCAACGACACCAAGGAGCCCGCAGCATGATGAGGGGCATCGACCAGTTCGCAGGCCTCGGGGGCTGGACGCTCGGAGGCCGCCAAGCCGGCGTCGACATGATCTGGGCCGCGAACCACTGGCCAGAGGCTGTGCACTGGCACAGCCAGAACCACCCCGACGCCGAACACGTCTGCCAGGACCTGCAACAGTGCGACTGGTCACAGGTGCCGGAGCACGACCTGATGCTCGCTTCTCCCTGCTGCCAGGGTCACAGCAAGGCACGCGGCAAGGCCTCGGGGAATCCGCAGCACGATGCCTCGCGCTCTACTGCCTGGGCCCCCGTTTCCTGCCTCGAGCACCACCGCCCGGAGTTCGGCAACATCGAGAACACCCCAGAGTTCGTACAGTGGGCGCTCTACCCGGCTTGGGAAATGGCTGTCCGCGCTCTGGGCTACCAGGTCAGTCCGCATATCGTGGACTGCGCAGACCTTGGGGTTCCGCAGCACCGCGTGCGCATCTTCATCGTCCTGAGCCGCAGCCGTGCACCATTGCTGCTTAACCTGCAGCAGCACCAGCTGGTCCCGGCGTCGAGCTTCATCGACTTCAACGCCGGCAGTTGGGCAGACATCCATCGCCCCGGGCGCGCAGCAGCCACCCTGGACCGCGTGCGGAATGGCCGCCGACAGTTCGGCGACCGATTCCTGATGCCGTACTACGGTTCGGGCTCAGGCCTGACTGGCCGCAGCCTTGGTCGGCCCATTGGCACCATCACGACGCGCGATCGCTGGGCGCTTGTGGATGGAAACCGGATGCGGATGCTGACCGCTGACGAGTGCCTCGCGGCGATGTCCTTCCCAAAAGACACACTGCGTCCAGACAACCACCGCTTGACAGTTCACATGGCAGGAAACGCAGTCCCACCAGTTGCCGGCCAGAAAGTCATCGAGGCCCTTTTGACGGCCGCATGATTACGGTTTCTTGCTCAGCTGGATGTCGATGTTGAACGGCGTAGGCTCACGCTTAGGAGGAACTTCATCGAGACCAACCACCGCCACGGTGTGGTGCGCGGTTCTACCATTCTCGTCTCGGTAGGCCTCGGAACCCAGGTGCAGAAGCTTTGCCCCGTGTTGCTGAAGGTAATGGTTCAAGTTGGCATCGAGGTTTTCTGCCTCTTGCCATTCGCCACACACTTTGCAGTGCATCGAAACATCGGTGGACAGTTTCACCGTGTGCACGACGGTTTCGTAGCTCATTCCTTGCTCCTTGATCCGGCCCCATGCCGGGCCATCCGAACCTACCCCACTCCATGCCATTGCGCCACTACGGCTCAGCGCTGGCAGGCGCTCACTGCGTCTTGTGAATAGGTCGAGGCAGCCTCGGCAGCCGAATAGGCGTCATCAGCCGAGTACCAAGCCTCATAGGCGTAATAGGCAGCGATGCCGGAAAGGATCGTCGACGCCACCGAGCAAACCGCAATTACCCGAACCAGCTTTTCCATACCAAACCCTCCATGTGAAGCCGCGAGCATAGCGGCGAGGAGACGTTATGTCCGCAAACAACCACCCGGCCGACCTGTCGGCAATCGAAACCCTCCACTCCCGCTACTGCGACGTGCTGTTCGGCAGCGCCAATGACCGCCTGATGATGTTCCAGGACGAGGCTTACGCCATGGGCCGCAACCGCGGGCAGCAGGACGGGCCTGCCTGGATCCGCACCGTCGACAGGCTTCCCGAAGTGAAGGAAGGCGATGAGCAGGAAGTGATCGTATGCGTCCGGCCCGCGCACAACGGCAACTCCTACGTCTTCTCTGCGCGCTACCTGAACAAGTACCCACTGCACAGCGAGGGGCACCCGGACGCCGACGAAGAAGGAATGTTCCTGGCTACGGGCTGGCACGACGCCAAAGAGCACTCCGACTATGACGGCTACTACTCCCCGCTGCTCGACACGAAGGGAGACGTGGTAACCCACTGGATGCCGCTGCCTGCAGCGCCTGGAGTGCCGGCATGAAGCAGATCATCTGGAACCTGGTGGCCAAGCTGCTGGCAATCCCCGTCGTCTCCGCCTGGATCATCCAGCGCGCCGGCCGGACTCCCTACCAGCACATCATGTCCGCCGACGGCTCAGAGACCTACATGGGCCGCTGGTGGCTGCTCAACCCCTACGACCGGAACACCCACCGGGCCAAGCACTGGTGGTTCCCCTGGTCGGTTCGGGTCCACCACATCATGCGAGCCGACCAGGACCGAGACCTCCACGACCACCCGTGGAACGCCCGCACCGTGATCCTGAATGGCTGGTACATCGAGCAGCGCCTGGCTGACGACCACCTGCTGGCCATGGTCGACGCGCCGCCCGGCGCCCAGGTGACCGAGTTCATCCGACGCAATGCCGGCGACACGGCCGCTCTCCGCCACGGCGAGTACCACCGAATCGACCAGGTAGCCGAGGGCGGCGTCTGGACCATCTTCATCACCAGCCCCTGGCAAGGCGAATGGGGATTCCTCGTCGCCGGCAAGAAGGTGAACTGGCGGACCTATACGGGAGAACAGCTGTGACTCGACCAACCTATTGCCGTGGCACAGGCCTCCCCATCGAAATATGCAAATGCCTTCGCTGCACTCCCGCCACCGAACCCTCCCACAATGTGCCGACATAACCGGTACCGGTGGGTGTTCAGCTAACTACTTCATATTCTCTGTACCTCCTGCGGCGTCATCGGAAAAATGGCCTTCCGAGGGGGAGCGTGCCGATCATGCCAGCGAGAAATGGATCTGCCTCTCAAAATATCGCTCTAACCGTTTAGCGCACCAGCACACGAAGGAAAAACACACAAGATAAGAGCTCTCCTAAGAAACTTCTATCTGAAGACTTAAAATCACGGGCAGTCATTAGCCTCAAGGCAGAGGGCTTTTTTATGCTGCAACTCTGCTTCTAGATAACTTTTCGTCCCTGATATTTTCTGCCAAAGGCTCAGCTCCTCCATCCTCTTCCGCTCTTTTTCCTCGTACTCCCTCCACCTCTTTTCATTGTCTGCAGCACTTGAACCGTCGGCGAGCCGGGGATCAATCAAAGGTCGTCTTACTGGGCCTTGCGACTCACCGGACTGCCCCATCGCTGAAGAAACCGCCGATTCCACGACGGACCTCAACATTGAAGCGGTAATACACCCACTATCCAATGGAGAACCCATCTGGTATTTCCCCAGGGGGTTTAAAAGAAGATTCCCACCCCTAAGCCTATTCATCAGGCATTGCGCCCGTAAAAGTTCATTTGACGTATCACATGGATCATTTATCTCAGGAATAAAGTTCGGATTAACATCATACCCGACAATCACCCCACTCCCCCACTGATATTCACCAGAACCCACGCCAACATCAGCAATAGCAGATTCAGCCAACAAGAAAAAAAACGTCAAAACAGCGATTCTAAACATTTAAATAACTCCCAAAAATTAAACAAGAATCCCCATGCAAAAGCCAAGAACCACAATAACAATAAAGCCCCGAAAAACTAAAAAGCAAAGCACCCAACCAATGGAATAGCACCCAATTCGAAACATATCCAACTACCGACTTTGAAGGCTACTGACATGCTCATGACACCAGAAGAAGTGGCCACCTTGACCGGCCGCACCCGCGCCAGCGCAGATTCCTTCAGACCTGAAGACATGACTCCCCCCCAACACTGAACCCGCCGGCCCCAGCCGGCGTGAGGAATTCCCATGGCCAAGGTAATTTCACAGCTGACCGTGAACATGCCGCGCCTCATGGAGGCCGGCGAATATAGAAAGCTGCGGTACGCCGGCGGGAAGCCGAGCCTGCAGCAGTTGAAGAAGTGGATTGAGGAAGGGGAAGTGGTAGGCGAGATTAAAGGAGGGATGTACTTCGTGGACCTGCAGGCAGCGCTCACCGGCTCGGAAGACCCGCTGCTGGCCAAGATGATGGAGCTCAGCTGATGGCACCGCCGCGCAAGCGCGACAGCAAGAACCGCGCGCTACCCGACAATTTGTACCCAAACGGGAAGTACTGGCGCTATCGCAACCCCATCACTGGGATTGTCACCAGCATCAACAAGCCCATGGCGGATGCGATCCGCCTGGCCAAGCTGGCCAACGCCAAGCTGGCTCCGCTCATGGCCGAAGACGGAGCCCTGCTTTCTATATTGACCGGCGAGCAGGCGCCGACGGTAGTAAACGTGCTCGGCCGATTCGAGGAGGAATGGTTGACGACCAGGACCTACTCGCCGCGCACGCTCGAGGAAATCCGCTTCAAGCTGGCCAAGTACAGGGCCGACCTGGGCTCGCGCATGTTCGGGCAGCTCGACGTGCTGGAGGTCGCCGGCTACCTCGACCAGTTCAGCAACAACGCATACACGAAGCACCGCGGCCTGTGGATCCAGATTTTTGCCTTCGCGGTGGCCAAGGGTTTGGCTGAGCGCAACTGCGCCGAGCTGACCCTGGTGAAACAGGAAGAAGAGAAGAAGCGCCAGCGGCATACAAAGGAGGGAGTAGACGCCATCCTGGCGTTCGAGGGGACGCCGGACTGGCTACGCCGGGCAATTCGCCTGGCGCTGGTCAGCCTGCAGCGACGGGAGGACATCGTGCGGTGGGAGAAGGCTGCGGCGGACCTGGAGAGGAACACTATCAAGGTGTCACCGGGGAAGACACAGAACTACGACACGCCGATCCACCTGGAAATCGTTATGGGCGAGGCGCTGCGCAACGTGGTGAAGGAGTGCCTGGCATCGCCAGTGGTGTGCCCCTTCCTTATTCACTACCAGCCGCGTGCTCGAAAACGCGAACAGCTGGATGCGAAGCGGCACTGGAACGCGGTGACTGAGGACTACCTGACGAAGGCCTTTAGCAAGGCCCGGGACGATTCGAAGGCCTACGACTCGATCCCGAAGGGTGAGCGGCCGACGTTCCACGAACTCCGCGCGCTCGGTGCGTGGTTATATGAACAGCAGGACTACCCGGTGGAGTACATCCAGGCGCTGATGGGCCATGCCGACGCGAAGATGACCGAGCACTATCAGGCCGGGCACGGAGAGGCGGCGGTGCTATACCAGAGAGTTGGAGCAGACTTGAAGCTGTAGAGCGGAGGGCGTTTTGCAAAGGTTTGGAAAAAATTTTGCAAAAACAAAAAGGGCGATCCTTTCGGATCGCCCTTTAAGTACCGCCAGAAGCGGGTTTGTTTGGTAGGCACAATTGGACTCGAACCAACGACCCCCACCATGTCAAGGTGGTGCTCTAACCAACTGAGCTATGTGCCTGTCGTGTGGGGCGCATTCTACGCGATCGTTTTCGACCGTCAAGCACTTTTTTCACCTAAGCCACTGAAAAAGTGAATTTTTTTATGTTCGACCGTCCGTAAATTATTTTGCACGGGCACTAGCCGGCCAGATTCGACTCAGGTAGCATCCGCACATCTCGTAAAAAATAACAAACACAGGTGCATTATGCCGCACACCTCCTACCCCTCTTCCTATTACGCAGCTTCGGCCAATCCGGTCCCGGCCCGTCCTGAACTGCAGGGCGAGGTGGAAACTGATGTCTGCGTGATCGGCGCAGGCTATACCGGCCTGTCCACTGCCCTGTTCCTGCTGGAAAGCGGCTTCAAGGTCACCGTGCTGGAAGCCGCCAAGGTCGGTTTCGGCGCGTCGGGCCGTAACGGCGGCCAGATCGTCAACAGCTATAGCCGCGACATCGACGTCATCGAACGCTCCGTCGGCGCCAAGCAGGCCAAACTGCTGGGCGACATGGCTTTCGAAGGCGGCCGCATCATTCGCGAGCGCATCGCCAAGTACAACATCCAGTGCGACCTGAAGGACGGCGGCGTGTTCGCAGCCCTCAGCGCCAAGCAGATGGGCCACCTGGAATCCCAGAAGAAGCTGTGGGAGCGCTTCGGCCACACCCAGCTGGAGCTGATGGACGCCAAGCGCATCCGCGAAGTCGTGGGCACCGACAGCTATGTCGGCGGCATGCTCGACATGAGTGGCGGCCACATCCACCCGCTGAACCTCGCCCTGGGCGAAGCCGCGGCCGTGGAATCCCTGGGTGGCGTGATCCACGAGCAGTCCCCGGCCGTGAAGATCGACCGTGGCGCCAACCCGGTCGTGCACACCCCGAAGGGCCGTGTAAAAGCCAAGTTCATCGTGGTGGCTGGTAACGCCTACCTCGGCGGCCTGGTGCCGGAGCTGGCTTCCAAGTCCATGCCATGCGGCACCCAGGTGATCACCACCGAACCGCTGAGCGCCGACCTGGCCAAGTCCCTGCTGCCGACCGACTACTGCGTCGAAGACTGCAACTACCTGCTCGACTACTACCGCCTGACCGGCGACAACCGCCTGATCTTCGGCGGTGGCGTGGTCTACGGCGCGCGCGACCCGTCGAACATCGAGGCGATCATTCGTCCGAAGATGCTCAAGGTCTTCCCGCAGCTGAAGGACGTGAAGATCGACTTCGCCTGGACCGGCAACTTCCTGCTGACCCTCTCGCGCCTGCCGCAGGTTGGCCGCATCGGCGACAACATCTACTACTCCCAGGGTTGCTCCGGCCACGGCGTCACCTACACCCACCTGGCGGGCAAACTGCTGGCCGAAGTGCTGCGTGGCCAGGCCGAGCGTTTCGACGCCTTCGCCACCCTGCCGCACTACCCCTTCCCGGGCGGCCGCATGTTCCAGGTGCCGTTCTCCGCGATCGGTGCCTGGTACTACACCATGCGCGACAAGCTGGGCATCTGACGCTCCGCTTGCTACCGCACGAAAAAACGGCGCCTCAGGGCGCCGTTTTTCTTTTCGGGGCTTTCTCCGGCGGAGTGGTATCGCTGCGCACCTGGGCGTGGCTCATCAGCGCAAAGATCAGGCTGCCGCCGACGATGTTGCCGGCCAGTGTCGGCAGCGCAAAATCGATGACGAACGCCGCCAGCCCCACCTCCCCGGCGAACATCAGGTAGCCCACCTCGCAGGTGCCGACCACGATGTGGCTGAAACTGCCCAGCGCCATCAGGTAGGTGACCAGGAAGATGATCCACACCTTGGCGTGCTCGGCCGCCGGCACCAGCCAGACCATGGTGGCGATCATCCAGCCGGAGACGATGCCCTTGGAGAACATCTGCCAATGGTCGTTTTCCATTACCTCGCGGCCGATCTCGAGAAATGCCTGGTCAGCCCTGGTATCGAAGATCGGCAGGTGCAGCATGCCGTAGGCAAACAGCAGAGCGCCGACGATATTGCCCGCCAGCACCACCGACCACAGCCTCAGCAACTGGCCGAACTTCTCCAGCGTCGGCTCGCTCATCACCGGCAGCACCGCCGTCAGGGTGTTCTCGGTGAACAACTGCTGACGCGCAAGGATGATCGCCAGGAAGCCCACCGGGTAGCCGAGGCTGGTGGTGATCACCGCCATGTCATGGTCCGGCAACCGTGCACGGAACAGCCCCATGGCCATCAGCGACAAGCCGATGGTCAGCCCGGCGGCCAGCGCCGACCACCAGAGCGCTGCCAGCGTGCGCTCCAGTTCGTGATTGCCCTGCAGGCGGATGACCTCGTGCAGCACCAGCGCGCGGGGCGGCTGGCTTTTCTCGACCTTGCGACGCTCCTCGGCAGAGAGTTCGTCGGCAGTGTCGCCGCCGGCTTTCGAATTGCGGGAAGCGTTGCGAGGCGTCGCTTTCTTCGTCGCCGACGCGCTCGCCTTGGCACGCGTGCCGCCGCGCGCCGGTGGTTTTTCCGTGGCCATGCCAAGCACCTCGCTGGGAACACTGCAGGTTTAGGCTACGCCCACCCCGCTTCGGTTCAGGAAACCTGCACCGCTCAATTCGCCGGGCAGGCCGGTAGCGCCTGGCATCCCTCGCCCGCCGTTGCTGCACTGCCGATCTTCTGCGAGAAACGCGCGTCGTCCGGCGCCAGGTGCCGCGCACAGCTCGCCGCAACGCCAGCCTGCTGCGGACAGCCGCGCTCGCCCAGCACATTGGCCAGGTTGAACCAGCCTGCGGCAAACGCCGGCTTCGCCTCGACACTACGACGCAGCGCCGCCTCGGCCTCGTTCAGATTGCCGTCCGTATAGCGTGAGTTGGCGAGGGCGAACCAGCCAAGGGACTCCTGCGGCCAGGCCCTGGTCGCCGCCCCATAGGCCTGTTCTGCCAGGGCCGGCTGGCCGGTTTCCTCCAGGTCGTGGGCCGCTCGCAGCCAGGCCGTCGGTTCCGCCGTGGCAGGCAGTTGATCCGCCGGCACGGTGAGCACCGCCCAGCGCTGGCTGCGCCGCCAGGTGACGTCGAAGGCGGTGAAATCGATGACCAGGCGCTTGGTGATGCCTGAGCGCAGTATCAGTTCGTGGCGCTTGCGGTCGAAACCGATCACCACCGCAAAGTGCCAGACCGGCAACCAGTCGAGCCCCTGATTCTGCAGGACCAGCACCGGGTTGCCCGCCGCCACCTCGCTCAGGATGCTCTCCAGGCGCGGCTTGAGTGGATAGACCAGCAGCCCCTGCTCCCGCGCCGCCGCCACCAGCTCCACCTGCAGGCTACCCTCGCGCCCCGGAAGGAAGACCCGATCCTTCAGCTCCCGCGGCGTCACTCGTATTCCGCGCTGGTTGAGCAGGGTTGCCAGCGCGGCCGGGCCGCACTGGAACTCCTGCTGCGGGAAGAATTGCACATCGCTCAACTCCACCCGCTCCGGCAGCGCATCCACGCTGGACGGCAAGCTCGGCGACTGCGCACAGCCGCCGAGTGCCACGGCCGCCGCGAGCGCGACGACCATGGCCCAGCACCTCAACGCTGGCATCTGACGAAGGTGAAGATGTGGGTGATACAGAGCAGATCGGTGATGATGAAAATCAGCAGGAACAACAGGATGATGCCAATGATGCCGCCGGCCGGCGCCTGGTCCAGTTGCTGGTTGAACTGCGCCAGCTCTTCGTTGGACAGGCTCTTGATACGCTGCTCGACCTTGCTGCGCTCGACGCCGAGGGATTGCAGCTTTTTCTGCACACCCTGGTCATCGAGCATCTTCAGCAATTGTTCGCGGTCGACCTGTTGCTGCTGCGCCTGCAGCACTTCGCCGGTGCCAACCATGGCGGCCTGAGCCAACGGGACTTCCGCAACGACACCCAACTGCGCGAACACCAGGACTGCTGCAAGGCTTCTTACCCGTCTTGTTATGGTCATTCTGGGTCACCTCATCATGGACTGCATGCACTAAGCAGGAGGTGCAGGCCGCTCGCACGCGAGACAACCGACCGCCACGCTCCCGCCATACCGGCGGCAACCGCAGGGCCGCTATCTAGTGAGATGCCGGCTCAGGCAAAGAGTTCGAAGCGTAATTGGCGCCAGTCAGCATGCAGATGCCCCAGGAAGAGACAGGCGAACCCGCGGGGAAAGAGCATGTACTCCGGACCGATATCCGGCCCTTCCAGCCGCAGCAGGCGCCCCCAGGGATAGTGGCTGATGCGCCCGCGCACGTCATCGACCGTGCCGCTGCGCCACCAGTGGATGGCGGCCTCTGCGTCCTCGACGCCTTCGGGCTGCTCGATGCGCACCGGCTCGTCGCGCCAGCCGATCACCCGTTGCGGGTCGAAACCGGTCTGCCGCACCAGGGGTAGCGGTGTGACCCACTGGGCACCGTCGCGCTCCTCCAGTGACACGGCAAGCGAACACCACTGCGCCTGCTCCAGTGCCCAGAGCAGATCGCCATCGATGGCCAGCGAAGGCTCGGGCTGGGCCTGGATACGGAAACCAGGGCAGACCAGCACGCCCTCGCGCAAGGGAATGCGGAAGTCGCTCACGCGCGCTCCTGCTGCAGGAGCGGCCCGGCCTTGCGCTCCAGCAGGAGCACCAGTTCGGGCTGCAGATAGGCGTAGTCGTCCGGGATGTCCAGGCACACCAGCCGCTTGCCGCGCATCGCTGCCGGGAAGCGCTTCAGCAAGGCCTGCCGATGCCGGCGCTCCATGACGAAGACCAGGTCGGCCCACTCCAGTTGCTCGGTGCTCAACGGGACTTCCGCGTCCGGCGCCAGCCCGGCGGAGTCGGTCTCGACTTCCGGCCAGCTGGCGAAGACGGCTTCGGCGGTGGGGCTGCGCAGGCGGTTACGGCTGCAGATGAACAAAGCGCGGCGCACTTCATCCTCCCTACGGCTGGCGCGCAAACGGCAGCGGCGATTCTAGGGAAGAAGGCCGCTCAGGGCGACTTTTGTTTCGCTTTCTGGCGCTCGAGGAAATCCACTTTCCACTGTTCGACCCCCAGGTGCTCGGAGTCCAGACTCGCCTCGACGCCGTACTTGGCCTTGAGAGCGGCCACCTCCCCGGCGTGGTCGAGCAGGAAGCGGTCGAAGCGCTCGATGAGCTCGCCCTGTTTTACCGTGGACAAGTGGAAGGCGCTGCGCGTGTGCGGCAGCGACGGATCGAACACCAGCGCCCCTGGTTTCGCGCGGATGTTGTCCAGGTAGTAGGTGGCGACCACCACGTTGAAGTAGGCGCCGTCGGCCTGCTTCTTCAATGCGGTGTGGATCATCTGCCGCAGGTCGGCGCCCGGCGCGATGCCTATCTGCCCCGACTGCACCTGCTGCTCATAGCCGCGCGGCGTCCAGCCGTCCACCAGCGCCAGCCTCTTCAATGCACCGATGCCCTGCCCCAGCCGCTCCGGCGCCACCAGCACGCCATCGACAAACTCGGCAACCGGCTGGCTGTAGCGCAGGGTTTTCCCGGCCTTCTGCTCGGGCGCCCAGTTGGGGTTGTCCGGGTACTTGAGATCGACCTGGCCGGACAGCAGCGCCGGCAGCAACGCGTCCACCGGCAATGGGCGATATTCCAGGGTGATGCCACTGGTGCTGGCGAACCGGTCCAGTACCTCGCGGGCAAAGCCCTGGTAATTGCCCTGAGCATCGGTGCTGTAGTGAGGGGCAAAGGCGAGGTTCTCGACGCCGACCACGTAGGTCTGCGCCACGGCGCCGGTGGAAAGGATGCTGGCGAGCGCGCAGCAGAATGCCTTGAGCTTCAAACGACTCTCCTTGTTACCTGTTGTTTTTGTTCTATCGGACGGGGCGTGCGCCCGCCCTGGCGGACTCAGCCGCCGGTCATGCTCATGAAGCGCAGTACCTGCACCTGCTGGTCGGCTTCGAAATGATGGCGTTCGGGCTTGAGCTGCAACGCCTGCATCAGTGCTTCGCGCAGGCGCGCGCTGTCGCCGGGGTGTTCGCGCAGCAGCTGGCGCAGGTCCAGCGCGCCCTCGTGGCCGAGGCACAGCACCAGCTTGCCTTCGGCGGTTACGCGAACCCGATTGCAGTCGCCGCAGAAGTTGTGGCTGTGCGGGGAGATGAAACCGATCCGGCTGGCATAGCCGTCGATGCGGTAGTAGCGCGACGGACCACCGCTGCGCTCGGGCGTCGGCAGCAGTTGCCAGCGCTCGGCGAGTTGCGCGCGGACTTCATCGCTGCTGCACAGGGTCTGCTTGCGCTCGTGGCTGCTGACGCTGCCCAGCGGCATCTCCTCGATGAAACTGATATCGATGCCCTTCGCCAGGGCGAAGGCCACCAGGTCGCAGACTTCGTCGTCGTTGCGACCCTTCTGCACCACGGTATTGAGCTTGATGCGCTCGAAGCCGGCCTCGCGGGCGGCGTCGATGCCGTCGAGCACCTGCTCCAGCTTGTCGGAGCGGGTGAAGGCGGCGAAGCGCTCGCGGCGCAGCGAATCGAGGCTGATATTCAGGCGGCGCACGCCAGCCGCGCGCAGCTCGACCGCGCGCTCGCGCAGCTGCGAGCCATTGGTAGTGATGGAGAGATCGTCCAGCTCCGGGCGCGCGCCCAGTCTCGCCAGCAGCCCGGTCAGCCCCTTGCGCACCAGTGGCTCACCGCCGGTGATGCGGATGCGCTTCACCCCCAGGCCAATGAAGGCGTCGGCGACGGCTTCGAGCTCCTCCAGGCTCAACACCTGGTCGCGCGGCAGGAACTGCATGTCTTCGCTCATGCAGTACGTGCAGCGGAAATCGCAGCGGTCGGTGACCGACAGGCGCAGATAGGTGATGCGTCGACCGAAGGGGTCGACCAACTGGGAATCGGACATGGGCAGTGGGAAGTTCCGGATGGCAGGTGCCGAACGAAAGTGCGCTAGAAATACCTCAGAACTCTGCCGCTGTACACAGAAAACCGACTCGCGAGTCAGGAAACTGTACGCCAGTACCGGCGAAGGGGCCGAGTTGAGAGCCCGGAGAGCCCGGTGCTACCATGCCCGGCTCTGTTCGGTGACAACAGCAATAAAAGAAAGAAGACCAGCCAATGACCAGCATTCGCGAGCGTAACCGGCGCCTCATCCTCCGAGCAGCCAGCGAGGAATTCGCCGAGAAGGGTTTCGCGGCGACCAAGACCAGCGACATCGCCGCTCGCGCCGGGTTGCCCAAGCCCAACGTCTACTACTACTTCCAGTCCAAGGAAAACCTCTACCGCAGCGTGCTGGAAAGCGTGGTGGAGCCCCTGCTGCAGGCGTCCGCGCCGTTCCGCGAGGACGACGAGCCGAGCGAGGCGCTGCGCGCCTACATCCGTTCCAAGGTGAAGATTTCCCAGGAGCTGCCGCACGCTTCCAAGGTGTTCGCCAGCGAGCTGATGCACGGTGCACCGCACCTGCCCAAGGAATATCTGGACGAACTGAACGCCCAGGCCCAGCGCAACATCGCCTGCCTGCAGAGCTGGATCGACCGCGGCCTGCTGGCCCCGGTGGACCCGCACCACCTGCTGTTCACCATCTGGGCGGCGACCCAGACCTACGCCGATTTCGACTGGCAGATCTCCATGGTCACCGGCAAGACCAGCCTGAGCGACGCGGACTTCGAAGCCGCCACCGATACCATTACCCGCCTGGTGCTGCGTGGCACCGCGCCGGACAATGGCGCCGAACCCAAGCCGCAGGGGCGTTTGCGGCCGTTGTCGATCTGACCTGAAATCCCGTTGTAGGAGCGGGCCATGCCCGCGATCGCGCGCATGGCGCGCTCCTACAGGTCAAACGAGGGGCGCGACTGGCGCGCGCCCTACCCGTCTTCTATCAGCCCGCGTCAGCGACCAGGCCCAGCGCCTGCACGCCACGGATCGCGCATTGCTCGTCGATGTCCGAGGCGTCGCCGCTGATGCCGATGGCGCCTATCACTTCATTGGCCGAATTGCGGATCAGCACGCCGCCCGGTGCAGGCACCACGTTGCCCTGCGCCAGGGTGTTCACCGCGGCAATGAACGACGGGCGCTGCTGAGCGTCCGCCGCCAGTACGCGCGACGACTTGCCCAGCGCCACCGCGCCCCACGCCTTGCCGATGGCGATCTGCGGACGAAGCATGCTCGCGCCATCCTCGCGCTGCAGGCTCAACAGGTGTCCACCGGCATCCAGCACGGCAATGGTCAGCGGTGCGGTGGACAGCTCGCGGCTGGCGACCAGGGCGTGGCGGGTGATGTCCAGTGCAGTTTCCAGACTCAGGGTGCTCATGGGGTTTTCCTCTTCAAGTTGATAAGACAGATCAAGGTGGATAAGCCGGGGCAACACCGCGCGCAGAGATCAAAGCTGCGCACACGCGCATCAGAAATTTGTACGCAATCTAGTAGCCGAAGGTCTCAGCCAAAGCAACTGAAAAGGACAATTCACATCTATTTTTGTATACATTTTTTCAAACGATAGTTTGACCCTGCGCTCAGGTTTTCATCGAAAGCCGCGAGATAGAAGGCTCGAAAGAAAAAATGACCGCTCAGTCCCTCGTATACAACCCGTCTTGACCTTCGTCGAATTGCCTGCCTAGAATCGCCTCAACTTTTGTACACAATCAGTATAAGAACCGAGGAACAAAATATGGCCAGAATGAGAGCAATCGAGGCTGCCGTACTCGTCATGCGTCGCGAGGGCGTGGATACCGCCTTCGGCGTACCGGGCGCCGCCATCAACCCCATGTATGCGGCCATGAAGAAACTCGGTGGCATCGATCACGTCCTGGCCCGCCACGTGGAAGGCGCCTCGCACATGGCCGAGGGCTACACCCGCACCAACGCCGGCAACATCGGCGTGTGCATCGGCACCTCCGGCCCTGCCGGCACCGACATGGTCACCGGCCTGTACTCGGCCTCCGCCGACTCCATCCCGATCCTCTGCATCACCGGCCAGGCTCCCCGTGCGCGCATGCACAAGGAAGACTTCCAGGCCGTGGATATCACCAGCATCGTCAAGCCGGTCACCAAGTGGGCGACCACCGTGCTGGAGCCGGGCCAGGTGCCCTACGCCTTCCAGAAAGCCTTCTTCGAAATGCGCAGCGGCCGTCCTGGCCCGGTGCTGATCGACCTGCCGTTCGACGTGCAGATGGCCGAGATCGAATTCGATATCGACGCCTACGAGCCGCTGCCGGTGAACAAGCCCAAGGCCAGCCGCGCCCAGGCCGAGAAAGCCCTGGCCCTGCTCAACGACGCCGAGCGTCCGCTGATCTGCGCTGGCGGCGGCATCATCAACGCCGACGCTTCCGACAAGCTGGTGGAATTCGCCGAGCTGACCGGCGTGCCGGTGGTCCCGACCCTGATGGGCTGGGGCACCATCCCTGACGATCACCCGCTGATGGCCGGCATGTGCGGCCTGCAGACCTCGCACCGCTACGGCAACGCCACCGTCCTGGAATCGGACATGGTGTTCGGCATCGGCAACCGCTGGGCCAACCGCCACACCGGTTCGGTCGACGTCTACACCGCGGGCCGCAAGTTCGTTCACGTGGACATCGAACCGACCCAGATCGGCCGCGTGTTCACCCCGGACCTGGGCATCGTGTCCGACGCCGGCTCCGCCCTGGACGTGTTCCTGGAAGTGGCCCGCGAGTGGAAAGCCGCCGGCAAGCTGAAGGACCGCAGTGCCTGGGTCGAAGCCTGCCGCGAGCGCAAGCGCACGATGCAGCGCAAGACCCACTTCGACAACGTGCCGGTCAAGCCGCAGCGCGTCTACGAAGAGATGAACGAGTTCTTCGGCAAGGACACCTGCTACGTCAGCACCATCGGCCTGTCGCAGATCGCCGGCGCGCAGTTCCTGCACGTCTACAAACCGCGCCACTGGATCAACTGCGGCCAGGCCGGCCCGCTGGGCTGGACCATTCCGGCAGCACTGGGCGTGGTCAAGGCTGATCCGAGCCGTCAGGTCGTCGCGCTGTCGGGCGACTACGACTTCCAGTTCATGATCGAAGAGCTGGCCGCCGGTGCACAGTTCAACCTGCCGTACATCCACGTGCTGGTGAACAACTCCTACCTGGGCCTGATCCGTCAGGCGCAGCGCGGCTTCGAGATCGACTACTGCGTACAGCTGGCCTTCGACAACGTCAACGCCCCGGAACTCAACGGCTACGGCGTGGACCACGTCGCGGTGGTGGAAGGTCTGGGTTGCAAGGCGATCCGCGTGTTCGACCCGAACCAGATCGGCGCCGCCTTCGCCCAGGCTCGCGAGCTGATGCAGCAGCACCGTGTACCGGTGGTGGTCGAGGTCATCCTGGAGCGCGTCACCAACATCTCCATGGGTACCGAGATCAACGCGGTCAACGAGTTCGAAGAGCTGGCCCTCAAAGGCGTTGACGCGCCCACCGCCATCTCGCTGCTGGACTGATAGATCCGAACGACTCCTCCCTGCGGGGAGGAGCTGGGGGTGGACATTTCCTGGCGGGGAGTCCCCCACCCCCTGCTCTCTTTCATGAAGAAGCCGAGCACCACGCACCACCCGTTCAACAGGAGTGACCCCATGCCCCGTTTCTGCGCCAACCTGTCCATGCTGTTCACCGAGGTGGACTTCCTCGACCGTTTCGAAGCCGCCGCGCGCGCCGGTTTCAGCGGTGTCGAGTACCTCTTCCCGTATGACGTCGAGGCCGAGGTGATCAAGGCCCGCCTGGACGCCAACCAGCTCGAGCAAGTGCTGTTCAACCTGCCCGCCGGCGATTGGGCCAAGGGCGAGCGCGGCATCGCCTGTCATCCGGACCGCGTCGAGGAATTCCGCGCCGGCGTCGACAAGGCCATCGCCTACGCCAAGGTACTGGGCAACACCCAGGTCAACTGCCTGGCCGGCATCCGTCCGCAGGGTTACGACTGCGCGACCATCGAGAACACCTTCCTGAACAACCTGGAGTACGCGGCGGGCAAGCTCGAAGCCGCGGGCATCAAGCTGGTCATGGAAATGATCAACACCCTCGACATTCCCGGCTTCTACCTGCAGACCACGAAGCAGGCCCAGGACATCCGCGAGAAGGTCGGCAGCGCCAACCTGTTCCTGCAGTACGACATCTACCACATGCAGATCATGGAAGGTGACCTGGCGCGGACGCTGGAGAAGAACCTCGCCTCGATCAACCACGTGCAGCTGGCCGACAACCCCGGCCGCCACGAGCCGGGCACCGGCGAGATCAACTACCGCTTCCTGTTCGACCACCTGGACCGCATCGGCTACCGCGGCTGGGTCGGCTGCGAATACAAGCCCAAGACCACCACCGAAGCCGGCCTTGGCTGGCTGAAGAGCCACAACGTGGTGTGACCCAACTCACTTCGTAGGATGGCGTGGAGCGCAGCGATACCCATCCTACGGCCTGCTCATTGGCGCCCTGGGTACGCGGGGAGCCGAAAGCCCAACAAGAACAACCAGGAGAATTCCTCATGGCCAAAATCGGATTCATCGGCACCGGCATCATGGGCCTGCCCATGGCGCTGAACCTGCAGAAGGCAGGTCACCAGATCTTCGTTTCCACCCACCACGACGCCGCTCCGGCAGAGCTGGCCAGCGGCGGCGCCGTTGCCCTGGCCAACCCCAAGGAAGTCGCCCAGGAAGCCGAGTTCATCATCGTGATGGTCCCGGACACCCCGCAGGTCGAAGACGTGCTGTTCCGCAAGGACGGCATCGCCGAAGGCGTGGGCCCGAACAAGGTGGTGATCGACATGAGCTCGATCTCCCCCACCGCCACCAAGACCTTCGCCGAGAAGATCAAGGCCACCGGCGCACAGTACCTGGACGCCCCGGTCTCCGGCGGTGAAGTCGGCGCCAAGGCTGCTTCCCTGAGCATCATGGTCGGCGGCTGCCCGAACACCTTCGAACGCGCCCTGCCGCTGTTCCAGGCCATGGGCAAGAACATCACCCGCGTCGGCGGCAATGGCGATGGCCAGACCGCCAAGGTGGCCAACCAGATCATCGTCGCCCTGAACATCCAGGCCGTCGCCGAAGCCCTGCTGTTCGCCGCCAAGAACGGCGCCGACCCGGCCAAGGTGCGTGAAGCGCTGATGGGCGGCTTCGCCTCCTCGCGCATCCTCGAAGTGCACGGCGACCGCATGGTCAAGGGCACCTTCGATCCGGGCTTCCGCATCAGCCTGCACCAGAAGGACCTCAACCTGGCCCTGGCCGGCGCTCGCGAGCTGGGCCTGAACCTGCCCAACACCGCCAACGCCCAACAGGTGTTCAGCACCTGCGCCGCCATCGGCGGCAGCAACTGGGACCACTCCGGCCTGATCAAGGGCCTGGAGCACATGGCCAACTTCTCCATCCGCAAGGACTGAAGAAGCAGGTTCGTAGGATGGCGTGGAGCGCAGCGATACCCATCGATCCCGGCACCGCTGGGTGATGGGTATCGCAAGCTCCACCCATCCTACGAAAGCACGTTGTAGGGCGCCTAACGCCAGCGGCGTTATCCGCCACCAGAGCAAAGTGACGGGCGAAGTTATGGGAGTGGCCTCGCCCGCCACGCTGCAAAGCGACTCGAACACCCGGCCGCAGGGAATCACGGCCTCGCCGGCCGGGGCGTTCGAATCCATCGCTGAGTCTCCTTTCTCAAGGCGACTGAGCCATGGATACACCACAAGAAGAATCACGGGAGCCTGTCATGAGCCTCGACCCACGCGCCTTCCTGCGCGAGCTGTTCGACACCGCCATTGCCGCCGCGCATCCGGCCCAGGTACTGGCGCAGCACCTGCCCACCGACAAGGGTGGCCGCACCATCGTCATCGGCGCCGGCAAGGCTGCCGGGGCCATGGCCGAAGTCGCCGAGAAGCACTGGAACGGTGAGGTCCAGGGTCTGGTCGTCGCGCCCTACGGCTACGGTGCCGAGTGCCGCAGCATCGAAGTGGTGGAAGCCTCGCACCCGGTGCCGGACGATGCCGGTGAACGCGTCGCGCGCCGCGTGCTGGAGCTGATCAGCGGCCTGTCCGAAAACGACCGGGTGATCTTCCTGCTCTCCGGTGGCGGCTCTGCCCTGCTCGCCCTGCCGGCCGAAGGTATCAGCCTCGACGACAAGCGCAGCGTGAACAAGGCACTGCTGAAATCCGGCGCCGCCATCAGCGAAATGAACTGCGTGCGCAAGCACCTCTCCGCCATCAAGGGCGGCCGCCTGGCCCGAGCCTGCTGGCCGGCCAGCGTCTACACCTATGCGATTTCCGACGTGCCCGGCGACGAGGCTACGGTGATCGCCTCCGGTCCCACCGTGGGTGACCCGACCACGTCAGCCGACGCCCTGGCGATCCTCAAGCGCTACGCCATCGACATCCCGGCGAACGTCCGCGCCTGGCTGGAAGACCCGCGCTCGGAGACCGTCAAGCCCGGTGACGAATGCCTGTCGCGCAGCCACTTCAAGCTGATCGCCACGCCCCAGCATGCCATCGACGCGGTGGCTGCCAAGGCGGAAGCCGCCGGCATCCCGACACTGATCCTGGGCGACCTGGAAGGCGAATCCCGCGAGGTGGCCAAGGTCCACGCCGGCATCGCCCGGCAGATCCGTAAGCATGGCCAGCCGCTGAAGGCGCCGTGCCTGATCCTCTCCGGTGGCGAGACCACCGTGACCGTGCGCGGCAATGGCCGTGGCGGACGCAACGCCGAGTTTCTCCTCAGCCTCACCGCCGACCTGAAAGGTGAACCGAACATCTGGGCCCTGGCGGGGGACACCGACGGCATCGACGGCATGGAAAGCAACGCCGGTGCCCTGATGAGTCCGTGCAGCTACCACCGCGCCCTCAAGGCCGGCCTGAACCCGCTGCACGAGCTCGACAACAACAACGGCTACGGCTTCTTCGCCGAACTGGGCGACCTGGTCATCACCCGGCCGACCCGCACCAACGTCAACGACTTCCGCGCCATCCTGGTCCTCGAGAACGACAAATGACTCCGGATAAAAAAGTAAAGATTCTGGCGACCCTGGGCCCGGCGATCAAAAGCCGTGACGACATCCGCGCCCTGGTGGAAGCCGGCGCCAACCTGTTCCGCCTGAACTTCAGTCACGGCGAATACGCCGACCACGCCCAGCGCTTCGCCTGGGTGCGCGAAGTGGAAAGCGAACTGAACTACCCCATCGGCATCCTAATGGACCTGCAAGGGCCGAAGCTGCGCGTGGGCCGATTCGCCGAGGGCGCGGTCCAACTGGAGAAGGGCCAGACCTTCACCCTCGACCTCAACGACGCACCGGGCGACCAGCAGCGCGTGATGCTGCCCCACCCGGAAATCATCCAGGCGCTGGAGCCGGGCATGAGCCTGCTGCTGGACGATGGCAAGATCCGTCTGCAGGTGCTCAACGCCCACAGCGACGCCATCGAGACCCGCGTGATGAACAGCGGCGAGCTGTCCGACCGCAAGGGCGTCAACGTCCCCGAGGCCGTGCTCAAGCTCAGCCCGCTGACCGCCAAGGACCGCCGTGACCTGGAATTCGGCCTGGAGCTGGGTGTGGACTGGGTCGCCCTGTCCTTCGTGCAACGCCCCGAAGACATCGAAGAAGCCCGAGCGCTGATCGGCGACAAGGCCTTCCTCATGGCCAAGATCGAGAAGCCCTCGGCAGTGCAATCCATCGAGGCCATCGCTCGCCTGTCCGACGCGATCATGGTCGCCCGTGGCGATCTGGGCGTTGAGATGCCGGCGGAAAGCGTGCCGGGCATCCAGAAGCGCATCATCCAGGTCTGCCGCCAGCTCGGCCGCCCGGTGGTGGTGGCGACACAGATGCTCGAATCCATGCGCTTCTCCCCGGCGCCGACCCGCGCCGAAGTGACCGACGTGGCCAACGCCGTCAGCGAAGGCGCCGACTGCGTGATGCTCAGCGCCGAAAGCGCCTCGGGCCAGTACCCGCGTGAAGCGGTGGAGATGATGGCGAAGATCATCCGCCAGGTCGAAGCCGAGCCGGACTACCAGGCGACCCTGGAGATCAACCGCCCGGAACCGGACGCCACTGTCTCCGACGCCATCAGCTGCGCGATCCGCCGGATCAGCCGCATCCTGCCGGTGGCGGTGCTGGTGAACTACACCGAGTCCGGCGCCTCGACCCTGCGCGCCTCCCGCGAACGGCCCAAGGCACCGATCCTCAGCCTCACCCCGCAACTGAAATCCGCCCGCCGCCTGACCGTGGCCTGGGGTGTCCATTCGGTGGTCAACGCGCAGCTCGCCCATGTCGACGAGATCTGCTCCACCGCCCTGGACATCGCCCTGGCCCAGCGTATGGCGCGCCGTGGCGACACCGTGGTGATCACCGCCGGCGTGCCCTTCGGCCAGCCGGGCAGCACCAACATGCTGCGCATCGAGACGGTGGCGCCGGCGCTGCAGGCCTGAGCGTAAAAGCCCCTCTCCCCTTGGCGGGAGAGGGCAACCGAGTTCAGGAGACACGCCTGCGGGCGTGCCTCCGCACCGAGTCACTCCCGGACGGACGGGGCCGGGAATACGGGGCCGCGTCCCCGTCCGTCCGGGTTTGACCTTATGAGCACCGAATGCTTGTCGGTCCATGGCCCCCACGCAGCAACTCCCAATGCTGGCCATGGAACTTTGAGGTTGTTGGCGGTGATCCCGCCGACAACCTCTTTTCTTTTTCCAACCCCGTGGCGCGCGTCCGTATGCGCGCGTCACAGAATGCTCACGCAGCGCCCGTCGATGGAGCCTCGATGCCCCACACCCACCGAGGCGCTGCGGAGTCACTTTCAACTGCCCAGAAACGACATGCCCCTCCACTCATTCATCCACACCCGGCTGATCGGCTTCGGCCAGATCTACCTGCAGGCCGACGCGCGCTTCGGCCTGATCCTGCTGCTGACCATCACCTGGTCCGCACCCCACCTGCTGCCCGGCGCGCTGCTCGGCGCCCTGCTGGGCCCGCTCACCGCACGCTTCGTACGCGAACCGCAGGCGGACGTCGATGCCGGCCTGCACGACTACAACCCGATCCTCATCGGCCTGCTGCTGCCCTTCCTGTTCCAGTGGTCGCTGGGCCTGGTGATGCTCAGCGTCGCCGCCATCCTCACCAGCGTCGCGGTGCAGGCCGTGCTGCTGCGCCAGTCGCGCCGGCGCTTCGGCCTGCCGGCCTACACCTCGGCCTTCGTGCTGCTGGGCTGGGTGTCCAGCGCGCTGGGCAAGGCCATCGGCCTGACGCCGGCGACCGGCACCGCCTGCCTGTCGTGTGGGGCAGTGAACCCGCTGCTGGACGCCTCCGCACTGGGCTTTGGCGAAGTGATCTTTCTGGGTGAACCGCTGGCCGGCCTGACCATCGCCCTCGGCCTGCTGCTGGCGGATCGCCGCGCCGCCTTCTGGGCGCTGGCCGGCGCCGCCGGCGCGCTGGCCATCGCAGCGCTGTTCGACCTGCCGGCGGCCTCGGCCCAGGCCGGCCTGCTCGGCTTGAATGGCGCACTGGCCGGCATCGCCCTGTCGCTGCGCTACCGCAGCCCACTGGCGCCCCTGTGCGGCATCCTCCTGGCGGTGCTGCTGCAGCCGTGCTTCGCGCTGATCGGCCTGCCCGCCTTCACCGCCCCCTTCATCCTCGCCTGCTGGCTGGTGATCCTCGGCCAACGCGTGCTGGAGCCCCTGCTGCGCACCCCTGGCGCGCAGAGCAGCGGCCCGCGTGTATAGTCGAGCCCTCATTCAGGCGACGGACCGCAGCCATGCACTTCGTGAAGTACCAGGCACTGGGCAATGACTATCTGGTGTACGCCGGCTCGGCGCCGTTCGCCCTGACGCCGGCGCAGATCGGCCGGGTCTGCGATCGCCACCACGGCATCGGCTCCGACGGCATCCTGCTGGCCAACCACAGCGACAGCGACTTCGGCCTGCGCATCCTCAACCCCGACGGTTCGGAAGCGGAGAAGAGCGGCAACGGCCTGCGCATCTTCTCCCGCTACCTGTGGGACTGCGGGCTGGTGGCTGAGCGGTCCTTCGACATCGTCACCGCCGGCGGCACCGTCACCAGCCAGGTCTCCGACGAGGGGCGCACAGTGGAGGTCTCCATGGGCCGCGCCGAGTTCGCCTGCGCGAAGATTCCGGTGCTGATCGATGCCCCCGAGGCACTGGACTATCCGCTGGAGATCGACGGCGTCGCACTGAAGGTCAACGCCGTCTCCATGGGTAACCCGCACTGTGTGGTCTTCGTCGACCAGACCAGCCCCGAACTGGCACGCCGCCTTGGCCCGCAGCTGGAAAACCACCCGCTGTTCCCCCGCCGCACCAACGTGCAGTTCGTCCAGTGGCTGTCCCGCGACGCCCTGCGCGTGGAAATCTGGGAGCGTGGCGCCGGCTACACGCTGTCCTCGGGCACCAGCAGCTGCGCGGCAGCTTCCGTGGCGCGTCGGCTCGGCCTGTGCGACGAGCACATCGAACTGCACCTGGCCGGCGGGCTGCTGCACATCCGCGTCCAGGACGACTTCCAGGTGACCATGCGCGGCGCCGTGCAGCGGGTCGCCAGCATCGACCTGGACCCGGAAGCCTTCGCCGACCTCGGCTGACCCCGCAATTCCCGCTGCCACCGGCATGGATCAATGCCGGTTCGCCCGCGCTCGTCCAGACTGCGGCATAACGTCCGCCGAATCGCTCAATCGACGGGTAACCGCGCATTTCCCGGATGCAGACGGCATAATCCGCCCCCTTCCGCATCCGGCCACGGGTGCGTCCCCTCATTCACGCAGCGAACGATGTCATGACGCTTCCTTCTCCCACTCTCCTGCAGCGGCTAAAGGGCACCAGCCTGGTCCTGCGGATCTTCATCGGCATGCTTTGCGGCATCGCCCTCGCCCTGCTCTGGCCGCAAGGCGCGCAGGCGGTCGCCCTGCTCGGCAAACTGTTCATCTCCGCGCTGAAGGCGGTTGCCCCGGTCCTCGTGCTGGTGCTGGTGATGGCCTCCATCGCCAACCACAAGCAAGGCCAGCGCACCCATATCCGGCCGATCCTGCTGCTGTACCTGATCGGCACCTTCTCGGCGGCCGTGGTCGCGGTGATCGCCAGCTTCGCCTTCCCGTCGAACCTGGTGCTGCACGCCCCCACCAGTGAGCTCGCCCCGCCCGGCGGCATCGGCGAAGTACTGCGCTCGCTGCTCTTCAGCGTCACCACCAACCCGGTGAAGGCGCTGCTGGAGGCCGACTTCATCGCCATCCTGGCCTGGGCCATCGGCTTAGGGATAGCCCTGCGCCACGCCCGCCAGACCACCCGCGACTTCCTCGACGACATGGCCAGCGGCGTCACCCTGATCGTCCGCGTGGTGATCGCCTTCGCCCCGCTGGGCATCTTCGGCCTGGTGGCCGGCACCATCGCCGAGTCCGGCTTCGACGCGCTGCTGGGCTACCTGCACCTGCTGGGCGTGCTGCTGGGCTGCATGCTGTTCGTGGCACTGGTGGTCAACCCGCTGATCGTCTTCGCCAAGATCCGCCGCAACCCGTATCCGCTGGTGCTGATGTGCCTGCGCGAGAGCGGCATCACCGCCTTCTTCACCCGCAGCTCGGCGGCCAACATCCCGGTCAACCTGCAGCTGTGCCAGCGCCTGGGCCTGCACGAAGACACCTATTCGGTGTCGATCCCGCTGGGCGCCACCATCAACATGGCCGGCGCGGCGATCACCATCAGCGTGCTGACCCTGGCGGCGGTGAACACCCTCGGCATCGCCGTGGACCTGCCCACCGCCATCCTGCTCAGCGTGGTCGCCTCGGTCTGCGCCTGCGGCGCTTCCGGCGTGGCCGGCGGCTCGCTGCTGCTGATCCCGCTGGCCTGCGGCCTGTTCGGCATCTCCAGCGAAGTGGCGATGCAGGTGGTGGCGGTCGGCTTCATCATCGGCATCCTCCAGGACTCGGCCGAGACCGCGCTGAACTCCTCCACCGACGTGCTGTTCACCGCCGCGGCCTGCCTGGCCGAGGGCGACGTGGACGAAGCACAGGCGACCGAGCGCGCCTGATCCCCACGCTCGGGGCGGCTGCGGCCGCCCCGGCGCATCTCGACTATGGTGTCTGAATCCCTCCGCCGGATTCGCCCATGTCAGCCCCGCCCAGCTTTCGCCAGCGCCTCTACATCATCATCTTCGAGTCCGACACGCCGGCCGGGCAACGCTTCGACAGCATCCTGCTGATCGTCATCCTGGCCAGCCTGCTGGTGGTGATCCTCGACAGCGTCGACGAGATCAACGCCGCCTACGGCGGCCTGCTCAGCGACATCGAATGGGTGATCAACGGGCTGTTCCTGATCGAGTACCTGGCGCGCCTGTACTGCTCGCCCAAGCCCCTGCGCTATGCCCTGAGCTTCTATGGGCTGGTGGACCTACTGGCGGTGCTGCCGGGAGTGATCGCCATCTTCTACCCCGACGCCCAGTACCTGCTCGTGGTGCGCATCGTTCGCGTACTGCGGGTGTTCCGCGTGCTCAAGCTGCGCCAGTACCTGCGCCAGGCCGACTTCCTGCTCACCGCGCTGCGCGGCAGCCGGCAGAAGATCACCGTGTTCTTCCTCTCGGTGATGAGCCTGGTCACGGTGTTCGGCTCGCTGATGTACGTGGTCGAAGGCCCCGAGCACGGCTTCACCAGCATCCCGCGCGGCATCTACTGGGCCATCGTCACCCTGACCACCGTGGGCTTCGGCGACATCACGCCGAAGACGCCACTGGGCCAGGCCATCGCCAGCCTGGTGATGCTCACCGGCTACTCGATCATCGCCGTGCCCACCGGCATCTTCAGCGCCGAGCTGCACAACGCCATGCGCCAGGAACGCGCCCCGGGGCAACTGGAAAAGCCCTGCCCGGCCTGCGCCAAGGCCAGCCACGAGGCACAGGCGGCGTTCTGCTCGCGCTGCGGCAACCCGCTGTTCCCCAGGGCCGGTGAATAAGCAAATAGCCTTTAAGTATTTATGTGCCATATAACCTGACGGCATAATCGCCGCCAAACAACACTGCCCAAAGGAACTGCTTGTGAAACGACTGTTCAGCGCCTCGCTGCTGGCCGCCGGCCTCGCCCTGGCCTCCGCCGCCCAGGCCGCCCAGCCCCTGCTCAACGTCTCCTACGACGTGATGCGCGACTTCTACAAGGACTACAACGCCGCGTTCCAGAAGCACTGGAAGGCCGAGAAAGGCGACAACATCGTCATCCAGATGTCCCACGGCGGTTCCAGCAAACAGGCCCGCGCGGTGATCGACGGCCTGCCGGCCGACGTCATCACCATGAACCAGGCCACCGACATCGACGCCCTGGCCGACAACGGCGGCCTGGTGCCCAAGGACTGGGCGACCCGCCTGCCCGACAACAGTGCGCCCTTCACCTCGGCCACCGTGTTCATCGTGCGCAAGGGCAACCCGAAAGGCCTGAAGGATTGGAACGACCTGGTGAAGCCGGGCGTGCAGGTCGTGGTACCGAACCCCAAGACCTCCGGCAATGGCCGCTACACCTACCTCTCCGCCTGGGGCTACGCGCAGAAGCACGGCGCCGATGAAGCCAAGGCCAAGGAATTCGTCGCCCAGTTGTTCAAGAACGTCCCGGTGCTGGACACCGGCGGCCGCGCGGCGACCACCACCTTCATGCAGAACCAGATCGGCGACGTACTGGTGACCTTCGAGAACGAAGCCGAGATGATCGCCCGCGAATTCGGCCGTGGCGGCTTCGAAGTGGTCTACCCGAGCGTCTCCGCCGAAGCCGAGCCGCCGGTGGCCGTGGTCGACAAGGTGGTCGACAAGAAAGGCACCCGCGCCGAGGCCGAGGCCTACCTGAAGTACCTGTGGTCCGACGAAGGCCAGACCATCGCCGCCAACAACTACCTGCGCCCGCGCAACCCGGAAGTACTGGCCAAGTTCTCCGACCGCTTCCCGAAGGTGGACTTCTTCTCCGTGGTGAAGACCTTCGGCGACTGGCGCACCGTGCAGAAGACCCACTTCGCCGACGGTGGCGTGTTCGACCAGATCTACACCCCGAACTGATTCGCCGGTACGGGAAAGACAAAAGCCGGAGCTGCCCAGCAGCTCCGGCTTTTTTCATGGCATAGCGTCTGCGTGCAGGAGCGAGCTTGCTCGCGAACCCGCCCAGCAACGGAATCGCCGGGGAATCCATCCGCGAGACTCGTAGGATGGGTGGAGCGAAGCGATACCCATGCTGCATCGGCACCGGGCCAATCGATGGGTATCGCTTCGCTCCACACCATCCTACGAACGCGCCACGTCATCCCTTCCAACCGACCTCGCGCAACGCCGCCAACAGGCGCTCCCCGGTCAGGGCCGGCACCAGCACACCGTCATCGGTGCGCATGTCCTGGCCGGCCAGCAGCACGTTGACGATGGCTTCTTCCACCGCCTCGGCGGCGGCCGCGAACAGCGGCGAGATATGGTCGTTGTTGACCATCTCCAGGGCCGTGGCGAAAGGCAGGTTCTTGCGTCCGTAGTCCGCCGGCGGCAGGTCGCGGTTACCGGTGGCGAAGGCGAGGAAGATGTCGCCGCTGGAGTCGTCGGTCCCGCCTCCCGTGCGCGCGATCCCCAACGAGGCGCGCTGCGCCAGGCGCTGACACTGGTGCGGCAGCAGCGGCGCGTCGGTGGCCAGAATCACCACGATGGAGCCCATGCCCGGCGTGCCCTGCTCGGCGAAGGGCGACGGCAGATCGCCCAGCTGGCGCCCCACCGGGTAACCATCCACCCGCAGTTCGCGACGCTGGCCGTGGTTGGCCTGCACCAGCGCACCCACGGTCCAGCCGCCCTGCTCCGCCGGCAGCTTGCGCGAGGACGTGCCGATGCCGCCCTTGAACTCGTGGCAGATCATCCCCGTGCCGCCGCCCACCGGGCCCTCGCGCATCGGGCCGGATTCGGCCGCGGCAAGCGCCTCGCGCACCTGCTCGGCGCCGACGTGCTGGCCCCAGATATCGTTGAGCAGCCCATCGTAGGTCTCCATCACCACCGGCATGCACCAGTAGGTCGCCGGGTCCGCCAGTTCGGCGTGCTCGGCAGCGATCAGCGCGTCACGCACCGCGCCGACGCTGTGGGTGTTGGTGATACCGATGGGCGTAGTCAGCAGGCCCGCCTCGCGGATCCACTCCAACCCCGTGGCGTCGCCGTTGCCGTTGAGCACATGGCAACCGGCGAAGCAGGGTTGCCGTCGCGCCGCGCCCTCGCGGGGTTGGACGACGGTGACCCCGGTGCGCACGGCGCGGCCGTCGCGCTCACCGATCAGGGTGCTATGGCCGATCCGGACGCCCGGTACGTCGGTGATGGCGTTGAACTCACCGGGCGTACCCAGCCCCAGGGTGATGCCGAGTTGACGAGCGCGCATGCTGTTTCCTTGGTTATCGAGACGGGTTTCAGAGCTTCTGGAAGGCCGGGCTGAGCTTGCCGTAGGTGCTGTAGAGAATCACCGACACGGCCAGTATCCCGACAATGATCATGACGTCCCGCGAGGAGGCGTCCAGTAGCAGGTTGAGCAACAGGTAGCCGGCGCCGACCACCGCCAGCATCGCCGGCAATGGCCACAGCGGCATGCGGTACGGGTGCTCGCGGTCGCGGCGCAGCACACGGCTGAACAACGCGCAGAGCGCCACCACCAGGTAGACCATCACCAGCAGCAGCACGGTGAAGGAGGTCAGGTCCGCCAGGTTGGAACTGAAGCTCAGCGCCGCCGAAGGCACGCCGAGGAACAGCGTGGCAATCCAGGGCGACTCCCAGCGCGGGTGGATGCGGGTGAAGGCGCGGTTCATCAGCGGCGTCCACAGCTCGTCGCGGCCGCTGCTGAAGATCACCCGGCCAACCTGGATGACGATGGCGACAATGGCGTTGAACACCGAGAGGAAGATGCCGGCGCTGACCAGTCGCGACAGGGTTTCGTTGCCATGGGCGGTGAGCAGGTAGCCGATGGGGTCGGGGCTGGCGAGCATGTCCTGCAGCGACGGCGCCCCCAGCAGCAGAGCGGTCAGCGGGATCAGCTCGATGGCCACCACCAGCACCAGCGACCAGATCACCGCGCGGTGCACGCTACGCCCGCCGCACTTCATGTCTTCGGCCAGCAGCACCGCGCCGCCGAAACCGTTGTAGGAGAACAGCGCGGTCCCCACCGCACCGATCACCAGCGCCCAGGGCGCGGCGGCCAGCACGTTGCCATCGATGTGTTGGGGTTGCAGCAGCACGCTGACCGGCTGGCTGACATGGCCGAAGCCCAGCACCACGATCACCAGCAGCGCCGCCACTTCGCAGAGCAGGAATACCCCGGTGATCCAGGCGTTCACCCGGATGTTGAGGATGCCCAGCACATAGCTGGCCGCGACGATGGCCAACGCCACCGTCTGCGTATCGAAGCTCGTGCCCAGCGCGCTATTGAGGTAGGTCGCCGCGCCCGTGGCCAGCACCGGCGGGATGAACAGCAGCGAGACCAGCACGGTAAGGAAGGTGGCGTAGCCGGCGAGGCCGCCGAACACGCGCTTGGCGTAGACATACTCGCCGCCGGCGGAGCTGTGCGCGCGGCCGAGCTCGGCGTAGCACCAGGCGAACATCAGGGCCAGGAAGGCGGCGATGACGAAGGCCAGGAAGGCGCCGCTGCCGGCCTGCTGGATGGCGAAGGGAGCGATGACGAACACGGAGCTGGCGGGGGTGACCGCCGAGACGGTGATGGCGACCACATCGAGCACGCCCAGGCTGGGCTTGAGCCCGCCGGCCGGCGCAGAAGAAGCGCTCATATCGTTTTTCCTCGAGTTGTTATTGGTGGTTGAGGCAGGAACGAAGACCTTGTCGCGCCCTCTGTCCGGGGCGCTGCATGGGGTGCAGTCTGGGCATGGCGGCCGGGGCGGCCAATCACCATTTGGGGTTACGCCCTCTTGACGGCGCCCCGGTAAAAGGAGGAAACCGTGGGCCGAAACCTTGCCCACCTCAGGAAAATCCCCCGGATGCACAACCTGTTCCGCGAAGTCGGCATGCACGCGAACCTCGGCCGCGCCATCGAGCAGATCGGCCAGCCGCGCTTCTGGAAGCAACTGATCCTGCTGCTGCACCAGTGGCTGCCGTTCGACAATGCCCTGGCGATGCTCTACCCCGCCGGCGGCACCCCGGTGGCGCTGGAGGAGTACGACGCCGAGCCCACCGCGGGACCGGCGGCCATGGCCATCTACCTGGACGGCCTGTACCAGCTCGACCCCTTCTACCAGGCCTGCCGCGAGGGCGTTTCCAGCGGGCTGTACCGCCTGGAGGAAATCTCGCCGGACCAGTTCCGCCAGAGCGAGTACTTCCTCAGCTACTTCCACGACAACGTGCTGGAGGACGAGGTGCAGTTCATCCTGCAACTGCCCGGCCAGGGCGCGCTGTCGCTGTCGCTGGGTATGCGCCGGCTGTTCGACGGCGAGCAGACCGGCCTGCTGGCGATGCTCTGCCCCTGGGTACTGGCGCTGATGCAGCAACATTGGCAACAGCGCAGCCAGCGCCTGCTGCCAACGGCAGGCGACGGCGTGGCGGTGCAGGTACGCGACGCCCTGAGCCAGTTCGGTGCCGGGGTACTCTCCGAGCGCGAGCTGGAAATCGCCCGGCTGATCCTGCGCGGTTACTCCTCCAAGGCCATGGCCGAGCGCCTGGCGATTTCCCCGGAGACCATCAAGGTCCACCGCCGGCACCTGTACAACAAGCTCGACATCAGCTCGCAGCCGGAGCTGTTCTCGCTCTTCCTGCAATCGCTCGGGCACGACCCGGAGCACCCTTGAATCACCATCGGCGTGGCTGATGCCACGCCATTCGCGCCCGCCGGGACAGCCCGCTGGCGCCCTGCGGACACTACCGCCCCGCGCCTGCGCTTCTAGACTGGACCGGTGTCATCCCGAACAACTACAAGAGCACAGCCTGATGAACGCACGCGCCCACTTCACCCACATGGAAGACGGCACTGCCGAGGACTGGGCGATCATCGCCAAGGACTTCGGCCAGTACGCCGCCCTGCTCCCCGACCGCATCATGACCCACCTGCGCCTGCTCGATGGCGACTTCGGCGGCTTCCCGGTGGACCGCCTGACCCATTCGCTGCAGACCGCCACCCTGGCGCACCGCGACGGCCGCGACGAGGAGTACGTGGTCTGCGCCCTGCTCCACGACATCGGCGACACCCTCGGTTCGTTCAACCACGCCGACATTGCTGCGGCCATCCTCAAGCCGTTCGTCAGCGAGGAGAACCTGTGGATGATCGAGAAGCACGCGATCTTCCAGGGTTACTACTTCTTCCATCACCTGGGCCTGGACCGCCACCTGCGCGAGCAGTTCAAGGACCACCCGCAGTTCGAGCAGACCATCGAGTTCTGCGCGCGCTATGACGCCGCCGCCTTCGACCCGGATGGCGAAGTGCTGCCCCTGGAGTTCTTCGAGCCCATGCTGCGCCGGGTGTTCGCCCAGCCGCGCCGCTCCATCTACCAGAAGCCCGACGGCACCATGGCCTGAAGGTCCCGGCATGACCGGCGGTCCGCGACGAAGAGTGGCGAACCGCCGCTGGCCCACGGGGCCGCGCATGGAATAAGATTCCCCACAAAATCAGACGCGCAAATGGCCACGAGCCTACGCGCACCAGGGAAGTTTCTTGCGCATGAAGCCTAACGTTCTAGAGCGTTCCCACAGTCCGCTCACCCCCGCCCCTCTGCGCGAATACCACTCCCGCGTGCTGGCGTACATCGCCGTGGCCGCAACCATCACCGCCGGCACCTTCGCCAAGTACTTCGGCTACGACATTCTCTGGATGATCCCGTACGCCCTGCTCTACCCGCACCTCGCCCAGCAGGTCAGCCGCCGCTTCAAGCGCGACAACCCGCAGCGCACCCGCCTGGTCCTGCTGTTCATCGATGCCCTGCACGCCGGCGTCGCCACCACGCTGCTGGGCTACTCCGAAGTGCCCAGCCTGATGCTGGTACTGATCCTCGCCTTCTCCGCGCTGATCATCGGCGGCCTGCGCTCCCTGGGCCTGGCACTGCTGGTGGGGCTCTCCGCGTCGGTGCTCTCCGCCGCGCTGATCACCCCCGGCTACAAGGGCGCCACGCCCGCCATCGTGTCCCTGGTCAGCGTGCTGTTCTCCACCCTGTACATCTGCATCACCGCCTTCTTCGTGCACCAGCAGGGCCTGCGCCTGGCCCAGGCCCGCTCGGAGATCACCCTGGAGCAGGAAAAGGCCGCGCGGCTGGCCAGCAACCTGGCCAAGTACCTGTCGCCGCAGGTGTGGGAATCGATCTTCAGCGGCAAGCGCAGCGTGCGCCTGGAGACCCAGCGCAAGAAGCTCACGGTGTTCTTCTCCGACATCAAGGGCTTCACCGAGCTGTCCGAGGAGCTCGAAGCCGAAGCCCTTACCGACATGCTCAACAACTACCTCAACGAAATGTCGAAGATCGCCCTGAAGTACGGCGGCACCATCGACAAGTTCGTCGGCGACTGCGTCATGGTGTTCTTCGGCGACCCGGCCACCCAGGGCGCGAAGAAGGACGCCGTGGCCGCCGTGTCCATGGCCGTGGCCATGCGCAAGCACATGAAAGTGATGCGCCAGCAGTGGCGCGCCCAGGGCATCACCAAGCCGCTGGAAGTGCGCATGGGCCTGAACACCGGCTACTGCACCGTGGGCAACTTCGGCGCCGACACGCGCATGGACTACACCATCATCGGCCGCGAAGTGAACCTCGCCAGCCGCCTGGAAAGCGCCGCCGAAGCCGGCGAGATCCTCATCAGCCACGAGACCTACTCGCTGGTGAAGGACGTGCTGATGTGCCGCGACAAGGGCCAGATCGCCGTGAAGGGCTTCAGCAAGCCGGTGCAGATCTACCAGGTGGTCGACTTCCGCCGCGACCTGGGCTCCAACCCCAGCTTCGTCGAGCACGAGGTGCCGGGCTTCTCCATGTACCTGGACACCAACAACGTGCAGAACTACGACAAGGAGCGGGTCATCCAGGCGCTGCAGCAGGCGGCGGAGAAGCTCAAGGACAAGATCATTCTCTGATCCGTTTCCGCTTCGTCAGCGCACGCCGCAGCGTGCGCTTTTCTCGTTGACGCACCCCCTCCTCGCTGACGCCCGGCCAATCGCGGACCAAGTCCGCTCCTACGCGCGCCTGCGGTTCCTCTGCAAGACCCGGCATCCTCTGCGCGCCGCCCAGGCACGGCTGCAGGAGCGAGCTTGCTCGCGAACCCGCCAACTCCGGGGCTGCCGGGAAGCTGTTCGCGAGCAAGCTCGCTCCTACAAGAACGACGCTGCCCCCGCCAACCACCCGCCCATAAAAAAGCCCGCTCAAATGAGCGGGCTGGAAAGGCTCCGGTGCTTCACGTTCACCGGGCCGAATTGCTCGTTGGATAACGCGTCAGGAAGGCTGCAGCTCCGCGGAGTTGCCCGGGCCGGCGGCCAGCTCGGCGGACAGGGTCTTCTCGTCCAGCTGCTTGCACCACTTGGCGACCACGATGGTGGCCACGCCGTTGCCGACCAGGTTGGTCAGGGCGCGGGCCTCGGACATGAAGCGGTCGATACCCAGGATCAGCGCCAGACCGGCAACCGGCAGGTGGCCGACGGCGGACAGGGTGGCGGCCAGCACGATGAAGCCCGAACCGGTAACGCCGGCGGCGCCCTTGGAGGCGATCAGCAGCACGACCAGCAGGGTCAGCTGGTGGGTGATGTCCATCGGGGTGTCGGTGGCCTGGGCGATGAACACGGCGGCCATGGTCAGGTAGATCGAGGTGCCGTCCAGGTTGAACGAGTAGCCGGTGGGGATCACCAGGCCGACCACGCTCTTGTCGGCGCCCAGTTTCTCCATCTTGGCGATCATGCGCGGCAGGGCCGACTCGGAGGACGAGGTGCCCAGCACGATCAGCAGTTCTTCGCGGATGTAGGAGATAAAGCGCAGGATGCTGAAGCCATGGGCGCGGGCGATGCCGCCCAGCACGATCAGCACGAACAGCAGGCAGGTGATGTAGAAGCACAGCATCAGCTGGCCCAGCTGCACCAGCGAGCCGAGGCCGTAGGCACCGATGGTGAAGGCCATGGCGCCGAAGGCACCGATGGGAGCGACCTTCATGATCACGTTGATGATGTTGAACATCACGTGGGTGATGCGATCGATGAACTCGAACACCGGCTTGCCGTAGTCACCCAGGCGGTGCAGCGCGTAGCCGAACAGCACGGAGAAGAACAGCACCTGGAGGATGTCACCGTTGGCGAAGGCACCGACCACGGTGCTCGGGATGACGTTCATGAAGAAGTCGATGGTGCTCTGCTTCTCGCCCGAAGCGATGAAGCCGGTGAGCGCCGCGTTCTTGTTCATTTCGGCAGTCAGCGTGGCGACGTCGGCGTGCATGCCGGCGCCCGGCTGGACGACGTTGACCACGACCAGGCCGATGATCAGCGCGACGGTGGAAACGATTTCGAAGTAAAGCAGCGCCATGCCGCCCGTCTTGCCCACCGCTTTCATGCTCTGCATGCCGGCGATGCCGGTGACCACGGTGCAGAAGATGATCGGCGCGATGGCCATCTTGATCAGTTTGACGAAGCCATCGCCCAGCGGCTTCATCAGTTTGGCGGTGTCGGGGTAGAAGTGGCCGAGTGCGATACCGATGGCGATGGCAATCAGTACCTGCACGTACAGGCTTTTATAGAAGGGTTGCTTGGTCATGGCAGCTCTGTCCTCTGGGCCTGCCCTCCGGTGAAGGAAGTGCAAGACCGAACGCGTTATCTCCCTGCAATGGGAGAATTTGTTTTCAGGGCATGCCCGAAGGCTTGCCTTGAATCGCATATGGCAAGTGCTGTGCCAGACCTTTAAAAAATCTGCAATCCCTTTAAATTCAATAGCTTCCGTAAAAAGTCGCGGCACGGAAGACACAATAAATGGCGGAAACCCGCCTCCTCGCTGGCGGGTTTCCCTCCCTCTGGCGGGTATCCGCCAGGGCCTTCGTACCGTAGATTGTAGAACTCCGATCAGGTTCGATCGGGTTGACCGCGCGGCTGTTGGACGTGCGGATAGAACAACAAGGACCATCCATGCGTGAACGCACCATTGCCAGCCATTTCGTCCGTGCCGCCGTGCACGGCGCCCAGCGCAAGGGCCTGAACGTCCAGGCGCTGCTGCGCGACGCCGGCATCGCCCCGGCCGTCCTCGAAGAACCCCGCGCGCGCATCGACCCCGAGCAGTTCACCCGGCTCATGCAGCGGCTGTGGGAAGCGCTCGACGACGAGTACATGGGCTTCGGCGCCATGCCCAGCAAACGCGGCACCTTCGCCATGATGTGCAACGCCATCATCCACTGCCGCACCCTGGAAAAGGCGCTCGGACGCGGCGCGCTGTTCTACGGACTGTTCCCCGAGGCGCCGCGCATCGACCTGGTGCGCGAAGGCGAACGCGCCCGGCTGACGCTGGACGAGACCCACCTGCGCGACCCGGACCACTTCCTCGCCGAGAGCCTGCTGCTGATCTGGCATCGCCTGGCCAGCTGGCTGATCGGCCAGCGCATCCGCCTGGAAGAAGTCACCTTCAGTTACCCGGCCCCCGAGCACCAGGCCGAGTACGACCTGCTATTCCCCTGCCCGCGCCGCTTTTCCGCCGGCAGCACCAGCCTGCTGTTGCAGGCGCGCTACCTGGACATGCCGCTGCTGCAGGACGAGCGCACGCTCAAGCACTTCCTCAAGGACTCCCCCGCCGACCTGCTCGCCCGCCCCGACGGCGGCGACAGCCTGACCAGCCAGATCCGCCGCCTGCTCGGCCGCGACTGCCGCAGCTGGCCGGACCTGGAACAGGTTGCCGCGCAACTGCACATGAGCCCGCAGACCCTGCGCCGCCACCTGCGCGAGGAAGGGCCGAACTTCCAGGAGTTGAAGGACCAGCTGCGCCGCGACCTGGCGATCTACTACCTGGGGCGCGACGAACACTCGATCCAGGACATCGCCGACCAGCTCGGCTTCTCCGAGCCCTCGGCGTTCCACCGGGCTTTCAAGAAATGGACGGGCCTGACGCCGGGGGCCTATCGGGCGCAGCAGGGGGAGTAGCAAGATCGTAGGGCGTATAACGCTCCGCGTTATGCGCCGATTGGCCTTGGGCACGCCCTGCTCGGAGTCCAACTGGACTTTGACCAGGCTTGACCATGGCGTTGACGATAAGCACGCTGTATCGGCGTACAACCGCGAACGGTTGTACGCCCTGCGTCACCATTAACCCGGCAGCCGGATGCGGAAACACGCCCCGCCCAGCGCGGAATCCTCCAGCGCCAGCTCGCCGTCGTAGCTGTCGATGATGTCCTTCACCACCGCCGTGCCGATGCCCTGGCCGGGGTGCTGGGTATCCAGGCGCTCGCCGCGCTTGAGGATGCGTTCACGCTGGCTGGCCGGCACGCCGGGGCCGTCGTCCTCGATGATCAGCTCGAACATCCTCCCGTCCTTGCGCGCACTGACCTTCACCGTGGTCAGGCACAGCCGATAGGCGTTTTCCAGCAGGTTGCCGAGCATCTCCAGCAACGCCCCCTTCTCCAGCGGCAGGGCGAAGCCCGGCGGGATGTCCCGCGCCAGCGTCACGCGCTTGTCGTGGTAGACCTTGTCCAGCGCCCCGCCGATGGTATCCAGCAACGGATCGAGGGCCGCACGGTGGCGGATCAGGCCGCTCTTGCGCAACGTCGCGCGCTGCAACTGGTAGCCGATCTGCTGGCTCATGCGCTCGATCTGGGTCTGCAGCACCTGCACCTGCTCGCGGTTCTTCGGCTCGTCGGCGAGGGTTTCGCTGACGCCCTGCAGCACCGCCAGCGGCGTCTTCAGGCTGTGGGCGAGGTCGCCCAGGGAATTGCGGTAGCGCTCGCGCTGGGCGCGCTCGCTCTCCAGCAGGCGGTTGACCGAGTCAGTCAGGCGCAGCATCTCGTCGGGGTGTTCATCGCTCAACCGCTCCCGGTCGCCGGCCTCGATCTGGTCCAGCTCCGAGCGCAGCCCGCGCATGGAGCGCAGCCCCCAGCCCAGGCCGAGCCAGAGCATCGCCATGAGCAGCAGCAGCGCGCCGCCCAGCCAGACATAGAGCTGCTCGCGGAAGCCGCTGACCAGTTGGCGGAACTCGCTTTCCGGCTGCATGGTGACGATGCTGTAGGCCGCGCGCTTGCCGCCCAGCAGGTCGATCTCCACGTCGTAGACGAAGAATTCCCGGCCCGAGCGGTCGCTGATGCGGGTGAAGATATCGATCATGCCGTCGTACTTGGGCGCGTAGTCGATGCTCTCGTCCTGGGCCGAGGTGGAGCGCCACACCAGCTTGCCGGACTGGTCATAGATGTAGCCCAGCAACTTGGACTCGGGCAGGTTGAAGTCTTCCACCGGCAGGTGGTCGGGCATGTTCAGCACATTGCCGTCGATGCGCGCCGCCGAAACCAGGGTCGCCACGTCGGAGGCCAGGCGCTGCTGGATGGCATTTTCCAGCGCGATGCTGAAAGCCCTTTGCAGCGCCGGCAGCAGGGCCGCCATGAACAGGACGGCCAGGATCGCCGCGCCGAGCATCAAGCGAAAGCGCAGCGAGCGGATCATTTACACAGCTCGTTGAAGATGTAGCCCTGGCCGCGCACGGTATCGATGGGCTTGAAGCCCGCGGCGCTCTCCAGCTTGCGGCGCAGCCGGCCGACCAGCACTTCGATGACGTTCGGGTCGCGCTCGTCGTCATCCGGGTAGAGCTGCTCGATCAGGCGCTCCTTGGGCACCACCTGCTGGTGATGCCGCATGAGGTACTCGAGGATGCGGTACTCGAAGGCGGTCAGCTGCAGCGATTCGCCGTTGACCAGGGCCTGCTTGCGGTTGATGTCCAGCACCAGCGGGCCGGCCTCGATGCTCGACTGGGCGAAGCCGCTGGAACGGCGCAGCAGCGCATTCAGGCGGGCTTCCAGCTCCTCGAACTGGAAAGGCTTGACCACGTAGTCGTCGGCGCCGGCGGCCAGGCCTTCGACCTTGTCCTGCCAGTTGCCGCGAGCGGTGAGGATGAGAATGGGGAAAGTCTTGCCCTGGCTGCGGAATTCGCGGATCAGGTCCAGGCCGCTCATGCCCGGTAACCCGAGGTCGATCATCGCCAGGTCGTGATGGTATTCGCTGGCGCGGTACAGCGCCTCTTCAGCGTTGGCGACGGCGTCGACCACGTGGCCTTGCTCGCCGAGCCGGGTATACAGGTGATGGCGCAACAGCGCCTCGTCTTCCACCACCAGCAGTTTCATGCGCTTGCTCCCTGATTCAGGCAACCGGGCCCGAAGGCCCGGTCACGATACCGGTCAGAACTTGTAGTTGGCGCCCAGGTAGAACTGGGAGCTGCTGTGCAGGTCAAGGGATCCCACCTTGCTGCCACCGTGCGGGCTCATCTCGGTACTGGCGTTGGTACGCAGGTAACGGTAGCCGCCTTCTAAGGATGCGTTCTTGCCGAGTTCCTGGAGGATACCGGCTTGGGCGCCGATGGCGTAACCCACATCGCTGTCGCGGCTGTAGCCCTTGGCGTCCTGCTCCAGCTTGACCAGGCCGGCGGTGCCGCCGCCGAACAGCTTGGTGCCCTGGTCGCCCAGCGGCAGGAAGGCGTCGTAGCTGCCGAGCAGGTTCTGCTGGCGCAGCTTCAGGCCGTTCTCGGTGTCGGAGACGTTCTCATAGGTGATGTAGTAGCGACCCTGTTCCATCTGCTGGCCGGCGCGAACGCCCCAGGTGCCGCTGTTGTTGATCACGCTGTCGAACTTGGGTTGGTTCAGGTTGCGGTTCAGCGCGTCGGACTTCTGGATGTTGTTGCTGGTTTCGCCCCAGGTCATACCGACGAAGGGTTCGGCGGCATTGGCAGCGGTGGCGGCGAAGCTGGCACCGAGGATGGCAGTGGCGAGTGCGATTTTCTTCATGGCTTTCATGGAGTTTCTCCCGTAGGGGTCAGTAATGTGTTGACGGGGAGAAGGTTACGGGGAGGCCTCTGAACGGAACCTGTCGGGGCGCTGAACCAATGCTGAACGACAGCGCTGTATGAAAAAAGAATAACGCACGTAGGCTTTTGCCCACACACAGTGCAGGGACTAGGCTCAATCCCAGTCGTTGGCGGGAGGCTGACCTGATGACTGAAGAGACCGGACCCGGCACGGATAAAGGCAAGGAAACCCGGCTGTTCCTGTTCCTCGTGATTTGCCTGTTCCCTCTGCTGTCCGTGGCCATCGTCGGTGGCTACGGCTTCATCGTGTGGATGGTCCAGCTGCTGGTGGGGCCGCCCGGCCCGCCGTCGTAGGACGCCGCCATGCTCGCCCGTCGCGCCCTGTTGCGGCGCCTGGGCGGTGCGCCTGAAGTACGTCGCCCGCCATGGACTGCCACCGACAGCGAATTCCTCGAAGGCTGCACGCGCTGCAATGCCTGTGTCGACGCCTGCCCCGAGCAGGTGTTGCGCATCGGCGACGGCGGCTACCCGCAGCTGGACTTCAGCCACGCCGGCTGCAGCCTGTGCGGCGATTGCGCCAGCGTCTGCGAGGCGCCGGTCTTCGACCTGAGCCGCGAGGCCTTCCCCTGGCGCGCGCACATCGACGACCACTGCCTGGCCCGCGCCGGCATTCACTGCCGCAGCTGCGACGACGCCTGCGAACCGCGCGCCATCCGCTTCCGCCCGCAACTGGGCGGCGCTTCCCTGCCCACCCTCGACCCGACCCTCTGCACCGGCTGCGGCGCCTGCGTTGCGCCCTGCCCCGGTAACGCCATCCATCTGAACCGTGAGGCCCACCATGCCTGAAAGCCAGATGCCAGAGAGCATCCAGATCGCCAGCCTGATCGTTCATGCCCGGCCCGAGCTGCTGCCCGCCGTGAAGGCCAACCTGCAGCGCCTGCCCGACCTGGAGGTGCACCAGCAGAGCCCGCAGGGCAAGCTGGTGGTGGTGCTGGAAGCGGCCCATGAGGCGAGCATCCTCGACAACCTCAACGCCATCCAGAACCTGCCCGGCGTACTCAACGCCGTGCTGATCTACCACGAGATCGTCGAGTCGCCCGAGGCGCCGCAGGTCGACGAAGCGCCCGCCCTCGTCCAGGCCGGAGGTGCAAGATGAACCTGACCCGCCGCCAGTTCGCCAAGGCCAACGCCGCCGCCATCGCCGCGGCCGCCGCCGGCCTGCCGATCCTGAGCTCCGCCAGCAACCTGATCACCGAGGCGGACATGACCCGCCTGGACTGGAACAAGGCACCCTGCCGCTTCTGCGGTACCGGCTGCAGCGTGATGGTCGCCACCCGCGACGGCAAGGTGGTCGCCACCCACGGCGACATCAAGGCCGAGGTCAACCGCGGGATCAACTGCGTGAAGGGCTACTTCCTGTCCAAGATCATGTACGGCAGCGACCGTCTGACCCGCCCGCTGCTGCGCATGAAGGACGGCAAGTTCGACAAGCAGGGCGAATTCCAGCCGATCAGCTGGGACGCCGCCTTCGACATCATGGCCGAGAAGTTCAAGGCCGCCCTCAAGGCCAAGGGCCCGACCTCGGTGGGCATGTTCGGCTCGGGCCAGTGGACGGTGTGGGAAGGCTACGCCGCCAACAAGCTGTTCAAGGCCGGCCTGCGCAGCAACAACATCGACCCCAACGCGCGGCACTGCATGGCCTCGGCGGTGATGGGCTTCATGCGCAGCTTCGGCATGGACGAGCCCATGGGCTGCTACGACGACATCGAGGCCACCGACACCTTCGTGCTCTGGGGCTCGAACATGGCCGAGATGCACCCGGTGCTCTGGTCGCGGGTCACCGACCGCCGCCTGAGCGCGGCGCAGGTAAAGGTCGCAGTGCTCTCCACCTTCGAGCACCGCAGCTTCGACCTGGCCGACATCCCGATGATCTTCAAGCCGCAGACCGACCTCTACATCCTCAACTACATCGCCAACCACATCATCGAAAGCGGCGCGGTTAACCGCGACTTCGTCGACCAGCACACCCGCTTCGCCCACGGCGCCGAGGACATCGGCTACGGCCTGCGGCCCACCGATGAGCTGGAGAAGAAGGCGAAGAACGCGGACAAGGCCAACACCTGGACCGACATCGACTTCGACCAGTTCGCCGCCTTCGTCAAACCCTACACCCTGGAACGCACCGCCAAGGAAACCGGCGTGCCGGCCGAACGCCTGAAGGCCCTGGCCGAGCTGTACGCCGATCCGAAACGCAAGGTGGTGTCGTTCTGGACCATGGGCTTCAACCAGCACACCCGCGGAGTCTGGGCGAACAACCTGATCTACAACATCCACCTGCTCACCGGGAAGATCAGCGAGCCGGGCAACAGCCCCTTCTCCCTCACCGGCCAGCCCTCGGCCTGCGGCACCGCGCGCGAGGTCGGCACCTTCGCCCACCGCCTGCCGGCGGACCTGGTGGTGACCAACCCGAAACACCGCGAGACCGCCGAGAAGATCTGGAAGGTGCCCGCCGGCACCATCCAGGAAAAGGTCGGCTTCCACGCCGTGCAGCAGAGCCGGATGCTCAAGGACGGCGTGCTCAACGTGTACTGGACCCAGGTCTGCAACAACATGCAGGCCGGGCCGAACATCATGCAGGAAGTACTGCCGGGCTGGCGTAACCCGGAAAACTTCGTGATCGTCTCCGACGTCTACCCCACCGTTTCCGCCCAGGCGGCAGACCTGATCCTGCCCAGTGCCATGTGGGTGGAGAAAGAAGGTGCCTTCGGCAACGCCGAGCGTCGCACGCAGTTCTGGCACCAGTTGGTCAAGGCGCCGGGCGAGGCGAAGTCCGACCTCTGGCAACTAGTGGAATTCTCCAAGCGCTTCACCACCGACGAAGTCTGGCCCGCCGAGCTGCTGGCCAAGGCGCCGCAACTCAAGGGCAAGACGCTCTACGAAGTGCTCTACAAGAACGGCCAGGTCGACGCGTACGAGAACGACGAGATCGCCAAGGGCTTCGAGAACGACGAGGCCAAGGCCTTCGGCTTCTACCTCCAGAAGGGCCTGTTCGAGGAATACGCCAGCTTCGGCCGTGGCCACGGCCACGACCTCGCGCCCTTCGACGCCTACCACGAGGCGCGCGGCCTGCGCTGGCCGGTGGTGAACGGCAAGGAAACCCGCTGGCGCTACCGCGAAGGCTACGACCCCTACGTCACCGCCGGCAGCGGCGTGCAGTTCTACGGCTACCCGGACAAGAAGGCGATCATCTTCGCCCTGCCCTACGAGCCGCCGGCCGAAGCGCCGGACAAGGACTACCCCTTCTGGCTCTCTACCGGCCGCGTGCTCGAACACTGGCACACCGGCTCCATGACCCAGCGCGTGCCGGAGCTCTACAAGGCAGTGCCCGACGCCGTGGTGTACATGCACCCCGACGACGCCCGCGAGCTGAAGATGCGTCGTGGCAGCGAGGTGAAGGTGATCAGCCGGCGCGGCGAAATCCGCGCGCGCATCGAGACCCGTGGGCGCAACAAGCCGCCCCAGGGGCTGGTGTTCGTGCCCTTCTTCGACGCCAACAAGCTGATCAACAAGGTCACCCTGGACGCCACCGACCCGATCTCCAAGCAGACCGACTACAAGAAGTGCGCGGTGCGCATCGAACTGGTCAGCCTGGCCTGAGGAACGCGCGATGAAACCGATACTGCCCGCCCTGCTCCTGCTGCTCATCGCCCTGCCGGCGCTGGCCGCCGACCCGACCTACCCGCTGGACGCCCCGGCCCCCGACGGCCGCCGCCCCGGCGGCACCATCGCCGAGGACCGCCCGGCGCCGCCGCTGGCCAACGACGAGAACAAGGACATCCGCCGCGAACGCGCCTACCCCGAGCAACCGCCGACCATCCCCCACACCATCGCCGGCTACCGCATCGACAGCAACAGCAACAAGTGCCTGTCCTGCCATAGCCGCGCCAACAGCGCGCGGGTGCAGGCGCCGATGATCAGCATCACCCACTACATGGACCGCGACGGCCAGGTGCTGGCCGCCGTCGCGCCACGCCGCTACTTCTGCGTGCAATGCCACGTGCCGCAGAAGGACGTGCAACCGCTGGTGGGCAACACCTTCGAGGACATCGACAAGATTCTCCAGAAGGAAGCGGCGGCCGGAAAATCCGCCAGCAACGACGACGGCACATCCACCGGCAATCCCTGAGGAGGCGCCATGAAAGCACTATTCGCCTGGCTCAAGGGCTACTGGGTCGTCCTGCGCCGGCCCAGCGTGCACTACAGCCTGGGCTTCCTCACGCTGGCCGGGTTCATCGCCGGAATCATCTTCTGGGGCGGCTTCAACACCGCCCTGGAGGCGACCAACTCCGAGCAGTTCTGCACCTCCTGCCACGAGATGCGCGACAACGTCTTCGTCGAACTCAAGGACACTATCCACTACAGCAACCGCTCCGGCGTGCGCGCCACCTGCCCGGACTGCCACGTGCCGCATAAATGGACCGACAAGATCGCGCGCAAGATGCAGGCTTCCAAAGAGGTCTGGGGCAAGATCTTCGGCACCATCAACACCCGGGAGAAATTCCTCGACCACCGCCGCGAGCTGGCCGAACACGAGTGGGCCCGGCTCAAGGCCAACGATTCGCTGGAATGTCGCAATTGCCACAACTTCCAGTTCATGGACTTCACCCGCCAGAGCCAGCGCGCCCGGCAGATGCACTCCACGGCGCTGGCCTCGGGGGAAGCGACCTGCATCGACTGCCACAAGGGCATCGCCCACCACCTGCCGGACATGACGGGGGTGAAGGGCTGGCAATGAGCATCGCCTGACAGGTCATCGCGGACAACGCCAGCCCCTCCGGTTCGCGAGCACCAACGAAAAACCCCGGCCTGCGCCGGGGTTTCGTTCGATCAGGAAGCAGCCATCAATTGCCCTTCAACGCCTTGAGAATCTTCTGCCCCGCCCGCCCATCCGCCGGCGTCAGCCCCAGCTTGTTCTGCTCCTGCTGGATCGCCTTGCGCGTCACGTCGCCGACCATCCCGTCAGCCTGGCCGATGTCGTAGCCCCGCTGGATCAGCAGCTCCTGCAATTCCTTGCGCTGTGCCCGGCTCAGGCCCGGATCGTCGGTCGGCCAGGGCGTGCGCAGCCCCGGCTCACCGCGCAGGCGGTCGGACAGCAGGGCGATGGCCAGCGCGTAGCTCTCCGCCGCGTTGTAGGAGTAGATCGCATCGTAGTTGCGCAGCACCAGGAAGGCCGGACCGTTGGCTCCGGCGGGCAGCAGGATGGCAGCCTTGGAGTCGAGGCTGGGGATCGGCTGGCCATCGATGCGCTTCACACCCCGACTGGTCCAGTCCGACAGCGCGCGGCGCTTGGTGCGCCCGGCCAGCGAAGCATCGAAGCCCGCCGGCAACTTCACCTCGTAGCCCCAGGGCTGCCCTTCGCGCCAACCCGCCTTGCGCAGGTAGTTGGCGGTGGACGCCAGGGCGTCGGCGGTGCTGCCCACCAGGTCGCGGTGGCCGTCGCCGTCGAAGTCCTCGGCGATGCGTGCGTAGGTCGAGGGCATGAACTGCGTCTGGCCGAAGGCGCCCGCCCAGGAACCGGTGATCCCGCTGTCACGGATATCGCCCTGCTGCAGCAGCTTGAGGGTGGCGATGAACTCGCCCTGGAAGAACGACTGGCGCCGCCCGTAGCAGGACAGCGTCGACAGCGACACCAGCAGCGGACGCTTGCCGGTGATGCGGCCGTAATCGCTTTCCACGCCCCACACGGCGACCACCGTGGCCGGGTCGACCTGATAGCGCGCCGCGACCTTGCGCAGCAGCTCGGCATGCTCGGTCATCCGCGCCTTGCCGTCGGCGACGCGCTGATCATCCACCAGCCCGGCCAGGTAATCCCAGATCGGCGTGGTGAACTCGGGCTGCGCATCGAGCAACGGCAGCACTGTCATGTCCGGCTGCAGGCCCCGGGTGAACTGCGCGAAGCTGGCAGCGCTGACGCCCTTGGCCTGGGCCGCGCCCTGCAGGCGGTTCAGGCAGGAAGCGAAATCGTCGCCCGGCGCGGCCTGTGCCAGCACCGCCGGCAGCAGCAGGGACAAGGCCAGCGATACGCGGCGTGCGATGGAAGAAGTCTTCATTGGTGTCGAATGCTCAGATCGGTGAAGGTGGCGCGCCCGCCCTCGCTGGCGGGCCCGCGATTGTCCTGCAGGTAGAGACCTGCCTTGAAGTACAGGCCCTGGTAGGCCCATTTCGTGTCCAGTTGCTGGCTGACCTGGCCGTCCTTGACCTGCACGCTCAGCACGCCGCTGCTGGAAACCCCCAGCCGGTAGGTGAAGGTATCGCCCAGGGGAATGCCGTCATAGACGGTATAGGTGCGCGTGGTGATGTCGTCGGGGCGATCGCGAACCAGTGCCTGCACCCGCGCCTTGTCCAGGCGTTGCTGATAGACCAGCTTGACCAGCGGCAGGGCCTCGGCGCTGCCGCTGCCGTTGCTGTGGATCTGCCCGATCACCATGCGCCGGCTGGACGGCACCGCTTCCACCCGCAGGGTGGCGACCATCAGGTTGTCCGCCAGCGGATAGCGCCAGGTCACCAGGCGGCCGTCGGGCTTGGTCTCGCGCAGTTCGGTGCGGGGAAATTCGCTACCGCTGGTATGGGCGCCGTTCACCGGCACCCAGAACTCCACGCCCTCGGCGCTGCGGCGGAAATACGGGCTCTCGTAGTCACGGCCGAGTTTCGCCGTGGAGATGGTCGCGGCCGGGCCGCGTTGGGGAATGGTCAGATTCCAGGTGCTCAGGTCCAACATCGGCCTATCGCTTCGCGGGTCAGGACATGGGCGCAAGGGTAGACGAGGCTGTCAGACTTTTCACCCGCGCCCGTGCCTTTCTGTCAGTAGAAGCCGCGAGCTTGAGCGGTTGTGCGCCCTGCCCACCCACCTGCGCGCGGAAGTGGCTATCGTCTAAGGTTTCCACCACGGCCATCACTCTGGAGAGTCCCCATGCGCCTGCTCACCGCCCTCCTGCTGTTCGCCTTCGCGGCGAGCGCGTCCGCCGCGATCAAGACCCAGGAAATTCCCTACGAATCCGCTGACGGCACGAAGATGATCGGCTACTTCGCCTACGACGACGCCAAATCCGGCATCCGTCCCGGTGTCATCGTCGTTCACGAGTTCTGGGGCCTGAACGACTACGCGAAAAGCCGCGCCCGGCAACTCGCCGAACTGGGCTACAGCGCGCTGGCCATCGACATGTACGGCGAAGGCAAGCACACCGATCACCCCAACGACGCCAAGGCCTTCATGGCCGAAGCGCTGAAGAATGCCGACGCCGCCAAGGCCCGCTTCCAGGCCGGGCTGGAACTGCTGAAGAAACAGCCGCAGACCGACCCGAGCAAGATCGCCGCCATTGGTTACTGCTTCGGCGGCAAGGTGGTGCTGGACATGGCTCGCGCTGGCCTGCCGCTGGCCGGCGTGGCGAGCTTCCACGGCGTGCTGGCGACCAACACGCCGGCACAGCCGGGGGCGATCAAGGCGAAGATCCTGGTGGAACACGGTGGCGCCGACACCCTGGTGCCGGCCGAGAGCGTGGCGGCCTTCAAGACCGAGATGGACAACGCCAAGGCCGACTACAAGCTGGTCATCCAGCCCGGCGCCAAGCACAGCTTCACCAGCCCCGACGCGGACAAGCACAAGGGCCATGGCCTGGACGTGGGCTACGACAAGACCGCCGACCAGAAGTCCTGGGCCGACCTGCAGGCCTTCTTCAAGGAAATCTTCGACGTGAAGCCCGAGGGCGCGTAAAAACGCCGCGCAATAAAAAACGGGAGCCCATTCGGGCTCCCGCACTCAATCAAGTGTAAAGGTCAGAGCCCGCCTTGGCGGCACTCCAACAACAACCTCACCTGCGTCCCCTTGGGAACGCGGTGCGCAGTGTGTCAAAGCTTGTCGGACGAATCCGTACGCCTTTGGTGAAGGTTTGCAAAGGAATGTAAGTGCCGCGTGACTGGTGAGCCACGTTCTGGCGCGGCAGAATGCTCCCATGAGCGCCCTCCCCGACTTCTGCACCCCCCTCGACGCCGACTGGCCCCTGCCCACCCCCCAGGCCGGTTGCCAGTTGCGCAGCACCCGTTTCGACCGCCAGCGCCTGCAGGCCGGGGACTTCACCCTGAGCCGCATCGAGGCGCCAGCGAACATCCAGCGCTCCGTCGCCAAGCGCCAGGCCGAATACCTCGCCGGGCGCCTCTGCGCCCGCGCGGCGCTGCTGGCGGCGGGCTCTGCTGCCTGGGTGCCGGGAACGGACGAGGAACGCGCCCCGGTCTGGCCGGCGGGCTTCTGCGGCTCGATCACCCACGGTGACGGCTGGGCAGCGGCCATCGTCGCGCGCGACAGCCACTGGCGCGGCCTCGGGCTGGACGTGGAAAACCGCCTGGAGACCGCCCGCGCCGAACGCCTCGCCGGGGAAATCCTCACCCCGGATGAACTCGCGCGCCTCGACCCGCAGCAGGCTGCACTGCAGGTCACCCTCACCTTCTCCCTCAAGGAAAGCCTGTTCAAGGCGCTGTTCCCGCTGGTGCGCAAGCGCTTCTACTTCGAGCACGCCGAGCTGCTCGGCTGGTCCGCCGGGGGCCACGCGCGCCTGCGCCTGCTCACCGACCTGTCGGAAGAGTGGCATCACGGCAAGGAGATCGACGGGCAGTTCAGCCTGTTCGACGACCGCCTGCTGAGCCTGGTGGCGATTCCGGCGCTCTGACAGAGACGCCTGAAAGTCTTGACTTAAAAGTCAGAATTTGGCGTCATGCACGCCGCCCAGACGTTCCCGTACCTCTTTTGATCCTCAGAAATTACCTTCAGAGGAATCGTCAGCAGGTCTATCGGCATATAAAATTATATACAGCCAAACGGCAACGTCTGGTTCTTGGGGTCCCCACAAAAAGAAATGACCATCGGAGCAAACGTAATGACCAGAAACACCCTGGCGCTCGCCATTGCGGCCAGCTCGCTCGGCCTCGTCGCGCAATCGGCCCACGCCGGCGGCTTCATCGAAGACAGCAAGGCCAGCCTGACCCTGCGCAACTTCTACATCAACACCGACAACCGCAACGGCCCCGCCTCGCCCAGCAAGCAGGAAGAATGGGGCCAGGGCTTCATGCTCAACTACGCCTCGGGCTTCACCCAGGGCACCGTGGGCTTCGGCGTCGACGCCCTGGGCCTGCTCGGCGTGCGTCTGGACGGCGGCGGCCGGTCCGGCAAGGCCGGCATCGATCGCCAGCCCGGCACCATCTTCCCGCTGGAAAGCGATGGTAGCGCGGTGGACGAATTCAGCAGCCTGGGCCTGACCGCCAAGGCGAAGATCTCCAAGACCGAATTCCGCTACGGCACCCTGCAGCCCAAGCTGCCGGTGGTGGTCTACAACGACGCCCGCCTGCTGCCGATGACCTACGAAGGTGGCCAGGTCACCTCCACCGACATCGACAACCTGACCCTGACCGGCGGCCAGCTGACCCACACCAAGGGCCGCAACTCCACCGACTGGCGCAGCATGTCCATCGCCGGCGCCAACGGCAGCAGCGCCAGCTCCCGCGACAGCAACAAGTTCTACTTCGCCGGCGGCGACTACAAGGCGACCAAGAACCTGACCCTGTCGTACTACTACGGCGAGCTGGACAACTTCTACAAGCAGAACTACCTGGGTCTGGTGCATAACTGGGCCATCGGCCCGGGCACGCTGAAGTCCGACCTGCGCGTCTTCATCAGCGACTCCGACGGCAAGAACGGCAGCGCCTCCGGGCGCGCCGACGGCTACGTCAGCAGCGGCTACTACGGCGGCAACAGCCTCAAGGGCGAAGTGGACAACAACGTCTACAGCGGCATGTTCACCTACGCCCTGGGCGGCCACAGCATCGGCGCCGGCTACCAGGTGCTGACCGGCGACAGCGACTTCCCCTACCTCAACCGCGGCGACGGCGAAGGCACCAGCACCTACCTGATCTCCGACGCCCAGCTGCTGAAGTTCAACCGCGCCGGCGAGCGTACCTGGATCGGTCGCTACGCCTACGACTTCGCCGACCTCGGCGTGCCAGGCCTGACCTTCAGCGTGCTCTACCTGAACGCCGACAACATCGACACCAAGGCCGGCGACCAGGGCGAGTGGGAGCGCGACATCGCGCTGGGCTACGTGGTACCCGAAGGCACCTTCAAGGGCCTGGGCCTGGCGTGGAAGAACGCCACCATGCGCAGCGGCCTGCCGGCGGCCTCCACCCCCGGTGTGCCCAGCCAGCGCGACCAGGACGAGAACCGCCTGATCGTCAGCTACACCATCCCGCTGCTGTAAGGCGCAGGGTGAATCGAAGAAGGGCGGCCAGTGGCCGCCCTTTTTCTTGCTCGTCATACCGCCCCGAAGCTGGATCTCGCCGGGCACTTGTAGGATGGGTGGAGCGCAGCGATACCCATGCCGGTGGTGCGTTGGAGCGATGGGTATCGCTGCGCTCCACGCCATCCTACGAAAGCCGATACGCGCGGAACCTACGCCAGCAACGCCACCGACTTGATCTGCGCCCAGACGGATTGCCCGGTCTGCAACCCGAGCTGGTCGTGGGAGTAACGGGTAATCCGCGCCAGCAACGGCGTGCCGGCCACCTCCAGTTTCACCAGCAGATGCGCCGGATTGTCCGTCGGCACAATCTCGACCACGGTCGCAGGCAACACGTTGAGGATGCTGCTTTGCGCCGCCGGCTCCAGGCTCAGGCTGACGTCCCGCGCCTGCACCTTGATGCGCAGCGCCCTGCCCTTGTCCATCGGCGCGTGGGCCAGCCGAATGCGCTGCTCGCAGTGCGGCAGCACCAGGGTAAGCAGTCCGTAGTCGGCGTTGTGCTCCAGCACCCGGCCGTCGATGACGACACCGGCGTCTTCCAGGTGGGAGATTGGCAGGTCGGTGCGCGCCAGGGTTTCCACCATCGGGCCACTGGCGATGACCTTGCCCTGGTCCAGCAGCACCAGGTGATCGGCCAGCCGCGCCACTTCGTCCGGCGAGTGGCTGACGTAGAGAATCGGGATATCCAGCTCGTCGTGCAGGCGCTCCAGGTACGGCAGGATTTCCGCCTTGCGCTTCAAGTCCAGCGCCGCCAGGGGCTCGTCCATCAACAGCAGGCGCGGGCTGGTCAGCAGCGCACGGGCCATGCCCACGCGCTGGCGCTCGCCGCCGGAGAGGTGCCCGGGCATGCGCTCCAGCAGGTGGCCGATGCCGAGCAGTTCACTGGCTTGCTCCAACTCCACGCGGTGCTGGTCGCGCGGCACACGCTTCATGCCGTAGGTGAGGTTGCGCCTCACTGACAGGTGCTCGAACAGGTTGGCATCCTGGAACACATAACCCAGCGCGCGCTGGTGCGGCGGCAGGAACACGCCCGCCGCGCTGTCCTGCCAGACCTCGCCATTCACCACCAGACGGCCGAGCGGCGCGCGTTCCAGACCCGCCACGCAGCGCAGGCAGGTGGTCTTGCCCGAGCCGGAATGGCCGAACAGCGCGGTCACCCCCTTGCCGGGCAACTGCAGGTCGACGTCCAGGCTGAAGCCGGAATAGGCGATCTGGAAGCGGGCCTCGATGGCGCGTGCGGAAAGCTCCTGCGGCATGCCCACCTCAGGCCCAGGCCGAACGGCTGCGGCGGCTCGCGTAGAGCGCCAGCAGGACGAAGAAGGAGAAGATCACCATGCCGCCGGCCAGCCAGTGCGCCTGGGCGTACTCCATGGCCTCGACGTGATCGAAGATCTGCACCGACACCACGCGGGTCTTGCCCGGGATGTTGCCACCGATCATCAGCACCACGCCGAACTCGCCCACCGTATGGGCGAAACCGAGGATGCTGGCAGTGATGAAGCCCGGCCGCGCCAGCGGCAGGACCACGGAGAAGAAGGTATCCAGAGGGCTCGCGCGCAACGTCGCGGCGGCCTCCAGGGGTTTGTCGCCGATCGCCTCGAAGGCGTTCTGCAACGGCTGCACCACGAAGGGCAGCGAATAGAACACCGAGCCCACCACCAGCCCGGCGAAAGTGAACGGCAAGCGCCCCAGGCCCAGGCTTTCGGTGGCCTGGCCAATGAAACCGTTGGGGCCCAGGGTGATCAGCAGGTAGAAGCCGATCACTGTCGGCGGCAGCACCAGCGGCAGCGCCACCACCGCTCCCAGCGGGCCTTTCAGCCAGGAGCGGGTGCGTGCCAGCCACCAGGCGATCGGCGTGCCGATCAGCAGGAGGATCAAGGTGCTCAGGGCGGCCAGCTCGAGGGTGAGCCGGATCGCCTGGAAATCCTCCTGCGTGAGGGGCATTGCCTATTCCTTCAGAGAATCAGAGTTCGTAGCCGTAGGACTTGATCACCGCAGCGGCCTTCGGCCCCTTCAGGTACTCGACCAGGGCCTTGGCGGCGGCGCTGTCCTTGCCCTTGTTGAGGATCACCGCGTCCTGGCGGATCGGGTCATGCAGGTCGGCCGGGACGATCCAGGCGGAACCGCTGGTCACCTTGCCATCCTTGTAGATCTGCGACAACGCCACGAAGCCCAGCTCCGCGTTGCCGGTGGAAACGAACTGGAAGGCCTGGGTGATGTTCTGGCCTTCGACGATCTTGCCGGCAACCTTGTCCTTGAGACCGAGCTTGTCGATCACCTGGGTCGCGGCCAGGCCGTAAGGCGCGGCTTTCGGGTTGGCGATGGACAGGTGCTTGTAGTCGTTCTTCTTCAGCACGTCGCCCTTGGCGTCGACGTAACCGTCCTTGGCCGACCACAGCGCCAGGGTGCCAATGGCGTAAGTGAAGCGCGAACCGGCGACGATTTCCTTCTCCTGCTCAAGCTTCTTCGGCGTCGTGTCGTCGGCGGCGAGGAAGACCTCGAACGGCGCGCCGTTCTTGATCTGGGTGTAGAACTGGCCAGTGGCGCCGTAGGCGGCGACCAGCTTGTGCCCGGTGTCCTTCTCGAAGTCCTTGGCGATCGCCTGGATCGGCGCGGTGAAGTTGGCGGCGACGGCGACCTGCACTTCATCGGCCAGCGCCGAGTGCAGGGTGAAGCAGGAAGCGACCAGCAGGGACAGGCTTGCGAAGCGGTGTTTCATCGTGAGGCTCCAGTGGGTTGTTGTTTTAACACTTCGATTGGCGCGGGCTGGGCTATACACTCAGTTCAGCCCCGTGACACGTCCGGCCAGTGATTGGCCATACAAGCAATTCAGGAGAGTCAGTTCATGAAGGTCAGTGCACGCAACGTCTTCAAGGGCAGCGTCAAGCAGCTGCGTAACGGTGCGGTCAATGCCGAAGTCGTGGTCGCCCTGCCCGGCGGCAGCGAGCTGGTGGCGATCGTCACCGAGGAAAGCGTGAAGAGCCTGGGCCTGGCCCAGGGCAAGGACGTCATCGCGCTGGTCAAGGCGCCCTGGGTGATGCTGATGACCGAGGCCGAGGACATCCGCCTGTCCGCGCGCAACTGCCTGAGCGGCACGGTGAAATCCGTCACCGATGGCGCGGTGAACGCCGAAGTGGTGCTGGGCCTGTCCGGTGGCACCGAGGTGGTCGCGGTAGTCACCCGCGACGCGGTCAGCGAGCTGGGCCTGGCGCCCGGCGTAAAAGCGACTGCAGTGATCAAAGCGTCCCATGTGATCCTCGGTGTTCCTGCCTGAAACCCTGCGCGGGCCTGTCGCTGACAGGCCCCACTGCCCCGCCTTCCAGCGCTCGTTATAGCAAAAATTACATAACGATACCGGTGACTCTGCAATACCTCTTAGGAGAGCTGTTTCACTGGAGGAAGATGCAGAGCGACCCGGTGGGCGCCATCAGCTCGTGACGGCACCGCAGCATTCTGCATTTTTTGACTTCAAGGTCAAATATCGTCTTCGACCTTGGGCGCCTGCCGGCGCGGCCACATCAGCGTGAAGCACGCCCCGCCGAGCACTTCGCTTTTCGCGATCTGTGCGCGGCCGCCGTGCCAGTGGATGATCCGCCGCACGATGGAAAGCCCCAGCCCATGCCCGCCGGTAACCCGCGCACGGCTGTCGTCGGCACGGAAGAACGGCTGGAACAGCCGGTGCCATTGCGCTTGTGGCACGCCGGGGCCGTCGTCCTCCACGTCCACCTGGCAGCGGTCCACGCTCACCCGGTAACTGATCCGCACCCGCCCTTCGGCATAGCGCAGCGCATTGGTCATCAGGTTCTGCAGGGCGCGGTGCAGGTAGCGTGGCTCGGCCTCGATCCAGCTGCCCTGGTCGAACGGCACCAGCGCACCCGGCTCGCAGGTGACGGTGATTTCCCGGCGCAACGGTGCAATCTCCGCCACCACCTGCTCCACCAGCGCGCCCAGCTCGATGCGCTGGTAGGCCAGGGCCGGCGAGCCCTGCTCCAGGCGCGCATAGGTGAGCATCTCGTCCACCAGTTGGTCGAGGTCCTGGATGTCGCCGTCCATGCCTTCCATGTACTTGCGTCGCGCCGTATCGGTCTCGGCGGACTCGATCATCTCCAGCCCGAAGCGCAGCCGCGCCACCGGCGTGCGCAGCTCGTGGGACACCGCCCGCACCAGCTCGCGCTGCACCGTCAGCAACAGGTGCAACTGCTCGGCCATGTGGTTGAAGGCCCCGGCGAGACGCCCCACCGAGTCCGCACCGCGCACTTCCACGCGGGTATCCAGGCTGCCGCGGGCAATGCGCGTGGCGGCGGATTCGAGGCCGCGCAGGCGCTGCTCCAGGCCACTGATCAGCAGGTAAAGGGTCAGCCCGATCAGTGTCAGCGCCACCACCACGATGATCGTCAGCAACTGTGGCGGGTACGGATTCATCTGATAGATCGGCCCCAGCTCCAGCACCCAGGGCGTGTCGAGGATGCCGGAAAGCACACGGATGGAATCGCCGCCCTTGCCCAGCGCCATCACCGTATCGCCTTCCTCCACCCGACGGCTCTGGTCGTCGTCGAGGTCGACTTCCTTCAGGCGCAGCAGGTGCACCTCGAAGCCGAAGCGCTTGTCGCGGACGATGCGCGCCAAGTGATAGGGCTGCTCGCTGGCCGGGTAGCGCTTGAGCTCGTCCATCAGCAGGTAGATAGTGGCGCGCGCCAGCTGCTCGCTGACCTGCTCGACTTCACCAGTGAGGATCAGCCCTTCCGCCGCGCTCACCTGGGTCATCACCTTCACTTCATGGGGCGCGCCGGCCTGTACCAGCACCTGGTCGTTCATCAGCCGCGCCCGGCTGCGCCCTTCCATGCCCAGCGCGTCCAGGCTGGTGAGCTTGAGCGGAATGCCCAGCAGGCGGCTCCACTGGCTCAGCGCACGCTTGCGGTCCACCTCGCTCATGGGCAGCAGCTCGTCGGCCATCAGGCGGAAGGTGCCGCGCGCCAGGTCCTCGCGGTAGCGCTCGCCACGCACGTCGTTGACCAGGTGCAGGGTCAGCACCGCCAGCGCGGCAACCGCCACCAGGGTCAGCAGCATGCCGCCGTAGATGCGCAGGAAGATGGATTTCATGGCCGGGACTCTGCCGCCGGGGCGAGCAACCCGTAGTAGTCCAGGCTGAGGAACGCGCCGTCCTTCACCTCGCACTCACGGCGCCGGCCTTCCAGCGTGAAGCCCTGGCGCAGCAGCAGGCGGCCGCTGGCAAGGTTCTCCGTCTCCACCTCGGCTTCGATGCGGTGCACGCCCATGGCGTGGAAGGCGTGGCGGAAGATCAGCGGCAGGCATTCGCCCATCACGCCCTGGCCCCAGTGCTCGGGCAGCAGCCAGTAGCCCAGTTCCAGACGGCGGTGCTCCTGCTGCCAGTTGTTGAAGCCGCAGCCGCCGATAATGTCCTCGGGCGCCTCCGGCCGGCAGATCGCCCACCAGATTCCGCTGCTCTCCCTATGGATGCGCTCGAACCACTGCATCTGCTCGCGGGTGGCTTCCAGCGTCGCATAGGAGACGCCGTAGTAGCGGATCACCTCGGGATGCGACAGCGCGCGGAACACCGCCGGCTGGTCGGCATCGGTGAAGGCGCGCAGTCGGAAGCGCTCGCCGTGCAGCTCGGGGAACGGTGGCACGGCGCTCATGGCTCAGAGTTCCCCGACGAACAGGTAGCCCTTGCTGCGCACCGTCTTGATCAGGCGCGGGTGCATCGGGTCGTCGCCGATCTTCGGGCGGATGCGCGAGATGCGCACGTCGATGGAACGGTCCTGGCCGTCGTATTCGATGCCGCGCAGGGAGTTGAAGATTTCCTCGCGGGAGAGGATGCGCCCCGCATTGGCCGCCAGCAGCCAGAGCAGGTCGAACTCGGCGCTGGTCAGCTCGATGGTCTGCTCGTCCAGCCAGGCCTCGCGCATGGCATTGTCGATCACCAGCTTGCCGAAGGTCAGGCGCTTGCCCGCCACTGCCGGCGCGGCCTCGGCCGGCTCGCTGCGGCGCAGCAGGGCGCGGATGCGCGCCAGCAGCACGCGCGGGCGCACCGGCTTGCACACGTAGTCGTCGGCGCCCATCTCCAGACCCTGGACCTGGTCCATGTCGTCGGTGCGCGCGGTGAGCATCAGGATCGGCCCATCGTAATCCGGGCGCAGGCGCTTGCAGATGGACAGCCCATCCTCCCCCGGCAGCATCAGGTCGAGCACCACCAGGTCCGGCCGTTCGGCCAGCACCCGCTCCACCGCCTTGCCGCCGTGGGACTCGATGGACACCGCCAGGCCGTTGCTCTCCAGGTAATCCTGGGTCAGCTCGGCCAGTCGCTGGTCGTCCTCGACGATGAGAATGCGCGCTTCTTGTTCCACCTTGCCTCCTGATGCGCCATGAGCGAGCGCGGGCCTCTCTACTATAGAGAGCGACTGTAGAGAGCCCGCAAAAGCGGCCGGCATTGTAGCCAGATTGCCGGCGTCGCGGCACGCCAGCGGCGTAAGCAGGCGTTGCGCGAAAAGGTCAAGGGCTGCTGCGGCAAAAACACTACATATTGTGGTAGTGTTCCTCCCCGCGCAGCGCCCCCGACGCGGGTAAAAAATCTGTCACCAGCCACGACGAACGGCGAAAGGCAGACAGCATCAGGGATAGCGCGAGTTACCCCGCTTCACCCACATTCCATGCACATTTTATCCACAGCTTTTCCCCTTCTCCCCGCCTTGCAAACACCCCCATAGCGCATTATCTTGTATCCCCGTTGCGGTTCACCCCTACATCTTGGGGTTACCACAACGAACCGGACACAAGAAGAAAGTCGAAATCCCGAGCCTGTTCCACGGCTCCTCCGGTTCCACCACAACGTATTCCAGACGTACTGATGTGCCATGCGGGCCCGCCCGCCAGGAGCGATTCATGTCGATGGAAATGCGGTACGGGTGTTGCAACGTAACGTTCAACACCACTAGGTATTGTGGTCCCGGCCCGTAAAGCCGGCACCCGAGTTGGGCCAGGGAGGCGCTTCGGGTCACTTCCCCCTGTTCCAGAAGAATTCCAGCCCGCGACTGCAATCGCGGGCGACTGCTCTTTTTGCTCTTTATTTTCGGGCCAGCGCCCCTGGCGCTTCGCAACAAACCCATTACGAGAACGTGGAGACAACCACCCATGCAAATCGACACCACTCGCGAGAACCCGCAGGCCAACGCGCCGCAGGCCGCCGAATCCGCCCAGGATCTGGCCGCCACCGCGCCCGGCCAGCTGCGCGTGATCAAGCGCAACGGCACCGTCGTTGCCTACACCGATGACAAGATCACCGTAGCCATCACCAAGGCGTTCCTCGCCGTGGAAGGCGGCACCGCCGCCGCCTCGTCGCGCATCCATGAGACCGTGCGCCGCCTGACCGAACAGGTCACCGCGACCTTCAAGCGCCGCATGCCCTCCGGTGGCACCATCCACATCGAAGAGATCCAGGACCAGGTCGAACTGTCCCTGATGCGCGCCGGCGAGCAGAAAGTCGCCCGCGACTACGTGATCTACCGCGAAGCCCGTGCCAACGAGCGCAAGACCGCAGGCGTGGCCAGCGACATCGCCCAGCCGCACCCGAGCATCCGCATCACCAAGGCCGACGGCAGCACCCAGCCGCTGGACATGGGCCGCCTGCAGACCATCATCCGCGAAGCCTGCGAAGGCCTGGCCGAAGTCGATGGCGCGCTGATCGAACGCGAGACCCTGAAGAACCTGTACGACGGCGTCGCCGAGAAGGACGTCAACACCGCCCTGGTGATGACCGCCCGTACCCTGGTCGAGCGCGAGCCGAATTACTCCTACGTCACCGCCCGCCTGCTGATGGACACCCTGCGCGCCGAAGCGCTGGGCTTCCTGGGCGTGGCCGACAGCGCCACTCACCACGAGATGGCCGACCTGTACGCCAAGGCCCTGGCCGCCTACGTCGAGAAAGGCTCCGAGTTCGAGCTGATCGACAGCAAGCTCAAAGGCTACGACCTGGCCAAACTGGGCGCCGCGATCAACCACGAGCGCGACCAGCAGTTCACCTACCTCGGCCTGCAGACCCTGTACGACCGCTACTTCATCCACAAGGACGGCATCCGTTTCGAACTGCCGCAGGTCTTCTTCATGCGCGTGGCCATGGGCCTGGCCATCGAAGAGAAGGACCGTGAAGCTCGCGCCATCGAGTTCTACAACCTGCTCTCCTCGTTCGACTACATGTCGTCGACCCCGACCCTGTTCAACGCCGGCACCCTGCGTCCGCAGCTGTCGTCCTGCTACCTGACCACCGTGCCGGACGACCTGTCGGGCATCTACAACGCGATCCACGACAACGCCATGCTGTCGAAATTCGCCGGTGGCCTGGGCAACGACTGGACCCCGGTGCGCGCGCTGGGCTCCTACATCAAGGGCACCAACGGCAAGTCCCAGGGCGTGGTTCCGTTCCTGAAAGTGGTGAACGACACCGCCGTCGCCGTAAACCAGGGTGGCAAACGCAAGGGCGCCGTCTGCGCCTACCTGGAAACCTGGCACCTGGACATCGAGGAATTCCTCGAGCTGCGCAAGAACACCGGTGACGACCGCCGCCGCACCCACGACATGAACACCGCGAACTGGATTCCGGACCTGTTCATGAAGCGCGTCTTCGACGACGGCAAGTGGACCCTGTTCTCCCCGTCCGAAGTGCCTGACCTGCACGATCTGACCGGCAAGGCCTTCGAAGAGCGCTACGAGTATTACGAAGCCCTGACCGAGTACAACAAGATCAAGGTGTTCAAGGTCGTCCAGGCCAAGGACCTGTGGCGCAAGATGCTCTCCATGCTCTTCGAGACCGGCCACCCGTGGCTGACCTTCAAGGACCCGTGCAACCTGCGCAGCCCGCAGCAGCACGTGGGCGTGGTCCACAGCTCGAACCTGTGCACCGAGATCACCCTGAACACCAACAAGGACGAGATCGCGGTCTGCAACCTGGGCTCGATCAACCTGGTCAACCACATCGTCGACGGCAAGCTGGACACCGCCAAGCTCGAGAAGACCGTGAAGACCGCCGTTCGCATGCTCGATAACGTCATCGACATCAACTACTACTCGGTCCCGCAGGCTCGCAACTCGAACCTCAAGCACCGTCCGGTCGGCCTGGGCATCATGGGCTTCCAGGACGCGCTGTACCTGCAGCACATCGCCTACGGCTCCGACGCGGCCATCGAGTTCGCCGACAAGTCCATGGAAGCGGTGAGCTACTTCGCCATCCAGGCTTCCTGTGACCTGGCCGACGAGCGTGGCGCCTACGAGACCTTCGACGGCTCCCTGTGGTCCAAGGGCATCCTGCCGCTGGACTCGCAGCAGATCCTCATCGAAGCCCGTGGCCAGAAGTACATCGACGTCGACCTCACCGAATCCCTCGACTGGGCTCCGGTCCGTGCCCGCGTACAGAAAGGCATTCGTAACTCGAACATCATGGCCATCGCGCCGACCGCGACCATCGCCAACATCACCGGCGTATCGCAGTCCATCGAGCCGACCTACCAGAACCTGTACGTGAAATCGAACCTCTCCGGCGAGTTCACCGTGATCAACCCCTACCTGGTTCGCGACCTTAAAGCACGCGGCCTGTGGGACCCGGTCATGGTCAACGACCTGAAGTATTACGACGGCTCCGTGCAGCAGATCGAGCGCATCCCGCAAGACCTGAAAGACCTGTACGCCACCGCCTTCGAAGTCGAGACCAAGTGGATCGTCGACGCCGCCAGCCGCCGTCAGAAGTGGATCGATCAGGCCCAGTCCCTGAACCTCTACATCGCCGGCGCCTCGGGCAAGAAACTGGACGTGACCTACCGCATGGCGTGGTTCCGTGGTCTGAAAACCACCTACTACCTCCGTGCCCTGGCTGCCACCAGCACCGAGAAGTCCACCATCAACACCGGCAAGCTCAACGCCGTGTCCGCCGGTGGCAACGATGGCCTGCAAGCTGCAGCCGCCGAGCCGCAACCGGCTCCGGTTCCGCAAGCCTGCTCCATCGACAACCCGGATTGCGAAGCCTGCCAGTAATGGAGTAAGCGGTCCTCGGAACGGTCCGAGGCACCGCCGAACTCCGCAGCTTCACAGTCCCCTCTCCCTCTGGGAGAGGGCCAGGGTGAGGGGCTCTTCAGGGCCCCTTCTCCCGCAGAACAACAGCCTCCTCCGCCCGAGATGATTCGCCAGCGGAAGACGCACAAGCTCTTAGCGTGCACACCACGCCATCAGACATCAGGCCGCCACAGAGCAGCCCACAGAACCAGGAGAGGAAGCCCATGCTGAGCTGGGACGAATTCGACAAAGAAGACGCCACCGAAGCCAAGGCCGCCCCGGCCGTCGCCCAGGCCGCTGCGCAGAACGCTGACAAACTCGACGCCGACGCCGCTGGCTCCGTCGAAGAAGCACGCGCCGTATCCGCCGACGACTCCGACGCCGTCGCCCGCGCCAAGCAGGCCCTCGACGCCCTGGACATCCAGGAAGGCCTGGACGATCTCGAAGGCTCCGCCGCCCGCGTACAAGTCGGCGACAAGCAGATGATCAACGCCCGCGCCGACCTCAACCAGCTCGTACCCTTCAAGTACGACTGGGCCTGGCAGAAGTATCTGGATGGTTGCGCCAACCACTGGATGCCCCAGGAAGTGAACATGAACGCCGACATTGCCCTGTGGAAGAGCAAGGACGGCCTCAGCGAAGACGAGCGTCGCATCGTCATGCGCAACCTCGGCTTCTTCTCCACCGCCGACTCCCTGGTGGCCAACAACCTGGTGCTGGCCGTGTACCGCCTGATCACCAACCCCGAGTGCCGCCAGTACATCCTGCGCCAGGCCTTCGAGGAAGCGATCCACACCCACGCCTACCAGTACTGCATCGAGTCGCTGGGCATGGATGAAGGCGAAATCTTCAACATGTACCACGAGATTCCTTCGGTCGCGAAGAAAGCCTCCTGGGGCCTGAAGTACACCCGCTCGATTTCCGATCCGAAGTTCGAAACCGGCACCCCGGAAACCGACCGCCAGTTCCTGCGCAACCTGATCGCCTACTACTGCGTCCTGGAAGGCATCTTCTTCTACTGCGGCTTCACCCAGATCCTCTCCATGGGCCGCCGCAACAAGATGACCGGCACCGCCGAGCAGTTCCAGTACATCCTGCGCGACGAATCCATGCACCTGAACTTCGGCATCGACGTGATCAACCAGATCAAGATCGAAAACCCGCACCTGTGGGATGCCCAGATGAAGGACGAGGCCACCCAGATGATCCTCCAGGGCACCCAGCTGGAGATCGAATACGCACGCGACACCATGCCGCGCGGCGTACTGGGCATGAACGCGGCGATGATGGAGGACTACCTGAAGTTCATCGCCAACCGCCGCCTGACCCAGATCGGCCTCAAAGAGGAATACCCGGGCACCAGCAACCCGTTCCCGTGGATGAGCGAAATCATGGACCTGAAGAAGGAAAAGAACTTCTTCGAGACCCGCGTGATCGAGTACCAGACCGGCGGCGCGCTGAGCTGGGACTGACGGAAGTAGTAGCACCACCGCAAGTCAAGACCATTAGAAAGCGCTATATTCCCGAAACGGATTTTCGGGGCAGCGATAGAAAGACCAAAGCCCCGCCATGTGCGGGGCTTTTTTATAGGGAAATTGAATGACTCAGAAAAAGAAGACTCATCATGTTTTCGGGATATCTAACGAGATACTAGATGACTCCTACATTGACCGAGGTTCACTGGACAGTGAACTAACAAAACTCCTCGATAGAAGAAACCACATAGCAATTCGTGGACCATCAAAGTCCGGAAAATCCTGGCTCAGGCAGAGGGTTATTCAAAATTCAATAACCGTTCAATGCCGACTAGGCTTTACATCAACTGACATCTACAACCAAGCTCTCGCAGAGGTTGGCTCAAAAAAAATATCTTCCGAAACAAACCAATTTAGCATTTCAGGTGGTGGAGAGATATCTGGCGAAGCTGGCTTTTCTCTTGCCAAACTTTCAGGCAAGGCTGAGGCACATGTCAGCACTCAGACGGAGCGCGTAGAGAACCCTTACGGAAAGGACATTAACGACCTAAAATACGTTGCCCATGAGATAGTAAAATCCAATCGACGCTTAGTGATCGAGGACCTCCATTATCTTTCCTCCGACGAGCGACACGTGCTTGCCCATGAACTTAAAACACTGTGGGATTATGGTTGCTTTGTCGTATTAGTAGGCATCTGGGGCGAGGCGAATCTTTTAGTTCACTGCAACCCCGATCTGAGCGGACGACTTGAAGAAATATCCATAGAATGGAACCCGGACGATCTTCGGTCAATATTCGACAAGGGCGGCCGAGCTTTAAATATTCACATATCCAGAGACATTCAAAACAAAGCAATAGTAGATTGCTTTGGAAACTCAGGATTGCTCCAGCGCCTTATCCTGCGCCTACTTGACGAGGCAAACATTGAAGAGGAGCAGGACACAGAAGCGGTAATCGCAAACTCTTCGCTCTACGAGTCAGCAGCAATGGCCGTTGCAGATCAACTCAACGGCGTCTACCAGAAGTTTGCTGAACGAGTTGCTAATGGAATAAGAAAGCGGAGTGAAGCAACTGGGATCTACGCACATGCGATGGCTGCCATAATGGAGGCTGAGGATAGGAAGCATATAACCGGTATCAGTCTCACTGAAATATTTAACAAGTCCCATGCCAGGCAACCGCGAATTCAGAAGCCAAACCTAAAATCAATCCTAACCAAGATTGATGGCTTGCAAGTCGACGACAACGGAAGAGGTTTAGTCGTAACCTATGACGAGTCAGAGGAAAAGGTTCTGAACGTAGACCGACAGCTACTATTCTATCGAAAATATGTAACCCTATATTGGCCGTGGGAAGATTTAATTAGAGAATCAGAAGAAAAGCTTGCTATAGAGCGCCGAAAAGGCGGTCAAATAGATCTTTTCTCTGAATAGGAAAAATCAATTATCCGTACATCCTTCATCATGGCGAGTAACACTCTGTGGTGCTCGCCATGACATTCGAAGGCCATAACAGCTTTTCGCAAAATGAAGACTGACAATTAAAAATTTCTTCTCGACTATAAAAATTCGAATTGACTCACCCCTCAATCATTTATATTTTTACTGCCAGCGCCTAAGAAACGCTTCACATAGCGGCAATACTGCTCCCGAAAGCAGCGGTGTACCCATTGAGGAAATGGATATGCCCTTCCCTCTTTGCCTTCACCCTGAAGACGCTTCGCTCTACCCGCCCTCTTCTCCCTCCGCCTCGGAGGTGAGCCATGTCTGAAGAGGTCCTGATCCCCACCGAATTCATCCGCCACAAGCGCCTGCTGCGCGCCGTGCTGCTGGAGGACCAGTGCTGGTTCTGCGCCCACGACCTGGGCCGGCTGATCGGCTCGCCCTATCTGGCCGAGCGCGTGGAGCGCAACCTGGACGACGACCAGTTCCGCCGCGCCTGGGTGCGCGATGGCAGCGGCGATTACGTCGATGAGCTGCTGATCAGCGAGTCGGCGGTGTATGCGGCGTTGATTCACTACTTCCATCCGGAGAATCGCAGCGTACGACAGTGGTTGTCGCAGCAGGTGATTCCGACGTTGCGCGATCAGCATCGCAGTGATCGGGGAGAGCCAAGGCGGGAGATGCTGCGCGGGCCGACGGAGTCGTTGTCGGTGTTGAGGTGGCAAGGGGTGGTGTGGGTGCCGTATCGGGTTTGGCCGGAGTTGAGTGGCCGGCTGGAGGGTGGTGAGTAGGATGGCGTGGAGCGGAGCGATACCCATCGCTCTGCTCGCTCCGTCGCTGGGCGGGGGCTCGATTGTAGGAGCGGGCCATGCCCGCGATCGCGCGCATGGCGCGCTCCTACAGGTCGGGTTTGGGTTTTCCGCGTGAGGTGCTTTGGGGTTGGGTGTTTCTGCGTCGCTTTGGCGTGCGCGCGGGCATTTTGTTTCGCCCCCTCGGGCGACCCACTTTGGCAAACGACCCAAAGTGGGCAAAGGTCTCGCCCCTACATCCGGCTTTTCGCTTCGCGAAAAGTACCCTCGGTTCTTCGGAGTTTCAGGGGGCCGCCGCGAAGGGCCATCCATGGCCAGTCGCGGCTTCCGCGGCATCCATGCCGCTCTCCCCCTGAAACTCCGATCACCTTCGGCCTCCTGAAAGGGGCACTCCGGAGCGTGCGGGGGTTTCCCTGGAAGTCTGCAAGAGCCAGAGCAGAGCGGTGCCGTGAGGTGATGTGAGGTGAGGTCCGAGCCGGTCAGGCCCTGCGCAGCGCGCCTGGCCTTCAGGCTCGCGCTGCGGGCAGGTACAAAGCCACCAGGTCCATGCAGGCGGTGATGCCGTTCTCGATGGCCTTCATGTTGCGGCGGCGTTGCCAGTCGAGCCAGAGGCCGTCGAGCATGGCCATGATGGCGTCGGCGGGTTTTTCCACGCGCTCCAGCGCGACCTGGTGTTCGTCGGCGATGCGCCGGAGGATTTCCACCAGGCGTTCGCGGTAGATGGCGTAGAGCTTGCGCTCGGTGTCGGCGATGTCTTCCTGGAACAGCGAGGCGGACCACAGGTCGATGCGCACGGAGAGGTAGCTGCGGTCGAGGAAGGTGGCGGTGAAGCCGCTGCGCAGGAAGACTTCCAGCTGCGCAAGGGAGGTGCGCGGTTCGGCCACGAGGCCGGCGCGGGTGGCTTCGTAGAGTTGGTGGGAGGCGTACTTGTAGGCCTCCATCAGCAGCTCGTTCATGTCCTTGAAGTGGTAGCTGATGTGCCCCAGGGCCATGCCGGCGCGGGCGGCGACCTTGCGCGCGGAGAGTTTGGCGTAGCCCTCTTCGTTGAGGCACTGGAAGGCGGCCTTGATGATTTCCTCGCGGCGCAATTCCGGGTCGTAGATTTTCTTCGCTTTCTGTTGCGCCATGGTTGCCGTTCCCAAGGTTGGCGGTGCGGGGCGAGGGATTATCCCGCCCCGCTTCCTTCGCGGTCAAAAAGAGCGCGGTTCAGAGCTTGATCCAGGTCGCCTTGAGTTCGGTGTATTTGTCGAAGGCATGCAGCGAGCGGTCGCGGCCGTTGCCCGATTGCTTGAAGCCGCCGAAGGGCGCGGTCATGTCGCCGCCCGAATACTGGTTGACCCACACCGAGCCGGCCCGCAACGCCCGCGCCACCCGGTGCGCGCGGGACAGGTCGGCGGTCCACAGCGCGGCCGCCAGGCCATAGGGCGTGTCGTTGGCGATGGCGACGGCCTGCTCGGCGTCGTCGAAGGCGATGACCGAGAGCACGGCGCCGAAGATTTCCTCGCGGGCGATGCGCATGCCGTTGTCCACGCCGTCGAAGACCACCGGGCCGAGGTAGCAGCCGTCGGCCTGGGCGTCGCCCACCAGCAGCTGTGCGCCCTCCTCCAGGCCGGTGGCGATGTAGCCCTGGACCTGCTCGCGGTGCTGCAGGTCGACCAGGGCGCCGTAGCGGCTCGCTGGGTCGAGGGCGTTGCTCGGCGTCCAGGCCTGCAGGGCTTCGCGCAGGTGGTCGAGGAAGGCTTCGCGCACCGAGGCCTGCACCAGCAGGCGCGAGCCGGCGGTGCAGACCTGGCCCTGGTTGTAGGCGATGGCGGCAGCGGCGCTGGTGGTGGCGGCGCGCAGGTCGGGAGCGTCGGCGAAGACGATGTTCGGGCTCTTGCCGCCGGCTTCGGTCCACACGCGTTTGAGGTTGGACTGCCCGGACGCGACCATCAGCCGCTTGGCCACACCGGTCGAACCGGTGAAAGCGATGGCATCCACGTCCATGTGCCGGGACAGCGCGTCGCCGGCCTCGGCGCCGAAGCCGGGTACCACGTTCAGCACACCCTCGGGAATCCCCGCCTCGCAGGCCAGCGCGGCAACGCGAATGGCCGTCAGCGGCGAGCGCTCGGAAGGCTTGAGCACCACCGAGTTGCCACAGGCCAGCGCCGGGCCGAGCTTCCAGCTGGCCATCAGCAGCGGGAAGTTCCACGGCACGATAACGCCGACCACGCCGACCGCTTCGCGGGTGACCAGGCCCAGCTGGTCTTCGGCGGTGGCGGCAATCTCGCCGTAGACCTTGTCGATCGCCTCGGCGCTCCAGCGAATGGCGTTGGCCGCACCGGGGATGTCGGTGGCCAGGGCGTGGGCGATGGGTTTGCCCATGTCGAGGGTTTCCAGCAGGGCCAGTTCCTCGGCGTGGCGCTCCAGCAGGTCGGCGAAGCGCAGCAGCACGCGCTTGCGCTGCACCGGTGCCATCCGCGACCAGTGCCCGGCGGCGAAGGCGCGGCGGGCGCTGGCCACCGCCAGGTCGACCTCGGCCTGGCCGCAGCGGGCGATGGCCGCCAGGTGACGGCCGTCCAGCGGGCTGACCTTGGCGAAGGTGCGCTGGTCGCTGGCGCTGCGGTATTGCCCGTCGATGAAACAGCGGCCTTCGATGCTCAGGCCATCGGCGAGCCGGGTCCAGTCCTGCAGCGTGGTGGCGGTCATGGGAGTACTCCTTGTGCGTAGGGGGTTCAGGCGACGCCGCGTTGCGCCAGGCCATCGAGCCAGTCGGGGTCCATCTGCGGCATGCTGTCGAGCAGGCGGGTGACGTAGCTGTCGCAGGGGGGCGTGAAGACGCGCTGCTTTTCGCCGAAGTCGACGACGCTGCCGGCCTTGAGCACCAGCACGTCGTCGGCGATGGACTGCACCACCGAGAGGTCGTGGGTGATGAACAGGTAGGTGATGCCCAGGCGCTGCTTGAGGTCGTCGATCAGCCGCAGGATGCCTTCGGCCACCAGCTGGTCGAGGGCGCTGGTGATCTCGTCGCAGATGATCACCGTGGGGTCGGCCGCCAGGGCGCGGGCGATGCCGACGCGCTGCTTCTGCCCCCCGGAGAGTTCCTGCGGGCGGCGGTTGAGGTAACGGCCGGGCTCCAAACCCACGGCGTCGAGCAGCTCGCGCAGCCGCGCCTCGCGCTGGGCACCGCGCAGGCCGCCGTAGAAGGTCAGCGGCCGGCCGACGATGTCGCCGATGCTGTGGCGCGGGTTCAGCGCGGTGTCGGCCATCTGGTAGATCATCTGGATCGAGCGCAGTTGCTCGCGGCTGCGCTTGCCGTAGTGGCTGGCCAGCGGCTGGCCGTGGAACACCAGACTGCCTTCGCGGCTGGGCAAGGCACCGGTGATGCAGCGGCCCAGGGTCGACTTGCCGGATCCGGACTCGCCGACGATGGCCAGGGTGCGGCCGGGGAAGACCTTCAGCGAGACATCCTTGAGCACCGGTTTGTTGCCGTAGCCGGCGCGGATGCCTTGCAGTTCGAGGATCGGGCTCTGGTCGGCGGCCACTGGCGGGCGCGCCGTGCATTCGAGGTTGCGCACGGCCCACAGCGACTTGGTGTAGTCGGCCTGGGGCTGGGCGATCAGCCGGCGCTTGTCGCCCTCCTCGACCACCGCGCCGTCCTTGAGCACCATCACCTCGTCGGCCATCTGCGCCACCACCGCGAGGTCGTGGGAGATGTAGATGGCGGCGACCTGGAATTCGCGGACCAGCTCGCGGATGGTCAGCAGCACGTCGATCTGGGTGGTGACGTCCAGCGCCGTAGTGGGCTCGTCGAAGATGATCAGGTCCGGCCGGCAGGACATCGCCATGGCGGTCATGATCCGTTGCAGCTGCCCGCCGGAGACCTGGTGCGGGTAGCGTTCGCCGATGCTCTCGGGCTCGGGCAGGGAAATCTTGCGGTACAGCTCGACGGCGTCGCGGCGTGCCTGCTCGCGGGGCAGCAGCTGGTGCTCCAGCGCGGTCTCGCAATGCTGGTCGATCAGCCGGTGCGCCGGGTTGAAGCTGGCCGCCGCCGACTGCGCAACGTAGGCGATGCGCGCGCCGAGCAGCTCGCGATGACGCGCCTCGGGGAGCTGGCGCAGGTCGACGCCGTCGAACAGCACCTCGCCGCCGCTGATGCGGCAGCCGTCGCGGGTGTAGCCCATGGCCGCGAGGCCGATGGTGGATTTGCCGGCGCCGGATTCGCCGACCAGGCCGAGTATCCGGCCGCGTTGCAGTTCCAGGTCGACGCCGTGGACGATCTCGTTCCAGCCGTCGCCGCCGTTGGCCTCGATGCGCAGGCCGGTGATCTTCAGTAGGGGTTCGCTCATGCTGCGATTCCTCGGGCAATGCGTGGGGCGGACCGGTCAGCGCCGTTGGGCGAGGAACCAGTCGGCGACGAAGTTGACGGCGATCGCCAGCACGCCGATGGCGGCGGCGGGAATCAGCGGGGTGAGGTCGCCGAAGGAGATCAGCGAGGCGTTCTCGCGCACCATGCTGCCCCAGTCGGCCAGCGGCGGTTGCAGGCCCAGGCCGAGGAAGGACAGCGAGGAAATGGTCAGGAAGACGAAGCAGAAGCGCAGGCCGAACTCCGCCACCAGCGGTGCGCGGACGTTGGGCAGCAGTTCCACCGCGACCAGCCAGAACAGCCCCTCGCCACGCAGGCGGGCGACTTCCATGTAGTCGGTGACCACCACGTTGAGCGACACCGAGCGGGCCAGGCGGAAGATCCGCGTGGCATCGACCAGGGCGATGACGAACACCAGGTTGGCGATGCTGGTGCCGAAGATGGTCAGCAACAGCAGCGCGCAGATCAGTTGCGGCACGGCCATCAGCACGTCGACCAGGCGCGACAGGGCGCTGTCGACCCAGCCGCCGAGCGCCGCGGCGACCAGCCCCAGGGTGCCGCCGATAAAGAACGCCAGGGCGGTGGAGAGCAGTGCGATGACGATGGTGTTGCGCGCGGCGAAGATCACCCGCGAGAGCATGTCGCGGCCCAGGGCGTCGGTGCCCAGCCAGTGCTCGGCGCTCCACGGGTCGTATTCGTTGCCGACGATCTGGGTTTCGCCGTAGGGCGCGATCAGCGGGCCGAACAGCGCGAGGAAGGTGTAGAAGAGGATGATCAGGAGCCCGATGCGGGCGGTCCAGGTCATCTGCTTGAAGGTGGTGATGCAGGCATTCATCGGCTCGCCCTCACTTGCGGTGCAGCAGACGCGGGTTGGTGACGATGGACAGCACATCGGCGAGCAGATTGATGCCGATGTAGACCACCGCGAAGATGCAGCAGCAGGCCTGGACGACCATCACGTCGCGCTTGATCACCGAGTCGACCATCAGTTGGCCGAGGCCGGGATAGACGAACACCACTTCCACCACCACCACGCCGGTGATGAGGTAGGCGAGGTTGACCGCGATGACGTTGACGATGGGTGCCCAGGCGTTGGGCAGCGCGTGGCGCAGGACGATCTTCAGCCGCGACAGGCCCTTGAGCCGGGCCATCTCGATGTAGGGCAGCTGCAGCAGGTCGAGTACGGCGATGCGGGTCATGCGCATCATGTGCGCGGTGATCACCAGGGTCAGCGTGAGTGCCGGCAGGAAGGCCGCGTGCAGGTGTTCGACGAAGCCGGCGGACGGCGGCAGGTCGGCGATGGAGGGGAACAGCGGGTGCTTCACCGCCATCCAGAGGATGAGGATGTAGCCGATGAAGAACTCCGGCAGCGACACCGCCGCCAGGGAGATCACGTTGACGATGCGGTCGTACAGCGAGTCCTTGTACAGCGCGGCGAACAAGCCCAGCAGCAGCGCCAGCGGCACGGCGATGAGGGCGGTGTAGCCGGCGAGGAACAGGGTGTTGAGCAGCCGCTGGCCGATCAGTTCGGACACCGCCCGGCCGTTGGACAGCGAGGTGCCGAAGTCACCCTGCAGGCTGCCCAGCAGCCAGTTGAGGTAGCGCGTCAGCGCCGGCTGGTCCAGACCCAGCTCGTGGCGCAGGGCGCTCAGGGCTTCGGGGGTGGCGGACTGGCCAAGGAGCTTCTGCGCCATGTCGCCGGGCAGCAGCTGCACGGCGGCGAAGATCAGGGCGGAGACGCCCAGGAGGGTCAGGGCTCCGAGAAGCATGCGGCGCAAGAGAATGGGATAGATCAAAGCCATGTCGTCGACCTGCTGATCGGTTGGGCCATTGTTGTTTTTCTGCGGCCGGGAGCGGGCCTGCCCGCCCCCGGCGTATCGGCAGGTATTACTGCGAGGCCTTCGCCAGGAAGGCCTTGAGGTGTGGCACCACCTGCTCGCTCGCTTCGATCAGGATGGCGTGCTTGAGGTCCGGCAATACCACCAGTTCCGAGTGCGGCAACGCGTCGGCGATCTGCTGGTTGAGGCCGGGGTTGCAGCCACCGTCGAACTCGCCGGTGAGCACCAGGCACGGCTGCCGGACTTCATGCAGCCAGGGCGCCATCTCGGTCTCGGCATAGATGTGGAAGACGTTGAGGAACACCTCGGCGGGCGTGTCCATGACCTGCTGCTTGCGCCACTGGATGACGTCCGGGCGGGCGGCGCAGAAGGCTTCGGTGAACCAGCGCTGGGTCAGGGTATCGAGCACCGGGCCGATGCCTTTTTCCTCCATGGCGCGGACCACCTTGCGCACGTTCTCGCTGTCCTGCGGGGAGCGGAACGCCGCGGTGGACAGCAGGCCGACGCTGAGGGTGTGCTGCGGGTACTTGCGCGCATAGGCCGGGCCGATCATGCCGCCCAGGGAATGGCCGATGATGTGCATCTGCTCCACGCCCAGGTGGGCGCGCAGGGCTTCGAGGTCCTCGACCAGTTCGTCGAGGCCGAAGGGTTCCTGCGGCAGCGGCGATTCACCATGGCCGCGCAGGTCGTAGCGGATGCAGGTGAAGCTGTCCTTCAGCGCCTCGGTAACCTTGTCCCAGCCGGTCTTGCGCGCGCCGATGCCGTGGACCATCACCAGGGCGGGCCCCTGCCCGTCCACTACACAGGCGCAGTCGATTGCCTTGCTCATCTCGCGCCTCCTCAGGCCTGGGTTTTGGCTTCCGCCATGATGTCGGCATAGGTGCGGCCACCCACGCCCCAGTCCGCCGGGTCCACTTCCTTGAGCAGGATGGTCACCGCCTGGGGCTTGCCGCCGCAGACCTGCACGTAGGTGTCGGTCAGCGCCTGGATCAGCTCGCGTTTCTTGTCGGGGGTGCGTCCGGGGAAGAGCTCTACGGTCATCAGGGGCATCAGCCGATCCTCTTGTTCATCGCGGGTTGTCGGGAACTGAAGTAGGGAATGATCTGCTCGCCGAAGCGCCGCATCATGTCCAGGCTGTCCGCCTGGGACTGGCCGAAGTTGGCGGTCATGATCACTTCGTCGATGCCGGCCTCGGCGTACGCGGAGAGCTGGTCGAGCATCTGCTCGCGGGTGCAGATCAGCAGGTTCTTGCCCAGCTCCTCGATGGACTGCTGGCGCGGCAGCGCCTCGATGCCGCCGCCATGGACGATGCCGGGGCCGGTGAAGACGTTGTCGAAGCGCCGGTAGTAGTCGTAGGCCAGTTGCAGCTTCTCGCGGGCGTCGGCTTCGTCGCGGGCCAGGTAGGTGGCGCGTTGCAGCGAGAGGCGCGCACGGGTGGCTTTCGGCCTGGCTTCGGCCTTGCCACGGCGGAAGGCGTTGACCTGGTCCAGCAGCATCTGGTGGTCGCCGCTCAGCGGCGTGGTCTGTACCGAGAAGCCTTGCCGCGCGCAGGCCTGGATGCCCTCGGGGGCCATGCTCGCCACCACCAGCGGGATTTCCCGCTCGGGTCGCGGCATCACGGTCAGCGGGCCGAACTGGTAGTACTTGCCATCCCAGCTCACGTCCTTGCGGGTCAGCAGCGCCTGCAGCACGGCGAGGGATTCGTCGAAGCGTTCGCGGGTCTCGCCCATCGGCACGCCGAGCTTCTCGATCTCGTACTTGAACGCGCCCCGACCCACGCCGAGCACCAGCCGGCCATCGCAGAGGGCGTCGGCCTGCACCACTTCACCGGCGAACACGCGCATGTCGCGCACCGGCAGCACGGCGATGGAGGTGACCAGTTCGATCTGCCGGGTGACCGAGGCGATCTTCACCGCCATCTGCAAGGGCGAGGGCACCAGCAGGATGTTGATCAGGTGATGCTCGGGGATGGAAATGCCGGCGTAGCCGACCTCTTCCGCCACCACGGCCTGCTCGACCATGTGCTCGTAGAGCTGTTTGCCGGAGGCATCCGGATCGGGCAGGTAGGAACTGAGGAAATGGTTGAATTCCATGTTGTTATCCACTCGGTGGTCTTAGTGTTTCCAGTCCAGCCAATGCACGGGCTTGCCCGCGATGCCGGCGATTCGTCCGCCGTCGGCGGTGTCGCAGTAGATGCCGAAGGTGTCGGCCTGACGCTCGCTGAAGAAGCGGTGGATCATGCTCACGCTGTACTCGCCGCGAACCAGCTTCCAGGGCTCGTCCTGCGCACCGAACACGCGCACCTCGCGCCCCGCTGCGATGGGCGTGGCGGCTTCGCCGGCGGCGTCGGCGCGGAACACCAGGCGGGTGAAGTCGTCGCCGGCTTCCTCGAACATCGAGTAGATGAACGACACGTCGCCCACCAGCCCGACACGGCGGAACACCTCGTCGACCACCGCCTTCTGGCTGACCCCGGCGCGCCAGAACACCTCGGGAATCCCCCAGTGCTCGTTGCCGGCTTCGCGCTCCAGCACCAGGCCGTTGTCGCGGGCGATCAGGCAGCCGACCTTGAGGGCGCTGCCACGCTCGACCTGGATGGCCTTGGCGCCTTCGGCGAAGTCGATGTAGCTGCCACGGAAGTAACCCAGCGGGCTGCCGACGCTGCTGCGAAAACGCTGTACTTCGCCGATCAGGATGACGTGGTCGCCCGCCTCCACCAGGCTGTGGCGGCGGCAGCTGAGCACGCTGAGGCTGTCCGCCAGGCAGGGCGAGGCTGGCTCGCAGTCGAGCAGGTCGACCCCGGCGAACTTGTCCGCCGAGCGCCCGGCAAAGGTGCCGGACAGCTCGCGCTGCCAGTCGCCGAGGATGTTGATGGCGAAATGCTCGGCCGCGCTGAACACCGGCAGGCTGCCGGCGCTTTTGGCGATGCATACCAGCACCAGCGCCGGGCTCAGCGACACCGAGGTGAAGGAGTTGGCAGTGAAGCCGCGCGGCGTGCCGTCCGCATCCCAGGCGGTGACGATGGTCACGCCGGTCATGAAGGTGCCGAACACGTTGCGCAGGCTGCGGCTGTCGTCGGCACTCACCGGGTGCCAGTCGAGGTTGCTCATGGGGGCCTCCCGCTTCATCAGTGCCGGCGCGCTCATGCCAGCGACCAGCGCTCGATGGCGCGCATGCCGTCCAGGGCCATGTCGCCGGCCACGGTCGGCGAGGTCACCACGTCGTTGCCCATGCCCATGATGTGGTTCATGAACATCGGCACCACGGTGGAGCCTTCGTCGTGCAGCATCGCCTGCATGTCCCAGTAGATGGCCTTGCGCCGGGTCTCATCGAGCTCGGAACGGGCCTGCAGCATCAGCTTGTCGAAGCGCTCGTTGTTCCACTGGGTGTCGCCCCAGGACGCGCCGCTGGCGTAGATCTGGCTGAAGATCCAGTCCGGCGTGGCGCGGCCGGTCCAGTAGCACATGCACATGGGCTTCTTCGACCAGACGTTGATCCAGTAACCGTCGTTGGATTCGCGCACCACCTTGAGGTTGATGCCGGCCTTGCGTGCGCTTTCCTCGAACAGCACGCCGGCATCCACCGCTCCGGCAAAGGCCGCGTCGGCGGCGCTAATGCTGATGTCCAGGCTGTCCAGCCCGGCCTGCTTGAGGTAGAAGCGCGCCTTGTCGGGGTCGTACTGGCGCTGGGCGAGTTCGCTGTTGAAGTACTTCTGCTGGCGGCCGATGGGGTGGTCATTGCCGACGCTGCCGTGGCCGCGCAGGATCGATTTCACCCACTGCTCGCGGTCCACCGCGTACTTGAGCGCCAGGCGCACGTTGTTGTCCTGGAACGGGCTGACCTTGGCGATCATCGGCATGGTGGCGTGGTTGAGGCCGGTGACCTCGGCGATCTTCACCTTGTTGCTGCGCTGCAGCATCGACAGGGTCTTGATCTCCACGCGGTTGATGACGTTGACCTTGCCGGTGAGCAGGGCATTCTGCCGCGCCACCGAGTCGGCGATGGCGATCAGCTCGGCCTCGTCGATGTGCGCCCTGCCCGGCTTCCAGTAATTGGGGTTGCGCACCACGAAGGCACGCACGCCAGGGTTGTATTCCTTGAGCACGTAGCCGCCGGTACCGTTGCCGGAGCGCCAGTCGACCTGACCGTCGGCGCCGCGCGGCAGGATGCCCAGGTGGTAGTCGCTCATCAGCACCGGGAAGTCGGCGTTGCCACCCTTGAGGGTGACGCGCACGGTGCTGTCGTCCACCGCCTTGACCTCGGCGATCTGCGAAACGATGGACTTGGACAGCGACTTGGAGCCGTCCTTGCGGTGGTAGTCGAGGGTGGCTACCACGTCGTCGGCAACGAAGGGCTTGCCGTTGTGGAACTGCACGCCGCTGCGCAGTTTGAAGGTCCAGACGCTGGCATCCGGCGAGGACTCCCAGGACTGGGCCAGCTCAGGAATCGCATTGCCGCTGCTGTCGATCTCCACCAAGTTGCCGCGCAGCGCCTGGCTCAGCAGCATCATGAAATCGTCTTCCGCCAGGCCCGGATCGAGACTGTCGGTGGTGGACGCGCCGGCCAGGCCGAACACCAGTCGCCCACCCTTCTTCGGCTCGGCGAATGCCGGCAGCGGCAGGCCGCCGAGCAGCACTCCAGCCCACAGCAGGCCCATCGTCCCTTTCACCAGGTCACGGCGGGTGACGCCAAGGGACGGCTCCCCAGGTTGCTTTTCCTTCATGCCACACCTCGCAAGACACATTTTTGTACGACCGTACAGGTGACACTCGCAAGTGTCCCTCGGCCTGTTGGTTATTGGTGTTGCGTCATACAGCGCTGACCTCAGGCTCTCTCGCGGAGCACTTCTGGACAGTCGTACAAATTATTAATGGCAAACCCAGGGCGACGCAAGAAATTTCTGTACAGACGTACAAAAGATTCGAGCACCAGGGGAAATGCGAGTCAGGGATGCGCGGCGCTGACCCGCAGGAGCGCGCCATGCGCGCGATCGCGGGCATGGCCCGCTCCTACAAGGAGAGCACCTTCCCGCACGCAAAAAACCGGGGCCTCTCTCGAGGCCCCGGTTTTTCATTACAGGGAAGCTACTTGCCCGCAGTCAGCGCGTTGTAGCTGGTGATCAGGTTGCGGTAATCCGGGATGTGGTTGGAGCACAGCGCAGCGAGGCCTTCGATGTCGTTGCGCCAGTCGCGGTGCAGCTCACAGGCCACGCCGAACCAGGTCATCAGCTGCGCACCGGCGGCTTCCATCCGGCGCCAGGCGGCGTCGCGGGTCATCTCGTTGAAGGTGCCGGAAGCATCCGCCACCACGAACACGTCGAAACCTTCGGCCAGGGCCGCCAGTGCCGGGAACGCCACGCAGACCTCGGTCACCACACCGGCGATGATCAGCTGCTTCTTGCCGGTGGCCTTCACTGCCTTGACGAAGTCTTCGTTGTCCCAGGCGTTGATCTGGCCGGGGCGGGCGATGTACGGCGCGTCCGGGAACTGCGCTTTCAGCTCGGGGACCAGCGGGCCGTTGGGGCCGGTTTCGAAGCTGGTGGTGAGGATGGTCGGCAGGTTGAAGAACTTGGCCAGGTCGCCCAGCGCCAGCACGTTGTTCTTGAACTTGTCCGGATCGATGTCGCGGACCAGCGAGAGCAGACCGGCCTGGTGGTCGACCAGCAGAACGGCGGCGTTGTCTTTGTCCAGGCGGTTGTAGGTGGCGTTGGTCATGGTGAAATCCTCGATTTGCTTTCAGTGGGACCGGCTGGGCCGGGAAGGTTTTGGACTCGTTTGCAGTGCGTCACTGCATGGGAAGAGAGATTAAATTCGAGACCCTTGATGCACCAGACGGCAAAAATTGCTTCTAGCGTTCCATTTTCAGAACGATGATGACAGACCAAGCCTCAAACCCACGGCTGCCGGGGGCTGTGCCCCTGAGCGAATACTCCCCCTCACTCAAAGCCCCGCCCCAGAGCCTCCCGGTTTCGCGTCCTTCAGAAACCCAGCTACCGATGGTCACGCAGGCCTTTACAAGAAATACTGTATTTACATACAGTGTTTTTCATCTACCCCGTGACCGATCTTCGGAGGCCCCATGCACGCTGCACCTTACGAACAGCTGTCCGCCCGCGTGAACGCCCTGCTGGCAGACCCGACCACCCTGAAGAACCTCGGCCTCACCCTGCGCCGCGAACCCAGCGACGACTCGGCCGCCTGGAGCCAACTGGTAACCGACCTGCGTCAGGCGCCAAACCTGACGCTGCTGCCCTTGCAGGATGGGGCAATCCGGCTGGCCTGGCACAGCTGGCTGGATTGAGGCGAGAGCTGGCAAGCTAGCGCCAGAAAACCCCGCCCATGACAAGGACAGCATGCGTACCCTTAACGTCTCTTCTTTAATCTTCGGCTTGGCATTCCACTTTTCCCCGGTGTTCGCCAGTACTCCTTCTCCTGCTGCAGAGCAGCACTATGAGCAGGCTCGTTCAAGCCTGGAACAAGCCCGGCAGATGCTCGCCGATAGCCAAGGTTTCTCTGCGGGAAAGCTGGAGATGGTGATCAGCAACGCTAACGCCGAACTGCTGAAAGCTACCGAACTCGGGCACCCCGCCGCTGCGTTCTACCAGGCGCAGCTCATGCTGAATGTGCCAGGCGATGACACCGGGAAACGCAGTCAGGCGTGCGCATTGCTGGAGTCCTGGGCGGAGAAGGGTTTTGTGGCTGCCGCTGTGACGAATTTCAGAAAATGCGACCGCTCCTATCTTCGGTTCGACGATGCCAATCCCGAACACCAGGCGGCGTTGAAGGCTCTGTCATCCTCCCTCGCCGGAAGCGATCCCGCGCAGGCTTACTACCCCTTTCCGCAAGACACCAGCCAGTGCTTCGCGGCAGGCTCTACCGAGACCGTTGCGCTATCTCAGGCGCAATTCAGAGCCGAGGCCGAATACATCCTTGGCAGCGCCCAGCAACCCGAAGACGCAGAAACAGCAAAGCAACTGGTGGCCTGGCTGGATGCCTCGGCAAACCATGGTTGCCAGATGGCCATGGATCCTCGCCCGCTCCTGCGGAAACTGTCGGGAGGCCAATGAGGCTGCCGTACGCTGATTCGCGAGCGCATTAGTCGCGCAAGAAAGAACGCCAGGATGGACCACGAACTCCCCACCCCAGCAGAATCTATGGCGCCCCCATCCGCGCCGTATCGGCGATGGCGTTGCAGGTTTCCGGGTTGAGGCAGTAGGTGATGTAGGTCGCCTGCTTGTTACAGCCGCGCACGCCGATGGTGTACTCGGTGCGCTCCATGGCGCGGCGCACGCTGGTGACCTTGCTCGACAGCACGCTGCTGGTCACCGCCTCACAGTTCATCTCGAATTTCGCCCGCGATTCGGTGGCCTTGATCGCGGCCTGCTGGTTGGAGGCGAGGAACTCTTCATTGCTCATGCAACCGGACAACGCGGCGACAACGGCCAGCACCGGCAGGGACAGCGGTAGACGTTTCATGATGACGCTCTCCGTGTGGTTCCCCCGGATATGGTCAGCTTCTGGAGTCTAGATCGCGCCAGGGGAAACGTCCGGCGTGCAGCTCGTCGGCTGAGAAGGCGTAACGCCACTACCGCTCTAGGCTCACCACTGAGGGTATTGCAGTGGAGCGACGCGCGATGAATCTCGACGACGATTTCGACCTCAGTCATTTCAACTTCGACGACCTGAACAGCGATGAACTCAGCCTGGTTCCCATGGAACCTGCCGCGCCACCGGTCGCGGCGAGGCCGGGCAAGGCGAAGTTCCAGATCGACACCCGCCACGCGGAGCGCCGTTGCTGCGCCGACCGACGACAATCCATCCGTTTCGAAGACGACCGCCGCAAGGGCGACCGGCGTGGCGCTGGCGTCGATCCCTGGGCGAAAAGCGTCGACTTCTGAGTGCAGGCCGGGCCAGCTGAATTGCAGGCGCTCGGGGTGAGCTGTTAGAAAGCGGTATCACCATTCGGATTTCCGATACCGCCATGAGCGACAGTGACAAATCGAATACTCGCCTCTTCGACCTCGACCTGCTGCGCGCCATCGTCACGGTGGCCGATTGCGGCAGCTTCACCACGGCCGCCACGCGCCTGCATTCGACCCAGTCGACGGTCAGCCAGAAGATCCGCCGCCTGGAAGAGATGGCCGGGCATCGCCTGCTCGAGCGCGGCAACCGCGATGTGCTGCCCACCGATGCCGGCGGCACGCTGCTGGGTTACGCGCGGCGACTGCTGGCGCTCAATGACGAGATGGTCGAGGCGCTGTCCGGGGCGACCGTGGCGCTGACGGTGCGCATCGGTGTGCCGGACGACTTCGCCACGGGGCGCACCACCGAGCAGTTGGCCGCGTTCAACCGGCATTACCCACAGGTGAAGCTGGAGGTCACCAGCGGACTGAGCCGCGACCTGTCCGCCAGCTACGACCGTGGCGAGCTGGACCTGGTGCTGCTCAAGCAGCGCCAGAACGCCCGCGAGGCGGTGGCCTGCTGGCCGGAGAAGACGCGCTGGGTGGATAGCGCGAAGAACCCCTGCATCGAGCTGGACCCGCTGCCCATCGTGACCTTCCCGCCGCGCGGGGTGTACCGCGACGAGATGATCGCCGCGCTGGAATCCATCGGCCGGCGCTGGCACATCAGTTTCACCAGTTCCAGCCTCTCGGGCATCCAGTCGGCCATCGCCGATGGCATGGGCATCGGCCTGCTGCCACAGCGCGCGGTGACCGCCGAGCACGCCGTGCTGCCGAAGAATACCGGGCTACCCTCGGTGGACGTGTTCGAGGTGGCCATGCTGCACCGGCCGGCGGTGGACCCGATGGTGAAGGAACTGGCGCGGGTGCTGTCACGGGTCCTGGCACAGGATACGAAGGGCTGAGCAGCACCCGTCCAGCATTTGAAAAACGAATACAGCGGATTCCAACATTTAATTTGTGCATGAAGGCGCCGCTGGATATCGTGGTTTCCAGCGACGGCCAGCGCACCGACAAGCGCGCCGCTCTGCACGCATTGCTCACCACGGCGCCGCACGCGCCGGGCAGCAAGACAACAATGAGGAATTACCCCATGGCCAAATCCACCTATTACGCGCCGCACGGCGGGCACCCGGCACAGACCGAGCTGCTCACCGACCGCGCCATGTTCACCGAAGCCTATGCCGTGATCCCCAAGGGCGTGATGCGTGACATCGTCACCAGCCACCTGCCCTTCTGGGACAACATGCGCATGTGGGTCATCGCCCGCCCGCTGTCGGGCTTCGCCGAGACCTTCTCGCAGTACATCGTCGAACTGGCGCCCCAGGGCGGCAGCGACAAGCCCGAGCAGGACGTCAACGCCGAGGCGGTGCTGTTCATCGTCGAGGGCGAGCTGAGCCTGACCCTGCAGGGTGAAGTGCACACCATGAAGCCGGGCGGCTACGCGTTCATTCCGCCGGGCGCCGACTACAAGGTGCGCAACACCAGCGGCCAGCACACCCGCTTCCACTGGATCCGCAAGCACTACCAGAAAGTCGACGGCGTACCGCTGCCCGAAGCCTTCGTCACCAACGAGCAGGACATCGAGCCGCGCGTCATGCCCGATACCGAAGGCCGCTGGAGCACCACCCGTTTCGTCGACATGGCCGACATGCGCCATGACATGCACGTGAACATCGTGAACTTCGAGCCGGGCGGCGTGATTCCGTTCGCCGAGACCCACGTGATGGAACACGGCCTGTACGTACTGGAAGGCAAGGCGGTGTACCGCCTGAACCAGGACTGGGTCGAGGTGGAAGCCGGCGACTTCATGTGGCTGCGCGCCTTCTGCCCGCAGGCCTGCTACTCCGGCGGCCCTGGTCGCTTCCGCTACCTGCTGTACAAGGATGTGAACCGCCACATGCGCCTGACCCTGAACCAGGCGCACTGATCGACGGCTCCCGGCGGGAGCAGCTCGGCTCGCTCCCGTTGCGACACCTGAAGAACCGGCGCCCTGGCGCCGGTTTTTCTTTTGCCTGGTGCGGCAGCGTGACCCGCCGCGCATGGCAAGCGACGCTCAGTCTGCTAAAAAGTCAGGCTGAAGGACGTTTCGCAGTCGCCGAGGAAATTTGCACATGGATGTCCGGTTCTTGCCGCAGACCGAGTTCGACAACGTTCATTTCTACCGCGCCGTCACCTTGCTGATTCTGCTGGCGATGGCAGCCTTCACGCTGATCAAGCTGTTCAGCGGTGTCGTCAGCCTGTTCTCCGCCCTGCCCCTGTGCCTGCTCCTGCTGGCCGGGCGCTTCGCGCTGGAGTGGCGGCGGGTGGCACGGGCAGAGCCGGCCTTCATCGACAAGGGCGAACTGGTGCTGTGCGGCAAGGACAGCCACCGGCAGATCCCGCTGGAGCGGATCAGTTCGGTACGCACCCGCCACAGCCTGTTCATGGTCCGGCGCTATCGCTCCTGGTCGGAGCACCTGGCCTTCGTGGAATTCACCCTGGTCAACGGCGAGCGCGTTTGCACCCTGGCCGAGAGCCGCGTGTTCGAGCTCCCGGCTGCCTCGGCCACGCTGACGGCGATCGACGCGGCCATTCTCGAGACGAAGACCCGCCGCCTCGCCGCCCAGCGCAGCTCCGTCAGCGGGAGCTGACGAAGTTTCAGGGCGAGCCGAACATCGCCGTCCAGTAGATGCCCGCGTCGCTTTTCGGGTCCGCCGCGTAGGCCGCGCCCAGTTCGCTGTACTGCGGGTTCATCAGGTTGGCGCAGTGGCCGGGGCTGGCGAGCCAGCTGTCCACCACCTTCTGCGCGTTGCCCTGGCCGGCGGCGATGTTCTCGCCGATGCGCTGGCCGGCGTAGCCGTTCAGCTCGGCGCGGTCACCCGGCGTGCTGCCGTCGCGGCCCTTGTGGTCGAAATAGTTGTTGTTGGCCATGTCGCGGCTGTGGGCCTCGGCGGTGCCGCCCAGGGTGGCGTTCCAGCCCAGCGCGCCCGCCGGGCCGAAGGCCTGCCCGCCGCACTGGCGACCCTTGCCGCGCGCCGCGTTGATCGCCTGCAGCAGTTGCTGCCCCTCCGCCTCCCAGGTGCCCAGCTTGCCCTGCAGCAGCGGGCGGCCGAGCAGCACGCGCCAGTCATCCCCCTCGCGGACGATGCCGACATCGACGAACTGCGGGTCCAGCAGGACCTGGCAGAAGCTTTCCTGCAGCGCCTTCATGGCGGCGGTCACATCGCGCGGGCCGGTGAGGCTGAGCATGCGCACGCTGCTCATGGGGTAGCCGGCCTGGTTCAGCGCGGCCTTCCACTCTCCCGCCGAGGCCGGCAGCGCCAGGCGCGAATCCGGCGACAGCGGCGGCAGCACCTGGGACGCCTGGCCGGCGCAGGACTGCACGTCACCCCGGTAGGCGTTGATGGCTTCGAGCAGTTGGTCCTGGTCGCTCGCACTGGCGGCAGCGGCAGCACACAGGCCGAGCGACAACAGCAGGCTACGCGGGAGGAACGACAGGCTGGGCATGGAGGGCTCCGAAGGTCGAAAAGGGTTCAATGATGCGTGATTTCTCGGCGTTTGGCTGCGGCCGGCGCACACAGGTTCCATCGACGGAAAAACCCGGAAAAGAATGGCCCCGCCCGGCCCGGAAAATTCCTTCGCGGCCTGACTTGAGGCAAGGGCACTTCCAACTGCCGTTGTATGCCGCCCGACATATCGGACAATTCAAGAACCTGAACCGATTCTGAATCTGTGTAGGAGGTAAGCCGTGCTCAAGCCGATTCGCGTCTTCTGCTTCACCTTCCTGCTGGCGGTGCTCGCCTCGCTGCTGGCCGGCTGGCACATGCTGCAGATGAAGCAGGATGCGCTGGCCTATGCCCACGCCAGCGGCAAGAACACCCTGTTGCTGGTGGAGCGCGAGTTCCACCGTGACCTGGACGTGCACGCCCAGACGCTGCTGACACTGTCCAATGTCATCACCGGCCCGGCGACGCCGAACCTGTCGCAGCAGGTCCTGCAGGAGCTGGTGGAAGGCCATGCCGCCGGCTCGCTGCACTCCGGCACGCTGGTGGTCACCGATGCCCGGGGATACCTGCTGGCGGACCTGAACCACGCCGGGGAGTCGAGCCACGACCTGTCCCGGCGCGAGTACTTCCAGACCGCGCGGGACAACCCCGGCCAGTTGCTCCTGAGCCACCCGTTCATGCCTTCCTACCCCGCCTCCTCGGAGAGCATCGCCCTCAGCCGTGGCGTGCTGGACAAGGACGGCCGGTTCGTCGGCGTGGTCGCCGCGATCAAGGAATTGTCGCACCTGGAATCCTTCGTGCGCGGGCTGGACCTGGGCAAGCACGGGGTGATCTCCATCCGCCTGCTCGACGGCACCCTCCTCGCGCAATGGCCGCCGGAGCTGCCGCGCGCCAACGAGGATGAGGTCGGGACTTTCCGCGAGTTCATCGCCAGCGGCAGCCACGACTACTTCCGCCAGCAGAGCAATACTTCGGACGCGTACTGGCGCGGCTACCGGCGCATCGGTGACTACCCGGCGGTGGTCTCGGTGGAGCTGTGCCGCGAGGCGATCTTCCAGACCTGGACGGCGCGGACCTGGGTCACCAGCGGCCTGCTGCTGGCGATCAACGCTGTGACCCTGTTCCTCGCCTATCGCCTGACCCAGCACCTGCGCCGCCGCGACGCCAAGGAGGATCTCCTGCGCGTCGAAGCCGACACCGACCCGCTGACCGGCCTGCACAACCGTCGCTGGTTCGACGCCAAGGCCCAGCGCGAATGGCAACGCCGCCGCAACGGCGATGGCGACCTGGCGGTGCTGATGATGGATATCGACCAGTTCAAGGCCTACAACGACCATTACGGCCACCAGCGCGGCGACCTGGCGCTGATCAACGTCGCGCACCTGGTCGGCCAGGCCTGCCAGCGCGAGAACGATGGCGCCGCTCGCTATGGCGGCGAGGAGTTCGTGGCGCTCCTGCCCGGCTGCGACACGGCCGCCGCCATCCATGTGGCCGAGTCGATCCGCCGTTCGGTGGAAGAAACCGCACTGCCCCATGAGAAGGGAGCGCGCGGCATCGTCACCATCAGCGTCGGAGTGGCCAGCACCGCGGACACCGAAGCGGCCAGCATCGCCGAGCTGATCGCCGCGGCGGACGCGAACCTCTACAAGGCCAAGGAAGCCGGACGCAACCGGGTGGTGGGCTGAGGCCGGATCAAACGGCCAGCGGCGCCATCACCTCGACTTCCTGGATGGCGAAATCGCGGCGCAGGTAATCCATGCGCCGTTCGTGGAAGTCGCGCATGTGTGGCAGGGCGGTGTGCACGGCCAGGTGCTCACGGCTCTGCCAGACCTCGAAGAAGGTGAACAGCGTCGGGTCCTGCGCATCACGCAGCATGTGGTACTGGACGCAGCCGTCTTCCGCGCGGCTGGGGCTCAGGTAGGTGCGGAACAGCTCTTCGAAGGCCTGGGATTTTTCGGCGCGGGTGTGGGCCTGAAGGATGAAGGCATACATCGGTGGGGGGTCCTGGGTTGGGGAAAGATTGCCTTATCCTGACGCAAATCAATCGTTTCCATTTTTGATTCTCACGCACGGATCAATTGTCGGAGAACGGGTTTTTCCAACCCCTGGCGCTCGATATTCTGCGTCCATCGACTTTCTCACCCTTCAGATTTCGGGAGCCCACCCCATGAAAAAGATCCTGCTGATCAACGGCGGCAAACAGTTCGCCCACTCCGACGGCCGCTACAACGCCACCCTGCATGAAGCCGCCATCGCACACCTGGACCACGCCGGTTTCGACGTGAAGGAAACCTTCATCGACGGCGGCTACGACATCCAGGAAGAAGTGCAGAAAATGCTCTGGGCCGACGTCATCGTGTACCAGATGCCCGGCTGGTGGATGGGGGCGCCCTGGACCGTCAAGCAATACCTCGACGAGGTGTTCACCGCCGGTCACGGCAGCCTCTACGCCAACGACGGCCGTACCCGTTCCGACGCTTCGCAGAAGTACGGCAGCGGCGGCCTGCTGCAGGGCAAGCAGTACATGATCTCGGCCACCTGGAACGCGCCGCAGCAGGCCTTCGACGACCCGACCGACTTCTTCGAGGGCAAGGGCGTGGACGCGGTGTACTTCCCCTTCCACAAGGCCAACCAGTTCCTGGGCATGAGCCCGCTGCCGACCTTCCTCTGCGTGGACGTGATGAAGCGCCCGAACATCGAGGGCGATGTGCAGCGCTACCAGCAGCACCTGAGCGAAGTGTTCGGCGCCTGAGGCCTGATAAGACCGGCAAGCCCCTGTAGGAGCGAGCTTGCTCGCGATCAGATTCCCCGGCTGCTTCGGCGCTTGGAGGTTCGCGAGCAAGCTCGCTCCTACGAAGAGCAAACCGCCCGCCGCCTGGCATTGGGTTCGGGCCCGGAATCGGCTAGGCTTCGCCCTTTCCTACTGCCTGTTCAGGAGTTATCCCATGGCCCGTGCATCCGCCCGTCACATCCTGGTTTCCAGCGAAGCCAAGTGCAATGAACTCAAAGCCTCCATCGAAGGCGGCGCCGATTTCGCCCAGGTGGCGCGCGACAACTCCACCTGCCCGTCCGGCCGCAGCGGCGGTGACCTGGGCAGCTTCCGCCCGGGCCAGATGGTCCGCGAGTTCGACCAGGTCGTGTTCAGCGCGCCGCTGAACGTCGTCCAGGGTCCGGTGAAGACCCAGTTCGGCTACCACCTGGTGGAAGTGACCAGCCGCGAGGACTGATCCGCTTCTTCCGCGCCGCGCCCGTCTGACGGGGGCGGCGCTCCCGCCTCCCCTGCGCGTCACACCGGCCCGCCCCGGGCCACCAGCATCACTCCCAGCCCCACCAGGATCGAGCCGCACACACGCGGCATCAGCCGCTGCCCCCGTCCCTGCCCGAGCGCGCCGAGCAGTAGCGAGGCGAAGAGCACGGCGAGCACGTCGGCGGTGGAGAACACCAGGTTGACGATCATCCCGAGGATGAAGAACTGCAGGCCCACCGGCAGGCTCGCGCCCGGGTCGACGAACTGCGGCAGGAAGGTCAGGAAGAACAGCGCCGTCTTGGGGTTGAGCACCTCGACGATGATGCTGTCGCGCAGCACCTGGGGCCGCTCCTCACCCACTTCATCCTCACGCCCGCCCGGGCGACGCCGACCGAAGATCATCGTGCCGCCCAGCCAGATCAGGTACGCCGCACCCGCCAGCTTCAGCGTGAGGTAGAGGTTAGGCGCATGGTGCAGCAGCGCAGCGAGGCCGGCGCTGGCGGCCAGGATGTGCGCGTAGCAGCCCAGGTGAATGCCCAGCGCGGCATGCAGGCCGGCGCGACGGCCACGGGCAAGGGTCTGCGAGGTCATGTAGAGGATGGCGGGGCCGGGCATGCAGGCGAAGGCCAGCGTCGCCACGGCGAACGAGGCCCAATAGGCAGGCAGTGTCATGGTGTGATCCTTCCCTTGATCGGGTAGCGGCCGGCGCCTGTCGAGACGACGCCTGGTCCGTGCCGCAAAGGTTAGGGAGTGCAGCCGGTCGGGCACATACGACAGTTGCCGTATTTTTCCCTGCGGTACGGGACGCTAGTCTCTGTCGAACCACTCACCGACAGGACGCGCGGCATGCGCATTCAGGCTGGCCACCACTTCGACTCAGGCGCTGGGCAGACCCAGGCGCACGGCGTAGGCCGCGAGCTCCGCGGGGCTGTGCAGGTCGAGCTTGCGCATCAGGTTCTCGCGGTGCTTGCGTACGGTCAGCGGGCTGATGCTGAACTGCTCGGCGATCTCCCGTGCGCTGCGGCCCTGGGCGGCCAGGGCGAGGATCTGCCGCTCGCGCCGGGTCAGCTCCACGGCGCAGAGCAGGTCCGCTTCGCCCTGCGCACGCGCGGGCGGGCTGTCCAGCAGCAGGCGCAGGCTGCGCGCCAGGTAGGGCTGGCCGCTGCGCAGGGCGTCGATGGCTTCGAGCAGTTCACCGGTGTCCTCGCCCTTGCTCAGGTAACCGTGCACGCCGGCATCGAGCACAGAACGCACGGTAGCGGTTTCGGTGTTGGCGGTGAGCACCAGGATTCTCAGCCGAGGGTGACGCTGGCGCAGTTCATGGATGAACTGCAGCCGGTTGAGGCCCGGCATGTTCAGGTCGAGCAGGAGCAGGTCCGCGCGCTGTTCTTCCAGCAGGGCCTGCAGGCGCGGGCCGTCCGCCGCCTCGCCCACGACCTGGAGACCTTCCAGGGTCGACAGCAGGAGGCGCAGGCCATCGCGTACGATGCCGTGGTCATCGGCGATGAGCACCCGCAGTTCATGCTTCCCTTCCATCATCGGTCACCCTGAGGCACTTCGGACATGCACAACAGCCTGCAGCAGCGCGACCTGGTCGATCTCTTGTTCCGCCAGTCGTACGCCGTGCTCTTCGCCAACCTGGTGATTCCCCTGCCGGTGCTGTTCATCTTCCGCAACGCCCTGTCGCCGACGGCGATGCTCGTCTGGTTGGCCGCACTTTACGGGCTCACGCTGGGGCGGATTGTCCTGGCACGCGCGTACTTCCGACAAGCCCCTGCGCGCACGCCGGGGCAAAGCTGGCTGTGGGGCAACACGCTGCTGTCCTGGTCCAGCAGCCTGCTGTGGGGCTGGCTGGGCTGGGCCGGGTTCGCCCACGGCGACCCGCAGCTGTTCGCCTTCACCTGCATCGTGCTCACGGGCCTGGTGTGCGGTGCGGTGCCGTCCCTGTCGGCCTACCCCCCAGCCTATGTCGGCTCGCTCACGGCCATGCTGTTGCCCTTGCTGGTGCTGTGCCTGAGCGTCGCCGACGAGCAGCACACCACCTACAGCTTCTTCATCGTCTGCCTGGCCGGAGTCAACCTGTATTACAGCCGGGTGACCTACCGCAACCTGTGCGAAACCATCCGCCTGCGCCAGGAGAATTCCGAGCTGGTGCAGGACCTGCGCGAACAGCGCGACCGCGCCCGCGCCGCCGACCAGGCCAAGTCGCGCTTCCTCGCCGCCGCCAGCCACGATCTGCGCCAGCCGATCCACGCCCTGGGCCTGTTCGTCGGCGCCCTCTCCGCCCTCGCCGAAAGAGGCCCGGTGGACGCGCGCCAGGCACGCGATATCGCCACACGCCTGCGCGCCATGCTCGGTAACCTGGGCGACCTGCTCAACGGCCTGCTGGACATCTCGCGCCTGGACGCCGGCGTGGTACCCGTGGCGCGCGAGCCGATCGCGCTGCACAAGCTGTTCGCCGACCTGCAGCAGGAGTTCGCCGGTACCGCCAGCGAGCGCAACCTGCGCTGGCGCGTGCGGGACAGCCGGCTCTGGGTGGACAGCGACCCGCTGCTGCTCAAGCGCATACTCGACAACCTGCTGAGCAACGCCTTCCGCTATACCGCGCAGGGCAGCGTTCTGCTGGGCTGTCGCCGGCGAGGCAGGGAACTGGAAATCCAGGTGATCGACAGCGGCGTCGGCATCCACGCCAGCCAGCAGGAGGTGATCTTCGACGAGTTCGTCCAGCTGCATAACGCCGAGCGCGATCGCAAGCAGGGACTCGGCCTGGGCCTGGCCATCGTACGCCACACCGCACGGCTGCTCGGGCACCCCCTGACGCTGGCCTCCCAGCCGGGCCGTGGCACCCGCTTCAGCCTGAGCGTACCGCTGGCCGAGGCGCCGCTGCAGGCACCGCCGGTGCCGCTGGCGACCAGCGAGCGCGGCCCCGGCCCCGGCCTGGGCATCATGGTGGTGGAGGATGAGCTCGACGTGCTGCAGGGGCTGTGCAGCCTGCTGGAAGTCTGGGGCCACCGCGTCTACCCCGGCACCAGCGCCCTGCTCGCCTGCCAGCGGCACATCGAAGCCAGCCACGGCGGTCGCGCGCCGGTGGACCTGATTCTCAGCGACTACCGCCTGGGCGACGGCCAGACCGGCGCCGATGCCGTCCGCCGCATCCGCAGCTACCTCTCGCGCCCGGTGCCGGCGCTGATCATCACCGGCGACACCTCCCCCGAGCGCCTGCGCGAGGCCGCCGCCAGCGGCAGCCAGTTGCTGCACAAGCCGCTGGACACCGACCAGCTGCGCGCCGCCATCGCCGCCAGTCAGGAGGTGACCAGCACCGCCTGAAAACTGGCGCCAGGCCTTGCAGCACGTGGGCTACGCCGGCTCATCCGGGGCTAAAGTCGCGGGCGGATCGGCCGATGCACTGGGTGAAACGAATCGGCAGCAGCCTTCGTGCCTCACCACTAGAGAATGCCCACGAATGTTCAACTCGCGTCTGAAGCAGGAGCTGGCCGCCCTGCGTGAAGAACTCGCCTCCGTGGAGGAAATCCGCGCCAGCCTCGACGAGGAAATGCTCGTGCTGTTCCTCGACCCCCGGGGCCGGATCGAGTCGGTGAACGCCAACTTCGAGAAGGAGATGCTCCACCGCGGCGACCAGCTCAAGGGCCGCTCGCTGCTGGAGCTGATTCCCGATCACGTGCGCGGGCTGGACTTCCACCTCAAGGTCAAGCACGCCATCGAGCGCGGCGAGCACCTGGCCGGGGTGATCCGCCTGCTCCGTGGCGATGGCGAAGAGGCCTGGCTACGCTCGATCCTGCAGCCGGTGCACAACAGCGCCGGGGTGATCCAGCGCTTCTCGATCTACGCCAGCGATCTGACGCGCACCATCGAGAACTCCCGCGAGCACGAGAACCTGATCGAGGCGCTGCAGCGCTCCACCGCGGTGATCGAATTCAACCTGCAGGGCGAAGTGCTCACCGCCAACGACCGCTTCCTCAACGCCATGGGCTACAGCCTGGCGCAGATCCAGGGCAAGCATCACCGGATGTTCTGCGAGCCGGCGGAATACAACTCGTCGCAGTACGAGGCCTTCTGGGCCAAGCTGCGCCGGGGCGAGTTCGTCGCCGACCGTTTCAAGCGCGTCGACAGCCGCGGCCACGAAGTCTGGCTGGAGGCGTCCTATAACCCGATCATCGACGCCCACGACCGCCTCTACAAAGTGGTCAAGTTCGCCACCGTGATCACCGAGCAGGTGCACCGCGAGCGCGCCGTGGCCGAGGCTGCGACCATCGCCTTCGACACTTCGCAGACCACCGACGACAGTGCCACCAAGGGCGCCTCGGTGGTGCAGCAGACCGTGGAAGTGATGCGCGAACTGGCCGACCGCATGCAGGAAGCCACCCAGGGCATCGAGGCGCTGGACCGCCAGTCCCAGGCCATCGGCGCGCTGGTGCAGAGCATCCGCAGCATCGCCGACCAGACCAACCTGCTGGCCCTCAACGCCGCCATCGAAGCCGCCCGCGCGGGTGACCAGGGGCGCGGCTTCGCGGTGGTCGCCGACGAGGTACGCCAACTCGCCTCGCGCACCAGCGCCGCCACCGAGGAAATCACCCGGGTGGTGGAACAGAACCAGCACCTGGCCGGCCAGGCCGTGGCGATGATCGACCGCGGCAAGCAGCAGGCCGAACTGGGCCTGGAGCTGTCGGGGCAGGCCGGCACGGTGATCATCGAGATCCAGGACAGCGCCCAGCGCGTGGTCAACGCCGTGGGCCAGTTCGCCAACCAGCTGTCGACCTGAAGCGCTTCCCTGCGGCACGTCAACACGGCGTGCCGCAGCCTCCCCTAGTCTCCCGTCCGGCATTGCAGCTAGGCTCAATGCAGATGTGCCCATTCGCCATCCCAGGACGCCCCCATGAGCGACACACCCCTCCCCGACGTCATCGATTACCTGCGCCTGCTGCCCGAGCGCGGCGGCTCGGACATGTTCTTCAGCGTCGGTGCGCCGCCGCACCTGAAGGCCGAAGGCCACAGCCAGCCGGCGGACGAGCGCGTGCTGCAGAACGGTGAAGTGAAGACCCTGGCCTGGCAGCTGATGTCGGCGGCCCAGGCACAGGACTTCGAGCGCGACCTGGAGATGAACCTGGCGCTGAGCGTGCCGGACGTGGGGCGTTTTCGCGCGAACATCTACTACCAGCGCGGTGAAGTGGCGATGGTGGTGCGCCTGATCAAGCAGGTGATCCCCGATGTCACTTCCCTCGGCCTGCCGTCGATCCTCGACAAGCTGGCGATGCAGGATCGCGGGCTGATCCTGGTGATCGGTGCGGCCGGTGCGGGCAAGTCGACGACCCTGGCGAGCATGCTGGACTTCCGCAACCGCCACCGCTCCGGGCACATCGTCTGCATCGAGGACCCCATCGAGTTCCTCCACACCCACAAGAAATCGATCATCGACCAGCGCGAAGTCGGCCTGGATACCCACAGCTACGAGGACGCCCTGCGCAACGTGCTGCGCGAGGCGCCGGACGTGATCATGCTCGGCGAAATCCGCGACGCCGCCACCATGCAGCACGCCCTGCATTACGCCGAGACCGGGCACCTGTGCGTCGCCACCCTGCACGGCACCAGTTGCCGCCACGCCATCGAGCGCATCACCCGTTTCTTCCCCGACGAGGCGCGCCCGCAGGTGCTGGCCGACCTGTCGCAGAACATCCTCGCCCTGGTCGGCCAGCGCCTGGTGCCCGGCAGCCACCAGCGCCGCGCCGTGGCGGTGGAGCTGGTGCTGGGCACGCCGCACATCCGCGGGATCATCCAGCGTGACGAACTGCCCGAGCTCAAGGGCGCGGTGGAGCGCGCGCTGGAGAGCGGCATGCAGAGCTTCGACCAGAGCCTGTACAGGCTGCTGGAGGAAGGCCGGGTGAGCGTGAGCGATGCGCTGAAGTTCGCCGATTCGCGAACCGACCTGGCGCTGAAGATCAAGCTGGAGCGCGGGATGGACGACGACAGCACGGGGCCGGTTTTCGGCAATTGAGGTTATCCGAGCTGCTTTTCGCAGGAGCGAGCCTGCTCGCGAACACAGCTCGTCGGCGGGTACGGCCTGAAGCGGTTCGCGAGCAAGCTCGCTCCTACAGCAAGGGTTCGATATCCACGCTCTCCGCCATCGCCCGGTTTCCCGCATCGTTGGGATGCAGATGATCACCACTGTCGTACTTCGGTCGCAGGCGTAGCGGATGAGCCGGGTCGCGCAGGTGCGCATCCAGGTCCACCACCGCATCGAACTCGCCACTCTCGCGAATCCACTGGTTCACCCGCTGGCGCAGCGCCTCCTTGCTGGCCGCGTGGTAGTTCTCGATGGGCGACCCGCTGAGGGCGCGCTCGAATGGCAGTAAGGTTGCGCCGACGATACGCACGCCGCGCACATGGGCCTGGGCGATCAGTTGCCGGTAGCCGGCGACCAGGTCCTCGTACTGCACCAGCGGGTTGTTCGGCGCGAAGGTGCTGCCGGGCCAGGAGATGTCGTTGATCCCCAGCAGGACGATGGCCGCCTTCACCCCCGGCTTGCCCAGCACGTCGCGCTGGAAGCGCACCAGGGCACTCTGCCCCATGCCGTCGGAGAGCAGCCGCGCGCCGGAGATACCGGCGTTGATCACGCCTACGTGGCGCTCCGCCAAGCGCTGCGCCAGCACGTCCGGCCAGCGCTGGTTGCCGTCGAGGCTGGCGCCACGGCCATCGGTGATCGAGTCGCCGAGCACCGCTACCACCGGGCGCGCTTCGGGGCTTTCCACCAGCACGTCGGCGAGGAACAGCCGCGCTTCCATCTTGCCGTCTGCCGGCAGGCGCGCAGCGTCGAGCTGTTCGCCCGGCCCGCCGTAGACGCGCTGCTTGCCGTCCCAGTGGAAGCTTTCGATGGCAGTGGGCTGCGGCAGATACATCGATACGGCCAGTTCGCCCAGCGGCGGCACGGCGAGGTCCAGCGGATCGCTGAGCAACTCGGCGCCCGGTGCGATGTAGGCCGTGGGCTGGCCGGCGAAGGTCAGGCGGCGGCTCGGGCCATCGAGTTGCCCGGCCGACGCGACGAGCGCCACGGCAGCACCGCCGATGGCCACCGGCTGGCTGCCGTAGGCGTTGGACAGGGCGATGCGTACGCGCTGGCCCCCCAGGCTGACTTTCACGCTCTGCCGCAGCGTGTGATTGCCGATCACCGGCGGCACCCCCAGCGGCAGCGGTACTTCCTTGCCCCAGGTACGCTGCGGGCTGGCGCTCCAGGTCGCCTGCCAGTGTCCTGGTTCGGCCTGCGCCAGCGGCAGGGCCAGGGCGACCAGGGCGGCGAGCAGCAGTCTTTTCATGGCATTCCTCGGTATCGGTAGTGGGACGGCCACAGGCTCAGCCATTCCCAAACACAGCGGTAGACGGCATATTCGAAGACCCGCCATTCGATAAATGAATAGGACATGGATACCCTCAAGGCGTTGCACTGTTTTGTCCGCGCCGTGGAGCTGGGCAGCCTTTCGGCCGTGGCCCGCGAATCCGGCAGCAGCCAGCCGACGGTGAGCAAGACCATGGCGGCGCTGGAGCGACAGGTCGGCGCACAGCTGCTGATCCGCAGCACCACCCGCGTGCAGCCCACCGAGCAGGGCCGGCGCTTCTACGAGCACGCCAGGCAGACGCTGGAAAGTTACGCCGAGGGCGTCAGCGAGGCCCGTGGTGAGACCGAGCAGGTACGCGGCCGCCTGCGGGTCAGTGCGCCGGTGAGCCTGGGCGTGCTGCGCCTGAACGCGCTGCTGCTGGAGTTCATGCAACGGCACCCGGAGGTCGAGGTGGAGCTGCTGCTCAACGACCGTTTCGTCGATCTCGCCGAGGAAGGCATCGACCTGGCCCTGCGCCTGGGTGGCGAATTGCCGGAACAGCTGATCGCCCGCCCGCTGGCCCGCTCGCCGCGCTACCTGGTTGCGTCACCCGCGTGGATTTCGGGTCTGCCGGAGCTGGCCAGCCCCAGAGACCTGCCGCTGGCCGACTACCTGCGCTTCGCCTGGCTCGACGCCGGGCAGAACCTGCTGCTGCGTCACGCCGACGGCCGCGAGCTGAACCTCGCCACCCGCAGCCGCTACACGGTGAACAGCTCCCTGGCGATCCGCGAGAGTTACTGCCTGGGCGCCGGCTTCGGCCTGACCCCGGCCTGGCTGGTGGCCGACCTGCTGGCCGACGGCAGCCTGCAACGTCTGCTTCCGGATTGGCGCGGGCCTACCCAGGAGGCCAGTCTGCTGTATCCTTCGCGCCTTTTTCTGCCGGCCCGGACCCGCGCTCTGATCGACTTCCTCATCGAGCGCCTGCCGCGCCTGCCCGGTTTCGAGGCTCTATGAGCCCTCGCGCGGCCCTTGTGTAGCGCAGCGGCTATGCTGTTCGCCATTGAGCAGAACCGGCGCGCCCACCGACCGGTCGAACCCTGACATTCGCTCCCGAGGGACTTGCATGGGCAAGCAACACGTACCTTACCTGCTGGCCGCCCTGGCCCTGCCGCTGCTGCTGGCCGGCTGCTCCACCTCCGCCAGCAACCCCTGCGACGAGCCACTGAGCGGCGAAGCCTGTCGCCAGGAGCGCCTGCTCTACCAGAACGACATGCTGCAGGCGAAACTGCTGATCGCCAGTGGCGACCTGGCCAACTACGAGCTGGCCGAGGCCCTGCTCGCCCGTTCCCTGGAGAAGGACGTCCGCGGCGAGGCGAGCTTCTACATGGCGCTGCTGAAAATCAAGGAAGGGCCGCAGGTGGACGAGGTGCTGCCGCTGCTGGAGAAGGCTGCCGACGCCGGCCAGCCCTACGCCGTGGCGCTGCTCTACAAGATCTGGTCCGAGCCCTTCCTGGTGGAGCAGGCCGACCCGCAGAAGGCGCAGCAATACCTGGAAGACTACGGCAACCTGGATGTCGCCAAGAGCGGCTACCCGTCGTTCGAGAAGGCCACCGCGCTGGTCAACTCGCTGCTCAGCGAGCCGCCCGCCGTCGCTGGCCAGCCGGTCGAGCCCTAGTTCTCGTCAGGCATCGGCTCGGCCCGGGCGAAGGTGCGCTCGCCCTCGTCCTTGCCGTGGGGCAGATGGTGCTCGATCACCGCGTTGAGCTCCGCCCCCAGCAACAGCACCGCCGACGAGATGTAGAAATACAGCAGCAGCACGATGATCGCGCCGACGCTGCCGTACATGGCGTTGTAGTCGGCGAAGTTCTTCACGTAGTAACCAAAGCCCAGCGAGGCGGAAATCCACAGCACCACGGCGAGTACCGAGCCGGGGGTGATGAAGCGGAACTTCTGCTGCACGTTGGGCGTGACGTAGTAGATGATCGCCACCGCCATCATCATCAGCAGCACGATCACCGGCCAGCGCAGGATGCTCCAGAGAATCACCACGAAGTCCTCCAGCCCCACCTTGGCGGCGATCCAGCCCATCACCTGGGGCCCGAGGATCATCAGCGCGGCAATCAGCATCAGCATGGCCACCAGGCCGAAGGTGTAGAACAGCGACAGCGGGATACGCTTCCACGCCGGGCGCGCTTCGCGCACATCGTAGGCGGCGTTGAGCGCGATCATCAGCGAGCGCACCGCCGCCGAGGACGACCACAGCGCCACCACGATACCGATGGACAGCAGGCCGCCCTGGCGCTGCTGCAACTGGTCGATCACCGGGTTGACCTGCTCCAGTGCCTGGGTCGGCAGCACGTAGTCGGCCTGCTGGCGAAGGAAGTCAAAGAACTCCGGCAGGTGCAGAAAGCCCAGCAGCGCGATGAGGAACAGCAGGAACGGGAACAGCGAGAACAGCCCCTGGTAGGCCAGCGCCGCGGCATAGGTGGGCATCTCGTCGTCGAGAAACTCCTTGAGCGTCAGCTTGATCAGCTTCCAGGGCCCCAGATTGAGCCCGCGCATGTCCATGAATCGCATCCCGCACCGTCCTCCCGATCAGCGTCCGCCCGCCGGCGGCTGCAGGGTGGACCCGCACAGCGCCGGCAAAGTTGCAAGAAATGCGCGACGCAGAGCGTCCGCCAGGAGAGACCATAGCCGCTGGCGAGCGTTGCCGGCCAGCGCGGAAGCGGATTCAGTCGGCCAGCCGATAGACCTTGGCGAAGCGCTCGGCCTTGACCACGCCGTAGTCGCCGGGAGCGTACTGCATGACCCAATCGCCAGCGGAGCCGGTAAGACGGTCGCCACCGGCGGAGCGCAACAGGGTGAAGGGTTCGTCCATGCGCCGGGCCAGCACCGGGCTGGGTATGTTGCGGTAGGCGCCCGGCTCGCCGTGGACCAGCGCGGCGTCGGCGGGCCGGTACTTCGGATCGAAACGCTCGCGGGAAACTACCCAGCGCTCGCCGGTTGCGCCACTGATGATCGCGTCGCCGACGGCATAGCGGTTGGGACCTTCGAGACTCATCAGCTCCCCCGGTGTGGCGGCGAACTCGACGGTGACGGTTTCGTCCTTCACCACGCGTTGCGCGGCGGGATCGGTGCGGAGGTCGAGGTGGGTCAGTTCGATCATGGCGGGGTGGCAGACCTGCGAAAGAGGTGGGAGTAACGGCCGGTCGAAGCCTACTCGCAAAAGTATCGCCCCGCGAGCGGCCAGCCGCTGACGGTGCTCTACACTCACAAGCCATGAGCGTGCCGTCACGGCAAACTCGAGCGAACCCGGCCATGCTCGGGCTGTCGCACCTGTTGAGCCTGCACCTTCGCCCCACTCCCATCCGCCGTACAGGAATCTCCCATGCCGTTTGCCCGTCTCGCCCTGCCCTTCCTGTTGCTCGCAAGCCTCGCCGTCCACGCCGAAGACTCTCCCGAGGAAGCGAAATTCCTCAAGGAATCGGCAGACTATTTCGACCAGGTGACCAAATCCAACCTGCCACGCCAGGTGGACAAGGTGACCACCCTCAACAGCGTGCAGCTCGACCCGGCGAAGAAGATGCTGTATTACCGCTACGCCATCTCCAACCTGCGCCTGGACGCCATGGACCTGGGCGCCCGCGCCAAGTTCGAGAACGGCCTGAAGAAGCAGCTCTCGGAGACCACCTGCCAGCAGCCCGATTTGCTGCAGCGCTTCCGCGAGCACCACCTGAGCGTCACCCACGAATACGCCGGCAGCGACGCCAAGCCGCTCGCCAGCATCACCATCGACCCGCAGACCCTGAGCTGCGCCAAGACCTGACCCGCCCTCGATGAGCCGCGCCGACTACCACCTGGAACACGCCCAGCGCGCCGAAGCCGAAGCCCGGCGCCTGCTGGCCGAACGCGACCGCCTCGGCGGCCGCTGGCTGCCCTGGGTGGCCGGCGAGCTGTACCGCCTGAACCCGCCGCACTACGCCAACATGGTACGCCGCGAACTGGAACGCCTGTCCGCCGGCTGAACGGCCACCCGCCACGGGGCTATGCTGAAGCAGTCAGCTCTCGGCCCGAGGGCGTCCCCTGGAGGACAGGCTCGTGAAAGGTCTCGACGCGAAGAAACAAGCGAAGAAGAAGCCGCTGAAAACCGCGCATGAAAAGCGCATGGCCAAGCGGCAGAAGAAAACCGGCAAATCGCTGCTGGGTACCCCGCAGCAACCGTCCTGAGGGCTCGCCCCTCGTCTTGCGGATGGCCCTCAGCGGGGCTGTCCGCCTCCCTGCTTTTCGTAGGAGCGAGCTTGCTCGCGAACAGGCTCGCACGGCACGCCAGAGTCAAGCGGTTCGCGAGCAAGCTCGCTCCTAGAGGCTCGGCTGGCCGCAGGGATCAGCCGGTCAGACCAACCCGGCGCGCAGGTTCAGCAGCATGCGCTCGCCCTGGGCGAGGATCAGCCCGCCCGCGCGATAACCGGCGGCGCCGATGCACAGGAAGCGCTCCGCCTCACCCGGCTCCACCTGCTCGACCGCGCGGCTGCCCGGGTGCCAGATGACGCTGCCGGCGCTGGTGTTCTTGTCGATGCGCAGGCGACGCTGCCAGCCGGCATCTTCCAGCACCAGGGAACCGGTGTTGTAGAGCACCTGCTTGACCGCGCCACGGGGCGCCCAGGTGTTGGGCAGGCCGCTGGCCTTGCCGTCCAGTTCCATGCCATGGACTACCGAGCGGCGCAGCGACCCCACGCGCCAGTAGGGTTGCAGGGCGAAGCTGAACAGGCAGTCGCTGTCATCCTCGTGGTAGCTGGAGAGTTCGATATCCAGCTCCTGGCCCAGGCGCGCTTCCAGGCGCACGTGCCAGTCCTCGATATCCAGCTGCCAGCTGACCACGGCTTTCTGATCGTCGGCCCAGGCGTCGAGCATGCGCCACTCGCGCTGGCGCGCCCAGCCGTGCTGCGGCCAGTCGGCCTCGGTGGGATGGCTGCCGAACCACGGCCAGCAGACCGGAATGCCGCCACGGATCGGCGCCGTGCTCAGGCTCGGCCACTGGCTGGAGCACCACAGCAGCGGGCGCGCGCCGCGCGGCTGGAAATGCAGCAACTGGGCGCCCTGGCGGCTGAACACCGCCTGGCACTGCGGGTGGTCGATCAGCAGCAGGTCGCGGCGCTGGAAGCGCACCCAGTCGAAGGGGCGCTTGCCCCGCATGGAATGAAAAAAGCGCTGAAGCGGATGCTCGAGCATGGTCCGAATGTCCTGATCCAATCCCTGCCCGGACATTCCGGGGCGTGAAGATCTCTGTAGTTTCACTACATCTTACAGAAAAGGCCGCGATTCTAACCGCAAAGCCTAGTCACGCGCAGCGCCCGCGCCAATGAAAAAGGGTTCCTCGCCCGCTCCGGGTCCGCCCGCCTCTGGCTTCTGCAGGAGCGAGCCTGCTCGCGAACCGCCTGACACCGGAGCCCCGGCTTATTCGCGAGCAAGCTCGCTCCTACAAAAAGCAGCCGAGGAACCACCCAACACAGCGCCCGGAGCAGACAAAAAAGGCCCGTCGCAAGGACGGGCCAGGTTCGCACCAGGGAGCAATCAGAAGCTGGACTGGATCTTCAGGCCGGCCACCACGGCGTTGTTGACCTCGTCCACCCCGCCCGGATGGCGGATGTACTGCAGGTTCGGGCGCACGGTGAGCCAATTGGTCACATGCACGCCGTAGTACAGCTCGGCGTTGTACTCGGTGTCCTGGATGGGCTGGTACAGCGGGTTGTCGTAGTCGTCGATGCCATTGACCTGATTCACCAGGCGCTGGCGGTCCTGCACGTCATCGTTGACGTGGATGCGCGCCACGCCGAAGCCGATGTCGTCCTTGGGCCGCGCATCGAACGGGCCTTTGTAGACGACGCCCAGTTGCTGGTAGTTGTCGACGGTGTTGGTGGCCTTGTCGTGCACGGTGAAGTTGGCGAACAGGCTCAGGCCACGCGAAGCGTCGCCGTTGTGCGCGGTCACCTGCTGCTGCGCCACCACCCACCAGCCGTGCTTGCCGCTGTGGGTCTTGGCCGGCTCGCCGGTGAGCGCCTGCGGGTTGCCATTGACGTCGTCGTACACGTCGTCAGCCTCGGCGGTGCTGTAGTAGTAGCCCAGGCGGTATTCGCCGGGCAGCTGCTGGGCGCCGACCTTGGGCATCCACACCAGCTCCACCGGCAGGATGGTGCCCTTGGTGCCGCTGCCGTTGAGCTTGAAGCCGTTGCCGGTCTCCAGGTTCGACGGGTTCTGGTTGTAGGCGCCGACCTGGGCGTACCACTCGTCGTTGAAGTTCCACTTCACCCGCGCGGCCCACTGGCTGACCGGCCAGTTGTACCAGATGCCGCCGACCCAGTTGCCCACCTGCGAGCCGCAGAAGGCCAGGTTCTGGAAGTCGCAGGGGAAGCTGTTGAAGTCCTCGCCCTCGCCGAAGCGGCCGACCTTCACGTCCAGCGCGCCGTCGAAGTACTTCTGCTTGATCCACATCTGCGTCAGGCGCCAGGTCTGGCCGCGGCCCCAGACTTCCTGCACGGAGCTGAACTGACCGGCGCGCGGGTCGCTGATGCGGTCGTTGGAGAGGTTGCGGCCGCTACGCTCGGTGACCGTCAGCTGGAACTCGGTGTCATCCCAGCCGAGGATCTTCTGCAGGTCCAGGTGGGTGCCCAGGGCGAACTGATCGGAGTAGCGCGCGGTGGTGTGCTGGTCGTAGCCGCCGCCCAGGTTGCTGGCGACCTCGCCGACGTAGTCGAGCTTGAAGTCGTAGCCCTTCTCCAGCAGCTCGGTGCGCTTGCCGCCCCAGTCACCCAGGCCCCACTGGGACTCGGAAGAGAAGGCGTCGGCGGCGTGGGCGACGTTGCCCGCGCAGGCGCCGCCCAGGGCGATCAGGCAGCCCAAGGTGCGGGCGGTGGGCCGGGTTTTCTTGTTCTTGTGCATCTCCAGCATCCTCGTTGTCTTGGTTTCTAGCGTAGTTACAGGCAGGGGGTGTTTCAGGAATGCTTCTGTCGGGCCAGCGGTGTCACCTTGTTCGCCCCGTCGCCGCGCGGTTCGGCGCGCAGACGTTCGCCGCTCGCCGCGTCGAAGAGCAGCGCGCGGGAAGGATCGAAGCGCAGCTGCAGCGACGAGCCCGGCTGCGGCGCCTGGTCCGGTGCGAGACGGCAGCAGACCTTCGCGCCGTTGAGGGTGACGAAGGCCAGGGTGTCCGGGCCGGTAGGCTCGACCACCTCGACTTCGGCGCGCAGGTCGCTCGGGCCGTTGGCGCCATCGCTGGCCAGCTGCACCTGCTCCGGACGCACGCCGAGGATCAATTCGCGACCCTCGACCAGCCCGGCGTCCAGCTGCAGCGGCAGCTCGCAACGGTCCTGGCCGCTGTCCAGCAGGCCGACCAGGCGGCCGCCCTGCTGCTGCACCTTGAGCGGGATGAAGTTCATCGGCGGCGAGCCGATGAAGCTGGCAACGAACAGGTTGGCCGGGTCGTTGTAGATCTGCTGGGGTGTGCCGAACTGCTGGACGATGCCGTCCTTCATCACCGCCACCTTGTCACCCAGGGTCATGGCCTCGATCTGGTCGTGGGTCACGTACACCGTGGTGGTCTTCAGGCGCTGGTGCATCAGCTTGATTTCGGTACGCATCTCCACGCGCAGCTTGGCGTCGAGGTTCGACAGCGGCTCATCGAACAGGTAGATCTTCGGCCGCCGTGCCAGCGCCCGGCCCATGGCCACGCGCTGCTGCTGGCCGCCGGAGAGCTGCGAAGGCTTGCGCTCGAGCAGGTGCTCGATCTGCAGCAGCTTGGACACCCGCGCCACTTCGGCGTCGATCTCCGCCTTGGGCAACTTGCGGATCTTCAGGCCGAAGGCGATGTTCTCGCGCACGCTCATGGTCGGGTACAGCGCGTAGGACTGGAACACCATGGCGATGTCGCGATCCTTCGGGCTCATCCCGCTGATGTCCTGGCCGTCCACCAGGATGGCGCCGCCGGTGACGTTCTCCAGCCCGGCGATGCAGTTCATCAGGGTGGATTTGCCGCAGCCGGAGGGGCCGACCAGGATCAGGAACTCGCCCGAGTCAATCGACAGGTTGATCGACTTCAGGGTGTCGGCCAGGCCGCTACCGTAGGATTTGTGCAGGTTGCGCAGTTCGAGTGTGGACATCTTGGGCTTACCTCAACCTTTGACCGCGCCGGCAGTCAGCCCGCGCACGAAGTACTTGCCGGCCAGTACGTAGACCACCAGCGTGGGCAGCGCCGCGATCATCGCGGCGGCCATGTCGACGTTGTATTCCTTGACCCCGGTGCTGATGTTCACCAGGTTGTTCAGCGCCACCGTGATCGGCTGCGCATCGCCGCTGGCGAACACCACGCCGAACAGGAAGTCGTTCCAGATCTGGGTGAACTGCCAGATCAGGCAGACCATCACGATGGGCGTGGACATGGGCATCAGGATGCGCAGGAAGATGGTGAAGAAGCCGGCGCCGTCCAGCCGCGCGGCCTTCACCAGGGCATCGGGAATCGCCACGAAGTAGTTGCGGAAGAACAGCGTGGTGAAGGCCAGGCCATAGATGCAGTGGACCATCACCAGGCCAATGGTGGTGTTGGCCAGGCCCAGCTTGCCGAGGGTGAAGGACATCGGCAGGAGGATCACCTGGAACGGCAGGAAGCAGCCGAACAGCAGCGCGCCAAAGAACAGCTGCGAGCCGCGGAAGCGCCACATCGACAGCACGTAGCCGTTCATGGCGCCAATGAAAGTGGAGATCAGCACGCCTGGCACAGTGATCTTCACCGAGTTCCAGAAGTAGTCGCCCACCGCGGCCCAGGCCTTCACCCAGCCGATGGCGGTGAACACGTCGGGCAGCGCCAGCAGGTTGCTGCTCCTGATGTCCTCGGGTGACTTGAAGCTGGTCAGCAGCATCACCAGCAGCGGGATCACGTAGAGCGCCACGGCGCCCCAGAGGGTGGCGTACACCGCCAGGCGGCTGAAGCTGAAGGCGGGTTTGAGGGTCGCATCAGTCATGGCGCTTGCCCCGCAGTTCGGAATACAGGTACGGCACGACGATGGCCAGCACGGCGCCCAGCATCAGCATCGCGCTGGCCGCGCCCAGGCCCATCTGGCCGCGGGTGAAGGTGTGGGCGTACATGAACATCGCCGGCAGGTCGGAGGAGTAGCCGGGGCCGCCGGCGGTCATCGCGGCGACCAGGTCGAAGCTCTTGATGGCGATGTGCGCGAGGATCATCAGCGCGCTGAAGAACACCGGGCGCAGGCTTGGCAGGACGATGCGCAGGTAGATGGTCGGCAGGCTCGCGCCGTCCACCTGGGCGGCACGCACGATGGCCGGGTCGACCCCGCGCAGGCCGGCGAGGAACAGCGCCATGACGAAACCCGAGGCCTGCCACACGGCGGCAATCACCAGGCAGTAGACGACCCGTTCCGGGTCCACCAGCCAGTCGAAGCGAAAGCCCGTCCAGCCCCAGTCGCGCAGCAGCTTGTCCAGGCCCAGGCCGGGGTTGAGCAGCCACTTCCAGGCGGTGCCGGTGACGATCATCGACAGCGCCATGGGGTAGAGGTAGACGGTGCGGATGAAGCCTTCGCGGCGGATGCGCTGGTCCAGCAGCACCGCGAGGAACACGCCCAGCACCAGGCAGACGCCGATGAACAGGCCGCCGAACAGCAGCAGGTTCTTGCTCGCCACCCACCAGCGGTCGTTGTCCCACAGGCGCTGGTACTGGCTCAGCCCGGCCCAGGTGTAGGCCGGCATGAAGCGCGAATTGGTGAAGGACAGCAGCAGCGTCCAGCCGATGTAGCCGTACATGCAGACCAGCACCACGAGCATGCTCGGGGCCAGCACCAGCTTCGGCAGCCAGGCCTGCAGGCCATCGAGCAGCGAAGCGCGGGGCGCGTTGGCGGGTGTCAGTGTCGAGGAAGGGGTCGCCATCGGCTTTCTCTCAGGATGAGTGAGCCCGTCCGGGCTGCCGTGGCGGCCCGGAGTCGTTCAGGGAAAGTGGAGCGCCGGCCCTTGCCAGGGCCGGCTGGGGCTTACTGTGCGGCGGCCTGGATGGCGGCGCCCAGTTGCTGCGCGGCCTTCTGCGGGTCGGCGGCGGGGTCGTTGAAGAAGTTGGTGACCACGTCGAAGATCGCGCCCTGCACATAGCTCGAGGCGGCCATGCTGTGGGCCATGCTCGGCACCAGGTTGCCGCTGGCGGAGGCGGCCTTGAAGTCCTTCATCGACTGCTGGGCGCAGGCGTCGAAGGGCGTCATGTCGACGTCCAGGCGCACCGGGATCGAGCCCTTGTTCAGGCTGAAGTCCTTCTGGAAGGCCGGGTCGAGTACCGCGCGCGCCAGGTCCTCCTGGGCCTTGCGGTTCTCCGCGTTGCTCAGCTTGAACATCACCAGGGAATCGATGTTGTAGTCGAACGCGTTCTGCGTGCCGGGGAATGGCAGGCACTGGTAGTCCTTGCCCGCTACCTTGCCGGCAGCGGTGAACTCGCTCTTGGCCCAGTCGCCCATGATCTGCATGCCGGCCTTGCCGTTGATCACCATGCCGGTGGCAACGTTCCACTCGCGGCCGGCGGCGTCGGCGTCAACGTAGCCGTGCAGCTTCTTCAGGGCGGCGAAGACGTCGGCCATCGGCGCGCCGGTCAGCGTCGCCTTGTCCAGTTCGACGAAGGCCTTGCGGTAGCCTTCGGGGCCCATCTTGCTCAGTACCAGGTCTTCGAACAGGGTGCCGTCCTGCCAGGGCTGGCTGCCATGGGCCACGGCGACGAAGCCGGCGGCCTTGAGCTTGTCGGCGGCGACGAAGAATTCATCGAGGGTGGTCGGCGGGGTGGCGCCAGCCTTCTTGAACACTTCCGGGTTGATGTACAGCCAGTTCACCCGGTGCACGTTGACCGGCACGGCTACGTAGTCGCCCTTGTACTTCATGATCTGCGCCACCTGCGGAGGCAGCAGCTGGTCCCACTTGCCCTCGGCGGCGACGTCGTTGAGGTCGGCGAGCAGGCCCAGTTCACCCCACTCCTGGATGTCCGGCCCCTTGATCTGCGCGGCGGCCGGCGGGTTGCCGGAGACGGCGCGGGTCTTGAGCACGGTCATGGCCGCCTCGCCACCGCCACCGGCGACGGCGAAGTCCTTCCAGGTGTGGCCCTTGGCTTCGACGAGTTTCTTCAGGGTTTCGGCGGCGCGCTTTTCGCCCGGGGAGGTCCACCAGTGCAGCACTTCGACTTCACCGGCGTGGGCCAGCAGGGGGGAGAGACAGAAGGAGGACAAGCAGATGGCGGCCGACAGGCGACGGATCGCATTCATGGGGAGCACCTTGTTCTTGTTATTGGAAGCAAGTCTGCGCTTGCGATGGTCCGAGTCTATCCAAGGCATTCCGGTCTCCGGGTAACGAAGCGATCTTCGATTGTCACCGGCCGGTGACATTGCGCAAATGTTCATGGGGAAAGATGACGAGAGCGAGAAGCGCCCTACTCCACTTCCAGGCGCGGCAAGCGCAACGTCACCCGCAGCCCGCCTTCGCGGCGGTTCTGCAGGCTGACTTCGCCGCCGTGGGTATGCGCGATGTTCCGCGCGATGCCCAGGCCAAGGCCGTACCCCTGGCCGCGTTCGGAGAGGCGGAAGCGTGGTTCGAAGACCTTTTCCAGGCGCTGCTCCGGCACGCCGGGGCCCTGGTCGTCGACGTGCAGCACCACGGCGTCGTCAACGTCCTCGATGCTTAGTTGCGCGCGCTCGCCGTACTTCAAGGCGTTGTCCAGCAGGTTGCCGATGCAGCGCTTGAGTGCCAGCGGCTTGCCCGGATAGGGCTCGCGCGCCGTGCCGAGTACTTCGACACGGCCGTCGGCGATGTAGGGCCCGGCGACGTACTGCAGCAACTGGTTGAGATCCACCGGCTCGATGTTCTCGTGGATGTCGGTGTCCTTCACGCATTGCAGCGCGCCCTTCACCAGCAGCTCCAGCTCGTCGAGGTCGTGGCTGAACTTGTCGCGGGCCTGCTCGTCCTCCAGCAGTTCGACGCGCAGGCGCAGGCGCGTGATGGGCGTGCGCAGGTCATGGGAGATGCCGCTGAACAGCTGGCCGCGCTCGTTGACATAGCGGTCGATGCGCTCGCGCATGGTGTTGAAGGCGCGCGACACCTCCACCAGCTCGCTCGCCCCGCCCTCCTCCAGTGGCTGGTCCGGGCTGCCAACGGCAATGTCACGGGCGGCGCGGGCCAGGCGCTTGAGCGGTCGGCTCTGCCAGTGCACCAGCAGACCGGTGAAGAGCAGCAGCAACAGACTGGTGAAGATCATGGAGATCGCCTGCTGCGGCGGCAGGCCCTCGGGTTCCAGGGTCACGTAGGGCGCCGGCATCAGGCTGGCGATGTACAGCCATTCGCTTTCACCGATGCGGATCTGCGTGACCAGCACCGGCGGGTTCACCGGTTCCAGGGTCAGCGCGTAGTGCGCCCAGGAGCGCGGCAGCTCTTCCAGTTTCAGCTCGCCGTTGAACAACCGCAGGTCATCGGGGCTGACGAATTCCACCTGCAGCTCGACGTCCTTGCCCAGTTTCTGGTGCAGCACGTCCTGCACGATGTCGATCACCGCCTGCTTGTTCGGCGTATCCGCCAGCTCCTGCATCGCCAGCGGGCGTTCATTGAGCGAGACGAAGAAGCGCGTGCCGCCCATGCTGCGCAGCTGGTCGAGCACCAGTGGGCGATAGCCGATGGGCAGCGAGCGGAAGTAGCTGACGCTGGCGGCCATGGAATAGGCCAGGCTGCGCGAGCTGGTGAGCAGGCCGTCGCGCTGGCTGCTGCGCAGGTGGGAAATCCAGAACAGGCTCGACAGGCCCTGGGCGATCAGCACCGCCAGCAGGGTGAGCAGCAGCATGCGGCCTAGCAGCGAGCGCGGCACCAGGGGCCAGCGGCGGCGTTCACTCATGGCCGGCGAGGTGCGGGCGAACCTGGGCGGCCAGCAGGTAGCCGCTCCCGCGCACGGTCTGGATCAGCCGCGCCGGTTTCTCGGTATCGCGCAGGCGCTGGCGCAGGCGCGACACGGCCATGTCGACGATGCGCTCCAGCGGCATCACTTCGCGGCCACGGGTGGCGCTGGCGATGGTGTCGCGGTCGAGAATCTGCTTGGGGTTATCGAGGAACAGCTTGAGCAGGGCGAAGTCGGCACCGCTGAGGAAGTGCTCCTCGCCGTCCTCGTGGAACAGCCGGTGGCTGATGGTATCCAGCCGCCAGTCGTCGAAGGCCAGCACTTCGCCGCCGCGCACCTGGGTGAACTGCGCGCGGCGCAGCAGCGCCTTGATCCGCGCCAGCAGCTCGCGGGGGCTGAAGGGCTTGCCGAGGTAATCATCGGCGCCCAGTTCCAGCCCCACCACACGGTCGGCCTCGTCGGAGCTGGCGGTGAGCATGATCACCGGCATGCAGGCGTGGCGCTGGTGCGAACGAATCCAGCGGCACAGGCTGAAGCCGTCCTCGTCGGGCAGCATCACGTCGAGGATCGCCAGAGCGGCTTCCTCGTCGCACAGCGCGCGACGGAAGTCCTCGCCGTTGGCCACGGCGCGCACCTGGAAGCCGGCGCGGCTCAGGTAGGCGTCCAGCAGCTCACGGATTTCCTGGTCGTCGTCCACCAGCAGGATGGATCGGGCAGGCTGGTTCACTTCGGGTGTCCCTTCTTCTTGTTATGCAGGGGTTCAGCGGTCTGTCAGCCTTCGTTGCGCAGCGCCTGTTCCAGGGCGACACCGGCGCCGAACAGGCCGGGGTGGTCCGCCGTCATGACCCATACCGGCACCGGGTCGAGATAGGGGCCGCTGGTCTTGCCACGGGTGCGGAAGGCCTCGGCGAAGCCGCTGCGCTGGAAGCGTTCGAGGAAGCGCGGGACGATGCCGCCGGTGATGTACACGCCACCGAGCGTTCCGACCGTCAGCACGGCATTGCCGGCGACCCGTGCCAGCCAGAGGAAGAAGTGTTCGAGCACCGCGTCGGCGTAGGCATCGCCGGCCATGGCGCGCTCGCCGATCTCGGCGGCAGTGGCGCATTTTGGCTCCACGCCATCGAGCTGGCAGCTCATGCGATAGAGGTTTTCCAGCCCGCTGCCGGAGAGCACGCGCTCGGCCGAGACGTGGCCGTACTTCTCGCGCAGCAGTTGCCAGATCGCGAAGTCACGCTCGGAAGTCACCGGCAGGTCGACGTGGCCACCTTCGCAGGGCAGCACTTCCCAGCCGCCACCGGGCAGCGGCATCAGGCTGCCGACGCCCAGGCCGGTGCCCGGGCCGATGATCAGCTTGGCGCGGCCTTCCAGCGCCCTGCCGGGGCGCACCTGTACCAGGTGTTCCTCCGACAGCCGCGAGGCCGCCCAGGCCATGGTGCTGAAGTCGTTCACCAGCAGCAGGTGGCTCAGGCCCAGCTCGGCGCGGAACGCCTCGCGCTGGATCACCCAGTGGTTGTTGGTGAACTTGAAGTCGCCGGCGCCCACCGGCCCGGCACAGGCCAGGCAGACGTTCTCGACGGCGGACAACGGCTGGCCGACGCGCTGCAGGTAGTCGCGCACGGCGTCTTCCGGGCGCGGGTAGTCGGCGCAGGCCAGGATCTGGATGGATTCGAGGACTTCACCGCGCCACAGGGCGAAGCGGGCGTTGGTGCCGCCGATGTCGCCGACCAGGGCGAAACCGTTCGAGGCAGTCTGAGCGTTGTTGGAATTCATCGCGGGCTCGGGCCTGGAAGTTGGGTGGAAGGTTGCGGCGCAGGATCATGCCAGCATAGGCCAGCGCCGAGAACTCCCCGTGCGGCGAGCAGGCAGGCGCGCCGCACGGGAAATAGCCGCCGTCAGCCGTTGAGTTCGGCGGTGAAGCTGCAGGCGCCCTGCTCCGCCGGGCTGAAGGCATTGCGCATGAAGGCGAACAGCTCGCGGCCCATGCCGAGGTTATCGATGACCGGGGTTTCCACGAGCGGACGCGCCTCCCACTCCGCCGCATCCACCAGCACGCGCAGTTCGCCGGTGGTGCCGTCGACGCGCACCACGTCGCCGTCGCGCAGTTTGGCCAGCGGGCCGCCGTTGAGGGCTTCCGGAGAGATGTGGATCGCCGCCGGCACCTTGCCGGAAGCGCCGGACATGCGCCCGTCGGTGACCAGCGCCACCTTGAAGCCACGATCCTGCAACACGCCGAGGAATGGTGTGAGCTTGTGCAGCTCGGGCATGCCATTGGCGCGCGGACCCTGGAAGCGCACCACGGCCACCAGATCACGCTCCAGTTCGCCGGCCTTGAAGGCGGCGGCCAGGCTCGACTGGTCGTGGAAGATGCGCACCGGGGCTTCGACTATCTGGTGCTCCAGAGCGACGGCGGAGACCTTCATTACGCCGCGACCGAGGTTGCCTTCCATCAGGCGCAGGCCGCCTTCGGGGGAGAATGGCTTGTCGATGGGGCGCAGGATGTTCTCGTCCAGGCTCGCCGCCGGGCCTTCCCGCCAGACCAGCTTGCCGCCGTCGAGGAAAGGCTCCTGCAGGTAGCGACGCAGCCCCTTGCCCATCACGGTCTGCACGTCTTCGTGCAGCAGGCCGCCGTCGAGCAGCTGGCGGATCAGGTAGGACATGCCGCCCGCCGCCTGGAAGTGGTTGATGTCGGCCTGGCCGTTGGGGTAGATGCGCGCCAGGGTCGGCACCACCTCGGAGAGGTCGGCCATGTCCTGCCAGGTGAGCTGGATGCCGGCGGCCTGGGCGATGGCCAGCAGGTGCAGGGTATGGTTGGTCGAGCCGCCGGTGGCCAGCAGCGCCACCACGGAGTTGACCATGGCCTTCTCGTCGACGATCTCCGCCATGGGCACGAACTGGCCGTTTTCCGGCGTCAGGCGCGCGGCCTGGCGGGCGGCTTCGCGGGTCAGCTCGTCGCGCAGCGGGGTGTTCGGGTTGACGAAGGACGCACCCGGCAGGTGCAGGCCCATCACCTCCACCAGCAGCTGGTTGGTGTTGGCGGTGCCGTAGAAGGTGCAGGTGCCCGGCGCGTGGTAGGAGGCCATCTCCGAGGCCAGCAGCTCCTCGCGGGTGGCCTTGCCTTCGGCGAACAGCTGGCGCACCGCGGCCTTCTCCTTGTTGGAGATACCGGTGGGCATCGGGCCGGCGGGCACGAACACCACCGGCAGGTGGCCGAAGCGCAGCGAGCCGATCAGCAGGCCGGGGACGATCTTGTCGCACACCCCCAGGCACAGGGCGGCGTCGAACATGTTGTGCGACAGCGCGATAGCGGTGCCCATGGCGATCACGTCGCGGCTGGCCAGGGACAGTTCCATGCCCGGCTCGCCCTGGGTGACCCCATCGCACATGGCCGGTACGCCGCCGGCGAACTGGCCGACCGAGCCGATCTCGCGCAGGGCGTCCTTGATCAGCTCCGGGAAGCGCTCCAGCGGCTGGTGCGCGGAAAGCATGTCGTTGTAGGCGGAGACGATGGCGACGTTGGCCTGGTTCATCAACCGCAGCGCCTGTTTGTCGGAATCACCACAGGCCGCGACACCGTGGGCGAGGTTGCCGCAGGGCAGCGTGCCACGGTGCGGGCCCTTGGTGGCGGCTGCCTTGACCAGGTCGAGGTAGCGCTGGCGGGTGGCCGCGCTGCGGGCCTGGATGCGCTGGGTGACTTCAAGCACACGGGGGTGCATGGCAGCATTCTCCTACAGACTATCAGTTGTTGTTTTTACAACATAATCATCGATTACTAGGCGTTTACTTTTCGTCGACGGCGAAATTTAATGGTTTTTACCACAACAAAAGCAAAGAGACGACCTTCATGACTATACGCCTGGCAATCAACGGATTTGGCCGCATCGGTCGGAACGTGCTCCGCGCGCTCTACTCGGGAGGCTACCGCCACCACCTGCAGGTGGTGGCAATCAACGACCTCGGTGATGCGGCGATCAACGCCCACCTGTTCCAGTACGACAGCGTGCACGGCCGCTTTGCCGGCCACGTCGAACACGACGCCGAAAGCCTCAGGGTAGAGGGCGACCGCATCGCCGTCACGGCCATCCGCAACCCGGCCGATCTGCCGTGGCAGGCGCTGGGGGTGGATATCGTGCTGGAGTGCACCGGCCTGTTCACCTCCCGCGACAAGGCCGCCGCGCACTTGCAGGCCGGGGCGCGCCAAGTGCTGATCTCGGCGCCGGGCCAGGGCGTGGACGCCACGGTGGTGTTCGGCGTCAACGAAGGCATCCTGCGCGCGGGACATCAGATCGTCTCCAACGCCTCCTGCACCACCAACTGCCTGGCGCCGGTGGCCCAGGTGCTGCACCGCGAGCTGGGCATCGAACACGGCCTGATGACCACCATCCACGCCTACACCAACGACCAGCATCTCTCCGACGTCTACCACAGCGATCCGTACCGGGCGCGCTCGGCCACCCAGTCGATGATTCCCACGAAGACCGGCGCCGCCGAGGCGGTGGGCCTGGTGCTGCCGGAGCTGGCCGGCAAGCTGACCGGCCTGGCGGTGCGGGTGCCGGTGATCAACGTGTCACTGGTGGACCTCACGCTGCAGGTCGCCCGTGACACCAGCGCGCAGGAAATCAACGAACTGATGGAGCGAGCCAGCGAAACCTCACCGATCCTCGGCTTCAACCGCCAGCCGCTGGTGTCGGTGGACTTCAACCATGACCCGCGCTCGGCGATCTTCGATGCCAGCCACACACGGGTGAATGGCCGACTGGTGAAGGTGATGGCCTGGTACGACAACGAGTGGGGGTTCTCCAACCGGATGCTGGATACGGCGCAGGCAATGTATCTGGCGCGGGGGTAGAAGCCCTCGGTTACCGGGGTTCGCGAGCAAGCTCGCTCCTACGGAGAGCCAGCGCTCCGCCCACTGTAGGAGCGAGCTTGCTCGAGAACAGCCTTGCAATCAGCGATACCGCCTTTTCCCCTGCGCCTCCAGTACCAGCAGGCGCATGTCCGCCTCGGCCCGGATCACCTCCTGGCCCAGGTGGTCGACGCGCTTCCACGCCTTGATTTCCTCGCGACTGCGACCACAGCCCAGGCAGATGCCCTCTTCGAACTCGCAGACCTTGATGCACGGACTCTTCACGGACTTCCTCTCGATTCGATGGGTGAATGTCAGTGGGCCTGCCCTAATTGACACCCGCGAGCCGCCAAGGTCCAACTCGTTTTCCCCATCGGCGCCATCGACCCGGCCAATCGGCAGGCTAGAATCCGCCCTCCACGCTGCCCGGCCTCCTCCATGCTCGCCCTCAAGCTCACCCTGGTTCCGTTGTTCCTGCTGCTGGTGTCCCTCTCCGGGCGCTGGTGGGGGCCGGCCGCAGCCGGCTGTCTCGCCGCCCTGCCGGCCATCGCCGGGCCGATCCTCTACCTGATCACCCTGGAGCACGGCCGCGAGTTCGGCGCCCGGGCCGCGCTGTTGGCGCTGGCGGCGATCTTCGCCGCCGAGACCTTCAACTTCGTTTACGCCTGGCTGTGCCGGCGCCACCGGTGGCCGCTGGCCCTGGGCGGCGCGATGTGCGCCTGGCTGCTGGCCGCGTGGGGTTTGACGCAGTTGCCTGCCCAGCCCTTTTCAACAGCGGCCGCCTGGGCACTGGCCGCTGCCGCCGTGGGTGCGTTGACCAGCCAGTTGCTCATGCCCCGCGCCGAAACGGCCGCCACAAGCGCTCCACTGGGCCGCCTCGAACTGAGCCTGCGCATGCTCGCCGGCGCGCTGCTGACCCTCGCGGTCACTGCCCTCGCCGGCTGGGCCGGGCCGAGCTGGAGCGGCCTGCTGGCGGTATTCCCGCTGCTGTCCATCGTGCTCTGCGTGTCGTCGCAGCGGCTGCACGGCGCGCAGTTCGTCATCGCTCTGCTGCGGGGCATGGTCAGTGGGCGCCCGGCCTTCGCGGCGTTCTGCCTGTGGCTGGCGTTGCGCCTGCCGGGCCACGACAGCCTGCCCAGCTTTGCCGAGGCGGCATTGCTCGCCGTGTTGGTACAAGGCGCGGTGCGCTGGCTGATCGAGCTGCGCGCGCGCAGGCCGGCAAATACCGCCTGAAAGCAAAACGCCACGACTGGATCAGCCGTGGCGTTTTCGTTTGCAGCAGCGAGTAGCGCTTAGAGCAGTGTGAAGCTCTGCTCCTTCACGTTGTCCGAATCCAGGCCGACGTACACCTTGAACTCGCCCGGCTCCGAGGCGTAGCGCAGCTGGCTGTCGTAGAAGCGCAGGTCTTCCTCGCGGATCGGGAACTGCACCACTTTCGATTCGCCCGGCTGCAGCAGGATCTTGCTGAAGCCCTTGAGCTCCTTGACCGGGCGGCTGATGGACGCGGCGACGTCGCGCAGGTAGAGCTGCACGGTGGTCTCGCCAGCGACCTTGCCGGTGTTCTTCACGGTCACGCTGGCGGTCAGCTGGTCACCCTTCTTCATCTTCGCTGCCGACATCTTCACGTCCGAGACGCTGAAGTCGGTGTAGCTCAGGCCGAAGCCGAAGGGGTACAGCGGGCCGTTCTGCGAGTCGAAGTAGCGCGAGGTGTACTTGTTCGGGTGCTCGTGGTCGAACGGGCGGCCGGTGTTCAGGTGGTTGTAGTAGATCGGCACCTGGCCCACCGAGCGCGGGAAGGTCATGGTCAGCTTGCCCGACGGGTTGTAGTCGCCGAACAGCACGTCGGCGATGGCGTTGCCGCCCTCGGTGCCGCTGAACCAGGTTTCCAGCACGGCGTCGGCGTTGGCGCTTTCCCAGCGCAGGTCCATCGGCCGGCCGTTCATCAGCACCAGCACCAGCGGCTTGCCGGTGGCCTTGAGGGCCTTGAGCAGCTCGACCTGGCTCTGCGCGATGTGCAGGTTGGTCTTGCTCGACGCTTCGTGGGCCATGCCCTGGGACTCGCCGACCACGGCCACCACCACGTCGGCCTGCTTCGCCTTCTCGACGGCTTCGTCGATCATCTGCTTCGGCGTGCGCGGGTCGACCTTGACGTCTTCGCTGTACTCGTTGAGGTATTTGACGATTTCCGGATCGTCGGTGACGTTGGCGCCCTTGGCGTAGAGCAGCGCGGCATGGCCACGGGTCGCCGCGCCCATGCCTTCGAGCACGGTCACGGACTGGAAGGCCTTGCCGGCAGCGGACCAGCTGCCCATCACGTCGCGCTTGCTGTCGGCCAGCGGGCCGATCAGGGCGATCACGCCGTCACGCTTGAGCGGCAGCACACCGCCTTCGTTCTTCAGCAGGACCATGCCCTTGCGCGCGATCTCGCGGGCGTCGGCGCGGTGCAGGCGGTCCTCGGCGTCGGTGTCCACCGGGTCCTTGCCCTGCAGGTAGCGGTACGGGTCCTGGAACAGGCCCATGTCCCACTTGGCGGCGAGCACGTCGCGGCAGGCACGGTCGATCTCGTCCTGGCTGATCAGCCCGGCCTTGAGCAGCTCGGGCATGTGCTTGCCATAGAGATCGTCGTTCATGTTCATTTCGACGCCGGCGTTGATCGCCGCCTGGGTGGCGTCGCGCTCGGTGGCGGCCACGCCGTGCTTGATCAGCTCCAGCACCGCGCCGTGGTCGCTCAGGGTCAGGCCCTTGTAGCCCCACTGCTTGCGCAGCAGGTCCTGCAGCAGCCATTTGTTGGCGGTGGCCGGCACGCCGTTGATGCTGTTCAGCGAGACCATCACCGCGCCGGCGCCGGCGTCGATGGCGGCGCGGTACGGCGGCAGGTAGTCCTGGAACATGCGCTGCGGGCTCATGTCCACGGTGTTGTAGTCGCGGCCGCCTTCGCCGGCGCCGTACAGGGCAAAGTGCTTGACCCCGGCCATGATGGTTTCCGGCTGGTCCAGGCCCTTGCCCTGGTAGCCCTTGACCACGGCGGCGGCGACCTTGCTGGTCAGCCAGGCGTCTTCGCCGAAGCCTTCGGAGACACGGCCCCAACGCGGATCGCGGGCGATGTCGACGGTGGGCGAATAGGTCAGGTTGAGGCCGTCGGCGCTGGCCTCGATGGCCGAGACGCGGGCGCTGCGCTCGATGGCCGCCAGGTCCCAGCTCGCCGCCAGGCCCAGGCCGATGGGGAATACGGTGCGGTGGCCATGTACCACGTCATAGGCGAAGAACAGCGGGATCTTCAGGCGGCTCTTCATGGCCGCGTCCTGCAGGTCGCGGATGCCCGGGCGAACCACGGTGTTGAACACCGCGCCGGTGGTGCCCGCGGCGATTTCCTTCAGCAGTACCGGCTTGGGATGGTCCGGCCCGACGCTGACCAGGCGCAGCTGGCCGATCTTCTCTTCCAGCGTCATGCGTTGCATCAGGCTGTCGATGAAGGCGTCCTTGGACTGGCCGGCCTGCGGCACGGCGGGAGCATCGGCGGGTGCCTGGGCGGCGGAAAGCGAAGCGCTGCTCAGGCCCAGCAGGAGGCCGAGCCAGCAGATACGGCTGATTGGAGTTGTTTTCATATGGGTACTCAGCGGCCGGCGCGCAGCGTCGGGCCACTGTGGAATGTGGTTGGATGGGCTTCGAACAGGCGTCTTTCCGCGGCTCCCCCGGGTGTAGCCGCCAGCGCCTGTCGAACGCGGCACATAAGGTCGTCGCGCCGGCGGCGGAAGTCAATCACCGAACGGCTGGAATACGCCGTGGAACGCGCCTCAATGGTCGCGATTACGCGCGTTGAACTCCATTTCCTCGCGCATGGCCTCGCGCAGGGCGCGCTCCTCGTCCCACTCCTCTTCCGGCGCAGCGGCCGATGGCTGTGCAGGCGGCTCGGGGGTCGCCTCGGCGTCGGTGCCCATCGCGGGAGCCGCCACGGCTTCGGACTCGACCTCGGGCAGTGCGTGAACCCCGCTGAAATCGGCATCGACGCCGCTGTCCTCGTCGTCACTGGGCGGACGATCGATCAGGTCGTCGAAGTCGGTTTTCAGGCCCTGCTCCATCTCATCCAGCTCGGCGAGCAGGCTGCGGAAGCTGGTTTCTTCCTTCGGCTCTTCCGGCGGCGCGGGCTCCGGCTCTTCGCCGGCATCACGCACGGCCTGATCGGCCAGGGCCTGCAGGGACGGCGGAACGTAATCCTCGTCGTACTCCTCGGGGCTCGGCAGGCTGGCCACCGGTGCCATGTCCTCGAGGATCGGCTGCGGCTCGGGCTCCATCAGCTTCAGCTCGGCCAGCGGCGGCAGGTCTTCCAGGCTCTTGAGGTTGAAGTAGTCGAGGAAGGTGCGGGTGGTGGCGAGCATGGCCGGGCGGCCAGGGACTTCGCGGTAGCCGACGATGCGGATCCACTCGCGCTCCATCAGCGTCTTGACGATCTGGGTGTTCACCGCGACGCCACGGATTTCCTCGATCTCGCCCCGGGTGATGGGCTGGCGGTAGGCAATCAGCGCCAGGGTTTCCAGCAGCGCACGGGAATAGCGCTGCGGGCGCTCTTCCCAGAGGCGGCCAACCCAGGAGGCGAACTTCTCGCGCACCTGCAGGCGGTAGCCGGTGGCGACTTCCTTCAGCTCGAAGGCCCGCCCGGAGCAGGACAGGCTCAGCACCGCCAGCGCATCGCGGAACTGCTGCGGCTCGGGGCGCTCGGCCTCCTCGAACAGCTCGCCGAGGCGCTCCAGCGACATGGGCTTGCCGGCAGCCAGGAGGATGCCTTCGAGCAGCGTCGCCAGTTCTTGCGGGTCGGAGAGGTTCATCGGGAAGCTCGGGTCAGTGGGAAGGATTGGCCGTTCAGGCGGGAAAACTACTCAAAGCGCGGCGCCAGGGCAACGCTGGCGGATCAGAGCGGCTCGTCTTCCGGCTCGCCATCCAGCGCCTGGTCGAGCGCTGCCTCGCCTTCCGGGCCGTCGAAATGGCCGTCCTCGAAGGTCAACTCGGCCGGCGGCTCTTCGCGCGGTTCGAAGACGTCTTCGTCGCCCTCTTCCAGGATTTCTTCCGCCCCTTCGCCGAAGCGTGCGGCGCCTTCCTGAACTTCCGTACGGGCGCGAACGTGGATGGGCGCGAAGGCTTCGTTCTGCACCAGTTCCACCAGCTGCTCCTTGACCAGTTCCAGCACCGCCATGAAGGTCACCACCACGCCCAGCTTGCCTTCCTCGACGCGGAACAGGCTGATGAAGGGCACGAAGCCCTCGCCCTTCAGGCGCTCGAGGATTTCGGTCATGCGTTCGCGGGTGGAGAGCATCTCGCGGGTGACCTGGTGGCTTTCGAACAGGTCGGCGCGGCGCAGTACCTCGGCCATGCACAGCATCAGTTCCTGCATGTCCACTTCCGGCAGCAGCCGGCGCGCCCGCGCATCCGGCGCGGCAACGGTGGGCACCACGTAGTCGCGACCCAGGCGCGGCAATTCGTCGAGGTCCTCGGCGGCCTTCTTGAAGCGCTCGTACTCCTGCAGGCGGCGGATCAGCTCGGCGCGCGGGTCTTCCTCTTCTTCCTCGGCCTCGGCCGAGCGCGGCAGCAGCATGCGCGATTTGATCTCGGCGAGCATGGCGGCCATCACCAGGTACTCGGCGGCCAGCTCCAGGCGCACCGACTTCATCAGCTCGACATAGCCCATGTACTGGCGGGTGATCTCCGCCACGGGGATGTCGAGGATGTTGATGTTCTGCTTGCGGATCAGATAGAGCAGCAGGTCGAGCGGGCCCTCGAAGGCTTCGAGGAAGACCTCCAGCGCATCCGGCGGGATGTACAGGTCCTGCGGCATCTCCGTCAGGGCCTCGCCATAGACGAGCGCCAGCTGCACCGGAATCTGGTATTCAAGGGCAGCGGAAGGGGCTTCCGGCTCGGTCAGGTCACTCATCGGCCACTCGTCAGGCGCTGGGGTTCGAAGGCGGCATTATCCCTGCTTTTGCCGGCGGCGCGAGGGGCTTTTGGCTCAAGGGATGGGCGGTGTCGCATCCCGCGATACGCAGGAGCTTTTCGTAGGATGGCTTGGAGCTTGCGATACCCCTCAGCGATTTCCCCAGGGAATCGATGGGTATCGCTTCGCTCCACGCCATCCTACAAGGAGCCTTGGCTCTCAGCGGTAGGACAGCCCCATGGCATGCCGCACCTCCACCAGGGTCTCCCGCGCCGCCTCGCGGGCACGCTCGGCGCCTTCGGCGAGGATGCTGCGCACCAGTTCGGGGTTGTCCTCGTAGTCCAGCGCGCGCTCCTGGATCGGCGCCAGTTCCTGGAGGATCGACTCGATCAGCGGTCGCTTGCAGTCCAGGCAGCCGATCCCGGCGCTGCGGCAACCCTCCTGTACCCACTGGCGGCAGCCGTCGTCGGAATAGATCAGGTGCCACTGCCACACCGGGCAGCGCTCCGGCTCACCCGGATCGCGGCGATGCACGCGCGCCGGGTCAGTGGGCATGCGCGCGATCTTTTCCTCGATCACCGCCGGGCTGTCGCGCAGGGCGATGGTGTTGTGGTGCGACTTGGACATCTTCTGCCCGTCCAGCCCCGGCATCCTCGGCGCGTGGCTGGTGAGGGTCTGCGGCTCGGGCAGCAGCACCCGGCTGCTGCCTTCGAGGTAGCCGAACAGCCGGTCGCGGTCGCCCAGCGTCAGACTCTGCTGCTCCATGAGCAGCGCACGGGCGGTTTCCAGCGCCTCGGCGTCGCCCTGCTCCTGCCAGGCGCGGCGCAGGCTGGCGTAGAGCTTGCCGGTCTTCTTGCCCAGGCGCGCGATGGCAGTCTGCGCTCGCTCCTCGAAGTCGTCCTCACCGCCGTACAGGTGGTTGAAGCGGCGGGCGATCTCGCGGGTGAATTCGACGTGGGCGAACTGGTCCGAGCCCACCGGCACCAGGCCTGCGCGGTAGATCAGGATGTCGGCGGCCTGCAGCAGCGGGTAGCCGAGGAAGCCGAAGGTGGAGAGGTCCTTGTGGCTGAGCTTCTCCTGCAGCTCCTTGTAGGTCGGCACGCGTTCCAGCCAGGACAGCGGGCAGATCATCGACAGCAGCAGGTGCAGTTCGGCGTGTTCGGGCACCTGGGACTGGATGAACAGCGTCGAGGCGCTGGGGCTGACGCCCACCGCCAGCCAGTCGATGGCCATGTCGCGCACGTGCTGGCGGATGCTGGCGGTCTCGTCGTACTCGGTGGTCAGGGCGTGCCAGTCGACGATGGAGAAGTAGCATTCGTACTCGTGCTGCAGTTTCACCCAGTTCTGCAGCACGCCGTGGTAATGCCCCAGGTGCAGGCGCCCGGTAGGGCGCATGCCGGACAGCACACGGCGCAGGGATTCGACGCTGGTCAAGCGGTCAACCTCGCGGGTTCGGCGATGGAACGAGGGAGTATAGCCAGCACGCCGGGCGTGCTCAGGCGTTGACCATGAAGGGTTCCGGGTCGCCGCAGCCGACGCGCACCACCACCGGGTCCTCGTCGGTCAGGGCTATCACGGTGGAAGCCTCGCCGCCGCCGAAGCCGCCGTCGATGATCAGGTCGACCAGGTGTTCCAGCTGGTCGCGCATCTCATAGGGATCGTTCAGCGGCTCGCTTTCCCCCGGCAGGATCAGGCTGACGCTCATCAGCGGCTCGCCCAGCTCCTCCAGCAGCGCCAGGGCGATCGGGCAGGCCGGTACGCGCAGGCCGATGGTGCGGCGCTTGGGGTGCAGCAGCATGCGCGGCACTTCGCGGGTGGCGTTGAGGATGAAGGTGTAGGGGCCGGGCGTGTGCGCCTTGAGCAGGCGGAACAGGCCGGTGTCGACCTTGGCGTAGAGGCCCAGCTCCGACAGGTCGCGGCAGACCAGGGTGAAGTTGTGCTTGTCGTCCAGCCGGCGGATATGGCGGATGCGCTCCACCGCGGACTTCTCGCCGATGCGGCAACCCAGCGCATAGGACGAGTCGGTGGGATAGGCGATCACTCCCCCCTGCCGGACGATCTCCACGGCCTGCTTGATCAGGCGCGCCTGGGGATTTTCCGGGTGGATCTGAAAGAACTGGCTCATGGAGTCTCCTTGATCCCGATGGCGTTCTCGGCGCTGGCGAAGCGCGGCCAGAGCAGCGGCAGGTCTTCCGGCACGCTCCGGTAGAGGCCCAGTTCCGACCAGTCGCTGGGGCCGTGGAAGTCGCTGCCGGCGGTGACCATCAGGCCGAACTCGCGGACCAGGATGCTCAGCACACCCACCTGCTCGGCCGGCTGCGGGCCGTTGCAGACTTCCAGCGCATGGCCGCCGGCGGCGATGAAGTCGGCCACCAGCTTGCGTCGTTTGGTGCGGGTGAAATCGTACTGGTAGGGATGCGCGAGGCTGATCCAGGCGCCCGCCGCGCGCAGCGTGCCGACGGCATCGGCGAGGCTCGGCCAGTGCTGCTTGACGTCCCCCAGCTTGCCGGCGCCCAGCCACTTGCGGAAGGCCTCGGCGCGGTCCTTGACGTAGCCCTGGCGCAGCAGGAACTCGGCGAAGTGCGGACGCGCCGGGGCGTTCTCGCTGTCGCCCAGCTCGACCTGCACGGCCCGCGCGCCCTCGAAGGCGCCGGGCATGCCCTTGGCCTCCAGGCGCCGACCGATCTCCTCGGCGCGGGTCCAGCGGGCGCGGTGCAACTCGTCCAGCGCCTTGACCAGCGGCTCGGCCGTGGCGTCGAAGCCGTAGCCCAGCACGTGGATGGTCGCCCCGCCCCAGGTACAGGACAGCTCGACACCGTCCACCAGTTCCATGCCCAGGGTCTGCGCGGCGCGGCGCGCCTCGGGCAGGCCATCGAGGGTGTCGTGGTCGGTCAGCGCCAGCACGCGCACGCCGCGCCCATGGGCGCGCTCGACCAGGGCCGTCGGGCTGAGCTGTCCGTCGGACGCGGTGCTGTGGCAGTGCAGGTCGACTCGCATGCGGTTTCCAGGAGGGACGGTGGGCTAACTTTCTGTATAGACGCTTTGCTGCCAACGCGATCACGGCAATCGCTTGAAACCATGATCTGGCACAGCGTTGGGCGGATGACCCTTTCAGTTCACCCGCAGGTTGGTATTATGCCGGCTCTACTGGGCTCTGGCTGCCGTAATGAAGCAATTCATCGATTTCATTCCCCTCATTCTCTTCTTCATCGTCTACAAGCTCGACCCGCGCAACGTCGAACTCGCCGGCCAGAGCTTCTCGGTCGGCGGGATCTACAGCGCCACGGCCGTGCTGATCGCCACTTCCGTGGTGGTCTACGGCGCCCTGCTGATCAAGCAGCGCAAGCTGGACAAGGGCCAGTGGGTGACCCTGGCCGCCTGCCTGGTGTTCGGCGGCATGACCCTGGCCTTCCATAGCGAAACCTTCCTCAAGTGGAAGGCACCGGTGGTGAACTGGCTGTTTGCCCTGGCCTTCGCCGGCAGCCACTTCATTGGCGGCCAGCCGCTGATCCAGCGCATCATGGGCCACGCGGTGCACCTGACCGATTCGCTCTGGGCGAAACTGAACATCGCCTGGGTGCTGTTCTTCCTGATCTGCGGCTGTGTCCAGCTGTTCGTCGCCTTCACCTTCCAGAGCATCTGGGTGGACTTCAAGGTGTTCGGCAGCCTGGGCATGACCCTGCTGTTCCTGATCGGCCAGGGCGTGTTCCTGGCCCGCCACATGCACGATGAACCTACCGGCGAAAAACCCAAGGACTGACATGCTCTACGCGATCATTGCCCGTGACATCACCGCCTCCCAAGAACGCCGCCTGGCCGCCCGCCCCGCGCACATCGCGCGCCTGGAGCAACTGAAGGAAGAAGGCCGCCTGGTGCTGGCCGGCCCGCACCCGGCCATCGACAGCAACGACCCGGGCGCCGCCGGCTTCACCGGCAGCCTGATCGTCGCCGAGTTCGACTCCCTGGCCGCCGCCCAGGCCTGGGCCGACGCCGACCCGTACCGCGCCGCCGGCGTCTACGCTGAGGTCGTGGTCAAGCCGTTCAAGAAAGTCCTGCCGTAACGACGCACGCTCGTTGCAGCCCCAGGGCAGGGACGCCGGGGATGCGCAGCCGAATCACAGGCCCGTAAGGGCCTGCGCTGTATCATCGAACAAGGAGTCGCGATGCATCGTCTGCCCCTGCTGTTGTGCCTCGTCCTGCCCCTGGCCGCCCAGGCCGAAGACCCCGCCACGGAACCACCGGCGCCAGCGCTGTCCAATGGCGCAGCCGCCGCCCTGCCCGACAACGCCCCGAGCACCGAGGCCGATGCCATGCAGGAGGCCGACGAACGCATCAAGGCCCTGGAAGCCCGCCTCGCCGACAGCGAGCAGCAGCGCCAGGCCCTGCAGGCACAACTGAGCGCGCCAGCGGCGGAACCGGACAACAGCCAGGACGAAGCGCGGATATCCCGCCTGAGCCAGGAAAACCAGCGCCTGAAGCTGCAACTGCGCGAAGCCCAGGCCAACCAGCCAGCGCGCCTGCTGACCGAGCAGCAGACCTGGTACGTGGCCGGCGCCGGTACCGCTGCGCTGGCCTTCCTGCTCGGCATGCTCAGCCGTGGCCGGCGTCGTTCACGGCGCGAATGGATCAACTGAAAGAAGCCCCTGCATGAGTGAACTGCTGCTGATCGACGACGACGTCGAACTCTGCGAACTGCTGACCACCTGGCTGACCCAGGAAGGCTTCAGCATCCGTGCCGCCCACGATGGCGCCCAGGCCCGCGCCGCACTGGGCAGCCGTGCACCGGACGCGGTGGTGCTCGACGTCATGCTGCCCGACGGCAGCGGCCTGGAACTGCTCAAGTCGCTGCGCAGCGACCACCCCGACCTGCCGGTGCTGATGCTCTCCGCCCGTGGCGAGCCGCTGGACCGCATCCTCGGCCTGGAACTGGGCGCCGACGACTACCTGGCCAAGCCCTGCGATCCCCGCGAGCTGACCGCCCGCCTGCGCGCCGTACTGCGTCGCAGCCACCCGGCGCAGCCCGCTGCCCAGCTGGAGCTGGGCGACCTGGCGCTGAACCTGTCGCGCGGCGTGGCCACCATCGGCACCGAGGAAATCAGCCTGACCCTCTCCGAGAGCCGCATCCTCGAAGCCCTGCTGCGCCAGCCGGGCGAGCCACTGGACAAGCAGGCCCTGGCGCAGCTGGCGCTGGGTCGCAAGCTGACGCTGTACGACCGCAGCCTGGACATGCACGTCAGCAACCTGCGCAAGAAGCTCGGCGGCCATCCCGACGGCCGCCCGCGCATCCTCGCCCTGCGAGGGCGCGGCTACTTCTACTCCCCCTGATGTGGGCACGGGCCGCTCTGGCCCGCGCTTTCGTAAAGATTCCAGCAGGCCCTCACGTAATCTTTACCGAAGCTTTACGTGGCACTGACCGCCCTTGACCTTGCCGACCCTAGACTGGGCTCATCCGGTAACGACCGGCCCCTGAAAGGAGAAACACCATGCGCAAGACCCTGACCGCCCTGCTGATCGCCGCCGCCCTGCCGACCGTCGCGCTGGCGGCCACTCCCGCGCCGACCGACGCCCCGCCGCCGGCCCCGTTCATGAAAGACCACGACCACGGCATGCGTGGCGGCGACCGCGGCGGCCCGTTCCGCGAACTGAACCTGACCCAGGACCAGCGCCAGCAGATCGGCAAGCTGATGGGCGACTCGATGAAAGATCGTCGCGCCATCACCGAGAAGTACTGGAACAAGCTGCCCGAGTCCGACCGCAAGGCCATGCAGGCCGAGCTCAAGGCCAACCACGACAAGACCGACGCCAGCGTCCGCGGCATCCTCACTCCCGAGCAGCAGAAGAAGTTCGACGAGCTGAAGAAGCAGCGTGAACAACGCAAGGCCGAATGGGCGGAATTCCAGACCTGGAAGGCCCAGAAGGACGGCGCCAAGACCAACTGATCGCTCCGCGAAGTGCAGGCGCCGGGTTATGCCCGGCGTCTTGCCGTGAGCCCTGACAACGGATAGACCATGCGGCTGAACAGGAAGACCATGCGTTCACTCTTCTGGCGGATCCTCGCCGCCTTCTGGCTCGCCCTGCTGCTGGTGGCCGGACTGTCGATCCTGCTGGGCCGCGCCCTGAACCAGGACACCTGGGTCATCGCCCGCTATCCGGGCCTGCACGACATCGCCAAGCAATGGACCCTGCTCTACGAGACCCAGGGCCCCGACGCCGCCCAGCAACTGCTGGAAAGCCGGCGCAAGGACTACGAACTCTCGGTGCAGGTGCTCGACGAGACCGGCCAGCGCCTGGTCAACGGCACCTACCTGCCGCGCCCGCCGCGTCCACGCGACAACAACTTTGATCGCGAAAACCTGCCGCGCTTCCCCTGGCGCCAGCTGAGCCAGGAATACACCAGCAGCCGCACCGACCAGACCTACCTGTTCATCTACCGCATTCCGCACCCGACCCTGCAGGCCTGGCACCGCAGCAGCCTGCTGTGGCCGCTGAGCGCCCTGGGCATCGCCCTGGTGGTGCTGACCGTGTTCAGCCTGCTGCTGACCCTGTCCATCACCCGCCCGCTGAACCGCCTGCGCCGCGCCGTGCATGACCTCGGCCAGACCAGTTATCAACAGGACAGCCTCGCCCGCCTCGCCCGCCGTGGCGACGAACTGGGTGTGCTGGCCCGCGACTTCAACCGCATGGGCGCTCGCCTGCAAGGGCTGATCGGCAGCCAGCGCCAACTTCTGCGTGATGTCTCCCATGAACTGCGCTCCCCCCTGGCACGCCTGCGCATCGCCCTGGCCCTGGCCGAACGCGCCGGCCCCGAGCAACGCGCCGCGATGTGGCCGCGCCTGGAGCAGGAGTGCGACCGCCTGGAAGCGCTGATCGGCGAAATCCTTGCCCTCGCCCGCCTCGACGCCGAACCCGGGCCGACCAGCCGCATCGACCTGCTGCCGCTGTTCGAGCGCCTGCGCAACGACGCCCACCTGCTGCACCCGGATCAGGACATCCAGCTCGACATCGCTCCGCAACTGGCCCTCGACGGCTGGCCGGACATGCTTGAGCGCGCCCTGGACAACCTGCTGCGCAACGCCCTGCGCTTCAACCCGGCGGACCAGCCCGTGGAAGTGCGCGCGCGGATCGACGGCGAACGCCTGCACATCAGCGTGCGCGACCACGGCCCCGGCGCCAGCGAGGAGCATCTGGCGCAGCTGGGCGAACCCTTCTTCCGCGCCCCCAACCAGAGCAGCCCCGGACACGGTCTGGGCCTGGCCATTGCCCGTCGCGCCATCGAGCGCCACCACGGGCGCCTGCGCCTGGCCAACCATCCCGAGGGCGGCTTCCTGGCCAGCATCGACCTGCCGCTGCGCCGCCAGGTCGGCTGAACCGGGCACACTTTCGGAGAGCAACCATGAGCCTACCCGCCTTCGCTACCCCGATCCCCGCCCTGCAACGGCCGCTGCCGCCGGCAGCGCTGCTGCGCAGCGAACCCTATGACGACCCGCAGTACCTGGTGCTGGCGGTGGAACTGGCGCGCCACGCGGCGCAATGGCGCGAGCGCTGGCCCGGCTTGCGTCTGAGCCTGCCGCAGAGCGGTACCTGGCCGCTGGAAAGCTGGCCGGATGCGCTGGGCGAAGCCCTGGATTCGCTACTGGAAGCGGCGCTGGAGCGCCATCCGAACGCGGTGCTGGAGCTGTCGCTGAGCTCTGCGCACGGTGAACTGCGCCTGGACCTGCAGGGCTATGACCCGCAGGCGCGCACCTGGCTGCCGGAGGCGCTTCCGCCGGCACGGCGGCTGGCCGCCTGGCAGGGCGGGCACCTGCTGTGGCGTGCCCGCGATGGCGGCTGGCGGGTTCGTCTGGAGTTGCCCCTCAGCCCTTCCAGGCGCTGACGAACCCGGCCGGGTCCAGCGGCGCCGGGCGGCGCAGCTCGCCCACCGGCGTGCCGAGGTAGATGAAGCCGACGATGCGCTCGCTCGCGGCCAGGCCCAGGCCTTCGCGCACCAGCGGATCGAACGCCATGGCGCCGGTGCGCCACATCGCGCCCAGCCCTTCCACGAACGCGGCCTGGACGATGCCGTGGGCGGCGCAGCCCGCGGCCAGCCATTGCTCGATTTCCGGCACCTTGGGGTGATCCTGCAGACGTGCCACGGCCACCACCAGCAGCGGCGCGCGCAGCGGCATGGCGCGGGCCTTGTCCAGCGCCTCGGGCTTGCCCTCCGGCTCATTGGCCGCCACGGCGCGGGCGAACAACTCACCCAGTTCCCGGCGTGCCTCGCCTTCCACGGTGATGAAGCGCCACGGGCGCAATTGCCCGTGGTCCGGCGCACGCAGGGCGGCCCGGAACAGGCGGTCCAGTTGCTCGGCGGACGGTGCCGGCTCGCTCAGGCGGGCGTGGGACACACGGTTGAGCAACGCGTCGAGAGCCTCCATGGGCTGCCTCCAGTCAATCTCGAAAGCCGCCATTGTAGACGCAAAGGGTTCGCATTTGTCCGGGAAAGACAGCGCCTTCATTCTCCGCCCCACTTGTAAAGAGGACCGGCGTCACGCGGTTTACTCTCGGCAGACGGCAGGTAAAATGGCCGATTCCCATCGGATTCAGACCTCAGCGCATGGCCCTGCCGACACTACGCACCCTCGGATTCATCATCGGCATCTTCGTGATCACGCTGGCGGTCGCCATGCTGGTCCCCATGGCCACGCTGCTCTACTACGGCCGCGCCAACGAACTGCACCCCTTCATCTGGTCGGCGATCATCACCTTCACCTGCGGGCTGGGCATGGTCATCCCCGGCCGCCCGGAGCAGGTCCACCTGCGCCCGCGGGACATGTACATGCTCACCGTGTCGAGTTGGGTGATCGTCTGCTTCTTCTCCGCCCTGCCCTTCATGTTCGCCCGGCACATCAGCTTCACCGACGCGATCTTCGAGAGCATGTCGGGTATCACCGCCACCGGCTCCACGGTGCTCAGCGGGCTGGACAAGATGTCGCCGGGCATCCTCATCTGGCGCTCGCTGCTGCACTGGCTGGGGGGCATCGGCTTCATCGCCATGGCGGTGGCGATCCTGCCGATGCTGCGAATCGGCGGCATGCGCCTGTTCCAGACCGAATCCTCCGACCGCTCCGACAAGGTCATGCCGCGCTCGCACATGGTCGCCAAGTACATAGTCGGGGTCTACGTGGCCATCACCATCGCCGGCACCCTGGCGTTCTGGTGGGCCGGCATGGGCCTGTTCGACTCGCTCAACCACGCCATGTCGGCGATCTCCACCGGCGGCTTCTCCACCTCCGACCAGTCCCTGGCCAAGTGGCACCAGCCGGCCGTGCACTGGGTGGCGGTGGTGGTGATGATTCTGGGCAGCATTCCCTTCGTGCTCTACGTCTCCATGCTGCGCGGCAACCGCAGGGCGCTGATCCGCGACCACCAGGTGCACGGCTTCATCGGCCTGCTGGTGTTCACCTGGCTGGTGATGGGCACCTGGTATTCGGTGAACTCCGACCTGCCCTGGCTCGACGCCTTCCGCATCGTCGCGGTGAACGTCACCTCGGTGATGACCACCACCGGCTTCGCCCTGGGCGACTACAGCCTGTGGGGCCACTTCTCGATCATGCTGTTCTTTTACCTGGGCTTCATCGGCGGCTGCTCCGGCTCCACCGCCGGCGGCATCAAGATCTTCCGCTTCCAGGTGGCCTTCACCCTGCTGCGCGCCAGCCTCTACCAGCTGATCCACCCGCGCGCGGTGATCAAGCAGAGCTACAACGGCCATCGCCTGGACGAAGAGATCGTGCGTTCGATCCTGACCTTCTCGTTCTTCTTCGGCGCCACCGTCGGCGCCCTGGCGCTGGGCCTGTCGTTCCTCGGCCTGGACTGGATGACCTCGCTGACCGGCGCGGCCAGCACCGTGGCCGGCGTCGGTCCGGGCATGGGGCCGATCATCGGTCCCTCGGGCAACTTCGCCTCGTTGCCGGATGCCGCCAAGTGGCTGCTGTGCGCCGGTATGCTGGCCGGGCGCCTGGAGATCATCACCGTGCTGGTGCTGTTCACGCCGGCGTTCTGGCGGCACTGATCGCCCCTGCAACCCGAGCTGCAGGTTGAGCACGTCGCAGGATGGCGTGGAGCGCAGCGATACCCATCAATCCCTGGCGCCGTCTACGCTGGCCGGCTGCGGCAGGCTTTTGTAGGAGCGAGCTTGCTCGCGAATAACTGGGCGCCGACATCAAGCGGTTCGCGAGCAAGCTCGCTCCTACAACCAGCCGATTGACGCCGGAGGAATCACAACTCCTCGCGATACTCCCCTGGCGTCTTGCCGAACCAGCGGCGGAAGGCTCGGAAGAAGTTGCTCGGCTCGGAGAACCCCAGCAGATAGGCGATCTCCAGCAGCGTCATGCGCGGCGTGGCGAGGTACTGCTGGGCCAGTTCGCGGCGGGTGTCGTCGAGCAGTTGCTGGTAGCTGGTGCCCTCTTCCTGCAGGCGACGCTGCAGGGTGCGCTCGGACAGGTGCAGCGCCTGGGCCACGCTCTCGCGCTTGGGTTCGCCCTGGGGCAGCAGGCGACAGAGCACCTGGCGCGTCTGGTGGCTGAAGCGGCTGCTGACGAAGCGCGCCAGGTATTCCCCGGCGAAACGATCGTGCAGGCGCGCCAGTTCCTCGTTGGCGGTAGGCAGCGGCGCAGCCATGTCCTCGTGGGAGAACAGCATGGCGCAGTCGGCATGGCCGAAGCTCAGCGGCGCCTGGAACAACGCCCGGTATGGCTCGACGTTCTGTGGCGCATCGCCGGCCAGGCGCACCTCCAGCGGTTTGATCGTCCGCCCGGTGATCCAGCGCAGCATGGCGATCAGGCTGGCCAGCGAGCACTCGGCGCTCTGGCGCGGCACCGGTAGGCGGTCGCCATGCACCACGATGCGATACAGGCAGCCCTCGGGCAGGCGGCGGAAGGTCAGGTCGGCGCCCTCGGCGATGATCCGCTGGTAGCGTTCCAGGCGCTCGAAGCCCTCGCCCAGATTGCGGCTGGACATCAGCGCGTAGCCCACCACCGGGAACGCCGGGGTGTGTACTCGGGCGATGTTCAGGGCGATGGCCGGGTTGCCGGACAGCTCCACCGCGCGGTTCCACAGGCGGCTCATGGCGTCCTGCGGGAAGCGTGCATCGGGGTCGTCGAGGGCAGCGAAATCCAGTCCCAGTTCGGCGAACAGCGCGCGGCTGTCCAGGCCTTCCAGCTCGAGGGACTGGACGATTCCACGCACCCAACTGGACAGGGTCGTACGCTCAGGCATGCGTTTTCTTCTGGTTAGGGTGGTCAACGGCACCACCTCGAGACAGCCGGCGGCGCAGGGGGATACTAAACTGGTCCCCTATGCCATCCGCAAGTCCGACGGCTCCGGCCTACACTGGGCCACCACAACAACAGGAGGTGCGCCATGAGCACCCAGACCGCCGATCGATTCCAGAGCTTCGCCGAGTTCTACCCCTACTACCTGCAGGAACACAGCAACCCGGTGTGCCGTCGGCTGCATTACGTGGGCAGCCTGCTGGTGCTGTCGATACTCGCCTACGCCCTCGTCAGCGGGCAGTGGCTGTGGCTGCTGGCCATGCCGCTGGCCGGCTACGGTTTCGCCTGGGTCGGCCATTTCGTCTTCGAGAAGAACCGCCCGGCCACCTTCAAGTACCCGCTGTGGTCGCTGATGGGCGACTGGGTGATGCTCAAGGATGCCTTCACCGGGCGCATCCGTTTCTGACCTCAACGCGCTGCGTTACGTAGCATCGGCCGCTCGAACAGCAGCGCCTGCACTTCCCCGCCGGCATGCCGGGCGATGCGCCGCCAACTGCCGGGCACGTCGGGAATCTCGGCGTCGTTGTAGCGGCTCATCACCAACCAGACGCGGCCGTCATCCTTCGGCAGGTCGGCCAGGCGATCGACGAAGCTGTGCTGGCGGTCATCGATCAGCGAACCGAAACCATAGTGCCCCGGCCGCCCGGACGAACCGTCCGGCGCTGGCGCGGTGAAGAGCAGCGGCTCGCTGCCGGTGCGGTTGTAGTAACGGAACGCCAGATACCAGAGGATGTCGTCCACCACCACCCGGTCGCCGGCGCGGTAGTGGGCATTGACGTAGGCGACCATGCCGTCGAACTGCTCGTCCGGGTTGGTCTCGTAGGCGCGTGCCAGCCCCAGGCCCTGCAAGCCCAGCAGCGTTGCCAATGTCACGACTCCGAGTACACGTCGAATCTCCAGCAGGCGATCCAGCGCCACCGCGAACAACAGCGGCAGGCCCAGGGCGAAAGCCGTCAGGTAGCGCTCGACGAACACCGGCGAAACGAAGGACGCGCCATACAGCACCAGCAGCGGCAGGCCGACGTACAACGCCAGCAGCACGCCCACGCGCTGCTCGCTGCGGTCCCGACGCAGCACCAGCAGGATCGCCGCGACCAGCAGCAGCGGCACGCCGAGCAGCGCCGGCCAGGGCAATTCGTTGCCGTCGGACTGTGACAGCCATTGCCAGAGCATCGACGGAACGGAACGGGCATCCACCGGCGGCTCCCAGCCTACGTCACCGCCAGCCACCAGCACCGCCATGTGCCGTATCAGGTCCAGCAAACCCGGTAGCCAGGGCAGGAACAGCACGGCGATAGCCAGGTTCGCCAGCCACCAGTCACGCCGGCGCAACGGGCTGCCCGCCAGCGACCCCAGCCAGGCCCAGTGCACCAGCAGGCCGAACAGGCTGAAGTAGTGAGTATAGAAAGCCGCTGTCATGAGCAGCGCGTAAGCCAGCAGATAGCGCCGCCGCCCCTCCTCCAGCCAGTAGAGCAGCGCCAGGGTCGCCGCCAGCAGCCAGCAGCCGAGCAGCGAGTACATGCGCACCTCCTGGCTGTAGCGCACCGCCGTGGGCAGCAGCGCCAGCAGCAGGAGCGCCAGCAAGGCTGTGCGGCGACTGCCGATGCGCCAGGCCAGCCAGCCGCCGAGGAACACCGCGAGCGTGCCGAACAGGGCGCTCAGCAGCCGCAGCGACAGGACGCCCTCGCCAAACAGCCCGGTCCACAGGTGCAGCAGGTAGAAATACAGCGGCGGATGCACGTCGCGGGCGGCGTGTTGCCAGAGTTGCAGCGGCGAATAGCGGGCGAGGAACAGGCTGGAGCTTTCATCGCCCCAGATGGCCGAACCGGTCAGCCCATACAGCCGCAGACACAAGGCCAGCACCAGCAGCGGCAGAAACCACCACTGGCGCAACAGGGCAGGCAGGCTCGGGGGCTCGCGGGAAGACATCACAGCCTCGCAGGGAGAAACGTCCGTGCCGCTGAGTGTACGTCAGCCGCGTCCGGCTCAGCGTCGAATCAACAGTTCCCGCGCACGGGCCTGGTCATCCGCCGCCAGCTCCGCCAGCAGCTCCACCTCGCCGGCCACCAACGCGCCCACCGGTACACCATCGCGGTAGAGCACTCGGTTGCCACTGACCGCCGGCACCTTGCGTCCCGGCAACAGGGTGCCGGCCAGGTTCAGCGGATCGACCGCCGACACCACCACCCAGTCGCCACTCGCCTCGCGGCGCCGCACTTCACGCAGCAGGCCAACAGCCTCGGGCAAGGCGAACTGTTCGCCTGTCAGCCCGGCAACGAAACGCCCGCCACGGATTTCCCCGCGTGCCTCCAGGCGGTGATAGACCCGCAGCAGATCGCGCCAGGGCGGCAACCAGTCGGCCTCGCGGTCGAGCAGGCGCCAGCAGACCACGCCGTAGCGGCGCAGCAGGGTCATGGCGACATGCTCGAGGGCTTCGGCCGGCAGCCGCGCACCCGGCTCCAGCGTCGAGCGGCGCAGCAGTGCCCAGCGCCCGGCATCGGCCATGCCGAACAGCGGCGTACGCGAACGGCGCTGCGGGTGGCGCCGCGCCACCGGCATCAGCAAGGCGCGCAGGCCGGCGAAGCTGTCGGCATTCACCCGCCCCGCCGCCACCAGTTCGCCCAGCACGGTTTCCAGCTCGGTGCGCAGCAGGTGGCTGTCGCTGGCCAACTCCTCGAAGAACGACGCGCCGTGCTCCTTGAGCATCTCCAGCACCTTGTTGGCCTTGGCGGACAGCTCGGCATCCGCCTGCCCTGCGCTGAGCAGGCTCCACTGTGCCAGTTGCGCACGCGGCAGCAGGACGATGGGCGTGCTCTTCAGCGAGCCGCCACGCCCCTTGCCCGTCGCCCTGCCGGGCAGCCGCGCCCAGACGATACGGCCGGCGCGACACAGGTCGTCCAGCCAGTTGATCCCGTAGTCGGCCACGCGGCTGGGCAGCAGGTCGCTTTCCCAGGCCGCTGCGGCGGCCTGGAAGCCTTCGAGCTGGCTCAGCACGCCGGCCAGGGACTCGGCCCCACGCACCCGCGTGCCGCTGGAAACCCGCTGCCAGTCGAACAGGAAGCGCATGAAATCGGCACGCTGCACCGGCTCGATTTCCCGGCGCAGGCGCTTGACCGTGTAGCGGTGGATACGCGCCAGCAGGTGGCGCTCGCACCACTCCCCCTCGCCCGCTCCCGGCGTGAAACGACCGCGCAGCACGTAGCCTTCGCGCTCCAGGCTGGCCAGGGCGAAGCCGGCATCACCGACGGAAATGCCCAGGTCGTCGGCCAGATCGCGCAACAGGCGCGGGCCGAAACCGGTCAGGCGCGCCCGCACCAGTTCAATCTGCGCCTCGTCCGCGGCGCAGGGTTCACGCAACGCCGCAGGCAGATCCAGCAGGGGCTTCATCGCGACCTGTGGATGCAGTGCCAGCCATTGGCTGAGCCGCTCCGCCGCCACCCAGACCGCCCCCACGGGCAGTTCCAGGCGCGTCGCCCTCCCCGCCCTGGCCAGCGACTTGAGCAGGAACGGCCAACCCTCGTTGGCCTGCACTTCGCTCTCGTGGATGCCACCCAGCCCGGTCAGCGCCTCGTGCATTTCATCCGCGTCGCGCGCTTCCGGCCAGGCTTCGGCACGTACCGCGTCGATCGCCTCGGCATCCAGCGCGCCAAGGTCATCTGCACTTTCCGGGTCGATCCAGCGGCGACTCTGCACGGCCTGGGTGCGGCGCTCTTCCAGGGGCGCATCGTCGAGGAAGGCATAGGGGCTGGCCGTCAGCACCTCCGCCGCCAGCGGCGACGGTGCCGGCAGGTCGCGCGCCAGCAGGGTGACTTCGCCGCGCTCCATGCGCCGCAGCAGGGCCAGCCAGCCGTCGCTGTCCATGGCCTCGTGCAGGCAGTCGTCGAGGGTCTGCGCCACCAGCGGGTGATCGGGAATCTCGCGCTCGCCGACGATGTTCTCCAGGCAGGCCACCTGATCGGGGAACACCGAGGCGAGCAGGTCCTCGCTGCGCATGCGTTGCAACTGCGGGGCGACTTTCCGGCCGCCGCTGTAGCGCGGCAAGGCCAGTGCGGTGGTGGCGTTCCAGCGCCAGCGCACGCCGAACAATGGTGCGTCGAGCAGCGCCTGGACCAGTACCTGTTCGGCGCTGTTGGAGTGCAGGTAGCGCCACACCTCGTCCAGCGGGAAGCTGTGGCTGGTGGACAGCGAGAGGATGATCGCGTCCTCGGTCGCAGCGGCCTGCAACTCGAAGTTGAAGGTGCGGCAGAAGCGCTTGCGCAGCGCCAGGCCCCAGGCGCGGTTGAGGCGGCTGCCGTAGGGCGAATGGATGACCAGCTGCATGCCGCCGGACTCATCGAAGAAGCGCTCGAGGATCAGCGTCTGCTGCGTCGGCAGTGTCCCCAGGGCTTGGCGCGCGCGGGCCAGGTACTCCACCAGTTGCCGCGCCGCCGCATCGTTCAGGCCGAGTTCGTCCTGCAACCAGTCGATGGCTCGCTGCAACGGCTCGTCGTCCTTCGCGCCCCGGGCCAGCAGTTCGTCCAGCTGCCCGCGCAGGCGCGCGACACTGGTGGACAGCTCGTCGGTGCGCCCCGGCGCCTCGCCGAGCCAGAAGGGAATGTTCGGCGGCTGGCCCTGGGCATCCTCGACGCGCACGCGGCCCGGCTCGACGCGCAGGATTCGGTAGGAAATATTGCCCAGCTGGAACACGTCGCCCGCCAGGCTCTCCACCGCGAAGTCCTCGTTCACCGTGCCCACGCTGAGGCCTTGCGGCTCCAGCAGCACGGCGTAGTCGCCGGTGTCGGGGATGGTGCCGCCGGAAGTGACGGCCGTGAGCCTGGCCCCGCGCCGGCCGCGCAGACGCTGGTGTACGGCATCACGGTGCAGGTAGGCGCCGCGCTGGCCGTTGCGGCTGGCGTAGCCCTCGGCGAGAGTGCGCAGCATCGCGTCGAAGCTTTCGCGGCTGAGCTGGGCATAGGGCTGCGCAGCGGTAAACAGCTCGAACAGCGCGCCCTCCTGCCATTCCTGACAGGCCACTTCGGCGACTATCTGCTGGGCCAGCACGTCCAGCGGCGCCTGGGGGATGCTCAGCGCATCCAGCTCGCTGCGCCGCACGCTGTCGAGCAGCGCTACGCATTCGATCAGGTCATCCCGCGAGGTGGGGAACAGCCGTCCCTTGGGCGTGCCGCCCACGCTGTGGCCGGAACGCCCGACGCGCTGCAGGAAGGCGGCGATGGAGCGCGGCGAGCCGATCTGGCAGACCAGCTCGACGTCGCCGATGTCGATACCCAGTTCCAGCGAAGCGGTGGCCACCAGCACCTTCAGTTGCCCGGCCTTGAGCCGGCGTTCGGCGCCCAGGCGCAGCTCCTTGGACAGGCTGCCATGGTGCGCCGCCACCCAGCCGGCACCAAGGCGCTCGGCCAGGTGCCGGGTCACTCGCTCGGACAGCCGGCGGGTGTTGACGAAGACCAGGGTCGTGCGGTGTTCGCTGGCCAGTTCGGCGAGGCGGTCGTAGACCTTGTCCCACACCTCGTGGGACATCACCGCCTCCAGCGGCGCCGCCGGCACTTCGAGGTTCAGGTCACGCTGGCGGCTGTAACCGATGTCGACGATGCGGCAGGCCTGATGCCGCCCGACGAGGAAGCCGGCCACCGCCTCGATGGGCTTCTGCGTGGCGGACAGGCCGATGCGCACCAGCGGTGCCTCGCACAGGGCCTGCAGGCGTTCCAGCGACAGCGCCAGGTGGCTGCCGCGCTTGCTCGCGGCCAGTGCGTGGATTTCGTCGACGATCACGCTGCGCGCGCCGGCCAGCATGGCGCGGCCGGAGTCCGAGCCGAGCAGCACATAGAGCGATTCCGGCGTCGTCACCAGGATATGCGGCACCTGCTTGCGCATCGCCTCGCGCTCGCTGGAAGTGGTATCACCGGTGCGCACCGCCGTGCGGATATCCACTGCTGGCAGGCCCTGCCTGAGCAGCTCTTCGCGGATACCGGCCAGGGGCTGCTCGAGGTTGATGCGGATGTCGTTGGACAACGCCTTGAGCGGCGAGACGTAGACCACCGTGGTGCGGTCCGGCAGTTCGCCGCCGCTGGCCAGCCCCTCGCGGACCAGCGCATCGATGGCGGACAGGAAGGCCGTGAGGGTCTTGCCCGAGCCGGTGGGCGCCGCCACCAGGGTCGACTCCCCCGCCTGGATCGCCGGCCAGGCCTGCACCTGCGCCTGGGTCGGCGCCGGGAAATGCGCGCGGAACCAGCCGGCAACCGCCGGGTGGAAGGCGGACAGCACATCGGCTCGCCGCGCGCGGGAGGAAGTTCGAGGAGCAGTCATGCCGACCAATATGGTGGTGCGCGAAGCCCGTCACAAGGACCACTGATCGCGCCTCGCCGCAGGCCGCGCCAGCCGTTACTCTTGTGCTGATTATCCCCCGGCGGAAGAACACCCGATGAGCGAGCGCGATCGCGACTACTACTGGGAGCAGGTCAGACAGCAGAACCGCCAGAAGCCGCCCGAGGCGCCGAAGCGCAAGTGGCGGATGCTGGTGAAGCCGCTGCTGTGGTTCCTCATCCCCTTGCTGATCATCGCCGCCGGCAGCGCCCTGTGGCGCAATCCGGCCAGCCATGCCTGGGTGCAGGAACGCTGGGTGCTGCTGCAGGTCCGTCTCGGCCTCGGCCCTGCCGGCGTGGAACCCGCTCCGGCGGCCTCGCGCTACTCCGACAGCCCTCGCCCGCTGTCGGAGTGCATCAAGCCGGGTAACGTCATCGATGACGAGGTGCGCGCCTGCACCAAGGGCTATCGGCCCAGGACCTGGTAGCCGGCTAGAACTTGGCGAAGTTCAGCGCATCGACGATGGCCGAACCGCCGATACCGGTCAGCGACAACAGCAGCGCACGCACCAGCGGTTCTTCCGAATAGCGCGAGAAGGCGCCGCTGTTCAGCGCGGCGATACGCTCGCGGATCAGTTTGAACTTGTCGTAACCCTCACTGCCGGCCGGGGTCTTCAACAGATAATCGTCCACCTGCTGCAGCGCCAGCCCGCGCGCCTTCTCCGCCGCCCGGCGCAGCGACAGTGCGGAGGCGAACAGGATGAGCGCCGTGAGCAGGTAGGAAATCACCAGGCTGGGCGGCGTCGGCCAGTTGTCGAAGTAGCTGCTGCGCGAGGCGATGAGGATCAGCAGCACCAGGGTCGGCGCGTAGATCAACCGGTTGACCGCGGCGCTGCGCCGGGCGATCAGCTGCATGTCCATCCAGGCGTCGATACAGGGGTGCTGGCGCCGGTGGAAGATCGCCTCGTGCTCGCGCTGCAGGCGCCAGGGCCAGACCGCGCGGTGCCGGCTGAGCTGGCGGATGAAGCGGCTGAGCAGCCGGTTGGCGTCCACCACCCAGAACACCAGTAGCTGGAACACCAGGGTCGGGAGCAGCCAGCTGTACTTCCACAGCGACGAGCCACCGCGGATCGGCGCGCCCTCGAACGGCCAGAACACCAGCAGGATGCTAGTGGCGACCACGAAGATCCAGGTGGCAAGAATCGCCCGGATCATCCGTGCGCCGAAAGTCCCGCAGATGCAGTGCTCACGCCAGAAACGTCGGAACGACAGGGTCGGCCGCTCGTCCTCGGCCTGCTCCGCCGGCCCGCGCGAAATCGGCCGCAGCCAGGTCATGCTGGTGGTCGAGAGCGGGAACAGCACGAGGAACAGGCTGCGCCCCAGCTCCTCCAGCCAGGCCCGCGCGCCGCGCGGCCGGCCGCGATGGCCCAGGCGCGGCCACTGGCGCCAGAGCGACGAGGCCTGGGTCGGCAGGTGGTAGGCCTGCTCGATTTCCAGGCGGTTGAGCCGCAGGCTGCGCCAGCCCCAGGCCAGGGCCGCCAGCGAGATGAGCACCGCCAGCAGGCGCAGCGCCGCCGTCGGCCAGGCGCTGATGCCCTCGAACAGGAACATCGGCTCGCCCAGGCCGTTGTCGGTGAGCTCCCGGCGCTGCTGGTAGCACCAGAGCACCACCAGCACGAAGATCATCGCCGGCAACAGCAGGTAGTAGGCCTGCGAATCGAACAGGCCGCGCGCCGCCGCCAAATGGCGCGCACCCTGGGCATGCCGGCGCAGGCGGCGATTGAGCTGGGAGCAGACGATACCCAGCAGGATCAGCACGAAGGTCGCCCACAGGTACTCCACCCGCCAGTCCAGGGTGAAGCCCCAGCCCGCCACGGCGGCCAGCACGTAGAGCGCCAGGGGCAGGTTGCGCACCCAGGCCGGCAGTTGTTCGCCGTGGTTGAGCGGGCTGCTGGTCCACCACCAGCCGAGGAAGATCGCCAGTCCCAGCAGCAACAGCGACAACGGCCCGGCATGCCAGAAGCCCAGCAAGCGGTCGAAGCTCGCCCCCATCGCACCGGACGGCTCGGGATAGGGCGGCGGTGGCGGGTCCTGCAGGCAATCCACCTGCATGATGCCCTGCCGCCCCTCGTTGCCAGCCCCTCCGGAGCGCGCGCGGATGCTGGCGGAAGCCTGGCACAGGTCGACGCTGGAGCTGGCCAGGGCAATGAAGCCACTGATGCCGACCTCATAGATGCCCGGCGACAGCAAGGGCGAGGAGGAATAGTCGAAGCGCTCGCGCTTGGTCTCGAAACTCTGCGGCGCCTGGGCTGCCAGCACGGCGACGAATACCGCGCTCTGCAGGCTGTCGCGGAACGGCGGCACGTCCTGCTGCAGGTCGCGGGTCAGGGTCAGGCCGTAGGGCGCGGCGAGCACCAGGTTGCGCGCGGTCTCGGCCTGGCCGCGCTGGAGCATCCGCGCGTCGAGGTCGGTGGAGAAATACAGCTTGGCCGGCATGCGGCTTTTCAGGGCCTGCAGCACCAGCAGCTTGTCGTAGGCGTCGGTACCCAGCACGCCGATCGCGCCAATCCCGCTGCCGCCCCGGCTGCGCTGCTCTTGGTCCTCGCGGGCAATGTAGTCGGCGAGACGGCGCAGGTAGTCGAGCTGCGAATTGCCGTCGGCCTTCTCCAGGGGCGCGAGATCAATCTCGCTGCTGCTCTTGCTGTCCTTGCCGCTGTCCTTGCCGGCGTTGCTGGCAGCTGCATCTTCCGGCAAGCGTCCATCCAGGCCGCGCAGGTAGCTGTAGCGCGGCACCCAGTCGTTCAGCGCAAACTGCTCAGACTCCTGCAGACCGGCGCGCCGCCCCACCTCCGCCTTGAAGCTCTCGGTCAGGGCGCGGGCATAGAAGCTGTCCCACTCGGAGATCAGCGCCACGCGCCCCATCGAGCCGCGCCTGCCACCCGGCCGGCACTCCCGCCCCTGCACCAGTGGTGCCCCCGGCCGGCAGCGCAAGCCCTGCACCGGGTCCACCGAGCGGCGCTGCAGCTCGTCGAGCAACAGGCGGGCCAGGGTGGCGTCATCGCTGATGGTGCGCAGTAGCTTGAGCGGCTGGCGCGCGCCGGGTGCCGGCTCCCGTTCAGCCAGGCCGCGCAGCAGCAGCTTCTTGTCGGCCGTGGCCAGCGGCGAATAGATTTCGATCTGCGGCACCGAGGGCTTGCCCTCTGCCGCCAGTTCGCGGTCTTCACGCAACATGTCGCGCAGCACGCTGGAGTTGGACGGGCCGATGACCTTCAGCGCAATCCCTTCGGCCGACACCTGCTGCGGGTACTGCACAGCCAGACGGGCGCTGAGCGAGAGACGCAACTGCTCCAGTCGCGCCAGCGGGGTGACATCGAGGTACTGCTGCTTGAGCCAGAACACCAGCACCCGCTCGCGTGTACCTGCCGGGTTGCGTGGCGGGTCGAAGGGGTTGGCGGCAAAGCTCTCGTAGGGCAGTTCGGCCAGGCCGGGCGGCGGGTTATCGGTGCTGGCGACGGCTGCGTCCGCTGGTACCGGCAACGGCGCGAGATCGGCCGCCAGCGACAGGCAGCGCACGTGCTGTTCGTCCTCGGGGACCAGGTGGGTGTTCTTCAATCCGGCCAGCAGCGCGTAGCGCACGCGACGGCGCAGCTCCACCTCGTCGGCGTAGGGGCCGGCCTCGATGGGCACCACCACGACGCTGGGCAGGGTCGGTCGCGATGCGGGTTCGGCGTCATCGGAGAGTTCACGGGTGCAGGCCTGCTGCTTTTCCCCGCTGGCCTTGACCCGCTTGCGGAAGCGCTCCAGCGCGTCGAAGGGGTCCTGCCACAGCCGCGCCTCGATGGGCTGTTCGACCTGGAACTGCGAGCCCGCCGGGCGGGATTCGAAGAACGGCGCGCGGGTCAGCGCGAAGGTCGATACCACCAGGCTGAGAAGCACCGCCGAGCCGGGTATCCAGAGGGCGAAATTGCTCCCTGAGTCCTTGTTGTCCATGGTCCCTCCCGAGTCCTCGGGCCGACCGTTAACACGTCCTCAAGGCTCGGGCAGGGAGCTTCGCTGCGCATGCCGGGGCCGGGTCCATTGCCTCTCGCACGCCAGACGAACTTCCGCGCAGGCTGGAGGTTACGCCATCCCCTGCCGACCGGGGCGCAGGCGAATGACCTGCCGTTGGCCGACCGACCGGTTGCACCGGGCTGTGCGTGACCGCCTACGCATGTCCCACGGGGACTGCAGCCCTGTCCGGTCGCTGGAACCTCCAGCAGTCAACATAGACCAGCGCGCGTGGGCTGTACAAATTCTGAGCACCCAGCCCAACGCTCCAGCCATACCGTAGGGCGGATAACGCTGGTGCGTTATTCACCCTGCAAGAGCGCTGATGCGGTCGGTTCAGCCCTGCGGCTCGTCGTTCTGCCCCAACCCGTGCATGCGCAGCTTGTTGGCGATGGTGGTATGCGACACCCCCAGGCGCTTGCCCAGCTGGCGACTGCTCGGGTGCTCGCGGTAAAGACGCTCCAGCACCGCCCGCTCGAAGCGGCCGACGATGGCATCCAGCCCACCCTCCAGGGAGAAATCCCCCAGCGGGTGTGGCGCGCCGTAGTCCGGCAGGCGGATATGCTCGGGGCGGATGGTGCCGCCTTCGCACAGTGAAACCGCCTGGAACAGCGCATTTTCCAGCTGCCGCACGTTGCCCGGCCAGTGGTAGCGGCCGAGACGGTCCAGCGCCTGGGGCGAGAGTCTGGGCAGCGCGCAGCCGATCTGCCGGCTGGCCTGGTCGAGGAAGTGTTCCACCAGCGGTTCCAGGCCGTCCAGGCAGTCGCGCAGCGGCGGAATGTGCAAGGAGAGCACGTTGAGGCGGTGGTAGAGGTCCTGGCGGAATTCGCCCTTGGTGCAGAGCTCGGACAAGTCCACCTGGGTCGCGCAGATCACCCGTACGTCCAGGTACACCTCCTCGTCGCTGCCGACGCGGCGGAAGCAGCCATCCTGCAGGAAGCGCAGCAGTTTGGCCTGCAGGCGCGGGCTCATCTCGCCGACGCCATCGAGGAACAGCGTGCCGCCAGCGGTCAGCTCCAGCAGGCCGAGCTTGCCCTCGGGGCGCGCGCCTTCGAAGGCGCCGGGGCCGTAGCCGAACAGTTCCGTCTCGGCCATGGATTCGGGCAGGCCGGCGCAGTTCAGCGCCATGAACGGCGACTGTCCGCGCGGGCTGGCCAGGTGGCAGGCGCGGGCCAGCAGCTCCTTGCCGGTACCGGTCTCGCCTTCGATCAGCAGCGGTGCATCCAGCGGCGCCATGCGCCGCGCTTCGCGGACCACGGCGGCCATTACCCGCGAGCTCTGGAAGATGCTGTCGAAGCCGCGCAGCTCCAGGCGGCGCACATTGTAGATGCGCTCGCCGACCCGGTCGGCACGGTGCAGGGTAAGCACGGCGCCGGCCAGCGCTTCGCTTTCGTCATGCTCGGTCTGCAGCGGCGCGATGTCGGCGAGGAACACATCGCCCTTCACCTTCACCCGCAGGCCGTTGATGCGCGCCTTGTTGGCCCGCACCAGCTCGGGCAGGTCGAGGTCTTCGACGTAGCGCGACAACGGGATGCCCGGTACTTCGTCGACGCGCACGCCCAGCAGCTGCGCGGCCGCACGGTTGCCGGCGACTATCTGTCCGGCCATGTCGATGGACAGCACCGGGAACTCCAGCGCCGCCAGCAGCGCATTCAGCTCCAGATGCCGGCGCTCGCTGGGCATCAGGCCGACGCGCTTGACGCCGAATACGCCGGGCACCGCTTCGAGCTTGGGCTTGAGCGACTGGAACTGGAGATTGATCAGGTTCGGGCAGAGCAGGTAGATGGCGTTGCCCTGCTCGCCGCCGACTTCGCCACGATTGACGTTGATGCCGTAGTCGACCAGCAGGTTGAGGATGTCGCGCAGGATGCCGACGCGGTTCTGGCAGTGCACTTTGATGCGCATGGCGGGCCCGTGGTTGTCGTTGTGGTGGGCGCTCCGGCACGGAATTTCGCAAGGCGGCCGGAAATTACCGTCAAGAATATGTGACAGATCAGCGCAGCTTCAAGCCATGGCCGGATGCCTGCGCCGCCAAACGTAATCATTTCTTTACGAATTCTGCCAATCTACCCACGCCAATCGCCGCTACGGGGGCTGCTGCAACGGCACGACTCGCGCTATTGCTGAGTCATCACAACAACAACGCCGCGAAGCCGGAGCCCTCATGAAGACAACGCAGTACGTGGCCCGCCAACCCGATGAAGATGGCTTTATCCACTACCCCGAAGCCGAACATCAGGTCTGGAACACCCTGATCACCCGCCAGTTGAAAGTGATCGAGGGCCGCGCGTGTCAGGAATACCTGGACGGCATCGAGCAGCTCGGCCTGCCCCATGAGCGCATCCCGCAACTGGGCGAGGTCAACCAGGTGCTGCAGGCCACCACCGGCTGGCGCGTGGCGCGGGTGCCGGCACTGATCCCGTTCCAGACCTTCTTCGAACTGCTGGCCAGCCAGCAATTCCCCGTCGCCACCTTCATCCGCACCCCGGAAGAACTGGATTACCTGCAGGAGCCGGACATCTTCCACGAGATCTTCGGCCACTGCCCGCTGCTCACCAACCCCTGGTTCGCCGAGTTCACCCACACCTACGGCAAGCTCGGCCTGGCCGCCAGCAAGGAAGAGCGCGTGTTCCTCGCCCGCCTCTACTGGATGACCATCGAGTTCGGCCTGCTCGACACCCCGCAGGGCCTGCGCATCTACGGCGGCGGCATCCTCTCGTCGCCCAAGGAGACGGTCTACAGCCTCTCCAGTACGCCCGAGCACCAGCCGTTCAACCCGCTGGAATGCATGCGCACGCCGTACCGCATCGACATCCTGCAGCCCCTGTATTTCGTGCTTCCCGAGCTCAAGCGCCTGTTCGAACTGGCCCACGAGGACATCATGGCGCTGGTGCGCGAAGCCATGCGCCTGGGCCTGCACGCGCCGAAGTTTCCGCCGAAACAGGCCGCCTGATCCGCTGCAATCGATCCCATCTGTGCCTAGGATGAGACGTGCTCGCGAGCCTAAGATGGTTCGCGAGCGCACTCCTATGCCACCCCACGACAAGGAGAACCTTTCATGACCGCACTCACCCAAGCCCATTGCGAAGCCTGCCGCGCCGACGCCCCGAAGGTGTCCGACGAAGAACTGGCAGTGCTGATCAAGCAGATTCCGGACTGGAACATCGAGGTCCGCGACGATCACATGGAACTGGAGCGGGTCTTCCTGTTCAGGAACTTCAGGCACGCCCTGGCCTTCACCAACGCGGTGGGCGCCATCGCCGAGGAAGAAGGCCACCACCCCGACCTGCTGACCCAGTGGGGCAAGGTCACCGTCACCTGGTGGAGCCACGAGCTGAAGGGCCTGCACCGCAACGACTTCATCATGGCCGCGCGCACCGACGAGCTGGCCGCGACAGCAGAGGGACGCAAATGAGCCATTTCGCCAAGGTCACCCGCGTACCGGGCGACCCGATCCTGGGCCTGCTCGAAGCCTACCGGGCGGACCCCAACCCCGCGCGGCTCGACCTTGGCGTGGGCGTCTACAAGGACGCCCAGGGCCTCACGCCGATCCCCCGCGCGGTGAAGCTCGCCGAACAGCGCCTGGTCGATAGCGAGACCACCAAGAGCTACGTCGGCAGCCACGGTGACGCGCTGTTCGCCGCGCGCCTGTGCGAGCTGGTGCTGGGCGTCACCTCGCCGCTGCTGGCCGATGCCCGCGCCGATGCCACCCAGACGCCGGGCGGCACCGGCGCCCTGCGCCTGGCGGCGGAGTTCATCGCCCACTGCCTGCCGGGCAAGAGCATCTGGCTGAGCGACCCGACCTGGCCGATCCACGAAACCCTGTTCGCCGCCGCCGGCGTGCCGATCAAGCACTACCCCTATGTCGGCGCGGACAACCGCCTCGACCCGGACGCCATGTTCGCCATGCTGGAGAAGATTCCCCAGGGCGACGTGGTGCTGCTGCACGCCTGCTGCCACAACCCCACCGGCTTCGACCTGGACCACCAGCAGTGGCAGCGCGTGCTGGAGATCGTCCGTCGCCGCGAACTGCTGCCGCTGCTGGATTTCGCCTACCAGGGCCTGGGTGACGGGCTGGAAGAGGACGCCTACTCCGTGCGCCTGTTCGCCCAGAACCTGCCCGAAGTGCTGATCACCAGCTCCTGCTCGAAGAACTTCGGCCTCTACCGCGACCGCGTCGGCGCGCTGATCGTCTGCGCCGAGACCGCCGACAAGCTCACCGACATCCGCAGCCAGCTGGCGCTGTTCGCCCGCAACCTCTGGTCCACCCCGCCGGCCCACGGCGCGGAAGTGGTCGCCACCATCCTTGGCGATCCGGAGCTGAAGAGCCTGTGGCTGGACGAACTGGACGGCATGCGCGGGCGTATCGCCGATCTGCGCATCGGCCTGGTGGAGGCGCTGCGCCCCCATGGGCTGGCGGAGCATTTCGCGCACATCGCCATCCAGCGCGGCATGTTCTCCTACACCGGGTTGCAGGCCGAGCAGGTGCGCATCCTGCGCGAGGAGTACAGCATCTACCTGGTGAGCAGCGGCCGCGCCAACATTGCCGGGCTCGACGGCGAGCGCCTCGATCACCTGGCAGCAGCCATCGCCCGCGTCTGCCGCTGACGACGAATTCTTCCCCCTCGACCGGCCTTGGAGCCGGTCTTTTTTTGCCTGCACTTGGGATCGGCCTTAGCGTGGGAGCGGACTGGTTGCGCCGGCGTAGACCTGTAGGAGCGCGCCATGCGCGCGATCGCGGGCATGGCCCGCTCCTACCGGGAAGCTCCGTCAGTAGTCATCGCGCTTGCGAAACGCCCAGCGCCCGGCCAGGCCGGTGAAGCTGGCCACCAGGACCACCAGAATCCAGAAGCCTTCCGGGTCGCTGGAGAAGGGAATGCCACCGACGTTCATGCCGAAGAAGCCGGCGATGATGTTGATCGGCAGCGCCAGCACCGTGACCACGGTAAGGGTGAACAGCGTGCGGTTGCTCTGCTCGTTGATCTTCGCGGCGATCTCTTCCTGCAACAGCTTGATGCGTTCGCCCAGTGCCGTGAGGTCGTTGATCACCAGGGAGAACTCCTCGGTGGCCTCGCGCAGCACGCGCACGTCGTCCTCCGTCAGCCACACCGGCGGGCGGTTGAGCAGGCGCATCAGCGAGCCCGGCTCCAGTGCCAGCAGGCGTTGCAGGCGCACCAGCACACGGCGCATGGCGCCCAGGTCGGCGCGACTGGCGGAGAGGCGCGAGGACAGTAGCTGATCCTCGATGCGATCCACGCTGATGCTGGTCTCGCGAACGATGCGGGTGAGGATTTCGCCCTGGTCGCGCAGCAGGTGGACCAGCAGCTCCAATGGCGAGTTGAAGCGCTCGCCGTGCTTCACCGAAGAGCGCAGGGTATCCACCGAGCGCAACGGCTGCGCGCGGGCGGTGACCAGCAGGCGGCCACGGGCGCAGACCCAGAGGGTGGCGACGTCCGAGGACATGCGGCTGCTGAAGTCGAACACCACGTCGTTGACCACCGCCAGCAGCGCCCCATCCACATGCTCGATGCGGGTGGAGCGCGAGCCTTCGCGCAGGGTCTCGAAGAAATAGTCGGGCAGCTCCAGGTGCGACTTCATCCAGCGCTCGCAGGCGGCGTGCGCCAGGTTCAGATGCAGCCAGAGGAACTCATCGCTCGCGCGCGGTTCCCGCAGACGCTGCAGGGCGGTGGGCGAATCGATCTCGAGCCCCGGCTGGTCGGGGCGGAAGCTGAAGCCATAAAGCAGGCCGAACAGGTCGGAATCCTGATGGCTCTGGACGATGCTGTGGTTCATGGTTCTCCGCTGAACCTGAAAGTCTGACGTAGGGCGTATAACGTTCGACGTTTTACGCCGCTTCACCCGGGCCCCAGAGCACTCCGTGCTTGGCCCTGGCGTCAACGAACAGCACGGTGTATTGGCGTACAACCGCGAACGGTTGTACGCCCTACGAAAGCTGCATCGCCCCTTGGTGTTATCAGAGGTCCATGAACGGTAGATGACAGTCCCGTGTCAGCCGAACAGCGCCGCGACGGTGCGCTCGCCCAGCGCCGGACCGATGCTCATGCCCACGCCGGTATGCATCAGCACCGCGGTGATGCCGTCGGCAGCCTGCAGCACCGAGAACGGCCCCGGCCCGCGCGAGCCATAAACGCCCTGCCAGCGCTCGACCACGTCGACGCGCATGCCCAGGGTGTCCTCGGCCAGCTCCAGCATCAGCCGGTCGACGAACTCGGCGTTGAATGGCGCTGCGTCGCTGCCGTAGTGGTGGGAATCGCCGATGATCAGCTCGCCATGGGGCGTCGGGCTGACCAGCAGGTGGATGCCCTGCTCTTCCAGCTCCGGTGTCTCGCGGCGAATCTGCTCGCGCACCGCCTCGGCCTCGGGCAGGTCGGAGAAGGCACCGTAATGTACGCAGCTCAGGCCGGTGAGGATCGAATGGACGAGGCCGAAGTCGACCTGCGGGCGGGCGCGCAGCATCTGCAGGCGACACACCTGCGGCTGCAGCGGCGCAATGACCTCGGCCAGCAGGGTCTGGTAGTCGTGCCCGGAGCAGACGATCACCTGCCCGGCAGTGAAGGTGCCCGCCGTGGTGCGCAGCACGCCGGTATCGACGTCACGCACCAGGGTGGAGAAGTGGAACGCCACGCCGTGCTCGCGGCGCAGGTAGTCGATCAGGCTCGGCAGCGCCTCGCGGGAATACAGCTGCTGGTCATCGAAGCCCAGCAAAGCCGCGCGATGGTGGCGGAAGTGCCCCTGGTAGAGGTCGTTCAGTTCGCTGCCGCGCAGCAGGCCCACGCGGTAGTCCAGCTCCCTGGCGCGGCCGGCGCAGAAGGCTTCCAGCAGATGCTCCTCGGCTTCGCTGCGGGCAAACAGCAGCGAACCGTTGCGCCGCAGGGAGAACCCGGCGCCTTCCGCCCACTGCGCCCAGATCGGCCGGCTGGCGCGGGCCAGGTCGGACATCACACCCGGCGGCTGGCCGGTGACCAGCGCCTGGCCGAAGTTGCGCACCGAGGCGCCCAGGGGCGTGGCGGTGCGTTCGAAGACGCGCACGGATAACCCGCGACGGGCAGCGGCGTAGGCGTGGGAAAGGCCGAGGATACCGGCACCGACGATGGCGACGTCACAGTGGGTCTGGGTCATGGGGAAATCCTTCTTGCGAGGTGCCCTCGCCCCGGCGGAGCGTTATCCGACCCGGGCGAAGGTTCAACGATACGGCCACACCGGCGCTTCGATGGCGCCGGCGCGGCACCCTCCTCTCCTGCGGGAAGAGGGCTCAGGCGCTTACTTCTGAGCGACTTTTTCCGACTTGCCGTCGTAGCGCTTGCGCCACTCGGCGAGGATCTCGTCGCGGTTCTTCGAGGCCCAGGCGAAATCGTTCTTGATCAGGCGCTGCTCGTAGTCGGCCGGCAGTTCGGTCTGCGGCTTGGCGATACCCGGCTGGGCCAGCACGGCGAAGTTTTCCTTGTACAGCTCCATGGCTTTGGGGCTGGCGGAGAAGTCGGCGAGTTTCTTCGCGGCGGCTTCATGCTGGGTGCCTTTCACGATGCCGGTGGCTTCGATTTCCCAGCCCAGGCCTTCCTTCGGCAGGACGATGTCCAGCGGCGCGCCCTGGCGCTTGAGCTGCACGGCCGGGTACTCGAAGGAGATACCGATCGGGAACTCGCCGGCGGCGGCCAGCTTGCACGGCTTGGAGCCGGAGTGGACGTACTGGCCGATGTTCTCGTGCAGGGCGTCCATGTAGGCCCAGCCCTGCTTCTCGCCGAAGGTCTGCAGCCAGGCGGAGACGTCGAGGAAGCCGGTGCCCGAGGACGCCGGGTTCGGCATGACGATCTTGCCCTTGTACTCGGGCTTGGTCAGGTCCTGCCAGCTCACCGGCTTCTCCAGGCCCAGCTTCTCGGCCTCGACGGTGTTGAAGCAGATGGTCGCGGCCCAGACGTCCATGCCGACCCATGCCGGCGGGTTGGCCGGGTCGCGGTAGTTCTTGCCGATGGCGTCCAGGTGCTTGGGCGCGTACTTCTCGAGCATGCCCTGCTGATCGAGGATGGCCAGGCTGGAAGCCGCCAGGCCCCAGACGGCGTCGGCCTGCGGGCGATCCTTCTCGGCCAGCAGCTTGGCGGTGACGATGCCGGTAGAGTCGCGCACCCACTTGATCTTGATGTCCGGGTTCTCGGCTTCGAAGGCCTGCTTGTAGGCGGTCAGCTGTTCCGGTTCCAGGGCGGTGTAGACGGTCAGCTCGGTGTCGGCGGCGTGGGCCTGGGCGGCGAAACCGGCCACCACGGCGGCGGCGAGGGCAAGACGTTTGAACATGTGGAGCTCCTTGGCAGTGTTGGTCTCCCGCTCGGGGCGGGTTTGTCAGGGGTTGAGCCCGGCAGGTAGATGCCGGGCGACAGCGTCCAGCGGTGTTACGGGTTCGCGCCCTTCCTCCAGGCCTGGGAGCGGCGCAGCAGGCCGCGCGAGGCGCCCGCCAGCAGCAGCGACACGGCCGCGGAGGTGAGCAGGATCAGGGTGGACATGGCGGCGGCGCCGCCGACGTTGCCGGAGTCGTCCATGTTCAGCACGGCGACGGCGGCAAGGATGGTGTCCGGGTTGTAGAGGAAGATCGCCGCCGAGACCGTGGTCATCGCCGAGACGAACAGGTAGCGGGTGATATCCAGCAGCGCCGGCAGGCAGATCGGCACGGTGACGCGCAGGTAGTGGCGCCACAGCGGCATCTTCAGCGACAGCGCGGCAGCCTCGAACTCGCCGTCGAGCTGGCGCAGCGCGGCGGTGGCGGTCATCTGCGCGGTGGTCAGGTAGTGGGCGATGGTGCACACCACCAGCAGTGCCATGCTGCCGTAGAACACATGCAGCGGGTTGCCCGGCAGGTTGAAGAAGAACACGTAGCCCAGGCCCAGCACGAGGCCCGGCACGGCCATCGGCACGAAGCAGAGCATGCGCAGCAACTGGCTGAGCCAGCGCTGCTCGCGGGTCTTCTCGATCAGGTAGGCGCCGGTGAAGATCAGCGCGCTGCCGATCAGCGCGGTGCACGCCGCCATGGTCAGGCTGTTGCGGTACGCCAACCAGCCGCCGCCGGCAGTGGTGTTGAAGTCGTAGTGGTTCAGCGACAGCGAGAGGTTATAGGGCCAGAACTTCACCAGCGAGGAGTAAACCGCCATGCCCAGCACGCCCAGCAGCACCGCGCTGATCAGCACGACAATGGCGAGGAAGGCAGCATCGCGACGACGCGACGGCTTGGGATGGTAGACCTGCGCACGGCCGCTCATGGCGTCGCCCTGGCGGCGGCGCAGCCAGGTGTCGACGGCGAAACTGAGCAGCGCCGGCAGCAGCAGGATCATGCCGATCTGCGCGCCACGGCCGAACTGCTGCTGGCCGACCACCGCCTTGTAGGCTTCCAGCGCCAGCACCTGGTAGTCGCCGCCCACCACGACCGGCACGCCGAAGTCGGTGATGGTCAGGGTGAACACCAGGCAGAAGGCGGCGAACACGCCCTGCCGCGAGGCTGGCCAGGTGATGCTGCGGAAGGCTTTCCATGGGCCGGCGCCCATGCTGGAGGCGGCGTCGAACAGGCGCGCATCGGCCAGCGACAGTGCCGAGAGCAGGATCATCAGCGCATGGGGGAAGGTATAGATCGCCTCGCCCAGGACGATGCCCCAGAAACCGTAGATGTTGTCCGGCAACAGATGGCGCAGCAGGCCCTGGTTGCCGAACAGGTAGATCAGCGCGATGCCCGGCAGCATCGACGGCGCCAGCAGCGGCAGCAGGGAAATCCCGCGCCACAGGCCCTTGGCCGGGATCAGCGTGCGTTGCAGCGCGTAGGCAAACAGATAGGCCGCCGGCACGACGATGCACGCCACGCTCACGGAAACCTTCAGGCTGTTGCCCAGCAGCCAGTGGAAGTTGTCGCTGCGCAGCAACTCGTTCATGGCCGCGAGGCCGCCGCCCTGCCCCGCCTCGCCGCTGAAGCCGCGCCAGAAGATGGCCAGCAGCGGCATCAGCACCGCGAGGGTCAGCAGGAGCAGCAGCAGGTACTTGCCGCCACGCACGAACAGGCGATCACCCAGATCGCCGCGAACCTTGCCGACGGACAGCGCCGGACTGTGCTTCACCACGGCTTCCATCTCAGGCGAACACCTGCAGGCTGCGCGGCGGCAGCGACACCCAGATGTCCGGCGTGCCCAGGCGCGGCATGTCCTCGGGCGCCAGTTCGGCGAGCAGCGCGTGGCCCGGCAGTTGCTCCAGCTCGAAGCTCATGCGGCAGCGGTTGCCGAGGAAGGTGATCTCGCGAACCTGCGCGCGGAACAGGTTCTCCTGGTGCACGGCGGGGTTGACGCTGATCGCTTCCGGGCGGCAGAACAAGCGGCCAGAGGCACTGGGTGCCTGGCTCGGCAGGCGCAGGCTGAGACTGCCGACACGGGCATGGCCATCGCTGCCACGCTCGAACGGCAGCCAGTTGCCCTGGCCGACGAACTCGGCGACGAAGGGTGTGCTCGGGGTGCTGTAGATCTCCTGGGCGGTGCCGTACTGCTCGATGCGCCCGTGGTTCATCACCGCGATGCGGTCGGCCATCAGCATGGCCTCGTCCTGGTTGTGGGTGACCATCACGGTGGTGATGCCCAGGCTCTTCTGCAGTTGGCGCAGCTCGCCGCACAGGTGTTCGCGCACGCGCGCATCCAGCGCCGACATCGGCTCATCGAGCAGCAGCAGCGACGGGCTCGGCGCCAGCGCGCGGGCCATGGCGACGCGCTGCTGCTGGCCGCCGGACAGCTGGCCGGGGTACTTCTTCTCGCTGCCGGTGAGGCCCACCAGTTCGAGCATCTCGGCGACGCGGCGGCGGGCTTCGTCCTTGCTCGCGTTGGTCAGACCATAAGAAATGTTCTGTTCGACCGTCAGGTTGGGGAACAGCGCGTAGGACTGGAACAGGATGCCGTAGTCCCGCGCCTGTGGCGGCAGGTTCGAGACATCGCGCTCGCCCAGGTGCAGGGTGCCGTCGTCCTGTTGTTCGAGACCGGCGATGCAGCGCAACAGAGTGGTCTTGCCGCAACCCGAAGGGCCGAGCAGGCAAACCAGCTCACCAGCCTTGACGTCCAGCGACACGCCGTCGAGGGCGACGAACTGGCCGAAGCGCTTGCGGATGTGGCGCACGCTGAGCGGCGTGCCGGCGGTAGTGGGATGCATGGCGGTACCTCGTTCTTGTGGTTCACACCGCGCAGGCCGTGGCGTGAAGGGACGAGGTCCATGCTAGGGATGGATTGCGACGGCGCTATTGCGAAAGGGCCAAGTGCACCGATAGATCCATAGGCAGATTTTGGTAGGGGGGCGAAAAAACTTTGTAGGTGGAACAGCTGAGGACTTGCTCAGGATGGGCCCGGCACGCCCATCCAATACACCCCACCGACATCTGTCCGATATTCCGAAGCCAATGACCGGCGGCGCCACGGCGCGGCTCCTAGACTGCCCCCATTCCATCCAGCCGCCGGTGCGATCCACGGAGGACACCATGAGTTACCTGATCTCCCTGGCCATCGGCATCGCCGTCGGCCTGGCCTACCACTTCCTCGACTTCCGCTCGCCGGCGCCGCCGCTGGTGGCGCTGGTCGGCCTGCTGGGCATGCAGATCGGCGAGAACGCCCTGCCGCTGCTGACCCGCTGGCTGCACTGATTTCCCCTTCCCACTGATTGCCAAGGACCCGCGCCATGAAAGCCCTGCAATTCGACCGCACCGGCGACCTCGCCGCCCTGAGCTTCACCGACATCGCCGACCCGGTGCCCACCGCTGATGAAGTGCTGGTGGAGGTCCACGCCGCCGGCCTGAATCCCAGCGACGTGAAGAACGTCCTCGGCCGCTTCCCCTACACCACCCTGCCGCGCGTGCCCGGCCGCGATTTCGCTGGCACCGTGGTGAAAGGTCCGGCCGAGCTGCTGGGCCAATCCGTCTGGGGCACCGGCAAGGGCCTGGGCTTCACCCGCAACGGCAGCCACGCAGAACTGATGAGCGTGCCGGTCGGCGGCGTGGCGCTGATGCCCGAGCGCATGAGTTTCGCCCAGGCCGCCAGCTGCGGCGTGCCCTTCACCACCGCCTGGGATGCGCTGGAGCGCAGCCAGGTCGGCTCCGGCACCCGCCTGCTGGTGATTGGTTCCGGCGCCGTCGGCGCGGCGGCCATTTCCCTGGCCAAGGCCAGTGGCGCGCAGGTGCTGGGGGCGGTGCGGCGTGCCGAGTCGCAGGTGGAACTGCAGGCCCAGGGCGTACCGAGCATTCTGCTGGGCTCGGCGGAAACCCTGGCGGCGCAGGTGGAAGAGCACTTCCCCGGCGGCGCCGAGGTGATCTTCGACACCACCGGTTTCTGGCTGCCGGCGGCGGTTTCCGCCCTGGCTACCTTCGGTCGCATCGCCATCATCGCCGCTCCGGTGGACGGGCACGTGCAACTGCCGGCCCTGGCACTGTATCGCCGGGGCGGTTCGGTGGTGGGGGTGAATTCGCTGCTGTACGACACGGTCGCCTGCGCCGCGATGCTGCGCCAGTTCGGCCAGTGGTTCGACGACGGCAGGCTGCCGTTGCCCACCGGCCTGCGTGAAGTCCCCTTGAGCGAGGGCGTGCAGCGCTACCACGAGATCAACGAGGGGAGCAGCGAGAAGATCATTCTCGTGCCTTGAGGCATGACGCGGCTGGGAGGTTCGCCTCTCAGCCGGCTATCTGCATCGGCCCCCGCCGCACACTCCCCTGCACCTGCTCCAACGCCAGGCACTGGTCGAGGAACATGCGCATGTAGCCGTAGCTCTTGCAGATCGCCTCGCGCAGCGCCAGGCAGCGCGGCATGGCGAGTTGCGGGCCGCAGAGGGTGCAGATGATCTCCAGGGCTTCCCAGGGATGATCGTCGTCGTAGCGCGCGTGCATCTTCAGCCAGCGCATGGCGTCCTTGCGGGAGCCGGCCGGCAGGGTGCGTTCGTAGGTGTCGGTGGAACAGACCAGCGCCGACCAGTCGCCGGTCGCACCCTCGATGGCGTAGTTGGTGGCCGCCATGGCCAGCGCCAGTTCTTCGGTGGCGCAGCTGTGCCAGCACCAGTGGCCGAGGGCGTGGAGTTCGGCGGGCACCAGTTGCGCCTTGAGTTCGGCCAGGGTGACGCCGTAGGCCTCGGCCCAGCGTACCCAGTAGTCGGCATGGTTGAGCTCGACGCGGATGTTGCGCATCAGCCAGCGCCGCGCCATGTCTTCGCCGGGGCTGCGGCCGAAGCGGGTCTTGAGCAGGTTGTGCGACATGTACAGGGGGAACTGCTCCACCACCTGCCAGCCGCCGACGAGGAAGGCGCGCAAGGTCTGCCGGCTCAGTTGGCCGTCGCGCATGCGCGCATAGAGGGGGTGCTCGATCACCGACAGGCGGCTGGTTTCACACTCCTGCACCAGGCGCTGGGCCCAGTGCGGATAGCTGGAAAGCTCCTTGAGCGGCCCACTACGAACAAAGGTGTCGTTCATCCAAGGCTCCGTGCTGGTCGATCCATGCAAGCACCGGTCAATCTGGCCTCAGGTTAGTCCTCTCCTGGCGGCTCGTCACCGTCCGGAAGTGGTGTCGGATGCCACGGCTGAGACGTGCGTCTCACGCAGGAAACTCCGGTTGAAGGGCAATGGCCGCGCCAGGCCGTAACCCTGGGCGTAATCGATGCCGATTTCCCGCAGGACCTCGAGGATTTCCTGGGTTTCGACGAACTCCGCCACCGTGCGCTTGCCCATCACGTGGCCGATCTGGTTGATCACCTGGACCATGGCGCGGTCGATGGGGTCCTCGAGCATGTCCTTGATGAAGCTGCCGTCGATCTTCAGGTAATCCACCGGCAGGTGCTTGAGGTAGACGAACGAGGACATGCCGGCGCAGAAGTCGTCCAGCGAGAAGCGATAACCCAGCGCCTTGAGCTCCTGGATGAAGCGCGTGGCATTGACCAGGTTGGCGATGGCGTTGGTCTCGGTGATCTCGAAGCACACGCTGGCCGGCTCGATGCAGTAGCGCGGCTGAACCTCGCGCAGGAAGTCGAGGAAGGTGTCGTCGCCGATGGTCGCGCCGGACAGGTTGATCGCGCAGGTGTGGATGGGTTCGTACCCCCCATCGGCAAGGCGTTCGGCGAGGGTTCGGAAGGCGTTCTCGACCACCCAGCGGTCGATTTCCGGCATCAGCCCGTAACGTTCGGCGGCGGGGATGAAGTTGATCGGCGCCACCAGCCGCCCACACTCGTCGTTCAGGCGCAGGAGCAACTCGACGTGGGCACCTTCCATCACCCGTTCGTCGACCGGGAAGATCGACTGGGCGTACAGGCAGAAGCGCTGCTCCTCCAGCGCCAGGCGAATGCGCTGCACCCAGGCCATCTCGCCGACGCGGTTGGACAGCTCGGTGTCGTCCGGGCGGAATACCTGGGCGCGGTTGCGGCCCTTCTCCTTGGCCATGTAGCAGGCCATGTCGGCGCAGCGCAGCGCCTCTTCCACCGACACCAGCAGGGCGGAAATATGCACCACGCCGATACTCACGGTGATGTTGAAGCCACGCCCTTCCCACATGAAGTGCAGTGCCTGCACGGTCAGGCGGATGCGCTCGGCGATCTGCACGGCCATGTCCGGCGGGCAGTGTTCCAGGAGGATGCCGAACTCGTCGCCGCCCAGCCGTGCCAGGGTGTCGCCGTCGCGCAGGCACTGCTGCAGCACGGAGCAGACCTGGCGCAGCAGCTCGTCGCCGGCGGCGTGGCCGCAGGTGTCGTTGACCAGCTTGAACTGGTCCAGGTCCAGGTACATCAGCGAGTGCTGGTCGTGGGAGTCCGCCGAGCTTTCCAGCGCCTGCTTGAGGCGGAACTCGAATTCGCGACGGTTGGTCAGCCCGGTCAGCGCGTCGTGGGTGGCCTGCCAGGACAGGCTGGCCATGTACTGGCGTTCGCGGGTCATGTCGTGGAGCACCAGCACCACGCCGGCCACCCGCCCCTCGGCATGGATCGGCGTGGCCACCAGGGTCACTGCCACGCTGGTGCCGTCCAGGCGCTGGATCAGCTTGCTGGTCTCGCTGCCACCCTCCACCTCGCCGCGCAGGATCTGCCCCACCAGCGGCAGGCCCTCGGCCTGGGAGTTCTCGTCCAGCACCCGCAGCAGCGAGCGCAGCGGCAGGCCGACGGCCATGGAGTTGTCCCAACCGATCAGGCGTTCGGCCGCCGGGTTGAAGTAGGCGATGCATTCGTACTCGTCGAGGGTGACCACGCCGTCGCCGATGGCGGCCAGAGTGGTCTGCGCGCGTTCCTTCTCGGTATCCAGGGCGCTCTGGAAGGCGCGCTGCTGGTGCAGCAGCTTGCGCGTGCGCCACACCGCCAGGAGGATCAGCGCGATGCCCGTCAGGCAGTTGGCGGCCAGCAGCACCCGGAGGATCATCCGCGAGCCCTGCCCCAGTGCGGCGGAGAAGGCCATGGCGGCGGGGGTCACGCCGTCGTTGATCGCCTGCACGCGGCTGTTCCAGTAGCTCAGGTCGCCGGGGCGGACATCGTTGGCGCGGATCCTCGCGTGCATCTCGTCCGCCAGTTGTTCCAGCTGGTCGAGGTAGGCGTCGCCGATGATCCACATCTTCACGGCCTGGTCGAAATAGCTGAACTCGTGGAAGTAGCGGTACAGCCAGATCAGCGCGCCGACATCGTCAGGGTGGTTGCCGCCCTGCAGGGCCCCGGCGCGGGCCAGCTCCAGGTCGGGTTGGCTGAGGTCGAGGGCCGCGCGGAAGGTGCGGTCGCCCTGGGGAATCGCGATGGCCGTGCGGTAGCGCTCGTAGTCGGCCGGGTCGCGCGTCTGGCCGTAGAGCTGCAGGTAATGGATGGCGTCCTTCTGTCCCTTGGACCAGAGGCTCTCGCCGCCGACGTAAGCGCGCACGCCGGAGAGTATGTAGAGGCTGCCGCCGCCAACCAGCGCCTGCAGCAGGACCACGACCATGAACGGCCAGACCAGCTTGAGCAGGCGCATCGTGCGCCGGGTCGGCAACAGTCCCATTGCATCCATAACCAGATTCGACTTCCTTCTTCCAATGCCTGGCAGGCCACAAGGGGCTGCATGGCTCCACCCCGGGGGACTTTCTCTGTCTGGCCGCCCCTCTTCTTTAACTTCTAGCCGATCAGTGGAAATCCACAAACCGCGGGGCATGACGCTTGGTCGGGTGACAGGATTCCGGCCGCAAGAATGTTGGCAACACGCCCTTCCCCCGCCTTTCGTCGGGCGCTTTCAGGCCCGGCGAATCCGCCCGATTAGTGGCCTTGCGACAGCGAAGGCCATGTGCCATACCTCAGCCGATCGTGCAATCTGCAAAGTGCAATCTGCACGGCGAGCAGTGCAAGCCGCTAGCAACGGACGGAGCAGCCATGCCTCGGCGGGATATGGACACAAGGTACGACCGGCTGGTGGGCCTGACCTACGAGTGCGTGCTCGACGAGGGCAACTGGCTGCCGCTGCTCACCGAGCTGATCGCGGCGAGCGGCCGCCAGCAGGGCGCCCTGCTGTTCTGGGACCAGACCGAGAGCGGCGCGCTGGCCAGCGAGATCAACCTCTGCGACCCCGGCGCCATCGACACCTACAACCGCGAGTTCTGCACCATCGACCCGTCCAAGGGCTTCATGCTGCACCGGCCGGTGGGCCACTGGTACCACGACCGCGAGGAATACGGCGCGCAGCGCATGGCCCGCGATCCCTACTACCAGGAGTTCCAGCGGCCCAATGGCATGCACAACGTGTCGTGCCTGAAGCTCAACGAACAGTCCACCTCCGGCATCTACCTGTCGGTGCTGACCAGCCTGGGGGCACGCTACCCCGACCAGCAGGAGCAACGGCTGCTCACCCGCCTGAGCCAGCACCTGATCCGCGCCGCGCGGATGTTCGGGCGTATCGACGCCATGCGCCAGGAACTGGCCATTCGCGACCTGCTGCTGGACCAGCACCCCACACCGCTCTGGCTGCTGGAAGGCAACGCCCGCGTGCTCTACGCCAACCAGGCGGCGCGGCAGCGCCTCGGGCAGCGCAACGGGCGCTTCCACGAAACCTTCGGCCGCCTGCATTGCCGTGGACACGACGCCAGGCTCCAGGCCCTGGTACGCCAGGCCGCGCCGCCCGCCGGCCAGGCCGGCTGGCTACCGCTGGAGGGCGGCGGCGCGGAGGAACTGCTGGTCACACCGGTGCCCGCCGAAGCGAACTTCAACCAGCCCTTCCAGCGCCCGCTGGTGCTGCTGGCGCTGCTCGATGCGCACCGCCAGAGCCGGGTACTGGGCGAACTGTTCGGCCTCACCCCGGCCGAGCAGCGACTGAGCGGCCTGCTGCTGCGCGGCCTGGCACCCGAGCAGTGCGCCGACGAGCTCGGCACCTCGATCAACACGGTACGCAGCCAGTTGCGTTCGCTGTTCCGCAAGACCCGCACCAGCCGCCAGGCCGAACTCGTCAGCCTGCTGGTGCGACTGGGGCAGCGCTGACTATTCGCCGTCGTCATTCATTCAGATGATGGCCCGGGGGCAGGCGCCCCCTAAGGTGTTGGACGGACCACCGGCCAGGCCGGTGGCGCATTCTTCTTCACTGAGCGGGCACCCCAGGTGGACGGCAATGGACAAACGTTTTCAGCAGCCCTCGGATGCATTTACCCAGGCCATCGAGCAACTCGAAGAGCAATTGCGTCACCTGAAGCATGACGAAGCCGACCTGCTGGCCCTGGCCACAGGCCGGATCGCACCCGCGCAAGCGCCCCGCGTGCTGCCTTTCCCACGACGCCGCGAAGGGCCCATGGGCGATGGCGCCGGCAACGCCGTGCTGATGGATTACCTCTACGGCATCGACAGCACCCTGCGCTCCCTGCTGCCCGACGGCCCCACCGAACAGCTGTTCCGCTACGCCAGCACCGCGCCGGCCTCCCGCGCGCTGCGCTCGCGGCGGCAACTGCTGGCGCGGGCGATCGATCGCTGCTGCGAACAGCTCAATGGCCAGGCGCGCATCCTCTGCGTGGGCTGCGGACACCTGCGCGAAGTCGAACTGTCGCGCTCGCTGCGCCACGGTCACTTCCTCGACTTCACCGCCGTGGATGCGCAATCGCTGTGCCTGCAGACGGTGGAGGCCAGCTATGCCGCGCTCGGCATCCAGACTCAGCAGTGCACCCTCGACGACCTCTTCTATGGGCGCCAGGACCTGTGCCATTTCGACCTGATCTACTCGCCGGGCCTGTACGAAGTGCTCGACGACCATGACGCCCGCGACCTGACCCGCAACCTGTTCGCCCGCCTGTTGCCCGGTGGGCGCCTGCTGATGGGCAACTTCCTGCCCGGCGTGCCGGACATCGCCTACCTCGAAGGCCTGCTGGACTGGCATCCGCACTACCGCAGCGATGCCGCCCTGCTCGACCTGCTGCTGGGCATTCCCTACAACGACATCGGCGGCGCGCGGGTCTTCCACGACCTGGGCAACTGCGTGGCCTTCCTGGAGGTCAGCCGCTACGGCTGATCAACCCTGCTGCAGGTGGCCATACAGGCGGGCATAGAGCCCGCCTTCGGCGATCAGTTGCTGGTGGTCGCCGTCCTCGGCGATGCGCCCGCCGTCGAACACCAGCACGCGGTCGGCCTGCTTCACCGCCGACAAGCGGTGGGCGATGATCAGGGTGGTGCGGCCTTCGAGGAAACGCTCCAGCGCCTGGTGCAGGGCGTACTCGGTGGCCGCGTCCAGCGCCGAGGTCGCCTCGTCGAGGATCACCACCTTCGGCTCGGCCAGCACCATGCGGGCAATCGCCAGGCGCTGGCGCTGGCCGCCGGAGAGCCGCACGCCGGAGCGCCCGACCACGCTGTCCAGCCCCTGCGGCAGGGCGCGGATAGCCTGGGCCAACTGAGCCACTTCCAGCGCCCGCCAGCAGGCTTCGTCGCCGCGTTCGCGGCCCATGGTCAGGTTGGCGCGCACCGTGTCGTTGAACAGCGCCGGGTGCTGAAGGACCACGGCGACATGCTCGCGTACGCAGTCAAGACCGATGTCCTGCAGCGCCACGTCGCCATAGCGGATGCTCCCGGACTGCGGCTGGTAGAGGCCCAGCAGCAGTTGCACCAGGGTGCTCTTGCCGCCGCCGCTGGCGCCGACGATGGCGACCTTCTCGCCGGGAGCGATGTCCAGGTCGAGGCCGTCGAGCACCGACTCGTCGCGGTAGGCAAAGCTCAGGTCGCGCACCTGGATGCCGACGCTGGTGTGCCCGACGAACGGATCACGGCGGTGCTCGTAGTGGGGCTCGTCGGCACGGGCGAGCAGCTCGTTGATCCGGGTCAGCGCGCCACCGGCGGCATAGTAGGCGTACTGCAGGCTGAGCAATTGCTCCACCGGGCCGATCATGAACCAGAGGTAGCTGAACACCGCCAGCATCTGGCCGATGGACAGGTCGGAGAACAGCACGGTGAGCATAGCCGCGGCGCGGAACAGGTCGATGCCGAACTGGAACAGCAGGCCGCTGGCACGCCCGGCGGCGTCGCTCTTCCACTGCGAGGCGACAGCGTAGTCGCGCACTTCGCGGGCGCGCTCGCCGAGGCGGCCGAGGAAGAAGCCCTGGCGGTTGCCGGCACGCACCTCCTGGATGGCTTCGAGGGTTTCGGTCAGCGCCTGGGTGAAACGCGAGGTGCTGTCGTTCTCCAGCTTCTTCAGGTGCTTCACCCGCTTGCCCAGCTGCACCGTGGCGAAGATCACCAGCGGGTTGAACAGCAGGATCAGCAGCGCCAGCTTCCAGTGCATCCAGATCAGGATGCCGGCGGTGCCGCAGAGGGTCAGCAGCGCCACCAGGAAGCGGCTCAGGGTGTCACCGACGAACTTGTCGAGGGTGTCGAGATCGGTCACCAGGTGCGCGCTGACCGCGCCGCCTCCGAGGGTCTCGTATTCGCCCAGGGCGATGCGCTTCAGCCGCTCGATCAGGCGCAGGCGGATGCGGTACACCACATCCTTGGACAATCGCGCGAACAGCTTGGCCTGCAGTACGTTGAACACCAGCGCGCAGCTGCGCAGCAGCAGGGTCACCAGCAGCATCAGGCCGATGTAGCCGAGCGGCTTGTGCCAGCCGTCCGGCAACCAGTGGTTCATCACCTGCAGGGCGGCGTCGCCCTGGCCCAGCAGCACTTCGTCCACCAGCAGCGGCAGCAGCAAAGGGATCGGCACGCTGCAGGCAGTCGCCAGCACAGCGACCAGGTTGGCGAGGATCAGGGCTTTGCGATGACGGAAGGCGAGCCGGCGAATTTCCGCCCAGCTCAGGCGGTCAGCGGACAGCTCAGGCATGCCGCCCGCGCTCCAGCCAGCGCTCCAGCAAAGGGGCGAGTTCGCCCAGCGGCTGGTAACCGTTGGTCAGCAGGGCCAGTTGGCCATCGCGCTCGGCGAGCAGCGTGGGGAAGCCGGCGATACCCAGGTCGCGCGCCCAGGAGAAGTCGGCCAGGGTCGCCAGGTGGTTGTCCTGGCTGTCGAAGGCTTCGGCGAACTCGATGCGCGGCAGGCCGACCTGTTCGGCCAGTTCGGTGAGCACGCCGGCCTGGGTGACGTCGCGGCCCTCGGCGTAGAAGGCCTGCTGGATTTCGCCGACCAGCGCCCAGGCGCAGTCTTCATCCAGGCGGCGCGCGGTGACGATGGCCCGGCAGGCCGGCTCGGTGTCGTAGACGAAGCCGTCGGGCAAGGCGTTTTCGAAGCGGAACGGCTGGTTCGTGGCGCGATGCACCGCTTCCCAGTGTTCGAGGATGTAGCGCTTGGTGGTCGGCTCCAGCGCGGCGCCCTGCCCCGTGCGCAGGCCGCCCATCACCAGCGCCAGCGGCACGCCCGCGGCGCGCGCCTGCTCGGCCAGCGCCCGCGCCACCGGGGCGAAGCCCCAGCACCAGGAGCACATCGGGTCCATCACGTAGAGCAGGCGGCTGGTCATGGATCAGGTCTCCGCGCGGGGATCACGGCCAATGGGGTGCGGCTGGTTGCGCTCGCGCGCCAGCTCGATCTGCTTCTGCCGCTCGCGGGCGCTGGCGCGGGTCTTCTCCGACAGCGTGTCCCAGCAGTGCGGGCAGCTGATGCCCGGCGCGTAGTGCTGCGAAGCACGATCTTCAACCGAGATCGGGTTGCGGCAGGCATGGCACTGATCGTAGTCGCCCTCGGTCAGGTCATGGCGCACGGTCACGCGGTTGTCGAAGACGAAGCAGTCGCCGCGCCAGAGCGTTTCGGCCTCGGGCACTTCTTCCAGGTACTTGAGGATGCCGCCCTTGAGGTGGAAGACCTCTTCGAAGCCCTCGCTGAGCATGTAGCTCGAGGCCTTCTCGCAGCGGATGCCACCGGTGCAGAACATCGCGACCTTCTTGTGTTTCGCCGGATCGTAGTGCTCGCGGATGTAGTCGGGAAACTCGCGGAACGACTTGGTCTTCGGGTCGATGGCGCCCTCGAAGGTGCCGATGGCCACTTCGTAGTCGTTGCGGGTGTCGATCAGCAGGACTTCCGGATCGGAGATCAGTGCGTTCCAGTCCTGGGGTTCGACGTAGGTGCCGACCTTGGCGTTCGGGTCCACGCCCGGCACGCCGAGGGTGACGATTTCCTTCTTCAGCTTGACCTTGGTGCGGTAGAAGGGTTGCTCGTCGCAGTAGGACTCCTTGTGGTCCACATCGGCCAGGCGCGGATCATTGCGCAGCCAGGCCAGCAGGCCGTCGATGCCGGCGCGGGTGCCGGAGACGGTGCCGTTGATGCCCTCTTCGGCAAGCAGCAGGGTGCCCTTCACGCCGTTGTCCAGCAGGGTCTGCAGCAGGGGTTCGCGCAGGGCGACGTAGTCGGGCAGGGAGACGAACTTGTACAACGCCGCGACGACGATTCTTTCGGTGGTCATGCATCACTCCAGTGGTCGCCCGCGTAAAGGGCGGACCGGGCTTCTTTGGAACAGAAAGTCTGGAAACCAAAGCTGATCGACAGCTGAATCAGACGCTGAAAATGACAGCGCCGGCAGAAGCCGGCGCTGGGTATCGCATTCTACACGGAGCGGGGCCAGGCCCGCACGCGCTTGGTCAGCCGAGCAATCAATGCTGATCGTGCTTGCTGCCGCCACGGCAGGTCGGCGATTCCGGTGCCGCGCCCTGTTGCGCCCACTCCTCGGGGGTGTAGGTGTGCAAGGCCAGGGCGTGGAACTGGCTCATCAGATCGCCGAGCGTGGCGTAGACCTTCTGGTGCCGCTTCACCGCGTTCAGCCCGGAGAACAGCGGGCTGACGATCACGGCCTTGTAGTGCGTTTCCTGTCCGCGGCTGTGCATGTGGCTCTCGTCCAGTACGTCGAGGTGCTGGGGTTCGAGGGCGCTCAGGGCGGTCTGGAGTCGGTCACGCATGCTCATGTCGGGTCTCGCTGGCAATCAGGCAGTCAATACGATTCAGGCAATGATACAGGGTCTGGATCAGGGCTTCTTGGCCGGAGCGGCCGGGGCCTTCACGCCCAGTTCCTTGTCCATGTCGGCCATCAGCTTGTTCACCGGGTCCACCGCGGTCTGCAGTTTGGCCTGGGTCAGCTGGGCGGATTCGGCGGTCAGGCGCGGCATCTTCTCCAGCACCTTGCGGCCCAGCGGGGATGCGTAGAAGTCGTTCAGCTGCTTGAGCTCGGACTCGCTGAAGTTGCTGGTGTAGAGCTTGACCAGTTCCGGCTTGAGCTTGTCCCAACCCACGGCGCGGTCCAGTTCGGCATTGGCCTTGGCCTGGTAGCGGTCGAGCACGGCCTTCTTGCTGTCCGGCGCCTTGGCCTGGGCGAAGCGCTGGGCGAGCATCTGCTGGACTTGCGCGTAGACCGGCACGGTCAGCTTGTCGGCATGGACCTGCTTGAGGAATTTCTCCGCCTCGGCGTTGGCGTCAGCCAGTGCCACGGAACTGAAGCCAACCAGAAGTGCTGCGGTGCAGAGGGAACGAAGAACGGTCATGGGGCAGTCCTGTGAGTCTGAAGGGTGTCCGTGTGGGACCCGCCATTCTGCGCCTAAGTTCGGAATGTGCTCAAGTGAGTGCCAAATGGCTGGGAAGTGACCGGCTTCTCTTGTAGGACAGTTCATGAAACGGCATGCTGCGGCGCGTTGCCACATGGATGTGACCGATGAACACCCTCACCCACCCGCCGACGTCCGTCGCCGCACAGCCCCTGTGCGATGCGCGCGGCCGCCTGAACGGCGCGGCCGTGGGCTGGTCGTCGCGGCCGCAGACGCTCTGCCGGCTCTCCGGCAACGCCGGCCGGCGCAAGCGCTGGAACCACTGGTGCATCAACGCGCCGGGCTGGATGCTCTCGATCACCATCGCCGACCTCGACTACCTGGGCTACGGCGCCGTGTACTTCCTCGACCTGGAAACCGGACAGTCGGTGCACCGCACCCAGTTCAGCCCCTTCGGCCTGGGCTGCCACCTGCCGGACATGCCCAACCAGAGCCACCGCTTCGAGCATGGCCAACTCAGCCTGGGCTTCGACGAGCAGCCCGGCCAGTTGCGCATCACCGCCTGTGCGCCGAACCTCGGCGGCCAGCCGCTGAACCTCTCACTGGAAGTGCAGCGCCCGGCGCACCTGGAGTCGGTCAACCTGGTGGTGCCCATGGCCGGCAGGTGCTTCCATGCCTGCAGCCGGCAGATGGGCCTGCCGATCAGTGGCAGCCTGACGCTCGGCCACAAGACCTACCGTTGCAGCGAAGGCCAGAGCTTCGCCGCGCTGGACTTCGGCCGCGGCGTCTGGCCGATCCACACCCGGTGGACCCGCGCCGCCTTCGCCGCGCCCGGCGGCATCGCCGGCAACTTCGGCGCCGGCTGGACCCAGAACAGCCACCTGAGCGAGAACGCCCTGTGGTTCGGCGGTGAACTGCAGGCACTGGGCGGCCCTGTGGATATCCGCCAGGTGCCGCACGACCCGCTGTCGCCCTGGCAGCTGCGCAGCGCCGACGAACGCGTCGAGCTCACCTTCACCCCGCGCAAGCTGCACCGCGCCTGCCCGCGCCTGGGCCCGCTGTTCGCCGAGACCAGCCAGTGGTTCGGCCGCTTCGACGGCTCGCTGCGCGAAGCCGGCGGCGACCTGGTGCCGGTGACCGGCGCGCTCGGCTGGATCGGCGCCACCCATGCCAGGTGGTGATCCCTCATCGCGCTGAAACTGCTCTATCACGGCCATTGAGCCATTGTGGAACCCGGAAGCCCGGCAGAGGCCTAAACTGGCCGAGTCCCTTTCCGGAGAATGCACCATGAGCCGCACCGAAACCGACAGCCTCGGCCCCATCGAAGTCCCCGAGGACGCCTACTGGGGCGCCCAGACCCAGCGTTCGCTGGAGAACTTCGCCATCGGCGGGCAGCGCATGCCGCTGGCCGTGGTGCATGCCCTGGCGCTGATCAAGAAGGCCGCCGCGCGGGTCAACGCGCAGTTGGGCGAGCTGCCGGAAAACATCACCAGCCTGATCGAGGAAGCCGCCGACGAAGTGCTCGCGGGCGAACACGACGACCAGTTCCCCCTCGTCGTCTGGCAGACCGGCAGCGGCACCCAGAGCAACATGAACGTCAACGAAGTGATCGCCGGGCGCGCCAACGAGATCGCCGGCAACGGGCGCGGTGGCAAGAAGCCGGTGCACCCCAACGACCACGTCAACCGCGCGCAGAGTTCCAACGACAGCTTCCCCACCGCCATGCACCTCGCCGCCGCACAAGCGGTGCAGAACGACCTGCTGCCGGCCATCGCCGAACTCAGCGGCGGCCTCGCCCAGCAGGCCGCGCGCCACGCCCACCTGGTGAAGACCGGGCGCACCCACCTGATGGACGCCACGCCCGTCACCTTCGGCCAGGAGCTTTCCGCCTTCGTCGCCCAGCTCGACTACGCCGAACGCGCCCTCCGCGCGGCGCTGCCGGCGGTCTACGAACTGGCCCAGGGCGGCACCGCCGTGGGCACCGGACTGAACGCGCCGAAGGAATTCGCCGAGGCCATCGCGGCCGAGCTGGCGGACCTCTCCGGCCTGCCCTTCGTTTCCGCGCCGAACAAGTTCGCCGCCCTCGCCGGCCACGAGCCGCTGGTGACCCTGGCCGGCGCCATGAAGACCCTCGCCGTGGCGCTGATGAAGATCGCCAACGACCTGCGCCTGCTCGGCTCCGGCCCGCGCGCGGGCTTTGCCGAAGTGAAGCTGCCGGCCAACGAGCCGGGCTCCTCGATCATGCCCGGCAAGGTCAACCCGACCCAGTGCGAGGCGCTGTCGATGCTCGCCTGCCAGGTCTTCGGCAACGACGCTGCAATCACCTTCGCCGCCAGCCAGGGCCATTTGCAGCTCAACGTGTACAAACCGGTGATCATCCACAACCTGCTGGAATCCGCGCGCCTGCTGGCCGACGGTTGCCGCAACTTCAACACCCACTGCGTCGCCGGGATGGAACCGGACGCGGCGAAGATGCGCGAACACCTCGATCGCGGCCTGATGCTGGTGACTGCGCTCAACCCGCACATCGGCTACGACAAGGCCGCCGAGATAGCCAAGAAGGCCTACGGCGAAGGCAAGACCCTGCGCGAGTCCGCACTGGAACTGGGCTACCTGACCGACGCCGAGTTCGACCAGTGGGTACGCCCGGAAACCATGCTGGAGGCCGGGCAGAATGGTTGAAGCGGTCAAGCATGGCGCCACTCCCCTCGAAGGTGACGGCAAGCGCGTGCTGCTGGTGCTGGGCTCGCCCAAGCCCGGCGGTTTCTGCCATGCGCTGGCCGAGGCCTATGCCCACGGCGCCCGCGCCAAGGGCCACGTGGTGCATGTGCTCAAGCTTGGCGAGCTGAACTTCGACCCGGTGCTGCGCGGCGGCTACGAGCAGAGCCAGACGCTGGAGCCGGATGTGCTCGAAGCCCAGCGGCAGATCCACTGGGCGCAGCACATCACCTTCGTCTACCCGATCTGGTGGGGCGGCCTGCCCGCACTGCTGCAGGGCTTCTTCGATCGCGTACTACAGCCGGGGTTCGCCTTCCGCTACCGCTCGATCGAATCCCGCGAGTTCGAGCCGCTGCTGGGCGGGCGCACGGCGGACCTGCTGGTCAGCCACGACCAGACCCACTGGCACTACCGCCTGCGCCAGGGCGCCCCGGCGCACCGGCAGATGACCCGCTGCATCCTCGCGCCCTGCGGCATCGCCCTGCACCACCTGGAGGAGTTCAGCCCGGTGCGCGGCTCCGGCGAGGAACAGCGGCAGGGCTGGCTGCGCCGGGCGGAGCAGCTGGGCACGCAGGTTTGAGGGTTACGGCGGATAACGCCTGCGGCGTTATTCGCCCTACGCCGTTCATTGCCGCCGGGACAATGCCCGTTGTAGGGATGACATGAGCCGGGACACTTCCCGCACCCGCCATCCCAGGGCTCTGCTTTCGCAGGATGGGTGGAGCGAAGCGATCCCCATCAGCGGAGCCTGCGCCTGGGGGGTTGCGATGCTCGACCTGCCGGAGTGGCCGCTCCTGCAAGATCAGGAGCCCCTCACCCTACCCCTCTTCCGCCGGCAGGAGAGGGGACCGTTCGGGGTGGGATAAAACGCTGGAGTCGGCCGGTACAAGCGGCTGCCTCTCATTGTGCAGTGTGGAATACACCGGCACGGCCTTACCCAGGCAAAGCCGTTGCCCTACGTATGACACGCGGGCCTGTTGTAGGCCCGTTCAGAACTTCCGCTCCACGTTGCCAGAAATCCCCTACTCCAGCCGTTCAAAGCCATTTCTTAGCATGCGCTCACCCGAATTCCGGGTCTTCTTTGCCTCTGGAGGCAGCATGCTTCGCAAACTCTCCGCCGAAATGATCGGCACGTTCTGGCTGGTGTTCGGTGGTTGCGGCAGCGCCATCTTCGCCGCCCACGCCATTGGCGTCCTGGGCGTCGCGCTGGCCTTCGGCCTGACCGTGGTCACCATGGCCTATGCCATCGGCCCGATCTCCGGATGCCACCTGAACCCGGCGGTCAGCCTCGGCCTGTGGGCCGGCGGCCGTTTCCGTACCGCTGAGCTGGTCCCCTACATCATCGCCCAGGTGATCGGCGGCGTTCTGGCCGGCGCTGCGCTGTACCTCATCGCCAGCGGCAAACCGGGCTTCGACGCCCTGGCGGGCTTCGCGGCCAACGGCTTCGGCGAAGGCTCGCCGGACCACTACGGCATGATCTCGGCGCTGGTCACCGAAGTGCTGCTGACCGCGTTCTTCCTGTTCGTGATCATGGGCGCCACCGACAGCAAGCTGGCACCGGCCGGCTTTGCGCCGATCGCCATCGGCCTGACGCTGACCCTGATCCACCTGATCAGCATCCCGATCGACAACACCTCGGTGAACCCGGCTCGCAGCCTGGGCGTGGCGATCTTCGCCGACCCGCTGTTCATGAAGCAGCTGTGGCTGTTCTGGGTCGGCCCGCTGGTGGGCGGCGTGATCGGTGCGCTGGTCTATCGCGTGGTGCGTCCGGCTGCCTGAGCCTGATACCTGCGACAAGAAAAGGGCGCCTCCAGGCGCCCTTTTTTCTTTGTGACTGCTAGGCCAACCGTAGGGCGCATAACGCTAACGGCGTTATCCGCCATGACAGCCATCGGCGCATAAAGCGTTGCGTTTTATGCGCCCTACGGAGTGGGCCAGGCAGGGAATGCAGGAGCGAGCCTGCTCGCGAACCCGCCCAGCTCAGGTGCTGCGGCGAAATCTGTGCGCGAGCAAGCTCGCTCCTACAGTCAACATGACCCCTCTCAGAAGTACTGGGTCAGGCTGAACTTGGCATTGCGGCCCTGGCTGTAGACGCTGTCGCCGGCCAGCGCCGGGTGATAGTCACGGTTGAACAGGTTGTCCACGGTGAAGTTCAGCTCGGTGTTTTCGAAGCCCAGGCGACGCGGCTTCCAACTGGCGAAGACACGCTGGGTGTCATAGCTGTCGTTGACGGTCTGGTCCCAGAAGATGTCGCCGACGCTGGTGCCCATGCCGCCGGAATACTTGTCGCTGGGCAGGCGGTCGGTCTTGCGGACGAACTCGCCCTGCCAGCCGATCTGCGCGTCCCACGCCGGGATCTTGGTGCCCAGAGTGGCGACCCACTTTGCCGGCGGCACGTCGCGCGCCCACACGTTCGGGCCCCAGGGGTTGCTGTAGGCGCCATCGTGCTTGCCGGTCACCCACGAGTACGACAGCCCGCCGAACAGCCAGGGGCTGTCGTAGAAGCTCTCGATCTCGAAGCCCTTGTAGGTCACGCCCGGCAGGTTGCGGTAGTTGGACAGCGGCAGGTAGTCGCCGCAGCTGCCGGAGATGGTGCCGTTGTCGATGGCCTGCTGTTCGCAACCGACGCTGCGGGTGCGGAAGATCTCGTCCTTGATCTTGTTCTGGAACAGCGTGGTGCGCACCTGCAGGTTGTCGCCGTTGATGAACAGGTCCGGCAGGTTGACCAGCGAGCCGAAGCGCAGCGCATGAATGCGCTCGGGGTCGAGATCGCGGCTGGTGGCGCTGACCGTGCTGCTGTTCTGCACCTCGTACATCTCGTCGATCACCGGCGCACGCCAGGTACGGCTGTAGTCGGCAAAGAAGCCCAGGCGCTCGGTGGCAGTCCAGAACAGCGACAGGCGCGGCGACCAGCCGCTGTAGGTCTGCGAGCTGTAGTCGTGGCCTTGGGCGGCGTTGTTGTAGATCGGCGCGTCGTTGTCCTTGCCCTGGTTGCGCACCTGGTCGAAGCGCAGCGACGGGGTGATGGTCACGCTGCCCAGGGTCAGCGCGTCCTGGATATAGGCGCTGTTGGTGTTCTGCTTGCCGCTGGGCATGAAGGTCGGCTGGAAGTGACCGTAGTTGTAGCGCGCAGTGTTGTAGGTCGAACCGGGGATATACATGTCGGTGGTGCGGGTGTGGCGGTGGAACTGCGTGCCCACGGTGAACGCATGCTGCACCGGGCCGGTGGCGAACAGGCTGGTGTTGCGCAGCTCCAGCACCTTGTCCTTGTAGTCGGTGTCCATCTTGCGGCCACCGGTGGAGACCTGGAAGAAGGCGTCCGGATTGCGCTCGTCGGTCTGGTCGATGTGCGACTCGGAGTACTGCACCATCAGGTCGATCAGCGGGTTGTCGATGGGGTGGTATTCGTACTTGCCGGACCAGGTGGTGTCGGTGGTGTCGCGATGCGCCAGCAGACGCTTGAGCGCGGCTTCGTAGCCGTAGCGGTCGATGCTCGACTGGGTCGGCGGCGTCGGGTAGGAGGCCGAAGAGAACGGCGTCCAGCGCGTGCTGTGGGAGCGGCTGTAGGCCAGGCTGATGTCGTTGTCGAGGTTGGGGTGCAGGTTGAGCTTGAACAGCCCGGCGTCCAGGTCCTGAGCGCTGTTGGGCAGGCGGCTGGGGTTGATCGGGTAGTTGTTGTTCGGGTCGGGGATGTGCCCGGCGAGCTTGATGTCACGGCCGTCACGGGCAGTGAGGTAGGCCAGCGCATCGACCTTGCGGTCCTCGGTGCGGCCGTAGACGGCACCACTGTAGATCTTCTGCTGGTCGTTGGAGTGGTAGCCGTACTTGAGCATGGCGCCGACGTTCTGGTCATCGCGCAGCATGTCCGGGGCGTCCTTGGTCTCCATGTGCACGGTGCCGCCGAAGCCGCCGTTGCCGTTGTAGACCGAGTGCGGGCCCTTCTCCACCTCAATGCGTTTGATCAGTTCCGGTTCGATGAACACGGTGCCCTGCTGGTAGCGCTCGAAGCCGCTCTTGGGCGCGCCGTCGAGGGTGAAGGGCACGTCCTCGGCGTCGCCCAGGCCCCAGATGTTGACGGTCTGCCCGCCCGGCTTGGGCGAGCCGCCCATGGTCACGCCGGGCAGGGTCTGCAGCAGGCTGGGAATGTTGTCGGCCTGGATGCGCTCGATGTCCTTGCGTGTCAGGGTCGAACGGCCGACGTTGCTGGAGTCCACCGACAGGCCGCTGCCGACGATGGTCTGCGAGTCCAGCTCGATGGCGTTGTCGCTGAACTGGTCAACCTTGCCGCGGCGACGCACGACGAAGCCGTCGCCGGCTTCCACCAGTTCCAGCGAGGTGCCCTCGAGCAACTGTTCCAGCGCCTCGCGCACGCTGTAGCGTCCGCTGATCGCCGGTGCCTTGAGGCCGTCGATCTGCCCGGCGTCGTAGAGCACCTGCACGCCGGCCTGCTGCGACAGGCTGCCGATGGACTCGCTCAGTGCCTGCGCCGGCAGGTTGAACTGCCAGTCGGCGGCGCGGCTGTACTCGGCCATCATCAGGCTGCCGAGCAGCACGGCGCAGCCCAGCGGGCGCGCGAACGGGAAGTTGAAACGAGACTGCATGCAAGGCCCTCCCCAGGGTCGAAAAGCGCTGCGCGTTTCGCAGCGAATGCCGGGGAAGACCCTCATTCGAGAAAAACCCACACCTGCAAATAAAAATATTTCTCAAAAAAGATTCGTGACGCGTGGCGTCAGGCTAGGCAGGAGCGGGCCATGCCCGCGATCGCGCGCATGGCGCGCTCCTACAGGTGGGAGTCAGCGTGGGAGGATGACGGCGCTGCCGTCGGCCTTGCGCTGCACGCGCACATCCAGCAGCACCGGCAGGGCCGCGAGGAAATCATCCGGGCGGGCCAGGCGCACATTGCCGGAGATGGGCTGGCGCGCCAGGCGCTCGTCGCCCAGGCGAATGGGCGCGGCACGGTACTGCGACAGCTCGTCCACCAACGCCCCCAGTGGCTGGTTGCGGAAGGCGAGCAGGCCGTCGCGCCAGGCGGCGATGGAGGCGACCGGCACGTGATCGACCTGCGCCTCCCCGGCCCCGTTCGGCAAGCGGGCGCGGTCACCCGCGGTCAGCGTCCGCTCGCCCGGCGCGCCGAGCTGAGCCTGCAAGGCGACCTTGCCGTGGCGGACGGCGACGGTCAGTCCGCCGTCCTCGCGATGCACGTCGAAGCCTGTACCGAGCACCCGAACGCGGCTATCGCCGGCGGTGACACGGAAAGGCCGGTCAGCATCGTGGGTCACTTCGAAGTAGGCCTCGCCGCGCAGGAGCTGCACATCTCGCGAGCCGCCGGAGTAATCCACGCGCAGCGCCGAATCCGCTGCCAGGAACACTCGCGTGCCGTCGACCAGCGTCACCTCGCGCTGTTCGCCCGGCGCGGTGGCCTGCACCTGTTGCGGATCGCCCAGGCGGCCGCCGCTGAAATCATTGGCCAGCAGCAACGCGCCAAGGAACAGGCTCGCCGCAGCCAGCCCGCGCCAGGGCAGCGCGGGTCGACGCGGCGGCGCGAGAAGCGGCCGGCGGAGTTGGTCGAAGTCGCTCCACAGCTGCTCGATCTCGCGGTAGGCACGGGCATGGGCCGGGTCTTCCACCAGCCAGTCGGCCAGGGCCTGGCGCTCGCGGGCGTCACAGGAGCCCGAGCGCTGGCGGCTGAACCACTTGGCGGCCAGTTCGTCGATCACCTGCTGGCGTTCCTCTTGCGGCGTCATGCTTCGCCCTCTCCCTCTACCTGCCGCTTGCAGTGCAACAGCGCGCTGGCGACGTGCTTTTCCACCATGCTCAGTGAAATCCCCATGCGCCTTGCCACTTCGGGCTGCGACAGACCGTCGAACTTGTGCAGGATGAAAGCCTCGCGGCGCCTGGGTGGCAGGCTGTCCAGCGCCTGGGAAAGCTGGCGAAGGTAACGTTGTCGCTCGAACTGCACCACGGGTTCGCCCCCTTCGGCGGCCGGTTGCTGGTCGGTGTCGCTGGCCGTTTCCGGCTCGCTGGCAAAGCGCCGGGAGCGCTGCCAGTGATCGCGCAGCAGGTTGCGCGCGACCTGGAAGAGGAAGGCGCGCGGCTGTTCCACTTCATGCCGCGAGGCCGACTTGAGCCATTGGGCGAAGGCGTCCTGGGCGAGGTCTGCGGCGTCCGCCGAGCTGCCCAGCTGCTTGCGCAGAAAGCGCAGCAGTTCGCCATGGAAGGAGCGATAGGCCTGGGACACCGACCGGGAAAAGCGCTCATCCATCGACGCACGCCTCCCGGCGTCGTCGCCCTGCCCCACTGCTGCCCGCTACCACGTCGCCCCCGAACCGAGGCACCGGGCCTCGACAACCATCGAATTGCACAAATGATAATACATATCATTTGCGAAAATGAAGCCGGACGCGAGCAATGGATAGCAAAAGGCCGCCTCACGGCGGCCTTTCGGGGCATCAGACGTTGGCGATGCGCGCCCTTCGTGCGCGGTAACTGCGCAGCAGCGAAGGCGCCAGCGCGGTCAGCGCCGAGCCGCCGACCACCAGCACGGCGCCGAGGTAGGCCAGGCCGTTGAGGTCCTCCGGCAGGACGAAGTCGGGCCAGATCGAGGCGGCCAGCGCCACCGAGCCGAAGGTCACCAGCGGGGTGATTGCCAGGGTCGCGCTGACCCGCGAGGCCTCCCAGTGCGCCAGGGCTTCAGCGAAGGCGCCGTAGGCCACCAGGGTGTTCAGACAGCAGGCCAGCAGCAGCCAGCCCTGCAGCGGCGAGAGGTCCAGGGCTTCCAGCGGATGCGCCCAGGGCGTCAGCAGCGCGGCGCAGCCCAGGTAGATCACCATCATCACCTGCACCGAGGTCCACTGGGTCAGCAACTGCTTCTGCGCCAGGCCGTAGAAGGTCCAGATGAAGGCGGCGAAGACCACGATCAATACGCCGGTGGTGTACTCCCCCAGCGAGCTGAACAATTCGGCCAGGCGCTGGTTGAAGAACAGCCCGAAGCCGAAGATCAGCACCGCGAGGCCCAGCGCCTGGCCGATGCTGAAGCTCTCCTTGAACACGACGAGGCTGCCCAGCAGCAGGAGGATCGGCGCGATCTGGATCACCAGTTGGGTCGTGCCGGGCGTGAGCATGCGCAGGCCGATCAGGTAGCTCACGTAGTTGCCGGTGAGGCCAAGGATGGCGACCAGCACCAGCCCCTTGCCGCGCTTGCCCAGTGGCGCGAAGCGCGGCAACTGGCGGGTGCAGGCCAGGTAGATCAGCAGCAGGCCACCGGACACCACCAGGCGAAACCAGGTGACGGTGATCGGGTCCATGACCTTGAGGACTTCCTTGAGCTTGATCGGCAGGATGCCCCAGAGGACGGCGGTAACCAGGGCCAGGAACAGGCCGAACTGCCAGCGGCCGGATGAAACGTGCATGAGTGCCTCGACGCGTGTGCGGTCCGCCATGCTAAGTCATGGCGGTATCGCCCCATAGGAACAGTTGCGCGGTGCAACTGTTCCGGTCGCCGATCAGATCAGCGTGGAGAGGCGCAGCAGCCACCAGATCAGGATGATCAACTGGACGAAGAAGGCGGCGAAACGAACCCACACGGCCAGTGCCGAAGTGCTGAGCAGGTGCACCACCGACTGGACGATGCGCGCCACCAGCAGGGTCGGCGCCAGCGGGTCGGTGATCACCGTCTGCTGGGTGACCATCGCATAGAGCAGCACGGCGCAGAACAGCGGCACGTTCTCCACGCAGTTGGCGTGGGCGCGCACCAGGCGCTGGCCGAAGGCGCCGGGGGTGTTGCTGCCGTCGGCGGCGAAGACGTTGACCTTCATGCGGCCGGACATCACCAGCAGGCCGCGCTGGTTGACCAGCAGCAGGACCAGCAGCACGGTCCAGGCAACCAGGCCGAGCAACGCGAAGGCAGAGGGACTCAGGGACATGCGGGACTCCTTTCTCTTGTTGGTTTGAGCGGAGTCTAGGGGAAATAGAGCAATTGCTCTAGCCAGCAATCACCGGCGCAAAGGTGGGCTCTTCGTGGGATGGGTGGAGCTTGCGATACCCATCCTACAAAAGCGCCCGGTGCGTCCCGGAAGCCGGCGTAGGGCGCATAACCTGGAACAGGTTATCCGCCAGCCCCTTTTCGGCGGATAACGCTGGCGCGTTATCCGCCCTACAAAAACCATTGCGCGTGGCAACGTGCGCAAAAGAAAACGGGCAGCCCGTTTCCGGGTTGCCCGTTGGGTTCCAGCGCCGCACTCACAGCTTGGCGATGGAGACCTCGGTGGATTTCACGAAGGCGATCACTTCGCTGCCGATGGCCAGCTCCAGCTCCTTCACGGAACGGGTGGTGATCACCGAGGTGACGATGCCGGCGGCGGTCTGCACGTCGATTTCCGACAGCACGTCGCCTTCGACGATTTCCTTGATGGTGCCTTTGAACTGGTTGCGGACGTTGATGGCTTTGATGGTCATGGCGTAGCTCCTTGGGAGAATAGGGTTCTTACTGTTGGGTCAGAGCGCCCAGCGCAATTGCGTGGGCAGTGGGGAAACGGGTTCCGGCTCGGGTGGCTGGGCCGGCAGCGACAGCACGCGTTCGAGCACTTCGGCTTCCAGCGCGGCCAGGCGCGCCGAACCGCGGGCGCGGGGCCGGTGCAGTTCGACAGTGAGGTCCAGGCCGATCTCGCCGTCCTCGATGAGGATGACGCGGTCGGCGATGGCCACGGCCTCGGCGACATCGTGGGTGACCAGCAGCACGGTGAAGCCATGCTGCTGCCAGAGGCCTTCGATCAGTTGCTGCATCTCGATGCGGGTCAGGGCATCCAGCGCACCCAGCGGCTCGTCGAGCAGCAGCAGGCGCGGCTGGTGGATCAGCGCACGGGCCAGGGCCACGCGCTGCTTCTGCCCGCCGGAGAGGCTGGCCGGCCACTCGTTGGCGCGGTCGGACAGGCCCACGGCTTCCAGCGCTTCCAGCGCCTTGCCACGCCAGTCGCCCTTCAGGCCGAGGCCGACGTTGTCGATCACCCGCTTCCAGGGCAGCAGGCGCGAGTCCTGGAACATCAGGCGGGTTTCTTCGCGGGCGCTTTCCAGCGGCGCGGAGCCGGCCAGCAGCTGGCCATCACTGGCCTCATCCAGTCCGGCCAGCAGGCGCAGCAGGGTGCTCTTGCCGCAACCGCTGCGACCGACGATGGCGACGAACTGGCCGGCGGGAATCCGCAGGTCGATGCCCTTGAGAACTTCACGCTCGCCGAAGCGCTTGCGCACGTTTTCCAGTGCCAGCGGGATACCTTTCTTGAGTTGTTGCGGCAGTTGATTCACAGCGTTCACGCCGCACCTCCTTTCACCTGATAAGCCGGGTGCCAGCGCAGCCAGACGCGTTCCAGTCCACGGGCGGCGAGGTCGGCCAGCTTGCCGAGCACGGCGTAGAGCAGGATCGCCAGGACCACCACGTCGGTCTGCAGGAACTCGCGGGCGTTCATCGCCAGGTAGCCGATACCGGAGTTGGCAGAGATGGTTTCGGCGACGATCAGCGTCAGCCACATGAAGCCCAGGGCGAAGCGCACGCCCACCAGGATCGAGGGCAGCGCGCCGGGCAGGATCACCTGACGGAACAGGGCGAAGCCGGACAGCCCGTAGCTGCGCGACATTTCCAGCAGGCCCGGATCGATGTTGCGGATGCCGTGGTAGGTGTTGAGGTAGATCGGGAACAGCGTGCCGAGGGCGACCAGGAAGATCTTCGCCGACTCGTCGATGCCGAACCACAGGATCACCAGCGGGATCAGCGCCAGGTGCGGCACGTTGCGGATCATCTGCACGGAGCTGTCGAGGAAGCGCTCGCCCCATTTCGACAGGCCGGTGATCAGCCCCAGCACCAGGCCGATGCTGCCGCCGATGAGGAAGCCCACGGCGGCGCGCCAGGTGCTGATCGCCAGGTGCTGCCACAGCTCGCCGCTGACCACCAGGTGGTAGCCGGCCTCGGCCACCGCGCTGGGCGCCGGCAGGATGCGGCTGGACAACCAGCCAAACTCGACCGCCAGTTGCCAGATGAGCACCAGGCCCACCGGCAGGGCCCAGGGCGCGAGGCGCTGGGCAAGGTTGTTGGAAACGCTCATCTCATCTCTCCGGATTCTTCGTAGGGCGCATGAAGCGGAACGCTTCATCCGCCGGCTCGCGTCGGTGGCGGATAACGCTTCGCGTTATTCGCCCTACGGGTGTCAGCTGGCGGAAGTAGCCTTGGGCAGGATGTCGTTGGCCACCATCTCGCCGAACGGGCTGACATAGCCGCGCGCCTGCGGTTGCTGGGGTTGGGCGACGTCCAGGTGCGGGAAGAGCAGCTCGGCGACGCGGTAGGACTCTTCCAGGTGCGGATAGCCGGAGAAGATGAAGGTATCGATACCCAGCTCGGCGTATTCCTTCACGCGGGCCGCCACGGTCGGGCCATCGCCCACCAGCGCGGTACCGGCGCCGCCACGCACCAGGCCGACGCCGGCCCAGAGGTTGGGGCTGACTTCCAGCTTGTCCTTGTTGCCGCCGTGCAGGGCGGCCATGCGCTGCTGGCCGACGGAGTCGAAGCGCGCCAGGGAAGCCTGGGCGCGGTCGATGGTGTCCTGGTCCAGGTGCGAGATCAGGCGGTCGGCGGCCTGCCAGGCTTCGTCGTTGGTCTCGCGGACGATCACGTGCAGGCGAATGCCGAAGCGCACACTGCGGCCCTGCCTGGCAGCCTTCTCGCGGACTTGCGCGATCTTCTCGGCGACGGCGGCCGGCGGCTCGCCCCAGGTCAGGTACAGCTCGACCTGCTCGGCGGCCAGATCCTGGGCGGCATCGGAGGAGCCGCCGAAGTACAGCGGCGGGCGCGGTTGCTGGATCGGCGGATAGAGCAGCTTGGCGCCCTTCACCTGCAGGTGCTTGCCGTCGTAGTCGACGGTCTCGCCTTCCAGCACGCGGCGCCAGATGCGGGTGAACTCCACCGAGGCTTCGTAGCGCTCGGCGTGGCTCAGGTGCAGGCCGTCGCCGGCCAGTTCGTCCGGGTCGCCGCCGGTCACCAGATTGAACAGCGCCCGCCCGCCGGAGAGCCGGTCGAGGGTGGCGGCCTGGCGGGCGGCCACGGTCGGGGAAATGATGCCCGGACGCAGGGCGACCAGGAACTTCAGGCGCTGGGTCACCGGGATCAGCGAGGCGGCGACCAGCCAGGAGTCCTCGCAGGAACGACCGGTGGGGATCAGCACGCCACCGAAACCGAGGCGGTCGGCGGCCTGGGCGACCTGTTGCAGATAACCGTGGTCCACGGCACGGGCGCCGTCGGCGGTGCCCAGGTAGTGGCCGTCGCCGTGGGTCGGCAGGAACCAGAAGATGTTGAGACTCATCGCAGTAACTCCAGATAAGCGCGCCGGCGTGGCGTAGCCGCGCGATGATGGGATTTGTGTACGTCGTGCTGCTGTTCTTCGTAGGAGCGAGCTTGCTCGCGAACAGATTTCCCGGCAGCGCTGGCGCTGGGCGGGTTCGCGAGCAAGCTCGCTCCTACAGGTGTGTCACTGGGCAGCAGCCACCTTGGCCGGCGCCGTCCACACCACGTCCTTGATGCTCAGCGCCTTCGGAATCAGCTTCAGCTGGGTGAAGGTGTCGGCGATCTTCTGTTGCGCGGCGGTGACTTCCGGGGTGATCGGCTGGGCGCCATAGCCCTGGCGTTTCACCGCGGTGAAGGTGATGTCCGCCGGCAGGCCGAGCAGCGGCGCGACCTGGTCGGTGACCTGTTGCGGGTTCTGCTGCGACCACTCGCCCACCGAACGCACTTCGTCGATCAGGGTGGTGATCACCTGCGGGTGCTGGTTCGCATAGGGGCGGGTCGCCAGGTAGAACTGGTGGTTATCCACAAGACCAGTGCCATCCACCAGGGTGCGGGCGGAGAGCTGCTTCTCGGCGGCGGCCTGGTACGGGTCCCAGATCACCCAGGCATCCACGCTGCCACGCTCGAAGGCGGCGCGGGCGTCGGCCGGCGGCAGGTAGACGGGCTGGATGTCGGTGTATTTCAGGCCGGCCTTCTCCAGGGCGCGCACCAGCAGGTAGTGCACGTTGGAGCCCTTGTTCAGGGCGACCTTCTTGCCCTTGAGCTCGGCGACGGATTTGATCGGCGAGTCCTTCGGCAGCAGGATCGCCTCGCTGGTCGGCGCCGGCGGCTCGTGGGCCACGTAGACCAGATCGGCACCAGCGGCCTGGGCGAACACCGGCGGGGTTTCGCCGGTCACGCCGAAGTCGATGCTGCCGACGTTCAAGCCTTCGAGCAGCTGCGGGCCGCCGGGGAATTCGGTCCATTGCACCTTGACGCCCTGCTCGGCCAGGCGTTTCTCCAGCGTACCCCGTGCCTTGAGCAGCACCAGGGTGCCGTACTTCTGATAACCGATACGCAGGGTGCCGGGCTGTTCGTCCGCCTGCGCGTTGTAGGACAGGGCCGCAATCAGCAGGGCCGCCAGTCCACTACGCAAAGTGAGAGTCCGCATGGGAGTGATCCTTCGTCGAGTGAGATTGCCGGACCTGCGGTCCCGTTGTCGGGACGGTGAGGGCCATTCATTGTTTGACGCAGTGGGCGCCTGCCGGGTCGGGGCTTGGCGTTCACCTGCGTGGATGTTGTCGGTCAGATGCTCCAGCGGGCGTTGATCAGCCGTTCGTTGAGCAGGTTGGGGTCGATGGGTTTCGGTCGGCGCGCGAGGGCACCGTGGAACTGTTCCAGGGACTCCAGCAGTCGGTGTTCGAGGGTCGATTCCAGGCGCGCCGGGGTAGTGCCCTCGGGGTATTGCACCTGACTCTCCTCGGCGAACACGCCGTGCAGGGTTTCCTGGGCCTTCAACGCAGCGAGGACCGGCTTGAGCGCGTAGTCCACCGCCAGCATGTGGGCGGTGCTGCCACCAGTGGCCAGGGGCAGCACCACCTTGTGGGCGAGCGCCCGCTCCGGCAGCAGGTCGAGAATGACTTTCAGCGCACCGGCGATGGACGCCTTGTACACCGGGGTGGAAATCACCAGGCCGTCGGCGCGCAGGACCTGCTCGATCAGTTCGACCACCCGCGGGCTGTCGAAGCGCGCATGCAACAGGTCCTCGGCCGGGAAGTCGTGCACGCTGTAGGAGCGCACCTCGGCGCCGTGGGCGTGCAGCCAGTTCCGCGCGATATCCAGGAGGACACCGGAGCGGGAACGCTGGCTGGGGCTGCCGGCTAGGGTGACTACATACATCTGCACGCTTCCTTATAACGATCAGGCCGGTACAAATGCCGGCCTGCTAACCAATGTGCATAGACCTTAACAGGCAATCTCATATTCCAATAAATGGTATTTATTCATTTAGTTATGCATTTTTGTTAGATGCACAGACACGCACCCTGCGCGCGAATCGCGGGCAGGGTGCGTCGATCAAGGAAATGGCAGGCGTCAGATGACGTGGGACTGGTGCAGCTCGGTCAGCGCTTCGCCGCGCAGGAAGGCCAATTCCACCGCACGACGGTCACGCGGGCGTGGCAGCGGCACGGGGAATTCACGGCGTAGCCGGCTGGGCGTGCCACCCAGCAGCAGGACGCGGTCGCTGAGGTAGAAGGCTTCGTCGAGGTCGTGGGTGACCAGCAGGATGCTGATGTCGTACTCCAGCGCCAGTTGCTGGATCAGGTCCTGCAGGCGAATGCGGGTGAAGGCGTCCACCGCGCTGAAAGGTTCGTCCAGCAGCAGTACCTGCGGGCGGCCATAGAGACCCCGGGCGATGGCCGCGCGCTGGGCCATGCCGCCGGAGAGCTGCTTGGGCAGCAGGTCGCCCTTGCCTTCCAGGCCCACGTCGCGCAGCAGGTGGTTGATGCGCGCATCGTCCGCCAGCCAGCCGTCGGCGAAGCCGATGTTCTGCGCCACGGTGAGCCAGGGCAGCAGGCGCGGCTCCTGGAACACCACGCCAACGCCACCACCACCCCGGCCACTGTCGCCATCCGGGCCGAAACCCAGCAGCGGGTTGCGCTCCAGGGAGCCGGCGAACTCGTCGTCCAGCCCGGCGGCAATGCGCAGCAAGGTACTTTTGCCACAGCCGCTGGGGCCCAGCAGGCTGACCACTTCGCCCGGCGCCAGGCTGAGGCTGACATCGTCCAGCACGCGCACGCCGGAGAAGCTCTTGCGGATGTCACGCAGTTCCAGCAAGGCGCTCATTGACTCTCTCCATTGCCCAGGAAGGTATCGCGCCAGGCCAGCGCGCGCTGCTCCAGCGCCTTGAGCAGGCCGTCGCTGAGCTTGCCCAGCACCGCCAGCACCAGGATGGCGGCGATGACGATGTCCGGCCGCGAGGTTTCCCGGCCATCGCTGAGCAGGTAGCCCAGGCCACGGGTGGCGGCGATCAGTTCGGCGGCGACGAGGAACATCCAGCTCAGGCTCAACGCGCCGCGCAGGCCGGTGAACAGGCTCGGCAGCGCGGCCGGCAGGAGGATGCGCCTCACCAGGGCGAAGGGTGAGAGGTGATACAGCCGGCCCAGCTCCACCCACTTGCGGTCGACGTTGCGCACGCCGGCCACCAGCGACAGGTACACGGGAAAGAACGCGCCGAGAGCGATCAGCACGATCTTCGGGGTTTCGTCGATGCCCAGCCAGAGCAGCAGCAAAGGCACCCAGGCCAGGCTGGGGATCGCCCGCAGGGCCTGGAAGGTCGGTTCCAGGTAGGCTTCGGCGCGCTGGCTGAGCCCCACCCAGGTGCCGATCAGGACGGCGGCGGCCGCGCCGATGGAGAAGCCGGCGGCAACCCGCGCCAGGCTCGCGGCAACATGTTTCCAGAGCTCGCCCTGGGCCAGTTGCCAGAGTGTCAGCGCGACGCTGCTGGGCGCCGGCATCTGGTGCTCGGCGAGCCAGCCGATGCGCACCGACAGCTCCAGCGTCGCGCACAGCAACAGCGGCACCAGCCAGGCGCGCCAGCTCAGTCGCGGCCAGCGCAGTTTCAGTGCGCGACGCTTTTGGGCCAGACGCAGGCTCTGGGTGGGCATGGATTACTGCTCCGTCTTGGCGACGGCACCGGTCTTGCCGATCACCTCGCCAGCCAGTTGCGGAGCGATCAGCTGATCGACCACGGCGGTGACGTCGGTCCCTGGGCGCACCAGTTGCTCGTCCAGCAGAATCGGCGCGGCGGCCTTCAGCGCGGCAACCTGCTCGGCACCCGGCAGCGGCTTGCTGAAGTCGGTGCGCGAGAGTTGCAGCTTGGCCACTTCCAGCGGCAGCTTGGCTTCCTCGGCGAGCAGTTTCGCGGTCTCCTCCGGGTGCGCTACGGCCCACTGGCGCGCCTCTTCATAGGCGGCGATGACCTGCTTGATCAGCGCCGGCTGCTCCTGCTCGAACTTCTCGGTGACGCTGAGCACGCCGTAGCTGTTGAAGTCGACGTTGCGGTACAGCAAGCGCGAGCCGGCCTGCAGCTCGCTGGCGGCCATGTGCGGATCGAGGCCCGCCCAGGCGTCCACCCTGCCCTGCTCCAGCGCGGCGCGGCCGTCGGGGTGCTGCAGGTGGACGATCTCCACGTCGCTCTTGTCCAGCCCCGCCTGTTGCAGGCTGCGCAGGAGGAACAGGTAGGGGTCGGTGCCCTTGGTGGCGGCAATCTTCTTGCCCTTCAGATCGGCCACCGACTTCAGCGGGGAATCCTTGGGCACCACCAGAGCGGTCCACTCCGGGCGGCTGGCGATGTAGACGGTCTTCAGCGGGCTGCCGTTGGCGCGGCTGAGCACGGCGGCAAGGCCTGCGGTGGAGGCGAAGTCGGTGCTGCCGGCATTGAGGTACTCCAGCGAGCGGTTGCTGCCCTGGCTGAATACCCAGCGTACTTGCGTGCCTTGCGGCTTGAGGGATTTCTCCAGCCAGCCGAAATGCTTGAGCACCAGGCTGGTGGGCGCGTAGTAGGCGTAGTCCAGGCGCACCTCTTTCGGTGCGTCGGCGGCTTGGGCGGAGCTGTTGTAGGCGCCGATCGGCAGGCTCGCGAGAAGAGCGACGGCCAGGCTGCGGCGCCAGGTGGAATGACCCATGGTCGTTCTCCTTGGCGTGGGCTTGCGTCTTCTTCCCGTTTGGCGGGCAAGTCAGAACTGAATAAAAAAGCGCGGCGTGGTCCGCGCATGAAGGATAAAAAAGGGGCCGGCGAACCGGCCCGACTTACCGCTCGAGGTTTGCTCGGCAGGTGACTCCCCGGATGGGGATCAGGGAGTCACTTGTTCGGTTGCGGGGTGAGGCGCAGGTAGGGCTTGATGGCGCGGTAGCCCTTGGGGAAGCGCTGCTTGATCTCTTCCTCGTCCTTGAGCGAGGGCACGATCACCACGTCGTCGCCGTCCTGCCAGTTGCCCGGCGTGGCGACCTTGTGGTTGTCGGTGAGCTGCAGCGAATCGATGACGCGCAGGATCTCGTTGAAGTTGCGCCCGGTGCTCGCCGGGTAGGTGATGGTCAGGCGCACCTTCTTGTTCGGGTCGATGACGAACAGCGAACGCACGGTCAGGGTGTCGTTGGCGTTCGGGTGGATCAGGTCGTACAGCTCGGAGACCTTGCGGTCGGCGTCGGCGATGATCGGGAAGTTGACCACGGTGTTCTGGGTCTCGTTGATGTCGTCGATCCACTTCACGTGGGAGTCCACCGGGTCGACGGACAGGGCGATCACTTTCACGCCCTTGGCGGCGAACTGGTCCTTGAGCTTGGCGGTCAGGCCCAGCTCGGTGGTGCACACCGGAGTGAAGTCGGCCGGGTGGGAGAACAGAACGCCCCAGCTGTTGCCAAGCCATTCGTGGAAGCGGATGCGGCCTTCGCTGGATTCCTGTTCGAAGTCGGGGGCGATGTCGCCAAGTCGCAAGCTCATGGGTCTCTCCTTGTTCGTGTTGGTAGCCACTATGCACAAGGTCTTAACGCATTAAAAAGAATATATTTTGATTTTCTTATAACCAAAAACAGCTATTCGTACCGACCTTGCTCCAGCGGCACCGGCCGCCGGTCCTCAAGCATAGTCAAGGGAATGTGAAGACTGCGTGGCCAGGTGTTTCACCGCTGAAACGAAATCCGGCCGTTCGTCGCCATTCCCTTGCAGCCCAGGCACGGCGGGGCTTTGCGGCATACACTCGATATCATTAATCCTTTGGAGTCGGGAGGTCAGCTCATGTTGGGACAACGCGTCGGCGACGGTCAGGCGGCCACCCATTACCGCAGCGACCGGATCAGTGCGGTCAACGGCCAGTATTTCTTCTCCACCCGCGAAGGGACCCTCGAAGGCCCCTACTTCACCCGCTTCGATGCCGAGCGCGAGGTCATGCAATACATCTCCCGCATGCAGCAGGCAGCAGGGTTGATGGCGCGGGCGGCGCAGTGACCCGGAACAGACGGCAAACGAAAACCCCGGCCTGGTGCCGGGGTTTTCTTTTGCGAGCTGCAACGCGGGTCGCCAATACACCAAAGGGGCAAGCCGTTGCGCCGATGAAATGAAAAAGCCCCCGGCGTCTCCGCCGGGGGCCTTCCAGGGCACCGGGCCGCTTGCGTGGAGCGGCCGGCGCCAGTCGGGCAAGGGCTGTGCCCTCGCCCGCCGTGCTCAGCGAACGGCCTCGAACAGGCCGGTGGCGCCCATGCCGCCGCCCACGCACATGGTGACGATGCCGTAGCGCTGGTTGCGCCGCTGCAGTTCGCGCACCAGATGGCCGACCTGGCGCGAGCCGGTCATGCCGAAGGGGTGGCCGATGGAGATGGAGCCGCCGTTGACGTTGTACTTCTCGTTGTCGATCTCCAGGCGATCGCGGGCATACAGGCACTGGGAGGCGAAGGCTTCGTTGAGCTCCCAGAGGTCGATGTCGGCGACCTGCAGGCCCTTGGCCTTGAGCAGCTTGGGCACCGAGAACACCGGGCCGATGCCCATTTCGTCGGGCTCGCAACCGGCGACGGTGAAGCCGCGGAAGAAGGCCTTGGGCTTGAGCCCCAGTTCCAGGGCCTTGTCCAGGCTCATGATCAGGGTCATGGAGGCGCCGTCGGAGAGCTGCGAGGCGTTGCCGGCGGTGACCGAGCCGTCCTCGGCGAATACCGGCTTGAGGGAATTCAGGCCTTCGAGGGTGGTTTCCGGGCGGTTGCAGTCGTCGCGGTCGACTACGCCGTCGAGCACTTTCTTCTCGCCGGTGGCCTTGTCTTCGACCAGGTACTTCACGCTCATCGGCACGATTTCATCGTCGAACAGGCCTTCTGCCTGGGCGCGGGCGGTGCGCTGCTGGCTCTGCAGGGAGTACAGGTCCTGCTGCTCGCGGGTGACGTTGTAGCGACGAGCGACGATCTCGGCAGTCTGCCCCATGGGGTAGTAGATGCCGGGGAACTCGTCCTTCAGGCGTGGGTTCACGAAATTGTCGAGGTTCTGCTTGCCCATGGTCAGGGTGATGGACTCGACGCCGCCGGCCACCAGGATGTCGCTGCAGCCGGAGGCCACCTGGTTGGCGGCGATGGCGATGGCCTGCAGGCCCGAGGAGCAGTAGCGGTTGAGGGTCATGCCGGCAACGTGGATGCCCAGCTTCGACAGCACGGCGGCGTTGCGGCCGATGTTGTGGCCCTGGGCGCCTTCGTTGGAGCCGGCGCCGACCACGCAGTCATCCACCAGCAGCGGGTCGAGGTTGTTGCGCGCCAGCAGCGCGTCGATGCAATGGGCGACCATGTCGTCCGGACGGGTCATGTTGAATTTGCCCCGGAAGGACTTGGCCAGGCCGGTACGGACGCTGTCGACGATCACCACTTCGCGCATGGGAAACCTCGTTGCTTGTTGTTGGACGTGAGGGAAGATGTGGCCCGAGGATAAGCGCCGCTGAGGACACACCGCGACGATTATTCACCAGCCGTATGACTGTGCCCCCACCCTCGTTGGGCGGGGGCCAAACGAAACCGCCGCCCGAAGGCGGCGGTTTCGACCGGTATTGCGCCGGTCAGACGGTGTCGGTCTTGATCGCGTGGTCACCGAGCAGGCCGTTGAGCACGGTCTGGGTATCCCCCGCCGAGAGCACGCCGTTGCCGGCATGTCCTGCGTACTTCGCGGAGAGATCGACGTTGGCCAGGTCGACGGTCTGGGTGACCGCGCCACCGCTGGTGGGGCTGACGCCGATGCTGGTGGTGCCGGCGTTGACCGAGAAGGTCAGGTAGTGCGCCAGTGACGAGGCCGTGGCGGCCTCCCCCTGCAGCAGGTCGGCGAAGTTCAGCACGTCGTGCTCGGCGATGTTGAAGTCCTTGATCACGTCATGCCCGGTATCGCCGGACTTCCAGATGAACTCGTCCGCGCCGGTGCCGCCGTACATGATGTCGTCGCCAGGCCCACCGATCAGCTTGTCATTGCCGCCCTGGCCGAACATCAGGTCATTGCCGGCGCCGCCTTCGAGGATGTCGTCGCCGCCACGGGTATCACCGGCGACGTTGAGCTGGTCGGCATGCTGCACGATGTAGTTGGTGATCTGCGCCACTGTCGGCGCACTGCCGTTGGTGGCGGTCAGGTAGTCCACCAGCGCCTGGTAGCCCTGGCCGTTGTGACTGCCGGCGGCATGCCCGGACCAGGCCAGCGCGTCGGTGTTGATCACGTCGCCGAAGAGGATGTCATTGCCTGCGCCACCGACCAGGTGGTCGTTGCCCACGGTCGCCGGTGTGCTGGTGCTGAAGCCTTCCTGCAGCGCCGCCTGCAACTGCTCGGCGGTGTTGATGATCTGCGGCTGGCCGACGGCGTTGGTGATGTTCTGGCCGTCGACGGTCACCGAACCGTTCCCGGTGGTATCGGTGTTGTCGAAGAACTTCAGGTAGTTGCTGTTGATGCCGCTGCCGATGCCGATGGCGTTGACGTCCACCGCGTTGGCGCCGCTGAGGGTGCCGGCACCGTGGAGCATGTCGTTGCCGGAAGTCAGCGCGGCGTTGATGTCGTTGTAGTTGGTGGTATCGCCACTGCCGTTGTAGCCGTTCCACACGGTCGGGTTGCCGTCGGTGAGGAAGAAGGCCAGGTTGACGTAGCCGTGGGCCGCGTCCGCATGGTTGGTGCTGACCTGGGTGTTGAACCAGGACGAGGCCTTCTGCATGGCGTCATCGTAGTTGGTCGCGCCGTCGGCGCTGAGGGCGTTGATGGCGGCGATCAGTGCGGTCACGTTCGCGGCGCTCAGGCCGTTGAAGGTGGTGATGTGGGCGTTGTCGCTGAAGGACACCAGGCTGACGTTGATTACCCCGTCGTGGCCCTTGATGGTGTTCACCAGGTTGATCAGCGCGTTCTTCGCCAGGGCCATGCGCGACATGTTGCTGCCCGACGGGTCGGCCATGCTGCCGGAGGTGTCGACGATCAGCGAGATGTTGTAGTTCTTGCCCGGCTGGGTATAGACCGAAACGCCTCCCGGATCGCCGATCAGCACGTCACTGCCGGCACCGCCGGCGATGGTCCCGGCCTTGTCCGCATCCTGCGGGTTGGGCACGGTGTGCTGGGTGCTGGAGCCATCGACGTCGCCACTGTTGCTGCCGACCACCAGCAGGGGCTGCGGTGAGCTCAGTTCCAGGCACAGGTTCAGCGCGGTGCTGTCGCCATCGCCGTCGGTGATGCCGAGGTGGAAGTCGAGGTCGACGTTCTCGGGCAGTACCGATTGCCCGGCGGAGACGGTGACGAGACGGTAGTCGCCGCTGTTGCTGCTGAGCACCACGCTGTTGAAGCCCCCCTCCGACAGCTGGAAGGCCGAACCCGTGGTGAAGTGCCCATCGGTGAGCAGGTTGAAGGAGGCCGAGCTGTTCTCGCCATAGCCGGCCGGCGGCGAGTAGGTCCCGGTGGCCAGCACCACGCCGCCCTCACCCAGCACTTTCCAGCTCAGCACATCGCTGGTGGAGAGTTTCTGCACGTCGAAGCTGACGTCGTAGATCTTCTCGCTGAAGGCGACGTTGAGCGACTCGCCGGGGGTGATGAGGTTGTTGCCGCCCACGCCCATGCCGTTGTCGGACGGGTTGACGTTGCCGTTGGGGCTGGTGAAGACCACCGACAACCCGTCGGTCGTCAGGCTGATCGACGGCCGCGGCCCACCGGCCGAGACCTGGGTGAGGTCGTACTCCACCGTCGAGATCGGCCGCGCGTTGAGCACCTCGAAGCTGTAGGTGCCGTCCGCATTGACCTTGAGGACGAAGAAGGCCTCGTTGTTGCCATCGTAGGCGGTCAGTTGCGATCCGCCGCCGGGCAGTTGGGTGACCACATAGGTCAGGCCGTCCGGCGCGGTATTGCCGCTCAGGTCGAAAGCGCCGAGGCCGTCGCCGCCGAAGCTCACGTCAAGCGCACCGGTGAGCAGGAAGCCCTGCACGTCGGAGACGTCCTGGCACGGCGGTTCGCTGTGCACCACTGGCAGGTCATCCTGCACATTGATTACCAGCGAGCCGCTGCCCAGGCTGACCGGGTCGCCATCGCCGTCGGTGGCCTTGATCACGCCGCCAAGGTTGAGCGAGAGCTGCTCCGCGTCACTGCCATTGTGCAGCGGATGGTCCAGCGGGCCGGACAGCTTGAACTCGTAATTGCCCGCCGCATCCACCGACAGGGTGAAGACGGTCTTGGCGCCCGCCATGGCGGTCAGCAGGTTGCCGACCACGCTGTAGGTCAGCGCCACGCCGCCGGAGGTCAGGTGCTGCGAGGTCAGCGAGGAGTAGTCGCCGGTCAGCGAGAAGGCGCCGGGGCCGTCCGCGCCGAAGTTCACCAGGCCGGCGAGCGAGCCCTTGGCCACGGTGGTGTCGCTGGCGCCATCGGGGTTGCCGTTGGGCAGGGCATCTTCCATGACCTGGCCGGTGGCGTTGCCACCGGCAACGAGCGCAGGCCCGTCGTCCTTGAACACCAGCTTGTCGCCCAGGTCGATGCTGGCGGACTTGTGGTCGCCGTCGCCATCGGTGATGGTCGCCACCAGGGAGACCTTGCTGCCCGGCAGGTTGACCGAGTCGTTGGGGTTGCTGGTGTCAGCGTGCTTGAGCGCCAGTTGCTGGTCGAGCTTGAGCTCGCCGGTGACGCTATTGAGGGTCAGGCTGAATGCGGTTGCGCCATTGACGCCGCCGACACGGCCCTCGACCACGGTGTCGCTGACCTTGACCAGCACGATGCTCTGCCCGCTGGTGGTCTGCAGCCCACTGGGCGTGCCGGTGGTGGCGGCCAGGCTGTAGGCGACGCTGCCGCCGTCGGCACCGCCGCTGGAGGTGAAGGCGGCGCTGTAGTTACCGGTGGCGTCGGTGGCCAGCGCGGTCTCGTCCACCGTCAGGGTCGGCGCCTGGCCGGCGTTGGCGCTGATGCTCGGCGCGTCGTCGTGGAATACCAGCTTGCTGCCCAGGTCGACGGAGGCGCTGTCGCTGTCACCGTCCTTGTCGGTGATGGTGGCGGTCAGGGTGATCTTGCCCGAGGCGATGCTCAGGGCCTCATTGTCGCTGAGGTTGTCGGGATGGACGAAGGCCACGCGCTGGTCCAGCGTGAGCGCGCCGCCGTCGGGGCGTACCACGAAGGCCACGGCGCCCGTGCCCTCGACCTTGCCGACCACGCCGTTACCGTCGTTGAACAGCAGGATGCGTGCGCCGCTGGCGATTTCGCGCAGGCCGCTGTCGGTACCGTCCACGGTGGTGACCTTGTAGGTGACCGAACCGGCTCCGTCAGCGCCGAAGCTGGTGGTGAACAGCTCGGACACCAGCGGTGCCTCGACGCGCGCGTCGCTGGCCAGGTTGGTCTCGTCCACTTCCAGGCGGATGTCAGCGTCGGTGCAGGGCTCGATGTGCGGGCCGTCGTCGAGGAAGGTCAGCTTGCCGCCCAGGTCGATGCTGGCCGAAGCGTGGTCGCCGTCGCCATCGGTGATGGTGGCAGTGAGGGCGATCTTGTCGGCGGCGATGCTCAACGGATCATTGGCATCGGTGGTCACCGGATGCACCAGCGCCCGTTGCTGGTCGAGGGTGATCACGCCGTTGTGCTGGATCACGCTGAAGGCCACCAGGTTGGTGCCCTCCACCTTGCCCACCACGCCGTCGGCGGTGTTGTAGAGGAAGATCCGGCTGCCGGTGGCGGTGTCCTTCAGGCCGCTGTCGGTACCATCGACCGTGCTGACCTTGTAGGTGATGGAGCCTGCGCCGTCGTTGCCGAAGTGGGCCGTGAACAGCGCGGACACATCACCCGCCGAGGCCTGTGCGTCGACACCCAGCTTGGTCTCGTCGACGGTCAGCTTGATGTCCGCATCGGTGCACGGTTCGATACGCGGGCCATCGTCGTAGAACACCATCTTGCTGCCCAGGTCGACCTGGGCCGAAGCCTTGTCGCCGTCACCGTCGGTGATGGTGGCGGTGAGAGTGATCTTGCCGGTGTCCAGGCGCAGCGGGTCATCGGAGTCGTTCGTGTCGGGGTGCTTGAGCGCCAGGCGCTGGTCGAGCATGAGCGCGCCCTGGTCCTCGCTGACCACGAAGGCGATCGCACCGCTGCCCTGCACCTTGCCAACCACCGTGCCGTCCACGTTGTACAGCAGGATGGAGTCGCCCTGGGTGGTCTTCAGGCCGCTGTCGGTACCGTCCACCGTGCTGACCTTGTAGGTGATGCTGCCCGGGCCATCGGCGCCGAAGTGCGTCTCGAACAGCAGCGACACCAGGCTGGACTCGACGCGGGCGTCGTTGGAGAGGTCGGACTCGTCCACTTCCAGGCTGATGTCATAGACGCTGGACGGGGCGATGCTCGGGCCGTCATCGAGGAAGGTCAGCTTGCTGCCCAGGTCCAGGTGGGCACTGGCGCTGTCGCCATCCTTGTCGGTGATGGTCGCAGTCAGGGTCACCTGGCCGCTGAGGTTGAGCGCATCGTCGGCGTCATGGGTGTCGGGGTGCGCCAGGGCACGCAACTGCTCCAGGGTGACCTTGCCGTCGCCGTCGACGAATACACGGAAGGCCACGGTATCGGTGCCCTGCAGGCGGCCCTCGATGCCGTTGGCGGTGTTGTAGAGGTAGATCTTCTCGCCCGTGGCGGTGTCCTTCAGCCCGCTGTCGGTATTGTCGGCCCCGGCCAGTTTGTAGGTGATGGTACCGGCGCCGTCCGCACCGAAGTGGGTGGTGAACAGGTCGGCGACCGAAGCGCTGCTGGTATCGGGAACGCCCAGGTGGGTCTCGTCCACGGTCAGCTTGATGTCGGCGTCCTGGCACGGCGTGATGCTCGGGCCGTCGTCGAGGAAGGTCAGCTTGCCGCTCAGGTCGATATGCGCCTGGGCGCTGTCGCCGTCCTTGTCGGTGATGGTTGCCGTCAGGGTGACGCTGTCCGGGTCGAGGCTGACGCCTTCGTTGGCATCCGCGGTCGGGTGCACCACGGCGCGCACCTGGTCGAGGGTGATCTTGCCGTCTGCACCCAGGGTCACGCGGAAGGCCACGTCGGCGCTGTCACCGACCCGCCCTTCCACGCCATTGGCGGTGTTGTAGAGGAAGATCTTCTCGCCGGTGGCGGTGTCGGTCAGGCCGCTGTCCTTGCCGTCCTCGGTGGTCAGCTTGTAGGTGATCTCGCCCGCGCCGTCGGCACCGAAGTGCGAGGTGAACAGGTCGGACACCGTGATGGAGCTGGTGTCGTTCACCTCAAGGTGGGTCTCGTCTACCGTCAGCTTGATGTCGGCGTCGGTGCAAGGCTCGATGCTCGGGCCGTCATCGAGGAAGGTCAGCTTGCCGCTCAGATCGATGTGCGCCTGGGCGCTGTCGCCGTCCTTGTCGGTAATGGTCGCCGTCAGGGTGACGCTGTCCGGGTCGAGGCTGACGCCTTCGTTGGCATCCGCCGTCGGGTGCACCACGGCGCGCACCTGGTCGAGGGTGATCTTGCCGTCTGCACCCAGGGTTACGCGGAAGGCCACGTCGGCGCTGTCACCGACCCGACCTTCCACGCCGTTGGCGGTGTTGTAGAGGAAGATCTTCTCGCCGGTGGCGGTGTCGGTCAGGCCGCTGTCCTTGCCGTCCTCGGTGGTCAGCTTGTAGGTGATATCACCCGCGCCGTCGGCACCGAAGTGCGAGGTGAACAGGTCGGACACCGTGATGGAGCTGGTGTCGTTCACCTCAAGGTGGGTCTCGTCCACCGTCAGCTTGATGTCGGCGCCTTGGCTCGGCGCGATGCTCGGGCCGTCGTCGAGGAAGCTCAGCTTGCCACCCAGGTCGAGCTGGGCCTGGGCGCTGTCGCCGTCCTTGTCGGTGATGGTCGCCGTCAGGGTGATCTTGCCGGCCAGGGTCAGTGCGTCATTGGCGTCGCTGGTGTCCGGATGCGCCAGCGCGCGCAGTTGTTCCAGGGTGACCTTGCCGTCCGCATCGATGCTGACGCGGAATGCGGTCTGGCCGCCGATCTCCAGGCGTCCTTCCACGCCGTTGGCGGTATTGAAGAGGAAGATCCGCTGCCCGGTGGCCGTGTCGGTCAGACCGCTGTCGGTATTGTTGGCAGCTTCGAGCTTGTAGCTGATCGAGCCGGCGCCGTCGGCGCCATACTGGCCGCTGAACAGGTCGGCCACCGAACCGGTGCTGGTCGCGGGCTGGCCGAGGGTGGTTTCATCCACGCTCAGGCTCAGGTCGCCACCTTCGATCGGCGAAATGTGCGGGCCGTCGTCGAGGAAGGTCAGCTTGCTGCCCAGGTCGAGCCCGGCGCTCTGGTGGTCACCGTCGGCGTCAGTCACGGTGGCGGTCAGGCTGATCTTGCCTTCGCCCAGGCTGAGCGGCTCGTTGTTGTTGGTGTCGTCCGGGTGCACCAGTGCACGCACCTGGTCGAGGGTGATCTTGCCGTCCTGGCCAAGGGTCACACGGAAGGCCACTTCGCCATTCGCGCCACCCACGCGGCCTTCAACGCCACTGGCGGTATTGAAGAGGAAGATCTTGCTGCCGGTGGCCGTGTCGGTCAGCCCACTGTCGGTGTTGTCCTGGGTTTCGATCCTGTAACTGATCGAGCCTGCGCCATCGGCACCGAACTGGTGGGTGAACAGGTCGCCCACTGCCACGCTGCTGGTGGCGTCCTGGCCGAGGCTGGACTCGTCCACGGTCAGCTGCAGCCCTTCGCTGCTGCCCAGGGAAATGCTCGGTCCGTCATCGAGGAAGGTCAGCTTGCTGCCCAGGTCGAGCCCGGCGCTCTGGTGGTCACCGTCGGCGTCGATCACGGTGGCGGTCAGGCTGATCTTGCCTTCGCCCAGGCTGAGCGGCTCGTTGTTGTTGGTGTCGTCCGGGTGCACCAGTGCACGCACCTGGTCGAGGGTGATCTTGCCGTCCTGGCCAAGGGTCACACGGAAGGCCACTTCGCCATTCGCGCCACCCACGCGGCCTTCCACACCGCTGGCGGTGTTGAACAGGAAGATCGAGTTGCCGGTGGCGCTGTCCTTCAGGCCACTGTCGGTGTTGTCCTGGGTTTCGATCCTGTAGCTGACCGAGCCGGCACCGTCGGCACCGAACTGCACATTGAACAGATCGCCCGCCGCCACGCTGCTGGTGGCGTCCTGGCCGAGGCTGGACTCGTCCACCGTCAGCTGCAGGCCTTCGGTAGCGCCCACGCCGATGCTCGGGCCGTCGTCGGTGAAGCTGACCCGGCCGCCGAGGTCGATGGAGCTGCTGGAGGAAACGCTGTCGCCGTCACGGTCGGTGACCGTCAGGTTGCCCTGCAGTTGCACCAGGCCGGAGTCGAGCGCCACGCTCTGGCTGGCATAACCACTTTCACTGCCCGGCAAGGCATGGTCGATGGCACTGTACTGGGTCAGGGTGACCACCCCGCTGCTGCCGTTCACCGACAGGCTGAAGATGGTGTTCTCGCCGGTGATGCCGGCGGCGCTGGCCGAGGTGGAGGCAACGATGGCGCCGCCCACGCTGAACAGGTAAATAGTGGCGCCGCCACTGGTCAGGCCCGAGTTGACGCCGTTGCCGCCCACCAGGTTCAGGCTGTAGCTCAGCTGGGTGGTTCCCGCGCCGTCGCCGCCGTAGTTGGCGGTCACCTGGAAGGCCGAGCTGTAGTCGGCGGTGGATGTGTCGAAAGCCGCGCCAGCGGTGTTGGCGTCGTGGGTCTGCAGCAGGACGTCCACGCCGTTATCGGCGGACAGGCTGGCCTGCGGCGCATCGTCGACGATGCCCACGGTTAGGGTACCGCCGGCCGGGGTGCCGTTGCCGTCGGTGATGGTGTAGGGAATCTCGAGGGTCAGGGTGTCCTCGGAACCCGGCAGCGGATGATCCAGCGGCTGCTGCAGGTTCAACTCGAAGGCACCGGTGTTGATGTCGGTGATGGTCAGGGTGAACACCGGAGCGCCGTTGACGCTACCGGTGAGGGTCAGGCCATCGGGGCTGACGCTGTAGGTCAGCGGCACGCCGCCGGAAGTGAGGTTCGGCAGGCCGGCAGTGCCCCAGGTGAAGCTGCCGACGCCGTCGGCACCGAAGCTGTAGCCCAGGCTGCCGGTAAAGGTCGAGCCCTCACCCGCGCCATTGGGCAGGCCGCCGGGCAGGCCGGCTTCGAACACGCTGGCCGCTCCCGGGCCGGCGGTGGGTACGCCATCGACCGGAACCACGGGCGGTTCGGCCTCCAGGCGCACATCCGGCGTACCGTCGAACTCACGCAGCGGCAAGGGACCGGAGCCGATTGGCCCGGTGGGGAAGCCGATGGTCGGGTCGATATGCCCGCCGACCTCGGTGAGCAAAACGAAGGAGTGCCCGCCACCGGGCTTGCCGTTGGCGGCGCCGGCGGCGCTCGGCCCCGCGGCGGTGGCTTCAGCGGCCTGGGTCGGGTCGGCGCCCGCGGCGATGGCGGCCTGCAGGGCCTTGACGTCGGCGGCATCCTTCTCGCTGGGTGGCGCCGGCTGCTGCGCCACCTGCTCGTCACCGTTCTGCGCCTGGTGCGCCGCGGCGAGCATCTGCGAGGTCAAGGGCAGCGAGCTGTCGCGGCCCAGGGTGATCTCACCACCGCCAGCGACCTTCAGCGCCACGGCGCCATTGGCGCCGGTGACCAGCTGCTCGCCTACGAAAACCTTGTCTCCCTGTTCCAAAGGACGACGCGATCCATCGGCGGCTACCGCAAACACTTCGCCGATTACCTTGCTGACGACACCCATCAAAGTAGCCATGAGTCCTTCCTCCGCTGCACATCCCGCGGCCGGTTCCACCGGCACGCAATTGACCGAAACAGGCCATGGCACGCTTGTATCCGGATGCTGCGAAGTAAGTTGCGAAGGAGGCAAAAAGGACTGCTAGCGTTTTTGCATCAAAAAGCCAGCGACAATTTTCTGTCATGCTGGCCACGCGTTTTCTTGTCCTTTTGCGGTGGTCCCCGCCCTAACTGCTACAAACCGTACCTGGCTTCTTCTGCAAGCGCCTTATCCGGCCCATACCCAGGAAACACGAGGGCTTGCACGTTCAAACAATGTGCGGTTTTTCACAGGGCTCATAAGATTTTTTCCGAATAACCCTTGTGAAAAATTCTTCTGAGGTTTTCGAAAAGTTGTTCTTAGCTCTGATGTTACAGGCGTGAAACGCTTGATAAGAGAAAAAAGCCAATAAATTGGCGATCCGAGAGCATCGAAGTACGAGAACACCAGGAGCAAAGCCATGCGCAGTCGTAACGCGGCACTATGGAGCGGTGTATTTTTGGCGGTGTCAGGGGCCCATGGGCAGGCCATGACCCTGACTGAAGCTATACAAAGCACGCTGCAGTACCACCCGGAAATCAGTCAGAGCGTGAACAGTCGCCTGACCGCGGATGAAGAACTCAAGTTTGCCAGGGGAGGTTATCTGCCAACCGTCGATCTCGTGGCCGGTTACGGCCGGGAGAACACCGACAGCCCGACCACGCGCGCGGCGGGCAATCACAACGATGAAACCCTGACCCGCGGTGATGCGGAAATCCGTCTGCGGCAGATGCTGTTCGACGGCTTCGGCACCCCCAACGAGGTCAAGCGCAACGAGTCCAACGTCAACTCCAAGGCCTTCCGTATCCTCGGCACTTCGGAAACCGCTGCCCTGCGCACCGTCGAGGTCTACCTCGATGTGCTCAAGCGCCGCGAGATGGTGGCGCTGGCCAAGAACAACCTGCAGGCCCACGAACGTATCGGCGACCAGATCCGCCTGCGCAGCGAGCGCGGCGTCGGCTCCACCGCCGACAACGATCAGGCCATCGCCCGTCTGGCCCTGGCGCAGAACAACCTCTACACCGAGGAAGTGAACCTGGCCGACGCCGAGGCCAGCTTCTATAGCGCCACCGGCCGCATGCCGGATCAGCTGGAAGCGCCCTCCACGGTCAAGGCGGAGGTTCCGCCGGACCTGCTGGTGGCCCGGCAGAACATGCTCAGCGACAACCCGCTGCTGAAATCGGCGCAGGCCGACGTCAACGCCGCCGAAGCCCAGTATGAAGCCGCCAAGGCGCCCTTCTACCCGCGCTTCGACGCCGAGCTGGCCAAGGCGGCCAACAACAACGTCGACGGCGACGAAGGCCACTACAACAGCTGGGAAGCCCAGGTCGTGATGCGCTACAACCTGTTCAACGGGATGCGCGACAAGGCCCACCTGAACGCCACCTCGCACCAGATCAACGAGGCTCAGGACATCCGCAACAACGCACTGCGGCTGCTCAACGAGAACCTCTCGCTGGCCTGGGATGCGATGGAAAACGCCAAGAAGCAGACCCAGCCGGCCCGCGAATACGCCGACTACACCCGCAAGGTTCGCGAGGCCTACCAGCAGCAGTTCACCCTCGGCCAGCGCACCCTGCTCGACCTGCTGGACAGCGAGAACGAACTGTTCACCGCCAACCGCCGCTACACCGAAGTCCGCTACACCGAGGAGTACTCGATGTACCGCGTGCTCGGCAGCATGGGCTACCTGCTGAAGTCGCAGCACGTGGTGGCGCCGCATGAAGCGGTCGCGCTGTCGGATGTGAAGAACGAGGCACGCCTGCCTGATCTGAAATAAGAAAGTCGCACGCGCTCGTCACCTTGCCCCGCGCCGCCCGGCGTCGGGGCGACGAACGTGAAGCGATACGACGGGGCACGGAACACCCGGCGTCCGGCACGCACCGGCGAGCACCTGCAAGCGCTCGCCGGCGGCTGCCGGCGCGGGTCCGCCCGGCCCGGGAGGAAGTAGCGTGACCATGATCATCCAGGAGCGCGGCGCACCCGCGCCGGGCGATCCGCGCCTGAGCCATGACGACCCTCTGCTCGACGGCCTGCTGATCCTCTGCCGCCTGCACGGCTGCGCGGTCAGTCGCAACAGCCTGTCCGCCGGCCTGCCGCTGCGCGACCAGCGCCTGTCCCCCGCCCTGCTGCCCCGTGCCGCCGCGCGTGCCGGCCTGCAGGGCCGCCTGCTGCGCCGCGAGCTGAAGAGCATTTCCAGCCTCAACCTGCCGGTCCTGCTGCTGCTCAAAGACGGCCGCAGTGCCGTGCTGCGCCAATGGCGCGACGATGGCCAGGCGCTGATCCTGCCCTGCGAAACCGAAGGCGGCGAGCAGGCGGTGAGCGCCGACGAACTGGCCGCCCAGTACAGCGGCCAGGCCCTGTTCGCCCGGCCTCGCCACGAACTGGAAGCCGCGCGCAAACCCCTGGTGCCGCGCGTCGAGGCCTGGTTCCGCGACACCCTGCGGCTGTCGCGCTGGCTCTATACCGACGCCCTGGTCGCCAGCCTGCTGATCAACCTGCTGGGCATGCTGGTACCGCTGTTCGTCATGCAGACCTACGACCGCGTGGTGCCCAACCAGGCCATCTCGACACTCTGGGTGCTCGCCGCCGGCCTGCTGCTGGGCACGCTGTTCGAACTGCTGCTGCGCGTGCTGCGTTCCAACCTGCTGGACATGGCCGGCAAGAAGACCGACGTGGTGCTCTCCGCCACCCTGTTCGAACGCATCACCGGCATGTCGCTCAAGGCCAAGCCGGAAACCATCGGCGGCTTCGCCCAGAGCATCCACGACTTCCAGGGCCTGCGCGAATTCCTCACCGCGCTGACCCTGACCAGCCTGATCGACCTGCCCTTCTCGCTGCTGATGATCCTGGTCATCGGCCTGCTCGGCGGCTGGTTGATCGCCATCCCGCTGCTGGCCTTCCCGCTCACCATCGTCTTCGCCCTGATCATCCAGAGCCGCCTGCGCGACACCGTGCAGAAGAGCCTGACCCTGGGCGCCGAGCGCCAGGCCCTGCTGATCGAAACCCTCGGCGGCCTGGAAACCCTCAAGGCCTGCGGCGCCGAGAGCGAGCGCCAGTACCGCTGGGAGGCCACCCACGGCGCCCTGGCGCGGCTGGACAACCACGCGCGCTTCCTCTCCGCGCTGGCCACCAACGGCACCCTGTTCCTCCAGCAGTTCGCCGGCATGGCGATGATCTGCGCCGGGGTCTACAGCATCCTCGACGGCAACCTCAGCGTCGGCGCACTGGTCGCCAGCTACATGCTCAACAGCCGCGTGCTCGCCCCGCTGGGGCAGATCGCCGGGCTGATCACCCGCTACCAGCAGGCGCGCCTGACCATGAAGAGCACCGACGCGCTGATGGAACTGCCGCAGGAACGCCAGGCTCGCCAGCGCCCGCTGGAGCGCACCCAGCTGCACGGCGCGCTGGAAGTGCGCCAGTTGAGCTTCAGCTACCCCGAGCAGACCACCCCGGCGCTGAACCACGTCAGCCTGCGCCTGGCCCCCGGCGAGAAGATCGGCATCATCGGCAAGAGCGGCTCGGGCAAGAGCACCTTCGGCCGCCTGCTGATGGGCTTCTATCACCCCGACGAAGGGCAGATCCTGCTCGACGGCCTGGACCTGCGCCAACTCGACGTCTCCGACCTGCGCCAGCAGATCGGCTACGTGGCCCATGACCTGCCGCTGCTGGCCGGCAGCCTGCGCGACAACCTGACCCTCGGCGCACGCTACGTCAGCGACGCGCGGATGCTCGAAGTGGCCGAGCTGACCGGCGTCAGCGAACTGGCCCGGCAACACCCGGCCGGCTTCGACCGCCCGGTGGGCGAACGCGGCCAGCTGCTCTCCGGCGGCCAGCGCCAGGCGGTGCTGATGGCCCGCGCGCTGCTGCTCGACCCGCCGATCCTGCTGCTGGACGAGCCCACCAGCGCGATGGACAACAGCAGCGAGGAAATCCTGCGCAAGCGCCTGCACGAGGCCTGCCGCGACAAGACCCTGCTGCTGGTCACCCACCGCACCTCGATGCTCAGCCTGGTCGACCGCCTGCTGGTGCTCGACAGCGGCCGCATCGTCGCCGACGGCCCGAAAGACGCGGTCATCGAAGCATTGCGCAAGGGCCACGTCGGCCCGGCAGCGGGGTAATGGCCATGCACTTCTCCCAATCGATCCGTGACTACCTGGGCGGCAACGGCGCTCGCGACACCGAATTCATGCCCGAGGTGCAGGGCACCCTGCTGGAGGATTCGCCCAACGCCACGCGCATCACCTTGTGGGCGGCGCTCGGCCTGTTGGTAGCGGCCATCACCTGGGCCTACTTCGCCGACATAGAAGAAGTGACCAAGGGCGAAGGCAAGGCCATCCCTTCCTCCAAGGTGCAGACCATCCAGAACCTGGAGGGCGGCATCGTCTCGGAAATCTTCGTCCGAGAAGGCCAGGTGGTGGAGAAGAACCAGCCACTGCTGCGCCTGGACGACACCCGTTTCTCCTCCAACAAGGGCGAGACCGAGGCCGACCGCAATTCCCTGGAAGCCCGCGTCGAACGCCTGAGCGCGGAAGCCGAAGGGCGCGAACCGGTGTTCACCGATGACCTGAAGAAAGACGCACCGCAGGTAGTGGAAGACCAGCTGGCGCTCTACCAGACCCGCATGCAGCGGCAGAACAGCGAGCTGAACATCCTCCAGGAGCAGTTGCGGCAGAAGGGCCAGGAGCTGCAGGAGTTCCGCGCCAAGGTGCAGCAGTACCGCTCGAGCCTCGGCCTGGTGCAGCAGGAAATCAACATGTCCGAGCCGCTGGTGAAAGCCGGTGCGGTGTCACCGGTGGAACTGCTGCGCCTGCGCCGCAGTGCGGTGGAAATCAGCGGCGACCTCAACGCCACCAACCTCGCCATTCCTCGCGCCGAGGCAGCGGTGAACGAAATCCAGCGCAAGATCGAGGAATCGAAGCTGGGCTTTCGCAGCGACGCGCTGAAGGAACTCAACGACGTCCGCACCGACCTCAACAAGCTCACCGCCACCAGCCGCGCCATCGACGACAAGGTCAACCGCACCCTGGTGGTCTCGCCCATGCGCGGCATCGTCAAGCAGCTCAAGGTCAACACCATCGGCGGCGTGGTCCAGCCGGGCAACGACATGGTGGAAATCGTCCCGCTGGAAGACAACCTGCTGGTGGAAGCGCGGGTGCGCCCGCAGGACATCGCCTTCCTCCACCCCGGCCAGCCGGCCACGGTGAAGTTCACCGCGTACGACTACACGATCTACGGCGGCCTCAAGGCCAAGCTGGAACTGATCAGCGCCGACACCATCACCGACGACAAGGGCAACAGCTTCTACATGATCCAGGTGCGCACCGACAAGAACCACCTGGGCACCGACGCCAAGCCCCTGCTGATCATCCCCGGCATGGTGGCAACGGTGGATATCATCACCGGCGAGAAGAGCGTGCTGGATTACATCTTGAAGCCGGTGTTGAAGGCGCGGTGGGAGGCACTGCGGGAACGGTGAGTTCTCCGCTCGGGCTTGCCCTCACCCCAACCTTCTCCCGGAGGGAGAGGGTTGGGGTGAGGGGCTCTTGTTCCAATACAGCTGCCCACTCACCCTTCTCCCCGCCAATGCGCCCCCGGCCCCTCCTCCGCCAGCTTGTCCCCCGGATTGCGCAGCGGGCAGGCCTCCATCGACAGGCAGCCGCAGCCGATGCAGCCATCGAGCTGATCGCGCAGCAGCAACAACTTCTCGATCCGCTCGTTCAGATCATCCCGCCAGCGCGCCGACAATCGCGCCCAGTCCGCCGCCGACGGGTTGTGCCCTTTGGGCAGCGAAGCCAAGGCCTCGGCGATCTCGCCCAGGGGGATACCAACTCTTTGCGCGACCTTGATCACCGCCACCCGGCGCAACGTATCGCGGGAGTAGCGGCGCTGGTTGCCGGTGTTGCGCGAGCTGCTGATCAGGCCCTTGGCCTCATAGAAGTGCAGCGCGGAGACGGCCACGCCGGCACGCCTGGCCAGCTCGCCGACGCTCAGCTCGCGGTGCATGGAGCAGGAAGAAGATTCTTTCATGGGCTATTGACCTCAACTTATGTTGAGGTTTTACCCTCGCCTGGCATTCGGTTCAAGACAGGGAGCCCAGGAACATGACCCAACCCGCCCCGATCACCGCCCAGGCCTGCGTGGACAACCCGCACTTCATCCTGCAGATCGAGATCGACGTAACGCCCCAGCAACGCCCGCACATCGCCGCGCGCCTCTGCGATTACCTGTCGCACCTGCAGGAATTGTTCTACCGGCGTCCCGGCTACCTCGCCAGCGAGCTGCATGCCGAGGGCGAACCACAGCGCCTGGTCGGCCGCCTGCACTGGCGCCGCCGGGAAGACTGGGAAGCCGCCTGGGATTGCCGCGCCACCGCCTGCGACCTGTTCGCCGACAGCCTGCTCAGGCTCGGCGCACGGAGCATCCGCTTCGGCAGCGGCGAGACCGAGCGGGTTCAGGCGTAGGGCGTACAACCGTTCACGGTTGTACGCCGATACACCGCGCCCCTTCGCCCGCTCCTCGGCCGCGATCGGAGTGCCCTGGAACACTGGCCAATTGGCGTATAACGCTTGGCGTTATACGCCCTACGCCCTCGCCAGACTCATGTGCAACAGCGGGAATGGTCTTCCTTCGCCATCGACTGACGAACGCCCGGTCTGGACAAAGCCGTAGTGCAGATAGAAACCAACCGCCTGGGGATTCTGCTCGTTGACGTCGACACTCAAGGTGCCGCGCAGATCGCGCACGAAATCCAGTAGCGCACGGCCAAGGCCTCGCCCCCGGCAATCCGGGTCGATGAAGAGCATTTCCACGTGGCTATCGTTGAGGCCGATGAAGCCCTGCAGGCGGTCCTCGGCATCCACCGCCACCCACACCTCGACAGCCGGCAGGTAAAGGTCGCGAACCTGCGGCAGCAGGGCTTCGATGTCGGAGGGCTGGAGGAAATGGTGGGTCGCGCGCACGGCGCCCAGCCAGATAGCGAGCAGCCGCGGATTGTCCGCAGCGATGCGTTGGCGAATGAGCATGAAATCATCCTGATTCAGCAGATCGATTAGAGATAGCACGTCACCGGGTGACGGCCGCTGGAGCGTCGGCAGCATGAATGCCCGCTTCGCGAATCAACGCCTGGGCGGGGCACGGCAGAGGCAGCCGGAAAGAGAGGGAGGTCGATCCTACCCAGCCCTCCCCGGTCGGTAAAGCCTCACTCGCTCCGCCAATGCCACTCCTGTTCCCCGCACTCCAGCCGCGCCTCCAGCCCCAGCCGGTCGAGAAACGCCGGGTCATGGGACACCACCAGCAGCGCCCCCCGGTACTGCCGCAAGAGCATTTCCAGCGCCTCGCGGGACGGCAGATCAAGGTGATTGTCCGGCTCGTCGAGGAGCAGCAGCTGGGCCGGGTGCTCGGCGTAGAGCTCGCAGGCCAGCGCCGCCTTCAGGCGTTCTCCCCCGCTGAGCAGCGAGCTGGGCAACCCGACCCGGGACGCCGGCAGCCCCAGTTGTGCCAGGCGCGTCCGCAGCACTGCGGGGTCCGCCACGCCATTGCGCTGCTGCAACAGTTCAAGCACCGAGCGCTCGGGCAGCAACGCGGCAAGGTGCTGATCCAGGTAGGCGCTGCGGACCTTCACCTCGCACGACCCGGCCGCCGGACTCAGCGCACCCGCGACCACCTTGAGCAGCGTCGACTTGCCGTTGCCGTTGCGCCCGGTCACCGCCACGCGCCGGGGGCCGCTCAGCTGCAGGTCCAATGGCGCGGCATTGCCGAATGGCAGCCGCAGTCCCTCCAGCAGCAGCACGCCACGGGCCTGCGGCAACGCGCAGTCAGGCGCATTCAGGACCACTGCCGTGTCTTCGCATACCTGATCGAAAGCCTCCTGCACCTCCCGCGCCAGCCGCTCCCGACGTTCGTCATGCTGGGTGGCCAGACGCGCGATGCTGCCCTGGCTGCGCTCCTTCTGCCGGTCGACGAGGATCTTCGCCTGGTTCGCCTCCTTCGCGTCCCGGCGCCCCTTGGCCTGCCGATGCTCCTGCCGCTCGCGCTGCTCCTGCATGGCGCGCTGCTGGCGGTCGCGCTCCTGCTTGCGCCGCTGCAGTTCACGCTGAGCGTTGTCCTGCTCCTGCCGGCGCGCCTCGCGGTAGAACGCATAGTCGCCGCAATAGCTGCGCAAGCCGGTGGCAGACAGCTCGACGATGCGCTGCATGTCGTCCAGTAGCAGGCGGTCGTGGCTGATGAGCATCAGCCCGCCGCGCCAGCGTTGCAGTTGCTCACGCAGGGCGTCGCGGCCGGCGCGGTCGAGATGGTTGCTCGGCTCGTCGAGGATCAGCCAGTCCGCATCGCTGAGCCAGGCGCCGAGCAACGCCACCCGGGTGCACTCGCCACCGCTCAGCCGCGCAGCCGGCGCATCCGCCGCCAGGTGAGCAAGCCCGGCGTCGGCCAGTTCGGCTTGCAGGCGTGCACGAATATCCCAATGGCCGTCGAGACGTTCGAAATCCGTGGGATCGACCCCACCGGCCTCGACCCGTGCCAGCGCATCCAGCAGCGGTTGCACGCCGGCCAGATCGGCAACGCTGCGGAACGCCTGTGGCTCGAGGCGCTGCGGCAGGTAATGCACCGGCCCGGACGCCAGGCAACGACCACTGCCGGGAGCCAGCTCGCCGGCCATGATCCGCGCCAGCACGGACTTGCCCACGCCGTTGCGCCCGACCAGCGCGGTGCGGCGGTCGTCGAAGGTTTCGTTGAGGTCACTCAGCAGCGGCTCGCCGCTGGGCAGTTGGAAAGAGACGCCTTGCAGCGCCAGGGTGAACGGGCTCGTCATGCGCAGTACCAGATTGATGCCGGAATTCCCCCGGGAACAGGCCAGGGAAGGAAACGGGCCGTGAAACCACGGCGGCATCAATTGCGCATCGGACGAACACCTCGCGAAGGGGAATGAGGGGCGCAGTATAACGCGCATGCAGTGCTCTTGTAGGAGCGAGCTTGCTCGCGAACCCGCCCCACTCCGCAGTCGGAGGACAATCGGTTCGCGAGCAAGCTCGCTCCTACGAAAAGCGGGTCAGCGACGTGGGCCGTGGTTGCGCAGGAAGGTCTCCTCGCCCATCGCGGCAATCTGCCCATCGATCAGTGCATCGAATGGGCGCAACAGGTCAGCATGGGACTGCGGCGCATCCAGCGCATCGAGCGCCTGCACCACCGCCTCGAGGGTCGACAGCGCGCCCTCGGCCGGCGCCTTGCGCAGGCGGTAGCGCGAAGTCAGCCCTTCCGGCAGGACGACCCGCGGCAACAACGCGAGATTCGGGTTCAGGTGCAGCAGCTTGCGTGCCTTGCGCCAGGTGCCGTCGGGTACCACCAGCAGGCGTGGCTTATCAACAGGCCGGGCGGCCAGTTCGGCCAGCGCCACGGCGGATTCGCCGGGAAACAGCAGCCAGGCATCCCAGGCGGACAGGTCGAGGTCGCTGAAATCCTCGCCAACCATCAGCTCCGCGTTGGCCAGGCCGAGCGCCGCCAGACGCGCAGTGTTCAGCGCATGGCCGACCTCGCTCGGGTGCTGCAGCAGGAGCACACGGGTGCGGTTGTCCAGGCGCGGGATCAGCGCACACAGGCAGTGGTTCAGCGGGCGCTCGCAGCGCGGGCAACGGGCGCGGCTCATGGCTTGCTCGGCTGGGTGCGCAGCAGGTCGCGGAAGTTCTGGATCAGCGGCTCGCGGGAGCGGCCACGGCGCAGGATCAGCGAGAACGGCGCCTGGTAGCCGAAGGTCGCCGGCAGCAACGCGCGCAGGCGGCCCTGCTCCACCCAGGGGTGAGCGTAGTGCTCGGGCAGGTAGCCGATGTAGCCGCCCGAGAGGATCAGGATCAGCTGCGCTTCCATACTTTCCACCGTACCGGCGCTGTGCTTGAAGCCGTGCCGCGCCAGCTCCGCCTGGCTCCAGTAGCCGCGGCCGACCATGCGCTGCTGGGTGATCAGCTCGGCGGGAATGCGCCGGCCGTCGAACAGCGGGTGGCGGTCGCTGCAGTACAACCAGTGCTGCTCTCTATAAAGAGGCTGGTAGACCAGGCCGTTCATCCGGCTGAAGAAGGAGCCGATGGCCAGGTCCAGGCGGTTATCCAGCACCGCCAGTTGCAACTCGTACGGGCTCTGCACCTGCAGGTGCAGGTGCACTGCCGGATGCAGGCTGCTGAAGGAACCGATCACATCCGCCAAGGGCAGCGCCGGGTCGCTCACGGTGGAGTCCAGCACGCCGAGGTTCAGGGTGCCGCGCAACTCCCCTTTCAGGGTCGCCGCGTAACGTTCGAAGCCTTCCAGTTCGCCGAGGATGCGCAGGGTTTCCTGATGGAACAGCTCGCCCTTGCTGGTCAGCCCGAAGCCGCCCCGCCCCCGGTGGCAGAGCACGATGCCCAGGTGGTTCTCCAGCTGGCTCATGTAGGTGCTGATCGCCGAGGTCGACAGGTTCAGCTCCTGCTGGGCGGCAGCGAAGCCCTGGCTGCGCACCACGCAGGCGAAAATCCGCAGCAGTTTGACGTCGGGCAATGCGCTCGCGCTCATGAAGACTCCGCAAAACCGCGGCCTGGCCGCTCTAGTTCAGTACTTTCTGTACCTGAAAAACGGATGATAGCAAGCCAGCTATCTATTCAGGAACCGCAGGCCACAAGCCCGGCGGGCCGTCTGCTGCGGCAAGGTGGCGCAGTCTAGCGACCCTCTTTAGTTTAGAAAACTCTGAAGTGATTATTTGTAGCCAGCGATTTTTTCCACTACCCGGCGTGGAGAGAATCCGGCCCCAGTATCAACAAGCCTGTTTCCACGAAGACAGCGATCAGCCTGAGGCCCTCCCCATGGACAAGAAACTTCACCAGCCCCTGGGCGGTAACGAAATGCCGCGTTTCGGCGGCATCGCCACCATGATGCGCCTGCCGCATATCCAGTCCCCCGAAGAGCTCAACGAGCTCGATGCCGCCTTCGTCGGCGTGCCCCTGGACATCGGCACCTCCCTGCGCTCCGGCACTCGTTTCGGGCCGCGCGAAATCCGCGCCGAGTCGGTGATGATCCGTCCGTACAACATGGCCACCGGCGCTGCGCCGTTCGATTCGCTGAACATCGCCGACATCGGCGACGTGGCGATCAACACCTTCAACCTGATGGAAGCCGTACGCATCATCGAAGAGGCGTACGACAAGATCCTCGACCACGGCATCCTCCCGCTGACCCTGGGCGGCGACCACACCATCACCCTGCCGATCCTGCGTGCCATCCACAAGAAGCACGGCAAGGTCGGCCTGGTCCACATCGACGCCCACGCCGATGTGAACGACCACATGTTCGGCGAGAAGATCGCCCACGGCACCACCTTCCGCCGCGCGGTGGAAGAAGGCCTGCTGGACTGCGACCGCGTGGTGCAGATCGGCCTGCGCGCCCAGGGCTACACCGCCGAAGACTTCAACTGGAGCCGCAAGCAGGGCTTCCGCGTGGTGCAGGCCGAAGAGTGCTGGCACAAGTCGCTGGAGCCACTGATGGCCGAAGTCCGCGAGAAAGTCGGCGGCGGCCCGGTGTACCTGTCCTTCGACATCGACGGCATCGACCCGGCCTGGGCGCCCGGTACCGGCACCCCGGAAATCGGCGGCCTGACCACCATCCAGGCGATCGAGATCGTCCGTGGCTGCCAGGGCCTGGACATCATCGGCTGCGACCTGGTCGAGGTCTCCCCGCCCTACGACACCACCGGCAACACCTCGCTGCTCGGCGCCAACCTGCTGTACGAAATGCTCTGCATCCTCCCGGGCGTAGAGCGCCGCTGAGCGCACGAGCACACACATGAATAACGACGCCTGCGTAGCACAGGTGCTGGAGGCTGCCCGCGATCTCGTGGCAGCCTTCTCGCGCACCGACACCGAAGCCTACTTCGCCGCGTTCAGCGAAGACGCCTCCTTCATTTTCCACACCTGGCCGGTGCCGCTGCTCTCGCGCGCGGCCTACCGCGAGGTGTGGGAAGGCTGGCTGCGTGACGATGGTTTCGAAGTCCTTGACTGCCTTTCGAGCAACACCTTTGTGAGCCTGCAGGGCGAAGACGTGGCGGTGTTCTGCCACGACGTCGCCACGCGGCTGCGCATCCAGGGAGAGGAAAGCCTGAACCACGAACGGGAGACCATCGTCTTCCGCCGTGATCCGAAACAGGGCCGCTGGCTGGCCACACACGAGCACCTGTCACCGTCTCCGACGCCATAAAGACAGGGCTCCCCGGGAGGAAGTCATGGATAACAAGAACAACGCACACGCAATCACAACGATCGAGACATTCGGGGTCGAACAGATCCCGGATAGCGAACGCAACGCCACGCCCACCGACCTGTTCCGCATGATCTTCGGTGGCGCCAATACCTTCGCCACCGCCGTGCTCGGCAGCTTCCCGGTTCTGTTCGGGCTGTCGTTCCAGGCCGGCGTCTGGGCCATCGTCCTCGGCGTGCTGGTCGGCTCGCTGATCCTCGCACCGATGGGCCTGTTCGGCCCGCTCAACGGCACCAACAACGCGGTCTCCTCGGGCGCCCACTTCGGCGTGCACGGGCGGATCGTCGGTTCGTTCCTGTCGCTGCTCACCGCCGTCGCCTTCTTCTCCCTCTCCGTGTGGAGCTCGGGCGATGCGCTGATCGGCGGCGCCAAGCGCCTGTTCGACCTGCCGGAAACCGACCTGACCCTGGGCCTGGCCTACGGTCTGTTCGCCGTGCTGGTGCTGATCGTCTGCATCTACGGCTTCCGCTTCATGCTGATGGTCAACAAGATCGCCGTCTGGGCCGCGAGCCTGCTGTTCCTGCTCGGCCTGTTCGCCTTCGCAGGTCCCTTCGATGCGGGCTACGCCGGCACCGTGCAGATGGGCAGCGAAGGTTTCTGGGCCGCCTTCATCGGCGCCGCCCTGCTGGCCATGAGCAACCCGGTGTCGTTCGGCGCTTTCCTCGGTGACTGGGCGCGCTACATCCCGCGCGAGACCTCGCAGAAGCGCATCATGCTGGCGGTGATCTGCGCCCAGCTGGCCACCCTGATCCCGTTCCTGTTCGGCCTGGCCACCGCGACCATCGTGGCGGTGAACGCTCCGGACTACATCGCGCAGAACAACTATGTCGGTGGCCTGCTGGCCGTTTCGCCGAGCTGGTTCTTCCTGCCGGTGTGCCTGATCGCGGTGATCGGCGGCATGTCCACCGGTACCACCTCGCTGTACGGCACCGGCCTGGACATGTCCAGCGTGTTCCCGCGCCTGCTCAACCGCGTGCAGGCCACCCTGCTGATCGGCCTGCTGTCCATCGCCTTCATCTTCATCGGTCGCTTCGCCGCGAACCTGGTGCAGAGCGTGTCCACCTTCGCCGTGCTGATCATCACCTGCACCAGCCCCTGGATGATCATCATGATCCTCGGCCTGGTGATTCGCCGTGGCTTCTACCACGCCGACGACCTGCAGGTGTTCACCCGTGGCCAGGAAGGCGGCGCCTACTGGTTCCACAACGGCTGGAACTGGCGCGGCATGGGTGCGTGGATCCCGAGTGCGGCCCTGGGCCTGTGCTTCGTCAACCTGCCGGGCCAGTTCGTCGGCCCGCTGGGCAACCTGGCCGGCGGTATCGACATCAGCCTGCCGGTGACCCTCGGCGTCGCCGCGCTGCTCTATATCGCCCTGCTGCGCACCTTCCCCGAACCCGCTGGCGTCTACGGCCCCAAGGGCCCGCGCTGGGTCGGCAGCCATGACCGCCCGGTCCGCAGCATCAGCGAGCCGACGGCCTGATCCAGGCTTCGCGGCCTGACGCGCAACGCACTACCTGAAAGCCCCCATCGGACCGGTTGCCGCCGGTCCGATGCCCTACCGCACGCCACAAGCGCGCGGCAACAATGACAATGCAAGTGTGAGGAGCCGACCATGGCGTTAGATCTGATCGTCGTACTGATATATGCCGCTGGCATGTTGTGGCTGGGCTGGTACGGCATGCGCCGCGCCAAGACCCACGAAGACTACCTCGTGGCCGGCCGCAACCTCGGCCCGGCGTTCTACATGGGCACCATGGCTGCGACCGTCCTGGGCGGCGCCTCCACCGTCGGCACCGTGCGCCTGGGCTACGTCCATGGCATCTCCGGCTTCTGGCTGTGCGCCGCCCTGGGCGCCGGCATCATCGCGCTGAACCTGTTCCTGGCCAAGCCGCTGCTCAAGCTGCGCATCTTCACCGTCACCCAGGTCCTGGAGCGTCGCTACAACCCGATGGCCCGCCAGGCTTCGGCGTTCATCATGTTCGCCTACGCGCTGATGATCGGCGTGGTCTCCACCCTGGCCATCGGCACCGTGATGCAGGTCCTCTTCGGCCTGCCGTTCTGGGTGTCCGTGCTGCTGGGCGGCGGTGTCGTGGTGATCTACTCCACCATCGGCGGCATGTGGTCCCTGACCCTGACCGACATCGTGCAGTTCATCATCAAGACCGTCGGCCTGATGTTTATCCTGCTGCCGATCTGCCTGTACCGCGTGGGCGGCTGGGACGAACTGGTGGCCAAGCTGCCGGCAACCGCCTTCAGCTTCCACACCATCGGCTACGACACCATCATCACCTACTTCCTGATCTACTTCTTCGGCATCCTGATCGGCCAGGACATCTGGCAGCGCGTGTTCACTGCCCGCGACGACAAGGTCACCAAGTACGCCGGCACCGCCGCCGGTGTGTACTGCGTGATCTACGGCCTGGTCGGCGCGCTGATCGGCATGTGCGCCAAGGTGCTGCTGCCTGACCTGGACAACGTCAACAACGCCTTCGCCGCCATCGTCAGCGCCGCCCTGCCGGACGGCATCCGTGGCCTGGTGATCGCTGCTGCCCTGGCCGCGATGATGTCCACCGCCAGCGCCGGCCTGCTCGCTGCCTCCACCACCATCACCGAAGACCTGCTGCCGATCTTCACCGGCCAGCGTTCCACCCGCCTGAGCCTGAACCGCATCTGCACCCTGGTTACCGGCGTGGTCGTCCTGGCTATCGCCCTGGTGGTGAACGACGTGCTCAGCGCCCTGACCCTGGCGTACAACCTGCTGGTGGGCGGTATGCTGATCCCGCTGATCGGCGCCATCTACTGGAAGCGCGCCACCACCGCCGGTGCCATCACCAGCATGACCCTGGGCTTCGTCACCGCGCTGGTGTTCATGCTCAAGGATGGCTTCGACGCCAACACCCCGATCTACTACAGCCTGGCCATCGGCCTGGTCAGCTTCATCGTCGTCAGCCTGCTGTCGCCGCGCCCGGCAGCGGTCGCTGACGCGGCCTGATAAGACATTGCGCTAGGCAAGAGGGCGCGGCGAGCTGATCTCCGCGCCCTTTTGCATGAATGATGACCACGACCTCACCCACGAACTCCAAGGAACTGCCATGACCACCTGCGGCGAATTCCTCGTCAAACAACTCGAAGCCTGGGGCGTCGATACCGTCTTCGGCATCCCCGGCGTGCACACCGTCGAGCTGTACCGCGGCCTGCCCCACAGCGGCATCCGCCACATCACCCCGCGCCACGAACAGGGCGCCGGCTTCATGTCCGACGGCTACGCGCGCGTCACCGGCAAGCCGGGCGTGTGCTTCATCATCACCGGCCCGGGCATGACCAACATCCTCACCGCCATGGGCCAGGCCTACGCCGACTCCATCCCCATGCTGGTGATCAGCAGCGTCAACGAGCGCTCGCGCCTGGCCCACGGCAACGGCTACCTGCACGAACTGCCGAACCAGCGCGCCATGGTCGCCGGCGTCAGCGCCTTCAGCCACACCCTGATGAGCGTCGAAGAACTGCCGGCCGTGCTGGCCCGCGCCTTCGCCGTGTTCGACAGCGAGCGCCCGCGCCCGGTGCACATCGAGCTGCCGCTGGACATCATCACCGCCCCGGCCGACCACATGCAGGTACGCCCGCGCGTGCAACTGGCCCGCCCCGCTCCGGCGCGCTCGCCGCTGCACGAGGCCGCCGCCAAGCTGGCCAAGGCGAAGAACCCGCTGCTGCTGCTGGGCGGCGGCTGCGTCGAGGCCCAGGCCGAAGCCCGCGCCCTGGCCATCGCCCTGGATGCACCGACCGCGCAGACCATCAACGCCAAGGGTCTGCTGCAGCCCGAGCATCCGCTGCTGATCGGCAGCAACCAGTCGCTGATTCCGGTCCGTGAACTCGCACTGGAAGCCGACGTGGTCCTGGCCATCGGCACCGAGCTGGGCGAGACCGACTACGACGTGGTGTTCGACGGCAACTTCAAGATCGGCGGCGAGCTGATCCGCATCGACATCGACCCGCAACAGCTGATGCGCAACTACGCGCCGAGCATCGCCATCCACAGCGACGCCCGCACCGCCATGCGCGCCCTGCTGGAACTGCTGCCGGCCCGTGAGGCCGACGCCAGCAGCCCCGGCGCCCAGCGCGCGGCCAAGGTGCGTGCGCAGCTGGCTGAGGACTTCAGCGGCTGGGCGCACTATCGCACCCTGTTCGACAAGATCCTCGAAGTGCTGCCCGACGCGCGCTTCGTCGGCGACTCGACGCAGACCGTCTACAGCGGCAACCACCTGGTGGAACTGGACGGCGGCCGCCGCTGGTTCAACGCCTCCACCGGCTACGGCACCCTGGGCTACGGCCTGCCGGCGGCCATCGGCGCCAAGCTCGGCGAGCCGGGCCGTCCGGTGATCAGCCTGATGGGCGACGGCGGCCTGCAGTTCACCATGACCGAACTGGCCAGCGCCGTGGAAGCCAAGGTGGGCATCATCGTCCTGCTGTGGAACAACCACGGCTACGGCGAGATCAAGCGCTACATGGAACGCCGCGACATCACCCCGCTGGGCGTGGACATCTACACCCCGGACTTCCTCGCCATCGCCAAGGGCTTCGGCTGCGCTGCCGAGCGCGCCCGCGACCACGATCACCTGCAGGAGCTGCTGCGCACCGCGCCGAGCGACCGCCCGTTGATCGTGGAAGTGATGGAAGCGGCGCCCTTCGCGCCGTAATCCGGACCGGGACTCGCCAGATACGTAGGGCGTATAACGTTCGGCGTTATACGCCGCTTCGCTTCGGCCCCAGGCGCTGCGTGCTTGGCCCTGGCGCCAACGAACGGCACGGTGTATCGGCGTACAACCGCGAACGGTTGTACGCCCTACGTTCAAGGCATTTCACTCCGCCCTGCCCTCTCCCAGGGGGAGCGGGAATCCGCCAGAGCCGAGCGGCCGCGCAGCTACCGGCAACGCCGCTCCAATCCCCCCAAGGCTCCGAACGGTTCCCTCTCCCCCTGGGAGAGGTTAGGGTGAGGCATCCTTTCCTGCAGGAGCGGGCCATGCCCGCGATCGTGCGCATGGCCCGCTCCTGCACCAAACGCCGGGAACCCGACTCATGAAGATCGTCACCCGCGACCGCTGGTTCGAGGTCCGCCACTGCTACGACGGCGTCAGCCTGATCCACGAGCCCTACGTCCGCCCCTTCTACCGCTGCAACCTGTGGCACATCCAGGGCCGCGACCGCGATGTGCTGGTGGACAGCGGCTCCGGCCTGGTGAGCCTGCGCGAGCAACTACCCTGGCTCACCGAGCGCCCGCTGCTGGCCGTGGCCAGCCACACCCATTTCGACCACATTGCCGGCCACCATGAGTTCGACGAGCGTCTGGTGCATCCGGCCGAAGCCGACATCCTCGCCAACCCCGACGGCGAGCGCACCCTGGCCACTGCCTTCGTCGATGACGAGATGTTCGACGCGCACCCTGACTGCCCGCTGTGCTACGCCGAATACCGCGTCAAGGCAGCGCCGGCGACCCGCACCATCGATGAAGGCGACGTGCTCGACCTGGGCGACCGCACCCTGCAGGTGCTGCACACACCCGGCCACTCGCCGGGCGGCATCAGCCTGTGGGAAGAAAAGACGCAGACGCTGTTCTCCGGCGACATCATCTACGACGGCCCGCTGATCGAGGACGCCTATCACTCCAACCTCGACGACTACGCCGCCAGCCTGGCGCGCCTGCGCGAGTTGCCGGTGCGAACCGTGCACGGCGGGCACTTCGACAGTTTTTCCGGAGAGCGCCTGAAGACCATGATCGACGACTGGTTCAAGGCCCACGAATGACGGACAAGAAAAAACCCGCCATCAGGCGGGTTTTTCGTGTCCAACGTGTGCGCCCTCAGTAGCGGCGGCGCTGCTCCATCCGGCGACGTTGCTCGTCGCTGCGCACGGGAATGGGTTGCAGACGTGGAGGCTCGATCAGGCCGAGCGCGACACCGAGTTTCCACGCAACGCTTTGCAGCCAGACTTTCATGGAATGCCTCCTCGTTCGAATTCAGGTCGGGCGGCCCGTTACCACCATGGGCCGCCCTAGGAAGAATAGCCCGGCGTCCCACTCTCCGCCCGTGCCACTCACTCCTTGCAACAAAGACTATCGCCTTCCCCCGCCGCGACGCCTGACCTGAATCAAGAGCGGGACGATTGGCCAATCAGCGGCGCAGCATCCGCCGGATCCACTGCTCGCTGCTCACCAGGGTGATGCCGGCCAGCACCAGCACGGCGCCGGCGACGAAATTCAGGGTCAACGGCTCGCCGAGGATCAGTACGCCGAAGGCGATGCCGAACATCGGCGTCATGAAGGAAAACACCGCCAGGTTCGACGCCAGGTAGCGGCGCAGCAGCCAGAACCAGGTGAAGTAGCTGAAGAACGACACCACCAGCCCCTGGAACAGCACGCTGCCCACGCCGATGGCGGTGAAGCTCACATCCTGGGTCTTGCCCAGCGCCAGCGCGGCGAAGGGCAACAGCAGCGCGGCGATCAGCAACTGGTAGAACAGCGTCAGGATCGGCTTGGCTTCGGACAGCCGGGTGGTACGCACGGCCACCGTGGTCATGCCCCAGGCGAACCCGGCCAGTACACCGAAGGCATCGCCCAGCAGCATGCGGCTGTCCATGTTGGCGAAGTCGAAGCCGCCACCGAAGCACATCGCGATGCCGCCGAAGCACACGCCGATGCCCAGCCACTGCAGTGGCCGCAGGCGTTCGCTGGGCAGCAGGAAATGCAGTGCCAGCGCCGAGAAGATCGGCGCCGTATAGATGAACACCGCCATGTGCGAAGCCGACGTATAGACCAGCCCCTGGGCGATGAAGAAGAACTCGGCAGCGAAGAGTACGCCGGCCAGCAGCCCGCCCTTGAGCGTGCCATGGCGCAGGAAACCTTCCCAGCCACCGCGCCAGCACATGATCAGGCCTACGGCCACAGCAGCCACCAGATTGCGCCCGAAGGCCTGCATGATCGGCGCGATGTCCGGCGCGGCGAGCTTCACCATCACCGCCTGGATGCCCCAGATGATGCACAGGCCGGTCATGACCTGGATGGCGAAGGCGTCGGCGCCCTTGCGCTCGACGATAGTGGCTTGGGAATTCATGTGCGCCTCCTGGCGAAGGCGTGGGCGACGTTCCAGGTCATGGCAAGGCTCGGCAGTTGAAGAGAATCGGGAAGCCCCAATGAAAATCGGCGGACTTCCTCCGGGAAGTCCGCCGCTCATGCCAGTTCGCGGCATCGGGCCGCCAACGGAAATCCGCTGTTCAGAGCGCCGCGAGCAGGATTATTTTCCGGATTTCACCTGGGTCCAGGTGCGGGTACGGATGCGCTCCAGCTTGGGCGGCAGCATCTCCACCGAGAACAGCTTGGCCTGCACGTCCGCCGGCGGGTAGACGTTGGGGTTGTCGTGCAGCTCCTTGGAGATCAGCCCGTCCGCCGCCTGGTTGGGGTTGGCGTAGGCGACGTAGTCGGAGATCGGCGCGACCACTTCCGGGCGCAGCAGGTAATTGAGGAAGGCGTGGGCCTGCTCGACGTTCTTCGAGTCCTTCGGAATCGCCAGCACGTCGAACCACGCCGCCGCGCCTTCCTTGGGAATGCGGTATTCGATGTGGATGCCGTTGCCGGCTTCCTTGGCGCGGTTGGCCGCCTGCATCGCGCCGCCGGACCAGGCCAGGGCCACGCAGACATCGCCGTTGGCCAGGTCGGTGACGAACTTCGAGGAGCTGAAGTAGGTGATGTTCGGACGCAGCTTGGCCAGCAGTTCCTCGGCCTTCTTGTAGTCGTCCGGGTTGTGGCTGTTGGGCGACAGGCCCAGGTAATGCAGCACCTGCGGGATCACCTCGGTGGGCGAGTCGAGGAAGGCCACGCCACAGGATTTCAGCTTGGCGAGGTTTTCCGGCTTGAACACCAGGTCCCACGAGTCCACCGGCGCGTTGTCGCCGAGCACGGCCTTGACCTTGTCGACGTTGTAGGCGATGCCGTTGGTGCCCCACATGTAGGGCATCACGTACTGGTTACCCGGGTCCTTGCTCTCCAGCACCTTGAGCAGTGCGGGATTGAGATTCTTCCAGTTCGGCAGCTTGCTCTTGTCCAGCGGCTGGAACACGCCGGCCTTGAGGTAGTTGGGCAGGAAGCTGTCACTGGGCACAACTACGTCATAGCCCGAGTGCCCGGAGAGCAGCTTGGCTTCCAGCACTTCGTTGCTGTCGTAGACGTCGTATTGCGGCTTGATGCCGGTCTCGGCCTGGAAGCCCTTGAGGGTGTCCGGACCGATGTAGTCGAACCAGTTGTAGATGCGCACTTCCGGCGCGGCGCTGGCAGCGCTGGCCGTGACGAGGGTGGCGGCGGCGAGCAGGCCGCGCAGCGCGGTATTCTTGTTCATGTCCTTCCCCAGTTGGATGCGCTCGCTCAAATGGTCGCGAGCAATCAAAAGCAATCGGGCGGAAATTCATCCGCCCGATCTTCTCTCTTAGCGTGCAGCGCCTTCGTAGCCCTGCAGCACGTTCACCGCGTTGACGCCGATGGCCTCCACCGCGTAACCGCCTTCCATGATGAACAGGGTCGGGATACCCAGTGCGGCGATGCGCTCGCCCATCTTCAGGTAGTCCGGGCTGTCCAGCTTGAACTCGGAAATCGGGTCGTCCTTATACGTATCCACGCCCAGCGACACAACCACGGCGTCCGGCGCGTAGTCGGCGATCTTCCGGCAGGCGTCGTCCAGCGCGGCGAACCAGCCGTCCCAGCCGGTGCCATGGGGCAGCGGGTAGTTGTGGTTGTAACCCTCGCCGGCGCCTTCGCCGTGCTCGTAGGCGTGGCCGAGGAAGTACGGGTACTCCACCAGCGGGTCGCCGTGGATCGAGGCGAACAGCACGTCGTTACGGCGGTAGAAGATGTCCTGGGTGCCGTTGCCGTGGTGGTAGTCCACGTCGAGGATGGCCACGCGCTTGGCGCCCTGGTCGAGGAAGGCCTGGCTGACGATGGCGGCGTTGTTCAGGAAGCAGTAGCCGCCCATGAAGTCGCTGCCGGCATGGTGGCCCGGCGGACGGCACAGGGCGAAGGCAGTGCTGGCGCCCTGGCGCATGTGGTCCTGGGCGGTCAGCGCGACCTGGGCCGAGCTGTACACGGCCTGCCAGGTGCCGGCGGTGATCGGCGCCTCGGTGTCGAAGCTGTAGTGGCCCACTTCGCCCATCAGCGCCGTCGGGATCGGACCGTCACGCAGCAGGCGGCGGCCCGGGAAGGTGGTCGAGACCAGGTCGCCGGTGTGGCCTTCGGCCGCCCAGCGGGCCCAGGCGCCCTTGAGGAACTCAACGTAGCGGGTGTTGTGGGCGCGCAGGATCGGGTCGAGGCCGAAATCCTTCGGGGCGATGATTTCGCCCAGGTTCTGCGACTTCACGCGGGCCAGCACGGTGTCCGCGCGGCTGGGCATCTCGAAGCAGGGCTGGAGTTTGCCGTCGACCAGTTCGGACTGGCCGAAATGCAGGCGGTGATCATCGCTGTACACGGTAAGCATGGGAGTACCCTCTGAAGGATTCTTGTTGTCCAGTGGCGGAATTCTGCCCAGCGGGGGCGCCGGGCAAAACAGCGGAAGCGGCCAAAAGGGGATCGATATGGCCAGTTTTTATGACCCTTAACCAACTGCATGCCCGGATTATGCGGATTCGCCCGGCCAAGGCCAGCCACCGCCGCGCTATGCTCCAGGGAATTGTCCGGGCCGTTGGCCGGTCGAATCCCGACAAGCGTTTGGACCACAGGATGGGGGAACATGCGGGAAACCTTTGTACGCGCCTGCAGCCAGGTGTTGTTGCTGTTGACCTTGTCGCTGGCCGGCGTCGGTATCGCCACGGCCGGCGAACCCACCGACGTCCAGGCCGGTGCCGGCATCGAGCTGCCCGACCTGCCCGAGGATGCCAGCCTCGACCAGCTCAGTGACCGCCTGGAACTGATCCGCCAGCGCGTCTCGGCCGATAGCGACGACGGCCTGCTGTCCAATCTGCGCCAGGCCACCCTGCAGGTCCAGGCCCGCGCCGAGCAGAGCGCCAGCGACATCGGCGCCCAGCTGGGGCGCACCGAGGACCAGCTCAAAGTGCTCGGGCCGGTCACCCCCAACGAAGCGGAAAGCCTCGCCGCCCAGCGCAGCGACCTGCTCGCCGACGAGAAGCTGCAGCAGAAGCGCCAGGAGCGCGCCAACCAGCTGGACAAGAATGCGCAGGACCTCGCCGCGCAGATCGTCAACCTGCGCCGCAGCCAGTTCAACTCGCAGATTGCCACCCGCTATCCGCCCCCGCTGAGCCCGCGCTTCTGGTCGAGCCTGATCCGCCCCACGGACGACGACCTGACGCGCCTGAATGCCATCCAGGGGCAGATTGGCGAGGCCTTCGCCGAGGCCTGGCAACCCCGGCACCGCTGGCCCTTCATCGGCTGCCTGCTCGCCGCCGTCCTGCTCTGGGTACCGGGGCGCCGGTTGCTGGAGAAACTGCTGACCAAGGCGATGATCCGCTGGATTCCGGTAGGCCGCCTGCGCCGCAGTGCGCTGGCGGTTGCGGTGAGCCTGGCGACCATCCTCACCCTGGGCGGCGGCGCGGCGCTGATCCGCGAAGGGCTGGACTGGAACGAGCAGCTCAACGGCAGCATGAACAACCTGGGTGACCAGTTGCTCGCGCTGGTGATCTTCTGCACCTTCACCGCCGGCCTGGGCCGCGCCCTGCTCGCCGTGCAGCGCCCCTCCTGGCGCCTGCCGGACCTGCCGGACAACGTCGCCACCGCCCTCTCCCCCTTCCCCTGGCTGATGGCCTGGCTGCTCATGGTCCTGGGCACCCAGGAGCGCCTGAACAGCGCCAGCGGCGCCAGCCTGGCGCTGACCGTGGCAGTCAACGGCATCACCGCGCTGGCCACCGCCATACTGTTCGCCGTCGCGCTCTACCGCTACCGCCGCGCGCGCCGCGAAGCCGAGGGCCATGAGACCTCGCCGCTGGCCGGGATCATCGTGCTGGCGATCCTGCTCACCGTGCTGCTGATCGTCCTCACCCTGATCAGCGGCTACCTGTCGCTGGCCTACTTCCTCGCCGGCAAGCTGCTCTGGGCCAGCGTGGTGTGCGCCAGCGGCTACCTGCTGACCACCCTGTTCGTCGACCTCTGCGAGGCGCTGCTCTCGCCCAAGCAGAAGATCGGCGGACGGCTGGCGGAAAACCTCGGCGTCGATCCTCGCCACCAGGCCCAGTTCGCCACCCTGCTGACCGGCGCCGGGCGCACCCTGCTGGTGCTCTCGACCCTGCTGATCGCCTTCTCCACCTCCGGCACCAGCCCGGTCGAACTGCTCCAGGGCCTGGTGCAGCTGGTGGAAAGCGGCCAGTCCCTGGGCCGGCTGAACATCGTCCCGCAGGACATCCTCATCGCCCTGGCGACCCTGGCCGGCGGCCTGTTCGGCCTGCGCCTGCTCAAGCGCTGGCTGGCCGACGAACTGCTGCCGGAAACCAGCATGGACGTCGGCATGCGCGCTTCCCTGGTGACCCTGGTGGGCTACATCGGCATGGTGCTGCTGGTGCTGCTGGTGCTTTCCGCGCTGCGCATCAACCTGACCAGCCTGACCTGGGTGGTCAGCGCCCTGTCGGTGGGCATCGGCTTCGGCCTGCAGGCCATCGTGCAGAACTTCATCTCCGGCCTGATCCTGCTGACCGAACGCCCGGTCAAGGTGGGCGACTGGGTGAGCCTCACCGGCGGGGTCGAAGGGGACATCCGCCGGATCAACGTGCGCGCCACGGAAATCCAGATGTCCGACCAGTCCACGGTCATCGTGCCCAACTCCCAGTTCATCTCGCAGAACGTGCGCAACGTGACCATGGGCAGCGCCCTCGGCGTGGTCGGCATCAACCTCACGCTGCCGCTGGACACCGATGTGCAGAAGGTCCGCGAGCTGATGCTCAAGGCCTACACCGAGCACGAGAACATCGTCGACACCCCCGCTCCCTCGGTCACCTTCAAGGACCTCAGCGCCACCGGCCTGACCCTGGCGGCCTCGGGCAACGTCAGCAGCCCGCGGGCGGTCTACGGCACCAAGAGCGACCTGCTGTTCACCATCTTCAGCGGCCTGCGCGAAGCCGGCATCAGCCTTACCGTGGCGCAGAACCTGATCCTGCAGCGGCCGGTGCGCAGTGGAACGACGAACGAGGAATCGACACCGCAAGTCGGCGATGACACCGAACTGAAACCGTCGCCGTAACATAGGGAAATTCACCGGCGTTCCGGCAGCGGCGCGCCGGTCTTCGCGCAACAGTCCCGTGCGGGAGTCATCGTTGCGCCTCAAGCGCCCTGAGCCTGCCTTTGGCCGGCGCCCGTCGCGGCAAGGGCCGCACGCGCCCCCTGCCGCCCCTCAATCACGGTTGGCCACCGCGGCATTGCCCGGTGGCTTCGCAGGGGAGATCGCGCGATGGACGAAGCCAGACTCAACGAATTCATGGGCAAGCTGGTCACCGACATGGGGGGTGCGGCGATGCTCGCCAACATCATCCTGGGAGAAGAACTGGGCCTCTACAAAGCCATGGCCGACGGCCAGTGGCTCAGCCCGGCGCAACTGGCCGAACGCAGCGGCTGCAATGCCCGCCTGCTGCGCGAATGGCTCAGCGCCCACGCCGCTTCGGGCTACATGGAGCACCAGGACGGCAACTTCCGCCTGCCCGAGGAACAGGCCATGGCCCTGGCCATCGAGGACTCGCCGGTGTACGTCGCCGGAGGCGCTTCCGTGGTCGCCGCGCTCTACCACGACAAGGACAAGCTGGTCGCCGCCATGCGCGGGGACGGCGGCCTGGCCTGGGGCGATCACCACCCCTGCATGTTCTCCGGCACCGAGAAGTTCTTCCGCCCCGGCTACCGCGCCCACCTGGTCGCCGAGTGGCTACCGGCCCTGGATGACGTGGTCGGCAAGCTGGAGCGCGGCGCACGGGTCGCCGACGTCGGTTGCGGCCACGGCGCCTCCACCATCGTCATGGCGCAGTCCTTCCCGAGTTCGAACTTCGTCGGCTTCGACTACCACCAGCCGTCCATCGACGTGGCCAACCAGCGCGCCGGCCAGGCCGAAGTCGCCGGGCGCGCCAGCTTCCAGCGCGCCAGCGCCAAGGACTACCCGGGCAACGACTACGACCTGATCTGCTTCTTCGATTGCCTGCACGACATGGGCGACCCGGTGGGTGCCGCACAGCACGCACGCCAGGCACTCAAGGCGGACGGCACGGTACTGCTGGTGGAACCCTTCGCCAATGACCAGCTGGACGACAACCAGAACCCGGTCGGCCGGCTGTTCTATGCCGCCTCGACCTTCATCTGCACCCCCAACTCGCTGTCCCAGGAAGTCGGGCTGGGGCTCGGTGCCCAGGCCGGCGAAGCGCGTCTGCGCAAGGTGTTCGAGGAGGCCGGTTTCAGCCGCTTCCGCCGGGCCGCCGAAACGCCGTTCAACCTGATCCTCGAAGCCCGCCCGTAGCGCCTCACCGATCGGCTGCAGTGCCCGGAATCCGGGCGCTGCAGCTCGGAAACAATTCGTCATTTCACCGTCATCAATCCGTTATGTGCCCCGTTGAAACTCGCAGGCTTTCAACCCCAGGGAAGCCCCCGAGATGTTCAACAAGAAAGCCAACACTGCCGCATCCATCGCCCTGCTCGCCGCCGCCCTCGCCGGCTGCGCCGCCCAGGCACCGGTGGCCAGCAAGGAAGCCACGCCCAACAACGACGACTGGTATCTGGTGCGTACCGAGTCGACCCTCTATGTATTCGACGACGCCACCGTCTACCGCGACTACCTGGTGACCGGCAAGACCGAGCACACCAAGGCCGTCGGCGAGAAAGACAAGTTCGGCCAGGACATCGTGCTGGTCGTGCGCGCCGAGGACCAGGGCAAGGACGTGAAGAAGATCGCCGGCTACCAGTTCCTCAAGCAGAGCCTGCCGCCAGCCGCCGGGTTCTACGGCGAAATCCGCCAGGAAGGCGTGATCTACGTGGCCCAGCGCTACGGCGACATGGTCGACATGAACGGCCTGGGCGAGCCGATCTTCCGCCACACCGAAATCGCCAGCGGCCCCAACGGCGAGCGTGTGGTCTACCTGATGCAGAAGGAAGAGAAGAAGCCGGTCGGCCTGATCGCCCGCTTCCAGAAGATCTACGGCATCACCCCCGCCAAGGGCTGATGACGAAAAAGCGCGCATTCCGGGGAGGGAGTGCGCGCTTTTTGCTTGAGCCGGCGCCGCAACGGCGCGGGTATGCGTTAGCTGGAAGGCTCCAGCTGCACCGCGGGAATCGCCTTCGGCGTTTCGATGCCCCAGTCACCGAACAGGTACCAGTCGTCACCGAGCATCTCGGCCGGGTGCATGGTGCGGTCCGCGCCATTGCCACAAGCCAGGTTGGTCGCCGGGCAATAGCGGTCGCAGCCCCAGCAGATGCGCTCCGGGTGCGGCGGGTTGAGGGGGAATTTCTTGGCCATGGTGGGAGCCTCGAAGGCTGAATGGGACCCTTCCAGCCTAAGGCAGCTCCCTGGGCGAACCTTGCTTTGGGTCAAGCTCCGGGCAGTTGCATGGGCAACTCGGGAAACTCCGACGCGCCCGCCAGCCATCCCTGACAGAGACCCTCAGGCGCGGAAATGGCTCGGCGGCTGGCCGCTCCAGCGCTGGAAGGCGTGGCGCAGGCTGGCGGTTTCGCTGAAGCCCAGTTCCTCGGCGATGCGGTAGATCGGCATGTCGCCGTCCTGCAGCAGCTCCTTGGCGCGGGCGAAGCGCAGTTCGTCGAGCAGTTGCTGGTAGCTGGTCTGCTGTTGCTGCAGGTGGCGGCGCAGGCTGCGCGAGGAGCAGTTGAGGCGACGCGCCAGTTCTTCCAGGCCCGGCGGCTCCTGCAGGCGTTCGCCAAGGATCGCGCGGACCTTGTCCAGCCAGGCGCGGCGCGCGGCCAGGTCGATATTCTGGCGGCGGCACTGTTCGAGCATCTCGCGGTGGGTCACGGCGTCGGCCAGGGGCAGGCGCATGTCCAGCCAGGAAGCAGGGAAGCCGATGGCGCTGCGCGAGCGGTCGAAGTCCAGCTGGCAACCGAACAGCGTGGTGTAGGCGGCGCGACGGTCGGCCTGGCCCTCGTAGTCGAATTCGGCACGCACCAGCGGCAGAGGCTGGCCGAGCAGGTCGGCGCAGGCCACCTTCAGCGAGCCCAGGCACAGTTCGGTATTGAACGGGCGCATCCCCTCTTCCTCGCCATAGCCGGTGGCAACCAGCCAGGCCATGTCGCCATCCACTTCCAGCGCGAGGTGGAAGTAGGTGCCCAGCAGCACCGGGTAGCTCAGGCCTATGCGCAGCGCTTCACCCAGGGTCGGCGCGGAGATCAGCGCATACCCCAGCAGGCCGTACGCGGTGATCCGCGTGCGCACGCCCAGGCGCAGGCCCAGCGCGGGCTCGCCGGCGAGGTTCTGCACGTTGGTGAAGACCTGCTGCTCCTGCCAGGGGCTGACCAGCCGGCGCAGGTCCAGCAGGTCGTCGCCAGTGATGCCACTGCCCTCGAGGATGGACTCGCGGCTATGCCCCTCGGACTCCATCAGCGCGACGGTCAGCGAGGTCATGTGCAGGGAGTTGAGCCAGGTGGAGCGGGAGAAGGTCAGAGGATTCATTCGATGCCCATCGTAGACGCTACGGCGCGCCGCCGGATGTTACCGCGGCAGGCGCAGGTCAGGGTGAGGCAAGTTACGTGCCGGCCACCAGACGTGGCCATATCGATCCCCATGGGGCGGGGCTTTCGACGCCAGGCGGGATATTTCCCACCGGGCCGCGGGGTTACCTTTGCGGACACAGGACGGTGCGGGCGCACCGTCCTGATGCTCAATCGCGGTGGAGTTATTAACCGCGAGAGAGGAAGCGCATGCCCTCTTCCAGCCCGCTCAGGGTCAGCGGGAACATCTGTTCCTTCACCAGTTCGCGCACGAGGCCCGTGGAAGCGGTGTAGTTCCAGGTGTCCTTCGGGTACGGGTTGATCCAGATGAGCTTCTTGTACTTCTCCATGAAGCGCTGCATCCAGACGTAGCCGGCCTCTTCGTTCCAGTGTTCGACGCTGCCGCCGGCCTGGGTGATCTCGTAGGGCGCCATGGCGGCGTCGCCGACGAACACCACCTTGTAGTCCGGCCCGTACTTGTGCAGCAGGTCGAAGGTGGCGGTGCGCTCGCTGGAGCGGCGCAGGTTGTTCTTCCACACCGATTCGTAGATGAAGTTGTGGAAGTAGAAGTATTCCAGATGCTTGAACTCGGTCTTGCAGGCCGAGAACAGCTCCTCGCAGACCTTCACGTGGGCATCCATGGAGCCGCCGATATCCAGCAGCAGCAGGAGCTTCACGGTGTTGCGGCGCTCGGGGCGCATCTGGATGTTGAGCAGGCCGGCATCCTTGGCGGTGTGGTCGATGGTGCCGTCGATGTCCAGCTCTTCCGCCGCGCCCTCGCGGGCGAACTTGCGCAGGCGGCGCAGGGCAATCTTGATGTTGCGGGTGCCCAGCTCGACCTGATCGTCGAGGTTCTTGTACTCGCGCTGGTCCCAGACCTTGGCGGCCTTGCCCTGGCGCTTGCCGGCGTCGCCGACGCGGATGCCCTCGGGGTTGAAGCCGCCGGAGCCGAACGGGCTGGTGCCGCCGGTGCCGATCCACTTGTTGCCGCCGGCGTGGCGTTCCTTCTGCTCTTCCAGGCGTTTCTTGAACTCCTCGATGAGCTTGTCCAGGCCGCCGAGGGACTGGATCTGCGCGCGCTCCTCGTCGGTCAGCAGGCGCTCGAATTCCTTGCGCAGCCACTCCTCGGGAATCAGCGCCTTGAGGTGGTCATCGAGCTTTTCCAGGCCCTTGAAATAGGCGCCGAAGGCCCGGTCGAACTTATCGAAATGGCGCTCGTCCTTCACCATGATGGTGCGGGCGAGGTAGTAGAACTCGTCCATGTCGGCGAACACCACGCGGTGCTTGAGCGCATCGATCAGGTCGAGCAGCTCGCGCACCGACACCGGCACCTTGGCCGCGCGCATTTCGTTGAACAGGTTGAGCAGCATGGCTGCACCCTCTCGTAAAGCGGATGCTCTTCGTAGGAGCGAGCTTGCTCGCGAAGCTCTTTGCGAAGTTCACAGGGTTCGCGAGCAAGCTCGCTCCTACAAAAGAGCAGATTCGTAGATCAGCGCGAAGCGCGGCGGCTCATGAACGCCAGGCGTTCAAGCAGTTGCACATCCTGCTCGTTCTTCACCAGGGCGCCAGCCAGCGGCGGGATGGCCTTGGTGGGGTCGCGCTCGCGCAGCACGGCTTCGCCGATATTGTCGGCCATCAGCAGCTTCAGCCAGTCCACCAGCTCGGAGGTGGAGGGCTTCTTCTTCAGGCCCGGCACCTTGCGCACGTCGAAGAAGATGTCCAGCGCCTCGCTGACCAGCGTGCCGCTGATCTTCGGGTAGTGCACGTCGACGATCTTCTGCAGGGTCTCGCGGTCGGGGAAGGCGATGTAGTGGAAGAAGCAACGGCGCAGGAAGGCGTCCGGCAGCTCCTTCTCGTTGTTGGAGGTGATGATGATGATCGGGCGCTGTTTGGCCTTGATGGTCTCGTTGGTCTCGTAAACGAAGAACTCCATCTTGTCGAGTTCCTGCAACAGGTCGTTGGGGAACTCGATGTCGGCCTTGTCGATCTCGTCGATCAGCAGGATCACGCGCTCCTCGGCCTCGAAGGCCTCCCAGAGCTTGCCCTTCTTGATGTAGTTGCGCACGTCGTGGACCTTGTCCACGCCCAGTTGCGAGTCGCGCAGGCGGCTGACCGCGTCGTACTCGTAGAGGCCCTGGTGGGCTTTGGTGGTGGACTTGATGTGCCAGGTGATCAGCTTGGCGCCGAAGGACTCCGCGAGCTGCTCGGCGAGCATGGTCTTGCCGGTGCCCGGCTCGCCCTTCACCAGCAGCGGGCGCTGCAGGGTGATGGCGGCGTTGACCGCCAGCTTGAGGTCGTCGGTGGCGACGTAGGACTGGGTGCCTTCGAACTTCATCGGTGAATCCTCGAACGATAGCGGGCCGGGCGTTCTGCCGGGCCGGGCGAATGGTCGGACAAGCTGCGACTATACCGCGCACCCGAGGCGAGTGTGAACGCAGACGCGGCATTCAGTCATTGAATGGCGGGTCAGGGGGTGACTGATCGCAAATGGCCCGCCGATGACAAGTTTACTTTACATCGCAAAAATCCCGATGTTAAGTTTGCTTTACATCACAAGGAGTCCGCGATGAACCCCGCCCTGCGCCGCTACACCCTTTCCTGTGCCGCCCTCATGTTCATTTACTCTGCCCTGGTCGCGCTGATCAGCTGGGGGCTGGACCTGCAGCAGCTGCCTTATGCCCTGCGTGTCCTGGCCGCTGCTTCCCCGGCGCTGCCGCTGCTGGCGATGCTCTACGTGTTCGACCGCTACCTGCGCAGCGAGCCGGACGAGTTCCTGCGTTTCCTCCTGTCCCGCGCCGCCATGCTGGCCGGCGGCGTGGTGGTCGGGCTGTTCAGTGCCTGGGGCTTCCTCGAGCAGTACGCCGCCTGGCCACGCTTCCCGGTGATCCTCGCCTTCCCGCTGTTCTGGGCGGCCTATGGCATCGCCGTGGTGCTGCTGCGCCGGCGCTTCGCCTGAGGACGAAACATGCAGAACCGCCTCAAGGCACTGCGTGCCGAACGCGGCTGGAGCCAGCAGGACCTCGCCCTGCAACTGCAGGTTTCGCGGCAGAGCGTGATCGCCATCGAGAGTGGCAAGTTCGACCCCAGCCTGCCGCTGGCCTTTCGTATAGCCCGGGTTTTCGCCCTGCCCATCGAGGCCATTTTCAGCGACGCGCAGCCCGACTGAGACGGGCCCGCCGACTGGACGACGAAGCCCGCCGGGCATAGGCTGCTGGGTCAGCACTGCTCCAACCTAAGGAAAGCATCATGAGCCGCATTTTCGCCGACAACGCGCAGTCCATCGGCAACACGCCGCTGGTCCAGATCAACCGTATCGCCCCGCGCGGCGTCACCATCCTGGCCAAGATCGAAGGCCGCAACCCCGGGTACTCGGTGAAGTGCCGGATCGGCGCGAACATGATCTGGGACGCCGAGTCCAGCGGGCGCCTGAAGTCGGGCATGACCATCGTCGAGCCGACCTCCGGCAACACCGGCATCGGCCTGGCCTTCGTCGCCGCGGCCCGCGGCTACAAGATGATCCTGACCATGCCCGCCTCGATGAGCCTGGAGCGCCGCAAGGTACTCAAGGCCCTGGGCGCCGAACTGGTGCTGACCGAGCCGGCCAAGGGCATGAAGGGCGCCATCGCCAAGGCCGAGGAAATCCTCGCCAGCGACCCGGCGAAGTACTTCATGCCGGCGCAGTTCGACAACCCGGCGAATCCGGCGATCCACGAGAAGACCACCGGCCCGGAAATCTGGAACGACACCGATGGCGCGGTGGACGTGCTGGTGGCCGGCGTCGGCACCGGCGGCACCATTACCGGTGTGTCGCGCTACATCAAGAACACCCGGGGCAAGCCGATCCTGTCGGTGGCCGTGGAGCCGGTCAGCTCGCCGGTGATCAGCCAGACCCTGGCCGGCGAAGAGGTCAAGCCCAGCCCGCACAAGATCCAGGGCATCGGCGCCGGTTTCGTGCCGAAGAACCTCGACCTGTCGCTGGTCGACCGTGTCGCCACCATCGCCGACGACGACGCCAAGGCCATGGCCCTGCGCCTGATGCAGGAAGAAGGCATCCTCTGCGGCATCTCCAGCGGAGCCGCCATGGCCGCCGCCGTGAAGCTCGCCGAAGAGCCGACCATGCAGGGCAAGACCATCGTGGTCGTGCTGCCGGACTCGGGCGAGCGCTACCTCTCCAGCATGCTGTTCGACGGCCTGTTCGAGGACCAGGAACTGGTCCAGTAAGCTCTAGTGCGCCCCTCTTCGGGGCGGATTCCTACCTGTCGTTCCCAATCGGTGCGGCTCGGGTCACGTGCGCTGTCTGCGGACCCGCAGGCAGCCATGGCCCCTCGCCATGTTCCGGCAAAATGGTTAATTCTTGCCCAGCCCGCGACGCAGCGTCGCCCATCTTTCGCGGATGGCCCGGGCTTTCCGCACCGTTGTCAGGAACACAAGAATGAAAATTTCCGCCCCGTTGCTCTCCACCCTTGCACTCTCCCTCACCGTTGCCGCCGGCGCCGCCCAGGCCGACACCGTCAAGATCTACAACTGGTCTGACTACATCGCCCCGGACACCGTGCCGACCTTCACCAAGGAAACCGGCATCCAGGCGACCTACGACGTCTACGACAGCAACGAGACCCTCGATGGCAAGCTGATGACCGGCAAATCCGGTTACGACATCGTGGTGCCGTCGAACCACTTCATGGCCAAGCAGATCCAGGCCGGCGCGCTGAAGAAGCTGGACAAGAGCCAGCTGCCGAACTGGAAGAACCTCAACCCGGTGCTGATGAAGGCGCTGGAAGTGAACGACCCGGGCAACGAGCACGGCTTCCCCTACCTGTGGGGCACCACCGGCATCGGCTACAACCCGGCGAAGATCAAGGAAGTGCTGGGCGACAACGCGCCGATCGATTCCTGGGACATCTTCTTCAAGCCCGAGTACATGGAGAAGCTGGCCAAGTGCGGCGTAGCGGTGCTGGACAACGGCCCGGAACTGCTGCCGATCACCCTGAACTACCTGGGCCTGCCGCATCACAGCCAGAAGCTGGATGACTACAAGAAGGCCGAGGAAGCACTGATGAAGGTGCGTCCGTACATCCGCTACTTCCACTCCTCCAAGTACGTCAGCGACCTGGCCAACGGCGAGATCTGCGTGGCCGTCGGCTTCTCCGGCGACATCCTGCAGGCCGCCACCCGCGCCAAGGAAGCCAAGAACGGCGTGGAAATCCAGTACTCCACCCCGAAGGAAGGCTCGCCGCTGTGGTTCGACATGGTCGCCATGCCCAACGACGCACCGGATGAGAAAGCCGCCTACGCCTTCATGAACTACCTGCTGCGTCCGGAAGTGATGGCCAACGTCAGCAACTACGTGCATTACGCCAACGCCAACCTGGCCGCCGACCCGCTGGTGGACAAGGCGATCAAGGCAGACCCGGCGATCTACCCGCCGCAGGACAAGATGGCCAAGCTGTTCGCCCTCGAATCCATGCCGATGAAGATCGACCGCGTGCGTACCCGCACCTGGAACACCATCAAGACCGGCAAGTAAGCTCCACCCTTGCCTGACAACGCGCGGCCCCGGCCGCGCGTTGTCGTTTTTCGTCGCAGGAATCGCGCTTTGCCGCGTGACTCGCAGCCGGCTCGCCTCGACGCAAGAAGCTCGCTATAGTCAGCCCACGCAGCGCCTTCGCTGCCCCACTGAACAGGTTCGCCTTCCATGTCCCGATACCCATTGCCCGTTCCGGCAATCATCGCAGCAGCCACCCCGGCTTGCGGCGCGGGTGCGGGCGCGGCCTGCCCTCCCCCTCCTGTCGTCGCCGTCGCGTCGCCTCCGCCTCCCGGTGCGGCCTATCCGCCACCCGGCGTGAGCTTCTGACGCCACCCACGTTTTTCACCGCCTGGTTTTCCGCGCCTCACTGACGCGGCTCCCGGTATGTGTCCGGCCCTCGACGGCCGGTCGTGATCTGCCTGACGACAGGTGCATTGCATGATTTCTCTCACTCGTTCTTCCCTGGCCGGCCTGGCCAGCACTTCGCTGTTCGTGCTGCTGTGGAGCAGCGCCGCCATCATCAGCAAGTGGGGCCTGGCCCATGCTTCGCCGATGGTGTTCCTCATCGCCCGCTTCGGTACCGCACTGGTGGCGCTGCTGATCCTCTCCCCACTGATCGGCCTGCGCTGGCCGCGCGAGCGCAAACAGATACGTCACGCCGTACTCACCGGCCTGGTGATGCTGGGCATCTACCCGATCTTCTACCTGATGGCGCTGGACCTGCACGTTACCCCCGGCGTCATCGCCACGGTGCTGGGTGTGCAGCCGATGCTGACCAGCTTCCTGCTCGAGCGCCGGCATTCGGCTGCGCGCCAGGGTGGCCTGGCGCTGGGGCTGATCGGACTGGTGATGGTGGTCTACCAGAGCATCGGGCTGTCGGGCCTGACCTTTGCCGGGCTGGCCTGCTGCCTGCTGGCGCTGCTGTCGATCACTGGCGGCTCGATCCTGCAGAAGAACATCCGCGAGAACCCCTTGGGCACGCTGCCCCTGCAATACATCGCCGGGCTAGTGCTGTGCCTCGCCGTCGCGCCGTTCCAGCCGTTGCACGTGGAGTGGAACGCCGCGTTCATCCTCAGCGCGCTGTGGATGGGCCTGATGGTTTCGGTGCTGGCCACCGTGCTGCTGTACCGGATGATCGCGGCGGGCAACCTGGTCAACGTCACCAGCCTGTTCTACCTGGTGCCGGCGGTGACCGCGCTGATGGACTACCTGGTGTTCGGCAATCGGCTGTCCGCCCTGGGTCTGCTGGGCATGGGGCTGATCGTGGTGGGGTTGATGCTGGTGTTTCGCAAGGTAGCCCCGGCACGGGCAGCTGGAAACGCACAAGCGGTGGATAACGGATAGTCTACTGCGGGGCTAATGCCCTCACCCCAGCGCTCTCCCAGAGGGCTGGAGTGAGGGTGGTTCCTGGGCACGGACTCACCCCGCCGCTTCCACCTTCGGCAACGGCGCGGGCCGCAGCACCAGCCATAGCGCCACGGCGATCAGCACCCCGCCCTGCGCATGCGCCCAGGACAGCGACTCGTCCAGCAGCAGCGCGCCCCAGAGCACACCGAACGGCGGAATGAGGAAAGTCACCGTCATGGTCTTCAGCGGGCCGATGCTGGCCAGCAGGCGGAAGTACAGGACGTAGGCGAACGAGGTGCAGAGGAACCCCAACCCGGCCAGTGCCAGCAGGATCTTCGGCTCGCCCAGCGGTGCCAGCGGCATATCCAGGCTGGTACCGAGGAAGAACGGCAGCAGGCAGAGGGGCGCTCCGGTCTGGCTGCCCAGGGCTGACACCGCGAAGTCCAGCCCGCCCTGGTCGTTGATCCAGCGCTTGGTGATGAAGCCGGCGAAGCCATAGCAGGTGGTCGCCACCAGGCACGCGGCGGCGCCCCACAGCAGCCCCGCATCGAAAGGCACGGGACCGGCGCGGGTCAGCACCGCCACCCCGGCCAGCCCCAGCAGCACGCCGCCGGCCTTGGCGCCGGTCAGTGCCTCGCCGAAGAACAGCGAGCCGATCAGCACGCCCATCAACGGCGTGGTGGCGTTGAAGATCGCCGAGTAACCCGCCGGCAGGAACTGCGCCGCCAGGCTGTACATCAGCACCGGGATGCCCGAGCTGATCACACCGATGACCAGGATGCGCCCCAACTTGCCGCGAAAGTCCCAGCGCGTGCGCATCGCCAGCAGGATCACCACCAGCCCGACGGCGGACAGGAAGACCCGGAAGAACGCCGTCGGCATCACCCCGATGGCCGGCACCAGTTGGCGCATGAACAGGAAACTGGCGCCCCAGATGGCGGCCAGGGCGAGCAGGTTCAGCAGGGCGGCGGGATTCATCGCGAACGACTCCAGGGCAGGCAGGCCACCAGACTACGCCGGTGGAAAACCACATCCATCCACAGCTGACTTTCAAAGTCCACCATCAGCTCCTGCGCAGGCGCGCCATGCTCAGCACGTCCGCATGGATACCGTCGCGGATGGCGTACTCGCGCAGCTGCCCTTCCACCTCGAAGCCGAACTTGCGGTACAAGGCGATAGCCGGGGCGTTGTCGGTATAGACCGTCAACTCCACGCGGCGCAGGGCCATCCAGTTGTCGGCGACATCGAGCAGCTCGGCCAGCAGCCGCGTACCGACCCCGCGCCCCTGCCAGGCCACCGCGACGCCCATGCCGATGCTGCCGCAATGGCTGCGCCGCACACGCGGGAACTGCTCGAGGCTGGCGCTGCCGATCACCTGGTCCTGGTGCATCGCCATCAGCGTGACGCGGCGCTCGTCGTCCAGCACCAGGCGCTTGCGCCACAGCTCCGGCGCCTGGTACGGCATCTGCAGCACCTGGCGGGCTACGGCGGGGTCGTTGTAGAGGGCAGCGAGGCCGTTGACATGCTGCTCCGTGCAGCGTTCGATGCGGAAGTCGTCCATCGCGGTTCGGCTCCTTGCCGACGAGACCGGGCCGCTCAGCATAAGGCATAACGGAGACAGTGCTCGCTGTCGGAATTCTCCCTTTCCCTCCTCGCCTCCCGTGGCTAAGCTCGCTGCACAAAAAACCAGCAGAGGCGCTCCCATGGCTCAGCACTGGCCGGCGACCGAGATCGCCACCCTGATCCTCGAAGGCTTCGACGATTACCGCGCGCAGTTCCACCGGATCACCGCCGGTGCGCCAGCACGCTTCGAACAGGCGCTCTGGCAGGAGGCGCAGCAGGCCTCGGCCGAGCGCATCAACCTGTACGAGGAAAAGGTCGCCGAGACCGTCGAACGCCTCACCCGCGCCATGGCCGGCATCGACCTGGTGGACGTGGAGCGCTGGCCCGTGGCCAAGAGCGCCTACATCACCCTGATCGACCCGCGGCTGGACGACGAGCTGGCGGAAACCTGGTTCAATTCGATCTTCTGCGGGCTGTTCAGCCACGACAACATCAGCGACGGCACCATGTTCGTGCACACCACCCGCCCCTCGCTGCGCGCCCACTCCCGTGACCCTCACACACGCCTCTACCGCCCCGGCGGCAAACTGCGCCAGGCGCTGGAAAGCATCTTCGACGACTACCGCTTCGCCGTGGACTACGACGACCGCGAGCGCGACCTGGAACGCATCGACCACCTGCTGCACAACAACCTGCCGGACTGGGTATGCAAGGACCCGGCACTGACCATCGAGCTGATCGGCTCGGTGTTCTACCGCAACAAGGGGGCCTACCTCGTCGGCCGCCTGTTCACCCCGGAAGAGCAGTGGCCGCTGGTGTTCCCGCTCGTGCACCACGAGGGACGCGGCATCCAGTTCGACACGGTGATCACCGACGAGGCGGAAGTCTCGATCATCTTCTCCTTCACCCGCTCCTACTTCATGGTCGATGCGCCGGTGCCGGCGGAGATGGTGGCTTTCCTCAAGCGCCTGCTGCCGGGCAAGCACATCGCCGAGCTGTACACCTCCATCGGCTTCTACAAGCAGGGCAAGAGCGAGTTCTACCGGGCCCTGATCAACCACCTGGCGACCACCGACGACCGCTTCGTGATGGCCCCCGGCGTGCGCGGCATGGTCATGAGCGTGTTCACCCTGCCGGGCTTCAACACCGTGTTCAAGATCATCAAGGACAACTTCAACCCGGCCAAGACCGTGGACCACGCCACGGTGATCCAGAAGTACCAGCTGGTGAAGAACCACGACCGCGTCGGGCGCCTGGCCGATACCCAGCAGTTCGCCGACTTCCGCTTCCCGGTGAGCAAGTTCGAACCCGAGTGCCTGGCCGAGCTGCTGGACGTGGCGCCGTCAACCGTCGTCATGGAAGGCGACGTGGTGCTGATCCGCCACTGCTGGACCGAGCGCCGCATGACCCCGCTGAATCTTTATCTGGAGCACGCCACCGAGGCCCAGGTACACGAAGCGTTGTACGACTACGGGCTGGCGATCAAGCAACTGGCGGCGGCGAACATCTTCCCCGGCGACATGCTGCTGAAGAACTTCGGCGTCACCCGCCACGGGCGCGTGGTGTTCTACGACTACGACGAGATCAGCTACCTCACCGAGGTGCACTTCCGCCACATCCCGCCGGCGCGCTACGAAGAGGACGAGCTGTCCTCCGAGCCCTGGTACTCGGTGGGGCCGATGGACGTGTTCCCGGAGGAGTTCCCGCGCTTCCTGTTCGTCGACCTGAAGCTGCGCCGGCAATTCGCCAAGCTGCACGGCAACCTGTTCGACGCGGACTACTGGAAAGGCCTGCAGGAGCAGATTCGCGCGGGGAAGGTCATCGACGTATTCCCGTACCGCCGGCACGAGTCGCCGGAGGAAGCGCTGGCGCGCTAAGCCGGATATCCGGAACGATCAACCGCGTGCCCCGCGCCGGGCTACTCCTGCGCCAGCGCCAGGAACGCACTCGGCAAACGCGCCTGCCGCCGATCCTTCAGGCAGTACAGGTACTCGTCGATCAGGCTCGCGCCCTTGATCTCCAGCACGCACAGCTGCGGATTATCCGGCACCTCCTGGCGGGCAATGATGCTCACGCCCAGGTTGCGGATCACCGCCTCGCGGATCGATTCGCGGCTGCCGATCTCCAGTACCGAAGCAGGCACGACACCGGCCTGCTGCAACATCGCCTCGGTCAGTTGGCGCGTGGTGGAGCCCGCCTCGCGCATCAGCAGGCAATGGTTGCGCAGGTCGCCCAGGTTCACCGCTGACAGTGCCGCCAGCGGATGGCTGCGGTGCACCGCCAGCACCAGCGGGTCGCTGCCCAGCACCACGCGGGTCAGGCGCGCGTCATCCACCTGCTGCGAGGAAGCCGCCAGGTCGACCCGGCATTCGATGAGCGATTCGAGCACCTGCTGGGAATTGCCGATCTCCACCGACACCTCGATCTGCGGGAAGCGCTCGCGAAACGCCTTGATCAGGCCGAGAACGTAATAAGGAGAGGTGGCGCCGATACGCAGCGCGCCTTGCATCTGCCCACAGTTGCGCAGGTAGAACTCGATGTCGGCCTCCTGTTGCAGCAGAGCCTCGACCATCGGCAGCAGGCGCGCGCCCTCATCGCTCAGGGTCAGGCGGCGGCCGCCGCGATAGAACAGCTCCACCGCGTACTGGCTTTCCAGGTGGCGGATCTGGGTGGTCACGGTGGGTTGGCTCAGGCCGAGCTTCTTCGCCGCCTGGGTGATGCTGCCCAGCTTGGCTACCCGGTAGAACGCCTTCAGTTCCGCGCTGAGCATCGTCCGTTGCGCCTCTTCGAAAAATTCATCAACAGTTTTTCTCAACGATGCCGGTAAACCGGCGCCAGCCCAACGGCGGCGCGGCTTGCAGCGCAGCGACGAAACCCACAAAAAGGTCAATGTATCTGACCTGTATCACTGGCATCACCCGTTGCTGCTGGACAGCCCTGAATTGAGCGACTTTCATTGCTTTGAAAAATCGCACCCCCCAACCCGAAGGCGGTCTCACAAGGGCACGCCCAAGGAGCAATTGATGAAGTACAAAGTGACCATGGTGTTCGGCACCCGCCCCGAGGCCATCAAGATGGCCCCCCTCGCCCGCGTTCTGCGCCGTACCCCGGAAATCGAGCTGCGCATCTGCTCCACCGGCCAGCATCGCGAGATGCTACAGCAAGTCCTGAACTCCTTCGAACTGGAGGTCGACGAAGACCTCGACGTGATGACCCAGGGCCAGACGCTGAACAGCCTGTCCCTGCAGATGATGGCGCGGCTGGATGACCACTACGACCGTCACCGCCCCGATATCGTGCTGGTGCATGGCGACACCACCACCAGCTTCATCGCCGCGCTCACCGCGTTCCACCGGCAGATCCCGATCGGCCATGTCGAGGCCGGCCTGCGCACCGGCAACATCCACCAGCCCTGGCCGGAGGAGGCCAACCGTCGCCTCACCGCGGTGATCGCCGACCTGCACTTCCCGCCCACCAAGGCCTCGCGCGACAACCTGCTGCGCGAAGGGGTGAACATCGACCAGATCGAAGTCACCGGCAACACCGTGATCGACGCCCTGCTGTGGATGCGCGAGCACCTGCATGAAACCAACTGGACACCCGCCGCCGACTCGCCACTGGCGAAATTCACCGGCGACCGTCGCCTGGTGCTGATCACCGGACACCGCCGGGAGAACTTCGGCAAGGGCTTCGAGCGCATCTGCCAGGCACTGGCCGAGCTGGCCCAGCGCTTCCCCGACGTCGACTTCGTCTACCCGGTACACCTCAACCCGCAGGTGCAGAACGCGGTGTACGGCCTGCTCTCGGACAAGCCCAACATCCACCTGATCGCCCCGCAGGACTACCAGCACTTCGTCTGGCTGATGGACCGCGCGTACATCATTCTCACCGACTCGGGCGGCATCCAGGAGGAAGCCCCGGCGCTGGGCAAGCCGCTGCTGGTGCTGCGCCGCGTCACCGAGCGCCCCGCCGTGCTGGAAGGTGGCACCGTGGTGCTGGTGGGCACCAACACCGGGCGGATCGTCAGCGAGGCCAGCCACCTGCTGCGCGACGAGGAAGTCTACGAGCAGATGAGCCGGGTATTCAGCCCCTACGGCGATGGCCATGCCAGCGAGAAGATCGTCGCCCGGCTGCTGTCCTGGTTCGGTGAATCACGCACGCATAGCGAGTTCGAATGAGCCTCGAACTGGTCGATATCCTCACTTACGTTCTCTATGCCCTGAAGTACCTGGCGATCATCCTGGCCGCGCTGATGTTCCTGCTCGGCCTGGATGACCTGTTCATCGACCTGGTGTACTGGGGCCGCGTGCTGGTGCGCCGCTTCCGCATCTACAACCGCTTCGACCGGGCCGACGAGGAACGCCTCTTCGCCGCCCCGGAAAAGCCGCTGGCGATCATGGTGCCGGCCTGGAACGAGGTCGGCGTGGTGGGCGAGATGGCGCGCCTGGCGGCCTCCACCCTGGACTACGAGAACTACCAGATCTTCGTCGGCACCTACCCCAACGACCCGCAGACCCAGGCGGACGTGGACGCCGTCTGCCTGCACTACCCCAACGTGCACAAGGTGGTCTGCGCGCGCCCCGGCCCGACCAGCAAGGCCGACTGCCTGAACAACATCATCGACGCCATCCTGCGTTTCGAGGCCGACGCCAAGATCGAGTTCGCCGGCTTCATCCTGCATGACGCCGAGGACGTGATCTCGCCGCTGGAACTGCGCCTGTTCAACTACCTGCTGCCGGCCAAGGACCTGATCCAGATTCCGGTCTACCCCTATGCACCGGAATGGACCGGCTTCACCGCCGGCCACTATGTCGACGAGTTCGCCGAGAACCACGGCAAGGACGTGCCGGTGCGCGAGGCGCTGACCGGTCAGGTTCCCAGCGCCGGCGTCGGCACCTGCTTCAGCCGCCGCGCCATCGCCGCGCTGCTGGAAGACGGCGACGGCATCGCCTTCGACGTGCAGAGTCTCACCGAGGACTACGACATCGGCTTCCGCCTGAAGCAAAAAGGCATGAAGTGCATCTTCGCCCGTTACTCCATCACCGACCCGCAGCTGGCGCTCAAGAGCACCTGGGTACCGGGCATGGACCGGCGCTTCTCCCAGGTCATCTGCGTGCGCGAACACTTCCCACGTACCTGGCAGCACGCCATCCGGCAAAAGTCCCGGTGGATCACCGGCATCGTCTTCCAGGGCACGCGCAACCTGGGCTGGAGCAGCAAGGGCATGCTCAACTACTTCCTCTGGCGCGACCGCCGGGGGCTGATCGCCTACCTGCTGAGCTTCCTGGTCAACCTGCTGTTCCTGGTGCTGATCACCATGTGGCTGATCACCAGCCTGTCGCCCAACGCCTGGCGCTTCCCGTCGATCCTCGAAGGCAGCCAGCTGCTGGTGGTGCTGCTGTTCCTCAACGGCCTGATGCTGCTCAACCGGCTGTTCCAGCGTTTCTGGTTCGTCACCCGCTTCTACGGCATCTTCGAGGGGCTGCTGTCGGCGCCGCGGATGATGTGGAGCAACTTCGTCAACTTCTTCGCCAACCTGCGCGCACTCAAGCAGGTGATGGAAATGGGCGACTCGCGCCGTGTGGCCTGGGACAAGACCACCCACGAATTCCCCGCCCTCGCCGGCCCGCAGCGCACGCCGCTGGGCCAGCGCCTGAAGGAAAAGGGCCTGATCAGCGAAGAACAGCTGCAGTCGGCGCTCACCAGCTCGGTCCGCCGCCGGCTGGGCCGCGAGTTGCTGCTGCGCGAGCTGATCACCAGCACGCAGCTGGTGGAAACCCTGGCCGAGGAACTGGGCGAGGAATGGGCGCCGCTCAACCCCTTCACCCTCGACCCGAAACTGATCGAAGCGCTGCCGCGCAAGCTGGCGCTGCGCTATGCCGTACTGCCGGTGGCCATCGAGGGCGACACCCTGGTGCTGGCCGGCGAGCAGCAGTTCAGCCAGGTCTCGCTCGGCGCCATCAGCCGCCACCTCAAGCGCCCCGTGCGCAGCCAACTTGCGCCCCAGGGCCGCGTCACCCTCGGCCTGCGCCACTGGTATGGCGGCCGCCACCAGAGCGAGGAAACCCGCTTCGTCCTCGAAACCCTGCAAAGCCAGCAGGGTGACGAAGCCCTGATCGAACGCATCTGCGGCCACCTGGTGATGTTCGGCACCCTGCTGCAGGTGCGCGGGATGGTCCCGCCCAGCCTGTTCAACCAGGCAATGATCGACTTCGACCCCGAGCAGGATTCCCTCGGCGAGCACCTGATCAAGCGCGGCATCATCACCCAGCAGGTGCTCGATGAAGCCTTGCAGGAACAGGCCAGTGAACAGCACGAGGCCTATCGTATCGCCCGGGAGGCCGTGTGAAACTGCAACAATCCCTGCTATGCGGTCTGATCCTGGCGAGCGCCACCCTCCCGCTGGCCCACGCCGCCGACGACCAGCTCACCGAGTTCCAGCGCTTCCGCAGCTTTCCCTACCTCGACAAGGGCTACAAGGAAGCGAAGAACAACAACTGGGCGGAAGTCGAACGCCTGATGCGCCATCTGCTGGACCGCGTGCCGAACAACACCGAAGCACGCTCACTGCTGATCCAGTCACTGGCCAAGCAGAAGCGCTTCGCCGATGCCGAAAAGGAAGCCCAGGCGTTGGCCGGCACCGAAGCCGGCGCCGCCGCGCTGACCGAACTGCGCCTGGACCTGATCGAAAACGGCCCACCGCCCGAGGCCCAGGTCAACCAGTGGCTCGCCCACGCCGACGCCAACGAACGAGTGCGTCTGTGGCAGGCCTACAGCCTCAAGCTCGGCCAGACCCAGGGCGCCGCCAAGGCCCTGGATTGGCTCAGCACCCTGCCGCCAGGCAGCGACGGCCGCGTACTGCGTGAGGCACGGGCGAACTGGGCCGAACAACTGCGCGACTGGGACACCACCATCGCCCAACTCGCCCCCCTGGCCGACGCTCGCCAGCTATCCCCCGTGGACTGGCGCCGCCTGGCCAACGCCTATGCCCAGCGCCTGGACGAGAAGCCGCTGGAGCAACTGCTCCAGCAGGCGCCGGACGCGGAGTCGGCGCGCAAGGCGCGGCTGGCGATCATCGACCGCGCCATCGCCGTGGAACAGACCGAAGTGGCCAAGCGCTGGCTGCTCACCCTGCCCGAACAGGACCGCCTGGACCCGACACGCCAGGCGCAACTGCTGGAAGTTGCCCGCGACAGCAGCGACACGGCGCTGGTGGAGAAACTCAGCGACGCGCAGAACCGCCCCTGCCTGGAAACCACCGAATGGCTGTCGCGCAATGACCAGGCCGCCGCACTGCAGAAGCTTGCGCAGTGCAAGCCCGATGAAGACCCGAAGACGTGGCTGGTGCTGGCCCAGCGCCTGAACGCCACCGAGCTGCTGGAAAACACCCGGCTGTCCGAACCCTGGGACAGCGCCCGGCGCGACCAGTTGGTGGACTCCTGGCGGCGCCAGGGCCGCACCGACCTGGCGCTGGCCTGGCTGTCACGCCAGCCGCAGACACCAGACACCGTGCGCCAGCGCGCCGAGCTGCTGCAGGCCCGTGGGCGCACCGGCGAAGCCGCGGCGCTCTGGGAACAACGCTACCGCCAGACGGGCGACCTCAGGGCCCTGGACCAGGCCAGCTACCTGGCACTCAACGCCGGGCGCAGCGAACGCGCCAGGCAGTTGCTGGAGAGCGCCTACGACCGGCGCGGCGGCAACCTGCCGCCCGCGCTGCTGCAACGCCTTGCCGGTATTCATGCGCGCAGCGACACCCCGCTGGATGTCGCCCGCATCGAAGCCCTGCTGCCCAAGGCCGACCCGGTGTCGCGCGGCTACCTGCTCGGCCGGCTGGCCGAAGCCGGGCGCTGCGACGCCCTGCAGCGCTACCTGAGCCCGGACTCCAACACCCCCGGCGAGCTGCGCGCCCTCGGCCGCTGCGCGATGCCCGCGCGGCCCGGCGAAGCGGTGGTCTACTACCAGGCCGCCATCGCCCATGGCGACAAGGACAGTCAGCTGCCGCTGGCCTATGCCCTGGAAGCCGCAGGCGATCCAGCCGGCGCCCTGCGCATTTTCAAAGCCCTGCCCGACAGCCAGCTCAACGACAACGCCCGCCTGACCGCCGGCCGCGCCGCCCTGGTGAGTGGCGACAACGCCGCCGCCGAGCGTTACTGGCAGCAGGCGAAAAAGGCCAGCGCTGATGACTGGGCACTGGGCGCCAACATCGCCGATGCCCGTGGTGATTACCCCGAAGCCCTCACGCGGCACCGCGAGGCGTTGCAGCACAATCCCAACGGCCAGCACTTCTACAACGCCGCCGCCAGCGCACAGAAGGCCGGCGACAAGCAGCAGAGCAAACTCTGGCTGGCCGAGGCCGTGCGCCGCGAGCCGGACAACCCGCGTTTCCGCGCCGACTACGGCATGCGCCTGGCCGGTACCGACACACCGCAGGAGCGCCGCACCGCGATCCCCTACCTGGAGCGCGCGACCCGCGACTATCCGGAGGACTTCCGCCTGGGCGAGACCCTGGCCTGGCGCTACGACGAAGCCGAAGACAGCTTTGCCGCCCGCCGCGAGCTGCGCCGGGTGATCGATCTGGAACAGGACCCGGTGGCTGCCGACGATGAGTACGGCACCCTGGAAGCCCGGCGCTATCGCCAGCGCCGCGCGCACCAGGCGTTGTCGCAACGGGACAACCTGACCATCGCCAGCACCTGGTCGCCGGCCGGTATCACCACCGTCGCCGTCCCCATCGGCGAGGACAAGGTCGGCAACAAGCGCCGCGCCCAATCGCAGAACCTGCAGACCTTCATCTGGGACCATGCCCTGGGCGACGAACCGACCCGCAACGGCAGCACCCTGTCGGTGTATGGCCGTGCGATCGCCGGCAACCAGGGACGCAAGGAATACACCCAGACCCTCGCCGCCGGCTTCGGCCTGCGCTACAAGCCCTTCGGCGACTACAACCTCAACCTCTACAGCGAGCTGTACAAGCAGAACACCGTGAACGACGACGTCGATCCTGACGACGCCTTCGAAGGTCTGCGCTGGCACGAGATCGGTACGCCGGAGAAGTTCGAGCGCTACATCCGCAAACGCGACAAGTACGGCCAGACCTCTACCGACTTCCTGCTGCGCGCCACCGCCTCCTTCCTCGATCAGGGCGAATACCGCAACGACTGGCGAGTGGACGAAAGCGACTGGGACGAACGCTTCCTCTACCTGGACTACGCCTGGTGGACCCACGCGGGCGATCACCAGTGGGTCTCGCGCTACCAGCAGGGCCATACCTGGAAGCTGCCGGTGGACTCGCCCCAGACGATCATGCCCTACGGGTTCGCCGAATTCTCCACCCAGGACCCGAGCAACGACTGGCGCCAGGACCTGCGCAGCGGCGTTGGCCTGCGCTGGCAGTACTGGTACGGCGAAGACCGCTACAACGCCTACCGCGCCCACGTCACCGTGCGCACCGAGTACCAGCTCGGCATGGCGGGCAATCTCTATGAAAAGGCCAATGGCTGGCTGGTGGGACTCGAGGTGAACTTCTGATGCGCCGGCTGATTTTCGCTTTCGCCCTGCTCTGCTCGGCTGTCGCGGCCCGAGCCGACGATCGCCTGTTCTATCAGCCGCTGAATGCCGACGCGTCGATCAGCCAGGCGCAATGGCAACAGGTCTGGCGTGCCAGCGCGGCCCAGGGGGCGAAGACCCTGATCGTGCAATGGACAGCCTACGGCGACTCCACCTTCGGCGGTGCGGACGGCTGGTTGGCCAACGCCCTGAAAAGCGCCCACGACGCCGGCCTGCAACTGGTCTTCGGCCTCTACATGGACCCGGCCTACTACCAGCGCCAGAGCGAGCTGGATACGCCCGGCCTGGAAGCCTACTGGCAACATCAGCTGGGCCGTTCGCTGAGCCAGCAACGGCTGCTGCTGGACCAGTGGAAGCTCCCCGTGGCGGCCTGGTACCTGCCCATGGAGCTGGACGACTGGCACTTCCAGGCCGTCGAACGCCGCCAGGCGCTGCAACGCCAGCTCAAGGACTTCGCTGGCCAACTGAAGGCGCCGCTGCAATTGAGCGCCTTCACCGGTGGCAAGCTGGCACCGCAGGTCTATGGCAACTGGCTGGGGCAGATCGCCGGGCTGGGCATCCAGGTCTGGTGGCAGGATGGCGCCGGCACCGGCGCGCTGCCCGAGCGCGTCCGCCAGGCCTACGCGGCAGCGCTGCCCTGCTCGGTCGGCATCGTCCGCGAAGCCTTCCGCCAGACCAGCGCCGCCGGCCAGCCATTCCGTGCCGAGCCGGCCGCACCTTCCAGCGCCACCACCGGCTGCCATGCCAGCGCAGTCTTCGAAGTACGTTATCGCCCCTGGGGCAAGGTCCTGCTGGACAACCAGCGGGCGCAGGCCGGCACCGCCATCCGCCCTTGAATCCGCCCCCCGCGCGCGACCTGCCGGTTGTCGCGCGGGGCCGGGTGAGTTCGTCTATGCTCGCGCGAGCGATCCCGCCTCCGTACAGGACCGTTCATGTTCAAGACCATCGAATCGGAAGTCGTGAAACAGCACGTTTCAGCCGAACTGCGCACCGAGTTTCTCCAGCATGATTTCGAGCGACTGAAAGGCTTCGCCCTGCTGGTATTGGGCATCAGCATCGGCATCTGGCTTCTCTTCGACCTGATCGTCAGCTTCCAGACCGGCCAGGGTTTCAGCTACATCTCGCTGCTCTTCCTCGGCGCCTTCCTCACCCTCTTCGCTCTCACCGCAGCGGCGCGCCGCGCTCTGCATTTCTACCTGATCAACTTCGCCTTCGTGGTGACCTTCGCCTGGGGCGCACGCCTGCTGATCGAGGGCATTCCCAGCGACGTGCGCCAGGCCTGGCTGGTGATCTGCGCCTCCACGGTGCTCTACAGCGCCACGGTGCTACCGCTGAACCGCCCGGCCTTCTTCGCGGTGCTGGTCGTCACCTGGGTGCTGCTCAACCCTTTCCTGGGCAACGTGCCGGAATTCAACGTGCGCCACAGCATGCTGATCTGCTACCCGGTCTTCATCAGCGCGCTGACGGTGTACATCTTCCACCACCTCAGCCAGGCCAAGCTGCACAACTACGCCATGGCCCGCCTGCTGCTGGACCAGGCCTACGTCGACACCCTCACCGGCATCCCCAATCGCCGCTCCTTCATGGCCCGGGTGGGCAAGCGGCTGGGTGAGGACAGCGAGCAGCGCTACCTGGCGATGGTCGACATCGACCATTTCAAACAGGTCAACGACACCTACGGCCACGACATCGGTGACGAGGTGCTGACCCGCGTCGCGCAGGCCATCAAGCAGCAGATGGGCGACTTCGAATTCGCCCGGCTGGGCGGCGAGGAGTTCGGCCTGTACCTCTGGGGCCTGAATGCCGATCAGGCGCAGGCGCACGTCGAACGGTTACGCCAGGCCACCGCCGACCTGCCCGGCCACCCCAGCGTCACCATCAGCCTGGGCCTGGCCCACCTGGCTGCGGACGGCAGCCTCAGCGACGCCTTGATCAAGGCGGACAAGGCGCTCTACAGCTCCAAGCACAACGGGCGCAACCGCACCACCTATTCGCCCTGAGCAGAAACGAAAAAGGCCCGCAGTTGCGGGCCTTGGCGTGCTGGTGTCCCGGAGAGGGGTCGAACCTCCAACCTTCCCCTTAGGAGGGGGACGCTCTATCCAATTGAGCTACCGGGACAATCGGGTCGGCATGTTAACCACCGACGGACGATTTGTCATGCCGCCGCCACCGACGCGGTCCATAATTTTGCCGTCAGCCGGAGATACGCCATGACCACAGACGACGGCGCCCTGCCCGATTCCCCATTCGCCACCTTCGATGTGCGCGTCGCCACGGCCGATGATGCAGCGGCCCTCGCGCCGCTGCTGCAGCAACTGGGCTCACGCGACCCATTGCCCGACACCGCGCTGCTTGCACTAGCCCTGGGCAACCAGCAGCCGTCGCGGGTGACCCTGCTCGCCGAGCGTGATGGAGCCCTGCTGGGCACCTGCACCCTGCACCTGATCGAGCACATCGCCCACGGCTTCGCGCGCTCGGCCATCCTCGAAGACATGGTGGTGGACAGTCGCGCACGCGGCCAGGGCATCGGCCAGGCGCTGATCGGCCGGGCCGTGGAATGGGCGCGCGACTGGAAGTGCTACAAGCTCGCCCTCTCCAGCCACCAGGACCGGGAAATGGCGCACCGCTTCTATGCCGCCATGGGCTTTGCGCCCCACGGCGTCAGCCTGTCACTGGCGCTGGACTGACCTCAGCTGGCCTGGGCATCCGGCGGCGCGAGCAAGTCCAGCAGATGGCCGACCGTGACATCCAGCGACACCGAATTGTCCAACTCCACCAGCGGCCCGGGCAGACCATCGGCGAAGTGCGCATTGCGTGCCAGGCGCTCCTCGATTTCCTCCAGGCTTTCCCTTCCCCGCTTGAGCAGGCGCTGTCGCAGGACCTCCGGCTCGACCCTCAGCAGAACCGCAACCAACTGCGGATAACGCCGACGAGCCTCGGGCAGGTACTTGCGCGAACCATTGACGAGCACGTCGTGGCCGGCGGCGAGCCAGTCATCGATCTCACGGGGAATCCCATAGTGCAGGCCGTTGGCCCGCCAGCTCATGGCGAAGGCGCCGGAGCGTTCCAGGTCGGCGAACTCCTCGACACTCACCGAATGGGCGTCCTCGCCCCGCGCTTCAGCGGAACGGGTGATGACGCGCCGGACGATCCGGCAATCCCTTGCTGCCAGCGGTGCGCTGGCGGCCTGCAATACGCTGTCCTTGCCCGAGCCCGAGGGGCCCATCAGAAAAATCAGTCTGCCTGGGTGCATAGAACTCTCGGTACGCCTGCCCTCTGGCAAAGCTTCGATTCTGATTCGCGGGGCGGATAATACTCCGCACAGTGTGCGATATCAGTGAAAATCCATTGGCGAGCGGCCTTTGCCTGACCTCTCCCCCCCCCTGCGCCAGACGTTGTGCCATGCTCTGCGTCCGCGACGAAACGCCCCCATTAAACTGCCCAACGGCAGCCAGGGGGCCTGCACATATCGACTACGCTCAGAGCATCAGGCACATCGCCAGCTTTCTCTGGAAAGTCCAATCCAAAGAAGGGTCTGCCTAGACGGTCTCATTTCGGACGATTGGTGCTGGCATTTAGCCTTCACCCGAGACACAATATGCCGAAGGTTTGACGTCAAGTTATTGGATTATTTTTCAAAAGCTTTGACGACGCGCTGAACGGCCATTGGAAATCGCTGTCAAAGGGCCTGAAACAACGCTGACCCATGGCATCGGCCTCCCTGACTTACAGGTTTAAAGTATGCGCCCATTGAAACAGGCAACCCCCACCTACTCCAGCCGTACCGCTGACAAGTTCGTCGTACGTCTGCCCGAAGGCATGCGTGAGCGTATCGCCGACGTCGCCCGCAGCCACCACCGCAGCATGAACTCCGAGATCATCGCGCGTCTCGAACAGAGCCTGCTGCAGGAAGGTGCCCTGCAGGACAACCTGGGCATCCGCCTGGACAGCCCGGAACTCAGCCTGCACGAACGCGAACTGCTGCAACGCTTCCGCCAACTGACCCATCGTCAGCAGAACGCCCTGATCGCTCTGATCGCGCACGATGCGGAGATGGCTCAGAACGACGCCTGATTCAGTCGCAACACCCGAAACAGCCGGCCTCGAGCCGGCTTTTTCATGCCCGCGAATTGCCTCTGTCGGGCACAAAAAAGCCGCCTCGCGGGCGGCCTTTTCGGCAGAGCTGGCGTTACATCAGGAACAACGTCGCCAGCCCGAGGAAGATGAAGAAGCCGCCGCTGTCGGTCATCGCGGTGATCATCACGCTGGAACCCATGGCCGGGTCACGCCCCAGGCGCAGCAGCGTCATCGGGATCAGCACCCCCATCATCGCGGCCAGCAACAGGTTCAGCGTCATGGCACCGGTCATGACCGCACCCAGCTCCCAGTTGCCGTACAGGTAGAAGGCAACGAGGCCGATCACCCCGCCCCATACCAGGCCGTTCACCAACGCCACGCCCAATTCCTTGCGCAGCAGGCGGTTGGCGCTGCTGGTCTGGATCTGGTCGAGCGCCATGGCGCGGACGATCATGGTGATGGTCTGGTTGCCGGAGTTGCCGCCGATGCCGGCGACGATGGGCATCAACGCGGCCAGCGCCACCAGTTTCTCGATGGAGCCTTCGAACAGGCCGATCACCCGTGAGGCGATGAAGGCGGTGACCAGGTTGGTGGCCAGCCACGCCCAGCGGTTGCCGACCGACTTCCAGACCGAGGCGAAGATGTCTTCCTCCTCGCGCAGACCGGCCATGTTCAGGACTTCGCTTTCGCTTTCCTCACGGATCAGGTCGACCATCTCGTCGATGGTCAGACGACCGATCAGCTTGCCGTTCTTGTCCACCACCGGGGCGGAAATCAGGTCGTAGCGCTCGAACGCCTGGGCGGCGTCGTAGCCGTCCTCGTCGGGGGTGAAGGTCACCGGATCGGTAGCCATGACCTCGGCCACGTCCTTCTCCGGGTCGTTCACCAGCAGCCGTTTGATCGGCAGCACGCCCTTGAGCACGCCGTCGTAGTCGACCACGAAGAGCTTGTCGGTATGACCCGGCAGCTCCTTCAGGCGGCGCAGATAGCGCAGGACCACTTCCAGGCTGACGTCGTCGCGGATGGTGACCATCTCGAAGTCCATCAGCGCACCGACCTGGTCTTCCTCGTAGGACAGCGCCGAGCGCACACGCTCGCGCTGCTGCTGATCGAGGCTTTCCATCAGCTCGTGGACAACATCGCGCGGCAGTTCCGGCGCGAGGTCCGCGAGTTCGTCGGCGTCCATGTCGCGGGCTGCGGCGAGGATCTCGTGATCGTCCATGTCGGCGATCAGGGTTTCCCGCACGGAGTCGGACACTTCGAGGAGGATGTCGCCGTCGCGCTCGGCCTTGACCAACTGCCAGACCGTCAGACGGTCATCCAGCGGCAGGGATTCGAGGATGTGGGCGATGTCGGCCGGGTGCAACTCCTCGAGCTTGCGCTGGAGTTCCGCCAGGTTCTGACGGTGCACGAGGTTTTCGACGAGGTCTTGATGCTGGCCTTCCTGACGGTGCGTCAGGTCTTCCACCAGCTTGTGCTTGTGCAGCAGGTCGACCACCTGGTTGAGGCGGTCCTGCAGGCTTTCCTGCGGCTTCTTGGCTTCTACTTCGGTCATAGCACGCTCCACCCCCAGTGGCAGAACGGGCCAGAGGGGATCAATACATCAGGTCGTGTGTACGCAATCGGGGTTCTGAGTAACTACTGGGTAAGTCCATGGTGGTGTCCCATGCGCCCATCGAGGGCAGATGCGGGAAATGATAACACTCCGGGGTGTATTAGGCGTTACAAAATGGCGGCCAGAACAATCGCTTGCGCTCGAAAGTTCACTGCCGAATCACTGCCCGGTTCGACGCCCGAAAGCTCCCACAGGACACCCGGCTCCGACTGACAATTTCCCCTCCTAGGCTGCTGGCAGGCCCGACATCACGGAGCAAACCATGCGCCTGACTGCCCTGCTCTGCTCACTCCTGATTTCACCCGTACCGACCAGCGAAGCGGCCTCGGTGTTCCGCTGCACAGCGGCCGACGGCAGCGTGCTGTTCAGTCAGTATGGCTGCCCTGCGCAACGCCAGCAGGAAATCCAGGAGGCGAACAACCAGACGCCGGGCAGTGGCAAGCCGGTGCCGATGGCGAGCTCCAGGGATCCCGCACGGCAGAAGCCATCGGCACGCAGCAAAGGCCAGAGCCAGGGCGCGGAGCAGGAGTCCGTGGTGGTGGTTGGCGGGCAGCAGAACGGCTGCGGCAATCGCGTCATCGGCAGCGCGAGGCGAACGGCAATCATCGAAGGCAGGATCAGGGCGGGAATGACCCGCAGCGACGTGGAAAGCGCCCTGGGAAGGCCGGACAGGACAAGCCAGCACAACGAGACGCTCCGCTATCACTACGAAGCGGACAAGCAGCACGGGGCACGCACCGTGACCTTCGACGAAGACGGCTGCGTGATCGGCAAGGCCAAGCGTTGACTGCCCGCCCGAACTTTTTCGCAGACAAAGAAAAAGGGCCTGCATTGCTGCAGGCCCTTTCGTATATGGCGCACTCAGGAGGATTCGAACCTCCGACCGCTCGGTTCGTAGCCGAGTACTCTATCCAGCTGAGCTATGAGTGCGTCGTTGGTAAAGTTTAACCAGATTCACCAACTGGTTGCAGCTAATGACTTTACAGCCCTTTCGCCACTGAAGCCCCGCTTTCGCGTTGCCTCGTATATGGCGCACTCAGGAGGATTCGAACCTCCGACCGCTCGGTTCGTAGCCGAGTACTCTATCCAGCTGAGCTATGAGTGCGCTGATGAGGGCGCAAATTCTAGAGCGATTTTTCTGAGCTGTCAATAAGATTTTTCAATCATTTCAGTAACTTACGCTACCGGACAACTCATCGCACCAGAGGATGCAATGGCGGAGAGGGGGGGATTCGAACCCCCGACACCCTTTTGAGGTGTACTCCCTTAGCAGGGGAGCGCCTTCGGCCACTCGGCCACCTCTCCGCAACACGGGGCGCATGATATCCATGTTTTCCCCGTTTGCAAAGGAAATTTTAGAAAAATTTTAGAAAAATTAATGGTTTGGTTCTTGGTCTTTCTCTTTCTGGATGCGCTGGTAGATTTCCTCACGGTGCACGGCAACTTCCTTCGGTGCATTCACACCGATGCGCACCTGGTTCCCTTTGACGCCCAGTACAGTCACGGTGACGTCATCACCGACCATCAGGGTCTCTCCGACCCGGCGAGTCAGAATCAGCATTCCTTTCTCCTTACGTGTTACGGGATAAGCAGTCTGCAAAAAAAGAAATGGTGGCAGATTCGTATAGATCAAGTGCGCGAATCCTTCACCCAAGTATTGACCAGTCCTGACGGAAAGAAAGTTCCTGACAGCCGGTCAAAAACGACAAAAGGCGCGGGGTAGCCGCGCCTTTCGATTATTGCTCCCCTTACTCGCCCTGTCGGGCCGGGGCGTCGAGTTCAAACGCGGTGTGCAGGGCACGGACCGCCAACTCGAGGTACTTCTCTTCGATGACCACGGACACCTTGATTTCCGAGGTGGAGATCATCTGGATGTTGATGGTTTCCTTGGCCAGGGCTTCGAACATGCGGCTGGCAACACCGGCGTGGGAACGCATGCCGACGCCGACGATGGAAACCTTGGCGATGTTGGTGTCGCCGGTAGCTTCGCGCGCACCGATGGCGGTGGCGGTCTGCTTGAGGATTTCCAGGGCGGCCTGGTAGTCGTTGCGGTGCACGGTGAAGGTGAAGTCGGTGGTGTTATCGTGCGCGACGTTCTGCACGATCATGTCGACTTCGACATTGGCGGCACTGATCGGGCCGAGAATCTTGAAAGCAACGCCGGGGGTATCCGGTACGCCACGGATGGTCAGCTTGGCTTCGTCGCGGTTGAAGGCGATGCCGGAGATGATCGGCTGTTCCATGGATTCCTCTTCATCAAGGGTAATGAGGGTGCCCGGACCCTCCTGGAAGCTGTGCAGCACGCGCAGCGGGACGTTGTACTTGCCGGCGAATTCCACCGAGCGGATCTGCAGCACCTTGGAACCGAGGCTGGCCATTTCCAGCATCTCTTCGAAGGTGATCTTGTCCAGGCGGCGCGCCTGCGGCACGACGCGCGGGTCGGTGGTGTAGACGCCGTCGACGTCGGTGTAGATCTGACACTCGTCGGCCTTCAGCGCCGCCGCCAGGGCTACGCCGGTGGTGTCGGAACCGCCACGACCCAGGGTCGTGATGTTGCCCTGCTCGTCCACCCCCTGGAAGCCTGCGACCACGACGACGCGGCCGGCTTTCAGATCTGCGCGAATGTTCGCATCATCGATGCTCAGGATACGCGCCTTGGTGTGGGAACTGTCGGTCAGGATACGGACCTGGTTACCGGTGTAGGAAACTGCCGGCACGCCGCGCTTCAGCAGCGCCATGCTCAGCAGGGCAATAGTGACCTGCTCGCCGGTGGAGACCATCACGTCCAGCTCGCGCGGAATCGGTTGGTCCATGATCTGTTTGGCCAGACCAATCAGGCGGTTGGTCTCGCCGCTCATGGCGGACACCACCACGACGATGTCGTCGCCCGCTTCACGGAATTTCTTCACCTTCTCGGCTACCTGCTCGATTCTCTCGACGGTGCCGACGGAGGTCCCTCCAAACTTCTGTACGATCAAAGCCATTTCAAAAGCCGCCTGATTCCTGAAGGGCGCCCATTAAACATGCATCACCGCATGCTGCCAAGGCCCGCCGGACGCGCTGCGGGCCCCGTATTTCAGGGCCTTTAGAGGCCCTGTTCGACAAATGTAACGGCCAGCGCCAGAGCCTCGTCCAGCTTGCCGGCATCAACGCCACCGCCCTGGGCCATGTCCGGGCGACCACCGCCCTTCCCGCCCACGGCCGCAGCGGCCTGCTTCATCAGATCACCGGCCTTGAGCTTGCCGGTCAGATCCTGGGTCACGCCAGCCACCAGCACGACCTTCTCCTCGAACACGCCGCCCAGCAGGATCACGCCGCTGCCCAGCTTGTTCTTGAGCTGATCGACCAGCGCCAGCAGCGCCTTGCCATCCAGGCCATCGAGGCGCGAGGACAGCACCTTCACGCCACCGACTTCCACGGCGGAGCCCGCCAGGTCGTCGCCGGCCGCACTGGCGGCCTTGGCCTTGAGCTGTTCCAGCTCCTTTTCCAGCTGACGGTTACGCTCGATCAGGCCGGAGAGCTTGTCCAGCAGGTTGTCACGGCTGCCCTTGACCAGGCCGGCCGCTTCCTTGAGCTGCTCTTCGGCGCCATTGAGGTAGGCCAGCGCAGCGCCGCCGGTGACCGCTTCGATACGGCGCACGCCGGAAGCCACACCACCTTCGCTGGTGATCTTGAACAGGCCGATGTCGCCGGTGCGGGACACGTGGGTGCCGCCGCACAGCTCGACGGAGAAGCTGCCGCCCATGCTCAGCACACGTACCTGGTCACCGTACTTCTCGCCGAACAGCGCCATGGCGCCCTTGTTCTTGGCGGACTCGATGTCGGTCTCTTCGGTCTCGACCTCGGAGTTCTTGCGGATCTCGGCGTTGACGATGTCTTCCAGCTGCTTCAGCTGCTCGGGCTTGATCGCCTCGAAGTGGCTGAAGTCGAAGCGCAGGCGCTGGCTATCGACCAGCGAGCCCTTCTGCTGGACGTGATCGCCCAGCACCTGGCGCAGCGCAGCGTGCAGCAGGTGGGTAGCGGAGTGGTTCAGCGCGGTGGCCTGGCGCACGGAGGCATCGACTTCGGCCTTGACCGCCGCGCCGACGCTCAGGCTGCCCTGGGCAACCACGCCGTGGTGCAGGTGCGCACCGCCAGCCTTGGTGGTGTCGCGCACGTCGAAGCGCACGCCGGCCCCCTGCAGGTAGCCACTGTCACCGACCTGGCCACCGGATTCGGCGTAGAACGGGGTCTGGTCGAGGACGACCACGCCCTCCTCGCCTTCACCCAGCTGCTCGACGGCCTTGCCATCCTTGAACAGCGCGATGATCTGGCCGGCGCCGGAAACGCCCTGGTAACCGAGGAAGCGGGTGTCGCCGTCCACTTTTACCAGGCTGTTGTAGTCCATGCCGAAGGCGCTGGCGGAGCGTGCGCGCTCGCGCTGGGCCTCCATCTCCCGCTCGAAGCCTTCCTCGTCGAGGGTCAGGCTGCGCTCGCGGGCGATGTCATTGGTCAGGTCGACCGGGAAGCCGTAGGTGTCGTACAGCTTGAACACCACGTTGCCGGGGATGACGCTGCCCTTGAGCTCGGACAGGTCCTGCTCGAGGATCTTCAGGCCCTGCTCCAGAGTCTTGGCGAACTGCTCTTCTTCAGTTTTCAGCACGCGCTCGATGTGCGCCTGCTGTTGCTTGAGCTCGGGGAAAGCTTCGCCCATCTCGCCAACCAGCGCGGCGACGATCTTGTGGAAGAAGGTGCCCTTGGCGCCCAGCTTGTTACCGTGGCGGCAGGCGCGACGGATGATGCGGCGCAGCACATAGCCGCGGCCTTCGTTGGACGGCAGTACGCCGTCGGCGATCAGGAAGCCGCAGGAACGGATGTGGTCGGCCACGACTTTCAGCGACGGAGCGTCGTCGTTGGCGCAGCCGATGGCGTCGGCGGAAGCCTTCAGCAGGCTCTGGAACAGGTCGATCTCGTAGTTCGAGTGGACGTGCTGCAGCACGGCGCTGATGCGCTCAAGGCCCATGCCGGTGTCCACGCTCGGCGCCGGCAGCGCGTGCATGACGCCGTCCGCGGTGCGGTTGAACTGCATGAAGACGTTGTTCCAGATCTCGATGTAGCGGTCACCGTCTTCCTCCGGCGAGCCGGGCGGGCCACCCCAGATGTCGGCGCCGTGGTCGAAGAAGATCTCGGTGCACGGGCCGCAGGGACCGGTGTCGCCCATCGCCCAGAAGTTGTCCGAAGCGTAGGGAGCGCCCTTGTTGTCGCCGATGCGGACCATACGCTCGGCGGGGATGCCGACTTCCTTGGTCCAGATGTCGTAGGCCTCGTCATCGGTGGCGTAGACGGTGACCCAGAGTTTGTCCTTGGGCAGGTTCAGCCATTTGTCCGAGGTGAGGAATTCCCAGGCGTAGGTAATGGCGTCGCGCTTGAAATAGTCGCCGAAGCTGAAGTTGCCCAGCATTTCGAAGAAGGTGTGGTGGCGCGCGGTGTAACCGACGTTTTCCAGGTCGTTGTGCTTGCCGCCGGCACGCACGCACTTCTGGCTGGTGGTGGCGCGGGTGTAGGCGCGCTTTTCCAGGCCCAGGAAGCAGTCCTTGAACTGGTTCATGCCTGCGTTGGTGAACAGCAGGGTCGGGTCGTTCGCGGGGATCAGCGAACTGGACGCTACGCGGGTGTGCCCCTTCTCTTCGAAGAAGCGGAGGAAGGCTTCACGGATTTCAGCGCTTTTCATAGGTTCTTCCACGGAAAAATGCGGCCACGAATCGCCGGCAAAGGGCCGCATTATATCGGCCCCGCATCAAGGTTGTAGTGTCTTTGCGCGATAGTTAACCCCTATCGCGCAATAATTTCTGTCAGGAACGACGAAAGGCGGCAAAACCTTCGACGATACGCGGGATATCGGCGCTTTTCACATCGAGGTGGGTGACCAGCCGCAGGCGCGCCGCCGGGCTGACACGGATGCCGCGCTCGGCCAGGTGGGCACCCAGCGCGCCGGCCTGCTCGCCGATGCCGACATAGACCATGTTGGTCTGCACCGGCTCGATGGCGTAGCCCAGCTCGGCCAGGCCACGGCCCAGCGTTTCGGCATTGGCGTGATCCTCGGCCAGGCGCTCGACCTGATGGTCCAGCGCATGCAGCGCCGCAGCCGCCAGACCGCCGGCCTGGCGCATGCCGCCGCCGACCATCTTGCGCAGGCGACGGGCACGGCCGATCAGTTCGGCATCGCCACAGAGTACGGAGCCTACCGGCGCACCCAGGCCCTTGGACAGGCACACCGAGACGGAATCGAAGTGGCGGGTGATCTCACGGGCATCGACGCCCAGCTTGACCGCCGCGTTGTACAGGCGCGCGCCATCCAGGTGCAGCGCCAGGCCGCGACGGCGGGTCATCTCCCGCGCGGCGGCCAAATAGCTCAGCGGCAGCACCTTGCCCTGCATGGTGTTTTCCAGGGCCAGCAGGCGGGTACGGGCGAAGTGGAAATCATCCTGCTTGATCGCTGCCTCGACCTTGGCCAGGTCCAGCGAGCCGTCGGCTTCGCCGTCGATGGGCTGCGGCTGGATCGAGCCCAGCACGGCGGCACCGCCGCCTTCATATTTATAGGTATGCGCCTGCTGACCGACGATGTACTCGTCGCCCCGGCCGCAGTGGGCCATCAGACCGAGCAGGTTGCTCATGGTGCCGGTGGGCACGAACAGCGCGGCGGCGAAGCCCAGGCGCTCGGCCAGAGTGGCTTCCAGGCGGTTCACCGTCGGGTCTTCGCCGTAGACATCATCGCCCAGTTCCGCCCGCGCCATGGCCTCGCGCATGCCGGCGGTGGGCAGGGTCACGGTGTCGCTGCGAAGGTCGATGATGGACATGGCGGAGCTCCTCGGGCATCAGGCGGAAAAGGCCCGATGCTAAGCGCTCGCCGGAGGGGAAACAAGGCGCAAAGCCCCTGCAGGAGCGCGCCATGCGCGCGATCTCGCCTACAAGGTGCGGCAGCTTCGCAGGGGGTACAACCGTTCGCGGTTGTACACCGTTACAGCGGAGCCATCGCGGATGCCACGGATAAGCACGGAGCACACAGACGCCAGGTCAATCGGCGTATAACGCGGAGCGTCATACGCCCAACGCTGGCGATCAGAGCTCGGTGGGAACCACCAGGATGCCCGCGCGCAGGCCATTACGCACCCGCGGGTTGGGGAAGATGATCCGTGCGCCCTGCTCTTCCACGATCCAGCGGGTGCCGCCGATGTCCTCGGCGAGCAGGAAGCCGTGGTCCAGCTCGGTGAAGTTGTCCACCGCATCGTCCAGGTGCAGGCGGAAGTGGTCGCTGTGCTTGATCACCTCACGGGAAACAGCGAACAGCTGGAGGCCGTCCAGTTCCGCGCCGTGGGTTTCCTGGCCACTGATCACATCCTGCAGCATGGTTTCCAGGCGATCCAGGTTCACCGCCTGGTTCTGCCCGAACGGCCGCGCCTTGCCCAGTTCCAGGGTAAAGGCCTCGGCGCCCAGGTGGCTGTAGGTGTAGGCGCTGAAGGTAATGCCCGGCTTGCTCTGCAGCAGCACGGCGTCGATGCCGGCGCTGCGCAGACGGGCCAGTTCCTCGCGGGAGTGCTCGCGGCCACTGGCCCAGGGATAGAGCGCGAACTGCTCGATCTTCGAGCCACGGATGGCGGTATGCAGGTCGTAGTGCAGGCGCGGGCGTCCTTCACGAGCGAAGAACGCGGCGGCCAGGCGCTCCAGCTCCGCTGCACGCAGGGCCTCGTTGCCGCTGCCCTCCTCGTGGCGACCGCAGAACAGCCGGTTGATGTCGTGCTCCAGGTAGCGCTCGCCGCGGCGCATGGCTTCGGGATTGCCGAGCAGGAACAGTACCCGCGTGGCGGGCTTGAGCTCGCCACGGGCAATACGGTGCACCAGGCGGTCGAGCAGCTCGATGGGCGCGGTCTCGTTACCGTGGATGCCGGCCGAGAGCAGCAGGTCACGGCCGTTGTCACGCGCCACTGGCGGAGTGACTTCGAGGGCGCCTTCGGCCAGCCAGTGCAGACGGGTGCCGTCCGCGGTGAGCTGAATCTTTTCCGTCGGCTCACGGCCGGCGAGGGTCAGTTCGAGCAGTTTGCCCAGGGCTAGCATGCGGACGCCTCCATCATGTCCGGCGGCCGCAGTGGCCGTGGACTCCGCGATCAGTGGTGGTGGTCACACCCACAGTCTGGACCATGTTCGTGGACTTCGGCGGCTTCCAGCTCCAGGCTCAGCCCCAACTGGTTCACGGCCTGCGGGCGAACCACCAGCAGCGGGATCTCAGCGTCGTCATCAAAGGAGTCGGCGTAGATCGTCAGGCCGCCCTTGCCGTCGGCCTCCAGCCACAGCTCGCGCCCTTCCAGGCGGATGGCCAGGCGCGCGGTGTGGGTCTCGCGGCGTTCGCCCTTGTTGTCTTCGAGAATCAGCGGGAGGCTTTCGGTCATGTCGTTCACTCAGTTCAGCTGGAAGGGATAAACCGAGCCCAGTTTAAGGATCTGGGTCAATTCATCCAATGCCGTCCGGCATTCGACCAGCAGTTGCGGGTCGGCCAGGTCGGACTCGGCCAGGCGGTCGCGGTAGTGCTTGTCGACCCAGGTGACCAGGGTGTCGTGCAGCGTCGGGGTCATGATCACCCCCGGATTCACCGCCGCCAGCTCGGTGTCGTTGAGCGCCACGCGCAGGCGCAGGCAGGCGGGGCCGCCACCGTTCTGCATGCTCTGCTTGAGGTCGAAGACCTTCACCTCGCGGATCGGGCCGTCCTCGGCGGTCAGGCGCGACAGGTAGTTCCATACGCGCTCGTTCTTGCGGCACTCCTCCGGGACGATCAGCAGCATGTTGCCATCGGCACGGGTGAGCAACTGGCTGTTGAACAGGTAGGACTTTACCGCGTCCTCGACCGTGACCTGGTCGCGCGGCACGCACACGGCGCGGAAGCGACCGCCACGGCGGCCCAGCTTGTCGTGCAGCTCGGCGAGCACGCGTTCGGTGTCGAGGAAGGCGTCTTCATGGTGGAACAGCACTTCACCGTTGCCGACCGCGATAACGTCGTTGTGGAACACGCCCTGGTCGATCACCGCCGGGTTCTGCTGGGCGTAGACCACGCCGTCATCGCTCAGGCCGTGCAGGCGGGCCACCGCCTGGCAGGCTTCCAGGGTCTGCCGCGCCGGGTAGCGCTGCGGTGCCGGGAAGCGACTGTCGAAGGCGCTGCGGCCGAACACGAAGAACTCGACGCCGGCTTCGCCATAGGACTTGCAGAAGCGCGTGTGGTTGGCCGCGCCCTCGTCGCCGAACTGGGCGACCGCCGGCAGTGCGGCGTGGTGGGCGAAGCGCTGCTCGTCGTTGAACATCGCGGCGAGGATACGGCTGGTCTGCGGGTGTTCGATGGAGCGGTGGAACTTGCAGTTCAGGTTGGCGGCGGTGAAGTGCACGCGGCCATCGGCGGTGTCGGCGCTGGGGCTGACGGTGGCCGCGTTGGCGGTCCACATGCAGGATGCCGAGCTGACGGCGGCGAGCAGCGGCATGGCCTCTTTGGCTGCCTTGGCGATCACCTCAGCGTCAGTACCGGAGAAACCCAGGGCGCGCAGCGAGGCCACGGCCGGACGCTCCTGCGGGGCGAATACGCCCTGCTTGAAGCCCATCTCCATCAGCGCCTTCATCTTCGACAGGCCCTGCTTCGCCGCTTCGCGCGGGTTGGACGCGGCCTGGCTGTTGCTCTGCGAGGCGACGTTGCCGTAGGACAGGCCACCGTAGTTGTGTGTCGGCCCGACCAGACCATCAAAGTTCATTTCATAGGCGGTCATCACAGGCTCACTCCCGGAGTCAGGGTTGCAGGCAGGCTCAGGCTGTCGCTTTCCAGCGAGGCGACCGGGTACGCGCAGTAGTCGGCGGCGTAGTAGGCACTCGGGCGGTGGTTGCCGGAGGCGCCGATACCACCGAACGGCGCGCTGCTGGCGGCGCCGGTCAGTTGCTTGTTCCAGTTGACGATCCCGGCGCGGCTCTCGATGAGGAAGTCCTCGTAGCGCTCGCGGGAGTCCGACAGCAGGCCGGCGGCGAGGCCGTACTGGGTGGCGTTGGCTTCACGCACGGCGGCGTCGAAATCGGCGTAGCGGATCACCTGCAACAGCGGGCCGAAGAATTCTTCGTCCGGGCGCTCGGCCACGGCGGTAACGTCGAGGATGCCCGGGGTCAGCAGCGCGGCGTTGCTCAGCGGCTGGGTCATCGCCAGCAGCGGCTTGGCGCCCTTGGCCAGCAGTTGCTCCTGGGCCTTGATCAGATGCTCGGCGGCGGCGAGGGAAATCACCGACCCCATGAAGGGCGCCGGTTGCTCGTCGAAGCGGCCGACCTTGATGGTCGAGGCCACGGCCACCAGGCGCTCGATCAGCGCATCACCCCAGGCACCCTGCGGCACCAGCAGGCGGCGGGCGCAGGTGCAACGCTGGCCAGCGGAAATGAAGGCGGACTGGATGATGGTGTAGACGGCGGCATCGACGTCTTTCACTTCATCGACGATCAACGGGTTGTTGCCGCCCATCTCCAGCGCCAGGATCTTCTGCGGGCGACCGCCGAACTGGCTGTGCAGCAGGTTGCCGGTGCGGCTGGAGCCGGTGAAGAACAGGCCGTCGATGTCGTCGTTGCCCGCCAGCGCCACGCCGGTATCGCGAGCGCCCTGCACCAGGTTGATCACGCCGGCGGGAATGCCCGACTCGATCCAGGCCTGCAGGGTCAGCTCGGCGACCTTCGGGGTCAGCTCGCTGGGCTTGAACACCACCGCATTGCCCGCCAGCAGCGCCGGCACGATGTGGCCGTTGGGCAGGTGGCCAGGGAAGTTGTAAGGGCCGAACACGGCGACCACGCCATGGGGCTTGTGGCGCAGCACGGCGGTGGCGTCGGCCAGCGGGCCGCTCTTCTCGCCGGTGCGCTCACGGAAGGCCTGGACCGAGATGGCGACCTTGTTGACCATGCTGGTCACTTCGGTGGCGGCTTCCCACAGCGGCTTGCCGGTTTCCTCGCCGATGGCGCGGGCCAGTTCCTCGGAACGGCCTTTGAGGGCGGCGGCGAAGCGCTCCAGCACGGCGATGCGCTCTTCCACCGGGCGACGAGCCCAGGCCGGGAAGGCAATACGCGCGGCGGCGACGGCGGCAGCGACCTGCTGCGGCGAAGCGGCGCGGCCGGACCAGACCACGGCCTGGCTGACCGGGCAGAGCGACTCCAGCGGCTCGCCTTCGCCCGCCAGCCACTGGCCGGCAATGTAGTGGGTATTCATCATCAGGCTCCCCTGACGCCGGGCGGCGTCAGTTGCGTTTTCCGGAGAGGGGCACCGCGCGGACCGAAGCCCCGGCGGAGAGGCGCAGGCGCTTGGCGGTCTGCGCATCGACCACCAGCGAGCCGGCGGCCAGGCGCGCGGGCGCGGCGGTGACGCGGCACTCCTCGCGTTTGCGGTTGTGGATCAGGAAGGGCTCGGCGTCATCGCCCGGCGTGCCGATGGCCAGCACCAGGGCCTGGCTCTCGGCGATGGCGCGGATCTTCTCGGTCGGCGCCTCGATGGCGGGGCCTGCGTCGAAGATGTCGACGTAGCCCTGGTAGCTGAAACCTTCCGCCTTGAGCATGGCCAGCGCCGGCTCGGTATCGGGGTGCACGCGGCCGATCACCTCGCGCGCGTCTTCGGAGAGGAAGCAGCTGTAGAGCGGGAACTTGGGCATCAGCTCGGCGATGAAGGCCTTGTTGCCCACGCCGGTCAGGTAGTCGGCCTGGCTGAATTCCATCTTGAAGAAGTGCCGGCCCAGGCTTTCCCAGAACGGTGAATGGCCGGCGGCATCGGACATGCCGCGCATCTCGGCGATCACCTTGTCGCCGAACAGCTCGCGGAACTCGGCGATGAACAGGAAGCGCGCCTTGGACAGCAGGCGACCATTGAGGCCGCTGCGGTGGTCGGCATGCAGGAACAGCGAGCACAGCTCGGACTGCCCGGTGAGGTCGTTGGCCAGGAAGAGCGTGGGAATCTCGCGGTGGATGCCCAGCTCCTGGGAGGCGCTGACGGTCAGGCCGACGCGGTAGTTGTACCAGGGCTCGCGCAGGCCGACGGCGCCGGCGACGGCGGAGATGCCGACAACCTTTCCTTCGTCGTTTTCCAGCACGAACAGATAGTCGGCATCGGCACGTTCGGCTTCGCCGCGGAAGGCCTTCTCGGCCCAGTTCACGCGGTGCTGCAGGCGCTGCTCGTTGGCCGGCAGCGTGGTCAGACCGGTGCCGGTGCTGCGCGCCAGGTCAAAGAGAGCCGGCAGGTCGGCGCTGGTTACGGGACGGACGATCATGCTCTCTCCCCTCAGATCGCAACCAGGCGCACGCTGGCGCCCTCGCCGATGCCCAGGGCTTCGGCGGTTTCCTGGTTCAGGGTAACGGGCTTGCCCGGCACCCAATCGAGTTCGGCGACGACGGCACGGAAATCCTGCAGCTGGCCGTTGGTGACCAGGTAGCCGCGGTTGCCCTTGCCGCCTTCGCCGATGCGCACCGGCACCTGCCGGCTCTGCGCGATGGAGCGGATGCCCGAGGTGCGCGCATGCAGCGCCGGCCCGCCGTCGAAGATGTCGACGTAGTTGTCGGATTCGAAGCCGTCACGCATCAGGATGTCGAAGGTGATCTGCGCACGCGGGTGCACCTGGCCCATGGCTTCCTGGGCGTCGTCCGGCAGCAGCGGCACGTAGATCGGGTAGTGCGGCATCAGTTCGGCGAGGAAGGTGCGGCTCTTCAGCCCGGAGAGCTTCTCGGCCTCGGTGTAGTCGAGGTCGAAGAAGTTGCGCCCGATGGCGTTCCAGAACGGCGACTGGCCCTGCTCGTCGCTGTAGCCGACGATCTCCACCACCACCGCGTCGGCGAAGCGCTCCGGATGGCTGGCCATGAACAGCAGGCGGCCACGGGAATTGAGCTCGGCGATCGGCGTGTTCACCAGGTCGCGCTCGACGTAGAAGCTGGTCAGCAGGCTGTTGCCGGTGAGGTCGTGGCACAGCGAGAGGACGTGGATCTTGTTGTGGATCTTCAGCTCGCGGGAGGCGTGCACGAAGGTCTCGTTGCGGAAGCTGTAGAACGGCTCGGAGAAACCGGCGGAGGCGACGATGGCCGAGCAGCCGACCAGGCGGCCGGTGTCGCTGTCTTCCAGCACGAAGAAATAGCTTTCCTCACCGTTGAAGCTCACTTCGGCGGCGAACGAGGCCTCCGAGGCGAGGATCTTTTCCCGCAGGCGTTCCGCGTCGTCCGGCAGCGACGTGACGCCGACCGGGCTGTCCGCGGCGAGACGCTGCACCTGCTGCAGGTCGGCCACTTGGGCGGGGCGCATCACCAGCATGGCGTCACTCCTCTAACCAGACAAAGTTTCATGATTCGTGGGCGCGACACAGCCTGTGCCGCGCTCATCAGGGCATTCGAAAGCACCGGCCGGGACGATCCGGCCGGTCAGGCGGCGAGGCGCGGGCCCCGCCGATTCAGCGTAGCCGGGGGATCAGCCGCGGGTCAGCTTGGCGATGGCGCGCTCCAGGCGATCCAGGCCTTCGTCGATGTCGGCGTCCGGGATCACCAGGCTGGGAGCGAAGCGCACCACGTCCGGGCCGGCCTGCAGGACCATCACGCCTTCCTTTTCGGCGGCGTTGAGCACGTCCTTGGCCTTGCCCTTGAAGGCATCGTTGAGCACCGCGCCGATCAACATGCCCATGCCACGCACCTGGGTGAAGATGCCGTATTCGGCGGCGATCTTCTCCAGGCGGACCTTGAAGCGCTCATGCTTGGCTTTCACGCCTTCGAGCACTTCCGGGGTGTTGATCACATCGAAGGCGGCGCCAGCAACGGCGCACGCCAGCGGGTTGCCGCCGTAGGTGGTGCCGTGGGTGCCGACGACCAGGTGCTCGGCGATCTTCGCGGTGGTCAGCATGGCGCCGATCGGGAAGCCGCCGCCCAGGCCCTTGGCGCTGGAGAGGATGTCCGGGTTCACGCCGTAGTACTGGTGGGCGTAGAGGTAGCCGATACGACCGAAGCCGCTCTGCACTTCATCGAAGATCAGCAGCGCGTTGTTCTCGTCGCACAGCTTGCGCACGCCTTCCAGGTACGCCTGGTCGGCCGGCAGCACGCCGCTCTCGCCCTGCACCGGCTCGATGATCACGGCGCAGGTCTTGTCGGAGATGGCCGCCTTCAGGGCTTCCAGGTCGTTGAACGGAATGTGGGTGATGCCTTCGACCTTCGGGCCGAAACCATCGGAGTACTTGGCCTGACCACCGACGTTGACGGTGAACAGGGTACGGCCGTGGAAGCTGTTGACCATCGAGATGATCTCGTACTTCTCGGGGCCATAGACGTCATGGGCGTAGCGGCGCGCCAGCTTCAGCGCGGCCTCGTTGGCCTCGGCGCCGGAGTTGGCGAAGAACACCCGCTCGGCGAAGGTGGCGTCGATCAGCTTCTTGGCCAGGCGCAGGGCCGGCTCGTTGGTGAACACGTTGGAGACGTGCCAGATCTTGCCGGCCTGCTCGGTCAGCGCCTGCATCAGCGCCGGATGGGTGTGGCCCAGGGAGCTGACTGCGATGCCGCCGGCGAAGTCCACCAGCTCTCGGCCGCTCTGATCCCAGACTCGGGAACCCTCGCCACGCACCGGAATGAAGGCCGCCGGCGAATAGTTGGGAACCATGACCTGGTCGAAGTCGGAGCGTTGGACCTGAGCTTGCGGAGCGGACATCGGTGTTCTCCTGCCTGGTGAGGCGGCTATCGATGAATGGATTGTAGGGACGATCAGCGGGCCGTCATTGCCGCCATGCGACAACTTGTTATAGCGCCAACCCGCGAATTGCCAAGGCTTACGGAAATGCGACAGAAAGCGTCGGGAAGGCGCAGTGTAAGGCCTGCGGCGTGCTGCGGGTACAAACCAACGTGGAATTTGTTCGCTCGGCGAACGAGCGAAACGGGAATAAGGCAGGAGAGGCTTTTCATGTAGGAGCGAGCTTGCTCGCGAACGCTCTTACCGGCCGCATCGGCGTCAGGCGGTTCGCGAGCAAGCTCGCTCCTACATAAAGGCGAATCACAGCTATAAACCGTGCGGCGAACGGCGGATAACCTGTTCCAGGTTATTCGCCCTACAGGCAGAAGAAAGTCAACCGCGCTCGGCAACCACCGGAGCAGCTTCGGCGGCGCTCTGGCCGCGACGCTGGTTGCGGTCTTCGCGCGGGGTCACGCCGAAGAAGTTGCGGTAGGCGCTGGAGAAGTGCGGGCCGCTGGAGAAACCACAGGACAGGCCGATCTGGATGATCGACTTGCTGGTCTGCATGAGCATCTGCCGCGCGCGGTTCAGGCGCAATTCCAGGTAGTACTGGCTCGGCACGCGGGTCAGGTACTGCTTGAAGATGCGTTCCAGCTGGCGGCGCGAGACGCACACGTGCTGGGCGATCTCGTCGGTGGTCAGCGGTTCCTCGATGTTCGCCTCCATCAGCAGCACCGCCTGGGTGAGCTTCGGGTGGCTGGAACCGAGGCGGTTCTTCAGCGGGATACGCTGGCGTTCGGAGCCTTCGCGGATGCGCTCCACCACCAGTTCTTCGGAGACCGCGCCAGCCAGTTCCGCACCGTGATCACGGGACAGCACCGCCAGCAGGAGGTCGAGCACCGCCATGCCGCCGCAGGCGCTCAGGCGATCGCGGTCCCACTCGAACAGGTGGTTGGTGGCGATGACCTTGGGGTAACGCTCGGTGAAGTCGTCGTGCCAGCGCCAGTGCACGGCGGCGCGGTAGCCGTCGAGCAGGCCCAGCTGCGCCAGCGGATAGATGCCGGCGGACAGCGCGCCGATGCTCACGCCACTGCGCGACAGCTGCTTGAGCGCAGCGGCCAGCGGCGCGGAGACCGTGTGGGGAATTTCGTCGGCGACCAGGAAGATGCGCTGGCACTGCTCCAGCACGCCGTTCCAGGCCTGCCCCGGCAGACGCCAGCCGTCAGCCTCGGCCACCGGCTCCGCGCTCATGAACACCGGTTCGTAGAGCGCCTCCGGATGCAGCCGGCGGGCGACCCGCAGGGCCTCCTCGGCCAGCGCGAGGGTCATCGCCCGCGTGTGCGGCCAGAGGAGGAATCCGATGCGTTGTGCAGTCATGCGGCTAGATCACCAGGCGACGGTAACAGACAGCTTACTTCAAGCTGCCGGAAAGGAACTGCTTGAGGCGTTCCGATTGCGGATTGGCCAGGACTTCCTTCGGGCAGCCGGCCTCTTCCACCAGGCCCTTGTGCAGGAACACCAGCTGGTTGGAGACCTCGCGGGCGAAGCCCATCTCGTGGGTCACCACCACCATGGTGCGGCCTTCCTGGGCCAGGTCCTGCATGACCTTGAGCACTTCGCCGACCAGCTCGGGGTCGAGCGCCGAGGTCGGCTCGTCGAACAGCATCACTTCCGGCTCGACCGCCAGGGCACGGGCGATGGCCACGCGCTGCTGCTCGCCGCCGGACATGTGGGCGGGGTAGGCATCCTTGCGGTGCGCCACGCCGACTTTCGCCAGGTAGTGCTCGGCTTTCTCCAGCGCCTCCTTCTTCGACACGCCCAGCACGTGGACCGGCGCCTCGATGACGTTCTCCAGGGCGCTCATGTGCGACCACAGGTTGAAGTGCTGGAACACCATCGACAGGCGCGAGCGCATGCGCTGCAACTGCTTGGCGTCGGCGGCCTTGAGCGCGCCGTCCTTGTTCGGGGTGAGCTTGAGCTCCTCGCCGTTGAGCAGGATCTTGCCGGCGTGGGGCTGCTCCAGCAGGTTGATGCAGCGCAGGAAGGTACTCTTGCCCGAGCCGGAGGAGCCGATGATGCTGATCACGTCGCCCGCTTTCGCCGCCATGGAGACGCCCTTGAGCACCTCGTGGGTGCCATAGCGCTTGTGCAGGTCCTGGATTTCAAGTTTGTACATGGTGTCGGTTCTCGAATTCAGTCGTTGATCAGCCGGCCCTTGCGGAACGGCTCACGCCCGGCCACCTTGGCCAGCCAAAGCCCTGGCTGGGCATAGCGCCCACGCTCGATGGCGAACAGCACGCCGGAAGTCCCGGCGCGAACGGTGCTGACCTGGTCGTTCAGCGGGTCGACCACCTCGAACAGCGCGTCGCCCTTCTCCACCCACTCCCCTGCCCGGCGCAGGAAGCTCACCACGCCGACGTGGGGTGCGTAGAGGTATTCGGTGCCTTCGAAAGGCATGCCTTCGCAGCACTCGGCCGGTGCCGCCGGCCAGTCGCCGGCGATCAGGCCCTGCTCGGCGAGGAAGCCGAGGATGGCCTCACAGTTGTCCTGCGCCTGGTCGACGCGGGTATCGCCCACGCCGCCCAGCTCGACGGTGGTCGCCAGGCACGCCAGCGGGATTGCCGCATGCGGGTAGGCCTGCGCCAGACGCAGCCAGGGCAGCGAGCAGGACTCGTCGAAGGAGCTGCCGCCGGAGTCCTCGGCGAGCAGTGCAACGCCCGCCTTCAGGCGCGCGGCCAGGGACTTCCAGCGCGGCCAGTGCTGCGGGATTGCGTAGACGTGGATGGCGGCGTCGAAGTCGCAGTGCAGGTCGAGCACCACTTCGGCATCGCAGGCATGGCGCAGCAGGATGCGCTGCATGCCCTGCAGCTCGGACGAGGCCGGCGGCAATGCGTCGAGACCGTCGCGCATGGCCTGGCGGATCAGCTCGATGTTGCCAGCTTCATCGGCACCCAGCTGGTCACCGACACGCTCGGCGACCAGTGCGGAGAGTTCGACGAACTCGCGGTTGAAGTTCTTCCCGCTGCCGAACTCGAAACGCCCCAGGTGACTGGCCTGCAGGGTCTGCCCAAGGCCGATGGGGTTGGCCACCGGCACCAGCTCGACAACGCAATTGAGTTGCCCGCGCGACTCCAGGTCGGCCAGGCGCTGCTTGAGCTCCCAGGCAGTGCGCATGCCCGGCAGCTCGTCGGCGTGCAGGCTGGACTGGATATAGACCTTGCGCGGGCCCTTGCCGTAGCGGAATACGCTCAGGCGGCGCTCGCTACCCAGGCTGCTCCACGGCAGCAGATGATCGATACGTTCCACGGTGTATTCCTCAGTGCTTGCGCGGCGCGAGATAGGCCAGCCAGCGGCGCTCGGCCAGCTTGAACAGGCGCACCAGGGTGAAGGTCATGATCAGGTAGAAGATGCCGGCGGTGATGAACGCCTCGAAGGGCAGGTAGTACTGCGAGTACACGGTGCGCGCGGCGCCGGTGATGTCCACCAGGGTCACGATGGACGCCAGGCTGGTGGTCTGCAGCATCATGATCACTTCGTTGCTGTACTGCGGCAGCGCGCGGCGCAGCGCCGAGGGCAGCAGGATGCGGCGGTACATCTTCAGCCGCGACATGCCCATGGCCTTGGCCGCCTCGATCTCGCCATGGGGCGTGGCGCGGATGCTGCCGGCGAGGATTTCGGCGGTATAGGCGCTGGTATTGATGGCGAACGCGGCGCAGGCGCAGAAGGTCGCGTTGGACAGCCACGGCCAGAGGACGCTTTCGCGCACCACTTCGAACTGGGCCAGGCCGTAATAGATGAGGAACAGCTGCACCAGCATCGGGGTGCCGCGGATCACGTAGGTGTAGAGCCAGGCGGGCAGGTTCACCGCCGGGTTCTTCGAGCAGCGCATCAGCGCCAGCGGCACCGCCGCCAGCAGGCCGAAGAACAGCGAGATGGCCAGCAGCTTGAGGGTCACCAGCAGGCCGCTGAAGTAGAGCGGCAGGCTGTCCCAGATGACGGAGAAGTCGAAGATCATGATCAGGCTCCCGGTCTCAAAGCTCGGCGACTTTCACGCCGACCGAATAGCGGCGTTCGAGCAGGCGCAGCAGCACCAGGGAAACGCTGGTGACCACCAGGTACAGCGCTGCCACGGCAAGGAAATAGGTGAAGGGTTCGCGGGTGGCATCCGAGGCCTGCTTGGCCTTGAACATCATGTCCTGCAGGCCGACCACGGAGATCAGCGCGGTGGCCTTGACCAGCACCAGCCAGTTGTTGGTGAAGCCGGGAATGGCCAGGCGGATCATCTGCGGCACCTGGATGCGGAAGAACACCTGCAGCGGGCTCATGCCGTAGGCAAAGCCGGCCTCGCCCTGCCCTTTCGGGATCGCCATGAAGGCACCACGGAAGGTCTCGGACAGGTAGGCGCCGAAGATGAAGCCCAGGGTGCCGACGCCGGAAGCGAAGGGGTTGAGGTCGATGTAGTCCTCGTAGCCGACCATGGGCGCGACCCAGTTCACCGCGGCCTGGCCGCCGTAGAAGATCAGCAGGATCAGCACCAGGTCCGGTACGCCGCGGATCACGGTGGCATAGAGGTCGCCGCACCAGGCCAGCCATTTCACCGGCGACAGGCGGATGGCCGCGCCGAGCAGGCCCAGCACGATCGCCAGGGCCATCGACAGCAGGGACAGCTGAAGCGTCAGCCAGGCACCATCGACGATGGTGGCTCCATAGCCATTGAGCATAATTTCGTACCTCGTGAAACCGGACGCCGCCCGCAACGACACGGACGTTCAGGACGACCGCGCACGGCGGATCGCCCCCAATAAAAAAGTGGCACAAACTTCAGGATCAGGCCTGGGTCTGTGCCACTTGCGGACGTGGATCAGTTCTCGCCGTAGACGTCGAACTTGAAGTACTTGTCCTGTACTGCCTTGTACTTGCCGTTGGCACGGATGCCGGCGATGGCCGCGTTGAATTTCTCGGCCAGGGCGGTATCGCCCTTGCGCACGGCGATACCGGCGCCACCACCGAAGTACTTCGGATCGTTGTATTCCGGGCCTACGAAGGCGTAGCCCTTGCCGGCGTCGGTTTTCAGGAAACCGTCGTCGAGGTTGACCGAGTCGGCCATGGTCGCGTCGATGCGGCCGGAGACCAGGTCCATGTTGGCTTCGTTCTGGGAGTTGTAGCGCACGACTTCGATACCGGCCGGGGCCAGGACATCGGTGGCATAGCGGTCATGGGTCGAGGCGCGCAGCACACCGACCTTCTTGCCCTTGAGGTCGACCAGCGGGTCGGTCAGGGTCACGCCTTCCTTCATCACGAAGCGCGCGGGGGTGTGGTAGTACTTGTTGGTGAAGTCGACAGACTTCTTGCGCTCGTCGGTGATGGTCATGGACGAGAGGATGGCGTCGATCTTGCGAACCTTCAGCGCCGGGATCAGGCCGTCGAATTCCTGCTCGACCCAGGTGCACTTGACCTTCATCTCTTCGCACAGGGCGTTGCCGATATCGACGTCGAAACCGGCGAGTTTGCCGTCAGGAGTCTTGAAGGAGAAAGGCGGATAACCGGCTTCGATGCCGATACGGACCGGCTTCTCGTCAGCGTGGGCAACCAGGGAAAGCGCGGACAGGGCCAGCGCACCGAGAAGTGCAAACTTCTTCATCAGTAACTCCTTCGAGGGTAGGGCTTCGATTGGCAGGAGAAAGGGGTTGGCCCAGGCTGCCCGTGCAGAAGTGAAGGTTATTGTTCGTCTGCGCATTGCCGGCGCGATTCTTGTGAAAAGCGCGCCTACCGGGGTGAGCGGCATTCTAGCGACAGCCCCGGAGCGGTTATTTCTTCAATGCGACAAGTAATTATAGAAGCGCCGGAGACAGGGCTCCGGCGGCTTGACGGCGCGGATTTTACGTGATCCGAAAGCGAGTAGTAAAACCCTAATTACTAGCAGTAATCGGGCCACAAATGTCGAACCCCAGCTCCGGCGCGGGGTGCGCGAGTTTGCCTTATTCCACACTGACAGAAAAGACGCACCAATGATGTGCGAAATGTTTCCTGTCGCCTCATTTTGTCGCAGGGAAATGTTACCGGTGAGCAGGAAGGACACTGTAGGGCGGATAACCCGGAATGGGTTATCCGCCGATACCCCGCCGACGGATAAGGCGCGTTATGCGCCCTGCGAGCTATCGCCCTCCGCGGAAAGCGAACTCGCAGGATGGGTGGAGATTGCGATCCCCATGCTGTCGATGCGTACGGAATTGATGGGTATCGCTGCGCTCCACGCCATCCTACATTCGTGCTCCGCGAGAAATTCAGCGCAGGCAGGCGTCCGACATAAAAACGCAGAAATGAAAAACGCCCCGGCAAGCGGGGCGTTTTTTGTGGGACGGCGGATCAGGCCGCGCGCATGGCCTGGTGCGTGTCGATCAGGTGCTGCACCACCCCCGGATCGGCCAGGGTGGAGATATCACCCAGGGTGTCGTACTCGGCCGTGGCGATCTTGCGCAGGATGCGGCGCATGATCTTGCCCGAGCGGGTTTTCGGCAGGCCGGGAGCCCACTGGATCACGTCCGGGGTGGCGATCGGGCCGATTTCCTTGCGCACCCACGCCCGCAGTTCCTGGCGCAGCTGCTCGTTGGTCTCCTCGCCGGCATTCAGGGTGACGTAGACATAGATGCCCTGCCCCTTGATGTCGTGCGGTACGCCCACCACCGCGGCCTCGGCCACTTTCGGGTGGGCGACCAGGGCGCTCTCGATCTCGGCAGTGCCCATGCGGTGGCCGGAGACGTTGAGCACGTCATCGACGCGGCCGGTGATCCAGTAGTAGCCATCTTCGTCGCGACGGGCGCCGTCACCGGTGAAGTACATGCCCTTGAAGGTCTTGAAGTAGGTGTCCACGTAGCGGTCGTGGTCGCCGTACAGGGTGCGCGCCTGGCCCGGCCAGGAGTCGAGGATCACCAGGTTGCCCTCGGTGGCCCCTTCCAGGATGTTGCCCAGGTTGTCCACCAGCGCTGGCACCACGCCGAAGAACGGCTTGGCAGCGGAGCCCGGCTTCAGGCCGTGGGCGCCCGGCAGCGGGGTCATCAGGCAGGCGCCGGTTTCGGTCTGCCACCAGGTGTCGACGATCGGGCAGCGCGACTGGCCGACGGTCTCGTAGTACCACTGCCAGGCTTCCGGGTTGATTGGCTCGCCGACCGAACCCAGCAGGCGCAGGCTGGAGCCGTCGGCGCCTTCGACCGCGGCCTTGCCCTCAGCCATCATGGCGCGGATGGCGGTCGGCGCGGTGTAGAGGATGTTGACCTTGTGCTTGTCGACGATCTTGGCGACGCGGGAGATATCCGGGTAGTTCGGCACGCCCTCGAACAGCACGGTGGTCGCGCCGTTGGCCAGCGGGCCGTAGACGACATAGGTGTGGCCGGTGACCCAGCCGATGTCGGCGGTGCACCAGAAGACTTCGCCCGGGCGGTAGTCGAATACGCGTTCATGGGTCAGCGAGGCGTAGACCAGGTAGCCGCCGGTGGTGTGCAGCACGCCCTTGGGTTTGCCGGTGGAGCCGGAGGTGTAGAGGATGAACAGCGGGTCCTCAGCGCCCATTTCCTTCGGTGCGCAGGTGGAACCGGCGACCTTCATCAGGTCCTCGAACCACACGTCGCGGTGCTGGTTCCACTTGATGTTCGAACCGGTGCGCTTGCAGACGATGATCTTCTGCACGCTGTTGGTTTCCGGATTGGTCAGCGCGTCGTCGACGTTGGCCTTGAGCGGGGTCTTCTTGCCGCCGCGCAGGCCTTCGTCGGCGGTGATCACCACCTTGGAACGGCAGTCGATGATGCGCCCGGCCAGGGCTTCGGGGGAGAAGCCGCCGAACACCACGGAGTGGATCGCACCGATGCGGGCGCAGGCCAGCATGGCGACCACGGCTTCGGGGATCATCGGCATGTAGATGGTCACCACGTCGCCGCGGTGCACGTCCTGGCCGCGCAGGGCGTTGGCGAACTTGCAGACCTGCTCGTGCAATTCGCGGTAGGTGATTTCCTTGTGCTCGGAAGGATCGTCGCCTTCCCAGATGATGGCGAGCTGGTCGCCGCGCTCGGCCAGGTGGCGGTCGAGGCAGTTGTAGGAGAGGTTCAGGGTGCCATCGGCGAACCACTTGATGTCCACGTGGTGGTCATCGAAGGAGGTCTGCTTGACCTTGGTGAACGGCTTGATCCAGTCGATGCGCTGGGCCTGCTCGCGCCAGAAGCCGTCGGGGTTGACCACCGACTGCTGGTACAGCTTCTTGTAGGTGGCCTCGTCGGTCAGAGTGGTCGCGGCCACTTCGGGACGCACGGGGTACACGGATGCCGCTGTCATGGCGTTTTACCTCGGTGAAGAGTGTTGTTTTTGTTGCCCTAAGTTGTAACGGCGACACCCTTCCCCGAACCATTCGACCATGGTCTTACCAATCCTTAGTCGTAGTGATGGGCCCCATCAGGCTTAGTGCCATGGGGCCGCGACAAGCTGTCACATGCCCAGCGCGTGAGGCAGCGCCAGCGAGATGTAGGGCACGTAGGTCACCAGGATCAGGAACAGCAGCAGGATCATCAGCCACGGCAGCGCCGCGCGGATGGTCGCCCCCAGCGACAGGCCGGTGACCGCCGAGGTGACGAACAGGTTGAGCCCCACTGGCGGGTGCACCAGGCCGATCTCCATGTTCACCACCATGACGATCCCCAGGTGGATCGGGTCGATCCCCAGGCGCATGGCGATGGGGAAGAAGATCGGTGCGAGGATCAGCACGATGGCCGAAGGCTCCATGAAGCTGCCGGCCACCAGCAGCACGATGTTGACCATCAGCAGGAAGCCGATCGGCGTCAGCCCCTCCTGCATCACCCACTCGGTGATCTGCTGGGGAATCTGCTCGGTGGTCAGCACGTGGGCGAAGAGCATGGCGTTGGCAATGATGAACATCAGCATGATGCTCAGCCGCCCGGACTCCACCAGCACCTTGGGGCAGTCGCGCAGGCGCATGTCCTTGTAGACAAACAGCGCGACGAAGGCCGAGTAGACCGCCGCCACCGCCGCCGCCTCGGTGGGCGTGAACAGCCCGGAGTAGATGCCGCCGAGGATGATCACCAGCAGCAACAGCCCCCAGCCGGCACGGCGTGCGGCGGACAGCCATTCACGAAGGCTGGCGCGCGGCTGCGCCGGCAGCTTCTTCACTCGGGCGACGATGTAGATCACCACCATCAGGATCACGCCCAGCAGCAGGCCCGGCACCACGCCGGCGACGAACAGCTTGCCCACCGAGGTCTCGGTGGCGGCGGAGTACACGACCATCACGATCGAAGGCGGGATGAGGATGCCCAGGGTCCCGGCGTTGCAGATGATCCCGGCGCCGAACTCGCGCGGGTAACCCGAGCGCACCATCCCCGCCACGGCGATCGAACCCACCGCCGCTACGGTCGCCGGCGAGGAGCCGGACAGCGCGGCGAACAGCATGCACGCCAGCACCGCCGCGATCGCCAGGCCGCCACGGATGTGGCCGACGCAGGCGTTGGCGAAGTCGATCAGCCGGCGGGCCACGCCGCCGGTGGTCATGAACGCGCCGGAGAGCAGGAAGAACGGGATCGCCAGCAGGGTGTAGGCCTCGGAGGTCTCGAACAGCTTGATCGCCAGCGAGCGCACCGAGTCCGGGCTGAACAGCAGGATCGTCAGCGCGCCGGACAGACCCAGGGAAATCGCGATGGGCACGCCGATGAACATGAAGACGAACAGCAGGAGGAACAGGATCATCACGGTCATGGGCGGTTCTCCGCGGCTTCTTCACCGGCCAGCTTCGAGGCTTCCGCGGCCTCGTCGGCGAGGCCCAGGCCAAGCTGGCGGCCGCGCAACAGGTTGACGAGGATTTCCAGGTAGCGCAGCAGTACCAGGCCGAAGCCGATGGGCACGATCACCGCGATGTAGGCCTGGAGGATGCCGAAGTGGTCGAGGTCTTCCGCGCCGATGCCGGCCATGAACAGGGTCTTCACCCAGTCGTAGCTGGCGACCATGAACAGCCCGGCGTAACCCAGACAGCAGAGGCAGGCGAGCACGCCGATGCCGCGCTGTATCGGGCGCGGTGCCAGCTTCACCAGCGCATCCACCCCCAGGTGGCCGGCGGTGCGCACGCCATAGGCGATGCCGAAGAAGATCAGCCAGCCGAACAGCGCCTTGGTCAGCGCATTGCTCCAGGACATGTCCTGGGCGATGCCGAGGATCGCGTCGCCGATGGCATAGAACGGTGTCTGCAGCGACGGCAGGCGATCGCCCAGGTCATAGAACAGGGTGAAGACGTTGGTCATCACCACGTAGACGAAGGTCACCAGCGTCATGGCCGCCAGGAGGAAGGCGATGGCGCCCTCCTCGAAGTGGTTCCAGACGCGCACGAGTCGATTCATAGAGGGCTCTCCACGACGCCCCGCCGACCGGCGGGGCCGGACGGATCAATGGGGACGATTGGAGGCTTCGGCGGCCTGGAGGAAATCGGCGCCGACGTTGTCGCGGAATTTCTGCCACACCGGCTGCATCGCCTCGCGCCAGTCGGCACGCTGCTGTGCGGTGAGCGCGTGGATCTCGCTGCTGCCGCTGGCGAGGATGCGCTGGCGGGCGTCACGGTTCAGGCGCTCGGCTTCCAGGTTCACCTGCACGGTGACCTCGGCCATGATTTTTTCCAGCTCGGCGCGCAGGTCCGGCGGCAGGCCGTTCCAGAACTTCGCGTTGGTGATCACCATGTAGTCCACCAGGCCATGGTTGGACTCGGTGAAGTACTTCTGCACCTCGTTGACCTTCTGGCTCTCGTAGTTCGACCAGGTGTTCTCGGTGCCATTCACCACGCCGGTCTGCAGGCCCTGGTAGACCTCGGCGAAGGACATCTTGCGGGAGATCGCGCGCAGCTCGCGGAACTGCTCGTTGAGCACATCGGAGGCCTGCACCCGGAACTTCAACCCACGCGCATCGCCCGGCTCCAGCAGCAGGCGGTTGGCCGACAGCTGCTTCATCCCGTTGTGCCAATAGGCCAGGCCGAGAATGCCCTTGCCCTGCATGCTGGTCAGCAGGCTCTGGCCCTGGGGGCTGCGCTGGAAGGTGTCGACGGCCTGGATGTCGTCGAAGAGGAATGGCAGGTCGAAGATCTGCACCTTCCGGGTGTACTGCTCGAACTTGGCCAGGGACGGTGCGAGCATCTGTACATCGCCCAGCAGCAGCGCTTCCATTTCCTTGCCGTCGCCGAACAGCGAGGAGTTCGGGTAGACCTCCACCCGTACCCGGCCGGGCAGGCGTTCCTCGGCCAGGCGCTTGAACATCAGCGCGCCCTGCCCCTTGGGCGTGTTCTCCGCGACCACGTGGGCGAACTTGATCACTATGGGTTCATGGACAGCCGGTTCATGGATAGTCGGTTGATTGGCAGCCTGCGGTTCATCGGCAGCCTGTATGGCAGTAGCGCAGGCCAACGCCAGGACGGCGAGCAACGCCCGCCCCATGGTTCCAAACATCGCGTCACCCTCAATTTGTTCTTGTGCTTGCGAGGTGAGCCTGACGGCAGGCTCGCAGGGAGACTGACGCATCTGCTGGCGTTCGGAGAATTCGTCTTTTCCCAAACCTGCGTTCGACGGATCGGAACGCCAGGCACGAAAAAACGCACCCGGCGGAGGCCGGGTGCGCTTTGCTGTGGCAGGGGTAGCCGCGCTGGGGGCTAGCGCGTGCGGTGTTCGAGCATCATCCGCTCGTGCTCCTCGAGCATGCCCGGCACGCTGTCGCGGAGGAACTCCACCCAGGTGCGGATCTTCGCGTCGAGGTACTGGCGCGAGGGATACAGCGCATAGACGTTGAGGTGGAACAGGCTGTAGTCCGGCAGCACGCGCACCAGGCTGCCGTCCTTCAGCCCCTGCACGGCGGAGTACACCGGCAGCGCACCGATACCCATGCCGGCGCGCACGGCCTCGGTCATGGCGTCGGCGGTGTTGACCTGGAAATGGGTCTGGTTGATGCCGACCATTTCCTGGCCGTCAGGACCGTCGAACAGCCACTTGTCCAGCGACATCACCGAGTTCACCAGACGCAGGCAACGGTGATCCGTCAGCTCGCCGAGTTGCTTCGGCATGCCATGGCGCGCCACGTAGTCGGGCGATGCGCAGAGCACGCTGTAGGTCTTGCCGATGCGCTTGGAGACGAAGCCCGAATCCGGCAGCTCCTGGGCGATGACCACCGAGATGTCGTAGCCCTCGTCGAGGATGTCGGTAATGCGGTTGGCCAGGGTCAGGTCGAAGGTGACCTCCGGGTAGATCTCGCAGTACTGCGAGATCGCGCGGATCAGGTAGTGCTGGCCGATGCCGGTCATGGCGTGCACCTTCACCTTGCCATGGGGCCGGGCGTGGGCATCGCCGGCCTCGGCTTCGGCTTCCTCGATGTAGCCCAGGATCTGCTGGCAGCGCTGCAGGTAGCGCTGGCCGGCTTCGGTGAGGGCGATTCGGCGGGTGGTGCGGTGCAGCAGGCGGGTGCGCAGGTGCGCTTCGAGCTTGGCCACCGTCCGCGAGACGTACGCGGTGGTGAGGTCCATGCGCTGGGCAGCGGCGGTGAAGCTGCCGGTCTCGGCGACACAGACGAAAGCACGCATGTTGTGCAGCAGGTCCATCATTTCTCCTGAAGAGCCTGTCCAGGCGCCACGGCGGGCGGCCTCTGCAACGACACCGCACAGGGCAACGTCTTGTTACAGATTCATGACAGGCGGCGAATTGTCGCACAGTTGCCGCGCGGGGATTATTGTACTTTCAGGTAACAATAATTCGCCCATCCGTCAGCTTATCCTCTCTCCGGCGCACTTCTAGAATCGCCCTCCCCAACGCGATCAACCGCGACACCCCAGGATTCGCAGCCGTGCCCCGCCCTACGTGCAACGTGCTTCCAACCCCTCGCTCCGCCTCACTATTACAGGGTCGACAAGGCCCGAACCCCGCCCGCCAACGCCTGCCGAGATAAGCCCGATGAGCAGTCTGTCCGTGCGCCTGCCCAAGGCCGCCGCGGTGCGCTTCGCCCTGTCCGACTGGGCGCACACCGACGGCGTCACCTGGGTGTTCATCCTCAAGACGCTGATCACCGCCTTCACCGCCCTGTGGCTGGCCTACCGGCTGGAGCTGCCACAGCCCAACACCGTGCTGGTGAGCGCCTTCATCGTGCTGCAGCCGCAGAGCGGCCAGGTGCTGGCGAAGAGTTTCTACCGCATCCTCGGCACGCTGGCCGGCCTCACGGTGATGGTCACCTTCATCGCCCTGTTCGCCCAGGAGCGCGTGCTGTTCCTGCTCTGCGTGGCGATCTGGGTCGGCCTGTGCACAGCGGGCGCTGCGCGCTACCGCGACTTCCGCGCCTACGCCTGCCTGCTCGCCGGCTACACGGCGGTGATGATCGGCATCCCTGCCACCCTGCATCCCGAAGGCGCCTTCATGCAGGCGCTGTGGCGGGTGCTCGAGATCACCCTGGGGATTCTCTGCACCGGCCTGATCAGCGCCATCGTCCTGCCGCAGACCAGCACCGCCGCCCTGCGCAACGCACTGAACACCCGCTTCGACGACTTCGCCGGGCTGGCCAGTGCCGGGCTGAACGGTACGCTGGACCGCGAACGCTTCGAGCAGGCCAGCGCGCGCATCGCCGCCGAAGTGGTGGGCCTGGAAAGCCTGCGCAACGTCACCGCCTTTGAAGACCCGCACATGCGCCTGCGCAGCGGCCGCCTGGCGCGGCTGAACAGCGAATTCATGCAGCTGACCACGCGCTTTCACGCCCTGCAGCGCCTGCTGGACCGCCTGCGCGAACGCCAGGCCAGCAACGTACTGGAAGTACTGATGCCGTGCCTGATCGATGTCAGCGAACTGCTCGCCAGCTGGCACGGCCGGCCGCTCAGCGAAGCGGACGCCGAGCGTCTGAGCGTGCAGCTGGAGCTGTGCAAGCATCACCTGATGCCGCGCATCCGCGAGGCTCGCTCGACCCTGGGCCACACCTGCCCGCGGGAAGCCGACCAGCTGGATTTCGAGACCGCCGCCGAACTGCTCTACCGCTTCGCCGACGATCTGCACAACTATGCCCAGACCCACGCCTCGCTGGCGGCGCACAAGCACGAGCGCGAACAGTGGAAGGAGCGCTTCACGCCCAAGGCCAATGCGCTGGCGGCGGCGGTGGCGGGATTCCGCTGTGCCCTGCTGGTGATAGTCGGCGGGGTGTTCTGGATCGAGACCTCCTGGCTCAGCGGCGCCACCTTCGCGCTGACCTCGGTGCTGATCGCCGCGCTCTCCTCCGCCTCGCCCAACCCCAAGCGCCTGTCGCTGCAACTGACCCTCGGCACCCTGCTCGGCGCCACGCTCGGCTTCATCCTCACCTTCCGCGTGCTGCCGCACATCGACGGCTTCCCGCTGCTGTGCTTCGTGCTGGCCCCGGTGTTCGCCCTCGGCGCCTTCCTCATCTCGCGGCCGAAATGGAGCGGCTACGGGGTCGGGCTGCTGGTGTGGTTCTGCATCGCCTCGCTGCCGGCGAACCTGGCGCGCTACGACGCCTACACCTTCATCAACGAATACCTGGCGATGCTGCTGTCCATGGGCATGGCGGTGGTCGCCGCCATCGTCATCCTGCCGCCGAACCGGCCGTGGCTGTGGGAGCGCCTGGAAGCCGAGCTGCGCCTGCGCGTCGTCCACGTCATCAGCGATCCGCTGAGGGGCCTGACGTCGGGATTCGAAAGCGGCACCCGCGACCTGCTGAACCAGGCCTATGGCTTATCCACAGGCCGCCCGGACGTGCAGCGCCGGTTGCTGCGCTGGACGTTCCAGGTACAGGAGGTCGGCCTGTCGATCATCGAGCTGCGCCGCGAGCAGGAGGCCCTGCCGAAAGAGCCCTGGTACGCCGAACGCATGCCCTGGCGCCGGGCGATCCGCGCGCTGGGCCGGGCACTGATCCGGCTGTTCATCCAGCCCAGCGAGAGCAATCGCCTGCGCGCACTGGCCGCGGTGGAGCATGCCATCCATGCCACGCGCACCACGGATGACCGTCGCCCGCCGCACTTCGATTCCTCGCCCCTGCGGCGGGTGTGCAGTTACCTGCACTTCATCCGCACCTCACTGCTCGATCCGCAGTCGCCGCTGCGCGATTGAAGACGGGCCGGCTCTTCGTAGGATGGGTGGAGCGAAGCGATACCCATCAACGCCACTCGCACCAATCCCGACAAACCGTCCGCTGTCCTCGCTCGGTCCGCTGCTCTATTGCGAGGAGCACAGAGTGATCGATGGGTATCGCTTCACTCCACCCATCCTACAGATAAGTCCTGTGACACTCCGCCGCAAGACCACCCCTGTAACCCGCGCAGAACCTGGATTGTTGCCTCTGAGTACGAAGTCTTGTTGGCGCCTGGATATATGACTCAGGTCAGGCAAATCCTATTATTTCCGTGCTGTTACAGCGCGCGCCGCAACACCAACCAAGACCCGTAACCATCCCCCAACGCTTCCCGACACAGCCATCCGCTGAACGTCACGGACCCGTCACGTCCGGACACCGGGAACAAGGCAGGTAAATTCATGAAAGCTGTAGTCATCCTGGCCATGCTGGGCTTCTCTTCGCTCGCCCTGGCCGAGCAGGTGAACGCCGCCGACCAGGCGCCAAGCGCGGCCGTGGAGCAGTACACCTACGACATGAAACTGGACGTCGCCCACGTGATCTCGACCACCGACGTGTCCAACGAATGCGGCATCGTGCCGGCACGTATGACCTACGAAGACTCCCAGGGTCAGCGTCACACCGTCGAATACCAGGTGTGGGGCAACGGCTGCACCGGCGGCTAAGCGACTTGCGCAGTGCCGCCGCGGCCCACGCAGCCCCGGCGGCAATGCCAACACTGTTCCTACGGCTGCAGGGCCGCCTTCGCGATATTGCGACTGTGCGCGCCGAAATGCCGGATCAATTGCAGAATCTGCTCATCCAGTGCCTCATCGTGGCGGAACGGCTGTGGTGAGTTCCCCGCGCTGAAATCCCCCGCCGGCGCCTTTTCATTGTCCAGCCAATGGCCGATCGCCGCATCGAACGCCGCCGCATGGGCATGCGACTCGCTCGCCACCACCTCGCGCAGGTACTCCGTCGAATACGGTGGATAAGTGCCATCCGTGCTGACATCGGCGTAGGCCGCCAGCAACGGCGACTGCCCGCCCAGGCGCAGCGTCTCGCGCAGCCAGTCCACCTGATAACGCTCCACCCCCGTATGTCGATCCGCCACGCGCTGGATTGCCGCCTGCTTGTCGGCGTCGAAGCCGGCCATGGACTTGCCCGCCGTCCACAGCATGCTGGTGGTGGTCTCCCCCGGCAGCGGCGTCGAGTGGTAAGGCTGGGTCAAATCCTGGATGTAGTGCATCGCCCAGCCGAGAAAGCGGTAGCCCCAGTACGGATGGCCCTTGTCGAAGGCGAAGCGCGCCAGGCCGAAGAACTGGTAGGCGCGCCACTCGGGCCAGTTGCGCTCCAGGTACGGCGCGCCGGTGAAGATGATCGCGTCCTCGTGGTAGAAGCCCATGTGGAACGGCGCCTGGGAACTGTACTCGAAGCGCGGATCGCCGAACGGCTGGGCACCGAAGCCGTAGCGCTGGCCTGCCTCGCCGGGGTTGTCGCTGAACAGGTTGATGTCGTGGCCGAAGTCCGGCTCGTCGGCGGCGCTGGCCAGCACGTCGATGGCGGGAATCTTCTCCCCCGCCTGCAACTGCACGAAGCGCCACTGGTTCCAGCCGGACAGGTTGCGGAACACCAGCACTTCCGATGCCTGCAGCGCCACATGGTTGGGCAGTTCGCCGCCGGGCGGAGGCTGCACGGCGGTGGCCAGCTTGATCTCCGGATTCAGCCGCAATGCCATGAGGAAAGCCTGGCGCAGGTCGTCGCGGCCGTCCTCGGTCAGGCGCAGGTCGTCCGGGCGTGGCGGGTACTGGCGGAAGTGTTCGCGGGCGTAGGCTTCCTGCTCATCCAGCAGCTTCACCAGGCCGGCGCGCTGCTGGCTGATGAAGCTCTCCAGCGGCTCCACCTCGACCTCGGGCGCCTGGGCGACTGCGGGCAGTTGCTGCAGGGCGATATAGCTGCCCAGGGTGTGATTGGACCAGGCCCAGAGGCTTTGCGGCAGGGCCAGCAGGCCCGCCAGCAGGCAGGTGGAAAGACGCTTCATCGGCTTTTCGCTCTTGTTGGCATTTCGGACAGGAAAGGACGACGCAGACTAGCAATCCGCAGCCAGTCAGGCACTGTCGAAGCTTGCCAGCGCAAGTCACGGATAACGCCACGCCTGACCATCATCAATGGCGCGAACCGGCTCAGCCACTACACTTGCCCGGCATGGAAAGGCCCCGGCGGCGCGTACCTGCCGGTCACTCGAAATAAGGGCGTCCCCATGCTGCAGTCCGTTTCACCCAAGCAAGACCTCCCTCTCAAGCCCGATCCAGCCGAATCCCGCAGCGGCGTCCTCGCCCCCTTCAGCATCGCCGCGTTCCGCATCATCTGGATCTGCAACCTGTTCGCCAACCTGGGCACCTGGGCGCAGTCGGTCGCCGCCGCCTGGGTGGTCACCGAAGCCCACGCAAGCCCCTTGATGGTGGCGATGATCCAGGTCGCCTCGGCGCTGCCGCTGGTGCTGCTGTCGATCATGTCCGGCGTGCTGGCGGACAACCACGACCGCCGCAAGATCATGCTGGTGGGCCTGACGGTGGAGCTCTCCGGCGCCGCCCTGGTGACGGTGCTGGCGTTCCTGGGCTACCTCGACCCGCTGATGCTGATCGTGTCGATCCTCTGGCTCTCGCTGGGCAGCTCGATCACCATCCCCGCCTGGCAAGCGGCGGTGAACGAGCAGGTGCCGCCGCGCATGCTCGGCGATGCGGTGCTGCTCAACAGCGTCAACTACAACGTCGCCCGCGCCGTCGGCCCGGCCATCGGCGGCCTGCTGCTGTCGGCCACCGGGGCGTCCTGGGTGTTCCTGTTCAACTGCATCTGCTACGCCTCGCTGATCTGGGCGATCTGGCAATGGCGCCGCGACGTGCCCAAGCGCACCCTGCCGCCGGAGCACATCTTCGAGGGCGTGATCGCTGCCCTGCGCTTCACCCAGTACTCCAGCGTCACCCGCCTGGTGATGCTGCGTTCGGCAGTCTTCGGCCTGTCGGCCAGCGCCATCTGGGCGCTGCTGCCGCTGCTGGCGCACCGCAACCCGGACGGCAGCGCCTCGGTGTACGGCTACATGCTCGGCGCCCTGGGCCTGGGCGCCATCGTCGCCAGTACCGTGGTGAGCAAGGCGCGGCAGTGGCTGGGCAGCAGCCGGCTGATCAGCTTCGCCGCTGCCACGCTCGCCGTAGTCATGCTCATCCTGGGCTGGGTCGACAACCTCTGGGTGATCTTCCCTGCGCTGGTCTTGGGTGGCGCCTGCTGGATCGCGGCGGTGGCGACCTACAACTCGGCGGTGCAGATTCTGGTACCCGACTGGGTCAAGGCGCGCGCCCTGGCGCTGTACCAGACCGCCATCTACGGCGGGCTGGCGGCGGGCTCCTTCCTCTGGGGCCACTTCGCCGAAACCATGGGCGTGCAGGGCGCGCTGATCGCCGCCGGCTGCCTGCTGCTGATCTCCGTGGCGCTGCTGTACAACTCGCGGCTGCCGGAGCTGAACTCCGCCAGCATCGCCCGCGCCCCGGGCGGCGTGCCGGGGCAGCCGACCTTCGTGTTCAACCCCGAGCGCGGTTCGGTGCTGGTGTCCATCGAGTACCGGATTCCCGCCGAGCGGACGCGCGACTTCGTTCGCGCCGCCAAGCCATTGCGCCGCCTGCGCCTGCGCAACGGCGCGGAACGCTGGGCGCTGTATCGCGATGTGAGCAACCCGGAAATCTGGCAGGAGCTGTTCCTGGTGGACAACTGGATCGGCCATCTGCGCATGCTCGACCGCCTCACCCTCGAGGACAAGACCATTATCGACAACGTGACCAGCCTGCACGACGGCGATGCGCCGCCAGTGATCCGCCACGGAGTGAGCTACGAGTCCGGCAGTTACGAGGCACCGCCGGAGACGCTGGGCTAGCGGCGCAGAAACAAAAACGCCTCTCGGTCAGGAGAGGCGTTTCAACAAGGCGGGAGGCCTTACTCGGCGGCCGGCTTCTTGCGCTTGAGCGGCGCCAGGCCATCCTGGCTCACGACCTTGGACGGGCCGGCCTTGCGCTTGACGGCCGGCTTCTTCTTCGCTGCCGCCTTGCCACCGGCCTTCTTCGTATCGTCCTTTTTCTTCTTGGTCCCGGCAGCCTTGCCGGAAGCCTTGACCTTCTTCGGCCCCTTGTAGGTCGCCTTCAGCTCGTTGATGACCCGCAGCTCGAAGCGCAGCTTGAGATAGCGCTCGATGCTCGACATCAGGTTCCAGTCACCATGGCCCACCAGCGAGATTGCCGCGCCGCCTGCGCCCGCGCGGCCGGTACGGCCGATGCGGTGCACGTACTCGTCGCCACGACGGGGAATATCGAAGTTGATCACCAGGTCCAGGCCGTCGACGTCCAGGCCACGGGCAGCCACGTCGGTGGCGACAAGGATCTTCACCGCGCCCTGCTTGAGGCGCTCGATGGCCAGCTTGCGGTCCTTCTGGTCCTTCTCGCCGTGCAGCACGAAGACCTTGTGGCCGGCGGCGATCAGGCGGCCGGTCAGGCGGTCGGCGGCGACGCGGGTGTTGGTGAAGACAATGGCCTTCTCATAGGTCTCGTTGGCCAGCAGCCACTGCAGCAGGGCTTCCTTGTGACCAACGTCGTCGCTCAGGATCACCTGCTGGCTGACGTCCTCGTTCAGCTCACTGACGCGGTTGAGCTGCAGGTTCTCCGGCTCGCGCAGGACCTGCTCGACCATCTCGTGCAGGCCGCTGCCGCTGGTGGCGGAGAACAGCAGGGTCTGGCGCTCGGCCGGGCACTGCGCGGCGAGCTTGAGCACGTCCTCGGAGAAGCCCATGTCGAGCATGCGGTCGGCTTCGTCGAGGATCAGCACTTCGACGTCACCCAGCGGCAGGTTGCCGGCGTTGAACTGCTCGTTCAGGCGGCCCGGAGTGCCGATGATGATTTCCGGGTTCTTGCGCAGGCGTGCACCCTGCACCTTGAAGTCTTCGCCGCCGGTGATCAGGCAGGCCTTGATGTAGGTGAACTGGGCGAAGCGCTCCACTTCCTTGAGGGTCTGCTGGGCCAGCTCGCGGGTCGGCAGCAGGATCAACGCACGGGCGCCGCTCTTGGGCTTCTCCTCGGTGAGCAGGCGATGCAGCAGCGGCAGCAGGAAGGCCGCGGTCTTGCCGCTGCCGGTCTGCGCCGTCACCCGCAGGTCGCGTCCCTCCAGGGCCTTCGGAATGGCCGCGGCCTGGACCGGGGTCGGCTCGGTGAAGGACAACGAATCGAGCGCCTTGAGCAGGCGTTCGTGCAGGGCGAATTGGGAGAACAAGGCAGACCTCGATATCACGTAAAGACCAAATAGCTGCATAGCTTAATGTTTGCCGCGCCTGCGCGCTGGAATTATTGCCGCCGGCCCCGCTGATCAAGCAGCGCGTCAATAACCCGACAAACGTAACGGCGCACTGCGAAAGGCGATGCCATGCTCTGACGTGCCTGGGAAAAAGGAGAATACAGGTGCCATCGACTCTCATTTATTACGTGGCGGCCAGCCTCGACGGCTATATCGCCCGCCCTGACGGCAGCGTGGACTGGCTGGAGGGCTACGGCAGCGAACAGGACGACCATGGGTACTCCGCCTTCTACGCCAGCGTCGACGGCCTGCTCATGGGGCGCGCGACCTACCTGTTCTGCCTGGACCAGGGCGACTGGCCCTACCCAGGCAAACCCGCGCTGGTCATGACCCGCTCCAACCACCTGCCCAGGGCGGCGCCGCAGGTCGAGCTGGAACACTATGCCCCGGTGGATGCCCTCGCCTCCCTCGAAGCCAGGGGCTGCCAGCGCATCTGGCTGGTGGGCGGCGGCAGCCTGGCAGGCAATTTCCTCGCCGCAGGCTTGCTCGACGAGGTAATCGTCAGCATCATTCCGCACCTGCTCGGGGCCGGCATTCCACTGTTCAGCATCGGCCTCGAACAACGCCTGCAGCTGCTGGAGCAGCGCAGCTTCCCCAGCGGCATCGTGCAGATGCGCTACCAGGTTCTGAAGGAAACGCCCTCGCCATGAATCCATCGACGATCCGCATCGCCGCCGCCTGCCTGCTGGACGACTGCGGCCGCCTGCTGCTCGTGCGCAAGCGTGGCACCCAGGCCTTCATGCTGCCCGGCGGCAAGCACGAGCCGGGCGAAACCTCGGAACAGGCACTGCTGCGCGAACTGGGCGAGGAACTCGACCTGCACCTGGCGACCTCCGCGCTGACGCCGCTCGGCCACTTCCAGGCCAACGCCGCCAACGAACCGGACATGCGGGTGGACGCCCAGGTCTACGTCGCCACCCTGCCCCACCCGGTCCAGCCCGCCGCCGAGCTGGAAGAACTCGCCTGGCTGCATCCCGCTGGCGAGTACCCACAGAATCTCGCGCCGTTGCTGCGGGAACAGGTGCTTCCCGCGCTGATTGCCCACCTGAGCTGATTTCCTCGGCTCAATTACCTGCATTTCGTCGGGTTTTTCCTTAAGGCCAGCCTGGCGCCTGGCTTTTGGCCAGCTACCCGCCGGCTTTTCGTCGCCCGGCGGAAAGCCCCGTTTTATAGGGCTTCCGGCTATAAGGTCAGGCCGTGACTGATGCGTCTGAACACATGTCACGCAGCGTCCTACAAGTCACAGGGGAAATGTCAGAATCGACAAACGGTACGAACTGTCATGAAAAGTCGTTCAGAATGCGTGGAATTTTTGAGCGGACCAAAGGAAACCACGCCGACAACAAGGGCGATCCAGCGGAGTCTGGGTGACATCAACCAGCAAGAAGACATGCCGAATGCGAAGTACCCTTTTGACATGCCTTTCCATAGGCTTGGCGACCCTCTTGGCCGCCACCGAGGCAACCGCCTCCTCCAAGATCACGCGCACCTATCACCCCGCCCCGGTTGATCTGCGCGTCCCGGTCCAGGGCAGCGCCCTGCTGACCTTCAACGCCAAGCCGGTCAAACCGACCAAGAGCGAGGCGCACCAGGTGACCCAGCGTGCCTACAGCATGATCGGGACGCCTTACCGCTGGGGCGGCACCTCGCCCAAGCGCGGCTTCGATTGCAGCGGCCTGGTGAACTACGTGTTCCAGAACGTCGACGAAGTGGATCTGCCGCGCACCGCGCAGCAGATGTACAGCATGCGCGGCAACTCGAAAGTGGCGCGCGGCGACCTGCAGCCCGGCGACCTGGTGTTCTTCCGCATCCACAATCGTCGCAACGTCGACCACGTCGGCATCTACGTCGGTGACAACCAGTTCGTCCACGCACCGCGCCGTGGCCAGAAGGTCCGTGTCTCCGACCTCGGTGGCGACTACTGGAAGAAGCACTACACCGCCGCCCGCCGCATCCTGCCGGAAACCCTGGCCAAGGCCGACGTCGGCAGCCACCGCTTCGACTGACGGCGCGCGCTCTCCCCTTGCGGGAGAGCGCCTTCCCTCCTAGCGCTTGACCTCGAACGCCTCGCGGCGCGCCTGCCGGCGCAGGAGGCGCGCGCTGTCCCAACCGGTCAGCAGCACGGCGACCCAGATCGGCCCGTAGGTCCATATCTGCGCCGGATCGAACGCCTCGCCGAGGAACAGCACGGCGATGGCGAACAGCAGCACCGGCTCGACGTAACTCAGAATTCCGAACAGCCCCATCGGCAGCAGCCGACTGGACGCCATCATGGCGCCGAACGCCAGTGCGCTGATCAACCCCAGCAGCGGCAGCAACGCCCACAGACGCGGCACCTCTTCGAGCACCTTGCCGCTGCCTGTCATCCAGAGCGCTGCAAAGGCGAACGGCAGCAGCACGATCATCTCGAAGACGAAACCGGACAACGCATCCACCGCCATCCTGCGCCGCAGCATGAAGTACGGTGGGTAGCCCAGCGCCGTGATCAGGGTGAACCAGGAGAACGCGCGGGTCAGCCACAGCTCATGCAGCACGCCGGCCAGGGCAAAAGCCACCGCGATGGCCTGCAGCGGCGTCAGCCGCTCGCCGTAAAACACCCGGCCACAGAGCACCATGGTCAACGGCAGCAGGAAATAGCCCAGGGACAGCTCCAGCGTGCGCCCGACCATCGGTGCCCAGATGAACACGCCCCACTGGACCAGCATCATCGCTGCGGTGAGCGGGAAGCAGGCCAGCAGCCATGGCTCGCGCAGCAATCGCCGGCCGGCATCGCGCAGCACGCTGCCCTGACGGGTTAACCACACCAGCAACAGGACCATGGGGATCGACCAGACCACCCGGTGCGCGATCACCTGGACGCTGGTCAGCGGCTCCAGCGAATGGATATAGCCCGGCAGGGTCACGAACAGCACGGAAGACGCCAGGGACAGCGCCACGCCACGTCCGGAGATGTTCATGCAAAGCGCTCCTTGTGCCGACGCAGACCGAAGCGGTTGACGCCCAGCGACGCCACGATCACCGCCCCGCCCAGCGCAAGCCGCGGCAGGTCCGCGGCCTCGTTCCAGATCAGCAGATTGATCAGCAGGCCCACCGGTACATGCAGGTTGTTCATCACCGCCAGCGTGCCCGCATCCACCATCGTGCCGCCCTTGTTCCACCAGAACTGCCCCAGCGCGGTGGCCAGCAGGCCCATCCACACCAGTACCCCCCATTGCAGGTCAGTGGTGGGCAACTTCTGCGGATTACCGAACAGCAGCCAGCCCGGCAGCGCGATCAGCAGCGCGCCGACGAAGAAGTAGCCGAAGCGGCGGAATTGCGGGATATCGGACGGATAGCGCTGCACCAGATGCTTGTAGAACACCTGCCCGGCGGCAAAGGTCGCGTTGGCCAGCTGCAACAGGAGGAAGCCCTGGATGTAGTCGCCACTCACGCCGTCGTAACGGATGATCCCCGCCCCGAGCACCGCCACGGCGGCCGCCAGCAGTGCCCAGGCGTTGAAGCGACGGTTCAGCGCGTCATCGATCAGCGCCACGTGCAGCGGCGTCAGCACAGTGAACAGCAGCACTTCCGGCACCGTCAGCACCCGGAAGCTCTGATAGAGGCAGACGTAGGTAATACCGAACTGCAGCGCACCCGCCAGCATCACGCCAGCGATGAAGCGCGGGTTCACGCCGCGCCAGCGGGTCAGCGGCAGGAATACCAGGCCGGCCAGGACCACGCGGGTCAGCACGGCGAAATAACTGTCGACCTGCCCGGCGAGGTATTCACCGATCAGGCTGAAGGAGAACGCCCAGAGGACGGTAACGAAAAGCAGGTATGGCATGGGGGCGACGACCGGAACGGGGCGAGCAACATAGCGCCTGTCCCAGTGCGGCGAAAAGCGCTGCGCGCCCGCGGCCTGCGAAAGGCAGAAACGAAAAAGGGCGACCGAAGTCGCCCTTTTCCTTGGATGAGGAAGCAGGGATTAGCCCTGGTTCTCCATCTGAGCACGGATCAGATCACCGATGGTGGTCGGACCAGTGTTTTCTACGTCTTGCTTGGTGCGCAGTTCTTTCATCGCATCTTTCTCGTCATCGACGTCTTTCGACTTGATGGAGAGGGAGATGACGCGGCTCTTACGGTCGATGCTGATGATCTTGGCTTCGACTTCTTCGCCTTCTTTCAGAACGTTGCGAGCGTCTTCAACGCGGTCACGGCTGATTTCGGAGGCTTTCAGGATGCCTTCGATTTCGCCGCCCAGGCTGATGACAGCGCCTTTGGCGTCCACTTCCTTCACGGTGCCGCGAACGATGGTGCCTTTCTCGTTGAGCGAGGCGTAGTTGGAGAACGGATCGTCTTCCAGCTGCTTGATGCCCAGGGAGATGCGCTCACGCTCCGGATCAACGGAGAGGATGACGGTTTCCAGCTCGTCGCCCTTCTTGAAGCGGCGAACGGCTTCTTCGCCAACTTCGTTCCAGGAGATGTCGGACAGGTGAACCAGACCGTCGATGCCGCCTTCCAGGCCGATGAAGATACCGAAATCGGTGATCGACTTGATGGTGCCGGAGATCTTGTCGCCCTTGTTGAAGCGGCCGGAGAAGTCTTCCCACGGGTTGGACTTGCACTGCTTGATGCCCAGGGAGATACGACGACGCTCTTCGTCGATGTCCAGAACCTGAACTTCCACTTCGTCGCCAACCTGAACGACTTTCGACGGGTGGATGTTCTTGTTGGTCCAGTCCATTTCGGAGACGTGTACCAGGCCTTCCACGCCCTCTTCCAGCTCGGCGAAGCAGCCGTAGTCGGTGAGGTTGGTGACGCGCGCGGTAACGCGGGTGCCTTCCGGGTAACGGGCTTTGATGGCAACCCATGGGTCTTCGCCCAGTTGCTTCAGGCCCAGGGATACGCGGTTGCGCTCGCGGTCGAACTTCAGAACCTTGACATCGATCTCGTCGCCAACGTTGACGATTTCCGACGGATGCTTGATACGCTTCCAGGCCATGTCGGTGATGTGCAGCAGACCATCGACGCCGCCCAGGTCAACGAACGCACCGTAGTCGGTGAGGTTCTTGACGATACCTTTGACCTGTTGGCCTTCCTGCAGCGATTCCAGCAGAGCTTCGCGCTCGGCGCTGTTTTCGGCTTCCAGGACGCTACGACGGGAAACGACAACGTTGTTGCGCTTCTGGTCCAGCTTGATGACCTTGAACTCGAGCTCTTTGCCTTCCAGGTGAGTGGTGTCACGCACCGGACGCACGTCGACCAGCGAACCCGGCAGGAACGCGCGGATGCCGTTGACGTCGACGGTGAAGCCACCCTTGACCTTGCCGTTGATGACGCCTTTGACCACTTCGTCGGCAGAGAAAGCAGCTTCCAGAACGATCCAGCTCTCGGCACGCTTGGCTTTTTCGCGGGACAGCTTGGTTTCACCAAAGCCATCTTCTACCGCGTCCAGCGCAACGTGGACTTCGTCACCCACATTGATGGTCAGCTCGCCCTGTTCGTTGTAGAACTGCTCGACCGGGATGACGCCCTCGGATTTCAGACCGGCATGGACGGTGACCCAGTCACCATCGATGTCGACCACGATGCCGGTGATGATCGCACCCGGCTGCATGTCGAGGGATTTCAGACTTTCTTCAAAGAGTTCTGCGAAGCTTTCGCTCATGTCTATACCTGTAGTCAAAGGCTTGTAAGCCCGATTCCGCGCCACCAGCGAACACGGTCAAGTGATGAAAAAGAAGCCAGCAGGATCAAGACTGGTATCCCGCCGGCCCCCTGTTGCGCCCGCCGAAACGGGCACTCCACATTCAGATTTCAAGGGAACGCTTCGCTGCGTAGACGCGAAACCCTCCCGATATAAGGTCTGGAATGGTAGCAATGGATGCGGGCCGCGTCAATCGACGCCCCGGCTTCCAGCGCCCTTCGCGACGCCAGCCTCATTGCTTTATTTTCGCCCAGCCCCGGAAGTTGGGAGAACCGCTTGTCCGATCCATCCCGAGGGATAGCCGTCGGACACCCTCCTCCGAAAAGAAAATCCCCGGCATGGCCGGGGATTTTCTTTAGCCGGCCGACTAGTCGGCCAGCCCCAGACGCGCAACCTCGGCGAGGATGCTGTCCACCACTTCGTCGATGCTCATCGAGGTGGAGTCCACCAGGATGGCGCCCTCGGCTGGCTTGAGCGGGGCTACGGCGCGCTGGCTGTCGCGCTCGTCACGGGCGCTGATTTCCTCGGCCAGTTGAGCCTGGTCGCTGTCGATACCCTTGCCCTTTAGCTGCAGGTAGCGACGGCGGGCGCGCTCTTCGGCGGAGGCGGTGAGGAATATCTTCAGCGGCGCACCGGGAAAGACCACGGTGCCCATGTCGCGCCCGTCGGCCACCAGGCCAGGCGCTTCGAGGAAAGCGCGCTGGCGCTGCAGCAACGCATCGCGCACCGCCGGCAGCGCGGCAACCTGCGAGGCGCCGGCGCCGACCTGCTCGGTGCGGATGACGTCGGTGACGTCATCGCCTTCGAGGATGATGTGCTGGCCCTGCCCGCCCTTGGCGTGGGTGAACTGGACGTCCAGGTGCGCAGCCAGGACCTTGAGGGCTTCCTCGTTGGTCAGGTCGATGCCGTGGTTGCCGGCGGCGAACGCCAGCAGGCGATACAGCGCGCCGGAGTCCAGCAGGTTCCAGCCCAGGCGCTTGGCCAGCAGGCCGGCGACGGTGCCTTTACCCGAACCGCTGGGACCGTCAATGGCGAGGACCGGCCATTCGCCGTTCATCAGTTCTTCTCCTCGGCGACGCGGATGCCCGCGCCGGCCGCCAGCCCGAGGAAGTTCGGGAAGGAGGTGGCGACGTTGGCGCAGTCGTGGATGCGGATCGGCGCGCCGGCACGCAGGGAGGCCACGCTGAAGGACATGGCGATACGGTGGTCGCCGTGGCTCCAGACTTCGCCGCCGCCATAGCTGCCGCCGTCGATGATGATGCCGTCCGGGGTCGGTTCGCACTTCACGCCCAGGGCCAGCAGGCCGTCGGCCATGACCTGGATGCGGTCGGATTCCTTCACCCGCAGCTCTTCCGCGCCACGCAGGACGGTACGGCCTTCGGCGTTGGCGGCAGCGACGAAGAGTACCGGGAACTCGTCGATGGCCAGCGGCACCAGGTCTTCGGGGATGTCGATGCCTTTCAGCTGCGCCGAACGCACACGAATGTCGGCGACCGGTTCGCCGCCCACTTCACGCTGGTTTTCCAGGGTGATGTCAGCCCCCATCAGCTTGAGGATGTCGATGACGCCGGTGCGGGTCGGGTTGATGCCGACGTGTTCCAGGGTCAGGTCGGAGCCTTCGGCGATGCTCGCGGCAACCAGGAAGAAGGCGGCGGAGGAAATGTCGGCCGGGACTTCGATCGAGGTGGCGGTTAGCTGGTGGCCGGACTCGACGCGGGCGGTGGCGCCCTCGACGTCCACCGGGTAGCCGAAGCCGCGCAGCATGCGTTCGGTATGGTCGCGGGTCGGAGCCGGCTCGGTGGTGGAGGTTTCACCGGCAGCGTACAGGCCGGCGAGCAGCAGGCAGGATTTCACCTGGGCGCTGGCCATCGGCATGTCGTAGTGCATGCCGGTGAGTTTCTGGCCGCCACGGATGGTCAGCGGCGGACGGCCCTCGGGACCGGTCTCGATCACCGCGCCCATTTCGCGCAGCGGCTTGGCGACGCGGTTCATCGGGCGCTTGGACAGCGAGGCGTCGCCGGTCAGGGTGGTGTCGAACGGCTGGGCGGCGAGCAGGCCGCTGAGCAGGCGCATGGAAGTGCCGGAGTTGCCCAGGTAGATCGGGCCGGGCGGCGACTTCAGGCCGTGCAGACCAACGCCGTGAACGGTCACCCGACCGTGGTGCGGGCCTTCGATGACCACGCCCATGTCGCGGAACGCCTGGATGGTGGCGAGGGCGTCTTCACCCTCGAGGAAGCCTTGCACCTCGGTCGTGCCTTCGGCCAGCGAGCCGAGCATGATCGAGCGGTGGGAAATGGACTTGTCGCCCGGTACGCGTACACGCCCGGAGAGGCGGCCACCCGGCTGGGCCAGGAAAATCAGGTCATTGTTGTGCATGGCGTCCACATAGGCCCGGCGGGCCAGGATTTTGCTGAAATGCTCGCGGGCAACCCGGGCGCGGGTGAAGACGCCCATCAGTTGTTGCCCGTCCCCTTGATCGACGGCCTCGCGCAGGTCATCGAGGTCGTCACGGAATACGTCGAGGATGCGCAGCACCGCCTCGCGGTTGGCGAGGAAGATGTCGTGCCACATCACCGGGTCGCTGCCGGCGATCCGCGTGAAGTCGCGGAAGCCGCCAGCGGCATAGCGGAAGATTTCCAGATTCTCGCTGCGTTTGGCCAGCGAGTCGACCAGCGTGAAAGCCAGCAGGTGCGGCAGATGGCTGGTGGCGGCGAGGACTTCGTCGTGATGTTCGACGGCCATCTGCTCGACATCCGCGCCCAGCTCGCGCCAGAGGCTCTCGACGCACTGGATCGCGTCCGCGTCGGCATTATCCAGCGGCGTGAGGATAACTTTATGACGACGGAACAGTTTCGCGTTGGCCGCCTCCACCCCGCTCTGCTCGGAGCCGGCGATGGGATGGCCGGGAATGAAGCGCGCCGGCATGCCACCGAATACCGCTTTCGCCGCACGCACGACATTGCCCTTGGCGCTGCCCACGTCGGTGAGAATCGCGTTGCCGATATCCAGGCTGGCGAGTTCGCCCAGGACCTTTTCCATGGCCAGGATCGGCACCGCGAGCTGGATCACGTCGGCCTCGCGGCAGCCGGCAGCGAGGCTTTCCTCGCAGCGGTCAACCACGCCCAACTCGACCGCCAGGCGACGGGTCTGCGGGTCACGGTCGACGCCGACCACTTCCTCGAACACCCCCTTCTCGCGGATGCCCTTGGCGAAGGAGCCGCCGATCAGGCCCAGCCCCACCACCACCAGGCGACGGAGCTTGTACGGCTGGACATCAGGCACGGGCAAGCACCTTGGCCAGTGCATCGAGGAAGCGGGCGTTCTCGGCCGGCAGGCCGATGGAAATGCGCAGGTGCTGCGGCATGCCGTAGCCGCCCACCGGACGGACGATCACGCCCTCGGCGAGCAGGGCCTGGTAGATCGGGCCGGCATCTCGCTTGAGGTCCACGGCAATGAAGTTGCCCTTGGAGGGAATCCACTGCAGGTCCAGTGCGCGCAGACCGCTTTCCAGCTGGGCCATGCCTTCGTCGTTGATGCGCTTGCCTTCGGCCAGGTACTGCGTGTCGTCCAGCGCGGCGCAGGCGGCGGCCAGAGCCAGGCTGTTGACGTTGAACGGCTGGCGTACGCGGTTGAGCACGTCGGCGACCTGCGCCGAGGAGATCGCGTAGCCGACCCGCAGCGACGCCAGGCCGTAGGCCTTGGAGAAGGTGCGCGAGACCAGCAGGTTCGGGTAGCGGACCAGGTACTTCAGACCGTCCGGCAGCTCTTCACCTTCGGCGTACTCGATGTAGGCCTCGTCGAGCACCACCAGGACGCTTTCCGGGACTTGCGACAGGAAGCGCTCCAGCGCGTCCGGGCCGAACCAGGTGCCGGTGGGGTTGTTCGGGTTGGCGATGAAGACCACGCGGGTGTTGGCGTCGATGGCCGCCAGCATGGCTTCCAGGTCATGCCCCCAGTCCTTGGCCGGCACGACCTTGCCCTGGGCGCCGACGGCCTGGGTGGAGATCGGGTACACGGCAAAGGCGTACTGGCTGAACACGGCATTCAGGCCAGGCGCCAGATAGGCACGGGCAACCAGGTCGAGAATGTCGTTGGAGCCGTTGCCCAGGGTGACTTGCGTGGTGTCGACACCGCAGCGGGTGGCCAGGCGGCTCTTCAGTTCGAAGCCGTTGCCGTCGGGGTAGCGGGTCAGCTCGGCCAGTTCGGCGCGGATGGCTTCGAGGACCTTCGGGCTCGGGCCCAGCGGGTTCTCGTTGCTGGCCAGCTTGACGATGCCGGCGGGGTCGAGCTTCAGCTCGCGGGCCAGCTCATCGACCGGCTTGCCGGGCACGTAGGGGGAAAGCTTCTGCACGCCCGGCTGGGCCAGGGCAAGGAAATCACAGCTCATGGGGCATCTCTCTCGAGTGGGGCCGCTCAGAATGAGTCGATGTAACCGGCGGTCACCATGTAATTGCAGATGCGGTCGACGGCGTCTTCGACCGACAGCGTGGAAGTGTCGATGGTCAGCTCGGCGGCCAGCGGCTCTTCGAAGGGCGAATCGATACCGGTGAACTGCTTGAGTTCGCCAGCACGGGCCTTGCGATAGAGCCCCTTGGGATCACGTTCCTCGCAAACCTCGAGCGGCGTGGAGACATGGACTTCGACGAAGCGCTCGGGCAATAGCCCTCGAACGAGCTCACGGTCGGCACGGAACGGCGAGATGAAGGCGGCAATGACGATAAGCCCCGCGTCCACCATGAGCGCCCCGACTTCACCGACCCGCCGGATATTCTCGCAACGGTCTTCGGCGCTGAAGCCAAGGTCACGGTTCAGGCCATGGCGAAGATTGTCGCCGTCGAGCAGGTAGGTGTGCCGTCCAGCGGCATGCAGCCGATGCTCAAGCGCATCGGCCAGCGTCGACTTGCCGGAGCCGCTCAGACCGGTCAGCCAGATCAGACACGGGCGCTGCCCCTTGATCCAGGAGCGGCTTTTGCGATCAATCACCGACGTCTGCCAGCGAATATTGCGACTCCGGGGCATCAGAGCACGGCCTTGGGGTACGAGCCCAGCACCTTCAGGGCAACGGCTTCGCTGTTGATCTTCTCCAGCACGTCCTTGATCAGCGGGTCCTTGTAGTGGCCGACGAAGTCGATGAAGAACACGTAGGTCCACTTGCCGCTGCGCGACGGACGGGTCTCGATGCGGGTCAGGTCGATACCGTTGGTGTGGAACGGCACCAGCAGCTCGTGCAGCGCGCCCGGCTTGTTGCGCATGGAGACGATGATGGAGGTCTTGTCGTCGCCGGTGGGCGGCACTTCCTGGTTGCCGATCATGAGGAAGCGCGTGGAGTTGTCCGGGCGGTCCTCGATCTTCTCGTGCAGCTTGTCCAGGTCGTACAGGCTGGCGGCCATGTCACCGGCAATCGCCGCACTGTTCCACTCGCTCTTCACCCGCTTGGCGGCGTCGGCGTTGCTGGAGACCGCCACGCGCTCGACGTTCGGGTAGTGCGCGTCCAGCCACTTGCGGCACTGGGCCAGGGACTGGGCGTGGGAGTAGATGCGGGTGATGTTGTTGGTCTTGGTGTTCTCGCCCACCAGCAGGTGGTGGTGGATGCGCAGCTCCACCTCGCCGCAGATCACCAGGTCGTGCTCGAGGAAGCTGTCGAGGGTGTGGTTGACCGCGCCCTCGGTGGAGTTTTCCACCGGCACCACGCCGAAGTTCACCGCACCGGCGGCGACTTCGCGGAACACTTCGTCGATGGCCGCCATCGGCGTGCTGATCACCGCGTGGCCGAAGTGCTTGAGCGCCGCAGCCTGGGTGAAGGTGCCTTCCGGGCCGAGGTAGGCCACTTTCAGCGGCTGCTCCAGGGCCAGGCAGGAGGACATGATCTCGCGGAACAGCCGAGCGACTTCCTCGTTGTCCAGCGGGCCCTTGTTCAGCTCCATGATGTGCTTGAGCACCCAGGCCTCGCGCTCGGGCCGGTAGAACACCGGCTTCTCGCCTTCGGGCAGGGCGGCCATCTTCACGCGCGCCACGTCGGTGGCGCAGCGGGCGCGTTCGCTGATCAGCTCGAGGATCTTCTCGTCGAGGCTGTCGATGCGTACGCGCAAAGCCTTGAGCTGGTCAGCGTCGCTCATCAGCCGTGCTCCTTCTCGAACTCGGCCATGTAGCCGACCAGGGCCTCGATGGCGTCCAGGCCCAGGGCGTTATAGATGGAGGCACGCATGCCGCCCACCGAACGGTGGCCCTTGAGGTTGAGCAGGCCGCGCGCGTCGGCACCTTCGAGGAAGGCCTTGTCGAGCTTCTCGTCGGCCAGGCGGAACGGCACGTTCATCCAGGAGCGGGCGCTGGGCTGGATCGGGTTGGTGTAGAAGTCGCTGTTGTCGATGAAGCCGTACAGCATGTCCTTCTTGGCGCGGTTGCGCTGCTCCATGGCGTCGACACCACCCTGCTCCTTCAGCCACTGGAAGACCAGGCCGGAGAGGTACCAGGAGTAGGTCGCGGGCGTGTTGTACATGGAGCCGTTATCGGCGGCAACCTTGTAGTTGAGCATGGTCGGGCAGATGCTGCGGGCGCGGCCCAGCAGGTCTTCACGAACGATGACCACCACCAGGCCGCTTGGTCCGATGTTCTTCTGCGCGCCGGCGTAGATCAGGCCGAACTTCGACACGTCGGTCGGGCGGGAGAGGATGTCCGAAGACATGTCCACCACCAGCGGTACGTCGCCGACTTCCGGAATCCAGTCGAATTCCAGGCCGCCGATGGTCTCGTTGGACGCGTAATGCAGGTAGGCGGCGTCCTTGGACAGGTTCCACTCGTTCTGCCCGGGAATGGCGAAGTAGTCGTACTTGGATGCGCTGGCGACCACGTTGACGTTGCCGTAGCGGCGAGCCTCTTCGATGGCCTTCTTCGACCAGATGCCGGTTTCCACGTAGTCCGCCACGCCGTCTTCGGGCAGCAGGTTCAGCGGGATCTCGGCGAACTGCTGGCTGGCACCGCCCTGCAGGAACAGCACCTTGTAGTTCGACGGCACGCCCATCAGGTCGCGCAGGTCCTGCTCGGCCTTCTCGGCGATGGCCACGTAGTCGTCGCTACGGTGGCTCATCTCCATGACCGACAGGCCCTTGCCTTGCCAATCCAGCAGCTCGGCACGGGCGCGCTCCAGCACCTCGGTGGGAAGCGCCGCGGGACCGGCGCAGAAGTTAAAGGCTCGCTTGCTCACATCCACTCTCGCTTTCAGTCTTCGCTGGCCTGCGGGGCTTCTTCAGCCGCAGCTTCGCCTGCTTCTGGGTTCTCTTGCGCCACTTCGCCTTCGACGAGCTCGCCGTCGATGACGTCGTCTTCGTCGTCCACCACGGTCGGCTCCTGCACCCGCTCCAGGCCCACGACGGTCTCGTCGGCGGCCAGCTTGATGAGGATCACGCCCTGGGTGTTACGGCCGGCGCCGCGGACTTCGTCGACACGGGTACGCACCAGGGTGCCCTGGTCGGAAATCAGCATGATCTCCTCGCCATCCAGCACCTGCACGGCACCTACCAGGTTGCCGTTACGCTCGTTGATCACCATGGCGATCACGCCCTGGCCACCACGACCGCGACGCGGGTAGTCGGCCAGCGGGGTGCGCTTGCCATAGCCACGTTCGGAGGCGCTGAGGATCTGCGCTTCGCGGCACTCGGGGATCAGCATGGAAATGATGCGCTGGCCTTCGGCCAGGCGCATGCCGCGCACCCCACGGGCGTTACGGCCCATGATGCGCACCTTGCTTTCCTTGAAGCGGATCACCTTGCCGGCGTCGGAGAACATCATCACGTCCTTCGAACCGTCAGTGATCGCGGCGGCGATCAGCGAGTCGCCCTCTTCCAGCTTCAGGGCAATCAGGCCGTTGGAGCGCGGCTTGGTGAACTGGATCAGCGGGGTCTTCTTCACGGTGCCTTTCATGGTGGCCATGAAGATGTACGCGCCGGTCGGCTCGTCCTGGCTGAAGTCGGCATCGTCGCCCTCTTCGGCCTCTTCGGCTTCCACCACTTCGGCGACCTGCTCGGCAACCACGTCGTCGTCATCGTTGTCGTCGCCGGCGAACTGGGCGCGCACGGCTTCCAGGTCGATCTGCAGCATCGCGGTGATGCGCTCGCCTTCGTCCAGCGGCAGCAGGTTCACCAGCGGACGACCACGGGCGGTACGCGAGGCTTCCGGAATCTCGAAGGTGCGCAGCCAGTAGACCTTGCCCTTGCTGGAGAACAGCAGCAGGGTGGCATGGCTGTTGGCGACCAGCAGGTGTTCGATGTAGTCCTCGTCCTTCACGCCACTGGCGGACTTGCCCTTGCCACCACGACGCTGGGCCTCGTAGGCGGCCAGCGGCTGGGACTTGGCGTAGCCGCCGTGGGAGATGGTCACCACGCGCTCTTCTTCGGTGATCAGGTCGGCGATGGTCAGGTCCATCTGCGACGCGACGATCTCGGTGCGGCGGGCGTCGCCGAACTCGGCCTTTACCTTCTCCAGCTCCTCGCGAATGACTTCCATCAGGCGCTCGGGGTTGGTCAGGATGCGGATCAGCTCGCCGATCAGGGTGAGGATTTCCTGGTACTCGGACAGGAGCTTCTCGTGCTCCAGGCCGGTCAGGCGGTGCAGGCGCAGTTCCAGGATGGCCTGGGCCTGTTCCGGCGACAGGAAGTACTTGCCATCACGCAGACCGTACTGCGGGTCCAGGTCTTCCGGACGGCAGGCATCGGCACCGGCGCGTTCGACCATGGCTTCCACAGCACTGGATTCCCAGCCGGTGGAAATCAGGCGCTCCTTGGCTTCGGCCGGGGTCGGCGAGGTCTTGATCAACTCGATCACCGGGTCGATGTTCGACAGGGCGACAGCCTGGCCTTCGAGGATGTGGCCGCGCTCGCGGGCCTTGCGCAGCTCGTAGACGGTCCGACGGGTCACCACTTCACGGCGGTGACGGATGAAGACCTCGAGCATGTCCTTGAGGTTCATCGTGCGCGGCTGGCCGTCGACCAGGGCCACCACGTTGATGCCGAAGACGCTCTGCAGCTGGGTCTGGGCGTAGAGGTTGTTCAGCACGACCTCGCCCACTTCGCCGCGGCGCAGCTCGATGACCACGCGCATACCGTCCTTGTCGGACTCGTCGCGCAGCTCGGTGATGCCTTCGATCTTCTTCTCTTTCACCAGCTCGGCGATCTTCTCGATCAGGCGGGCCTTGTTCAGCTGGTACGGCAGCTCGGTGATGATGATCTGCTGGCGGTTACCGCCCTTCTCCATGTCCTCGATGGTGGCGCGGGCACGGATATAGACGCGGCCACGACCGGTGCGATAGGCCTCGATGATGCCCGCACGGCCGTTGATGATGCCTGCGGTCGGGAAGTCCGGGCCCGGGATGTACTGCATCAGGTCGTCGATGGACAGCTCGGGGTTGTCCATCAGCGCCAGACAGCCGTCGATCACCTCGGTGAGGTTGTGCGGCGGAATGTTGGTCGCCATGCCCACGGCGATACCGCTGGAACCGTTGACCAGCAGGTTCGGGATCTTGGTCGGCATGACCGCCGGGATCTGCTCGGTGCCGTCGTAGTTGGGCACCCAGTCGACGGTTTCCTTGTCCAGGTCCGCCAGCAGCTCATGGGCAAGCTTGGACATGCGCACTTCGGTGTATCGCATGGCCGCGGCGTTGTCGCCGTCCACCGAACCGAAGTTGCCCTGGCCGTCGACCAGCATGTAGCGCAGCGAGAACGGCTGGGCCATGCGGACGATGGTGTCGTACACCGCGGTGTCGCCGTGCGGGTGGTACTTACCGATCACGTCGCCGACCACACGGGCGGATTTCTTGTAGGGCTTGTTCCAGTCGTTGCCCAGTTCGCTCATGGCGTACAGGACGCGGCGGTGCACGGGCTTCAAGCCGTCGCGTGCATCGGGCAGGGCACGACCGACGATCACGCTCATGGCGTAATCGAGGTAGGACTGTCGGAGTTCGTCTTCGATGTTGACCGGGAGGATTTCTTTGGCCAGTTCGCCCATGAGAAGCCTGGTTCCTTTTTCAAATGGGACTCCGCCAAGCCCGTCCTGAGCCCGGCGGAGCGCGGTGCGCTATCAAAGCGCCACCGACTCTCTACAAATCAACGACTTGGCCGCTGATCCGCGATGCTGTGGGGGCCGCAAAAACGGCCCATCAAGAACCGTCGGAGCTTACCACAAGCCAGGGTCAAACCCTACCCTCGCCCAAGCCCCTCGATGAATTGCCGCAGCCCCCGTCAATGCAGGCGCTTGCGGCTCATCAGCTGGGCCATGCGCTCGGCGTCCGGGCGCTCGACGACGCCGCGCTCGGTCACGATGGCGTCGATCAGGTCCGCCGGGGTCACGTCGAATACCGGGTTGAAGGCTTCCACGTCTGCAGCGACACGTTTGCCGCCGATTTCCAGGAGTTCGCGACCGTCGCGCTCCTCGATCGGAATGTCCTCGCCGCTTTCCAGGCCCATGTCGATGGTCGAACTGGGCGCCACTACCATGAAGCGCACACCGTGGTGCATGGCGGTGACCGCCAGCTGGTAGGTGCCGATCTTGTTGGCGACGTCGCCGTTGGCGGTGATGCGGTCGGCGCCGACGATGACCCAGGTGATGCTTTCGGTCTTCATCAGGTGCGCGGCCGCCGCGTCCGCGTTCAACGTGACCGGCACGCCTTCGTTGGCCAGTTCCCAGGCGGTCAGGCGGGCGCCCTGCAGCCAGGGACGGGTCTCGTCGGCATAGACCCGTTCGATCAGCCCCTCCAGGTGCGCCGCGCGCAGCACGCCCAGCGCAGTGCCGAAGCCACCGGTGGCCAGGGCGCCGGTGTTGCAGTGGGTCAGGATCTTCTGCGGGCCGCCGTGGTGCTTGCGGATCAGGTCGACGCCCAGCTGGGCCATGGTCAGGTTCGCCTCGCGGTCGCTTTCGTGGATCGCCACGGCCTCGGCTTCCAGCAGCGGCAGCGGGTCCTCGCCGGGCTTGAGGCGCTCCAGGCGGTCGCGCATGCGGTTCAGCGCCCAGAACAGATTGACCGCGGTCGGCCGCGACTCGGCCAGCACGGTGAAGTCCTCTTCCAGCGCCGCGCGCCAGTCGCCCCCGGCAGCCACGCGGGCGCGCAGCCCCAGCACCAGGCCGTAGGCGGCAGCGATGCCGATGGCCGGCGCGCCGCGCACGACCATCTGGCGAATGGCGTCAGCCACGCCCTCGGCGGTCTCGTAGGACAGCCAGGTTTCCTCCAGCGGCAGCAGGCGCTGGTCCAGCAGTCGGAGTGTGCCCTTGCGCCAATCAATGGCCGTGACCCGTTCGGCCGCCAACAGTCGCTCACGCATGGAACACCTCTTCATTTCAATGGAATCGCGGGCCGCTCCGGCACCACGGGAATCGCCCCGGAAACACGGGGAAACGGCGGAGTATACCGAGCCTGAGGCCCGGGTGCTCGGCTATACTCGGCGCCTTTATCCACGCGCCCAGGATGCGCTTCATGCCGACCGAAAAAGCCCCGCTCGACCTGCTGCTCTTCCCCACCTGGATCGTCCCCGTCGAGCCCGCCGGCGTCGTCCTGCGCGATCATGGCCTGGGCATCCGCGACGGCCGCATCGCCCTGCTCGCCCCGCGCGCCGAGGCGATGCGCCATCCGGCGGGGGAAACCCGCGAGCTGCCGGGCATGCTGCTTTCCCCCGGCCTGATCAACGCCCACGGCCACGCGGCGATGAGCCTGTTCCGCGGCCTGGCGGACGACCTGGCGCTGATGACCTGGCTGCAGGAGCACATCTGGCCGGCGGAGGCCAAGTGGGTCGGCGAGGACTTCGTCCGCGACGGCACGGAACTGGCCATCGCCGAGCAGCTCAAGGGCGGCATCACCTGCTTCTCGGACATGTACTTCTTCCCGCAGGTCGCCTGCGAGGTTGTGCACAAGGCCGGCGTGCGCGCGCAGATCAGCGTACCGGTGCTGGACTTCCCGGTACCCGGCGCCCGCGACGCCGACGACGCGATCCGCCAGGGCCTGGCACTGCGCGACGACCTCAAGCATCACCCACGCATCAAGGTGGCTTTCGGCCCGCATGCGCCCTACACCGTCAGCGACGACAAGCTGGAGAACATCCTGATGCTCGCCGAGGAGCTGGACGCCGGCATTCATATGCACGTCCACGAGACCGCCTTCGAGGTCCAGCAGGCGCTGGAGAAGGACGGCGAACGACCGCTGGCCCGCCTGCATCGCCTGGGCCTGCTCGGCCCGCGCTTCCAGGCCGTGCACATGACCCAGGTGAACGACGAGGACCTGGCCATGCTGGTGGAAACCAACAGCTCGGTCATCCACTGCCCCGAATCCAACCTCAAGCTGGCCAGCGGCTTCTGCCCGGTGGAACGGCTGTGGCAGGCCGGCGTCAATGTCGCCATCGGCACCGACGGCGCGGCCAGCAACAATGACCTGGACCTGCTCGGCGAGACCCGCACCGCCGCCCTGCTGGCCAAGGCCGTGGCCGGCCAGGCCACCGCACTGGACGCCCACCGCGCCCTGCGCATGGCCACCCTGAATGGCGCCCGTGCGCTGGGCATGGAGCAGGAAACCGGCAGCCTGGAGCTGGGCAAGTCCGCCGACATCACCGCTTTCGACCTCTCGGGCCTCGCCCAGCAACCGGTGTACGAGCCGGTCTCGCAGGTCATCTACGCCAGCGGCCGCGACTGCGTGCGCCACGTCTGGGTCGGCGGCAAGCAGCTGCTGGAGGACGGCAAACTCACCCGCCTGGACGAACAGCGCCTGATCGCCGTGGCCGGCGAATGGGGCCGCAGGATCGCCGGCGCCTGAAGCCCTGCCCTGCGCGGCGCGGCGCGGACCTGGCGCCGCCGCTGCGACAATCTGTCATGCCGCGCCCCATCCATTCCACGAAGCTGGCATCATAGTCAGCCTTCGTTTCCAGCTTTTTGATCAATAGGGACACCATGAGCAACGTCGACCACGCCGAGATCGCCAAATTCGAGGCCCTCGCCCACCGCTGGTGGGACCGCGAAAGCGAGTTCAAGCCCCTGCACGACATCAACCCGCTGCGGGTCAACTGGATCGACGAGCGCGTCAGCCTCGCCGGCAAGAAGGTGCTCGACGTCGGCTGCGGTGGCGGCATCCTCAGTGAGGCCATGGCCCAGCGCGGCGCCACCGTCACCGGTATCGACATGGGCGAAGCGCCCCTTGCCGTTGCCCAGCTGCACCAGCTGGAGTCCGGCGTGCCGGTGGAATACCGCCGCATCACCGCCGAAGAGCTGGCCGAGGAAATGCCCGAGCAGTTCGATGTGGTGACCTGCCTGGAGATGCTCGAGCACGTGCCGGACCCGGCCTCGGTCATCCGCGCCTGCTACCGGATGGTCAAGCCCGGCGGCCAGGTGTTCTTCTCCACCATCAACCGCAACCCGAAGGCCTACCTGTTCGCCATCGTCGGCGCGGAATACGTGATGCGCCTGCTGCCGCGCGGCACCCACGATTTCAAGAAATTCATCCGCCCCTCCGAGCTGGGCGCCTGGTCGCGTGACGCGGGCCTGGCGGTCAAGGACATCATCGGCCTGACCTACAACCCGCTGACCAAGCACTACAAGCTGGCCAACGACGTCGACGTCAACTACATGATCCAGACCCTGCGCGAGGAGTGAATCGCATGCTCAGAGCGGTTCTCTTCGACATGGACGGCACGCTGCTGGATACCGCGCCGGACTTCATCGCCGTCTGCCAGGCGATGCTCGCCGCCCATGGCCGCGCGCCGATCGATGACCAGAGGATCCAGGACGTGGTGTCCGGCGGTGCTCGCGCCATGGTCGCCGCGACCTTCGACATGGACCCGGAAGCCCCCGGCTTCGAGACCCTGCGCCAGGAGTTCCTCGACCGCTACCAGGAGCATTGCGCCGTCCTTACCCGCCCCTACGACGGCATGCCGGAGCTGCTGGAAAGCATCGAACGCTCGCGCCTGATCTGGGGCGTGGTGACCAACAAGCCGGTGCGCTTCGCCGCGCCGATCATGGAACAACTGGGCCTGGCCAAGCGCTCCCAGGTGCTGGTCTGCCCGGACCACGTCACGCGGAGCAAGCCGGACCCGGAAATGCTCCTGCTGGCCTGCAGCCAACTGAAGGTCGACCCGTCCGAAGTGCTGTTCATCGGCGACGACCTGCGCGACATCGAGTCGGGCCGCGCTGCCGGGACCAAGACCGCGGCGGTGCGCTACGGCTACATCCACCCGGACGACAACCCCGCGCACTGGGGCGCCGACGTCATCGTCGACCACCCCCGCGACCTGCTCGCCGTCCTCGATCGCGCCCTCTGTTCCTGCTGAGCCCCATCCCGCGAGCCCATCGACCATCGCGCTGACGGGCTCCGCCAAGGAGAAACCATGTTCGACTACTCCGCCCGCCCCGACCTGCTCAAGGGCCGCGTGATCCTGGTGACCGGCGCCGGCCGCGGTATCGGCCGGGCCGCCTCGCTGGCCTTCGCTGCCCACGGCGCCACCGTGCTGCTGCTGGGCAAGACCGAAGACTACCTCAACGAGGTCTACGACCTGATCGTCGCCGCCGGCCATCCGGAACCCGTGGTGATCCCGCTGAACCTGGAAACCACCCTGCCGCACCAGTACGACGAACTGGCGGCCATGATCGAGAATGAGTTCGGCAAGCTCGACGGCCTGCTGCACAACGCCTCGATCCTCGGCCTGCGCTCGCCCATCGAGCAGATTTCCACCGACAACTTCACCCGCGTCATGCAGGTGAACGTCAACGCCATGTTCAGCCTCACCCATACCCTGCTGCCGCTGCTCAAGCTCTCCGAGGATGCCTCGGTGGTCTTCACCTCCAGCAGTGTCGGCCGCAAGGGCCGCGCCTACTGGGGCGCCTACGCAGTGTCGAAGTTCGCCACCGAGGGCCTGATGCAGGTGCTGGCGGACGAGTGCGAGGACATCACCCGCGTGCGCGCCAACAGCGTCAACCCCGGCGCCACCCGCACCGCCATGCGCGCCCACGCCTATCCGGGCGAGAACGCCTACAACAACCCGACGCCCGAAGAGATCATGCCGGTCTACCTGTACCTGATGGGCCCGGACAGCCAGGGCGTCAACGGCCAGGCCTTCAACGCCCAGGACTGACTCCCGCCCCGAGAAAAGGTACTGACGTACCAGCGGCGTCGACCTGCAGCCCAGCAACGACGCCGCTTCCCGCCATTTTTCTGGCTCCGCCCCAGCCAGCACCCCGGCAAAGTGCCACTATTTCGCCAGACTTCTGGCGAAACCTTCCGCCACCTGGGAACCCTGACCACCATCGGTCGGTCAATACAGCGACTTTTCAGGCCTTTCCGCGCCCTGGCACGGAAATCGCTCTATCCCTGCAAACGCCGTAAAAATGGTTGCCGCCATGGTTCCTCCCAAGCAGTCCAACACCATCGATTTCGATGCCGCCAAGCTCCAGCGCGCGGCCAGCCAGGACCTCCGCCTCCCTTCGCGGCGTTCGCTGGACCTGCTGGAACTGCGCCAGCAGCTGAACCTGCAATTGCAGGTGAGCCTGGAAGCGGACCGCATCCTCGCGGTGTTCTTCCGCGAGATCCAGCAGATGCTGCCCGTGGAGTACCTGGCCTATCACCACGCCGGCGCGGACCTGCGCCTGGAGTTCGGCGAGCCGGCCAAGCACAGCGCCGACTACCGCCTGACCCACGCCAGCGAATACCTCGGCGAGATCAGCTTCCGGCGCGCCAAACGCTTCGCCGAAGCTGAGCTGGGGCAGTTGGAATCGCTGATGGCCTGCCTGCTCTATCCGCTGCGCAACGCCCTGCTCTACCGCGCCGCCGTACAGTCCGCCCTGCGTGACGCGCTGACCGGCACCGGCAACCGCATCGCCATGGACCAGACCCTGGGCCGCGAAGTGGAAGTCGCCCGGCGCCACCTGCTGCCCCTGTCGATCCTCATGCTCGACCTGGACCACTTCAAGCGGATCAACGACGAACACGGCCACAGCGTCGGCGACGACGCCCTGCGCGCCGTGGCCAGCGCCCTGAAGAACAGCCTGCGCAACGTCGACATGGTGTTCCGCTTCGGCGGCGAGGAGTTCCTCGTGCTGCTCTCCAACACCCCCGGCGTTGCCGCCGCACAGGTGGGCGAACGGCTGCGCACTGCCGTGGAAGAGCTGGAGCTGGCCGTAGGCGGCAAACGCTTGCCGCTGTCCATCAGCCTGGGCTGCGCAACCCTCAATGGCGGCGAGTCGGTGGACGACCTGCTGCGCCGAGCCGACAGCGCTCTCTACGAAGCCAAGCGCGACGGGCGCAATCGCCTGGCCTGCGCCAGCTGATTCGACGGATAACGCCTCCTACAGGTCTGCAGCTGGTAAATCGCAGGCAATAAAAAAGGGCTCCGAGGAGCCCTTTTTCATTTACTGCTGTCGCTTAGCGCTTGAAGCCCGGACGCATGCCGTCACCGGCAGCCTGCGGACGACGCTTGGCGATCGGCTTGCGCGCCGGCTTGCCGGGGCGCTCGGCCAGCGGTGCGCCTTTCTCACGCGCCGGACGGTCGCTCGGTGCCTTGCGCGGAGCACGGCTCTCACCGGCATCGCTGCGCGGGCCACGGGCCGGACGATCACCGGCATCACGCGGAGCGCGAGCCGGACGATCACCACCGGCGTCACGCGGCTTGCGCGGAGCACGGCTGTCGGCCGAATCGCTGCGCGGGCCACGGGCCGGACGATCACCGGTATCACGCGGAGCGCGAGCGGGACGATCACCACCGGCGTCACGCGGCTTGCGCGGAGCACGGCTGTCAGCGGAATCGCTGCGCGGGCCACGGGCCGGACGATCACCGGTATCGCGCGGAGCGCGAGCCGGACGTTCATCGCCATCACGCGGACCACGAGCCGGACGCTCACCAGCCGCCGGACGCGGAGCACGCTGCGGGCGCTCGCCTTCGACGCGCTCGGTACGGGTACGCGAGCCACGGCCAGGACGCTCGCTGGGCGCCAGCTTCTTGCCGAGCTTGCGCTCCTGGCGCTCGACCTTTTCCTTGGTCTTGGTGGAGACCGCCGGCAGGGCGACCGGCTTCAGGCCGACTTCCTCGCTGAGGATGTCCAGCTCGCGCTGGCCCATCTCGCGGTAGCGGCCCATGGTCAGCTCGGAGGTCAGGAAGACCGGTCCGAAGCGCACGCGCTTCAGGCGGCTGACCACCACGCCCTGGGATTCCCACAGGCGGCGGACTTCGCGGTTACGACCTTCCATCACCACCACGTGGTACCAGTGGTTGAAGCCTTCGCCACCGGGTGCTTCCTGGATGTCGCTGAACTTGGCCGGGCCGTCTTCGAGCATCACGCCGGCTTTCAGGCGCTCGATCATCTCTTCGTCGACTTCGCCGCGCACGCGCACGGCGTACTCGCGGTCCATCTCGTAGGACGGGTGCATCAGGCGGTTGGCCAGTTCGCCGTCGGTGGTGAACATCAGCAGGCCGGTGGTGTTGATGTCCAGGCGACCGACGTTGATCCAGCGGCCGCTGCGCAGACGCGGCAGGCGGTCGAACACGGTCGGGCGGCCTTCGGGATCGTCGCGGGTGCAGACTTCGCCTTCGGGCTTGTTGTAGATCAGCACGCGACGGACGTGTTCTTCGATCTTCTCGCGCTTGAGCAGGCGGTCATCAACGGCGATAGCATCGCGGTCACCCACGCGCTGGCCGAGGGTGGCCACGGCGCCATTGACCTTGACGCGGCCTTCTTCGATCCAGGCTTCGACGTCACGGCGCGAGCCGACGCCCATGCGCGCGAGGACTTTCTGCAGTTTCTCGCCGGCCGGGGCTGGGGTAAGTTCTTCAAGGTTTTCGTGCGTGTCGGTCATCTGGGCACCTCCCGGTGTGGCATGCAGCGAATAAAAAAGGTCGCGCATCATACGCGCTTGCGGGCGGCAAAGCACCGTCCGCAGTCGGGAAAGACTAGTCGAGTTACAGGGGGAACGAAGCCATGCAGCACGAAGACGACTTCACCGGCGCCAAGCTGGCGTTATTCCATGCCGGCCAACTGGTGGTCTACAAGCGCGACGACAAGCCCGGCATCCCCTACCCCGGCTGCTGGGATTTCCCCGGCGGCGGCCGCGAGGGCAATGAAACCCCGGCGCAATGCGCCTTGCGCGAGCTGGAAGAAGAATTCGCCCTGCGCCTGGACGAGCGGCGCATCGAGTGGCAACGCCGCTATCCCGCCACCCACGGCCCGGCGCCCTGGGCGTGGTTTCTGGTGGCGCGGCTGGAACCGTCCGAGCTCGATGCCATCCGTTTCGGCGATGAAGGCCAGTACTGGCGCCTGATGCGCGTCAGCGAATACCTCGCCGAGGAACAGGCGGTGGATTACCTGCAGGAACGCCTGCGGCATTTCCTCGCAGGGCGCATGGATATCGCCTGAATTCGCGTGCCGGGCCGCTGATACGCATTTGAGCGGCCCATCTGAATCTGTTTCGCCTGCGCCCTTCTCCTTAGATTGCCCGCACCCCGGAGCACGCCAGCGGCCTGCCCGGACGTTCTGTCACAAGCGGGAATCGAGCATGAACACGAGAAGCACGGAGCAGGCGTACAACTACAGGGTGGTTCGCCAATTCGCCATCATGACGGTGGTCTGGGGCGTGGTCGGCATGGCCATGGGGGTACTGATCGCCTCCCAGCTGGTCTGGCCGCAACTGAACCTGGACCTGCCCTGGACCAGTTTCGGGCGCCTGCGCCCACTGCACACCAGCCTGGTGATCTTCGCCTTCGGCGGTTGTGCACTCTTCGCCACCAGCTACTACACGGTGCAGCGTACCTGCCAGACGCGCCTGTTCTCCGATAGCCTCGCGGCCTTCACTTTCTGGGGCTGGCAGGCGCTGATCGTGGTGATGATGATCAGCCTGCCGCTGGGCTACACCACCACCAAGGAATACGCCGAGATCGAATTCACCGGCGCGGTGTGGATGGCCATTGTCTGGGTCGCCTATGCGGTGGTGTTCTTCGGCACCCTGATGAAGCGCAAGACATCGCACATCTATGTGGGCAACTGGTTCTTCGCCGCCTTCATCCTGGTCACGGCGATGCTGCACATCGTCAACCACCTGGCCATTCCGGTGGACTGGTTCAAGTCCTATCCGGTGTATTCCGGCGCCACCGACGCCATGGTGCAGTGGTGGTACGGGCACAACGCGGTGGGCTTCTTCCTGACCACCGGCTTCCTCGGGATGATGTACTACTTCGTGCCCAAGCAGGCCGGGCGCCCGGTGTACTCCTACCGGCTGTCGATCGTCCACTTCTGGGCGCTGATCACCCTGTACATCTGGGCCGGCCCGCACCACCTGCACTACACCGCCTTGCCCGACTGGGCGCAGAGCCTGGGCATGGTGATGTCGCTGATCCTCCTGGCACCCAGCTGGGGCGGCATGATCAACGGCATGATGACGCTCTCGGGCGCCTGGCATAAGTTGCGCACTGATCCGATCCTGCGCTTCCTCGTGGTCTCCCTGGCGTTCTACGGCATGTCGACCTTCGAAGGTCCGATGATGGCGATCAAGACCGTCAACGCCCTGTCTCATTACACTGACTGGACCATCGGCCACGTCCATGCCGGTGCGCTGGGCTGGGTGGCGATGATTTCCATCGGCTCGCTCTACCACCTGATTCCCAAGGTCTTCGGTCGCGAACAGATGCACAGCATCGGTCTGATCAACGCACATTTCTGGCTGGCCACCATCGGTACGGTCCTCTACATCGCCTCGATGTGGGTCAATGGCATCACCCAGGGCCTGATGTGGCGGGCGGTGAACGCCGACGGCACGCTCACCTATTCCTTCGTCGAGGCACTGCAGGCCAGCCACCCCGGCTTCGTGGTGCGCATGAGCGGCGGGATGATGTTCCTGGGCGGCATGCTGCTGATGGCCTGGAACACCTGGATGACCGTGCGCCAGGCCCGCCCGGAAGCCATGCGCGTCGCCGAGCGGATGGCCTGAGATGACGCTCTGGCTGGGACTGTTCGGCCTGCTGGTGCTGTACTTCGGCGCAGGCTGGTGCCTGCGCGCGCACCGCGAGCGCGGCATCGAGGAGGCCAGCATGCTGCCCTTCGCCGATGACGAGGAGGTCGCCCGGCGCATGGAAAGGGCCACCGGGCGTAGCCGAACCGGCTGCGCCTGCCCCGGCCGCTGTAAAGGCGACTGCCAGCACTGGCGCGACTGGCAGCCCTAGTGCGGCACTTTGCGGGGATGCCTGCGACAGAGCGCCACATCACCTCCATCAATTTTCATTAGCAAGCACATCAATTTCCCGGCGGGCACCCGGAGGAGGAATATCACTCCCGTGCCCCGCCACCTGATGGACGCCTGAAGCATCGTCCCCTGTCCTGTCTGGACCCCAGGACAGACATCATCGATGCCAGCGCTCCCCGGTGGGGCTTTCAATCCCACTCAGGGGCCCCAACGGGCCCTCACCGAGGAAATAAAGAATGAAGCTTGCCTCTGTCGTGTCGGCTGTCATCTCCAGCCTCGCCCCCATGGCTTTTGCCCAGGACGCAATCAAGAACCCCGGCGCCGATCTGCCGGTCACCGAATACCACTACGGCATGTCCCTGGACGTCGACAAGGTCCTGCACCGCACCGACAACTCCGGCAAGGTCGGCATCGTTCCCGCCTACATGGTCTACCAGGACCACGAAGGCCAGACCCACAAGGTGCGCTTCCTCGAATGGGGCGGCAGCACCAGCCAGGGCTGAGCCTTCAGCGAACATCGCCCTCCGGCCGTCTTGGCCAAACCCCGCGAGCCTGTGGTGGCGGTCGGGGGGCGATCCTGATTTCCGACAGGCCCCACCTGATCCCGTTCAGCGCACCCTGTAGGAGCGCGCCATGCGCGCGATCGCGGGCATGGCCCGCTCCTACAAGAGAACTCTCAGCTCCGCCCCTGCCACAAAGAAAAAGCGCGCCAAATGGCGCGCCTTTTCATGCAGCTGAAACTCAGATTTCCACCTGCGTCCCCAGCTCGATCACCCGGTTCAGCGGCAGGTTGAAGTAGCGCAGGTTGCCGTTGGCGTTCTTCAGCAGGAACGCGAACAGCGCCTCGCGCCAGCGCGCCATGCCGATCAGCTTGGAGGGGATCACCGTCTCGCGGCTGAGGAAGTAGGTGGTGCGCATCGGGCTGAAGTCCAGCTCGTTGAGGTGGCACAGCTTGAGCGCCTGCGGGATGTCCGGGTCTTCCATGAAACCGAAGTGCAGCACCACGCGGAAGAAGCCTTCGCCATAGGCATCCACCTCGAAACGGCGGTCCGGCGGCACGCGCGGGCTGTCTTCGTTGACCACGGTGAGCAGCACGACCTGCTCATGCAGCACCTGGTTGTGCAGCAGGTTGTGCAACAGCGCGTGAGGCACGGCGTCGGTACGAGCGGTGAGGAACACCGCGGTGCCCTGCACGCGATGCGGCGGCTGCGAACGGATGCTGGAGATGAACAGCGGCAGCGGCAGCGAGCCTTCGTCCAGACGGTCCACCAGCAATTGCCGGCCGCGCTTCCAGGTAGTCATCAGGATGAACAGGGCAATACCGGCGATCACCGGGAACGCGCCACCCTGGATGACCTTGGGCAGGTTGGCGGCAAAGAACAGGCTGTCCACCAGCAGCATCATCACGAAGAACGGAATGGCCAGCCACATCGGCCATTTCCACAGCAGCCAGAGCACCACTCCCATCAGCAGGGTGGTCATCAGCATGGTACCGGTCACCGCCACGCCATAGGCCGAGGCCAGCGCGGCGGAGGATTCGAAGCCCAGCACCAGCAGCACCACGCCGACCATCAGCGCCCAGTTCACCATGGGGATGTAGATCTGCCCCTGCTCGTGACTGGAGGTGTGCTGGATCGACATCCGCGGCACGTAGCCGAGCTGGATCGCCTGGCGAGTCAGCGAGAAGGCGCCGGAAATCACGGCCTGGGAGGCGATGACCGTGGCCGCGGTGGACAGCGCCACCATCGGCAGCAGCGCCCAGCCCGGCGCGGTCAGGTAGAAGGGGTTACGCGCCGCTTCGGCATTCACCAGGATGGTCGCGCCCTGGCCGAAGTAGTTGAGCACCAGCGCCGGCAGCACCAGGGCGAACCAGGCGCGGGCGATGGGCTTGCGGCCGAAGTGGCCCATGTCGGCGTACAGCGCTTCGGCGCCGGTCAGCGCCAGCACCGTGGCGCCGAGAATGGCCACGCCGATCCCTGGATGCGAGATGAAGAAATTCAGCGCCCAGCCCGGGCTCATCGCCTTCAACACTTCCGGCTGCTGCCATACGCCATAGATGCCCAGCGCGGCCAGGGCAAGGAACCAGGCCACCATGACCGGGCCGAAGAGGATGCCGATGCGCGCGGTGCCGTGCTTCTGGATGAGGAACAGGCCGACCAGCACGATCAGCGACAGCGGCACCACCCAGTGCTCGAGGCCGTCGAAGGCGATTTCCAGACCCTCGATGGCCGAGAGCACGGAGATCGCCGGGGTGATCATGCTGTCGCCATAGAACAGTGCCGCGCCGATCAGACCGGCGATCACCACCATGCCCTGCAGCTTGCGGCGCCCGCTGGCGGCGCGACGGGCCAGCGCGGACAGCGCCATCACCCCGCCCTCGCCCTGGTTGTCCGCGCGCAGGACGAAGATCACGTACTTGATCGACACCACCCAGATCAGCGACCAGAAGATCAGCGACAGCACCCCCAGCACACCGTCGTGGTTGGCCTGCACGCCGTAACCGCCGACGAAGACCTCCTTGAGGGTGTACAGCGGGCTGGTGCCGATGTCCCCATAGCAGACCCCCACCGCGCCGACCATCAGGCCGATCGCGGAGCTCGAATGGGGCTGCTCATGTTCAACGGTGCCGGCGCTTGCATCGGACATGTAACAAAATTCCTCAAAAAAATTCGGCGCATCCTGCTCCGACCCTTTCGTCGATGCAAGCGCCGGGTAAGAAGGTTCTGAATGACTATAGAGCCTGTTGCCCGGAATTACCGGGCGGACGGGGCTGCGCAGCGGCGTGCGACAGCTTGTCCCAGAGAGGCTGGTCAAGTGCGCGGGACGCCGCTAGAATTGCGCACTTTTTGATCAGAGGCGCCGCCAGCGCGCCCTTCGAGGTTAGCCGCACATGTCCACCGCCACACCCAAAGTCGGGTTCGTCAGCCTTGGTTGCCCTAAAGCCACGGTCGATTCCGAACGCATCCTCACCCAGCTGCGCATGGAAGGGTACGAAATCGTCCCCACCTACCAGGACGCAGACGTGGTGGTGGTGAACACCTGCGGCTTCATCGACAGCGCCAAGGCCGAGTCCCTGGACGCCATCGGCGAAGCCATCGCCGAAAACGGCAAGGTGATCGTCACCGGCTGCATGGGCGTCGCCGAAGACAGCATCCGTGACGTGCACCCCAGCGTGCTGGCCGTGACCGGCCCGCAGCAGTACGAGCAGGTGGTCAATGCCGTCCACGAGGTGATCCCGCCCAAGGCCGAGCACAACCCGCTGATCGACCTGGTCCCGCCGCAGGGCATCAAGCTGACCCCGCGCCACTACGCGTACCTGAAGATTTCCGAAGGCTGCAACCACAGCTGCAGCTTCTGCATCATCCCATCCATGCGCGGCAAGCTGGTCAGCCGCCCGGTGGGCGACGTACTCAGCGAAGCCCAGCGCCTGGTAAAAGCCGGCGTGAAAGAGCTGCTGGTCATCTCCCAGGACACCAGCGCCTACGGCGTGGACCTGAAGTACAAGATGGACTTCTGGGACGGCCAGCCGGTGAAGACCCGCATGCTGGAGCTGTGCCAGGCGCTCTCCTCCATGGGCGTGTGGGTACGTCTGCACTACGTCTACCCGTACCCCAACGTCGACGACGTGATCCCGCTGATGGCCGAGGGCAAGCTGCTGCCCTACCTGGACATCCCCTTCCAGCACGCGAGCCCCAAGGTGCTCAAGTCCATGAAGCGCCCCGCCTTCGAGGACAAGACCCTGGCCCGCATCAAGAAGTGGCGCGAGATCTGCCCCGAGCTGACCATCCGCTCCACCTTCATCGTCGGCTTCCCCGGCGAGACCGAGGAAGACTTCCAGTACCTGCTGGACTGGCTGACCGAAGCCCAGCTCGACCGCGTCGGCTGCTTCCAGTACTCCCCGGTGGAAGGCGCCCCGGCCAACGAGCTGGGCCTGGACGTGGTGCCCGACGACGTGAAACAGGACCGCTGGGAGCGCTTCATGGCGCACCAGCAGGCCATCTCCGCCGCGCGCCTGCAACTGAAGATCGGCAAGGAAATCGAAGTGCTGATCGACGAAGTGGACGATGAAGGCGCCGTAGGCCGCTCCTTCGCCGACGCCCCGGAGATCGACGGCGCTGTCTACGTCGACAGCTTCGACGTGAAGCCGGGCGACAAGGTGCGCGTGCGCATCACCGACGCCGACGAGTACGACCTCTGGGCCGAACTGGTCTGATCCGCAAAAGCCCCGCCGATGCGGGGCTTTTCATTTGCCTGGAACGAACATGACCAACAACGACGTACTGCGCAGCCTGCGCTACCTGCTGGACATCCGCGACGCGCAGGTGGCCGAGATCACCGCGCTGGCCGGGTTCAATGTCAGCACCGAGGAAATCGGCAGCTTCCTCGCCCGCGACGACGAGCCGGAATACAAGCCCTGCAGCGACCGCGTACTGGCGCACTTCCTCGACGGCCTGATCGTGCACCGCCGCGGTCGCGACGAGTCCCGCCCGCTGCCGCCGGTGGAGCTGCCGCTGACCAACAACATCACCCTGAAAAAGCTGCGCGTCGCCTTCGAGCTGCGTGACGACGACATCCTGGCGATCCTCGACAGCGTCAGCTTCATCGTCACCAAGACCGAACTGGGCGCGCTGTTCCGCAAGCCCGGCCACAACAACTACCGCCCCTGCGGCGACCAGTTGCTGCGCAACTTCCTCAAGGGCCTGACCCAGCGCCAGCAGCGCTGAGGCCTCCGTGCTCTACCGCCTGGCCGCCGACGCCACCGTCCTGTTCCATCTGGGCTTCATCCTCTTCGTGCTGCTCGGCGGCCTGCTGGTGCTGCGCTGGCCGCGCCTGGCCTGGCTGCACGTGCCGGCGGCGGCCTGGGGCCTGGCGGTGGAATTTCTCCACCTCTACTGCCCGCTCACCCCGCTGGAAAACCACTTCCGCGCCCTGGCCGGCGACAACGGCTACAGCGGCGGCTTCATCGAGCACTACCTGATCCCGCTGATCTACCCCGCCGGCCTGACCGAAGCGACCCAGGTCGTCCTCGGCCTCGTGGTGGTGGTGGTCAATCTGCCGCCGTACCTGCTTCTGCTGCGCCGGGCGCTGCGTTCGCGCTGAGCGGCTTGGCCAGGGGTAGGTAGGCCAGGCTGGCCTCCTTGTTCTTGGCGCGCCCCAGGCGCTGACCATTATTGAGCGTCGACTCGATCAGCCGGTGATCCGCCGTCAACCAGTTCAGCGGCTGCTCTCCTGCGTGGGTCGCCTGCGAGATGATCAGGGTGCGCGCCGGGTCCCAGTCCTCGCCGGTACGCTGGCGCAGCCAGGCGAACAACGCGGCGCTGTCTCCCTGTGGATAACCCGAGTGGATATAGAGGAAGGGCTGCGCTTGCCGATCACCGCGCCGTTCCAGATACATCGGCAGGCGCGCGTCGTCATCGCCGAGGATCAGCACCCGCCACTGCGACCAGGGCGCGGTCTGCTCGGCCGCTGCACGCACCTCCTGGGCGAAGACTGGAATCCCGCCGCCGCCATTGCTCCACGGATAGGCCACGCCCAGCACCAGCAGCATCAGCAGCGCGCTCACCCCCACCGCTCGCGGCCAGACGCGCCCCAACCCAACGAGCCCGCGCTCCTGCCGCGACTCGACCACCCACCAGGCCGCCAGCAACTGGGCGAACGGCACCAGGGGCAGCACGTAGTAACTGCGCCGGCCGCCGCTGGCGGTGAAGAAAGCGAACAGCAGCACCAGCGCCCACACCAGCCAACGCGCGTTAGGCTCCAGCTGCTTCCAGCGGCGAACCGCGAACCACAGGCCGATGATCCATAGCGGCGCCCACGGCAGCGTATAGGCCGGCAAGTACAGCAGGTAGGTGTAGATCGGCCCCTCGTGGTCAAAGGGCTGGAAGAAGCGCACCACGTTCTCGCGGAACACCAGTGCCAGCCCGCTCTCGCCGTAGCTGGGCTGGCCATAGAAATGCGACAGCACGAAGGGAATCGCATACACCCCACCCGCCGCCACCAGCGCTGCCAGCAGCCGCCCATTGAGATGCCGGCGCCAGCGCCCCGCGCTGAACAGATGGGGCAGCAGCACCAGCACCGGCAGGACGAAACCGATCAGGCCCTTGCACAGCGAGGTCAGCGACAGGATCAGGCAGAAGCCCAGGTAGCCTGAAAAGCGGGTGTCTTCCGGATTGCGCCAGTACCAGGCCAGCGCCGCCAGCACGCCGAACACCGTGAGCATGTCCGCCGTCGCCACCCGCGCCCAGAACAGGAAATAGAAGGTGGTCGCCAACAACCAGCCGGCCAGCAAGCCGGTGCCCTTGCGCAACAGGCGTTCGCCCAGCCACCACGTCAGCCAGATGCTGCCCAGCCCGGCGAGGACGGTGCTCAGGCGCAGCGTCCAGTGGTTGAGGCCGAACAGGCTGGCCGGCGCGGTGATCAGCCAGTACGACAGCAGCGGCTTGTCGTAATACGGCGCCCCGCGCAGATAGGGATCGAAGTAATCCCCCGACTGCAGCATCTGCAGGGCGATATCCGCCCAGCGTACTTCCGGCCCCCAGACCTCGCGCCAGCCCAGCCCGGCCACCAGCAACAGGGCCGAAACACCCAACAACAGCGCCAGCGCCTTCTGATCCTTGCTCCAACCCTGCATCACCTGGCCCCCGGCCACCCGACTGTGCGGCGGACACTAGGCCAGCGATGGTTATGCGCCGGTTAAGAAAGTGCAGTCATCGCGTAATGCGCCGCCATTTCCCGGTTGGATAGTGCTCGGAGGGCCCGGGCTATCCCGCTAGGGTGAGGCGAAAACCCAGCCAGGAGAGGCTCATGCACCCGTATTTTTCCCTCGCAGGCAAGACCGCACTGGTCACCGGCGGCACCCGTGGCATCGGCCGGATGATCGCCCAGGGCCTGCTCGAAGCCGGCGCCAGAGTGATCATCTGCGCCCGTGACGGCGCCGCCTGCGCCGAGACCGCCAGCGAGCTGTCGCAATACGGCGAGTGCATCGGCCTGCCGGCCAACCTCGCCACCGAGGAAGGCGCCCGCGTGCTGGCCGCCGATCTCGCCGAGCGCCTGGACCACCTCGACATCCTGGTGAACAACGCCGGCACCACCTGGGGCGCGCCACTGGAAAGCTACCCGGCCTCCGGCTGGGAGAAGGTCATGCAGCTCAACGTCACCGCGGTGTTCAGCTGCATCCAGCAACTGCTGCCGCTGCTGAAGAAGGCCGGCAACGCGCAGAGCCCGGCGCGGGTGATCAACATCGGCTCGGTGGCCGGCGTCACTTCCCACGGTGAGAGCGCCTACGCCTACGGCCCGAGCAAGGCCGCGCTGCACCAGCTGTCGCGCATGCTTGCCCGCGAACTGGTGAGCGACCACATCAACGTCAACGTCATCGCCCCCGGCCGCTTCCCCAGCAAGATGACCCGCCATATCGCCAACGACGAGCAGGCCATGGCCGAGGACACCGCTGTCATCCCCATGCGCCGCTGGGGCCGCGAGGAAGAGATGTCCGCCCTGGCCATCAGCCTGGCGAGCGCCGCCGGCGCCTACATGACCGGCAACATCATCCCCATCGACGGCGGCTTCCACCTGGGCTGAAGCGCGTAATCGGGTACCATGGCGGCCCTTGCAATCGCTTGTGCCGCCATGTCCCACACCGTCTCGCCCATCGGCCACGTCCGCTCCTGCTTCAAGGAGAAGTTCGCCATCCCGCGCCAGCCGCAACTGGCCCCGGCCGCGACCGGCGTACTGGAACTGCTGCCGCCCTTCGACACGGGCGATGCGGTGGCAGGCCTGGAGCAGGTCAGCCACATCTGGCTGATCTTCCTCTTTCACCAGGCGCTGGAAGACAAGCCGCGCCTGAAGGTGCGCCCGCCGCGCCTGGGTGGCAACCAGCCCATGGGGGTGTTCGCCACCCGCGCCACCCACCGCCCCAACGGCCTCGGCCAGTCGGTGGTGAAACTGGAGAAGGTCGAAGCCGGCCGCCTCTGGCTCTCCGGTATCGACCTGCTGGATGGCACTCCGGTGATCGACATCAAGCCCTACGTGCCCTACGCCGACATAGTCGTGGACGCACGCAACGCCATCGCCGATGCCCCGCCCGCGCCCATCACCGTGCACTGGAGCGACGAAGCCCTCTGCCAGGCCCATGAACATGGCCTGCGTCTGGGCCAGCCGGTGCGCGAACTGGTCGAGCAATGCCTCGCCCAGGACCCGCGCCCGGCCTACCAGAAGCCTCCGCCCGAGCGCCGCTACGGCGTGCGCCTGTGGGACCTCGACGTGCACTGGCACTACCCCGCCGACGGAGAGATCCGTGTGCTGGACCTGCAACGCGCCACTGACTGAAACCGGCGTCAGTCCACCGGATTGAGGGCGATCACGTCGCTCTCGAAGCACTCCTGCTCGACGATCAGCGGCTCCACCAGCGGGCGGCTGTCGCGGAAGTGCGCGGTCTGCGTGTGCGCCTCGTAGGCCGCGTCGTCGCGGTAGATTTCGTAGAGGTAGATCACGTCCGGATCGAGGCGATCCTGGGACACATCGAAGACCAGGCAGCCCGGCTCGCTGGACACGGAAGCAGCAGCGTTGGCCTTGATGGCGTGGAGAAAATCATCGGCGCTACCGGGCTTCACACGGGTCTTGATGAACAGACTGTACACAGGGCGTTCCTTTTGTTTTAAATTTGAAATCAAATTGTATACAAAAAAGGAACCGCGTCCATGTCCGATCTCCCTGCCCGCCCCGGCCGCCTCAACGGCCTGCGCCACCTCGCCCTGCTGGTGCCGAACCTGGAAGAGTGCGAGCGCTTCTACGTCGACGTGCTCGGCATGGAGGTACTCAACCGGGCCAACGAAGACCTGGTCTACCTCACCTGCGGCAACGACAACCTCTCGCTCGGCCGTGGCTTCGGCGCCGCCAACGGCCTGCAGACACTGGACCACTACGGCTTCGTGGTGGACAGCGTGGAAGAGCTGGAAGCCTGGTACCAGTACTTCAAGGCGCGCGGCGTAACCCTGCTGGACCGCCCCTTCGACCATGGTGACGGCGCACGCAGCTTCCACCTGCTGGACCCGGCGGGGAACAAGGTGCAACCGCTGTATCACCCGGCGGTTTCGGGACAGCGGCTGGTCTGACGCCACTACAAAGAGCCGCAACTCAAGGTGCACATTCAGGCACAAAAAAACGCCGCGATCCCTTTGGGAATCGCGGCGTTCCTGGTTTGGACGGCGCTGCTTGCTTCTCGGCTTACTTCTCGACGAAGGCACGCTCGATCAGGTAATCGCCCGGCTCGCCCATGCGCGGGGAGATCTGCAGGCCGAAGCTGTTCAGCACTTCGCTGGTCTCGTCGAGCATGCTCGGGCTACCGCAGATCATCGCGCGGTCGTCCTGCGGGTTCATCGGCGGCAGGCCGATGTCGGCGAACAGCTTGCCGCTGCGCATCAGGTCGGTCTGACGGCCCATGCTGTGGAACTCTTCGCGGGTCACCAGCGGGCAATAGATCAGCTTCTCTTTCACCATGTCGCCGAAGTACTCGTGCTCCGGCAGGACCTTGGTGATGAAGTCCGCGTAAGCGAGTTCGCTGACCCAGCGCACACCGTGGACCAGGATGACCTTCTCGAAGCGCTCGTAGACTTCCGGGTCCTGGATGACCGACAGGAACGGCGCCATGCCGGTGCCGGTGCTCAGCAGGTACAGGTGCTTGCCGGGCTTGAGGTCGTCCAGCACCAGGGTGCCGGTGGGCTTGCGGCTGACCATCAGCTCGTCGCCTTCCTTCAGGTGCTGCAGACGCGAAGTCAGCGGACCGTCCGGTACCTTGATGCTGAAGAACTCCAGGTGCTCTTCGTAGTTCGGGCTGGCGATGCTGTACGCGCGCATCAGCGGACGACCGTTGACTTCCAGGCCGATCATCACGAACTGACCGGTCTTGAAGCGCAGCCCCGGGTTACGGGTGGTCTTGAAGCTGAAGAGGGTGTCGTTCCAGTGGTGCACGCTGAGAACGCGCTCGGTGTACAGGTTGCTCATCAAGGACTCCTAGGAGAAACGTGGCGCACCCCAGCGGATCCCGGACGTAGCGCAATTGCGCGACATTTTATAGGCGGCGACAATATCCGCAAAATAAATTATCTGGATATTGCTAATCCAAAACGCAGATAAGGCCGCCCAGTCGCCGCGAAAGGATACCGTCAGGCCCTTCCTACGCCGGGGTGACGAAATGTCGCGCAGCCTTCTCCGGAGCCCCTCTGAATGAAATTCACCCTGCGCCAGCTCGAAGTCTTCGTCGCCGTCGCCCAGCAGGAAAGCGTCTCCCGTGCCGCCGAAGCCCTGTCCATGTCGCAGTCGGCCACCAGCACCGCCCTGGGCGAACTGGAGCGGCAGTTCGACTGCAAGCTGTTCGACCGCTCCGGCAAGCGCCTGACCCTCAACGCCCTCGGCCGCCAACTGCTGCCCCAGGCGGTGGCCCTGCTCGACCGCGGCGGCGAGATCGAGAACATGCTCAACGGCAAGAGCGCCTTCGGCTCGCTGGACCTGGGCGCCACCCTGACCATCGGCAACTACCTGGCCACCCTGCTGATCGGCACCTTCATGCAGCGCCAGCCAGACTGCCGCGTGCGCCTGCACGTGCACAACACCGCCCACGTGGTGCAGCGCGTGGCGCATTACGAGCTGGACCTGGGCCTGATCGAGGGCGACTGCCAGCACCCGGACATCGAAGTGCAGCCCTGGATGGAAGACGAGCTGGTGGTGTTCTGCGCACCGCAGCACCCGCTCGCCCGCGAAGGCCGCGCGAGCCTGGAGCGACTGACGGAGGAAGCGTGGATCCTGCGGGAACAGGGCTCGGGCACGCGGCTGACCTTCGACCAGGCCATGCGGCACCACGTCGAACCACTGAACGTGCGGCTGGAACTGGAACACACCGAGGCGATCAAGCGCGCGGTGGAGTCGGGGCTGGGGATCGGCTGCATCTCGCGCCTGGCGCTGCGCGACGCCTTCCGTCGAGGCAGCCTGGTGCCAGTGGAAACGCCGGACCTGGACCTGCGTCGGCAGTTCTACTTCATCTGGCACCGGCAGAAGTACCAGACCGCGACCATGCGCGAGTTCCTGGAACTCTGCCGCAGCGAAACCGCCGGAGTCACGCGCAGCGACGACATCGTCCTGCCGATGATTCCCTGAACGACGCTTTTTGCAGGACCGAGGGGACGCCCGGCCCTTGCTCGCGAACGCTTCACGCCTGCGACTTCAGTGTCAGGCGGTTCGCGAGCAAGCTCGCTCCTACAGGGGATTAACCCAGCAGAATGCCTGCCCAGGTCACGGTGATGATGGTCAGCGCCACGAACTGGGCGGCGCTGCCCATGTCCTTGGCGTTCTTCGACAGCGGGTGGCGTTCCAGCGAAACCCGGTCGACCACCGCCTCGATGGCGGAGTTGAGCAGCTCGACGATCAGCGCCAGCAGGCACACGGCGATCATCAGCGCGCGCTCGCCACGGGTGACGTCGCAGAAGAACGACAGCGGGATCAGGATGACGTTGATCAGCACCAGCTGGCGGAAGGCCGCTTCACCCTTGAAGGCGGCGGCGAAGCCGGCCAGGGAATAGCCGGCGGCGTTGAAGATGCGTTTCAGGCCGGTCTGGCCCTTGAAGGGGGAAGCGGACACTTGTGGTTCTCACAGGCAAAGGTCGCGGCACTCTATACCAGCGATCGTCAAAAAGGGGTCAAGGCCATTACAGAATGTGACAGCCCCGAGCCGGGATGTGACGGGTCTCAGGCCCCGGGCACCGACTCCATCTGAGCCAGCAGCAGCGCCGCCTGGGTACGGGTACGCACGTTGAGCTTGCGGAAGATAGCGGTGACGTGAGCCTTCACCGTGGCCTCCGAAACACTCAGCTCGAAGGCGATCTGCTTGTTCAGCAGGCCTTCGCAGACCATGGTCAGCACGCGGAACTGCTGCGGAGTGAGGCTGGCCAGACCGGCGCTGGCAGCGCGAACGTCATCACTCATTTCGGTCACGGCGTCGACCTGGGGCGGCCACCAGACATCGCCGTCGAGCACCGAGCGCACAGCCTGCTGCAGCACGCTCAGTTCACTGGACTTGGGAATGAAACCGCTGGCGCCGAACTCGCGGGAGCGCTGCACCACCGCGGCGTCTTCCTGGGCCGAGACCATCACCACCGGAATCTGCGGGTACTGCCCGCGCAGCAGCACCAGGCCGGAGAAGCCATAGGCGCCGGGCATGTTCAGGTCCAGCAACACCAGGTCCCAGTCGGCCTTCTCGTTCAGGCGCGCCTCCAGCTCCGCGATACTCGCGGCCTCCGACAGTCGCGCCTCGGGGCCAAGACCTAAGGTCAGGGCCTGGTGCAGGGCACTGCGGAACAGCGGGTGATCGTCAGCGATCAGGATCTCGTAGGAAGCCATGAATTTTCCTTGAAGGCCGCGCCGAAGTCCTGCCGTGGATAACAGCCAGACTTGCGCAGGAAAGGTCGGAGCACGGATAGAGCACTGCTTGTCACATTGTACGCAAAGACCACCCCCGGTGTCCGCCGCGAATACATCGCCCAGCCGTACTTAGACCGTGGTCTGAAAGGCCCTGCCACTGTGCCCGCCGACACGCCGCGCCCCTTTCCAAAGCCCTGGCGTTACGGCAGAGTTCCGCTTTTTTTCCTGCCTGTTACGAGAACAAGATGAAAACCCAAGCGCTGCGCGCCGATATCCTGATGCTCTTCACCGCGATGATCTGGGGGGTGTCCTTTGTCGCGCAACGCCTCGGGATGGACGCCATTGGCCCCTTCCTCTATACCGGCCTGCGCTTCACCCTCGGCGCGGTGGCGCTGCTGCCGCTGCTGGCCTGGTCGAGCAAGCGCGGCGCCCAGCCGTTCAACCGCGGCCTGATCCTCGCCGGCCTGGCCATCGGGACCGCGCTGACCGTGGGCATCAACCTGCAACAGGTCGGCCTGATGTTCACCAGCGTCACCAACTCCGGCTTCATCACCGGCCTGTACGTCATCATCGTGCCGCTGCTCGGCCTGCTGATCGGCCACCGCGCCGGCATGGGCACCTGGCTGGGCGCTGCGCTGGCGGTGATCGGCATGGCCATGCTGAGCATCGGCCCGGACTTCCACGTCGCCTCCGGTGACTGGCTGCAGCTGACCGGCGCCTTCGTCTGGGGTGGCCACGTACTGCTGGTGGGCCTGTTCGCCAGCCGCTACGACCCGATCCGCCTGGCCTTCCTGCAATTCGTGACCTGCGCCGTGGTGAGCATGATCCTGGCGCTGGTATTCGAGGAGATTCACCTCGATGCGATCATCCAGGCCGGCCCCGCCCTGATCTACGGCGGCCTGTTCGGCGTTGCCACCGGCTTCACCCTGCAGGTCATCGCGCAGAAGCACGCCATCGCCTCCCACGCGGCGATCATCCTGTCGCTGGAAGCCGTGTTCGCCGCCATCGCCGGCGCACTGTTCCTCGACGAAACCCTGCATGCACGCGGCTACTTCGGCTGCGCACTGATGCTCGCCGGCATGCTGGTGGCGCAGCTTTGGCCGAAGAAGGCCGAGGTGAAGGCGGCCTGATCTCTACTGCACAACGGAGCGAGACTGTTCGCGAGCAAGCTCGCTCCTACAGGCTGGGGATTCGGCGGCACGAGCGCTCTTTGTAGGAGCGAGCTTGCTCGCGAACCGCACACCTCGGCGCCTGCCCTGAAAATCAGAAACATGCATGCGATGAAGGGCCGATCTAGCGCTCGGTAAACGGCCTCAACGCCTGATGCGCCGGGCTCTGCTCGTCCAGCGGCTGCTGGCGCTTGGAGCCCAGGTAGCGCTCGCTGAACACGTCCAGGTAGGCATCCAGAGCATCCCCGGCGCGGCGGTCGCCGGCCAGCCCGAGGCACAGCGCAGCCACTTCGGCGGTGCACAGGTGCTCGTCGTACTTGGAGCGGCGCAGGCGATAGCGCGACAGGGCGTCGGGCGTGATGCTCAGCACCGGGAACCGATCCAGGTAGGGGCTCTTGCGAAACATCTTGCGGGCTTCGTTCCAGGTGGCGTCGAGCAGGATGAACAGCGGGCGCTTGCCGTCCTGCGGTTCCACCGCGGTGACCACGCGTTCGGGCTGGACGAACTCGCCGGGAAACACCACGTAAGGCTGCCACTGCGGATCGTCGAGCAGCGCCAGCAGCGCCGGATCGACTTCGATTCGCGACCAGCCGAAGGCCCAGGTCTCGGGCACCGTCTCGGCGATCAGCCAGCCAGTGTTGCTGGGCTTGAGCGGTTCGGTGTCGAACATCACCAGGCACATCGCCGCATGGCACTCGACCTGCGGGCGCAGGCTGCACATGCAGTAGTTCGGCCGCAGGCGGCAACCGGGGCAGCGCGGTGAACGCGAACCACGGGCGAGGAACGGCTTCAGGCAGCGGGCCAGGCGTTCATCGCGAAGGCGGGCGACAGCGTGGCTCATCGGGCCACCAGGGTGCGGAGGATCGGACGGTACATCGAAGGCTCGAACAGGACGACGGTTGCGGACCGCCGATTGTACCAGAGCTACGGCCCGGCTCATTGCACGCAGCGCAGTGGCGATCGGCCCGGCCCGCTTCGCTCCGGTCCTTGACGTGGTTGGCCGCCTGACGGGCCGGACAGCGGCCTGCGGCAATCGAATCTCGGCAGGAAGGTGATTTTCGGGGACAATAGCCGGCTGTAATGACCAGCGAACCCGGAAGGCTCGCCACGGTCGAATCGGCACCATTGTCAGGAGATGCCCATGCTGCGCCTCACCGCCCTCGCCCTCTGCCTCGTCATTCCCGTCGCGCACGCCGCGTCGAAGAAGGACTTCGAACTGACCCAGACCCTGGAAAAGGTCGCCAAGGAAAGCAGCGAAGGCACCCCGCGCGCCATCAACGAGGACATCCTCGACCAGGGCTACACCGTCGAGGGCCCGCAACTGATCAACCACCTGAGCGTGCGCGCCAGCCATGCCGAGCGCATGCGCGAAAACCCGGACAGCGTGCGCAGCCAGCTGGGCGACAGCGTCTGCAGCAACACCGCCTACCGTCAACTGCTGGCCGAGGGCGCGATCCTCACTTACAGCTTCACCGAGTACAAGACCAACGCCCCGGTCGCCACCGAGCGCTTCGACGCCGGCAGCTGCAAGATCAAGCTGAAGAAGTAAGCCGCGCCGATGCTCGACAAGGAACAGCTGCTGAAGATCGCGCGTACGCCGATGCCTTTCGGCAAGTACCAGGGCCGCATGCTGGTGGACCTGCCGGACGAGTACCTGCTGTGGTTCTACAAGAAGGGCCAGTTCCCGCCCGGTGAACTGGGCCGACTGATGCAGCTGACCCTGGAGCTGAAGATCGACGGCCTCGATGGCCTGATCCAGCCGCTCAAGCGCTGAGACCCGCGCAACCGCACCGTGGCGGTTGCGCGCAGCGGTTCAGCGCAGCACGGCCGGGCTTTCCTTGCCGGCCACTGCCGCCGCCTCGTCCGGCGCAAGCAGGGCACTGCGCGGCACGTCAAGCAACCGCGCACAGGCTGCCAGCACGTGGCCCCAGCTGCAGCGGTTGGCGAACAGCATGCCCGCCTCGTCCAGCGTCCCGCCCTGGTTGCGATAACCCAGCACAGCCGTCTTCAAGGCATCCGGCAGGATCGGCCAGAGGTGCCCGCGCGCCACTTCCGGGCGCATGTGGGTGAGCAGCACACGGCGTTCATAGTGATCGGGGAACAGCCGCATGGCGATGGATTCGTCGGTCAGTGCCTGCAACTCCCAGTTATCGCGTGGCGCACGGAAACGCCCCGGCTCCTGCAGGTATACCAGTCGGTACGGGTAGCCGGCCTCTTCCAGCCGCAATGCCGCGCGGCGCATTTCGGCCAGTTGGTAGCTGCCGTTGGCGATCAGCAGCAACGGCTCCGCGCCGGGGTGCTCGTCCAACAGGATCGCGCCGTCACGCGCCAGCTGCTCGGCCTGGGCCTGGTTGAAGGTCGCCGGGCGCTCACGCTTGGGCGCTACGATGCAGGCCAGTTGTCCGCGGCTGCGGTAGATGTCCGGTAGCAGCGCCAGCAGGCTGTTGTGGTCGGCCGGGAAGACCACCCTCACCATGTCGCTCATCTCGCCCAGCAGCGCCTCGCAGAAGGTGGTGTCCTGGTGCGACTGCTGGTTCTTGCCGTTCTCCCAGGTATGCGAGGTCGCCACCAGCGGCCAGCCGAGCCAGCCCGCCGTGCGCCCGACTTCTTTCTGCTGGCGGGCGAAGATCAGCGTCTGGCGCACCGCGCCAAGCATCTTCACGCAGAAGGCCTCGTAGCTGGCCACCAGGTTCAGCCCGCCCTGGTTGGCCAGGCAGGCGGAGACCACCGCCTCCTCGTTGAGCGCCGTGATGATCCGGCCATCCACGGCTTCCAGTTCGCTTTCCGGTTCGCTCACGCGATGCCGCAGCGCCTTGAGCACGCCGCCCAGACGGTTGCTGGCCAGCTCGTCCGGATTGCCGACGCGGGCACGCAGGTCCGGGTTGGCGCCGCAGAGGTCGACATAGAAACGATCCAGCGCGGCCATCGGCGAGCATTCGTCCGTGCGGTAGCGCAGTGGCGGAATCGAGGGCTCGATGGGCCGGCGCACGGCCAGCGGGTTGTCCCTCTCCAGCACCCGGCCACTGTGGGACGCAGTGAACAGCCGGCAGGCTTCGGCGAGTTCCTCCGGCTCGACCCAGAGCGGTGCCGCGTGCTGGTTGAACAGCTCGCGCGCCTCAGCGTCCTGGCTGGGATTGCCCGGCAGCGGCAGGTTGTGTGCGGCATTGCTGCCGGCACCGTAGAAGCCGTAGCCCTTGGTCGTCTCGGCAATACCGTAGGGAATCGGCAGCGGATAGCGCAGGATGCCTCGCGCCTTCTCGTCGACGCGGTGTTGCAGACGCTCTTCCATTTCCCACAGTGCGCAGACGAAGGCTGCCGGGTCGCGCCCATCGAAGCTGATCGGGTCGAAGCCACAGCGGCGCAGGTGCAGCTTGAAGCCTTCCAGCCCTTCGTGGGTGCCCAGGTCCGTGCGCTGCTCGATGCGCCGACCGTTGGCGATCATCACCGGCAGCGCCGTGCCGCAATCCTCGGCACGCCACCAGCGGGGAATCCAGTCGCTGCCGCGCTGCTCCTCGGCGGCGCCATCAGAGAGGAACGCCACCAGGGTCTCCCCCGGCAACGGCATGTGCGCATACATCAGTTCGGCGAAACCCAGGTAGCCGCCCTCGGCGATACCGCCAGCGGTGTGCGGATTGACGTGGCTGCCCAACGGCGCCTCGACCTTGCCGCCCGGCGTCTGGGCGTAGCTGTAGAAGTCCTGCACCAGGCGGTCCAGTCCGCCCTCGCCACCGGCATAGGCAGCGGCCTGTTCCGGATGCAGGTTGCCGGTGAGCACGTTGAGCGCGTCGATCGCCGCAACGCAGTGCCCCTGCCCCATCAGCCAGCCGCGTGTCTTGCCACTCAAGGCATTGAGGGCGAGGTAACCGGCGTAGGCCGGCACCATGTTCAGCGCGCCGCCTGTGTGCCCTTCGGGATGTGCCTTGAAATCCTCGGCCTGCAAGGGCGCACCATCGAGGCGAACTCGCCGGGCGTAGGTCATGTGCGCCACCAGCCAGAGGCCGGCGCAGGTCAGTCGATCCAATGCGCCGAACAGCCGGTAGACGGCCGCCAGATCCGGCTGCAGGCCGAACTGGACCAATTGATGAGCGACTCGGAAGACCGCCGCCTGGGTCTGCACGCTATGCTGAAGCGGACCACGGCCTCGCAGCCAGCAGGCGTATTCCGGCTCGGCTGCCGCATGGGCGGCAAGCTCCTCGGGGCTTGGCAGGATCTGTGACATATCGGCTCTCCCTGGGTCATGACGGAAAGTCTAGGTCGCCACAGATCGGACGGGCGCTGACATGTATCAACGAGCGCCGCGACCATTCGAGCAAGGCTGAAAGAGAATTCCGACAAGGAGACGACATGGCGCTTCTCACCTTCATCGGCGCGATCCAGGAAGTCACCGGTTCCTGCTACCTGCTGGAAACCCGCGACGGCGTCCGCGTGCTGCTCGAATGCGGAATGCGCCAGGGGCGCAGCGGCAACAAGGGCACCCGCGACAACGAAGCGAACAACCGCACGCCCTTCCCCTTCGACCCGAAGGAACTGGATGCGGTGATCCTGTCCCACGCCCACCTGGACCACAGCGGCCTGCTGCCGCGGCTGGCCAAGGAAGGCTACAAGGGGCCGATCTACGCCACCGAGTCCTGCTGTGACCTGCTGGAGCTGATGCTGATGGACTCGGCACACATCCAGGAAAAGGACGCCGAGTGGGAGAACAAATGGCGCGGCCGCCTGGGCAAGCCCCCGGTCAAGCCGCTGTACACCATCGAAGATGCCTCCCGCGCGCTGAACCAGCGCCGCCGCGTCAGCTATGGCAGCACCGTGGACGTGGCGCGGGGCATCCGCGTGACCTTCCATAACGCCGGGCACATCCTCGGTTCGGCCATCGTCGAACTGGAGATCCACGAATTCGGCTCGACCCGCCGCCTGGTGTTCTCCGGCGACCTGGGCAGCACCTGTTCGCCGCTGATGCGCACGCCCACTCCCCTGGCCCGCGCCGACGTGGTGCTGCTCGAATCCACCTACGGCGACCGCGACCACCGCGACGCCAACGAAACCCTGCTGGAACTGGCCGGCATCCTCCAGCGCGCGCAGAGCGAGGGCGGCAATGTGCTGATCCCTTCCTTCGCCGTAGGACGCACCCAGGACCTGATCTACTACCTCGGACGCTTCTACCAGGAGGGCCGGCTGCCGCAACAGGTCGTCTACCTCGATAGCCCCATGGCCGCCCAGGCGAACAGGATCTACCTGCAGCACATCGGCGAGATCGCCGACGTCGACCGCGAATACATGCGCGGAACCGGCACGGCCAAGGTCGGCGAATGGCTGCCGATCCTGCGCACCACCCAGAGCGCCGATGAATCCATGGCGCTGAACCGCATCAAGAGTGGCGCCATCATCATCGCCGGCAGCGGCATGTGCACCGGCGGGCGCATCGTCCACCACCTCAAGCACAACCTCTGGCGCGAGGAGTGCCACGTCGTCTTCCCGGGCTTCCAGGCCAAGGGCACGCTGGGTCGCGCCATCGTCGACGGAGCCGAGTCCGTACGCATCCTGCGCCAGCGAATCAGCGTGAAAGCGCAGATCCACACCCTCGGCGGATTCTCCGCCCATGCGGGACAATCACAATTGATTCAGTGGGTTGGCCACTTCGAGCACAAACCCGAGCTATACCTGATACATGGCGAGCGGGAAAAGATGGATGTGCTCAAGGGCGCAATCCAGGATCGCCTGAACTGGACGGCCAACATTCCGGAGCCCGGAGACCGGATCGCCATCTGATCATTGGGGCCTCACCGACTGTCACACCCCGCGTGCCAGACTGGGCAGGCCTCCTGCTGAACCCTGTGCGTGCGGCGAAGCGCCAATGCGTTGCGGCCAGAACCACCTTGCGTGGCCGGCTCCGCCCATGGACAGGCGATCAGGGGTTGATGAACAAGGAGTATCAACATGCCCTATGAGCCCGACGACTACCTCTCCAGACACTTCCAGACCAGCGGCACCGACCTTGCGCAGAAGATCGAGGAACTGGCCGAGATGGCCGCCCCCGGCCACAGCCAGAACCTGCCGCTGTACCGCGAGATGCTCACCACCGTTGCCCGCATGGCCCAGGCCGACCGCAACCGCTGGGACGCCAAGATCATGCTGCAGACCCTGCGCGAGATGGAGCACGCCTTCAGCACCCTGGAGCAGTTCAAGCGTCGCCGCAAAGTCACGGTATTCGGCTCGGCGCGCACGCCGGTGGACCATCCCGTCTACGCCCTGGCCCGCGAACTGGGCGAAACCCTGGCCCGCTACGACCTGATGGTCATCACCGGCGCCGGTGGCGGCATCATGGCTGCGGCCCACGAGGGAGCCGGGCTGGAAAACAGCCTGGGCTTCAACATCACACTGCCCTTCGAGCAGCACGCCAACCGCACCGTGGACGGCACCAGCAACCTGCTGTCGTTCCACTTCTTCTTCCTGCGCAAGTTGTTCTTCGTCAAGGAGGCCGACGCCCTGGTGCTCTGCCCAGGCGGCTTCGGCACGCTGGATGAAGCACTGGAAGTGCTGACCCTGATCCAGACCGGCAAGAGCCCGCTGGTACCGGTGGTCCTGCTCGACCAGCCGGGCGGCCACTACTGGGACCACGCGCTGGAGTTCATCAAGGAACAACTGGAGGACAACGGCTACATCCTGCCCAGCGACATGAACCTGATGACGCTGGTGCACACCGCCGAGGAAGCCGCCGAGGAAATTGCCCAGTTCTACAGCAACTTCCACTCCAGCCGCTGGCTCAAGGACCGCTTCGTGATCCGCCTGAATCACCCGCTGAGTGTGCGCGCCCTGCAACTGCTGGAGCGCGAGTTCGGCGGCCTGTGCGTCACCGATGGCTTCCACCAGCAGCCCTACAGCGAGTCGGAAATGGACGAGCCGGAATTCGCCCACCTCACCCGCCTGGCCTTCGCCTTCAATGGGCGCGACCAGGGGCGTCTGCGCGAACTGCTGAACTTCATCAACCAGCCGGAAAATTGGGAGCGCTGATCTCCCGACCCTGAAAACAAGGAAGGCACCCTGGTGGGTGCCTTCCTTGTTCAATCCTCTGATCGCCGACCGCTGAGGAGCCGGCTGATGGCATCCATCGAGTAGCCCCTATAGCTCAAAAAACGCCCCTGCTGGGCCCGCTCACGGGCATCCTGCGGCAGCCGGGCGAACTTGCGGCGCCAGGCCTCACGCAGGTTTTCGTTCCAGTCGACGTCAGCCTCTCTCAACGCATCGTCGATCTCGCCACGGGGCAAACCGCGTTGCGACAGCTCCTCGCGAATCCGCACCGGACCGTAACCGGTCCGCGCCCGACTGGCGATGTAGCTTTCCAGGTAACGACTTTCATTGAGCAACCCCTCCTCGGCCAAGCGGTCGAGGGCGGGGTCGATCAGGTCCTGGGGGGCGCCGCGTTGCCGCAGCTTGCGCGAGAGCTCCGCCCGGCCATGCTCGCGCCTTGCCAGCAGATCCATGGCGACCCGCCGCACCGCGACGGGGTTATCAAGCTCGGCGGCCATCGCTATCAGTAGTCGGCTTCAGCTTCCGCTTCGGCTTCCGCCGCCGCGAGCTCGGCCTTGGTCGGCGCCGGCTGGTTGGTCAGCAGTTGCTCGCGGATGGCCTTGTCGAGGGTGTTGCAGATCTCGGTGTTGTCTTCCAGGAACTTGGCGGCGTTGGCCTTGCCCTGGCCGATCTTGCTGCCCTGGTAGCTGTACCAGGCGCCGGACTTCTCGATCAGGCCCAGCTGCACGCCCAGGTCGATGATCTCGCCGGTGCGGTAGATGCCGCGGCCGTACATGATCTGGAACTCGGCCTGGCGGAACGGCGGAGCAACCTTGTTCTTCACGACCTTGACGCGGGTTTCGCTACCGACCACCTCGTCGCCTTCCTTCACCGCGCCAGTGCGGCGGATGTCGAGGCGGACGGAGGAGTAGAACTTCAGCGCGTTACCGCCGGTGGTGGTTTCCGGGTTGCCGAACATCACGCCGATCTTCATACGGATCTGGTTGATGAAGATGACCAGGCAGTTGGCGTTCTTGATGTTACCGGTGATCTTGCGCAGCGCCTGGGACATCAGGCGGGCCTGCAGGCCGACGTGCTGATCGCCCATCTCGCCTTCGATCTCGGCTTTCGGAACGAGTGCAGCCACGGAGTCGACGATGATCACGTCTACGGCGTTGGAACGCACCAGCATGTCGGTGATTTCCAGGGCCTGCTCGCCGGTGTCCGGCTGGGAAACCAGCAGGTCGTCGACGTTGACGCCCAGCTTGCCGGCGTAGTCCGGGTCCAGCGCGTGTTCGGCGTCGACGAAGGCGCAGGTGGCGCCGGCTTTCTGGGCCTGGGCGATGACCGACAGGGTCAGCGTGGTCTTACCCGAGGATTCCGGGCCGTAGATCTCGACGATACGACCCTTGGGCAGGCCGCCGATGCCCAGCGCGATGTCCAGGCCCAGCGAGCCGGTGGAGATGGCGGGAATTGCCTGGCGCTCATGGTCGCCCATGCGCATGACCGCGCCTTTGCCGAATTGGCGTTCGATCTGTCCCAGGGCCGCAGCCAGGGCGCGCTTCTTGTTGTCGTCCATTGAAGTCCTCGCGAAGTCAGGCGGCCGGGCGGCCACGAACAACTGTATAAGTAGCCAGTATTATTCCACAGGGCAAGCCGCTCGCCTACCCCTGAAGCGGATTTTCCCCGCCCGCCAGTCGCAACAGCCCTTCCAGAGCGGTCGCCACGGTCTGCCGGCGTACGGCTTCCCGATCGCCGGCATACAGACGGCGCTCACTGAACACCTGTTCGCCTTTCCTCCAGGCCAGCCAGACGGTGCCCACAGGCTTCTCGGCAGAACCACCATCGGGCCCAGCAATTCCGCTCACCGCCACGGCAATATCGGCACCGCTGCGCGGCAAGGCACCTGCGACCATGGCCTCGACCACTTCCTGGCTCACTGCACCGACTTGCGCGAACAGCTCGGCCGGCACATCCAGCTGAAGCGTCTTCTGACTGTTGGAGTAAGTGACGTAGCCTGCCTCGAACCAGGCTGAGCTGCCGGAAATACGCGTGATCGCTTCGGCGATGCCGCCACCGGTGCAGGATTCAGCGGTGGTGACGCGCAGTCGGCTGGCGGCGAGACGCGCGCCGACTCGGGCCGAGAGTTCTGTAATAAAGGAATCGGTGACGGGCACAGTGCGCTCCGGGGTTAAAGAAGGCCAGGCGGATACCGTACACTAGGCGCTTTTGCATGTTGAAGCCGGACAGCCAGAAGCCATGAGTCAGAGCGATCTCTCCGCCCACACACCGATGATGCAGCAATACTGGCGACTGAAGAATCAGCACCCGGAGCAGCTGATGTTCTATCGCATGGGCGACTTCTATGAACTCTTCTACGAGGACGCCAGGAAGGCCGCCAAGCTGCTGGACATCACCCTGACTGCACGTGGCCAGTCGGCCGGCAACTCCATTCCCATGGCCGGCATTCCTTTCCATTCCGCCGAAGGCTACCTGGCCAAGCTGGTGAAGCTCGGCGAATCGGTGGTGATCTGCGAACAGATCGGCGACCCGGCCACCAGCAAGGGCCCGGTGGAGCGCCAGGTGGTGCGCATCCTCACCCCCGGCACCGTCAGTGACGAAGCGCTGCTCGACGAACGCCGCGACAACCTGATCGCCGCCGTGCTGGGCGACGAGCGTCTGTTCGGCCTGGCCGTACTGGACATCACCAGCGGTCGCTTCAACGTCCAGGAAATAAAAGGCTGGGAAACCCTGCTGGCCGAACTGGAACGCATGAATCCAGCCGAGCTGCTGATCCCCGACGACTGGCCCCAGGGCCTGCCGGCGGAAAAGCGCCGTGGCTCGCACCGCCGCGCTCCCTGGGATTTTGATCGCGATACGGCAAAGAAGAGCCTGTGCCAGCAATTCGGCGTACAGGACCTCAAGGGCTTCGGCTGCCAGGAACTGACCCTGGCCATCGGCGCCGCCGGCTGCCTGCTGGCCTATGCCAAGGAAACCCAGCGCACCGCCCTGCCTCACCTGCGCAGCCTGCGCCACGAGCGCATCGACGACACGGTGATCCTCGACGGCGCCAGCCGCCGCAACCTGGAACTGGACACCAACCTCGCCGGCGGCCGCGACAACACCCTGCAATCAGTGGTCGACCGTTGCCAGACCGCCATGGGCAGCCGCCTGTTGACCCGCTGGCTGAACCGCCCGCTGCGTGACCGCGCCGTGCTGGAAGCCCGCCAGGACTCCATCGCTTGCCTGCTGGAGCGCTACCGCTTCGAAATCCTCCAGCCCCAGCTGAAGGAAATCGGCGACGTCGAACGTATCCTTGCCCGTATCGGCCTTCGCAATGCCCGCCCGCGTGATCTGGCCCGCCTGCGCGATGCCCTCGCCGCACTGCCGGAACTGCAGACCGGCATGACCGAGCTGGAGGCGCCGCACCTCGGCGAACTGGCCGCCAGCATCCGCACCTACCCGGAACTGGCTGACCTGCTGGCTCGTGCCGTGATCGAGAATCCACCGGCGGTGATCCGCGACGGCGGTGTGATCGCCCGCGGCTACGACGCTGAGCTGGACGAGTTGCAGATGCTCAGCGAGAACGCCGGCCAGTACCTGATGGACCTGGAAACCCGGGAGAAGGCCCGCACCGGTCTGCCGAACCTGAAGGTCGGCTACAACCGCATCCACGGCTACTACATCGAACTGCCCCGCGTGCAGGCCGAACAGGCCCCGGCCGACTACATCCGTCGCCAGACCCTCAAAGGCGCCGAGCGCTTCATCACGCCGGAACTGAAGGCTTTCGAAGACAAGGCGCTGTCAGCCCAGAGTCGTGCCCTGGCCCGCGAGAAGCAGCTCTACGAAGAACTGCTGGAACTGCTGATCGCCCAACTGGCGCCGCTGCAGGACACCGCCGCCGCCCTGGCCGAGCTGGACGTGCTGTCCAACCTCGCCGAGCGCGCGCTGAACCTCGACCTGAACCGCCCACGCTTCGTCGAAGAGTCGGGCATTCTTATCGAGCAAGGCCGCCATCCGGTGGTGGAGCAGGTGCTGGATACCCCCTTCGTCGCCAACGACCTCAACCTCGACGAAGACACCCGAATGCTGGTGATCACCGGCCCGAACATGGGCGGTAAATCGACCTATATGCGGCAAACAGCGCTGATTGTGCTGCTTGCGCACATCGGCAGTTTCGTCCCGGCCGCTCGCTGTGAACTGTCGCTGGTGGATCGCATCTTCACCCGGATCGGCTCCTCCGACGACCTGGCTGGCGGCCGCTCGACCTTCATGGTGGAGATGAGCGAAACCGCGAACATCCTGCACAACGCCACCGACCGCAGCCTGGTGCTGATGGACGAAGTGGGACGCGGCACCAGCACCTTCGACGGTTTGTCTCTGGCCTGGTCCGCGGCCGAACACTTGGCAAAACTGCGCGCCTTTACCCTGTTCGCGACTCACTATTTCGAGCTGACCGTACTGCCCGAAAGCGAGCCGGCGGTGGCCAACGTTCACCTGAACGCCACCGAGCACAACGAGCGCATCGTGTTCCTGCACCACGTGCTGCCCGGACCGGCCAGCCAGAGCTACGGCCTGGCAGTCGCACAGTTGGCGGGGGTGCCGGGCGCAGTCATTCAACGCGCCCGCGAACATCTGGCACGCCTGGAAACCACCAGCCTGCCCCACGAGGCACCGCGCTCGAGCGACCCGAAAAGCCCGGCGCCACTGCAAAGCGACCTGTTCGCCAGCCTGCCGCACCCGATCGTCGAAGAGCTGATGCGTGTCAGCCCCGACGACCTGACTCCGCGTCAAGCTCTCGAATTGTTATATGCATGGAAGATGCGGGTCTGACGGACCACTGGACAAGCTGCTAGAATCGCGCGCGCTTAGCCGCCCGCCTGAGGAGAAAATTAGAAATGACCTTCGTCGTCACCGACAACTGCATCAAGTGCAAATACACCGACTGCGTGGAAGTATGCCCGGTGGACTGCTTCTACGAAGGCCCGAACTTCCTGGTCATCCACCCGGATGAGTGCATCGACTGCGCCCTGTGCGAACCGGAGTGCCCGGCACAGGCGATCTTCTCCGAGGACGAAGTCCCGGATGGCATGCAGGAGTTCATCGAGCTGAACAAGGATCTGGCCGATGTATGGCCGAACATCACCGAGAAGAAGGATTCCCTGCCGGACGCCGAAGAGTGGGACGGCAAGCCGAACAAGATGCAGTACCTGGAGCGCTGATCTTCAGCACCTCCAGAAATGGAAAAGGCCCGCCTAGCGCGGGCCTTTCTGCATCCGGGACATCACTTTTCTGCAGGCAAAAAAAAAGGGGCGGGATAACCCGCCCACTCTTTCTTCCCTTTTTCATCATCCTGATGAACCGCATCCTGCGGGGGTCCTGACCGACATCCTTACCGGCCTGCGTCTTTCCGTGTACGCAGGAGTGATATTACCCGTCAGCCGGGACGCGGCAACTGGGGCAGTTCAGCGCACCTGCTGCCCTTGAAACCTCGTCATAGATATAAAATCATTTAAAAACAATAAGATACGCAAACGAGACGCTGGAGCTGGCGGCATTTCAAGCTGAACGCTCACACACCCTGTAAGCGAATGCTTACATCACGATGCATAAAAAAGCCCGGAATCATCCGGGCTCTTTCATTGTCGGGCTGAGAGCTACTGGAACAGTGCGTCGCTCGACAGGCCGTTCTTCTCGAGGATCTCACGCAGACGCTTGAGCGCCTCGACCTGGATCTGCCGGACCCGCTCGCGGGTCAGGCCGATTTCCTGGCCGACTTCCTCCAGGGTGCTGCTTTCATGGCCGCGCAGGCCGAAGCGGCGAATCACCACTTCGCGCTGCTTGTCGGTCAACTCAGACAGCCACTGGTCGATACTCTGGCTGAGGTCGTCATCCTGCAGGAGCTCGCAGGGGTCGGTGGGACGGTCGTCGGTCAGGGTGTCGAGCAGGGTCTTGTCCGAGTCCGGGCCGAGGGAGACGTCCACCGAAGTGACCCGCTCGTTCAGACCGAGCATTCGCTTGACCTCTTCCACCGGCTTCTCGAGCAGGTTGGCGATTTCCTCGGGCGACGGCTCGTGGTCCAGCTTGTGGGTCAGCTCGCGAGCGGCCCGCAGGTAGACGTTGAGTTCCTTCACCACGTGGATCGGCAAACGGATGGTGCGGGTCTGGTTCATGATGGCCCGCTCGATGGTCTGACGAATCCACCAGGTTGCGTAGGTGGAGAAGCGGAAGCCGCGCTCGGGGTCGAATTTCTCCACCGCGCGGATCAACCCGAGGTTGCCCTCTTCAATCAGGTCGAGCAGGGAGAGGCCGCGGTTGACGTAACGTCGCGCGATCTTCACCACCAGACGCAGGTTGCTTTCGATCATTCGCCGGCGGCCGGCCGGGTCGCCCTTCTGCGCAAGGCGCGCAAAATGGACTTCCTCTTCCGGCGTCAGAAGCGGCGAGAAACCGATTTCATTCAGATACAGTTGGGTCGCGTCGAGCGCCCGCGTGTAGTCGATATGCTTGTGTTGCTTGAGAGAGGAAAGTGAGGTGGCTTTAGGAGTGACTCGAAGCGATACCTGCTCTTCGGCAAATGACTCTTCGAGGATGATGCCAGGCTCCAGCAGGAGCACTTCATCATCGACGTCAAACTCCGGCCCTTCTTTTTTAAGTGCCATGTCGTTATCCCTTGCTGAGTTCGACAACAAGCCCAGGTGCGTCCTTATCCTTAGGACACCGAGGCCCGCTCACCCACGCAGGGGAACAGCTAGCGTCAACGACTTGGCAGGTATTGCAGCGGATCTACAGGTTTACCCTGGCGGCGAATCTCGAAGTGCAGCTTCACCCGGTCAGTCCCTGTGGAGCCCATCTCGGCAATGTTCTGCCCGACTTTGACCTGTTGCCCTTCCCGCACCAGCAACCTGCGGTTGTGACCGTAGGCGCTTACGTAGGTATCGCTGTGCTTGATGATCACGAGTTCGCCGTAGCCCCGCAAACCACTACCGGCGTACACCACCGTGCCATTAGACGCAGCCAGGACAGGCTGGCCCAATTGCCCGGCTATATCAATCCCTTTATTCAAACTGCCGTTTGATGCAAAACGCCCAATAAGCGTGCCGTTGGTTGGCCAGATCCACCCCCCCGCAGCACCCCCTGCCACCGCCGGAGTTCCGCCACTGGCGGGCGGCTGCGCTGGCGTAGTGACGACTGGAGTGGTCGGTTTGCTGGCGGTCGCTGGGGTAGATGTCGGTTTGTTGACAACAACTGGCGCGACGGGCGCGGTGTTTTTGGCGACAGACGGCGCTACTGAAGAGCCACCATCAAAACGGATGGCCTGGCCCGGACGAATGGTGTACGGCGCGGAGATATTGTTGCGCGCGGCCAGGGCTTTCCAGTCCCAGCCGTAGCGGAAGGCGATGGAGTACAGCGTGTCGCCGGGGCGCACCACATACTGGCCGCTGGTGACAGTCGGCTTCTGCTGGGCGTTGCGGTCCACCACGGTCGTGGTGCTGCGCGAAGTCGAAGAACAGGCCGCCAGCAGAGAGCAGACGGCAATGGCCACTACAGCGTGGCCCAGGCCCTTGATCCAGTTCCGTTGACACAGGGTCGCTGTCAAGCTCACCCATCCCCCTTATCCATGAATTGACGTCCAGCCTCACTGGCCGGCAGTTACCGCAGCCTTCTTCGGCCTGCTCTCAGCCTAGCGGACCATTGAGCAGCGGGACGAAGCGCACGGAGTCCAGCACCTGGCGCTGGAAGCCATCCTCGGTACGGACGATCAGCATCAGTTGCTGCACCTCGCCGCCACCCACCGGAATCACCAGCCGCCCCCCGGGCGCCAACTGGTCCAGCAACGCCTGCGGGACTTCGGCCGCTGCCGCAGTCACGATGATGCCGTTGTAAGGCGCCAGGGCGGGCCAGCCTTCCCAGCCATCGCCCCAACGAAAGACAACATTTCTCAGGTTTAGCTCCGCAAGTCGCTCCTTGGCGCGATCCTGCAGGGCCTGGATGCGCTCGACGGAAAACACCCGCTCCACCAGTTGCGACAGCACGGCGGTCTGGTAGCCGGAGCCGGTGCCGATCTCCAGCACCTTGTCCAGCGGGCCGGCGGCCAGCAGCAACTCGGTCATCCGCGCCACCATGAAGGGCTGCGAGATGGTCTGGTTGTGCCCGATGGGCAGCGCGGTGTCCTCGTAGGCGCGGTGTGACAGCGCCTCGTCGACGAACAGATGACGTGGCGTACGACGGATGACCTCGAGCACGTGGGCGTTGGACAGGCCTTCTTCGTACAGGCGCTGGATCAGCCGCTCACGGGTGCGCTGGGAGGTCATGCCGATGCCGCCACGGCGGGACAGTTCATTGGCCATGGTCGAGCCCTCCGATCCAGTCGCCAAGGACATTGAACGCCTCCCGGTAGGTCCGGTCCATCTGCAGCGGCGTGACAGACACGTACCCCTGCATGACGGCATGGAAGTCAGTGCCTTCCCCGCCATCTTCGGCATCACCTGCCGCGGCGATCCAGTAGCCTTCCTTGCCGCGCGGGTTGACCACCTTGACCGGCGGTTTGGCGCGGGCACGATGGCCCAGGCGGGTGATCTGGATGCCCTTGATGCGCTCCAGCGGCAGGTTGGGAATGTTCACGTTGAGCACGGTGCGCGGCGGCAGGTCGAGCTTCTCGTGGGACTCCACCAGCAGGCGGGCAAAGTGCATCGCGCTCGGCAGGTTGTCCGTCAGGCGCGAGCACAGCGAGAAGGCGAAGGCCGGGCGGGACAGGAAACGTCCTTCGAGGGCCGCCGCCACGGTGCCCGAATAGAGCACGTCGTCGCCCAGGTTGGCGCCGAGATTGATGCCCGAGACGACCATCTCCGGTACGTCATCAAGCAGGCCGTTGAGGCCCAGGTGCACGCAGTCGGTCGGGGTGCCGTTGAGGCTGATGAAACCATTGCCCAGGCGATGGGGATGCAGCGGCCGATCCAGCGTCAGCGAGCTGCTCGCTCCGCTTCGGTCGGCTTCCGGGGCGATCACGACGCAGTCCGCATGATCGGACAGCGCGTCGTAAAGCGCGGCGATACCGGGTGCAGTGACCCCGTCGTCGTTGGCAATCAATATGCGCATGGGCTTTCCGTCTGCCCTGCCGGCACGAGGTCGATCAGCTCGCGCACTACCACGGTGGCGAAGCAGCCAGCCGGCAGGACGAATTCCAGTTGCAGAATGTCAGGGGCGGGATAATGCCATGTAAGACCCGGGATGGGGAGGCGCAGAATGCGCCGTTCGTGCGCCATGTCCGCACTGGCGAGCCACTGGCAAAGCGCCACCTCAGCCTCCTGCACGCAGCGTTCGAGCTCTCCGGGCAGGTTCGCCGCCGGTGACTCGCCTTCGCCCCACAGCGGACCGGTGGGGTGCAGGTCGAGTACGGCAAGGCGCGGGTCGGAGCACTCGGCTTCGCCGGCAGGGAAGAAACTGCGGCTGTCGGTAAAGGCCAGCAGGTCGCCGACCTGCGCCTGGTTCCAGGTGCCTTGCGCTACACGGCGGGAAAGCACTTGGTTGAAAACGTAGCTGCGTGCAGCCGAGAGCAGGCGCGAGCGCATGTTGCGATGCTCCGGCAGCTTGCCGCGCTCGGCGAAGCCACGGGCGTCGAAGACGTTGCCGCCGTCATAGCCGAAGCGCTGGGTACCGAAGTAGTTGGGCACGCCCTGGGCAACGACGGCCTTCAGACGCGCCTCGAGCTGTTCCCGATCGACCTGCAGTTCGGTCAGGCGCAGGGTGAAGCCGTTGGCCGCATGCGCACCACGCTGCAGCTTGCGGCGGTGGCGGTTGCGTTCGAGGATGCGCAGCGTGTCGTCCTCGGCGGCGGCCAGGTCCGGATCGGACTTGCCCGGCAGATGCAGGCTGAACCACTGGCGGGTCAGCGCCTGACGGTCCTTGAGGCCGGCGTAGCTGATCATCTTCACCGGCACGCCGGCGGCCCGGGCCAGGCGGCGCGCTGCCTCCTCGGTGTTCAGGCCGCGCTTCTCGACCCACAGCCAGAAGTGCTCGCCGTCGCCGGAGAGCGGAATGTCCAGTACTTCGTCGACCTGGAAGTCTTCGGCCACGGCCTTGAGCACGCCCTTGCCGCAGGGTTCGCCATGGGCACGCGGGCCCAGCAGTTCCAGCTCGGTCATGCGCGTCCCAGCAGGGCGACGGCGTGCACCGCGATGCCCTCTTCGCGGCCGGTAAAGCCGAGTTTCTCGGTGGTGGTCGCCTTGACGTTGACCTGCTCCAGTTCGACCTTCAGGTCGGCAGCGATGGTTTCGCGCATGGCCTGGATATGCGGGGCCATCTTCGGTGCCTGGGCGATGATGGTGGTGTCGACGTTCTCCACCTTCCAGCCCTTGGCCTCCACCAGCGACAGTACATGACGCAGCAGCGCGCGGCTGTCGGCGCCCTTGAACTGCGGGTCGGTGTCGGGGAAATGCTTGCCGATATCGCCCAGGGCGCAGGCGCCCAGCAGGGCATCGGAGAGTGCGTGCAGGAGTACGTCGCCGTCGGAATGGGCAATCAGCCCGAACTTGTGGGGAATGCGCACGCCACCGAGGGTGATGAAGTCGCCCTCGCCGAAGCGATGCACGTCGTAGCCATGTCCGATACGCATGAAAAAACGCCCTGTGAATGTCAGGGCGTCGATTCTACCGGATCACTGCGCTCAGGGTGTCAGCCGCAGAGCGCCTCAGCGTGGTGGCGCAGGTGATCTTCGATGAAGCTCGCAATGAAGTAGTAGCTGTGGTCGTACCCCGGCTGCAGGCGCAGCTCCAGCGGGTGACCGACCGCCGCAGCCGCTTCGCGAAGGGCTTCGGGCTTGAGCTGGACGGCAAGGAAGTCATCACGCTCGCCCTGGTCCACCAGGATCGGCAAGCGCTCACCGGCGCTGGCCAGCAACGCCACCGCATCCCATTCGCGCCAGACGGCCGGGTCCTCGCCGAGGAAACGGCTCAGCGCCTTCTGCCCCCAGGGGCAATCGCTCGGGTGCGTAATAGGTGCAAAGGCCGACACCGACAGGTAACGCCCCGGATTGCGCAGGGCGCAGATCAGCGCGCCATGGCCGCCCATGGAGTGGCCGCTGATGCCGCGCTTCTGGGAAACCGGGAAGTTCGCCTCGATCAGCGCCGGAAGCTCCTGTACCACGTAGTCGTGCATGCGGTAGTGGCGCGCCCAGGGCTCCTGCGTGGCGTTGACGTAGAAGCCGGCGCCGAGGCCGAAGTCCCAAGCGCCATCCGGATCGCCCGGCACTTCCGGCCCACGCGGACTGGTATCCGGCGCGACGATGACAATGCCCAGCTCGGCGGCCATGCGCTGGGCGCCGGCCTTCTGCATGAAGTTCTCGTCAGTGCAGGTCAGGCCGGACAGCCAGTACAGCACCGGCAGGCCGGCCTCGGGCTCGGCCTGGGGCGGCAGGTAGACCGCGAAGACCATGTCGCAGCCGAGTGTCTCGGAACGATGGCGATAACGCTGGTGCCAGCCGCCGAAGCTTTTCTGGCTGCTGATGAGCTCAATGGAATCCGTCATGGAACCTCCTGTGAGGCCGGGCGCGCGGGGCGCCCGGCGGTTCGATCAGTAATGGATGACGGAGCGGATGCTCTTGCCTTCATGCATCAGGTCGAAGGCCTCGTTGATCTTCTCCAGGCCCATGGTGTGGGTGATGAAGGTATCCAGCGGGATCTCGCCCTTCTGCGCCTTTTCCACGTAGCTCGGCAGTTCGGTGCGGCCTTTCACGCCGCCGAAGGCGGAACCGCGCCAGACGCGGCCGGTGACCAGCTGGAACGGACGGGTGCTGATTTCCTGGCCGGCGCCGGCGACGCCGATGATGGTGGATTCGCCCCAGCCCTTGTGGCAGCACTCCAGCGCCGCGCGCATCAACTGGACGTTGCCCACACACTCGAAGGAATAGTCCACGCCACCATCGGTCAGTTCGACGATGACTTCCTGGATCGGCTTCTGGTGGTCCTTCGGATTGACGAAGTCGGTGGCGCCCAACTCCTTGGCGATGTCGAACTTGGCCGGGTTGATGTCCACCGCGATGATGCGCGAGGCCTTGGCCATCTTCGCGCCGATGATCGCCGCCAGACCGATGCCGCCCAGGCCGAAGATGGCGACAGTGGCGCCCTCCTCCACCTTCGCGGTGTTCAGCACGGCACCGATGCCGGTGGTGACGCCGCAGCCGAGCAGACACACCTTCTCCAGTGGCGCTTCTTCGGGGATCTTGGCCAGGGAGATTTCCGGCAGCACGGTGTACTCAGAGAAGGTCGAGCAGCCCATGTAGTGGAAGATCGGCTCGCCCTTGTAGGAGAAGCGGCTGGTGCCGTCCGGCATCAGGCCTTTGCCCTGGGTGGCGCGCACGGCCTGGCAGAGGTTGGTCTTGCCGGATTTGCAGAATTTGCACTCGCGGCATTCGGCGGTGTACAGCGGAATCACGTGGTCGCCCACTTTCAGCGAGGTGACGCCCTCACCGACCGCTTCGACGATGCCGCCGCCTTCGTGGCCCAGGATGCACGGGAACACGCCCTCGGAATCCTGGCCGGACAGGGTGTACGCGTCGGTGTGGCAGACACCGGTGGCGACGATGCGCACCAGCACTTCGCCCTTCTGCGGCGGCGCCACATCCACTTCGACGATTTCCAACGGCTGGTTGGGGGCGAAGGCGACGGCGGCACGGGACTTGATCATCTGGAAACTCCTGAACGAAGGAAACGACAACGCCCGCCAGGGGCGGACGGGTTCGGCGCTGCGGCCGAGAAACCGGGACGGGCCTGAGCCACGTCGGGGAGCGTTGGGGGCGACGTGCCAAAAGCACGCCCCAAAGCCTTGGAAGTGTAGAAAACCTCGTTTCAGGGAATAATCAGGCAATAATCAAAACATTATTGCCATACAGGGATAATCCAGATGCACCGCTGGGAAGGACTGGACGAATTCGTCGCCGTCGCCGAAACCGGCCAATTCACTGCCGCCGCCGAGCGCCTGGGCGTGTCGTCGTCCCATGTCAGTCGCCAGGTGGCGCGGCTGGAAGAACGCCTGCAGACCCGCCTGCTCTATCGCAATACCCGCAAGGTCACGCTCAGCGAGGCGGGGCAGACCTTCCTGCAGCATTGCCGACGTCTGCAGGACGCCCGGGAGGAAGCGCTGCGGGCGGTCAGCGACCTGTCCGCCGAACCCAAGGGCCTGCTGCGCATGACCTGCGCGGTGGCCTATGGCGAACGCTTCGTGGTGCCCCTGGTGAACGATTTCATGGCGCAGTTTCCGCAGCTGCGCGTGGAGATCGAACTGTCCAACCGCCAGCTGGACCTGTTCCACGAAGGCTTCGACCTGGCGATCCGCCTGGGCCGCCTGAGCGATTCGCGGTTGGTGGCAACGCGGCTGGCACCGCGGGTGATGTACCTGTGCGCTACGCCGGAGTACCTCGCCCGCCATGGCACGCCGCAGGGCGTCGCGGAACTGGCGCAACACAATTGCCTGGTGGGCAGCAGCGATCAGTGGAGCTTTCTCGAGGACGGCCGGGAAACCCAGCACCGGGTGCAAGGCAACTGGCGCTGCAACAGTGGCCAGGCGGTACTCGATGCGGCGCTGCGCGGCTTCGGCCTGTGCCAGTTGCCGGATTACTACGTGCTAGAGCACCTGCGCAGCGGTCGCCTGATCTCTCTGCTGCCAACCCACCAGCCGCCTAACACCGGGGTCTGGGCGCTTTATCCACAGCAGCGGCACCTCTCCCCCAAGGTGCGGCAATTGGTGGACCATCTGAAAGAGGGTTTACAGCATCTGCAGCCCGCCTAGGACGATTCCCCCTTGTCTTGCAGCAAGTCGCGGCGGCTTCGGTTGGCTAAAATGGGCGGTTTCCCACCGACAGTTTCAAGGAAGACAGCATGTCTGCCCTTTCCAGCTTCCGCGAACGCTACCTGCTGCGTTTCTGGTCACCCCTGCCGACGCTGGTCGCGCTGGGCGTCATCTCCGCCTATTACTTCGCCATGACCGGCACCTTCTGGGCCGTCACCGGTGAGTTCACCCGCTGGGGCGGCCACGTGCTGTCCTGGTTCGGCCTGCAGCCGCAGGAATGGAGCTACTTCAAGATCATCGGCCTGCAGGGCACGCCGCTGGACCGTATCGATGGCGTGATGATCATCGGCATGTTCCTCGGCGCCCTGGTCTGTGCGCTCTGGGCCGGCAACGTCAGCCTGCGCTGGCCGACCAGCAAGCGACGCCTGCTGCAAGGCCTGATCGGCGGCGTGATCGCCGGTTTCGGCGCGCGCCTGGCCATGGGCTGCAACCTGGCGGCTTTCTTCACCGGTATCCCGATGTTCTCGGTGCATGCCTGGGCCTTCATGTTCTCCACCGTCATCGGCGCCTGGTTCGGCGTGAAGATCAGCCTGCTGCCCTTCCTGCGCATTCCGCTGAAGGTCGGCGGCAAGGCTGCCGCCCTGCCGAGCGCCGAGGCACTCGCTCGCCGTGCCAGGCTGCAATGGCGCCTGGGCATGGGCGTACTGGCCATCGCTGCACTGTTCGCTGCCTGGCGTTTCGAGGTCTCGCTGGTGCTCGGCATGGCCTGCCTGTTCGGCCTGCTGTTCGGCGGGTTGATCGAGCGCGCGCAGATCTGCTTCACCAGTGCCGCCCGCGACCTCTGGACCACCGGCCGCACCCAGGCCGCACTGGGCATCCTGCTGGGCATGGCGGCGGCTTGCGTCGGCACCTTCGCGGCCATCCACAACGGCCTGCCGCCGAAGATCTTCTGGATGGGCCCGAATGCCGTGATCGGCGGCGTGCTGTTCGGCATCGGCATCGTGCTGGCCGGCGGCTGCGAGACGGGTTGGATGTACCGCTCGATGGAAGGCCAGGTGCATTTCTGGGTGGTGGGAGTCGGCAACGTGATCGGTGGCACCCTGGTCGCGGTGTTCTGGGACCAACTCGGCACCCGCCTCGCCCTGCCCTATCCCAAGCTCAACCTGCTGCAGGAGTTCGGCCCCGGCGGCGGACTGCTGATCACTTTCGCCGGTCTCGCGCTGTGCATGCTGCTGGTGCAGCTCAATGCGCAACGCTTCACTCGTAAACGGAAAGCCAACGATGTCCGAAACCAAGACGCCGACGCTGTCGCTTGACCTGCGCGGCGAACACTGCCCGTACAACGCCATCGCCACCCTGGAAACCCTGGAGACGCTCAAGCCGGGCGATCTGCTGGAGGTAATCACCGACTGCTCGCAATCGGTGCATGGCATCCCGGAAGATACCCAACGCCACGGCTACCACTGCCTGGCGGTGGAGCAGCATGGGGCGCTGTTCCGCTTCCTGATCGAGGTGCCGTTGCTGGGCTGAAGCCGGGTTCGTAGGGCGCATAACGCGCCAGCGTTATGCGCCACGTCTGGATGAGCCGGCGGATAACCTGTTCCAGGTTATTCGCCCTACGGTAGCGAGGCAGTTATTTGCGGGAGAGAGTCAGTGCTTGGCGAAGTTACGCTGCAGGCGCTGCAGGTCTTCCGGGGTGGTGACCTTGATGTTGTCCACCCGCCCTTCCACCAGGCGCGGCGCATAGCCCGCCCACTCCATGGCAGAAGCCTCGTCGGTGATGGCCGCATCGGCCACCAGCGCATCGGCGAGTGCGCGGTGCAGCGCGCCGAGGCGGAACATCTGCGGGGTGTAGGCCTGCCAGACCACGCTACGGTCGATGGTTTCCACTACGCGGCCATCAGCGCCAACGCGCTTCAGAGTGTCCCGCGCGGGTACGCCGAGCAGGCCACCCACGGCGTCGAACTCCAATTCATCCAGCAGGCGGTCCAGATCAGCGCGCGCGAGGTTCGGCCGGGCAGCGTCATGCACCAGCACCCAGTCATCCGCGGTCGCGCCCAGTTCGGTCAGGCGCAGCAGCCCGTTGAGCACGGAATCGGCGCGCTCGCGGCCGCCGTCGGCACGCTGGATCAGCTCGTTGGAAGCACTGGGCAGGGTCGGCCACCAGGGATCGTCGGCGGCCAGGCACACCACGAGGCCCTTCAGCCGGGGATGGCCGAGGAAACAGTCGAGGGTGCGTTCGAGAATGCTGCGACCGGCGAGGTCGAGGTATTGCTTGGGGCGGTCGGCGCGCATCCGCGAACCGATGCCGGCGGCCGGGATCACGGCCCAGAAGGCGGGAGTGGTCATTGCGCGAGCTGGTAGAGGGTTTCCTTGTCCTTGACCATGCCGAGTTCGTGACGCGCACGCTCCTCGACGGTCTCGGTGCCTTTCTTGAGCTCGGCGACTTCCGCCTCGAGGATGCGGTTACGCTCGAGCAGGCGCTCGTTCTCGCCCTGCTGGTCAGCGATCTGCTTCTGCAGGTCGCGCACCTGCGCCAGGCTGCCATCACCGACCCACAGGCGATACTGCAGGCCGGCCAGCGCCAGGATCAGCACGACGAACAGCCAGTAAGGGCTACGTAACCTCAAACCATCAGCTCCATACGCAAAGGGGTGGCTCCTGCCACCCCTTCACCGTACCAGACTAGGATCAGCCGCGGAATTCCGCGCGACCACGGTACGGCGCCTTGGCGCCCAGCTGCTCTTCGATACGCAGCAACTGGTTGTACTTGGAAACGCGGTCGGAGCGGCAGAGGGAACCGGTCTTGATCTGACCAGCGGCAGTGCCGACGGCCAGGTCAGCGATGGTGCTGTCCTCGGTTTCGCCCGAACGGTGCGAGATCACGGCGGTGAAGCCGGCGGCCTTGGCCATCTGGATGGCTTCCAGGGTCTCGGTCAGCGAGCCGATCTGGTTGAACTTGATCAGGATCGAGTTGCCGATCTTCTCGTCGATACCGCGCTTGAGGATCTTGGTGTTGGTCACGAACAGGTCGTCACCCACCAGCTGGACCTTCTCGCCGATCTTGTCGGTCAGGACTTTCCAGCCAGCCCAGTCGGACTCGTCCATGCCGTCTTCGATGGAGATGATCGGGTAGCGCTGAGTCAGGCCGGCCAGGTAGTCGGCGAAACCTTCGGCGCTGAACACCTTGCCTTCGCCTTCGAGGTCGTACTGGCCGTCCTTGAAGAACTCGGAGGAGGCGCAGTCCAGGGCCAGGGTCACGTCGTCGCCCAGCTTGTAGCCGGCGTTGGCGACGGCTTCGGCGATGGCGGCCAGGGCGTCTTCGTTGGAAGCGAGGTTCGGCGCGAAGCCACCTTCGTCACCCACGGCGGTGTTCAGGCCACGAGCCTTCAGCACGGCCTTGAGGTGGTGGAAGATCTCGGCGCCCATGCGCAGCGCGTCGGCGAAGTTCTTGGCGCCGACCGGCTGAACCATGAACTCCTGGATATCGACGTTGTTATCGGCGTGCTCGCCGCCGTTGATGATGTTCATCATCGGAACCGGCATGGAGTACTGGCCCGGAGTGCCGTTCAGGTCGGCGATGTGCGCGTACAGCGGCACACCCTTGGCCTGGGCGGCAGCCTTGGCGGCGGCCAGAGAGACGGCCAGGATGGCGTTGGCGCCCAGCTTGCCTTTGTTCTCGGTGCCGTCGAGGTCGATCATCGCGTGATCCAGACCTTTCTGGTCAGCCGCGTCCTTGCCCAGCAGCAGGTCGCGGATCGGGCCGTTGATGTTGGCCACGGCTTTCAGCACGCCCTTGCCCAGGTAACGGCTCTTGTCGCCATCGCGCAGTTCGAGAGCCTCGCGGGAACCGGTGGATGCACCGGACGGGGCGCAAGCGCTGCCGACGATGCCGTTGTCCAGGATCACGTCCGCTTCAACGGTCGGGTTGCCGCGGGAGTCCAGGACCTCACGGCCCTTGATGTCGACGATCTTTGCCATTCTTGATAACACTCCGAAGATAGAGATAAACGGGGCGGCTGGTGAGACATCAGAATCTGCTCAACGCCCCGCCGCGCATGACGCTACGGGGCAGATCGAGCGGATTCTCAGGCAGTCTCGATGGTGGGGAAACTCTTGACCAGGTCGTCCAGCTGCTTGAGCTGGGACAGGAAAGGCTCGAGCTTGTTCAGGCGCAGGGCGCACGGACCGTCGCATTTGGCGTTCTCGGGGTCCGGATGGGCCTCCAGGAACAGGCCGGCGAGGCCCTGGCTCATGCCGGCCTTGGCCAGGTCGGTGACCTGGGCGCGGCGGCCGCCGGCGGAATCGGCGCGACCGCCCGGCATCTGCAGGGCGTGGGTCACGTCGAAGAACACCGGGTACTCGAACTGTTTCATGATGCCGAAGCCGAGCATGTCCACCACCAGGTTGTTGTACCCGAAGGAGGAGCCACGCTCGCAGAGGATCAGCTGATCGTTACCCGCCTCCTCGCACTTGCGCAGGATGTGTTTCATCTCCTGCGGCGCGAGGAACTGGGCTTTCTTGATGTTGATCACCGCCTTGGTCTGGGCCATGGCCACGACCAGGTCGGTCTGCCGGGACAGGAAGGCCGGCAGCTGGATGATGTCGCAGACCTCGGCCACCGGAGCGGCCTGGTAGGGCTCGTGCACGTCGGTGATGACCGGCACGTTGAAGGTCTTCTTGATCTCCTCGAAGATCTTCAGCCCTTCTTCCAGGCCCGGACCACGGAACGAGGTGATCGAGGAGCGGTTGGCCTTGTCGAAGCTGGCCTTGAACACGTAGGGGATACCGAGTTTCTCGGTGACCTTCACGTACTCTTCGCAGACCTGCATCGCCAGGTCGCGCGACTCCAGCACGTTCATGCCGCCGAACAGCACGAACGGCAGGTCGTTGCCGATCTGGATATCACCAACGCGGATGATCTTCTGGCTCATGTTCAGGCCTTCCCGGCTTGTTTCAGGGCGGCGTTGACGAAGCCGCTGAACAGCGGGTGGCCATCACGCGGGGTGGAAGTGAACTCCGGGTGGAACTGGCAGGCGACGAACCACGGATGGTCCGGAGCTTCCACGACTTCCACCAGCGCGCCGTCGCCGGAGCGGCCGGAAATCTTCAGGCCGGCGGCTTCCAGTTGCGGACGCAGGTTGTTGTTCACTTCGTAGCGGTGACGGTGACGCTCGACGATCACTTCCTTGCCATAGCAATCGTGCACCAGGGTGCCGGCGGACAGCAGGCACTCCTGGGCGCCCAGGCGCATGGTGCCGCCCAGGTCGGAGGCCTCGGTGCGCACTTCGGTGGCGCCGGTGGCGTCCTGCCATTCGGTGATCAGGCCGACGACCGGGTGGCCGCTGGACTTGTCGAACTCGGTGGAGTTGGCATCGGTCCAGCCCAGCACGTTGCGGGCGTACTCGATGACGGCCACCTGCATGCCCAGGCAGATGCCCAGGTACGGAACCTTGTTCTCACGAGCGTATTGGACGGCGGTGATCTTGCCTTCCACGCCGCGCAGGCCGAAGCCGCCCGGAACCAGGATGGCGTCGGCGCCTTCGAGCAGGCTGGTGCCCTGCTGCTCGATGTCCTCGGAGTCGATGTAGCGCAGGTTGACCTTGGTGCGGCTCTGGATGCCGGCGTGGGTCATGGCCTCGATCAGCGACTTGTAGGCGTCGAGCAGTTCCATGTACTTGCCGACCATGGCGATGGTGACTTCACGCTCGGGGTTGAGCTTGGCGTCGACCACCCGGTCCCATTCGGACAGGTCGGCCGGGCCGCACTCCAGACCGAAGCGCTCGACCACCAGGTCGTCCACGCCCTGGGCGTGCAGGACCGACGGAATGCGGTAGATGGTGTCGACGTCTTCCAGCGAGATGACCGCGCGTTCTTCCACGTTGGTGAAGAGGGCGATCTTGCGGCGGGAGGACACGTCCACCGGGTGGTCGGAACGGCAGATCAGGATGTCCGGCTGCAGGCCGATGGAGCGCAGTTCCTTGACCGAGTGCTGGGTCGGCTTGGTCTTGGTCTCGCCAGCGGTGGCGATGTACGGGACCAGCGTCAGGTGCATCAGCATGGCGCGGCGCGAGCCGATTTCCACGCGCAGCTGGCGGATAGCCTCGAGGAAGGGTTGCGACTCGATGTCACCGACGGTGCCGCCGACTTCAACCAGGGCCACGTCGGCATCGCCGGCGCCCTTGATGATGCGACGCTTGATCTCGTCGGTGATGTGCGGGATGACCTGCACGGTGGCGCCCAGATAATCACCACGGCGCTCCTTGCGGAGCACGTCCATGTAGACGCGGCCGGTGGTGAAGTTGTTGTTCTGGGTCATCGTGGTACGAACGAAACGCTCGTAGTGGCCCAGATCGAGGTCGGTCTCGGCACCGTCGTGGGTGACGAACACCTCACCGTGCTGGAACGGGCTCATGGTGCCCGGATCGACGTTGATGTAGGGGTCCAGCTTGAGCATCGTGATCTTCAGGCCACGCGCTTCCAGAATGGCAGCCAAGGAAGCCGAGGCGATGCCTTTCCCCAATGAAGAAACAACACCACCCGTGACGAAGATGTAGCGCGTCATGAAAAGCCCTGAATGTCAGCGTTTAGGCGGCTCGGCCGCCGGGGAAGCGAAGGTGTCGGGTACAAGACCCGGCTCACGACTTCGTCGTGAAAATAGCGAACTCCCGCTGATTCCGTGGGAATCGACGGGAGCGGTACAAGACGGGAGCGTAGTCTACCGGAAAGCGGCTATCAGCTCAAACCCGAGTCATTCGTCGGAGGTGTCCAGCGCAGGGTCCAGGCCTGCCCCGGTTCCACCCGCAGGTCCGGCAACAGCGCCACGCCAAGCAGTTCGTCGGCCCGCCAGAGCAGTGGCAGACGGCCACGCAGGAAGGCGGGAATCGCCGCCTCGTTGAGCAGGCGCTTGAGGTCGCGGCTGCCGCGGCCGGCCAGCGCCATCACCTCTCCGCCCTGTCGGTAGCGAATCTCGAGTGGACCTTCCGGCGCGTCGCCGTCGATCCGCAACGTGCCATTGGCCGGCAACGAAAGTGTCTGTGAAGGCTCGCCCCAGGCCTGATTGACCGGTACGAAACCGAGCCAGGGCCTGGCCAGCCACCAGAGCCGACCATGGGCACGACGCAGTTCGCCATCGGCCAGGCGCCAGATCGGTTCGGCGTCTTCGCGGGCGTCACGCAGGTTCTGCCAGCCAGCCCAGTGGGCACTGTCCGGCAAGCGTGCCAGGGGCGCGAGCCAGTGGCGCAATGCGTTGCGCTGGCGCGGCTCGCTCAGCTCAGCCAGCGCAGCAAGAGCCAGCGAAGGCAGGTTCATACCGATGTATTCGTCGCGTGCGCCGGCCGAGATCAGGTCACTGCGCGCCAACTCGCCCAACAGACCGTCGGCTTCGGCCAGGTGCTCGGCGCTGCGGGCGATGGTTTCCACCGCCGAAGGCCAGCGCTGGACGATGCCCGGCAGGATTCGATTGCGCAGGTAATTGCGGTCGTAGTCATCGCTGCTGTTGGACGGGTCTTCCACCCAACTCAGGCCATGCTGGCGGCAATAGGCCTCCAGTTCCCGACGAGTGAGCTCCAGCAGCGGGCGCAACAACAGGCCGGAGCCCAGCGGGCGACTGGCCGCCATGCCGGACAACCCACGTACACCGGCGCCACGGAACATGCGGAACAGCACGGTCTCCGCCTGGTCATCACGATGCTGCCCGGTGAGCAGGCACTCACCCTGCCCCAGCACTCCGGCGAATGCCGCATACCGCGCCTCACGCGCCGCGCGCTCCAGGCTAGCGCCGCCGTCCACGTTCACTCGCACCACTTGCAGCGGTACGCCCAGGCCATCGCAGAACCGCTGACAGTGTTCCGGCCAGCCATCGGCGACAGCCTGCAGGCCATGGTGTACGTGAATCGCGGATAGCACTGGCAAGGCTTCGCGACGGGCGAGACCTGCCAGCAGATGCAGGAGAACCGTGGAGTCCAGACCACCGGAAAACGCCACCCGCCACGCCGGCGCGCTGCGCCAGGGAGCAAGGGCATTCAACAGTGTGGATTCGAGTTCGGCAGACATGGCGCAGGTTGGCAGGGTCGGGGACGAGGCAAGCATACCTCGTCACCCGCGCTGCGCCGAAGGCATCGATCAGGCGATGCCGTAGCTCATCAGGCGCTCGTAGCGGCGCGCCAGGAGTTCTTCGGTGCTCAGTTGCTTGAGGGTGTCCAACTGGCCAAGCAGCGATTGGCGAATGGTCTCGGACATCGCAGCCGGATCGCGGTGGGCACTGCCCAGCGGCTCGGGGATCACGTTGTCGACGATCCCCAGGTCCTTCAGGCGGTTGGCGGTGATGCCCATGGCCTCGGCCGCTTCCGGAGCCTTCTCGGCGGTACGCCAGAGGATCGAGGCGCAACCTTCGGGCGAGATCACCGCGTAGGTGGAGTACTGCAGCATGTTCAGCTGGTCGCACACGCCGATGGCCAGTGCACCGCCGGAGCCGCCTTCGCCGATGACGGTGGCGATGATCGGGGTCTTCAGGCGCGCCATGACGCGCAGGTTCCAGGCGATGGCCTCGCTCTGGCCGCGTTCCTCAGCGTCGATGCCCGGGTAGGCACCGGGGGTATCGATGAAGGTCAGGATCGGCATCTTGAAGCGTTCGGCCATTTCCATCAGGCGGCAGGCCTTGCGGTAGCCTTCCGGACGCGGCATGCCGAAGTTGCGGCGCACCTTCTCGCGTACTTCACGGCCCTTCTGGTGGCCGATGATCATCACCGGCTGGTCTTCGAGGCGGGCAACGCCACCGACAATCGCGGCGTCGTCGGAGAAGTGGCGGTCGCCGTGCAGCTCTTCGAACTCGCTGAAGATGTGGTCGATGTAGTCCAGGGTGTAGGGACGACGCGGATGGCGCGCGAGCTGGGCGATCTGCCAGCTGGACAGGTTGCCGAAGATGTTCTCGGTCAGCGCCTTGCTCTTCTCCTGCAGACGGGAGATTTCGTCGGTGATGTTCAGCGCGTTGTCGTTACCGACCAACCGCAGCTCTTCGATCTTGGCGTGCAGGTCGGCAATGGGCTGTTCGAAATCGAGAAAATTCGGGTTCATGGGCTATCCGTCGTTCTGTTGGCGGCTGGGCCTGGTCCGTAGGCGCCCTACCTTACGGTATCGGGCGCCGAGGGTCGAGACTGGCAAGCGGGCGGCGTTTGGCCACCGCCGCGCTAGCGGTAGTTCAGGAAGACGTTGTCGCGGCCGAACTGGTCACGCAGCGCTTGAATCAGGTTGTCCGCGGGGTCGATCCGCCACTGCTCGCCGAACTGCAGCAGGGCGCGGGCCGACTCACCACTGTAGTCGACAGTAACCGGGCAACTGCCGCGATGACGGGTGCACAGGTCGGCCAGCCAGCGCAGGCGGTCGCCCTTGAGCGCATCGGCGTGCACGCGCACCCGCAGGCTCTCGGCCAGCGAAGTACGGGCCTCTTCCAGGCCCATGACGCGCTTGGCGCGCAGGCGCAGGCCGCCGGAGAAATCGTCCTGGCTGACTTCACCCTCGATCACGACCAGCGCATCGGTCTGCAACAGTGCCTGGTTGGCGGCGAAGGCTTCGGCGAACAACGAGGCTTCGATACGGCCGGAGCGATCGTCCAGGGTCACGAAGCCCATCTTGTCGCCGCGTTTGTTCTTCATCACCCGCAGGTTGACGATCAGGCCGGCGACGGTCTGGGTATCACGGGCGGGCTTGAGCTCGACGATGCGTTGGCGGGCAAAACGTCGCACCTCGCCTTCGTACTCGTCGATGGGGTGACCGGTGAGGTACAGGCCGAGGGTGTCCTTCTCGCCCTTCAGGCGCTCCTTGAGGTTGAGCTCCTTGACCTTGCGGTGGTTGGCGTACACATCCGCCTCGGGCTCGGCGAACACGCCGCCGAACAGGTCCATGTGGCCGCTGTCGTGGCTGCGCGAGGTCTGCTCGGCGGCCTTTACAGCCTCTTCCATCGAAGCCAGCAATACGGCGCGGTTGATGTCGACGTGGGCGTGGTAGGCCTTCTGCTCCTCATGGAAATGCGGGCCGAGGCGATCCAGGGCGCCAGCGCGGATCAGCGCTTCCAGGGTGCGCTTGTTGACGCGCTTGAGGTCGATGCGGTCGCAGAAGTCGAACAGGGTCTTGAACGGGCCGCCTTCGTTGCGGCACTCGGTGATGGCCTCCACGGGACCCTCGCCGACGCCCTTGATGGCACCCAGGCCGTAGACGATCTGGTCGTCCTCATCGACAGTGAAGCGGAACTCGGAGTTGTTCACGTCCGGCGCAAGGATACGCAGCTTCATGTGGCGACACTCTTCAATGAGCGTCACCACCTTGTCGGTGTTCTGCATATCCGCGGTGAGTACCGCGGCCATGAACGGGGCTTTCCAGTGGGTCTTCAGCCAGGCGGTCTGGTACGACACCAGGCCGTAGGCGGCCGAGTGCGACTTGTTGAAGCCATAGCCGGCAAACTTCTCCACCAGGTCGAAGATGTTGCCCGACAGGTTGGCATCGATGCCGTTGTTGCTGCAGCCCTCGATGAAACCGCCGCGCTGCTTGGCCATTTCCTCGGGCTTCTTCTTGCCCATGGCGCGACGCAGCATGTCCGCGCCACCGAGGCTGTAGCCCGCCATCACCTGGGCAATCTGCATCACCTGCTCCTGGTACAGGATGATGCCGTAGGTGGGCTTGAGCACGGGCTCGAGGCCGGCGTACTGGTAATCCGGGTGCGGGTAGGAAATCTCTTCGCGACCGTGCTTACGGTTGATGAAGTCGTCCACCATGCCCGACTGCAGCGGGCCGGGGCGGAACAGTGCCACCAGTGCGATGAGGTCTTCCAGGCAGTCGGGCTTGAGCTTCTTGATCAGCTCCTTCATGCCGCGCGATTCCAGCTGGAAGACCGCGGTGGTTTCCGCCTTCTGCAGCAGGTCGTAGGTCTTCTTGTCGTCCAGCGGAATGCGGTCGATATCGACCAGATTGGGATCGCCGGCCTTCTGCTGTTTGCGATGGATGATCTCCATCGCCCACTTGATGATGGTCAGGGTACGCAGCCCGAGGAAGTCGAACTTCACCAGGCCGGCGGCCTCCACGTCGTCCTTGTCGAACTGGGTCACCAGGCCGGCGCCCTCTTCGTCACAGGCGATGGGGGCAAAGTCGGTCAGCTTGGTCGGTGCGATCACCACACCACCGGCGTGCTTGCCGGTACCACGGGTGACGCCTTCGAGCTTGAGCGCCATGTCCCAGATTTCCTGGGCCTCCTCGTCGGTCTTGAGGAAGTCGCGGAGCATCTCTTCCTGCTCGAAGGCCTTCTCCAGGGTCATGCCCACTTCGAAGGGGATCATCTTCGACAGCTTGTCGGCCAGGCCGTAGGACTTGCCCTGCACCCGCGCCACGTCGCGCACCACCGCCTTCGCGGCCATGGAGCCGAAGGTGATGATCTGGCTCACCGCGTTGCGGCCGTAGGCGCCGGCCACGTAGTCGATCACCCGGTCACGACCTTCCATGCAGAAGTCGACGTCGAAGTCGGGCATGGAAATACGTTCGGGGTTCAGGAAGCGTTCGAACAGCAGGTCATAGGCCAGCGGGTCGAGGTCGGTGATCTTCAGCACGTAGGCGACCAGCGAGCCGGCACCCGAACCCCGGCCGGGGCCCACCGGCACGCCGTTGTTCTTGGCCCACTTGATGAAGTCCATCACGATCAGGAAGTAGCCGGGGAAGCCCATCTGGATGATGGTACCCAGCTCGAACTCCAGGCGATCGACGTAGATCTGCCGCTTCTCTTCGTAGTTCGGCGTGGTGTCCTTGGGCCAGAGCACCGCCAGGCGTTCTTCCAGGCCCTCGTAGGAGACATGGCGCAGGTAGTCATTGATGTCCATGTCGTCGTAGGGGATCGGGAAGTTGGGCAGGAAGTACTTGCCCAGCTGCACGTCGATGTTGCAGCGCTTGGCGATCTCGACGGAGTTTTCCAGAGCCTCGGGAATATCGCTGAACAGCTCGGCCATTTCCGCCGGGCTCTTCAGGTATTGCTGGTCGGAATAACTGCGAGAGCGGCGCGGATCATCCAGCGCGCGGCCTTCGCCGATGCAGACGCGGGTCTCGTGGGCTTCGAAGTCTTCGGGCTTGATGAAGCGCACGTCGTTGGTGGCGACCAGCGGTGCGCCGCTGCGCTCGGACAGGGCCACGGCGGCGTGCACATGCTCCTCGTCGTTGACCCGATTGGTGCGCTGGATATCCAGGTAGAAACGGTCCGGGAAGACTTCCAGCCACTCGGCCAGCAGCGAGTCGGCCAGGGCGTTGTCGCCGGCCAGCAGGGCCAGGCCGATTTCGCCTTCCTTGGAGCCGGACAGGGCTATCAGGCCTTCGGCGGCCTCTTTCACCCACTGGCGCTCAATGATGATTTCGCCGTTGCGCTGGCCTTCCTGCCAGCCGCGGGAAATCAGCTCGGTGAGGTTGCGGTAGCCCTTGGCGTTCATCGCCAGCAGGCTCAGGCGGGTCAGCGGGCCGTCCTCGTCGCGGTTGGCCAGCCACACATCGGCGCCACAGATCGGCTTGATGCCGCCGCCCATGGCGGTCTTGTAGAACTTCACCAGCGAGCACATGTTGCTCAGGTCGGTCACCGCCACCGCCGGCATACCGGCCCCGCCCACCGCCTTGATCAGCGGCTTGACCCGCACCAGGCCGTCGACCAGGGAGAATTCGGTGTGCAGACGCAGGTGAACGAAGGTGGCGGTCATGGTGGTCCTTGGCAAACGCGAAAAACGGCAAGCCCCGGATTGTACCGGGGCTCTCCGCAAAGCTACAGGGATCAATCGGCCAGCCGTCGCAGCCTTGGCGCTAACGCACCAGAAGACGGCCTGCCAGGGACATTTTCAGAGTAATAACAGGGTGTTACAGGATGCCGCCGGCGTCTTCCAGCAAGGCACGCACCGGGCCGAAGGAGCGGCGATGTATCGGTGTCGGGCCCAGGCGCTTGAGCGCTTCGAGGTGTACCGGGGTCGGATAGCCCTTGTGCCCACCAATGCCGTAGCCGGGGTACTGCGCTTCCATTTCCTGCATCTCGCGGTCGCGGCTGACCTTGGCGAGGATCGAGGCAGCGGCGATGGCCGGGACCTTGGCATCGCCCTGGACCACCGGTGCCGACGGCACCTTCAGCTTCGGGCAGCGGTTGCCGTCGATCAGCGCCAGTTTCGGCGTCACACTCAGACCCTCCACCGCGCGCTGCATGGCGAGCATGGTGGCGTGCAGAATGTTCAGCTGATCGATCTCGTGCACGTCCGCACGGGCGATGCACCAGGCCAGGGCCTTCTCGCGGATCTCGTCGAAGAGTTTTTCACGCTTGGCTTCGGTGAGCTTTTTCGAGTCGTTCAGGCCGCTGATCGGGCGTGCCGGGTCGAGGATCACTGCGGCAGTGACCACCGGGCCGCACAGCGGGCCACGACCGACTTCGTCGACACCGGCCACCAGTTCTTCCACCAGGGTGAAGTCCAGGCCCATCTGCATCAGCGTTTCTCCACCAGGGCGAGCACCGCCTCGGCGGCCTGCGCGGACGCATCCTGGCGCAGGGCGCGATGGATGGCGTCGAAGGGTTCGGTCTGTACGCTGCCGTCGTCGAGCAGGGGCAGCAAGGTCGTGGCCAGTGCTTCTGGCGTTGCCGCGTCCTGGATCAGCTCAGGCACCAGCAGGCGCCCGGCCAGCAGGTTCGGCAGCGAAATATAGGGGCTCTTCACCAGCCGCTTGAGAATGCGGTAAGTCATGGGCGCCACCTTGTAGGCGACGACCATCGGCCGTTTGTACAGCAGCGCTTCCAGCGTGGCGGTGCCCGACGCGATGAGCACGGCATCGCACGCAGCCAGGGCTTCGTGGGAAGCGCCATCGAGCAACTGCACCGGCAGCTCACGGCCGACGAGCATTTCCTCGATCTGGACCCGACGTTCGGGGCTCGCGCACGGCAGCACGAAGCGCAGACCGGGGCGATCCTCCAGCAGGCGCTGGGCGGTATCGAGGAACAGCGCGCCGAGCTTGCCAACCTCCCCTCCCCGACTACCGGGCAGGAGTGCGACGACGCAGGCTTCCTGCGGCAAGCCGAGGCGCTCACGCGCACCGGCACGATCAGCCTCCAGCGGGATGGTATTGGCCAGCGGATGACCGACGAAGCGCACAGGCACCGCATGTGCTTCGTAGAAGCGCGCCTCGAAGGGGAACAGCGCGAGCATCAGGTCACAGGCTTCCTTGATCTTCAGCACGCGCTTCTGCCGCCAGGCCCAGACGGACGGGCTGACGTAATGCACCGTGCGGATGCCCGCGCGGCGCAGCTTCAATTCGATAGTGAGGGTGAAGTCCGGCGCATCGATGCCGATGAACACATCCGGCCTGGCCGCGATCAGCATCTGCACCAGGTCCTTGCGCCGGCGCAGCAGTTCGCGCAGGCGCCCCAGGACCTCGAACAGCCCCATGACCGACAGGCGCTCCATGGGGAAATGCGATCTGAGCCCTTCGGCCTCCATGCGCGGCCCGCCGACACCGATGAACTCGATGTCAGGGTGGCGCTGCCTGAGCGCGTGCATGAGGCCGGAGCCGAGGATATCGCCGGACGCCTCGCCCGCGACCAGGGCGACGCGCAGCTTGCGTGCGGTCGGTTGCATGGTCAGCGGGTGATGCCGCGGGTGGAGCTCTGGATGGAATCGCGGAACACCGCAACTTCCGGGAACTGCGCGGAAACGTCGGCCAACTCGGCCAATGCCTCGTCCACCGTCAGTCCCTGGCGATAGACCACCTTGTAGGCGCGGCGCAGAGCCTGGATCGACTCGGCGCTGAAACCACGACGGCGCAGGCCTTCGAAGTTCATGCTGCGGGCCTCGGCCGGGTTGCCGAAGACCGTGACATAGGCCGGCACGTCCTTGCCGATGGTGGTGCCCATGCCGGAGAAGGCGTGGGCGCCGATACGGCAGAACTGGTGCACCAGAGTGTAGCCGGAGAGGATCGCCCAGTCGTCCACATGCACATGGCCCGCCAGTGCGGTGTTGTTCACGAGGATGCAATGGTTGCCGATCACACTGTCATGGCCGATATGAACATAGGCCATGAGCAGGTTGTGGTCGCCAAGGGTGGTCTCCGAGCGATCCTGAACGGTGCCGCGATGGATGGTCACACCCTCGCGGATCACGTTGTGGTCGCCGATCACCAGGCGGGTAGGCTCACCCTTGTACTTCAGGTCGGGAGTGTCCTCGCCGACGCTGGAGAACTGGAAAATCCGATTGTGCTTGCCGATCTTCGTGGGGCCTTTGACCACCACGTGCGGACCGATCACCGTACCTTCGCCGATCTCCACATCCGGCCCGACCATGGACCAGGGGCCCACTTCTACGTCGTCAGCCAGCTTTGCGCGCGGGTCGATGATGGCGCGAGGATCGATCAAACTCATAGTTTGCGTTCCGCACAGATGATTTCAGCCGAGCATACCGGCTTGCCGTCTACGGTGGCGTTACAGTCGAACTTCCAGATACCGCGCTTGACGCTGATGAACTGGGCGTTGAGCTGCAGCTGGTCACCCGGCAGCACCGGCTGACGGAAGCGCAGCTTGTCGGAGCCGACGAAGTAGTAGAGGGTGCCATCGGCCGGCTTCACGTCAAGCATCTTGAAACCGAGGATGCCGGCGGCCTGGGCCATGGCTTCGATGATCAGCACGCCCGGCATGATCGGGTGCTGCGGGAAGTGGCCATTGAAGAACGGCTCGTTGATGCTGACATTCTTGTAGGCGCGAATGCGCTTGCCTTCGATGTCCAGCTCCACCACCCGATCCACCAGCAGGAAGGGGTAGCGATGAGGCAGGTATTCGCGAATCTCGTTGATGTCCATCATGTTCAGGGAAGCCTGTTCAGAAAAGGGAAACGCCAAAAAATGCGTGGATCACGCATCTGATGGAGCGTCTCCGCTTGGGGTCACGGCGGCCACGCGCTTTTCCAGCTGCTGCAGACGACGGGCCATGTCATCCAGCTGACGAATGCGCGCAGCGCTTTTCTTCCATTCAGCCGCAGGCTGCATGGCGGTACCGGACGAATAGGAGCCCGGTTCGGTAATCGAACGGGTCACCATGGTCATACCGGTGACGAAGACGTTGTCGCAGATCTCGATGTGGCCGACCAGGCCGACGCCACCAGCGAGCATGCAGTGCTTGCCGATCTTGGCGCTGCCGGAAATCCCGCAGCAGCCGGCCATGGCGGTGTGGTCACCGATCTGCACGTTGTGGGCGATCATGATCTGGTTGTCCAGCTTCACGCCGTTGCCCACCAGAGTATCGGACAACGCCCCCCGGTCGATGGTGGTATTGGCGCCGATCTCGACGTCATCCCCCAGGGTTACGCCGCCAATTTGCGCGATCTTCTGCCAGATGCCCTTGTGATTGGCGAAGCCGAAGCCCTCGCCACCCAGCACAGCGCCGGACTGGATCACCACGCGCTTGCCGATGCGCACATCGTGATAGAGGGTCACGCGCGGTGCCAGCCAGCCACCCTCGCCGATCACGCTGCGCGCACCGACGAAGCAATGGGCACCGATAGTGACGTTGGCACCAACTTGCGCACCGGCCTCGATCACGGCATAAGGACCGACGCTGGCTGTGATATCGACCTGCGCCCCTTCATCGACCACCGCGGTGGGATGAATGCCGACCGGCGCCTTGGGCTTGCGGTCGAACTGGTGGGACAGGCCGGCATAGGCCAGGTAGGGATTGGGAACGATCAGCGCATTGCCGGCATAGCCCTCGGCATCGGCGGCGGTCAGCAGGACGGCACTGGCCTGGCTGCCTTCGAGGAACTTGCGGTACTGCGGATTGGCCAGGAAGCTCAGTTGGCCGGCGCCTGCATCCTGCAGGGTAGCCAGCCCGCTGATTACCAGAGCGGGATCGCCACGCAACTCGGCATCGAGTTGCGCAGCCAGTTCGGCGAGGGTAAAGGACAGCTCGGTCATCATCAGCGCAGTTGGTTCATGCGCTCGATGACTTGGCGGGTGATGTCGTACTGCGGCTTCACGTCGACCACGGCACCACGCTCGACCACGAGGTCATAACCACCCTTCTTGATGGTTTCCTCGACCGCCTGGTCCAGCTTCGGCTTGAGCTTCTTCAGCATGTCGCGGTCCGCGACGGCCTTGGCTTCGTTCAGTTCCTTGGACTGGAACTGGAAATCACGGGCTTTCTGCTTGAAGTCACCCTCGGCCTTTTCACGCTCGGCGTTGGACATCTTGCTGCCACCGTTGACCAGCTTGTCCTGCAGGGACTTGGCGTCGGTTTCCAGCGCCTTGAGCTTGGTCAGCTGGGGGCCGAACTTCTTCTCGGCATCCACGGCATATTGCTTGGCCGCATCCGACTCGAGGAGTGCCATCTGATAGTTGAGCACCGCGATCTTCATGTCGGCGAACGCGGGGCTCGCTGCCAGGGCGGCGGTGATCAGGACGAACTGGGTCAACTTACGCACAATGCACTCCTGCACAAAGCATGGTTGTCATTACAACGATACGGCCAATTAGAAGGTCTGTCCCAGGGAGAACTGGAAGATCTGGGTTTCGGCGTTGTCCGGCTTCTTGATCGGGGTCGCCAGGCTGAAGCTCAGCGGGCCCAGCGCGGTGATCCAGGTCAGGCCGACACCGGCGGACATGGCCATGTCCTGGAACTTCACGCCATCACAACCCTGGGTGGTGGAGATCGGGCAATCGGTGTCGAACACGTTACCGATGTCATAGAACAGCACGGTACGCAGCTGGCGCTGATCCTTCACGAAGGGCAGCGGGAACAGCAGTTCGGCACCACCGGTGATCAGGATGTTACCACCGAAGGCTTCCGGATCCTGATCCGGGTCGGTGTAGCGGCCATCGGCATCCGGACCATCGCCGTTGCTGCGCGCCACGCTCGGCGTACTACGCGGGCCGAGCGAGCTGTCCTTGAAGCCCCGCACCGAGTTGAAGCCACCGGCGTAGTAGTTCTCGTAGAACGGCAGGCGGTCGGTATCGCCGTAGGCGCCACCGTAACCCAGCTCGGTGTGGAAGCGCATGGTGTAGTTTTCGGTCAGCGGCGCAAAGATCTGGCCACGGTAATCGAGCTTGTAGAACGACAGGTCACTGCCCGGAATGGTGGTTTCCAGCACCAGGCTCTGCGAGTGGCCACGGTTCGCCAGCACGCCCTTGTTCAGGGTCGATTCGGACCAGCCGATGGATGCCTTGAAGTTGGTGAAGCTGTCGCCTTCCTTCTCGATGAAATCGAAGATTTCGTCGACGGTGTAGGCACCGGTGTCGATGTCGTCGCGCTGTACGGTCAGGCCGTAGGTCAGGCGCGAGGTCTCGCTGATCGGGTAGCCGATGCTGACGCCGGCACCCAGGCTGTTCACCGAGTAGCTGGAAACGTCGACATCGAGCTCGTCGTAGTCGGTCTTGCGGTAGAAGGCGTTGTAGCCCAGGCTCACGCCGTCGACGGTCCAGTAGGGGTCGACGAAGCCGAAGTTGTAGCGGGTCTGGTAGTCGGACTTGGTCAGACCGATGCTGACCTTGTTACCGGTACCCAGGAAGTTGTTCTGGCTGATGGAGCCACCGAGGATCAGACCGGCACTCTGGGCGAAGCCCACGCTGGCGGTGATCGAGCCGGAGGGCTGTTCTTCCACGCTGTAGTTGACGTCGACCTGATCGTCGGAGCCCGGTACGGCCGGGGTCTCGACGTTGACCTCCTTGAAGTAGCCCAGGCGCTCCAGGCGCTGCTTGGACTGGTCGATCAGGTAGGTCGAGGCCCAGCCGCCTTCCATCTGGCGCATCTCGCGACGCAGGACTTCGTCCTCGGTCTTGGTGTTGCCACGGAAGTTGATGCGGTTGACGTAGGCGCGCTTGCCCGGATCGACCACGTAGGTGATCGAGACGGTCTTGTTCTCGTCGTTCGGCTCGGGAACGCCGTTGACGTTGGCGAAGGTGTAGCCCTCGTTACCCAGGCGGCGGGTGATCAGGTCGGAGGTGGTGGTCATCACCTTGCGGGAGAACACCTGGCCCTTCTTCACCAGGAGGAGCTTCTTCACTTCGTCTTCCGGCACCTTCAGGTCACCGGAGAGCTTCACGTCGCTGACAGTGTACTTCTCGCCTTCGTTGACGTTGACGGTGATGTAGACGTGCTTCTTGTCCGGCGTGATCGAGACCTGGGTGGAGGCGATATCCATGTGGATGTAGCCACGGTCCAGGTAGTAGGAGCGCAGGCGCTCCAGGTCGCCGGATAGCTTCTCGCGGGAGTACTTGTCGTCGTTCTTGAAAAAGGACAGCCAGTTGGTGGTCTTCAGCTCGAACAGGTCGGTCAGGTCTTCTTCGGAGAAGACGGTGTTGCCCACCACGTTGACATGGGCGATGGCCGCCACGGTGCCTTCGTTGATGTTGATCTTCAGCGCGACGCGGTTGCGCGGCTGCGGCACCACTTCGGTTTCAATCACCGCGGAGTAGCGACCCTGGGCCACATACTGGCGTTGCAGTTCGTTACGCACGCCTTCGAGGGTGGCGCGCTGGAAAATCTCGCCTTCGGCCAGGCCCGATTGCTTCAGGCCCTTCATCAGGTCTTCGGTGGTGATGGCCTTGTTGCCCTCGATCTCGATGCTGGAGATCGACGGACGCTCGACGACGTTGACGATCAGCACGTTGCCATCACGGCTGAGCTGGATGTCCTGGAAGAAACCGGTCTTGAACAGCGAGCGGGTCGCTTCGACCAGGCGACGATCGTCGATCTGCTCACCGACGTTCAGCGGCAGGGCCGCGAAGACGCTGCCGGCAGACACACGCTGCAGACCGTTGACCCGGATATCGGAAACAGTGAAGGACTCGGCGTGAACCTGGGCGATCATCAGCGCGGAAAGGGCCGCGGGAAGCAGAAAGCGTTTCATGGAGTCCTTTTATTCCAACTGACAAATAGAGAATCTGCCGCAAAGGGCGGCAGATCCGAAATCCAATGGCGGTTACAGTCGACTCAGATCGTTGACCAGGGCCAACAACATGACCCCGACTACCAGGCTGATGCCAATTTGCATCCCCCAAGCCTGGACCCGCTCCGACAATGGGCGACCACGCACCCACTCGACCATGTAGAACAGCAGATGCCCGCCATCGAGGACAGGAATCGGCAACAGGTTGAGAACCCCCAAACTGATGCTCAGATAGGCGAGGAAATGCAGAAAATCCCCTACGCCGGACTGGGCTGAAGCGCCCGCCACTTTAGCAATGGTTATCGGCCCGCTCAAGTTTTTTACCGAGAGCTGCCCGAGCACCATTTTCTTTAGAGAATCCAGAGTTAGCAGGCTCATGGACCAGGTTCGGGAGAGTGCCTGGCCCACCGCGGCCACCGGTCCGTAGCTGACTTCGCGAAGCATTTCCGCCGGCCACTGGCCGCCCGCGACGCCTGCGCCCAGATAACCGGTACGGGCCTTGCCCTCCCCTTTCGCCGCCAGGGTCAGACCCAGCTCCTCGCGCTGGCCTGCGCGCTCGATGCCCAGGGTCACCTTGCCTTCGGGCAGGGCCCGGATACGCGAGACCACTTCCTGCCAATCCGTGACCGGCTGGCCATCCAGACTGACGAGTCGATCACCAATCTGCAGGCCGGCGGCCTTGGCCGGACCCTTCTCGTCCAGCTCGGCGATCACCGGAGCGACAGCGGGCCGCCAGGGCTGGATGCCCAGGCCACCGATGGGATCGGGATTGTCTTCATTCTTCAACCAGGACTGGATGCGCACCTGGTGCACGGCGGGAGTGGTCGACCCCTGATCCAGCACCGAAACGCTCAGTTCGCCGGTTTCACCGAGGCGGCGGACCAGTTGCAGGTTGACACCGCTCCAGCCATCGACGGCCTCGCCATCCACTGCGACGACTTCCTGACCGGCAGACAGCCCTGCAACGGCGGCCGGGCTATCGGCCACCACGGAACCGATGATCGGCTTGATCTGCTGGCTGCCCAGCATGGCCAGCACCCAGAAGAACAGGATGGCCAGGAGGAAGTTGGCAATCGGACCCGCTGCGACGATGGCGATACGCTGGAACACGGTCTTGCGGTTGAAGGCGCGGTCGAGCAGTTCGGCGGGAACATCCCCCTCGCGCTCATCCAGCATTTTCACGTAGCCACCCAGCGGGATGGCGGCCACGACGAACTCGGTGCCCTGGCGATCATGCCAGCGCACCAGCGGCGTACCGAAGCCCACCGAGAAGCGCAGGACCTTGACCCCGCAGCGGCGGGCGACCCAGAAATGTCCGAACTCATGGAAGGTGACCAGTACGCCGAGGGCGACTATCAGTCCCACCACCATATAAAGGGCGCTCATCGCTACCTCCTCGGGCTCAAAGCCCGCGCTCCTGCAACCACGCCTGCGCGGCGTCGCGTGCGCGCCGGTCAGCCGCCAGCACCGCATCGAGCGATTCGACCGGTGCGCAGGCTTCGCGGTTCAGCACTTCGTCGATGATAACCGGGATATCCGTGAAGCGGATGCGCCGTTCGAGGAACGCCGCCACGGCTACTTCGTTCGCCGCATTGAGCATCGCCGGCAGGCTGCCGCCGGCCTCCGCGGCCTGGCGCGCCAGGCGCAGGCAGGGGAAGCGCTGCTCATCGGGCGCGGAAAAGTCCAGACGGGCGATGGAAAACAGGTCCAGCGGTGAAACACCGGAGTCGATCCGCTGCGGCCAGGCCAGGGCATGGGCGATCGGGGTACGCATGTCCGGATTGCCCAGCTGGGCCAGCACCGAACCGTCAACGTAATCCACCAGGGAATGAATGACGCTCTGCGGGTGGATCACCACCTCGACCTTAGAGGGCGGCGTATCGAACAGCCAGCAGGCTTCGATCAGCTCCAGGCCCTTGTTCATCATGCTGGCGGAGTCGACGGAGATTTTCCGCCCCATCGACCAGTTGGGATGCGCGCAGGCCTGCTCGGGCGATACGTCGGCCAACCGCTCCAGCGGCATCTCGCGGAAGGGACCGCCCGACGCCGTCAGCAGGATACGGCGAACGCCGACCTCTCCCAGACCACGGGAATAGTCCGCCGGCATGCACTGGAAGATGGCGTTGTGCTCACTGTCGATGGGCAGCAGCACGGCACCACTGGCGCGCACGGCGTTCATGAACAGCGCGCCGGACATCACCAGCGCCTCTTTGTTGGCCAGCAGCACGCGCTTGCCCGCCTCGACAGCGGCCAAGGTCGGCTTCAGGCCGGCGGCGCCGACAATGGCAGCCATCACGGCATCCACTTCGGGATGGGCGGCCACTTCGCAAAGGCCGGCTTCGCCGACCAGCACCCGGGCATCGAGGCCGGCCGAGCTCAGGCGATCCCGCAGGGCACGCGCCTGCTCGAGCTCCGGCACCACAACAAAGCGCGGCCGGTGACGCAGGCACAGCGCTTCGAGCTCCGCCAGGCGGGAAAAGCCGCTGAGCGCGAAAACGCGATAACGATCAGGATGACGCCCGATGACATCCAGGGTACTGAGGCCGATCGAACCGGTCGCCCCCAGCACGGTGATCCATTGCGGCTGACTCACGGCGCCCCCCAGCCCACGGCCCACAGCAAGGCAGTGAATACCGGGATCGCCGCCGTCAGGCTATCGATGCGGTCGAGCACGCCACCATGGCCCGGCAGCAGGTTGCTGCTGTCCTTGAGGCCGGACTGGCGCTTGAACATGCTTTCGGTGAGATCGCCGATGACCGACAGGGCCACTACGATGGCGGCGCACGGCAGCGCCAGCAACAGCTCACGGACGGTCCAGTCACGGTAGATCGAGACCGCCACGGTGATGGCCAGGCACAGAGCCATGCCACCGAAGAAGCCTTCCCAGCTCTTGCCCGGGCTGACGCGCGGCGCCAGCTTGCGCTTGCCAAAGGCCTTGCCGGAGAAATAGGCGCCGACGTCGGCAGCCCAGACCAGCACCATCACGGCAACGATCAGCCAGTTGGACAGCGGCCACTGCTTGAGCAGCACCAGCCCCTGCCAGGCCGGCAGCAGGATCAGCAGGCCGATCAGCAGGCGGCGCCAGCGGCCACCCCAGCTCGACGCACTGTCCGGATAGGTCAGCACCATGACGATGGCCAGCGCCCACCAGAGCAACGCCAGCACCAGCACGGCACCCGCCAGCTGCGGCAGCCAGGCCAGCACCAGCATCAGCGCGGCCACCGCGGCGGCATAGCCCACGCGGGCAGCCTGTTCGTTGTAACCAGCCAGTCGCGCCCATTCCCAGGCACCCAGGCTGACGACGAAACCGATGAACAGCGAGAACGCCGCACCGTCGAGCAGGAAGAAACCACCCAGCGCGATCGGCAACAGGATCAGCGCCGTGATGATTCGTTGTTTCAACATGACGGGGGTGCCTCGGCCTCGACCTGCTCACTGGTCTTGCCGAAGCGGCGCTGACGAGAGGCGAAGTCCTGCAACGCAGCCTGCATGGCTTCGTGCTTGAAGTCGGGCCAGTAGAGATCGGAGAAATACAGCTCGGCGTAGGCCAGCTGCCAGAGAAGGAAGTTGCTGATGCGGTGCTCGCCACCGGTGCGGATGCACAGGTCGGGCAGCGGCTGATCACCCGTCGTCAGGCAACCCTGGATCAGTTCCGGGGAGATATCGTCCGGCGCCAGATGGCCTGCCTGCACTTCGCGGGCGAGGCGCTGGGCCGCCTGGGTGATGTCCCACTGGCCGCCATAGTTGGCCGCCACCTGCAGCAGCATGCTGTTGCCGTTGGCGGTCAGCGCTTCCGCTTCGCGCATGGCTGCCTGCAGCTCCGGCGCGAAGCGGCTGCGGTCGCCAATGATGCGCAGGCGGATGCCATTGGCGCTGAGCTTGCGCACCTCGCGGCGAAGGGCCATGAGGAACAGCTCCATCAGCGCTCCGACCTCTTCGGCCGGACGCTGCCAGTTCTCGCTGGAGAAGGCGAACAGCGTCAGCACTTCGACGCCCGCCTCGGCGCAGGTCTTGATCACCGCGCGGACGGCATCGACGCCGGCCTTGTGCCCGGCCACGCCGGGCATCAGGCGCTTCTTCGCCCAGCGGTTGTTGCCGTCCATGATGATCGCCACGTGCCGAGGCACGGGCGTCACCTGCTTGGTCTTTTCCATGACGAGAGCCCGGCCGTCAGACGGCCATCAGGTCCGCTTCCTTGGCCTCGAGGGCCTTTTCGATCTCGGCGACGAACTTGTCGGTGATCTTCTGCACGTCATCACCGGCACGACGCTCGTCGTCCTCGCTGATTTCCTTCTCTTTCTGCAGATCTTTCAGCTGAGCCAGAGCATCGCGGCGGATGTTGCGCACGGAAACGCGAGCCTGCTCGGCTTCGGCGCGAGCCTGCTTGGTGAAGCCCTTGCGGGTTTCCTCGGTCAGGGCCGGCATCGGAACGCGGATGGTGGTGCCGGCGGTGGCCGGGTTCAGGCCCAGGTCGGAGGTCATGATGGCCTTCTCGACCGCCTGGATCATCGACTTGTCGAAGACGCTCAGGGCCAGGGTGCGGGAATCTTCCACGGTAACGTTGGCCACCTGACGCAGCGGCGTATCGGAACCGTAGTAGGACACCATCACGCTATCCAGGATGCTCGGGTGCGCACGGCCGGTACGAATCTTGGCGAAGGCATGGCCCAGGGCTTCCAGGGTTTTGCCCATACGATCCTGTGCTTCCTTCTTGATCTCGTTGATCATCTCAATCCTCCTCGATCAGGGTGCCTTCAGCACCACCTACAACAATATTCAGCAGCGCGCCGGGCTTGTTCATGTTGAACACGCGCAGCGGCATTTTCTGGTCCCGGCACAGGCAGATGGCGGTAAGGTCCATCACGCCCAGCTTGCGGTCGAGCACTTCGTCGTACGTCAGACGTTCGAACTTCTCGGCATTCGGGTCCTTGAACGGGTCGGCAGTGTACACGCCGTCGACCTTGGTCGCCTTGAGTACTACGTCAGCATCTATTTCGATGGCGCGCAGGCAGGCGGCGGAATCAGTGGTGAAGAACGGGTTGCCGGTACCGGCGGAGAAGATCACCACTTCGCCACTTTTCAGGTGACGCATGGCCTTGCGGCGGTCGTAGTGATCGGTCACGCCGACCATGGAAATGGCGGACATGACGATGGCGGTGATGTTCGAGCGCTCCAGGGCATCGCGCATGGCCAGGCCGTTCATCACGGTGGCAAGCATGCCCATGTGGTCGCCGGTGACGCGGTCCATGCCGGCCGCGGACAGCGCCGCGCCACGGAACAGGTTGCCACCCCCGATGACCAGGCCGACCTGCACGCCGATACCGACGAGCTGGCCGATCTCCAGCGCCATGCGGTCCAGCACCTTGGGATCGATGCCGAACTCCTCGGAGCCCATCAGGGCTTCGCCGCTCAGTTTTAGAAGAATGCGTTTATAGCGAGGTTGACGAGCGCTCAGCTGCTGAGCCATGACCTTTTTCTCCTGCGGCGATTGAATGCTGTGCACCTTGTCGGTGCTTGGCGGAAAGCTTGGACCAGCCAGCCTTACGGCGCCTTTAAACCCGCCCTGCGGGCGTGGGCCGTGGAAACCGCCCCTTTTGGCTTCCCCAGTTTGGCAAAGAGGCCGCGCGCGTTAGCGGGCAGCCTCTTGCGGGGCGACAGTCGCGAGACCGTCTATTACTGCTTGGAAGCGGCTACTTGAGCAGCAACCTCGGCAGCGAAGTCAGCTTCGACTTTCTCGATGCCTTCACCTACTTCGTAACGGATGAAGGAAACGATTTCAGCGCCGGCTTTCTTGGCCAGGTCGCCGACCTTGACTTCCGGATCCTTGACGAACGCTTGCTCGACCAGGCTGGCTTCGGCCAGGAACTTCGAGATACGGCCTTTGACCATGTTCTCGACGATGTTTTCCGGCTTGCCAGCGATCTTGTCGGCGTTCAGAGCGAGGAAGATTTCCTTCTCTTTGGCCACGGCTTCTTCGGAAACCTGCGACGGATCGAGGAACTGCGGGTTGCTGGCAGCAACGTGCATGGCGATATCGCGGGCCAGTTCAGCGTTGCCGCCCTTCAGGGTGACCAGAACGCCGATGCGGTGGCCGTGCAGGTAGGCGCCAACCACATCACCTTCGGTGCGAGCCAGGCGACGGATGTTGACGTTCTCGCCGCACTTGGCAACCAGGGCTTCACGGGCCGGTTCCTGCTCAGCGATCAGCGGAGCGGCATCAGTCAGCTTCTGGGCAACAGCCTTGTCCAGGCTGGCAGCGACGAAGTTCTTGAAGTCGTCCTGCAGGGCCAGGAAGTCGGTCTGCGAGTTGACTTCGATGATGGTGGCGGCCTTGTTGTCGTCAGCCACTTTAACGGCGATGGAGCCTTCGGCGGCGATGTTGCCGGCCTTCTTGGCTGCCTTGATGGCGCCGGAAGCGCGCATGTCGTCGATGGCTTTCTCGATATCGCCTTCAGCGGCTACCAGTGCCTTCTTGCACTCCATCATGCCCTGGCCGGTACGCTCACGCAGTTCCTTGACCAGTGCTGCAGTAATTTCTGCCATTTCGAAATCCTCTTGAGTTGCTCTCAAAACCAGATCGCCCGGATGCCCGGGCGGAATGTTCGGGGTGGCAAAAAGGGGGCCTAGCCCCCTTCCTGCTCACCGTAGGACGTCTGGACGTCCTGGAATCAGCCTTCGGCGGATTCGGCCGGTGCTTCTTCGACGAACTCGTCAGCAGTCACGCCACCGGCGCTCTTGCCACGCAGTACGGCTTCGGCCATGGAGCCCAGGTACAGCTGTACGGCGCGGATGGCGTCGTCGTTACCCGGGATAACATAGTCAACGCCTTCCGGGCTGCTGTTGGTATCGACGATGCCGATGACCGGGATACCCAGCTTGTTGGCTTCGGTGATAGCAATGCGCTCGTGGTCAACGTCGATCACGAACAGAGCGTCCGGCAGGCCGCCCATGTCCTTGATGCCGCCCAGGCTGCGATCCAGTTTTTCCAGATCACGGGAGCGCATCAGAGCTTCTTTCTTGGTCAGCTTGGCGAAAGTACCGTCCTGGGACTGAACTTCCAGCTCGCGCAGGCGCTTGATCGACTGACGGATGGTCTTGTAGTTGGTGAGCATGCCGCCCAGCCAACGGTGGTCGACGTACGGCATGCCGCAACGGGCGGCTTCTTCGCGAACGATCTTGCCGGCGGAACGCTTGGTGCCGACGAACAGGATCTTGTTCTTGCCCTGGGCCAGGCGCTCAACGAAGGTCAGGGCCTCGTTGAACATCGGCAGGGTTTTTTCGAGGTTGATGATGTGGATCTTGTTGCGCGCGCCGAAAATGAACTTGCCCATTTTCGGGTTCCAGTAACGGGTCTGGTGGCCGAAGTGCACACCGGCCTTCAGCATATCGCGCATATTGACTTGGGACATGATAGTTCCTCGATAAGTCGGGTTAGGCCTCCATGCATCCCAACGGCCAACCCTCCGAACCAGTCGAAAGGCACCCAGGCCATCGTGTCGATGCATGTGTGGGTTAATGCTCCGAAATGGCCGTAGCCTCCGGAGCGGGGCGCTTTATACCACAACCTCGGCCAGAACAAAACCCGAAAGGACACCCGGCACCCTCCCCGCCACCTCGTCCGACCAGCCCCGTCGGCCGCCTACCCTTAATAGAAGGGCACCAAATCTGATAGACTTGCGTATTCCTCTCATTTACCCGCGCGTACGCAGCGCCTGAAGAGAAGTCGCATGACCGTCACCATCAAGACGCCCGAAGACATCGAGAAAATGCGCGTCGCCGGCCGTCTGGCCGCCGAAGTGCTGGAAATGATCGGCGAACACGTCAAGCCCGGCGTCACCACCGACGAACTGGACCGTATCTGCCATGACTACATCGTCAACGTGCAGAAGGCCATTCCGGCGCCGCTGAACTACAAGGGCTTCCCCAAGTCGATCTGCACCTCGATCAACCACGTGGTGTGCCACGGCATCCCCAACGAGAAGCCGCTCAAGGAAGGCGACATCGTCAACATCGATGTCACCGTCATCAAGGACGGCTACCACGGCGACACCAGCAAGATGTTCTCGGTCGGCAAGACCCCGGAATGGGCTGACCGCCTCTGCCAGATCACCCAGGACTGCCTGTACAAGGGCATCGCCCTGGTCAAGCCGGGCGCGCGCCTGGGTGACATCGGCGAAGTGATCCAGAAGTTCGCCGAGAAGAACGGTTTCTCCGTGGTGCGCGAGTACTGCGGCCATGGCATCGGCAAGGTGTTCCACGAAGAGCCCCAGGTGCTGCACTACGGCCGCGCCGGCACCGGCCTCGAGCTCAAGGAAGGCATGATCTTCACCATCGAGCCGATGATCAACCAGGGCCGCCCGGAAACCCGCCTGCTGGGCGACGGCTGGACCGCCATCACCAAGGACCGCAAGCTGTCCGCGCAGTGGGAGCACACCGTGCTGGTCACCGCCGACGGTTACGAGATCCTGACCCTGCGCAACGACGAAAGCTTCCCGCGCACTCCGGCTGCCTGAGACGCGGTTTGCAATCTCGCCGACGGCTGGGTAGAACATAGAAATCCCGGCCCGGCACAGCCGCCGGGCCCGGCGCCAAGCGCCCGGGCCCGAGCGCCCTCTTGCCCCTGCCCTCCCCTAAGCCATTGATCAGGAAGGCCGCCATGCCGCAGGTGGATCCCGAGTTGTTCGACCGTGGGCAGTTCCAGGCGGAACTGGCCCTCAAATCCAGCCCCATCGCCGCCTTCAAGAAGGCCATTCGTCAGGCCAACGAGGTGCTCGACGCCCGCTTCAACGGCGGCCGCGACATCCGCCGGCTGATCGAGGACCGCGCCTGGTTCGTCGACCAGATCCTGCAGCAGGCCTGGAACCGCTTCGACTGGGGCGACGACGCCGACATCGCGCTGGTCGCCGTGGGCGGCTACGGGCGCGGCGAGCTGCACCCGCACTCGGACATCGACCTGCTGATCCTGCTCGACAGCGAAGACCAGGAGATTTTCCGCGAGCCCATCGAAGGCTTCCTTACCCTGCTCTGGGACATCGGCCTGGAAGTCGGCCAGAGCGTGCGCTCGGTGGCCGAGTGCGCCGAGGAGGCACGCGCCGACCTGACGGTGGTCACCAACCTGATGGAGTGCCGGACCATCTCCGGCCCTGACAGCCTGCGCCAGCGCATGCTCGAAGCCACCAGCCCGTCGCAGATGTGGCCCAGCGGCCAGTTCTACCTGGCCAAGCGCAAGGAACAGATCCACCGCCACACCAAGTACAACGACACCGAATACAACCTGGAGCCCAACGTGAAGGGCTCCCCCGGCGGCCTGCGCGATATCCAGACGGTGCTCTGGGTGGCTCGCCGCCACTTCGGCAGCCTCAACCTGCACGCCCTGGTGCGCGAAGGCTTCCTGGTGGAAAGCGAATGCTCCGTGCTGGCCTCCAGCCAGGAATTCCTCTGGAAGGTCCGCTACGCCCTGCACATGCTTGCCGGCCGCGCCGAAGACCGCCTGCTGTTCGACCACCAGCGGCGCATCGCCGGGATGCTCGGCTACGAAGGCAACGATGCGAAGCTCGCCGTCGAGCGCTTCATGCAGAAGTACTACCGGGTGGTCATGGCCGTTTCCGAGCTGAACGACCTGATCATGCAGCACTTCGAGGAAGTGATCCTGCGCGCCGGCGAGAACGGCCAGATCCAGCCGCTCAACAGCCGCTTCCAGCTGCGCGACGGCTACCTGGAAGTCACCCACGCCAACGTCTTCAAGCGCACCCCGTTTGCCCTGCTGGAAATCTTCGTGCTGCTGGCCCAGCACCCGGAGATCAAGGGAGTACGCGCCGACACCATCCGCCTGCTGCGCGACAGCCGCCACCTGATCGACGACGACTTCCGCCACGACATCCGCAACACCAGCCTGTTCATCGAGCTGTTCAAGTGCCAGGAAGGCATCCACCGCAACCTGCGGCGGATGAACCGCTACGGCATCCTTGGCCGCTATCTGCCGGAGTTCGGCCTGATCGTCGGGCAGATGCAGCACGACCTGTTCCACATCTATACGGTGGATGCCCACACCCTCAACCTGATCAAGCACCTGCGCAAGCTGCGCCGCCCGGACATGGCGGAGAAGTACCCACTGGCCAGCAAGATCATGGAACGCCTGCCCAAGCCCGAACTGATCTACATTGCCGGGCTCTACCACGACATCGCCAAGGGCCGCGGCGGCGACCACTCGGAACTGGGCGCAGTGGACGCCGAGCACTTCTGCCAGCGCCACCAGTTGCCGCCATGGGACACCAACCTGGTGTCCTGGCTGGTGCAGAACCACCTGATCATGTCCACCACCGCGCAGCGCAAGGACCTGTCCGACCCGCAGGTGATCTACGACTTCGCCCAGCTGATGGGCAACCAGACCTACCTGGACTACCTCTACGTGCTCACCGTGGCCGACATCAACGCCACCAACCCGACGCTGTGGAACTCCTGGCGCGCGAGCCTGTTGCGCCAGCTCTACACCGAGACCAAGCGGGCGCTGCGCCGTGGCCTGGAGAATCCGGTGGACCGCGAGGAACAGATCCGCCAGACGCAGAGCGCGGCCATCGACATCCTGGTGCGGGGCGGCATCGACCAGGACGACGCCGAGCAGCTCTGGAGCCAGCTGGGCGACGACTACTTCCTGCGCCACACGGCCGCCGACGTGGCCTGGCACACCGAAGCCATCCTGCAGCACCCGGACGACGGCACGCCACTGGTGCTGATCAAGGAAACCGCCCAGCGCGAGTTCGAGGGCGGCACGCAGATCTTCATCTACGCCGCCGACCAGCACGACTTCTTCGCCGTGACCGTAGCGGCGATGGACCAGCTCAACCTGAACATCCAGGATGCGCGGATCATCACCTCGACCAGCCTGTTCACCCTCGACACCTACATAGTGCTCGACGCCGATGGCGGCTCGATTGGCGACAATCCCACCCGCGTCGCGGAAATTCGTGAAGGCCTGGTCTACGCCCTGAAGGACCCGGACGAATACCCGACCATCATCCAGCGCCGCGTGCCGCGCCAGCTCAAGCACTTCGCCTTCAACCCGCAAGTGACCATTTCCACCGACGCGGCGCGCCAGGTCAGCGTGCTGGAAGTCATCGCCCCTGACCGCCCCGGCCTGCTGGCGCGCATCGGCGGGCTGTTCCTGGACTTCGACCTGTCGGTGCAGAACGCCAAGATCGCCACCCTGGGCGAACGCGTGGAAGACGTGTTCTTCGTCACCGATGCGCACAACCAGCCGCTCTCCGACCCGGAGCTGTGCAAGCGCATCCAGACCGCCCTGGTCGACATCCTCTCCGACGGCGGCCAGCAGAGCATGCCGGTCCGCATCAGCATTTAGAAAGAAAGAGCCTTGCCCATGAATCCTGCCCTCGACTCGCTCCAGCCCTACCCCTTCGAGAAGCTCCGCGCCCTGCTGGCCGGCGCCCAGCCGCCGGCCGCGCTCAAGCCTATCGCGCTGTCCATCGGCGAACCCAAGCACCGCTCGCCGGAGTTCGTCGCCAAGGCCCTGGCCGACAGCCTCGACCAACTGGCCGTCTACCCGACCACCTTAGGGATTCCCGCCCTGCGCGAAGCCATCGCCGCCTGGTGCGAGCGCCGCTTCAACGTCCCCGCCGGCTGGCTGGACGCCGCGCGCCACGTGCTGCCGGTGAACGGCACCCGTGAAGCGCTGTTCGCCTTCACCCAGACCGTGGTGGACCGCAATGCCCAGGGCCTGGTGATCAGCCCGAACCCGTTCTACCAGATCTACGAAGGCGCGGCCCTGCTGGCCGGCGCCGAGCCGCACTACCTGCCGTGCCTGGAAGACAACGGCTTCAACCCGGACTTCGACGCCGTCCCGGCGGATACCTGGGCGCGCTGCCAGATCCTCTTCCTCTGCTCCCCGGGCAACCCCACCGGTGCGCTGGTACCGCTGGAAACCCTGAAGAAGCTGATCGCCCTAGCCGATGAGCACGACTTCGTGATCGCCGCCGACGAGTGCTACAGCGAGCTGTACTTCGACGAACAGAACCCGCCGGCCGGCCTGCTGACCGCCTGCGCCGAACTGGGCCGCTCGGACTTCAAGCGCTGCGTGGTGTTCCACAGCCTGTCCAAGCGCTCCAACCTGCCGGGCCTGCGTTCGGGCTTCGTCGCCGGTGACGCCGAAGTACTGAAGAAATTCCTCCTGTACCGCACCTACCACGGCTGCGCCATGCCGGTGCAGACCCAGCTGGCCAGCGTCGCCGCCTGGAAGGACGAAGACCACGTGCGCGCCAACCGCGACCTGTACCGCGAGAAGTTCGACGCCGTGCTGGATATTCTTGGCGGCGTGCTCGACGTGCAGCGCCCGGATGGCAGCTTCTACCTGTGGGCGAAAACCCCGGTGGCCGACACCGAGTTCTGCCGCGGCCTGTTCGACCAGCAACATGTGACCGTGGTGCCAGGCTCCTACCTGTCCCGCGAAGTGAATGGCGAGAACCCCGGTGCCAACCGCGTGCGCATGGCGCTGGTGGCACCGCTGGCCGAGTGCGTGGAAGCGGCCGAGCGGATCAAGCGTTACGTGCAGGCCCTCTGAACGTAGGGCGTACAACCGTTCGCGGTTGTACGCCGACGCACATGGCCCCTCAGCCTGCTCCCAGTCTCAATTCGCAGCGCTTTGGCACCCGGCCCAGCGGCGTATAACGCGGAGCGTTATACGCCCTACACCCAGCGCCCCGCCTTGCTGGTCACCCAGGCTTCCTGGCTGTCCAGTTCACCCAGCACTTCACGCATGGTTTCGTCGTCGATCTCGTGTTCCCGGCGCATGCGATACAGCTCCAGCCGCTGCGCGCGCAATGCCTTGATCCGCAAAGCCTGGTCCGCCAGTTCCAGGCTGCGGGCACGCTCGCGGGCTTCCTGGGTATCCGGAGCCGGGTCCAGCTCGTGGCGATACTCGGCCATCAGCCGCGCCTTCACTTCCGCCAGGCGTGCCGCCTCGTCGGCATCCGCACCGTCGCGGGCAGGCATCTCTTCACCTTCCAGCACATGGATGGCCGCTGCCGCGGTCTTGCGCCAGACCGACTGCACCTCGCGCTCGCGCTGGTCATTGCTGGCCGCCGGCAGCCCGCGCAGGAGGATCGGCAGGCCGATGGTGGCGGCGATCAGCGATACCAGGATCACCCCCGTGGCGATGAAGATGATCAGGTCCCGCTGCGGGAAGGCCGAACCATCGAGCAGCAGCAACGGCACCGACAGCACGCCTGCCAGTGTCACCGCCCCGCGCACTCCACCCAACGCCGAGATCGCCGACAGGCGCAGCACCGGTTCGCCTGACCGGCCGCCCAGCTCGATGCCCCACCACTGCTCGAAGCGCACGGACACCTTCCAGTAGCACCAGACCCAGCCGAAGCGCAGCAACAACAGCACGGCGAATACCGCCAGCACGTAGAAGGCCAGCAGGGACGAACGCCACAGCACGTCGTCGACATGGTGCGAGACCGACTTGAGGATGTCCGGCAGTTGCAGGCCCAGCAGCAGGAACACCACGCCGTTGAAGGCGAATTCCAGCATCGACCAGACGCTGCGATTGAGCAGGCGGGTGTTGGTCTGCCGCGGCAGCAGGTCGGCCCAGCTCTGCATCATGCCGGCCGCCACTGCCGCGAGGATGCCGGAAACCCCCAGCTCCTCGGCGATCATGTAGCAGGCGAAGGGCAACAGCAGCATCAGCACCACGTGGGTCGCCGGATCATCCCATCCGCGGCGAATCATCCAGCCGCGAATCCGCCCCAGCAGCCAGCTGATGAACACCCCGCAGGCCAGCCCGCCGATCGCCACCAGGAGGAAGCTCAGGCTGGCGTCCATCAACGAGAAGGTCCCGGTCATCGCGGCAGCGAGGGCGAACTTGAAGGCCACCAGGCCCGAGGCGTCGTTCATCAGCGCCTCGCCCTGCAGCACATGCATCAGGCGCCGGGGCAGGCGATCCTGGGCGATGGCCGAGACCGCCAGGGCATCGGTCGGCGACAGCACCGCCGCCAGAGCGAAGGCCGCGGCCCAGGGAATCTCGGGAATCAGCAGGTGAATGAATACTCCGCCACCGACCACCGTGAACAGCACCAGGGCGAACGCCAGGGTAAGGATCGGCCAGCGCATCTTCCAGAATTCACCCTTGGGCATACGCCAGCCATCGGCAAACAGCAGCGGCGGAATGAACAGGAACATGAACAGCTCAGGGTCCAGCCCCACGTGCAGGCCCAGGCTCGGCCAGGCCAGGGCGGCGCCGGCGGCGATCTGGATCAGCGGCAGGGGCAGCGGGATCACCTGCGCCGCGAGCCGGGTTCCACCCACGACCAGCAGCAGGATCAGTACGGTATAGACGGTTTGCATCGACGAACTCCCAGCACAGCTCTCCATTGAAGCACCCGATGCAGGCCGGATCAGCCCCGCATCGGGCAAAAATCTGTTGCAATCGATGCTCCTCCAGCCGGCGTCCCGCAAGCCTTCCGGAAATGGCATAATCCCGCGCCTGAAAAAAGCATCGAAATGGAGGAGCGCCCCGTGAGTGAGCGGACGCTGTATGGAATCAAGGCCTGCGACACCATGAAGAAAGCCCGCGTGTGGCTGGACGAGCATGGCATCGACTACGCCTTCCACGACTACAAGAGTAGCGGCATCGACCGCGAGCACCTGCGCCAATGGTGCAACGAGCATGGCTGGGAAACTGTCCTGAACCGTGCCGGCACCACCTTCCGCAAGCTCGATGACGCGCAGAAAGCCGATCTCGACCAGGACAAGGCCATCGAACTGATGGTCGCCCAACCGTCGATGATCAAGCGCCCGGTGCTCGACCTGGGCAGCCGTACCCTGGTCGGCTTCAAGCCCGACGCCTACGCCGCCGCGCTGGCCTGAGCCCCGCCACGATGAGCATCGCCTGGGCCCTGTTCCTCCCCGCCTGTTTCGCCCTGAACCTGGCGCCGGGACCGAACAACCTGCTGTCGCTGAACAACGCCGCACGCTTCGGCCTGTTGCGTGCCACCGTCGCGGGCGCTGGTCGGCTGGTCGCCTTCGCCGGCATGCTGGCCCTGGCCGCCTCCGGCCTGGCACTGGTGCTGCAGGCCTCGGCCTGGCTGTTCCTGGCGATCAAGCTGGTGGGCGCCGGTTACCTGCTGTGGCTGGCCGTGCAACTGTGGCGCGCGCCGACGGCCAACCTGTCGGTAGACGGCACCCCGGTTGCCGCCTCCAGCCTGTGGCGCCTGGCCCGCCAGGAGTTCTGGGTGGCCGCCGGCAATCCCAAGGCCATCCTCATCTTCACCGCTTTCCTGCCGCAGTTCGTCGATCCGCGTCAGGCCGTGGGCGCCCAGTTCGCCCAACTCGGCGCAGCCTTCCTGCTTCTGGAATGGCTGGCCATCGCCCTTTACGGGCTCGCCGGGGTCCGCCTCGGCAAGCTGCTCGCCGGTGCACGCGCCCGGCGCCTGTTCAACCGTGGTTGTGCCGCGCTGCTGGGCAGCGCCGGGCTGGGCCTGCTGCTCAGCCGCCGTCCGGCCTGACCGAATTCGTTATTCGAGAATCTCTTTTCAAGGAATCCCCCACATGTCGAAATCCCTGTTCAGCATCGCCTTCGGTGTCGGCACCCAGAACCGCCAGGGCAACTGGCTGGAAGTCTTCTACGCGCAGCCGCTGCTCAACCCCAGCGCCGAACTGGTCGCTGCCATCGCCCCGCTGCTGAACTACGAAGGCGGCAACCAGGCGATCGCCTTCACCGCTCACCAGGCCTACCAGCTGGCCGACGCCGTCGAGACCGTCGACGCCGCCCAGGCTGCCCTGCTCAACCGCCTGGCCGAGAGCCAGAAGCCGCTGGTCGCCACCCTGCTGGCCGAAGACGCCGCCCCCAGCTCCACCCCGGAGGCGTACCTGAAGCTGCACCTGCTGTCGCACCGCCTGGTCAAGCCCCACGGCCTGAACCTGACCGGCATCTTCCCGCTGCTGCCGAACGTGGCCTGGACCAACCAGGGCGCCGTCGACCTGGCCGAGCTGGCCGAGCTGCAACTGGAAGCCCGCCTGAAGGGCAAGCTGCTGGAGGTCTTCTCCGTCGACAAATTCCCGAAAATGACCGACTACGTAGTCCCGGCCGGTGTGCGTATCGCCGACACCGCCCGCGTACGCCTGGGTGCCTACATCGGTGAAGGCACCACCGTGATGCACGAAGGCTTCGTCAACTTCAACGCTGGCACCGAAGGTCCCGGCATGATCGAAGGTCGCGTCTCCGCGGGCGTGTTCGTCGGCAAGGGTTCGGACCTGGGCGGCGGCTGCTCCACCATGGGCACCCTGTCCGGCGGCGGCAACATCGTCATCAGCGTCGGCGAGGGCTGCCTGATCGGCGCCAACGCCGGCATCGGCATCCCGCTGGGCGACCGCAACATCGTCGAGGCCGGCCTGTACGTCACCGCCGGCACCAAGATCGCCGTGCTGGACGACCAGAACGCCCTGGTGAAAGTGGTCAAGGGCCGCGACCTGGCCGGCCAGTCCGACCTGCTGTTCCGCCGCAACTCCCAGACCGGCGCAGTCGAGTGCAAGACCAACAAGACTGCCATCGAGCTGAACGAAGCGCTGCACGCGCACAACTAAGCTGGGCGCCCCGCTTGCGCGGGGTTCGCACTAAGCTTTGAGAAGCGGGGGCTGCGGCCCCCGTTTTCCATTCTCCACAACCGGCCGCACGCCCATGTCCATTCCCTCGCCCTGGCGCTCCGACTTCCCGGCCCTCGCCGCCTTCGGGGCCGAAGGCCAGACCTACCTCGACAGCGCCGCCACCGCGCAGAAGCCGCGCGCCATGATCGACGCCCTCGCCGGTTACTTCGCCAGCGGCGCCGCCAACGTGCACCGCGCCCAGCATCTGCCCGGCGAGCGCGCTACCCGCGCCTTCGAGGCCACCCGCACACTGGCGGCCAACTGGCTCAACGGCGGTAGCCCGGCGCAGCTGGTGTTCACCCGCGGCGCCACCGAAGCCTTGAACCTGCTGGCCTACGGGCTGGAGAACCAGTTCCGGGCAGGCGACGAGATCGTCGTCAGCGCCCTCGAGCACCACGCCAACCTGCTGCCCTGGCAACAGCTCGCCAAGCGTCGCGGCCTGAAGCTGGTGATCCTGCCGCTGGACAGCGACGGACGCATCGACCTGAACCGGGCCGCCAGCCTGATCGGCCCGCGCACCCGCCTGCTCGCCGTCAGCCAGCTGTCCAACGTGCTGGGCACCTGGCAGCCGCTGCCCGAACTGCTGCAGATGGCCCGGCAGCAAGGCGCCTTGAGCGTGGTCGACGGTGCGCAAGGCGTGGTCCACGGGCGCCACAACCTGTCGGCGCTGGGCTGCGACTTCTATGTCTGCTCCAGCCACAAGCTCTATGGCCCGGAAGGCGTCGGCCTGCTGTGGGGTCGCCCGGAAGCGCTGGAGCGCCTGGCCCATTGGCAGTTCGGCGGCGAGATGGTGCGCGTGGCGGACTACTTCGACGCGCAGTTCCACAGCGCGCCCATGGGCTTCGAGGCCGGCACCCCGCCCATCGGCGCGGTGATCGCCCTGGGCGCTACGCTGGAATGGCTGGCGCACCTGGACAACGCCGAAGTCAGCGCCCACGAGGACTTCCTCCACGCCCGCCTGCTGGCCGGCCTGCGCGCCCGTGACGGTGTGCGTGTGCTGGGCGAGCCGGAGGTGGCGCTGGCCAGCTTCGTGGTGGAGGGCGTGCACGTTGCCGACCTTGGCCATCTGCTCACCGAGCAGGGCATCGCCGTTCGCGCCGGGCACCACTGCGCCATGCCGCTGATGAAGACCCTCGACGTCGCCGGCGCCCTGCGCGTCTCCCTCGGCCTGTACAACGACGGCGCCGACCTGGAGCGCCTTTTCACCGCGCTGGACAATGCCCTGGAGCTGTTGCGATGAGCCTGCCCTGCGCGGCTGCCGAGGCACTCCAGGCCTTCACCGCCCTGCACGGCTGGGAACAACGCGCGCGCCTGCTGATGCAGTGGGGCGAGCGCCTGGAGCCCTTGAGCGAGGCCGAGCGCAGCGACACGCAACGGGTGCAGGGCTGCGAGAGCAATGTCTGGCTGGTGGCCGATGGGCGTGACGGCCACTGGCATTTCCGCGCCTACAGCGATGCGCGCCTGCTGCGCGGGCTGTTGGCGTTGCTGCTGGTGCGGGTGGAGGGTCTGTCGGCGAACGAGCTGGCCGCCATCGATCTGCCGGACTGGTTCAACCAGCTCGGCCTCGGCCGGCAACTGTCGCCGTCGCGCAGCAATGGGTTGAATGCCGTGCTCAAGCGCATGCAGGAACTGATCGGGACCTGAACGTCTGGCCTTTCGTAGGAGCGAGCTTGCTCGCACCTACGAAAGGCATTAGCCCGCTGCGCGCTCCGACGGACGCCGCGCCCCGGCAACAATCTTATCCACAGCCCTGGCAGCGGCGACCATGCCGAAGGTGGCGGTCACCATCATTACCGCGCCGAAACCACCGGCGCAGTCGAGCTTCACGCCTTCGCCCACGAAACTCTTGGACTGGCACACCGTGCCATCGGGCTTGGGATAACGCAGTTGCTCGGTGGAAAACACGCACTGCACGCTGTAGTGCCGGCCCGGCGTGCGGGAGAAGTTGTAGTCACGGCGCAGCGTCGAGCGCACCTTGGCGGCCAGCGGATCATTGAAGGTCTTGTTCAGGTCGGCGACCTGGATCTGCGTCGGGTCCACCTGCCCGCCGGCACCGCCAGTGGTGATGATCTGCAGCTTGCGGCGCTTGCACCAGGCGATCAGCGCGGCCTTGGCCGCCACGCTGTCGATGCAGTCGATCACGCAGTCCAGCTCGGGGGTGATGTAGTCCGCCATGGTTTCGCGGGTGACGAAATCGGCTACGGCATGGACGACGATGCCTGGGTTGATCGCCTTCAGACGCTCGGCCATGACCTCGACCTTGGGCTTGCCCACGGCGCCGTCCAGCGCATGCACCTGACGGTTGGTGTTGGTGACGCAGACATCGTCCAGGTCGAACAGCGAAATCTCGCCCACGCCGCTGCGCGCCAGGGCCTCGGCCGCCCAGGAGCCCACGCCGCCGATCCCGACCACCGCCACATGGCTGGCCGCCAGCCGCTCCAGGCCCTCACGGCCGTAGAGCCGCGCGATTCCGCCGAAACGCTGTTCATCCAGTTGCATCGCCCACACCTCGCATCGAAACGGCCGGCATTCTATACCGGCGGCCGTCGGCACGCCTGCAACAAAGCCGCGTTGCCGCAGTCTCAGTCACGCGCCTTCCACTCATTCTAAACTGTCAGAAATTGCCCACGTACGCCTGCGCGGCAGTCGGCGCCGGCAACCTGTACAGCCCCTGGAGTGCGGGGTAGGATGCGCCCCGACCGCAGGCTCTCCCCTCCGGAGACTGTCGCGGCCCCTCCCCGTTCCACCCTTTGGAACCCGATCGCACCATGCCTTCACGCAAGTTCGGCCTCAACCTGGTGGTGTTCGTCGCCCTCGCGGCACTCTTCACCGGCTTCTGGGCCCTCTATAACCGCCCCGTCAGCGTTCCCGACTGGCCGGAAAGCATTTCCGGATTCTCCTTCTCGCCCTTCCGCCTGAACCAGAATCCGCAGAAGAACCAGTTCCCCAGCGACGACGAGATCCGTTCGGACCTGGAGCTGGTCTCCAAGCAGACCGACAACATCCGCACCTACTCGGTGAAGGGTTCGCTGGCGGACATCCCACGCCTGGCCGAAGAACTCGGCATGCGCGTCAGCCTGGGGATCTGGATCGGCCCGGACGAGGCGGAGAACGAAGCCGAGATCGAGCGCGGCATCGAGATCGCCAACAACTCGCGAAGCGTGGTGCGCGTGATAGTCGGCAACGAGGCGCTGTTCCGCCGCGAGGTCACGGTGGAGCAGATCACCGCCTACCTGGATCGCGTGCGCAAGGCAGTGAAGGTGCCGGTGACCACCGCCGAGCAGTGGCACATCTACGAGAAGTACCCGGAGCTGGCCAAGCACGTCGACCTGATCGCCGCCCACGTGCTGCCCTACTGGGAATACACGGCGATGGACGACGCCATCCCCTTCGTCCTCGAGCGCGCCAAGGAACTGCGCGCCAAGTTCCCGCGCAAGCCGCTGCTGCTGGCCGAGGTCGGCTGGCCGAGCAACGGCCGCATGCGTGGCGGCGCCGACGCCACCCAGGCGGACCAGGCCATCTACCTGCGCACGCTGACCAACCTGCTGAACAAGAAGGGCTACAACTACTTTGTCGTCGAAGCCTTCGACCAGCCCTGGAAGGTCGGTGACGAAGGCTCGGTGGGCGCCTACTGGGGCGTCTACAACGCCCAGCGCCAGCCCAAGTTCAACTTCGACGGGCCGGTGGTGAACATCCCGCAGTGGCGCGCCCTGGCGGTCGCCTCGGTGGTGATGGCGCTACTCGCCCTGACCCTGCTGATGATCGACGGCAGCGCCCTGCGCCAGCGCGGCCGCACCTTCCTCACCGTGGTCGCCTTCGCCGGCGGCTCGGTACTGGTGTGGATCGCCTACGACTACAGCCAGCAGTACAGCACCTGGTTCAGCCTGACCGTCGGCGGCCTGCTAGGCATCGGCGCGCTGGGCGTGTTCATCGTGCTGCTCACCGAGGCCCATGAGCTGGCCGAGACCGTCTGGGTGCGCAAGCGCCGCCGGCCGTTCGACCCGGTGCTCACCGATACCGGCTACCGTCCCAAGGTCTCGGTCCACGTGCCCTGCTACAACGAACCGCCGGAGATGATGAAGAAGACCCTGGACGCCCTGTCCCGGCTCGACTACCCGGACTTCGAAGTCCTCATCATCGACAACAACACCAAGGACCCGGCAGTCTGGGAACCGGTGCGCGATTACTGCGAAGTGCTCGGCCCACGCTTCCGCTTCTTCCACGTCGCACCGCTGGCCGGCTTCAAGGGCGGCGCGCTGAACTACATCCTGCCGCACACCGCGCCGGACGTTGAAGTCGTCGCGGTGATCGACGCCGACTACTGCGTCGAGCCGAACTGGCTCAAGCAGATGGTGCCGCACTTCAGTGACCCGAAGATCGCCGTGGTGCAATCCCCGCAGGACTACCACGACGGCGAGGAAAACCTCTTCAAGAAGCTCTGCTACGCCGAATACAAGGGTTTCTTCCACATCGGCATGGTCACCCGCAACGACCGCGACGCGATCATCCAGCACGGCACCATGACCATGATCCGCCGCACCGTGATGGACGAGCTCAAGTGGGCCGACTGGACCATCTGCGAGGATGCCGAACTGGGTCTGCGGGTGTTCGAGAAGGGTTATTCGGCCGCCTACTCGCACCAGAGCTTCGGCCAGGGCGTGATGCCCGATACCTTCATCGACTACAAGAAGCAACGCTTCCGCTGGGCCTATGGCGCCATCCAGATCATGAAGGGCCATGCCCGCGCGCTGTTCCAGGGCAAGGACAGCAAGCTCACCCTCGGCCAGCGCTACCACTTCATCGCCGGTTGGCTGCCGTGGATCGCCGACGGCATGAACATCTTCTTCACCGTCGGTGCGCTGCTCTGGTCCTCGGCGATGATCATCGTGCCCAAGCGGGTCGACCCGCCGCTGCTGATCTTCGCCATCCCGCCGCTGGCGCTGTTCTTCTTCAAGTTCGGCAAGATCATGTTCCTCTACCGCCGCGCGGTGGGCGTCAACCTGCTGCGTTCCTTCCAGGCTGCGGTGGCAGGCCTTGCGCTGTCGCACACCATTGCCAAGGCGGTGCTCTACGGGGCGTTCACCAAGACCATCCCGTTCTTCCGTACACCGAAGATGGCCTCCAACCACGGCCTGCTCGTGGCGCTGGCCGAGGCTCGCGAAGAAGTGTTCATCATGCTCCTGCTGTGGGGCGCGGCGCTGGGCATCGTGCTGGTGCAGGGCGTGCCGAGCCGCGACATGATGTTCTGGGTGGCCATGCTGCTGGTGCAGTCGCTGCCCTACCTCGCCGCCCTGGTGATGGCGCTGCTGTCCGCGGCTCCCAAGGCTCAGGAGGTGCCGGTGGCAAGCCCGGCGACACCGGCGGCCTGACCATCCATCCGTAACCAAGAACGCCGGCCAAACGCCGGCGTTTTTGCTTTAAGATGGGCGCCTTTTTCCGTTCCACCCCCAGGATGCCCTCAATGTCCCTCTCGCCGACACTGGCCCTCGCCTGCGAGCTGATTCGCCGTCCCTCCGTCACACCGGTCGATGCCGACTGCCAGCAGATGATGATGCAACGCCTGGACGCCTGCGGCTTCGCCCTGGAGCCCATGCGCATCGAGGATGTGGATAACTTCTGGGCCCTGCGCCAGGGCCGCGACGGCGCCAACGCCCCGGTGCTGTGCTTCGCCGGCCACACCGACGTGGTCCCCACCGGCCCCGAGCAGGCCTGGCAGCACCAGCCGTTCGATGCCCTGATCGACGCCGACGGCATGCTCTGCGGCCGTGGCGCGGCAGACATGAAAGGCAGCCTGGCGTCGATGATCATCGCCACCGAGCGCTTCGTCGCCGACCACCCGGACCACCGCGGCAGCATCGCCTACCTGATCACCAGCGACGAGGAAGGCCCGGCCCATCACGGCACCAAGGCCGTGGTCGAGCGCCTGAAGGCGCGCAACGAGCGCCTGGACTGGTGCATCGTCGGCGAACCGTCGAGCACCACCCTGGTGGGTGACATCGTCAAGAACGGCCGCCGTGGCTCCCTCGGCGCCACCCTCAGCGTGCGCGGCAAGCAGGGCCACGTGGCCTACCCGCACCTGGCGAAGAACCCGATCCACCTCGCCGCCCCGGCCCTGGCCGAACTCGCCGCCGAGCACTGGGACAACGGCAACGACTACTTCCCGCCGACCAGCTTCCAGATCTCCAACATCAATGGTGGCACCGGCGCGACCAACGTGATCCCCGGCGAGCTGAAGGTGATCTTCAACTTCCGCTTCTCCACCGAATCCACCGTGGAAGGCCTGCAGCAGCGCGTCGCGGCCATCCTCGACAAGCACGGCCTGGAATGGCACATCGACTGGGCACTGTCCGGCCTGCCCTTCCTCACCCAGCCAGGTGAACTGCTCGATGGCGTCGCCGCTGCAATCCGCGCGGTGACCGGCCGCGAGACCACCCCCTCGACGTCCGGTGGCACCTCCGACGGGCGCTTCATCGCCACCATGGGCACCCAGGTGGTCGAACTCGGCCCGGTGAACGCCACCATCCACCAGGTGGACGAACGCGTGCTGGCCAGCGACCTCGATGTACTGACCGAAATCTATTACCAGACCCTGGTGCGACTGCTGGCATGAGTGGACCGAACAAAGGCTTCTGCCTGGGCGCCGTACAGCCCGACACTCCACCGCCTGCGCCTGCCGCCGAGCGCCGCTATTCCCTGCGCGTGTACCAGATCGCCCAGCGCCGCCGCTCGCTGCCCACCGTGCTGCGCAACGATCTGCCACAGCCGCTGGTGAAGCCTCAGGGGAAAAAAGGATGCTGATCTGCCCGCTCTGCCGCGAGGCGCTGAGCGAAGTCGACAACGGTGTCGCCTGCCCCGCCGGCCACCGCTTCGACCGCGCTCGCCAGGGCTACCTGAACCTGCTGCCGGTGCAGCACAAGAAGAGCCTCGATCCGGGCGACAACGCCGCCATGGTCGAGGCGCGCCGGCACTTCCTCGGCGCCGACCACTATGCGCCGCTCGCCAGGCGCCTGGCCGAACTGGCCGCCGAGCGCGCACCGGGCCGCTGGCTGGATATCGGTTGCGGCGAGGGTTATTACACCGCGCAACTGGGTGAAGCCCTGCCCCAGGCCGACGGCTATGCGCTGGATATCTCCCGCGAGGCGGTCAAGCGCGCCTGCAAGCGCGCCCCGCAGCTGACCTGGATGGTCGCCAGCATGGCCCGCGTACCGCTGGCCGACGCCTCCTGCCAGTTGCTGGCCAGCGTGTTCAGCCCCATTGACTGGAAGGAAGCCGCACGCCTGCTGACGCCCGGTGGCGGCGTCCTGCGCCTGGGCCCTGCCCGCGATCACCTGCTGGAGTTGCGCCAGCGCCTGTACGACGAAGTGCGCGAGTACGTCGAAGACAAGCACCTGGCCGACCTGCCCGCAGAACTGGCGCTGGCCCACACCGAACAACTGAGCTTCAAGCTGCCGCTGCAGACCCGCGAAGCCCGCGAGCACCTGCTGGCGATGACGCCCCACGGCTGGCGGGTCAACGCCGAGCGGCGCGAGCGCATCCTCGCCGAGCCCTTCGAGGTGACGGTCGCGGTACGCTACGATTGGCTGCAACGCCAAGAACCCTGACGAGGACGCCATGCGCCAACCGGATATCGAGATCTACATCAAGGATGCCGACCAGGCCGCCGTCAGCGCCTGGCTGGAAAAGGCCCTTGGCCCCTGCTCCGACTGGCGCGCCCAGGGCGAGACCTTCAAGTGCACCGCCGGCAGCATTCCCGCCACCTGGCTGCCCAGGGCCGTGGGCAAGTGGAACAGCCTGTTCCTGGACAGCGACAAGACCCCGTGGGACGACGACGTCGCCTGCGCCCGCGAAGCCTGCGCCGCACTGGACGTCGAAGTGCGCTGTGCGCCGGGCAGCTGGAGCGAAGACCAGGGCGAAGAAGACGCGGACCGCTGGCTGAAAGTGACCGCCGCGGGCGTCGAGGAAATCACCTGGCGCACGGGCTGAAACCAGCTGCGCGAGGCTTGAAAAAACAAAGGCCCGTCCAATGGACGGGCCTTTGTACTTTCGGGGGCTCAGACCTTGGCGACGTCTTCCGCCTGGAGGCCTTTCTGACCCTGGATCACCGAGAACTCCACTTTCTGGCCTTCGACCAGGGAGCGGTGACCATCGCCACGAATGGCACGGTAGTGAACGAAAACGTCCGGACCGCTATCGCGTTGAATGAATCCATAACCTTTGGCGTCATTGAACCACTTGACGGTTCCGACCTCACGATCAGCCATTACCACACTCTCCAACTTGCCTATTATTTTTGGGTGGCCCCCGGGAATGAGGACTTCGGCAGTCGCCGGCTGAACGCTTTCCTTATCATCCAACCCGCGCCGAATGGCACATGGGAAGGTAATTCGAATAACGCCCAAGGGCGACAGCGCTCCCGAGTATATAAATCAAAAGTTACAGCTGAAAAGCACTTTTTCATCAACTCCGCGACCCTATGACCAAACGGGCCAAAGTGCCATTTTTCGGGGCCTGCAGAGCCATTTTGGTGCTCGTTACCCAGCGTAACGAAAGTGTTTCGAACGTGGACCTTTTCGCACTTTCGCGCAATTACTGCGGGTAGTTTCGTTCCCGTTCCTCCGTTTTCAGCGCTCTTCGGAAATACCTTTCAGAAGCAGCCGGAATGCGCCCTGCAGTTCGAACTGCGGCAATATGCCCGATCATTTATCCGCTGAATCCACAGTCGACCTGTCCATTACGCTCGATGGATTACGGCCACGACTTTCCCTGCTGACCGCTCCTGCGCGCGATCACTCATGCACCATGAAAGAACCGCCAGGGCTCAAGGGCTGACCTGATAACCGCGCCCCTGCAGGCAACCGCTATACGCGCTGGCACTGGCCGAACTCTGAGCCTCGCCCTGCGTGCGACGGTCCTGCCGGCGCTCCTGCCGCTGGCGCGAAGCACCGACCGCAGCGCCGGCTGCCGCCGCATCGCCAGCCCGGTTCTGCCGGTACTGCTGCTTGGCGTCGTCGCTGGCGCGGTCATAGACCTCGTCATGCCGCTGACCGCGCACCTCGGCAGCCACCGCACCCGCTGCCGCGCCCCTGGCCGCGCCACGAACCCGCCCACCGACATGTGGGTCGGAACTGCTGGTGGCGCCGCTGGCCGCATTGGCGGCAACACCATTGCACTCGGTCATGTCCTGCTGCATCTGCTGGCTGCTCTGGCCCTTGAGCGGAACGACGGTCTGAGCCTCGGCAGGCAACACCAGCGACAGGGCGATCAAACATCCCCAGGTGAACGTACGCATGGCACCACCCTCCATAGAATGTCATCCCCCAACTGCCAGGATAGCCACAGTCCACGGGGAGTCCGCGCGCGCCGACCAAGCGCTCGCGACTTTGCTGGCGGTGCCTAATCCGGCAAACTAGCCGGCCTGAGCAATCGCTCGTTTTACCTCTGCCAGCCATAGGGCCTGTATGCCTCGTTACCCGTTCCGCCGCTTCGGTTTTGGTGCCCTGCGCCGCCTGCTGTACCTCTGGGTGCGCTCGGAAACCATCAACCAGTCGGCCTTCAGCCTGAAGATCGACCGCAGCAAACCGGTCCTCTACGTCCTGCAGCAGCCCTCGGTGAGCGACCTCGCCGTGGTGGATACCGAATGCCGCAAGGCCGGCCTGCCCCGACCGGTGATGCCCGTGGCTGTGGGTGAATCCATCGAGCCGGCGGCCTTCTTCTACCTGACGCCGGAGCCCGACTGGCTCGGCCGCCAGGACAAGCGCGGTGCGCCGCCGGCGCTGGTGCGCATGCTCGGCGCCATCGGCCAGAACGGCATCGACGACGCGCAGATCGTCCCGGTCAGCGTGTTCTGGGGCCAATCGCCGGACAGCGAGAAGAGCGCCTGGAAACTGCTGTTCGCCGACAACTGGGCCGTCACCGGCCGCCTGCGCAAACTGGCGCGCATCCTTATCCTCGGCCGCAAGACCCGCGTACAGTTCTCCGCCCCCATCCACCTGCGTGAACTGGTCGAACAGAACAAGGGCCACGAGCGCACCCTGCGCATGGTCCAGCGCATCCTGCGCGTGCACTTCCGCAACCAGAAGACCGCAGTGATCGGCCCGGACCTCTCCCACCGCCGTACCCTGGTCAAGGGCCTGTTGCGCGCGCCGCTGGTACGCCAGGCGATCCAGGAGGAATGCGATACGCAGAAGATCTCCGCGGACAAAGCCGAGGCCCTGGCCCTGCGCTATGCCAACGAGATCGCCGCCGACGTCTCCTACCCGGTGATCCGCTTCCTCGAAGTGACCCTGACCTGGTTCTGGAACAAGCTCTACGAGGGCGTGAAGGTCAACCACATCGAACGCGTGCAGGAAGTCGCCCAGGGCCACGAGATCGTCTACGTGCCCTGCCACCGCAGCCACATCGACTACCTGCTGCTGTCCTACCTGCTGTTCCGCAACGGCCTCACCCCGCCGCACATCGCCGCCGGCATCAACCTCAACATGCCAGTAGTGGGCTCGATCCTGCGCCGTGGCGGCGCCTTCTTCATGCGCCGCAGCTTCAAGGGCAACCAGCTGTATACCGCAGTCTTCAACGAATACCTGCACACCCTGTTCAGCCGCGGCTTCTCCACCGAATACTTCGTCGAAGGCGGCCGCTCCCGCACCGGGCGCATGCTGCACCCGCGCACCGGGATGCTGGCGATCACCCTGCGCAGCTTCCTGCGTGACTCGCGCCGGCCCATCGTCTTCGTGCCCGTCTACATCGGTTACGAGCGGGTGCTGGAAGGCCGCACCTACCTGGGCGAACTGCGCGGCGCCGCGAAGAAGAAAGAATCGATCTTCGACATCTTCAAGGTCGTCGGCGCACTGAAGCAGCGCTTCGGCCAGGTCTGGGTGAACTTCGGCGAACCGATCCACCTCGAGCAGTTCCTCGACCAGCAACAACCGGACTGGCGCCAGCAGGAACTGGGCCCGGAATACCGCCCGGCCTGGCTGTCGGAAACCACCAACCACCTGGCCCGCGATGTCGCCCGCCACCTCAACGACGCCGCCGCGATCAACCCGGTGAACCTGGTGGCCCTGGCGCTGCTCTCCACCACTCGCCTGGCGCTGGACGAAACCGCCCTGGCGCGGGTCATCGACCTCTACCTCGACCTGCTGCGCAAGGTCCCCTACTCGCCCAGCGCCACGCTGCCCGAGGGCGACGGCCATCAGCTGATCGAGTACGTGAAGAGCATGAACCTGCTCAGCGAGCAGAAGGACGCTCTCGGCCGCATCTGCTACCTCGACGAGCAGAACGCCGTGCTGATGACCTACTACCGCAACAACGTGCTGCACATCTTCGCCCTGCCGGCGCTGATCGCCAGCTTCTTCCAGAACAGCGGGCGGATCAGCCGCGAGCAGCTGCTGCGCTACACCCGCGCGCTGTACCCGTACCTGCAGGCCGAGCTGTTCATCCGCTGGGGCCTGGACGAGCTGGACGCCGTGGTCGACCAGTGGCTGCAGGCCATGGTCGCCAGCGAACTGCTCAAGCAGGAGAACGACACCTTCATCCGCCCGGCGCCCAGCTCGCGCCAGTATGTGCTGCTGACCCTGCTGGCCCGTGCCATTGCCCAGACCCTGCAGCGCTTCTACATGTCCATATCGCTGGTGCTCAACGCCGGGCAGAAGCAGCTCACCGCCGAGGAGCTGGAAAACCTCTGCACCGTGATGGCCCAGCGCCTGTCGGTCCTCCATGGCCTCAACGCCCCGGAGTTCTTCGACAAGAGCCTGTTCCGCCACTTCATCCAGACCCTGCTGGACGAAGGCGTCCTGCGCAAGGACGAACACGGCAAGCTGAGCTACCACGAGCTGCTCGGCGAACTGGCCGAAGGAGCCGCCAAGCGCGTGCTGCCGGCGGAGATTCGCCTGTCCATCCGCCAGGTCGCCCTGGAGCGCCCGCCCCAGGAAGAAAGCCCGCCGGACGAGCAGCCCCCTGCCAGCCAGGGCTGAGCCGCAAAGCCCCTGCCGGTGGCTTGACGCCCCTGCGCCGCGACCGATAGATTTCTGACGATCCATCGGTCGCGGTCAGGGACGCTCCCGTGTTCAACAGGATTCTGATCGTCTGCATCGGCAACATCTGCCGCAGCCCCATCGCCGAACACCTGCTGCGCGAGTCCCTGCAGGGCACCGATATCGCCGTGGCCTCCGCCGGCCTCAACGCCTTGGTCGGCCACCCCATCGACAGCACGGCCCTCGCCATCCTCCGCCGTCACGGCCACCATCCCCAACCGCATCGCGCTCGCCAGCTCACCCCCGAGTTGGTCCACGAAGCCAATCTCGTCCTGGTCATGGAACAATCGCACATCCAGAGTGTGATCCGCCTGGCGCCAGAGGCGCGCGGCAAGACCTTCCTGCTGGGCAAATGGCTGACCGACCAGGAAGTCCCGGACCCTTATCGCAAAGGCCCGGAAGCCTTCGAGCGCGCCTATACCCTGATCGAATCCGCCGTTTCTCCCTGGGGGGATCGGCTGCAGGTTCGCCGGTAATTTGACGAAAAATAAACAGACTTTAAAAAGCGTCAGAAAACCTTACAAACACATGATGAAAAAGGCTACGCTCTAGCCCAGCAAGACCATATTCAGCTGTTTGGTCTCCCTTGTTACGTCACGTAAATCTGCAGGGACCTACATTGATTTATGAAGATTCTGCACATCACCGAGTCTTTCGGCGGCGGCGTCACCTCGGCCATCAACTCCTACATCCTCAACTCCCAACAGCATGAGCACTACCTGCTGGCCTCGGTACGCAAGGGCGACACCACGGGCGAGGAAAACCAGGGACTGTTCAAGCACATGGAACTGGTGCCACGGCGCCTGTCCAGCCTGGCACGGGTCAAGCCCTACATCGACCGTGTCGAACCGGATGTAATCCACCTGCACAGCACCTACGCCGGTGCGCTGATCCGGGCTCTACCCTTCGTTCCCTCCCAGAAGATCGTCTACACCCCCCACGGGTTCGCCTTCCTGCGCGGCGATCACCCCCTGATGCTCAAGGCCTATCGCGCAATCGAAACGGTACTGGCACGGCGTACCGCCGTGATCGCCGGCTGCGGACTGGACGAACAGCGCATTGCCGGGGAACTGATCGAGCCCGACCATACCCTGGGGCTGGTCAATGTCTGCGACGACCTGCCGGAAGTGCCCACCATCCACAGCCTCACCGCCAAGCCGGTGATCGGCATGGTTGGCCGCATCAGCCGGCAGAAGGGGCACGACTATTTCCGCGCACTGGCAGAAAGCTGCAGCGAGGTCGCCCACTTCAAATGGATCGGTGGCGGCGACGCGCAAGCCATGGCTGACCTGGAACGCGCCGGTATCGAAGTGACGGGATGGCGCGCAAGGGCCGAGGTCATCGCGCACATGAAAGGTCTGGACCTGTACTTCCACACCGCCGCCTGGGACGGTTTCCCGATCTCTGTGCTGGAAGCGGCGAAGCTCAACCTGCCCATCGCCCTGCGGCGCATCGGCCCCTTCATCGCCGAAGGGCTCAACACGGCCGAGGATCTGGACGAAGCTCGTCGGCAAGTCCTTGCCTTCGCCCGAGGCGAGCCCCCCGTCCTGGCGAACCTGCAACGCAATAGCGCCCGGGTACGGAGTCTCCACTCCGGTGAGCAATTGCAGTCGTCGCTGGAAAGCCTCTATTCACGCTTCGCCGCACCACGCACCGATAATCGCGTGGCCATGGGTTGAGCCCTGATCCGAAAGCGCCTGGGCAGCTCTGAGTCTGCCCAGGCAAAAGCGAATTCAGCATTTTCCTCCCGACTGCCCAAGTCCTGCCCCAGGACACCCCGCCAATCCCGACAGAGGCGGATGGTTCCATTTCGCCATAACCCCGCCCTGTGGGAGTTCATCCCACAGCCCGCCCAGTAACCATCTTTGACACCGCCGGAAAATTCCTAAAGCCACAGAGTGGCCGGAAAGCGCATTGAATCACCTACGCGCGAGGCCTAACGTCCGCAGCCCTTGGTGACAACGATTCGATGCGGCGGTACTCAGCGTGTTCAAAACTATCCTGGTTGTCTGCGCGGGCAATATCTGCCGCAGCCCCACCGGCGAGCATCTGCTCAGGCAGCGGCTGACCGGCTCCGGTATCCAGGTGAGCTCCGCCGGGCTCACCGCCCTGGTCGGCCGCCCGTTCGAACAGAACGCCCTGACCACTCTGCAGCGACACGCCCAGCACCCCCATGACCATCGGGCCCGCCAACTGACCCCGCAGATATTGCAGGCGTCCGACTTGGTCCTGGTCATGGAAGACCGCCATCGGCAGGACGTGATCCGGCTGTCCCCCCTCGCGCGCAGCAAGACCTTCCTGCTCGGCAAATGGCAGGACGAGCGCGAAGTCCCAGACCCCTACCGGCAAGGAACGGCGGCTTTCGAGCATGCCTACGCCCTGATCGAGGAAGGCGCAGATGCGTGGTCCCGACGTCTACACCCTCAACGCTGAACTCTTCAAGAAGCCCTCTATGCAATACCCGCAAATGCCGTCCATTTCGCCGGCCGTCAGCGACGACGACGAAATCGACCTGCTCGCCCTGTTCGGCACCCTGCTCGATCACAAATGGCTGATCGCCAGCATTACCGCCGGCTTCCTGTTCGCCGGCGCGACCTATGCACTGCTGGCGTCCCCGATCTATCGCGCCAGCGCCACCCTCCAGGTGGAACAGAAGAAACCGGGAATTCCAGGACTATCGCCCGACTTGGGCGACCTGCTGGGCGCCCAGTCCCAGGCCGTCACCGAGATCCAGCTGCTGACCTCCCGCAGTGTGATCGGCAAAGCCGTGGATGCCCTGAAGCTGGACATCGACATCCAGCCCTCGCTGTTCCCGGTGATCGGCAATTTCCTGCATCGTCACTACAGCCCCGACCAGCCGGGAGATGTCGCCTCTCCTGTCCTGGGCATGAGCCGCTTCGCCTGGGGTGGCGAAACCCTGAAGATCTTCCAGCTCGACGTGCCCACTGCGCTACTGGAAAAGAAGCTGACGTTCATCGCCGGCGAACAGGGTCGCTTCAGCCTGTTCGATAACGATGACAACTTGCTGGTGGAGGGTTCCGTCGGCCAACCCGCCGAGCAGAACGGCGTGAAAATTCAGGTCGAGGCCCTCAGCGCCAACCCCGGAACCCGCTTCAGTGTCATCCGGGAACGTCGACTGAGCGCCATTCTCGACTACCAGCAGAACCTCAATGTCAGCGAAACCGGCAAGGAATCCGGCATCCTCACGTTATCGCTGGACGACGAAGAGCCCGATCAAGCCCTAGCCGTGCTGAATGCCATCAGCCAGCAATACGTACTGCAGAATGTCGAGCGCGCCTCGGCAGAAGCGGCCTCCAGCCTCGACTTCCTGCGCGGCCAACTGCCGGAAGTCCGCCAGGACCTGGAGAAATCCGAGAACACCCTCAGCAGCTACCAGTCGCAAGCCAAGTCCGCCGACATCAGCCTGGAAACCAAGGCTCTGCTCGACCAGAGCGTGGCGCTGGACACCAGCATCTCGCAGCTCAAGCTCCAGCAGGCCGAGATGGACCACAAATTCACCCGCCAGCACCCGGCCTACCAGGCGCTGATGCGCCAGATCGGCGAACTGACCAGCAAGCAGGCCGGCCTCGCCAAGCGCGTCGAAGCCCTGCCCGAGACCCAGCAGGACCTGCTGCGCCTGACCCGCGACGTGCAAGTCAGCACCGCCATCTACACCCAGATGCTGAACAAGGCCCAGGAGCTCGACGTGATGCGCGCCGGTGCCGTGGGCAACGTGCGCATTATCGACCCGGCCGATGTCGACATCACCAAACCGGTAAAGCCCAAGAAAGCACTGATCGTTGCTATCGCCGCGCTGCTCGGCCTGTTCGCCGCCATCGCTCTGGTCTTGCTACGCAAAGCCCTGAATCGCGGCATCGAAACCCCTGACGCCATCGAGAGCCTCGGTCTACCGGTTTACGCCTCCATTCCCTTTAGCGCGCTACAACAGTCGGAAGAAGATTTGCGTAACCGAGGGAAAAAGAAAAAGTCACCCACTGTCCCTGGGCCCCTCCTCGCCACGCGCCACCCAACGGACCTGGCGATCGAATCCCTGCGCAGCCTGCGCACCAGCCTGCACTTCGCCATGCTGGAGTCCGGCGACAACCGCCTGATGATCTCCGGCCCCAGCCCGGCCGTGGGCAAATCCTTCGTCAGCGCCAACCTGGCCGCCGTCATCGCCCAGGCCGGGCAACGCGTGCTCCTGATCGACGTCGACATGCGCAAGGGCTATTTGCACAAAGTCCTGAATGCGCATGAGCAGAACGGCCTTTCCGACCTGCTCATCCGCCGCTGCACATTCGACAACGCCATCCAGCGAACCGCTGTGGAGAACCTCAGCTTCATCTCCCGCGGCCAGATTCCGCCCAACCCATCCGAACTGCTGATGCACCCCAACTTCACCGACATGCTGGAGCAGGCCAGCTCGGAGTTCGACTTGGTGATTCTCGACACCCCTCCCCTGCTCGCGGTCACTGATGCCGCCATCGTCGGCCGGCAGGCTGGCACCAGCTTGATCGTTACCCGCTTTGGCAAGAACGCCCAACGGGAAATCGAACTGACTATTCGCCGCTTCGAGCAGAACGGCATTGAACTCAAGGGCGCCATTTTCAACGGTGTCGAGCGACGTGCCGCGGACTACTACGGCAACGGGGCGTATGCCAATTACCAGTATGAATACCTGTCGGGAAACCGCTGACAGCAGATGGTCACTCCGGAGCGAATCGATGCAAGCAGCCAAAGAAAGGCGCTGGTACCTCGTGCAATGCAAGCCCAGGCAAGACCTCCGGGCACTGGCCAATCTGCAACAACAGCACTACGAGTGCCTGTTGCCGATGCGCCAGGTTGAGCGGGTCAGCCAGGGAACCCTGCAGCTCCGGTCGGAACCGCTGTTTCCTGGCTACCTCTTCATCGAGCTCGATACGCTGCAGGACAACTGGATGCCGATCCGCTCCACTCGGGGTGTCAACCAGATAGTTCGCTTTGACAACGCCCCGTTGCCCATCCCGCACTCGGTCATAGAAGGAGTGAGATCACACGCGTCTGCCGTGGTTCGCTTGTTCCAAGCGGGGGACCGAGTTCGAATCAGCGCGCCAGGATCCCTAGGCATAGAGACGATATTCGAAGCCTGGGACGGAACCGAGCGAGTGATCCTGTTACTCAATCTGCTGCAAAGAGAAGCGCGCGTCAGCGTACCAGTCATCCACATCCAGCGGCTCGCACACAACATTTAGAAGCCGCACGCGATACCACACAACCCGGCCCCAGTGGCCGACAAGAACAACCTCATCCGCGTTCTCAGGAAATCAACCAAAAATCCTGGGGCGGTAGCGTGCCGATGCCTTGGTGTTGAAGCGCGCGCCACGAACCCTGCGCCCTATGAAAACGACCGTTCTCACCTATGGCACCTTCGATCTTTTCCATCACGGCCACCTTAAACTGCTGACCCGCCTGAAAGCCTTGGGCGATCAATTGATCGTTGGCGTTTCCACCGACGAGTTCAACGCCGGCAAGGGCAAGAAGACGATTATTCCGTTCGCCGACCGACTGGAGATCGTGCAATCGATCAAGTTCGTCGACCTCGCGATTCCAGAAACCGACTGGGGGCAGAAAACGCAGGACATTGTGACCTACGACGTGGCGATTCTCGGTATGGGACACGATTGGGAAGGGAAGTTCGATCACCTGAATTCGCTGTGCAAGGTCGTCTACCTGCCTCGCACCGAAGGCATCTCCAGCACGCAGATCAAACAAAGCCTGGGCTATTTCGACAAGTCCCATCTCTCTGACCTGAAGGCTTCGCTCGACACCATCTCATCGATCATCGAACGCCTTCGCTGACGCCCATGAGATCGATTACACGGTTTTTCACCCATCCGCTGGCAACAAACACGCTGGCCGCCAGCCTAACGCAGTTGGCCAACTTCCTGCCGTTGCTTTTGTTGCCGATCCTCACCCAACGGCTGGGCATCGCCAGTTTCGGGTCAGTGGCGATGGTGCTTTCCCTCAGTCAATTGTCGCTGATCATCACCGACTTCGGCTATGGCCTCTCGAGCACCTACAAGATCGCTTGCCATCGCGAAGAGCCGCTGCTGATCGGCCGACTGCTGGGCTCGGTATTCCTGGGAAAGTTGCCACTCGTTGCCGGGGCGTCGTTGATCAGCATGCTGGTTCCGATGCTGATTCCGGCATACAGCCAGGATACTCCGCTCTTCGCCCTGGGCATTCTCGCCATCGTAGGCCAAGCGTATCAGGCCAATTGGCTGTTCATCGGGCTTCAGCGCATGAAGGTCATCACCTTCTACAACCTCTCGACCAAGACGCTCTACCTGCTGATCGTGCTGTTGTTCGTCCACGATAGCCGCGACGCGTGGCTGGTAATTCTTGGTTGGGGTCTAACGCAGTTGGCGGCGGCAGGACTTTCGATCCACCAGATTTATCGTTGTGGCTTTCGTGTGCTCTGGCCGCTAACGCATGAGGTCGTGCAGGAGTTTCGCACGGCATTGCCCTTTTTCACCTCACGAATCGCCGTCGCTACCTACACCTCGGCAGCCACGACTGTCGTCGGCCTATCCGGACAGATCCAGGCAGCACAGTTCTATGCCTGTCAGCAGGTCTATCGGATCGGCTCTGCCCTGCCGGTGAACCAGGTGCTCTATCCATTCATGGCCAAGAGTCGCAACTGGCGAGTATTCCTGATGCTGACCCTGGGCTCTGCCTCGGCACTTGCCCTGCTGGCAAGCCTGCTTGCAGCCTTTTCCGGAAAAATCCTGCAAAGAGCTCTGGGTGATGACTTCATCGCAGCCCAGGGCACTTTCATCATCATGCTCGCCGCCATGGTGGCGAGCTATCTTGCCGCCGCATTCGGATATCCCGCCTTTGCCGCACTGGATCGTCTCGACCATGCCAACCGTACGGTCGTGCACGCCTCGATTGCCAACATCCTCGTGCTCACATGCCTCTATGTTTTCGACCAGATCAACGCCCGCAACGTCGCCCTGGCAATCCTGGCGACAGAACTTCTGGTGCTAGTGCTGCGCATCCGCGCACTCCTGAGTTGCTGCAAACCCCTTCCACAACCAATCGCTACCGATAGCCATGCCGACCATTACTGAAATCAAGCAGTCCATGCCACGGGACAAGAGCCACTACGACCGTTGGGGGAATCCAGCGGCCTACTTCTGTGCCAGGCCACTGTCCTATCCCATCACCGCACTCTTCATCGCTCTGGGCATGAGCGCCAATGCGGCGTCTGCCGCCTCCATCGTGTTTGCCCTGCTCTCCATCGTCGCAGCGGCGATGGCGTCATCGGCCTGGTTGGTCGGTGGACTCGTGATGATGTGGCTCATACTCGACTGCGTGGACGGCAACATTGCCCGCTATACGCGCACCGGTTCCAACCGGGGAGAATTCCTCGACGCCATGGGCGGCTACACCATCACAGCAGGCCTTTACCTTGCAATCGGCTACGGCACAGGAGATATGGAAAGCCTGGTGCTGGGCGCACTGGCCAGCATCTTTTCGCTCTTCTCCCGATTGATTCTGAACAAGGTCAACGTACTGGCGGGAGCTCGCCGAGCCGGATCAGGGGACACCGGTTCGGGCAGGATGGCCATGTGGTTGCTGTCCATCTACAACCTCTCGGGCATCGGCATGCTCCTGCTGATCGTTGCCATCCTGTTCCAGCATGAAGCGGGATATCTCGCATTCCAAGCACTGACCGGGGCGGCCCTCACCGGCGGAGCATTCCTGCAAGGATGGAAAAAGCTTCAAACAAGCTGACCTCCAACCATGCCTACACAACTGTCCCGGATACTCTGCTGTATCGTCGTCGTCTTCTTGGTGGCACTTCCCAAAAGTGGATTCTATGCAGGAAGCACCCCGATTTACGGCCCTTACCTGATCGTCCTGGCCATCACCCCGATCCTGCTGATGCTTCGGCTGAACACGCCGGTGCGACAAATCAGGCCGCTGTCACGCTGCACTTTGGCGATTGCGCCCTTTTGGGCAGTCTGGGTTGCAACCGAGCTGTTCATCGGTCACGAGAACGTCGGTTATCTGGGTGGGCATCTGTTCGTGTTCATCCTGATACCGACTTTCTTCTACCTGCTATCTCTGCTGTACAGTGAACAAACCCAAGCAACCATCTTTCGAACGCTGACACTCAGCATTCGAGTGGTAGCTGTCTTCGGAATTCTCTCTTTCCTGCACGCAGTACTGACCGGCGACTATCTCAATATCCCCTATCTGACCACTGGGGGTGGCGATGACGTGCTTTCCGTCTGGCAGCGCAATAACCAGCGTGGGGACTTGTTCAAGCTAGTTTCCACCTACAACAACGGCAATATCTACGGCCTATGCATGGCCATGCTCACCCCGCTCTACTTCCGCCTCGAACACCGACCGCTCTTCAAGGCGATTCTGGTCGCCAGCATGATCCTCACCCTCTCGCGCACGGTGTGGTTACTCACTGTCCTTGCCTTGCTGATGACCTACGGGGAACGACTCACGCTTCGTCGGTTCGTGGCCCTGGTCGCAAGCCTCATTGTCTGCGCCACAGCCGCCATATTCCTCTCCGCCAACTACCTTGGCGGTGATCGCTTCCTGATGGATAGCTCTCTTGGCAATCGTGATCAGTTCTTCTGGATGCTTGATGAATTCCGGCTCATGCCTCAGGAGCCGATATCCGCTATCACTGAAATTCCCTACCTGTCGATCTATCACGACTTCGGCCTGATAGGCCTGGTCTGCTTCGCACTTTTCTTCATCTCGCCATTGCTGATCGGAAATCCAAGCCCGTTCAGTCTCCGCCTGCGCCCCGATCTGCGCGCGGTAAATGCAGGAGTACTGATCTATTTGTTCGCCTCCCTAAGTGACTCAGCACTTCTCTTTGTGCCGAGTTTCGCCTGCTACGGATTTCTCGCATTCCTGAAACTTTCCCTGTCACGCCGCCATGAACGAACTTTCCCTCCGAACTCTTAAAATCCTACACGTTGCAGAGACCATCCAGGGCGGTGTCGCCACCTACCTGGAGACACTGGACAAGACATCGTCCCACGACAATCGCTATCTGATCCCAAGCAGCCAGCGCGAGTGCATCGCCATCGATAACTCGCAGCTCCAGTTGTTCAAGGGTGAAGGACGCATCAGCCGTGCAACTCATCTTTTCCAGGCACTGCACAAAGCACTCAAGCAGGATCGCTATGATCTGATTCACCTTCACAGCTCATTGGCTGGCTACATCTTCGTATTGCGCCGGTTGATGTTGTTGAGGAATCCGCCTGCGATCTATTGTGCCCATGGCTGGTCGTTCCTGCGCGAAACCTCACGCATGGAGAACCTGGCTAGCAGGTCGCTGGACCTCCTCACCGGAATGCTCTCCGACGGCATCATTCATATTTCCAGGACCGAACAGCAGCGAGCGGCGTTCATTCCCAATTCCAATCAGGCAATCATCTACAACCCGGTCGACCCGCATTATCTGTCCGGCCTGCCTTGGCAAGGTCGCAAGCTGAACAGTACGGTCCTGTTCGTCGGCCGACTGGACCGACAAAAAGGATTCGACCTCCTCTACCGCGCCTTCACCAGCCCATCCCTCAGGGATGTCCAGCTCCTGGTCGCTGGCTCATCGGTATTGGAAGGCCGCGAATACGTCGCCACCGACAATATTCATTTCCTGGGATGGCAGGACAAGAATTCCCTGTCCGAACTCTATGAACGAGCGACACTGACGATCATGCCGTCTCGCTGGGAAGGCTTCGGACTGGTCGCCATCGAGTCCCTCGCCAAAGGCACGCCGGTGCTGGTCAATCAGACAGGATCTTTACCGGAAATCGTTGCCCCCGTGGGATTGGTAGCGGACCTTTCCAGCGAAGAAACATTGATAAGTCATATCAAGAGCGCTCTCTCGACAGGGGCGACTCGCCCCCCCGAAGAACTGCGCGATTTCGTTCGCCAGCGCTTCGCACCCGACAGATTCGCTCGTGAGCTCTCGGCGTTCTACGCCCGCACTCTGCGGCTCACCGCCTGAACCAATTGTCCTAGAGACTCACTCGATGAACAGAAGAGATCGCGGAATCCTGCGCGCCCATCAGGCCGGCATTTCCGTCATTCAAAGACTGCTCGACCTGTTGATTATCCTGATCACCATAGTCTGCCTCTACATCATCCAGGGGATACAGCAGAACCGAGACATGCTGGCGGTCGCCGCCTTTACGCTGCTGGCGTTTTACCTGCTCGCCGATACCGTCGGCCTCTATGGTTCCTGGCGAGGTGAGCGAATTCGGGACGAGCTTCAGAAACTGACCGGCACCTGGTTGGTGAGCGCACTGGTGCTGATCAGCACGGACAAACTGCTGCTCGATCCGAAGCCCACCTATGTATTGCAGCTCTCGCTATTGGCCGGCCTCCCCCTGCTGGCCCTGGCAACCTACCGCACGCTCCTTCGAATAGCCCTGCAAGCCTTAAGATACCGTGGACTCAATACCCGGAAAGTCGCTGTCGTTGGAGCCGGTTCACTCGGCGTTAGACTCGCGGGAAAAATTGCCAGAGCTCCCTGGATGGGACTGGAGCTTCTCGGCTTCTACGATGACGAACGAATCGAGCCAGTGAGACTTCCAGGCCACCGAGTACAACTGGGTGTATCGGGCAATCTCGAGCAACTGGTCCAGCAAGCCCGCGCCGGTGCTTTCGACCGTATTTACATTGCCCTGCCCATGCGCAGCGAAGAACGCATTCGCTGGTTGGTCGATCAACTCAGCGACACCACCACATCGGTCTACATCGTTCCGGACGTTTTCGTCTTCAACCTGCTTCACGCGCGCGCGGAAAACATCGACGGCATCCCCACCATCAGCATCTTTGATAGCCCAATGCGGGGAGCCGGGGCCCTGGTGAAACGCCTGGAAGACATCATCCTGTCCTCCCTGATCCTCTGCCTGATCGCCATCCCCATGCTGCTGATCTCCGCCGCCGTGAAGTTCACCTCCCCCGGCCCGGTGTTTTTCAAGCAGAAGCGCTATGGCATCGATGGCCGCCCCATCGAAGTGTGGAAGTTCCGCAGCATGCGGGTGATGGAGAACGGCGAGACAGTTACCCAGGCAACCCGCAATGACAGCCGCATCACCCCTCTGGGCGCCTTTCTGCGCCGCACTTCGCTGGACGAACTGCCGCAGTTCATCAACGTATTCCTGGGCGATATGTCCATCGTCGGCCCACGCCCACACGCCATTGCCCACAACGAGGAATACCGCGGCCAGATCAGCAGCTACATGCTGCGCCACAAGGTGAAGCCAGGCATCACCGGATGGGCGCAGGTGAATGGTTGGCGCGGGGAGACGGATACGCTGGAGAAGATGCAGAAGCGCGTGGAGTGCGACCTGGCCTATATCAACAACTGGTCGCTCTGGTGGGACCTGAAGATTGTCTTCCTCACCCTGTTCAAGGGTTTCGTGCACAAGAACGCTTACTGACCCATCCCGCTGACTTCAAGAAATTACTGTCTCCCCCCGTCACCTGATTCCTACATCCGCTCTTCGGCACGATTGCTAACCTGCGCAGCCTTCCGGCCAGCCCTGGCGCTCCCGGACTACCGGCGCCGGGCGCAGTCCGCGCCATTCGATCACTTCCCTTGAGTAACCACTCCATGATTCGTCCCTTGTCCGTCGCAGTCCTGTCCGCTCTTGCGCTCCAGGGATGCATGTTCTCTCCCGGCCAGAACCTGGATACAGGGCGACTGCTGCCGGAGGACTCGGCCGAGTCCAGCCGCGTCCAACTGATCCAGATCACGCCGAAACTGCTGACGGTGGAAGCCGCGACTCAACAGCAGGATTCCGTCCCGACGGAGCTGACCCGTTTCCGCCCGGAAAGCTATCGGATCGGCGCAGGGGACCTGCTGTACATCACGGTCTGGGACCACCCCGAACTGACGTCGCCTGCCGGGCAACAGCAGCAGACCGATGCCAACGGCCGTCTGGTACGCCCGGATGGCACGCTCTTCTACCCCTACATCGGCACCTTGAAGGTAGCTGGCCGGACTATCGAAGACGTTCGGCAGACCATCAGCGGCGCCCTCGCCACCTACGTGGAAGAACCCCAGGTGGATATCGCCGTGCTGCGCTACGCCAGCCAGAAGGTGGTGCTCAACGGTGCGTTCATCAAGGCAGGCCCGCAGCCGATTACCGCCACCCCCCTCACGCTGATGGAAGCGATTGGCGCAGCCGAACTGGATACGCTCAACGCTGACCTCTCCGGCCTGACACTGATGCGCGACAGCCAGGTCTTCCACCTGAACCTGGATGCGCTGAACACCGCCGAGGGGTCGGATCTGTACAACCTGTACCTGCCGTTTACCTGCCCTATAACGACCGCAAGAAGGTCTACCTGATGGGCGAAGTGAACACGCCGCGCGCGCTGACCTTCAAGACCCGACAGATGAACCTGGCGGATGCGCTGGGCAGCGTTGGCGGTCTCAATCAAACCACCGCCAACGGCAAGGCCGTCTATGTCATTCGGGGCGTTGAAGACCTGGAGAAGAACCGCGCCACGGTGTTCCAGCTCGATGCGAACTCGCCCACCGCCTTCATCCTCGCGCAACAGTTCCAGCTGCAACCGCAGGATGTGGTCTATGTCGGCCCGGCCGGCGTAACTCGCTGGAATCGCCTGATCAGCCAACTGGTGCCTTCCGCCGGCATTCTCGGTACCGGCTCGACCATCAAGAACAACATGAGCAGCAACTGATCACCCCATGATCATTTATCGCGCGCTTGCGTCGGCAGGGCTCACCTTCGCCCTGTGCGGCTGCAACCCCTTGATGCAGGCCTCCCTGAATACCCTGGGTGCCAGCATCGGCAGCCCCGCTCCGCTGGCATTGACTCGGGCTCAGGTCGACGCGGAGCCCTACTACCAGATCGAAGTCACCACCGAGTACGGCTCGGCGGTGATGGCCCTGGTGCGGGTGCAGGGCGACCTGCAGTACTGGCAAGCATCGTCACGCCAACTGCTGCTACTACAGAACGGCGTGGTCGTACGCACGCTTGGCTTCCCGGACGACCTGCTGGGAACGCGGCTCGCACCGGCGTCGCCCTTCGTCAGCGGACTGCAGCACATCACGGATAGCCAGGCCAGCCAGCGCCGGATCGACCTCAGCCCCGGTTACCTGATGGATATCCCGCTCACCGGCGACCTGCACCGGTCCGGGATCGAGACCGTGCGCATCCTCGACCAGGAACACGCGCTGCTGCGAATCGATGAAAAGCTCGACGCTCCCATCAAGGGCATGGCAGCTACCAACAGCTACTGGGTCGACCCGAACGACGGATTCATCCTGAAGAGCCGTCAGCGGGTGACGCCCAGCCTGAATGTCACCATTACCCAATTGCGTCCGCTTCGGGAGCAGCCATGACTCTCATTCGGCTTGCCCTGCTGGCGGCCAGTCTCGCCGTCGGTAGCGTCGCCAATGCCACGACGCAGATCGAAGTGCAGGGTGCCCTGCCCTCCCCTGGCACTCTGGAGATCAACGAAGGTCTGCGTCTTGGGGAGCTTCTGCAGCAGTTGCAGCTCGATCCGCGGAGCTACTGGCTGGGTGCATCCTGGCAACGGCAAAGCCTGAAGCAGCAGCAACGGCGATTGAAGGCAGGCGTCCTGTTCGACCTGACGCAGGTCCAACGGCTCGCGCTGCTGCAGGACGACCCCAGCCTGGCCAGCGTTGCCAAGCGCCTGAGCGAGCAAGTGATCGCCCTGCCCGTGACCGGTCGGCGGCTCTACCCACTCGACCCGTTGGCGATCGAGCTGAACGCAGCCCACTCGCCGAAACTCCAGGGCGGTGACCGGCTGATCTTCCCGGCGCGCCAGAACACCGTCCGTATCGTTGGTGCAGTCGCCCAGGACTGCACGCTGCCATTCGTGCCACTGCAACCGGGCTACCGCTATGCACAACTGTGCCCCGCCCTGCCCGAAGCCGACCCGGACTACCTCTTCCTGATCCAGCCCGACGGCCAAGTCACGCGCCTGGGTATCGCGCTGTGGAATCGCGAGGAAAAAGCCGCTCCGCCCGCCCCCGGCGCCATCGTACTGGTACCGCTGGACGCGACCCGAATCAAGATCAGTGCTCCGGAACTGAGCCAGGAACTGGCCGACTTCCTCGCCACCCAACCCCTGCCAGCAGAGTCACCATGAAACCACGCCACAGCCTCTGCCTGTTGCTGGCGAGCGCCAACCTGGCGGCTGCCGACCCGCGCTACACACAAAGCGATTTCGGCGGCATCGGCCTGTTGCAGACACCGACCGCGAGGATGGCGCCGGCCGGCGAGATCAGCGTCAACGCCAACCGCACCGATCCCTACTCGCGCTACAGCTTTTCCCTGCAGCCCTTCGACTGGATGGAAGGCACCTTCCGCTATACCTCGATCAGTAACCGCAAGTATGGGGCGGCCGATGAGAGCGGAGACCAGAGCTACAAGGACAAGGCCTTCGACGTCAAATTCCGCCTGCTGCAGGAAACCCGCTGGGCCCCCGAAATCGCTCTGGGCGGCCGGGATATCGGCGGTACCGGGCTGTTCTCCAGCGAATACTTCGTGGGCAACAAGCGGGTCGGCAACCTTGACTTCAGTCTGGGTCTCGCCTGGGGCTATATCGGCAATCGTGGAGAACTGGAAAACCCGCTGGATTGGATCGACGACCGGTTCAACACGCGCCCCCAATCGGAGGGAACGGGCGAGCTCAGCTCCAACAGCTACTTCCGCGGCCGCCCTTCCCTGTTCGGTGGCGTGAACTGGCAAACGCCCTGGGAACCGCTCTCGCTCAAGCTCGAATACGACGGCAACGACTACCAGCACGAACCACTGGCGAACAACCAGAAGCAGAGTTCGCCCTTCAACATCGGCCTGGTCTACAAGGCCAACGACGCCATCGACCTGCATGCCGCCTTCGAGCGCGGCAACACCGCGATGTTCGGTATCACCCTGCACACCAACTTCGCCAGCCGCACAGCCCCCGCAAAAGTCAACGACCCGGCTCCGGAACCCCTGACACAGCAGTCGCCCGGGCATCGCCCCGAGACCGACTGGACGGATGTCGCCCGCCGCGTCGAAGACAACGCCGGCTACAAGGTCGAACGTATCACCCGCAAGAACCGTGAAGTCGTGGTCTATGGCGAGCAGACCCGCTACCTCTATCCGCCCGAAGCGGTGGGACGGACGGCCCGCATCCTCGACAACAGCGCCGACGACGACGTCCAGTGGTTTACGGTCGTCGATACTCGCTATGGCCAGCCCATCGTCGAAACCAGCGTGCCGCGCAAGGTGTTCCGCGATGTGGTGAACCAGGAGCGCCCGCTGGAAGACCTGCGCCGCGGCACCGAGCGGAACGTACCGCTGCCGCAGCAGGAAGAGTCGCTCTACGGCCACCGCCCCGATGCCCTGAGTTACAACTTGGGCCTGGGCTACAACCAGAGCGTCGGCGGGCCGAACGACTTCCTGCTCTACCAGTTCACCGCCGATCTCGACGGCGAGTACCGCTTCACCCCAAGCCTGTGGGCCAACGGCCTGCTCAGCGTCAACCTGTTCAACAACTTCGAGAATTTCACCTACGACGCTCCCAGCAACCTGCCCCGCGTGCGAACTGACGTGCGCCAGTACATGACCGACTCCAACGTCATGCTGCCGACCTTCCAGCTGAACAAGACAGCACGGCTCGACCAGGACTTCTACGGCATGGTCTACGGCGGTTACCTGGAGACCATGTACGCCGGCATCGGCGGCGAACTGCTCTATCGCCCCATGAATGAAGACTGGGCCCTGGGCGCCAACCTCGACTTGGTGCGCCAGCGCGATTTCGACCAGCACTTCGGCCTGCGCGACTACCAGACCGCCACCGGCTTCGTGACCCTCTACTGGCAGACCGGCTTCGAAGACATCCTCGCCACCGTCAGTGCCGGCCGTTACCTCGCTCGGGATTGGGGCGGCACGCTCGACCTCTCGCGGCAGTTCAAGAACGGCGTGCGCTTCGGCGCCTGGGTAACGCTCACCACCGCCAACAAGGAAGCCTACGGCGAGGGCAGCTTCGACAAAGGCATCTACGTCTCGATCCCCTTCGACGAATTGATGAGCAGCTCCACCCTGCGCCGCGCCAACCTCTCCTGGGACCCGCTGACCCGCGACGGTGGCGCACGCCTGAACCACTACTACTCGCTGTATGACCTCACTGACGGACGCGACCCGGTGATGTTCCAGAACCGCTTCGGGAACATGCTGAAATAACTCGCCGTTCACCTGGATCATGGCGCGGAAACCAAAGCCATCCACAATGGTCAGACGCGCTTGGTCCAAGGAGAGTCCCCCATGAAAACCCTTCCCCTGCTGCTGATGACCGGCCTGCTCGCCGCCTGCAGCTCGATGTCCACCGGCAACAAGGCCTCGCTCGACGGCGAGGTCTATTACCTGCCACGCATAGCCCTGCCGCCGACGGCTCAAATCACCGTCCGCCTGCAGGACGTTTCCCTGGCCGACGCACCGGCCATCGACCTGGCCCAGCAGCAGCTGGAGCCCGGTCGCCAGGTGCCGCAAGCCTTTCACCTCGACTACGACCGCGCCCAGGTGAAGCCCGGCCACAGCTATGCCGTCAGCGCACGCATCGAAGATCAGGGTCGACTGCTGTTCATCACCACCGAACGCCACAGCGTCAAGCTGGACGGGACCGACCCGCAACCGCTGCGCCTGCGCGTCGACCCGGTGCGTTGATTCACCGCGCCGCCGGGTTTTCCCCGGCGGCCGTCCTCCGTTAATCTCCCCCCTCCATTCTCCACCTCGGTGGCCGCACCGGCCGCCGGGTCTCGCCCAAGGAAGTACCGATGCTGCGATTCCCCGTTCTGCTGGCCGGCGCCCTGCTGTCCGCCAATGCCTTCGCCCTGTCTCTCTCCGACCTCAGCCAGAGCGACGCCACCGGCGGCTTGAAGGACGCACTGACCCAGGGCGCGCAGGTGGCCGTGAAGCAGCTCAGCCAGCCCGGCGGCTTCAGCAATGACCCGGCCGTGCGCATCGAACTGCCCGGCAAGCTCGGCAAGGCGGCCAAGACCATGAAACAGTTCGGCATGGGTGCCCAGGTCGACCAGCTCGAAGCCAGCATGAACAAGGCCGCCGAGGCTGCCATGCCGCAGGCCCAGGTGCTGCTGGTCGACGCGGTGAAGAAAATGACCGTGACCGACGCCAAGGGCATCCTCCAGGGCGGCGACCACTCCGCCACCGACTACCTGAACCGCAGCAGCCGCGAGCAACTGCGCGCCAAGTTCCTGCCGATCATCAAGCAGGCCACCGACCAGGTCGGCGTGGCCAAGCAGTACAACGCCTTCGCCAGCCAGGCCGCCGCCTTCGGCGTGGTCGACGCGAAAAACGCCAACATCGAGAACTATGTGACCGAGGAAGCGCTGGATGGCCTGTTCAAGCTCATCGCCGAGCAGGAAAAGGACATCCGCCAGAACCCCACCGCCGCGGCCACCGGTCTGGCGAAGAAGGTCTTCGGGGTGCTCTGAGGTTTGCCCGAAGGACAGCAGAAAAAAGCCCGGCCGATGCCGGGCTTTTCTTTGTCCTCAAGCTCAACCTGTAGGAGCACGCCATGCGCGCGATCACGGGCATGGCCCGCTCCTACAGGCGGATACCGGCGCGGACCGCGCCGGTATCCGTCAGGCCTCTTTCTTCACCCGGAACCACGCTGCATAGAGCGCTGGCAGGAACAGCAACGTCAGCGCCGTGGCGACGATCAGGCCGCCCATGATGGCCACCGCCATCGGGCCGAAGAACACGCTGCGCGACAACGGGATCATGGCCAGCACCGCCGCCAGGGCGGTCAGCACGATGGGGCGGAAGCGCCGCACCGTGGCTTCGATGATGGCGTGCCAGGTGTCCAGGCCGTGGGCGCGGTCCTGTTCGATCTGGTCCACGAGGATCACCGAGTTGCGCATGATCATCCCCGCCAGGGCGATGGTGCCGAGCATGGCAACGAAGCCGAAGGGCTTCTGGAACACCAGCAGGAACAGGGTCACGCCGATCAGCCCCAGGGGCGCGGTGAGGAACACCATGATCATCCGCGAGAAGCTGCGCAGCTGGATCATCAGCAGGCTGAGCACCACCACGATGAACAGCGGCACGCCGGCGTTCACCGAGTTCTGGCCCTTGGCCGAATCCTCGACGGTGCCGCCGACTTCCAGCAGGTAGCCGCTGGGCAGTTCGGCGCGGATCGGGTCCAGGGTCGGCGAGATCTGCTTGACCAGGGTGGCCGGCAGCGAGTCGTCGTAGATGTCCGCGCGGATGGTCACGGTAGGCAGGCGGTTGCGCCGCCAGATGATGCCTTCCTCGAAGCCGTACTCCAGGGTCGCCACCTGCGACAGCGCCACGCTGCGGCCGCTGCTGGTCTGCATCGACAGGCTGGGCAGCTGCGACAGGTCATGCCGGCCGCGCTCGTCGCCGCGCAGGAGGATTTCGATCAGCTCGTTGTCCTCGCGGTAGTAGCTGACGGTGGAACCGGTCAGCGAGCTCTGCAGGAACTGCGAGATATCCGAGGTGCTCACGCCCAGGGCGCGGGCACGCTCCTGGTCGATGTCGAGGAAGATCGCCTTGCTCGGCTCCTCCCAGTCCAGGTGCACGTTCACCACGTGCGGGTTCTCACGCATCTTCTCGGCGACCTTGCGCGCCAGTTCGCGGACTTCCGGGATGTGCTCGCCGGAGACGCGGAACTGCACCGGGTAGCCCACCGGCGGGCCGTTCTCCAGGCGGCTGATGCGGGTGCGCAGGGTCGGGAAGTCTTCGTTCATGTGCTTGATCAGCCACTGACGAACTTCCTCGCGGGACTCCAGGCTTTTCGCCAGGACCACGAACTGCGCGAAACTCGCCGCCGGCAGTTGCTGGTCCAGCGGCAGGTAGAAGCGCGGCGAACCGGTGCCGACATAGGCCACGTAGTTTTCGATGCCCGGTTGCTCGGCGAGCATTTTTTCCAGGCGGTTGACCTGCTCGGCGGTGGCGGTCAGCGAGTCGCCTTCGGCCAGCTTCAGGTCCACCAGCAGCTCCAGGCGCGCCGACGGCGGGAAGAACTGCTGCGGCACCAGGCGGAACAGCACGATCGAACCGATGAAGGCCGCCACGGTCAGCAGGATCACCGTCTTGCGGTAGCGTACGCACCACTCCACCACGCGGCGGAAGCGCTGGTAGAACGGCGTCGAGTAGGGATCATGGCCCTTGTCGCTGCCACCGTGCTTCTCCGCATGGCGCTTGGCGAGGTCGGGCAGCAGCTTCTCGCCCAGGTAGGGCACGAAGACCACGGCGGCGATCCACGACACCAGCAACGCGATGGTCACCACCTGGAACAGCGAGCGGGTGTATTCGCCGGTGCCCGACTGCGCGGTGGCAATCGGCAGGAAGCCGGCGGCCGTGACCAGCGTGCCGGTGAGCATCGGGAAGGCCGTGCTGGTCCAGGCGTAACTCGCCGCCTTGAGCCGGTCGTAACCCTGCTCCATCTTCACCGCCATCATCTCCACGGCGATGATCGCGTCGTCCACCAGCAACCCCAGCGCCAGCACCAGCGCGCCGAGGGAAATCTTGTGCAGGCCGATGCCGAAGTAGTACATGCAGGCGAAGGTCATCGCCAGCACCAGCGGGATCGACAGCGCCACCACCAGGCCGGTACGCAAGCCGAGGGAGAAGAAGCTCACCAGCAGCACGATGATCAGCGCCTCGGCCAGCACGCGGACGAACTCGCCGACACCTTCGCGCACCGCCGCCGGCTGGTCGGACACCTTGCGCAGCTCCATGCCCGCCGGCAAAGTCTGTTGCAGGCGCTCGAACTCGGTGTCGAGTTTCTTGCCCAGTGTCAGGATGTCGCCGCCGTCCTTCATGGCCACGGCGATACCGATGGCGTCCTCGCCCATGAAGCGCATGCGCGGCGCGGGTGGATCGTTGAAGCCACGGTGCACCTCGGCCACATCGCCGATGCGGAAGGTGCGGTCGCCGACGCGGATGGGGAAGGCGCGAATGTCCTCCACCGAGTCGAAGCGCCCGGAGACGCGCAGTTGCACGCGGTCGGTCGCGGTCTCGAAGAAGCCGGTGGCGGTCACCGCGTTCTGCTCTTCCAGCGCCTTCTGCACCGCCGCCAGCGGCAGGCCGAGGGTGGCGAGCTTGGTGTTGGACAGGTCGATCCAGATCTTCTCGTCCTGCAGGCCGACCAGCTCGACCTTGCCCACGTCCTTGATGCGCTGCAGCTGCAGTTGCAGGCGATCCGCGTAGTCCTTGAGCACCGCGTAGTCGAAGCCCTTGCCCGACAGCGCGTAGATGTTGCCGAAGGTGGTGCCGAATTCGTCGTTGAAGAACGGTCCCTGGATGCCCTGCGGCAGCGTGTAGCGGATGTCGTTGACCTTCTTGCGGATCTGGTACCAGAGCTCGGGAATGTCGCGGGAATGGAAGTCTTCGCGGGCGACGAAGGTCACCTGGGATTCACCGGGACGGGAGAAGGAGATGATGCGGTCGAAGTCGCCGGTCTCCATCAGCTTCTTCTCGATGCGCTCGGTGACCTGGCGCGAGACTTCCTCGGCGGTCGCCCCCGGCCAGTTGGTCTTCACCACCATGGCCTTGAAGGTGAACGGCGGGTCTTCGCTCTGCCCCAGCTTGGAGTAGGACAGCGCACCGACGATGCCCAGCAGGAGCATGAGGTACAGGACGATGGAGCGGTTCTGCAGCGCCCAGGCGGAAAGGTTGAATTGCATCGGGCGTTACTCCTTCGCCACCAGCTTGATCGAGCGGTTTTCCCGATCGACCGGCCGTACCTCCTGCCCTTCACGCAGCACCTGCACGCCGGCTGCCACTACCCAGTCGCCATCCTTCAGGCCTTCCAGCACGGGCACGCGGTCCTCGGCGTAGGGGCCGATGCGCACCGGGCGACGATGCAGGGTGGAAGTCTGCGGATCGACCACCCACACAAACGGCTGGCCGGCTTCGGAGGTCAGCGCAGCGAGCGGGACCGCCAGCGGCACGGTGCCCTCGGCATGGATGTAGACGCGGGCACTCTGGCCGAGCTCGGCCGGCACCTTGGCGTCGTCGAAGGCCACCCGCGCGGCGAAGGTGCGCGACTGCGGGTCGGCCGCCGGCGACAGCTCACGGATCTTGCCGCTGAAGCGCTTGTCGCGCTGCGACCAGAGTTCGACGCTCACCGCCTCGCCGACGCGGAAGCGTTCGAAGGCGTGTTCGGGGAAGCTGATCAGCACTTCGCGGTCGCCATCGGCGGCCAGGGTGAAGACGGTCTGCCCGGCGGCGACCACCTGCCCCACTTCCACCCGGCGGGTGGCGATCACGCCGTCCTGGGGCGAGCGCAGCACGGCGTAACCGGCCTGGTTGCTGGCCACGTCGTATTCAGCGCGGATCTGCTTCACCCGCGCCTCGCCGGCGCGGTAGGTGTTCTCGATGTTGTCGAACTGCGACTGGCTGACCAGCTGGCGCTCCAGCAGGGTCTTGTAGCGGGCGTATTCGGAGCGGACGGTCTGCAGGTTGGCTTCGGCGGCGGCCACCTGGGCGCGCGTGGCTTCGAGCTGCAGGCGGACGTCTTCAGGGTCGAGTTCCGCCAGCGGCTGGTCCTTCTTCACCCGTTCGCCGGTTTCCACCAGGCGCTTGCTGACTTTGCCGCCGATGCGGAAGGCCAGTTCCGGCTCATGGCGCGCATGCACTTCACCGGGATAGGCCTCGGTGATGTCCCGAGCCGGCAGCGGCTGCACCACGATGGCGGGACGCACGGCGGGCTTGGGCGGCTCGCCGTTGCCGCAGGCAGAAAGGGACAGAATGAAAGCAGCAGGCAGCGCGACAGACAGAGCATGGCGGAACATGATGTGTGACCCTTTCGCAAAACGCGGTTGGAATTCTTATACTCCCCGGTATAGTAAAAATACAGAACCCATCAGTCCAGTATTAGAAATGTAAAATCATGTCGCCATCGAACTCATCGAACGGACCGGGCCGCCCCAAGGATCCCGCCAAGCGCCAAGCCATTCTCGAGGCCGCCAAGGAGCTGTTCGTCCGCCATGGCTACGACGGCAGCAGCATGGAGGCCATCGCCGCCGAGGCCGGGGTGTCCAAGCTCACCGTGTACAGCCACTTCACGGACAAGGAGACCTTGTTCGCCGAAGCCGTGCAGGCCAAGTGCGCGGAGAACCTGCCCGAGCTGTTCGCCGAGCCATCGGCTGATGCGCCGCTGGAAAGCCTGCTGCTGAACCTGGCGCGTGGCTTCAACCAGCTGATCAACAGCCCGGAGGCCATTGCGTTGAGCCGGTTGATGATTGCCCAGGGCGGGCAGAACCCGCACTTGTCGCAGCTGTTCTTCGACGCCGGCCCGCAACGCGTGCTGGACCAGATGGAGCGCCTGCTGGAACAGGCGCGTCAGCAGGGCAAGCTGGCGATGGAGAGCCCGCGCCGGGCTGCCGAGCACTTCCTGATGCTGGTGCAGGGGTGCGTGCACTTCCGCCTGATGATCGGCTGCGTGGAGCCGCCGACCGAAGAGGAGTCCGAGGCTCACGCGCGGGAAGTAGTGGCACTGTTCCTCAAGGCGTTCCGGCCCTGATATCGGCTTAACCGGCAGGTCGCGGGCATGGCCCGCTCCTACAGGTTGATCACGGTGCGTGGGTTGTAGGAGCGGGCCATGCCCGCGAACCGCGCCGACAGGCGCGCAGGCTCAGCCCTTGAGGCTCTTCAGCGGGTAGATGTCATACCGGCTGGACTTGCCTTCCAGGCTGTAGCTCGGCTTCTGCCCCTCGATGATCGGCGCCTTGCGCGGACGCTTGACCACCACCCGGTGGCTGGCCAGTTTCAGCGCCGCTTCCAGCAGCGCCGGGGCGTCGAGATCATCGCCCACCAGCGGGCGGAACAGGCGCATTTCCTTTTTCACCAGCGCGCTCTTGTCGCGGTGCGGGAACATCGGGTCGAGGTAGATCACCTGCGGCGCCTCCCCTTCCCACGCGGCCATTCGCTCGATGGAGTTGCCCTTTAGCAGGCGCATGCGCGCAACGATGGCGCCTACCTCGAAATCCCCCGCCGCGCGGGCCAGGCCGTCTTCCAGCAAGGCGGCAATGATCGGCTGGCGCTCGGTCAGGTCCATCTCGCAGCCCAGGGTCGCCAGCACGAAGGCGTCCTTGCCCAGGCCGGCGGTAGCGTCCAGCACATGGGGACGCACCCCCTGCTGGATACCGACGGCCTTGGCGATCATCTGCCCGGCGCCGCCGCCGAACTGCCGGCGATGCGCGCTGGCGCCTTCGAGAAAATCGACCCGCACCGGGCCTGGGGAATCCGGCCCCAGCTGCAGCAACTGCAAACCGTCATTTCCCAATTGCAGGGCGAAATCCGCCTCGCCTTCGCCCATCGGCAAGCCGAGTCGCTGCGCCCACTGCTCGGCGGCTTCCTGCCAGGCAGGCGCCAGCGCCTGGACGACGATGCGCGGCGGGGTGAGGACTTCGGTCATGACGGGGCGATCCTGGGAAAAACCGCGATTCTACCGCAGCGTGCAGCCGACGGGCTCAACGGCAGATCTGCCAGCCCCCCAGGTCGAGGTGGAAATGGTCGTGGTGGGCGCGGTTGTAGTCCGGCCCGAGCACGCCGTCGAAGTTGCCACATGCGCCGTCGCGCACGGCACGCAGGAATCGCGCGGCATCGCCCTGCCCGCTCCAGTCCCTGGCGACGACAATGCGCCGGCCATCGGCGAGGCGGAAGGCCGCGATGTCCAGTGCGTTGGCCGTGGCGTGCTGGCTGCGTCGGGCATCGGCACGGCCGTAGATATTGCGGCAGGCGAAACTGCCCAGGTGCTCCACGCCAACCACCGGTTGGCCGTAGATGGCCCGTGCGGCGGGCTGCAACGAGTGGCGCTCGAATAACGCAAAGCTCACCGCCAGTGGGCAACTGGCGAGGAAGCTGCTGCTCAACGTCACCTCGGCGGCCTGTACGCGCCAGACGTTCTGCAACGGGCAACCGGCGACCGGTTCGCTGTCGGCCATCGGCTGCGCCTTGAGGTCGGAGCTTTGCAGCGCCAACCGACACAACCCCGCGTCATCCCGCAACCGCCAGAGTTTGTAGCGGGTCAGCAGGTTCGGCTCATCCCGGACGTCCAGCGGCGCCCAGGGGTTCCAGCGGCCGGGCAGCTTCAGCCATTGCTGCTGCAACGCCAGGGCCCCCCCCGTAAGGGCCAGGACAATCCCGAGCAGCCACCCGCGCAACCGTCAGCCCCGGAACAGACCATTGATGCGGTCGAACGGCATGGCACCGTGCATGGGCTTCAGGTCGCCCCTGGCCAACGCTTCCGAGGCGCTGAAGAAGGCGCCATAGGCGGCGCGAGCCAGGGTCGAACCGACGCTGACGCGCTTCACGCCCAGCTCCGCCAGTTCCGCCAGGCTCAGTTGCACCGCAGGCGAGCCCACCAACACATTGACCGGCCGCGGCGCTACCGCCTGCACCACTGCCGAGATTTCCTCGCGGGTCTTCAGGCCCGGTGCATAAAGCACGTCGGCGCCGGCCTCGGCAAAGGCCACCAGGCGGCGAATGGTGTCGTCCAGGTCGACACGGCCATGCAGGAAGTTCTCCGCGCGCGCCGCCAGGGTGAAGGTGAACGGTAAGGCACGAGCGGCCTCTACGGCGGCAGTGATGCGTTCGACCGCCAGCTCCAGCGGGTAGATCGGCGTGTCCGGGCGGCCGGTAGCGTCCTCGATGGAGCCGCCGACCAGCCCGCAGGCAGCGGCCAGGCGGATCGTTTCGGCGCAGTCTTCCGGCGTATCGCCATAGCCGTTTTCCAGATCGGCGGCCACCGGCAGAGGCGTGGCCTCGACAATCTCGCGCGCATTGGCCAGGGCTTCGTCGCGGCTCACCGCGCCTTCGGCGTCACGCCGACCGAGGGCGAAGGCCAACCCCGCGCTGGTGGTGGCCAGGGCTTCGAAGCCCAGGTGGGCGAGCATCTTCGCCGAGCCGGCGTCCCAGGGGTTGGGCAGGACGAACAGGCCGTCGCGCTGGTGCAGCGCGCGGAAGGCTTCGCCGCGCTGTTGTTGGGTGCCTTTGTGCTGGGAAGGCATGGCGATCTCCTTGCCGAACGGGGAAGGAGCAGGTTAGCCCCCTCGCCCAGCGAACGCCATGCACAGTGGCCGGCTCAGAGCAGGCCGAGCTGTTCCACTTCCGGCTTGGGTTCGAACAGCGGCGGCAACCCCGGCAGGCGCTCGCGCAGCAGCGCGTGAAAGCGCTGCGCCTGCTCGGCGGCGCGATGGTTGTCCGGCGTATGGAGGAAGACGCAGGGCGTCAGGCCCTGTTCGATCCACTCGGCCACCTTGCCGACCCACGGCTGGAGATGAGCCAGGTTGGCGTCCAGGTCCGGCCCGCCGATGAAGCGCACCTGCGGGCTGTCGCTGAAGGCCGCCGGGCGCACCGGCACCCTGGGCTTCTTCGACTGAGCGTGGAGCACGGCCGGGTCGTCGGACTGCACGGCGAACAGCGCGCGGGAGTCGAGGCAGATGCGCTCGACGCCGCGGTCCAGCAGCAGTCGGTTCAGCACCCGCTCCTCCTCGCCCTTGGCGAAGAACGCCGGGTGGCGCACTTCCACCGCGATGTGCCGCTCGGCGAAGGCGTCCAGCCAGGCAGCCAGTTCACCGAGGCGATCCGGACCGAATCCGGCCGATACCTGCAACCACAGCGGCGCCACGCGCGCACCCAGCGGTTTCAGCAGATCGAGGAAGTCACGGGTGTTTTCCAGTTGCCCGCGCAGGTCGCCTTCGTGGCTGATGTCGCGGGGCAGCTTGGCGCAGAAGCGGAAGGTCGCCGGCATGGTCTGCGCCCAGCGCGCGAGGGTATCGGCGTTGGGGCGCGCGTAGAAGGTGGTGTTGCCTTCGACCGCATTGAACACCTGGGAATAGAACCCCAGGGTATCGGCGGGGCGCAGGTCAGCGGGATAGAAAGTGCCGCGCCAGGCCGGCTCGTTCCAAGAAGGACAGCCGAGGAAATACGGCAGGTGCATCAGGCGTAGAGGTCGAGACCGAGGACTTCCTGGCCTTCGTACTGGCCGGCCATGCTGGCGGTGCTGGTGTAGCTGGCCAGGGCCTGGGCCGCGCGGGAGCTCAGCGGGCGCTGGTACTCGATGTCGCGCAGGGTCGCCGGCATGCCATAGCTGCTGGCGCTGGAGGATTCGACGCGGCGGGTCTGCGACTGCGATTCCAGCCCCTGGCTCGCCGAAGTGGGCGCGGGTTGGTCGCGGCGGGCTTCGACGTCACTCTGCACGTCCCGATACGGAGTCACCGCGGTGCCCGTTCGGGAACCACGCTCCGGTGTCTGGGAAATGGAAGTGAAACCGTCGATACGCATGACAAGAACTCGGTGGGAATGCCATCACTCTAGCGACCGCGTGACGCTGCGGTCAATTGGCACAGGTCAGGCTTTCTTCGGAGTGGCCACGTTGTCGCGCAGGTAGACCGGCTGGGCCTGCTCGGCGTCAACCACCTCGCCACGGGCCCAGGCGAATTCGGCGAGGGTCAGCAGGTCTTCGGCGTGCGGCAGCAGGCTGGCATCACGGGCAGCCACCTTCACCGCCAGGCGCTCCTCGAAGCCCCAGCCGGTGCCGGAACCGAACCACTCACCGGCCGCATCACGCGGCAGTTCGACGCGCTCGGGCGGCAGCACCGCCTCGGCGCCGGCCAGGCGCATCTCGCCCTGCTCAGCGCGGTAGCACCCCCAGTACACCTCGTCCATGCGCGCATCGATGGCGGCAGCCACCTGGGTGGCGCCGTGCTCGCGGTAGGCACGCTGGGCCAGCACGGCCAGGTCGGAGATCGGCAGCACCGGTTTCTGCAGGGCGAACGCCAGGCCCTGCACCACACCGATGGCGATACGCACGCCGGTAAAGGCACCGGGACCACGGCCGAAGGCGATGGCGTCGACGGCGGACAACGCGATGCCGGCCTCGCCGAGGATGTCCTGCACCATCGGCAGCAGGCGCTGGGCGTGCAGGCGCGGGATCACCTCGTGGCGGACGAACCGGCGGCCGTCATGCAGCAGAGCGACGGAACAGGCTTCGGTCGAGGTATCCAGGGCCAGCAGCGTGGGCATGGTGCTTTCCTTCAAGGCTAAAGAAGCAGGGGCGATAAAAAATGGGCAGGCATTATAAACGCCAAAGGCCCGCATGTGCGGGCCTTTGGTGGTGCTGACGAAGGATCAGCTGAGGGCGCCGAGCACCTTGGAGGTGATCTGCTCCACCGAGCCGACACCCTCGACGCAGGTGTACTTCGGGGTGCCTTCGGCAGCGGCGAGCTTCTGGTAGAAGTCGACCAGCGGCTTGGTCTGCGAGTGGTAGACCGACAGGCGGTGACGCACGGTGGCTTCCTTGTCGTCTTCGCGCTGGATCAGGTCTTCACCGGTCTCGTCGTCCTTGCCAGCCACTTTCGGCGGGTTGTGCTCGACATGGTAGACACGACCGGAAGCAGCGTGAACACGGCGACCGGCGATGCGGCCGACGATCTCTTCGTCGTCCACGGCGATCTCGACCACGTGGTCGATGGCGACACCCGCTTCCTTCATGGCCTCGGCCTGGGGAATGGTGCGCGGGAAGCCGTCGAACAGGAAGCCCTTGGCGCAGTCGGGCTGAGCGATACGCTCCTTGACCAGGTTGATGATCAGGTCATCGGATACCAGGCCGCCGGCGTCCATCACGCTCTTGGCCTGCAGGCCGAGTTCGGTGCCAGCCTTGACCGCTGCACGCAGCATGTCGCCGGTGGAGATCTGCGGAATGCCGAACTTCTCAGTGATGAAGCGAGCCTGGGTACCTTTGCCGGCACCGGGCGCCCCGAGCAGAATCACACGCATCGATATGCTCCTTAATACTTGTTAAGCGAAATCACGGATCCGCCTCTTGGGGCCAATCTCATCGTGCTGGAATGGCGCAGACATGCGCCGAAAGGTTGCTCACGATACACAGCGGCCCCCTGCCAGACAAGCCGGCCATGGGGACTGCACAAGCCGATCCCGGGCCATTCGCAGGCCCGGGATCAGCCATCAAATTAATCTCATCTGGCGGCTCGGCAATCCACCTTTGGTGGGGGGTGGCACTCCCTCAGCCGGTATTGCGCAGGCCGGCGGCGATGCCGGCCACCGTGACCAGCATGGCCTGCTCCAGACCGCCGCAGGCATCGCCGGTGCAGCGCCGCGAGCGGGCCAGCAGCTCGGCTTGGAGCAGGTGCAGCGGGTCCAGGTAGGTGTTGCGCACGCCAATGGATTCGCGCGTCTCGGCGGCGTGGGCGAGCAACTGGGACTGGCCGGTCAGACCCAGCACCACGCGCACCGACTGCGACAATAGGTCGCGTAAATGCGCACCTAATGGTCGCAGTTCCGATTGCACCAGGCGCTCGTCGTAGAGTTGGGCGATTTCCCGGTCGGCCTTGGCCAGCACCATTTCCAGCATGTCGATGCGGGTGGTGAAGAACGGCCATTCCTTGCGCATGCGCGACAGCAGCGCGCCTTCGCCACGCTCGATGGCCTTGAACAGGGCATCTTCCCAGCCCAGCCAGGCCGGCAGCATCAGGCGCGTCTGGGTCCAGGCGAAGATCCAGGGGATCGCCCGCAGGCTTTCCACCCCGCCCTCGCGACGCTTGGCCGGGCGGCTGCCCAGCGGCAGGCGGCCCAGCTCCTGCTCCGGCGTGGCTTCGCGGAAGTACTCGACGAACTGCGGGTTCTCCCGCACCACCGCGCGGTAGGCGACCACGCCGTCGGCGGCCAGCCGGTCCATTTCCTCGCGCCAGGCGGGTTCCGGCACCGGCGGCGGCTGCAGGGTGGCCTCGAGCACGGCGGCCAGGTAGAGGTTGAGGTTCTGCTCGGCGATGTCCGGCAGGCCGAACTTGAAGCGGATCATCTCGCCCTGTTCGGTGGTGCGGAAACGCCCGGCCACCGAACCCGGCGGCTGCGAGAGGATCGCCGCGTGGGCCGGGCCGCCGCCACGGCCGACGGTGCCGCCACGGCCGTGGAACAACAGCAGTTCGACACCGTGGTTGCGGCAGATGTCCACCAGCGCCTCCTGTGCGCGGTACTGCGCCCAGGCGGCGGCCAGGGTGCCGGCGTCCTTGGCCGAGTCGGAGTAGCCGATCATCACTTCCTGCGGCCCGGCGAGGCCGCTGCGGTAGCTGTCCAGGCTGAGCAGGCGGTCGATGCAGGGCCCGGCGTTGTCCAGGTCATCGAGGGTTTCGAACAGCGGCACCACGCGCATCGGTCGCTGCAACCCGCACTCCTTGAGCAGCAGTTGCACGGCGAGCACGTCGGAGGGATGCCCCGCCATGGAGATGACGTAGGAGCCCAGCGAGGCCGCCGGTGCCTGCGCCACCACGCGGCAGGTGGCGAGGACTTCGGCGGTCTCGGGCGAGGCTTCGTGGTTCGCCGGCAGCAACGGGCGGCGGCTGCCCAGCTCTTCCAGGAGGAATTCCTGGCGCACGGCTTCGTCCCACTCGGCGTAGTTGCCCAGGCCGAGGTATTCGGTGATTTCGCTCATCGCCCTGGCATGGCGCGAGGAGTCCTGGCGCACGTCGAGCCGGGCCAGGAACAGGCCGAACGTCGCCGCCCGGCGCAAGGTATCGAGCAAGGCGCCGTCGGCGATCACGCCCATGCCGCAGGCCTGCAACGAGCGGTAGCAAAGCTGTAGCGGCTCCAGCAGCTCGCGGTTGTCCTGCAGCACTTCGGCCCCCGGCTCCTCGCCGGTATGGATGGCGCGCTCGGCCCAGGCGCGGGTGGCGCGCAGGCGTTCGCGCAATTGCTTGAGCAGCGCGCGGTAGGGCTCGGCAAGGTCGCCCACTTCGGCGCGCAGCTCATCGCTGGCCTGCTGCATGGACAGGTCCGCCGCAAGGCTGTCGACATCGCGCAGGTACAGGTCGGCGGCCATCCAGCGCGCCAGCAGCAGCACCTCGCGGGTGATGGCGGCGGTGACGTTGGGGTTGCCGTCGCGGTCGCCGCCCATCCAGGAAGCGAAGCGCACCGGCGCGGCGCTCAGCGGCAGGCGCTCGCCGAGGGTCTCCTGCAGGGTTCGGTCGACGTGGCGGAGGAAGTCCGGCAGGGCGTGCCAGAGGGAATGCTCGATGACCGCGAAGCCCCACTTCGCCTCGTCCACCGGGGTCGGCCGGGTGCGGCGGATCTCGTCGGTGTGCCAGGCCTCGGCGATCAGGCGCTGGAGTTTTTCCTGCACCGCCTGGCGTTCTTCGGGCAGCAGGTCGGCGTGATCGCCGGCGGCCAGTTGCGCCGCGATGGCGTCGTATTTCTGGATCAGCGTGCGGCGCGCCACCTCGGTGGGGTGCGCAGTGAGTACCAGTTCGATCTCCAGGTCCGCCACCTGTCGCGCCAGGCCTTCGGCACCCAGGCCGGACTTGCGCAGGCGCGCCAGCAACTCGGCCAGTACGCGGTTCTCGAAGGGCTCCGGCTCCTTGGGTGTACGCCGGCGGATGCGGTGGTACTGCTCGGCGATGTTGGCCAGGTTGAGGAACTGGTTGAAAGCACGTGCCACCGGCAGCAGTTCGTCCTCGCCCAGGCCATCGAGGGTCGCGGTGAGCTGCCTGGCGCCGTCGGCGGAGCCGCGCCGGGCGGCCTTGGCGCCGGTGCGGATGAGTTCGATCTTGTCGAGGAAGCCTTGCCCGTACTGGGCACGGATGGTCTGCCCGAGCAGCTCGCCGAGCAGGTGAACGTCCTCGCGCAGGCGCGCATCGATATCCGGCATCACAGTCTCCTGGATAGAAAACCCTAATCTGAGAGTCCTTGATTGAAAGGGCGTCGCTGGGTTTCACAGTGCCGCCGGCCGGGCCGGCAGGCAAGCGCTCGACGAACGCCCGCAATCCTGCTCGGACAACGTCTAGGCTGAAAGTTATCCCCATCATCGGGAAAACCCGCGGCGGCCTCACGAGGGCCGACCGCCACGCAAAGACCCTAGAGGTGAACATGAAAATCCGCGAGCTGGTACGCCATTGGGAACAGAACGCCAGGGGGCGCATGACCAAACACCAGTACAGCATTCCGCTGGACGTCGAGACCGCCGCGCGGCTGGCCGCGCTGCACGACATGTACCCCAAGCGCAGCGTCGAGGAGCTGCTGGGGGAACTGGTCGGCTCGGCGCTGGAGGAGCTGGAAGCGAGCTTCCCCTACGTGAAGGGGAACAAGGTGGTGGCCCAGGACGAACAGGGCGACCCGATCTACGAGGACGTCGGCCCGACGCCACGCTTCCTCGCGCTGTCGCGCAAGTACCTGCATGAGCTGACGGAGGCGGAACAGGCCTGAACGAAAGCGCCCCGGCAGATGCCGGGGCGCTTTGTCTGCCTGTAGGAGCGAGCTTGCTTGCGAACAGACTCGCCGGCCGCTCCAGCGTTGGGCGGGTTCGCGAGCAAGCTCGCTCCTACGAAGAGCAGACGTCCCGGAACTCGATCTTCAATGCCGCCCATGGACACCGGGCACATGCAGGTGCCCGGCTTCGGCACAGGCATCCGGAACTACCGACGGCTCCGCCGGCTGCTCCAGCTCCCGCAGGATGCCGCAATCCTCGCTGCTGCCCTCGCCCTGGCACTGCGCGCGCAGGTCGCGCAGCTGCTGCCTCAGAGACTGCAGCTCGGCGATACGCACCTCGACATGGTGCAGGTGCTCGTCGATGAGGCGATTGGCGGTGCCGCAGTCGGATTCGGGGCGGTCGCGCAGACCGAGGAGGATGCGGATTTCCTCCTGGGTCATGTCCAGCGACCGGCAATGGCGGATGAAGGACAGCCGCTCGACGTGGCTGGCATCGTACTGCCGGTAGTTGCCCTCGCTGCGCGACGGCGCCGGCAGCAGGCCTTCGCGCTCGTAATAGCGGATGGTTTCCACCGGGCAGCCGGTCAGTTTCGCCAGTTCACCGATCTTCATCTGCGACTCCTTGCCAGCGGGTGCTTGACTCTGTAGTTGCTACAGGGTGTGCAATCAGCAGCAACTCGTCAAACAGGAACGGACGACATGACTGCCAATCGCCAGGGTCCGATCATCCACGGCCCCGCTCAAGACCAGGAACACAGCGCCGCCGGTGGCTGCTGTGGCTGCGACAAGCCTGCGCTGCTACCGGCCGGACCTGCCCCGCACAAGCACAAGCACGATCACGATCACGATCACGATCACGATCACGATCACAGCGAGGATAGCGGCGCGCGGGCGCAGGATGCAGCGAAAGCTGCCGCAGGCTCGGCCAGCGGCGAGCTGCGCTGGACCAGCCTGCGCATCGAAGCCATGGACTGCCCCACCGAAGAGCGCCTGCTGCGCGATGCGCTGGGCCGCGTCCCGGCGGTGGAGAACCTGGACTTCAACCTGATGCAACGCCTGCTGCGTGTGCAGCACCGCTTCGACAGCATCGAGCCGCTGCAGAAGCTGGTGGCCTCGCTGGGCATGCAGGCCGAACCACTGGACGAGAACGCTCCCGCCTCTGCCCAGCCGGCCAAGCAGAAGCCCTGGTGGCCGCTGGCCCTGGGGGCGGTCGCGGCCGCCGCAGCGGAGTTCTGCGAGTGGTTCGGCATCGGCCCGCAATGGCTGGTGGCGGCGCTGGCCGTCGCCGCGATCCTCGGCGCCGGCCTGCCGACCTACCGCAAGGGCTGGATCGCCCTGAAGAACCGTAACCTCAACATCAATGCCCTGATGAGCATTGCCGTGACCGGCGCCATGCTGATCGGCCAGTGGCCGGAAGCGGCCATGGTGGCGGTGCTGTTCGCCATCGCCGAGCTGATCGAGGCCAAGTCCCTGGAACGGGCGCGCAACGCCATTCGCGGCCTGCTGCAACTGGCCCCGGAACAGGCCACCGTGCTGGTGGACGGCGACTGGCAGGAAGTCTCCGCCAAGTCCGTCGCCCTCGATGCCCGCGTGCGGGTGCGCCCGGGTGAGCGCATCGCCCTCGACGGCGAAGTACTCGACGGCCGCTCCAGCGTCAACCAGGCGCCCATCACCGGCGAGAGCCTGCCCGTGGAGAAACAGGTTGGCGATCCGCTGTTCGCCGGCACCATCAACGGTGAAAGCGCGCTGGAATACCGCGTCACCCGCGCGGCCGACGACAGCACCCTGGCGCGCATCATCCACGCCGTGGAAGAGGCACAGGGCTCCCGCGCGCCGACCCAGCGCTTCGTCGACCAGTTCTCGCGCATCTACACGCCGGTGGTGTTCCTCATCGCCATCGCCACCGCACTGCTGCCGCCGCTGTTCTTCGGCGGCGCCTGGCTGGACTGGGTCTACCGCGCGCTGGTGCTGCTGGTGATCGCCTGCCCCTGCGCCCTGGTGATCTCCACCCCGGTGACCATCGTCAGCGGCCTGTCGGCGGCGGCGCGCCTGGGTATCCTGATCAAGGGCGGGGTGTTCCTGGAAATGGGCCGCTCACTGGGCTGGATCGCCCTGGACAAGACCGGCACCCTCACCGAAGGCCGCCCGAGCCAGACCGACTTCAGCGCCCTGCGCGAGAGCGCCAGCGGCGACGTGCGCGCCTTGGCCGCGAGCCTTGCGGCGCGCTCGGACCACCCGGTGTCCCAGGCGGTGGCCCGCGCCGCCGAGCGGGACAACATCGCGCTGTTCAGCGTCGGCGACCTGACCGCCCTGCCCGGCCGTGGCGTCAAGGGCGAGATCGACGGGCACACCTACCACCTGGGCAACCACCGCCTGGTGGAAGAACTGCAGCTGTGCTCGAAGGAACTGGAAGCCCGCCTCGATGCCCTCGAACAACAGGGCAAGACGGTCATCGTGCTGCTCGATGCGCAAGGCCCGCTGGCACTGTTCGCCGTGGCCGACGCAGTCAAGGACACCAGCCGCGAGGCCGTCGCCCAATTGCACGAGCTGGGCGTGAAGACGCTGATGCTCACCGGCGACAACCCGCACACCGCCAACGCCATCGGCGCCCAGGTCGGTATCGACGTGGCGCTGGGCAACCTGCTGCCGGAGGACAAGCTGCGCGAAGTGCAGCAGCGCCAGGAAGGCGGCAGGCGCGTCGGCATGGTCGGCGACGGCATCAACGACGCCCCCGCCCTGGCCCGCGCCGACATCGGGTTTGCCATGGGCGCGGCGGGCACCGACACGGCCATCGAGACCGCGGGCGTCGCGCTGATGGATGACGACCTGCGCAAGCTGCCGTCCTTCATTCGCCTGTCGCGGCAAACCAACCGCGTGCTGATCCAGAACATCACCCTGGCGCTGGGCATCAAGGCGGTGTTCCTCGCCCTCACCCTGGCCGGCGAAGGCACCCTGTGGATGGCAGTGTTCGCCGACATGGGCGCCAGCCTGCTGGTGGTGTTCAACGGCCTGCGGTTGTTGCGTCATCGCGGCTGATCCCCACGGATCGTCGCCAATGCCCGCCAATACGGCGGGCATTTTTTTTGAACCCCCTGACAAAACCCTTAGTCCCCTAATCAGATGCCCACGAAGCCGCAGCCCCGCACGGCAGGCATCCACCGGCACTCGAATCGCCGAGGGAACCCCTTACCCAACGTCAGAGGATTCACCCAATGGAACTGAAATCTCAGAGCGCTCGAACCGTCCCGACTCTCTCCACCCAGGCCTCCCTGCGCCCTTCTCTGCGCCTCAGCCTGCTGGCCCTCGGCAGCGCCGTGCTGCTGGCCGGCTGCGCCGGCAACCCGCCCAGCGAACAGATGGCCGTCACCGAATCGGCGGTGAACGCGGCCGTCAGCTCCGGCGGCCCGGAATACGCCCCGGTGGAGACCAAGAACGCCCAGGACAAGCTCGCCCAGGCGCGCATCGCCCTGAACGACAAGGAATACGACCAGGCCAAGCGCCTGGCGCAGCAGGCCGAATGGGACGCCCGCGTGGCCGAACGCAAGTCGCAGGCCGTGAAGGCCCAGAACAACGTCAAGGACGCCCAGCAGGGCGTGATGGAGTTGCGTCAGGAAGGCCTGCAGCAGGCCCAGTGATCCCGCCCCAACGCCCGCTCATATAAGGAATTTCGCCATGAACAAGCTCATCGTACTGCCCGCCATCTCGACCCTCGCCCTGGCCCTGGCCGCGTGTTCCACGCCGCCCAATGCGAACCTGGAGAAAGCCCGCAGCGACTTCCAGGCTTTGCAGGCCGAACCCCAGGCGACCCAGCAGGCCGCACTGGAAACCAAGGACGCTGGCGACTGGCTGGCCAAGACCGACCAGGCCTACCGCGACGGCGCCGACCAGAAGGAAGTCGACCAACTGGCCTACCTGACCCAGCAGCGCATCGAACTGGCCAACCAGACCGTGGCCCTGCGCGACGCCGAGGACCAGATGAAGAACACCTCGGCCCAGCGCGCCCAGGCCCGGCTCGACGCCCGCACCGCGCAGTTGAACAAGCTCAAGGGCGAGCTGAACGCCAAGCAGACCTCGCGCGGGACCATGGTCTCCTTCGGCGACGTGCTGTTCGACCTTGACCGCGCCGAACTCAAGCCCGGCGCCATGAGCAACGTGCAGAACCTGGCCGGCTATCTCCAGCAGAATCCGGAGCGCAAGGTGATCGTCGAGGGATATACCGACAGCAGCGGTTCGTCCTCCCACAACCAGGGCCTGTCCGAGCGCCGCGCCGACGCCATCCGCCTGGCACTGCTGAGCCAGGGCGTAACCCCTGACCGCGTCGTCGCCCGTGGCTACGGCAAGGAGTATCCGGTGTCAAGCAATGCGACTTCCGCCGGCCGCGCCATGAATCGCCGCGTCGAGGTGACCATCTCCAACGATGCCAACCCGGTGCAACCGCGCTCTTCGGTGAGTGGCACCTATTGATCCTTCGGGACACGGCGCTCTTGTAGGATGGCGTGGAGCGAAGCGATACCCATCGATCACTGCACCTGCAGCATGGGTATCGCTCCGCTCCACCCATCCTACGATCTGCGTTCCCTGTAGGAGCGGGCCCATGGGGCGCTCCTACACAAAGCTGTCAGGCGAGCAGTTGGCGGTAGAGCGCCGCCATCTCCGCCGAGAACGGCACCAGCACCAACTCCCTCAACGAACTCCCCTCCCCGCGCGAACGGCGCAGTTGCTCCACGGCGACCTGCGCCGCCGCTTCGGCGGGATAGCCGTAGATACCGGTGCTGATGGCGGGAAAGGCAATGCTGGCGAGCCCCTTGTCCTCGGCCAGCTGCAGGCTGTTGCGGTAGCACTGGGCGAGCAGCTCCGGCTCGCCGTGCTCACCGCCGCGCCAGACCGGCCCGACGGTGTGGATGACGAAGCGCGCCGGCAGGCGGAAGCCGGGGGTGATCTTCGCCTGCCCGGTCCTGCAGCCACCCAGCGGGCGACAGGCGTGCACCAGGTCCGGGCCGGCGGCCCGGTGGATGGCGCCGTCGACACCGCCGCCGCCCAGCAGCGAGCTGTTGGCGGCGTTGACGATGGCGTCGACGTCGAGACGGGTGATATCGCCCTGCCAGACGCGGATTTCGGGATGGTTCATGGTGCTTGCTCCCGTGACCTGCGATGGCGGGCTCGCCGTCACTTGACCTCTTGCGGGGTCTGCTCGCCCATGCAGCGCACGGCGCGCTTGCGGCCATCGACCAGCACGCCGGTCAGGCCCTTCTGGGTCATGTCGAACATCACCAGTACACCGTCGATGCACTGTGCCTGCTGGTCGGCCGGGTCGAGGGACAGCTTGGTGTCCTCGCCGGGAATGCTCTTGAGCAGGGTGAACTGGCTCAGCTCCAGCGCGTCCTCGGGTTTGGCGAAGTGCAGGTAGCCGTAGTACCAGAGCGTGCCGACCGAGACGAAGATGGTGGCGATGACGGTGAGGATGTAGGAGATCGGATTACGGTCGTTCATGGCTTGCCTTGGTTGGAGGAATCCGCCGGCTTTTCCTGGGATCTGGCCGGTTCAGGGGCGTTCGGGACTTCGGCCAACCGGCGCAGGCCGGTGAAATGCTGCGGATCGTCGAGGAAGCGCAGCATCACTTCACGCCACACGGGCTCCCCGAAGGTTTCCACGTGGTTGCCACGGGTCGGCTGGAAAACCTTGGGCGGCGGGGTGGCCTTGTACAGGGTCAGGCCGTTGTCCAGGGGCACAATGGTATCGTCGATGCTGTGGAAGAACAGCACGGGTGCGCCAGAAAGTCGCGGCATGGAGCGGATCGCGCTGTCACCATCGGGCACCAGCCAGGACAGCGGCACCTGCAGCGGCCAGGTCAGCCAGGCGTTGCCCAGGGTGTATTGCGCCACGTCACGGTAACTGGCGGGCACGCCGTCGAGCACCACGGCATGCAGTTGTTTCTGCCGTTCGGGGTGCAGGCCCAGGTAGTGCACCGCCAAGGCGCCGCCCAGGCTCTGGCCGAGCAGGATGACCGGTTTGCCCTGGACCTCCGGCGCCTTGTCCAGCCAGGCGAAGGCGGCGTCGATGTCCTGGTAGATCGCCGGCAGGCTCGGTTCGCCCTGGGAATGACCGTAGCCGCGATAGTCCAGCATCAGCACCTGGTAACCCTGCTCCGGCAGCCAGTAGGCGCCGCCCAGGTGCCAGGCCATGTTGCCGCCGTTGCCATGCAGGTGCAGCACGGTGCCCTTCACCGGCACCCCGGCCTTGGCCGGCAGCCACCAGCCGGCGAGCCTGACGCCATCGGCGGTGGTGAGGGTGACGTCACGGTATTCCAGCTTGGCGCGGGTCGGGGTGATGGCGACGTCGTCGCTGGGATAGAACAGCAGTGAGCTGCAGCCGCCGAGGGCGAAGAGCAGTGTGAGGCTGGCGGCCTTGAGGCAGCGATTCAGCATGAGTTCGTCCTTGCAGGTAGCCACCCTGTAGGGGCGAGCTTGCTCGCGAACCCGCCCAGCAGCGTAGTCTCCGGCGAGATGTTCGCGAGCAAGCTCGCTCCTACGAAGAGCCGCCCGGCTGGTCAGAGGATATTGGCGTAATCCGCCTCGATGCGGTCGAGGCTGAGGTGGTTGAGGAAGTTGGAGAAGCACATCCAGGCCGACAGCGCATTGAGGTCGCGGAATTGCGGCGGCAGATACTTGGGCGGCACCACCAGGCCCTCGTCCACCAGCTGGCGCAGGGTGCGCATGTCTTCCAGGGTGGCCTTGCCGCAGAACAGCAGCGGGATCTGTTCCAGCTTGCCCTTGCGCACGGCGAGCTGGATGTAGTTGTAGATCAGGATGAAGCCCTTGAGGTACGACAGGTCCTTGGTGAACGGCAGCCCCGAGGGCGTCGAGCCGCGGAACACCCGGCTGGCGTTCTGGTAGCTGCTTTCCACGCTGTAGTTCTGCTCGCGGTAGAAGTGGAACACCTCGAGGAAGTCCGCACCCTCTTCGGCCATGTGGATGGCACGGGTGCGGTTGGTGAGCTTGCGCAGGCGCGTCGGGTAGGAGGCGAAGGCAATCACCTCCATCAGGATCGCCAGGCCTTCCTGGGTCACGGTGGACGACGGCGGGCCCTTGGCGAGGAAGGTGCAGATCGGCTGGTTCAACCCATTGAGCGTGGTGCCGACGTGCACCAGGCCTTCGTGGACTTCCAGCGCACGCACATCACGCTCGTTGAACATGGCGTCGGCGCGCACCTTGATGTAGTCGGCGCCGGCTGCCGCATCGGCGACTATGCCGTCGGACTCGAAGACCCGGATGGTGTCCTCCTTGCCATCGAACACCTGGTTCAGGCGCTCCTGCAGCATCTTCACCGCGTCGCTGGCGGTGAGCGTCTTGGGTTCGTCCTTGAGGTCGCCACGGTCGGCGATGTTGTTCAGGTAGTCCGAGAGCATCAGGCCGAGGTCGGCCAGGGTCGGGTCGCCGGCGTGGAAGGCGTCGGAGGCCGAGCCGTAGAGCTCCTGGGAAATCAGGCCGAAGTCCTGAGTACCGCGCGCCTCGAGCATGCGGATGACCATGCGGTACTCCTTGCACATGCGCCGCATGATCTGCCCGACCGGGTTGAATTGCCCCAGGTGGCGGGTGATGTCGCGCTCGATGTTCTGGAATTCCTGCTTCTTCGCGCTGCTGTCGAAGGACAGCGGGCGGCTGTCGTAGTAGCTGCGGTCGACCTTGGGCGCGTGCTTGCCGCGGCCCTTGATGAAGTCGTCGCGGATGCCGTCGTCCCACTTGATGGCATCGAGCACACGGATCGGCGTCTGCGCTTCGACGATGCGGTCGGACAGGCTGCGGATGATCTGCTGGTAGTCGGTGGGCGTGGACTGCTTGCGCCGTGGGGTCATGGCTTTTCTCCCGGGGTCACGCGCGAGAAGCGCAGCGCTTCGACGAACACATCGGAGTTGGCCGGCTCGTTCAGGTACGCGATGACATCGGCCAGCGGGCTGCTCACCAGCGCGCCGGCGCCCTGCTCGGTGTCGACCTTCTCGCCCTTGAGCGTGCCTTCCTTCATGTCCTGCAGGATGTGCTCGACATCCAGGTTATAGATCACCAGTTCGTCCTTGTCGGTGATCTCGAAGCCGGCCAGGGCAAAGTTGCCGCCCATGCTTTTCGGCAGGCCGGCCGACAGGTACCAGCGCTTGCCGTGGTGGGCGACGGTGAAGCCGAAGTCCTCGACGCTGTCGGTGTTGTCCTTGCTGTCGACGTAGCTCACCGCGCGGTAGAGGTTGGAGCCGGAACGGGTGACCTCGAGGAACTGCTCCTCACCGTATTCGTCCACCCGCGACCACTGGCCCAGCAGGTGAGCCGGCGCGGGCTCATTGGCCGGAATCGGGTCCTTGAACGTCACCAGACAGCCACTGAGCAGGCCGATGCTCAACAGCAGCAGTGCACGCCAGACTTTCATCACGCCCTCCTTAGGTCCGGACGCCCTCTCATGCGATGCGCAGAAGCGTCCGGAGTTCCGACACGAAAACCCCGCCGGATGGCGGGGTTGGAATGCAGCAGCCGGGGCTACAGGCCCATCACCAGGTCGAGATAGCGGCTAAGGATGGCACGCATTTCATCGATCTGCAGGTGGTCAGCCCCGTCGACCAGGCCCTGATACTCCATCTGCAGGATGATGGCCGTCAACACCCTGGCATCCTGTTCGGGCCGCTTTGAACCGAGCACTTCGAAGAAATGCACCACACCCAGGGAGAGGATGCGCCGATGGCGCTGCGCCAGCTCGAGCAGGCGCGGATTGAGCAACGCCTCCTGGCGGAACGCCTGCTCTGCCAGCAATTGCTCGCGACGCTCGGTGAGCTGGACCTGCACATAGTTGATGGCCAGTTCGACGATGCTGTCGGTCAGGGCGCGACGCGTCTGCGGGTCGTTCTGGCTGAGGCTGGCGGCCATTCCCTGCAGATCGCCTTCGGCGTCGGCCCAGAAGGCGGACAGCCCCTCGGCACTGCGCTCCACGAACAGCGCGAAGGTATCGGTGATGAGGTCCTGGATGTCCTTGAAGTAGTAGGTGGTGGCCGACAGCGGCACACCGGCCTCGGCGGCCACGGCACGGTGGCGCACGGCGCGGACGCCATCGCGCACGATGATCCGCAGGGCGGCGTCGAGGATCGCCTGGCGGCGTTGTTCGCTGCCCTGGCGGCTGGCCTTGCGGCCCTGGTATTTGACACTTTCTGCGATGGCGCTGGCGACTTGCGCGGCGCTGTCTCGCGGGGACACTTGGGTCACTGGCATTACCTCCGGCGGCGCGGCCTGATGGCGCATTGTTCGAGCTTTTCGGTGGGAAAACAATCGCCGCTGCACCACGGCGACACCGGCACATGAGGCAGGCCGCGAGGCAGAGCAGGCGGCTGGGAATCAGGCCTGGGTGTGAGACGTGCCACAGGGATGCCGAGCCACGGTGCGCGGGGTGCATTTCGTCGGATGGTATACCGCCCCAATCCCACGTCCCTGTAGGAGCGAGCTTGCTCGCGAACGGACTCACCGGAAGCAGCTGAGTGGATCAGTTCGCGAGCAAGCTCGCTCCTGCAAAAGATGCACGCTGCCCAAACGAGAAAGGCCGCCCGGGGGCGGCCTTTCTCTTCAGTTCCTGCGCTTACGCCTGCGGGCGCATGTGCGGGAACAGAATGACGTCGCGGATCGACGGCGAGTTGGTCAGCAGCATCACCAGGCGGTCGATGCCGATGCCTTCGCCGGCGGTGGGCGGCATGCCGTATTCGAGCGCGTTGACGAAGTCGGCGTCGTAGTGCATCGCCTCGTCGTCACCGGCGTCCTTCTCCTTGACCTGCAGCATGAAGCGCTCGGCCTGGTCTTCGGCGTCGTTGAGCTCGGAGTAAGCGTTGGCGATCTCGCGGCCACCGATGAACAGCTCGAAGCGGTCGGTGACGCTCGGGTCGTTGTCGTTGCGGCGGGCCAGCGGGGACACTTCGAACGGGTACTGGGTGATGAAGTGCGGCTGCTCCAGCTTGCTCTCGACCAGCTCTTCGAAAATCATCACCTGCAGCTTGCCCAGGCCTTCGTGGCCGAGGACCTTGGCGCCGGCCTTCTTGGCGATGGCGCGGGCCTTCTCCAGGTCGGTCAGGTCAGCCGCGGTGAGCTCCGGGTTGTATTTCAGGATGGCGTCGAACACGGACAGGCGGGCGAACGGCTCGCCGAAGTGGAAGACCTTGTCGCCGTAGGGCACGTCGGTGCTGCCGAGCACGGCCTGGGCCAGCTCGCGGAACAGCTCCTCGGTCAGGTCCATGTTGTCTTCGTAGTCGGCGTAGGCCTGGTAGAACTCGAGCATGGTGAACTCGGGGTTGTGCCGGGTCGAAACGCCTTCGTTACGGAAGTTGCGGTTGATCTCGAAGACCTTCTCGAAGCCACCGACCACCAGGCGCTTGAGGTACAGCTCCGGGGCGATACGCAGGAACATGGCCATGTCCAGCGCGTTGTGGTGGGTTTCGAAGGGCTTGGCCGCCGCGCCGCCGGGGATGGTCTGCAGCATCGGGGTTTCCACTTCGAGGAAGCCGCGATCGGAGAGGAAGCGACGGATGTGGGCGATGACCTGCGAACGTACGCGGAAGGTGTGGCGGGTTTCCTCGTTGACGATCAGGTCGACGTAGCGCTGGCGGTAGCGCTGCTCGGTGTCGGTCAGGCCGTGGTGCTTGTCCGGCAGCGGGCGCAGCGACTTGGTCAGCAGGCGCACGCTGGTCATCTCGACGTACAGGTCGCCCTTGCCGGAACGGGCCAGGGTGCCTTCGGCGCCGATGATGTCGCCCAGGTCCCAGGTCTTGATCTCGGCCAGGGTCTCTTCGGGCAGGGTCTTGCGGTTCACGTAGACCTGCAGGCGGCCGCTGCTGTCCTGCAGAACGATGAAGGAGCCGCGGTTGAGCATGATGCGACCAGCGACCTTGACCGGGATGGCCGCTGCTTCCAGCTCTTCCTTGGTCGCGGTTTCGTACTGTTTCTGCAGGTCCGCGAAGTAGTTCTCGCGGCGGAAGTCGTTGGGGAAGGCAATGGCCTTGGCTTCACGTACGGCGGCAAGCTTTTCCTTGCGCTGGGCGATCAGCTTGTTTTCTTCCTGTTGCAGTTCGGTCTGGTCGAGTTGTTGGTCGCTCATGGTCGTCTATCTGCCTGGCGTCTTGATCAATAGGGGTTACTGGCGGGCCCGGGCCGCGCGGCCCGTCCCGCTTCGGTGCTGTTTACAGGCCTTGTTTCAGGCTGGCTTCCAGGTATTCGTTGAGGTCGCCGTCGAGCACCTTGTCGCAATCACTGCGTTCCACACCGGTACGCAGGTCCTTGATGCGCGACTGGTCGAGCACGTAGGAACGGATCTGGTGACCCCAGCCGATATCGGACTTGGTGTCTTCCAGCGCCTGCGAGGCAGCGGTGCGTTTCTGCATCTCCTGCTCGTACAACCGGGCCCGCAGCATCTTCATGGCGGTGTCCTTGTTGGCGTGCTGGGAGCGTTCGTTCTGGCACGCCACCACGGTGTTGGTCGGCACGTGGGTGATACGCACCGCGGAGTCGGTGGTGTTCACGTGCTGACCGCCCGCGCCGGAGGAGCGGTAGGTGTCGATGCGCAGGTCGGCCGGGTTGATCTCGATCTCGATGTTGTCGTCGATCTCAGGCGAGACGAACACCGCGGTGAACGAGGTGTGGCGACGGTTGCCGGAGTCGAACGGGCTCTTGCGCACCAGGCGGTGCACGCCGATCTCGGTGCGCAGCCAGCCGAAGGCGTACTCGCCCTTGATGTGCACGGTGGCGCCCTTGATGCCGGCGACTTCGCCTTCGGACAGCTCGACGATCTCGGCGCTGAAGCCGTTCTTGTCGGCCCAGCGCAGGTACATGCGCAGCAGCATGTTGGCCCAGTCCTGGGCCTCGGTGCCGCCGGAGCCGGCCTGGATGTCCAGGTAGGCGTTGTTGGGGTCCATCTCGCCGCTGAACATGCGGCGGAACTCGAGCTTCTCGAGGATTTCGCGCAGGCGCTGGACTTCGGCTTCGACGTCGCCGACGGCACCTTCGTCGTTCTCCTCGACCGCCATGTCGAGCAGGTCGCGGGAATCGGCCAGGCCGCCGGTGAGTTCGTCGAGGGTTTCGACGATCTGCGCCAGCATGGCGCGCTCGCGCCCCAGGTTCTGGGCGTATTCGGGCTTGTTCCAGACCGCCGGGTCTTCCAGCTCGCGGTTGACTTCGATCAGACGATCATGTTTCAGATCGTAGTCAAAGATACCCCCGAATCGAGTGGGTACGGTCGGAGAGGTCCTTGATGCTGTTGAGGATCGGTTGGATTTCCATGGCGGGCATCTCTCACGGGTAAAGGGCGTAGAAAAGCCGGCAAGTATACGTGAATTTTCGCCGCCTTTTCAGGCTTTACGACAAAGCACGCCCAGCGTTTCCGCGCCCGTTCCGTTCGTTCAGCCGGCGATGGCCACCTGGTTGCGCCCGCCGTGCTTGGCGTTGTAGAGCGCCTGGTCGGCCAGTTCGATGAGCTGGCGGCAGGTCTGCCCGGCCTGGGGAATCAGGGTCGCCACGCCGATACTGATGGTCAGCGAGGAGCCCGGAGTGGGCAGTTCGTGGCGGATGTTCAGGTCCTGCACCAGGCGCCGCAGCTTTTCCGCCAGCAGGCGCGCGCCGCCGGGCGAAGTATTGGGCAGGACCATGACGAACTCCTCGCCGCCGTAGCGCGCCGGCAGGTCCGAGGGGCGGCTGGCGCTGGCGCGGATCGCCCCGGCCACCTGGCGCAGCGCCTCGTCGCCCTGCACGTGGCCGAAGGTGTCGTTGTAGGCCTTGAAGTGGTCGACGTCGATCAGCAGGATCGACAGCTGGGTCTGCTCGCGCAGCCCACGGCGCCACTCCATTTCCAGGTATTCGTCGAAATGCCGGCGGTTGGACAGCCCGGTCAGGCCGTCGGAATTCATCAGGCGCTGCAGCACCAGGTTGGTTTCCAGCAACTGCTGCTGGCTCTCGCGCAGGGCGCGGTAGGCCTCGTCGCGCTGCAGCAGGGCGAGGTAGGAACGCGAGTGGTAGCGCACCCGGGCGATCAGCTCGATGGCATCGGGCAGCTTGACCAGGTAGTCGTTGGCGCCGGCACTGAACGCCGCGCTCTTCACCGCCGGGTCTTCCTTGGTCGACAGGACGATGATCGGCAGGTCGCGGGTGGCCGGGTTGCCACGGTACTCCCGCACCAGCGAGAGGCCGTCGGCACCGGGCATCACCAGGTCCTGGAGGATCACCGTGGGCTTGATCTGGATGGCCAGGGCGATGGCCTGGTGCGGATCGGAACAGAAATGGAAGTCGATGCTGGGATCGTCCGCCAGCGCACGGCGCACGGCTTCACCGATCATCGGCTGATCGTCGACCAGCAGCACCATCACCGCGGAATCGCCTGGGGTGTTCACGGGGTAGTCACTCGTCAAAGGGTTCATCTGATGGGGGCTCCGTAGGCTGCGCTCAGGCGCAGACCTCAGCGAGTCTTCGGGCGATGTCGCCCAGGGCGCGAATCTCCATCGCGGCACCGATCGCCGCCGCGGCCTTGGGCATACCGTACACGGCACTGCTGGCCTGGTCCTGGGCCAGCGTCAAAAAGCCACGTTCACGCATGTGTTTCAGGCCTTCGGCGCCGTCGCGGCCCATGCCGGTCAGCAACACGCCGACGGCCTCGCCGCTCCAGTGCTCGACCACGCTGTCGAAGAACACGTCGATGGAAGGCCGGTAGATGTGGCTGGCAGGCTCGGCGGTGTAGGCCAGCTCGCCGCCCTTGAGCAGGCGGATATGGTGGTTGGTGCCGGCCAGCAGCACGCAACCGGGCTGCGGCGGCTCGCCGTTGCGCGCCAGGCGCACGGGAATCTTCGACTGGGTGGACAGCCACTCGGCCATGCCGGCGGCGAACACCTCGTCGACGTGCTGGACCACCACGATGGCCGCCGGGAAATCCGCCGGCAGCCTGGCAAACAGGTCCGCCAGCGCCGCCGGGCCTCCCGCCGAGGAGCCGATGGCCACCAGCTTGCGCGCGCCGCCCCCGCGCCGGACCGGGGCGACGCTGGTATTGGGGCGGGTATCGCGCGGGGCGGTGAGCCAGGCCAGGTTCTGCAACTTGCGCAGCAGCGGCCGGGCCGCTTCGGCAGGGTCGCCGGTGCCCATGGCCGGGGTATTCACCGCATCCACCGCGCCATTGCCCATGGCGTCGAACACCCGGCTCATGTTCTGTTCCAGGTCCACCGTGACGACGATGATCGCGCAGGGGCTCTGGGCCATGATCCGGCGGGTCGCCTCGACGCCATCCATCACCGGCATCAGCAGGTCCATGAGGATCACGTCGGGCTTGTGCGCGGCGCACATCTCCAGCGCCTCGGCGCCATTGGCGGCGACCCAGACGATACGGTGCGCCGGCTCCAGGGCCAGCGCCCGGCGCATCGCCTCCACCGCCAGGGGCATGTCGTTGACTATCCCTATCCTCACCCGTGCGCTCCTCCGATCAGGTCGACCACCGCGTCCAGCAGGGCCTCGTCATGGAAGCTGGCCTTGGCCAGATAATAGTCGGCGCCGGCATCCAGGCCGCGTCGACGGTCTTCTTCGCGGTCCTTGTAGGACACCACCATCACCGGCAGCGATTGCAGGCGGGTGTCGCGGCGGATCAGGGTCACCAGTTCGATGCCGTCCATGCGCGGCATGTCGATGTCGGTGATGACCAGGTCGAAGTGCTCCGAGCGCAGGGCGTTCCAGCCGTCCATGCCGTCCACCGCCACCGCCACGTCATAACCGCGGCCCAGTAGCAGCTTGCGCTCCAGCTCGCGCACGGTGAGCGAGTCGTCCACCACCAGCACGCGCTTGCGCGCCGGGCCCAGGAGGCGGCCGGTGGGGTCGATGCGCTCCAGGCGGCCGGTGGCCAGCAGCTTCTCCACCGAGCGCAGCATGTCCTCGACGTCGAGGATCAGCACCGGCGTGCCGTCATCCAGCAGCGCGCCGGCGGAAACGTCCTGCACCTTGCCCAGCCGGGCATCCAGCGGCACCACCACCAGGGTGCGCTCGCCGATGAACTTCTCCACTGCCACACCGTAGGCGCTGTCCCGCTCGCGGATCACCACCACCGGTATTTCGTCCGTCGCGGCTTCGCCGTCGGGGCGCTGCAACAGCTGGCTGGCGGACACCAGGCCGACGTGCCGGCCCTCGTGCCAGAACTGCTGGCGGCCTTCGAGCTGGACGATTTCGTCCGGTGCCAGGCGGCGCATGCGTTCGATGTGCGCCAGCGGGAAGGCATAGGCCTCACCACCGATGGTGACGACCAGGCTGCGCACCACCGACAGCGTCAGCGGCACTTCCAGGTGGAAACGCGCGCCCTGCCCGCTTACCTGCTCCATGCGGATACCACCGCGCAGCAGGCGAACCATGTGCTGCACGGCATCCAGGCCGACGCCACGACCGGACACCTCGGTGACTTGCTCGCGCATGCTGAAGCCGGGCAGGAACAGGAAGCTCAGCAGCTCGTCCTCGGTGAGGCGCGCCACGGTTTCTTCGGTGGACAGCTGGCGGCGCACGATGGCCGTGCGCAGGCGGTCGAGATCGACGCCGCCGCCATCATCCTGCAGCTCCAGCACCAGCATGCCGGCATGGTGCCGGGCCAGCAGCTGGATGCTGCCCTCCTCCGGCTTGCCGTTGCGGGCGCGCACGTCGGCGGCCTCGATGCCATGGTCGACAGCGTTGCGCAGCAAATGGGTGAGCGGAGCCTCGAGCTTCTCGAGTACGTCACGGTCGACCTGGGTCGTGGCGCCTTGCACCTCCAGGCGCACGGTCTTGCCCAGCGAGCGGCCGAGGTCGCGGACCATCCGCGCCTGCCCGGACAGCACATCGGAGAACGGTCGCATACGGCAGGACAGCGCGGTGTCGTAGAGCGACTGGGCGCGCTGGCCGGCCTTGAAACTGAATTCGTCCAGCTCGGCGATCTGCTCGCTGAGCAGTTGCTGGCACTCGCCGACCAGACGGCGCGCGTCGGCCAGGTAGGCCTGCGCCTCGGCATCGAGATTGGCGGTACTTGCGGCATCGCGGGCGCCATCCAGCACGCGACTGGCGCTGGCCTGGATGCGCTTGAGGCGCTGCAGCGAATCGAGCAGCGGCTTCAGGCGCTGGGATTCCACCAGCGACTTGCTGGAATAGTCGAGCAACTGGTTCAGGCGCTCGGCGGTCACCCGCAACACGCGCTCGCCGGCTTCATCGCTGTCGCTGGAGCGACGACGGGGCGCAGGCTCGGCCGCAGCAGCGGGAGCGGAAGGCGGCGCAGGCGGTTCACTGACCACCGGAGCCGGTTCGACAGGGGCGGAAACGGGCGCTGCGGGCGCCTTTCCGGAAACCAGCGACTGCAGGCGCTCGACCATGGCCGGCACGCCCTGCTGGGCCTGCTCGGCGCGCTCGGGCTGGGCATCGGCGATGTGCAGGAGGATATCGGTGCCGGCCAGCAGCGCGTCGATATGCCCGGAGGTCAGCAGCAGGCGGCCCTCCTGGGCGCCGACCAGGCAATCCTCCATCACATGGGCGACCTGTACGCCGGCATCCAGCCCGACGATCCGTGCCGCGCCCTTGAGCGAGTGCGCAGCGCGCATGCAGGCTTCAAGCTGGTCGGCCTGGGTCGGGTTGCGCTCCAGCGTCATCAGGCCCTGCACCAGCACCTGCGTCTGGGCCTCCGCCTCCAGGCGGAACAGCTCCAGCATCGACGCGTCCTTCATCTGGTCCGGGGTCATGCGAGGCTCCGGGTGGCGGCGTCGAGCAGGGCTTCCTGGTCGAGCAGGCGGATGCTGCGGTTGCGCCACTGCATCACGCCGCGGGTGAAGCGGTCGTTGGCGGCGTGGCTGTGGGACGAGGCTTCGACGATGGCCTGCTCGTCCAGCTCATGGATACCCTCGACTTCGTCCACCGGCGAGATGATCGGCCCGCCGGCGGCGGCGAGGATCAGCATGCGCGGCACGATGCGGGCGTCCTCGCGAGCGGCCGCGCGGCTGTCGAGGCCGAGCAGCTCGCCCAGGGAAATGCAAGCCACCAGGGTGCCACGTACATTGGCGACCCCCAGCAAGGCCGGTGAACGCTGGTGCGGCAGGGAGTGCACGACGCACGCTGGCGCCACCTCCGCCAGGGCGCGCGTGGGCAGGCCCAGCCACTCCTCGCCGAGGCGGAAGATCAGGTGCGGCCGGCCGTCCTCGACGCCCTGTTCGGTGACTTCGACCGGGGCGAGTGCCGTCTCGCCGCCCAGCGCGTAGCGGTCCAGCAGGCTGATGGCGGCTGCCGCATGCACCGGGCAGTTGCGGCAATGGATGTGCTCGACCAGCTTCGGGCAGCTGCGGTCGCCGCGCACACCGATGCGGTTCCAGCAGTCGTCCACCGTCGGCAGGTCAACCGCAGAAGACGAGCCTTCCATCAATGAAGCGTTGCGTTCAACCATTGCGCTTCACTCCTCGCGCGGCTCGCTCCTGCAAGCGGCGGGCGCCGGCCGTATCGCCCTGGGCGGCGAGGAGCGCGGCCAGGTGTTGCAGGCTTTCCTGGTGATCGGGTTGCAGGTACAGGGCCTTGCGGTAGAACGCCTGGGCCTCGCCGCCCTGGCCCTGGGCATCGGCCAGCAGGCCGAGCCAGTAGTAGGCTTCGGCGTCCGGCCCCTTTTCGGCCAGCAGCGCCTCGCAGCGGCGACGCGCTTCATCGGCCTGGCCGGAATTGGCCAGCCGGGCGATCTCCGCCAGCGCGTCGTCGGCAGGTGCGGCGACCGGCTGCTCGGGCCTGGCAACCAGGCGCGGACGCACCGACGCAGGCTTGGGCGGAGCCGGACGGGGGATCGGCGCCGGCGCGGTCCACTTCGGCGGCGTCACTGGGGGCGCCGGTTCGGCACTCTCCAGCGGGAAGGCAAAGGACTGCGGCACGCCCAGCGGTCGCAGGCCGATACGCGACATCAGGCTGGCTTCGGCCGGACCGATGAACAGCACACCGTCGGCCCGCGCCAGGCGGCGCAACACGTCCACTACCTGCTCCTGGGTCGAGCGATCGAAATAGATCAGCAGGTTGCGGCAGAACACATAGTCGTAGGGAGCTTCGCCAGCCAGCAGGCCCGGCGCCAGCAGGTTGCCGACGCGGAAGCGAACCTTGCGGCGCACCGCCTCGGCGAGTTGGAAATCGTTGCCGTCGGCGCTGAAATGGCGGTCGCGGAACCCCAGTTCGGAACCCCGGAAGGAGTTGCGCCCATAACGCCCCTCTTCCGCCCGCTCCAGCACCGCGCGACTGACGTCCAGGGCGTCGACCTGGAAGGCCGATGGCGCCAGGCCCGCATCCAGCAACGCCATGACGATGGAGTACGGCTCCTCGCCGGTGGAGCACGGCAGGCTGAGTACGCGCAATGGCCGGGTACCGGCCAGCTCCAGCAGCCGCCGGGACGCCAGGCCCGCCAGCGCGCCGAAGGATTCGGGGTAACGGAAGAACCAGGTCTCCGGGACGATCACCGCCTCGATCAGCGCCTGTACTTCCTCGGCGGAGCCCTGCAGGAGCATCCAGTAGTGCTCCGGATTGCCGCCGCTGACCTTGTGGCAGCGCTGGCTCACGGCGCGCTCGATCACGGCGTCGCCGACCGACTCGGCATCCAGGCCGATGCGCTCCTTGAGCAGCAGGGCGAAGCGCGGGTCGCTCATGCCGGCGCACTCCCGCTGGACAGCAGGCGCGCGCGCGCCTCGTCGCTGAGCAACTGGTGGACGCCTACGCGCTGCAGCAGCCCCTGTTCGTCCTCCAGCACGGGACCGAGGTAGCGGGCGCTGCCGTTGTCCAGTTCGTAGTCGCGGAAGGCTTGTGGATCGCGGCGCAGGGTATGGGTGGCCTGCTCAAGGATCAACCCGAGGCGTTGCTCCGGGCCCTCGCCGGCGGCGCGGTAGTGCACCAGCACCAGGCGCGTGCTGGTGCGGCGCGGGGCGCTGTAGCCGAAGGCCAGCTGGCTCAGGTCGAGCACCGGCAGCAGTTCGCCGCGGTGCGGGAACAACCCGGCAACCCAGGCCGGCGCTTCCGGCACGCGCTTGAGCACAGGCACCGGCAGCACCTCGATGACGTCATGGACGTCCAGCGCATAGCGGTCCGCGCCCAGGCGGAACTGCAGGTACAGCCTGCCCGCCGCGGCGGCGTCAGACCTTGAAGCGGGAGACGCCATTGCGCAGTCCGTTGGCCACGAGGTTCAGCTCGTCGATGGCGAAGCTGGCCTGGCGCAGGGATTCCACGGTCTGCCCGGTGGCCTCGCCCAGTTGCACCAGCGCCTGGTTGATCTGCTCGGCACCGGTGGCCTGGGCCTGCATGCCTTCGTTGACCATCTGCACGCGCGGCGCCAGCGCCTGCACCTGCTGGATGATCTGCGAGAGCTGCTCGCCGACCTGGCCGACTTCGGAGATGCCGCGACGCACCTCCTCGGAGAACTTGTCCATGCCCATCACACCGGCGGACACGGCGGACTGGATCTCGCGCACCATCTGCTCGATGTCGTAGGTGGCCACGGCGGTCTGGTCGGCCAGCCGGCGCACTTCAGTGGCGACCACGGCGAAGCCACGGCCGTACTCGCCGGCCTTCTCCGCCTCGATGGCGGCGTTGAGCGAGAGCAGGTTGGTCTGGTCGGCCACCTTGACGATGGTGGTCACCACCTGGTTGATGTTGCCGGCGCGCTCGTTGAGGATCGCCAGCTTGGCGTTGACCAGCTCGGCGGCACCCATCACGTGGTGCATGGTCTCTTCCATCCGCGCCAGGCCCAGCTGGCCGGAGCCGGCCAGGGTGGAAGTCTGCTCGGCGGCCGAGGATACCTCGGTCATGGTGCGCACCAGGTCGCGGGAGGTGGCGGCGATTTCCCGCGAGGTGGCGCCGATCTCGGTGGTGGTGGCGGCGGTTTCGGTCGCGGTGGCCTGCTGCTGCTTGGAGGTGGCGGCGATCTCGGTCACCGAGGTAGTCACCTGGATGGCCGAACGCTGTGCCTGCGACACCAGGCCCTTGAGTTCCTCGGCCATGCCGTTGAAGCCGGTCTCGATCACTGCGAACTCGTCGTTGCGCTCCATGGCCAGGCGCGTGGTGAAGTCGCCGCTGCCCATGACCTGCAGGCCCTTGACCACCTGGCGCACCGGCTCGGTGATGGCGCGCATCAGCAGCAGCCCGCAGACGGCCGCGGCAACGATGGCCAGCAGCAGGGAAATCAGCATGATCGCCTTGGCGGTGGACACCTCGGTGACGATGTCGGAGGCCGCCGCATCGGCGATGGCCTTGTTCAGCGAAATCAGTTCGTTGAGTGTCTTGCGGCCGGTTTCCCAATCCGGCTCCAGGCGCTCCAGCAGAAGCTTGCGGGCCGCTTCGCGGTCATTCCCGTATAGATCCAGAAGCTGAGCCAGCAGGGCATCGTAGCTCTGCACCTGCTGCTTGAAGCGGGCCAGGATTTCCTTGTCACGGGGGTCGTTGACCGTGCGTTCGTACAGCGCCATGCGCTCCACCAGCGAGTCGTGGATGGCGCGGAATTCCTGGCGACGAGCCTGATCCAGCGGCTTGCCGTCGTTCAGGCCGATGGTGACCTGGGTCAGCAGGATACTGTCGGTCCAGGCCGAACGTACCGTGGTCAGGGCGTAGGTGCCGGGCATGGCGTCTTCGCTGACCCGCTTGGTGCTGGCCTCCACACGCAGCAGGCGGGTGTAGGAAATCACCACCATCAGCAGCATGATCGCGATGACGACGGCAAAGCTGGCCAGGATGCGTTGGCGTAGAGTCCAGTTCTTCACAGCGTTCCCCAGAAGATAGGTGGCATGCCGACGGATGAGGTATTCGGGCGCAAAGCGTCGCGAAAGTAAATTCCTACTAAATCATCAGCAAGATAGGACATATAGTATCCGCAGACACCGGATCCTTATCTCTTTATTCCGAATTTTTAGCACGCCGGTCCTTGCCATTCTCCCGGCTCCTTTCCCTCCCCGAAACCCAGACCGATGCTCAGCCTCGCCCTGGCCGCTCATCTCGGCCTGTTCCTGTCCGCCTTCGGCGCCGCCACGCTGCTGCCGCTGCAATCCGAAGCCGTGCTGGTCGGCCTGTTGCTGGGCGGGCAGTACCCCTGGTGGTCGCTGCTGCTGGTCGCCAGCCTGGGCAATGTGCTGGGCTCACTGGTGAACTGGCTGCTGGGGCGCGGCATGGAGCGCTGGCATGGCCGCCGCTGGTTCCCAGTGAGCGATGCGGCGCTGGAGAAAGCCCAGCGCCGCTACCGGCGCTTCGGCAGCTGGTCGCTGCTGCTGAGCTGGGCGCCGGTGATCGGCGACCCGCTGACGCTGATTGCCGGCATCATGCGCGAACCCCTTTGGCGCTTCCTGCTGCTGGTCACCCTGGCCAAGGTCGGCCGTTACGCGGTGCTGACCTGGCTCACGCTCGTCTGAATGACGCCCTTCCCTGGAGCGGACAGGTTTTTCGTCTGCTAGTCCTGTTTTGCCACTGCTGCGAAAAAATGGCGCCAAGTAATATCAATGCGCCATCACCGTGCATGGCAGAGCCCGCGGGCTCCATACAATGGATGAAGAAAAGGGAAATTCACGATGTTCAGAAGCATGAGTATTGGCCGCCGCGCGTCCCTGGGTTTCGCAGTCATGGGCCTGCTCCTGGTGTTTCTCGGCCTGTTCTCGCTGTACAAGCTCTCGACCCTGCGCGCCGCCTCCGAAGAGATCGACAGCAACTGGCTGCTGAGCATCAACCAGATGAACCAGCTGTCGGGCGACATCGCCCGCATCCGCCTGGAGTCCATGCGCCTGCTGGTCAACCACGACAGCGCCGCCCGCCAGCGCAGCCTGGACCTGATCGCCGAGGCCCGGCAGAACAAGGACAAGGTGCTCGCCGATTACGCCCGACTGATCCTCAGCGCGGAGGAGCAGCAGCACACCGACGCACTGCGCCAGGCGCTGGACAGCTACCTGGGCCACGTCGACCGGCTGATCGACAAGGTCCGGCAGAACGACGACGAAGGCGCGCTGCACCTGCTCAACACCGACATCGCCCAGCAGGGCACGGAGCTGAACAAGCGCCTGACCGCCCTGATCGACCTCAACCGCAACGGAGCGGCGGCCGCTGCCCAGCGCGCCGTGGAGCAGTACCAGAGCGGCCGGCTGGTGGTCGGCGCCATCCTGCTGCTGAGCGTCGGCCTGACCCTGCTGCTGGCCTGGCAACTCACCCGCAGCATTGTCGTGCCGCTCAACCAGGCCGTGCGGGTGGCGCAGACCATCGCCAGCGGCGACCTCAGCCAGCGCATCACGGTGGAGGGCCGTGACGAGCCGGCGCAATTGCTCAACGCCCTGACCGACATGCAGACCAGCCTGCGCGAGACCATCCGCGGCATCGGCAACTCGGCCAGCCAGCTGGCGTCGGCTGCCGAGGAGATGCACAGCGTGATGGAGGAAAGCAGCCGCGCGCTGCAGCAGCAGAGCGACCAGATCGAAATGGCCGCCACCGCCGTGAACCAGATGACCAGCGCCGTCGAGGAAGTAGCGAGCAACGCCGCTTCCACTTCCGCCGCTTCCCGCGAGGCCATCGACGCCGCGCGCAGCGGCAGCGAACGGGTGGACGAGACCTCCAACGCCATCGGCACCCTGGCCGGCGAAGTGGGCCAGGCCTCGCAACAGGCCGAAGCCCTGGCCAACCAGGCGCAGGACATCGGCAAGGTGCTGGAAGTGATCCGCAGTGTCGCCGAACAGACCAACCTGCTGGCGCTCAATGCCGCCATCGAGGCTGCCCGCGCCGGCGAGGCCGGGCGCGGCTTCGCGGTGGTCGCCGACGAGGTTCGCTCGCTGGCCCAGCGCACCCAGAGTTCGACCCGCGAGATCGAGGAACTGGTCTCGGCCATCCAGAACGGCAGTGACCGCACCGTGGCCGCCCTGCTCAGCAGCACGGCCCACGCCGAGCGCACCGTCAGCCGCACCGGTGAGGCCGGCGCCTCGCTGCAGGTGATCCTGGAACGCATGTCGCTGATCAACGAGCGCAACCTGGTGATCGCCAGCGCGACCGAGGAGCAGGCACAGGTTGCCCGCGAGGTGGACCGCAACCTGCTGACCATCCGCGACCTGGCCACCCAGACCTCGGCCGGCGCCACCCAGACCAGCGCGGCGAGCCAGGAGCTGTCGCGCCTGGCCGTGGACCTGAACGGCATGGTGGCGCGCTTCGTGGTCTGACAGGCGCGGCGACCCTTCTCCCGTTTCGCCAACTGGGTAACGAAACAGGAAGGGCCGGCAGGGAATTTTTCCGGCCTTTTCCTATCCAATGGCCATCATGGAACGCCACAGGGTGGATAGATGAAACTGTTGAAATTGTCGGCCGTAGTGGCCGCCGCCGCGCTGCTGAGCGCCTGCGGGGGCAACCAGGCCAAGGTCTGCGGCTCGGACGACGTGAAGAACCAGTTGGTGAAGATCTTCCTCGCCGGCTCGCTCTCCGCCCAGGCCGATGCCCTGAACAAGGCCGAACTGAAGGACGTGGCGATCATCGACAAGGACCCGGACAGCGGTGTGCTGGAGTGCGTCGGCACCCTGACCGTGCCGGTGGTCGGCCAGGTCGCCGCGGGCACCCTGAAGTACCAGATCGCCCCGGCGGCGAAGTCCGAGCACGACTACCTGCTGCTGCTCGCCGACGGCCCGCTGGCGAATGCCTTCGCCAAGCGCATCGAGGGGATGATTCCTCAGCAGTGAGGGTTATCCACAGGCAATGAAAAACCGGCCCTTGGGGCCGGTTTTTTATTGGACTGGCTTTTTTGCAGGGAAGGGCCCGCAGCCTCCGGGGAAATCAGAACCCTTCCAGATCGATCAGCTCACCCTCGAAGCGAATCGAGCCACCCTCTTCGTTCGCCGCTCCGCCCTGGATCTCGCCGTAATAGGAAAGCCCGTTCTCCAGCGTCACACAGACGTGGGTCGGCTCTTCCGGCGCGTCCAACTGGCCCTTGAAGCTCACCTCGATCACACCTTCTTTCGGCGCGCTGAGGCTCACCGTCACACGGGCGTTGTCCACCGCTTCGGTCTCGCGGCCCCAATGCTCGGCGCTGACGGTCACGGTGGCGATTTCCTGTTTCATGCTCGAAGGGTCTCCAAGAAGGCTCCGGCGCCAAGCGCGCCGGTCATTGGCGCAAGGATACCGCGCCACCTCACGCCACCGAAACGGCCTTGTCGTGCCGCTACCGCTGGTCGCCTGCCGCCAACAACCTGCACGCATCCCGCACGAACACTGGCCCAGGGTCGCCAGAGGCAAGGGAAATCAAGTCTTGCGCAAACCGTATTATGGTATACCATGATACCGAATCCCTCCCCACCCAGCCGAAGTCACACCTGGAGCGACCCATGAGTTTCGAGATTCGCAAGATCGTCACCTACAGCGAGCAGACCTTCATCGAAGCCGGCAAGGCCACCGACACCCCGGTGACCATGGTCGGCCTGGCCGTGGTGATCAAGAACCCGTGGGCCGGTCGCGGCTTCGTCGAAGACCTCAAGCCCGAGATCAAGGCCCACTGCTCCGAGCTGGGCGCGCTGATGGTCGAGCGCCTGACCGCCGCCATCGGTGGCGCTGACAGGATCCAGGCCTACGGCAAGGCCGCCGTGGTCGGCGCCGACGGCGAGATCGAACACGCTTCCGCGGTCATCCACACCCTGCGTTTCGGCAACCACTACCGCAAGGCGGTCGATGCCAAGAGCTACCTGAGCTTCACCAACAAGCGCGGCGGCCCGGGCACCTCGATCCAGATCCCGATGATGCACAAGGACGACGAAGGCCTGCGTTCGCACTACATCACCCTGGAAATGCAGATCGAAGACGCCCCGCGTGCCGACGAGATCGTGGTGGTGCTGGGCGCCGCCGACGGTGGCCGTCTGCACCCGCGCATCGGCAACCGTTACATCGACCTGGAAGAGCTGGCCGCCGAACAGGCCCAGTGATCCCCTTCCGTGCAGGAGCGCTCCATGATTCGGCTCACCGCTGAACGCACACCGGCCGGCACCAGTTACCTGGCGACCGGCCAGGGCCACCCCGTGGTACTGATCCACGGCGTCGGCCTGAACAAGGAAATGTGGGGCGGCCAGATCGTCGGTCTGGCCCCGCACTTCCAGGTCATTGCCTATGACATGCTGGGCCATGGCGCGAGTCAGCTGCCGCAGCCGGACTGTGGGCTGGTCGGTTACGCCGATCAGCTGCGCGAGCTGCTCGACCACCTGGGCGTGACCCGCGCGATGGTCATCGGTTTCTCCATGGGTGGTCTGGTGGCGCGGGCCTTCGCCCTGCACTACCCCGAGCGCCTGGACGGCCTTGTCGTCCTGAACAGCGTGTTCAACCGCAGCGCCGAACAGCGCGCCGGCGTGATCGAGCGGACCCGCCAGGCCGCCGAGCACGGCCCGGACGCCAACGCCGAGGCCGCCCTGTCGCGCTGGTTCAGCCGCGAGTACCAGGCCGCCAACCCGGCGCAGATCGCGGCGATCCGCCAGACCCTTGCCAGCAACGATCCGCAGGGCTATCTGACTACTTACACGCTGTTCGCCACGCAGGACATGTACCGCGCCGACGACCTGGGCAGCATCCACGTGCCGACCCTGGTCGCCACCGGTGAGCTCGACCCGGGCTCGACGCCGAAGATGGCCACCGAACTGGCCGAACGCATTCCGGGCGCCAGGGTGACGGTGCTCGAAGAACAGCGCCACATGATGCCGGTGGAGTCGCCGCGGCTGGTCAACCAGATGCTGCTCGACTTCCTGCAACAGGCGCAGGTTTCCAAGAATCACGTACAGGGGAATGTCGCATGACCCTCGCACGCTTCCAGATGTTCATCGATGGCCAGTGGGTCGACGCCGTCTCCGGCAAGACCTTCGAGAGCCTCGACCCCGCCCGTGCGCAAGCCTGGGCCGAGCTGCCCGATGCCGATGAAGCCGATGTCGAGCGCGCCGTACAAGCGGCACAACAAGCCTTCAACGATCCGGCGTGGCGCGGCCTCACCGCCACCGCGCGAGGCAAGCTGCTGCGCCGCCTGGGCGACCTGATCGCCGAGAACAAGGAACACCTGGCGCAGCTGGAAAGCCGCGACAACGGCAAGCTGATCCGCGAGACCCGCGGCCAGGTCGGCTACCTGCCGGAGTTCTTCCACTACACCGCAGGCCTGGCGGACAAGCTCGAAGGCGGCACCCTGCCGCTGGATAAGCCCGACCTGTTCGCCTACACCGTGCACGAGCCGCTGGGCGTGGTCGCCGGGATCATCCCGTGGAACAGCCCGCTGTACCTGACCGCGATCAAGCTGGCCCCGGCCCTGGCCGCCGGCAACACCATCGTGCTCAAGCCTTCGGAACACGCCTCGGCGACCATCCTCGAGCTGGCCCGCCTGGCTACCGAGGCCGGCTTCCCGGCCGGTGTGGTCAACGTGGTCACCGGCTTCGGCCCGAGCACTGGCGCGGCACTGACCCGTCACCCGCTGGTACGCAAGATCGCCTTCACCGGCGGCGCCGCCACCGCACGCCACGTGGTGCGCAGTAGCGCGGAGAACTTCGCCAAGCTGTCGCTGGAGCTGGGCGGCAAGTCGCCCAACATCATCTTCGCCGACGCCGACCTGGACAGCGCCATCAATGGCGCCGTGGCCGGCATCTACGCCGCCTCCGGGCAGAGCTGCGTCGCCGGCTCGCGCCTGCTGGTGCAGGACGAGATCTACGACGAGTTCGTCGCCCGCCTGGTAGAACGCGCCCAGCGCATCCGCATCGGCAACCCGCAGGACGAGCAGAGCGAGATGGGCCCCATGGCCACCGCGCAACAGCTCGCCGTGGTCGAAGGCCTGGTCGCCGACGCCCTCGCCGAAGGCGCCCGTCTGCGCCTGGGCGGCAAGCGTCCGTCGATCGACTCCGAGGGCTGGTTCTACGAGCCGACCCTGTTCGAGTGCGACAGCCACTCGATGAAGATCATGCAGGAAGAAGTCTTCGGCCCGGTCGCCTCGGTCATCCGCTTCAAGGACGAAGCGCAAGCGCTGGCCATGGCCAACGACTCCCAGTTCGGCCTCGCCGCCGGTATCTGGACCCGCGACCTGGGCCGCGCCCACCGCATGGCCCGTGGCATTCGCAGCGGGATCATCTGGGTCAACACCTACCGCGCGGTGTCTGCCATGGCGCCCATCGGCGGCTTCCACAACAGCGGCTACGGCCGCGAGAGCGGCATCGATTCGGTGCTGGCCTACACCGAGCTGAAGACGGTGTGGATCAACCTCTCGCAGGCGCCCATGCCCGATCCCTTCGTGATGCGCTGAAGAGGAGCGACGAGATGATCGAACCTGGCATCTACAAAGAAGTGATGGGCTCCTTCCCGTCCGGCGTCACCGTGGTCACCACCCTGGATGCCGACGGCGAAATCGTCGGCATCACCGCCAGCGCGTTCAGCGCGCTGTCGATCGACCCGGCGCTGGTGCTGTTCTGCCCCAACTACGGCTCGGACACCTACCCGATCCTGCGTGATAGCAAGCAGTTCGCCATCCACCTGCTGTGCTCCGACCAGCAGGCGGAGGCCTACGCCTTCGCCAAGAAGGGCAAGGAGAAGGCCAAGGGCATCGAATGGCGCCTGAGCGAGCTGGGCAACCCGCTGCTGACCCGGGCCACCGCAATCATCGAATGCGAGCTGTGGCGCGAGTATGACGGCGGCGACCACGCGATCATCGTCGGCGCGGTGAAGAACCTGATCCTGCCGGAGCAGGAGGTCACCCCGATGGTCTATCACCGCGGCAAGCTCGGCGCCTTGCCGGAGATAGCCGGCTAGAGCTTTCCAAGGCCGCTCGCCATAACCCTCGGCAGCGGCCTTTTTTATTCCAGCCTGCGGGCTGGCGCTCTTCGTAGGAGCGAGCTTGCTCGCGAAAGGATTACCCGGCGACTCCGAAGTTGCTTGGGTTCGCGAGCAAGCTCGCTCCTACAGGAATGGACAGGAGCTACCGATGAGCAACGAGAAATACGAAAAGGGTCTGGCCATCCGCACCCAGGTGCTGGGCGAAGCCTACGTCAGCAAATCGATCCAGAACGCCGACGACTTCACCCGCCCGCTCCAGGAGCTGGTCACCGAGTACTGCTGGGGCCACGTCTGGGGCCGGGACGGCTTATCGCTCAAGGAACGCAGCATGATAAACTTGGCGATGATTTCGGCACTCAACCGCCCCCACGAACTCAAGCTGCACGTGCGCGGCGCTCTGCGTAACGGGTTGTCCCGCGAGCAGATCCGCGAGATTCTCCTGCAGGTCGGCATCTATTGCGGTGTGCCCGCGGCGGTGGACAGCTTCCGCCTCGCCCGCGAAGCCTTCGCCGAGGCCGACGCCGAGGAACGTGGTTGATTGCTGGCCCGACTTGACGATGGACCACCTCCGGGTGCTCCATCGTTTCTCCTATGGACAGCCAGAACACAGAGCGGACCCCATGAAACGCCTGCCACTCGACGATAGCTTCAAGGTCAATCGCAACCCCGTCACCCTGCGCGAAATCGTCCTCGACAAGCTGCGCGGCGCCATCCTCAACTTCCAGCTGCTGCCGGGCGACCGCCTGGTGGAGCGCGACCTGTGCGATCGCCTGGGCGTCAGCCGCACCTCCGTGCGCGAGGCGCTGCGCCATCTGGAGTCCGAGGGTCTGGTGGAGTTCGCCGATGCCAAGGGTCCGCGCGTCGCCATCATCACCCTGGAAGACGCCGCCGACATCTACGAGCTGCGCTGCGTGCTCGAAGGCCTGATCGTCCAGCTCTTCACCCTCAATGCCAAGGCCCGCGACATCCGCAACCTGGAGCGCGCCCTGGAGGAGAACCGCCAGGCGCTGGAGGATGGCGAGCTGCCGCAGGTGATCGAATCGGTGCAGGGCTTCTACGACGTGCTGCTGGAGGGCTCGGGCAACCGCATCGCCGCCACCCAGCTGCGCCAGCTGCAGGCGCGCATCAGCTACCTGCGCGCCACTTCGGTGTCCCAGGAGAACCGCCGCAGCGCCAGCAACCAGGAAATGGAACGCATGGTCGAGGCGATCAAGAGCGGTGACCCGATCGCTGCCCACCAGGCCTCGGTGGACCACGTGCGCGCCGCCGCCAAAGTCGCCCTGGACTACCTGCGTTCCAAGCAGGACGGCGCCGGCAAGGCCCGCGACATCGCCACCCCCATCGCGCTCAAAGAGCCGCGCATCGGACGCTGACGCCATGCCCGCGCCGCGCTTCTGTCCCGCCTGCGGCAGTGCTGGCCTGAGTCGCCAGTGCCCACCGGGGGACACCCATGAGCGCCTCACCTGCGCGGGCTGCGGCTACATTCACTACGAAAATCCCAAGGTCATTGCCGGCTGCATCATCGAGCGCGACGGCAAGTACCTGCTCTGCCAGCGCGGCATCCCCCCGCGCCCCGGCACCTGGACCCTGCCGGCCGGCTTCATGGAAAACGGTGAGACCACCGAGCAGGCCGCCCTGCGCGAAGTCTGGGAAGAGACCGGCGTGCGCGCCGACATCGTCTCGCCCTACTCCATCTTCAGCGTGCCGATCATCAGCGAGGTCTACATCATCTTCCGCGCCAGCGTGGTCGAGGAAACCGGCGAACACGGCCCGGAGACCCTGCAGGTGAAGTTCTTCGCGCCGGAAGAGATTCCCTGGGACTGCATCTACTACCCGGCCATCCGGCAGATCCTCGAGCGCTACATCGAGGAACGCCAGGCAGGGGTCTACGGCATCTACATGGGCAACGATGACACCGGCAAGGTGCATTTCATTCGCTGATACCCGACGCTGCGGCGAACAACAAATCCCGTCCCCCGATTCCAACCTGCAGGAGTGTGCCACGCACGCGATCCGTCGGCAGGGCCGACGGTTGGCTCACTCGAACGCACCGGCCAACAGGCAATGCCCAGGCAAAAAAATCCCCCGGCTCCACAATGGAGGCCGGGGGTGCAAGGGATGAATCGTCAGGCGTGTATCAATGCGCGCCCTTGGTCAGGTCGCTCTCATTCCACTGGTCATACACGCAGGCATCGGCGGCGGCCCAGCGCACGCGGACTTCGCTGCCGGGAGCCAGCGGCTGGGTATTGCCGGAGAGCTCCTTGAGGGTGAGCTGAGCACCGCTGGCGGTGACCACGCTGCAGGTCAGGCTCTCGCCGAGGAACACGGTCTCGGCCACTTTCGCCGGGATTTCGTTCCAGCCCGCCGCCAGCGGTGTGGCAGCCGCCTGGGCCGGGCTCAGCACCTGGGCCTTTTCCGGGCGCACCATCAGCAGGATGTCCTGCCCCTCGCGCAGGTTGGCGGTCGGCCGAACCGCCAGCACGCGGCCTTCGAATTCCGCCGCAGCGTTGCCGTGGGCACGGGCGCGGAGGAAGTTGGAGTTGCCGAGGAACGAAGCGACGAAGGCATTCGGCGGGTTCTGGTAGAGGTCATAGCCACTGCCCAGGCCGACGATCTTGCCGTGGCTGAAGATGGCGATGCGCTGGGACAGGCGCATGGCTTCTTCCTGGTCGTGGGTCACGTAGACGATGGTGATGCCCAGGCGACGGTGCAGGTGACGCAGCTCGTCCTGCAGGTCCTCGCGCAGTTTCTTGTCCAGCGCGCCGAGGGGCTCGTCCATCAGCAGGATGCGCGGTTCGTAGACCAGCGCGCGGGCGATGGCGACGCGCTGCTGCTGGCCGCCGGAGAGCTGCGCCGGGCGGCGGTGGGCGAACTTGTCCAGTTGCACCAGCTTGAGCATGGCGTCGACGCGACGCTCGCGCTCGGCGCCTTTCTGCTTGCGGATGTCCAGCGGGAAGCCGATGTTGTCGCGCACCGACAGGTGCGGGAACAGCGAGTAGCGCTGGAACACCATGCCGATGTCGCGCTTGTGCGGCGGCACGTTCACCAGCGACTGGCCCTGCACCAGGATCTCGCCGCTGCTGGGCGTCTCGAAGCCGGCCAGCATGGACAGCGTGGTGCTCTTGCCCGAGCCGCTGGAGCCGAGGAAGGTGAGGAACTCGCCGTCCTGGATGTCGAGGGAAATGTTGTCCACGGCGGTGAAGTCGCCATAGAACTTGTTCAGGTTGCGCAGGCTGACCAGGGTCTTCTGCTCGCGGGATTCTTGGATCACGGCACTCATGGCATTTACCTCGGCGCTCAGGCGCGGATTTCATTGCGCCGGCGCAGGGCGGCGGCGATCACCATTACCAGCACGGACAGGCCGATCAGCAGCGTCGAGGCGACGGCGATCACCGGGGTCAGGTCCTGGCGCAGGGTGGTCCACATTTTCACGGGCAGGGTCTGCAGGGTCGGGCTGGCCATCATCACGCTCAGCACCACTTCATCCCAGGAGACCAGGAAGGCGAACAGCGCACCGGCCACCATGCCGGGGCGGATCGCCGGGAAGGTCACCTTCAGCACCGCCTGCAGGCGCGAAGCGCCGCAGATCACCGCGGCGTCCTCGATGGACTGGTCGAACAGCTTCAGCGAGTTGATGATCGAGATGATGGTGAACGGCAACGCGACGATCACGTGGCTGACCACGAAGGAGAACAGCGTGCCGGTGTAGCCGAGCTTGAGGAACAGCGCGTAGACCGCCACCGCGATGATCACCAGCGGCACGATCATCGGCAGGGTGAACAGCCCGTAGAGCAGCTCGCGGCCGGGGAACTTGCCGCGCACCAGGGCAAAGGCGGTGGGCAGGCCGAGGGCGACCGAGCAGATCGTGGTGAGGATCGCCACCTTCAGGCTGGCCAGGGCGGCGCTCATCCACTCGGGGTTGGCAAAGAACTGCGCATACCACTTCAGCGTCCAGCCCGGCGGCGGGAACACCAGCCACTGGGAGGAGCCGAAGGACAGCAGCACGATGAACACGATGGGCAGCAGCAGGAAAGCCGCGATCGCGCCGGTCGTGAGGTAGAGGCCGACACGCAGGCGCCGGCTCATGGCATTGGGTGAGAGCAGCATGGCTTACCTCGCGCTACTGGAAGCCACCGGGGATTCCGGCTGCAGCTTCAGGTAGAGGTAGAACAGCACCAGGGTGATGGCGATCAGCAGCGCAGCGGCGGCGCTGGCCAGGCCCCAGTTGAGGAAGGATTGCACCTGCTGGACGATGAACTCCGGCAGCATCATGTTCTGCGCCCCGCCCAGCAGCGCCGGGGTGACGTAGTAGCCCAGGGACATGACGAAGACCATCAGGCCGCCGGAGAACAGCCCTGGCCGGCACAGCGGCAGGAACACCCGGAAGAAGTTGGTCCAGGGGCTGGCGCCGCAGATCGAGCCGGCCTGCAACACCATCGGGTCAATGGCCGCCATGGTCGCCTGCAGCGGCAGGACGATGAACGGGATCATGATGTAGCTCATGCCGATCACCACGCCGGTGAGGTTGTGCACCATCTCCAGCGGCTGGTCGATGATGCCCAGGGCCATCAGGGTCTTGTTGATCACCCCCGAGGCCTGCAGCAGCACCAGCCAGGAATAGGTACGCGCCAGCAGGCTGGTCCACATCGACAGCAGCACGATGTTCAGCAGCCAGCGGCCCCAGCCGCGCGGCACCAGGGTGATCGCCCAGGCCAGCGGGAAGCCCAGCAGCAGGCTGATCACGGTGACCAGCGCGCCGACCGCGAAGGTGTTGAACAGCACCCGCGAGTAAGCCGAGTTGGCGAACAGCTGGGCGTAGTTGTCCAGGCCCAGGGTCGGCTCCATCACGCCGCGCAGCAGCAGGCCGATCAGCGGGGCGAGGAAGAACAGCCCGAGAAACAGCAGCGCCGGCAGCAGGTTGCGGAAGCCGCGCCAGCGGTGGGTGAGCACTTCATCCTGTCGCATGGGTTCTGCCTTCGGGGTGGCGCTGCCGGCGGCGCGGGATGCGCCCCCGGCGGCCTGGCCCGGCTGCATCACAGCCATTTTCACTTGACCAGCCATTCGTTCCACCGTGCGGCGATCGCCGGGCCGTTCTTCGCCCAGTAGCCGTAGTCCAGGGTGATCTGTTCCTGCGCGTAGGCAGTGGGCAGGTTAGGCGCGAGGTCGCCGTTGAGCTGGCCGACGCTGTCCAGGTTCACCGGAGCATAGGCGGTGAGGTTGGCGAAGTCCGCCTGGCCCTTGGCGCTGCTGGAATTGGCCAGGAACTTCATCGCCGCTTCCTTGTTCTTCGCGCCCTTGGGCACCACGAGGAAATCAGCCATGACCAGGTTCTGCTTCCAGCTCACGCCCACCGGCGCGCCATCCTGCTGCAGGGCGTAGATGCGGCCGTTCCAGAACTGGCCGAGGGTCGCTTCGCCGGAGGCCAGCAGTTGCTGCGACTGCGCGCCGCCGCCCCACCACACGATGTCCTTCTTGATGGTGTCGAGCTTCTTGAAGGCGCGGTCCAGGTCCAGCGGGTAGAGCTTGTCCTTGGGAACGCCGTCGGCCAGCAGGGCCAGTTCCAGCACGCCGGGACTCGGCCATTTGTACAGTGCCCGCTTGCCGGGGAAGTTGGCGGTGTCGAACAGCGACGACCAGTCCTGCGGCTGCTTGCCGCCGACCTTGCCCTGGTTGTAGCCGAGCACGAAGGAGAAGTAGAAGGAGCCGACGCCGTGGTCGGAGACGAAGCGCGGATCGAGGCGGTCGCGCTTGATGGTGTTGAAGTCCAGCGGCTCCAGCAGCCCTTCGGCGGCGGCGCGCAGGGCGAAGTCGGCTTCGACGTCGACCACGTCCCACTGGACGTTGCCGCTCTCCACCATGGCCTTGAGCTTGCCGTAGTCGGTGGGGCCGTCCTGCACCACCGGGATGCCGGTGGACTGGGTGAAGGGCTCGGCCCAGGCCTGCTTCTGCGCATCCTGGGTGGTGCCACCCCAACTGACGAAGCTGAGGCTGTCGGCGCCGAAAGCCAGGGTGCCGGTAGCGCCGAGGAATGCCGCGGTCAGGACCGCGATCGCACGTTTCTTGAACACCATCTTGCTTGCCCTCGTTGTTGTGATTGTTCACAGCGACCTTCGTGGATCGCTTGTCTGGAGCAGGTGGCCGTCGCGTCCTGTGCAGCGGCGGTGTGGCACGCTGACTGGCGGATAAGGTGAGGCCTACGGAATGTCATATTATGGTATTCCAAACTTTCCGCAAGTCCTCGGCGACACCGGCCATCGTGGCGGCGAAGCCTGGGTAGAGCCCTGGTCGTTCCTCGTGTTGCGCAGGCTGTTGATTGCCAAGGAAAAGTATTTATCCACAGGCCGTACTGGAAATTTCTGTCAGATGGCCAGTACGGCCCGGCGGACGAACGGATCAGCCCTCGAACGGCAGGGTTTCCACCACTTCGAGGTCGTAGCCGGTGAGGCCGGCGTACTTCAGCGGCGCTCCCAGATGGCGGATCTTGCCGACGCCGAGGTCCTGGAGTATCTGCGCGCCGGTGCCAACCTCGGAGTAGATGCGCGACTGCGAGCGGGTGAACTGCCGCGGCGCCTGGGTCAGTTGCGGCACGCGGTTGAGCAGCGCCTGGGAGGACTCGTTGTTGGCCAGCACCACGACCACCCCGTGGCCGACTTCGGCGACCTTCTGCAGGGCGGCCCAGAGCGTCCAGTTCTTCGGCCCGGTGTACTCGGCGCCGACCAGGTCGCGCAGCGGGTCGATCACGTGCACGCGCACCAGGGCCGGCTCGTCGCGCTTGATCTCGCCCATCACCATGGCCATGTGCACGCCGCCCTCGATGCGGTCCTCGTAGGTGACCAGGCGGAAGGTGCCATGCACGGTGGGCAGTTCGCTCTCGCCGATCCGCGCCACGGTGTGCTCGTTGCTCAGGCGGTAGTGGATCAGGTCGGCGATGGTGCCGATGCGGATGCCGTGGCGCAGGGCGAAGGCTTCCAGGTCAGGGCGGCGGGCCATGCTGCCGTCGTCGTTCATCACTTCGACGATCACCGAGGCCGGGGTCAGCCCGGCCAGGCGCGCCAGGTCGCAACCCGCCTCGGTATGGCCGGCGCGGGTGAGCACCCCGCCCTCGCGGGCGCGCAGGGGGAAGATATGGCCGGGCTGCACCAGGTCCTCGGCACGGGCGCCCGGCTTCACGGCGGTGAGCACGGTGTGCGAGCGGTCGGCGGCGGAGATGCCGGTGGAGACGCCGGTGGCCGCCTCGATGGACACGGTAAAAGCGGTGGAATAGGCGCTGCCGTTGGCCGGCACCATCTGCTCCAGGCCCAGTCGGGCGCAGTGTTCATCGGTCAGGGTCAGGCAGATCAGCCCACGTGCCTCGCGGGCCATGAAGTTGATCGCCTCGGGCGTGCAGCGTTCGGCGGCAAGCAGCAGGTCGCCCTCGTTTTCACGGTCTTCGTCGTCGACCAGGAGCACCATCTTGCCCTGGCGGTAGTCTTCGATGATGTCTTCGATGCGGTCGAACGGCATGGTGCGTTACTCGGCTGGATCGTGGATGAAAAAATCTGGTATACCATAATACATTTCTTATCCGAAACCGCAGCAAGCAGAGGTCAGCATGAAGGCTTACTGGATCGCCCACGTCGATATCACCGACCCCGAGCAATACAGCCAATACACCCGCCGCGCCCCGGCGGCCTTCGCCCTGTACGGCGGCCGCTTCCTCGCCCGTGGCGGGCGCTCCGAGGCACTGGAAGGAGGCCCTGCTCCTCAGCGTAGCGTGGTGATCGAATTCGATTCCTACGACCAGGCCGTGGCCTGCTACCGCTCGGCGGAATACCAGGAAGCCTGCACGCACCGGCAGGGTGTGGCGAAGGCGCAGATCGTCATCGTCGAGGGATTCGAAGGGTAAGACCCGGACAGAAGCCGCCGGCCCTGCCGACGGTGGCTCATTCCGGCAGGCTTGCACCTGAAACCCTGTTGTAGGAGCGGGCCATGCGCGCGATCGCGGGCATGGCCCGCTCCTACAGGCACTCTCCTCTGCGCCGCACAGGCAAAAAAAAGCCCCACCGAAACCCGGTGGGGCAGAGAGTGTAAGACCTGAATCGAACCGTTACTCCGCGATCCCCAGCGCCACCGGCTGGCCGGCTTCGCGAGCCTGGTTGCGGGTGGCCAGGCAGTAGTACAGCGGGCAGGTCACCAGCAGGCCGACCAGCCAGGACAGGTCCACCCCGTCGATGTAATTGGCATAGGGCCCGACGAACAGCGACGTATTGGCGAACGGCAGCTGCACGATGATGCCGATGAAGTAGGCAATGATCGCGTGCGGGTTGAAGCGCCCGTACACGCCGCCGTCACGGCGGAAGATCGAGTGGATGTCGTAGCGGCCGCGCTTGATCAGGTAGAAGTCGATCAGGTTGATCGAGGCCCAGGGCACCAGCACGATCAGCATCGCCAGGATCAGGCCGATGAACTGCGAGATGAAGTTGGCCGAAGCGCCCAGCGCCATCAGGCAACTGCCCGCCAGCACCACGGCGGACAACACCACGCGCACCCGCACGCTGGGCGTCCAGCTGCCGGCGAAGGTCTGGATCGAAGTGACGATGGAGAGTACCGCGCCATACAGGTTCAGCGCGTTGTGGCTGATGATGTTGAGCAGGAACAGCAGCATCAGGATCGGGCCGAACATCCCGGTGGCCTGCTTGACCGCGACCATCGCGTCAGTGCCTTACGGGGTCGCCAGCACGGCGACGGCGCCGAAGCTGAACGACAGGCTGGTGCCCGCCACTGCGCCGGCGAAGGTCGCCAGGAACGGCTTGCCGATGCCGACGCTGGCCGGCAGGTAGCGCGAGTAGTCCGAGGTGTAGGGGGCGAAGCTGATCTGCCAGATGATGCCCAGGCACAGGGTCGCCAGGAACCCCGACAGGTTGAAGGCGCCACGGGCGAGGAAGTCCGCCGGCAGGTCGCCGCCGAGCATGATGGCGAAGCCCAGCAGCAGCGCACCGCCCATGACCCAGGTGCCGATGCGGTTGAGGCTGTGGATGAAGCGGTAGCCGATCACGCCGATGGCGGTGGCGCTGAGGGCGCCGAGGATGATCGCCAGCGGTGTCGGGGTCGCCGGCACCAGGCCCTGGATCGACTTGCCGGCCAGCACGATGTTGGAAATGAAGAAGCCGACGTAGATCAGCGCAGTGAAGAACACGATCAGCAAGGCGCCGTAACGGCCGAACTGGCCCCGGCTCTGGACCATCTGCGGGATGCCCATCTGCGGGCCCTGCGCCGATGCCAGGGCGAGGAACACGCCGCCGAACATATGGCCCAGGACGATGGCGACCAGCCCCCAGAGCAGGTCGAGGTGGAACACCTGGATCGCCATGGCGCCGGTCACCACCGGCAGCGGGGCGATGTTGGTGCTGAACCACAGCGTGAACAGGTCGCGGGACCGCCCATGGCGCTCGGCCGGGGGCACGTAATCGACGGTATGGTTCTCGATCAGCGGAGTATCGGACATCGTGGTTGCCTTGCTTATTGTCTTTGTAGGTCTGGTCGTCCGGCGCCTTGAAAGGGGCAGGATCGGCGCTTCGGCGACGCTGGCAATATTATGGTATTCCAAATACCAAGCAAGGCTTTTCTGTGTGGCCGTTGGTCGAATGGCCACCGTCAGGTGACCTGGCGGAGACTCAGCTTATCGCTGAAAGCCCCGTGGTTTGCAGCCTCCAGCCGATGGGTGGTGAATCGCCGCCCATCCATCGGGAAACGAAAGCACTTGCTTTCGAAGTATTACGGTATACCATCAGACGAAACGACCACCCCCGCTGGCCGGCTCACCCGACAGGTACTCGCAATGATCGACCACGCTGCCTACAAACAAGTCATGGGCTCCTTCCCGTCCGGCGTCACCGTCATCACCACGATGGACGACGATGGCCAGGTGGTCGGGCTCACCGCGAGCGCTTTCAGCTCCCTGTCCATGGACCCGGCGCTGGTGCTGTTCTGCCCCAACTACAGCTCCGACTCCTACCCGGTGCTGATCCGCCGCAAGCACTTCGCCATTCACCTGCTCTCCGCCGACCAGAAAGGCGAGGCCTACGCCTTCGCCAGCAAAGGCAAGGACAAGGCCCAGGGCATCCAGTGGACCCTGAGCGAGCGCGGCAACCCGCTGCTGGAAAATGCCACCGCCATCATCGAGTGCGAGTTGTGGCGCGAATACGAAGGCGGTGATCACGCCATCCTGGTCGGTGCGGTGAAGAACCTGATCGTGCCGGACCAGCAGATCACCCCGATGATTTACTGCCGCGGAAAGATGGGCGCGCTGCAGGCTTTCGCCTGACCGCCTGACCTTTCGCCGTCCGGCGCAGGCCCCTTCTTGCGGGAGTGAGAAGGGGCTTTTCTTTGGCCCGGCGCACCCTGCAGGAGCGCCCCATGGGCGCGATCGCGGGCATCGCCCGCTCCTACAGAAAAGCACCGCCCGCCCCCAATGAAAAAGGGCCCGCTTGCGCGAGCCCTTTGCCTCAGGTCCTGAAGCGCGACACCAGCCGGTTCAGCTCATCCGACAGCCCGCTCAGGGTCTGCGCATCCCCCCGCGTGGTGTCCGCCAGGCCGGCGACCTCCTGCGCATCGTGGTGGATCTGACTGATATGCCGGTTGATCTCCTCCGCCACCTGGTGCTGTTCCTCGGCGGCGGTGGCGATCTGGGCGTTCATGTCGCGAATCACGTCCACCGATTCGCGGATCGCGCCGAAGCACGCGCGCGCCTCGCGGATCGAGCCCACGGTGCGCTGCGATGCCTCCAGGCTGGACTGCATCTGGCGGCCGGTGTCATGGGTGCGTCGCGCCAGGTTGCCCAGCAGCGCGTCGATCTCCCCGGTGGACTCGGCGGTGCGCCGAGCCAATGCCCGCACCTCATCCGCCACCACCGCGAACCCCCGGCCCTGGTCGCCGGCGCGGGCCGCCTCGATGGCCGCGTTGAGCGCCAGCAGGTTGGTCTGCTCGGCGATGGAGCGGATGGTGCCGAGGATCGACTGGATATCGTTGCTGTCCTGCTCCAGCTGGCGCATGGCATCGGCGGAATGGGCGATCTCGTCGCTCAGGCGGCCGACGCTGTCCACCGCCTCGTCGATCTGCTGCTGGCCGTCATGGGCCTGACGCTGGCCACTGTCGGCGGATTCCGCCGCCTGGCTGCAGGAGCGCGCCACCTCGTTGGCGGTCATGACCATCTCGTTGAATGCCGTGGAGACCATGTCCACCGCCTCGCGCTGGCGCGCGGCGGCGTCGGCCAGGGCCCGGGAAGTCTCGCTGCTGCTGCCGGAACTGCGGTGGATGCTGCCGGCGGCGGTGCCGATGTTCTGCACCAGGCGGCGGATGGCGTCGAGGAACTGGTTGAACCAGCCGGCCAGTTGCGCCGTCTCGTCGCGGCCGCGAACGTCCAGGCGGCCGGTAAGATCGCCGTCGCCCTGGGCGATGCCCTCCAGCCCGGCGGCAACGGCACGCACCGGGCGCACCACCAGGCCGGCGAACAGCGAACCCAGGCCGGCGAAAGCCAGGGCGATGACCAGCGCGACCAGGGCAATGCCCCAGGTCAGGCGCGTCGCCGCGCTCATCACTTCGCTCTCCTTGATCAGGCCGACGAAGCGCCAGCCCAGGGTCTCGGACGGCCAGACGTTGGCCAGGTAGGGCTCGCCGCCGATCTCCACTTCCACCAGGCCCTTCTGCGCGCTGGCCAGGCGCTGGAAGTCGCCGCCCAGCTCGCCCAGTTGCCGGAAGTTGTTCTCCGGGTTGTGCGGGTCGACCAGGATGGTGCCGTCGCCCTCCATCAGCATCAGGTAGCCCGACTCGCCCAGACGGATGCCCTTGACGATATCGGTCAGGCGCTTGAGCGACACGTCGATGTTGACCACGCCGCCCTGGGCACCGAACTGGTTGGCGAAGGTGCGCACGCTGCTCACCAGCACCACCTTGTCCGCCGCCCAGTAGTAGGCCTTGGTGCGCAAGGTCCTGCCCGGCTGGGCCATCGCCGCCTGGTACCAGGGGCGGGTGCGCGGATCGTAGCTGGCCAGCTTGTCGTCGCCGGGCCAGAAGGCATAGCCGCCCTCGCGGGTGCCGACGGACACGTAGGCATAGTCCGGGTGGCTGTGCGCCAGGCCGGTGAAGAGTTCGAGGACGCGCTTGTCCAGCTCGCCGGCCGGGTGCTGCGCGGCGTCCGCGCCAATGAACTGCTTGAGGCCGCCATCGATTGCCGCGAGCTGCGGATGACTGGCCAGGTACTCGACATTCTGGGTAATGCCATCGAAGAACAGCTGCATGGCGTTCTCGACCTGGCGGATCTCGCGCCCGCTGCCGTCGATGAAGCTTTCCCGCGCCTCGCCGCGCAGGTTGAGGATCACCAGCACGGCAACCAGGATCACCGGCAGGCTGGCGATGGCGGAAAAGGCGAGGATCAGTTTTTGTTTGAGGTTCATCCCTACTCCCTTGGTCTGCTCCCGGCAGAAACGCCTTGCAGATATTCCGTATTATGGTATACCAATATGCAACGGAACCCCAGCGAGGAGATGGCCCATGGCCAATACTCCACGCCAGCCACCGACAAGACGTGATGCGTGCCTGCGCATCCCCCCGCCGGCTGCCGCGCCGGAAACAAGAAAGGTTCGAGGTAAGCGATATGAAGTTTTCCCTGTTCGTGCACATGGAGCGCTACGACGACCAGCCCACCCACCGGCAGCTGTTCGAGGAACTCACCGAGCTGACGCTGATGGCCGAGGCCGGTGGTTTCAGCACCGTGTGGATCGGCGAGCACCACGCCATGGAATACACCATCTCGCCCAGCCCGATGCCGCTGCTGGCCTACCTCGCCGCGCGCACCGAGACCATCCGTCTGGGCGCCGGCACCATCATCGCGCCCTTCTGGCACCCCATCCGCGTGGCGGGCGAATGCGCCTTGCTCGACGTGATCAGCAACGGCCGCATGGAAGTGGGCCTGGCGCGCGGCGCCTACCAGTACGAATTCGACCGCATGGCCGGCGGCATGCCCGCCTCCAGCGGCGGCCAGGCGCTGCGTGAAATGGTGCCGGTGGTGAAGGCGCTGTGGCAGGGCGACGTTGCCCACGACGGCGAAATCTGGAAATTCCCCACCTCCACCTCCTCGCCGCGCCCGATCCAGAAGCCGACCCCGCCGATGTGGATCGCCGCCCGCGACCCGGATTCGCACAACTTCGCCGTGGCCAACGGCTGCAACGTGATGGTCACGCCGCTGATGAAGGGCGACGAGGAAGTCGTCGACCTGAAGAACAAGTTCGAGGCCGCCCTGGCCAACAACCCGGATGTGCCGCGCCCGCAACTGATGGTGCTGCGCCACACCCACGTGCACACCGCCGACGACCCGGAAGGCTGGAAAGTGGGCGCCGAGGCGATCTCGCGCTTCTACCGCACCTTCGACGCCTGGTTCGGCAACAAGCAGACCCCGGTCAACGGCCTGCTGCCACCCAGCCCAGAGGAGAAGTTCAAGGAGCGCCCGGAGTTCGAGCTGGAGAACATCCGCAGGAACACCATGATCGGCACTCCGGAAGAAATCATCGCGCGCATTAGCCACTACCAGGAACTGGGCGTGGACGAGTTCAGCTTCTGGGCCGACAACAGCCTGCCGTATGAGCAGAAGAAGAAGTCGCTGGAGCTGTTCATCCAGCACGTGGTGCCGGCTTTCCGCTGATTGCCGCGGCTTGCCACCAAGGGCGCCTTCGGGCGCCCTTGGTTTTTCCTCTCGCGCCGGACGGTTTCGGCAATAACCCCATCCTACAAAGGTACCTCCCTGGCAGGTGGCCAGAAATGAAAAGGCCCGGCATCCAGCCGGGCCCTTTCACGTCAGCCGAGGATCAATCCGCGTGGATGTCGTTGTTCTTCGTCTCCTTCAGGAACAGCAGCGAGCAGACCAGGCTCATCGCCGTGATCAGCACCGGGTACCACAGCCCGTAGAAGATGTTGCCGGTATACACCACCAGGGCGAACGAGATGGTCGGCAGCAGCCCGCCGAACCAGCCATTGCCGATGTGGTACGGCAGCGACAGCGAGGTGTAGCGGATGCGCGTCGGGAACAGCTCCACCATCAGCGCCGCCAGCGGGCCGTAGCAGCAGGTGGCGATGAAGATCAGCGCGACGATGATCGCCACCACCATCGGCCGGTTCACCAGCGAAGAATCAGCCACGGTCGGGTAGCCGGCGTCCTTCACCGCAGCGCCCAGCGCGGCGGCGTCGAAGCCCTCGATACGCTTCTCGCCCACGGTCACCACCAACTCGCTGCCGGCCGGCGCGGCGACCGAGCTGTAGGGCACGCCGCCCTTCACCAGCAGGGTCTTGGCCTTGTCACAGGCGCTGTCGAATTTGGCCTTGCCCACCGGGTCGAACTGGAAGGTACAGGTGGCCGGGTCCGCCATCACCGTGACCGGCGCCTGGCGCGAAGCCGCATCGATCTGCGGGTTGGCGTAATGGGTCAGCGCCTTGAACAGCGGGAAGTACAGCACCGTGGCCAGCAGCAGGCCGGTGATCAGCACCGGCTTGCGACCGACCTTGTCCGACAGCCAACCCATGATCACGAACAGCGGCGCGCCGATCACCAGCGCCACGATCAGCATCCCGTTGGACAGCGCCGGGTCCACCTTGAGCACCTGGGTGAGGAAGAACATCACGTAGAACTGCGCCGCGTAGAAGGTCACCGCCTGCCCGGCGTTGATGCTGAACAGCGCGATCAGCACGATCTTCAGGTTGCTCCAGTTGGTGAAGGATTCCTTGAGCGGCGACTTGCTCACCTTGCCCTCGGCCTTCATTTTCAGGAACGCTGGCGATTCGTGCATGGACAGGCGAATCCAGGTGGAGATACCCAGCAGCACGATGGAGATCAGGAACGGCAGGCGCCAGCCCCAGGTCTCGAACTCCGGCCCGGTGAGCTGGCGGCAACCCCAGATCACCACCAGCGACAGCAGCAGGCCACCGGTGGCGGTGCACTGGATCCAGCTGGTATAGGCGCCGCGCTTGTGGTCCGGCGCGTGCTCGGCCACGTAGATCGCCGCGCCGCCGTACTCGCCGCCCAGCGCCAGGCCCTGCAGCAGCCGCAGCACGATGAGGATGATCGGCGCCGCCACGCCGATGGTGGCGTAGGCCGGCAGCAGGCCGACGGCGAAGGTCGACAGGCCCATGAGCAGGATGGTGACGAGGAAGGTGTACTTGCGCCCGATCATGTCGCCCAGACGACCGAACACCAGAGCGCCGAACGGCCGGACGAGGAAGCCGGCGGCAAACGCCAGCAGGGCGAAGATGAAGGCAGTGGTGTCGTTGACCCCGGCGAAGAAATGCTTGGCGATGATCGCTGCCAGCGAGCCGTAGAGGAAGAAGTCGTACCACTCGAATACCGTGCCGAGCGACGAGGCGAAGATCACCTTGCGCTCGTCGCGACGGGACGTTACCTGCCCCTGATAGGGGCTGGACTGTGCTGCTTCGGTCATTACGGGCTCTCCTGCCCCTTCTGGGGGCTCTTGTTTTTGTCAGCGCCTCGACTGCCACGGTTTTAACACCGTGCGATACCGTTTTCCGCTGCTCCTTGTAGGAGCGAGCTTGCTCGCGAACCGCCCTGCACTCAGGCGGCCAGGAACAGAATTCCACGCCATGACAAGTGGGGAGACGGCGCTGCCGTCACGCCACCGGAGCTTCCTCCTGCGTGCGCCCACTGGAAGGGATGACCTCCGCGCCGCGCGCGGGTTCGCTCAAAATCATCTGTGCGGCCTTTTCCGCGATCACCAGCACCGGCGAACAACTGTTGCCGGAGGTCAGGCTGGGCATGATCGAGGCATCGGCGATGCGCAGGCCGGGAATGCCGTGCACGCGCAGCTGGCTGTCCACCACTGCGCCCTCGCCCTGCCCCATCCGACAGGTGCCGGCCGGGTGGAAGATGGTGGTGCCGATCTCGGCGGCGGCGCGATGCAGGTCTTCTTCGGTCTGGTAGTCCGGACCGGGCTTGAACTCCACCGGATTGAAGCGCGCCAGCGCGGGCGCCGCAGCGATGCGCCGGGTCAGGCGGATGGCATCGGCGGCCACGCGCAGGTCCTGCGGGTGGCTCAGATAGTTGGGCTGGATCACCGGCTTGTCGCGCGGGTCCAGCGAGCGCAGCGTCACCGAGCCACGGCTCAGCGGGCGCAGGTCGCACACCGAAGCGGTGAACGCCGGGAAGCTGTGCAGCGGTTCGCCAAAGCGCTCCAGCGACAGTGGCTGCACGTGGTATTCGAGGTTGGCAGAGCGCTGGCCCGGGTCGGACTTGGCGAACGCGCCCAGTTGGCTCGGCGCCATGGACAGCGGGCCGCTGCGCTTGAACAGGTACTCCAGGCCCATGCCCATCTTGCCCCACAGCGTCGAGGCGATCTGGTTCAGCGAGGGAGCACCGTTCATGCGGTAGATCAGGCGCAGCTGCAGGTGGTCCTGGAGGTTGCCGCCCACGCCGGAAAGTTCATGGCGCACGCCGATCCCATGCTTCTCCAGCAGCGCTCGCGGGCCGATGCCGGAGCGTTGCAGCAACACCGGCGTATTGATCGCCCCGGCGCAGAGAATCACTTCACGCCGGGCACGCAACTCGCGCCGGGCACCCTGCCAGTTCACTTCCAGCCCAACGGCGCGGCCGTTTTCCAGCAGCACCCGGTGAGCCTCCACGTTGGTCAGCACGGTGAGATTCGGGCGATTGGCGATGGGCCGCAGGAAGGCTTTCGAAGCATTCCAGCGCACACCGGAGCGCTGGTTCACCTGGAAGTAGCCGCAGCCTTCATTGTCGCCGCCGTTGAAATCCTCCACCGAACGCACGCCGGACTGCGCCGCCGCCTCGCGGAAGGCATCGAGGATCGCCCACGACAACCGCTGCTTCTCCACCCGCCATTCGCCACCCGAGCCGTGCAGCTCGCTCGACCCGCCGAAGTGGTCCTCCATCTTCATGAACAGCGGCAGCAGATCGTTCCAGGCCCAGCCGGGATTACCCTCGGCGGCCCAGCCGTCGTAGTCCAGCGCCTGGCCGCGCATGTAGATCATGCCGTTGATCGAGGAGCAGCCACCGAGAGTGCGTCCGCGCGGGTACTTGATGGCGCGGCCATTCAGGCCCGGCACCTGTTCGGTGTCGAAGCACCAGTCGGTGCGCGGGTTGCCGATGCAGTAGAGGTAGCCGACGGGGATGTGAATCCAGGGATAGTTGTCCGGGCCGCCGGCTTCGAGCAGCAGCACGCGGTTGGCGGGGTCGGCGGACAGGCGGTTGGCCAGCAGGCAACCGGCAGGGCCCGCGCCGACGATCAGGTAGTCATAAGCATCCAGTGCCTGGGGCATGGAAAGGTACCTCGTCATTCTTGTTCTTTTTACTCTGACGACCGAGCCTAGTCGTTCGTTCGTGATAAAAGAACAGTCGTTTCGAGTCACCTGCTGTGCGTTTTCTAACAGTGTGCCTTCTGCCAGCGAGAGCCACCCATGTTCGACTGGAATGACCTGCGCTACTTCCTCGAGCTGCACCGCAGCGGCCGCCTGCTGACCACCGCCAAGCGGCTGAACACCACCCACGCCACGGTGGCCCGGCACATCGAGAACATCGAGCGCGACCTCGGCACCCAGCTGTTCGCCCAGCACACCGGCGGCTACCAGCTGACTCCGGCGGGCCAGGCGCTGCTCAAGCATGCCGAGGCCATGGAGAACACCGCCCTGCTCGCCCAGGAGGAAATGAGCCAGGCCATCTCGCCGCTGGGGCAGGTGCGCATCGGCGTCACCGAAGGCCTGGGCACCATGTTCCTCGCTCCGCGCATGGGCGAGCTGATGCAACGCTACCCGGGGCTGGAAGTGGAACTGGTCTCGGTGCCGCGCTTCGTCAGCATCACCAACCGCGAGGCGGACATCGCCATCACCCTGGAACGCCCCAGCGCCGACCTGCTGATCAGCCGTCGCCTGACCCGCTACCGCCTGAGTCTGTTCGCCAGCCCTGCCTACCTGGAAAACGCCCCACCCCTGCGCGACCGCGAGGACCTCTGCCAGCACCCCTGGATCGGCTACGTCGACGACCTGCTGTTCAGCCAGGAACTGCTGTTCCACCACAGTTTCTGCCGCCACCCGCAGGTGGTGTTCCGCAGCACCAGCGTGGTCGCCCAGCAACAGGCCGCCCAGGCCGGCATCGGCATCGCCATCCTCCCCCAGTACATGGGCCTGCATGACCCACGGCTGGTGCCGGTGCTACCGGAGGAATTCATCGAGCGGGAATACTGGATGTGCACGCGGCGGGAACTGCACCGGTCGGTGCGGCTGCGGCTGGTGTGGGACTTCCTGATCGAAGTCTGCGGGCGCGAACAGGGGGTGCTCGTGGAAAGCAGAACGTCCGCCTAGGACTGCCCGCTCCTACCGGATCAAGGTCTCCAGCCAGTGGATCACTCAGACCGTGGTGCCGAGCCTGCGCGCGGAAACCGCCACGGCGGATGAAAGACCCCGTCGCCGGCTATTGCGCTGGGAGCGCCAGCAGTTGAGCCTGCTGGATTGGCAGGAGCAGGTCTGGGTGCCCTTGCCGGAGCTGCCGCAGGCAGTGCACCTGGGCTGAATGCAAGCGCCCCGCTCAGGCGGGGCGCTTCGTTGTGCGGGCGTGCAGGTCAGGCGGCGTTTTTTACCTTGGCAGCCACGCGTCCGACGGGCTGCAGGATATGCGGATGGCTCTCGACATAGGCCTTGATCCGCCGCGCACTGCGCAGGTCGCCATAGGGCTTGCCGATCCAGGTCGCCGCCAGTGCGGACACCAGGAACGCCAGCGCGCCCAGCAGGAACCCGTAGATCGGCATCTTCACGACCAAAGCAGCCCAGACCAGGGCGCCGCTCATTGGCAAGGCGACACCCAGCACCAGGCTGCTCAGCGCCTCCACCTCATCGTTTCTGTCGATCTCGAATCGCGGGTGCTGCCAGAGAGGGGAAACCTTCAGGTACTTCGCCGCGCGGCAGATTTCCCCGCGCTCCCAGAAGCCCAGGCGGAACAACCTGATCAGCGCCGCCATGCGCTGGTGATCAGTGCTCACACCCGAGGCGACACGGAACTTCTCCAGTTCCAGCTCGCCATCCAGGTAAGCCGTCAACCCGTTGGAGCCGCTCGCATCGGCACGCATCTCCATCAGCGTCTTCAGGCGCCCAACCACTCCGACAACCCCAGTTGGAGCAATGGCTACGGCAACATGTTCCAGGACGAGCACGACGTGAAATTCATCGTCATCGCTCCGTTCAGCCTGCTCTGAGGCCGCCAACGTGCACCTTCGTCTGACGATCCACGCCAAGGGGGCTTCGCCCATGAAAACCCTTCCACTGCTGCTCGCCGTCGCCGCCCTGGCGAGCGGCTGTGCGCAAGCACCCGCCTCCTCTTCCGCAGACCTGCGGCTGAAGCAGGCCTACAGCCGCTGCATCACCAGCGCCGAAGGCAACGCCGACAAGGTCGCCGCCTGCCGCACCGTGCTGGAAACCCTGAAGCAGAGCGACCCGCACAAAGCCTTCGCCGAGCGTGAAAGCGTGCGCACCTTCGATTACCAGCAGTGCATCGAGGCGGCCAGGTCGGGCGCCGGCGACACCTATCAACAGGACTGCGGAAAGCTCTGGAAGGAAATCCGCGACAACAACCAATGACCAGGGACGAGGCAAGACCATGAAGCGTTTCCCACTGAACCCGCTGGCGGCCGCCAGCGCACTGGCCCTGCTGGCCGCCGGCACCTTGGCGCAAGCCGACCAGCAGACCGTCGACCAGCTCAGCCGCCTGGACGTCAAGGTGACCATCACCGACAACCGCGGCGCCGATCATGGCGTGGACTGCGCGGCGCTGGGCGCGGACTGGGCGTCGTGCAACCAGTCGGTCATCGCGTTGACCAGCGCCAGCGATATCAGCAACAAGGACTGGGCGATCTACTTCCACACGCCGCGACAGGTGCTGGAAACCCGCGGCGATCAGTTCCGCATCACCTTCGTCACCGGTGACCTGCACCGGATCGAGCCGACGGAAAAATTCCAGGGCTTCAAGGCCGGCCAGCGCGTCGAGATTCCGCTGGTGGGCGAGTACTGGCAGCTGTTCGAAAGCGACGTGATGCCGCGCTGGTACGCCACCGCGCCGGACGCACAGCCGAAGGTCATCGCCAGCACCGACAGCGAGGACCTGCGCCAGTTCGTCACGCCCATCGCCGGTGATCTGTGGAAGCGCACCGCCGAGGACCACAATATCCTGATGCTGCCGGGCAGCCGCTTCGAGAAGAATGCCGATGTCGCGACGCTGGCGGGCAACAGCCTGCGCGGGCAGATCGTCCCGACGCCGTTGCAGGTGAAAGTGCTCGATGCGGACGCCGACTTGGGTGCCGGCGTGGCGCTGAACCTGGGGGTACTCGATGCGCCCAGCGCGGAGGCCCTGAAAGCCCGCTTCGCCCTGCTGGGCGTGAATGCCAACGCCCAGGGCTACCCGATCAGTACCGCCATCGCCCGCCAGGCCTTCGAAGGCGCGCAGGCCGTCCCGGGCGCCTACCACCTGAAGATCGGACAGGACAGCGCGCAGATCATCGGCTTCGACCAGGCCGGGGTGTTCTACGGCGTGCAATCGCTGCTCTCGCTGGTCCCCGCCGACGGCAGCCTGAAGATCGCCCAACTGCAGGCCAGCGATGCCCCGCGCTTCCAGTATCGCGGCGTGCAACTGGACATCGGGCGCAACTTCCACAGCCAGGCGGCCATCCTGCGGCTGCTGGACCAGATGGCCGCCTACAAGCTCAACAAGTTCCACTTCCACCTGACCGACGACGAAGGCTGGCGCCTGGAGATTCCCGGCCTGCCCGAGCTCACGGAGATCGGCTCGCGGCGTTGCCACGACCTGACGGAGAAGACCTGCCTGCTGCCGCAACTGGGCTCCGGTCCGGAGGCGAACAACAACGGCAGCGGCCACCTCAGCCGCGCCCAGTACATCGAAATCCTGCGTTATGCCAAGGCGCGGCAGATCGAGGTCATCCCGGAAATCGACATGCCCGCCCACGCCCGCGCGGCGATCGTCTCCATGGAGGCGCGCTATGACCGGCTCAAGGCTGCCGGCCAGAACGAAGCGGCGGAGGAGTTCCGCCTGATCGACCCGACCGACACCTCCAACACCACCTCGGTGCAGTTCTACGATCACCGCAGCTACCTGAACCCCTGCCTGGACTCCACCCGCCGCTTCGCCGACAAGGTCATCGGCGAAGTCGCCAGGATGCACGCCGAAGCCGGGCAGCCGCTGAGCACCTGGCATTTCGGCGGCGACGAGGCGAAGAACATCCGCCTCGGCCCGGGCTACCAGGACGCGCGCGGCACGATCGTGGCGGGCAAGGGCATCATCGACCAGAGCGTGGAGGACAAACCCTGGGCCAAGTCCCAGGCCTGCCAGGCACTGGTCAAGAGCGGCGCGGTGGCCGACATGGAACACCTGCCCAGCCACTTCGCCATCGAAGTCAGCCGCCTGGTCAACGCCCATGGCATCGAGAAAATGCAGGCCTGGCAGGACGGCCTGAAGGATGCCAAGGACGCCCGCGCCTTCGCCACCAAACGGGTGGGCGTGAACTTCTGGGACACCCTCTACTGGGGCGGCTACGACTCCGCCGCCGAGTGGGCGGGCAAGGGCTTCGAGCTCACCCTGTCCAACCCCGACTACCTGTACCTGGACTTCCCCGCCGAAGTGAACCCGCAGGAAAACGGCTACTACTGGGGCACCCGTTTCAACGACGAGCGCAAGATCTTCGGCTTCGCCCCGGACAACCTGCCGCAGAACGCCGAAACCTCGGTGGACCGCGACGGCAATCCGTTCACCGCCAAGGGCGGGAAGCCCTGGCCGGGCGCCTACGGGCTGTCAGCGCAACTGTGGAGCGAAACCACCCGCACCGACGAGATGATGGAGTACAAGCTCTACCCGCGCGTGCTCAGCGTCGCCGAACGCGCCTGGCACCGCGCCGGCTGGGAGCAGGACTACCAGCTCGGCCGCGAGTACAAGGGCGGCGAAACCCACCAGGTCGACCAGGCGGCGCTGCACAGCGACTGGCAGCGCTTCGCCAACCTCATGGGCCAGCGTGAACTGGCGAAGCTGGACAAGGCAGGCGTGGCTTATCGCCTGCCCGTGCCGGGCGCCAAAGTGGTGAATGGCAAGCTGGAAGCCAACATCGCCCTGCCCGGCCTGGGCATCGAGTACTCCACCGATGGCGGCCAGCAGTGGCAGCGCTATGAGCCAGCGGCACTGCCGGCGGTGAGCGGGGCGGTGCAGGTCCGCTCGGTCAGCCCGGATGGCAAGCGCTGTAGCCGTGCCGAGGCGGTTGAAGGCTGAAATCGATTGCTCATGGAACAGGAAGGTACCCCGTGACTTCGTATTCGGGGCGCCTTCCTGGTCTCAGCCGAAAGACACACCGAGCTGATTCCTAATCAGTTTTCAGAGGCCACCTACAGAAATACCGGGAACTCTCCTACACGCTCCCGTCGAAATTTTCGCGCGAGCGCTTGCACCGCCACGACCGGCCAAAGCGTCCACCGCACCACCTTCAGCAACGACTCCTGATTCCGCCGTGAACCTCAGGGGCGTTCGACCTCGAGACCCGGTCATGAAACGTTCCCCGCGACAACCCCCTCCTCGCTCGCAGTCGAGAAACACCGCCGCTCTCGTCGACTCCACCTACGCCCAAGTGGTGGCCCTGCACCAGGGCAACCAATACCCGCAGGCTCTTGAACTGTGCCGCGCAAAGCTGCTCAAGCTTTCTCCCGCCCACTCGGGCGGCCTGCTCTACGCCGGAGTTCTCAGCTATCTCCTCGAAGACTTCAAAGCCGCCGAGCGGTACCTGAGCCTACCGTCAAACACCCAAAACCCGGACAGCTGCACCTACCTGGCTCTGACACTGATGGCGCTGCAGCGCCCGGAGGACGCAGAGCGAGCCTATCGTCGCGCCGTCCAACTGGACCCCCGCGCCTTCAGCGCCTGGAACAATCTGGGCAACCTGCTGAAGAACAGCTTTCGCCACGAACGCCGCCAGGAAGCAGTGGCCTGCTACCGTCACGCCATTGCCGCCAACCCGCGCTACGCCAGTGCCCACAACAACCTCGGGCATGCGCTCGACTCTATCCTGGGCGACAAGGCCGGTGCCGAATCCAGCTTCCGCTCGGCCATCGCCTGCGATCCCGCGTATCTGCAGGCCCATCTGAACCTGTCGGACATACTCGACAGGACCGGCCGGCCGGATGAAGCCTTGGGCATTCTGCAAAAGGCACTGACGCTGCAGCCCGGCAACTTCCAGGTCATTGGCCGCACGCTCAGCCTGCGCCGCACCCTGGCGGACTGGGACGAGGCGAAGCAGCCCGGAATGGGCGACTTCCTGCGCGCATTGCCAGCGGGCCCCACCAGCGAGTTTCAGCCTCTGAGCCTGCTGGCCTGGCCGGAAATCGACCCGGCAACTCAGCGCCAACTGGCGGGAATGTTCGGCCGCACGCGCTGGGCTGGCGCCCTGGCCGCGGAACCGCTGTGCTCTTCGATTGCCACGCCCCACTCCGGCCCCTTGCGAGTGGGGTATCTGTCAGCCGATTTTCGCAACCACCCGGTTGCCCACCTGGTCACGCAGGTCATCGCGGCCCACGACCGGCAACACTTCCAGGTGTTCCTGTATGCCTACGGACCGGAGGTCGACGACGAAGAGCGGCGCCAGTTGATCGCGGCGGCAGACCATTTCACCGTGCTCAGCCGCATGGAAGATCGAGAAGCCGCCCAATGCATACGGGATGACCGGATCGACATCCTGGTCGACCTGACCGGTTACACGACCCACGCCCGCCCCGGCATCTGCGCATTGCGCCCAGCGCCTGTCATCGCTTCCTGGATCGGCTACATCGGCACGCTGGGCGAAGCTCGGCTGGCCGACTACATCATCGGCGACGCCATCGCCACGCCGCCGGAGCATGCCGGCCAGTTCAGCGAAGCCCTGGCGCTGATGCCCGAGTGCTTCCAGCCCAATACCCCGCTGGCGCCACTGGCTCCTCCACCACCGCGTTCGGCGGAAGGCTTGCCGGAGGATGCCGTGGTCTTCTGCAGCTTCAACCAGGTGTTCAAGTTCACTCCGCAGCTCTGGGATGACTGGTGCGAAATCCTGCGCCAGGTTCCCAAGGGCGTGTTGTGGATTGCGCCGGGATCGTCGGAGGTCATTCGCGGCAACCTGCTCAAGGAAACGCGCGAGCGTGGTGTCGAGCCGAGCCGCATCGTGTTCGCCGAACGCAGACCACTGAGTGAGCACCGCTCACGCCTGGCACTCGCCGACCTGGCGCTGGACACCTTCCCCTACAACTCCGGCGCCACCGCCAGCGATACGCTGCGCGCTGGCGTGCCGTTGATCACTCGCATGGGGGAAACGTTCGTCAGCCGCATGGCGGGCAGCCTGCTGCACGCGCTGGGCATGCAGGAGCTTTGCACGAGCAGCCGCAGCGTCTACGTCGAGCTGGCGATTGCACTGGCCAACGATGCTTCCCGGAGAGCTGCGATTCGCAGCGCACTGGGCGAACGGCTGACCACCTCGGTGCTCTATCAGCCGAGCAGGTTCACGGCGCAACTCGAACAGCTGTTCCGTGCCATGCAGGCGCAGGCCATCGTGGGACGACGCGAGACTATCCAGCTGCCACGCCCGTCACCGAGCTGAAATCTTGCCAAGCGCTGATGCGCTGACGGTAGGAGCGAACTTGCTCGCTAACCCGCCCTGCACTGGCGCAAGGCTGTTCGCGAGCAAGCTCGCTCCTACAAGGGCAGATGTCCGGGCGTTATTCGGCGCTAGCGTGCTCGACCTTGTCGGAGGCGGACCAGAGGCGATAGCGCACTTCGACGTCCTTCGGCGCGTAGATCACGATGGGCAGCTTGCTGTTGTAGCGCAGCAAGAAGCCGTCACCGATTACGGGCACGAAGGCCTCGTGCTTCTTGCCATCCGGGCAGGCCATCATCGTGCTGGCCGGGCCGCTGACCTTGTCCAGGCGGTAGTAGGAGTAGCCCCAGCCTTCCAGGGTCTTCTCCTCCAGGGTGCCGCCCAGGCGCTGGCGGTTGCAGTCGACGGTCAATGTCTTGCCGGCCAGGATCTCGACCTTGAAGTTTTCTTCATGGGCCTGCTTGGGCAGGTGGATGACCTGGCGGACAAAGCCCTCATCGGCCTTGGGATAAGGCGCGACATCTTCGAGCTTGGCGGCGTTGGCCAGGGTGGCGGTGGCGCTGAGCAGCAGCGCGGCGGGCAGGGCGAAACGAACGAACGGCATGAAGCCTCCTTGCAGAATTGAGGAACGAACGCACCACGCGGGCACGCTCGTCCGAGCCTCTCTGACCGTCAGATTGTACGAATGCTCCTACGGCCATGCCCTGAGTTGTATCAAGCTACTTCACCACCGCTCTTCGCCTGCTGTTCGAGGTGCGCCTGCAGTTCGGGGTCGAGATTGAGGTTGTAGGCCAGTTCGTCGAGGTAGGTGCGCTCGGCGTCCTGCTGGTCATCTACCAGCATCACGCTGACCAGGTACATCTCCGCCGCCACGGCAGGGTCACCCTGGGCCGCCTGGGCGACGTCGGCGGCGTCCAGCGGCTTGCGCATCTCGGCGTCGATCCACGCTTGCAGTTGCGGCTCACCGGCATGGCGTTGCAGTTCGGCCTGGATAGCAGCCTGTTCGCGCTGATCGATGCGACCGTCCGCCTTCGCGGCCGCCAGCATTGCCTGCAGGATGGCGTGGCTGTGGGCCTCGGCTTCGGGGCCATCGAGCTGGTCGACGGTGGCGAGGGACTGTTGTTGGGAGGCAGTGGCACTCTGTTGGCGCTGCCAGTTCTGATACGCCTGGAAGGCCATCATGCCCAGGGAAGCGAGCATGGCGTAGTTGGTGCCGCCGCCGCTGGAACGCCCCTGGGGCATGCCGCCGCTATTGCCGCCGCCGAGCATGCTGCCCAGCACGCCGCCCAGACCACCAAGTCCGCCTGCCCCGCCAGCGCTACCGCCGCCGAGGATCGAACCCAGGCCGCCCAGGCCGCCTCCGCCCCCGGCTCCGCCACCGCCCAGCAGCCCGCCGAGCAAGCCGCCCAGGCCACCCAGCGGATCTGCACCGCCGGCGCCGCCCTGTTGCTGTTGCGCCGCCGAGCCTTGTCCGGCCCGCAGCAGTTGTTCCAGTAGATCGGTTGTGTTCATGACCTGTCCCTCGCCATCGCGCGGTGTGCGTTGGGCAACGATAGTCCCGCCACACCGATGCGCCAGCGCCGTCCGCCGACCGGCCCGGAATGGTCGGGACGCCCGGCGCTGGAGCCTGAAGCGCGGTCCCGCCCAGGGCCAGGCGAAGCCACTGAGTCGCGGGGTTTATCCGGCGATTGCGAGGAGCGTCACGGGCTAGGCCGGCACGGCGTCCAGCGCCTTCTGCGCCTGGGCCTCCAGCTCGACCTTGAGGCCGGCGTCGAGGCTCAGCTGGCGGGCCAGCTCGTCGAGATAGGCGCGCTCCATGAAGTTGGTCTCGTCGACCATCAGCAGGCTCGCCAGGTACATCTCGGCGGCCATTTCCTCGCTGGTGGCGGCGCGGGCAACGTCGGCCGGGTCCAGCGGCTTGGCCAGTTCGCGGTCGAGCCAGCCCTGCAACTCGACATCGCCGGTGAGCTTGGCGATCTCACCGTCGATCAGCTGGCGTTCGCGATCATCGATATGCCCGTCGGCCTTCGCGGCAGCGACGATGGCCCGCAGGATGGCATGGCTGTGCTGCTCAACCTGGGCCGGCGGCAGGCGGTCGACGGTCTGCGGCTCACCGCGCGGGGCGCTGGCCTGCTTCTGCTGCCAGTTGCCGTAGGCCTTGTAGGCGAGCACGCCGAGCGCCGCGAGACCGCCATAGGCGACAACCTTGCCGCCCACCTTGCGCGCCTTCTTGCTGCCCATCAGCAGGCCCAGCGCGCCGGCCGCCAGCGCACCGCCACCGGCGCCGGAGAGCAGGCTGCCCAGGTCCAGGCCGCCCTTGCCGCCGCCCTGTGAGCCCTGGCTGCCACCCTGCTGGGTGAGGCCCTTGTTCTGCATCAGTTCCTGCCCGGACTTGAGCAGTTGGTCGAGCAGGCCACGTGTGTTCATGGCGATCTCCGCTAGCTATCGAGATGAAAAGTCAGGCCTCCGACTCTAGCTCGCAGCCTTGTCACAGCGCAGGCGCAGAGTGCTTCCGGATATTGCGGGCCTTTGCCGGCGGGTCCGCAGGGCAAATAGGCCGCTTTCATTCGATTAAAAAGAATGCTCCTATAGATTTTCGATAATCAACAATGAAAAGCGCCGAGACCGGCTAGACAAGGCTCTAGATCGCGACTCCGCGCGCCAGCGGCCAATCACCATGATGACGCTCCGCCAGATCCGCCACTTCATCGCCGTCGCCGAGACCGGCTCGATCTCCGCCGCCGCCCAGGCGGTGTTCATCTCCCAGTCCACCCTGACCCTGGCCATCCAGCAACTGGAGGAAGAGATCGGCGTACGCCTGTTCGACCGCCACGCCAAGGGCATGACCCTGACCCACCAGGGCCACCAGTTCCTGCGCCAGGCGCACCTGATCCTGGCCACGGTGGAGAACGCCAAGCGCAGCCTGCAGCAGAGCACCGACCAGGTGGCCGGCAGCCTCACCATCGGGGTGACCAGCCTGGTGGCCGGTTACTACCTGGCGGACCTGATCAACCGCTTCCAGCGCGCCTTCCCCAACGTGAAGACCCGCGTGGTGGAGGACGAACGCCCGTACATCGAGCACCTGCTGGTGAGCGGCGAGATCGACGTCGGCGTGCTGATCCTCTCCAACCTGGAAGACCGCCACGCCCTGCAGACCGAGGTGCTGACCCACTCGCCGCACCGCCTCTGGCTGCCGGCGCAACACCCGCTGCTGGAGCGCGACAGCATCGCCCTGGCCGATGTGGCGGGCGAACCCCTGATCCAGCTGAACGCCGACGAGATGGGCCTGCACACCCAGCGCATCTGGTCGCGCGCCGGGCTGGTGCCGCAGGTGACGCTGCGCACCGCCTCGGTGGAAGCCGTGCGAAGCCTGGTGGCGGCGGGCCTGGGACTGTCGATCCAGCCGGACATGACCTACCGCCCCTGGTCGCTGGAAGGCGACATCATCGAGGCGCGGCCGCTGGTGGACCTGTCCGAACCGCTCGACGTGGGCCTGGCATGGCGTCGCGGCACTGCGCGGCCGGCGCTGGTGGACCCGTTCCTGACCGTCGCCCGCGAGCAGCCCAACGCAAAACGCCTTTCGATCTAGTGGCTTACAGCGTTCGATTTAATCGAACGGCGCTTTCAGTAATTAGAATTTGTCGACCCCACGCCCGGACTCTAGTCTCTCGTCCCATACCAAAGGGCCAAGTTCCGGGCACCGCCCCTACGCCGGAGCACGCACATGGCCCCCGAAAACAAGACAGATAAAAGACGAGTTCCCAAGATGACCGGCGCAACCCTGCATACCGCCTTGCTGATCGACGGCCAACTGGTCGCCGGCGAAGGCATGGCCGAGCCGATCATCAACCCGACCACGGGCGAGACTATCGTCAGCATCGCCGACGGCTCGATCGATCAGGTCGAGCAGGCCATCGCCAGCGCGCACCGCGCCTTCCCCGCCTGGGCCCGCACGACCCCCGCACAACGTTCCGCCGCGCTGCTGGCCATCGCCGACGCCATCGACAAGCGCGCGAACGATCTCGCCCAGCTGGAATCGCTGAACTGCGGCAAGCCGCTGCACCTCGCGCGCCAGGACGACATCCCGGCGACCGCCGACGTGTTCCGCTTCTTCGCCGGCGCCGTGCGCTGCCAGCAGGGCCAGCTCGCCGGCGAATACGTGCCCGGCCACACCAGCATGGTGCGCCGCGACCCGGTGGGCGTGGTCGCCTCCATCGCGCCGTGGAACTACCCACTGATGATGGCCGCGTGGAAGATCGCCCCCGCGCTGGCTGCCGGCAACACGCTGGTGTTCAAGCCGTCCGAACACACCCCGCTGAGCATCCTGGCGCTGGCCCCGGCGCTGGCGGAAATCCTTCCCGCCGGCGTGATCAACATCGTCTGCGGCGGCGGCGAAGGCGTCGGTAGCCATCTGGTCAGCCACCCGAAGGTGCGCATGGTCTCGCTCACCGGCGACATCGTCACCGGGCAGAAGATTCTCCAGGCGGCCTCGCGCACCCTCAAACGCACTCACCTGGAACTGGGCGGCAAGGCGCCGGTGATCGTCTGCAACGACGCCGACCTCGAAGCCGTGGTCCAGGGCGTGCGTACCCACGGTTACTACAACGCCGGGCAGGACTGCACTGCAGCCTGCCGCATCTACGCGCAGGCCGGCATCCATGACCGCCTCGTCGCCGAACTGGGCGACGCCGTGGCGAGCATCCGCTTTGCCCGCAAGCACGACGCCGACAACGAGATCAGCCCGCTGATCAGCGCCCGCCAGCGCGACCGCGTGGCCAGCTTCGTCGAACGCGCCCTCGGCCAGCCGCACATCGAACGCGTCACCGGCGCCGCCGTGCATTCCGGCCCCGGCTTCTACTACCAGCCGACCCTGCTGGCCGGCTGCAAGCAGCAGGACGAGATCGTCCAGCGCGAAGTGTTCGGCCCGGTGGTCACCGTGACCCGCTTCGACCAGCTGGAGCAGGCGGTGGACTGGGCGAACGACTCCGAATACGGCCTGGCCTCCTCGGTGTGGACGCAGAACCTGGACAAGGCCTTCCAGATCGCCAACCGCCTGCAGTACGGCTGCACCTGGATCAACACCCATTTCATGCTCGCCAGCGAGATGCCCCACGGCGGGCTCAAGCGCTCGGGCTACGGCAAGGACCTGTCCAGCGATTCGCTGCAGGACTACAGCGTGGTGCGCCACATCATGGCGCGCCACGGCCAGCAACTGGATTGAACCACCCGGCGGGCCACCCGCCGGCACATAAGAAACGCCCCGGCGGTACGCCGCCCGAGGGCTGTTGCTCGATTGAACTGCCCCACCAATAGAGACAACAACGAGAGGGAGACACCCGATGCGCAAGACCGCACTGCTCAGTGCCATCACCACCGCCCTGCTGGCCAGCGCCGGCGTCCAGGCCGCCGAGGCCCTGAAGGAAGTCGGCCAAGGCGAAGGCCGCCTGGACATCATCGCCTGGCCCGGCTACATCGAGCGCGGCCAGTCCGACAAGAACTACGACTGGGTGACCCAGTTCGAGAAGGACACCGGCTGCCAGGTCAACGTGAAGACCGCCGCCACCTCCGACGAGATGGTCAGCCTGATGGCCAAGGGCGGCTACGACCTGGTCACCGCCTCGGGCGACGCCTCCCTGCGCCTGATCTACGGCAAGCGCGTGCAGCCGATCGACCCGTCGCTGATCCCTAACTGGAAGAACATCGACCCGCGCCTGAAGGACGCCGCCTGGTACGTGGTCAACGGCAAGACCTACGGTGCGCCGTACCAGTGGGGCCCGAACCTGCTGATGTACAACACCAAGGTCTTCCCCACCGCACCGGACAGCTGGAAAGTCGTGTTCGAAGCGCAGAACCTGCCCGACGGCAAGCCGAACAAGGGCCGCGTGCAGGCCTACGACGGCCCGATCTACGTCGCCGACGCCGCGCTGTACCTGAAGGCCACCCAGCCCGAGCTGGGCATCACCGACCCGTACCAGCTCGACGAGAAGCAGTACGCCGCCGTGGTCGATCTGCTGCGCAAGCAGCATGACCTGATCCACCGCTACTGGCACGACACCACCGTGCAGATGAGCGACTTCAAGAACGAAGGTGTCGCCGCTTCCAGCGCCTGGCCGTACCAGGCCAACGCCCTGAAGGCCGAAGGTCAGCCGATCGCCACCGTGTTCCCGAAAGAGGGCGTCACCGGCTGGGCCGACACCACCATGCTGCACGCCGAAGCGCAGCACCCGAGCTGCGCCTACAAGTGGCTGAACTGGTCGCTGGAGCCCAAGGTCCAGGGCGACGTGGCGGCCTGGTTCGGCTCGGTCCCGGCCGCGCCGGCAGGCTGCAAGGCCAGCACCCTGCTGGGTGCCGAGGGCTGCGCCACCAACGGCTACGACCAGTTCGACAAGATCGCGTTCTGGAAAACCCCGCAGGCCGAGGGCGGCAAGTTCGTCCCCTACAGCCGCTGGACCCAGGACTACATCGGGATCATGGGCGGCCGCTAAGGCCTGGAGCGTTCGCGAGCAAGGGCCAGGCGCCCACCTCGTTCCTACGGCGTATCCCTGCTCTTCGTAGGAGCGAGCTTGCTCGCGAACCCGCCCCGTGCACCTCGCCATCCCGGCGAGCCTCACGGCATCCATCCGATTGCATCGATTCACCCGTATCTCAGATTTACGGGCAGGGCCCGGCCGCGCCGGATTCCTGCCCCTTGGAGCGTGCACCATGACCACCCCCGCTGTTCAATTCACCCAGGTCTCCCGCCAGTTCGGCGAGGTGAAAGCCGTTGACCGGGTGTCCATCGACATCAAGGACGGCGAGTTCTTCTCCATGCTCGGCCCGTCGGGTTCGGGCAAGACCACCTGCCTGCGCCTGATCGCCGGCTTCGAGCAACCCAGCGCAGGCTCCATTCGCATCCATGGCGAGGAGGCCGCCGGCCTGCCGCCCTACCAGCGCGACGTCAACACCGTATTCCAGGACTACGCGCTGTTCCCACACATGAGCGTGCTGGAGAACGTCGCCTACGGCCTGAAAGTGAAAGGCATCGGCAAAACCGAACGCCTCAAGCGCGCCGAAGAAGCCCTGGCCATGGTCGCCCTGGGTGGCTACGGCGTGCGCAAGCCGGTGCAGCTCTCCGGTGGCCAGCGCCAGCGCGTGGCCCTGGCCCGTGCCCTGGTGAATCGCCCGCGCGTCCTGCTGCTGGACGAACCCCTCGGCGCCCTCGACCTCAAGCTGCGCGAGCAGATGCAGAGCGAGCTGAAGAAGCTGCAGCGCCAGCTGGGCATCACCTTCATCTTCGTCACCCACGACCAGAGCGAAGCGCTGTCCATGTCCGACCGCGTCGCGGTGTTCAACAAGGGCCGCATCGAGCAGGTCGACACCCCGCGCAACCTCTACATGAAGCCGGCCACCCCGTTCGTGGCCGAGTTCGTCGGCACCTCCAACGTCCTGCGCGGCGACATCGCCCAGAGCCTGACCGGCAACGCCCAGCCGTTCTCCATCCGCCCGGAGCACATCACCTTCGCCCATGGTGAGCGCGCCACGTCGGACATCGAGATCAGCGGCCTGCTGCACGACATCCAGTACCAGGGCGCGGCGACCCGCTACGAGATCCGTCTCGACAACGGCCAGAACCTCTGCCTCAGCCAGGCCAACAGCCAGTGGGCCGACATCGACCTCGCCCATCAGCCGGGCCAGCGCGTGACCGCTCGCTGGGCGCGCGAGGCGATGGTGGTGCTGAACGAGGGCGCGTGAGATGGAACTGACGATGAATGCAGCGCTGCCCGCGGCCGGCAATGGCCCGCTGCGGCGCCTGTCCAACCTGCTCTACCGCAAGCCGACGCTGTACCTCTCGCTGCTGCTGATTCCGCCGCTGCTGTGGTTCGGCGCGATCTACCTGGGCTCGCTGCTGACGCTGCTGTGGCAGGGTTTCTACACCTTCGACGACTTCACCATGACGGTGACGCCGGACCTGACCTGGGCCAACTTCGGCTCGCTGTTCAGTGGCTCTAACTTCGACATCATCCAGCGCACCGTGCTGATGGCGGTCGCGGTCTCCATTGCCAGCGGCGCGGTGGCCTTCCCCATCGCCTACTACATGGCGCGCTACACCACCGGCAAGACCAAGGCGTTCTTCTACATCGCCGTGATGATGCCGATGTGGGCCAGCTACATCGTCAAGGCCTACGCCTGGACCCTGCTGCTGGCCAAGGGCGGCGTGGCGATGTGGTTCGTCCAGCACCTGGGTCTTGAGCCCGTGCTGAACCTGCTGCTGGGCATTCCGGGGATCGGTGGCAACACCCTGTCCACCTCCAGCTTCGGGCGCTTCCTGGTATTCGTGTACATCTGGCTGCCGTTCATGATCCTGCCGATCCAGGCCTCCCTGGAGCGCCTGCCGCCCTCCTTGCTGCAGGCCTCGGCCGACCTCGGCGCGCACCCGCGGCAGACCTTCTTCCAGGTCATCCTGCCGCTGTCGATCCCCGGCATCGCCGCCGGCTCGATCTTCACCTTCAGCCTGACCCTGGGCGACTTCATCGTGCCGCAGCTGGTGGGCCCGCCGGGCTACTTCATCGGCAGCATGGTCTACGCCCAGCAGGGCGCGATCGGCAACATGCCGATGGCCGCCGCCTTCACCCTGGTGCCCATCGTGCTGATCGCCGTGTACCTGTCCATCGTCAAACGTCTGGGGGCCTTCGATGCACTCTGAGAAAGCATCCTGGGGGCTCAAAGCGGCCGCCTGGGGCGGGCTGGTGTTCCTGCACTTCCCGATCCTGATCATCTTCCTGTACGCCTTCAACACCGAGGACGCGGCCTTCAGCTTCCCGCCCAAGGGCTTCACCCTGCACTGGTTCAGCGTCGCCTTCGCGCGCCAGGACGTGCTCGAAGCCATCGAGCTGTCGGTGAAGATCGCCAGCGTCGCCACGCTGATCGCCATGCTCCTGGGCACGCTCGCGGCCGCCGCGCTGTACCGCCGCGACTTCTTCGGCAAGGAAGGCATCTCGCTGATGCTGATCCTGCCGATCGCCCTGCCCGGCATCATCACCGGTATCGCGCTGCTGTCGGCGTTCAAGACCCTCGGCATCGAGCCGGGCTTCCTGACCATCGTCATCGGCCACGCCACCTTCTGCGTGGTGATCGTCTACAACAACGTCATCGCCCGTTTCCGCCGCACCTCCCACAGCCTCATCGAAGCCTCGATGGACCTGGGCGCCGACGGCTGGCAGACCTTCCGCTACGTGATCCTGCCCAACCTCGGCTCGGCGCTGCTGGCCGGCGGCATGCTGGCGTTCGCGCTGTCCTTCGACGAGATCATCGTCACCACCTTCACCGCCGGCCATGAACGCACCCTGCCGATCTGGCTGCTCAACCAGCTGGGCCGCCCGCGCGACGTGCCGGTGACCAACGTGGTGGCGATGCTGGTGATGATCGTGACCATGCTGCCGATCCTCGGCGCCTACTACCTGACCAAGGGTGGCGAGGGCGTGGCGGGGAGCGGCAAGTAAGCCAACAGAACCCCTCAGGCCCGCCGGCCCACTCGCCGGCAGGCCCCCAAGAAGAAACACCCCAACCGAATTTGCACCACGCTTCTGAACAAGAGGACCCAACCATGCAAACCAACCTGCTGATCAACGGCCAACTGGTCGCTGGCGAAGGCGAGAAGCTCGCCGTCCTGAACCCGTCCCTGGGCACCACCCTGGTGGAGATCGCCGAGGCCACTCCGGCCCAGGTCGACGCCGCCGTGCTGGCCGCCGACGCGGCCTTCGACAGCTGGTCGCAGACCGCGCCGAAAGACCGCGCGATGCTCCTGCTGCAACTGGCCGACGCCATCGATGCCAACGCCGAGGAACTGGCCCGCCTGGAGTCCAACAACTGCGGCAAGCCCTACTCCGCCGCGCTGAATGACGAACTGCCGGCAGTGGCCGACGTGTTCCGCTTCTTCGCCGGCGCCTGCCGCGTGATGCAAGGCTCCGCCGCTGGCGAATACCTGCCGGGCCACACCTCGATGATCCGTCGCGACCCGGTGGGCGTGGTCGCCTCCATCGCGCCGTGGAACTACCCGCTGATGATGGTCGCGTGGAAACTCGGCCCGGCCCTGGCCGCCGGCAACACCGTGGTGCTCAAGCCCTCCGAGCAGACCCCGCTGACCGCCCTGCGCCTGGCGCAGCTGATGGCCGGCATCTTCCCCGCCGGCGTGGTCAACCTGGTCTTCGGCCGTGGCCCGACCGTTGGCGAGCCGCTGACCACCCACCCGAAAGTGCGCATGGTGTCCCTGACCGGCTCGGTCGCCACCGGCAGCCGGATCATCGCCGGCACCGCCGACACCGTGAAGCGCATGCACATGGAACTGGGCGGCAAGGCCCCGGTACTGATCTTCGACGACGCCGACATCGACGCCGCCGTGGAAGGCATCCGCACCTTCGGCTTCTACAACGCCGGGCAAGACTGCACCGCCGCCTGCCGCATCTATGCGCAGAAAGGGATCTACGCCAAGTTCGTCGAGAAGCTCGGCGCCGCCGTCGGCAGCATCCAGTACGGCGAGCAGGACGACCCGAACACCGAGCTGGGCCCGGTCATCACCGAACAGCACCTGGAGCGCGTGATCGGCTTCGTCGAGCGTGCCCGCCAGGTGCCGCACATCGAAGTGGTCACCGGCGGCAAGCGGGCCGACCGCGCGGGCTTCTTCTTCGAGCCGACCGTGCTCGCCGGCGCCCGCCAGGACGACGAGGTGGTCCGCCGCGAAATCTTCGGCCCGGTGGTTTCGGTCACCGAGTTCGAGGACGAAGCACAGGCGCTGGCCTGGGCGAACGACTCCGACTACGGCCTGGCCTCCTCGGTGTGGACCAGCGACATCGGCCGTGCCCATCGCCTGTCCGCGCGCCTGCAGTACGGCTGCACCTGGGTCAACACGCACTTCATGCTGACCACCGAGATGCCCCACGGCGGCATGAAGCTGTCGGGCTACGGCAAGGACATGTCCATGTACGGTCTCGAAGACTACACAGCCATTCGTCACGTGATGATCAAGCATTAAGTGGTAACAAGCCGGGCCCTCACACGAGGGCCCGGCGCTTTACGGCGCCCCGCTCGACCGGGACCGCCGCGCGGCCACGCATGCCGCACCCCCTTCCGGCATGGAAGGGCAAAACCATGACAGCCCCTGCCCCGGGCCATCACCTTGCAAGGATTTCCCATGACCATCACCCGCCGCGACTTCCTCAACGGCGTTGCCCTCACCATCGGCGCGGGCCTCACCCCGCTGCAACTTCTCCAGGCCGCTCCGTCCGGCCGCTACTACCCGCCCGCCCTCACCGGCATGCGTGGCAGCCATCCCGGCGCGTTCGAGGTCGCGCACCAGATGGGCTGGGAGAAGAAGGTATTCGATACCGATGGCCTGAAGATCGAGGAGCAGTACGACCTGGTGGTGGTTGGCGGCGGCATCAGCGGCCTGTCCGCGGCCTGGTTCTACCGGCAGAAGCACCCCAAGGCGCGCGTGCTGATCATCGAGAACCACGACGATTTCGGCGGCCACGCCAAGCGCAACGAATTCCAGGCCGGTGGCCGGATGATCCTCGGCTACGGCGGCAGCGAAGCCTTCCAGTCGCCCAAGCACCTGTACAGCGACACGGTGAACGGCCTGCTCAAGCAGTTGAACGTCGACGTCGATCGCTTCGAGACCGCCTTCGACCGCGACTTCTATCCGGGCCTGGGCCTGTCGCGCGGGGTGTTCTTCGACAAGGCCGGCTTCGGCGAGACGAAGATGGTCAGCGGCGACCCGACGCCGATGGTGGCCGACGACATTGCCCCGGAAAAACTCAACGCCCGCAGCTGGCGTGCCTTCATCGGCGACTTCCCGCTGCCCGAGGCCGACCGCCAGGCGCTGATCGACCTGCACGAGGCGCCCAGGGATTACCTCGCCGGCAAGACCCGCGAGGAGAAGGAAGCGCACCTGGCCAAGACCAGCTACCAGGACTTCCTGCGCAAGGATGTCGGCCTGAGCGAAGCCGCCACCCGCTACTTCCTCAGCCGCACCAACGACTTCTCGGCGCTGAGCATCGACGCCGTGGCCGCCGCCGACGCCTATGGCGTGGGCTTCCCCGGCTTCGCCGCGATGGACCTCTCACCGATCAGCGAAGAGCTCAAGGCGGAGATGGAAGAGCCGTACATCTACCACTTCCCCGACGGCAACGCCTCGCTGGCGCGCCTGCTGGTGCGCGGCCTGATTCCGGGCGTGGCGCCGGGCAAGGACATGAACGACATCGTCCTGGCCACCTTCGACTATTCGAAACTGGACCAGCCGAAGAACGCCGTGCGCCTGCGCCTGAACAGCACCGCGGTCAGCGTGAAGAACCGCGACGGCGGCGTGGACGTCGGCTACAGCCGCGCCGGCGCCCTGCACCGCGTGCGGGGCAAGCACTGCGTGCTGGCCTGCTACAACATGATCATCCCGTACCTCCTGCGCGACCTCTCCGCCGAGCAGAGCCACGCCCTGGCGCAGAACGTGAAGTTCCCGCTGGTGTACACCAAGGTGGTGATCCGCAACTGGCAGAGCTTCATGAAGCTGGGCGTGCACGAGATCTACGCACCGAGCCAGCCGTACAGCCGCGTGAAGCTGGACTACCCGGTGGACATCGGCGGCTACAGCCACCCGCGCGACCCGAACCAGCCCATCGGCCTGCACATGGTCTACGTGCCCACCAGCCCGAACGCCGGCATGGACGCGCGCACCCAGGCCCGTGTCGGCCGCGGCAAGCTCTACGCCATGAGCTTCGAGCAGATGGAAACGCAGATCCGCGACCAGCTGCAGGCCATGCTCGGCCCGGCCGGCTTCGACCACCAGAAGGACATCCAGGCGATCACCATCAACCGTTGGTCGCACGGCTATTCGTACTTCTCCAACAGCCTCTTCGATGATGAGGAAGAGAGCGAAAAACTGATGAACCTGGCCCGCACCAGGGTCGGCAACGTCACCATCGCCAACTCCGACGCCGCCTGGGACGCCTACGCCCATGCGGCCATCGACGAAGCCTGGCGCGCGGTGGGCGAACTGTCCTGATGTCCCGGCGCCACGCTCTCGCGTGGCGCCACATTCAACGGCCATCCGGCCGAAAACCCGCGGGCACGCCCGCAACGGAGGCAAGCATGCGTCACCTCGTCAGAGCGTTTTACCTGCTGTCGCTGTTCACCTTTGCCAGCCTCGCACAGGCCGCAGAGTCGCCCAAACAGATCGTCGATGCCTACATGGCCGCGTGGAACGCCCACGATGCCGAGAAGGCCGCCGGCTACCTGGCCAAGGATGCGGAGTACTTCGACGTCACCGTCGGCACCCCGCAGAAGGGCCGCGACGCCGCGCGTGACAACGTGATCAAGGTGTTCGTGGGGGCCGTGCCGGACCTGAAATGGAAGATGAACGGCAAGCCGATCGTCGACAAGGACGGCATCGCCTTCCAGTGGACCTTCAGCGGCACCAACACCGGCGCCTGGGACGCCCAGACCCCGGCGACCAACAAGCCGCTGTCGTTCGACGGCGTGAGCTACGTGAAGGTCAAGGACGGCAAGATCGTCTACCAGGGCGACTATTACGACGCCCTGGGCCTGCACAAGCAGCTCGGTTGGTAACGGAAACGTAGGGCGGATAACCCGGAACGGGTTATCCGCCGTCCAGCCATGGCGGCGGATAACGCTACGCGTTATTCGCCCTACGGGTCTGCCGGGAGGCCTTTGCAGGATGGGTGGAGCGCAGCGATACCCATGCGGTTTACGCGAAGAACGATGGGTATCGCTTCGCTCCACACCCTCCTACGACCCGCCCGCGCCTGAAGCCGCACCACTGGAAAGCGGCTGACATAAGAAAAATCCAAGCCCTCGCCTACCCCTGCCCTCATCCGCCACTGCAGTGTCCCAACCCATGCCAAGCACACTCGAAAGCCGGCCCGCGAGCGCCGAAGACAGCTCCAGCACCCGTTCCACCATCGACCAGGTCAAGCAACTGATCGCCGACCTCAACGTGCGCTGGACGCAGATCAGCAAGGTCTCCGAGACCATCAAGCAGATCGCCCGCAACACCAACCTGGTGGCCCTCAATGCCGCCATCGAAGCTGCCCGCGCCGGGGAAAGCGGGCGCGGCTTCGCAGTGGTTGCCGACGAGGTCCGCCGCCTGGCCACCCAGTCGGCCAACGCCACCGCCGACATCGGCAACGTGGTCGCCTCGATCAAGAGTGAAAGCGCCAAGGCCCTGGCCGACGTCGAACAGGCCGAGCATTCCAGCCTGCTGGACACCGCCCGCGTGGTGCTGGCCGGCGAGGCCCAGCGCCTGGAAGCGCGCTTCGCCGTGATGGCCACCGCACTCTACGGCCTGAAGAACTTCCTGATCGGCATGAAGACCCGCAACCTCGGCCCGCAGCGCGAGCAGATCGACGCGGTGATGCACGAATACCTGAGCCGCAACCCCGACCTGCTGGCCTTCGCCTGCGGCTGCGAACCCAACGCCTTCGACGGCCGCGACCGCGAGTTCATCGGCGCGCCAGGCCACGATGCCAGCGGCCGGCTCATGGCCTACTGGCACCGCGGCAGCGGCATGCCCCAGCGCGAATGCCTGGTGGGCTACAACCAGGCGGACGGCAGCGGCGACTGGTACCAGGTGCCCCGCGACAAGGGCCGCGACGTGTTCATGGAGCCCTATGAGTACAAGGTCGGCGGCACTACCGTGCTGATGACCTCGTTCATGTCGCCGCTGTACGCCAACGGCCGCTTCCTCGGCATCCTCGGCGCCGACTACACCCTGCACCAGTTGCAGGAGAGCCTCGGCCAGCTGGCGCCCATGGGCAACGGACGCTACGCGCTGATCTCCAACGCCGGCGTCTATGTCACCCATGCCAACGCGCAGCGTCTGGGCGACAAGGCCGCAGAGCTCCCCCAGGAGGCGCGCAACGCCATCGCCCAGGGCAAGGCCTGGGAGCAGGTGAAGGGCCAGCGTGTCGAGCTGCTGCACCCCATCCGCGTGGGTGACAGCGATGCGCCCTGGGCGCTGCTGATGAGCTTCGAGCTGGCCCAGGCCGGCGAGTGAGGGTCATCCTGCTGGGGCGCGCGATCGCCGGCATCGCGCGCCCCTGCAGGCGAACCCGGACTAGGCCCGATCAGGCAGCTCGGTGATATGGATCTCCGTCACCAGCGCCGGCTTCACCAGCGGCGTGCGCGACAGCAGCGGGCAGAAGCGCGCCAGGGCGCCGATCAGCTCCCACTGGGTATCCAGGGATTTCGCCAGCACGTCGACATCCGCCAGCACCCGCTGGCCGACACGCTGCAGGTGCGGGTCGGGGCTATGGCCGAGCTCCACCGACAGTTGGGTGATCAGCGTGCTCAGGTTCGACATGTTGCGGGTGGCGAGGGCGAGGATGTTCGCCAGCAGGGCGATTTCGGATTGCGGAATGACAGCAGACGTAGCCTGTGCGTCCATGCTTGCTCCAGTGGGGTTGGGCGCAGTCCTTGCGCGAGCAGGGACAGCCTAGCATCAGAAAGCCAGCATGCGACAGGAGTCACATTTCAATTCTTTTCATGACTAACGGGTCACGCTGAGAAAAGCGCGACCTGTCCCACAGATTTCCCTCCCCTCCCCGGAAACCACCGGGCTCGTTTGAGCGTGCCAGGTCGGCTACCTATGATCCACGGCCTTTTTCCCACTTCTTCACCCCCTTGAAGATGCAGCCTCGATGGATTCGACCGCACCCAACTCCCGACCGACCGCTACCGGGGCGCCAGCGCCCCCGGTAGCGGCTTCCCCCATCGAGCCTCCCTTCGGCGGGCGCGTCTCGGCCCATGGCGAGGGTGCCTACGGCGACGCCTACGACGAATGCCCCGTGGACCCGGCATCCCCGCATTCCGCCGAACCACTGAGTTCATGGAACGGCCCCGGCACCGCCTACCTGCTGCCGCCGCGCCCACCCGTATAGGTCCCGGCACCCGCGCCAGAGGAGCAGCACGACTCCCCGCCGCCCGACATCGCCGGCCTGACGGCGGCCGAGGCGCGCCTGCTCGAACCCACGCCCAGCCCCGCAACGAACTGGACACTGATCGCCTGTGCCGCCGCCAGCACGCTGCTCCTGGCCGCCGCGGTAGCACTGTGGAAACCCTGGGCAATCGACCACGCCGAGGTGCCGGCCGTCCTCCCGCCCGTCGCTGAAAGCGCCACGCCCGCTGCACAGCCCGGCGCGGCAGAGGAGTCGCTGATCATCCCGCCGTCCGAGCCAGTCCCCGATGAACTGCCGGAAGAAGCCGCCGCGCCCGCACAACCGGCTCCGCCACTGCCCGAGGCCACTGAGCCAGTGCCCCTGCAACCGCCGGCAGCCGTCCAGCCCGCCCTCCAGCAATCCCCCGTGCCTCCGGCAGTGGCGCCCGCTCCGCCCATCCCGACGACGCACAAGCAACAGCCAGGCCCCTCACCGGCCATGACCGTCACGGCGAAAAGACCCGTGCGCGCGGCCAAGCCCCAGGCCCGCCCAGCCGCACCCGCCGCCCAGGGCACCCTGATCGTCGCCATCAGGCCCTGGGGCGAGGTGTGGATCAACGGCAGCAAGCGCGGTATCAGCCCGCCCCTGTTCAAGCTGCAGCTCCCGCCTGGCGCCTATCAGGTCGAACTGCGCAATCCGGGCCTGCCCAGTTTCAGCGAAAAACTGCAGATCACTGCCGGCCAGTCGGTGACCCTGCAGCACAGCTTCCAGTGAACCGCCGGACCGATCGATCGCCACCACGGACAGCCCGATGAAAACGCTCCGCCCACTCCCGCCATTGCTGCTGATCGCCTGCCTGGCAGCCACCACGGCCTGCCAGCATCGAGTCGAGGCACCGCCCGCTCCCGCCGTGGACGAAGTCCGGGTACGCGCCGAAAGTGCCCTCAGCGAGGGCCTGCGGCTGTACGAGGCCGGGCACTACTACCTCGCCGAAGAGCAGTTCCTCAAGCCGGATATCTGGGCCAGCGACGCCCCGCTGCAACTCAAGGCTGCCAAGTACCTGGCGTTCAGCTACTGCGTGACGGAGCAGATGATCCAGTGTCGCTTCGCCTTCGAGCGCGCCCTGCAGATCGACCCGGCGTTCCGCCTCGATAGCGCCGAGGCCGGCCATCCCCTGTGGGGCCCGGTGTTCGCCCAACTGGCCCGTCACTGAACCCTCCCTTCCGCCCCTGCTGTGAGGCACCCCATGCGCATTCTTCCCCGGCTGCTCCGCCCTCTTCTCGCGCTGCCCCTGCTGGGTGCCGTGAACCTCTGCCACGCCGAGGTGGATGACAGCCTGAGCACAGCCCTCGGCAGCATCTGGCAGGCTCCGCAACCCGAGGTGTCGGTGCTCGGTACGCACTTCGGCAGCTTGACGACACCGTCTGGAACCGCATACCGAGCCGATGTGAAGGACTCGCCGAGCTACCAGATGAGCGGTGAAGAAGCGGCCACGCTGCTGGTGGGCCGCAAGCACTTCGATGCGGTCGCCACGCCCTGGGGCAACTTTCCCCGACTACAGATGCAGGAGGCCCGGCTGCTGGAAGTGCGCCTGGCGAAAAAGCGCTACCAGATTCTCGCGGGCACCGGTGACGGCCTGTTCAGCGTCGGCGACTGGCAGCGCTACGGCTTCCTTCACGTGCTGGACCTGAGCACACCTTCCGCGCCGGTCTACTACCCGCTGTTCGCCGACGCCGGCCTGGGCGAGCGCGTCCTCGGGCAGTTGCCGGGATCCAAAGAGCTCAACTTCGCCCGGCTGGTGCCCGTGAACCGGAGCGCGAGTGGCAGCACCGACGCTTACGAAGTCACGCTGTATGCGCTTGGCCGCAAGGGCCTGGAACCGGTCATCCTGGAGGGTCACGTGCTGGCTTATGCGCTTGAGCGCGAAGACGGCAACTGGGCGATCAGCCGCCTGGACCGCGCCCTCGCCACCGGCGCCTGGGACGAGGAGCATCGCTCCTTCGTGGCCGTCCCGCGACCGGCCCTGTTCAAGAAGGCCGCCCCGGCCACCGCGTCGAACGGCAAACCCTGAACGACGGGGGCCGGTGGGTTGTCCTCAGCGGCCCCCGCCCCCGATCAAGCCTGCCCGAAAGCCTTGCGCTTGGGCGTGCCGCGTTGAGCGGCGCGCAGGTACTGTGCCGGCCAGGGCACCGGCTGGCCGCCCAGCTCGTCGGCGGCATGCAGCGGCCAGTAAGGGTCGCGCAGCAGTTCGCGGGCCAGCAGGATCATGTCAGCCTGCCCGGTGCGCAGGATGTGCTCGGCCTGCACCGGCTCGGTGATCATCCCCACGGTGCCGCTGGCCACGCCGGCTTCCTTGCGCACCCGTTCGGCGAATTGCGTCTGGTAGCCCGGCCCCACCGGGATTTCGGCGTTGACGGCGGTACCGCCGGAAGACACGTCGATCAGGTCCACGCCCAGGTTTTTCAGGCGGCGCGCCAGCTCCACGGTCTCGTCGGGGTTCCAGCCGTCTTCCACCCAGTCGGTGGCGGACAGGCGGACGAACAGCGGCAGCTCCTGCGGCCAGACCGCACGCACGGCTTCGGTGACTTCCAGGAGGAAGCGGATGCGGTTCTCGAAGCAGGTGCCGTACTGGTCGCGGCGCTGGTTGGAGAGCGGCGAAAGGAACTGGTGCAGCAGGTAGCCGTGGGCGGCATGCACCTCGGCAATCTTGAAACCGGCGGCCAGGGCGCGTTCGGCGCCGCGCACGAACTGGTGCTTGATGGTCGCCATCTGCTCTTCGCTCAGGGCGATGGGCGCGGTGTGCTGCGGGTCGAAGGCGATGGCCGAGGGCGCCACGGGCGTCCAGCCGCCCTCGCTGACCGGCACCGAACCGTGCTTGCCCAGCCAGGGCGCCCAGGTGCTCGCCTTGCGGCCGGCGTGGGCCAGCTGCACGCCGGCCACCGCGCCCTGGGATTCGATGAAGCGGGTGATGCGCCGCAGCGGCTCGACCTGTTCGTCATTCCAGATGCCCAGGTCCTCGGCGCTGATCCGCCCTTCCGGGGCGACCGCGGTGGCCTCGACTATCACCAGGCCGGCGCCGCCGACGGCCCGGCTGCCCAGGTGCACCAGGTGCCAGTCGTTGGCCAGGCCGTCCTGGGCGGAGTACTGGCACATGGGGGATACGGCGATGCGGTTGGACAGGGTCAGCTGGCGCAGGGTCAGGGGCTCGAACAACTGGCTCATGGTGGCACTCCCTCTCTGGTCTTCAGATCTTGTCCTACAACTGTAGACCGGGATCGCCTAAGGATAGGTCCCGATGATCGGTGGCGGGCGCCGCGGCCTGATGGTACAGACCAGCAGGAGCGCGCCACGCGCGCGATCGCGGGCGTGGCCCGCTCCTACAGGGAGCGGGCGAGGTTGGCGGCGTCGACCTGCCAGCCGCCGCCGAGCGCCTTGTAGAGCGCCACGCTGGCCTGCAGACGCAGCTGGCGCAGGCTGGCCAGGCCATCCTGCGCGGCATACAGCGTGCGCTGGGCGTCGAGCAGCACCAGCAGGTCTTCGGCGCCGGCGCGGTAACGGGAATTGGCCAGCTCGAAGGCGCGTTCGGCCTGACGCACCTGTTCGGCCTGCGCCTGCAGGCGCGCGTCGAGGCCCTCAATGGCATCCAGACCGGACTCCACCTCGCCGAATGCGCTGATGATGGCCGACCGGTAATCCGCCAGCAGCTCCTCCTGCCGAGCCCGGGCCAGCTCGCGCTGGCCACTCAGCCGGCCGTGGTTGAAGATCGGCGCAAGCAGCCCGCCGCTGACACTGTAGAGCGGGTCATCGGCCAGGTCGCCGAGGCGAGTGCCGCCGCTGCCCAGGTCCAGCCCCAGGGTGAGTTGCGGGAAGAGCGCGGCACGGGCGGCGCCGAGGTCGGCGGCGGCGCTTTGCAGTTGCGCCTCGGCGCGGGCCAGATCGGGACGACGGCTCAGCAGCTGCGACGGCAAGCCGGCGGCGATGCCGGGATCGTTCAGCTCGCTCAGCGACACGGCCTGCAAGTGCAACGACTGGCGCGAACTGCCCAGCAGCACGGCCAGTGCCACTTCGCTCTGCGCCACCTGCTGGCGCAGGTCGGCCTGCTCCACCCGCAGCCCGGCCAACAGCGCACGCTGCTGGGCCAGCTCCAGCGGCATGGCCGCCCCGGCGCGCTGGCGCGATTCCAGGGTGGCTAGCACATCCCCGGCGTTCTTCAGGTTCAGCCCGGCGATGCGCAGGCGCTCGCTCAGGCCGGCGTGCTCCAGCCAGGCAGTGGCGACGGCGGCAGTCAGGCTCAGATGAGTGCTGCGCAGGTCGAACTCACTGGCCTGCCATTGTGCGCGCGCCGCATCGCGCAGGGCGCGGTTGCGGCCCCAGAGGTCCAGCTCGTAACGGGTCTGCAGGCCGAGGCCGAAGCTGTTGCCGTCGACATCGGCATTGCCGCCCAGGCGGCCCTGGCGCGAAGCATTGAGCGTCCCATTCACTTCCGGCAGCAAGGGCGCGCCGGCGATCTGCAAGCTCGCACGGGCCTGGCGCAGCCGCGCCTCGGCGGCCTGCACGTCGTAGCTGTCGCGGGCGGCGCGGGCTACCAGGCGGTCCAGTTCGCCGCTGCCGAATTGCCGCCACCATTGCGTGTCCAGTTGCACCGCGGCCGGTGCCGCGGTGTGGGTCCAGGCCGCTGGCGCGGCGATCTGGTGCGGCGGCGCAGGCTCCTGCAGGGAACAGCCGGCCAGCAACGCACAGAGAAGCGAAAGGCGAGCCTTCATCATTCGCCCCCCAGGGCAACGACCGGATCGAGCCGCGCCGCCTGCCGGGCTGGCGCGTAGCCGAATACCAGGCCGGTGACCAGCGCGCAGCCAAAGGCACCGAGGATCGCCGTCAGGGAGAACACCACCGGCACGCCGCTGACCAGCAGTACGGCGCCGATGGACAGGCCGATGACCACGCCGATCAATCCGCCCACCAGGCTCAGCAGGGTCGACTCGGAGAGGAACTGGCGAAGGATGTCGCGCTGCCGCGCGCCGGTGGCGACGCGGATGCCGATTTCGCGGGTGCGCTCGCGCACGGTCATCAGCATCACGTTCATCACGCCGATGCCGCCCACCAGCAGCGACACGGCGGCAATCAGGCTGAGCATCAGGGTCATGCTGTCCTGCGCCTCGGCCTGGGCCTGCAGCTTGGCGGCGGCGTTGCCGATGCCGAAGTCCTTGCGACCGTGGCGTTCCAGCAACAGCTCCTTCATGGCCTCCTCGGCCTGATGGACCTGCGCCGGGGACATGGCGTCGATCACCGCGTACTCGGGATCGGTCATGCCCTTGTAGACCCGCGCGCGGCCGGAATTGAAGGGGATGAAGAGCATTTCATCGTAGTCCTCGACCCCCGAGTCGGCGCCCTTCTCCTTCATCACGCCGATCACCTCGAACAGCGCATTGCCCACCAGCAGTTGGCGCCCCAGCGGGCTTTCGCCGTCGGGGAAGAAGTACTGCCAGGCCTTGTGCCCGAGCACCACCAGCGGCGCCAGCTCGCGGTCCTCGGCGGCGCTGAAGAAGCGCCCCTGGGCCACCGGCCAGCGATGGATCAGCGGCATTTCCTCGGTGGTGGCGAAGGTGTAGAGCGACTTCGACAGGTTGCCGAAGCGCACCGTCAGGGCGTTGCCGATCACCGGCATGGCGTGACGGATTTCCGGTAGCTCGGTCAGCGCCGCGAGGTCGTCCAGGGTCACGGCGCCAATGGGGCCGCCCTCGGGCGGGTAGTCGCCGCTGACGTACATGATGGTGGCGCCGAGGGAGGCCATCTGCTGCACCACGCGCTGCTTGGTGCCCAGGCCGATGGCGAGCATGACGATCACCGAGGCGACGCCGATGACGATGCCCAGCAGGGTCAGCGCGGTGCGGAAGCGGTTCAGCCACATCACCCGGCAGGCGGAGCGCAGGGCTTCCAGCAGGTCGCCGGCGAAGCTCGCACCGGCGTTCGCGCGGGCATCACGCAGATCGGGCAGCGGACAGGCCGCCTCGCCGGCCTGTCCGCCGCTGTCGGAAACGATGTGGCCGTCGCGAATCTCGATGACACGCTTCGCCCGCGCCGCCACTTCGCGGTCGTGGGTGATGAGGATCAGCGTGTGGCCCTGCTCGGACAGCTCGTCCAGCAGCGCCATGACTTCTTCGCCGCTGCGGCTGTCCAGCGCGCCGGTGGGTTCGTCGGCGAGGATGATGCGCCCGCCGTTCATCAGCGCGCGGGCGATGGACACGCGCTGCTGCTGGCCGCCGGAGAGCTGGTTGGGGCGGTTGTCCAGGCGTTCGCCCAGGCCCAGGCGGCGCAGCAGCCCGGTGGCGCGCTCCTGGCGTTGCGCGGTCGGGTGGCCGGCATAGAGCGCGGGGACTTCGACGTTCTCCCGCGCGCTGCAGGTGGGAATCAGGTGGTAGCCCTGGAATACGAAGCCGAAGGCCTCGCGGCGCAGCCAGGCCAGCTCGTCGCTGTCCATCTGCGCGACATCGGTCCCGGCGAAGCGATAGCGCCCGGCGCTGGGGCGATCCAGGCAGCCCAGAATGTGCATGAGGGTGGATTTGCCGGAGCCGGAGGCGCCGACGATGGCGACGAACTCCCCCGCCTCGATGCGCAGGGACACTCCGTGCAGCACCGTGACCTTCGGGCTGGCTCCGCCGCCGTAGTGCTTGACGATGCCGTCCAGTTCGATCAGGGCGGTCACCAGGTGAATCTCCGCGGGCCTTCCTGGGCGGTCAGCTCGCCGAGTATCAGTTCATCGCCTTCGGCCAGGCCATCGAGCACTTCGCCCTGCAGACGGTTGCGTACACCGACACGCACCTCGCGGGCCTGCGCCCTGCCGGAGGCATCGAGCACCCGCGCGCGGTACAGGCCGCGCTGTTGCGGCAGCGCTTCCAGCGCGGTGAGCGGCACGCTGAGCACGCCCTTGGCGGCGGCGTTGACGAAGGTGACCTGGGCGGTCATCTGCGGCATCAGCGCGCCGTCGGCGTTGTCCACGTCGAACAGCACGGTGTAGAGCACCACCTTGCTGGTGCCGCTGCCGGCCTGGCTGCCGCTGCTGCTGCCCTCTTCGGTCTTGGGCTCTTCCGGCGCCGGCAGCACCTGGCGCACGCGAGCGGTCCAGCTGCGACCGTCGCCGCCCAGGGTGGTGAAGCGCACCGGCATGCCGGCGCGCACACGGCCGACATCGGCCTCGGAAACGTCGGTCCACACGGTCATCGACGACAGGTCGGCGATACGCAGGATGGCCGGCGTCTGGTAGGTGGCGTTGAGGGTCTGGCCCTGCTCGGCCTTCACCGAGATCACCGCGCCGGCGATGGGCGCGTAGACACGGGTGTAGTCCAGTTGGGTCTGGTCGGCGCTCAGGGTCGAGCGGGTCTGCTGGATCTTCGCCTGCAACTGGTCGATGCGCGCGGCGGAGACCTTGCGTTCAGCCTCGGCCGTCTGCAGGTCTTCCAGGCGCGTGGAGCCTTCGGCGTACATCTGCCGCTGGCGGCCCTGCTTCTGCTCGGCGAGTTGCAGCTGTGCGCGCTGCTCGGCCAGTTGCGCCTGCAGGTCGGCCAGTTGCGCCTTGCCGGCGTCCACCGTGGCCTGGGGAATTCGCGGGTCGATCTCGGCCAGCAACTGCCCCTGCTTCACCACGTCGCCGGCCTTCACCAGCAGCCGGTCGATCTGCCCGGACACGCGCACGCCCACTTCCACCTGGGTACGCGGGCGCAGCGTGCCGATGGCGCTGACCGTCGCCTCGATATCGCCCCGCGCCACCGGTTGCGTCTGGTACTGCACGCCATCACGGCCGAACGCCCAGACCAGTCCTCCCCCCACCACGACCAACAGGGCCGCCAGCGTCAGCAGGCGGCCCTTCCTCCCCCGTCCCATCCACTACATCCTTGCTGTCAGTGCAGTTCGCTCGATTTGCCCATGGCGGCCAGCGCTCCCGGCGCCAGGCTGTAACGCTTGTTCTCGTCCCGCTCGAGCAGGCCGGAAAGGTGCAGCCGGCGCAGTGTCTGGCTGACGCAGCTGAGGGAGATCGGCAGGTCGGGCTGCTCCAGGTAGGCATGCAGTTCCACCGCCGTCGCCTTGCGGCAGGCCACCAGCGCATCGAGGATGTTCAGGCGCGGCAGGCTGCTGCGCAGGCCGGCGTGCTCCAGCAGTTGCCGGGCCGGGCGCGGCAGGCGCGGGCGGACCGGGGTACTGACTTTCATCGCGACTCTCATTTCAGCGCACCTCGAAAGACAGGGTGGAAACGTGGATCACGCTGTCATAGCGCTTGCCGTCGACGCTGGCGCCGCCGTTGACCTGGGCGGAGACCTCCAGCACGTAGCGCGCCGGGAACGGCGTGGCCAGGGTCACGGTGCCGTCCGCCGCCGGTTTGAGGCTGCGGCTCCACTGCTCGGAGGTGTACACGTTGACCTGCGAGGCCGGCACCACGGTGCCTTTCCAGTGCAGGGCGAAGGTGTTGCCGCCGGGCGCGGTGGGCACCAGCTCCAGATCATTCTGCGCCCGGGTTTCGCTGCGTCCCTCGCGAGCCTGATAGATGGTCAGGGTGCTGCCTTCGGCCCGCTGGGCGACGGCGCGCAGGTCACCGGCCGGGGCGTCGGCGATCGCGAAGGACTCGACGCCGGCCTTCATCGGCGCGGTCTTGCCGTCCCCGAGGACGACGCGGGGGTTCTGCAACTGGGCCACCGGCAGGTGCTCGCCCGGCTGCAGTTCGCTGAAATAGCTTGTCGCGCCCTGCCCTGCACTGCGTTCCAGCCACAGGTAGTCCGCACTGGCCAGTGGCGCGCCGCTCAGCGCCACGGCCAGCAGCGTGAGCTGGCGAAGGTAGAAGGTCATGCGGTTCTCCTGTTGTCTGGCTGAGGTTCGCTTCCGTTGCGAATCGATCGCTTTCACATACAAGACGGATGAGCCGGCAAAAACGCGCACCGAAAATGTGTAAAGAAATGGAAAAGGCCGGAAAAAAAGCCCCGAAACATTTGTTTGCAACTGCACATGGCCGGTTTTTCGATCTCATCCGTCCTTACTCCTAGAACACCGCTGCTCCTTGGGTGTCTTCGCGCCTCGCCGGCCTTGTCCGGCGAGGGCCTTTTCCATTGCCTTTCCCTTGTGTGGCCGTGATTCCCCATGTCCAAGAAATCCCGCTCCAGGCTCTGGTTCCTGGTCCATAGCTGGCTGGCGCTGCCCATCTGGTTCTTCGTGTTCCTGGTGTGCATCACCGGCACCCTGGCCACGGTGAGCCAGGAGATCGTCTGGCTCGTCGACCCCGCCGTGCGCGCCAATGCGCCGGACGACGACACCCCGCGCCTGGGCTACGACCAGGTGCTGGCGGCCGTTGCCCAGCAGCAGCCCCAGGCCGCCGTACGCATGCTCAGCGCGCCCAGCGAAACGCATTTCGCCCTGCTGGCGCGCGTCACCTACCCGGACAGCTCGACCGCCACGCTCTACGTGAACCCCTACACCGGGGTGATCCAGGGCAAGACGCCGCTGTTCGACTTCCGCCAGTTCACCCGTGCCCTGCACGGCTGGTGGCTGGTGCCCTTCACCCACGGCTTCAGCTGGGGCTGGTACCTGGTCTCGCTGCTGGGCCTGCCGATGCTGGCGTCGCTGGTCACCGGGCTGGTGGTGTACAAGCGCTTCTGGCGCGGCTTCCTCAAGCCGACCCTGCGCCTGCGCCAGGGCGCGCGCATCTTCTGGGGCGATGTGCACCGGCTGATGGGCATCTGGTCGATCTGGTTCATCGCAGTGATCTCCATCACCGGCACCTGGTTCCTGGTGCAGGCGGTGCTCTTCGACAACAGCATTTCCATCTCCAGCGAAGGCGTGCCGACCATCATCCAGCGCGACCGCATTCCCCTGAGCGAAAATGGCCTGGCGCCGGCGCGCATCGGCCTGGATGCCGCCGTGCAGTCCGCCCAGCAGCGCATCCCCGGCTTCGAACCAACCTTCTTCCGCCTGCCCGCCAGCGCCTACGACCCGGTGACGATCTTCGGCAAGGCCTGGTACCCGCTGATGTTCGAAAGCGCCCAGGTGAACCCCTATGACGGCAGCGTGGCCTCGACCCGCCTGCTGGGCGACCGCTCGGGCCTGGAGTTCGTCACCGAATCCATGCGCCCGCTGCACACCGGCGATTTCGGCGGCGTGTGGGTCAAGCTGATCTGGTTCGTGTTCGGCCTGATCCTCAGCATGATGGTGCTCAGCGGCCTGATGATCTGGAGCAAACGCACCCTGATCGCCACCGCCAAGGAACTGAAGAAGCAGAAGGCCCGCGAGCGCATTGCCGTCGCGGTTACCCCGGAGACCAGCCCATGAGCGGCAACAGCAGGCTGCGCCGCCAATGGCTGCGCTGGCGGTTCCACCTCAGCGCCCTGCTGGTGCTGATTCCCCTGGGCTTCATGCCCCAGTACTTCCACGAGGCCAAGCTGGACCGTGGCCTGCGCGGCCTGGGCGAGCGGGAGATCGGTGCCGTGCAGGTCGGCCCCTGGACCGCGCGCATGGCCGAATGGGAAGTGGGCGAGCCGGAGGACGAAGGCCGCGCCGGCTTCGTCAAGGCCTTCACCCTGGCTTTCTGCGACAGCTGTTATCCCCAGGTGAAGGCGGCCTACCTGCGCATCGGCCAGCCCCGCAGCCTGCGCGCCGCCGGTGGACTTTTCTCCGGTGTGCAGCACCAGCAGTTCGCCGAAGTCACGATCCCGGCCCGCGTCACCCCGGCCGATCAGCTGTGGCTGACGGTGGAAGGCTGGGACGGCGCCGTGCACCAGGCGCAGATTCCCCTCGACAAGGCCTCCCCCTCGCTGGTGGCGTGGCTGGAAAAGACCCGGAGCCATTGATGAAAGCGATCCTCGGAACCACCCTCGCACTGCTCGGCCTCGCCGCCAGCGCCAGTGCCCTGGCCCACGCGCCCTTCTGCGAATGCACCGCGCTGGATACGGACACCATCCGCTGCGTCGGCGGCTTCACCGACGGCAGCGACGCACCGGGCGTAACCCTGGACGTGATGAGCGCGGCCGACAACCAGGTGCTGTTGCCCGGAAAGCTGGGCGCGGACTCCAGCCTGACCTTCAAGCGCCCCGCCGAGGACTTCTACATCCTCTTCGACGTCGGGCCGGGCTACCAGGTGGAGGTCGAGCCGAGCGAAATCAAAGGAGTCTGACCGCCACCGCCGGGCGCGTGGGAAAGCAGGTGGGCTTGCTCCGGGGCAAGCCGCGCTTTTAGAATGAGAATAAATCTCAATTTCATGCTTTCCCGGAGCGCCCTCGTTCATGTCCACGCCAGACCTGGCCTATCGGCGGCAGGTGCAGCAGTACTACAGCCAGCACCACGGGCTGGTTCGCAACTGGCTGGCGCGCAAGCTCGGCAACGCCTGCGACGCGGCTGACCTGGCGCACGACGTGTTCCTGCGCCTGTTGTCGCAGCGCCGCCAGTTCGACAGCGACAGCCACGTGCGCGCCTACCTGCTGGCGATCTCGCGCAATGCCTGCGTGGACTTCTGGCGCCGCCGGCAGCTGGAGCAGGCCTGGCTCGACACCCTGGCCCTGCGGCCGGACTCCTGCCTGCCCTCGGAAGAACAGCGGGCGATCATCTTCGAGACCCTGGAGCAGATCCACGGCATGCTCGCGCGCCTGCCCGAGCGGGTGGCCGAAGCCTTCCTGCTGTCGCAGCTCGAAGGCCTGGGCTACCGGGAAATCGGCGAGCGGCTGGGGGTTTCCGAGCGCACCGTGTGCAAGTACATGGCCCAGGCCATGTACCAATGCCTGCTGCTGGAGATGGAGCTGGACGAGGCGCTGCAACCTTGAGCGCAACGCGTCCCGACCATGCGACCCTGGAACAGGCGGCGCAATGGTTCTCCCAGCTCAACGCCCACCCCGAGGATCGCGAACTGCACGCGCGCTGGCAGCAATGGCACGCGCAGAGCCCGCAGAACCGCAAGGCCTGGGGCTACGTCGAGCGCATCGGCCAGCGCTTCCAGCCGTTGCTGGAGGAGAACGACCTGGCTGCACAGACCCTGCGCTCCGCCCGCACGCTGTCGCGGCGAAGCGCCATGCGAGCGCTGGCGGTGGCCTCCGGCAGCGCCCTGCTCGGCCTTGCCGGCTGGCGCCAGGGCGCGCTGCGCCAGCAGTGGGCAAGCTGGAGCGCCGACTACCGCAGCGCCACCGGCGAAGTACGCGAATTCCGCCTGGCCGATGGCAGCCATTGCTGGCTCGGCGGCGACAGCGCGCTGGACGCGGACTTCAGCGGTGACGCCCGGCGCCTGCGGCTGTACGCCGGGGAAATTCTCATCGACACCGCCCGGGACCGCCGCCCCTTCTTTGTCGACACCGAACAGGGCCGCCTGCAGGCGCTGGGCACGCGCTTCAGCGTTACCCGGCGGGCAGCGGCCACGCGCCTGGCAGTCTTCGAGGGCGCGGTGGAAATCTCCCTCGCCGGCCAGAAGCGGGTGGTGCCTGCGGGCCAGCAGGCGAGCTTCGACGCCGGCGGCATCAGCGCACTGCAACCGGCCGATCCGGCCCGCGAAGCCTGGAGCCAGGGTGTGCTGCTGGCCAATGACCTGACGCTGGGCGAATTCATCGCCGAGCTGGCGCCCTATCGCCACGGCCACCTGGGCGTCAACCCGGCCGTGGCGCGGCTGCGGGTGATGGGCAGCTTCCCCTTGCAGGACAGCGAGCGCGCCCTGGACATGCTCGCCAGCATCCTGCCGGTACGCATCCAGCGCACGCTGCCGTGGTGGGTCAGCATCGAGCCGCGCGCCTAGGAACCGGCCCTGCGGCTTTTTTGAAAATAATTCGCGTTTGCGCTTCCGGTTTTTTCCACTCGTTCGAATCAGTGGGTGACAACAGCGCTTTGTCGCGCGCAAAAACTCCAAAGGAAACTCCATGTCACCCGCCAAGACCTGCCGTTCCCCCGTTCCCCTGCGCCCGCTGGCGCTGTGCGTCTCCCTGGCGCTGGGCACCTGCCTGGCCATCACCGTGCCGCAGGCGGTCGCCGCCGAGCAGGACCAGGCGGGCCTTCACGACTACCAGTTGGCCGCCGGCCCCATGGCCCAGCAGTTGAACCGGTTCGCCGCGCAGAGCGGCATCTACCTCGCCGCCGACAGCGCACTCACCCAGGGCAAGCAGAGCAACGCCCTGCGCGGCCGCTTCAGCGTCGAACGCGGCCTGGAGCTGTTGCTCGACGGTACCGGCGTGCAGGCCATCCGCGCCGAGGAAGGGCATTACGAGCTGCGCCTGGCGCCGGACAGCCCGATGGAAATGTCCGCCGTGACCATCTCCGGCAAGGCGCCGGGCTCGACCACCGAGGGCACCGGGTCCTACACCACCTACTCCTCCAGCAGCTCGACGCGCCTGAACCTGACCCCGCAGGAAACCCCGCAGTCGGTCACCGTACTGACCCGCCAGCGCCTGGACGACCAGAAGCTGGACCGCCTGAGCGATGCGCTGGAAGCCACCGCCGGCATCACCGTGATCCGCAGCGGCCTGGGCGCCGACACCGAGGGCTTCTGGTCGCGTGGCTTCCTGATCAACAACTTCGAAACCGATGGCGTGCCAACCTCCTCGCTGCTGGGCAACTACCTGCAGAGCACGGCGATGTACGACCGCGTGGAAGTTGTGCGCGGCGCCACCGGTCTGATCAGCGGCCTGGGCAACCCCTCGGCGACCATCAACCTGATCCGCAAGCGCCCGACCTACGAGCCCAAGGCCAGCGTCACCGCCGAGGCCGGCAGCTGGGACCGCTACGGTGCCGGCCTGGACGTCTCTGGCCCGCTCAACGACCAGGGCAACGCCCGTGGCCGCCTGGTGATGGACTACAAGACCCAGCGCGCCTGGATCGACCGCTATGACCGGCAGACCGGGCTGATCTACGGCATCAGCGAGTTCGACCTGTCCGAAGCCACCCTGCTCACCCTGGGCTTCAGCTACCTCAAGGAAGACGTCAACACGCCCATGCGCAGTGGTTTCCCGCTGGAGTACAGCAACGGCCAGCGCCTGGACGTGAAGCGCTCGGCCAACTCCGCGCCGGACTGGTCCTACTACGACAACGAGCTGGAAAACGTCTTCGCCTCGCTCGAGCACCACTTCGACAACGGCTGGAGCGGCAAGGCCGAGTACAGCCACAGCCAGTATCGCTACGACGGCATCGTCACCTACATGACCGGCAGCGCCGATGCGGCCACCGGCTCCGGCCTCTCGATCCTGCCAACGCGCTGGGAGGCCGAACCGCAACAGGACAACCTCGACCTCTACCTCACCGGCCCCTTCAGCCTGTTCGGCGCCGAGCACGAGCTGATCGGCGGCATGACCCTGTCGCAGGTCCGCGAGCTGGACACCCCGGATTATGGCGGCTGGCTGTACGACGGCTACGACGGTTCGATCCCCGACATCCGCGACTGGGACGGCCAGGTGGCCAAGCCTGGCTTCACCCAGTACGGCGAATCCGACACCCGCGAGAACCAGTACGCGGCCTACCTGACCTCGCGCTTCCACCTCGGCGACGCCACCAACCTGATCCTCGGCGGCCGCGTGGTGGACTGGAAGCGCACCCAGGAAAGCCACCCGTACGAAGGCGCGGACAGCAAGAACAAGGAACGCGAGAGCGGCGTGTTCATCCCCTACACCGGCATCACCTACGCGCTGGATGACGTCTGGTCGCTGTACGCCAGCTACACCAAGATCTTCAACCCGCAGGGCTCCTGGGTGCGCGACCGCAACAACCAGCCGCTCGACCCGGAGGAAGGCACCAGCTACGAGGCCGGCATCAAGGCCGCTTTCGCCGATGGCCGCCTGAACTCCAGCCTCGCCCTGTTCAAGACCGAGCAGGACAACCTGGCGATCTGGGACGGCGTTGCCTACAGCGCCGCGCAAGGCGCCACCACCAAGGGCGTGGAGCTGGAACTCAACGGCGAACTGGCCGAAGGCTGGCAGCTCACCAGCGGCTACGCCTACAGCGTGACCACCAACAAGGACGACGAACGCATCGTCACCGACCTGCCGCGCCACAGCCTGAAGACCTTCACCACCTACCGCCTGCCCGGCGAGTGGGACAAGCTGACCGTCGGTGGCGGCTTCAACTGGCAGAGCAAGACCGGCGCAGACCTGAAGTACCACACCCAGGACAGCTACTACGTGGCCAACCTGATGGCGCGCTACCAGCTCACCCCGCAACTGTCGGTGGCGGCGAACCTGAACAACGTCTTCGACCGCGAGTACTACAGCAGCGTGGGCACCTACGCGGTCTACGGCGCGCCGCGCAACCTGATGACCAGCATGAAGTACGACTTCTGACGGCCAGCACCCTGCAGGAGCGCCCCCTGGGCGCGATCGCGGGCATGGCCCGCTCCTGCTGGGAGCTGCGAGATGGAATCAACGGGGCGCAATATGCGCCACCATCAGTTGCACCGTCTCGTTGCCACGAAACTCGTTGACGTCGAGCTTGTAGGCCACTTCCGCCCAGCGCACGGTGGGGTTGGGCCAGATGTCGCGGTCGATATTGAAGGCGATGGCGTCCAGTTGCAGCGAGCCGCACTCGGTCTTGAGCACCAGTTTCAGGTGGCGCTCGCCGACTACGCGCTGCTGGACGATCTGGAAGATGCCGTGGAACAGCGGCTCGGGGAAATGCTGGCCCCAGGGCCCGGCCTGGCGCAGGGCGCGGGCCAGCTCCAGGTGGAACTCCTCGGCGCCGAGCTGGCCGTCGGAGAGCAGGCGGCCGGTGAGGTCGTCCTCGTGCAGCTGGCGGCGCACCTCGGCGTCGAAGCCAGCGGCAAAGGCACCGAAGTTTTCCTGCGGCAGCGACAGGCCGGCGGCCATGGCGTGGCCGCCGAACTTGCTGATCAGCCCCGGGTGGCGCGCGGCCACGGCGTCCAGCGCATCACGGATATGGAAGCCGGGTACCGAACGCGCCGAGCCCTTGAGCGTGCCGTCGCCGGCATCGGCGAAGGCGATGGTCGGGCGGTGGTAACGCTCCTTCAGGCGCGAGGCGAGGATGCCGATCACGCCCTGGTGCCATTCGGGGTCGAACAGGCATAGGCCGAAAGGCATCTCCTCCACCGGCAGCTCCTTGAGCTGGGCCAGCGCCTCGCGCTGCATGCCCTGCTCGATGGCCTTGCGGTCCTGGTTGAGCTGGTCGAGTTGCACCGCCATGTCGCGGGCGACGGCTTCGTCCTCGCAGAGCAGCAGCTCGATGCCCAGGGACATGTCGTCGAGGCGGCCGGCGGCGTTCAGGCGCGGGCCGAGAATGAAGCCCAGGTCGGTGGAGGTGATGCGCCGACAATCGCGCCCGGCCACTTCCAGCAACGCCCGCAGGCCCGGACGGGCGCGGCCGGCGCGGATGCGTGCGAGGCCCTGGTGCACCAGGATGCGGTTGTTGGCGTCCAGCGGCACCACGTCGGCGACGCTGCCCAGGGACACCAGGTCGAGCAGTTCGGCGAGGTTCGGCTCGGCCATGCCGCGCGCGGCGAACCAGCCGCGCTCACGCAGGCGGGCGCGCAGGGCGAGCATCACGTAGAAGATCACGCCGACACCGGCCATGGCCTTGCTGGGGAACGCGCAGCCCGGCTGGTTGGGGTTGACGATGGCGTCGGCGGCAGGCAGCTCGTGCCCCGGCAGGTGGTGGTCGGTGACCAGCACGCGCAGGCCGGCGGCCTTGGCGGCAGCCACGCCTTCGATGCTGGAGATGCCGTTGTCCACGGTCACCAGCAGCTCCGGGCGCTTCTCCAAAGCCACCGCGACTATTTCCGGGGTCAGGCCGTAGCCGTATTCAAAGCGGTTGGGCACCAGGTAATCGACCCAGGCCGCGCCGAGCATGCGCAGCGCCAGCACGCCGACGCTGCTGGCGGTGGCGCCGTCGGCGTCGAAGTCGCCGACGTAGAGAATCCGCTGGCCCTTCTCCAGCGCATCGACCAGCAGGTCCACCGCCGCGTCCACGCCCTTGAGCTGCTGGTACGGGATCAACCGCGCCAGGCCCTTGTCCAGTTCCTCGGCGCTCTGCACGCCACGGGCGGCGTAGAGACGGGTCAGCAGTGGCGGCAGGTCGCCCAGGTTGGGCAGGGTTTCCGGGAGGGGGCGGGATTCGATGCGCATGGCGTCCAACTATTCCTTTGTACTGAGTCTTGCGCCTTGCGAGCTAGAGCACGGCAAGGCGCGAACAGGCGTGGGCCGCGGAGTTTGCTGCAGCAAATGAGCAGGCCCGCGCCTGTTCGCAACGCAGTCGGGCCGACGCGCAGCTAGCGCAAATCAGCGCTCGCCCATCAGCCACTCGACCTGCAGCTCATGCTGGCCGCGCTCGTCGGTGACGAAGATCGTCCCTTCGCTGATCATCACGGTCCAGTTGATCGAACGCGGCAGGTCGCGGGAGATTTCCTCCAGCGGCTCCTGCGGCACGGCTACCACGTTGAGGTTCTTCAGGTGGCGCACGGTGTCGAGCACCTTGGTGGTCCACACGCGCAGGTTGCCGTAGGCGACCAGGGTCAGCTTCTCGCAGCGGCGCGAGCACCAGGTCAGGCGCTCGGCGTCGGGCTGGCCGACTTCGATCCAGTGCAGGACGCGGTCATCCAGGCTCTTTTCCCACAGCGAGGGCTCTTCCACGTCCGACAGACCGCGGCCGAAGGCCAGCTGCTCGTTGTACCAGATGACGTAGGCCAGCAGGCGCACCGCCAGGCGCTCCTCGGTTTCCGAGGGATGGCGGGCGACGGTGAAACGCAGGGTCTCGTAGACCCCACGGTCGAGGTCGGTCAGGCTGATATCGGCTTTGTAGGGCGTGGCGGACAGGGCCATGGGCATTCCCGGCGAATTTTCGAAGGCGGCAAGTCTACCGCGAAAGCACCGGCTCGGCGGATCAAGTGCGTGGACGTCGGTCGGTTCCCGGCTCCGGCGCGGCCAGTTCGATGCGGTTGCGGCCCTTGGCCTTGGCGGCGTAGAGCGCCTGGTCGGCCAGCGACAGCAGGCGCAGCAGGTCGTGGCCGGCCTCGCGGCTGGTGGCGATACCGATGCTGACGCTCAGCTGGCCCTCGGCCATGAATGGCAGCTCGGCGAACTCGCGGCGCACCCGCTCGGCCACCTGGCAGGCACCTTCGGTGTCGGCGCCCACCAGCAGGCAGGCGAACTCTTCCCCGCCGATGCGGGCGAACTGGTCGTGCTTGCGCATCCGCGAGGCGGTGATGCGGCTGAATTCCACCAGCACGCGGTCGCCGGCCGGGTGGCCGAAGGAGTCGTTGAGGCGCTTGAAGTTGTCCAGGTCGCAGAGCAGCAGCGACGCCTGCTCGCCCCGCTCCGAGCACAGGCGCAGCAGGCGCTCGCCGGTCTCCATGAAGGCGCGGCGATTGCCCACGCCGGTCAGCGGGTCGCTCAGGGCGGCGCTGCGGAATTGCAGTTCGGCGCGCTCCTTGACCATCGCCAGGGTGGCGAAGGCAATCCCGATGGCGAACAGCATGGTCTCGAAGACCAGGAAGGTGAAGAAAGTCGACCCCTGGCCGTTGTTGGCCACGCTCTCGAACGGCATGCCGCGGTCGATCACCAGGCGCACGGCATAGACGAGGGTGTGGAACACCAGCAGCGCGAAGGTCGGCCGCAGTTCCACTTCCAGTTGACGGCGGCTGCGCCACAACTCGCTGAGGGCGGCCACGCAATACAGGACGGTGATCCCCGTACTGACGGCGATGCGCGCGGCCAGCGACTGGTAGAACGGCGGAATCAGGCAGAGCAACGCCCAGAATACCGCGCCCGCGCCGATCAGCGGCCAGTGCGGCTTGCGCCCGGCGAACACGCGCATGGAGGTCCAGGTCATCGCCGAGCACAGGTGCAGGATGACGTTGCCCAGCAGGATCGGCACCACGTCCACGCCGATACCGCGCAGGGTGGCGAGGAAGGTGCCCAGCGCGCCCAGCAGCAGTGCCGCGCTCATGTAGCCGAGGGTGGCATCGCGGCGTCCGCCGTGCCAGGCAAAGGCCATCAGGACACCGACGAGGGTCAGCACATAGAGGTCGACGACCACCAGCGTCGGCAAATGCAACGTCATGCAGCCCCCTCGCCACCTGCCGGCGCGCATTCACCAGGGAATGCCGTCAGGCCATCGGGCTGTTGGGAAGTCGACGAACGCATCACGGTGTACCTGCGCGAAACCGCGCGAGCTGAAGTAGGAAGCATCTGAATATAGCTACTCTACGCGCGCGCAGGGCCGCCGCAAAGCGTCGCGGCACTGCCTCTGCCCGGCGGCCTGTTCGAACGGGTGCGCAAGGGTTAGAGTCCGCCGATTACCCTCTGATCGGACAGCGCGATGAACAGCACCGCCAAACCCCTCGCCGGCCTCAAGGTCATCGAACTGGGCACCCTGATCGCCGGGCCTTTCGCCTCGCGGTTGTGTGCGGAGTTCGGCGCCGAAGTCATCAAGGTCGAATCCCCCGACGGCGGCGACCCGCTGCGCAAATGGCGCAAGCTCTACGAGGGCACTTCGCTGTGGTGGTTCGTGCAGGCGCGCAACAAGCGTTCGCTGACCCTGAACCTGAAGCACGAGTCAGGCCGCGAGGTGCTGAAGAAACTGCTGGCCGAGGCCGACATCCTGATCGAGAACTTCCGCCCCGGCGTGCTGGAAAAGCTTGGCCTGGGCTGGGACGTGATCCACGCGTTGAACCCGAAGCTGGTGATGGTGCGTCTCTCCGGCTTCGGCCAGAGCGGCCCCTACAAGGACCAGCCGGGCTTCGGCGCGGTGGGCGAGTCGATGGGCGGGCTGCGCTACATCACCGGCTTCGAGGACCGCCCGCCGGTGCGCACCGGCATCTCCATCGGCGACTCCATCGCCGCGCTGTGGGGCGTGATCGGTGCGCTCATGGCGCTGCGCCACCGCGAGGTCAACGGCGGCGCCGGGCAGGTAGTGGATGTGGCGCTCTACGAAGCGGTGTTCGCCATGATGGAATCCATGGTGCCGGAGTTCGACGTGTTCGGCTTCATCCGCGAGCGCAGCGGCAACATCATGCCCGGCATCACGCCCTCCTCCGTGCACACCACGGCAGACGGCAAGCATGTGCAGATCGCCGCCAACGGTGACGCCATCTTCCGCCGCTTCATGACCGCCATCGGCCGCCTCGACCTGGCCGACGACCCGACCCTGGCCAGCAACGATGGCCGCGATGCTCGCCGCGACGAGCTGTACGGCATCATCGACCGCTGGGCGCGCTCCGAGTCGCTGGACACGGTGCTCAAGGTATTGAACGACGCCGAGGTGCCGGCCAGCCGCATCTTCTCCGCCGAAGACATGTTCGCCGACCCGCAATTCCTCGCTCGGGAAATGTTCCTCTCGGCCAAGCTGCCGGACGGCAAACCCTTCCGCATGCCCGGCATCGTGCCCAAGCTCTCCGACACCCCCGGCAGCGCCGAGTGGATCGGCCCGAAGCTGGGCGAGCACACGGACGAGGTACTGGCCGGGCTGGGTTACGACGCGGCTGCTATCGCTGCGCTGCGCAAGGACGGCGCGGTCTGAGCGTTCGCTCCTACAAAACCCCGAACTTCGGAGCCAAACCTGTAGGAGCGGGCCATGCCCGCGATCACGGGCGTGGCCCGTTCCTACAGGGAGCAAGCAGGGTCAGCCGGCTTCCTGCTCCGGCGCTTCGGTCTGGGCGATGAACTCCAGCATCTTCTCGCTGCCGTCCAGCAGGTCGGCGTGGATCGCCTCGCGGGCGGCGGCGCCATTGCGTTCACGCAGGGCACGCAGGACGTCCCAGTGGTGCTCGATGGCCATGCGCTCGTTGAAGTCGGCATAGGCCTGGGCGATCAGCGGGCCGGTGCGCATCCACAGGCTGTCGAGGAAGGCGCGCAGCAGCGGCATGCCGGCGATGTCGGCCAGGGCGAAGTGGAAGGCCTGGTTGAGCTTGAGCGCCAGCTCCAGGTCCTCGGCGTGGATCGCGTCGAGGTTCTCGCGGATGTTGGCTTCCAGCTCGTCCAGTTGCTCGTCGCTGGCGCGCGCGGCGGCGGTCTCGGCGGCGAGGCCTTCGAGCGCCACACGGATGCTGCGGATTTCCAGGTACTGCTCGCGGCTCAGCAGCGGCACGCGGATATCGCGCGGCGTCTTGAGCACCAGCGCCTGCTCCTTGGCCAGTTGCAGGATGGCATCGCGCACCGGGGTGACGCTGGTGCCCAGCTGCTGGGCCAGGTCGCGGATGCGCAGGCGGTCGTCCGGCTTGAAGCGGCCGGTGATCAGCGCCTCGCGCAGCAGCGCATAAACGCCGCTGCCCAGGTAGGAATGATTGAGCCCTTCGATCGGGTAGTTCATGGCTGTCTCATCGCGTGCTGCGGCATTCGGGCGCGCATGATGGTCGCTGATCGCGCCGAATGCCAGCCGGTTTCACACATGCTGCCCGCCGTTGACGTGGATTTCCGCGCCATTCACATAGGACGCGCCGCTGGTGCAGAGGAAGTGGATCAGCGAGGCGACCTCCTCCGGTTTGCCCAGGCGGTGCATCGGGATATCACGCTCGACGATCAGTTCGGTACCTGACGAGAGGATGGCCGTGTCGATCTCCCCCGGCGCGATGGCGTTCACCCGCACACCGTGCGGGCCGAAGTCATGGGCCATCTCGCGGGTCAGCGCCGCCAGCGCAGCCTTCGAGCAGGCATAGGCGGCGCCGGCGAAGGGGTGCACGCGGGACCCGGCAATGGAGGTGACATTGATCACCGAGCCCTTGGCCGCCTTCAGCTCGTCGAACAGCCCACGCGCCAGCAGCGCGGTAGAGAACAGGTTGACGTTGAACACCTTGAGCCAGGTGGCGTAGTCGCTGCCCAGCACCCCCAGGCGCTCACCTTCCGGGCCCTTGGGCGAGATGCCGGCGTTGTTCACCAGCGCATGCAGGGTGCCGCCGAGCTTTTCACGGATCAGCGGCAGGTTGGCCTGCACGCTGTCGATGTCTTCCAGGTCCAGGTGGATGTGGTTGATCAGCCCTTCGGCCCAGGGGCACTCGGCGCTCCAGTCCTGGCGCGAGGCGGTGAACACGCGCCAGCCGGCGGCGTTGAAGTGCTTCACGGTGGCATGGCCGATGCCGCGGCTGGCGCCGGTGAGCAGCAGGGTTCGGGTCTGGTTCATGGTGCATCCCCTTTGCGATGTCGAAACGTCCGTGACGTGATGGGCTCAATAAAAACATGATGCATCATGTTTTGGAAGGTGTTTTAATCGACTCAGCTTGGTCCTACAACGAGCTATCCGAACAACAACAAGAAACGGAGCACTTTCCCATGATCGACCACACCCGTTCCGCCCGTTCCTCTCCCTGATGTCCGAGGGCGTATCAGCCGACCATTCAGCTGGGTCCGGCGCAGCGCCCCACTCTTGAAGCTGCCCTCTTATACATGGGCCGGATTGGCCCGCTCAGGAGTCATCGCATGTTCAAGAAAGCCATAGCTCTGATGATGCTGGCCGGCGGCGCCGCCCAGTTGCATGCCGAAACACTCACCGTGGTGTCCTTCGGTGGAGACAACAAGGTGGCCCAGGAAAAGGCCTTCTACAAACCCTTCGAGCAGCAGGCCAAGGTCACCGTCCAGGGCGCCGAATACAACGGCGAGATGGCCAAGATCAAGGTCATGGCCGATACCGGCAAGACCAGCTGGGACGTGGTGGAAGTGGAGTCCCCGGAACTGATGCGCGGTTGCAGCGAGGGGCTGTTCGAGCAGCTCGACTGGAGCAAGCTCGGCAAGCAGGCCGATTTCCTCGACGCCGCCGTAAGCGATTGCGGCGTCGGCATCTTCATCTGGTCCACGGTACTCACCTACGACGCCAAGAAGCTCGCCAGCGCCCCCACCGGCTGGGCCGACTTCTGGGACGTGAAGAAGTATCCGGGCAAGCGCGGCCTGCGCCGTGGCGCCAAGTTCACCCTGGAGTTCGCCCTGGAAGCCGACGGCGTGAAGCAGGCCGACCTGTACAAGGTGCTCGGCACCAAGGAAGGCGTGGACCGCGCGTTCAAGAAGCTCGACGAGATCAAGCCCTACATCCAGTGGTGGGAAGCCGGCGCGCAACCGCTGCAATGGCTGGCCGCCGGTGACGTGGTGATGACCAGCGCCTACAACGGCCGCGTCGCCACCGCGCAGAAGGAGGGCCGCGACTTCGCCATCCAGTGGAACGGCAGCATCTACGACCTGGACCACTGGGCCATCGTCAAGGGCAGCCCGAAGAAAGAGCTGGCCGAGCAGTTCATCGCCCTGGCCAACCAGCCCGAGCACCAGAAGGTCTTCGCCGAGAACATCCCCTACGGCCCGACCAACAAGAACACCATCCCGCTGATCGACGCCGCCATCGCGCCGAAACTCCCCACCGCGCCGCAGAACCTGGAGAACGCGCGCGCCATGGACACCGAGTTCTGGATCGACCACGGCGAGGAACTGGAACAGCGCTTCAACGCCTGGGCCAGCAAGTAAGCCCGCGCTGACCGTCCGGCCCCGCGCCGGACGGTCACGCCGTTTCGCCGCATCCTTGAAACACCGCTCGACCCGCGACACCCCGCTGAACCCTGTTGGACCCGTTGCCCCTGCTGGAGATGTACCCGTGCCCCTCAATACCGCTCCCGTCCACGACCACCTGCTGGAAGCGGCCCCCGCCCAGGTGAACGACGCCCAGGCCGCTGCCATCGCCGAGCAATACTTCGGCCAGCGCGGCACCCTGCATCGCCTCGCCGGCGAACGCGACCTGAACTTCCACATCGCCCACGGCCACGGCGACGACCGCCTGCTGAAGCTTTCGCACCCGCTGGAAGACCCACAGGTGGTGGACTTCCAGACCCGCGCCCTGCTGCGCGTCGAGGCGCTGGACCCGACCCTGGCGGTGCAACGCGTCTACCCTTCGCTCAACGGCGAACACCAGATTCCCATCAGCGTCGACGGCCAGCCGATGATTGCCCGGCTGTTCTCCTTCGTCGACGGCGTCCCGCTGCACCGCGTACCGCAACGCAGCCGCGCCCTGCGCGAGAACCTGGGCGACGACCTGGCGCGCCTGGGCCTGGCGCTCAAGGGCTTCGAGCACCCGGCCACCGCTGACCACGAACTGCTCTGGGACCTCAAGCACGCCTCGCGCCTGCGCAACCTGCTGCCCTACATCGAGGACCGCGACCAGCGCACCCTGGTCGAGCGCTTCCTCGACAACTTCGAGCGCCACGCCCTGCCCCGCCAGGCCACGCTGCGCGCCCAGGTCATCCACAACGACCTGAACCCGCACAACGTCATCGTCGATGCGCAGCACCCGGACCGGGTGCGCAACATCCTCGACTTCGGCGACATGGTCCACGCGCCGCTGGTCAACGACCTCGGCGTCGCCGCCGCCTACCAGGTGGGCGAACCCGACGCGCCGCTGGCCACCGCCTGCGAGATGATCGCCGCCTACCACCGGCGTTGCCCGCTGCTGGCCGAGGAACAGGAAATCCTTGCCGACCTGATCGCCACCCGCCTGATCATGACCCTGAGCATCACCGCCTGGCGCGCCAGCCTGCACCCCGAGAACCGTGACTACATCCTGCGCAACACCCGCCACGCCTGGCAGAGCCTGCAGGGCCTGGCCAGCCTGAGCCGGGAACAGGCGCAGGAGCAGATCATCGCCGCCTGCCACGCCGCCAAGAACGAAGAGGAGCCCCGTCCATGACCATGCCCAACGGCTTCAGCGCCGCCGATGCCGAGCGCCTGAGCGAACAGGAGCGCCACCTGATCGAACGCCGCGCGCGCCTGCTCGGCCCGGCCTACCGACTGTTCTACGAGCGCCCGCTGCACACCGTGCGCGGCGAAGGCGTGTGGCTCTACGACAACCAGGGCAACCGCTACCTGGACGCCTACAACAACGTCGCCTCCATCGGCCATTGCCACCCGCGCGTGGTACAGGCCATTGCCAGCCAGGCGGCGGTGCTGAACACCCACACGCGCTACCTGCAGGAAGGCATCCTCGATTACGCCGAGGACCTGCTTGCCACCTTCCCCGCCGGCCTCGACCAGGTGATGTTCACCTGCACCGGCAGCGAGGCGAATGACCTCGCCCTGCGCATCGCCCGCCAGTACACCGGCGGCACCGGGGTGATCATCACCCGCTTCGCCTACCACGGCGTCACCGGCACCATCTCCGAGCTGTCGCCGTCCCTCGGCGCCGGCATCACCCTGCCCGCGCACGCCCGCACCGTGCGTGCGCCGGATGCCTACCGGCTGGGCGCGGAGAACGTCGGCAAGCTGTTCGCCGACGACGTGCGCGCCGCCATCGCCGACCTGCGCGCCCACGGCATCAAACCCGCCGCGCTGCTGCTCGATGGCATCTTCGCCAGCGACGGCGTGCTGGCCGACCCGGCCGGTTTCCTCGCCGAAGCGGTCAAGATCGCCCAGGACGAAGGCCTGCTCTACATCGCCGACGAAGTGCAGAGCGGCTTCGCCCGTACCGGCGACGCCATGTGGGGCTTCCAGCGCCACGGCGTGCAACCGGACATCGTTACCCTCGGCAAGCCCATGGGCAACGGCCAGCCCATTGCCGGCGTGGTGGTGCGCCCGGAAATCCTCGAACGCTTCGGCCGCGAGGTGCGCTACTTCAACACCTTCGGTGGCAACCCGGTGTCCTGCGCGGCCGCCCAGGCGGTGCTCGACGTGATCCGCGACGAGCAGTTGCAGGAGCGCTCCCAGCGCATCGGTAGCTTCCTCGCCGACGGCATCCGCCAATTGGCCGAGCGTCATGAACTGATCGGCGACGTTCGCGGCGCGGGACTGTTCCTCGGCGTTGAACTGGTCACCAACCGCGCGGCGAAAACACCCGCCGCCAACCAGACCCGCCAGGTGGTCAACGCCATGCGCGAACGCGGTGTGCTGATCAGTGCGGCCGGGCCGCTGGAGAACATCCTGAAGATCCGCCCGCTGCTGGCTTTCGAGCAGGAACATGCCGAGCTGTTCATCGACTGCCTGGACAAGGCGCTGAAGGACGTGACCGCCTGACATTTTCACCCTTCAGAAACGAAACGGGCCGCGATGAACATTCATCGCGGCCCGTTTCGCTTTTGCAGGCTGAAGTATCAGAAGCGTACGCCGACGTTGACCATGGCCGCCGCATTCCCCAGCACCACGAATTCGGCGCCGACCGGGCCAAGGTGCGCCCCGACCGAAGGGATGATCGCCGGCGCCACCCCATAGCGGTTCAGCGGGATCTTGTCGCGGTAGTCGCCACGATAACCCTGCAGCGCGCCGCCGGTGATCTTGGCGTAGAACGGCGTGCCATCCCAGTCATAGCGCTTGCCGGCGTAGACATAGTTGGAGCGCTGGCTGAAGGAGTTCTTGAAGGTCGCGCCGCCCCAGACGATGCCATCGGCGCGGTTACGCTCGAGGCCAATCAGTTCCTGGTGGTTGTTGTGCTCCGGGTCATGGTTCCAGTGGGTGGTGTAGACACTGGTCTGCAGGTACCAGAAGCCCCCGTCATCCTCGGCCATGGCGGTGCCACAGCCGACGGTCAGCAACAGAGCGATCAACAGGCGGCGCATGATGCATCCTCCGTGTCAGCTCAAAGGGTCACGCGGCTGGCGCCGTTGACGGTCATGATGCGAACGCGATCACCAACCCGGAACTGCTGGGAATCCACCGCCTGGACATAGGCGCGGGTGCCGCCGTCGTCCTCGCGGACCACGATCTCGACGCCCTGGGTGCGGGTGATGCCCTCTTCCACTGCGGAGCCCGCCGCACCGCCGGCGACGCCGCCGAGGATGGTGGTGATGGCCTTGCCGCGGCCGCCACCGATGGAGTTGCCGGCGATACCGCCGATCGCGGTGCCGGCCAGGGTGCCGATGGGCGTCTTGGTGCCTTCGATCTGCACCGCGCGCAACGATTCGATGGTGCCCATGCGCACGTTCTGCACGGAGCGGGCGTCGGCACGGGAGTAGGAAGAACCCGACAGGTTCGACGCGCAGCCGGTCAGCAGGGCGGCACTGGTGAACAGGGCAGTCAGCAGCAGAGTGGAACGGTTCATGGTGGTTACCTCGGAAGGCTCTCAAAAGTGATGGTGAAAGCCTAACGATCGGTCCCTGAACTTCCCCTGAACCCTCTCTGAACCATCGCTGAACGAAGCTGAACGAAACCTCTGTCAGCCTTCCAGCGCGACCAGCTGCATCCGACTGCGCTCGAACCAGCGCAACAGGTAGTCCGCCAGCAGCTGCGTACGCCGCGGCAGGCGGCTCTGGTAGGCGTGGATGAGGAACACCGGCTGGGTCCGCGTCTGGTAATCGCGCAACAGCCAGACCAGGCTGCCTTCAGCCAATTCCTGCTGAATCATGTAGGAAGGCAGGCGGCTGATCCCCGCGCCTGCCAGAGCAGCCTTCTTCAGCAGGGTGTAGTGGTTGCTGGCCAGCAGGCCGTTCACCGTCACACGGAACAGTTCGTGGTGGCGCTGGTAGAGCCAGACGTCGCTGTCCGCGTAGTGGGTGTTCTGCAGGCAGGAATGCCCGGCCAGGTCCGCCGGCGCCTGCGGCGCGCCGTGCTCGGCGAGGTAGCCCGGGGTGGCGCAGGTCAGTTCCTGCAGGGCGAACAGCGGCCGCGCGACCAGACGCTCGTCCACCGCCAGGCTGCCGGAGCGGATCGCCAGGTCGAAGCCGTCGGCCACCAGGTCGCGGCGTTCGTTGGACAGGTCCAGCTCCAGGCGGATGTCCGGGTACTGGCGGGAAAACTCCATCAGCCAGGCATCGAAGAAGGTTTCGCCCAGGGACACCGGCACGCTCAGCCGCACCTTGCCCTGCGCCTCCTCCTGCAACGCCAGCACCGCCTGCCGCGCCCGCGCGGCCTGGGCATTGAGCGCTTGAGCCTCCGGCAGCAACGCCGCGCCGGCGGCGGTCAGCGACAGGCGTCTGGTCGTGCGGTGCACCAGCGTCGCGCCCAGCGCCTGTTCCAGCGCGGAAATCCGCTTGGACAACTGGCCCTTGCTGCAGCCGAGCTTCTCCGCGGCGCGGGTGAAGCTGCCGCATTCCAGCAGGATGGCGAAGGCGGAGAGGTCTTCCAGGTCGCTGGCGATTGTTTCCATATGAAAACCAAAGGTTGTCGATTGGCTGGATTATCAAAACAGAAGGTCACTCTAGACTGAATTCACTTTCAGCCAAACCACCTCAGTGGAGAGCCCCATGAAAATCATCCTGATCGGCGCCAGCGGCACCCTCGGCCAGGCGGTCGCCAACGAACTGGCCCCGCGCCACGAGATCATCCGTGTCGGCCGCAACAGCGGCGACTACCGCGTGGACATCACCGACAGCGCCTCGATCCGCGCGCTGTTCGAGCAGGTTGGCGGCTTCGATGCCCTGGTCAGCGCGGCCGGCAAGGTGCACTTCGGTGCGCTGGCGGAAATGGGCGAGGCGGAGATGGCAGTCGGCCTGAAGGACAAGCTGATGGGCCAGGTGAACCTGGTGCTGATCGGCAGCCAGTACGCCAACGACGGTGCCTCCTTCACCCTCACCACCGGCATCCTCAGCGAGCAGCCCATCGTGCTGGGCAGTTCGGCCAGCCTGGTCAACGGCGCGGTGGAAGGCTTCGTGCGCAGCGCCGCCCTGGAACTGCCGCGCGGCCAGCGAATCAACGCGGTGAGCCCGAACGTGCTGGTGGAATCGATGGAGGGCTACGCGCCGTTCTTCCGTGGTTTCAAGCCGGTGCCGGCCGCCGATGCCGCGCTGGGCTTCGCCCGCAGCGTGGAGGGCAAGCAGAGCGGACAGGTGTACAAGATCTGGTGACCGCCGGAATACACCTGTAGGAGCGGGCCATGCCCGCGATCGCTCGCATGGCCCGCTCCTACACGGTCAGTCTGGCTTGCCGGCGTAACACACCGGCGAACTGCCCTCGCCCTGTTTCTCCAGTTCGTCTTCGAGAAACTCCGCCAGCACTCGGGCGTTGTTGTTTGCTTCGTCCTTCGCCGCATAGAGCAGCGTCAAGGTGCCCTTGCGCGCCAGGTCCAGCAGGCCCATCCAGTGCTCCGGATGGGCATTGAGCTCGCCGTGGTAAGCCTGGCGGAAGTCCTCGAACAGGTTCGGGTCGTGGTGGAAACGCTGGCGCAGTTCATTCGACGGCGATGCCTCCTTGGCCCACTGCACCAGATGCAGGTCTTCCTTGCGAATCCCCCGTGGCCACAGGCGGTCCACCAGCACCCGCTGGCCGTCCTCCTGCGTCGGCGCCTCGTAGGCGCGCTTGCAACGAATCATCCGAAATCCTCCTCGTCGGCTTGAGGTGGCCGGCTTCGCTGGGTAACGTGGGCGCACTTTCGAGGGAGCCCGTTCCATGCGATCCAGCCGTTTCATTCTGTTCAGCCTGCTGCCCCTGTTCGCCGCGTGCCAGGTGTGGACGCCGAACAAGACCGATCTTAACGCCTCCACCCGCCTGCAGGGCGAACTGACCCGCCAGGACGGCAAGCTGGTGTTCCGCAGCTGCAACGAGCAGCGCCGCTTCAGCATCGAGGACACCGGCAACACCGGGCTGCCCCGCGATGCCCTGGAGCTGTTCAACGACGGCGCCAGCACGCTGTTCGCCGACCTGCGCGGCAACTTCAGCGGCAGCACCGCCTCGGGCACCGACGGCAAGCTGGAAGTGAGCAAGGTCCTGCGCCTGCAGAACGAAGGCGCCGGTTGCGACGACCCGAACTTCAAGCGCGCGGTAGTCCGCGCTCACGGCAACGAGCCGGGCTGGAGCGTGCTGGTGAACAGCCAGGGCATGCTGATCGAGCAGCCGGGCAAGGAATCGCAGGTACTGCCCTATATCGCCGAAGGCGTACCCGAAGGCAGCACCAGCTACTCCAGCGAAGCCAACGGCGAGAAGGTCGAGCTGTGGATCGCCCCGGCGCGCTGCCAGGACAGCATGAGCGGCGCGCTGAGCAACCTCTCCGCCGAACTGCGCCTGAACGACAAGGTCATGCGCGGTTGCGCCTATCCGGGCGGCTCCAGCGGGGATTGAACGGCCGGCGCGCGGTAACTGCCAGCCGGGACGCAGGAGCGGACTCCGTCCGCGATCGGTCCGCATCGCGCCGGATGCCATCGCGGACAAAGTCCGCTCCTACACCCCCGGTAATTTCGGCACCGTAGGGCGCATAACCTGGAACAGGTTATCCGCCGGCAACCTCAAACGAGGAGCCCCGCCGCGACCAGCCGCGCCTTCAGCGCGGCGAAGTCTTCGGCATACTCCCAATAGGCCAGCCGGCCATCGCTGGCGGTCACCAGCACATACTTCTCGCTGATCGACTGGATGCGCTCGAGGCGCACCAGCTTCTCGACGAAGTCAGGGTCCGAGACCTGCTCGATGACCTCGCGGTTCTGCTCGTCGTAGCCATGCATGATGAACGCCGCGCGCACCTTCAGGCTGATGAAGCTCATGCTGTTCGTCCCCGTCAAAGAGCGGCATCGGCCGCGTGCAGCGCGTGAAGCGCAGTGGTGTCGAACAGCGGCACCGAAGCATCGACCGGGCCGACCAGCAGGGAAATCTCCGTGCAGCCCAGGATCACCGCCTCGGCGCCCTGCTCCACCAGCGCGGCGATGATGCGCCGATACTCCTGCCGCGACTCGTCGTGAATCTGTCCCAGGCACAGTTCCTCGTAGATGATCCGGTGCACGACCTGGCGATCGGTCTCGTTCGGCGTCAGCACCTGCAGGCCGAACTTCTCCACCAGGCGATCCTTGTAGAACGCCTGCTCCATGGTGAAGCGGGTGCCCAGCAGGCCGACCGTGGACACGCCCGCCGCGCGGATCGCTGCGGCGGTCGGGTCGGCGATGTGCAGCAGCGGGATATCCACCGCCGCCTCGATGGCCGGCGCCACCTTGTGCATGGTGTTGGTACAGAGCACGAGGAAGTCCGCCCCCGCCGCCTTCAGCGAGCGTGCCGCGTCCGCCAGCACGCGGCCGGCGGCGTCCCAGTCGCCGGCGTGCTGCAGGCGCTCGATCTCGTGGAAGTCCACGCTGTACAGCGCGACCTTCGCCGAGTGCAGGCCACCCAGGCGTTCCTTGATGCGTTCATTGATCTGCCGGTAGTAGGGAATGGTCGACTCCCAGCTCATGCCGCCGATCAGGCCGATGGTCTTCATAGGTGTTGCTCACTCCAGTCCGATACAGGGCAGATCGCCCGGCAGCGCCACGCCATGCTCGGCGCACTGGCGCACCGCCTCGATCAGCGGATCGAGGTCGAAGCCCTGGGAAATCAGCCACAACGGGTTGTAATAGGAAGTCTCGTAGCGCTCGCCGCTGTCGCAGAGGATCGCCACCACCGAGCCGCTCTCGCGCCGTGCCACCATCCGCTGCGCCACCAGCAGCGCGCCGATCAGGTTGGTGCCGCTGGAGCCGCCGACATGCCGGCCCAGGCGCTGCGCCAGGTAGTGCATGGCCGCCAGCGACAGGTCGTCCGGCACCTTGCAGCAGGCGTCGATCACGTTGGGCAGGAAGGACGCTTCCACGCGCGGGCGGCCGATGCCTTCGATGCGCGAGCCGTAGTTCAGGGTCAGGTCGCGGTCGCCGGTGCGATAGGACTCGAAGAACACCGAGCGCTCGGCATCGGCGCAGAGCACGCGGGTCTCGTGCCGACGATAGCGGGCGAAACGCCCGAGGGTTGCCAGGGTGCCACCGGTGCCGGGGCTGGAGACCAGCCAGGACGGCTCGGGGAAACGCTCGTGGCGCATCTGCTGGAAGATCGATTCGGCGATGTTGTTGTTCGCCCGCCAGTCGGTGGCGCGCTCGGCGTAGGTGAACTGGTCCATGAAGTGGCCGCCGGTTTCCTTCGCCAGGCGTTCGGACTCGGCGTAGATCTGCGTCGGGTCGTCCACCAGGTGCGACTGGCCACCGTAGAAGGCGATCTGCGCGATCTTCTCCTTCGAGGTGCTGGCCGGTACCACGGCGATGAAGGGCACGCCGAGCAGCCGGGCGAAATACGCCTCGGAGATGGCCGTGGAGCCACTGGACGCCTCGATCACCGGAGCGCCGGGCCGCAACCAGCCGTTGCACAGCGCGTAGAGGAACAGCGAGCGCGCCAGCCGGTGCTTGAGGCTGCCGGTGGGGTGGCTGGACTCGTCCTTGAAGTACAGGTCCACGCCCGGCAGGCCGGGCATGTCCAGGGGGATCAGGTGGGTATCGGCGCTGCGCTGGAAATCCGCCTCGATGATGCGGATCGCCTCGCGGGTCCAGTTGCGTTCCTGGGCGGACATGCTGGGTACTCCTGGCAGGACAAAGGGATCAATGGGTTCAGTCCAGCACACCGGCGGGCGATGTGGGCGGCGCGCTGCGCCACTGGCTGAGGGCGACGCCGGCGAAGACCAGGCCGGCGGCCAGCGCCTGCTGGCCGCTGAGCACTTCGCCCAGCAGCAGCGCGGCGAAGATCAGGGTGAACACCGGGATCAGGTTGATGAAGCCGGTCGCCTGGCTCGCCGGCAGGCGGCTGACGCCGAAGTTGTACAGGCCGTAGGCGCCAACGGTGACCACGCTGCCCAGGTAGACCAGCGCGATCCAGCCGGTCGGGCCGGGCGCTGCCGGCAGGCCGGAGGTTGCCAGCGCCAGCGGAAGGAAGAACGCCGTGCCGATGAACGCCTGCATGGCGGTCAGGATAAAGGGCGAGTAGCGCGCCGACAGGTGCTTGAGCAGCAGGGTGTAGCCGGTGGCGCAGAGCATCGCCAGCAGTTCGTAGAAATTGCCCAGCAGCGGATTGGGCGCGTGGCGGTCCGGCTCGCTGGCCAGGGTCAGCCAGAGCGAGCCGAGCACCGCCAGGGCGAAGCCCAGCCAGGTATTGCGGGCGATCTTCTCATGCAGCAGGAAGAACGCGCCGACCGCGACCAGCAGGGGCAGCAGCGCGGTAATCATCCCGGCCTGCGCGGCACTGGTCTGCTGCAGCGCCAGGGACTCGAAGATGAAGTACAGGCAGGGTTCGCAGGCGGCCAGCGCCAGCAGCCACTTCCAGTCGCCGGGGCGGTAGTCGATGCGCCCGCGCCAGCGCCAGGCGGCGAGGAAGATCAGGCTGCCCAGCGCCATCCGGGCGAAGATCACCCACATGGCGGGCATTTCCTGGAAGGCGAATTTCAGCGCGATGAAGGAACTGCCCCAGAGCGCCATGGCCAGCACCAGGCACGCGAGGGCGAACGGCCGGGATTGCTGCACGGGACGCTCCAGTCAAAAGGTCCCCGGAGTATAGGAGGCGCTGGCTTGCGGCCGACAGGTACAGAACGGTGGGGAAACTGTATGGGCCGGAGATTGGCGGCTCAATCTGGGCAGCGCTGAAAGACCAGGCTTCTATTTGGTTGGAGCCGATTGTCGAGGTCCCGCACTGTCAGTTTGTCGCGTTCAGCGGTAAACATTTGCCAGCGCGGAAGCTCATCTCCTTCGAAACGCTCGATGGAGGCAATCCTCCAGCGGTTCCGCAGCTTACTATCGACTTCTATTTGCTGAGGCGCGAACTCGGACTCATGGGAAAGGATTGCGTGCGCAGTAACCCTGAGCAGAACATCGGAGCCAAACTCTCGCGCACGTCGGCAAGAGTCTGAGTACTCAGCAAGGATCCAGTCTCCTTGAAGCGCACTCGGGTAGCTGGCGGGAGAGATGGCGGGGGTCGAAATGGCCGTAGCGGCGGCCAACAGCATTAGGCTTGCTTCGATAGACATGGCAGGAGCACCTGATAAAAGTGCACGCCACTATAGGGGCCGCCAACACGCGCCAGCTCAGTCCCGGTCTGTTCTGACGCGAAAATCGGCGAAGCCAGCTGTACGAAAACTCGCATTCTCCGCCGCTCACTCCCAGGGCTTGCCCTGGGTCCCGCGCTCCACCGGCACGCGCTGCTGCATCGCCGCCTTGGCCAGCAGGTGCGCGCTGACCGGTGCGGTGATGAAGAGGAACACGGTGATCAGCACCTCATGCAGGCTGACGCCCTCCCCGCGCGTACTGAAGTACAGCAGCGAAGCCAGCACCACCCCGCCCACGCCCAGGGTCGAGGCCTTGGTCGGCGCGTGCAGGCGCGTGTAGAAGTCCGGCAGGCGGTAAAGGCCGATGGCGCCGAGCAGGGCGAACAGGCTGCCGGCCAGCAGCAGGAAGCTGACCAGCGCTTCGATGATCGTATTCATTCGATGATGTCTCCGCGCAGCAGGAACTTGCACAGGGCCACGGTGCTGACGAAGCCCATCACCGCGATCAGCAGCGCCGCCTCGAAGTACAGGCCGCTGCCCTTCCAGATGCCGAACAGCACGATCAGCGCGATGGCCTTGATCGACAGCGTATCCAGCGCGAGAATGCGGTCCGCCACCGACGGCCCGCGGATCAGCCGCGCCACGGTGAGCAGCACGGCCACGCCCAGCAAGGCCAGGCAGATCGGGATCACGATGCCGAGCACGGGAACACCTCCTTCAACGGCGCCTCGTAGCGCGCCTTGATGTCCGCCACCAGCGCCTGTGGATCGGGCACGTCGATGCCGTGGACCAGCAAGGTACGGCGGTCGGCGGACAGGTCGGCGGAACAGGTGCCGGGGGTGAGGGTGATGACGCTGGCGAGGATGCTGATGGCGAAGTCGTCGGTCAGCTCCAGCGGTATCTCAACGAAGCCCGGACGCAGGTTGGCCTTCGGCCCCAGCACCAGCTTCGCCACCTGCAGATTGGCCACGACGATGTCGTACAGCACCAGGCCGATGAAGCGCAGCAGCAGGCCTGGCCGGCGGATGCGCGGAACGGACAGCAGCAGGTCGCGGCACAACAGCGGGATCGCCACGCCGAGGAAGGCGCCGAGCAACCAGTGGCCGAGGGAGAAGTCGTTGACCAGCAGCAGCCAGGTCAGCAGCAGCACGCCGCTGAGCACTGGGTGCGGAAGGAGACGGCGGATCATGCGCCACCTCCCAGCAGGATCGCATGGCGGTACAACCCGGCGTCCAGCAGCTGCGCGGCGGCCGCCTGGGTGTAGTCGATCAGCGGCCGTGCGGCGACCACCATCAGCGGCGCGCTGGCCAGCAGAGCGAAGCTCGCCAGCATCTTCACCGGTTCGCGATTGGCGCTACCCAGCACGCTCAGTCCGGTGCGCCAGAACAGCGTGCTGCCGGCTCGGCTCAGCGCGACGATGGTGACCAGACCACTGACCAGCACCACGCTCCACAGCGCGATGGCTTCGCTGCCACCGCTCACCGAACGCAGCAGCATCAGCTTGCCGAGGAAGCCCGATAGCGGCGGCAAGCCGGCGACCGCAATAGCACCGAAGAAGAACGCACCACCCAGCAGATGCGGTTGCAGCAGCGCCGGCCCTTGCACCAGTCGACCGCCCTTGTCGCCACGCTGGCGGGCAATGAGGTCGGCCAGCAGGAACAGGCCGCCGGCCACCCAGATGCTGTGCAGCAGGTAGTAGAGCGCGGCGGACAGCGCCTCCGGCGTGCCCAGCGCGATGGCCGCCAGCAGCGTGCCGGCGGACACCACGACCAGATAGGAGAGCAAGCCTTGCAGGGTGGTAGCGGCCAGCGCACCCAGGGCGCCGGCGACGATCCCGGCCAGCGCCAGCGGCCACAGCCAGGCCTGGGCCAGGTTCGCCAGCTCACCGGCCTGCTCGCCGAAGATCAGCGTGTAGACCCGCAGGATCGAGTAGATACCGACCTTGGTCATGATCGAGAACAGCGCCGCCACCGGCGCGGTGGCCTCGGCATAGGCCCTGGGCAGCCAGAAGTACAACGGCAGCAGCGCAGCCTTGAGGCCGAACACCACCAGCAGCAGCAATGCCGCCGCCCGCACCAGCGGCGCCTGCTCGGCACTCAGCTGCGCCACGCGTTCGGCCATGTGCGCCATGTTCAGCGTGCCGGTGATGCCGTAGAGCGTGCCGACCGCGATGAGGAAGAACGCCGAGCCGACCAGGTTGAGCACCACATAGTGCACGCCCGCCCGCACCCGCCCGGCCCCGCCGCCATGCAGCAGCAGTGCATAGGAAGCGATCAGCAGGATCTCGAAGAACACGAAGAGGTTGAACAGGTCCCCGGTAAGGAACGCCCCGTTCAGACCGAGCAGCTGGAACTGGAACAGCGCATGGAAGCGCTTGCCGCGCCGGTCATCGCCGCGCACCGCGTAGATCAGCGACAGGCTGGCGAGCAGCCCTGTCGCGGCGATCATCAGCGCGCTCAGGCGGTCCAGCACCAGGATGATGCCGAACGGCGGCTGCCAGTTGCCCAGCGCATAGAACTGCACCACGCCGCTGTCGGCCTGTTGCAGCAGCACGGCGGCCAGCGGCACTAGCGCCAGCGTGGCGAGCAGCGACAGGCCGCGTTGCAGACGCTCGCCCACCAGCAGCAGCGCGCAGCCGGCGAACAGCGGCAGCAGGACCGGAAGAATCAGCCAATGGTTCATCGGCCCTCCTCCCCGTTGCCGCCATCCACGTGATCGCCGCCGGTATCCGCCAGCCCGCGCAGGGCCAGCACGATGACGAAGGCGGTCATGGCGAAGCCGATGACGATGGCGGTCAGGACCAGCGCCTGGGGAATCGGATCGCCGGCGTTGGCGACCTTGCCGATCACCGCCGGGTCGCCGGCCAGCCGGCCCATGGCGAAGAGGAACAGGTTGACCGCGTAGGACAACAGGGTCAGCCCCAGCACGACGGGGAAGGTGCGCGCGCGCAGCAGCAGATAGACGCCGCTGGCGGCGAGCAGGCCAAGGGCGATGGCGAACAGCGCTTCCATCAGTGCGCCTCCTGGGTCAGTGGCTCTGGAGGCGCGGTGACCGAACCCAGCCCGGAAAGTATCAACAGCGTCGCGCCGACCACGGTGAAGTACACGCCCAGGTCGAACAGCATGGCGGTCGCCAGCTCGATCTCGCCCACCAGCGGCAGGTGGAAGTGACCGAACGCCGAGGTGAGGAACGGGAAGCCGAAGAACCAGGCGCCCAGCCCGGTCAGCCCGGCGATCAGCACGCCAAGGCCGGCAAGACGGCTGTAGTCCAGCGGCAGGCGCGTGCTCACCCAGCGGCTGCCGCAGGCGATGTACTGAAGAATCAGCGCCACCGAGGTGATCAGCCCGGCGATGAAGCCGCCACCCGGCAGGTTGTGTCCGCGCAGGAAGATGAACACCGAAACCAGCAATGCCAGCGGCAGCAGCAGGCGCGACAGCGCAGCGAGGATCGGCGGGAAACGGTCCTTCGCCCAGTCGCGGCCTTCGTCATCCTGCTCGCGGCGCAGCAGGCGCAGGCCGTCGAGCAGCGCGAAGATACCGACGGCGGCGATGGCCAGCACGGTGATCTCGCCGAGGGTATCGAAGCCGCGGAAGTCCACCAGGATCACGTTCACGACGTTGTGCCCGCCGCCGCCGGAGACACTGTTCTCCAGGTAGTAGCCGGCGATGCTGTCGTAGGGGCGCGTGAGCACGGCGTAGGTCAGCAGCGTGACCATCAGGCCGGCGCCCAGGGCGATCAGGAAATCGCGCAGGCGGCGCAGGCTGCTGGAAGTCTTCGGGGTCCGCGCCGGCAGGTAGTACAGCGCCAGCATCAGCAGGACCATGGTCACCACTTCCACCGACAGCTGAGTCAGCGCAAGGTCCGGAGCGGCGAAGCGGGCGAAGGCCAGCGCCACCAGCAGGCCGGCGATGCTGAGGATCACCAGCGCGGTCAGGCGCTGGCGGTGGAACCAGACGGTGAGCGGCCCGGCGATGGCCAGCAGGACCAGGCCCAGCGCGGTAATGCCGTCCAGCGGCGTCTGCGCGCGGTCGCCTTCGATGCCCGGCAGCGGCGCGAGGCCGGCGAACACCACCACCACGGCGGCCAGCACCAGCAACATCGAATAGCGCTGCAGCGAGCCGTTCTCCAGGTAGCCGGTCACCCGCGCGGCGAAGTTCGTCACGCGCTGCACCTGCTGTTCGAACACCCGCTTGGCATCCATCGCCGGCAGCCCGGCGTACCAGTCGAACAGCGGCTTGCGCAGCACGTAGAGCAGCACGCCGCCGGCGGTGGCGACGAAGCTCATGGCCAGCGGCGCGTTGAAGCCGTGCCAGATCGCCAGGCTGTACTCGGGCAGCGCGCCGTTGAGGCTCGACGCCGCAGCACCAGCCAGCAGCGGGCCGACGATGATCCCCGGCATGATGCCCACCAGCAGGCAGATCAGCACCAGAACTTCCACCGGCACCTTCATGTAGCGCGGCGGCTCGTGGGGGTTCGGGTTGGGCAGGTTGATCGGCTCGCCATTGAAGAACACGTCGTGGATGAAGCGCACCGAGTAGCTCACCGAGAACAGCGCGCCGACCGTGGCCAGCGCCGGGATCAGCCAGTTGAAGCTGCCCATCATGTTCTGCGCCAGGGTCTCGCCGAAGAACATCTCCTTGCTGAGGAAGCCGTTGAGCAGCGGCACGCCGGCCATGGAAGCGGAGGCCACCATCGCCAGCACGGCGGTATGCGGCATGTACTTCCACATGCCGTTGATGCGGCGCATGTCGCGGCTGCCGGTCTCGTGGTCGATGATCCCGGCGGCCATGAACAGCGAGGCCTTGAAGGTGGCGTGGTTGATGATGTGGAAGATCGCCGCGACGTTGGCCATGGGCGAATCCAGGCCGAACAACAGGGTGATCAGGCCCAGGTGGCTGATGGTGGAGTACGCCAGCAGGCCCTTGAGATCGTTCTGGAACAGCGCGATGAAGGCGCCCATCAGCAGGGTCGCCAGGCCCGTGAGGCTGACCAGGTAGAACCACAGGTCATTGCCCGACAGCAGCGGGTAAAGGCGCGCCAGCAGGAACACGCCAGCCTTCACCATGGTCGCCGAGTGCAGGTAGGCCGACACCGGCGTCGGCGCCGCCATCGCGTGGGGCAGCCAGAAATGGAACGGGAACTGCGCGGACTTGGTGAACACGCCCAGCAGCACCAGGCACAGCGCCAGCGGGAACAGCGGGCTGGCCTGCAGCACCTCGCGCGCACCGAGCACGTTGGAAAGCTCGAAGCTGCCGACCACATGGCCGATCAGCAGGATGCCGGCCAGCAGTGCCAGGCCCCCACCACCGGTGACCGCCAGCGCCATGCGCGCGCCCTTGCGGGCATCCGAGCGATGGCCCCAGAAGCCGATCAGCAGGAACGACGACAGGCTGGTCAGCTCCCAGAACACCAGCATCAGCAGCAGGTTTTCACTGAGCACCACGCCGAGCATGGCGCCCATGAACAGCAGCAGGAAGGCGAAGAAGCGCCCGGCGGGCTCCTTCTCGGACAGGTAGTAGCGGGCGTAGAGGATCACCAGCAGCCCGATGCCGAGGATCAGCAGAGCGAACAGGAAGCCCAGGCCATCCAGACGCAGGCTCAGGTTCAGGCCCAGCTCAGGCAACCACTCCGAGCGATACACCAGCGGCTGCGCGCCCAGCACGAAGCGCTGGCTCAACAGCAGGACCAACCCGGCAAGCGGCACCAGGCCGGTGGCGGCCGCGCAGGCGGTTCGGCCGAAGCGCTCGGCCAGCAACGGCAGCATTACCCCGAGGAAAGGCAGCGCGATGATCAGCGCCAGAATCATGTCCTGCTCCTTCTCGCCGGCGGACGGCGTCCATACAAACGACCCCGCACCGCAGGGGCCGGCGTACGAAGGCTACGATTATCCATATCTATCGATTGTGCGTCATGGATTGAATTATTACGAAAATTCAGCCTGGGCCATGTCGGCAGCGCTCCGTGCCGATTTTCGAATCCCCCAAAACGATAGCGCGCGGCAGTCGAATCGACTGCCGCGCGCTGAAAATCCTTGGCTGCCACGGTTGGGCAGCCAAGCACCGGTCAGTGGCTGACGCGGCTGGTACCGTTGACGGTGAGGATGCGCACGCGCTCGCCCACGCGGAACACGGCGCCTTCATCGACCTGCTGGACGTAGGCGCGGGTGCTGCCGTCGTCTTCGCGGACGGTGATTTCCACACCCTGGGTGCGGGTCAGGCCTTCTTCGGTGGCTGCACCGAGCAGGCCGCCGGCCACGGCGCCGATAATGGCGGTGACGTAGCTACCCTTGCCGCCACCGATGGCGCTGCCACCGATACCGCCGACCGCGGCGCCGGCTACGGAGCCGATTGGCGTTTTGGTGCCTTCGATCTTCACCGGGCGCAGGGCCTGGATGGTCCCCATGCGAACGTTCTGCACGGTGCGTGCTTCTTCACGGGTATAGGTGTCGCCGGTCAGGCTGGACTGGCAACCACCAAGGGTCATGGCCAGGGCCGCGAACGTCACGGCGATCAGGGCAGTTTTACGCATTAGGGAACCTCCGAGTAGGGCTACGAGTATTAGACTCCGACGACAGCCCGCCTGTCACGCCAGGTCGTGAAACAGCTGATCTCGATTCAGCTTCCGTACAGTTTGTGCCATATCCGACGAATGCGCCTGTCCCAGCGCAGTTTTCTGTGTCGGCGGATCGGTTAGCCTGACGGCCGCACGAGGAGCTGCCCCATGGACTATTTCATCATCGTCATTACCACGGCCGCCGGCCTGTATTTCCATGGGTGGATCTACTGGCGCATCCGTCGCTGGATGGACCGCGACCTGGCGCTGTCGCTGGCCGGCGATGATCCGCACAAACGCAGCTACCTGCTCGAACGCCTGGCCGACGCCAAGCGCCAGAAGGTCAAGCGCCGCGACCTGCCCGCCTGGTTGCAGCGCGCCGCCGACGACTACCGCGCCGCCTGAGCCAGCGACCAGAAGCGCGCCAGCGCCTCGGCGCGGTTTTCCAGCTCCTGCGCCGCCCGTGCACAGGCTTCGGCCAGGGTGATCGGCCCCGGCGCCAGGCTGAACGCCGCTTCGATCCCCACCTCGCGCAGTTCGGCCAGCCCTTCGCCAACACTGCCCGCCAGTGCGATCACCGGCACGCCAGCACGTCGCGCCACGTGGGCCACACCCACCGGCGTCTTGCCGTGCAGGCTCTGGCCATCCAGGCGCCCTTCCCCGGTGATGACCAGCGACGCGCCGGCCAGCGCCGACTCCAGCTCCGACAACTCGGCGATCAGCTCGATGCCGGGGCGAAAACGCGCCTTGAGGAAGGCCCGGCAGGCGAAGCCCAGGCCACCCGCCGCACCGACGCCGGGGAACAGGCTGTGATCCTGTCCGAGGGCCAGCGCCGCGACCTCGGCAAGGCGCTTGAGCGCGGCATCCAATTGCTCCACCTGCGCCGGGTTCGCGCCCTTCTGCGGGCCGAACACCGCCGAGGCGCCGTGCGGACCGCAAAGCGGGTTGTTGACGTCGGCGGCCACTTCGACCTCCACACTCAGCAGGCGAGGATCGAGTTTCGACAGGTCAATGCGTTCGAGGCGGGCCAGTTGCGCACCGCCGGCACCAAGTTCGCGGCCCTGGTCATCGAGAAAACTCACACCCAACGCCTGCAGCAAGCCGAGGCCGCCGTCATTGGTGGCGCTGCCGCCCAGGCCGATGATGAGCTTCCTGGCGCCGGCATCCAGCGCCGCGCGGATCAGCTCGCCAGTGCCCCGGCTGGTGGTGCGGGTGGCATCGCGCTGGCCTTCCGGTACCCAGTGCAGGCCGCTGGCGGCGGCCATTTCGATCACCGCCGTGGCATCGTCCAGCCAGCCCCAGTGGGCCTTGACCGGTTGCTCCAGTGGGCCGCAGACGTCCTGCTCGCGGCGCTCACCCGGCCGCGCAGCAAGCACCGCGTCCACCGTCCCCTCGCCGCCATCGGCCATGGGCCGCAACAGCATCTGATCACCCGGCCGCGCACGCAGCCAGCCACGGGAAATGGCCTCGGCGACCTCGGGGGCGGCGAGGCTTTCCTTGAAGGAGTCGGGGGCGATGACGACTTTCATGGGGCAGGGTCCGTTGTGCGGGAGGATGCAGGGCATCCTACACCGCACGGCAGGCGAACACTGACTTGCTGGAGCGAGCTTGGGCTCAGGGGGCGAGACGCTCGCGCACCCAGGCCCCGCCCTCGAAGCGGAAGTTGAGGCGGTCGTGCAGGCGGCTCGGGCGGCCCTGCCAGAATTCGACACGACTCGGCAGCAGACGGTAGCCACCCCAGAATTCCGGGCAGCTCGGCGCGGTGTCGGCAAAGCGCTGTTCGGTTTCGGCCAGCAGCTGCTCCAGCTCGCCACGGCCATCGATCACCCGGCTCTGCGGCGAGGCCCAGGCTCCCAGACGGCTGCCCAGCGGGCGTACCCGGTAGTAGGCGGCGGACTCTTCGGCGGAGACCTTCTCCACCCGGCCTTCGATGCGCACCTGGCGCTCCAGCGCCGGCCAGAAGAAGGTCATGGCCGCGCGCGGGTTTTCCCCGAGCTGCTGGCCCTTGGCGCTTTCGTAGTTGCTGAAGAAGGTGAAACCGCGCTCGTCCAGGCCCTTGAGCAGGAGCACGCGGCAGTGCGGCTGACCGTCGGCGTCCACGGTGGCGAGCATCATCGCGTTGGGTTCGACCGGCAGTTGCTCGGTCTTCACCGCGTCCTCGAACCACTGGCTGAACAGGCTGAACGGCTCGGCGGGCGCCTGGGCTTCGGTCAGTCCGTCACGGGTGTATTCGCGGCGCATATCGGCCAGGGTCTGGGCCATCGGAAATCTCCTGCGGAAGAAGTCCTTAAGCTTATCCAGAGTTGCGCCTTCGCGCTTGATCCACGACAAGCGTCATTCCTCGCGGAATGACGCTGCGCGGGCGGGATCAGTTGGCCTGGGCGAGTGCCAGCAGGCTGGTGCGCTGGGTCACCAGCACTTCGACGCGACGGTTCAGCGCGCGGCCTTCGGCGCTGGCGTTGTCGGCGCGCGGCAGGCTGGAGCCGACGCCCTTCAGGCGCAGGCGGTCGGCACCCAGGCCGCTCAGGCGGAAGATCGAGGACACCGCCTGGGCGCGCTGCAGGCTGACCTTGTCGTTGGCCGCCTTGTCACCCGAGCTGTCGCTGTGGCCGAGGACCAGCACGCCGCTTTCCGGGTCGTTCTGCAGCATCTTCGCCACATTGCCCAGCGGCGCCAGGGTGATTGGCAGCAGCAGTTCAGGACGCTTGGGGTTGAAGGAGCCTTCCACCGGCGCGATCAGCACCAGGGCGTTCTCGCGGCGCTCCACGGTGAACTTGCTGCCGGCGACGGCGGCGCGCAGGGATTTCTCGTGCTGGTCCAGCCACTCCTTGCTGACCTGGGTGCTCTGCGGTTTGGCGGCCTTCTCGGCGCCGGGCTTGCTCTCGCTCACGCCGAACGGCCACCACCAGTGGCCACCGGGCTGCTGGCTGCCAGCATCGGCAACCTTGGCCGCTTCCACGGGCTTTTTCTCCGGCGCGGGCGCCGCGGCGCTGACTTCCTCGTCGCCACCGAAGGGCCACCACCAGTGGCCGGTACCGGGCTTGGCGGCAGCGGCCGCGCTTTCCGGGGCCTTCGCCGCATCCTTGGCCGGGTCCTGGGACTGGAACTGGCTGCAGGCGGAAAGACCGACGCACAGCGCAAGGGTGGAGACTTTCAGCGAATTCGAGAACAGCAGGTTCATGGGAGCGATTCCATAAGGCGGAACATGAAGGAAGACCCGGCGCGACGGGCAGACAGCCGCGCCCTGACTTCAGCAATCAGCTTAAGAGTTGAGCATAACTTACTCAGTTGGAACGAGATTTTAACCTCGAACTGACGAGCGGCGCGCAGTGACGCAGGAAGCGGAACGCCGTCGCACAGGCAGGCAAGGGAGCTGGCCGGCGGCGTCCCTTAAGAAGGCGGAATGGGAGGAAGGTTCCTCCCGCTCGTCGCTACAGGCAGTCGCCGGCCAGACGCGCCAGGCGCTGGGCGCGCGGGTCCATCAGCACATAGGGGCCGAGGGTGTTGACGACGAAACCGAAGGCCAGCTCGCGCTCGGGGTCGGCGAAACCGATGGAACCACCGGCGCCCGGATGCCCGAAGGCCTGCGGGCCGAGGCCGTAGGTGGCGTTGGCGACAGCCGGCTGGTCGAGCATGGTGCCCAGGCCGAAGCGGGTGCTGGTCAGCAGGGTGCGGTCATCGCCCTGGGCGTGCTCGCGGGTGAGTTCGGCCAGCAGCGCTTCATCCAGCAACTTGCCTTGCAGCAGGCCCGTGTAGAAGCCGGCCAGCGAACGTGCATTGCCGTGGCCGTTGGCCGCCGGTTGCGACATGCGCCGCCACTCCGGCTTGTTGGTACTGGTGAGTACCGAAGGCGGGTTGGTGAAGGCACGGGTGGAGAGTGCCGCAGCGTCGGTCATCATGGTGCGCAGCAGGCGTTGCGCGGCGGCGTCGCCCAGGTTGCCCTTGCCCCGGGCGATATGCGCCACGCGGTGGAATTGGGCGTCATCCAGGCCGATATGGAAATCCAGCCCCAGCGGCCGCGCTGTACGCTCGACGATGGCGGCGCCCGGTTCACGACCGTCGACACGGCGGATCACTTCGCCGACCAGCCAGCCGTAGGTGATGGGGGCATAGCCGTGCTCGGCGCCCGGCGTCCACCAGGGCGTTTCGGCGGCCAGCGCGGCGGTCATGCTCGGCCAGTCACACAACGCCTCGGGCGCCAGGGGTTCGCGGATCGCCGGCAAGCCGGCGCGGTGGCAGAGCAGTTGGCGCACGCTGATGCCCTGCTTGCCGGCCTGGGCGAACTCCGGCCAGTAACGCGCCACCGGGGCGTCCAGCTCCAGCCGGCCCTCCCCCACCAGTTGCAGGGCGGCGACGGCGGCGAAGGTCTTGGTGCAGGAAAACAGGTTGAGCAGCGTGTCGGCCTGCCAGTCCTGCCCCGGCTCCTTGCCCGCGCTGCCGGCCCAGAGGTCGACCACGGTCTCGCCGCCAACCTGGATGCACAGCGCAGCGCCGCGCTCCTGCGGGTCCTCGAACAGCGCGCTGAAGGCATCGGCAACGGGAGTGAAGCGCGGATCGCAGTGGCCGTTCAGGGTCATCTCTAGCTCCAAATGCACAGGGGCGAAGGCGCCATTCTTTCAGCGCGCTTCGCCCCTGGGAACCCTGCCGAAGGCAGGGATCGGCGTCACGAATGTCGGATCATTGCGCAGGCGTCGGCTCTTCGTCGTCGCTGTCGTCGTCGGCCGGCACGGGTTTCGGCGCGGGCTCGGGCGCCACCTTGGCGGCGGCGCGGGCCTGCTCGTCGATGCCTTTGAGCGTCTGCTGGTTGGCCTTGCGCACGGCGTCGACGAAGCCGCTGAACGGCAGGTCGGTGATGCCGACCAGGCCGATGTGACCGTTCTCGCCGTCGAGCAGGCGGCCGCTCACCGGCTGGTCGAGGTACTGGAACCAGTGGGCGCCGACGATGTTCGGCTCCTTCGCCGCCGCCGCAAGGAAGCGCTGGTAGGCCTCGCCGCGCTGCTGCTCGTTGTAGACCTCGGCGACGCCGCCCCAGAACGGCCCGCGATCACGGGAGCCGAAGTGGAACTCGGTGATCAGCACCGGCTTGTCCAGGCTGCGCACGTAGTCGGCGTCGAAGCCCTGCTGCGGCAGCGGCACGTAGAGGTTGAAGCTGAGAATGTCGCAGTACTGCGCGCAGGAGGCCAGCGCCTCCGGTGTGCTGACGGCGAAGCGCGGGCCGAGCAGCAGGTGGTTCGGCGCGTGCCATTTCAGCGAGTCTTTCAGGGTCTTGAAGTACTGGTCGGCATACAGGCGCAGGAAGGCGCTGTAGTCCTGGACGATGGCCGGGTGCGCTTCGCTCGGCTGCGGCGCCTGGTAACCGGGCGCATCGAGGTCTTCCCAGGCGCCCAGTTGCACACCCCAGGCTTCGGCCAGCGCCTCGTGGTCCTTGTACTTGTCCTTGAGCTGCTTGATGAAGGCGCGCTTGGCCGGGCTGTCGGTGGACAGTTTCAGCGTGCCGAAGGCCAGCGCGTAATGCGCCTGGGCATCGTCGCCGCGACCGGCCCAGGCCAGCTCGTTGTCGGCGTAGTAGCCCAGCAGCCAGGCATCCTCGCGGTGGTCGCGGGCGGCAATGGCGATGGCGCGCTCGGCGGCCATGGCGAAACGCGGGTCGAACGGATCGGGCATGGCGCCCCACCAGTCGTAACCGGTGCTGACGGTGGCGTAATCGCCGCTGATCGACAGCGGCACGCTGTAGGGCAGGCGCGGATCGTCGGCGAAGGCCGGGTCGCTCCAGTCACCCAGGGTGTTGAAGCCCCAGGAGCCCAGGCGTTGCACGGTGCGCTCGCGCCAGGCGGCCGCAGCGGCGTCGCCGCTCAGCCCACCGTCGGCGCGGAAGCGGTTGGCGGCGTAGAAGTCGAACCAGCGGCCGTTACCGAAGGCGCGACCCTGCTGGGCCCCGACGCCGTTGCGGTCGTCGCTCTGGCCGTAGAAGGCAGCCAGCGGCTCGTCTTCCTTGGGCAGGCTGGCGAACATGTATTCGCGGCCTTCGACGTAGGTCTGGCTGCTGTCGGCGTTCACCGCGTTGACGCCCATGGACCAGAACGAGTGCCCTTCCGGCGTCACCAGCCACCAGCGGCCGTTGCGCTTCTCGGTGCGGAAGAAGCCCGTGCCTTCGAAGGCCGGGCCGTCCAGCAGGCCGCCGAAAGCGTCGCGGCCGGGCGCGGGCTGCCACTTCTTCAGTTGCTCGCCTTCGGCCTTCCAGGCGTTGGCCAGCTGCTCGGGGCTTTTCACCTTCTCCGGCCAGTCGCTGCGAGTGGACTGGCCAAAGCCGTCGACGATGCCGGTGTAGGCCTTGTGGTATTCGTCGTTGCCGGCGCGGGTGCCGAAACGGCCGACGAGGATGTCCTGGGCCGCCTTGGGCGAGGTGAGGAACAGCTTCACTGCACCGACCTGGCTGCGGTTCAGCTCGCCGGTGACCTTGCTCGCCAGCAGCAGGCGCTGGCCATCCTGGGTGACGGGCATCGGCACGCCGGCACGCATGCCGAAGTCTTCCGGCGCGGTGGCCTGCAGCGGGATCACCAGGGTCTGCGCCGGGCCTGGCGGCAGGGCGATGCTCGTGCGCAGGCCGGGGGCGCCGGCGACGCCTTCGACTTCCACTTCCAGGGTGATGGCCCAGTCCATGGCGTTCTGGATGCGCAGGCTCATGCTGTCGGCCTGGGACCAGTCCCAGCTGCCGCTGGAGGGCGCCAGGCGCAGGGTCGGTTGCGGCGCCGGGTTGAAGTTCACCCGCCGCAGGATCTCGCCCTCGGGCGTGGCTTCGGCGGTGGAGCTGGGCAGGTCGGCGTTCTGCGTGGTGACGCTGACCACGCCCATCGGCTTGACGAAGTTGAACAGGGTTTCATTGCCGCCGGCCGACCAGGCCGGGGCACTGGCGATGGCCAGGCTGAGCAGCAGGGGCAGATGCCAACGCATCGATGTCATGGATTCGAGTCCTTGCAACACGCCCGCCGGACGGCGGGCGTTCGTTTGACAGCCAGCGCGGGAGCTAGCTCCCGCACACTCAAGCGATTTCGCGGCGGAACGGTGGCAATGCGTTGAGGATGGCCTTGCCGTAGCGTTGCGTCACCACGCGGCGGTCCAGCAGCGTGATGGTGCCGCGATCCTGTTCGGTGCGCAGCAGGCGGCCGCAGGCCTGCACCAGGCGCAGCGAGGCATCGGGTACGGCGATCTCCATGAAGGGGTTTCCGCCGCGCGCCTCGATCCATTCCGACAGCGCCGCTTCCACCGGGTCGTCCGGCACGGCAAAGGGAATCTTGGCGATCACCACGTGCTCGCAGTAGGCGCCGGGCAGGTCCACGCCTTCGGAGAAGCTGGCCAGGCCGAACAGCACGCTCGGCTCGCCATCGTCGACACGGGAACGGTGCTTGTTGAGGGTTTCCTGCTTGGACAGGTTGCCCTGGATCAGCACGCGCTTGCGCCAGTCCCGCTCCAGGCCGTCGAAGACCTCCTGCATCTGCTTGCGCGAGGAGAACAGGATCAGCGAACCGCGCGAGCCTTCGACTATTTCCGGCAACTCACGAATGATCGCCGCGGTGTGGGCGGCGGCATCGCGCGGGTCGGCCTTGAGGTCGGGCACGCGCAGCACGCCGGCGTCGGCATGGTGGAACGGGCTCGGCACCACGGCGGTGACGGCGGAACGCGGCAGGCCGGCGCGCATGCGATAGCGGTCGAAGGTGCCCAGCGCGGTGAGGGTCGCAGAGGTCACCAGCACGCCGTAGGCGACGTTCCACAGGTTGCGGCGCAGGGTCTCGGCAGCGAGGATCGGGCTGGCGTTGGCCTCGATGTCGTAGAAGGTGCCGCTCTCGGCGAGGGTCAGCCAGCGCGCCATGGGCGGGCTGTCTTCCGGGTCTTCGCTGGTGAAGGCGGTCCACAGCTCCCAGTTGCCCTGGGCGCGGGACAGCAGGCTGCCGAACAGCGGGTACCACTCCTCGGCCTGGTGGCTGGCGATGCCGACGCTGCCCTCCCCGTCCATGGCTTCCTTGAGCAGTTCGGTGAGGCGGGTGAAGAGGTCGGTGAGCTTGGAGAAGCCCTTCTTCAGCTCGATGCCCATCTCGCGGATGTGCTCGGGGATCACCCCGCCCTCGAAGCGATGGCGGGGCCGCTCGCGGCCTTCCATGTCCTCGCCGGCGCGGAAGTCGCCGACTTCCTCGCAGGCGGTGAACATGAACTGCTGGTGCGTGCGCAGCTCGCGGGCCAGCTCCGGCACCTGCTCGATCAGGCGACCGAGATCGCCCGGCAGCGGGTTCTGCGCCAGCAGCTTGGTCAGGTTCTTGTCCACCTGGGCCAGCCAGTCGGCGGTGGCGCGCAGGCGGGTGAAATGGGCGAAGTGGCCGATGGCCTTGTCCGGCAGGTGGTGGCCTTCGTCGAACACATAGAGCGTCTCGCGCGGGTCCGGCAGGATCGCGCCGCCGCCCAGGGCCAGGTCGGCCAGCACCAGGTCATGGTTGGTGACGATCACGTCGACCTTGGTCATGCCTTCGCGCGCCTTGTAGAAGGCGCACTGCTGGAAGTTCGGGCAATGGCGGTTGGTGCACTGGCTGTGGTCGGTGGTGACCTGCGACCAGTGCGCATCCTCGATGGCCTCGGGCCAGGAGTCACGGTCGCCGTCCCAGCGGTTGCCGGCCAGGCGCTCGATCATCTGGTTGAACAGCTTGGTGGAGGTCTCGTCCACGTCGATGCGGAAGCCTTCCTCCTCGAACAGCTGGGCGGTGGCGCTCTGCGCCTGGCCTTCCTGCAGCAGGTGGTCGAGCTTGGACAGGCACAGGTAGCGCCCACGCCCCTTGGCCAGGGCGAAGCTGAACGAGAGCCCGGAGTTGCGCAGCAGGTCGGGCAGGTCTTTGTGGACGATCTGTTCCTGCAGGGCGACGGTGGCGGTGGCGACCACCAGGCGCTTGCCGGCGGCCTTGGCGCAGGCGATGGCGGCGAGGCTGTAGGCGACGGTCTTGCCGGTGCCGGTGCCGGCTTCCACGGCGACCACGGCGGCATCGCCCAGGCGATGGCCTTCCTCGTCGCTGGCGATGGTCCCCAGGACCTTGGCGACTTCGGCGATCATCAGGCGCTGGCCGTAGCGCGGCTTGAGTTCCTTGGCCTCGAGGAAGCGCGAGTAGGCGCCCTGGATCGTGGCCTTGAGTTCGGTGCTGAGCATGGACTTCCCGGGCTCCGGCGGTGCCCTGGTGGACACATCCGGATGCTGGATAAATTTTCAGTGGTTCGAATCGGCGGCTATGATAGCGCGCTCGACCACAACCGCCAGCGGAGATCGTCCGAATGACACCCTTTGCCTTCGTCTATGCCCTGCACGTCCTGGCCGCCCTGGTCTGGGTCGGCGGCATGTTCTTCGCCTGGATGGTACTGCGCCCGGCCGCCGTCGCCGCGCTGGAAGCGCCACCCCGGCTGAAGCTGTGGCTGGAGGTATTCCCGCGCTTCTTCCGCTGGGTATGGGCGGCGGTGATCCTGCTGCCGGTGACCGGCGTCGGCATGATGCACCTGAGCTACAACGGCATGGCCGGCGCGCCGCGCTATGTGCAGGTGATGATGGGACTGTATGTCGCGATGCTCGCGCTGTTCCTGCGCATCCAGGCGCTGCAGCTGCCGGAGTTGCGCAACGCGGTCGGTGCCCAGGACTGGCCGGCCGGTGGCGCCGCGCTGGGCAAGATCCGCAAGACCGTGGGCCTGAACCTGATCCTCGGCCTGGCGCTGGTGGCCTTCGTCGCCGCACGTCCGCATTGGTAAAGGAAAAAAGCCCGCCCGATTGCCGGGCGGGCCTTCAACGGAAGCACATCAGGGATCAGAAGCGTTTTACGTCCAGACGGCCTTCGCTGCCCTTCGTCCCTTCAGCGCCGCCCTTGCCTTCCGCGCCGGGCTTCTCGCCCGCCACCGAATAGAACCAGCAACCCTTCTCGCTGCTGCGCGGTCCGGCCATGCCGGGCTTGCCGCCCGCCCCGCCGGCGCCGCCTTCCAGGCGCACCCGGACCTTCTCGACGTCGAACTGCTCCGGCACTTCCAGGCGCACCACGCCACCGGGCGCGCCCTGCTGGCCATCGGCACCATCCTGGCCATCGCCCGCGGACCTGCCGCTGCCCCACAGGCAACCGGAAGTCTGCGCACTGCCACCGTCCAGGCCGTCATAACCCGGCGCACCGACGCCGCCACGGACGTCGATCAGCAGGTTTTCCACCTGCACGTCCTGCAGCCGCAGTACCAGGTTGCGGCCACCGCTGGCGGGCTTCTCGAAGCTGCCGGAACTGCCTTGCGCGGCGATCACGCTGCCGTCGGCGAGGTTGCCGTGCTGCACCTCGATCTGCAGCGCATCACTGCCGGGGAACACGCCGATCCGGGCGTTCTTCGCCAGGTCCAGCTCACCGATCTTCAGCTCCTTGATCCGCGACGGAATCAGCAGCGCACCTTCGGGGCCGACGCTGATGCGGTCCAGGCTCAGGCTGTCGCCCTTCACCGGCAGGCGCAGCACGGTGTTGGCTTCCACCGAGACGTTGCCGGCGGCCGAACAGGCCAGCGGCGCAAACAGCGCCAGGCTCAGCAGCGACTTACGCATGGGTATCTCCTTCTACTGTTGCGGGTGCCGCTTTCTCTGCAGCCGAGGGCGGCAGGGAGGCGAAGTGAAAGACGCCGAACAGCAGGATCTGCAGGCGGTCCATGCCCGGATGCGGGCGGCCTTGCAGGCGCTTGCGCAGCGCCAGGACCTCGAGGATGTGGATCAGCAGGATCAGCGCGCCCGCCGCATTGAGCAGCAGGGCGAAGGGATGTGCGAAGGGTTGGATCAGGTTGGCCAGCACCGCCAGCCAGAACAACAGGGCAATCAGCTTGCCCAGCCCCAACAACGCTTTCATGAAATGCCCCCGGATTTTTCTTTGCCGGGGAACATACGCTTCTGCCTCCCACGATGCCAGTGGCAGCCGGGAATGACAAAGGGGGCCACAGGGCCCCCTTTGCGGACTAACTCACAACGCCTTACTGACGCGTGATCTTGATCTCTACACGGCGGTTCTCGGCGCGGCCTTCCTTGGTCTTGTTGTCCGCGACCGGCTGGCTCTCGCCATAGCCGACCACCGACTTGATGCTGCTGGCAGGCACGCCGGCATCGACCAGGTAGTTGGACACGGCGTTGGCGCGGCGCTCGGACAGTTTCTGGTTGTAGGCGTCGGTACCGATGCTGTCGGTATGGCCGCCGATGTTCAGCTCGGTGCTCGCGGCCTCACCCTTCAGGCGGGTAGCGATGGTATCGAGCTTGTCCTTGTCCTGAGCATCGATCTTCGACGAGTCGAAGGCGAAGTGCAGGTCACGCACCACGATGGTCTCTTCCTTGGGCAGCGGGGCCGGAGCAGGCTCGGGAGCCGGCGCAGGCGGCGGGACCTCGGCCACTTGTTCTTCGGCGCCGTGCACCCAGCAGTAGGACGCCCCCAGCACACCACCGATCAGGGCTCCCCAACCCGCCCAGGCGCTGCTTTCAATGGAACCCAAACCTGCGCCACCGACACCGCCAACCACGGCGCAAGTCGGCCAGTCGGACTTCTGCAGCCCTGCGCAACCGGTGAGCAACGTGCTTACCAGCAGCAGGGGTAAAGCGGTCCTTTTGATGCTCATAAAGTTAAGTCTCCTCTAATGATCGGGTCTTGACCGACAATTACCGAGTAAAGACGTGACTGACAGAATGCGCCAGCACTAGGCCATATGGGTGTCACACGCTAGTCTTCGTTCATTATTTTTCCGTCTTCGAAGAGCCCCATGATTTCCACACGCACACCGCAACAGGCCTTGGCCGCACTGCTCGATCGCTACGCACCGCAGCGCCTTCTGCTGGTCGGCGCCAGTCAGATTCCGGCGGTGGAGGCATTTCTCGCGGCACATCCGGATTGCGAACTGTTTCACGCCGACGCCGGTGCGCTGTCGACGGAACTGGCCGGCCAGCGCTACGACCTCGCACTGCTGGCCGACTGCCTGGAACACCTGCCGCGCCGCGAAGCGCAGCAGCTGGTGGGCGGCATCCGCAACCTCAACAGCAGCCGCGTGGCCGTGCTGGTCGACCTCGACGCGGCCCAGGCGCAGGACGCGGACTTCTACGCCCTGGCCATGCAGGCCAGCGAACGCTTCCAGCGCGACGCCCAGGTGATCACCCTGTTCACCTACGATCTGCGCGAATACAAACAGGTCCCGGACTGGCTCAACGCGAAGTTCTGGGCCAACCCGGAAAACTTTGGGAAGTACTGGTGGTGACCATGACCGAACCGACCTGCCCCTGCGGCAGCGGCCGCCCGTTGCCCGACTGCTGCGGACGCTTCCATGCCGGTATCGCCGCGCCGACCGCCGAGGCGCTGATGCGCTCGCGCTACAGCGCCTACGCCCTGGGTCTGGTGGATTACCTGCGCGACACCACGCTGCCCGCCCAGCAGCAGGGCCTGGACCTGAATGCCATCCGCAGCTGGAGCCTGGGCAGCACCTGGCTGGGCCTGGAAGTGGTCAGCCATGACGTGCTCGGCGGCCAGCCCGAACACGCCCGGGTGACCTTCATCGCGCGCTGGCACGATGCCGGCGGCGAACACAGCCATCGCGAATGCTCCGGATTCGTCCAGCGCGAGGGGCGCTGGTACTTCCTCGACCCGACCGTGCCGATGAAACTGGGGCGCAACGACCCGTGCCCCTGCGGCGCCGGCGGCAAGCTGAAGAAATGCTGCGGTCCCTGGATTGAGTAGGACAGGATCGAGTGAGGCGCGAACTCGCCCCACTTGGGGGCGTTCGGTGTCTGGGCTAGAATCCGCGCTTTTTTCCGGGGCGGCGGCCATACGCCGCACCGGCTACCCCTGCCGGACCTCGCCATGCTGCTGACCGTTCTCTACATCATCGCCATCACCGCCGAAGCCATGACCGGCGCGCTGTCCGCCGGGCGGCGCAGCATGGACCTGTTCGGCGTGGTGCTGGTGGCCTGCGTCACCGCCCTGGGCGGCGGCTCGGTGCGCGACATGCTGCTGGGCCATTACCCGCTGACCTGGGTGCGCCATCCGGAGTACCTGGCGCTCACCGCCGGTGCCGCACTGTTCACCGTGTTCATCGCCCCGCTGATGCGCCACCTGCGCTCGATGTTCCTCGCGCTCGACGCCGTGGGCCTGGTGGCCTTCACCCTGATCGGTTGCCAGGTCAGCCTGGAGATGGGCCACAGCCTGCTGATCGCCGCCGTGAGCGGGGTCATCACCGGAGTCTTCGGCGGCATCCTGCGGGACATCTTCTGCAACGACGTGCCGCTGATCTTCCGCCGCGAGCTGTACGCCAGCGTGTCCTTCGCCAGCGCCTGGTGCTACCTGATCTGCCTGCAGATCGACCTGCCCAAGGAGCAGGCCATGCTGATCACCCTGTTCGCCGGCTTCCTGTTCCGCATGCTGGCGATCCGGTTCCGCTGGGAAATGCCCAAGTTCGTCTATCAGGACGACCCGCACCAGGGCGACTGATCAATCCTGCAACCTGAGGTGGCTGGTGTCCGGCGCGGGGCCGGCCGGCTCGGGCTTGGCCTGGCCCATGTCGCTGCCCACCGGGGCGACGCTGAACTGGCTGAGGTCCACGCGCGGCGCCTGGGCTTCGGGCTTGTCGTCCTGCAGGTCGGCGCCCACCGGGGCGAGGCCGAAGTCCGGCGCATCGACATCGGCGAAAGCCGCCATGTACTCGTCGCGCGGAGCGACCTTCAGGCGCCCCTGGGGCGCGTCGGCCGACGGCGCCGCGGCGGGACGCAGCGGGGCGGATTCCGGGTCCGCTGGCGGAGGCGGCGCCAGTTCGATTTCCTCGATCTGCGCATCCATGTCGATCACATCAACGAGGGCACCGGCGCGCTCCAGTACGCTGCGGTACTTTTCCGCCGCCTCGGCGTCGAGGTTGTTCTTGATCACCATGCGCCGCCCGGAGAACAGCAGCGCGATACGCTGGGCGTCGGCCTGGAACAGCTTGGCCAGGTTGGCCTTCACCGTTTCCACCTGCGCACCCGGAACGGTCTGTCCGGAAAAAGCAATCTCGTAGCGGCTCATCGTCACTCTCCTGTGTTAACCCGCCGGTTACATTCGGCCAGTATGGTGCAGCTTCTTTTAACGTAACAACAACTTGCAGCCGAGCAGGTGCTTGGTACACTGGGGCGTCTTGGGGGATAGACATGAATTATCAGGCGCAAATGATAAGAATTCTCAGCCTGTTCTGGCTGGTCAGCCTCGTTTCAGGCTGCGGCTGGATGGCTGGCGACTTCCAGCAGCCGGAAGTGAAGCTGCAGAAGGTCGACGTGGTGAAAGCCCGCCTGCTGGAGCAGGAGTTCATCCTGCACTTCCGCATCGACAACCCGAACGACTTCAGCCTGCCGGTGCGCGGCCTGGCCTACAAGGTCAAGCTCAACGATATCGACCTGGCCGAAGGCGAGTCGAATAACTGGTTCACAGTGCCGGCCAACGGCCATGAAACCTTCCAGGTGCCGGTGACCACCAACCTGTGGCGGCACATGAAGTACATCGTCAAACTGCTGGAAGACCCGGACAAGCCGATCCGCTACCGCCTCGACGGCGAGGTGAAGACCGGCCTGCTCTTCGGACAGAGCGTGCACATCGCCCGCAATGGCGAGATAATTCCCGGCGATTTCATCCCCGAGTGAGCGTCACCATGAGCCAGGAACCCCACGTACACGGTCCGAACTGCAACCACGACCACGATCATGACCACCACCATGACCACGGTCACGTGCACGGCCCGCACTGCAACCACAGCCACGAGCCTGCGCGTAACCCGCTCAAGGATGTGGGCCGCAACGATCCTTGCCCCTGCGGCAGCGGCAGCAAGTACAAGAAGTGCCACGGCGCCTGAGCAAGGTTCCGAGCACCGCGAAGAAGGCCCGCCCAGCGCGGGCCTTCTGCTGTCTGGCCGAACACCTGGTCGGCAGCTGAAATTCCCGCCCCGCGCGGCTTGCGCAGCTATCCTCGGCTCACTAACGTAGCGCCTTTTCCGCGACCCTTTTTGTGCAGGAGCACATCCCCATGGCCCCGCGTGCCTTCCGCCGGCTTCCCAGCTTCGGCCTTGCCGCCACCCTCAGCGCCGCCATCAGCCTCACCGGCTGCCAGGGCTGGCTGAACGACCGCTATGCCGGCAGCCTGCCGCCAACCTACGGCGTGCAGCCGATCAAGGGCCTGGCGGACAACGTGTCGATCCGCCGCAACAGCCTGGGGATGCCGCTGATCGAGACCAGCACCTTCCACGACGCGCTGTTCACCCTGGGCTACGTGCATGCCAGTGACCGCATCAGCCAGATGGTCGGCCTGCGCCTGATGGCCCAGGGTCGCCTGTCCGAAATGGTCGGCCCCGGCGCCCTGGAAACCGACCGTTTCATGCGCACGGTGAACCTGAAGAAGGCCGCTGACGCCCTCTATGCCGGCTCCTCGCCACGCCTCAAGCGCTTCTTCGAGACCTACGCGCGCGGCGTCAACGCCTACCTGTACCGCTACCGCGACGCGCTGCCGATGGACCTGGCCGAGTCCGGCTACCGTCCCGAGTACTGGAAGCCGGAGGACTCCGCGCTGGTCTTCAGCCTGCTGAACTTCGGCCTGGCGGTGAACCTGCAGGAGGAGATCGCCTCCCTGGTGCTCGCGCAGAAAGTCGGTGCCGACAAGCTGCCCTGGCTGACGCCGATCTACCCGGACGAGCCGCTGCCCTTCGAGGAAGCCGAGAAGCTCAAGGGCCTGCGCCTGGACGGCAGGATCGCCGGGCTGGAACAGCTGGACAAGGCCGCCGGACAGATCGCCGCGCTGCAGATGATGGGCGTCGCCGCCTCCAACAACTGGGCCATCGCCCCGCAGCGCACGCGCAGCGGCAAGAGCATCCTGGCCAACGACACCCACCTGCCGCTGTCCATGCCCTCGGTGTGGAACTACGTGCAGATCCGCTCGCCGAAATACAGCGCCGCGGGCGTCTCCATCGCCGGCGTGCCGGGCGTGGTCGCCGGCTTCAACGGCAAGCTGGCGTGGGGCATGACCATGGTCATGGGCGACAATCAGGACCTCTTCCTCGAACAGGTGAAGCGCCAGGGCAGCAAGCTCTACTACCTCGCCGACGGCCAATGGAAACCGGCCATCGAACGCAACGAGACCTTCTTCATCAAGGGCCGCAGCCCGGTCCGCGAGGTCATCTACGAGACCCGCCACGGCCCGCTGCTCAACAGCGCCCTGGGCGAGCGCAAGCACGAACTGCAACCGCTGCCGCTGTCCAGCGGCTACGGCATCGCCTACCAGAGCATCCAGGGCGAAACCGACCGCACCCTCGACGCCTTCTTCGACCTCTCCCGCGCAAAGAACGTCGAACAGGCCTTCGATGCCACCCGCGACGTGCGCGCCATGGCGCTGAACATCGTTTTCGCCGACGAGAAACACATCGGCTGGCAGGTCACCGGGCGCTTCCCCAACCGCAAGGAAGGCCGCGGCCTGCTGCCCTCCCCCGGCTGGGACGGCCGCTACGACTGGGACGGCTATGCCGACCCGATCCTCCATCCGTCCGACCAGGACCCACAGCAAGGCTGGCTGGGCACCGCCAACCACCGCAGCGTGCAGCCGGGTTATGGCGCGCAGCTGTCCAGCTCCTGGTACTACCCCGAGCGCTACGAGCGCATCGCCCAGCTCGCTGGCGCCAGCAGGAGCCACGACTACCGCAGCATGATCGCCATGCAGTACGACCAGACCACGCCGTTCGCCGGCAAGCTGCAGTCGATGCTGGATGCGCCGGGCATGGCGCAACCGCTGAAGAAAGCCATCGACGCCCTGCCCGCCGACCAGCGCGCCCGTGCCCGCGAAGCACTGGACCGGATCATGGCGTTCGACGGCAAGCTCTCGGCCACCTCCGGCGATGCCGCGCTGTACGAAGCCTTCCTCCAGGAAAGCAGCAAGCAGATCTTCCTCGACGAACTGGGCCCGGAGGACAGCCCGTCCTGGAAAGCCTTCGTGGAGAACGCCAACCTCTCCTACTCGGCCCAGGCCGACCACCTGCTGGGGCGCGACGACAGCCCGTTCTGGGATGACACCCGCACCCCGCAGAATGAAGACAAGCCGGCGATCCTCGCCCGCAGCCTGGCCGCCGCCACCGCCTTCTGCGAGCAGAAGCTGGGCAGCGACCGCCGTGCCTGGCAGTGGGGCAAGCTGCACACCTACGAGTGGGTCAGCGACAGCACCAAGATGGCGCCCAACCTGAGCGCCAGCGAGCGTGCCAGCCTCGGCGCAATCAAGGGCTACCTGGACCGCGGCCCCTACCCGGCCGGCGGCGACCACAGCACCCTGAACGTCTCGGCCTACCACTGGGGCCAGGACTTCAATACCTGGCTGATCCCGGCCATGCGCCTCGTCGTCGACTTCGGCCAGAGCGAGCCGATGATCGGCCTCAACAGCAGCGGCCAGTCCGGCAACCCGGCCAGCCCGCACTACGCCGACGGCATCGACGCCTGGCTGAAGGGCAACTACATGAGCTTCCCGTTCCAGTCGCAGAACCTGGAGAAGGTCTACGGCGTGAAGCGCCTGACACTGGTGCCGGAGAAGTGAGGTTCTGAAAATTATTTCCCAGGGCCGGGAACTTCACTCCCGCCCCGGGATCAGAATTGTCGACTTACTCCATGATCATATTCAGGCACCCTCTGGGTGCCTTTCTTTTTTCCCGCCTCTCCTCCGCTGCATTTCTTTCCTGCAAGACCTTCCCCGGCTGGCACTCCCCTGCATCCTTTCCCAGGAGTCATCGCCATGTCCGAATCCCTCATCCTTATCACCGGCGGCCCCGGCGCCGGCAAGAGCACCCTGCTCGACCACCTGCATCGCCATCACGGACTGAACATCGTCGAGGAAGGCGGCCGAGCCATCATCCGCGAGCAACTGGGGCGTGGCGGCGACGCGCTGCCGTGGGCCAACCGAGAGGCCTTCTGCCAGGAAATGTTCGAGCATGCACTGACGACTCGCGCGCGGGCGCTCGAAAGGGGTGGGCTGTGGCTGTTCGATCGCGGCCTGCCGGACGTGCTGGGCTACGCGCGGCTCTGCAACCTGCCGATTCCCGAAGCGCTGGAAACCGCTGCCCGGGAACTGCGCTACGGGCGGACCGTGTTCCTGGCGCCCGCGTGGGAGGCCATCTACCGCAACGATGCCGAACGCCGGCAGGGCTTCGGCGAAGCGCAGCGAACGGCGGCGATGATGGCCAAGGTGTACGAAGCATTGGGGTATCGGCTGCTGGAGTTGCCACTGTGCAGTGCGCAGGAGCGCGCGGAGTTCGTCTTGGCGCACTGCCCCGTGTAGGAGCGAGCTTGCTCGCGAACCTTTCCTCCTGTGGGAGTCGAGCCGGGCAATCGCGAGCAAGCTCGCTCCTGCAGGTTCTTCGTTCCAACAAAAAACCGGGCCTTGGCCCGGTTTTTTTCTGGAGCGCGGTGTGGTCAGGCCTTGGGCAGGGTGACGCCGGTCTGGCCCTGGTACTTGCCGCCGCGATCGCGGTAGGAGACTTCGCAGGCTTCGTCCGACTGCAGGAACAGCATCTGCGCCACACCTTCGTGGGCGTAGATCTTCGCCGGCAGGTTGGTGGTGTTGGAGAACTCCAGGGTCACGTGGCCTTCCCACTCCGGTTCCAGCGGGGTCACGTTGACGATGATGCCGCAGCGCGCGTAGGTACTCTTGCCCAGGCAGATGGTCAGCACGTCGCGCGGAATGCGGAAGTACTCGACGGTGCGGGCCAGGGCGAAGGAGTTCGGCGGGATGATGCAGACGTCGCTGTTGATGTCCACGAAGCTCTTCTCGTCGAAGTTCTTCGGATCGACCACGGCCGAGTGGATGTTGGTGAACACCTTGAATTCAGCGGCGCAGCGCACGTCGTAGCCATAGCTGGAAACACCGTAGGAAATCACCCGGCTGTCATCGGCACCACGAATCTGGCGCTCGACGAACGGCTCGATCATGCCGTGTTCCTGAGCCATGCGGCGAATCCACTTGTCCGATTTGATGCTCATGGCGGGTGTCCTGTGCGGCGGTTGAAAAAAGAAGGCGAATCTTACCGGGGCCGGCCCTCCGGGGCAAAGGGCCGGCGGTCACACGCTGGCGCGATTCAGGGTAGCCAGTTCGTACGCAATCTGCGCTGGTCCACCGAGAAGCGCAGCCAATCCTCGGCATAGGCATCCGCGCAATCACATTCCGCACCCGGCACGGCCTCGCGCACCAGGCGCAGGTCGACGCCGGCGGCGGACTGGCGCAGCACCAGGCTGCTGGTCTTCAGCAGGCCTTCCACGGCACCGGGGTCGCCCAGGCGCTTATCCACAACCTGCAACGTGGCCAGATCGAGCAACAGCGCATCGACCACCGGCAGGCCGGGGCGGTTGTCGCGCACCACGAGTAGCAGGCCGAGGCCGTTGCCCATGTCCAGCAGCGGCGTTGGGTCGCAGGCACTGATCGGACTGCCGAGCAGGCCGGTGGCGTGGTAGAGGGCTGGCGGCAGTGGCAGGGACTGGCCGGAGCCGTCGGCCCGGCGCGCCTGCACGGCCATGTCGTCCTCGAAGGCATCGCCCGAGGCGGAGCGGAAGTCCAGGGTCACCGGCTGGCCACCGATCACGCACTGGGCCTGCCAGTTGGCGGAGTCCTCGTCGGCACCCCAGGCCACTGGGCCGGCGAGCCCCAGGCACGCCGCCAGCAGCCAGCCGACGGCGCGTTTCGCATCCTTGCGCATGGCAGGCCCTGCGTATCAGTCGTCGCTGATGGAGATGTTCGGCATGTCCGGCGCGGCCTTCTCGCTCAGGGCGATGCGGGCACCGACGCAGCGGGCCATTTCCTGGTAGATCATCGCCAGCTGGCTTTCCGGGTCGGCGATTACGGTGGGCTTGCCACCGTCAGCCTGCATGCGGATGGCCATGGACAGTGGCAGCGATGCCAGCAGCTCCACGCCGTACTGCGCGGCGAGCTTCTCGCCGCCGCCCTCTCCGAACAGGTGCTCGGCGTGGCCGCAGTTGGAGCAGATGTGCACGGCCATGTTCTCGACCACGCCCAGCACCGGGATGTTGACCTTGCGGAACATCTCCACGCCTTTCTTCGCATCGAGCAGGGCCAGGTCCTGCGGCGTGGTGACGATCACCGAGCCTGCCACCGGCACTTTCTGCGCCAGGGTCAGCTGGATATCGCCGGTGCCCGGCGGCATGTCGATGACCAGGTAATCCAGGTCGTTCCAGGCGGTCTGAGTGATCAACTGCAGCAGCGCGCCGGACACCATCGGGCCGCGCCAGACCACCGGGGTGTTGTCGTCGGTGAGGAAGGCCATGGACATGACTTCCACGCCGTGGGCTTCCAGCGGGATGAACCACTTCTGGTCGCGGATCTTCGGCCGGGTGCCTTCGGGGATACCGAACATGATGCCCTGGCTCGGGCCATAGATGTCGGCGTCGAGGATGCCGACCTTGGCGCCTTCGCGGGCCAGTGCCAGCGCGAGGTTGGCGGCGGTGGTGGACTTGCCCACGCCACCCTTGCCGGAGGCCACGGCGATGATGTTCTTGACGTTGCTCATGCCCGGCACCTGGGCCTGGGCCTTGTGCGCGGCGATGTGGGTGTCCACCTTGACCTGGGCCGAGTCGACGCCGTCCAGCGCTTCCAGGGCCATCTGCACGGTCTGCGCCAGACCGTTCCTGAACAGGCCGGCGGCGTAGCCCAGCTCCAGGGTCAGCGCGACACGCCCGCCCTGGATATCCAGCTCGTGCAGGTAGTCGGCGTCCAGCAGGTTCTGGCCGGTGTGGGGGTCGTTGATCTGGCGGAGGACGGCCTCCACCGTGGCACGGGTAACGGCGCTCATGGGTACTCCCGATGAAAGACTGAGCAGAATAGGCGGGCATCTTACGCCTCTCGTCCGCCGCTTGCTCGGGATCATCGGGGCAGGCAGGGTTCAGCCCTACAGCCAAGCGGGCCACGGATGAAAATTTCGCCCCAGCCCTATATAGTTGCCGATTCCCTCGTTTTAACCGGAACGGCCGATCATCATGTCCGAAGCCCGCAAGATCCTCGTCACCAGCGCCCTGCCCTACGCCAATGGTTCGATCCACCTCGGTCACATGCTGGAGTACATCCAGACCGACATCTGGGTTCGCTTCCAGAAGATGCGTGGCAACCAGGCGGTGTACGTGTGCGCGGACGATGCCCACGGCTCGGCCATCATGCTGCGCGCCGAGCGCGAAGGCATCACCTCCGAACAACTGATCGACGGTGTGCGCGCCGAGCACATGGGCGATTTCGCCGACTTCCTGGTGGAGTTCGACAACTACCACTCGACCCACTCGGAAGAGAACCGCGAGCTGTCCTCGGCCATCTACCTGAAGCTGCGCGACGCCGGCCACATCGCCACCCGTCCGGTGACCCAGTACTTCGACCCGGAAAAGCAGATGTTCCTGGCCGACCGCTTCATCAAAGGCACCTGCCCCAAGTGCGGCACCGCCGACCAGTACGGCGACAACTGCGAAGCCTGCGGCGCGACCTACGCACCCACCGAGCTGAAGGACCCGAAATCGGCGATCTCCGGCGCCACCCCGGTGCTCAAGGAATCGCTGCACTACTTCTTCAAGCTGCCTGACTTCCAGGCCATGCTGCAGCAGTGGACCCGCAGCGGTGCCCTGCAGGATTCGGTGGCCAACAAGCTCGCCGAGTGGCTGGATTCCGGCCTGCAGGAGTGGGATATCTCCCGCGACGCGCCGTACTTCGGCTTCGAGATTCCCGACGCGCCGGGCAAGTACTTCTACGTCTGGCTGGACGCGCCGATCGGCTACATGGCCAGCTTCAAGAACCTCTGCGCGCGCCGTCCGGAACTGGACTTCGACGCTTACTGGAAGCAGGGCTCCGACGCCGAGCTGTACCACTTCATCGGCAAGGACATCGTCAACTTCCACGCGCTGTTCTGGCCGGCCATGCTCGAAGGCGCCGGCTACCGCAAGCCGACCGCGCTGAACGTGCACGGCTACCTGACCGTCAACGGCCAGAAGATGTCCAAGTCCCGCGGCACCTTCGTCAAGGCGCGCACCTACCTGGACCACCTGGATCCGGAATACCTGCGCTACTACTACGCCTCCAAGCTGGGCCGCGGCGTGGACGACCTCGACCTGAACCTCGAGGACTTCGTGCAGAAGGTCAACTCCGACCTGGTCGGCAAGGTGGTCAACATCGCCAGCCGTTGCGCCGGCTTCATCCACAAGGGCAACAACGGCCTGCTGGTGGACGCCAACCCGGCGCCGGAACTGGCCCAGGCCTTCCAGGCCGCGGCACCGAGCATCGCCGCCGCCTACGAAGCCCGTGACTTCGGCCGCGCCATGCGCGAAATCATGGCCCTGGCCGACCAGGCCAACGCCTGGATCGCCGACAAGGCCCCGTGGGCCCTGAACAAGCAGGAAGGCAAGCAGGACGAGGTCCAGGCCATCTGCGCCCTGGGCGTCAACCTGTTCCGCCAGCTGGTGATCTTCCTCAAGCCCGTGCTGCCGAAGCTCGCCGAAGCCGCCGAAGCCTTCCTCAACGTCGCCCCGCTGAAATGGGCCGACCACGAGCAACTGCTGGCCAACCACCAGCTGAATCCGTTCAACCCGCTGATGACCCGAATCGAACCCGCGAAAATCGAAGCCATGATCGAAGCCTCCAAGGAAGACCTCCTCGCCAGCGCACCCAAGCCTGCCGGTAACGGCGAGCTGACCAAGGACCCGCTGGCCGCGGAAATCAACTTCGACGCCTTCGCCGCCGTCGACCTGCGCATCGCGCTGATCGAGAAGTGCGAGTTCGTCGAGGGCGCCGACAAGCTGCTGCGCCTGTCCCTGGACATCGGCGACGAGAAGCGCAACGTGTTCTCCGGCATCAAGAGCGCCTACCCGGACCCGAGCAAGCTCGAAGGCCGCCTGACCCTCTACGTGGCCAACCTGGCGCCGCGCAAGATGAAGTTCGGCGTCTCCGAAGGCATGGTCCTGGCCGCCGGCCCCGGCGGTGAAGAGATCTACCTGCTCAGCCCCGACAGCGGCGCCAAGCCGGGCCAGCGCGTCAAGTAAGCATCGGACGGCAAGGAGGCCATCGATGAAACTGCACCACCTGGCAGCGCTCGCCCTGAGCGCTGCCCTCGCCGGCTGCGGCGCTCCCTCGGAGCACGTCGCTGGCTCCGGCGCTGCCTTCCAGGGGGAAGCGGCGAAAGCCGGTTCCTTCCTCGCCTATGAACACCAGGTCGGCATCCGCCTGGCCAGCGAGCGCATCGACGCGCAACTGGCCGCCTCGCGCGACGCCTGCACCCAGGAGCGCTTCGGCCCCTGCGAGCTGATTGCCATCGAGCAGAGCGGCGACAGCCAGATGCGCAATGCGCACCTCGTCGTGCGCATCGTCCCCGACGGTGTGGAAAAACTCGTCACCCTTGCCGCCGAAGGCGGGCAACTGCAGAGCCGCCGCACCCAGGCCGAAGACCTCGCCCAGGCGGTCAGCGACAACCAGCAGCTGCGCGACCGGCTGGAGCGCGAATACCAGACCCTGCAGGGCTTCCAGGGCCGCAAGGAGATGAGCGTCAGCGACCTGCTGGCCCTGGCCAAGGCCACCGCCGAGGTCGAGCAGCAACTGCATGCCGCTCGCCAGGACTCCGCCCAGCAGCAGCGGCGCATCTCCACCAACCTGCTGACCCTGGACTTCTCCAGCGAGTACCAGCCCACCGGGCGCTGGTCGCGCATCGGCAGGGCGTTTGGCAACTCACTCGATGAACTCACTGACGGCACCGTCAACGCCATCCAGGTGGCCGCCTTCGGCTTGCCGCTGCTGGTCGTGCTGCTCATCGCCGGCCTGATCCTGCGCTGGCTGTGGCGCAAACTCGGGGCCCGGCGCACCGCGAAATAGGTCGCAGCGGTACCCGCCCCGGCCGACATACAGATAGCCTGCCACCTGCCAGCTTGCGAACTGCCACCCCTGACCGAGCGAGGCCGCTCCAACCATGCCAAGCCTTTCGCCGCTGACCATCGCTCCGAGCGAGGCCATCCGACATGCCGCCGTGCTGTGGCAGTACTTCTCCTCCTTCCGGGCACGAAAGCGCTGCGAGGCCCTCATCGTCTGCTGCTCCTACGACCTGAGGGTTTGCCAGTACGCCTGCGACCTTTACCGACAGGGTCTTGCACCGCTGATCCTGTTCTCCGGCAAACGAGGCAACTGGACGGAGCACCTCTGGAGCGAAACCGAGGCGCAGGTATTCAGCCGGGTAGCCAGGGAATACGGCGTGCCCGAGAGTGCAATCCTGCTTGAACCGAACGCCACCAACTTCGGCGAGAACGTGGCCTTCAGCCGTAAACTGCTCGGCCCGCTGCGCAGTGCCGTATTCCTGACCAAGCCCAATGCGGCATTGAGGTTGTCGCTGGTCGTGGAGAAGCTCTGGAAGGAGCTGGACTTCACCGTGGACGGCCCGAACCATACCTTCCCCGAAGGTGTGTCCAACGTGGTGGGGCTTTACGGACTGATCGAGGAAATGGTCGGAGACGTCCAGCGAATCCAACATTATCCGGCGCTGGGGTTCCAGGCATCCCACAAGCTGCCCGAGTCCGTTATCCGGTCTTACGAGTTCCTGGTTGCCAAGGGATTCACCGGGCATCTGATCAAGTGATCATCCGCCAGAACCTGCACGGCATGATGCCCGTGACCTACTGAGCGTCCTCGCACTCCACATCCGCTGCGCCCAGGTGCTCGAAGCCTTCCAGGTAGAGGCAGGAGGCATCCGCTGCGCAGTCCTGCAGGGAGGCGTTGCTGAGGTTGCCCTGGGAGCTGGGGTCGTCGAGGTTCACTTCTGGGAAGATATCCGCCACCTCTTCTTCGGTCATGATCCTGTCGAAGGTGACGTTGACCGATTGCAGGCGGCCGTACTCCCAGTCCAGGTCCACCGCCGTGATGTGCGGGTTCAGCTGACGCACCAAGGCTTCGGGCAATTGCGGGCCGGCGTAGCTGAGGTCGGTGTCATGGCAGGCGTCGCCCCAATTGTTCAGCTTCCTGCTGGCAGCGCAGCTGAACGGTGCGTCGGCCTTGCCGGTGCGCTGCTCCAGCTGGCAGGCAAAGTCGGCGACGCCCAGGCGCGGCCAGGTGACCAGGTCAGCGGTGGTGAAAGGGACGGCCAAGGCCAGACCGCTGGAGAACAGGAGGCAGAGGGCGGTGCAACGTTCGCGCATGCGTCGGGGCATGTGAGCTTCCCTGAAAGAAACCGACTGATTCGGCAGCCGCCGATACTCCTCCCGCCACCACCGATACCGCAATAGATTTCCGGGTAATGAAGATTGCCCACCCAGACTGATGCGCATAATCTATGCGCATTCACCGTGGAGGTGCCCATGCACACGACCTACGATCCCCTGGCGCCGAAGAAAGCCACCAACCTGAGTCTCAACAGCGACCTGCTGAAACAGGCCCGTGAACTGGATGTGAACCTCTCGGCGGTGCTGGAGGAAGCGCTGGCCGATGTGGTCAAGGAGCGCCTGGGCCAGCGCTGGCTGGAGCAGAACCGCGAGGCCATCGAGACCTATAATCAGCATGTCGAGGAAAACGGCGTGTTCAGCGATGGCCAGCGGAGCTTCTGATGAAGCAGTTCGACCTCTACCGCAATGCCAACCCGCATACCCGTGAGGCGATCCCGTTGCTGTTGGATGTGCAGAGCGACCTGTTGGCCTCGCTGGGCACCCGCATGGTGATCCCGCTGAGCCGCGCCAAGGGGCTGGCCGGCATCAACCGGCTGATGCCGGAGGTGACCGTGGGCGATCAAAGGCTCCTGCTACTCACACCGCAGATGGCCGGCATTCCCCGTCGTGAGCTGGGCGAGCCGGTGGGCAACCTGGCGCACCTGCGCCTGGAGATCATTGCCGCCATCGACCTGCTGATCAGCGGAATCTGAGCATGCGCGCCCTCTCCCACCCTCCGGCCCGAGGCGTCCGGCCATGACCGAACTCGCCCTGATCCTGGTCAGCGCCATCCTGGTCAACAACTTCGTGCTGGTGCAGTTCCTCGGCATCTGTCCATTCATGGGTGTGTCGCGCAGGATCGAGACGGCGCTCGCGCTGGCCCTGGCGACCACCTTCGTCCTCACCCTTGCCTCGGCGTCCAGCTACCTGCTGGAACGCTACGTGCTGCAACCGCTGGACGTGGAGTTCCTGCGCACCATCGGCTTCATCCTGGTGATCGCCGTCGTTGTGCAGTTCACCGAACTGCTGGTGAACAGGAGCAGCCCGCTGCTGGCCCGCACACTGGGCATCTTCCTGCCGCTGATCACCACCAACTGCATTGTGCTGGGCGTGGCGCTGCTCAATGCCCGCAAGGCCGAATTCGGCTTCCTGCAATCCACTTTCCAGGGTTTCGGCGCGGGGCTGGGCTTCACCCTGGTGCTGGTGCTGTTCGCCGCCCTGCGCGAGCGCATCGCCCTCGCCGATGTGCCCAAGCCGTTCCAGGGCGCGGCCATCGGCATCATCACCGCCGGGCTGATGTCCCTGGCATTCATGGGTTTCAGCGGGCTGCTCAAGCCATGATCGCGGCGCTGCTGGTCATCCTGGCCGGCCTCGGCGGCGCCGTGGCGCTGCGCCAGGCCGCGGCGCGGGTGAATGTCGCCGACGAGTCCCTCGCCGCGCGGGTCAACGACCTGCTGCCGCAGACCCAGTGCGGCCAGTGCGGCTACGCCGGCTGCAAACCCTACGCCCAGGCCATCGCCGAAGGTGACGCGATCAACAAGTGCCCGCCCGGCGGCACTGCCACCATCGCCGCCCTGGCCGACCTGCTGGATGTCGAGCCGCTGCCGCTGGATGCCGCCGAGGAAACGCCACTGCGCGTGGCCTACATCCGCGAGGCCGAGTGCATCGGCTGCACCAAGTGCATCCGCGCCTGCCCGGTGGATGCCATCGTCGGCGCGGCCAAGCTGATGCACACGGTGATCGCCGAAGAATGCACCGGCTGCGACCTGTGCCTGGAACCCTGCCCGGTGGACTGCATCGAAATGCGTGACCTCCCGGTGCGCGTCACCGATTGGAAATGGCCGCTGCCGCAGGATCGTCTGATCCGGACCGACCGGGAGCAGGCGGCATGAACGCGCAGGTCTGGCGTTTCCCCGGCGGCCTGCCGTTGCCGGCCAACAAGCAGCAATCCACCGCTACGCCGATCCAGCATCCGCCGCTGCCCGGCCGCCTGGTACTGCCGCTGCAACAGCACATCGGCGAGCCGGCCAAGCCGTGCGTCGAGGTCGGCCAGCGCGTCCTCAAGGGCCAGTTGATCGCCGAGCCCGGCAGCGCCATCAGCGCCGCGCTGCATGCGCCGACCTCCGGCATCGTGGTCGAAGTGAGCGAGCAACCCTATCCGCATCCCTCCGGGCTGACGGCACCGGCCATCGTCATCGAAAGCGACGGTGCGGAGGAATGGGCAGCGCTCGATCCCCTTACCGAGTACAGCTCGGTCCCTGCCGCCGAGCTGCTCGAACGCATTCGCCAGGCGGGCATTGCCGGCCTGGGCGGCGCTGGCTTCCCCACCGCCGCCAAGCTGTCCTCGCGTCCGCAGGAGGACCTGCACACCCTGATCATCAACGGCGCCGAGTGCGAGCCCTACATCAGCGCCGACGACCTGCTGATGCGCGAGCGCGCCACCGAGCTGGTGGAAGGCATCGAGGTGCTGATGCACATCCTCCAGCCGCAGCAGGTGCTGATCGGCATCGAGGACGACAAGCCCCAGGCCATCGCCGCCGTGCAGGCCGCCCTCGGCGAACGGCCGATCCGCCTGCAGGCGATCCCGACCCGCTACCCCTCCGGCGGCGAGCGCCAGCTGATCCAGGTGCTCAGCGGCCGCGAAGTGCCTTCCGGCGGGTTGCCGGCGGATATCGGCATGCTCTGCGTGAACGTCGGCACGGCCGTCGCCGTGGCCGACGCAGTGCTGCGCGGCGTCCCGCTGATCTCGCGCATCACCACCCTCTCCGGCGCGGCGCTGGCGCGCCCCTGCAACGTCGAGGCGCTGCTCGGCACGTCGGTGGCTGAGCTGCTGGACTTCGCCGGGCTCGACCCGGCCAGGCTGGACCGCCTCCTGCTCGGTGGCCCGCTGATGGGTGACAGCCTGCCCGCGCTGAACGTGCCGCTGATCAAGACCGCCAACTGCCTGCTGGCGGCCACCCGAGAAGAGCTGCCAGCGCCGCAGCCGGCCATGCCATGCATCCGCTGCGGCGACTGCGCCCAGGTTTGCCCGGCCAGCCTGCTGCCGCAGCAGTTGCACTTCTTCGCCGGGAATCACGACCAACTCCTGGCGCACAACCTGTTCGACTGCATCGAATGCGGCGCTTGCGCCTACGTCTGCCCGTCGAGCATTCCCCTGGTGCAGTACTACCGCGCGTCCAAGGCCGAGATTCGCGAGCTGGAACAGCGCCAGTTGAAGGCAGAGCAATCGCGCCTGCGCTTCGAGCAACGCCAGGAGCGCCTGCGCCGCGAGGAGGAACAACGCGCCGCCGATCGCCTGGCCCGCCAGGAGCGTACGGCCCGCGCGCAGGAGCCGCAGCCCGAGGCCGAGACGCCCGGCGCGCCAGCCGCACAGTCGGTGATCGAGCGGGTGAAGGCCGAGAAGGCCGTGGGCAATGCGCCCGAACAGCTCAAGCGCCTGAAGATCGAGGCGAGCATGGCCCAGGTGGCGCTGAAGAAAGCCGAGAAGCAACTGGCCGCCCATGACACCGAACAGTTGCGCACCCAGGTGGCCGAACTGCGCAGCGCCGCCGACGAGGCGAAAGCCGCGCTGGAGGCCGCCGAAGCGCAAAGCGCCAAGGCTGCACCGCCTCCGGTTTCCGCTCCCGCCAGCGATGACGCTGCGCTGAAGAAAGCCAAAATCGACGCCGCCATGGCCCGCGCCCAGTTGAAGAAGTCCGAGAAAGCCTTCGGCGAAGCGCCCACCGACGAGCAACGCGCCACCCTCGCCTCCCTTCAAGCCGACATCGAGCGAATCGAACGCCGCCTGGATGAACTCACTGCAGCAACCGCAGCGGCCACCAGCGCGCCCACAGAAGGCACCCTCGCGCTGCGCCAGGCCAAGCAGCACTACGTCAGTCAACGCGATGCGCTGCGCCTGGCCGAACGCGAAGGCGCTTGCGATGAACAACTGAACGCCCTTCGCACCACGCTGGGCGACGCCGAGAAAGCCCTGCACGCCGCCGAAGACGCCAGCGGCAAGGCGCCGCCAGAGCTGGTGCGTACCGAAAAGCGCCCGGTGAGCAGCGCCCTGCGCGCCGCCAAGACCGAGCTGGCCTACGCCCGCGCCGACCTGAAGAAGCTCGAGCGCGAAGGCGCCTGCGCGGAGGCCCTGGCCACCGCCCGCGCCCGCCTGGATACCGCCGAACGCGCCGTGGCCGATGCCAGCGGTGAGGAACCCCGATGAAACTGCCGCGCCTCACTTCGCCCCACGCCACCGGCAGCAACCGCACCCAGCGGGTCATGCTGACGCTGCTGGCCGCCTGCGCGCCGGGGGCGCTGGTGCTGATCGGCCTGTATGGCTTCGGCACCCTGTTCAACCTGCTCTGGTGCGGCCTGCTCGCCCTCGCCACCGAGGCGCTGATGCTCAAGCTGCGCAAACGGCCGGTGGCGTTCTTCCTCAAGGACGGCAGCGCGCTGGTTACCGCCGTGCTGCTGGCCCTCGCCCTGCCGCCCTATGCACCCTGGTGGCTGAGCGGGGTCGCCGTGGTGTTCGCGCTGATCTTCGGCAAGCACCTGTACGGCGGCCTCGGGCAGAACCCATTCAACCCGGCGATGGTCGGCTATGCGGTGGTACTGGTGTCCTTCCCGCAACTGATGAGCCAGTGGCCGGCGCCGGACAGCGCGCCCGGTTTCGCCGAAGGCCTGCGGCAGATACTCGGCTTCGCCAGCCAGGCGCCGGACGCCTGGGTCGGCGCCACGGCGCTGGACGTGGTGCGCAACAACCACAGCCTGACCATGGAAGAACTGCTCGCGCAGTCCCCCGCCTTCGGCAGCGTCGGCGGCCGCGGCGTGGAGCTGGTCAACCTGGCCTTCCTCGCCGGCGGCCTGTTCCTGCTCTGGCGCAGGCTGTTCACCTGGCACGGGCCGGTGGGCATGCTTGGCGGCCTGTTCGTCATGAGCCTGCTGTTCTGGAACGGCTCCGGCTCCGATTCCCACGGCTCGCCGCTGCTGCACCTGTTCAGCGGAGCAACCATGCTCGGCGCCTTCTTCATCGTCACCGATCCGGTCTCCGGCGCCACCAGCAACCGCGGCCGGCTGTTGTTCGGCCTCGGCGTCGGCGTGCTCACCTACGTGATCCGCGCCTGGGGCGGCTACCCCGATGGCCTGGCCTTCGCCGTACTGCTGATGAACCTCGCCGCACCGACCCTCGACTATTTCACTCGCCCGCGCACCTACGGGCACAAGAAGCCCGAGCGCGGCTTCGGGGCAGGTGATCGATGAATCGCGAGCTGCTCAAGAGCCTCCTGGCGCTGGGCCTGGTGGCGGCCATCGCCGCCGGCGTGGTGGCGACCGTTCACCAGTTCACTGTCCAGCGCATCGACACCGCCCAGCGCGAATTCCGTGGCCGCGCAGTACTGGATCTGCTACCCGGGGGCAGCTACGACAACCATCCGCTGGAAAGCGAAGTCAGTGCCTTCGATCCCAAGCTGCTGGGCCGCGACGAGCCGGCGCCCGCCTATATCGCACGCCTCCAGGGCCAGGCTACGGCGGTCGTGCTGCAGCCCGTTGCCCGTGACGGCTATGGCGGCTCGATCCAGTTGCTGGTGGGCGTGAGCGCGCAGGGCCGGCTGCTCGGTGTGCGGGTCGTGGCCCATCACGAAACACCCGGCCAGGGCGACCGTATCGAACTGGGCAAGAGCGACTGGCTGCACGGCTTCGACGGCCGCTCGCTGAACGACCCGGCGGACGCCGGGTGGAAGGTGAAGAAGGACGGCGGCCAGTTCGATCAGTTCGCCGGCGCCACCGTCACACCGCGCGCGGTGGTCAAGGCCACGCACCTGGCGCTGCAGTACTTCGATGCACACAAGGCCGAGCTGCTCGCCCCCGCCGCCTCGGGAGAAAAGCATGAATAATCCCGGTTACCGCGAAATCGCCCTGCAAGGCCTGTGGAAGAACAACCCCGGCCTGGTGCAGTTGCTCGGGCTGTGCCCGCTGCTGGGCACCAGCAGCTCCATGGTCAATGCCCTCGGCCTGGGGCTGGCGACGATCTTCGTACTGGTCTGCTCCAGCGTCAGCGTGTCGCTGATCCGTGGCACGCTGAGCGAAGCCGTGCGCCTGCCGGCCTTCCTGTTGATCATCGCCACCCTGACCACCTGCGTGGAGCTGCTGATGCAGGCCTGGCGCTACGAGCTGTACCAGGTACTGGGTATCTTCGTGCCGCTGATCGCCACCAACTGCGTGATCCTCGGTCGCGCACAGTCCTTCGCGGCGAGCAACAGCGTGGCGCGCTCGGCGTTCGACGGATTGATGATGGGACTGGGCTTCGCCCTGGTCCTGCTGGCCATCGGCACCCTGCGCGAACTGCTCGGCCATGGCACCCTGCTCGCCGGCATGGACCTGCTGTTCGGCCCTGCCGCCGCCGACTGGAAGCTGCAGATTCCCGGCTATCAGGGCCTGCTGCTGGCCGTGCTGCCGCCCGGTGCCTTCCTGGTGCTGGGCCTGCTGATCGCCCTCAAGAACCGTATTGATGAAAGCCTGGCGGACCGCGCCAAGGCGCAGGCGGGCGACGTACCCGCAACCGAGCGCCAACGCGTCCGCGTGACCGGAGTGATCGAATGAATGCCGCCAAGCGCGCGGAGATTTTCCGCCGACTCAAGGAAGACAACCCCAACCCCGAAACCGAACTGGCCTACAGCACGCCCTTCGAGCTGCTGATCGCGGTGCTGCTCTCTGCCCAGGCCACCGACGTCGGGGTGAACAAGGCCACTGCCAGGCTCTACCCGGTGGCCAACACCCCGGAGGCGATCTACGCCCTCGGCGTGGCAGGCCTGTCGGAGTACATCAAGACCATCGGCCTGTACAACAGCAAGGCGAAGAACACCATCGAGACCTGCCGCATCCTCATCGAGAAGCACGGCGGCCAGGTGCCGGAGAACCGCGAAGACCTCGAAGCCCTGCCGGGCGTGGGCCGCAAGACTGCAAACGTGGTCCTCAACACGGCTTTCCGACAGCCGGCGATGGCGGTGGACACGCACATCTTCCGCGTTTCCAATCGCACGGGGATAGCGCCGGGCAAGAACGTGCTGGAGGTGGAGAAGAAACTGCTGAAGTTCGTCCCCAGGGAATACCTGCTCGATGCGCACCACTGGCTGATCCTGCATGGCCGCTACGTCTGCAAGGCGCGCAAGCCGCAGTGCGGCAGCTGCCGGATCGAGGACCTGTGCGAGTACAAGCACAAGACTTCGGACGATTGAGCGTTATGGGAAAATTCCTTCAGGCTGATTGAAAAAATCTTTTTTACCGCTTACGCCTTTGTCGATATAAGGGGCGCCAACACACCCCGTGTTGTGGAGTGCACCGAATGGCAAACGACAAAGAAGACCTCGAACTCGAGGACGATGTCAGCACAGACGACAGCGATGACGGCGCAGAAGCCTCGGCAGAGGTCGCCAAGACCAACCTGACCAAGCGCCGCATCATCGACAACTACCTGGAAGAACGTCGCCTGCAGCGCCAACTGTCCGACTACGATTTCGATCTGTAAGCCTTCTCCAAAAGTAATACCGGCATGAAAAAGCCCCGCATCCTGGCGGGGCTTTTTGCTTTGCGCTCTTCGTAGGAGCGAGCTTGCTCGCGAACACTTCCCGGCGACTCCGATGCTGTGCGGTTCGCGAGCAAGCTCGCTCCTACAAAGTCATACCGCCGCGACGCCGGCGCGCTGCACCACCCGGTAGCAGGGCTCGTAGGCCGCGCCGCCCGGCAGCTTCATGCGGTGCTGTTCGACGAAGGCCTGCAGCAGCGCGTCCAGCGGCTCCATGATGGCGGCATCGCCGTGGATCTCGTACGGGCCGAACTCCTCGATCATGCGGATGCCACGGTCCTTGACGTTGCCGGCGACTATGCCGGAGAACGCCCGGCGCAGGTTCGCCGCCAGCTCGTGGGGCGGTACATCGCGGCCCAGATCCAGGCCGGCCATGTTCTCGTGGGTCGGCTCGAACGGGCGCTGGAAGCCCTCGTCGATCTTCAGCAGCCAGTTGAAGTGGTAGGCGTCGTTGCGCTCGCGGCGGAACTGCTTGACCCGCTTGAGGCCCGTGCTCATTTCCCGCGCCACTTCCGCCGGGTCGTCGATGATGATGCGGTAGCGCTTCTGCGCCCCCTCGCCCAGGGTTGCGCCGACGAAGGCATGCAGTTGTTCGATGTAGGCCGCCGCGCTGCGCGGGCCGGTGAGCACCAGGGGGAACGGCATGTCCTGGTTTTCCGGGTGCATCAGGATACCCAGCAGGTAGAGGAACTCCTCCGCCGTACCGACGCCGCCGGGGAACACGATGATGCCGTGGCCGACGCGGACGAAGGCCTCCAGGCGCTTTTCGATGTCCGGCAGGATCACCAGTTCGTTGACGATGGGGTTGGGCGCCTCGGCGGCGATGATCCCCGGTTCGGTCAGGCCGATATAGCGGCCGTCGGTGATGCGCTGCTTGGCATGACCGATGGTGGCGCCCTTCATCGGCCCCTTCATCACGCCCGGACCGCAGCCGGTGCAGACGTCGAGGCTGCGCAGGCCCAGCTCATGGCCGACCTTCTTGGTGTACTTGTACTCGTTGGTGCTGATCGAGTGGCCGCCCCAGCAGACGACGATCTTCGGCTCCACCCCGGCGTGCAGGGCGCGGGCATTGCGCAGCAGGTGGAAGACGTAGTCGGTGATCCCGGCCGAGCTGTCGAGGCCGAAGCGCCGGCTGTTCAGGGCGTTCTGGGTGTAGACGATGTCGCGCAGGGCGCTGAACAGCATCTCGCGGGTGCTGGCGATCATCTCGCCGTCGACGAAGGCGTCGGCCGGCGCGTTGAACAGCTCCAGGCGCACGCCGCGGTCCTGCTGGTGGATTTCCAGTTCGAAGTCGCGGTAGGCGTCGAGGATGTGCTTGGCGTTGTCGATCTGCGTGCCGGTGTTGAGGATGGCCAGGGCACACTGGCGGAAGAGTTTGTAGGTACTGCCGGAGCCCGCTTCGCTGAGCTGGTGGACTTCACGTTGGGAAAGGGTTTCGAGGCTGCCCTTGGGGCTGACCGAGGCGTTGTTTACCGGTCTTGGGGACATGCTGTATTCCTTGACGATGGAGGCCGGGCGCCGTGGCGCAGGGCCTTCCGATAAATCGATGCGGCCGTCCAGTCGGCCGTCACTGCCAGGGGCGTCGCGGCGGGGATTCTCCGGCCCGCAGCGCGCTCCTTCTGACTGTGACAAGCGAATGGCGGAAACTGCTTCCGCAATCGACGCGTCCGACGTCGATGCCCCTTGAGTATGAACGCTGCGGTGACTTTCTGATGACAGCCGGAAAAGAAAAACCCCGCCGGTTCGGCGGGGTTCTCCAGGGACGCTTCGCCGACAGGCGAAGGATCAGTCCTTGCGCTGCGGGCTGAGCAGCTCGATCTTGTAGCCATCCGGGTCTTCGACGAAGGCCAGGATGCTGGTGCCGTGCTTCATCGGGCCCGGCTCGCGGGTGATCTTGCCGCCACGGGAGCGGATGTCCTCGCAGGCCTTGTAGACGTCGGCCACTTCCAGGGCGATATGGCCATAGCCGGTGCCCAGCTCGTACTTGTCCACACCCCAGTTGTAGGTCAGCTCGATGACGCTGTTGTCGTCCTCGTTGCCGTAGCCGACGAAGGCCAGGGTGAACTGGCCGTCCGGGTAATCCTTGCGGCGCAGCAGGGTCATGCCCAGGACTTCGGTGTAGAAGGCGATGGATTTGTCCATGTCGCCGACGCGCAGCATGGTGTGCAGCAGTCTCATCGGTTCTTTCCTCATCAGGTGCCCGGTTGGCGGGCTTATAAACACAAACCCCGGCTCGTGGCCGGGGTCTGCTTGTCACGGGAGACGCAAGCTTATCAGAACAGCTTGCGGCCCTTGTTCGCGGCGATACGCATGCGCAGCGCGTTGAGCTTGATGAAGCCAGCGGCATCGGCCTGGTTGTAGGCGCCGCCGTCTTCCTCGAAGGTCGCGATGTTGGCATCGAACAGCGAGTCGTCGGACTTGCGGCCGACCACGATGACGTTGCCCTTGTACAGCTTCAGGCGCACGACGCCGTTCACGTGTTCCTGGGAGGCATCGATCATCTGCTGGAGCATCTCGCGCTCCGGGCTCCACCAGTAGCCGGTGTAGATCAGCTTGGCGTAGCGCGGCATCAGCTCGTCCTTCAGGTGAGCGACTTCGCGGTCCAGGGTGATCGACTCGATGGCACGGTGCGCCTTGAGCATGATGGTGCCGCCGGGAGTCTCGTAGCAGCCGCGGGACTTCATGCCGACGTAGCGGTTCTCGACGATGTCCAGACGGCCGATGCCGTTGGCGCCGCCGATGCGGTTCAGCTCGGTCAGGACCTGGGCCGGGCTCATGTCCTTGCCGTCGATGGCAACGATGTCGCCCTTGCGGTAGGTCAGCTCGATGTAGGTCGCCGCGTCAGGGGCCTTCTCCGGGGAGACGGTCCACTTCCACATGTCTTCTTCGTGCTCGGTCCAGGTGTCTTCCAGCACGCCGCCTTCATAGGAGATGTGCAGCAGGTTGGCATCCATGGAGTACGGCGATTTCTTCTTGCCGTGACGCTCGATCGGGATGTTGTGGGCTTCGGCGTAATCCATCAGCTTCTCGCGGGACAGCAGGTCCCACTCGCGCCAGGGAGCGATCACCTTCACGCCCGGCTTGAGCGCGTAGGCGCCCAGTTCGAAACGCACCTGGTCGTTGCCCTTGCCGGTGGCGCCGTGGGAGATGGCGTCAGCGCCGGTGGCGTTGGCGATCTCGATCAGGCGCTTGGCAATCAGCGGACGGGCGATGGAAGTACCCAGCAGGTACTCGCCTTCGTAGACAGTGTTGGCACGGAACATCGGGAAGACGAAGTCGCGGACGAACTCTTCTCGCAGGTCCTCGATGAAGACCTCTTTCACGCCCATCTGCTTGGCCTTGGCGCGGGCCGGCTCGACCTCCTCGCCCTGACCCAGGTCGGCGGTGAAGGTCACCACTTCACAGTTATAGGTATCCTGCAGCCACTTCAGAATTACGGAGGTGTCCAGGCCACCGGAATACGCCAGGACTACCTTCTTCACGTCCGCCATGCCACTCAACTCCACGGGGGTTGTCACGAAAGGGACCGATTCTACTGTCCGCTCGGAATAATTTACAGAGGGGCGACAGCTTTTGACGACAAAGCGACAAATACTATCGTCGGTGCGACCCGTCGCCGCGGCTCAACCCTTGGGTTCTGCAGGCGCTGGGGCAGGTGGCTTTGCGGCGCTCGTGGCAGGCGCCGCCGGGGCCGTCTGCGCGGGAGCCGGCGCGCTGGGAGCGGGCGCGGCGGGTGCGGGCGGAGCTTCGGCAGGGGCCTGCTCGACGACCGCCTCGCGGGACAGGTTCACGGTCACCCGGCGGTTCAGCGCGCGGTTGGCGGCGGAGTTGTTCTTCACCAGCGGGTAGCGCTCGCCGTAGAAACGCACGGTGATCTGCGATTCCGCCACGCCGTTGGCCTTGAGGTACTCCATCACCGCAATGGCGCGGCGGCGCGAGGCCTCGCGGTTGGCCAGGCGGTTGCCGCTGTTGTCGGAGTGGCCGTCCAGTTCGATGCGGTTCACCGTCGGGTCGGCCTTCATGTACTGCAGGATGATGTCCAGCTTGGCGCGGCCGAGGGCATCGACCTCGGTACCGCCATCCGGGAAGCCGACCTGGCTCTGACGTACCTGGTCGAAGTTGACCGGAAGCATCTTCGTCGAACAGTCCTGGAACTTCGTATATCCATCGGCGAAACGCGTCGGCATCAGCCGCACCAGCAGATTCTCGCCGGTGCGCGTGCGGTGGCGGACCTCCGGCGCACGACCTTCCAGCAGGCCGCCGAGCAGGCGCCCGGCCTGCTGCTGGGTGCTATTGAAGGGAACGTCGCCCGAACCGACCTGCACCGACCCCAGATTCAGGTCGCCCTGCCCGGGGCGCCACGGCGGCGCGGCCGCCAGCAGGGTCGCAGAGCCGCTGCCCAGCCAGCCGGTCTGCGGCTTGAGGCGGAAGGTCGGCTGCTCGCCCGCGCGCCAGACGAACTCGCCCAGGCCGAAACCGGCCACGCTCTGCGACAACCGGCATTCGAACTGGTCGCCCGCCACCGTCCATTGCGCACTCTCCATGCGCGTCTGGAAGGTCAGCCCCCAGGCCGGAAGGCTGGCGCAGAGAGCGAGCAGGAGCAGAGAGGGCTGGCGCACGATGGCTTCCACACAGGTAAAAAGGCGTCCCAAATTCTATCGGTCGGCCTCGGCAAAACTTGATAGCGAGTGCCGGCGGCGGGCTTTTCCGGTAGCATTTCACCCTCTTCCCGCTGCAACCGCACCCCTGGAATCCGCATGTCCGACCGCCTGACACTCCTGCGCCCCGACGACTGGCACATCCACCTGCGCGACGGCGCTGCACTCGCGCAGACCGTCGGCGACGCCGCGCGTACCTTCGGCCGCGCCATCATCATGCCGAACCTGGTCCCGCCGGTGCGCAACGCTGCCGAAGCCGACGCCTACCGCCAGCGCATCCTGGCCGCCCGTCCGGCCGGCAGCCGCTTCGAGCCGCTGATGGTGCTGTACCTCACCGACCGCACCACTGTCGAAGAAGTCCGCACCGCCAAGGCTTCCGGTTTCGTGCACGCCGCCAAGCTGTACCCGGCCGGCGCCACCACCAACTCCGATTCCGGCGTGACCAGTGTCGACAACATCTTCCACGTGCTCGAAGCCATGGCCGAAGTCGGCCTGCCGCTGCTGGTGCACGGCGAGGTGACCCGCGCCGAAGTCGACGTGTTCGACCGCGAGAAGCGTTTCATCGACGAGCACCTGACCCGCGTGGTCGAGCGCTTCCCGACCCTCAAGGTGGTCTTCGAGCACATCACCACCGGCGATGCCGCCGCCTTCGTCAAGGCCGCCCCCGCCAACGTCGGCGCCACCATCACCGCGCACCACCTGCTGTACAACCGCAACCACATGCTGGTGGGCGGCATTCGCCCGCACTTCTATTGCCTGCCGATCCTCAAACGCAACACCCACCAGGAAGCCCTGCTGGATGCGGCCACCAGCGGCAGCCCGAAGTTCTTCCTCGGCACCGACTCGGCTCCCCACGCGCGCCACGCCAAGGAAGCCGCCTGCGGTTGCGCCGGCTGCTACACCGCCTATGCCGCCATCGAGCTGTACGCCGAAGCCTTCGAGCAGCGCAATGCGCTGGACAAGCTGGAAGGCTTTGCCAGCTTCCACGGCCCGGATTTCTATGGCCTGCCGCGCAACAGCGACCGCATCACCCTGGTCCGCGAAGAGTGGGAAGCCCCGGCGGCGCTGCCGTTCGGTGACTTCGACGTGGTCCCGCTGCGTGCTGGTGAAAAACTGCGCTGGCGCCTGCTGGAGACCGAGGCATGAGTGACGAGAACGAAATCTTCGAAGAAGAACTCGACGGCTCCTTCCCGCCCGGCCCGCGCCACCCGATGGCGCGCCGCTTCCGTGGCTACCTGCCGGTGGTCGTGGACGTCGAGACCGGCGGCTTCAACGCCGGCACCGACGCCCTGCTGGAAATCGCCGCCGTCACCATTGGCATGGATGAGAGTGGCTACCTGTTCCCCGAGCACACCTACTTCTTCCGGGTGGAGCCCTTCGAAGGCGCCAACATCGAACAGGCGGCGCTGGAGTTCACCGGCATCAAGCTGGACCACCCGCTGCGCATGGCGGTGCCGGAAGAACAGGCGCTGACCGAAATCTTCCGTGGCGTGCGCAAGTCGCTGAAGTCCAACGGCTGCAAGCGGGCGATCCTGGTCGGCCACAACAGCAGCTTCGACCTGGGCTTCCTCAACGCGGCGGTCAACCGCAGCGGCGTGAAGCGCAACCCGTTCCACCCGTTCTCCAGCTTCGACACTGCCACCCTCGCCGGCCTCGCCTACGGACAGACCGTCCTGGCCAAGGCCTGCCAGACCGCCGGCATCGAGTTCGACAACCGCGAGGCCCACTCGGCGCGCTACGACACCGAGAAGACCGCCGAGCTGTTCTGCGGCATCGTCAACCGCTGGAAGGAGTTCGGCGGCTGGATGGAAGACGATCACTGATCGTGCCTTCCTGAATGAAAAAGCCCCGCACTCGCGGGGCTTTTTCATTGGGGTTCCCTGTAGGAGCGGGCCCTGCCCGCGATCGCGCGCAGGGCGCGCTCCTGCTCCTACAAGGTGACCCTGTGCAGAGCGAAAAGCCCCAGCGATATGGGGCTTTCGGGACCTGGCCAGCCTTACAGCTTGCCAGCATGCTCGGCCAGGTAGGCGGCGACGCCTTCGGGCGAGGCTGCCATGCCCTTGTCTCCCTTCTTCCAGTTGGCCGGGCAGACTTCCCCGTGCTCCTCGGTGAACTGCAGGGCGTCGACCAGACGCAGCAACTCGTCCATGTTACGGCCCAGCGGCAGGTCGTTGACGATCTGCGAACGCACCACGCCGTTCTTGTCGATCAGGAAGGCCCCGCGGAAAGCCACGCCGCCTTCGGACTCCACGTCATAGGCCTTGCAGATCTCATGGGTGATGTCGGCAGCCAGGGTGTACTTGACCGGGCCGATGCCGCCCTTGTCCACCGGGGTGTTGCGCCAGGCGTTGTGGGTGAAGTGGGAGTCGATGGAAACACCGATCACTTCGACGTTGCGCGCCTGGAAGTCGGGGATGCGGTGATCCAGGGCGATCAGCTCGGACGGGCAGACGAAGGTGAAGTCCAGCGGGTAGAAGAACACCAGGCCGTACTTGCCCTTGATGGCTTCGGACAGCACGAAGCTGTCGACGATCTCGCCGCTGCCCAGCACGGCAGCCACGTTGAAATCGGGGGCCTTCTTGCCTACGAGTACGCTCATTTTCCTTCTCCTTAATGGTGAGGTGCAGGGGAGTGGCGGCTCCGCCCGGTCGAAACTGCCGTGCTTGAGGGCCTGTCACTCCAGTGGGGCAGCCATCATACACCCGGCCCGCAACGCCAACATCCACGCGACCTCGGCGCTAACTCATTGAACCGGTTGACCATTTATCGGGACGGCGAAATGAGCCCTCGGCAACTTTTGACAATCATTCTCATTATTATTAGTATCGCCTCCAACAACCCCACAGCGACCAGTAGTGCCTACTATGTACGTCTGCCTCTGCAACGGTGTCACCGATACCCAGATCCGCGATGCGATCTACGATGGCGCCTGCAACTATCGCGAAGTGCGCGAATGCACCGGCGTCGGCACCCAGTGCGGCAAGTGCGCCTGCCTGGCCAAACAGGTGGTTCGCGATACTCTCGGCGAGCTGCAGAGTGCCCAGTCGATGAACTACAACCTGGCCTACGCAGCGGGTTGAGAAAAAAGACCGCTGATCAGTTCAGCAGGAATTCCGAAGAAACCGGGCCATGGCCCGGTTTTTTTATGCCTTGAATTCAGGGATTTAGCGCCGGGATGCGGAATGAAAACATTCGCATTCATATTCCTTTTTATAACAAATTCAAGCACTTATGTTTGACATGTGGTTATAAGGGGGCGAGAATTTCAATCTCTCCCACTCCACACGGCAGGACCCCGGCATGAAAGGCGACAAGAAAGTCATCCAGCATCTGAACAAGATCCTCGGCAACGAGCTGATCGCCATCAACCAATACTTCCTGCACTCGCGCATGTGGAACGACTGGGGCCTGAAGCGCCTCGGCGCCCACGAGTACCACGAGTCCATCGATGAGATGAAGCACGCCGACAAGCTCATCGAACGCATCCTGTTCCTCGAGGGCCTGCCCAACCTGCAGGACCTGGGCAAGCTGCTGGTCGGCGAGAACACCCAGGAAATGCTGCAGTGCGACCTGAACCTAGAGCTCAAGGCCTGCAAGGACCTGCGCGACGCCATCGTGCATTGCGAAAGCGTGCATGACTACGTCAGCCGCGACCTGCTCAAGGACATCCTCGAGTCCGAGGAAGAGCACATCGACTACCTGGAAACCCAGCTGGGCCTGATCCAGAAAGTCGGCCTGGAGAACTACCTGCAGTCGCACATGCACGAAGACGACTGATCAGGCACAAGGCACCGGCGCGGTTGTGGACGCCGGTGCCCTCCCTTTCTAACCGTTCGCCTTCGGCGGGCGCCGCACCAGTCCGGCCTTGAACACCAGGCCAGCGCACAACCCGATCACCACCAGCAGCGACAGGCGCAGGCCCACGTGCTCGGCGAGGAAGCCGATCAGAGGCGGGCCCAGCAGCAGACCGCCGTAACCGAACGACGCCACCGCCGCCACGCCGCGCGAAGGCTCGACGCCCGGCCGGTTGCCCGCTGCGCCGATCAGGATCGGCACCACCACCGACAGCCCCGCGCCCACCAGCGCGAAGCCGGCAATGGCGCCGCCGAGCCACGGGCTGAACAGCGCAAGCAACATCCCCGCGATGGCCAGCAGCGCCAGGTTGCGCACCAACGCTTCGTCGGCGAAGCGCACCCGCAGGCGATCGCCGAACAGGCGACCCAGCACCATGGTCGCGGAGAACGCCGCGAAGCCCAGCGCCGCCACCCGCTCCGAAGCCCCCATGACCTGGTGCAGCAGCAAGGCTCCCCAATCGGCGACAGCACCTTCGGAGACGAACGCGCACAAGGTGAGCACGCCCAGACCGATCAGCGCCGGTGGCGGCAGGCGCCAGCCACGCTGGGCTGGCGCCTCCTCCTCCGTGGGTTCCGGGCGGCCTTCGAACAGATGGCGGGCGAAGAATGGCAGGATCGCCACCGCGATAGCCGCCAGCAGCGTGAAGTGCCAGATCGGCGCCAACCCGGCAAAGGCGGCCGCACCGACCGCGCCGGTGAGCCCGCCAAGGCTGTACATGCCATGCAGGCTGGAGATGCACGGCCGACCGAGACGCCGCTCCACTTCCACCGCCTGGGTGTTCATCGCCACGTCCATGGTGGCAAAGGTCAGGCCCACCAGCAGCAGCCCCGCTGCCAGGTACCAGACGTTGGGCGCCAGGCCCAGCAGCGGGAAGCAGGCCATCAGCGCCAGCCCGGACACCACCGTGATCGCCCGGCTGCCGTAGCGCCGCACCAGGGCCCCGGCGAAGACGAACGCCAGCAGCGCGCCCACCCCGGCGCCCAGCAGCGCCTGACCCAGTTGCTGCTCGTCCACGCCGGTCATGTTCTTCAGCGCCGGCACCCGGCCCATCAGGCTGCCGTGCACCATGCCGCCCATGGCGAAACAGTAGCCGCACGCCCATCGCGCAGCGTTGGCCCGTGATTGATCACTCATCCTTTATTTCTTCCCAAAAACAAAGCCCCGCCGAAGCGGGGCTTTGTGCGAAGCACGAAAGACTCAGGCGTCGGCCTTGCCCACGGCGTCCTTGATCAGCGGTTGCAGCTCGCCCTTCTCGAACATCTCGACCAGGATATCGCTGCCGCCGACCAGCTCACCACCCACCCACAGTTGCGGGAAGGTCGGCCAGTTGGCGTACTTGGGCAGGTTGGCGCGGATTTCCGGATTCTGCAGGATGTCCACGTAGGCGAATTTCTCGCCACAAGCCATCAGCACCTGTGCGGCGCGGGACGAGAAACCGCACTGGGGAGCATTCGGCGAACCCTTCATGTACAGCAGTACAGGGTTGTTGGCGATCTGCTCTTTGATGGTATCGATGATATCCATGAACTTCCTCGGCTGAACTATCAGATACTGACCCGGCGGTCCCCACGGTGGGCATTGGCCGGCACGGTATCGCGCATTGTACTGCAAAGCCGAGCACTACGCTCGGCTTTGCAGGCGCGCCGCGACAGCCTGTCAGGCCGCCTCGACCTCCACCGGCACGCCATTGAGCGCGGTGTTGCCGGAGAGCGCATCGAGATGGCGCTCGTCGGTCAGGTCGTTGGCGCTGGCGCCGCCCTGCTCGCGGGCGATGGACAGCTGTACGCCCGGCCGCCCGTGCCCCCAGCCGTGGGGCAGGCTGACCACGCCGGCCATCACCTCATCGCTGGCGGCCACCTCGATCTCGATGCTGCCGACCCGCGAGCGCACGCGTACCTTCTGCCCGTCCACCAGCCCGCGCGTAGCGAGGTCCTGCGGGTGCATCAGCAGTTGGTGGCGCGGCTTGCCCTTCACCAGGCGGTGATAGTTGTGCATCCAGGAGTTGTTGCTGCGCACATGCCGGCGGCCGATCAGCAGCAGTTGATCCCGGGCCGGCGACTGGGTGTCGGCGAAGCGCCGCAGGTCGCCGAGGAAGATCTCCGGCGCGGCCTCGATGCGGCGGCTGGCGGTCTTCAGGCGCGGCGCCAGGTTCGGCTGCAGCGGGCCCAGGTCCAGCCCGTGCGGGTGTTCGCGCAGCCGCGCCAGGTTGAGCTTGTGCTCGCTGGCATCGCCGTAGGGGCCGAAGCGCAAGCCCATTTCGATCATCTGCTCCGGCGCCATGGTCGGCTTCAGCTCGGTGCCCATCCGCGCGGCATAGGCCTTGGCCAGGCCGACGAAGATTTCCCAGTCGTGCAGCGCGCCTTCGGGCCTGGGCAGGATCGCCTCGTTGAAGCGGGTGACATTGCGCACCGCGAAGACGTTGAAGGTGGTGTCGTAGTGATCGTGCTCCAGCGGCGCGGTGGGCGGCAGGATCAGGTCGGCGTAGCGGGTCGTTTCGTTGATGTAGAGGTCGACGCTGAGCATGAACTCCAGGCCGTCCAGCGCCTGCTCCAGGCGCCGGCCATTGGGAGTGGACAACACCGGGTTGCCGGCCACCGTCACCAGCGCGCGCACCTGGCCGTCGCCTTCGGTGAGCATCTCCTCGGCCAGCGCCGCCACCGGCAGCTCGCCGCCGTATTCCGGCAGGCCGGAGACGCGACTCTGCCAGCGATTGAAGGCGCCGCCGGCGGTGGTCGCCACCAGGTCGACGGCCGGAGTGGTGCACAGGGTGCCACCCACACGGTCGAGGTTGCCGGTAACCAGATTGATCAGTTGCACCAGCCATTGGCACAGGCTACCGAAGACTTGCGTCGAAACACCCATGCGCCCATAGCAGACGGCCTTGTCGGCAGCGGCGAAGTCCCGCGCCAACTGGCGGACTTCGTCGGCCGGCACGCCGCAGCGCGCAGCCATGGCATCCACCTTGAACGGCGCCAGCGCCTCACGCACAGCGTCCAGGCCGTTCACCGGCAGGGAAGTTTCTCGGGTGAGGCCTTCACTGAACAGCGTGTCGAGGATCCCCAGCAGCAAGGCCGCATCCTCGCCGGGGCGCACGAACAGGTGCTGGTCCGCCATTGCCGCTGTCTCGGTGCGGCGCGGGTCGACCACCACCAGCTTGCCACCGCGAGCCTTCACGGCCTTCAGGCGTTTCTCCACGTCCGGTACGGTCATGATGCTGCCGTTGGAGGCCAGCGGGTTGCCGCCCAGGATCAGCATGAAGTCGGTGTGGTCGATGTCCGGAATCGGGATCAGCAGGCCATGGCCGAACATCTGCTGGCTGACCAGGTGGTGCGGCAGCTGGTCCACCGAGGTCGCCGAGTAGCGGTTGCGGGTCTTGAGCTGACCGAGGAAGTAGTTGCTGTGGGTCATCAATCCGTAGTTGTGCACGCTGGGGTTGCCCTGGTACACGGCCACCGCGTCGTTGCCGTGGCGCTCGCGGATCTCTGCCAGGCGGGTGGCGACCAGCTCGAAGGCCTCGTCCCAGCCGATCGGCTGCCATTCGTTGCCGACCCGGCGCATGGGCTGGCGCAGGCGATCCGGGTCGTTCTGGATGTCCTGCAGCGCCACTGCCTTGGGGCACACATGGCCGCGGCTGAAGCTGTCCTGGGCATCGCCCTTGATCGAGAGGATGCGCTCATCCTCGGTCTCGATGGTCAGGCCGCAGATGGCCTCGCACAGGTGGCACGCACGGTGGTGGAGGGTCTTGCTCATGGCTCGCCTCGTTATTGTCGTCGCCGGCCATTCGACGGGCCGGTCATGGGGTCGCAAGCACTATGGATCCAGTCCTGGCGAAGCACCACCAGCTTCCGTCGGGTGAATCCCCATCCATCAGGCTCGAGGATGGGGCCGCATGCCGTTACCACCGTCAATCGATCCGGTAAGATGCCATTCGCCGACATGGCATCAGCAAGGAAGTTTTCCATGCCCCAGTTCCGCGACCGAATCCATTCCCTGGATATCCTCAGGGGCCTGGCCGCCCTGAGTGTCGTGTTCTGGCACTGGCAGCACTTCTTCTTCGTCGGCGGTGCACCCGGCGAACTGGTGCGCGAGTCCCAGCCGCTATATCCCTACTTTTCGCTGTTCTATCGCTACGGCGGGATGGCCGTCGAGCTGTTCTTCAGCCTGTCCGGGTTTGTCTTCTGCTGGCTATTCTCCCGGGCCATTGCGCAACGGGAACTTCCAGCCAGTCGGTTCTTCATCGACCGCTTCAGCCGCCTGTATCCTCTGCACTTCGCGACGTTTCTCATCGTTCTCGCCGCTCAGGCCCTTTATCGCTCCAGCCATGACAGCTATTTCGTCTACCAGGAGAACGATGCCTTCCATGCGCTGCTCAACCTGCTGCTGATCCCGGCCTGGGGGCTTGAGCGTGGCTGGTCGTTCAACGCCCCAATCTGGTCGGTCTCCGTCGAGGTATTGCTCTACGCCGTATTCTTCGTGACCTTCAGCCTAATGCGGCTGAGACTGGCTCTGATTCCGCTGCTCATCCTGCTGGGCTACTACCTGCCCCCCTATAATTTCAAGGTCGCCTTTGGTCTGCACGCTTTCTTCTGCGGGGCGGCGGCCTATCTGATCACTCGCGAGACGGCAACGCGGTTCGGGTTGCGACTGACCATCGCGACCGCCCTGACCATATCGCTCGCAAGCTGGTATTTCGTGAGTCGAGACCCCGACCAGCGGCAGTTCCTGATGATGGGTGTGGCCTTCCCTTCCAGCATTGCCTTGCTTGCACTGCTCGACCGCTGGATAGCACCCATCACCCTCAAGTTCGCCTTCATCGGCAACCTGAGTTACTCGTCCTACCTACTGCATTTCCCCTTGCAACTGGCGTTTGCCATGGCGGTTGATTTCGCCAGCCTGCCCCGCAGTATCTTTCTCAGCAGCAAGATGCTTGCGCTCTTCTTCATCGTGCTCATTCCGCTCTGCCTGATCTGCCACCGCTACTTCGAAGCGCCGCTGCAGAAGTCGATTCGCAACGCCTATCGCCATCGCCACTGCCAGGCAAACACACTGAAAGAAACCAGCTGACTCCCGCGCCGTCCTGCGGCGCATCAACCTCCTGACGAATGCCCGCTAAGCGGGTTTTGGGTGGGAGTTTACAAAGCGCGACATTTCCTTATAGGATCGCGCCTTCCCCCATTTTCCGCTCCATGCGGTCCCGCCGCAGGTTCAGCCCGTTTTTTCTCACGAAAGCCGGTCGGTACCTCGGCCTGATTCTGAGAATAAGTAGTAGGTACGAACCATGAGCGCACGTCACTTCCTCTCGATGCTGGATTACACGACCGACGAACTCCTCGGTCTGATCCGCCGCGCCACCGAGCTGAAGGGTCTGCGAGACCGAGGCGTACTCTACGAACCGCTGAAGAACCGCGTGCTGGGCATGATCTTCGAGAAGGCGTCGACCCGTACGCGCATTTCCTTCGAAGCCGGCATGATCCAGCTCGGCGGCCAGGCCATCTTCCTCTCCCCGCGCGACACCCAGCTGGGTCGTGGCGAGCCGATCGCCGACGCCGCGCGGGTGATGTCGCGGATGGTCGATGCGGTGATGATCCGCACCTTCGCCCACAGCAACCTGATCGAGTTCTCCGAGAATTCCCGCGTGCCGGTGATCAACGGCCTGTCGGACGACCTGCACCCCTGCCAGCTGCTGGCCGACATGCAGACCTTCCACGAGCACCGCGGCAGCATCGCCGGCAAGACCGTGGCCTGGATCGGCGACGGCAACAACATGTGCAACAGCTACATCGAGGCAGCGATCCGCTTCGACTTCCAGCTGAACGTGGCCTGCCCGGAAGGCTACGAGCCGAATGCGGCGCTGATGCAGCAGGCCGGCGAGCGCGTGAAGATCTTCCGCGACCCGCGCGAGGCGGTGGCCGGCGCGCACCTGGTGAGCACCGACGTCTGGGCCTCCATGGGCCAGGAAGACGAAGCAGCCGCACGCCTGCGCCTGTTCCAGCCATATCAGGTAACACGTGCGCTGCTCGACGGCGCGGCGGCGGATGTACTATTCATGCACTGCCTGCCGGCCCACCGTGGCGAAGAGATCAGCGAAGACCTGCTGGACGACGCGCGCTCCGTGGCCTGGGACCAGGCGGAAAACCGTCTCCACGCCCAGAAGGCCCTGCTCGAGATGCTGGTCGAGCACGCGCACTACGCTTAAACGCCACTCCGAGTCCGATGACCCAGACGCTGCTGCTCAACCTCGACGATCTTTCCTGTGGCTATGAACAGCAGCGTGTGGTGCAAGGCGTCAGCCTGCACCTGAACGCCGGCGACATCGGCTGCCTGCTCGGCCCCTCGGGCTGCGGCAAGACCACCACCCTGCGCGCCATCGCCGGTTTCGAGCCGGTGCAGGGCGGGCGCATCGAACTGGGTGGCGAAGTGATCTCGCGCCCCGGTTTCACCCTGTCGCCGGAAAAGCGCCGGATCGGCATGGTGTTCCAGGACTACGCGCTGTTCCCGCACCTGTCGGTGGCCGACAACATTGCCTTCGGCATCCGCAAGCACCTCGAGCACGAGCGCATCGTCGGCGAGTTGCTGGAGCTGGTGAAGCTCGACGGCCTCGGCCAGCGCTTCCCCCACGAACTCTCGGGCGGCCAGCAGCAACGCGTGGCCCTGGCCCGCGCGCTGGCGCCGCAGCCGCAATTGCTGCTGCTCGACGAGCCCTTCTCCAACCTCGACGTGGAGTTGCGCCGCCAGCTCAGCCATGAGGTGCGCGACATCCTCAAGGCACGTGGCACCAGCGCCATCCTGGTGACCCACGATCAGGAAGAAGCCTTCGCCGTCAGCGACCACGTCGGCGTGTTCCGCCACGGCCTGCTGGAGCAGTGGGACACCCCGTTCAACCTCTACCACGAGCCGCAGACGCCCTTCGTCGCCAGCTTCGTCGGCCAGGGCTATTTCATTCGCGGACAGATGCACGGGACTGATGCCGTGCAGACCGAACTGGGCCTGCTGCGCGGCAACCGCGCCTACAGCCTGCCGGACGGCAGCGCGGTGGACGTGCTGCTGCGCCCGGACGATCTGGTACCGGCGGTCGATGGCGCGCTGAAAGCGAGGATTGTCGGCAAGTCGTTCCTGGGCGCAGCGACCCTGTATCGCCTGCAATTGCCCACCGGTACCCAGCTGGAATCCCTGTTCCCCAGCCATGCCGACCACCAGCCCGGTGATGAGGTGGGTATCGGCGTGGCCGCCGAACACCTGGTGCTGTTCCCCGCCCAGGGCAGCGTGGCGCTCTAGCCGAGCGCCTTCTCAAGCTCCGGCAGCAACTCGAACAGGTCGCCCTGCAGGCCGTAGTCGGCGATCTCGAAGATCGGCGCATCCGGGTCGAGGTTGATCGCGGCAATGACCTTGGCGTCCTTCATGCCGGCCACGTGCTGCACCGCGCCGGATATCCCTACCGCCAGGTAAAGCTGTGGCGCGACGATGCGCCCGGACTGGCCGATCTGCAGCTCCGCCGGTGCGAAGCCTGCGTCCACCGCCGCCAGCGACGCGCCCACGGCGCCCTGCAACCGATCCGCCAGCGGATAGAGCGCGGCGAAACCTTCCTGCGTCTGCAATCCGCGCCCGCCAGCGACAATGACTTTCGCCGACTCCAGCGCGGGACGCTCGAAGTCCGGGCGCTCCTCACCCTGCCAACGCGACAGAGCAAGATCACCCGGCCCATCAACAGGTTCGAGTTCGGCGCTGCCGCCTTCGGTCGATGCGGGATCGAACGCGGTGGGACGGATGCCCAGCACGATCACCGGCCCGTCGCAGCGCACCGTGGCGATAGCGTTGCCGGCGTAGATCGGGCGCTGGAAGGTATCGCGGTCGAGCACGGCGGTGACGTCCGACACTGCGTCGACATCCAGCAGCGCAGCTATCCGCGGCAGGCAGTCACGGCCCATGGCGGTGGCCGGCGCGAGGATGTGCATGTAGTGCGGCGCCAGGCTGACGACCAACGCTGCCAGGTTCTCCGCCAGCAGATGGTCGTAGGCCACGTCGTCCGCGAGCAGGACCCGCGCCACGCCGTCGATGCGGCACGCGCGTTCGGCCAGATCGCCGAGGCCGCTGCCGGCCAGCAGCAGGTGGACCTCGCCGCCGATCTGTCGGGCAGCCGTCAGGGCGCACAGGGTCGCGGGAGAGAGAGCTGCGGGGGCGCCGGTGGATGGATAGTCAGCGATGAGCAGGATTGCCATGGATTTGCCTCCTTTCGGACGCGCCGCGCAGGTGCGGCGAGGCCGTGAGTGAAGGCAAGGGTACGCCGGGGGACGGCAAGCCCCCCGGTCACAGATCAAACAACCAGCAGACGACCGCTGGCCACCAGGCGCGCATGGCCGGCGATGCTCACGCGATCCCCCTCCAGGCGGCACCACAGCTCGCCGCCGCGCGCGGAGCACTGGAACGCGCGCATCTGCAGCTTGCTCAAGCGCTGGGACCAGTAGGGAATCAGGTTGCAGTGGGTGGCACCGGTCACCGGGTCTTCATTGATGCCAATGGCCGGGCAGAAGAAGCGCGACACGAAATCGTGCTCGTCACCACGCGCGGTCACGATCACCCCCAGATAGGGCATGCGCGCCAACGCGGCGAAATCCGGCTTGCACTCGCGCACCGCCTGCTCCGACTCCACCAGCACCATCAGGTGCTTGGCGGTGGACAGCGCATCCACCACGGGCAATCCCAGCGCTTGCTCGAGTTCCACGGTGGCGCCCAGTTCGCTGGGCGGCTGGGAAGGGAAGTTCAGCGCCAGGCGCCCCTCCTCGCGGGTGACCCGCAGCGGGCCGGACAAGGAGTTCAGCTCCAGCACTTCGCCCGGCTCGTCGAACACCTCGAACAGCACATGGGCGCTGGCGAGGGTGGCGTGGCCGCACAGCGGCACTTCAGCGGTCGGGGTGAACCAGCGGATGCGCCAGCCGTCCGGCTCCTTCACCAGGAAGGCAGTCTCCGACAGGTTGTGCTCGGCGGCGATCGTCTGCATCAACTCGTCGCTCAGCCAGGCGTCGAGGCGGTAGACCATGGCCGGGTTGCCGGCGAAGGGACGGTCGGTGAAGGCGTCCACCTGGTGGAAGTCGAGCAGCATGGCGATCTCCTTGTCAGTGATGGCCGAGCATGACAGAAGCCGACGGGCGGCGAACCGTACAGTAGGGACCACACAGTCCCCGGGGTTGAGCGATCAGGTGCGCCCGATGGGCGCGAACTTCGCCGAGGTCAGGCCGGCCAGGGTCTCGGCGCTCAGCTCCACCTCCAGGCCGCGCCGGCCGGCGCTGACATGGATGGTCGGGAAGCCCTGGGCGGATTCGTCGATGAAGGTGCGCAAGCGCTTCTTCTGCCCTAGCGGGCTGATGCCGCCCACCAGGTAGCCGGTGGCGCGCTGCGCGGCGTTGGGATCGGCCATGTCGGCCTTCTTCACGCCCGCCGCATGCGCCAGCGCCTTGAGGTCGAGGGTGCCCACCACCGGCACCACCGCCACCAGCAGTTCGCCCTTCTCGCTCGCCGCCAGCAGCGTCTTGAATACCCGCGCCGGGTCGAGGTTGAGCTTCTCGGCGGCCTCCAGGCCATAGGACGGCGCCTTCGGGTCGTGCTCGTAGCTCAGCACGTGGTGATCGGCGCGGTTCTTCTTCAGCAGGTCGATGGCGGGGGTCATGATCGGCGGGCTTCTCGCAAGCGGCTTTCCAGCGCATAACAGTAAGCCAAGGCGTGCTGCACTGCACGGTGTTCGCTTCACCGGGGCGGACGAATCCCGTATGGTCTGCGCCATTCACCTTCCGGCCCGCGTGGCCGGGACTGCCGAACGGAATCCGCACAAGGCCGCCCGCATGACCGACCTGAAGAACAAGAAATACGTCGTCGCCCTCGACCAGGGCACTACCAGCTCGCGCGCCATCGTCTTCGACCATGACGCCAACGTGGTCAGCACGGCGCAGCGCGAATTCGCGCAACTCTACCCGCAGCCGGGCTGGGTCGAGCACGACCCGATGGAAATCTGGGCCACCCAGAGCTCTACCCTGGTGGAGGCCCTGGCCCAGGCCAACATCGGCTTCGGCGAAGTCGCCGCCATCGGCATCACCAACCAGCGCGAGACCACCCTGGTGTGGGACAAGGCCACGGGCCGGCCGATCCACAACGCCATCGTCTGGCAATGCCGGCGCAGCGCGGCGATCTGCGAGCAGCTCAAGCGTGACGGCCTGGAACAGCACATCCGCGACACCACCGGGCTGGTGGTCGACCCGTACTTCTCCGGCACCAAGCTCAAGTGGATCCTCGACAATGTCGACGGCGCCCGCGAACGCGCCCAGCGTGGCGAGCTGCTGTTCGGCACGGTGGACAGCTGGCTGATCTGGAAGCTCACCGAAGGCGAAGTGCATGTCACCGACTACACCAACGCCTCGCGCACCCTGATGTTCGACATTCACAAGCGCGACTGGGATGAACGCCTGCTCAACGCGCTGGGCGTACCGCGCGCCATGCTGCCGCAGGTGCGCGCCTCCTCCGAAGTCTACGGCCACGCCAAGGTCGGCGGCCTCGGCGTGCATCGCACGCCGATTGCCGGGATCGCCGGCGACCAGCAGGCCGCACTCTTCGGCCAGATGTGCGTGGAGCCGGGCCAGGCGAAGAACACCTATGGCACCGGCTGCTTCCTGCTGATGAACACCGGCGCCAAGGCGGTGAAGTCCACCCACGGCCTGCTCACCACCATCGCCTGCGGTCCGCGCGGCGAAGTCGCCTATGCGCTGGAAGGCGCGGTGTTCAACGGCGGCTCCACCGTGCAGTGGCTGCGCGACGAGCTCAAGGTGATCAACGACGCCCACGACTCCGAGTACTTCGCCACCAAGGTGAAGGACAGCAATGGCGTCTACCTGGTCCCCGCCTTCACCGGCCTCGGCGCGCCCTACTGGGACCCCTACGCCCGCGGTGCGCTGTTCGGCCTGACCCGCGGGGTCAAGGCCGACCACCTGATCCGCGCCACCCTCGAATCCATCGCCTACCAGACCCGCGACGTGCTCGACGCCATGCAGCAGGACGCCGGCGAGCCGCTGCGCGCCCTGCGCGTGGACGGCGGCGCGGTGGCCAACAACTTCCTCATGCAGTTCCAGGCCGACATCCTCGGCACCCCGGTGGAACGCCCGCAGATGCGCGAGACCACCGCCCTGGGCGCCGCCGTGCTGGCCGGGCTGGCCTGCGGCTTCTGGGGCAGCCTGGACGAACTGAAGAACAAGGCGGTGATCGAGCGGGTGTTCCAGCCAGCCAGCGACGAGGCCGAACGCGCACGGCTGTACAAGGGCTGGAAGAAGGCGGTGGAGCGCACTCGTGGGTGGGCGGCCGAGGACTGATACCGCAACTCTGCAGGAGCGCGCCACGCGCGCGATCGCGGGCATGGCCCGCTCCTGCAGGGACTGCCGCGCATGACAGCGAGGCCCCCGCTGCGGCATCCTTGCCCTCCCGGCCCGTCCGCACGAGCGCACCGCATGAACCTGCCCCCCCGACAGCAAAGTATCCTCGACCTGGTCCGCGAACGCGGCTACCTGAGCATCGAGGAGCTCGCCCAGCAGTTCGCCGTCACCCCGCAGACCATCCGCCGCGACATCAACCAGCTCGCCGAACAGAACCTGCTGCGCCGCTATCACGGCGGCGCCGCCTGGGACTCGAGCATCGAGAACACCGCCTACAACACCCGCGCCGACCAGATGCGCGACGAGAAGCAGCGCATCGCCGAAGCCATCGCCGCGCACATCCCGGACAACGCCTCGCTGTTCATCAACATCGGCACCACCACCGAAGCCATCGCCCGCGCCCTGCTCGGCCACCGCAACCTCAAGGTGATCACCAACAACCTGCACGTCGCCAGCATCCTCGCCGGCAAGGACGACTTCGAAGTGCTGATCGCCGGCGGCACCGTGCGCGGCGATGGTGGCGTGGTCGGCCAGGCGGCGGTGGACTTCATCGAGCAGTTCCGCGTCGACTTCGCCGTGGTCGGCATCAGCGGCATCGACGAGGACGGCAGCCTGCTGGACTTCGACTACCAGGAAGTGCGCGTCTCCCGCGCCCTCATCGACAACGCGCGGCAGGTGTTCCTCGCCGCCGACTCGAGCAAGTTCGGGCGCAATGCCATGGTGCGCCTCGGGCCGATCTCCCTGGTCACTCGGGTATTCACCGACAGCCCGCCGCCGCCGGCCGTGGCGCGCCTGTTGCACCAGCACAAGGTCCAGCTCGAGCTGGTCTGAGCCTTGCACGGCTGATCGCTTCACTTTCGAACATTCAGACGAATGCCTGCGCGAATTCGCGCCAAAGGCTGGTCATATTTCGTTCACTCAACTAGGATATTTTCGGAAACGAACCTAAAAAGATTCACTTTCAACATCCAGGCGGCCCCATGACTCCCACCAGCAAGCGCAACGCGCCCCTCGCCGAAGTCTATGACCTGGCCGTCGTCGGCGGTGGCATCAATGGCGCGGGGATCGCGGCGGATGCCGCCGGGCGCGGGCTGTCGGTGTTCCTTTGCGAACAGCACGACCTCGCCAGCCACACCTCTTCCGCCAGCAGCAAGCTGGTCCATGGTGGCCTGCGCTACCTGGAGCACTACGAATTCCGTCTGGTGCGCGAGGCGCTTGCCGAGCGTGAAGTGCTGCTGGCCAAGGCCCCGCACATCGTCCACCCGCTGCGCTTCGTGCTGCCGCACCGCCCGCACCTGCGCCCGGCCTGGATGATCCGCGCCGGCCTGTTCCTCTACGACCACCTGGGCAAGCGCGAGAAGCTGCCGGCTTCGCGCGGTGTGCGCTTCGGCCAGGGCAGCCCGCTGAAGGCCGAGATCACCCGTGGATTCGAATACTCCGACTGCTCGGTGGATGACGCCCGCCTGGTGGTGCTCAACGCCATGGCCGCCCGCGAGAACGGCGCCCATGTTCACCCACGCACCCGCTGCGTCAGCGCGCGGCGCAGCAAAGGCCTGTGGCACCTGCACCTGGAGCGTCGCGACGGCAGCCTGTATTCGGTGCGTGCCCGCGCCCTGGTCAACGCCGCCGGCCCCTGGGTCGACCGTTTCCTGCGCGACGAACTGCGGCAGAAACCGCCCTACGGTATCCGCCTGATCCAGGGCAGCCACCTGATCGTGCCGCGCCTGTACGAGGGCGAGCACGCCTACATCCTGCAGAACGAAGACCGCCGCATCGTCTTCGCGATTCCCTACCTGCGCCAGTTCACCCTGATCGGCACCACCGACCGCGAGTACCGCGGCGACCCGGCGAACATCAGCATCAGTGAGGAAGAGACCGACTACCTGCTCAACGTGGCCAACGCCCACTTCAAGCATCAGTTGAGCCGCCAGGACATCCTGCGCAGCTTCTCCGGGGTGCGCCCGCTGTGCGACGACGAATCCGACGACCCTTCCGCCGTGACCCGCGACTACACCCTGGCGCTGGACAACACCCCCGGCGAAGCGCCGCTGCTCTCGGTGTTCGGCGGCAAGCTGACCACCTACCGCAAGCTCGCCGAGGCCGCGCTGGAACAGCTGGCGCCGCACTTCGCCGGCGTGATGAAGCCGAGCTGGACCGCCAGCGCGCCGCTGCCCGGTGGCGAGGCGATGACCACGGTGGAAGACCTGGCCATTCAGTTGATGGAGCGCCTGCGCCAGCTCGATCCCGCCCTCGCCCGCCGCTGGGCGAGCACCTATGGCAGCCGCATCTGGAAGCTGCTGGACGGCGCGCACAACCTCAGCGAACTGGGCGAACACCTGGGCGCCGGGCTCTATGCGCGGGAAGTGGAATACCTGGTCCGCGAGGAATGGGCGCGCGACGCCGACGACATCCTCTGGCGCCGCACCAAGCTCGGGCTGTTCCTCAATGCCCGGCAGAAGGAGCGGCTGGAGCAGTTCCTGGCGAGCGAGAGCCCGCTGGAACCGAGTACGCAGGTTGCCTGATCGTCGAATTGGAGCCAGCGGCCACTCTCGCGGATAATCCCGACGCCACCGCCCCGGTGGCGTTGCCGCAGTGAGAACCCAGTGGACCTGATCCTCAAGGCCGCCCTCGGCGCCGGCGTGGTACTGATCCTCGCCGCGCTGTCGAAGACGCGCAATTACTACATCGCCGGCCTGGTGCCGCTGTTCCCCACCTTCGCCCTGATCGCCCACTACATCGTCGGCAAGGGCCGTTCGGTGGACGACCTGAAGACCACCATCCTGTTCGGCATGTGGTCGATCATTCCCTACTTCGTCTACCTCGCCGCGCTCTACCTGATGGTGGACCGCCTGCGCCTGGAGGTGTCGCTGGCCATGGCCGCGCTGGCCTGGCTGGTGGCGGCCACCCTGCTGGTGACGGTCTGGGTGCGCCTGCACTGAGGCAGGAACCGACGGCGGATAACGCTGACGCGTTATGCGCCCTACGAAATCGACGCCACACGGTGCGGGAGCGGACTGCGTCCGCGATCGATTGACGGCAACTTCAAGCGGCCGGTGGCACAGAGCGGCCAGGTGCCAAGCCCTAGAGCTGGGCGACGTGCCCACCACCCTGGTGTTCGCGCAGGTAAGGCAGGACCGCGCCCAGCAGCGGCTCCTTGAAGTCCTCCTGGAAGCGGTGCGCCATCCCCGGGATCAGCTTCAGCACCGAGCCGCGGATGTGCGCCGCCACGTGCACGCCGTGCATGACCGGCAACAGCGGATCCGCCGTGCCGTGGACCACCAGGGTCGGCACGTTCAGCCGATTGAGCAGCTCCACGCGGCTGGGCTCGGCGAGGATCGCCAGCATCTGCCGCTGCACGCCTTCGGGATTGAAGGCGCGGTCGTAGGAGCGCGCCGCCTGCTGCAGCAACTGCTGACGGTCATCGTGCACCTGCGGGCTGCCAAGGGCGGCCAGCAGGTCGGCCTGCTGCTCGATGGCCTGCTCGCGACTGGCCGCTTCGCGCCGGGCCAGCAGGCGCAGCAGTGACTCGCTCGGAGCCGGCAGCCCCTGGGCGCCGGAGCTGGTCATCACCAGCGTTAGGCTGATCACCCGGCCGGGGGCGAGGTCCGCCACATGCTGGGCGATCATCCCGCCCATGCTCGCGCCCAGCACGTGGGCGCGCTCGACATGCAGGGCGTCCAGCAGGTGCAGCGCGTCGCCGGCCATGTCGGTCAGGCTGTAGGGCGCGCTCACGGGCAGGCCGAGGCGATAGCGAATCACTTCGTAGGTCAGGTTGCCGCTGGGCGTAGGCACCCGCCAGGAGGACAGGCCGACATCGCGGTTGTCGTAGCGGATCACCCGGAAGCCCTGCTGGCAGAGCGCCTCGACCACTTCGTCCGGCCAGTGGATCAGCTGGCCGCCCAGGCCCATGACCAGCAGCAGCGTCGGGTCCTGCGGACGACCGATGCTCTGGTAGGCCAGGCGCACGTCACCCAGGTCGACCAGTTCGGTCGGTACCCGCGCATCGCAGCGATCGGCGGCCACGGCCGGATCGGCAAAAGAGAGAGAGGACAGGCCGCAGAAAAGAGCGACTGTCAGCAGAAAAGCACGCATGAATGAAAATCCGGAACGCAGAACCCCAGTTGAGCGCGATTCTGATGAATTTCCGTCGCTCGCTCTGCCACAGGAGCGTGACAGTTTGATGAAAGGCGCCGAGCGGTCAGCAACGGGGCTTCTCCTGACGCGGATCAAGGGCGAATACCCTGCGCACTGGCGAAGATAGGAGGCCCTCTCCCGGATGCTTCGCCATGGCCTATCCCCTTGTTCTCACCGTGCACCTGTTCGCGGCGATCCTGTTCGTCGGCACGGTGTTCTTCGAGGTGCTGATCCTGGAGAGCGTCCACCGCCAGGTACCGGCGCGGGCCATGAAGGCCGTGGAAGCGGCGCTCGGCAGGCGCCTGCGCCAGGTGATGCCCTGGGTCATCCTGACCCTGTTCGGCAGCGGCCTGGGCCTGCTGCACCTGCGCTATGCGCCGCTGCTGGGCAATCCGCTGGCGTCGTCCTTCGCCACCTTGCTCAGCCTCAAGCTGCTGCTGGCCGCCAGCGTCCTGGGGCACTTCATCTATGCCCTGTATTCGTTTCGCACAGGGCGCATGAGCGGCCAGCGCTCCCGGCGCATCCACTACAGCGTGTTCGCCCACGTGGTGCTGATCGTCCTGCTGGCCAAGGGCATGTTCTACCTGAGCTGGTGAAGCCCCGCGCTGGTGAAGCGCCAGTCGCCGGATTATCATGAGAGCAGCTCAATTGAACCGCCGTTTCATCAAGATTTCCTCATACTGAGGCGAGGCCGCGCCATGCTTGAACTCCGTCACCTGAAAACCCTGCATGCCCTGCGCGAAGCCGACAGCCTGGTAGAAGCTGCCGAGCGCCTGCACCTCACCCAGTCCGCGCTCTCCCACCAGTTCAAGGAACTGGAAGAACGCCTCGGGCTGTCCCTGTTCATCCGCAAGACCAAGCCGGTGCGCTTCACCAGCGCCGGCCTGCGTCTGCTGCAACTGGCCGACGCCGTGCTGCCGCAGTTGCGCGGCGCCGAGCGCGACCTGGCGCGCCTGGCCGGCGGCACCGCCGGCCGCCTGCACATGGCCATCGAGTGCCACAGCTGCTTCCAGTGGCTGATGCCGACCATCGACCAGTTCCGCGACGCCTGGCCGGAAGTGGAACTGGACCTCGCCTCGGGCTTCTCCTTCGCCCCGCTGCCGGCGCTGGCCCGTGGCGACCTGGACCTGGTGGTGACCTCCGACCCGGTGGACATCGCCGGCATCACCTACGTGCCGCTGTTCACCTACGAGGCGCTGCTGGCGGTGGACAACCACCACGCCCTGGCCGGCAAGTCCTTCATCGTTCCGGAAGACCTGGCCAACCTGACGCTGATCACCTACCCCATCGAGCGCGATCGCCTGGACATCTTCACCCGCTTCCTCGAGCCCGCCGACGTCGAACCGGCGCAGGTGCGCACCTCGGAACTGACGGTGATGATGATGCAGCTGGTGGCTTCCGGCCGCGGCGTCTGCAGCCTGCCCAACTGGGCACTGCACGAATACAGCTCGCGGGGCTACGTGACGGCCAAGCGACTGGGCGAGAAAGGCCTGTACTGCACGCTGTTCGCCGCCATCCGCGCGGACATGCTGGATGCGCCGTTCATGCGCGATTTCCTGCTGACAGCGAAGGACACTTCCTTCGCAACTCTGGAAGGCGTCAGCGCCGCCAAGGGCTGACAGACAAAACCCACTCAACCCAAAAGTGTCGGAATTTTGTGTAGCCCCGTACAGAGCCGATGAACCGGAATGATCGTACATAAAAAAGGCCCGTCGTTGCCGACGGGCCCAAAGATAACGATTGACTAGTCGTTCAATCATTAGAAGCACCCTGTAGGATCAAGGTGCGGGATACATGATCGGCGAGCAGAAGGATTTATCCAACTCCACTCATCTGCGTAGGAAGCAGCCGATATACATCTGAGACATTAACCACATCACCAGTTAGATATTCCACAGCACTTTCTCACCATTCAACACCTGTGGGATTCTCCGCCCGCGCAAAAAAGGCCCTTCCTCACGGAAGGGCCTTGGGGACATAACTCAAGAAGCGGCTTGTACTGGTTATGGTTGCCGACGCCACGCGATGGGGGTGCGTGGCGTTGGAACGAGCATTGATCAATCAAAGAAGTTCGAAAATATTCCGACCACAAAAAAGGAATATTCCCACCACACACGAGAACAAGTCCTCAAATCGAGCATCGCCTTTCCAGCGCGCACGACTTCCAGCTAACGCTCACGCCGGCTTCGCCTCGGCCGCCTTGGCGTGCTCCTCCGCCCATTGCACATCGCGTTCCCAGACGCGGGTGAATGCAGGGCGCGACGTCACCAGTTCGACGTAGCGCTCGAACACCGGCAGCTTGGGCACCACGCCGAAGCCGATGGTCCAGCGCAGGGCCGCGCCCCACAGAACGTCGGCGGCAGTCATGCGGTTGCCCAGCAGGTAGGGGCCGGTTTCCAGTTGCTCGGCAATGGCGCGCATCACGCTGTCGTAATCGCCATAGGGGCTCATGCCGGGCGGCGCGGGATCGCGCTTGAGAGCACGGTCGACGATGGCCGGCTCGAAGCTCGAACCGTAGAACACCAGCCAGCGCAGATAGGGGCCGCGCAGTGGGTCGTCGAGGGCCGGAGCGAGGTTCGCCCGGGGGAACAGGTCGGCAAGGTAGATGAAAATGGCGCCCTGCTCGGTGATCAGCGACTCGCCGAGGCGGATCGCCGGGACCTTGCCCAGCGGGTTGACCGCCAGGTACGCCGGCTGGCGCTGCTCGCCGGCCTTCATGTTGATCAGTTCGAGGTCGTACTCGGCGCCCAGTTCTTCCAGCAGCACCAGGGTGCCGCTGGAGCGTGTCTGGGGCGAATGGTAGAGGGTGAGGCGGGGCATGGCGGGATCTCCTCGGGCATCACGGCTCGGAGTCCCCAGCATAGCCCCGCGCGGGGCTCACGCCTCCTCGAAATGCATCTCCGGCGGCTGCTGGCGGAAGCCACTGGTGAGTACAGCGAGGTAGATCACGCCGAGCACCAGCCAGGTGGCGCCGAGCCAGATCGCCAGGTGGTCGAGGCTGACCATCAGCCACAGGTCGGCGAGCAGGCCGATCAGCGGGAACAGCAGGAACAGCACCAGCTCGCGCAGGCCACGACGCTCGGCGTTGAGGTAGTAGTGGAAGATCACCGAGAGGTTCACCAGGCTGAAGGCCAGGAAGGCGCCGAAGTTGATGAACGAGGTGGAGGTGGTGACGTCCATGTGCAGCGCCAGCAGGGCCACCACACCACACAGCACGATGCTGTTCACCGGGGTTTCGAAGCGCTTGCTGATGCGGCCGAAGAACGGGCGCGGCAGCACACCGTCGCGGCCCATGGCGAACAGCAGGCGCGAGGCGCTGGCCTGGGCCGACAGCCCGGAGGTGAACTGGCCGACGATCAGGCCGATCAGGAAGAAGCTGACGAACAGGTCGCCGCCGATGTTGCGGGCGATTTCATACGCGGCGGAATCGGCGTTCTGGAACTCCACCGAAGGGTGCGCGAGCTGTACGAAGTAGCTGGCGGCGATGAAGATGGCGCCACCAATCAGGGTGATCAGCAGGATGGCGCGCGGAATGGTCTTGCGCGGTTCGTGGGTTTCTTCTGTCAGGGTGCTGACCGCATCGAAGCCCAGGAAGGAATAGCAGGCGATGGCCGCGCCGCCCATGATCAGCGGCAGCTGGGTGCCTTCCTTGAGGAAGGGTTCCAGGGTCCACAGCGGACGGCTGCCGTCCCCCAGCACGTAATGGATGGCCAGGCCGACGAAGGCGATCAGCACGAGGAACTGCACCAGCATCAGCACGCCGTTGATGTTCTTCGCCAGGCGCAGGCCGACCACGTTGATCGCGGTGGTTACGCCGATGAAGGCCAGCACCCACAAGGCTTGCGGTACGGCCGGGAAGGCGGAGTGCAGGTAGGCCGCGCCGATCAGCCAGATGGCCATGGGCAGGAACAGGTAGTCCAGCAGCACGGCCCAGCCGGCGAGGAAGCCCAGTTTCGGGCTGATCGACTTGCGTACGTAGGTGTAGGCCGAGCCCGCCACCGGGAAGGCGGCAGCCATGCGCCCGTAGCTGAGCGCGGTGAACAGCATGGCCACGGAAGCGACGAGGTAGGCCGAGGGCACTACGCCGCGGGTGACGTCGGCGAGGATGCCGAAGGTGCCGAGGACGATGATCGGGGTCATGTAGGCGATGCCGAACAGCACCACCGAACCCAGCGACAGGGTTCGTTTGAGTCGAGCCATTACTGCTTACTCCGCGTTGTGTTTGTTATGGCAGTACTAAGTTGCTGGCCTGCGCTCACCCGCAGGCCCCGCGGGCGCTCTCGTCGCCCGTCGATCATGGAATAACGCTGTGTCGGCGCGGCCCTGCGCCCCGGCCCTGCAGAAGGCCGGATGGGAAACTCAGACGGGAATGATCAGCTCGCGCAGGCCATCGTCGTGCTCGCGCATCTCGCCCGGCAGCACGAAACGGCGTTCGGCCAGGTAGCTGTAGTCGCGGCGCGATTGCGCCAGGCGCTCGAAATCCAGCTCGACGATCTGCCGGCACTCTTCGCGGCCGGCTTCGACGATCAGTTGGCCGTAGGGGTCGACCACCGCACTGCCGCCGGCGAATACCAGGCCGTCATCGCCTTCGCCGACGCGGTTGACCATCACCGCGTAGGCCTGGTTTTCCATGGCGCGGCCCATGATCGCGGTGCGGTGGGTCGGGCCGTAGGGGTCCATGTTGCCGTTGGTCACGATGATCAGCTCGGCGCCGAGCTGGCCCAGGGCGCGGGCGGATTCGGGGAATTCGATATCGAAGCAGATCACGATGCCCACGCGGATGCCGTTCCACAGGCAGGTGGCGTAGCGGTCGCCGGGGGTGAAGATGCCGCGGTCCGACGCCCACAGGTGCGTCTTGCGGTACTTCATCGCAATGCCTTCGGGGGTGATCAGCAGCGTGGTGTTGTAGAAGCGGCCATCGGCGGCTTCGGCGAAGCCCACGGCGACGGAGATATTCTTCTCCCGCGCGGCCTGCCGTACGGCCTGCACGCTGGGGCCGTCTACCGGTTCGGCGATGGCAGCGATGTTCTGCTCGGTGGGGAAGCCCGTCAGCTGGGTCTCGGGGAACACCACCAGCTGGGTGTCGTCGGCGCAGGCATGGATGGCCTCCAGGGTGCGGGCCAGGTTCCAGGCCACGTCGCCATCACGGCCGGCGAGTTGGACGAGTTCTACTTTCATGGGGCTTCCTCGGATTCTTGTCTTTGCGGTGACCGGGCGCTGTCGGTCAAAATGCGCACCGCGCTGGCTCAAGGCATCCACCGAGTATGCCGGGCGTGCCATCACCGGGTAATTACGCCCGCGTGGTAACCCATCGGGGGTAGAGTGATGAGCCTTTCCCTTCAGGATATCGCCTGGCACCGCTCGGTCGGGCAGCTGATCGAGGCACTGGACAAGCCCAGCTTCTGGACCTCGCTGGTGCGCCTGCTGGGCCAGTATGTGCCGTTCGACAGCTGGGTCGTGCTGCTCTTCAGCAATGGTAGGCCACAGGTGTTCGCCGAATGCCCGGGCGAGGATGGCGGTCCCGATCCGCTGTTCCAGGACTACCTCAAGGGCCTCTACCTGCTCGACCCCTTCTACATCGCCAGCCGCGAGGCGCCCGGCAGCGGGCTGTTCCGCCTTGATGACGTGGCGCCAGAGATGTTCGAGCAGACCGACTACTACCAGCGCTACTTCAGCCTCAACGTGGTCGCCGACGAGGTGCAGATCAACGTGCAGCTCGACGCCGAGCGCACCCTCTGCTGCTCGGTGGGCAGCAAGGGCCGCTTCACCCCGGAGCAGATCGCCCTGCTCGCCCTGGTGCAACCCTGGGTCGCCGGCCTGATGCGCCAGCGCATGGCCTTCGAGCGCGAAGTGCAGGAAGCGCCGCCGCCGCCGCGCTGGCAGAACCGCCTGGAAGCCACCGCCCAGCAGGTGGAAACCCCGCTCACCGCCCGCGAGCTGGAAGTCGGCCGACTGATGCTCAGCGGCTGCTCCGGCAAGGAAATCGCCCGCAAGCTGGCGATCTCCGCCGAGACGGTAAAGGTCCACCGCAAGCACATGTACGCCAAGCTGGGGATCAAGTCGCAGTCGGAGCTGTTCTCGCTGTTCCTGCAGGCGCAGGGCTGACAGCGTTTTTGTAGGATGGGTGGAGCGCAGCGATACCCATCAATCACGGCGCCAGCAGCATGGGTATCGCTGCGCTCCACCCATCCTACGTACTCTCCCGTAAGAACGAACCATGCCCAACGGGCACCCTTGCAGCCTGCCGTCGAGCGGCGGGTGAGCAATCGTGCCTGTGCGGGTCCATGCTTGAGGACAGGAGGAATGCCATGAGCCTCAGCGTCTTCGACATGTTCAAGCCCGGCGTCGGGCCATCCAGCTCCCACACCGTGGGGCCGATGCGCGCCACCCGCGAGTTCGTCGACCGTCTGCGTGACGCCGGCCTGCTGCCGCGCACGGCCGCCGTGGAAGTGCACCTCTACGGCTCCCTCAGCGCCACCGGCAAGGGCCACGCCACCGACCGCGCCTGCCTGATCGGCCTGCTCGGCATCGACCCGGCGGAGGCCGATCCCGCCGCCCTCGCCCCGCAGGTGGATGACATCCTTCTGCGCCATCGCCTGCGCCTGGGCGGCCTGCAGGAGATCGACTTCGACCCGGCGCGCCAGCTGGTCTTCCACGACGACAGCCTGCCCGCCCATCCCAACGGCCTGCACCTGCACGCGCTGGACGACAACGGCAAGCTGCTGGCCGAGCGCATCTGTTATTCGGTTGGCGGCGGTTTCGTGGTGGATGCGCAGGACTTCAACACCGACCGCGCGCTGCAGGGTAACCCCATGCCCTACCCGTTCCACAGTGCCGAAGAACTGTTGCGCCTGTGCCACGAGCACGGTTTCAAGCGCATCAGCGACCTGATGTGGGCCAATGAGCGGGCGCTGCGCAGCGACGAGGAAATCCACGCCGGCCTTGCGCATATCTGGGAGGAAATGCAGGCCTGCGTGAACCGAGGCCTGGAGACTGAAGGCACGCTGCCCGGCGGCCTCAAGGTGCGCCGCCGCGCGCCCATGCTGTTCCGCCGGCTGAACGAGGCGGACAGCGGCAACCTCATCGCCACCACTCTGGGCGCCCTGGACTGGGTCGACCTCTGGGCGCTGGCGGTGAACGAGGAGAACGCCGCCGGTGGGCGCGTGGTGACTGCGCCCACCAATGGCGCGGCCGGCATAGTCCCGGCGGTGTTGCACTACTACGCACGCTACGACAGCAGCGCCAACGCCGACGGCATCGAGCGCTACCTGCTGACCGCCGCCGCCATCGGCATCCTGTGCAAGCTCAATGCGTCGATTTCCGGGGCCGAGGTCGGTTGCCAGGGTGAAGTCGGCTCGGCCTGCGCCATGGCCGCCGGCGGGCTGGCGGAAGTGCTCGGCGGCAGCCTGGAGCAGGTGGAGAACGCCGCCGAGATCGGCCTGGAGCACAACCTCGGCCTGACCTGCGACCCGGTGGCCGGGTTGGTGCAGGTACCGTGCATCGAGCGCAACGCCATGGCCTCGCTCAAGGCCATCAACGCCGCCCAGCTCGCCCTGCGCGGCGACGGCCAGCACCTGGTCAGCCTCGACAAGGCCATCGACACCCTGCGCGACACTGGCCGCGACATGATGGACAAGTACAAGGAGACGGCGAAGGGCGGGCTGGCGGTGAATGTGATTGCCTGTTGACCGGTGCCATGCGGGTTCGCGAGCAAGCTCGCTCCTGCAGGCCTGACTCCGGCGCACTCGTCGTAGGAGCGAGCTCGCTCGCGAACACCCCGGGCACTAATGCACCGCTTCTTGCGCCGTCTGAAACAACCTTTCTCAGCCCCGGAAAAAATCGTTAGCTAGCTTTCTTTTTTCCCGACTTCGGGCTACCGTCGGTGCCCGCCAGAACTAGAAAATCTTCCGAAAGCCCGCCGCATTGACCTTCGACCAGGCGCGTTCGCGCAATGCCTGCCATGCTCTGTGGCGGCCCTTTTGGCCAACCTGACCGTGATAAAAGCCCGACGACTGGAGATTCCATGAACCTGTCGCTGCTCAGCCGCTATGCCTTCTTCGCCGCGTGCGTCCTGTTCACCCTGCTCAGCCTGCCCTTCCTCGGGCACGACTGGGTCTGGCCCTTTACCCTGACCACCCTCGCCCTGAGCATCCTCGGGGTGTTCGACCTGTTGCAGGAGCGCCACGCGGTGCGCCGCAACTACCCGATCCTGGGCAACATCCGCTACCTGGTGGAAGCCATCCGCCCGGAAATCCGCCAGTACCTGCTCGAAGGCGACCAGGAGGCCCTGCCCTTCTCCCGCGCCCAGCGCGCCCTGGTGTACTCGCGGGCGAAGAACGAGACGGCCGACAAACCCTTCGGCACCCTGATCGACGTGTACCAGTCGGGCTTCGAGTTCATCGCCCACTCCATCCGCCCCGCGCCGGTGGCCGACCCCTGCACCTTCCGCGTCACCGTCGGCGGCCCGGAGTGCAAGCAGCCCTACTCCATCTCGGTGTTCAACATCTCGGCGATGAGCTTCGGCTCGCTCAGCGCCAACGCCATCCGCGCGCTGAACAAGGGCGCCAAGCTGGGCGGCTTCATCCATGACACCGGCGAAGGCAGCATCAGCCCCTACCACCGCGAGTACGGCGGCGACCTGACCTGGGAACTGGGCAGCGGCTACTTCGGCTGCCGCAACGACGACGGCAGCTTCAGCCCCGAACGCTTCGCCAGGCAGGCGGTCGACCCGCAGGTGAAGATGATCGAGATCAAGCTCAGCCAGGGCGCCAAGCCCGGCCACGGCGGCATCCTGCCCAAGCACAAGGTCACCCCGGAGATCGCCGCCACGCGAGGCGTGCCCATGGGCCAGGACTGCATCTCGCCTTCCTCCCACAGCGCCTTCGACTCGCCCCACGGCCTGCTCGACTTCATCGTCCAGCTGCGCGAACTCTCCGGTGGCAAGCCGGTGGGCTTCAAGCTGTGCATCGGCCACCCGTGGGAATTCATGGGCATCGCCAAGGCCATGCACGAGACCGGCATCCTCCCCGACTTCATCGTCGTCGACGGCAAGGAAGGCGGCACCGGCGCCGCACCGCTGGAATTCACCGACCACATGGGCCTGCCGATGCGCGAAGGCCTGCTGTTCGTGCACAACACCCTGGTCGGCCTGAACCTGCGTGACAAGATCCGCATCGGCGCCAGCGGCAAGATCGTCAGCGCCTTCGATATCGCCAGCGTGCTGGCCATGGGCGCCGACTGGGCCAACTCGGCGCGCGGCTTCATGTTCGCCATCGGCTGCATCCAGTCGCAGTCCTGCCATACCAACAAGTGCCCCACCGGCGTCGCCACCCAGGACCCGCTGCGCCAGCGCGCCCTGGTGGTGCCGGACAAGGCCGAGCGCGTGCATCACTTCCACCGCAACACGCTCAAGGGCCTGGCCGAGATGATCGCCGCCGCCGGCATCCAGCACCCGTCGCAACTGGAGGCCAAGCACCTGGTACGCCGCGTCTCGGCCACCGAGATCCGCCTGTTCTCGCACCTGCACTACTTCCTCAAGCCGGGCGAATTGCTCTCGGGCAACATCGAGGGCGAGTTCTACGAGCGCATCTGGCGCATGGCGCGCAGCGACAGCTTCGAGGCTGCCGCCGGCTGATCCGCCAGGACAGGGGGCGCTACGCCAGTCGCCCCCACACCTGCGCCAGCCCCAGCAGATGAACGAAGGCAAACCCCAGGCAGATCGCCGAGCTGACGTAGATGAAACGCTGGCTGCGTCCGGTGCCCCTGAGGATGAACGGGCCGCCCACGCCACGTAGCAGGTAGACCAGCGAGATCACCGCCAGCGTGGGGCGCAGCAACGGCAACGGCCCGAGCACCCCGGCTGCGGAGAGCGCGTAGGCCGCCCAGGCGAACAGCACGGCGGCGATGCCGAAGGTGATCACTGCCGGGTAGAGCCGCCCGGCTTCGGCGGCTCGCGCGAGCCGCTCACCCGCGCCGAACAGCCGGTACCAGCGCGGCCCGACCAGCACCACGCCGATGTGCGCAGCAGCGGCGCCGGCACTGAGCACCGCCGCGACGATCAGCGCCAGGTTGTATTCGTGTCCCATGAAAGCCTCCCTCCTGGAATTCCGTTTTCCCGGGGAGGGATCATATCGCCAGCGCTGGCGATCCGCTCCAGTCGACCACCGGCTGCACGAATCTTCCAGACAGCCGCCCCACGCGCGCTATGCTGGCCGACCGGGCAAGCGGTGCGGAGGCGGCCCATGCACAAAGACAACTGGATCGACCTGCTGCAGGATGCCGACACCGGCATCCAGAGCCTGCGCGCGCACTTCAAGGGCCATGCCTATGACCCGCACTGGCACGACAGCTACCTGATCGGCTACACCGAGTCGGGCGTGCAGCAGTTCCGCAGCCGCAACCGGCGCCATATCAGTACCACCGGCAAGGTGTTCTTCCTCGAGCCCGGCGACATCCACGACGGCGACGCGCCCACCGAAGGCGGCTTCACCTACCGCACCCTCTACCTCGACGCGCCCTGGCTGGAACGGGAGATCGCCACCCTGTTCGAAGAGGCGCCGGGCAACTGCCAGTTGGCCGTTCCCCAGCTGCTGATCGACGACCCGCAACTGGCGCAACGCATCGACAATGCCTTCCAGGCCGTGCACGGGCATGACCTGAAGATCGTCCGCCAGACCGCCGTCGACGACCTGCTCGACGGCATGACCCGCCACCTGCACTGGCGCCAGCGCGGCACGACCCAGGCCCACCTGCCACTGGTGGCGCAGCGCGCACGGGACTTCCTGCATGCCAACCTGAGCGCCGATATCGGCCTCGACGACCTGGCCCGCGCCAGCGGCTGCGACCGCTTCCGTCTCACCCGCGCGTTCAAGCAGGCCTTCGGCCTGCCGCCCCACGCCTACCTGATCCAGCTGCGCCTGGCCCGCGCCCGGCAGTTGCTCGGCCGAGGGCTGGCACCGGCGGACATCGCCGCCGACCTCGGTTTCGCCGACCAGAGCCACCTCGGCCGCTGGTTCCGTCGCGCCTACGGCGTCACGCCGGCCTACTACCGCAAGCGCTGCTCAAAGCTTCCAGACTGAGCCCGCCGCGCTGGCGAAGATGAACGCCCACGGATTCACCGGAGTTCCCGCCATGCCCCTCTCGCCGCTCGGCCAATGGCTGCCCTTCCTGCTCTTCGCCTTCGTCGCCTCGATCACGCCGGGGCCGACCAACCTGCTGATCTTCAGCAACAGCGCGCGCTTCGGCTGGGGTGCCGCGCTGCCGATCATGTTCGGTGGTTGCGCGGCCGCCGCCGCGCTGGTGCTGGCCGTGGGCAGCGGGCTGGGCGAGGTGCTGGCCGGCGCGCCGCGCGTGCAGCAGGCGATGAGCGGGGTCGGCGTACTCTGGCTGAGCTGGCTGGCCTGGCAGATATTCCGCAGCCCGCCGGCGGACCTGGAGCGCGACACGGACGCCGCGCGCCTGGGCGCCCTCGGCGCCGCTGCACTGCAACTGGTCAACCCCAAGACCTGGATGATGGCGCTGGCAGTGATCAGCGTGTACGCCGGCCACGGCGTGGACCGCCTGGACCGCGTGCAACTGCTGTCGCTGCTGTTCTTCCTCGTGTCGATTCCCTGCACGGCGGTCTGGGCCGGCCTGGGCATCGGCAGCCAGCGCCTGCTCTCGCCCGCGCAGCTGAGACGGCTCAACCCGTTGATGGCGCTCCTGCTGCTGGTCTCTGCCTGGGCCGGCGCGCTGCTCTAGCCCCTCAGAAGATGCCGTCGCGGCGCAGATGCTCGCGCAGGTGCTCGATGAACGCGTGGATCTTGCGCGTCGCCCGGCGGTTGCTCGGGTAGACCGCCAGAATCTGCGCACCGAAGGTGTCCGGCTCGAAGAAGTAATCGTCCAGCACCGTCACCAGCCGGCCGCTGCGCAGGTGCTCCAGCACGCTCCAGCGCGGGCACGGCAGCAGGCCATGGCCGGCCAGGCAGGCGGTCAGCAGCACGGCCTGGTTGTCGCTGTTCAGGCGGCCGTTGCGCGGAGTCGAGAAGCGCTCGCCCTCCACATCGAACCACCAGCGGTCATCCAGCGCCGGGTGACGGTAGACCAGGCAGTCGTGGTCGATGATCTCGCTCGGGTGTCCGGGTGTGCCGCGCCGTTCCAGGTATGCGGGGCTGGCGCACATGGCCAGGCGGCTTTCGGCCAGCGGCTGGGCGATCAGCCCCGGCAGGTCGCTGTTGCCCATGCGCAGGGCAAGGTCGTAGCGACCGTCGAGCAGGTCGACATAACTGTCGGAAAGGTCCACCTGCAGGCGCACGTCCGGGTGCAGGTCGAGGAATTCGGCACAGGCCCGGTCGAGGAACACCGGGCCGACGATCAGCGGCCCGGTGATGCGCAGCACGCCACGCAGGCTGTGCTGCAGCTGGGCGATTTCCTCGGTGGTCTCGCGCATCCGCGCCAGCACCGCGCGGGCACCGTCCAGATAGAGCTGGCCGGCCTCGGTCAGCGACATGCTGCGCGTGGTGCGCTCGAACAGCCGCGCGCCGACTTCGAGCTCCAGCTGGCCGACCGCCTTGGTCACTGCCGACGGCGTCTTGCCCAACTGCTCGGCGGCACGGCTGAAACTGCCGGTCTCGGCACTGGCGACGAACATCGCCAGGCTGCTGAATCTGTCCATCGTCATTCGTGCCAATCCTTCACAAGTGTTATGCCCGCTGGCGACTTCCACGCCTTCCGCCGCCCCGTTAGCCTGCGCGACAGACCAACAATAATCCAGCGAACAGCAAGGAGAAGTCATGCACGGCATGCTCAAGGGCGCTTTGGCGCTCGCCATCGCACTCGGCACTTTTGAAGCACAGGCACAGAACGCCGACTTGATCCTGTACAACGCCAAGGTCTTCACCGCCGAGCCCGGCCAACCGCTGCAGCAGGCCGTCGCGGTCGCCGGCGGCAAGGTGCTGCAGGTGGGCTCCAACGACGACATCCGCAAGCTCGCCGGCACCGGCAGCAAGCAGGTCGACCTGGGCGGCAAGGTGCTGATGCCCGGCTTCATCGACAGCCACTCGCACTCCATCTTCGGCGGCCTGGAGCTGATCTCCGCCAGCCTGCTGGACGAGCAGATGGACCTCGACGCCTTCGAGAAGCGCCTGAAGCAGGACCGCGACAGCGGCAAGGCCAAGGTGCACGACGTGGTGGTCATGAACGGCATGAACTCCACCTACTGGTCCCAGGCCGATGGTCTGGCCAAGCGCTTCAACCAGGGCGAGTGGAAGGACACCCCGGTGGTGCTGATCGGCAGCGACCACCACACTGCCTGGGCCAACACCGCCATGCTCAAGCGCGCCGGGCTGGACGCCAAGCGTCTGCGCGGCCTGAGCCCGCTGGAGCAGCAGAACGTCGCCCACGACAAGGACTTCACCCCCACCGGCTTCCTGGTCGACTCCGGGTTCGACCTGGTGGCCGCCGCCATGCCGGTTCCCGACGCCGCCACCATGGACCGCGCCGGCGTGGCAGCGGTGAAGTACAACAACAGCCTGGGCATCACCGCCTGGATGGACCCGGCCGCCAACGGCACACCCGGCGAGGCGCTGTTCGCCATCAAGCCCACCGAGAAGACCGTCGGCGTGCTGCCGGTCTACCGCGACCTCGCCCGCGACGGCCAGCTCACCGCCCACGTCGCCGCACTGCAGGTGGTCAACCCGAGAAGCACGCCGGCCGATCTGGAGGTGATCGAGAAGGTCCGCCAGCAGTTCCAGGGCATCCCCAACCTGACGCTGCCGGGGATCAAGGTGTTCGCCGATGGCGTGATCGAGTTCCCCGCGCAGTCCGCCGCGCTGCTGGAGGACTACAAGAACAGCCACAAGCCGGGCGAATTGCTGATCGATCCGAAGCACTTCGGCGAGCTGGTCAGCGCCGCCGACGCGCGCGGCTGGCTGGTGCACATTCACGCCATCGGCGACCGCGCGGTACGCGAATCGCTCAATGGCTTCGCCCAGGCGCGCCAGGACCGGCAGAGCGGCGTGACCCACTCGATCACCCACCTGCAACTGGTCAATCCCAAGGACTTCCCGCGTTTCAAGCAGCTGAACGTGATCGCCTCGATGCAGCTGGACTGGGCCACCGCCGAGCCCTACACCGTGGAACTGGTGAAGCCCTACATCGCCGACGAAGCCTACCGCTACATGTACCCGGCCAAATCGCTGCTGGACAATGGCGCGACCATCGCCGGCGCCAGCGACTGGCCGGTGTCCACGCCTGATCCGCTCAAGGCCATCTACCAGGCCGTCACCCGCCAGGGCGAGGAAGGCGTGCTCAACGCCGCCGAGCGCGTGGACCGCCAGACCATGTTCTACGCCTACACCCGCAACGCCGCGCAGACCATCGGCCTGGCCGAGAAGATCGGTACCCTGGCCCCCGGCAAGCAGGCCGACATGGTGGTGCTCGACCGCGACGTGTTCAGCGTTCCCGACCAGCAACTGGGCGATGCCCGTGTGCTGCGCACCCTCTTCGAAGGCCGCGAAGTCTACCGCGCCGACGACCAGCCGGCTCTGTAAGGAGCCGGGCTCCTGCGCCGGGGCGTGAACACCCCCGGCGCCTTGCCCGCCAGCCCTGCTCTCCTTTCACGCTCCTCGGCGCTGCCGGGAGGGCCGGCGCTGCGCGGGATTTTTCATCTGCCCACAGACAATCACAACAAAGGGACTCCCCGCATGAATCGCCCCCTCTGGCTGGCCGGCGCGCTGCTCGCCTGCGCGCCGTTCACCTCCACCCCGGCCGTCGAGCTGGGCCAGGGTTTCAACCTGCAGATCGACACCGCCCTGCTCAGTGACTACCGCACCCGCGGCATCTCGCAGACCCAGAACGACCCGGCCCTGCAGGTCGGCGCCACCCTGCAGCACGCCTCCGGCGCCTACCTGGGCGTGTGGAGCTCCAACGTCGATTTCGGCGGTGGCCTCAAGACCCGTCAGGAAATCGACTACTACGGCGGCTGGTACTGGCAGGCCAGCGAGGACGTCGCCCTGGACCTGGGCTACATCAAGTACGCCTACCCGAAGGAAAGCCAGTTCAACCAGAGCGACACCTACGCCATCCTCCACGCCTATGGCTTCGAAGTCGGGGCGTATTACGGTAACGACTACCCGACCTACTTCGGCGAAGACCAGGCCAACCTCTACACCTACCTGGCCTACAACGCCGAGCTGCCGGCCGAGTTCAAGCTGCGCGTGCGCTACGGCCGCAACGACGCCAAGGACCCGCTCTACCTTTCAGGGGACGGCAGCACCCGCGACACCTACCACGAGTGGGAGGCGAAGCTGAGCCATGCATGGGTGGGCTTCGACTGGGCGGTGAGCTACATCGATACCGACCTGTCGCAGAACGAGTGCCGGACCCAATTCGGCTTCGGCGATGTGTGCACGGCGACCGTGGTGGCCAGCGTATCGCGGAGCTTCTAACGCAGCGGGGGCGAACGGGGCGGCGTGGCGCCCCGTTCGCCCAGCAAGGCAATGGCACACAGCGCCAGGGCGGCCACGTTGGTCGAGACGGGATTGAAGGCGCCCAGCAGCAGTTCCGGGGCAAACAGCGCCACATCCACCAGCAGCCCGATCAGCGCAACGACCGCCAGCCACAGTGGCCAACGGCTGCGGCGCAGCAGCAGGATGGCCAGGCCCAGAACGATCTCGGCTGCTCCCGCCACTTCGGCGATGCGCTGGGTGGACAACGGCCAGCCATGGGCCTCGATCATCCGCACTTCATCCGGGCTGAGGAACAGCAGCTTGGGCACCAGCCCGTGATAGAGGAATACCACCCCCAGCGCCAGCCGCGCGATGGCCGCGCTAGTCATTGCCAAGGAAACGCCCGCGGTACTGTGGCGACGGCATCAGGCAGGTATCCTCGCGGCCGAACAGGCGATAGCGGTTGAGTGCGACACGGTCGTAGCACCAGTCTCGCAACGGCCGGGGCACCAGCCAGAGCACTCGCAACCAGTTCCACGGCGCGGGCAACTGGCCGATCACGCGGAGGAACGCCTCGCTGCGTTCGAAGCCTTCGCGGCCGTCGACGTAGAGCATGGTGTCGAAGTATTCGGTGGGCAGGCCGAACCAGTCGAGGATCGCCTGGCCCTCGGCGGACTGCACGCTGCACAGTTTCACCCGGCGCTCGCGGTCATGCTGCAGAAGGAAGCGGCTCCAGCCATTGCACAGCCGGCAGGTGCCGTCGAACAGCACGACCTTGTCGTCGGGCTGCATATGTGGGGGCAGAGCCATGGCGTCGTCTCCCGATCCCTGATGCGACCACTGTGCACGCCCCGTGTGACAAGTCCTTTTCGTCATCGCTCATCCATTGGCGAGTGAGTACAAACGGTATTCGACCCAACCCGGCCCCAGCCGGCCCTCACCCACCGCCAGTTGGTGGTTGAGCCAGCGGTAGCGGTCGTCGCCCACTTCGAAGCGCGGCTGGATCATGAAATAGGTGTCGCCGAACTCGGTGCTGTCGCCCCGCGAGACCGCATGGATGATCTTCGGGTTGGCCACCAGCAAACCGTTGTGCTGCATCAGGATACGCGCGCCATCGTCGGTACGCAGCACCAGGCGCACTTCCAGGTGCCAGCCGCCGTCGCTGTCCACCAGGATCCAGTCGCCACCGCCGGGCAGGACCTCACCGTTCAGGCGCTGGCCCTTGAAGGTCCCGCCGCCCGCCGCCGAGATCAGCCGCTGCCCCTGCGGCACACGGCCGATCTCCACCGGCACGCTGGCCTTCACGTTCATCTCCATCAACGGCTCGAGCTTCATCGCGGCGCTCCCGTGCAAGGTCGTCGTAGACGCTTGAGTAAAGCAGCCGGGAGGCACAGCGGCCATCCGCCGAGAACTATGAACCGAAGCGATAGCGCAGCAGACGCCCCATGCGGCGCATCGCCGGAATGGCCAGGGTGATCTCGTAAAGCAGGCGCATGCCCAGGGACAGCCGGGCGATCTGCGCGCGGTCGTAGGCGGCGATCGCATCGACGAAGCGCAGGGCTGGCACCTGCTGTTCCAGTTCCTGCGGCTCGTCGATACCCCAGTGCAGCACCGCGCCGGTGCGACGGATCATCGGGTTCCACTGCAACAGGCGGAGGCCCAGGCGACTGTAACCGTCGAACACCAGCTCGCCCTGGCCGAAGCGCTCGGTCAGCGCACTCAACAGGCGGAACACCTCGTCAGTCTGCACATAGGGCAGCACACCTTCGGCAACCATCAGCACCGGCCGGCCCACAGGCACCGCGCACCACCAGTCCGGCGTGGTCAGGGAGCTGGCCAGCAGGTGGCAGTTTTCCCGCGCGGGATACAGGCGCTCACGCAGCGCGATCACCTCCGCAAAGTCCACTTCGAACCACTGCACGGAAGACGGCGGATCGATGCGAAAGACCCGGCTGTCCAGCCCACACCCCAGTTGCAGGATCACACAGGCCGGATGCCGCGCCATGAAGTCGCGCACCCAGTCATCGAAGAGCCTGGCCCGCAGGGCGATGCCCACCTGCTCGGCACGACCGATGTGCAGGCGGGCGAAGTCGTAGTCGATCTGCTCCACCGCCTGCCGTGAGAAACGGTCGCGCAGCAGGCTGTCGGGCAGCTCGCTCTCCTTCGCCTTGGCGTACAGGGTGATCAGCAGGGTTTCCGGCGTACCGCGCAGGGTGATGCGTTCCACGTCATTCGTGCAGGTAGTAGAGCTTGTTGATGATCTGCCAGCCATTGCCGACCTGCAGCAACGACAGGTAGTCGGTGAAGTGCATGCCCATGAACTCATCGGAGACCTTGGCCACTGCGCTGTCACCGGTGACGTCCAGCGACTTCAGCTCCCACACCGGCGGAGCGCCGTCGGAAGGTGGGGACTCGGCCTTGATGGCACCGATGAACTCGTCCAGCGAGGACCACTCCAGCGCCCCGTGGTAGTTGCCGATGATCTTGCACGACGGATGGAAGGCCTGGCGCAGCCTGGCCTCGTCACCGAAGGTCATGCCCTCGACATAGTCCGTGAGTACCCGGTTGATGGCGGCACTGTCCGCCGTGTAGTTGCTCATCGCCTCTGCCCTCCCGGCCGCCTTGGCCATGGGGGAAGGCTAGCACCGCACCCCGGCCGCGCCGTGGGGAGCGACGACCGGGAATGGCGTCAGGTCGACTGCCTTCGCAGATAGGCCGCCAACGCCGCGAACCGCTGCCGCGTCGCCCGCTCGAAAAGGCTCGTCACCCAGGCGTCGAGGCAGACACCCAGCCAGGATGGCCTCAGCGCCAGGTCGAAGGTGTACAGCAGCTCGGAAGTCCCATCCTCAAGATCGCGGTGCTGCAACGTGGCGGCCCATTGCCGAAACAGGCCGGCAGGCTCCACAAGCACCGCAGCAGCACGTCGCGGCGGATCGAAGTTGACGAAACGCGTGCGCAGCACAAAGCCCCCTCGAAGGCCTCGCCCACGATTCACCGATATCGCACCGACCGCTGGATAGTCCGCACCGCCCTCGACGTAAGCCTCAGACAACAGGGTGTCCCATTGCAGGCGGCGGCGATGATCGTGGAAAGCCTCGAACACCGCCTTGGCCGGCGCGGGCATGATGAATCGCAGGCGACGCACGCTCACCGGGTCAGACCACCGCGAGATGCCGCTTGCGGCTCGGCGGCGGGAAGGCCGCGTCGAGTGCGGCGAGGTCCTCGGGCGTCAGACGCAGATGCAGCGCGGCGGCGTTGTCGCGCACGTGCAACGGCTCCACCGCCTTGGGAATGGCGATCACGCCGGGTTGATGGATCAGCCAGGCCAGCGCCACGCGGGCCGGGGTGGCATCGTGGCGGCCGGCAATATCCGCCAGCACCCGGTCGCGCAGCAGGCGGCCACCCTGCCCCACCGGACAGTACGCCATCAGCGGCATGCGCTGCTCCTGGCACCAGGGCAGCAGGTCCCACTCGATACCGCGCTCCTCCAGGCTGTACTGCACCTGGTTGGTGGCGCAGGCCGGCGCGTCGAGTTCCTGCATGTCGTCGAGATCGAAGTTCGACACGCCCCAGCGCTGGATCTTGCCGGCCTCGCGCAGACGCTCGAAGGCCTCGACGGTCTCTTCCAGCGGATACTGGCCGCGCCAGTGCAGCAGGTAGAGGTCCAGGCGATCGGTGCCCAGGCGCCGCAGGCTGCGCTCGCAGGCTTCGGCGACACCGCGCCGGCTGGCGTTGTGCGGGTAGACCTTGCTGACCAGGAAGACCTGCTCGCGCAGCCCGGCGATGGCCTCGCCGACCACCTCTTCCGAGCCACCCTCGCCGTACATCTCGGCGGTGTCGATCAGGGTCAGGCCGCGCTCGATGCCTTCGCGCAGGGCGGCCACCTCGCGCTTGCGCTGGAAGCTGTCCTCGCCCAGGCGCCAGGTGCCCTGGCCGATGGCGGGAACGGCGGTGCCGTCGGCGAATACCACAGTGTTCATCACGTGCTCCTTCTGCTGTTCATGGCGGGACACGGGGCCGGCCGCCCGAGGTCGGGCGGCGGGGTGTCAGGGTAGCGCAGAAGGCGGCCGGATCAACGGTTTGTCTGCAGATTGCGGCGCCGGGCGTGGCGCTCGATGGCCAGGTCGATCAGGCGGCTGACCAGTTCGCTGTAGGTCATCCCGGCGGCCTGCCAGAGCTTGGGGTACATGCTGATGCGGGTGAAGCCGGGCAGCGAGTTCAGCTCGTTGATCAGCACTTCCCCGCTGTCGGTCAGGAACACATCGACCCGCGCCAGACCCGAGCACTCCAGGGCGAGGAAAGCTTCCACGGCCAGCTGGCGGATGCGCTCGCTGGCCTCGGCGGGAATATCCGCCGGCACCACGACCTTGGCCGCATCCTCGTCGATGTACTTGCTGTCATAGGAGTAGAAGCCGCTGCCCACGACGATCTCGCCGCAGCCACTGGCAATCGGCTGCTCGTTGCCCAGCACCGCGCACTCGATCTCGCGGCCCTTCACGGCGGACTCCACCAGCACCTTGTCATCGAAGGCCAGCGCCAGTCGTACGGCTTCGTCATAGGCCGGCTCGTCCTCGACCTTGCTCACGCCCACCGAGGAGCCCATGTTCGCCGGCTTGATGAACAGCGGCAGGCCGAGCTTGCGCTGCGCCTCGGCAAACGGCGTGCGCGCGGCATTGGCGCGGGTCAGGGTGACGAAGGGCGTGATGGCGATGCCGGCGTCGCGCAGCAGGCGCTTGCTCACGTCCTTGTCCATGCAGATCGCCGAGCCCAGCACGTCGGAGCCGACGAAGGGAATGTCGGCCATGCGCAGCAGGCCCTGCAGGCAGCCGTCCTCACCCTGGGTGCCGTGGACGATGGGGAAGATCACGTCGACAGCGTCGAGCAACTGGCGGCTGCCGGTCTCCACCAGTTGCTGCTCGGCCTTGCCGGGCACCACGGCCAGCTCGCGATGGGAACGGTTGAGGGCGATCAGCGCCGGGTTTTCCTGGTTGAGCAGGTAATCCGAGGCATCGTTGAGGTGCCAGCGGCCCTCCTTGTCGATACCGATCAGCACCGGTTCGAAGCGCTCGCGGTCCAGTGCGTCGACGATGTTCTTCGCCGATTGCAGGGACACCTCGTGCTCCGCCGAACGCCCACCGAAAATCACCCCAACGCGCAACTTGCCCATGACAACCTCCGAATGATCGATGGGCGCTTTCTAACACGGGCTCCAGCGCTTGGGTAGGAACAGTGGCCGGCGAACAGACGACCCGCTACTGGCGCAACGCCTGCGCCAGCTCGCGGGCCGCCTGGCCGCTGTGCACGCCAGGGAACAGGTGGGTGAAAGGCAAGACCACGAAGCGGTTCTCCCGTACCGCGCGTAGCTGCGAGAGCACCGGGTCGGCGCGCAACGCTCGCCTCTTCTGCCCGGCCGTGGACCACAGCGCGTCGGCCAGCAGGATCACATCCGGGTCGCGCGCCAGCAATTGCTCGGTGCTGGCGGTGAAGCCGCCCAGGTCGACGTCCTCGAACAGGTTGTGCGCGCCGGCGGCGTGCAGCAACTGGGTGACCACGCCGCGCCGCCCCTGGCTCTCCAGGCCGTTGCCGGCACTGTCGAGGTAGAAGACCTGCAGCGGTGGGCTGCTGGCTGCCCATCGGCGAGCTTCGGCCAGTTCGGCGCGCTGCCGGCGGACCAGCTCGCGCGCCCGATCCCGCTCGCCGAGCAGATCGCCCAGCGTCGTCAGGTCCGTCTCGACACCGGCGAACAGATCATCCCGCCGCTCCTCGCAACCGGCATCCAGCAGGTAGCTGGCGACACCGTGGCCGGCCAGCTCCTTGCGGGACAGGTTGCCCAGGCGAAAGGCCGAGGCGAACCCGGCCACCACCAGATCCGGGCGCTGCGCATAGACCGCTTCCGCCGACGGATACTGGCGCGACAGCAGCGGCACGCCGCGATAGTTCCCTTTCTTCAGATCAAGATCGTCATCGATGTAGGCCACGCCGATCAGCCGTTCCCCGGCACCCAGCGCCAGCAGCAGGTCAGCGGCGTGCTGGTTGAGGGCGAGGATGCGTTGTGGCGGAGAGTCGATATGCCGGGTGTTCCCGCAATTCTGGTATTCCTGAGCGGACACCGGCGTGGCGCCCAGTACCAGCGCGAGCCATAACGCCACCTGTAGGAGCGGGCCACGCCCGCGATCGCGCGCATGGCGCGCTCCTACAGTCGAACGACGGTGCCTCCATCTGTTCGCGAGCAAGCTCGCTCCTACGAAGAGCCAGCGCGTCATGGCTCGTCATCCACGCGCAGCTCCGCCGCCGGCACCCCATCGCGCAGATGCTCCGCCACCACCCGGCACACCTGTTCATCACTGCGCAGGCCGTACCAGACGCGCTCGGGATAGACCGTCAGAATCGGCCCGCGATTGCAGGGGAACTGGCAGCCGGTGCGGGTCAGCAAGGCGCCCTCGGCGTTCTCGTAGAGATCGAGGCGGAGCAGCTCGCGGCGCAGGGTTTTCCACAGCGGCAGCGCGCCGCGCCGCACACAGCGCGGCCCGGTGCAGAGGAACAGGTGATGCCGGTGCGGCGGCGGCGCGGACCAGTCCGGCTGTGACGGCACCGCGCCGACGCCCCGGCAATCCAGCTGTTGCGTCGGATCGTCAATCGCCGCGAGCACCGCCGCCACATCCAGCCCGCGCCGGCCGAGCGCCGACGCGGTGACCTTCGCTGGCGGTGCCTGCGGATACTGCTCCAGCAGCACAGCCAACTCTGCACGCAACCAGTCGAGATAGGCGCCATCGGCAGTGGGCTCCAGGTCCACCAGCAGCAACGCCCGCCCCTCGGTCAGCAGCTCGCGAACGCGCGCCCGGAGCGAATCGAACCCCTCACCGGTGTCGATGCTTTCGACACCGGTGAAACGCGCCGACACCTCGTGGTGCAGACGCTCGCCCTGGGCTCCGGCCAGCGGGCCGACCAGCAGGATGGCGCGCATCAGAAGCTGAAGGTGTAGCGCAGCTCGGCGGTACGCGGCCGGCCGAGGTTGTCCACCTGACGGATGCCGTTGCTGGTGCGGCCGGTGGCGTAGTCGCGGTCCAGCAGGTTCTCCAGCAGCAGGCTCAGACGGTGCGCGCGGGCAGCGTCGAGGTAGCGGTAGGCGTCACCGTCGAGCACGCTGTAGTGGCCGTAGTCATCGTCCTGGGCGCTGACGATGGAGCCCACGTAGCGGGTGGCGAGGCCAGCGCCCCAGAGGCTGTCGTCGTAGCCCAGGCGCACGCGGGCAAAGAAGTGCGGGATGTTGTTCACCGTCACGCCTTCGCGGCTGTCCACCCGGTTGCGCGTGGCGTCGGCCGAGACCTGCCAGTGCCGGCCGAACTGCCACTGGCCGTTGGCTTCCACGCCGCACACCTCGATCTCACCACTGCCGTTCACCCACTGGTCGCCCGCGAGGCTGATGAGGTCGGTGATCTCGCGGCGGAACAGGGTGACGCTGCCGCTCCACGGCTGGTCGAACAGTTCGCCGGTGTAGTCCAGGCCCAGTTCGGCGTTGCGGCTGCGCTCGGGCTTGAGATCACGGTTGCCGACTTCATCGCCCGGTTCGTTGACGAACAGTTGCTCGGCGGTGGGCAGCTTGAAGGCGGTGCCGAACTGGCCGCGCAGCTTGAGCTGCCGGGTCAGGTCGTAGAGCGAGGTGAGCATCCACACGGTGGCGCCTTCGCCGCCGGAGATTTCCTCGCGACGCACGCCCAGGCTCGGGTGCCAGTCGGGCAACGCCTCGATGTTCGGCCGCAGCTGGGCGTACAGCGCGTGGGACTCGGCCTTGTCGTTGTCGATGATCAGCACATCGTCCTGGCCCTTGTACCACTGGTTGTCGCTGCCGAAGACCAGTTCATGGCCGCCGGCCAGCCGGGCCTTGCCTTCAAGCTGCGCGCCCCAGTCGGTGAAGCCCCAGTAGTCGTTGTGGTTGAGCACCTGGGTGCCGCCGCCCTGCAGGTTGTAGACGCGGTCGTAGCGCGTGTCCCAATCGTTCATGTGGGTCTTGGCGAACCAGCTGAAATCGTCGCCGACGCTCTGCTGGAAAGTCGCCGTGGCGATCTGCTGCACACGGTTGTTGCTGGTGTGGTGGTTGGAGGTCGGCCGGGCGAAGTCCAGCTCGGCGTCGGCGTACTGGTAGAACAGTTCCAGCCGCGAGGCCTCGCCGATGGCCTGAATGGCCTTGGCGCCGAACACGTTGACGTCGTAGGAGCGGCGCTTGTCGCTGACCGTGCTGGTCATGTCCTGGTCGCGGTAGGGCTGGTAGCCGTCGGAGCGGTTGTGGCTGACGTAGGCCATCAGGCCGAGATCACCCAGGCCGTTCTGCACGATCTTCTCCGCGCGGGCATCACCGCTGCGGCCCTTGAAGGTATCCAGGCCGAGGTTCACCTCGCCGGATGCCTCGCGCGAACGCGCGCTGCGGGTGACGATGTTGATCACTCCGGACACCGCCTGGGTGCCGAACAGCAGGCCCTGGCCACCCTTGAGCACCTCGATGCGCTCCACCGCGGTGGTCGGCAAGGTGTCGATGTAGATGCCGCCGTAGAGGCGGTTGTTCAGGCGCACGCCGTCCAGCAGGATCAGCGTGTCGTCATTGCGCCCGCCCAGCAGCGAGTAGGTGCCGTAATCGAAGGGGCCGTTCTTCGGCGCAACGAACAGGCCGGGCACGTACATCTGCAGTACGCGGGTGATGTCGGCACTGGGGCCGGCGCGCTCGATCTGCTCGCGGTCGATGACCTCCAGCTTGCTGCCGTAGCGGGCCATGTCGGCGACTGTGGTGGATTCCACCGACGGTGCGCTGACGATTTCGTCGGCCAGGTCCAGCGGCGCCGCAACGAGCTGCGAGCTGAGGGCACAGAGGGAGAGAACAGGAGTCCAGCGCAGGGCGCGCCGGGAGATGAAAGCAGGAGAATGCAAGGTGATCGCCTCGAAATCGGGATTTCGCAGGCGGCGCAGCGACACCCGGAACGAGCGCGCCCCGGGAACCGGCTCACGCCCGCCCACCGCGGGTTTGCCAAACAGGTTCCAGGCCGGTCTCCGGGCTTGCGAGGGTCCTGGGGCATCCGCCTTCCCATGCTGTCGCACAGTGGCCTACTGGATGCTCCGCTCGCTTACCGTTGCGGGGGCAGCGCCGGACTGATCGCACGAAGGCGACGCACCGGCTTCCCGTTTCACCTCACGCACGGCGGCGTGAGGCACCTGGAACGGGGCGCATCTCAACACCCGGTCGGGAATGCGTCAAGGGCGGGGGTTGCGGCAGGATGTTGCAGGGTGACGTCAGTGCCAGGGATCGTAGGTGCCGAAGCTCCAGATGTGCCCTTCCGGATCGCGGCAGGTGAAACCCTGACCGCCGTAGTCCTCGTCCTTGATGTCGATGACGATCTGCGCGCCGCCGTCCACCGCCGCGCGGTACAGCGCCTCGGCGTCCTTCACCACCACGTAGATGCTCTGGGTACAGCCGCCGATCTCGTCGGGCTGGCGCATCAGCCGGCCGTACTCGTTGTCGTGCAGCGAGCCGAGCATCACCAGCCCGCTGCCATCGGCCAGCGCCAACTGCGCGTGGGCGATGCCACCGTGGTCATCGGCCACCACCAGTTGCCGCTGGAAACCGAAGGTCGCGCACAGCCAGTCGATGGCCTGGGGCGCATCGCGGTAGCGCAGACAGGGAATGACACTGGGACGGACGGCGGGGACGGACTGGGACATGGCAATCTCCGACGCGGGGTGGGCGCGACTCTTCCAGCATAGTCGCGCCTTTTTGTCGCTTCAGCGCTGCGCGGCGACCAGCAGCAACATGGGGCGCTGGCGCTCCTCGGCCAGCGCCGGAATGGTCTGCACCTGCTCCGCGCTCGGGCCCCAGTCCTCGACGTGGCGCAGCGTCAGCCCCGCGCCGATCACGGCATTGAGCAGGCTGCCCAGGGTGCGGTGATGCTTGATCACGCCCTCGGCCAGCCAGTCGGTGCGGCGCTCGCCCTCGTCCTGATAATGATCCACCGGCCAGCAGCGGCGCCCCTCGCCATCGACCACCCAGCCAGGATTCAGCGAGGCCATGTAGATCGGGTGCTCGATGGAGAACACCAGGCTGCCACCGGGGCGCAGCGCGTCGTGCACGTTGCGGAAGAAGTGCGGCAGGTCTTCGAGGTAATGCAGGGTCAGCGAGCTGTAGGCCAGGTCGAAGGCGGCGGTGGGCAGTTCGAGCTGGTCGAGATCAGCCTGGAAGTAGCTGACCTGCTCGGCATCGGTGTTCGCCCGCGCGTGGTCGAGCATCTTCTGCGACACATCCAGCCCGCTCACGGTGCGTGCGCCCTGCTCCGCTGCGTAACGGCAGAACCAGCCGTAGCCGCTGCCCAGGTCGATCACATCGAGCCCTTCCAGCGGCGGCAGCAACGCGCGCAGCGCCGGCCATTCCGGCGCACCGTCCAGTCCGTGCCGCGAACGCGGCAGCTGGGCGTAGCCGGCGAAGAATTCGGGGTTGTCGTAGATGTTCTGCGCCATGGGATGGCACCTCCTTTCTGACGGACAAGCCAGGGATTGTCAGCGCCAGGGACGACCGCGGCAACCCGACGAGGTCAATGCACCAGCGATCGAAGCGCAATTTCCTGCAAGACCACCGGTCATGCCCGCCGTAGTTTTCTCAGCTCCACTTCAAGGAGAACACCGTGACCCAACGCCAATCGATCAACCTTCAGGACAAGCTCGGCCGCATCACGGAAACCTGGCAACCGCGCGTCATCGCCGAGATGAACGACTACCAGTTCAAGGTGGTGAAGCTGCACGGCGACTTCGTCTGGCACAGCCACGCCGACACCGACGAAGCCTTCATCGTGCTCGACGGCGAACTGCGCATCGACTTCCGCGACGGCCCGCTGACCCTGCGCGCCGGCGAACTGTACGTGGTGCCGCGCGGCGTCGAACACAAACCCTACGCGGAGCATGAAGTCCAGGTAATGCTGATCGAGCCGCGCGGCGTGCTGAACACCGGCGATGCCGGCGGCGAGCGCACGGCGCAGAATGATCGCTGGATCTGACCGCCGATCACCTGCCTTGCACACCGCCGATCAGCGGCCCTGCCTGCGACGCTCGGGCTGCTATGCCTGTCGGGAGGAATCCGCTCCCAGCCGGAGGCTGTCACGCCTGGGATACACCGGCGCGACTCTGGCAGCGGTGCCGATTCGGGTCCGCGCCTCATCACAGCCCCAAGCCGGGCCGGAGGTGCGACATGCTCTATCTGGTGAACTGGACCATCCCCATCGAGAACCGCGACCGGATCATCCAGCGTTTCCTCAAGACCGGCGGCCAGCCGCCGGCCGGCGTGAAGCTGGTGGGCCGCTGGCACGCCATGGGCCACATGCTCGGCTTCGGCCTGGCCGAGGCCGAGAACCCGCTCGACGTGCAGCGCTGGATGCTGCAATGGACCGACCTGATGCACCTGCAGGTGCACCCGGCGATGACCGATGCCGAATACGCGCCCCTGCTCGCGCAACTGCTACAGCAGGCGGCGGACTCGCCTTCGGTCAGCCCCTGAGCGCCGCCTCGGCCGGCTTGGCGCCGAAGCGCTTGCGGTAATCGCTCGGCGCCATCCCGGTGATCTTGCGGAACGTACTGCGGAACGAGCCCGGATCGAGGTAGCCGACCGTGTAGGCGATGTGATCCACCGTGCCGTTGGTGAACTCCAGCAGCTCGCGCGCCTTGCCCACCCGCAGGTGCTGGCAGTACTCGGTGGGCTTGAGCCCGGTGGCAGCGCGGAAGCGGCGCAGGAAGGTGCGCTCCTCCAGCCCGGCCTGGGTGGCCATGGCGGCGAGGCTGACATCCACCGCACCGTTGCCTTGCAGCCAGTGCTGCACCTTGAGGATGGCGGCATCGCCATGGCCCAGCAGCGGCGCGAAGTTGCTGCCGCATTGCTGGGCGCTGTCGCTGTGCTCCACCACCAGGAAGCGCGCGGTGCGGTTGGCGATGCTCGGGCCGAGCAGGCGGTCGACGATGCGCAGGCCCAGGTCGGACCAGGCCATCAGGCCGGCGGAGGTGATCAGGTCGCCGTCATCGACGATGGGTTTGTGCGGCTCCAGGCGCACGCGCGGGAAACGTTCGGCGAAGGCCTCGGCGCCGCTCCAGTGGGCAGTCGCGCTGCGCCCGTCGAGCAACCCGGCTTCCGCCACCAGCAGACCGCCGATGCACACCGAGCCGACGATGGCGCCCTCGCCATGGCGGGCGGCTAGCCAGTCGGTGAGGTTGCGCAACGGTGCGGCGTCCGGCAGGCCGAACAGCGACGGCGGGACGAGGACCGCCACCAGCCGGCTGGCGACGCCCGGATGCGTGTCGAAGACGCGCCGTGGCTCGCTGCCATCCTCACCAGACCAATGGCTGACCCGCAGCGCCGGCAATTGCCCGGCGGCCTCTTCGGCGGCGATCCGCTCGGCCACCGCGAACAGGTCGGTCAGCCCATGCAGCGCCGCCGTCTGCACACCGGGATAGAGCAGCAACCCGATCTCGACGACGCTCCGTTCCACAGCCATTGTCAGTTTTCCCCCGGTTATTGTCGTTCCGCCTGATCCCCGCGCGGCGCGCAGCGAACCATACTGGTCCCACTTCCTCACCACTCAGCCCTCAGAAGGACTTCGGAAATGGCCAAGCAAGCGCTCATCCTAGTGGATATCCAGAACGACTACTTCCCCGCCGGCAAGTGGCCGCTGGTCGGCATCGAGCCCGCCGCCGACCAGGCCGCCAAGGTACTGGCCGCCTTCCGCGAGCGCGGTGACCTGGTGGTGCACATCCGCCACGAGTTCGAGAGCCATGACGCGCCCTTCTTCGTCCCCGGCAGCGACGGCGCGAAGATCCACACCAAGGTCGCCAATCTGCCCGCCGAGCCGGTGGTGCTCAAGCACTTCGTCAACGCCTTCCGCGGGACCAACCTGAAGGACATCCTCGACCAGCACGGCATCGACTCGGTGGTCATCGTCGGGCACATGAGCCACATGTGCGTGGATGGCGCCACGCGGGCCGCCGCCGACTTCGGCTACAACGTCACCGTGCTGCACGACGCCTGCGCCACCCTGGACCTGGAGTTCAACGGTGTGAAGGTTCCTGCGGCGCAAGTGCATGCTGCTTACATGGCGTCCCTGGCTTTCGCCTACGCCGAAGTGCTGTCCACTGCCGAGTACCTGAACCGCTGATCCGCCGGGAAAGCAGATCCGGTGGAAGCTCTCCTGTAGGAGCGGGCCATGCCCGCGATGGCGCGCATGGCCCGCTCCGACAGGGAGGTACCGGACAGGCCGGGCTCGCTCCAGGCAAAAGCGCGATCAGCCCTAAATATCGGAAAAAGGATAAGGTCCGTCTTGCTGGCTTTCCGCTATGATCGGCGCTCGATCGCCTGCCGATAAGGACATCCCATGAGCGTTTCTTCGATCATCACCCTGGCCATCATCGCGGGCGTGATCTTCCTGCTGATCAGCGTATTCAACCGCCTGGTGGCCCTGCGCAACCGTTACCAGAATGCCTTTGCGCAGATCGAGGTGCAGCTCAAGCGCCGCTACGACCTGATTCCCAACCTGGTGGAAACCGCCAAGGCCTACCTCAAGCACGAGCGCGAGACCCTGGAAGCGGTGATCGCTGCGCGTAATGCTGCGGTCGCCGGTCTGAAGGCCGCTTCCGAGCAACCCGGCGATGCCGGCCGCATGGCGCAACTGGCCGCCGCCGAGAACGCCCTGGGCGGTGCCATGGGCCGCCTCAACGTGACCCTGGAAGCCTACCCGGACCTCAAGGCCTCGCAGAACCTGCAGCAGGTCAGCGAGGAGCTGTCGAGCACCGAGAACAAGGTCGCCTTCGCGCGCCAGGCCTACAACGACGCGGTAATGGAGTACAACACCTACCGCCAGTCGTTCCCCGCCAACTTCCTCGCCGCCACCTACGGCCACAGCAAGGACGCCAGCCTGCTGGAGTTCGAGGACAGCAAGGCCATCCAGGCCGCGCCGAAAGTCGCTTTCTAAAACCTCGGCGCAGGACGCGCGATGAACTTCTTCGAACACCAGGACCGCGCCCGCAAGCAGACCGGGCGCCTGGTCCTGCTCCTCTGCGTCGCGGTGGTCTGCCTGGTGACCGTCACCAGCTTCGCCCTGGGCTGGCTCTGGCGCCACCTGGGCGAGCCGGCGCTGCACCTGACGTCGCGCGCCTCCCTGCCCGACCCGGAGCTGTACCTGGCGGTGGCCGCCGTGATCATCGGCGTGGTCGTCCTCGGCGCGCTGTACAAGCACGTGCAGCTGAGCGCCGGCGGCAAGGTGGTGGCCGAGAGCCTGGGCGGCCGCCTGCTCAATCTCAGCGCCAGCAACGCCGACGAGCGTCGCCTGCTCAACGTCGTCGAGGAGATGGCCCTGGCCTCCGGCTCGCCGGTGCCGCCGGTGTACGTGCTGGAAGATGGCTCGATCAACGCCTTCGCCGCCGGCCTGAGCCCGCGCGACGCGGTGATCGGCATCACCCGTGGCGCCATCGAGCAGCTCGACCGCAACGAACTGCAGGGCGTCATCGCCCACGAATTCAGCCATATCCACCACGGCGACATGTTGCTCAACACGCGGCTGACCGCCCTGCTCCACGGCCTGCTCCTGCTCGGGCTGATCGGCGGGATGCTGCTGCGCGGCTGGAGCGAAACCAGCAGCGGCGTGCGTATCAGCAGCCGGAGCAGCAGCAACGACAAGAATGGCGGCGGCAGCGTGGTGCTGCTGGTGATCGGCGCCGGCGTGGTGCTCTACGTACTGGGCTATGTGGGGACCTTCTTCGGCCAATTGATCAAGGCTTCGGTGAGCCGTCAGCGCGAGTACCTGGCCGACGCCTCGGCGGTGCAGTTCACCCGCGATCCCTCGACCATCGCCGGCGCCCTCAAGAAGATCGGCGGCAACCCCCTGGGCGCCCTGCTCAGCGCCCCGCGAGCGGCGGAGTTCAGCCATCTGTACTTCGGTGATGGCGTGGGCAGCAGCTGGTTCGATACCCACCCGCCGCTCAAGGATCGCATCCGCCGCGTCGAGCCCGGCTGGGACGGAACCTACCCGAAATTCGAGCCGCGCCTGGACGTGGCGCTGATGAGCAAGGACGCCTGGACCGCCGCCGTCACCGGCCAGCCGTACCAGCCCAGCGCCGTGGAAGTGGCAGTGGCCTCCGTGGGTGCGCCGACTGTTGCCCACCTGCAGGAAGCCCGCAGCACCCTGCAACGCCTGGACGAGCGCCTGCAACGCGCCGCCCATGACAGCGAGGGCGCCGAGGCATTGATCTACGGCCTGCTGCTGGACAGCGAGCCCGGTCTGCGCGCGCGCCAGCTGGAAGCGGTCAAGCAACGCCTGAACCTGAGCCTGGCACTGCAACTGGACCTGCTGGAGGATTCGCTGCTCAAGCTCGACCCCGGCCAGCGCCTGCCGCTGCTGGACCTGGCCATGCCGGCGCTCAAGCAGCTGGACGCTGAAGCCTTCGTTGCCCTGCGCGAGAACATGGCGCTACTGATCAAGCTGGACGGCAAGGTGAAGCTGCTCGAGTGGACCCTGCTGCGCATCATCGAGCGCAACCTGCGACCGGGCAGCGGGAAGATCGGCAATGTAGCGCTGGCGGAGCTGTCCGAAGCCTGCGCAACGCTGCTGGCCTTCCTCGCCCGTGTCGGCGAAACCAGCGACGTGCAGACCGAGCAGGCGTTCTCCGATGCCTGGAGCGGCCTGCCCTTCGCGCCTCGACCGCTCCCCGCTGCCGCCAGCCTGCGCGACCTGGAAGCCGCGCTGAAACAGCTGGAACACCTGCGCCCACTGCAGAAGCCGCAACTGCTCAAGGCGCTGGCACGCTGCATCGAGCATGACGGCCACATCACCGCCGGCGAAGCGGAGCTGATGCGCGCGGTGGCGGATATCCTGGACTGCCCGATGCCGCCCCTGCTGGCGAGCTGAAACGCCTCCCAACCCCACCCCGCAGCGCACCTTCTCTGCCGCCCTCCCCGGCGAGCGCATTCGTAGGATGGGTGGAGCTTGCGATACCCATGCTGCTTCGGTGCACAGGACGCGATGGGTATCGCTTCGCTCCACGCCATCCCACGTTGATGCTTCACCCGTCTATTTGATGTGGATGGAAACCCCGAATCGCGCCGCGGGTGTTTCTGCAGATCGGCCCCGTCAAATACGTAGTCACCCGCATATCTCCAGCGAACCTATCGCCCTAGGATGGCTGGCATCATTGATGCCGGACTGTTCCCATGCCCCACATCGCCATCGACTACACCGCCAACCTCACCGACGACCTACTCCCACTGGAACTGCCCCGCAAGCTCCACGAAGCGGCAATAAGTCTGGGAGTGTTCCCCCTGAACGGCCTGCGCACCTTCGCCCGCGCCATCGAGCAGCACCACGTCGGCGCCGACACCCGGAACGAAGGCTTCATCAACATCCAGATCCGCATCGCCCCCGGCCGCCCGGAGGAACTGCGCCAGCGCATCGTCGATACCCTGTTCGCCACCGCACAGCAGACCCTGGCCGCGCTCATCGAAAAACGCCCCGTGGGCCTGCAACTGGAAGTCACCGAACTCGACCGCAGCCTCACGCGCATGGCCGGCAGCCTGCCCACGGCGTAATCACCAGGCAAAAGAAAAGGGCCTCCGAGGAGGCCCTTTTTCATTCACTCAGCCGCGCATCAGGCACGGCTGGCGGCGCTGCCCGGCTCTTTCGGAGCCAGGTTCAGGGCGTAGTACAGCACCGTCAACAGGACCAGGAAGGCCGGGCCGATGTACAGCGCGATGCGGGTGTCCTCGAAGAAGGCCATCAGCACCACCACCAGCACCAGGAAGGCCATGGCGAGGTAGGAGCTGAGCGGGTACAGCCACATCCTGAACTGCAGCTTGCCGGCTTCGGCGGCGCTCAGGCCGCGGCGGAACTTGAGCTGCGCCAGCAGGATCATCGCCCAGGTCCAGATCGCACCGAAGGTGGCGATCGAAGTCACCCAGGTGAACACCTTTTCCGGCACCAGATAGTTCAGCAGCACGCCCAGCAGCAGCGCGAAGATCGACAGCAGCAGCGCATTGCGCGGCACGCCGCCCCTGGAAGTCTTGGCGAACACGGCCGGAGCCTGGCCATGCTGGGCGAGGCTGTAGAGCATGCGTCCGGTGCTGAAGATGCCACCGTTGCAGGACGACAGCGCGGCGGTGATCACCACGAAGTTGATGATGCCGGCGGCGGTCTTGATGCCCATGCGCTCGAAGGTCATCACGAAGGGGCTGCCCTGCGTGCCGATCTCGTTCCACGGGTAGATGGACATGATCACGAACAGCGCGCCCACGTAGAACAGCAGGATGCGCCAGAACACCGAGTTGATCGCGCCGGGGATGGTCTTCTGCGGGTTCTTCGCTTCACCGGCGGTGAGGCCGATCATCTCCACGCCCAGGTAGGCGAACATCACCATCTGCAGCGACATCAGCACGCCGGTGATGCCGTGGGGCATGAAACCGCCGTTGCTCCACAGGTTGGAGATGCCGGTAGCGATGCCGCCGTTGCCCAGGCCGAAGAAGATCATGCCGGCGCCGGCCAGGATCATGGCGACGATGGTGACGATCTTGATCAGGGCGAACCAGAACTCGAACTCGCCGAAAGCGCGCACGGCGATGAGGTTGATGGTGCCCATGCTGGCCAGCGCGGCCAGCGCCCAGATCCAGCGCGGCACATCGGGGAACCAGATGCCCATGTAGATGGCCACCGCGGTGATCTCCGCGACGCAGGTCACCAGCCAGAGGAACCAGTAGTTCCAGCCGGTCAGGTAGCCCGCCAGCGGGCCGAGGTAGTCCTGGGCGTAGCGGGCGAAGGAGCCGGCCACCGGGTTGTGCACGGCCATCTCGCCGAGGGCGCGCATGATCACCAGGATGGCGAGGCCGCCGATGATGTAGGAGAGCATGATGGCCGGGCCGGCCATCTGGATGGCCTTGGCGGAGCCGAGGAACAGGCCGACGCCGATGCAGGCGCCGAGGGCCATGAGACGGATGTGCCGCTCGTTGAGATCCCTTTGGAGATCGTGGGACGACATGGTGATGCAACCTCATTTTGTTCTTGGGAGTAATCAGCTGTGGACTCTGAGTGCAGTCGGGATGCGGAACCACCGCAAAGGCTTCGCCACCGCGCCGGGCGGCACGGAGGGAGAAGTATCTGGCAGTTCCAGGACGGCACACCGGAAGAGGCTGCCCGCTCTTGTGAAGCGGACGTGGGCATTGCGGGAGGACCACGGCTGAGGTCGCGGGCGAGTGTTACACAAGTGCGTGGGAAACGTCTGCACCACCAAGGTGCAATGTGACCAGTGGGATAGCGGCGGATCGCCACACCCCCGATGGCTGTGGATGACCGTCCTAGATCGGCTTCAGCCGGCCAGCGCTTGCAGCTCCAGCAGCAGCGAACAGGGCCTGGTGGTCTCCGGATGGCGCGGTTCGCGCAGCTGCCGCAAGCGCCAGCCGCTGGCGGCCAACAGGGCCAGCCAGGACTCCAGGGTGCGGAAGAACCAGGGCATCGGGGCGCTGAAATCACCACCGAAGGCGGCGAAGGTCTCCAGTCGCCAGCCGTCCGCATAGGGCTCCTCGCCGCAGGCGGCCCAGGGGTGCACGGTCTGGATCAGCAGCCGCCCGCCAGGGGCGAGGCGATCACGCAGGGTACCGAGCAACGGCGCAATGTACTCGTCGAGCAGGGCAAAGTTGCACACCAGGGCGTCGAACTGGCCGAGGACCTCGCCCCGTTCGATCAGCGCGGCGTAATCCATCACTTCGTACCGGCCCGGCCCCGCTGCCTGCGCGGCTTGGATCAGGGGTGCCGAGGCATCCACACCGACACACTCGCAGCTCCGCTCCGCCAGCGCGCGGCACAGCCAGCCTTCGCCGCAGCCGATATCGAGCACGCGCCGCGCCGGGCCATCGGCGAGGGCGCCGAGAATCGCCGCGTCAGTCACCAGCCTCCGACTCTCGATGCGCTGCTCGCGCACAGCGCGGGTCCAGGCCTCGGCGTTGGCCTGCCAGCTATTTCGGATTCGGGTGTCGTGGTCGGTCATGTCGGGCTCCGTGCGCGGGGAGAGGCCTTCGCGGATGGCTCCGCTTCTACGTCCACCGTGCAGGAGCGGGCCCGTGGCCCGCTCCTGAAAAGGAACAGGGCTAGGGCGTCTTCAACGATTTGGGCACCGCCAGCCCCTTGGGTGGCGGGGTCTGCGGCAGCGCCTCGCGGCAGCCGGCATCGCGGAACGGCCCGCCGATCTTCAGCCAGCCGCTGCCCGGCGAGGTCTGCTGGCAGGTATAGGCGCCATCGAGCCTGCTCTGCCATTTATAGAAGGGCATGGGCGCGGCGGTGGCGGCGAACGACACGGCCAACAGCACGGCGAAAGGCAAAAAGTACGAACGCATCGGCCAGCATTCCTGTCCAAATAATCACATTGCACCTGCTGGCCGTCGGCAAATCAATCCGGCAGGTCATGAACGGTATTCTGCGGCGCGCAGATTTTCCGCCGCCGACTACGCTGGAGAATAGGAAAGCCGCTGGCACGGGGCTTTCGCGGCGCCGGGAGGGGCGTCGGCCATCACGTGGGCGGACTCCGCTTACCTGAGGGCCTGTTGGCGTTTCGCCGTGTCTGCGACGTCGCCACATTCAGGCAGCAACACGGCCAACCTCGTTACGCCAGCAGTACCTCGCCGTTGAGCATGGGCAGGGCGAGAAGATGGGCAAAGCGAAGCATTCCGGTACGCAAGCAGCAGGTCAACCGGGTGGCTTGGAGCCCGGTATTCCCCAAGGAAAAGCCCACCACCACCGTTTCCTCATCCTGTTCCTCTTCCTGTTGCCCCTGCTGGCGGCGATGGGCGCGGCGCTGCTGTATGAAGCGCGCACCTCGAAATTGCAGGCCCGCGAGCTGGCGCGCTATGCCACCGGGCTGACCTGGGACCTGGAGCAGGGCGGTACCGGCAACGTGGTCTATCCGCAGGGCGGGCCCTTCGACCGGCGCCTGGGGTATCAGCAATTGCCGACCTTCCTCGAGCGCCTGCACCAGCGCAACTTCGTCACCCTGAGCCAGGCGCGCTTCTCCGATCCGTTGATGCAGTACACCGGCCACGGCATGTTCCCGCCCTACCCCGAGAAGCCCCAGGCCGGCGTCGACATCGCCGACTGCCGCGGCCTGCCGATCTACAACTTCCGCTACCCGCAGCGGCTGTACGCCAACTTCGAGAGCATCTCGCCGACCATCGTCAACAGCCTGCTGTTCATCGAGAACCGCGACCTGCTCGACCCCGACCGCCCCTACCTGAACCCGGCCATCGACTGGAGCCGCTTCACCCAGGCCTCGGTGGCGCAGGTGGGCAAGCTGGTCGGCCTGGGCAACCACGCGCCCGGCGGCAGCACCCTGGCCACGCAGATCGAGAAGTACCGCCACTCCGAGGATGGCCGTACCAACTCCATCACCGACAAGCTGCGGCAGATGGCTTCGGCCAGCGTACGCACCTACCAGAACGGCGCGCAGAACATGGCCGCGCGGCGCAACGTGGCGCTCACCTACCTCAACTCCGTGCCGCTCTCGGCGCAGCCGGGCTACGGCGAAGTCAGCGGCCTGCCGGACGGCCTGTGGATCTGGTACGGCGCCGACTACCAGCAGGTCAACAAGCTGCTCAACGCCCCGCCGGGTTCCGGCGCGGAGCTCACCGCCCAGGGCAAGGCCCTGCGCCAGGTGGTGTCGCTGATGATTGCCCACCGTCGCCCCTCCTGGTACCTGGCCCGTGGCCGCGACCAGCTGGCCGTGCTGACCGACAGCTACCTGCGCCTGCTCGCGCAGAACAGCGTGATCGCCCCCGAACTGCGCGACGCCGCGCTCCAGCAGAAGCTGGTGTTCCGCGACCCGCGCAGTGAGCCCAGCTTCACCCCGCTGGAGAACAACAAGGGCATCGGCCTGGCCCGCACCCGTCTGGCCGGCATGCTCGACGTGCCGCTGTACGACCTGGACCGCTTCGACCTGAGCTTCACCACCACCCTGCAGCATGAACTGCAGGAACAGGTCACCGGCTACCTGCGGCAGCTGTCCGACCCGGCATTCGCCGAGCAGATCGGCCTGTTCGGCGAGCACCTGCTGGCCAAGGACAAGACCCGGGACGTGCGCTACAGCTTCACCCTGTTCGAGCGCACCCCCAGTGGCAACCGCGTGCGCGTGCAGACCGACAGCACCGAACAGCCCTTCGACATCAACGAGGGCAGCAAGCTGGAACTGGGCTCCACCGCCAAGCTGCGCGTGCTCGCCACCTACCTGGAGACCATCGCCGACCTGCACCAGCAGTACGCGCCACTGAGCGTCGCCGAGCTGAAGAAGGTGCAGATCGAGCCGCTGGATTTCCTCAGCCGCTGGGCCATCGACTACCTCTCCACCGCCAAGGACCGCAACCTGCCGGACATGCTCGCCGCCGCCCTGCAGCGCAAGTATTCCGCCAGCCCGTACGAGAGCTTCTTCACCGGCGGCGGCATCCACACCTTCAGCAACTTCCGCAAGGAAGACAACGGTCGCATCCCGACCCTGCAGGACGCCCTGCGCGAATCGATCAACCTGCCCTTCGTCCGCCTGCTGCGCGACCTGGTGCGCCACGACATCTATGCCAACGAAGGCAGCAAGGTCACCGTGCTGGCCGACGACAAGGACCCGCGCCGGCAGGACTACCTCGACCGCTTCGTCGACAAGGAAAGCCAGGTCTACCTGCTGCGCTTCTGGCAGAAATACAAGGGCAAGGACAACGACGAGCGCCTGAGCACCTTCCTCGACGGCCTGCGCGCCTGGCCGGTGCGGCTGGCGGCGATCCACCGCTACCTGCAGCCGCAGGCGGATCTGCCGACCTTCGCCGCCTTCCTGCAGGACCGCCTGAAGCAGGGCAAGTACGCCGGCGACAAGCTCACCGACAAGCGCATCGAAGACCTCTACACCCGCTACGGGCCGGGCGCCTTCGACCTCAACGACCAGGGCTACGTCGCCCGCGTGCACCCGCTGGAGCTGTGGCTGCTGGGCTACCTGCAACGCCAGCCGGCGGCCACCTTCGCCGACGCCGTGGCTGCCAGCGGCGCCGAGCGCAAGCAAGTGTATGGCTGGCTGTTCAAGTCGCGGCACAAGTACGCCCGCGACAAGCGCATCCGCATCATGCTGGAGGTGGAAGCCTTCCTCGACCTGCATGAACAGTGGAAGCGTCTGGGCTACCCCTTCGACCACCTGGTACCGTCGCTGGCCACCGCACTGGGCAGCTCGGGCGACCGGCCGGCGGCGCTGGCGGAACTGATGGGGATCATCCTCAACGACGGCGTGCGTCTGCCGACCCTGCGCATCGACAGCCTGCACTTCGCCGCCGCCACGCCCTACGAAGTGAGCCTCGGCCCGGAGTCGGGCAACGGCCGCCAGGTGATGCGCTCGGAAGTCGCCCAGGCGCTGCGCACCGCGCTGTCCCAGGTGGTCGACGCCGGCACGGCGAGGCGCCTGTCCGGCAGCTTCAAACTGGCCGACGGCCGGGCGCTGGTGATGGGTGGCAAGACCGGCACCGGCGACAACCGCATCGAAAGCGTGACCCGCAGCGGCTGGGTGAAGAGCTCCAAGGCGATGAACCGTACGGCGACCTTCGTCTTCTACCTCGGCCCGCGCCATTTCGGCACGCTGACGGCCTACGTGGCGGGCAGCGAATCGGACGGCTTCAAATTCACCTCGGCGCTGCCGGTGCAGGTGCTCAAGGGCATGGCGCCGATGCTCTCGAGCTACCTGGAGCCGGGCATCAGCACCGGCTGCCAGGAACGGCTGGACAACCTGCGGGTCAGTTGGCGGTAGGGTGTACAACCGTTCGCGGTTGTACGCCGATAAGACATGCTCACCAACGACTCCGAGGGAAGCCCGGAGTACTCAGCGGCAGCGGAGCTGCTATGAGCATCGAGGCAGGCTGGGACCCCGGCCAAACGGCGTATAACGTCGAACGTTATACGCCCTACCCCTGCACGCTTTTCACGTACAGCGCCTCGACCTGCTCCCGCGCCCACGGCGTGCGGCGCAGGAAGGTCAGGCTGGACTTGATGCTCGGGTCGTTCTTGAAGCAGCGCACGTCGATGCGCTTGGCCAGCCCGTCCCAGCCGTACTGCGCCACCAGCTGGTTGAGGATGGCTTCCAGGGTCACACCGTGCAGCGGGTTCTTCGGTTTGTCAGTCATGTCGGTGCCGTCCTGCAGAGAATGCGCGGCACCTTAGCATCACACCCGCAGCCCGGCCACGCCGGCGATGATCAGGCCGACCGAGGCCAGCTTGGTCAGCGTCAGCGCCTCCCCCAGCAGCAGGAAACCGAAGAACACCGTGCCCAGAGTGCCGATGGCCGTCCACACCGGGTAGGCGATGCTCACCGGCAACTGACGCATCGCCAGGGTGAGGAAGAAGATCCCGCCGATCACCGCCAGCACCGTGACCACCGTCGGCAGCGGTCGGGTGAAACCCTCGGCGTATTTCATCGACACCGCGAACATCACCTCGAACACCGCCGCCACCATCAGCATGGCCCAGGCCATCACGCACGCGCCCACTCGCTCTCGGCGAGATCGGCCAGGGCCTGTTCGGCCTGTTGATAGGAGGCGCGGAAGGCCTCGGGATTGCCCTCCTCGCCCTCGGCGGCGATTACCTGCACCTCCTCGATGCCGAGGAATCCCAGGGCCACGCGCAGCCAGGCGTCGGCATGGTTCATCCATTCCAGCTCGCCACCGGGGCCCATCCCCGCGCCGCCGCGGCTGGTGATGATCAGCGCCTTGCGACCCTTGAGCAGCGGCTCGTACTCCGCCTCGCCGTCCTTCACATGCAGGTCGAAGGTGCGGCCGAGACGGACGATCTGATCGACCCAGGCCTTCAACCCGCTGGGCACGCTGAAGTTGTACATGGGCGTGGAAATGACCAGTACGTCGTGGGCGAGCAGTTCGTTCACCAGCTCATCGCTCAGCGCCAGCTCCGCCTGCAGCTCGGCCGGACGATGCTCGCGCTGCGGGTGGAAGGCGGCGGCGATGAAACCTTCGCTGACATGAGGCAGGTCGGCGCGGCCCACCTCGCGGCGGGTGATCCCGGCCTGCGGCAGCGCGGCGAGGAAGCCCTCGGCCAGTCGGCGGGAATGCGAGCGGTCGGCGCGGGGGCTGGCGTGGATGGCGAGAATCCTGTTCATCTGTCTTTCCTTGTTCAAGGTGTACACTGCGGAGGTCCTGACTGGCCTCCAGTTGCTGCCTAAGCTATTTCCAGGCTGCCGACCGGACAACTGAGGGGATTTCCTTCCAGATGAATCCAGCTCATCCATGGAGCATCACATGTTCGCCAACCTGCCACTTCCCGCCTTGCGTACCTTCGAATCCGCCGCGCGCCAGCTGAGCTTCAAGGCGGCCGCCCAGGAACTGGCGGTGACGCCGACGGCGGTGTCCCACCAGGTCCGCGCACTGGAAGAATGGCTGGGCCTGCCACTGTTCGAGCGCCTGCCGCGCCAGGTACGCCTGACCGAGGCCGGCGAGCGGCTGTTCCGCAGCCTGCATGGCGCGCTGCTGGAGGTGTCGCAATCGGTGGACAGCCTGCGCCCACAGCGCAGCGCCAGCAGCCTGACGATCTCCACCACGCCGGCCTTCGCCGCGCTCTGGCTGGTGCCGCGCCTGGGCCGCTTCTATGCGCGTCACCCGCACATCCGCCTGCGCCTGGACAGCCAGTGCGAGCTGCTCGACCTGCAGCAGGACGCCAGCGTCGACCTGGCGATCCGCTACGGCTTCGGCGACTACCCGCGCATGCACAGCCAGTTCCTGCTGGACGAGCGCTTTGCCGTCTACGGTGCGCCGGCCCTGGTGGCCACCGCCGACGTGGAAGTGCCGGAAATGATCAGCGTGCGCTGGTACAACTCCGAACTCTACGAGCGCGGCTGGAAGGCCTGGTGCGCCGCCGCCGGCGAAGAGTGCCTGCTGGCCGGCGCGGTGCAGCGCGAGTACGAGGAAGAGTTCTACGCCCTGCAGGCAGCCATCGCCGGCCAGGGCCTGGTGCTGGCCAGCTCCCTGCTGGTTTCCGAGTGCGTGGAAAAGGGCCTGCTGCTGCCCTACCGTCCGGAGATCAATGTCCCCGGCGCGCGTTACACCGCCCTCTGCGTGCCGGGCCGCGAGCGCCATCCGCCGGTGCGCGCCTTCCTCGACTGGCTGGCGGAAGAAGTGGCGCAGGCCGCGGACCCGTTGATCGACAACGCCGCCTGAGCCTGCCGCTGCACCCGCGCACGCCGGCATTCGCCGTGCGCGGGCCGGGTGGCGTGGTTAGAATTGCCTACCGCCGCAACAACAATTCTTCTTTGCCCGTGACACGCCCGTGCGTGATCGCAAAGGCACGGCCTGAGCCCCACTTCACCTCAGGATTCCCATGACAACCGCGCAAGACAAGCAAACCGGCAGCTGGCTGAACGTTATCGCCCTGGCCATCGCCGCCTTCATCTTCAATACCACCGAGTTCGTCCCGGTGGGCCTGCTCAGCGACATCGGCGCCAGTTTCGACATGCGCCCGGAGCAGACCGGCCTGATGCTCACGCTTTACGCCTGGGTGGTGTCGCTGGCTTCCCTGCCGCTGATGCAACTGACCCGCAACATGGAGCGGCGGCGCCTGCTGGTGGTGATCTTCTGCCTGTTCATCGTCAGCCACCTGCTCTCGGGGATCGCCTGGAACTTCACGGTGCTGATGATCAGTCGCTTCGGCATCGCCTTCGCCCACGCGGTGTTCTGGTCGATCACCGCATCGCTCGCGGTGCGCGTCGCGCCGCCGGGGCAGCAGGCGAAAGCCCTCGGCCTGCTGGCCACCGGGACCATCCTGGCGATGGTGCTGGGCATTCCGCTGGGCCGCCTGCTCGGCGAAGCGCTGGGCTGGCGCACCACCTTCCTCGCCATTGCCGGGGTCTCGGTGGTCGTGGTGCTCTGGCTGGCCCGCGCCCTGCCGTTGCTGCCGAGCCAGAACTCCGGCTCGCTGCGCAGCCTGCCGCTGCTGTTGCGGCGGCCGGCGCTGGTGTCGATGTACGTGCTCACCGTGCTGGTGATCACCGCGCAGTTCACCGCCTACAGCTACATCGAACCCTTCGCGCGGGAGATCGCCGCGCTGGACAGCCAGCAGACCACCCTGCTCCTGCTGCTGTTCGGTGGCGCCGGGATGTTCGGTTCGATCCTGTTCAGCCGCTACAGCGAACGCTTCCCCCGCGCCTTCCCCTGCAGCGCCATCGCGGTGCTGGGGGCCACACTGCTCCTGCTCCTGCCGCTGGCGCATTCGCCGGTTGCGCTGTTTGGCCTGAGCCTGTTCTGGGGTGCGGCGATCCTCTGTTTCGGCCTGGCGCTGCAGGCCAAGGTGCTGCAACTGGCCCATGACGCCACCGACGTGGCCATGGCGATGTTCTCCGGGTTGTACAACGTCGGCATCGGCGGCGGCGCCCTGCTCGGCAGCCGCGTGGCGGCGGGCATGGGTTTGCAGTGGATCGGCCATGTCGGCGGTGCGCTGGCGGTGGCTGGCCTGCTGCTCTGCCTGTTCGCCTGCTGGCGGTATGCGGCGGCGCTGAGCGGTGGACATTCACCGCGATCCTGATTTGCAGGAGCGTCAGAAACAAAAAAGGCCGCTCCTCTTGCCGGGGCGCGGCCTTTTTCATTCAGCGAAGGATCAGCGGCTGGTCGCGGCAGTGGCGGCCGGCTGGGTGGCCTCGGCGTATTCCGCCTCGGCTTCCTCGAAACGCTGGATCATCGCCTTCGACGGTGCCGAGCCAATCAGGCTGAACACCACGATGGAGATGCTGGAGAGGATGAAGCCCGGGATGATCTCGTACAGGCCGAGCCAGCCGAACTGCTTCCACACGATCACGGTGACCGCGCCGACGATGATGCCGGCCAGCGCGCCGTTGCGGGTCATGCCCTTCCAGAGTACGGAGAACAGCACCAGCGGACCGAAGGCGGCGCCGAAGCCGGCCCAGGCATAGGACACCAGGCCCAGTACGCGGTTTTCCGGGTTGGCGGCCAGGGCGATCGCGATCAGCGCCACCAGCAGCACCATGGCGCGACCGACCCAGACCAGCTCGAGCTGGCTGGCGCTCTTGCGCAGGAAGGCCTTGTAGAAGTCTTCGGTCAGCGCCGAGGAGCACACCAGCAGCTGGCAGCTCAGGGTGCTCATCACCGCCGCGAGGATGGCGGACAGCAGCACGCCGGCGATCCACGGGTTGAAGAGAATCTTCGCCAGTTCGATGAAGATGCGCTCGTGGTTCTCACCGACCGCGCCAGCCTGCTCCGGGTGCGCCTGGAAGTAGGCGATGCCGAAGAAGCCCACGGCGACGGCGCCGCCCAGGCAGAGGATCATCCAGGCCATGGAGATGCGGCGGGCAGCCGGGATCGACTTGACCGAATCGGCGGCCATGAAGCGCGCCAGGATGTGCGGCTGGCCGAAGTAGCCCAGGCCCCAGGCCATCAGCGACAGCACGCCGACGAAGGAGGCGCCCTTGAACATGTCGAAGTTGGCCGCGTCCTTCAGCTCGATGGCGGCGAAGGCCGGATCGATACCGCCGGTAGCGAGCAGCACGAAGATCGGCGTGAGGATCAGCGCGAAGATCATCAGCGAGGCCTGCACGGTGTCGGTCCAGCTCACCGCCAGGAAGCCACCGACGAAGGTGTAGGCGATGGTCGCGGCAGCACCGGCCCACAGCGCGGTCTCGTAGGACATGCCGAAGGTGCTTTCGAACAGGCGGGCACCGGCGACGATGCCGGAGGCGCAATAGATGGTGAAGAACACCAGGATCACCAGCGCGGAGATCACCCGCAGCAGGCGGCTGTTGTCCTCGAAGCGGGTGCTGAAGTAGTCCGGCAGGGTCAGGGCGTTGCCGTTGTGCTCGGTGTGCACGCGCAGGCGGCCGGCGACGAACAGCCAGTTCAGGTAGGCGCCGCAGATCAGGCCGATGGCGATCCAGCTTTCCGAGATGCCCGACAGGTAGATGGCGCCCGGCAGGCCCATCAGCAGCCAGCCGCTCATGTCAGAGGCACCGGCCGAGAGCGCGGTGACGAAGCTGCCGAGGCTGCGGCCACCGAGGATGTAGTCGGAGAAGTTGTTGGTCGAACGATAGGCGGCCAAGCCGATCAGAACCATGGCCGCGATGTAGATCACGAAGGTGATCAGTGTTGGCGTGTTGACGCTCATGGGGACTCCCCTACAGCTTGTTTTTATCCAGGTTCGCGGGGTATCGCGGACCCTTGACTGACAGCCGGCGCGGTTGACGCCGACCGGTTAGCGCTTGCTCACAGCAAACCGGGGTACGCGTGGCGCCATCCGGCACCGAACCGCTACGCATCCCGACGCAGGCACGCCCTCGTCCTTGCTGGCGTTTCCTGCGGCCACCGTCTCACCACGGCGACCTCCGCCCCGCCTTCGCCGGTAGGCAAAAGCGGAGCGTTCCCCGGGCTGCGCCCGGTGATCCTTTCAGGCGCCGGAAATGGCGCCGACCTCCTGCCAAAGCGCAACCAGCCGCACGATACGGGGCTGGTGACGGCATTCGTCAGGAGTGCTTGAAACTGTGCTCACGCGCGCAGAGAGAGGCGGCAGGGAGTGGCCGGCGCGCGAGGGCGCGGATTGTACAGAAAGCAGGCGATGCGGTTGCACCGGTCCGACCGGTGACGGTGCCAGGGCACGGGCGGGCGCTGCGGGCCGGGCCGTGTGGACAGGGGTGCGGCCAGGTGCAGGCGCGCAGAGGAAGACAGAACCGGTGATGGGCATATCGCCCCTCCCGCGTATCGAGCTGGCTGTTGTTCTTGGCTTGACCGGGTTGCACCTTGGAACACCAGCAACGCGGTGGGCGGACTCTATGGGTTGCACCCTGCGAATTTCTTGCCGAAAACTCTGGAGTTCTTGCAAAAGACTCCGGCACCCACAGGTCGCCAACTGACCATTCGATCAGCTATCGCGGCCGCCAGAGCCGACGATCTCAGCTGCGCCGCAGGCTTCCCGGGGTCAGCCCAAGGTAGCGGCGCATGGCGGTGGTCAGGGCGCTCTGGCTGGAAAATCCGCATTCCCCGGCGACGCCGACCAGCGGCAGTTCGGTTTCGCGCAGCAGGCGCGCGGCATGGTCGAGGCGCTGGCGCAGCAGGTACTGGTGCGGCGTGAGGCCGACGCGCTCCTTGAACTGCGCGTGGAAGTGGCTGGGGCTCAGGCAGGCGACCTGCGCCAGCTCGGCCACGGTGATGCGCCGCGCCAGATGCTCGGCGATGTAGCCGTCCAGCCGCTCCAGGTCCAGCGGCCCGCTGCGCGGCGCTCGGCCTTCGCCGAACAGGCGCAGGTGCAGGGCGCGAATCAGCACGCCACCCAGGGCGCGGGCCAGCAGCGGGTCATCGCCGTAGCGGGCTATCTCCGCACCGGCGTAGCTGAGCAGGTGCTGGAAATCCGCATCCAGGGTCGGGTAGCGCGGGCGCTCGAACAGGCGCGCCAGCAGCTCGCGGTCCTGTTCCCCGGTACCGGCCTCGTCGAGGTCGAGGATCAGCATGCGGTTGTCGCCCACTCCGGCGAACTCGTGGTCGATATCCCCCGGCACCAGGCAGGCACGCATGCGGCAGACCTCGCCGCCAGCACCCTCGATCTCGAACTCCGCCCGGCCGCTGAGGGCCATCACCAACTGGTGATGATCATGGGCGTGCTGGTCGGCCTGGACGGACAGCGTGGCGAGGCGGGTATCGAACATGGCGTGAACTGATCAAATTTTGAGCATGGTACGAAAATTTCGTACACCTGCCCAGCATGAAAGGTGCAACCCGGCGCAACTCATCGGCCAACCGCAGGCGCTCTCCTTACGAAATCATATAAGCCGGTAGAGCTTGCTAACTCATAGATATGTTATGTTATAACAAATAACACATTCCTTACCCCAGCCGCCCGGCGTATCCCCGCAACCGCAGGGAGGGGGTCGCTTTGCCAGAAGAAAAACCAGGAGTTCGTCATGCCCCCATCCCTTCCCCGCCCGCGCTGGCGTCTAGCACCGCTGGGCCTGGCCCTGTGCGCCGGCGCGCCTTCGCTGGCCGATGCCGCGCCCACCGAGCTGGCACCCCAGGTGATCACTGCCAACCCGCTGGGCGACGCCTCGCCCGCCGCCCCCAGCAGCGTGCTGACCGGCGACGAACTGACCCTGCGGCAGCAAGGCAGCCTGGGTGAAACCCTCAACGGCACGCCGGGGGTGTCTTCCACCTGGTTCGGCCCCGGCGCCAGCCGTCCGGTAATCCGTGGCATGGACGGCGACCGCATCCGCATCCTGCGCAATGGAGTGGGCGCGCTGGACGCTTCCTCGCTGTCCTACGACCACGCCGTCCCGGAAGACCCCAACGTGGTCGAGCGCATCGAAGTCGTGCGCGGCCCGGCCGCCCTGCTCTACGGCGGCAACGCCATCGGCGGCGTGGTCAACAGCTTCGACAACCGCATCCCCAGCGAACCGGTGGACGGCCTCCACGGCCAGGGCGAGTTGCGCTACGGCGGCTCGGACACCACCCGCAGCGCCGCCGGCGCGCTGGAGGCCGGCGACGGCCAGTTCGCCCTGCACCTGGACGCCGGCTCCCGCGAGTTCAGCGACCTGCGCATCCCCGGCTACGCCCACTCGGCACGCCAGCGCCAGGTCGATGGCGATGACGCCAAGCACCGCGTGAACAACAGTGACGGCCGCCAGGACAGCGGCGCCATCGGCGGCAGCTACCACTGGGACCACGGCTATGCCGGGCTGTCCTACAGCGGCTACGACAGCAACTACGGCTCGCCCGCCGAGGACGCCGTGCGCCTGAAGATGCAGCAGGACCGCTACGCCTTCGCCTCGGAAATCCGCGATCTCGACGGCCCGTTCAGCTCGGTGAAACTGGACGCCGCCTACACCGAGTACCAGCACAAGGAAATCGAGGACGGCGAGACCGGCACCACCTTCAAGAACGACGGCTATGAAGCGCGCATCGAAGCGCGGCACAAGCCGATCGGACCGCTGGATGGCGTGGTCGGCGCGCAGATCGGCAACAGCCGCTTCTCCGCGCTGGGCGAAGAAGCCTTCGTGCCGCATACCGAGACCGACAGTGCCGCGCTGTTCTTCCTGGAAAACTGGCAGGCCACCGAACGCCTGGCGCTGAACCTGGGCGGCCGCGTCGAGCACACGCGCATCGAGCCCAACGCCAAGGACAACGAGCGCTTCGCCGAGAACGACGACGCGCGCAGTTTCACCGCCGGCAGCCTGTCCACCGGCGCGGTCTACCAACTGACGCCGATCTGGTCGCTGGCCGGCACCCTGGCCTACACCGAGCGCGCGCCGACCTTCTACGAGCTGTATGCCAATGGCGCCCACGCCGCCACCGGCACCTTCGAAGTGGGCGACGCCGACGCGAGCAAGGAAAAGGCCGTCTCCACCGACCTCGCCCTGCGCTTCGACAACGGTCGCCACAAGGGCAGCGTCGGCCTGTTCTACAGCCGCTTCTCCAACTACATCGGCCTGCTGGCCAGCGGGCGCTATCGCGACGAGGAAGGCGCGATCGTAGAAGCCGGCGACGACGAGGCGCTGCCCGAGTACCTCTACAGCGGTGTGAAGGCGGACTTCTACGGCGTCGAGGCGCAGGACCGCATCCACCTGCTGGACAGCCCCTACGGCCGCTTCGACCTGGAACTCTCCGGCGACTACACCCGCGCCAAGAACAAGGACACCGGTGAAGCCCTGCCACGCATCGCCCCGCTGCGCCTGAACAGCGCGCTGCTGTGGGAGCTGCAACAGTGGCAGGCGCGGGTCGGCGTAGAGTACGCCGCCGACCAGAACCGCGTGCCGGAGAACGAACTGCGCACCGACGGCTACACCACCCTCGGCGCCAGTCTCGGTTACCGCTTCGACCTGGGCGACAGCCGCTGGCTGGCCTTCGTCAAGGGTGAGAACCTCACCAACCAGACCGTGCGCTACGCCAGCTCCATCCTGCGCGACAGCGTGCCGGCCGGCGGGCGCGGCATCGAGGCGGGGGTGAAAGTGGCGTTCTGACCGCTACGGCCGACGCCCGGCGTAATCCCGGGCGAACTGCGCGGCGATCCGCCCGGAGCGCGACCCTCGGTGGGTCGCCCAGCGGATCGCCGCCTGTTCCCACTCGTCCTGCTGCACGCCACCCAGGCCGTGGTACTCCAGCCAGCGCGCCACCGCCTCCAGGTACTGTTCCTGGCTGAAGGCATAGAAAGATATCCACAGGCCGAAGCGCTCGGAGAGCGAGATCTTCTCCTCCACCGCCTCGCCGGGGTGCAACTCGCCGCTCTCGCTGCGCTGGAAGGACAGGTTGTCCTCGGCGCGCTCGGCCAGCAGGTGGCGGCGGTTGGAGGTGGCGTAGATCAGCACGTTGCCGGACTGCCCGGCGACCGAGCCGTCCAGCACGGTCTTCAGCCCCTTGTAGCCGGTCTCGCCATCTTCGAACGACAGGTCGTCGCAGAACAGGATGAAGCGCTCCTGGCGATGACGCAGCAGGTCGATGATCTGTGGCAGGTCGGCCAGGTGCTCCTTGTCCACCTCGATCAGGCGCAACCCCTCTGCATGGAAAGCGTGCAGACAGGCTTTCACCAGCGAGCTCTTGCCGGTACCCCGCGCGCCGGTGAGCAGTACGTTGTTGGCCGGACGACCGGAGACGAACTGGCGGGTGTTCTGCTCGATCAGCGCCTTCTGCCGGTCAACGTTGCGCAGGTCGTCGAAGGCGATGAGCGCCGGCTCGACCACGGGTGTCAGACGCGGCTGGCCGTGGCGGTACTCCCAGAGATGGGCGATGGCACCTTCGTCCAGCGCCAGTTCGGTACGCGCAGGCAGGGATTGTTCGAGCAACCGGGCGATTCGGGCCAGTTGTTCGGCGATAGGGGCCAGGGCGTTTATGGAAAGCTCGTTCATGGCGGGATCATCAAGGCAGAGGGGGACTGTTCAGCAGCCTAGCGATGGAGGAAAGTGGTCGTCTAACGACAAACAGGCATCTACATGCGCAAAAAGGACATTGCCGTCGCCCTTCTGGAAAACCATGGCGACGAACGGGCCGCCAGCCCCGTGGCGGCCGTCGCGCTGGACTTTCCCGACGGCCACCAGGTGCCCGCGCACAGCCATCATCGCGCCCAGTTGCTCTACGCCGTGCGCGGCGTGCTGGTGGTGGGCAGCGCCAGTGGCCAGTGGGTGGTGCCGGACAATCGCGGCCTGTGGATACCCGGCGGCGTGGAGCACTGGACGCGCATGGTCGGCGACGTGCAGGTGCGCACGCTTTATGTGGAACCAGGCAGCGCACCGCACTTGCCGGCGGGCTGCTGCGTGCTGGCGGTCTCGCCGCTGCTGCGGGAACTGATCCTCGCCGCGCTGTCGATCAGCGGCGAAGTGACCCCGGACTCCCGCGACGGCCGCGTCCTCGGCCTGATGCTCGATGAGCTGCGCGAAGACCCCATGCTGCCGCTGCACCTGCCCCTGCCGGCCCATCCGCGCTTGCGCGCACTGTGCCAGGCCATCCAGGCCCAGCCCGGCGACAACGCCGGCCTCGCCGACTGGGCCGCTCGGCTGAGCGTCGACAGTAAAACGGTGCAGCGCTGGTTCTTCGCAGAAACCGGGCTGACCTTCGGCCAATGGCGACAACAGGCGCGCCTGCTGGCCGCCCTGGAACGCCTGGCCCAGGGCGAGAGCGTGCTGGGCGTAGCGCTGGAAGTGGGCTACAGCACGCCCAGCGCCTTCAGCGCCATGTTCAGCCGCCAGTTCGGCCGGCCACCCAGCGACTTTCTACGGCCGCGCCGCTAATCCGTTCCTAAGCTCCGTTCGTAGACAATCGACCGCAACATTCCCAGACACATCCTTCGAACAATGGGATTGAAACCCTGCGCGGGTCTCCCCATCTAGACTGTCATGTTCAATCAGTCAGGTGCCTCATGAGCGACCACGACGAGATTCACGATATTCACAGCGCCGAAGAGGTCAGCAGCACCGGGCTGGTGCTGCCGGGGCAGAACCTGCCGACCACGGTTTACGTCATCCCGATCCACAACCGCCCGTTCTTCCCGGCGCAGGTGCTGCCGGTGATCGTCAACGAGGAGCCGTGGGCGGAGACGCTGGAGCTGGTGGCCAAGACCGAGCACCACAACCTGGCGCTGTTCTTCATGGAGAACCCGCCGGAAGACCCGCGCCATTTCGACCCGGACAGCCTGCCCGAGCACGGCACCCTGGTGCGCGTGCACCATGCCAGCCGCGAAGGCGGCAAGCTGCAGTTCGTCGCCCAGGGCCTGTCGCGGGTGCGCATCCGCGGCTGGATCAAGCGCCACCGCCCGCCCTTCCTGGTGGAGGTGGAATACCCGCACACGCCCAACGACCCCAGCGACGAGGTGAAGGCCTACGGCATGGCCCTGATCAACGCGATCAAGGAACTGCTGCCACTCAACCCGCTGTACAGCGAAGAGCTGAAGAACTACCTCAATCGCTTCAACCCCAACGACCCCTCGCCGCTGACCGACTTCGCTGCCGCGCTGACCACCGCCCCCGGCGCCGAACTGCAGGGCGTGCTGGACACCGTGCCGATCCTCAAGCGCATGGAGAAGGTGCTGCCGCTGCTGCGCAAGGAAGTGGAAGTCGCGCGCCTGCAGAAGGAGCTGTCCGCCGAGGTCAACCGCAAGATCGGCGAGCGCCAGCGCGAGTTCTTCCTGCAGGAACAGCTGAAGATCATCCAGCAGGAGCTGGGCATCACCAAGGACGACAAGAGCGCCGACGCCGACGAATTCCGCACCCGCCTGGAAGGCAAGACACTGCCCGAGCAGGCGAAGAAGCGCATCGACGAGGAACTGAACAAGCTGTCGATCCTGGAGACCGGCTCGCCGGAATACGCTGTCACGCGCAATTACCTGGATTGGGCGACCTCGGTCCCGTGGGGGTTGATGGGGGTCGACAAGCTCGACCTCAAGCACGCGCGCAAGGTCCTCGACCGCCACCACTCGGGCCTGGAGGACGTGAAGGACCGTATCCTCGAATTCCTCGCGGTGGGCACCTTCAAGGGTGAGATCGCCGGCTCCATCGTGCTGCTGGTGGGCCCGCCCGGCGTGGGCAAGACCAGCATCGGCAAGTCCATCGCCGAGAGCCTGGGGCGGCCGTTCTACCGCTTCAGCGTTGGCGGCATGCGCGACGAGGCCGAGATCAAGGGCCACCGCCGCACCTACATCGGCGCCCTGCCCGGCAAGCTGGTGCAGGCGCTCAAGGACGTCGAGGTGATGAACCCGGTGATCATGCTCGACGAGATCGACAAGCTCGGCAGCAGCTACCAGGGCGACCCCGCCTCGGCGCTGCTGGAGACGCTCGACCCGGAGCAGAACGTCGAATTCCTCGACCACTACCTGGACCTGCGCCTGGACCTGTCCAAGGTCCTGTTCGTCTGCACCGCCAACACCCTGGACTCCATCCCCGGCCCGCTGCTGGACCGCATGGAGGTCATTCGCCTGTCCGGCTACATCGCCGAGGAGAAGCTGGCCATCGCCAAGCGTCACCTGTGGCCCAAGCAGCTGGAAAAGGCCGGTGTGCCGAAGAATCGTCTGTCGATCAACGACGCGGCCCTGCGCGCGGTGATCGAGGGCTACGCCCGCGAGGCGGGCGTGCGCCAGCTGGAAAAAGTCCTCGGCAAGCTGGTGCGCAAGTCGGTGATGAAGCTGCTGGAAGACCCGGAGTCGGTGGTGAAGATCGGCGCCAAGGACCTGGAGGACTACCTCGGCATGCCGGTGTTCCGCACCGAGCAGGTGCTCTCCGGCGTGGGTGTGATCACCGGCCTGGCGTGGACCAGCATGGGTGGCGCGACCCTGCCCATCGAGGCGACGCGCATCCATACACTCAACCGCGGCTTCAAGCTCACCGGGCAACTGGGTGACGTGATGAAGGAGTCGGCGGAGATCGCCTACAGCTACATCAGCTCGAACCTGAAGAAGTACGGCGGCGAGTCGACCTTCTTCGACCAGGCCTTCGTCCACCTGCACGTGCCCGAGGGCGCCACGCCCAAGGACGGCCCCAGCGCCGGCGTGACCATGGCCAGCGCCCTGCTGTCCCTGGCGCGCAACCAGGCGCCGAAGAAGGGCGTGGCGATGACCGGCGAGCTGACCCTCACCGGCCAGGTACTGCCCATCGGCGGGGTGCGCGAGAAGGTCATCGCGGCGCGCCGGCAGAAGATCTTCGAGCTGATCCTGCCCGAACCCAACCGTGGCGACTTCGAGGAGCTGCCGGAGTACCTGAAGGAAGGCATCACGGTGCATTTCGCCAAGCGTTACGGCGACGTGGCGAAGGTGCTGTTCCCGGCCTGACGTCCTGGACGACCCTGTAGGAGCGGGCCATGCCCGCGAATCGCGCCCATGGGGCGCTCCTACAGGCCAGCGCCTCCGCTTGCGCGCAGAGCGACCCGCCCCCTTCGAAGCATCTCCTTCCCACACGATTGCGTTATCCTGCGGCCCAACCTGTCCCCTCCCAGGAGCCGTCATGCCGTCGTACCGCTCGTTGCTGCCCCTCACCCTGGCCCTGCTCGCCGGCTGCGCCGGACAGAGCAAACCCGTGGTCACCCTGGAAGACGCCAGCGACTGCAAGCCGCTGAAGCTGCACACCGGCCAGGAGCTGGTGCTGATCCTGCCGAGCAACCCCACCACCGGTTTCCGCTGGGAACTACGCAACGCCGCCAACGGCCTGCTGCGCGCCCTCGGCCCCGAGGTCTACAGCAACCCGGAAGACGCAGGCCTGGTTGGCAGCGCCGGGGAATCCACCTGGCGCTTCCGGGTGACCGCCGCCGGCGAAGACAAGCTGGAACTGGCCTATCGCCGCCCCTGGGAAGCCGAAGTCGCCCCCGCGCAGACCTTCACCTGCCCCATCGCCGTGAAGTAAAGCGCGATACCCGGCGCCATAAGCCGCTCGCGCTGGCGCCTCCGGCCTGTGGCCCGGACACCGCGCTACGGCACAGTGGGCGCTCGTTTCCACGGGAGGGAACCCCATGCGCTGGGCACTCTTGGCACTGATCGGCGGTGCCGCCTACCTGTTCGCCGTGACCTTCGACCTGCCCGCCTTGCGCATGCTGTGCAAGCCGCTGCCGGTGCTGGCCATGCTGTTGTGGATACTCGGCACACCTGCCGACGGCTACCGCCGCTGGGTCGCCATCGGCCTGGTGCTGTCGATGCTCGGCGACATCCTGCTGGAGTGGCCGATCAACGCCTTCGTACCCGGCCTCGCCGCCTTCCTGCTGGCGCACCTGGCCTACCTGGTCGCCTACCTGGGCGATACCCGCCGCTTCGCCCCACTCGGCCTGCTGGTTGCAGCGGCGCTGGGCGGCGGCCTGTTCGCCCTGCTCCATAGCCGCGGCCTGGGCCCGCTGCTGCTGCCCATCGCGCTGTACAGCCTGACCATCAGCGCCATGCTCTGGCGCGCCATCGCCCGCCTCGGCGTGCCTTCGATCGCCAACGCCAGCCGGATATTCGCCGCCCTGGGCGCACTGCTGTTCGTCAGCTCCGATTCGATGATCGGCATCAGCCGCTTCGTCGCCGCCTTCGACGGCTCCTCCTACGCCATCATGCTGACCTACTGGCTCGGCCAGTTCGGCATCGCCGCCTCAGTCACATCCCGTCATATCGCTCTGCCATACTCGGAAGGACCAACCACTTCCCGGGCCTGACATGCTGCGAATCGCTTCACCGCTGCTGCTCCTCTGTTCGGCGCTGGCCAGCGCCGAACCCCTGCGCCTGGCCGGCGACGACTGGTGCCCCTACCTCTGCCCGGACAACCCGGACAAACCCGGCTACCTCCTCGAAGCCCTCGGCCAGGTGCTGCCGCAACCGCCGCTGTTCGAACCGCTGCCCTGGCCCCGCGCACTGCAGATGGCCCGCGAAGGCCTGGTGGACGGCGTGGTCGGTGCCTACAGCGAAGAGTCCGCAGACCTGCTGATCGGCCAGGAGCCGATCGGCTGGGTGACCATGCGTTTCTATGTGCGCAACGACAACCCCTGGACCTGGAACGGACCGGCCTCCCTGAGCAGCCAGTCCATCGGCCTCGCCCAGGGCTACTCCTACGGCAAGGAACTGGACACCTGGCGCGACGAGCACCTGGCCAACCACGAGCAGGTCCAGGTGCTCAGCGGCGAAAAAGTGCTGGAGCGCAACGTGCAGAAGCTGCTCCTGGGGCGCATCACGGTGCTGCTCGAAGACAGCCAGATCGTCGAGCACTATCTGCGCCAGAACGGCCTGTCGGAGCGCATTCAAGCCGCCGGCGAGCTCGCCGATAAACGTCCCATGTACGTCGCGCTCAACCCTCGCCTGGACCGTGTGCAGGAACGCCTGGCCGATCTCGATGAAGGCCTGCGCGAACTGCGCCGCAACGACCAGTGGAAGCCACTGATGCAGGGTTACGGTATCGCCGTTGACTAGTCCTGCGGCGGCGTGAGAAAAGTCCGGCAAAGCCCTCTGCCATCGGCTATAGATCAATCATAAGAGACCGCGAAAAGGGGAGCTCCATGCGTGCAGTAGTTCGCTCGATGTTGTTGCTGGGAGCCTGCCTGACGCTCTCAGCCTGTGGCAGCCTGCTGCCCAGCGAACGCGCGGAAGTGCAATCACCATTCCTGGATTACCAGGATGCACAGAGCCGTTACAACCAGGTCGATCCCGGCAGGACGACGAAGTCGCAGCTCTATGCGCTGGGCTTCGATCCACTGTCCCAGGGTAATGCCAAGATGCTGTCGTTCATCGACGTGCGCCTGCTCTTCGTGCAGCCCAACATTCCCATCGATTACCTGCCCGACGGTCTGGTCACCTGCCTACAGGCCAAGGACCGCTGCGTCGGCTACGCCTTCGACTTCAACAAGACCGACACCCAGCGGGTCGGCAGCTTCTGGGCTGACATCTTCAACTTCCGCAAGCGCCGCCAGGTACAGGGCTGGTCGTTCCGCCCGGTGTTCGTGCTGATCGACGACGTGGTGGTGCACAAGACCAGCAACGGCGAGCCGAACATCCGCCGCATGGAAGACAAGAAGAACCCCCTCGGCCCGCTGCAGGGCGCCGGCGAGTACTTCTCCGACCAGCTCAAGTGACCCTTATCGGCTGAAGCTTGGGCGCACCCCGCGCCTCGGCTACAATGCGCGCCCCGGCAATCGGGGCGCGCCGCGCCCTGTTGCCTGTTCCAGCGTAACGAGGCCCCCTCCAGCGTGAGCGAATCCGACCGCATCTTCGCCCAGCCGCAAAACCAGGTTCCCGACTTCACCTTCAACGAGGACGTGGTGCGCGTCTTCCCGGACATGATCAAGCGATCGGTGCCGGGCTACCCCACCATCGTCGAGAACATCGGTGTGCTCGGCGCGCGCTTCGCTGCGCCGAACAGCGTGCTCTATGACCTCGGCTGCTCGCTGGGCGCCGTGACCCAGGCACTGCGCCGCCACGTGAAGAGCGAAGGCTGCCGGGTCATCGGCGTCGACAACTCGGCACCGATGATCGAGCGCTGCGGCGAGTACCTGCGCGCCCAGGACGCCATGCACCAGGAGCTGCTGCCGGTCGAGCTGATCGAGGCGGACATCCTCACCCTGGACCTCAAGCCCTGCTCGCTGATCGCACTGAACTTCACCCTGCAGTTCATCGCCCCCGACCAACGCCTGGCACTGCTCACCCGCCTGCACGACAGCCTGCTGCCGGGCGGAGCGCTGATCCTCTCGGAAAAACTGCGCTTCGCCGATGAGCAGGAGCACGAGCTGCTCACCGACCTGCACATCGACTTCAAGCGCGCCAATGGCTACAGCGAACTGGAAATCGCCCAGAAACGCACCGCCATCGAGAACGTCATGCGTCCCGACACCCTGGAGACCCACCGCGAGCGCCTGCTGGCAGCCGGCTTCTCCAAGGTCGTGCCCTGGTTCCAGTGCCTCAACTTCGCTTCCCTGATTGCCCTGCCATGATCGACCGCTTCGACCTCGACCGCCTGCGCCTTGAACTGGCCGGCACCCCGCTTGAATCCTGGGCCGCCTCGCTGCCCGCGCAACTGGCCGCGAAGGTCGATGACGGCCATGGCGACCTCGAGCGCTGGCTGGCGGCGGTGGATCGCTTGCCCGAATTAGAGGCCGCCGCCGTCGAACTGCGCGAGCGCTTCAACCTCGAAGGCGCGTGCGACGAAGCGACCCGCGAACAGCTCACGCTGGCCTTGCAGGGGCTGATCCCCTGGCGCAAGGGGCCGTTCAACCTGTTCGGCGTGCACATCGACACCGAATGGCGCTCGGACTGGAAATGGGAGCGTGTCTCGCCACACATCGACCTGGCGGGCAAGCGCATCCTCGACGTCGGCTGCGGCAACGGCTACTACCAGTGGCGCATGCTCGGCGCCGGTGCGCGCAGTGTGGTGGGCGTGGACCCGAACTGGCTGTTCTTCTGCCAGTTCCTCGCCATGAAGCGCTACCTGCCGGACCTGCCGGCCTGGCACCTGCCCTTCGCCCTGGAGGACCTGCCCGAGAAGCTCGAAGGCTTCGACACGGTGTTCTCCATGGGGGTGCTCTACCACCGCCGCTCGCCCATCGACCACCTGCTGGCGCTCAAGGATTGCCTGCGCCGTGGCGGCGAACTGGTGCTGGAAACCCTGGTGGTGGACGGCGACGTGAACACCGTGCTGGTGCCCGAAGACCGTTACGCGCAGATGCGCAACGTGTGGTTCCTGCCGTCGGTGCCGGCGCTGGAGTTGTGGCTGCGCCGCGCGGGCTTCACCGATGTTCGCAGCGTGGACATCAGCCGTACCTCGGTGGAAGAACAACGCGCTACCGAGTGGATGCGCTACCAGTCGCTACCGGACTTCCTCGATCCGGACGACCACAGTCGCACCCTCGAAGGCCTGCCGGCGCCGCTGCGCGCCACCCTGGTCGCGCGCAAGCCCTGATGGGCCGTCCGGGGTTAATTCGGAGTCGCTGCAGACTTCTGCTAAACGGCGGATAGCGTCGAACGTTATCCGCCCTGCGCCAGACCTTGCCGTAACGTAGGGCGTACAACCGTTCGCGGTTGTACGCCGTTGGCCGCGGATCAGCGGTTGGCCGCCGCCACGATCAGCGCCTTCATCTCGGCCACTGCCTGCTTGAAACCGACGAACAGCGCATGGGCGACGATGGCGTGGCCGATGTTCAACTCGTTGATCCCGGCAATCGCCGCCACCGGCTCGGCGTTGTGGTAATGCAGGCCATGGCCGGCATTGACGATCAGCCCGTGGGACAGGCCGAACTCCACACCATCGCGGATGCGCGCCAGTTCATGGGCGGCCTCGGCCGGGTTGTGGGCGTCGGCGTAGCGACCGGTATGCAGTTCGACGGCCGGTGCACCGATGCGCGCGGAAGCCTCGATCTGGCGCTGATCCGGATCGATGAACAGCGACACCTCGCAGCCAGCGGCAGCCAGGCGCTGCACCGCCTCACGGATGCGCGCTTCCTGGCCGGCGACGTCCAGGCCACCTTCGGTGGTCAGTTCCTGGCGCGTCTCCGGGACCAGGCAGACATGGGCCGGGCGGATGATCTCGGCGAACTTCATCATCTCCTCGGTCACGCCCATCTCGAAGTTCATGCGCGTCTGCAGCACCTCGGCGAGCACGCGCACGTCGCGGTCCTGGATGTGCCGGCGGTCCTCGCGCAGGTGCACGGTAATGCCGTCGGCGCCGGCTTCCTCGGCGTCCAGCGCGGCTTTCACCGGGTCGGGATAACGGGTGCCGCGGGCCTGGCGCAGGGTGGCGACGTGGTCGATGTTCACGCCGAGCAGGATACGGTTGGCTTCAGTCACGGGAGTTGTCCTTGCGATTCATGAAGAGCTCGCGGCTGACCAGCGGTCGGCCGCCAAGATGGGGCGCCAGGGCCTGGCGCATCAGGCGCTTGGCCGCCGCCAGGGCGCCGGGGGCGCTCCAGTCGGCCTCGGCCATGGCCAGCAGGTCGGCGCCGTGGAACAGGCCCGGCTGCAGGCTGCCGACCGGCTCCAGGCCAGCGTCCGGCAGCAGGCGATAGAGGCCCTCCGGGGCGACGGGCTGGCCGACGATATCGCTGTCCAGGGCAAAACCATAGCCCAGGTCGTCCAGCAGTCGCCATTCGAAGGCGCGCAGCAGCGGCTCCAGCGGACGGCCGGCGGCCAGTAGCGGCAAGGTCGCGCGGTAGTGTTCGAACAGCGCAGGGTGCGGGTCTTCCGCCGGCAGCAGGCGGATCATCAGTTCGTTCAGGTAAAGGCCGCTGAACAGCGCTTCACCACTGAGCAGGTTGGGAATGCCGTAGGGCTCCAGACGCACGACGTTCTTCAGGTCGCTGCGCCCACGGAACTCGGCCTCCAGCGGCACGAATGGCCGCGCCAGCGCACCCGCCTTGCCCCGCGCGCCGCGCAATACGGCGCGCAGGCGCCCCTGCGGGGTGAAGAAATCCACCAGCGCACTGGTTTCCTTGTAGGGACGGCTGTGCAGGACGAAGGCCGCCTGGGCAGTGGAAGCGAGGCTCATGGCGCTGCGCCTGGAATCGGAGTCGGTAGGCGGACGCGCTCAGGCGCCCGAAGGAGCCGCCCCGCGAAGGCTCGCGGGGCGCTGCGGGTCAGAGGTCGCCGTAGCCCAGCGAACGCAGTGCGCGCTCGTCGTCGGACCAGCCGCCCTTCACTTTCACCCAGAGGTTGAGCATGACCTTGGAGTCGAACAGCACCTCCATGTCCTTGCGGGCGTTCTGGCCGATGCTCTTGATGCGCTCGCCCTTCTCGCCAATGATGATCTTCTTCTGGCCGTCGCGTTCCACCAGGATCAGCGCATGGATGTGCAGGATCGGGCCGTCCTGCTTGAACTCTTCGATCTCCACGGTGACCTGGTACGGCAGCTCGGCACCCAGCTGGCGCATGATCTTCTCGCGCACCAGTTCGGCGGCGAGGAAACGGCTGCTGCGGTCGGTGATCTGGTCTTCCGGGAAGAAGTGTTCGCTCTCGGGCAGGCGCTCGGCCACCAGGCCTTCGAGCACGTCGAGGTTCTGCCCGTGCTGGGCGGAAATCGGCACGACCTCGGCGTTGGGCAGCTGTTCGGCCAGCCACTGCAGGTGCGGCAGCAGCTCACCCTTGTCTTCCATGCGGTCGACCTTGTTCACCGCCAGCAGGACCGGGCAGCTCACGTACTTGACCTTGTCGTAGACCATCTGGTCTTCGTCGGTCCAGCGGTTGCGGTCGACGACGAAGATCACCACGTCGACGTCCTTCAGCGCGGCGCTGGCCGAACGGTTCATGTAGCGGTTGAGCGCCTTGTCGTTGTCCTTGTGCAGGCCGGGGGTGTCGACATACACCGCCTGCACGTCACCTTCGGTCTTGATGCCCAGCAGGGTGTGGCGAGTGGTCTGCGGCTTGCGCGAGGTGATGGCCAGCTTCTGCCCGAGGATGTGGTTGAGCAGGGTCGACTTGCCGACGTTGGGGCGGCCGACGATGGCCACATAGCCGCAACGGACGGACCCCGCTTCATCGTGTTCGGACTGATCGTGCTGGTCTTGCTCGTGCTCACTCATGGCCATTCTCCACGCCCAGGGCCGCCAGCGCGGCGGCGGCGGCCACCTGCTCGGCGATGCGGCGGCTGCCGCCGTGACCGTGGGTCTTGTCATTCAGCAGGGCCACCTCGCACTCCACGAAGAAGGTGCGGCAATGCGGTTCGCCCTGGATATCCACCACGTCGTAACGCGGCAATTCACACCCGCGGGACTGCAGGAACTCCTGCAGGCGGGTCTTGGGGTCCTTGTTGGTATCCACCGGGGTCAGCTCGCGCAGCTGCGGGCCGAGCCAGGCCATGATCCGCTCGCGGGCGGAATCCATGCCGGTGTCCAGATAGATGGCGCCGATCAGCGCCTCCATGGCATCAGCCAGGATCGACTCGCGGCGGAACCCGCCGCTTTTCAGCTCGCCCGAACCCAGCCGCAGGTAGTCCCCGATCTCGAAACCACGGGCCAGCAGCGCCAGGGTCTCGCCCTTCACCAGGCGCGCACGCAGGCGCGACAGCTGGCCTTCACGGGCCTGGGGGAAGTGGGTGAACAGGGCTTCGCCGATGACGAAGTTGAGGATGGCGTCACCGAGGAACTCCAGGCGCTCGTTGTTGCGCCCGGCGAAGCTGCGATGGGTCAGCGCCAGGACCATAAGGTCCTGGTCGCGGAAGGTGTAGCCGAGCTTGCGCTCAAGTCGATCCAGACTGTTGTTACTCACGGCACTCGTACACGGAATTCTTTGTCAAATTTGACCACCAGGTCGATGTTCTGCACCAGTGGCTCGCGTTTTTCGTATTTCAGGTGGGCCAGGAACTCGTTGTTCTCGAGCTTTACGTCCAGGGCGTCTTCCAGCTTGAGGTCGCGGATGTTGTTGAGTATCAACGCCTTGCTCAAATAGGCATAGAACTCTGGAACGCTGTGCACCTCGGCCGCCTTGTCGGTTTCCACCGAGGTAATGGCTTTCTCGACGGCGTAGTAGTCCAGGTAATGCGGAATGACCTTGAACGCAGCGCTGGCCAGGAACGCCACCACGGCGAGCACCACCAGCCAACTCAGCAACGACATCCCCTTCTGCGAACGTGCGTACGTCATATCGACCTCATGTCGGACTCTTTCTTATTTGCCCGCCAACCACGGCGGGTCCAAGTGAAGCGGGGCTGCCTCGCTCCCCGCGTGCAGCCCCGCCCTTTTCTAGCACCGATCCAGCCATGCCGGCCTGGAGCGTCTCACAAGTTTAGTGAATCACGCCGACTCGCGAGAAATTCGGCAGATTGCGCATTTTCGGATCCGGCCAGCTCATCCAGACCGCGAAGGCCTTGCCGACGATATTGCGGTCCGGAACCATGCCCAGCAGGTCCTTCGGGATCTTCGGGTCGTTCCAGTAGCGGCTGTCGTTGGAGTTGTCGCGGTTGTCGCCCATCATGAAGTAATGGCCGGCCGGCACTTTCCACTGCTTGCCCGGCTCGATGCGGAAGCGGGTCATTTCCTTGCGGATCATGTGCTCCGCGGCGCCCAGCTTCTCCTGGTACAGGGTCACGCTGCCCAGGGTACCCGGCTCTTCGCCCACTAGCGACTCGGCCACCGGCTGGTCGTTGATGTACAGGCGCTTGTCGCTGGTGTAGCGGATGGTGTCGCCGGGCACGCCGACGACGCGCTTGATGTAGTTGATGTTCGGGTCGCTGGGGTAGCGGAACACCATGACATCGCCGCGCTGCGGATCACCCACCGGAATGACCTTGGTGTCCAGCACCGGCAGGCGGATGCCGTAGGCGAACTTGTTCACCAGGATGAAATCACCCACTTCCAGGGTCGGCTTCATCGAACCCGACGGGATCTGGAAGGGCTCGACCAGGAACGAGCGCAGCACCAGCACGATGAACAGCACCGGGAAGAACGACTTGCCGTACTCGACGAGCACCGGCTCCTTGTTCAGTTTCTCCAGCACTTGCGGGTCAGCCTCGCTGACCGAACCTTCATAGGCGGAAATGGCCGCCCGGCGGCGCGGTGCGAACAGCACCAGGTCCACCAGGGCGAGAACGCCGCACACCGCGACGGCAATCACCAGCAACAGCGGGAAATTCAGGGTCATAGGGTTCAACTGTCCACTTTGAGCACAGCGAGGAAGGCTTCCTGCGGAATCTCCACGCTACCGACCTGCTTCATCCGTTTCTTACCAGCCTTCTGCTTCTCCAGCAGCTTGCGCTTACGGCTCACGTCACCACCATAGCACTTAGCCAGCACATTCTTCCTGAGCGCCTTGACCGTCGAGCGGGCGATGATCTGCCCACCGATGGCCGCCTGAATCGCGACGTCGAACATCTGCCGCGGGATCAGTTCCTTCATCTTCTCCACCAGCTGACGGCCCTTGTACGGGGCGTTGTCGCGGTGAACGATCAGGGCGAGGGCGTCAACCTTCTCACCGTTGATCAGCACATCGAGGCGAACCAGGTTGGCCGGCTCGAAGCGATCGAAGCTGTAGTCCAGCGAAGCATAGCCACGGCTGGTGGACTTCAGGCGGTCGAAGAAGTCCAGCACCACTTCGTTCATCGGCAGGTCGTAGATCACCTGGACCTGGCCGCTGAGGAAGTGCATGTCGCGCTGGACGCCGCGCTTCTCGATGCACAGGGTAATGACGTTGCCAAGGTGCTCCTGAGGCACAAGGATGGTTGCGCGGCAGATCGGCTCGCGCATCTCGTCGATGGACGAGAGGTCGGGCAGCTTGGACGGGTTGTCGACATAGAGGATGTCGCCGTTCTTCTGCACGATCTCGAAGATCACGGTCGGTGCGGTGGTGATCAGGTCCAGGTCGTACTCGCGCTCCAGGCGCTCCTGGATGATCTCCATGTGCAGCATGCCGAGGAAGCCGATGCGGAAGCCGAAGCCCAGGGCCTCGGAGCTTTCCGGCTCATACTGCAGCGCGGCGTCGTTCAGGGTCAGCTTCTGCAGGGCTTCGCGGAAATCCTCGAAGTCATCGGAGCTGACCGGGAACAGGCCGGCGTAGACCTGCGGCTTGATGCGCTTGAAGCCCGGCAGCACGTCCACGTCGGGGGTGTTGTTCAGGGTCAGGGTATCGCCCACCGGCGCGCCTAGGATGTCCTTGATGCCGGCGATGATGAAGCCCACTTCGCCGGCCTTCAGGTCCGGAGTCTCGGTGTGCTTCGGGGTGAAGACGCCGACGCTGTCCACCTGGTGGACCTTGCCGGTGGACTTCACCAGGATCTTGTCGCCTTTCTTGACGCGGCCGTGCTTGACCCGCACCAGCGAGACCACGCCCAGGTAGTTGTCGAACCAGGAGTCGATGATCAGCGCCTGCAGCGGCGCGTCGATCTCGCCCTCGGGCGCCGGAATGGCGGTCACCAGGCGCTCCAGCACGTCTTCCACGCCCATGCCGCTCTTGGCCGAGCAGGCCACGGCGTCGGTGGCGTCGATGCCGATGATGCTCTCGATCTCGTCCTTCACGCGGTCCGGATCGGCCTGCGGCAGGTCCATCTTGTTCAGCACGGGCATGACTTCCAGGCCCTGCTCGATGGCGGTGTAGCAGTTGGCGACCGACTGCGCTTCCACGCCCTGGCCGGCGTCCACCACCAGCAGCGCGCCTTCGCACGCGGCCAACGAACGGCTGACTTCATAGGTGAAGTCGACGTGGCCGGGGGTGTCGATGAAGTTCAGCTGGTAGGTCTTGCCGTCCTTCGCCTTGTAGTGAAGGGTGACGCTGTGCGCCTTGATGGTGATGCCGCGCTCACGCTCCAGGTCCATGGAGTCCAGTACCTGGGCCTCCATCTCGCGGTCGGACAGGCCGCCGCACATCTGGATGAAGCGGTCTGCCAACGTCGACTTGCCATGGTCGATGTGGGCGATGATGGAGAAATTGCGGATATGACTCAGGTCACTCACGGCGAACACACTCGGAAGGCTGAAGGCGGCGGTCCGCCGAAAAATAGCCGGGGAGTTTACCTGACTACAGCCTGATGCGTCACGCCGCGCCGGACGGTCAGGCATGAAAAAGGGCGACCGAAGTCGCCCTTTTCTGGTGCACCAAGCTTATTCGGTCAGCTTGAACGTGATGAAGCTCGCACGCCCCTGGCGCAGCACGCGCATGGAGATCGAACGATCCTTCGGCAGCGCCTTGGCGATCTCGCTGAAGGTCTTCGAGGAATCCACCGCGCGGTTGTTCAGGTGAGTGATGACGTCACCCGGGCGCAGGCCGATCATGGCCGCCGGGCCGCCCTGCACTTCCTTGATCACCACGCCACCCTTGATGTCCAGGGACTTGCGCTGCTCGGCGGTCAGCTCCGCCACGGTCACGCCCATGCGGTTGCTGCTGCGCTCGGCGCCCTTGCCCTCGACAGCGGCGACAGCGTCGTCATCATCCGGCAGGCTGCCGATGGTCATGCTCAGGGTCTGACGCTTGTTGTCACGAATGACTTCCAGGGACGCCTTGTCACCCGGCTTCATGTTGCCCACCAGGTGCGGCAGGTCGGCGGATTCGTTGATGGTCTGGCCGTTCAGGCTCAGGATCACGTCGCCCACCTGCAGGCCGCCCTTGGCCGCCGGGCCGTCTTCCACCAGCTGCGCGACCAGCGCGCCGGCCGGCTTGTCGAGACCGAAGGATTCAGCCAGGTCCTTGTTCACTTCCTGGATCACCACGCCCAGCCAACCACGGTTGACCTTGCCACCCGCCTTGAGCTGATCGGCGACGTTCAGCGCCACATCGATCGGGATCGCGAAGGAAAGGCCCATGAAGCCGCCGGAGCGGGTGAAGATCTGCGAGTTGATCCCCACCACTTCACCCTGCAGGTTCAGCAGCGGACCGCCGGAGTTGCCGGGGTTGATCGCCACGTCGGTCTGGATGAACGGCACGTAGTTCTCGTTCGGCAGACTGCGGCCCTTGGCGCTGACGATACCGGCGGTCACCGAGTGGTCGAAGCCGAACGGCGAACCGATGGCCAGCACCCACTCACCGACCTTGAGCTTGTCGGAATCGCCCAGCTTGAGCGTCGGCAGGCCCTTGGCGTCGATCTTCAGCACGGCCACGTCGCTGCGCGGGTCTGCACCGACCAGCTTGGCCTTGTGCTCGCTGCGGTCCGACAGGCGCACGAGGATCTCGTCGGCATCGGCCACCACGTGGTTGTTGGTGAGGATGTAGCCATCATCGGAAATGATGAAGCCCGAACCCAGGGACTGGGCCTCGCGCTGCTGGCCACGGGGAGCCTGCCCCTGGCCGCCCTGGCCACGGGGAATGCTGCGCTCGAAGAATTCGCGCAGGCCCGGCGGCAGGCCGTCGAGGTCCGGAATGCCCATCTGCGCGTTGGAGCGGTCGGGAAGCTTCTGGGTGGTACTGATATTGACCACCGCCGGCGAGGCTTTCTCGACCAGCGGGGTGAAGTCCGGTAGTTCAGCCCGCGCGGTGACCGACAGGCTCAGGGCCAGCAGGGCGACCAGCGCAGCCATGCTGCGTTTCAGGGTTTGCATTGACTACAGCTCCCGTGATGTTGATTGGGAAGATCACTAAACAGGGCCGGGCGGCCCACCGACCAGCGCACGCAGCACAACCGGTTGCATCGCCGGATCATCCGAATGGCGTCGCGTGTAGCGGCGCACGAACAGCCAGGCCAGCAGGAATCCTGCCAGCCCGGCCGCGATGATGAGAGGCTCCCCCAGCCCGAGGTGCGCCGCCGGCAGCGCCAGCGCGAACATCCCCAACAGAGGGAGCAGATAGAAAAGCAGGGCACTTTTCAGCAGAAGGGCTTCGTCCAGTCCCAGCACGACTTCGTCGCCGGGTGTCAGCTTCAGCGAAGACAGCGCACGCACTCGGCCGCGCGCCTGCACAACTCCCAGCCGCTCCAGGAGACCCTGGCCGCAACCGGCGTTGACTGAACAATCCGAGCAGGTGGAGCGGCGCAGCGTTTCGACCTGGACAGCGCCAGACTCGACCGCAATCACCCTCCCCCGCTCTTGGATCACTGTGGCTGGGCTCCCGTTGGCCGCATGGACAATGCCACGCGCTCGGCCGTGCCACTGGGTATCTCGCCGACAACGGTCACCATGGTGCCACCGTCGTCACTGGCGAACCGCCTCGACACCACGGTGGTCGGGCCCAGCTGGGTGCGGGCATCGTCGACCTTGGCGCCGTGCAGGGGCTCGAGGAACACCGAGAAGCGCGCCAGTCCGTCGCCGTAGGCCAGGCACAGCACCTGGTCATTGGAAACCGGGCTGCGTTCCTGCAACGTGCTGCTCAAGGTAAAGCCCGGCGGCACCCATTCGGAATGCCAGCTGGTCTTCACTTCGGCCACCTTGGTTTCCTTGATCGGCTTGCAGGCTGCCGTCGGCTCCAACTCGCCGTCATCCGGTGCTGCGAGCTCGATACGGGTGAACTGCAGGCGCTCGATGATCTGGCCCTTGTCATTGAGCAACAGGGACTTGAGCGGCAGTCCGGTTTCCTTGTCCAGGTGCAGCTCGAACCCATAGCGGTGCTGGTCTTTCGGAATCACCGCCAACACCACGGCCGCGCGACCGGCGATGCGCGACTCCCCGGCGACGCGGACGTCGTACCAGGAGGCCAGTTCGGTCGGATTGAGCTTGCGCGCCGGCCACATCTCGCCAGCCGACGCCTGGCCCGACATGCCGCCACCTACGCATTGGGTAGCGCCGTTGACGCGCACCACTTCCTGGCGCGGTCCATCGACCTGGACCAGGTGCTCGCGCACCGAGCCGTCACTCTCCACACGATGCCAGACATCGTGGGTGGAGAAGGCTCCGCTGCGTTCGTAGATGAAAGTACCCTGGAAATTCTGTTGCTGATCAGCCTCGGAGAGGCGCTTGATCCAGTCCAACGCATCGGCGGCCTGGACTGGCAATGCCAGCAGGCCACCGAGGAAGAACAACAGTGCTGTCGTCGCGCGCATGTCGCTCCTTAAGGTCGCAAATCAGCGGCTTTCCAGGCTCGCGGCGCGTGCGTAAGGCAGGGCGCTGTCGGTGCCGCTGACGGCGGACTGCTGCGCGTGTTGACGCAGATAACCCGGAAGACGCTGCTCATGCCAGGTGGTCTGCCCGCCCTGGGCATTGGTGATCACCTGCGGCGCCTCGTCCTGAGTGTAGCCTGCCAGTACCGCCGGGCCTTGCACTTGCGGCAGGGCGATCTGCGGGGTGGCGCCTTGCTGGGCAAGGCCGTTGGCGACACTGTCATCCTGGTGGTACATGCGCACACCGGCCAGCACGGCCAGGGTCACCGAGGCGGCGACCGCCAGGCGGCCGACGTTGCGCCACGGATTGCGGCTGCGCGGCGCCGGCGCGGCTTCATCGGCCAGCGCGGCGGACACGGCGGCGGCGATGTCCAGTTTGGGCAGGGCCGGCTCACGGTGCATCACTGCACGGGCCAGTTGGTAACGGGACCAGGTGGCCCGCAATTCGGCGTCCTCGCCGCAGGCTGCAAGCACACGCCGCAGCTCCAGCTCATCCGCTTCGTTATCCATAACAGCGGACAGCGACTCCTGCAGGGCTTCACGACTCATAGCGGTACCTCTCTTGGCTTCTGCCGCTGTATCAGACTTCATCATGCAACAAAGGCTGCAAAGCTTTGTCGATCGCTTCCCGCGCACGGAATATCCGTGAGCGGACGGTTCCCACCGGACACTGCATCACGGTGGCGATATCTTCGTAACTCAGGCCTTCGAACTCGCGCAGCGTCAATGCCGTGCGCAAATCATCGGGCAACTGCTGGATGGTGCGATGGACCGTTTCCTCGATCTCATCCCGCAGCATGGCTCTTTCCGGCGACTCGATGTCCTTCAGGGCGTGGTCGCCGTCGAAGAACTCCGCATCCTCTGCCGTGACATCGCTGTCCGGCGGCCGCCGACCGCGCGCAACCAGATGGTTCTTCGCGGTGTTGATGGCGATACGGTACAGCCAGGTATAAAAGGCACTGTCACCCCGGAAGTTACCCAAGGCGCGATACGCCTTGATGAACGCTTCCTGTGCGACGTCCTGGGCTTCCTGGGCGTCGTGCACGAACCGCACGATGAGCCCCAGAATCTTGTGCTGGTACTTCAGCACCAGCAGGTCGAAAGCCCGTTTGTCTCCGCGCTGTACCCGTTCAACCAGTTGCTGATCCTGTTCCTGGGTTAGCATGAATGCTCCTCTGAAAACCTGGAGGAGCTTCGAGCACCCTGGTAAATCGTCCTGCCAAGATAGACTCGGGTCTTTTGCAAAAGTTCTCCCCTCCAAGCATGCGCCGCACAGTTTTTTCACATTTGCGGCAATCGGACCCCGACATGCGTCCGAAGCCCGTCAAATTCAACTGCACCGGGCGGAACACCCGCTCCCCTTCCGCGCAAGGTCAATCTGCGCGCAAAGCTGATTGGGTATTCCGTGTTCGAACCGGAACGTCTGAAAAAGTTCCGGTGATTTGCCGTGATCGTTCAATGACTTCGACGCCACCGCGGCGCCCGCCAGACCGGCTTGAGCGGGGATCAATGCCTCCCGCCCTGCGACTGCCGCCCCACTGCGCGCGCCGTCAGTGTCATCGGTTCGCCAGTATTGTGCCGTGGCCCCCTTCTATATACTAGGGCGCCATTTTGTGGAGCCGGGTATGAGTCAGCATTTCCAGCACGATGTCCTAGTGATCGGCAGCGGGGCCGCCGGCCTGACGCTGGCTTTGACGCTGCCCTCACACCTGAGGATCGCCGTGCTGAGCAAAGGCGAACTGTCCCAGGGCTCCACCTTCTGGGCCCAGGGCGGCGTCGCCGCCGTGCTGGATGACACCGACACCGTGGAGTCCCACGTCGAGGACACCCTGGTCGCCGGCGCCGGCCTGTGCCGCGAGGACGCGGTGAAATTCACCGTCGAGCATAGCCGCGAGGCCATCCAGTGGCTGATCGAACAGGGCGTGCCCTTCACCCGCGATCATGAGCCGGGCCGCGAAGACGGCGGATTCGAATTCCACCTGACCCGCGAGGGTGGCCACAGCCACCGGCGGATCATCCACGCCGCCGATGCCACCGGCGCCGCCATCTTCAACACGCTGCTGGAGCAGGCCCGCCAACGGCCGAACATCGAACTGCTGTCGCAACGGGTCGCTGTCGACCTGATCACCGAGCGAAAACTGGGGATGAACGGCCAGCGCTGCCTGGGCGCCTACGTGCTGGACCGCTCCACCGGTGAAGTGGACACCTTCAGCGCGCGCTTCACCGTGCTCGCCTCCGGCGGCGCCAGCAAGGTCTACCTCTATACCAGCAACCCGGACGGCAACTCCGGCGACGGCATCGCCATGGCCTGGCGCGCCGGCTGCCGGGTCGGCAACCTGGAGTTCAACCAGTTCCACCCGACCTGCCTGTATCACCCGCAGGCCAAGAGTTTCCTGATCACCGAGGCGCTGCGGGGCGAAGGTGCGCTGCTGCGCCTGCCCAATGGCGAACGCTTCATGCCGCGCTTCCACGCCCTGGGCGAACTCGCCCCGCGCGACGTGGTGGCCCGTGCCATCGACCACGAGATGAAGCGCCTGGGCATCGACTACGTCTACCTGGACATCAGCCACAAGCCGGCCGAATTCATCCGCGAGCACTTCCCCACCGTCTACGAGCGCTGCCTGGATTTCGGCATCGACATCACCTGCGAGCCCATCCCGGTGGTGCCGGCGGCGCACTACACCTGCGGCGGCGTGCTGGTGGATTCCCAGGGCCGCACTGACGTGCCGAACCTCTACGCCATCGGCGAAACCACCTTCACCGGCCTGCACGGCGCCAACCGCATGGCCAGCAACTCGCTGCTGGAGTGCTTCGTCTATGCCCGTTCGGCCGCCGCCGACATCCTCGCCGAACTGCCCAAGGCGCAGCCCCTGGTATCGCTGCCCTGCTGGGACGCCAGCCAGGTGACCGACTCGGACGAGGACGTGATCATTGCCCACAACTGGGACGAGCTGCGGCGCTTCATGTGGGACTACGTGGGCATCGTGCGCACCAACAAGCGCCTGGCCCGCGCCCAGCACCGGGTGCGTCTGCTGCTGGACGAGATCGACGAGTTCTACTCGAACTACAAGGTCAGCCGCGACCTGATCGAGCTGCGCAACCTGGCCCAGGTGGCCGAGCTGATCATTCTCTCCGCCATGCAGCGCCACGAGAGCCGCGGCCTGCACTACACGCTGGACTACCCGGACCTGCTGCCCGAGGCCCGCGATACTATCCTGGCGCCGTCCACCTATTGCGGCTGAAGCGCAGCCGCACGCGCAGGCGCCGGTGCAATTCCGGCTGAAGCGCATCGGCAGGAACACAGACGCTGCGGGCCAGCCAGTCGCCGGGGCGACGAAAGCGCAGGACGATCAACCAGGGCAGCGCCAGGCTGTCCGGCAGCAACTGCACGGCTTGAAAGCCCTCCCGCTCGCTCCACAACTGCCAGCCCTCGGCGTTGTGGCGCAGCGCACGCACCGAATCCGGCGCGCGCAATAGAATCCGCCCAGGCACAACCCGGCAGGCATGCAGCAGGCAGAGGCTCAGGCCAAGCGTTGTCCAGTGAAGGGGAATCTCCGCCAGCAGCAGCGCCAGGACGGCGCAGCACTGGGCGGCGAGGTAGGCCGCCAGCAAACCGATGGACGGTTGCCAGCGACACTCGAAGGGGTCACTTCGGCTGGACACGGTCCAGGATCATGCGAACGATGATGCGCAGGTCGGCATCCTCCGGCTCGCCACGCTGCATGAACCAGCCGAACATGTCCTGGTCCTCGCACTCCAGCAGCTTGCGGAAGCGCGCCTGATCCTCGGCGGGCAGGCCCGGGTAGACTTCCTGGACAAAGGGCACCAGCAGGACGTCCAGTTCCAGCATGCCGCGGCGGCTGTGCCAGAAAAGGCGTTTGAGTTCGGTTTCGTCGGTCATCTGCGGGGCACCTCGATTAACAGCGGGCGAATACGGCTTGTCGCTCGCGAAGTCGACGGACGGCGCGAGCCGAGCGGCATTATACGCATGCGCAGGCGCCCCGGCACCCGCTGACAAGGCCGGGCCTGAGCTCTATCATGAGGCCCCTAACTTTCTTCCAGCGAATCGTGATGACCGACTCTGCTTTCTACACCGAACTCAATCACGAAGGGATTCTCGCCGTCCGTGGCGCGGACGCCGCCAAATTCCTCCAGGGCCAGCTGACCTGCAACCTCAATTACCTGAACGCCGACTACTCCAGCCTCGGCGCCCGCTGCACGCCCAAGGGCCGCATGACCTCCAGCTTCCGCATCCTCGCCGAGGGCGAGGGCTTCCTGCTGGCCATGGCCAACGAACTGCTGGACAGCCAACTGACGGACCTGAAGAAGTACGCGGTGTTCTCGAAGGCCACCCTGGCCGATGACAGCGCCCTGTGGGTGCGCTTCGGCCTGAGCGCTGCGGACGCCGTGCTGGCGGAGCTGGGCCTGAGCCTCTCCGGCGCAGCCGACCAGGTGGTACGCGTCGACGGTCTGATCGCCATCGGCCTGGGCCAGGGCCGCGTAGAACTCTGGGTGCCGGCCGAACGCGCCGCCGCCCTCACCGACCTGCTGCAGGCCCGCCTGCACCACGCCGAGCTCAACGACTGGCTGCTCGGCCAGGTGCGCGCCGGTGTCGGCCAGGTATTCGGCGCCACCCGCGAGCTGTTCATTCCGCAGATGATCAACCTGCAGGCCGTGGGCGGCGTGAGCTTCAAGAAAGGCTGCTACACCGGCCAGGAAATCGTCGCACGCATGCAGTACCTGGGCCGCCTCAAGCGCCGCCTGCAACGCCTGCACCTCGACAGCGCCGAACTGCCGGAGCCGGGCCGCGAGCTGTTCTCGCCGGTGCACTCCAGCAGCGTCGGCGAAGTGGTACTGGCCGCCCGCGCGGCTGATGGCGTGGAGCTGCTCGCCGTGCTGCAGGACGACGCAGCCGCCGACGGCAACGTGCGTCTGGGCGAGGCCGAGGGCCAGCCCCTGCGCCTGCTGGACCTGCCCTACGTTCTGGACAGCGACCGCGAGATCCAGCGCTGAATTCCGTGCCGGGTGGGGAGCCCGGCTTTCCCTAAAGGACACTTCATGAGCAAGCTTGCCGAAAAAGTACAACAGGAACTGCTGCGGGCCATCGACAACGATGAGCTGGTGCTGCCGACGCTGCCGGAAGTCGCCCTGCGCGTCCGCGAAGCGGCGGAAGACCCGGACATCAGCATCCAGGACCTCAGCAAGGTGATCGGCAACGACGCCGCGCTGACCGCGCGCATCATCAAGGTGGTGAACAGCCCGCTGCTGCGCACCAACAAGGAAATCAACGACCTGCAGATGGCCATCAGCCGCCTGGGGATCAACTACACCTGCAACCTCGCCACCGGCCTTGCCATGGAGCAGATGTTCCAGGCCACTTCCGACGTGGTCGACCGCAAGATGCGCGAGGTGTGGACCAAGAGCACCGAGATTGCCGGCATCTGCCACGCCCTGTGCCGCCACTACACCCGCCTGGCACCGGACCAGGCGACCCTCGCCGGCCTGGTGCACCAGATCGGCGTACTGCCGATCCTCACCTACGCCGAGGAGCACAGCGAGCTGCTGGCCGACTCCATCAGCCTCAACCACGTGATCGAGCGCATCCACCCGGTCATCGGTGACCGCATCCTCAAGGCCTGGGACTTCCCGGCGCCGATCGCCGCCGTTCCGGGCCAGCACCTGGACTTCAGCCGCGACTCGGCCAAGGTCGACTACGTGGACATCGTCCAGGTCGCCACCCTGCAGAGCTACCTGGGCAGCCAGCATCCGTACACCGAGCTGGACTGGGCGACCATCCCGGCCTTCGCCAAGCTGGGCCTGGACCCGAAGGCCGACGTGAAGGAAGACGAAGACCTTTCTGCCGCCATGGAAGCGGCCATGAGCATGCTTCAATAAGTTCGCACCGCAACGTCCGAAACCCGCCCTCGCCGGCGGGTTTCGCGTTTCGGGCTCAGGCGTTTTCCACAGGGAAGGTCACCCGCACCAGCAGCCCGCCCAGTTCAGCCTGGCCCAGCTCGATTCGGGCACGGTGGGCACTGCAGATCTCGCCGACGATCGCCAGGCCCAGCCCGGTGCCCTGCTGGCGGCGGCGGTAGAAGCGCCGGAACACCTTGTCGCGCTCCTCCGGCGGAATGCCGGGGCCGTCATCCTCGACTTCCAGCTCCGCCGGCGAGCGCACGCGGATGATCACGTTGCCGTCCGCCGGGGCGTGGGCGATGGCGTTGTCCACTAGGTTGCTGAGCAATTCGTTGAGCAGGGTCGGGTCGCCTTTCACCCAGGCCGGCTCGTCCGCCTCCAGCGCCAGCGTCACACCGCGCGAATAAGCCAGCGGTGCCAGCGCCATGCCCAGCTCGCGGGCCAGCTGGCCCAGCTCGATGCGCTCCCCCGCGCCTTCGGCGATGGCACGGGCGCCGCTCTCCACCCGCGCCAGGGACAGCAGCTGGTTGGCCAGCCCGGTCACCCGATCGGTGTTGTTCACCGCCTCGACCAGCGTCGCGCGCCACTGCTGCGGGTCCTGCTCGCGCAAGCCCAGCTCCAGCCGCGCCTTGAGCGCCGCCAGCGGTGTGCGCAGTTCGTGGGAAGCCTCGGCGATGAACTGCGACTGGCGGTCGAACAGCCCGCGCAGGCGCACGGTGAAATGGTTGAGCGCCGCCACCAGCGGGCGCAGCTCCTTCTGCACGCGCACCACCGGCAACGGCCGCAGGTCATCCGGCTGGCGTTCCTCCACCGCTTCGCGCAGGCGGTCGAGCGGGCGCAGGCCGGCGCTCACCGCATACCAGACCATCATCAGCGCCGCGATGGCCGACAGCGCGAGGTTCAGCAGGGTATCGGCAAGCAGATCGCGGGCCAGTCGCTCACGGGCGCCCAGGGTTTCCGCGACGCGGATTTCCGCCATGCCATTGACCGTCGGCTGGCTCACCGGCTGCAACAGACTGACCACCCGCACCCCCTGCCCTTCGTAGGTGGCGTCGTAGAACTTGGCCAGCGCGGGATAATCGTCGGTGCGCGGCGTAGTCGGCAGCGGCGCCGGCAGGTTCTCGTAGCCGGAGACCATGTTCCCCTGGGGATCGATCACCTGGTAGAAGATGCGCCCGGCACTGTCGTATTCGAAGCTGTCCAGCGCCACATAGGGCACGTTGGCGCGCAGGGTACCGTCGCTGGCGTAGAGGCCATCGGCGATATCCCGCGCCGACGCCAGCAGGGTGCGGTCATAGGCGATGTCGGCGGCATGCCTGGCGCGCCAGTAGGTGGCCGCGCTGCCGATCAGCAACAGCACCAGCAGCAGGCCGCCGAGGCGCCAGAGCAGTCGCCCGCGCAGGCTGCCGACACCGGGAAACACCCAGCGCCGCTCAGCCATCCTGGGCTTCCAGCAGGTAGCCCAGGCCGCGGAACGTGACGATGCGCACCGAGCTGCCTTCGAGCTTCTTGCGCAGGCGATGCACGTAGATTTCGATGGCATCGGCGCTGGCGTCCTGGTCCAGGCCGAACACCTGTGACGCCAACTGCTCCTTGCTCATCACCCGTCCCGGCCTTGCGATCAGCGCCTCCAGCACGGCCTGCTCGCGAGAGGTCAGGTTCATCGCCTGCTCGGCCAGGGTGAAGCGCCGCGCGCCGAGGTCGTAGACCAGCTCGCCGCAACGCTGCTGCTGTTCGCCGCCGAGCACGCTGCGGCGCAGCAGGGCCTTCACCCGCGCCTCCAGCTCGGTGAGTTCGAAGGGTTTGGCCAGGTAGTCATCGGCGCCCAGGTTCAGCCCGTGCACGCGGTCGCGTACTTCGCCACGCGCTGTGAGCATCAGCACCGGCAGGGTCTTGCCGCGCTCGCGCAGGCGCGCCAGCACCTGGAAACCGTCCAGGCGCGGCAGGCCGACATCGAGGATGGCCAGGGCGTAGTCCTCGCTGGCCAGGGCCAGGTCGGCGGCCACGCCGTCCTGCAGCAGGTCCACGGTCCAGCCGGCACCCTTGAGCGCCTGGGCAACGCTTTCGCCGAGCTGGGGATGGTCTTCAACCAGAAGGATTCGCACGCGGTTCTACCCCTCGACGACAGGTTCGGGCCGGCAGTTTACCCATCCACGCGCCGCTGTGAATGGGGGAAATTCGCTGAAAACACTGCGAAAGGAGACTGAAAGCCTGGCGAAAGCTTAGCCGGTTAGCATCGCCAACGAGCCGCCTCCCAACCCCTGATTTCCCGCGCCGACTGCCCAGGCGCAACCGGTGGGAGCAGCGGACTCGACGACGGCAAAGACCGTCAACAGAGCGAAAGGCGGCGTGGTGCCCTTTCGCGACAACAACAAGAACGGAGACCACAGATGCCCACCGCCCAGCCTTCGGCTGCACCGGCTTTTGCCAAGCCCAATACCCGCTGCCTGACGCCCGCCCTGCTGGCTTTCGCCGGGGTCGCCCCACTGTGCGAAGCCGCCGGCTTCATCGAAGACAGCAGCGCCACGCTCAGCACCCAGAACATCTACTTCAACCGGGACTTCCGCGACGGCGCCGGCCAATCCAAGCGCGAAGAATGGGCGCAGGGTTTCATCCTCGACTTCCAGTCCGGCTACACCCCCGGCACCATCGGCGTCGGCCTCGACGCCATGGGCATGCTCGGGCTGAAACTGGACTCCTCGCCGGACCGCACCGGCACCGGCCTGCTGCCGACCCACGACGACGGCCGCGCCGCCGACGAGTACAGCAAGCTGGGCCTGACCGCCAAGTTCAAGGCCTCCGAGACTGAGCTGAAGATCGGCAGCCTGATCCCCGACCTGCCGACCCTCCAGCCCAACGACAGCCGTCTGTTCCCGCAGACCTTCGAAGGCGGCCTGCTCAACTCCACCGACCTGCCGGGCCTGAACTTCACCGGCGGGCGCCTGGAGAAGGTCAAGGACCGCGACTCCACCGACTGGCAGGACCTTGCGCTGAACAACAAGAACCGCCGCTTCTCCGGCGGCAGCGCCGAGGGCAAGCATTACGACCTGGCCGGCGGCGACTACAAGCTCACCGACAACCTCACCGGCCGCTACCACTTCGCGCAGCTGGACGAGGTCTACCGCCAGCACTTCGTCGGCCTGCTCGCCAGTTACCCGCTAGGCCCCGGCAAGCTCAGCGCCGACCTGCGCCTGGCCATCAGCGACGACCAGGGCGAAGCGCGCGGCGGCAATATCGACAACCGCGCCTTCAACGGCCTGCTCGGCTACGCCCTGGGCGCCAACAAGTTCAGCTTCGGCTGGCAGCAGATGAATGGCGACACGGCCTTCCCCTACATCGATGGCAGCAACCCGTACCTGGTGAACTTCGTCCAGGTCGGCGACTTCGCCGAGACCGACGAGCGTTCCTGGCAGGTGCGTCACGACTACGACTTCGCCGGACTTGGCCTCCCCGGCCTGACCCTGATGAATCGCTACATCAGCGGTGACAATGCCAGAATCAACGGCATGGACGGTCACGGCAAGGAATGGGAGCGCAACACCGACATCAAGTACGTGATCCAGAGCGGCCCGCTCAAGGACGTGGCAGTGCGCGTGCGCAACGCCACCTACCGCTCCAGCTTCGCGCGCGATGCCGACGAGACGCGTATCTACCTCAGCTACTCCCTGGCGATCTGGTAACCCGACAACAACAAGAGAGGAATCGCACCATGTCCACCGTCCTGCGCAACCTGACCCTGGCCGGCGCCACCCTGCTCGCCGCCAGCCAACTGATGGCCGAGCCCAAGCGCCCGGAATGCATCGCCCCGGCCTCCCCCGGCGGCGGCTTCGACCTCACCTGCAAGCTGGCGCAGAGCGCCCTGGTGGACGAGAAGCTGCTGTCCCGCCCCATGCGCGTCACCTACATGCCAGGCGGCGTCGGCGCCGTGGCCTACAACGCGGTGGTCGCCCAGCGTCCGGCCGATGGCAACACCATCACCGCCTTCTCCAGCGGCTCCCTGCTGAACCTGGCCCAGGGCAAGTTCGGCCGCTTCGACGAGAACGCCGTGAAGTGGCTGGCCGCCGTCGGCACCAGCTACGGCGCCATCGCCGTGCCGGCGGACTCGCCCTACAAGAACCTCGGCGACCTGGTGGCCGCACTCAAGGCCGACCCGGGCAAGGTGGTGATCGGCTCCGGCGGCACCGTCGGCAGCCAGGACTGGATGCAGACCGCGCTGGTCGCCAAGGCCGCCGGCATCGATCCGAAACAGCTGCGCTACGTTGCCCTGGAAGGCGGCGGCGAGATCGCCACGGCGCTGCTGGGCGGGCACATCCAGGTGGGCAGCACGGACATCTCCGACTCCATGCCGCACATCCGCGCCGGCAAGATGCGCCTGCTCGCGGTGTTCTCCGAGGAGCGCCTGAAGGATGAAGGCATGACCGACATCCCCACCGCCAAGGAGCAGGGTTTCGACATCGTCTGGCCGGTGGTGCGCGGGTTCTACGTCGGGCCGAAGGTGAGCGACGAGGACTACCAGTTCTGGAAGGCCTCCTTCGACAAGCTGCTGGCCTCCGAAGACTTCGCCAGGTTGCGTGACCAGCGCGAGCTGTTCCCCTTCGCCATGACCGGCCCGGAACTGGACGCCTACGTGAAGCAGCAGGTCGCCCAGTACAAGCAGCTGGCCCGCGAGTTCGGCCTCATCCAGTAACGCCCCGTGCGGCGCCGCCTTCAGCGAAGGCGGCGCAAGGAGACTCTCCATGTCCCGTACCAGCCTCTTCCAGCGGCTGTTCGCCGGCGCCTGGCTGTTCGCCTGCGTCGCCTTCGCCCTGATCGCCTGGCAGCTCCAGGCGCCCTTCTCCTACGAACCGGTCGGCCCGCGCGCCTATCCGCTGCTCTGCCTGGGCCTGATGGCCGCGGGCCTGGCCTGGCTGATCGTGCGGCCCACGCCGATCAAGCGCGAGGACGACGAGCCCGCGCTGGAAGGCGCACTGCTGGGCAAGGTAGTGCTCTGCGTCGTCCTGCTGGCGGTCTATGCCGGCCTGTTCGAGCCGCTGGGCTTCATCCCGGCCAGCGCCCTGGCCGGCACCTTCATCGCGCTGATCTACGGTGGTCGTCCGCTGGCCAGCGTGGTCACCGCGACGCTGCTCGCCATCGGCCTGTACGTGCTGTTCGACCGCACCCTGGACGTCCCGCTGCCGCTGGGCATCCTCGAACCCCTGCTCTGAGGAAACCGTCATGGAAACATTGAGCTACCTCGGGCAAGGCTTCGGCGTCGCCCTGACCCCTTACAACCTGATCACCGCGCTAATCGGCACCCTGATCGGCACCGTCGTCGGGCTGCTGCCGGGCCTGGGCCCGATCAACGGCGTGGCCCTGCTGATCCCGGTGGCCTTCGCCCTCGGCCTGCCGCCGGAGTCGGCGCTGATCCTGCTCGCCGCCGTGTACCTGGGCTGCGAATACGGCGGGCGGATTTCCTCGATCCTGCTGAATATTCCCGGTGAAGCCTCCACCGTGATGACCACCCTCGACGGCTACCCCATGGCACGCAATGGCCTGGCCGGCGTGGCCCTGTCGCTGTCGGCCTGGAGCTCGTTCATCGGCGCCTTCATCGCCACCTGCGGCATGGTGCTGTTCGCCCCGCTGCTGGCGAAATGGGCGATCGCCTTCGGCCCGGCGGAATACTTCGTGCTGATGGTCTTCGCCATCGTCGCCCTGGGCGGCCTGGCCGGCGACCGGCCGCTGAAGACCCTACTGGCGGCGCTGCTCGGCCTGTTCCTCTCCAGCGTCGGCATCGACGCCAACAGTGGCGTATATCGCTTCACCTTCGACAACATCCACGTCTCCGACGGCATCCAGTTCGTGGTGCTGGTGCTGGGGCTGTTCTCGGTGAGCGAAATACTCCTGCTGCTGGAAAAGACCCACCACGGCCACCAGATGGTGAAAGCCAGCGGACGCATGCTGTTCAACGCCAAGGAAGCCGCCGCCGTGTTCGTGGTCAACCTGCGCTGCGGCGTGCTCGGCTTCATCATGGGCGTGCTGCCCGGTGCCGGCGCGACCCTGGCCAGCGCCGTGGCCTACATGACCGAGAAGAAGATAGCCGGCGACAAGGGCCGGTTCGGCAAGGGCGACATGCGCGGCCTGGCGGCACCGGAAACCGCCATTGGCGGTGCCGCCTGTGGCGCCCTGGTACCGATGCTGACCCTCGGCGTGCCCGGCTCGGGCACCACCGCGGTGATGATCGGCGCGCTCAGCCTGTACAACATCACCCCCGGCCCGCTGCTGTTCCAGGAACAGCCGAACATCGTCTGGGGCCTGATCGCCTCGCTGTTCATCGCCAACGTCATGCTGATCATCCTCAACGTGCCGATGGTCCGGGTGTTCACCCGCATCCTCTCGGTGCCGAACTGGGCACTGGTGCCGGGCATCGCGATCATCACCGCGATCGGCGTCTACGCCGTGCACGCCACCACTTTCGACCTGTTCCTGATGGTCGCCATCGGCATCCTCGGCTACCTCCTGCGCAAGCTGGACTTCCCGCTCTCGCCGCTGCTGCTGGGCTTCATCCTCGGCGGGCTGATGGAGCAGAACCTGCGCCGCGCGCTGTCCATCTCCAACGGCGAGCTGGGCATCCTCTGGTCCAGTCCCATCGCCATCGGCACCTGGGTACTGGTCGCGCTGATGCTCGGCCTGCCGCTGTACCGCGCCTGGCGCAAGCGCGCCCGCCGCTCCCGCGAGGCGCTGGCCGACGCTGCGTAATCGTAACCACGCTCGCCGCGTCGAGACGCGCGGCGACTTTCAAGGCCCGCCTTCGTGCGGGCCTCTTTTTTGGGCGCGGGATCAGACCGGCGGCAGCGACCAGTCGATGGGCGTAAGCCCGTGCTGCTCGAGGAACTTGTTGGTACGGCTGAAGTGGCCGTTGCCGAGGAAGCCACGGTAGGCCGATAGCGGCGAGGGGTGCGCGGACTTGAGCACCAGGTGCTTCTGCGGGTCGATCAGCTTCTGCTTGCTCTGCGCGTGGGAGCCCCAGAGCAGGAACACCAGGTTCTCGCAGCGCTCACTGACCACTTCGATCACCCGGTCGGTGAAAGGCTGCCAGCCGGCCTTGGCATGGGAGCCGGCGTTGGCCTGCTCGACGGTCAGCGAGGTGTTGAGCAGCAGCACGCCCTGCTCGGCCCAGTGCTGCAGGTAGCCGTGGTTGGGGATCGGGATGTTCAGGTCGCGTTGCAGCTCTTTATAGATGTTCTGCAGCGACGGCGGCGTCGGCACACCCGGCTGCACGGAGAAGCACAGGCCGTGGGCCTGGCCGGGGCCGTGGTAAGGGTCCTGGCCGATGATGACGACCTTGATGCGTTCGAGGGGCGTAGTGTTCAGCGCATTGAAGATCAGCGGGCCGGGCGGGAAGATCACCTTGCCGGCCGCCTTCTCCGCACGCAGGAACTCCCCCAGCTGCTTCATGTAGGGTTTTTCGAATTCCTCGTGGAGGGCGTCTTTCCAGCTGGGTTCCAGCTTGATCCGATCTTCGTTGGTCATGGTGCGTCTGCCTGGTGAAACGAACCGGCACGCTAAGCAAGCGCCCCCATCAAGTCAAGGCGACTTGCGCCGCAGCGCCGGCACCTTCGGCAGGCCGCTGCCCAGGCCGGCAAAGGCCCAGGCGGCGACGGCCAGCGTCAGCCCGAGGTGGAACAGTTCACGGCGCGGCACACCGGCCCACTCGCCACGGGTGCCGATCAGCAGGCCGCTGCCCATGAACAGCAGCGCTCCGAGCAGGGCCAGCGCATAACGGCGCGAACGTCCCGGCCAGGCGATGACCAGCAGCGCGGCGAGGTTCGTCAGCAGCGTGACCGGCGCAGGCAGCATCACCAGCGCCATGCACACCAGCAATACCAACGCACGCAGCACGGCCGCGCCGGCCAATCGCCCCAGCGCGATCAGCGGTAAGCCGACCGCAGCGGATACCACACTCACCAGGTGATGGGGCTCGTTCAGCGCGGCAACGCCGCCGTACTCCAGTGCACCGAGCAAGGCGGCGGCCCCCATCGCCAGGAAGCCCAGCGCCCGCCACCCCTGTTGTTCGCGCAAGGCCAGCCAGGCGGCAACGGCGCAGGCCAGGGTCAGCAGCAGTTCGGCGATCACGGGCAGCATGGGGTAATCCTTCTTCTTATCGTTGCCGCAGACTAGCGAGCCCGGCAGCCACGTGCACGGTGAGGCACGCCAGGACGGCAGACAGCACACGCCAACCTCAGCCGGTATGCAGTGCCCGGTAGTGACTGGGTGCCATGCCCACCACGCTCTTGAACAGTCGCGAGAAGTAGTACGGGTCGGCGTAGCCCAGTTGTTCGGCGACCTGACGCACCTCCAGGTTGCCCTGGTCGAGCAGGCGGCAGGCGTGAGTCATCTTCAGCCGGATGAAATCCTGGATCGGCGCCTGGCCGGTCAGTGCGCGGTAGGTCTTGGCGAAGTGGAAGCGCGACAGGCGGAACTGCGCCGCCAGCTCGTCGAGGTTCAGCGCGTCGTGCAGGTGCTCGCGCATCATCGCCTGCACGGCCTCCACGTCCAGCACGCGCCCGGATTTCAACCTCGCCCGCGCCGGGCGCAGGGCCAGAGAAGTGAGCAGGCTCTGCAGCAGATGCGCGGCATGGATGAAGTGCGGCAGGCTCAGGCCCTGGCGGCGCAGCGCCAACAGCGCGTCGAACTCGCCGAGAAGGCGCGGCTGCACGCCCACGCGCAGGCGCGGCGACTTGCCCAGCGGGCGCAGGAAATCCTCGGCCAGCCGGCCTTCCAGGTGTACCCAGAAGATCGACCAGGGTCGCTGGGGGTCGGCTCCGTAGGCGTGGGCACGGCCCTTGGGCAGCACCAGAAGGTCGCCACCGGTTACCTCGAATCGTCCATCCTCTGTCTCCAGCCAGCCCTGCCCGGCGCTGCAGTAGATCAGCAGGTGATCGTCCGGGCTTTCCCGCTCCATGCGATGCCCCACCGCCGCGGGGTAATAGCCCAGGGCCAGGGGATAACAGGCCTGGCCGAGCGGATGGCGGTCCAGCGCACGGCGCAGGCGCGGCGGGGTAATGAAGCGCACACCCTGCTGCGGCAGCGGCCAGGTGGAAATCAGGGGGCGGGACATGGACGCGATTCCGATGACGACAATGCCAAGATCGTCCATCTCCAGCACAAGATCGTCAATCCACAGCCGATGGCGCAACGGCTATAACCGAAGGACTCTTTACCCAAGAGTCTCTTTGCCAAAGAGAGCGCGCGCCACGAGCGCGAAGCGGTAGCCGACAAGAACAAACAGAGGTAGCTGCATGCATTTCGATCTGTCCGAAGAACAACGCCTGCTGGTGGAGAGCGCCCGCGCCTTCGCCAGCCGCGAACTGGCGCCCCACGCCGCCGACTGGGACCGCCAGCACCACTTCCCGGTGGAGGTGATCCGCCGCGCCGCCGAGCAGGGCTACCTGGGCCTGTACATCGCCGAGGAAGACGGTGGCCTGGGCCTGTCACGCCTGTCCGCCTCGCTGATCTTCGAGCAACTGGCCGCCGGCTGCGTGGCCACCACCGCCTACATGACCATCCACAACATGGCCAGCTGGATGCTGGCCAGCTTCGGCGACGCCGCGCTCAAGGCGCAGTGGCTGCCGGGGCTGATCGGCGGCGAGCTACTGGCGTCCTACTGCCTCACCGAGCCGGACGCGGGCTCCGACGCCGCGCGCCTGCGCACCCGCGCCAAGCGCGACGGCGACGACTACGTGCTGGATGGCGCCAAGACCTTCATCTCTGGCGCCGGCTCCACCGACGTGCTGATCGTCATGGCGCGCACCGGCGAGGAAGGCGCCAAGGGCATCTCCTGCTTCCTGGTCCCCGCCAACGCCGAGGGCATCCGCTACGGGCGCAACGAGGACAAGATGGGCTGGAAGGCCCAGCCGACCCGCACCATCACCTTCGAAGGCTTGCGCATCCCCGCCGGCAACCGCATCGGCCCGGAAGGCCAGGGTTTCGTCTACGCCATGAAAGGCCTGGACGGCGGCCGCCTGAACATCGCCAGTTGCTCCCTCGGCGCGGCCCAGGCAGCACTGGAGCAGTCGCTGCGTTACGTCGAGGAACGCAAGCAGTTCGGCAAGGCGCTGGCCGAGTTCCAGGCCCTGCAGTTCAAACTCGCCGACATGCTCACCGACCTCACCGCCAGCCGGCAGATGGTGCGCCTGGCCGCGCACAAGCTGGACCACAAGGACGGCGAGGCGACCCTGTACTGCGCCATGGCCAAGCGCTTCGCCACCGACCGCTGCTTCGCCCTGTGCAACGAGGCGCTGCAACTGCACGGCGGCTACGGCTACCTCAACGACTACCCGCTGGAGCGCTGGGTGCGCGACAGCCGCGTGCACCAGATCCTGGAGGGCACCAACGAGATCATGCGGGTCATCGTCGCCCGCCGCCTGCTGGAACAGGGCGGGATGCTGGACCGCCTGCTCTGAAATCAAATGGCCGAACCGTAGGGCGCATAACCTGGAACAGGTTATGCGCCGGCCCCTGGATGGCGGATAACGCTGACGCGTTATGCGCCCTACATGAAGCGCCAGCGGTTGTGGTCCGTAGTGGAATCACTGGAAAAACCGCCCGCCCACGCGGGCGCATTCGAACAGATCGGACATGGACGCGCCGCGCCGCGCGCACCTAGAGTCCATGCCCATGACCGCCAAGGAGATGCCCATGAGCAACGCCGTAGAGCCCTACAAGCCCGGAGTCTTCGACCTCACCCACAAGCTGACGGTGGAAAAGCACGGCCACACCGCGCTGATCACCATCAACCACCCGCCGGCCAACACCTGGGACCGCGACTCGCTGATCGGCCTGCGCCAGGTGGTCGAGCACCTGAACCGCGACGACGACATCTACGCCCTGGTGGTGACCGGCCAGGGCCCGAAATTCTTCTCCGCCGGCGCCGACCTGAACATGTTCGCCGACGGCGACAAGGCCCGCGCCCGCGAGATGGCCCGACGCTTCGGCGAAGCCTTCGAAACCCTGCGCGACTTCCGTGGCGTGTCCATCGCCGCGATCAATGGCTACGCCATGGGCGGCGGCCTGGAATGCGCCCTGGCCTGCGACATCCGCATCGCCGAGCGCCAGGCGCAGATGGCCCTGCCCGAAGCCGCCGTGGGCCTGCTGCCCTGCGCCGGCGGCACCCAGGCGCTGCCGTGGCTGGTAGGCGAAGGCTGGGCCAAGCGCATGATCCTCTGCGGCGAGCGCGTCGACGCCGACACCGCGCTGCGTATCGGCCTGGTCGAACAGGTGGTGGATACCGGAGAAGCCCGTGGCACCGCCCTGCTGCTGGCGGCCAAGGTCGCGCGGCAGAGCCCGGTGGCGGTGCGCACCATCAAGCCGCTGATCCAGGGCGCCCGCGAGCGCGGCCCGACCACCTGGCTGCCGGAGGAGCGCGAGCGCTTCGTCGACCTGTTCGACGCCGACGACACCCGCGAAGGCGTGAATGCCTTCCTCGAGAAACGCGACCCGCACTGGCGCAACCAATAAGGGCACGACGATGAATGTGATGTTCGAAGAACGCCCCGGCCTGCACGGTTTCCGCATCGGCATCGTGACACTGGATGCCGAGAAGAGCCTGAACGCCCTGAGCCTGCCGATGATCGAGGCGATGAACCACCAGCTGCGCGTCTGGCAGGACGACGCGCAGATCGCCTGCGTGGTGCTGCGCGGCAACGGCGGCAAGGCCTTCTGCGCCGGCGGCGACGTGCGCAAGCTGGTCGACGCCTGCCGCGAGAAGCCCGGCGAAGTGCCCGAGCTGGCCCGCCGCTTCTTCGCCGATGAATACCGCCTGGACTACCTCATCCACACCTACGGCAAGCCGCTGATCTGCTGGGCCCACGGCTACGTGATGGGCGGCGGCATGGGCCTGATGCAGGGCGCCGGGGTGCGCATCGTCACCCCCAGCAGCCGCCTGGCCATGCCGGAAGTGAACATCGGCCTGTACCCGGATGTCGGCGCCAGCTGGTTCCTCGCCCGCCTGCCCGGCCGTCTTGGCCTGTTCCTCGGTCTGACGGCGACGCAGATGAATGCCCGTGACGCACTGGACCTGGACCTCGCCGACCGCTTCCTGCTCGACACCCAGCAGGACGACCTGATCGAAGGCCTGGTGCAGCTGAACTGGCGCGAGCAGAGCGACGTGCAGCTGCACAGCCTGCTCCAGGCGCTGGAGCACGAAGCCCGTGGCGAAATGCCCGAAGCCCAGTTGCTGCCGCGCCGCGCACGCCTGGATGCGGTACTCGACAGCGCCAACGTCGCCGAGGCCTGGAGCGCGCTGACCGCGCTGGTCAACGACGAGGACGCGCTGATCGCTCGCGGGGCAAAGACCCTCGCCTCGGGTTGCCCATTGACCGCTCATCTGGTCTGGGAGCAGATCCACCGCGCACGCCACCTGTCGACTGCCGAGGTGTTCCGCATGGAGTACGCGATGAGCCTGAACTGCTGCCGCCACCCGGAATTCCCCGAAGGCGTGCGCGCCCGGCTGATCGACAAGGACAACACCCCGCACTGGCACTGGCCGGATATCGCTGCCATACCTGTTGCTGTGGTGAATGCGCACTTCGACGCGACCTGGGAGGGCGAGCATCCGCTGGCGGACCTGTAGCCCCTCCCCGGCTCTCCCTGTAGGAGCGGGCCATGCCCGCGATCGCGCCCATGGGGCGCGCCTACAGGAAGCCCCTGCGCTGGAGTGCCTGTCGTCGTTGAACAGGAGGAAACCGGCATGCAAACCATCGCCTTCATCGGCCTCGGCCACATGGGCGCTCCCATGGCCGCCAATCTGATCAAGGCCGGCTACCTGCTGCGCGTATTCGATCTGGTGCAGAGCGCCATCGACGGCCTGATCGCCCAGGGCGCCAGCGCCGCACGCAGCGCCCACGATGCGGTGGACGGCGCCGACGTGGTGGTCACCATGCTGCCGGCCAGCCAGCACGTCGAGGGGCTCTATCTCGGCAATGAAGGACTGCTCGCGCACATCGCCCCCGGCACCCTGGTGCTGGAATGCTCCACCATCGCCCCCGCCTCGGCGCGCAAAGTCCACCAGGCCGCGGCCGAACTGAAGATTCCCCTGCTCGACGCGCCGGTTTCCGGCGGCACCGGCGGCGCCATCGCCGGCACCCTGACCTTCATGGTCGGCGGCGATGCCGAGGTGCTCGAACGTGCCCGCCCGGTGTTCTCGGCCATGGGTCGCAACGTTTTCCACGCCGGCGGCGACGGCGCCGGGCAAGTCGCCAAGGTGTGCAACAACCAGCTGCTCGCCGTGCTGATGATCGGCACCGCCGAGTCCCTCGCCCTGGGCGCCGCCAATGGCCTGGACCCGGTGGTGCTGTCGGAGATCATGCGCCGCAGCTCCGGCGGCAACTGGGCGCTGGAGGTCTACAACCCCTGGCCCGGCGTCATGGAGAACGCCCCGGCCTCGCGCGGCTATACCGGCGGCTTCATGGCCGCGCTGATGGCCAAGGACCTGGGCCTCGCACAGGAAACCGCGCAGGTCAGCGGCAACAGCACGCCCATGGGCAGCCTGGCGCTCGCGCTGTACCGGCTGCTGCTGAAACAGGGGCATGGTGAGCAGGATTTCTCAGTGGTGCAGAAACTTTTCGATTCCTAGCCCGGGGTCTGGAAGTCCGGCTGCGCTGCGGAAGAGACTGATCGGCCTCCTCACCCTGACCCTGTGGCTTCCCCTTGAACAACCGCTTTCTCAACCACTACCGCTACCGCCTGCTGCTGGTCAGCGTGGTGTTCGTGCTGATCGTCCTGTCGATTCCCTCGCCGCCGCAGTGGCTGGAACTGGGGACCCTGCTGTTCATGGTCCTGGCCGGCCTCAACACCGTGCGCAGCCGCAGCCGCTGGTTCTACCTGGTCTGCCTGATGGGCACGGTGAGCCTGTTCACCTCGGTCGTTCCCGGTGCCTGGCACCTGCAACCCTTCCTTGCCCGCGGCGTACCGCAGATGCTCTTCATCCTGCTGCTGGCGGCCAGCACCTTCCACAGCGTCACCCAGCAACGCCCGGTCACTGGCGAGTTGCTCTACGGCTTGTGTGCGCTGTACCTGAACTTCGTGCTGTCCTTCGCCATCAGCTACAGCTTGATCGCACACCTGCTGCCGAACAGCTTCCAGACCAGCAACGGCCCGCTGGACCTGGCCAGCTTCGTCTACTTCAGCATGGTCACGCTGACCACCATCGGCTACGGCGACATCGTCCCGGTCCACCCGCTCGCGCGCCTGCTGGCCGGCAGCGAAGCCATCATGGGCGCGCTGTTCATCGCCCTCGCGGTGGCCCGCGGCCTGAACATGCTGAACGACACCCGAAGCGACTGATTCATAAGCCAGGCTTACGAGTGCATGACGGCAGGCCGGCTTTATCGCCCGCCGCCACACGCCGAAGATGAATCACCCGCCGCCACCGCGCGGCACTCCCTGCACAAAGGTGATTCCATGAACATTGCCCTGATCGGCGCCACCGGCCACGTCGGCCACTACTTCCTCGAAGAGGCTCTGCGTCGCGGCCATAGCGTGACGGCGCTGGTCCGCGACCCGGCGAAGCTGCCGACGCGCAACCCGCTCAAGGTGGTCCAGGCCGACATCTACGATCCGGCGCAAGTCGCCCGCGCCGTGGCGGACCATGACGTGGTGATCAGCGCCTTCAACGCCGGCTGGGGCAACCCGGATATCCGCACCGCCCATGCCAAGGGCAGCCGGAGCATCCTCGACGGCGTGAAGGCTTCGGGCGTCAAACGCCTGCTGGTACTCGGCGGCGCCGGTAGCCTGGAGATCGCCCCGGGCCAACGCCTGGTGGACAGCCCGGAGTTCCCCGAACAATGGAAACAGGGCGCGCTGGGCGCCGCCGATGCGCTGGACCAGCTGCGTGCGGAGCAGGAACTGGACTGGGCCTTCCTCAGCCCGGCCATGCTGCTCGACGGCGAGACCCGCACCGGCAGCTTCCGCGTCGGCGGCGACCGGGTGCTGTTCGACGGCCAGGGGGAAAGCCGCATTTCCCTGCCGGACCTGGCCGTGGCGATGATCGACGAGGCCGAGCAGGCCAACCATCACCAGCAGCGGTTTACCGTGGCGTATTGATCGCCGCAGCCGGAAATGCCGGAGCTGGCCTGTAGGAGCGTCCCATGGACGCGATCGCGGGCAGGCCCGCTCCTACAACGTCACGCCCGCCTCCATCCCGCACAAACGAGAAAGGGCCGCCCCGTGGGGCGGCCCTTTCCTGCATTGCCACGCCAGCCGATCAGCGCTCCCGCAGCGCCTCCGCCTTGGCCCGCAGGATGGGCTTGAGCAGGTAGCTCAGGATGCTCTTCTTGCCGGTCATGATGTCCACGGTGGCAACCATCCCGGGGATGATCAGCAGCGGCTTGTCATCCGTGCCCAGGTGGCTTTTGCGGGTACGCAGCTTGATCAGGTAGAAGCTGTTGCCGTCCTCGTCGGTGACGGTATCCGCGCCGATCTGCTCCAGGTCCGCCTGCAGGCCGCCGTAGATGGTGTAGTCGTAGGCGGTGAACTTGACCATCGCGTGCTGACCGGGGCGCAGGAAGGCGATGTCCTGCGGGCGGATGCGCGCTTCCACCAGCAGCGTGTCGTCCAGCGGGACGATCTCGATGAGGTCACTGCCCGGCTGGATGACGCCGCCGATGGTGTTCACCAGCAGCTGCTTGACGATACCGCGCACCGGCGAGGTGACCAGGGTACGGCTGACGCGGTCTTCCAGCGCCTTGCCGGTGGCCGTGGCCTTGCTCAGTTCGGTACGGGCTTCGTTGAGCTCCTTCAGCGCGTCGCTGCGGAAGCGCGACTGGGTCTCGGCGACCTTGCGCTCCACTTCCTTCACCGCCGCCTCGGCGCGCGGAATGGCCAGGGTGGTGGCGTCCAGCTGGCCGCGGATTTCCACCTCCGAACGCTTCAGGCGCAGCAGCTCGACCTGGGACATCGCGCCCTGGGCCACCAGCGGCTCGGACATGGAGATTTCCTGGCGCAGCAGGCCCAGGCTGTTGCGGTACTGCGCCTGCTTGGAACCGAACTCGCGCAGCTCCTGCTGCTTCTGCACCAGTTGCTGCTGCAGGCCGTCGGTTTCGTCCTTGAGCTGCTGCTGGCGGCTGTGGAACAGCGCTTCTTCGCTGCTGGCCTGACCGGGCGCCTTGGCCCGCACGTCGTCAGGGATGTTCAACGCGCGGTCCTCCACCTCGGCGGACAGGCGCTCCACGCGCAGGAACATCGCCAGGCGGTCGGCCTCGGTCTCGCCGACATTGGACTGGAAGCGCGTCGGGTCCAGGCGCATGAGCTGCTCGCCGGCCTGCACCACCTGCCCTTCGTGAACGAATATCTGCGAGACGATGCCGCCTTCCAGGTTCTGGATCTTCTGCACCTTGGACGAAGGAATCGCCTTGCCCTCGCCGCGGGTGACTTCGTCGATCTGCGCGAAGTGCGCCCACAGCAGGAGGAAGGCAACGAAGCTGATGAGAATCCAGATGGTCAGACGCACCACCCGCGGCGCGTCCTCGATCAGCGCCTTGCTGACCTCCGGAAGCGGCTGGCCGGAGAGGTTGTCGCCGCCCTTGAAATAGCCACGGACAGAGTGGCGGATACTGCCCAGAGGATTAAGCGACACTGATCTGCCCCTTCTTCAGTGCATCCATGACCACGTCCTTCGGACCGTCGGCAATGATGCGACCCTTGTCGACGATCACCAGGCGGTCCACCAGGCTGAGCATGGAGGCGCGGTGGGTGACCAGCAGCAGCGTCTTCTCGCCCATGATCGATTGCAGGCGCTGTTTCAGGCGTTCCTCGCCGGCGTTGTCCATGGCGCTGGTGGGTTCGTCCAGCAGCAGGATCGGCGGATCGAGCAGCAGCGCGCGGGCCAGGGCGACGTTCTGCCGCTGGCCGCCGGACAGGTTGTGGCCGCGCTCGCCGACCTGCAGTTCGTAGCCCTGCGGGTGCAGGCGGACGAACTCGTTGACGCCGGTCAGCTCGGCGACTTCCAGCACGCGCTCGTCATCGATGTAGCGTGCGCCGCTGACCAGGTTGTCGCGCAGGGTGCCGCTGAACAGGCTGATGTCCTGCGGCACGTAACCGATGTTGTGGCGCAGCTCGCTGATGTCCAGTTGGCGCACGTCGGCGCCGTCCACCAGCAGGTTGCCGTTGTCGGGCTGGTGCAGGCCGACGATCAGCTTGGCCAGGGAGCTCTTGCCCGAGCCGCTGCGGCCGATGATGCCGATCTTCTCGCCGGCGCGGATCTGCAGGTTGACGCCATGCAGCGCCGCGACCTGCTGGTTCGGGTAGGCGAAGTCGAGGCCGCGCATCTCGATGCCGCCACGCAGTTGCGAGCGGGTCAGCGGACGCTCGTCGGCGTTGCGCTCCTGCGGCAGCTCCATCATCTGGTTGGTGGTAGCCATGGACAGGCGCGCCTGCTGGTAGCGCTGGATCAGCCCGGAGAGCTGGGTCAGCGGGCCGAGGGCGCGGCCGTTGAGCATGTAGCAGGCGATCAGGCCACCCATGGAGAGGTCGCCGGCAATGATCAGGTAGACGCCGCCGATGATCATGATGACCCCGGCCAGCGCCTGGATCAGCACGGTGATGTTCATCGCCAGGGTCGACAGCAGCTTGACCCGCAGCTCCAGGCGGCTGAGGGTGCCGATGGTCTGTTCCCAGAGGTACTGGCGCTCGCTCTCGGCGTTGTTGACCTTCACCGCGTCGAGGCTGGCGAGGGTCTCGATCAGGCTCGACTGGCGCTCGGCGGCCAGCGCCATGGTGCGGTTCATGGTCTCCACCAGCGGCTTCTGCAGCAGCCAGCCGAGGCCAGCGGCCAGCGGGAAGGCCACCAGCGGGACGAACACCAGCGGCCCGCCGATGATGCCGATCACCAGCAGGATCAGCAGGGTGAACGGCAGGTCGATCAGCGTGGTGAGCGTGAGCGAGTTGAGGAAATCGCGCAGCGTCTGGAACTCGTGGATGTTCTGCGCGAACGAGCCGACCCGCGCCGGGCGGTACTTCATGCTCATGCCGACGATGCGCTCGAACAGCGTCGCCGAGATGATCAGGTCGGTCTTCTTGCCGGCCAGGTCCAGGCACAGGCCGCGCATGGTCTTGAGCAGCAGGTCGAACAGGTAGGCGCCGCTGATGCCGATGGCCAGGACCCAGAGGGTCGCGGCAGCCTGGTTGGGCACCACGCGGTCGTAGACGTTCATCACGAACAGCGGCGCGGCCAGGGCGATCAGGTTGATCAGCAGGCTCGCGGCGACCGCGTCGACGTAGAGCCAGCGCGAGCGCTTGAGGGTATCGCGGAACCAGCTCTTGGCGCGCGGGATCAGCTCGCCATGCTGCAGGTCGAACTTGTGCTGCGGCTGGGCGAAGAAGGCCTGTCCGGCGTAGTCCTCGCCGAGCAGTTCGCGGGTGACGCGCACTTCGCCGCCGTCGCTCTCGGACAGCAGCAGGCGCGCATCGCCATTGCTTTCCCACCCCAGCAATACCGCGCAGCGCCCTTCGCGCAGCAACAGCATGGCGGGCATGGCCAGCGCGGGAATCTGCTCCAGCTTGCGTTGCAGCAGGCGCCCTTGCAGGCCAGCACGAGCCGCCGCGCGGGGCAGCAACTCGGCGGAGAGTCGCTGGCCCGGCAGCGGCAGGCCGCTGGTGAGCATGGCGCGGCTGGCCGGCTTCTGGTGCAGCTGACAGAGCGTCAGCAGGCTGTCCAGCAGCGGGTCATCCAGCAGACCGCGCGGATCGTGGCTTAGGGGTACGGCGCTGACTTCTTGATCCACGCGGATGCTCTCTCGGGCAGGTTAGTTGAGGCCGGGCAGCTGGACTCTCGGCTTGACGTCCTCGGACGCCACCGCCGCCATCGGCGCTACCACACCCTGGCTCTTGAGCAGCTCGCCCAGGGTGGCCTTGATGCGGTACTGGGTGAACAGCTCGGTGTACTTCAGGTCGACCAGGCGGCGCGAAGCGTTGAACAGTTCGTTCTCGCTGTCCAGCAGATCGAGCAGGGTGCGCTCGCCGATGGTGAACTGCTTCTGGTAGGCCTCGCGCACGCGGGTGCTGTAGTCCACGTACTGGCGGGCGATCGGCAGCTGGTCACGGGCGTTGCTCAGGGCGTTCCAGGACAAACCGAGTTCCTCGTTCAACTGACGCAATGCGTTGTTGCGGATATCCAGGGCCTGGTTCGCCTCGTAGGACTTGGCTTCCAGTTCGGCCTTGTTGCTGCCACCGGCGAACAGGTTGTAGCGCATGCGCAGCATGGCCTGCCATTCGTTGTTGTGGCCTTCTTCTCCGTCGAGGTTGTTATCGGCACCGCGGGAAAGTTCTGCATCGAATCTCGGATAGAAGGTCGATTTCGCCGCGTCGTATTGCTTCTCGGCGGCCGCCACGTCCGATTCCGCCGAGCGCAGCACCGGACTGTTCTCCACCAGCTGCCGACGAGCGGTCTGCAGATCGTCCGGCAGCTGGCCGACCAGGCCGGTCGGGTCGGTCAGCTCGACCGGATCGGTGCCGACCACGCTGTAGTAGTTGGTGCGGGCGTCGGCGAGGTTGGTCTTCTCGGTCATCAGGTTGTTCTGCGCCTGGGCCAGGCGTGCTTCGGCCTGGTCCTGGTCGGCCAGGCGACCGACGCCGCGGGAGCTGCGCAGGCTGATCTGGTCGTAGACGCGCTGGTGGCTCTTCAGGTTTTCCTCGGCCAGCCGAACCATTTCCTGACGACGCAGGACATCGATGTAGACCTGGGCGACATCCAGCGCGGTGCGCTCGGAAGTGCCCAGCAGCGCGTAGGCGCGGGAGTTGACGTTGGCCTGCTGGCGGCCGACTTCGCTGGAGGTGGCGAAGCCATCGAACACCATCTGCCGCAGGGCCAGGTTGGACTCGCCACGGTTCAGGGTCTCCCAGTGGTCGCCCTGGCCACGGGTAGTGGTGTTGTCGGAGCCTTCACGGCCGTAACCGGCGGTCAGGTCGACGGACGGCAGGTAGCCACCCTTGGCGGCACGCAGCTGCTTGTCGGCAGCGAGGCGCGAGTTCACCCCCGCCTGGATTTCCGGGTGGTATTCCATGGCCTTCTGCATGGCCTGGGTCAGGGTGTCGGCCTGCACCGACGGGGCAATGGGGAGCACGAATGCCAGGGCGAAGGGCACTGCTTGGGCGAATCGCATGCGCATGAGGAAAACATCCTTATCAGTGAGATAGCCGCAGCGATTCGATTGCCGCAAGGAGCGTCAAAAGACCGGCGAATGGCTGCAAGAGAAGCATCAAAAAACGTGATGAATTTCACGCTAAATTTTTTTGGCCGAACCACCGATATCAAAGTGACATCGATTTGCCAATTGTTTAGGATGGCAAGCGAATGGTCAATACATTGGCATATGGTCAATTTCGAAACGCTATAAGCCAAGTAATTGACGCCAATTTTTTGCTCTTAAAGACAAGGGAATGCCCCTGGCGCCGACCTCCACGCGGCCCGGTCGGCAACCAGGCAAGCCTCACCAGGAGAAGTGCATGAGCAGCGTCGTCGCGGTCGTCAAAAGCATCATCGGCCAAGTGATTGCGGTATCCCCCGAAGGCGCCCAGCGCGTCCTGGTCGAAGGTGATCGCATCTACCAGGGCGAACAGCTGCTCACCGGCGTCGCTGGCGCGGTGAGCCTGGATGTGGGCAACGGCAAGCTGGTCGACCTGGGCCGCGACAGCCAGTGGAGCAGCGCCGACCTGCCGCATGCCGAGGCCTCCCCTGCCGCCACCCAGGCAAGCAACGCGCCGAGCACCGAGGACCTGCAGAAGGCCATCGCCGCCGGCCTCGACCCGACCCAGGCGCTCGCCCCCACCGCCGCCGGCCCGAGCGCCGGCTCCTCCGCAGGCGGCTCCGGCGCGGCCGGTGGCAGCCACAGCTTCGTCATGCTCGATGCCACCGCCGGGCGCGTCGACCCGAACATCGGCTACACCACCGCCGGCCTGGGCAATGGTGGCGAAGGCTCCGACGAGCGCCAGGGCGAACTGGCGCCCAACCTTGCGCCGCAGTTCGATGACGGCAGCAACGGCGTGCTGAACCTGACCACCACCGAAGACACCAAACTCGACGGCGCCTTCGCCGCCCGCGACCCGAACGGCGACCTGATCACCTACAGCGTCGGCCAGGCGCCGGCCAACGGCCTGCTGGTGCTCAACCCCAACGGCACCTGGCAGTACAACCCCAACGGCGACTACAACGGCGCCGACAGCTTCAGCGTGATCGTCACCGACAGCCGCGGCGCGTCCAGCACCCTGGTGGTGAACGTCGGCATCACGCCGGTGAACGATGCTCCGGTGGCTTCCGGCACCTATACCAGTGCCATCACTGATACCGCCGCCAACGACAGCTTCGCCGACATCAAGGGCCAACTGACCGCCACCGACGTCGACGACAGCAACCTGACCTGGAGCGGCAGCGCCAAGGGTGCCTACGGCGAACTGACCGTCAACGCCGACGGCAGCTACACCTACGTGGTCGACGCCAATGCGGTGAACGCCCTGCCCCTGGGCCAGAACCCGACGGAAAGCTTCACCGTCACCGTGACCGACCCGTCCGGCGCCACCGACACCCGCGTCATTACCCTCAACATCCAGGGCGCCAACGACACCCCGGTCGCCCAGGATGGCCAGGCCAGCGGCAACGAAGACAGCCTGATCGGCGGCCAACTGGTGGCCACCGACCGTGACACCGGCAGCACCCTTACCTTCACCGCCAACGGCAATCCGCCGGCCGGCTTCACCCTGAAGCCCGACGGCAGCTGGACCTTCGACGGCAACGACCCGGCCTACCAGCACCTGGCCGAAGGTGAGCAGACCGTCGTGCAGGTGCCCTACACCGTCACCGACGAGCACGGCGCCACCAGCACCGCCACCCTGACCGTCACCGTCACCGGCACCAACGACGCGGCGGTGATCAGCGGCCAGACCAGCGGCAGCGCCGATGAGACCAACGCCCCGGTGACCCTGAACGGCAAGCTGAACATCAGCGACGTCGACAGCCCGGCGAGCTTCCAGGCGCAGGCCGGCACCGCCGGCAGCCATGGCCAGTTCAGCATCGCCGCCGACGGCAGCTGGAGCTACGTCGCCAATTCGGCCTTCAACGAACTGAAGGTCGGCGAGCAGCTCACCGATACCTTCACCGTGAAAGCGGCCGACGGCACCAGCACCAGCGTCACCGTCACCATCAACGGCACCAACGACAAGCCGGTGGCCTTCGCCGGCACCGCCAGCACCGACGAGAACAACGTCCTCCAGGGCCAACTGCCGGTCGCCAGCGACATCGACGGCACCATCGCCAGCTATGAGCTGGTCAGCGGCGTCGGCCAGGGCAAGGGCTCGCTGACCCTCAACGCCGACGGCAGCTACAGCTTCGATCCGGGCAAGGACTTCGACCACCTGGCCGAAGGCGCCAGCGAGACCCTGACCTTCACCTACCAGGCGAAGGACAACAACGGCGCCCTGAGCGACCCGCAGACCATCACCCTTACCGTCACCGGCAGCAATGACAAGCCGGTCGCCTACGCAGGCTCCGCCACCACCGAGGAGAACACCGGCGTCAGCGGCCAGGTGCCTGCCGCCACCGACGTGGACGGCAACGTGATCGGCTACCAGCTGACCACCGACGTCGGCCAGGGCAACGGCAGCCTGACCTTCAACGCCGACGGCAGCTACCGCTTCACGCCCGGCAAGGACTTCGACAGCCTCGCCGACGGTGAGTCCCGCGACGTTACCTTCACCTACCAGGCGAAGGACAACAACGGCGCCCTGAGCGACCCACAGACCATCACCATCACCGTCACCGGCAGCAAT
>JBKYMN010000022.1:0-563 GCA_046940325.1 Enterobacterales bacterium AE_CKDN230030158-1A_HGKHYDSX7 | reverse complement strand
GACGCGCCGGTTGCCAGCGCCACCAGCGGCGCGGTGAAGGAAGACGCACAGATCAGCGGCCAGCTCGCCGCCACCGACGCCGACAACGGTGCCAAGCTCAGCTACGCCCTGGACAAGACCGCCCCGGCCGGCTTCAGCGTCGACGCCGACGGCAAGTGGTCCTTCGATGCCAGCGTCAGCGAATACCAGCACCTCAAAGCCGGTGCCACCCAGGTCATCAGCGTGCCGTTCACCGTCACCGATGAACACGGCGCCACCAGCTCCAGCACCCTGACCATCACCGTCACCGGCACCAACGATGCGCCGGTGGCCCAGGCCGCCAACGCCTCGGGCACTGAAGACAAGCTCAGCACCGGCAAGCTGGTCGCCACCGATGTGGACGACGGCGCCAAGCTCAGCTTCAGCCTCGACGACAAGGCCCCGGCCGGCTTCGTCCTGGCCAAGAACGGCAGCTGGCTGTTCAACGGCCTCGACCCGGCCTACCAGAACCTGGCCGCCGGCGAGACCAAGGTGCTGTCGATCGACTACACCGTCACCGACGAACACGGCGCCACCAGCAGCAA
>JBKYMN010000020.1:0-1480 GCA_046940325.1 Enterobacterales bacterium AE_CKDN230030158-1A_HGKHYDSX7 | reverse complement strand
TGGACATGAAAAAGGCGCCCTTCGGCGCCTTTTTCATGTCTGCAGGAGCGCGCCATCGCCGGACAAGGCGGGCAACCTCCCCTCAACACCCCGCCTGTATCACCGCTGAAACACCCGTCACAGAGCCACCCCTACCGTTCGTCCGACTCTTTCAAGCTTCCCCCGGCCACGCCGAAATCAAGGGTGAAGGCCTTTGATACCAACCAACAAACCGGGCCTGTCGTCACCGCCGGCACAAGGGAGTACCGGCCACGCCCGCACGGCTATCCGCCGCGCCGGCGCCGTCCGTTTCACACCACGGGAACGGGCGCTCTGCGGCGACACCGGATCTGTCGCCCGCACCAACGCCGTCCAGGCATCCCACCACTTCCGGACTCGCAGCATGATCAAGAGCCTGAAATTCAGCCATAAGATCCTTCTGGCCGCTTCGCTTGTCGTTTTCTCGGCATTCGCCCTCTTCACCCTCTACAACGATTACCTGCAGCGCAACGCGATCCGCGAGGACCTCGAGGATTACCTGCGGGAAATGGGCGACGTGAGCGCCAGCAACATCCAGAACTGGCTGAGCGGCCGACTGCTGCTGATCGAGAGCACCGCGCAGACCATCGCCCGCGACAGCACGCCGGAACATCTGAGCGCGCTGCTCGAGCAGGACACCCTGCGCAAGACCTTCAACTTCACCTACCTGGGCCAGGAAGACGGCACCTTCACCATGCGCCCCAGCAGCGCCATGCCTGATGGCTACGACCCGCGCACCCGCCCCTGGTACAAGGATGCCGTCGCCGCCGGCGGCACCACGCTGACCGAGCCCTACATCGACGCCGCCACCCAGGAACTGATCATGACCGTGGCCACCCCGGCCCGCGCTGGCGGCAAGACCGTGGGCGTGGTCGGCGGCGACCTCGGCCTGCAGACCCTGGTGCAGATCATCAACTCGCTGGACTTCAGCGGCATGGGCTATGCCTTCCTGGTCAGCGGCGACGGCAAGATCCTGGTCCACCCGGACAAGAACTTCATCATGAAGTCCCTGGCCGATATCTACCCGCAGAACACCCCGAAGATCGGCAGCGGCTTCAGCGAGGCCGACCTCAATGGCCAGACCCGCATCCTCAGCTTCACCCAGGTGAAAGGCCTGCCGTCGGTGAACTGGTACATCGGCCTGTCCATCGACAAGGACGCCGCCTACTCGATGCTGAGCAAGTTCCGCGCCTCGGCCATCGTCGCTGCAGCCATCGCCATCGTCGCCATCCTGCTCCTGCTGGGCATGCTGATCCGCGTGCTGATGCAGCCGCTGACCACCATGGGCCGCGCGATGGAAGACATCGCCCAGGGCGAAGGCGACCTCACCAAGCGCCTGAAGGTGGCCAGCAATGACGAGTTCGGCGTGCTGGGCAATGCTTTCAACCGTTTCGTCGAGCGTATCCACGAATCGATCCGCGAGGTGGCCTCCACCGCGCGCCAGCTGCATGACGTCTCGCAA
>JBKYMN010000002.1:0-858009 GCA_046940325.1 Enterobacterales bacterium AE_CKDN230030158-1A_HGKHYDSX7 | reverse complement strand
TGAAGAAAACCTTCTCATCAGCGGGAGGCGAATTCTACAGCGATCAAACTCGCTGTCAACCACCTCGATGATCTTCTTTTCAGTGAGCCGCCGAAGCAGCCAATGAAAAGCGGCAAGTGAATCACCCGCCTAATCACCACTCTCAACCTCGAATCTCTGTAAGTACTTGATTTTCAAGTTCTTTCAGCGCTTCGTCGCTGGGAGTGGTGCGCATTATAGGGAGTTTAAATCGGCCGTCAACGACTAATTTAAACTTTCTTCACTCTGCGACCAGGGAGACGCGTGCGAAGGCCTTCTTGCCCGCCTGCAGAACGTGAGTGGCGCCGATCTTGAAGACGAAGCTGCGATCCACGGCTTCGCCGTCCACCCGCACGCCGCCCGAGGACAGCAGGTCGCGAGCAACTGCGGAGTTCTTCACCAGGCCAGCCTTATTAAGGACAGCGCCGATCGGCAGGTCTTCAGCCGCCGCCACTTCCACTTCCGGCAGGTCTTCCGGCAGCTCGCCCTCTTTCAGGCGATTGCCCGCCGACTTGTGCGCCGATGCGGCCGCCTCTTCACCGTGGAAACGAGCAACGATCTCTTCGGCCAGCTTGATCTTGATGTCTCGCGGATTGGCACCCGCCTCGACATCCTTCCGGAAGCCGTCGATCTCTTCCATGGAACGGAAGCTGAGCAGCTCGAAGTAACGCCACATCAGGGTGTCGGGGATAGAGACCAGCTTGCTGTACATGACACCCGGCGCTTCCTGGATACCAATGTAGTTGCCCAGGGACTTGGACATCTTCTTCACACCGTCCAGGCCTTCCAGCAGCGGCATGGTCAGGATGCACTGCGGCTCCTGATCGTAGGCACGCTGGAGCTCACGCCCCATCAGCAGGTTGAACTTCTGGTCGGTGCCGCCAAGTTCGACGTCGGCACGCAGCGCCACCGAGTCGTAGCCCTGAACCAGCGGATAAAGGAACTCGTGAATGGCAATGGATTGATTGCTGGCATAGCGTTTGCTGAAATCATCGCGTTCCAGCATGCGGGCAACGGTGTACTGGGAAGCCAGACGAATGAAATCAGCGGGGGAAAGCTGGTCCATCCAGGTGGAATTGAATGCCACCTCGGTCTTTGCGGGGTCGAGAATCTTGAAGACCTGGGCCTTGTACGTCTCGGCGTTGTCGAGAACCTGCTCGCGGGTGAGGGGTGGGCGGGTAACACTTTTCCCGCTGGGGTCACCGATCATCCCAGTGAAGTCGCCGATCAGGAAGATCACCTGATGGCCCAGCTCCTGGAACTGACGCAGCTTATTAATAAGGACGGTATGACCCAGGTGCAGGTCGGGAGCGGTCGGGTCGAAGCCGGCCTTGATACGCAGGGGCTGGCCGCGCTTGAGCTTTTCGATCAGCTCGGCCTCCACGAGAATTTCGTCTGCTCCGCGCTGGATCAGCGCCAGCTGCTCTTCGACCGACTTCATTGCAGGTTCCTGTACGTTGCGAATTGCGAAAGGGAACCAACGATACAAGAACAGGCACTAAAAACAAGTTTTGCCCAGCGCCAGAGGACAGGACGTCAGAAGCCCGACATCAGGGTTGCCTCAGAGGGAATTTGGTTATATTTTAGGCAGTTATTTCACATTCCAAAAACACCACTCACGCCATGACGCAATCCGATCAGAAAGCGCCGTACTACCCGAAGAGCCATCTGCTGGCCGCAAGCGGTGTAGCAGCGCTCCTCAGCCTGGCTCTGCTGGTGTTCCCCTCGGCCGAGGTCGAGGCGAAGAAGACCACGCTCAATCTCGAGCTGGAAAACGGCACCGAGCAGATCCTCCAGGAAAAAGACGACCTTCGACCCAACGCGGTCACGGAAGACAACGGCTCCTCCCCCTTCGCCCAGATCGAAGGCCAGCCGGATAACCAGAACAGCGCCGGAAAAGACGCGGACAAGAAGAACGATCTCGCCGACTCGAACCAGCAAGCCTCCCCCTCCGCTACCGCAGCTCCTGCGTGGAAGAGCGTGACCGTGGGCAAGGGCGACACTCTTTCCAACGTGTTCTCGAAGGCCGGCCTGCCGGCGAACGTCGTGCACGACATGCTTGCCGCCAACAAGGACGCCAAGCAGTTCACTCGCCTGGATGTCGGCCAGGACGTGGACTTCCTCATCGACTCCAAGGGCGAACTGCAGGGCCTCAAGGTCAAACGCAGCGATCTGGAGACCATCAGCCTGAACAAGTCCGCCAAGGGCTATGACTTCAAGCGCGATCTGGTCAAACCCTCGGTGCACGCCAACTACGCCCACGGTCGCGTCGACAGCTCGCTGTTCGTCGCCGGCCGGAATGCCGGTCTTTCCCACGACCTGATCATGTCGATGGCCAACGTGCTTGGCTACGACATCGACTTCGCCCAGGATATTCGCGAGGGCGACGAGTTCGACGTGATCTACGAATCCCAGCAGGTGCAGGGCAAGCAGGTCGGCACCGGCAGTATCCTGGCGGTGCGCTTCGTCAACCGCGGCAAGGAATACACCGCGGTGCGCTACACCAACAAGCAGGGCAATACGAGCTACCTGCGCGCCGACGGCAGCAGCATGCGCAAGGCCTTCATCCGCACCCCGGTGGACTTCGCCCGCATCAGCTCGCGCTTCTCCATAGGGCGCTTCCACCCCATCCTGAACAAGATTCGTGCACACAAGGGTGTGGATTACGCGGCGCCCATCGGCACGCCGATCAAGGCGACCGGCGACGGCAAGATCCTCGAAGCCGGCCGCAAGGGTGGCTACGGCAACGCGGTAGTGATCCAGCACGGCCAGCGCTATCGCACCGTGTACGGCCACATGAGCCGCTTCGCCAAGGGCATCCGCTCCGGCGTCGCGGTGAAGCAGGGCCAGATCATCGGCTACGTCGGCATGACTGGCCTCGCCACCGGCCCGCACCTGCATTACGAGTTCCAGGTCAACGGCCAGCACGTCGACCCGCTGAGCGCCAAGCTGCCGACCGCCGACCCGCTGAGCGGCCCGGAGCGCAAGCGCTTCCTCGCGCAGGCGCAACCGCTGATCGCTCGCATGGACCAGGAGAAAGCGACCTTCCTGGCCCTGAACAAGCGCTGAGTCATGCCGCTCTATCTGGGGGTGATGTCCGGTACCAGCCTCGACGGACTGGACATCGCCCTGATCGAGCAGGGCGAGCAGACCACACTGCTCGCCTCCCACTACCTCCCCATGCCTGCGGCACTGCGTGCCGACCTTCTGGCACTCTGCTCTTCCGGCCCCGATGAAATCGCCCGCTCCGCTCTCGCGGAAAACAACTGGGTGCGCCTGGCCGCGCAGGGCATACACGAACTCCTCGCCAGCGAGAATCTCGGCGCCAGCGCTATCCGCGCCATCGGCAGCCACGGCCAGACCATACGCCACGAGCCGCACCTGGGCTTCACCGTGCAGATCGGCAACCCTGCCCTGCTCGCCGAACTGACCGGGATCGACGTGGTAGCCGATTTCCGCCGCCGCGACGTAGCCGCCGGCGGCCAGGGTGCACCGCTGGTCCCCGCCTTCCATCGGGCACTCTTTGGCAGCGACAGCCGCGAGTGCGCGATTCTCAACGTGGGCGGTTTCAGCAACGTTTCGCTCTTGAGCCCGGGAAAGCCGGTTCGTGGATTCGACTGCGGCCCCGGCAACGTCCTGCTCGACGCCTGGATTCAGGAGCAGCGCGGCGAAGCCTATGACCGTGACGGCGCCTGGGCAGCCAGCGGCCGCATCGATCAGGAACTGTTGCAGCGAATGTTCGCCGACGAGTTCTTCGCCGCCAAGGGCCCGAAGAGCACCGGGCGCGAACGCTTCAACCTCAACTGGCTGAAGGCAGTCCTGACCGATCACGCCTCGACCACTCCCGAGGATGTGCAGGCAACCCTGCTGGAGCTGACGGCGAAAAGCATCGCCACAGCGCTGCTGGATGCCCAGCCGCATTGCCAGGAAGTGGTGGTTTGTGGCGGCGGAGCCTTCAACGGAGCACTGATGCAGCGCCTGTCCGTGCATATGCCGGGCACCAGCGTGATCAGCAGTATCGACCGAGGCGTCCCGCCGGAGTGGATGGAAGCCATGGCATTCGCCTGGCTGGCCCACCGCTTCCTTGAGCGAGAGCCCGGCAACTGCCCGGAAGTGACGGCCGCTCAAGGTCTTCGCGTACTCGGGGCGCTCTACCCCGCCTGAATCGGGCGCACAAACAAAAACGCCGCGCATCTGCGCGGCGTTTTTGCTTCTACGGCATCAGATCGAGAAGGACTGACCGCAGCCGCAGGTGGTCGCTGCGTTCGGATTCTTGATGACGAACCGCGAACCTTCGAGGCCTTCCTGGTAGTCCACTTCCGAACCGGCGAGGTACTGGAAGCTCATCGGGTCGACCACGAGGCTGACGCCATCGCGCTCGACGATGGTGTCGTCGTCCGCGGTGTCTTCATCGAAGGTGAACCCGTACTGGAAGCCCGAGCAGCCACCGCCCGTGACGAACACCCGCAGCTTGAGGCGCGGATTGCCTTCTTCGTCGATCAGGTTCTTCACCTTGTTGGCAGCGCCGTGCGAGAACACCAGCGGAGTGGGGGTGAAGGTTTCGATGGTCATGGTGAACACTCTCCCGGCCGAAGCCGTACGTTACAACATTGCGGACTATTATCCGCTTACCCCAGAAAAACGGTCAACTAATCCGACTCATCCATTGGTCCAGATCAACCGGCCGCCTTCCGGGGCAGTCTTTCCTTTACGGCAACAGCGCGACGTTGGACAGGCCCAGGTGCTCGTCCAGGCCGAACAGGATGTTCATGTTCTGGATTGCCTGGCCGGAAGCCCCTTTCACCAGATTGTCGATGACAGAGAGGATCACCACCAGGTCGCCGCCCTGCGGGCGGTGCACCGCGATACGGCAGACGTTGGCGCCGCGCACGCTGCGGGTTTCCGGATGGCTGCCGGCCGGCATCACGTCGACGAACGGCTCGTTGGCGTAGCGCTCTTCATACAGTTTCTGCAGATCGATACCACGATCCGCGACGCGTGCGTAAAGGGTGGCGTGGATGCCACGAATCATCGGGGTCAGGTGCGGCACGAAAGTCAGGCCGACATCGCCCTTGGCCGCACGGCGCAGGCCCTGGCTGATTTCCGGCAGGTGACGGTGACCTTTCACCGAGTAGGCCATCATGCTCTCGCCGGCTTCGCAGAACAGCGAGCCGACCTTGGCACCACGACCGGCGCCGCTGACGCCGGACTTGCAGTCGGCGATCAGCTGGCTGGTGTCGGCCAGGCCGTTCTCCAGCAGCGGGATGAAGCCGAGCTGGGTGGCGGTCGGGTAGCAACCGGGAACGGCGATCAGGCGCGCGGACTTGATGGCCTCACGGTTCACCTCCGGCAGGCCGTACACAGCCTCGGGCAGCAATTCCGGCGCGCCGTGGGGCTGGCCGTACCACTTGGCCCATTCCTCGGCGTCCTGCAGGCGGAAATCCGCGGAGAGGTCGATCACCCGCGTCCCGGTCGCCAGCAGCTCGCCGGCCAGGGCGTGGGCCACGCCGTGGGGAGTGGCGAAGAACACCACGTCGCACTCGCCCAGACGCTTCACGTCCGGCACGCTGAAGGCCAGGCCGTCGTAGTGGCCTCGCAGGTTCGGGTACATGTCGGCGACTTTCACGCCCTCCTCGGAACGCGAGGTGATCACCTCGACGCGCGCCTGGGGATGCTGTGCCAGCAGGCGCAGCAGTTCTACGCCCGTGTAACCCGTACCGCCTACGATACCGACCTTGATCATCTGCCTGTCACTCCACCTATGGGGCCAAATTCAGGGGCAGTCATGATATGAGCCGCTGCCCCCGCTGAACAGAGCGAATCCGCCTGAATTGAGCGCGAGGCAGGCCCGGAGTTTCCTCTTTCCGATCAGGGGTCCGGTCGGCGCCAGGCGATACCGATTGCCGCAGTCAGGCGATCTTTCCCACACAGCTGCCGCCACAGGGATGACGGCATTGCACCGCGCCACTACTATCGGCTCAACCGTGATCCGAGGACGTCCCGATGCTTTACCTGTGGTTGAAAGCCTTTCACATCATTGCCGTGGTCTGCTGGTTCGCCGGCCTCTTCTATCTGCCTCGCCTGTTCGTCTACCACGCCATGAGCGAGGACAGCGCCAGCCGCGAGCGCTTCTGCATCATGGAGCGCAAGCTGTACCGCGGCATCATGGGCCCGTCGATGATCCTCACCCTCGTCCTCGGCGCCTGGATGCTCTACCTCAACCCGGCCTGGCTGACCCAGGGCTGGATGCACGCCAAGCTGACCCTGGTGGTACTTCTGATCGGCTACCACCACGCCTGCGGCGCCATGCTCAAGCGCTTCGCCCGCGGCGAGAACGGCCGCAGCCATGTGTTTTACCGCTGGTTCAACGAAGTGCCGGTGCTGTTCCTGATCGCCATCGTGATCCTGGTGGTCGTCAAACCCTTCTGACCCCGACAAGGAGACTGTCATGTCCCTGCCCGCCCTGCTCGACCGCCGCCTGCGCATTCCCCTGGTGGCGGCACCGATGTTCCTGGTCTCCAACCCGCAACTGGTGCTGGCCTGCTGCAAGAGCGGCATCGTCGGCAGCTTCCCGGCGCTGAACCAGCGCGAGAGCAGCGGCTTCAAGGCCTGGCTGGAGGAGATCGAGGCCGGGTTGGCAGCCGACCCGCAGGCCGCGCCCTATGCGGTGAACCTGATCGTCCACAACACCAACCCGCGCTTGCAGGCCGACCTGAAGCTCTGTGTCGAGCACAAGGTGCCCATCGTGATCACCAGCCTGGGCGCCGTGCGTGAAGTGGTCGATGCGGTGCACAGCTATGGCGGCCTGGTGTTCCATGACGTCACCACCCGCCGCCACGCCGAGAAGGCGGCGGAAGCGGGCGTCGACGGCCTGATCGCCGTGGCCGCCGGGGCCGGGGGCCATGCCGGCACCTGGAGTCCGTTCGCGCTGATCGCGGAGATCCGTCAGTTCTTCGACAAGACCCTGCTGCTCGCCGGCTGCATCAACCACGGCCACGAAATCCTCGCCGCCCAGGTGCTGGGCGCCGACCTGGCCTACCTCGGCACCCGCTTCATCGCCACCCGCGAGAGCGCCGCCACCGAGGAGTACAAGCACATGCTGCTCGGCGCCCGCGCTGCCGATATCATCCATACCCCCGCTGTCTCCGGCGTACCCGCCAGCTTCATGCGCCAGAGCCTGGAGGCAGCCGGCTTCGACATGCAGCGGCTGAACGACAAGGGCGCGCTCAACTATGGCGAGAAGCTCAAGCCGGTCAGCGACGAAGCGAAGGCCTGGAAGACCGTGTGGTCCGCCGGCCAGGGGGTCGGTGAGATCCGCGACCTGCCGGCGGTGGGAGAGCTGATCGCGCGGCTCGACCATGAGTACCGCCAGGCACTGACCCGCAGTGCTGGCCTGTCCAACCAGCTGCTGGTCTGAGCGGCCGCACCGCTCACGATATATCCGCCGGGGCCGCTTGTTGGCCCTCTGCGGCCCGATTACGCTGTAGCGACTCCAACATAGCCAGAAGACAAGGATGCCCCGATGGACCAATCCCGCTTCAAGATCGTGTTCGACGGCGCACTGATGCCGCAGACGCCACTGGAAACCGCCAAGGAAAACCTCGCCCGCCTGTTCAAGAGCGACACGTCGAAAATCGATGCGCTGTTCAGCGGCCAGCCTGTGGTCCTCAAGCGCGACCTCTCCGACGACGAGGCTGACAAGTACCTGCGCGCCCTCCACGGCGCTGGCGCCAACGCCCGCAAGGAAGCGGATGGCGTTGCCGGCTTGAGCCTGGTGGAAACCGAGGACCATCCCAGCGAGGCCACCCTCGCCGCTCGCGCCGCCGGTGAAGCCGCCAGCAACGAACGCATGACCTGCCCCAAGTGCGGCCACGAACAGGCAAAGTCCATCGACTGCAGCGCGTGCGGCATCGTCATCGAGAAGTACCTGGCGCGCCAGGCTGAGCTCGCGGCCAATCCGCAGCCGGCACCGGCGGCTCCGGCCACGCCCCCCGACGCTTCGCCCTACGCTCCGCCGCAAGCCCAGGTGGGCGAGGAGCTTCCCGAGTTCGGTGAACTCAAGGTCTTCACCACCGAGGGTCGGATCGGCCGGGTGCGCTATCTGGGCTGGAGCATGGCGATGCTCCTCATTGCCATTCCACTGTTCCTGGTGATCGGTGGCCTTTACGCCGTCTCCAGCGCGCTGGGCATGCTGGTCGGTGCCGTACTGGTGGTCGGCTACCTCGTGATCAGCGTCATGATCGGCGCACAACGTCTGCATGACATCGGCTGGTCCGCCTGGCTCCTGCTGCTCAACCTCGTCCCCGTGGTCGGCAGCGTATTTCCGCTGCTGATGATGCTGATCCCCGGCACCGTCGGCGCCAACCGTTTCGGCCCGCCGCCGCCGCCCAACAGCCGTGGTGTCGTGGCACTGGCCTGGAGCATGCTGCTCGTACCGATCCTCGGCATTCTTGCGGCCATCGCCATCCCGGCCTACCAGGGTTATGTCGAACACGCCGAGACCGCCCAGTCCCAGCAGAGCGCCGATCCAGCCGCCACTGCCGAACCGTCGGAAGACCAGTTCAACAGCGGCGACACCGAAGGCGCCGACTCCGACGACGGCGACAGCTCCGATCAGTAATGCAACAACCCGTGGCGGGCGTGGTCGAACGCCACCCTGCCACAGAGACTCCTGAATGCCTCGTTTTGCCCTCATCACCGGCGCCTCCAGCGGTATCGGCCTGGCCCTGGCCGAAGCCCTCGCCCGCCGTGGCCAGGCGCTGATCCTGGTGGCGCGCCAGCGCGACGCGCTGGACAGCATCGCCTGTGAACTGTCGCAGCGCTTCGGGGTGGAAGTGCTGTTCCGCGTCTGCGACCTGTCCGAGCCGCTGCAGATTTCCGGCCTGCTGCATGAGCTGGAGCAGAGCGGGCGGCAGATCGAGCTGCTGGTGAACAACGCCGGCGTCGGCACCTCCGGCGCCTTCATCGACCAGCACTGGTCCCGCGAGCAGGAGTTGCTGGAGCTCAATGTCCTGGCCCTGGCGCGTCTGTGCCACGGGATCGGCGCGATGATGGAGCGCAGCGGCGGCGGGCGGATTCTCAACGTCGCCTCCATGGCCAGCCTGCTGCCCGGTCCATGGATGAGCAGCTACTACGCCAGCAAGGCATTCGTGCTGCACTTCTCCGAGGGGTTGCGCGAAGAGCTCAAGGGCCGCGGCATCAAGGTGTCCGTGCTGTGCCCGGGGCCGACCCGCACGGCGTTCTACCGTAACGCCGACATGCGCCTGGGCAAGCTCGATAACGGCAAGCGCATCATGTCGCCGGAGGAAGTCGCCTTCCTCGCCGTGAAGGCCCTGCGTCGCTCCCCGGCAATCATCATCCCCGGCTGGCGCAACCGTGTGTTCGCCTGCGGCGTGCGCCTGCTGCCGCGTTGGCTGATGCGCAAGCTGGCTGGCCGGGTCAATCGCCTGGCCCTGGCCAGCTGACCCCTCAGTCCGCGCGCACCGTGCGGCCGTCGGCCCAACGACGCAGCGCCGCCAACTCCTCCGCCATCACCACCGACAAGGGCGCGGTGCGACGGATTTCTTCCAGCAGCAAAGCCTGCTCCACCGCCTTCTGCCGGGCCTGGGCGGAGTAGAACGCCCCGACCACCGCCTGCTCGATCTCCGCACCGGAGAATCCATCCGAGGCATCGGCCAGCGCCCCCAGGTCGAACTGGGCCGCATCCAGTTCACGGCGCTGCAGGTGGATACGGAAGATATCCGCACGCACTTCGTGGTCAGGCAGGTCGACGAAGAACAACTCGTCGAAGCGCCCCTTGCGCACCAGCTCCGGCGGCAGGCGATCAATGGCGTTGGCAGTCGCCACCATGAAGACCGGCGCCTTGCGCTCAGCCATCCAGGTCAGCAGGGTCGCCAGCACCCGCTGGCTGACACCATTGTCCTGATCCCCCGTGGCCACGCCCTTCTCGATCTCGTCCGCCCAGAGCACGCAGGGCGCCATGCTGTCTGCCAAACGCAGCGCTTCTCGCAGGTTGCGTTCCGTCTCGCCGAAGTACTTGTTGTAGAGGCTGCCGAAGTCCAGGCGCAACAGCGGCAGCCCCCAGAGGCCTGCGATCGCCTTGGCCGCGAGGCTCTTGCCGCCGCCTTGTACCCCCACCAGCAGCACGCCCTTGGGCAGGTCCTTTTCCTTGCCCTCGGTAAAGGCACTCTGGCGCTCGCCCAGCCAGCGCTTGAGGCTGGCCAATCCGCCGACTTCGGCGAAACGTGCGGTATCGTGCTCGAAACTCAGCACGCCATCGAGGTTGAGCAGCTCGAACTTGGTGCGATTGAGTTCCGGCAGGTCTTCCTGGGTGATCGCGCCGTCATTGCAGATCACGCTGCGAGCCAGAAGCCGCGCTTCACCGTGGGTCAGCCCGCGCAGGTTCTTCACCACCTGGCGCAGGGTGCGGTTGTCCGTGCGCACGCGGGACCCGCTGTTGCGCTCGCTCCAGCGCGCGGCCTCCTCGCGAACTATGCCAACCAGCTCGTCCTCGGACGGCAACGACAGCGCGAAGCGCGCGGCGAAGCGCTGGACCTCCGCCGGCAGCTTGAGCGCGTGGGACACCAGTACGACGGTCGGGCGGAAATTGCCCTCGGCCATGGCGACCTCCTTGAGCAGCCGCACCGCGCGCGGATTGTCGACGAGGTAGGGATGCAGGTCGCAAAGCACATAGAGGTTGGGCTGCGGATCGGCCTTGATCAGCCGCAGCGCGGTTTCCGCCTCCCGACTGTCCCCCTCACCCTGCGGCTCGCCACCGAAACCCAGGCGCTGCAGGCCTTCGGTCGCCGACCACAGTTGCAGGTTGAGGCCGCGGCGCACCGCCAGGCCCGTCAGGGTTTCCAGGACGCGGGGCTCGTCCCAGGATTCGATCACGATCAGCTTGACCCTGGAATCGAGCACCAGGCCCAGGTCATGGATATCGTTCTGCACGCTCGCTCCTTGCGTTGGCCGGCCCGGAACTGGGCGCGGCGGTCGACGACCGCTAGACTTCTGCTCCTACCCACTTCGCTGGAGGAACATTTCGTGGACTGTCTGTTCTGCAAGATCGTCGCCGGGGACATTCCCGCACGCAAGCTCTATGAAGATGACCAGGTGGTCGCCTTTCACGACATCGGCCCACAGGCGCCCGTGCACTTCCTGGTAATCCCGAAGAAGCACATCTCCACCCTCAATGACCTGACCGAGGCGGACAAGCCACTGCTCGGGCACATCGTCTACACCGCCCAGCGCCTGGCCAGCGAGCAGGGCTGCGAGGAAGGTTTCCGGGTGGTGATGAATTGCAACGACCTGGGCGGGCAGACCGTGCACCACATCCACATGCACGTGCTGGGTCAGCGCCAGCTGCACTGGCCGCCGGGCTGATCGCCGGCCAGTCGCCTGGAAGAAGCTGCGCGCACCTCGACAAGACCTGTCATCCGCCATCCGGTAAACTGCCGGGCGAATGTTCCTTATCGGAGGTGCGCCATGTCCGCCGACCGTCATTACTCCCCCGCCGACCGCTTCCTGCTGCAGGCCGATGCCGCGCTGCGCACCCTGCTGCCCTTCAGTGGCCATCCGGGGCGCCCGTCTCCCGCCATCGTCCAGCCGGATGCCGAGCTCAGCGAAAACGAGGCCCGCCATGTGGCCGGCCTGATGCGCATCAACCACACCGGTGAGGTCTGCGCCCAGGCGCTGTACCAGGGCCAGGCGCTGACCGCCAAGCTGCCCAAGGTGCGCAAGGCCATGGAAGAGGCCGCCGACGAGGAAGTCGACCATCTGGCCTGGTGCGAACAGCGCATCCGCGAACTGGGCAGCCGCCCCAGCGTGCTCAACCCCATTTTCTACGGCCTGTCCTTTGGTGTCGGCGCTGCCGCCGGCCTGATCAGCGACCGCGTCAGCCTGGGCTTCGTCGCCGCCACCGAGGATCAGGTGTGCAAGCATCTGGACGAACACCTGGCCGAGATTCCCGCCGAGGACCAGAAGTCCCGCGCCATCCTCGAGCAGATGCGCGAGGACGAGGAACACCATGCCACCAGCGCCATCGAGGCCGGCGGCCTGCGCTTCCCGGCGCCGGTGAAGTTCGGCATGACCCTGCTGTCCAAGGTGATGACCAAGTCCACCTACCGGATCTGATCCGGCCAGCAACGAAAAAGGGCGCCCACCGGGCGCCCTTTTTCATTGTGCGGAAGAATCAGCGCGGCATGTTGCGCGCGTAGAAGATCTCCAGCATCTCATGGCGTACCCGCTCCTCCACCTGCTTGCGCTGCTCGGGCGACAGGTTGCGGGTCGCGTCGCCGAACAGGTAGTTGTCCAGATCGAACTCCTTGAGCAGCATCTTGGTGTGGAACAGGTTCTCCTGGTACACGTTCACGTCGGTCATCTGATAGGCCTCGTACGTGTCGTCGGAGAGATAGTTCTGGATCGAGTTGATCTCGTGGTCGATGAAGTGCTTCTTGCCTTCCACGTCCCGGGTAAAGCCGCGCACGCGGTAATCCACGGTGACGATGTCCGAATCGAACTGGTGGATCAGGTAGTTGAGCGCCTTGAGCGGCGAGATGACGCCGCAGGTCGACACATCGATGTCCACCCGGAAGGTCGCGATACCTTCCACCGGATGGATCTCCGGATAGGTGTGTACGGTGATATGGCTCTTGTCGAGGTGCGCCAGGATGGTTTCCGGTAGCGGCCCCGGGGATTCCTCGATCTGGCTGTCGGTCGGGGTGACCGGCTGCTCGGAGATCAGGATGGTCACGCTGGCGCCTTGCGGATCGTAATCCTGACGGGCGATGTTCAGGATGTTCGCGCCAATGATGTCGACAACATCGGTGAGAATCTGCGTGAGACGTTCGGCATCGTACTCTTCGTCGATGTACTGCACGTAGGCCTGCTGGTCTTCAGGCGTCTCGGCATAGCAGATGTCATAGATGTTGAAGCTCAAGGTCTTCGTCAGGTTGTTGAACCCGTGGAGCTTGAGTTTGCTTTTCACCGTGGGAAAACTCTCATCAAATGCGGCTCTGCCGCGTGGTTGAGCATGCCCGTCAGATGCGTACGGCGGCACCTGCGTAGGACGGTTTACACCTCTTCGCGATGGCGATTGTGGTTGCTTGGTTTCGGACCGGATGGCCCTGAAAAAAGGTGGCGCATTATGCAGAGGTCAGACGACCTCTGCCAGAGTTTGCGCACCCTTGATGATGAAAGGATGAAGGCGGGTGTCAGCCCAGTTCCACGATCTCGTAGTCGTGGGTGATCTCGACGCCGGCGCGGCCGAGCATGATCGAGGCGGAGCAGTACTTCTCGGCGGACAGTTCCACCGCGCGCTTGACCTGCGCTTCCTTCAGACCACGGCCCTTGACCACGAAGTGCACGTGAATCTTGGTGAACACCTTCGGATCCTCGTCGGCGCGCTCGGCTTCCAGGAAGGCCTCGCAGCTTTCCACCGGCTGACGGCCCTTCTTCAGGATGCTCACCACGTCGAAGTTGGTGCAGCCACCCAGGCCGAGCAGCAGCATTTCCATCGGACGCACGCCGAGGTTGCGGCCACCGGCGTCTGGCGGGCCGTCCATCACCACGACGTGGCCGCTGCCGGATTCGCCGAGGAACATCGCCTCGCCCGCCCACTGGATTCGCGCTTTCATTGCAAGGAACTCCGCCGGAAATAAAGGGGCGACAGCTTATCACAGGCCCCTAGCACGCCCAGCGGGAGCGATGGCTGTTACCCAGGTCTCATTTCCACACGGCCAGTATGCATTTATCACTTAAGCTGGCGCCGGATTACTGGCACACTCTCAGAAATTGCCTACACGAACGTTCCAGACTTCCGATTGCTGGTAACACGTCGTCTGTTAAGCTCTTGCTGATTTACATACATGCAAGACTGCTCAGCAAGGCAATCATGCCGCCCTGGGGATCGAGGGGGATCGCGCCAGGGATGCACGGCACCACATGCTGAACATTAAAAAAACATTAGCGCCTGTAGTGCAAAGGCCACTCTTATACTTTCCGGGACTCGGGCATGGTAGCTATTACCCTCACACCCAAAATCAAGAACCTCGACAAGCTGCTCGCGCACTGTCATCGCCGCCGCTTCACCGCCAAGAGCACCATCATCTATGCCGGTGACCGCTGTGAAAGCCTGTTCTTCATCATCAAGGGATCGGTCACCGTCCTGATCGAGGACGACGACGGCCGCGAGATGATCATTGGGTACCTCAACACCGGCGACTTCTTCGGGGAGATGGGGCTCTTCGAGAAGGAAGGCAGCACTGGCCAGGAGCGCAGCGCCTGGATCCGCGCCAAGACCGAATGCGAAGTCGCCGAGATCAGCTACGCGAAGTTCCGCGAACTGAGCCAACAGGACCCGGAGATTCTCTTCACCCTGGGCAGCCAGATGGCCGATCGCCTGCGCAAGACCACGCGCAAGGTCGGCGACCTGGCCTTCCTCGACGTCACCGGCCGCGTCGCGCGCACCCTGCTGGACCTGTGCCAGCAGCCGGATGCCATGACCCACCCGGACGGCATGCAGATCAAGATCACCCGCCAGGAAATCGGCCGCATCGTCGGCTGCTCCCGCGAGATGGTCGGCCGCGTGCTCAAGAGCCTGGAGGAACAGGGCCTGGTGCACGTGAAAGGCAAGACCATGGTGGTCTTCGGCACCCGCTGAGATACCCGTGGATGCAAAAAAGCCGGCAATCGCCGGCTTTTTTGTTGCTCGCTCCTACAAGGGCGTTGTCAGTCCGGATCGGCGCCCAGCTTGACCTTGCTGCGCTCGGGGAAGAACAGGCGCTTGAGTTCGGTGCCCGGCTCGTCGGCGCGCATGAAGGCCTCGCCGACCAGGAAGCCGAACACCTCGCTGACTTCCATCAGTTCGACATCGGCGCGGTTGAGGATGCCGCTCTCGGTGATCACCATGCGCTCGCGCGGGATTTCCGGCAGCAGGTCCAGGGTGGTCTCCAGGCTCACCTCGAAGGTGTGCAGGTTGCGGTTGTTGATGCCGACCAGCGGGGTGTCCAGGGTCTTCAGCGCACGCTCCAGCTCCGGCGCGTCATGCACCTCCACCAGCACGTCGAGGCCGACGTCCTTGGCCACCGATGCAAGCTCAGCCATGCGCACGTCATCCAGCGCCGAGACGATCAGCAGGATGCAGTCGGCGCCGATGGCGCGGGCTTCCACCACCTGGTACGGATCGATCAGGAAGTCCTTGCGGATCACCGGCAGCTTGCAGGCCGCGCGGGCTTCTTTCAGGTAGGCGTCGCTGCCGAGGAAGAAGTCGATATCGGTCAGCACGGACAGGCAGGCGGCGCCGCCCTCTTCGTAGCTGCGGGCGATGTCGGCGGGATCGAAGTTCTCGCGCAGGATGCCCTTGCTCGGCGAAGCCTTCTTCACCTCCGCAATCACCGCCGGCTCGCGACGCTTGGCGCGCTCCAGCAGGGCGTTGGCGAATCCGCGCGGGGCGTCCGCCACACGCGCCAGTTGCTCCACCTCGGCAAAGCTGACACGGGCGCGGCGTTCGGCGACTTCTTCGGCCTTGCGGGCCAGGATCTTCTGCAGAACCGTCGGCACACTCACTGTGCGTTCTCCTCTCGGTAAACGGCGGTGAAGGCCGCCAGCTCGTCCATTTTCTCCCGCGCCAGCCCCGTGTGCAGGGCGTCGTGGGCCAATTGCATGCCTTCGTGCAGGCTGGTGGCCAGGTCCGCCGCGTACAGCGCGGCACCGGCGTTGAGCACGATCAGCTCGGCAGCCTTCTGCCCGGCCTCGGTCTTGCGCCGGCCGAGGGCGTCACGGATCAGCTCCAGCGACTGCTGCGGGCTGTCCACGGTCAGGCCGATCAGGCTCTGGCTCTTGATGCCGAAGTCCTCGGGCTGCACTTCGTATTCGGTGACTACACCGTCCTTCAGTTCGGCGACATGGGTCGGCGCGGCGAGGCTGAACTCGTCCAGCCCATCGCGGGAATGCACCACCAGGATGTGCTCGCTGCCCAGGCGCTTGAGCACCTCGGCCAGCGGGCGGCACAGCGCCTGGCTGAACACGCCGACGACCTGGTGCTTGACGCCTGCCGGGTTGGTCAGCGGGCCGAGCATGTTGAACAGGGTGCGCAGGCCCAACTCACGGCGCGGCGAAGCGGCATGCTTCATGGCCTTGTGGTGGACCTGGGCGAACATGAAGCCGACGCCGACGGTCTCGATGCAGCGCTTCACCTGGACCGGCTTGAGGTCCAGGTAGATGCCGGCGGCTTCCAGCAGGTCGGCACTGCCGCTCTTGCCGGAGACCGCACGGTTGCCGTGCTTGGCGACCTTGCCGCCCGCTGCGGCGACCACGAAGGCCGCCGCCGAGGACACGTTGAAGATATTCGCGCCGTCACCGCCAGTGCCGACGACATCGACCACGTGCTTGAGGCTATCCAACTCGACCTGGTCGGCCAGCTCGCGCATCACCGCCACGGCGCCGACGATCTCGTCGATGGTCTCGCTCTTCATGCGCATGCCCATGAGGAAGGCGCCGATCTGCGCGTCGGTGCACTGCCCGGTCATGATTTCGCGCATGACGTCCTGCATTTCCTCGGTGGACAGGTCCAGCTGGTTGACCACGCGGTTGAGGGCTTCCTTGATATTCATGCGCGCACCCCACCGGTCTGCTTGAGGAAGTTGGCCAGCATCTCGTGGCCCTGTTCGGAAAGGATCGACTCGGGGTGGAACTGCACGCCCTCGACATTCAGCGTCTTGTGGCGCAGGCCCATGATCTCGTCGACCGAGCCGTCGTCCAGCGCCGTCCAGGCGGTGATTTCCAGGCAGTCGGGCAGCGTCTCGCGCTTGACCACCAGGGAATGGTAGCGGGTCTGGGTCAGCGGGTTATTCAGGCCGGCGAACACGCCCTGGTCCTTGTGGAACACCGGGCTGACCTTGCCGTGCATGACCTGGCGTGCGCGCACCACGTCGCCGCCGAAGGCCTGGCCAATGGACTGGTGCCCCAGGCACACGCCCAGCAGCGGCAGCTTGCCGGCGAAGCGCTCGATGACAGCCAGGGAAACGCCCGCCTCGTTCGGCGTGCACGGGCCGGGGGACAGGACGATGCGCTCGGGATTGAGCGCGGCGATCTCGTCGACGCTCAGCTCGTCGTTGCGAATGACGTGGATGTCGGCCTTCAACTCGGCGAAGTACTGCACCAGGTTGTAGGTGAAGGAATCGTAGTTATCGATCATCAGCAGCATGTCTGCTCGAACCTCATGATTGCACTGCTTTCGGATCGCGCCATCGTCGACACCCATTGCGGCCTCGCGGGCTGCGCGAATCTGGCAATTATGCCAGCGGATGGGAGAAATGGACGCGTAAGAAGAGACCGGCGCTATGCCGGGAAAGAAGGAATCAGGCGCGCCAGCGCCAACGGGCGAATGCCTTGAGGAGGGAGGTGATGATGCGGGTGCGGTGGATCACGGTTGCGGTCTCGCCTAGCGATGGCCGAACAGTAGCCCAAGGCCGGGCGCCAGCGCAATACGCGCGGCGCCCCTGCCGACGAAGGTAGGAAGTTTCAGCGGCACGCGTCGAGTGCGGCGCGCAGACGGGTTTCGTAGGCCAGGTGCTGCTGCCGCTCGGCCAACAGCGCCCGCACCTTGGTTTGCAGGTCATCCGCCGGGCGCAAGTCGGCGGTGGCGAATCGAGGAGTATCGATGGCCGGCGCCCGGCAGGGCACCGGGGTGGGTATGCGAACCTCCATCGGACGGGGTTCTGAGGTCGTGCAACCGCTCAGCAGCAGCGCGACGGTGAACAGCTGCGACCTCATGGCACCAGCTCCCGGTCGATCAGCTCGCGCACCACGGCACACTCCTCGCCCTGACTGCGCTCAAGCAGCAGCCGGCCGGCGGCGGCCTCATGGCTCTGCGCCTGCTCGCGCGCAGCGGCCAGGGCACGCTCGGCGGACTCCGCTCGCTGCCGGGAGGCCCGCTCCAATGCATCGACCTGGCCATTCTGCAGCACCAGCTGTGCCTCCAGGGTTTTGCCGGCATCACGGCATCGCGTCTGCTCCGCACGCAGGCTCTCCAGTTGCCCGCCATAAAACCGAGCCGCCAGCCAACCGCCGACGAAGCCACCCAGCAGAAAGCCCACCAGCCCCAGCGCCAGCCAGAACCGGCTCATTCCAGCACCTCCCGCGCGCGGCGCCATAGGTGCTGCCGCTCTTCCCGCCCGGTCAGCCCACCGTTGATCGCGCGGGTGATCTCGTCGAAACGCCCGCCATCGGCCAGTTCGCTCAAGCCGTGGCGCTGCCACCACCAGGCGGCAGACCGGCAGGCCCAGCGCGGTTCAGCCAGCAACTGCGGGCGGGCGACAAAAGGCTGCGCCAGCCCCTCGCCGACCGCCCGGTAATTGCTCCGCCCGGTAACCTGCAGCAATCCACGACCACGAAAACGCCAGCCATCACCGGAGGCTTCATCGCCATTGCCATTGCGCCCGGCGTAGACGAGGTTGGCGATGCGCTCCGGCTGGTAGGCAACCTCGCGCGCCAACGCGGTGGGCGAGCCATCGGCACTGCGAAAGCGCCGGGGCCAGACTGCGGCCAGGCGTTGGGCGCTGTAGGTCAGGTTTTCCACGCAGCGGGTCAATTGCGCGCTCTCGTGACCCACCTGCGCGAGAAAGGCCGACACCCGCCACGGCGTGTCGATGGCAAAGTCGGGCAGGGCCTCGTTCAGCGCTGGCAGAAAAACGCCCGCGACGGGGCGGGCGTTGGGGAGGATCAGCAACAGTTGGCTTTCGTCGATGAGCATGTCAGCCGCCCTCGCCTGCCTGAGCCTTGCCGTCGTTTCCACCGTTGCACTGCACGCTGGTCGTCCAGCCTTTCGCCTGGTAGTGCTGGGTCACTGTGTCGACCAGGTAGACGCCATCGACGCCAGTCTTGAAGCCGCTCAGCACTACCCTGCACTCGGCGAACAGATCCACGCGGCCGGGAAGCTCCAGGCGCACGCCGGCGGTCTGCCGGTTGAAGTCCGCCAGGCGCGAACCGGCCAGTTGCCGGGCCGCCGCTTCGCTGGCCTGGACATGGCGCTCGACGTACTCGGCCCGCACCTGTTTCGGCGCGTTCTGGTTGGTCACGGTGACCGTGCGCAAACGGCCGTCGGGCCCCTGGTAAGGCACGGTCACCTTCGCGACGGCCTTGCGATCGTCCAGGGTAAAGGTGAAGGCACTGACGTCCTCGCGCCTGAGAAGCACCTCGTCCAGCGCCTGCCCCGAAGCGCTGCGGCCAGCCTGTCGAGGCATGACCAGCAGCTTCAGGTCGGCGATCTTCGCTGTGCAGTCGTACTGCCGCGCCAGGCGGGTGATGAAGTGATAGTCGGACTCCCTGATCTGGTCCGCACGGACGATCCGCGTCTTCACCTCGCACCTGGCCTCCCAGCCATTGCGGTCGGCGATTCGGTCGACCACCTCCGCCAGCGTCACATTTTCCCAGCTGTCGCTGCGCACGGATTTGCCGGCACTGCGCGAATCGCCGGACTTGGCCTTGATGAGCAGGGTATCCGGCGCGCCACTGAAGGTCAGGGTATCGACGGTGTAGCGGCCCATCGGCGCAACACCCGTTTCCTCATAGCCCAGGTAAAGCGCCAGCACCGCCCCGCGGCGGGGCAGCGCCACGGCACCGGCGCGGTCGTCAAGGGTGAGTGACAGAGTGTCCGACTCAAGACCGTGCTTGTCGGTCACCACCAGTTCGAGCACGCGGTCGTTGACCTGCGCCGTGATGTCGCGCCCATCGGCGACGATGCGAAAGACAGGTTTCATGGGTCACCCGAAAAGAAAAAGCCCCGCGGGTGCGGGGCTCCAATGGAACAGCCGGGTCAATCCCACAGGCGAACCTGCGGGTTATCCGGCACTGCCAGATCAGGCATGCGGATCAGCACGCCCGCGCGCAGCGGTTGCGGCTCGTCGGCCAGGCCAGGATTGCTGGCCAGCACAGCTTCCACGCAGCCCTTGAGGTGGCCGTAGCGTTGGTAGCAGAGCCGGTCCAGCACATCACCTTCACTGCTGCGGTAAGTTGTCGTCGCCATAGCGGTGGAACTCCAGGTCGAGGGCTTGATGGCGGGGGGTTCCATCGGTAAAGAGCAAGGTCTGCGTCTCGGTGACTTTGGTCAGGCACCAGGTGCCCAGGGGGTCCCCGTAGCCGCTGATCAGGCTCACCGGTTTGCCGCTCAGGGCGATCCCACGCAATTGCTCCGGATACTCCCGGCCTACTCGCTTGTCGCCCACGCGAGCCAGCCCGGGCATGATCACCGCCTTCAGCATCAAGGACTCATCCCCCACGCCGACGTACTGCTGAGCAGCCCGTCGCCCCAGCCGCGCCTGTTCCTTCCAGGTCAGCTGACTGGTGCGCGTGGCCGACTCGAAAGGCACCGTGTCGATGTTGAAGAAGAACTGCGCCTGCGAGTCCAGCACGGTCATGATCAGCAGGTGTTGCTGAGGGATCACGCACATGAAATCACTCGCCGACGACTTGGGCGCGAGCACCGAAGTCGGTAGCGGCAGCCCCAGCGATTCGCCGACCTTGCCCACCACCTTGTCCACCGCCTTCCTGGCCCGGTCGACCTGCTCGCCCAGTCCCTGCATGCGCTCGTCGATGCCCTTCAGGGCCCGCGTGGCGCTGTTGTAGGTGTTGACCACCTTGTTGACCTTCACCTGCGCGCGCTCGATGCCCTGCATCGCGCGCTGCACCTTGCCCGCCATCTCCGGCGACACCCCCGGCAAGCCTTCGAGCTCGCCAGCCGCGCCACGGATTTCGCTGACGGCGCCGTTCACCGGCGCGATCACCTCGTCCAGGTCGCGGCGGCCATCCTCGGCGGCCTGGGCAAGCTGCGACAGGCCATTCTGCATCTGTTGCCAATACGCCATATCGCCTCCTTAAACCACGGCCATGTCGAACAGCGCGTCGCGGCGCCGTTCCTGGGAGAAATCCGCCAGCATGCGCTGCAGGCGCGGCAGCAGCTCGTTGGCCAGTTGATCGGGATCGCTGACATTGCCGGCGACGTTGATGCTGATCTGTGGGGAGAAGGTCCAGGTTTCGGAGGTCGGTGCCAGCGGCGCGCTCGGTGCGGAAGCGCTAGGAGAAAGTCGCGACGCCTCCGTGCCGCGCGGATCACGCGAAACGGCATCGCCGATGTCGAATGCCCCTCTCGTGGTCGAGTCGACATCGTCCGAGTCACCGCTCAAGCTCCGGTACAACCCGCCCCCCAGCGATTCGCCGACTGTCCCGCCACCCCAGGCCCCCAGTGCACCGCCAACCACCCCGCCAACGGCAGCGCCTATCGCCGTGCCGACAACCGGAACCAGAGAACCGACGGCCGCACCGGCCCAGGCACCTGCCTGCATCCCGGCAATGCCCCCAAGCAGGGAACCCGCCGCGCTGCCGTAGCCTTCGGCTTTCTCCTGGCCGGAGCCATCGCCGCTGTAAGTTTCGTAGGCCGTGATGGCCGGCCCGACCGCCACGAGCGGCCCGTTCCGGCCTATCGCACGGCCCAATCGGCCAAGGTTGCTGAACAGCCACCCGCCGACGTTACTCACCGCGCCACTTGCTGCACTCCACGCGGAGCCCAGATAGCCACCAGCTTTTTGACCGACAGCCCCAGCCCAACTCGAGACGCCCTGCCAGGTACTTCGAGCCGCGCTACCCAACGCAGCAGCGCGCGACACGGCGCCGTCGCGAACACTCGACAGGGTGGTGCCCGCCCAGCTACTGGCGCGGCTGCCCCAACGGGCGGTCCGTTGCCAGGCAGCACCGGCCATGTTGCCGGCGGCCTGGTAAGCGCGGCCCGCGCCCTGCCGAATCGCCGAACCCATGCTCGTGGCGATATCCGCACCGCGCCCCAGCACGCGCCCGCCCCAGGACTTCGTCGCACTGCCTAGTGCCTTTGCATCCTTGAGCACGCCCCGAACATCACCCAGAACCTTCAAACCGCCCGCCACCGCACCCAGCGCAGTCAGGCCAGCGGTCAGACCGGGGTTTTCCTCGACGAATGCGGTGGCATGCCCGAGGCTCCGCGTGGCAGGCCCGGTCAGCAGGCGGAAGGTATCCTGATTAGCATCGCTGACACTGCGCCAGAACTGCGCCCACGCACTCTCGAAGGACTCGCCCTGCCCTTGGCGCGTGCCCATGCGCGCAATCGCATCCTCCTGCAGCCGACGGCCGCCGTCCCTCTGTACGCCATCGACCTGCTGATGCTGTACCCACCCGCGATTGCCCTTCGCATCCGACGGATCGCGCGCGTAAAGCTGATTCGACAGGCGGCGTGCCAGCAACTCGACCGAGCCTTCACCCTGGTCATGGCGCTGCGCCAGGGAAGCGTATTGCGCCCGCATCTCGCCAGCGTCGGTCACGCCGCCAATCTGGTAGAGGCCGTGGGTCAACTCGGCGGTACGCTCCAGCGGAACACCCTGCCCATAAGAGAAGGTCGCAGCATCCGGGAGAAAGGCCAGGGAGGTCTCCAGCTCCATCCCCCGGTTCATCATCAGCCGGATCAGGTCGAGCACGTCGTCGCTCGACAGCCCGCTGTCATTGGCCACTTGCCGGACGCTGCGCGCAAGCTCCCGCTCACTCTCATCGCCAGAGCGCCCGCCACGCGCCGCCAGCTCCTGCACCTTTCCGTTGAACTGCAGGCTGCGGAACATCGTGCCGACAACACCGCTGGAAGGCAGTGCGGATTCTCCGCGCTGCCAGCCGCTCCCACCGCCGCGCATGGCGGCCGGACTGCCCAGCAGGCCGACGATCCGTTGCAGGCCGGTACGTACTTCTCCCGCGCCACGCTCCAGTACCTGCAACTGTCGCCCGAGCGTGTCACGGATCAGCCGCGATTCATCGCGCAGACTATCCAGCGCGACACTCCAGGTCCCGAGAAACTCCAGGCTGCGCATACGGGCAGAAGCGTCAGCGAGCGCCTGCCCGAGGGAAGTGTCGAGCACTCCACCCACGGTCGGCATCATCTCAGTTGATTCATTCATCGTTCATCACTCGCCCCTCTGACGACAAAAGGGGCGCCGGTCATCCAGCGCCCCTTTCCCGGGCGAACTAGCCCGCCTCATCTCCCAGCCACCAACGCAGGTCGCTGAGCGTCATGCGTTCCAGCTCGCCAGCCGTGAAGCCCGACTCAGCCGCCAGTCGCCGCGCCAGCTGGCGCATCCGCGCGAAGCTCATCCGCGTCCTCTCGCACCAGGCGAAAGTAGGCGTGCTGCAGGCGCTGGTAGTCACTGAGCTTGAGCCCCTCCAGGTCCTGGCGGCTGACCTGCGCCAGCGAGGCGAACAGTTGCAGTTCGCGCTCCTCGTCATCGCTGGCCACCTTGCTGGCCTGGCGGATGTCGCGCACGGTGGGCGCACGCAGGGTGAGGGCGTCGACCTCGACGCCATTGCAGGAGGTCGGACGGGACAGCTTCACCACCGCCGCATCCTCGGACAGGCTCAGCCACGCGGGCTGTTTGACGGAGTCTTGCATCAGGGTTCTCCTCAGACGCCCAGGTCAGCGCGCAGGGCAGAGAGCTGGTCGACGCCGTTGATCTTGCGCACCGAGTTGAGCGGGTCGATCTCGAACATCTCGCGGCCCTCGATTTCCAGCTTGTAGTAGGTGACCGCCACGCTGTAGGTGCAGGCGGCCAGTTCGTTGGCCTTCCACTCGCCCGGGTCGACTTCCTTGAGCAGGCCACGGACGGTGGCGACCACCGGCACGGTGCCGCCCTTCTGGGTCTTGAAGGAGCCACGGAAGGTGCCGTTGAAGGAACCCTGGTCGCTCAGGCCGAAGAACTTCATGGCCTCGCGGCGGGCGCCGTTGGTGGTGAACTTGGCCTCCATGGCCTCCAGGCCGATGTCGAGCAGGACCGGTGCGTCCATGCCGCCGGCACGGTACTCCTGGGTCTTCACCTTGAGGGCCGGCAGGGTGAGGGACGGGACGTCACCGGCAAAGCTGACGCCGTCGACGAAGAGGTTGGTGTTGGTGAGGATCTGCGGAATCATCTGGGTTTCTCCTTAAGCTGCGTCCAGGACTTCGGTGAGCCACTGATCGGTCACCTCGACGCGGAAGTTGGGGTTCTCGGCAGGCGGTACGTCGGTGAAGCGGATGTTCCAGTACACCTTGCCCTGGGCCAGCTGGCTGGCGGTGTTGAGTTCCGGGTCGGCGTAGACCTCGAAGTCGATCACCGCGCCCTGGTTCTTCAGGTCGCGCATGAAGGCCTGCAGGCCCTCGGTGACGTCCTTCACGTAGGTCTTGGTGATGCCACGGTCGACCGCCCACTTGTGCCCGGCGAGGATCGCGTCCATCACCATGTCCATGGTCCGTACGCGGGTCACGAAGGCCCACTTGGCATCGCTGGAGAGGGTGCGGTTGCCCCACAGGCGATAGCCGTCGTCACGAATGATGGTGGTGATGTTGGCGTTGTTGAGCAGGTTGGCGCGGCAGGTTTCGTCGCCGTCGAGGAACTCGATGGGGCGGCCGGTGCCGGTGATGCCGAGCAGTTCCTTGTTCGACGGCGAGGACCAGAAGCCGTACTGGCTGTCGGTCCAGGCGAACAGCGCGGCGGCGTTGGCCGACGCCGGCGCATCGACGGTGGCGCTGCTGGCGGTGTCCCAGTACTGCACACCCGGGTCGACCAGGTAGATGCGCTTGCTGCCGAACTCGCCGGCGTAGGCGATGGCCGCCTCGTCGGTGGTGTTGGGGCCGTCGACGATGGCGATGGCGCGCAGCTTCTCGGCCAGCGCGCCCATCGCGGTGGCCACTGCCTGGGTGGCGGAATGCTTGGGCGCGATCAGCAGGCGCGGCTGGGCATTGAAGCGCGACTTGCCATCGAGCAGCGCCTGCAGGCCGGTACGCTGGCCGGCTTCGGTGATGCTGCCGATGATGGCGGAAGTCAGCTGTGCCGCATCCTCGACCTTGGCCACCCCCACCGCCACGATCACCGCGGCGGACTGGGTGAAGATGGCGGTGCAGGACTTGTAGATCGCCGAGGCGGTGCCGAACGCGGCGGCCGCTTCACGCAGGCTGGTGAGCAGCACCGGCACATCGGCCTGCGCGGTCAGCTTGGCATCGGGGGTGAAGGTATCCACCAGGCCGATGATCGAGGACGACGGCAGCGCAATGGTGCGCGCACCGACGTCGACATTGGTCACGGTGACGCCGTGAAAGAAGCTCATAGGGTTTTCTCCAGACATAAAAAAACCGCCGGGAGGCGGTTGGGTGGTCCGACACCTGAAAGGGCGGACATTCGAATATTGCGGAAGCGAATTAAGTCAATTCATGTTGCCAGGTGCTGGGAAGAGCTTCAGCTCGCCAGCTTAAAGAAAGCTAGACGCAGCCTTCAAACGCCCATCGCCAGCCAATAGACCGTGGCTCCAGCGACACTGCATGCGACCTGAATCTGCGACTTGCTAACCCCTGCTCCGCCACCAGTTTGGCCGGTACCGGCAGGAGAACAGATAACCTGAAATGCACTACTCACGGTAAAGGCGGTTGGAAGAGATACCACTGTCCACGTATTGGCCTGGGCCACAGTTGTGGCCCCCCACTGCATGATCAAACCATTTGGAAACTTTTGATATCCCGCGGAAGATAACGAAGACTGCAATCCTGCCGAGTATTTGAAAGCGCCCGTTCCGTGCACTGTCCATACTCCACTTTCAAAGACGAACCGAACACTCTCCCCGCCCAGCAACTTGATGCTATTAACGGTACTCCCTTCAGGGGAAATTTGGTTTCCGCTCTTACTTGCCACTGTAATGGGAACAAGTGCGCGGCAGTGCATGGAAATCGATGAACCAAGTGCGACTTCAGCAGTATCGGGAAGTGTGACTATGTAAGTACTCTGCCCGCCAAGCCCAATGCTCGCGCCACAATCTGCCGCCGTTAGCTGTACGCTCGCGCTTATCGAGCGAACGCTGGAAAAATTCCCTAATGCCCGCTGAACAAAGCTAGTTGTTGCTACACGAGCGGAAACGTCAAACAGCGGCTGAATAGTAGCAGTGGGATTTCCCTCCAAGGATGTATTCACAAAGTCAAAATCTGGCGAATACACATCGACGGTGTTGCATGCCAGAAAGCGCTGCCGCCCTTGCGTTACTGCCACTCCATTGCCCGAGGCAGTTTTGATCGTCAGCGTGAACGCACCGCTGGTGCGGTTATGCACTATCCACTTTCGATAGACGTTCGGTACGATCACACTGACATTTGCCGTCAGCGCGCCCGTAAAAGTAAGCATACCGTACCCGACTTCATCAGCAGTCAGAGTAACGTCAACTCCGCCTGCAACCGACTTACTCATACTCCCGGCTACTAGATTTCGAACATAGCTAGTAGTAGCTAGGCGAGACGACAGATCACCTTGCGACGGATTCGGCGAAGTCGGAGTACCGGAAAACGCTGGCGAAACCAACTTCGCTAAGCCATTGGTAATGTTCTGGAACGTCAATGCAGTTGCGCCCACGACAACCGTGCCATCAGCCACCAACTGCCAGACGCTATCCGCCTGGACTGTGCCGCTCTCCACGGTCACCGTCAGCCCCGGCGTCACTTCACTGTTTTCGTCAGCATCGGCCGAACGCTTCCAGACACCACTGGCAACGACATAGATTCCATTATCTACGGCGTTGTTCTGGTTCTTCACTAAAACACGGTCATCTGCTTTCAGAACCACGCCATCCACGGTCTGCAATCCACTCAGCGTGATGCTCACTGTGGTCGAGGCCAGGACGGACTGTTTGTAATCCAGCCGATTCAATGCCGTGACAATGGAGTTATCCACATACTCCCGCGTCGCCAGTACCACACTCGGATCGATCTTCAACTCCACCGAGGCGGCATTGCTGACGATCAGCACGATGCGCACGGTCTGGGTGCGGCCGCTGCCTTCGGCCAATTGCGGTTTGTAGGACGGCGCGCAGTTGGCGTAGGCGATGAGCGCGCCGGCTTCGTCGTACAACCCCATCTCGCGGATCCACCAGCCACCCACGTCTTCGGGGATGACCTGTTCGGCGATGATCTGCGCGCTGTTCGCCGGATCGATGCTCAGGCGGTTCAGCGGCGCGCGGCGGACTTCGTTGACCAGTGTGGTACGGCTGGCGTCGGGGCTGGGCACGTTGCCGCCGCCGTCGCCTACGGCCAGCTGGGTGATTTTCAGGGTGGTGCCCAGCGCGGTGGCATTCGCCAGCTTGCCGGCACCGATCGTGGTGAGAAGTGCGTAGTAGGTTACTGCCATGGGTAGACACTCAAGCTATCGATGGTGTGCTCCCGGCCCGGCAAGCCGTGGCTGCCGATCGCTTCGATCACATCCGGGAGGTAGGGGTAGACGGTGACGATGTCGCCGTCGTATTGCCCGGAGCCGACGGTGATCCGCCCCTGGGATTCCAGGCTGATATCCAGCCCGATGAGGTGCCGCGTGAGCGGTTTGGCGTCGTCGATCAGACGCTCCACCTCCTGGTACATCTCTTCGCTGATGCCGCTGTCGAGCACGCCGATGCGCAGGCGGAAGGTGCCCGGTACGCCCATGGGCGAGCCCTGCCACCACTCGATGATTTCGATCAGGTAACCCAGCGGCTCGATCACCCGCCGCAGGGCGGCGATGGTGCCCTTGTGCTGGTGGATGCGGAACGCCGCGGCCACCGCCTTGCGCTTCACCGCCTCGCTCCAGGCCGGGTCCCAGCGGTCCACCGACCAGGCCCAGGCGAGGTACGGCAGCAGGGCCACCGGGCAGCGCTGCGGGTCCATGATTTCGCGCAGTGGCACGGGCAGGTCGCCGACCTGCACATCCGCCAGCGCGCGCTCCAGCGGCGTCGAGTTGATTGGCAGCAGGCGGCTACTCATCCGAGCCTCCCACGCGAATCTGGTAACCGCTGCAGTAGGCCGCCTGGGTCGCATCGAGCACCACGTCAGCCGCCGGCTTGGCCAACTCGACGCGCTGCACGCCCTCCACATGCAGGGCGGCAAACAGTGCGCTGCGGCGAATATCACGGCCGATGCGGCGCTGGGTGGCGATGTAGGTCTGCAGCGAGGCCTCGGCGGCCTGCTGGATCAGCTCGGCCTCCGGGCCCGGGTAGATATAGAGCAGCGCGTCGACCTGGTACGGCACGATGGCGGCGGACTGCACGGTGAGGCGATCCCCCACCGGACGCACGTCCTCATCGTTCAACGCGGCGCGCACAGCCTCCAGCAGTTCCGCCGACGCGGCGCCGTCGCCCTCCGAAGACAACACACTGACCAGTGCCTCGCACGGCTGCGGGCTGATCGCCGAGACATCGGCGATACGCCCGTCGGCGCCAAGCGCGAAGGCCACGTAGGCGTTGCGCGGGCCGGCCACCGAGAGCTGGTCGAAGGCGAGCTGGGTGCGGTTGCGCAGCGAGTCATCGCCCTCCAGCACCGCCGGGGTCGGCGGGGTGGTGGTCGTATCCGCCGCCTGGATCACCAGGCGCTGTACGTTGTAGCCGGCGGCCAGTTGGTCGAGATCACCCTGGGTCGCGTAACCGAGCATCACGGCGCGCGCGGCATCATTGATCCGAGCACGCAGCAGCAGCTCGCGGTAGGCCGCCAGCTCCAGCAGCTTGACCACCGGATCGGATTCCAGCGCGGCGCTCCAGCCCTCGCCCATGGCGCTGCGGAAATCCGCCAGCAGCTCCTCGTAGAGGCTCTCGAAGTCGAGGTTCTCCACCACTTCCGGGGCGGGCAGTTGGGACAGGTCGATGAGGCTCATGCCGCTACCTCCAGGCCGACTTCGTCGCCCAGGTAAACCCCGCGCAGGCGCAGCGACACGCTGCCGCCCACCACCGCCGTCACCTGCACCGAACTCAGGCGCAGGCGCGGTTCCCAGCGGCCGATGGCGCGGGCAACCTCGGCCTGCACCGCGCCCTTCCAGCCTTCGGTCACCGGCAGGTCAACCATGCGCCGCAGGCGGCTGCCGTATTCGGGGCGCATGCGGCGGCTGCCCAGCGGGGTGCCGAGGATGTCCTCGATGGATTGCTTCAGGTGCGCCAGCCCCGTGAGCGGCTGGCCGTTGCGTCGATCCATGCCGATCATGGCCGCGCCCTCCGTCGCTCAGGATGCGCACGGGAAAAGTTGCCCATGGCAGGTCTCCAGAAATGCAGAGGCCCGCGCGAGGCGGGCCTGGATGGGAAGTCGAAGCGACTTCAATGAGTGTGATGATTGCTGTTGCCGGCGGTATCCATGATCGTGCCGGTGCTACTGATGTTGCCGTCCACCGTCAGCGCGCCCTTGATGCTTACCGGGCCGACCAGCTGGATGCTTGCAGCGGTCACTTTGACCGCACCGGGATCGACCACTACCTGCGTACCGCCCACCTTCACGGTGGCGCTGCCGGCGGGCAGTTGCAGGTCGTAGCGGTGCGCCTGCCAGTCGTAGCTGAGCACCGCGCCGTCAGGGAAATGCCAGCTCTCCACCTCGCCGCGATTGTTCGGCGCCTCTGCCGCCGCACCGAACAGGCCGGGCACGAAGGTGCCCATTGCGGCCATGCCGGACGGGCTGAGCAGCACGCCCTGCTCGCCCAGGCTCGGCGCACGCCAGTGCCGCGCAGCGCCGGCCGCCTGGGCATGCCAACGTACCCAGGCACTGGTCCAGTCGCCGGAGCGCACCCGCACCCGCGCCGCCGCCAGGTCCACGGCCACCACTTCGCACGGCATCAGCAATGCGGCCAGCATGCGGTCGTGCTCGGCGCTCACGTAGTCCTGGTTCATTGCGCGGCTCCCGGGTCGAAGTAGTCGCCCTCGTGGCCGGGACCGGTTTCGGGGTCGAAGCCCAGCATGAGACTACCCGGTGGCTGGTCTTCCCACGGCCATTCGACCTCGCCCAGCAGCACCGGCTGCTGCCACTCCACCCGCCACACACGGCACGCTGCGAGCAGCGGATTATCGAGTTCCGGCTGGGCCTGGATGAAGCACACCGGCTCCAGTTCCAGCCCCCAGTTCTGGGCGCGCAACAGCACGGCCAGCGCGGCGACATTGCGCAGCGCGAGTTCTTCGGCTTCGGCGTCGTCCCTCGTGACCAGAATGCGCGCCTGCAATTGGCAGAGCAGCGCCGTCTGCCCGTTGCCGGGGTCCTGTCCGGGCAGTAGGCCGGCGTACTCGAGCGCCAGCGCCGGGAGGGTCGGCGGCACCTGTTTCAGCGGGCCGCGCAGGAAGCTGCCGATCTCGGTCAGTCGAGTGGTCAGCGACTGTTCCACCGTGTCGAGCAGCAGCGCCAGGGTCAAAGGTTGTTCAGGCATGTCGTCTCCTTGCAGCTTCACTCTTGTCCGCGCTCGCTCGGCGGCAGTTCGCACACACCCAGGCGCTTCGCCGCCCAGCGCTCATAGAGGCCGACGGCGATCTCCGCGCCGGCCGCCGCGGTCAGGCTGCCGATGGCCGCGGCCAGGGTCAGCGAGGCGCCGCACGCCATGGCCAGGAACATCACCGCCATGCCGCAGACGATGGAAGCGCCGGAACGCAGCGCCAGGCGCCGCAGCAATCGCCAACCGCCCAGGCCCGCCTTGTCGGCGCGCCACATTTCACCGCTGATGCCGCCCGCGACAGCGAGCAGGATCAGCCCCCACAAAGGCACATCGGCCAGGGTCTGAGGTTCGTTGCCCATTGGCTCACCTTGGATAAAGACGCCCGCGAACGGGCGAAACCGGCGGCTATCAGCCGACCGGGGATGACTGCCGGCGCATGCGCCGGCCACCCGCCGCAAGTGGCGGATAAAAACGCGGGCATGAAAAAGCCCGGCTCAATGGCCGGGCTTTTTCGGTGGTTCGCGTTGTGCTCCCTGGGGACGCACCTTTACAAGAATGACTACTTTGTACCCCTCGATTCCCGCCGGAACAAGGCTTCCTGGGGAATGCACGGCAATAGGTGGATGACACACCGAAATGTGCCAGCGAAACGCCGAAATCCATCTTCGGAAATTTCAGAGCACCTTGCTCATCAGCACGGTGGTGAAGCCGCTGTGCCATTCCTCGTCGGGGTAGAAGTCGACTTCCGCATAGCCGTGGCGGGCATAGAAGGCGCGGGCCTGGCGGTTGAAGGTATCGGTCTCCAGGCGGACCTGCCGATGGCCCGCCCGGGCGATCTCCGCCTCGGCGTGTCGCAACAGTGCCGCGCCGATCCCCAGGCGCTGCCGTCGCGGCGAAACATGCAGGGCGTCGATGAAGTCGTCACGCCAGTCGAGCACGCCGACGACTTCACCAGCGCTACAGGCAACGCAGAAGTACGGCAGGCGCTCGCGCACATAGGCAACGCTGTGCGAGTTCGCCTCGAAACGTGCGATGGCCTCGGCCGTCAGCTCGGGCTTCCAGGTCGCCTCGTAGGTTTCGCCGAGAATACGAAGGATGGCATCGGTGTCGGCGGGTTCGGCAGGGCGAACGAGAACGGGCGTTTTCATGGGACGCGAGCATAGCGCAACGCCGCCCGCAAAAAGCACGAAGCCCGGCGCAGGGCCGGGCTTCTGGTCAGCAGGGGAAGGGTTCAGGCCACGCGGCGCATCAGCCGCGACTGGATGCTCTGGTGCGCCACATGCAGGCGCAGGTAGAAGGTGTTGCGGCTGCAGCGGCAATGCCGGTATTTCTGCGAGGCTTCGCTCTCGCGGTTGAGGTAGTGCTCGGTGACCACGTCCTTCTGCTCGTCCGGCAGCTGATTGATGATCAGGTCCAGTTCGGCGACGCGATCGAGGATGACCTTGCTGCCACGGGTACCGCGGATCATCTCGCCCTTGTTGGCGATCATCATCGCCAGCAGATTGCCGCCGGCGTAGCCGCCACCAGCGCTGCCGGGATTGTGCAGTTCTTCGGCCCAGAGCTTGAGCATTTCGTCGATGGGTTTGATCACGGCGCGTCTCCCAGGGCGGCTCAGTGCCGCCGCTCCAGTTCATCCATTGCCTGGCAGTCGATGCAGCGGGTGCAGCCCGGCGCGGCCAGGCGGCGCGCCAACGGGATGTCGTCGCCGCAGTCTTCGCAGTACTCGGCGGAGCTGACGGCCACCGCCGAGCGGCGGCTGTGCAGCAGGTCTTCGATACGATCGAGGACCAGGTCGTTGGCGTAGTCGGCGATATCAGCCATGACGCACCTCCCTATGGATGATGCTGACGCTTTGCAGGTGTTGGTTCATGAAAGTCCTCCTGGCGACGTGCCCTTCCGTGGTCGCCGAGCCTTCGGCCGCCTGGGGTGGTCAGTCGCGATCTGTTCGTCGCGGACGCCGACTCGGTGGGCGGCATCCCTTGCCGGTACGCGGGCGGCGCCTCCCTGGCCCGCCCGCGCCCTCCAGCCTGCTGCGCAGGTAACCCACGGCCTCCTTGCCGCGGTGAGGGGGAAGCCGTTCGCCTCCCGTCAGCCGAACCGGTTTTCATGTCTCCGGCGGGCTGCTGGTTTTTATGATTACAACCAGAGCTATATTTAGTCAACACCAAAGCTATTTACACGCTACAACCCAGGAGGTAGAGTGCCGCCATGGACAAATCACCTTCATCGACGCTGGCTGACCGTCTGAAACAGGCGATGGCCTCGCGCAACCTCAAGCAGGAAACCCTGGCCGAAGCCGCCGGGGTTTCGCAGAACACCATTCACAAGCTGACCTCGGGCAAGGCGCAGAGCACGCGCAAGCTGATCGAGATCGCCAGCGCGCTGGGGGTCTCGCCGACCTGGCTGGCCACCGGCGAAGATGCGTCGGCCCAGCCCGTCAGTGCGTCGGCCGGAAGGCCTGCCGATGGCAGCCCGCTGCGACTGGAACCGCTGCACCCATGGGATAGCGACACGCCGCTGGACGAGGACGAAGTGGAACTACGCCTGTACAAGGAAGTGGAACTGGCGGCCGGCGCCGGACGCACCGCGGTGCGCGAGATAGAGGGGCGCAAGCTGCGATTCTCGTACGCCACGCTGCGCGCGGCAGGGGTCGATCCGGCGGCCGCGATCTGCGCCCAGCTCACCGGCAACAGCATGGAGCCGCTGATCATGGATGGCTCCACCATCGGCATCGACACCGCCACCACGCACATCACCGACGGCGAGATCTACGCCCTGGAACACGAGGGCATGCTGCGTGTGAAGTTCGTCTACCGCCTCCCCGGCGGCGGCATTCGCCTACGCAGCTTCAACCGCGAGGAATACCCGGACGAGGAGTACCCGCCGGAGCAGTTCGACAGTGGGCAGATCCGCATGATCGGCTGGGTGTTCTGGTGGTCCACGGTGCGCCACCGTCGGGCGCCGACCCTGGTGCGCTGAGCAGGTCGGTTGAAGAAAACCCCGTTTCGGCGGGGTTTTGATTGAATAGAAATACAACCTTTGCTATATTTACTCCTGTCGCCACCCCATCGGAACAGGAGAGTCCCATGCAGTCGACCGCCGATATTCGCCCCGCCCCGCGCCCGGAGACGGTGAGCCTGGTCTATCAGATCTTCGGGGATGTCCTGGTGCCGCTGGAGCAGGTGCGCGAGCGCTGGTTCCGCAACCTGAACCGGGAGAACTTCAGCAAGGCGCTGTCCTGCGGGCGCATCGCCCTGCCGGTGACCACGCTGGACGACAGCCACAAGGCGATGCAGTACGTCGCGGTGGATCACCTGGCCGCTTATGTGGAGGAGCGCTCGCAGCAGGCGGATGCCGCGTTGGCCCGGCGCAAAGCGAACCTGCAGGTGGTGGAGGCGCGGCAGGCGGGGTGAGGGCCGGCGCGCCACGCGTGCCATGCCTTGCAGGAGCGAGCTTGCTCGCGAACCTGCCTGGCACCGAAGCAGGCGGCAACGCTGTTCGCGAGCAAGCTCGCTCCTACGAAGAGCAGCGCCATTCGAGCGCTTCTGCGCGAGGACCAGCCCTCACACCAGTCCTTTCCCAACGCGGCCTGGAACCCACGGTAAGTCACACAGGCAGCCAGCAACCGCGAAAGAAAAAGCCCCGCCGAAGCGGGGCTTTTTCAGTCAATCAGCCACTCAATCGCGGCCATGCACCTGGGCGGTGTGCTCGGCCAGCGCCACGGCGCGGAACATCGCGCGACGCTTGTTGATGGTTTCTTCCCACTCCGCCGCCGGCACCGAGTCGGCAACGATGCCACCGCCGGCCTGCACGTGCAGCTCGCCGTTCTTGATCACTGCGGTGCGGATGGCAATGGCGGTATCCATGTTGCCGTTCCACGCGAGGTAGCCCACGGCGCCGCCGTAGATGCCGCGCTTGACCGGCTCCAGCTCGTCGATGATTTCCATGGCGCGGATCTTCGGCGCACCGGACAGGGTGCCGGCCGGCAGGATCGCGCGCAGCGCGTCCATCGCGGACAGCTCCGGCTTGAGCTGGCCGTTGACGTTGGAAACGATGTGCATGACGTTCGAGTAGCGCTCGATCACCATCTGCTCGGTGACTTTCACCGTGCCGGTGTCGGAGACGCGGCCGACGTCGTTGCGGCCCAGGTCGATGAGCATCAGGTGCTCGGCGATTTCCTTGGCGTCGGAGAGCAGGTCCTCTTCCAGCGCGCGGTCGGCCTCTTCGGTCGCGCCACGCGGGCGGGTGCCGGCGATGGGGCGCACGGTGACTTCGCCGTCCTCGACACGTACCAGCACTTCCGGCGAGCTGCCGACGACATGGAAGTCGCCGAAGTTGAAGAAGTACATGTACGGCGTCGGGTTGAAGCAGCGCAGCGCGCGGTACAGGTCGATGGGCGCGGCGGTGAAGTCGATGGACATGCGCTGCGACGGCACGACCTGCATGCAGTCGCCAGCGAGGATGTATTCCTTCACGGTGTCCACCGCGCGCTCGTAGTCCTCGCGGGTGAAGCTGGCGCGGAACTGCGGCTCCGGCGCGTTCACCGCGCTGAAATCCAGGCCGCGGCGCGGAGTGATCGGCTGGCGCAGGCGCTCCAGCAGTTCTTCCAGCTGCGCCAGGCCCTTGTCGTAGGCGTCGGCCTGCGCCGGGTCGGCGAGGACGATGGCGTGCATCTTGCCGGCGAGGTTGTCGAACACCACCACGGCGTCGGAGACCATCAGCAGGATGTCGGGATTGTTCAGCGGGTCCGGGTTCGGGCACTGCGCCAGGCGCTGTTCGACGTAGCGCACGCAGTCATAGCCGAAGTAGCCGACCAGCCCACCGTTGAAGCGCGGCAGACCGGCGATGGTCGGTACGCGGTAGCGCTCCTTGAACTCCTCGACGAAGGCCAGCGGATCGGCGCATTCGAAGCTCTCGGTCTCGACGCCGTCGACCTTGATGCTCGCCTGGTGGCCGTACACGCGCAGCACGGTGCGGCTCGGCAGGCCGATGATCGAGTAACGGCCCCACTTCTCGCCGCCCTGCACGGATTCGAGCAGGTAGGTATTGGGACCGTCGGCCAGCTTCAGGTAGATCGACAGCGGGGTGTCGAAGTCGGCAAGGGTTTCGCAGGTCAGCGGAATGCGGTTGTAGCCTTCGGCGGCCAGGCGCTGGAATTCTTCGCGGGTCATGATCAGCCTCGTGGAATGAGGAGGTAACGGACTTGGGTGCACACACGCGCCGGGCGTACCGGCCAAAGGATGTCAGGCGCGCCAGCGCCAGCGGGCCAGGGCCTTGATGACCTTCATCCAGAGTGTGTGGGGTGCCGTTTCCACGGTGCTGTCTCGCTGAGCGGGAGTTGAGGCGGAGTCGGGCAACACTATCGCTTTGCCCGAGTCGAAGCAAGGCAGCAGATGGCGCAGGTCGTCGAGCACCAGCGTCGGGGTTTCCTCGGCGATGGGGCGGCCGTGGTTGTAGCCGTAGCTCAGGCCCACGCTGCGCACGCCGGCGGCCTTGGCGGCGAGGATGTCGTTGCGCGAGTCACCGACGAACAGCGCCTGTTCTGCCGACACACCGGCCATCTTCATCACGAACAGCAGCGCGGCCGGGTCGGGCTTCTGCTGTGGCAGGGTGTCGCCGCCGATGATCCAGCGGAAGAACTTGCCCAGCTTCATCTCGTCCAGCAGCGGGCCGACGAAGCGCTCGGGCTTGTTGGTGATCAGCGCCAGCTCCACGCCGCGCTTCTTCAGCCACTTCAGGGTCTCGATCACGCCGGGATAGACCACGGTCAGCGCGTGGCTGTCGGCGTAGGCGTCCATGAACAGTTCGAGGGCGCGCTCGGTGTCTGCCTCGCTGACGCCCTCGTGTTCGATGTCATTGGCCAGGGCACGGCGCACCAGCACGCGGGCACCGTTGCCGACCCAGTGACGCACCGCGTCCAGGCCGGCGGCCTGGCGCCCGAGCGCCAGCAGCATCGTGTCCACCGCCGCGGCGAGATCGGGAACCGAATCCACCAGGGTGCCGTCCAGGTCGAACATCACCAGGCGCGGCAGCCCGGCGAACGGCAGTTGTGCAGCGCTCATCACTTGCGCGCCTGCGCCAGCTCAGCGTGCATGGCGCGGATGACCTCGGCGTAGTCCGGTGCGTTGAAGATGGCGGAGCCGGCGACGAAGGTGTCGGCGCCCGCTTCGGCGATCTCGCGGATGTTCTTCACGTTGACCCCGCCGTCGATCTCCAGGCGGATGTCACGGCCGGAGGCGTCGATCAGCGCGCGGGCTTCGCGCAGCTTGTCGAGGGTGCCAGGGATGAACTTCTGCCCGCCGAAGCCGGGGTTCACGCTCATCAGCAGGACCATGTCGATCTTGTCCATCACGTACTTGAGTGCATCCAGCGAAGTGGCCGGGTTGAACACCAGGCCGGCCTTGCAGCCGCCGTCCTTGATCAGTTGCAGGGAACGGTCGATGTGCTGGGTGGCTTCGGGATGGAAGGTGATGTAGGTGGCGCCGGCTTCGATGAAGTCGCCGATGATGCGGTCCACCGGGGAGACCATCAGGTGCACGTCGATGGGCGCGGTGACGCCGTACTTGCGCAGGGCCGTGCAGACCATCGGGCCGATGGTCAGGTTCGGCACGTAGTGGTTGTCCATCACATCGAAGTGGACGATGTCGGCGCCGGCAGCGAGCACCTTGTCCACGTCCTCACCCAGGCGGGCGAAGTCGGCGGACAGGATCGACGGAGCGATGGCGTAGGGTTGCATGGCGCACCTCTGTGGGCGAAATCACGGATGGCGCGCATTGTAGCCGCTCGGACGGCCGGAAGGGGATTGGGCCGATAACCGAGGCGGAAAGTTCACGAACGGGGCGGGAAATGCAGAAGCGGAAAAAAAGATCGCGGCTCGATCCCGTCGCCGTGGGTGAGCACGGTGACGGAACCGTCCGCGAAACACTGTGAATCAGGAAGTCGGTGCGGTACGCAGTTTCTCGCTGCGGCCGCGCAGCCACTCGAGGGTCAGCAGGAGCAGGACGGAGAAGCCGATCAGCAGGGTCGCCGCGGCGGCGATGGTCGGGCTGAGGTTCTCGCGGATGCCGCTGAACATCTGGCGCGGCAGGGTGGCCTGCTCGGGGCCGGCGAGGAACAGAGTCACCACCACTTCATCGAAGGAGGTGGCGAAGGCGAACAGCGCGCCGGAAATCACCCCGGGGGCGATCAGCGGCAGGGTGACCTTGAAGAAGGTCAGTACCGGTGGTGCACCGAGGCTGGCGGCGGCGCGCACCAGGTTGTAGTTGAAGCCCTGCAGGGTCGCCGACACGGTGATGATGACGAAGGGCACACCGAGCACCGCGTGGACGATGATCAGCGAGATGTAGCTGTTGCCCAGGCCCAGCGGCGCGAAGAACAGGTAGCTGGCCACGCCGATGATCACCACCGGAACGACCATCGGCGAGATCACCAGGCTCATGATCAGCGCCTTGCCGCGGAAGTCGCCGCGGGTCAGGCCGATCGACGCCAGGGTGCCGAAGACCATCGCCAGCACGGTGGCCGCCGGGGCGACGATGATGCTGTTGGTCAGCGCACGCATCCACTCGGCGGAGTTGAAGAAGTCGGCGTACCAGCGCAGGGAGAAGCCCTGCAGCGGGTAGACCAGGAAGGTGCCGGAGTTGAACGACAGCGGCACGATGACCAGTACCGGCAGCACCAGGAACAGCAGGATCAGACCGCAGAGGATGCGCAGGGTGTAGAACCACACGCGCTCGACCGGGGACATGTAGGGGCTCAGCATCTTCTTGTTCTCCTCATCAGCCCAGGCGCAGGCGGCTCGCGCCCACCAGCCAGCCATAGATCACGTAGAGCACCAGGGTGGCGAACAGCAGCAGGCCGCCCAGGGCCGTGGCCATGCCCCAGTTGATGGTGGTGTTGGTGTAGAAGGCGACGAAGTAGCTGACCATCTGGTCGTTCGGGCTGCCCAGCAGCGCCGGGGTGATGTAGTAGCCGATCGACAGGATGAACACCAGCAGGCAACCGGCGCCGACACCGGCCACGGTCTGCGGGAAGTAGACCTTCCAGAAGCTGGCGAACGGGTGGCAGCCCAGGGAAATCGCGGCGCGCATGTAGCTGGGGGAAATGCCCTTCATCACGCTGTAGATCGGCAGGATCATGAACGGCAGCATGATGTGGACCATGGAGATGTACACGCCGGTGCGGTTGAACACCAGCTGCAGCGGCTGGTCGATCAGGCCCATCTTCAGCAGCGCGCCGTTGATCAGGCCGCCCGACTGCAGCAGCACGATCCACGCGGCGACGCGCACCAGGATCGAGGTCCAGAACGGCAGCAGCACCATGATCATCAGCAGGTTGGACTTGCGGGTCGGCAGGATCGCCAGCAGGTAGGCCAGCGGGTAGGCCAACGCCAGGCAGATCAGGGTGATCACCGCGCCCATCCAGAAGGTGCGGGCGAAGATATCCAGGTAGATCGACTGGTCGGGCGTGGCGCGGGCGATCTCGCCCAGGTCGTCGATACGGTGATCGAGCGCCGCCAGCAGGTAATAAGGAGTGACCGAGCTGGCGTTGCGGCGGATCGCCTGCCAGTAGGCCGGGTCGCCCCAGCGCTCGTCGAGGCCTTCCATCGCGTCCTTGTACGACGCCGGCTGCTCCTTGAACGGCAACGCGCGCGCGGTCTTGGAGAGCAGGCTGCGGTAGCCGGCCAGCTCCATGTTCAGGCGCTTGGACAGGTCACCGATGGTCTGGTTCTTGCGCGCGGCGACCAGGTCTTCGCTCAGCGCCTTGTACACCGCGTCCGAGGGCAGCGACTTGCCGTCCCACTCGGAAATGGCGTTGACGGTCAGCGGCAGCGCGCCGACGACCTCGGGGTTGTTCACGCTCTTGTAGAGCAATGCCGCGATGGGCACCAGGAAGGTCAGCAGCAGGAAGACCAGCAGGGGCAGCACCAGCGCCTGCGACTTCAGGCGGTTCATCCGCTCCGCGCGCGCCAGGCGCTGCTTGAGGGTGGGGCCGGCGACCTCGTTCATCGACACAGCGGTGGCCATAGCGAACTCCGGTAAAACGGGCCGCCCGGGGGCGGCCAAGGTGTGGTGTCAGGAGGAGCCGCCGCGAGGGGCGGCGGCTCCGGTCCGCCGCGTCCGGGAGGCCGTGGCGGTGAGACGCTGGTGGCTTACTTGGCAGCCCAGGCGTTGAAGCGCTGTTCCAGCTGCTCGCCGTAGTCAGCCCAGAAGGTCACGTCCATGCCCACCTGGCCCTGCATGTTTTCCGGGGTGGTCGGCATGTCCTTGAGCAGGTCCTTGCTCAGCAGCGGTACGGCGTTCTTGTTGACCGGGCCGTAGGCGATGTTCTCGGAGTAGGTCTTCTGCTGTTCGGGCTGCACCGAGAAGGCGATGAACTTCAGGCTTTCGTCGACCTTCTTGGCGCCCTTGGGGATGGCCCAGGCGTCGAAGTCGTAGATGCCGCCGTTCCAGACGATCTTCAGGTTGCTCTCTTTCTGCACGGCGGCAATGCGGCCGTTGTAGGCGGAGCTCATGACCACGTCACCGGAGGCGAGGTACTGAGGCGGCTGCGCGCCGGCTTCCCACCACTGGATGCTCGGCTTGATCTGGTCGAGTTTCTTGAAGGCGCGGTCCTGGCCTTCCTTGGTGGCCAGCACCTTGTAGACGTCCTTGGGCGCGACGCCGTCGGCCATCAGGGCGAATTCCAGGGTGTACTTGGCGCCCTTGCGCAGGCCACGCTTGCCCGGGAATTTCTGGGTATCCCAGAAATCGGCCCAGCTGGTCGGCGCGGTCTTGAGCTTGTCGGCGTTGTAGGCCAGCACGGTGGACCAGACGAAGAAGCCGACGCCGCAGTTGGTCACGGCGCCCGGCACGTAGTCTTCGGCCTTGCCGAGGATGGCCGGGTCGATTTCTTCGAACAGGCCTTCGTCACAGCCACGGGCCAGTTCCGGCGACTCGACTTCCACCAGGTCCCAGGAAACGCTGTTGGTGTCGACCATGGCCTTCACCTTGGCCATCTCACCGTTGTACTCGCCAGCGACGATCTTGTTGCCGGTGGACTTCTGGTAGGGCTCGTAGAACGCCTTCACCTGGGCGTTCTTGTTGGCGCCGCCGAAGGACACCACGGTCAGGTCGGTGGCGGCCATGGACTGGGCCGCGCAGGCCAGGCCGACGCTCAGTGCCGCGAGCTTCAGGCCCGCTGCTTTTAGGGACTTCGACATTATTGTTGTCTCCACAGTGTGCAGGTTTGTTTTTCTTGGAGGCGTCCGGGAGTGGCCGGGCCGCTTTCGTTACGCCGCGGGCAGCGGGTCGAGCGCGCGGACGTGCTCGACTTCCCAGCCCAGCGGAACCACGTCGCCAACACTGAGCGCGGGATCGAGCTCGGCGATCGGCTGTTTGACGAAGAAATCGGTACGGCCCGCGACCTCCAGGCGGATGCGCACGTGGTCACCCAGGTAGATGAACTCGGCGACGCGGCCGGAGAAGCGGTTCACGCAGTTCTCGCTGTGGCCGTTCAGGCGTACGCGCTCGGGGCGGATCGACAGGCTGACGGTGTCACCGACGTTGCCGACGTTGACCGCCAGCGCCTCGACCTTCTCGCCACGGGCCAGGCCCACGGTGCAGCGGTCGCCATCGCGGGCCTGGAGCTGGCCGGCAATGCGGTTGTTCTCGCCGATGAAGTTGGCGACGAAGGAGTTGCGCGGGTGTTCGTAGAGCTCGGCCGGCGGGGCGATCTGCTGGATCTCGCCCTGGTGGAACACCGCCACGCGGTCGGACATGGTCAGGGCTTCGCCCTGGTCGTGGGTCACGTAGACCACGGTCACGCCCAGGCGCTGGTGGATGTGCTTGATCTCCATCTGCATGTGTTCACGCAGCTGTTTGTCCAGGGCACCCAGGGGTTCGTCCATCAGCACCAGTTGCGGCTCGAAGACCAGCGCACGGGCCAGGGCCACGCGCTGCTGCTGGCCGCCGGACAGCTGGGCGGGATAGCGACCGGCGAAGGTATCGAGCTGGACCATCGACAGCGCGCGCTTCACCCGCTCGCTCACATCGGTCTTGCTCATGCCGCGCACGGAGAGCGGGAAGGCCAGGTTCTCGGCCACCGTCATGTGCGGGAACAGCGCATAGTTCTGGAACACCATGCCGATGTCGCGCTTGTGCGGGGGGACGTTGTTGATGGCCCGGCCGGCGAGCTGGATTTCACCGGCGGTGGGCGTTTCGAAACCGGCCAGCATCATCAGGCTGGTGGTCTTGCCGGAACCGGACGGCCCCAGCAGCGTCAGGAATTCGCCTTTGCGAATGTCCAGATTGAGGTCCTTCACGATGAGGGATTCGCCGTCGTAGCTCTTCTGCACACCACGGAAGCTCACCAGCACATCGTTTGCCTGATTCTCGGCCATCACCGCACCTTTGTTTTTTTGTAAATGCCGTTGAATCAAGCCTAGAGAAGCTGGAACGGCACGCAAATCGGGCGGTATGAGAGATTGCTATAAGGCTTAGAGAGGATGCATTGTAGGGATCGCCCTACAAAATCCAGGGAAACCGACTGCCGACCAATACCTGGTCGGCAGTCCGCCGATCAGCGCTTGGCCCAGGCCTGGAAGCGCTGCTCCAGGGCGTCGCCATGCTCGGCCCAGAACGCCACGTTCATGCCCACGGCATTGGCGATGTTCTGCGGCGCGGTGGGCAGGTTGGCGGCCACGTCCGGCGCCAGCAGCTCCACGGCCTTGCGGTTGGTCGGGCCGTAGGCGATGTTCTCGGCGAAGGCCTTCTGCTGTTGCGGTTGGCCGGCGAAGTTGACGAACTGCTCGGCCAGCTCCTTCTTGAACACGCCCGAAGGCAGCGCCCAGAAGTCGAAGTCGTAGATGCCGCCGGCCCAGACCATGCGGAAGCCCTTCTGCTCGGCCTGCGCGGCGGCGATCCGACCGTTGTAGGCGGAGCTCATCACCACGGTGCCGTCGGCGAGGTCGCGCACCGGGTCCTGGCCGGACTTCCACCAGTTGATGTTCGGCTTCAGCTCATCGAGCTTGCGGAAGGCACGGTCGACGCCCTCGTTGGTGGCGAGCACCTTGTAGACGTCCTTGGGCGCGACGCCGTCGGCCATCAGGGCGAATTCCAGGCTGTACTTGGCGCCCCAGCGCAGGCCGCGCTTGCCGGGGAATTTCTTCGTGTCCCAGAAATCCGCCCAACTGCTGGGCGTGCCCTGCAGCTTGCTCTGGTTGTAGGCCAGCAGCGTGGTCCAGACGAAGATGCCGACGCCGCACGGCTGCACCGCGCCGGGAACGAAATCGGCGGTGTTGCCCAGGGTCTTGGGGTCGAGCTTCATGAACAGCCCTTCCTCGCAGCCGCGCGCGAGCTCGGGGGCCTCGACTTCCACCACGTCCCAGGACACATGGCTGATTTCCACCATGCGCTTGAGCTTGGCCAGGTCGCCGTTGTAGGAGCCGTGTACGACGGCGTTGCCGGTCACTTCCTTGAACGGTTTGTAGAAGGCCGCTTCCTGCGCTGCCTTGTTGGCGCCCCCGAAGGAAATCACCGTGACGTAGTCCGCCAGCGCCGGCATCGCCGCGCTCCCCAGCAGGCCGAACAGCAGCCCTCCCCTTACCGCTCGCAACATCTTCTTCTCCTTGTTATCACGACGTACTGCATGAAGCCGGCAATCATTCCCTGCCTCACGCCCGCTAGATAGACGGTTCGTTACAGAAATCGGACACGTCGCACAGAGTGGAGGGAAAATTCAGATGGCCATCTGCCGCAGATCAAAACGGCAGCGGGGAGCGATCAGACGAGCTTGTGCTCCATGGCGTACCGCACCAGGTCCGCCACCGAGTTGGCGTTGAGTTTCTGCATCAGGCGCGCCTTGTGGGTACTGATGGTCTTGCTGCTGACCGCCAGTTGCTGGGCGATCTCGTTGACGCCCTCGCCGTGCACCAGGCGCTCGAACACCGAGAACTCGCGCTCCGACAGCAGCGCATGGGGCGGGCGCGAATCGGTGAGGCCGACTTCGAAGACCATGCGGTCGGCGAGATCGGGGTCGATATAACGGCCACCACTGGCTACCTTGCGGATCGCGGTAAGCAGCAGCGCCGGGTCGCTGTCCTTGGTCGCGTAGCCGGCGGCGCCGACCTTCAGCGCACGGGCGACCATCTGCACCTCGTCGTGCATGGACAGCATGAGGATGGCCGGTGGATTGTTCAGCGCGCGGATCCGCGGGATGGCTTCCAGGCCGTTGACGCCAGGCATGGAGATGTCCAGCAGGACCACTTCGCAGGGCGTCTGGCGCAGGGTTTCGAGCAACTGCTCGCCGTTGGTGGCCTCACCCACCACCTGCAGGTCCTTGGCCATGCCGATCAGTTGCTTGATGCCCTCGCGCACGATCGTATGGTCTTCCGCCACCAGCACTCGAATCACCGCCCTTCCTCCCGATCCACTCTTGTCATTGTCGTTATGGTTGCCGCCCGGCTACGCGCCTGCCGAGCGCAGAGGCACCCGGATCCACAGCGTGGTGCCCTCCCCGGGCTGGCTGTCGATCTGCAGGGTGCCGCCGAACATCAGCACCCGCTCGCGCATGCCCACCAGGCCAAAGGAAACGCCCTGGCGCGTGGCGTTCGGGTCGAAGCCCACACCGTCATCGGCAATACGCAGGCACAACTCGCGCCCTTCGACGCTCAGCTGCAGTTCCACAGTATGCGCCTGGGCATGGCGCATGACATTGGTCAGCGCCTCCTGGAGGATGCGGAACAGCCCGATGGCCTTGGCGTCGGACAGCTCCGGCGGATTCTCCGGCACCTCCACCAGGCAGGGAATCTGCGTGCGCGATTCGAAGCGACGCGCCTGCCATTCCACCGCCGAGCCAATGCCGGCGTCGAGGATCGGCGGGCGCAGTGCGGTGGCCACGTCACGCACCAACTGGAACAGCTGGGCGATCAGGCGCTTCATGTTGTCCAGGCGCTCGCGCAGGCCAGCGTCCAGCTCGGCGTAGGCCAGCTCGCACATCGAGGTCTCCAGCTTGAGCACGGTGAGCACCTGGCCCAGTTCATCGTGCACTTCGCGGGCGATGCGCGCCTTCTCCTCCTCCCGCACGCTCTCCAGGTGTGCCGACAGCTCGCGCAGCTGTGCGCGGGAGTCCTGCAACTCCAGCTCGATCTGCTTGTGCTCGGTGACATCCCAGACCACGCCGTCCCAGGCCGATCGGCCGTCGTCCAGCTTGCGCACCGTAGCCTTGATATCCACCCAGCGCGGCTCGTGGCTGCGGGTGAGGATGCGCCCCTGCCAGAGCCAGTTGCGCTGACCCTCCACCGCCGCCAGCTGGCTGGCCAGGTAGCCCTCGCGCTCGGAAGGATGCACCAGGCCCATGATGCCCAGGCCGCTCTCGCGCAGGTAGCCGGGCGAGTATCCCAGCGAGGTTTCGCTGCCGCCGGTGATGAAGCTGATGTAGGCGAAATCGGAGTCGTCGTCCGGTGCGTTGGGCTCCAGGCGGAACACCAGCCCCGGCACGTTGGCGGCGATGCCCTGCAGGCGCGCCTCGCTCTCTTCCAGCGCGGCGCGGGCACGGCGGCGCTCGGTGACGTCATTGAGGAACACCAGCAGGTACTCCGAGTCGCCGAATCGCAGGAAACTCAGCGAAACGTCCGCCGGCAGCCACTGGCCGTCGGCGCGCAGGCAACGGGTCTCGAAGCTCAGCGGCGCCTCGTCGGCGTTACGAGCGCGGCGCCAGAGGTTGAGCCAGCGGTCCATGTTCAACGTCGGCTCGAAATCCGACAGCGGCCGGTCCACCACCGCGCCCGGCACATAGCCGAGCATCTCCTCCGCCGCGCGGTTGGCATAGCGCACGTGGCTGTCCCAGTTGACCCAGAGAATGCCCACGGTGCTGCTGTCGATGGCGAACTGGGTCAGGCGCAGGGCCTGCTCCGCCGCCTGGCGCAACTCGATATCACGGCGCGCGGCGAGCAGTCGTGACTCCAGGGCGCGGTGCTGACGACGCAGCCAGAGCAGCGCGGCGACCGCGAACAGCAGCAGCAGGCCGAGCAGGATGCAGAGGTTCTGCCAGAAGCCGGGGGAAGAGCCCAGGCGCGGGTAGGTCGGCTGCAGCCAACGTTCGTGGAGCTGGTCGAGGTCCTTGGCCGGCACCGCACGCAGTGCCGCATCGATGATGCCCGCCAGTTCCGGCAGGCCGCGCCGGGTCGCCACCCGCAGCAGTTGCGGATAGCCGATGTCGGCCACGACCCAGAGGCCGGTGAACTCGGTTTCGCGGGTCAGGCGCGCCAACTGCGCCTCGTCGATCACCGCATAGTTGGCCTCGCGGCCGAGCACCTTGCGCAGCACTTCGCGGTCACTGTCGACGACCTGCAGGGTCAAACCCGAATAGGTACTGCGCAGGTAGTCCACCACCGGGCCGGGCCCGCGGACGGAGACGGACTCGCCGTCGCCGAGGCTGTCCAGCTCCACCGAGGTGCCACTGCGGCGGTCGCCGACGACCAGGCGCGGCACGCGCAGGTAAGGGTCGGAGAACAGCCAGTCGCGCAGTGTCGCAGGGGTCTGGCTGACGCCGGGCGCGAGGTCGATCTCGCCGGCACGCACCGCCTTTTCCAGCGCGGTCTGGTCAGGATAGGTGCGCCACTCCAGGCTGACGTGCAGGGCCTTGGCCAGCCACTCCAGCAGCTCGACGTTGGCCCCGGAGAGCTGTTGCAGGCGACGGTCCTGCTGCACATAGGGGGCTTCCAGCACGGCGCCAACGCGCAGCTGCGGGTGCTCGGCAAGCCACGCGAGTTGCGCTTCGTCGAGCGTCAACGGTGGCGCAACGGTTTCCGCCACAGCCAGCAACGGCAGGCAGCACAACCAGGCCAGGCAGACTTTGCAGAACAGACGACTCATGCCGACAGCACCATGGATTTCACTCGGGTCAAAGCAAATGGCCGGCATACCTTACAGCAACCCCGGTTGAACCCGGCACGCCTGCGCCTGACAAAGCTAATACAAGCCGCTAGGCTGGCCGCTCTCGCGCCCGCCGCTTGCTGCCCGCCAGACAGGGATATCTCCGATGCCGCATTTGCCTCGCCCGACGCTTCTCGCCCTCAGCCTGTGCCTCGGCCTTGCGCCGCTGGGTGCCAGTGGGGGCGAAGACGCCAAGCCCGCCGCAGCGGACAAACCGCCCGCCGCTCCGGTGCTGCGTCCGGCAGTGAACGAGCGAAGCCAGGACGAAGCCAGCGGCCTGGTGCGCCAGTTGCCCGAAAGCGAACGCCAGGAACTCAAGGCCGGCGAGGAAACCTTCCTCGCCCTCTGGCTACCCGCCAACTCAGCCGAGGCCGAGGGCGCGGTGATCCTCATTCCCGGCGATGGCGAAAGCGCCGACTGGCCGGTGGCAATCGGCCCTCTGCGACGCAAGCTGCCCGATGCCGGCTGGCAGACCCTGGCCGTCACCCTCCCCGACCCGCAGAGCACCGCGCCGATCCCGCGTCCGAAGGAATCGCCGGACAAGGCCAGCGCCGACACCGACGCCACGGCCACCGACAGCGCCAGCAAACCCGAGGTGACAGGCAGCGATGGCAGCGCCACGCCGACGCCGGAAACCACCGCCGAAACCGGTAGCGCCGAGCCGGCCCAGGCCAGCGCGCAAACCCCACCGCCGCCCACTGACCCGGTGGAACTGCGCACGGCCCACGCCGAACGGGTGCTGGCGCGCATCCAGGCGGCCGTGGAGCTGGCGCAGCAGCACAAGCCGAAAACCATCGTACTGCTCGGCCACGGCACCGGCGCTTACTGGGCGGTGCGCTACCTGGGCGAGCGCACGCCGGCCGACATCAAGAACCTGCTGCTGGTGGCGCCGGAGATGCCGCGCGACTTCAAGCCATCACTGGACGAAACCGTGCCGCTGCTGAACCTCGCCACCGGGGACTTCTATTACAAGGACAAGGCCACCGACGTAGCGGCGGCGAAGCTGCGCCTGCAAGCGAGCAAGCGGCAGAAGGCGCCGAACTACGTGCAGATCGGCATGAACGCCCTGCCCGCCGACCTGGGCACCGAGCAGGACCAGCTCTACCGGCGTATCCGTGGCTGGCTGTCGATGCACCTGGAACCGATCGAGCAGCCGTGACTCAGCGGAAGCCCTTGCGCTGGCGCACCAGCAGGTAGGCGGCCTGGATCTCGCGGGTCCGACTGGTCGCCGCGGCGATCCGCTCGGGGCTGGCGCCCAGGCCTTCGAGCTTGTCCGGGTGGTTCTGGCTGATCAGCTTGCGGTAGGCGCGCTTGATCTCCTCAGGCTCGCTCTGCGCCGTCACACCCAGCAGCCGCAGTGCTCCGGTGTAGGACTCGCGCGGGGTCGCCGGCGCCTTTGGCGGTTCCGCTGCCGCCCCCAAAGTCTGAACTCGTGCGCGGGTGAGGCCCAGGGTTTCGCCCCACTGCTGCAGCAGGTTGTTCTGTGCGGCATTGGCTGCGCCGGCGGCCCAGACCATGCGCCAGCAGGCCTGGATCAGCCCTTCGGCCGTGGCCTCCTGACCACGGCGCTGACGTAGGCCAACGTCGAGCAACTCGCCACCCACCTTGCCGCGACCAAAGGCATCGATCGCCTGGCGCCGCGCGCCCTCATCCAGTTGCAGGCGCTGCATTTCCGCCCTCGCCTGCTGGATATGCGCATCGACGACCCGACCGCGACTCTTGGCCAGACGGCCGAGCAGCAGGAACAGCAGCTCCTGGTCGCTGACCTGCGGGCCACCGCGCAGCTGCTCGAACAGTCCGCGCCAGGTGCGCTTCTTCAGGCGCCGGTCGAGCACCTGGCCCAGCAACGCGCCGAGCATGGCGCCCGGAATGCTCGCCAATGCCCAGCCGGCGAGGATGCCCACCAAGGTGCCCGGCCAGAACACCTCAGCCCTCCGCCAACTGGCGTTCGACTTCCGCCAGGCGCTCGTGGGTGCCAACGTCGATCCAGCGCCCCCGATGATGTACGCCGCTCACCCGCCCGGCTGCCATGGCCTGGCGCAGCAACGGTGCGAGCTTGAAGGCACCGGGCTGGCAGCCCGCGAACAGCTCCGGGCGCAGGATGGCGATGCCGCTGTAGGTCAGACTCGGCTGACCTTCGCGGTAATCGCCGACGCGGCCATCGCTCAGGCAGAAATCGCCACGGACGTGGTGGCCAGGGTTGTCCACCAGCACCAGGTGCGCCAGGTCTTCCTCGGCCAGCGAACCGTGCAGGCTCGCGTAATCGAAGTCGGTCCAGATGTCGCCGTTGGCGATGACGAAGGCCTCGTCGCCCAGCAGCGGCAGCGCCTTGAAGATGCCGCCGCCGGTTTCCAGCGGTTCGCCTTCGGACGAGTAACGGATGCTCACGCCGAAAGCCGAGCCGTCGCCCAGATGATCCTCGATCTGCTGGCCGAGCCAGGCGTGATTGACCACCAACTGATCGAATCCGGCCCGATGCAGCGCCTGCAGCTGGTACTCGATCAACGGCACGCCGCCGGCGCGCACCAGTGGTTTGGGCGTGTGCAGGGTCAGCGGACGCAGGCGTTCGCCCTTGCCCGCGGCGAGGATCATGGCCTTCATGCGGGGTGCGTCTCGTCTTGAGGCAGGCTGGCCAGCAGCGCAGCGAGGTCGGCCAGCTCCGGTCGGCGCGCGATGACGCTTTCCAGGTAGCGGAAAAAGCGCGGCACATCGCCCAGGTAGCGCGGCTTGCCATCGCGATGGCAGATGCGTGCGAAGATGCCGATCACCTTGAGGTGGCGCTGCGCGCCCATCAGGTCGCTGGCGCGGAAGAACGTCTCGAAGCTGTCCGGCAGCGGAATGCCCGCGGCCTGGGCCTTGCGCCAGTAACGCGACAGGCCGTCATGAACACGCGGTTCGGGCCAGCTGAGGAAGGCATCCTTATAAAGGCAGGTCACGTCGTAGGTCACCGGGCCGTAGACCGCGTCCTGGAAATCCAGGATGCCGGGATTCGGCTCGCTGAGCATCAGGTTGCGCGGCATGTAGTCGCGGTGCACCAGCACACGCGGCTGGTCCAGCGCGCTGCGCACCAGCAGGTCGCAGGTGCGTTCCCAGAGCGCGAGTTGCTCACCGGCCAGGGTCACGCCCAGCTGGCGCTGCAGGTACCAGTCGGGGAACAGCTGCAGCTCACGACGCAGCAGGGCTTCGTCGTAGGCCGGCAGGCGTTCGGCAACGTCCACCTGCTGGAAGGCCACCAGGGCGTCGAGGGCATCCTCGAACAATTCCTCGGCGTTCTGCGCGGTGAGCACATCCAGATAAGTCTGGCGGCCCAGATCGTCGAGCAGCAGGAAGCCCTGCTCGACATCCTCGGCCAGTATCTTCGGTACGTGCACACCCGCTTCGGCCAGCAGACCGGCGACCTTGATGAAGGGGCGGCAGTCTTCCTGGGGCGGCGGCGCGTCCATCACGATCAGGCTGCGACCCTCGCTCTGCCAGCGGAAATAGCGGCGGAAGCTGGCGTCGCTGCTGGCCGCGGTAAGGCCCGCTTCGGGCACCAGGCCCCAGCCTTGCGCGTTGAACACTGCGGGCAAACTCAAGTCCAACCAGCCGATCATCTGCTGGTAACGGGCATCCTGTGACATCTTTATGGGTTCTCCACGGCCCTAGCCGTTGCGCGGGTCATGCTTTATTATCCAGCATCTTTTTGAGCCCATCGATAGGCGTGCGGCCCGTTTTGGGCTGAAGGCTCGCAGGAAGCCCGGATTAACAAGATGGCAGTGAATTTCCCCGTGTTCCGTAGAAAATTCCCCTTACTGGTGACCGGTGGCCTGCTGGCTATCCAACCGCTCGCCACTGTGACCGCGGCACCCGGCGAGCAGTTCGCCTGCCAGCCCTCCGCGTCCGGCGCCTGGGACTGCTCCTCGCAGAGCAGCGCCAGCAGCGTGCCGCGCCCGCAGCACGGCGCCAGCTCGGTCAGCGCCGGCGGCACTGCCGCCGCCAGCAGTTCGAAGTCCTCGGACAGCTCGACCAGCAGCGCAGGTGAAGAGCCCAAACAACTGGTTACCGAGTCCGGCGGCCGCGGCCTGAAGTCGCGCAGCAGTGACTACAGCCACCTCGACTGGATCCCGCGCGACAAGCTCACCGCCGCCCAACAGGCGGAAATGGGCCCGTACTGCAGCGGCGCCTATGTCGAGCCGGTCCGCCCGGGCATGAACGACAAGACGCCGAACGACGAGGCACCGACCTACGTCTCGGCGAAGGTTTCCCGCTACGAGCAGGAAAAGCAGATCGCCACCCTCGCCGGTAACGTGGTCCTGCGTCAGGGCAGCATGCAGGTGGAAGCCGACGAGGCCAACCTGCACCAGGCCGAGAACCGCGGCGAGCTGGTCGGCAACGTCAAGCTGCGCGACAACGGCGCGCTGATCGTCGGCGACCATGCCGAACTGCAGCTGGACAACGGCGCGGCGAAGATCGACAACGCCGAATACGTCATGCACCAGGCGCAGATCCGCGGCAGCGCGCTGTACGCCAAGCGCCAGGAAGACGCGATCATCCAGCTCAAGGACGGTACCTATACCCGTTGCGAGCCGGGCAGCAACGCCTGGGTGATGAAGGGCAACAATATCAAGCTGAACCCGGCCACCGGTTTCGGCACCGCGACCAACGCGACCCTGCGGGTGAAGGACATTCCGGTCTTCTACACCCCGTACATCTACTTCCCGATCGACAACCGTCGTCAGTCCGGCTTCCTGGCACCTTCCTTCGCCAGCTCGACCGACACCGGCTTCACGCTGACCACGCCGTACTACTTCAACCTGGCGCCCAACTATGACGCCACGTTGTACCCGCACTACATGGTCAAGCGCGGCCTGCTGATGGAAGGCGAGTTCCGCTACCTGACCCACAGCAGCGAAGGCCAGGTCAACGCCGCCTACCTGAACGACAAGAACGACGACCGCGAAGATTTCCCGCAGTACACCGACACCCGTTGGCTGTACGGCTGGAAGAACGTCAGCGGCCTGGACTCGCGCGTCCTGGCGCAGGTGGACTACACCCGCATCAGCGACCCGTACTACTTCCAGGACCTGGACACCTCGCTGGGCATCGGCTCGCCGACCTACGTCAACCAGCAGGGCATCCTGACCTACCGCGGCGACAGCTACACGGCGCGCCTGAATGCGCAGTCCTACCAGCTGGCGACCGTGACCGACGTCACCCCGTACGACCGTCTGCCGCAGCTCACCCTGGATGGCAAGCTGCCATTTAATCCGGGCGGTCTGAACTTCACCTACAGCACCGAGGCTGTGCGCTTCGATCGCGATCTCGATGATGGCTTCTATCGCATCAACGAGGATGACCCGACGCTCTACGCTCGCCCCGACACCTATCTGAACGGTCTGGCCCGCGCAACGGGCGACCGCTTCCACGTAGAACCGGGTGTCAGCCTGCCGATGAACCGCAGCTGGGGCTTCATGACCCCGACGGTCAAGGGCCTGTACACCAAGTACGACCTGGACCTCGACAGCCAGGGCAAGGCGACGCTGCCGTCCTACATCGACTACGACAGCAGCCCGGACCGCTCCCTGGGGCTGGCCAAGCTCGACAGCGGCCTGTACTTCGATCGCGACACCACCATCGGCGGTACCAAGTTCCGCCAGACCCTGGAACCGCGCGCGATGTACCTGTACGTCCCGTACAAGAATCAGGACAACCTGCCGACCTTCGACACCGGCGAATTCACCTTCAGCTACGACTCGCTGTGGCGTGAAAACCGCTTCACCGGCCGCGACCGCATCGGTGACGCCAACCAGCTCTCCCTCGGCGTAGGCTCGCGCTTCATCGAGGACGATGGCTTCGAGCGTGCCTACGTCGCTGCCGGCCAGATCTACTACTTCAGCGATCGCCGCGTACAACTGCCCGGCCTGACCGAAGATGATCTGCGCGCCAGCGGTGCGGAGAACCCGGATGCCGATACCTGGCGTTCGCCCTATGCCCTGACCGGCATCTACCGTTTCAACCACGACTGGTACGCCAGCTCCGACTTCAACTGGAACCCGAACACGCACCACACCGACAACGGCAACCTGATGTTCCACTATCAGCCCGAAGCCGATCCTCGCAAGGTGCTGAACGCCGGCTACCGCTACCGCGCGGACAGCAAGCGTTTCAACCCGAACACCGGCCAGTTCGAATACGGCAGCGACGAGTACAAGATCGAACAGCATGACTTCTCGTTCATCTGGCCGGTCCTGCCGCAGTGGGCTGCCATCGGCCGCTGGCAGTTCGACTACAACCAGAGCCGCACGCTGGAGGCCTTCGGTGGCTTCGAGTACGACAGCTGCTGCTGGAAGCTGCGCCTGATCAATCGCTACTGGGTCGACTACGACGACGAGGAATTCGTGACCTCCACGTCCAAGGCCGACCGCGGTGTATTCCTTCAAATCATCTTGAAAGGCCTTGGCGGCGTGGTTGGCAACCAGGTGGAAGGCTTCCTCGACCAAGGTATCCAGGGTTATCGTCAACGTGAAGACAATGCTATGTAAGGCCCTGCGCCCGCTGATGCTGGGCGCGCTGTTGGCAAGTTCCGTCGTGCACGCCGAAGTGGTTCCGCTGGACCGTGTGGTCGCCATCGTCGACAACGACGTGGTGATGCAGAGCCAGTTGGACCAGCGCCTGCGTGAAGTCCGTGCCACCATCCAGAAGCGTGGCGCGCCGCTGCCGCCCGAGCATGTGCTGACCCAGCAGGTGCTCGAACGCCTGATCATCGAGAACATCCAGCTGCAGATCGGCGACCGCTCCGGCGTACGCATCACCGATGAAGAGCTGAACCAGGCCATGGGCACCATTGCCCAGCGCAACAACATGAGCCTGGACCAGTTCCGCGCCGCCCTCGCCCACGACGGCCTGTCGTACGACGAGGCCCGCGAGCAGGTGCGCCGCGAGATGATCATCAGCCGTGTGCGCCAGCGCCGTGTGGCCGAGCGCATCCAGGTCAGCGAGCAGGAAGTGCAGAACTTCCTCGCCTCCGACCTGGGCAAGATCCAGCTCTCGGAAGAGTACCGCCTGGCCAACATCCTGATCCCGGTACCCGACAGCGCCTCGCCGGAAACCGTGCAGGCCGCGGCTCGCCAGGCCCAGGAGATGTACCAGCAGCTCAAGCAGGGTGCCGACTTCGGCCAGCTGGCGGTGTCCCGCTCGGCCGGCGACAACGCCCTGGAAGGCGGCGAGATCGGCTGGCGCAAGGCCGCCCAACTGCCCTCCCCGTTCGACAGCATGATCGGCAGCCTGGCCGTGGGCGACGTGACCGAGCCGGTCCGCACCCCGGGCGGCTTCATCATCCTCAAGCTGGAAGAGAAGCGTGGCGGCAGCAAGATGCTGCGTGACGAGGTCCATGTCCGCCACATCCTGCTCAAGCCCAGCGAAATTCGCAGCGAAGAAGCGACCCAGCAACTGGCCGAGAAGCTCTACGAGCGCATCCAGGCCGGCGAGAGCTTCAGCGAACTGGCGAAGAAGTTCTCCGAGGACCCGGGCTCCAAGCTCAACGGCGGCGACCTCAACTGGGTCGACCCGGAATCCCTGGTGCCGGAGTTCCGCGAAGTGATGAACAACGCGCCGCAAGGCCAGGTCACCAAGCCGTTCCGCTCGCCGTTCGGCTGGCACGTGCTGGAAGTCCTGGGTCGCCGCGCCACCGACAGTAGCGACAAGTTCCGCGAGCAACAGGCCGCCCAGACCCTCCGCGCACGCAAGTACGACGAGGAACTGCAGGCATGGCTGCGCCAGATCCGCGACGAAGCCTACGTCGAGATCAAGCAGTAAGCAGCGCGCGTCGCTCACGAAGAAACCCGGCCTTGGCCGGGTTTCTTTTTGCCCGTCGAAAGCTTCGAAGAACCAGGGCTTCGTCGTAGAGTAGGCCCATCCGCTACAGTTCCCGATTCGAGAGCCCCTGATGAGTACCTCCCACCTGTTCGCCCTCACCCCCGGTGAGCCCGCCGGCATCGGCCCCGATCTCTGCCTGCTGCTGGCCCGCGAGGCTCAGCCGCACCCGCTGGTCGCCGTGGCCAGCCGCCAGTTGCTGGCAGAACGCGCCACCCTGCTGGGGCTGGACATCACCCTGCAGGAAGTCGGCCCCGGCCAATGGCCCGACGCTGCGGCCCCGGCCGGCACCCTGTATGTCTGGGATACCCCACTGGCCGCCCCGGTCGAACCGGGCAAGCTGAACCCGGCCAACGCCGCCTATGTCCTGGAGACCCTGACCCGCGCCGGCCAGGGCTGCCTGGACGGGCACTTTGCCGGGATGATCACCGCGCCGGTGCACAAGGGCGTGATCAACGAGGCGGGTATCGCCTTCTCCGGCCATACCGAATTCCTCGCCGACCTCACCTCCACCGCCCAGGTCGTCATGATGCTCGCAACCCGCGGCCTGCGCGTGGCGCTGGTGACCACCCACTTGCCGCTACGGCAGATCGCCGATGCCATCACGCCGGATCGCCTGGAACGCGTCACCCGCATCCTGCATGCCGACCTGCGCGACAAGTTCGGCCTGGCCAACCCGCGCATCCTGGTCTGCGGCCTGAACCCTCATGCCGGCGAAGGCGGCCACCTCGGCCACGAAGAGATCGACGTGATCGAGCCGACCCTGGAGCGCCTGCGTACCGAAGGCATGCAGCTGATCGGCCCGCTGCCGGCCGACACCCTGTTCACCCCCAAGCACCTGGAGCACTGCGACGCCGTGCTCGCCATGTACCACGACCAGGGTCTGCCGGTGCTCAAGTACAAGGGCTTCGGCGCGGCGGTGAACGTGACGCTGGGCCTGCCGATCATCCGCACCTCGGTGGACCACGGCACCGCGCTGGACCTGGCCGGCACCGGGCGAATCGACAGTGGCAGCCTGCAGGTCGCCCTGGAAACCGCCTACCAGATGGCCGAAGCCGGCGCCGGCGCGCGCTGATCCCCCGACGTTCCGTTCGGCCAGCGCTTCGTGCTGGCCGCGCCGGGCTGGTAAACTGATGGTTTTTCCGCCTCCAGCCGGTCGCCACAAGCGCCCGGCTGCTCTCCGGAGCCTTCGATGTCCGAACTCTTCCAGCACCGCGCCCGTAAACGCTTTGGGCAGAACTTCCTGCATGACGCCGGGGTGATTCACAAGATCCTGCGCGCCATCGCCGCCAAGGAAGGCCAGCACCTGCTGGAAATCGGCCCGGGCCAGGGCGCCCTCACCGAGGGCCTGGTGGACAGCGGCGCGAAGCTCGACGTGATCGAGCTCGACCTGGACCTGATCCCGCAGCTGAAATGGCGCTTCGGCCTCAAGCCCAACTTCAGCCTGCACCAGGGCGACGCCATGAAGTTCGACTTCTCCAGCCTGATCGCCTCCCCCGAAGACAAGCTGCGCGTGGTCGGCAACCTGCCCTACAACATCTCCACCCCACTGATCTTCCACCTCCTGGACCACGCCTCGCTCATCCAGGACATGCACTTCATGCTGCAGAAGGAAGTGGTCGAACGCCTGGCCGCCGAGCCGGGCAACGGTGACTGGGGCCGTCTGTCGATCATGGTGCAGTATTTCTGCCGCGTGGATTACCTGTTCACCGTCGGCCCCGGCGCGTTCAATCCACCGCCCAAGGTCGAGTCGGCCATCGTCCGCCTGGTGCCCTACGCTGAGCCGCCCCATCCGGCCAAGGATCACCGCGTGCTGGAGCGCATCGTCCGCGAAGCCTTCAACCAGCGCCGCAAGACCCTGCGCAATACGCTACGTACGCTGATGAGCGTCGAGGACATCGAAGCCGCCGGCGTGGACCCGACGCTGCGCCCCGAGCAGTTGAGCGTTGCCGACTTCGTCAGCCTGGCCAATCGCTACAGCGAAACCAACCCGGAAGCCGAGCAAGGATCGAACGCATGAGCGACCCCCGCTACCAGGTCAGCGTCAGCGTCACCACCCGCCACCTGCCCGAGCAATCCCAGCCGGAACAGCAGCGCTACGTGTTCGCCTACACCGTGACCCTCCACAACCACGGCGAACTGGCCGCCAAGTTGCTGACCCGGCACTGGATCATCACCGACGGCGACGGCCACGTGCAGGAAGTGCGCGGCGCCGGCGTGGTCGGCGAGAAACCGCTGATCGAGCCGGGGGCCAGCCACACCTATACCAGCGGCACCGTGATGGCAACCAAGGTCGGCAGCATGCACGGCAGCTACCAGATGGTCGCCACCGACGGCCATCATTTCGAGGCCGAGATTCCCGCATTCCGCCTGGCGGTACCGGGGGCGCTGCACTGATGGCCACGTACGCCGTCGGCGATCTGCAAGGTTGTCTGGAACCGCTCAAGTGCCTGCTGGAGCAGGTGAAGTTCGACCCGGCCCAGGACAAGCTCTGGCTGGTTGGCGACCTGGTCAACCGCGGCCCGGCCTCGCTGGAGACCTTGCGTTTCCTGTATGACATGCGTGATTCGGTGGTCTGCGTGCTGGGCAACCATGACCTGCACCTGATCGCCGTGGCGTACAACGCCGAGCGCCTGAAGAAACACGACACCCTGCGCGAGATCGTCGAGGCGCCGGACTGCGCAGCGCTGATCGAATGGCTGCGGCAGATGCCGCTGATCCACCACGACGCTCAGCGCGATATCACCCTGGTACACGCCGGCATCCCGCCGCAGTGGTCCATCGACAAGGCCCTGCTGCGCGCCGCCGAAGTCGAAAAGGCCCTGCGTGACGACAGCCAGTTGCCAATGTTCCTCGACGGCATGTACGGCAACGAGCCGGCCAAGTGGGACAAGAAGCTCCACGGCATCGAGCGCCTGCGGGTGATCACCAATTACTTCACGCGCATGCGCTTCTGCACCCCGGACGGCAAGCTCGACCTGAAATCCAAGGAAGGGGTGGACACTGCGCTGCCCGGCTATGCCCCCTGGTTCAGCTACGCGGAGCGCAAGGACGCCGGGCGCAAGATCATCTTCGGCCACTGGGCCGCGCTGGAAGGCCGGTGCGACGTCCCCGGCCTGTTCGCCCTGGACACCGGCTGCGTGTGGGGCGGCAGCATGACGCTGATGAACGTCGATACCCTCGAGCGCATCCACTGCAGCTGCGCCGATCAACCCGAATGACTGCAGCGGGGCCGAAGGCCCCGCGCCTTGCGAGGTACCCCCATGAGCGACTTCAAGCGCATCGCCCCCGACCTGGCCCAGCAACTGCGCGAAAGCGGCGCCCAGGTCGTCGACATCCGCGACCCGCAGAGCTACGCGCTGGGCCATATCAGCGGCTCGCGACACATCGACAACTACTCGGTGGCCGACTTCATCCGCGAGGCCGACATGGATGCACCGCTGGTCGTGGTCTGCTACCACGGCAACTCCAGCCAGAGTGCGGCAGCCTATTTCGTCCAGCAGGGCTTCTCCGAGGTCTACAGCCTCGATGGCGGCTTCGAACTCTGGCGCAGCGTCTATCCCGCGGATACCAGCGCCGGCGGCGCTGACTGAAAGCCCCTACGAAAGGGGCGGATTAGCCCCTTCAAAAAATCTGTAACTTCTCGCGCTTTCGTCCTTTACACCCTGAAGAACGAACTATCCTTTCCCTCAGGCCATCCAAAAAAGGGAGAGCCGGCACACCGGCTTCCGGTTAATCGGCAGTGACCATTGGGGCGGATCAGGGCAGAGGCCAGGTTCCGTTGGAGTTCTGGGGGATTCTCGCCGGTAACACTGGCAGCCCGACCGCACCCGCACAGACCGATCCGGCGCCGGCTCCATGCATCGAGCGAGGAGACGTCATGAGCATTTTCAGTCACTTCCAGGAACGCTTCGAAGCGACCCGTCAAGAGGAGTACTCCCTTCAGGAGTACCTGGACATCTGCAAACAGGACAAGATCGCCTACGCCACCGCCGCCGAGCGGATGCTGATGGCCATCGGCGAGCCTGAACTACTCGACACATCCGTCGATTCCCGCCTGTCGCGCATCTTCTCCAACAAGGTGATCCGCCGTTACCCGGCCTTTGCCGACTTCCATGGCATGGAAGAGTGCATCGACCAGATCGTCTCCTTCTTCCGCCATGCCGCCCAAGGTCTGGAAGAGAAGAAACAGATCCTTTACCTCCTGGGCCCGGTTGGTGGCGGCAAGTCCTCCCTCGCCGAGAAGCTCAAGCAACTGATGGAGCACGTGCCCTTCTATGCGATCAAGGGCTCGCCGGTGTTCGAATCGCCCCTGGGGCTGTTCAACCCCGACGAGGATGGCGCCATCCTCGAGGAAGACTACGGCATCCCGCGCCGCTACCTGCGCTCGGTGATGTCACCCTGGGCGACCAAGCGCCTCAATGAATTCGGCGGCGACATCAGCCAGTTCCGCGTGGTCAAGCTGCACCCCTCGATCCTCAACCAGATCGCCATCGCCAAGACCGAACCGGGCGACGAGAACAACCAGGACATCTCCGCACTGGTCGGCAAGGTGGATATCCGCAAGCTGGAAGAATTCCCGCAGAATGACGCCGACGCCTACAGCTACTCGGGCGCGCTGTGCCGGGCCAACCAGGGCCTGATGGAATTCGTCGAGATGTTCAAGGCGCCGATCAAGGTCCTGCACCCCTTGCTCACCGCGACCCAGGAAGGCAACTACAACAGCACCGAAGGCCTCGGTTCCCTGCCCTACAGCGGCATCATCCTCGCCCACTCCAACGAATCGGAATGGCACAGCTTCCGCAACAACAAGAACAACGAGGCCTTCATCGACCGGATCTACATCGTCAAGGTGCCTTACTGCCTGCGCGTTTCCGACGAGATCAAGATCTACGACAAGCTGCTGATCAACAGCTCCCTGGCGCACGCCCACTGCGCGCCGGACACCCTGAAGATGCTCTCGCAGTTCTCCGTGCTCTCGCGCCTGAAGGAGCCGGAAAACTCCAACATCTACTCGAAGATGCGCGTCTACGACGGCGAGAATCTCAAGGACACCGACCCCAAGGCCAAGTCGATCCAGGAGTACCGCGACACCGCCGGGGTCGACGAGGGCATGGCCGGGCTTTCCACCCGTTTCGCCTTCAAGATCCTCTCCAAGGTCTTCAACTTCGATCCGCATGAAGTCGCCGCCAACCCGGTGCACCTGCTCTACGTGCTGGAACAGCAGATCGAGCAGGAGCAGTTCCCGCCGGAAACCCGCGAGCGCTACCTGCGCTTCCTGAAGGAGTACCTGGCACCGCGCTACGTCGAGTTCATCGGCAAGGAAATCCAGACCGCCTACCTGGAGTCCTACAGCGAGTACGGGCAGAACATCTTCGACCGCTACGTGCTGTACGCCGACTTCTGGATCCAGGACCAGGAATACCGCGACCCGGAAACCGGCGAGATCCTCAACCGCGCCGCCCTCAACGAGGAGCTGGAGAAGATCGAGAAACCGGCAGGCATCAGCAACCCGAAGGACTTCCGCAACGAGATCGTCAACTTCGTGCTGCGTGCCCGCGCCGGCAACAACGGCAAGAACCCCAGCTGGCTGTCGTACGAGAAGCTGCGCGTGGTGATCGAGAAGAAAATGTTCTCCAACACCGAAGACCTGCTGCCGGTCATCAGCTTCAACGCCAAGGCGAGCAAGGAGGATCAGCAGAAGCACAACGACTTCGTCAAACGCATGGTCGAGCGCGGCTACACCGAGAAGCAGGTGCGCCTGCTGTCGGAATGGTATCTGCGGGTTCGCAAGTCGCAGTAGTCTGCCATCGGCGCGGCGGTATTCCCGTCGCGCCGGTCGCCGTCGCATTCGGACCTGTCCGGGGCGGCTCCACGCCGCTTCGCAGCAGGCCCTGAGGAGCATTCATGAGCTACGTCATCGACCGGCGTCTGAACGGCAAGAACAAGAGCACGGTGAACCGCCAGCGCTTCCTGCGGCGTTACCGTGAGCACATCAAGAAGGCGGTGGAAGAAGCCGTCAGCCGCCGCTCCATCACCGACATGGAACATGGCGAGCAGATCAGTATTCCCGGCCGCGATATCGACGAGCCGGTCCTGCACCATGGCCGTGGCGGCCGCCAGACGGTGGTCCACCCCGGCAACAAGGAATTCACCACCGGCGAACACATCCCGCGCCCCCAGGGGGGCGGCGGTGGCCGTGGCGCCGGCAAGGCGAGCAACCAGGGCGACGGGATGGACGACTTCGTCTTCCAGATCACCCAGGAGGAATTCCTCGACTTCATGTTCGAGGACCTGGAGCTGCCCAACCTGGTCAAGCGCCACCTCACCGGTAGCGACACCTTCAAGACCGTGCGCGCCGGCATCAGCAACGAGGGCAACCCCTCGCGCATCAACATCGTGCGCACCCTGCGCTCGGCCCATGCGCGGCGTATCGCCCTGTCCGGCTCCACCCGCGGCAAGCTGCGCGCGGCAATAGCGGAGCTGGATCGCCTGAAGCGCGAGGAGCCGGACAACCTCGGCGATATCCAGGAGCTGGAGCAGAAGATAGCCGGCATGCGCGCGCGCATCGACAAGGTGCCGTTCCTCGACACCTTCGACCTCAAGTACAACCTGCTGGTGAAGCAGCCCAACCCGACCTCCAAGGCCGTGATGTTCTGCCTGATGGACGTCTCCGGCTCGATGACCCAGGCCACCAAGGACATCGCCAAGCGCTTCTTCATCCTGCTCTACCTGTTCCTCAAGCGGAACTACGAGAAGATCGAGGTCGTGTTCATCCGCCACCACACCAGTGCCCGCGAGGTGGACGAGGAAGAGTTCTTCTACTCCCGCGAAACCGGCGGGACCATCGTCTCCAGCGCGCTGAAGCTGATGCAGGAAGTGATGGCCGAGCGTTACCCCACCAACGAATGGAACATCTACGCCGCCCAGGCTTCGGACGGCGACAACTGGAACGACGACTCGCCGGTCTGCCGCGACATCCTGATGAAGCAGATCATGCCGTTCGTGCAGTACTACACCTACGTCGAGATCACCCCGCGCGAGCACCAGGCGCTGTGGTTCGAGTACGAGAAGATCCGCGATACCTTCGAAGACAGCTTCGCCCAGCAGCAGATCGTCTCCGCCTCGGACATCTACCCGGTGTTCCGCGAGCTGTTCCAGAGGAGGCTCGTCGCATGAGCAAGCGCCAGCCCATCGCCACCGGCTCGGAGTGGACCTTCGAGCTGATCCAGCAGTACGACCGCGAGATCAGCCGCCTCGCCGAGCGTTATGCGCTGGACACCTACCCCAACCAGATCGAGGTAATCACCGCCGAGCAGATGATGGATGCCTATGCCTCCGTCGGCATGCCCATCGGTTACAACCACTGGTCCTACGGCAAGCACTTCCTCAGCACGGAAAAGAACTACAAGCGCGGTCAGATGGGCCTCGCCTACGAGATCGTGATCAACTCCGACCCCTGCATCGCCTACCTGATGGAAGAGAACACCCAGTGCATGCAGGCGCTGGTGATCGCCCACGCCTGCTACGGGCACAACAGCTTCTTCAAGGGCAACTACCTGTTCCGCACCTGGACCGACGCCACCTCGATCATCGATTACCTGGTGTTCGCCAAGTCCTACATCAACAAGTGCGAGGAGCGCTACGGCATCGACGCCGTGGAAGACCTGCTGGATTCCTGCCACGCCCTGATGAACTACGGCGTTGACCGCTACAAGCGGCCCTACCCGATCTCCGCCGAGGAAGAGAAGCAGCGCCAGAAGGAGCGCGAGGAGCAGATCCAGCGCCAGGTCAACGACCTCTGGCGGACCATTCCCAAGGCCACCGGCAAGGACAAGGAACAAGGCCTGGCCCGCTACCCCAGCGAGCCGCAGGAGAACATCCTCTATTTCATCGAGAAGAACGCCCCATTGCTGGAACCCTGGCAGCGCGAGATCGTGCGCATCGTGCGCAAGGTGGCGCAGTACTTCTACCCGCAACGCCAGACCCAGGTGATGAACGAAGGCTGGGCGACCTTCTGGCACTACACCCTGATCAATGACCTGTACGACGAAGGCCTGGTCAGCGACGGTTTCATGATGGAGTTCCTCCAGTACCACACCAGCGTGGTCTACCAGCCCGGCTTCGACAGCCCCTACTACAGCGGCATCAACCCCTATGCGCTGGGTTTCGCCATGTACCGCGACATTCGCCGCATCTGCGAGCACCCCACCGACGAAGACAAGCGCTGGTTCCCCGACATCGCCGGCAGCGACTGGCTGGCCACCTTGAAATTCGCCATGAAGAGCTTCAAGGACGAGAGCTTCGTCCTGCAGTTCCTCTCGCCCAAGGTGATCCGCGAGTTCAAGCTGTTCAGCATCCTCGACGACGACCAGAAGGACGACATGCTGGTCGACGCCATCCACGACGACGACGGCTACCGCAAGATCCGCGAAACCCTGGCCGCGCAATACAACCTCGGCAACCGCGAGCCGAACATCCAGATCTGGGACGTCGACCGCCGTGGCGACCGTTCGCTGACCCTGCGCCACCAGCAGCACGACCGCAAACCCCTGGGCGAATCCACCGACGACGTCCTCCGCCACCTGCACCGCCTGTGGGGCTTCGACATCCACCTGGAAACCCTGCAGGGCGAGAACATCGTCAACACCTTCCACATGCCCCCAAAGGGTGAGCGCGACAGCGAGGAGGGCTACCCGCGGCTCGACCTGATCATCCCACCCATTTGATCGGTTGACCGTTGAGAACGGGCACGACAAGCATGGCGACAACTCCAGTGGGGACCGCCATGCGCCTGTTTGCCATTCTCCTGCTCTGCCTCGCTGTCGCGACCTGCAGCAACCCCGTCCCCCACGCCCAGGTCGCGCATCCCGCCGATGCACGCCTGGCGGGGCTGCGCGACTTCCAGCTGATGCCGCCGGAAAACGCCGTCGACGCCCTGCCCTACCGCAGCCGTTATCCGCTGATCAACGCCCAGGTGCGCCAGGGCCTGATCGAGCGCGGCTACCGCGAAAGCGCCTCGCCGCAACTGCGCGTCTACTACTGGCTGGCGCTGCAGGATGCGCCGCTGGAATTCAAGGTCGATACCCCGCCACCCAACCCGCTCGGTCCCTATCTGGCCATCCACCGCCTGCGTGATGAAACTGGCACCCTGCGCCTGCGCCTGACCGATGTGCAGGAACAGACGCTCTGGGAAGGCACCGTCAGCACCGGCCTGAGCCCCGCGCATGCCAGCGCCGCCCTGTTGCAGGATGCCATCGGTGCTCTCGTCCAACAGATTCCCGCCGCTAGCCCGTAGGCACATGCCCACCCCGTTCGCCCAACACCAACACCTCAACTTGAAGCGAACGCCCAGAACCCCGAAGCTATCCCCCAGAACAGGAGACAGCTTCATGCAGATCTACAAGGTGGGCGGCGCCGTGCGCGATCGCCTGCTCGGCATCCCCTTCAGCGATACCGACTGGGTCGTGGTCGGCGCCAGCGCCGACGACATGCTCGCCCAGGGCTATCGCCCGGTGGGCGCCGACTTCCCGGTGTTCCTCCACCCGAAGACCGGCGAGGAATACGCCCTCGCCCGCACCGAACGCAAAAGCGGGCGCGGCTACGGTGGCTTCACCTTCTACGCCAGCCCCGACGTCACCCTCGAAGAAGACCTGATCCGCCGCGACCTGACCATCAACGCCATGGCCGAGGACAATGACGGCAATGTCATCGACCCCTACCTCGGCCGGAAAGACCTTGAAGCCCGCCTGCTGCGCCACGTTTCCCCGGCCTTCGCCGAGGACCCGCTGCGGGTTCTGCGCGTCGCCCGCTTCGCCGCCCGTTACGCCCCGCTGGGCTTTTCCGTGGCTCCGGAAACCCTGGCGCTGATGCGCGAGCTGTCGGAATCCGGCGAGCTGGAAGCGCTGACCGCAGAACGCAGCTGGAAGGAAATCTCCCGCGCCCTGATGGAATCGCGCCCGGACGTGTTCATCCAGGTCCTGCGCGACTGCGGCGCCCTGGCCGTGCTGATGCCGGAAGTCGATGCGCTGTTCGGCGTGCCGCAGCCGCCCCAGCACCACCCGGAAGTGGACACCGGCGAACACGTGCTGGCCGTGCTGCGCGAATGCGCCAGGCATAACCAACCCTTGAGCGTGCGCTGGGCCTGCCTGGTGCATGACCTGGGCAAGGGCGAGACGCGCGAGGAAGACTGGCCGAAACATCACGCCCACGAACACCTGGGCCTGCCGCTGATCGATGCGATCAACGCGCGCTTCAAGGTCCCGCGTGAGTGCCAGGATCTGGCGCGGCTGGTGGGCGAGTACCACACCCACTGCCACCGCGCGCTGGAGCTACGGCCGAACACTATTCTGGAGCTGCTGCAGGCCTTCGACGTCTACCGCCGCCCGCAGCGCTTCGAGGAGTTCCTCGCCGCCAGCGAAATGGACGCCCGCGGCCGGCATGGGCTGGAAGATCGCGCTTATCCACAGGCCGATCACCTGCGTGGCGCGGCACAGGCCGCCCGCGCGGTTGCGGTACAGCCGCTGCTGGAAAAGGGATACATAGGCGCGGAGTTGGGCGAGGCGCTCAAGCGTGAGCGCCTGACGGCGCTGAAGGCCTACAAGGAAAACTACGCCGCCTGAACACCTGCAGGAGCGGGCCATGCCCGCGATCGCGCCCATGGGGCGCTCCTACAGATGACGATCAGGCCGCCGGGTGCGCCGCGATCAGCGCCGCCGGGGTCAACTCTACACCGCGCCACTGGAACGGCACCGGCCAGAGCTTCTGCGGGATGCTGGCGGCAACCCACAACTCGGCAAAACTGCGCTGCACGCCCGGATGCATCACCTGCGGCGCCAGCAGCGCCAACGGCCAGAGCACGAAGGCATTCTTCAGCACTTCCGCTCGCGGCAACACCAGCCCATCGAACTCGCCGTGCAGGTCGCCATACAGCAGCACGTCGATATCCAGCGGCAGGCCCTTGCGCTCCGGTGCATAGCGGCCGTTGTCCGCCTCGATGTGCTTCAGGCGCAGGCTCAGCTCCGCCAATGGCAGATCAGTGCGGGCGACGATCACGAAGTTGTAGAACGGGCCGCTGCGAATGCCCACCGGCTCGCTCTCGAACACCGGCGAGCAGTGGATGTCCTGAAGAAAGCCGTCCAGCGCCTCCAACCCCGCCAGCAGATGCCGCTCACGGTCGAAATTGCTGCCCAGCCCAAGGTAGACCGTCGTCAGCGGCATCCGCGTTCGATCTCCACACCCACACCGATGGCGGCCGCAACGGCGCCGGGCTTGGTGACTTTCAGGCGCAACCACTGGATACCGAATTCCGCCATCAGCAGTTCGGCCAGGCGCTCGGCGAAGGTCTCCACCAGCTGGAAATGCGCATCACGGGCGAACGCCATGACCCGCTCGGAGAGCACGGCGTAGTCCAGGGCCTTGGCGATGTCGTCGCCGGCCGCCGCCGGGCGGTTGTCCCAGCCCAGCGTCAGGTCCAGGCGCAGGCACTGCCGGATACCCCGCTCCCAGTCGTAGACGCCGATCACGGTGTCCACTTCCAGCCCCTCGATGAAAACTCTGTCCACTGACTGCATGCTCCAAGGCGACACGACAAGCGGCCGGCGCCCCGTTAGAATCGGAAACGACCTCGTCTCCGGTGGAAACCATGTTCTGGTTCTTGGCGATCCTCGCCTACCTGCTCGGATCACTGTCCTTCGCGGTACTCCTCAGTCGCCTGTTCGGCACCGCGGACCCGCGCGCCAGCGGCTCGGGCAATCCCGGCGCCACCAACATGCTGCGCCTGGCCGGCAAGAAGATCGCCATCCTCACCCTGCTCGGCGATCTCGCCAAGGGGCTGCTGCCGGTGCTTATCGCCCGGCTGCTCGGCCTGTCCGACGTGGAGCAGGCCTGGGTCGGGCTGGCAGCGGTGATCGGCCACCTCTACCCGCTGTATTTCAATTTCCGTGGCGGCAAGGGCGTCGCCACTGCCGCCGGCATGCTGCTGGCACTTTACCCGCCGGCCGCTCTGCTCGCGGCAGTCGCCTGGCTGGTGACGTTCAAGCTGTCGCGCACCAGTTCGCTGGCTTCCCTGGTGGCCACGCCACTCACATTGCCGCTACTGGCCTGGCAGGAGCCTTCGGCACTGCTGCCAATGACCGTGCTTACCGGTCTGATCGTCTGGCGTCACCGCAGTAACCTGCGCGACCTGATCGCCGGCCGCGAACGTCACTTCTAGATCCGCGAGCTTCCCGGCCCGCGTACCGCGCTGCAAGCGAAAAAACGGCCCATGCCGCTCAGAGCATGTGCCGCGTCGTTTGCAGCTTCATTATTCAGATCGCTGGCAGCGACTCCATTGGCCAACGTGCCTGGACACCGATCGACGGGCCGTCCTGCTGTCCGGCCAGCAGCCGCTGGCAGCCAGCATAGGCGATCATCGCGCCGTTATCGGTGCAGAAGCGCGGGCGGGCGTAGAACACCTGGCCCTTCATCTCACCGAGCATCTTCTCCAGATGCTGGCGCAGGGCCTGGTTGGCGCTGACGCCACCGGCGATCACCAGGCTCTTGAGATGGGTCTGCTTGAGCGCGCGCTTGCACTTGATGGTCAGTGTCTCGACCACTGCAGTCTGGAAGGCCAGGGCGATGTCGCAACGGGTCTGCTCGCTGTCGTCACCTTCGGCCACACAACGCTGCCAGGTGTTCAGGGCAAAGGTCTTGAGGCCGCTGAAGCTGAAATCCAGCCCCGGGCGATCGGTCATCGGCCGCGGGAAGACAAAGCGACCGGCGGTGCCGCTCCCGGCCAGGCGCGCGATCTCCGGGCCACCGGGATAGGCCAGGCCGAGCAGCTTGGCGGTCTTGTCGAAGGCTTCGCCGGCCGCGTCATCCACCGACTCGCCGAGCACCTGGTAGCGGCCGATGCCATCCACCCGCACCAGCTGGGTGTGGCCGCCGGACACCAGCAAGGCGACGAACGGAAACTTCGGCGGCTGCTCTTCCAGCATGGGCGCCAGCAGGTGGCCTTCCATGTGGTGCACGCCGACGGCCGGTATGCCCCAGGCGAACGCCATGGCCTGGGCGCAGGACGCGCCCACCAGCAGCGCGCCCACCAGGCCTGGGCCGGCGGTGTAGGCAATGGCATCGATGTCTTCGGCGGTGCGGCCGGAGTCGTCCAGCACCTGGCGAATCAGCGGCAGCATGCGCTTGACGTGATCACGGGAGGCCAGCTCGGGAACCACGCCGCCGTAGACGCGGTGCAGGTCGATCTGGCTGAACAGCGCATCGGCCAGCAGGCCCTTTTCGCTGTCGTACAGGGCGACGCCGGTCTCGTCGCAGGAGGTTTCCAACCCCAGCACTAGCATGGGTTTGAGCCTTTTCTCTGGGCAAAATTGAAGCCGCGCATCATAATCGCCGGCTGGGCTTCGGACCAGTGCTTTTCGATCGGAGGCTTTGCATTCCTCCGTCCGAACGTTTAATATCCGCAACCCTTGAAAACCGCCGACTCCGAACAACCGTCAGGAGCGCGATAAATCCTCCGGTAATCATTGAAGGTACGACCTGGATGCCCGCCGTCAAAGTTAAAGAGAACGAACCCTTCGACGTAGCTCTGCGTCGTTTCAAGCGCTCCTGCGAAAAAGCAGGCGTACTGGCCGAAGTCCGTAGCCGCGAGTTCTACGAAAAGCCGACCGCCGAGCGTAAGCGCAAGGCCGCTGCCGCTGTTAAGCGTCACGCCAAGAAAGTGCAGCGCGAACAGCGCCGCCGCGAGCGTCTGTACTGAGTTACAGCGCCTCGTCGCACGCTTTCCGCATCGCCCGGCCCACTCGCCGGGCGAGTGCCTGACACCATGCACCCCACTCCGATTCGCATTCGCGGACTTCGGAGTTTTTGCTTTTCAAGCCCCATGCTTAGTCTCAAGCCCCGCTGGCGACGTCATCGCCCCGCGCTATGCTTGGGTCCACCCTGCGTCCCGATGAGTCTATGGCCGGCCTGATTCCACAATCCTTCATCGATGACCTGCTCAACCGCACCGATATTCTCGATGTGGTGAGTTCGCGCATCCAGCTGAAGAAGACCGGCAAGAACTACAGCGCCTGCTGCCCGTTCCACAAGGAGAAGACACCCTCCTTCACCGTCAGCCCGGACAAGCAGTTCTACTACTGCTTTGGCTGCGGCGCCGGCGGCAACGCGCTCGGCTTCGTCATGGACCACGACCAGCTGGATTTCGTCCAGGCGGTCGAAGACCTGGCCAAGCGCGCGGGCATGGACGTGCCCCGCGAGGAAGGCCGGCGCGGCAACAAGCCCCGCCAACCGGTCGACTCGCCGCTCTACCCGCTACTGGCCGGCGCCGCCGAATTCTACCGCCAGGCCCTGAAAGGCCACCCGGCGCGCAAGGCCGCGGTGGAATACCTCAAGGGCCGCGGCCTGACCGGCGAGATCGCCCGTGACTTCGGCCTGGGCTTCGCCCCGCCGGGCTGGGACAACCTGCTGAAGAACCTGGGCGGCGACAACCTGCAGCTCAAGGCCATGCTCGACGCGGGCCTGTTGGTGGAAAACCCCGACAGCGGCAAGCGCTACGACCGCTTCCGCGACCGGGTGATCTTCCCCATCCGCGACAGCCGTGGCCGGGTGATCGCCTTCGGCGGCCGGGTGCTGGGCGACGACAAGCCCAAATACCTGAACTCGCCGGAAACCCCGGTCTTCCATAAAGGCCAGGAACTCTACGGCCTGTACGAAGCGCGGAAGAACAACCGGGATCTCGACGAGATCATGGTGGTCGAAGGCTACATGGACGTCATCGCACTCGCGCAACAGGGTATCCGCAACGCGGTCGCCACCCTGGGCACGGCCACCAGCGAAGAGCACATCAAGCGACTGTTCCGCATCGTGCCGAACATCCTCTTCTGCTTCGACGGCGACCAGGCCGGCCGCAACGCCGCCTGGCGCGCGCTCGAGTCAGCGCTGAGCAACCTGCAGGACGGGCGCAAGGTGCGCTTCCTGTTCCTGCCCGAAGGCGAAGACCCGGACAGCCTGGTGCGCGCCGAAGGCCCGGATGCGTTCCGCGCCCGCCTCGCTCATCAGGCTCAGCCGCTGGCGGACTATTTCTTCCAGCAACTGACCCAGGAAGCCGACCCCAGCACGCTGGAGGGCAAGGCACACCTGGCGACCCTGGCCGGACCGCTGCTGGAGAAGATTCCCGGCAACACCCTGCGCCTGCTGATGCGCCAGCGCCTGGGCGAGATCACCGGCCTGTCCGCCGAGGCGCTCAGCCAGATCAGCGCGCCGCGCTCCGGCCTCACCGGCCAGAGCAAGCCCGGCCACGCTCCTGCGCCGACACAAGCGCACGGCCCGGACGCCCAAGCCCACGAGTACTCCGACTACGACATGGGCCAGTTCGCCGACCACGGCGAGCACCATTACCCGGATGCTTCGAACTACTTCGAGGCGCCGATGGAATTCTCCGCCGGCAACGGCGGCGCCAAGCAGGGCAAGAAGCCCTGGAAGGGCGATCGCAAATGGGACGGCAAGGGCAAGAAAGGCGACTTCACGCCGCGCCAGCCACGCACCGAGATCAGCGTCGAATCGCCGACCCTGACCGCGCTGCGCACCCTGCTGCACCATCCTCAGCTGGCACAGAGCGTCGAGGATGCGAGCCACTTCTCCAACGAGGGACAGACCTATTCGCAATTGCTCGCCGCACTGGTCGAAGCGTTGCAGAAAAATCCGAGACAGAGCTCGATGCACCTCATCGCGCGCTGGCACGGAACACCCCAAGGGCGCCTGCTGCAGGTGCTGGCGGGGAAAGAATGGCTGATCGATGACGGCAATCTTGAAAAGCAGTTCATCGACACCATTACTACACTTGCACACAACCAACTGCTCAGCAGCCGCGAAGCCCGCCTGCACAGTGTGCTGCGAAAGAATCCCAGTGAACTGACCGACGAAGAGAAAGCGTTACTGCGGGAGCACTACAGCACCCCCTCTTCAACAGGCAGCCAGAGCTGAACTGGCGCCTGAAGCCTCGAATCTGGTATAATCCTCGGCTTATTTCAGCCCGCCAAGACCTTCAGTGGATAGGGTGTTATGTCCGGAAAAGCGCAACAGCAATCTCGTCTCAAAGAGTTGATCACCCGTGGTCGTGAGCAGGGTTACCTGACTTACGCGGAGGTCAACGACCACCTGCCGGAGGATATCTCTGATCCGGAACAGGTAGAAGACATCATCCGCATGATCAACGACATGGGGATCAACGTATTCGAGACAGCCCCGGATGCGGATGCCCTGTTGCTGGCGGAAACCGATACCGATGAAGCTGCCGCCGAAGAAGCTGCTGCCGCCCTTGCTGCGGTAGAGAGCGACGTTGGCCGCACGACCGACCCGGTGCGCATGTACATGCGCGAAATGGGTACCGTGGAACTGCTGACCCGCGAAGGCGAGATCGAAATCGCCAAACGCATCGAGGAAGGCATCCGCGAGGTCATGAGCGCCATCGCCCAGTTCCCGGGCGCGGTAGACGGCATCCTCGAAGAGTACAACCGTGTGGTTGCCGAAGGCGGCCGCCTGTCGGACATCCTCAGCGGCTACATCGACCCGGATGACGGCAGCCTGCCGGCCGAGGAAGTTGAGCCGGTCGGTCTGAAAGACGACGCCGAAGCCAAGGAAAAGGACGAAGAGGACGAAGAGTCCGACGGCGATAGCGAAGAAGAAGAAGGCGACGGTGGTCCGGATCCGGAAGAAGCCGCTCGTCGTTTCGGCGCCGTTTCCGAGCAACTGGAAAAGGCCAAGAAAGCCCTGAAGAAGCACGGCCGCGGCAGCAAGCAGGCCAGCGAGGAACTGCTCGCTCTGGCCGAACTGTTCATGCCGATCAAGCTCGTGCCCAAGCAGTTCGACGTGCTGGTCGCCAAGGTCCGCGATTCGCTGGACAGCGTTCGCCGCCAGGAACGCGCCATCATGCAGCTGTGCGTGCGTGATGCCCGCATGCCGCGTGCCGACTTCCTGCGCCAGTTCCCCGGCCACGAAACCGACACCGCCTGGGTCGACGCCGTACTCAAGGGCAAGCCCAAGTACGCCGAGGCCATCGAGCGCCTGCGTGACGACATCCTGCGCAACCAGCAGAAGCTGGTCGACCTGGAAACCAGCTCGCAGCTGACCGTTGCCGAGATCAAGGACGTCAACCGCGCCATGTCCATCGGCGAGGCGAAAGCCCGTCGTGCGAAGAAGGAGATGGTGGAGGCGAACCTGCGTCTGGTGATCTCCATCGCCAAGAAGTACACCAACCGCGGCCTGCAGTTCCTCGACCTGATCCAGGAAGGCAACATCGGCCTGATGAAGGCGGTGGACAAGTTCGAATACCGTCGCGGCTACAAGTTCTCGACCTATGCCACCTGGTGGATTCGCCAGGCGATCACCCGTTCGATCGCCGACCAGGCCCGCACCATCCGTATTCCGGTGCACATGATCGAGACGATCAACAAGCTCAACCGTATCTCCCGCCAGATGCTGCAGGAGATGGGTCGCGAACCGACCCCGGAAGAGCTCGGCGAACGCATGGACATGCCGGAAGACAAGATCCGCAAGGTCCTGAAGATCGCCAAGGAACCGATCTCCATGGAAACGCCGATCGGTGACGACGAAGACTCGCACCTGGGCGACTTCATCGAGGACTCCACCATGCAGTCGCCGATCGAAGTGGCGACCAGCGAGAGCCTCAAGGAAGCCACCCGCGAAGTCCTCGCCGGCCTCACCGCCCGCGAAGCCAAGGTCCTGCGCATGCGCTTCGGCATCGACATGAATACCGACCACACCCTCGAGGAAGTCGGCAAGCAGTTCGATGTGACCCGTGAGCGTATCCGCCAGATCGAAGCCAAGGCACTGCGCAAGCTGCGCCACCCGTCGCGAAGCGAGCACCTGCGCTCCTTCCTCGACGAGTAACGAAGAACCCCCGGCCAAAACCGGGGGTTTTTCTTTGGGGCTTCCACTGGGCAAATCGCCACGTCTACACTTCGGCGTAGTCCCCTTGGAGTGAGGCCCCTCATGCCGCGTCTGCAGGCAGTTCTACTGTGGTGCCTCGCATTCTGGGCGGGCCAGGCATTCGCCCTGGACCTCACGCCCGAAGAACAGCGCTGGCTGCAGGAGCACCCCAGCATCCGCCTGGGCGTCGATACCTCCTGGCCACCCTTCGAATTCCGCGACAACGACGGCCGCTACCAGGGCCTGGCCGCCAGCTACGTCCAGCTGATCAGCGAGCAGCTCAAGGTCCAGTTGCAGCCCGTCGAGCCGGCGAGCTGGAACGAAGTCCTGCAACAGGCCCGCGATAACCGCATCGACCTGCTCCCCGGCATCATGGCCACGCCCGAGCGCCTGGACTACCTGACCTTCACCCGCCCCTACCTCGACTTCCCGATCATCATCCTGGCCCGCAAGAACGGCCCCGCACCGTCCAGCGTGAAGGACCTCTACGGCCTCAAGGTCGGCGTGGTGGACCACTACGCCCCGCACGAACTGCTGATCGCCAAGCACCCGGACCTCAACCTGCAACCGCTGCCCAGCGTCGCTGCCGGGCTGCAGGCGCTGGCCGTCGGCCAGGTGGACGCCTTCGTCGGCGACCTCGCCTCCAGCGTGTGGAACCTGCGCCAACTCAAGCTCGAAGGCCTGCAGATCAGCGGCGAAACTCCCTACCGCTACCAGTTGGCGATGGGCGTGCCGAAGAACCAGGCGATCCTGGTCGGCATCCTCGACAAGGCGTTGGCGGAGATGACCGTCGAACAGATCGACGACCTGCAGGCACCCTGGGTCGGCGGCCTGGTGGATCGCCGCAGCGTGTGGCCGGAAGTGTTCCGCGTGGTCGTGCCCATCGCCTTCCTCACCGCCCTCACCCTGCTGGTGCTGTTCACCATGAACCGGCGCCTGCGCGGCGAAATGCAACGCCGCGAGAAACTCGAGCAGGCCCTGCGCGACAGCGAGCAGCACTACCGCGGCCTGGTGGAAAGCCTCACCGCCATCGCCTGGGAAATGCGCCTGGCGGAAAACCGCTTCACCTACGTCTCGCCCCATGCCCAGCGGCTGCTCGGCTACCCGCTCAGCGACTGGCTGGAGCCCAGCTTCTGGCAGCGCACGCTGTACCCCGACGACGCCGAGCACGCCATCCACTACTGCAAGACGGAAAGCCAGGCCGGGCGCAACCACAACTTCGACTACCGCATGCTCGCCGCCGACGGGCGAATCGTCTGGATCCGCGACATCGTCACGCTCATCCACCACGGCGACGACCTGATCCTGCGTGGCCTGATGATCGACATCACCGAAGCCAAGCACACCGAACAGGCCCTGCGCCTGTCCGAGCAGAAATTCGCCTCGGTGTTCCACCACTGCCCCGACATCATCGTCCTGGCCCGGCGCATCGACGGCAAACTGCTGGCGGTGAACAGCACCTTCGAACGGCAGATCGGCATTCCCGCCAGCGAGGCCCTGGGCAAGACCTCCACCGAACTGGGCATCTGGGGCGCACCCGGCATGGGCCCGATGATGCTCCAGCGCCTGCAGGGCGAGCCGCTGAACAACGTCGAGATCCCGCTCAACCGCCGCGACGGCAGCTGCTTCACCGGGCTGCTCTCGGCCCAGCATATCGTCCTCGACGACACTCCGGCGCTGGTGGTGGTGGTGCGCAACATCACCCAGGTCAAGGAAACCCAGGAGCAACTGCGCGTCTCCGAAGAGAAATTCGCCAAGGCCTTCCACGCCTCCCCCGACGGCATGCTCATCTCGCGCATCAGCGACGGCCGGCTGGTGGAAGTGAACCAGGGCTTCACCCGCATCACCGGCTACAGTCGCGAAGAAGCCGCCGATCGCTCCACCCTCGACCTGCACCTGTGGGCCAACCCGGCGGACCGCAACCGACTCCTCGGCATCCTCGGCCAGGGCGCCAGCGCCCCGGACTTCACCGCGCAGATCCGCACCCGCGACGGCAGCCTGCGCCTGTGCGAACTCTCCGCCCACCGCATCACCATCGGCAGCGACGACTGCCTGCTGACCATCGCCCGCGACATCACCGAACAGCAGCAGATGCAGGAAAAGCTCCGCCTCGCCGCCACCGTGTTCGAAAGCACCGCCGAAGGCGTGATGATCACCGATTCGCGCCAGCGCATCGTCGCCGTCAACCGCGCCTTCAGCGAAATCACCGGCTACAGCGAACAGGAAGCCCTCGGCAGCTCACCGCGCCTGCTCGCCTCCGGCCAGCACGACAGCAGCTTCTACGTCGCCCTCTGGCACCAGCTCAACGCCGAGGGCCACTGGCAGGGCGAAATCTGGAATCGCCGCAAGAATCAGGAGCTCTACCCGGAGTGGCTGACCGTCAGCGCCGTGCGCGATGCCAACGGCGAACTGACGCACTACGTCGGCGTCTTCGCCGACATCTCCACGCTCAAGTACGCCCAGGCGCGACTCGACTACCAGGCCCACCACGACCCGCTCACCGGCCTGCCCAACCGCCTGCTGTTCGAAAGCCGCCTGAACGCCTGCCTCAAGGAAGCCCAGGAAGACAACCACCAGGGGGCCGTGCTGTTCCTCGACCTCGACCGCTTCAAGCACATCAACGACAGCCTCGGCCATCCGGTGGGCGACCTGCTGCTCAAATCCATCGCCACCCGCCTGCGCGAACAACTGCGCGACGTCGACACGGTGGCGCGCCAGGGCGGCGACGAGTTCATCATCCTGCTACCCGGCCTGCACCACGCACTGGACGCCGAGAACGTCGCGAACAAGCTGCTGCTCTGCTTCGAAAAGCCATTCATCGCCGGCGAACAGGAATTCTTCGTCAGCGCCAGCATCGGCATCTGCCTCTACCCCGGCGACGGTTCCGACGTCGCCACCCTGGTCAAGAACGCCGACGCCGCCATGTACCGCGCCAAGGCCCAGGGCCGTAACCGCGTCGAGTTCTACACCCGCGAGCTGACCTTCCAGGCCACCGAGCGCATGGCCCTGGAACACGAACTGCGCCGCGCCCTGGAGAGCGACCAGCTGCAGCTCTACTACCAGCCCAAACTCTCCCTCGGCACCGGCCAACTGGTCGGCGCCGAAGCCCTGATCCGCTGGAAGCACCCACAGTTCGGCGCCATTGCGCCGGATCGCTTCATCCCCCTGGCGGAAGAAAACGGCCTGATCCTGCCTGTCGGCGACTGGGTGCTGCGCGAAGCCTGCCGGCAGATGAGCCGCTGGCAGGACAGCCACGCCGCCTTCGGCCCCCTGTCGGTCAACCTCGCCGGTGCCCAGCTGCGCCAGACCAGCCTGGTGGAACGCATCCGCGAACTGCTCGCCCACTACAACCTGCAACCCTCGCGGCTGCAGCTGGAAATCACCGAAAGCTTCCTCATGCACCAGACCGAAGAGGCCCTGTCGATCCTGCACAGCCTCAAGCACCTGGGCGTGCAACTGGCCATCGACGACTTCGGCACCGGCTACTCCTCGCTCAGCTACCTCAAGCAATTGCCGCTGGACACCCTGAAGATCGACCAGTCCTTCGTCCACGGCCTGCCGGACGACCCCCACGACGCCGCGATCGCCCGCGCCATCATCGCCCTGGGGCGCAGCATGAACCTCACGGTGATCGCCGAGGGCGTGGAGCACGAAGCCCAGGAACGCTTCCTCGAAGCCGAAGGCTGCGACCAGATCCAGGGCTATGCCTTGAGCGCCCCGCTACCAGCCGATGCCTTTGCCAACAGGTTCCTGGTCCCACTGCATCCGGTTGGCGCGAGCCAGAACGCCCCGGTATAATCCGCCCGCCTTCTGGGGGCCTATAGCTCAGTTGGTTAGAGCAGAGGACTCATAATCCTTTGGTCCACGGTTCAAGTCCGTGTGGGCCCACCACCCTTTCAGCAAAAAGCCGCGCGGATGCGCGGCTTTTTCGTTTCTGCCCGTCAATTCTCCAACAGCCAAACGAGAGCCACTTCACACTCGCCGTCGACCACCTGGCGCGAGCGCTCCGCCGGCATGACAGGCGTCAATATCAGATTGCCACCAGTCACTAAATTGGCAGCTCCCTGATGCGAGCGAATCCGCCATGACTCTCCACCGGTACCCAGTCCAGTTGCTGGTCACTTCCCAGGACCCGGCGCTGGCGCGCCAGGTTCGTGCGTTGCTGGCGGCCTATGAGCTGCCCTGCGCGGTGATGGAGGGACCGCGCAACTGCGAGCAGGCGCCGCTGTGCCGATGGTTCAAGGACGCACCCTTGAGCGATTCGGCGAGGATGCTGGCGCTGCTGGCCGACGCCATCGGAGTGCTGGAGAAGACGCGCCACGCCTTCCGCTCCCGCGAGCTGGGCGAGTTGCGCCAGCGGCTGAGTGGGGCGCTGGAAGAGTTGTCGGAGCGCTGCCCTGTAGTGTAAAAATCTGCCACCCGCGTTCCGCGTTGCGGAAGCTGGCTTTGCCGGGCAGGACTTGTGGGCCTGCAAGACAAAGCGCCGAGTTCGTCGCCGTCGATTTCGACGCAGCGACGAGCCGGCGCTTTTTTCATGCCCGACAAAAACAGCAGACCCGCAAGGAGCCGAACATGGGCCTGGGACCGAAGCTCGAGAGCGTGCTCGAGCGCATCGGCCTGTCGACGACGGAAGTCGAGCAGCGCCTGAATTACCTGGAGTGGCGCGACGAGGACGAGCAGAACCTCAACGGCCGCGCCGCCGAACTCGAAGGCTGCCACCAGCGCTTCATCGAGCAGCTCTACGATCACCTGCGCGACTACCCGCCGCTGGCGGCGATCCTCGCCGAACCGGCGACGCTGGCGCGCCTCAAGGGCAGCCAGTTCGAGTACTACCGCCAGCTGTGGGACGCCCCGCAGAACGCCGACTACGTGCGCGACCGCCTGCGCATCGGGCTGGTGCACCAGCAGGTCGGCGTCGAGCTGAAGTGGTACCTGGGCGCCTATCGCCTGTACCTGGACCAGATGCTCGCCGACCTGCTGGGCGACGCCCCGCAAGCCAGGACCTACGCCAGCCTGCTCAAGCGGGTGTTCTTCGACATGTCGCTGGCCATCGACACCTACGGCGCGGCCCAGCGCCAGGCGCTGGAGGACAGCGAGGCGCGCTACGCCCGTGCGCTGCGCGGCGCCAACGACGGCATCTGGGACTGGGACCTGGGCAACGATCGCCTGTACGTCTCCGACCGCTGGGCGCGGATGCTCGGCCTGAGCCGCGACAACCTCGGCGAGGGCAGCACCAGCTGGTTCGCCCGCGTCCACCCGGACGACCTGCCCGGCCTGCGCAAGGCCATCGACGCGCACCTGCGCGGCAGCAGCACGCTGCTCAGCCACGAGTACCGCATCCGCCAGCGCGACGGCAATTACCTCTGGGTGCTGGTGCGCGGCGTGGTCACCGACGGGCGCATGGCCGGCTCGCAGACCGACATCAGCCAGCACAAGGCCAGCGAACACCAGCTCAGCCACGCGGCGCGACACGACCCGCTCACCGGCCTGGGCAACCGCCTGCGCCTGGACGAACTGCTGCAGGCCGCACTGCTGCGCCAGCGACGCCCCGGCGCGCGGGAGTCCGGCCTGCTGTTCATCGACCTGGACCGCTTCAAGCTGATCAACGACAGCCTCGGCCATGCCGTGGGTGACCGTGTGTTGGTAGAGGTCTCCCAGCGCCTGCTGCGCTGCCTGCGGCCGGGCGATCACCTGGCGCGCTTCGGCGGCGACGAGTTCGTCGTGCTGCTGGACGACCTTGCCAGCCTCTGCGACGCCGAGCAGGTGGCGCAGCGCATACTCGACTGCCTGCGCCAGCCCTTGCATGTGGACGGCCGCACCCTGGTGGTAAGCGCCAGTATCGGCATCACCGGACTGATGACCGACGGCCAGACCATCGACACCCTGCAGGCCGCCGACCTTGCGCTGTACCGCGCCAAGGAGGCAGGCAAGGCGCAGTACGCACGCTTCAGCCTCGATCTGCAGGCCGAGGCACAGCGCCGGCTCGACCTGGAAAGCGCGCTGGCCCAGGCGCTGCGCCGCGAGGAGTTCAGCCTGCACTACCAGCCCATCGTCCGCCTGGACCGCGACTCGCCCCGCTGGGAGGCAGTGGAAGTCCTGCTGCGCTGGAAACACGACGGCCAGTCGATCTCGCCGCTGGACTTCATCCCGGCGCTGGAGGAGTCCGGCGAGATCGTCGCGGTCGGCGACTGGGTACTGCGCCAGGCCTGCCGGCAGACGGCCCTGTGGCAGAGCCAGGGCCAGCGCGGCCTCTACTGTTCGGTCAACCTGTCGAGCCGGCAGTTGCAGCAACCCGGCTTTGCCGCAAGGGTGCAGCGGATTCTCGCGGAAAGTGGCCTGTCGCCTCACAGCCTGGTGCTGGAGATCACCGAGAGCCTGCTGATGCAGGATGGCGCGGAAACCCTCGCCTGCCTGCGCGAGCTGGCCGCCGAAGGTGTACGCCTGGCCCTGGATGATTTCGGCACCGGTTACTCCTCGCTGGGCTACCTCAAGCGCTACCCGCTGCACATCCTCAAGGTCGACCGCAGCTTCATCACCCGTGTGCCGGACGACCCGGAGCTCAGCGCCATCTGCCGGGCCATCATCGGCCTGGGCCACAGCCTTGGCCTGGAAGTGGTGGCTGAGGGCGTGGAACGCCAGGAACACCTCGACTTCCTGCGCCAGGAAGGTTGCCGCCATGCGCAGGGCTTCCTGTTCAGCAAACCACTGGCGCCGGAGCAGCTGTTCCAGACCCGCCTGGAGCACCAGCGATGAAGCAGAATCTGCCGATCACCGGGCACCCGGTGGATGTGCCGCTCAACGCCAACATTCTCTCCACCACCGACCTCAAGGGCGCGGTCACCCACGTGAACCCGGACTTCATCAGGATCAGCGGCTTCGCGGCCGAGGAACTGGTGGGTTTCAATCACAACCGCGTGCGCCACCCGGACATGCCGCCCGCCGCCTTCACCCACCTCTGGCAGACCTTGCAGGCCGGGCGCAGCTGGATGGGCCTGGTGAAGAACCGCTGCAAGAACGGTGATCACTACTGGGTCAGCGCCTTCGTCACGCCGATCCGCCATGGCGGCAAGGTGGTGGAGTACCAGTCGGTGCGCACGCGCCCCGGTGCCGAGCAGATCGAGGCAGCGGAGCACCTCTATGCACGTATGCGCCGGGGCGGGAAGTCGACACGGCCGCGCGTGCCGCTGGTAGCGCAATTACTGCTTGGCCTGCTGCTGGCACAATCCGGCGGCGCCCTGCTCGCGCTGCTGCTGCCCAAGCTGACGATGCTGGCATTCCTGCTGGCGCTGGGGGCTTCCGGCGCCTGGCTGGTGCTACGCCTGCAGCCACTCGGCGCGCTGCTCGGGCGGGCACGGAAGATCGCCACCAACCCGCTGAGCCAACAGCTCTACACCGGGCGCAGCGACGAATTCGGCGAGCTGGAATTCGCCTTCCGCATGCTGGAGGCGGAGACCGCCGCCGTGGTTGGACGCATGGCGGACGCCTCGCTGCAACTGGCCGAACATTCCGCGGCGCTGGCCGACGCCATGGCCGGCGGCAGCGCCGCTTCGCAGTTGCAGCAGCGCGAGACCGAGCAGGTGGCCAGCGCCATGCAGCAGTTGGCGCAGAGCGTCCAGGAAGTTGCCCGCCACGCCCAGCACAGCGCAGTGGCGGCGCAGTGCAGCGAGCGCATCACTCAGTCCGGGCATCAGGACGTGCATGGCACGCGCGGGCAACTCGCCGCGCTGGAGGCCGGTGTGCGCGCGGCAAGCACCGCGGTGGAACAGCAAAAGGAGCACAGCGAGGCGATCTCGCGGATGCTCGAAGTGATCCGCGACGTCGCCGGGCAGACCAACCTGCTGGCGCTCAACGCCGCCATCGAGGCCGCGCGCGCCGGGGAAAGCGGACGCGGTTTTGCGGTGGTCGCCGACGAGGTTCGCGCGCTGGCCTCGCGCACGGAACATTCCGCGCGGGATATCCAGTCGCTGGTTGGCAATCTCCAGCAGGGCGCCGAGGATTCGGTGCGCGCGCTATGGCGCTGCTGCGACCAGGCGGTGGCCAGTCTGGAGCAGGCCGGCCAGGCGGCGGGCACGCTGGAGAAGATCAGCGAGCAGGTCTCGGCGATCCAGCGCATGAGCCTGGAGATCGCCGAAGCCATCGAGGAACAGGGCGCCGCCAGCGAGGACGTACAACGCAGCCTGCACGCCATTCGCGGCTCGGCCGACAGCAATGCGGAAAAGGTCGGCACCTGCCAGCGCAGTGCAGCGCGCATGGCGGAACTGTCGGCGGAGCTGCGGATGCTGGCGGAGCATTTCTGGGAGGGCAGGCGGGCGGGTTAGCGCTTGGCGATGATGTACACGGCGTGGACGATGCCGGGGATGTAGCCGAGCAGCGTGAGCAGGATGTTGAGCCAGAACGCGCCGCCGAAGCCGACCTGGAGGAACACGCCCAGCGGCGGCAGAAGGATGGCGATGAGGATGCGGATGAAGTCCATGCGGTGGCTCCTTGTGAAATTGCCTTGTGCAGGGAGTTGACCGCAGGAAAGCGAAGCGGGTTCAGAGAATCTGCTATCACCCTGCACCGTGCCCTCCGACCTGAGCGGCCTTTCTGTAGGAGCGAGCTTGCTCGCGAACAAACCCCGCTACGCAGCTGGTTCGCGAGCAAGCTCGCTCCTACAAGGTGAGATCAGGCATCAGGCGTTACAGGAACCAGCGGTACTCGCGCGCGCTGACTTCGTTCATGAAGTCCAGGTGGTCGTGGCGCTTGTTCTCGCAGTAGACGAAGACGAACTCGCTGCCCAGGCCTTCCTTCACCACCGGGTGGTCTTCCATCTCGGCGACGGCGCCGAGCATGTCGCGGGGGAAGTCGATGCCGCTGGAGCGGTCTTCGTTGAGCGGCGGGATCGGTTCCTGGCGAGCTTCCAGGCCGTGTTCCATGCCGGTGAGGATCGCCGCCAGCACCAGGTAGGGGTTGGCGTCCGCGCCGGCCAGGCGGTGCTCGATGCGCAGGTTCCTGCCATCGGACTCGGGGATGCGGATGCATGCATCGCGGTCTTCGAAGCCCCAGCTGGCCTTGCTCGCGGCGTTCACACGGGAGCCGTAGCGGCGGTAGGCGTTGTGGTTGGCGGCGAAGATCGGCATGCAGTGCGGCAGCAGTTCCAGACAGCCGGCCACGGCGTGGCGCAGGGCCTGCTGGTTGTCGCGGTCGAGCAGGTTGTTGCCGTCGCGGTCATACAGGCTGACATGCACATGCATGCCGCTGCCCGGTGCGTGCAGGTAAGGCTTGCTCATGAAGCTGGCGCGATGGCCGTGCTTGAGCGCGACGCCACGGGTGGCGCGGGTAAACAGCGCGGCCTGGTCGGCGGCGTGCAGGCCGTCGTCGCAGTGGGCGAAGTTGATCTCGAACTGGCCCGGGCCGATCTCGGCGGTGATGACGTTGGCGTCCACACCCTGCTCGCGGGAGGCTTCGACGATCTCGTGGAGCACGTCGGAGAAGCGCGACAGGCGCTCGATGTGCATGTTCGGCTGGTCGTCCTCGTCGTCGCACAACGGATCGCGCGGGTACTGCGGCAGGCCGCCGTCGAGCTTCTTGTCGAACAGGTAGAACTCCAGCTCGAAGGCCACCACCGGACGGATGCCCTTGGACTCCAGGCGCTGCATGACGCGGGCGAGCACTTCGCGCGGTTCGAACTCGATGGGCGCCTCGGTGCCGTCGGAGCTGATCAGCATCTGCCCCAGCGGCTGGTTCTCCCAGCGCACCGGCTTGAGCGAGCCGGGGATCAGCCGGCGCGGCGCGTCCGGGTCGCCGTCGTTGAAGCAGTAGTCACCGATGGGGTGCAGGCCGCCCTGTACGCCCAGCAGCACGCAGTTCTGCGGCAGTTTCAGCGGGCTGCCGGCGGCGACCTTCTCGAGCATGTCCACGGGGTAGCGCTTGCCATAGAAGTGGCCGGGGATGTCCAGGCAGATCAGGTCGACGTAGCGGATGTCCGGGTATTGCTGGCGGAAGGCGCGGACTTCGCTGAGCAGGTCGGGATGCATCGGGCGGTTCATGATTTCTCTTGGGCCTTTGTGCGGGGTGCGGCCGGATCGCTTTCCCAAACCAACCCTCGCGGGCTGGCTTGGGAAATTCACGTGAAGATCCACAGCACCCGTGTTGGTTTGTCGGTGAGGTTGCCGTAGCGGAACTGGCTGTGCGGCGGCAGCTGGAAACTGTCGTTGGGGTAGAGGGTGACGGTGTCGTCCTCGTACCAGATCGTCAGCTCGCCTTCGAGGACGAAGCCGCCCTGCTCCGAGCTGTCGTCCAGGTGGCCTTCGCCGCTGGTGGCGCCGGGGGCGAGGATGCTGTCGAGCATCGAGAAGCCGCCGGACATGTTCGGCGAGGCGAGGATGTCGGTAACGCCGCCGGCGTAGTACAGGGTGCGGCGGTCGTTCGGCCGGGTCACCCAGTCGCGCTCGCGGCGGGTGTCGCCGGCATAGAAGTAGGTGGTCGGTACGCCCAGCGCTTCGCTGATGGCGGTGAGGTCGGCGACGGTCGGTTGCGACAGGCCGCGCTCGACCTGGGACAGGAAGCCCACCGAGCGGCCGATCTGCTCGGCCAGCTCGCCCAGGGTGAGGTTCTTGTGCTTGCGCAGATCGCGGATCAGCGTGGCAAGGTGTTCGTTGGCAACCGTCTGGGTCATGGCAGGTTCCGAATTAGACAAAGTCCCGCAATCGATACCAGGCCTTGCCGACGGCTTCCAGTGGCGCGGCGAAGCGCTGGCCGCCGGGGAACCCGGGATTGCGGATGCGTTGATAGAGGTCAAGCTCGTCGCTGCGGCCGAACATGGCTTCGCTCACGGCATGGGCGGCAGCCAGGCTCGGCAGCACGCCGTGGCCGGAGTAACCCTGCAGCCAGTAGAGATCGCCGCGCCGGCCGATGTCCGGCGTGCGCCGCATGCTGCAGTCGATGTGCCCACCCCAGGCGTATTCCAGTTCCACGCCCTTGAGTTGCGGGAATACCCGTTCGACATAAGGGCGCGTGGCGGCGCGAATGTCCGAGGGCATGCCGCCCAGGTAGGTGCAGCCGCCGCCGAACAGCAGGCGATGATCGGGGGTCAGGCGGAAGTAGTCGAGGACGAACTGGTTGTCGGTGACGCAGCAGTTCTTCGGCAGCAGCGAGCGGGCCAACTCCTCGCCCAGCGGCGCGGTGGCGACCTGGTAGGTGCCCACCGGCAGGATGCGCTCGGAGACGTCGCGGTCCAGCCCATCGATGTAGGCGTTGCAGGCCAGCACCAGGGAGGCGCAGCGCACACTGCCATGCTCAGTGGTGACTTCGTAGCCACCGGAAGTTTCACGGAAGCTCAGTGCGCGGGTCTGCTCGAAGATGCGCCCGCCGGCACGCTCGATGGCGCCCGCCAGGCCGTAGGCCAGCTTCAGCGGGTTGAGGTGCGCGGAGTTCGGGTCGTACAGGCCAGCCTGGTAGCGGTCGCTGGCGATCCACTGCGGCAGGTCTTCACGGGGGATGAATTGCAGGCCTTCATAGCCCCAGCGGCGATTGGCTTCCGCCTGCCATTCGTAGAGCGAACCGACCCGGCGTTGCAGCACGGCAGTCCACAGGTGGCCGATGCGGTAGTCGCAGTCGAAGCCGTGGCGTTGCGGCAGGTCGCGCAGCTCGTGGGCGGCCCAGAGCATGCCCTGCCACAGGCGCAGCGCACCTTCGTGGCCGAGGTCGTCCTCGATCGGGCCCAGGTCGCTGGACCAGCCCGGCAGTGCCTGCCCGCCGTTGCGCCCCGAGGCGGCCCAGGCGATGCGGCTGGCCTCGATCATGCAGACCTGGCGGCCGCCTTCGACCAGTTGCAGCGCCGTGTGCAGGCCGCTGAAGCCGGCGCCGATCACCAGGACTTCGCACTCCAGCGGTTCGCGCAGCATATCGCGCGGCTGGATCAGCTCGGGGTTGGCGCCGGCGTAGTAGGTGCCGACCGGTTCGGCGGAGCGCAGGAACATGGCGACCTCGTGAAATTGTTCTGATTATTTTTCATGAAAAATAACAGAACAAATTTCACAAGGCTAGCCCATCACGTTTCCGCGGGACGGGCTGCACGTCAAACCGTCAGGACGACAGCACCGCTGCGCTGCCCTGCTCCTCGCGCTTCTGCCTTACGCTGACCACCACCACCAGCGCGACCAGGATGCCGGCAAGGATGGCCGAGGAGCCGATGGTGCCGAAGTCCAGCCCGCCCTTCTCGTGGGACTTGGTCAGCACGTCGCCCAGGGTCGCGCCGAACGGACGGGTCAGCACGAAGGCCACCCAGAACAGCAGCACCGAGGACAGCCTGGTGAAATAGTGCAGCGCCACCACCACGGCGATCAGGCTGCCGATCAGCAGCGCGCCGCCGGCGAAGCCCAGGCCGGAGTCGTCGGCGAGAAAGTCGCCCAGCGCGGTGCCCAGGGTGTTGGAGAAAAGGATGGCGATCCAGTAGAACATCTCGCCCTTGAAGCTGCGGATGTTGTCCACCGACAGCGAGGTGCCGCTGAAGCGCCACAGCGCGAAGATCGCCACCAGGATGCTGACCAGGATCGCCGAACCGCTGGCGTAGCCCAGGCCCAGGGTGCGGTCCATGAAGTCGGACATGGTGGTACCGGCGGTGCTGGTGGAGAGGATCACCAGCCAGTACAGCCAGGGCACGTAGCGCTTGCTGGCGAGTTGGCCGAGCAGGGTGACGAGGAACACGCTGATGAGGATCAGCGAACTGATCGCATAGCCGACGTTGAGGGTCATCGACAGCAGGTCGCCGGCGGTTTCCCCCAGGGTGGTGGCGCAGATTTTCATCACCCAGAAGGCCAGGGTGATCTGTGGCAGTTTGTTCACGGGTGTATCTCCGGAGAATGAGCGGGATGGACGCGAGTCGCGCCGTTGCACTCCGGAGTTCCTGTGGTCTCCCCCAATGGCCCCAGGTGCATGGCGATGGAGACTGAGGTCGGCGCAGTGAAGAAAGGGTCAAGCCTGTATGAAAAAACCATTGGCCACCTTCCCGTCGGGCGCGCCGACGGATGACAGATGGCTGTCAGTTGCTATGGTTCTACGAGGGGGCAATGCGCCCGAGGAACGCTGAATTGCGCGCGATTGGCCGGCGCATGGGGAAATGGATGAATCAGATGATCAAACCGCAACCGTACTGCAAGAACTGCCGGCTGGCGCCGCCGACCCTGAGCGACGACAAGGTTCAGGAACTCGAGGCGATCATCAAGCCGGGCCATCTGCTGCACAAGGGGGACTTCGTGTTCCGCCAGGGCGACCCGTTCCACAGCGTATTCCTGGTGCGCTCCGGTTCGATCAAGACCTTCACCACCAACGAACAGGGCCTGGAGAAGATCACCGGCTTCTATTTCGCCACCGAGATCTTCGGCTTCTCCGGCATGGGTGAAGGCAGCTACCCGGTGTCGGCGCAGGCGCTGGAAAGCACCCTGTGCAGCGAGATTCCGTTCAACCAGCTGGAGGAATTGTCGATCCAGATTCCGGGGCTGTCGCACCAGATCATGCTGATGATGAGCCGCAAGATCCGCGAGGATCAGCAGATGAAGCTGCTGCTCTCGCGGCTGAATTCTGACTCGCGCATCGCGGCCTTCCTGCTGAACATTTCCGCGCACTTCCGCGAGCGCGGCTTCTCCGCCACGCGCTTCCGCCTGAGCATGTCGCGCAACGAGATCGGCGATTACCTGGGGCTGGCGGTGGAGACGGTCTCGCGCAGCTTCACCCGCCTGCAGAAGCACGGGCTGATCCGGGTGGATGGGCGGGAGACGGAGATCGTCGATTTCACCGAGCTGTGTGCGCTGGCCGGCGGAGAGGTCGAGCTCTGAGAACCCCCGCTACGACCTTCACCTGTAGGAGCGGGCCATGCCCGCGAACCGGCCGACAGGCCGGGTTTTCCTCCACGCCGGCCTGATGGGCCTGGTACCCGGCTGGTCGCGGGCATGGCCCGCTCCTACAAGGCATCACGACCTGGCGATCAAGTCCCGATCACGCCCCCATCATCCTTGGTGATCACCAGCGTCGTCGAACGCGGGATGCTCTTGCCATCGCTGGCCGGGAAGCTGAGGCCCGGGTGCTGGATGTTCACCCACATCGTCCTACCGTCCGGGCTCTGGGTGATACCGGTCAGCTCGCAGCCGCGCGGGCCGACCAGGAAGCGCCGTACCTCGCGGCTGTGGGGGTCCGCGCAGAGCAGCTGGTTGCAGCCCATGGCCTGCATCGGCGCTTCGGCGTCGTCGTAGTCGGTCTCGATCCACAGGCGACCGGCTGTATCGAAGTAGAGGCCGTCCGGCGAGGAGAAGATGTCGCCGTTGATGGTGCCGATCAGGTTCTGCGGCGCACTGGCGCCCTTGTGCTCGCCGGCCAGCAGGAAGATTTCCCACTGGAACGTCGTGGCGGTGGGATCACCACCGGCCTCGTTCCAGCGCAGGATCTGCCCGTGCAGGTTGTCCTTGCGCGGGTTGGCGGCGTCTACCGGCTGCTTCTTGCCGCGTGCGTCGTTGTTGGTGAGGCTGACGTAGACCTCGCGGGTGGTCTGCTGCACGGCGACCCACTCGGGGCGGTCCATGGGCGTGGCGCCCAGCAGGTCGGCAGCAGCCCGAGCGTTGACCAGCACCTCGGCCTGGCTGGCGAAGCCGTTCTCGGCAGTGAGCCCGTTCTGCCCGTGCACCAGCGGCAGCCACTGGCCGCTGCCGTCAGCATTGAAACGGGCGACGTAGAGGGTGCCGTCGTCCAGCAGGTCGACGTTCGCCGCACGGTTCTCCGGCGCGTACTTGCCCGCCGGGACGAACTTGTAGACGTACTCGCCCTTGGTGTCATCGCCGTAGTAGAAGGCCATGCGGTTGTCGGCGCCCAGCGAGAGGGTCGAGCACTCGCGGCAGAAGCGGCCGACAGCAGTGCGTTTCTTGGGCGTGGAGGTCGGGTCGAACGGGTCGATCTCCACCACCCAGCCGAAGCGGTTCGGTTCGTTGACGTGGCCGCCGTGGGGCTGGTCGGCCTTGGGCGTGGCGTCGAACCGCTGGTCCACCGCTTCCCAGGCGTAATAGTTGCTGAACTGGCCGTTGGACAGCCCGTAGCGCTTGTGCGAAACGCGCTGGGCGAAATCGGCCTTGTCGCGGTTGACGAAGTACTGGTGCCAGTTTTCTTCGCAGGCCAGGTAAGTGCCCCAGGGCGTGACGCCCATGGAGCAGTTGTTCAGGGTACCGAGCACCTGTTTCGCCTCGGGGTCGCTGGCGGTGCGCAGCAGGTCGTGGCCGGCCAGGGGGCCGCTCAGGTCCAGCGGCGAGCTGCCGGTAATGCGGCGGTTGTAGCTCGACCCCTCGACGCGCTGCCACTGGCCGCCGGCGTCCTTCTTCACCTCGATCACGCTCAGGCCGTGGGCGGCGATCTCCTTGCGCACCTCGCCCTCCGGGCGGCCGCGCGAACCATCGGGGCGGTCCTCGAAGGTCTGGCCCCTGGGGTGCAGCGTCGGGTTGATGTACTCGTGGTTGATCACCAGCAGGCCGTGGCTGTCCGGCGCATCGGGGAAGGGGAAGTAGTGCATGCCGTCGTGGTTGTCGCCGGCCTGCAGCTCCTGGGCTTTCCAGTCCTCGCTGGCGTCGCCTTTCCAGGCCGGTGAGCCGCTCACCACGGCGTCACCCCAGGAGAAGAACGGTCGCGCGCTGTAGCCCTCGGCGACGATCACCCGGTCGAACTTCGGGTCCTGCTGCACCGCCACGCCCTTGAAGCCCAGCAGCCCGGTCGGTACCGGGGCGTCGGCGGCGAACAGCGAGCGGCCGGGGAACAGGCTGCCGCCGAGGAAGCCGACGGCGCCCAGCACCAGGCTGTTCTTCAGCAGGCGGCGGCGCGAGGCATCGATGAGATCGCTCATCGGCACGTTGCCGGAGGGGTTGATCGGCTGGTCGTCGAAGGCGGCCAGTCGGTCGTGGAAATCCTGGAAACGTTCGCTCATCAGAGGGTTCCTTCCGCGCGGCCGTCTTTCTGACGGCTCGGGTTGTCAGTAGAAGCTATCGGCGGAAGGTTAGGAACGCGGTGTTACGTCGGCATGACAACGCCGCCGAGCCCTGTGACAGGCTCGGCGGCGGGAATAAAAGCCGCCCCGCAGGACCAAGACGACGTCCGGGGGCGGGCGCGAGGGCATTTGCGAAACAGTGCGGCTCAGCTGTGCAGGCCGCCCTGTTCCGAACATTCGGGGCCCGCCAGGCGGGCCGTCCAGTCTTCCAGCACGCCACTGGTGAGGCGTTGCGCGGCGGTCTTGCGCCAGCGCAGAGAGAGCGCGTCGCAGGCCATCATCAGGCGCAGTCCGGTCCGCTCCAGCGGGTGACCGAAATACCAGTCCAGCAGGCTCGCCACGCTGAGCTGCGGGTAGTGCCGCTGCACCAGCTCCAGCGGTGCGTCGGGCGCCACCATGCCGGCGCGCCGGACCCGGTAGAACCACCCGCAGCGCCCCTGCTCCTGCACCTCGAAAGGCAGCTCGGGCAGGTTCCAGCGCTTGGCCAGGCGGTAGCTGGGCGAGCGCGGCTGGCTCACTTCGATCAGCGCCTCGCCCCAGCGGAACAGGTCACCGATACAGACCTCGCGTTCATGGAGGCCGAAGGTCGACAGGTTCTCGCCGAAGGCCGGCTGTCGCCAGCGCGTCTGCGGGTGCTGCTTGCGCCAGTGGCGGTAGTGCTCGGCCGGGTAGTGGTGCAGCGCGCGGTCCAGGCCGCCATCGCGGCGCAGGTCGGCGCGAGCGTCCCCCGGCAACCCTTCGGCGCCGAGCCAGACTTCCTGGTGCATTTCCAGCTGGTCGATATTGCTGAGCAGACCTCCCCAGCTTTCTTCAACTTTGCCTATGAAAACGCCCTGGATGACGATGCTTTCCACCTTTGTCTACCCATCTGAGACAGCGGACAAGCGCTAGAGTAGTGGTCTGGGTAGCCGACTATCCATTTCGATTTTCCAGTTTCGTTGATAAGCAGACCTTATGGATTTCCGCCAGCTCCGCTATTTCGTCGCGCTCTACGAGGAAGGCCATGTCGGGCGCGCCGCCGAACGCCTGGCGATTTCCCAGCCGGCCCTGTCGCAGCAGATCCGCCAGTTGGAGCAGAACCTCGACGTGGCGCTGTTCCAGCGCAGCGGCAAACGCCTGCTGCCCACTGCCGCCGCGCACACGCTGTACAACCACGCGGTGCCGCTGCTCGAGGGCCTGGAGCGGGCCCGCGAGGCACTCCGGGGATTCCGTGGGCAAAGTGCACGCAGCCTGACCATCGGCGTGCTACAGACGGTCAATGCCAGTCTGGTGCCGCACCTGGTGGAACGCCTGCATGCCGCACAACCACACGTGCAGGTCCGCATCTACGAACTCTCCGGCGTGGAGATCGAGCGCCGCCTGCTGATCGGCCAGCTGGATATCGGCATCGGTTTCCTGCCCCCGCGCCAGCCGGCACTGCACGGCGTGGAGCTGTACCCGGACGAGCTGCAACTGGTGATCCCGGCGGACCATCCGCTGAAAGACTTCAAGAAAGTCTCGCTGGCCCAGGCGTCGGAATTGCCGATGCTGCTGCTCGGCGAAGAATTCCGTGCCCGGCAGATCTGGCAGGAGCAACTGGCGGCCATCGGCCGGCGGCCACGGGTGCAGGCGGAGCTGAACCACATGGGCGGCATCCTCGACAGCCTGCCGCAGAGCCGCTTCGCCACGGTGTTGCCGGGACGCGCGCGGCAGATGCATGCGCACAAGGATCTGCTCTGGAAGCCCTTGAGCGAGCCGCGCATTCCGTTGAGCGTGGGGTTGGTCTACCGCGATGCGCAGCGCCAGCAGCCGACGGTGGAGCTGCTGCGCTCGTTGCTCGACGGGGCAGTCTGACGGCCACCAGGGGTGATGATGGGTATCGCTGCGCTCCACGCCATCCTACGTTCGCGCTCCATGTCTGCCCCGCCACCGTTTGTAGGATGGGTGGAGCGCAGCGATACCCATGCGGATGACGGCTTCCCCAGCAGTAGCGCGCCACCCCAAATCGCAGGCAAAGAAAAAACCCCGCCTCTTTCGAGGCGGGGTTTTGCAGACCGATATCCTGACGTCCGTGCTAGCCACCGTCCTTGGTGGATTCCCTTGTTTCCGTATTGTCGTTGGCGCTTCCTGCGCAATGTCCTGACTGAGAGAAAGGTTACCGCTGTAGGCCTTTGTCAGATAGACGCCGATCACCACCGCAGTTTGTAAGCCATGGCTTACAAAGATTCGAAATACCGTCCTTCAGAAAAGAAATATCCCCATAAAAAAGCCCCGCCGGAGCGGGGCTTTTTTCAGACGCGAACGCTTAGAACTGCGCAGCGTCCAGCAGGTACAGCGACTCGCTGCCAGCCTTCACCGAGGCGGTCAGGGAGTGGATGCGCGGCAGCAGGCGGGCGAAGTAGAAGCGCGCGGTGCCCAGCTTGCTGGCATAGAACTCGTCCTGGCCTTCCTTGCCCAGCGAAGCGCGAGCCATCAGGGCCCACATGTACGCGTAGGCGGTGTAGCCGAAGGCGTGCAGGTACTCGACCGAGGCGGCGCCGATCTCGTTCGGGTTGCCCTTGGCGCGGTCCAGGACCCAGGCGGTCAGCTCATCCAGGTTCTGCACGGCAGCGTTCAGCGGGCCGGTGAACTCGGCCAGCTCGGCGGAAGCCGAGTCGGTGAAGGCACGGATCTCGTCGGTGAACAGCTTGGCGTAGGCGCCGCCGCTGCCGACGATCTTGCGGCCCATCAGGTCCAGCGCCTGGATGCCGTTGGTACCTTCGTAGATCTGGGTGATGCGGCAATCGCGCACCAGCTGCTCCTGGCCCCACTCGCGGATGAAGCCGTGGCCGCCGAAGATCTGCTGGCCGTGGAGGGTGGTTTCCAGGCCCATGTCGGTGAGGAAGGCCTTGGCCACCGGGGTCAGCAGGGCGACCAGTTCCTCGGCGCGCTTGCGGGTGGTCGGTTCTTCGCTGTACTTGGCGGTGTCCAGTTGCATGGCGACGTAGCTGGAGAAGGCGCGGCCGCCCTCGTTCAGCGCCTTCATGGTCAGCAGCATGCGACGCACGTCCGGGTGGACGATGATCGGGTCGGCGGCCTTGTCCTTGGCGACCGGGCCGGTCGGCGCGCGGCTCTGGATACGCTCGCGGGCGTATTCCACGGCACTCTGGTAGGAGCGCTCGCCGGTGGCCAGGCCCTGGATGCCCACGCCCAGACGCTCGTAGTTCATCATGGTGAACATGGCGGCCAGGCCCTTGTTCGGCGCATCGACGATCCAGCCGGTGGCGCCGTCGAAGTTCATCACGCAGGTGGCGGAACCCTTGATGCCCATCTTGTGCTCGATGGAGCCACAGGACACGGCGTTGCGCTCGGCCAGGGAGCCGTCGGCGTTGACCATCACCTTGGGCACCAGGAACAGCGAGATGCCCTTGGAGCCGGCCGGCGCGTCGGGGAGCTTGGCCAGCACCAGGTGGATGATGTTCTCGGTCAGGTCGTGCTCGCCGCCGGTGATGAAGATCTTGGTGCCGGAAATCTTGAAGCTACCGTCAGCCTGCGGCTCGGCCTTGGTGCGGATGATGCCCAGGTCGGTGCCGGCGTGCGGCTCGGTCAGGCACATGGAGCCGGCCCAGGTGCCGGCGTACATGTTCGGCAGGTACTGGGCTTTCAGTTCTTCGCTGGCGTGGTTGAGCAGCGACAGGCAGGCGCCGGCGGTCAGCATCGGGTACAGGCCGAAGGACAGGTTGGCCGAGTTGACCATTTCCTCGACCTGGGCGCCGATCACCTTGGGCATGCCCATGCCGCCGAACTCCGGCGCGCCGCCCACGCCCACCCAGCCGCCTTCGGCGTAGGTGCGGTAGGCCTGAGGGAAGCCGGCCGGGGTCTTCACGCCTTCGGCGCTCCAGCTGCAGCCTTCTTCGTCGCCGCTGCGGTTCAGCGGGGCGATCACGCCGCCGGTGACCTTGCCGGCCTCTTCGAGGATCGCAGCAGCGGTCTCGACATCAACGGTCTCGGCCAGGGCAGGCAGTTCGGCCCAGAGATTGGCGACCTCGAAGACTTCATTGAGGACGAATTGCATGTCGCGCAGGGGAGCTTTGTAATCAGCCATGATGGATCCTCGAACGAAAACGACGGCTGATCAGGCAGCCAGCGGTATCAGAATAGGAGGTACACGAAGGTACGCCGCCGGAGTTTACTCCAACAACTTTTCAGACTTTAAGCGTCATGTTGTGACCACACAACAATAGTTTGGTCACAATATGTAGCGAAAAACGAGGAGGCCCGCACGCAGCGGGCCTCCTTGTCTGGCACGGGGATTACAGCGCGAACTGCTCGGCCGACAGGCGCATCAGCACCTCGGACCCGGCCTCCGCCGCCGCCACATGGGACAGTGCGCGAGGCAGCAGGCGACTGAAGTAGAACTCGGCGGTGGCCAGCTTGGTTTCGTAGAAGGCCTTCTCGCCGGCGCCCTCCTCCAGCTTCTGCCCGGCGACGAGCGCCATGCGCAGCCAGAAGTAGCCGAGGGTGACGTAGCCGGAGAACATCAGGTAATCCACCGAGGCGGCGCCGACTTCGTCCGGGTTCTTCATGGCGGCCAGGCCGACTTTCTGGGTCAGCTCGCCCCACTGCTTGTTCAGCGCCGCCAGCTGGGCCACCTGGGCTTTCAGCTGCGGGTGCTCGGCGTGCTGCTGGCAGAGCTGGTGCACCAGCTTGGTGAAGCCCATCAGCAGCTTGCCCTGGCTGCCGAGGACCTTGCGGCCCAGCAGGTCCAGCGCCTGGATGCCGTTGGTGCCCTCGTAGATCGGCGCAATACGGCAGTCGCGCACCAGCTGCTCCATGCCCCACTCGCGGATGAAGCCGTGGCCGCCGAACACCTGCATGCCGTGGTTGGTCACTTCCAGGCCGGTCTCGGTCATGAAGGCCTTGCAGATCGGGGTGAGGAAGGCCAGCAGGTTGGCCGCGCGCTCGCGCTCCTCGGCGTCCTGGGACAGGTGCTCGATGTCCAGCAGCTGCGCGGTGAAGTAGGCCAGCGCGCGGTTGCCTTCGTTGAACGCCTTCATGGTCAGCAGCATGCGGCGCACGTCCGGGTGGACGATGATCGGGTCGGCGGGCTTCTCCGGCGCCTTCGGGCCGGTCAGCGAACGCATCTGCAAGCGGTCCTGGGCGTAGCGCACGGCGCCCTGGTAGCTGGTCTCGCCGAGGCAGAGGCCTTGCATGCCGGTGCCCAGGCGCGCGTGGTTCATCATGGTGAACATGCAGGCCAGGCCCTTGTTGGCTTCGCCAATCAGGAAGCCCTTGGCGCCGTCGAAGTTCATCACGCAGGTCGCCGAAGCCTTGATGCCCATCTTGTGCTCGATGGAGCCACAGGCCACGGCGTTGCGCTCGCCAGCTTCACCGTTCGCGTCGAGGTTGAACTTGGGCACGATGAACAGCGAGATGCCCTTGGTCCCGGCAGGCGCGTCAGGCAGCTTGGCCAGCACCAGGTGGATGATGTTCTCGCTCATGTCATGTTCGCCGGCGGAGATGAAGATCTTGGTGCCGGTGATCGCGTAGCTGCCGTCGGCGTTGGGCACGGCGCGGGTCTTGATGATGCCCAGGTCCGTGCCACAGTGCGGCTCGGTGAGGCACATGGTGCCGGTCCAGACGGCGCTGGTCATGCGCGGCAGGTAGGTGTTCTTCTGCTCGACGGTGCCGTGGGCGTGGATGGCGGCCATGGCGCCCTTGGTCAGGCCGGGGTACATGCCCCAGGAGCAGTTGGACGCGCCGATCATCTCGCTGACCAGCAGGCCGAGGGACGGCGGCAGGCCCTGGCCACCGTATTCCGGGTCGCTGGAAACGCCGTTCCAGCCGGCCTCGACGTACTGCGCGAAGGCTTCCTTGAAGCCCTTGGGCGTGGTCACCACACCGTTGTCGAAGTGGCAGCCTTCCTCGTCGCCGGAGCGGTTCAGCGGGGCGATGACCTGCTCGCAGAACTTCGCGCCTTCCTCGAGGATGGCGGCGAACATGTCCGGGGTGGCGTCGGTGGCGCCGAGGGCTTCGTAGCGGCCGGTGAAGTCGAAGACTTCGTCGGTGAGGAAGCGCACGTCGCGCAGGGGGGCCTTGTACTCGGGCATCGCGAATCTCCGTTCGGTTCGGGGCGCCAGCGTGGCGCGGAAACCTCGAACCTAACGGCGCGTGACCGCCTGGACAATCACGCTGCACGCGCTGAATGCGGGGTCATAACCCGGCCGGGTCAGGCGGTGCGCACCGCTCCGCGACGCGATTGCCCGTGTACGGCCACGCGGTTGCGTCCGCCGCTCTTGGCCGAGTACAGCGCCTCGTCGGCGCCCTTGATGACTTCCTCCGGGCTGCGCCGCTCGCCATCGCGCTCGGCGACGCCGACGCTGATGGTCACCGAGACGGTCTGCGAATCCTTGCCACTGCGTTTGCTGCGGCCCTGGCGGTCGTTCCTGGGACGGTTGCCGCGATCGCGCAGGTGCATCGCGTAGCCCTCGATGGCCTGGCGCACGCCATCGAGGTAAGGCAGGCACTGTTCCACCGTCTTGCCCGCAAAGACCACGGTGAATTCTTCACCGCCATAGCGGTACGCCTTGCCACCGCCACCGGTACGCCGCAACTGGCTGGCGACCATGCGCAGCACCTGGTCGCCGACGTCGTGGCCGTGGCTGTCGTTGAATTTCTTGAAGTGGTCCACGTCGATCATCGCCAGCACGTACTGCTGGCCGAGGCGCTGGAAACGCTCGTTCAGCGCGCGGCGCCCGGGCAGGCCGGTGAGTTCGTCGCGGAAGGCCATCTGGTAGGCCTCATGGGCCACCGCGCCGGCCAGGGTGAGCATCACCAGGCTGGTCATCACGGTGAGCGCATGGGGCAGGATGAACACCTTGGGCAGCATCCACAGCAACCCGAGCAGGCCAACCAGTTGCGCGGCGTGCAGCGGGCGCGGCTGGCGCACGTAGGCGGCGACCAGGGCGATGAAGGCGATGAGGAAGCCGAAGTAGGACAGCTGCGCCAGGCTCATCCACTGACCGTGCAACGCCGGCCAGTAGGTGTCGCTGAGCAGCTCCGCCAGGCCCTGCGGGAAACGCTTGGCCAGGGCCGTCGCCACACCTGCCACGGCGATCAGCGCGGCGCTGCGGGCCAGCAGGTCCTGCAGCAGGTGCATGCGTTCCTGCCAGATGCCGTACATCCCATAGAGCAGCGGCAGCAGTACGCAGCACAGGTGGAACACCAGCGCGGCCTCGGGCATCACCACGCGGTGGGCCTGGAAGTAGTCGACCTGGGTATCGAGCAGGAAGTAGGCGATGTACACGCCCGTCAGCATGAACAACTGGCGCTGGCGGTTGTAGACCAGGCACAGCGCGCCACCGAGCAGCAACAGCAGGGTCGGCAGAACGTTGAACAGCGAGGTGAAGAAGTCGGACAGTTCGGCCAGGGAGCCGGCGGCGATGCCGGCCGGGATCAGCAGCAGAGGCGTGAGAAAGTGGCTGAGCCGGTAGGGGGCCGTGGGTCGCACAAGGGGTTCCGCCGGGTGGATACCGGGCTCACGCTCAGGCGGCCGGCCAGTGGCGTAATGATGGCATTTTCTGCAGGCATTTGTGTGATCGCAGATACGAAAAAGCCCGCCTTGCGGCGGGCTTCTTCCTGTTCAGCAGACGGACGGCAAGCCGTCCGCCTAACGCGCTGATCAGTAACCGAGGGCGAAATCTTCCTCGGCCAGGTCCATCAGGTTGTTGGCGCCGGACAGCATGGAGCCAACGTGCGCGCGGGTGCGCGGCAGGATGCGCTGGAAGTAGAAGCGCGCGGTCTTCAGCTTGGCCTGGTAGAAGGCCTCTTCGCTGGTACCGGCAGCCAGCTTCTCGGCAGCCAGGCGAGCCATGTCGGCCCAGAAGTAGGCCAGGCAGGCGTAGCCGGAGAACATCAGGTAGTCGACCGATGCGGCGCCGACTTCCTCGCGGTCCTTCATGGCAGCCATGCCGACCTTCATGGTCAGGTCGCCCCACTCCTTGTTCAGCGCAGCCAGCGGTGCAACGAATTCCTTGACCGCTTCGTTGGCTTCGTTGGCCTGGCAGAACTTGTGCACGATCTTGGTGAAGCCCTTGAGCGCTTCGCCCTGGGTCATGAGGATCTTGCGGCCCAGCAGGTCCAGCGCCTGAACGCCAGTGGTGCCTTCGTACAGCATGGAGATGCGGCTGTCGCGGACGTTCTGTTCCATGCCGTGCTCGGCGATGAAGCCGTGGCCGCCATAGATCTGCACGCCGTGGTTGGCGGCTTCGAAGCCCACTTCGGTCATGAACGCCTTGGCGATCGGAGTGAGGAAGGCCAGCATCGAGTCAGCGGCTTTCTTCTCTTCTTCGTCCTGGCTGCGCTGGACGATGTCGACCTGCTTGGCAGCGAAGTACAGCATGGCGCGGTTGCCTTCGGCGAAAGCCTTGGCAGTCAGCAGCATGCGGCGTACGTCCGGGTGCACGATGATCGGGTCAGCGGCTTTTTCCGGAGCTTTCGGGCCGGTCAGCGAACGCATCTGCAGACGCTCGCGAGCGTAGGCGATGCCACCCTGGAAACCGATTTCGGCGTGGGCCAGGCCTTGCAGCGCGGTACCCAGGCGAGCGGTGTTCATGAAGGTGAACATGCAGTTCAGGCCCTTGTTCGGCGGGCCGATCAGGAAGCCGGTGGCGGCGTCGAAGTTCATCACGCAGGTAGCGTTGCCGTGGATGCCCATCTTGTGCTCGATGGAGCCACAGGAAACGGCGTTGCGCTCGCCCACGTTGCCTTCGGCGTTGGGCAGGAACTTCGGCACGATGAACAGCGAGATGCCCTTGGTGCCTTGCGGGGCGTCGGGCAGGCGGGCCAGTACGATGTGGACGATGTTGTCGGCCATGTCGTGTTCGCCAGCGGAGATGAAGATCTTGGTGCCGGTGATCTTGTAGGTGCCGTCAGCCTGCGGCTCGGCCTTGGTGCGCAGCATGCCCAGGTCGGTGCCGCAATGCGGCTCGGTCAGGCACATGGTGCCGGTCCACTCGCCGGAAACCAGCTTGGTCAGGTAGGCGTGCTGCTGCTCCGGGGTACCGTGGGCATGCAGGGTGTTCATGGCGCCGTGGGACAGGCCCGGGTACATGCCCCAGGACCAGTTGGCCTGGCCGACCATTTCGCTGATGGCCAGACCCAGGGATTCGGGCAGGCCCTGACCGCCGTGCTCGACGTCATGGGCCAGGCTCGGCCAGCCGCCTTCGACGAACTGCTGGTAGGCCTCTTTGAAGCCGGTCGGGGTCTTGACGCCTTCCGGGCTCCATTTGCAGCCTTCCAGGTCGCCAGTACGGTTCAGCGGAGCGATGACCTGTTCGCAGAACTTCGCACCCTCTTCGAGGATGGCATTGACCATGTCCGGGGTGGCGTCTTCGGCGCCCGGCAGGTTCTGGTAGTGCGCTTCGTAGCCCAGCAGCTCGTCGCGAACGAAACGGATATCACGCAAGGGGGCCTTGTAATCAGGCATAGCGGTAAACCTCTACGAAGGGTTCTGGTTAATGGGCGACCGGTTGCTGCGGTCGCAGTGCGGGAGCATTCCCGGCCGCCCAGTCGGTGCGCGCACGCATCCGGACAGTCAAACAGGCGTTTGAAACATACGTTTACGCCATACCCTTGTCAAGCGTGCAAACCGACCGCCTGGTCACGCTCGCCGGGGTGTCCGCAAGGCGTATTCGCAAGGACCTCCTGAGACTCATTAAAGCCCATGGCAGAGCGGCCGGCGTGTCGCGAGGACAGCCGGCCGCCAGGGCAATTCGGGTAGGGGAAAAGTGGCCGTCAGGCGCGGATATCGATGAGCGTACCGAGCGTTTCGTCGGCGGCCTGGATGACCTTGGCGTTGGCCTTCACCTCGTGCTCGCCGCGGCGCAGGTCGACCAGGCGGTCGTTCAGCACTTCGCTGGGCGCGCTGCCGGCGGTAGCGATGTCAGTGCTGGCGCGGTCGACACGGCGCTGGCCGTTCTGCACGCCATACAGGCCCGCAGAGAAAGCATTACCGGAAATTTCCATCGCAGCGCCTCCACAACAAAAGCAGCAAGTGGCCAGTATTCAAGCAGACGAACCGGTCCAGGCCAAGGCTCGGTTACAAATCCAGGATGCCCAGGTCCAGGTGCGCCGCCACCGCTCCCGGAGTCGCGCGGGCCAGGTGCGGTACGCGTCCCAGGCAGGGTGCGGGCAGGCGTTCGGCCAGGGTCGCGAGGTTTTCTTCCAGACGGGAGGTCTGTGGATCGATAATATTCGCCACCCAGCCGGCCAGCACCAGGCCGTCGCGCTGGATCGCCTCGGCGCTGAGCACGGCGTGGTTGATGCAGCCCAGGCGTACGCCAACGACGAGGATCACCGGCAGTTCCAGGGCGATGGCCAGGTCGGACAGGTTCTCCTCCCCCGCCAACGGCACGCGCCAGCCACCGGCACCTTCTACCAGGGTGAAATCGGCGCCCAGTTCCAGCACCGAACGAACCGGGCTTTTCAGTGCTTCCACCGTCAGCTTCACGCCCTGCTCGCGGGCGGCGAGGTGCGGGGCGATGGCCGGCTCGAAGGCGAAGGGGTTCACCTGCTCATAGGCCAGCGGCACGCTGCATTCACCCAGCAGCGCCAGCGCGTCGGAATTGCGCAGGCCCTCGGGGCTGCGCTCGCAGCCGGAAGCCACCGGCTTGGCGGCCGCCGTGGACAGCCCGGCCAGCCGCGCTGCATGCAGCAGGCCGGAGGCAATGGTGGTCTTGCCGATTTCGGTGTCGGTGCCGGTGACAAAGTAGGCGTGGGACATGGCTTTCCTCTGGTGCTCCTGGCAGGAGCGAGCTTGCTTGCGAACGAAACTCACCGACAGCTCCAGCGCTGGGCAGGTTCTACAGGATTCAGGCTTTGCGCAGGACGGCGTAGACCACCCGGTAGGTCGCCGGCAGCCCCTCGGGCTGGCGGAAGCGCTCGTAGGCGGCGATCAGCGCACGCACGCGCTCGCGCCCGGTGAGACCGTCGGGCCGGCCGGGGTTGAGGTTATGCGCACCGAGCGCCTTGAGTTCATGGGTCAGGCTGCGCAGGTCGGGGAAGTGCAGGACACGGTCTTCGGTGCGCAGGTCCAGCACTTCCAGGCCGCTGCCGTGGCAGTGCTGCCGGTACTGTTCGAAGGCGCGGAAGCGGTTCACATGGACGAAACCGTCCACCGCTTCCCAGCTCTGCCGCAACTCACCCAGGGTTCCGATGCACAGGCTGCTGAAGGCGGCGACGCCGCCGGGGCGTAGCACACGGCTTGCTTCACCGAGCACTGCCGGCAAGTCCGCGCACCATTGGATCGCCAGGCTGGAGAACAACAGGTCGCTAGCCCCATCGCGTAGCGGCAGGCGCTCGGCATCGCCGCCGATGAAGTGCTGCGCACCGCCCTGCTCGCGGGCGTGACGCAGCATGCCTTCGGCGATGTCGACAGACAGGCCCTGGGCCTGTGGATAACGCGCCGCCAGGGCGCGGGTGAAATAACCGGTGCCGCTGCCCAGGTCGATCCAGCGCTGCGGCGAGGCCTGCGCCGGCAGCAGCTCCAGCAGGCGGCCACCGACGGCGCGTTGCAGTTCGGCCACCGCATCGTAGGTCGACGCGGCGCGGGAGAAGGAGGCGGCTACCTGGCGTTTGTCGGGCAGTGCGCTGGTACTGCGGTCAGGCATCGTCGCCCTCGTGGATGAACTTCAGGATGGCGCTCGCCACTTCGTCCGGCTGTTCCAGCGGCAGGCCGTGGCTGGCGCCGGGCAACAGGTTGACCTCGACGTCCGGCAGCCACTCCAGCAGCGCGTCGGCGGCAGCGGCCGGAACCAGTGCGTCGTTGGCGGCGAACAGGTGCAGCTGAGGGCCGGGGTAGCGACTGAGCGCAGCACGGGTGTCCAGCTGTCCCAGCAGTTGCAGGCCGGCGGTCAGGCCCTCGACATTGAGTTGTGGCAACGCCACCTGCAGCTGGCGCGCCAGCGTGCGGGCATCGCGCGCGCCCTGGCTGACCAGCATGGTGAAGCGCTTGCGCACCAGGTGCGGCTCCAGCAGGAAGGCCTCGAAGAAGTCCTCGAAGACTTCGTTGGCCATGGCGTCCGGCCAATCCTCGCGGCGGCGGAAGCAGGCATTGCTGGCCAGGGTGATCAGCCCACGGCAGGACTCGCTACGACGCGCCGCCAGCTCGGCGCCGAGCATGCCACCCAGCGACCAGCCAGCGATCCAGGCGTCGTGGGCGACATTGTCATCCAGTTCGTCGAGCCAGACATTCGGGTCGGCATCCGCCGGCAGCGGCTCGATCTGCACGTTCAAATGCGGCGCCTGCTCCAGCAACGCGTCGCGCAGCGGTTCCAGCGGAGCGCTGCCCAGGCCCCAGCCCGGCAGCAGGATCAGTTGGTCACGCATCATCGCCCTCCTCGGCATCGATCTCTGCCAGAAGGCTAGACGACACGCGCTGCCAGCTTTCGGCGAGCGCCACCAGCAGGCGGTCGACCTGCGCTTCGGTGTGCGAAGCGGACAGGGTCACGCGCAGGCGCGCCGTGCCGGCGGGTACCGTGGGCGGGCGGATCGCGCCGACCAGAAGGCCTCGCTGGCGCAGCTCCGCGGACAACGCCATGGCCTGGGCGCTGCCACCGACGAGGATCGGCTGGATCGGCGTCGGGCTGTCCATCAGCTCCAGGCCAATGGCTTGGGCACCGGTGCGGAAGCGCGCGATCAGCGCATTCAGGTGTTCACGGCGCCAGCTCTCGGCGCGCAGCAGCTCCAGGCTTTTCAGCGTGGCGCAGGCGACGGCGGGCGGCTGGCTGGTGGTGTAGATGTACGGGCGGGCGAACTGGATCAGCGTTTCGATCAGCTCCTCGCTGCCGGCGACGAAGGCACCCGCGGTGCCGAAGCCCTTGCCGAGGGTGCCGACCAGTACGGGCACATCCTCGATCCCCAAGCCGAAGTGCTCGACGATGCCGCCGCCGCTCGCACCCAGCGGGCCGAAACCGTGGGCGTCGTCGACCATCACCCAGGCGCCCTTCTCCCTGGCCTTGGCACAGAGCGCGGGCAGGGCGGCCAGGTCGCCGTCCATGCTGAACACACCGTCGGTGACGACCAGCGTGTTGCCCTCGGCTTTCTCCAGACGAGAAGCGAGGCTCGCGGCGTCGTTGTGCAGGTAGCGCGAGAAGCGCGCCCCGGACAGCAGGCCGGCATCCAGCAGCGAGGCGTGGTTGAGGCGATCCTCCAGCACGCTGTCGCCCTTGCCGACGAGGGCGGTGACGGTGCCGAGGTTGGCCATGTAGCCGGTGGAGAACAGCAGCGCACGCGGGCGGCCGGTGAACTCGGCAAGCGCCAGTTCCAGCTCATGGTGCGGGCCGCAGTGGCCGTTGACCAGGTGCGAGGCGCCACCGCCAACGCCCCAGCGCTCGGCGCCGGCGCGCAGCGCGGCGATCACCTCGGGGTGATTGGCCAGGCCCAGGTAATCGTTGGAACAGAAGGCCAGCATCGGCTGGCCATCGATGACCACGTCCGGCCCCTGCGGCGATTCCAGCAGCGGACGGCGGCGGTAGAGGTCGTCCGCCTGGCGCTGGGCCAGGCGGGCGGCGAGATCGAAAGGCATACGCAACCCCGTGTCGGCGGTGGTCCTCCGAACGGAGAACCTGTAGGAGCGTACCTGCTCGCGAACCCACACCCCGGCCACGTCGCTGCCGGGCGGTTCGCGAGCAAGCCCGCTCCTACATGAAGAAGAGCGGCTCTATCAGGCCGAAGCCGCGTTATAGAACAGCTGCGAGTCGCGTTGTTCCACCAGCGCCTGCTCGATGGCGGCCTGGTGTACCTCGTCGGCGTGCTCCTCGCGCTCCTCTGGCTTGATGCCCAGACGCGCGAACAGCTGCATGTCCTTCTCGGCCTGCGGGTTGGTGGTGGTCAGCAGCTTCTCGCCGTAGAAGATCGAGTTGGCGCCGGCCATGAAGGCCAGGGCCTGCATCTGCTCGTTCATCTGCTCGCGGCCGGCGGACAGGCGTACGTGGGATTTCGGCATCATGATGCGAGCGACCGCCAGGGTGCGGATGAAGTCGAACGGATCGACGTCCCTCTCCTCGGCCAGCGGGGTGCCCTTGACCTTCACCAGCATGTTGATCGGTACCGATTCCGGGTGCTCGGGCAGGTTGGCCAGCTGGATCAGCAGGCCGGCGCGGTCGTCCACCGACTCGCCCATGCCGAGGATGCCGCCGGAGCAGATCTTCATCCCCGCTTCGCGCACGTACGCCAGGGTCTGCAGACGCTCGCTGTAGGTGCGGGTGGTGATGATGTTGCCGTAGAACTCCGGCGAGGTATCGAGGTTGTGGTTGTAGTAGTCCAGGCCCGCTTCGGCCAGCGACTGGGTCTGCTCCTGGGTCAGCTTGCCCAGGGTCATGCAGGTTTCCAGGCCGAGCTTCTTCACGCCCTTGACCATCTCCAGCACGTAGGGCATGTCCTTGGCGGACGGATGCTTCCAGGCGGCGCCCATGCAGAAGCGCGTCGAACCGATAGCTTTCGCCTCGGCTGCGGCCTGCAGCACCTTCTGCACTTCCATCAGCTTTTCCTTGTCCAGGCCGGTGTTGTAGTGGCCGGACTGCGGGCAATACTTGCAGTCTTCCGGGCAGGCGCCGGTCTTGATCGACAGCAGGGTGGAAACCTGCACGCGGTTCGGGTCGAAATGCGCGCGGTGCATCGTCTGCGCCTGGAACAGCAGGTCGTTGAAGGGCTGTTCGAACAGGGCGCGGACTTCGGCAAGGGTCCAGTCGTGGCGGGTTACTTGGGCTGCGGTGGCACTCATCGGCAAAGTCCTTCGACGCTTGGGGGCGCCTCTTGTCTAAGGTGCCCCGGCGGCGCGCCACCGGGGAAATCAGGCTCAAGGCATCATATGTGGAGCTGTGACGCTGTCAACCACTCTCGCGACACAGGTCGACAAGTGAGCATTTATTGATCAATTGCAGCGATCCGGTTGCCGTTGCGGCTGAACCGATCCCCCCAATCGCCGCTCCAATCAGGCAGAACACTCAGGAGTCAGAACCCAGATGGGAACAGAAGGATTCTTCGACGGCCTCGGCCAGATGGTCGGCAAGGCCATCCGCTTCATCGTCGATCTCTTGTCGGGCGTACTCGGTGGGCTGTGGCGCGCCATGGACGACTTCTTCCACGGCCTGGCCCGTGCTGTGGGAATCGACGTCTCGATCTTCAGCTTCGTCCTGCTCTTCCTCGGCCTGCTGTTTCTCTACAGTGGCATCCGCGCCTTCCTGCGGCGCTCGATCTTCGGCGGGCTGATCTGGACGGTGCTGGGCCTGGTGGTCCTGAGCTGGCTGATCCACTGACAGCGCCGCCCCGCGGAGGGCGGAATGCGGTTGTTTCACTGGCGCCCCGTCTGGTGGCGCCCTCGCGTGCAATGTCTGCTTTGTGGTGGAACGGCGGAACAGGCCGCGCTGACGCTCTGCGTCGGCTGTGACGACGACCTGCCCTGGCTCGCCGGGCACTGCGCCATCTGCGCCCTGCCCTTGCCCGCCTCCGGCCTGACCTGCGGCCAGTGCCTGCGCCGGGCGCCCAGCTTCCATCGCGTCGAAACGCCGCTGCGCTACGACTTCCCCGTCGATGCGCTGGTCACCCGTTTCAAGCACCAGGGCAACGCCCCGCTGGGACGCCTGCTCGGCCAGTTGCTGGAACGCCACCTGCTGCATGCCTACCAGGACGGGCTGCCGCGTCCCGACGTACTGATTCCCGTGCCGCTGTCACGTCGGCGCGAGCGACAACGGGGCTTCAACCAGGCGCAACTGCTGGCGGACTGGCTGGCGGCGCCACTGGGGCTGCCTGTGGACAAGCGCACTCTCCAGCGCACACAGGACACCCCGGCCCAGCAGGGCCTGGACGCCGCCGCCCGCAAGCGCAACCTGCGCAACGCCTTCGCCCTGGCCGATGGCACGCCCGTCGAAGGCCTGCACCTTGCGCTGGTAGACGACGTACTGACCACTGGCGCCACTGCCGAAAGCATCGCCCGTCTGCTGCGCCGCGCCGGCGCGGGACAGGTGGACGTCTACTGCCTGGCGCGCACACCCAGGGCGGACTGACCGCCCCGGGAGCAGCCGACGATCCCGAGCTCACGCCCAGCCATAGCGGAAGCACCTAACGAAACTTTAAGTTTCCAATCACCTTCCTGTGATTCGCAGCCTTCGACAATCGCCTGGACAGATACCGCCGCACCGGCCCGTCATCGTCCTGGGAGACCATCATGTCGAACCCGCTGGAGCAGTCGTACAACGGCAGAAGCAAGTATTGCAAACGTACCGCACAGAGCTACGAGGACAATCGGCCCGACAGGACGCACCGGGCGGAGTTGCGTCTGCTGGACCGCATCTTCGACAGCATCCCGCGGCGCCATCTGGTGCTGGACATTCCCTGCGGGGGCGGCCGGATCACACGGCATCTCGCCGAAAAGGGCTACTACATGGTCGCAGGTGATCTCTCCGCGCCCATGCGGGCATTGGCCGAGAACAACCTGCAAGGACTGGTTCCCGCATGCCCGGTGATGGACCTGGACATCGAACACCTGGACCTGGCGGACCGATGCGTGGACACCCTCCTCTGCTTCCGCCTGTTTCATCACTTCCCCGACCCAGCGACGCGCGAACGCGCCATCGGGGAAATGTGTCGGGTCGCCAATCGATTCGTCGCGCTGTCCTACTTCAGCCCCTACTCGTTCACCTCGATCAAGCGCCGGCTACGCCAGTCACGAGGCGGACGCCCTTCACAGAAGCACGCGACGCCACTGCACGAAATCGAAACCTACTTCGCCGCGCACGGTTTCCGCCTGTTGCTCAACCGTGGGCGACTGCCCGGCCTGCACACTCTCCACGTGGCGTTGTTCGAGCGTGATCCGGTGCTGTGCCTCTGATCCGAACGCCGCTTGCGTTTTGCTCACGGCTAACGGAGCCTTTGGCGCAAATCAGAAAATACCCGGCACCACCATGACCACCCTCAGCCTGTTGACCCAGCACGTCACCCGCCGCCCGCAACGCATCGCGCTGCTGGCGCAAATCGCCCAGCTCGGCTCCATCACCCACGCCGCCAAGGCCGCCGGGATGAGCTACAAGACCGCCTGGGACGCCATCGATGAACTGAACAACCTTTCCGACCGCCCGCTGGTGGAACGCAGCGTCGGCGGCAAGGGCGGCGGCGGTGCGCGCCTGACCGCCGAAGGCGAACGCCTGCTGGCGCTGTACCAGCGCCTGGAAGCCCTGCGCGAGCACATCGTCGGGCACGTCGAGCACCAGGCCGACCTGGAGCTGATCGGCCGGCTGATGATGCGCACCAGCGCACGCAACCAGCTGCACGGCCGCGTCATCACGGTGGAACATGCAGGCCTCAACGACCTGGTCAGCCTCGAGCTGCCCGGCGGCCTGCGCATCCAGGCGCGGGTCACCCGCGAGAGCACCGAGAAGCTGGAGCTCGCCGACGGCGTGCCGGTGGTGGCACTGATGAAAGCCGGCTGGCTCTACGTCGACCTGCCGCACATCCCCTGCCCGGAAGGCCTCAACGCGCTGGAAGGCCACATCGACGACATCCGCGAAGCCGACGACGGCCCCAGCGAGGTACGTATCCAACTGCCCAGCGGCCAGATGCTCTGCGCCCTGACCGACCCCGAACGCATCCAGATCCTCGGCCTCAAGCCAGGTTCGACCGTACGCGCGCAGTTCTCCCCGGCCCAGGTGATCCTCGGTACGCCGTTGTAGTTTTCCTGCCTCATATCAAGCCCTGCGACGCCGCGCCGCGCTCCAATAACGGCCAGAGTCCCGCCCAGGCCGGGCGGGCATTCGGCCAACCGGAGCCCCACCATGCGCCGCCCGCTGCTGCTTCTCGCCCTGCTGTTTCTGCCCTTCGCCAGCCAGGCCGGCCCCGACGTACTGCGGGTCGGCGCCAGCAACGCACTGATGCCGCTGCTCGAGCCGCTGGTGGACCAGTACCAGATCGAAACCCGCAACAAGGTCCTGCTGATCGGCGGCGGCGAAGCAGAACTCGCCGAGCAGGTCCGCCAGGGCACACCGTACGACCTGTTGCTGACACCGTTGCACAGCGCGGACAAGGCCTCGCCAGCGGTCCAGTGCAACGCCCGCTCGATCCAGAAACTCACCCTGGTCAAGGGCGAACGCCGGGCTCTGGCCACGGACTTCGTCGGCTACCTGAAAAAACACTGCGCCGACCGCTGAGGCGACGGCGCACCCAAAGGAAGCGGACTGGGTAAACTAGGCAGCTTTATCACTGCCGGATCGTCGCCATGTCCCATCCCTTTTCCGACCTCACCCCCGACCTGGTGCTGGATGCGGTGGAAAGCATCGGTTTTCTCAGCGACGCCCGGGTACTGGCGCTCAACAGCTACGAGAACCGCGTCTACCAGGTGGGCATCGAGGACAGCGAACCGCTGATCGCCAAGTTCTATCGTCCGGGGCGCTGGAGTACCGAGGCGATCCTCGAGGAACACGCTTTCTCCGCCGAACTGGCCGAATGCGAAGTCCCGGTGGTGGCGCCACTGCTGCACGAGGGCCAGACCCTCTTCGAACATGCCGGCTTCCGCTTCACCCTGTTCCCCCGCCGCGGCGGCCGCGCGCCGGAGCCGGGCAACCTCGACCAGCTCTACCGCCTCGGGCAGTTGCTCGGCCGCCTGCACGCCGTGGGCGCCAATCGCCCCTTCGAACACCGCGAGGCGCTGACCCCGGCGAACTTCGGGCACGAGTCCCTGGCCACCCTGCTGGAAGGCAACTTCGTCCCGAAAAGCCTGCTGCCGGCTTACGAGTCCGTCGCCCGCGACCTGCTGAAGAAAGTCGATGACCTGTATGCCCGGGTGAAATACACACCCATCCGCATGCATGGCGATTGCCACCCCGGCAACCTGCTGTGCCGCGACGAGACCTTCCACGTCGTCGACCTCGACGACTGCCGGATGGGCCCGGCGGTGCAGGATTTGTGGATGATGCTCGCCGGCGAGCGCCAGGAGCGCCTCGGGCAGCTCTCGGAACTGGTCGACGGCTACCAGGAGTTCCACGACTTCGACCCGCGCGAGCTGCCGCTGATCGAGGGCCTGCGCGCCCTGCGCCTGATGCACTACAGCGCGTGGCTGGCCCGCCGCTGGGACGACCCGGCGTTCCCGCCGAGCTTCCCCTGGTTCGGCACCGAGCGTTACTGGGGCGAGCAGGTGCTGGTGCTGCGCGAGCAACTGGCAGCGCTGGATGAGGAGCCGTTGCGGCTGTTCTGATGCCAACCGGTCCCTGCAGGAGCGGACCCATGGGGCGCTCCTGCCGGTTGAGCTCACGCCGTCCGGCGGGGCCGTACAGTTGCCCATAGCGCCGTAACGGCATCGTTACGCACATTCGTGCAGAGCGTCCGACCGACCACTGCAACGGCACAGACAAGCCCCCACGAGCGCCCTAGAATTGTGCAGCCACTCATTAGCTGCCTAACCAAGGATGTTCCATGGCCACCGCCAATCCCCGCCGGGGCTACGCCCTGGGCCTGACTGCCTATGTCATCTGGGGACTCTTCCCGATCTACTTCAAGCTGCTCGAACGCATTCCCGCGCTGGAAATCATCACCCACCGGGCCATCTGGTCGGCGGTGTTCGGCGCCCTGCTGCTACTGGTGTGGAAGCACCCCGGCTGGTGGCGCGAGCTGCGCGAGAATCCCAAGCGCATCGCCGTCCTCACCGCCAGCGGCCTGTTGATTGCCAGCAACTGGCTGGTCTACGTCTGGGCGGTGAACAACGGCCACATGATCGAGGCCAGCCTGGGCTACTACATCAACCCGCTGATCAACGTATTGCTGGGCCTGGTGATCCTGCGCGAACGCCTGCGCCCGCTGCAGTGGGTAGCGGTCGGCCTCGCCGCGCTGGGCGTGGCCCAGCAGCTCTGGCAACTGGGCAGCCTGCCCTGGGTATCGCTGGCACTGGCCCTGACCTTCGGCTTCTACGGGCTGATCCGCAAGCAGGCGCCCGTCGCCGCGCTGCCGGGCCTGGTGGTGGAGACCTGGATCCTGCTGCCTCTGGCGATCGGCTACCTCGTGCTGTTCGCCGACGGACCGAGCGTGCACGCAGACTTCTGGACCACCAAGGACGCTATCTGGCTCGCCGCCGCCGGCCCGATCACCCTGGTGCCGCTGGTCTGCTTCAACGCCGCCGCGCGCCACCTGCCTTACGCGACGCTGGGCTTCCTGCAGTACCTGGCACCGACCCTGGTGCTGCTGCAGGCAATCCTGCTGTTTGGCGAGCACCTGGACACCACGCGCCTGATCTCCCTCTGCTGCATCTGGGCAGGCCTGGTCGTCTATAGCGTGGATATCTGGTACCGCCTCTCCCGCGGCGACTGATCATTAATTGATCCACTGCCTGCAAGCCACGCCAACTGTGGCTTGCAGACAGTCACCCGCAGATTGTCCACAGCTCTATCCCGAGATCACGGGGATAACGGGGGTTTCTTCCACAAGCGGGAGCGCCCCGCCCCCTTCCCTGCCTTCCCTCTCCACGACCCCGCACAAATTGATCGACTTTTGATCAAGCCATCGCAAGCCACGCCACACCTGCCATGCAGCGACATTCCCCCGGCTTTTCCACAGGCTGATCCCCGTTTCGTGTGAATGACCCAGTAACGTTCGCTCAGAATGTGGACAGCTATCTGTAGCCAAGGCGTGACGCAGGCTACAGCGATTGATCAACGGCTTCTCCACAGACTCTTCCAAAGGATTTGTGCACAGCCTCCGGCAAGCGCGGACCCCATCCGTCGCACTCCGAGCGCTGATCAAAAAATCAACAACCGCCCAGAAACCCCGAGAACCGTGGGTCTCAGCAACTTATCAACAGATTGCCCACGGCACGATCCCCGTGATCTGTGCACAGCACTGAAGTGGTTCCGGGATAACCTGGTTGCCGTGAGCCCCAATTGAAATGGGCCCTCTGTCAATCCATCAACAGAGAGCCCACAGGTTTTTCCACAACGGCGGGTACGGACGCAGGCGACTTATTCGCCGCTGTGGAAATTCAGCTCCACCATCAGATCGTCCGCCAGCTCCTCCAGCTTGCCCTGCAGGGTATCCAGCGGCAGGGTCAGCGGAACGGCCAGCAGCGCCTCGGCATGGAACAGCGGCTCACTGCTCATGGGCGCCGGCAGCACCTCGGTGGTCAGGCTCTCCAGGTTCACGCCATGCTCGGCCAGCAGCTGGGTGATATCGCGGACGATGCCGGGGCGATCGTTGCCCACCAGGTCCAGGTGGATCGGCTTCCAGTTGCAGGCCGGCTCGATGCCGCTTTCTGCCAGCAGCACCCGGATACCGTGCTCGCTCAGCTCCTGCAGGCCTTCCACCAGTTCGTCATAGCCCTCGGCGGGCACGGCCACGCGCAGGATCCCGGCGAACTGCCCGGCCATGCGCGACATGCGGCTCTCCAGCCAGTTGCCGCCGTGGGCGGCGATACATTTGGCCACGCGCTCCACCAGACCGGGCTGGTCCTGGGCGATGACGGTCAATACGAGGTGGTCCATGAACAGTCTCCGAGAAGGGCTAGGCCGTGAGGTCCAGCCAATAGGTGTAGAACTTGTCGTCACGCTTGTAGCCCAGCCGCTCGTAGAGCGCCTGGCCAGCGTGGTTGGTCTTCGCCGTTTCCAGCATCAGGCCGCAGGCGCCGGTGGCTTCGCCATGGGCGCGGGCGGCGTTCATCAGCGCTTCGCCATAACCGTCGCGGCGCGCGGCGGGCAGCACGTAGAGGTCGCTGACCAGCCAGGAGGCCTGCAACGCCAGGGAGGCGAAGAAGGGGTACAGCTGCACGAAGCCCACCGCCAGCCCGTCGATGCTGCGGGCGATGAACACGGTGGACTGGCCGCTGCCGATGCGCGCCTGGAGAAAGTCGCGGATGCTGGCGTGGGGCGCCGGCACTTCGTAGAAATCGAGATAGCCGGAAAACAGCGGGACCAGGTCATCCAGATCGGCGGGGGTGGCAAGCGTCACGGACATGCGGGATTCTCCAGGGGGGAAGACAAAGTATAGGCACGGCGAGGTTAGCCGGCTGCGACGGGCTGCCACAGGTACCCATCCGGGTAATACGTGTACAGTTTTAAGATTTATCTGGAACAATCCAGAAGATTTTTGCGAACATATGACCTGCTACGTGACTGATATGCGTACTTTGGTCTAACCGCGACGCTAGCCCACTGATTTTTCCCACGGCATCATGTAGTATTCCGCGGCTCGGACTACAAGGCGTTTTGCCTGTGTCCAGAGCTGGTCCTGAGCAGAGTGAGGCAAGCAATGACTGAACGCGTTCAAGTCGGTGGCCTGCAGGTCGCCAAAGTCCTTTTCGACTTCGTGAACAACGAAGCCATTCCCGGCACCGGCATCGAAGCTGGCAAGTTCTGGGCGGGCGTAGAAACCGTAATCAACGATCTGGCCCCCAAGAACAAGGCCCTGCTCGCCAAGCGCGATGACATCCAGGCGAAAGTCGACGGCTGGCACCAGGCCCGCGCCGGCAAGCCGCATGACGCAGCCGCCTACAAGGCCTTCCTGCAGGAAATCGGTTACCTGCTGCCCGAGCCGGCCGACTTCCAGGCCAGCACCCAGAACGTCGACGAAGAAATCGCCCGCATGGCCGGCCCGCAGCTGGTGGTGCCGGTGATGAACGCGCGCTTCGCCCTGAACGCCGCCAACGCTCGCTGGGGCTCGCTGTACGACGCGCTGTACGGCACCGACGCGATCAGCGAAGAGAACGGCGCCGAAAAGGGCAAGGGCTACAACAAGGTTCGCGGTGACAAGGTCATCGCCTTCGCCCGCGCCTTCCTCGACGAAGCCGCTGCGCTGGAATCCGGCTCCCATGTCGACGCTACCGCCTATGTGGTGAAGAACGGTGCACTGGCCGTCACCCTGAAGAACGGCAGCGAGACCGGCCTGAAGAATGCCGCTCAGTTCCTCGCCTTCCAGGGCGAAGCCGCCAAGCCGAAAGCCGTGCTGCTCAAGCACAATGGCCTGCACTTCGAAATCCAGATCGACCCCACCAGCCCGATCGGCCAGACCGACGCCGCTGGCGTGAAAGACGTGCTGATGGAGTCCGCGCTGACCACCATCATGGACTGCGAAGACTCCGTGGCCGCCGTCGATGCCGACGACAAGGTCGTGGTCTACCGCAACTGGCTGGGCCTGATGAAAGGCGACCTCGCCGAGCAGGTTTCCAAGGGCGGCAGCACCTTCACCCGCACCATGAACCCGGACCGCGTCTACACCCGGACCGACGGTTCCGAGCTGAGCCTGCACGGCCGCTCGCTGCTGTTCATCCGTAACGTTGGCCACCTGATGACCAACCCGGCGATCCTCGACGCCCAGGGCAACGAAGTGCCCGAAGGCATCCAGGACGGCCTGTTCACCAGCCTGATCGCCATTCACAACCTGAACGGCAGCGCCAGTCGCAAGAACAGCCGCACCGGCAGCGTATACATCGTGAAGCCGAAGATGCACGGCCCGGAAGAAGTCGCCTTCGCCGCCGAAATCTTCAGCCGCGTCGAAGACCTGCTGGGCCTGCCGCGCAACACGCTGAAAGTCGGCATCATGGACGAAGAGCGCCGCACCACCGTCAACCTGAAGGCCTGCATCAAGGCCGCCGCCGAGCGCGTGGTGTTCATCAACACCGGCTTCCTCGACCGCACCGGTGACGAAATCCACACCTCCATGGAAGCCGGCGCCATGGTGCGCAAGGGCGCCATGAAGACCGAGAAGTGGATCGGTTCCTACGAGAACAACAACGTCGACGTTGGCCTGGCCACCGGCCTGCAGGGCAAGGCGCAGATCGGCAAGGGCATGTGGGCCATGCCCGACCTGATGGCCGCCATGCTCGAGCAGAAGATCGCTCACCCGCTGGCCGGCGCCAACACCGCCTGGGTTCCGTCGCCGACCGCCGCCACCCTGCACGCGCTGCACTACCACAAGGTCGACGTGTTCGCCCGTCAGGCCGAGCTGGCCAAGCGCGCACCGGCTTCGGTGGACGACATCCTGACCATTCCGCTCGCCCCCAACACCAACTGGAGCGCGGAAGAGATCAAGAACGAGCTGGACAACAACTCGCAGGGCATCCTCGGCTACGTGGTGCGCTGGATCGACCAGGGCGTCGGCTGCTCCAAGGTGCCGGACATCAATGACGTCGGCCTGATGGAAGACCGCGCCACCCTGCGCATCTCCAGCCAGCTGCTGGCCAACTGGCTGCGCCATGGCGTGGTGACCGAAGCGCAGGTGCTGGAAAGCCTCAAGCGCATGGCGCCGGTGGTGGACCGCCAGAATGCCGGTGACGCCCTGTACCGCCCGATGGCGCCGAACTTCGACGACAACGTGGCCTTCCAGGCCGCGCTGGAACTGGTCATCGAAGGCACCAAGCAGCCCAACGGCTACACCGAGCCGGTCCTGCACCGCCGCCGCCGCGAGTTCAAGGCCAGGAACGGTCTGTAAGCACTTCGCCAAGCGTTGAAGAAACCGCCCTCCGGGGCGGTTTTTTTATGGCCGTGCTGGGGTCAGCACGCTAGCCCGCCCGGTGCGGACAGCGCTCACGTCCAACGCCGGGCTCGACCTGTAGGAGCGCGCCATGCGCGCGATCGCGGGCGTGGCCCGCTCCTGCAAGGGGGCAGCAGTGCGGGACGTAACGCCTGTGCACAATTTTTGTGTACAAAATCCCCACCACGCATCGCTGGTGCGTCTCACCTAACCTGACTCACAAGTCAATGATTGCTATGGAAAATAAATTTCCTGACCCCTTGGACATGCGCGCAGACCGCACCAATAAAGGGCCCAATCAATCTTCGCGCGCGCCGGCAGAATGGCCGATAGGGCGCGAGCGACTGCACTGGCATGGAATTGGCTTTGCACACAAACCACAAAAAGCCGTGCATACAAAAGCCGAGTAGCCCATGACCAGCAGTCCCACGCACCTGTCCGGCGTTACCTCCGCCCACCCCGTCGACGGCACCACCACTGCCAAGGTGACCACGCCCGCCCTGAGTCCGCGGCTGTACAGCGCCGACCTCGCGCCGACCAAGGCGCAAGGCCGCAGTTGGGGTCGCTACAGCCTGTTCGCGCTGTGGACCAACGATGTGCACAACATCGCCAACTACTCCTTCGCCATCGGGCTCTTCGCGCTGGGCATGAGCGGCGCGCAGATCCTCGCCGCCTTCGCCCTCGGCGCGCTGGTCATCTACGGCCTGATGAACCTGTCCGGCTACATGGGCCAGAAGACCGGCCTGCCCTACCCGGTGATGTGCCGCATCAGTTTCGGCATCCACGGCGCGCAAGTGCCGGCGCTGATCCGCGCGGTGATCGCCATCGCCTGGTTTGGCATCCAGACCTACCTCGCCTCGGTGGTCCTGCGCGTGCTGCTCACCGCCATCGCACCGGACCTGAAGTCCTACGACCAGGACTCGCTCCTCGGCCTGTCGACCCTGGGCTGGATCACCTTCCTCGGCATCTGGTGCGTACAACTGGTGATCTTCGCCTACGGCATGGAGATGGTGCGCCGCTACGAGTCGTTCGCCGGGCCGATCATCCTGGTGGCCTTCGCCAGCCTCGCCGGCTGGATGTACTGGCGCGCCGGCCTGTCGATTGCCTGGTCCAGCGGCAACGCGCCGACCGGCCCTTCGATGTGGCTCAAGGTGCTGGGCGCCGCCGCACTGTGGGTTTCGCTGTACGGCACCATGATCCTCAACTTCTGCGACTTCACCCGCAATTGCCCTGACCGCCGCACCATCAGCGTGGGCAATTTCTGGGGCCTGCCGGTGAACATGCTGGGCTTCGCGCTGATCGCCGTGGTGCTGGCCGGCGCGCAGTTCAGCATCGACGGCAAGCTGGTGCAGAACCCCACCGAGATCGTCGCCGCGATCCCCAACACCTTCGGCCTGGTGCTGGCCTGCCTGGCCTTCCTGATCGTCACCGTGGCGGTGAACATCATGGCCAACTTCGTCGCCCCGGCGTATGTGCTCACCAACCTGGCGCCCAACCTGCTGAACTTCCGCCGCGCCGGCCTGCTCAGCGCCACCATCGCGGTGCTGATCCTGCCCTGGCATCTGTACAACAGCCCGGCGGTGATCGTGTATTTCCTCGGCGGCCTGGGCGCGCTGCTCGGCCCGCTCTACGGAATCATGGTCACCGACTACTACCTGGTGCGCCGCGGCCGGGTAGACGTGCCGCAGCTCTACAGCGAAAGCCGCGAGGCGGCCTACCACTTCAGTGGCGGGGTCAACCTGCGCGCGGTAGCGGCCTTCGTCCCGGCGGCGCTGATCGCCATCGTGCTGGCGCTGGTGCCGGCGTTCGATGCGCTGTCGCACTTCTCCTGGTTCTTCGGCGCCGGCCTCGGCGCGTTGATCCACTACACCCTGGCTGATCGCAAGCGTGCCTGTTCGGACGTATCCGGCGAAGCCATCGCGGTAGACGCTGCACACCATTGAACCTGCGGATAAGCGAACCAGGTCGCCCGCAGGCGGCCTGGCTCGTTCAGGGCGCCAGCAGGAAGTCCAGCACTGCGCCTTCGAACTCACGGGGAAACTCGACGTTCGACAGGTGCACCGCCGGCAGCGTCAGCAGGCGCGCTCCCGGAATCGCCTGGGCGATCAGCTCGCTGTGGCTGGCAGCGGTCACCGTATCGAACTGCCCGGCGATGACCAGCACCGGTAGACGTACGTCCCTCAAGGCAGCGCGCAGATCGGTTTCCTGCACGGCGGCGAAGGAACCTGCAAGCCCATGCCGGTTGGTCGCCAGCAGCGTGGCGCGGAAGGGTTCGACCTCCGGCCGCTGCGACGCCAGCCAGGCCGACGGGAACCAGTTGGCGAGGAAGGTCGCCGCGGTGCCCTGCATATCCTCCGCCTCCAGTACTTCGGCGATGCGCGCATCCCACTGATTCCGGGGTCCGAGCCAGGCCGAGGTGTTCGCCAGCACCAGGCGCTCGAGGCGCTGCGGTGCATTGAGCGCCAGCCACTGGCCGACGAAACCGCCGAGGGAAAGACCGAGGAAATGCGCACGCTGCACGCCCACCGCGTCGAGCAGTTCGAGCACGTCCTGGCCCAGCCGCGCCAGCGAATAGGGCCCCGGAGGCACGCTGGAAGCGCCGTGCCCGCGGGCGTCGTAGCGCAGCACACGGAAGTGCTCGCACAGTGCAGCCATCTGCCCATCCCACATCCGCAGGTCGGTGCCGATGGAGTTGGACAGCACCAGCAGCGGTTGCTCGGGGCGACCGTCCAGCCGGTAGGCGATGCGGGCATTGTCACGTGTGGTCAGGTAGCGCAGCGGGCTCATGGCAGCCTCTCCTCAGGGTTGATGGAGACGAGGCTAGTTGCGGCGAACTACCGAAGAAATTACAAAGAACAAACCATCTCTGTCAGGAAAGCTGACATGCACGACTTCACCCTCCACGACCTGCAGTGCTTCGACGCGGTGGTCGACGCCGGCGGCTTCCAGGCCGCCGCCCAACAGCTGCACCGCTCGCACCCGGCGGTTTTCGCCGCCATCGCCCGGCTGGAGCGCCAGCTCGGCTTCGCGTTGCTGGACCGCAGCGGCTACCGAGTCGCCCTGACGGCTGCCGGCGAATCCTTTCACCGCCGCGCCCAGGGCCTGCTGCGTGAGCTGGGCAACCTGCGCGACCACGCCACGCACCTGGCAGCCGGCGAGGAAAGCGAGTTACGCGTCGTGCTCGGCGACTTCTGCCCGCGCCCGACGCTGCTGGAGAAACTCGCGCGCTTTTTCGCCAGCGAGCCGCGGACCCGCCTGCAGTTGTATTTCGAAAGCGTCGGCGGCCCGCTGGAAAGACTGCTGGACGATGACGCCGAACTGATCCTGCACCGCGTGGACAAGGCCGACCCGCGCCTGGAATGGCTGGACCTGGGCCATGTGGATTTCCTTCCGGTCATTGCGCCGGCGCTGCTGCCGGAAACGGCGAAGCGCGTCGGCCCCGAGGACCTGCGCTCGATCACCCAATGCGTGATGCGCGACAGCGCCCGGCACTCGCCGCCGGTGGACTACTTCACCCTGGATGGCGCACCGCAATGCACGGTGCCGGACCAGGCGATGAAGAAGGAACTGGTGCTGCACGGCCTGGCCTGGGGCCACCTGCCGCGCCACCTGATAGCCAAGGAACTGGCCAGCGGCCGCCTGCTTGATCTCAGCGGGACGCCACTGCCCGGACGCCGCGAGGAACTAGTCGCCGCGCGCCGCCGCGACCGCGCCCACGGCCCGGTGGCGCAACGACTCTGGCGCTTCCTGCAGCAGGCCTGATCAGCAGCGGCTCATCGGCCCGCGCACGGGCTGTTCCCGCAGGAGGCTGGTTTCACTGACCGGCGCCCCGGCGGCGATCAGCGCCTCGCGTTGCTGCAGGATCGGCGTGCGGGCAATGGCGCGCTCGAACCCGTGCAGCTTCTCGAAGGCCGGCAGAGCGAAGGCCGCCTCCAGCAGGGCTGCCAGTTTCGGCCAGCGCTGGGCGTCCAGCTGGTAGCGGGCGAACTGCGCATTGCGCATGAAGCAGGCGACGCTGATGTCGGCGATGGACAGCTCGCCGAACAGCCAGCCGCTCGCCGGAAATTGCGCTTCGAGGTAGTCGAACACCGCCGGCAGGTCCTGCTGGTAGGTCTGCTCCAGCACCGCCGGGTCGGGCTCGCGGCCCCACACGCCACGGCCGATCACCAGCTGGTTGAACAGCTGCCAGATCACCACCTGGCCCATGCGGCTGTCGGCGAACTCCTCGATCCAGCGCGCGCGGGCTCGGTCGGCGAGGTCCGCCGGGTAGAGCGCGGGCTGGGGATAACGCTCCTCCAGGTACTGGCAGATCACCGAGGAATCGTTGAGCACCAGCTCGCCGTCCACCAGCACCGGCACCTGGCGCAGCGGGCTCAGCCTCTCGAACGCCTCGTTGCCGAAGAACGGCACGATCGAATCGATGCGGTAGTCCACGCCCTTCATTTCCAGCAGGACCAGCGCCTTGCGTACGTAGGGGGACAGGTAGGAGCCGATGATCAGCAGCGGTTCGGACATGACGTTTCTTCTTATAGGAAAGGACGCCCGATTGTAGATCGCGTCGCCAGCGGCGGACAAAAGCCGACGGGTGCCAATTGCACCGGTGACTGCACTTTGCGATCATTTGCGAATAGTTATCGTTTTTGAGCTTGATCCCATTCGGGATCCTTGGGGGAGTAGCTTGTCGGCCATCCAGATGGGTAGCGGCGAACTCGTTGGCGCCTTGTATCGCGATCACCGCGACTGGCTGACTGCCTGGCTGAACCGCAGCCTGGGCTGTCCGCAGCGCGCCGAAGACCTGAGCCAGGACACCTTCGTCCGCGTGCTCGGCCGTCGCGAGCTGCCTTCCCTGCGCGAGCCCCGCGCCTTCCTGGTGACTGTCGCCAAGGGCCTGCTGGTGGATCACTGGCGCCGTGTGGCGCTGGAACAGGCTTACCTGGAAGAACTGAAATGCCTGCCCGAGGCCGTGCACCCCTCTGCCGAGGAGCACTGCCTGATCCTCGCCGACCTGCGCGAGATCGACCGCCTGCTGGGCAAACTCTCCACCCGCGCGCGCAGCGCCTTCCTGCTCAACCGCCTGGACGGCCTGGGCCACGCCGAGATCGCCGAGCAGCTGGGCGTCTCCGTGCCGCGCGTGCGCCAGTACATCGCCCAGGGCCTGCGCCAGTGCTACATCGCCCTGTACGGCGAGCCGACGTGAAGGGACCGGTTTCCCTGCAGGTGCTGGACGAGGCGATCAGCTGGCAGCTGCGCCTGGGCTCCGGCGAGGCCCGCCCCGACGACGAAGCCGCCTTCGCCCACTGGCACGCCGCCCACAGCGAACACGCCCGCGCCTGGAGCCAGCTGGGCATGCTCGACCGCAGCCTCGCCGGCGCGGCGCCGAAGGCCGCGCGCAACGCCCTGCTGCGCGCGCCCGGCGAGCCGCGGCGCAAGATCCGCCGGCTGGCCGGCACCGGGCTGTCGCTGCTGCTGGTTGGCGCGCTGGCGCTGGGGGTTGGCAACCGCTACACGCCGGTGCGCTACGCCTTCTCCGACCTGGTCACCGCCACCGGCGAGCAACGCGAACTGCGCCTGCCGGACAACACCCTGCTGAAACTCAACAGCCGCACCGCCGTGGACGTGCGCTTCGATGCGCAGCAACGGCGCATCGTCCTGCTCAGCGGCGAAATCCTGGTGGAGACCGCCCACGGCGACAGCCGCCCGTTCATCGTCGAGACCGACGAGGGCCGCCTGCGCGCCCTGGGTACGCGCTTCCTGGTCGAGCGCGACGGGGGCGACGGCACCCTGCTCAGCGTCCTGCAGTCGGCGGTGGCCGCACGGCCCGAGTCGCTGCCGGACGAAAAAGTCATCAACCAGGGCCAGCACGTGCGCCTGCGCGCCGATGGCCTCGGCCCGGTGGAGGCCAACAGCGCCACCGCCGACGCCTGGACCCACGGCATGCTGGTGGTGGACAACGTGCGCCTGGGCGAACTGGTGGAACGTCTCTCCCACTACAGCCCCGGCTACCTCGCCGTCGACCCGGCGGTGGCCGACCTGCGCATCACCGGCAGCTTCCCGCTGAAGAACATCGACCTGGCACTCAGTTCGCTGGAGCCGACGTTGCCGGTGCGCATCGAGCAGCACGGCCCCTGGTGGTCCCGCGTAGTGCCGCGCGGCTGAGGCCTTTCCTGTAGGAGCGAGCTTGCTCGCGAACAAGGATTCCCGGAGCACCGAAGACAGGCGCCAAGTGAGTTCGCGAGCAAGCTCGCTCCTACAAAAAGCCATCCGGAATTTTTTTTCACCCAGCCCTATCACTTTTAGAATCTCGTCCGGCAAGGAGGCATCGAGAAACGTTTTCATTCAGGAGTCGTTTTCAATGCGCCGCCCGTTCGAGCTTTCGCTTCGCCCTTGCCTGCTGGCCACCGCCATCCTGCTGGCCACCTCCTCGGCCATCGCGGCCGAAGCCGTGCGCGACTACCAGCTGCCGGCCGGCCCGCTGGCCAGCACCCTCAACCGCATCGCCGCCGAGGGCGGCCTGAGCCTGAGCCTCGACCCGGCGCTGGCCCAGGGCCGCAGCGCCCATGCCGTGCAGGGCCGCTTCGACACCGCTGGCGCACTGCGCGAGGCGCTGCAAGGCACCGGCCTGGAGCTGGTGGAAAGCGAATCGGGCAGCTACAGCCTGCGCCCGGCGCCGAGCGACACCCTGTCGATGTCGGCGACCACCATCAGCGCCGCCCAGGAAGACCCGGACGGCCCGGCAGTAGGCTATGTCGCCACCCGTTCGCGCATCGGCACCAAGACCGACACGCCGATCCTGGAAACCGCCAAGTCCATCTCCGTCGCCACCCGCGAGCAGATGCAGGACCGCGGCGTGCAGAACATCGACGACGCCGTGCGCTACATGCCCGGCACCGTGGCCAGCAGCTACGGCAGCGATACCCGCTCCGACTGGTTACGCATCCGTGGCTTCGAGCCGACCCAGTTCCTCGACGGACTGCCCATGGCCACCGGCGTCTACGCCAACCCGAAGCTGGATACCTGGGACCTGGAGCGCGTCGCCGCACTGCGTGGCCCGGCCTCCTCCGTCTACGGCCAGACCCCACCCGGCGGCCTGCTGGACATGACCAGCCTGCGCCCGCAGGCCGAGCAATCCAGCGCCGTACAACTGCAGGCCGGCAACTACAACCACAAGCAGATCAACTTCGACAGCACCGGCCCGCTGGATGACGAAGGTCGCTTCCTCTACCGCGTCAGCGGCGTGGTGCGCGACAGCAACACGCAGATCGACCACATCCCGGACAAGCGCTACAACCTGGCGCCGAGCCTGACGTGGAACATCGATGACGACACCAAGCTGACCTTCCTCAGCCAGTTCACCCGCGACGATACCGGCATCACCACCCAGTTCCTGCCGCTCAAGGGCACCAAGTACGACGCGCCCTTCGGTGACATCTCGCACCACAAGAACCTGGGCGACCCGGACTGGGAAAACTACGACCGCACCACCTGGTGGCTGGGCTACGCCTTCGAGCACCGCCTGAACGACGTCTGGCAGTTCCGCCAGAACCTGCGCTACATGAAGAACGACCTGTCGTTCGATGCGCTCACCCCCGGCGGCTACCTCGATACCGTCAGCGACGATGGCACCCTGAACCGTGTCAGCACCTCGGTGAACGAGGACCTGGACCAGTTCGTGGTGGACAACAACTTCCAGGCTGACTTCGCCACCGGCGAGCTCAAGCACACCGTGCTGCTGGGCCTGGACCACAATCGCATGGACACCAGCTACACCTCGATCTACGGCTATGCGGTGCCGCCGACCAACGTGGTGCACCCGATCTACGGCCAGCCGATCGTCACGCCGCCGCGCTCGGATGCCTTCTACGACTACCGCCAGAAGATCGACCAGACCGGCGCCTACGTGCAGGACCAGATCGCCCTGGACAACTGGCGCCTGACCCTGGGCGGCCGCTATGACTGGGTGCACACCGACACCAGATTCCGCAACAAGGGTGATGCCACCACCTCCGGCACCGATCGCCAGTTCAGCGGCAACGCGGCGCTGAGCTACATCTTCGACAACGGCATCGCGCCCTACCTGTCCTATTCCGAGTCGTTCCAGCCGGCCACCGGCGCGGACGTCTCCAGCACCGAGTCGTTCAAGCCCACCGAAGGCAAGCAGTGGGAACTGGGCGTGAAGTACCAGCCGGTGGGCAGCGACACCCTGCTGACCGCCGCCGTGTACGACCTGCGCCAGGAAAACGTGACCGTCTCCGAGAACGTCGGCGGCGTGCCGGTTTCCAGCCAGACCGGCGAGGTGAAGGTCACCGGCCTGGAGCTGGAAGCCAACTCCAACCTGACCGAGAACCTCAAGCTGATCGGCAGCTACACCTACACCGATACCGAAGTGAAAAAGGGCCAGTACGCCGGCAACCGCCTGCAGCTGATCCCGCGCAATGCCGCTTCCCTGTGGGCCGACTACACCTGGCACGCCGGCCTGCTCAATGGCTTCGGCGTCGGCTATGGCGTGCGCTACGTGGGTGACACCTACGGCGACCAGGCCAACACCTTCGACGGTTACGCCGGTTCCTACACCGTGTACGACGCCGCGGTGCACTACGACCTCGGCAAGCTGGACAGCAGCCTCAACGGTGCGTCGGTGGCGGTCAACGCCACCAACCTGTTCAACAAGGACTACATCTCCACTTGCGACGGTTACTACTGCTACTACGGCGACCAGCGCAAGGTGGTGGCGAGCGTGACCTACAAGTGGTGAGGCGCACTGCCGGTTAACTCCGACACGTGGCTACCCGGCCTTGGTGTCAGCTGAAAGCCCCGCTCCATTCGGAGCGGGGCTTTTGCATTTGCAGGAGCACGCCATGCTCGCGATCGCGGGCGTGGCCCGCTCCTGCACCTGGCCTGGCGCCCTCAGCGGACGACCTTCCCCCACACCACACTCGCATCGTCATGGATCTTCAGGCGCGGGTAGTCCAGCGCCTGGTCATCGGCGCTTTCCAGCGCGCGCAATTCATCAATCAGCGCTTCCACCCCGCGCTCGGGCAAGGCCGCGAACAGTGAGTCCAGCTCGTAGCGGCGAAAATCCAGCAGCCGGTCGAAGCCATCGGTGACCAGCATGAACGCCCGCAGGTGCGCAGGGTCGAGCACCCGCCGCTGCACGTGGGGTATCCAGCGCCGGGTCGGGTCGAGGCACCAGTAACCTTCCGGTGTATTCGCCAGGGCGCGGTTACGCCTCACCCAGTCGCGGCTGGCCTGCCACAACCGCGCATGGTCCCACTCCGGGTTCGCTTCACGCAGCGCCAGCAGGCGCTCCACCGATTGCCGGTCGATCGCCTCCAGCGGCGTGTCGCCGAAACTCTCGACACGGCCATCGTCCCAGGCCAGGTGGATGCAGGTGTCGCAGAGGTTGAGCAACTCCAGCGAGCCGTCGCCCAGCAGGCGCAGCAGGCTCAGGCAGGCCGTGGGCAGGTTGAGCTCAAGGCTCACAGCGACACCGGAGTCGCTCTGGAAGTCCTCGGCGATACCCGCCTGCAATAGCGCCAGCAAGTCCTCGGCCGGCCGGTACGGCTGCTCTTCCAGCAGTCGCTGCAAATGGCCGTTGGCGCTCTGCGCCAGCCAGCGTGCATCGCTGTCGCCGCCCACCAGCCCTCGCCCGAGACTGGTCGCACCGTCGAGCACCCAGGCCGCCGTCGCGGTATGGCCGATGGCATCGTCGTTCACCGGCGAACCCTGGCGGCAGGCCGCCCCCACTATGGAAATCGTCGTCACTACCGCTCTCCTTCGTTTCGTCGGCCACACTGACCGGCGTACAGTCTCACCACCTTTCGGACTCTGCCAAGGAGAGCCCCATGTTCCGTGCCCTGCCCCTGCTGTTCGCCGGCCTGCTGCTGGCCACCGGCGCCCAGGCCTACCAGGTGAAATACTTCGACCTGCCCCAGGGCTCCGGCCCGCATGATGTCGCGCCCAGCGACGACGGCAAGGTCTGGTACACCGCGCAGAAGCTCGGTGTGCTCGGCCGGCTCGACCCCAGGACCGGACAGACCGAACAGATCAGCCTGGGCAAGGGCTCCAGTCCCCACGGCGTGGTGGTCGACGACAACGGCGATGCGTGGATCACCGACAGCGGCCTGAACGCCATCGTCCACGTCGATGCGCAGCGCCTGGGAGTGGAAGTCATAGCGCTGCCCAAGGACGCCGCCAATGCCAACCTCAACACTGCGGTATTCGATGACGATGGCGTGCTCTGGTTCACCGGGCAGAACGGATTCTACGGCCGCCTCGACCCGGGCAGCCGCGACCTCAAGGTCTGGAAGGCGCCGCGCGGCAAGGGCCCCTACGGCATCGCCGTGGCCCCGGACGGCGGCCTCTGGTACGCCTCGCTGGCCGGCAACTACATCGGCCAGATCGACGGCATCCAGGGCAGCGCCAAGGCCTTCGACACCCCCGGTGAAGGGGCCGGCCCGCGCCGCCTGTGGGCCGACTCCGTGGGTCGGCTGTGGATCAGCCAGTGGAGCGCCGGCACCCTGGCACGTTTCGACCCCAGCGACAGCCAATGGAAAACCTGGAAGCTGCCGGGCGATCATCCGCAGCCCTACGCGGTCTATGTCGATGCCATGGACCAGGTGTGGCTGAGCGATTTCACCGCCAACGCCCTGCTGCGCTTCGACCCGCAGAGCGAACGATTCACCGCCTACCCGAGCGATCGCGGGCACGCCAATGTGCGCCAGTTGCTCGGCCGGCCCGGCGAGGTGTGGGGTGCCGAATCCGGCACCGATCGCCTGGTCGTCATCCAAGATTGAACCGCCAAGAGAGCCAGGAGTCCTCGATGAGTACCCGTCCCGTCCTGTTCCACGCCGCCGCTTCGCCCTTCGTGCGCAAGGTCATGGTCCTGCTGCACGAGACCGGCCAGCTCGATGCCGTGGAGCTCTACGCCGCCGTCCACACCCCCATCGCGCCGGACGCCGGCGTGCTGCAGGACAACCCCGCCGGCAAGATTCCCGCCCTGCGCCTGGCCGACGGCCAGACCCTGCACGACAGCCGGGTGATCCTCGAGTACCTCGACCAGCAGCACAGCGGCGAGCCGCTGATCCCCCGCGAGGGCCCCGCACGCTGGCGTCGCCTGACCCTCGCCTCGCTGGCCGACGCGGTGCTCGATGCCGCCGTGCTGATCCGCTATGAAACCGCCATGCGCCCGCAGGAGAAACACTGGGACCAGTGGCTGGACAACCAGCAGCTGAAGATCGTCCGCACCCTCGCCTACTTCGACGGCCCGGCCTTTGACGAACTGGCCGGGCGCTTCGACATCGCCGCCATCGGCGTGGCCTGCGCCCTGGGCTACCTCGACTTCCGCCAGCCGCACTGGGACTGGCGCGCGGACTACCCGCAGCTGGCGAAGTGGTTCGCTGGCGTGAGCCAACGGCCGTCGATGCAGGCCACTGTGCCGGCCTGACTGCGACGGTGGGTATCGCTGCGCGATACCCACCCTACGGGGCACCGCTCAGCAGGTGCACCGGCGTGCTCCAGACTCGCCAGCCCGCACCGCCCAGCCCCTTCTCCCCTCGGGAAAGGGTTGGGGTGAGGGCAAGGCGGATGCGCCAGGTTTTCATCCCGCACCGGCCATGCCGCACCACGCTGCGCTGGAACCGCTCATCGAGCACCGCACGCCGCTCCAGCTTCCGTTCGAACATCCCCGAGATCCGTCGCGCCAGCCGTCGTCCCAGCGCCCGCTCCTCACGCAATCCGCTCATGACGGCCCCCCAGGCGATAGATCGGCAACGCCAGCAGCAGACCGAGCTGGGCGACCCCCATGCACATCTCCAGGAACGAGCGCACGTGGGGATTGTTCGCCGCATCCTCGACACCGGTGAGTTGCGTCCACAGCTCGCCCGGCAGCAGCAGCGCAACGTGGGCCAGCGGTTTGCCGCTGGCCACCAGCAGGGCGATCCAGTCGAAGCGGCCGATGAACATCAGCAGCGGCAGGCACAGGCCGCTGATCAACAGGCCGGCGAACAGGCACAGGGAAAAACGCATCAGGTTGGGCATGTCCTTCTCCTCAGCGCTGCACGCGCACGTCATCCAGGGAAAATGCCAGCTCATCGCCACGGGGCTTGCCGATGCCGTACCAGTCCAGGCGACGGGTCAGCACCATCACACCGCCGAGCACGCCGAACAGCAGCAGCGAGCCCATCAGCAAGGCGTAGTCCTCGGCGCTGAGCAGCGCGTAGAGCATCCCGTAGAGCCCGGCCAGCCCCAGGCTGAAGCCGGCGCCGCGCCACAGGCTGTGCAGCACGTGGCAGAGGTAGAAGCCGATCAGCCCGACGCAGGCGCCAGCGGACAGCAGGTAGGCCAGCTCGAAGCCGACATGCTCGGAGAGCGACAGCAGCAACAGGTAGAACAGCGCCAGCGCCATGCCGACCAGGGCGTACTGGATGGGGTGCACCGACAGGCGCTTGAGCACCTCGAAGAGGAAGAAGCCGGCGAAGGTGAGGACGATAAACAGCAGCGCGTACTTCACCGCGCGGTCGGTCTTCAGGTACTGGTCCACCGGGTCCACCAGCGCCACGCCAAAGCGCTGCTGGCCGAACTCACCACACTCGGCCGCCGAAGCGGGGCGGGTATCCGGATCGTCCACCGCGACGGCACGCGCCACGTCGGCCTGCGCCGGCGAGGTGCAGGCGCGCAACTGGTCTTCCAGGTTGGTGGCAAAGAAACTGGTGCGCCAGCGGGCGCTGAAACCCTTCTCGCTGACGCTGCGCTCGGTGGGCAGGAACTCGCCGCCGAAGCTGGGGTGCGGCCAGTCCGAGACCAGGTTGACCTGGCTGTCGCGGCCGACCGGGGTGATGTCCAGGCGACTGCTGCCCAACAGCGCCAGCTCGAAGGAATAATCGAAACGCTGCTCGCGGTCGCTGGCCTTGAACGGCAGCACGGCATGCACGCCATTGCCAAGCAAGCGGCTCTGGGTGCCCGGCTGGAAATCACGCAGTTCGTCGCCGACCTTGAGCTTCGGCGCATTCTCGATGCCGCGCACATCGCTGATGCCCACCGCCAGCAGCGGGTCGTCGAAGCGGTAGCTGCCCAGGTCGCCAGTGATGCCGTAGTTGGCCGGCAGCACGAAGCTGCCGCTGACCTGGCTGTCGGCGTGGTACAGGCGCGCCTCGTAGATGCCGCGATGGCGCAGTTCCGTGCGCATCTGCCCGTCGAGGTTGAAGATTTCCGGCAGGAAGTACAGGCGCCCACGCACTTCGCGCTCCTGCATCACCCGCTGCTGGCTCGCCTTGTCCAGGCGCCAGCCACGAATGGTGCGGGTGTAGGGCACGACCACCAGCGGACCGGTCAGCTGCTGGCTGTAGCTGGCGCTGCGGGCGAAGTCCTGCAGGACTTCGTCGCGGTAGTTCTGACGCTCGTCGACCAGGCCGTCGATCATCAGCAGGGGTATCAGCAAGAGGACGATCAACAGCGCGATGGCGCCGAGCTTGATGCCGAGTTGGCGGTTCATCGAAGGCTTTCTCCGTGGGTGGACGACGGAGAGAGCTTGAAGTTTGCGCGTGGTGGCGCTCGGGGCGGATTGTGGAGACTGTGTGGGTTTTATGTGGCACGTAACTCCCTGTAGGAGCGCGCCATGCGCGCGATCGCGGGCATGGCCCGCTCCTACAATGGCACGACCAGGCTGGCCTTAACGCCGCCCTCGACGTTCTCCACGCGCAGCTCGCCGCCGTGCAGCGCCGCCACTTCCGCCACGAAGTTCAGTCCCAGCCCGGTACTCTTCCGACCACTCACCGGGCGCGGCAGGGAATAGAAACGTTCGGTCAGACGCGGCAGGGCGAACTCCGGAATGGCTTCGCCCTGATTTAACAACTCCACGCGCCAGCCTTCGCCGACCGGCTGCGCATCGAAGCGAATCATCCCACCCGCCGGGGTGAAATCCAGCGCATTGTCCAGCAGGTTGCCCAGCGCCTGACGCAGCAGGAAACGCTCGCCCTGCACGCTCGCCTGGGGCGGGATCGCATTCTCCAGGTGCACACCCCGGACCCGGGCCATGCGCTCGTCGATCAGTTCATCGGCCAACGCGTGCAAGGCCACCGGCACGCGTTCTTCCAACCCCTGGCGTTGCTCCACCTGGGCCAGGTTCAACAGGCGCTCGATCAGTTGCTGCAGGCGCTCGCTCTCCCCGGCGATGTTGCCGACGAAGCGCGCGCGCTGCTCGGCGGGCATCTCGCCCTCGAGCAGCTCCGCCGCACCACGGATGGCCGCCAGCGGGCTCTTCAGTTCGTGGGTGAGGGTATGCACATAGCGCTCGACGTAATCCTTGCCTTCCAGTTGCACGCGCATGCGCTCCACCGCGCCGGCCAGTTGCGCCATCTCGCCGCCCCGGTAGCGCGGCAGCTCGGCGCGGCGACCTTCGCTGACGGCCTGGGCGTAGCGGGTCAGGCGATCCAGCGAGCGACTCAGCCACCAGGACAACCCCGCTCCCACCAGCAGGCCGAGCACGATCAACCCGGCGCCCAGCCACGCCAGGCGCCGCTGGGAACGGTCGATATAGGGCTGCAAGGTGCGGTTGGGCTTGGAGACCGAGACCACGCCGATGATCTTCTCGCCATCGCGGATGGGCGCCGCGACGTACATCACCGAGGACTGCGGGTCATCCGCCGACTCCCGGCTGGAGCGCGCGCCGTACTGGCCACGCAGGGTCAGGAAGACATCGTTCCAGCGCGAGTAATCCTGCCCCACGGCCTGGCCGAGGGAATCCAGCAACACGACGCCGCGCGCGTCGGTCACGTAGATGCGGTGGTTCACCGCGGTCTTGTTCACGCCCCAGATATCCGCCTGCGGGCTGCGTGCGCCATAGGCGCGAAGCATCTCGGGCAGTCGGCTCTGATTCAGGGTGCCGCTCTTCACGTCGGCCTGGAGTATCTCGGCCAGCAGGTTGGCGGTATCCACCAGGGTTTCTTCGCTGGACTGGCGCACGCCGGGGCGGATCTCGTCCATCACCGTGCGCAGCACGAACCAGCCGGTCAGCCCGACGAAGAAGAAGTAGACCAGGAATATCCGCAGCGACAGGCGCATCAGGCCTTGTCCGGCGCGTAGCTGTAGCCCAGGCCGCGATGGGTCTGGATCGCCTCGGCGGTGGCCGCTACCTGGCGCAGCTTGGCGCGCAGGCTCTTGATGTGGCTGTCGACGTTGCGCTCGTAGCCGGCGTCGGCGGCGACACCCAGGGCGTCGAGCAACTGCTCGCGACTGAAGACCCGCTCCGGGCGCGCCAGCAAGGTTTGCAGCAGGCGGAACTCGTGGCGGGTCAGGGCCAGCGAGTGGCCGTGGTAGCGAATCTGCACGCGTTCCTCGTCCACCTCGAACGGGCCATGGGCGGCGGGCGCAGCGGCAGGCGCTTCACGCGGCGCGGTGCGCTTGAGGATGGCCTTGACCCGGGCGGAGACTTCGCGCGGGCTGAAGGGTTTGACCACGTAGTCGTCGGCACCGATCTCCAGGCCCACCACCCGGTCGATCTCGGCATTGCGCGCGGTGAGGAAGATCACCGGCACTTCGGAGAAGCGCCGCAGCTGCTTGCAGGCTTCGAAGCCGCTGATGTCCGGCAGGCCGACGTCGAGGATGACGAGGTCGAAGGCTTCGCGCTGCAAACGCTCCAGGGCCGGCCCGGCGAGGTTCAGCCAGGTGGTCTGGAAGCCTTCGGCCTGCAGGGCATAGAGCAGCGTGTCGGCGATGGCGGCTTCATCTTCGACGATGAGGATGTGGGGCATGGGATTCCGATTCCCGGGAAAGTCCGGGGAAGGGTCCCCCAAGCCCCGCGCCGCGTCAATCGAGGATCAGGAGCAGTCCGGCTTGCCGGCCACGAAGCGCTCGCCCGCATCCACCGCGACGTGGAACTTGCGCAGCCCCTTGGCGCCCATCAGGAAGGGGTAGTTGAAGTGACTGCGGTCGGTGAGGTTGACCTCGATGGTGCGCTGGTCGCCGCCCAGGCAAACCGGCAGCTCGATCACCGGGCGCTGGCTGAGGCCGGGGCTGGACTCTTCCTCTTCATCCTCGGCAGCGCCGTCGGAGCGGTTCTTGATCTTCGAGATGCGCGCCAGCTTGTGCTCGTAGACCGAGTCGCCGCCATCCTTGGTGGCCAGCTTGAAGCGTACCCAGTCCTCGCCGTCGCGCTGGAAGATCTGGATGTCCTTGGCCGACAGCGACGAGGTGTAGGCGCCGGTGTCCATCTTGGCCTGCAGGGTCTGGTCGAGCTCGGGCAGACTGACCCATTCGTAGCGGCCGTAGAGCTTGGTGTCGGCGGCCAGCGCGAGGCCGGGAAGGGCGAAAAGGGAAAGCAGGGCGAGGGCGCGTTTCACGCGAAATCTCCGGGGTGGAATACGTCGCATAGGACTAGCACGGCGGCCATTGGTTCGCCACCTCCGCGCGGCTTGGGCACAGGGACGTGTCTGCGTATCATGGCCGCGCCACCGTCGCACAAGGAAAGGACCTCATGCGCGCACTGAACGGCGTCATCGCCAGTCTGCTGTTGCTGCTCAACACCCTGATCCTGATCGGCCCTATGCTGCTGATCGCGCTGCTCAAGCTGGTCGTCCCCGGCCAGGCCGCCAAGGATGCCTGCTCGCGCGCAGTGATGTGGATCGCCGAGACCTGGGCGGAAATCGACAAGGCCATCTTCGCCCTGATGACCCCGACCGTCTGGGACATCCGCGGCGCCGGCCAACTGCGCGGCGACACCTCCTACCTGGTGATCAGCAACCACCAGTCCTGGGTCGACATCCCGGCGCTGGTACAGGCCTTCAACCGCAAGACGCCCTACTTCAAGTTCTTCCTGAAGAAGGAGCTGATCTGGGTGCCCTTCCTCGGCCTGGCCTTCTGGGCGCTCGACTACCCCTTCATGAAGCGCTACAGCAAGGCCTTCCTGGAGAAGCATCCGGAGCTCAAGGGCAAGGACCTGGAGATCACCAGGGCCGCCTGTGAGAAGTTCAAGCGCATGCCGGTGACCGTGGTGAACTACCTGGAAGGCACGCGCTTCACCCCGGCCAAGCAGGCGCAGCAGCAGTCGCCCTACCAGAACCTGCTGCGACCCAAGGCCGGCGGCGTGGCCTTCGTGCTGGCGGCGCTGGGCGAGCAGCTGGATACCCTGCTGGACGTCACCCTGGTCTACCCGAAGGGCCCGCGGCCAGGCTTCTGGGACCTGCTGTGCGGACGCGTGCCGCGAGTCATCGTCGACATCCAGGCACGCGAGATCGACCCCGCGCTGTGGCAAGGCGATTACGAGAACGATCCACAATTCCGCGAGTACGTGCAGAACTGGGTATCGCAGTTGTGGGAGCAGAAGGACCAGCGCATCGAACAATTGCGCCAGGAGTTCTGACGCCGCTTACGCGCCCCGCCCCGCCACCGGCGCCGCCGGCGCCAGCGGGGTGGTTGCCGGCGTTCCCCAGAGCCCGCCGAGCGTACCGAGCAACTGGTTGCTCAGGCCCTGTTCGGTGAAGTAGTCGAGGATTACCCCGGCGAAGCGGCCGATCATCGACTGGTCCATGCCCAGCACGCCGAAGATCTGGTCGACGTCCTGCAGGTTGTTGATCCCGCCCAGCAGCGCCGCGGCGCTGCCCAGTCCACCCAGGCCACCCAGCGTTCCTCCCAGGTCTCCCAGCGAACTGTTGCCAGCGAGCTGGTCGAGGTTCGGCAAGGACTTCTGCAGCTGTGCCGTGTCGGTTTCCTTCAGGCTGTTCATCGCCATCGCCAGCATCGCGCCGGTGCCGCCGATGGCCTGCTGCTCGCTGACACCCAGTTGCCGGGTGAGGTTGCCCAGCAGCGCATTGGCGGCCGGCGGCACGCTCTGCGTTTCGGCGGCGGGCTCGTCGGTCTCGGTAAAGGTAGCGGCGAACACGGGGGAAGCGGCCAGCCAGGCGGCAGCCAGGAAGACGGCGGAACGGGTGGGCATCGACGGCTCCGGAATACGGAATTCCGGCCCCAGGACGGGGCCGGATCGACGATAGGACCGGGGAGCCTGGCGGCGGTTCCGCGCCGCCCGGCGGATATCAGGTGCCGGTGCCCCAGAGGTTGCCCAGGGTGCCGAGCAGGTTGCTGTTGGCGCCCTGCTTGCCGAAGTAATCCAGCAGCACGCTGGCGAACTTGCCGGTCATGTCCTGATCCATGCCCAGCGCGCCGAACGCCTTGCTGACATCACCCATGCTGCTGACGTTGCCCAGCAGGCCGCTGGAAGCGCCACCACCCAGATTGCCGAGCTGGCCACCGAGGCCGCCCAGGGCGCTGCTGCCGGTGAGCTTGTCGAGGCCGGGCACGGTCTTGGCCAACTGCGAATAGTCCGTGCTGCTCAGCTTGTTCTTCGCCAGGCCAAGCAAGGCACCGGTACCGCCAAGGGCCTGTTCGTCGCTGACGCCGAGCTGGCCGGTCAGGGCATCGAGCAGGCCGCTGGTCTGTGGCGTGGAGGCAACCCGCGAAGTGTCGGCGCCGGTCGCGCCGGACACCGCCTTGGCGGCATCGCCCAGGTTGAAGGCAAACGCGGAGGAAGCCGCCAGCAGGGCGGCCAGTGCGAGGGTGACACGGGGTTTGACGGACATCGCGGTCTCCAGGGTGTAGCGGAAGCCATATCGACCGGAAGCCGGCACCATTGTTCCTCCCCGCAGCGGGCCACCGGGGAAAAGCACGGCTCGATCACAGCATCACCCGGAGGGCGAGGTTTACCGGCGACAGCGGGAACTCCCCGCGCCCGACAGCGCAAAGCCATTCGTACAATCACCGCGCACCGCTGCACGGCAGAATCGTCCCGGCGCAGTCGCGGCGTTTTTTCCCGCACTCGCCAAAGATTCCCTAAGCTAGAGCCATTCCCGCCCGACGGACCGATCATGAGCGAACCCTTCATCCTCACGCCCCGCGTGGCCCGACTGCTGCCCTGGCTGGTGGCCATCGCCTTCTTCATGCAGGCCCTGGACGGCACCATCCTCAACACCGCGCTGCCGAGCATGGCCCGCTCGCTGGAAGAAGACCCGCTGCGCATGCAGGGCGTGGTGATCGCCTACCTGCTCACCGTGGCGCTGCTGATTCCGTCCTCCGGCTGGATTTCCGACCGCTTCGGCACGCGCCGGGTATTCCTCTTCGCGATCTTCCTGTTCAGCTTCGGCTCGCTGCTCTGCGCCCTCTCGCCGACCCTCGGCACCCTGGTCGCCGCGCGGGTGGTGCAAGGCATCGGCGGCGCGCTGATGATGCCGGTGGGGCGCCTGGTGATCCTGCGCGTCTACCCGCGCACGGAGCTGGTGCGCATCCTCAGCTTCGTCACCATCCCCGGCCTGCTCGGCCCGCTCGCCGGCCCGACCCTGGGCGGCTGGCTGGTGGAATATGCCAGCTGGCACTGGATCTTCCTGATCAACCTGCCGGTGGGCCTGATCGGCTTCATCGTCGCCCTGCGCCTGATGCCGGACCTGCGCGGCGTGCGGGCGACGCGCTTCGATACGATCGGCTTCCTGCTCTTCGGGGGCGCCATGGTGTTGATCACCATCGCCCTGGAGGGCCTGGGCGAACTGCACATGCCCCATGTGCGTGTGGTCCTGCTGCTGATCGGCGGGCTGGTGCTGCTGGCGGCCTATTGGCTGCGCGCGCTGCAGATCGAGGCGCCGCTGTTCCCGCCCTCGCTGTTCCAGACCCGTACCTTCGCCGTGGGCGTGCTGGGCAACCTGTTCGCGCGCCTGGGCAGCGGTTCCCTGCCGTTCCTCACGCCGCTGCTGCTGCAGCTCGGCCTGGGTTTCAGCCCCTCGAAGGCGGGCATGACCATGATTCCCATGGCGCTGGCGGCCATGGTGATCAAGTCGCTGGCGCGGCCGCTGCTGGACTGGTTCGGTTACCGCAGGCTGCTGGTGGGCAACACGCTGCTGCTCGGGGCGATGATCGCCAGCCTCGGGCTGGTGGATCAGGACACACCCTACGCCCTGCTGCTGGTGCAGCTGGCGTTGCTGGGGGGAATCAACTCGCTGCAGTTCACGGCCATGAACACCCTGAGCCTGATCGACCTGCGCGACGACAACGCCAGCGCTGGCAACAGCCTGCTTTCGGTGGTCATGCAGTTGTCCATCGGCATGGGTATCGCCTGTGCGGCGGCGCTGCTGGGCGGCTTCACCGGCGACCAGGAAAGCGCCCAGGAAGACGTGCTCTCAGCCTTCCATGCGACCTACTTCAGCGTCGGCATCCTCTCGATGCTGGCGGCGGCGATCTTCTTCCAGCTCAACCCCGACGATGGCCGCACCACGCCGCGCCGGGTCGATCCGGAGAGCGACGTCAGCGAGCACTGATCAGGGCTTGCAGGTGGGCGCGACGGTCTGGGTCTTCGAGGCGTCCACCGGCCCCAGGTGCTCGAGGGTGCGGCGGCCGAGCAGCACCGGGTAGTCCAGGGTCTGGCGGTCGCGCAGGGTGAACTGCTCGCGGTAGACCTTGCCGCCCAGACACACGTCCATCAGCACCACCGGGCTGCGTTCGACGCCGCCGGGCGTCTTGAACTTCAGCACGCGCTCGACACGGCGCTCGAAGGGCAGGCGCTGCTCCTTGCCGGTGCTCGGGTCGGTGACCATCACGTCGTACTGCACCCAGCGCTCGTCGTTCTTCTTGATCCGGGTAATGTTGCGCGCGTCCATCACCGAGGTCTGCGCGCCGGTGTCCAGCTTGGCCTTGAGCGGCGTCTGCTCGGGCATCAGCGTGAGCGTTTCCACCCAGCCCCAGGTGGTGGGCTGCGCGGGTGCGTCGGCGGCGACGGCGCTCCCCGAGACGAGCAGGCCGGCAAGCAGCAGGCGGAAGGCGGGCGATGGCATGGATGGCAACTCCGGAAATCGATGACGGTGCGCTAGGCAAAGAACATAGGCAATAAAAAACCCCGGATGTTTCCACCCGGGGTTTATTTGGCTGACGCCAGGGGATCTTAGATCACCTGTACGCGCTCGGCCTGCATGCCTTTCTGGCCCTGCACGACTTCGAAGCTGACTTTCTGGCCTTCGGCCAGGGTCTTGAAGCCGTTACCTTCGATAGCGCGGAAGTGTACGAACACGTCCGGGCCGCTTTCCGGGGTAATGAAGCCGTAGCCTTTGGTCTCGTTGAACCACTTGACGGTGCCGTTCTGACGATTCGACATGGTGTTCTCCTTGGAACGTATTTTTAAAATTAGCCACGAATGGCCAGGAACTGAGTTGCAAGGAGTTACAAGGAGTCGAGCAGGACGGGGTGGAATAACCGACCGCATCAGGTCACGATCGACGGCGACCCATGCAAACACAGTCCGGAAACTCTACGACAAAAATCTGCGGAAAGCGAATCTCTTGAAAAAACCGCGGATCACCACTCGGAGAAAATCGGACGAGTGGCCTCAAACCCTTGCCATGTCGGCTTCTCAGCCCTCCTGAGGGTGCTCTCCTGCTACACTGCGCGGCCATATGGATTCACCCGGGCTCCCTTCGTGACCACCTCCGCATTTTCCAGCCTCGCGCTGTCGGCCGACCTGCTGGCCAACCTCGATTCTCTCGGCTACCGCGAGATGACGCCGATCCAGGCCGCCGCCCTGCCGGCGATCCTCAAGGGCCGCGACCTGATCGCCCAGGCCAAGACCGGCAGCGGCAAGACCGCCGCCTTCGGCATCGGCCTGCTCAGCCCGCTGAATCCGCGCTACTTCGGCTGCCAGGCGCTGGTGCTGTGCCCGACCCGCGAGCTGGCCGACCAGGTGGCCAAGGAGATTCGCCGCCTGGCCCGCGCCGCCGACAACATCAAGGTACTGACGCTTTGCGGCGGCACGCCCTTCGGCCCGCAGATCGGCTCCCTGGAGCACGGTGCCCACGTGGTGGTCGGCACCCCCGGGCGGATTCAGGAGCACCTGCGCCGCGAGACGCTGAAGCTCGACGGCCTGAACACCCTGGTGCTCGACGAAGCCGACCGCATGCTCGACATGGGCTTCTACGACAGCATCGCCGACATCATCGGCCAGGCCCCGGCGCGGCGGCAGACCCTGCTGTTCTCCGCCACCTACCCCGATGGCATCGGCCAACTGGCGGCGAAGTTCCTGAAGAACCCCGAGCGCGTGGAAGTGGAAGCGCTGCACGACGACAGTCAGATCGAACAGCACTTCTACGAGATCGATACCAAGCAGCGCCTCGACGCCGTCGTGCGCCTGCTGCAGCATTTCCGCCCGCAGTCCTGCGTTGCCTTCTGCCACACCCGCCAGCAGTGCATGGAAGTGGTGGAGCAGCTCAACGCCCGGAAGATTTCCGCCCTGGCCCTGCACGGCGACCTGGAGCAGCGCGAGCGCGACCAGGTGCTGACCATGTTCGCCAACCGCAGTTGCAGCGTGCTGGTAGCCACCGACGTGGCCGCGCGCGGGCTGGACATCGCCGCACTGGAAGCAGTGATCAACGTCGAGCTGTCCCGCGATGCGCAGGTCCACGTGCACCGCATCGGCCGCAGCGGCCGTGCCGGCGAGAAGGGCCTGGCGCTGTCGCTGGTGACCCCGGCCGAAGCCAGCCGCGCCCAGGCCATCGAGGACCTGCAGGGTGCGCCGCTGAACTGGGAACGCATCGACTTCCTCAAGGCCAACGACGCCCCGCTGCTGCCGCCGATGACCACCCTGGCCATCGCCGGTGGGCGCAAGGACAAGTTGCGTCCCGGCGATATCCTCGGCGCGCTGACCGGCGATGCGGGCCTCAAGGGCACCCAGGTCGGCAAGATCGCCATCTTCGACTTCCAGGCCTTCGTCGCCATCGAGCGCGATGTCGCCAAGCAGGCGCTGAAGCACTTCAACGAAGGCAGGATCAAGGGTCGCTCGTTCAAGGCGCGCATCCTCTGATCGGCACGCCCTCCGCCTGATTGGCGGCCCTGTAGGAGCGAGCTTGCTCGCGAACCGCATGACACCGACGGCGCCGGCGACATGGTTCGCGAGCAAGCTCGCTCCTACGAAGAGCTGTCACGGCGACGTGTCGCACTCGCGATAGCCGCGTCCGAGACGATCCGCTAGTCTGAGCAACAGACATCCGGAAGTCCCGCACGCGCATGTTCTCCTCCCCACTGCTCCAGTCTCTGCGGCGCCTCTGGGCGCTGGACAAGTTCGCCTACAGCCTGCGGGTGTTCGTCGCCCTCAGCGGGGTCATGCTCGCGTGCTGGCTGCAGGGTCGGCCGGAGCTGGTGATCCCGCTGTTCCTTGGGGTCATCGCCAGCGCCCTGGCGGAAACCGACGACCACTGGCTCGGTCGCCTGCAGGCGCTGCTGGTGACCCTGGCCTGCTTCAGCATCGCCTCGCTGGCGGTGGAGCTGCTGTTCCCCTACCCGCCACTGTTCGTCGCCGGGCTCGCGCTCTCGACCTTTGCCATGACCCTGCTCGGCGCCCTGGGCGAACGCTACGCGGCGATCGCCTCGGCCACCCTGATCCTGTCGATCTACACCATGATCGGCGTCGACCAGCGCGGCGGCACGCCGGCCGACTTCTGGCGCGAACCGTTGCTGCTGGTGGCAGGGGCAGGCTGGTACGGGCTGCTCTCGGTGCTGTGGAACGCGCTGTTCGCCAACCAGCCGGTGCAGCAGAGCCTGGCGAAACTGTTCCTCGAACTGGGCGAGTACCTGAAGATCAAGTCGACCCTGCTGGAACCGCTGCGCCACCTCGACGTGGAAGCCCAGCGCCTGGCGCTGGCGCGGCAGAACGGGCGGGTCGTGGTGGCGCTCAACCAGGCCAAGGAAACCATCCTCGCGCGCCTGTCCCACGGCAGGCCGAGCCCGAAGATCAGCCGTTACCTGAAGCTCTATTTCATCGCCCAGGACGTCCACGAGCGCGCCAGTTCCTCGCACTACCCCTACAACCAGCTCGCCGAAGCCTTCTTCCACAGCGACGTGCTGTTCCGTTGCCAGCGTCTGCTCAACCAGCAGGGCAAGGCGTGCAAGGCGCTGGCGAAGGCGATCCAGCTGCGCCAGCCATTCGATTACAACGACAGCGAACTGGCCCTGGCCGACCTCAACGCTTCGCTGGAGTACCTGCGCCAGCAGGGCAACCCGGCCTGGCGCGGCCTGCTGCGCTCCCTCGGCGCACTGGCGGCCAACCTCACCACGCTGGACCGCAAGCTCAGCGGCGCAAGCAACCCGGACATGCTGGACGACGAGCAGGACAGCACGCTGCTGGACCGCTCGCCGCGCTCGTTCAAGGACGCCCTGGAGCGCATCCGCCTGCAGGTCTCGCCGACCTCGCTGCTGTTCCGCCACGCCCTGCGCCTGTCGCTGGCACTGGCCGCCGGCTATGGCGTGCTGCACCTGATCCACCCGACCCAGGGCTACTGGATCATGCTCACCACGGTGTTCGTCTGCCAGCCGAACTACGGCGCCACGCGCATCCGTCTGGTGCAGCGGATCCTCGGTACGCTGGTCGGCCTGGTGGCCGGCTGGGCGCTGATCGACCTGTTCCCCAACCCGCTGATCCAGTCGCTGCTGGCGGTAGTCGCGGGGGTCGCCTTCTTCGCCACGCGGAGCACGCGCTACACCCTGGCAACGGCAGCGATCACCCTGCTGGTGCTGTTCTGCTTCAACCAGGTGGGCGACGGCTACGGGCTGATCCTGCCGCGCCTGTTCGATACCCTGCTCGGCGCGCTGATCGCCGGCATCGCAGTGTTCCTGGTGCTGCCCGACTGGCACGGGCGCAGCCTGCATCGCCTGGTCGGCGGAACGCTGGCGTGCAACAGCCGCTACCTGCGCGAGATCATGCAGCAGTACGCCAACGGCAAGCGCGACGACCTGGCCTACCGCACCGCCCGGCGCAATGCGCACAACGCCGATGCAACGCTCTCCACCACGCTGTCGAACATGCTGCTCGAGCCCGGTCACTTCCGGAAGGACGCGGAAATCGGCTTCCGCTTCCTGGTGCTGTCGCACACGCTGCTCAGCTACCTCTCCGCCCTCGGCGCGCACCGCAACCAGCTGCCGCCGGACGTCAACGACGACCTCATCGCCGAGGCCGCCGAACGCCTGACCGCCAGCCTCGACGACATCGCCGCGTGCCTCAACGAGCGCCGCCCGGTGGAGATCTACAGCGATGCCGAGGACGACCTGGCCAAGCGCCTGGAAGAGCTGCCCGAGGAACAGGACGACGCCCACCGCCTGGTGCAGACCCAGCTGGCGCTGATCTGCCGGCAGCTCACGCCGCTGCGCACTCTGGCGGCGCACCTGCTGAAGAAGGACATCGGAGCGGAGCAGGCCGAAGCCGCCTGACGTTTTTGTAGGATCGAGGGGGACGCCCAGTTCTTGCTCGCGAACGCATTGCACCGGATGGTCTGGCGTGAAACGGGGTTCGCGAGCAAGCTCGCTCCTACATGGAGCCCAGAGCCCCGTCAGAGGCCGTGCTCGCGCATCAGCGCATCGTAGCTGCCATCGGCCTTCATCTCGCGGATCGCCTTGTTGAAAGCCGCGACTATCTCCGCATGGTGCGGGTTATGCCGGCCCACCAGGATATGCAGGCCATTTTCGGTCAGCGGCAGCGGCAGGAACTCCAGCTGCCCCTTGAGTTCGGCGAGGTCACCATTGAAGTGCACCCGCGCGGTGATCTCGTCCTCCAGCGTCAGGTCAACGCGCCCCGCCTGCAGCATCAGCGCCGCGTTGACGAAGCTGAATACCGGCACCCGCTGCAGTTTCGGATCGTTGTTGAAGGCTTCGGAATAGGCGTAGCCGCGCACCATGGCGATACGGTACGGGTAGAGATCGGCCAGTTTGGCGAAGGTGATCGGCGCCCCCTGGCGCTTGAGCAGGCGCACCCGATTGACCAGGTAGGGCTCGGAATACACCGCAAAGGCTTCCCGCTCCGGTGAATACCAGGCATCCGCGACCAGGTCGTATTCACCGTTCGCCACCCCGTGCAGCACGCGCGGCCAGGGCACTTCGATGTACTCGCTGGCATAGCCGGCACGCTTGAGCGCCGCCTGCACCAGGTGCACCGCGACACCGTTGCCGGGCAACTGGCTGTCCGCATAGGGCGGCCAGCGGTCGGCGGCTATGCGCAGCACATCCCCGGCCCGCGCCGCGGTGGAAACGCACAGGATCAGCAGGATCAACAGCAGGCGCAACGGCATCCGGGGTGTCGTCCAGGGGAAGGCATTGGCAAGACTAGCCGTTGCCCGGGCTGTCGCGCCAATGCTCAGAACAGCATCGCAGCCTTGAGGCTCATGCCGCCGCCGGTTTCAGGCACCACCGCCACGCTGTAACGCTCGCTTTCCGGGCCTTCGAGGAACAGGTTGTAGGTGAAGTTGGCGAAGAAGTTGCCCACCGCCATCCCCACCAGCACGTCGGTGGGGTAATGCTTGTCGCCCTCCACCCGCGACAGCGCGGTCAGCCCGTCGAGGGTGTAGAGCCCGGCCTTGGCGGTGTAGCGCCAGGTCGGGTCCATGTCGATGTAGTCCAGGTTGCGACGGGTGAAGCTGTTGTGCACCGCGGTCACCGCCGTGTGCTTGGACGGGAAGGAGTCGTCGGGGATCCCGTCCGGCCGCTCACGCCCGGACCACTCCTTGGCCTCCTCGACGAAACCGGTGACGGCGTAGCGATCCACCAGCAGCAAGGAAAGGTTGCGCCCGCGCCAGCTCCATTTCTCCTCGGTGCTCACGTCCTTGGGCGAAGCCACCAGGGCGGTGACGACGCTCAGTCCCGTGGCGAGGTTGAGCATGCGGTCGGCCGCCTGGTTGGCGTCGCCACCGAAGAACCAGTCATGGTTGCTCGCCGACTTCTGCCACTTGTGGTCCCAGTTGCCGGCGGCGATCACCGCTGCACCGGCCACCGGGCCCCAGACGTCAGCGCTGGTAACGGCCCGCTGCGCCGAATCGCCCACCCGATCCCAGCTCATTGATGGCGCCCCGGCACACCCCATGAGCCCGGTGCCGGCCGCCAGGCTGGCGACTGCCAGCAAAGTCCGATTCATGATCTCCCCCAGGCGCCCGGCCCGGTCCAGAGCCTCGGGCGCGTCAATGCATGAACGGAGAACTATAGTCGCGAGACTTCTGAAGGCCCCTGCCTTCAGTCATGTTTCGGTAACCCTTCGTTTCACTCAGCGGAAAAAGAAAAACCCCGCCGAGGCGGGGTTCTTCAGATCAGACGGAATCAGCCTTTGAAGACGTCTTCCACCGACTGCAGCGGGTAGTGCTTCGGATACGGCAGGGTCGCCACGCCGGTCTCGATGGCGGCCTTGGCCACGGCATCGGAAACCACGGTGATCAGGCGCTTGTCCATCGGCTTCGGAATGATGTACTCGCGGCCGAACTCGAGGGCGGTCACGCCGTAGGCGTCGCAGACGTCCTTGGGTACCGGCAGCTTGGCCAGGTCACGCAGGGCCAGGGCGGCGGCGATCTTCATCTCTTCGTTGATGCGGGTGGCGCGTACGTCCAGGGCACCGCGGAAGATGAAGGGGAAGCCCAGCACGTTGTTGACCTGGTTCGGGTAGTCCGAACGGCCGGTGGCCATGATCACGTCATCACGGGTGGCGTGGGCCAGTTCCGGCTTGATTTCCGGGTCCGGGTTGGAGCAGGCGAAGACGATCGGGTTCGGCGCCATGCGCTTGAGGTCTTCGGCGCTCAGCAGGTTGGCGCCGGACAGGCCGACGAATACGTCGGCGCCTTCCAGGGCGTCAGCCAGGGTGCGCTTGTCGGTCTCGGTGGCGAACACCGCCTTGTACTGGTTCAGGTCGTTGCGGCCGGCGTGGATCACGCCCTGGCGGTCGATCATGTAGATGTTCTCGACCTTGGCGCCCATGCTCACCAGCAGCTTCATGCAGGAGATGGCGGCAGCGCCGGCGCCCAGGCAGACGATCTTCGCGCTTTCCAGCTTCTTGCCGGCGATTTCCAGGGCGTTGAGCATGCCGGCGGCGGTCACGATGGCGGTGCCGTGCTGGTCATCGTGGAATACCGGGATGTCGCACTGTTCGATCAGCGCGCGCTCGATCTCGAAGCACTCGGGTGCCTTGATGTCTTCCAGGTTGATGCCGCCGAAGGTGATGGAGATGCGCTTGACGGTATCGATGAAGGCCTGCGGGCTCTCGGCGTCGACTTCGATGTCGAACACGTCGACACCGGCGAAACGCTTGAACAGGACGCCCTTGCCTTCCATGACCGGCTTGGAGGCCAGCGGGCCGAGGTTGCCCAGGCCGAGGATGGCGGTGCCGTCGGAAATGACCGCGACCAGGTTGCCCTTGCCGGTGTACTTGAAGGCCAGTTCCGGATCACGCGCGATTTCGCGCACCGGCTCGGCGACGCCCGGGCTGTACGCCAGCGACAGGTCGCGGGCGGTGGAGGTCGGCTTGGTCAGCTCGACGCTCAGTTTACCGGGGCGGGGTTGGGCGTGATATTCGAGGGCAGCGGTCTTGAGATCAGACATTTGGGCACTTCCGCTTTTGTTGCTTGTTGGACAGACGGGGGTCCGAGCATACGCACAAACCCCGCACCTGCCAAGGTAGCCCAAGCCCCTGCTGTCAAGACCTCTAGCGTACGACTTTCAGCCAATCGCCCGGTTTTGGCTGACCAGTTGGATACAAGTCATTCAATAAACGTATACGATTTATCGAGTCAGTTTCCGGACCGGATTCGGCCTTCGCGAACTGCTCGACAGTCTGCCCGGATTTGACCTGAACGACGGCGATCCGGCGCGGTTGGGCGAGCTTCTGCTCGTCGGCGCGCATCGGCCGGAAGCTGCGGATGACCTGCATGAAGTGATCGTCCTCGCTCTCCAGCGAGGCGCGACCTTTGACCACACCGATGAACAGGTAAGCGTGGTCCTTCTGGTAGATCACTGCCGCGCGCCGCGCCGGATTGCCCGGCACCACGCCGGTGGCGACGTCGAGGCCGTTCTGCTGGAAGCTTTCTTCGTTCGATAACCGCCCACCAGCGCCTTTGCGCAGGTATTCGGCCGGGGTCAGCTGGCCTTCGCGGGGCACCAGCTTCATGCCGATATAGGCCTGCTGGTCGGCGGTGTAGCCCACCAGGGCGGTCGGCTGGTTGAGGATGCCCCAGCCGGACGGGTAGGTCAGGGTGAAGTCCAGTTCCGAGTGGTAGAACGTCTGGCCACGGCGCACTCCGCTGGCGGCGGAGTCGCCGAAGGGCATGCCGTCGATGGCCTTGAGGTAGCGCTCGGCGCCGACTTCGCGCTGGCCGCTGACCGCCAGCGCCTGCGCGGGGCCGATTACCTGCTTGAGACGCTGGTCGTTGTCCGGGTGGGTATCGAACAGCCCGTGATAGCCGACCGGCTGGGTCGCCTGGCCCTTGCGCGCGGCCTCGTCGCGGGCGAAGTCTTCCTGGTTCTTCAGCACCCGCACGACCTGGATCATGGCGGTGGGGTCGTAGCCCGCGCGGGCCAGGTACTTGGCGCCGAGGCCGTCGGCCTCCAGCTCCATGTCGCGGCCATAGCCACGCACGAAGGCGGTGCCGAGCACGTTGGTCAGGTCGGCCGCGGCGCCCACGCCGGTACCGATGGCCACCGCCTGGCCGAGGATGCCCCAGGCGCTGGACTGGCTCTGCTGCTTGACGCTGTGCCGCGCAGTGACGTGGCCGACCTCGTGGCCGAGCACGGCCGCCAGTTCGGCCTCCGAGCCCAGGTACGCCATCAGTCCGCGGTGGATATAGATGTAGCCGCCGGGCAGGGCGAAGGCGTTGATGTCGGGAGTATCGATGACGGTGAAGTGGTACTGCAGGTTCGGCCGGTCGCCGGCGCGGGCGACCCGCTCACCGACCTGCTGCACATAGGCCTGGAGTTTCTCGTCCTCGTAGCGCGGGTACTGCTTGCCGATTTCCTGGCTGTACTTCTGGCCCATCTCCAGCTCGCCCTGCTCGCTCATCATCACGAAGTCGGACTTGCCGGTGGCCGGGTTGGTGGCGCAACCGCCGAGGGCGCCCAGCAGCGCCAGCAAGGCCAGGATTCCGAACGAGCGCAAGCTCATGGCAATACCTCCATCATCGCCGGGTCGGTCACAGGCAACATCCAGCGCGCCTGTCCGGGTTTCACGCCACCGCGCTCGGCACGGTCGATGACCCAGCCGCGCGCCTCCAACTGTCGACCCTTCAGGTCGCGCAGGGTTGCATCGTCGAACTGCTTCACCCGCCGTGCCTCGATGCGCAGTACCAGCGGCCCGTCGAGGTCGATCCACAGGCCGCCCCGGTTGCGTTGTACCTGTTCGACCCGGCCGCGCACCACCGCAAAACCGCTTTCGTGAAGCTGTTCCGCCGTCTGCACCGGGGACTTCCTCCACAGGCCGAGCTTGGCGCTGCGCGCCTCGCGCTCGGCGGCCTGCTGGCAGGTGGTGAGGTCCGTATCAGGGGCGATAGCTACAAGGTAGCCCAGGCCCTCGGCGAGCAGCCGGGATTCGAGGTTCTGCCCGCGGGCATCGTAGGCGTGGGCGAGCGTCCGACCGTATTTGTCCTTGCCCTGCCGGCCGACAACCAGGCCGACTTCGTTGTCATTGGCGGCGACCAGCTCCTGCAGCCGACGCTGGGCGGCAACCGCGAAGGGTTCTTCGGAACGGCCATGGTGGGCCAGCTCCGGGGCATTCACGCCGATCAGGCGAACGCTGCGGCCATCGGTCAGCTTGAGGGTGTCACCGTCCACCACCCGCGCCACGCGCACCGTTTCAGGTGACGAAGGCTTCGGGCAGGCAGCGGCGCTGGCGTCCAGGGAAAAAAGGACGGCCATAAAAAAGGCGCCCACAAGGGACGCCTTTTTCGAGATGCCGTAAGAAACCATGAAGGTTCTTTCCGGAAATCGATCTTACTTCTTGCCGCCGAACATGGCGAAGCGCTGGTTGAAGCGATCGATACGGCCGCCGGTGTCCAGGACTTTCTGCTTGCCGGTGTAGAACGGGTGGCATTCGGAGCAGACGTCCAGGTGGATGCCTTTGCACAGGGTCGAACGGGTCTTGATCACGTTGCCGCAGCTGCAGGTGGCTTCGATGTCTTCGTACGCGGGATGGATTTCCGGTTTCATGCTCTTTTCCTCTGGTGATGTGCCGCCACCCAGTCTCTGGCAGAAGCCGAGCCACAGCCATCGAGGGCTGCAGGCGGGATCTTTTACCGGGCACCGCACGCAAATTAAGGGCGTGGATCATACCAGAGAACGTTTTCAACGCAAGCCAGGGCATGACCGACCGTCGCATCGCCCATGCTACCATCCGAAGCCTCCCGCCGCCCCGGAATCCGCCGCGTGCCTTCACCTTCCATCCTGCGCCTTGCCCTGCCCTCCCCGCTGCGCCGCCTGTTCGACTACCTGCCTCCGCGCGGCGTCGATGTAGCGCGCCTGCAGCCCGGGGTGCGCCTGCGCGTGCCATTCGGCCGCCGCGAGATGGTCGGTGTGCTGGTGGACAAGGTGGAAAGCTCCGACGTGCCGGCGGACAAACTGCGCCCGGCCCTGGCCGTGCTCGACCGCGAGCCGCCGATGCCGGCGCACCTGCTGGAGCTGTGCCGCTGGACGGCGCAGTACTACCAGCACAGTCTGGGCGACACCTTCTCCTGGGCACTGCCCAACCTGCTGCGCCAGGGCGACCCGGCCGAGGCGCGCCAGCAGCGCTTCTGGCATGCCGAACCCGGCGCCCGCGAGGAAGACCCACGCCTGGCGCGCGCGCCGCGCCAGCGCGAGACCCTGAAGATCCTCAAGCAGCACCCCCACGGCGTCGCCCACGAACTGCTCAGCCAGTTGCAGATCAACAAGGACAGCCTCGACCTGCTGCAGGAAAAAGGCCTGGTTACGCTGGAGGTGCGCGTGCACAGCGTGCCGCCGCACCACGGCCCGTGGCTGGCACAGGCGGAACTGCCGCTGAACGGCGAGCAGCGCGCCGCCTTCGAGGCCGTGCGCGCCGGCTTCGGCAGTTTCCACAGCTTCCTGCTCGCTGGCGTCACCGGCAGCGGCAAGACCGAGGTCTACCTGCAGCTGATCCGCGAGACCCTGGAGGCCGGCAAGCAGGCGCTGGTCCTGATTCCCGAGATCAACCTCGGCCCGCAGACCCTGAGCCGTTTCGAGCGCCGCTTCAACGCACGCATCGCCCTGCTGCACTCCGCGCTGACCGACCGCGAGCGCCTCGATGCCTGGCTCGCCGCCCGCGATGGCGAGGCGGACATCGTCATCGGCACCCGCTCGGCGCTGTTCACCCCGCTGAAGAACCCGGGGCTGATCATCATCGACGAGGAGCACGACGCTTCCTATAAACAGCAGGAAGGCCTGCGCTACCACGCCCGCGACCTGGCCATGGTGCGCGCGCGCCTGGAGAACGTGCCCATCCTGCTCGGCTCCGCCACGCCCGCGCTGGAAAGCCTGCACAACGCCCAGAGCGGCCGCTACGGCCTGCTGCGCCTGACCCAGCGCGCCGGCGGCGCGCACCAGCCGAAGTTCCACCGCTTGGACGTGAAGAGCCTGCCGCTGGACTCGGGTATCTCGATGCCGCTGCAGCGCTCGATCAAGGAAACCCTGGCCGCCGGCCAGCAGGTGCTGGTCTACCTGAACCGCCGCGGTTTCGCCCCGACCCTGCTGTGCCACGACTGCGGCTGGATCAGCCAATGCCCGCGCTGCGACGCGCGGATGACCGTGCACCAGGGCAGCGGCGAGCTGCGCTGCCACCACTGCGACCACCGCGAGCGGCCGCCACGCAACTGCCCGAAATGCGGCACCGTGGACCTGCGCCCGGTGGGCGCCGGCACCGAGCGCGCCGAGGAACGCCTGCGCATCCTCTTCCCCGACTACCCGGTGCTGCGCATCGACCGCGACAGCACCTCGCGCAAGCACGCCATGCGCGACCTGTTCGCCACCATCAACAAAGGCGAGCCGTGCATCCTGGTCGGCACGCAGATGCTCGCCAAGGGGCACCATTTCCCGCGCGTCACCCTGGTGGCGATCCTCGACGCCGACGGCGGGCTGTTCTCCGCCGACTTCCGCGCCAGCGAGCGCATGGCCCAGCAGATCGTCCAGGTCGCCGGCCGCGCCGGGCGGGCCGAGGAGCCGGGCCGCGTGCTGATCCAGACGCACCTGGCCGACCACCCTTTATTGGTGCAGCTCACCGAGCAGGGCTACTTCGCCTTCGCCGAGCAGGCTCTCACCGAACGCCGCGCCGCCGGCCTGCCGCCCTTCGCCCACCTCGCCCTGCTGCGCGCCGAGGCGCACAAGCCGGGGCAGGCCGAAGGCTTCCTCGACGAAGCCTGCGCCGAGGCCGAGCGCCTGCAGGCAACCCTGGGCCACGAAGTGGAACTGCTCGGCCCGGTGCCGGCCCCCATGGAGCGCCGCGCCGGCCGCTACCGTGCGCAACTGCTGCTGATGAGCGCCGCCCGCGCGCCGCTGCACCGGCTGCTCACGCCCTGGCTGCAGACGCTGGAAAGCATGCCCGGCGGGCGTCAGGTGCGCTGGTCACTGGATGTGGACCCCATCGATCTCTTCTGACAAACCCAGCTTCCGCCCCGGAACCGTCCTACATTGACTTCCATCAGCCGCGACGGACGGCGCAGCGGCGAGACTGAACTTGGAGCGCTCCGCGGTTGGCAAGCCATGCCCGGCCACGGATAATGCGCGGTTCTGAGCCCGATAACCGGTCGCGCGCGCCGGATGCACGCGAGCACGGAGAAAACCATGAAAGACACGATTCGCCACCTGATCCAGCAAGCCCTTGTCAGCCTCACCGAAGACGGCACCCTGCCGGCCGGCCTGACGCCCGACATCCAGGTGGAGAACACCAAGGACCGAACCCACGGTGACTTCGCCAGCAACATCGCGATGATGCTGGCCAAGCCGGCCGGCATGAAGCCGCGCGACCTGGCGACCAAGCTGGTCGCGGCGCTGCCGCAGAGCCCGGAAGTGGCCAAGGTCGAGATCGCCGGCCCCGGCTTCCTGAACTTCTTCCAGGACCAGGCCTGGCTCGCCGCCAGCCTCGACAAGGCCCTGGCCGATGAGCGCATCGGCGTGCGCAAGGCTGGCCCCGCGCAGCGCGTGGTGGTGGACCTGTCCTCGCCGAACCTGGCGAAGGAGATGCACGTCGGCCACCTGCGCTCGACCATCATCGGCGACGGCGTCAGCCGCGTCCTGGAATTCCTCGGCGACACGGTGATTCGCCAGAACCACGTGGGCGACTGGGGCACCCAGTTCGGCATGCTGCTGGCCTACCTGGAAGAACAACCGGTAGACGCCCAGGCTGAACTGCACGACCTGGAGGTCTTCTACCGCGCCGCCAAGAAGCGCTTCGACGAATCCCCCGAGTTCGCCGACCGCGCCCGTGAGCTGGTGGTCAAGCTGCAGGCCAACGATCCCAAGTGCATCGCCCTGTGGACCCGCTTCAACGACATCTCCCTGTCGCACTGCCAGAAGGTCTACGACCTGCTGGGCGTGAAGCTGACCATGGCCGACGTGAAGGGCGAGAGCGCCTATAACGACGACCTGGCGCAGGTAGTTGCCGACCTCACCGCCAAGGGCCTGCTGGTCGAGAGCGACGGCGCCCTGTGCGTGTTCCTCGACGAATTCAAGAACGCCGAAGGCGAACCGTTGCCGGTGATCGTGCAGAAGGCCGGCGGCGGCTACCTCTACGCCACCACCGACCTGGCCGCGATGCGCTACCGCCACAAGGTGCTGCACGCCGACCGCGTGCTGTACTTCGTCGACCAGCGCCAGGCCCTGCACTTCCAGCAGGTGTTCGAAGTCGCCCGCCGCGCCGGCTTCGTCCCGGCCAGCATGGACCTGGAGCACATGGGCTTCGGCACCATGAACGGCGCCGACGGCAAGCCGTTCAAGACCCGCGACGGCGGCACCGTGAAGCTGATCGACCTGCTGATCGAAGCCGAGGAGCGCGCCTACACCCTAGTGAAAGGCAAGAACCCCGACTTCAGCGAGCAGGACCTGCGCCAGATCGCCCACGCCGTCGGCATCGGCGCGGTGAAGTACGCCGACCTGTCCAAGCACCGCACCAGCGACTACAGCTTCAACTTCGACCTGATGCTGAGCTTCGAGGGCAACACCGCGCCGTACCTGCTGTATGCGTACACCCGCGTGGCGAGCATCTTCCGCAAGCTGGGCAAGACCTACGACGAGGTGGGCGGCAAGATCGTCCTGCAACAGCCGCAGGAAATCGCCCTGGCCGCGCAACTGGCACAGTTCACCGACCTGCTCAACAACGTCGCGGTGAAGGGTGTCCCGCACATCCTCTGCGCCTACCTGTACGAGCTGGCCGGTCTGTTCTCCAGCTTCTACGAGCATTGCCCGATCCTCACCGCCGAAGACCCGGCGCAACAGGAAAGCCGCCTGCGCCTCGCCGCGCTGACCGGCCGTACCCTCAAGCAGGGCCTGGAGCTGCTGGGCCTGGAAACCCTGGAGCGCATGTAAGCACCCATGGCGAAGAAGAAACCCGCTCCCAAGCGCGGCGCCAGCCGCTACCAGGCCCCGGCCAAGAAGAGTTCGGTCCCCGGCTGGGTCTGGCTGGTCGCCGGCCTGGCCATCGGCGGTTTCATCATGTTCCTGATGAAGCTGGAGCCGGGTCGCAACGACGTCAAACGGGAAAAGCCCGAGGCGCCCAAGACCGTGGTCGGCTCCAACAAGCCCTCCGGCACCGTGCAGCCGCAACAGCCGGCCGCGCCGACCGGGGTGAAGCCCAAGTACGACTTCTACACCCTGCTGCCCGGCTCGGAAGTCGCCGTGCCGCCGGAAGCGGTACCGCCGCCGGCCAAGCCGCAGCAGCCGGCGACCGTGGTCGCGACCAAGGAAGAAGCCGAAAAGATCGACACCCAGCGCGCCCTGACCGCCCTGAGCGGCCAGACCCCGCCGCCACCCGCGGTGGTCAAGCCGACGACGCCTGCCACGCCGCCCGCGACCCAGGTCGCCAGCGCGCAGAAGCAGGCATTGCCGCAGGCTCCGGCCAGCGAGACCGCGCCGGCCAAGCCGACGCCGCCGCCGGCCGTGGCGGCGACGCAGTACTATCTGCAGGCCGGCTCCTTCCGCAAACAGACCGACGCCGACCACCTGCGCGCCCAGATCATCATGATGGGCCAGAACGCCCGCGTGGAGTCCGGCACCGTGCGCGACGAAACCTGGTACCGCGTCATGGTCGGCCCCTACGGCGACCGCGCCAAGGCCTCCGCCGCGCAGAAGCAGCTGGCCGGCAACGGTTTCAGCAACCTGCTGTTACAGCAGCGCCAGACCCGCTGACAACAAGGCCTGCACCGACGAGTGGCGCGGAAAATGCGCGCAGCTCGTCCGGTGCGGGACTTGAACCCCGCCTTTCTAGTCCCCATCTGACTCTGCATTCGGGCACATCGCCCCGCTAGTGTGGAGTAAGACCCTTGACCACCATCGTATCTGTCCGCCGCAATGGCAAAGTCGTCATGGGCGGCGACGGCCAGGTTTCCCTGGGCAACACCGTGATGAAAGGCAACGCGAAGAAAGTCCGTCGCCTGTACCACGGTGAAGTACTGGCCGGCTTCGCCGGTGCCACCGCCGATGCCTTCACCCTCTTCGAGCGCTTCGAGCAGCAGCTGGAAAAACACCAGGGCCACCTGGTGCGCGCAGCCGTCGAGCTGGCCAAGGACTGGCGTACCGACCGTTCCCTGAGCCGCCTGGAGGCCATGCTGGCCGTGGCCAACAAGGATGCCTCGCTGATCATCACCGGCAACGGCGACGTGGTCGAACCCGAGCATGGCCTGATCGCCATGGGCTCCGGTGGCGGCTTTGCCCAGGCAGCGGCGCTGGCCCTGCTGCAGAAAGGCAGCGACGAGATGAGCGCCCGCGAAATTGCCGAAACCGCGCTGAACATCGCCGGCTCCATCTGCGTGTTCACCAACCAGAACCTGACCCTTGAGGAGCTCGACAGCGCCGTTTAAGCGCTGTCGTTCCGGAGTAGCCCGTCCAATGTCCATGACTCCCCGCGAGATCGTCCACGAACTCAACCGCCACATCATCGGCCAGGACGACGCCAAGCGCGCCGTCGCCATCGCCCTGCGCAACCGCTGGCGGCGCATGCAACTGCCGGCCGAGCTGCGCGCCGAGGTGACGCCCAAGAACATCCTGATGATCGGCCCGACCGGCGTCGGCAAGACCGAGATCGCCCGTCGCCTGGCCAAGCTGGCCAACGCCCCCTTCATCAAGGTGGAAGCGACCAAGTTCACCGAGGTCGGCTACGTCGGCCGTGACGTCGAGTCGATCATCCGCGACATCGCCGATGCCGCGATCAAGATGCTCCGCGAGCAGGAAGTGCAGAAGGTGAAGTACCGCGCCGAGGACGCCGCCGAAGAGCGCATCCTCGACGCCCTGCTGCCGCCGGCGCGCACCACCGGTTTCGGCGACGAGCCAGCCCGCGAGGATTCCAACACCCGCCAGCTGTTCCGCAAGCGCCTGCGCGAAGGCCAGCTGGACGACAAGGAAATCGACATCGAGGTCGCCGACATTCCTTCGGGCGTGGAAATCATGGCCCCGCCCGGCATGGAAGAGATGACCAACCAGTTGCAGAACCTGTTCTCCAACATGGGCAAGGGCAAGCGCAAGAGCCGCAAGCTGAAGGTCGCCGAGGCCATGAAGCTGATCCGCGACGAGGAAGCGCAGCGCCTGGTCAACGAAGAAGACCTGAAGGCCCGCGCCCTGGAAGCCGTGGAGCAGAACGGCATCGTCTTCATCGACGAGATCGACAAGATCGCCAAGCGCGGCAACGTCGGCGGCGCCGATGTCTCCCGCGAGGGCGTGCAACGTGACCTGCTGCCGCTGATCGAGGGCTGCACGGTGAACACCAAGCTGGGCATGGTGAAGACCGACCACATCCTGTTCATCGCTTCGGGCGCGTTCCACCTGTCCAAGCCCAGCGACCTGGTGCCGGAACTGCAGGGCCGCCTGCCGATCCGCGTTGAGCTCAAAGCCCTGAGCCCGAGCGACTTCGAGCGCATCCTCAGCGAGCCTCACGCGTCGCTGACCGAGCAGTACACCGCGCTGCTGAAGACCGAGGGCCTGGACATCGAGTTCGCCGCCGACGGCATCAAGCGCCTCGCGGAGATCGCCTTCCAGGTCAACGAGAAGACCGAGAACATCGGTGCCCGTCGCCTGCACACCCTGCTCGAGCGCCTGCTTGAGGAGGTGTCGTTCGACGCCGCCGACCTGGCCAGCGAACACAGCGACAAGGCCATCGTGATCGACGCGGCCTACGTCAACGGCCACCTGGGCGAGCTGGCCCAGGACGAGGACCTGTCGCGCTACATCCTGTAAACGGATCGACGCAACAGCAGCGGGGCGCCTCAGGGCGCCCCGTTCCTTTTGGCGCGGCGCTACAATGGCCGCACGCACGCCCAGGAGCCGTCCATGCGCATCCCTACCGCCATCAAGCTGCACAAGGCCTCGAAGAAGCTCTCGCTGACCTACGGGGAGCAGACGTATGACCTGCCCGCCGAATTCCTGCGTGTGCATTCGCCTTCGGCGGAAGTCCAGGGCCACGGCAACCCGGTACTGCAGGTGGGCAAGCTGAATGTCGGCCTGAGCAACCTGGAGCCGGCCGGGCAATACGCCCTCAAGCTGACCTTCGACGACGGCCACGACAGCGGGCTGTTCACCTGGGATTACCTCTACGAGCTGTGCGTGCGCCACGACGAGATGTGGGCCGACTACCTGGCGCAGCTGGAGCAGGCCGGCAAGTCGCGCGACCCGTCCGAATCCGTGGTCAAGCTGATGCTGTAAGGCCTCGGCTTACGCACATGGCTGGACGTAGGATGGGTGGAGCTTGCGATACCCATCAACACAATCAGTGCCGAATCGATGGGTATCGCTTCGCTCCACGCCATCCTACGCAGCGGCCTGTCACTCGCTCCCCTGCGCACCAACCTTCGTCGGGCATTCGCTGCGAGGCACGCCATTTGCAACATTCGTCCTGCAGACTGCTGCTCGCGTGGCCGCCGTCAGGGGATTGGCGAGATGCCCCCGCTCTAGGGCGCGTTTTCTAACTTTTCCCGACATACTCCCAGGCGTTGGCCCACGCTGCACCAGCTTGCGCGGCGAAGGAAACTCGGGTAACCAAGGCAGTGCAGTGCATGGAATTTCAGTGCACGCAGCGTGGCCACCTGATCTTCCAGTGATGCCGCCAAGTAGATGAATCGCGTGGAGCAATCTCCACGTTCCGCAACCCGAGCAGTACTTGGCCTTACGTCACGAAGGTGAGCCCCGCCAGTATGCGTCTCAGGACAATGGAGCGTCGCCGATGACCCAGAAGAACAACAGCGATCTACCCCAGCAAGCCGCGGAAAATACCCTTGCCCTGAACCCGGTGATCGGGATTCGCGGCAAGGACCTGCTCACTTCTGCCCGCATGGTGCTGCTGCAAGCGATCAAGCAGCCCTTCCACAGCGCCAAGCACGTGACCCATTTCGGCCTGGAGCTGAAGAACGTGCTGCTCGGCAAGTCCGAGCTGAAACCTGCCGACGACGACCGCCGCTTCAACGATCCGGCCTGGAGTCAGAACCCCCTCTACCGCCGCTACCTGCAGACCTACCTGGCCTGGCGCAAGGAGCTGCACGCGTGGATCGGCGACAGCGACCTGACGCCCCAGGACATCAGCCGCGGCCAGTTCGTCATCAACCTGATGACCGAGGCCATGGCGCCGACCAACACGCTGTCCAACCCGGCAGCGGTCAAACGCTTCTTCGAGACCGGCGGCAAGAGCCTGCTCGACGGCCTCACCCATCTGGCCAAGGACCTGGTGAACAACGGCGGCATGCCCAGCCAGGTGAACATGGATGCCTTCGAGGTCGGCAAGAACCTGGCCCTGACCGAAGGCGCGGTGGTGTTCCGCAACGACGTGCTGGAACTGATCCAGTACAAGCCGATCACCGAGAGCGTGCACGAGCGCCCGCTGCTGGTGGTGCCGCCGCAGATCAACAAGTTCTACGTCTTCGACCTGTCGCCGGAGAAGAGCCTGGCGCGCTTCAGCCTGCGCAACCAGATCCAGACCTTCATCGTCAGCTGGCGCAACCCGACCAAGGCGCAGCGCGAATGGGGCCTGACCACCTACATCGAGGCGCTGAAGGAAGCCATCGACGTGGTGCTGAAGATCACCGGCAGCAAGGACCTGAACATGCTCGGCGCCTGCTCGGGCGGCATCACCACCGTCACCCTGCTCGGCCACTACGCCGCGCTGGGCGAGAACAAGGTGCATGCCTTCACCCAGATGGTCAGCGTGCTGGACTTCGAACTGGACACCCAGGTCGCCCTGTTCGCCGACGAGAAGACCCTGGAAGCCGCCAAGCGCCGCTCTTACCAGTCCGGTGTACTCGAAGGCAAGGACATGGCCAAGGTGTTCGCCTGGATGCGCCCCAACGACCTGATCTGGAACTACTGGGTCAACAACTACCTGCTGGGCAACGAGCCACCGGCCTTCGACATCCTGTTCTGGAACAACGACACCACGCGCCTGCCGGCCGCGCTGCACGGCGAGCTGGTGGAGATGTTCAAGACCAACCCGCTGACCCGACCGGGCGCCCTGGAAGTCTCCGGCACGCCGATCGACCTCAAGCAGGTCACCTGCGACTTCTACTGCGTGGCCGGCCTGTCCGACCACATCACGCCCTGGGAAGCCTGCTACCGCTCCGCGCGCCTGCTGGGCGGCAAGTGCGAGTTCATCCTCTCCAACAGCGGGCACATCCAGAGCATCCTCAACCCGCCGGGCAACCCCAAGGCGCGCTTCATGACCGGCCCGGATCTTTCGGTCGACTCCAAGACCTGGCAGGAAAACTCCAGCAAGCATGCCGACTCCTGGTGGCTGCACTGGCAACAATGGCTGGCCGAGCGCGCAGGCAAGCTGAAAAAGGCCCCCACCAGCCTGGGCAGCAAGGCCCATCCGGCTGGCGAGGCCTCCCCCGGAACCTACGTACACGAACGATGAAAACAGAACTCCTCCCGCAAGCCGGCGCCGTGGACGACGCCAACCCTGATGTATCGTCGCAGGCCGTGGAAGTGGCCGCGCCGACGAGCCGGCGCGCGCGCAGCAAACGCAGCGGCGAGGAGATCCTGCCGAGCAAGGCGCCGGCGGCGCAGCCCTTCGAGTTCCGCACCATCGAGCTCGACGGGCAGACCATCCGCACCGCCGTGCGTCCGGGCAAGGAACACATGACGCCGCTGCTGATCTTCAACGGCATCGGCGCCAACCTGGAGCTGGTCTTCCCCTTCGTCGCCGCACTGGACCCGGACCTGGAGGTGATCGCCTTCGACGTCCCCGGCGTCGGCGGCTCGTCCACGCCCAGCACGCCGTACCGCTTCCCCGGCCTGGCCAAGCTGGCCGCGCGGATGCTCGACTACCTGGACTACGGCCAGGTGACGGCCATCGGCGTGTCGTGGGGCGGCGCCCTGGCGCAGCAGTTCGCCCATGACTACCCCGAGCGCTGCAAGAAACTGATCCTCGCCGCCACCGCCGCCGGCGCGGTGATGGTGCCGGGCAAGCCCAGGGTGCTCTGGCGCATGGCCAGCCCGCGGCGCTATATCCAGCCCTCCTATGGCGTGCACATCGCCCCGGACATCTATGGCGGCGCCTTCCGCCGCGACCCGAAACTGGCCATGGCCTTCGCCAGCAAGGTGCGTTCGTCCGGCAAGATGGGCTACTACTGGCAGCTGTTCGCCGGCCTGGGCTGGACCAGCATTCACTGGCTGCACAAGATTCGCCAGCCGACGCTGATCCTGGCCGGCGACGACGACCCGATCATCCCGCTGATCAACATGCGCATGCTCGCCTGGCGCATCCCCAATGCCGAGTTGCACGTGATCGACGACGGCCACCTGTTCCTGGTGACCCGCGCGGAAACCGTGGCGCCGATCATCATGAAATTCCTCCAGGAAGAACGGCAGCGCGCCATCATCCACCCCCGGCCCTTCACCCCCAAGGCCAGTTGAGCATCACAGCTTCGTCATAGTTCGAGGCCATCCTGCCTTGACCGATCGCTCTGCAGTTACTAACAACAAACAGGCGTGTTCACGGGTATCGACACGTAGCGCCTGAATCGGGACCGCCCTGCGCTCACCAGCGAAGGTGACCGCCGGGCAACCCGGCTGCTGATCCGCTGCCCTGTTTTCGGGCAGCCGCCCTCTCGCGTCGATACCCGTGCACACCCCTCGAACCGGCGGCAAGCGTCTGGAACGGGATATTCCCGATTCTGGTACAGGCCTTGCCTTGCCATTGTCAGGTCGGACTCTTTACGGAGTGCTGTTCATGCGAGAGAAAGCTGAGCCTGGTAGCGTCCCCGTTCCCACCGAATACATGAACGCGCAGAGCGCGATGGTCGGCCTGCGCGGCAAGGACATGCTGTCCACCCTGCGCATGCTGGCGCTGCAGGGCGTGCGCCAGCCGATGCATTCGGCCCGGCACCTGGCGGCGTTCGGCAAGCAGATGGGCAAGGTGCTGATCGGCGATTCGCCGCTGCAGCCCAACCCGCAGGATGCGCGTTTCCAGGACCCGTCCTGGCGCCTCAATCCACTCTACCGGCGCACCGTGCAGGCCTACCTGGCCTGGCAGAAGCAGCTGCTGGCGTGGATCGACGAGAGCGACCTGAAGCCGGACGACCGCGCCCGCGCGCGCTTCCTGCTGTCGATCCTCTCCGACGCCGCCGCGCCCTCCAATACCCTGATCAACCCGCTGGCGGTGAAGGAACTGTTCAACACCGGCGGGCAGAGCGTGCTCAAGGGCCTCCAGCACATGCTGGACGACCTGATGCACAACGGCGGCATGCCCAGCCAGGTGAACCGCAGCGCCTTCGAGATCGGCCAGAACCTGGCCACCACGCCGGGCGCGGTGGTGTTCCGCAACGAAGTGCTGGAGCTGATCCAGTACAAGCCGATGGGCGAGCACCTGCACGCCAAGCCGCTGCTGATCGTGCCGCCGCAGATCAACAAGTACTACATCTTCGACCTCACCGCGGAGAAGAGCTTCGTCCAGTACGCCCTGAAGAATAACCTGCAGCTGTTCATGGTCAGCTGGCGCAACCCGGATGCACGCCACCGCGAATGGGGCCTGTCGACCTACGTCACGGCGCTCGACGAAGCCATCGAAGTCTGCCGCTCCATCAGCGGCAGCCGCAGCGTCAACCTGATGGGCGCCTGCTCCGGCGGCCTGACCATTGCCGCCCTGCAGGGCCACCTGCAGGCACGCCGGCAGTTGCGCAAGATCGCCAGCGCCACCTACCTCGTCAGCCTGCTCGACAGCCAGGTGGAAACCCCCGCCGCGCTGTTCGCCGACGAGCAGACCCTGGAGTCCAGCAAGCGCCGCTCCTACCAGCACGGCGTACTGGATGGCCGCGACATGGCCAAGGTGTTCGCCTGGATGCGCCCCAACGACCTGATCTGGAACTACTGGGTCAACAACTACCTGCTGGGCAAGCAGCCGCCGGCCTTCGACATCCTCTACTGGAACAACGACAACACCCGCCTGCCCGCCGCGCTGCATGGCGACTTCCTCGACTTCTTCAAGCACAACCCGCTGGCCCGCCCTGGCGCCATGGAAGTCAACGGCACGGCCATCGACCTGAAAAAGGTGGCGGTGGACAACTTCCACGTCGCCGGCATCACCGATCACATCACCCCCTGGGACGCGGTGTACCGCTCGGCGCAGCTGCTGGGCGGCGACAGCCGCTTCGTGCTGTCCAACAGTGGGCACATCCAGAGCATCCTCAACCCGCCGGGCAACCCCAAGGCCTGCTACTTCGAGAACGGCAAGCTGAGTTCCGACCCGCGCGCCTGGTACTACGACACCAAGCGCCAGGAAGGCAGCTGGTGGCCACTGTGGCTGGAGTGGATCCAGGAGCGTTCGGGCGAACGCCGCGCGGTGAGCTTCGAGCTGGGCAACGCCGAATACCCGCCCAGGGAAGCGGCGCCGGGGACGTACGTGCACGTGCGCTGATCCCGGCAACCCGATGCGGGTTGCCCGCCCCACCACTGGCACTGTTCTGCTTTTCGTAGGAGCGAGCTTGCTCGCGAACCTCGTCGGACGCACACAGCATCAAGCGGTTCGCGAGCAAGCTCGCTCCTACAGGTCAGTCAGCACCTCGAAAGTTGGTGGGCCGGCAATTGCGGGCCGCCGCTCATCGAAGCTATCGTCGGCCCCACTGCGGCTGGAACCTGAACACGGATGAAAACGCGCGACCGGATTCTCGAATGCGCCCTGCAGCTGTTCAACGAGCAGGGCGAGCCCAACGTGTCCACCCTGGAGATCGCCACCGAACTGGGCATCAGCCCCGGCAATCTCTACTACCACTTCCACGGCAAGGAGCCGCTGGTGCTGGCGCTGTTCGAGCGCTTCCAGGACGAGCTCGCGCCGCTGCTCGACCCGCCCGAGGACGTGCGGCTGGGGGCCGAGGACTACTGGCTGTTCCTGCACCTGATCGTCGAGCGCCTGGCGCACTACCGCTTCCTCTTCCAGGACCTCTCCAACCTTTCCGGCAAGCTGCCCAGGCTGGCTCGCGGCGTGCGCGCCTGGCTCAACCAGCTCAAGCGCACCCTCGCCACCCTGCTGGCGCAGCTCAAGGCGCAAGGCGAACTGGACAGCGATACCGAGGCCCTCGGCCAGCTGGTGGAACAGATCACCCTCACCCTGCTGTTCTCGCTGGACTACCAGCGCATCCTCGGCCACGACGGCGACGTTCGCCAGGTGGTGTTCCAGGTGATGATGCTGGTGGCGCCGCACCTGCGCCCGGACTCGCAGCTGATCGCCGAGCGCCTCGCCAAGCGCTACCTCGCTCCCTGACTCATCCCCCGCCGCAATGAAAACGCCCGGCACGAGGCCGGGCGTGGGTACAGCGGCAGGCCGATCAGGCCTGGGACGGCGGCGTCGCCGGAGCAGCGGACGGCGTCACGGCCGGCGCAGCGGCGGCGGGAGCTGCCGGTGCCGGAGTGGCGGCCGGAGCGGCGGCCGGCTTCGGAGCTGCCGGCTTGGCGGCGGCCTTGGGCGCGGCGGGCTTCTTCACGGCAGGCTTCTTCGCCACGGCCGGCTTGGCTGCAGGTTTCGCAGCGGCAGGCTTGGCGGCGGCAGCCGGTTTCGCAGCGGGCTTGGCAGCCGGCTTCGCCGCAGCTTTCGCAGCAGCGGGCTTGGCGGCCGGTTTCGCGGCGGGCTTGGCCGCAGCCTTGGCAGCCGGCTTCGCAGCAGGCTTGGCAGCGGGTTTCGCGGCCGCCTTGGCAGCCGGTTTGGCAGCGGCTTTCGCGGCGGGCTTGGCAGCCGGTTTCGCTGCAGGCTTCGCAGCGGCCTTGGCAGCCGGTTTCGACGCCGCGGTTTTCACAGCGGGTTTCGCAGCCGGTTTGGCGGCGGCTTTCGCAACGGGTTTGGCGGCCGGTTTGGCAGCGGTCTTGACGCTGACGCCGGTGAGCTTCTCGATCTGCTTGGTGAGGCTGTCGACCTTGCTGTGCAGAGTCTTCACCTCATTGCGGCTCGGGACGCCCAGGCGCGAGATCGCGCTGTTCAGACGCTTGTCGAAAGCCTCTTCCAGCTCGCCCCACTTGCCGATCGCGGCGCCCTTGACGGCATCGACACGAGCCTTGGCGGAACGGGTGGAAGACTTCACGGTCTTGTCGACTTCGGTCTTGGCTTGCTTCTCGGCCTTCTCGCCATCCTTCACGAGGGACTCGAACACCTTGCTGCCATCCTTGCTGACCTTCGAGTAGGCCCCCAAGCCAGCCAGCCAGATCTGCCGCGAGTATTTCTCGATCTCGCCGATCCAACTGGACTCTTTTTTATCGGTAGTTTTTTTGCCAGCCATCCTGCTCTCCTTATTGGTTTCTCGCGACACGCTCGAGCACTGCGCTCAGCTCATCCAGCTTAGCAGAGAGCGCCGCCACATCACGCCTGGAGGGAATTCCGATTCGGTTGAGGGCAGAGGCGACACGCGCATCGAAAGCTTCCTCGATCTTGTCGAAGTTCAGCTTGGCCTTGACGCTGTGCAGACGTCCCTTGACGCTGTCGTTGGCCGCATCGAGCTGGGTGCTCACCAGGTCGCGGCCCTTCTTCTCCACGGACTCGCCGGACTTGACCAGTTCCTTGAAGTAATCGCTGCCTTCCTGGCCGACCTTGGCATAGGTGCCCAGGCCCGCGAGCCAGATCTGCCGCGCGTAGTGCTTGGCATCGGAGTAGAGGGAGGATTCGAGTTCTACGACTTTCTTCTTGCTGACAGCCTTGGCCATGGTGGCACCTCACAGGGTTCGGATTCGAGGAATGTCGAATAGCTGCCCGCGAAAGGCGGGACTGTGAGCCAAGGTATCGGGGAAAATTAGAAAACACATACCAGCCTTTGTAGGAAGGCCGGCGCCGCCGGAAAGCGGCGGGCCCCGCAGGGAACGGGGCCGGCGGGAATGAGCCGGGAATCAGGCCAGCGCCTTGTCCAGCGCGCGCTCGATCTCGCCCTTGAGCAGGCCACCCATGGCCGAGAGCATCAGCCCCAGCTTCACGTCCACCGCGACCTTGTCCGCGCCCACTTCGATGCGCCCATCCACGCCGCTGCGCTTGAACAGCAGGGTATCGCCCTGCCACTCGCTGCTCACGCCGTGCTCGCGACCGAGCTTGTCGGCAAGCTTCTCGGCCTTGGCGCGGGCGGCTTCAAGGCCCAGGGAGTGGTTACGTTCGACGTGGATACGGGACATGCTGGAACTCCGCGATTGACTGACCCTGCCGATCATACGCGCCGCGCCGTATCGCCGCACCCCGGCAGCCCTTGTGCGGCGGCAAGCGGGGCGGCGTTTTGCGCACATCCTGTTAGAATGCCCGCCACTGACTTCCAGGGTACCAACGCCATGAGCGAACCGCGCAAGCCCCAAGCCGGCCAGGACAGCGCCGATCCCACCACGCACTTCGGTTACAAGACCGTGCGCGAGAGCGAGAAGGCCGAGAAGGTTGCCGAGGTATTCCACTCGGTCGCCGCCAAGTACGACCTGATGAACGACCTGATGTCCGGTGGCGTCCACCGCCTGTGGAAGCGTTTCACCATCGAGCTGTCCGGCGTGCGCGCCGGCAATCGGGTATTGGACATCGCCGGCGGCACCGGTGACCTGACCCGCCAGTTCTCCCGCCTGGTCGGCCCGACCGGCGAAGTGGTGCTGGCCGACATCAACGCCTCGATGCTCAAGGTCGGCCGCGACAAGCTGCTCGACAGCGGCGTCGCCGGCAACGTCAACTTCGTCCAGGCCGACGCCGAGAAGCTGCCGTTCCCCGACAACTACTTCGACGCGGTGACCATCGCCTTCGGCCTGCGCAACGTCACCCACAAGGACGAAGCCATCCGCTCCATGCTGCGGGTGCTCAAGCCCGGCGGCCGCCTGCTCGTGCTGGAGTTCTCCAAGCCCACCAGCAGCCTGCTGTCCAAGGCCTACGACGCCTACTCCTTCACGCTGCTGCCGCTGATGGGCAAGCTGGTGACCAACGATTCCGAGAGCTACCGCTACCTCGCCGAGTCGATCCGCATGCACCCCGACCAGGAAACCCTGAAGTCGATGATGGTGGAGGCCGGCTTCGACCGCGTCACCTACCACAACATGACCGGCGGCGTGGTCGCCCTGCACCGCGGCATCAAGCCCTGATGACCCTGCTCCTGCAGGCCGCCCTGGCCAGCGCCGAAGCCACCGTCAACCGCGTGCTGCGGCTCGATGGCGTGGCGCTGCGGCGCCTTGGCCGGCTCACCGGCAAGGTGCTGGAGGTGGACTGCCAGGCGCCCGCGCTGCGGCTGTTCATCCGGCCCGACGCCGACGGCCTGCACCTGGCCGCGCACTTCGAAGCCGAGGTCGACTGCACCCTCACCGCGCCCGCCGGCCGCCTGCTGCAACTGGCCGTGGCGAAGGACAAGACCAGCGTGCTGCACAGCCCGGAAGTGACCATGGGCGGTGACAGTGCGGTATTGCTGGAGCTCGCCGACATCCTCCAGAGCCTGGAGCTGGACTGGGAATACGAAGTCTCCCGCTGGCTCGGCCCGGTGCCCGCCCACCTGCTCGGCGCGCGCCTGCGCGGCGGCATGGCCTGGGCCGGCGACAGCCTGGAAAGCCTGCGCCTGAGCCTGGCCGACTACCTCGCCGAGGAAAGCCGCAGCCTGGTCGGCCAGCATGAAGCCGAAGCGCGCTTCGCCGAGCTGGACCAGTTGAAGATGTCCCTCGACCGCCTCGACGCGCGGATCAACCGCCTGACCCAGAAGATCAAGCCTGACGCATGAAGCTGCTCGCCTTCCGCCGCCTGCTGCGCATCCAGCGCGTAGCCATCCGCTACCGCCTGGACGACATGGTCCTCGAACTGCCCTTCCTGCCCTGGTGGCTGCGTCTGGTCGGCGGGCTGCTGCCCTGGCGCTGGCTGCCGCGCAAGCCGCTGGACCTCAGCCGTGGCTCACGCATCCGCCTGGCGCTGGAGGACCTCGGACCGATCTTCATCAAGTTCGGCCAGATACTCTCCACCCGCCGCGACCTGCTCCCCGACGACATCGCCCTGGAGCTGGCCTTCCTGCAGGACAAGGTGCCGCCCTTCCCGCCGGAGCAGGCCGTGGCGCTCATCGAGCAGCAGCTCGGCGCGAAGATCGAGCAGGTGTTCTCGCGCTTCGAACGCGAACCGCTGGCCTCCGCCTCGGTGGCGCAGGTGCACACCGCGCAGCTCAAGAGCGGCGAAGAGGTGGTGGTGAAGGTCATCCGCCCGAACCTGGAGCCGGTGATCCGCTCCGATATCGCCTGGCTGCACATCCTCGCCCGCACCGCCGAGCGCATCTCCGCCGACGCCCGCCGCCTGCACCCGGCCGAAGTGGTCAGCGATTACGAAAAGACCATCTACGACGAGCTCGACCTGCTCCGTGAAGCGGCCAACTCCTCGCAGCTGCGGCGCAACTTCGAAGGCTCGCCGCTGCTCTATGTGCCCCAGGTCTACTGGGACTGGTGCCGCCCCAAGGTGCTGGTGATGGAGCGCATCTACGGTATCCCGGTGACCGACCTGGAGACCCTGCGCGACCAGCGCACCGACTTCAAGGCACTGGCCGAGCGCGGCGTGGAAATCTTCTTCACCCAGGTGTTCCGCGACAGCTTCTTCCACGCCGACATGCACCCCGGCAACATCTTCGTCAGCACCCGCACGCCCTGGAGCCCGCAGTACATCGCGGTGGACTGCGGCATCGTCGGCAGCCTCACCGACGAGGACCAGGACTACCTGGCGCGCAACCTGATCGCCTTCTTCAAGCGCGACTACCGCAAGGTCGCCCAGCTGCACATCGACTCGGGCTGGGTGCCGGCCGAGACCAAGGTCAACGACTTCGAGGCGGCGATCCGCACCGTCTGTGAGCCGATCTTCGAGAAGCCGCTCAAGGACATCTCCTTCGGCCAGGTGCTGCTGCGCCTGTTCCAGACGGCGCGACGCTTCAACATGGAAGTGCAGCCGCAACTGGTGCTGCTGCAGAAGACCCTGCTGAACATCGAAGGCCTGGGCCGCCAGCTCTACCCCGACCTGGACCTGTGGACCACCGCACAGCCCTTCCTGGAGCGCTGGATGCGCGAGCGCGTCAGCCCCGGCACCCTGCTGCGCAATGCCCAGCAACACATCGAACAACTGCCGCACCTGGCGCAGATGACCCGCGACACGCTGGAGCGCCTGTCCCGCGAGCCGCAGTCCGAGGCGCGCCTGAACGGCGCCCAGCCGGGGATGGCCAGCGCCTGGCCGGCGCGGCTGATCGGCGCAGTGCTGGTGGCCGGCGCCGCCGAAACCGGCCTCGCGACCCACAGCCTCGCCGCCTGGCCGGCCTGGGCGATGCTGGCCGGTGGTCTGTATCTGATCCTGCGCCGATAGCCAGTCGCCGCACTGGCTGGCACACTTACCCGTTGTATACAGTGGCTCCGGGCACCACGCGTGCCCGCCGTACGGAACCCGAGATGAAAGACTGGCTGGACGAAATCAAGTGGAATGCCGATGGACTGGTGCCGGCGATCGCCCAGGACCATCGCACCGGCCGCGTGCTGATGATGGCCTGGATGAACCGCGAGGCCCTGACGCTCACCGCCGCCGAGAACCGCGCCATCTACTGGTCCCGCTCGCGCGGCAAGCTCTGGCGCAAGGGCGAGGACTCCGGCCATGTGCAGAAGCTGCACGAGCTGCGCCTGGACTGCGACGCCGACGTGGTGATCCTGATGGTCGAGCAACTGGGCGGCATCGCCTGCCACACCGGCCGCGAGAGCTGCTTCTACCGGGTATTCGAGAACGGCGCCTGGCAGACCGTCGACCCGGTCCTGAAGGACCCGGATGCCATCTACTCCCACGTAGGTACAGGAAAACCCCATGAGCACTGATACCCTCGCCCGTCTGGCGGAAGTCCTCGAAGCGCGCAAGAATGCCGCACCGGACAGCTCCTACGTGGCCAGCCTGTATCACAAGGGCCTGAACAAGATCCTGGAGAAGGTTGGCGAAGAGTCGGTGGAAACCATTCTCGCCGCCAAGGACGCCGCCACCAGCGGTGACTGCACGGACCTGATCTACGAAACGGCCGACCTCTGGTTCCACTCCCTGGTGATGCTCGCCGCCCTCGGCCAGCACCCGCAGGCGGTACTGGACGAGCTGGACCGCCGCTTCGGCCTTTCCGGGCACGACGAGAAAGCCGCGCGCCAACCGTCGGCCTGACACGAACAATTCGAGGAGAACAAGATGGGCATCTTTGACTGGAAACACTGGGTCGTCATCCTGATCGTCGTGGTCCTGGTATTCGGCACCAAGCGCCTGAAGAACCTCGGTTCGGACGTCGGCGAAGCCATCAAGGGCTTCAAGAAGGCGATGAACACCGAGGAAGACGAGAAGAAGGACCCCAACGCCGCTGCCGGCACCCCGCCGCTGAACCAGCCGCACACCATCGACGCCCAGGCGCACAAGGTCGAAGAGCCGGCGCGCAAGGACTGATTCATGTTCGGTATCAGCTTCAGCGAACTGCTGCTGGTGGGCCTCGTCGCCCTGCTGGTGCTCGGCCCCGATCGCCTGCCGGGTGCCGCGCGCACGGCAGGCCTGTGGATCGGCCGGCTCAAGCGCAGCTTCAACGCCATCAAGACGGAAGTGGAGCGCGAGCTGGGCGCGGATGAAATCCGCCGCCAGCTGCACAACGAACACATCCTGCAGATGGAACAGGAAGCCAGGAAGCTGATGGCGCCGCTGACCGACCTGCAAGACCAGGCTCGGGAAACCTTCAATCCGCAGCAGCCCGCACAGCCAGAAGGTCAGAGCGCACCTGTCGAGCCGCCCGCGGCGCCGAGCATCGCGCCCAATAGCCGTCTGAATAGCCTGCCGGGCGCCGGTCTTGCGCCTGCCACCCCCGAGGCTCCTGCTGCTGCCCCGCAAGCGCCGGAAGCCGGCCAGCCGAGCCAACCGCCTGCCGCGAGCCAGCCGCCCGCTTCGTCCGAGACGCCGCGTACCCCATGAGCGCCGAAAAACCCGACCAGCCCGAACACGACCAGGAAATGCCCCTGGTCTCGCACCTGACCGAGCTGCGCACGCGCCTGCTGCGCTGCGTGGTCGCGATCTTCGTGATCTTCATCGGCCTGCTGTACTTCTCGCAGAAGATCTACGCACTGGCCTCCGAGCCGCTGCGCCGCTTCCTGCCCGAAGGCGCAACGATGATCGCCATCGACCCGGCGTCGGCCTTCCTCGCGCCGCTGAAGCTGACCATGATCGTCGCCGTGCTCTTCGCCATGCCGGTGATCCTGGGCCAGGTCTGGGGCTTCATCGCACCGGGCCTGTACAAGCACGAGAAGCGCGTCGCCCTGCCGCTGCTGGCTTCCAGCATCGTACTGTTCTACGCCGGCATGGCCTTCGCCTACTTCCTGGTATTCCCGTTGATGTTCCACTTCTTCCTCGGCCAGGCCCCGGAAGGGGTGACACCGATGACCGACATCAACAGCTACCTGGACTTCCTCACCCTGCTGTTCGCCTTCGGCGTGGCCTTCGAGATTCCCGTCGCCACGGTGCTGCTGGTGTGGATCGGGGTGGTCAACGTGGCCTACCTGAAGAAGATCCGCCCGTACGTGATCATCGGCTGCTTCGTCGTCGGCATGATCCTCACCCCGCCGGACCCGCTGTCGCAGACCCTGCTCGCCGTGCCGATGTGGCTGCTGTTCGAAGCGGGCGTGCTGTTCAGCCACCTGATCCGCAAGCGCGGCCCGGAAGAGGAAGAAGCGTCCAAGGGCGACCAGCCGCCGGCCACCCGCCCGTGAACCTGCTGCTGCTCGACGACGCCGACTTCGTCGCGGCGGATCGCGTGATCCTGCGCGACCGCCGCCTGACCCACCTGCAGGAAGTCCACCGCGCCGAAAGCGGTGACCGGATGCGCGTCGGCCGCCTCGGCGCTCTGATGGGCGAAGGCCGCCTGCTGCGCCTGGAAGCCAACGAGGCCGAGTTGCAGGTCAGCTTCGACCAGGCCCCGCCGGCCAAGCTGCCGCTGACCCTGCTGCTCGCCCTGCCCCGGCCGAAGATGCTCCGCCGTGTGCTGCAGACCGTCGCCGCCATGGGCGTCCCGCGCCTGGTGCTGCTCAACAGCTACCGGGTGGAAAAGAGCTTCTGGCAGACCCCCTTCCTCGCTCCCGAGGCCATCCGCGAGCAACTGGTCCTGGGCCTGGAACAGGCCCGCGACACCGTGCTGCCCGAGGTGATCATCGAGAAGCGCTTCAAGCCCTTCGTCGAGGACCGCCTGCCCGCCCTGGCCGCCGGCAGCCTCGGCCTGATCGGCCATCCCGGCCCCTGGCCCGAGTGCCCGCGTGCGCTGTGCGAGCCGGTGACCCTGGCCATCGGCCCCGAGGGCGGCTGGATTCCCTACGAGGTCGACAAGCTGCGCGAAGCCGGCCTGAGCCCCGTGCAACTGGGCGAGCGCATCCTGCGCGTCGAGACGGCCGTGACCGCCCTTCTGGCACGACTGTTCTAACTCGAAAGCGCTGCAGCCCAGTGACCACGCGGCCTCCAGCGTGAACCGCCAGTCAAAAAAACAAAGTGCCATCACTCCAGTTCCAGGCTTGAACGCCGATATCTGCGTTACCGGTCGTCCCCCACTCTGCGCATTTCCCGCTCAGCCATGCGTACCGGCCCTGTTCAACCCTGGAGCACCGCCTTCATGTTTCACTGGTTCAGCAACCTCAGCGTCAAACTCAAACTCGCCGCCGGCTTCGGCCTGGTGCTGCTGCTCACCCTGCTGATCGCCCTCACCGGCTGGATCAACCTGGGCAACGTGATCAACCGGGGCGACAAGCTCGGCGAGATCTCCGAGCTGGTCGCCATCGCCAAGGACCTGCGCATCGCGCGGCTGAAGTTCCAGTCCACCCGCGCCCCGGAAGACGCCAAGGCGGTGACCGATACGCTGGACAAGCTGGACCAGCGCCATCGCTCCCTCGAAGCCAAGCTCTCCGATGCCGAAGACCGCCGCGTCATCGACCAGCAGCATGAACTGACGGTGGAATACCGCCGGCTGTACACCCAACTGCTCAAGTCCTTCGAAGAGCGCGACGCCGCCAAGCAGGTGCTGATCAAGTCCGCTGGCGCGGTCAGCGAAGGGTTGCAGAAGGCCGAGCAGAAGCTGGTCAGCGGTGGCAGCGCCGAGAGCCTGCAGCACCTGCAGGATCTGGCCGGCATTGGCCGCGCCGTCATGCAGGCGCGCCTGCAGGTGATGGCCTACACCAGCACCGACGCGCAGAACCTGGAACAACCGGCCCTCAACGCCCTGCAGCAACTGATCCAGGGCGTGCAGGACGACATGAAGACCTCTCCGTCGGAGCTCAGCGACGAGTTCCGCGCCACCCTCGACGCGCTGGAAACCTACCGCAACGCCCTGACCAACTACCGCAATGAGGTCAACGACAGCCAGGCCGCCCGCGATCGCATGCGTGACAGCGGCCAGCAGATCGAGAAGCTGAGCAACGACCTGACCGCCACCCAGACCGCCAAGCGCGACGTCGGCGTCGCCCAGGCCAAGACCCTGCTCGGCCTCGCCGCGCTGATCGCCCTGGTGCTGGGCAGCATCGCCGCCTGGATCATCACCGGGCAGATCGTCAACCCGCTGCGCGACGTGCTCGGCCACGCCGAACGCATCGCCGACGGCGACCTCTCCCGCGATATCCCGACCAACCGCCACGACGAGCTGGGCCAGCTGCAGAAGAGCATGCAGCGCATGAACCTGTCCCTGCGCGAACTGATCAGCCACATCCACGATGGCGTTACGCAGATCGCCAGCGCCGCCGAGGAACTCTCCGCCGTCACCGAGCAGACCAGCGCCGGGGTGAACAACCAGAAGGTCGAGACCGACCAGGTCGCCACCGCCATGAACGAAATGGCCGCCACCGTGCAGGAAGTCGCGCGCAACGCCGAGGAGGCCTCCGAAGCCGCCTCCGCCGCCGACCGCCAGGCCCGCGACGGCGAAGGCGCGGTGAACGAGGCGGTGAACCAGATGGACCGCCTGGCCGGCGAAGTCGGCCGGACCAACGAATCGGTGCTCAAGCTCAAGCGCGAAAGCGAGAAGATCGGCAGCGTGCTGGACGTGATCAAGGCGGTGGCCGAGCAGACCAACCTGCTGGCGCTCAACGCCGCCATCGAAGCCGCCCGCGCCGGCGATGCCGGTCGTGGTTTCGCCGTGGTGGCCGACGAGGTACGCGGCCTGGCGCAACGCACCCAGGCTTCCACCGAGGAAATCGAAGAGCTGATCGCCGGCCTGCAGAGCGGCACCCAGCAGGCCGCGCAGATGATGGAAACCAGCCGCGACCTGACCGTCAGCACCGTCGATCTGACCCGCCGCGCGGGCGAGCGCCTGGGCGCCATTACCCGCACCGTGTCGACCATCCAGTCGATGAACCAGCAGATCGCCGCCGCCTCCGAGCAGCAGAGCGCCGTGGCCGAAGAGATCAACCGCAGCGTGATGAACGTGCGCGACATCTCCGAGCAGACCGCCGCCGCCAGCGAGGAAACCGCCGCCTCCAGCGTCGAGCTGGCGCGCCTGGGCAACGAACTGCAGGTACTGGTCAGCCGCTTCCGCGTCTGATCCGTCCCGCAACGAACGAGGCCCGCGCACTGCGGGCCTTTTTCATGGACAGCCAATACAGCTGCGCCCGCCGCTCGTGCAGGACCAAAGCGTAGGATGGGTGGAGCTTGCGATACCCATCATCTCATCGGCACGGTCTGCGATGGGTATCGCTGCGCTCCACGCCATCCTGCGAAAGCTCGCTCGGGGCGCCAACGGCTCAGACAGGCCGCGACGATTTCCCGCCTTCAGTTTGTCATTTCCCGGCCGATAGCCTCTGACGCACGAAGATGCGTCCAGACAATTCCCCTCGCCTCCGATCTTTCGTTGTTGCCCGCCACGGGCCGTCGATCCCGTGGCGACGCCTGCCTGGAGTATTCGACATGTACGATTGGCTAGTAGTACAGCTGGGACGCCTGAACGTCAGCCTGAAGCTGGTGGTGGGCTTCGGCATCCTCCTCTTCCTCACCCTGCTGGTGCTGCTCAGCGGCCTGGGCAGCCTGGACAACCAGGCCGAGCGTGGCCAGCAGATGGCGGCCATCACCGAGCTCAACGACCTCAGCCAGCAGGCCAACCTGGCCCGCCTGCAGTTCGAGCTGGGCGGCGACCGCAGCCAGGCCGAGCTGGTCGAGAAGCACAGCAGCCAGATGCTGGAAATGATCGAGCAGCGCCTCAAGGGCAGCGACATCGACGCCCGCCAACTGGCTGCCGCGCGCGAGGCGGCAAGCCGGTACCGCGAAGCGTTCGCCTCGCTGACCCGCGCCGTGGACCAGCGTACCCAGGCCCGCAGCACCCTGGTCGGTAGCGCTCAGAGCGCCCTGCAAGCCTTCGAGGCACTGGACAAGCAGCTCTTCGACCTGCTCGCCGAGCAACCCGGCGACGCCCAGCTGTTGCACAGCGCCCAGGTCGTCGGCCAGCTGCACCAGCAACTGCTGGTGGTGCGCTACCAGGTGCGCGGCTACGTCTTCGAGCAATCCGCCAACGCCGAACAGGCAGCCTTCGCCGCCTTCGACAAGCTGCGCGACAGCGGCGGCGCCCTGCAGAGCCAGTTGCCGGCCATCGCCGCCGACGGCCTGAGCTCCGCGCTGAAGGACCTGCAGAACTACCGCAGCGGCATCGAACACTTCCGCGATGGCGTGAACGCTACCGTCCAGGCGCGCCAGGGGCTGAACGGCGCCAGCGAAGCGCTGCTCTCGGCCAGCGACCGTCTCTATGACGACACCCTCAAGCGTAACGAGGCGGAAACCACCGCCGCCAAGACCCGGCAGATTCTCATCGCCATTCTGGCGCTCGCCTTCGGCATGCTGTCCGGCTGGGCCATCAATCGGCAGATCGTCCGTCCGCTGCACGAAGCCCTCGAGCTGGCCGAGCGCATCGCCCAGGGTGACCTCTCCCAGGGCCTGTCGCGCGACCTCAACCTGCAGCGCAGCGACGAGCTGGGCCAGCTGCAGCGGGTGATGTTGCGCATGCGCGAGAGCCTGTCGCAGCTGCTCGGCCACATCGGCGGCAGCGTCAGCCAGCTGGCCACCGCCGCCGACGAACTCTCCGCCGTCACCGAGCAGACCCGCGCCGGGGTGAACAGCCAGCGCGTGGAAACCGAGCAGGTCGCCAGCGCCATCCACGAAATGGCCGCCACCGTGCAGGAAGTCGCGCGCAATGCCGAACAGGCGTCCGCCGCCGCCCAGCAGGCCGACCAGCAGGCCCGCCAGGGTGACCAGGTGGTGCAGGACGCGGTGAACCAGATCGACCGCCTGGCCATCGAGGTGGATCGCTCCGCCGAGGCCATGGAACTGTTGCGCAAGGAAAGCGAGAAGATCGGCAGCGTGCTGGACGTGATCAAGTCGGTGGCCGAGCAGACCAACCTGCTGGCACTCAACGCCGCCATCGAGGCCGCCCGTGCCGGCGAGGCCGGGCGCGGTTTCGCCGTGGTGGCCGACGAGGTACGCGGCCTGGCCCAGCGCACCCAGTCTTCCACCGCCGAGATCGAGGGCCTGATTGCCGGCCTGCAACGCGGCGCCCAGGAAGCGGTAACGCGCATGGATGACAGCCGCCGCCTGACCGGCAGCTCGGTGGAGCTGACCCGCCGCGCCGGCGAGGCGTTGGGCGTGATCGCCCGCACCGTGGCCGACATCCAGGGCATGAACCTGCAGATCGCCTCCGCCGCCGAGCAGCAGAGCAGCGTCGCCGAGGAGATCAACCGCAGCGTGGTGCAGGTGCGCGAGATCGCCGACCAGTCCGCCGCCGCCAGCGAGCAGACCGCCAGTTCCAGTACCGAGCTGGCGCGCCTGGGCAACGAGTTGCAACTGCAGGTGGGCCGCTTCCGCCTGTAAGGCACGTATCGGTCGGGGCACCCGCGCCGGCCGACAACGGCAGGACAGTTGTCATGCGCATGGCGTAGGATCGGTCACTCGCCATATAGGGAGAGTGACCATGCGCCCGCTGACCATCGACCTCGACGAACTGGCCTTCGCGCTCGACACCCAGGGTATCGATCACTACCTCGACCTGTTCAGCGGCCAGGTGCTGCTGATCCCCGAAGAAGACCCCGACCCGGAGCTGGCCGAGCTGCTGCAGCGCGAGCCGGAGCGCCTGCTGCCCATCGAGCCGCTGAGCAGCGGCCAGACCCTGGACCTGATGCGCGACTTCCTGCGCGAAGTGTCTGAACCCCACGCCTATTCCGCCCTGGCCAATGCCATCGAGGGGCGCAAGCCGTTCAAGGCTTTCCGTCATGTGCTGATGGGTTATCCGGACCTGCTGCAGGCCTGGTACGTCTACCAGGGCGAGCGCCTGCGCGAGTGCGCGCTGGACTGGCTGGCGGACAACCAGATCCAGCCGGCCGGGCGCAGCGCGATGCTCTGATCGGCGGGTTCGCGAGCAAGCTCGCTCCTACGAAGAGCCTGCATGTCGCCCCCTGTAGGAGCGAGCTTGCTCGCGAACCGCCGCGGCCGCCGGCGCCCTGCCGGTGTGCAAACAAAAACGCCGCCCCGAAGGGCGGCGTTTTTGTTTCCGATCAGAACAATCGGCCTTCCGGCGCCTCGCTGGAGATCGGCTTGGCTTGCGCCGCCGTCGCCTGCCAGCCGCCGCCGAGGGCCTTGTACAGGTTGACCTCGCTGGTCAGCTGGTTGAGGCGGTCGCTGATCAGCTGCTGCTGCGCACTGAACAGCGAACGCTGCGCGTCGAGCAGGGTGAGGTAGTTGTCCACACCGGTGCGGTAGCGCTTGTCGGCCAGGCGGTAGTACTCGCTGCTGGCGTCCACCAGCGCGCGCTGCGCCTGCAGTTGCTCGTTGAAGGTGCCACGGGCGGCGAGGCCGTCGGCCACTTCGGAGAAGGCCGTCTGGATGGCTTTCTCGTACTGCGCGACGTTGATGTCCTTCTGCACCTTGGCCAGGTCCAGGCTCGCGCGCAGGCTGCCGGCGTTGAAGATCGGCAGGCTGATCGAGGGCTTGAACAGCCAGGTGCCGGAGCCGCCGTCGAACAGGCCGCCGAGGTCCGGGCTGAGGGTGCCGGCGTTGGCGGTCAGGCTGATGTTCGGGAAGAACGCCGCCCGTGCCGCGCCGATGTTGGCGTTGGCCGCCTTGAGCTGGTGCTCGGCCTGGAGGATGTCCGGGCGACGCTGCAGCAGGTCGGAGGGCAGGCCCGCCGGCACGGTGGCCAGCAGCTCGTCGCTCAGGCCACGGCCCTGCGGCAGGTCGGCCGGCAGGCCGGAGCCGAGCAGCAGCACCAGGGCATTCTGGTCCTGCGCCACCAGGCGGGTGTACTGGGCCAGGGTGGCCCGCGCGCTTTCCACCTGGGTCTGCGATTGGCGCAGGTCCAGGGCGGAGGCGACCCCCACTTCGTAGCTACGCTTGGTCAGGTCGTAACTCTTCTGGTAGGTGCCCAGGGTGTCGCGGGTCAGCTGCAACTGGGCCTGGTCGGCACGCAGCGTCAGGTAGGCGTTGGCGACGTTGGCCACCAGGCTGGTCTGGGTGCTGCGCTGCGCCTCTTCGGTGGCGAAGTACTGCTCCAGCGCCTGGTCACGCAGGGCGCGCAGGCGGCCGAACAGGTCGACTTCCCAGGCGGTGACGCCCAGGGTCGCACCGTACTGGCTGCTGATCATCGAGCTGCCGGTGCTCGACAGGTCCGCCGGCAGGCGCTGGCGCGAGCCGTCGAAGCTGGCATCCACCGCCGGGAACAGGTCGGCCCGCTGGATGCGGTACTGCGCCCGGTAGGCTTCGATGTTCAGCGCGGCAACGCGCAGGTCGCGGTTGTTTTCCAGCGACACTTCGACCAGCCGCTGCAGTTGCGGGTCCTTGAAGAACTCGCGCCAGCCGATGTCGGCAGCGGCCGTGGCCGGTTGCGCCGCATCGTAGGCATCGCCCTGGGGATAGGCCGCCGCCACGGGCGCCTCGGGGCGCTCGTAGTCGGGGATCAGCGAGCAGCCGGACAACACGGCTGCCGTCACTGCCAGGGACAAAAAGGACTTTCTCATATCAATGCCCCTTCTCGGTGGCTGCCTGTTCCTTGGACAACTTGTCCTTGAACAGGGTACTGACCACCACATAGAACAGCGGTACCCAGAAGATCGCGAGGACGGTCGCGGTGACCATGCCGCCGATCACACCGGTACCGATCGCATGCTGGCTGCCGGAGCCGGCGCCGGTGGAAATCGCCAGCGGCACCACGCCGAGGATGAACGCCAGGGAGGTCATGACGATCGGGCGCAGACGCATCCGGCACGCCTCGATGGCCGCCTCGACGATGGGCTTGCCCTCTCGTTCGTGCAGTTCCTTGGCGAATTCCACGATGAGGATGGCGTTCTTCGCCGACAGGCCGATGGTCGTCAGCAGGCCCACCTGGAAGAACACGTCGTTGGACAGCCCGCGCATGGAGGTCGCCAGCAATGCACCGATGACGCCCAGCGGCACCACCAGCATCACCGAGAACGGGATCGACCAGCTCTCGTACAGCGCCGCCAGGCAGAGGAACACCACGATCAGCGACAGGGCATAGAGCGCCGGAGCCTGCGAACCGGACAGACGCTCCTCGTAGGACAGGCCGGTCCAGGAGTAGCCGACGCCCTTGGGCAGTTGCTTGACGATCTCCTCGACCGCCGCCATGGCCTCACCCGTGGAACGGCCCGGGGCCGGCTCACCGAGCACTTCCATGGCCGGTACGCCGTTGTAGCGCGCCAGCTTCGGCGAACCGTAGCTCCACTCGCCGGTAGCGAAGGCGCTGAACGGCACCATCTCGCCGGCGCTGTTGCGCACGTACCACTTGTCCAGATCTTCCGGGCTCATCCGCGCGTTCGGGCGGCCCTGCAGGTAGACCTTCTTCACCCGACCACGGTCGATGAAGTCGTTGACGTAGTTGGAGCCCCAGGCAATGGACACGGTGCTGTTGATGTCCGCCAGGGACACGCCCAGCGCACTGGCCTTCTCGTCGTCGATCAGCAGCTTGTACTGCGGCTCGTCGTTCAGGCCGTTGGGGCGCACGCGTTGCAGGGCAGGGTTCTGCGAAGCCATGCCGAGGAACTGGTTGCGCGCCTGCATCAGCACTTCGTGACCGACACCGGCCTGGTCCTGGAGGAAAATGTCGAAGCCCACGGCGTTACCCAGTTCGAGTACCGCCGGCGGGGCGAAGGCGAACACCATCGCGTCCTTGAAGCTGAAGAAGTGCTGCTGCGCGCGCTGGGCCAGCGCGAACACGCTGTTCTCCGCGCCCGGGCGCTCTTCCCAGGGCTTGAGCATGATGAACGCCATGCCGGAGCTCTGGCCACGGCCGGCGAAGTTGAAGCCGGTCACGGTGAACACCGAGGCCACCGAGCTGCTTTCCTTGTCCAGCAGGTACTCGCGCATCGAGTCCACCACCACCTGGGTGCGCTCGGCGGAAGAACCGGCCGGGGTCTGCACCTGGGCGAACAGCACACCCTGGTCCTCGTCGGGGAGGAACGCGGTGGGGATGCGGGTGAACAGGTAGACCATGCCGCCGAGGATCAGCACGTACATCAGCAGGTACGGCACGCGGTGCTTGAGGATCGAGGTGACGCCGCGCTCGTAGCCCTGGGTAGTGGCGAGGAACTTGCGGTTGAACCAGCCGAAGAAGCCGCGCTTGTGCTCGCCGTGGTCGCCCTTCTCGATGGGCTTGAGCATGGTGGCGCAGAGCGCCGGGGTCAGCACCAGCGCCACGATCACCGACAGGGCCATGGCCGAGACGATGGTGATGGAGAACTGCCGGTAGATCACCCCGGTGGAGCCGCCGAAGAACGCCATCGGCAGGAACACCGCCGAGAGCACCATGGCGATACCCACCAGCGCGCCCTGGATCTGGCCCATGGACTTGCGCGCCGCCTCGCGGGGCGACAGGCCTTCCTCGGCCATCACCCGCTCGACGTTTTCCACCACGACGATGGCGTCGTCCACCAGCAGGCCGATCGCCAGCACCATGCCGAACATGGTCAGGGTGTTGATCGAGAAGCCGAAGGCGGCGAGCACGCCGAAGGTACCCAGCAGCACCACCGGCACGGCGATCGTCGGGATCAGCGTGGCGCGGAAGTTCTGCAGGAACAGGTACATCACCAGGAACACCAGCAGGATCGCTTCGCCCAGGGTCTTCACCACCTCATGGATGGAGGCGGAGACCACCGGGGTGGTGTCGTAGGGGTAGACGATCTTCATGCCCTGCGGGAAGAACGGCTCCAGCGTGGCCAGGGTGGCGCGGATCGACTTGGCGGTGTCCAGCGCGTTGGCGCCGGTGGCCAGCTTGATCGCGATACCCGATGCCGGTTTGCCGTTGAACTGGGCGTTGATGCTGTAGTCCTGGCCGCCCAGGGCCACGTCGGCGACGTCCTTCAGGCGAACCTGGGAGCCGTCGGCGTTGACCTTGAGGAGGATTTCCTTGAACTGCTCGGCGCTCTGCAGGCGGGTCTTGCCGATGATCGTGGCGTTGAGCTGCTGGCCCTTCACCGCGGGCAGGCCGCCCAGCTGGCCGGAGGAAATCTGCACGTTCTGCGCCTGGATCGCCGTCTTCACGTCGCCCGGGGTCATCTGGAAGCTGTTGAGCTTCGCCGGGTCCAGCCAGATGCGCATGGCGTACTGCGAACCGAACACCTGGAAGTCGCCCACACCGGAGGTCCGCGACAGCGGGTCCTGGATGTTGGAAACGATGTAGTTCGACAGGTCTTCCTTGGTCATGCTGCCGTCGGTGGAGACGACGCCGACCACCATCAGGAAGTTCTTCACCGCCTTGGTCACGCGGATGCCCTGCTGCTGTACTTCCTGCGGCAGGAGCGGGGTGGCCAGCTGCAGCTTGTTCTGCACCTGGACCTGGGCGATGTCAGGGCTGGTGCCCTGGTCGAAGGTCACGGTGATGGTCATGCTGCCGTCGGAGTTGGACTCCGAGGAGATGTAGCGCAGATGGTCGAGACCGTTCATCTGCTGCTCGATCACCTGCACCACGGTGTCCTGCACCGTTTCGGCGGAGGCGCCCGGGTAGCTCACCTGGATGGCGATGGCCGGCGGCGCGATGGCCGGGTACTGGTTCACCGGCAATTTGAGGATCGACAGACCGCCCGCCAGCATGATCACCAGGGCGATCACCCAGGCGAAGATGGGCCGGTCAATGAAAAACTTCGACATGACGAATCCCCTTGATTAACCCTGCTTGGCCGGTTCAGCGGCGGCGGGCTTGTCGGCGGCACCGGCGGTGGGCGCCACGTTCTTCGCGGGTACGGCCTTGGCCTGGGCGCCCGGCTGGACGTACTGCAGGCCTTCGGTGATCAGGCGATCGCCGGGCTTGAGGCCATCGCTGACCAGCCAGTAGGCACCGACGGTGCGCTCGGTCTTGAGGGTGCGCAGTTCGACCTTGTCTTCGCCATTGAGCACCAGTGCCGTGGCCATGCCACGGAAGTCACGGGTGACGCCCTGCTGCGGCGCGAGGATGGCCTGCTTCTTGATGCCCTCCTCCAGCTGCGCATGGACGAACATGCCCGGCAGCAGCTCCTTCTTCGGGTTGGGGAAGATGGCGCGCACGGTCACCGAGCCGGTGCCCTGGTCCACGGACACTTCGGAGAACTCCAGCTTGCCCTCGATGGGGTACTCGGAGCCGTCTTCCAGGTACAGCTTGACCTTGGCGGCGTTGTCGCCGGCCTTCTCCAGCTGCCCGGCGGCCAGCTCGCGGCGCAGGCGGATCAGCGCGGTGGAGGACTGGGTCACGTCGACGTAGATCGGGTCCAGTTGCTGCACGGTGGCCAGCGCGGTGCTCTGGCCGTTCTGCACCAGGGCGCCTTCGGTCACGCTGGAGCGGCCGATGCGGCCGGAAATGGGCGAATAGACCTTGGTGTAGCGCACGTTGATCCTGGCGCTGTCCACCGTGGCCTTGGCCTGCAGGTAGGCGGCCTGGGCGTCGGCGTATTGCTGCTTGCTCACCGCCTCGTCCTTGACCAGCTCCTTGTAGCGCTCGGCCTGCTGCTGGGTCGACACCAGGTTGGCCTGGGCGCTCTGCAGGGTCGCGTCATAGGTGGCCGGGTCGATCTGGTACAGCTGCTGGCCTTCCTTGACGTCGCTGCCTTCCTTGAACAGGCGCTTGAGGATGATGCCGTTCACCTGCGGGCGAACCTCGGCGATGCGATACGCGGTGGTGCGGCCGGGCAGTTCGGTGCTCAGGGTCACTTCCTGCGGCTGCAGGGTCACCACACCGACCTCGGGGATCGGCTTCTCCTGCGGGGCCTGGCTCTTGTCGCAGCCGGCAAGAGTGGCCATGGCGACGAGCAGGGCCGGAACCAGGGCGCGCATGGCTGGCTTTCGTTGCATATCGTTATCCTCGTGAGCAAAGCATCCGGGTTGGCTGTGGGCTTGCCGGTCCGGAAAAGCTGGCAAAAATACTTACATTCAGCTGTGTTTGTAAACGTCCGAAAGCCCTGAGGGAAAACTACTGAAACGATTTAGCCAAAGGCCGGTTTCGCAGTAGGTTTCCCGCAAGGCAGTCGAGGCGACGAACAAAGTTGATAACATCAACTAAAATACGAAAAAATGGTTGATCCGATCAACCGGATTTACACAAGCCTTACCTCGACAGAGCCGATGACCCACACCCTGAATCCCGACCTGCCGCAGACCCTGATGAAGGTCCTCGACCACTTGCGCGAGAGCCTCCAGGACGAGCTGTGCGCCGAGGGCATCGACCTCACGCCGCCGGATATCCGCCTGCTCGAACTGATCGGCGCCGATGCCGGCCAGAGCCTGCAGAGCCTGGGCCGCAAGATGTGCCGCGACAAGGCGCTGGTGACCCGCAAGATTCGCGAGATGGAGACCCTGGGGCTGGTTCGTCGCGAGCGCAACCCGATTGATCAGCGCAGCTTCCAGCTGTTCCTCACCGAGGCCGGGAGCCGTATCGAAGAGCGCACCCAGGCCATCCTCGCACGTACCCATGACAGTCTGTTCGCGCCGCTGGACGACGAGGAGCAACGCACCCTCACCCAGCTCCTGCGGCAGTGCCTGCAGGGGGCCGCAGACTGACAGCACAAACGAAAACGCCGGCTTGCGCCGGCGTTTTCGCTTCCTTGCGTCTTACTGACGCACCCCTTCTACCGACAGGGTCAGCTCGACTTCCTGGGAAGCCGGACCGAGGTCGCGCTGGATGTTGAAGTCCTTCAGCTTGAGGGTGGTGGTACCCAGGAAGCCGGCACGGTAGCCGCCCCACGGGTCATCGCCCTGGCCGATCAGCTCGGCCTTGATGGTGACCGGCTTGGTCACGCCGTTCAGGGTCAGGTTGCCGGTGATCTCGGCATTCTTGCCATCGGCCTTCACGGCGGTGGACTCGAAGGTCGCGGTCGGGTTCTTGCCGACGTTGAGGAAGTCCGGGCTGCGCAGGTGCTTGTCACGCTCGGCGTGGTTGGAGTTCACGCTGTTGGTGTTGATGGTGACCTTGACCTTGTCGGCGGACGGGTTCTTCTCGTCGAAGGTGAAGGCACCGTCGAAGTCGTCGAAGCGGCCGTACAGCCAGCTGTAACCCAGGTGCTTGATGCGGAATTCAATGAAGGCGTGCTGGCCTTCCTTGTCGATCTTGTAGTCCGCGGCCATGGCCTGGCCAGCGGAGAACAGGGCGGTACCCAGCGCCAGAGCGGCGAACGTCTTCTTCAGCATTGAAGCAATCTCCCTTTGAGGTGAGGTGTTATTTCGCGGCACGACCGAGCATGCGTACCAGGGTCGCATCGCGGTCGAAGAAATGGTGTTTGAACGCCGCCAGGGCGTGGAGCACGGCCAGCACCACCAGGCCCCAGGCCAGGTAGAGGTGGATCGCGCCGGCGATGTCCGCCTGGTCGGTCAGGCCGCTCAGGGTCGCGGGCACATCGAACCAGCCGAACACGCTGATGGGTTTGCCCTCGGCGGTGGAGATCAGGTAACCGGCGATGATCACGGCGAACAGCAGCGCGTAGAGCGCGAGGTGGCCGAGCTTGGTGGCCAGGCGGGTCAGTTGGCCGTGGTTGGCCGGGGTCGGCGGTGCGGGGCTGATGAAGCGCCAGAGCACGCGCACGATCAGCGCGATGGCCAGCAGGATGCCGATGCTTTTGTGGATTTCCGGGGCGCGGTGGTACCAGGTGTCGTAGTAGTCCAGCTCGCGCATCCACAGGCCCAGGCCGAACAGCCCGAATACCACCAGTGCACTACCCCAGTGCAGGAACAGGCTCACCAGTCCATAGCGGGCGGGGGAATTACGCCATTGCATCGAAACACATCCTTGAAATCGGAGCCTCAAGACTAGCGGCTAATTGATCGAATAAAAGCGAAAAAATCTGCTTTGAAACATCGACTGACAAGATAGATCCGCGCTGAAACGGCCGTTCCAGAGCCAGAAACGACAATGCCGGCTTTCGCCGGCATTGAGGGTGGAACAGGCTCGATCAGAACGGCAACCAGGACATGATGCCCTTCTTCTCGCCCTTGGCATCGGCCGGTTTGTCGCTGGCGGCCGGCTTGTTCTCGGCAACCATCGCCTTGCCTTCGAGCACCGGCGTGCGGCCGGCCTGCAGGTCACGCACCTGGCTGGCGGCGCGCTTGCCGCTGCGCAGGGCGCCTTCGATGGTGCCCGGGTAGAGCGCGTCGGTGTGCTCGCCGGCGAAGGCCACGCGGGACACCGGGGTCTCCCAGACACGCCAGAAGCGGCTGATCTGGCCCGGGCCGAAGGCCAGGTAGGAACCGCCCGTACCGGCGTCGGTGCTGTAGCGACGCAGTTCGTAGCCGTCGTAGGCGCCACGCATCTTCGGGTAGTACTTGTTCATGCGGATCAGCACCTGCTCCGACAGCTGGCGATCACCGAAGGCCTGCATCACGCGGGCGTTGTCGCCGGAGAGGTTGATCAGCACGTTGGCGCCGCCCTTGGTCGCGGGCTCGACCCAGATCATGCCCAGGCCCTGGTCGCTGTAGATCTCGCCGGACAGACGCGTCTTGTCGTCCCAGACCGGGCGCTTGAACTTCATCAGGATCTGGTCGCGCCAGCCGTAGTTGGTGCCCTTGAGCGCGGCCTGCTGCTTCTCGTTCAGGCTCGGGATCATGGTGATATTGCCCAGCGCGCGCAGCGGCACGGCCAGCACCAGGTAGTCGGCGCTGTAGCCGGTGGGCCCGACCTTGACGGTCACGCCGTCCTTGTCCTGGCTGATCGAGGTGACCTTGGCGTTGGTCTTGATGGTCTTGATCTGCTTGACGAAGGCCTGGGCCAGCACCTGGCTGCCGCCGGGCAGGCGCGAGGCGCGCAGGTCGCGGTCATCGACGCCACGGTACACACGGCCCTGCTGGGCGAGGTAGAGCAGCGACAGGCGCGACGGCTCGTCGTAGTGCGAACGGATGCGCTGGTTGACCAGCAGGCGCGCGGTCGGCGACAGGTTCAGCTTGTCCAGCCAGCGCGCGGCGGTGAGCTGGTCGAGGGCGAACAGTGTCTTGTTCGCCAGCGGGTTGAGCGGATCGTCGATGGAGGCGGACAGTTCGTTCAGGGACTTCTCGAAGCGCTCCAGATCAGCAGCGACAGCCGGCATCTTCTGCTTCAGGTCGCTGGACGAATAGAACACGCCGTCGATCAGGTAGCTCGGGGTGCGAACGAAGTCCGGAGCCGGCACCGAGTTCACTTTCAGGGTATCCAGGTAGCCATTGAGCGTCGGCTGAGCCTTCTTGTTGCCAATCCACTCGCTGGTGGCCAGGCCCGAACGGCCACCCACCTGCGGCTTGGCTTCCAGCAGGGTCACCTGCCAGCCCGCCTGCTGCAGCTCGTAGGCTGCGGAGAGGCCGGCGAGGCCGCCGCCGACCACGATGGCCGTCGGTTGTTTGTCCTTGCCCAGTGCAACCACACTGAACGCCCCCAGAGCGACCAGCGCGGCAGCGCGCAGCCATCCCATCTTCATCGACCGATCCCCAGAAAAGTGCAAAGGCGCGAAGCATACGTCAGCGCCCGGAAGCCGAATAGCTGTCTTGGTCGGCTGCCAGTGGCATGTGTCGTAGGACGTGTCCTTGTTCATCTCAGGTGCATTGCATAGGCTTGCCCGACCATTGCGAGCCGACCGTCAGACGACCAGCCAGATAAGGAGCAGCCCATGGGCCTGAATGCCGAGTGGATGCAGCGCGATCTCGAGGTGCTGTGGCACCCCTGCACCCAGATGAAAGACCACGAGCGCCTGCCGGTGATCCCGATCCGCCGTGGCGAAGGCATCTGGCTGGAGGACTTCGAAGGCAAGCGCTACCTGGATGCGGTCAGCTCCTGGTGGGTCAACGTCTTCGGCCACGCCAACCCGCGCATCAACCAGCGCATCAAGGACCAGGTGGACCAGCTGGAGCACGTGATCCTCGCCGGCTTCAGCCACCAGCCGGTGATCGAGCTGTCCGAGCGCCTGCTGCGCCTGGCGCCAGCCGGTTTCTCCCGGGTGTTCTACGCCGACAGCGGCTCGGCCGGCATCGAAGTGGCGCTGAAGATGAGCTACCACTACTGGCACAACCTCGGCCAGCCGGAGAAGAAGCGCTTCATCACCCTGACCAACAGCTACCACGGCGAGACCGTGGCGGCGATGTCGGTGGGCGATGTGGCGTTGTTCACCGAGACCTACAAGTCGCTCTTGATGGACACCATCAAGGTGCCGACCCCCGACTGCTACCTGCGCCCCGAGGGCGTGAGCTGGGAGGAACACTCGCGGACAATGTTCGCCGCCATGGAGCAGGCGCTGGAGCAGCATCACAAAGAGGTCGCGGCGGTCATCGTCGAGCCGCTGGTGCAGGGCGCCGGCGGCATGCGCATGTACCACCCGGTCTACCTCAGGCTGCTGCGCGAGGCCTGCGACCGTTACGGCGTGCACCTGATCCATGACGAAATCGCCGTGGGCTTCGGCCGCACCGGCACGATGTTCGCCTGCGAGCAGGCCGGCATCACCCCGGACTTCCTCGTGCTGTCCAAGGCCCTGACCGGCGGCTACCTGGCGATGAGCGCGGTGCTCACCACCGACAAGGTCTACCAGGCCTTCTACGACGACTACACCACCCTGCGCGCCTTCCTCCACTCGCACACCTACACCGGCAACCCGCTGGCCTGCGCCGCCGCCCTGGCGACCCTGGACATCTTCGAGCAGGACAACGTCATCGAGGCCAACAAGGCCCTGGCGGCCCGGATGGCCAGCGCCACCGCGCACCTGGCGGACCACCCGCACGTCTCGGAAATCCGCCAGACCGGCATGATCCTCGCCATCGAGATGGTCCAGGACAAGGCGACGAAAACCGCCTACCCCTGGCAGGAACGCCGTGGCCTGAAGGTCTTCCAGCATGGGCTTGCGCGCGGCGCGCTACTGCGGCCGCTGGGCAGCGTGGTGTATTTCCTGCCGCCGTACATCATCACCCCCGAGCAGATCGACTTCCTCGCCGAGGTCGCCAGCGAAGGCATCGACATCGCCACCCGCGACAGCGTCAGCGTGGCGGTCAGCGAACGCTTCCCCGAGCATCGCGATCCGGGCTGATCGGCTACAAGCGGCAGGCCGAAAGCTTTAAGCTTGCCGCTTTCCCCTTCTTTGCCGACATCGCCATGCGCCTCTCCCGCTTCTTCATCGACGCCCCGCTCTCCCTCGGCCAGCACGAGCTGCCCGAAGCCCAGGCCCACTACATCGGCCGCGTCCTGCGCCATTCGGCGGGCGACGCCGTGCAGCTGTTCGACGGCTCGGGCCGCGAATACCTGGGCGAACTGATCGAAGTGGGCAAGAAGAACGTCCGCGTGGACCTGCGCGAAGCCTTCGACGGCCAGGCGGAATCACCGCTGCGCGTGCACCTGGGCCAGGGCCTGTCCCGTGGCGAGCGCATGGACTGGGCGATCCAGAAGGCCACCGAACTGGGCGCCAGCGAAATCACCCCGATCGTCAGCGAACGCTGCGAAGTGCGCCTGAAGGACGAACGCGCCGACAAGCGCATGGCCCACTGGCGCCAGGTGGCGATCAGCGCCTGCGAACAATGCGGCCGCTCGGTGCTGCCGGTGCTCAATGCGCCGGTCACCCTGGCCGAGTGGCTGGAGAGCTGCGACGCGCAGCTCAAGCTGGTGCTGCACCCGGTGGCCGAGCCGCTGACCAGCCATGACAAGCCCGCCAGCCTGGCCTTCCTGATCGGCCCGGAGGGCGGCTTGAGCGATGCGGAAGTGGAGCAGGCCAAGGGCTCTGGTTTCCATGCGGCACGACTGGGGCCGCGCGTGCTGCGCACCGAGACCGCGCCAGTGGTCGCGCTGAGCGTGGCGCAGCAGCTTTGGGGCGATTTCTAAGCGCTTTTGCGGGGGGCGGGTTCGCGAGCAAGCTCGCTCCTACGAAGAGCACTCCGGGCTGAACGGTCACCTGTAGGAGCGAGCTTGCTCGCGAACAGCCCGGACACCCAACCACCCGGCGCCTCAAATCCCCCGCAGCGCCAACCCCGCCAGCACCAGCAGTACCACCCCGCACAGCACATGGCTGACCCGGCGCCAGCGTGGCGAAGCATTGCGCCGCAGCCAGTCCACCAGTGCTGCGCAGAGGAAGCAGCAAAGCACCGAGGCGGTCATGAAGCCGGCGAAGAACACCAGCGAATCCGCCAGCGACGGCACGCCGTCCACCAGCCCCGCCATGGCGCCGCCCAGAGCCCCCCAGTAGACGATGTTCTTCGGGTTCGACAGCGACAGCATCGCGCCGGAAGCGAACGCCCCGGCGTTGTGCTCACCGGGCTCGCCCTCCTCGACCACGCCGACCTCACGCGCATCGCGCAGGCTCTGTACGCCCAGCCAGGCCAGGTAGGCGGCGCTGGCCAGGGTCAGCGGCAGGCGCAGGGTTTCATGGCCGAACAACAGCGCCAGCCCGGTCAGACCGATCAGCGCCCAGACGGCATCACCGATCAGCGAGCCGAACTGCACCAGCAGCGCCGGACGGAAGCCGCCCTTGAGGCCCCGACGCAGGGTTTCGGCCAGCACGGCGCCAGGGGACAGGCAGAAGACGACACCGAACAGCAGCGCGGCGAAGAACAGGGTCAGCATGGATCAGCTCTCGAACGGGATGGCGATGGAGCCAGTCTGCCTGAGCGCCCGCCCGGCCACTTGAACCAGATTGCGCCCTTCAGCGCACGGCACGCTGGAAGCTGCCCGGCGAGACGCCATAGGCGGCGCGAAAGTGCCGGTTGAGGTGACTCTGGTCGGCGAAGCCCAGCGCATAGGCCACCTCGGTCGCCGGCAGTCCCGCGCGCAACAGCGCCTGCGCGCGCCGGGTGCGCAACTGCATCGCCCATTGCCGGGGGCTCAGGCCCACCTGCTTCTGGAAGCTGCGCAGCAGGTGGAAACGCGACAGGCCGAGGTAATCCGCCATCTCGTCCAGGCTCGGCTGCCGCGCCAGGTCGGCGGCCAGCCACTCCTGCAGGCGGGTGATCCGCCCGCCACTGTCCAGCGCTTCGCCAGGCAGGCGCACCCCCATGGATTGGGCGATGTCGGCCAGCAGCAGGGTCAGGCGTTCCTCGCCGCGCTGGCGAACGAAGGCATCCTCGCCCAGCACTCGCTCCACGGCGTCCGCCATGGCGCCGGCCAGCGCGGGAAGCCGCTGGTGGCAGCGCTCGAACTCCAGGCGTTGCAGGCCGAGCAGGGAGGCCAGCTGATCAGGGACGATATAGAGGCTGACAAATTGCCAGGGCTGGCCTTCGGCGACGCCGCCGCCCTGGATCTGGCCGGGGTTGTAGCAGGTGAAGCAGCCAGGGCCGGCATCGAAGGTGCGGCCATCCAGCCAGACGCTTTCCTCGCCGCGCAGGTTGGCGCTGATGACGAATTCATCGTGGCTGTGGCGCTCGAAGCGATGGCCACCGAGGGTGGCGCCGGCGACCTCGAAGCCGGGTTGGTCTCCCAGCTGGGCAAGGCGCAGGCCACCGCTCACGGCAGGCTCAGATCAGGCCGGAGTCGGCCAGTTTCTGCTCCAGCGCGGCCAGGTCGGGGATGCGCGCGTGGGCGTCACCCAGGTCCACCGCGTCCAGCTCCAGCGGCGCCAGCGGCACGTCCAGGCGCTTGAGGTCGGAGCCGACCTTCAGCGAACGCGGGATGCCCTGCACCAGGAGCGCGAAGAATTTCACATTGGGCCGTCCGCCCAGGGCGTTGACCACGATCACCCGTGCACCGGGACTGACTTCGGCCTGGCCATCGGAGGCCGCTTCGAAGGACAGCAGCGGCAGGCGCAGGTCGCGCCAGGCCACCTGGCCCAGGTACCAGGACGGCAGGCCGTCCACCGGGTGCGGCGCGCGGTAGGTGATCAGTTCGGCCACCGCCACGTTGGGCAGCAGCAGGTTGCGGTCGGCCAGCGGCACCAGCAGGCCGGTCAGGCTGCTGGGGGCGGCGTTGGCCACAGCAGCATTGGCAACGGCGGTATTGGCGACGGGAAGATCACTCATCGGGCCTTATCTCACTGCGTGACTGCGCCGACGCATTGTTCGGCGAGATGATTGACCAGCGCCGCCGCGAGCTCGCGCGGGTCGCCGGAAAGAGTGCTGTAGCCGCCTTCGCGCAGGCTGTCGGGCATGCTGGAACAGGCGCAGCTGTCGGCGCGCTGGGTCCAGATCGGTGCGCCCTGGCGGCGCACGTAGGCTGCGGCGGCGCTGCCATCGCTGCACATGCCGCTGAACACGATCACACCGCAACGCTCGCCGTACTGCTGGGCGAGGTTGAGCATCATCTGGTCGATGGACGGGCTGTAGGGCTCCGGCCAGCTGCGATCTTCGACGCGCATGCGCGCCGAGGCATCGAAGCCCAGCTCCTGGGTAATCGGCACGACCACCACTTCGCCGCAGCGCACCGGATCGCCGTCGCGCACGGTGTTGACGTGCCACTGGCTGTGGCGACCGACCGCTTGCGGCAGGTTCGCCTCGAAGGAAGCGTCGATGTGCTGGGCATACAGGAAGCCCACCGGCAGGCCGCCGGGCAGCGCATCGAGGAAGGTCTTCACCGCCGCCGGGCCACCGAGCGAGGCAGCCAGCAGCCAGACCTGCGCGGCGGGTTCGCCGGCTTTCAGCGGCGAGGCCGCGAGGTCTTCAGGCAGTGTCACGCGGGTCGGGCGCTGCGCTTCGTCGAGCAGCGCCGCCAGGCTGCGGCCGACGCCGGCGCTGGGGTCGCCCACCAGCTTGCGCAGCTTGGACACCAGCCGGCGCTCCCAGCGCGGGTAGTGTTCGGAATGCCGCTCCGGCGCGTGGCCCTCGCCGAACAGCACGGGAACCCGCGACTGTTCCAGCAGGTTGTCCACCAGCGGCGAGTCTTCCTGCTGCGCCAGGTCCACCAGCCACAGGTCGGTTTCGCAGGCGTCCAGCTGCTCGCTTTCAAGGCGCGCCGGGTCGGCGTTGAGCACCACCTGGTAGCCATGGCCGGCCAGGGCCTGCGCCAGCACGTGGCGCTGCAGCGAGGTATCGGCGATCACCGCGATCCGCGGCGTGCTCTGCTCAGACATGGGCCTTCACCAGCTTGTGGATGTTCTCCAGCAGCTCGGACTCCTGGTACGGCTTGCCCAGGTACTGGTTGACGCCGATGGCCAGGGCACGGTCGCGGTGCTTCTCGCCGGTACGGGAGGTAATCATGATGATCGGCAGGTCCTTCAGCTGTTCATCGTGGCGCACCAGGGTGGCCACCTCGAAGCCGTCCATGCGCGGCATCTCGATGTCCAGCAGCATGATGTCCGGCTTGTGTTCCTGCAGCTGGGCGATGGCGTCCACCCCGTCCTTGGCGGTGAGCACGTTCATGCCATTGCGCTCCAGCAGGCGGCTGGTGACCTTGCGCACGGTGACCGAGTCGTCCACCACCATGACCAGGGTCGGGCGCTGGTGCTCGATTTCCGCAGCGGCCGGGCCGGCCAGCTGGCGGCGCGGGGCATGCTGGACCAGCTGCGCATGAAGCACGCGGATGGTCGCCAGCAGGTCGAGAATCACCACCACGCGACCGTCACCGAGGATGGTCGCGCCGGAGATGCCGCTGACGCCGGCGAACTGCGCACCGAGGCTCTTCACCACGATTTCGCGCGAGCCCGCCAGGGCATCCACCTGTACCGCCACGGCGTGGTCCGCCGAGCGCACGAGGATCACCGGCAACGGCAACGACTGGCCGACCAGCTTGGGATGCTGGCCGTTGTTGAGCAGGTCGCCCAGGTATTTCAGTTCATAGCTCTGGCCGGCGTACTCGAAGCTCGGCGCGGCGCCGGTCTCGTCGGCGGCGGCCTGTTCGTAGAGCGCTTCCAGCTCGTACGGGGAGACCCGCACGATACCTTCGATGGTGTTCAGCGGCAGGGCGTACAGGTCCTCGCCGGAGAGCACCATCAGCGCGCGGTTCACCGACACGGTGAACGGCAGGCGGATGTCGAACTTGGTGCCTTCGCCGACGCTGGAATGGATGCTCATGGAGCCGCCGAGCTGTTTCACCTCGGAGTTCACCACGTCCATGCCCACGCCGCGGCCGGAAATCTGCGTGACCTTCTCGGCGGTACTGAAGCCGGCCTCGAGGATGAACTGCAGCACCTCGTGGTCGTTCAGCTCGCTGTCGTCGGCCATCAGGCCGCGCTCGATGGCCTTGCGGCGCACGGCTTCCAGGCGGATGCCGGCGCCGTCGTCGGCCAGGGTCAGGAGGATGTCGCCACCCTCGCGGCCCAGGGTCAGGCGGATGGTGCCCTGCTCCGGCTTGCCGGCGATGCGGCGCGCCTCGCCGGACTCGATGCCGTGGTCGACCGCGTTGCGCAGCATGTGCTCCAGCGGCGCGACGATGCGTTCGAGCACGGTACGGTCCATCTCGCCTTCGGCGTTGCTGACCACGAACTCGACCTGCTTGCCCAGCTCGCTCGCCACCTGGCGGACGATCCGGCGCAGACGCGGCACCAGGCGGTCGAAGGGCACCATGCGGGTACGCATCAGGCCTTCCTGCAGCTCGGTGTTGACCCGCGCCTGCTGCAGCAGCAGGGTTTCGGCGTCGCGGTTCTTCGCGGCGAGGGTTTCCTTGAGGTCGAACAGGTCGGAAGCGGACTCGAACAGTGCGCGCGAAAGCTGCTGCAGCTGCGAGTAGCGGTCCATTTCCAGCGGGTCGAATTCTTCGTAGCCGGCGCGCTCGGCGTCGGCCTGGTGGCGCGAGAGGATCTGCGCCTGGGTTTCGGTATCCAGGCGGCGCAGCTGGTCGCGAACCCGCTCGATGGTGGCATCCATCTCACCGAGGGTCGAACCGACGTCGCTCACCTGCTGCTCGACGCGACCGCGGAAGATCGAGGTCTCACCGGCGAGGTTGACCAGGCCTTCGAGCAGTTGCGCGGGGACCTTCACCAGTTCCTGCGGTGCGCGGCGCGCAGCGGCTTCCTGGGCGGCTTCCGCGGCGCGGCGGACGAACGGCAGCACCACCGGCGCCTCGATACGCTGCGGCACGGCGGCGGCCATGATGGCTTCGGGCAGCACCGGCAGGGGCTGCGGCGCCGGCTCTTCGGCCAGCGGCTCGTCGAGTTCGGCCTCGATGACCTCGACTTCACCCAGGTGCAGGCGCAGTTGGTCGACCTCGGCCTGCAGGCCTTCGAAGCCGGACTGCGCGTCCATCAGCAGGCTTTCCGGCCAGGGCGCGCCCTGCTGCTGGGCTTCGCTCAGGTGCTGTTCAAGGTCGTGGGCCAGGTCGCCCAGGCTGGCCTGGCCGGCCAGGCGCGCACCGCCCTTGAGGGTGTGGAGGATGCGCAGCAGCTCGTCGAGTGCCCCGTTCTCGCGCTCGGCGTCCCAGCGACCCAGGGCCTGTTCCATGCTTTCCAGCAGGTCGTCGGCCTCTTCCAGGAAGATATCCAGGATGTCGGCTTCCGGACCTTCCGGTACGGCATGCGAGGAGCTGATCGCTTGCAGGCTGACGCTGCTGGGGATGCTCAGTTGTTCTTCGGGGTTGGCACGAAATCGGTGGATCGCGTCGATCAGCGATTCACCTCCCGGAATCCGGCGGTGCTGCTGGACGGCTTCGAGCATCTCGGCGAGACGGTCGTGGCAGCGCTGCAGCAGCTCGAAAAGTGTCGGGCTGGCGCGCAGGCGTCCGCCGCAGAGGCCTTCGTAGAGGAACTCCAGTTCGTGGGAGAGATCGCCAATGGGGCGGATCTCGGCCATCCGCGCGCCGCCCTTGAGGGTGTGCAGGTCGCGTTGCAGCGCTTCCAGCTCGACGCTGTTATCAGGGTTTTCCATCCAGCGGTGCAGGGCACCGGAGGAGCTTTCGAGGATGTCGAAACCTTCTTCGAGGAAGATTTCCACCAGTTCCTGGTCGCGGTCCTCGTCCAGCTCGTACTCGCGGTCCTGCACGCCCGCTGCATCGGACAGCGCAGCGGCGGGCTCGATGACTTCCGGCTCGGCCTGCGGCGGTTCGGCGATCCCGGCTTCGGCTGCTTCGAGGAAGGCCTGCAGGTCGGTCTCTTGCGGCACGGGCTGCGGTTCCGGCTCGTGCGCAGCATCGGCAACAGGGTTTTCGAGGACCCTGTCGTCGAGATCGACGCTGATGAGATCAGGCGCTTCAGCGCTCTCGGCCTGCGGCTCCGCGACGGCGGGCAGCTCCAGTTCGATATCGTCTTCGACGACCTGCGGCAGTTCGAGGGTTTCGTCCTGCTCGGCAACGGTTTCCTGCTGCGCGGCCAGGGCCTGCGGCAGGTTCAGGCCAGCGGCCGGGTTCTGGCGGAAGGTGCGGATGGTCTGCACCAGGTCGGCCGGGTCGGTCAGCGCCTGGCCGGCCTGCAACTGGTCGAGCTGGGTCGCCAGGCGGTCGTGGCAGGTGCGCAGCAGGTCGCCCAGCGGCTTACTGTGCTGGAAGCGGTGGTCGAGCAGGCCCTCGTAGAGCGATTCGAGCTCGTGGGACAGGTCGCCGATCTCGCGGATTTCCGCCATGCGCGCACCACCCTTGAGGGTGTGCAGGTCGCGCTGCAGGGTCGAGAGCGCAGCCAGGCCCTCGGGCGAGGCCAGCCACTGGTCCAGCGCCTGGCCGGCGTTATCCAGGATATCGACCGCCTCTTCGAGGAAGATCGCCACCATTTCCTCGTCCAGCGCCCGCGGCGGTTGCTGCGGGGCGGGATGGGCGTTCGGGGTCTCGGCGGTGATGACGTCGTCATCGTCATCGATGGCGGCGCCACGGGGTGCACCGTCGTTGTCGCCCCGCGCCGACCAGCTCAGGCCGTCGGGCAGGTTGTCGTCGTCCACCGGGCGGCTGTCGAGGAGGAACTCCTCGTCCTCGGCCGGGAAATCGTCGGCGGTCAGGCTTTCCAGGTCGACGAACTCGATGTCCGAGTCGTCCTGCAGGGCGTCAGCGGCCTCTTCGGGAGCGGCGACCGGGGCGTCCAGCAGGCGGTGCAGCGCTTCGACCTGTTCGGGGCGTGCGCTGACCTGCAGGGCCGCGGCCACCTGGTCCATCATCCCGATCAGCGCCTCGTGGGCCGCCTCGGCGGCCGAGAAGAAGGCGTCGCCGGTTTCCAGCAGGCCCTGGCGCACGGCGCCGTAGACCGCCAGCAGCGCGTCGGCGAGCTCCGCCATCTGCGGCAGCTCGGCCATCTGCGCGCCACGGCTCAAGGTTTCCAGCTCGTCGTAGAGCGCGCCCAGCTCGTGGCGTTCCTGCGGGTGTTCGCGCCAGCGGCGCAGCAGGTCTTCGGCGTCGAGCAGGATGTCCATGCCCTCGGCGAGGAACATGCCGATCAGGTGCGGATCGTTGCTGCTGCCCTCGCCGCTCTCACCGCGACGCTTGGCCTCGGCGGCCTCCAGGCGTTCCTGGTGGACCTGGGCGATGCGCGCCAGCAATTGCGCGCTGCCCTCGATGGGCGCCAGCGGGCGGCCCGCGACGAGCTGATCGAGGCCGACGCGGAACAGGCCTTCGGCGGCGTGCAGCAGCTCGGCTTCGCGCAGGTCGACCTGCAGCAGGTTGGTCTTGAATTCCTTCACCAGCCGCTCCAGCGGCGTGGCGATTTCGGCGATCGGCAGGATGCCGGCCATGTGCGCGCTGCCCTTGAGGGTGTGCAGGGCGCGCTGCAGGTCGTCGGTCACCGGCTGCGGCAGCTGCTGCGCACAATCGGCGAGGAAGCCGACCAGGGTTTCCAGATGGGCTTCGGCTTCGTTGCGGAAGATCTCCAGCAACTGCGGATCGAGGCTTTCGTCGAGGCCTTCATTGGCCGCCTGTGCAGCGATTTCCTCGACGTCGGCGAGTTCAGGGGTGATCTCCTCGACCTGCGGCACCGACTCGGGCAGCCCGCCTCCGGGCGGCGGCACCGGCTGGCCCTTGGCCAGAGCGTGGGCGGTGGCGGCCAGGCGGTCGACGTCGTCGCGCTGGCGCTGGGCGCTGGCGGCGTACTCCTCGACCAGCTCCGGCATCAGCGCCACCACGTCCTGGACTACCTGCAGGACCGCCGGGGAAGCGGCGATGCTGCGGTCGAGCACGCGATTGAGCAGGTTCTCGATGGACCAGGCCAGCTCGCCGATCACCAGCGCGCGGACCATCCGGCCACTGCCCTTGAGGGTGTGGAAAGCGCGGCGGATTTCGGTCAGGGAGTCACGGTCGTCGGTAGTGGCCAGCCAGGTCGGCAGGTATTCACCGATGGTTTCCAGCACTTCGCCGGCTTCCTCGATGAAGACTTCACGCAGCTCTTCGTCGATCGGCTCTTCGTCGGCCGGCGGCGGCAGCAGGCTGGGCGGCACGTCCTGGGCCGGCGGGTTGATCGCCTGGACCGGGGCGGCCATGACTTCGGCCAGGGACAGCGGCTTGACGGGCGCCTCGGCAACCGGCTCGGGCTCGGCCGGCGGGCTGGGCAGCTCGACTTCAGGCAGGTCCAGCTCGGCGATGTTCTCGTCGCTCCAGGCTTCGGCCTGCAGGGCGGGGGTTTCGGCGTCGGCCAGCGGCTCCAGCGGTTCGATCTGCAGCGGGGCGTCGAGGCTGAGGTCAACGCCGGCGTCCAGCGCGGTCGGCTCGCTCAGCTCGCCGAGGGTCCAGTTGTCGTCGCTGACCAGCGAGGCTTCCGGTGCGGACGCCTCCTCGGTCGACAGCGGGGCGTCGAGGCTCAGGTCGTCCAGCGACTCCAGGGTAACCAGCGGCGCGGATTCGAGGCTGGCGAAGCTTTCGTCCAGCTCCAGGGAAGGCGCAGGCGATTCGGCGGTTGGCTGGCTCAGGTCGATGCTGAACCAGTCTTCCTCGGCGGGCTTCTCGCCAGCCGGGGTGAGCGACTCCATGTCCCAGGTCAGCTCGTCCACCGGAGCCGGCGTGGTCTCCAGGGAGGGCAGGCTGGCGAAGTCTTCGAGCAGCTCCGGAGTGGCCGGGGCGTCGCCGGGGGTAGCGGACAGGTCCAGCGTTTCCCATGCCTGCTCGGCAGCGACCGGCTCGGCCTGAGCCGGCTCGTCGAAACGGGGTGCCTCGGCCAACGGGGCGGCGTCGTCCAGGCTCCAGCTCAGCTCATCGGCCTGCGCTTGCGCAGGGGCGTCCTCCAGCGTCTCGAGGCTGAACTCGATGCTGTCGGCCTTGTGGCTGTCGTCCAGCGCCCAGCCTTCGTCGGCCAGGGTGGTATCGGTGATGGGGGCGGCCGGCTCCAGCTCGATGTCCCAGCTGAGGCTGTCCGGCTCCAGGGTGGCGGCCGGCGTGGTCAATTCGCTCGGGAGGGACGAGGCGGCCAGCGGCGCGCTTTCGTCCAGGGTCCAGACGCCGGGCTCGGAGGTGGGCTCGGATGCCGGCAGGGCGGAGTCCAGCTCCAGCGGCTCGAAGCTGAAGCCCGCATCGGCTTCGCCAGCGGGCTCGGCTTCCGGTTCGGCGGACAGGTCGAAGTCGGCCAGCAGTGCAGGCTCTTCCGCCGTCAGCGGTTCGACGACTGGCTCCAGGGATTCGAAAGTGAAGCTCTCTTCGCCTGGCGCAGCCCCTTGCGGCGCGTCGAAGTCGGCCAGGTCCGTGCCCGGTTCTTCGAGCGAAACCGATGCTGCTGCCTGGGCAAATTCGGTGGGCTGCTCGAGGGACAGCTCCTCGAGGGGCGCCGGCTCGAAGCTGTCGGCAATTTCAACCGGCGCGGCCAGTTCCGGCACGTCCTCGACCGGTACGGCTTCGGTCGGCTCGGCCAGCGGCTGCGCGGCCAGCACGTCGATCTCGTCGAGGGGATTATCCAGCGGCGCCGGCGCATGGGGTTGCGGCTCGGCGTCGAGGATCGACGGGCGCGGCTTGAGCGAGTAGCCCAGGCTGTCCAGGCTCTCCTCGGCGACGTCGAGGATCATGTCGCCCTGGGTGTTGTGGTCTTCGGACAGGCGTTCGAGGTAGTACTCGACGCTGGTGATGGCGTCGGCCAGGGTGTCCAGGCTGTGCCAGTCCGGTACGGCCTGGCGCACCAGCAGTTGTTCCTGGATGTAGCGATTGCAGTTTTCCAGCAGCTTCGCCGCACGTTCCTGGGAGATCATCGCCAGACCGCCGCGAACCTGGGTCAGCAGTTCCGGTACGCGGGCCAGGTGCTCGTGGTTCCACTGCGAGGCGATGAACTCGATGATCGCGTCCTTGGCCAGTTCCAGGCCGTTGCGCGCTTCCTTGATCACTACCTGGTGGATCTGCTCGACGTCGGTGGTCGGCAGGACGTTCTCTTCGCTGCCCGGCTCTTCGCTCGGGCCGACCATGCCGGCCAGGGTGGCCTCGACATAGAGCAGCGCACCGGCGACATCCATCAGGGTGGCATCGTTGGGCTGGCGCTGGCCGTGGGCGAGCGCGCTGACCACATCGATCTGGTCGAGGATGACCTTGCGCGGCTGGCCGAAGCCCAGTACGGCGAGGGTGTCGGCGATCTGCTTGAGCGGCGCCAGCAGGCTGCCCAGTTCGTTCACACCGCTGCGGTCGCTGCGCACGAAGAGGTCGAGGCTGTCCTTGACCCGTACCAGCTCCTCGCACAGAGCACCCACGACCGAGCGCATGGCGTCGCGGTCGGGGCCGGCGAGACGGGCACGTTCCTCGTCCACCAGGGCCGCGCCCGGCAGGGCGTCGTCGAGGCGGTACTCATCCTTCACCGCCCGCACGCGCGGCGACTGGTCGGAGGCCTTGGCCACGTAGAACAGCAGGTTCTTGATCAGCTCTTCCGGCGCCGGCTGGTTCATGGCGTCGGCGCCCTGGTCGACCAGGCGCTTGAATTCGCGGTCGACCTGGCGCAGCAGGTTACGCACCGAGGTGCCGTTGACGATGCTGCCGTTGGCCAGGCCTTCGATCATCGCCGAGGCGATCACCCACAGGCGGCCCAGCGGGGCGTCCTTGCACAGGGATTCGAGGCGGGCGAAGACGCGCGCCAGGTAGCCCAGGTTGGTCGGCAGGTCCTGGTTGCGGATGACGCCGACCAGGGCGACCTGCAGCATCTGCCGCAGCTTGCGCAGCAGCGCTGGCAGTTCGGCGGTGCGCAGGCGCGCCAGGGCGTCCACCGGCAGGACCGGCGAGGCTTGCGAAAGATCGGGGGAGAACAGGCTGGTTTCCGACAGCAGCTTCTCGCCACGGGCGGTGCGCAGGTCGTTGAGCAGCGGCAGCACCACCAGCGGCAGGTCGCGGCGGGCGCTCTGGATGCGCTCAAGGTACGCCGGCAGCTGCAGGATGGCCTGCATCAGCACTTCCAGCGCTTCGCTCTGGCTGGCGACCTTGCCGTCGATCAGGGCCTGGGTCAGGTACTCCATTTCTTCGGCGAGCAGGGCCGCGCCGTAGAACTCCACCATCTGCAGGGTACCGCGCACCTGGTGGATATAGGCCAGGCAAAAGCCCATCCGCGTCGGGTCCTGAGGGTTCTCGACGTAGGATTCGAGGGCTTGCCGCGCCTGCTTGAGCGTTTCGGCAATCTCGCCTTTTACCCATTCCAGGGCGACATAATCGTGCCGATCACCCATAGCCACTCCACTCATGTGTCTGTGTCATCCCTTCCGGGTAAAGGCCAGAACGCGCTCATCGGCGACCGGTTCGAGCAGCGGGTGGTGCCATTCGGCGACTTCCCCCACTCCGATCACCAGCAGTCCCCCAGGCGCCAGCCGCTCGGCCAGGCGATTGAGGATGTCCCGCCGCCGCCAGCGGCGGAAATAGATCAGCAGGTTCTGGCAAAAAATCACGTCCATGCCGGACATTGGCGCCTTGGCCAGTTCCAGCACATTCAGCCGGGCGCAACAGACGCGCTCGGCGAGATCGGGTATCACACGGTATCGACCGTCATCCTGCGCGCTGAAGTAGCGCGTGGCCAGTTCCGGGTCGATATCCGCAAGCTTGCGGGCCGCGTAGCTGGCCTCGCGCGCCCGGCTAAGGGCGCTCAGGCTGATGTCGGTGCCGGTCACGCCGAACAGCAGCGCAAGACCGGCGTCTTCCAATACCTTGGCGGCCACCATGGCGAGGGAGTAAGGCTCCTCGCCGCTGGAACAGCCGACGCTCCACAAGGCCAGCGGGCGGCTCGGGCCGACCTGTTCGAGGCGCTGGTGCAGGAAGCCCTCCAGTACCTCGAATGAAGCCTTGTGGCGAAAGAAACGGGTTTCCTGAACGGTGAGGCGGTCCAGCAGGTTCGACCACTCGACGGCGCCGCGCGGGCCATCGGTGACCTGGCGGTAATAGGTGCCGTAGTCGGCAATGCCCAGTTCGCGCATCCGCGCGCCCAGGCTGGTCTGCAGGAAGGCACGGCGCTGCTCGTTGACCACGACGCCGGTCCGGTCTTCCAACAGTGCCTGCCAGTCGCGGAAGTCCGCGGCCGACATGTCGGCCAACGGCTGCAACGACCAGACGCCACTTGCCTGCATGTCGCGCCCCTCGCTCAAGACTGTCATGCGCTACCCGGTGAAGAGCAGCGCACCTCCTCTGCTCAGGCCTGTTCGGCGGTGTCCGGCAGTTTGAAGCCGGATACGGAGTGACGCATCTCGCCGGCCATCTTGGCCAGGTTACCAATGCTGCGCGCCGTGGCGGTGGTACCGGCGGAGGTCTGCGAGGTGATCTCCTGGATCACGTTCATGGTGTTGGAAATGTGGCCGGCGGAGGAGGCCTGCTGACGGGCGGCGTTGGAAATGTTCTGGATCAACGCTGCCAGGGTCTTGGATACCTTCTCGATCTCTTCCAGGGACACACCGGCGTCCTGCGCCAGGCGGGCACCGCGGACCACCTCGGAGGTGGTCTGTTCCATCGAGATCACCGCTTCGTTGGTGTCGGTCTGAATGGTCTTCACCAGCGCTTCGATCTGCTTGGTCGCCGCGGAGGAACGTTCCGCCAGGCGCTGTACTTCGTCCGCTACCACGGCGAAGCCACGGCCCGCGTCACCCGCCATGGACGCCTGGATCGCGGCGTTCAGGGCGAGGATGTTGGTCTGGTCGGCAATGTCGTTAATGAGGCTTACGATGTCACCGATCTCCTGGGACGATTCACCGAGGCGTTTGATCCGCTTCGAGGTGTCCTGGATCTGCTCACGGATGTTGTCCATGCCGGTGATGGTGTTGTGCACCACTTCGTTGCCCTTGTTGGCGATGGCTACGGAACGTTCCGCTACCGCCGAGGACTCGGAGGCGTTCGCCGATACCTGGTCAATGGACACGGCCATTTCGTTGATCGCGGCGGAGGCGCCGGCGATTTCCTGGGCCTGGTGCTCGGAAGCCTCGGCCAGGTGCATGGCGGTGGCCTGGGTTTCCTGGGCGGCGGCGGCCACCTGCACGGCGGTCAGGTTGATGGTTTCCACCAGCTCTCGGAGCTGGTCGATGGAGTAGTTGATGGAGTCCGCGATCGCACCGGTGAAGTCCTCGGTTACCGTCGCGGCCACCGTCAGGTCACCGTCGGCGAGGTCGGCGATTTCGTCGAGCAGTCGCAGAATCGCCGCCTGGTTACGCTCGTTCTTCTCGGCGGTCTCGGCCAGTCGGCGGTTGGTTTCACGCACCATCACCAGGCCGATGAGGATGATCGCGCCCAGGGCGATGATACCCAGCGCGGCGCTGGCAACCTGGTTGAACACACGGCCTTCGGCCAGGTTCTCGAAGCCGTTGGCGAGGTTGGAAGCCTTGTCCAGCAGAGTCTGCGAGCCACCGAAGATGGTGTTGGCGGCTTCACGGACCTGGAACAGTTCCGGAGAGGTCTCGAGGATTTCGTCCACCGAGCCGGACACGAATTCGAAGAGTTCGGAAATCTCGTTGAGGCGGTCCACGGCCTCGGCGTTGGTCACCTTGGAGATGCTCATCGCCGCGTTGCCTTCCTTCATGCCCTTGAGTACGCGGCCGAAGAGGCTGGCGTCACGGCCGAAGCTGTCGGCGGCCTGCACGGAGTTCTCGTCACCGGCGAGCACCTTGTTCACCGAGCCGAGGATACGTTCGGCCAGCAGCGACTGGCGCTGGGCTACCGCGACCTGGTCGGCCGGGGCGCCGTTCTCCAGCAGGATGTCGACGACCTCTTCGTACTCCACCTGCAGCTGCGGGATGGTTTCGGCGAGGGTGGCGGCTACCTGGTGCAGCGACAGTACGGTCTGTTCGCTGGCGAGGATGGAGTCGGCGTTCTTGCGCAGGGTGTCCCAGTCCTTCTGTACTTCCGCCATCTGCGGTTGTACCGAGGTGGGGCTCGGCGGCAGGCCGGTGCTTTCGTCACCCTTGGAGAGGATGTTCCAGCGCTTCTCGAAGTCGTTGCGCGCCTCTTTCAGCAGCTTGAACGCTTCACCCTTGCCCGCCGCGGCTTCCGTGGCGTTCTTGGCGATACGCTGGGACAGCACGCGCAGTTCGCCGGCGTGGCCGATGTACTGCTTGTCGTGGTTCGCCTGGGTGTTGAGGTAAGCGAAGTTGGCGAACAGCAAGACGATCGCCACGATCAGGACCACGAAGAGTCCAAGGATCAGCGAGCTGCTGCGCGCACCCGAAAAAAGACTGCCTGCCTTTATATTTTTCATATTCGGCCCCCGCCTGGACCCACCACGATTACGAATTCCATGTCACAACAAGGGCCGGCAACGCCGGCCCAACCGGTCAAACGCTAGCTGGCGACATCCAGGAACCCCGGGTGCTGAGCCAGCGCATGCGGGCTGAACACGAGCCAGGGTTGCTCCCGGTGGAAGACGCCATGAATAAAGGGTTGCAGGACCGCTTCGAGGGGCGGCAGCTGCTCGGAGAAGGTGTCCACCGGGAAGTGCTGCATGCCGAACACCTCATCGACGATGAGGCCGGCGAAGACTTCCTGGTGTTCCACGACGAGCACGCGCCGCTGTTTGCGCAGAGGCGAAAGCTCCGCGCCGAGGAAGCCGCACAGGTCCATGATCGGCAACAGGCGGCCGCGCACGTTGGCGACCCCCTTCACCCAGTCACGGACACCGGGCAGCAGTGTGTAGCGCGGCTCGTGAAGAACCTCGCCGACCTCCCCCATGGGCGCCACGAACAGGCGCCCAGCCATGCGAAAGCCGATACCGTTCCAGCTCTGCACCACCTCGCGCTGGGCGGGCAGACCCGCGGCCAGCTGACGACAGCGCTGATCGATCTGGACGAGAACCTCGAAAGGACTCTGGACTTCCGCCATGCCGGCCCTGGCCTTCTCTAATAATTATGTGCAGTACGTGCAGGCAGGCTGGATCAGCCGGCCAGCACCGAATTGATGGTCTTGAGCAGCGTTTCTTCGTCCACCGGTTTGGTCAGGTAGTCGCGAGCGCCCTGGCGCTTGCCCCAGACCTTGTCGGTCTCCTGATCCTTGGTGGTGACGATGATCACCGGAATCGCGCTGGTTTCCGGGTCCTTGGACAGCTGACGGGTCGCCTGGAAGCCGTTCAGGCCGGGCATGACGATGTCCATCAGGACGACGTCGGGCTTTTCCTGGCGAGCCAGGGCCACGCCATCGGCGCCATTTTCGGCCTTGAGTACCTGGTGCGAGTGCTTTTCCAGCATCGCGGTCAGCTTGTACATCTCGGTCGGCGAGTCATCAACAATCAGAATTCGAGCCATTGTGGTCCCCATACGGAATAGGCGTCACCGGCGCTTGCGCCGGACTTCAGGAAGCGTGCTCCACCGGGGTGAAGTCGGGCACATGGGTCTTGATCGCGCCGAGCAGTTCTTCCTTGCTGAAGGGCTTGGTGAGGTACTGATCGGAACCGACGATGCGACCCTTGGCCTTGTCGAACAGGCCGTCCTTGGAGGACAGCATGATCACCGGCGTGGATTTGAATGCACTGTTGTTCTTGATCAGGGCGCAGGTCTGATAGCCATCCAGGCGCGGCATCATGATGTCGACGAAGATGATGCTGGGATGGGTATCGGCGATCTTGGCCAGCGCGTCGAAGCCGTCGATGGCTGTAATGACATCGCAGCCGACTTTCTTCAGCAGGGTTTCAGCCGTGCGACGAATCGTCTTGGAATCGTCGATCACCATTACTTTCAAACCGTCGGAATGCTGTTCCATGTTCGCCCTTACCATCTCGGTGAGTCGTTTTTCCGCTTTTTATTTCAGTGCGCAAGCGCCCTGCCACCGTCGGGCTGCGACCCAATCGTGGGAACCTTTTACCACAATCGTCAGAATCTTTACCACGCCCAGCAAATTCAGGCCATAAGACCCCGAACGCGCAGGCTTTTTCCTTGACCGAGCGCACATCCAGCGCCACCCTGAGCGTCCATTTTCAGCCTTTGTGGCGCGACCCCGAGTCGCAGCCCCAAGCCGACGAATTCCCCCTCAGGAGGACATCCCATGAGCGTACGCCTCGGGATCGTGATGGACCCCATCGCGCAGATCAGTTTCAAGAAGGACAGCTCGCTGGCCATGTTGCTGGCCGCCCAGGCCCGTGGCTGGCAGCTCTTCTATATGGAACAGCAGGATCTTTACCAGAAAGAGAACGTCGCCCGCGGCCGTATGCGCCCGCTCAAGGTGTTCTACGATCCGGCTCACTGGTTCGAACTGGAAGAGGAAGTCGACCAGCCGCTGTCGGACCTGGACGTGATCCTGATGCGCAAGGACCCGCCCTTCGACAACGAGTTCGTCTACTCCACCTACCTGCTGGAACAGACTGAAACCGCCGGTACCCTCATCGTCAACAAGCCGCAGAGCCTGCGTGACTGCAACGAGAAGTACTTCGCCACGCTGTTCCCGCAGTGCGCGCCGCCGACCGTGGTGAGCCGCCGGTCCGACATTCTCCGCGAATTCGCCGCGGAGCATCGTGACATCATTCTCAAACCCCTGGATGGCATGGGCGGATCGATGATCTTCCGCCACCGCGAAGGCGACCCGAACCTCTCGGTGATCCTCGAGACCCTGACCCGCCACGGCCAGGAGCAGGTCATGGCGCAGCGCTACCTGCCGGCCATCAAGGACGGCGACAAGCGCATCCTGATGATCGACGGCGAACCGGTGGAATACTGCCTCGCGCGCATCCCGGCCCAGGGCGAGACCCGTGGCAACCTGGCCGCCGGCGGCCGTGGCGTGGCCCAGCCGCTGACCGAGCGCGACCGCTGGATCGCCGGGGAGGTGGGCCCGGAGCTGCGCAAGCGCGGCCTGCTGTTCGTCGGCCTGGACGTGATCGGCGAGAACCTCACCGAGATCAACGTCACCAGCCCGACCTGCATCCGCGAGATCGATGCGGCCTACGACACGCGCATCGGTGAGAGACTGATGGCAGTCATCGACGAAAAGCTCAAGGCGCGCAGTGCGTCATAGACTTTTATAAGCCCCGTCGGCAGACTTCCGCCCCACCCTGGCCTACGCGACCCGCAATGAACGCTGCAACCCACCAAGACTTCCCCGTGTCCTCCGGCGTACGTCCGGCGGACCGTCTGGGTTTCACCCTGTTCGTTGCGGCCATCGTGCACGTGGCCGTGCTGCTGGGGGTGGGCTTCACCATGCCCAGCCCCAGCCAGTTGAGCAAGACGCTGGAAATCACCCTGGCCAGCTTCAAGAGCGACAAGGCGCCCGAGAAGGCCGACTACCTCGCGCAGATGAACCAGCAGGGCAGCGGCACCCTGGAACACAAGGCGATCCCCAAGACCACCGAGCAGGCGCCGTTCCAGGACACCGAGGTGAAGAAAGTCTCGCCGCCGGCCACCCCGCGCCAGGCCAAGAGCCCGGAAGCGCCCAAGGCTGCCGTCGCCACCCGCACCCCGCGCCCGGACAAGGTGCAGACCAAGCAGCAGACGCCCAAGGCCGAGACCGTCGCCAAGCCGGCGCCGCAGTTCGATTCCGCCCAACTCTCGGCGGAAATCTCCAGCCTCGAGGCCGACCTCGCCCGCGACCAGCAGGCCTACGCCAAGCGCCCGCGCATCCACCGCCTGAGCGCCGCCTCGACCATGCGCGACAAGGGCGCCTGGTACAAGGAAGAATGGCGCAAGAAGATCGAGCGCATCGGCAACCTCAACTACCCGGACGAAGCCCGTCGCCAGCGCATCTACGGCAACCTGCGCCTGCTGGTGTCGATCAACCGAGACGGCTCCCTGTATGAAGTGCAGGTACTGGAATCCTCCGGCCAGCCGCTGCTCGACCAGGCCGCCCAGCGCATCGTGCGCCTCGCCGCGCCCTTCGCACCCTTCTCGGGCGACCTGAACGACATCGACCGCCTGGAAATCATCCGCACCTGGCGCTTCGAGCGCGGCGACCGCCTGTCCAGTAACTGATCGGGCGCCGTCGACGCTTTCAAGTCTTGTCCCTTTGGCCCCCAGGCCTGACACTAGCCGGCATGAAAAGCACAGCCGCCAGCTACCTCAAGCACCATTTCCTGATCGCCATGCCGCACATGGCGGACTCCAATTTTGCCCAGACGGTCACCTACCTCGTGGAACACAACGAGCAGGGCGCCATGGGCCTGGTCATCAACCGCCCCAGCGGCCTGAGCCTGGCCGACGTGCTCGAGCAACTGCGTCCGGACGAACTGCCGCCGGTGCGCTGCCAGGGCATGACCATCTATAGCGGCGGCCCGGTGCAGACCGACCGCGGCTTCGTCCTGCACCCCGCCGGGCGCAGCTACCAGGCCACCCTGGAGCTGGGCGAGCTGTCGCTGTCCACCTCCCAGGACGTGCTGTTCGCCATCGCCGACGGCAGCGGCCCGGCCCAGCACCTGATCACCCTCGGCTACGCGGGCTGGGAAGCCGGCCAACTGGAAGCGGAACTCGCCGACAACGCCTGGCTGACCTGCCCCGCCGACCCCGCGGTGCTCTTCGAAGTGCCGGCCGAGCAGCGCCTGTCGGCGGCCGCCGAGCGCCTGGGGATCAACCTCAGCCTGCTCACCGCCCAGGCCGGGCACGCCTGATGAGCAGCAAACCTCTGCGCCTGCTCCTGGGTTTCGACTACGGCACCAAGCAGATCGGCGTCGCCGTCGGCCAGGCCATCACCGGCCAGGCCCGCGAGCTGTGCGTGCTGAAAGCACAGAACGGCGTGCCGGACTGGAGTCGCGTCGAAGCGCTGATCAAGGAATGGCAGCCCGACGCCATCGTCGTCGGCCTGCCGCTGAACATGGACGGCACCCCCAGCGACATGAGCGAACGCGCCGAGAAGTTCGCCCGCCGCCTCAACGGCCGCTACAACCTGCCCGTGCACACCCACGACGAGCGCCTGACCACCTACGCCGCCAAGGGCGAGCGCCTGGCCCAGGGCCAGCGCGATGGCTACCGCGAGCGCCCGGTGGACGCCCTGGCCGCCGCCCTGCTGCTGGAGGGCTGGCTGGCGGAAAACGCCCCTGCTTGACCTGCGGCAGAGGCCTCCGCGCCAAAGCCGCTAAGCTTGCCGGACCAGTCCTTCCCGGAACGGTCCGCCCCGATGGCCGCCCGCGCCGGGTGGCCTCGCCAACCGAACCGGAGACGTCATGACCCTGCCCAGCCCCGCCGAACTCATCCCCCGCATGGCTACCGATCTGCGCAACTACCTGGCGCAGCGCGGGATCGACGCGCCACGCTTCGTCGGCATCCACACCGGCGGCATCTGGGTCGCCCAGGAACTGCTCAAGGCACTGGGCAGCGACGAAATCCTCGGCATCCTCGACGTTTCCTTCTACCGCGACGATTTCACCCGCAGCGGCCTGCACCCGCAGGTCCGTCCGTCGGAACTGCCCTTCGAGATCGACGGCCAGCACCTGGTCCTGGTGGACGACGTGCTGATGAGCGGCCGGACCATCCGCGCCGCGCTCAACGAGCTGTTCGACTACGGTCGCCCGGCCAGCGTTACCCTGGTCAGCCTGGTGGACCTGAACAAGCGCGAACTGCCAATTCGTCCGGATGTCGTCGGCGAAACCCTGTCATTGGCACCCAACGAGCGGGTAAAATTGCGCGGTCCCGCACCACTTGTCCTCGAGCGCACGCTTCTCAGCACCGCGCTGTAACCCCGCGCGCCCGGACCTCCACCCCCAACTTTCAGGGCCTGCCACATGCCGACCGACGCCAAGCGCCCGCTGCAGCTCAACGACCTGGGCCAGCTGCGCCACTTCCTCTCGCTCGACGGGTTGTCCCGCGAACTGCTGACTGAAATCCTCGATACCGCCGATTCCTTCCTCGAAGTCGGCGCCCGCGCGGTGAAGAAAGTCCCGCTGCTGCGCGGCAAGACTGTGTGCAACGTGTTCTTCGAGAACTCCACGCGCACCCGCACCACCTTCGAACTGGCCGCCCAGCGCCTGTCCGCCGACGTCATCTCGCTGAACGTGTCGACCTCCTCGACCAGCAAGGGCGAGACGCTCACCGACACCCTGCGCAACCTCGAGGCCATGGCCGCCGACATGTTCGTCGTGCGCCACAGCGACTCGGGCGCCGCACATTTCATCGCCGAGCACGTCAGCCCCAACGTCGCCGTGATCAACGGTGGCGACGGCCGCCACGGTCACCCGACCCAGGGCATGCTCGACATGCTCACCATCCGCCGCCACAAGGGCAGCTTCGAGAACCTCTCGGTGGCCATCGTCGGCGACATCCTGCACTCGCGGGTGGCGCGCTCCGACATGCTGGCGCTGAAAACCCTCGGCTGCCCGGACATCCGCGTCGTCGCCCCGCGCACCCTGCTGCCGGTGGGCCTGGAAGAGCAGTACGGCGTGAAAGTCTTCACCGACGCCAATGAAGGCCTCAAGGACGTCGACGTGGTGATCATGCTGCGCCTGCAGCGCGAGCGCATGGCCGGCGGCCTGCTGCCCAGCGAAGGCGAGTTCTTCAAGCTCTACGGCCTGACCGGCAAGCGCCTGCAATTGGCCAAACCCGACGCCATCGTCATGCACCCCGGCCCGATCAACCGCGGCGTGGAGATCGACTCCGCCGTCGCCGACGGCGAACAGTCGGTGATCCTCAACCAGGTCACCTACGGCATCGCCATCCGCATGGCCGTGCTGTCCATGGCCATGAGCGGCCAGAACGCCCAACGCCAGCTGGAACAGGAGGACGCGCAATGACCGTCAGCATTCGTGGCGCCCACCTGATCGACCCGGCCAGCGGCCTGAACCAGGTCTGCGACCTGCACATCGAGGCCGGCCGCATTGTCGCCATTGGCGACGCTCCCGCTGACTTCCACGCCGCCCAGGAAATCGACGCCGCCGGCCTGATCGCCGCGCCCGGCCTGGTCGACCTGAGCGTCGCCCTGCGCGAACCGGGCTACAGCCGCAAGGGCAGCATCGAAAGCGAAACCCGCGCCGCCGCCGCCGGTGGCGTCACCAGCCTGTGCTTCCCGCCGCAGACCAAACCGGTGCTGGACACCTCGGCGGTCGCCGAGCTGATCCTCGACCGCGCCCGCGAGGCCGGCAACGCCAAGGTCTTCCCCATCGGCGCGTTGACCAAAGGTCTGGCTGGCGAGCAGCTGTCCGAGCTGGTCGCCCTGCGCGACGCCGGCTGCGTGGCCTTCACCAACGGCCTGGCGCCGATGGCGAGCAACCGCGTGCTGCTGCGCTCGCTGGAATACGCGGCGACCTTCGACCTGACCGTGGTGTTCACCTCGCAGGATGCCGAGCTGGCCGCCGACGGTATTGCCCACGAAGGCCCGACCGCCAGCTTCCGCGGCCTCGCCGGCATCCCGGAGACCGCCGAGACCGTGGCCCTGGCGCGCAACCTGCTGCTGGTGGAACAGTCCGGCGTGCGTGCGCACTTCAGCCAGCTGACCAGCGCCCGTGGCGTCGAGATGATCGCCCAGGCCCAGGCCCGTGGCCTGCCGGTCACCGCCGATGTGGCGCTGTACCAGCTGATCCTCACCGACGAGGCGCTGGCGGACTTCTCCAGCCTGTACCACGTGCAGCCGCCGCTGCGCTCGCGCAAGGACCGCGAGGCCCTGCGCGAAGCGGTGAAGAGCGGCGTCATCCAGGCCATCGCCAGCCACCACCAGCCCCACGAAGCGGACGCGAAGAACGCCCCGTTCGCCGCGACCGACCCGGGCATCAGCAGCGTCGAACTGCTGCTGCCGCTGGCCATGACCCTGGTGCAGGACGGCCTGCTCGACCTGCCGACCCTGCTCGCCCGCCTCTCCAGTGGCCCCGCCGCAGCGCTGCGCCTGCCGGCCGGCAAGCTGGCAGTGGGTGCTGCGGCCGACGTGGTGCTGTTCGAAGCCGACGGCCAGACCCTGGCGGGCGAGACCTGGCACTCCCGTGGCCAGAACTGCCCGTTCCTCGGCCACTGCCTGCCGGGCGTGGTGCGCTGCACCCTGGTGGACGGGCATATCGTCCACGCGGTGTAATGCCTCATCGCTCCATGAAAAAGCCCGCCGATTGGCGGGCTTTTTCATTCCACCCTTGTAGGAGCGCGCCATGCGCGCGATCGCGGGCATGGCCCGCTCCTACAGGGGGCTCCGATGCGCGCTTCAGATCATCGCCAGGGCCTTGGCCAGATCGGCGCGCAGGTCCTCCACGTCTTCCACACCCACCGACAGGCGAATCAGCGAATCGCCGATGCCCAGCGCCGCGCGGTTTTCCGGCGGGATGCTGGCGTGGGTCATGATCGCCGGGTGCTCGATCAGGCTTTCCACGCCGCCCAGGCTTTCCGCCAGGGCGAACAGCTCGACGTTCTCCAGGAAGCGCCGCGAGCCGGCCAGGTCGGTATCCAGGTCCAGCGAGATCATCCCGCCAAACCCCTTCATCTGGGTGCGCGCCAGTTCGTGCTGCGGGTGTGATGGCAAACCGGGGTAATAGACGCGCTTCACCTGCGGCTGCTGCTCCAGCCATTTCGCCAGGTCGAGGGCGTTGGCACAGTGCCGCTCCATGCGCAGCGCCAGGGTCTTCACCCCGCGCAGGGTGAGGAAGGCGTCGAACGGGCCGGCAATGGCGCCCACCGAGTTCTGCAGGAAGCCCAGGCGCTCGGCGAGGTCGGGGTTGTCGCCGACGATGGCGATGCCGCCGATCACGTCGGAGTGGCCATTCAGGTACTTGGTGGTGGAGTGCACGACGATGTCGAAGCCCAAGTCCAGCGGGCGCTGCACGTAAGGGCTGGCGAAGGTGTTGTCGGCCACACAGAGGATGCCGCGCTCGCGGCAGGTGCGGGCGATGGCAGCCAGGTCGGTCAGGCGCAGCAGCGGGTTGCTCGGGGTTTCCACCCAGACCATGCGCGTCTTGTCGGTCAGCGCCGCTTCCAGCGCGCCGGGCTGGGCCAGGTCGGCGAAGTGGAAGTCATGCCCGGCGCTGCGCCGACGCACCCGCTCGAACAGGCGGAAGGTGCCGCCATACAGGTCGTTGCCGGAGACGATGTGCGAGCCGGCGTCGAGCAGTTCCAGCACTGCCGAGATGGCCGCCAGGCCCGAGGCGAAGGCGAAGGCCTTGCTGCCGCCCTCCAGGTCCGCCACGCAGCGCTCCAGCGCCCAGCGCGTGGGGTTGTGCGAGCGGCCGTAGTCCAGCCCCTTGTGCACACCGGGGCTGTCCTGGCGGTAGGTGGAATTGGCGTAGATCGGCGGCATGATCGCCCCGGTGGACGGGTCCGGCTCCTGCCCGGCGTGGATCACGCGGGTGGCGAAACCGAGGCGGTCGTCGTGCTGGCTCATGCGAGGGTCCTCCGCAGATGGTTGAGCAGGTCGAAACGGGTAATCAGGCCGTGGAAGCCCGAGGCGTCGGCGATGATGGCCACCAGGCCGCGCGCCAGCACGGCTTCCAGCTCGCCCAGGCTGGCGCCGGGGGCGAGGGTTTCCGGGGCGTCGCTCATGGCGCTGGCGACCTCGCGGCGGTAGTGCGCCGGGTCGTCATGCACGCCCATGAGGATGTCGGACTCGTCGATAACACCGACCAGGCGCTGGCCGTCGAGCACCGGCAGTTGCGAGACGTCCGCCAGGCGCATGCGCTGGAAGGCGGTCAGCAGGGTGTCGCCGGGACCGACGCTGACCACCCGGCCTTCCTCGAAGCGCCGCGCGATGATGTCGCGCAGGTCGCCGTAGCGCTTGCGCTGCAGCAGGCCCTGGTCGGTCATCCACTGGTCGTTGTAGATCTTCGACAGGTAGCGCGTGCCGGTATCGCAGACCAGGCTGACCACCCGTTTGGGTTCTTTCTGCTCGCGGCAGAAACGCAGCGCGGCGGCCAGCAGCGTGCCGGTGGAAGATCCGGCGGCGATGCCTTCGTTGCGCAGCAGTTCGCGGGCGGTGGCGAAGCTCTCCTCGTCGCTGATCGAGTAGGCATGGCGCACGCTGGAGAGGTCGGCAATCGATGGCACAAAGTCCTCGCCGATGCCCTCCACCGCCCAGGAGCCGGGCGTGCCAAGGGCGCCGGAGCGCGAATACTCGGCCATGATCGAGCCCACCGGGTCGGCCAGGACCATTTCCAGGTCCGGCTGGACCTTCTGGAAGAAGCGCGTGAGGCCGGTGAGGGTGCCGGCGGAACCGACGCCGACCACCACGGCATCGAGGTCATGGCCGGTCTGTGCCCAGATTTCCGGGCCGGTGCCGGTCTCGTGGGCCAGCGGGTTGGCGGGGTTGTTGAACTGGTCGGCGAAGAACGCGTCGGGCAGGTCTTTCGCCAACCGGGCGGCGACGTCCTGGTAGTACTCCGGATGCCCCTTGCCGACGTCGGAGCGGGTGATGTGCACCTCGGCACCCATGGCGCGCAGGTGCAGGACCTTCTCGGTGGACATCTTGTCCGGTACCACCAGCACCACCCGGTAGCCCTTGGCACGGCCCACCAGCGCCAGGCCCAGGCCGGTGTTGCCGGCAGTGGCTTCGACGATCACGCCGCCGGGCTTGAGCCGGCCATCGCGCTCGGCGGCCTCGATCATGGCGACGCCGATGCGGTCCTTGATGGAGCCGCCGGGGTTCTGCGATTCGAGCTTGAGGAACAGGGTGCAGGGTCCGGTATCGAAGCGGGTGACGCGGACCATGGGGGTATTGCCGATCAGGTCGAGTACGGCGGGGCGGGATTCGTTGCTCATGGCAGCCACTCCTTCTGGGCGCCAAGGGGATCGCCCGGCGGCGCCTGCTACTGTCCTCCTGACCTTAGGCGGCGGGCACAGCTCGCGCCAGGCGGCGCGACGAAAGACGAAGAAGCGGGAGTGACACCGCAGGGCGTACAACCGTTCGCGGTTGTACGCCGTTACACCGTGTCTTTCGCTGGCGACATGGCCAAGCCGGAGCACCTGGAGACCAAGGCCAAACGGCGCATAACGCGGAGCGTTATACGCCCTACACAGGAGTGTCAGATGCGCTGCGGCCCGTTGCGCTCGGAAATCTGGCTGTTCAGCGTCCAGAAGTCATAGAGCACGCCGATGAAGAACAGCCCGCCGGTGAACAGGTAGAGGATGCCGGTGAGCCACTTGCCCATGTACATGCGGTGCACGCCGAACACGCCGAGGAAGGTCAGCAGGATCCAGGCGACGTTGTAGTCCACCCCGCCAGCGCGGAAGCGCTGGTCTGCCGCGTCATCCATGGAGGGGATGAGGAACAGGTCGATGATCCAGCCGATGAAGAACAGGCCCAGGGTGAAGAACCAGATGGTGCCGGTGATCGGCCGGCCATAGTAGAAGCGGTGCGAGCCGGTGAAGCCGAAGATCCACAGCAGGTAGCCGATGACCTTGCTGTGGGTGTCAGGGTTGGCGGACATGCCTTTCTCCCGTTGCGATTCGTGGCCACCAGAATAAACGAAAAGCCCGCACGGGGCGGGCTCTTCCAGTCAGCGGAAACGGCGATTGGGATCGTCGTCGCTGATTTCCAGGGTCAGCCCCTTGGTCATGGTGGTCAGGTGGTCGGCGTCGGTTTCCGAGCCGAGCTTGATCATCAGGCGCAGGTCGTTCGCCGAGTCGGCGTAGGCCAGCGCGTCTTCGTAGGTGATCTCGCCCTGGGTGTAGAGCTGGTACAGCGCCTGGTCGAAGGTCTGCATGCCCTGCTCGGTGGAGCGCTTCATCAGCGGCTTGAGCTCGTGGACCTCGCCCTTGCGGATCAGGTCGGCGGCCAGCGGGGTGTTCAGCAGCACCTCGATCACCGCGCGGCGGCCCTTGCCGTCCGGAGTCGGCACCAGTTGCTGGGCGACGATGGCCTTGAGGTTCAGGGAGAGGTCCATCCACACCTGGCCATGCCGATCAGCCGGGAAGAAGTGGATGATCCGCTCCAGCGCCTGGTTGGCGTTGTTGGCGTGCAGGGTCGCCAGGCACAGGTGGCCGGTTTCGGCGAAGGCCACGGCGTGGTCCATGGTCTCGCGCGAGCGCACCTCGCCGATCATGATCACGTCCGGCGCCTGGCGCAGGGTGTTCTTCAGGGCTACCTCGAAGGTATCGGTGTCCAGGCCCACTTCACGCTGGGTGACGATGCAGCCCTGGTGCTGGTGGATGTACTCGATGGGGTCTTCGATGGAGATGATGTGGCCGGTGGAATTCTTGTTGCGGTAGCCGATCATCGCCGCCAGGGAGGTGGACTTACCGGTACCGGTGGCGCCGACGAAGATCACCAGGCCGCGCTTGGTCATCGCCAGCTTCTTGAGGATTTCCGGCAGTTTCAGGTCATCGATGGTCGGGATGTTGGTCTCGATGCGACGCAGCACCATGCCCACCAGGTTGCGCTGGTAGAAGGCACTGACCCGGAAACGCCCGACGCCACGGGCGCTGATGGCGAAGTTGCACTCGTGGTTCTCGGCGAAGTCGCGGCGCTGCTGCTCGTTCATCACCGACAGCACGGTCTCGCGGGTCTGCTCCGGCGACAGTGCAGTCTTGGTCACCGGCAGCACCTTGCCGTTGACCTTCATCGACGGTGGCACGCCCGCCGTGATGAACAGGTCGGAGGCTCCCTTTTCCACCATGAGGCGCAACAGCTTCTCGAATTCCATGATCTTTCTCGCCGAGTTCACGCTGACTACGACAGGGCTGTCGGATCACGAAGCGGGTGCGTGTGGCGCGCTCCGTGCGCCGGGCCGCAGCGGCCCGGTGGGGGTTAGAAGTTTTCCGGGATCTTGGCTTTTTCTTTCGCCGAGTCGCGGGTCACCAGGCCCTTGGCGACCAGGCCCTTGAGGCACATGTCCAGGGTCTGCATGCCAATCGCGCCGCCGGTCTGGATGGCGGAGTACATCTGCGCGACCTTGTCCTCACGGATCAGGTTACGGATCGCCGGGGTGCCGATCATGATCTCGTGGGCCGCGACACGGCCGCCGCCGATCTTCTTCAGCAGGGTCTGGGAAATCACCGCCTGCAGGGATTCGGAGAGCATGGAACGAACCATGGACTTCTCCTCGGCAGGGAACACGTCGACGATACGGTCGATGGTCTTGGCCGCGGAGGTGGTGTGCAGGGTGCCGAACACCAGGTGGCCGGTTTCCGCGGCGGTCAGCGCCAGGCGGATGGTCTCCAGGTCGCGCATCTCACCCACCAGGATGATGTCCGGGTCTTCCCGCAGGGCCGAGCGCAGGGCCTCGTTGAAGCCCAGGGTATCGCGGTGCACCTCGCGCTGGTTGACCAGGCACTTCTTCGATTCGTGGACGAATTCGATCGGGTCTTCGACAGTGAGGATGTGGCTGTACTTGGTGTTGTTCAGGTAGTCGAGCATCGCCGCCAGGGACGTGGACTTGCCCGAGCCGGTCGGGCCGGTGACCAGCACCAGGCCGCGCGGCACGTCTGAAACACGTTTGAACACTTCTCCCATCCCCAGGTCCTCCATCGTGAGTACCTTGGAGGGAATGGTCCGGAACACGGCGCCGGCGCCACGGTTCTGGTTGAAGGCGTTGACCCGGAAACGGGCGACACCGGGAACCTCGAAGGAGAAGTCGGTCTCGAGGAACTCTTCGTAATCCTTGCGCTGCTTGTCGTTCATGATGTCGTAGATCAGCGCGTGAACCTGCTTGTGCTCGAGCGGCGGCAGGTTGATGCGGCGAACATCGCCGTCGACGCGGATCATCGGCGGCAGGCCGGCCGAGAGGTGCAGGTCCGAAGCGCCCTGCTTGGCGCTGAAGGCGAGCAGCTCGGTAATATCCATGGGACTCCCCAATCAAGAGCAAGCAGGTAGAATGCCGCAGAACTCGCAGCAGCCGGGCGGAAAAGCGACGGTAATGTCCACGATAGCAGAGAATATTGCAAAGGTTCGCGTACGAATCCGTGAGGCGGAACAAGCGAAAAATCGCACGCCCAACTCGGTGCAGTTGCTCGCCGTCAGCAAGACCAAACCCGCCGCCGATATCCGCGAGGCATACGCCTGCGGGCTGGCCGATTTCGGTGAGAACTACCTGCAGGAGGCCCTGGCCAAGCAGGCGGAACTGGCCGACCTGCCGCTGACCTGGCATTTCATCGGCCCCATCCAGTCCAACAAGACCCGCCCCATCGCCGAGCACTTCCAGTGGGTGCACTCGGTGGACCGCCTGAAGGTCGCCCAGCGCCTTTCCGAGCAGCGCCCACCGAACCTGCCACCGCTGAACGTACTGCTGCAGGTGAATGTCAGCGGCGAGGACAGCAAGTCCGGCTGCTCCCCCCAGGAGCTGCCCGCCCTCGCCCAGGCGATTTCGCAACTGCCCCACTTGAAACTGCGCGGCCTGATGGCCATACCTGAGCCAACCGAAGACGTTGCCGCGCAGCACGCTGCCTTTGCCCGCCTGCGCGAGCTGATGCAAGCCCTGAACCTCGGCCTGGACACCCTGTCCATGGGCATGAGCCACGACCTCGAAGCCGCCATCGGCGAAGGCGCCACCTGGGTGCGGATCGGTACCGCCCTGTTCGGCGCCCGCGACTACGGCGCCTCGCACTGAATAAAGGAAGAGACTCCATGAGCAGCACCCGCATTGCCTTCATCGGCGCCGGCAACATGGCCGCCAGTCTCATCGGCGGCCTGCGCGCCAAGGGCGTGCCGGCCGCCAGCATCCGCGCCAGCGACCCGGGCGCCGAGCAGCGCGCGAAGATCGCCGCCGAGCACGGCATCGAAGTGGTCGGTGACAACGCCAGCGCCGTAGCCGGTGCCGACGTGGTGGTCCTGGCGGTCAAGCCGCAGGTCATGAAGGATGTCTGCCTGGCGCTGGCGCCGGCCCTTTCCGAGAATGCGCTGATCGTTTCCATCGCCGCCGGCATTCCCTGCGCCAGCCTCGAGCGCTGGCTCGGTGCGGTGCATGGCCAGCCGCGCGCCATTGTCCGCTGCATGCCCAACACCCCGGCCCTGGTCGGCCTGGGCGCCAGCGGCCTGTACCCCAACGCCAGCGTCAGCGCCGCCCAGCGCGAGCAGGCAGAACAACTGCTGAGCGCCGTGGGCATCGCCCTGTGGCTGGACGAGGAGCGGCAGATCGACGCGGTCACCGCCGTCTCCGGCAGCGGCCCGGCCTATTTCTTCCTGCTGATGGAGGCCATGACCGCCGCTGGCGAGAAGCTCGGCCTGTCCCGCGAGGTCGCCGGCCAGCTGGCCCGCCAGACCGCCCTGGGCGCCGCGCAGATGGCGACCACCAGCGACGTCGACCCGGCCGAGCTGCGCCGCCGCGTGACCTCGCCCAAGGGCACCACGGAAGCCGCTATAACCACTTTCCAGGCCAACGGATTCGAGGCGCTGGTGGAGAAGGCGGTAGGCGCCGCCGACCACCGCTCCGCCGAGCTGGCCGAACAACTGGGTCAATGACGAGGAGCCCTCAATGACCGGTCTTTCCACCGCTGCCATCTATGTCATCCAGACCCTGGGCAGCCTGTACCTGCTGATCGTGCTGCTGCGCTTCATCCTGCAACTGGTCCGCGCCGACTTCTACAACCCGCTCAGCCAGTTCATCGTGCGCGCCACCAAGCCGCTGCTGAACCCGCTGCGCAAGGTCATCCCCGGTTTCGGCGGCATCGACTTCGCCTCGCTGGTGCTGGCCATCCTGGTCCAGCTGGTGCTGATGGTCGTCACCCTGACCCTGATGGGCTACGGTGTCGGCGGCTACGTGCTGCAACTGCTGGTGTGGTCGATCATCGCGGTGACCTCGCTGTTCCTGAAGGTGTTCTTCTTCGCCCTGATCATCAGCGTGATCCTCTCCTGGGTCGCCCCGGGCAGCTACAACCCCGGCGCCCAACTGGTGAACCAGATCTGCGAGCCATTCCTGGCGCCCTTCCGCAAGCTGCTGCCGAACCTGGGCGGGCTGGATATCTCGCCGATCTTCGCCTTCATCGCGCTGAAACTGATCGACATGCTGGTGATCGGCAACCTGGCAGCAATGACCGGGATGCCGCAGATTCTCAGCCCCTTCATGTAATTGGCAGAGGAGCTGCTGCGCGTCGGCGATACTGCGTTGAAAACAGCCAGGGATTGCTCATTTACAGACCGTAAACTGCGCATCCCCGGCTGTTTTCGCCTTGTCTCGCTCTAGCTCGCTAGCTCCAAGAGTCGACGAGTCAGATGAGCTTTTACTTCTGGGACGGCGAGGACCTGATCCTCGACTGCCACCTGCAGCCCAAGGCGAGCCGCGACGAGTTCGCCGGGCTGCACGGTGAGCGGTTGAAGATCCGCCTCACCGCGCCGCCGGTGGAAGGCAAGGCCAACGCCCACCTGCTGGCGTTCCTCGGCAAGGCCTTCGGTGTGCCGAAAAGCCAGGTGAAACTGGAAAGCGGCGAACTGAACCGCCAGAAGCGCGTGCGCATTCCGCGTCCGACGAAGTTTCCTGCAGAACTACAGATAGCCGCTCAGTAACCTTGGCCGACCTTACGAGTAGGAATGTGCTGTAGGCCAATTGCTATTCCTACACTCCGTCGCATAATCCACGCCATCCATTCCCCGCGCAGGACGCGCCAGCCCAAGGAACGCCCGGATGAGCATGGAACGTCTCAGTCAGCAGATCGATGCCTACGTCACCTGGAAGCGCGAGCTGGTCCGTGAGATCACCCGCTATCGCAGCTGGCTGGAGCGCGCCCGGCTGAATTCGCCGGAAATCGAGCAGCGCCTGGAACGCACCCTGCGCCTGCTGCGGGTCGACCACATCACCCTGGCCTTCGTCGGCGAGTATTCGCGCGGCAAGACCGAGCTGATCAACAGCCTGTTCTTCGCAGGCTTTGGCCGGCGCATGCTGCCGTCCCAGGCCGGGCGCACCACCATGTGCCCCACCGAGCTGTTCTTCGACCCGCGCTCGGAACGCCCCTACATCCGCCTGCTGCCCATCGAGACCCGCGTCGCCGACGCCAGCGTGGCGCAGTTCAAGCGCATCCCGCGGCACTGGGTGAACATCCCGCTGGATACCTCGGACCCGGCGAACATGGCCGAAGCCTTCGCCCAGGTCGCCAAGACCAAGCCGCTGCCGGTGGAACAGGCGATCCAGCTGGGCTTCCACCCGGACATGCTCGAAGCCACCGACAAGGCCGGCATCGTGCTGGTGCCGGCGTGGCGCCATGCGCTGGTCAACTTCGACCACCCGCTGCTGCGCCAGGGCCTGCGCATCCTCGACACCCCGGGCCTGAATGCCCTGGGCAGCGAGCCGGAGCTGACCCTGTCGATGCTGCCCAGCGCGCAGTCGATCCTCTTCCTGCTGGCCGCCGATACCGGCGTCACCGCCTCCGACATGGCGATCTGGCAGGACCACGTGCGCCAGCTCGGCGAGGACGGCCACACCACCCTCTATGCGGTGCTGAACAAGATCGACGTGCTCTGGGACGACCTGGCCGGCGAAGCCTTCGTGCAGAACGCCATCCGCCATATCCAGGACACCACCGCCCGCCAGCTGGGCATCGCCCGCGAGGACGTACTGCCGCTGTCGGCCAAGCAGGCGCTGCTGGCCAAGGTGCGCGGCGACCGCGAGTTGCTGGCGCGCAGCCAGATGGAATCCCTGGAGGAGCTGCTCTGCGAACGCATCGTCGCGCAGAAGGAGCGCCTGCTGGAGGACGCCGTGGTCGGCCAGGTGCTGTCGCTGGTGAACAACAGCCAGCACAGCCTGCGCGTGCGCCTGGACAAGGTGAAGGAACAGCAGGCGCTGCTCAACGACCAGCAGCAGGACAGCGGCCAACTGCTGTTCGAGCTGACCGCGCGGACCAAGGACGACCACAACCTGCACCACAAGCGCCTGCTCAGCCTGAAGACCAACCAGCGCCTGCTGCGCCACCAGGGCGAACAGCTGCGCGAGGCGGTACGCACCGAGCGCCTGGAGCAGCACCTGAAGAAGGTCCACGACAAGCTTCGCGGCAGCTGGACCACGGTCGGCATCAACCAGGCCATCCTGCAGTTCTTCCGCACCGTGGAAGGCGACCTGGTCGCCCTCGGCCACGAGACGGAAACCGCCAACCGCATGGTCGCGGCGATCTACCAGCGGCATAACGAAGAAAACCCGCTCAACGCCCTGGATGCCCCGCAGTTCCGCGTCCAGCGCTACCTGCGTGAACTGGCCAAGCTGCAGGAGAAGGCCGACCGCTTCCGCCTGCACCTCAAGACCCTGCTCACCGAGCAACGCCTGCTGACCCGGCGTTTCTTCGCCACCGTCGCCCAGGAAGTCATCGGCCTGCACCAGCGCCTGCGCGACGAGGCCGAGCAATGGGCCGCCGACGCCCTGATGCCGCTGATGCAGTACAGCCTGGAACACAAGCAGATGCTGGAAACCCACATGCTGCGGCTCAAGGCCCTGGCCCAGGAAACCCAGCAGGCGCGCCAGCGCTCGCTGCTGCTGGGGCGCTATACCGAGGAGCTGGAGCTGCAGCTCGTCGAGGCCACCGACATTCTCCGCCAGCTGCGCCGCCCGGCACCGCTGCAGCGCCAGGCCAAGGTCGTCACCCTGCCCACCTCCCAGCGCGCCTGAAACCCGCGCCACGCCCGCTCCGCCCCTTCCGAGTGCGCTTGCCGCAGGGGGCGGCGCTCTTTAGACTGGCCGTCCTTTTTTATTCATGAGCTGGGTCGATGCCAACAGTCTTCCCCGAAGATTCCGTCGGTCTGGTCTCCCCCCAGACGCTGCAGTTCAACGAACCGCTGCCCCTGGCCTGCGGCAAGACCCTGCCCGAATACCAGCTGGTGATCGAGACCTACGGCGAGCTGAACGCCACGGCGAGCAACGCCGTGCTGATCTGCCACGCCCTCTCCGGCCACCACCACGCCGCCGGCTACCACAGTGAAGACGAGCGCAAGCCCGGCTGGTGGGACAGCTGCATCGGCCCGGGCAAGCCGATCGACACCCGCAAGTTCTTCGTCGTCGCGCTGAACAACCTGGGCGGCTGCAACGGCTCCACCGGCCCGACCAGCCAGAATCCCGCTACCGGCAAGACCTACGGCGCGGACTTCCCGGTGGTCACCGTGGAAGACTGGGTGCACAGCCAGGCGCGCCTGGCCGACCGCCTGGGCATCCAGAGCTGGGCCGCCATCGTCGGCGGCAGCCTGGGCGGCATGCAGGCACTGCAGTGGACCATCAGCTACCCCGAGCGCGTGCGCCACTGCCTGTGCATCGCCAGCGCCCCCAAGCTGTCGGCGCAGAACATCGCCTTCAACGAAGTCGCGCGCCAGGCGATCCTCTCCGATCCCGAGTTCTTCGGCGGCCACTTCCAGGAACACGACGTGATTCCCAAGCGCGGCCTGCGCCTGGCGCGGATGGTCGGGCACATCACCTACCTGTCCGATGACGCCATGGGCGCCAAGTTCGGCCGCGACATGAAGTCGGAGAAGCTCAACTACGACCTGCACAGCGTCGAGTTCCAGGTGGAAAGCTACCTGCGCTACCAGGGCGAGGAGTTCTCCACCCGCTTCGACGCCAACACCTACCTGCTGATGACCAAGGCGCTGGACTACTTCGACCCGGCCGCCGCCAACGGCGACGACCTGGCGCGCACCCTGGCCGACGTGAAGGCGGACTTCTGCCTGATGTCGTTCACCACCGACTGGCGCTTCTCCCCGGCACGCTCGCGGGAGATCGTCGACGCCCTGCTGGCGGCGAAGAAGAACGTCAGCTACCTGGAAATCGACGCCCCGCAAGGCCACGATGCCTTCCTGATGCCGATTCCGCGCTACCTGCAAGCCTTCAACGCCTACATGAAACGCATCAGCGTATAAGGACCACCATGCGCGCCGACCTGGAAATCATCCAAGACTGGATCCCCGCCGGCAGCCGCGTGCTCGACCTGGGTTGCGGCGACGGCGAGCTGCTCGCCTGGCTGCGCGACCACAAGCAGGTCGGCGGCTACGGCCTGGAGATCGACCCCGACAAGATCGCCAAATGCATCGAACGCGGGGTCAACGTCATCGAACAGGACCTGGACAAGGGCCTGGGCAACTTCGCCAGCAACAGTTTCGACGTGGTCGTGATGACCCAGTCGCTGCAAGCCCTGCGCTACCCGGACAAGGTCCTGGCGGAGATGCTGCGGGTGGGCAAGACCTGCATCATCACCTTCCCCAACTTCGGCCACTGGTCCTGCCGCTGGTACCTCGCGCGCAATGGCCGCATGCCGGTGTCGGAATTCCTTCCGTACACTTGGTACAACACGCCGAACATTCACTTCTGTACCTTCCGCGACTTCGAAGCGCTCTGCCACGAGCAACACGCGAAGGTGCTGGACCGCCTGGCGGTGGACCACGAGCACCAGCATGGCTGGGCTTCGCGAATCTGGCCTAATCTGTTGGGTGAGATCGGCATCTACAGGGTCAGCGGTGCCGGCGTGCAAGACCATCGCATCGCCGTCTGAACCGCGCCCGGGAGAAACATCATGCGCCGCCTGCTTACCTTCTTCGCCTGCCTGGTCCTCGCCGTCCCCGCCTTCGCCGAACAGGTGAAGCGCCTGGGTGACCTGCAGGTGCACTACAGTGTGTTCAACTCCAGCTTCCTCCAGCCCAACGTCGCGCAAGCGGTGGGCGTGGTGCGCAGCAAGGCCCAGGGCGTGATCAACATCGTGCCGCTGGACGCCAGCGGCAAGCCGGCCAACGCCACCGTCGCCGGCTCCGCGAAGAACCTGATGGGCCAGACCATTCCCCTGACCTTCAAGCGCGTGGTCGAGGAAGGCGCCGTCTACAACCTGGCGCAGTTCCCCATCGAAGGCCGCGAAACCCTGACCTTCTCCATCCAGGTCCAGTCCGGAAGCGAAGCGCCGCAAAGCTTCGACTTCATGCAGGAAATCTTCCCCGACGAATGATCAAGCTCGAACAACTGGTGCTGGCCAGTCACAACGCCGGCAAGCTCAAGGAACTCCAGGCCATGCTCGGAGCCCACGTGAAGGTGCGCTCCATCGGCGAGTTCAGCGATGTGGAGCCGGAAGAGACCGGCCTGTCCTTCGTCGAGAACGCCATCCTCAAGGCCCGCAACGCCGCGCGCATCTCCGGCCTGCCGGCGCTGGCCGACGATTCCGGCCTGGCGGTGGACTTCCTCGGCGGCGCACCGGGCATCTACTCCGCGCGCTACGCCGACGGCAAGGGTGACGCGGCGAACAACGCCAAGCTGCTCGAAGCCCTGAAGGACGTGCCCGAGGGTCAACGTGGCGCCCAGTTCGTCAGCGTACTGGCCCTGGTACGCCATGCCGACGACCCGCTGCCGATTCTCTGCGAAGGCCTCTGGCACGGCAGCATCCTGCGCGAAGCCCGCGGCGAGCACGGCTTCGGCTATGACCCGCTGTTCTGGGTGCCGGAAGCCGAGTGCTCCAGCGCCGAGCTGCCACCCGAACGCAAGAACCAGATCAGCCACCGCGCCCGCGCGATGGCCCTGCTGAAGCAGCGGCTGGGTCTATGAGCCAGGCAGGAAGCCACGGGCTCGACGCCGGGCCGGTGGTTTCCGGCTTCCGCCTGCCACCGCTGTCCGCGTACGTGCACATCCCCTGGTGCGTGCGCAAATGCCCCTATTGCGACTTCAACTCCCACGCCGCCGGCCCGGAACTGCCTGAAGATGCCTACGTCGAGGCGCTGCTGGCGGACCTCGCGGCTGATCGCGGCTACGTCCACGACCGCAAGCTGACCTCGATCTTCTTCGGCGGCGGCACGCCCAGCCTGTTCTCGGCCAACGCACTGGGCCGCATCCTGGATGGCCTGGAGCGGCAAGTCGGGTTCGAGAGCGATATCGAAATCACCCTGGAAGCCAACCCCGGCACCTTCGAGCAGGCCAAGTTCGCCGACTACCGAAAGCTGGGCATCAACCGGCTGTCCATCGGCATCCAGAGTTTCCAGGCCGAGAAGCTCAAGGCCCTGGGCCGCATCCACGACGGTGACGAAGCCGTACGCGCCGCCGAGATGGCCCGCCGCGCCGGCTTCGACAACTTCAACCTGGACCTGATGCACGGCCTGCCGGAGCAGAGCGTCGCCGACGCCCTGGCCGACCTGGAACAGGCCATCGCCCTGGCGCCGACGCACCTGTCCTGGTACCAGCTGACCATGGAACCGAACACGGTGTTCTGGAGCCAGCCGCCGGAGCTGCCCGAGGACGACCAGCTGTGGGAAATCCAGGAGGCCGGCCAGGCGCTGCTCGCGCAGGCGGGCTACGCCCAGTACGAAACCTCGGCCTATGCCCGTGACGGCAAGCGCGCGCGGCACAACCTGAACTACTGGACCTTCGGCGACTTCCTCGGCATCGGCGCCGGCGCCCACGCCAAGCTGAGCACGCCCGAGGGGCGCATCCTGCGCACCTGGAAGACCCGCCTGCCGAAGGACTACCTGAACCCGGAAAAGCCCTTCCAGGCCGGCGAGCGCGACCTGGCAGCGGACGACCTGCCCTTCGAGTTCATGATGAACGCCCTGCGTCTCACCGAAGGCGTGCCGGCGGCGACCTTCGCCGAGCGTACCGGCCTGCCACTGGCGTTCATCGAGGATGCCTGCCGCCAGGCGCGCCGGGACGGTCTGCTGCTGGACGATCCGCAACGTCTGGCGCCCACCGAGCGCGGCCAGCTGTTCCTCAACGACCTGCTGCAGCGCTTCCTGCCCTGAGAACCGGGCGGGCGACGCTGCCGTCGCCCGCCGTGTACACTCCCCGGCGACCCTCGATCCCAAGGAGCCCCAATGGACTTCGCGCTCGACCTGATTGCCAACGTCTCCCGCTGGTGCCGTGGCCATTTGTCCGACATCGCCCTGGCGATCATGGCCACCGTGCTGGTGCTGTTCGGCCCGGCGATCAACGCCTGGGTACAGCAGCGCATCGGCAGCCTGAACTTCGTCTTCCGCACCCTGCTGTTCGTGCTGATCTGCGCCGTGGGCTACGGCCTGGCGATGGTCTTCGTCACCCCGTGGCTGGCCAAGGGCCTAGGCTACTTCAACAACTACACCCTGGCGCCCGTCCTGCTGCTAGTGTTCTTCGTGATTGGCATGATCGCCGACCGCAGCTGAGCTGCGGGCCTCCGGCGGTTGGCCCCACCGCCGGAGGACACATGAAACCGATCAAGCACCTCTACCTGCATTTCGCCGACGGCCAGCGCCTGGCGCTGCGCTTCCCGCAACAGAGCGACGACCCCGCCGAAGTGGCCCGCGGCATCCGCAAGCAGATGGAATCCCCGGTCATCAGCATCGAGGTGGATGGCGACCTGCTGATCATCCCGCGCAACAGCATCAAGTACCTGCAGATCAGCCCGGCGCCGATGCGACTGCCGGAGACCACGGTGCTGGGCGCCGAGTTGATCGAATAGAGCGACCCGCCTGAGCCGGGATACCCCCGGAAGCGTATGTTTTTTGTAGGAGCGAGCTTGCTCGCGAACCGCCTCAACAGCGGCGCCGCCGAATAGCCCGTTCGCGAGCAAGCTCGCTCCTACAGGCTCCGCCACCCCATCACGCAGATAGACAAAGGCCGCCTCGCGGCGGCCTCTGCTGGACTCAGTTGCCCTCGCGGCGCAACGCCTGCGGGGTGAAGTCGCGCGGCCCCAGCGGGACCTTGAAGTCGTACATCGGCTCGTTGTTGTCCAGGCCATCGACGAAGTAGCGCTTGCCCTCGAAGTCGTACAGCGCTTCCAGGGTGCTGAGCACCATGGGCACGTCGTAGTAGTTGATCGGGTGCACTTCCTGGGCGCGGATCAGCTTGCCGTCGGCGTTGTAGATGTCCGAGGCAAGGATCTGCCAGCTGTCCTCATCCAGGTAGAAACGGCGCTTGGCGAAGGGATGGCCCATGCCCTTGCGCAGGGTCGCCTCGACCACCCAGACACGGTGCGGCTCGTAGCGCAGCAGCTCGGGGTTGAGGGACTTGGTCCTGAGGATATCGGCGTAGGGAATGCCCTTCTGGTGCACGGCATAGCTGTTGTACGGCACCAGCATCTCGCGCTTGCCCAGCAACTGCCACTCGTAGTGGTCCGGCGCGCCGTTGTAGACGTCCACGGTGTCGGCGGTGGCCAGGCCGTTGGTGTCCGGCTGCAGGGTGTCGTAGGCCAGGCTCGGCAGACGGCGCACGCGGCGCTCGCCGCTGTTGAAGCGCCAGGCCTTGCGGATCGACAGCACCTGGTCGATGGTCTCCTGCACCACCAGCGCGGAGCCGGCGAGCTTGGCCGGGGCGACGATGTTGTACTTGTAGTAGAACAGGGTGTTGTTCAGGTCCTGCGGGGTCATGCCCTCGCGGCCGTAGTTGAAGTACACGTAACGGTCGAGCTTGAGCAGGTTGTAGCTGCCGCTGGCGAGCACGGCGGCCTGGTTGGTCACCATGTGAATCTGCTCGCCACGGTAACGCATGATGTGGTTCCAGATGGCTTCCAGGCCGGTCTTGGGCATCGGGAACGGCACACCGGCAGCGGCGCCCTGCACCCCGTTGCCATCGGCGATCAGCTCGGCGTGCTCGGCGTTGAAGCGGGTGGCGTCATAGATGCGCTGGGGCAAGGAAGCACTGCGGCGACTGGGGAACACACGGAGGAAATAATCCGGGTTTTCCTGCAGCAGCGCCTGGGTGCCCGGGGTGAGCAGCGCCTGGTACTGCGCCAGGTTCCTGCTGTCGATCTTGTACTGCATGGCATCGGCAGCGTAGGGATCGAGGTGGTGGCTGCCGGGCTGGTAGCCCGCCGGGGCAGTGGTGATGCCGCCGGTCCACGCGGGAATGGTGCCACTGGCATTGCCGGCCATTTCCGCCCCCATCGGCGTCAGGTCGCGGCCCAGTCGAGCAGCCTCGGCGGCATCGACCTTCGCCTGCGCCGGCAGGGCCCACGCCCCTGCCATCAGCAGTACAGCAAGTTTCTTCAACACAGCAGACTCCTTTGCGACGGACTCCTGTCCATCACTCTTATTTTCGTCCGCGGCGGATGCCGCTTTTTATTCAGGAGGTGAGGGTGGCCGTCGGGCCTGCCGGGTGGTCCCGGTCTGTAGGGTGTTCATCCGTGAAAAAGGCCCGCTGGGCAGGCCTTTTCAGGTGGATCAGTCCACGCGCTCGAACTTCAGGTCCCAGACGCCATGGCCGAGTCGCTCCCCGCGACGTTCGAACTTGGTGACCGGGCGCTCTTGCGGGCGCGGCACGTAGGTATTATCGGCCGAAAGGTTGCGGTAGCCGGGTGCGGCATTCATCACTTCGAGCATGTGCTCGGCGTATTGCTCCCAGTCGGTGGCCATGTGCAGCACGCCGCCGACCTTGAGCTTCTGCCGTACCAGCTCGGCCCAGCCCGGCTGCACGATGCGGCGCTTGTGGTGGCGCGACTTGTGCCACGGGTCCGGGAAGAACAGCAGCAGGCGGTCGAGGCTGGCGTCGGCCACGCAGTCGCGCAGCACTTCGAGGGCGTCGCAGCTGTAGACGCGGATGTTGGTGAGGTCCTGGGTGAGCATGCCGTTGAGCAACGCGCCGACACCCGGGCGATGCACCTCCACGCCAATGAAGTCCTGCTCCGGCGCGGCAGCGGCCATCTCCAGAGTGGCATGGCCCATGCCGAAGCCGATCTCGAAGGTGCGCGGCGCCTGGCGCCCGAACACCTGGTCGAAGTCCCGCGCGCCGTCAGCCAGTTCCAGGCCGAATTTCGGCCAGCCCTGGTCGAGGCCACGCTGCTGACCCTCGGTCATGCGACCGGCACGCATCACGAAGCTCTTGATGGCGCGCATCGGCCGGTTGTCGGCGTCGGGCTGGTTCTCGGGCTGATTCTCGGGAATGTCACTCATGACTCGGACCTTGCGGATAAATGCACGCGCGGGCCGGCTGCCTTAGGCAAACCGGCCCGCGCGTCGGGATGGAAATACTTAGTTGATCAGACCCGTCATCGGCGACGACGCGCTGGCGTAAAGCTTGCGCGGCATGCGACCGGCCAGGTAAGCCAGGCGGCCCGCGACGATGGCGTGCTTCATGGCCTCGGCCATCATCACCGGGTTCTGCGCGTGGGCGATGGCAGTGTTCATCAGCACCGCCTCGCAGCCCAGCTCCATGGCGATGGTGGCGTCGGAGGCGGTGCCCACGCCGGCATCCACCAGCACCGGAACGGTGGCTTCTTCGAGGATGATGCGCAGGTTGTACGGGTTGCAGATGCCCAGGCCCGAGCCGATCAGACCGGCCAGCGGCATCACCGCGATGCAGCCGATCTCGGCCAGCTGGCGGGCGATGATCGGGTCGTCGCTGGTGTACACCATGACGTCGAAGCCGTCCTTGACCAGCACTTCGGCGGCCTTGAGGGTTTCCACGACATTGGGGAAGAGGGTCTTCTGGTCGGCCAGGACTTCCAGCTTGACCAGGTTGTGGCCATCGAGCAGCTCGCGGGCCAGGCGGCAGGTACGCACGGCCTCGACGGCGTCGTAGCAGCCGGCGGTGTTCGGCAGGATGGTGTAGCGATCCGGCGGGATCACGTCCAGCAGGTTGGGCTCGCCCGGGTTCTGGCCGATGTTGGTGCGGCGCACGGCCACGGTGACGATCTCGGCGCCGGAAGCCTCGATGGCGACGCGGGTCTCCTCGAGGTCCTTGTACTTGCCGGTGCCGACCAGCAGGCGCGAGTTGTAGGTACGGCCAGCCAGGGTGAAGGGCTTGTCGACCGGCAGATTGGAGGGAGCTTGGCTCATCGGATCACTCCTGACGAAAAGAGAAGGCGGGCGGGGCCTGAAAGTCTGGGGTGGCGGACCTAGCCGCCACCGATGGCATGCACCACCTCCACCTGGTCGCCTTCGCTCAGGGCGGTGGCGGCGTGCTGGCTGCGCGGCACGATGTCCAGATTGAGCTCGACCGCGACACGCTTGCCGGTGAGGTCGAGACGTTCGAGCAGGTGAGCGACGGTGTGGCCGTCGGGCAGCTCGAAGGGTTCGCCGTTCAACTGAATACGCATGGGCGGGACGGTCGTTGCTGGAGGGGTCGGCATTCTAGCCCGATCGCGCCGGATGACCAAGGTATCCGGGCGTCGCACTCGGGCTTTTCTGACGCTCGGGTCAACCCAGGCGGAAGGCCGCCGCCAGCAGCAGCGCCCAGCCGATCAGGAAGAACAACCCGCCGATCGGGGTGATGATGCCCACGCCCAGCCCTGCCAGGGTCAGCAGGTAAAGGCTGCCGGAGAACAGCAGGATGCCGACGGTGAAGGCCCAGCCGGCGAGGCTGACCAGGGTGCCACCGATGTGCGCCGAGAGCAGCGCTACGCCGAACAGCGCCAGGGCGTGCAGCATCTGGTAGTGCACGCCGGTCTGGAACACCGCCAGGTACTCGGGCGTGAGCTTGCTCTTCAGGCCATGGGCGGCAAAGGCGCCGAGGGCGACCCCGGTGAAACCGAAGAACGCGGCAAGCATCAGGAAAGTACGCAGCATGGGACAGCTCCAGGCAGGTGAGTGCCGCTATAATGGCCCGCTCATCCGCCCAGGCAAAGCCTTGAATGCCCAAGCTGCTCCGCCGCCTGCTCAAGATCGCGCTCTGGTTCGTCGCCGTCAGCGTGGCGCTGGTCATCATCCTGCGCTGGGTGCCGCCGCCGGGCACCATGGTCATGGTCGAGCGCAAGGTCGAATCCTGGTTCAACGGCCAGCCCATCGACCTGCAGCGCAGCTGGCGCTCCTGGGAAGAGCTGCCGGACAGCCTCAAGCTCGCGGTGATCGCCGGCGAGGACCAGAAGTTCGCCGAGCACCACGGCTTCGACCTGCCGGCCATCCAGAAGGCCCTGGCGCACAACGAGCAGGGCGGCAAGGTTCGCGGCGGCAGCACCATCAGCCAGCAGGTGGCGAAGAATGTCTTCCTCTGGACCGGCCGCAGCTGGGTGCGCAAGGGCTTCGAGGCGTGGTTCACCCTGCTCATCGAGACCTTCTGGTCCAAGCAGCGGATCCTCGAGGTCTACCTCAACAGCGTGGAATGGGATGCCGGCGTGTTCGGCGCCCAGGCCGCCGCCCAGCACCATTTCGGTGTCGACGCCAAGCGCCTGTCGCAGCAGCAGGCCAGCCTGCTGGCCGCCGTGCTGCCCAACCCGCGCAAGTGGAGCGCCGGCAAACCCGGCCCCTATGTGCGCCAGCGCGCCTCATGGATCCGCCAGCAGATGTGGCAGCTGGGCAGCGAGTACCTGCAACGGCTTTAAGGCGCCTCGCCGACCTTGAAGGTATTGCGCGGCACCACGCGAATCCATTGCAGCAGGCCGTCACGGTGCAGCAGGGTCATGCCGCTCTCCGGATAGACCCAGGCCTCGCCGCCATCCACCTGCAGGCGCAGGCGCGGGTCGCCCAGGCTCGGCGCCAGACGCCCGACCGCCAGATCTTCCTGGGGCGCCAGCGCCAGCTCGGAGACCGGCTTATTGCCCAGCTGGCCCATCAGCTCCGCACTCAGCGGCTGGTCCTTGCTGGTCGGCTGCATGCCGGTGGCCTTGGCCAGGCTGGCATGCTCGGCCTCACTCAGGGCCAGCTCCGCCTCGACGTGCCAGGACCCCTCGTCCGTCACCAGCCTGCCGCGATAATGCAACTGCGGGCCATCCTGGCTGGCAGTCAGCCACAGCTCGCCGGCCTGCTGGTTCTGCAGATCATTCAGAGTGAGCTTGTCGTCGGCCAGCGGCTCGAAGACCTTCTCCTTCCAGTCGTTGAACCACTGCGGCGGCTTGGGCGGCGCCGAACTACGGGCAACCCAGGTGCCCAGGCCGAAAGCCAGCAGGGCGATGACCAGGAAAAACATCCCGTGGACGGGACGCAGGCGCGGCATGGAGTTCTCCAGAGTCAGGAAAACGGACAGAAAAAAACCGCACCAGGGTGCGGTTCGCGACTCACAGGGCGCGTCGAAGCCGGTCAGGCTTCGATGCGACCCTTGAGCTTGTTCATCGCGTTCTTTTCCAGCTGACGAATCCGCTCGGCGGACACGTTGTACTTGGCCGCCAGGTCGTGCAGCGTGGCCTTCTCCTCGGCCAGCCAGCGCTGGTGGAGAATGTCGCGGCTGCGTTCGTCCAGGCCTTCGAGCGCCTCGTGCAGGCTGGCGGTGGAGCTGTCGCTCCAGTCCGCTTCCTCCAGCTGGCGAGCCGGGTCGTAGCGATGGTCTTCCAGGTAATGCGCCGGCGACTGGTAGGCACTGTCGTCGTCGGCATCCGCCGCCGGATCGAAGGCCATGTCCTGCCCGGTGAGACGGCTTTCCATCTCGCGGACTTCGCGGGCTTCCACGCCGAGGGTTTCAGCGACGCGGTGCACTTCGTCATTGCTCAACCAGGCCAGTTTCTTCTTCTGGCTGCGCAGGTTGAAGAACAGCTTGCGCTGCGCCTTGGTGGTCGCGACTTTGACGATCCGCCAGTTGCGCAGGATGAACTCATGGATTTCCGCCTTGATCCAGTGGACGGCGAACGACACCAGGCGCACACCCATTTCCGGGTTGAAGCGCTTCACGGCCTTCATCAGGCCGACGTTGCCTTCCTGGATCAGATCGGCCTGGGCCAGGCCGTACCCGGAATAACTCCGGGCGATGTGCACAACAAAGCGCAGGTGCGCCAGAACCATTTGCCGTGCCGCTTCCAGATCTTGCTGGTAGAAGAGGCGTTCGGCCAGTTCGCGCTCCTGCTCCGGCGTCAGCAGCGGAATGCTGTTCACCGAGTGCACATAGGCTTCCAGGTTCGCACCGGGAGCCAGGGCATATACAGGTTGCAGAGAAGTGGTCATGCGAATCCTCCGATTCACGAAACTCGCGCAGTGTAGCACTGCGAAATCTGACTGCAAGCGGGTGTAAAAGTTCCTTTACACCCGTTTAACCCCAGTAAAATCAGGGGGTTTCAGCGCGGCGCCAGCTCGCGCAGGTGGCGCGCCACGGCGAGCCAGGCGCCGATCCAGCCCAACAGCACCGCGCCGACGGTGAGCGACAGGCCATCGTCGATCGGCACGCCCGCCAGGCCGAAGTCACTGCCGTACAGCCCGGCCAGGTTGACCACGGAGCTGTTCAGCCAGTCCAGGCCGAAGGCCAGCAGGGCCCAGGACAGGATGCCCGCACCCAGGCCGTACAGCGCGCCCATATAGAGGAAGGGGCGGCGCACGTAACCGTCCGTCCCGCCGACCAGCTTGATGACTTCGATTTCGTTACGGCGGTTTTCGATGTGCAGGCGGATGGTGTTGCCGATCACCAGCAGCAGGGTCAGCACCAGCAGGAGGGTCAGGCCGAAGACGAAGCGGTCGCCCAGCTTGAGGATCGCTGACAGCCGCTCGACCCAGACCAGGTCAAGCTGCGCCTGTTGTACACCCGGCAGCTCCGACAACCTTTGACGCAGGGCATCCAGCTGGGCCTTGTCGATCTGCTTGGGCGTCACCGAGATCACTGCCGGCAGCGGGTTGTCAGGCAGCTCCTTCAGGGCTTCGCCGAGGCCGGACTGCTCCTGCAACTCTTTCAGCGCATCGTCGCGGCTGATCAGCTGTGCCTCGATCACGTCGGGCATCTTCTCGATCTGCTCGCGCAGGTCCTGGCCCTGGGCCTCGCTGGCCTTGAGGTCGAGGAACAGGGAAATCTGCGCGGCGCGCTGCCAGGAGCCGCCAAGCCGCTCGACGTTGTTCAGCAGCAGCGACAGGCCCATGGGCAGGCTCAGGGTGATGCCCATCACCAGGCAGGTGAAGAAGCTGCCGAAGGGGTGGCTGACCAGGCGGTGCAGGCTGTCCATCAGGCTGGCGCGGTGGTTTTCCGCATAGGCCGCAAGGGAGGCGCTGTTGTCCTGGTGTTCGTTGTCTTCCGGCCGCTCGCGCGTGTTGCGCTGCGGGGTGCCCTCTTCTTCTGCGCGAGGCAGGTCGTTGGCGCTCATCAGGCGTTTTCCTCACGGTCGGCAATGATGCGGCCGCGCTGCAGGGTGATCATCCGGTGGCGCATGCGCGCGATCAGCGCCAGGTCGTGGCTGGCGATCAGCACGGTGGTGCCCAGGCGGTTGATGTCTTCGAAGACGGACATGATTTCCGAGGCCAGACGCGGGTCGAGGTTACCGGTGGGCTCGTCGGCGAGCAGCAGGGCCGGACGGTGCACCACCGCGCGGGCGATGCCGACGCGCTGCTGCTGGCCGGTGGAAAGGTCGGAAGGACGATCTTCGGCCTTCTCCTTGAGGTTCACCCGGTCCAGCGCCGCTTCGACGCGGTAGGCGATGTCCGCCTTGGGCAGGCCGAGGATCTGCATCGGCAGGGCAACGTTGTCGAACACGCTGCGATCGTCCAGCAACTGGTGGTTCTGGAACACCACGCCGATCTGCCGGCGCAGGAACGGAATCTGCGCGGTGGAGATGCGCGAGACATCCTGCCCACCCAGCAGCAGCTTGCCGGAAGTCGGCCGCTCCATCGCCAGGATCAGGCGCAGCAGGGTGCTCTTGCCCGCGCCGGAGTGGCCGGTGACGAACATGATCTCGCCGCGCGGCACGCGGAACGAAATCTCGTGCAGGCCGACATGGCCGTTGGGATAGCGTTTGCCAACCTGCTCGAAACGGATCATGCGATTTCCCGGGTCTCGAAGAGTGCACGGACGAAGGCGTCGGCCTCGAAGGTTCGAAGATCGTCGATCCCCTCGCCGACACCGATGTAGCGGATGGGCAGCTCGAACTGCTTGGCCAGGGCGAAGATCACCCCGCCTTTCGCGGTGCCGTCCAGCTTGGTCAGGGCCAGGCCGGTGAGTTCCACGGCGTTGTTGAACTGCTTGGCCTGGTTGATGGCGTTCTGCCCGGTACCGGCGTCGAGCACCAGCAGGACTTCGTGGGGAGCCGTCTCGTCCAGCTTGCCGATCACCCGGCGAACCTTCTTCAGCTCTTCCATCAGGTTGTCCTTGGTGTGCAGGCGACCGGCGGTGTCGGCGATCAGCACATCCACGCCACGGGCCTTGGCGGCCTGCACGGCGTCGAAGATCACCGAGGCGGAATCCGCACCGGTGTGCTGGGCGATCACGGCGATGTTGTTGCGCTCGCCCCAGACCTGCAGCTGCTCGACGGCGGCGGCGCGGAAGGTGTCGCCGGCGGCCAGCATGACCTTCTTGCCATCCTGCTGCAGCTTCTTGGCCAGCTTGCCGATGGTGGTGGTCTTGCCGACACCGTTCACGCCGACCACCAGGATCACGTAGGGCTGCTTGTCGGGGGTGATGGTCAGCGGCTGCTCGACGGGGCGTAGCAGGCCGGCCAGTTCTTCCTGCAGGGCCTTGTACAGCGCCTCGCTGTCGGCCAGCTCCTTGCGCGCGACGCGCTTGGTCAGGTTCTGCACGATGGCCGTGGTGGCTTCGACGCCGACATCGGCGGTGAGCAGGCGGGTCTCGATCTCGTCCAGCAGGTCGTCGTCGATGGCCTTCTTGCCCAGGAACAGGCTGGCCATGCCTTCGCCGAGGCTGGCGCTGGTCTTCGACAGGCCCTGCTTGAGGCGGGCGAAGAAGCCCAGCTTGGAGGGCTCAACGGCGGCAGGCCTGGCCTCGGGTTCAGGTTGCGGAGCGGGCTCGGGTTCCGGCTGGGCGACCACGACGGGCGCTTCGGCAACGGGTTCGGGCTGCGCAAGCGCGGCGACAGGCGCCTGCTCGACAGGGGCGACTGGCTGGGCAGCCGGCTGCGGCGCCTCGGCAACGATCGGCTGCGCGGCGGGCTGCGGCTCAGGTTGCGCGGCGGGCTGCGCCAGCGGCTCGACCGGCACGCTGGCCGGTATCACATCGACTATCGGTTCAGGCGTCGGCTCGGGCGCCGGCTCGACGAGCGGAGCGACCGGCTCGGCCTGGGCGGCAGGAGCTTGCTCGGGGGCGGCAACAGGCAGCTCGGCGACCGGTTGCTCTACCGGCTGCTCGGTTTCGGCGGCGGGTTGATCCTCGGCTTGCGGCTTCTTGCGAAACCAGCCGAACAAACCCTTCTTCTCCCCGGCTGGCGGGGCCTTCTTGTCGTCGTTGGAACCAAACATGTAGGGATCGAATCTCTAGGGGGCGCCACACAGGCAGGCAACAAAGAGCCAGGCAGAAAAAAGCCTCGAAACAGCTTTGAGAAGCCCTGAACGTGGCCGCCCGGAAAACGGATGGGTATCCTAGCATCTCCTCGCCCGCCGGGGTTAAGAGGCTGGCCGCCAGCCTGCATAGACCCCGCGGACAGCCCGAAAGGTTCAGTCCACGATGAAAACCCTTGCACGCCGCCAAGCCGGCCTGCTGCTCGGTTCCCTGTTGCTGCCGCTGATGGCGAGCGCCGCCGAACCACAGCCCACCCACGAATACACCCTGGACAACGGCCTGAAGGTCGTGGTCCGCGAAGACCACCGCGCCCCCGTGGTGGTCTCCCAGCTCTGGTACAAGGTCGGCTCCAGCTACGAGACGCCCGGCCTCACCGGCCTGTCCCACGCCCTGGAGCACATGATGTTCAAGGGCAGCCGCAAGCTCGGCCCCGGCCAGGCTTCGCTGGTGCTGCGCGACCTCGGCGCGGAAGAGAACGCCTTCACCACCGATGACTACACCGCCTATTACCAGGTGCTGGCCCGCGACCGCCTGCCGGTGGCGCTGGAGCTGGAAGCCGACCGCATGGCGCACCTCGCCCTGCCGGCCGACCAGTTCAAGAGCGAAATCGAGGTGATCAAGGAAGAACGCCGCCTGCGCACCGAGGACAAGCCCAGCGCGCTGGCCTTCGAGCGCTTCAAGGCCGCCGCCTACCCCGCCAGCGGCTACCGCACGCCGACCATCGGCTGGATGGCCGACCTGCAGCGCATGACCATCGACGACCTGCGCCACTGGTACCAGGCCTGGTATGCGCCGAACAACGCCACCCTGGTGGTGGTCGGCGACGTCACGGGCGACGAGGTGAAAGCCCTGGCGCAGAAGTACTTCGGCGAAATCCCCAAGCGCGACCTGCCCGCCGCGCGCAAGCCGCTGGAGCTGGCCGAGCCGGGTGAACGCCGCCTGAAGCTGCACGTACGCACCCAGCTGCCGAGCCTGATCATGGGCTTCAACGTGCCGACCCTGGGCAGCAGCGACGACGCCAAGCAGATCAACGCCCTGCGCCTGGTCTCGGCGATCCTCGACGGCGGCTACAGCGCCCGCCTGGCCTCGCGCCTGGAACGCGGCGAGGAAATCGTCGCCGGCGCCTCGGCCTCCTACGACGCCTTCTCCCGCGGCGACGGGCTGTTCTTCCTCTCGGCCACGCCCAACGTGCAGACCGGCAAGACCCTCGACCAGGTCGAGGCCGCCCTGTGGAAGCAGCTGGAAGATCTCAAGCAGAACCCGCCGAGCCAGGAAGAGCTGGAGCGCGTGCGCGCCCAGGTCATCGCCGGACTGGTCTATGAGCGCGACTCCATCGCCGGACAGGCCAGCACCATTGGCGAACTGGAAAGCGTCGGCCTCGGCTGGCGCCTGGCGGACCAGGACCTGGAAGCCATCCAGGCGGTCACCGCCGAAGATATCCAGCAAGCTGCCCGCACCTATTTCACCCGCTCCCGCCTGACCCTCGCCCAGGTCCTGCCGGAAGTCGCCACCGACAAGGAGCCGAGCCATGAGTGAACGCAATGGCCTGCGCTACGGCCTGGTCGGGCTGATCGTCATCGCGCTGATCGCCGGACTGGTGCTGTTCGTTTCCCGCCCCGTCGCCGCGCCCGATGCGGCCGCTTCGGCGCCCACACCCGCCCAGCCGGCCGCCGCCGAGAATGCCGCGCCCACCGGCCTGCAATCGCTCGCCGAAGCCGCCGGCAAGGCACCCAGCCACCGCAAGCTGAACATCCAGCAATGGCAGACCGCCGAGGGCGCCCGCGTGCTCTTCGTCGAAGCCCATGAGCTGCCGATGTTCGACCTGCGCCTGACCTTTGCCGCCGGCAGTAGCCAGGACGGCGACAGCTACGGCCTGGCCATGCTGACCAACGCCATGCTCAACGAAGGCGTGCCCGGCAAGGACACCAGCGCCATCGCCGCCGGCTTCGACGACCTGGGCGCCAACTTCAGCAACGGTTCCTACCGCGACATGGCCGTCGCCGGCCTGCGCAGCCTGAGCGAGCCGAGCAAGCGCGACGCCGCGCTGGCGCTGTTCGACCAGGTGATCGGCCAGCCGACCTTCCCCGAGGACGCCCTGGCGCGCATCAAGAACCAGGTCATGGCCGGCTTCGAGTACCAGAAGCAGAACCCCGGCAAGCTGGCGGGCCTGGAGCTGTTCAAGCGGCTCTACGGCGATCACCCCTACGCCCACTCCAGCGACGGCAACGAGAAATCGGTGCCGAAGATCAGCGTCGCCCAGCTGCGCGCCTTCCACCAGAAGGCCTACGCCGCCGGCAACGTGGTCATCGCGCTGGTCGGCGACCTGACCCGCGAACAGGCCGAAGCCATCGCCGGCAGCGTCTCCAGGTCGCTGCCCAAGGGCCCCGCCCTGCCCGCGCCGGGCGAGCCACAGACGCCCAAGGCCGGCGTCACCCACATCGAGTTCCCGTCCAAGCAGACCCAGCTGATGCTGGCGCAACTGGGCATCACCCGTAACGACCCGGACTACGCAGCGCTCTACCTGGGCAACCAGATCCTCGGCGGCGGCGGCTTCGGCACCCGCCTGATGGATCAGGTGCGCGAGAAGCGCGGCCTGACCTACGGCGTGTACTCCGGCTTCACCGGCATGCAGTCGCGCGGGCCGTTCACCATCGGCCTGCAGACCCGCGCGGAAATGAGCGAAGGCACCCTCAAGCTGGTCCAGGACATCGTCCGCGACTACCTCGACAAGGGTCCGACGCAGAAGGAACTGGACGACGCCAAGCGCGAGCTGGCCGGCAGCTTCCCGCTGTCCACCGCCAGCAACGCCGACATCGTCGGCCAGCTGGGCGCCATCGGCTTCTACAACCTGCCGCTGGATTACCTCGAGACCTTCCTCAGCCAGGTCCAGGGCCTGAGCGTGGAGCAGGTGAAGGAAGCGATGCGCCGCCACCTCGATCCGGACGCCTTCGTCATCGTCACCGCCGGCCCCACCGTGCCGCAGCAACCGCTGCCGCCGCCCACCGACAAGCCCGCCGCGCAACCCGCCGGCGTACCGGAGCACTGATGAGCAAACGACCCGGCGGCGCCCCGCGCGCCGCACAAAAGCCCCATGGCGGACAGGGCCAGCTGCGCATCATCGGCGGCGAATGGCGCAGCCGCCGCTTCGCCTTCCCTGACGGCCCGGGCCTGCGCCCGACCCCGGACCGGGTGCGCGAAACGCTGTTCAACTGGCTCGCCGCCTACGTTCCCGGCGCCCGCGTGCTCGACCCGTTCGCCGGCAGTGGTGCGCTGTTCCTCGAAGCCCTGTCCCGCGGTGCCAGCTCGGCGCTCGCGCTGGACACCAACGGCGAAGCCGTGGCCGCCCTGCGCAGCACCCTCGATACCCTCAAGTGCGGCAACGGCCAGCTGCTGCTGACCGATTCGCTGCGCTACCTCGACGCCCCGGCCTCCCAGGCCTTCGACCTGGTCTTCCTCGACCCGCCTTTCCACCAGGACCTGCTGCAGAACACCTGCCGCCTGCTGGAAGAGCGCGGCTGGCTGGCCGAGGACGCCTGGGTCTACACCGAGAGCGAAGCGGTGCCCTCCAGCCTCGGCCTGCCGGGCAACTGGCGACTGCACCGGGAGAAGAAGGCGGGAACGGTGCATTACGCGCTGTGGCAACGGGAAGGCTGACGAATGCCGGACGCCCTCCGCGAACAACTGCTGGCACTGGACGAGCGCTGTTTCGAACAGCCCGCCAGCGACTGGGCCGGCGACATCGTCCTGCCGGCCGAGCTGGAGCGCTTCTACCGCGAGGTGGGCCCCTGCGACTGCAACCTGGACACCGCCGGCAATCCGTTCTTCATCCCCTCGCTGGCAAAACTGTGGAAGCAGCAGGCCGGCTATCGCTGGCATGGCCTGACCGGCGAGCGGCTGGCGGGGTGGCGCGAGGACTGGATCGTGGTGGCGGATCAGGGCGCCGATCCGTTCATCTTCGAGTGCTCCACCGGCCGGATCCTCTTCGATCAGCACGGTGGCCCGTGGGACCCCGCACCGATGTTCGATGATCTCTGGCAGATGACTGCCTGCCTCGCCACTTTCGCCCGGGTGTGGCGTGGCGCGGGCGAGGACATCTTCGCCGAGGATTACAGCGTCAACCCGGTTTACCGCCGCGAGCTGATCGGCGAGCTGGCAAAGCTGCTGGGCGACGCCCGCCGCGCGGAAGACCTGGCCGACGAGTTCGGCTGGTAGCGAGCCTACTGGCTCGCCGGTTCCACCGCGTCGACAGCCTCGGCTGCATCGACTGCGCTGGCCTCCACGGCCTCCGGTTCAGGCGAGACACGCTCCACTCCGCGATTGGCGTGCCGGCGATCGGGCATGCCCGAGCAATCGGCGCTGCCGGACAGCTCGCCATCCAGCGCGGCGTGGGTCCAGTTTTCCAGACGGGTATACCAGGCCGTTTCCTCGGCAGCCTTCAGCCAGGCAATGGCTTCCTCGTCCTGCTGCTGTGCGGCCTTTTCCAGCCAGAGCCGCGCCTGCAGCTTGTTCATGCCCGCACCGGAGCCGTTCCAGTAGGCCTCGCCGACCTTGAACTGGGCGCGGGCATTGCCCTGGGTCGCCGCCTTGCAGAACCACTGGAAGGCCTTTTCCCGGCTGGCGGCGTAGCGATCCTGCAGTGCTGCCTCTTCCTCGGAAGCAGCGTCGTAGATGCCTTGGGAGTCATCCAGGTAGAACCATCCCAGGTTGGCTTCGGCGTCTTCGCTGCCGGCCTCGACCGCGCGTTCGAACCAGGTGCCGGCCTTGACCCGGTCCTTGTCGACGCCTTCGCCACTCCAGTAGAGGACGCCCATCTCGTTCTGCGCGCCAGCGTCACCCTGCTCCGCGGCCTTGCGGAACCAGCGCGCCGCTTCCGCCTTGTCCTCGGGGCCGCCATCACCGTCGCGATAGAGCATCGCCAGCTGGATCTGCGCGCGAGCCATCCCGGCCTCTGCGGCCTTGCCCCACCATTTGCGCGCGCCGACGTAGTTCTGCTGCTGGTAGAAGTAGGCGCCGAAATCGAACAGGGCTTGCGGCCTGCCCGTCTCGGCGGCCTGGTGGAGGCGGGTGAATTCGGCGAACAGTTGCTCGCCGCGCCCGTCACCCTGCTCGGTACCAGGAGGCGCCTCACTGACGTCGGGCGAAGCGCCCTCGGCCGAGGCAAATGTGGGCAGGGCCAGTGAAAGAGCGGACAGGAAAACCCAACGGCTGAACATACGTGACAATCCTCATGTCGGTTGAAGCGGTCGGCCGTCCCGGCTCGACCTTTATGGCGGTGGTTACAGGACTCAGATCGACTTGCCGACATCGACGGTACTGGTGCGCACCCGCTCCACGCCGTCGACCACCATCTTCCACTGGTTGCCGTCCTGGTAGGGCGGCCTGGTGACCTTGAAGTGCGTGTCGAACGGGCCGAATCCCACGGTAAAGCCGTCCGCTTCGTAGCGCTTGATCGGCGCCTCGATAGACTTCGACGTGCTGCCCGACACCCGCTTGTAGACCACACGACCATCCGCCGTGACCAGCAGGCTCATCTCCGGCGAGGTCCACAAGCCCACGTAGGAATGATGCTCCTGCGGTACCGGCTCACCGCACGCGGCCAGCCACAGCAGCAGGCTCAACGCCGCGATCTTCTTCCACATGCCATCCCCTCCTTTGCGTGGGTTTCCCTGGCAATGGATGCACGGGGCATCCATTGCACGGCCGACTTGGCGTTACTATCACGACTCGTCAGCCCCATTCGATCCGTGATGACTATACCCTCCCCGTTCAAACCCGCCTGGTGGCTACCCGGCCCGCACCTGCAAACCCTGTATGGCTCGCTCGCACGCAAGGCGCCCAGCCTCATACGCACGCGCGAACGCCTTTGGCTGGACGATGGCGATTTCATCGACCTCGACTGGCACGGCCCGCACGAGGCGGATGCACCGCTGGTGCTGGCGCTGCACGGGCTGACCGGCTCGTCGTCCTCGCACTACATCCTCGGCTTGCAGCAACAGCTGGCGGCGCAGGGCTGGGCCAGTGTGGCGCTGAACTGGCGCGGCTGCTCGGGGGAATCCAACCTGCTGCCGCGCGGCTATCACTCGGGCGTCAGCGAGGACCTCGCCTCGGTGGTCGCCCACGTCCGCGCCAAGCGGCCGATGGCGCCGCTGTACGCCGTGGGCTATTCGCTGGGTGGCAACGTGCTGCTCAAGTACTTGGGCGAATCCTCGGAGAGCTGCGCGCTGAAGGGTGCGGTGGCGGTGTCGGTGCCCTTCCGCCTGGACCAGTGTGCCGACCGCATCGGCATCGGCTTCTCCAGGGTCTACCAGGCACACTTCATGCGCGAGCTGGTGGCCTACGTGCAGACCAAGCGCCAGGCCTTCGCCGCCGGCGGTCATGCGGAGAACCTCGCCGCGCTGGAACGCCTCGGCCCGCTGGACGGCATGCGTACCTTCTGGGACTTCGACGATCGGGTGACCGCGCCGCTGCACGGCTTCGCCGATGTGCACGATTACTACCGCCGCGCCTCCAGCCGCTATTACCTGGGCGGCATCCGCGTGCCGACGCTGGTCATCCAGTCCAGCGACGACCCATTCATTCATGCCAACAGCATTCCGCAGCCGGACGAGCTTTCCGCTTCGACGCAACTGGAGCTGTTGCCCCATGGCGGCCATGTCGGCTTCATCGGCGGATCGCCCGGGCACCCGGACTATTATCTGGAACGCCGCATCCCCCAGTGGCTGCGCGAACGACGAGAAGCCTGACTGCGCTGGATCAGCCCGGCAGGACGGGAATGAGGCAGACTGGAACTGCACCAGGAAGGAAACGCCAGAAAGGAGCGCCGCCATGCACGACACGCCGCTGACGATCCTGCACAACGCCCCCCTGAGCGATGCCCAGTGCATCGGCATTGCCGCGCTGTACCGCGCCGTGGGCTGGGGTTCGCCCGGCAGCAACGACGAACTGCGCGATCTCTACGAGTTCTCCAGCTACTTCCTGCTGGCCCTGGACGGCGAGCAGGTCGTCGGCCTGCTGCGTGCCGAGAGCGAGACGGCGCAGACCACCTGGCTGGCGGAGATCGCCGTGCTGCCGGGCTTCCAGTCGCGCGGAATCGGCCTGGCGCTGATGGCGCGCTTCCTCGCCGACCACCCCAACCGCACGCTCTACACCGACGCCACCGAGGGCGTGGAGGAGTTCTTCCTGCGCCATGGCATTGCCCTGCGCCGGCCAAGGGTACCGGGGCCGCGCAAGGTGGATGCGTAACCTTCCGGGTCGAATGTCCGGCGCATAACGCTGCCGCGTTATTCGCCCTACGCGAGGGTTTGGCGCAGGGCGCATAACCGTTCACGGCTATCCGCCGATGGAATCTCAGCCTTCCAACGGCACGTACAACCGATCGAACACCGCCGCCACCGCCTCGCGGAAGGGCTCGGCGATATGCCCGCTTTCCAGCGCCAGCACCTGGTAGATGCCACGCCGCATCAGCGCCTCGCTGAGGTCGCTGGCCACTTCGCGGGTGGTGCACAGGTAACGCACCCACGAGGTGAGGATGATCCAGGCGTTGAGGGTCAGGGCTTCGAGCTGGGGTTCGTCCATCTGCAGGATGCCGGCGTCGACGAAGCCGCGGTAGATCGCCTTGGCGTTGTCCATGGCGCGGCGGGCGAAGGCACGGTAGGCGGCGGCCAGCTCCGGGTCGGCATCCAGCAGGTGCTCGAGGTCGCGGTGCAGGAAGCGGTAGTGCCACATCGCGGCGAGCAGCGCCTCCAGGTAGAAGGTCTTGTCCTCCACCGTCAGCGCACGGCCCTCGGGCAGGTGCAGGAACTGGTCGACGTGGCTTTCGTACTCGGCGAACAACTGGGCGATGATCACCTGCTTGTTGCGGTAGTGGTAGTACAGGTTGCCCGGCGAGATGCCCAGGTGCGCGGCGATGTGGTTGGTGGTGACGCTGCGCTCGCCCTGGGCGTTGAACAGTTCCAGGCTGGCCTGGGCGATGCGGTCACGGGTGTTGATGCGGGGTGCCATTCACAAAGCTCATCGAAGCGGATTGCGCGGACGCAAAGGGTCACCGATTGCTACCACCTGACACAACCCTGGGGCTCGCCCAACTTTTCGTTGGCTGGGCCTGGCGGCGCGGACACGGCATGCTGATTGACACTCTAGAGCAATTGCTCTAAAAATCCAGCGACAGCATAACAACGTGAAGCATCCGATTTCCTTGTGTGAATCCCCGGAGAGCTTCCCCACCCGCTTCCGCCAGGAGCCCGTCATGGTTGCCGATATCGCCTACCTGCAGCAGACCCAGCAGCAGATCAGCCAGCTGGAAACCCTTCTCGAACGCCAGCGCCAGGCGTACCGCGCCAACCCGATGCCCGACGCCGGCCAGCGCATCCAGTGGCTGAAAAGCCTCGCCAACCTGCTGGTGACCGAGCAGAAGGCGATCATCGATGCGATCAACCGCGACTTCAGCAACCGCTCCGCCGACGAGACCCTGCTCGCCGAGGTGATGCCCAGCCTGCACGGCGTGCATTACGCGGCCAAGCGCGTGAAGAAGTGGATGAAGCCGTCCCGGCGCAGCGTCGGCATGCAGTTCATGCCGGCCTCGGCCAAGGTCATCTACCAGCCGCTGGGCGTGGTCGGCGTGATCGTGCCGTGGAACTACCCGCTGTTCCTCGCCATCGGCCCGCTCACCGGGGCGCTGGCTGCCGGCAACCGGGTGATGATCAAGATGAGCGAATCCACTCCGGAATCCGCCCGCGTGCTGAAGGAGTTGCTGGGCAAGGTATTCCCCGAAGACCTGGTCGCCGTGGTGCAGGGTGAAGTGGATGTGGGCGTGGCCTTCTCCAAGCTGCCCTTCGACCACCTGCTGTTCACCGGCGCCACCAGCGTCGGCAAGCACGTGATGCGCGCCGCCGCCGAGAACCTCACCCCGGTCACCCTGGAGCTGGGCGGCAAGTCGCCGGCCATCGTCTCCGCCAGTGTGCCGATGAAGGACGCCGCCGAGCGCATCGCCTTCGGCAAGTCGCTCAACGCCGGCCAGACCTGCGTGGCGCCGGACTACGTGCTGGTACCGCAGAACCGCGTCGACGAGTTCGTCGAAAGCTACCGCCAGGTGGTCCAGGGCTTCTTCCCGAAACTGGAGAACAACCCCGACTACACCGCGATCATCAACGAACGCCAGCTGTCGCGTCTGAACGGCTACCTCGCCGACGCCCAGGCCCGTGGTGCCACCGTCGTGCCGCTGTTCCCGCAGGCCCAGGGCCGCCGCCTGCCGCAGGCACTGGTACTGAACGTGACCGACGAGATGAAGATCATGCAGGAAGAGATCTTCGGCCCGCTGCTGCCGGTAATCCCCTACCAGAACCTCGACCAGGCGCTCAGCTACATCAACGAGCGCGACCGTCCCCTGGCGCTGTACTACTTCGGCTACGACAAGCGCGAGCAGGACCACGTACTGGCCCAGACCCACTCCGGCGGCGTATGCCTGAACGACACCCTGCTGCACGTGGCCCAGGACGACATGCCCTTCGGCGGCGTCGGCCCGTCCGGCATGGGTCACTACCACGGCCACGAAGGCTTCCTGACCTTCTCCAAGGCCAAGGGCGTGTTCAGCAAGCCGCGCTTCAATGCCGCACGGGTGATCTACCCGCCCTACGGCAAGTCGCTGCAGAAGCTGGTCTACAAGCTGTTCATCCGCTGACCGGCGGCCTTTCAATCCCAGGTGAAAGAATAAGAATGACAGACACCTCCCTCACCGCGCCGGGCCTCTCCCGGCGCGGCGTGCTCAAGATCGGCCTGCTGGGCGGCGCCTTCCTCGCCACGGCGGGCGTCACTGCCAGCCTCAGCGGTTGCTCCGCCAGCACCCCGGCCAACGGCTTCGCCGTGCTGCGCGATTCCGACCTGCCCTTCCTGCGCGCCCTCATTCCGGTGATGCTGGCCGGCGCAGTGCCCGCCGAACGCATGGCCGAAGCGGTGAAAGGCACCATCCAGAGCCTGGACAACAGCCTCAACCACCTCTCCCCGGAAATGCTCAAGCTCACCGTGCAGCTGTTCGACGTGCTCGCCCTGCCGATCACCCGCGGGCCGCTCACCGGCATCTGGGGCAGCTGGGACAACGCCAGCGCACAGGACGTGCAGAACTTCCTCAACCGCTGGCAGAACAGCTTCATCTCCCTGCTCAAGATGGGCCACAGCTCGCTGCTGCAACTGGTGATGATGGCCTGGTACAGCCGCGCGGAATCCTGGGGCCACTGCGGCTACCCCGGCCCGCCGAAGATCTGATGCCGACAGAACAACAAGAATTCGCCTGAGAGATTCCCGATGCCTGTACCCGATCTGTTCGCCGAGGGCCTGGCCCGCGGCTGGAAAGTCCACGATGGCTCGCGCCTGGACAAGGACCTGACCCTGGAAGCCGACGTGGTCATCGTCGGCACCGGCGCCGGCGGCGGCACCACCGCCGAAACCCTCAGCGCCGCCGGCTACAAGGTGCTGCTGGTGGAGGAAGGCCCGCTCAAGACCAGCAGCGACTTCAAGATGCAGGAAGCCGACGCCTACCCCAGCCTCTACCAGGAAGGCATCGGCCGCATGTCCAAGGACGGCGCCATCACCATCCTTCAGGGCCGCGCCGTGGGCGGCACCACCCTGGTCAACTGGACCTCCAGCTTCCGCACCCCCGAACCGACCCTGGAACACTGGGCCAAGGAACACGGGGTGAAGGGCCACAGCGTTGCCGAGATGGCGCCCTGGTTCGCCAAGATGGAGGAGCGCCTGGGCGTCGCGCCCTGGATCATGCCGCCCAATGCCAACAACGACGTGATCCGCAACGGCTGCGAGAAACTCGGCCTGCACTGGAAGGTCATCCCGCGCAACGTCCGTGGCTGCTGGAACCTGGGCTACTGCGGGATGGGCTGCCCGACCAACGCCAAGCAATCGATGCTGGTGACCACCATCCCGGCGACCCTGGAAAAGGGCGGCGAGCTGCTGTTCCTCGCCCGCGCCGACCGCCTGCTGCACGACGGCAGCAAGGTCAGCGGCCTGGAATGCTCGGCCATGGACGAGCGCTGCGTCGCCCCCACCGGCCGCAAGATCACCATCAAGGCGCGCCACTACGTACTCTCCGGCGGCGGCATCAACACCCCGGCGATCCTCCTGCGCTCCAAGGCGCCGGACCCGAACGGGCGCATCGGCCAGCGCACCTTCCTGCACACGGTGAACTTCAGCGCCGCGCTGTTCGACGAGGTCATCAACCCCTTCTACGGCGCTCCGCAGTCGATCTACTCCGACCACTTCCAGTGGGACGACGGCGCCACCGGGCGCATGTCCTACAAGCTGGAAGTGCCGCCGCTGCAACCGGCGCTCAGCGCCACCCTGCTCGGCCGCTTCGGCGAGGACAACGCCCTGCGCATGGAGCAGCTGCCGCACACCAACGTGATCCTGGCTCTGATGCGCGACGGCTTCCATCCGGACAGCGCAGTGGGCTCGGTCAGCCTGCGCAGCGACGACACTCCGGTGCTCGACTACCAGATGACCGACTACACCTGGGACGGCATCCGCCGCGCCTTCCACACCATGGCCGACATCCAGTTCGCTGCCGGCGCCAAGGCCGTGCTGCCGCTGCATGCCGATGCCGGCTACGTGAAAAGCGCCAAGGAGGCCCACGAACTGATCGACGGCCTGAGCCTGGAGCTTTACCGCACCCGCCTGGGCAGCGCCCACGTGATGGGCGGCTGCGCCATGGGCGAGGACGCGAAGCAATCGGTGTGCGACAGCCTCGGCCGTCACCACCAGCTGGAAAACCTGTCGATCCACGACGGCTCGCTGTTCCCCACCAGCATCGGCGCCAACCCGCAGCTTTCGGTCTACGGCCTCACCGCGCAACTGGCCGACGCCCTGGCCAAGCGCCTGGGCAAGGCCTGAGACCGCTCCCGTAGGGCGCATTACGCGCCAGCGTTATCCGCCGCAGGTTGGCCGGCGGATAACCCGTTCCGGGTTATCCGCCCTACAAAACTGAAGCGATTCCCCCCACCATCCGCACGAGATGGCTCTTTGTAGGAGCGAGCTTGCTCGCGAACAGCCCCGCTGCGGGCTTGGGTTCGCGAGCAAGCTCGCTCCTACAGGGGCTGCCGTGCAAAAAGCCGCGCACAGGCTCTGCAATGGGCCCTGCGCGTGACCAGGCAGTCCATCCTCGATAAACTCAGGTAGTCCGTTCACAGAAGCACTACCAAGGTCGCTTGGCCCCACGGACATGCTGCGTTACCATCCGCCCCGCTATTGCCCAGCCTGCCAACAAGAGCCGACCAGGACGCCGCGATGAATCGAGTGCTGTACCCGGGTACCTTCGACCCCATCACCAAAGGCCATGCCGATCTGGTCGAACGCGCTTCGCGACTGTTCGACCAGGTGATCATTGCCGTCGCCGCCAGCCCCAAAAAGAACCCCCTGTTCCCTCTGGAACAACGGGTCGAACTGGCCCGCCAGGTCACCTCGCACCTGCCCAATGTCGAAGTCGTAGGCTTCTCCTCGCTGCTCGCGCACTTCGTCAAGGAACAGAACGCCAACATCCTGCTGCGCGGTCTGCGCGCGGTATCGGACTTCGAGTACGAATTCCAGCTGGCCAACATGAACCGCCAGCTCGCGCCGGACGTGGAGAGCATGTTCCTCACCCCGTCGGAGAAGTATTCCTTCATCTCCTCCACCCTGGTGCGCGAGATCGCGGCGCTGGGCGGCGACATCACCAAGTTCGTCCATCCCGCGGTGGCCAGCGCCCTGGCCGAGCGCTTCAAGCGCTGACCGCGCAACCGCCAAGGATGGCGGTTTCCGCCCGCTGACTCCCCGTTTGCGTGCACTCCGCGCGCCGATACGGCACAATTTCACCATTGTTGCTACCGAGCGCCATGGCAGCCGCCCTGGTTGGAGTTGTTTCGATGTCCCTGAAAATCACTGACGATTGCATCAACTGCGACGTCTGCGAACCCGAGTGCCCCAACGCCGCGATCTCCCAGGGCGAGGAGATCTACGTCATCGACCCGAACCTGTGCACCGAGTGCGTCGGCCACTATGACGAACCGCAGTGCCAGCAGGTCTGCCCGGTCGACTGCATTCCCCTCGACGAAGCCCACGTCGAAAGCAAGGATGAGCTGATGGAGAAGTACAAGAAGCTCACCGGCAAGGCCTGATTTCGAGCCTTCTGACACTTTTTCATTGAGTTCTCACAAACCCGGGGCGTTGTGGATTGTCTATCCTCCACCTTCGCCCCGTTTGGTTTTCCAGCCGGCCCCGCCGGCGGTTCGTGAGATGCCATGTCCCTGTTGAACTCCCGTACCCGCGCCTCCCTGCTTGGCTTCTGCAGCCTGCTGCTGCTCAGCTTCGCCCTGCACGCCGCGGAACATCCGGCCCAGGCCAGCGTCGCCACGGCGCACCCGTCCGCCACCGTGGCGGGCCTGGAAACCCTCGCCGACGGCGGTAACGCCTTCGACGCCGCCGTGGCCATCGCCGCCGCGCTGGCGGTGGTCGAACCCTACGGTTCGGGACTTGGCGGCGGCGGTTTCTTCCTGCTGCGCAAGGCCGGCAGCCCGCCGACCTACCACTTCATCGACGCCCGCGAGCGTGCCCCGTTGGCCGCCCACGCACGGATGTACGAGCGCAACGGCAAGGTCGACCCGCAGCTGTCGCTCAACGGCCCGCTGGCGGCCGCCATCCCCGGTCTGCCCGCCGCCCTGGCGGACATCACCAGCCGCTACGGCCGCGAGACCCTGGCGAACAACCTGGTGCCGGCCATCCGCCTGGCCACCGACGGCGTGTCCATCGACCGCGTCTACATCGACCGGGCGTCCTGGCGCCTCGATGCCATGCGTGACGACCACGAGACCGCACGCATCTTCCTCGACCAGGGCAACCTGCCCGAGGAATACAGCCTGATGCGCCAGCCGCAGCTGGCCAACACCCTGGAAAAGCTCGCGCGCTACGGGCGTGTCGGCTTCTACGAAGGCGAGACCGCGCAGAAACTGGTGGAGGGCGTGCGCGCCGCCGGCGGTGTCTGGAGCCTGGAGGACCTGGCCAGCTACCGCACCGTGGAGCGCCAGGCGCTGCGCTACCCGCTGGCCGACGGCCGCGAACTGATCAGCGCGCCGCCGCCCTCCGCCGGCGGCGTTGCCCTGGCGCAGAGCCTGGGCATGCTGCAGCAATTGCCCTGGCAGAAGGCCGAGCCCGTACAGCGCGTCCACTACGTGGTCGAAGCCCTGCGCCGCGCCTACCGCGACCGTGGCCTGCTGGGCGACCCGGACCGTGTCGCCAACCCGGTCAACCAGTTGCTCGCGCCGGACTACCTGAAGCGCCTCGCCGCCGGCATCGACCCTCAGCGCGCCACTCCCAGTTCCAGCCTGCCGCCCGCACCGGCCTGGCGCGAAGGCGACCACACCACCCACTTCGTGGTCATGGACGCCGATGGCAACGCGGTCGCCGCCACGCTGTCGGTCAACCTGCCCTTCGGCGCGGCCTTCACCGTGCCCGGCACCGGCGTGCTGCTCAATGACGAGATGGACGACTTCGCCACCGACGTCAGTGGCGCCAACGCCTACCAGCTGGCCGGCAGCCAGGCCAACGCCGTGGCCGCCGGCAAGCGTCCGCTGTCGAGCATGAGCCCGAGCTTCATCGAGAGCTCCACGGAGCTGGCCGCCTTCGGCACCCCCGGTGGCAGTCGCATTCCCAGCATGGTGCTGCTGGCAATGCTCGACTACCTGGATGGCAAGCCGGTGCAGCGCTGGGTCTCCACGCCGCGCTACCACCACCAGTTCCTGCCCGACGTGATCGAGCACGAACCACGGACATTCACCGCCAGCGAAATGGCTGACCTGCAGCGCCGTGGCTACACGCTGAAGGATGTCGGCCGCGCCTATGGCAACCAGCAGGTGCTGCTGTGGAACAAGAAGTCCGGCGAAGTGCAGTCCGCCAGCGACCCACGCGGCATCGGCCTGGCCACCGAACTGGCGGCACCGCTGCGCTGAGCAGGACGTCTCTCAGGGAAGGATGAGGCCGGGCGTCTCTTCCTCTCCCGGCTCGAACAGGCCGTGCTCGGTCCCCAGCTGCAGCACGTTGCGCAGGCTCTGGATGATGCGACTGACGTAGCCCAGGTCGTTCATCAGCGAACTCATCTGCAGCCCATCCAGCTCATGACGGCGCACGGCGGCGAACAGCCGCTGGCGGAAGGCGCCGTCGAACTCGGCGGCACTTTCATCGAGCAACTGCAAGCGCGCCTGCAGCGCCTCCTCTGGCAGTTCGCTGCCGATCAGCGCGCCCAGCGCACGCACCTCCCGCAACATGGCGATCAGGTGATGACGCAGTTCGATGTAGCTCTCGCGCAACGCCGAGGGTTCGCCCTGCAAGGCCTGGCCGAGGTTCTTCTGCAGGTGCTTGGCATCCTTCACCGCATCCACCAGCTGCAGGGCCACCACCTGGCAGGACAGCCAGAAGCGCTGGTGCTCCTCGTCCAGCGGCACTTCCAGGCGCCCCATGAAGCTCAGCAGGTCGCCATAGACGCCCTTGATGTGGCGCTGGTAGAGCAGCTCGGCGCCCAGCGCGTGCTGCTCCGGCGCGGCGCGTAGCTGGGCTTCGTCGATGCGCGGCTGGGTCAGCATGTCCACCGGCAGGTACAGCGCGTGGCAGATCACTTCGATGCTCAGCCGGCCAAGGTGACGCAGCTCCTGCAACACCGCGCTGGCCGCGGCATCGGCCGAATCCAGCGCGCGCTCGTTGAGGTAGCGCGCATGGGTGCGTTCGAGGGTCGGCAGGGCCGGCGCCAGGTCGGTGATCAGCACGGCCGGCTCTTCCACCTCCGGCAGCCAGCGCACCAGCGCATTGGCCAGCGCGCCCTGCAGGGGCCAGAACAGCGCCACGCCCATGGCGTTGAACAGGGTGTGGAACAGCGCCAGCTGGATCATCGGGTTGTCCGCCAGCCCCAGGGGCGTCACCAGCCAATGCACCAGCCAGGTCAGCGGCGAGAGCAGCGCAAATGCCAGCACGCCGGTGACTACGTTGAACAGCACATGTGCCAGCGCCAGCCGTTGCCCGCTGCGGTTGCCCCCCAGGGAGCCGACGAAGGCCGTGGTGACGCTGCTGCCGACATTCGAGCCGATGGCAATCGCCAGGCTCTGGCCCAGCTCCAGCTGCCCGCCGGCCAATGCGGCGAGGGTCAGCATCAACGTGGCGTGGCTGGACTGCAGGACCACCGTAATCAACAAGCCGAAAGTCACGAACAGCAGCGCACCGAGCACGCCTTCGGCGCGCAGCTGGCTCATGTCCATGGCGTCGCCGAAGCTGCCGAAACCCTCCTTGATCTGGTCGATGCCCAGGAAGATGAAGGCGATGCCCAGCAGGATGCGCCCGGCCGCCTTGCTCCTGGCGCCGTTGAAGCCCAGCAGGATGCCGAACACCAGCAGCGGCAGGGCCAGCGGGCTCAGGCTGAGGTTCTGCCCGGCCAGGGCCAGCAGCCAGATACCGCTGGTGGCGCCGAGATTGGCGCCGAACAGGATCGCAATGCCACCCGCAAGCTGGATCAGCCCGGTGCTGATGAAGGCGATGGTGAGCAGGGAAACCAGGGTGGAGGACTGCAGCAGGAAGGTGCCGAACAGGCCGAACAGCAGGCTCTTGCCGCGGGTCGCGGTGCTCTTCTCCAGCCAGCGTTCCAGCTGGCTGCCGGCGAGGTCGCGCAGGCCCTCCTCCAGGCACTGCATGCCGAACAGGAACAGTGCCAGGCCCGCCCCCAGCTGCAGCAATCCGGCGCTGGACCAGAAGCTGTAGCCCAGGACGATAGCCACCAGCAGCAGAAGCAGCGGGCGCAGGTGCTTCTTCAGACCGGACAGGTTCATCGGCTACCCGCAGGTTTCACCCGGTGAACCGGGCCTAGCGAGGCGGCGGCGCCGCCTCGGAACAGGACTGGATCAGTCCTTCTTGTAGCCGCTGGTGGTGCAGCCCAGGCAGCGCACGAAGGCGGCCTTGCCCGGCTCGACGACCAGCGCCTTGCCTGCTTCGCCGATGTTGCCGCCGGCCGCACTAAACGGCAGGGTCACCACGAAGGCCGCCGCGCCCACCACGGTGGCGGCGATCAGCAGCGGGCGGGCGAAGATCAGGTCGCCCATCATCGCGTAGGCCGGCGGGGCCTCGACGGTGTAGGTCGGGTCACCGCTGACGTTGCTCACCGCGTCCTGAGCAACAGCCGGCAGCACCGAGAATGCGCAGGTCAGTGCCATTGCAGTGGCGGTGGTGCGGAACAGGGTCATGGAAGGAAGTCCTTTTTTGTTTAGTTGGGCAGGCAGACTGCCATAACTATAACAGCGCTCCATGACTTGTCGCGTGACAGCCTTCAATCGCCGAAGAATGCGTATTCAGGCTTTTTCGGTACAAAAGGTCGATAGAAGGCCAGTAACCGATTCAGGTCGGCGGCTTCGTCGCCGGTGGGCCAGAACGGTTCGCCGATGACGATGCGCCGCCCCGGGTAGTCCAGCGCCGCCAGCACGATGGGCACACCCGCGCCCCGGGCGATGTGGTAGAAGCCCATTTTCCAGCGCTCGACCTTCCTGCGCGTGCCCTCCGGGGAGAGGATCAGCATCATCTCGCGGTTCTCGCCGAAGGCCTGGATCGCCTGGTCCACGGTGTTCAGCTTGAGGTGGCGCTGGATCGGGATGCCGCCCCAGCGGCGCAGCAGGCCACCGAAGGGCGCGCGGAAGATCGTGTGCTTGCCGAACCAGCGGGCGTTCAGGCGCAGCACGAACTTCACCGCCAGGAAGAGCACGAAATCCCAGTTGGAGGTGTGGTGCGCGCCGATCACCACGAATTTGTCGAGCGGCGGCAGCGAGCCCTCGATGCGCCAGCCGGCCACGCGCAGCATGCTGTGGCCGAGCGCCTCGGCGAACGGGTTGCGGGGCAGATAATTGCCGGACATGGATCACCTGAAGGCCTCTCGATGGAGGCCATTGTTGTTATGGGGAGTGGGCTTGCCGGGCGCTGCCGGGCCGCGGCAGGGTAGCGGCCCGGGTCGCCGTCAGCGTTGGCAGCGCGGACAGTAGACGCTGGCGCGCTGGCCGAGGCGCACTTCGCGCAGGGTGCTGCCGCAGACCTTGCACGGCTCGCCGCCTCGTCCGTAGACGAAGAGTTCCTGCTGGAAGTAACCCGGCTGGCCATCGCCACCGACGAAGTCGCGCAGGGTGGTGCCGCCGCGCTCGATGGCGATGGCGAGGATGCGCTTGATCTCCTGGGCGAGCCTCACGTAACGCGCCCGCGAGAGGGTGCCGGCCTCGCGGCGCGGGTCGATGCCGGCGGCGAACAGCGCCTCGGTGGCGTAGATGTTGCCCACGCCGACCACCACCGCGTTGTCCATGATGAAGGGTTTCACCGCCATGCTGCGGTTGCGCGACAGCTGGAACAGGCGCTCGCCCTCGAAGGCATCGGTCAGCGGCTCCGGGCCGAGGTGGCGCAGCAGCTCGTGTTCCAGTGGCGCCAGGCTCCAGAGCAGCGCACCGAAGCGGCGCGGGTCGGTGTAGCGCAGCGCCATGCCCGACTCCAGCTCGATATCCACATGCTCGTGGCGCGCCGCTGGCGTGCCGCACTCCACCAGGCGCAGGCTGCCGGACATGCCCAGGTGGCTGATCAGCGTGCCCACCTCGGCATTGAGCAGCAGGTACTTGGCGCGCCGCTCCACCTGCACGATACGTTGCCCGGACAGGCGCACATCGAGGTCCTCGGGGATCGGCCAGCGCAAGCGGCGCTCACGGACGATCACGCGGCTGACGCGCTGGCCCACGAGGTGGGGCGCAATGCCCCGGCGGGTGGTTTCGACTTCGGGTAATTCAGGCATGGATCACGACGACTCAGGAGCTTTTCTGTAGGAGCGAGCTTGCTCGCGAACGAATTAACCGGCAACACCGGCGTTAAGCAGGTTCGCGAGCAAGCTCGCTCCTACAACCGAATCGGGTCAGTCCAGGGCGCGAGCCAGCTGGATCAGGTCCTCGCGCCAGGGCGCAGCCTTGGGCAGCGCCAGGAAGGACGAGTTGAGGAAGCCTTCCCGTGCCTCGTAGGTGAACGGCTCGCCGCGCACGTCCAGCACTTCGCCACCGGCGCCTTCCAGCACGCCCTGGGCGGCCGCCGTGTCCCACTGGCTGGTCGGCGCCAGGCGCGGGTAGCAATCCGCCGAACCCTCGGCTAGCAGGCAGAACTTCAGCGAGCTGCCGATGTTGGCCAGGTTCAGGTCACCGAAGCGCTGCGCCAGGCCGGCCAGCAGGCTTTCCTGCTGCGGGCTGGAGTGGCGCTTGCTGGCCACCACGGTGAAGATGTCGTCCGGCTCGGTGCGTACTTCGATGGCCTCGGGCTCGCCGCCGCGCTCCTCACGCCAGGCGCCCAGGCCGGTGCCGCCGTAATAGCAGCGGCCGCTGGCGGGGATGCCGACCACGCCGAAGACCACGCGGCCGTGCTCGATGAGCGCGACGTTGACGGTGAACTCGTCACTGCCGGAGATGAACTCCTTGGTGCCATCCAGCGGGTCCACCAGCCACCAGCGGCTCCACTGCGCACGCTGCTCCAGCGGGATGTCGCAGTCTTCTTCCGAGAGCACCGGCACGTCCGGTGCCAGCGCGCGCAGGCCGTCGGCCAGCAGGCGGTGGGCGGCCAGGTCGGCGGCGGTCACCGGCGATTCGTCGGACTTGCTCTGGACATCCAGGTCGCCCCGCCAGAACGGCAGGATCACATCGCCAGCCTTGTGAACCAGGTCGATCACGGCGGGCAGGAAAGCATTCATCACGGCTGGAATTCCCCTCGTTGGGTCAGCAGGTCGCGCACCAGGTAGAGCGCGGCCAGGGCCCGCCCTTCACTGAACTGGGCATTCTGCGCGAGGCTGGACAGCTCGCGCAGGTTGATCTTGTCCACGCCCATCGGCTCGGGCTCATCGCCAGGCAGCGATTCCTCGTAGAGGTCGCGGGCGAGCACCACCTGGATGCGCTGGCTCATGTAGCCGGGGGACAGCGACAGTTCGGTGATGTATTCAAGCTGACGGGCGCCATAGCCGGCCTCTTCCTTCAGCTCGCGGTTGGCCGCGTCGAGGATGTCCTCGCCCGGCTCCACCAGGCCCTTGGGCAGGGACAACTGGTACTCGTCGACCCCGGCGCAGTATTCCTCCACCAGCACGGCGTGCTCGGCATCGAGCATGGCGATCACCATCACCGCGCCGTAGCCCTGCCCCTTGCCCACCAGGCGCTCGTAGGTCCGCTCGACACCATTGGAGAAGCGCAGCTGCAGCTCCTCGACGGCAAAGAGCCGGCTTCTGGCAACGATCTCTCGGGCGAGGACCGTGGGTTTCTGACGCATGGGGCGACTCCTGGGGGTGGCCGGGTCGGCTATGATAACCCGCCTTTTCCGATTCTCCGTGTCAGATATCGCGCCGACCCCGCCCGGGGACGGTGCAATTGCGACACCCTTTTGCGAAGCCCAGCATGCCACGCCTGCCCTGGAACCGGATCGACACCGTCCTGCTCGACATGGACGGCACCCTGCTCGATCTGCACTTCGACAACCACTTCTGGCTCGAACACCTGCCCCAGCGCTATGCCGAGCACCACGGCATCAGCCGCGCCCAGGCCGACGCCGAGCTGCTGCCGCTGTTCCGCGACAACGCAGGCAGGCTCAACTGGTACTGCCTGGATTTCTGGAGCCGCGAGCTGAAGCTGTCGATCATGGACCTCAAGCGCGAGGTCGCCCACCTGATCGCCCTGCGTCCGGACGCCGACCTTTTCCTGGCGCAGCTGCGCGAACACGGCAAGCGTGCGGTGCTGATCACCAATGCGCATCGTGATTCGCTGACGCTGAAGTTGCAGCGGGTGGAGCTGTCGCCCTGGTTCGACCGGTTGATCAGCTCCCACGACTACGGCTTCCCCAAGGAGGACCCGCAGTTCTGGCAGGCGCTGCATGCGGACGTCGGCTTCGACCCGGCGCGCAGCCTGTTCATCGATGACAGCCTGCCGATCCTGCGCGCGGCCCGCACCTTCGGTATCGGCCATCTGCTCGCGGTGCGCCAGCCCGACAGCCGCCAGGGGCCCAAGGACACCGAGGAATTCGCCGCCCAGGAAGACTACCGGGCGTTGATCGAGGGGCTCTAGAACGCGGGAGCCCGGCGCTGGGCCGGGCTCGTGGACATCATTCCGGAATCCGCAGCACCTGGCCGGGATAGATCTTGTCCGGATGGCTGAGCATCGGCTTGTTCGCCTCGAAAATCTTGTTGTAGAGGTTGGCGTTGCCGTACTCCGCCTTGGCGATGGCGCTGAGCGTATCGCCTTTCTTCACCGTGACGAAGCGAGCCTCAGCAGCCGGTGTGGCAACGGTGATGTGGTCTTCCACACCGGAAACACCGGCGACGTTACCCAGCGCCAGCAGGATCTTCTCCTTCTCTTCCTGGCTCGCCACTTCACCCGTGGCGATCACCTTGTCGCCCTCGACGCTGACCTGGATGTTCGGGTTACCCAGGCCGACCTTGGCGATGTGATCCTTGAGCGATTCGGCGGCCTGCGCCTCCTGGCCCACAATGCTTTCCCACAGTTTCTCGCCGGCTTCCTTCACGAACGCAAAAATGCCCATTTCCAACCTCCCTACGGTTACAGTGACAGGCGGCCGGCATTGGGCAGACCGCGCGCCCCTGGAGTCTAGTCGCCGACTTCAGCAGCGCCTGACGGAAAACTCCCAAACCCGTCATAACCCGACAGAACGCCCCCGGAGCCCATCCGCCGATGGACATCAAGCAGCTGAAATTCCTCTGCGCGCTGGACGAGACGCGACACTTCGGCCAGGCGGCGGCGCGCTGCCATGTCACCCAGCCGACTCTCTCGATGCGCCTGCGCAGCCTGGAAGAAGAGCTGGGCCTGGAGCTGGTGCGGCGCGGGCAGCGCTTCGAAGGCTTCACCGAAGCCGGCGAGCGTGTACTGGCCTGGGCCCGCAGCCTGCTGGCGGCCCATGACGGGCTCTACGCCGAAGCAGCCGCCTGCCGGGGCCAACTGGTCGGCACCCTGCGCCTGGGCCTGGTGCCGCTGGCCGGTTTCGACCCCATGCGGCTGATCGAGCTGTTCGCCCAGCGCCACCCCGAACTGCGCTTCCAGCTGTTCGACCTGAGCTCGGAGAACATCCTCGAGGGCCTGGCGCGCAACCAGCTGGACCTCGGCCTGTCCTACCTCGACCGCCTCGACCGCGAGCACTTCGACAGCCTGGAGCTGGCCGCCACGCGCATGGGCCTGCTGCACGACCGCCGGCATTTCCAGCTCGACGGCCCGAGCCTGAGCTGGGACGCCCTGGTGGAGCTGCCGCTGGGCCTGCTCTCGGCCGGCATGCACTTTCGCCAGTCCATCGACCACGGTTTTCGCAGCCGGGGCCTGACGCCCCAGCCGCGCCTGGAGACCGACGCCGTGCACCAGCTGGTGCAGGCCGTGGAGCGCGGCCTGTGTTGCGCAATCATGCCGCTGGGCAGCGGGTTGGACGAGCGCGGCGAACACTTCGCCCTCACGCCGATCGACGACGCCCGTACTCTCGCTCCGCTGGGCTTGATCCTGCGCCGCAGCGAGCCGCGCTCGGCGCTGGCCGAAGCCTGTTTCCGCGAAGCGGCGGAGCTGCTGGGTGGCTCGCCGAGCGACCGATAGACAGCGTCGATCACAACATCGACAGCAGCCATTAGACGCTGCCCCGCCAGAGGCATAGGCTGGACGCATTACTAGAACCACAGGGCTCCGCCCATGCCTTGCCAGATCCCCCGCCCGGCCTCCGCCGAGGAGCGGGCAGCCGTCGCGTGCGACGACGGCTACACCTACGCCGAACTCACCCCCCAGGGTGACACCGGCCACGCCGTGCTGGCCGGGGAGATCGCCCTGGCAATCGCCTACAACGGGCTCAGCCAGGCGGTCATGATGGTCTCGCCGGCCGATCTGGAGGACTTTGTCCACGGCTTCAGCCTCGGCGCCGGCCTCATCGAATCCATCGACGACATCTATGACATCCAGCTGACGCCCTACGGCGAATCGGTGGCCGCCGAGGTGCAGGTGAGCAACCGCGCCTTCTGGGCGCTCAAGGACCAGCGCCGGCAGCTGGCCGGCAACACCGGTTGCGGCCTGTGTGGCGTCGAGGCGCTGGACCAAGCCCTGCCCGATCTGCCCGTGCTGCCGCATACCGCGCTGCCACCGGCCGCCCACCTGGAACACCTGCGCGAGCGGGTCAATGCCGTCCAGGAACTCGCCCGCCGCAGCGGCGCCGTGCACGCCGCCCTGTTCGTCGACGATGCCGGCGAAATCCGCCTGTGCCGCGAAGACATCGGCCGCCACAACGCCCTCGACAAACTGATCGGCGCCCTCAAGCGCCAGCGCCTGGAACTCGCCGGCGGCTTCGCCGTGGTCACCAGCCGCTGCAGCCTGGAGCTTATCCACAAGGCCGTGCGCGCCGGGCTGTCCACCCTGGTCAGCCTCTCCGCCCCCACTGCGCTCACCGTGCAATGGGCCCGCGAGCACAACCTGAACCTGATCCACCTGCCCCATCGCAGCGCGCCCCGGGTCTACAGCCCGGCTCCGCCAGCCGCCTGAATGCCCGCCTTTTCGAAGAAAGAGAGCCCATGAGCCTGCAGCAAGAGAATCCCCGCTACCAACCCTATAAAGGCGCGGCCGCCGGTTGGGGCGCGCTGATCAGCGTCACGCGCTTCTGGCTGGACAGCAAGCAGCCGTTCAAGAACCTGCGCGCCCTGCTCAAGACCAACCAGAACGGCGGTTTCGACTGCCCCGGCTGCGCCTGGGGCGACTCCCCGGAAGACGGCCGGGTCAAGTTCTGCGAGAACGGCGCCAAGGCGGTGAACTGGGAAGCCACCAAGCGCCGCGTGGACCCCGCCTTCTTCGCCCGCCACAGCGTCAGCTCGCTGCGCGAGCAGAGCGACTACTGGCTCGAGTACCAGGGCCGCCTGACCACGCCGATGCGCTACGACCGGGACACCGATCGCTACGTGCCGATCGACTGGGACGCCGCCTTCGCCCTGATCGCCCAGCACCTGAACGCACTGGAGAGCCCCGACCAGGCCGAGTTCTACACCTCGGGCAGGGCCAGCAACGAAGCGGCCTTCCTCTATCAGTTGTTCGTCCGCGCCTTCGGCACCAACAACTTCCCCGACTGCTCGAACATGTGCCACGAGGCCAGCGGCGTGGCGCTGGGCCAGAGCGTCGGCATCGGCAAGGGAACGGTCACCTTCGACGACTTCGAGCACGCCGACGCGATCTTCGTCTTCGGCCAGAACCCCGGCACCAACCACCCGCGCATGCTCGAACCGCTGCGCGAGGCGGTACAGCGTGGTGCCCAGGTGGTGGCTTTCAACCCGCTGAAGGAGCGCGGCCTGGAGCGTTTCCAGCACCCGCAGCACGCGCTGGAGATGCTCACCAACGGCTCCGAGCCGTTGAACACCGCGTTCTTCCGCCCGGCGCTGGGTGGCGACATGGCCGCCGTGCGCGGCATGGCCAAGTTCCTGCTGCAGTGGGAACGCGAAGCCCAGGCCAAGGGCGAGCCGGCGGTGTTCGACCATGACTTCATCGCCGAACACACCCAGGGCGTCGACGCCTATCTCGCCGCCGTGGACGACACCAGCTGGGACCACATCGTCCAGCAGTCGGGCCTGAGCCTGGAGGAAATCGAACAGGCCGCGATCATGTACCGCCGCGCCGAGCGCGTGATCGTCTGCTGGGCCATGGGCATCACCCAGCACCACCATTCGGTGCCGACCATCCAGGAACTGGTCAGCCTGCAATTGCTGCGCGGCAATGTCGGCCGCCCCGGCGCCGGCCTGTGCCCGGTGCGAGGCCACAGCAACGTGCAGGGCGACCGCACCATGGGCATCAATGACCGCCCGCCGGTCGCGCTGCTGGACGCCATCGAACGTCGCTTCCAGTTCAAGGTGCCGCGCGAGAACGGCCACAACACCGTGGAGGCGATCAACGCCATGCTCGCCGGTGAGGCCAAGGTCTTCATCGGTCTGGGGGGCAACTTCGCCCAGGCGACCCCGGACAGCCCGCGCACGCATCAATCCTTGCGCAATTGCGCACTGACCGTGCAGATCAGCACCAAGCTCAACCGCAGCCACCTCACCGTGGGTGGCGACGCGCTGATCCTGCCGTGCCTGGGCCGCACCGACATCGACCGCCAGGCCGAAGGCCCGCAAGCGGTGACCGTGGAAGACTCCTTCAGCATGATCCACGCGTCCTTCGGCCAGCTGGAGCCGTCCTCGAAACTGATGCGCTCCGAGCCCGCCATCATCGCCGGCATCGCCAAGGCCACCCTGGGCAACCACCCGGTGGACTGGGACGCGATGATCGCCAACTACGACCGCATCCGCGACCTGATCGCCGACACCATCCCCGGCTTCACCGACTTCAACCGTCGCGTGGCCAACCCCGGTGGCTTCCACCTCGGTAACTCGGCCGGTTCGCGGCGCTGGAACACCGCCAGCGGCAAGGCCAACTTCCATCGCCATCCGCTGCCGGCGGACCTGGTCCACACGAAGGTCCGCGAGACCGGCCAGGAGCCGCACCTGATCCTGCAGACCCTGCGCTCCCACGACCAGTACAACACCACCATCTATGGCCTGGACGACCGCTATCGCGGCGTGCGCGGCCACCGCGAGGTGGTCTTCGCCAACGAGGCCGACATCCGCCGACTGGGCTTCGAGCCCGGCGAGAAGGTCGACATGCTGTCGCTCTGGGCGGACGGCGTGGAGCGCCGCGTACACGGCTTCACCCTGCTGGCCTATGACATTCCGGCCGGACAGGCCGCCGCCTACTACCCGGAAACCAACCCGCTGGTGCCGCTGGACAGCCACGGCGTGGGCAGCCACACGCCGACCTCGAAGTTCGTCGCCATCCGCTTCGAGAAGGCGCGGCCGAGCCTGCGGATCGTCTGACCTGAGGCATTGATCCTCCTGGCAGGAGCGCCCCATGGGCGCGATCGCCGGCATGGCCCGCTCCTACAGGAGAGCTTTGCGCACGCAGGCAAGGGCCGTCCTGCGAAAAACCCGCTTGATTTGCATCACGTCAGAAGGGGATGAAAGGTAAATTCGGAAGGGCCAGGGAGTCTTGCGTGCGAAGCCATCATTTCAATGGCATTTTGTGGCGAAATCACAGCAAAAGCGGAACCCTGGAATAACACTCAGACCGCCCGAAATCGAAAAAGTTCTGACCACAAATCAAATACTTGCATTATTTGATGAAAGTCGTGTTACTCGTCGGAACCCCCTTGTCAGAGCCTTCGCACGACCCGAGGATCGCTTCCAACATCCCCACAGAGAGATCCTCTCTATGAAGTACTCCTCGATGCTCCTGTTGTCTCTTGCGCTGGTTGGTGGCACCGCCTTCGCGGACGGCGACACCCGTGCCGGCGTCGGTGGCGCCCTGGGCGGGGTATTGGGCTCGGTCGTCGGCCAGGCGGTCGGCGGCAGCACCGGCGCCGCCATCGGTAGTGGTATCGGCGGCGCAGCTGGCGGGGCCGTCGGCGCCCGTCGCGGCAACAAGACCGAAGCTGCCATCGGCGGCGGTCTGGGCGCGGCTGGCGGCCAGGTGATCGGCAACAAGGTCGGCGGTTCCACCGGCGGCCTGATCGGCGCAGCCCTGGGCGGCGGCGCAGGCGGCGCACTGGGCAACCATTACGCCGACAACAACCGTGACGACGATGACGACTACGACGGCCGTCGCGGCTATCGCCATGCTCGCTATGACGATCGCCGTTACGACCGCCACTGGCATGACAACGGTCGTCACCGCGGCTGGTACAAGAACAAGCACCACCGTCGTCACTGGGATTGATCCGGGGCATTGCAAACCTCGATCAGTCCACGTAAGCGACGGCTGACAGCCGGGCTGCATTGCCCGGCTGTTTTGTGTGCGGGACAATTCTCCCGATACTTCCTACATTCAGGTTCGCAACATGCGTAAGACTCTTTCTGTTCTGGCATTGGCCCTGCTGGCCAGCCATGCCGTGGCCGACGACACCAAGACCGCCATCGGCGGCGGCGTTGGCGGTGCACTGGGCAACGTGGTGGGCGGCGCCCTGGGCGGCTCCACCGGCGCGGCCATCGGTGCCGGCGTAGGCGGTGCCGCAGGCGGCGCGATGGGTGCGAAGAACGGCAACAAGACCGAGGCGGCCATTGGCGGCGGCCTGGGCGCGGCCGGCGGTTCGGTCATCGGCAACAAGGTCGGCGGTTCCACCGGCAGCGCCATCGGCGCGGGCCTGGGTGGCGCGGCTGGCGGCGCGCTGGGCAACCACCTGGCCGACGACAACGACGATCACCACAGCAGCGGCAAGAGCCACAACAAGGGCAAGGGCCACTACAAGCACAAACACAAGCATCACGACGACTGACGGATGCCTGTGTGAAAAAGCCCGCCAATTGGCGGGCTTTTTCGTTCAGGGCCTACAGCTCAAGCGCAGGCTGGCAGACAGGACAACAAGGCGCCCAGCTCCGCCGGCGGGCGCCGTTCGACTCGGCGATACTCGCCGCCATCGTCGGTGCGGGCGAGCCAGCCGCCATCGACCAGAGCCCGTCGCAGCAGCAGGTGATCGCCCAGCCGCTCCTGGGCGCGCAGCCGCTCGTTGAGTTCGCGCTCGCTCCAGCGCTGCCGCGCCGGCAGTCGCGACCACAGTACCCAGAGACAGGCCTCGCGGTGGCTGTGCTTCTTCGGCCAGCGCTGCAGGCAGCCGGCATCATCGAAGTAGCGCCGCCATTGCTCGACGCGGCGAAAATCCACCACCGCTTCGGGCGCAGGCTCGCGGGCCAGGCGCGTTTCGGCCTGATGACTGGCGCGTAGCGCCTGGTAGTTGCGAAAGCCCACGGCGCGGGCCAGCAGGTTGAGCAGTTCGACATGGCCGGGGCGCTCGGGCGAATCGTCGAGCTGGCGCGCCAGCGATTTCGCCAGGGCGGAAATGTCGGGGGCGTGGTAGGGCAAGCGTTGCCTGGACACAGTGCAATCCTCGTTGCGTGCCAAGACCTCGCGCAGGAGGTTATCGGGGGTCGCCGTATTCCGATGCGGCACGGGGAAGATGTGTCGAATCGTCAGAAGTGCGGGGAACCGCGCGGCAGGTTTAGCGCTCTCCATAGGGAGGCGGCGACGCCTGGGTGAACTGCCGACCGGCCGCCAGCATAGGCCGGACGCGCCATCCGGGACAAGCCCCGTGTCATCCCGCCAGCCTCGTATAGGCTTGTCGGGAAGGGATCACTGGCTACAAGGAGTTCTTCGTGAAAGCGCTTGCTGCCGCCGGTCTGCTGCTGTCGCTTGGCGCCGCTCAGACCGCGTACGCCGGGGACTGGCAGGTCTGCCAGATGGAAGTGGAGATCATCGGGGCGCTCAAGCTGCCGGTGCGCGGGCTGGAGGGGCGGGTAGCGTCGGCCAAGCCACGGGCGGCCGGCACCCAATGCCCGGCCCCGGGCGCACTGATCGCCTTCGAACCGGAGAGCGCCGACTGGCAGAGCCGCATCCCGCGCCAGCACTGGCCGGCGCCGGGGCAACGGGTATGGATGCGCTACCAGTACCTGGACGGCACCTGCAAGGGCGACGGCAAGAGCCGGCCGTGCCGGATCGAGCATTATCCGATGGGGTGGTGAGTCCACTCTCCGCCGGCGTGCGGGTTCGCCCCAAGGGGCGCGATCGCGGGCATGGCCCGCTCCTACACGGAGCGCACCAGTACCTCCATCGCCTCGCGCAGCGGCGGCGGAATCGACACCGGGCGGTTGCTCGCCCGGTCGACGAACACATGCACGAACCTGCCGGCCGCGCAGGCCAGGTCTTCACCTTCGCGGAAGATCGCCAACTCGTACTGCACCGAGCTGTTGCCCAGCTTGCCGACCCGCAGGCCGACCTCGATGCGCTCGGGGAAGGCCACCGGGGCGAAGTAGTCGCAGCTGGAGCTGACCACGAAGCCGACGATCTCGCCGTCATGGATATCCAGCCCGCCGCGCTCGATCAGGTAGGTGTTCACCGCCGTGTCGAAGAAGCCGTAGTAGGTCACGTTGTTCACGTGGCCGTAGATGTCGTTGTCATGCCAGCGGGTGGTGATCGGCTGGAAGTGCGCGTAATCGGCGCGGCTGGGGTGCTGTTCGCTCATGGATATCTCAGAAGGCGGCTCGGTAGATGGCCAGGGCGTCGGCCTCGCTGACCTCGCGGGGATTATTCACCAGCAGGCGCTGCTGCAACAGGGCGTCGGCAGCCAGGCGCGGCAGGCTGTCCTCGGGCACGCCGGCATCGCGCAGGCGCGAGGGCAGGCCGCTGCGCGGGCTGAGGTCGGCCAGTTCGGCGATGAACTGCTCGGTGAGGTCGGCATCACGGCGCAGGCGCTCGCCCAGCAGCAGGGGCGCCAATTCTGCGTACAGCGCGCCGGCGCTGGGCGCATTGAAGCGGATCACTTCGGGCAGCACCAGTGCGTTGCTCAGCCCGTGAGGAATGTGGAAGTGCCCGCCCAGCGGATAGGCCAGCGCATGCACGGCAGCCACCGGGGCGTTGGCGAAAGCCTGGCCGGCCAGGCAGGCGCCCAGCAGCATGGCCTGGCGTGCCTCGCGGTTGCGGCCGTTGTGCACCACTTCGTCGAGGTTCAGCGCCAGCAGGCGCAGCGCCTCGCGAGCCAGCAGGTCGGACAGTGGGTTCTTCTTCAGCTTGCTGGTGTAGGCCTCGATGGCGTGGACCATGGCGTCGATGCCGGTGGCGGCAGTGACCGCCGGTGGCAGGCCGAGGGTGAGGTCGGCGTCGAGCAGCGCCAGGTCCGGCAGCAGGTGCGGACTGACCACGCCCATCTTGGTGGTCTCGCCGGTGGTGACGATGGCGATCGGCGTCACTTCCGAGCCGGTGCCGGCGGTGGTCGGCACCTGGATCAGCGGCAGGCGCGGGCCCCGCGCATTGCCCACGCCGAAGACATCGCCCAACCCCTGGGTGGCCTGGGGATGCGCCAGCAGCGCCACCAGCTTGGCCACGTCCATCGAGCTGCCGCCACCAAAGCCCACCACCAGCTCTGCGCCCATCATTCGCGCCAGTTCGACGGCGACCAGCACCACGCTTTCCGGCGGGTCGGCCAGCACCTGGTCGAAGACTTCCACGGCCACACCGGCCGAGGCGAAGCCGGGCAGGATGCCGTCGAGCATGTTCAACCGGGTGATGCCGGGGTCGGTGACGATGAGCACGCGCTGGGTGCCGCGCTCGCGACAGAGTTCACCCAGGCGGGCGGCGGAGCCACTTTCACAGAGGATCTGCGCGGTGGTGGCAAAGCTGAAAGGCTGCATGACGGTCCCCGGTGTTGTCGTTGTTCGGCGGAAAATCCGTAGGCCGCTGCTCGGCGGCCAGCCGGGGGAGCATAGCAATGCGCTGCAGACTTATGAAACCTCGTACCGCCAGGCGAAACGCTTATTCACCGAATGAATGGGAGGGTACGTTTCACCCGGGAGCGCGGAAGTCACGCAGAAACAAAAAGGCCGGCATTGCGCCGGCCTTTTCTTCAACGAGGGCAGGTCAGACAGCGACCGGCGCCTTGATGTGCGGGTGGGCCTCGTAGCCCACCAGCTCGAAGTCCTCGAAGCGGAAGTCGAACAGGTCCTTCACCTCGGGGTTGATCTTCATGGTCGGCAGCGGCAGCGGCTGGCGGGTCAGCTGCAGGTCGGTCTGCTCCAGATGGTTGGCGTAAAGGTGGCAGTCACCGCCGGTCCAGATGAACTCGCCCGGCTCGAAACCGGCGACCTGCGCGACCATCAGGGTCAACAGTGCGTAGCTGGCGATGTTGAAGGGCACACCGAGGAAGATGTCGGCCGAGCGCTGGTACAGCTGGCAGCTGAGCTTGCCGTCGGCGACGTAGAACTGGAACAGCGCATGGCACGGTGGCAGGGCCATCTCGTCGATCAGCGCCGGGTTCCAGGCGGAGACGATCAGCCGGCGCGAGTCCGGGTTGTTCTTCAGCATCTGCATCAGGTTGGCGATCTGGTCGATGTGGCGGCCGTCCGGCGCCGGCCAGGAGCGCCACTGGTAGCCGTAGACCGGGCCCAGGTCGCCGTTCTCGTCGGCCCACTCGTCCCAGATCGAGACGCCGTTTTCCTTCAGGTAAGCAATGTTGGTCGAACCTTTGAGGAACCACAGCAGCTCATGGACGATCGATTTGAGGTGGCACTTCTTGGTGGTCACCAGCGGGAAGCCTTCGGCCAGGTCGAAGCGCATCTGGTGGCCGAACACGCTGTAGGTGCCGGTGCCGGTGCGGTCGCTCTTGAAGGTGCCGTGTTCGCGCACGTGGCGCATGAGGTCGAGGTACTGTTTCATCGCGAAGGTTTCACCCAAAGGCCGGCCGTGAGGCTCTGCGACGCGGCTCTCATGGGGCCGCCGGCAGATCGATTCGCCCGGCAGAATCTGAACAAGCGGCAATACTAAGGGTCGCAGCACGGTATCGCCAGTCCGACCGACGGACCGGCCCGCTGGCTGCCCGAGCACACAGCGTCAGGATTCAAGCGGCGACAGACCGCGCCCCCAACCGTTCGCCTGTTGCAAGAGAGGTCGTCATGTCCGAGGCTCCCCTGCCCGCCTTTGCCGTTTCCCGCCGCCGCCTGCTGGCGGTGGCCTGCGCCAGCGCTGCCGCTGGCGGAGTGCTGCTCAGCCCCGCCGCGCGCACCTGGGCCGCGCTGACCCCGCAGGCGGCGACCGAGCTGGACGAGTTCATGACCCTGTCCCAACGCCTGACCGGGCGCAGCCACCTCGATGCGCGCATCGGCGAGCGCCTGTTCGGCGCGCTGGCCCAGCGCGATACCGCGCTGCGGCAGAGCCTGGCCGAACTGCTCGACCGCCTGGGCGACGCCCCGGAGAGCTGGAACGAGCGCCAGCAGTGGCTGGCCCGGCAGATTCTCGGCGGCTGGTACCTGGGGCAGATCGGCGATGACAGCAGCGCCACGGTCGTCACCTACGAACAGGCGCTGATGTTCCGCGCCGTGGACGACGTGCTGGTGATCCGCAGCTACTGCCCGAACAAGCCCGGCTTCTGGGCCGCGCAGCCGACCGAGCGGGGGGCCTGAGCATGGCCGATACGCAACGTGCGGATTTCGTGGTGGTCGGTTCCGGAGTCGCCGGCGCCCTGGTGGCCCTTCAACTGGCCCTGGCGGGCAAGGACGTGCTGATCCTCGAGGCCGGCCCGCGCATGGGCCGCTGGGAGATCGTCGAACGCTTCCGCAACCAGGCGGACAAATCCGACAACCAGGCGCCCTACCCATCCACGCCCTTCGCGCCGCACCCGCAGTTCAAACCGGACAACCACTACCTGATCCAGAAGGGCGAGCATCCCTACGACGTGCAGTACATCCGCGCCGTGGGCGGCACCACCTGGCACTGGGCGGCGTCCGCGTGGCGCTTCCTGCCCAACGATTTCAAGCTGAAGAGCCTCTACGGCGTAGGCCGCGACTGGCCCATCGAGTACGCCGAGCTGGAGCCCTGGTACCAGCGCGCCGAGGAAGAACTGGGCGTCTGGGGCCCCGGCGACGAAGAACTCGACTCGCCACGCAGCCAGCCCTACCCGATGGCGCCGCTGCCGCTGTCGTGGAACGAACAGCGGATCAAGACCCTGCTCAACGCCAACGGCTATCGCGTGGTGACCGAGCCGGTGGCGCGCAACAGCCGCCCCTACGACAACCGGCCGACCTGCTGCGGCAACAACAACTGCATGCCGATCTGCCCCATCGGCGCCATGTACAACGGCATCGTCCATGTCGACAAGGCCGAGGCGGCCGGCGCCCGGCTGATCGAAAACGCTGTGGTGTTCAAGCTGGAGAAAGGCGACGGCGGCAAGATCGTCGCGGCGCTGTACAAGGACCCGCAGGGCAACGAGGTGCGCGTCGAGGGCGACACCTTCATCCTCGCCGCCAACGGCATCGAGACGCCCAAGCTGATGCTGATGTCCGAGGTCGGCAACAGCTCGGACATGGTCGGCCGCAACCTCATGGACCACCCCGGCACCGCCGTGCAGTTCTACGCCGACGAGAAGCTCTGGCCTGGGCGTGGGCCGCAGGAGATGACCTCCATGGTGGGCTTCCGTGATGGTGCCTTCCGCAGCGAGTACGCCTCGAAGAAGATCCACCTGTCCAACCTCTCGCGCACCGATCAGGTCGCCACCGAGCTGATCCGCCTAGGGCCGCTGCTGCTGGGCCATGACCTGGAGGCGAAGATCCGCGACCGCGCCGCGCGTTTCGTGCGCTTCGACAGCTTCCACGAAATCCTCCCGCACCCGGAGAATCGCATCGTGCCCAGCGCCACCGAGCGCGACGCCGCCGGCATCCCCAAGCCCGAATTCACCTACGCGATGGACGACTACGTGCGCAAGAGCGCGGTGCACACCCGCGAGGTCTACGCCCACGCGGCCAAGCTGCTCAATGGCGAGGAAGTGAAGTTCGACGACAGCTTCGCCAACAACAACCACATCACTGGCACCGTGCTGATGGGCGCCGACCCGAAGGACTCGGTGGTGGACGCCCAGTGCCGCAGCCACGACCACCCCAACCTGTTCATCGCCAGCAGCGGCGTGATGCCCACCGTCGGCTCGGTGAACTGCACCCTGACCATCGCCGCCCTGGCCCTGCGCCTGGCCGAGCACCTGAAGCGGGAGGCCAAGGCATGAAACGTCTCCTGCTGCTCGCCCTGCTGGCCACACCCCTGGCTTCCCACGCCGCCAAGGCCCTGGACCCCGCCCCGACGGACCTCCTGCAACGCGACGAATACCTCGCCCGCGCCGGTGACTGCGCGGCCTGCCACACCGCGCCGGGCGGCAAGCCCTTCGCCGGCGGCCTGCCGCTGGCCACGCCGCTGGGCGCGGTGTACTCCACCAACATCACCCCCGACCCGAAGACCGGCATCGGCAGCTACAGCTACGACGATTTCTCCCGCGCCGTGCGCGAAGGCGTGGCCAAGGGTGGCACGCGGCTCTACCCGGCGATGCCCTACACCGCCTACGCGAAGATCAACGACGAGGACATGAAGGCGCTTTACGCCTGGTTCCTCAACGGTGGCGTGCAGGCCGTGGCCCAGCCCAACCAGGATTCCGACATCGCCTGGCCGCTGGACATGCGCTGGCCGCTGGCGATCTGGAACCTGCTGTTCCACGACGACGAGGTCTACCAGAACAACCCGAAGCAGAGCCCGGCCTGGAACCGCGGCGCTTACCTGGTCCAGGGCCTGGCGCACTGCGGCACCTGCCACACGCCACGCGGCATGGCCTTCCAGGAGAAGGCCCTGGACGAGCACAGCACCGGCTTCCTCGCCGGCGCCGCACTGGGCGGCTGGTACGCCTTCAACATTACCCCCGACACCCACAGCGGCATCGGCGGCTGGAGCGACGCGGAGATCGTCCAGTACCTCAGGAGCGGGCGCGTGCCGGGCAAGGCCCAGGCCGCCGGGCCCATGGCGGAGGCAGTGGAGCACAGCTTCCAGTACATGACCGACGCCGACCTGCAGGCCATCGCCAGCTACCTGCGCAGCGTGCCGGCAGTGAGCGATGGCGAGCGCAAGGCGCGCTTCGCCTGGGGTGAGCCGGCGGACGACGTGGTCAGCCTGCGCGGCCAGGACTTCGCCGCGCAAAAGCCCGACGACGGCGCCCGCTTGTACCTGGGCAACTGCGCCAGCTGCCACTCCTGGAGCGGCGAAGGGGTGAAGGACGGTTACTACCCCATGCTGCTGAAGAACAGCGCGGTCGGCGCCCTGCAGCCGGACAACCTGGTGCAGGTGATACTGGGCGGCGTGCACCGCAAGGTGGGCAGCGAGGACATCTTCATGCCCGGCTTCGCCGGCACCCTCAATGACCAGCAGATCGCCACCCTGGTGAACTACCTCACCGCACAGTTCGGCAACCCGGAAGTGAAGGTCGACAGCGCGCGGGTCGCCGAAATCCGCCAGCCGTAACGCCCACAGCGTGGCGGACCGCCAGCCCTGGAGAAAGGCAGCTCGCCCGCGTTGACAGTCTCTGCCGGCTCGCCGAAGCTCCTTTACCCACGGAGTCGCCGCGAACACTGGATGTCCATGCCCCACAAGACCAAGAAACCTCGCCCCGCTCCCGCCACCGTGCAACCCAAAGGCTTGCGTCACGGCTGGATAGCAGCCATCGCCGGAGCAGTGCTCCTGGCCACCCTGGGGGCGTGGATCTGGGTCGAACAGGACAGCGGCGTCAAACTGCCCAGCGGCCACCCACCGATACTGAACACAGCTCCTGCCCCTCCCGCACAGGCGCCAGCGCCGGCAATGCAAACCGCACAGCTGGTCGATGAAACCACCTGCGCCAGCTGCCACCAGGCACAACTCAAGGATTGGCAGGGCTCCCATCACCAGCAGGCGATGAAGTCGGCCACCGAAGGCAATGTGCTGGGCGACTTTGCCGATGTCACCTTCAAGGGCGAAACCGAGACCACCCGCTTCTTCCGCAAGGGCAACGAATACTGGGTCAACACGCCCGGCGCCGACGGCAAGCCGGCCGACTTCAAGGTCGCCTACACCTTCGGCTTCGAACCGCTGCAGCAATACCTGATCGACTACCCGGGCGGACGCCTGCAGGCCCTCGGTGTCGCCTGGGATATCCGCAAGCACCAGTGGTTCCAGCTCATGCCCGGCCAGCGTATCGACCACAAGGACGAGCTGCACTGGACGCGCCCGGCGCAGAACGCCAACTTCATGTGCGTCGAGTGCCACACCACCGGTTTCAAGCGCAATTTCGATGCGAAGACCGACAGCTTCGCCAGTCACTGGAACAGCCTTGGCGTCGGCTGCCAGGCCTGCCATGGGCCGGCGTCCAAGCACCTGGAGTGGGCGCAGAAGCCTGAGCGCAGCGCGGACAAGGGCTTCGAAGTACCGTTGCAGAACGCCAGCCAGAGCACCATCGTCGAGACCTGCGCGCGCTGCCACGCCCGTCGCGCGCCACTGGCCGACGGGTTCCAGAACAAGCACCGCTTCATGGACGACTATCTGCCCAGCACACTGACCCGCGAGCTGTACGAGATCGACGGCAAGATCAAGGACGAGGTCTTCGAGTGGGGCTCCTTCACCCAGAGCAAGATGTTCGCCAAGGGCGTGCAGTGCACCGACTGCCACAACCCCCACAGTGGCGAGCTGAAAGCGCCGGGCAACGGCGTCTGCCTGCAATGCCACAACACCGCCGGCAAGGCGGTACGCCCGCAGATCGACGGCAAGGGCCTGCAGGCGAAGAACTACGACTCGCCCGAGCACACTCATCACCAACCCGGCACGCCCGGTGCGCAGTGCACCTCCTGCCACATGCCGGGGCGTTACTACATGGTCAACGACTACCGCCACGACCATGGCTTCACCTTGCCCGACCCGCTCCACGCTCGGCGCATCGGTGCACCCGACGCCTGCCAGGCCTGCCACCGCGACATGCCGGCAAAACAGCTCGGGGCGAAGTTCCGCGAATGGTTCGCCAGCGAGCTGCCGGCCAAGGCCAATGCCTCCAGCAACCCCGCACCGCGCTACGACGACACACTGTGGAAGGCCCGCAATGGCAAGCCCGGCGCCTCCCGCGCACTGCACCTGCTGCTGGCGACGACCGACCTGCCGGCCATCCGTCGCGCGACCCTGCTCGCCGAACTGCCCAGCTACCCCAGCCAGCGCTCGCTGGAACTGGTGGCCCTGGGCCTGAAAGACGCCGACCCGCTGGTACGCAATGCCGCCGTCGAAGCCCTGCCGACCCTGGCGGGCGCTCCGCAACAGGCCCTGCTGCTGGCGCCCCTGCTCGAGGACCCGATCCGCGCCGTGCGCATCGCCGCCGCCTGGCAACTGGCCCAGCTCCCGCCGCCGGTTCGCGCCAGCGTCGGAGCCGGCCTGGGCAAGGGTCTCGAAGAATATGAGCAGGTCCAGCAAAGCCTTGCAGAGCGTGCCGAGGCCAATCTCAACCTCGCCATGCTCTATCAGCAGACCGACCGCCCCGACCAGGTGGAGCCCGCCCTGCGCGCAGCGCTCCAGCGCAACCCGGACTTCATCCCGGCCAGCGTGACCCTGATCCAGTGGCTGAGCGCCTCCGGCCGCGATGTCGATTCGCGTCAACTGCTGGACGAAAGCCTGCGCCAACACCCGACATCGGGCCTGCTGCACCACATCAAGGGGCTCGCCCTGATTCGCCAGGGTGATCGTCCTCAGGCTCTCAAGGAACTGCGTGAGGCCGTTCGCCTGGCGCCGGACGACGATCAATTGCGCTACGTACTGGCTATCGCCCTGCACGACACCGGCGACAGCGACGGCGCCTGCCACGAACTGGAGACCCTGCTGCAGAAGCACCCGGCCAACCGCGCAGCGCGACTGGTACTGATCGATTACCTGCGCGAATCCGGGCAGTTCCAGAAGGTCCAGCAGTTCACAGCGGAGCTTGAGCAGCAGAACCCGGACGACCCCTCACTCAAGCGCGAGTGACAGCTACGACGACAGATGACTCAGACGGCAGGAAGCTCAGACGACAGACATTTCCGACGACAGGAGGGAACCGCGGAATATTCCGATGCTCTGAGTGGCGCGCAATCACTCAAGGAACCATCATGCGTCGCCGTTTTGTCCCTGCTGTCGTAGCCCTCACCCTGCTCCCTCTCACCTGTGCCATGGCCGAAGATCGCGACTTCTGGCGCAGCGTTCTGACCTCCGGCGCCACCACCGCCTCGAGCTACCTGACCAGCCATGACGACCACAAGCTGATCGGTCCGGCCCAGGACGATGCCGCCAGCTTCATCGCCACTGACGGCGCCATCCGTGGCCCCTACCTGGAAGCCACGCTGCAGCAGATGCGCAGCGCCGATCCGGCCCTGGCGCAAGCCAGCGACGCCGAGCTGGCCTCGGCGATCCTCGCCGCCCAGCGTTGATCGAAAACGGTCTGCGCGGGCGACCGCTCGCGCAGACCGTCGCAGGAAAGTTGGAACTCCCGCCAGCCGCCGCGCCTCTCACCTGAACACGGACCTTGCGGAGGTGTACCCGATGCGTACCGCGAAACTGGCCACGGCCCTTGCCCTGCTCGCCCTACCCGTTGCCTCGGCCATGGCCGACGGCGGCTTCTGGCGCGATGTCATCTCGTCCGGCGCGACCACCGCGTCGACCTACCTGACCTTCAAGCACGACAAGCTGATCGTCGCCGCCCAGGACGACGCCAGCGCCTTCGTCGCCAGTGACGGCGCCATCCGCGGCCCCTACCTCGAAGCCGCCCTCACCCGCCTGCGCAGCGACGACGCCGCCCTGCAGGACCGCAGCGACATGGAACTGGCCAACGCCATCCTGACCCGCCCCGATGACGCACCCGCCCAGTGACACCCACCGGCGTGGCCCGTGGCGCTCGCCGCGGGCCACGCCAGGCGGCACGGGCTGTGTTCTACTGACACTCCGCCTACGACAAGGAGTGTCCCATGAACGATCCCATCCCGCCGCTGAAGATCACCCTGATCCTGCTGATCGTCAGTGAAGGATTCTGGCTGCTCAGCCGCCTGCTCAGTGTGGTCGGCCTGGAGATCTACTCACTGCTGCCCTCGGCCCTGTACAACCTGATCGGCATGCTCAGCAATGTGCTGATGATCGTCCTGTTCGTGCTGCTGATCCGCCTGATCGGCCGGCTGCAACTCATACCCTGAAATGCCTCTGCCGAGTTCGCCCCTACGCCGCATGAACTGTAGGAGCGAGCAAGCTCGCTCCTACAAAAAACTTGTATCCCGCGCATGAAAAAGCCGCCCGAAGGCGGCTTTTTCAATTCAGCGCACGGGTTATTCGCGGTAGTCGTCCACCGGCACGCAGGCACAGAACAGGTTGCGGTCGCCGTAGACGTTGTCCACGCGGTTCACCGCCGGCCAGTACTTGAAGGCGCGGGTGTGCTCGGTCGGGGTCACCGCTTCGGCGATCTGATACGGGCGATCCCACAGCCCGGTGACGTCCGCCAGCGTGTGCGGCGCGCGCTTGAGCGGGTTGTCCTCGGCCGGCCACTCGCCGGTCTCGACCTTGGCGATCTCTGCGCGGATCGACAGCATGGCCTCGATGAAGCGATCCAGCTCATGCTTGGACTCGCTCTCGGTGGGCTCCACCATCAGCGTGCCGGGCACCGGGAAGGACATGGTCGGCGCGTGGAAGCCGTAGTCCATCAGGCGCTTGGCCACGTCTTCCTCGCTGATCCCGGTCTGTGCCTTGAGCGGGCGCAGGTCGAGGATGCATTCGTGGGCAACGCGCTCGTTGCGGCCACGGTAGAGCACCGGGAAGGCGCCATCGAGCTGCTGGGCCAGGTAGTTGGCGTTGAGGATCGCCACCTCGGTGGCGTCGGCCAGCTGCGGGCCCATCATGGCGATGTACATCCAACTGATCGGCAGGATGCTCGCGCTACCCCAGGGCGCGGCGCTCACTGCGCCGTTGAGCGGGTTCGGGCCTTCGATCCGGATCACCGGGTGGTTGGCGACGAAGGGCGCAAGGTGCTTCTTCACGCCGATCGGGCCCATGCCCGGGCCGCCACCGCCGTGGGGAATGCAGAAGGTCTTGTGCAGGTTCATGTGCGACACATCGGCACCGATGTCCGCCGGACGCGCAAGGCCGACCTGGGCGTTGAGGTTGGCGCCATCCATGTAGACCTGGCCGCCGTGGCTGTGGATAACCTCGCAGATCTCGCGGATGCCTTCCTCGTACACGCCGTGGGTCGACGGGTAGGTGATCATCAGGCAGGACAGCTGCTCGCCGGCTTCGGCCGCCTTGCGCTTCAGGTCCTCCAGATCGACGTTGCCACCCTTGTCGCACTCGACGATGACCACGCGCATGCTCGCCATGATCGCCGAAGCCGGGTTGGTACCGTGGGCCGAGGACGGGATCAGGCAGATGTTGCGGTGCGCGTCGCCACGGCTCTCGTGGTATTTGCGGATCGCCAGCAGGCCCGCGTACTCGCCCTGGGCGCCGGAGTTGGGCTGCATGCAGATGGCGTCGAAACCGGTGATCGCGCAGAGCCAGCTTTCCAGCTCCTCGATCATCAGGCGGTAGCCCTCGGCCTGCTCGCGCGGCACGAAGGGATGCAGGGTGGCGAATTCCGGCCAGGTGATCGGGATCATCTCGCTGGTGGCGTTGAGCTTCATGGTGCAGGAGCCCAGCGGGATCATCGACTGGTTCAGCGCCAGGTCCTTGCCTTCGAGCTGGCGCAGGTAGCGCAGCATCTCGGTTTCGCTGTGGTGGCGGTTGAACACCGGGTGGGTCAGGTAATCGCTGCTGCGTTGCAGGGCGGCGGGAATGCCGTCGGCAACCTGGCCGGCGTCCAGTTGCGCAACGTCCAGGCCGTGGCCAGCGCCCAGCAGGATATCGAACAGGCTGGCTAGGGTCTCGGCACTGGTGGTTTCGTCCAGGCTCACGCCCAGGCGGTCCTCTCCGACGATGCGCAGGTTGACGCGGGCGGCGCGGGCGCGCTCGACGATGGCCTGCTGCTGCGCACCGACGTCGAAGGTCAGGGTGTCGAAGAAGTGCTGGTTGACCGGCTTCAGCCCCTTGGCGGCAAGGCCGGCGGCCAGTACGGAAGTCAGGCGATGCACGCGCTGGGCGATGCGCTTGAGGCCCTGCGGGCCGTGGTAGACGGCGTACAGGCTGGCGATGTTGGCGAGCAGCACCTGCGAGGTGCAGACGTTGGAGTTGGCCTTCTCGCGGCGGATGTGCTGCTCGCGGGTCTGCAGCGCCATGCGCAGCGCGGTGTTGCCACGGGCGTCCTTGGACACGCCGATGATGCGGCCGGGCATGGCGCGCTTGTAGTCGTCGCGGCAGGCGAAGAAGGCCGCGTGCGGGCCACCGTAGCCCATGGGCACGCCGAAGCGCTGGGCGCTGCCCAGCACCACGTCGGCGCCCAGCTCGCCCGGCGGGGTGAGCAGCAGCAGCGCGAGCAGGTCGCTGGCCACGCAGGCCAGGGCCTGCTGGGCGTGCAGCGCTTCGATCACCGGGCGCAGGTCGCGGATTTCGCCACGGGTGTCCGGGTATTGCAGCAGCGCACCGAACACCGCGTGCTGGCCGAGGTTGTCCAGCTCATCGACCACCACGTCGAAGCCGAAGGCTTCGGCACGGGTCTGCACCACGGAGATGGTCTGCGGGTGGCACTGGGCGTCGACGAAGAACAGGTTGCTCTTGGCCTTGGCGACACGCTTGGCCAGGGCCATGGCCTCGGCGGCGGCGGTGGCTTCGTCCAGCAGCGAGGCGCTGGCAAGGTCGAGGCCGGTGAGGTCGATGGTCATCTGCTGGAAGTTCAGCAGGGATTCGAGACGGCCCTGGGCGATCTCCGGCTGGTACGGGGTGTAGGCGGTGTACCAGCCCGGGTTCTCCAGCACGTTGCGCAGGATCACGGTGGGCGTCAGGGTGCCGTAGTAGCCGGTGCCGATCAGGCTGGTCCACAGCTCGTTCTTCAGTGCGTACCCCTTCAGCCTGGCCAGCGCACCCTGCTCGTCGAGGGCGACCGGCAGGTCCAGTGCACGGTTCAGGCGGATCGCCGGCGGCACGGTCTGCACGATCAGGTCGTCACGGCTGCTCAGCCCGAGGGTCTCGAGCATGGCTTGCTGCTCGGCGGCGTCGGGGCCCAGGTGACGGGCGAGGAAGGCATCAGGCTGGTGCAGCTGGGAAAGCGAAGGGGTGTTCGACATGGCCACGGTCTCGAAAGGGTCGTTCCCTAAAAAGAACAGGCCCCGACGAGTCGAGGCCTGTGTTTACAGCAGTGTCTTACGCGTCGGCGTCGCTGGCAGCGCGGTAGCCGGCGGCGTCGAGGAGCTTGTCCAGCTCGGCCGGGTTGCTCGGCTTGAGCTTGAAGAACCAGGAACCGTACGGGTCGTTGTTCACTTCTTCGGGGGTGTCGGCCAGCACGTCGTTGACGGCGATGACTTCGCCGCCCACCGGGGCGTAGATGTCCGAGGCGGCCTTCACCGACTCGACGACACCGGCTTCCTGGCCGGCGGCGAGGGTCTTGCCCACTTCCGGCAGTTCGACGAAGACCACGTCGCCCAGGGCTTCCTGGGCGTGGTCGGAGATGCCCACGGTCACGGTGCCGTCGGCTTCCAGGCGCGCCCACTCGTGGCTGGCGGCGTAACGCAGGTCGGCGGGGATATTGCTCATCTTGTTGTTCCTCGGGGACTGGGCGACGGGCGGCGATACCGCCCTCTTCTAAGTTAGATCATGCAATTTAGATCAGGGCTTTGCCATGACGCACGAAATTCGGCTGAACGACCCGAACCGGGTACCACTTGCCACGGATTTCCACCTCGGCGCGGTCGCCGGTGGCCGCCGGCACGCGGGCCAGGGCGATGGATTTGCCGAGCGTCGGGGAGAAGCTGCCGCTGGTGATCTCGCCTTCGCCGACGCCGGCGACGCGAACCACCTGGTGGGCGCGCAGCACGCCGCGCTCTTCCAGCACCAGGCCGACCAGCTTGGGCGCGTCCCCGGCAGCCTTCTGCGCTTCCAGGGCCTTGCGGCCGATGAAGTCGCGGCCTTCGGGTTCCCAGGCGATGGTCCAGGCCATGTTGGCGGCCAGCGGGGTGACGTCTTCGTCCATGTCCTGGCCGTAGAGGTTCATCCCGGCTTCCAGGCGCAGGGTATCGCGCGCGCCCAGGCCTGCCGGGGAGATGCCGGCGCCGACCAGGTCGTTGAGAAAGCCCGGCGCTTCGGACGCCGGCAGCATGATTTCCAGGCCGTCTTCACCGGTGTAGCCGGTGCGGGCGATGAACCAGTCACCATCGGCCTTGCCCTGGAAGGGCTTGAGTTCACGGATCAGCGCGGCACGCGAGGGCGTGACCAGCTCGGCGGTCTTCTCGCGGGCGTTCGGGCCCTGGACGGCCAGCATGGCAAGATCGGCGCGCTCGGTCAGGGTGACGTCGAAGCCTTCGGTGTGGGCCTGCATCCAGGCCATGTCCTTGTCGCGGGTGGAGGCGTTGACCACCACGCGGTAGCCGTACACGCCGAGATAGACGATGAGGTCGTCGACCACGCCGCCGCGCTCGTTGAGCATGCCGCTGTACAGCGCCTTGCCCGGAACCTGCAAACGTTCGACATCGTTGGCCAGGAGTCGCTGCAGGTATTCCCTGGCCTGCGGACCGGTGACGTCGACCACGGTCATGTGGGAAACGTCGAACACGCCGCAATCGCGACGTACCTGGTGGTGCTCTTCGACTTGCGAGCCGTAGTGCAACGGCATGTCCCAACCGCCGAAATCGACGATCTTGGCGCCGAGGGCGACGTGCAAATCATAGAGCGGCGTGCGCTGTCCCATGGGTGTTCTCCTTCCGGGCGAGGCGGGTGCGGAGCGCGAGTACGGCCCGCACGAAACGCGCGCATTGTAGTCGCATGACCGGACTCTGGACAGCTTGTCCGACGGCCGATTCTCAGGGCCGAGAAGAACCGCTCTGGCGCGCGGAGCGACGGATCAGGCCGATCACCGGGAACAGGCCCACCAGCACCAGCGTCAGCGCGGGCAGCGCGGCGCGGGCCCACTCGCCTTCGCTGGTCATCTCGAAGACGCGCACGGCCAGGGTGTCCCAGCCGAACGGACGCATCAGCAGGGTGGCCGGCATTTCCTTGAGCACATCAACGAACACCAGCAGCGCGGCACTCAGCGCTCCCGGCAGCAGAAGCGGCAGATAGACGCGGAAGAACAATCCCGCGCCGCCGACACCCAGGCTGCGGGAAGCTTCCGGAAGCGACGGGCGAATCCGCGCCAGCGCGCCTTCCAGCGGGTTGTAGGCCACCGCCATGAAGCGGATCAGGTAGGCCACCAGCAGCGCGCCGAGGCTGCCCAGCAGCAGCGGCTTGCCGGCGCCACCCAGGGCGCTGGAGAGCGGGATTACCGCGTGATTGTCCAGCCAGCTGAAGGCCAGCATGATCGCCACCGCCAGCACCGAGCCGGGCAGCGCATAGCCGAGATTGGAAATACCCACTGCCGAGCGCACTGCCGGCGTTGGCGACAGGCGCCGGGCGAAGGCCAGCAGCAGCGCCACGGCAACCGTCAGCACAGCCGCGAAGCCGCCCAGGTAGAGGCTGTGCAGAATCAGGCCCCAGTAGCGCTCGTCGAGGTCGAAGCGGCCCTTCTGCCAGACCCAGACCACCAGCTGCAACACCGGGATGACGAAGGCGCAGGCAAACACCAGCAGGCACCACGCGCTGGCGGCGAAGGCCTTCCAACCGTGCAGCCGGTACAGCGCCGCACCGCGCGGACGCTCGTTGGGCACGCCGCTGCGGCCACGGCTATAGCGTTCGCCCAGCAGCACCAGCATGACGAACAGCAGCAGCAGGCTGGCCAGCTGGGTGGCGCTGGAAAGGCTGTAGAAGCCGTACCAGGTCTTGTAGACGGCGGTGGTGAAGGTATCGAAGTTGAACACCGAGACGGTACCGAAATCCGCCAGGGTCTCCATGATCGCCAGCGCCAGCCCGGCGCCGATGGCCGGCCGCGCCATGGGCAGGGCGACACGCCAGAATGCCGCCAGCGGCGACAGGCCCAGCACCCGCGCCGCTTCGGTCAGCCCGCGCCCCTGGGCGAGGAAGGCGGTACGCGCCAGCAGATAGACGTAGGGGTAGAACACCAGCACCAGCACGGTGATCACCCCGCCAGTGGAGCGCACGCGGGGCAGCCGCAGGCCGCTGCCGAACCACTCGCGCAGCAGCGTCTGCACCGGGCCGGAGAAGTCCAGCAGGCCGACGAAGACAAAGGCCAGCACGTAGGCAGGCACGGCGAAGGGCAGCATCAGTGCCCAGTCCAGCCAGCGTCGGCCGGGGAATTCGCAGAGGCTGGTGAGCCAGGCCAGGCTGACGCCCAGCACGGTGACGCCGACGCCCACGCCAGCCACCAGCACCAGGGTATTTCCCAACAGCCGGGCCATCTGGGTTTCCCACAGGTGCGACCAGATCTCGCGGTCGATTTCCGCCCAGCTCAGCAGCAGGACGCTGATCGGCAGCAGCACCAGGGCGGCGACGGCGAAGGTAATGGGAGTCCAGCGGTTGGCGCGCATGCGTGGGTGTTTCCAATACGTCGGTGAAGTTCTTCTAGGGAAACTTCCGAATCACGAACGGAAGGATTCGCTCATTGAACTCGAAATCGACTGATCCTCAGTCGGCAGGGATAAACCGCAAGCTAGCGCGGTCGAATCGGCCACTTTGCCATTCAAACCTGCCAAGGAAAAAGCCCATGTTCTCCCCTCGCGCACTCTGCGGGCTGCTGCTCCTGCCATTGTGCGGCCACGCCCTGGCCGACGCCCCGACGCCCATGGAGTCCTGCCTGGACCTCGCCATGCAGGTGCTGGCCAAGAACCCGCAGCTGCAGGAGCGCTGGCAGAAAACCTGGGTGGAGCCGACGTCGATCCGCGAGGAAGCCTACGACGGCGAGGTGGACGGGCAGCACGCCAGCAAACGGGTGACCGCCCAGTTGCGCCGTAGCGATCAGTCCGACGGCCAGTTCATCTGCCTGCTGGCGGAGAGCGGCAAGGCGCTCTCCGTCGACCACAAGGACGACGCCGAGGCCCCGTAAGGCGCCGGCGCGCGCATCAATTCCAGCCGGCGCGGTCCATCAGCTTGATCGCCTCGGCCTGGCGCTTGCCGGCGATTTCAACCGGGATGCTGTCGGCCTTGAACTCACCCCAGGCCGCGACTTCCTGCGACGGCGCCACCTTCGGGTTGGCCGGGAACTCCTGGTTGATGCCGGCGAACAGCGCCTGAGCGTCCGGCCCGGTCATCCACTCCACCAGCTTCTTCGCCGCTTCCGGGTGCGGCGCGTGCCGGGTCAGGCCGATGCCCGACAGGTTGACGTGCACGCCACGGTCGCCCTGGTTCGGCCAGAACAGCTTCACCGGCAACTGCGGATTGTCCTTGTGCATGCGGCCGTAGTAGTAGGTGTTGACGATGCCGACGTCGCACTGGCCGGCGGCAATGGCCTGCAGCAGCGCGTTGTCGTCGGAGAACACGTCGGTGGCCAGGTTGTTCACCCAACCCTGGAGAATCTGCTCGGTCTTCTCGGCGCCGTGAGTCTCGATCAGGGTCGCGGTCAGCGACTGGTTGTAGACCTTCTTCGCGGTCCGCAGGCACAGGCGGCCTTCCCATTTCGGATCGGCCAGTTCTTCGTAGGTCGACAGTTCTTCGGGCTTCACCCGCTGGGTCGAGTAGGCGATGGTCCGCGCGCGCAGCGACAGGCCGGTCCAGCTGTCGGTGCCGGAGCGATACTGCGGCGGGATGTTGGCATCCAGGGTCGGCGAGTCGAAGGGCTGCAGGATGCCCATCTTCTCGGCCTGCCAGAGGTTGCCGGCATCCACGGTGAGCAGCAGGTCGGCCGGGGTGTTGGCGCCTTCGGCCTTGATCCGCGCCATCAGCGGCGCTTCCTTGTCGGTGATGAACTTGATCTTCACCCCGGTCTTTTCGGTATAGGCGTCGAACACCGGCTTGATCAGCTCGTCGATGCGCGAGGAATAGACCACCACTTCATCGGCGGCCTGGGCGGTACCAGCGACGGCGGCCAGGAGGAGAGTGGCGAGTAGACCTTTGCGCGCGAGCATGAGCTTGTCCTTTGCGGGGAAAATATCCCGCAAATGATAAGGAACCTCATTTGCTATCGAGCCGCGCGTTTGTGTCGAGGTGTTTCGAGAGGGTGTGGCCTGGGGTCGCGGGTGGCCTGACTACACCCGCGCCAGGTTGGGCAGATCGCCCGACAGCCCCAGCGCCTGGCGCACGAACACGCCCTTGGCCTCATGGTGCCTGTCCACCAGCCGCAACCCGGCGTTGCGCAGCCAGCGCACCGCCAGCGGATCGGCCTGGAACAGGCGCTGGAAGCCCTCCATGGCCGCCATCATCGCCAGGTTGTGCGGCATGCGCCGGCGTTCGAAGCGGCTCAGCACACGTTCCTCGGCGATGTTCTCGCCACGCCCGTGGGCGTGTTCGATCACTTCGGCCAGCACCGCGGCATCCAGGAAGCCCAGGTTCACCCCCTGCCCGGCCAGCGGGTGGATGGTGTGGGCGGCGTCGCCGATCAGCGCCAGCCCCGGCTCCACATAGCGTTTGGCGTGGCGCTGGCGCAGCGGGATGCACAGGCGACGGTCGGCGTGCTCGATGGCACCCAGGCGGTGTTCGAAGGCCAGGCCCAGGGCCTTGCAGAAACCTGCGTCGTCCAGCGCCATGAGTTTTTCCGCCTGCTCCGGGGTGGTCGACCAGACGATCGAGCACCAGTGCGCATCGCCCTCCTTCGCCAACGGCAGGAAGGCCAGCGGGCCGTCGTCGGTGAAACGCTGCCAGGCGGTGGCCTGGTGCGGTTGTTCGACGCGCACGCTGGTGACGATGGCGTGGTGCAGGTAATCCCATTCGCGGGTGGCGCAGCCGGCCAGGCGGCGCACCGCGGAGTTGGCGCCGTCGGCAGCGACCACCAGCGGCGTGCGGATTTCGCGGCCGTCGGAGAGGGTCAGCAGCCAGTCATCGCCGGAGTGGCGCAGCTGTTCCAGGCGCGCATTGGGCAGCAGGCCGAGGGCGGAGTCATGCAGGCGCTCCAGCAGGGCATCCTGCACCACGCGGTTCTCGACGATGTGGCCGAGCATCTCGGCATGCACGCTGGCGGCGCTGAAGTGGATCTGCCCGGTGCCGGAGCCGTCCCACACCTGCATCTCGCGATAAGGCTCGGCGCGGCGCGAAGCGATGCCGTCCCAGGCATGCAGGCGCTGGAGGATGCGCCGGCTGGCCTCGGACAGTGCACTGACGCGCGGCTCGAAAGGCGCTTCGCGGTCGAACGGCTTGACGCTCAGCGGCGAGCCGTCCAGCAGCAGGATATCCAGCCCGCTGCCTTCCAGGGCCAGGGCCAGCGCGCTGCCGACCATTCCCGCCCCGACGATAACCAGATCCGCGTGCATGTGCGTTCCTTCTTCAGCGGCCCGCGCAACCTGGGCGCGGGCATCGAAATTCAAGCGGCCTGCCGCGCGCGCGGCTTGAGCCGGACGTACAGGGTCTTCTGCACCCGCGCCACCAGGGTGCCCTCGCCGTCGCGTACTTCGGCGTGCAGGCGCGGCAGGTACTTCGCGCCGCTGGCGGTTTGCTCGCGGATGTCATCGAGCAGTTGCTGGTCGATACGGAACTCGGCGTACACCGGCCCCTTGCCGGGGCTGGCGAATTCGATGTTGGCGGCCTTGTCCCAGACGATGTACTCGCGCCCCAGGTTCTCCATCAGCATCAACATGAAGAAGGGGTCGGTCATGCTGTACAGGCTGCCGCCGAACTGGGTACCGACGTAGTTGCGGTTGAACAGGTTCAGGCCCATCTTCACGCGGACTTCGCGGAAGTCCGCGCTGATGTGGCGCACCCGCACCCCGGCACCGAGGTAGGGTGGGTAGAGGTTCAGGCCGAAACGCAGCAGGCGGGCGCGGCGGGGGTTGTTTCTCGCCTCCATCGGGTCAGACCGGCCGTGCGCCCAGGCCCATGGCCTGGCGGGCGAACCAGCGCTTGGCCGGCGGCAGCAGGTCGAGACCGAGCAGGCCGATGTTGCGGCCGGTGGCCAGCAGCGGCTGGGCATTGGAGAACAGGCGGGTGACGCGGTCGGAGAAGCCGACGGTCATCTGCTGGTCGAGGCGCTGGCCGTCCAGGTAGCGCTGCAGCACGGCGAAATCGCCCGGCTCGGCCTGTTCCTGGAGCAAGCGGTCGCCCAGTGCCTGGGCGTCGCGCAGCGACAGGTTGAAGCCCTGCCCGGCAATCGGGTGCAAGCTGTGGGCGGCGTTGCCCAGCACAACGAGGTGCGGGCGAATCTGTTCGTCGGCCTCGGTCAGGCTCAGCGGGTAGCCATGGCGCACACCGACCTGGCGGAAGGCACCCAGGCGATAGCCGAAGGCGTCCTGCAGCTCGGCCAGGAAGGCTGCTTCGGGCAGCTCGCGCAGACGCTCGGCGTCACGGCCGTTGCGGGTCCAGACCAGTGCGCAGCGGTTTTCCGGCAGCGGCAACAGGGCCAGCGGGCCATTCTCGGTGAAGCGTTCGAAGGCCTGGCCGCGGTGCGCTTCGGACGGGCTGACATTGGCGATCAGCGCAGTCTGCCCGTAGGACGAGCAGCGCACATTGATGCCCAGTTGCTCGCGCAGGCCGGAGCGGCCGCCGTCGGCCAGCACGGCGAGGTCGCAGTCCAGTTGCGAGTCGTCGTCCAGAGTCAGGCGGTAGCCGTCGCCCGTTGCGTCCATCCGGCGGACTTCCGCGGGGCAGCGCCAGCTCACCACTTCCGGGTCCAGCGCGTGCCACAGGCACTGGCCGAGCCAGGCGTTTTCGGCGACATAACCGAGCGCCGGCACGCCCTCCTCCACCGCCGTCAGGCGCGCGGAGCCAAAGCGGCCGCGGTCGGAGACGTGGATCTGGGTGATCGGCTCGGCGCGCTGGGCGATCTGTTGCCAGAGGCCCAGGCGCTCGTAGATCTGCCGGCTGCCGAAGGACAGCGCCGAGGAGCGTGCGTCGTAGCTGGGCTGGTAGGCATCACCGGGAGCGAAGGGCTCGATCAGCACGATCTTCCAGCCACGCGCGCGGGCGCCGGCCTGGAGAATCAGCGCAAGGCTCGCGCCGACGAGTCCGCCACCGATGATGGCCAGTTGCGTACGTTGCATGTCAGGCAGCCTGGGCCTTGGCCTCAGCCATCAGCGCTTCGATCTCGGCGACGGTCTTCGGCACGCCATTGGTCAGCACCTCGCAACCGGTCTTGGTCACCACGACATCGTCCTCGATGCGCACGCCAATGCCGCGCCATTTCTTCGGCACGTCGGTGTTGTCCGGGGAGATGTAGATGCCCGGCTCGACGGTCATCGCCATGCCCGGCTCGAGCACGCGCCATTCGCCGCCAACGCGGTATTCGCCGACGTCGTGCACGTCCATGCCCAGCCAGTGGCCGGCACGGTGCATGTAGAAGGCCTTGTAGGCTTCGCGCTCGATCAGCTCGTCGACGTCGCCCTTGAGCAGGCCCAGCTCCACCAGGCCGGCGGTGATGACCCGCACGGTGGCCTCATGGGCTTCGTTCCAGTGGCGGCCGGGGGCGATGTAGTCGAAGGCCGCCATGTTGGCGTCCAGCACCAGCTGGTAGATGGCCTTCTGCTCGGGGCTGAAGGTGCCGCTGGCAGGGAAGGTGCGGGTGATGTCGCTGGCGTAGCAGTCGATCTCGCAGCCGGCGTCGATCAGGATCAGGTCGCCGTCCTTGATCTGCGCGTCGTTCTCCCGGTAGTGCAGGATGCAGGCGTTGCGGCCGGTGGCGACGATGGAACCGTAGGCGGGCATCTTCGCGCCGCCCAGGCGGAAGGCGTATTCCAGTTCGGCTTCCAGGTGGAACTCGTAGAGACCCGGACGGCAGGCCTGCATGGCGCGGATATGCGCGCCGGCGGAGACTTCCGCGGCGTAGCGCATCACCTTCACCTCGCCGGCGCTCTTGTACAGGCGCTGGTCGTGCAGCAGGTGGTCGAGGGCGACGAATTCGTTCGGCGGCTGCGCGCCCTGGCGCGCCTTGGAGCGGATGACGTTGATCCAGTCCATCAACCGGCGGTCGAATTCCTGGTTGGCGCCCAGCGCGTAGTAGACGCGGTCGCGGCCTTCGATGAGGCCGGGCAGGATGTCGTCGATATCGCCGATGGGGAAGGCATCGTCAGCGCCGAAGGTGCCGATGGCGCCGTCCTGGCCGGCACGCAGGCCGTCCCAGAGTTCACGCTCCGGATCGCGCTCGCGGCAGAACAGCACGTATTCGCCATGCTCGCGGCCGGGGATCAGCGCCATCACCGCTTCCGGCTCGGGGAAGCCGGTGAGGTACTGGAAGTCGCTGTCCTGGCGGTAGACGTGCTCGACGTCGCGGTTGCGGATGTACATCGGCGCCGCCGGGAGAATGGCGATGCTGTTGGGTTCCATCTGTGCCATCAGCGCCTTGCGGCGGCGGGCGTATTCCGACTTGGCGATACGGATCATGCGCAACCTCAGTGCAGGGAGGGTTTCTCGGCCGGTGCCGGCACCTTGCCGAATTCGGAGAACAGCAGCAGCGGGGCGACGCGCAGGTACTCCTGCACTTCCATGTAGTCGGCCTCGCCGTCTTCGGACTCTTCCAGCTGGCCGCCGACCTGGGCGATGGCGGCGATGTCCTGCAGCACTTCGTCGGCTTCATCCGACAGGCTGGGGGCTCGCAGCGCCAGGCCGAAGCCGGCGAGGAAGCCCTGGCACCACTGGCCCAGGGCGGTGGCGCGCTCCAGCAACGGCTCGTCGTCGTTGGGCAGCATCAGTACCACGGCCATCTCGCCCTGGCTGAAGTCCTGCTGGACCATGCCCAGCAGCCCGCCCAGGGCCGCGCCCAGGCGCTCGCCCGGCTCGCCGCCGAGCAGTTCGCCGGCGGCCTGCAGCCACTCGCCCTGGTCGAAGCCAGACCCGGCGCAGACGCGGCCGAGCAGGTGGCCATGCAGTTCGGCGGGGGAAATCGGCAGGGCGGCCTCTGCGAGCAGGGCGGCGAAGGCGGTGTAGGCGGAGCTGGAAGTGGACATGATCGAACCCGGGTGACGGCTAGGCGCCATCAGGCGCCGCGCATAGAATATGGTCCGTTATCCTAGCACCGCCGCCCACCGCAAGACCATGTGACGGCCCGTGCGTTGACCCACCCCCACGGCAGTCCTATATAGTTCTCGATTACTTAAGCAACTCCCAAGCGAGAGCCCATGGAAGACGCCGACCTGCACGCGCTGATCGCCAAGTTCGACCTGCTGCTCCAGCGCCTGGAACAGCTCAAGGCCGAGAACCGGCTGCTGCGGGCGAACGAGAAAAGCTGGCGGGAAGAACGCGCCCATCTGATCGAGAAGAACGATTTGGCTCGGCAGAAGGTCGAAGCGATGATTTTGCGTCTTAAAGCCCTGGAGCAGGATTCATGAGCCAGTCGAACACCCTCAACGTGCAGATCCTCGACAAGGAGTACTGCATCGCCTGCCCGCCGGACGAGCGCGTCAATCTGGAGAGCGCCGCGCGCTACCTGGACAGCAAGATGCGCGAGATCCGCTCCAGCGGGAAAGTCATCGGCGCCGACCGCGTCGCGGTCATGGCCGCACTGAACATCACCCACGACCTGCTGCACAAGCAGGAGCGGGTCGAGCAGGACAGCGGCTCGACCCGCGAGCGCGTGCGTGAACTGCTCGAACGCGTGGACCGCGCACTGACGACCGATCCCATTACCACTGATAAGGATCAGGGTGAAGTCTGACCAGGGAAATTTCCTTGGGGTATAATTGCCTCGCTCCCTGGTGTGTTGGCCAGTCGGTGATGTCCCTGAGCCGATAATTGCAACAACGGGGGTTGCCAGTTGGGCTGGTGTGCATGTCCGCACGACGGAAAGCCTTAAAGCCTACTGCAACCACCACCTTGAACTCTCGGGTTCAAGGGCTAACCCGACAGCGGCATGTCCGGGGAGCTTTACCCTTCCATGATCCACTCCGATGGCCTTTCCCGCCCTGCCCTGCGCCGCCAGCTGCGCCAGGCCAGACGCGCGCTCACGCCCCTTCAGCAACGCCTCGCCGCCCAGGCCCTGTACCGCCAGCTCGCGCAACATCCGCTGCTGCGCCGGGCGAAGCACATTGCCCTGTACCTGCCGGCTGACGGCGAAATCGACCCGCGCCCGTTGATGAAGGCCGCGCAGCGGCGTGGCAAGGCGACCTACCTGCCGGTGCTCTCGGACTGGCCGCGCACGCACATGACCTTCCAGCGTGTGGGTATCGGTGAGCGCTGGGTACGCAATCGCTTCAACATTGCCGAACCGCAGGCCGACCGCCGGCGCCAGCGGCCGGCCTGGGCGCTGGACCTGCTGTTGCTGCCGCTGGTGGGTTTCGATCCGCAAGGCGGCCGGCTGGGCATGGGCAAGGGGTTCTACGACCGGACCCTGGCCTACCTGGGGATGCGCAAAAATTGGCAGAAACCGACGCTGTTGGGCCTGGCGCATGAATGCCAGAAGGTCGACAAGCTGGAGCTGGCGAGCTGGGATGTGCCGCTGATGGGCATTGTGACGGATGGCGGCTGGTATGGCCGACTCGCTACGGCATCGCGTTCCTTGCGACAGCCGTCTCGATAGCGCCCCGCTGAATCAGGGCTGCTGGGTGACCTGCACCGGGGCATTGCCCTGGCGTTGTTCCCAAAGGCTCTGGGTGTAACCAGTCGTGACGACACCCAACCCGAACAGTATTACCAACACCCACAAAAGATCAGGCTTGCGTTTCATCGATTGCCTCCCCCTTCCAGGCAATTGTCCATGACGGCCGGCGGTGGTTTTTGGTCCGTCCGGCAGGCCAAGCTAAAAACGGCGGCATTCTCCGACAATGAAAGGCGTCTCGCAATTCTGACGCCAACCGGTCGTCGGAGGAGCCATCGCTCCCCAAAGATCGGGCTCATTCAGGCAATGTTCATGCCGATAATCCTACATATTCTTCCTACAACTTGTTTCCGACGAGCCGGCAGCTTGTCGCAGGGAAACGCCTACCCTTGATTACAACGACTCGCCACGCACAAGGAGACCCCCGCGGATGGCACGCGCTTACTGGCTGATGAAATCCGAGCCTGACGAACTCTCGATCCATGATCTCAAGCGCCTGAAGACCGCCCGCTGGGATGGCGTGCGCAACTACCAGGCGCGCAACTTCATGCGCAGCATGCAACCGGGCGACCTGTTCTTCTTCTACCACTCCAGTTGCCCGGAACCGGGTATCGCCGGTATCGCCCGGATCGAGGGCGAGCCTTACGACGACCCGACCGCGCTGGACCCGCAAAGCCACTACCACGACCCCAAGGCCAGCACGGAAAAGAACCCCTGGACTGCCCGCGACGTCGGCTTCGTCGAAGCCTTCAAGTCCGTCCTGCCGCTGGGCACCCTGAAAGCCCAGGCAGGGCTGGAGGAAATGCCCCTGGTGCAGAAGGGCAGCCGCCTGTCGGTGATGCCGGTCACTGCCGAACAGTGGGCGATCGTCGTCGGCCTGGCGCACAAATAGAGGCACTGTGCTATTAGGTTACTGAAGCCCCCGGAATTCGCCGCATGCACCGCCTTCAGTCCTCATTAGCTACTTACCTCGGGCTTGGCGGTCTGCTCTGCGTGCTCCTGCTGGCCAGCACCTGGCTGGGCAGTGAGCTGGCCAGCAGCGAACGGCAGCGCGTGCAGGAGCGCCTGATCTACCAGGGGCGCAGCCTGGCGCACCAGCTCGAAGCCAACCTGCACGAGCAGGTCCAGGGCCTGGACCTGCTCGCCCAGCTATGGACACACCACGGCCGCATGCCCCGCACCGAGTGGGAGCTGGACGCGCGCTTCTACGTGCGCAGTTTCCCCGGCTACCAGTCGATCCAGTGGGCCGACCCGGAACTGCGCATCCGCTGGCTGGAGCCGCTGCAGGGCAACGAGGCGGCTCTGAATTTCCATCTCACCCCCCAGCACCCCAATTACGCCACCGCCATGGCCGCCCGCGACAGCGGCAAGTCGCGCCTGAGCGACAGCGTCGAACTGCTGCAGGGCGGGCGCGGCTTCGTGCTCTATACCCCGGTGTTCATCCGCGACGCCGGCAACACGCTGCGCTTCGACGGGTTCATGCAGGGTGTCTTCCGCGTCGGCAACCTGATGGACAACCTGCTGCTGCAGGCCGACAACCACCTGTTCAGCGTGCGCCTGCTGGAGCACGGGCGGCCCATCTATGTCCGCGAGCAGCCCGGCAGCGACACCGAGCAGCCCCTGCGGGTGCCGCTGCGCCTGCTCAACAACCGCAGCTTCGAACTGGAACTGAGCCCCACGGCAACGCTGGTGCAATCCCTGTCCACCCCACTGCCGATGGTGGTGTTCGGCGGCGGCGTGGCAATCAGCCTGCTGCTGGTGGCGGCGCTGTTCCTGGCACGGGAGAACGCCCGCCGGGCCACCGCGCTGAGCGCCAGCAACCAGTTGCTCAACCTGGAGGCCGAGCAGCGCCTGGCGGTCGAGGCGAACCTGCGCGACAGCCGCGAGCGCCTGCAATTGGCCCTGGACCTCACCGATTCCAGCCGCGACGCGCTGTTCATCTTCGACCTGCAGCAACGCGAGCTGCTGCACATGAACCGTGCCACCTACAGCGCCCTGGGCTACAGCGCCGAGGACTTCCGCCACCTGCTGCGCGACGATCCGGAACGGCTGATCCCCGGCTTCTTCGCCTGGATCCAGCTGGTGCAGCAGGCGCACCGGCTCAACCTGTCGATGATCTTCCAGCGCGAGATGCAGCGCCACGACGGCAGCCTGCAACCCGCGGAGATCAACACCCAGCTGATCCACCAGGGCGAGCGCGACTACCTGATCGCCGTGGCCCGCGACAACAGCGAACGCCTGCAACTGGAGGCGCAGCTGCAGAAGCTGTCGCAGCAGGATGGCCTCACCGGGCTGTTCAACCGCCGTTTCTTCGACCGCCAGCTGCAGAGCGAATGGCGCCGCCTGCGCCGCGCCGATGCGCCGCTGGCGGTGCTGATGCTCGACGTCGATCACTTCAAGCGCTTCAACGACTGCCTCGGCCACCTGGCCGGTGACGATGCCCTGCGCCGTGTCGCCAGTTGCCTGCAGAAATGCCTGCAACGCGAGGGCGATGTGGCCTGCCGCTTTGGCGGCGAAGAGTTCGTCATCATTCTGACCGACACCGGGCTGGAAGGCGCCAGCCACGTGGCTGCGCGAGTCCACCAGCGGGTCGCCGAGCTCGCCATCGCCCATCCGGCGGCGGAGCTGGGCCGCCTGACGGTGAGTATCGGCCTGGCCATCGCCACGCCGGGGCAGGACGCCGAGCCCGACGAGTTGATCGCCCAGGCCGACCGGGCGCTGTATGCGGCCAAGCACAAGGGGCGCAATCAGACGTGCGTGTGGCCGGTGGACGCGCCCGAGCGCACGCCATCCTGAACATCCCTCAAGCCTGGCAGGGACACTCCACTGCAGGAGCGATCCATGGGCCGGGCTCACGGTGTCTGGACCTGGAAGCCCGGTGCGAAAGGAAAGCTGGCCCCTGTCCACCATCGCGGGCATGGCCCGCTCCCACAGGGGATGCGCGTCAGGCCATCTGCCCGATGGTCCGGCGGAAGCGCCACAAGGCGCCGGAGAAGAACGCCGCACCGATGCCGACGATGGCCAGCAGCTGCGGCCAGACGATGGACAGGTCCGCACCGCGATAGAGGATTGCCTGGGCCAGGCTGACGAAGTGCGTGGTCGGCGCCGCCAGCATGATGGTCTGCACCAGCTCGGGCATGCTCTCGCGCGGCGTGGTGCCGCCGGAGAGAATCTGCAGCGGCATCAGCGTGAGGATCACCAGCAGGCCGAGCTGCGGCATCGAACGCGCCACGGTGCCGAGGAAGATGCCCATGGAGGTGGTGGCGAACAGGTGCAGCGCCGCGCCCAGCAGGAACAAGCCCACCGAACCGCTGATCGGCACATCCAGCCAGCCGCGCACCACCAGCTGCAGCGAGATGGCCGCTGCCACCAGCACCACGGCGCCCATGGACCAGACCTTGGCCATCATGATCTCGAAGGCCGTCAGCGGCATCACCAGCAGGTGCTCCACCGTGCCGTGCTCGCGCTCGCGGATCAGTGCGGCGCCGGTGAGGATGATCGACAGCATGGTGATCTGGTTGATCACCTCCATCACCGCGCCGAACCAGGCCTGGGTCAGGTTCGGGTTGAACTCCATGCGCACCGCCAGCTCCGCCGGCATCGCCGCTTCGGCGCGGTAGCGGCTGACGAACTCGCGCACCTCGGTGCCGACGATGTTCTGGATGTAGCCGGCGCCGGAGAAGGCCTGGCCGGTCTGCGTCGCATCGACGTTGACCTGGATCGCCGGCTGTCGTCCGGCCAGCACATCGCGCTGGAAGTCCGGCGGGATGTCCAGGGTGAAGGTGTACAGGCCGACATCCATGCCGCGGTCCATCTCGGCGTGGCCGATCATCTCCGGGACACGGAAATACGGCGGCTGGAAGGCGTTGATGATCCGCGTGGAGAGCTGCGACTGGTCCTCGTCGACGATGGCGATGGGGGCGTGGTGCAGGGTTTCCGGCACGCCGGTGGCCGAGCTGTAGACCCCCAGGGTAAAGGCCCAGGCGATCAGGATCAGCATCGCGTAGTCGCGGCCAAGGCTGCGGAATTCCTTGATGCCGAGGTTGAAGATGTTCGCCAGCTTGTTCATGGCTCAGTCCTCCTGCTTCTTCAGGCAGGCCACGCTGAGCAGCGTCAGCACCACGATCATTGCCAGCAGCGGCAGGTAATAGCCCCACAGATCAGGGAAGCCCAGGGCCTTGGAGAATGCGCCGCGGCTGATGACCAGGAAATGCGAGGTCGGGTAGAGCTTGCCGATGAAGGCCGCCGCTCCTTCCAGCGAAGACACCGGATGGATCAGCCCGGAGAACTGGATGGCCGGAATCATGGTGGCGATGGCGGTGCCGAACACGGCGGCGATCTGGCTCTTCATGAAGGTCGAGAGCAGCAGCCCGAGGCCCGTGCTGGTCACCACGTAGAGGAAGGCGCCCACCAGCAGCGCGAGGAAACTGCCCTTGAGCGGCACCTGGAACAGCAGCACGGCCATGGCCAGCATCAGCACGAAGTTGACCATGCCCATGGCGACGTAGGGCATCTGTTTGCCAAGCAGGAATTCCAGGCGCGTGACCGGCGTGACATAGAGGTTGGTGATCGAACCCAGCTCCTTCTCGCGCACCACGCCCAGGGCGGTGAGCATCGCCGGGATCATGATCAGCAGCAGTGGGATCACCGCCGGCACCATGGCTTTCAGGCTCTCCACGTCCGGGTTGTAGCGGTAGCGCACCTCGGTGCTGGCGACCGCGCTGGCAGCGGCGCTGCCGTTTTGCCGGGCGAGATCGGCCAGGTAGCTGGCGTGCAGGCCCTGCACGTAGCCGAGCACGGTATTGGCGCGGGTCGGCATGGCGCCGTCGATCCACACGCCGATGGCGGGATCGGCGCCGCGCTTGAGGTCGCGGCCGAAGTTCGGCGGGATCTCCACCGCCAGGCTGATGTCGCCGCTGCGCAGGCGGCGCTCCAGGTCGTCGGGGTCCTGGATCACCGGCTTTTCGATGAAGTAGCGCGAGCCGGCGATGTTCAGCGCATAGGATTGGCTGGTGGTGGTCTGGTCGCGGTCGAGCACCGCGTAGGTGAGGTCTTCGACGTCCATGTTGATGCCGTAGCCGATGATGAACATCAGCAGCGCGGTGCCCACCAGAGCCAGCGTCAGGCGGATCGGGTCGCGGCGCAGTTCCATGGCCTCGCGGCGCGCGTAGCTGAACAGGCGCAGCCAGCTGAAGCGGTCGCTGCCCTTGTACCGGGTCGTTTCGGCAGGCACTTGCGGTGCGGGCGCGCTGTCGGGCACCGGCGCGCTGCCCGCGGCCTCTTCCAGGTAGGCGATGAAGGTGGCCTCCAGGGTCGGCAAGCCACGCTTGTCGATCAGGCCCTGCGGGGTGTCGCTGTCGAGCACCTTGCCGGCGTGCATCAGCGAGATGCGGTCACAGCGCTCGGCCTCGTTCATGAAATGGGTGGAGATGAAGATGGTCACGCCGTCGTTGCGCGACAGCTCCACCATCAGCTCCCAGAAGCCGTCGCGGGCCACCGGGTCGACGCCCGAGGTGGGTTCGTCGAGGATCAGGATTTCCGGTTTGTGGATCACCGCCACGGCCAGTGACAGACGCTGGCGGATGCCCAGCGGCAGGCTGTCGGGCAGCTCATCCCTGACCTTGCCGAGGTCGAAACGCTTGAGCATTTCCTCGACGCGCGGGCCGATCTCGTCGGCCGGCAGGTGGAAGAGTTTCGCGTGCAGTTCCAGGTTCTGCAGCACCGTCAGTTCGGCGTACAGGGAGAAGGCCTGGGACATGTAGCCCACGCGCCGGCGGGTTTCCATGTCGTTGGCGTTCACCGGTTGGCCAAACAGCGCGCAGGTGCCTTCGCTGGCCGGCAGCAGGCCGGTGAGCATCTTCATGGTGGTGGACTTGCCGCAGCCGTTGGAGCCGAGGAAGCCGAAGATCTCTCCGCGCTCGATGCGGAAGCTCACCCGGTCCACCGCAACGAAATCGCCGAAGCGGCAGGTCAGCCCTTCGGCTTCGATGGCGATCTGCGGCGCGCCGTCTTGCTGCAGGCGCGGTGGAATGACCAGCTTGTGGTGGCCGGCGCGCTTGGCCTCGGGCAGCAGCGCGATGAAGGCCTCTTCGAGGTTCTGCGTACCGGTGTGTTCGCGCAGTTCGGCGGGCGTACCCGTGGCGAGCACCTTGCCGTCGTCCATCGCCACCAGGTGATCGAAGCGCTCGGCTTCCTCCATGTAGGCGGTGGCCACCAGCACGCTCATGCCCTCGCGGCCCGCGCGGATACGGCCGATCAACTCCCAGAACTGGTTGCGCGAGAGCGGGTCGACGCCCGTGGTGGGCTCGTCGAGGATCAGCAGGTCAGGGTCGTGGATCAGCGCGCAGCACAGCCCGAGCTTCTGCTTCATGCCACCGGAGAGCTTGCCCGCCGGGCGTTCGGCGAAGGGGGCCAGCCCGGTGCTTTGCAGCAGGTCAGCGATGCGCCGCTCACGCTCGGCCTTGTCGTGGCCGAACAGGCGGCCGAAGAAGTCGACGTTCTCGAACACCGAGAGCGTCGGATAGAGGTTCTTGCCCAGGCCTTGCGGCATGTAGGCGATGCGCGGGCACACGGCGCGGCGGTGGCGCACGTCGCGCATGTCACCGCCCAGCACCTGGATTTCACCGTCCTGCATCTTCCGCGCACCGGCCAGCAGCGCCAGCAGGCTGGACTTGCCAACGCCGTCCGGGCCGATCAGGCCGACCATGCGGTTGGCCGGGATCTCCAGGCTGACGTCGTCCACTGCGCGGGTCTGCCCATAGCGCAGCGAGACGCCAGCCAGACGGGCCACGCAGTCGGCGGCGCTCATTGCGGGACCTTGATCTGCAGGTCAGCCGGCCATTCCACCTGCGGGTCGAGGCGCATATAGGCCATGCCCGGCACGCCGGTCTTCACGTAGGTGATGTACTTCTCCAGCAGGCCCGGATCGAGCCGCGCCTTGACGCGGAACATCAGTTTCTCGCGCTCGTTGGCGGTCTCCACGGTCTTGGGGGTGAACTGCGCGACGCTGGCGACGTAGGAGACTTTTGCCGGAATCACGTACTCCGGCACGGCATCGATCACCAGGTGTACTTCCTGGCCCAGCTCGACCTTGCCGGCCTGGGCCGAGGGCAGGAAGAAGGTCATGTAGACGTCGGCGAGGTCGACCATGTTGAGCAGCTTGCCGCCGGCGGAAAGCACTTCGCCCGGCTGCGCCACGCGGTACTGCACGCGGCCGTTGCGCGGGGCCTTGAGGTCGCTGTCGTCGATGTCGGCCTGCAGGCGCACGGTGCTGGCGGTGGCGGCCTCGATGGCCGACTGCGCCTCGATCACCTGGGAGCTGGCGGCAGCAATGCTGGCCTGCGCCGAGATGACTTGCGAACGCGAGGCGGCCAGCGCGGCCTGGGAGCTTTGCAGCGCGGCGCGGTCATCGTCGAGCTGCTGCTGCGGCAGGGCGTTGCGCTTGACCAGTTGTTCGGTGCGGGTGAAGCGCTTCTGCGCGGCGGTCAGCTCGGCCTGGCGCTGGGCGACCATGGCCTCGGCGGTGGCCTTCTCGCTGTGACGCTGGGCGACCAGTGACTGCGCGGTGAGCTTGGCGTTCTGTGCCCGCCGCACTTCGGCCTCGGCCTGTGCCAGCTGGGCCTTGAGTACCTGGGTGTCCATCCGCGCAACGACCTGCCCGGCAGTCACGAAGTCGCCTTCGTCCACCAGGATTTCCGCCACGCGGCCGGCCAGTTTGGTGGCCACGTCCACCTCGGTAGCCTCGATGCGCCCATTGCCGCTGGCGAAGCCTTCAGGGAGACCCGTCGGCTTGAAGGTCTGCCAGGCCAGCGCGGCGAGCACGGCCGCGGCGACCACGAAGAGTCCGCGGGTGCGCCAGCTTTTTGCGTTTCCTGTCATCCGAAAATCCCCTTGTCCAAACGCTCCGATTCGAGCGGATCATGGAGGGATATTCGGCGACCAACGGCGAATGCCGGTTGATGCAGGTCAGGCGTGCGACGAAAAGTCCTACACGTAGGACTTTACGACTCTAAACCTGTAAGCGGGAAGGCGCCGAGCGAAGGTGAGGCAAGGCGAAAATCAGCGAGGACGCGGAGTTTACTCGCTGTAAATGAGCAGTCCTCGCTGATTTTCAACGCAGCATCGCCGATGCGCAGGCCCTTCACGGCTGGACGATCAGGTTGTTGAACAGCAGGTCGTCCACCAGGGGCTTGCCCTCTTCCTGCTGGATCACCGTCTGCACCTGCTTGAGGGCTTCCTGGCGCAACTTTTCCTTGCCGTCGACGCTGCCGAGGGAGTCGTCGGTCTGCTGGGCGAACAGCATCACCAGCTGGTTGCGGATCAGCGGCTCGTGGTGCTCGACCTTCTCGGAGGCCTCCTTGCCGGTGACCTTCAGCGCGATATCGGCCTTGAAGTACTTCAGGCGCGGGCCGCTGCCGTAGTTGCCCACCAGCGCCGGGGTGAGGTCGATGAACACGGGTTTGTTGGCGTCTTCGGGCTTGGCCTCTTCCGACTCGGAGGCCATGACGACGGGGCTGAAGGAAAGGACCAGCAACAGGGCGAGGAAAGCTCTCAAGGCGATGTCTCCGGATTCGATGCGGGAAAGGATAGCCAGACTCGCGCCGCCGCCCAAGCTATATCGGGGCATAAGCCGGGACCATGGTGATTTGCCCCCTCTGCCGGCGCTCCTACACTGCGCCGATACCCAGAGTGGAGTACTCCCCATGAAAGCCGTGCTGTGCAAAGCCTTCGGCCCCGCCGAAACCCTGGTGCTGGAAGAGGTCGCCAGCCCCGAGCCGAAGAAGAACGAGGTGGTACTGCAGGTGCATGCCGCCGGCGTGAACTTCCCCGACACCCTGATCATCGAGGGCAAGTACCAGTTCAAGCCGCCCTTCCCGTTCTCCCCGGGTGGCGAGGCCGCCGGCGTGATCGGCGCGGTCGGTGAAAAAGTCACCCACGTGAAACCCGGCGACCGCGTGATGGCGCTGACCGGCTGGGGCAGCTTCGCCGAGGAAGTGGCGGTGCCCGGCTACAACGTGATGCCGATTCCCGACGGCATGGACTTCGCCAGCGCCGCCGCCTTCGGCATGACCTACGGCACCTCGATGCACGCGCTCAAGCAGCGCGCCAACCTGCAGCCGGGCGAGACCCTGCTGGTGCTCGGCGCCTCCGGCGGCGTGGGCCTGGCAGCGGTGGAGATCGGCAAGGCCATGGGCGCCAAGGTCATCGCCGCCGCCAGCAGCGACGCCAAGCTGGAAGTGGCCAAGGCCGCCGGCGCCGACGTGCTGATCAACTACAGCGAAGGCAGCCTGAAGGACAAACTCAAGGAAATCACCGGCGGCCAGGGCGTGGACGTGATCTACGACCCGGTGGGCGGCGATCTGTTCGAGGAGGCCTTCCGCTCCATCGCCTGGAACGGCCGCATGCTGGTGGTCGGCTTCGCCAGCGGCACCATTCCGTCGCTGCCGGCCAACCTCACCCTGCTCAAGGGCGCGTCCCTGGTCGGCGTGTTCTGGGGCTCCTTCGCCCAGCGCCAGCCGCAGGACAACGCGGCGAACTTCCAGCAGTTGTTCAAGTGGTTCGCCGAGGGCAGGATCAAGCCGCTGGTGTCGCAGACCTACCCGCTGGACAAGGCCGCTGACGCGATCAATCACCTGGGCCAGCGCAAGGCGGTGGGCAAGGTGGTGGTGACCGTTCGCTGATCGCTGCCCGCGACATGAAAAAGCCCCGCATCAGCGGGGCTTTTTCATGTCGGAGCAAAACCTGCAGGAGCGCTCCATGCGCGCGATCGCGGGCGTGGCCCGCTCCTACAGGGAGACTCCGGGTTCAGGAATACAGCGCCTTGAACTGCTCGCGCAGCACGTTCTTCTGCACCTTGCCCATCACGTTGCGCGGCAGCGCGTCGACCACCATCACGCGCTTGGGCTGCTTGAACCGCGCCAGCTTGCCGTCCAGCGCAGCCAGCACCTGCGCCTCGCTCGGCGCCTGGCCCTGGCCGGCCACCAGCACAGCGGTGACACCTTCGCCGAAGTCCGGGTGCGGCACGCCGATCACCGCCGACTCGGCCACGCCCGGCAAGGTGTCGAGGATTTCCTCCAGTTCCTTGGGGTACACGTTGAAGCCGCCGCTGATGATCATGTCCTTGTCGCGCCCGACGATCTGCACATAGCCACGCTCGTCGACGAAGCCGATGTCGCCGGTCATGAAGTAGCCGTCCGTGCGCAGTTCCTCGGCGGTCTTCTCCGGCATCCGCCAGTACCCCTGGAACACGTTCGGCCCGCGCACTTCGATCATCCCCGGCTCGCCCTGCGGCAGCAGGGTCGGCTCGGACTGCGAAGGATCGGTGATGCGCAACTCGACGCCGAGCAGCGGGAAGCCGACGGTGCCGGCGATACGCTCGCCGTCCAGCGGGTTGGAGGTGTTCATGCCGGTCTCGGTCATGCCGTAGCGCTCGAGGATCGCCATGCCGGTGCGCTCGGAGAACGCCTTGTGCGTCTCGGCGGTAAGCGGTGCGGAGCCGGAGATGAACAGGCGCATGTGCGCCACGGCTTCACGGGTCAGGCCGGGTTGGTCGAGCAGGCGCGTGTAGAAGGTCGGCACGCCCATCAGCAGGTTCACCTGGGGCAACAGGCGGAGCATCTGCGCGGCGTCGAACTTGCTGAGGAAGAGCATCGATCCGCCGGCCATCAGCAGGCTGTTGCAGGCCACGAACAGGCCATGGATGTGGAAGATCGGCAGCGCGTGGAGCAGCCAGTCCTCGCTGGTGATCCGCCAGGCATCCACCAGCGCGCGGGCGTTGGACACCAGGTTGCCGTGACTGATCATCGCGCCCTTGGAACGCCCGGTGGTGCCGGAGGTGTAGAGGATCGCGGCGAGATCGGCAGCGGTACGCTCGACATCGGCGAAGCGCCCCGGTTTGCCGTGCACCCGCTCCATCAGCGAACCGTCACCGGCGTCGCCCAGGGTCTCCACGTGGGCCACGCCGCTGACTTTCGCCAGCTCGCGGGCCTGGGCCTCGAAGGCCGGCGCGCAGACGAACAGCGAAGGCTCGGCGTCGTCGAGGAAGTAGCGCAGCTCGTCACCGGTGTAGCCACTGTTGAGCGGCAGGTAGACCGCGCCGACGCGCAGCACGGCGAGGTAGAGCATGACCGTCTCGGGGCTCTTGTCGACCTGCACGGCAACCCGGTCGCCCGGCTGCACGCCAAGCTCCACCAGCGCATGGGCGAACTGCGAGGTGCTGCGCAGCATGTCGGCGTAGCTGTAGCCGCCACCCAGGGGCGTGCGGATGAAGGGCTTGGACAGGTCGCTGGGCAGGTGTTTGCCGATTTCGGCGAAAAGGCTCTGGTTCATGGTGAGGTCCTAGCGTTTTGTTTTCGCCGACAGGGTGGCCAACTTGCGCACCTCGGGTGAGGCCGCGACCGCGCCCTGATTGGCGTAGGCTTCGTGGTTCTTTTCGATCTGGCGCAGTTCGTAGCGGTAGTTGACCATCAGCCCGGCGGCCTGACGCAGGCCGCTGGCGGACAGGTCGCCGCGCCAGTTCAGGCGCTCCAGGCGGGCGCCGTTGCCCAGATGGAAGCGCGCCACCGGGTCCAGCGGCAGGCCGGCGCCGTTCCTGGCGTGCAGGAAGTACTCGGCGGCCAGTACCAGCATCGGTTCTTCCGTGCGCGGCGGTGGCGGCGCGTCGGGCTTGAGCGCCTTGAGCAGGTCGGCAGCCGCCGCGCCCAGTTGCGCATCGTCGCCCAGGCCATCGAGCCAGCGGCGGAAGCCGGGCACCGGCGACAGGGTGACGTACTGGCGCAGGCCGGGAATCTCCCGCGCCAGCTCCTCCACCACCTGCTTGATCAGGAAGTTGCCGAAGGAGATGCCGCGCAGGCCGTCCTGGCAGTTGCTGATGGAATAGAACACGGCGGTGTCGGGCTCCTCCGCCGGCTGCCCTGCCGCCCCAGGCTCCAGGATGTCGGCGATGGCACCGGTCATGGCGCGGGTCAGCGCCACCTCGACGAAGATCAGCGGCTCGTCGGCCAGGGCCGGGTGGAAGAAGGCGAAGCAGCGACGGTCGGCCGGTTGCAGGCGGCTGCGCAGGTCGTCCCAGTCCTTGATGGCGTGGACGGCCTCGTACCTGATGATCTTTTCCAGGATCGACGCCGGCGTCGACCAGTCGATGCGGCGCAGCACCAGGAAACCGCGGTTGAACCAGGACGCCAGCAGGTGCTGCAGGTCATGGTCCACCGCCGCCAGCTCGGGCCGGCCCTTGAGCTCGCCGAGCAATCGGCGGCGCATGGCGATCAGCTCGGCGGTGCCACCCGGCGCCTGGTTGAGGCGGCGGAACAGCTCCTGGCGCGGCGGTTCGCTGGCCTCGAACAGCTTGGTGGTGTTGGCCGACGAGGGATCGTCCAGGTAGCGCTGGCAGGCTTCGGCCAGCACCTCGTGAGGCGGTGCGAAATCCTTGAGCAACGTGTCGAAGAAGGCCTTCTGCTGCTCCTCGGGGCAGTCGCGGTAGGTGCACAGCACCTGCCGCGCCAGCGCCACGCCCGAGGCCTCGCCGTGGCCGGAGATCAGTTTGCGACAGGCCTGCGCCAGCGCCTGGGCATTGGCCGGCGCCGGCTCGCGCGACTCGAGCAATTGCCGGCCGCGCTCGCTGATGCTCTGCAGCAATTCCTGGAAGAAGCTGATGTTCATGCGTCCCCCTCGCTTGTGGATAAATCAGTCGCCCTTGAGCATGGGCGGCGGGCAGCGCTGGTACCAGCGCGAAGCCTGCTCATAGGCGTGGGCCAGTTGCAGCACGGCCATGTCGGCCTGGTGCCTGCCGATGATCTGCAGGCCCATGGGCAGACCCTGCTCATTGAAGCCCACCGGCACGTTGGCCGCCGGGCAACCGGACAGGGTGGCCGGGATCACCACTTCCATCCAGCGGTGGTAGGTGTCCATGGCCTTGCCGGCGATCTCTTTCGGCCAGTCCCAGGTCTTGTCGAACGGGAACACCTGGGCGCTGGGCAACAGCAGGTAGTCGTAGCGTTCGAACAGCTGGCTGATCGCGCGGTACCAGTCGCTGCGCGCGGCGGAAGCACGGAACACGTCCATGGCGGAGAGATTCAGGCCGTTCTCCACTTCCCAGATGGCCTCGGGCTTGAGCAGCTCGCGCTTGGCCGGGTCGGTGTAGGCCGCGCCCAGAGAACCGGCCACCATCCAGTGGCGCAGGGTGCGCCAGGTGTCCCAGAGGCGCTCGGCGGAGAAGCCCAGGGCAGTCTCTTCGACCTGGCAGCCAATGGCCTCGAAGTCGGTGAAGGATTGCCGGCACAGTTCCAGCACGCCCTTCTCCATCGCCAGGTGACCACCCAGGTCGCCCAGCCAACCCAGCCGTGCGCCCTTGAAATCACGCTCCAGCTTGCCGGCAAACTGCTCGCCGCTCTCGGCGATGGACAGCGGTGCGCGGGCATCGCCGCCGGCCTGCACCGACAGCAACAAAGCCACGTCGCGCACGCTGCGGCCCATCGGGCCTTCGTAGCCGAGCTGGTCGATGAACAGGTCGGCGCTGTCGTCGAAGGGCACGCGCCCCTGGGACGGGCGGAAGCCGACGATATTGTTGAAGGCCGCCGGGTTGCGCAGCGAGCCCATCATGTCGCTGCCGTCGGCCACCGGGACCATCTGCAATGCCAGGGCCGCCGCCGCGCCACCGCTGCTGCCGCCGGCGGTGCGCTCGGGCGCATAGGCGCAGCCGGTGGCACCGAAGATCGGGTTGTAGCTGTGCGAGCCGAGGCCGAATTCGGGGGTGTTGGTCTTGCCGATGATGATCGCGCCGGCCGCTTTGATGCGCTCGACCATGATGCCGTCGCGCTCGGGCAGGTAGTCGCGGAACAGCGGCGAGCCGAGGGTGGTGCGGATGCCCTGGGTCAGCGACAGGTCCTTCACCGCGTGGGGCAGGCCGTGCATCCAGCCGCGGTATTCGCCACGCGCCAGTTCGGCATCGCGCTGGTCGGCTTCGGCCAGCAGGAGGTCGTCGGGTTGCTGGCTGACAATGGCATTGACCGCCGGGTTGAAGCGCTCGATCTGCTCCAGGTGCGCCTGCATCACCTCGCGGCAGGACACCTGGCGCAGGCGGATGCGCTGGGCCAGTTCGTGGGCCTGGAGCTGGACGAGTTCGTTGTTGTGCTTGTACTGGCTCATGGAGCGCGGCCTTCTTTCATCAGGCTTCCGGCAGGTGGGAAGCATCGGTCGGGTTCAGCGACCCCACCCGCAGGCGGGGCTTGTTGCGTTCTTCAGGCCGAGCGATGCCGCTGCGCCGAGCTGGCGCACGCGTGCATCGCCGTGCCGTGTTCCCGTCGGGCGGGGATCAGCGCATCAGGTTGGTCCAGATGCGGTCGGCCAGGCGGATCGCGCCTTCGCCGCAGGTCTTGCTGAACACCACCTTGGTGCCCTCGGGGATGTGCAGTTCCGGCGCATCCTTGAGGCTGGCATCGAGGAAGGGTTCCACGCCCTTGATCGGGCTCTGGTGCTTGAGGAAGTTCTGGGTCATTGCCGAGTTTTCCGGCTGGCTGAGGAAGGCGATGAACTTCTTCGCGTTCTCCGGGTGCTTGGCGCCGGCCGGGATCACCAGGTTGTCCACCCAGGCCATCACGCCCTCTTTCGGGTAGAGGTACTTCAGGCTGGACTTCATCTCACGCGCCCGCATCGACGAGCCGCCCCAGAACATCGACATGTCGACTTCGCCCGAGGCCAGGTTCTCGCGGATCGAGCCGGCCTTGGAGCTGTAGGTCTTCACGAAGGGTTTCTGGTTCTTCAGCAGGGTCAGCACCTGTTGCATCTGCTTGGGGTCCTCGCTGCACAACGGGATACCCAGGTAGAGGCTGGCGGTGTCGATCACCTCGCTGGCCGAGTCGAACATGTTGATCTTGCCCTGCAGCTCCTTGGGCGGAGTGAACAGCACCGAGTAGCTGTCGGCCGGGCCGCTGTATTTCGCGCTGTCCAGCACCACGCTGGTGGTGCCCCAGATGAAGGGCACGGCGTAGGCGCCTTCCGGGTCCCAGGCGGGCTTCTTCAGGTTGTCTTCGACGTTGGCGTAGTACGGCTGGCTGGCCGGGTCGAAGCGCTCCAGCAGCTTTTCCTGGATCAGGATCGGTACGAAGGCGTGGGAAGGAATCGCCACGTCGTAGCCGGCGCCGCCCTGTTTGAGCTTGGCCAGCAGGGTTTCGTTGGAATCGTAGGAATCCACGGTCACCTTGATGCCGCTTTCCTTCTCGAACTTCTCCAGGATCTGCGGGGTGAAGTAACCACTCCAGCTCACCACGTTCAGTTGCTCGGCGGCTTGCGCGCCGCTCATGTAAACAGAAGCAGCCATGCCCAGCGTCAGCGAGGCCCCTACAGCAGCGATCAGTTTGCTCATCTTCTACTCCGGTATGTGGGCTCAGGCCTTCTTCTTGCCGAGCAGGAACGACAGGGTTACGAACAGCACGGAAACGCCGAGGATCAGGGTCGACACCGCGTTCACATCGGGCGTCACGCCCATGCGCAGCAGGCCGAAGATGAAGATCGGCAAGGTGGTGGTGCCGGCCTGGGAGACCATCATCGAGATCACGAAGTTATCCAGCGAGACGATGAAGGCCAGCATCAGCCCGGAGAAAATCCCCGGCATCAGCAGCGGCAGGGTGACCTTGCGGAAAGTCCGCCAGGGCCCGGCGTAGAGGTCGGCGGCGGCCTGCTCCAGGGACAGGTCCATGTCGTTGAGGCGGGCACGGATCGGCAGGTAGGCGAACGGGATGCAGAACACCGTGTGGGCGATGATCAGGTTGCCGTAGCCCAGCGACAGGCCGAGGGTGGAGAACAGCGCCAGGGTGGCGACGCCGACCACGATTTCCGGCAGCACCAGCGGCAGCATGATCGCTCCCATGGACAGGCGCAGGCCCTTGAACTTGGCGCCGCGCGAGGTGCCCAGCGCAGCCAGGGTGGCGATCGCCGTGGCTATCACGCTGGCGCACACGGCGATCAGCAGGCTGTTGCCGGCGGCCTGGCGCAGCGCCTGGTTGGCGAAGGCGGCGCGGTACCAGTCGAGGCTGAAGCCGGTCCACACGGTGGCGGACTGGTTGGCGTTGAACGAGAGCACCACCAGCACCACGATGGGCGCGTAGAGGTACAGGTAGAACAGGAAGCTCAGGACGCCGAAGCCACGGAAATCCTGTACGCCAAGGCGGCGCTTGGTCAGCAGCGAGAGCATCATTCACCTCCCCGGGCGATACGCAGGCGTTCGGCGCGCATCGCATAGAACATCAGCACCAGCATCACGGCTCCCATCAGCACCAGCGACAGCGCCGCGCCGAAGGGCCAGTTCCGCGAGTCGCTGAACTGCCGGAAGATCAGGTTGCCGAGCATCATCTTGGTGCCGCCGCCGAGCAGCTCGGGGGCGATCATCGCGCCCAGGCACGGCACGAAGGTGAGGATGGCGCCGGCCAGGATGCCCGGACGGGCAATCGGCAGGACGACCTTTCGCAGGGTGCGGATACGCCCGGCGTAGAGGTCCTGGGCCGCTTCGAGCAGGCGCATGTCCATCTTCTCGAGGGTGGCGTAGATCGGCAGCACGACGAAGGGCGCGTAGGTGTAGACCAGGCCCAGCAGCACCGCGCCGTCGGTGTAGAGCAGGTTCAGCGGCTGGTTGATCACGCCCAGGCTCATCAGCGTGCCGTTGACCACGCCGGTGCCACGCAGCAGCAGGATCCAGGCGTAGGTGCGGATCAGCAGGTTGGCCCAGAACGGCACCGTGATCAGGAAGATCAGCAGGCCGCGGCGGTGCGCCGGCTGCATCGCCAGCCACACGGCCACCGGGAAGCCCACCAGCAGGGTGATGACGGTGGTCGCCGCAGCGATGCCGATGGAGCGCAGCGCGATCACCATGTACGAGTCGGCGAAGGCCAGGCTGTCGTCGAGCTGGCGCTCGAACAGCAGCGAGACGTAGGCGTCGACGCTGAAGTGCGGGTTCACCCCACCGTAGGGGTTGGCCTGCATCAGCGAGTACCCGACCACGATGAAGATCGGCACGATCAGGAACAGCCCGATGGAGACCAGTGCGGGGGATACGCCGAGGAAGCTGCGCAGCGCCTGGCGCCGCTCCAGCGCATTGCCGGAGGTTGTGGATAACCGGTTCATGCTCACCTCCGCTCAGTCCACCAGGACGCTGGCGCTGCCTTTTTCGAACAGCAGCCCGGCGCGTTGCCCGGCGACCAGGCGGCCACGCTGGCCAGCACTGTTCGGCGCACGCACGGTCAGCTTGCTGCCGTCCTGAAGCTCGACCTGATACTGCAGGTCGGTGCCCAGGTAGATCTGCTGGACGACGCTGCAGGGGGTGGCGGACGGCGCGTCCTCGGCCACCAGTTGCAGGCGCTCCGGGCGGATCGACAGGGTGACCTCGGCGCCGACCTTCAGGCCTTCGCGGCTGCCGGCCTCGATCAGCTGGTCGCCGGCAATCCGGTAGTACGCGCGCTCGCCGTCGAAGTTCTCGACGTGGGCCGGGAGGAAGTTGGTCTCGCCGATGAAGTCGGCGACGAAGCGGTTGCGCGGGTGTTCGTAGATGTCATCGGGACGGCCGACCTGCTGCACCTCGCCCTCGGAGAGCACGGCGATGCGGTCGGACATGGTCAGGGCTTCTTCCTGGTCATGGGTGACGAAGATGAAGGTGATGCCGGTCTTGGACTGGATCGCCTTGAGCTCTTCGCGCATGGCCTGGCGCAGCTTGAGATCGAGCGCGGAGAGCGGCTCGTCGAGCAGCAGCACCTTGGGATGCGGCGCCAGCGCGCGGGCCAGGGCGACGCGCTGCTGCTGGCCGCCGGAGAGCTGGGTCGGCTTGCGCTGGGCGAAGCGTTCCATCTGCACCAGGGCGAGCATCTCGCGGACGCGCTCGGCGACCTGTGCCTTGCTCATGCGCTGGCCCATCGGGTGGGATTCCAGGCCGAAGGCGAGGTTCTCGGCGATGGTCATGTGCGGGAACAGCGCGTAGTGCTGGAACACCGTGTTGACCGGGCGCTCGAACGGCGGGCGGTCGGCGATGTTCTCGCCGTAGAGCTGGATTTCCCCGGAGGTGGGGAACTCGAAGCCGGCGATCATCCGCAGCAGGGTAGTCTTGCCGCAGCCCGAGGGGCCGAGCAGGGTGAAGAATTCGTTGTCGCGGATGTCCAGGTCGACGCATTTCAGCGCGACGGGACCGCTCGCCGGGTCGCCGTAGACCTTGCGCACGGAGCGGATGGAGACCGCCGCCGTCTGCAGGCTGTGCAGGGCACTCATGGTGAAACCTCCGTACCTTCCCTTCCGCCACCAGCAGGCGGTCGGGGGATCTTGTAGTTGTTCTGGCAGGACTAGAGACGCTGGATCGCAGCGCTGGCCTTGGGTCGGGCCCAAGTTGTGGTGTTGTTGAGGCGGATATTCGAAGAAAGGTGGTTGAGCGAAAAGCTCAATTTTCTTACATTCGATATTAAATAATTTAACAGCTAAAAAGCTGATACCCCCCCCGAGGCCAAGCCATGTCCATCCAGCGTCTTCCGCCGCTCAATGCCGTTCGCGCCTTCGAAGCCGCCGCACGGCTGGGCAGCTACGTCGCCGCCTCGAAAGACCTGCATGTGACGCAGCCCGCGATTGGCCGTCACGTGAAGCTGCTGGAGGACTGGCTGGGCGTGCAGCTGTTCGAGCGCACCCCGCGCGGGGTAAGCCTGACGCCGGCCGGGCAGCGTTACTACGCGAAGATATCCACAGCGCTGCAGCAGATTGCCGACGCCGGCCATGAACTGGCCCCCGGCGGCACCGCGCGCTGGTTGAAGATCCTGGTGGTGCCGGCCTTCGCCAAGCGCTGGCTGATGCCGCGCCTGGAGACCCTGCGCCAGCAGCGCCCGGGCCTGAAGGTGGCGGTGGAACCCAACCCGACTTTCACCGAAGTGGACGGTAAAAGCGCCGATCTGGGGATTGTCTACGGGCTTCCCGGCGTATACCCGCAGTGCCACAGCACGCTGGTGCGGCCGGCGGTGTTCCCGGTGTGCTCACCCTCTTACCTCGAAGAGCATGGCCCGCTGACCAGCGTGCACGAGCTGGCGCAGCACAAGCTGATCCACGTCGATGACGGCGAGTGGTGGAACCTCTGGCTGTCCACCATCGGGCTGGACCTGCGGGTGAACTCCGACGTGCTCTATGTCAGCAACGACCACGCGCTGTCCATGGCCGAGGCCGGCCATGGCATCGCCCTGGCCAACCTGGTGCTGGTCAAGCACCAGCTCGCCGCCGGCACCCTGGTGCGGCCGCTGCCCGAGGAAGTGCCGCTGGAGAGCTACCAACTGCTGCTGCCCACCGGCGCGGTGAGCGCCGACGTGGCCTGGTTCGAGGACTGGATTCGCGCCGCGCTGCAGGAAGAATTCTCGCCACATGCCACCCACGAGGCTGAGTCGACTGAATAGCTAGGCGGAGTGCCAAAGACAGTGCGACTAGCACGGCGAGGCGCTCCAACGACGCTAGGCAGTCGAATCAGCCTCGTGGGGCGTAGGCGAAGACGTCGGCGCGCATCTGATGCGGGTCCATCCCCGCTGCCACCAGCGCATCCAGCGTGCCATAGACCATCGCCGGCGAGCCGCTGGCGTAGACGCGCAGGCCGGACAGCTCGGCGAAGTCCTCGCACACCGCTTCGTGCAACAGGCCGCAACGCCCCTGCCAACCGCACAGGTCACTGACGATCTGGTGCAGATGCAGGTTGGGCACGCTTTTCCACTGCTCCCAGTGTGGCAGCTCGTAGAAGTCTTCCGGGCGCCGCACGCCCCAGTACAGGTGTACCGGGTGGGCGAAGCCGGTGGCGCGGCAGAATTCGATCAGGCTATGCATCTGCGCCATCCCGGTGCCCGCGGCGATCAGCACCAGCGGGCCGTCCGGCAGGTCGGCCAGGTGCGCATCGCCGAAGGGCATCTGCACGCGGGCGAAACGGTCGCGCTGCAACTGTGCCAGCAGCTCGATGGCGCTGTTCTCGCGGGCCAGGATGTGCAGTTCCAAGTCACGCCCTTCCTGCGGCGCGGAAGCCAGGGAGAAGGCCGCCGGATCGCTGTTGTCGCGCTCAATCAACACGTACTGCCCGGCGTGGTAGCGCGGCGGCTTGCCGGCCGGTGCGCGCAGGCGCACGCGCCAGACATCGCCGCCCACGGGCTCGCAGAGGGTCAACTGGCAGGAAAGCTTGCGCACCGGCAGTTCGCCGGGGGCCAGGACGCCGTCCCAGTGCAGTACGCAGTCTTCCAGCGGTTCGGCCAGGCAGGTGAAGAGTTCACCGTGGTCGCGCACCTCGCCGTCCTGGCGCACGCGGCCCTCCACCAGCAAGGCTGCGCAGATGTGGCAGTTGCCGTTGCGACAGCTTTGCGGGCACTCGTAGCCCAGGCGCCGCGCACCGTCGAGGATACGTTCTCCGGGTTTCAGCTCGAGCTGGGCGCCGGAGGGTTGCAAGGTCACTTTCAAGCGATGTTCTCGTTCTTCTGTTTTTCCGAACCGGGCGCTGCCCGGTCCGGCTGGGCACCACAGGTATCAATCGATGCCCAGGCTCGCCCAGATTTCGTCGACGCGGCGGGTCACCGCCGGGTCCTTCTCGATCACCCGGCCCCATTCGCGGCTGGTCTCGCCCGGCCACTTGTGGGTGGCGTCCAGGCCCATCTTCGAACCGAGGCCCGAGATCGGCGAGGCGAAGTCCAGGTAGTCGATCGGCGTGTTGTCGATCATCACCGTGTCGCGCTTGGGGTCCATGCGCGTGGTGATGGCCCAGATCACGTCGTTCCAGTCGCGGGCGTTGATGTCGTCGTCGGTGACGATAACGAACTTGGTGTACATGAACTGTCGCAGGAACGACCAGACGCCGAGCATCACGCGCTTGGCGTGGCCGGGGTACTGCTTCTTCATGGTCACCACCGCCATGCGGTAGGAGCAGCCTTCGGGCGGCAGGTAGAAGTCGGTGATTTCGGGGAACTGCTTCTGCAGGATCGGCACGAAGACTTCGTTCAGCGCCACACCGAGGATCGCCGGCTCGTCCGGCGGACGGCCGGTGTAGGTGCTGTGGTAGATCGGTTTCTGCCGGCGGGTGATGCGCTCGACGGTGAATACCGGGAAACGGTCGACCTCGTTGTAGTAGCCGGTGTGGTCGCCGTACGGGCCTTCATCGGCCATCTCACCGGGATGGATCACCCCTTCGAGGACGATCTCGGCGCTGGCCGGCACCTGCAGGTCATTGCCGATGCACTTGACCAGCTCGGTCTTGTGCCCGCGCAGCAGGCCGGCAAAGGCGTATTCGGAGAGGTTGTCCGGCACCGGGGTCACGGCGCCGAGGATGGTCGCCGGGTCCGCACCCAGGGCCACGGCCACCGGATAAGGCTGGCCGGGATGCTTCTGGCACCACTCGCGGAAGTCCAGCGCGCCGCCACGGTGGCTGAGCCAGCGCATGATGACCTTGTTGCGGCCGATCACCTGCTGGCGGTAGATGCCCAGGTTCTGCCGTTCCTTGTTCGGCCCGCGGGTAACCGTCAGGCCCCAGGTGATCAGTGGCGCCACGTCGCCGGGCCAGCAGGTCTGCACCGGCAGCTTCGACAGGTCGACGGCGTCGCCCTCTTCGATCACTTCCTGGCACGGCGCGTCCTTGAGGACCTTGGGCGCCATGTTGATGACCTTCTTGAAGATCGGCAGCTTGGACCAGGCGTCCTTCAACCCCTTGGGCGGCTCGGGCTCCTTGAGGAAGGCCAGCAGCTTGCCGATCTCACGCAGCTCGGAGACGTCCTCGGCGCCCATGCCCAGGGCCACCCGCTCGGGCGTGCCGAACAGGTTGCCGAGCACGGGCATGTCGAAGCCGGTGGGCTTTTCGAACAGCAGGGCCGGGCCCTTGGCGCGCAGGGTGCGGTCGCACACCTCGGTCATTTCCAGCACCGGGGATACCGGCGCCTGGATGCGCTTGAGCTGTCCGCGCTGCTCCAGGGCAGCGATGAACTCGCGCAGGTCGCGATACTGCATGAGGGTCTCGATGGCGGCAGGATGATGCGACAGTCTACCGCCTATCAGCACCGGGCAGAAACACGAAGGCCGGGTTTCCCCGGCCTCGTGGCTTGCATCAGAGCAACAACGGCGCTTACTTGCTGCGCTTCATCGAGTCGAAGAACTCGTCGTTGGTCTTGGTCTGGCGCAGCTTGTCGAGCAGGAACTCGACGGCGGCGATCTCGTCCATCGGGTGGAGGATCTTGCGCAGGATCCACATGCGCTGCAGCTCTTCCTCACCGGTGAGCAGCTCTTCGCGACGGGTGCCGGAGCGATTGATGTTGATCGCCGGGAACACGCGTTTTTCCGAGATGCGACGGTCGAGGATCAGTTCCGAGTTACCGGTACCCTTGAATTCCTCGTAGATCACCTCGTCCATCTTCGAGCCGGTTTCGATCAGCGCGGTGGCGAGGATGGTCAGCGAACCGCCTTCCTCGATGTTGCGCGCGGCGCCGAAGAAGCGCTTGGGCTTTTCCAGGGCGTGGGCGTCGACACCACCGGTGAGCACCTTGCCGGAGCTGGGGATCACGGTGTTGTAGGCACGGGCCAGACGGGTGATGGAGTCGAGCAGGATGATCACGTCCTTCTTGTGCTCGACCAGGCGCTTGGCCTTCTCGATCACCATCTCGGCGACCTGCACGTGACGGGTCGGCGGCTCGTCGAAGGTGGAGGCGACCACTTCGCCGCGCACGGTGCGCTGCATCTCGGTCACTTCTTCCGGGCGCTCGTCGATCAGCAGGACGATCAGGTGGCACTCGGGGTTGTTGCGGGTGATGTTCGAGGCAATGTTCTGCAGCATGATGGTCTTGCCCGCTTTCGGCGGGGCGACGATCAGGCCGCGCTGGCCCTTGCCGATCGGCGAGCAGAGGTCAATCACACGGCCGGTGAGGTCCTCGGTGGAGCCGTTGCCGGCTTCCATGGTCAGGCGCTTGGTCGGGAACAGCGGCGTCAGGTTCTCGAAGAGAATCTTGTTCTTCGCGTTCTCCGGACGATCGAAGTTGATCGAGTCGACTTTCAGCAGAGCGAAGTAACGCTCGCCTTCCTTCGGCGGCCGAATCTTGCCGATGATGGTATCGCCCGTGCGCAGGTTGAAGCGACGGATCTGGCTGGGCGAGACATAGATGTCGTCCGGGCCGGCCAGGTACGAGGAATCGGCGGAGCGCAGGAAGCCGAAGCCATCCTGGAGAATCTCCAGCACGCCGTCACCGGAGATTTCCTCGCCGCTTTTCGCGTGCTTTTTCAGCAGTGCGAAGATGATGTCCTGCTTGCGCGAACGGGCCATGTTTTCCAGGCCCATGGCATCGGACATTTCCAGCAATTCGGCAATCGGCTTTTGCTTGAGTTCGGTCAGATTCATAGAAGGGACGTAAATACGCTGAAAGGGGAAAAGGGAACAAGCGTGATGCTTGAAGAGCCGCGCCGTAGATGACGGACAGGATCGCTTGGAATTCGAATGGGAAGTGCGTCGGCGACGGCTTGCAGGGGACAACGAAACAATCGTTGTGCGCCCGAATTTAACACCCGAGTTTCGGAGCGTCTAGGGGCAATAACGAAAAACCCCGCGCATTGGCGGGGTTTTTCAGGCTTCGTCGACTCAGATGTTGCTGTCGAGGAAGGCAGCCAGCTGCGACTTGGACAGTGCGCCGACTTTGGTCGCTTCGACGTTGCCGCCCTTGAACAGCATCAGGGTCGGAATGCCACGCACGCCATACTTCGGCGGGGTGTCCTGGTTCTCGTCGATGTTCAGCTTGCAGACTTTCAGCTTGCCCTGATAGTCCTTGGCGATCTCGTCGAGTACCGGGGCGATCATCTTGCACGGGCCGCACCATTCGGCCCAGTAGTCGACCAGCACGGGACCGTCGGACTTCAGTACGTCCTGCTCGAAGCTGGCATCGGTAACATTGACGATATGTTCGCTCATGTATTCTCTCCGTCAATCGGATGCGAAAAAGTGTCCGCCATCATATCCCGCCTCGGCCCTCACCGAAAGGCGCAGCCGATTGAGTGTATCTATCGCTGCCGCGACGACTTCTGATCGGTGACAACCCCTCGATTGGCACTACCTGCCTAAAATGGCAGGATGTCTTCCGTATTTTCCCGGACCTTTCCCTATGCCCCATACCCCAGCCAAGACCTTCCCGATGATCGCGGCCATTGACCTTGGCTCGAACAGTTTCCACATGGTTTTGGCGAAGGCCGATCACGGCGAGATCCGCATCCTCGAGCGGTTGGGCGAGAAGGTCCAGCTGGCCGCGGGCATCGGCGAAGACCGCATGCTCACCGAAGAGGCGATGCAGCGCGGCTACGACTGCCTGAAGCAGTTTGCCCAGTTCATCAATGGCATGCCGCCGGGTTCGGTGCGCGTCGTGGGCACCAACGCCCTGCGCGAAGCTCGCAACCGCGCCGAGTTCATCCGCGTTGCCGACCAGATCCTCGGCCACCCGGTGGAAGTCATCTCCGGTCGTGAAGAAGCGCGCCTGATCTACCTCGGCGTGTCCCACACCCTGCCGGACAACCCCGGCAAGCGCCTGGTGGTCGACATCGGCGGCGGCAGCACCGAGTTCATCATCGGCCAGCAGTTCGAGTCGCAACTGCGCGAAAGCCTGCAGATGGGTTGCGTGAGCTTTACCCAGCGCTATTTCAAGGACGGCAAGATCACCCCGGCGCGCTACGCCCAGGCCTACACCTCGGCCCGCCTGGAACTGATGAGCATCGAGAACAGCCTGCGCCGCCTGGGCTGGGACGAAGCCGTCGGCGCCTCCGGGACCATCCGCGCGATCTGCCTGGCGATCCAGGCCGGCGGCCACGGCAACGGCGAGATCAACCCCGAAGGCCTGGCCTGGCTCAAGCGCAAGATGTTCAAGCTGGGCGAGGTCGAGAAGCTCGACATCGACGGCATCAAGCCCGACCGCCGGCCGATCTTCCCGGCCGGCATGGCGATCCTCGAGGCACTGTTCGACGCCCTCGAGCTGACCCGCATGACCCACTCCGAAGGCGCCCTGCGAGAAGGCGTGCTCTATGACCTGCTGGGCCGCCACCATCACGAAGACGTCCGCGAACGCACCATCGGTGCGCTCATGGAGCGCTACCACGTCGATCCGGAGCAGGCCGCGCGCGTCGAGGCCAAGGCACTGGAATCCCTGGACCAGGTCGCCAAGGCCTGGGACCTGAACGACGAAGGCCACCGCGAACTGCTGATGTGGGCCGCACGCGTCCACGAGCTGGGCCTGGACATCGCCCACTACCACTACCACAAGCACGGCGCCTACCTGCTGGAGCACTCGGACCTGGCCGGCTTCTCGCGCCTCGACCAGCTGACCCTGGCGCTGCTGGTGCGCGGCCACCGCCGCAATATCCCGGTGGACAAGTTCAACGAGCTGGGCGACGAGGGCGACAAGCTGATTCGCCTGTGCATCGTGCTGCGCTTCGCCATCCTCTTCCACCACATCCGTGGTACCCAGGAAATGCCGGCGGTGGCCCTGAAGGCTTCCGGCAAGTCGCTGGACGTGCGCTTCCCGGACGGTTGGCTGGCGGCCAACCCGCTGACCCAGGCGGACTTCGAACAGGAAGCCGAATGGCTCAAGCGCGTGGGTTATTCGCTCAGCGTGCGCTGATCGTTCCCCCGCGATAGGCAAAGGCCCCGGCGCGCATGCGCCGGGGCCTTTTCGTTTCGCCCACCCAATGCGCGCACCCGAACCACCGGTCGCCCCACAAAAAAGCCCTGCCGAGGCAGGGCTTTCGATACACCACCAGGGTGATCAGCGAACGCTGATCACCGGCGTGCACAGGCGCTCCAGCAGCGTCGCCTGGGCGTTGCGGGCGTTCTGGTTACCGCTCGGGCTCTGGCGCACGTAGCTGCCGTCGGACTGCAGCACCCAGGCCTGGGTGTTGTCGGTCAGGTAGGACTCCAGCTCCTTCTTCACCCGCAGCACGAGTTTCTTGCCTTCCACCGGGAAGCAGGTCTCCACGCGCATGTCGAGGTTACGCTCCATCCAGTCGGCGCTGGAGAGATAGAGTTTCTCCTCGCCACCGTTGAGGAAGTAATAGATCCGGCTGTGCTCCAGGAAGCGGCCGATGATCGAGCGCACCTGGATGTTGTGCGACACGCCCGGCACGCCCGGACGCAGGCAGCACATGCCGCGCACCACCAGGTCGATCTTCACGCCCGCCTGGCTGGCCTTGTACAGCGCACGGATGACCTTCGGGTCGGTCAGCGAGTTGACCTTGGCCATGATCTGCGCCGGCTTGCCCTCGGCGGCCTGGGCGGCCTCGCGGTTGATCATCTCCAGCAGGTTCTTCTTCAGGGTGAAGGGCGCGTGCAGGAGCTTCTTCATGCGCAGGGTCTTGCCCATGCCGATCAGCTGGTTGAACAGCTTGTGCAGGTCCTCGCAGAGCGCCACGTCGGCGGTCAGCAGGCTGTAGTCGGTGTACAGGCGGGCGTTGCCGGCGTGGTAGTTGCCGGTGCCCAGGTGCGCATAGCGACGCAGCTCGCCGTCCTCGCGACGCAGGATCAGCATCATCTTGGCGTGGGTCTTGAAGCCGACCACCCCGTAGATCACCACGGCGCCGGCCTGCTGCAGGCGGCTGGCCAGCTGCAGGTTGGACTCTTCGTCGAAGCGCGCCCGCAGTTCGATCACCACGGTCACCTCCTTGCCGTTACGCGCGGCTTCCACCAGCGCGTCGACGATCTCGGAGTTGGCGCCGGAGCGGTACAGCGTCTGCTTGATCGCCAGCACGCTGGGGTCCTTGGCGGCCTGGCGCAACAGGTCGATCACCGGGGTGAAGGACTCGAACGGGTGCATCAGCAGCACGTCGAGCTTGCCCAGCACGTTGAACAGGTTTTCCTTCTTCTGCAGCAGCTTGGGAATCGCCGGGGTGAACGGCGGGGACTGCAGCTCCGGGTGGCTGGCGAGGCCGGTGACGCTGAACAGGCGGGTCAGGTTGACCGGACCGCTGACGCGGTACAGCTCGGTCTCGGACAGGCCGAACTGCTTGAGCAGGTAATTGGACAGGTGCGTCGGGCAGGTGTCCACCACCTCCAGGCGCACGGCATCACCGTAGCGACGCGAGAACAGCTCGCCACGCAGCGCGCGGGCCAGGTCCTCGACGTCCTCGGCGTCCACCGAGAGGTCGGCGTTACGGGTCAGGCGGAACTGGTAGCAACCCTTCACCTTCATGCCGTGGAACAGGTCGTCGGCGTGGGCGTGGATCATCGACGAGAGGAACACGTAGTTGTCGCCGGGGCCGGCGACTTCTTCCGGCAGGCGGATGATCCGCGGCAGCGAGCGTGGCGCCGGGATGATCGCCAGGCCCGAGTCACGACCGAAGGCGTCCAGGCCCTCGAGCTCGACCATGAAGTTCAGGCTCTTGTTCACCAGCAGCGGGAACGGGTGGGTCGGGTCGAGGCCGATCGGGGTGACGATGGGCGCAATCTCGTCGCGGAAGAAGCGACGGACCCAGGCCTTGATCTTCGGCGTCCAGTAGCGACGGCGGATGAAGCGGATGTCGTGCTTGGCCAGTTCCGGCAACAGGATGTCGTTGAGGATGCTGTACTGGCGGGCAACCTGCTCGTGCACCTGTTCGCTGATGCGCGCCAGTGCCTGGTGCGGCAGCAGGCCGTCGGCGCCGGCCTGTTCGCGGGCGAAGGTGATCTGCTTCTTCAGGCCGGCGACGCGGATCTCGAAGAACTCGTCGAGGTTGCTGGAGAAGATCAGCAGGAACTTCAGGCGTTCCAGCAGCGGGTAGGACTCATCCAGTGCCTGCTCCAGCACGCGGATGTTGAACTGCAGCTGCGAGAGCTCGCGATGAATGTAGAGGGCACTGTCGTCCACGTTGATCGCCGGAGCCGCCGGTTCGACGGGCTGGGGCGTCGCCTCGACGACCTCTTCCACGACGACTTCGGTGATTTCAGCGGTGGTGTCAGCTTCGATTACTTCGGTTTCGCTAATGCCTTCGGTATTCATCGCTCGTCTCATCGACGGGGGTCAGCCCCCGTTTTTCAATTGTTGTGCTGCGCGCTTGGCGAAGTAGGTCAGGATGCCATCTGCGCCGGCGCGTTTGAAGGCCAGCAGCGACTCGAGGATCACCGCCTCGCTGAGCCAGCCATTGTTGATCGCCGCCATGTGCATCGCGTACTCGCCGCTGACCTGGTAGACAAAGGTCGGCGCGCGGAATTCGTCCTTGGCCCGGCGAACGATGTCGAGATACGGCATGCCCGGCTTGACCATGATCATGTCGGCGCCTTCGGCGAGGTCAGCGTAGATCTCGTGCAGCGCTTCGTCGCTGTTGGCCGGGTCCATCTGGTAGGTGGCCTTGTTGCCCTTGCCCAGGTTGGCGGCGGAGCCGACGGCATCGCGGAACGGGCCGTAGTAGGCGCTGGCGTACTTGGCCGAGTAGGCCATGATGCGGGTGTTGATGTGACCGGTGGACTCCAGGGCCTCGCGGATCGCGCCGATACGGCCGTCCATCATGTCCGAGGGCGCCACGACCTGGGCGCCGGCTTCGGCGTGGGACAGCGCCTGCTTGACCAGCACATCAACGGAAATATCGTTCAGGACGTAGCCGTCTTCGTCGAGGATGCCGTCCTGGCCGTGGCTGGTGAACGGGTCCAGCGCCACGTCGGTGATGATGCCCAGTTCCGGGAAGCGCTCGCGCAGGGCGCGGGTAGCGCGCTGGGCGATGCCGTCGGGATTGAAGGCTTCGGCGCCATCGAGGGATTTCTTCTCCAGCGGGGTCACCGGGAACAGCGCCAGCGCCGGGATGCCCAGCTCCACCAGCTCTTCGGCTTCCTTGAGCAGCAGGTCGATGGACAGGCGCTCCACGCCCGGCATCGAGGGCACCGCTTCACGCTGATTCTTGCCGTCGAGGACGAACACCGGAAGGATCAGGTCGTTGCTGGTCAGGACGTTCTCGCGCACCAGGCGGCGGGAAAAATCATCACGACGGTTACGACGCAGACGAGTGAAGGGGAAGGCGCGATCGGCGGGAATGAAGCTCACGGCGTACTCCAGGGCCTGATACAGCAGGCACAGTCTGACAGTTATAGCCCTGAATTATGACCGATTGGTAACAACCGGTAACAGTGACCCTTGGTCGCGGCATCCTGCCGCAGCGTCATGCCGCCGCTCCATACCGGTGCAAGCTTGTTCCAGGTCAGTTGTGCAGACTGGGGTGCCTTCCCTGCGGGCGACAACCGGGTTAGGCTTCGCGTTCATTTCGCTGCGTTGCCTCGATAATGCTCCAACAATTCCTGCAGGATTTCGGCTACTTCGCGCTGTTTCTCGGCACGTTCTTCGAGGGTGAGACCATTCTGGTCCTGGCCGGCTTCCTGGCATTCCGCGGCTACATGCAGCTGGAGTACGTCATTGCCGTGGCTTTCTTCGGCAGTTACGCGGGTGACCAGCTCTGGTATTTCCTCGGCCGTCGCCACGGTCGCAAGCTTCTCGCGCGCAAGCCGCGCTGGCAGAAAATGGGTGACAAGGCGCTGGAGCACGTGCGCAAGCACCCCGACCTGTGGGTACTGAGCTTCCGCTTCGTCTATGGCCTGCGCACCGTGATGCCGGTGGCCATCGGCCTGTCCGGCTATCCGCCGGCGCGCTACCTGCTGCTCAACGGCATCGGCGCCATCGTCTGGGCCACGGTGCTGGGCAGCGCCGCCTTCTACTTCGGCAGCGTGCTCGAAGGCGTGCTGGGCAACATCAAGAAGTACGAACTCATGGTCCTCGGCGGCCTGGTGGTGATCGGCCTGCTGTTCTGGCTGCGCCGCCGCTTCAAGGCTTCCAAGTCCGATTGATCAGGCCGCCTGCGGCAGGCGCTCGGCGCGCCGCAGGCCCAGCAGCCCGATCAGGCTGAGCAGCGAGTAGACCGCCAGCGCCCAGGGCGCCCACTGCGGCAGTTCGATCCCTCCCCACAGCGCCAGCGCCGCCACGGCCGGCACGTTCAGCAGCAGACGCAGCACCTCCAGACGCAGCGCCCAGCTACGGTTCTCCAGCCAGCAACCGATGGCATAGAGCCCGAAGGCCATCCAGCTCCAGCCGATCACCAGCGGCAGCACTTGCCAGTGCTCCCCGACACCCAGCAACCAGGTGCCGACCACCACGTAGGTGGCGAATTGCAGCCCGGCGTACCACTGGCGGCCGCGCCCCAGCGGCACGTCGAATTTGCGGAAGGTGGCCAGGTCCGACTTGGCCATGGGATAGCGCCGGGCGACGTCCTCGGGGCGCCAGCCGGTGCGCATGAACCAGATACGCAGCTTGTCCCAGAGACTTTCCGCACGGCGTGCGTCGCTCCACAGGTGCACGTAGACCTGCAGGTTCGCCCACAGCGGGTTCCAGCTGGCCAGCGGCACGGTCACGCCGAACACCACCGGCACCTCGTCCAGCTCCTCCTGGAAGGTGCCGAACAGGCGGTCCCAGAGAATGAACACACCGCCGTAGTTGCGATCCATATAGACAGGGTTCTGCGCATGGTGCACGCGGTGGTTGGACGGGGTGATGAAGACCCACTCGAACCAGCCCAGCTTGGGAATGTGCCGGGTATGTACCCAGAACTGGTAGAGCAGGTTCAGCGCGCCGACGGTGAGGAATACCAGCGGCGGAACCCCGGCGATCGCCATGGGCAGGTAGAAGATCCAGCCGAAGATGAAGCCGGTACTGGTCTGCCGCAGCGCAGTGGAGAGGTTGTAGTCCTCGCTCTGGTGATGCACCGAGTGCGCGGCCCAGAGCACATTGCGCTCGTGACCCAGGCGGTGGTTCCAGTAGTAGCAGAAGTCGTAGAAGACGAAGGCGAAGGCCCAGACCCAGAGGCTCTTCGTCGACAGCTCGAACAACGCCAGCTGCTGCCAGGCCAGGGTGTAGGTCACCAGCGCCAGGCCCTTGGTCAGCAGGCCGCTGGTGGTGGAGAGCACGCCAGCGCTGAGACTGTTCAGCGCATCGCTCAGGCGATAGGTGCGCAGCCCGCGCCAGCGGTCGGCGAGCAACTCGATCGCGATCAGCAGGAAAAAGAAGGGCACGGCGAAGAGGATGTAGTTCATGGCACGACCGAATCGTTATGCTTATGAGCTAAGGATCCTAGTCCCTTGCCCGCCGCCGGCCACGGCCGTTGGCGACAGCCCGGGCGGCATATCGCGACAGCCCCGGCCCCCTCGTACAGGAGCAGTCCATGAAGAAAGTTGCCGTTATCCTCTCCGGTTGTGGCGTCTACGACGGCGCGGAAATCCACGAGAGCGTGATCACCCTGCTGCGCCTGTCCCAGCGCGGCGCCAAGGTGCAGTGCTTCGCCCCGAACATCGCCCAGCACCACGTGCTGAACCACCTCACCGGCGAGGAAATGGCCGAAAGCCGCAACGTGCTGGTGGAATCCGCGCGCATCGCCCGCGGCGAGGTGAAGGACGTACGCGAGGCCAAGGTCGAGGATTTCGACGCCCTGATCGTGCCCGGCGGCTTCGGCGCAGCGAAGAACCTCAGCGACTTCGCCTTCAAGGGCGACCAGTGTGAAGTCCAGCCGGACGTGCTGGCCCTGGCCAAGGCCTTTGCCGCGGCGAAGAAGCCGGTCGGCCTGATCTGCATCGCCCCGGCCATGGCCGCGCGCATCTACGGCGCGGGCGTGGAGTGCACCATCGGCACCGACGAAGGCACCGCCCAGGCGCTGACCAGGATGGGCGCCAAACACGTCGAGTGCGCCGTGGAAGACATCGTCGAAGACCAGGAGCACAAGCTGGTCACCACCCCGGCCTACATGCTCGCGCAGTCCATCGCCGAAGCCGCCAGCGGTATCAACAAGGCGGTCGACCGGGTGCTGGAGCTGGCCTGAGACTCCTCAACCGAGGCATTCGCGAGCAAGCTCGCTCCTACGAAGAGCGGATGCCGCCTGTAGGAGCGAGCTTGCTCGCGAACCGATGCCGCACCGATCCCGCCATCGAAACGACAACGCCCGGCAATGCCGGGCGTTGTCGTTTCAGGCCTTGCGGCTCTCCGCCTCGCGCATCAGCCGCGTCAGCAGCCGGTCCAGGCCATTGGCGAAGGCCTGGCGGTCCTTGTCGCCGTAAGGCGCCTGCCCTCCTCCCACCTGGCCCTGCTCGCGCAGGTCGGTGAACAGGTTGCGCACGGCGAGGCGCTCGCCCATGTTCTTCTCGTCGAACTCGCGGCCTCGCGGGTCCAGCGCATCGACACCCTTCTTCACCAGCCGGTCGGCCAGCGGCACGTCGCTGCAGATCACCAGGTCACCGGGCTCGGCCTGCTCCACCAGATAATCGTCGGCAGCGTCCATTCCGCTGGGCACGACGATCAGGCTGACGCAGGCGAACGGCGGCTTGGCCACGGGCTGGCCGGCGACCATCACCACCTCCAGCTTGCGCTTGAGGGCGAACTTCGCCACCAGCTCCTTGGCCGCGCGCGGGCAGGCGTCGGCATCGATCCAGATACGCATCGGAAAACCATTCTCCAGAAAGCACGACGGCCAGTATCGCACTGGCCGTCGTGTATCGCTCAGCTATCGCCTCAGGAAGAGGCGACCTCGGCGGCCTTGCGGCGCTCGGAGAGGTAGCTGCGCCCGTAAAGCACGGCCACCGCCAGCAGCGCCACGGCCTGGGCCGACAGCGAATAGGCGTCGGCCTTGATGCCGAGCCAGTCGAAGTCGAAGAACGGCACCGGGCGGGTACCGATCACGCCGGCTTCCTGCAGAGCAACCACACCATGGCCGGCGAAGACTACCGACAGGGCACAGAGCAGCGCGGCGTTGACGGTGAAGAACAGCTTCAGCGGCAGTTTCGCCGAGCCACGCAGGATCACGAAGGCGATGCCGATCAGGATCACCACCGCAGTGCCCGCACCGGCGATCACCGCGTTGTGGCCGGCCGGGCCAGCCTGCAGCCAGAGGGTCTCGTAGAACAGGATGACCTCGAACAGCTCGCGGTAGACCGAGAAGAACGCCAGCACCGCGAAGCCGAAACGGCCACCGCCGCCCACCAGGCTGCTGCGGATGTAGTCCTGCCAGGCGGCGGCATGGCGACGGTCGTGCATCCACACGCCGAGCCAGAGGACCATCACGCAGGCGAACAGCGAGGTGAAGCCTTCCATCAGCTCGCGCTGGGCGCCGCCGATGTCGATGACATAGGCCGCAACTGCCCAGGTGGCGAAGCCGGCGACGAAGGCCAGGCCCCAGCCGACATGGACGCCACGCACGGCCTTCTCCTGCCCGGTGTTGCGCAGGAAGGCGAGGATCGCGGCGAGCACCAGGATCGCTTCCACGCCTTCGCGCAGGAGGATCAGCAGGGCCGAGACGAAGCTGATGGAGAAGCTCAGCGAGTCGCCGCTCAGGGCCTTGGCGGCATCCGCCAGCTTGGCCTTGGCCAGCGCCAGCTGCTGGGCAGCCTCGGCCTCCGGCAGGCCATCACGCAGCGCCTGACGGTAGGCCATCAGTTGCTTCTCGGTGGCCTTGCGCAGGTCGGCGTCAACGTTGTCCAGCGACGACTCGACCAGCTCGAAGCCTTCCAGGTAGGCGGCGACGGACAGGTCGTAGGCCTGGTCGTGGTCGCCGGAGCGGTACACGGCAAAGCTCTTGTCCAGGGTCGCGGCGGTGTAGTCGATCAACTGCGCCGGGCCGCGATGCTCCAGCGGCGGATGCGCACGCAGGGCACGGAAGCTCTCGGCGGCGGCTTCACCGTCGTGTTCGGCGACATCGGCCGGAGTCTGGGTCGACAGGGTTGCCAGCGGGTAGGCGTGGGCCGGGTCGGGCTTGGCCTGACCGGCGCTGAGGCTGGCCACGTAGGAAGCCAGGTCCCAGCGCTGACGCTCGTCGAGCTGATCGGCGAAGGCCGGCATGTCGGTGCCGGCAACGCCCAGGCCGATGACGTTGCGCAGGTCGTACAGGCTCAGCTGGTCCAGACGCGCGCGATCGGTCAGGTTAGCCGGCGGCGGCTCCAGGCCGATGCCCGCCGGGCCGTCGCCCTTGCCGGCGTCGCCGTGGCAGATCGAGCACTGCTGGGCGTACACCTCGGCGCCGCGGGACGGGTCCGGGGTGATCGCAGGGGTCTGCACCACCTGGTAGATATCGGCGACGCGCGCCTCCAGGTGACGGGCCTGCTGGGCGACCTGCTTGCCCGGCTGACGCTGCTCGATGGCCTGTTTGAGACCGGCGGCGTCCTTTTCCAGGTCGGCTCGCTCGGGGCGTGCAGGCAGGGTCAGGATCAGCGAATGGAGATTGCCGACGAATTCCAGCTGCTCCTTGTACTCGCTGTCGTTGATCACCTTGCCGTCGGCGACGGTGGCGGGATAGTCAGCGGCGAGATAGCTGAGCAGATGAAGGGCTTGAGCGGGGTCGACAACCGTGTCGGCTTGAGCTCCAAGGCTGAAAAGGCCGACCAGCGGCAACAGCCAGACGAAGAGTTTGGAGGGGCGCATACGGGAAGGTAAATGAGAATGAAAGAGGTTAAATTGTCACCTCAGGTTTCCGTCTATGCAAGAACAATGTCCCGCACAGTTGCGCCCGGAGTGATCGCACGGCCACCCCGGCACTCCATCAGGAGGCGCGCAAAGGCCCTCAGACCGGGGCGCGGCGGACCGTGGCGAGCAGCGCGGCGGCGCCCACGAACAGGGTGGCGAAGGTTCGATTCATGATCCGCTGCTGGCGCTGCGAACGCAGCGCGCGCAGCACACGGGCGGCCAGACCGGTGTAGCCGGCCATGACGATCAGGTCCACGGTGATCATGGTCGCGCCCATGATCACGTACTGGATCGCCATCGGTTGGTGCGGGTCGACGAACTGCGGCAGCACCGCGAGCATGAAGATCACCGCCTTGGGGTTACTGGCGTTGACCAGGAAGCCGCGCAGCACCAGGGTCAGCGGCCGGCCGATGGGGCGTTCGCCGCTGGCCGCCATCACTTGCGGCGCGGCCGTCCACTGGCGGTACGCGAGATAGACCAGGTAGACCACGCCGAACCATTTGATCGCGCTGAACGCCACGGCGGACGTCGACAGCAGCGCACCGACGCCGGCGGCGACGATGGCGATCTGCAGGGCCAGGCCGATCTGCAGGCCCAGGGCATTCCAGTAGCCGCGCCAGAAACCGTACTGCAGCCCGCAGGACATCGAGGCGATGGCCCCGGCGCCGGGCGACAGGCTGATCACCCAGCAGGCGATGAAGAAGGCGAACCAGGTACTGGCGAGCATGGCGGACCTCACGGCGCCGGGCAGGCGCAATAATTTGTTACGGAGGCTCAGTGTGCCTCAGTCAGGCTGCGCCGCCCAGCATTGCCGACGAAGGTCGGGGGAGCCCTGTGGGAGCGAGCTTGCTCGCGAACCGCCATAACTCCGGAGTCGCCGGGAAACGCTGTTCGCGAGCAAGCTCGCTCCTACGAAAAACAAAAAGCCCGGCGCTGGGCCGGGCTTTCTATTTCACGACAGACCGATCAGCTCGGAATGTCCTTGCGCAGCTTCACGGGCTCCTCGCCGCGCTTGCGCGCCAGGGCGCCGCGCAGGCGGATGTTGATGGCCTCCACCGCCAGCGAGAAGGCCATGGCGAAGTACACGTAACCCTTGGGCACGTGGATCTCGAAGGCCTCGGCGATCAGCACGGTGCCGACCACGATGAGGAACGACAGCGCCAGCATCTTCAGCGACGGGTGCTTCTCGATGAAGGCACTGATGGTGCCGGCCGAGAGCATCATCACGCCGACCGAGATGACGATGGCCGCGACCATCACCGGCACATGCTGCACCAGGCCGACGGCGGTGATCACCGAGTCCAGGGAGAAGACGATGTCGATGATCGCGATCTGGATGATGATGCCCATGAAACCACGGCTCTTGCCGCCGCTCTGCCCGCCTTCTTCGGCGCCTTCCAGGCTGTGGAAGATTTCCATGGTGCTCTTGAACAGCAGGAACAGGCCGCCGAAGAACAGGATCAGGTCACGCCCGGAGATGCCGTGGTCGAACACGGTGAACAGGTCCGCGGTCAGGCGCATCACCCAGGTGATCGAGAGCAGCAGCAGGATGCGCGTGCCCATCGCCAGCGCCAGGCCGAAGAAGCGCGCCTTCGGCTGCTGCTCCGGTGGCAGGCGGCCGACCAGGATCGAGATGAAGATGATGTTGTCGATGCCCAGTACGATTTCCAGGGCAGTCAGGGTCAGAAAGGCAACCCAGATCTCAGGGCTTGTAAGCCATTCCATAGTGGGAGACGTCCGTCAGGGTGTGGTGGTGGGAAAGGTCGGCCCGCGCCAGCGGCGAATGGCCTTCTGGAAGAACAGGTTGTTCGGTACTTGCAGCAGTGGGCCGGGCGTACCGTCCTCGGCCACTTCTTCCAGGGTGGTGTAGAGCAGGTTGATGGCGATTACCCGCCCCTTCACGCCGGGCTTGTCGGCCGACTCGATCACCTCCACCCGGTCGCCCAGGCGGAACGGCCCCATGGTGAAGATCATCAGCGCGCAGAACAGGTTGGAGAGCACGCTCCAGATGGCGAAGAAGGCCACCGCCGCCACGGCGGCGAAGCCGGTCAGCGCGGCCCAGAGCACGTCGGCCGAGACGCCCAGGCGTTCCAGCACCAGCATCACCGCCGAGCCCATGATCAACCAGCGCAGGCCGCCACGCAGCGGCAGCAGCAGCTCCGGCGGCATCGGGTAGCGCTCACCGAGGCGGCTGATGGCGCGGGTGACGATGCGCTGCACCACCCAGGCCAGCAGCAGGATGAGGATGATCTGCCCGCCCCGCAGCAGCGGTTCGCTCCACGCCACCAGCAGGTTCACGTCATCCATCACTCACTGGCCTCGAGCTGGCGCTGCAGCTCTTCGAGGGTTTCCAGGGCCATCAGCCAGGACTCTTCCAGCTCGCTCTCGCGGGTTTTCAGGGTCGCCTGGCGGGCCAGCAGGTCGCGCAGCTCGTCCTTGCGCGCGGCCTCGTAGAGCGCGCTGTCGCCCAGGCGCTCCTCCAGCTCGGCGAGCTGTTCGTGGACCTTGCCCAGTTCCTTCTCCAGCTTGTCCGCCTCTCGCTTGTGCGGGGCGAGCTGCTGGCGCAGGGCGGCGGCAGCCTGGCGTTGGGCGCGTTTGTCGGTCTTGTCGGCTGCCGGCGTGGTGGAAGAAGCGACCGGCGCCTGGCGGGCGCGGAAGTCCACCAGCCAGCGGGCGTAGTCGTCGAGGTCGCCTTCGAATTCCTGGATGCGCCCATCGGCCACCAGCAGGAACTCGTCGGTGGTGCTCTTGAGCAGGTGACGATCGTGGGACACCACCACCACGGCGCCGGAGAACTCCTGCAGCGCCAGGGTCAGCGCCAGGCGCATCTCCAGGTCGAGGTGGTTGGTCGGTTCGTCGAGCAGCAGCAGGTTGGGCTTCTGCCAGGCGATCAGCGCCAGCGCGAGGCGCGCCTTCTCGCCACCGGAGAAATTCAGCACCGGCTCGTCGCAGCGCTCGCCGCGGAAGTCGAAGCCGCCGAGGAAATCGCGCAAGGTCTGCTCACGCTCGGCCGGGGCGATGCGCGCCAGGTGCAGCAGCGGGCTGGCCTTGGGGTCGAGCGAGTCGAGCTGGTGCTGGGCGAAGTAACCGATGGCGAGGTTTTCGCCACGGGAGAGTTCGCCGGCCAGCAGCGACAGGTCGCCGGACAGGGTCTTGATCAGCGTCGACTTGCCCGCGCCGTTGGGGCCGAGCAGGCCGATGCGCGCGCCCGGCACCAGTTGCAGCTTGACCTTCTCCAGCACAGTCTTGTCGCCATAGCCCAGGCGGGCTTCGGAGAGGTTCAGCAGCGGGCTGGAAATCTTGTCGGACTCACGGAAGGCGAAGTCGAACGGCGAATCGACGTGGGCCGGCGCAAGCTCTTCCAGGCGCTCCAGCGCCTTGATCCGGCTCTGCGCCTGGCGGGCCTTGGTGGCCTGGGCACGGAAGCGGGCAATGTACTTTTCCATGTGCGCGCGTTGCGCCTGCTGCTTCTCGTACGCCTGCTGCTGTTGCGCCAGACGCTCGGCGCGGGTGCGCTCGAAGGCCGAGTAGCCGCCACGGTAGAGCGTCAGCTTGCACTGCTCCAGGTGGGCGATGTTGTCCACCACGGCGTCGAGAAAATCGCGGTCGTGGGAGATCAGCAGCAGGGTACCCGGATAGCCCTTGAGCCACTCTTCCAGCCAGAGGATGGCGTCGAGGTCGAGGTGGTTGGTGGGCTCGTCGAGCAGCAGCAATTCGGACGGGCACATCAGCGCCTGCGCCAGGTTCAGGCGCATCCGCCAGCCACCGGAGAAGTCGCCGACGCGGCGGTCCATCTGTTCGCTGGTGAAGCCCAGGCCGGCCAGCAGCTTGCGAGCGCGGGCGTCGGCAGTGTAGCCGTCGGCGCTGTCCAGCTCGCTGTGCAGGCGCGCGATGGCGGTGCCGTCGTGGGCCTCTTCGGCCTTGGCGAGGTCCGCCTGGATCTTGCGCAGGTGCACGTCGCCGTCGAGCACGTAGTCGACGGCGAGTCGGTCGAGGGTCTCGACCTCCTGGCGCATGTGTGCGATACGCCAGTCGGCAGGCACGTAGCAGTCGCCGGCGTCTTGGCCGAGCTGGCCGCGCAGCAGGGCGAACAGGCTCGACTTGCCGGCGCCGTTGGCGCCGATCAGGCCGACTTTCTGTCCGGCGTGCAGGGTGAGTTCGGCACCTTCCAGCAAGCGCTGGGGGCCACGCTGTAGCGTAAGATTTTGTAGTCGAATCATGGCGGCGGAGTTTATCAGCTTCGCCTGGCAATCGCTGTGGGTGGTCTATGTCTGATGATGTCTGGTCGTACGCGCTGAAACTCTACGCCCGCCCGGGGGTTGAGCCGGCTTGCCTGGCCCTGCAGGAAGGGGGGGCGGATGTCTGCCTGCTGCTCGCTTCGGCCTGGCTGGGAGGCGCTGGCGTGGCCTACTCGCCGTCACGGCTGGGCGTGCTGGAGAATGCCTCGCAGGAGTGGCGCGAAACGGTGATCGTGCCATTGCGTTCGCTGCGGCAAGGCTGGCGCGAAACGGCGATTGAGGATCAGGAGCTGGCAGCGCTGCGCGAGCGGATCAAGCAACTCGAACTGGACGCGGAAAAGGTGCTGCTGGGGAGACTGGAGGCGGTGGCGAGGGATTGGCCACGGGGCGAAGCGCGGGAACTGGCGCGCTGGCTGGAAGCCGCGTCAGGCGAAGCGGGCAGCTTGCGCCGCGATGCGCGGGAAACCCTGCGCATCGCGGCGAGCCTCTCCTGAGCCTTAGGAAGCGCTGGAGGAGTTGCTGCTGGCCGGAGTGGCCGGTGCCGGAGTGGCGCTGGCAACCGGAGCAGCGGCCGGAGTGCTCGGCTGGGCAGCCGGCGCGCTCGGGGCAGCCGGAGCGGCCGGTTTGGCAGCGACGGCAGGCTTGGCGGCAGCCGGTTTTGCAGCAGGCTTGGCGGCCGGTTTGGCGGCAGGCTTCGCAGCGGTTTTCACGGCCGGTTTGGCAGCCGGTTTCGCAGCGGGCTTGGCAGCCGGTTTGGCCGCGGCAGCGGGCTTGGCGGCAGGCTTGGCAGCTGGTTTCGCGGCAGCGGCGGGCTTGGCGGCAGCAGGCTTGGCAGCCGGTTTCGCGGCAGGCTTGGCAGCGGCTTTCGCAGCGGGTTTGGCGGCCGGTTTGGCAGCAGCAGCGGCCGGCTTCGCAGCGGGTTTGGCGGCAGCCTTCGCGGCGGGCTTGGCAGCCGGTTTCGCGGCAGCTTTCGCAGCAGGCTTGGCGGCCGGCTTAGCGGCAACTTTTGCAGCAGGCTTGGCAGCCGGTTTCGCGGCAGGCTTGGCGGCAGCGGTCCTGGCGGCCGGTTTCGCAGCAGCTTTAGCGGCCGGCTTGGCGGCTGGCTTGGCAGCCGGTTTCACGGCAGCAGGCTTGGCGGCGGCGACCTTGGCAGCCGGCTTCGCAGCAGGCTTGGCAGCGGCTTTCGCGGCAGGTTTGGCAGCCGGTTTTGCAGCGGGTTTAGCGGCCGGTTTGGCGGCAGCCTTGGCAACCGGTTTGGCAGCGGCAGCAGCCGGCTTGCGGGTAGCCAGGGATTTGCCGGCGGCTTCCTTCACCTTGGTCACGCCCTGGGCGAGCTTCAGGCTCTCCTGCACGTCACGCTTGAGGTTGGCGATGTAGGCGCGGGTTTCGGTCTGGCGGGTTTTCAGGGTGTCCAGCGCGCCGTCGATTTCAGCGATGGTCGACTTGGCTTTTGCCTGTGCCTTCGCCTTGCCGGCCTTGGTCGCGTCCTGCAGTTTGGCGCGAGCCTTGTGCAGCTTCTCCTGTGCCTTGCCGCGTTGTTTCTCGAGCTTGGCGAGCAGCTTTTCGGAATCGACCAGCGCCTGCTTGCAGGCACCTTCGAGGTGTTCGATCAGACTGTTGGACAGCTGGTGCAGCAGGTGCAGAGGGGTAGTGACGGGTTTCTTGTTGGCCGACATGACGTGCCTCCTGGCGGACGTGGTTGCGCCCATACTAGCCCCGCTGATGGCCTCTCGCCAATGTCCTGATTTTGCTGCAGGCCGCAGCAGGCATCGGCTTCAGAGGTTTTCAGCGGTGCGCGAAGGCGCGTTCTTTCACTCACCCAGTGACGCTGCAACTCGCACTTGGTTCCCGCGGGCGATTCCGTGCCGCAGTGCAAAGCCGCGTGGCGCGTGGCTTTGAGCACCGAAAAAATATTTCTCGCGAATGCCGCAAAGTCCCGTCACAGAGCCTTTCCAGCCGTCACTCGCGACACAGCCAGGCGCCGATTGACAGCCAACCCGATCACCTGGAATCCGCTCGAACGAGTCACAAGTGCCGCTGCGAATCCGCGCTCACGCGCAGCCTCCCATGCCGGCAGGAATCACCTGGCGAGGGGGTCGATTTCACCTTCGAAAAAATCCTGCGCAACCGCTCTTGCGAGCTGCCGAACGGCGTGAGTCTTTCACCCTGGCACGCGCTCGCCGGGACAGCCTGCGGAGCTCGAAAACATCGCGGACGGCACGATCTCGCCAGCCAAGATCCAAGCAAAAACGAAAACGGCGCGAGTGCTTCAAGCGCTCGCGCCGTTGTCGGATCACCCTTGGCTCAGGCCGTGACGGCTTTCTGCTCGTGGGCGTTGTGCAGCACTTCGATCAGGCAGTCTTCCAGTTCGAAGCGTTCGTGCAGTTGCTGGCGCAGGGACTTCAGCTCGCTGGTCAGGCAGGTGCCCTCGCGGCAATCGCCGTTGTCGCAACGGTCGTTGAAGTTCAGCGCATTGGCGGTGATGGTTTCAAGGCGGGGGTAGATCTGCTTGGCCAGTTCCAGGCCACGCGTATCGCCGAAGGCCTGTGCTTCGTTCATCAGCTGTTCGTAGACTTCGAAGTGGCCCGCCGACACGTAGTCGAGCAGCAGCTGACAGAAGTTCTGCAGGTTCTCGGCATTGGTCTTCGGCGCCTGGACACCGTCCAGGGAATCGAATGCCCGGACCAATTCATGTCGATCCCGCAACCAGCGGTCGATCAGCTGGTGTACGCCTCCCCAACGTTCCTGGGCATTACGGCAGCTCTCGAGCATGTTGTCCTCACTTCCCTTTTCGCCGTCCCGGCTATGTCCGCCCCGGGACAATATTCTGTCGAATCTCGACATCCGCGATGTGTGAAGCTTGTTCGGCGGCGGCTTTCCGACGGAGTGGAAATCCAGAGTATGCCCGCCCGTTATCGCCTTCAAGACACCGGCAACGGGAAAATTCATACGAGCGTTTAATCGACAGACCGCGACGCCTCTGGCCTGCACCGATGCGGCGCAGGCCATGGCGAATTGAGATGCGACGCTCAGCCGCGGCGGCGGAAGAACTGCACGATGGCGAACAGGGCGAAACCGATGAAGGCCAGCAGGCTCCATTCCGGAATGCTCAGGCCGAGCAGGGTCCAGGAAACTTCGGCGCAGTCGGCCGAACCGTGGAACATGGTCCAGATGATGTCGGCATAGGGCATGCTCTCCATCATGTATTCCAGCGGCGGCAGGCAGGACGGCAACTGGTCCGGCGGCAGGGTCTGCAGCCACACCTGGCGGCCCGCGGTGCCGGCGCCGCCCAGGGCGCAGAGCAGGATCAGCAGCGAGTACACGCGCGGCGCACGGCCATGCAGTGCGGCGATCAGCGAGAACAGCCCGCAGCCGGCGAAGAAGATGCGCTGCAGGATGCACAGCGGGCAGGGTTCGAGCCCGACCATGTACTGCAGGTAGAAGCCGGTGCCGAGCATGGCGACGCAAGCGAGGAAGGCGAGGAAGAACAGGGAACGAGTGCTGGCCAGGTTCATGGCGGCTCCGCTGAAAAGCGCTGTTGCACGAAAGGCCGCTACGGTAGAGGAAACACGGCGATCAGTTCAAGGCGAGTGTCTAGACTGGCCGTGGCACTCATCCGGGAATCCATGCCATGCGTCGTCCTTTCCTACTTTTCTCGCTGCTTTCCCTGACAGCAGCTCCGGCGATTGCCGCAATCGACCTCAGCCAGATCCGACTTCCCGAAGGCTTCCACATCAGCCTGCTCACCGACCAGGTACCGGGCGCCCGCGCCATGGCCTGGGGTGACCAGGGCACGCTGTTCGTGGGCAGCCGCTCCGGCGACAAGGTCTACGCGGTAACGCCCGACGGGAAGGTGCGTGAGCTCGCCGAGGGCTTGCAGATGCCGGTAGGCGTGACCTTCCACAAGGGCGACCTGTATGTCTCCTCGATCAGCCGGATCGTCGTGCTGCGCGGCATCGAAGCGCGCCTGGACAACCCACCGCAGGCCGAGCAACTACCCGCGACTTTCCCCAGCGAGACCGCCCACGGCTGGAAGTTCATCGCCTTCGGCCCGGACGACAAGCTCTACGTGCCCGTCGGAGCGCCCTGCAATGTCTGCCGGCCGGACCGCGAGCAGTACGCCAACCTGCAACGCATGAACGCCGATGGCAGCGAGCGCGAAGTGGTTGCCTACGGCATCCGCAACACTGTCGGTTTCACCTGGCATCCACAGACGAAGCAGCTGTGGTTCACCGACAACGGCCGCGACCTGCTCGGCGACAACAAACCGGATGACGAACTGAACAAGCTCAGCAAGGTTGGCGAGGATTTCGGCTATCCCGACTGCCACCAGGGCGATATTGCCGACCCCGAGGAGGGCAAGAAGCCTTGCTCAGCCTTCACCCCGCCCGTGGCCAGGCTCGGCCCGCATGTGGCTGCGCTGGGGCTGCGCTTCTACACCGGCGGGCAGTTCCCCGCCGAGTACCGCAACAACCTGTTCATCGCCGAACACGGTTCATGGAACCGCAGCCAGAAGATCGGCTACCGGGTGAAGCGCGTGGAGCTCAACGAGGACGGCACGCTCAAGCGCCAGAGCGTGTTTGCCGAGGGCTGGCTCGACAAGGAGGGCGAGGTCCATGGACGGCCGGCGGACGTACTGGTGGCGCCGGACGGCTCGCTGCTGGTCAGCGACGACCAGAACGGCGCGATCTACCGCATCCGCTACGGCAAGCCCTGAAAACGAAAACGGCGCCCCGGGGCGCCGTCTTCATTTCTGGCAAGGGGTTCAGGCCCGCACTGCCACCGCCTGCGATACCGGCGGCGCCAGCAGGCCCAGGCCTTCCTGAAACAGCTGGTTGCTGCGTTCCACCTCACCCAGCTGCGCCAGCAGGCGCGCCAGTTCGGCACAGGTTTCCGCGCTGCGCTGGCGCGCCAGGCTGGCTTCCAGGTACTCGCGCGCCTTGCCCCACAGCTTGTTCTGCAGGCACAGGCGACCCAGGGCGAGCAGCAGTTCGGGGTCGTCGCCGTGCTGTTTCAGCCACCCCTCGGCGGTCTTCAGCTGGTGCGCCCCATCGCGGCCACGGGCGCGGCCATACAGGTGTACCAGGCGGCTGTCGTAGCCTTCCTTGAGGGCCTTGCGCAGCACGTCCTCGGCCTCTTCCGGCGCGCCCAGGCGCAGCAGCTGCTCGGCATAGGCGGCCACCAATGGCGGCTGTGCACGCAGGTTGGAGGGCACGTTCTGCCAGCGCTGGGTCAGCGGCTGCAGGCTGCTTTCACCCTGGCCGATACCCTGTTCGCCCGCCTCGCCCAGCGCAGCCATCCAGGTGCGGCGCTCCAGGTCCGCCAGCTCGGCGTTCTGCAGCACACGCTCCTTGCGCAGCTCCGGCAGCAGCACGCACAGCGCCTGCCATTCGTGCAGGCTGACGTAGAGCTGCTGGAGCAGGCGCAGCACGGTCGGATGGCGCGGGTGATCCTGGTGCAGCTTGTCCAGCACCACGCGGGCGCGGGTGAACTCGCCACGGTTGATCAGCAACTGGGCGCGGGTCAGGCCCACCGCGAGTTCGGCGCCGGGCTCGCGCTCCTGGGCGCGGTCGAGCAGCTCATCGCATTCCTCGGTCTTGCCCAGCTCATTGGCCGCGCGGGCGGCGCCCAGGTAATGCGGCAGCGGGCGATCGCTCAGCTCGGCGGCACGACGCAGGTGACGCAACGCCTGCGGCCAATGGCCCTCGGCGAGGTCGCGCTGGCCATGTTCCTCGGCAAGCTGCGAACGGCGACGGCGGTTGAAGCGCGACCAGGGGTTCACCACGCGCCCTGAGACGCCCAGCAGGCGCAATACCAGGCGCACGGCGAGGTAGATCACCCAGAGCACCACCAGCAGCGCGAGGAAGGTCCACAGGCTGGATTCGTAGCGGAAGCTCTTGTAGGCGATCAGCACGTAACCGGACTGCTCGGCGATGGCCAGGCCGATCAGGGTGGCCGCCAGGACCACGGCGAGGATCAGCACATAGACGCGACTCATGGCTGGGTCCCCGCGTCCGGCGCCACCGCCTCCTGCTGCTGCACCGCGCTTTCGCGGCGCGACAGGTAGGCCTGCAGCGAGCTCAGGGCCGGGCCGAGGTCCGGGGTCTGCACGGTGACAGCCTGGCCGCTCAGCTCATCCAGCCGCGCGACCAGGGCGCGGCTGTCGGCGAGGTCGGCGTTGAAGAAATCACCGACGATCTGCTTGGCCTGTTTCAGCGCCTGCTCGTAGACATCCTGCTTGCCGTTCAGCGCGGCCCACTGGGCCTGCTCCAGGGCGAGGCTCAGGGCGAGGCGAACGCGATCCAGCTGCTGGCCGGAGAGCAGCGGGCGGATGTCCTGCCCGGCGTTGAAGTCGATGCGCACGTAGCGCGAAATACGCTCCCACCACTGGTCCCAGGTGCTGCTGCCGTCACCCCAGGCCGTAGCGGGGCCGGCGCCATCCTCGGAGGGCTTGAAGGCCGGATTCAGCGGTTGCAGCTGGGCGGCCTGGTCGCGCAGGGCGCCCAGCTGCAGGAACAGCCCGGTACGGTCCGGGCGCGGCAACGCACGCAGCGCTTCCAGGCTCTTGGCCAATTGCGCGCGCGCGGCGAAGGCGCCCGGATCGTTGTTCACTCGAAGGATATCGTCCGCGCCCTGGACCAGTTCGGTGGCGCTGTCGATGTCCTGCAGCGCGGAGAGTCGCAGCGCGGCCAGGCGCAGCAGGTGCTCGGATTCGGCCAGGCGCCACTGCTGGCGGCTCTGCCCCAGCACCTGCTTGACCTGCTTGGCCAGCTGCTGCTGATCGCCCTGCAGCTCCACCACCAGACGGCGCCGGGCCTCGAGTTCGTCGGCGTTGGGCAAGGTGTCCAGGCGCTTGTTCAGGTCAGCGTTGGCGTTCTGCACGCCCTGCGCCTGGGCGCGGGCGTCTTCCAGCTGCGCGATGCGCTGCTGCTCGGCGCCCTTGAGCTGCTGGACCTGCCAGATTCCCCAGCCACCGGCGGCAAGGCCGGCGGCGCCGACCAGCAGGGCCAGCAGGGCGATGCCCGTGCCGCCCTTGCGCGGGGCCGGCGCGGCGGCCGGGCTGGACGATGTTGGAGAAGTCTCTTGGGGAGTGACGGCTTCGCTCACAGATCCATCCTTCGCTCGGAAATTGTTCTATTCGGCGCTTCTCAGCGCCTCCATCAGTGCCGCCGGGCTCGCGCCGCGACAATCGATCACCCGCTGCGCTCCCATTTCCCGCGCCTGCTCAGCCACACGCGGGCTGGGCACGAACAACGGCATTGCACTCACCTGCGGCCAATCCTGCGCAGCGAGCTGCTGCAGGTGCTCCAGCCCCTGCCCACTACTGACCGCGATGGCGTTCAAACGCTCCGCCTGAATTCGTCGCAGCAATTCGCCGGCCGGATAGGGCGGCATTTCGCGCCGGTAGAGTTCCAGATAGTCCACGGCCACGCCTTGGCCGCGCAGGCGTTCGGCGAGGAATTCTCGGCCACTCTCGCCACGCATGATCAGTACCTTCGGATCATGCACCTGCAGGGCCTGTTCGAACGCCGGCAAGGCCAGCAGCGCCTCGCTGTCGTCACCGCCGGCGGGACACACGACATCCAGACCGTAGTCTTCGAGGATAGCCGCCGTGGCGGCGCCGACGGTAAACCAGCGCTGGGTCAGCGGCGGTTGCGGCCAGTAGCGGTCGAGCCGCTGCAGGCCCAGGCGCGCCGCAGGCTTGCTGACCACGATAACCGCGCAGTAGCGGTCCAGGTCAAGGATCAGACTGCGCTCGGCGGGGGTTTCCTCGCGCGCCGCGATGGCCAGCAAGGGCATGCAGTCGCCGTGAATCCCCTGCTCGGCGAGGGAGGCGGCGAGCGCCGCGCAATCCTCTTCGGGGCGGGTCAGCAGCAGCCGCCAGTGGCTCACGGGTGCCCGGCCTCGCCGTAGACCGCCGTGAGGATTTCCTGGGCGCCCTGGCCCAGCAGGTCTTCGGCGACCTTTACACCGAGGATTTCGGCTTCGGCGAAGGGTGCGCGCGCCTCGGCGCGCAGCAGCTGGGTGCCGTCGGGCTGGCCGACCAGGCCGCGCAGCCACAACTCTTCCCCTTCGAGAATCGCGTAACAGGCGATGGGCACCTGGCAGCCACCATTGAGGCGCTTGTTCAGGGCGCGCTCGGCGGTGACGCGCAGGGCGGTCTCGCGGTGATGCAACGGCTGCAGCAGCGCATGGATTTCCGCGTCGGCGGTACGGCACTCGATACCCACCGCGCCCTGGCCACCGGCCGGCAGGCTGGCCTCGACACTGATGGAGGAGCGGATGCGGTCTTCGAAGCCCAGGCGGATCAGGCCGGCGGCGGCGAGGATGATGGCGTCGTACTCGCCGGCATCCAGCTTGGCCAGGCGGGTGTTGACGTTGCCGCGCAGGAAGCGGATCTGCAGGTCCGGGCGGCTGGCCAGCAACTGGGCCTGGCGGCGCAGGCTGGAGGTACCGACCACGCTGCCGGCGGGCAGGTCGTCGAGGCTCGCGTAAGTGTTGGAAACGAAGGCGTCGCGCGGGTCTTCGCGCTCGCAGATGCAGTACAGGCCCAGGCCTTCGGGGAAGTCCATCGGCACGTCCTTCATGGAGTGCACGGCGATGTCAGCCTCGTTCTCCAGCAGGGCGGTTTCCAGTTCCTTGACGAACAGGCCCTTGCCGCCGATTTTCGCCAGCGGCGCATCCAGCAGCTTGTCGCCACGGCTGGTCATCGGCAGGAGGGTCACGGTCAGGCCGGGATGGGCCTGCTCCAGGCGGGCCTTGACGTATTCGGCCTGCCAGAGTGCCAGGGCGCTCTGGCGCGTGGCGATACGGATTTCGCGGGACATGGGCATTTCCAGGCAAAGGAAGCGTGCAAGAAAGTGCCCGCATGATAACAGCTCACGCAAACGAAAAGCCCGGGGGCCGCCCCCCGGGCTTCAGGCGCTGCGGCACTGTGTCGCTACAGGTTGTGCATCAGTCGCCGGACACCGGCGACGTGGCGGCGGCTGACGGTCAGCGCATCGCCATTGAGTCCTTTCAGGTACAGCTGGAAGTGCCCCAGCGGCGTGCGCTGCAGGCGCTCGATGCGTTCGCGGGAGACCAGTGCGTTGCGGTGGATGCGCACGAAGCGATCACCGAACTCGTCTTCCAGCGCCTTCAGCGGCTCATCCAGCAGCACTTCGCCGCCAGCGTGGCGCAGGGTCACGTATTTGTGGTCGGCGATGAAGAAGATCACGTCTTCCAGCGGAATCAGCTCGATGCCCTTGCGGGTCCGCGCGCTGATGTGGCTGCGCGGGCCGGGGCCGCCGGCCGCCGGGGGCTTGGTCAGCGCCGCCAGCTGCACGCGGTTGGGCCGCGAAGCCTTCTTCAGGGCGTCGGCCAGGTCCTCGCTGCGGACCGGCTTGACCAGGTAGCCGACCGCACTGACCTGGAACGCCTCCAGGGCGAATTCATCATGGGCGGTACAGAAGATCACCGCCGGCGGGGCTTCGCGCTCGCACAGCTTGGCGGCCACCTGAAGCCCGTCCAGGCCGGGCATGCGGATATCCAGCAGGACGATATCCGGCTTCAGGCTGTCGATCAGCGTCAGCGCTTCTTCGCCGTTGCTGGCGGAAGGCTCGAGGACGCGATAGCCGTCCAGTTGCCCCACCAGCCGGGCCAGGCGCTCTCGCGCCAGGGGTTCGTCATCGACGATCAGGACATTCATAAGCTCAGGCTTCCTGCATGAGACGCGCACATGGATAGCGTAGACAGGTGAAGTGCCGTCCGTCACGGCGCTCGACGCTGAGACTAGCTTTTGGCCCGAAAAGTGCCGCAAGTCGCGCCGCAATATTTTGCAGGGCTTGCTTGGTCCCCTTCGTGGGCAGCGTCTCGGTCGCTTCGTCGTACGGGTTGCTCACGCAGAGCTGGAACACACCGTCACGGTAGTCCGCCTCAACTTTCACCAGCCCGCCTTCGATGCGCGGCTGGATGCCATAAATCAACGAGTTCTCCAGCAAGGGTTGCAGCGTCAGCTGGGGAATCGGCACGCCATCGGGCACGCCGCTCACCTGCCAGTCCATCTGCAACCGGTCGCCAAGACGGAACTGCTCAATGGAAAGATAGCGTCTGGCCAGCTCAAGTTCCTCTCCCCAGGAAATTAATGTTCCAGGTTTGGCCAGGCTGGCGCGGAAAAGATCCGAAAGATTCAGTACCGCCAGCTCGGCCTTGCCGGGATCGATCTCGATGAGACTAGCGATACTGTTGAGGCTGTTGAACAGGAAATGCGGCCGGATACGCGCCTGCAGCGACTCGATCCGGGCCCGCAGCTCGGCCTGTTCCTGCCGCCGCCATTGGCTCTGGAGATAAAAATAGCGTAGCAACAGCGTGGACATGATGAGTGCAATCAGCGCATGCCGCAGGTAGAGGTTGACCTCGCCGGTGCGCGACATCGGCCCGCCCAGGGAGAAATAGTCCGCTACCGCGGTGCAGCCCAGGGTCAGCAGGACCACCAGCGCGCAGCTGACCAGCCCGGACAGCCATGCCGCCCAGCGCGCCATCAACGGGCGCAGCTGGCACAGCAGCCCGGCCGAAAGCAGCACGATCCACTGCACGAACAGCGAGGCCAGCGCCAGGCGCACCCAGTTGAAGCTGGGCGTCATCGGCTCGGCGAGCACCAGCACGAGCACCAGCAGTTCAGCGAGCAGCACCAGGCTGAACAGCGCTTCGGGCTGGCAGAGTTCGGGGATGAAGAAATCGTCGTTGGGCGCCGGCTGGGCGCCGGTCTTCGTCAGTCTGGGCATCGACGCAGTTTCCGTAAGCGTCCGCACGGCGGCAAGCGCCGCGTGCGACCTAAAGCCTGGAATTGTCGGGCAGCGCAAAGATCGGCCACGGGCCCCGCGACGATTCGCCGCCGCTCCCGCCCCCAAACCCGCCAAAGCGCCGCCGGTTTTGTCCTTCAGCCTGCTATTATCGTCGCACTTTGCCCTTCATGCAGGCCGCGCGCCGCGCCTGCCCGTTTCCGCGAGAGAGATCCATGAGCGTAGAGAAGACCAACCAGTCCTGGGGCGGCCGTTTCAGCGAGCCCGTCGATGCCTTTGTCGCCCGCTTCACCGCTTCCGTCGACTTCGACAAGCGCCTCTACCGCCACGACATCATGGGCTCCATGGCCCACGCGACCATGCTGGCCAAGGTCGGTGTGCTGACCGACGCCGAGCGCGATACCATCATCGATGGCCTGAAGCAGATCCAGAGCGAGATCGAGGCCGGCACCTTCGACTGGCGCGTCGACCTGGAAGACGTGCACATGAACATCGAAGCGCGCCTGACCGACCGCATCGGCATCACCGGCAAGAAGCTGCACACCGGCCGTTCGCGCAACGACCAGGTGGCCACCGACATCCGCCTGTGGCTGCGCGACGAGATCGATCTGATCCTCGCCGAAATCACCCGCCTGCAACAGGGCCTGCTGGGCCTGGCGGAAGCCGAAGCCGACACCATCATGCCCGGTTTCACCCACCTGCAGACCGCCCAGCCGGTGACCTTCGGCCACCACCTGCTGGCCTGGTTCGAAATGCTCAGCCGCGACTACGAGCGCCTGGTGGACTGCCGCAAGCGCGCCAACCGCATGCCCCTGGGCAGCGCCGCGCTGGCCGGCACCACCTACCCGATCGACCGGACCATCACCTGCGAACTGCTGGGATTCGAAGCGATCTCCGGCAACTCGCTGGATGGCGTATCCGATCGTGACTTCGCCATCGAGTTCTGCGCCGCCGCCGCCGTGGCGATGATGCACCTGTCGCGCTTCTCCGAAGAGCTGGTGCTCTGGACCAGCGCCCAGTTCCAGTTCATCGACCTGCCCGACCGCTTCTGCACCGGCTCCTCGATCATGCCGCAGAAGAAGAACCCGGACGTGCCGGAGCTGGTGCGTGGCAAGTCCGGCCGCGTGTTCGGCCACCTCGCCGGCCTGCTGACCCTGATGAAGGGCCAGCCGCTGGCGTACAACAAGGACAACCAGGAAGACAAGGAGCCGCTGTTCGACGCCGCCGACACCCTGCGCGACAGCCTGCGCGCCTTCGCCGACATGGTGCCGGCGATCAAGCCCAAGCGCGAGATCATGCGCGAAGCGGCGCGCCGTGGCTTCTCCACCGCCACCGACCTCGCCGACTACCTGGTGCGCCGTGGCCTGCCGTTCCGCGATTGCCACGAGATCGTCGGCCACGCCGTGAAGTACGGCGTGGACAGCGGCAAGGACCTGGCCGAGATGAGCCTGGACGAGCTGCGTCAGTTCAGCGACCAGATCGACGACGATGTGTTCGCCGTGCTGACCCTGGAAGGTTCGGTGAACGCCCGCGACCACATCGGCGGTACCGCACCGAACCAGGTCCGCGCCGCCGTTGCGCGCGGCAAGGAACTGCTGGCCGCGCGCTGAGTTCACGCCCTCAGCCATGAAAGAGGCCGCGTCCATCGACGCGGCCTCTTTCATTTCAGCTTCTGCCCAGGTAGCCCAGCTGCGCCGGAGTCAGGCGCAACATGCGCGCGGCCTTGTGCTCGGCCAGCGTCGGCAGTTGGTCTTCCGGTAGGCGCGCTGCACTGGCGGCCAGGTTGACGATCAGCGCCTCGCGGCTGGTAACGCCATTGTCGAAGGCATAGGCGGCGGCAATCAGGTTGCGCAGCTCCAGCGGCAGGCGCCAGCGGGTGCGCAGGGCGGACCCGAAGCTCGCGCCATGCTCCTGGATGGCCTTCTCCACCTCTGCCTCGCTCAGTTCGCCCCCGGCGCTGCGCCAATCCTGCAGGCTGCGCAACAGCGCGAGGTCACCCAGGCAGTGCAGCAGTCCGGCGGTAAAGCAGCGGTCGGCATCAGCCCCCAGGGACTCGGCCAGGGCGAAAGCGCCATCGGCGGTATGCCGCGACAATTCCCAGAAGCACTCGGCGCGTTGCTTGAGCAGGGGGTCACCCAGCGTGGCCGCGCGCTGCAGCGCCACCGCCAGCATCAGGTTCAACGCCTGCGCCACGCCCAGGCGCGACAGGGCCTGCATCAGGGTCTGGCAGGGCATGCCGACGTGCCGCGCGGCGCTGTTGGCGGCGGATATCAGGCAGGCGGTGATCTGCGGATCGTGGCCGAATTCCTGCTCGAGCATCTCCAGGTTGATGTCGCTGGCCTCCATGCAGCGGCTCACCGCCGTGCCGACTTCGCCCATCAGCGGCGCGCCTTCAGTGGCATCGCGTTCGGTCTGCAGGAAGCGCTCCAGCGACAGGCTCTGCTCCAGCGTGGGCAGCTCGCAGACGACGCTCTCGCCCGGCGCCAGCAGCAGCTCGCGCAGGCGTTCGCGCAGGTTCTCGGCGTTGAAGGGCTTGACCAGGTAGGCCGTTGGCGCCAGTGGCAAGGCAGCGCGCACGCTGGCGGCATCGGCCTTGGAGCTGATCAGGATGAACGGCTGGGCGACCGGCCCACGGCGGCGCATGCGCACGTGGCGCAACAGCTCCAGGCCGTCGCTGCCGGGCAGCTCGCGTTCGGCCAGGATCAGGGCAAAGGGATGCCGGCGACAGGCCTCGATGGCCGTGTCACCGTCTGCGCAGAACTCGACGTTCGCATCGCAACGCACGCTCAGCACCAGCTGGCCGAGCAGCTCGCGACTCCAGGGATCGCTGGCAGCCACCAGCACGCCGGGAGAAACGCTCATGGATCGCACCTCGCTCGGGACGGACGCCGTCGCAGGCGGAAACAACCGATCCAGAGCCTTCCCTGCCGAGCGCCCGGTCCTTCGGATGCCGCCGGCCAACGGCCTTCGGATACAGCGCAGCGTAGTCCAAAGCCCACAAGCTTTCCCCTGCGCGCCGTCAACTTAGGCGGACATTTCGCACAAAACGGGAACGCGCAAAAATGCCCACAAAAAAGAAAGGCCCGCTTGCGCGGGCCTTTCTCTTGAACCGTTAGAGCGGTGAGGCTCAGGCCAGTTCGTCGAAGCACTCGGCCAGGATGGCCAGGCCTTTTTCCAGCTGCGCGTCCGGGATGGTGACCGGCATCAGGAAGCGGATCACGTTGTAGTAGGTACCGCAGGAGAGCAGGATCAGACCTTTCTCACGGGCACGAACCACGATCTTGCTGACCAGTTCAGCGGCCGGCTTGTTGTGATCGCCGCCTTCGAACAGCTCGATGGCAATCATCGAACCCAGGCCACGAACGTCGCCGATCACCTTGTGCTTGGCCTGGATGTCGCGCAGACCCGCCTTCAGGCTCTCGCCAACGGCTTGCGAACGCTCCAGCAGCTTCTCTTCGTCGAACACTTTCAGCACGGCCAGGGCCGCGGCGCAAGCGATCGGGCTACCGGCGTAGGTGCCGCCCAGGCCGCCGGGAGCGATGGCGTCCATGATTTCGGCTTTACCGGAAACACCGGAGATCGGGAAACCACCGCCAACGGACTTGGCGAAGGTGGTCAGGTCCGGAACGATGCCCAGTTGCTCGGTGGCGAAGAAGGTGCCGGTACGGCCAGCGCCGGTCTGTACTTCGTCAGCGATCAGCAGGATGCCGTGCTCGTCGCACAGGGCGCGCAGGCGCTGCATGAAGGCCTTGGAGTTGACGTAGAAGCCACCTTCGCCCTGAACCGGCTCGATGATGATGGCAGCGATGTCACGCGGCTGGGCGTCGTTCTTGAAGATGCGCTCGATGCTGGCGATCGACTCGTCTTCGCTCACGCCGTGCAGTTCGCACGGAGCCAGGGCGCGGAAGATGCCGCCCGGCATCAGGCCCATGCCAGCGGAGTACGGAACGACCTTGCCGGTCAGGCCCAGGGTCATCATGGTACGGCCGTGGTAGGCGCCGGTGAAGGCGATCACGCCAGCGCGGCCAGTGGCGGCACGGGCGATCTTGACGGCGTTCTCAACGGCTTCGGAGCCGGAGGTGACCAGCAGGGTCTTCTTCGGGAAGTTGCCCGGAACGCGCTTGGCGATTTCTTCGGCCAGCTCGATGTAGGGCTCGTACGCCAGCACCTGGAAGCAGGTGTGGGTCAGCTTGGTCAGTTGTTCCTGAACGGCGGCAACCACTTTCGGGTGCAGGTGACCGGTGTTCAGTACGGCAATGCCGCCGGCGAAGTCGATGTACTCACGACCTTCGACGTCCCACACGGTGGAGTTCTCGGCGCGCTCGGCGACGACCGGGTGGATCTGGCCTACACCGCGCGGTACGGCGGCCTGACGACGTTGCAGCAGGGATTCGTTGGTTTTGCTCATAGCTTCCTCAGTGGCCGCTCATCGGGCGACCGGATCAAAGGATGAAAGCGGGGAGAAGCCTCACGCGACAGCATACGATGATCGACTGTCGTGGAACTTGCGGCCCGCCAGACGGGTTGTCCGGTGCTACCACCGGAAAACGCCGACGCGAAGGTGGCTGTCAGCTCTTGCCTGCCACCTCGCGCCCACGGAAAAAACGGATCAGATACCGCCGAGGCAGAGGTATTTGACTTCGAGGTAGTCCTCGATGCCGTACTTCGAACCTTCACGGCCCAGGCCCGAAGCCTTGATGCCGCCGAACGGCGCGACTTCGTTGGAAATCAGGCCGGTGTTGATACCCACCATGCCGTATTCCAGCTGCTCGGCGACGCGGAAGACGCGGGCCAGGTCGCGGGCGTAGAAGTACGAAGCCAGGCCGAACTCGGTGTCGTTGGACATGGCGATGACTTCGGCCTCGTCCTTGAAGCGGAACACCGGCGCCAGCGGGCCAAAGGTTTCGTCCTTGGACACCAGGGCGCTCTTGGGTACATCGACCAGGATGGTCGGCTCGAAGAAGGTGCCACCCAGGCTGTGCGGCTTGCCGCCAGTGAGGACCTTGGCGCCCTTGGAGACGGCGTCGGCGATGTGCTCTTCGACCTTGGCGACTGCCTTGGAATCGATCAGCGGGCCGGTGGTGACACCCTGCTCCAGGCCGTTGCCGATGTTCAGCTTGGCCACGGCGACCTTCAGCTTCTCGACGAAGGCGTCGTACACGCCGTCCTGTACGTACAGGCGGTTGGCGCAGACGCAGGTCTGGCCGTTGTTGCGGTACTTGGAGATCAGCGCGCCTTCGACGGCGGCGTCCAGGTCGGCATCGTCGAACACGATGAACGGAGCGTTGCCGCCCAGCTCCAGGGACACTTTCTTGATGTCCTTGGCGCATTCGGCCATCAGCTGGCGACCGATCTCGGTGGAGCCGGTGAAGGTCAGCTTGCGCACGATCGGGTTGCTGGTCAGCTCACCGCCGACTTCGCCGGCGCTGCCGGTGACGACGCTGAACACGCCCTTCGGAATACCGGCGCGCTCGGCCAGCTCGGCCAGGGCCAGGGCGGAGTACGGGGTCTGCGAGGCGGGCTTGAGCACCATGGTGCAGCCAGCGGCCAGGGCCGGACCGGCTTTACGGGTGATCATCGCGGACGGGAAGTTCCACGGAGTGATAGCCGCGGTCACGCCGATCGGCTGCTTGATCACGATGATGCGCTTGTCGGGCTGGTGGCCCGGAATGGTGTCGCCGTAGATGCGCTTGGCTTCTTCGCCGAACCACTCGAGGAAGGAGGCGGCGTAGGCGATCTCGCCCTTGGCTTCGGCCAGCGGCTTGCCCTGCTCGATGGTCATCAGGCGAGCCAGGTCGTCCTGGTTGGCGATCATCAGGTCGAACCACTTGCGCAGCTTGTTGGCGCGCTCTTTCGCGGTCAGCGCACGCCAGGCCGGCAGGGCCTTGTCGGCGGCTTCGATGGCACGACGAGTCTCGTCGGCGCCCATCTTCGGCACGGTGCCGATGATCTCGTTGGTGGCCGGGTTGTTCACGTTGATGGTCTTGCCGTTGTCGGCGTCGACCCAGGAACCGTCAATGTAAGCCTGTTGGCGGAACAGCTTGGCATCATTGAGTTGCATGACCTGTCTCCTTTCGAGGAAAGCCTGTGGACGGCGGGTCGACCTCGAGTCCCCGCCTGCCTTGTTGTCTGGATGGGAGAGACCGCAGTCTCTGCCGTTCATTCGCCCCGGCCGATCAGTATCGACGCTGGATACGAATGTCGCCCCTGCAGGGAGGCGACGCCAGGCGAACGGCTCTTAGTTCGCTCGGCATGCGGACACGAAAAAACGCAGGCCGGGGTCATTGCCCGGTCTGGTTGAACTCGTTCACGCACAGGTTCCCGGGCTCTGCCCAGGAGTACGACTGCCCTACAACCTTCCGGTACGCTGATCGACGGAAGCCGCACGGAGACCTGTCACAAGGGACATGCGGTGGGTGCAACGGAAGACTGTCATCCCGCAGGCTGATGGCCGGCTGGTGTGATGCCAATGCTCCGGTCTCCTGTTGTTGTGATGGGGAGGCGTTTGAAATCTCAAACGAATCCTAGGGCCCTCGGCTGCAAAGGGCAATAGCTCGTTCGACAAAACCAACGAAGGTATCAGGTTGCAGGGGGTTTTCGGAGGAGTTCTACCGACAGGCGGCCGTTTTCGTTCGATATCATGAACGAGCGTACCTGCATTGGACGCCTGCACGGGAGATGCGTATGATTGCCGCCTGCCGCGCCAGCCGCGGCATTACGCACCAGTAGCTCAGCTGGATAGAGTACTGCCCTCCGAAGGCAGGGGTCGTGGGTTCGAATCCCGCCTGGTGCGCCATCTCCTGTGTTTCGAGCTGCCTCGGGCGGTCTGCGAAACCACCTGAAAAGCCCGCCCTGAGCGGGCTTTCCTGTTTCTGCCGGCACCCACTGTGCAGCTCATGCCTGGCGATGGGGCGGCGTCTGCCCTCGACGCCGTGCGATTCCTCTTCGCCAGCAGAGGCTGTATAAGCCTTGCGCCATCGCGCGCGAAAAGGACAAAACGCCCATGCTTCGGCTCCTGTTGCCAGCCCTGCTCCTGGCCCTTGCCGGGTGCGCCACCAAACCTCCGGCGCACCCCGAGAACCTCTGCGAGATCTTTCGCGAAAAACCGCAATGGCACGAGGCGGCGCTGAAAGTGCAGAAGCGCTGGGGCGGGACGGTCCAGGTGCCGATGGCAATGATGTACCAGGAATCTTCCTTCAAGCACGACGCCCTGCCGCCGCGTTACTACTTCCTCGGTTTCATCCCCTGGGGTCGGGTCAGCTCCGCCTACGGCTACGCCCAGGCCAAGGACGAGACCTGGGCGGACTACAAGAAGGAAGCGGGAGGCTGGGGCGCCGACCGCGACGACTTCGCCGACGCGCTGGACTTCATGGGCTGGTACATGAACAAGACCTACAGCGTGAACCGCGTGTCCAAGTGGGACGCCTACGCCCAGTACCTGAACTACCACGAGGGCTGGGGCGGCTATCGCAACCGCAGTTACGACGCCAAGCCGTGGCTGAAGGCGACTTCACAGAAAGTCCAGGCGCGCGCCTCGCTGTACGGCGCCCAATACAAGAGCTGCGAGCAGGAACTGTCGAGCGGCGGCTGGTTCTAGCAGGCGCGATGATTCACGCCGCGGCGCAGGGGCGCTCAGCGCCCCATGATCCGCTGGTACTCGTCGCGGTATTCCTCGTACGGCAGGTTGCGCTGCTGCAACTCCATCAGGCGCTGCTCCTTGGTCAGCGGCCGGGCGACGTGGGCGACGGTTTCTGCCGCGGTCGGCGCCAGCGGTTGCGGGACCGCCTCGGGCGGCTGCGCCGGCGTGGTGGCGGGCAGCTGCGCCGGCAGGCTGCGGGAGGGGCGTGCGACCAGCAGGGCGCCAGTGATTTCCTCGACGATCTGCTCGGATACCGCGCTGACTTCGGAGGCACTCATGGAGGTGAACAGGTCGCCATCGGCTTCGCTTTCGTAGCGGCGCGAGGCGAGCAACTGGCCGGTGAGGCCGTCGTGGTAGCGCACCGTGGAGGTGATCCACTCCTCGCCATCGCCGCTGGAGCGGTTGTTGGCACTGTGGCCGGCACCGACCTCGATCACCACCAGGGTGGCCAGGGTATCGGTCGCGCGCGGCTCGCCATCCTGGGCGGTGAGTTGGTAGTCCGCCGAGCTCGCCTCCTCGCGCAGTGCCTCGCGCCAGCTGGCCTTCAGCGTGTTCCAGCGCGGGTTGGCCGCTACCGTGGCGTCTGGCTGGAAATTCACCACCATCACATGGCGGGTGTCGCGGTAGAGGGAGATGGGCGCGGTACGGTCATCCCGGCGGACGTCCGAGGAGCATCCGCAGAGCAGGGAAACGGCCAGGGCGAGCGTGACGTTACGCATGGTGCTTTCTCTTTATTGTCTGGCCAGCATTCTGCCAGCCCAACATGACGCGCGGATATCGTCCGAAGGTCAGTCGAAATCGTCGTCCAGGCCAGGCTGATACTCCTCCGCGTCCTCGTCATCTTCCTCATGGTCGCCGGGCGGGTCCTCGAAGAATGCCGCGTCTTCCTCCAGCAGGCCGTCGAGGTCGTCATCGAGGTCCAGCAGGTGGTCGTGTTCGGGCTCGTGGAGGTCGAGGTCTTCGTCAGTCATGGCCGGTCTTTCGTGGGGGGAAACGGGGACGGGAATCACAGTATATGTCGTGCCACGACGAGATGACGCTCTCGATACGGTGGACGGCGCTTTCCGACCTTGCCGGATCGCGATCTGTTTACGATTCTCTATGAACCTCGGGCATCGCGCCGTGAGACGACCAAAGGGGTGAGGAATGAAGACAGTGGCTCAGCTGTTGAACGCCAAGGCGGACCAGCAGGTTTACACCATCGCCCCGGACGCGATGGTGATCGATGCATTGCGCCTGATGGCGGACAAGAACCTCGGCGGCCTGCCGGTGGTGGAGGCCAACCAGTTGGTCGGCTTCTTCAGCGAGCGCGACTATGCCCGCCGCCTGGCGCTCAAGGGGCGAGCTTCGGACGACACGGCGATCCGCGAGGTGATGACCGCACCGGTGATCACCGTGGATACCCACCTGAATGTCGACAAGTGCATGGGCATCATGACCGAGCGCCACCTGCGCCACCTGCCGGTGGTGGAGAACGGCGAGCTGCTCGGGCTGCTGTCCATCGGCGACCTGGTAAAGGCCGCCATCGCCGAACAGGCCGAGCTGATCCAGCAACTGGAACAGTACATCCGCGGCGAGTGATCGCCCCGGCGGCCGCTCAGCGCGCGGCCGCCGTTTCCACCTTGCCGCTGTGCATGTCGACCAGGCTCAGGCAGCCGTCGGCATAACCGCTGCCGGTATCGATGTAATGGGTGTTGCCCAGCGGGCGCACGGCGCTCTGCGCGGTATGCCCGACGTACAGGCGCTCCAGCCCGGCGATCGCCGTGGCATCTTCCTTCTCGATCCGCGTGCGCGCCCACATGGCCAGGCCGACGGCATGGCGCCGGGCGGTTTCGCCCAGCTCGCCGGCCAGCGCGGCTATGCCGCTGTCCCAGTCAGGAAAGGCCGGTGACACCGGCGCCTCGGCGTGCACGATGCCGGCGCGGCGCCCCTCCCCCAGATCGACTTCGATTACCAGCGGCAACCGCTGCAGGCGCCGAGCGATGCGCTCACGGGTTACCGGCGTGAGCTTGTAGAGCCAGGTGCCGCCATTGCGGAAATGCAGGTCGCGGTCCTCGCCGGAGAGCACCACGTCGATCACCAGTTGCTCGTGGTTGCCGCGCACCGAAGCGAACCAGGGCTTGGCCAGCCAGTCGAGCACCTGCGGCGAATAAGGGCCGCGGTCCACCAGGTCGCCGGCGGCGAACAGGCGATCGATAGCGGGATCGAACCCGACCTGGTCGAGCAGGCGCTGCAGCAGTTCGAAATGGCCGTGCACATCCCCCACCACGAAATCACGACCCAGCAGGTTGCGCGGGAAACGCTTGAGGGGTTGCTCCGGCAAGAGCGTGTTCATTGCCAACTCCAGGGCTTTCGAGAGATCAGCTTATCAGCTGCAAATGGCGTTCCCGCTGCCGTTCGACGAAAGCCCGGGGGCCTGCTGACCCACTGCTGCCCAGGCAGCGACGGCCCAGCATGGGTTGCTGCACCAGCAGCACCCGAACACCAATCACGCACAAAAACCCTTTCATATCAGCGACTTGAAAAACCGGTACGGAAGTTGCGATGCCCCCTGCAAGCCTTTCGGCCTTCATCACGCGTGAGCCAGCACAAGAGCAACGCAATAAAAAGCTTGATGCCTTGCGGCGACGACCGAGCACCACAGAGCCAGCCGTCCTTTCGCCGCCCCCTGGGGACACCATGTTCAGACGCAATACCCTTTCCCTTGCCATCGTTCTGGGGCTCGCCGGCCTCAACGCCCACGCCGCTGACGGCGACACCAGCAGCGAAGAGACCAGCGCCGCACCCACCCTCGGCAAGGTGGTGGTCACCGCACAGAAGCGCGAGGAGTCGGTGCAGGAAGTGCCGGCGCCGATCACCGTATTGAGTGGCGAGAAGATCCGCGACGCCTCGCTGCAATCGGCCAACGAAGTCACCCGCTACACCCCCAACGCCTCCGCCGGCACCACCGATGGGCACGGCCGCCCGCGCTGGTGGATTCGCGGCCTGGGCACCGGTGACCAGGGCGCCAACACCGTCAGCCCGATCGGCATCTACGTCGACGACGTGTACATCGCCAACATCAGCGCCACCGGCTTTCCGCTGTTCGACCAGGAGCGCGTGGAAGTGCTGCGCGGCCCGCAGGGCACACTGTGGGGCAAGAACACCACGGGCGGCGCGATCAACTTCATTTCGCGCAAGCCGACCTTCAGCCCCGAGGGCTATTTCAAGGTCGACCTGGGCAACTACGCCAACCGCATCGTCGAGGGCGCGGTGAGCGACGCACTGGTGGACGACAAGCTGGCCGGGCGCCTGTCCTTCCACCACCAGGGCCGCGACGGCTACACCGAGAACCGCAATGACGGCAACGACCAGGGCGCGCTGGAAGACGACGCCGTGCGCCTGCAACTCGCCGCGCGGGTGAACGACAACCTCGACGCCAACCTCAACGTCCACGCCCGCCACTACCACGACACCGCCAGCTACAACACGGTGAGCTACGGCACCCGCCCGGACGGCACCAACCAGTTCGGCTATTCCATCGACCCGAAGCTGGGCAAGGCCAACTTCAACGCCAAGTACCAGGCCGAAATCGACCAGGCCGGCAGCAACCTCAACCTGGTCTGGCAGCTGGGCGAGCTGGAGCTGACCTCCATCACCGCCTTCGAGCACTTCACCCGCGACGGCTGGACCGACAGCGACAACACCCCGCTGGAACTGCAGCGCAGCTACAGCTACGCCGACAGCCAGCAGTGGTCGCAGGAACTGCGCCTGGCCTCGCCGCGCAGCGACCGGCTGAACTGGGTGCTGGGCTTCCACTACTTCAACGAAGACCTTGAGTCGAAGAACGCCAACGCCGCGCTGCCCAACGTCTACGTCCCCAGCTACTACAACAACGTCAGCTACGACCAGAAGACCGAGAGCTACGCCATCTTCGGCAGCACCACCTACAACTTCACCGAAGACTTCAGCCTCACCGCCGGCCTGCGCTGGACCCGCGAGACCAAGGACATCGACCTGGCACGCCTGGTCAACCGCGGAGCAGCCAGCTTCGGCGACGGCCACTGGTGGCAGCCGGGCAACGTCGACTCGCCACTGGTGGTCAACGCTACCCAGGACGAGAGCAATACCTGGAGCGACTACAGCTGGGACCTGACCCCGGAGTACCGGATCTCCGACAACGCCCGCGCCTACTTCCGCTATGCCCGCGGCTTCCGCTCCGGTGGCTATAACGCCGGCGTCACCAGCCAGGCCACGGTGGCCAAGGTCGACCCGGAATACCTCACCTCCTATGAGCTGGGCCTGAAGTCGGAATGGTTCGACGGCCGCCTGAACGCCAACGCCAGCGTCTTCTACTACGACTACAAGGACATCCAGCTCAACATCGTCACCGCGGTGAACAACCAGACCGTCTCGCGCCTGGCCAACGGCGCCCAGGGCGAAGCCTACGGCGCCGAGTTCGAGCTCGAAGCCATCCCGGTGCAGAACCTCCACGTCAACTTCGGCCTGGGCCTGCTGCACACCGAGTTCACCGACTACACCTCGGGCAATGACGACTACTCCGGCAACCACTTCGTCCGCGCGCCCAGCGTCTCGGCGGTCATCGGCGCCGACTACCGCATCCCGCTGAACGTCGGCGGCGCGGTGATCCTGGGCACCGACTGGAACACCCGCAGCCGCCAGTACTTTTTCACCAACGACCAGAGCGCCAACATGCGCAGCGGCGGCTACACCCTGGGCAACGCGCGGGTGACCTACGAGCTGCCGGGCGAAACCACCCGCGTCACCGCCTACGTGAACAACCTGACCGACCGCGAGTACCGCAACCACACCCTGCCGGGCGGCTACCAGACCGCCGCCGTCATGTATGGCGACCCGCGCACCTTCGGCGTCTCGGTCACCACCGACTTCTGAGCGAGGTAAACCCCATGAGCCTTCTGCATCGCACGCTGCGCCGGCTGCTGCCGGCCGCCGCGGTGCTGTTCGCCGGCCACGCCCTGGCCGCCGAGCAGCCCACTACCCTGCGCATCGCCACCGTGGCCTACGCCAACGCCGGCCAGATCACCTTCAACGGCCCCGCCTCGGTCATCGACCGCGACAAATGGCTGGAACAGCAACTGGCCCAGCGCAACATCAAGCTGGAATGGGTGCCCGCCACCACCGGCTCGGTGGGCACCTTCGTCAACGAAGAGTTCGCCAACAGGCGCATCGACTTCGCCTTCTATGGCGACCTGCCGTCGATCATCGCCAACGCCTCGGGCGTGCAGACCCAGTTGATCGTCCCCGGCGGCATCGGCAACAACGTCTACCTGGTGGTGCCGCCGGGTTCCACGGCGAAATCCATCGCTGACCTCAAGGGCCAGCGCATCGCCCTGCACCGGGGCCGGCCGTGGGAGCTGTCGTTCGCCAAGCTGCTGGAGGCCAATCACCTGAGCTTCGAGGACTTCCGCATCTTCAACCTCAACCCGCAGGCCGGCGCCGCTGCGCTGAGCGCCGGGCGGGTGGACGCCTTCTTCACCCTCAGCGACGCCTTCCTGCTGGAAGACAAGCAGGTCGGCCGCGTGATCTGGTCGAGCAAGCAAGCGCCGGCGGACTGGAAGATGCGCGCCGAAGTCTGGGGCGCGCGGGACTTCGTCAAGGACCATCCCGACCTCACCCAACTGGTGGTGGATGCTTACCTGAAAGCCGCCTGGTGGGTCTCCCAGGACGCCAACCAGGCGGCCTACCAGCAAGTCCAATCGCGCTCCGGCGTGCCGCTGAGCGTCTTGCAGCGCGAGGTGGCCGGCGAACCCTGGGCCGCGCACTTCTCCCCGCTCTACGACGACGCCCTGCGCCAGCACTACAGCGACGGCATCGCCTACAGCCTGAAGGCCAAGCTGATCCGCAACGAGGTGAAGGTGGACGACCTGCTGGAGCCGAAGTTTGTCGAGCAGGGGCTGAAGAACCTGCAACTGCAGGGATACTGGAAAGAACAAGGGAAAGCAGTCGCCAGCCAACCCTGATCTGTACGCAATTACGCTTGAACAATAAAGCCCCGATATCGGGGCTTTATTATTTTAGCCATCGCTTCCCGGAACAACTGTTCATAACAAGTAGCTGCCCCAGCACCACTGTAAAAGCAGTTGCTGCAGCAACAGCAGAAAAACAGCTTAAAACGGCAAGAAACCGCTCTAAAACGCATGGCACAGTGCTTGCTCAGGCTCATTCATGACTTATTTAAAGCCCCGAGTGACTGCCATGAAACCTGCAATAGAGTTCCATTTGAAACCGCTGGTCATTGCCTTATCCAGCACACTTCTATTCAGCTCGGAATTTGCACTTTCCGACGATTCCAAATCCACCACCGGCATTACGCTGAGTACCGTTACCGTCGAGGGACAAAGCCAGGAAGCCCAGGTCGGCGACGCCCGCAAGGAAGTCGCCGCGGTATCCAGGGGAACCCTCACAAAATCCCAGCTGGAAAAGTTCGTCGGCCTCGACAGTGCCGTCACCGGCGCGCTCAAGTACCTGCCCGGCGTACACGTCAGCGGCGGCGACAACAGCGGTATCACCGAAGGCGGATTGAACATCCGCGGCTTCTCCCAGGACCAGATCGGCTTCGTCCGCGACGGCATTCCGCTCAACGACCCGCAGTTCCTCACGCCCCACGCCGACTTCATGGGCGACCCGGAAAACTACGAGTCGGTGTCGGTGCTCTATGGCTCCTCTTCGATCAACGCCCCGACCCTGACCGCCAGCGGCGGCAGCGTGCTGATCAAGTCCGTTGCACCGACGAAGGAAAGCGGCCTGCTGGTGAAGCAGAACGTCGGCAGCGACAGCCTGTTCCGTACCTTCGCGCGAGTGAATACCGGCGAAGTGAACGGTTTCTCCGCCTGGCTCTCGGCCTCGCGCACCACCGCCGACCTGTGGGACAACAGCGGCGGCGAACTGTCCTCCAACCGCTATGAAGGCAACCTGCAATACGAGTGGGACGGCAACCGCATCAACGGCATTTTCTCCAGCTTCCTGATGCGCACCAACAGCTACAACCACCCGACGCTCGCCGAGTACCGCGCCAACCAATACGACCAGGGCTACCCACGGGACATCTACCCCACCAAAGGCAACGGCACCAACGGCGTCGCCGACGTCACCGTCCCCGGCCAGAGCGCGGCCGCCTCGCGCGCCGACTTCAAGATCCAGACCTACGCGCTCAATGGCCTGTTCAACCTCTCCGACAAGGTCCAGCTCAAGGTCGACCCGTACTTCGTCCGCGTCACCGACGGCACCGCCGCCGTGGCCGTGGTGCCGGTCAACGAGAACAAGGTCAATGCCGATCTGAATGGCGACGGCGACAAGATCGACCCGCTGGTGACCGGCGCGCTCAGCGTCTACCCGACGCAATACCGCATCGGCTCCACCAACACCCTGGACTTCCTGATCAATGACGACCACACCCTGCAACTGGGCCTGTGGACCGACTATACCCACGCCCGCAACCAGTTCCCGGTGGTCGAGATCAAGGGCAACGGCAAGCCCGCCGGCATCGACGGCAGCCACAAGCTGCGCGACGGCAATGGCAACGCCATCTACTTCACCGACCAGCGCAACGAGATCACCACCCAGAAGCTCTGGCTTCAGGACACCTGGGACATCACCTCGCAGCTGGTGCTCACCGGCGGCCTGGCCTGGCAGCACACCGAGAACAAGGGCGACGACCGCCTCAGCGGCTACACCGGCAGCGCCGACTACAACCGCTTCCTGCCCAGCCTGAGCCTGAGCTACCAGCTCGACCCGCAGCAGCAGCTCTACTACAACACCACCTCGAACATGCGCACCCCGGCGGTTGCTTCGGTCTACGGGCGCGCGGATGGCGGCGACAAGCAGAAGCCGGAAGTCACCTGGAACCAGGAGATCGGCTGGCGCTACAGCACCGATGACCTGCTGCTCAGCGCCGCACTGTTCTATGACAAGTTCAAGGACCGCCAGGCGGCCTTCGAGGAAGTCTCCGGTGTCACCTCCTACTTCAACGCCGGCGACGTCACCACCCAGGGCCTGGAGCTTTCGTTGAATGGCCTGCTGCCGGCGGACTTCAACTACTTCGCCTCCTGGACCTACCTGCGCTCCACCCAGGACGACGACTACAGCGCCGGCGGCGCCAGCCTCGATACCAAGGGCAACCAGCTCTACGACACTCCGCGCAACCTGTTCAGCGCCGGCATCGGCTACGACAACCGGACCTTCTACGCCAACTTCCTCGGCCGCCACACCGGCAGCTTCTACGGCGACCTGGCGAACAACGAGAAGATCGGCGGCTACACCGTGTTCGACGCCAACCTGGGCTACCGCCTCAAGGACCTGGGCAGCGCGCTGAAGGAAACCACCCTGACGCTCAACCTCAACAACGTCTTCGACAAGCACTACCTGTCGGGCGTGAACTCGGGGACGGTCTCCGCCGACCCGGCCGACGGCGATTTCTACGGCGCGCCCAAGTACTACAAGGGTGCCCCGCGCGCCCTGGTCGCCGGCATCTCCGTCGGCTTCTGATCATCCTGTGCGAGCCCGGCGCGGGAGCGCCGGGCCGGGAGGCCCCATGACCACCGTTCACTTCGATCACCTCATCGTCGGCGGCGGCAGCGCCGGCAGTGTTCTCGCCAGTCGCCTCAGCGCCGATCCGCAGCGCCGTGTGCTGCTCATCGAGGCCGGCCCGGACACCCCGCCGCACGCCACACCGGCGGAAATCCTCGACGGCCACAACCCCTTCCGCCTGCGTCTGGAGCTGCGAGAGCGCTACTTCTGGCCGGATATCAGCGTTCGCCACGGCGCGCAGCCCGAAGGAGTCGAGCGCCCCGAGCGCTACCTCGAACAGGCCCGCGTGCTCGGTGGCGGCTCCAGCGTCAACGTGCTGGTAGCCAACCGCGGCCTGCCGCGCGACTACGACCAGTGGGCAGCGCTGGGCGCAGAAGGCTGGGGCTGGAACAACGTGCTGCCCTACTTCCGCAAGCTCGAACGCGACACCGACTACGCCGGCCCCCTGCATGGGCATGACGGCCCGATCCCGATCAGCCGCGTCTCCACCCGCGACTGGACGCCCTTCACCCGCTCCGTGGTCTCGGCTCTGCAAGCCGAAGGCCTGCGCGATATCGGCGATCAGAACGGCGTGTTCGACGACGGGTACTTCGCCCCGGCGGTAAACCTGGAGCACGGCCAGCGCGTTTCCGCCGCCCGTGGCTACCTCGACGACCAGGTGCGGGCACGGCCGAACCTGACGCTCTGGACCGACAGCCAGGTGCTCGCCCTGCAACGCGAAGGCACGCGCATCACCGGCGTTGAACTGCTGCGCGATGGCGAGCGCGTCACCGTCCGAGCCGGAGAAGTCATCCTCGCGGCGGGCGCGCTGCAATCGCCGGCCTTCCTGCTGCGCAGCGGCATCGGCCCGGCCAGCCAGTTGCAGGAGCTGGGCATCGAAGTGATTGCCGACCGCCCCGGCGTCGGCAGCAACCTGTGGGAGCACAGCTCGCTGGGCACCCTGGCGACCCTCAGCGATACGGCGCGCTCGGATGCCGTGCTGGCGAGGCCGGGCACCTCTCATCAACTGGGTATCCGGGTGTCCTCGGGCGTCGACCCGGACACGCCTTCCGACCTCTACCTGGCCATTGGCGCGGACGCCGAGCGCGGCGTCGCCCACGCGCTGTTCTGGATCAACAAGCCCAGTTCCAGTGGCCGTCTGACCCTGCGCGACCGCGATCCGGCGAGTCCGCCCCAGATCGACTTCAACCTGCTCTCCGATCCGCGCGACCTGCAGCGCGCCCGCGTAGCGCTGCGCACCCTCCAGCGCCTGTTCAAGCACCCGGTGCTGGCGCGCTACGAGCTGCAACTGGCACTCACCCCCTTCGCCGTGCCGCAACCCGGCGGGCCGAAGCTGGAAGCCCTGCTGGCCGACGACGCTGCGCTGGAAGCCTACCTGCGCCGGCACATCGGTGGGGTCTGGCACCCCAGCGGCACCTGCCGCATCGGCGCTGCCGACGATCCGCAAGCCGTAGTCGACAGCGCTGGCCGCGTCCACGGCGTCGAGGGCCTGCGCGTCGCCGACGCCTCGATCATCCCGGTGATTCCCACCGCCAACACCAACCTGCCGACCCTGATGCTCGCCGAGAAGATCGCCGACGCCATCCTGGGCGGCGCCTGAGGAGCCCATCATGTCCCGCTACGAACTGCTGATCGATGGCCGCCCGCAGGCGGCCGCGCACTATGACCGGGTGATCGACCCAGGCAACGAAGCGCTGGTTGGCGAAGCCGCTCGCGCCAGCGTCGAACAGATCAACCTCGCGGTGGAGGCTGCGAATCGCGCCTTCCCCGCCTGGGCCGCCGACCTCGACCTGCGCCGCCAGAGCCTGGCCCGCGCAGCCCAACGTGTGCGCGAGCATGCCCAGGCCCTGGCCGAACTGATCACCCGCGAACAGGGCCGCCCGCTGCGCTCGACACTGGAGGAGGTGGCGGGCGTCGCCGCCACCTTCGAGCATCACGCGCACCTCGACCTGCCCGCCGACACGTCGCTGCGCGACGACGGCGAGCGCCTGGTGCGCATCACCCGCAAGCCCCTCGGCGTGGTCGCCGCGATCACCCCGTGGAACGTCCCGCTGATCCTGCTGGTGCTGAAGATCGCCCCGGCGCTGCACGCCGGCAACACCGTGGTGGCCAAGCCGTCGGAGTACACGCCGCTGTCCACCCTGCTGCTGGCGCACTTGCTGGGCGATGTGTTCCCCGCCGGCGTGCTCAACGTGGTCGCCGGTGCCGGCGATGTCGGTGAACAGCTGATCCGCCACCCACAGGTGCGCCACGTGACCTTCACCGGCAGCGTCACCACCGGCAAGCGCCTCTACGCCCATGCGGCGGACGACCTCAAGCGCCTGACCCTGGAACTGGGCGGCAACGATGCCGCGCTGGTACTGGAAGACGCCGATCTCGACACCATCGTCGAACCGCTGTTCTGGGGCGCCTTCTGGAACAGCGGCCAGGTGTGCTTCGCGATCAAGCGCCTGTACGTGCACGACAGCCTGTTCGAACCACTGCTGACGAAACTCGCCGAACGCGCGCAACGCACTCGCCTCGGGCATGGGCTCGATCCGCAGACGGAACTGGGGCCGCTGACCAATGCGCAGCAACTGGAACGGGTCATCGCTCTGCTGGAAGACGCCAAGGCTCGCGGCGCGCAAATCCACAGCGGCGGCGCACAGCCCGACGGGCCCGGCTACTTCTATCCGCCGACCCTGGTCAGCGGCGTCGGCGCCGGAGTCGCGCTGGTGGACGAGGAACAGTTCGGCCCGGTGCTGCCGGTGATTCCGTTCCACGACGTGGAAGACGCCATCGCCCAGGCCAACGCCAGCCACTACGGTCTCGGCGCCTCGGTGTGGACCCGTGACCTGGTGCGCGGCGAAGCCATCGCCGGGCGACTGCAAGCGGGGCTTGCCTGGGTCAACCAGCACGGCCACATCCAGCCCGGCGCCCCCAAGGGCGGGCACAAGTGGAGCGGCCTCGGCTACGAGGGCGGCCAGCGCGGCTACGAAGCCTTCAGCGAACTCCAGGTCCTGAACATTTCGCGGCGCTGAAGCGCCGCTTTCCCCTTGATAGAGGATTTCCCGATGCGTGCCGGAAGCTGGCCCTCGATCCTGCTCACCCTGGCCTTCGCCGTGATCATCGCGGCCTGCCACGGCAAGACCATCCTGCTGGTCGCCGACATCGCCAACGCCTTCTCGGTCAGCCCTTCGCGGGCCAGCTGGGTGGTGTCGGCGGTGGCGGTGGTCGCCGCCCTTGCCTCCCCCTTGATCAACTGGATAGTGGCGCGGGTTGGCGAACGCCGCGCCATCGTCTTCGGGCTGTTGCTGGCAGCTGCCTGCAGCTACCTGGCCAGCCGCACTGAAGACTTCACCACCCTCATCACCCTGCGCGTGATCGAAGGTACCGGCTACATCAGTGTGGTTCTCTCCGCACTGGCGCTGCTGGTGCACACCACCGAAGGCCGACGACGCACCACGGCACTGGCGTTCTGGTCGGTGGCCTCGCCACTGGGTGGCGCCATCGCCATCTTCGCCGTGGCGCCCTATGTCGGCGGCCAGCACGGCGAATGGCGCATGGCGTTCAGTGGCCACGCGCTGATCCTGCTGTTGCTTCTGCTGGCCACGCCACTGCTGCCTTCGGTGAACCTCGCGACCCGCAGCGAACGCCATTCACTGCGCCAGACCCTGCGCCTGTATGCCGAACCCTCGGTGCTGCGCCTGGCGCTGGCCGTGGGCGCGCCGCTGACCGTCGCCCTGGGTCTGGTGACCATCACCCCGGACTACTTCATCCACAGCCTCGGCGTCGCACCCTCGACCATCGGCGTGATCTCCACCATCGGCATCCTCTCCAGCGTGCTGGCCGGGCTGCTGGCCGGCTTCGTGCTCAACCTGCGCTTCCTCGGACCCTTTGCCGTGGTCGGCGGTGCGCTGATCGGCGTGGTGCTGGAAGTCGTGGTGTTCCTGCCCGGCATCGCGCCGAGTACGGCCATCGTGGCGAAGATCGCCCAGGGCTTCTTCGGCAGCTTCGTGGTCGCCTGGGTCTTCACCAGCATCCCGCGCATGAGCCGCGGGGGCGACGTCATGGGTGCCGGCGGCGTTGCCGAACAGGCGTTGTACCTGTCGATGTTCCTCGGCCCTGTGCTTCTGTTCCCGCTGTTCAGCCTGCCCTCGCGCCTGCCGTTCTTCGCCGTGCTGATCGTCGCCAGCCTGTTGCCGCTGTTCCTGTTGCCGCTGGGACTGCGCTGGCGCGCGACGGCACCACAGGCAACGGTTGGCCAGGCCTGAGTCCATCTACTCCAGGAGCACGCAATGGGCGCGGGTAGGGCCGGATCCTACTGTGAGACGCGACATTTCGAACTGAATGCGCTCGGAACACCGACATTGAGTGCTATCATTTAGCGATAGCATTCAATGATGCAGACCCGTCACCGAAAGACCCTCGCAATGATCTTCCGCACACCGACCAGTGCAGGGATCGTCTTTTCTGACATCGAAGCCCTGATCCTGCACCTGGGCGGAGTCGTGGAGGAGCGAGAAGGCTCGCGAGTGAGGCTGACTCTGCAAGGACAGACCTGGCGCTGTCATCGCCCGCATCCGGGCAAGGAAGCCAAGCGCTACCAGGTCGAGGAAGCTCGCGAATTTCTTCGGCGGGCCGGAGTGGAAACATGAGCAGCATGACCTACAAGGGATACACCGCCCGCATCGAATTCGACGACCGCGACGATCTTTTCGTTGGGCGTCTGCTGGGGGTGCACGACATCATCAGCTTCCATGCCGACAGCGTGGGCGGACTGCACACTGCCTTGCAGGAGGCCGTTGAGGATTACCTTGCCGATTGCGCCGGGCGCGGGGTAGAGCCGGAGAAGCCAGCGTCCGGGAAAATCATGCTACGTATTCGCCCCGACGTTCACGCAGCTGCTGCGATTGCGGCCAAGGCCTCCGGCAAGAGCCTGAATCAATGGGCAGAAAGCGTTTTCGAGCGCGCGGCCCGCAGACGTGCAGGCGGATAAGCGCATACCTGTAGGAGCGAGCTTGCTCGCGAATCAGCTGCGCTGTGGCACCGTTCGCGAGCAAGCTCGCTCCTACAAAACGCCCTCGACGCAGGCACGCACGTCAAAGAAGAATCCCAGCCAAAAGAAAGCCCTCGCAAGAGGGCTTTTTTGTTTGCGGCGAAAACTCAGGCCGCCGCCTCCAGCAGCTTCTGGCCCTGCTCCCAGAGGCCGGTCATCTTCCACTGCTGCTCCAGCACACCGGGACCGAACTCCTGGGAGCCGCCGAGACCTTCGGCGAGGCCCTGGAAGTAGGCGCCTTCCTCGATCAGCAGGATCAGCTTGGAGGCCTTGATCAGGTCCTCGCCCCAGAAGGTCGCGCCACCGTTGGCTTCGAGGATGGCCGGTGTGTGCGGGTTCTCGGCGAGCCTGTCGAGGATGAACAGCGGCTCGGGCTGGCGGCGGTCGATGTAGATCGGCAGCTCGCGGGCCAGGGTCACGCGCTGGGAGGCGGCATAGCGGATCGGCAGCACGCGGTGGGCGCTGGCCCAGCCGCCGAGGTAGGCCGTGTGCACGTGGATCACCACGTTCACCTCCGGGCGCGCCTGGAAGATCGCCGCATAGCGCTTACCGTTGCCGCCGGCACCACGACCGCTGAGCGGGGTCGCGCCGGGGATGCTTTCGTCGAGGATCACCTCGCCGTCATAGGTCGCGACCACCGCGCGGATTTCCTGGTCGTCGGCCCAGGGATTGGGTGCGTGGACGGCGATCACCTGGTCGCTGTCGGGCACCCGCACGTAGGCCTGATAAGTATTGGTGGCGGTGAGGGTGCGGCTTTCCTTGAGCACGCGGAAGGCCTTGGCGAAGTCGCGACGGACCTGTTCGAGCTGGTTGGCGAGTTGCGGGTCGAGGGTGGACATGGAATGCCTCCTGGCAGTCGGGTATGGGTGAACCGCATGGCGGTGTTCCAGCGACTGAGCAGGACTTGTGCCACTCGAGAATATCCAACCAAATCAGATAATTACGAATCATCAGAGGCAGCAGGAAAGCTGAAGCGGCCCGAACGCCGGCGAAATTGCTGCCCGCCCAGCATCCCCTGCTGCCGCACTGCTGCTGTACAGACAAACGCCCTGCTGCCGCAGCAGCACGCCGCCCTGTGAGCCCCGCCACGCCTGGCCTGCAGGCTTTGGGCACAGCCCTTGCTCAACACCTTGCACGAGCAGCACGACGCTGCCCCCGCCAAGCAAAGGAGCAAGCCCATGAGCACCGAATTCTTCTGGCGACTGCCGCTGGGCAGCGACGGTCCCTATCTCGCCTCGGACAAGAACAACCGCGGCAGCCACATCGAGCGCCCCGGCAACATCGCCCCGGGCCGCCTGCCCAATGGCGAGCCGGATGGCTTCACCTACATCGACTACATCGCCCAGGTGGCCAAGGCCGCCGAGATCGCCGGCTTCGAGGGTGCACTGCTGCCCACCGGGCCGGAACCGTGGATCGCCGCCGCCGCGCTGGCCCGCGAGACCCGCCGGATCAAGTTCCTGATCGCCTTCCAGGCCGCCTGGACCCTGCCGGCCTACGCCGCGCAGCAGGCGGCGATCCTCCAGCACCTGTCCCGCGACCGCCTGGAGTGGAACATCATCACCGGCGGCAACCCCGCCAGCCAGCGCGCCAACGGCGATTTCCTCGACCACGACAAGCGCTACCAGCGCACCGGTGAGTTCCTCGACATCATCGACGGCCTGTGGAAGAACGAGCAGTTCTCCTACCAGGGCGAGGTCTACCAGCTGGAGAACGGCTCGCTGCCGATCGCACTGCGCAACGTGCGCAAACCGGGCGTGTACTTCTCCGGCTTCTCCGACCCCGCGCTGGACGTCGCGGCGAAACACGCCGACGTCTACCTGAACTGGGCCGAGCCCATCGACAAGCTCAAGCCGCACCTGGAGCGCGTGCGCGAGCTGGCCGACAAGCAGGGCCGCGAGATCCGCTTCGGCATCCGCATCGACCTGTTCGCCCGCGAGACCGAAGAGGCCGCCTGGAGCGAGCTGCGCCGCCAGTACGAGCGCATCGACGCGCGCACCAGCGCCTTCATCAAGAACTTCGCCACCGGCTCGGACTCCGTCGGCGCGGCGCGGCAGACCGCCTACCACCAGAACGTCGAGCGCTTCGACGACCTGATCCTCGGCCCCAACCTCTGGGCCGGCTTCGGCAAGGCCAAGCCGGGACCGACGATCGGCCTGGTGGGCAGCCACGAGAACGTCGCCGAACGCCTCGCCGAATACCGCGACGCCGGTTTTTCCACCTTCATCCTCGCCGGCAACCCGCACCTGGAAGAAGCCCTGCGCATCGGCCAGGAAGTCCTGCCGCTGGTGCAGGGCAAACGCGCCGACGTCCACGAACTCAAGGCCCGCGCCTGACCCACAAGGAGCTGCACATGTCCCGTCCCCTCGATACCCTCTGGTACACCCGTTGCCCGGTTCCCACGGGCCTTGGCATCGCCGTGCAGAAAGGCTGGCTGGAAGAGTCCCTGGCCGAGCAGGGCACGCAGATCAAGTCGCTGCGCGAGTCTTCCGACCAGGCGGTGCGCGAGTCGCACTTCGACCATACCCTGCAGAACTCGGTACGCCATGGCGGCAATATCCCGGCCATCTGGGCCCGCGCCAGCGGCCGCGAAACCCGCGTGATCGGCCTGTCCTGGGCCGATGAAGCACAACTGATCCTGACCACCGCCGAGAGCGGCATCCGCACCGTGCGCGACCTCAAGGGCCGGCGCTTCGGCCTGCCGGACTGGAGCGGCGCGCAGATCGACTTCACCCGCGCCCAGGCCATCCGCGGCCTGGAAAACGCCCTGCGCCTGGAAGGCCTGGAAGTGCGCGACCTGGAGCTGGTGGACTTCGGCCTGAAGGGCACCTTCAGCGATGAGGCACCGGGCAACATCGTCGGCATCACCGGCCACGGCGGCAGCCGCCGGCGCAACGGGCAGAACCCCGAACTGGTCGGCCTGCTGCGTGGCGAAGTGGACGCGATCTTCCTCAAGGGCGCCCACGCCGTGCAACTGGCGCAGCAGTTCGGCCTGCACACGGTGATCGACACCGGCGCGCACCCCGAGCCGCTGATCCGCTCCAACAACGGCACGCCGCGCACCCTCAGCGTCGACCTCAACCTGCTGGAGCAGCACCCCGACGCCGCCACCGCGATCCTCGCCTCGGTGCTGCGCGCCGAGGACTGGGCGCACCAGCACCCGGACGACACCCGCCGCTACCTGGCACGGGAAACCAACAGCAGCGAATTCTGGGTCGCCAGCGCCTATGGCGAAGACGCCCACCTGCGACTGCGCACCCACCTCGATGAGGGTTCGATCCTCGCCCTGCAGGACTTCACCGACTTCCTGCAGCGCTGGAACTTCATCCCGGCGCGCTTCGACGTGCGCGAATGGATCGACCCGCGCCCGCTGGAAGCCCTGCGCAGCCGTCTGGCACAGAAGACCGGCTGATCAACGTCACGAGGGCGATTCCCTCTGTTTCCCGACCCGGCTCCCGCGCGACGGCGCGGGGGCTTGCACCCCTGACGGACACCCATGAGCACACCGCTGGAAACCCTCTGGTACACCCACAGTCCCGTTCCCACGGGCCTCGGCATCGCCGTCGAATCCGGGCGCCTGGCCCAGGCCTTCCGCCCGTTCGGCACGCGCATCCAGTCGCTGCGCGAATCCTCCGAGCGCGAGGTGCGCGAGGCGCACTTCGACCATCACCTGCCCTACTCCGTGCGTCACGGCGGCAACATTCCGGCGATCTGGGCCCGCGCCAGCGGCGCGCGCACGCGGGTGGTCGGGCTGTCGTGGAGCGACGAGGTGCAGCTCATCGTCAGTGCCCCGGACAGCGGCGTGCGCAGCATCCGCGACCTGCGCCACCGGCGCTTCGGCCTGCCGAAATGGGCCAACGTACAGATCGACTTCACCCGCGCCCAGGGCCTGCGCGGCCTGGAAAACGCCCTGCGCCTGGAAGGCCTGGAGGTGCGCGATGTCGAGCTGGTCGACTACCCCTACGGCGGCACCTTCAGCGACGACCCGGTGCGCCACGTGTTCGGCGCCCAGGTGGCGCTCAAGGGCAACCGCGTGGTGCAGCGCAACAACGAGCTGATCGGTCTGCTGCGCGGCGACATCGACGCGATCTTCCTCAAGGGCGCCCACGGCCTGCAGCTGGCCCATGAGTTCGGCCTGCACGTGGTGATGGATGTCGGCTCGCACCCCGAGCCGCTGGTGCGCTCCAACATCGGCACGCCACGCACCCTGACCGTCGACCAGCAATTGCTGGACGAGCACTTCGAAGCCGCCGTACTGGTGCTCGATACTGTGCTGCGCGCCGAACAATGGGCCTGGGCACACCCGGAAGAAACCCGTCGCTTCCTCGCCCGCGAGCTGAACACCAGCGAATTCTGGGTGGCCAGCGCCTATGGCGACGATGCCCACCTGCGCCTGCAGACCAACCTGGCCGAGCGCTCGGTCAACGCGCTGCGTGATCTCACCGCGTTCCTCCAGCGCTGGGAATTCATCGCCCGCGACTTCTCGGTGGACGACTGGATCGACCCGCGTCCGCTGGGAGCCCTGCTGGGGAAAGTCGATGTCGCCATCTAGCGCGGCGCGGCCCGGCGCCTTCCTGCTCAACTTCATGCTGCTGGCGGCCTTCAGTGGCGCCACCATCGGCATGGCGAAGATCGTCACCACGCTCTACGCCATCAGCATCGGCGCCAACGCCATGCAGATCGGCATCATCTCAGCCATGGAAGCCCTCGGCATGGTGATCCTCACCCTGCCGGCCGGCTTCGTCATTGCGCGCTTCGGCGCACGCCGGGTGTACTTCCTCGCCAGCCTCGGGCCGATGCTGCTGAACCTGGCCATCCCGCTGTTCGGCGGCTGGTTGTGGCTGGCCGCGGCGCGCCTGCTGATCGGCCTGTGCATCCCGTTCCGCATCGTCGCCATGAACAGCGCCTTCCTGCGTCAGCTCAAGCGCATCGGCAACGACAAGGCCGGCTGGTACCGCGGCTCGCTGACCCTGGGCATGGGCCTGCTCGGGCCGCTGCTGGGCAACTGGCTGAGCGGCGCGGCGAGCTTCACCTGGGGCTTTGCCGCCATTGGCCTGTGCTTTGGCCTGATGGCCTTCTACAGCCTCGGTTTCTGGGAAGGTGAGGCGCCCAGTGAAGACATCCCCGTGGCCGCCGCCACCGGCGGATTGCTGCAGCAGGTCGGCGTCATGCTGGCCAACGTCGAGATCGCCGAGAGCTGCCTGGTCGAACTGCTCAGCGCCGCCACCAGCGCGCTGTTCGGCACCTTCATCCTGCTGCTGGCGATGGAAGTCGCCGGCCTCTCGCAAGGCCAGGCGGTGAGCCTGGTGATGATCCAGGGCCTGGCCTCGGTGCTCGGGCTGTTTGGTTTCGGCTACCTGATCGAACGCAGCGGCCGCAAGCTGGCCTATGTCGGCAGCCTCGGCGCGGCGCTCGCCGCCCTGCTGCTGCTCGGCGTCGCCCGCGACTACTGGCTGCTGGCCCTGGGCGGCGTGCTGCTCAGCGCCGCGGCGGCGCTGATCCACCTGGTGAACATGGCCCAGCTGGGCGAGCACGCCATGGACAAGAGCAAGATTTCCGGGCTGTTCAACCTGGCGTCCATGTCCGGCAGTTTCTCCGGCGCGCTGCTCGGTGGGGCGATCAGCCACTTCGTCGGGCTGGGCAACCTGTTCCTCTGCTGGATTCCCCTGGTGCTGCTGGCCGCGCTGTTCTGCTGGCAACGCAAGCTGCGCCGGCAAACCACCGAGCCGCTGCTCGGCCAGGAGGGCTGACCGATGACCCGCATACTGGATCGCCTGAGCTGGTTCGCCTCACCGCTGCTCCTGCTGCTGGCCTGGTTCGTCGCCGCCCGCGCCGGCTGGTTCCCGCCGCAACTGCTGGTGCCGCCGGCAGAAGTCTGGGCCAGCTTCCAGGACCTGCTGGCCAGCGGCGAGCTGCGCGAGCACGTGGTGAACAGCCTGTCGCGCCTGGCCATCGGTTTCACCCTCGGTGCGCTGGGCGGCCTGATCTTCGGCACCGCCATGGCGCTGTCGAAGACCGTGGAAGCCTACTGCGCGCCGCTGTTCCACACCCTGCGCCAGGTGCCGTCGATCGCGCTGATCCCGATGTTCATCCTGTTCTTCGGCGTGGAAGAAACCTTCAAGGTGCTGATCGTCACCAAGGCCGCCTTCTTCCCCGTGGCGCTGGCCGCCAGCGAAGGCGTGAAGGGCATTCCGCGCGGCTACTTCGAGGTCGCCAGCGTGTACCGCCTGCCGCTGTGGAGCCTGCTGCGCGACGTCGCCTTCCCCGCCGCCGCGCCGCCCATCGTCACCGGCCTGCGCATCAGCCTGAGTCGCGCCTGGATGGTGCTGGTGGCCGCCGAGTTGCTCGCCGCCGACAGCGGCCTGGGGCAGATGATCGAGCTGAGCCGGCAGATGCTGCGCATCGACATCGTGATGGTCGGCGTGGTGGTCACCGGCGCCATCGGCTTCGTCCTCGATTTCGCCTTCCGCCTGCTGGAGAAGCGCCTGCTGCGCTGGAGACCGACGCCATGATTCGCCATCTCAAATCACTGCGTGGACTGCTGCTGCCGGCCCTGCTGATCGCCGCCTGGCACTGGCAGTCGCAACAAGGCGCCAGCGCCGCCTATGCCTTCGTGCCGCTGGAGCGCATCGCTGCCGGCTTCGCCGAGCTGATCCGCACCGGCGAGCTGTGGCTGAGCATCTCCGCCAGCCTGCAGCGCACCTGCCTGGGCCTGCTGCTGGGCGTGCTCGCGGGCTTCGCGCTGGGCGCCGGCATGGCCTTGTCAAAGCCCCTGGAGCGGCTGTTCGCGCCGCTGTACCACACCATTCGCCAGGTGCCGATCCTCGGCCTGATCCCGCTGATCGCCCTGTGGTTCGGCAGTGGCGAGCCGTCCAAGGTGCTGATCGTCAGCCTCGCGGCCTTCTACCCGATGACGCTGAACGCCTTCGAGGGCTTCCGCGACGTGGAGAAGCGCTACCGCGAGGTCGGCCGGCTGTATGCCTTCGGCCCCTGGCAGCAGTTCCGCGAAGTGCTGCTGCCCGGCGCCCTGCCCAGCCTGAGCAACGGCGTGCTGCATGCGCTGGCCTTCGCCTGGGTCAGCTCGGTGGGCTGCGAGCTGTTCCTCTCCACCGGCATGGGCCTGGGCAACCTGATGATGAACGCCGAGACCGGCTCGCGCATGGAAGTCGTGGTGATCGGCGTGCTCAGCATCGGCCTGCTCGGCTACGCCATGAACCAGCTGTTCGCCCGCCTCGCGCGCCACCTGCTGCGCTGGCGCAACCTGCGCTAGGGCTTTCTCCCATTCGGCCTACCTGCCATGAGTGCTTCGATCATGAACGCGATCCTCGACCCCGCCATCCTTCCCGCCCAGCAGGCGCAATCGGGCGCGCTGGCCATCCAGGGCCTGAGCAAGGCCTACGCCATCGACGGCCGAAGCCTGCCAGTACTGGAGAACATCAACCTCGCCGTACGCCCCGGCGAGTTCGTCAGCATCGTCGGCGCCAGCGGCTGCGGCAAATCCTCGCTGCTGCGGCTGATCGTCGGGCTGGAGAACGACTACAGCGGGCGCATCCTGCTCGACGGGCAGCCCGTGACCGGCACCAGCCTGGAGCGCGGCATCGTGTTCCAGGACCACCGCCTGTTCCCCTGGAAGACCGTGGAAGAGAACGTCGCCCTGGCGCTGAAGAACCAGAAGCTCAGCCGCGCCGAGAAGCGCGAGCGGGTCGCCGAGCACCTGGAGCTGGTGGGCCTGACCGGTTTCGAGCAGGCCTACCCGCACCAGCTTTCCGGCGGCATGGCGCAGCGCGCCGCCATCGCCCGCGCACTGATCACCCAGCCCAAGGTGCTGTTGCTGGACGAACCCTTCGGCGCCCTCGACGCCCTCACCCGCGTACGCCTGCAGCACGAGCTGCAACGCATCTGGGTGCAGCAGCGCAGCACCATGATCATGGTCACCCATGACGTGGAAGAGGCGCTGTACCTGGGCGACCGGGTGATCGTCATGGACGCGCGGCCGGGGCGGATTCGCCACGAGGTGCGGGTCGATCTGCCGCATCCGCGCGAGCGTGGTGCACCGCTACTGACGAAGCTGAAGGAAGAGCTGCTGGCGGAGCTGATGCACGGCTGATCCTGATGTAGGGCGCATGACCCGGAACGGGTTACGCGCCACCGGCCATCGAGAGAGCGCCAACGTAGGATGGCGTGGAGCGCAGCGATACCCATCAATTTGCGCCACCGTTGGCGATGGGTATCGCAAGCTCCACCCATCCTACGTCCGTGTTTCGCCTGCACCCTCGGCGCTGGCGGCGGAAAGCGCCGCCGGGAAATCCGGGTGATACCCCGCCCCAACATCCTCCAGCACCCCGGCCTTGCGCAGCTTGCCCAGCACCCGCGCATTGGCCTCGCACAGGCGCACCTCGATACCGCGCCGCTGGAATTGCTGGATCACCTCCTGCAGCGTCTGCAGGCCGGTGATGTCCATGAAGGGCACATGGCGCAGGCGGATGATCAGCACCTTCGGGTCGGTGTGGGTCTTGGCCAGCGCCCGCTCGAAAGTCTCCGCCGCGCCGAAGAACAGAGGCCCCTCGATGCTGTAGACCAGCACGCCCGGCGGCAGCTCGCCGAGGCCACGGCCGCGCAGCTCCACTTCCAGTTCCGGACCTTCGTCGGCATGCACGTCCACCGACGACGCCATGCGCCGCAGGAAATGCAGCATGGCAAGGATCACGCCGATGTTCACCGCGATCACCAGGTCGCTGAACACCGTGAGCAGGAAGGTCACCAGCAGAATGGCCACGTCGGCCCGCGGCGCGCGCTTGAGCATGAACAGGAAGTGCCGCGCCTCGCTCATGTTCCACGCCACCACAAAAAGGATTGCCGCCAGCGCGCAGAGCGGGATGTTCGAGGCCAGCGGCGCGAGGAACAGCAGGATCAGCACCAGGGTCGCGGCATGGGTGACGCCGGCCAGCGGGCTGTTGCCACCGTTGCGGATGTTGGTCGCGGTACGGGCGATGGCGCCGGTGGCGGCGATGCCGCCGAACAGCGGCGTGACCAGGTTGGCGATGCCCTGGCCGATCAGCTCCTGGTTGGAGTCGTGACGGGTGCCGGCCATGCCGTCGGCGACCACCGCCGAAAGCAGCGACTCGATGGCGCCGAGCATGGCGATGGCGAATGCCGGGCCGATCAGTTCGAGCACCCGTGGCAGGGTCACTTCCGGCAGGCTGAAGCTGGGCAGTCCCTGCGGGATGCCGCCAAAGGCGCTGCCAATGGTGGCCACGCCATCGAAGTGGAACAGCGACTGGATGGCCGTCACCACCACCATCGCCACCAGCGGGCCGGGTACCCGGCGCAGTGCGGCGATGCGCGGGGTGAACAGCACCAGCGCCAGGCTCAGCACTGCCAGCAGCGTCGTCGCGAGGTGCAGGTGTGGCAGCGCCTGGAGCAGGTGCCAGAGCTTCTGGTGGAAGTGCTCGCCGGTCACCGCCGGCAGGCCGAAGAAGTCCTTCCACTGGCCGACCCAGATGATCACCCCGATACCGGCGGTGAAGCCGACGATCACCGGCGCGGGGATGAAGCGGATGATGCTGCCCAGGCGGCTGACGCCCAGCAGCACGAGAATCGCCCCGGCCATCAGCGTGGCGATCTGCAGGCCATCCACGCCGTATTTCGCGGTGACCCCGGCAAGGATGACGATGAACGCACCGGTCGGCCCGGCGATCTGCACGCGGCTGCCGCCCAGCAGCGAGACCAGCGCACCGGCGAAGATCGCCGTGTAGATGCCCTGCTCGGGCTTCACCCCGCTGGCAATGGCGAAGGCCATGGCCAACGGCAGGGCGACCACCCCGACGATGACGCCTGCCACCAGGTTGCGCGTCCAGTGCTCGCGGCCGAAGAGTCCGGCCTTCCAGGCTTCTCGCAGGGCGATCATCACAGTCTCCGACGGGATATCGATGCTGGATGCTAGCAGGCCGAGGGCCCGGATGGCCTGGCGCAGGTCATGACTGTGGCGTGCTGTCGCAGGCAGAACAGAGTGAACAGAATATTGCACAACCCTGATAGCGCGCAGGGTCCAGCGAGGCTCACACCCCCCTGATCATGGGCATCCATGACCTGAATCAAGGCGATCGATTTGCCAGCGAAAGGGAAAATTGGCACAATGTGTTCATTATGTTGAACATCAAGGCTCTACCTCTCCCCACTTCCCGCCTGGTTTCGCGCGAGCGTCACTGGACCGGCGACCTCTAGCTCCTCCCTTCGGCAACCACCTTCTGGTGGCGCCCGGCGCGGCAAGCACTCAAAGGTAATTGCCGCCCAAGACAGCGCCGCCGAACCCGAACCGAAAACCGCCGCAAGGATGCTCTTAGCGAGACTGCGCGCGGCCGCCCGTGGGAGGGCTCTACCATGCGTTCCTGGATCTACCTGTTTACCGCCATCGGCTTCGAAGTCATTGGCACCACCTCGATGAAATTCACCCACACGCTGTTCCCGGTCGCCGGGCTGCTGGTGATGTACCTGATGATCGGCCTGTCGTACTACTTCCTCTCGCTGGCGGTGAAACGTGTGCCGGTCGGCGTGGCCTACGCGCTCTGGGAAGGCATCGGCATCGTGCTGATCACCCTGGTCAGCGCCATCTGGCTGGGCGAACACCTGGGCGTGGAAAAGGCCCTGGGCCTGGCGGTGATGATCGCCGGCATCCTGCTGGTGAAGTCCGGCACCCGGACTGCCAAGCAGGACGAGCGCCACGACGAGAAGCTGGAGGTCGCCACATGCTGAACCATGACCTGATTCCGATGGCCTGGCTGGGCCTGGCCATCATCCTGGAAGTGATCGCCAACCTGCTGCTGAAATATTCCGATGGCTTCCGCAAGCGCCTGATCGGCGCCGCCTCGATCCTCTGCGTGCTCGGCGCGTTCACCGCGCTGGCCCAGGCGGTACGCGGCATCGAACTGTCGGTGGCCTATGCCATCTGGGGCGGCTTCGGCATCCTCGCCACCGTCGCCATGGGCTGGGCCCTGTTCGGCCAGCGCCTGGTGTGGCGCGGCTGGGCCGGCCTGGCAATGCTGGTGCTGGGCATGGGCCTGCTGAAGCTGGCGTGATGCTGGAAGTGAAATGAAAAAAGGCGGAGCTGGGCTCCGCCTTTTTTGTTGCCTGGAATCAAGTGCCGTGCGGGTCGCGAACAAGAACTGGGCGTCCCCCTCGATCCTACGAAGAGCACGCCGCACCCGACCTGTAGGAGCGAGCTTGCTCGCGAACAGCCCTTGCACCGCCGCATCCTGAACGTAGGGCGCATAACCTGGAACAGGTTATCCGCCGGCAGGTTCGCGGCGGATAACGCTGGCGCGTTATGCGCCCTACCAGAACCGCGCGCTTCCTATCGTGGAGAACTCAGGCCAGCAGGCTCACCACCGCGAAGCGGCTGAGATTGGCCTGAGCCACCACCGTCTGCGCCGCGGCGCTGTAATGCGTGGCACTGCGCCCCATGCGATCGAGCATGGACCCGGCGAAGGCATGCGCCCATTCGCGCTCGTCCTCGCTGGCGTGGCGGTCGAGGAAGTCGCGGATGTCGTCCTGGCGATGACGCAGCTGGTCACGCAGACCACCGATGCGGTCCAGCGCCGAGACCACCGAATCGAGCAACTGGCGCTGCTCGCGGAAGGCATCGGTCCTGATCTCGGTGGGGAACGCCAGCAACCCTTCTTCCTGGCTTTTCAGCCGGGTGTTCTTGCCCTTGGCGAACAGCTTGCCCTCGCCCTGCACCGCCAGCTGGCCCTTGAGCTGCTGCCAGTCGGCCTCGGGCGCGGAGAACTTCAACGCACCGTCGCTATCGAGTTCGGCACGGATGCCGGCCTGGCCCAGCGTGGCGTTGAAGCGGCGCAGTACCTGCTCGGTGCTCATGCCATCGTCCAGCACCACCGCGGCCGGCTCGGCGAGCTGGCGGCCGGCGCTGAACAGCAGGGTTTCCTTGCCCGAACGCTGGATGTCCTGCACCGATTCCAGGCCTTCCAGGCTGAAGCGGCTGCGCACCGGTTCGTTGAGGCGCAGGCGGAAGTTGGCGTCGAGGCTGCCGTCCGAGCGCTGGGCGCGCTGCTCCAGCAGTTCGTTGACCTGCCGGGTGGCCTGGCGCACGCCTTCGCGGTCCTGGGACTGCGGCGCGCTGAGTTCGCGGCTGAGGTTGAGCTTGAGGCCACCGAGGCGGTCCTGCAGGTCGCCCAGGTAGCTGTCGGCGGACTGCATGGAGGACAACTGCTGGTTGAGCTGCAGGTTGAAACTGCCGCTCTTCTGCGCGCCGCGCGCCATCTGCGCAGCGTTCTCGCCTTTTTCCTCGCCTTTGCGCAGGGCGTTCTGCCGCTCACCCGTGGAAGGCAGGATGACGTCGCGGCGGGCGCTGGGATCGAAGACGGCAGCGGCCGGCAGTTGCTTGATGACCTTCATGGTGACCTCTGCACCGGATGTGCCTCCGCCCGGCACTGGGGGCCGGGCGGAAGCGGGATAAAAAGTAGGGGAACCGGGCGGTGCGCCGCCGATTGGCGTCCAGACCTCCTTGCGGTGCGGCCCGGCTCCCCTACGAAGAAACTTACAGGCGGCTGAACAGCGACAGGTCGTTGAGCTTCAGGTAGGTCTTCTGCGTCGCCTGCAGGGCCAGCTGGTAGGTGTTCAGGTCGATGCTCGCGCCGGCATAGTCCAGCTGCGACAGCTCGCCGTTGATCTTCTGGTTCACCAGCGAGACTTCCTCGTTGCTCGAGTTGAGCATGGTCAGGGTGTTCTGCCGGCCGCCCAGTTCGGTGATGGCGCCGAGCACGCCGTCGTGGGCACTGTCGAGGCTGTCGATGGTGGCGGCGATCTGCGCGTGTACCGCCGGGTCGGTGACGTCCAGCGCCGGGTCCTTGAGCAGCTTCACCGTGGCGTGCAGCTGGTTGAGGAAGTCCATGTTGCTGCCGAAAACGCCCAGCGCGGTGACGTTCTCCTCCACCTGCACGCCGTTGGCCACGGCAGCCTGGCGCGACTTGTCGTTGCCGGTGGCGACATAGGTATCGGTCAGCGGCTCGTAGGTCACCGCGGCGGTGTCGCTGAGGGTGCCGGAGAACAGGAAGCGGCCTTCCTCGTCACGCACGTTGACGAAGCTGACCACGGTCTTCTCGATGCTCTCCAGCTCGCCGGCCATGGCATTGAGGTCGCCGCCGGTGTTGGAACCGTTGGCCGCCCAGAGCAGCAGGTCGCGGACGTTGAGCATCGCGTCGGAGGTGGCCTGCAGGTTGGTTTCCTGGGTCGACAGGTTGCCCGAGACGTTGCCGATGTTGGTGCGGTACTGCGCCAGGCTCGCTTCCTCGCGCTGGATGCGCAGCATGCGCACGCTGGCGATGGGGTCGTCGGAAGGCTGGAGGATGCGCTGCCCGCTGGACATCTGCTGCATCAGCTTGCCCAGGGCCGCCGAGTTGCTGTTCATCGAGCCGCCCATCAGTGCGGTGATCTGTGCGTTGGTAATGCGCATGCTGCTTTCCTTGCGAGGCCCCTTAGAAGGCCGCGAGCATCGAGTCGAACAGCTCCTTGGCGGTGCTGATGACTTTCATGTTGGCCTGGTAGGCCTGCTGGTAGGTGATCAGGTTGACCGCCTCTTCATCCAGGCTCACCGCGCTGACGCTGTCGCGCGCGGCCTGGGCCTGGGTGGCCACGGTGGTAGCGGTCTTCTGGTCGGCCTGGTTCTGCCGGCTGGCGCTGGCGACCTTGCCGAGCAGGCCGGCAAAGGCGTCGTTGAGGGTGACCTGGCTGCCGTCGAGGGTGATCGACTGCCCCTTGAGATCGAGCAGCGCCAGCAGGTTCACGTTGTTGCCGGACTCCCCCGCGGTATCCGACAGCGCCAGCTCCTCGGGCTTGAGGTCGTTCACGCTGAGCATCGCCGTGGTGCTGCCGGCGTTGTAGGTGAGCAGCGCCTGGCCGGGGTTGCCGTTGAGATCGAAACCATTGGCCAGGGTATCGTTGACCATCTGCGCGAACTGCCCGGCCATCTCGTGCAGGGCGGTCTGGTTCGGCCGCAGGGTATCGTACTCGGTGTCGTACAGCGCACCGAGGGAGCCGCCCATGCCGTCCTGCGCCAGCGGGAAGCTGGTACCGGCGAAGGTCAGGGCGATTGCCTGCTCGCCGCTGGAGGTACGGCTGATCGCCAGCTGGCCGGCGGAGTTGCCGGCCACCAGCGGCTGGCCGTTGGCGAGCGAGACGGTGAGCGAACCGTCGGCCACTTCGTTGACGCGGATCGAGGCGTACTTGGACAGGTCCGCCACCAGGCTTTCGCGGTGGTCGCGCAGCGCCGTGGTATCGCCGCCGGACGAACCGACCTCGACGATCTGCTTGTTCAGCGCAGCGAGGTTGGAGGTCAGGCCGTTGATCTCGCCGACCATGGCGCCGCGCTGCTCCTGCAGGGCGCGCAGCTGGCTGTCGATGTTGCCGGACAGGCCGTTGAAGCGCTGGGCGAGGTTCTTCGTCTCGTTGACGATCTGCTGGCGCAGGGCGACCGAGCCCGGCGTGGCGGTAGCCTCGCTGAGCGCGGCGAAGAAGTTGTCCAGGCCGACACTGATGCTCGAACCTTCACCGCCCATCAGCCCTTCCAGCGCGGAGAGGTACTGCTGGCCGCTGTCGTAGTAGCTCTGCTCGGTGGTGGCGCGCCACAGCTGCTGGTTCTGGAAGTCGTTGGCCATGCGCCGGATGCTGGTCACCGTCACGCCGCCGCCGACGTTCAGGCCACCCTCCCCGGCCAGCGAGGCGAGCACCGGGTTCAGCCGGCTGAAACCGGGGGTGTTGGCGTTGGCGACGTTCTGCCCGGACGTGGCCAGGGCGATCTGCGCCGCGCGCAGGCCGCTGTAGCCGATCTGGCTCAACATACTCAAGAGGCATTCTCCTTCGACTCGAGGCGGATCGGCTGCGCAAACGCCGCCGAGGCCGGTCGGGAAACAAATTCGGGCTGTTGTCCCTGATAGGCGACAGAATCCGCGTGGCGCTTAAATCCTTCCTGCGGCGCGTGCTTGAGGCCGCTCTCCGTCGACAGCCCGCTGCCGGGCATCCGGGCCGGCGCCTGGGCCTCGCGCACCCGACGCAGTACGCCGAGGGTGTAGTCGCGGGTTTCGTCGTAGGGAATGCTGCGCACCCAGTCGGCCATGCCGATCTGCCCGCTGCGCGGGTCGCCGTTGTTCTTCAGCCACTCGTCCACCTTGCCGGGGCCGGCGTTGTAGGCGGCCAGGGCGAGTACGTGCTGGCCGTCGTAGCGGTCGAGCATCTTGCCCAGGTAAGCGCTGCCCAGCGCCTTGTTGTAGGCCGGGTCGCTGGTCAGGCGCTGCTCGTCGTAGGGCAGGCCGAGTTCGCCGGCGACTTCGCGGGCGGTATCGGGCATCAGCTGCATCAGGCCGCGCGCGCCCTTGGGCGACACGGCAGCCGCGTCGCCACCGGACTCCTGGCCGATCACGCTGTCCACCAGGGTGCGGAAACCGGCGCTGCCCTGCTGCCAGGCATGGGCGAGGCGGTCGACGCCACGCTGCCAGGTCTCCACCAGCGGGTTGCGGCTGGACACCGAGGGCCGGCGCAAGGCTTCCCCCTCATCGGCGAGGGCAACCGGTTGCGAGGTGTCGGTGGGCTCGGAGGAAAGCTGGCGCACCAGCAGGTCGGCAATGCCGGTCTGCTTGCGCGAGGCCAGGTGCTCAGCCAGTGCTTCGTCGTAGAAGTCGCGCATCGTATCGAGGTCGCGACTGCGCAGCGGACTGCCGGCGGAGAGCACGTCGCCGGCCTTGCGCATCTGCTTGAGGATCTGCTGCAGGAACATCGCCTCGAACTGCTCGGAGGCCGCCTGCAACTGCTCACGGCGCACCTGCTCGGGCGACTCGCCCGGCTGGCCGGTAGGCACGATGGGGCGATTGAGCGAAGTGATGCTCATCAGATCACCACCAGCTCGGCGTTGAGTGCGCCGGCCTGCTCCAGCGCCTGGAGGATGCTCATCACGTCGTCCGGTGTGGCGCCCAGGCTGTTCACCGTGTTGATGATGCTTTCCAGGCTGGTGCCCTCGGGCCACTTGAACATCGGCTTCTTGTCCTGGCTGACCGAGACGTCCGACTGCGGGGTGACCGCCGTGGTGCCATTGGAGAACGGTCCCGGCTGGCTGACCTGGGGGTTCTCGCTGATGGTCACGGTGAGCGTGCCGTGGGCCACCGCGGCGGCTTTCACGCGCACGCCCTGGCCGACCACCACGGTGCCGGTGCGGCTGTTGAACACCACCTTGGGCCGGGTGCGGCCTTCCTGCACTTCCATGCCTTCGAGCAGGGCCATGAAGCTGGTGCGCTGGGCGCTGCTGACCGGCGCACGCACCGAGACCTTGGTGCCGTCCAAGGCGGTGGCGGTGCCGGAGCCGAAGCGCTGGTTGACCGCGTTCATCACCTGGGTGGCGGTCTGGAAGCTCGGTTTGCGCACATTGAGCATCACGTCCGGGCGCTGGGTGAAGTCGCTGGGAATCATCCGTTCGATGGTCGCGCCGTTGGGAATCAGGCCGCTGTTGGCGCTGTTGATCGACACGCTGGAGCCGCTCTGGCCCTGGGCGTGCAGGCCGCCGACCACCAGGTTGCCCTGGGCCAGCGCATAGACTTCGCCGTCCACGCCCTGCAGTGGTGTCATCAACAACAGGCCACCGCGCAGGCTCTTGGCGTCGCCCAGCGAGGACACGGTGACGTCGATGGTCTGCCCGGCGCTGTAGGACGGCGGCACGCTGGCGGTGACACTCACGGCGGCGACGTTCTTCAGTTTCGGGTCGACGTTCGGCGGCAGGTTCACGCCGAACTGCTTGAGCATGTTGGCCACCGACTGGTTGGTGAACTTCACCTGGTTCTTGTCGCCGGTGCCGTCCAGGCCGACCACCAGGCCGTAGCCGATCAGCTGGTTCTCGCGCACGCCTTCGATGTCCACGAGATCGAGCAGCGGGATGGCCAGCGCCTCGGCCTGCCAGAACAGGCAGGCCGTCGCCAGCAGGCGGGAAAGAGTTCTACGCATGGAGGGCTCGCCTGCTTACATCGGGAACAGCGGATGGGTGAAGAAGCGCGTCAGCCAGCCGGCCGAGTTGCTGTCGTTGAGCACGCCGCGCCCGGCGTAGGAAATCTTCGCGTTGGCGACGTTCTGCGAGGACACCTGGTTGGAGCGGTTGATGTCGTCGATGCGCACCAGGCCCGTGAGGCGGATGAACTCGTCGCCCTGGTTCAGGCGCAGGGATTTCTCGCCCTTCACCAGCAGCACGCCACCGGGCAGCACCTTGTGCACGGTCACGGCGATGGAGCCAGTCAGGGTGTTCTGCTGCGAGCTCTTCGCCGAGCCATCGAAGTCGCGGTTGGCCGTGGCGGAAGTTTCCAGGCCGCCGTATTCCTTGGTCAGGATGGTCGGCACCGGCACATCCAGGCTGGATTTCTTGCCGAAGCTGGTACCCGCGCTCTTGCTCGACTGGGTGGACTCGCTGAGCACCACGGTGACGATATCGCCGACGCCGATGGCACGCTTGTCGCGCAGCAGCGAACCGCCGTAGCCGGAACGGAACAGGCCGCCACTGGTGGTCGGCGGCTGGCTGTAGTCCAGCTCCGGGGGCTGGTAGGTCGAGGAGTCCTCGTCCGGCAGCATCTCCTCGAAGCTCTGGCAGCCGGCGAGCAGCGACAGGGCAAGGAGCAGGGCAAGGCGCGTCATCGTCAGACCGTCTGGTTGAGGAACTGCTGCATGCCCGACGCGGCGTCGAGCACCTTGGCGTTGGCTTCGTAGGCGCGCTGGATGGCGATCATGTTCACCATGGCTTCGACCACCTGCACGTTGGAGCCTTCCAGTACGCCCTGCTTGAGGGTGCCCAGGCCTTCCTCGCCCGGTGTGCCTTCCTGCGGCTCGCCGCTGGCGGCGGTTTCCTTGTAGAGGTTGCCGCCCAAGGCTTCCAGGCCGGCCGGGTTGGTGAAGCTGACCAGGGTGATCTGTCCCAGCTCGGTGGGCAGGGTCTCGCCGGGGAGGATGGCGGTGACGATGCCGTCGCTGCCGACGGTGAAGCGGCTGGCGCCGGCCGGCACTTCGAGGTTCGGCGTCAGCGGCAGGCCCTGGGCGTTGACCACGATGCCTTCGTTGTTGAGTTGCAGCTGGCCGTTCTCGGTGTAGTAGGTGTCGCCGTTGGGCGCCTCGACCTGGAAGAAGCCGCTGCCAACGATGGCCAGGTCCATGGGCTGGCCGGTGGTCTGCATGCTGCCTTCGGTGAACACCTTCTGCGTGCCGACGACGCGCACGCCGCTGCCCAGCTGGATGCCCGAGGGCACGGTGTTGACCTGGTCAGCCTGGGCGCCGGGTTGCAACTCGACCTGGTAGAACAGGTCCTCGAACACCGCGCGGTCGCTCTTGAAGCCGACGGTGTTGACGTTGGCCAGGTTGTTGGCGACGGTGGACATCGCGGTGTCCTGGGCTGCCAGGCCGGTCTTGCTGACCCAAAGTGCCGAACTCATGTTGTGCTCCTGTCTGCGCGCCGCGCGTTACGCGCCACGGATCATGCGGTCGCCGGCCTCGGCGAGATCCGAGGCGGCCTTCATCATCTTCACCTGGGTCTCGAACCGCCGGTTCAGGCTCATGGTGCCCACCAGCTGGTCGATGGCCGAGACGTTGCTCTGCTCCAGGTGCCCGGAGACCAGGCGCACGTCCTCGCTGGGGGCGACGTTCTGGCCGTCCTTGCTCACCAGCAGGCCCTGGGCGTTCTTCACCAGCGACGCCGCCGGGGCGTCGACCAACTTGAGGCGGTCGACGTCGGTCATCATGAAATCGCCGCGCGGCATCACCGAGATGGTGCCGTCGCTGCCGATGGCGATGGCGTCGTACTCGGGCAGGGTGATCGGGCCACCTTCGCCGAGCACGGCGCGGCCGTTGATCATCAGCTGGCGGTCGGCGTCGATCTCCAGGTTGCCCTGGCGCGTGTACGCCTCGCCGTTGCCGCTCTGCACGGCGAGCAGGCCCTGGCCCTGGATGGCGACGTCAAGGTCGCGCCCGGTGGCCATCAGGGTGCCGGCGCTCATGTCCACGCCGCTGCTCTCGATGCGCGCGAGGTGACGGCTGTCGTAGCCGGCGCCGCTCACATCCACCGCCGTGGCGTGCTCCAGGTCGGCACGAAAGCCGGGGGTATTGACGTTGGCGAGGTTGTTCGCGCGCACGTCCAGCGCCGCCATGCTGCGGCTGGCGGCGGTCATTGCGGTGTAGCCGAGGCGATCCATGAGGTGTCCTTAGATGGCCGAGAACAGGACCTGGGTGAGTTCCTTGTCGGTGGTCATCACCTTGGTGTTCGCCTGGTAGTTGCGCTGGCCTTCCATGAGGCCCACCAACTGCTGGGTGATGTCGACGTTGGAACCTTCCAGGTTGCCGGCCGAGAGCGAGCCGAACTGGCCGATGCCGGGCACGCCGATCAGCGGGGCGCCGGACGCGGAAGTCTCGGTCCAGGCAGTGCCGCTCTGGTTCTGCAGGCCGCCGCTGTTGATGAAGTTCGCCAGGGCGACCTGGCCCTGCAGCATGCGCTGGCCGTTGCTGTAGTTGACGTAGACCTTGCCGTCGTTCTCCACCGCGATGCCGGTCTGCTCGCCGGCGGCGTAGCCGGTGGTGCGGTTGGTGGTGACGACGAAGTCCGAGCCGTACTGGCTGGTGCCGGTGTAGTCCAGGGCGATGTTCATCGGGTCGACACCCGGCAGGGTGAAGCTCACCGGCACGGAGGCGATCGGCGAGGACAGCGAGCCGTCCGGGGCGAAGGTCAGCGACTGGGTGGCACCGACGGCGTTGCCGTCCACTGCGTAGTGCGCGTCCCAGGTGTTGGTGCCGGTCAGCACGAAGTACTGGGTCAGGGTGTGTTCCTTGCCCTGGGAGTCGTAGATCTTGCTGGTGTAGGTGGAGTTGTAGGTCTCCACTTTCTGCGGATCGAACGGCGCGACGCTCGGCACCTTCTCGTTGGAGTCGAGGTTGGCGACGAACTCCAGCTTGTCGGTGGCCTTGGCCGGCAGGTTGGCGGTCTTCACCTGCAGGTCGGAGACGGTGCCCACCAGCAGGTTGCCGGCGGCGTCGGTCGGGTAGCCCTGCAGGCGCTGGCCGGTGGCGTTGATCAGGTAGTTGGCGTTGTCCTGGCTGAACACGCCGGCGCGGGTGTACTGGGTGTCGCCGTTACCGCTCTTGACCACGAAGAAGCCACCGCCGGAGATGGCGAGGTCCAGTGCGCGGTTGGTGGACACCAGCGAACCGCCCTGGCTGATGCTCTGGGTGGTGCCGGCGACTTCCACGCCCATGCCCTTGCCGTCGGCGTAGACGCTGCCGAACTCGGTGCGCGAGGACTTGAAGCCGACGGTACCGGAGTTGGCGATGTTGTTGCTGATGGTGTCCAGCTGCTGGGTGACGGCGTTCAGGCCGGTCAGGGCGATGTTGAAGCTCATGGCGTACTCATCCTAAGAGGGGGGAAACAGGCGCTCAGGCGGCCTGGCCCTGACTGAATTCGACGATCTTGTAGAAGGGCACCGAGCCTGCGCCCTCGACTTCCAGCACCGGGCCGTCGGCGCTGACGCGAACGTTGTGCACCAGGCCGGAGACTTCGATGCCCGGGGTCTCGCCGCTCTCGGTCTTCACCGCCAGCGTGTACTTGCCGGGCTTCAGGCCGAGCGCTTCGGGGTCCACGGTGAAGGGCACAGCACCGGCTTCCTGCGGGCCGAGGGTGATATCGGTGCGCACGCCGTTGGCGTCGGTGAGTTGCAGCACGGTGGTGGCCGAAGCATGTTCCAGGGTGATCTGCCCGCTGACCTTGTCGCCGTCCAGCTGCAGGCTGTCGGCGCTGACCTTCACTTCCTGGCCGACCAGGCCGGCGGCGGTGAGGGTCTGCAGGTTGTCCATCAGCACCAGGTTGTTCTGCTGCAGGGTGGTCATGTTCTGCATGCTCTTCACCTGCGCCATGGCCGAGTACTGGTTGATGAACTCGGTGCTGTCCACCGGCTTGGTCGGGTCCTGGTACTGCACCTGGGCGACCAGCAGGGTGATGAAGCTGTTCTCCATGTCGGTCAGCTCGCCGAGGTTGACCGCCTGCTTGGGCGTGTCCGACGAGGTGCCGCTGGTGCCGGTGGAGCTGGTGTCGTTGTTCACCGTGCTCATCAGGCGTCTCCCAGTTTCAGCAGGCCGGACTGCATGCTCTTCACGCGGTTGAGCACTTCCACACCGGTCTCGAAGCTGCGGGTGGCGGACATCATGTCGGTCATTTCCTCGATCTCGTTGACGTCGGGGTAGTAGACGTAGCCGGTGGCATCGGCCAGCGGGCTGCCCGGTTCGTAGCGGCGTTGCGGCGAACGGCCGGAAGTCACCACGTCGAGCACCTGCACGTGGGCGCCGCCCATGCCGGCGCCACGGGTGAGCTGGTCGTTCTCGTAGACGGCGGCGAACATCGGCTTGCGCGCCTGGTACACGGCGTCCGGGCTGCTGGCGGCGGAGTCGGCGTTGGCCAGGTTGCTGGCCACGGTATTCAGGCGAACGGTCTGGGCGTTCATCGACGAGCCGGCGATGCGGTAGATGGAATCGAATGCCATGGCGTCAACGTCCCTCGATGGCCTGCTTGAGGCCGCGGAATTTCAGGGTCAGGAAGGTCAGGCTGGTCTGGAAATCCATCGCATTGCGCGAGAACTCCGCCTGTTCGGTGGCCAGCTCGACGCTGTTGCCGTCCTGGGAAGGCTGGTTGGGGATGCGGTACTTCAGCTCCATCGACTGCGGCCCGGCGCTGGCCAGCAGGGCCGAGGGATTGTCCTGGCGACGCATCTCGGCGGCGAAGTCGACATCCCGCGCCTTGAAGCCGGGGGTGTCCTCGTTGGCCAGGTTGGAGGCCAGGATTTCGCTGCGCTGCATGTGCAGCGAGAGGGCTCGCTCGTGGATACCCAGGGTCTCGTCAAACCGTATACTCATGTCCCGCAACCTGCTCTTGTCGTCCGGCCATCTTTCGCCATGCGCAGCGACAGAGCACAAAGCATGCCCACCCCGGAATCTCGCTCCATGTCGTTGATTTACAAGGCCTTAAACGCAGCATCGACGCGCATGGGCAACGCGGTTCTTCCGCTTTCGCCGCGCCACGCGACGGCAGGCGGAAAGGCCCTTTCCGCCTGTTTCCTCCTCCTGCTCGCGGCCCTGGCGCAAGCACAGGATGCCCGCACGCAACTCGACGCCCTGGCGAAGCAGCAGGTTGCCACCGAGCTGAAAAGCGCTGCACAGAAAGCCGGCTGGAAAGGCATGACCTTCAGCGTCGACAACAACCTGCCCAACAGCCTGGGCAAGCTCGCCGCCTGCCCGGGCGGGCCACAGCTGCGCGCGCTCGAAGCCCCGGCTGCGGTCACCGCGCGGCGGCGTTTCGAGGCGTCCTGCGCGGGGCAATCCGGCTGGCCGGTGAGTTTCATCAGCCAGCCCAGGGTCTACCTGCCGACGGTGGTCGCCGGTGGCGAGATCGAGCGCGGTCAGACGCTGGAGGCAGCGCAGCTCAAGCTCGCGCCGCTGGAGATCGGCAAGAGTTCGCGGGGTTATTTCACCGACATCAGCGAGGTGGCCGGCAAGACCGCCCGCCGCCGTATCCGCGCCGACCAGCCGCTGACCCCGGCGCTGCTCGATGGCGCGCTGCTGGTGCGCCGTGGCCAGCAGGTGAAGATCGTCGCCAGCCAGGACGGCATCCAGGCCAGCGCCGTCGGCGAGGCGCTGGCCAACGGCAAGCAGGACGAAGTGATCCGCGTGAAGAACCTGCGCAGCCAGAAGATCATCGACGCGAAGGTCCTGGAATCGGGCGTGGTGAGCAGCCTCTTCTGACACTCACCCCGCACCGCCCCCTCAGCGCTGCAGGGGCGTGAGGACCTCGCGAACGCTGTCAGCGTCCGGGAGAGCCTGCGGCGCGGCGAAGGTGGTGACCTCCACCAATCGTCGCGCATGGATGCTCGGCGCCGGCAGCACCGGCGCATCGAGCGCCGCCTCACGGAAGCAACGCAGGTGGTTGGTGACCATGTCATAGCCGGAGAGGCGGCTGAAGGCGATGCCGCCGGAGAAGCGCGGGTTGACGTCCATCAGCAGCGCCTCGTCGTCCTGGACGAGGAATTCCATGTTGATGCAGCCATTCACACCCAGTACGCGGGCCACCTGCCCGGCCATTTCCACCAGGCGCGGGTCGGCCAGCATGCGCACGGTCAGGCCGGCCCCGGTGGGCGTGCGCACCAGCTCCTGACGGGCCATGGCCGCCCACTGCCCGCTGCTCTGCTGGCGCACCACATCCACCACGCAGACATCGCCCGGCAACAACGGCTGCACGATGTAGCCACAGTCGGCGAAACGCTTGCGCACGTACCGCAGGAAGTCCGCATCGCGCACCACCATCAGTCCTTCGCAATTGCGACCGTCGCGCGGCTTGGCGATCAGCGGCAGGTCCAGCCCTGCTACAGGCAGGTCTTCCAGGCGCCAGGTGGGAATGGTGCGAACCAGCGGGTCATGCTGGAACGCCTGGTGCACCCGCCACTTGTCGCGGGCGATGTGGATGGTGTCCAGCGGCTGCATGCACAGTGCAATACCGCGCGCGGCGAAGACCTCGTGGTGCAGCGCGAAGGCATCCACCTCGGGGTCGATCAGCGGCAGCAGGTGGGTCACCCGCTCGGCTTCGCAGATATCGAGGATACGGTCGACATACTCGGCCACGTTTCGCGCCGGGGGGACCCGATGGAAGGCATCCAGCAGGCTGGAGGTCGTGCACCAGTCGCGGGGCTGGGTGTTGGTGCCCACCACCCGCGCGCCCCAATGCTCGCGCAGCGAGGCAATCACCGCTTCGGCGGAATAGGAACCGATGGCCGTGACCAGGCAGGTGAAGGGGAAGCCGCCCGCCGGGCTGCTCACGGCAGAGCCCCGCCGGTGAACTGCGGAAAGAGGATGTTCATTGCTTCATGGCCCCGCACAGGTTCGACTGCTTACAACCGGAATGTCCCGTTGCCATACGACTTTTCGCCAGCCAGCTTTCGTCAACCGACAAGGCAAGCGTAGACGCGAACCGGCGCTCCGGAGTGGCTACCCCGGAGCGCGTGGCGAGTTTCCGACGAGAGTCAGGTCCACCAGTAGCGGACGAAGTGGAAGAACACCGGAGCGGCGAAGCACACCGAATCCAGGCGGTCGAGCATGCCGCCGTGGCCTTCGATCATGTGTCCCCAGTCCTTCACCCCGCGGTCACGCTTGATTGCCGACATCACCAGCCCGCCGAAGAAGCCGAGGATGTTGATCATCAGGGCGATCAGCAGCGCCTGCCAGAAGGTGAAGGGTGTGATCCACCACAACGCGCCGCCGATCAGCGTGGCCAGCGTCACGCCGCCGATGAAGCCTTCCAGGGTCTTGGACGGCGACAGGTTCGGCGCGATCCTGCGCTTGCCCATGAGCTTGCCGCAGACGTACTGCAGCACGTCGGACAGCTGCACGACGATGACCAGGAAGGCGATCAGCAGCAGGTTGCGGCCCTGGTAGCCGGCGATGTCCAGGGTCAGCAGCGCCGGCACGTAGGAGATGCAGAACACCGCCAGCATCAGCGCCCACTGCACCTTCGAGGCGCGCTCGAGGAAGTGCTTGGAGTCGCCACCCAGCGAGGCGAGGATCGGCAGCAGCAGGAACACGTAGACCGGGATGAAGATGGAGAACAACCCGTACCAGCCGATACCGATCAGCAGGTACTGCATCGGCAGGACGAAGTAGAACGCCGCCACCAATGCGGGATAGTCGCTGCGCCGGGTCGGCATCAGGGTGAGGAACTCGCGCAGGGCGTAGAACGATACCCCGTAGAACAGCAGGATCACCGCCCAGTGGCCGAGGGCAAAGGCGCAGCCGATGACTGCGACCATCACCCACCAGGCGTTGATCCGCGCGTTGAGGTTGTCGATCACCGCGTGCGGTCCGGGCGGCGCCTTCCAGCGCAGCACCGCGCCGACCAGCGAGGCGAAGAGGAGGATGGCGCCGATGCCACCGAAGAGCAGCCAGGTCTGGTTCATCTCAACGACCCTCCGCCGCGGCAAGCTTGAGCAACGCCTCGCGGGCGCGTTCAAGGAAGGCATCCTTGGCCTCGCCCTCCTCGACCGTCAGCGGTGCGCCGAAGCTCAGGGTGCACAGCAGCGGCAGCGGCAACGCGCGGCCCTTGGGCATCACGCGATTGAGATTGTCCAGCCACACGGGCACCAGCTCCACCTGCGGGTGAGCTTTCGACAGGTGATAGATACCGCTCTTGAAGGGCAGCAGGCGCACCTCCTCATCGAGGTTGCGGGTGCCTTCGGGAAAGAGGATCAGCGAATCGCCGTCGGCCAGCGCCTGCTCCACCGGCTCCAGCGGGTTGCCACCCTCGGCGCCGCGCGTGCGGTCGATCAGCACGCCGTGGAACACGCGGTTGATGATGAAGCCACGCAGGCCGCCCTTGCCCCAGTAGTCCATGCCGGCCACGGGCCGGGTGCGGCGGCGCAGCGCCGGCGGCAGCGAGGCCCAGAGCAGGACGAAATCGCCATGACTGCTGTGGTTGGCGTAGTAGATGCGCTGCGCCGGAATCGGCGTGGTGCCGATCCACAGGCTGCGCAGGCCGGTCACCGCGCGGGCGCCGGCAATGATGGCGTAGGCACAGAGTCGTTCCAGCATTGCGGGTACGTTCCTCAGGATTGGAAGGTCAGGGTGATCAGGCACAGCAGCGCGATGAGCCACTGCGCTGCGCAGAGCAGCACCTGCCGGCGCAGCAGGGCGAGCGCGCCACGGCTGCGTTCGCTCCAGGTGCGGCCGGACAATTCCGCGGGCACACCGACATAGGTGGCCAGTGCGTCGTCGAGCTGGCGGGTCTTCTCCGGCAGCGCGTCACCGGCATTGGCCATGGCCTCGAACAGGTCGGCATCCAGCGCCACACGCATGGCATAGAACTTCTGCACCAGGCCGAGCAGCACCAGCAGCGCCATGCTCAGGCTGAACGCCAGGGTGGCGCTGGCCATCAGCACGCCATAGAAGCCCAGCGCCAGGGCCAGCACGGTCAGTGCAGAGGAAAGGCCGTTGAGGCTGCTGCCGCGTCGCAGCAGGCTGGCAACCAGGATCAGGCCCGGATCAACCGACATGGCTCACCTCCTGCGGCAAGTGCGGCTGGCCGGCGATCTGCGCCAGCACCGCCAGTTGTTCGGCTTTGAGCACCACCTGCGGGCGTGCCTGACGGATACGTGCGACGGCATCATCGACCGTGGCCGCGTGACCGGAGATCAACAGCCACGCAGCGACCAGCGTGGCGCTGCGCGAGTAGCCCAGGGCGCAGCACACCAGCAGCGGACCACTGCTGCGCAGCTGATCGATCATCTCGGCGCCCTGGCGGCACTGCTCGACGCTGGGTGCCACCAGGTCGAGCAGCGGCAGGCATTCGTAGCGGCGGGTCAGCGCTGTGCAGGGCAGTTCGGCGCACAGGTCGAGGATCGCCAGGCTCGGTACATGCCAGGGCTTGTACCAGTCCGGCAGGCGCCCGAGCCAGAGGCCCGGCAGGACTTCGTCCGGCTGCGGATGGCGGCGTGTCCACCAGCGTGCGTTGAGCCAGGCGCCCAGCCAGTAGGGAGCCAGCAGCCAGGCGACCGCCGTCGAGTGGCGACCGTCCAGGCGCTTCTGGAAACCCACCGCGCCGATCCCCAGGTAACAGGCCGCGACCAGCGCCAGCGACAGCGCCGGCCAGAGGAGCCACAGCCACACCCCGCCCCCGAGCAGGGCCGGCAGCGCGAACAGCAGCGCGCCCAGCCCGTAGAAGCCGGCCAGTCGTCGACGCTGCGGATCGTCGCTCAGCGACCAGGCCTGCCACGGCGAGCGGACTTCCCGCGGCCAGGCCCAGACGCACAGGAAGCCCAGCAATGCGCCGGTAGGCACATCGATGAAGTGATGCTGCCAGGTCGTCAGCACTGACAGGCCGATCAGCGCGAACCAGCCGTGCAGCAGCCAGCGCCAGGCTCCTCGGGCATAGCGGCCATAGGCAACCCAGAGGATCACCAGCAGGGCGATGTGCAGCGAGGGCGCCTGGTTGAAGGGCTTGTCGAAGCCCATCAGCAGGTCGAACAGCCAGCCGAACGAGCCGCCCAGCATGGGCCGCTCGAAGCTGAAGCGCAGCGGAAAGAGCAGGAAGCAGCTCACCGCGACGACCTGCGCGCTGAGCAGGCGCAGGGCATGGCAGTCCAGCCCCCGGCGGGTGCGCGGCAGCAGGAAGGACAGGCCGTAGAGCAGGTCGATGGACCAGTACGGAAGAATCGTCCAGGGCCACAGCGGCATGCTGCGCTCCCAGTCGAAGACCAGCACGCCGACCGACTCGCGCTGCGCCGCCACCCAGTTGGCGAAGCCGTAGCTGAGGAAGAAGAACGGCCCGAGGAACAGCAGCCAGATTACCGCGCGCCGCAGCACACCCGACTCCCGGGAGGGCATCGAGGCCATCAGCCGCGCTCCCGGATGGCCAGGGACACGGTAAAGATGCCGTCCTCGTCGATGCGCTGGGCCAGCTTGCGAAAGCCGGCGGCCGCCACCAGCTGGTCCATCTCCCGCTGCGTGCGGCGGCGCATGACCCAGGCCTGGCCGGCGCGGTGGCTGGTCAGGGCGCGGGCGATCAGCTCCAGCTGCGGGTGCCACGGCTGGCCGGTGTAGATCAGGTAGCCACCCTCTTCCACCGCCTCGCCCAGGCCCGCCAGCGAGCCGCTGACCAGGGCGTTGTCGGCGAACAGTTCGTAGAGGCCGGAGACCACGGCCAGGCTGGGCCTGGGCTCGACGGCGGCAAGGTCGGCGCCATCGAAGGCGTCACCCTGGACGAAGCGCGCGCGCTCCTTCAGGCCCAGGCGCTCGATCAGGGCCGAACCTTCGCGCACATTGAGCTCGCTGTAGTCGCGCAGCAGCACGCTTTCCGGCAGCGGCTCGACGCCCTGCAGCGCTTCGAGGATGTAGCGCCCGTGGCCGGCGGCGATGTCGAGGATGCGTACTTCGCGGCCCTGCTCGCGCAGGCTGGCCATGGCCAGCCGCAGCAGCTCCTCGATATGCACCTTGCGCTGGCGGATGCCACGCCAGCCGGCGGACTCCAGGTAGGTACGATCGATCATCCGGCCCACGGGACCGGTGCCTGCGGGCTGGTTGCGGTAGACATAGTCCAGGGTGCTGCCCGAGTCGAAGCCGGTCTGGAAACCGAGGTTGATGCCATCGGAGAGCAGCCGGCCGAGGCGCATGTTGGCGCGGGTAGCGCGCCAGTAGAGATCGCGGACCGACCAGTTGGGCAGCGGCGTCGCCAGCGCTTCGGCCTCGGCACAGGTGTAGCCGAAGCGGTCGGCGTCGCGCAGGTCCGGTTGCTCCGGCTCGCGGGCGAAGCACTCGAGGATGAAGCGCCGGGCGCGGGTCACCGCCTGCTCGCGGTTCAGCTCGCCCAGGGTGTCGTGGAAGAAGCCGGGCAGGATGTGCAGCTCCTTGCGCACCGTGCCGAGGTTGTCGAAGAAGCGCTGCTGCGGCTTGCGGTGCACTACGAAGTCGGAGCCGGAGACCAGCAGTTGGGTCGGCACCTGGATCGCCTGGGCATCGGCCACCACGCGGTCGGCCGCCTCGTACAGGCCGAGCAGCACGTTCACCGAGATGGCCTTGGCGATCAGCGGGTCGCTGTCGTAGGAGGCGATGCGCTCCGGGTCGTGGGAGAGGAATTTCGCCTTCACGTAGCTGTTGACGAAGAAATTGCCACGCCAGCAGCGCGCCAGCTTCAAGCCCGCCCGGGCGAAGGGCACGTAGAGCTTGACCTTGAACGCCGGAGAGGCGAGCACCAGGCTGCGGATCGGCGGCGCGTAGTCGTGCACCCAGGTGGAGGCGACCACCGCGCCGACGCTCTGCGCCAACACGGCCATGTCGCTGATGGCGATGCCGTGGGTCGAGGCGATGTGCTCGACGAAGGTCTGCACGTCGCGCACGCTGGTGCCGAAGCTCGGGCTGTCGCCGCGCGCGCCGGGTGACTGGCCGTGGCCACGGGCATCCCAGGCGAACACGTCGAAGCCGGGCAGGTCGAGCTCGTCGGCGAGGTGGCCTATGCGCCCGGAATGCTCATGGCCGCGATGGAACAGCAACACTGCGCGGCGCGGCTCAGCACTGCCGGCAGCGGCCGGCCAGTGGCGGTAGAACAGCTCGACGCCGTCATGGGTAACGAAGTGGTGATTCGAAGACTCGCGCATAACTTCCTCTGTTCGATGGCTGGCGGGACTGTCCGGTCCCTGTCCTGAAGTGGCGGCCCTGGCTCAGCCGGCCTGTTGTTGCCGCTGTTCGGCCAACCCCTGGCGCACCCGGTTGACGATAGTCAGCACCAGCAGCAGCGCCAGCAGCATCAGCAGCGGGTCGAGCCAGGAGAGCGGCAGCAGGCCGCTGGCGACCCCGGCGCCGAAGACGCCGAAGCACAGCGCGCGGTCGCTCTTGCCCATGGGCCCGTCGTAGCGCCGCGAGGCACCGACCATCACGCCGAGCACGCCGGCGTATTCGCTGATCACCGCCAGCAGTACCACCAGCACCACCAGCGCCGGGGTCACCCCCGGCAACAGGGCGAACGGCAGGTAGAGCGCGCTGTCGGCGATCACGTCGGTGAGTTCGTTGAGGTAGGCGCCCAGCTTCGACTGCTGGCCGAACTCGCGGGCGAGCATGCCGTCCATGGCGTTGAGCGCCATGCGCAGGAACATCCACAGGGGGATCAGCAGGAACACCCAGGCATGGGCGGCGAACAGCGCGACGGCCAGGGCCACCAGCAGCGAAACGCCGCAGGCGGCCAGCGTCACCTGGTTGGCAGTGACGCCACGCTCGTACAGGCGGGTGACCAGGGGGCGGAGCAGGTTCTGGAAGCGGGACTTGAGCTGGTAGACGGAGATCATGCAGGTCCTTCTCGTGGTTCGTGACGATCATTCGGCAACGCCATCCACAGCCCTGTGGACCCGAGGAGCTTAGTCGCACCACCGGGGCAGTACTGTCAGACATGTCTCAACAACTTAGATGATCGATCCTAGCTACAAGGACACAGTGCCGTCGGCCGCCGAAAGGCACCGACGGAATCCCCGCGCCAATTTTTTTCCAGCACCCCTTAATCCTTCCCCGCGAGCTGTCGCCTTACCCCTTCAGCAGGCACAACGCCGGCTTCATTCAGCTCATACAGGAAGTCCACCATGGCCTTGTCGATTCAAACCAACTACTCCTCGCTGATCACCCAGACCAACCTGGGCAAGACCAACAACCTGCTGGCCACCAACCAGCAGCGCCTGGGCACCGGCCTGCGCATCAACTCCGCCGCCGACGACGCCGCCGGCCTGCAGATCGCCACCCGCCTGAACGCCCAGTCCCGCGGCATGGACGTAGCCAGCCGCAACACCAGCGACGCGATCTCCCTGCTGCAGACCGCCGACGGCTCCTTCAGCGAGCTGACCGACATCACCCAGCGCATGAAGGACCTGGCCACCCAGGCAGCCAACGGCACCAACTCCACCGCTGACGGCAAGGCCCTGTCCGCCGAGTTCAACGAGCTGGGCAAGGAGCTGACCAACATCATCTCCAACACCAAGTTCGCCGGCGACGCCCTGTTCAGCGTCGACGCAGCCGCTGGCAAGTTCGGCTCCACCGCTGCCGGCGTGACCTTCCAGATCGGCGCCGACAAGGCCGAGACCCTGAAGGTCGATGTCAGCACCCAGCTCAAGGGCGTGACCGATGCCTTCACCGCGCTGACCTCGCAGTTCGGCGCCACCCCGGCGGCCGGCACCGAGCTGGAAACCCTGACCACCGCCAACACCGCCATCGACAACGCCAGCAAGGCCCTCGATGCCATCGGCACCCTGCGCGCGCAGTTCGGTGCGAACATCAACCGCCTGCAGCACACCTCCAACAACCTGGCCAACATGAAGGACAACACCGACCTGTCCAAGGGCCGCATCATGGACGCCGACTTCGCCAGCGAAAGCGCCAGCATGACCAAGAACTCCATGCTGATGCAGTCCGGCATCTCCATGCTCAAGCAAGCGGGCCAGATGCCCAGCATGATCATGGGCCTGCTGGGCTAAGCCCCGGCCAGCGCGAGGAGCCCCCGCCTCGCGCGCCCTGGATCGGCAGCGCCCCGCCCCGGCGGGGCGTTCTGCTGTCTGCGGGTACGCTGACAAACGGCATTGCGACCACCGGTCGCGGCGCAGCCCCTCTGCGTCAGCGGTTTCGAGGCTTGCGTTAAAATTGCAAGCACGAGTGTGCAAAATTCAGAACTTGCACCCACATTTTTCTGACGTCAAAATAATGCCTCTGCCTCCATGGACAAATGGAGTTTCCCCGCGACCGTCAAGGGAGCGGCTCGCAAGGGCAAGATGAACACACTCACTTCCACGCCAACGGACAGTCGGCCGATCGCCTGCCTGACCCTCCGCACCGGGCGTCCCGATTGCGTTGCGCAGTTCTACCCCGCGCTCTATCAACTCGACCTCGCCCGTGACGGCCAGGTGGAGCGCATCGACCTGGGTTTTTCCGGCAGCCGCGTGCTCGAACGCCTGCTGCAGAGCCCGGGGGATGTGGTCGCGCGCGACGAGCTGCTGACCCATGCATGGTCCGACCGCGTCGTCGGCCAGGGCAGCCTGAACCAGCAGATCTACACCCTGCGCCAGGTGCTGGCGGACGAGAAGCAGCGGCAGATCATCCAGACGCTGCCGCGCCGTGGCTACATGTTCAACCCGCAATACCTGGCCCAATCGGCGAGCGAGCCGGAAGCCGAGGTGGCGGACGCCACGCCGGAAGTGATTCCACTGGACGGCCCTCGCCCTCCGCCCGCCGCGCAGACGCCGAATCCATGGCGCCTTAAAGCCGCCGCCGCCAGCCTGTGCATCCTCGGCCTGCTGGTCCTCTCCGGCGCCTTCTACTACACCCAGGTACGCAGTCCGGTGCGCACCGCCGAACAGAACGTCGGCCCCCTGCAGATCACCTATGTCGAAGACAACGAGCAGGACCTGCAGCGACTGATCCGCAACACCCGGCCCCTGGCGCACCAGCTGGCCAACCTCGCCACCCGGCCCATCGGCCTCATGCTGCACATGACCTCGGGCTTCTACGAACTGGTCTGCGTGCAACCCGAAGGCACTTCCAACTGGCTGCTGGTCCACGAGAGCCAGGTCGCCCGGATTCCCCAGGAGCAGCTGCGCAAGTGCCTGAACTGAACCTACGCCGCCAGGCCGGCATCGCCCGGCGCTGCCTGGTGATTTCGCTGTTCGGCGTCGTCTGCCTGGCGCTGGCGCTGGGCATGCTGTGGAAGCACGCCCACAACACCTCGGCCATCGACGGCCGCTACGCCTCTTCCGGCCAGGTGGTGCTGGGCAACGGCAAGGTGCTGGAGATCGCCCAGACCACCATGTTCCACGAGGGCCGCTTCTACTCGATGATCCAGCAGGACGCCAACATCCTCGAGGTCTCCGGCAACGTCGGCAACGACCTCGCCGGGCGCTACCAGCTGCAGGTGGAAGAGAACAGCATCAGCAACCTGCAGGCCGACAGCGGCCTGGACAGCGAACTGATCTTCAACCTGCTCTACGGCCGCCAGCGCGGCGCACGTATCACCCTCGAACCGCTGGGTGGCTGCCTCTACGGCGTGGAGACGCGCCAGGTGTTCTGTCCGCGCCATCTGCGCAATCGCTGACCCACTCACAGCTTCAACGTCGGCTCCGCCGTTGCAGCGGGAGCCGTCGCTTCGGCCGCCGAGGGCGCCGGCGCCTGTTGCGGCTGCGGCTGCGGCTGCGGCTGCGGCTGCGGCTGCGGCTGCGGCTGCGGCTGCGGCTGCGGCTGCGGCTCGACCAGCCTGGCGCCCGAGGCCGAGTAATGCACCTGTGCATAACTCTCGCCGAAGATTTCCCGGTACAGGCTCTCCGCGCGGTGGGTCAGCAGGAGGATCTCGATGCGCCGGTTGGCGCCGTTTTCCGGGTCCTCCGGGCGCAGCGGCATGACGTCGGCCTGGGCCGCCACCTGCAATACGTGGGCGGCCGGCAGGCCGCTGTCGACCATCACGTTGCGCGCACGCAGGGCGCGGTCACCGGAGAGGTTCCAGTTGTTGTAGCCATCGGCGCGGCGGTACTGCACCGCATCGGTGTGGCCACTGAGGATCAGCTTGTTCTGCACCTTGGACAGCACCCCTGACAGCGCACCGAGCAAGGTCTGGAAATGCGGGTCGAGGGTGGCCTGGCCACGGGCGAACATGAAGCGCTGCTGGTCGTCCTTGATCAGGATGCGCAGGCCCTGGGGCACCACGGTCACCTCGATGTTGGCCAGCGCATCGACCTTGCCGGAGACCTCGCGGATCAGTTCGGCCAGTTCGCGCAGGTCGTCATTGCTGTCGTACTGGCGGCCCTCGCCGTCCTGTTGCGCGGGACTGTCCTTGGCCTGCTCGCCAGCCTTGCCCTGCCTGCCGGCATCCAGCGCGAGCTGCGGCGCGGGCTTCTCCGGCGTCTTCACCGGTTGCGGCATGCCGTCCAGCTCGACGGGCGTGCGGCTGGCGCCGTCGAACACGCCGGCGCCGCCATCCACCACCGGGTTGGCATCCTGGTCGCCCACCGCCACCGGCTGCGGCTCGGTCTGCGGGTGGACGATCCACAGCACCATAAACAGCGCCATCATCGCCAGGGTGAAGTCGGCGAAGGCGACCTTCCAGGCGCCGCCGTGCTCGTCATCGTGCCCCTTCTTGCTGCGGCGCTTGATGATGACTTCGTTGTGCTTGTCGGCACGCTTCTTCATGCCGCGTCCCGCTCTTCCTCGAAGCGGGTGACCCAGGTCTCCAGCTGCTTGAAGGCCGGCTTCACGTCCTGTTCGATCAGCTTGCGCCCGGCGTCCACCGCCAGCAGCGTGGGCTTGCCGGCGACATGGGCGACCAGGGTGGTGCGCACGCACTCCAGCGCCGACAGCTCGGTCTTCACCCGCTGGGACATGGCGTTGGACAGCGGGTCCATCAGGCAGTAGCAGACGAAGATACCGAAGAAGGTGCCCACCAGCGCGGCGGCCACGTGGGCGCCGATCTCGGCCACCGAGCCGCCGATGTTGCCCATGGTGATGATGATCCCGAGGATCGCCGCCAGGATGCCGAAGCCGGGCATCGCCTCACCGACCTTGTGCAGGGACTTGGACGGCTGCAGCAGCGCGTGCTCCATGGCGTCCAGCTCCTGTTCGAGGAAACCTTCGAGCTCGTGGGCGCTGATCTTGCCCATGGCCATCAGGCGGAAGTTGTCGGCGATGAACGCCATCAGGTTCTTTTCCTGGAGGATCAGCGGGTAGCGGGCGAACAGCTCGCTCTGCTCCGGTTCCTCGATGTGCGCGTCGAGCACCTTCAGGCCGCCGACGTCGACCATCTCCAGCAGCTCGTAGAGCAGCATCAGCAACTGCCGCTGGAACTCCTCGCCACGGCGCTTGAAGACGAACACGCCCTTGATCTGCGAGCACATCTCCAGCAGCACTTCGCGCGGGTTGGCGACCACCAGGGTGCCCAGGCCGGCGCCGAGGATGATGATCATCTCCGCCGGCTGCCAGAGCGCGCGTAATTCGCCGTGGGCCATGGCGTAGCCGCCGAGCACGCAGGCGATGATGATCAGGGCGCCGATGATTTTCTGCATAGGTCAGGATTCTTCAGGGGGTGTCAGGGTCTTGGAGGAAACGGCTGCACTTGCCGATCGCCTGCTTCATCAGCTGGCAGATGCGCGCATCGGTCAGCTCCAGCACCAGGGCGATTTCCTTCAGGTTGAGTTCGTGCTGGTAATACAGGTTGAGGATCAGCCGCTCGCGTTCGTTGAGGCGCTCCAGCGCCTGGGCCAGCAGGCGCTCCTTGAGCACCCGCTCCTCCAGCGCGTCGCCGCTGCCCTGCACGCCGTCATGGCCGCTCTGCAGCAGCGCATCGAAGCTCTCGATGGCCTCGGAGGATTCGGCGCGCAGGTAGTCCTGGTAGCCCGCCTCGTCGAGGCCGGTGGCGGCGAGCACTTCCTCGTCGCTGGGCACGCGGCCAAGTTTCCGTGCGAGCGTGCGAATGCTGTCGCGCACCTTGTGCGCCTGCTGGCGTACCTGGCGCGGGCGCCAGTCCTGGCGGCGCAGTTCGTCGAGGATGGCGCCACGGATGCGCAGCGCGGCGAAGCGGCCGAACTGCTCATCCGGCTCACCGTAGCGGCGCAAGCCTTCGAGCAGGCCCATCAGGCCGATCTGTTCCATGTCCTCGCGGTCCAGCACCTGGTTGGCCTGCAGCGACAGCTGGCTGACGATGCGCCGTACCAGCGGCAGGTATTGCATCATCCAGCGCTGCTCGGCCGCCGGCGACAGGCGCGCATGGCCGCCTTCGGGGCTGTCGTAGCCCCCGGTGCCGGGGGCATAGCCGAGTGCGGGATCGCGTAGGGCGTGCATGGCGGCTTACTGGACGATCATCTTGCTGAGCATCACGTGCTCGAAGGGCACCACCACCTTACGGGCGCTGAAGTCGTCGATCACCGCCTTTTCCAGGCGTGCCTGGACCTCGCCGATAGGCATGGCGCGCAGCACTTCGAACTTCTCCGGGGTGAGGTTGGCGACCACCGAGCTGCGCACCATCGGCGCAACGCTTTCGAGCTTCTTGCGCTCCTGCTCGGCCTTGGCCTGCAGCACCAGGTCGATCACGAAGTAATGCTCGCGGTCTTCACCGCGGGAGCTGACGATGATCTTCTCCACCGGCACGAAGAGGTACTCGGCGCTTTCCTGCTCCTCCTCCCCGGCGTCTTCCTTGGCTGCCTCCTTGTCGGAAGCGACGGCGACCGGGGCGAGGCTGGCAGACTTGATCATCCGGTAGTTGACGAACACGCCGCCCAGCACGACGGCGATATTCACGATGAGCATCAGTAGTACGAGACGCGGCGTGGACATGGGGTTTCTCGAAAAATCCTGTGGGGGTGCGGGCCGCTGGCGGCCTACACGGTAATCAGTACGTCGCTGTCGCCACGTGGCGAGGAGCGCTCGCCCACCTGCGCATCGCGCGGGTTGGTGGCGACCGCCAGCTGTTCTTCGGCGAAGCGCTGGCGCTGCTGCTGGCCCTGCTGGCCGGACGAGGAATCGGAGGAAACCTGCACATTGACCTGCAGGAAGTTCTGCCCGACCAGTTCCTGGCGCAGGCGCTCGCTGGTGTTCTGCAGCAGGCGCACCACGTCGCCGTTGGACGCGGAGATCTGCACGTTGAGCTGGCCGGCCTCGTGGCGCACGAGGATTTCCAGGGCCCCCAGCTCCGGCGGATCGAGGCGGATGGTGGCGTTCTGCACACGCTGGCCCAGCTGCAGCTCGACGTTGTCGCGCAGGGCGCTGACCATCTGCTCGCCCCAGTGCGCCTCGTTGTTGCCCTTGAGGTGCAGCGGCTTGTCGAACAGCGGCGCCGCCGGTGTCGCGGAGGCCACTGGTGTGTTGCCGTCGCTCGCCGGCAGGCGCGGTTCGAGCGCGGTGCCCGGCAGCGTCGGGACGCTGGCATCCGGCGACTGCGCGGCGGCGGCCAGGTGTTGCTGCAACAGGGTCTGTGCCTGGCTCTGGGTCGCTTCGCGAGGGGCCGGCGCAGCGGCCTTGGCGGGCTCGTCCGGAAGCTCGGCGGGAGGCAGCACGACATCCTCCGGCTTCACCGCGGCGGGCGTCGGCTGCGCGGGCGCATCGACGGCCTGGGTGGCGAAACCGGCTACGCGGGCACTGGTCTGCGCGGGCGGATTGTCCCGCGCCTGCACCACCAGGCCAGCCTGGCTGAGCATGCCGGCGAGCCAGTTTTCCGCACCGGACGGCGAGCCTTCTTCGGCTGGCCGACCCTGGGCATCGCTGTCACGGCTTTCAGCAGGCAGTGCTTCAGGCTGTAGCGGTTGTGCCGCATCGGACTGTGGCGCGGGAGAGGCGAGCTGCGCGCTGTTGAACCGGGCGGTATCGAACTGGGCGAGGAAGGACTGCACGGTGAGGGTTCGCTCACTCGCATTCGACGGCGTCGCGGGTTGTGCGCGGAAGCCGGCAGCAGCGCTGTCGTGGCGGGGCGACTCCTGCGGGCGGGCCTCGGCCAGCGGACGCGCGTCGCGGTCGGTGCCCGGCGGGGACTGGGTCGGTAGCTGGATCACGGTCTATCGACCCTCCTGGTAGGCATCCACCTGCATGTACGCCGAGCGTCCCTCGGCGTATTCCAGGTGCGAAAGCAGGAGGCGGCGCAGGCGCTCGCACTCCTCGGCGCAGGCCTGCGACGCCTGTTCGTGCAGGCGTTTCAGGTGTTTCTTGGCCAGCAGCACGTCGGCCGCCAGCCCGGTCTGCGATGACATCGCCACCAGTTGCGCGCGGATCGCCAGGTCGACCTGCCCCATGGCTTTCCAGTCCTTGCGCTGCAGCGCCGCGCCGAGCCGTTCGTACAGCTCGAGCAGGAGCTGGCGATCATCCACGGGCGGCACTCACGCCCTCCCAACCTTCGCGCAGGATGCCCAGTAGGCGCACGACCTCGTCGATGCCGGCGACGTCCAGCGAGACGCTGACATCGGAGATCCGGTAGATGCAGTAGTCGTACAGCCGGGCCAGGCCCTGCACGGTCTCGCCACCATTCTCGTAATCCAGGGCGCCGTTCAGGCCCTTGAGGATGTTCAGGCACTTCTCCAGGGAGCGGCCCTTCTGCTGGTAGCGCTTGTGCTCGATGTGGCCGCGGGCGCGGGCCAGTTCGTCGAGCAGGCCGTCGAACAGCACCAGCACCAGCTCATAGGGCGAGGACGACGCCGCCTTGGCTTCCAGGTCGATCATCCGGTAGCTGTCGTAGCTCTCGTTCATGCCGTAGGCGCTCATCCGAACATTCCACTGGTCTGGTCCATCGACTGCATGGTCTGCATCATCGAGGTGTATTGCTTGAGGTAGCGCGCGTAGTAGGTGTCGTACTGTTTCTGCAGGTTGTCGTAGTCATCGTTGACCCGACTGAGGCTGGCGTTGAGGGTGTCCTTGCGGGTCTTCATCACGCCATTGGTGCTGTTGGTGTAGAGCGCGAGGTTCTTGTCCAGGCTGTCGAGCAGGTTGCCCTTGCCCATGAACAGCTTGTCGAGGCTCTCCGGGTCGCTGGCCAAGGCCTTTTCGAAGCGGGTGGCGTCCAGGGTGAGCTTGCCGGTACGGTCGGCGCTGACACCCAGGTTGATCAGGTTGGCGCCACCGAAGCTGGTGCGGATCATCTGGTTCAGCGAGCTTTCCAGGGCGCGCACGCTGGAGTCCCCGGCCAGGGCGCCCCGGGAGGTGCCGTTCTGGTCGCCGGCGGCGGTCAGGGTGTCGATCTGGCTGGCCAGGGCGTTGAAGGCGTCGATGAAGGTCTGCACCTTCTTCTTGGTTTCGCTCTGGTCCTGGGCGATGGTCATGGTGACCGGCAGCTCGCCGGACTTCTGCGCCTGGGTGAAGGTGACGCTGACGCCGTCGATGATGTTGTCGAAGGTGTTGCTGGCGTTGGTCAGCAGCATGCCGTTCTCGCCGCCCAGGCGGACGCGGGCGTCCTGCGCCTTGGACAGCTCCTGCGGGTTGCCGATGGCGTTCTCGAAGGCACTGCTGGCGCTGTCGGTGCCGCTCAGCGAGAGGCTGATGGCGTTTTCCGCACCGGCCTTTTCCGCACCCAGCACCAGCGAGACCTGGCCGTTGCTGCGCACCAGGGTGGCCTTCACGCCGGTATTGTCGGTGGCCTTGTTGATCGCCGCGGCCAACTCGTCCATGGAGTTGCTGCCGTCACCGTCGGTGTCGACCTTGCTCAGGTCGATGTCGAAGGACTTGCCGTTCTGGGTCAGGGTCAGGGTGCCCTGGGTGTCGATGTCGCCGGCCTGGAGGCCGGAGAAGGACAGCTTGTGGCTGGTGGCGAGCTGCTCGACGAAGAAGTCGTAGCTGCCGGGCACGGCGTTCTTGTCCACCTTGGCGGTCAGGTAGCCGTCCTTGCTCATGGTCGCGCTGTTCACCAGCATGCTGGTGTTGCTGCCGGTCACGCCCTGCAGGTTCTTCAGTGCCGTGGAGAAGGTCTTGAGCGCCGTCTCCAGGGAAGTCACCGCGGTCAGCTGCGACTGGTAGGAAGTCTTGTTGCGATCCGCCTTGTTCAGGCCGGTCTGCACTTCGTACGTGGCCAGTTGCTGGGCCATCTGTTTGACGTAATCGGAATCTATGGTCGCCATCTGAATCCACCTCTCTCATGCCCGAAGAGCAATTACGATGCCAATGCCGCAAGGCCCGCCGTTGAAGGCTTTGCCGGCTTTCCGGGGAGAAGTCGCACTTCCGCCCGGCGTGGTTTGGCGCGCAGCGGGAAGCGCTGTTTCCGCCTGCCGGGCACGCGCCCTGATGCAGGGAGAAGGCGACCGTGGCGGGGGATTCGTTAAGCCGTTTTGACGGGTGCTTTTTCGCCTGCAATGGCCGGGATGGGTGCCGTACGGTTCGCGAGCCCGGCCAGAGGAAGCCGCCGCTGAAAGGTGAGGCTCGGATCAGTACAGCTGGCGCGAATACACCGGCTGCTCGCGCGGATCGCCCATGAGCTGGCTGAGGATGTCGTGGTGCATCGCCAGCAGCTTGCCGTTGCGCTCGTTGAGGCGCTTGCACTGGGCGGTGAGCTGGCCCAGTTGCAGCCACTCCTGCTGGAGTTCCTCGCGGCGCGGCGGCTGGTAGCGGGAGAGCAGCGCCCGCATGCCTTCGGCGTCCATCGGCAGCTGGAAGGCGCGCAGCACCCGGCTGCGACGCTGGGCGCGGGCGGCCAGGGCATCGAGCAGCGCCTGGATGTCCGGGTTCAGCGCCTCGATCTGCGCGCTGTCGCGCGCCAGCAGGAAGCGGTACAGCTCCTGCAGCTTGTCGCGCAGCGCCAGGCAGTCGCGGCCGTCCTGCTGGACGTCCTGCTCGACCACCTGCAGCAACCGCGCGCGCTGGGTCATGCGTCGCTGCCGCGGTGGTAGGAGAGGATGCTGGTGGCAAGCACGCTGGTGTCGTTGCCCAGCTCGCCGTTCATCAGTGCGCGGCGGATTTCCGCAACGCGGCTCTGGTCCACGTCGGGCATGGCGCGCAGGGTTTCCTGCATCTCGTCCAGGCGCAGCGAATCGTTGACCGGCGCACTGGCGCTGGTCTCTGCCACCGGAGCGGCACGCTCGCTGCGCGCGGTCTTGGCGGACTCGCTGGTGGCCAGCGCGACGCTGGTCAGTTGCCGGGTGATTTCCATGGTGGGTATCCGAATATTCCTGGGGCTTTCCCTCAGAGGGCGACCGCCTCGAAGGAAAACTTAAATGCCATGTTTTCAGTTCGCCAATGGACCGGCGGATAACCGCAAGCGGTTATTCGCCCTACGGATTGCCCCCATCATAGGGCGCATAACGCGGAACGCGTTATCCGCCATTCCCTTTACGCCCGCGCCCGCCACCAGGACTGCGCGGCGAGGCCATCCTGGATTTTCTGCTCCTGCTGCGCAAGCTGCGCCTGCCATTGACCGACCTTGGCCTCGATCACCTGGGCCAGCACCTTCTCGCTGCGCATGGCCGCCAGCAGCTCGCCCTGGATACGCGCCAGCGCCTGCTCGGCGACCTCCAGCTCGCGGCGCTGCAACTGCAGCATCTTGTGCAGGGTGGCCTTGTACTGCTGCTGGTTGTGTCGCTGCAACGGCGTGCTGGTGGCCACGCTGAAACCGCACAGGCGGTCCAGCCCGGTGATGTTGTTGCGGTAGCGCTGGCACAGGGTCTGCTGGTAGTTGACCCGCCCCAGCAGCTCGCGGACCTTTCCACCACGCACATCGGCCAGGCGCCCGAGCATGTCGATCTGCGCTTTCATCAGCGGCCGCCGACGATGCTTTGCAGGGTGGCGACGGCGCTGCCCAACTCGGCGCTGTCCGCCGTTTCCTGGCGCAGGTAGCGCTCCAGCATGGGCGCCAGCTGCACCGCGCGGTCGGTCTTCACGTCCATGCCCGGGGTGTAGCCCCCCAGCGGGATCAGTTCCTTGATGCGCTCATAGGTGCCACTGAATTCCTTGAACTGCCGCGCGGCGGCAAGGTGCGCCGGCTCGGCGACCTGGCTCATGCAGCGGCTGACCGAAGCGCCGATGTCGATGGCCGGGTAATGCCCGACGTCCGCCAACCGGCGCGACAGCACGATGTGGCCGTCGAGGATGGCGCGGGCGCAATCGACGATCGGGTCCTGATGGTCGTCACCCTCGGCCAGCACGGTGTAGATGGCGCTCAGGCTGCCACTTTCGCCCTCGCCGTTGCCGGCACTTTCCACCAGCTCCGGGAGCATGCCGAACACCGACGGCGGGTAGCCCTTGGTGGCCGGCGGCTCGCCCAGGGCCAGGGCGATCTCGCGCTGGGCCATGGCGTAGCGGGTCAACGAATCCACCAGCAGCAGCACGTCCTTGCCCTGGTCGCGGAAGTACGCGGCGATGCTGTGGCAAAGTTCGGTGGCCTTCAGGCGCATCAGTGGCGATTCGTTGGCCGGCGCGACCACTACGACCGCCTTCTGCAGGCCTTCCGGGCCAAGGGAATGCAGGATGAATTCCTGCACCTCGCGGCCGCGTTCGCCGATCAGCCCGACCACCACCACGTCAGCCTTGGTCTGCCGGGTGATCATTCCCAGCAGCACGCTCTTGCCCACGCCGCTGCCGGCGAACAGGCCGACGCGCTGGCCCTTGCCCAGGGTCAGCAGGCCGTTGATGGCGCGCACGCCGACATCCAGCGGTTCGGACACCGGGCGCCGACGCAGCGGGTTCACCTGCGGCAGTTCGGGGGGAAGCGGGTGGCGACCGGCGAGTTTGCCGAGGCCGTCCAGGGGTTCGCCGAGGCCGTTGACCACGCGCCCCAGCCAGGAATGATCGATGTGCAGCACAGCTTCGTCCGGCGCCGGGAAGACCCGCGAGCCGGAGGTCAGGCCGACGGGCTTCTTGAAGGGCATGAGGTAGGTGATATCACGGTTGAAGCCAACGACCTGCGCCTCCAGGCGCTCGCCGTCGGCGACTTCCACGTAGCAGCGCTGGCCGGTCATGCGCCGGCAGCCGAGGCTTTCCAGCAGCAGGCCGGAGACCCGAACCAGGCGACCGCTGACCCGCGCCAGCTGGACCGAGTCCAGCGAGCGCAGCGCTTCTTCGAGCTTGAAGCCGTCGCCCAGGGCCATGTCAGTCTTCGTCCTGCAGGTGCGCGCTCAGCGCTTCCATGCAGCTGTCCAGGCGCTGCTGGCAGCCGATGTCGGCTTCGGCCTGGGCGGTGACCACGCGGCACTCGCCCAGCGCCAGGCGCTCATCCGGCACCAGTCGCCACTTGGCGGCGCGCTCGGGGTTCAACTCGCGGATGCGCGCGCACTCTTCCGGGTTGAGCAGGATCTGCACCTCGCCCGGCTCGCCCGGCATGGCAGCCAGCGCCTCTTCGGCGAGGGTCAGCAGCTGCGTCGGGTTGAGCGTCAGCTCGACACGGATGACCTGCTTCGCGACCTTCTGCACCAGCTCCAGCAGCTCCTTCTGGCGGCTGCGCTGGAAGGCCTGGTGATACTCGCCGAAGGCCTCGACGGCCGCCTGCAGCGGCGCGCTGGCTTCGTCGAACGCCTGGCGGCCGGCGGCGCGGCCCTCCTCGCGACCCTTGCGCAGGCCGTCCTGGCGACCGGCTTCGAAACCTTCGCGCAGGCCGGCTTCACGGCCTTCACCGACACCATCCTGGTAGCCCTTCTCCAGGCCCTCCTGGAAGCCATCGGAAATGGCGCGCTGGCGCGCCGCCGGGTCGCTGTCCCAGCCGTGGTTATCGGCGCTGGCGGTGGCGCAGCGCGGCGGGAAGCGGTAAGGGCGCCAGGCGCGGCTATCGGCCTTGATGACTTTGATCGCCATGGGCGGTTACTCCACCGTCTGCTCGCGGAACAGTTGCACCTGCAGGTCGCCTTCGGCGGCGAGATCGCGGACCACGCCCATGATCTCCTTGCGCACCTGCTCCACGCGGCTCAGCGGCACCGGCCCCTGGCGGCGGTTGATGGACTCCATCTGCTGCATCTGGCGCTTGGGCATGGCGCCCTGGATGGCGCGCACCAGCTCGGGCTCGGCGCCCTTGAGGGCAACCACCCATTCGTCCAGCGGGATGACTTCCAGCAGCGTCTGCAGCACTTCCTGGTTCTGCCGGGAGAGGATGAAGAAGTCGTACATCTCGTCCTCGATCTTCCCCACCAGCGAATCGTTGTGCGCGCGCAGCAGCTCGAACATCTGGTTCCGGTCGCCCTTGAAGCGGTTCATGATGTCCGCCGCCTGCTTCACGCCGCGCACCTGCGAGCCCTGGGTGGAGAGCACGCGCAGGCTGCGGTCGATCAGCTGTTCCAGCTCGGCGATCACGTCGCTGTTCACTTCGCTGAGGTTGGCGATGCGGAACAGCAGCTCGTCCTGGCGCTCGGCCGGCATGGCTTCGAGCACGTCGGTGGCCATGCCCGGCGGCAGGAAGGCGAGGAACACCGCCTGCATCTGCGCGTGTTCCTTGGCGATCAGCGCGGCGAACTGCTTGGGGTCGATCCACTCCATGCGCGCCATCTTGGCGCGGATTTCCTCGCCGTAGATGCTGTCCAGCAGGTTGCGCGTGATGTCGCTGCCCAGCGCCTTGCCGAGCATGCCGGCGAGGTAGGAGCGCGAGGCGCCCTTGATGCTGGACTGCAGCTTGTAGTCGTCGAAGAACCGCCCGATCACATCGGAGACGGTGTTCTGCTTGACGTTGGACAGCCGCGCCATCGCCTGGCTGATGCTGACGATCTCCTCGCGGCTGAAGTTGCGCAGGATGCCCGCGGAGGCTTCGTCACCCATGCTCAGCATGAGGATCGCCGCCTGTTCCAGGGAGCTCACGGCGCGGACCTGCGGGCCGCGTTTCTTCGGTTCTTCAGGCAGGCTCGTGTCGGTCATTGCGGCCAATCCAGTGCTTGATCACTTCCGAGACCCGTTCCGGGTCGTTCTTCGCCAGCATCTGCAGATGCTCGATCTGGTGTTCCAGGCCCGAGCCCGGCGCCGGCAGGCGGATTTCCGAGAGCGGGTTCAGCTCGCCAAGCACGTTGAGCCCGCCGACGCTCTCGCTGCCCAGCGCCAGCCGCCGTTCGGCGTCCAGCGCCAACGGGTAGTCGGCAGAGCCTTCGGGCAGCGCCGCCGGGGCCGCCGACTCGGCGCGCCGGGTCAGGCTGCGGACCGCCGGGCGTACGCCGAACAGCAGGAACAGCAGTGCGATCAGTCCCAGCACCGTGTAGCGCACCAGGGATTGCAGGGCGCTGCTCTCCCACCAGCTGGAGGAAGACTCTTCCACCGGCGTGGCGGCGAAGGGGAACACGCTGACGGTGATCAGGTCGCCGCGCTGGGCGTTGAAGCCCACCGCGCTCTTGACCATGGACTCCAGGTCGGCGCGGGCCTTGTCGGTCCAGCCGCCCTCGGGCGCGGTGGAGGCGTTGATCACCACGGCGACGCTCTGCTGGCGCAGGGCGAAGGCCGGGTACTTGATGTGGGTGACGCGCTGGTCGAAGTCGTTCTGCCGGGTGGCCTCTTCGCGGGTCGAAGTCGCGGCCTTGTTGTCCGTGCTGGCAACCTTGCCGTTGCCCGGAGGATTGTTGCCCTGGGCGTTGGTCTGCCCCTGCGGCTGTTGCGGCGGCGGCTCCGGCGGACGGTTGCTCAGCGAGCCGGGCACGCCGAGGGCGAGCTGGTCCAGCGTGCTCTCGTTACGCAGCACTTCGCTGCGCAGGCGCGGCGCTTCGCCGTAGGCCTGCTGGGTCTCTTCCTTCTGGCTGAAGTCGATGTCGGCGGACACGCTGATGCGGTAGTTGCCCAGGCCCAGTACCGGCGCCAGCACTTCCTCGACGTTGCCCACCGCCTTGCGCTGGTACTCGTCCACTGCCTGCCAGTTCTGCGAGGGGCCGCCGGCACCGGTGATGCCGCGCGAGAGCAGCACACCGTTCTGGTCCACCACGCTGACGTCCTCGGGCCCCAGCTGCGGGACGCTGCCAGCCACCAGGTTGACGATGGCGCCGACCTGCTCCGGGCTCAGCCGCTGGCCGGGCGCCAGTTGCAGCAGCACCGAGGCCTTGGCCGGATCGCGACGGCCGACCACGAAGGAGTTGCTGTCTTCGCGGGCGACGTGCACGCGCGCCTGCTCGATTCCCTTCAGGCCCATGATGGTGCGGGCCAGCTCACCTTCCAGGCTGCGCTTCAGGCGCACGTCCTGGAGGAAGTGGCTGGTGCCCAGCGGTTCGTCCTTGTCGAACAGCTCATAGCCGGCGGGCATCGACACCTTCACGCCCTTGGCCGCCAGCAGCATGCGGGCGCGCGCCAGGTCTTCCTCGCGCACCAGCACCTGGCCGCTCTGCGGGTGCAGACGGTAGTCGAAGGCTTCGGCATCCAGCACCTGCATCACGTCGGCGGCAGGATAAGCTTCACCGGCGCCATACAGCGGTCGGTAGGCGCCCTGGTCGCGCCACAGGTAGAAGACCACGGCCGCCGCCAGCAGCGCAGCGCCCAGGGCGATGCCGAGCAGCCCCAGGCGCGGGTCGAGCTTGAGTTTGTCGAGGGGCAGGCGCCCTTTGAGAGTCTGCAGCACTGTCAGTCCTTACAGCGGCATGCGGATGATTTCGTCGAAGGCGCCGGTGAGCTTGTTGCGCACCTGCAGCAGCGCGGAGAACGACACGCTGGCCTTCTGGCTCTGGATCATGGCGCCGACCAGGTCGTCGCTCTGGCCGCTGTCCACCGCAGCCATGGCGGCGCTGGATTTGTGCTGCTCGGTGTCCACCGAGCGCAGGGCCTGCTCGAAGCTGGCGCCGATGCCTTGCGCCGGCTCACTGCCCGAGAGCTGCGCGGCAGGCCGCACGGCCGGGCCGCTGGCGAGGTCGGCGTAACGGTTCATCCGGTCCAGCATGTCCTGCTGCACCTGCATGATGGAACTCATGGAAGTCTCCTGGGGAAACGGAATCAGAACTGCACCTGCACGCCCTGCTCGCGCATTGCGTTGAGCCGGTAGCGCAGCGCGCGGGTGGTCATGCCCAGGCTTTGCGCGGCCTTGGTCTTGTGCCCGCCGAAACGGCGGATGGTGTCGATCACGTGCTGGTACTCGGCAAGCTTGCCGCTGGCGCGCAACGCGGCGCGGCCGCCTTCGGCCGCCAGTGGGATGATCGCGGCGACGGTCGCCACGGGCATTTCCACGGCGGCCAGACCGAGGTCGCGGGGCTGGATGAACAGGCCGTTGCGCAGCACCAGGGCGCGTTGCAGGGTGTTTTCCAGCTCGCGCACGTTGCCCGGCCAGTCGTGTTGCAGCAGCGCGCGGCTGGCGGCTTCGGTGAGCAGGTCATGCTCGGCGTCCTGCGGCGCGTACTGGCGGATGAAACGACGCGCCAGCGGCAGCACGTCTTCCTTGCGCTCACGCAGGGGCGAGATGTGCAGCGGCAGCACGTCGAGGCGGAACATCAGGTCGGCACGGAAACGCCCCTCGCTGACTTCAGCCTGCAGGTCGCGGTTGGTGGCAGCGATGATGCGCACGTCCAGCTCGATCTCGCGGCGGCCGCCCAGGCGCTCCACGCGCTGTTCCTGCAGCACGCGCAACAGCTTGGCCTGCAGGGCCAGCGGCAGTTCGCCGATTTCGTCGAGCAGCAGGGTGCCGCCATTGGCCAGTTCGAACTTGCCCGGCTGGGCAGTCACCGCGCCGGTGAAGGCGCCGCGCTCATGGCCGAAGAGGATGGATTCGAGCATCGCCTCGGGGATCGCCGCGCAGTTCACCGCAATGAAGGGCGCGTCCGGGCTGGCGATACCGTGGATATAGCGCGCCAGCAGTTCCTTGCCGGTGCCGGTCTCGCCGGTGATCAGGATCGGCGCGCGGGTCTGCGCGACGCGTTGCGCCATGGCCAGCAGGCGGCGCCCGGCCTGGGAACGCGAGACGAAGAGTTCCTGGGCGGCGCTGGAGGCTTCCTGGCGACGCAGCAACGCGGCCAACTGGCCGGCGCCGAAGGGTGAGAGCAGGTAGTCGACGCACCCCAGGTCGAGCAGGGTGGCGGCCTTGTCCTGCTCTTCATAGCCGACGATGGGCACTACGTCGCGCTCGCGTCCATCGCTGAGCAGCGCGCCGACCTGGGCATAAAGGTCAGGGGCGGGAAAGGCACCGGCGAGGATGAACAGCAGGGAAGCGTCACTGCGCGCGCGGGCCAGTTCGGCGAAGCCGGAGAAGCGCTCGACCCGGCAGCCTTCGGCCAGCAGCGTCTGCAAAAGGAGAGCGTGAGCGACGTCCGAGGACGGCCCGATGATCGCAACTTTTTTCTGCGCCGGCCGCTCTTCGAGCAGCGTTTCACATAATTGGTCGATCGACTGGCTTACACTGTTCACCGCAACTTTCCATTCGCTAGTGCGTTCGAAAAACCCTCGTCGTTCAACGCCAGCATCGGCCGAAAGCTGTTATCGGCGACTGCGGAACTTCCTGACCAAGCGGTTATCTCACGGGGGGCATTGCAACAACTTCGTCATGATTGAAGTCGCTGCAACCTGTAACTAACCCACCCACACTAACAAGTGCCAGCACTACGCCATAGCTTCCCGCCGATTAATTAAGATCAATAGACAAAAAGTTCCGTCAAAAACAGCATTTGATATCTATTGATTTAATCGAACGACCTCAGATCGCTATCATTGCGCCACGTCAGCAGCCTGTGACGCAGCAGTCACGGGCTTCCTGACAGACAGAGCATGCCGCGAGCAACGATCAGCCGATCCCGGCGGTCATGACACCTCCCGTGTCCTTGGGCAGATGGCAGATCGAACCTGGAAGTACGACGCTGAGCATGACTGGTAAATCAAAAGTCCACCATGGCGTGCCCGCCGACAGTCTGATTCGACTGAAACCGCAGAAACTCGGCCGGCATTATCACAAGATTCCGCAGTACATCAAAGAGATCTCCGGCAAGTATCCGCGGATTATCAGCGACTACTTCCTGCGGCATTATAGAATCAATCTCGAACTGGATAACCTGATCATTCACGAGGAACTTCCCCGTGAACTGGAATGCCTCTTCGATTCGCCCCTGGGCAAGTTCGGTTTCGCCATGGACCGCGCCCTGCTCACCGAAGTCATCGAGTGTTATTACGGCGGCACCGTGGTCGCCAATCGCGACACGCCACCGATCAGCAGTTCCGAGCAGCGCATGCTCGACCGCCTGGGCCTGGACGTGGTGGACCTGTTCGGCCGCGCCCTGCTGATGGGCGACTCGGTTGGCCGCCTGCAGCAGATCGACCCCACCTACGAAGAGGTGCAGTGGGAGTACGTCGCCGAATTCAGCTACGTCAGCCACCTGACCGGCGAGCACTCCTCGCTCTACCTCTACCTGGACAACCCGCTGGCGGACGAACTGACCCGCCGCCTCGCCGGCCCGCCGCCGCCGCGCCTGACCGGCAACCCGCTGGAGCACATCAGGCACCTGCCGCTGCGCCTGGACTGCGTGGTCGCCGCCGCCCGGATGCCACTCTCGCAAGTGCTCGGCCTGGCGCCGGGCGACGTACTGACGATCCGCCCGCTGGACCGCGTCGAGGTCCGCGTGAACCAGCAGAAGCTGTTCCGCGGCGCGATCTTCGAAGACGACGGCACCCTCTTCCTCTCCTCCCTGGAAAGCGTGAAAAACCCATGACCGGTTCTCTCTCCGACTCCGAGTTCGAGTCGCTGATCAACGAGGGCGACCTCGACCTGACCCAGGACGTCACCGACATGCCCGCCGAGGCCCTGCGTGCACCGCTGCCACAGCAGGACCTGAGTTTCTTCGGCAAGATCCCGGTGAACGTCACCCTGGAAGTCGCTTCGGTGGAGATTTCCCTGAAGGAGCTGATGGACGTCGATGCCAACAGCGTGATCATCCTCGACAAGCTCGCCGGCGAGCCGCTGGACGTGAAGGTCAATGGCGCGCTGTTCGCCAAGGCCGAAGTGGTCGTGATGAACGGCAACTACGGCCTGCGCGTGCTCGAACTGTGCGGCGCCAGCCTCGACGCCCTGACTGCGTGATGCTGCGCCGTTCGCTGGCCGCGCTGGGCCTGTTCATCACCGCGCTCTGCCCGCTCTACGCGCAGGCGGCCGGCGGCGAGGTCACGCTGTTCAACCTGCACGATACGGCGGACGGCCAGGCCTTCAGCGTCAAGTTGCAGATTCTCATCGTCATGACCCTGCTGGGCTTCCTCCCGGCGATGCTCATGCTGATGACCTGCTTCACCCGCTTCGTCATTGTGCTGGCGATCCTGCGCCAGGCCATCGGCCTGCAGCAGAGCCCGCCGAACAACGTGCTGGTGGGCATCGCGCTGATCATGACACTGATGGTGATGCGCCCGGTCTGGCAGGACATCTATACCAACGCCTACCAGCCTTTCGAGGCCGACCAGATCAGCCTGGAAGACGGCCTGGGGCACGCCAAGCAGACCTTGAGCCGCTTCATGCTGGCGCAGACCAACCGCACCTCGCTGGAGACCATGGTCTCCCTGGCCGGCGAGACGGTGCCGGAGAAACTGGAGGACCTGGACTTCTCCCTGCTGCTGCCGTCGTTCGTGCTCAGCGAGCTGAAGACCGCGTTCCAGCTGGGCTTCATGATCTTCATCCCGTTCCTGGTGATCGACCTGGTGGTCGCCAGCGTGCTGATGGCGATGGGCATGATGATGCTCTCGCCGATGATGATTTCGCTGCCGTTCAAGCTGATGATCTTCGTGCTGGTGGACGGCTGGGCCCTGATGATGGGCACGCTGACCAGCAGTGTGCAGCCGTTCTAGGGACCCTCCCATGCTCACTCCGGAAAGCGCCGTCGATATCGTTTCCAACGCCGTGCACATCACCGCGCTGATCGTCTGCGTGCTGATCGTGCCCAGCCTGATCGGTGGTCTGCTGGTGAGCATTTTCCAGGCGGCCACGCAGATCAACGAGCAGATGCTCAGCTTCCTGCCGCGCCTGCTGATCACCCTGGGGATGCTGGTGTTCGCCGGCCACTGGATCCTGCGCACGCTCTCGGAGCTGTTCATCGAGTCCTTCCACCAGGCGGGCCGCCTGGTCGGCTGATGCCATGCAGCACGGTGCATCCTTCCTGCAGGCCTTCGACTATCTGCAGACACTGCAGGCCTGGTGGTGGCCCTTCTGCCGGATCATGGCAGTGTTCGCCCTGGCGCCGATCTTCAGCCACAAGGCCATTCCGGCACGCCTGCGCGTTCTTCTCGGGCTGGCGCTGACCGTCGCCCTGGGCGCCGCGCTGCCGCGCCCGCCAGCCATCGACCCGCTGTCGGCGCAGGGCCTGCTGGTGGCGCTGGAGCAGGTCGCCTTCGGCCTGATGCTGGGCCTTTCGCTGATGCTGGTGTTCACCGTGTTCACCCTGGTCGGCGATGTGATCTCCACCCAGCTGGGCCTGAGCATGGCGGTGTACAACGACCCCATGAACGGCGTGTCGTCGTCCTCGATCCTCTACCAGCTGTACTTCATCCTGCTGGTGTTCCTGTTCCTCTCCATCGACGGCCACCTGCTGGTGGTGAGCATCCTCTACCAGAGCTTCGTCTACTGGCCGGTGGGCAGCGGGCTGCATTACCTGGGGCTGGAATCGGTGGTGGGCAGCCTCGCCTGGGTGTTCGCCGCCGCCGTGCTGATCACCCTGCCGGTGGTGTTCTGCATGACCCTGGTGCAGTTCTGCTTCGGCCTGCTCAACCGCATCTCGCCGGCGCTCAACCTGTTTTCCTTGGGCTTTCCCATGGCGATCCTGGCGGGCCTGGCGTGCATCTGGCTGACCCTGCCGGACATCCCCGAGAACTACCTGAAACTCACCCGCCAGTTGCTCGATGCCATCGGCGTGATCTTCCGCGAGGGGCGCCATGGCTGAGCAGCACAGCGCCCAGGAAAAGACCGAAGAGGCTTCCCAGCAGAAACTCAAGAAGAGCCGCGAGGACGGCCAGGTCAGCCGCTCCAAGGACCTCTCCACCACCCTCTCGCTGCTGGCCACGCTGATCGCCCTGAAGTTCTGTGTGGAGCACTTCTACGATGGCCTCAAGGAAGGCTTCGCGCTGTCCTTCATCGACCTGAGGAACAGCGAGATCGGCCTGGACGACCTGCCGCTGGTGCTCGGCCATCACCTGGTGCTGTTCATCACCACGCTGCTGCCGCTGCTGGTCACGCCACTGCTGGTGGTGCTGTTCTCGATGATCCCCGGCGGCTGGATCTTCTCCAGCAAGAACTTCATGCCCAAGCTGTCCAAGCTCAATCCCATCACCGGTTTGGGGCGTATCTTCTCGCTGCAGAACTGGACCGAACTGGCCAAGTCGCTGCTGAAGATCGCCGTGCTGATCGTCGTGGCGCTGTACCAGCTGCACGGCGCCCTGCCCGGTCTGCTCGCCCTGCAGCGCGGCGACGTGCGCACGGCGATCGCCACGGCCTTCGGCACCTTCTACGACATCACCCTGTCGCTGCTGGTGGTGTTCATCCTGTTCTCGGTCATCGACATCCCGATCCAGTATTTCTTCTTCAAGAAGAAGCTGCGCATGACCAAGCAGGAACGCAAGGAAGAGCACAAGAACCAGGAAGGCCGCCCGGAAGTGAAGGCGCGCATCCGCCAGTTGCAGCGCCAGCTGGTGCACCGGCAGATCAGCAAGAGCATCAAGACCGCCGACGTGGTGATCGTCAACCCGGTGCACTTCGCCGTGGCGCTGCGCTACGACCCGAAGAAGGCCCAGGCGCCCTACGTGGTCGCCAAGGGCCTGGACGAAACCGCCCTGTACATCCGCAAGCTGGCCAAGACCCACGAGCTGGAAGTGCTGGAGCTGCCGCCACTGGCGCGCGCCATCTACGCCACCACCCAGGTCAACCAGCAGATCCCCGCGCAGCTGTACAAGGCCGTGGCCCACGTCCTCACCTACATCCTCCAGCTCAAGGCCTGGCGCTCCGGGCGCCGTGACCGCCCGGAGCTGATCCGTAACGTCCCCATCCCCGAAGAACTGCTGAACAGAGTCTGACCATGCGCCTACTGCAGTCACTATTGCCGACCTTCCAGAGCGGCCGCATCGGCATCCCGCTGATCATCCTGTCGATCCTCTCGATGATCATCCTGCCACTGCCGCCGCTGGTGCTGGACGCCCTGTTCACCTTCAACATCGTGGTGGCGATCCTGGTGCTGCTGGTCAGCGTGTCGTCGAAGAGTCCGCTGGACTTTTCCTTGCTGCCCACGGTGATCCTGGTCACCACGCTGCTGCGCCTGACCCTGAACGTCGCCTCCACCCGCGTGGTGCTGCTCGACGGCCACACCGGCACGGGCGCGGCGGGCAAGGTGATCGAGGCCTTCGGCCACGTGGTGATCGGCGGCAACTTCATCGTTGGCCTGATCGTCTTCGTGATCCTGATGATCATCAACTTCATGGTCATCACCAAGGGTGGCGAGCGCATCTCCGAGGTGACCGCACGCTTCACCCTGGACGCCCTGCCCGGCAAGCAGATGGCCATCGACGCCGACCTCAACGCCGGCCTGATCGACCAGAACGAAGCCAAGCGCCGGCGCTCGGAAGTGGCCAAGGAAGCCGACTTCTACGGCGCGATGGATGGTGCCTCGAAGTTCGTCCGCGGCGACGCCATCGCCGGCATCCTGATCCTGCTGATCAACCTGTTCGGCGGCCTGGCCATCGGCGTGTTCGTCTACGACCTGCCGGCGGGCGCAGCCTTCCAGCGCTATGCCCTGCTGACCATCGGCGACGGCCTGGTGGCGCAGATCCCGGCGCTGCTGCTGTCCACCGCAGCGGCGATCATCGTCACGCGGGTCAACGAATCGGCGGAAATCACCAGCCTGGTGCGCAAGCAGATGCTCGCCTCGCCGTCGCTGCTCTATACCGTCGCCGGCATACTCGTGGTGCTCGGCCTGGTACCGGGCATGCCGCACGTGGCGTTCTTCGCCTTCGCCGCGCTGGTGGCCTTCATTGCCTGGCGCCTGGCGCTGGCCGGCCCGCCGATCGAGGCGCAGACCCTGGAGCAGACCCAGGCGCTGACGCATGCCATGGACCAGGAGCGCGCCCAGCAGCTGGGCTGGGAAGACATCCCGCTGGTGGAGCGGCTGTCGATCTCGCTGGGCTACAAGCTGGTCAGCCTGGTCAACGAAGCCAGCGGTGCGCCGCTGCCGCAACGCATCCGCGGGGTACGCCAGACGCTCTCGGAGAGCCTGGGCTTCCTCCTGCCGGAAGTGCAGATTCGCGACAGCCTGCGCCTGAAGGCCTCGCAGTACGCCATCCACATCAACGGTGAGCGCATCGACGGCGCGGAAATCCATGCCGACCGGCTGATGGCGATTCCCTCGCCAGAGCTCTACGGCGAGATCGACGGCATCCTCGGCGTTGACCCGGCGTACCGCATGCAGGTGGTGTGGATTCTCCCGGCGGACAAGTCCCGCGCGCTCAACCTGGGCTACCAGGTGATCGACTGCGCCAGCGTGGTCGCCACGCATCTGAACAAGGTGGTGCGCGAGCACCTGCCGGACATCTTCAAGCACGACGATGTCGAGCACCTGATGCAGCGCCTGACCCTGCAGGCGCCCAAGCTGGCCGAATCACTGAAGGCGCAGCTGACCTATTCGCAGCAGCACCGGGTGTTCCGCCAGCTGCTGCAGGAGGAGGTCGCCCTCAAGGACATCGTCACCATCGCCAGCGCCCTGCTCGAAGGCAGCGAGACCACCAAGGACCCGGTACTGCTGGCTTCCGACGTGCGCTATGCGCTGCGCCGCAGCATCGTTTCCTCGATTGCCGGCGACCGCCCGGAGCTGACCGTGTTCGTCCTGGAGAACGCCCTGGAGAACACCCTGCTCGGCGCCCTGAGCATCGCCCAGCAGGCCGGCCCGGTGAGCCTGGACAACATCCCGGTGGAGCCCAGCCTGCTCAACCAGCTGCAGCACAGCATGCCGGTGGTGAAGGAAAAACTGCGCAAGGAAGGCCACCCGCCGATCCTCACCGTGATGCCGCAACTGCGACCGCTGCTGGCGCGTTATGCGCGGGTGTTCAGCCCGGGGCTGCACGTGCTGTCGCAGAACGAGATTCCGGAGCGGGTGGGGGTGCAGATATTGGGGACGCTGGGTTAACGAGGGCTGGCGAGCCGGAAAGCGTCGGCCATGCGGTCCTGCTCGCGGACTGAAAGCCCGAGGCCACGGGCCAGGGTTCGCCACTGGCGGACGATGCCACGGCTGTGCTCGATGATGTCATCCGCCTCGCCCAGGCCCAGGCGGAAGTAGGTCGCTACTTCCCGCGCCAACTCCAGGTCCAGGGCGTTGTCCGCGTCGGTGATGTTCAGTTTCAACCCGTCGGCGTGGGCGACCGGGTTCATGTCATAGGCTTCCGACAGCCGCCACCCACGGCCGGGCACCAGGATGAAACCGTGATTGCGCAGGTGGTCGTCGGTATTGGAGACCAGCAGGTTGAAAACGATACGCGACCAGAGCTCGCGCAGGTCCGTGTTGGTTTGCGCTCCTTCGCGGATCAGTACCTCGGCAAGCTCCAGGTAGCTGACGCCGGTAGATGCGTCGTCGCCATCGGTGCGGCCGGTCAGGGTCATCGCCGAAGCGAAGTGCAGCCGGCGGCCACCATCCGTACGGTCGAAGCGACGCACCATGAAGCAGTGGTGGTCGCTGGCGAACTTCTGCGCCTGGGCATCGGCAACATGCAGCCCGCATCCCACTGCCAGGGCGTTGACCAGCATCTCCCAGCCGCCCACGTCGTAGGTGTCGCGACGGCTGGGAAACTTGGCGATGTAGAGATGCCCCTGCTTGTCCGCGACGCTGGCTTTCGGCCGCGCACCACCGAGCGAGCCACCGGGGGCGATCAGCATCCGCAGCCAGTCGCTGCCCTGCAGGGCGGTGTTGTCCGGGTCTTCCTCCAGGGCGCGGGCGGCGCGTTCCAGCGCGGCGATTTCGGTGAATGGCGGAGCGGCCAGATCGGCGCGGTCATCAAGGAATGCGCCATGATCCTCGAGCTTGTAGCGCAAGGCGCCGACGCGGTACAGGTCATGGACGCCCAGCAGGTAGTCCGACTCGTAGAGTCGCGTGGACTTGTCGATCACGCCGGCGCGCACCTCGCGCTCCCATCTCCGGTCCATCAGCAGTCGGCCCCAGCGATCCGGGCTGGAGTCGGCGAAGACGCCGAACTTGTCCTGCGGAGGCGCCGGGAACTGCGAGCCTTCGAACAGGCCCAGGCGCGGGTCGAGTTGTGTGAGCCCGAGCACCGGATCGTTCAGGACTTCCGGATCGTAGCCAAATTCGAACAGCTCGGCGGCGCGCGTCTTCCGCGAGGTGAGCAAGCCAAGCCTGCGCGGGGCGGGAAGTCCGTCCCAGTCTGCGTACACCCCGATCATGGTCATAGCTATTCGCGCTCCTTGCGCGCTCTCTTCACGGGCTTGAGGAGGTTTACCAGCGCTTTCGCCGTGACGCCTGCGTCGGCGACGGCACTCTCGTCTGATTCGGCCAAGTCCGGTACGACCTTGTCCTCCGCAACCGCATCCTGCCCTGTGCCCGGGCTCCCGCGCTTGGGATAGTGCGGTTTTGTAAGCGCGGTCTCACGCCGACGCGGGCTCAGCAGACGGGAATCCTGCAATTGGCGACCCAGCTCGTCGGTTTCGCCCAGCTTCGCCAGATCCGACTCCAGCCCCAGTACCTGCATGACCGAGAGGTAGGCGCCGATGGTTACGCCAGCGCCGCCGGCTTCCAGGGCGCGCAGCGTCATGGGGGACATGCCGGCGCGCTCGGAAACCTGCTTGGCGGTGAGTTTGCGGCGCAGACGCGCGAGCTTCAGCCGCTCACCGAAGTCAGCGAGCAGCTGGTTGGTTTGCGGTAGCAGGGGGGCAGTCTTCTTTGCCATGGCGCTAATATTCCAGGCTTCTGATGTGATATTCGCCAGAATATTAGCACTTACAATTGACTGGGGGCAGAAAGCTCGAATTGAAGTACCAATATTACTTCAATATTGTAACCATATCGCTAGAATAATAGCACTTTAGGCTTGCCAACTCACTGCAGGCGCGCCCTGCCTAACAGACTGCGGTTGAAACTCACCGACATCGACGTCACCAATTCGGTGAACGCTGCGCTCGGCCGGTCCAGCTTGAAGCCCTGCTCGAAGCGCGCGTTCTTGGCGTCCTTCTTCGACCATTGGCAGATCGCGGTGACGTCCACCGAGCGCGTGTGATCCTCACGCACCGGAATCTCCAGGCGCATGTCGTAGCAGCTGCCCGGCGCCAGTGGCTCTTCCGTCACCAGCCGCAGACCGCCCATCGAGACGTCCAGGACCACCCCCATGGGGTCGCCGCTCAGACGGTTGGTCACGTTGATCTGGCCGATGTGGCGGAAGGTCAATCGACGGTGCTTGCGCATGGCGGCCTCTTGTGGGGAACGGGCTCTGGGACGGGCGCCTCGGGGAACGAAACGCGCGCGCATCCTAGCAGCGCAAGCGGCTCAAACGAACTCAAAAGCTATCAACTGGCCAGTATTTGGCGCGAAACCACCGCACCTTCCATCGCCCGGCATGCTGCTGCAATGGCGCAGCAGGTAGGCTGCACAGATGCGCTGCGCGAATGCGCAGAGTGCTGCGATTCTGCACACACCCCGTTCGCGTACCCCACGAAGCCTGGGCTTTACCGGATGGCATGCAACATGCCTTGCTCATCCTGCGGGCCGCCTGGCGGCCGCACCGTCGTGTTGGAAATTTGCATCGGAGATCTGCCTTGGAGGGACAAATGGACCCGCTGAAACTGCTGCTGGACAGGGGCCTGCTGCTGTCCGACAGCCTGACGTCCCAGGGACGCTTCATCGAAGTCTCCGCCGAACAGACCGACCAGCTCGGCTACGCCCCCGGTTCGCTGGATGGACAGGCCGCCGAGCTGATCTACACCGCCGACTCGCTGAACGCGCTGATGCAGCTGTTTGCCAACCCGCCAGCGGACGAGCGCGTACAGGACCTGGAACTGACCCTGATCCGCCACAACGGCGGCCTGCTGCCGGTGCTTGCCAGCGGCGTGCTGCAATGGCGCGACGGCGAGCCGGCGCGCCTGCACCTGGTGAAGATGCCGCTGGGGCCGGTCAGCCGCCGCCTGGGCGAACTGCAGAGCGCCAACGAAGTGATGAGCCAGATGCTCTTCAGCGCACGGGTGGCCTACTGGTGTATCGAGTTCGCCGAGTCGGTGGACGTCCGCGAGACGCCCGACGAGATCGTCCGCCAGGTGTTCGAAAACCGCTCCTACTGGCGCATGTGCAACCGCGCCATGGCCAACATCTACGAGATGCCCGCCGACGTCGATTTCAGCGAACAGCCGGTGCGCCTGTACTGGCCGCGCAGCCCGGCCAACGAAGAGTTCGTCCGGCGCCTGATCGAGGCGGAGTTCCACGTCGATGGCGCGCTGTCGGTGGACCGCCGCCATGACGGCTCACCGGCCTACGTGGAGAACGACGTGCGCGCCAGCATCCACAACGGCCGCATGCTGCGCATGTGGGGCAGCCTGCGTGACGTCAGCCAGGAGCTGCGCATGCAGCACGACGCCGAGCAGCGCATCGAAGCGCTGCGCCGGGTGTTCGACGCGGTGCCCGACGCCGTGCTGGTAATCGACGAAGCGGCCCAGCCGCAATGGCGCAACGCCGCCTTCGAGCAGACTTTCGGCATCACCCGCGCGGCCGGGCTGGCCTCGACGCTGAACCGCATGCCGCTGCCCGAACGCACCTGGCAAGTGCTCGACCTGCCCGACCAGTTCGGCAACTACCAGTCCTTCAACAGCCACTGCTCGCGCATCCTCATCCGCGAGGGCGTGGCCTGGCGCGTCTTCGTGCTGCGCTTGGCGAACAAGGCGACGGAGCTCCATCCATGAGCAAAGAAGCATGAGCGAAGAAGGCTTCTTCGCGCCCTTGCGCATGGGCATGCGCTCGTCGGTCAGTGCGTCGGCGGAAATGCTTTCCGCGCTGCTGGAAACACCCGCGCTGCACGCCCTGCTCGACAGTTTCAGCGAGGCGCTGATCGTCTGCGATGGCGACTCGCGGGTGCGCTTCATCAACCTCGCGGCGGAGCGCGTCAACCGCGTCACCCGCGTCGATGTACTGGGCCTGTCGGACGTGGACTTCTTCCAGCGCTCGGCGCTGCAGTTCGACGACTTTCAGCAGGCCCTGCGCCGTGGCGGCAAGAGCGCGCTGACCCGCTCGCGCGATGGCCGGGTGTTCCTCACCCGTGCCCAGGCAGTGCCGACGACGGCCTATGAAAAGCCGTACTGCCTGCTGATCCAGCGCGAGTACGAGCCGGGCACTGCCGGCAGCCTGCGCAGCCCTTCCGGGCGCGCCTCGACCACCGATCTGCAGGGCCTGGGCGACCCGCAGGACAATGCCCTGCACATGTCGCCGCTGCTCTCCTCCATCGCCGACATGGGCGTGCGCGCCTTCCGCCGCCGCGCGCGCCTGCTGTTGCTCGGCGAGCCGGGTGTGGGAAAGACCGCCATCGCCCGGCACATCCACCGCGCCGCCGGCTGGGGCGACCGGCCCTTCATCGACGTGAACTGCGCGAGCATCCCGGAAACCCTGTTCGAGTCGGAGATGTTCGGCTACGAGCGCGGCGCCTTCACTGGCGCGCTGCAGTCGGGCAAGCGCGGCTATATCGAAAGCGCCTCGGGCGGCACGCTGTTCCTCGACGAGATCGGCGAGATCCCGTTGCAGGTGCAGGCCAAGCTGCTCAAGTTCCTCGAAGACGGCACCATCCAGCCGGTGGGTTCGCCGCTGTCGAAACAGGTCCAGGTGCAGGTGATCGCCGCCACCAACAAGGACTTGCGCGCCCAGGTAGCAGCGGGTGAATTCCGCGCCGATCTCTACTACCGCCTGGCCGTGCTGCCGGTGGAGATTCCGCCGCTGCGCGCCCACCGTGACGACCTGCCGGTGCTGATGGACATCCTCCTGGCCCGCATCAACCGCGACCGCCAGCCACCGCTGCGGCTCGCCTCGGGCTGCCGCGAGCGCCTGCTGGGCTACGACTACCCCGGCAACATCCGCGAGCTGGTGAACATCTTCGAGCGCCTCGCCGTGCTGGCCGACGACGTGGCGGAAGAGCTGCATTTGCCGCCGGAACTGCTCGGAGCACCGCCGGCCGGCAGCCCCGTCGCGCTCGACGAGCCGGCTGCGGCCATCGACGACCAGCCGCTCAAGGCCCAGGTGCAGCGTTACGAGCGCCAGGTGATCCTGCGTGCGGTGCGCCTGTGCGGCAGCAAACGCAAAGCGGCGATTCATCTGGGCATCGATGTCGGCACGCTGATCCGCAAGTTGCAGCGCGACGATTGAACGCCCCCCGCTCCCGTAGGATGGGTGGAGCGCAGCGATACCCATGCTGTCTACGCACCGAATCGATGGGTATCGCTGTGCTCCACGCCATCCTACGGTCATGCCTCCCGGCGAATCCGCCCTGTACTTCAATATCTGCGCTGGACCATTCGGTCACGCCGCGTTGCTGCGTCCGGCAGAAGTGCCCCTGCGACAATCCACCGCTGCAAGCCTGCCTACAGGCGTTGTCATTTCTGCTTACACCCGTGTTTTCAGTATTTTAATTTTTCCTTTAATTTCAATCACTTAACTATTTGGCACAGTCTGTGCCCTGTCTCCTTCGACCCGTGACCGTGCACGGGTCCTCGAATCGCGCTGGCGTTCTCACCACAGAGCGCCGGCAGTTCTGGAGGCACAAGAATAATGCTCATCACAGGTATCAAGAGCCGGCCGGTCTACGACCAGTTGCGCCCGCTCGCCGGTGGCAACCACCACATCATCGCCGGCCAGGGCAGCGGCGGCGGCGCCATGCTCCGCCTGCTCGCCGAAATGCCGCGCACCGCGCCCATCCGCGTGCTGTATTCCAGCGAATCCTTCTCCGGCCAGGATCACCTCGCCGCGCTGCGCGACATCACTGACGTCGAGCTGTCGATCTACCCGAGCAACCGCGCGCTGGTCGATGACCTGCACGCCCTGCTGGGCCAGTCGCGCATGGGTACCCGCCTGTACCTGGCCGGCTCCGAGAGCTTCATCGGCACCGCCATGCAGGCCGCCGACGCGATCAACCTGAACAAGGACGAAGTGCTGCGCGAGCACGCCGGCTCCTTCGTGCGCCGCGTCTGGTGCGTGCATTGCGACGGATACACCGAGAACGTTACCCAACGCGTCTTCGACTGCCCGCATTGCGCCCGCACCCTGGTGGTCCGCGACCACTACTCCCGCCGCCTCGCCGCCTTCCAGGCGGTGAAGGCCGACGCCGAAGTCCCCGGCGAGCTGCCGGAAGCCGAGGAGCTCGACACATGAGCCAGTCCAACGGAACCCTGAATGTCCGCGTCACCCGCATCGAGCAGGTGACCCCGGAGATCAAGCGCTTCACCCTGGCCTCCACCGACGGCGCGCACCTGACCCCGTTCTCCGGCGGCAGCAACGTCGTGGTGCTGATGCCCCACGCGGCCGGCACCTACCGCAACGCCTACTCGCTGATGAGTTCGCCCTACGACGCCAGCGCCTACCAGATCGCCGTGCGCCGGGTGGAAGAAGGCCGTGGCGGTTCGAAGCACATGCATGACGTGGTGAAGGAAGGCGACGAGCTGGAAATCCTCCGCCCGGTGAACCTGTTCCCGCTGAGCAAGCATGCGCGCCTGCACCTGTTCATCGCCGGCGGCGTGGGTATCACCCCGGTGTGCTCGCAACTGGCCGAGCTGCGCCTGCGCGGCACGCCCTTCGAAGTGCACCTGGCAGTGCGCGGCGACGCCCACGCGCGCCTGGGTGAAGAACTGCTGCAGGAATACGGCGATGCCGTGCGCCTGTACCGCGACGAGCGTGGCGAGCGCCTGGACATCTCGGCGGTGCTGGCCGACCGGCCGCTGGGCAGCGACGTCTACGTCTGCGGCCCCGAGGGCATGATCCAGGCAACCATCGATGCCGCCCACGCCCACGGCTGGACCGACAGCCACATCCACTACGAGCGCTTCCTCGAGCAGGGCAGCGTCGGCGAGGCATTCCAGGTCACCCTGGCGCGCAGCGGCGCGACCATCGACGTGTCACCCGACCAGAGCCTGCTGGAGGCTGCCGAGGCCGCCGGCCACGAGATCCCGTACCTGTGCCGCGGCGGCGCCTGCGGCATGTGCGAGACCAACGTCCTCGAACTGGATGGCGAAATCCTCCACACCGACGACTGGCTGTCCGACGAGGACAAGGCCGCCAACCAGAAAATCATGCCCTGCGTGTCGCGTGCCAAGTGCTCGCGGCTGGTCATCGACTGCTGAGCCGGAGAACGACCATGACCATCCAATTCCGCCCCGACGAAACCTACCGCGACGACTACACCTACGCCAACAGCCAGGCCTGCATCGACCGCGCGCCCTGGCCCTTCCCGGACGACGAGTACATGTACTCGATGAACCTGGAGCCGCACGTCAGCGTGGGCAACGATGCCTTCCGCGCGGTGTTCGACATCGACGAGCACTACATCAGCGAGTGCCGCGACCGTGCGATCACCCTGGAGAAGGACCCGGGCATGCACTACGTCTCCGCGCCGCACATGATGGAGGCGCAGTGGGACCTGCTCGAGCTGATCATGGAGGCCTACGCCAAGGACTACCCGGAGTACTTCTCCCTGGAGAAGGACGGTACCCGCTGGCACTGGACCAACAAGCTGCTGAACATCGACGACACCTTCACCTTCGGTGATCCGTCGACCCTGCCCTACGAGCCGATGGAATACGTCACCCGCCAGGCCCAGGGCGACTGGGTCCTGCAGGAAGAGCGCGACGGCACCCTGTACTGGGGCGCGGGCATCGCCACCCAGCGCGCCGACTATTCGCTGCGCTTCAACCTGGGCATGGCCTGGCATGAATTCCACGGCCCGGTGCCGCTGGTGAAGGAAACCGGCATGCTCGACCGCGCGCTGAAGTTCCTCCTGCGCCTGCGCAACGGCCACCCGGTGCGTCGCCTGAACTGGTCGCTGACCGTCAACCCGCGCCTGGACGTCTCCGCCGAGTCCCTGCCGGAGTGGGCGCCGGACCGCACCACGGTGACTGCCGAGAACGCCGGTCAGAAGGTCTACTTGCGCATCGAGCTGCAACCGCTGCACCGTCTGCCGCGCAGCAATGCCATCGTTTTCCCGATCCGCACCTACCTGCTGAGCCTCGAAGACATCGCCACCAACCCGGCCTGGGCCAAGCGCATGCACCGCGTGCTCAAGTCCCTCGACCAGCAGCTGGTCGACTACAAGGGCTTCACCCGCTACCACCAGCAGGCCGTGGAGTGGCTCTCGCAGTACGACGACGGCCAGTAACTCCACAGAGAGCAAAGCCGCGCAACACACAACTACAAACCCGAAAAGGGAACCGGCGGGCGTCGTGAGGCCCGCCGGCCGATTGCCTTCTGCCCATCCACCCCCTGAGAGGAAACAACGATGAGTGGGTCCCCTGCCAAGCGTGCCGCTGGCGTCACCGATTCCGATGCCGAGCAGCTCGCCGCCCTCGGCTACAGCTCCAACTTCGAACGCAGCATGAGCCTGTGGGAGAACTTCTCCCTGGGCTTCACCTATCTGTCGCCTGTGGTGGGCGTCTATACCCTGTTCGGCCTGTGCCTGGCCGCTGGTGGTCCGCCGATGTTCTGGACCTACCTGCTGATCGGCCTGGGCCAGTTGCTGGTGTGCCTGGTGTTCTGCGAAGTGGTTTCGCAATTCCCGATCTCCGGGGGCGTCTATCCCTGGGCTCGTCGCCTGGTGGGCAAGCGCTGGGCGTGGATGGTCGGCTGGGTCTATGCCTGGGCGCTGTGCGCCTCCATCGCCGGCATCGCCGTGGGCGCCAGCCCGTACATGGCCGCCATGCTCGGCTTCGAGATGCATGGCAACGCCGCCATCGGTATCGCCCTGGCGCTGATCGCGCTGTCCACGGTGCTCAACCTGTCCGGCACCAAGCTGCTGGCCCGCGTCGCCATGTTCGGCTTCATCTGCGAGCTGGGCGGTGCGCTGCTGGTGGGCGGCTACCTGCTGATCTTCGAGCGCCACAACGACTTCAGCGTGCTGTTCAACACCTTCGACATCAAGATTGACGGCAGCTACTGGCCGGCCTTCCTCGCCGCGTCCCTGGCGGGCCTGTTCCAGTACTACGGCTTCGAGGCCTGCGGTGACGTCGCCGAGGAAACCCCGAACCCCGGCAAGATGATCCCCAAGACCATGCGCATGACCATCTACATCGGCGGCGCCGCCGCGATGTTCGCCTGCCTGGCACTGATCCTCTCGGTGCCGGACATCCAGCGCGTGATCAACGGCGAAGACACCGACCCGGTGACTACCATCCTCGCCAACGCCTTCGGCCCGGTGGGCTCCAAGCTGGTGATGGCGGTGGTGATGGTGTCGTTCGTGTCCTGCGTGCTGAGCCTGCAGGCCGCGGCCAGCCGCCTGCTGTTCGCCTATGCCCGGGACGAGATGATCGTCGGCAGCAAGGCACTGTCGAAACTCAACACCAACCACGTGCCGGCCTTCGCACTGCTGGTGGCGGGCGTGATGCCGGCGGCCATCGTCTGCCTGGGCCTGTTCATGGCGGACGCCGTGGCCACCATCGTCGGCTTCGCCGCAATCGGCATCTACGTGTCGTTCCAGCTGATCGTCATCGCTGCACTGATCGCCCGCGCCAAGGGCTGGGTGCCCGGTGGCCAGTTCAGCCTCGGCAAGTGGGGCGTGCCGGTGAACGTGGCGGCGCTGTTCTACGGCGTGGCGGCGATCATCAACATGGTCTGGCCGCGCACCCCGGACGCGCCCTGGTACATGAACTACTCGATGATCCTCACCACCGCGATCGTGCTTGGCGCGGGCCTGCTCTACATGCTGCTGGCCAAGCCCTACGACAAGGGCACGGCACCGGCGGGCGATGCGCACCGGATCTCCGGCCGCCAACGATCCGAGCGCGCTGCGGGCGCGCTGACCGAACCGGCTTGATCGCAACGTTGACGCAATTCGGGCCATACGCCTGAGGGGCTGCGTCTGGAGTGTCAGCTTTCCCCGCTGACGCTCCCCTGCGTTTGCGCAACGGACCGCCATCCCCGCGATGGCCGGTCCGTTTTTTTATGCCCGCACGGAGCGCTTTTTTGTTGGAGCGAGGGGGACGCCTAGTCCTTGCTCGCGAACGGATCTACCGGCAACTCCGGCGCTGGGCGGTTCGCGAGCAAGCTCGCTCCTCCGAAGAGCACGCTATCGGGCAATCCACAGCAGGCACAGCGAGAGCGTCACCAACGAGCCCAGGGTGGACACCAGGATGCTCCGCGACACCACCGCCGCCTCGCGCTGGTAGTACTCGGCGAGCATGAACGGCCCGGTGCCGGTGGGCAGCGCGCTGAGCAGCAGCGCCGAGTCCGCCCACAACGGTGGCAGGTCGAAGACCTGGTAGGCGAGGAAACCCGTGAGCAGCGGCTGGCCCACCAGCTTGATCACCACCAGCGGCCAGGCGCCGACCTGCTCGCCGCCCTCCTGGCGCTGCGCCAGGAACAACCCCAGCGACACCAGTGCGCAAGGCGTGGTGGCCGCCGCGAGCATGTCGAGGAAATGCAGCAGTGGCGCGGGCAGACCAATGCCGGTCACCGCCCACAGGCCGCCGATGATCGGCGACACCACCAGCGGGTTCTTGCCCAGGGCCTTGGTCACCACCCACACGGCACGGCCGATGTGTTTCTCGGTTTGCAGGCCCACCTCGATGAACACCACGGAGATGGCGAACAGCACGCAGACCACCAGCAGGGAGGCGATCAGCGCCGGCTCCAGGCCGTCCTGGCCGAACACCAGCAGGCACAGCGGGATGCCCATGTAGCCGGTGTTGGCGTAGGAAGCGCTGAGGCCATCGATGCTCGCAGCCGGCAGCGGGCGGCCCTGCAGCAGGCGCCAGGCAAGGGTGGCGAAGAACACCAGCAGGCAGCCGCCGGTAAAGGCGGCGAGGAAGCCCGGTTGCCAGATCTCCGCCCAGGTCGCGGTGGCGGTGACCTTGAACAGCAGCGCCGGCAGGCACAGCCAGACCACCAGCTTGTTCACCTCCGACGCCGCCTGCGGGCCGAGGCGGTTGGTGCGTCGGCACAGCCAACCCACCAGGATCAGCGCGAAGATCGGCAGGACGACGGCGAACACGGTGTGCATGGCAGGGAACCTGGAGAGCGGGAGCGGCAGGCGAGCATAGGGTTGCCAATCGATACCGTCCAATGCTTACTAAGACGCTAATCCATACCCTATCCGTATCGATGATCGACTTCCGCCAGCTGCGCTACTTCCTCGCCCTTGCCGAGCACCTGCATTTCGGCCGTGCCGCCGAGGCGCTGCATATCACCCAGCCACCGCTGAGCCGGCAGATCGCCGCGCTGGAGGAGGAGCTGGGTACGCCGCTGTTCGCCCGGCATTCGCGCTCGGTGGAGCTGACCGCCGCCGGCCGCGACTTCCAGCTGCACGCCCGGGCGCTGCTCGCCGGCCTGGACCTTGCCGTGCGTTCGGCGAGCGCCACGGCACGCGGTGAACGCGGCGAACTGCGCATCGGCTTCACCATGCTTGCCGCCTGGACGCTGCTGCCGCGCCTGCTGAAGACCTTCGCCGATGGGCATCCGGAGGTGAAGCTGGTGCTCAACGAGATGCTCCCGCGTGACCTGGGGCCGGCGCTGGACAGCGGCGAGGTGGACGTCGGCCTGACCTTCCCCGAGCGCGAACCGGGGCAGCGGCGCTACCGCACGCTACAGCGCGAGCCGCTGTGCGCGGTGCTGCCCAGCGATCACCGATTGGCGCAGGACGCTGAGCTGGACGTGGCAAAGCTGGCCGGCGAGCCCTTCATCACCTTCCCGCCGGCCACCGCGCCAGCGCTGCACGAGTCGGTGATGAACTGCTGTCGCAGCCACGGCTTCACCCCGGCGGTGCGCATGGAGACGCACCTGCAGCAGACCATCGTCAACCTGGTGGCCGAGGGACTGGGCGTGTCGCTGGTGCCGGATTCGATGCGACGCATGCAGCTCCCCGGCGTCGCCTTCCGCGCCATCGCGCCGTCGCCGCAGGTGGAGTACGGCGCGGCCTGGAGCCCGCATAACGACAACCCCTGCCTGGCGGCCTTCCTGCGGAGCGTGGGGGCGGTCGAAGCCTGAGGCCCGGATCGAGCTCACATGGCAGGAGCGGACCATGCGCGCGATCGCGGGCATGGCCCGCTCCTACAGGGTCCTCTGCTGTCAGAGAGGTAGGGCGCATAACGCCTGAGGCGTTATCCGCCGTCATGGCGGATAACCCGTTCCGGGTTATCCGCCCTTCGGTCGAAGTGGTGCCGTCAGCTAGACCCGTCCGGTCACCGGTATGCACGCGCCGGTGATCGCCGCCGCCGCATCCGAGGCAAGGAACAACAGAGTCGCCGCCAGTTGCTCCGGCCGCACCCAGCGGTCGAACTCGGCATCGGGCATGTCGGCGCGGTTCTGCGGGGTGTCGATGATGCTCGGCATCAACGCGTTGACGGTGATGCGCGCGTCCTTCAACTCTTCGGCCAACGCTTCGGTGAGGCGCATGACGCCGGCCTTGGACGCGGCGTAGGCGCCCATGCCCAGCGCCGCGCGGGTGGCGGCCGCGGCGGCGATGTTGAGGATGCGCCCATGCCCGCGCGCCTTCAGGTGCGCCAGCGCAGCCTGGCTGGAGACCACGGCGGTGCGCAGGTTGATGCGGTACATCAGGTCCCAGGTATCGACGTCGCCGTCGGCCAGGGTTTCCCAGTGGAAGCCGCCGGCCACGTTGATCAGCGCGTCCAGGCCGCCGAAATGCTCGTTGACCTGCTCCAGCGCGGCACGTGCGGCAGCAGAGTCAGTGAGGTCGATACCGCCGATGGACAGCGCGCCTGCCTGTGGATAACGCGGGCCGACGGCGCGATCGAGCAGGGCGACCTGCCAGCCGGCCTCGGCGAACGCCTGGCCGACCACGCTGCCCAGATGGCCGAAGCCGCCGGTGATGGCGACGATCCTGTTCATGCTGCTACCTCGTGACGGTGGGAGAGGCGTTCTTATAGGGGTAGCAGGGGTTGCGCGAAAGGTCGCGGGCGCCAGATGAGGGGACGGATCGGGACGGCGCGCAAACCCTCTCCCGGAGGGAGAGGGTCAGGGACGGGCTTACTTCACCAACCGCGCATCCAGGCTGTTCTGCGCCAGGCGCTTGGCCTGGTCCTGGGTCATGCCCAGGTGCTCGTGCAGGGCGTGGAAGTTCTCGGTGACGTAGCCGCCGAAATACGCCGGGTCATCCGAGTTCACCGTCACCTTCACGCCGCGTTCGAGCATGTCGAGGATGTTGTGCTCGCGCATGTGGTCGAACACGCAGAGCTTGGTGTTGGACAGCGGGCAGACGGTCAGCGGGATCTGCTCGTCGATGATGCGCTGCATCAGCCGCTCGTCCTCGATGGCGCGCACGCCGTGGTCGATGCGCTGGATCTTGAGCAGGTCCAGCGCTTCCCAGATGTATTCGGGCGGGCCTTCCTCGCCGGCGTGGGCGACAGTCAGGAAGCCTTCGCTGCGGGCGCGGTCGAACACGCGCTGGAATTTGCTCGGCGGATGGCCGACTTCGGAGCTGTCCAGGCCGACGGCGATGAAGGCGTCGCGGAACGGCATGGCCTGGTCGAGGGTCTTGAACGCCTCTTCCTCGGACAGGTGGCGCAGGAAACTGAGGATCAGGCCATGGCTGATGCCCAGTTGCTTCTCGCCGTCCTTGAGCGCGCCCTGGATGCCGCGCAGCACCACCTCGAAGGGCACGCCACGGTCGGTGTGGGTCTGCGGGTCGAAGAACGGCTCGACGTGGATGACGTTCTGCGCCTTGCATTTCTGCAGGTACGCCCAGGTCAGGTCGTAGAAGTCCTGTTCGGTGCGCAGTACGTCGGCACCGGCGTAGTAGAGGTCGAGGAATTCCTGCAGGTTGTTGAAGGCATAGGCCTTGCGCAGGCTCTCGACGTCGCCCCACGGCAGGGCGACCTTGTTGCGCTCGGCCAGGGCGAAGAGCAACTCGGGCTCCAGCGAACCCTCCAGGTGCAGGTGCAGTTCGGCCTTGGGCAAGGCGTTGAGCCAGTCGTACATGGGTGAGGTCTCGTTATGGGTGGGTCAGGCGTCGCCATTGGCACACAGGCCGACCCGGCAAGCAATTGGCAGCGGGGCGGCAAGCCCCATCACGCAGTGGACAGAGATAATTCTGACGCAAAAGACAGATATCCGCGAAATCTTCCGACCGAGCCCATTCCTACACTCGCCCTCTCACTCCCAACTCCGGGGCCGGCCCCAATGAACAAGCTTCTCTTCCCACTGCTCGCCGCGCTGCTGCTGGCCGCCTGCGGCAACTCCGCCGACACGAAGTACAACGAGATCGTGACGGCGGACTTCCTGCGCAACGTGCAACGCCTCGACACGGACTGGGCACGCCTGATCGGCGGCCAGTTCGACGCCGGCCAGGGCGGTCTGCCAGGCAACCGCGCCAACAGCCCCGAGCAGCACCTCCCCGAGCTGGAGCACAACCTCAACCAGGTCCAGACCCTGAGCCACAGCGAAGACGCCAGCCGCTATGCCACCAGCCTGTCGCACTACTACGAGCTGCAGATCGGCTACTACCAGCAGCTCAAGCGCTACACGGAAACCCGCGACAAGGCCTCCCAGGAGGCCATCGCCGAGCAACTGAACCAGGCCTACCGGACGCTCAAGGCGCTCCCGCCACAGGTCTTCGCTGCCCAGAAGCAGTTCCTCGACCAGGGCAGCCTGCCCCATTGAGCAGGCGCATCAGCCACCTCCGTCCTCAGGCCACCTCTTCGCGCCGGTAGGCGTAGGTCGCCGCGAAGCGCGAGGTCAGCCAGTCGCCGCAGGTGGTCGGCGGGTACTTGGGCGGGTTATCGCCGTCGAAGCAGCCGGGCAGGCATTCGATGGCGGTGTCCATGTGCGGCTCGGCGAAGAACGGCATGGAGTAGCGGTCCACGCCCTCCGGGCTGATCACCCGGTGCGGGGTCGAGCGATAACGGTCATTGCTCCAGCGCGCCATCATGTCGCCGATGTTGACCACGAAGCTGCCAGCAATGGGCGGCGCATCGATCCACTCGCCCTGGCGGTTCTGCACCTGCAGGCCGCCGGCGTCATCCTGATACAGCAGGGTCACGCAGCCATAGTCGGTGTGCGCGCCGGCACCGGGCTGGTCGCTGCTCTGGCGGGCGGCCGCAGGCGGGTAGTGGATCATGCGGAAAACGCTGACCGGCTGGACGAAGCGCCGGTCGAAGAAATCGCGCTCGATCCCTAGGGCGATGGCCAGTGCGCGCAGCACGGTCTTGGCCAGTTCCTGCATGTCGGCGTAGTGCGCCTCCAGCAACGCCTCCCAACCCGGCTGGTCGGGATGGCGGTTGGGCCCGTAGAAGGACTTGCCGGCGAGCACATCGGGGTGCTCGGGCGGCAGGTTCAGGGCCATGTCGAAGGTTTCCTTGAAGTCGCTGGGCAGCGCGGGGTCGAGCTGCTCGGTGGCGATCGCCCCGTAGCCCCGGTGATTGCGGCTCTGGGTGATGTCGATCTTCAGCTTCTCGGCAGCCGGCAGGGCGAAGAAGGTCTTCGCCGCACCCAGCAGCGCCGCGAAGCGCTCGGCCGGGATCGGGTGGCCCTGGATGTAGAAGAAGCCCCACTCGCGGCAGGCCTGGTCGATCTGCCGGGCCACTTCGGGCCAGGCAGCCTCGTCGCGGCCATAGAGCGGGGAGATGTCGATGATGGGTAAGCGATCCATGGTGCGCTCTCGTTCAATGCTCTTCGTCGCTGCGAGCCTGCTCACGAACCCGTCACCGGGTAACCGGTCCGCGAGCGGGCACGCTCCTGCAGGGTTACTTGGGCAGGTCGACCTTGATGCCTTCGACGTAGTAGTCCATCGAGGCCAGGTCGGCATTGGTGGCCTTCACGCCGGCGGCGAAGCGCTCCTTGCCGCTCTGGTCCTTGATCGGGCCGGTGAACGGGTGGAAGGCGCCGCTCCTGATGTCGGCGATGAGCTTGCCCGCCTCGGCCTGCACGTCAGCCGGCAGCACGTCCTTGTTCAGCGGCAGGACGATGGTCTCCTCGGCCAGGCCACCCCAGAAGTCCTGCGGCTTCCAGGTACCGTCCATGACCGCCTGGGTCGACTTGATGTAGTGCGGGCCCCAGTCGTTGACGATGGAGGTCAGCACGGTCTTGGGCCCGAAGTGCTGCATGTCCGAGGCGTAGCCGACGGCGTAAACGCCGCGACGCTCGGCGGCCTGGATCGGCGCCGGGCTGTCGGTGTGCTGGAACAGCACGTCCACGCCCTGGTCGATCAGCGCGTTGGCCGCATCGGCTTCCTTGCCCGGGTCGAACCAGGTGTTCACCCACATCACCTTCAGCTCGGCCTGCGGGTCGTACTTGTTCAGCGCCAGCTGGATGGAGTTGATGTCGCGGATCACCTCAGGGATGGGGAACGACGCGATGTAGCCGATCTTGTGGCTCTTGGTCATCTTCGAGGCCAGGTAGCCGCCAACATAGCGGCCTTCATAGGAACGCGACAGGTAGGTCCCCAGGTTCTTGTCCTGCTTGTACCCGGTGGCGTGCTCGAAGGTGACCTTGGGGAACTGCTTCGCCACCTTGGCGGTGGGATTCATGAAGCCGAAAGAGGTGGTGAACACCAGGTCGTAACCGTCCTTGGCCATGTTGCGGATGACCCGCTCGGCGTCGGCGCCCTCGGCGACGTTCTCGACGAATGTGGTCTTCACCTTGTCGCCGAAGTGCTCCACCAGCTCGCGGCGGCCCATCTCGTGCTGGTAAGTCCAGCCATGGTCGCCCACCGGGCCGACGTAGACGAAGCCGACCTTCAGCGGATCGGCCGCGCTGGCGCCCAGACTGGCGCCAAGGCCCATGGCCAGGACGAGGCCACGCAGCAGGGAATTCACGGTCTTGTTGTTCATTGACGCTCCTGTCGATGCAGTGCTGTGCGAGGTGAGGAGCGCGCGGCGCTCCAGGCCCGAGCGCCAATGCAATTACCTGACCAGGTGGACAAGTCGCCGATGCCAGGGCCTTCGCGCCCCTTTTCGATACCCGGCGTGACTCGCGATGGTGCGTCGTCGCCCACGCTGGTGCGGCCCTGGTGCATTGCCTAAGATGGCGGACCTGCTACCTCCGGAATGGATATCCCCCTCGATGCTGCGCGCGCTCAAAGACGAAAAATTCCTCCTCCTCGCCCTGCTGGTGGCGATTGCGGTGTATCCGCTGGAGCACAGCCTGCTGGGCGGCGGCAAGATGCTCGCGGGGATCACCGCCACCGCGCTGCTGGCGGTGATCATCGGTGTGTCGCTGCGCGTGGCGCACCACGCCGAGATCCTCGCGGAGAAGGTCGGCGAGCCTTACGGCACGATGATCCTGACCCTGGCGGCGGTGCTGGTGGAGGTGGTGATCCTGGCGATCATGATGGGCCACAACCACTCGCCGACCCTGGCCCGCGACACCATCTACGCCGCGGTGATGCTCGACATGAACGGCATCCTCGGCCTGGCCGCGCTGCTCGGCGGGTTGAAGCACGGCGAGCAGTCGTACAACGACGACTCGGGCAAGACCTACGTGACCATGATTCTCACCGCCGTGGGCATCTCCATGGTGGTGCCGGAGCTGATCCCGGCCGAGCAGTGGAAGCTCTACTCGTTCTTCACCATCGGCTGCATGGTCATGCTCTACGCGCTGTTCCTGCGCATGCAGACCGGCCAGCACAGCTACTTCTTCAGCTACAACTACGCCACCCACGGCGAGCACGGCGAAGGCCACGAGGCCCCCGGCAACAGCAAGCAGTCCATGGGCCTGCTGGTGGTCGGCGTGGTGTTGATCGGCGCGTTGGCCGAGGTGATGTCCAAGGCTCTCGACGTCGGCCTGGAAGGTAGCGGTGTACCGCCCATCGTGCCGGCGCTGCTGGTGGCGGCGATCTCCGCCAGCCCGGAAATCCTCACTGCCCTGCGCGCAGCCATGGCCAACCGCATGCAGCCGGTGGTCAACATCGCCCTGGGTGCCTCGCTGTCGACCGTGATCCTCACCGTGCCGGTGATCGAGGCCCTGGCGCTGTTCAAGGGCCAGCCGATCCAGATGGCGATGACCCCGCTGCAGACCGGCATGATGTTCATCACCCTGATGGTCGCCGGCTACAACCTGCATGATGGCAAGACCAACGCCATCGAGGGCATGACCCACTTCGTGCTGTTCGCCACCTTCCTGATGCTGTCGTTCATGGGACTCTGACCATGCTCAAGCTGTACCTCGCCGGCCCCGACGTGTTCCTCCCCGATGCCTTCGAGCAGGGCGAGCGGCTCAAGGCCCTGTGTGCCGAGTTCGGCGTGCAGGGGCTATACCCGCTGGATCATTCGGTGCCGGAGGGAATCGTCGAGCCGGTCGAGCAGGCTCGCTGGATCTACCAGGCGAACCTCGAGCTGATCCGCCAGGCGGATGCGGTGCTGGCCAACCTCAACCCCTTCCGCGGCGCCGAGCCGGACAGTGGCACGGCCTTCGAACTGGGCTACGCCGCCGCGCTGGGCAAGCCGTTGTTCGGTTACATCGACGAAGGCGGCAGCTGCGCCGAGCGCCTGCCGTGCGAATGGTTGGGCGACGAGCCGGGGCGGGACCGCGACGGCAACCAGATCGAGGGCTTCGGCCTGCCGCTGAACCTGATGCTCGGCGTGCCGGCGAAGATCGCCGTGGGCGGGCCAAGGGAAGCGCTGGAGCTGCTGCGCGCGGAGCTGCCGCCGCTGTAAGGGCGAGCTCCTGCCCCAAGCTGTTCGCCTGAGAACAAAAAACGCGCCCTGGGGCGCGTTTTTTTGTTGGACTCGCAAGGGCCGTCAGCGACGCCCTTCGAGCTTGAAGAAGAACACCTTGGTCGCCTGGCGGGCGACGATCCGGCCACCGCTGACGCGCGGCTCGAAGCGCCACTTGTCCATGGCGTCGCGCACGGCGTTGTCGAACATGCGCGGCGGCGAGGACTCCAGCACCTGGATATCGGCGATGCGACCATCGCTGGTGATGGTGAACAGCACCTTCACCCGGCCTTCTATACCACGGTTCAGCGCCATGCGCGGGTAGACCGGCGGGTCCATGCGCAGCGGCTTGATGTCGCTGTCGTTGAGGCTGCCGGTGGGCAGGCCGGCGGGGCCTTGCGAACCGGTCGGCGCGGCCTGGGCGCCCTGGGTGAACTGGCCGACGGTGGGCGCGGCGGGCGGCGGCGGGGCGGCCGGGGTCGGCGGCGCGGCGGCTTCCTCGGCAGGCTCCGGGTCAGGCTCGGGCTTGGGTTTCGGCTTGGGCTTGGGCGACACCTTGGGCACGGCCTTCTCGACCGGCTTGGGTTTGGGCTTGGGCTTTTCCACCGGCTTTGGCGGCTCGATGGGTTTGGGCGGCTCGGGCTCCGGCGGCGGCGGGGTAGGCGCGGCGGCGGGCGGCTGCTGCACCGGCTCGGGCTTGGGCGGCAGGGTAACGACGCTGACCTGCATGGCCTTGGGCATCTCGCCCGCCCCCAGGTTCAGCTCGGCCGGCGTGGGCATCACCCAGATCAGCGCGGCGACGATGGCCACGTGCATGGCGATCGCCAGGCCCGAGGACTTCCACCAGCCACCGGGAGGCGGCGGCTGCTCGCCGTCTTCCACCCCTTCGACCGGCGCGGCATAGGGAATCAGAACCTCTTCGGGCACCACTTCCTCGTCGCGTCGGGGACCCGCGCAGCTGACGAGTCGCAGGGTGGCCTCATTGACGCGCTGGGCGTTCACGCTGGGCAAATGGGCGCCGTCATCCGCCGTGGCGGAAGTGAACAGCTGTTCCTCAGCGTCTAAGGCTGGACTGGCGTCCGCCGCCTTGCGCGGTTGGGGTAACGACATGAGAAAGCCTGCGGGAAGAGTTCACGAAGCAGTATCTGCTGATAATTATTATCATTCACTCGTTACGCGAGGGCAACCTCCTCTGTCAGATCGGTGCGATGGCGCACCGCAAAAGGTCGTCCTGCAAGGCCTGTGGATCAAGTTCAGCGGCCAGGATCAGCTCTATCCGGCTGTCCTTGCGCCAGGCGCTGGGCGTCCACGGCGCCGGACCGACGGTACGGTTGCAGGCCAGCCAGGCGTCCTCGCCATGCAGGACCGCCTTGGCCCGCAACAGGCCGGGAAGCCCGGCCAGCCAGGCGTCCAGCTCGGCCGTGCGGAAGCGCCAGTCACGGTGGAAGCGCCAGCCGACCGCCTGTCGCCCCTCCTCGATGCGCACCTGGCACAGCGGCGATTCACGGCGCAACAGCACCACCGGTTCGCCTGACGAGGTGTGCTGCGGCAAATCAGCACCCACCGCGTCGATGGGCGTACTCGGCAGCTCATTCAGAGGCAGCCGGCCCTGGGTCGTCCAACGCAACGGCAGCTCTGGCAGTTGCGCCCGCAGAGCCGCCCGCGACACGTCATCCAGGGCTTCGGACTTGTTCATCAGCAGCAGCGCCGCCTCGTTCAGCGCCAGTTGCTGCGCTTCGGGCAGCGGCTGCCCGCTGGCCAGTGCGGCGGCATCGAGCACCATCACCAGCGGCTGCACGGCCAGCACGCCCTGCCAGGGCGCCGCGCGCAGTTGGGCCAGCAGTTGCGCGGGATGGCCAAGGCCGGAAGGCTCGATGAACAGCCGCTGTGGCCTGGCCTTGCGCAGCAGCCGACCGAGGCCGACCTGGAACGGCGCGCCATTCACGCAGCACAGGCAGCCGCCGGCGACTTCGCCCAGGGCGATGCCATCCTCGTCGCGCGACAGCAGCGCGGCGTCCAGGCCGACCTGGCCGAATTCGTTGACCAGCACAGCCCAGCGCTCGCCCGCCGGGCGTTGCGCCAGCAGGGACTGCAGCAGGCTGGTCTTGCCCGCCCCGAGGGGGCCGGCGATGAGATGAGTCGGGATCTGCTTCAACATTCGCCCATGGTGCCGCCTGACGCTCGCCGGGAAAAGCGCTAGAGTCGCGGCTTCGTCACGCCATCCCCGGATCGACCATGCGCCTGCTGCTGCCTTTCGCCTTCGCCTGCCTGCCCCTGCTCGCCCACGGCGAAGCCTGCGTGGTGCACACCCAGGGCAAGGACATCGACGTGAAGCTCTGCCAGCAGAACCGTACGATCCCCGAAAAACTCTTCCGCGAAGGCTTCTGCCAGCCCCAGCTCAAGGACCAGAAGGTCCAGGTGACCTACGCCGACAGCTGCCCCAGCGGCGCCTTCGGCGTCTGCGAAAACGCCCAGACCCAGGGCGTGCCCTATCGCCAGGACATCCACTACTACGGCGTGGCCACCGACGCGCGCATTCTCCAGCCGTACTGCGAAAGCCAGAGCAACGGCCACTGGCGCAAGCTTCCGTAACGGTCATCGCCCTGTCACACGGCTCGGGCTTACTGTCCGCGGGTACCTCACACCCTCTCGGCACCCCACGCCGAGCATGATCTTGGTGAATTGGGCCGCTCTCCCCGGGTGGCCCATTTTTTTGCCCGCGGGAAACCTCAGCCGAGCCAGTCGAGCGTCAGCAGCAGGCGGCGTTCACCCGGCGCCGGCAGCGGCGAGCGGTGGACAATGCCGGCGCCCAGATTGCCGGCCCATTTCTCGCCCTTGAACAGCCCCACGTCGCCGGCGCTCATCTGGCGCACCTCGGCCCGGCTGACCGGTTCGGCCGCCGCATCGCCCAGCCGCGCGCGCGCCATCGCCCACTCCTCCAGCCACTGACTGGCCGGCCCTGCGTAGGTAGTGACCAGGCGCAGCGGCACGTGATCGACGTGGAAGCGCGGACACATGGCCTTCTCCAGGCTACGCAGGCGCAAACCGATGCGCCGTGCACCGGTCAGGCAGGCGAAGGCTTCGGCGAGCCATTGCAGGTCGCCGCAAAACAGGCTGCAGCCATCGAGCATGGCGTACTGGCGCAACATCTCACCCAGTTCGACGCGCTCATCGAGCACTTCCAGGCTTTGCCTGAGGTCCAGTCCCTGGGTGCTCAACCAACCCGCGAAGGTACTGATTTCCGGGTACAGCGTGCGCTGCCAGACAGCCAGGTTGACGTCTTCCTTGAGCACTTCGGCGAGCACCTGGGGATCGTCGCCAAGCACCTGGCGCGGCCAGGCAGGGGTTTGGAGGGCGAGCATCAGGCGCTGGCCTCCCAGGGTTCGAAGGGATCGGGCAGGCGCTTCCAGGCGGTGGTGCCGGCGGCCATTTCCTCGTCGTCCAGCAGGCAATGATCCAGTTCGCCGAACAGCCGCCGGAAGTCCAGATTCTGGCCGATGAACACCAGCTCCTGGCGGCAATCGCCGCTGTCCTCGCGCCAGTGACGCAACACGCCCTGCAGCTCGGTGGTGTCCTGCGGCCAGTGCTCGCGCGGCACGAAGCGCCACCAGCGCCCGGCCAGGCCGTGACGCATCAGGCCGCCGGCCTGGGACCAGCTGCCCGCCTCGCGATAGCGGCTGGCCAGCCAGAAGAAGCCTTTGGAACGCAGCAGCCGGCCGTTGCTCCAGGGCTGGGCGAGGAAGTCGTGGAAGCGCTGCGGGTGGAAAGGCCGGCGCGCCCGATAGACCTCCGAGGAGATGCCATAGGCCTCGGTCTCCGGCAGATGCTCGCCACGCAACTCCTTGAGCCAGCCCGGCGCGCGCTCGGCGCGCTGGAAGTCGAAACGACCGGTATCGAGGATGCGCGCCAGCGGCACCTGGCCCATGACCATGGGCAGGATGTCGGCGTCGGGGTTGAGCCGGCGCAGGATCGCCAGCAACTCGTCACGCTCGGCGCTGCCGATCAGGTCGATCTTGCTCACCAGGAGTACGTCGGCGAATTCCACCTGCTCGACCAGCAGGTCGCTGAGCGAGCGCTGGTCGTCCTCGCCCAGGGTTTCGCCGCGCTCGGCGAGGCTGTCGGCGCCCTGGTAATCGGCGAGGAAGTTCAGCCCGTCGACCACCGTGACCAGCGTGTCCAGCCGCGCCAGGTCCGACAGGCTGCGGCCCTGCTCGTCGCGGAAGGTGAAGGTCTCGGCCACCGGCAGCGGCTCGGAGATGCCGGTGGATTCGATCAGCAGGTAGTCGAAGCGGCCTTCGCCGGCGAGGCGGCTGACCTCTTCCAGCAGGTCTTCGCGCAGGGTGCAGCAGATGCAGCCGTTGCTCATCTCCACCAGGCGCTCCTGGCCCCGGTTGAGGCTGACATCGCGCTGCACCTCGCGGCCGTCGATGTTGATTTCGCTCATGTCGTTGACGATGACCGCGACCTTGAGGTTGTCGCGGTTCTTCAGCACATGGTTGAGCAGGGTGCTCTTGCCGGCGCCGAGGAAGCCGGACAGGACGGTGACGGGAAGTGGGGCGTTCACGGTGGATTCTCCAGAGGTTCAGGCTTCGCGGACGTGCAGTTCGCGCCGTTCCTGGCGCTCCTTGGCCTCGACGCACAGCGAGGCGGTGGGGCGCAGCAGCAGGCGGCGCAGGCCGATCGGTTCGCCGGTTTCCTCGCACCAGCCGTAATCGCCCCGGGCCAGGCGCTCCAGCGCCTGGTCGATCTTGTCGAGCAGCTTCTTCTCGCGCTCCAGCAGGCGCAGCTGCCACTGGCGCGACTCCTCGCGGCTGGCCACATCGGCTTCGTCGCTGGCCCGCTCGGGGTCCTGCAGCGCCTGGAACTCCTCTTCGATACGGGCCTGCAACTGGTCGCGCTGGTCCAGCAGCAGTGCGCGGAAATAGCCTTGTTGCGCCTCGCTCATGTAGGCCTCGCCGGGCTGGGCGAGCAGTTCCTGTTCGGTCATGACCGTCTCCGGAAGGGAGTGATCTTTTATGTTATATTATAACAATGCACACTCGACAATAGCCTGCCGACGTGCGATACCGAAACGCTGCTCCACCCGCCTCCCGAGACCTTCGATGCTGCGCCGCGCCCTGTTGCTCTGCCTGTTCGCTCCCCTCGCCCACGCCAGCGGCTCCGCGCCGCTGCCCTTTCCCGGCGAGGAACCGGCGCGCTGTGCCTGGTCGGCCGCGGTGCTGGCCTGCATGGACGATTCGGGGAATCTCTACAGCGCCGCCACCCAGGGCCACGACACCTACCTGCGCGGCTTCGAGGCGAGCAGCGGGCGGCGCTGGGCACAAACCGGCACGCGCTACGGCAGCCTGACCTTCTTCAGTGGAGTGACCAGCGACGGGCAGGTCTGGGTCGGCACCAGCCGCGGCATCGGCTGGACCAACATCAGCCGCTTCAGCAGCTCATCCGGCGACAGTGCGCGGCTGACCTGCGGCCGGGTCAGTGGGTGCAAGCAGCAGGAGCGCTGAGCCCCGCACGAGCCCATTGCAGGATCACCGCAAAGCAAATACGTTATGTTATAACAATTGCCAGCCGTGACCCGCCCATGACCGCCCTGCTCCCCGACATTGCCTGCCAATCCACCCGCCTGCCCATTCCGCTCGACTGGGTCGGCATGCAGGGCATCGCCGTGCCGCTGCGCATCGCCGGCGAGCGCGTCGCTGCCTTCGCCGACGCCGGCGTCAGCCTCGACGAGGCCGAAGCGCGGGGCATCCACATGTCGCGCCTGTACCTGGCACTGGAGGCGCTGGCCGAAGCCACGCTTGCACCGGCGCTGCTGCGGGATGTGCTGCAGCAGTTCCTCAGGAGCCACGCGCAACTGTCCCGACGCGCCAGCCTGGCGCTGCATTTCGAGCTGATGCTGCGGCGTCCGGCGCTGGTCAGCCCGCTCAGCGGCTGGAAACGCTATCCCTGCGAGATCCATGCGCAGCTGGAAGACAACGCGCTGCAACTGGAGCTGCGTCTGACGCTGCCCTACTCCTCCACCTGCCCCTGCTCGGCAGCACTGGCGCGCCAGCTGATCCAGGAACGTTTCGACCTCGACTTCGCCGGCCATCCGCTCAAGGCCAGCGAGGTCCGCGCCTGGCTCGGCAGCCCGCAGGGCATAGTCGCCACGCCGCACAGCCAGCGCAGCGAGGCACAGCTGACGCTGCAACTGGACCCGGCCGCACAGGCTTTCGCGTTCAGCGAGCTGATCGATCACGCCGAAGATGCCCTCGGCACCGCCGTGCAAACGGCGGTGAAACGTGCCGACGAGCAGGCCTTCGCCCTGGCCAACGGGCAGAACCTGATGTTCTGCGAGGACGCCGCACGCCGGCTGCACCGGGCGCTGATGCAGCACGAAGAAGTGTCAGGTTTCGAGGTGCGCGTGGTGCATGCGGAAAGCCTGCACGCCCACGATGCGGTAGCGGTGAGTCGCTGGAGGCGCGCCTAGGTGCCGAGGTCGAGCGCCAGACGAATCTGGTCGCGACACTGGATGCCGTTCTCGTAGATCGGCTCGGGATAATGCCGCACGAAGTGATCCGTCTCGATGCCAACGATGCGGAAGCCCAGGCGCTGGTACAGGCCGAGCTGGGCCAGGCTGGAGTTGCCGGTGGCGATGGTCAGGCGCTGCAGGCCGGCCTCGCGTGCCTGCTCGATGGCGCTTTCGAGCAGGCGCCTGCCCAAGCCTCGGCCCTGGCAGGCCTCATCCACGGCAAGGTTGGTGATCTGCGCCTCACCTGCCACGCTCGGCGTCATCACTACAACCCCCAGAACTTGCTCAACGTCGAACAGCGCCAGAACCCGTGAGCGGGGCAGATAACCCAACACCTGCTCACGACTGGGGTCGGCGAGCAGCAGAAGCGCCCAGGGCGCCTGATGAAAGTCGAGCTCACGCAAAACTGGCGATACCGTCATGGCGAAGTCCGGGAGAAGTCCTTTAGAGTCGCGCCATTGTGCCCACTTTCATGACAGGGAAGGCCATGTCACCCAAGGAATGGTTGTACGTCTGGTCGCATATTCCACGCTACCTGCAACGGGACCTGATCACTGCCATCCCGGTGCTGATCCTGGCCTTTTTCGCCTTGGTGTTCGCCGGGGCGGTCGGCTTTATCGTCGTGGTCTCGCAGGTGGTCAATTACCTGCGCCAGCCCGACTCGCCCTACCCTGGAATGTCAGACACCCAGTTTGCCCATTGCCTGGAGATTGCCAAACAGACGCTGGCGGCGCGCCAAGCCGTCGAGCGCCTCGGCGCTACGCCGGCGCCCGGACCGACCACGGACTCTGTTTACGCACGGGAAGCCAACCTGACCATCGAGTACCGCAGCTCTTGCGATGAGAGCCTGTGGGCGCAAGCTTTCGAAGCGGGCCAGCGCAAGAACGGCGTACCGCCAGCGACCAGCCCCGAAGGCTGGCTCGCCGCCGATCGATACTAAGGCTCAGGCGTAGATATCCCCCCGACTCCAGGGCACCTCGTGGCCGCCGTCCGTATGCGGCTTGCTGGCGAGAATCTGGTGCAGGTTGATCCAGCCCTTCTTGAACCCGTATGCGCAACCGGCGAGGTACAGGCGCCAGATGCGCAGAGCCTGGTCGGGCACCAGTTTCGCCGCCTCGGCCAGCTTCGCCTCGAGGTTGGCGCTCCAGAAGTCCAGGGTGCGCGCGTAGTGCAGGCGCAACCCTTCGACGTCGACCACCTCCAGCCCGGCCTCGCTCATGCGCGCCACCGCCAGCGACAGGTGCGGCAGCTCGCCGTGGGGGAATACGTAGCGGTCGATGAAGTCGCCGGCACCACGGCCAACCGGGCGGCCTTCGGTATTGCTGGAGGTGATGCCATGGTTCATCACCAGCCCGCCCGGACGCACGGCGTCATACAGGTGCTGGAAGTAGAGGCCCAGGTTGGCGTGGCCGACGTGCTCGAACATGCCGACGCTGACCACCTTGTCGTAGCGGCCGTCGCGCGGCAGGTCGCGGTAGTCGCGCAATTCCAGGGTCACCTTGCCTTCCAGGCCGTCGGCCTTGACCCGCTCGCGGCCCAGCTTGAGCTGCTCCTCGCTGAGGGTGATGCCGTGCACCTCCACACCGAACTCCCGCGCCGCCAGGCGCGCCAGCCCGCCCCAGCCGCAGCCGACGTCGAGCAACTTCTCGCCCGGCTTCAGCCGAAGCTTGCGGCACAGGTGACGCAGCTTGGCCAGTTGCGCGCTGGCCAGGTCCTCGTTGCCGGTCTCGTAGTAGGCGCAGGAATACACCATCTGCGGATCGAGCCAGAGCCGGTAGAAGTCGTTGGACAGGTCGTAGTGGTAATGGATGGCTTCGGCGTCGGTGGCCTTGTCGTGGCTTTCGCGCACGTAATCGGTATCGCCGTCGTCATCCCCCAGCGCGGAGCTCAGCGCGTCGGCCATGGCGATCACTTCGCCGATCGGCCCCTCGATATCCATGCGGTTCTCGACGTAGGCACGACCGAGGATATCCAGGCTGGGATGGGTGATCTCGGTCAGCAACGTCGGATCGCGAACAACGAGAGTTACCTGCGGATCGGGCCCCAGGTCGAATGCCTGGGTCTCGCCGATGCGGATGCGCAACGGCAGCTGCAGGGACAGCAACTCAGAGGGCAGATTGGCGTTCATGCATACCTCCTGGTCACAGGGCTGAAGAACTATAGACCAGCACCTCCATAGTCTTCCCCTATGGCCTGGCCCGCGAAAGACTATCGGGCTCCGACCGCGGCGGTGGACCTGCCGACTCCTTGTCTGTGGAGCGCCTGGCGGCGCAAAACGTTCCCAGAGAAAGGCTCGACCGGCCCGTGCACGAAAGACCTATGCACGAAAGAGCAGTTCGCTACGCAAGCGTAGCAGGCGATTCGCCACCCATCGTTGCCAGCCCTGAGATAGAGCCTTTCCTGACCGGTAACGATGACGCCGGTGTGACAGATCGTCACTCCATTGCACTACACTGGGGCACCCTCCGCGCGCATTCCGACCGGAGGGCCTCTGCCGTCCAAGGGGGCTGTCTTGACTACCTTCTCCGAGCCACGCCCAGCGGTGCGCACCGTGCTGGTGGGGCTGATGCTGGCGATCTTCCTCGGCGCGCTCGACCAGACCATCGTCGCCGTTTCACTGCCGGCTATCTCCGCCGGCTTCGGCGACTTCGACCTGCTGGCCTGGGTCATCTCCGGCTACATGGTGGCGATGACCATCTCCATGCCGATCTACGGCAAGCTCGGCGACCTCTACGGCCGCCGCGTGCTGATGCTCTTCGCCATCGGCCTGTTCACCTTCGCCTCGCTGCTCTGCGGCGCCGCCCAGAGCATGGAACAGCTGGTACTCGCCCGCGTCCTGCAAGGCATAGGTGCCGGCGGCATGATGTCGGTGAGCCAGGCGATCATCGGCGACATCGTCCCGCCGCGCGAACGCGGCCGCTACCAGGGCTACTTCAGCAGCATGTACGCGGTGGCGAGCATCGCCGGCCCGGTGCTGGGGGGTGTGCTCACCGAGTACCTGTCCTGGCGCTGGGTGTTCCTGATCAACCTGCCGGTGGGGCTGGTCGCCCTCGCGGTATCGCGCCGGACCCTGCGCGGCCTGCCGGTGCCGGGGCGCAAGCCGGTGATCGATTACCTCGGCACGATGCTGATGATCGCCGGGCTGGGCAGCCTGCTGCTGGCGATCACCGAGGTCGGTCAGGGCGCGCGCTGGAACGACCCGAAGATGCTCGGGCTGTTCGCCGCCGCACTGGTGCTGATCGCCCTGTTCGTCCTGCAGGAGCGCCGCGCGCCGGAGCCGCTGGTGCCGATGCACCTGTTCGGTATTCGCGCCGCCACCCTGAGCTGGCTGATCAGTTTCTTCGCCAGCTTCCAGGTCATCTCGCTGTCGGTGCTGGTGCCGCTGCGCTTCCAGTCGGTGACCGGCGCAGGCGCGGACAGCGCGGCGCTGCACCTGCTGCCGCTGGCCATGGGCGTGCCGATCGGCGCCTACTGCTGTGGCCGGCTTACCGCGATCATCGGCCGCTACAAGCCACAGATCGTCGGAGGTGCACTGCTGATGCCACTGGCGATTGCCGGCCTGGCGCTGACGCCGCCGAGCGCGTATTTCCTCTCGGGCGTCTGCATGCTGCTCACCGGCATCGCCGCCGGCACCCAATTCCCCACCAGCCTGGTGGCGGCGCAGAGCGCCGTGGAGATGAAGCACCTGGGCGTGGCGACCAGCAACATCACGCTGTTCCGCTCTCTGGGCGGCGCGGTGGGCATTGCGCTGATGTCGGCGCTGCTGCTGGCGATGCTGCAACCCCTGGCAGGGGAGGCGGGGCACGGGTTGTCGACCAGCGCGCTGCTGGCCAGCCTCAGCGGTGCCGGCCACGAGGCGCAGCGGCTCACGCTGGATGGGGTGTTCGGGCACCTGTTCCTGATAAACGCAGGCTTCGGAGCCCTGGCCCTGCTGATTGCACTGTCGTTGCCCGACCACGCCTTGCGCGGTCGGGCAAAGGACTGACCGGGTCAGTCCTCGTCGTTGAGGTAGCTGACCTTGCGCAGATCCGGCAGCAGCAGGCAGACCAGCAGCGCCACACCGCACATGACCGAGACGTAGATGTAGAACACCTCTTCCTGGCCGATGCTCTTCAGACCCAGCGCGGCGTACTCCGCCGAGCCGCCGAAGATCGCGTTGCCCACCGCGTAGGAGAGGCCTACCCCCAGCGCGCGGATCTGCGGCGGGAACATCTCCGCCTTGATCAGGCCGCTGATCGAGGTGTACAGGCTGACGATGGCCATGGCCAGGATGATCAGGCCGAACGCCGCGTAGGGGCTGGTGACGGTCTTCAGCGCCGCGAGGATCGGCCAGGTGCACAGCATGCCCAGGGCGCCGAACCAGAGCATCGAGGTCTTGCGGCCGATGCGGTCGGACAGCGCGCCGAAGATCGGCTGCATGCACATGTAGCAGAACAGCGCGAAGGTCATCACGCCACTGGCCACCTTGGCGTCCATCCCGGCGGTGTTCACCAGGTACTTCTGCATGTAGGTGGTGAAGGTGTAGAAGATCAGCGAGCCGCCGGCGGTGAAGCCGAGCACGGTGAAGAAGGCGCGCTTGTGGTGGGTGAACAGCTCGGTGAGGGTGCCCGACTCCTTGCGGTTGAGGTTGGACTCCTTGGCCGTTTCGCTCAGCGAGCGGCGCAGGTAGAAGGCGATCACCGCGGTGACAGCGCCGACCACGAAGGGAATCCGCCAGCCCCAGGCCTTGAGCTCATCGGTGCTCAGCAGTTGCTGCAGGATCACCACCACCAGCACGGCCAGCAACTGGCCGCCGATCAGGGTGACGTACTGGAACGAGGCGAAGAAGCCGCGCTGGCCCTTGAGCGCCACTTCGCTCATGTAGGTCGCGCTGGTGCCGTACTCGCCGCCCACCGAGAGGCCCTGGAACAGCCGTGCGAGCAGCAGCAGCGCCGGCGCGGCGACGCCGATGGTCTCGTAGGTCGGCATCACTGCAATCGCGAGCGAGCCACCGCACATCATCAACACCGAGATCATCATCGCGGTCTTGCGGCCCTTCTTGTCGGCGATGCGGCCGAACATCCAGCCGCCAATGGGGCGCATGAGGAAGCCGGCGGCGAACACGCCAGCGGTATTGAGCAGCTGGACCGTGGGGTTATCCGACGGGAAGAAAGCGTGGGCGAAATACAGGGCGGTGAAGGCATAGACGTAGAAGTCGAACCACTCCACCAGGTTGCCCGAGGAGGCGCCGACGATGGCAAGGATGCGCGAGCGGCGCTCATGGGCGGAATACTGCGGTGCTGCGGCAGGTGCGTTCATGGGGATTCTCTTGTCGGTTTAACGGCATCCCGGACGTGGGGACGGAACTCCCTCGCCGCCCTGGCCAGTGAAATGCCACCCGGCATTTTTCACTGACACAATCAGAAACAGTATAGCCGCTTCCGATAGCCGGCTAACGAAATCGCGGCATGCACCGGCCCTTTTGGTTCGAATATCGGACACTGGCGAACGCGCGTTTGTCGTTTCCGATTGACCGGCCACCGGCCAGCTTCTATCGTTGGCGCGCTCCCCGCCCTGCGGGAGACTTGTCAGGTACCCCTCGCAGGGCCGGAGCCCGACCTTGTCCACAAGACAAGGTCGATTTCCATTCCCCTCGTGTAGCGGCCTCTGCCGCCTGGCCTCGGTGCCCCGTCCACACCCCCGGACGTGCAGGCACCGGGGGAATGTTGATCGTCCCCCGCCACTTCTCGCGACTTCTCAGCCCTGAAACGAAAAAAAGGCCCCCGAAGGGACCTTTCTCGTTACGCCTGCGCGCTGATCGGCTTACTCCACCGTCACCGGCTTACTCCACCGTCACCGACTTGGCCAGGTTGCGCGGCTGGTCGACGTCGGTGCCCTTGAGCACGGCGACGTAATAGGACAGCAGCTGCAGCGGCACGGTGTAGAGGATCGGCGCCAGGCAATCGTGGATCGCCGGCATGCCTACCACGTGGGTGCCCTCGCCATCGCTGATGCCGCTGCCGCCTTCGGCGAAGACCACCAGCTCGCCGCCACGGGCGCGGACTTCCTGCAGGTTGGACTTGAGCTTCTCCAGCAGCTCGTTGTTCGGCGCCACGGTGACCACCGGCATGTCGGCGTCGACCAGCGCCAGCGGGCCGTGCTTGAGCTCGCCGGCCGGGTAGGCTTCGGCGTGGATGTAGGAGATTTCCTTGAGCTTCAGTGCGCCTTCCATCGCCACCGGGTACTGCGCGCCACGACCGAGGAACAGGGTGTGGTGCTTCTCGGCGAACAGCTCGCTGACCTTTTCCACCACCTTGTCCATGGACAGGGCTTCTTCCAGATGGGTCGGCAGGCGGCGCAGCTCGTTTACCAGCTCAGCCTCGACGCCATCGTTCAGGCGCTTCTGCACCTGGCCGATGCCCAGGGTCAGCAGCAGCAAGGCGACCAGCTGGGTGGTGAAGGCCTTGGTGGAGGCCACACCGATTTCCGGACCGGCGTTGGTCAGCAGGGTCATGTCCGACTCGCGCACCAGCGAGCTGGTGGCGACGTTGCAGATTGCCAGGCTGGAGAGGAAGCCCAGCTCCTTGGCGTAGCGCAGCGCAGCCAGGGTGTCGGCGGTCTCGCCGGACTGGGAAATGGTGACGAACAGGGAGTCCGGATGCACCGCGACCTTGCGGTAGCGGAACTCGCTGGCGACTTCGACCTGGCAGGGAATGCCGGTCAGGCTTTCCAGCCAGTAACGGGCGACCATGCCGGCGTGGTAGCTGGTGCCGCAGGCGACGATCTGCACGGTGCGCACCTTGGCCAGCAGCTCGCGGGCCTGCGGGCCGAAGTTGTCCACCAGCACCTGCCCGTTACCCAGGCGGCCTTCCAGGGTGCGCTGCACCACGGCCGGCTGCTCGTGGATCTCCTTGAGCATGAAGTGGCGATAACCGCCCTTGTCGGCTGCCTCGGCACCCTCGTGGTAGCGCACTTCCTCACGCTGTACCGGGTTGCCGTTGACGTCCCACAGCTGCAGGCCGTCGCGGCGGATTTCGGCGATGTCGCCCTCTTCCAGGTAGATGAAGCGGTCGGTGACCTGGCGCAGCGCCAGCTGGTCGGAGGCAAGGAAGTTCTCGCCATGCCCCAGGCCCACCACCAGCGGGCTGCCGCTGCGGGCGGCAAGGATGCGGTCGGGCTGCTTGCTGCTGATCACCGCCAGGCCATAGGCGCCGTGCAGTTCCTTGACCACGGCCTTGAGCGCGACGGTCAGGTCGCCCAGTTCCCCCAGACGCAGGTGCAGCAGGTGGGCGATGACCTCGGTGTCGGTCTGCGAGGTGAACTCATAGCCACGCGCCTTGAGCATTTCGCGCAGGGGCTCGAAGTTCTCGATGATGCCGTTGTGCACCACCGCCACTTCGCCACGGGAGAAGTGCGGGTGGGCGTTGGCCTCGGTAGGCGCTCCGTGGGTGGCCCAGCGGGTGTGAGCGATGCCCAGACGGCCGAGCAGCGGCTGCTCCTCGATGGCCTGTTCCAGGCTGGAGACCTTGCCTGCACGGCGACGGCGATCCAGCACGCCATTGCCGTCGATCACCGCCACGCCGGCGCTGTCGTAGCCACGGTATTCCAGGCGCTTGAGGCCTTCGACGAGGATCGGGGTGATGTTGCGCTCGGCGATGGCGCCTACGATTCCACACATGGCTTGGGTCTCCTGTCAGTCTTCGCAGCGCGCGCGGATCACTTTCACGCCGCGCGCCTGGATCAGTTCGAACGCTTCATCGCTCAGGCGTTCATCGGTAATCAGGGTCTGGACGCTGCTCCAGGGCAGCTCCAGGTTGGGAATGCGCCGGCCCAGCTTGTCGGCCTCGGCCATGACGATCACCTCGCGGGCGACCTCGGCCATGACCCGGCTCAGGCCCAGCAGTTCGTTGAAGGTCGTCGTGCCACGCTCGATGTCCAGCCCGGTGGCACCGATGAACAGCTGATCGAAATCGTAGGAGCGCAGCACCTGTTCGGCCACCTGGCCCTGGAACGACTCGGAGTGCGGGTCCCAGGTGCCGCCAGTCATCAACAGCACCGGTTCGCGCTCCAGCTCGCGCAGGGCGTTGGCCACGCTCAGGGAATTGGTCATCACCACCAGGCCGGGCTTGCGGCCCAGCTCCGGGATCAGCGCGGCGGTGGTGCTGCCGCTGTCGATGATGATCCGCGCGTGCTCACGGATGCAGGCCGCCGCGGCTCGGCCGATGGCCTGCTTGTAGCGTGACAGCGGCTGGGTCGGCTCGGCGATCAGCTCGTGGGGCATCGGCACCGCGCCACCGTAGCGGCGCAGCAGCAGGCCGTTGCCTTCCAGGGCGGCCAGGTCCTTGCGGATGGTCACCTCGGAGGTGGCGAAGCGGCGCGCGAGATCGTCCACGCTGACTTCGCCCTGTTCGGCGAGCAGCGCCAGGATGTCGTGGCGGCGTTGAGGAGTATTGCGTTTCGACATGAACGATCAAGTTTCGATTCGAAAGATAAGTGTGCGAATCAAAACCTATGTTGTTTCGTTCGTCAAGAATTTCTCGCACAAACGGAAGCGCGATTCCTGCAAGAGCGGACTGCGTCCACGATGATCATCAGCAACGGCGGGGGTTCGCGAGCAAGCTCGCTCCTACAAGGAGCGAGCTCTATTCAGTCGACTTCGAGGCGGTTTCGCCCGCCGCGCTTGGCCCGGTACAGCGCCTGGTCGGCGCGCTCGAACACCGCTTCGGCGCGCTCGCCCTCGCGGAAGGCCGTGAGGCCCGCCGAGCAGGTGATGCTCAGGCGCTCGCCCTTGAAGTGGAAGGGACAGGCCTCGATGGCGCCGCGCAGCAGGTCGAGCAGCTGTTGCCCGCCCGCCAGCGGCGTGGCCGGCAGCAGCACGACGAACTCCTCGCCGCCGTAACGGGCGATGAAGTCGGTCTTGCGCACGCGCTTGGCCAGTTCATTGGCGATGATCTTCAGGACCTTGTCGCCCGCCAAGTGGCCGAAGTCGTCGTTGATGCGCTTGAAGTGGTCGACATCCAGCACCGCCAGCAGCAGGTCGCCGCCGTAGCGTTGCCAGCGCGCGACTTCCAGGTCCAGCCGCTCGCTCAGCGCGGCGCGGTTGGGCAGGCCGGTCAGGGCATCGGTCATGGCCTTCTGGCGCTGGTCCTCGATGTTCGCCTGGAAGGTGCGAGCCTCCTCTTCCATGCTGGCGACGCGGACCACCAGCGACTGGATGCGCTCGCCCACTTCGCGTTCGCGAACCTCGCGCTCCTCGCGGAAGCGGTCCATGGTGCCGACCAGTCCCTGCAGGCGCGATTCGACATTGCGCTTGAGGCCTTCCAGGTCGGTGGCTTCCAGCACGCTTTCCTTCAGGCCGCTGACCTGTTCACGCAGGCTGTCGTCCAGGTCGCGGGCGCTGGAGCTGGAACCGCTGTGATTCTCCTGCACGGCCTGCAGGCCATCCAGGAAAGCACCCAGGCGGTCGTTGAGCTGGTGCAGGTAGCCTTCGAACTCGCGCTGGCCGCTGTCGTTGAGCGACAGCACCAACACCCCCAGGTCATCCAGCACCGGCACCAGTTCGTACCAGTTGAGGCTGCCGTGGATGCGCGAGCGCAGGGCCTCGGCCTGGATCTGCTGGGCGGCCGGCAGGTGCATCTCGTCCAGCAGGCGCAGCAGGCTCGCCTCGATGTGCGGCGCCACGGCGCTGTAGCCGGGCTCCGGGCGCGGCGGCAGGGCGTAGGGATCATTGGCCTGGCGCGCGTCTTCGGGGGTACCGAACAGGCCGGGTGGCACGGGCAGGCTGTCCAGCAGGCTGGCGTCATCGTGATTGGCCGGCTCTGCGGCAGGCGCCACGGCGATGACTTCCGCCACGGCGACTGGCTCCGCCGGCGCCACCGGCGAAAGTTCAGCGGGCAGCTCCGGAGCCGGCTCCGGAATCAGCGCCGAAGCGGCGTCCTCAACCTGGGCAACAGGAGCTTCGGCCTGTGCCCGGGCAACGACCGCCTCGGCAGGTGCAGGTGCAGGTGCAGGTGCAGGTGCAGGTGCAGGTGCAGGTGCAGGTGCAGCAGATCGGGCTTCGCCAGGCGCGGGAAGCTCCACCGCCGCTTCGGCCATCGGCGCAGCCTCTGCCGGGGCAACGGGCGCGCTGGGCATCGAGTCAGGCTCGTCGGCGTCATCGCTGTCGCGGCTGCCGAACAGCCGTTGCAGGAAGCCGGGGCGCTGCTCGCCGCCGCCATTGCCGAAGTGGTCCAGCACCTGGCGCTGCAAGCGGCTCAGTTCGCTCAGCAGCGCCGGGAGCTCGCGGGAGGAACTGCCGCGACTGGGGATGTCCTTGGTCAGCCGCTTGAGCGGCTTGCGTACGTCACCCGGCATGTCCAGGGACAGCAGTTGCTGCGACAGCTGGCTGAGCGCAGCGACATTCTGTTCGATACGCTGCTGGCGACGTTGCTCGGAGTCGAGCACGGCCTTTTCCAGCTGCGGGATCAGACGCGACAGGCCGGCGTCCATGTCGTCGCGGCGCAGCACCTCGCGCAGCTCCTTCATGCAGGCGTCCACTGCCTTGTCGCTGCCTTCGGCGGCCAGGCTGCTGCGCACCAGGCCACGGCGCAGCAGGTCGAGACGGGCATCCCAGCGGCGCTCGAGCTTCTCCTGCTGCTCCAGGTTATCGAGGTATTTCTGTTTCCAGCGTTGGTCGTCGTCGCGACTCATTCAGGGTCCTCGCCGCGCAAGGCGAGCGACGAGGACGAACGCAGGGCATCCGGCAGGCGGATTTCCACGGCCACCGGCAGGTGGTCGGAAATCGGGTGCGGGAGGACACTGACGCGTTCCAGCGCCAGCTCGGAACTGAGCAGGATGTGGTCCAGGCAGCGCTGCGGGCGCCAGCTGGGGAAGGTGGCCTCGACCTGTGGGGCGATGAGCTGGAGGTCGCGCAGTGGCGAGCTTTCCAGCAGGTCGGTGGCATGGGTGTTCATGTCGCCCATCAGCACGTGGTGGCGGTAGTCCTGCAGGAGCTCGCGGATATAGGCGAGCTGGCGGGTGCGGGTCCGCGCACCGAGGGCCAGGTGCATCATCACCACGGCCAGCGCGTCCTTGCCTTCGCCGAAGCGCATGAGGATCGCACCGCGGCCGGGCGGTCCGGGCAGCGGGTGGTCTTCCAGGGCGCTGGGCTGCAGGCGGCTGAGCAGGCCGTTGCTGTGCTGGGCGAGACGCCCGAGGTTGCGGTTGAGCTGCTGGTACCAATAGGGGAAGGCACCGAGCTGGGCCAGGTGTTCGACCTGGTTGATATTGCCGGAGCGGATGCTGCCGCCGTCGGCCTCCTGCAGGGCCACCACGTCGTAGTCGTGGAGCAGCTCGCCGATGCGCTGCAGGTTGCTGGCGCGCCCGGCGGCCGGCAGCAGGTGCTGCCAGCCGCGGGTCAGGTAGTGGCGGTACCTTTCGGTACTGATGCCCACCTGGATATTGAAGCTGAGCAGGCGCAGCCGGCCGTCGTCGGGCAGGCCGGCGGGAGCCCCGAGCGCGGGATTCTCCCGCGGGACGCAGGCCCCCGCGACACGTTCACGAGTCCGCCGGCGCAGCATCGTCATGGGACCTTACTGGGCGGCCTTGGCGCTGGCGCGTTCCTTGGCGATCAGCTGGTCGGCCAGCTGCAGCGCCTCGTCCGGGCCACCGGCCGAGCCGATGTCGAAGCGATACTTGCCATTGACGACCATGGTCGGTACGCCACTGATCTGGTAGGCCATCGCCAGTTTCTTGGCCTTCTCGATCTGGCCCTTGATGGCGAAGGAGTTGTAGGTGCTGAGGAACTTGTCCTTGTCGACGCCCTGTTCGGCGACGAAGTCAGCCATTTCTTCCGGGGTGGTCAGGGCTTTCGGGTTGTTGTGCAGCTTCTCGAAGATCGAGTGGTGCACCTTCTTCTCCACTCCCATGGATTCCAGGGTCAGGAACAGCTGGCCGTGGATGTTCCACAGGCCGCCGAACATGGCCGGAATGCGCACGAAATGAACGTCGGCCGGCAGCTTCTCGACCCACGGGTTGATGGTCGGTTCGAAGGCATAGCAGTGCGGGCAACCGTACCAGAACAGCTCCACCACCTCGATCTTGCCGGGCTGGGAGACCGGGACGGCCTGGTTCAGCTCGGTGTAGTTCTTGCCCGCTTCGAAGTCGGCGGCGTTCGCGTTGAGGGCGAACAGGCCGGCGAAGGCAAGAGCGGCGGTGAAAATCAGGTTACGCATGGTTCACTCCTTGGCTGAGCGGACCCGCCGCGCTCAAGCGCAGCGGGATGAAGCGGTTTGACCGGGGGGGGCCAGTCACGGTTCCAGCATTGTAGTGGGGGTGGATGCAAAAAAGGGTGGCCGAGGCCACCCTTTTTTTCGATCCGGCTGTTGCGCCGAAGGCTGCTTAGTGCAGGCCTTCGATGTAGCTGGAGATCGCGGCGATGTCCTTGTTGGACAGCTTGGCGGCGATGCTGCGCATGATCATGGCGTCGCCGTCGTTGGTGCGCTCGCCTTCGCGGAAGGCGGTCAGCTGCTTGGCGGTATAGGCCGCGTGCTGGCCACCCAGGTGCGGGAAGCCGGCTTCGGCGTTGCCCTGACCGGCCGGGTTGTGGCAACCGGTGCAGGCCGGCATGCCTTCGGCGAGCTTGCCGCCGCGGAACAGGGCTTCACCCTGGGCGACCAGCTTGGGATCGGCAGCGCCGACGGAGCCGTTCTGGCTGGAGAAGTAGGCGGCGATGTCGGCCAGGTCCTGGTCGCTGAGGTTGGTCAGCAGACCGGTCATTTCCAGCACGGTGCGCTTGCCGTCCTTGATGTCGTGCATCTGCTTGAGCAGGTAACGCTCGCCTTGCCCTGCCAGTTTCGGGAAGTTGGGCGCCATGCTGTTGCCATCGGCACCGTGGCAGGCACCACAGACAGCAGCTTTCGCCTGACCGGCCTTGGCGTCGCCAGCGGCGTGCGCCACACCGACAAGACCCAGGGTCAACAGCAGACTCACGATCAATTTGTTCATCAGCTAATCCAATAACGGCTAAGGGTGAAAGAGTAAGGCCTTGGGAGTTACTTCGACATCCACTGGATAATTGTCTGGTAATCCTCGGCGCTGCAGTCGGTGCACAGGCCGCGAGGCGGCATCGCGTTGAAACCGTTGGTCACATGTTGCACCAGCGTGTCCATGCCCTTGTCCAGGCGCGGCTTCCAAGCAGTGGCGTCGCCCTTCTTCGGCGCCATTGGCAACTGACCATTGTGGCAGGCGCCACAGGCTCTGTTGAAAACGGCTTCCGGATCCTGGGCCGCCAGGGCGCTGGACGCCAGCGCGGCAACGATGGCTGCGAACAGCAGTTTCTTCATGATTATCCTCATCGCAGGGAACATCCGCGTTCTTGATTGCGCGGACTCCAACGTTCCCGTGTGGCTCGACCCTGGGGGATAAAGCGCACACAAAATCCGCGGCATTATATACTTCCGATGCCCAAACGGAAACGAAACAGCCCCCCGCGACACCGCGTCGCACCCGCCGCGAAGTTACCCATGTCCACGAAAAACGCTACGAAAAACCCGATTCTCGGCCTCTGCCAGCAGGCCACTTTCCTCATCTCCGCCGCCAAGGTGAACCAGTGCCCGGAAGATTCCGGCCTGGAAGTCGCCTTCGCCGGCCGCTCCAACGCGGGCAAGTCCAGCGCGCTGAACGCGCTGACCCACGCGAACCTGGCGCGGACCTCCAAGACCCCCGGCCGCACCCAGTTGCTGAACTTCTTCCGCCTGGATGACGAACGCCGCCTGGTCGACCTGCCCGGTTACGGCTACGCCAAGGTGCCGATTCCGCTGAAGCTGCACTGGCAGCAGCACCTGGAAGCTTATCTCTCCAGCCGCAATGCGCTAGCCGGCGTGGTGCTGCTGATGGATATCCGCCACCCGCTGACCGATTTCGACCGCCTGATGCTCGACTGGGCGCAGGCCAGCCAGTTGCCGATCCACGTGCTGCTGACCAAGGCCGACAAGCTGGCCTACGGCGCGGCGAAGAACGCGCTGCTCAAGACCCGCAAGGAAATCCTCGACGGCTGGGGCGATGTTGCCACCCTGCAGCTGTTCTCGGCGCCCAAGCGCCAGGGCGTGGAAGAGGCGCAGCTGGTCCTGGCCGGCTGGCTGGGGCTGCTGGACGAGGAAGAAGAGGAAGCCGGCGAGGAGGCCTGAGGCCGAATCGCAGGCAAAAAAAACCCCGAGCTTCGTATGGGGAGGGGGAAGTTCGGGGTTTAAGTCCGGACCGCTAGGGCGGGGTCCAGTAATCTGCCAACACTAAACACTGCAAAGGAGCATCGAAGGGCTTCACCAGCCATTCACGAGTTCTGACTCGGCTCCTCGCGGGAAAGTTCAGCGGGTCACAAAAGATTTTTTCAGGCAGGCCCGAAAGTGCCTGAACAATCGTGCCAGAAGGCCCGGCTGGCGGGCCTTCCGACCGTTCGTCAAGTCGATCAGTGGGCCTCGTCCCAATTCGCTCCCACACCGGCTTCGACGACCAACGGTACGTCCAGTTCCGCCGCGCCGCTCATTAGCGGCCGAATGCCATCACGAACCTGATCGACCAGGTCCTCGCGCACTTCCAGCACCAGTTCGTCGTGTACCTGGAGGATGACGCGGGCATCGATGCCGCTCTCCTGCAGCCAGTTATCCACAGCCACCATCGCGCGCTTCATGATGTCCGCCGCCGTGCCCTGCATCGGTGCGTTGATCGCGGTGCGCTCGGCGGCCTTGCGCATGGCGCCGTTCTTCGAGGCGATTTCCGGCAGGTACAGGCGCCGGCCGAACAGCGTCTCGACGAAGCCCTGCTCGGCGGCCTGGGCGCGGGTGCGCTCCATGTAGGCCAGCACGCCCGGGTAACGGGCGAAATAGCGGTCGATATAGGCCTGCGCCTCTTTGCGCTCGACGCCGATCTGCTTGGCCAGGCCGAAGGCGCTCATGCCATAGATCAGGCCGAAGTTGATCGCCTTGGCGCTGCGGCGCTGGTCGCCCGTCACCTCGTCCAGCGGCACGCCGAACACTTCGGCGGCGGTGGCGCGGTGCACGTCGCGGTCATGACGGAAGGCATCCAGCAGGCCTTCGTCCTTGGCCAGGTGGGCCATGATGCGCAGCTCGATCTGCGAGTAGTCCGCCGCCAGCAGCTTGTAGCCCTTGGGCGCGACGAAGGCCTGACGGATGCGCCGGCCCTCGGCGGTGCGGATCGGGATGTTCTGCAGGTTCGGGTCGCTGGAAGACAGCCGGCCGGTCGCCGCCACCGCCTGGTGGTAGCTGGTGTGGATGCGCCCGGTGCGCGGGTTGATCTGCTCCGGCAGCTTGTCGGTGTAGGTGCTCTTGAGCTTGCTCATGGAGCGGTACTGCATGATCACCTTGGGCAGCTCGTAATCCTGCTCGGCCAGCTCGGCGAGAACGTTCTCGGCGGTGGACGGCTGGCCGGTGGCGGTCTTGGAGAGCACCGGCAGGCCCAGCTTTTCATAAAGGATGGCGCCCAGTTGCTTGGGCGAGCCGAGGTTGAACTCTTCACCCGCCAGGTCGTAGGCCTGGCGCTGCAACTCGACCATCTTCTCGCCCAGTTCGACGCTCTGCTTGCCCAGCAGGTTGGCGTCCACCAGCGCGCCGTTGCGCTCGATGCGCGCCAGCACCGGCACCAGCGGCATCTCGATCTCGGTGAGGACCTTGGCCAGCGACGGGATGGCCTCCAGTTTCTGCCACAGGGTCTGGTGCAGGCGCAGGGTGACGTCGGCGTCTTCGGCGGCGTAGGGGCCGGCCTGTTCCAGGGCGATCTGGTCGAAGGTCAGCTGCTTGGCGCCCTTGCCGGCGATGTCCTCGAAGCGGATGGTGCTGTGGCCCAGGTACTTGAGCGCCAGGCTGTCCATGTCATGGCGGGTCGCGGTGGAGTCCAGCACGTAGGACTCGAGCATGGTGTCGTAGGCAACGCCCTGCACGGTGATGGGCGTCGAGGCGTTGGCCAGGACGTTCATGTCGTATTTGGCGTGCTGGCCGACCTTGCGCTTCTTCGGGTCTTCCAGCAGCGGCTTGAGCGCCTTGAGCACGGCGTCGCGGTCCAGCTGCGCCGGCACGCCCATGTAGCTGTGGGCTACCGGTACGTAGGCGGCTTCGCCCTCCTTCACCGCGAAGGACACGCCCACTACCTGGGCCTGCTGCGGGTCGAGGCTGGTGGTCTCGGTGTCGAAGGCGATCAGGTCGGCGGCTTCGAGCTTCTTCAGCCAGGCGTCGAACTGAGCCTGCTCCAGGACGACTTCGTATAGCTTCTCTGCCGCAGCCGCCGGCGCCTCCTCCAGTGCCAGTTGCGGGCTTCCGGCCTTGGCCGCCTGGCGTTGCAGGTCGTCCAGCCCGGTCTTGAATTCCAGGGTACGGTACAGCTCGGTCAGCGCCTCGCGGTCCGGCTCGCCGGGGTGCAGGGCATCGATCTCGATGTTCAGCTCAACGTCGCACTTGATGGTGGCGAGCTTGTAGGACAGGTAGGCCATGTCCTTGTGCTCTTCGAGCTTGGCCGGCAGGCCCTTGGCGCCGCGGATCGGCAGTTCGGGCACCTTGTTCAGGCTGGCATAGAGCACATCGAGGCCACCACCCACGCCAGTGAGCAGGCCGAGGGCGGTCTTTTCGCCGACACCCGGCACGCCGGGAATGTTGTCGACCTTGTCGCCCATCAGCGCGAGGTAATCGATGATCAGCTCAGGACCGACACCGAATTTCTCCTTAACGCCATCCACGTCGAGCGTGCTACCGGTCATCGTGTTGACCAGCGTAATGTGCCCGTCGACCAGCTGCGCCATGTCCTTGTCGCCGGTGGAGATCACCACCGCGCGACCACCGGCCGCGCTCTGTCGGGCCAGGGTACCGATCACGTCATCCGCTTCCACGCCTTCCACGCAGAGCAGCGGCAGGCCGAGGGCGCGCACCGTGGCGTGCAACGGCTCCACCTGCACCCGCAGGTCGTCCGGCATCGAGGGGCGATTGGCCTTGTACTCGGCAAACATCTCATCGCGGAAGGTCCCGCCCTTGGCATCGAAGACCACCGCGAAGGGGCTGTCCGGGTACTGCTTGCGCAGGCTCTTGAGCATATTCAGCACGCCCTTCACCGCTCCCGTCGGCATGCCGGTGGAGGTCATCAGCGGCGGCAGGGCATGGAAGGCACGATACAGGTAGGACGAGCCGTCCACGAGGACGAGGGGTGCTTGGCTCATGAGGGGAATCAACCTTTTCAGAAGGGCTCGGGCTAAAATGTCCGTAGCCAATTCGACAAAGGGACAAGGTTATCATGCGTACGTTGAACCGCCTGTTGCTCGCCGCTCTGCTGGGTCTTGGCGCGACTGCCGTGATGGCAGCGGACGATGCCCCGACGCCGGAACCGGATGTGACCATCCGCCAGGAGGGCGACAAGACCATCCAGGAATACCGTGTGAACGGCTTCCTCTACGCCATCAAGGTCGTGCCCAAGCACGGCAAGCCGTACTTCCTGGTGCGCCAGGACGGCAGCGACGGCAACTTCATCCGCTCGGACCAGCCCGACAAGCTGATTCCGCAGTGGCAGATCTTCAGCTGGTAAACCTTCCCCTCCACGACGCTCCAGAGGATTGAGCATGTCGGTATTCACGCCTCTGGAACGTCCGGTTCTCGAAGACTTCCTCGCCCCCTACGGCCTCGGCCGCCTGCGGGACTTCCGCGGCATCGCCGAAGGGTCGGAAAACAGCAATTTCTTCGTCAGCCTGGAGCAGGGCGAATTCGTCCTGACCCTGGTCGAACGCGGCCCGGTGCAGGAGATGCCGTTCTTCATCGAACTGCTCGACGTGCTGCACGAAGCCGACCTGCCGGTGCCCTACGCCCTGCGCACGAAAGACGGCGAGGCGCTGCGCCAGCTCGAAGGCAAACCGGCGCTGCTGCAACCGCGGCTGGCCGGCCGCCACGAGCGCTCACCGAACAACCATCACTGCCAGGAGGTCGGCAACCTGCTGGCCCGCCTGCACCTGGCGACCCGTGATCGGATCATCGAGCGCCCCAGCGACCGTGGCTTGAGCTGGATGCTGCATGAAGGCGAGACGATGCAGTCGCACCTTTCCGGCAACGCCGCAACCCTGCTGGGCGATGCCCTGGAAGAAATTGCCCGCCTGCTCGCCGAACAACCGGCGCTGCCACGCGCCAACCTGCACGCCGACCTGTTCCGCGACAACGTGCTGTTCGACGGCCCGCACCTGGCGGGGGTGATCGACTTCTACAACGCCAGTTCCGGCTGGATGCTCTACGACCTGGCGATCACCGTGAACGACTGGTGCTCGACCGACGATGGCGCCCTCGACGGCCCGCGCGCCCGCGCCCTGCTGGCGGCCTATGCGGCCAGGCGACCGTTTACCGCGCTGGAAGCCGAGCTGTGGCCGGAGCTGCTGCGGGTGGCGTGTGTGCGCTTCTGGCTGTCGCGGCTGATCGCCGCTGAGGCATTCGCCGGGCAGGACGTGCTGATCCACGATCCGAGCGAGTTCGAGCGACGCCTGGAGCAGCGGCAGAAGGTGGGGATTCACCTGCCATTTGCGCTGTAGCTCATTCGGCCCAAGCGAATATCACCTGTAGGAGCGCGCCATGCGCGCGATCGCGGGCATGGCTCGCTCCTAACAGGGAGAGTCGGTGTGAGGCGGGTAGCGAGAAGATCGAATAGGGGGGCTGGCATCCCTGCCGTTACTCCTCTGCCCATGTTCAGCCCCGGCCTGGCCATCCATGGCCAGGCGTTCGCGGGGCGACGCATGCGTCGCAGAGCCTCCCACTCACCCGCACTTGCTATGCCCGCAGTTCAGACAGGTGGCGCAGCCATCCATCTGCACCACCGCCATGGTGTTGCACTTGCCGCACAGCTGGGCGCCGGCGGGGAAGCCTTCGCCGGGTTCGGCCTTGTTGGTGCCCTGGGCGGCTTCGTAGGCGGCGCGCTTTTCGGCGAGGTACAGGCGCTGCTCCTCGTCCAGCTGCGGGCCTTCCATCAGGCCGATGGCGACCAGGTGGCGCTCCACCACAGCGCCGATCTCGGCGACGATCGACGGCATATAGATGCCCCCGCGCTTGAGGTAGCCGCCGCGCGGGTCGAACACCGCCTTCATCTCTTCCACCAGGAAGGTACAGTCACCGCCCTTGCGGAACACTGCGGACATGATCCGGGTGAGCGCGACGATCCACTGGAAGTGGTCCATGTTCTTCGAGTTGATGAAGATCTCGAAGGGCCGGCGCTGCTCGTACGGGGTGTCCGGGTTGAGTACCACGTCGTTGATGGTCACGTACAGCGCATGCTCGAACAGCGGTGACTTGATCTTGTAGGTGGCGCCCACCAGCAGCTCGGGGCGCTGCAGGGTTTCGTCCATCTTCACCACGGCGGCCGCCGCGGCGGCTTCCACGCGGGCCTTTTCCTCGGCCACGTCCACCACCTGGAAGCCTTTGATCTTCTGGTTGATCTTGACGCTCATAGCATTCTCCAGGGGTATCAGTACTTGCCGTAATAGCCTTCTTTCAGGGCATCGAAGAGGTTGGCGGCGGTATGGATCTCGCCGTCGTACTCCACTTCCTCGTTGCCCTTGAGCTCCACCACGCTGCCGTCTTCCAGCTCGAAGCGGTACACCGTCTTCTCCAGGTCCGACTCCTTCACCAGCACGCCCTGGAAGGCCGCCGGGTTGAAGCGGAAGGTGGTGCAGCCCTTCAGGCCCTGGCGCCAGGCGTACAGGTAGATGTCCTTGAAGTTCTCGAACGGGTAGTCAGTGGGGACGTTGGCGGTCTTGGAGATCGACGAGTCGATCCACTTCTGCGCGGCCGCCTGGATGTCCACGTGCTGCTGCGGGGTGATGTCGTCGGCGGTGATGAAGTAGTCCGGCAGGCGGTGCTTCTCTTCCTCCGCGCCCGGCACGGCGTGATGGTCCACCTGGTCGCGGTAGGCCAGCAGCTCGTAGCTGAAGACCGAGATCTTCTCCTTGGTCTTGCGACCGGGGCGGATCAGGTTGCGCGAATAGTGGTGTGCGAAGCTCGGCTCGATGCCGTTGGAGGCGTTGTTCGCCAGGCTCAGGCTGATGGTGCCGGTGGGCGCGATGGAGCTGTGGTGGGTGAAGCGCGCGCCGTGCTCGGCCAGTTCCTCGATCAGCTGCGGCGCATGCTCGGCGACGCGCTGCATATAGCGCGAGTACTTGGCGTGCAGCACGCGGCCAGCGATCTTGTCGCCAACCTTGAGGCCGTCGGCCTTCATTTCCGGGCGTTTGCGCAGCATCTCGGCGGTGACGTCGTATTCCTTCACCAGTGCCGGCGCCGGGCCTTTCTCGCGGGACAGCTCCAGCGCCACTTCCCAGCCCACCAGGGCCATCTCGCGCGCCACTTCCTCGGTGAATACGCAGGCTTCCGGGCTGCCGTAGCGCAGCTTGAGCAGGGTCAGCGCCGAACCGAGGCCGAGGAAGCCCATGCCGTGACGACGCTTGCCGAGGATTTCCGCGCGCTGCTGCTCCAGCGGCAGGCCATTGATCTCCACCACGTTGTCGAGCATGCGGGTGAACACGCGGACCACTTCGCGGTAGCGCTCCCAGTCGAAGCGCGCGTTGTCGCCGAAGGCGTCGACCACGAAGGTGGTCAGGTTCACCGAGCCGAGCAGGCAGGAACCATAGGGTGGCAACGGCTGCTCGCCGCAGGGATTGGTGGCGCGGATTGCCTCGCACCACCAGTTGTTGTTCATCTCGTTGACCCGGTCGATGAGGATGAAGCCGGGCTCGGCGTAGTCATAGGTGGACACCATGATCATGTCCCACAGGTGCCGCGCCTTGACCCGGCCGTAGACCTTGCAGGCCACGCGGCCGTCGTCGCCGATCAGGTAGTGGTCATGCACCGGCCAGTCGCGCCAGACGACTTCGTCCGCATCCTTGAGGTCGACCTCGTCGCGCTCCTTCTCGTGGATCGGGAACACCAGCGGCCAATCCTCGTCGTTCTCCACGGCGTTCATGAAGCCGTCGGTGATCAGCAGGCTGAGGTTGAACTGGCGCAGGCGGCCATCTTCACGCTTGGCGCGGATGAACTCGCGCACGTCCGGATGGCTGACGTCGAAGGTGCCCATCTGCGCGCCGCGCCGCCCGCCGGCGGAGCTGACGGTGAAGCACATCTTGTCGTAGATATCCATGAACGACAGCGGCCCGCTGGTGTGCGCACCGGCGCCGGAGACGTAGGCGCCGCGCGGGCGCAGGGTGCTGAATTCGTAGCCGATGCCGCAGCCGGCCTTGAGCGTCAGGCCGGCCTCGTGGACCTTCTCCAGGATGTCGTCCATGGAGTCGCGGATGATCCCGGAGACGGTGCAGTTGATGGTCGAGGTAGCCGGTTTGTGCCCCTGGGCGCCGGCGTTGGAAATGATCCGCCCGGCCGGAATGGCGCCATTGCGCAGGGCCCAGAGGAAGCGCTCGTACCAGTGTTCGCGCAGTGCCTTGTTGGCCTCGACGTCGGCGAGGGCGCGGGCGACGCGCTGCCAGGTCTCGTCGACGCTGCCATCGATGGGGTCGCCGCTCTTGTGCTTGAGGCGGTACTTGCTGTCCCAGATATCCTGCGAGGCAGGCTGCAGGGCGAGAACTCCTGGGTTGGCGCCGCGTTGGCGCGCATCGGTCTTGGCCATCCGAAAATAACCTCCTGTCGGTTGGGTGGCAGGGCGCAATGGGGCGCGAGTAGACCCAATATGTAGGCATGAAAGACTGATCGGCATCAATATCTAGTGCCAGACAGGTCCACCCTCAGACGATAGACGGTTGATCGGAAGACGCAGGAAAAGAGCCATGCAACCGACGATTGGCGGGGCGTTGGTAGCGGAAACGATAGGAAATTTCAGGCGAGAGCGGTGCGACGATCAGGCGCGGCGATGGCACAGTGCCGCGCCCGGTGCGGGCATGTGAACTGTAGGAGCGCGCCATGCGCGCGATCGCGGGCATGGCCCGCTCCTACAGGGTAACGTGGGTGCGTGCGGACGCCCCCAGCCCATTCCCGGATGGAGAGGGCCAGGGTGAGGGAAGCCCCCGTACAGGAGTTTCCTGGGAGCCCGGCTCAGAGCTTCTCCAGACACCCCGCAAACTCATCCGCCAGGTTGCCCAGCAGATGTTCATAGCCCTGCGCATCGACCTTCACGCCCACGCCCAGGTCATCCAGTTCGGCCAGGCGCACCGGCAGGCCCTGGCTCAGGGTATCGGCCAGGCGCGGGCGAATCGGCGGCTCGCTGAAGATGCAGGACGGCCCGGCCTTCTGCAGTTGCGCACGCATCATGGCGACATGGCGGGCGCCCGGCTGCACGTCGGCGGACACGGCGAATACGCCGGTGTGACGCAGGCCGTAGGCCTCCTCGAAGTAATCGAATGCCTCGTGGAAGACGAAGAACGGCTTGCCCTTGAGCGGATCGATACGTTGCTGCAGGCGGGTATTGAGCTGGTCCATGCGCTCGTCGAAGGCCTTCAGGTTGGCCTGGTAGCGGCTGGCGTTGGCCGGATCGGCGATGGCCAGGTCCTCGGCCATGCGCGCGGCGATCACCTGGGCGTTGGCCGGCAGCAGCCAGAGGTGGGCGTCGATCATGCCGGGGCGGTGATCATGATCGTGGCCCAGGTCATCGTGGTCATCCTCATGCCCTTCATCATGAGCCGGGTGGTTCGACTCGCTGAAGTCGGCGAACTTGCGCAGGTGCATGCCGGCCTGGTCCTGCAAGGCCACGCTGGGCCCCTTGCGGCTGTCCAGCACCTTGGGCAGGAAGTTCTCCAGGTCCGGGCCTACCCAGTAGAACAATTGCGCGTCGCGCACCCGGCGGATGTCCGAGGGGCGCAGCGAATAGCTGTGCGGCGAGGCGCCCGGCGGCAGCAGCACGTCCGGCGTGCCCTCGCCGTCCTGGATGGCGGCGGCGATCAGTTGCAGCGGCTTGATGCTGGTCAGCACGCTGACCTCGGCGCGCACGGGTAGGCTGAGCAGCAACGCGCAGGCGGCGGTCAGCAGGGCGACGGGACGGAAGGACACGGCAGCACTCACACAGGGGAGACATGACAGAGTAATATAATAACGTCTCTGAACCCGAGCGTCGCCGCGCATGTACAAGATTGCCCCCAAGACTCCCCTCGCCTGCCGTCCGCACGACCACGCCAACTGCGTGGCCAGCGCCCTGGCCGACGCCGACGCGCTGTGCGCGCGCCAGGGCGTGCGCCTGACCGAGCTGCGCCGGCGCGTGCTGGAGCTGGTCTGGGCGAGCCACAAGCCGCTGGGCGCCTACGACATCCTCGCCGTACTGAGCGAGGAAGACGGCCGCAAGGCGGCGCCACCGACGGTCTACCGCGCCCTGGACTTCCTCCTGGAAAACGGCCTGGTGCACCGCATCGCCTCGCTCAACGCCTTCATCGGCTGCGCCCATCCGGAACACGCCCACGAAGGCCAGTTCCTCATCTGCCGCGCCTGCCACACCGCCATCGAGCTGGAACAGCCGGCCATCAGCGAGGCCATCGTCGCCGGCGCCAGGGGTGTCGGCTTCGCCGTGGAAACCCAGACCGTCGAGATCGTCGGCCTCTGCGGCGCCTGCGCCCCCGGCCAGCGGGAGGCGTGATGAGCGACGCCCTGATCCGCCTGCAAGGCGTCGGCGTCAGCTATGCCGGCCAGGCGGTGCTGCAGAATGTCGACCTGACCATCGCTCCGGGCGAGATCGTCACCCTGATTGGCCCCAACGGCGCCGGCAAGACGACCCTGGTGCGCAGCGTGCTCGGCCTGCTCAAGCCCGACACCGGCAGCGTCTGGCGCCAGCCGAAGCTGTCCATCGGCTACATGCCGCAGAAGCTCCATGTCGACCCGACCCTGCCGCTGACCGTTTTCCGCTTCCTGCGCCTCGTCCCCGGTGTGCAGCGCACCCAGGCCCTCGACGCGCTGAAGGAAGTCGGCGCCGCCCATGTCATCGACAAGCCGCTGCAGAGTGTCTCCGGCGGCGAGTTGCAGCGCGTGCTGCTGGCCCGCGCCCTGCTGCGCAAACCGGAACTGCTGGTGCTCGACGAACCCGTGCAGGGCGTCGACGTCGCCGGCCAGGCCGAGCTGTACCGCCTGATCGGCCGCCTGCGCGACCGCCTCGGCTGCGGCGTACTGATGGTCTCCCACGACCTGCACCTGGTGATGAGTGCCACCGACAAGGTGGTCTGCCTGAACCGCCACGTCTGCTGCTCCGGGCACCCGGAACAGGTCAGCGGCGACCCGGCCTTCGTCGAGCTGTTCGGCCAGGATGCCCGCAGCCTGGCGGTCTATCACCACCACCACGACCATTCCCACGACCTGCACGGCGAGGTGGTGAAACCCGCCTTCCCCGCCGGCACGCGCTTCACTCCGGTCCACCAGCACGGCCCCGACTGCAACCATGGCTGATTTCCTGCTCAACGCCCTCCTCGCCGGGCTGGCCCTGGCGGTGGTCGCCGGGCCCCTGGGTTCGTTCGTCGTCTGGCGACGCATGGCCTATTTCGGCGACACCCTGTCCCACGCCGCCCTGCTCGGCGTGGCCCTCGGCTTCCTGCTGGACGTCAGCCCGACCCTGGCGGTAACCGTCGGCTGCGTGCTGCTCGCCGTGCTGCTGGTCACCCTGCAACAGCGCCAGCCACTGGCCGCCGACACCCTGCTGGGCATCCTCGCCCACAGCACGCTGTCGCTGGGCCTGGTGACCCTAAGCTTCATGAAGGAAGTGCGCGTCGACCTGATGGCCTACCTGTTCGGCGACCTGCTCGCCGTCAGCCAGACCGACCTGTTGTGGATAGTTGCCGGCAGCGCCCTGGTGCTCGGGCTGATCTGCTGGTTGTGGCGACCGCTGCTGGCGATCACCGTGCACGAGGAACTGGCGCGGGTCGAAGGCCTGCCGGTCACCGCTATCCGCCTGGCGCTGATGCTGCTGATCGCCATCGTCATCGCCGTGGCCATGAAGATCGTCGGCGTGCTGCTGATCACTTCCCTGCTGATCATCCCCGCCGCCGCCGCCCAGCGGCATGCGCGCAGCCCGGAACAGATGGCCCTCGGCGCCAGTCTGATCGGCCTGGTGGCGGTGTGCGCCGGGCTCTCGCTGTCCTGGTTCAAGGACACCCCCGCCGGCCCCTCCATCGTGGTCAGTGCGGCAGCCCTGTTCCTGCTGAGTTTTGTCCTGCCGCGCCGGACGGTGTAGAATTTGTCGATTTTTTGATCAAAAGAGACCCTGACGCATGAAGTCGTTCGTCATCCGCCTGTGCGCGCTGATGGCCATGGCACTGGCCCTGGCGGCCTGCCAGAGCACCGCGACCACCCCTGCCCCCGGCAGCGCTTTCGAGACCGAGCTGGCCGCCGGCCGTCTGGAATCCGCGCAGCTCGCGCTGGGTTCCGAACAGGAAGACGCCACCCAGCTCGCCGAGCGCCGCAAGCGCCTGGCCGACGCGTACCTGGAGCGCAGCCGCGCAGCCCTGGCCCAGGGCGACGTCAACGGCGCCACCACCGCCCTGACCCGCGCCCGTTCGCTGATGCCCCGCGCGCCCGGCGTCGCCGCCGACGTGAGCGGCCTGCAGAAGCCCGCCGCTCCTGCAGCACCGGCTGCCCAGCCGACCTGCACCCCGTAACCCGCGGGCGCCCGATCGCGGCGCCCGTTATTTCCTTTTGTTCCGTGCTTAGCTGAACAAAGATTAATCAGCCATAAAAAAGCAGGTTAAAATGCGCGGTTTTGGCTGACCGCCTACGCTCGTTTCCTACGCCTGTTCATCCGACGGCTCCGGCAGCGAGCGGCGCCTCCCCGTACCCACAAGGTTCGCTAAGTGATCGAATTCCACGACGTCCACAAGACCTATCGCGTCGCCGGACGCGATATCCCGGCCCTGCAGCCGACCCGCCTGAGCATCGAGGGCGGCCAGGTGTTCGGCCTGATCGGCCATTCCGGCGCCGGTAAAAGCACCCTGCTGCGCCTGATCAACCGCCTGGAAGAACCCAGCGGCGGGCGCATCGTCATCGATGGCGAAGACATCACCGCGCTGGACGCCGACGGCCTGCGCCGCTTCCGCCAGCGCGTCGGGATGATCTTCCAGCACTTCAACCTGCTGGCCTCCAAGACCGTCGCCGACAACATCGCCATGCCGATGAGGCTCGCCGGCACCTTCAGCGCCGCGGAAATCAGCGCGCGGGTGGACGAACTGCTCGAGCGCGTCGGCCTCCAGGACCACGCCCGCAAGTACCCGGCACAGCTTTCCGGCGGCCAGAAGCAGCGCGTCGGCATCGCCCGCGCCCTGGCCTGCCGGCCGACCATCCTGCTCTGCGACGAGGCCACCAGCGCCCTCGACCCGCAGACCACCGGCCAGGTCCTGCAACTGCTGGCCCAGATCAACCGCGAGCTGAAGCTGACCATCGTCCTGATCACCCACGAGATGGACGTGATCCGTCGTGTCTGCGATCAGGTAGCGGTAATGGATGCCGGGCGTATCGTCGAGCAGGGCGAGGTCGCCGACGTGTTCCTGCACCCGCAGCACGAGACCACCCGCCGCTTCGTCTTCGAGGCCGAGCGCGTCGACGAGGACGAGCAGCACGATGACTTCGCCCACGTGCCGGGCCGCATCCTGCGCCTGACCTTCCGTGGCGAGGCGACCTACGCGCCGCTGCTGGGCACCGTCGCGCGCCAGACCGGGGTGGACTACAGCATCCTCGCGGGGCGCATCGACCGGATCAAGGACCAGCCCTACGGCCAGCTCACCCTGTCCCTGGTGGGCGGTGACATCGAGGCCGCCATGGCGCAGCTCAATGCCGCCGAAGTGCATGTCGAGGTGCTGCGCGCATGAATGAGTTCTTCTCCAATATCGACTGGTCCGAGATTCTCCAGGCCAGCATCGACACCTTCTGGATGCTCGGCGGCTCGCTGCTGTTCACCATCCTCCTGGGCCTGCCGCTGGGCGTGCTGCTGTTCCTCACCGGGCCCAAGCAGATGTTCGAGAACCGCGCGGTCTACGCCCTGCTGTCCTTCGTGGTGAACGTGCTGCGCTCGCTGCCGTTCATCATCCTGCTCATCGTGATGATCCCCTTCACCGTGCTGATCACCGGCACCTCGCTGGGCGTCGCCGGGGCCATTCCGCCGCTGGTGGTGGGCGCTACGCCGTTCTTTGCGCGCCTGGTGGAAACCGCGCTGCGCGAAGTCGACAAGGGCATCATCGAAGCCACCCAGGCGATGGGCGCCAGCACCCGCCAGATCATCTGGAACGCCCTGCTGCCCGAGGCCCGTCCGGGCATCATCGCGGCCATCACCGTCACCGCCATCACCCTGGTGTCCTACACCGCGATGGCCGGCGTGGTCGGCGCTGGCGGCCTCGGCGACCTGGCCATCCGCTTCGGTTACCAGCGCTTCCAGACCGACGTGATGGTGGTCACCGTGGTGATGCTGCTGGTGCTCGTACAGATTCTGCAGACCGTCGGCGACAAGCTGGTGGTCCACTTCTCCCGCAAATAAATAACGACTTAGCCCGCCGGATGCGGGCCACGAAAGGAGCCAAGCATGAAAAAACTCTTCGCCGCGTTCGCTGCCGCCGCCGTCATCGCCACCCCGCTGGCCCAGGCCGCCGACAGCCTGACCGTCGCCGCCACCCCGGTGCCCCACGCCGAGATCCTCAACTTCGTCAAACCCATCCTGGCCAAGGAAGGTGTGGAGCTGAAGGTGAAGGAATTCACCGACTACGTGCAGCCCAACACCCAGGTCGCCGAGAAGCGCCTGGACGCCAACTTCTTCCAGCACCAGCCGTACCTGGATGAGTTCAACAAGGCCAAGGGCACCAGCCTGGTCGCCGTCACCGGCGTGCACATCGAGCCGCTGGGCGCCTACTCCAGCAAATTCAAGAAGCTCGACGAGCTGCCTGCCGGCGCCACCGTGGTGATCCCCAACGATGCCACCAACGGCGGCCGCGCCCTGCTGCTGCTGGACAAGGCCGGCGTGATCAAGCTCAAGGACAACAAGTCCATCACTGCCACCCCGAAAGACATCGTCGAGAACCCGAAGAACATCAAGGTGCGTGAGCTGGAAGCGGCCACCCTGCCGCGCGTGCTGACCCAGGTCGACCTCGCCCTGATCAACACCAACTACGCCCTGGAAGCCAAGCTGAACCCGACCAAGGACGCCCTGGCCATCGAAGGTTCCGACTCGCCGTACGTCAACATCCTGGTGGCCCGCCCGGACAACAAGGACAGCGCCGCCATGCAGAAACTGGCCGCCGCCCTGCACAGCCCCGAGGTGAAGCAGTTCATCCTCGAGAAGTACAAGGGCGCCGTCGTTCCGGCGTTCTGATTGCCGCGCAACTGACGCCCAGGAAAAGCCCGGTCGAATGACCGGGCTTTTTCGTTTCCGGCTTTGCTGTTTGCAGGAGCGAGCCTGCTCGCGAACCCACCCATCTCCGCTGCCATCGGCGAGCACCGTTCGCGAGCCAGCTCGCTCCTACAGGGCTCCGCCGGACGCTCTATCACGGCGTTTTGAGCAAATTTTCGCCAACCTTTCCTGCATATTTTCCATGCCGCAAAGGCATCGACTTTTCACGACGTGGCGCAAAGCCCCGGACGGCGCGGCCTGCAGCGATCCACTGGAAAGACATAGCACCAAAAGTTATTTAAATAACAGAAACAATCACTTCAAGAGCTAAGACGCTCCGCCAATCATGCAGGTCCGTTCCAAGCGCGTCGTAGAGCCGCGCAGACCCTGCAAGGAGATCGTTCATGGCTCAACCCCAGCATGCCCTCGCGCCGGATGCTTTCCTGCGCCACGTGCCCGGCGGCGACCTGGTCGATCTCGGCCGTCCGCTGCGCCACGCGCTGGAGCTGGGCCGCCACGTACCGGCAAAAGCCCGCGCGCTGAGCCGCCGCGAAGCGCTGCTGCTGGGCCTGTTCGCCCTGACCCTGCACGGCGCGGTGATCTACTGGCTGAGCCAGCAGCCCACGCCGAAACTGCCGGAGGTGCCGCCACAGGTACCGCCGATGACCATCGAATTCACTGCACCGACTCCGCCGGTGGTGGAACCGCCGCCGCCCGAGCCGATCCCCGAGCCGGTGGTGCATGAACCGCCGCCCCCGGTGGTGGACGAGAACGCGGTGAAACCACCCCCGCCCAAGCCGATCCCCAAACCCAAGCCCAAACCGGTGGCCAAGCCCGTGCCCAAGCCGGTCGCGCAACCGACTCCGCCCAAGGCCGAAACCCCGCCGCCGCAACCGGCGCCGCCCGCTCCGCCAGCACCGGCTCCGGCCCCGCTGACGCCGCCCTCGGCCAACGCCGGCTACCTGCACAACCCGGCGCCGGAATACCCCTCGCTGGCCCAGCGCCGTGGCTGGGAAGGCACGGTGATGCTGCGCGTCCATGTGCTGGCCAGCGGCAGCCCGAGCGAAATCCAGGTGCAGAAGACCAGCGGCCGCGACGCCCTGGACGCCGCGGCGGTGAAAGCCGTGCAGCGCTGGAAGTTCGTGCCGGCCAAGCGCGGTGACGTGGCCCAGGACGGCTGGGTCAGCGTGCCCATCGACTTCAAGCTCAATTAATCCGAATTGCCCAGATCAGCCGCACGAGAATCGCGGAAGGAGAACACCCATGAGTCTGCCCCTGAACCCCCTGGAATCCGTCGAAGGCGCAGTCATCTGGCTGCTGGTCGGCTTCTCCGTCGTCACCTGGGCGCTGGCCCTGGTGAAAGGCGTCCAGTTCACCCGCCAGAAGTCCCAGGACAAGCGCTTCCAGAAGCAGTTCTGGAGCGCCACCAGCCTCGAATCGGCCGGTGACCAGGCCGCCGGCAAGCCCGGCGCCGGCGCCCGAGTGGCCCAGGCCGGCTTCGCCGCCATCCAGGTACAGGACAACGGCCAGCCGGACCTGGCCCAGTCGATCAATCACCAGGACCGCCTGGAACGCGCCCTGCGCCAGCAGATCCAGCGCGAGCGCCGCTCCCTGGAATCGGGCCTGGCCGTGCTTGCCTCGATCGGCTCGACCTCGCCCTTCATCGGCCTGTTCGGCACCGTGTGGGGCATCATGGAAGCCCTCAAGGGCATCAGCGCCGCCGGCTCGGCGAGCCTGGAGACCGTTGCCGGCCCCATCGGCAGCGCACTGATCGCCACGGGCGTGGGTATCGCCGTCGCCGTGCCGGCGGTGCTGGTCTACAACTACTTCCTCCGTCGCCTGAAGCTCACCGCGGCCGATCTGGACGACTTCGCCCACGACTTCTACAGCCTCGCGCAGAAGAGCGCCTTCCGCGTCGTCGCCCTGCCCACCGCCGCGCGCAAACCGGCTGCCGGCGCCAGCGTGAAGGAGGCGAGCTGACATGGCCTTCTCGACCCAGGACAGCGACGAGGTTCTCTCCGAGATCAACGTCACCCCGCTGGTGGACGTGATGCTGGTGCTGCTGGTGGTGTTCATCGTCACCGCGCCGCTGCTGACCAACGCCATCCCGATCAACCTGCCCAAGACCGAGGCAGTCGCCCCGCCGGAGCAGAAGGACCCGCTGGTGGTGAGCATCGACGGCGCCGGCAAGTGGTTCATCAACAAGGACGAGATCCAGCCGGACCTGCTGCAAGGCAACCTGGCGGCCGCCAAGGCCAAGGACGCCGAAGTCCGGGTGCAGCTGCAGGCGGACGAGAACGTGAACTACGGCCAGGTGGCCAAGGCCATGGCCTCCATCGAGAAGGCGGGCATTACCAAGCTGGCGGTCATCACCGCGCGCTGAGGCACCTGTAAGACACCTGAAACAGAGCGGGTGTAGAAAGGGACCTCCACAACGTACCGAGCTTCAAGGCCGCTCTCCCAATACTCAGGCAGGGGTGAGCGGCCTTTTTTTATGCCCGGCTTCGACATCCGCCGGATGTCGGGTTCGCGAGCAAGCTCGCTCCTACAGGTTTGAGCCGGAGCGATCTTTGTAGGAGCGAGCTTGCTCGCGAACCGCCCCTGATCCGTCCACCGCCGTTCGTCGTCATCCCCGCCTTGGCAATAAACCTATGCCTTTCAGGCCCTTCCGTGGCCGCCGCAGTTCTACTAAGTTGATGACAGTCAGGAGACCTGAGGAGTACCGCATGACATCGTCTCCCGCTTCGGAAGGCCCGTTCTATCCACCGACACTGGGGGTGCCGGAACGCTTCACACCCGCACAGCTGCGCGCCTCGCTCGACATCACCATGAGCGAACACGGCGCCGGCCCGGTGTGGCTGTTCGCCTACGGCTCGCTGATCTGGCGCCCGGAGTTCCCGGTGGCCGAGGCACGCCGCGCGCGGGTGCACGGCTACCACCGCGGGCTCTACCTGTGGTCCCTCACCCACCGCGGCACGCCGGAAGCTCCCGGTCTGGTCCTGGGCCTCGACCGTGGTGGTTCCTGCTCCGGCTTCGCCTTCCGCCTGCCCGAAGACCACCTCGACGCCAACCTCTACGCACTCTGGGAACGGGAGATGCCCTACGCCTCCTACCGCCCGGAATGGCTCAACTGCCGCCTCGACGACGGCAGCCGCGTGCGCGCCCTGGGCTTCGTCCTCGAACGCCATCTGCCCAGCTACGCCGGCTCCCTGCCCGACAGCATCGTCCAGCACGTGCTCGACAGCGCCCAGGGCCACTTCGGCACCACCCGCGACTATGTCGAGCAGACCGCCAGGGCGCTGCGCGAGTACGCCATGCCCGACCTCAACCTGGAAGGCATCCTGGCGCGCTGCTGCCCGTTGCGCCGGGCGCAGGAATGAAGACTTATAGCGATTCGTTTAGCTGAAATATCGCATAAGCAAAGAATTTCTTATTCCTTAACGAATATTAAAACCCTCCCTAGAATGCCTTCTCATGACGATTCGAGAGGGCCGCTCCATGCGCAACGAACGCATCCGCTACCTGATCGTGCCGGGTTGGCACGGGTCCGACGACGCCCATTGGCAAAGCCATTGGCAGCGGGCGCTGCCCAACGCCGCCCGAGTGGAGCAGGACGACTGGATCACCCCGCAACGCGCCGCCTGGGTGGCCGAACTGGACCGCGAAATCCGCCGCGAACCGGGCCGTGTGGTGCTGATCGCCCACAGCCTGGGCTGCGTGACCATCGCCGCCTGGGCCGCCCGCGCCGACCGCCGTGTGCTGGCCCAGGTTGCCGGTGCCCTGCTGGTCGCACCCGCCGACGTGGAGCGGGAAACCTGCCACGAAGCCCTGCGCAACTTCGCCCCCATCGCCGCCCAGGCGCTGCCCTTCCCCAGCGTATTGGTAGGCTCGGACAACGACGCCGCCTGCAGCCCGCAACGCGCCATGGCGCTGGGTCGCGCCTGGGGTGCGGAAACGCTGATCCTGCCCTCCGCCGGGCACATCAACGTGAAATCCGGCCACGGCGCCTGGGAAGCGGGCTACCGTCATCTGTATCGCCTGCAGTACCTGATCGACCAGCAGTCGCGTCAGCGCGCTTGAAACCGGGGGGTGCGGCATGTGCGCCGCGCCCATCCCATCGGCGCGCGGATTCGGTTAGGGTGAGGCTACGCCCCCGCCGGAGACCGCCATGCCACCGTTGCACGATCTGTCCGCCGTCGAACTGCTCGCCCTGTACCGCTCGCACCAGCTCTCGCCGGTGGAGTACCTCGAACACCTGATCGCCCATATCGACCGCTGGGAACCCCAGCTTTGCGCGCTCTATGCCTTCGATCCGCAGCGTGCGATCGAACAGGCGCGGCGCTCCGAGGCGCGCTGGATCCGCTGTGCGCCCTGCGGTGAACTGGACGGCGTGCCGGTGACCATCAAGGAACTGATCGCCACCACGGGCGATGCGATCCCTCTGGGCAGTGCCGCCACCCTGCTGCAACCGGCCAGCGAAAACGCGCCCCCCGCCGCCCGCATGAACGAGGCCGGCGCCATCCTGCTGGGCAAGACCACCGTGCCGGACTTCGGCATGCTCTCCTCCGGGCTGTCCAGCTTCCACAAGCTGGCGCGCAACCCCTGGGACCTGCGCATGAACCCGGGCGGCTCCAGCGCCGGGGCGGCCTCGGCGGCGGCGGCGGGCTACGGGCCGCTGCACATCGGCACCGACATCGGCGGCTCGGTGCGCCTGCCGGCCGGCTGGTGCGGCCTGGTGGGCTTCAAGCCGAGCCTGGGGCGCATCCCCATCGACCCCTACTTCACCGGCCGCTGTGCAGGCCCCATGACGCGCACGCTGGATGACGCGGCGCTGATGATGAAGCACCTGTCGCGCCCCGACTGGCGTGACGCGACCTCGTTGCCACCGGCGGAATTCGACTGGCACCTCGACTACGCCGAAGTCCGCGGCCTGCGCATCGGCCTGCAACTGGACCCCGGCTGCGGCCTGCAACCCGAGCCCGAAGTCTGCGCTGCCGTGGAGGCCGCCGCGCGACGTTTCGCCGAAGCCGGCGCGGAGATCGTCGAGGTCCGGCCGATCCTCGACCGCGAATTGCTCGAAGGTCTCGACAAGTTCTGGCGCGCGCGCCTGTGGGCGGAGCTGGAGAACCTGCCGGCGGAGCGCCAGGCCCGCGTGCTGCCTTACATCTTCCAATGGGCCGAGGGTGGCGCGGCGGTGAGCGGCGCCGAGGCGGTGCGCGGCTTCAACCGCACTTTCGAGATGCGCCGGCGCGCCGCCCAGCAGTTCCAGGGCATCGACTTCCTGCTCTCGCCGACCAACCAGGTGGCCTCGTTCCCGGCCGAGTGGGCCTCGCCCACCAATGACCCGGCGCAGCCCTTCGAACACATCGGTTTCACCGTGCCGTGGAACATGTCCGAGCAACCGGCACTCTCAATCAACTGCGGCTTCACCGCCGCCGGCATGCCCATCGGCCTGCAGATCGTCGGCCCGCGCTTCGCCGACCTCGAAGTGCTGCGCCTGGGCAAGGCCTACGAGCACTGGCGCGGCCCGATCCATCACTGGCCGCAGCCGCCGGGAGTCAACTAGGCTCAGACCATCCGCCGAGCACAAGGAACCGATCGCGCGCCCATGCATTACTCCGCCTACATCGCCCACTTCCTGGTGGTCATCCAGCTGCTGGGCATCATCGCCGCGGTCCACGCCGTGCTCAGCGTGCGCACCGCCCAGGGCGCCATCGCCTGGGCGACCTCGCTGGTGTTCATGCCGCTGCTGACCCTGGTGCCCTACCTGGTGTTCGGCCGCAGCCGCTTCGATGCCTACATCGGCGCGCGGCGCCAGGCCAACGAGGAAATGCACGCCGCCGCCGCCGAACTGGACTGGCGGCCCTGGGTCGAGGAAGCCCTCGCCGCGCGCCAGTACGACGGCTACAAGGCACTCAAGGCCATGGTCGGTCTGGCGCGCATGCCGACCCTGGCGAACAACGAGGTACGCCTGCTGGTGAACGGCAAGGCCTCGTTCGACGCGATGTTCGAAGCCATCTCCGGGGCGAAGAAAGTCATCCTGGTGCAGTTCTTCATCATCCGCGACGACGCCCTCGGCCAGCGCCTGGCGCAGCTGCTGCTGGAGCGCGCGGCCAACGGCGTGGACGTGTTCGTGCTGTACGACGGCATCGGCAGCCATTCGCTACCGCGCCGCTACGTGGAAAAGCTCCGCCAGGGCGGCGTGCAGGTGCATGCCTTCAGCACCGGCAGCGGGATGATCAACCGCTTCCAGGTGAACTTCCGCAACCACCGCAAGATCGTCGTGGTCGACGGCGTGCGCGGCTTCGTCGGCGGGCACAATGTCGGTGTCGAGTACCTGGGCGAGAAGCCGCCGCTGGCGCCCTGGCGCGACACCCACATCGAATTGCGCGGGCCGGCGGTGGCCTGCCTGCAGGAATGCTTCGCCGAGGACTGGTTCTGGGCCACCCATACGCTGCCGACGCTGCTCCTGCCGGAGGGCTACGACGACGCCGGCATGCTCTGCCAGGTGGTGCCCAGCGGGCCGGCGGACACCCAGGAAACCTGTTCGCTGTTCTTCGTCGAGTCGATCAATGCGGCGGTGGAACGGGTATGGATCACCACGCCCTACTTCATCCCCGACGAGGCCGTCTCCGCCGCCCTGCGCCTGGCGGTGCTGCGCGGCGTGGACGTGCGCATCCTGCTGCCCTCGCGGCCGGACCACCGGACGGTGTATGCGGCCTCCAGCCTCTACGCGCTGGAGGCGGTACGCGCCGGCGTGCGGGTGTTCCGCTACCAGCCGGGCTTCCTGCACCAGAAGGTGGTGCTGGTCGACCACGACAGCGCCGCCGTGGGCAGCGCCAACCTGGACAACCGCTCGTTCCGGCTCAACTTCGAAGTCATGGTGATCACCGTCGACGAAGCCTTCGCCCGCGACGTGGAGAACATGCTGGAAGAGGATTTCGCCCAGTCGGTGGAGATGACCCTGGACGACCGCAAGCGCCTGCACCGGCTGCAGCAGCTGGGCATGCGGGTGGCGCGGCTGGTGTCGCCGATCCTGTGACCTGCCACACCGGATTCAACCTGTAGCAGCGCGCCACGCACGCGATCGCGGGCATGGCCCGCTCCTACAGGAAACTCCCAAAAGAAAACGCCCGGCTCACTCGCGTGAACCGGGCGTTTCTTTCTCTAGCGCGAGGTCATCAGGCTGGCGCGGAGGAGCGGATCAGGTGGTCGAAGGCGGAGAGCGACGCCTTCGCGCCTTCGCCGACCGCGATCACGATCTGCTTGTACGGAACGGTGGTCACGTCACCGGCGGCGAAGATGCCCGGCAGCGAGGTTTCACCACGGGCGTCGACGATGATCTCGCCACGCGGGCTCAGCTCGATGGTGCCCTTGAGCCACTCGCTGTTGGGCAGCAGACCGATCTGCACGAAGATGCCTTCCAGCTCGATGGACTTGAACTCATCCGAGTTGCGGTCCTTGTAGACCAGGCCGGTGACCTTCTGGCCATCGCCTTTCACTTCGCTGGTCAGCGCGCTGGTGATGACGTCCACGTTGGGCAGGCTGAACAGCTTGCGTTGCAGCACGGCGTCGGCGCGCAGCTTGCTGTCGAACTCCAGCAGGGTCACGTGGGACACGATGCCGGCCAGGTCGATGGCCGCTTCGACGCCGGAGTTGCCGCCGCCGATCACCGCCACGCGCTTGCCCTTGAACAGCGGGCCGTCGCAGTGCGGGCAGAAGCACACGCCCTTGGCCTTGTACTCCTTCTCGCCCGGCACGCCCATTTCACGCCAGCGGGCGCCGGTGGCCAGGATCAACGACTTGGCCTTGAGGCTGCCGCCGCCCTCGAACTGCACTTCGTGCAGGCCGCCGGCGCTCTTCGCCGGGATCAGCGCGCTGGCGCGCTGCAGGTTCATGATGTCGACTTCGTAGTGCTTGACGTGCTCTTCCAGCTGGCGAGCCAGTTTCGGGCCTTCGGTCTCGGTCACCGAGATGAAGTTCTCGATGGCCATGGTGTCCAGCACCTGGCCGCCGAAACGCTCGGCCGCCACGCCGGTGCGGATGCCTTTACGGGCCGCATAGATGGCCGCTGCGGCGCCCGCCGGGCCACCGCCGACGACCAGTACATCGAACGCTTCCTTGGCCGAGAGCTTCTCGGCTTCGCGGGCCGCGGCGCCGGTGTCGATCTTGGCGAGGATTTCTTCCACACCCATGCGGCCCTGGCTGAACACTTCGCCGTTCAGGTAGATGCTCGGCACGGACATGATCTGGCGGCGCTCGACTTCATCCTGGAACAGCGCGCCGTCGATGGCGACGTGGCGGATGTTCGGATTGAGCACGGCCATCAGGTTCAGCGCCTGCACCACGTCCGGGCAGTTCTGGCAGGACAGCGAGAAGTAGGTTTCGAATTCGAAGCTGCCCTGGATGCCCTTGATCTGCTCGATGACCTCGGCCTCGAGCTTGGACGGGTGGCCGCCGACCTGCAGCAGCGCCAGCACCAGGGAGGTGAACTCGTGGCCCATGGGAATACCGGCGAAGGTCAGGCCGATATTCGCGCCAGGGCGGTTCAGCGAGAAGGACGGCTTGCGGGCGTCGTCGCCGTCTTCGCGCAGGGTGATCTTGTCGGTCAGGCCGACGATTTCGTGCAGCAGTTCGCTCAGTTCGCGGGACTTGTCGCTGTCATTCAGGGACGCAACGATTTCGAACGGCTGCGTGACCCTTTCCAGGTAGGCCTTCAACTGAGTTTTGAGCGTGGCGTCCAACATGATCCGACTTCCTTTGAAATTTGGGCAAAAGGGTTCCCCGGCGCGCCCGGATGGGCCGCCCTACGCACGCTTTTGGCTTGGGTAGGGAGGATGCCGGTAGGCATCCTCGGGGTATTGCGAGAACGCGGGGGAAGCGAGCCGGGCGAGCGCCCGGGAGTTGCGCGGCGGGAGCCGCCGCGCAACCGCTTCCCGATCGTTCTTAGATCTTGCCGACCAGGTCCAGGGACGGAGCCAGGGTCTTCTCGCCTTCTTTCCACTTGGCCGGGCAGACTTCGCCCGGGTGAGCGGCGGTGTACTGGGCAGCTTTGAGCTTGCGCAGGGTTTCGCCGACGTCACGAGCGATCTCGTTGGAGTGGATTTCGACGGTCTTGATCACGCCTTCCGGGTTGATCACGAAGGTACCGCGCAGGGCCAGGCCTTCTTCCGGGATGTGCACGCCGAAAGCGTTGGTCAGCTGGTGGGTCGGGTCGCCGATCAGCGGGAACTGAGCCTTGCCAACAGCCGGGGAGGTTTCGTGCCACACCTTGTGGGAGAAGTGGGTGTCGGTGGTCACGATGTAAACCTCGGTACCAGCGTCACGGAAGGCCGCGTAGTTGTTGGCGGCGTCTTCGATCTCGGTCGGGCAGTTGAAGGTGAAGGCTGCCGGCATGAAGATCAGGACCGACCACTTGCCCTTCAGGGACTGTTCGGTGACTTCGATGAACTTGCCATTGTGGAAAGCGTTGACCTTGAACGGTTGGACTTGGGTGTTGATCAGGTTCATTAGGCAATTCCTCGTAGAGAGTTGTCGTTTAATCGAGTGGGTCGATCGTTAGAAATTCGACAGGTAGAAGATTATCGCCTTATGACAGCAAAGGCCCATTGATTTAGGGCATTAGGAATATTGAGTCTCTCTATGGAGATGACTAATAAAGGAAGAAGATTCCTATCGTCGCGGGTACCGCGTCTGACGCGCGATTACCCGCCACCGAGCTGTCAATGTCCGGCCTTCCAGGGCTGCCCGAGGGACACCGGCGCGTACAGGCGAGTGCGTACACCATCGCGCGAAAGCAGGACCAGCACAACAATGGTCGCGACGTACGGCAACATCGCCAGCAGGTTGGCCGGGATGGCGACACCCACGCCCTGGGCCACCAGGTGCAGGATGCTGGCGATGCCGAACAGCCAGGCGCCGAGCAGCACGCGCAGCACCCGCCAGCTGGCGAAAACCACCAGCGCCAGGGCGATCCAGCCGCGCCCGGCGGTCATGTTTTCGGCCCACATCGGGGTGTAGGCGAGCGACAGGTAGCCCCCCGCCAAACCCGCCATGCCACCGCCGAACAGTACCGCCAGCGTGCGCACGCGCAGTACCGGCAGGCCCATGGCGCTGGCCGCGTCGGGGTTCTCGCCGACGGCCTGGATCACCAGGCCGGCGCGGCTTTTCAGCAGCACCCAGGCCACCAGGGCGAACAGGCCGAAGGACAGGTAGACCAGCAGGTCCTGGGCGAACAGCATGCGCCCCACCAGCGGCAGCTCGGACAGCAGCGGCACCGCCAGCGGCGCGAAGCCCTGCAGCGGCTTGCCCACCCAGGCCGCGCCGACGAACGAGGACAGCCCCACGCCGAAGATGGTCAGCGCCAAACCGCAGGCCACCTGGTTGGCATTGAGCCCCAGAGCGATCGCGGCGAACAGCAGCGCCAGCAGCATCCCGGCGAGGATCGCGAACAGCACGCCCAGCCACAGGCTGCCGGTGCTGAAGGCAACCATGAAACCGATCACCGCACCGAACAGCATCATTCCTTCCTGGCCGAGGTTGAGCACCCCGGACTTCTCGCACACCAGTTCGCCCAGGGCGACCAGCAACAGCGGCGTGCCGGTACGCACCATGGCGAACAGCACGTTGGTCAGCAGATCGATATCCATCACTACTCCAAATAGGTTCCTGCAGGGGCGAGCTCGCGAACCGCCCAGCGCCGCAGCCACCGGTCAATCGGTTCGCGAGCAAGTTCGCTCCTGCAAACAGCGTTCAGTCAGACTGCAGCGCCTGGCTGGAAGGCTGCGCTGCGAAGCCGCCATCCCTTGGCCAGGCGCGGCCGGTAAAGAATCAGCACGTCGCAGGCGAGCAGGAAGAACAGCATCATTCCCTGGAACAGGCCGGTCAGCGCCAGCGGCAGGTTCAGGCTCATCTGCGCCGTTTCGCCGCCCAGGTAGAGCAGCGCCATCAGCAGGCTGGCGAAGAGGATGCCGAGGGGGTTCAGGCGGCCGAGGAAGGCCACGGTGATCGCCGCGTAGCCGTAGCCCGGCGACACCTGCGGCACCAGCTGGCCGATCGGCCCGGCCACTTCGCACACCCCCGCCAGGCCCGCCAGCGCGCCGGACAGCAGCAGCGCCACCCACACCAGGCGCTTTTCGCGGAAGCCGACGAAGCCGGCGGCGCGGCGATCCAGCCCCAGCACCTTGATCTGGAAGCCGAGGAAGCTGCGCTGCACCAGCACCCAGACCAGCACCAGGGCGAACAGGCCGAACAACGCGCCGATGTGCACCCGGCTGTCCTCGAACAATGCCGGCAGCAGGCTGGCCTGGCCGAACATCGCCGACTGCGGGAAGTTGAAGCCTTCCGGGTCCTTCAGCGGGCCGTGCACGCAGTACAGCAGCAGGTTCAGGGCGATGTAGTTGAGCATGATGGTGGTGAGGATTTCGTTGGCGTTGAAGCGCGTGCGCAGCCACGCCGCCAGCCCCGCCCAGGCTGCACCACCGAGCACGCCGGCGGCCAGCACCCAGACCAGCGCCCAGCGGCTCTCCCACTCCAGCAGTTGCAGCGCCATGGCGCTGCCGGCCAGGGCGCCGAGCAGCAACTGGCCCTCGGCGCCGATGTTCCAGATGCGCGCCTGGTAGGCCAGGGCCAGGCCCAGCGCGCAGAGCAGGATGGGCATGGCCTTGACCAGCAGTTCACCGACGCCGTACCAGTCCTTGACCGGTTCGATCAGCACCGTGTGCAGGGTCGCCAGCGGGTCGTGGCCGAGGAAGGCGAACAGCGCGGCGCCGCACAGCAGCGTCAGCACACCGGCCAGCAGCGGCGAGACGAACAGCATGGCGCGCGACTGCTGGCCACGGGGTTCCAGGGAAATCAGCATGGCGGCTCCTCAGGCGGCGGCGTCGAATTGCCCGGCCATCCAGCGGCCGACGGCGAGGGGATCAGTGGTGGCGGTCTCCACCAGCGGCGACAGGCGCCCGCTGCACAGCGCACCGAGGCGGTCGCTGATCTGTAACAGCTCGTCGAGGTCTTCGGAGATCACCAGGATCGCCGCGCCGGCATCGCGCAGGGCGATCAGGGCACGGTGGATCACCGAGGCGGCGCCGACGTCCACGCCCCAGGTCGGGTGCGCGGCGATCAGCAGGCGCGGCTGCTGGAGAATCTCGCGGCCGAGGATGAACTTCTGCAGGTTGCCGCCCGACAGGCTGCGCGCGGCGGTCTGCGCATCCGGCGTCTTCACGCCGAAACGCTGGATGATCGCTTCGGCAAACCCCAGCACCTTGCGCCGGTCGATCAACCCGCGGCGCACCAGGCCCTGCTGGAAGCCGGTAAGCAGTGCGTTGTCCGCCAGGCTCATCTCCGGCACCGCACCATGGCCCAGGCGCTCCGCGGGCACGAAAGCCTGGCCGCGCGCGCGCCGCGCATCCGGCGGCAGCTGGGCGATGGCCTCGCCATCCAGGCGGATGACAGCGGCCTCGCGCAGCCGCACTTCACCGCTGAGCAGCGCCAGCAGCTCGTCCTGGCCATTGCCGGCGACACCGGCGATGCCGACGATTTCGCCGCTGCGCACGTCCAGCTCCAGCCCCTCGAAGGACACGCCGAAAGGATCTTCATTGCGCCAGCTCAGCCCGCGCACCTCGAGGAAGTTCCGGCCGCCACGCGCCTTCGGATACTGCGCCGCCAGCCCTTCGGCTTCGCCGACCATCAGCCGCGCCAGCTCCAGGTCGCTGCATTGTGCCGGCACGCAGTCGCCGGAGACGCGGCCGCCGCGCAGCACCGTGGCGCGCTCGCAGAGCGCCCGCACTTCGCCGAGCTTGTGGCTGATGAACAGGATGCTGCAGCCCTCGGCGGACAGCCGGCGCAGCACGGCGAACAGGTCGTCGGCTTCCTGCGGGGTCAGCACCGAGGTCGGCTCGTCGAGGATCAGCAGGCGGATGTCCTGCATCAGGCAACGCACGATCTCCACGCGCTGGCGCTCACCGATGGACAGGCTGTGCACCAGCCGCTGCGGCTCCAGCGGCATGCCATAGCGTTGCGAAACCTCGCGGATGCGCGGCGCCAGCTGCTCCGGAGTCCCCGCCTCGGCGCCCAGCGCCAGGGCGATGTTCTGCGCCACGCTGAGGGTCTCGAACAACGAGAAATGCTGGAACACCATGCCGACCCCCAGGGCGCGCGCCTGGGCGGGGTCCTTCACGCTCACCGGCGTCCCGTTCCACAGCAGTTCGCCCGCGTCGGGGCGGACCACGCCGTAGATGATCTTCATCAGGGTGCTCTTGCCGGCGCCGTTCTCGCCCAGCAGTGCATGGATTTCGCCGGGTTCGATGCGCAGGTCGACGCGATCGTTGGCCAGGCAGCCCGGATAGCGCTTGCTGATGGCGCGCAGCTCCAGGCGTGGCGGTACGGAATGCTTCATGGGTCGGGCTCGGTCAGGGATTCACCAGTGCCCGCTCGAAGCAAGTTCCTGGCCAGCTGGTCAAAAATCCGCCCGGGCCTATGCTTGCCTTGAAGTCCCGCCCCTCCGCGCTGGCAGGATTTCTGCTTTATCTGACCATGTGGACAGCTTTCGCGTGGCGTCCGAGAGCCTTCCGGCCTCGTTGCCCCGCGTGACGACGAGGACTCCCCATGATCGAATTCCTGCTCGGCGACGAGCGCGTGCAAGCCGACGGACTGGCACCGGAAACGAGCCTGCTCGACTACCTGCGCACCCATCTGGGGCGTACCGGCAGCAAGGAAGGCTGCGCCTCCGGCGATTGCGGCGCCTGCACCGTGGTATTGGCCGAACCCGAGGGTATGGCCCTGCGTTACCGCGCCGTAAACGCCTGCATTACCCTGCTCGGCGCCGTTCACGGGCGCCAGGTGCTGACCGTCGAGCACCTGGCCGAAGGCGGCGCGCTGCACCCGGTGCAACAGGCGCTGGTGGACTGTCACGGCTCGCAGTGCGGCTTCTGCACGCCGGGGATCGTCATGTCGCTGTTCGCCTGGCGCCACTCGTCAGCACCGCATGATCGCGAGACGGCGCTGAGCGCGCTGTCCGGCAACCTGTGCCGCTGCACCGGCTACCGGCCGATCCTCGACGCCGCCACGCGGATCGCCGGCCAGCCCTGCATTGACCGCTTCGAGCAGAACAGCGCCCTGACCGCCACCCGCCTGCGGCAGATATCCACAACCGGCCGCCTGCAGGAAGGCGCCGCACAGGCCTGGCTGCCCGCCTCGCTGGATGAACTGGACGCCCTGCTGCAAGCCCAGCCGAGCGCCCGGCTGATCGCTGGCGGCACCGACCTGGCGCTGGAGGCCACGCAGAATCTGAAAGCCTTTGCGGCGCTGATCCACCTCGACCGGGTGAGCGAACTGCAGCGCCTGGAAGTCCACGCCGATCATCTGCTGATCGGCGCCGCGCGGACCTATGCCGACTGCCTCGAAGCCCTGCGGGAATTTCCCGGCGTCGCCACCCTGCTCGAACGCCTCGGCTCGCTGCAGATCCGCCAGCGCGGCACGCTGGGCGGCAATATCGCCAACGCCTCGCCCATCGGCGACATGCCGCCGCTGCTGCTCGCGCTGGATGCCCGGCTGCGCCTGCGCAGGGCGGGAAGCGTGCGCGAAGTCCCCATCGACGGGTTCTTCACTGGCTACCGCACGACACTCCTGCAGCCCGGCGAGTACATCGAAGCGGTGCTGATTCCGCGCCTGCGCGCCCATCAGCGCTTCCGCGTGGACAAGGTCTCCAAGCGCCGTGACGACGACATTTCCGCCGTCTGCCTGGCCCTGCGCCTGGACCTCGACGATAAGGGCGCGGTCATCGACGCACGCCTGGCCTGCGGCGGCATGGCCGCCACGCCGTTGCGCGGTGCGAACAGCGAAGCGGCCCTGCGCGGCAGGCCCTTCGACGCCGCTGCCGTAGCTGCCGCACAAGCGGCGCTCCCGCAGGATTTCCAGCCTATCGACGACCTGCGCGCCAGCGCCGCCTATCGCCTGAAGGTGGCGCAGAACCTGCTCCAGCGAGCATTACTGGAGTGGACACCCAGCCCCGCGGAGGTGCGCCATGCGTAGCCTGCCACCGCTGGCCGGCAACGGCGTCGCGGTCAGCGTCCACAGCGCCGGCCAGGCCCGCGAGCACGACAGCGCGGCCCTGCATGTCAGCGGCGCGGCGCGCTACGTCGACGACCTGAAGGAGCCGCGCGACCTGCTGCATGCCGCCGTCGGCCTGACCGAGATCGCCTGTGGCGCCGTGCGTTCCCTGGACCTCGACGCGGTGCGCAATGCTCCCGGCGTGGTGGCCGTGCTGACCCTCGCCGACGTGCCCGGCCACACCGACATCGGCCCGGTCTTCCCCGGCGACCCGCTGCTGGCCGGCGAGCGGGTGAAGTACCACGGCCAGGCCTTGTTCGCCGTGGCCGCCGAAACCCAGCTCCAGGCGCGCCGCGCTGCGCGGCTGGCGAAGGTCGACTACGCCAGCGAAGCGCCGCTGCTCGACCCGCTCCAGGCCAAGGCCGAAGAGCGTTTCGTGCGCCCGCCGCACCACATGCGCCGAGGCGATGCCGAGGCCGCGCTGGCAGGCGCCCCGCGCACTCTGGAAGCCCGTCAGTTCATCGGCGGCCAGGAACATTTCTATCTCGAAGGCCAGGCCTCCCTGGCGCTGCCGACCGACGACGGCGGCATGCTGGTGCACACCTCCAGCCAGCACCCCAGCGAGGTGCAGAAGCTGGTGGCCGAGGTGCTGGCGATTCCGCTGGCCAGGGTGACCGTGGAAGTCCGCCGGATGGGCGGCGGCTTCGGTGGCAAGGAAACCCAGGCCGCGCCCTTCGCCTGCCTGGCCGCGCTGCTCGCGCACAAGACCGGCCGCGCGGTGAAACTGCGCCTGCCACGCGCCGACGACATGCGCCTGACCGGCAAGCGCCACCCGTTCCACAACCACTACCGCATCGGCTTCGACGACGAAGGCCGGCTGCTCGCCGCGCAGCTCGAAGTAGTGGGCGACTGCGGCCACTCGCCGGACCTCTCCGACGCCATCGTCGACCGCGCGATGTTCCACGCCGACAACGCCTACTTCATCCCCGACGTGGCCATCTCCGGCTACCGCAGCTTCACCAACAGCGTCTCGCACACTGCCTTCCGCGGCTTCGGCGGGCCGCAGGGAATGATGATCATCGAGCGCGCCATGGACGACATCGCCCGCGCCGTGGGCAAGGACCCGCTCGACGTGCGCAGGCTGAACCTCTACGGCGGCGCGGGCAGGGAGCTGACGCCCTACCACCAGAAGGTCGAGCACAATCTGCTGGGCGAGCTGATCGCGCGGCTGGAGCAGAGCAGCGACTATGCCGCGCGCCGCGGCGCGATCCGCGACTTCAACGCGCGCAGCCCGGTGTTGAAGAAGGGCCTGGCGCTGACCCCGGTGAAGTTCGGCATCTCCTTCACCGCCCAGCACCTCAACCAGGCCGGCGCGCTGGTGCACCTCTACACCGATGGCAGCATCCAGCTGAACCACGGCGGTACCGAAATGGGCCAGGGGCTGAACACCAAGGTGGCGCAGATCGTCGCCGAGGAATTCCAGGTGCCGCTGGAGCGGGTGGTGATCACCGCGACGCGCACCGACAAGGTGCCCAACACCTCGCCCACCGCCGCCTCCAGCGGCACCGACCTGAATGGCATGGCCGCCCGCGACGCGGCACGGACACTGAAGAAGCGGCTGGTCGAGTTCCTCGCCGAGCGCGAGGGGGTGAAGCCGCAGGAGGTTCGTTTCGAACACGGCGGGGTGACCGTCGCAGCGCAGCGCCTGGGTTTCACCGACGTCATCCAGGCGGCCTACTTCGCCCGCATCCAGCTTTCCGCCACCGGCTTCTACCGCACCCCGAAGATCCATTACGACCGCGCCAAGGGCGAGGGCCATCCGTTCTTCTACTTCGCCTACGGCGCGGCGGTATCGGAGGTCGAGATCGACACGCTCACCGGCGAGTACCGCGTGCCGCGCGTGGACATCCTGCACGACGTCGGCCGCAGCCTGAACCCGGCCATCGATATCGGCCAGATCGAGGGCGGCTTCGTCCAGGGCATGGGCTGGCTGACCACCGAGGAACTGCGCTGGGACGACTCGGGCAAGCTGCTCACGGTGGGCCCGGCGACCTACAAGATCCCGGCGGTGAGCGATGCGCCGGAGGACTTCCGCGTGGCGCTGTTCGACCGCCCCAATGAGGAGGACAGCGTCTACCTGTCCAAGGCCGTGGGCGAGCCGCCGTTCATGCTGGCGATTTCGGTCTGGTCGGCGCTGCGCGACGCCATCGCCAGCCTCGCGGACTACCGCCTGAGCCCCGACCTGGATACGCCGGCGACGCCGGAGCGAGTGCTCTGGGCCTGTGAGGCGATGCGCCAGGAGCACCAGGCATGACCCGCCACTGGATGGACGCCATCGCCCGCCTGCGCGACAGCGCCGAGGGCTACGTGCTGATCACCGTGATCGGCGTACAGGGCTCTACACCCCGCGAGTCCGGCAGCAAGATGCTGGTCACCGCCGGGGAAACCTTCGACACCATCGGCGGCGGCCACCTGGAATTCGCCGCCATCGAGCACGCCCGCCAGTTGCTGCTGGCCGGCCGGGACAACCAGGCGCTGGAGCACTTCCCCCTCGGCGCGCGGCTGGGCCAGTGCTGCGGCGGGCGCGCCAGCCTGCTGTTCGAGTGCTTCGCCGCACGCGGGCCGCAGGTGCTGCTGTTCGGCGCGGGGCACGTGGGCCGCGCCCTGGCTCCGCTGCTGGCCGGTTTGCCACTGCGCCTGGAGTGGGTCGATAGCCGCGCGGCCCAGTTTCCCCAGTCCACTCCCGAAGGCGTGCGCCTGCGCCTGCTGGAGGAGCCGGAAGACGCGGTGCACGAGGCGCCACCGGGCAGCTACTTCCTGGTCATGACCCACAACCACCCGCTGGACTACGCCATCGCCGAGGCCGTCCTGAAGCGTGGCGATGCCGGCTTTCTCGGCATGATCGGTTCGCGCACCAAGGCCCGGCGCTTCCAGATGCGACTGGAGCAGCACGGTTACTCCCAGGAACTGATTGCGCAGATGCACTGCCCGATCGGCCTGGCCGAAGTGCCCGGCAAGAAGCCGCTGGAGGTGGCCATTTCGGTCGCCGCCCAGGTCATCGCCCGATACCACCAGGACGCTCCCGCCCGGCAGACCCGCGAAGGCGTGGAGTGGGCGGCGCTGTGCAGCGAAGGCTCGTGCAGCGACACCCCGGCGGACGCAAAAACCTGACCAATGGGACAACAGTTTTCCCGCACCCCGCCGATACGCTTCTGGCCCCCTTAATTCGTTCGCCCACCCGCCGCGAATGGACTCGCCGAGCGTTCCGAGGAAAACAACAACATGCGCCTGCGTAGTATCCAGACCCAACTCATCCTCAGCATGGGCGCCGCCCTGCTGATCAGCCTGCTCATCGTCCTCGGCCTGTACGCCGTGCTGGTCAACCGCCTGAGCGAACGCTACCTGCTCGACCAGGCGCTGCCGGCGAGCATCCAGGCCATCGCCAACGACTTCGAGCGGCGCCTGGCCGCGCCGCTGAGCGCCGCCTCCGGCATCGCCGACAACACCCTGGTGCAGGACTGGCTGGCGGGCGGCGAGGACGCCGCGCGGCAGGCCGACTTCGTCCGCTACCTGGGCGGCATCCGCACCTCGCAGCAGGCCTTCGCCGCGCTGGTGGTCGGTAACGCCAGCGGCGCCTACTACAGCGACAAGGGCAACGAACGCACGCTCAGCCGCAGCAACCCGCAGGACAGCTGGTACTTCCACTTCATCGACAGCGGCAAGCCGCGCATCCTCAACATCGACAACGATGTGGCGACCGGCGAGCTGACCCTGTTCATCGACCAGCGCGTGGAGCAGAACGGCAAGCTGCTGGGCATCGCCGGGCTGGGCCTGAACATGCGTGAGCTGTCGGCGCTGATCCGCGACTTCCGCTTCGGCCAGTCCGGGCGCGTGTACCTGGTGAAGAACGACGGCCAGGTGCAGATCCATCCCGATCCGGCGCAGGCGAAAGGCCAGGTGCTCGCCGACCTGATCGGCGCCCCGGCCGCTGGCAGCCTGCTGGGCAAACAGGGCTTCCAGAGCGCGCGCTTCGAGCGCGATGGCGAGCGTTTCCTCGCCGCCAGCCTGCCGCTGCACGACCTGGGCTGGACCCTGGTGAGCGAAGTGCCGGAAGCGGAAATCTATGCCGACGCCCGCGAGGCGCTGGCCTTCTCCGGCCTCGCCGGGGCCGTGGTCGCGCTGCTCTGCCTGGCGCTGGTGGTGCTGATGGCGCGCAGCCTGGTCAAGCCGATTCGCCAGGTGACCGGGGCGCTGCTGGAAATCGGGGGTGGCGGCGGCGACCTGACCCGCCGCCTGGACGACAGCCGTGCCGACGAACTGGGCGACCTGGCCCGCGGCTTCAACCGCTTCCTCGAAGGCCAGCGCGCGCTGATCGGCGCGGTACTGGGCACCAGCCAGCAACTGCTGCGCAGCGTGGGTGAGGTGGCGCAGGTGGTGGATAACACTGCCGACCGCGCCGGCCGCCAGCAGGAAATGACCGACATGGTCGCCACCGCCGTGAACGAGATGGGCAGCACGGTGCAGGAGATCGCGCGCAATGCCGAACAGGCCGCCAGCGCCTCGCAGCAGGCGCGGGATGAGGCCGGCGAGGCACGCCGGGTGGTCGGCGGCTCGCTGCAGGTCGGCCAGCGCATGTCCGGCGAGATCGGCCAGGCAGCCGGCGCCGTGGGCGAGCTGGCCGGCCAGGTGGCGAGCATCGACCAGGTGCTGGCGGTGATCCGTGGCGTCTCCGAACAGACCAACCTGCTCGCCCTCAACGCCGCCATCGAAGCGGCGCGCGCCGGCGAACTGGGCCGTGGCTTCGCCGTGGTGGCCGACGAGGTGCGCACCCTGGCCAGTCGCACCCAGGGTTCCACCGATGAAATCCTCGCCATCATCCAGCGCCTGAAGGACGGCGCGGAAGCGGCAGTGCGCTCGATGCACTCCGGCCAGCAGGCCACCGGGCAGAGCCTGGCGGCCAGCGAACAGGCCGGCGCCTCCCTGGGCGCCATCGCCGACCAGGTGGAGCGCATCAGCGACATCAACCACCAGGTCGCCACGGCCACCGAGGAGCAGTCGGCGGTGACCGAGGAGATCAACCGCAACGTGCAGGGCATCGCCGACCTCGCCCATGCGACCACCCGCGAGGTTCAGCACGGCCGCGAGCAGTGCCAGCAGCTGCGCGCCCTGGCCGACGACCTGTCGCGGCAGATGGCGCAGTTCCGCCTCTGAGGGGCTCTGGCGCCGGCTCCGTGCCGGCGCCTTGTCCCCAGAGTTACCCACAGCTTTCCAGGTCGCACGGACCAGCCACGCGCCCTGTCTGGCGGTGATGGCGGGCGATCAGCGCACCAGCTGTCTCGCCGATGAGACAGCTTTCCCACAAGTTGCCCACAAATTGTCCAGAGAGTTACCCCCAACCCTCGGAGACGCCTCACGCGCGCCGGGCGAAAAGCCCGAGCCCAGGCGCGGCAAGCCCTGCATCATTACGGTGAATAACCCACCGATCGGTCAGAAGTGGGGCTAGGGAGGATTTCAGGCGGATTTCGCCCACACCTTTTCCACAGGCTGTTCACATTTCGATCAACAGACCGAAAGCCAATTGATCAAAAAGCGATCAATAGGCTGCAAGCTGCGGATGGTGCGGTCAGGAGAGGTCCTGCCACAGGTTATCCACAGGCGCTTCCACGGTGTTTGGGGAGAAGAATCAGGCGTCCAGCTGCTGTGCCCGGGTGCGACCCCGGCTGAGGTCGCCGAGCAGCTTCTGCAACGCTTCGACCTGGGTGGTCGGCAGGTTCACCGTCAGGCATACACCCTCCGCGCCGAAGGCTTCTTCCTCGACGCTGGCGCCCAGCGCCAGCACCCGCGCCTTGAACAGTGCGTGCTCGGCGAAGCTGCAAGTGAAAGCCAGCCGGTTGCTGGGAACCAGCTCGATGCGCTCGGCCTCCTGCAGGCATTTCGCCGCGCAGCCGCCGTAGGCACGGGCCAGGCCGCCGGTGCCGAGCTTGATGCCACCGAACCAGCGGCTGACCAGGACCACCACGCGGTCCATGTCCTGCCCCTCGATGGCCACCAGCATGGGCCGCCCGGCGGTGCCGCCGGGCTCGCCGTCGTCGCTGAAGCGATACTGGCTGCCCAGCTTCCACGCCCAGCAGTTGTGCCCGGCGCTGGTGTCGCGATGCGCCGCCAGGAAGGCCGTGGCCTCGGCCTCGCTGGCGATCGGCGCGGCGACGCAGTGGAAGCGGCTCTTGCGGATGTCTTCCTCGTAGAGTGCGGGGCCGGCGAGGGTGAAACTCATGCCGCGGCCGGCGGCGGCGTCAGCCCGCAACCCTTGAGGATGATACGGATGAGGTTGTCGCTGGCGTCGCTGAAATCCTGCTTGGACATGCGCTTGCGGCCGGTGACGAAGCCGATCTGGGTGGCGAAGTCGGCGTAATGCTGGGTGCTGCTCCAGATCAGGAAGATCAGGTTCACCGGGTCGACCGGGTCCATCTTTCCGGCATCGACCCAGGCCTGGAACACGGCGGCACGGCCGGCGAACCAGGTGCGGTAATCCTGGCTGAAGTGTTCGGAGAGGCACTCGCCACCGCTGATGATTTCCATGGCGAAGACCCGCGAGGCCTGCGGGTAGCGACGGGAGAATTCCATCTTGGCGCGGATGTAGGTCGCCAGGGCGGCGGCCGGGTCGTCATCCACGGTGAGGTGGTTGAAGGTGCTGTCCCACAGTTCGAGGATGTTGCTCAGCACCGCCACGTACAGCCCCAGCTTGTTACTGAAGTAGTAGTGCAGGTTGGCCTTGGGCAGGCCGACGCGCTGGGCGATGGTGTTCATGCTGGTGCCCTTGAAGCCGTGGCGGGCGAACTCCTCCTCGGCGGCGGCGAGGATGGCTTCCTCGTTCTTCTGGCGAATGCGGCCGGCGGGCTTTTCAGCGTTGGGCGCGGTGTGGGCGGGTACCTGGAGGGTCATGCGGCATGTCCGTGCGTTGAGCGGGGGCGCTGCATGGATAACCCAGGCGGGCGGAGGGATTCAAGCTGGAGTCGCGAAAATCGCTTAAGTGAGAGCGATGGGACGATCACCAAAGCGATGATCGCCCCACCTGAGTACAACGCCGGCAGATTACCGGCTGCTGGTCACTTGGCAGCAACCGTGCCCGAGGTGTTGTGGTGACCGCCGCCGCCGCCACCACTGTTGCCAACGGCCACACCGGCGGCGGCAACTGCCGCGCCGATACCGACGGCCGCACCCACGGTCAGAGACCCCACCAACGGAGTGCTCATTGCCAGGGGCGAAGCGGCGGACGGGACGATCGCACCGGCTTGAGCCTTAGCGACAGCGCTGGCTTTACCAGTAGCCATTGCGGCGCCGTTACCTTGCGTGGCAGCGGTATTGACGGCGTCGCTGGCCGGGGCCGGGGCTGGGACCGGGGTATCGACCGTGCTGCTATAAAAGCCGCTCTGGTGGCCCTTCTCATATTGAGAAAGAGGTTTTACCTGGCCCGGTGGGGCCGCCAGCAACGGTGTACTGACACAGGCGATCAAGGATGCTAACAGGATCTTTTTCATGGAAATCTCCGCAGGTGCTCACGATGAGCTGCGGACTGTGCGCGCGCGCGTATTCCACCGCTATCGGCGAAATCGCATTCCACTGACGAATTTTCCATAACTTGAACAAGGTCGCCCCGTGGACGTACCTCCGAGGGCAGGAGGGGAAGGCCCCGCCCAGTGGCGAGGCCTTCAAGAGCACATCAGAAGTGGTACTTGACCAGCGCGCTGACGGTGTTCTGGTCGGTGGTGAAGTACTGCGAATCCTTGATGCCGTACTTGTCGGACCAGTAGTCGTACTCGATACCCACGTACAGGTGCTTGGCCTCGTAGCCCATGGCCTTGCCCAGGTCGTATTTCACCTGCGGGTTGAAGTGCAGGTTGGCGTGGTAGTCGCTCTGGTTACGCTCGCTGGAGCTGGCGCTCTTGTTGTTCACGACCCAGTCCATGAAGCCGTCGAACAGGATGTCCGAGTTGCCCACCGGGATGGTGATGGCCCACGCCGGGGTGATCTGCCAGGCGCCGGACGGCACGCGGTTGCCGTCGGGCTTGCGGTAGTAGAAGTTCAGCTGGAAGTAATCGAAGCCCGGCAGCGCCAGGTCGAAGCCCGGGCCGACCAGATAGGACTCGACGTCGCCTTCACCGAACTCGTAGGTGGTGGCCAGCAGCACGTCCTTGACCGGGCCGAAGGACAGGTCGGTGCCGGTGATCTTGCCGAACGACAGGCGCGGGCTGAACTCACCGTAGTAGGTGTTCTTGCCGTTGGTGGCGCTTTCCTTGCCGTTGTAGTTGATCTGGTCAACGAAGAACCAGATGTCGCCCCAGGTCCAGGCGCTCGCGCTCTCGAAGGTGAAGGTCTGCTGGATCGGCGGGTCTACCTTGAAGTTCTTGCCCCACAGGTAGGACAGGCTTTCGTTGTGCCAGATCAGCGGGCCATCGTTGACGGCCTTGGCCGGCTCCAGGTCTTCACCGCCAGCCATGGCCTGCCCGGCCGCGAGCAGCCCGCCGGCGAGCAGCAGGGATGCGAGAGTGCGAGTCATGCGTTGCTCCTAATCAGTGCAGTCGTGTTGCGTTTTTAATTGTCGGTGGAACCTGTCCGGTCGGTCAGGCCTGGCGAGGAAAAGCAAGATTGGCGCCAATCCTGACCAGATGTTCCACTTTTATGACGGACCCCGTGGAATCCGCTCCTTTGGCAGGGAAGACGCAGGTGCACGGGCCGGGCCATTTCCTGACCCACAGGACAACTTCGCCTGTTTCGAGGGCATCGCCCCATGGCGAAGCACAGGAATGGTGATTGCCAACCGGAAGATTGGATACATGACAAACCTGTGTTGAAACGAATCAACACAAATTGTGTATACAACTACCTTGTGGGAAATCTACACAACAGCCGTCGGAACACACCACGCGTTTTTCCGGGCGCGGATAATGCCAGACAAGGGACTTCCCCACACCTGTCAGAACGCCTCGGACCGCCGGGCGGTTGTCGTTGCGGGCTGCTGGTGATTCGAGCGAAATGGGCCACCGCTCGGGTGGATGGTGCTTCCGCTGGCTCGGGAAGGCTGAAGCACCGCGCCAGGCCTTGACCGCCAGCGACACTCGCGCAAGATATGCCGATGAAAGGACAAGCCCCCGAACTGCAGCGCCTGATCCCCGCGCTCGACCGTCTGCCACGCCCGGTCTACGCGCGGGCCGAGCGCCTGCGCGCTGGGTCCTGGACCAGCCGCCACCATCATGCGTGGGTACAACTTTCCTACGCCATCACTGGCGTGCTCGGCGTCCACACAGCCGAGGGCAGCTTCTTCGCACCGCCGCAGCGGGCGATCTGGATTCCGGCCTTCCTCGACCACGAGGTGGTGACCTCGACCCAGGCGGAGATGCGCAGCCTGTACATCCGCGACGACGCCTGCCGATGGGCGCCGGACCGCTGCCGGGTGCTGGAGGTGACGCCGCTGGCGCGGGAGCTGATCAAGAGCTTCTGCGAACTGCCGGTGGATTATCCCCAGGGCGACAGCGCCGAATCGCGGCTGGTGGAAGTGCTGCTGGACCAGCTGCGCGACCTGCCGGAAGTCGCCTTCTCCCTGCCGATGCCGCAGGAAGCCCGGTTGCTGCAGCTGTGCCAGAGCCTGATCGACCAGCCCACGGACAACCACACCCTGGGTGACTGGGCGCGGCGCATCGGCACCTCCGAGAAGACCCTGTCGCGGCTGTTCCAGCGTGAGACCGGGATGACCTTCCGCCTGTGGCGCCAGCGCCAGCGCCTGCTCGCTTCCCTCGGCTCGCTGGAGGCCGGCGACAGCGTGACGACGGCGGCGCTGGATTGCGGGTACGACTCCACCTCGGCGTACATCGCATCGTTCAAGGGCTTGTTCGGGTTTACCCCGGGGGATCTGTTCCGCCAGCGGTAGGGCGTACAACCGTTCGCGGTTGTACGCCGATGCACCGTCACGCCCGAACACCGTCGAGGACATGCCCCGAGCGCCCTGAAACCAAGGCCAATCGGCGTATAACGCGGAGCGTTGTACGCCCTGCTCAGGGGGATACGCCGGCGCCTTCATGATCGGCGGATTTCCGCTCAAACTCCTCGCCAATCGGCGCTGCTTCGCCTGCGCACACAGCGCTATGAATCGCTCAAACCCTTCTGCCACGCGGCTTTCGCGCCTTGGCACGCTGCCTGCTATCGCCCTCGGCACTGCACCGCCCTCGCGGTGCGCCGGCGTGACGTTCCGAGTAGTCCGCACGCCTGACGACAACAACGACAAAGAGGAATACCCATGGATAGCGCAAGCGCCGTCTCCGCTTCTGCCGCCCCCCGTACGACTTCCCAGCGCATCAAGTCGATCTTCAGCGGTTCCGTCGGCAACCTGGTCGAGTGGTACGACTGGTACGTCTACGCCGCCTTCTCGCTGTACTTCGCCAAGGCGTTCTTTCCCCAGGGCGACATGACCGCCCAGTTGCTGAACACTGCCGCGATCTTCGCCGTGGGCTTCCTGATGCGCCCGATCGGCGGCTGGCTGATGGGTATCTACGCCGACCGCAAGGGCCGCAAGGCGGCGCTGCTGGCCTCGGTCCTGCTGATGTGCTTCGGCTCGCTGATCATCGCCCTGACGCCCAGCTATGAAACCATCGGCGTCGGCGCCCCGATCCTGCTGGTGCTCGCGCGCCTGCTGCAGGGCCTGTCGGTCGGCGGCGAATACGGCACCTCCGCGACCTACCTGAGCGAGATGGCCAACAAGGAGCAGCGCGGCTTCTTCTCCAGCTTCCAGTACGTCACGCTGATCTCCGGCCAGCTCATCGCCCTGGCGGTGCTGATCGTCCTGCAGCAGACCCTGACCGTCGAGCAGCTGGAAAGCTGGGGCTGGCGTATTCCGTTCTTCATCGGCGCCCTCTGCGCGGTCGTCGCCATGTTCCTGCGTCGCGGCATGGAAGAGACCGAGTCCTTCAGCACCAAGAAGGAAGAGCCCAAGGAAAGCCTGATGCGCTCGCTGATGCGCCATCCCAAGGAAGTGCTGACCGTGGTCGGCCTGACCATGGGCGGCACCCTGGCCTTCTACACCTACACCACCTACATGCAGAAGTACCTGGTGAACACGGTGGGGATGAGCAAGAACGACTCGACCATGATCTCGGCGGCCACGCTGTTCCTGTTCATGCTGCTGCAGCCCATCGTCGGCGCGCTGTCGGACAAGATCGGCCGCCGCCCGATCCTGATCGCCTTCGGCGTGCTGGGCACCGTCTTCACCTACCCGATCCTCAGCACCCTGCACACCATCGATACCTGGTGGGGCGCGTTCTTCCTGATCATGGCCGCGCTGGTCATCGTCAGCGGCTACACCTCGATCAACGCCGTGGTGAAGGCCGAGCTGTTCCCCACCGAGATCCGCGCCCTGGGCGTCGGCCTGCCGTATGCGCTGACCGTATCCATCTTCGGCGGCACCGCCGAGTACGTGGCGCTGTGGTTCAAGAGCATCGGCATGGAGAGCGGCTTCTACTGGTACGTCACCGCGTGCATCGCCTGCTCGCTGCTGGTGTACGTGACCATGAAGGACACCCAGAAGCACTCGAAGATCACCACCGACTGATTGGGCTCCTTGCCCAGGCCCCGGCGCACACTCTCCGGGGCTTTTTATCCACAAGGCCCGGCATCTGCCGGGCCTTGTCGTTTGAGCGCTTCGCCGTCTGCAGGAGCGAGCAGTGTCGTCATCCGGGTGGGTTATCCTTGACCCTTCCGTCACCTGCTGGAGCCCTCCCATGACCACCCCGAAATCCGCCCTGATCGTCGGCGCCTCGCGCGGCCTCGGCCTGGGCCTGGTCCGCGAACTGCTGGATCGCGGCTGGGACGTCACCGCCACCGTGCGCGACGCCGCCCATCCCGGTGAACTGGCAAACCTGCCGGTCCGCGTGGAAGCGCTGCTGCTGGACGACATCCACTCCCAGGACCGCCTCGCCGAGGCCCTGGCCGGCGCGCGCTTCGACCTCGTCTACATCAATGCCGGCATCTACGGCCCGGCGCACCAGTCGAGCATCGACGCCAGCCTCGCCGATGTCGGCCAGCTGTTCATGGTCAACGCCATCGCCCCGCTGCGCCTGGCCGAGCGCCTGCTGCCGCGCCTGGACGCCGAGCGCGGCGTGCTGGCCTTCATGACCTCCGAGCTGGGCAGCGTGGCGGGCAATGTCTCCGGCGGCATGGCGTTGTACCGAGCGAGCAAGGCCGCGCTGAATTCCCTGACCCGCAGCTTCGTCGTCGAGCTGGGCGATACCGGTATCACGGTGCTCAACCTGCATCCGGGCTGGGTGCGCACCGACATGGGCGGAGAGTCCGCGCCGCTGGACGTGCAGACCAGCGCGAAAGGCCTCGTCGATCAGGTCGAAGGCCACGCCGGCCGTGGCGGCCAGTACTACCTCGATTACCAGGGAGCGACGATCGACTGGTGACGAGTCGCGCCGTGGGCGTTACCATGCGCCCACGCCTGACTCCAGAGTCAGCGAACCTGGATCAGCAGACAGGGTGAACACTGAGCTGGCTTCCCATGACCCCATGGAGCCGGCTCGAACCGACGGCTCCGTCCGTTTGGAGAATTCATCCATGTCCTCCCCGCGTCTCTGGCTGCGCAACCCGCTGGCCATCTTCACCGCTAACGATCAGGACGCCCGTGGTGGCATCGTCGTCCAGGACGGCCGCATCGTCGAACTGGTCGCCGCCGGCCAGCAGCCCTCGGCTCCCGTCCAGCAGACCTTCGACGCCAGCCAGCACGTGCTGACGCCCGGCCTGATCAACACCCACCACCACTTCTACCAGACCCTCACCCGCGCCTGGGCGCCGGTGGTGAACCAGCCGCTGTTCCCCTGGCTGAAGACCCTCTACCCGGTGTGGGCGCGCCTGACCCCCGAGCAACTGGGCGTGGCCACCAAGGTCGCCCTGGCCGAGCTGCTGCTGTCGGGCTGCACCACCGCCGCCGACCACCACTACCTGTTCCCCGACGGCCTGGAGCAGGCCATCGACGTGCAGGCCGGTGTCGTCCAGGAACTGGGCATGCGCGCCATGCTCACCCGTGGCTCGATGAGCCTGGGCGAAGCCGACGGCGGCCTGCCGCCGCAACAGACCGTGCAGAGCGCCGAGGCGATCCTCGACGACAGCCAGCGGCTGATCCGCGAATACCACCAGCGCGGCGAAGGCGCCCAGGTGCAGATCGCCCTGGCACCCTGCTCGCCGTTCTCGGTGACCCCGGAAATCATGCGCGCCAGCGCCGAGCTGGCCGAGCGCGAGGACGTGCGCCTGCACACCCACCTTGCGGAAACCCTCGACGAGGAAGACTTCTGCCTGCAGCGTTTCGGCCAGCGCACCGTGGACTACCTGGACAGCGTCGGCTGGCTCGGCCCGCGCACCTGGCTGGCCCATGGCATCCATTTCAACGACGAGGAAATCCGTCGCCTGGGCGAAGCCGGCACCGGCGTCTGCCATTGCCCCAGCTCGAACATGCGCCTGGCGTCGGGCATCTGCCCCACCGTGGCGCTGGAAGCCGCCGGCGCGCCGGTGGGCATCGGCGTGGACGGCTCGGCCTCCAACGACGCCTCCAACATGATCCTCGAAGCCCGCCAGGCCCTGTACATCCAGCGCCTGCGCTACGGCGCCGAGCAGATCACCCCGGAACGTGCGCTGGGCTGGGCGACCAAGGGCTCGGCCAAGCTCATCGGCCGCAGCGACATCGGCGAGCTGGCCGTGGGCAAGCAGGCCGACCTGGCATTGTTCAAGCTCGACGAACTGCGCTTCTCCGGCAGCCATGACCCGCTCTCGGCCCTGCTGCTGTGCGGCGCCGACAAGGCCGACCGGATCATGATCGGCGGCACCTGGCGCGTGGTGGACGGTGAAGTCGAAGGCCTCGACCTCAAGCGCCTGATCGCCGACCACACCCAGGCGGCGCGCAAGCTGCTCGGCACCCTGTAATCCCCCACAACCCCGCAACCTGCTTTTCGTAGGATGGCGTGGAGCGAAGCGATACCCATCGAAGCGTGGCTGGCAAGGCCGATGGGTATCGCAAGCTCCACCCATCCTACGATCCCCTTTACCCCGACCTCTCATCGGAGCAACCGGAACGTCTGCTCCTGAAAGGCGCATAACGCGCCAGCGTTATCCGCCGACAGACCTTTCCTCCACACTCGAAGCGTGGCTCCGGATGCCATTCCAGCCGGCACGTTTTGCCATCAAAAAATCGCTACAACCCGCGCCACACAAGGCCTGCGCACTACCGCCCGTCGCCCTCCAAACACCCGCGATGAACGGTCATTCACTGAAAACCCCTCTAGATCAAGGGTCTATCCCCTGCGACGGGAATATGCCGTCAGTTTGACATCACTCATTGGCACTCTAGTTTTAAATCGCCGGGCCGAATTCCTGCTCAAGACGTTGTCAGCAGCCGTTTGGCCCGGTTACCGGCGCCCGGCAATGGAGTGCACTTCAATGCGCGATTCACAGTTGAACCCCCAGGCGGTTCAAGAAGCCGGCCAGGATTGGCCGCGGCGCCTCATCATCCAGTCCCTGCCCTGGGCGGTCGTGGCCGTGCTCTGCGCGGTCGGCGTACCGTTCTGGTGGATGCTGCCGATCGGCTGGGTTTCCAGCCTGGTTCTGAGCAGCCTGCTGTGTGGCGCCAGCAAGGCCGGCGTCGATGCGCAGGCCGTCAGCCTGCAGACTGAGGAGCTGCCCCACTGGCGCCCGCTGCAGGAAGCCGTGGAGGGCCACCTGGCCTCGCTCAACGGCCACACCCACCAGATCGACAACCTCCTGCACCAGGCCATCCGCCAGCTGACCGACAGCTTCCATGCCCTTGCCGATCGCATCGATACCCAGCGCGGCCTCTCCCACTCGCTGATCGAGCGCTACGACGGTCGCGGCCATCTGGACGGCGACATCGACTTCCAGCGCTTCATCCATGCCACCCAGGAAACCCTCGGGCTGTTCGTCGAGGCCACCCTGGAAACCAGCCGCACCTCGCAGCAACTGGTGCAACGCATGGACCGCGTGACCCACAAGATCGCCGAGATCCTGCAGTCCACCCAGGACATGGACGCCATCGCCAAGCAGACCAACCTGCTGGCCCTGAACGCCGCCATCGAGGCCGCCCGTGCCGGCGAAAGCGGCCGCGGATTCGCCGTGGTGGCCGACGAGGTGCGCGCGCTGTCGACCCGCTCGACGCACTTCTCGCAAGCCATCCGTGAACACGTCGACGTGGTCTACCACGAGATCAAGGACGCCGAGGGCGCGATCAGCCAGCTGGCCGACAAGGACATGACCTTCGCCCTGGACTCGCGCAAGAAGATCCAGACCATGCTCGACGACCTCGACGCCATGAACCAGCACACCGTGAAGGTGGTGCAGGAGCTGGACCGCATCTCCCTGGAGGTGGGCGACGGCGTCAACGCCGCGGTCACCGCCCTGCAGTTCCAGGACATGAGCAGCCAGCTGCTCGGCCAGATCGGCAAGCACAGCGCCCGCCTCGGCGCCCTCGCCGTCGGCCTGGGCGCGCTGGATGGCCGCGAGCCCGGTGAGTGGGGCGAGCGCCTGCGCGGGGAAGTCAGCGAACTCGGCCGCCCCCTGAGCAACCCGGTCGCCCAGACCAGCCTCAGCGCTGGCGAAGTGGAACTGTTCTGAACTGAAGGCCAAGCAGGAGCACCCGACATGCTGCAGTCCGTCTTCGAATACCTCGCCAACCTCGCCCTGATCGGCTGAGCCCACACACCCTTTCCGCGCGCCGGGATGGCGCGAGTTCCGCACGCCTGGCGACAAGCAACGCATTGCACCCAAGGAGAATCAACGCAATGGGAAAACAGATACTGATCGTCGATGACTCGGCCTCGATCCGGCAGATGCTGAGCTTCACGCTCAAGTCCGCCGGCTACGAGGTGGACGAGGCCGTCGACGGCAAGGACGGCCTCGGCAAGGCCCAGCGCAAGGCCTACCAGCTGGTGTTCACCGACCAGAACATGCCGAACATGGACGGTCTCTCGCTGATCCGCAGCCTGCGCGACATGGCCGGCTACCGCAGCACGCCGATCCTGATGCTGACCACCGAATCCAGCGACGCCATGAAGCAGCAGGGCAAGAGCGCGGGCGCCACCGGCTGGCTGGTGAAGCCCTTCGACCCGCCGAAACTGCTGGAAGTGACCCGCAAGGTCCTGCCCTAGGGGAACCCGGAATGGCGACTGGTATGGAGCAGTTCCTCCAGGTGTTCTTCGAGGAAACCGATGAACACCTGGCGACCCTCGAACTCCTGCTGATCGGGCTCGACCTCGACCAGCCGGATGCCGAGACGCTCAACGGCATCTTCCGCGCGGCCCACTCGATCAAGGGCTCCAGCGGCATGTTCGGCTTCGACGACCTGACGGCCGTGACCCACGAGCTGGAGACCCTGCTCGACCGTATCCGCTGCGGGCAGACCGCCCTGCATGTGGACATGATCGGCGTCTTCCTCGAAGCCCGCGATGTGCTGCAGCGCCTGCTCGACGCACACCGCAGCCAGGTACCCGACCCGGAAGTGCCGGTGACCGCCACCGTAGAGCGTCTGCGCGCCTGGCTGGCGGAGCCTGCCGCACCAGCCGCCGAAGACGGCATCGGCCTGGCCGACATCCCCCAGGCCGCGCCTGCAGCCAGCACCGCTGGCGACGATGATTTCGGTTTCTTCGACGATGCACCCGGCATGCCCGGCGCCAGCGAAACCAGCGCCAGTGCGGACGACGATTTCGGCTTCTTCGACGACGCCCCCGGCGCGCCGGACGCCAAGCCTGCCGAGCCCTACGGCATCTTCGACAAGGCTCCCGGCGCCCCCACCACCGCTGCCGTCGCGACACCGGGCGAGCAGCCCAAGCCCGCGCCTGCCGCAGCCGCGAAGCCGGTTGCCCGCGCCGACAGCGAATCCAGCTCGATCCGCGTCAGCGTCGAGAAGATCGACAGCCTGATCAACCTGGTGGGCGAGCTGGTGATCACCCAGGCCATGCTCAGCCAGCTCAGCGAGGACCTCGACCCGACGCACTTCGAGCGCCTGCAGCAGGCCCTGGCGCAACTCGAACACAACACCCGCGACCTGCAGGAATCGGTGATGTCGATCCGCATGCTGCCGATCAGCTTCATCTTCAGCCGCTTCCCGCGCCTGGTGCACGACACCTCCGCGCGCCTGGGCAAACAGGTCGAACTGATCCTCCAGGGCGAGCACACCGAACTGGACAAGAGCGTCATCGAAAAGCTCAGCGACCCACTCACCCACATCGTCCGCAACAGCATCGACCACGGCATCGAGACACCCGCCGAACGCCTGGCCGCCGGCAAGCCGGCCCAGGGCTCGGTGAAGCTCGCCGCCAGCCACCAGGGTGGCAGCGTGGTGGTGGAAATCTCCGACGACGGCCGCGGCCTGTCCCGCGAACGCATCCTCGCCAAGGCCCGCGAGAAGGGCCTGCCGGTGCACGACGGAATGACCGATGCGGAGGTCTGGCAACTGATCTTCATGCCGGGCTTCTCCACCGCCGAAGCGGTCACCGAGCTGTCCGGCCGGGGCGTGGGCATGGACGTGGTGCGGCGCAACATCCAGGCCATGGGCGGGCGCATCGACATCGACTCCGCGCCCGGCATGGGCACCCGCATGAGCATCCGCCTGCCGCTGACCCTGGCGATCCTCGACGGCCTGATCGTCGCCGTGGAGCAGGTCAACTACGTGGTGCCACTGACCTACATCGTCGAGTCGCTGCAGGCCCGCGCCGACGACGTGCGCGGCCTGGCCGGTGAGGAATCGACGGTGATCCGCGTACGCGGCGAATACCTGCCGCTGTTCTCCCTCAACCAGTTGCTGCGCATCGACGCCCAGCCGCTGCCGCCGGAGCAGGGGATCGTGGTGATCCTCGAATCCGAGGGCAAGAGCTTCGCCCTGCAGGTCGACGAACTGGTCGGCCAGCAGCAGGTGGTGATCAAGAGCCTGGAACAGAACTTCCGCCGGATCGACGGGATCGCCGGCGCCACCATCATGGGCGACGGCAGCGTCGCCCTGATCCTCGATGTCGATGCCCTGCCGCGACTGGCAGCACAAGGAGAATCCACCCATGAGCGCAGCTGAAGCCAGCGCCGCAAGCAGCCCGGTGCAGGAATACCTGACCTTCACCCTGGGCCGCGAGGAATACGCCATCGACATCCTGCGCGTGCAGGAGATCCGGGGCTACGACCAGGTCACGGCGATCGCCAACGCCCCCGCCTTCATCAAGGGTGTGATCAACCTGCGCGGCGCCATCGTTCCCATCGTCGACCTGCGCATCAAGTTCAACCTGGCCGACATCAGCTACGACCAGTTCACCGTGGTGATCATCCTCAACGTCGGCCGGCGCATCGTCGGTGCGGTGGTGGATTCGGTCTCCGACGTGATCGCCCTGGCCGGCGAGGAGATCAAGCCGCGCCCCGAATTCGCCGCCAGCTTCGACACCGAGTACCTGCTGGGCCTGGCCACCGCCGGTGAGCGGATGCTCATCCTGGTGGACATCGAAAAACTCATGACCAGCCGTGAAATGGCGCTGGTCGACGAAACCGCCGCCTGATCGCGACCGAGGACAAACAACATGGGTCTGTTCAACGCACACGCCGTGGCGCAGCAACGCGCCGACCGCATCACCGCCCTCCTCCACAGCCTGGTGGACGGCAACCTCGACGTCGCCATCGGCGAAGCCCCGGCCGCCGGCTATGAGCGCCTCTACGACGGGCTGCGCAGCATCCAGCGCAACCTGCGCGAGCAGCGCGCCGAGCAGGCCCAGGTGGAAGCCCTGGAAGCCGGCCTGGTGGAGATGACCCGCCAGCATGAGCTGGGCTGGATCGACGAGGTGATCCCGGTGGACAAGTTCGCCGGTCGCCCGGCGCGCATCGCCAAGGGCATCAACGACCTGGTCGCCGCGCACATCGCGGTGAAGATGAAGGTGGTCGCCACCGTCACTGCCTACGGCAAGGGCGACTACTCGGTGGACATGGACCGCCTGCCAGGCAAGAAGGCCATCATCACCGAAGCCATCGACGGCGTGCGCGACAGCCTCAAGGCCAACGCCGACGCCGCCGAGTACAACGCGCGGATCAAGAGCGCGCTGGATAACGTCTCGGCCAACGTGATGATCGCCAACAACGACCTCGACATCATCTACATGAACCGCACGGTGACCGAGATGCTCGGCAACGCCGAGGCCGACATCCGCAAGCAGCTGCCGAACTTCAACGCCAGCCGCCTGATGGGCGCCAACATCGACATGTTCCACAAGAACCCGGCGCACCAGCGCGGCATGCTCGCGCACCTCACGGCGCGGCATAAGGCCGAACTGAACCTGGGCGGCCGCCGCTTCGCCCTGGACGTGGTGCCGGTGTTCAACGATGCCGGCGAGCGCCTGGGCTCGGCCGTGCAGTGGACCGACCGCACCGAGGAATTCCGCGCCGAGCAGGAAGTCTCGCAACTGGTCGACGCCGCCGTCGCCGGCGACTTCAGCAAGCGCATCGAGGCTTCGAACAAGGAAGGCTTCTTCCTGAAGATCGCCACCGGCCTGAACAACCTGGTGGACACCGCCGACAAGGGCCTGCGCGACGTCACCCGTGTGCTCGGCGCACTGGCCCAGGGTGACCTGACCCAGCGCATCGACGCCGACTACCAGGGCACCTTCGGCGAGCTCAAGGACTACGCCAACGAGACCGCGCAGAGCCTGTCGCGCATGCTCGGGCAGATCCGCGAAGCGGCCGACACCATCCACACCGCCGCCAGCGAGATCGCCAGCGGCAACGCCGAGCTCTCCACTCGCACCGAGCAGCAGGCCTCCAGCCTGGAAGAAACCGCCTCGAGCATGGAAGAGCTGACCAGCACCGTGAAGCTCAACGCCGAGAACGCGCGCCAGGCCAACTCGCTGGCGGTAAACGCCTCGGAAGTCGCCACCGAAGGCGGCAGCGTGGTGCAGAAGGTGGTGGGCACCATGTCGGCGATCAACGACTCGGCGCGCAAGATTGCCGACATCATCGGAGTGATCGACGGCATCGCCTTCCAGACCAACATTCTTGCGCTCAACGCCGCGGTGGAAGCGGCGCGGGCCGGCGAGCAGGGCCGTGGCTTCGCGGTGGTGGCCGGCGAAGTGCGCACTCTGGCGCAGCGCTCCGCCGCCGCCGCCAAGGAGATCAAGACGCTGATCAACGACTCGGTGGACAAGGTCGAGAGCGGCAACACCCTGGTCGCCCAGGCCGGGCAGACCATGAGTGACATCGTGGTGGCGATCAAGCGCGTCACCGACATCATGGCGGAGATCGCCGCCGCTTCGGCCGAGCAGAGCAGCGGCATCGAGGAAGTCAACGGCGCCGTGTCGCAGATGGACGAGATGACCCAGCAGAACGCCGCGCTGGTGGAAGAAGCCGCCGCCTCGGCCGAGGCCCTGCAGGAGCAGGCCGGCATGCTCAACCAGCAGGTCGGGGTGTTCAAGCTCGAATCCATCGCGGCCACCGTGGTGCCGCTGGCCTCCGCCCGCCCGGCCCGCGCCGAGCCGGCGGCGCACACCTCGCGCGCCGCCCGTGGCGTGGCCAAGGCGGTACGGGCCAAGGGCAAGGAAGACGACTGGGAAGAGTTCTGATCGGGCGGGGCTGAGGGATGGCGGCGGCCGGAGCAATGGGAGGGTCGGCCGCCGCGGGCGGGCCAGGGATGGCCACGGATAGACGCTCAATGCCGCTCCCTGCTTCACACCCCGATCTACCCAAGCGATCCCCTGCACCGAACTGGCAGGGCTGGCGTCTTTGTAGGATGGCGTGGAGCGCAGCGATACCCATCAATGCATCCCACCGCTGCAGCATGGGTATCGCTGCGCTCCACCCATCCTACGGAGCTGCCCCGTTCCAGCGCATGAAGTAGGGCGGATAACCCGTTCCGGGTTATGCACCCTACGCAATCCGCTTACCAGCGAGACCAACCGATGTCGATCAACCTGCCCGCCCCCGAGCACGAATTCCACTACACCCGCCGGGACTTCCAGCAGGTGCGCGAGCGCTTGTACCAGCACGCCGGCATCAGCCTCTCGGAGAACAAGCAGCAGCTGGTCTACAGCCGCCTGTCACGGCGCCTGCGCAGCCTGCGCCTGGGCAGCTTCGCCGAGTACTTCGCCTACCTGGAGAGCCACGAGGAAGAGTGGCAGCAGTTCGTCAACGCACTCACCACCAACCTCACCGCCTTCTTCCGCGAGAAGCACCACTTCGACCACCTCGGCCGCTTCGCCGCCGAGCAACTGCACAACCACCAGCCGCTGCGTTTCTGGTCCACCGCCTCGAGCACCGGCGAGGAGCCCTACTCCATGGCCATGACCCTGGTGGACGCCCTGGGCAGCTTCAGCCCGCCGGTGGAACTGATCGCCTCGGACATCGATACCGGCGTACTCGGCCAGGCGCGCCAGGGCATCTATCCGCTGGAGCGCATCGAAGCGCTGAGTCCTGCGCAGAAAAAGCGCTTCTTCCTCCGTGGCACCGGCGGCAACGCCGGCAAGGCACGGGTGGTGCGCGAACTGCGGCAGATGATCGACTACCGGCAGATCAACCTGCTCGACCGCGACTGGGGCATCCCCAGCGGGCTCGACGCGATCTTCTGCCGCAACGTGATGATCTACTTCGACAAGCCGACCCAGACCCGCCTGCTCGAACGCATGGTGCGCCTGTTGCGGCCCGGCGGGCTGTTCTTCGCCGGGCACTCGGAGAACTTCGTGCACGCCAGCCACCTGGTGCGCTCGGTGGGCCGCACGACTTACCAGGCGGTGGGGAACTCTTGATGGGCGCAGCCCTGGACCAACCCAATCGCTACTACGACCCGCGCTTCGGCATGGAGGCAGTGAAGCTGCTGCCCGGCGAGTGCTACGTCACCGCCGAGCCGGTGATGCTGGTCACCGTGCTCGGCTCCTGCGTCTCGGTCTGCCTGCGCGACCGCAGCAGCGGGCTGGGCGGCATGAACCACTTCATGCTGCCTGGCGACACCGGCGTGCAGGGCATCCTTTCCAACTCCGGGCGCTACGGCGTGCACGCCATGGACCTGCTGATCAACGGCCTGATGCGCCGCGGCGCCCAACGCCGGTACTTCGAGGCCAAGGTGTTCGGCGGCGGCTCGGTGCTGAAGAACCTCAGCGCCGACGTCGGCCAGCGCAATGTCGAGTTCGTCCTGCAGTACCTGGAGAACGAAGGCATCCCCCTGGCCGCCCAGGACCTGCTCGACGTGCACCCGCGCAAGGTCTACTTCTTCCCCGGCAGCGGCCGGGTGCTGGTGCGCAAGCTGCGCACCCTGGCCAACGACACGGTGCTGCAGCGCGAGCAGCAGTATTGCCAGCAACTGTCCCGTCGGGAGCGCGGCGGGAGCATCGACCTGTTCTGAAAGGAGGGACGAGCGATGGCCATCAAGGTCCTGATCGTCGACGACTCGGCGCTGATTCGCAGCCTGCTCAAGGACATCATCCAGAATGACCCCGAGCTGCAACTGGTGGGCGCGGCGCCCGACGCCTTCGTCGCCCGAGACCTGATCAAGCAGCACTCGCCGGACGTCATCACCCTCGACGTCGAGATGCCGCGCATGGACGGCCTGACCTTCCTCGACAAGCTGATGAAGGGCCGGCCGACGCCGGTGCTGATGATCTCCTCGCTGACCGAAAAGGGCTCCGAGGCCACCTTGCGCGCGCTCGAACTGGGCGCCATCGACTTCATCGCCAAGCCGCGCCTGGGCATCGCCGAGGGCATGCAGGCCTATGCCGAGGAAATCTGCGCCAAGCTCAAGGCCGCCGCCCGCGCGCGCCTGCCCCGCGCTCGCCCGGCCGCATCGCCCGGCGCACCGGCAACGAGCAACGGCCCGCTCTTGAGCACCGAAAAGATCTTCGCCATCGGCGCCTCCACCGGCGGTACCGAGGCGATCAAGGAAGTGTTGCTGGGCCTGCCGCCGGACTGCCCCGGCACCGTGGTGACCCTGCACATGCCGCCGGGCTTCACCAAGTCCTACGCCGACAGGCTGGACCGTCAGACGCGCCTGTCCGTACGCGAAGCCCGCGACGGCGACCGCATCCTCCCCGGCCACGTGCTGCTCGCCCCCGGCGACTATCACCTGGAAGTGCAGCGCAGCGGCGCCAACTATGTCGTGCGCCTGCACCGCGAGGCGGCGGTGAACGGCCACAGGCCGGCGGTGGACGTGATGTTCAACTCCCTCGCCCGTTGCGCCGGGCGCAACCTCATCGCCGCGCTGCTCACCGGCATGGGCAAGGATGGGGCCCGGGGCTTGCAAGCGATCCGCCAGGCCGGCGGCCACACCGTCGCCCAGGACGAGGCTACCTGCGTGGTCTACGGCATGCCCCGCGAAGCGGTGGAGCTGGGCGCAGCGAAGGAAGTGCTGCCGCTGGAGCGCATAGCAGGATCTCTCCTACAACAGGCACGCCAGAGTGGAAGTGGGAACCGGGTCTAGTTCTGCGGGAATCATCTCCGCATCGCGAGCGCCTTTTCCCACAGCGTCTAGACTCAGGCCAATTGACCGGCGCCAATATTATGGCGATTCGATATCAATTTGGTTTGATTGTGCCCGTATACAAAATGCACAATTGAGCTTTCGCCAAAAGACCGGCACACGGCGGGCGACACGGGGATACGAGATAGCCATGGCGGCAAGATGGGGGTTGCGCGGCAAATCGGTGGTGGCATTGCTCATCGCCTGTCTCCTGGCGCTGGTACCGGCAGTCATGCTGGGCTGGAAGGCCATGGAAGACATCCGCACGCATTTCGGCCTCGCCTTCGCGAGAAACTTCACGCTGCTCAACCAGCAGAAGATCATTGCACCGGTGATCCGCGAGCTGGCGCTGTCGCGGCGCCTGGCCGAGTCCGTGGTGACCCAGGACTGGCTGCTGTCCGAGAACGACCCGGCGCGCCGTTCGCTGTTCTTCCGCGAGGCCGAAGGCTTCCGCGCGGACCAGCACAACTACTCCTACTTCGTCGTGGTGGACGCCTCGCGCCACTACTACTTCAACGATTCCAGCTCGCCGCTCTCCAACTCCCCGCGCTACACCCTGAGCAAGGACGATCCGAAGGACACCTGGTACTTCGATACCCTGGCGCGCGACGAGCCGTACAACATCAACGTCGACTACAACGAGAAGCTCAAGGTCACCAAGGTCTGGTTCAACATGGTGGTGCGCGCCGGCAACGAGAAAGTCGGCCTGGCCGGCGGCGGCCTGGACCTCACCGAGTTCCTCGACCAGTTCATCTCGCGCCGCGAGGCCGGGGTGACACCGATGATCGTCGACCCCGAAGGCGCCATCCAGGCACACCCGGACACCCGGCTGATCGCCTACAACTCCGGCTCCAGCGGCCAGGCCAGGCACCACGTGTACGACCTGCTGGGCAATGACCAGGAGCGCACCGCCCTGCGCCAGACCCTGCGCCAGGCCGAGGCCAACCCCGGCGAGGTGGAGACCCTGTGGGTCACCCTCGACGGCAAGGAGCAGCTGCTGGCCACCGCCTACATCCCGCAGCTGCGCTGGCACGTGCTCAGCGCCATCGACCTGCACGCCGCGCAAGTCCTCGACAGCCGCTGGATCTGGCCGCTGGCGGGCACCCTCGCCGGGCTGCTGGCGATCCTGCTGATCGGCTTTGCCTACACCGTCGACCTGCTGGTGCTGCGCCCGCTGCGCGGCCTCAAGCAGTCGGCCAAGGCGATTGCCGCCGGGCAGTACGACAGCCCGCTGCCGCGCACTCGTCCGGACGAGATCGGCGAGCTCTCCAGCGCCTTTGCCAGCATGGCCGACCAGGTGCGCCGGCACACCGAGGAGCTCGAAGACAAGGTCCAGCAACGCACCCAGGCCCTGGAAGCGGCCAACCGCGAGATGGCCGCCGCGCAGAAGAAGATCGGCGACTCCATCGACTACGCCAGCCTGATCCAGCGCGCGATCCTTCCCGACCGCCAGCTGCAGGCGTCCCTGGGCGAGCACCATTTCGTCCTGTGGAAACCGCGCGACGTGGTCGGCGGCGACTTCTACATCTACCGCGAAGGCCCGGTGGACAGCCTGATCGGCGTGGTCGACTGCGCCGGCCACGGCGTGCCCGGCGCGCTGATGACCATGCTCGCGCTGGCCGCCATCGACCACGCCATCGACAGCGTGAAGAGCCACGACCCGGCGGCCATCCTGCACGAGACCGACCACGTGATGCGCGGCATGCTCGGCCAGGAAGAATTCACCCACTCGCTGGCCACCAACATGGATGCAGGCCTGGTGCGCGTCGACCACCAGCGCAAATTGCTGCACTTCTCCGGGGCGAAGATTTCCCTGTTCGCCAGCGACGGTAGCGACGTGCGCGAATACAAGGGCGCGCGCCGCGCCATCGGCGACAAGCGCCAGGGCGACTATCAGGACGTGGAAATCCCGATGGAAGCCGGCTGGACCTACTACCTGTGCACCGACGGCTTCCTCGACCAGGCCGGCGGCGAGCACGGCTTCGGCTTCGGCAACAGCCGCTTCGCCGATCTGCTGCGCAACCACGCGCGCCGACCGCTGGCCGAGCAGGCCGACGTGTTCGCCGCTACCCTCGCCCAGTATCAGGGCGAACAGCCGCAGCGCGACGACATCACCATTCTCTCTTTCCGCTTCGACTAGGGGTTAATCCATGGAATCGCTAGATCTGTTGGCCATGCGTGAGAGCTACACCCGGCAACGCATATTGCTCTGCTTCAACGGGCCCATCTCGCGCAGCCTGATCGAGGAAATCGGTCATGCCCTGCGCAACTACATGCAGGCCGAGCAGGCGCACCCCAGCGAAGCGATGGACGTGTTCGCCGTTTACATCGAGATGACCCAGAACATTCGCCACTACGCCTCCCTGCGCGGCTACAACGACCAGGAGGCCTCGGCCACCGTGGCGATTGCCCGCGACGACGAAGGCCACTACGTGGTCTCCGCCGGCAACCTGGTGGAGCTCGCCGATGGCCAGGGCCTGGTGCGCAGCATCGACGCCATCGCCGGGCTCGACAAGGCCCAGCTCAAGGCGGCCTACAAGGAGCAGCTGCGCCGCCCGCGCGACGCCGAAGCCTCCACCGGCGCAGGTCTCGGCCTGTTGGACATCGCCCGCAAGTCCAGCGCGCCGCTCAAGACCTCCCTCACCGAACAACCCGACGGCCGCGCCTTCTTCAGCCTGCGCGCCGTGATCTGATTTGCGAATTCAGGAAGACCCGACATGAGCGATCTCCACGTCAACGGCACCCAATCCACCCCACAGATCCACGGCGACTGGCAGGCCGGCATCCTCGCGATGCAGGGCGACTCCTACCCGGAGAACTCCTATGAGCTGTTCGGCCAGGTCATCGAATGGGTCGAACGCTTCCTCACCCAGGAACAGCGCCCGCTGGAACTCGACCTGCGCCTGCTGTACCTCAACACCAGTTCGATCAAGGCCATGATGGACATCTTCGACCTGCTCGAAGAAGCCCACCGCGAAGGCCGCAGCGCCAGCGTCGCGTGGCACTACGACCGACGCAACGAGCGCGTCGCCGAACTGGCCGAGGAATTCCGCGAGGACTGTACCTTCCCGTTCGTCATCCAAGCCTACGACGAGTAAGTGCCATGACTAGCGAGCGCGAGCTGGACCTGCTGATCGAAGAGCTGCTGGCCGACCCCCAGTACGAAGGGCACCCCCTGCGCGAGGCCCTGTACCAGAAGCACCAGCAGTCCCTCGACCAGCTCGCGCGGCTGGAGCGCATCGCACGGATTTCCGACGGCTTCCAGTCCATGGCCCGGCAGCAGAACAGCACCCTGTCCGAGCGCTACCACAAGCAGCTGCGCCAACTGGAAAAGGTCGCGCGCATCTCCGACCGCTACCAGGACATGATGCGCGACCTCAACGTCGCGCTGAAGGAAGCCTCGACCCACGACACCCTCACCGGCATCGCCAACCGCCGCCTGCTCATGGAGCGCCTGCGCGAGGAAAGCGAACGCGCCCAGCGCCACGGCGAGTCCTATGTGCTGGCCATGCTCGACGTCGACCGCTTCAAGCAGGTCAACGACACCTGGGGCCACGAAGTGGGCGACCGCGTGCTGGTGGAAATCGGCCGTGCCATGGAATCCGCCCTGCGCCAGTACGACCTCTGCGGTCGCTGGGGCGGCGAGGAATTCCTGCTGATCCTCCCCGACACCCGCCTGGCCGACGCCGCCGCGATCATCGAGCGCGTGCGCAACGACATCCGCTGCCTGGCTGTGCGCGTGGGCACCAACGCCCTCTCCGTCACTGCCAGCTTCGGCGTCGCCGAGCACCATCCGGGCGAAAGCTACTCGCAGACCCTCAGCCGCGCCGACGCCGCCCTGCTGGACGCCAAGCGCAGCGGGCGCGACAAGTGCGAGTTCGCCACGGGCTGAGGGTTTTCGGCGCGCGGGTGGCCTCCTGCAAGGAGAGCGTTTAAGGTCACAGGACCGCAAGCAAAGGATGCAGCATGGCCACCAAGTCCCCCGCCACTCGCCAGCAGACCCACCTCGCCGTCCTGATCGACGCCGACAACGCCCCCGCCGCCATCGTCGAGGGCCTGTTCGAGGAGATCGCCAAGTACGGCGTCGCCAGCGTCAAGCGCATCTACGGCGACTGGACCAAGCCCAACCTGGGCAAGTGGAAGCAGGTGCTGCTGGACCACTCCATCCAGCCCATGCAGCAGTTCGCCTACACCAGCGGCAAGAACGCCACCGACAGCGCGCTGATCATCGACGCCATGGACCTGCTCTACACCCGGCGCTTCGACGGTTTCTGCCTGGTCTCCAGCGACAGCGACTTCACCCGCCTGGCCGCGCGCCTGCGCGAGGAAGGGCTGACCGTCTACGGCTTCGGCGAGGAAAAGACGCCCAAGCCGTTCGTCTCCGCCTGCGACAAGTTCATCTACACCGAGATTCTGCGCGCCACGCCCGCAGCGCCGGCCGAGCAGCCTCCCGTCACCGACAAGTCCACCGCCCCCAGCGCCAACGACAGCCCCAAACCCGCCGCCAAGCCCAAGTCGCAGAAAGTCCCGCTGGACTTCATCGCCAAGGTGCTGGACGACCTCGACGGCGACGACGATGACTGGGTGCAACTGGGCGCCCTGGGGCAGAACATCAGCAAGCTGCGGCCCGCATTCGACCCGCGCCTGTACGGCTTCAAGAAACTCAGCGACCTGATCAAGGGCCACCCCAAGCGCTTCGAACTGCAGTTCCGAGGCGGCAGCAATGGCGGCGGCAAGGACCTGTATGTGCGCAATGCCGGCACTGCGCGCTGAGCCTGCGTCAGCGCAATGAAGCAGCCGATGGCCGGGCGTTAGACTGGCCCACGAACCCGTACCGGAACCGACCCATGCGCCCCTGGCTGATAGCCCTGCTCCTGACCCTGCTCGTCGGAACCGCCCATGCCGGCACCCTGCGCTGCGGCACCAGCCTGATCAACGAAGGCGACCCGATGGATGAGGTACTCGCCAAGTGCGGGCAACCGGACAAGCGCGTTGTCACGCCTCCCACCCAACCGCGGCGCGGGCCCGACGGGAAGTTCATTCCCGGGCAGCCGCAACTGGAAACCTGGATGTATGGCCCCAGCAATGGCGCCTATCGCTACCTGTTCTTCCGCGACACGCAGCTGCAACTGATCAATACCTCGCGCAAGGAACTGCTCTGAGCAGCACGCATTCGTCCCAGCACGCCCGCCGCTACCAAAGGCGCCTACCCATCGCGGCGGCATCTCCCTAGACTGGTCCCCTTCGCCAATCCGGAGGGCACCATGCAAACCCCATTCGATTTCACCCTCGGCATCGACCCGCAGGCGCGCGACGTCGTGGTCAAGGGCCTGCTCGCCTACAACCTCGGGCAGATGGGCCGCAGCAACACCTATGACGACTTCGAGCTCTACGCCCGCAGCGAAGACGGGGAAGTGGTCGGCGGCATGTTCGGCCAGTCCGGCATGGGCTGGCTCTACATCGACTACCTCTGGCTGCAGGACGACCAGCGCGGCAGCGGCCTGGGCAGCCAGCTCATCGCCCTGGCCGAAGACGAAGCCCGCCGTCGCGGCTGCGTGGGCCTGTTCCTCTACACCTACAGCTTCCAGGCCCCCGGCTTCTACGAGAAACAGGGCTTCGAGCGCATGGGCGTGCTCGAGGATTGCCCGCCGGGGCATCAGCGGATCTACCTGAAGAAACACCTGGGCTGATTGCCGCTCTCCCCCTTGTAGGAGCGAGCTTGCTCGCGAACCCGCCCAACGCAGTCCTCGCCGGATCATTCAGAGTCCGCGCCGACAAGATCAAAGGCCCCTCACCCTAACCCTCTCCCGCACGCGGGAGAGGGCTGGGGTGAGGGGGCAGCACTGGCACGGACCCATCGGCAGAAGACCATTGGCGGCGGATAACCCATTCCGGGTTGTCAGCCCTGGCTCTGGCTCTTGAAGACTTCCAGAGAAACACCCGCGCACGCCGAACGCCCCGTTCAGGAGGCCTCGTTGAAGCGGAGTTTCAGGGGTTGAGCGACATGGATGTCGCGAGAGCTGCGATGGGCCAGGGACGGCCCTTCGCAGCGTGCCCCTGAAACTCCGCTTCAACGAGGGGATTTTTCGCCCTAAGCGAAAAACCGGATGTCCGGGGCAAGACCTTTGCCCACTTTGGGGCGTTTGCCAAAGTGGGTCGCCCGAGGGGGCGAAACCAGAAGTCCGCGCGCATACCGAAGCGGCGCTGAACACCCCAACGAAACGCAGCCAGACCTATGCCGCTCAGCCAGCCTGCAGGAGCGCGCCACGCGCGCGATCGCGGGCATGGCCCGCTCCTACAGGGGGGCACCGGCGCTGAGCGGTTCGCGAGCAAGCTCGCTCCTACACGCACGCCGGAAACGGCTTCTTGTTGGCCACCCCTGCCATTCCTATCCTCGCCCGGTCACATCCGTGACCTGGGTTTGGCGACCCAAATGCAACAGGCGCGATAGCGCCCACAGGTGCTTACGAAAACAGCGAATGTTTTTGTAGGCCCCCGCGCACCCTGCAGAAATTTCTGCAACGCTTATGGCGGATCGCGCGGGGAGACCTCCGGGTCTGCCGGGTTTCCTGTTGACCGGTTCGCCAACCCCGCGTGATCCGCCTCCCTTTGTTTGGCGACACAGGTGGCGGCTCCTTCAATCAATAGGAGTTCCACTTATGCACAGTACCTACACCCCAACCTTCTTCTCCCGTAAAAGACGCTTCCTGCGCGGCCTGATGATCGACAACCAGGCCTGGTTCGTCTCCCGCGATATCGCCCGCCTGCTCTCAGTCCAGTATCCCGACATCCTCCACCACCGCTTCTTCCCCCACGAAGTCCAGACCGTCCACCTCGCCTACCGCACCGGCAGCACGGAAGAAACCATCCTGATCAGCGAAGCCGCCGCCTACAAAGCCCTCGTCCGCTTCGGCCACCCCGAACTCGAATCCCTCGACCACTGGCTTTCCCAGGACGTGATCCCCACCCTGCGCGACCAGCACACCCCGGAAACCGACGCACCGCGCCGCGTCCTCCTCACCTGGGACACCCGCCGCCTGATGCTGCTGAACTGGCAAGGCGGCCTGTGGATGCGTTGGGAAGAAGTCCCCCGACTTGCCTGGACCGTCTAGCCCAGAAAGAAAAAGGGCCGCATCAGCGGCCCTATTTGTCGTAGTGGTAACGGCACTGCAGGATCGTCAGCACCTGCGCCTCGAAGAAGTACACCAACCGGTGCTCACGGGTAATGCGCCGCGACCAGAACCCGGACAGATCCCCCTTCAACGGCTCCGGCTTACCCGTGCCCTTGTGCGGCGTCCGCCGGCATTCCTCGATCAGTTCATTGAGGACCCGAAACACCTCGCCGTCGCTCTGCTCCCAGAACTGATAGTCCTCCCAGCCATGGCTGGTGAAGGCAACGCTGATGGAGCCCCGGGCGGTCGTCTTGTTACGGCTTTTCGACTTCACGTTCAACGGTCAGCTCCTTGACCTGAGCCTTGCCGGTGCGCACTTCGTCGATAGACTCGCGCAACCGCTTGGCGTTGGCAGTGGAACTCAGCAGGTAGAGGGTTTCCTGCATGCCGTTGTAGTCCTCCAACGAAATCATCACCACCGGTTCGCCACGCTGGCGCGTGATGACCGCCGGTTCGTGATCCCGGCACACATCGTCCATGGTCTGTTTCAGGTCGGCGCGGGCCTGGGTGAAGGTGAGTACTTGCATGAAAGGTCATCCTTGCCGCCGATGGCGAACAGTGGCGAGCGAGGAAACATTGTACCTAACTACGTACCATCTTTTCAGCGCCACTGATCTACAAGTTCTGCCGCTTGAAACAAAAAAGGCCGGTCAACGGACCGGCCTTTTTCTTCAGCTATTCACCATCAGCCATTGCTGGGGAAGGCGAACTGCGCCGCTTCGTGCGACTTGCGCTGCGGCCAGCGCTGGGTGATGGCCTTGCGCTTGGTGTAGAAGCGCACGCCATCCGGGCCGTAGGCGTGCAGGTCGCCGAACAGCGAACGCTTCCAGCCGCCGAAGCTGTGGTAGGCCACCGGTACCGGCAGCGGTACGTTGACGCCGACCATGCCGACTTCGATCTCGTCGCAGAACAGGCGAGCGGCTTCACCGTCGCGGGTGAAGATGCAGGTGCCGTTGCCGTATTCGTGGTCGTTGATCAGCTGCATGGCTTCTTCCAGGCTGTTCACGCGCACGATGCACAGCACCGGGCCGAAGATTTCTTCCTGGTAGATGGTCATGTCCGGGGTCACCTTGTCGAACAGGGTGCCGCCGACGAAGAAGCCGTTCTCGTGACCGGCGACCTTGTAGTTGCGGCCGTCGACCAGCAGCTGGGCGCCCTGCTCGACACCGGCGTCGATGTAGCCGGTGACTTTCTGCTGGGCAGCACCGGTGACCAGCGGGCCCATGTCCAGGCCGCAGGAAGTGCCGGCGCCGATCTTCAGGGCCTTGATCTGCGGAACGATCTTCTCGACCAGCGCGTCGCCGATCTGGTCGCCCACGCAAACGGCCACGGAGATCGCCATGCAGCGCTCGCCGCAGGAGCCGTAGGCCGCACCCATCAGGGCGCTGACGGCGTTGTCCAGGTCGCAGTCGGGCATCAGCACGGCGTGGTTCTTGGCGCCGCCCAGGGCCTGCACGCGCTTGCCGCGCTTGGTGCCTTCGGAATAGATGTACTCGGCGATCGGGGTCGAACCGACGAAGCTCAGGGCTTTGACTTCCGGGGCCTCGATCAGCGCGTCCACGGCGGTCTTGTCGCCGTGCACCACGTTCAGCACGCCCTTGGGCAGGCCGGCTTCTTCGAACAGTTCGGCGATCAGCAGGGTGGAGCTCGGGTCACGCTCGGACGGCTTGAGGATGAAGGTGTTGCCGCAGGCGATGGCCAGCGGGTACATCCACAGCGGCACCATGGCCGGGAAGTTGAACGGGGTGATGCCGGCGACCACGCCGATCGGCTGGAAGTCGCTCCAGGCGTCGATGTTCGGGCCGACGTTGCGGCTGTACTCGCCCTTGAGGATTTCCGGGGCGGCGCTGGCGTACTCGACGTTCTCGATGCCGCGCTTGAGTTCACCGGCGGCGTCTTCCAGGGTCTTGCCGTGTTCTTCGCTGATCAGCTGGCTGATGCGCGCTTCGTTGGCTTCGAGCAGTTGCTTGAAGCGGAACAGCACCTGGGCGCGCTTGGCCGGCGGGGTGTTGCGCCAGGCCGGGAAGGCGGCCTTGGCGGCGTCGATGGCCTGCTGCACGGTTTCGCGGCTGGCCAGCGGGACCTTGCGGATGGCTTCGCCGGTGGACGGGTTGAAGACGTCGGCGGTGCGGCCGGTGTCGGCGATCATCTCGCCGCCGATCAGGTGCTTGACGGTGGTCATGGGAAAGTCTCTTCTCGCTGAAAGTGTGGGGGCGGGCTCTCTCAAGAGCCCCTCTCCCTAGCCCTCTCCCTGAAGGGAGAGGGGATTTGTACGGTGCACGGGTCGGGCGTCGAGGCCCGCCGGGAAGGTCACTCTACGGTGACATCCGCCGGCATGCCTTCTCGCGTGCCCGCGCGCTCAGTGGCTGTGCGGGTGTTCGTCGCTCTTGAGTTCGATCTCGATGAAGGCCACTTCGTGATCGCAAGGGTTGATCACGTTGTGCTCGGTACCGATCTGGCGGGTGTAGCTCGCGCCCAGGACCAGCGGCGCACGGCGCTCGCCCTCGGGGGTTTCCAGCAGCAGCTCGCCGTTGGTCACCGGGACCACGACGTATTCCATGCCGTGGCGGTGCCAGCCGGTCTCGGCACCGGGGGCGAAGCGCCACTCGGTGACCAGGACCTTGTCGTTGTCGATCTGTACCGTGGGGACGGCCTTCGGACGCTCGCTCACTTACGCCACCCCGTTGAGGGCGTCGCCGACGGCGCTGAACAGGCGGTCCAGGTCTTCGGGCTTGGCGTTGAAGGTCGGGCCGAACTGCAGGGTGTCGCCGCCGAAGCGCACGTAGAAGCCTTCTTTCCACAGCTTCATGCTGGCTTCGAACGGACGCACGATGGCGTCGCCGTCACGGGCGCCGATCTGGATGGCGCCGGCCAGGCCGCAGTTGCGGATGTCGACGACGTTCTTCGCGCCCTTCAGGCCGTGCAGGGCCTTCTCGAAGTGCGGAGCCAGTTCCAGGGACTGCTGGATCAGGTTCTCTTTTTCCAGCAGGTCCAGCGCGGCGATGCCGGCGGCGCAGGCGACCGGGTGTGCGGAGTAGGTGTAGCCATGGCCGAACTCGACGGCGTATTCCGGCAGGTTCTGGCCCATGAAGGTGTCGTAGATTTCGCTGCTGGCGATCACCGCGCCCATGGGGATGGCGCCGTTGGTGACCTGCTTGGCGACGTTCATGATGTCCGGCTTCACGCCGAAGAACTCGGCGCCGGTGGCCTTGCCCATGCGGCCGAAGGCGGTGATCACTTCGTCGAAGATCAGCAGGATGTTGTGCTGGTCGCAGATTTCGCGCAGGCGCTGCAGGTAGCCCTTCGGCGGTACCAGCACGCCAGCGGAACCGGACATCGGCTCGACGATGACGGCGGCGATGTTGGAGGCGTCATGCAGCTCGATCAGCTTCAGCAGTTCGTTGGCCAGCTCGACGCCGCCGGTCTCGGCCATGCCCTTGGTGAAGGCCATGCCCGGCTGCAGGGTGTGCGGCAGGTGGTCGACGTCCATCAGCTGGCCGAACATCTTGCGGTTGCCGCCGATGCCGCCCAGGGCGGTGCCGGCGACGTTCACGCCGTGGTAGCCACGGGCGCGGCCGATCAGCTTGGTCTTCTGCGCCTGGCCTTTGAGGCGCCAGTAGGCACGGGCCATCTTGATCGAGGTGTCGGCGCACTCGGAGCCGGAACCGGTGAAGAACACGTGGTCGAGGCCGGCCGGGGTCAGCTGGGTGATCTTCTCGGCCAGCTTGAAGGACAGCGGGTGGCCGTACTGGAAGGCCGGGGAGTAGTCGAGGGTGGTCAGCTGCTTGGCCACCGCGTCGGCGATTTCCTTGCGCGAGTGACCGGCGCCGCAGGTCCACAGGCCCGACAGGCTGTCGTAGATCTTGCGGCCCTTGTCGTCCACCAGCCAGCTGCCTTCGGCGGCGACGATGATGCGCGGGTCTTTATGGAAGTTGCGGTTGGCGCTGAAGGGCATCCAGTGGGCCTTCAGGTTCAGTTCGCTGGCCACCGACGGGGTGACGTTCACTTGCTGGTTCATGCAGCTTGTCCTCGAAGACAGTCTTGTTGGGCGCGCAAGCCGCGTCGGGCCTGGTGCGATGCTGGTAGATTGGGCCTGACTTAACGTGAGTTAAAGCTTATTCTTCTTACGTTCAGTTTCGGATTGGTAAAACTAAAATGGCGAAACAACGAGCGCCTTCCCTGGGCCAGGTCAGCGACTTCGAGATCCGCCTGCTGCGCATCTTCAAAACCATAGTCGAGTGCGGCAGCTTCTCGGCCGCCGAGAGCACGCTGGGCATCAGCCGCTCGGCGATCAGCCTGCACATGGGCGACCTGGAAAAGCGCCTGGGGATGCGCCTGTGCCAGCGCGGCCGGGCAGGCTTCGCGCTGACCGACGAGGGCCGCGAGGTGTACCGCGCGACGCAGTCGCTGCTGGCGGCGCTGGAGGGCTTCCGCGCCGAAGTGAACGAGCTGCACCAGCACCTGCGCGGTGAGCTGAACATCGGCATCATCAACAACCTGGTGACCCTGCCGCAGATGCGCATCACCCACGCCCTGCGTGCGCTCAAGGCCAGCGGGCCGGGCGTGCGGATCAACATCGGCATGACCACGCCCAACGAGATCGAACTGGGAGTTCTCGACGGACGGTTGCATGTCGGCGTGGTACCGCTCATCAGTCCGCTGTCGGGGCTGGAGTATTCCGCTCTCTATGAGGAGCGTTCGCTGCTGTTCTGCAGCCAGGAACACCCGCTGTTCGGGCGTGAAGATGCGGGCATCACCGTGCAGGAGATCCATGCCTGCGACGCGGTGGCGCCGAGCTACCGCATCCCGGCCGAGGCGCAGGAGCGGCATCAGGAGCTCTCCGGCAACGCCGCCGCCTCCGACCGCGAGGGCATGGCTTTTCTGATTCTCACGGGCAGTTATATCGGCTACCTGCCCGACCACTACGCCGCCGACTGGGTCGCCCAGGGCCGCCTGCGCGCGCTGCGGCCGGAGCGCTTCCACTACGACATCCCGCTGACCGTGGTGACCCGCAAGGGCCGCCGGCCGAACCTGGTGCTGGAGCGGTTCCTCGAGGCGGTGGCCCAGAGCCGTTGAGCCAATCGAGAAGGCCGGCGTAGGGCGGATAACGTTCGACGTTATCCGCCGTTACACCGGTGCTACAAGGCACTCCGCGCTCTGCCTGGGCATCAGCAGCAAGTCACGGCGCAACGGCGTACAACCGCAGACGGTTGTACGCCCTACGATTTGATCCGACGCGCAGAAACCACATCCTGCCTATCCAATTTGTCGCCCCAGCCACCAAAAATCCTATAGCCCCTGCCCTGCAGCCCGCGGGCCGCGGGGTTTGCGTGGGTGCAGCTTTTCCCTAGCCTGCGACTACAAAAAACATAATTTCGCTAATCCCAGCCTCTGAACAGAATGCGGCCAACACCTCATCGCTAGCCGCAACAAGAACAAACGTGATCAGAGTCTGAGGAAGCAAGCCATGACCGACCTGAATCCAGGCGCCTTCGGCAAGAAGTCGCTTGATAACCTGGAAATCGACACGCTGGTCGTTGGCGCCGGACAAGCCGGCGTGGCCATGAGCGAGCACCTGACCCAGCAGGGCGTGCCGCACATCGTGCTGGAAAAGAGCCGCATCGCCGAAGCCTGGCGCACCGGTCGCTGGGACTCGCTGGTCGCCAACGGCCCGGCCTGGCACGACCGCTTCCCGAACATGGAATTCCCGGTCGGCCCGGACGATTTCCCGCACAAGGAGCAGGTGGCGGATTACTTCGTCGCCTACGCCAAGCAGTTCAACGCGCCGATCCGCACCGGCGTGGAAGTGAAGAAGGTCACCCGCAACGAAGGCCGCCCCGGCTTCACCGTGGAAACCTCCGAGGGCACGATCCAGGCCCTGCGCGTCGTCTCCGCCACCGGCCCGTTCCAGCGCCCGGTGATCCCGGCCATCGCGCCGAAGGACGAAGGCCTGTACCAGATCCACTCGGCCAAGTACTACAACCCGCAGCAACTGCCCGAAGGCGCCGTGCTGGTGATCGGCGCCGGCTCTTCCGGCGTGCAGATCGCCGACGAGCTGAACCGCGCCGGCAAGAAGACCTATCTGTCCGTCGGCGCCCATGACCGTCCGCCGCGCGCTTACCGCAACCGCGACTTCGTCTGGTGGCTGGGCGTGCTCGGCCTGTGGGACGCCGAGGAAGTGCAACCGGGCCGCGAGCACGTGACCATCGCCGTGAGCGGTGCCCGTGGTGGCGAAACCATCGATTTCCGCCGCCTGGCCAACGAGGGCATCACCCTTACCGGCCTGACCAAGTCCTTTGCCGACGGCAAGGTGAGCTTCCAGGACGACCTGGTGGCCAACCTGAAAGCCGGCGACGACAACTACCTCGGCCTGCTCGACGCCGCGGACGCCTATATCGAGCGCAACGGCCTGGACCTGCCGCTGGAGCCGGAGGCCCGCAAGGTCTTCGCCGATGCCGAGTGCATCCGCAATCCGATCCAGGAGCTGGACCTCGCCGACGCCGGCATCACCGCGATCATCTGGGCCACCGGCTACGCCGTGGACTTCAACTGGCTGCAGGTCGATGCCTTCGACGACAAGGGCAAGCCCAAGCACCAGCGCGGCGTGTCCCGCGAGCCGGGCGTGTACTTCGTCGGCCTGCCGTGGCTGTCCCGTCGCGGCTCCACCTTCATCTGGGGCGTCTGGCATGACGCCAAGCACGTCGCCGGCCACATCGCCACCCAGCGCCGTTACGTCGAATATCAGGACGCCTCGCAGCGCGAAGGCTCCGTACCCAAAGCCGCATCCTGGGAGTAAGAGATGCCTACCCATACTCGCATTCGCATGTTCAACACCAAGGACACCTACCCGAACCAGACCCTGGACAACGACCTCTGCCAGGCCGTGCGTGCCGGCAACACCGTGTACGTGCGCGGCCAGGTCGGTACCGACTTCGAGGGCAACCTGGTAGGGCTGGGCGACCCGCGTGCCCAGGCCGAGCAGGCGATGAAGAACGTCAAGCAACTGCTGGAAGAAGCCGGCAGCGACCTGTCGCACATCGTCAAGACCACCACCTACCTGATCGACCCGCGCTACCGCGAGCCGGTGTACCAGGAAGTCGGCAAGTGGCTGAAGGGCGTGTTCCCGATCTCCACCGGCCTGGTGGTCTCGGCCCTCGGCCAGCCGCAGTGGCTGATGGAAATCGACGTCATCGCGGTCATTCCGGACTGATCGATGAACTGAAAGACGATGCGGCGACGCGGGACTTCCTGCCTCGCCGCTTCGTCGTTTGTGCAGGTTTGCGCGACTAGAACAAGCAAAGGAGCCACCATGACCTTTTCCATCGTCGGCCGCTGCGCCGAAACCGGACAACTGGGTATCGCCATCAGCTCCTCGAGCATCGCCGTGGGCGCCCGCTGCCCCTGGGTACGCGCTGGCGTCGGCGCCGTCTCGACACAGAACATCACCCTGCCGGCCCTCGGCCCGCAGATCCTCGACCAGCTCGAAGCCGGCCTTGAGCCGGGCGCGGCGCTGGACAAGGCGCTCTCCAGCAACGGCTACAGCCAGTACCGCCAGGTGACGGTGATCGACCAGCACGGCAAGGTCGCGCTGTTCACCGGCAGCGAAGCGCTGGGCGTGTACAACGCCGTGGCCGGGGAAAACTGCGTGGCGGCGGGCAACCTGCTGTCCTCACCGGCCGTGATCGAAGCCATGACCCAGGCCTTCGAAGGCGCCAACGGCTGCCTGGCCGAGCGCCTGCTGGCCGCGATGCAGGCAGCGATGGCCGCCGGTGGCGAAGCCGGTCCGGTGCATTCGGCCGCGCTGAAGGTGGTCGGCGACCTGGTCTGGCCGATCGTCGACCTGCGTGTGGACTGGGCGGACGAAGCGCCCATCGATGAGCTGGAGCAACTCTGGGTGGCCTACAAGCCGCAGCTGGAAGACTACCTCGTGCGCGCCCTCGACCCGACCAAGGCACCCAGCTACGGTGTGCCGGGCGACGAGTAACGCCATGCCCCCTGTAGGAGCGAGCTTGCTCGCGAACAGCCTCCGCAGCGGGGCGGGTTCGCGAGCAAGCTCGCTCCTACGAAGAGCCAAAAAGCAGGACCCGACCATGCCTTCCAGCCGTGAAATCCTCGCCGACCTGATCGCCTTCGACACCGTCAGCCGAAACTCCAACCTGGCGCTGATCCACTACATCCGCGACTACCTCGCAGGCTTCGGCATCGCCTGCGAGCTGTTCCACGATGCCGAAGGCGGCAAGGCCAATCTCTACGCCACGCTGGGTCCACAGGACCGCGGCGGCGTGTGCCTGTCCGGCCACACCGACGTGGTGCCAACCGATGGCCAGCCGTGGACGGTCCCACCGTTCGAACTGACCGAACGCGACGGCCGCCTCTACGGGCGCGGCACGGCGGACATGAAGGGCTACATCGCCTGCGTGCTGGCGGCGGTGCCGGCGTTCCTCGCGCAACCGCTGCGCCTGCCGGTGCACCTGGCCTTCTCCTACGACGAGGAAGTCGGCTGCCTGGGCGTGCGCTCGCTGCTCGCCGCGCTGGAGCACCGCGAGCACAAGCCGATGCTCTGCATCATCGGCGAACCCACCGAACTCAAGCCGGTGCTCGGCCACAAGGGCAAGCTCGCCATGCGCTGCCAGGTGCACGGTGCGCCGTGTCACTCGGCCTATGCGCCGCAGGGCGTGAACGCCATCGAGTACGCGGCGAAGCTGATCGGCCGCCTCGGCGAGATCGGCTCCCGCCTGGCCGCTCCCGAGCGCCATGACCCGCGCTTCGACCCGCCCTATTCCACCGTGCAGACCGGCGTGATCAGCGGCGGCCGCGCGCTGAATATCGTGCCCGCCGAGTGCCAGTTCGACTTCGAAGTGCGCGCGCTGCCCAGCGATGACCCGCAGCAGGTCGCCGATGACCTGCGCGCCTTCGCCGAGGCCGAGCTGCTGCCGAAGATGCGCGCGGTGAAGGCCGAGACGGATATCCGCTTCAGCGAAATTTCCGCCTATCCGGCGCTGGTCACCGACCAGCAGGCCCAGGCCGCCAAGTTGATTGCGCTGCTCAGCGGTTCGCGGGATTTCACCACCGTCGCCTACGGCACCGAAGGCGGGCTGTTCCACCAGGCCGGCATCCCCACCGTGGTCTGCGGCCCCGGCAGCATGGACCAGGGCCACAAGCCGGACGAGTTCGTCAGCCTGGAGCAGTTGGCCAGGTGCGATGACATGATGGGGCGCCTGGCGGACTGGTTACGCGGCTGAAATAAGGCAAACCGCTCCTGCAAGGGCATAACGTGGCACGGGCTGCCCAGCCGGGTTCGCGAGCAAGCTCGCTCCTACGAAGAGCCGTTAGCGCGGACCTGTAGCAGCGAGCTTGCTCGCGAACAGCCCTGGCACCGGACTATCAGGCAAACGCCGCGCGCAACTCGTCCAGGCTGGCGAAGTAATGCGCCGGGCTCTCCGCCATCAGCTCCTCGCGGCTGCCAAAGCCATAGCCGACGCCGGCGGCGGACAGACCATTGCGGTGCGCGCCGATCAGGTCGTGCTTGCGGTCACCGATCATCAGCGTCTGCTTGAGGTCCAGCTGCTCGATGCCCAGCAGGTGCTCGATCAGCTCGACCTTGTTGGTGCGCGTGCCGTCCAGCTCGCTGCCGTAGATCACCTTGAAGTGCCGGGCGAAATCGAAGTGGCGGGCGATTTCGGCGGCGAACACGGTCGGCTTGCTGGTGCAGATGTACAGCGTGCGGCCCTGGCCGCCGAGCAGTTGCAGCAGCTCGGCGACACCGTCGAACACCTTGTTCTCGTAGAGCCCGGTGTCCTTGAAACGCACACGGTAGTGATTCACCGCTTCCCAGGCACGCGCCTCGTCGAAGTCGTAGCTGCTCATGAAGCACTGCAGCAGCGGCGGGCCGATGAAGTGTTCGAGCTGGCGCAGGTCTGGCTCATCGATGCCCAGCTGGGCGAGTGCGTACTGGATCGAGCGGGTGATGCCCTCGCGCGGGTCGGTGAGGGTACCGTCGAGGTCGAAGAGGATGTTCTGGTAATGCATGGGATCGGTGTCCGGCCGCGAAAGTCGGGCGGGAAGGATACTGTGCATGCCCGCCGACGCGAAGCGCGGATCGCCGAACGACACGTCAGGGCGCCGAGCCCTGCCCCTGCTTGAGCACCCGAAAACCACCACTGACGCTGACCGGCTCAGCGTTGCCGGCACCGAAGGTCTGTGCGCTGGAGTCCGTCTCCTCTTCGGGCTGCGCCAACTGGCCGGCGAGCTTTTCCTGCACACGACCGCCCAGGTGGTCGACGCCGGCCATCACGCCGCCGTCCGGGTCACGCATCAGCGCCAGCCACTGCTCGTCGAAGGCGGCGTTGATTTCCTTGCGCAGCTGGGTTTCCACCTCGGGCCGGTCGTGGTCGTTGCCGGCCATGCTGAAGAGGGTGAAGGCCACCGAGATCACTGAACCCGCCACCTTGCCGGCCGCACCCGCCACCACGCCGACGATGCTGCGGTTGCGCAGCTCATAGACCAGCTTGGCGCTGGTGCGCTGCGCCACCGGCGAGACGCCGCTGACCTTGGTGCCCGCACCGGCCTTGCCCGAGGCGGTGCGGATTTCCTGCATCAGGGCGGCGAAGGCCGGCAGTTGACCGATGTCCTTGGCTCGGACAACGTCGTAGAGCGAGGCATCGCGGCTGGAGGGCGGGCCGAGGCGGATCGCCGGAATGCCCATCAGATGCTCGTCGAAGGCCTTCTGCGGGATGCCGCGGCGCTGGGGAATCTCTTTCAATGCCACCGTGAGCAGCTCGACATAGTGCCGGGTGGCCTTCTCCATCACCGCGTCAGGGTCGACCTGCCTGGCCACGGGGACCAGCACCTGCTTGCGGTACTGCTCCTGCAGGTAGGCGGCGAGCTTGTCGACGGTGGGGTCGAGGTCGCCGTGGGAGCCCATCTTGTACCAGGCGACCTTCATGCCCAGCCATTGCTGGGTCCAGTAGCTGGAGAACCAGGGGATGAATTTCTCGTCGGTTCGCTGGTAGATCAGGTCCATCCATTGCTGCATGGCTTCTTCGGCATAGGCGCGGGCCTGGGACGTGGCGGCCAGCGAAGCGGCGCCGATGTCGGCATCGACCTGGCGCCAGGTGGCCTCGGTGACGGGCGCGACCGGCTCGGCGGGATGCTGGGCGCAACCGCCGAGCGCCAGCAGCAGCAAGGCAATGGCGCTGGCTTGTCGCCAGGGCGAAACGGTGGAGCACAAAGAGCACAGACTGTTCATGGCCGCCCGCCGGCTCGGCGGCCTCCCCGGCGCCGCCCGCTCCTGACATCGGCCGGGCACGCCCTGGCGTCCGGTCACCTGAGCTCAGTATAGGGCGCGGGGCCTGGCGCTGCGGGCCGTCTGGCGGGATAGCCTCGTTATCCGCCACTGGAGCATCGGCGGGTCCTGCAGGAGCGGGCCATGCCCGCGATCGCGCGCATGGCGCGCTCCTACAATGGAGACCGGCAGGACGGCTCCGATCAGCCGGCAAACCCCTCGGCAATATGCCGGTCCTTCAGCTTCACGTAGTTCCCGGCCGTGTAGCTGAAGAACGCCCGCTCCTTGTCGGTCAGCGGCCGCGCCTTCTTCGCCGGGCTGCCGACATAGAGGAAGCCGCTCTCCAGCACCTTGCCCGGCGGCACCAGGCTGCCGGCGCCGAGAATCACCTCGTCCTCGATCACCGCGCCGTCCATGACGATGGAACCCATGCCCACCAGGATGCGGCTGCCGAGGGTGCAGCCGTGCAGCAGGACCTTGTGGCCGATGGTCACCTCGTCGCCGATGGTCAGCGGGAAACCATCCGGGTTGAAGGGACCGGCGTGGGTGATGTGCAGCACGCTGCCGTCCTGCACGCTGGTGCGCGCGCCGATGCGGATGCGGTGCATGTCGCCGCGGATCACGACGAGCGGCCAGACCGAGCTGTCCGCACCGATCTCCACGTCACCGATGACCACGGCGCTGGCATCGACGAACACACGCTCGCCGAGGGATGGCGTTTTGCCCTGATACGAACGAATAGTCACGATAGAGTCTCTCTGGCTGCGAATAGGCCCGATTGTATTTAAGATGGCCGGGTGTTTCTTCAGCCAAGGTGCCACCGTGAGCGCGAATCCTCTTCTGCAGAGCTACGACCTGCCGCCCTTCTCCTCCATTCGCCCGGAGCACGTGAAGCCGGCCATCGAGCAGATCCTCGCCGACAACCGCGCCGCCATCGCGCGCATTCTCGCCCAGCAGAACGGCACCCCGACCTGGGCCGGCCTGGTGCTGGCCATGGACGAGCTGCACGATCGCCTGGGCAAGGCCTGGAGCCCGGTCAGCCACCTCAATGCCGTGTGCAACAGCGCTGAGCTGCGCGAAGCCTACGAAGGCTGCCTGCCACTGCTGTCCGCCTACTGGACCGAGCTGGGCCAGAACCGCGAGCTGTTCAAGGCCTATGAATCCCTGGCCGCCGGCTCCGAGGCGAAAGGCTTCGACGTCGCCCAGAAGACCATCCTCGAACACGCCCTGCGCGACTTCCGTCTGTCGGGTATCGACCTGCCGGCCGAGCAGCAGCAGCGCTACGCCGAGATCCAGACGCGCCTGTCCGAGCTGGGCAGCCGTTTCTCCAACCAGTTGCTGGACGCTACCCAGGCCTGGACCAAGCACGTCACCGACGAAGCCGCGCTGGCCGGCCTGACCGAATCGGCCAAGGCGCAGATGCAGGCCGCCGCGCAGGCCAAGGAGCTGGACGGCTGGCTGATCAGCCTGGAATTCCCCAGCTACTACGCGGTGATGACCTACGCCGAAGACCGTGCGCTGCGCGAAGAGGTCTACGCCGCCTACTGCACCCGCGCCTCGGATCAAGGCCCGAATGCCGGGCAGAACGACAACGGCCCGGTGATGCAGGAAATCCTCGACCTGCGCCAGGAACTGTCGCGCCTGCTGGGCTTTGCCAACTTCGCCGAGCTGTCCCTGGCCACCAAGATGGCCGAGACCCCCGAACAGGTGCTGAACTTCCTCCGCGACCTGGCCGTACGCAGCAAACCCTTCGCCGCTCAGGACCTTGCGCAGCTCAAGGCCTACGCCGCCGAGCAGGGCTGCCCGACGCTGTCGAGCTGGGATGCCAGCTACTTCGGCGAAAAGCTGCGCGAGGCGCGCTACAGCGTGTCCCAGGAAGCCCTGCGCGAATACTTCCCGATCGACAAGGTGCTCTCCGGCCTGTTCGCCATCGTACAGAAGCTCTACGGCATCCAGATCCGCGAACTGAACGACTTCGAGCGCTGGCACCCGGACGTGCGCCTGTTCGAGATCGAGGAAAACGGCCAGCATGTCGGCCGCTTCTACTTCGACCTCTACGCCCGCGCCAACAAGCGCGGCGGCGCCTGGATGGACGGCGCCCGCGACCGTCGCCGCACCGCCGGCGGCGACTTGCAATCGCCGGTGGCCTACCTGGTGTGCAACTTCACCCCGGCGGTCGGCGGCAAACCGGCGCTGCTGACCCACGACGAAGTCACCACCCTGTTCCACGAATTCGGCCATGGCCTGCACCACCTGCTGACCCGCGTCGAACATGCCGGCGCTTCGGGCATCAACGGCGTGGCCTGGGATGCGGTGGAGCTGCCGAGCCAGTTCATGGAGAACTGGTGCTGGGAGCCCGAAGGCCTGGCGCTGATCTCCGGTCACTACGAGACCGGCGCGCCGCTGCCCCAGGACCTGCTGGAGAAGATGCTCGCGGCGAAGAACTTCCAGTCCGGCCTGATGATGGTCCGTCAGCTGGAGTTCTCGCTGTTCGACTTCGAACTGCACGCCACCCACGGCGACGGTCGCAGTGTGCTCGACGTGATCGAGGCGATCCGCGACGAAGTCGCGGTGATGCGCCCGCCAGCCTACAACCGCTTCGCCAACAGCTTCGCGCACATCTTCGCCGGCGGTTACGCAGCCGGTTACTACAGCTACAAGTGGGCCGAGGTGCTGTCCGCCGATGCCTTCTCGCGCTTCGAGGAAGAAGGCGTTCTCAACCCGGCAACCGGCGCGGCCTTCCGCGACGCGATTCTGGCCAAGGGCGGCTCCCAGGAGCCGATGGCGCTGTTCGTGGCCTTCCGTGGCCGCGAGCCGTCCATCGACGCCCTGCTGCGCCACTCGGGCCTCTCCGAGGAGGCGGCGTGATGAGCGAGGTGAAGAAACGCTTCATCGCCGGGGCCGTCTGCCCGGCGTGCAGCGAGCAGGACAAGATCGTCATGTGGGACGTCGATGGCGTGCCGCACCGTGAATGCGTCGCCTGCGGCTACGCCGACACCCTCAATGCCCAAGGCCAGTCGGTACCGAAGGAGCTCTCCACCCGCGTCAACACCAGCGCGCTGGAGAAGCCCAAGGACCCGAAAGTCCAGGGGGTGCAGTTCTTCCCTAATCCGAAGCTGAAGAAGCCGCAGGAATAGCACCCGCGTGACGCTTGGAAAATGCCTCGGCTTGCCGGGGCATTTCTTTTTCCGCCATGCCAGGCGCGAGCCGCCAGCATCTGCATCAAGGAATCTCCAGTCGACCCCGTCATAGCATGGGTAACCGCCCCGCTCGCCCGCCCAGGATCGCCACGGCCGGCTAGTCTGTAGGGCATCGCCGCAAGGAATTCCCCCGATGCCGCCACCGACCCCAAGGAAGCGCCCCTGTGCTTGACCGCTTTGGCATGCTCGAGGTGATGCGCGCCTCGCGCCTGACCCAGTTCCCGATCAGCCCCGTCCTGCGCGAGACCCACGGCTTCAAGGGACGGCTGACCTTCTTCCTGCTGCTGGCAGCCGCGCTCATCTTCACCTTCGCCGCCCTTGGCCACGATATCCGCGCCAGCGGCACCCACCTGGAAATGGGCTGGCCACTGGCGACGCTGGTGGTTGCCCTGCTGATCGCCCTGGGTTTCGAGTTCATCAACGGCTTCCACGACACCGCCAACGCCGTGGCCACGGTCATCTACACCAATGCCCTGCCGCCGCGCCTGGCCGTGGCCTGGTCGGGGCTGTGGAATTTCCTCGGCGTGCTCTTTTCCAGCGGCGCGGTGGCCTTCGCCATCGTCTCGCTGCTGCCGCTGGACCTGCTGCTGAAGGTGGACAGCAGCGCCGGCCTGGCCATGATCTTCGCCCTGCTGATCGCCGCCATCCTGTGGAACCTCGGCACCTGGTGGCTGGGGCTGCCAGTGTCTTCGTCGCACACGCTGATCGGCTCCATCGTCGGCATCGGCCTGGCCCACGGCGCCATGGCCGGCCACATCGGCCTGTCGGGCAATGCCTGGTCGCAGCTGACCACCGTCGGCTACGCGCTGTTTCTCTCTCCGGTAGTGGGCTTCTTCGCCGCCTTCATCCTGCTGCGGGTGATGAGCGCCACCATCCGCAATCGCACCCTGTTCCACGCGCCGGAAGGGCGCACGCCGCCACCGCGCTGGATTCGCGCGATCCTCATCCTCACCTGTACCGGCGTCTCCTTCGCCCATGGCTCCAACGACGGGCAAAAAGGGATCGGCTTGATCATGCTGATCCTGATCGCCACCGTTCCACTGGCGTTCGCCGTGGATCGCGCGCACTCCCCGGAGCAGACCCGCGAATTGCTCGCCCTCACCCAGGCCAGCCAGGAACAGCTGCATCGCCTGGGCGGCACCCCGTCACAGGACCCGCGCCAGACCCTGCTGAGCTATCAGGAAGACACCAGGGTCCGACCCGAGCTGCTGCCCTCTCTGGCCAGCGTGATCGGCGCCATCGGTGCCCGGTTGGAACAACATGGACAGATGGCCCAGGTACCGGCCGCAGAAGTCCAGGACCTGCGCAACGACCTTTACCTGGCCCTGGAAACCATCCGCCTGCTCGACCGCAGCGGCCAGCACTTCGAACTGGAAACCTGGAGCAGCCTGCAGGCACTGCGGCAGGGCAGCGAACAGGCCATCCGCTTCATTCCGGTTTGGGTCAAGATCGCGGTGGCCCTGGCGCTGGGCCTGGGCACACTGGTGGGCTGGCGACGTATCGTCACCACGGTGGGCGAAGGCATCGGCAAGACACCACTGACTTATGCACAGGGCGCCTCGGCGCAGCTGGTGGCCATGCTCACCATCGGCGCGGCGGACGGTTTCGGCCTGCCGGTGTCGACCACCCAGGTGCTCTCCTCCGGCGTGGCCGGCACCATGGCGGCCAACGGCAGCGGGCTGCAATGGCCGACCATCCGCAACATGCTGCTGGCCTGGGTGCTGACGCTGCCAGCGGCCATCGGTCTGGCAGCTGGGTTGTACCTTTTGTTTTCAAAGATGCTTTAGGCCAGGAAAACATTTACAGTTCGTCGAACTTCCGATCAGCACCTTTTTCACACTCCATTGGCTCGCGACAATCATGTTTGGTCTCTACAGATTCGTTTTATCTCTTCTGGTCGTCGTCAACCATCTTCTCGCCCTGCCAATTCTTGGCCATTACGCCGTACATGGATTCTTCATTCTCAGTGGATATCTGATGACACTCGTGATGGTGAATACCTACGGATATTCTATCAGGGGCATCGGGCGATTCTGCCTGAACCGAATCCTGCGTTTATATCCAGCACACTGGTTCATTCTCGCGCTCTCAGTATTTATCATATTCTTCTTCGGTGAAGATAACTCGATAAAATATCGTGAATTCATGTTCATCCCCAACAACCTTTCTCAATGGGCGCAGAACGCGACCTTGATATATTGGAGCACCTTTCCGACATCCGTCCTGCCGAGAGTATCGCCGCCTACCTGGGCACTGACCGTGGAAATAACCTTCTATGCGCTCATTGCCCTAGGCCTATCCCGCTCAAGAACAGTCACCACTCTTTGGTTCTCGCTCAGTATTGGCTACATGCTGACAACGCATATCCTTGGACTCGGCTATGGCTACCGGTACGGATATATATTTTCCGGCACACTCGCGTTCTCGCTGGGCGCAATGATCTTCCACCATCGGAATCTATTAGAAATCGTCATTTCACGATACAGCAGAACTGCGCTCCTCTGGGCGACGATAGGCCTGGCTTTCCTGAATTCTGCCGTTGCATTGAAATTTGGTGGTGATGGAACAACCAACAGCACGGCAACCCTGTGCTTCTATGTCAACTACGTGCTGAATGCCGCATTGATAGCCCTGCTGATCAATACTATTGCTCCGGCAGGCCTGAAGCTTATCGACAAGACGCTTGGCGACTTCAGTTATCCGCTTTATCTGATGCACTGGCAGGTCGGTTTTGCCTGCTCGATGCTGATCTTCGGCACCCCCATAAATGGCTCGAGCGTGCCAGGCATACTGAATTTCTTCGTCACCCTGTTTGTATCGCTGGCCTGCTGCCACCTGATCGTCAAGACAATTGAAAAGCCGATACAAAGAGTCAGATGGCGGGTCAAGTCCACACGCATTGAAGCCCCAGCGCAGGAGCAAGCCAGGGGTATCTAGAGCGTCCTGCCAGTGCAGTTGTCACCGTGCCGAGTGATGACCGACAGAACTCACCTACCGTCGGGCGCCTGACACTGCCTATCGGCCTCATCCCTCTGGCGTAGTGACGCCGTCTGAAATACTGTATTTATAAACAGTATTACAGAGCATCGACATGCCACCGACAGTCCCACCCCGCGGCCGGGGCACCGCCAGCAATCCACACAACCGCTTCGCGCCGACCACCTCGGTTCCTGTGGATAACGACTGGTACAACGAGGTCCCAAAGCCCCAGGTAACCGAAATCCGCACCGAGCGGGCAAAGTCGGTGATCTCGCGCAACCAGTCGCCGGACTTGCCCTTCGACCGCTCGATCAACCCCTATCGCGGCTGCGAGCACGGTTGCATCTACTGCTACGCACGGCCGAGCCACGCCTACTGGGACCTGTCGCCAGGGCTGGATTTCGAAACGAAGCTGATCGCCAAGACCAACGCCGCCGAGGTGCTGGAAGAGGAACTGAGCCGCAAGGGCTATGTCTGCGCGCCGATCAACCTGGGCGCCAATACCGACCCCTACCAGCCCATCGAGCGCCAGCAACGCCTGACCCGGCAGATTCTCGAGGTACTGCTGCGCTACCGGCACCCGGTGACCATCGTCACCAAGGGCTCGCTGATCCTGCGCGACCTCGACCTGCTGGCCGAACTGGCCAAGCAGAACCTGGTCGCCGTGATGATCAGCCTGACGACCCTGGATGATGAGCTCAAGCGCATCCTGGAACCCCGCGCCGCCGCTCCCTCAGCGCGCCTGCGCGCGATCCGCGTGCTGTGCGAACAGGGCATCCCGGTGGGCGTGCTGTGTTCGCCGATGATCCCCATGATCAATGACCACGAGCTGGAAGCGCTGCTCGAGGCCGCCCATGACGCGGGCGCGCAGAGCGCCAGCTACATGATGCTGCGCCTGCCGCGCGAAGTCGGCCCGCTGTTCGAGGAATGGCTGGCGGCGCACTACCCACAGCGCGCCAACCATGTGATGAGCCTGATCCGCCAAGTGCGTGGCGGGGAAATCTACGACAGCCGTTTCGGACACCGCTTTCGCGGCGAAGGCCCGTTCGCCGACCTGCTGGCCAAGCGTTTCGAGGTCGCCATGCGCCGCCTCGGGCTGGGTCGGCGCGGCAGCTTCAATCTGGACTGCACAGCGTTCGCACCGCCGCGCAGCCAGATGAGCCTGTTCTGACAGCCGCTGCGCGGAAATTCAGGCAGGCGGAATACAATCACAGCAACATTTCATCGCCATGATAGCCTGCCGATATCATCTTGAAATGTCGGCGAAACATCATGCAAAAGCTCATTCCAGAGCGGTTTTTTAATTTTGGTTTAATCTTCCTTGTCTAGGGTTTGAGCACAAAGTGACTAACCGGTCACGCCAGATTTTTTCTCGCGCCTGTGCCTTTTCTCCCCAGGGAGAGCGTCGGCTGACGTGGGAAAATTCTTCGTCTTTATTCGAGGCTGATACATGAACGACAAAACGCACGGTGAGGATCACGCCCACGAATCTGCTGACGAGGCGCTTCGCCATATCGTCGAGGGCTTCCGCCAGTTTCGCCATGAGGTCTTCCCGCAGCAGGAAGAGCTGTTCAAGAAGCTGGCCCACGCGCAAAACCCGCGCGCCATGTTCATCACCTGTGCCGATTCGCGCATCGTGCCGGAGCTGATCACCCAGAGTTCGCCAGGCGACCTGTTCGTCACCCGCAACGTCGGCAACGTGGTGCCGCCCTATGGCCAGATGAACGGCGGCGTGTCCACTGCCATCGAGTTCGCGGTCATGGCCCTGGGGGTGCAGCACATCATCGTCTGCGGCCACTCGGACTGCGGCGCGATGAAGGCGGTGCTGGCTCCCCAGACACTGGAAGGCATGCCGACCGTAAAAGCCTGGCTGCGCCACGCCGAAGTGGCCCGCACCGTGGTCGCGCAAACCTGTGGCTGCGCCACCCAGGAGCACCTGGGCATCCTCACCGAGGAGAACGTGGTCGCCCAACTGGATCACCTGAAGACTCACCCGTCGGTAGCCGCTCGCCTGGCTTCCGGTCAGCTGTTCATCCATGGCTGGGTCTACGACATCGAGACCAGCGCCATCAAGGCCTACGACGCCCAGGAAGGCCGCTTCCGCGCCCTCGACGGCGAAGGCCCGACGCCGAGTGCAACCCCGCGCCCGCGCTACTCCCCCCAATAAGCGGCTGACACCAGCACGTTCCCGGGGCGCGGCGGCCCAGCAGAACAAACGCCGCGCCCCGCTTCTGACTTGATCCCTGCCTGAGGCGCACGCCCCCACCGCGTTCGCCATCCCCTTGAATTGCGCGTGTCGATGCGGCCGAGGCCTGCGTCGTGGGCTTTCGCGCGCCCGAAAAACGCTCGAAGGAGAACAGCGCCATGTCGGCCTCCCACTCTGTTCCATCCGGATTTTCCCAGCTTCGCCAAGCATTGCCGCGCGACTTGCTCGCGTCGGTAGTGGTCTTTCTCGTCGCCCTGCCACTGTGCATGGGCATCGCCATCGCCTCGGGCATGCCGCCAGCCAAGGGCCTGGTGACCGGCATCATCGGCGGCCTCGTCGTCGGCTTTCTCGCCGGCTCCCCCTTGCAGGTCAGCGGTCCGGCGGCGGGCCTCGCGGTGCTGGTCTTCGAACTGGTGCGTACCCATGGCATCGCCATGCTCGGACCGATCCTGCTGCTGGCCGGCGCGCTGCAATGGCTGGCCGGCAGGTTGCGCCTCGGCTGCTGGTTCCGCGTCACTTCGCCGGCCGTGGTCTACGGGATGCTCGCCGGCATCGGCATCCTCATCGTGCTGTCTCAGGTGCACGTGATGCTCGACCTCAAGCCGCAGGCATCGGGGCTGGATAACCTGCTGGCCTTCCCTTCGGCGCTGCTGTCCGAAGCCAGCGGGTTCGATGCAGCGCTGCTCGGGTTGGGTACCATGGCCTGCATGGCGCTGTGGGACCGTTTCAAGCCGAGTCGGCTGCGCATGCTGCCCGGCGCGCTGATCGGCGTGAGCCTGGCAACCCTGGCGAGCATCGCCCTGCACCTGGACGTGCTGCGGGTTAGCGTGCCGCAGAATCTCGGCGACGCCATCGACTGGCTGCGCCCGCAGGACCTGGGCGCGCTGCTCGATCCGACGCTTCTGCTGGCGGCCGTCGTGGTCGCCTTCATCGCCAGCGCCGAGACGCTGCTGTCGGCGGCGGCGGTGGATCGCATGCACAGCGGCCCGCGCTCTGACATGGACCGCGAGCTGAGCGCGCAGGGCGTGGGCAATATGCTCTGCGGGCTGGTGGGCGCGCTGCCGATGACCGGGGTGATAGTGCGCAGTTCGGCCAACGTGCAGGCCGGCGCGCGCAGTCGCGCGTCGGCGATCTTCCACGGGCTGTGGCTGCTGGCCTTTGTCGTCCTGCTTGGCGGGCTGCTGCGGCAGATTCCGATTGCCAGCCTGGCCGGCGTGCTGGTCTACACCGGCATCAAGCTGGTGGACCTCAAGGCGCTACGCTCCCTGGGTCGCTACGGCCGCATGCCGGTGCTGGTACACGCGACAACCGCGCTGGCCATCGTCGCCACCGACCTGCTGACCGGCGTGCTGCTGGGCTTCGCGTTGACGGTGCTGAAGCTGGTGCTCAAGGCCGCACGCCTGAAGATCAACCTGCGCTACGACGATGAGGGCAACGGCGCCGAGTTGCGCCTGGTCGGCGCGGCGACCTTCCTCAAGGTGCCGGCGCTGTCCCAGGTGCTGCAATCGGTAAAACCGGGCACGCACTTGCGTGTGCCTTTGCAGCACCTGAACTACATCGACCACGCCTGCATGGAGCTGCTCGAAGACTGGGGCCGCACCGCCGCGGCCAGCGATTGTCGGCTGTCCATCGAGGGCAACGGCCTGCGCCGGCGGGTGGAGGGTCGGCTGCGGGCGCTTCAGAGCGCGGGGTGAGCCTCAGTCTCAGCCGCGGCCCAGCTCCAGCTCGACGCCGAACTGCCGCGACAGGCACGGCCACTGCTGCCAGGCCATGACCACCTGCGGGTCGTTGAGGCGGGTGCGGTAGCTGACGGCGGATTCGGCGCTGAAGGTGCTGTCGTCGAGCATGCCGTTGACCGCATGGTGCACGGCTTCATCCAGCTGGTTGGCGAAGGGTTCGCCGATCAGCTGGTGCGCCACCAGGTTGGCCACTGTGGTGTCCAGCGGGATCAGCGGCTGGTTGAAGTGGGCGATGTAGCGGTCGTTCACCTCTTCCACCAGACGGTGGGCGAGGTAGGCCTCGTCCAGCAGGGCATCGAGGCCATCGTGGCCGTCGAGCAGCGCGGGCGGCGTGAGGAAGAACTGTTCGGCGAGCTTGAGCACCGGCTTGATGCGGTCCTCGATGCCGGCTGCGCGGGCCACTGCGTTGGCGGCGTCGAGGAAGTCGGGCACCTGTTCGATATAGGCGTGGACGAAGCGCGTCAGCGTGCCGCTGGGGTCCTCTCCCGTCAGGGCGATGCTCTTGTGCAGGCTTTGCAGTTGGCTCTGGATCAGGCGGGCGAGATGGCCATGGCGGGATTCGAGCAGGTGGGCATTCCGGATCAGCTCACGCAGTGCAGCGGTGTTCATGACAGCTCCAAGACAACGGGTTTGGAAAGTGAAGAAAGACCTTAGCCGCACCCCGGCCGTAGCTAAGACGCGATTGTCATATTCATGAACTGGTTATGCCGGCACGGCATATCAGACGGCCAGCATGGTACTCCAAACCCGCGCCGTCCGTGGCTTTGAGATCACACTTCGGTCTTTGAAAACGGTTTTTTACTCTGCGTTGTTATGTCGCAACCCGTGGCTATACTCCGCTTCGACACACCGAAAACCTGATGGACCCGGCCTGCCCTGCGTGCTGCCGAGGTACGACGTCAAAGTAAGTTGTCTTGGCGGTCACTCCCTTGGCCGTTGGCTTGTTCAGGCTCGACCCCTCTGGAATGGGGATCGTGGCCAGGGCGCTATGCCGGCGGGATAAAAACAACGATAAGGGGAACCCGAATGCTGCGACATCCACGAGTCTGGATGGGCTTCCTTTTGCTCTTGGCTTTCAGTCAGGCAAACGCCGCCTGGACGGTCAACATGGCCCCCGGTGCGACGGAAGTCAGCCGTAACGTCTTCGATCTTCACATGACGATCTTCTGGATCTGCGTGGTCATCGGCATCGTCGTCTTCGGCGCGATGTTCTGGTCGATGATCGTCCACCGCCGGTCCACCGGGCAGCAGCCCGCGCATTTCCACGAGAGCACCACGGTGGAAATCCTCTGGACCGTCATTCCCTTCCTGATCCTGGTGGTGATGGCCGTCCCGGCCACGAAAACGCTGATCCACATGTACGACACCTCGGAACCCGAGCTGGACGTGCAGGTCACCGGCTACCAGTGGAAGTGGCAGTACAAGTACCTGGGCCAGGATGTGGAGTTCTTCTCCAACCTCGCCACGCCGCAGGACCAGATCCACAACAAGGCCGACAAGGACGAGCACTACCTGCTCGAAGTGGACAACCCGCTGGTGCTGCCGGCCGGGGTCAAGGTCCGTTTCCTGGTCACCTCCAGCGACGTGATCCACTCCTGGTGGGTGCCGGCCTTCGCGGTCAAGCGTGACGCCATCCCCGGCTTCGTCAACGAGGCGTGGACCCGGGTCGACCAACCCGGTGTGTATCGCGGCCAGTGTGCGGAGCTGTGCGGCAAGGACCACGGCTTCATGCCCATCGTGGTCGACGTGAAATCCAAGCCCGACTTCGACAAGTGGCTGGCCGAGCGCAAGGAAGAGGCCGCCAAGATGAAGGAGCTGACCAGCAAGGAATGGACGAAGGAAGAGCTGGTCGAGCGTGGCGACAAGGTCTACCACACCGTCTGCGCCGCCTGTCACCAGCCCGAAGGCCAGGGCATGCCGCCGATGTTCCCGGCGCTCAAGGGCTCGAAGATCGTCACCGGGCCCAAGGAGCACCACCTGGAGACCGTCTTCAACGGCGTCAGCGGCACCGCCATGGCGGCCTTCGGCAAGCAGCTCTCGGAAGTCGACATCGCTTCGGTGATCACCTACGAGCGCAATGCCTGGGGCAACAACGACGGCGACATGGTGACCCCGCAGGAAGTGGTCGCCTACAAGCAGAAACAACAATAAGGAGGCCGCGATGAGTACCGTGATCGATCACCCCGACCATTCTCACGCCGGCGACCACCACCACGGCCCCGCCAAGGGCCTGATGCGCTGGGTACTGACCACCAACCACAAGGACATCGGCACCCTGTACCTGTGGTTCAGCTTCTGCGCCTTCCTCCTCGGCGGCTCCTTCGCCATGGTGATCCGCGCCGAACTGTTCCAGCCGGGCCTGCAGATCGTCGAGCCGGCGTTCTTCAACCAGATGACCACCATGCACGGCCTGGTGATGGTCTTCGGCGCGGTGATGCCGGCCTTCGTCGGCCTGGCCAACTGGATGGTGCCGCTGATGATCGGCGCGCCGGACATGGCCCTGCCACGGATGAACAACTTCAGCTTCTGGCTGTTGCCGGCGGCCTTCGGCCTGCTGGTGAGCACTCTGTTCATGCCCGGCGGCGGCCCGAACTTCGGCTGGACCTTCTACGCGCCGTTGTCGACGACCTTCGCGCCGCACAGCGTGACCTTCTTCATCTTCGCCATCCACCTGATGGGCATGAGTTCGATCATGGGGGCGATCAACGTGATTGCCACCATCCTCAACCTGCGCGCCCCGGGCATGACGCTGATGAAGATGCCGCTGTTCGTCTGGACCTGGCTGATCACCGCCTTCCTGCTGATCGCGGTGATGCCGGTGCTGGCGGGTTGCGTGACGATGATGCTGATGGACATCCACTTCGGCACCAGCTTCTTCAGCGCGGCCGGCGGCGGCGACCCGGTGCTGTTCCAGCACGTGTTCTGGTTCTTCGGCCACCCCGAGGTGTACATCATGATCCTGCCGGCGTTCGGCGCCGTCAGCTCGATCATCCCGGCCTTCAGCCGCAAGCCGCTGTTCGGTTACACCTCGATGGTCTACGCCACCGCCTCGATCGCCTTCCTGTCCTTCGTCGTGTGGGCGCACCACATGTTCGTGGTGGGCATCCCGCTGGTGGGCGAGCTGTTCTTCATGTACGCGACCATGTTGATCGCCGTGCCCACCGGGGTGAAGGTGTTCAACTGGGCGTCGACCATGTGGCAGGGCTCGCTGACCTTCGAGACGCCGATGCTGTTCGCCGTGGCCTTCGTCATCCTGTTCACCATCGGCGGCTTCTCCGGCCTGATGCTGGCGATCGCCCCGGCGGACTTCCAGTACCAGGACACCTACTTCGTGGTGGCGCACTTCCACTACGTACTGGTGCCCGGCGCGATCTTCGGCATCTTCGCCTCGGCCTACTACTGGCTGCCGAAGTGGACCGGCCACATGTACGACGAGACCCTGGGCAAGCTGCACTTCTGGCTGAGCTTCATCGGCATGAACCTGGCGTTCTTCCCGATGCACTTCGTCGGCCTGGCCGGCATGCCGCGGCGGATTCCGGACTACAACCTGCAGTTCGCCGACTTCAACATGGTCTCGTCCATCGGCGCCTTCATGTTCGGCACCACGCAGCTGCTGTTCCTGTTCATCGTCATCAAGTGCATCAAGGGCGGCCCGGCGGCTCCGGCCAAGCCGTGGGATGGCGCGGAAGGCCTGGAGTGGACGATTCCCTCGCCTGCGCCTTACCACACCTTCACCACCCCGCCCGAGGTGAAATGACGGGTCTTGCGTAGGAGCGGACTCCGTCCGCGATCGGTTCGCGCCACGTGCGGAGCCCGCCCCTGCGAAAGGAGGACGACGAGATGAGCGACGGCAACATCGAGACGCGCAAGCTGGTGACCCGGCTGGTCATTGCCGTGGTCGCCATGTTCGCCTTCGGCTTCGCCCTGGTGCCGCTGTACGACGTGATGTGCAAGGCACTGGGCATCAACGGCAAGACCTCCGGCAGCGCCTACCAGGGCGACGGCCAGGTGGTGGACCAGTCGCGCGAGGTGAAGATCCAGTTCGTCGCCAACAACAACATCGACATGGTCTGGGAATTCCACCCCGAGTCGGAACAACTGGTGGTGCATCCGGGCGCGGTGAACCAGATGCTGTTCGTCGCCTACAACCCCACGGACAAGCCGATGACCGCCCAGGCGATCCCGAGCATCGCGCCGTCAGTGGCGGCCACCTACTTCCACAAGACCGAATGCTTCTGCTTCACCCAGCAGGTGCTGCAGCCGGGCGAGCGCATCGAAATGCCGGTGCGCTTCATCGTCGACCGCGACCTGCCCAAGGATGTGCGTCACCTGACGCTTGCTTACACGCTGTTCGACATCACTGCCCGCAAGCCACCCGTGGCCAGTAACGAGCGCTGAAGGGCAAAGGAGAACAAGAGAGATGGCAACCCACGATCCCTATTACGTCCCCGCGCAGAGCAAGTGGCCGATCATCGCCACCATCGGCATGCTGGTGACGATGTTCGGCGTCGGCACCTGGATGAACGACATGAGCGCGGGCAAGGAGCATTCCCACGGCCCGTGGATCTTCTTCGCCGGCGGGCTGATCCTCGCGTACATGCTGTTCGGCTGGTTCGGCAATGTCATCCAGGAAAGCCGCAGCGGGCTCTACAGCCCGCAGATGGACCGCTCGTTCCGCTGGGGCATGAGCTGGTTCATCTTCTCCGAGGTGATGTTCTTCGCCGCCTTCTTCGGCGCGCTGTTCTACGTGCGCCACTTCGTCAACCCGTGGCTGGGTGGCGAAGGCGCCCACGGCGTGTCGCACATGCTCTGGCCACAGTTCGAGGCCGGCTGGCCGCAGCTGAGCAACCCGGACAACAAGCTGTTTCCGCCGCCCAAGGAAGTGATCGATCCGTGGAAGCTGCCGCTGATCAACACCCTGCTGCTGGTCAGCTCCAGCTTCACCGTGACCTTCGCCCACCACGCGCTGAAGAAGAACCATCGCGGCCCGCTGAAGATGTGGCTGGCGCTGACCGTGGCTCTGGGTGCGTGCTTCATCGTGCTGCAGGCCTATGAGTACCACGAGGCCTACAGCGAGCTGGGCCTGACCCTGGGCTCGGGCATCTACGGCGCGACCTTCTTCATGCTCACCGGCTTCCACGGCGCCCACGTGACCATCGGCGCGATCATGCTGAGCATCATGCTGATCCGCATCATCCGGGGGCACTTCGACGCCGACAAACACTTCGGTTTCGAGGCGGCCAGCTGGTACTGGCACTTCGTCGACGTGGTGTGGATCGGGCTGTTCATCTTCGTCTACATCCTGTGACGCCAGAGAACAGGGGGAACCGGCAGGAGCGAGCAGGCTCGCTCCTGCAGGAACAGATCAGAAATGCCAGGGCGCGGCGCTGTGCAACTGGCCGCTGTAGAAGCCCCAGGCGATGAGGGCAAGGGTAAGGCCGGCGAGAACTACACGAACGGTCAGGGCGTTCACCACACGGGAACCGTGGCCCTCGTCCTTGACCAGGAAGAACAGGCCACTGAACAGACTGACGACAGTCGCCAGCAACAACACAACGATCGCAGCTTTGAGCACTACCGGCCTCCTGTCCGCAGGGGGACTGGGGTTTAGGGGGATTCTTGCAGTATAGCCAGCACGCCACCCAGCACCCTTCGGGCCGCGCATCGCGCGCCTTCCGGCCCGGCCTTGCGCCGACGCTGGTGGTGCTCGCACTGCTGCCAATGCTGATCGGCCTGGGCTTCTGGCAACTCTCCCGCGCCGCCGAGAAACGCACCCTGCTCGCCGCCGCCGAGGCCCAGCGCCAGCAGGACCCGATCAGCGTCGCCGAACTCGAACGCCAGCCGCCGCGCAGCTACGTTCGCGTGCGCCTGCAGGGCCAGCTCGATGCCGAGCACACCGCCCTGCTCGACAACCGCACCCGCAACGGCCAGGCCGGCGTCGAGGTGCTGCAACCCTTTTTCGACCGTGCCGGCCACCAGTGGCTGCTGGTCAATCGGGGCTGGGTACCCTGGCCCGACCGCCGCGTGCCGCCAAAGATCGATACGCCCAGTCACGACCTGTTGCTGGACGCCTGGACCTACGTCCCGCTGTCCACCGGCCCGAGCGCTCCGCTCGCCGGCTGGCCACGTCTGATCACTCAGGTGGACGCTCCATTCCTGTGGGATCAGCTGGGCCGCGAAGGCAGCCCATTGGAAATCCGCCTGGAACCGGGCGACGCCGCTTTCGACACCGACTGGCCGATCGTCGCGATGCCCCCCGAGCGCCACGTCGGCTATGCCGTGCAGTGGTTCGCCCTGGCCATTGCACTGTCCGGCCTCTACCTCTACCTCGGCATCCGTCGCGCACGGGAGACTACCGACCATGACCGCCATGACCCTGCCTGACCCCACTGCCCGCCGCCGCGGACGCGTGCAACTGCTGCTCATCCTCGGCATGGTGCTGGGGCCGATGCTGCTGGCCACCGCCATGTACAAGCTGCAGTTCTGGGTGCCCGAAGGCCGCAGCTACCACGGCGACCTGATCGCCACCGGGCAGACCCCGGCCGACCTCGGCGTGCAGGACGACAAGGCCAGCGACCAGTGGCAGCTGCTGGTCACTGCACCGGAAACCTGCGCCGCCGACTGCCAGCAACTGGTCTACCTCTCGCGCCAGATCAACATCGGCCTGGGCCGCGAAGCCAGCCGCGCCGAGCACGCCCTGGCCTTTGCCAAACCGCTGCCGGCGGAGTTCACCGGCCTGCTCGACAAGGACTACCCACGCCTGCAGCGCCTGGGCCTGACGCCCAACCAGCACACCGGCACCCAGCCGCAGCTGTGGATCGTCGACCCCCACGGCAACCTGGTGCTGCGCTACGACGCCAAGGCCAACGGCAAATCGATCCTCAAGGACCTGCAGTTGCTGCTGAAGCTGTCCAACATCGGTTAAGTCAGTTGAGACATCGCCAGCCCCACGACAACAACAAGATCGGGAGCGACGCATGATCCAGGCAAAACGCAAACCCGCCTTCACCCTCGCGGTACTCGCCACCGCACTGGCCTTCGTGGTCATCCTGCTGGGTGCCTACACCCGCCTGACCCACGCCGGCCTGGGCTGCCCGGACTGGCCTGGCTGCTACGGCTTCGTCCACGTGCCGCAGAGCGAAGCGCAACTGGCCCACGCCGAACTGCACTTCCCCGACTCGCCAGTGGAGGCGCAGAAGGGCTGGAACGAGATGATCCACCGCTACTTCGCCGGCAGCCTCGGCCTGCTGATCCTCGGTCTGGCGGTCCACGCACTGGTGCGTCGCGGCCGTGACGGCCAGCCCATGCGCCTGCCGCTGATACTGCTCGCGGTAGTGATCGCCCAGGCGGCGTTCGGCATGTGGACCGTCACCCTCAAGCTCTGGCCGCAGGTGGTCACCGCACATTTGCTCGGCGGCTTCACCACCCTCTCGCTGCTGTTCCTGCTCAGCCTGCGTCTCTCCGGCGCCTTCGCCCCGCTGCAGCTGCCTTCGAAGCTGCGAGCCCTGGCGGCCGTCGCGCTGATGCTGGTGATCGGGCAGATCGCCCTGGGCGGCTGGGTCAGCAGCAACTACGCAGCAGTGGCCTGCATCGACCTGCCGATGTGCCACGGCGAGTGGTGGCCGAACATGGACTTCGCCAACGGCTTCCACCTCACCCAGCACATCGGCCCGAACTACCTCGGCGGCCAGCTCGACAGCGACGCCCGCACGGCCATCCACATGACCCACCGCATGGGCGCGCTGTGCGTGACGGCGGTGATCCTGCTGCTGGCCTGGAACCTCCAGCGCCACGGCCTGATCGGCATCACCGCGCTGATGCTGCTGGGACTGTCCTTCCAGATCGGCCTGGGGATCAGCAACGTGCTGCTGCACCTGCCCCTGCCGGTGGCGGTGGCGCACAACGGCGGTGGCGCCTTCCTGCTGCTGATGCTGGTGTTGGTGAACTACCGGGTGCGAGCCCCGGCAACCCAACGTGTCGAGCTGCCCGCCAGCAGCCCGATCGCCCTGGACGCCCTGGACGCCCTGGAGCGCCCGGTGGCCTATCCCTCTCAAGGTTGAGCACGACGGCCGGCCGGCGCCGAGGCGCGCCGGCCCCCTTCCACCAGACGGAGAAATGCCCATGGCCAGCGTCATCAGCACTTCCAGCCAAGCCAGCTGGCGCGACCTGCTCGAACTGACCAAACCCAAGGTCGTGCTGCTCATGCTGATCACCTCGCTGATCGGCATGCTGCTCGCCACCAAGGCCGGCGTGCCCTGGCAGGTCCTGGTATTCGGCAACCTCGGCATCGGCCTGTGCGCCGGCGGCGCGGCGGCGGTGAACCACGTGGTGGACCGGCGCATCGACTCGATCATGGCGCGTACCCACAAGCGCCCGCTGGCCGAAGGGCGAGTTTCGCCACCCATCGCGCTGGGCTTCGCCATGCTGCTGTCGGTCGCCGGGATGGCGGTCCTGCTGGTGTTCACCAATGAGCTGACCGCCTGGCTGACGCTGGCCTCGCTGCTGGGTTACGCGGCGCTCTACACCGGCTTCCTCAAGCGCGCCACACCGCAGAACATCGTCATCGGCGGCCTCGCCGGTGCCGCTCCGCCGCTGCTGGGCTGGGTCGCGGTGACCGGACAGATTTCCGCCGAACCACTGCTGCTGGTACTGATCATCTTCGCCTGGACCCCGCCGCACTTCTGGGCCCTGTGCCTGCACCGCAAGGACGAATACGCCAAGGCCGACATCCCGATGCTGCCGGTGACCCACGGTGAGCACTACACCAAGTTGCACATCCTGCTCTACACCCTGGTGCTGTTCGCCGTGACGCTGATGCCCTTTGCCATTCACATGGCCGGCCTGGTCTACCTGTTCGCCGCGCTGGCCCTGGGCGCGCGTTTCCTCGACTGGGCCTGGGCGCTCTACTGCGGCAGCCGACCCCATGCGGCGATCAAGACCTTCAAGTACTCTATTGCCTACCTGTTCCTGCTGTTCATCGCGTTGCTGGTGGACCACTACCTGCCGCTGCACCTGAACTACTGAGGCCGGTTCGCGGGGTCGCTCCGAAGGGGCGGCCCCGCGAACCCGGTGCTCACCCAGACGTCCCGACCCACGAGTACCCCATGACCCGAGTCAACAAGACCGTCTTCATCCTCGTCGCCATCGTCGCCCTGATCCTCGGCCTCACCGTCCAGAAGGTGCTCAACCAGCGCCACCAGCTCGACCCGACCGTGCTGCTGGACGCCGGCATCGTGATCCTCCCGCAGACCCGCAGCGTCCCCGACCTGGCCTTCACCGACCAGGACAGCCAGCCATTCCAGACCGCCAGCCTGAAGGACAAGTGGTCCCTGCTGTTCTTCGGCTACACCTTCTGCCCTGACGTCTGCCCCACCACCCTGGCGCAACTGCGCGAACTGCAGACCAAGCTGCCGCCGGAAGTGGCGAAGAACCTGCAGGTGGTGTTCGTCAGCGTTGACCCGCACCGCGACACCGCGCCGCGCATCAAGGAATACCTCGGCTTCTTCAATGCCGGCTTCAAGGGCATCACCGGTTCGGAAGAGAACGTGCAGAAGCTGGCCAACGCCATGAGCATCCCCTACATCCCGGCTGACACCAGCAAGCCCAACTACACCGTCGACCACAGCGGCAACCTGGTGCTCATCGGCCCGGACGGCACCCAGCACGGCTTCATCCGTGCGCCGCTGCACAACGACAAGCTGGCAGCCCAACTCCCCAGCGTGATCAGCACCAACCGCTGATCCCCCGCGACACCCTGTCTCACCCCCAGCGGCCACCCTTTTCGGGTGGCCGTTGTTTTTTCCCCATCATTCGCCCCGCCGCAGGACAAACCCCGACTTTCTACTAAACCTCACTGCAAGGCTCTGACGCGGTGTAACACGCGGCCTTGAAGCCTCAACACAGATTTCCTGACCCCGTAGTCAATGTAAAAAATCTGCTACAGAAAATCAGACATCAGGAATGACTCATACTCCATATTAGAAACATTAATTAACACCTATGCCTGAGCCTGTTGCAGGATTACCGGGCCTTTCGGTGGGTATGGGGAGCCTCTGATGGGTGGTCATTCACGGCGAGGATGACATTTCCGTCCGGTCACAATAGGCAATTAGGCTATACGCCAGGGTCCATGCGGCCTCGGTGGCGACCGGAAAACTACGGGTCCAAACGTGACTTGTAGTTATCGCTTCGTACCACTCCAGAACTTCTTGATGCCCTCCAGGTTCGATTGCACAATGCCGCGGCCACCGGGTCACAGCCCGGTCCACAATAAGAACTAGACCGTTGCCAGTTCGATATCCCGGGTCGCCAACGTAGTAGCCCGGACAATCCCAGGATCACGCAGGAGATTTGCGAGTGCAGATCGGTGTACCCCTCGAGACCCAAGCCGGTGAGACGCGGGTCGCAGCAACGCCGGAGACGGTCAAGAAACTGATCGGGCAGGGCCATCAGGTGGTCATCCAGAGCGGTGCGGGCGTCAGCGCCAGCCTGCCGGATGCCACTTTTGAAGCCGTTGGCGCGAAGATCGGCACTGCCGCCGATGCCTTCGGTGCAGAACTCGTGCTGAAAGTCGTCGCACCCAGCGAAAGCGAGCTGGCGCAGATGAAGCCGGGTACCGTGCTGATCGGCATGCTCAACCCCTTCAACAACGAGAACATCGCCCGCATGGCCGAACGCGGCGTCACCGCCTTCGCCCTCGAGGCCGCGCCGCGGACTTCCCGCGCGCAAAGCCTGGACGTGCTCTCCTCCCAGGCCAACATCGCCGGCTACAAGGCCGTGCTGCTCGCCGCTCACTACTACCCGCGCTTCATGCCCATGCTGATGACCGCCGCCGGCACCGTTAAGGCCGCCCGCGTGCTGATCCTCGGCGCCGGCGTCGCCGGCCTGCAGGCCATCGCCACGGCCAAGCGCCTGGGCGCGGTGATCGAGGCGTCGGACGTACGCCCGGCGGTGAAAGAGCAGATCGAGTCCCTGGGCGCCAAGTTCGTCGACGTGCCCTACGAGACCGACGAGGAGCGCGAATGCGCCGAAGGCGTCGGCGGCTATGCCCGCCCGATGCCCGCCTCGTGGATGGAGCGCCAGGCCAAGGCCGTGCACGAGCGCGCCAAACAGGCGGATATCGTCATTACCACCGCACTGATTCCGGGCCGCAAGGCGCCGACCCTGCTGCATGAGGCGACTGTCGCCGACATGAAGCCGGGCTCGGTGGTCATCGACCTCGCGGCCTCGCAAGGCGGCAACTGCCCGCTGACCGAAGCCGATCAGGTCGTGGTCAAGCACGGCGTGACCCTCGTCGGCCTGAGCAACCTGGCCGCGCTGGTGCCGGCGGACGCCTCCGCACTCTACGCACGCAACCTGCTCGACTTCCTCAAGCTCACCCTGACCGCCGAAGGCTTCACGGTGAACCTGGAAGACGACATCGTCGCCGCGTGCCTGATGTGCCGTGACGGCCAGATCGTGCGCAAGAACGGCTGAGAACGATCGCCCTTCTTATATAAGAATGCGCCGGGCCCAAAGCCCGGCCCTCAAGACCGGTGAGAAACTATGGAAGACATGCTGATCTCCCACGGCATCTACAACCTGATCATCTTCGTACTGGCGATCTACGTCGGCTACCACGTGGTCTGGAACGTCACCCCTGCCCTGCACACCCCGCTGATGGCAGTGACCAACGCCATCTCGGCGATCGTGATCGTCGGCGCCATGCTGGCCGCCGCCCTGACCGTCACCCCGCTGGGCAAGGCCATGGGCACCCTGGCCGTGGCCCTGGCCGCAGTGAATGTGTTCGGTGGCTTCCTGGTCACCCGCCGCATGCTGGAAATGTTCAAGAAGAAAGCGCCGAAGGCGGAGAAGCACTGACATGAGCATGAACCTCGTCACCCTCCTCTACCTCATCGCCTCGGTGTGCTTCATCCAGGCGCTGAAAGGCCTGTCGCACCCGACCACTTCGCGCCGCGGCAACCTGTTCGGCATGATCGGCATGGGCATCGCGGTGCTCACCACCGTCGCCCTGGTGTTCAAGATCAGCACCGAGATCGCCACCACCGGCATCGTCTACGTGATCGTCGGCCTGCTGATCGGCGGCACCGCCGGCTCCATCATGGCCAAGCGCGTCGAGATGACCAAGATGCCGGAACTGGTCGCGTTCATGCACAGCATGATCGGCCTGGCCGCCGTGTTCATCGCCATCGCCGCCGTGGTCGAGCCGCAGTCGCTGGGCATCGTGCAGAACCTGGGCGACACCATCCCGGCCGGTAACCGCCTGGAGCTGTTCCTCGGTGCCGCCATCGGTGCCATCACCTTCTCCGGATCGGTGATCGCCTTCGGCAAGCTGTCGGGCAAGTACAAGTTCCGCCTGTTCCAGGGCGCCCCGGTGCAGTTCACCGGCCAGCACATGCTCAACCTGGTGCTGGGCCTGACCACCCTGGGCCTGGGCCTGCTGTTCATGTTCACCGGCAACCTGACCGCCTTCGTGGTGATGCTGGCCCTGGCCTTCATCCTCGGCGTGCTGATCATCATCCCGATCGGCGGCGCGGACATGCCCGTCGTCGTGTCGATGCTGAACTCCTACTCCGGCTGGGCCGCGGCAGGTATCGGCTTCTCGCTGAACAACTCGATGCTGATCATCGCCGGCTCCCTGGTGGGCTCCTCGGGCGCGATCCTCTCCTACATCATGTGCAAGGCGATGAACCGCTCGTTCTTCAACGTCATCCTCGGTGGCTTCGGCGCCGAAGCGGACGCTGGCGGCCCGGCGGGTGCGAAAGAAGCTCGCCCGGTGAAATCCGGCTCGGCCGACGACGCCTCCTTCCTGCTGACCAATGCCGACAGCGTGATCATCGTTCCCGGCTACGGCCTGGCGGTGGCCCGTGCCCAGCACGCGCTGATGGAACTGGCAGAGAAGCTGACCCATCGCGGCGTCAACGTGAAGTTCGCCATCCACCCGGTTGCAGGCCGTATGCCGGGCCACATGAACGTCCTGCTGGCCGAGGCCGAAGTGCCGTACGAGCAGGTGTTCGAGATGGAAGACATCAACTCCGAGTTCGGCCAGACCGACGTGGTGCTGGTCCTGGGCGCCAACGACGTGGTGAACCCGGCGGCGAAGAACGATCCGAAGTCGCCGATCGCCGGCATGCCGATCCTCGAGGCCTACAAGGCCAAGACCGTGATCGTCAACAAGCGCTCGATGGCCAGCGGCTACGCCGGCCTGGACAACGAACTGTTCTACCTGGACAAGACCATGATGGTCTTCGGCGACGCCAAGAAAGTCATCGAAGACATGGTCAAGGCCGTCGAATAAGACGACCGTCGATCCACAAGACACCGGCCTCGCGCCGGTGTCTTGCTTTCAGGCAATAGCAAAAGCGCTGGACATTGGTAGTAAGAAGGCCCTGGCCGGGCGATTTTTCGACCTTGGTATAAGAGCCAAAAATCGCCGAGTCCCTAGACTGGCGGCCTCGCACTTCCTACTGCCCGAGGTTTTCCCATGTTCCGTGATCGCGTGCGTATGTCCTCCCTGTTGGACAAGGTGATGACTGCCGACCAGGCCGCGGCCCTTATCAAGGACGGCATGACCGTCGGCATGAGCGGTTTCACCCGCGCCGGCGAAGCCAAAGCCGTACCCAAGGCCCTCGCCGAGCGCGCCAAGCAGGAGCCGCTGCGCATCAGCCTGATGACCGGCGCCAGCCTGGGCAACGACCTCGACAAGCAGCTCACCGAAGCCGGCGTGCTGGCCCGTCGCATGCCCTTCCAGGTCGACAGTACCCTGCGCAAGGCGATCAATGCCGGCGAGGTTATGTTCATCGACCAGCACCTCTCCGAGACCGTCGAGCAACTGCGCAACCACCAGCTCAAGCTGCCGGACATCGCCGTCATCGAAGCCGTCGCCATCACCGAGGAAGGCCACATCGTGCCGACCACCTCGGTGGGCAACTCGGCCAGCTTCGCGATCTTCGCCAAGCAGGTGATCGTCGAGATCAACGTCGCGCACAACCCCAACCTGGAAGGCCTGCACGACATCTACATCCCGACCTACCGTCCTACTCGTACGCCGATCCCGCTGACCAAGGTCGACGACCGCATCGGCAGCACCGCCATCCCGATCCCGGCGGAAAAGATCGTCGCCATCGTCGTCAACGACCAGCCGGACTCCCCGTCCACCGTGCTGCCGCCGGACGACGAGACTCAGGGCATCGCCAACCACCTGATCGACTTCTTCAAGCGTGAAGTGGACGCCGGCCGCATGAGCAACAGCCTCGGCCCGCTGCAGGCCGGTATCGGCAGCATCGCCAACGCGGTGATGTGCGGCCTGATCGAGTCGCCCTTCGAGAACCTGACCATGTACTCCGAAGTACTGCAGGACTCGACCTTCGACCTGATCGACGCCGGCAAGCTGCGCTTCGCCTCGGGCAGCTCCATCACCCTGTCGAGCCGCCGCAATGCCGACGTGTTCGGCAACCTGGAGCGCTACAAGGACAAACTGGTGCTGCGGCCGCAGGAGATCTCCAACCACCCCGAAGTGGTCCGTCGCCTGGGCATCATCGGCATCAACACCGCGCTGGAGTTCGACATCTACGGCAACGTGAACTCCACCCACGTGGGCGGCACTAGGATGATGAACGGCATCGGCGGCTCGGGTGATTTCGCCCGCAACGCGCACTTGGCCATCTTCGTCACCAAGTCCATCGCCAAGGGCGGCAACATCTCCAGCGTGGTGCCGATGGTCAGCCACGTCGACCACACCGAGCACGACGTGGACATCCTCGTCACCGAAGTCGGCCTGGCCGACCTGCGTGGGCTGGCCCCGCGCGAGCGCGCCCGTGTCATCATCGACAACTGTGTGCACCCGTCCTACCGCGACGCCCTGAACAGTTACTTCGACGCCGCCTGCGAGCGCGGCGGCCATACCCCGCACATCCTGCGCGAGGCCCTGGAGTGGCATATCAATCTGGAAGAGCGCGGCCACATGCTGGCGGCAAGCTGATTCCAGACACTCTGCGGGTCATTCAGCAATGAATGGCCCGCAAGGGTTTACAGCCGGAAAAAAACCACGTAAAAACACTCCTGAACAGATTTTTATCCCGCTCCAACTGTTCAGCTCCCCCCGCCGCCAGCTTGGCCGGCACCCTCGGAAAACCTCAAATACCCACCCATTGCGCACCAGAATAGAGCGCAACGGTACAGTTCGCCCCGAAAAAGACCATTACAGTTCAAAATTACAATCGCCTGACCAGCCGCAATACCGTGCAACTGTACCTGTCATCCCTGACCAAAAAGTCAGATCATATGCTCAATCCATTCAGCAACTGACTACTCGCCACAAGCGAGAAGGATGACCACCATGGAACGTACCCTCGGTTCCGCAGCTCTGAGCACCACCCGTAGCACCTCCAGCGCCCACCGTGGCCTCGTCGGCACCGTTCGCCTGTGGCAGCGCCGCATGGAAAGCCGCCGCCAGCTGGCCCGCCTGGACTCCCGCCTGCTGGCCGACGCCGGCATCAGCGAAGCCCAGCGTTACGCCGAACTGAACAAGCCGTTCTGGCGCTGATTCAACAGTACAACTGAGCCACACTCTCCAGGCTCGCCGTAACTGTACTGGTAAGTTCGTTGCCCCGGCCGCTCAGCCAGAGCGGCCTTCGGGCAACAACCCTTCCTTCTCCGCTCTCTCGTCCAGCAGATTGCGATACAGATCTGCCCAGACGCGCCCCATTGCATCCGCCGTGAACAGCTCCTGATAGCGAGCTTCCGCCTGCCGCCCCATCTCTGCCGCCTGCTCGGGATTATCCCAACACCATTTCATCGCCTGACGGAACGCCAGGGGATCGCTGGGTGGCACCACCAGGCCGGTGAGTCCGTTGGCATTGATGAAACTGGTACCGGTGCCGATCTCGCTGGAGATCATCGGCTTGCCATACATGGCGCCTTCCAGCAGGGAAATGCCGAAGGCTTCCGAGCGCAGGTGCGAGGGGAACACGATCGCCCGCGACAACTGCAGCAGGGCAACCTTGTCCTCTTCGCTGACACGCCCGACAAAACGAACGTGGGACTCAACGCCCAGCGCCGCCGCCTGAGCCTTCAGCTGCAGCTCCAGGGGGCCAGCGCCGACAATCACCACCGGGTACCCGGTGCCCTGCACGGCTTCCAGCAGGATGTGCAGGCCCTTGTAGTAGCGCATCACGCCGACAAAGAGGAAGAACTGCTCCCCGACCTCACGGCGCCAGCGTGCCGTGCACTCCTCGGAAGGGTCCGGGTAGGCCTGCTTGTCCAACCCATAGGGAATGACTTCCGCCTTGTGCTGATAGCGGCGCAGTGTCTCGCTGGAGCCCAGGTAGTTCGGCGAGGCCGCGACGATGCGGTCCACGCTGCCGAGGAAACGGTGCATCAGCGGCTGGTACAGTTTGAACAGATGACGCTGGCGAACGATATCCGAGTGGTAGGTCACCACGGTCGGCTTGTCGATGCCGGCCAGCAGGTGCACCACATCCATGAACGGCCAGGGGAAGTGGAAATTGATGATGTCGGCTTCTGCCGCGAGCCGGCGGAACTGCGGCACGACACTGTAGGAGAAGCCGGTGGAGGCCACTTGCAGGTCAAGGCGCGCCCGGTAGACGCGGTGCCCGTCGACCATCACCTCCGCTGGCTCGGGGTTCGGACTCAGGGTGAGCACCTGGTGTTCGATGCCATGATGTCGCCCGGTGCGGCAGAGCTGGTTGATCACCTGCTCGATGCCCCCCACGGAGTCCGGCAGATAGGTCTTGAAGAAGTGCAGTACGCGCATTCAGCCTCCCACAGCCTTTCGGTAGGCGTCGCTGGTTATCCGGGCACACCTTTGCCAACTGAAATTCCGTGCTCTGTCCAGCCCGCGAGTCCGACACCGCTGTGCGAGTGCTGGATCATCCACCAGTTGCCGGATGGCAGAGCACATGTCCTGTGGATCCTGGGCATCGACATAGATGCCCGCCTCCCCCGCCACTTCCGGCAGCGAGGACGTACGAGTCAGTAATACCGGCACACCGCTGGCCATCGCTTCCAGCACGGGCAGGCCGAAGCCTTCGTAAAGCGATGGGAAGAGCAAGGCCTTCGCCCCGGCCAGCAGCTGCGCCAGCACCTCGTCGCTCTGGTAGCCGAGCACCTTCACCCAACCACCTTTCACGGCAGTTTCCAGCGTCTCATCGAGCCCTTCGCTGCGCCAGCCTGGCATTCCGACTATCACCAAAGGCAGGCGCGCACGCAGCGTCGCCGGCAGCAAAGCGTGGGCTCGAAGCGCCAGCTGCAGGTTCTTGCGCGGTTCCAGCGTACCGACACAGATCAGGTACTGCCCCGGGGACAGCTCAAACGACGCGAGCGTGCCTGCCAGCTCCGCATCCGAACGAGGATGGAAGCGCGGCGCGTATCCCAGCGGCGCCACCACCACACGCTCATCGGGCAGGGCGAAATGGCGGCGGACCTCTCCGGCGACATGCTCGGAGTCCGTCAGTACGCATTGCGCCCGCTCGACACCCCGGCCGACATGTCGTTCGATTTCGGCGAGGCGATCCGCAGGCTGGGTATGCGGGTAATGCACGTGGGTCAGGTCGTGCAGGGTCATGACCATCGGCCCGTCGAATTCCAGCGGCCACAGGCTGGGCTCGTGGTACAGGTCGATCGAGCGCTGGTGCAGACCGCGGTCGAAGCTGCCCTGCTCCAGCCAGCGACGAATTCGGTAGGCGCCAGGCACTCGCTTGGCCAGCGCGGCGCGGCGGGAATATCCAGGCAGCGGGGCCGGCGGCAGGTCCACCGCCCACTGACAGCCCAGGAACAGCTGCAGGCTGACTTCCGCCTGCTCCTGCAACGCCTGGGTCAAGGACGACACGTACTGGCCGATGCCGGTTCTCGGCGCCTGGAGGATGCGGGCGTTCAGCGCGACGCGCACGCTAACCCACTTCCACTTCAGGCTGCGGCCGAGCCAGCTTGCGCAGGCTCAGAGCACCCAGCACGCGGCTGACCAGCTGCCGGCTGGCGTCGCGCCAGGTCAGCCAGCTCCAGTCCGCGGTAGCGCGGGCCGCCGGGAAGCGGTCGCTGCTTTCGAACTCCTGCACCAGCTCGGCCAGGGTCGCCGGGCGCTGCAGATCGAAGTAGGCCACGAAGTCGCCGCCTACCTCACGAAACACGGGAATGTCGCTGGCCATTACCGGCAGACCACGTTGCATGGCCTCCACCAGCGGCAGGCCGAAGCCTTCGACGTAAGAGGGGAAAACCAGCGAGCGGGCGTTGGCGTAGGCGTACTCCAGCCCGCGATCATTGAGCTTGTTGAACATGAACAGGCGCTTGTTCAGCTCTGCGTGGCTGCGAATGCGCGCCATCAGGTCTTCGCACTTCCAGCCGTAGCGGCCGATGATGCACAGCCGCGCGGACGAACCGGCCGCCCACAGGCGTTCGAAGGCATCGAGCAGGTAGGCGTGGTTCTTGCGCGGCTCGATGGTGCTGACCATCAGGTAGACCGGCGCGCCGTCCTCGAACATCCGCACCAGCTTGCCGTCCAGTTGCGAAGCGTCGTGCACCAGGTCCAGTTCCGAGCCGAGGTAGAAGTGCTCGAACCAAAGGCCCCGGGCAACCTCTTCGCCTCGGCGGCGAACGATTTCGGCGCGCACCTGATCGCGAATAGTGGTGGAAATGCAGATAAAGCCGTCCGCCATTTCGACGATCCAGTCGAACCAGCGGTCGAACACCTTCACCAGTCCGGCGTCGCAGAACTGCGGGTGGGTACAGGGGATCAGATCGTAGATCACCGAGATCAGCCCGACGCCCTCGGCCTTCAGTCGCTCGGCCACCGGGAAGAAGTCAGCGTGCCAGGAAGAGTCGAGCAGCAACAGCTGGTCACCGGGCTGGACATCCATCGGCTCCAGGCGCTCGGGCACCACGTGACCGCGCGAGGCAAACATGGCGAAGCGCAGCGGCAAGGTAATCGCCAGGCTGGCAATCTTGCACGCCACGTAGAGCGCACGGCGCGCGTTGTGGTAGCGGCTCATCGGCCAGCGGCGCTCCAGGCTCGCATGCCTCACCCAATAGTCATTGCGCATCTGCTCCAGGGCGATCTTCATGCGGCTGTGCCAGGGCAGCTCCTCGGTCGACAGCGGCGCCAGGTGCAGCACCCGATGCATGCGGCCGTTGATGAAGGCCACCGGAATGCACTCCACCCCGTCCTCGGCATCTTCCAGATGACGAATCACGTTGCGCACCACGCGCTGGATGCCGGAGTTCACGTGGGGATGTTCAAAGACGTAGGTGCATTCGACGAGCAGGCGCATCAGGAGTGCTCTCCACTGCGTTGGACCAGGGAATCGCTGGGGAAGTGCTCGATGCTGGCGCGGGCATCCAGCCAGGAATAGCCGATGAAGTTCTCGCGCGTGCTGTTGACCACATGGAAGATCATTGCGCAGTCCCGCCACTCGTAATTGCCGTCCAGGTGCGAGTCAAGCCGCGAAAGGCTCAGCGACACCGAGTAGTTGCCGGCTCCCAGTCGCATGGGGAATGCATAGCGATAGACCAGCCGGTCGCCGGTCTTCAGCCCTTTCTGCACCTGCTTGAGGCGGTGCGAGTTGATGCCATACATCGCCTGTCCGAGCCGGTCCTTGAGCATGAAGCCGAGCACCAACCGGTCGACGTCCTGACAGACCCGCACACCGACCTCCAGCACGACATCGTGACCGACTTCGACCAGGTCGATGTCCTTGCCGCCAGCGTCCAGCAGCCGTACCGATTCGATCTCCGCCTCGCCCGTGCCGGAGATGGTGCGGGCCTTGCCGTTGGCCAACATCTCCTGGCGCACGAGGTGGTTGAGCCCCTCGCCCATCCGCGCGTGGTAGTAGTCCATAACCATTTCCGGGTCGCCCTGCATCGCCACCTGGCCGAACTCGAGCAACACCGCGCGATCGCAGATGGACTGGATGGAGAAGCGGTCATGGGAAACGATCAGCAGCGTCGTACCGGCGCGCCGGAAGCTGCGGATACGCTCGAAACTCTTGTGCTGAAAATACGAGTCGCCCACCGACAGGGCCTCGTCGATGATCAGCACATCCGGTCGCCGCGCGGTGGCCACGCTGAACGCCAGGCGCATCTGCATGCCGCTGGAGTAGGTGCGCACCGGCTGGTCGATGGCGTCACCGATTTCGGCGAAGGCCTCGATCTCCGGGAACAGCGCATCGATCTCGCCATGCTGCAGCCCCAAGAGCTGCGCGGCCATGTAGACGTTCTGCCGACCGGTGAACTCCGGGTGGAAGCCCATGCCCAGTTCGAGCAGGGCGGATACCGTCCCACCCACCTCGCAGGTGCCGCTGGTGGGCTGGGTGGTGCCGGTGATGATCTTGAGCAGGGTGCTCTTGCCGGCGCCATTGGAACCAACGATACCGACCGCCTCGCCCGGTTCTATTTCCAGGGAGATGTTCTGCAGGACCCAATGCTTGTGATGCCGCGGCTTGCCGTCGGGAGCAATCCACTCGACCAGGCGCGACCAGCGCTTGGGGTACTGACGATAGGCCTTGCCCAGCTGCTGAATACGGATATGGCCCATCAGAGTTCGTCCACCATTTCTCCCGCGCGTGCGCGGTACAACACCATGGCCAGCACACACAGCAGTGCGCCGGATAGCGTCACCGGCAGCAACTGCGAAAGCTGCGGCCACTGGCCGTAGAGAAACAGGTTCTGGTAGGCCTGCATCAGGCCGGTCAGCGGATTGAGCTGCACCAGCCGGCCGATCGACTCCGGCAGAATGGTCAGCGGATAGACGATGGGGGTGAGCCAGAACCAGAACTGCAGGAGAATGCCAAACAGCTGTCCGACATCGCGGAAGAACACATTGAGCACGCCGACCAGCATGCCCAGGCCGACGGCGAACATCAGCTGCAACGCCAGCAACAGAGGGAACGACAGCAGCGCAACACCGGGCAGGCGCCCGGTGATCAGCAGGAAGCCGATGAACAAAGCGAAAATAATGGCGAAATTCAGCAACGCACTGCAGACGCTCACCACCGGCAGGCAGAGGCGCGGGAAGCTCAGCTTCTTCAGCAGGTTGGCGTTCTCCAGGAACATGTTCAAGCAGCGGCTGACCACTTCGGAGAACAGTCCCCAGGTCAGCAGGCCCGCGCACAGGAACACACTGTAGGCCATCTTGTCGTCCACGCCCGGCAGGCGCGCACGCATCACTTCGGAGAAGATCACGGTGTACACCAGGATCATCGCCAGGGGATTGAGGATCGTCCAGGCTGCCCCCAGCAACGATCCTCGATAACGCGACTCGAACTCTCGCCGCACACTGCCCGCGATGAAGCCGCGGTACTGCCAGGTGCCTTTCAGACTGCTCAGCGACATCAGACGATCCTGCCGTAGATATCCTCGAAGCGGACGATATCGTCCTCGCCCAGGTACTCGCCGCTCTGCACCTCGATCATCACCAGATCGATCACGCCAGGGTTCTCCAGGCGATGACGGTGGCCCGCGGGGATGTAGGTGGACTCGTTGCTGTTCACCAGCCGCACCGACTCGCCGTTGGTGACCTTGGCCATGCCCTGCACCACGACCCAGTGCTCGCTGCGGTGATGGTGCATCTGCAGCGACAGGGCGGCGCCAGCCTTGACCACGATGCGTTTGATCTTGAAGCGCGAGCCTTCCTCGAGAACGGTGTAGGTGCCCCAGGGACGGCTGACGGTACGGTGCAGACGGTAGGCTTCGTTATCACTGTCCTTGAGCTGCTTGACCACCTTGCGCACGTCCTGCGCGCGGTCTGCCCGCGCCACCAGAATCGCATCGGCGGTCTCGACCACCACCAGCCCCTCGACACCCACGGTCGCAATCAGCCGGCCTTCGCTCTGCACGTAGTTGTCACGGCTGTCGACGAAGATGGCGTTGCCGGCGGCGCGGTTGTTGTCGGCATCAGCGTCGACCAGCGCACTCATGGCGGTCCACGAACCGATGTCGCTCCAGTCGAATGCTGCCGGGATGACAGCGACGCGGTCGGAGCGCTCCATCAGCGCGTAGTCGATGGAGATGTCTTCCAGCGCGCAGAAGTGATCCGAAGGCAGTTCCTGCTGCACCAGGTTGCCAAAGTCCGCCGGCTGGCTGGCCATCTGGCAATCGATGGCCAGGGCCAGCATTTCCGGAGCATGCTTCTCCAGCTCGCTGATGAAGGTGCCGACGGTGAAGCAGAACATCCCCGAGTTCCACAGGAAAGTGCCCGCCTGGAGGAAACCCTTGGCCGTGTCCAGGTCCGGTTTCTCGACGAAGCGCTTCACCTTGCTGCCGCCCTTGGCGTCCAGGCCGTCCCCCATCTCGATGTAGCCGAATCCAGTCTCCGGCGCGTTGGGCACCACGCCGAAGGTCACCAGGTAGCCGGCCTCGGCCAACTCAACGGCATGCTCGACACAGCGACCGAAAGTGTCGATGTCGCGGATCAGATGATCGGCCGGCATCACCACCATGGTCACGTCGTCACCGTGCAGCGCACGCAGCGCCAGCGCAGCGACGGCAATGGCCGGCGCCGTATTGCGGCCCGCCGGTTCAAGGATGAAGTGGCCGCGCTGGCGCAGCTTGGTGGACTGGAAGTGATCCTTGCTCTGGAAGTAGTAGTCACGGTTGGTCACCGTCACGATATGCCCGTCCGAGCTCAGCAGGCTGGCCGCGCGGCGGTAGGTCTTGCTCAGCAGAGACTGACCGTCGGGCATTGCCATGAACGGTTTGGGCTGGCCTTCACGGGAAACCGGCCACAACCGGGTACCAGCGCCGCCGGAAAGGATCACAGGGACGAGCATGGATCACTCCTTGTCAACGCGACGCAGGTCGGCGTCAACCATCATGTGAATAAGGTTCTCCAGGCTGGTTTTCGGGCTCCAGCCCAGTACCCGCTCGGCCTTTCCAGGGTTGCCCAGCAGCACGTCCACTTCCGCCGGGCGGAAGAAGGCCGGGTCGATGACCACATGATCCTGGTACTTCAGGCCAACATAGTCGAAGGCGATGCGGCACATTTCGCGGACGGTGGTGGTCACACCGGTGGCGACCACGTAGTCGTCCGGTTTGTCCTGTTGCAGCATCAGCCACATGGCTTCGACGTAATCGCCGGCGAAGCCCCAGTCGCGCTTGGCGTCGATATTGCCCAGGCGCAGCTCGCTCTGCTTGCCGCGCTTGATCCTGGCCACCGCATCGGTGACCTTGCGGGTCACGAACTCGATGCCGCGCAGGGGCGATTCGTGATTGAACAGGATGCCGCTGGAGGCATGGAGCTTGAAGCTCTCGCGGTAATTGACGGTGATCCAGTGGCCGTAGAGCTTGGCGACACCATAGGGGCTGCGCGGGTAGAAGGGGGTGTTCTCATCCTGCCGCTCAGCCTGGATCAGGCCGAACATCTCGCTGGTGGAGGCTTGGTAGAAGCGCGTCTCGGGGCTGAACTGGCGGATGCCTTCGAGCAGATGGGTCACCCCCAGTCCATCGACGATGCCCGTGGTGACGGGCTGATCCCACGAGCTGCCGACGAAGCTCTGCGCACCGAGGTTGAAGAGTTCGTCCGGGCGCGACTTGATGATCGCGCGCTGGACGGAGCAGGCATCGGCCAGATCGCCTTCGAGGTACACCAGTTCGGACTCGATGCCCAGCTCACGCAGACGCCAGCGCGTATCGCTACTGCGACGAGCGACCAGCCCGTGAACCTTGTAGCCCTTTTCCAGCAGCAGTTTCGCAAGATAGGCGCCATCCTGACCGGTGACGCCGGTGATCAGAGCACTTTTTGTCATTCTTCTAGCATCCGTGATGGCCTGTGGCTCCAATGCCGCACAGGCTCGTTGTAGTTATTCCGGACAGCGTCCGGGTGCAACGGTATTGCAGGGGTCAGGCCCTCACGCCTCATGTTCGGCGCGGCCGGCTAGCAGACCAGCACGCCCCGGCCCCCTCGTGCCGGTGGGCGGATCACTGCCGCCCGCCCCACTCACTCCCGCAGTATGCGGGCATCCCAGTCATCCAGCACATCCTGGAGCGTCCGCTCCATGGCGTGGGCTGGCTGCCACCCCGTCCGGGTCTGCAGCTTGGCAGAACTGCCGCAAACCCTTCGTTGCTCTGCGCGTCGCAGACGCTGGGGATCCTGGCGGATTTCCAACTCGACGCCCGCCAGCTTCGCCAGCTGGTCGATCAGGTCCCGCACGCGATACTCGCGCCCGGAACAGACGTTGTACACCTCCCCCGACTGCCCCTGTTCCAGCAGGGCGAAATAGGCCGAGATGACGTCGCGCACATCGAGAAAATCGCGAGTGACGTCGATATCACCCACCTCAATGTAAGCGTCCTGCCAGCCGCGGCGTATCCGGGCCAGTTGGCGCGCCACCGCCGGCAACACGAAATCAGCCTTCTGCCCAGCCCCCACATGGTTGAACGGGCGTGCCACCATCATGCGCCAAGGCTCGTTGAAGCTCCACTGCTGACACAGCAACTCAGCGGCAACCTTGCTCACCCCATAGGGATTTCGCGGCCTGGGCAGCAGTTGCTCGGTAATGGGCAACTGCTCCTCGGCCACCTGCCCGTAAACATCGCCGGAACTCACGAACAGGAAAGCCCCGGAAAAACCACTTCGTTTGAGCGACTCCAGCAGGTTCAACGTTCCCAGCAGGTTCACCTGCAAGGTCCCGGCGGGATCACGGAATGACTGCGGCACGAAGGTCTGCCCGGCCAGGTGGATCACCGCATCTGGAGGTCCGTCAGCGAGGAATCCGTCCAGCCCGCCGGGCTGGCTCAGATCCACGCGTGGCACATCCATCAGCTGCCAGGAGGCAGGCACCATCGCCCGCAGATGCGAACCGACAAAACCGGAAAGTCCCGTAACGAGAAGTCGCTTGTCCAATGGCCAGTCTCTCTGATTGTTCTGGAAGAAAAAAACCCTGCAAGGGCTGACCGGTCAGTCATTTTTAACCGAACGGCCCGGCGGCCTGCCGGAGTACTCGAAGGGTAAATGCGACTCGCCCCAAAGGCACTCGTTCGCGACCGAAAAAGCAAGGGTCTACGCCCTCTCCGGGGCTGCTCTGCGCAGGGTGGGAACAACGGAGCGTATATCGTTTCGGCGGACTGGAGGGAGGCGGCACCGTACGGTAGCATTCACGCCACCCAACCCTAGACAACAGCTGTAGAAATACTGATGAAACTCGCCCTGATCTACACGTTATTGGCGGCAATCGCAACTGTTGCCAACATATTCTCCCAGGACGTTACCACCCGCCTGTATACCGGCCCCTACTCCATCGCATTTTCCATCCTGATCGGCACGGGTGTCGGTCTGGTCGTGAAGTACATCCTCGACAAGCGCTACATCTTCCGCTTCACCGCACGCAACGCCGCCCACGACGGCCAGACCTTCATCCTCTACGCCCTGATGGGGGTAGTGACCACCGTGATCTTCTGGGGCTTCGAATTCGGCTTCGAGCACCTGTTCGCCACCAAGGAAATGCGCTACCTGGGCGGGGTCATCGGCCTGGCCATCGGCTACGTCACCAAGTACGAACTCGACCGCCGCTTCGTCTTCCGCCAGGAAAAGGCCTGATGCAGCTGTCCGGCTGGGGACGCTGCCCCTGCATCGAAGGCGAACTGCGCCTTCCCATCGGCCGGACGTCTGCCGGAGAGTTCGTTGCGACCACCTCCGGCAGTTGCGAGGACGCCGCCCTTGGCACGGCGCTGCCAGGCACGCGACAGCTCGATCGATTGCGCAGTTTCGATGAATACGGCGGACGCCTGTATCAGAGCAAGGATGCACGCAAGGGCACAGCCGCCTTTCGCCACCGCTACCCGCGCTCGGACAAGTTCCAGGCGCTCCGCGAGCGCTAAGGCGCCTACGGCAAGTTCATCTCGGCACCCGCCCAACGTCTCCGACTGGAATAGAACAATATGAAGAAGATCCTCATTGTCGGCGCAACCTCGGCCATTGCCGAAGCGACTGCGCGCCGCTTCGCCACCCGTGGTGCCGAGCTGTTCCTGCTGGCGCGCAACCAGGAGCGCCTGGCGAGCCTTGCCGAGGGCCTGACAGCCTGTGGTGCCAGCGCGGTGCATAGCGCTTCATTCGACGCCAGTGACTTCTCCCGGCACCAGGGCGCGCTGGCTGCCGCCCTTGAAACGCTGGGCGGCCTCGATCTGGTACTGATCGCCCACGGCACGCTCGGCGATCAGAAAGCTTGCGAGCAGGACGCGGCCGCAACGCTAAGCGAACTCAACACCAACGCGCTGAGCGTGATCAGCCTGCTCACCCCTCTGGCCAATTATTTCGAAAAGCAGGGCCACGGCAGCATCGCGGTGATCAGTTCCGTCGCCGGTGATCGGGGCCGTCAGTCCAACTACGTCTACGGCACCGCCAAGGGTGCGCTGAGCATCTTCCTCCAGGGCCTGCGCAACCGCCTGTTCAAGTCAGGTGTCCAGGTGCTGACCATCAAGCCCGGCTTTGTCGACACGCCGATGACTGCCGCCTTCCCCAAGGGGCCGCTGTGGGCAACCCCGGAGAAAGTCGCCGGTGACATCGACAAGGCCATCGCCAGGGGCAAGGATGTGCTATACACGCCAGGATTCTGGTGCCTGATCATGGCGATCATCCGCTCGATTCCGGAGCTCATCTTCAAGCGGCTGTCGCTGTGAGGTCCCTGGCCGGGCGAGCGGCCTGTCTGCTGCTGATACTGGTCAGCGCCCTGGTGCTGATCAAGCTCGCGGCCCCCCTGCTGCTGCAGAGCTTCCAGCCCGATGGCGACATGGCCGCCGACATGCTGCTGGTCAACCAGATGCATGACACCGGTTACCTGCTGACCGGCCATTACTCGCGGTTCGGCTTCAACCATCCGGGACCGGTATTCCTCTACGCAAACGCGGCGTTCGAACGGTTGGGCCAGCTTATCGAGCTGCCGCGCGGCAATGCCTGGGTGCTGTCCAGCATCACGGTCAATTTCGCCTTCCTGCTCCTGTCGGCCTGGTGCCTGGCGCGCCTGTTCGGCAGGCGCCTGTCCCTGACGGTGATCGCCGCAGTACTGCCGATGGCAGCACTGGTGGGTGAAAACCTCGCCAGCAGCTGGATGCCCTACCGTCTGATCCTGCCCTTTGCCGCGTTCTACCTGGCAAGCCTGCTGGCAATGAGCAAAGGGCTGCGCTATCTGCCACTGGCGATGCTGCTGGCCTGCGTACTCATCCACGGCTACGTGACCCTGCCTGCCTTTACTCTGCCTGTGCTGTTGCTGATCAGCGTACTGCAGCTACGCCGGGCCGGCTGGAGAGATCCCACGCACTGGCGCTGGATCCTGCTGTCGCTGGGCATCGGTCTCCTGTTCTTTCTGCCCTTGCTGATCGACGCGCTGATCCAGTATCCGTCGAACGGTAATGTGATGCGCATCATCAAGGCCCAACGCAGCCTCAGAGGGGCGGAGAAAGCGCCGCTGCCCGAGGTGCTGGATTACGCGAAAATGCTCTGGGGCCTGGCTGGAGCCGGCCTGGTTCCGGCTCTTCTGGCAGCGCTGATCAGCCTGCCGTGGATGACCACGGAACAGCGCAAGACTCTCGCCCAGGCGGGAGTGCTGGCCTTCGTACTGAGTGCGATCTTCGTGCTTTATCACCTGACCGCCCCCAAACCGCTTCTCCCCTTCATGGCGCTCTACTATCTCGGCGTACCGATGGGGCTTACCGCACTGCTGATCTACTGCACCCTCCAGACGATCAGCCATTTCGCACTGCGCGCCGGGACCGCGAGCCTGCTGGCTGCCGGCCTGCTGGTGATTCTGGTCAGGCAACCAGTGGCCACGCTGGCGCCCCGGGACGACATCCGCCAACTGGGCGACTACCTGCTCGCCTCGCAGCATGGACTCATTGCCCTGGACTACTCGGCGCAGCAGGAAAACGCCTGGGCACATGTAGTCGGGCTGCTGGTTTACCTGAAGGACCATCAGGCCAGGGCCTGTGTCATCCACCCTGAAATGCGCTTCCTGTTCTCGCCCGGCGCGACCTGCGATGCCACTACGCCGGCGACTGCCTACTTCCTCCGCCGCAGTGAATGCGGCGAGCGCTGCCTGGCCAGCGCCGGCGAATTCGCGCTGTCCAGGCCACCATTCAGCGTCAGCGGTGACCGCTCCGATTTCAACGGGTGTAATCTGCCTCGGGCGCCCTCCACGGAGCCGGAAGGCGAGTGCGCAGTGATGTCCCGGACACCTGGCGCCGTCACCTTCGGCCCCTTCGTGAGCCTGCCGGCGGGCCGCTATCGATTCGAGATAGATTACACCTCCAACCTCCCGAGCCAGTCGACGGCCGGCTCCTGGGACGTGGTATTCGACAAGGCCAAGGGCCGGCTCGGCAAGGGCGACCTGCCCGGCAGCAACGGGCGACGCACGAGCCTCTCGGGGGAGTTCCACAGTGACAGTCGGCAGCAGACGGAGATTCGCACCTTCCACTCCGGCACTGGTGATCTGACTGTCTACAAGATTGCCATCACGCGCCTGTAACCCGTCTGGACAAACAACAAGAGAGAAAGCTCATGCTGGGCGTAATGCGTTTCCTGCTGGCGATTCTGGTACTGCTGTCGCACACCACCGGCGGCGGGTTTAGTTTCAATCCCGGTGTCGTCTCGGTTATCGTTTTCTACTTCACCAGCGGCTACCTGATGCAGCGTAGCTACAGACGCTTCATCGAACACTCCGGCACCCCCATCCGCGCCTTCTACGCCGACCGGATACTGAAGCTCTTTCCGCAGTATGCCGTCGTGGTTCTCGCCAGCTTCGCCGCCATCGCCTGCTTCGGCCCTGCCCAGCACGTGCTGTTCCTGAACCAGGAACCCAGCCTGACCAAGATCGCCCTGAACCTGGCGCTGCTACCCGCCAACTATGTATTCCCGCCCCTGACCATCGAGGGAATCCTCCCTCACCCGATCATCCCTCCCGCCTGGTCGCTGGCAAGCGAGTTTCACTTCTACCTGTTGCTGCCGCTGATCTTCCTGCTCCCGCAAAAACGCTTCGCGCTCCTGGCCTTCGCGGCGCTGGCCATTCAGACCAGCGCACTGTTCTTCGGCAGTGGTCCGTTCAACAGTGACAACTTCGGCTACCGCTTCATTTTCGGTGTACTGACGTTCTTCCTGGCCGGCTGCGCCTACGCGCGCAGTGCCTCGGAGCCTTTCTACCGACGCCTGCTGCAAGCGGTCTGGGTGATCTACGCACTCATGCTGAGCGTCGTGGCGCCGACCTTCGGGTTGTTCAAGCACCAGTTCGCCCTGGAGGTACTGCTGGGCGCCGTGCTCGCCTGGCCGCTGGTGGCCGCCGCCCTGCGCGCGCAAGTCAGCGAACCCTGGCTGAAGGCGCTGGACAACCGCCTCGGACGTCTTGCCTACCCGATCTTCATCAGCCATTTCCTGGCCTTCTACCTGGGTGAAAAATGGCTGGGCTTCCAGGGGCAGGAAGGCATCGCGATTCCCGTCTGCATCCTCATCTGCCTGGCGATGTCAGTCGCGCTGATGAAGCTGCAGTCGCTCATCGACGACTACCGCCTGCAGCGGCGCGGCTTCACCAGCATGACCCCGGGCGCTCTGGCGACCCCCTGAGCCCTTGATCTTCACCTCATGGACACGAGACCTGACCGCGCATGACCCAGCCTCAGATCAACAAGACCTATTTCCACGCGCTGGATGGTTTGCGCGGAGTCGCCGCCGTCGCCGTCGCACTGTTCCACTGGCTGCTGAGCTTCGCCGGGTTCCTCGCCGTGGACTTTTTCCTGGTGCTCAGCGGCTTCATCCTCGCGCACCGCTACCTGTACTCGGAGCGGCAGGTCAGTGCCGGTCGCTTCGTGCTCAGTCGCATCGCCCGACTCTACCCGATGCACCTGTTCGGCCTGCTCAGCTATGCGGTCGTCTATACCCTGCTCGCCGGCAGCATTCCCCGCTACCCCGACGGCACGCTGTTCACCTTCGTCCAGCAACTGACCATGACCCACAACATCGGCCTGAACCCCCATGGCCAGACCTGGAACGTGCAAAGCTGGTCGATCTCCGTGGAGTTCTGGTTGAACCTGGCCTTCTTCTGCTGGGTTCGCCGCTCCACCAGCAGCCTGGGTCTGCTCATGATGAGTGTCGCCGGACTGGTGATCATCCACGGGATGACCGGGAGCATCGACACGACTTACCAGAACTATTTCCAGGTCATCAATTCCGGGCTTCTGCGCGGCTGGTCGTCCTTTGTGCTCGGCGTTCTGGCCTATCGCGGCTGGCTCTGGGCGCGTAACCAGGATTGGCAGCCTCGAGCCATCACGCTGGCCGAGCTGATTGCCATCCTCTGCGTGCTGGCACTCTTCTTCGGCCGTGGAGAAAGCATGAAGCCCATGCAGATCTTTGCGCCCTTGGTCTTCGCTGCCGTGGTAACGCTCTTTGCCCTGGAGCAGGGTCTGCCAGCTCGACTGATCGCACGCTGCCAGTGGCTTGGCACGATCTCCTACTCCATTTATCTCAACCATCTGGTGGTACTGATGCTGGTGGATACCGGGCTCAAGGGGCTTGGTATGAGCCACACCGCACTTACGCCCATCTACCTTGGCGGGCTGCTGGTTTACTCGATGGCGACCTACCGATGGATCGAGCTGCCAGGCAAGACGTGGCTACTGAAGCTGGCCACTCCCGGCAGAACCAATCGCCGAGACAAAACCGCCGAGGAAGAGTCGAGCGCCTGAACCGACAGGCACTCAGGGTGACGGTAAGGGCCTCACCTGGCCGTCCTGATCGATTTCGTACTGGGCCTGGTCGCGTGGAACGAACTCGAGCTTCGGATTGCGCAACGGCAGCACGGCAGCATAGGGCTTGTAGATGTGCAGCCAGTCGCCATAGACATACAAGGGCAGGTTGCCTTCGACGATTCGCACCGGGTGATCCGGCGGCAATGCGTCCAGACCGGCCAGCAGCCGCTTCATATACCGGTGCGACTGCTTGTAGACCACCCCGAATTCGGTGAACTGCGCCTTTGAAGCCTGATAGGCAAGCGGCGGATAAAGCACAGCCAGGCCGATTGCCAAGACACCCGCGTAGCGCTGCCTGCGGCCGTTACCACCGTGCCCCGGTTCAGCCGGGTTCAGGATCAGGCACAAGAAGATCACCGGAATGAAGAGCACTTCGAAGTAGTAGCGCGGCATCATGGCCAACTTGGTACCGAACAATTGCCCGCGAGACGAGCTGCTGATCATGACGAAGTTCAGCCCTACCAACGCCAACAGCACCAGCCAGTAGATCACGTTCTCCCGACGTCCGCGGCAAGTCACCAGGATGGCCAGCACCCAGCCGGCAAGCACCAGAGCCCCGCGCCAGTTCCATGGGCCAGGTCGCTGCAGGACCATCACATCAGCCAATGTGCGCATGAACGCGAGAGTGATATCGAGGGCGACCTTGAACGACGAGGCTCCCTGCAACCGAAGAACCGGTGCATAGAGCACGTACCAGCCGATATAGACCGCGACTGCCAGCAACATCGACAGCCCGACCGTATAGCGGCGTAGCACGGCGAACCCCAGACGCCAGCTCAGGCAAAACTCCAGTGCCAGCACGTAGACCGGGATCAGCACGGCCTTGCTGTAAAAACCGAAGGCCAGAACAAGGCAGGCCCAGGAAGCCAGCAAATCATGCCAACGCCTGTGCTCCCGATACCCCAAGTAGAAATACAGACAGGCAATACACATCAGCAAGTAAGGAAACCGATGAATCCCGGCGCCCCACCATGCCAGCAGTGGCAGCATCTGGCTGCTACAGGCGAACAGCACTAACAACGCTCCGTTCCACGGGCCGGGCCGCAGACGTCGCAGCAGTAACGCTAGCATCAGGGTGGATAGCAGCTGGAACGCCATCAACACCACCACCGCCAGATCGAAGTTCAGGGGCGCAAGCTGGAACAGCAACCAACTGAACAGACGGTGCAACGGCACAAAGTGCACGTCGATCGGAGTGAGCAGGTACTGCAGAAACGACATCGAACCAATCAGCTGAAAGTGGTCGTAGTCGTCACCGATAAAGTAGCTGTTGCGCAACGCGTACCGCGCGGTGGCCCAGGCAAACGACAGGATCAGCAGCCCGACAAGGCTGTTCACCCAGAGTACTGACGAGCGCCGAGTGGCCGCCACTGGCATTGCTTCCATATTGCTCACTGACCTTGCGGGATGATGCTGCAACCCGTGTCCTGGCTCTTGCGGGGATAACCGTCCCAGTCGTAGGCCGCCAGATAGGGCGGGAACAGCGCACTATCGCAGAACACCCGATAGTCGTTCGTCCGCGGCGGGAAAACCTGGATCATGCTCTGCCCGGAAATGCTCCAGCGTGCTCCAGATTTGGCGAATTCATTGAAGAAGAACGGCTCGACACCGGAATAGCCGAAGGAAACTGTGGTCTGAGGGGGCAAGCTCGACACCCAGCTGCGGATCTTTTCGACCTCCTGTGGCGCCAGGAACGACCTGTGCAACAGTGCCGCTCGCGGCCACATCGGCTCAAAGGATGGATTGCGCGCCCAGGAGTACTGGCCCAACGGGTAGAGCAGCGCCAAGGCCAGCAAGGCTGTCGCCCCACGGGTCCAGGCATGACCTTTCAGACCCTCGAGGCTGTGGAGCAACCCCAGCAGCACCAGCCAGATAGCGAAGACAAGCGCAAAGCTGTACCACATGTTATGGCCGTTCAGCGACAGCGCCAGGAAGCCCGTACCGTAGAGGGTAAGCATTACATCCTTGCCCAGATCCCGGCGCACGACCAGTTGCACCAGCGCCAGCAGGAACAGCGAGCCCACCTTCATCCAGCCGCTCGGACCATCCATGACCGGGGAGCCCATCTTGTAGGCGAACTGGAACCGCATATCGTCGGCAAAGGCGCCTATGTGCTTCACGGCGAACAGCCCGTAAGCCAGCAGCGAAACAGCCGCCAGCACCAGCATCAGTAGCTCCAGCGGGCGAATCAGCAGGTCCTCGCGACGTAGAATCTTCCAGGCAACCAGCAATACATAGGGTGGGAGCATGTAGATTGCATTGAAGTGCACGAGCGCGCCCAGCAGCACCAATGCCAACCCCAGCCCAGGACGATCGCGCAGCAGGGCCCAGAGCGAGGCAAGGAAGATCAACGCGTAGAACGCCTCCATCCGCGCCACATTGGACATGGCAAGCGTATAGGGCGAGAGGAAGGCAATCAGCGTCAGCAGCACCGCGATGCCCGCTTTCCAGCCATCCAGGCGCAGGCTGCGCAGGATGCCCAGCGCCACGCAGAAGCTGCCCAGGTACAGCAGCGTCGAGACCCAGCGAGCCAGGTCAAAGCTATAGCCCAATACCTTGAAGATGCCGGCCAGCAGCAGCATGTAGCCGGGCGGCATCCACATGACGATGCGCTCGGCATTGAGGCCGTAGACGTAGAAGCTTCCGGTTCGACTGAACTCGAATGCCTGCGAGGTGAAGGCCGCCTCATCGTTCCAGGGTATCGGGAACTCGAACCCCATCCCCACTCGAACCACCAGGGCCGCCAGCAGCACCAGCAGGGCGGCCGCCCATTGCCCGTGCCGGCCACCCAGCCAGTTCAGCAGGGTGCCGAGACGCGTAAGTCCAGTCATTACTACATCCTTGTCAGAGTGGCTTGCGCGCAATGATCGCCTGGCTCTTGGGCATCGCCTTGTCCAGGGCCTTCTTGATGCGCGGCCCCTCTTCCGTGGCCAGCATCATGTTCCAGGTGCGCGTCCAGCTGTCGAGCAGCGGGTGCCACGGCGGCGACAGGTCCTGCTTGCAGGCCCAGAAGAAGAACCACCAGACCGACCAGTAGAAGCCGTAGTGCGCCTGGCGCTCGATCACCAGGCCCGCGTCGCGGATCAGCTGCTCGAAGGCTTCGCGCTCGAACACTCGAATATGGTTGGGATGCTCGAAGTAGGCGGCAGGAGCCAGCTCCTTCTGCACGCTTTCGCCCAGGGGGTCGGGCACGGTGATCAGGTACAGCGCGCCGGGTTTGCCGACTCGGACCAGTTCGCTCATGAACTGCGCCGGGTCCTCGACGTGCTCCAGCACCTCCATCGCCACGACCTTGTCCACCCGTGCATCGGGCAGAGGGATCGGATTCGCGTCGGTGACCAGCGGCAGCATGGCCCGGGCATTGGAGCCCTGCAGGCCCCGCTCGACAGCGGCAACCTTGTCCGCATCGATATCGGCGAAGATCACTTCGGCACCGCGCTGGGCACAGAAGGCAACGAAAGGCCCATCGCCACAGCCGATATCCAGCACCGAGTCCTGCGCACTGATCGGGAACCCCTCGAACAGCTCATCGGTTTCCTGGTGGAACCAGCCGCTGAGGTAGGTATCGGTCAGCGTCGACAGATCCTCCGCTGGCGCAGCGGGTGGCGGCGCAGCCTCCTGCGGCAGGGTAACGGGCGCCGGCTTGCGCCCCAGGCTCTTGATGAACTCCAGCATGTCAGCTCCCGCTATGACTTCATGTGTGCCGCAGCGCCGCTCAGGCGGCGCCCGCAGCCAGAAACGCCTCGAGGCGACCACGACCGGCCTCCAGCGAGCAGTGCGCGCGCATTCTCTCCACCGCCGCAGTCGCCATGCGCGCGTAGCGCTCCGGCTGCTGCGAGTAGCACTGGTAGGCGGCACGATAGGCTTCGACCAGCGATGCCCAGTCGATCTGGTGACGCAATGTGCGATACGCCAGCCGCGGATCGTGCGGCCACGCAGTCGCATCCAGCCAGGTCTCCACTTCGAAGGCGACGCTCTCGTCGATGTAATCGACCATCGCCGAATGGCGTGGTGCAACCGCCGGCTTGCCGCAACTGAGGAACTCCATCAGCGGCAGGCACTGGCCCTCTCCGTGAGAGGCATTGACGATATAAGCGGTATGACGGATCAGCTCGTCGAATTCGGAACGATCCAGATAGCCGTGCAACAGGACGACACGGCACTGGAAGGCCGGCATGCGCGCCATGCACATCAGCATGTCGTTCATCGCCGACTCGTACTCGTGGTGGCCCAGCTTGAACAGCAGCGTGGCTTCGGGAGTGTCGCGGAAGGCGCTGCAGAACGCGGTGAGCATGTCGACCCAGTTCTTGCGCCCATCGTAAGGATTGAACACGGCCGTGAAGACCACGCCGGACAGGGTCAGTCGATGCTCGCCGAAAGGCAGCGGCGGCATCGCCTCTTCATTCACGTCCACATCCGGCAGACCACCGGGCTCCACCGGGTTGGGCGGCTCCATCCGTGCGGGTGCGGGCTCTGCGGCGACCGGCACCGGCGCTCGCCAGGCCAGGCGATACCATTCCACCAGGTAACGCAAGGTGATACGCGCCAGCGACTGGCGCCCGGCTGCGCGTGGCTCCGCAGGTTCATCCTTTGCCGGCACCACCGGCAGCTCGCGCGCGCGCGCGCTGGCAACAGCACGGGTGACAGCATCGGCGTTGGGGATGTAGGGCGCCAGTGACAGATCGTGGGTGTCCATGACCACGCCCGAACGCACGGTCAGGGTCACCGGCTCGCTGGGCAAGCCCCCAGCCTGCTCGCGCAAGCGCGCAAACTTGTCCCATACCGGAGCCGGGATGGAGACCACCGGAAACTCAGCACCCAACTCGGCGTGAGTCGCCTCGACGGTAAGCCCGGAATGGGTAATGGCACGTCCACAGCGCTGCAATACCGCCGCCCAGTTCTGCCGATCATCCTCCAGCCAGTGCTGGTTGGGGATGGAGTCGAACTCCCAGGCAAACACCGGGATTGTCGGGCACTGCAGGTCCAGCGGAGTCTTGTGAGGCGGCGTGAAGCTGAGGAAAACGCACTGCTCGCCGTTCTCCAGCGCCTGCCGATAGAGGGCATCGACCTCCCCGACCTGCTCGACCACGGTGACTTCCCCCAGACCGCGCAGCAGCGGGAGGAACTCCTTGAGCACGAAGTAGTAGCTGTAGTCCGGCAGCCCCAGGCTCGCCTCGATGCGCGCGCTGTTGACCTCGGAGTGAACCAGAAACCTCATTCCGCCATCCCTCCGGCGACACGGGCAGGAACGAGCACCGAGCGATCGGTGTCCAGCACATCGGCGACAAAGGTTTCCAGCGCGCCGGCCACGGCCTGCAACGAGCTGAACGCCTCCAGGCGCCGACTGGCGGCTCGAGACATCTGCATATAGAGCTGCGGCTCAGCGGTCGCCACCGCATGGCTGCGACGGAAGGCTTCCATCAGTGATTGCCAGTTCAACCGGTGCCGGTGCGTGACCAGCATGCCGGTGGGATCATGGGGCCAACAGGTCGGCTCCAAGGCGCCCTCGACAACAAATGCCATGCGCTCATCCAGGTAATCGGCCATCGCCGTGTGCCGCGGCGCCAGCGCCGGCTTGCCCGCACTCAGGAACTCCATCAGCGGCAGGCAGAGGCCTTCGCACGACGAGGCGTTCACGTAGTAATCGGTAGCCGCGACCATCGCCTGGTACTGGGCGTCCTCGAGGAACCCGTGCAGGACCACCACTCGGCAGGAGAAGGGCGCCAGGCGCGACAGCAGCGTCATCAGCACGACCCGGTAATGCTCCAGGTCGTGGTGGGTCATCTTCACCAGCAATACAGCGTCGGGCGTATCGCGGAACGCCCAGCAGAAGGCGGTGATCAGGTCGATCCAGTTCTTCCGGCCGTCGGCGGGGTTGAGCACCGTGGTGTACACCACGCCCTGCACCAGCACATCACGGACAGGTGGCGCTTCCGGCGGCGGAGTACTGGACACTTCGGCTTCTGCCGTGCCGCGCACTTCGCGGAGCCAGCCGTCGAACAGCAACCGGCTGAGCGCCAGCCGCCGCTGCCAGCGCGAAGGCGGCTTCGGCGGTTCCACGATTTCAGGCTCAGGATCAGGCTGCGGAGCTTCGGTGCGGCGCACCAGACCATCGGCACTGAGGCCCAGCAGAGGACTGTCGATGACGACGCCCGCGAACGGAATGCGCCGCTCGCCCTGAGCCGGGCGAACGGGAGCTACCTTGCCTGCACCGAAGCGCTCCCAGATCGGGGCGGGAGCCGCGAGCACAGGCAGATGTCGGTGTTTCTCGGCAACCAGGGCCGCGGCCTCCCGACTGGTCGCGATAGCGCCCTGAACGCGCTCGAAGACATGGCGCCAGTCGTTGCGCGGATCGCCGTCCCAGGCAACGTCGGGGAGGCTATCGAACTCCCAGGCGAACAGTGGAATGGTGGGACAGCGCAGACCCAGCGGCGTCTGTTGCGGCGGACTGACACTGATGAACACCACCGGCCGGCCGGCCGCATGGTGCTGATCGTAGAGCGACTCGACCTCGGCGATACTGCGCACTTCGACCACCGTGCCGATCGCTTCGAAGGCCGGCAAGAACTCCTTCAACAGGAAGTAGTAGCTGTATTCCGGCTTGCCCAGCGAGCTGTGGATGGTGTCCTGGCTGATCTTCGAGCCAATGAGAATAAGCAGATCCATCATGCGGACGCAGGCCCCGTTCCCGCGTTGTTTTTGTTATCACAAGACCGGTTGAGCCGGTTCGCTTTTTCAAGGAAGGCATGCATAGCACCAGTTCTTCGAGGCGCTGGCAAGCATCCCGATACATTGAGTACAGCTGAGGCGATAACGGGGCCGTACAGTTACGAAAATCGCGGAACTGACCCGGAACAATCCTGACTGCCTGTGACTGGAGAGTCATGGCCGTGCGACCTGATCATGTCCTCCCATACCACTCGCTCCGCAGCGGAGCCGGAGGACATCGCCATGGAAAGCGCCCTCGCCCTGTCACCTGCCCATCCCCGCCCCGGACTGTGCCGGGCGGCCTGGAACCTGCTGGTCCAGTGGCAGCAGAACGCCCGCACCCGCCGCCAGCTCGCCGAACTGACCAGCCTGCAGTTGGCCGACATCGGCATCAGCCCCAGCGAACGCGTGAGAGAAATCTCGAAACCGTTCTGGCGCTGAGCGCTGGTGACGCCGATCAGTCTTGGCTAGTCTGAGCATAGGTAGAGTGGCCGCCCCGGCCACCTTGTATGGTCATATCCGGAGCCACTTTCATGAAGAACAGCCTTCGCCTGATCGCCGCCGCCGCCCTCATCGGCTGTGCCACCGGTGCCTTCGCCACCAGCTTCGTCTACACCACCGACCTGTCGGTGCGCGCCACCGGCGCCACTTCCGACGGCACCTCGGACATCAGCAACTCCTTCAAGGACGACAAGATCGTCCTGGAAGCCCGTGACGACGCCGCCACCTTCGTCGCCAGCCAGGGCCAGATCCGTGGTGCGCACCTGGAAGCCGCCTTCGCGCACATTCGCAGCAAGCTGCCGACCCTGGCCGCCAACGACCAGCAACTGGCCCAGGCGATCCTGACCATCTGATCCGTTGCCCCTCCGCGCCGGGCATTCCGCCCGGCGCGCCGCGCTGGCTCTCCCCCGCGCATTCCGTTAGCCTTGTGGGCCGTGCTTTTCCGATCATCCGAGCCCATGCGTACCCTGCTGTTCCTGCTGCCGCTGCTTGCCTGTTCCCTGCCCGCCCGGGCATTCGACCAGACCACCCAGTTCCCGGTAGCGACCAGCTACGCCACCAGCCAGGTCACCAGCGCACCCTTCGACAACAAGCTGTTGCGCGGTGCCCGTGACGACGCCGCACAGTTCGTCGCCAGCGGCGGCGCCTTGCGCGGCGCCCGCCTGGAGGCTGCACTGCACTGGCTGCGCCAGCACCACCCGGAACTGGCGGCAAATGATCGGGAACTGGCCGAAGCCATTCTTGCCAAATAAGTCGTGAGCAGCTCCCGCTGCCCTTTCGGAGACCTCCATGCGCCTCAGCTCGCTTTCCAAGAGCCCCCTGATCCTCGGCCTGCTGCTCGCCGCCTGCGCGTCCACCGCCCAGGCCCAGTCGGTGATCCGTGTGTTCAACATCACCACCAACGCGTTCGCCCGCAGCATCGACTTCACCTCGGACACCACCACCTCAGTGCGTGACATGAAGGTCGTCCGCGAAGCCCGTGACGATGCCGCCAGCTACGTCGGCAGCGACGGCGCGATCCGTGGCGCGCAACTGGAAGCCGCATTCAAGGTACTGCGCGAGCAGGTGCCGCAGGCGCGCGAAGCCTCCGACCAGGACCTGGCCGAAGCCATCCTCGCTCTGTGAGACTCCGGGCTGGCCGCTGGCTGGCGGCCCTGGCACTGACCGTCGCCGCCAGCAGCCACGCCTCGCTCCGCCTGGAGCTGGACGCTGACGGCCTGAATGCCGCCCAGCGCCAGGCCAGCCAGCAATTGCTGGATGAGGCCCTGCACACCCTGCCGGAGGCCTTCGTTGCGCGACTGGACCGCAAGGTCGAGGTGCAATGGCGCGACGACCTGCCCAGCAACGGCATGGGCCGTACCCTGCGGCCGGGCGCCATCGCCCTGAATGCCCGCTATCTCGGCCCGCTCACCGACGGCAGCGCCGCCACCGAGCAGACCGGCCGCACCCACGGCACCCTGCGCCGCGAACTACTGGCCACCCTGCTCCATGAGCTGACCCACCTCTACGACCGTGCGCGCCTCTGGACAACCGACGAGGGCCGGGTGATCCGCCGCTGCACGCTGCGCGACAAGAGCCTGGGCCGCGTTGGCGCACCGGACGAATGCCGTGGCCAGACCGGCCGCCGCTTCACCCTCTCGGACGACCCACGGCTGCTCGACCTGGCCGGCTGGCCGCAATACGCCGGCAAGCACGGCGAGCGCGAACAGCACAACCGCTTCCTGCTGCGCAGCCCGGACAAGTACGAACTGACCAACCCGCGCGAGTACGTCGCGGTGAACATGGAGTACTTCCTCCTCGACCGCAGCTTCGCCTGCCGCCGGCCGGCGCTGTACCGCTACTATGCCGAGCGCTTCGGCGAGCAGCCGCATGACCCATGCTCGACGCAATACGCCTACCTCAACGCCGGCCGCGACTTCGGCCGCCAGCCGCTGGGCTACCTGGACCCCGAGCGTGTCTACGAGGTCGACTACCTGATCGCCGAGGCCAATACCGAGATTGCCAGCCGCTGGGGCCACACCATGCTGCGCCTGGTGGTCTGCGCCCCCGGGCGCCCGCGCGGCCCGGCCTGCCGCCTGGACCTCGACCAGCACCTGGTGCTGTCCTACCGCGCCTTTGTCGGCGACCTGCAGCTCTCCAGCTGGGACGGCCTGACCGGGGCCTACCCCTCGCGCCTGTTCGTCCTTCCGCTGTCGCAGGTGATCGAGGAATACACCAAGGTCGAACTGCGCAGCCTCGCCTCGATTCCGCTGCGCCTGAGCCGCGATGAGGTCAACAGCCTGGTGGAGCGCTCGGCGCAGAGTCACTGGAGCTACGACGGCAACTACTACTTCCTGTCCAACAACTGCGCGGTGGAGACGCTCAAGCTGCTGCGCAGCGGCATCCAGCGCCAGAGCCTGCAGACCATGGACAGCATCACGCCCTATGGCGTACTCGGCCTGCTGGAGAACAAGGGCATCGCCGACGCCAGCGTGCTGGACAACCCCAAGGAAGCGCTGCGCCTGGGCTATCGCTTCGACTCCTTCCGCGACCGCTACCAGGCCATGTTCGATGTGCTGAAGAAGCGCATGAATGTCCCGCAGGACAAGGTCGAGGACTGGCTCGCCCTCCCCGCCGCGCAGCGCCGCGCCTGGTTCGACAAGGCCGACCTGCGCTCCAGCGCCGCCCTGCTGCTGCTCGAGCAAGCCTCGCTGCGCCGCCAGTTGCTGCTGGCCCAGGATGAGCTCAAGCGCCTGTATCTGAGCAACCCGGACGCCATGCAGAGCAAGCCGGACCTCGCTGCAGCCGGCAAGACGCTGCAGCAGATCCTCGACGACAGCGGCTTCCTCAGCCGCCCGGCCGAGCTGCTCGACGGTGGCTACGGCCTGCCCCAGGCGCCGGAAACGGCCACCCTGGAGAAGCAGACCCAGCAGCGCCAGCAACGCCTGCGCCAGCTCAGCGACAACCTCGACCGCGAAGTGCGCGCCCTGCTCACGCCGGAACGCCGGGACGAACTGGCCGCACTGGAGGCCAACACCAAGCAGATCGGCGCGCATTTGCGCGAGCTGCACAAGGCTTCAGGGGGGCTGGAGCTGCCCTGAACCGGCCGCCGGGTCGGTTCGCGAGCAAGCTCGCTCCTACGAAGAGCAGTAGCAGGCCCGCCCGGTGGAGCGGGCTTGCTCGCGAACCAGGTCAAGCCACGAGGACTAGAGCCTCTCCTCCCACTCCTCTTCCAATCCCTCGTCCAGGTGAATCCAGGGCAACCGGCTGTTCACCCAGATATGCCGGTTGGGCACCACCGTGGCCACTTCGTCCAGGGTCGCCGTGGTCAGGTCCATGGTCTCGGGTGCCTGCTCGGTGAACAGCGCCAGCTGCGCACCGCAGTTGCGGCAGAAATAGCGTGCACAGGCTGGCGTCGACCGATACTCGGCAGGCTCACCGACGGTCCAGCGAAAGCTCTGCAGGGGCACCGTGACCCAGGTAGTGACGATGCCGCCGGTGGTGCGCCGGCAGATCGAGCAATGGCAGTGGGCGACGTCCGTCAGGGGGGCGTCGCACTCGTAACGCAGTTGGCCGCAGTGGCAACCGCCGGTGTGCACAGCATTCATTTCCGATCCTCCCGGGCCAGGTCGTTCAATCGTATTCCGCCGCCGCATGGTCGCCCAGCAGACGGCGCTGGCGAGGTGTACAGGCCGCCAGTACTTTCGGGTTGAAAGCCCACGCCAGGTAGGGCGAAAACTTCTGCGCGACCATGCGCCGACCATAGTGCACCTGCAGCAGGTAGCGCGTGCGCTGGCTGGTATTGCGGCTGCCGGCATGCCATAGCTCGCTGCGCAGCAACAGTGCATCACCGGCCTTGCACAGGATCGGCCGCGCCGCCTGGCCACCCCATTCGTCCTCGTCCGGGCGCGGCGCCCGGCCCGCCTTGTGGCTGCCGGGAATCACCCAGGTCGGGCACAAGGCCTCGTCGATATCGCTCAGGTACAGCTGCGCGGTGCAGACGAACATCGGCAGTGCGAAGGACGGCTCGCACAGCCAGGCCGGCGGCAGTGCCATGGGCAGGTAATCCAGGTGCATGTCCGCGCCAATGAAGCCCGGATGGCAGCGCCAGGCCGTCTGGCCGATGACGTGGCAATCCTCACCCAGCAGCGCCTCCATCGGCTCGATCAGGCCGGGCAGGTCCAGGTACGGCAACCACAGTGGATCGCGGTTGAACACGCACTTGTAGTGGTCCACCAACCCCTCGTAGTCCCAATGCAGCGGCTCCAGTTCGTCGATGGCCGAGCGCAGCTCTTCCACCTGGGTCGACGTGGCGACGCCCGGTACCAGGGCATACCCATCGCGCTGCAGGGCCCGCACGGCCTGGGCCGAGGCCGCTCCACGCTCACCGTCCATCACTCTCCCCGCTTCCGGTCGTTGACGCTAAGTCACTGATACGTATACCTTTGTCTTCAATGTAAACACTGTATACAGCGTAAACGAGACTGCTCAAAAAGTGACCACTGTTGTTTCATTTCGTGCCGATGACGCCCTCGTGGCGGCGCTGGACCAACTGGCCCGCGCCACCCACCGCGACCGTCCGTATCACCTGCGCCAGGCGCTGGCGCAGTACCTGGAGCGCCTGAGCTGGCACGTGGCGGCGATCGATGAAGGGGTGGCGGACGCCGATGCCGGGCACCTGCTGGAACACGCGGCCATCCAGGCCAAGTGGGGGCTGGCATGAGCCTGCAATGGACCCATAAGGCCGCCGGGGACCTGGATGCCATCTACGACCACTACGTCGTGCTGATCGGCCCGGAGAAGGCGCTGCGAGCCATCCAGGACATCGTCGAGCAGGTCAGCCCGCTGGCGAACCTGGAGCAGAGCAGCAGCGGCGTGCCCAGCGAAGTGCCCGGCGTGCGCGAATTGGCGGTGGAACGCTGGCCCTACCAGGCGGCTTTTCGGGTAAAGGGGCGATCTGTACAGATTTTGCGCATCGATCGTGTGGATAACTCGGGGTAAAAGTGGCCACACGGTTACAAGATGTTTCAAAGCATTGACTTTTCACGTTGATCAAAAAGCAATCAACCGCACAGCGATCAGTAATCAGGTCAATCTCAACCCCATCAAAAAGAAAAAGAACTTTATGTGACCAGGACCATGGTCATCGGTCACAGATCCTCGACGACGCCTGGCTTTTTCCAGGCAATAAAAAACCCGGCCTTGGCCGGGTTTTTCGTTTTTGCGCGGTTCTTGTCAGCGCTGTCAGGCGGCTTGCCAGTTCACCGGCAGTTGGCCTTCTTTCCAGGCGAAGCGATCGAGGTGGCTGACCACCACGTTCTGCAGGCGCTCCAGCAATGGTGCGTCAGCGGCCTCGGCCTCCAGCAGCAGGGCTTGCGAAGTGGCCTGCAGGCGGCAGGTGCCGAATTCGAAGGGCAGTACGCCGCGGTCTTCGGTCAGCTCCACCGGCAACTTGTGGGCGAAGTGGTTGCACAGGCGCTTGAGGTAGCGCGCGGCTTCAGGGGTAGTGACAGTGGCACGACTCAGCATCTTTTCTCTTCTCCATTTTGGGAGATGACATCCTAGGCGCCGGCAGTCCAGGGAAAAACCCGCTATTTTGCCTTTCACTCTTTAGCGGAGCTTCACAATGGACAATCTACGCGGCATGGCGGTGTTCGCTACCGTGGTTTCCCGCGGCTCCATGGCGGCGGCGGCCGAGGCCCTGGGCATGACGCCATCGGCGGTCAGCCAGCAGATCCGCAAGCTCGAGGCCCACGCCCAGGTCACACTGCTGCACCGCACCACCCGCAAGCTGACATTGACCGAGGCGGGTGAAGCCTTCTACCGCAGCTGCGCGCAGATGCTGGCCATTGCCGAGGAAGCCGAACAGCGCCTGGGCGAATGGCGCGAAGCGCCGGTGGGTGAGCTGCGCCTGGCCGCACCGGTGGGTTTCTCCGGCAAGCTGATCACCGAGGCCCTGCGCCCTCTGCTGGAGAATCATCGGCAGTTGCGCCTGCAGCTGTTCTTCCACGACGAGCAGATCGATCTGATCGAGCAGCGCATCGACCTCGCCATCCGCGTCGGCAGCCTGTCCGATTCCAGCCTGGTGGCGCGGCACCTGGCCGAGTGGAACAACGTCATCTGCGCCGCTCCCGCCTACCTGCGGCGCATGCCGGCCATCGATCATCCGCAGCAGCTGCAGAACGTCGACTGGCTGGCGCTGAACACCGTGGCGCACCAGGCCTACCTGAACTTCAGCGGGCCGGGCGGGGAGGGCTGCAAGCTGCGACTGGAAGCGCGGGTCGCAGCCAACAGCATGATCGCCCTGCGCCAGTTCACCCTCGATGGCCTGGGCGTCTCCGCCCAGCCCGAGCCGGAAGTCCGCGAGGCGCTGGAGGAGGGCAGGCTGGTGCGGCTGCTGCCGGAATGGTCGCTGCCGCCGTTCGGCATCTACGCCGTCACCCCGCGCCGCGATGCCCAGCCGGCCAAGGTCAAGGTTGCCATCGAGGCACTGCGCCGGCACCTCGGCGGCTCGACCACGCTGCGCTTCCACGCGCCGGTCTGAGGCGCGCTACCATGCTCGCCTGAATGATCGGAGTGAACACGACATGGCCCTGAACTGGACCTGCAAGCACCACCGCGACCTGACCAAGGAAGAGCTCTACGCCATCCTGCATCTGCGCACCGAGGTCTTCGTGGTGGAACAGCAATGCCCCTACCAGGAGGTCGATGGCCTCGACCTGGTCGGCGATACCTGCCATCTGATGGTGGAAGAGGGCGAGCAACTGATCGGCTACCTGCGTCTGCTGGACCCGCAGCGCCACAAGGGCGACGTGGTCATCGGCCGTGTGGTGATCGCACCGGCCGGGCGCGGCACCGGCCTGGGCCACCAACTGATGGAACAGGCGCTGCAGGCCATCGCTCAGCGCTGGCCGGGCCTGCCGATCTACCTCTCGGCCCAGGCGCACCTGCAGGGCTATTACGGCCGCTACGGCTTCGCCCCGGTAACCGAGGTCTACCTGGAAGACGACATCCCGCACATCGGCATGCGGCGTAACGCCTGAGTCAGCGCGGCAAGCTCTCGCGCCAGGCCCCCGGGCTCCTGCCGCACCAGCGACTGAAAGCCCGGGAGAAGCTCTGCAGGTCGCCGTAACCCAGCTGGTCGGTGATCTGCGCCAGCGACAGCGCCGGGTTCTCCAGCAGGTCCAGCGCCCGGTAACGACGCTGCTCGTCCAGCAGTTCGCTGTAGCGCCAGCCGTGGCTGAGCAGGCGGCGGGCGGCGGTGCGCTCGGTCAGGTGGCGCGCTTCGCAGAAGGACTGGAAGCTCGCCCCCTGGGGTAGCTCGCGGGCGATGTAGTCGGCGGCTTCGTCCAGCAGGGTGCTCTGGGTCTGGTGGCGGGCCTGCTCCAGCAGGCCGATCAGCGTTTCTTCCAGCTCGCGGTTCGGCGGCGACAGCGGGCGGCGGAACAGGTCCGGCGCCAGGTGCAGCACCACCGCGTCGACGCCCCAGCGCAGCGGCGCGCGCAAGGCCTGCGCGTAGAGGTCAGGATCGGAGGGTTCGGCGCCCGGCAGGTCGATGCCCAGCAAGGGGTCCTGGCTGATCCCGCTGGCCAGCAGCTTGCGCCGCAGCAGGCTGCAGATGCCCACCACGGTGTATTCGCGGCTCTGCCGGCCGGAGAGCAGGGCGCCGTGCTCCGTGAGGACCAGCGCGATGCTGTCAGCCTCCACGCGCAGCTCGGCAAGCAGCGAGCCGTTGAAGTAGGGGAAGTAGTCGCAGAAGTGCGCGCAGGCCGATTCGAGGGTGGGCGCCACATCGAAGAGGTAGGTCAGCCCGTTGGTCAGCGTCGAGGCGAAGCGCCGGCCGGCCAGCAGGCCGATGGCCGCCTCGCCGCTGGCTCGTTCGGCCAGGTCCCAGAAGCGCCGCGAGAGGAACAATGGCACCCGCACCAGGGGCGTGCGCAGCTCCAGCAGGCTGCGCCGGAAGCACGCCTGCAGCTCGGCGCCGTCGATACCGCGCGACAACAGTTCTTCCAGGGCTGGCAACAGGGTCGGCGCATAGAAGGCGTTGGATGGATCGGCAGGGTGTGGGCTCATGACGCAAGACGGCTCGGCGAAGCTGGCCCGATGACCTTACGCATTGCGCCCGCCAGCGACAAGCCGGTGCGTCAGGCCGGGTAGTGCCGACCGAGGAAGCCCAGCAGCAGGGCGTTCACCCGCTGCGGCTGCTGGCTCTGGATCCAGTGCCCGCAGTTCTCCAGCACATGCTGTTCGAGGTTCGGCACATGCTCGGGCATGCGCTGCACGGTGTAGGCCTCGAAGCGCCCCACCGGGTCGCGGTCGCCGATCAGGAACAGCGTCGGCTGTTCGACCTTGCGCCCGGCCAGCGGCTCGGTGCGCTGCCAGGTCCGCTCGAAGTTGCGGTACCAGTTCAGCGCGCCATGGAAGCCCCGGCCCTCGAAGGTCCGCACGTAGTACTGGAAGTCCTCGGCGCTGCACCAGGCCGGGTGCGCCGGCGCGGGTGGCAGGCCGTCGAAGAGGCGGCCGTCGGGGGACTGGTCCGGCGTCAGGCGCACGTTGTCGCCGAGAAAATGCTGCAGGGTGCCGGCGATGTCCGCGTCGAACTCCGCCTCGGCACGGCCCGGCTGCTGGAAGTAGAGGATGTAGAAGAACTTGCCGGCGAACACCTCGCGCATGATCTCCACGGCGGGGCGTTTGGGGCGCCCGGCAAAAGGTACCGAGAGCGTGCAGAGCACCTCGACGCGTTGCGGCTCCAGCAGCGCCAGGTGCCAGGCCACCGGCGCGCCCCAGTCGTGGCCGACCATGGCCACGCGCTCATGGCCGAGGGCGTCCATCGCACCCTGGATGTCGGCGCAGAGCGTCAGCACGTCATAGGCGTCCACCGCTTGCGGCGCGCTGGTCTGGCCGTAGCCGCGCATCTCCGGGGCGAACACCCGGTAGCCGGCGGCAGCGAGGGCACGCATCTGGTGCTGCCAGGAATGCCAGCACTCGGGGAACCCGTGCAGCAGCCACACCGGCTTGCCGCCCGCGGGGCCTGCGCTGAAGACGCTGAGCTGGATGCCGTTGACCGCCAGCAGCTGGTGTTCGAACTCGTTCATGGCCGATGCTCCCCGCTAGGAAGTCCCACTATGCCAAGCGGCGCGGCAATCGCCGAAGCGCATTCACCCGGCGAATGCCGGCACCACGCCCGTCGGCGAAGGGGCAGGGTGATCGGAAATTGTCCTGTGCGGCTGGCGCGCCGGGGCCAAGCGCTCACTAGCATGCGCCGCTCGATTCAGCGCCCGCCGCGGTACCCGCCATGCTCGACCTTCGCCAACTGGACCTCAACCTGCTGCTGGCCTTCGACGCCATCTACCATCAGCGCAGCATCACCCGCGCCGCCGAAGTCATGGGCCTGACCCAGCCGGCGATGAGCAACGCCCTGCGCCGCCTGCGCCTGCTCTGCGACGACCCGCTGTTCATCAAGACCCACCTGGGTGTCGCCCCGACGCTGGTGGCGCACCGGCTTTCCGGCTCCATCCGCGAAGCGCTGGAAAGCCTGCGCGAAGCGCTCAGCCATACGCCCGCCGCCCATGCCCGGCCGGCAGCACGCAGCCTGCGCATCAGTTGCCCGGAAAGCCTGCAGCCGCTGCTGCTCGAGGCCCTGCTGGAAAGCCCCGACCTCGACTGGCAACCGCGCTTCTACCACAGCCGCCGGCGCGAGGCGCTGCAGGAGCTCACCGGCGACAAGCTCGACCTGCTGATCGACATCGACCAGCCGCTCTCCCAGCAAGGCGGCATCCGCAAGTTGCCGCTGCTCAGCGACCACTTCGTGTTCGCCCACGGCAAAGCCCTCGCGCAGCCGCCGCGCACCCTGGAGGAGTACCTGAAGGTGCCGCAGATCCAGGTGTCCCAGCGCCGCGATGGCCTGGCGCCGGTGGACCTGGAACTGGGCCTGCGCGGGCAGCGGCGGCACATCGCGGTGACACTGCAAAGTGCCCTGGCGGCGCGCCTGATCGCCGACCAGCGGCCCTATGGCCTGACCTTGCCCAGCCGGGTTGCCAGCCTGCTTGGCCTGCACCAGAGCCCGTTGCCCTTCGCGCAGCCGCTCACCCTCGAGTTGTGCCTCTACGTGGAGAATCGCTACCGATTCGAGCAGACCCTGGAGCGGGCGATTCGCCAGGTGCAGAGTGCATTCGCCGGCCTGCCGGAAGCCGCGCTGGCGTTGAGTGGGCGGCGTTAGCGCAGCACCTTCGGCGTACTGGATAATGGCGCGGACAGTCACCCGCGCTGCAGCACGGAAACCCCATGAGACGACAGCCCACCGCCAGCCTTTGCCCCGAACTCGACGCGATCCTGCGCGCGGAGCTGCGCGCCGGCAACCAGTTGGGCGAAGGCCCGCTGCGCACCGACTGGCCGCAGCCCGGCTCGGTCTACGCCGCCCTGCGCGACAGCCTGAAGACGCGGGTGGCCACCGCAGCCGGCCCGGTCCGCCACTCGATCTGCCACGACCCGCACTATGGCTGGAACGACGAGTGTTACTGCGAGCTGCACGGCGATCTGTTGGTGGCAGGCAGCACGCAACACCCTCAGGGAGCGTAGGAGCTCAGCCGCGTCACACGGCAGGTCCGCCACGCGGCAAACGCCGGTCCGCGGCGAAGATCGCCTCGATCATCGCCTGCGCCGCCGGTGAAAGGCCGTAGCCGGCGCGGCTGACGATGCCGTAATGCAGGCGCAGCTCGGGCCGGTCCTGCGGCACGTCGGCGATGTGCAGCAGCGCCACCTCGCCACGCTGCACCGGCGCATGCAGCGCCTCCACTGCCGCCAGGCCGACGGCGTCCGAGCGCGCGACGATATGCAGGATCGCGGCGAATTGCGCGCATTCGACGTTCATGTGGAAATCCCGCTCGCCGATCACTTCCGCCAGCACCTTGCGCAGCGGCGGCGGGATGCGCGTGCCGACGCGCGGATAGTCCAGCAGGTCAGCCAGGCGCAGGCTGTCGCGCTCGGTCAGCGGATGGCCCGCGCGGCAGAAGAAACGCCCCGGCCGCAGGTCCATCCAACGCACCTGGTAATCGGGGTCGCCGGCGAAGTTGCGCGCATCGCCAATGAAGAACTCCACCTGTTCTTCCTTGAGCAACTGGGCCATCTGCTCCCAGTCGCCCATCAGGAAGCCGACATCGATGGCCGGGTGCGCGCGGATGAAATCGGCCATCGCCTCGGGCACCAGCAGCTGGGCGGGGTAGGGGCCGCAGCCGAAGCGCAGCTCGCCGGCATTGAGGCCGTTGTACTGTTCCAGTTCGTTGCGCAGCGAGCGGCTGCCGGCCAGCAGGCGGCGGGCATGCTGCAGCACCAGCTGGCCCTGGCCGGTGAGGCGGAAGTCGCGGCTCTGGCGATCCACCAGCTCGCAGTCCAGGTCCCGCTCCAGGGTCTGGATGCTGCGGCTCAGCGCCGACTGGCTGAGGCCGATGGCGTCGGCGGCGCGCTGGAAATTCTGGAAGTCGGCGAGGGCGGCCAGGTGGCGGAGCTGTCGGAGTTCCATCATGCATCCTGCGCATCAAAGCGTTGAGTCGAATGAATTTGATGGATAGCAGAGAGAGCTGATCTAGTAAACCGGTCGCCGTTTCGGTCCCCTGCCATGCCTGCTTTGCTGTTCGCTTCCAGCGCCTTCGCCAGCACCATCCTGCTGCATGCCGTCCGCCTGGGCTTGTGCGCCGTCGAGTTGCGGACACGAGCCGGCATCGCCGAAGCCCAGCTGGCTGATCCTCGTGCGCGCATTCCGGCACAGCAGGTGGAGTCGCTGTGGCGCGAATGCGAGCGCGCCAGCGGCAATCCCCGGTTCGGCTGCGAGCTGGTCAACGGCCTGGCGACCCACTGCCTGCAGGGGTTGAACATCCTGCTGGATTCGGCGCCGACCCTGGGGGCCAGCCTGGCTGCCTTCTGCGAGCACGTGCCGTCGGTAACCAACTGCGTGGAGGTGCGCCTGCTGGACGACGGCGAGGCCACGCGGATGACACTCGCGCCGGTCAGCCAGGAGCTGCATCATTTCGGCCTCGACGCGGCGGTGCTGACGCTGATCCGCAACATCGCCCGTCGCGTGGGTCGCCCGCCGGGCGCAGTGTTTCTCGAAGCGGGGATCGGCCCGCGCCAGCATTGTGGCGAAGTGCTCGCGCAGTGGGGCGTGCCCTGGCGCGTGACCCGCACGCCGTACCTGGCGCTGCCCACGGCGCTGCTGGAAACGCCGCTGCCGGGCGCCAACGAATTCCTCTACCAGAGCCTGCGCCGCCAGTGGAGCGGCGCGCGCGAGGCCGGGGAGGGCGATGGCCTGAGCCTGGCGCGTATCTGGCTGCGCTCCTCCGACCAGCCCATCGAGCGCATCGCCGAACGCATCGGCTACCGGCAGAGCGGCAACTTCATCCGCGCCTTCCGCAAGCGCTTCGGCGTGACGCCCAAGCAGTTCCGCCTCGGCCATTGCTGAGGTGACGCCCGCGCGGCGCGGGGTGATCGGTTTTTGTCCGTAGCGGCTTGCGGCACAACGGCGCGAGACCGGCAAGGTGGCCCCCGCGGTACACCCTTCCGGAGCCCATAATGACAAGAATCCATCCGGCCCCTGCCCCCATTCCGTCGCTGGGGCGGCGCCAACACTGCACACCTCTCCTGCTGGCCCTCGCGGTGGGCGGCGCCGTACCGGCGCAGGCCACCACCTTCGAACTCAACGACGACTGGAGCCTGTCCACCAAGACCACCCTGAGCCTGGGCGCCAGCTGGTCCGCGCAGGACCCGAACCGCCACCTGATGACCCACGCCAACGCGGTCCAGGCGCAGCACATCGACAACGCCGACGGCAGCAGCGTGAGCGCCGACGACAACCGCCTGAACTTCAAGAAGGGCGACCCCATCTCGCAGATGTTCAAGGGCCTCACCGACTTCAGCCTGGACGGCCAGGGGCAGGGCGCCTTCATCCGCTTCAAGTACTGGTACGACCACGCCTACGAAACCGGCGACGGCCGCTTCAAGGACTTCGACGACAGCGGCTGGCCGACCCTGGCGCGCTACCACGGCTTCGATACCCTGGACGCCTACGTGTGGAAGGACTTCGACGTCGCCGAGCATCCGCTCAACCTGAAGCTCGGCAAGCAGGTGCTGTCCTGGGGCGAGGCGATCCTGATCCAGAACGGCATCAACGTGATCAACCCGCTGGACTACAGCGCCTTCAACAAGCCCGGCGTGGACATCAAGGAAGGCCAGCTGCCGGTCGAGATGCTCTCGTTCAACCTCGGCCTCACCGACAAGGTCAACCTGGAAGGCTTCTACCAGTACAACTGGCGGCCCAGCGTGCTCGATGGCTGCGGCACCTTCTTCGCCACCAGCGACGCCATCCAGCCCGGCTGCGGCCCGCTGTACCTGAGCCAGGTGCAGACCGACGCGCAGATGCAGGCCAGCGGCCTGTACGTGGCCCATGGCCAAGACCAGGACCCGTCCGACCAGGGTCAGTGGGGCCTCGCCCTGCGCACCCTGATCAGCTCGCTGAACGATGCCGAGGCGGCCTTCTACTACGTCAACTACCACGCCCGCCTGCCCTACCTGGAGCTGACCGCGCGGGACGCCAGCAAGCCCGGCAACTTCCCCATCGGCCGCGTGCAGGGGCCGGTGTACGCCGCCGCCTTCCCGGAAAACATCCACCTCTACGGCCTGAGCATCAACGGCGCACTGCCCGGCTGGGGCACCTCGCTGGCGGCGGAACTGAGCTACCGGCCGAACATGCCGGTGGCCTACAACGGCCCGGACATGAACGTGGCGATGATCACCGGCCCCTCGGGCAGCTCGGCCATCGATGGCATTCCGGCCAGCGCCACCACCAGCGGCCAGACCCTCGACGGCTGGGACCGCAAGCCGGTCTGGCAGATGACCGCCTCGGCCACCCAGATCATCGACAACGTGCTCGGCGCCACCCGCCTGACCCTGCTCGGAGAGGCCGGCGTGGTCCATGTGGGCGATGTCGGCGACGAACGCCTGGGGCGCAACGCCGCCTTCGGCCGTAGCGCACCGCTCAATGGCAGTCGCTGCAACACGGTCGCCAGCGGTGTGACCAACCGCTACTGCACCGACGAGGGCTTCACCACGCCCTGGTCCTGGGGCTACCGCCTGCGCGCCGGCCTGGAATACAGCGACGTGCTGCCGGGGGTGAACATGCTGCCCTCGGTGAACTTCCGCCACGACGTGGAGGGTTACTCCTACGACCCGGGCGGCCCGTTCCAGGAAGGGCAGATGGCCGCCGGCCTGTCGCTGGCCTTCAACTACCTCAACGATTACAGCCTGGAGTTCGGCTACAACGCCTTCTTCGGCACCAACCAGTACAGCACGCTCGACGACCGCGACTTCTACAGCGTCAGCGCCAAGGTCGACTTCTGAGGAACCTGCCGATGCAAACCATTCGACTCACCGCCCTGGCGCTCGCCATGGGCCTGGCGTTCTGCGCCCACGCCAACACCGCCGCCGACCTGGGCGGCAGCCTGACCCCGGTCGGCGCCGAGAAGGCCGGCAACGCCGACGGCAGCATTCCCGCCTGGGACGGCGGCCTGAAACCCGACGCCGGGCAGGTCGACGCCAAGGGCGGCTACGCCAATCCCTACGCCAGCGAGAAGCCGCTGTTCAGCATCACCCCGGCCAACGCCGGGCAGTACAGCCAGTGGCTCAGCCCCGGCGAGCAGGCAATGCTCAAGCGCTACCCCAACACCTACCGGATCAACGTCTACCCCAGCCACCGCAGTGCGCGGCTGCCCGCCGAGATCGACGCCGAAACCCGCCGGAACGCCGAGCAGAGCAAGCTCGCCGATGGCGGCAACGGCGTGCTGAACTACCACCGAGGCGTGCCTTTCCCGCTGCCCCGGGAAGGCGTCGAGGCGATGTGGAACCACATCACCCGCTACCGCGGCGGCAGCATCGAACGCACCTTCAGCTCGGCGAATGTGAAGGAGAACGGCGTCTACAGCCTGGTGCGCTCGCAGACCGAGATGAACTACGCCGAGACGGTCACCGACCTGCCGGCCAACGCCAACCTGCTGTACCTGTTCAAGACCCGCGTACTGGAGCCGGCGCGGCTGTCCGGCGAGGCGGTGCTGTCCCACGAGCCCATGGACCAGATGGCCGAGCCGCGCGCCGCCTGGCAGTACATCCCCGGCCAGCGCCGGGTGCGCCGCGCCCCGCTGATCGCCTACGACAACAGCGCGCGCTACAGCGACGGCATGATCACCGCCGACAGCCTGGACGGCTTCAACGGCGCGCCGGATCGCTACGACTGGAAGCTGCTGGGCAAGCAGGAACTGTTCGTGCCCTACAACAGCTTCCGCCTGTACGACCGCTCGGTGAAGTACGCCGACATCCTCAAGACCAACCACCTCAACCCCGACCTGGCACGCTTCGAGAAGCACCGCGTGTGGGTCGTCGAGGCCACCCTCAAGCCCGGTGCGCGGCACATCTACAGCAAGCGTCGTTACTACCTCGACGAGGACAGCTGGAACATTCTCCAGGGCGAGTTCTACGACAGCCGTGGCGAGCTGTGGCGCAACTACCAGTCCCATGCCATGCCGTACTACGACAAGCAGTTCACCTATGAGGCCCTGGCGGCGGCCTATGACCTGATCAGCGGGCGCTACTTCGTCAACGGTCTGATGAACGAGGAGAACAGCGGCCTGAAGACCGGGCAGACAGCGAAGATGAGCGACTACACGCCATCGGACCTGCGGCGCTGGGCCAAGTAGGCCCGCATCCCTTCGCCTGGCCCGGCGTACGCCATCCCCTTGGGGGATGGCGTTTTTGCTGGCGGCCGCCCCTCGATTCCGACGTAGGGCGTACAACCGTTCGCGGTTGTACGCCGATGCACTCAACCCGCCGCCAGTCCAAGGCTCAAGCCGGGCGACAACGCCCAGTTCACCTCCGTGCAGGCCGGCAACCCAGGTCAATCGGCGTAGAACGCGGAGCGTTATACGCCCTACGGCAGGCCATGACCTCTGCCTATCGACATTGAAAATTGAGCATCGTATTCTGCACAGCGAAACATCATTCCGTTAAAACAACATCAAAGACGGAGCACAGCATGTCAGATGCGGTACAGCTCGAACGCCGGGGCGAGATCGCCCTGGTGACGGTCGACAACCCACCGGTGAACGCCCTCGGACATGCCGTCCGCGCAGGCCTGCTCGCCGCCTTCCAGCAGGCCGAGGCCGATGCGCAGGTTCGCGCCGTGGTGCTGGTCTGCGCCGGGCGCACCTTCATGGCCGGCGCCGATATCCGCGAGTTCGGCAAGCCGCCGCAGGCGCCCTCGCTGCCGGAGGTGGTCGAAGTCATCGAAGGCGCGACCAAGCCCAGCGTCGCCGTCATCCACGGCACCGCCCTGGGTGGCGGCCTGGAAGTCGCGTTGTCCTGCCATTACCGCCTCGCCCGCCGCGACGCCCAGCTCGGCCTGCCGGAAGTGAAGCTCGGCCTGCTCCCCGGCGCCGGCGGCACCCAGCGCCTGCCGCGCCTGGCGGGTGTGGAAAAGGCCCTGGAGATGATCGTCAGCGGCGCACCGGCAGGCGCTCCGCAAGCCCTGGAAAACGCCATCGTCGACGAGCTGTTTGACGGCGATCTGATCGAGGCCGGCCTCGCCTTCGCCCAGCGCCTGCTGGCGGAGGGCAAGGGCCCGCGCCGCACCGGTGAGCGCAACGAACGCGTACAGGCCGCCAACCTCGCCGAGCTGATCGCCCACAAGCGCGGCGAAGTACACAAGCGCCTCCCCGGCCAGTTCGCCCCGCTGCGCTGCATCGACGCCGTGGAAGCCGCGACACAGCTACCGCTGCGCGAGGGCCTGGCCCGCGAGCGCGAACTGTTCCAGCAATGCATGGAATCGCCGCAACGCGCCGCGCAGATCCACGCCTTCTTCGCCGAACGCGAAGCGGCCAAGGTCGAGGGTCTGGCGCCTGGCACCCCGGTGCGCGAAGTGCGCAGCGCCGCCGTCATCGGCGGCGGCACCATGGGTGTCGGCATCCTGCTGTGCTTCGCCAATGCCGGTATTCCGGTAACACTGCTGGAAGTGAATGACGACGCCCTGCAACGCGGCCTCGACCGCGCCCGCAGCACCTATGCCGCCAGCGTGGCGCGCGGCAGCCTGAGCGCCGAGGAGATGGATCGGCGCCTGGGCCTGATCAGCGGCGTACTCGACTACGCCGCACTGGACGACGTGGACGTGGTGGTCGAAGCGGTATTCGAAAGCCTCGACGTGAAGCGCCAGGTCTTCGAACGACTGGACGCCGCCTGCAAGCCCGGTGCGATCCTCGCCAGCAATACTTCCTCGCTGGACCTGGACGCCATCGCCGCCTTCACCCAGCGCCCGCAGGACGTCGTCGGCCTGCACTTCTTCAGCCCGGCCAACGTCATGCGCCTGCTCGAAGTGGTGCGTGGCAAGGTCACCTCGGACAGCGTACTGGCCACCGCCATGCAGCTGGGCAAACGCCTGAAGAAGGTCTCGGTGGTGGTCGGCGTGTGCGACGGCTTCGTCGGCAACCGCATGATCTTCCCCTACGGCCGCCAGGCCGAATTCCTCCTGGAGGAGGGCGCCACACCCGCGCAGGTCGACCGCGCGCTACGCGCGTTCGGCATGGCCATGGGGCCGCTGGCGGTGCGCGACCTGTCCGGGCTGGACATCAGCCACGCAATCCGTTCGCGCCAGCGGCCGACCCTCAAACCCGGCCAGACCCTGCCCACGGTGCTCGACCACCTGATCGCCGCCGGCATGCTCGGACAGAAGACCGGCACCGGCTTCTACCACTACGGCGAAGGCCGCACCGCGCAGGACAACCCCGCGCTGCCAGCCATGCTGGAGCAGGCCGCCGCCGAACGCGGCATCACCCGCGCCCCGGTGAGCGACGAGGAAATCGTCGAGCGCTGCGTCTTCGCGCTGATCAACGAGGCCGCCAACATCCTCGACGAAGGCATCGCCCAGCGCGCCAGCGACATCGACGTGATCTTCCTCAACGGCTACGGCTTCCCCCCCTGGCGCGGCGGCCCGCTGTTCTATGCCGACAGCCTGGGCCTGTCGCACGTGCTCGAAAGAATCCGCGAGTTCCACCAGCGCCTCGGTGCCTGGTGGCAACCCGCGCCGCTGCTCGAACGCCTGGTGGCCGAAGGCCGCCGCTTCGCCGACCTCTGAGGACTGCCCATGGACATCCATTTCACCCCCGACGAACTGGCGTTCCGCGACGAAGTCCGCCACTTCCTGCAGACCCGACTGCCCCAGGACATCGCCAGCAAGGTGCGCCTGGGCAAACACCTGAACAAGGGTGACCACCAGCGCTGGCAGCGCGTGCTCACCGAACAGGGCTGGTACGCCACGCACTGGCCGGAGGAATACGGCGGCACCGGCTGGAACGCCGTGCAGAAGCACATCTTCGAAGAAGAGTGCGCCGCCTTCGGTGCGCCGCGCACCATCCCCTTCGGCGTCAACATGGTCGCCCCGGTGATCATCAAATTCGGCACGCCCGAGCAGCAGGCGCACTACCTTCCGCGCATCCTCGACGGCACCGACTGGTGGTGCCAGGGCTATTCCGAGCCGGGGGCCGGCTCCGACCTCGCTTCGCTGAAGACCCGCGCCGTGCGCGACGGCGAGCACTACGTGGTGAACGGCCAGAAGACCTGGACCACGCTCGGCCAGCACGCCGACTGGATCTTCTGCCTGGTGCGCACCGACCCCGAGGCACAGCAGCAACGCGGCATCAGCTTCCTGCTGATCGACATGCAGACGCCGGGCATCACCGTGCGCCCGATCATCACCCTGGACGGTGAGCACGAGGTCAACGAGGTGTTCTTCGACAACGTGCGCGTACCGGTGGCAAACCTGGTGGGCCGCGAGAACGAAGGCTGGACCTGCGCCAAGTACCTGCTCACCTACGAGCGCACCGGCCTGGCCGGCATCGGCGCGTCCAAGGCGGTGCTCGCGCACCTCAAGCGCGTGGCCAGCCGCGAACTGTGCGACGGCAAGCCGATGCTCGAAGACCCGCTGTTCCGCGCCCAGGTGGCGGAAGTGGAAATGCAGCTGATGGCCATCGAGATGAGCACCCTGCGCATCCTCGCCGCTGCCCGCGAAGGCGGTGTGCCGGGCGCGGAAAGCTCGATCCTGAAGGTGAAGGGGACGGAGATCCGCCAGGCGATCAGCCACCTGCTGCGCAAGGTCCTCGGCCCCTACGCGCTGCCCTTCATCGAAGACGAATTCGAGCTGGGCGCCGAGCCGCTGCACACCGACTACTCGGCGGCGCCGGCCAGCCAGTACTTCAACCTGCGCAAGCTGTCGATCTTCGGCGGCTCCAACGAAATCCAGAAGAACATCGTCTCCAAGATGATTCTCGAGCTGTGAGGGCCTGACCATGGACTTCAAACTGAGCGAAGAGCAGCAGATGCTGCAGGACACCGCGGCACGCCTGGTGCGCGACGCCTACCCGTTCGACAAGCGCGAAGGCTTCAGCCGCTCCGAACTGGGCTACAGCGCTGACTTCTGGCGCCAGCTCGGCGAGCTGGGACTGACCTCGGTGTCGCTACCCGAGGCGTACGGCGGCTTCGGCGGCGGTGTCGAGAGCCTGCTGGTACTCACCGAACTGGGCCGCGGCCTGTGCCTGGAGCCGTACCTGCAATCGGTGGTGCACGGCGGCGGGCTGATCGCCCAGCTGGGCAGCGACCCGCAGAAGGACCACTGGCTGCCGCGCATCGCCAGCGGTGAAGCGCAGCTGGCGGTCGCACAGGAAGAACCGCAGAGCCATTACCAGCTGCACGACGTCCAGACCCGCGCGGAGCAGACCGGCGCCAGCTGGAAACTGAGCGGCCGCAAAGCCGTGGTGATCGGCGGGCAGAGCGCCACGGCAATCCTGGTTTCCGCGCGCATGTCTGGCAATGCGCGGGACGAGGCGGGCATCGGCCTGCTCCTCATCGATCCGCAGCAAGCCGGCGTCAGCCGCCGCGAGTATCCGACAGTGGACGGCCAGCGCGCCTGCGAGCTGTTCCTCGAGGGTGCCATTGGCGAAGCCGTCGGCGTGCCGGGCGAGGCGCTGCCGGCGCTGCGTTACCAGCAGGGCCGCGCCATCGCCGCGCAGTGCGCCGAAGCCCTCGGCAGCCTGCAGGAAGCCTGCGCGCTGACCCTGGACTACTTGAAGACGCGCAAGCAGTTCGGCATCCCGATCGGCAAGTTCCAGGTGCTGCAGCACCGCATGGTGGACATGCGCAGCGAGCTGGAGCAGGCCACCAGCATGGCGATCCTCGCCGCCTGCGTCGCCGACCAGCCCGACAGCGCCGAGCGCAGCCGCACCCTGGCCGCCGCCAAGTTCATCGTCACCCGCGCCGCGCGCTATGTAGCGGAACAGGCGATCCAGCTGCACGGCGGCATCGGCATGACCTGGGAATACGTGCTGGCGCACCACGCCAAGCGCCTGGTGATGCTCAGCCATCAGCTGGGTGACGACGATCATCACCTGAAGGCCTATGCGAGCCTGATGGAGGTCGCATAACACGGAGGCCATCTCTTGTAGGAGCGAGCTTGCTCGCGAACAGATTTGCCGGCGACGTGGGCGCTGGGCGGTTCGCGAGCAAGCTCGCTCCTACTACAGCCCGCTACACCCCGGCTCAGTTCTGGCTCTTGAAGACTTCCAGAGAAACCGCCGCGCACTCCGGACGGCCCCTTTCAGGAGGCCTCGTTGAAGCGGAGTTTCAGGGGTTGAGCGACATGGATGTCGCGAGAGCCACGATGGGCCAGGGATGGCCCGTCGTGGCGTGCCCCTGAAACTTCGCTTCAACGAGGGAATTTTTCGCCTAAGCGAAAAACCGGATGGAGGGGCGAGACCTTTGCCTCCTTTGGGTCGTTTGCCAAAGGAGGTCGCCCGAGGGGGCGAAACAAAATCCATCAGCACACGCCGAAGCGGCGCAGAAACACCCAAACAAAAAGCCCCGCTCTAACGAAAGCGCGGAAAAAATCAGGCCCCGAGGCTCTCGATATCCCGCGCCAGGATTTCCAGCTCGTGGGCCAGAGAACCGCGCAGAGTCTCCTCACTGAGCTGGAACGACGGCGCCCCGCAAGTCAGCGCCATCAGCCCGCCGTCGGCCAGGCGCAGCGGCACACCGGCCGCGCGCACGTTACGGTCCCAGTCGCCCAGCGACAGGCAGAAGCCGTGCTCGTAGTACTCCTCGAAGGACGCATCCAGCGAAGCGCGCATCACCGACCAGTCGCCCTCGTGGCGCTCCTGAAGCGCCGACAGCAGGTGCTCGCGCTCCTGCTGCGGCGTGGCGGCGAGGTAGGCGCGGCCGGCAGCGGTAGTCGCCAGCGGCAGGCGCACACCAGCGTCCATGCGCAGGGAAGTGGCTTCCGGCGGACGGCAGTTTTCCACGTAGATCATCGACAGCCAGTCGCGGCAGGTCAGGCCCACCGTGGTGTTGGTGCGACGGGCGAAAGCGTCCATGTACGGCTTGGCCAGCTGGCGCACGCGCAGGTTGGAGACGTAGGCGTAACCCAGCGCCAGCACGCCGGAATCCAGCTGGTACTTCTCATGCTGTTGCGAGTAGCAGAGGTAACCGAGCTGGGTGAGGGTGTAGGTCATGCGCGACACCGTCGCCTTGGGCAGGCCGGTGATCCGCGAGATTTCCTGGTTGCCGAGCACCACCGAGCCGTGGGTGAAGGCGCGCAGCACGTCCAGCCCGCGAGCGAGCGCCTCGACGTACTTGCGGTCCTTGGGGTTGCTGCTGTCTTCGACGTCGTCGCTCATGGGGCCTCGGCGGGGGATTGCTGTTGCGGCGCCACGCGCGGCGCGGGCGAACGATAGCAGATCGCCCCGTCGCCACGCAGCGGTCCGCGTGTGCTCGTTGCGCAGGGCTAGCCTATCGCATACCATCGATTTCGACACGATGTTTCGCTGTGCAGAACAACAATTCGAATCCTGAGCCAATACAGGCTCGAAGAAGAAACGGAGAAGTCGATGTCTGCTCAACCCTCCGGTCACGTGGCCCGCGAGATTACCCGTCACGGCTACCAGAACCTCCACGACCTGCTGCGCGATGCCTGTCGCGAATTCCCCGGGCGCCTGGCGTTCTCCTGCGGCGACAGCCACCTGAGCTTCGCCGAGCTGGAGCGCCAGGCCGACGCCTTCGCCCGCTACCTGCGCCACCACGCCGGCCTGCAACCGGGCGAGCGCCTGGCGCTGATGCTACCCAACTCCCTGCAGTACCCCATCGCCACCTTCGGCGCGCTGAAGGCCGGCGTGGTGCTGGTGAACACCAACCCGCAGTACACCGCCAGCGAGCTGCGCCACCAACTGGCCGACTCCGGCGCCAGCGCCGTGCTGCTGCTCGACCGCCTGCTGCCGCTGCTGCGCGGCGTGCAGGCACACAGCGAGGTTCGGCAGGTACTGCTGACCTCGATCGACGACATCGAGCGTCCGCAGTTCGACAGCGCCGAGGCCGACTGCACGCGCTTCCAGCAGGCCCTGCGCCTGGGCGCCGAAGCCCCGCCGGTGGAAGCCGAGCCGGGCCTGGACCGCCTCGCCCTGCTGCAGTACACCGGCGGCACCACCGGCGTGTCCAAGGGTGCGATGCTCAGCCACCGCAGCCTGGTCGCCAACGTCGTGCAGACCCTGGAGCTGTTCCTGCGCCCCGGCCTGCTGGAGCCGGCCAGCGACGTGCGCATCGCACCGCTGCCGCTGTACCACATCATGGCGTTCTCGACGAACCTGCTGAGCTCGGTGGGCATGGGCCTGCACACGGTGTTCATCCGCGACGGCCGCAATCTCGACGAGATCATCGGCGCCATGCGCCGCTATCCCTTCACCCTGATGAGCGGGATCAACACCCTGTTCGTCGGCCTGATGAACCACCCGGACTTCCCCGCCATCGACTTCAGCCACCTGAAGTGGGTGACCTCCGGCGGTGCGCCGCTGAACCGCGAAGTGGGCCGGCGCTGGGAAGCGGCGACCGGCGCGCCGGTGCGTGAAGGTTTCGGCCTGACCGAAGCTTCGCCCGTGGTGTCCACCGGCACGCTGCTCAGCCCCTACCGCGAGGGTTACGTCGGCCAGGCGCTGGTGGACACCGAGCTGCGCACCGTGGACGAGGAGGGCAACGACACCGGCCCCGACCAGCCCGGCGAACTCTGGCTGCGCGGCCCACAGGTGATGCAGGGCTACTGGCAGCGGCCGGAGGAGAGTGCCCAGGTGCTCACCACCGACGGCTGGCTGAAGACCGGCGATATCGCCGAGCTGGACGCCAACGGCATGCTGAAGATCGTCGACCGCAAGAAGGACATGATCCTGGTCTCCGGCTTCAACGTATTCCCCAACGAAGTGGAAGACGCGGTGATGCGCCACCCCGGCGTGCGCGAGTGCGTGGCCATCGGCGTGCCGGATGAACGCAAGGGCGAGTCGGTGAAGCTGTTCGTCAGCCTCAGGGACGAGACGCTGGCGCCGGCACAGATCATCGCCCACTGCCGCGAGCACCTCACCGGCTACAAGGTGCCGAGCTTCGTCGAGGTGCTCGACGAGCTGCCCAAGACCAGCGTCGGCAAGCTGCTGCGCCGGCAGCTGCGCGACCTGGAACTGGCCAAAAGGACCACCGCGTGAGCACAGCGTCTATGGTTGAAGCAGGTGTGCACGACGAGACCCGCAGCATGACCGAGTCCTTCCACCGTATTGGCGTGATCGGCGCCGGGGCCATGGGCCGCGGCATCGCCCAGCTGTTCGCCAGCGCAGGCAAGCCGGTACGCCTGTACGACAGCAACCCGCAGACCGTGGAACAGGCCCTGGGCTTCAACCGCGAACTGCTGGAACGCGCGGTAGCCAAGGGCAAGCTCGCCCCGGACGCCCTCGATGCGACGATGCAGCGCCTGCTGCCGAGCCACAACCTGGATGAACTGGCCGACTGCGATCTGCTGATCGAGGCCATCATCGAAGACCTCGGCGCCAAGCAGGCGCTGCTCGCCGAGCTGGAAAAACGCGTGGCGCCGGACGCCGTGCTGGCGAGCAATACCTCGTCGCTGTCGGTCACCCGCATCGCCGCGCGCTGCCAGCACCCGGAGCGGGTCGTCGGCTTCCACTTCTTCAACCCGGTGACGCTGATGCGCATCGTCGAGGTGGTGCGCGGGCAGCGTACCAGCGAGTCGGTCGTGCGCCGCCTGAGCCGGCTGGCGGAGCAGGCCGGGCATTACCCGGCGGTGTCGCCGGACAGCCCCGGCTTCATCGTCAACCACGCCGGCCGCGCCTTCAGCACCGAAGCGCTGCGCATCCTCGGCGAGGGCATCGCCACGCCCGCGCAGATCGACCGCATCCTGCGCGACGGCGTGGGCTTTCGCATGGGGCCGTTCGAGCTGCTCGACCTCACCGGCCTGGACGTCTCCCACGCAGTCATGGAATCGCTCTACCAGCAGTTCTACCAGGACCCGCGCTACACCCCCTCGCCGCTGGCCGCGCAGCGCGTCGCCGGCGGACTGCTGGGCCGCAAGAGCGGCGAAGGCTTCTACCGCTACCGTGACGGACAGCCCATTCGTGACGCCGAGGAACAGTATGAAACCGTGCTGCTCAATCGCCCCTACTGGCTCGACAGCCAGGACCCGGAGCTGCGCCACCGCGTAGCCGCCATCCTCACCCTCGGTGGCGTGGTGCTGGAGACTGGCGAAGCGCCGTCGTCCCGCGCCATCTGCCTGGTCACCCCGCTGGGGGTGGACGCCAGCACCCGCATCGACGCCCTCGGCCTGCCACCGGAACGCAGCCTGGCGCTGGAGACTTTCACCGAGCTGGACCGCCGCCGCGTGCTGATGCGCCAGCCGGCGCTCGACCCCAAGCTCGAAGCCCAGGCGCGCCAGGCGCTGGGCAGCGACGGCGTGCCGGTGGAAGTGATCAACGATTCGCCCGGCTTCATCAGCCAGCGGGTGGTGGCCGGCATCGTCAACCTGGGCTGCGAGATCACCCAGCGCGGCATCGCCACCCCGGTGACGCTGGACCGCGCGGTGCAACTGGCGCTGGGCTATCCCTTCGGTCCGCTGGCCTTCGGCGAGCACTACGGTACGGCGCGCATCCTCACCATCCTCCAGGGCCTGCAGGCCTGCTACGGCGAGGCGCGCTACCGGCCCAGCCCCTGGTTGCGCCGCCGCGTGCAACTAGACTTGCCCCTGCACAGCCCGGACCGGGCGGAGTGATCCCCAGGCGGCGATGATCGTTTTCTGTCCGCTGGCGCTAACCGCCGGCGGCCGGGTGTGTCGCACGCTGCACCGTTGTGACACGCCAACAAGAACAACGAGGACACCGTCATGCGCCCCTGGCTGCCCACTCTCGCCCTCCTGCCCCTGCTCGCCGGCCACGCCTGGGCCGCCGGGCCGACCCCACAACAGGCCCGCGAGCTGGCCGAGCAGGCCTACCTGTTAACCTTCGCCACCGCCGAGCACGGCAAGACCCTGCAGGCGCTGGGCGAAAAACTGCCGGTCAACTACCTGTACAGCCGCACCACGCTGCTCGGCCCCGACGACCGCACCGTGGTCTCGCCCAACAACGACACGCTGTACTCCTATGCGCTGCTCGACCTGCGCGAACACCCGGTGGTGCTCAGCGTGCCGGCGGTGCCCGAGCGCTACTACAGCTTCCAGCTGATCGACATGCGCACCAACAACCTCGACTACATCGGCACCCGCGCCACCGGGCGCGAGGCCGGCAGCTTCCTGATCGCCGGGCCCGACTGGGACGGCCAGGCGCCGGAGGATTTCAAGGGCAAGGTGATCCGCTCACCCAGCCGCATCGTCTTCCTGCTCGGCCGCACCGCGGTGGACGGCGAGGCCGACCTCGACGCCGCCAAGGCCGTGATGGACGGCTACAAGCTGCGCAGCACCAAGCCCACGCTGCTGCCGCACAAGATGGACGTACCGGCCTACCGGCCGACCAAGGAAGGCCCGGCGGAGAATGCCTTCGTCGACTTCAACGGCCTGTCCGCCTGGCACGCCTGGAGCCCCGAAGAGCAGCAGCGCCTGCAACAGTTCGCGGCCATCGGCGTGGGCACCGGCAAGCCCTTCGACGCCGGCCAGCTGCCCAAGGACATCGCCCAGGCGGTGGAGCAGGGCGCCGAAGACGGGCGCAAGAGAATCCTCGCCGCCACCGAGCGCTTCGCCGCGCCGGTCAACGGCTGGCAGAACTCGCCGACCAACATCGGCCACTACGGTAGCGACGACCTGACCCGCGCGGCGGTGGCCTGGAAGTACATCTACGCCAACGACCCGGCGGAAGCCATGTACCCGCTCACCCGCGTCGACGGCGCCGGCCAGGCACTGGATGGCAGCCGCGCCTACCGCCTGCGCTTCGCCCCTGGCCAGTTGCCGCCGGTGGACGCCTTCTGGTCGGTCACCCTGTACGACGGCAAGACCCAGATGCTCGTGGCCAACCCGCTCAACCGCTACGCGATCAACAGCGCCAGCGGCCTGAAGAAGGACGCCGACGGCGGCCTGACCCTGACCATCCAGCACGCCCGGCCGACCAGCGCCGACAACTGGCTGCCGGCGCCGGAGGGGCCGTTCAATCTCATCCTGCGCATGTACCTGCCGCAGGAGACAGCGCTCAAGGGTGAGTACCAGCCCCCGGCCGTCCAACCCCTCGCCGGCCAGCCGGTCGCTGCCCAGCCCGTCGCTGCCCAGGAGTAGCCCATGACCCCGATCCTGACCCGCCGCCGTCTCCTCGGTGCCAGCGGGGCGCTCGGCCTCGGCCTGAGTTGCCCGAACTGGCTGCTCGCCGCGTCCGCGGCCCTGACCGCTGACCCTGCCAAGTTCCAGGAAACCATCCGCCAGGCGTGGCTCTACGCCTACCCGATGCTGATGCACTACCAGACGATGCAGAAGCAGGCGCTCGATCCGAAGTCGCCGGAGTACGTCGGTGGCTTCGGCGTGTTCCGCCACTACAGCGAGCTGTTCACCCCGAAGAACCGCGACATCGTCACACCGAACAACGACACGCCCTACTCCTGGGCCTGGCTCGACCTGCGCGCCGAGCCCTGGGTGCTCAGCGTCCCGGCGGTCGCCGAAGACCGTTACTACGTGCACCAGCTGGTGGACCAGTACACCTTCAACTTCGGCTATGTCGGCGTGCTCAGCACCGGCCGCGAGGCCGGCGACTACCTGATCGCCGGGCCGAACTGGCAGGGCGAAACGCCCGCCGGCATCCGCCAGGTACTGCGTAGCGAAACGCAGATCGCCATGGTCCTGGGCCGCACCGGTCTGCGCGATGCCCACGATCTGCCAGCCATGCGCGAATTGCAGCAGCAATACCGCCTGCGCCCGCTGCACGCCTTCAGCGGTGGTGCCGCGCCCGCGCCGGCTCCGGCGGTGGACTGGTTGCCCTGGGCATTCCCCCGCGACCTCGGCCCTGCGTTCATCGCGCACCTGAACCAGATCCTCGCCTTCTGCCCGGTGGACCCGAGCGAAGTCGAGCTGCGCCAGCGTTTCGCCCAGGTCGGCATCGGGGCCGGGCTGGCGTTCGACCCCACGGTGCTGACGCCCGCTCAACGCACGGCGCTGGGTGCCGGTATCGGGCAGGGCGTAGCCGAGCTCAAGGCCAAGGTCGCCACGCTGCGCTCCTCCATCGGGCTGTTCGGCAACCGCGCGGCGATGCACAACGACTACCTCAGCCGTGCCGCCGCCGCGGCCAGTGGCATCTACGGCAACGACGTGCAGGAAGCGATCTACTTCGGCACGCGCAACGACGTCAGCCAGCAGCCGCTGCTGGGCGGCCAGCGCTATCGCCTGCGCTTCCCGGCTGGCGCGCTGCCACCGGCGAAGGAGTTCTGGTCCATCACCCTCTATGACCTGCCGGACCGGCAACTGGTGGACAACCCGATCCAGCGCTACTGCCTGAGCAGCCGCGACCCGCTGGTGCGCGACGCCGATGGCGGGGTGACGCTGTACATCCAGGCCGATTCGCCGGGCAAGGCGCAGCAGGCCAACTGGTTGCCGTCGACGCAGCAGGGGCCGTTCAACGTGATCCTGCGTCTCTACGGGCCCGAGCAGAGCGTCATGGGTGGGGAGTGGAAGATGCCGGGGGTGGAGCGGGCCTGACGCGCACCGCTATCGTCATGCCTGGGTTCGCGAGCAAGCTCGCGAACCCGGCCCACCGTGAATCCTCAGAAGCTGACGAACTCGCCAGCCTTCAGTTTCTCCAGCGCCGCCTTGCGCTGATCCGCCGGCAGCGCCCCGAGCTTCTCCACCCGCGCATAGAACGCCGGCCAGTTGCCGCCGACCTGGGCAAACAACGCGGCGAATGACGGCACCCACTGGTCGTAGAGACCGAAGGGCAGCAGCTTGGCATTGTTCATCGGGCCGTTGACCCAGGCATCGAACGGCGCCTTGCCGCCCCACTCCTGATCCCGCAGGTGGGCATAGTCGCGGCGCAGGCGCTCGAACTCGGCCTGCTTGCCCTCGCGCTTTTGCGCGTCGCTGCGCGGGCTGGCGTAGAGCGCCTGCAGGCGCTCGCGGGTCTCCAGCACCAGTTGAGTGAAGCGCTGGCGCTGCTCGGCCAGGAGCGGTGATTCGTCCGGCAGGCTGCGCGCAGCGCGCCAGCGCCGGCCGCCCTCGGCTTCGACGAAGGAGGCATAGGACTCGTTGAAGGCGGTATCGCCCTGCAGGTAGAACTTCTGGTGCGCCAGCTCGTGGAAGATCGTCTCGGCCAGGCGCTGATCACCCCAGCGCAGCATGCTGCTGAGGATCGGGTCGTCGAACCAGCCGAGGGTCGAATAGGCCTCCACGCCGCCGACGTAGACGTCCAGGCCTTGCTCCTTGAGCCGCTTCGCTTCGGCCTGCGCCCCTTCGGCGCCGTAGTAGCCGCGATAGGCGACGCAGCCGGCGATGGGGAAGCAATGGGTCAGCGGCTGCAGCGACAGCTCCGGCGTGGCGAAGACGTTCCACACCACGTTGGGCCGATGGATATCCGCGTACAGCCGGTAGCTCTGGTTGTCCGGCAGGCCCAGCTCGGCGCTGGCGAAGGCGCGGGCCTCCTGGGACAGTTGCAGGCGCTGGCGCAAGGCGGGGTCGCGGGTCGGATCGGCGACCACCTCGGCTACCGGTTCACGGGCGGCGAGCAGGCGCAACTGGCCGTCCGCCAACTGGCCGTAATAGCTCACCGTGGAACAACCGCTCAGCGCCCAGATGGCCAGGCAGGGAACCCAGCGGCACCAGCGGCGGTCGAGTGTCGGGATAAGAAGGCGGAAGGGCATGCGCGGAACATAGCACAGCGCCTGGTCCGCCCGCTGCCGCCCCCTTCGACCAGGAGCTACACCATGCGCGCCCTTCTCCTCCCTGCCGGCCTGCTCGCCCTGAGCGGCTGTTCGATGCTGATGCCCCAGCCGGACCCGAACCGCGCCTGGATCGACCTGGACACCAACAGCCAGAGCGACCTGGCGGCCATGGAAGTGGACAACAAGGAATGGTCCAGCACCCGCTACTTCGAGGTCGACCCGGGCTCCCACGAGCTGCGCGTGCGCTTCCAGTTCCAGGTCGAGCCGGTGGACATCGGCCCGGTGGACGAAGCCCTGTGGCGCGACTGCGAGATGACCGTGCAGTACAAGGAATTCAGCGCCGGCCAGCGCTACCGCCTGGAGACCGGCAGCATCGGCTTCCGCCCCTGGGCCAAGCTCTACGATGCCCAGGGCGGCGAGATCGCCCGCGGTCGCGAACGCGGCTGCGACCACGCCTGAGGGTTATGCTGTGGGGTGAATCCCTCGACGGTGAATCCCCATGCGCCTGCGCTATCTGCTCCCGATACTGGCCCTGCTGGGCGGCTGCGCCAGCCCGCTGCCCGCCCACGACCCGCAGATGGCCTGGGTCGATCTCTACACGGCGGCGGGCAGGACGCTCATGGCCGAGCGCCTGGATGGCAAGCCGGTCAACGACGGCCGCTACTACCAGGTGACACCGGGACGGCACGAGCTGGTGGTGCGCTTCCAGTACGAAGTCCCCTCCGGTGGCGGCATGGGCGTGATGAGCGACCCTTCGGAACTGACCTGCCGGGTCAAGGTGACCTACGACGACTTCGCCGCCGGCCAGCGCTACCAGCTGGAACTGCGCCCGCAACTGCGCAGCGCGCTGGCGCTGCTGACCGACCAGAACGGCAAGCTGGTGGCGAAGACGGATTTCCAGGGCGCGGTGAGCTGTGGGCCTTTCTAGCGCGGGCTCCAGCGCCAGGTCGCATCGAGCCGGCGGCGAAGACACCGAGCATGCCTGATCGGGATCCTTGACATAGTTGCCTTAGGCAATCAATTATCTGCCAAAGGCAACTATAGGTCCGACCATGCCCGCCCCTTCCCTGATCGACCGCGCCAACGCCATTCGCCACTTCAACCGCTTCTACACCCGGCAGATCGGTGCGCTTCACGAGCACCTGCTGGAGAGCGACTACTCCCTCACCGAGGCGCGCATCCTCTACGAACTGGCCAGCCGCGACGGCCTGACCAGCGCCGACCTGTGTCGCGAACTCGGGCTCAACGCCGGCTACCTCAGTCGGGTCATCGGCAGCTTCCAGAAAAAGGGACTGGTCGAAAAATCCCGCTCCAGCGCGGACGCCCGTGCCCTGCAACTGGGCCTGACAGAACAGGGGCGGGCGGTATTCGGCCCACTGGAGCAGGCCTCGCTGGCCGAAGTCACCGGCATGCTCGAACGCCTCTCTTCGGCTCAGCAGGAGCAACTGCTGCAGGCGATGCGGCAGGTACAGTCGCTGCTCGGGGAGCGTTCCACCCATTACCTGCTGCGCGATCCGCAACCCGGCGACATGGGCTGGGTGGTGCGGCAGCAGACGCTGCTCTATGCACAGGAGTACGGCTGGAACAATGAATTCGAGGCGCTGGTCAGCGAGATCGTGGCCAGGTTCATACGCCAGTTCGACCCGGCGAGCGACCGTTGCTGGATCGTCGAACAGGATGGCTGTGTCGTGGGCTCGGTATTCGTCGTACGGCAGGACGAGGGCACGGCGCAACTGCGCATGCTCTACGTGGACGCCAGCGCGCGAGGGCTGGGCATCGGCCAGCGCCTGGTCGACGAATGCCTGCGCTTTGCCCGCCAGGCCGGCTACGAGCGGATGGTGCTGTGGACCAACAGTGTGCTGTCCGACGCCCGCAGGCTCTACCAGAAGGCCGGGTTCGAGCTGATCCGCGAAGAACAGCACCACAGTTTCGGCAAGGACCTGGTGGGGCAGTTCTGGGGGCGCGAACTCTAAGGCCCGACAGGGCGGCCAGCGCCGCCCTGCCAGCTGGCGCCCGCCATGGCCTTCAGCTGTCGTTCTTCTGGTAGATGATCCGCCGCTTGCCGCCATCGCAGGTGCCGACCACCATGTTCGGGTCCTTCACCTCGGCCTTGTCCACGATCTCCAGGGTGTAGGAGGTCACCCCGGCGGCCTGGATCTTGGTTTCGATCTCGGCCTTGAGCTCCTCGCACGGCTTGGTCGCCGCGAAGCCCGCCACCGGCGCCAGCAGCGCCGCCACGGCCATCACCAGGGCCCGGTTCGTCGTCGTCATCACAATCCCTCGTCGAAGCCCCACAGCGGGGCGCTCTATCCTAACGGTTGACCTCCCGTGGCGGACAGAGTGCCCGCCCGGCTCAAACCAGGCTGGCGTCGAGGGTGATGCGCGCGTTGAGCACCCGCGACACCGGGCAGCCAGCCTTGGCCTTGTCGGCGATGGCCTGGAAGGTCTGCGCGTCGGTGCCCGGCACCCTGGCCTTGAGGGTGAGGTGCACGGCGGTGATGGTGAAACCGTCGGCGAGCTTTTCCAGGCTGACCTCGGCGTGGGTGTCGATGCTTTCGGCGGTCAGTCCCGCTTCGCCGAGCATCATCGACAGCGCCATGGAGAAGCAGCCGGCGTGGGCTGCGCCGATCAGCTCTTCCGGGTTGGTGCCCGGCGCGCCCTCGAAGCGCGTGTTGAAGCCGTAGGGCTGCTCCTTGAGCGCGCCGCTCTCGGTGGAGATCGTGCCCTTGCCGTCCTTCAGGCCACCCTGCCAGTGGGCCGATGCCGATTTTTTCATCTCGCGTCCTCCGCGTGGGTTGCTGTCAGGACGTTCGAGGCCGTGCAGGCACAGAGGGTTCAGCTTTTCGCGCACGGCGCAGTCGTCAAGGACCTTGTAGGAGCCGTTGCATGAAAAAGGCCGGGCCCCTCGCGGGTACCCGGCCTGCCGGCGTTTGCCGGGAGTCACTTCGAATAGACGATTTCCTTGGTGCCGCCATCGCAGGTGCCGACGACCTGCTTGCCGCCGCCGTTGCCCTTGTCGACGACCTCCAGGTTGAAGGAGGCGACGCCCTTGGCCTTGATCTTCGCCTCGATCTCCGATTTCAGCTCTTCGCACGGCTTGCCGGCGGCCATCGCATGGCCCGCCAGGGCGAAGATCCCCACAGCGAACAGGAACTTCTTCATCGGTAACGCTCCCTCGTCGTTCACAGGAAAAGGCCCGAACGGGCCGGAAAACCGGGACACCCCGGTGCGCACATCCACACGCCGCGCCAGCATGGCAGCCACGCGTGACAAAAAAGCTCGAAGCGTTGGCGATCTAGCTGTCGGCGATACGGAAACCGACCTTGATGGTCACCTGGTAGTGACCGACCGCGCCGTTCTCGATATGCCCGCGGGTGTCCACGACCTCGAACCACTCCAGGAAGTCGATGCTCTTGGCCGCCTCGGCCAGGGCGTTGTTGATCGCATCCTCGATGCTGGTGCGCGAGGAGCCGACCAGCTCGATCTTCTTGTAGGTGTGGTGATTGGACATGGCGTTTCTCCCGGGATCGTCACGCCGCACGGCAAAGTGCCAGCGCCTCAATGGACAGTAGTAGAGGGGTGGACCCAGGGCAAACGCGCGGGTTCAGACTTTAGGCCGGGCCGTTGAGCTCGACTTGCAGCCAGCGCGCCAGGCGTTCCGCACGCGGGTCGGCGCGCCGCTGCGGAACCCACAGCGCCAGGCGCGCGGTGGTTTCGACAAAGCCCCAGGGCGCAGCGAGGCGGCCGGCAGCGAGGTCGTCGGCCACCAGCTGCTGCGGCGCGATGGCGACGCCCAGGCCGGCCACCGCCGCCTCCAGCAGGTAGTAGAGGTGCTCGAAGCCCTGGCCGAGCTTCAGCCGCGATGCCTCCAGACCGTGACGCGCGGCCCATTCCGGCCAGGCCTGCGGGCGCGAGACGGTGTGCAGCACGGATTCGCCCAGCAACGCCTCGGCCGGCGCCGCGCGCAATTGCTCGAAGCGCGGCGAGCGCGGGCTGAGCACCGGGCCGATGCTTTCCACCGCCAGCTCCAGCACGCGCATGTCCGCCGGCCAGGGCGGCGCGGCGAAGCACAGGGTGGCGTCGAGGCCGCCGCGGCGCGGGTCGAGGTCGCCATCACTGGCGGAGAGCTGCAGACGCAGGTCCGGGAGGTCGCGGTTCAGGCGGTCCAGGCGCGGGATGAACCAACGCGCCAGCAGGCTGCCGGGACAGCCGAGGACGAAGGGCGCGTCGCCACCGGCCTGGCGGCGAAGTTCGGCGCAGACGCTGCGCAGGCGCTCGAAGGAGTCGCTGGCGACTTCGCTCAGACGAACGCCGGCATCGGTGAGTTTTACGCCACGCCCCTCCTTGACGAACAACGTAACGCCCAGTTCTTCCTCGAGCAGCCGGACCTGCCGGCTGATCGCCCCGTGGGTGACGCTCAGCTCATCGGCCGCCGCGCTCACGCCGCGCAGGCGGGCGGCTGCTTCGAAGGCGCGCAGGGCATTGAGCGGCGGAAGGTCTCGGCTCATGGCATTCAACCTGTGAGTTTTTCTGACATTTATTGGCGATCTTATCGCTTTTCCCCGTCCTCACACAGCCGTATCCTCTGCCCCATCTGTAGGAGCGGGCCATGCCCGCGAACGCGCCGAGCGGCACCCTACTCCACGACCCCAGAGGAGCCTTCCCATGTCCACACTGCGCACCGGCCCAGACGCCAAGGGCCTGTTCGGCAGCTTCGGCGGCCAGTACGTCGCCGAGACCCTGATGCCGCTGATCCACGACCTGGCCCGCGAGTACGAGAAGGCCAAGGACGATCCGGAGTTCCAGAAGGAACTCGCCTACTTCCAGCGCGACTACGTCGGCCGCCCGAGCCCGCTGTACTTCGCCGAGCGCCTGACCGAGCACTGCGGTGGCGCGAAGATCTACCTCAAGCGCGAAGAGCTGAACCACACCGGCGCGCACAAGATCAACAACTGCATCGGCCAGATCCTCCTGGCCCGGCGCATGGGCAAGCAACGCATCATCGCCGAGACCGGCGCCGGCATGCACGGCGTGGCCACCGCCACCGTGGCCGCACGTTTCGGCCTGCAGTGCGTGATCTACATGGGCACCACCGACATCGATCGCCAGCAGGCCAACGTGTTCCGCATGAAGCTGCTGGGCGCCGAGGTGATCCCGGTCACCGCTGGCACCGGCACCCTGAAGGATGCGATGAACGAAGCCCTGCGCGACTGGGTGACCAACGTCGACAGCACCTTCTACCTGATCGGCACCGTGGCCGGCCCGCACCCGTACCCGGCGATGGTCCGCGACTTCCAGGCGGTGATCGGCAAGGAAACCCGCGAGCAGCTGGCCGAGAAGGAAGGGCGCCTGCCCGATTCGCTGGTCGCCTGCATCGGCGGCGGCTCCAACGCCATGGGCCTGTTCCACCCGTTCCTGGATGACCAGAGCGTTGCGATCGTCGGCGTCGAAGCCGCCGGCCACGGCATCGAGACCGGCAAGCACGCGGCCAGCCTGAACGGCGGCGTGCCGGGCGTGCTGCACGGCAACCGCACCTTCCTGCTGCAGGACGAAGACGGCCAGATCATCGACGCGCACTCCATCTCCGCCGGCCTGGACTACCCCGGCATCGGCCCGGAACACGCCTGGCTGCATGACATCGGCCGCGTCGAGTACACCTCGATCACCGACCATGAAGCCCTCGACGCCTTCCACCAGTGCTGCCGCCTGGAAGGCATCATCCCGGCGCTGGAGTCCTCCCACGCGCTGGCCGAGGTCTTCAAGCGCGCGCCGAACCTGCCCAAGGACCACATCATGGTGGTGAACCTGTCCGGTCGTGGCGACAAGGACATGCAGACCGTCATGCACCACATGCAACAGGAGCCGCAAGCATGAGCCGCCTGCAGACCCGCTTCGCCGAACTCAAAGAGCAGAACCGCGCCGCCCTGGTGACCTTCATCACCGCCGGCGATCCGGGCTACTCGACCTCGCTGGACATCCTCAAGGGCCTGCCCGAAGCCGGCGCCGACGTGATCGAGCTGGGCATGCCCTTCACCGACCCGATGGCCGACGGCCCGGCGATCCAGCTGGCCAACATCCGCGCCCTGGGCAACGGCCAGAACCTGGCCAAGACACTGAAGATGGTCCGCGAATTCCGCGCCGGCAACACCACCACGCCGCTGGTGCTGATGGGTTACTTCAACCCGATTCACTACTACGGCGTGGACAAGTTCATCGCCGACGCGAAAGAGGCCGGCGTCGACGGCCTGATCGTCGTGGACCTGCCGCCGGAACATAACGAAGACCTGTGCCACCCGGCCCAGGCCGCGGGCCTGGACTTCATCCGCCTGACCACCCCGACCACCGACGACCAGCGCCTGCCCACCGTGCTCGAGGGCAGCTCGGGCTTCGTCTACTACGTCTCGGTGGCCGGCGTGACCGGCGCCAACGCGGCGACCCTGGAACACGTCGAGGAAGCCGTGGCGCGCCTGCGTCGCCATACCGACCTGCCGGTAGCCATCGGTTTCGGCATCCGCACCGCCGAACACGCGGCGAGTATCGCCCGCCTGGCCGATGGCGTGGTGGTGGGTTCGGCGCTGATCGACAAGATCGCCGAAGCCACCAGCTCCGCCGACGCGGTGCAGGGCGTGCTGGGCCTGTGCCGTCAGTTGGCCGAAGGTGTGCGTAGCGCCCGCTGAGGATTGCCACACGCCTCTGCGCAGGGTGGCTTTTCTGTAGGAGCGAGCTTGCTCGCGAACAGGGTTTGCCGGCAGCTCCGATGCTGGGCGGGTTCGCGAGCAAGCTCGCTCCTACAAAGAGCAAAAAAGCCCGGCGAATGCCGGGCTTTTTCGTTTCAGGCGAAACTTACTGCACGCTTTCTTCCTGCGGCTCTTCTTCGCCACCGGCGGCCGGGCCGCCCAGGCCCAGGCCCTGCGCGGAGCCCATGGCAAAGGCCATGAATTCCGGCACGCTCATGTCCTTGCCGTTGAACTTCACCTGGTCGTTGGCGTAGGCCAGCGAGCTGGACAGGGCATTTCCGTCGAGCACCGCCCACTGCGAGTTCAGCGCCATGCCGCTGAACAGGTCGGTCATGGCATCGGACTGCTGCTTGAGCGCCACCGGATCGACGCTGCCGGCAGCCTCGCCACCCAGCGAACCCTGCAGGGCAACGATGTCGCCGATCACCGCCTTGTCCACCTTCAGGTCGGCCTTGAGCGCGGCCAGGATGCTGCGAGCCATCTCGTCAGGCGTGGCGGCGGCGGCGTTGGGCTTGCGCAGGTCGACCGACAGGGAGGCCTTGGCCACGCCATGGCTGGTCTGCAGGGACAGCTCATCCAGCGACAGCACCGGCGAGCCTTCCAGCAGCGCGAGGCCGAGCTTCTTCAGCTCTTCTTCCTGCGCCGGGGTCAGCTCGGTGCTTTCCAGGCTGTCCAGCGCCATCTTGTTGTAGGACTCCTTGAAGGTCTTGAGCACGCCCTCGTCCAGGTTGCGCAGGCTCAGGTCCAGCTTCACGCCGCCGATTTCCTGGCCCTGCACCACGACCTTGGCCACGCGGTAGGAAACGCTCTGGTCCAGGCCCTTGCCGCCCTGCTTGAGGGTTTCCTCGACCACCGCGTCGCGCAGCTCGACTTCCGGCGCGCCCGGCGACTTGATGTTCAGCGTCTTGATGGTGGCGGAGCTGGGGCCCAGGGCGAAGCCGTTGGCGTTTTCCTTCTTGTCGCCCTGCAGGCCGAGGTCACGCAGCTGCACGCGCGCCGGCTGGCCGCTGTTCTCGTCGGTGAAGTCCAGGTCGACCTCGGCCAGGCTGCCGACGGCGCTCACGTCCTTCTTGTCGGCGGATACGTTGAAGCTGACCTTGGCCGGCGACAGGCGCAGCTTGTCGCTGTCCTTGACGAACTCCAGGGCGGCGGTCTCGACGGCGCCTTCCTGCTTCTGGTCGTAATGGATGGTCAGTTCGCCGAACAGCGGAGCCTTGCCGCCGGCCGCGGTGAACAGCGGCGCGGTGAGCTCGTTCTGCTCCAGGGCGAAGTGGCTCTGCGCCATGACCGGTGCGAGCTTGCCCGCAGCCAGGCGCGAGGCGGGGAAGGGGCCGTGTTCCAGGCGATCGGTGAAGACCAGGGTCTGCGGCTGCTCGCCTTCCTTGCCGGTGAAGGTGAGGTTGTAGCGCGCGGTGCTGGAGAACACACCACGCTGGATGTCCACCAGGATCAGATGGGCGCCCAGGTCGGGGGCTTCCTGCTGGAGCAGTTCGTTGGCCTGGGTGATGCCGTTGTTCACTTCCTGCTCGACGCGGCTGCCGGTGTACCAGGCGCCGGCAACGGCGGCGCCGGCGATGACAACGGGAATGGCGATGGCCAGGGCAGTCTTCTTCATGCTGAGTCCTTTCGTGTGCGGCCGTACGGGGACGTCCTGTCGACCGTTTGTGGGAGTGGGCGGCGGGATGCTAGCAGGCGCACTGCCATCACTCCAGCGCCGTTGGCGACCGACTTCACAGCGCCAGCATTGACCGCCCCGGCATGGCTGTCAGGATAGGGCGGTCCTTGAGTCACTGAAGCCCTCCGCCATGGCCCTGCTGCACAGCCTCCACCACGTCGCCCTGATCTGCTCGGATTACCCGCGCTCCAAACACTTCTACACCCAGGTGCTGGGCCTGAAGGTGGTCGCCGAGACTTACCGCACCGCGCGCGATTCCTGGAAGCTCGACCTGCAACTGGGCGATGCGCGGCTGGAGCTGTTCTCCTTCCCCGGCGCGCCCGCGCGGCCGTCCTACCCCGAGGCGCAGGGGCTGCGGCACCTGGCCTTCGCCGTGGACGACCTGGACGCCGCCGTCGCTCACCTGACGAGCCACGGCGTGAGCTGCGAGCCGATCCGCGAGGACGACCTGACCGGCAAGCGCTTCACCTTCTTCGCCGACCCGGATGAGCTGCCGCTGGAGCTTTACGAGCGCTAGGTCCCCCGGCCAACGCCTCTGTAGGATGGCGTGGAGCGCAGCGATACCCATCAATCCGGTGCGCCGACAGCATGGGTATCGCTGCGCTCCACCCATCCTACGAAAGTGCCCCTGAATCCGCTCAGGCCGGCACGGCCTCGCTGTCCAGGGCCCCGCGCAGGCTGGCCAGGTCGCGCAGCGGCGGCGCGCCGAACAGGCGGCTGTATTCGCGGCTGAACTGCGAAGGGCTCTCGTAGCCGACGCGATGCCCGGCCACCGCCACTTCGAGCCCTTCGGAGAGCATCAGTCGCCGCGCTTCCTGCAGGCGCAACTGCTTCTGGTACTGCAGAGGACTGAGCGCTGTCACTTCCTTGAAGCGGTGGTGCAGGGTGGACACACTGAGGTTCACCTCGCGGGCCAGGTCCTCGATGCGCAGGGACTTGTCGTAGTTGCGGTTGAGCCACTCGATGGCGCGGGTGACGCGGTGGGTCTGGCTGTCGGTCATCGCCAGATCGTGCAGCAGGTGCCCCTGCGGGCCGCGCAGCAGGCGGTAGAGGATTTCGCGGACGAACAGCGGCGCGAGCATCTCGATGTCCCGCGGAGTATCGAGCAGGCGCATCAGCCGCAGCAGGGCGTCGAGCACGGTGCAGTCCAGGCGCTGCAGGTAGATGCCACGGCTGGCCGGGCGCGGCGCGCTGCCGGCCAGGCCCGCTTCGGCGATCAACCGGGTCAGCTCGCCCGGGTCGATATCCAGGCGGATGGACAGGTAGGGCTTCTCCGGCGAGGCCTCGATCACCTGGCCGGACACCGGCAGCGTCACCGACACCACCAGCAGGTTGAGTTCGTCGTAGCGGTATACCTCGCTGCCCAGGCGCACTTCCTTGCAGCCCTGGGCGATCACGCACAGGGCCGGGCGGTAGAGCGTCGGCATGCGGCCCTCGTGGGGGCAGTCGCTACGCGCGACCAGCAAGGAGTCGATGGCGGTTTCGAAGAGACCTTCACCCTGGCAGTGGCGCTGGATGATGTCGGCCAGCTCCTGGCGGCCGGCGGCAATGGGATCGTAGGCGGGAACGGACTGGGACATGCGGGACCTCCAGTGGCGGCGCACGCAGCTTACGCCCGCGGCGCGTGCGCGCGTGTGACAGTAAGGCAGCCGCTGGAGGATCAGGCAAGCAATCGGCAGGAATGGACAAGCCAGCGTGGTATTCCAGCGCGCACCGTTGCAGTGCAGGGCCTGGAAACAGCCGGTTACAAGGGGTGGCGAGCGCAACGCAGGATCAGGCAAGAAGCCGGCAGCATCCGGATAACGCCATCCCCTCGCGCAGCCGTAATCTTCCTGTCAGTCGTCCGAGGAGCCACTTCGGACTTCTTCCTGTAATGCGGAGGACAGGACATGCACTGGCAAACACCCATCGAACATGAATTGCAGATCCATCCCCGGCTGGGGCACGAGGCGGAACTGGGCGCATTGATCGACAACCTGGTCGACGGCGCCCGCCGCGCGCCGGGGTGCCTGCGCTGCCAGTTGGTCGCCCGTGAGAACGGCCAGCCGTGGCTGCTGCAGGGGAGCTGGAAGGACGAGGAAGCGCTGCTGGAGTACTTCGCCACGCCCTCGTTGCAGCTGCTCGGCGAAGTGCTTTTATGCCACTGCCGAAGCCTCAGCGGCGGCATAGTGGAAACCCTCGATCAGGCCACCGGAAAGGTGGCCTGAGTCTTTTCGGATAGAGGGCTTTCGGGCTTTCGGGCCTTCAGTATTCCAGACTCCAGCCCAGCGTGAAGGTACGACCGCGGCCCTGGTAGTCATAGAGGTAGGCCGGCCCGTAGGTCGGCGAGTAGAACAGCGCGGCGCGCTGGCCCCAGACGGTGCTGTACTGCTTGTCCAGCAGGTTCTGGATACCGGCGCTGAAGGTGCCGAAGCCGGTCTTCTGCTCACCCATCAGGTCGAAGGTGGTGTAGCCGTCGATCTCGTGATCCGCGTCGTCCTTCAGGTTGAACGCATGCTGGGCCTGCAGGCGGGCACTGCGCTCGCCATCGCCCCAGCCGACGAACGCGGTGGACTTGGACAGCGACGCATAGCGCGCATCGCGCTTGATCCAGTCGCCGTCGGCGTCTTCCTCTTCCGAGCGCACCAGGTGCAGCGTGGTGCCGCCCTGCCAGCCGTTGTCGAAGTAGCGGGTGACCGCGCCCTCGAAGCCGAAATCGCGGCTCTTCTGGTCCTGCACGTCGATGGTCAGGGTCGCCGCATCGGTGGTGATGATCTTGTCGGACCAGATGTAGTACACCGCCGCCTGTGCCTGCCACTGCATGTCGCTGTAGCGCCAGCCGGTCTCGACCTGGCGGCTCTTGATGCCGGCCAGCGGGTTGTCGTCCACCGACAGCCCGGCCTTGCCGTAGTACTTGGCCGGGTCGGGCAGGTCGAAGCCTTCGCTGTAGTTGGTCCACAGCTGGTGGCCGTTCTTGAAGTCGTAGATCGCACCGAGGTTGAACAGGTTGACCTGGTAGTCGTTGCTGCCGCCGGGCACGCCTTTGAAGTCGTCCACCTCGACGTCCATCTTCTGATGGCGCGCGCCGCCGGACACGGTCAGGTTGTCGGTGGCCTTCCAGTCCAGCTGGCCGTAGAACGACAGCCCGTCGACGATGTAGCTGGGGTAGCGCGGCGCGCTGCTGGCGGTTTCCAGGTCCAGGCCGCCGCTCTCGGAGGACAGGCGCTGGTCGAAGACTTTCTGCTCGGCGTTGAAGCGCTCGTGGTCGAAGTCCACGCCGTAGGTGAACTTGAACGCATCCCACTGCTTGCTGAACAGGCCCTTCAAGCCGCTGACCTCGAAGTTCTGCTGGGACCCTGCGAAGTACACGCCCTTGGAGCCGGTGGGCTTGCCGGTGTTGTAGTAGGGGAAGGGGTAGAAGTTGTCGTCTTCCTTGCGGTAGTACGCCTGCAGGTAGAAGTCCTGCTCCAGCAGGTTGCTGTGGTGGTAGTTGGCGTTGAGCAGGACGCGGCGCGAGCGCGGTTCCAGGTCGGTGTCCAGGCCGCTGCGGATTTCCGCGTCCTCCAGGTTCGACGGGCCCTGGTACTTCAGGTTGGGAAAGTAGATGCCGGTGCTGCCGTCGTTGCCCGAGTCGTAGTACTGCGCCAGCAGGTCGAGGCTCTGCTCATCGGTGAACTGCGCGGTGAGGTTGCCCATCACGTCGACGGTGCGGTTGTACTGCAGGTCGGTCTGGGTGTTGTCGATGAAGATCTGGTTGCCGCCGCCGTCGTAGAAGGCTTCGTTCTTTTCCGCCGAAACGCCCAGGCGCCCGGCCACGCGGTCGTTGCCGCCGCTGATGGACTGTGCCGCGCGGGTCGAGAGGTCATCGCTGTTGTTGAAGCCGCTGGTGGCGCCCAGCTGCGTCTCGAAGCGCGCATCACCGGCCGCGCCCTTCTTGGTGATGATGTTGATGATGCCGCCGGTGGCGCCGCCACCGTAGATGGCACTGGCGCCGGAGAGCACTTCGATGCGCTCGACGTTGAACGGCGAGATGCTGTCGAACTGGCGCGACAGGCCGCGCGAACTGTTCTGGCTGACGCCGTCGATCATCACCAGTACGTTGCGCCCGCGCATGTTCTGGCCATAGTTGGTGCGGCCCTCGGGCGCCAGATCAAGACCGGGGACCAGCTTTCCCACGGCCTCCTTCAGGCTCACGCCGGTATCCAGTTGCTCGCGCAGCTGGGTCTGGTCCACGACCCAGACGGTACCGGGAATCGAGCTGATGTCGGTGGGCGTGCGCGCCGCCACGCTGATCTGCATCGGCGCCAGGCTCAGGGCGGCGGAATCGTCCTTCTCGCGCTTGAGCAGCACCGTGCGCTCATCGGTGAAGCGCCAGCTCACACCGCTGCCGGAGAGCAACTGGTTGAGCGCCTCTTCGGTGCTGTAGGTACCGTCCAACCCTTCGCTCTGCAGGCCCTGGATGTCCTCGGAGTTGAACAGCAGGTGCAGCCCGGCCTGGTCGGCGAACTGGGTCAGCGCGCTGTCCAGGCTGCGCGGGGCGATGTGCAGCTCGACGGTGGCCGCATTGGCGGCGTGTACAGCGGGGGCGACGGCGCCGAGCAGGGAAGCGAGCAGGATCGCGCGGTGCAGCGGGGAAGGACGGTAAGGCATGCGGGAGAAATCCGTTCTTGTGGGGTCAGGGGCGCGTAGTGAGAATTCTTCGCGTTCCTGCCTACGACGAAACGGCCAGGCAAACCTTGCAGCGGCAAATGCAAAAAATTTTCATTTTCTTGCGCCGCCGCTCCGGCCTCTGTGCCGTCAGTAACGTCGTAGGATGGTGTGGAGCGCAGCGATACCCATCAATTCCATCCCGCCCGCAGCATGGGTATCGCAAGCTCCACCCATCCTACAAATCGGCTTCTATCAGGCTTTCGGCGCGGGGCGGATCAGCACCAGCCAGGGCAGATGCGTAACCGTGACCGGCTGCAGTCGCTCCAGGGTATTGAGCAGCGCGTCCGGGTCCTTCAGATCGAACACGCCGCTGACCTTGTGCTGCCGCAGCGCGTTGTCGGTGAGCACGATGCGGCCGGGCACGTAGCGCTCCAGTTCATCGAGCACCTCGCCCAGCGGGCGCTGGTTGAAGATCAGCTTGCCGCGCTGCCAGGCACTGGCGCTGGACAGGTCCAGTGGCTGCACCGGCTCCGGCACGGCGGCCTCGCGGTAGCTCAGGCGCTCGCCGGCGGACAGCCGCACCGGCTCACTGCCGGCGCTGTTCACCTGCACCACGCCTTCGGTCACGTCGACACGCACCTGCGAGCCTCGGCTGTCCACATCGAAGCGCGTGCCCACCGCGCGCACCTCGCCGCCCTTGGCTTCGACGATGAAGGGCCGTGCCGCATCCTTGGCCACTTCGAACAGGGCTTCGCCGCTGTGCAGGCGCAAGCGGCGCTGCTGCGGGCTGAAATCCACCGACAGCGCGCTGTCGCTGTTGAGCCAGACGCGGCTGCCATCGGCCAGCTCCAGCATCCGCCGCTCGCCGGTGCGGGTAGCGTAGTCGGAATACAGCCCGGCCAGCGGCTCGGGCAGGGCGATGGTCACCGCGATCGCCGCCACGCACGCAGCGGCAGCCAGCGTCAGCCAGCGACGCGGGCGGCGCGCGCGACGCCGGTAATCCTCGGCATGACGTGTCTCCGGCAGGGCTCCCCACAAGGCTTCGGCCTCGCGGGCGGCGCACTCGTGCTCCGCGCTCTGCCCGCGCCAGCGCAGGAAGTCCATGCGCTCGGCGGCCCCGGCGCTGCCCGACTGCAGCTGCACCAGGCGCTCGATGGCTTCATCGCCCAGCAGGTTCTGTTCGACGCGGCTCATGGCGCATCCCCCTGGCGCTGCGCCCAGTCGCGGCAATGGCGCATGGCCTGGACGATGTACTTGCCCACCATGCTCTCGGACACCCCCAGACGCCGGGCAATCTGCGCGTGGGTGAGGCCGTCCAGGCGGTTCATCAGCAAGGCGTCACGGGCGTTCGGCGGCAACTGGTCGAGGGCGGCGTCCAGATGTTCCAGCGCCTCGTGGGCGAGCAGGCGATGCTCGAGCGCGGAGGCGGGGTCGCTCAGGTCATTGGCGGCGGTTTCATCGACATGCAGCTCGGCCAGCCGGCCTTCACGGCGCAGGTTGTCGATGGCGATGTTGCCGGCGACGCGGAACAGGTAGGCGCGCGGGTCCTGCACCTCGGCTTCGGCGGGGTGGTCGGCCAGGCGCAGCCAGGTGTCCTGGGCGACGTCGGCGGCACGCTGGTTGTCCCCCAGCCTGCGGGCGAGGAAGCGCATCAGGTCCGCGTAATGCGCCTGGAAGCTCTGCAGCAGGGAAGAGGAGGCGAAGCGCCGCATGATGGCCGAAATACCCTGAAAAATCGGCCAACCTCTGTCAGGCCGATGCGAAGGGACGGCAGCATACACCGAATCGAGAATTATTATCGAATGCAAAAAAGTGTCAGCTCGTGAACTGGGAAAGGTCCAGCAGCCGTACCTCGCCCATCCACAGGCCGTGGTCGCGGTGATCGCGCAGGTCATCGCCGGTATTGGGGTGGACGAAGATCACCAGTCCGTCGCGGTTCAGCGCCAGCCAGGGCACCAGGGTGGCGAAGGTGGCGTTGTCGAAGGCCAGCTGGCAGCTCCAGTCCGGGTGCGGGCCGATCGGGCGTTCGTGGACGCGGCCCATCTTCGCGCCGAAGCGGCGCGCCGCCTCTTCGCACAGCGCGCGGGCGCGCTCGAGACTGCTCGCGTCGAAGTAGACGTGGGCGTGGAAATCCTTGATCGGGGTGTCGTTCATCGGTCCTGCTCCAGTTCCGCCTGCAGCCAGTCGACGAAGCGCTGCACCAGGCGCATGCGCCGTTTGCGTTCGGGCAGCACGGCGTAATAGCCGAAGCGTGATTCCACGGCTTCGGCGACGGGCCGGCACAGTAACCCCTGCTCCAGCAGTTCGTCGACCAGGTGGCGCCAGCCAATGGCCACGCCCTGCCCGGCAATGGCCGCCTGGATCAGCAGGGTGTAGTTGTCGAAGCGTAGCCCGGCGGGCGCGGGAGATCCCTCGATGCCCAGCGCGCGGTAGACGCCGGCCCAGTCGAACCAGCGGCTGGAGGCCTCCGGCTTGAGGTGCAGCAACGGCAGGTCGATGAGCGACTGGGTCGCCAGCGGCAACTCGCGGCCCTCCAACAGGCGCGGGCTGCACACCGGGAAGACTTCCTCGCTGAACAGGCGCAGCGCCTCGCCATGCTTGAAGCGGCCGTCGCCGAAGGCGATGGCCACGTCGATGTCACTGCGCAGGGAAATCGGGCTGCGGTCACTGCTGATCAGCCCGACATCCAGCTCCGGGTGCGCCTGACGGAAGCGCGGCAGACGCGGCATCAGCCAGTAGGCGGCGAAGGCGAAGTCGGTGGCGACCTGCAGCACTTCGTGCGGATGCTGTGCGGTCACCGCAGCGATACCGGCGTCGATGCTCTCCAACCCGGTCTGAACGTGCTGCTGCAGTACCTGCCCACTCTCGGTGAGGGCGATGCCCCGGTGGATGCGGTCGAACAGGCGAACGGCGAGGAGCTTTTCCAGGCGCTTGATCTGCTGGCTGACCGCCGGCTGGGTGGTGCCCAGCTCTCCGGCGGCGGCGGTGAAGCTGAGCAGGCGGGCGGCGGATTCGAAAACGCGCAGCAGCTCCAGCGGTACGCTCATGCCGGGCACTCACATAAGCCAGTGTTATCCGAAGCATGTCTGAGCATGCGCTTTACCCCCTATCCAGCAGGAAACAGACTCATGACGAACAGCATCCCATAACAGCGCCAACAGGATAAGCCCACCGCCATGAAGCGCCAGCGCCCGAACATCCTCTTCATCATGGCCGACCAGATGGCCGCGCCGCTCCTGCCCTTCTACGACGCCCAGTCGCCGATCCAGCTGCCCCACCTCTCGCGTCTCGCCGATGAAGGCGTGGTGTTCGACTCGGCCTACTGCAACAGCCCGCTCTGCGCGCCCTCGCGCTTCACCCTGGTCAGCGGCCAGTTGCCGACGAAGATCGGTGCCTGGGACAACGCCGCGGATTTTGCCGCCGACATTCCCACCTACGCGCACTACCTGCGGCGCCTGGGCTACCGCACCGCACTGTCGGGCAAGATGCACTTCTGCGGCCCGGACCAGCTACACGGCTACGAGGAACGCCTGACCAGCGACATCTACCCCGCCGACTACGGCTGGGCGGTGAACTGGGACGAGCCGGAGGTGCGCCCGAGCTGGTACCACAACATGTCATCGGTGCTGCAGGCCGGGCCGTGCGTGCGCACCAACCAGCTCGATTTCGACGAGGAAGTGGTGTTCAAGGCGCGCCAGTACCTCTACGACCATGTGCGCGAACACGCCGAGCAGCCGTTCTGCCTCACCGTGTCCATGACCCACCCGCACGACCCCTACACCATTCCACGCGAGTACTGGGACCTGTACCGCGACGAGGACATCCCGCTGCCCGCGGTGGAAATTGCACAGGACCAGCAGGACCCGCACTCGCAGCGCCTGCTCAAGGTGATCGACCTGTGGGGCCAGGAAATGCCCGAGGAGAAAGTCCGCGCCGCCCGCCGCGCCTACTTCGGAGCCTGCAGCTATGTCGACGCGCAGATCGGCGCGCTGCTGCGCACCCTGGAAGATTGCGGCCTGAGTGAAGACACGCTGATCGTGTTCTCCGGCGACCACGGCGACATGCTGGGCGAGCGCGGCCTCTGGTACAAGATGCACTGGTTCGAGATGGCCGCCCGCGTGCCGCTCCTGGTACACGCACCCAGGCGTTTCGCCCCGCATCGGGTCAGCCAGTCGGTATCCACCGTGGACCTGCTGCCGACCCTGGTGGAGCTCGCCGGCGGCACCGTGGAGCCAGGCATCCCCCTCGACGGCCGCTCACTGCTGCCTCACCTGCAGGGCGCAGGCGGCCATGACGAGGTGATCGGCGAATACACCGCCGAAGGTAGCGTCAGCCCGCTGATGATGATCCGTCGCGGCGACTTCAAGTTCATCTACTCCGAGCAGGACCCGTGTCTGCTGTTCGACGTGAAGAACGACCCGCGCGAGCTGGAGAACCTCATGGATTCGCCCGTCCACGCCAACCTGGTACGCGACCTGCTGGGCGAAGCCCGCGCACGCTGGGATGTGCCGGCTATAACCCGGCAGGTTCTGGCGAGCCAGCGTCGGCGCCGGCTGGTGGCCGACGCGCTGACCCACGGCACGCTGAAAAGCTGGGATCACCAGCCCCTGGTCGACGCCAGCCAGCAGTACATGCGCAACCACATCGACCTCGACGATCTGGAGCGCCGCGCCCGCTATCCACAACCGAAATAACAACCACAACAAGCCGAAGGGGAAGGGAGCATGACCAAGCTATTGACCGTACGACAAGCATCGACGTTGTTGCTGGCCGGCGCACTCGCGCTGGGCGGCCCGCTGGCCTGGGCCGAGGATGAAGCCTGCAGTACGGTGAAGCTGGCCGATCCGGGCTGGACCGATATCGCCGTCACCAACGGCATCGCCGCCTTCCTCCTCGAAGGCCTGGGCTACCAGGTAAAGATCGACACCCTGTCGGTGCCCATCACCTATGGCGGGCTGCGCGACGGCCAGGTGGACGCCTTCCTCGGCAACTGGATGCCGGCGCAGCAGGGCTTTTACGACCAGTTCATTGCCAGCAAGCAGGTCACCCAGCTGGCGAAGAACCTCGAAGGCACCGAGTTCACCCTGGCCGTGCCGGCCTACGTGTGGAACGCCGGGGTGAAGACCTTCGCCGACCTGGACCAGCACGCCGATCAGTTCAACAGGAAAATCTTCGGCATCGGCTCCGGCGCGCCGGCCAACCAGTCGATCCAGAAGATGATCAGCGGCGACGAGTTCGGCCTGGGTGACTGGAAGCTGGTGGAATCCAGCGAGCAGGCGATGCTCGCCGAGGTGGGTCGCGCGGTGAAGCGCGAGCGCTGGGTGGTGTTCCTCGGTTGGACGCCACATCCGATGAACGTGAAGATCGACATGAAGTACCTCACCGGCGGCGAGAAATACTTCGGCAGCACCGGCAGCGTGTTCACCGTTACCCGCAACGGCTACAGCGAGCAGTGCCCGAACAGCGGCAAGCTGCTGGCCAACCTGTCCTTCGACCTGAAGATGGAGAACGCCATCATGGCCGAGGTGCTGGAGAAGAACGTGAAGAACGCCGACGCGGTGAAGGCCTGGATCAAGGCCAACCCGCAGAGCCTCGACACCTGGCTGCAAGGCGTGAAGACCCGCGACGGCGGCGACGCCCTGGCAGCCGTGAAGGCCAAGCTGTAGGCCGTCGATGGAGCGCCTGATCCGCCTGCTGCCCTTCCTCGCCTGGCTGCCCCAGGTCAGCGGGCGCGATGCCCGTCGTGACCTGGGCGTGGGACTCTCCGGCGCGGTGCTCGCCCTGCCGCAGTCCATGGCCTACGCGCTGATCGCCGGGCTGCCGGCCGAGTACGGACTTTACGCGGCAATGCTGCCGGTAGTGATCGCCTGCCTGTGGGGTTCGTCGATGCATATGGTTGGCGGGCCGACAGCGGCGATCTCGGTGGTGCTGTTCACTGCCATTGCGCCGCTGGCGCCACCGGGCAGCGCGCAGTTCATCCAGTACGCGCTGCTGCTGACCTTCCTCGCAGGGCTGTTCCAGTGGCTGCTGGGCCTGTTGCGCTTCGGCGTGCTGGTGAACTTCGTCTCGCACTCGGTGCTGCTGGGCTTCACCTGCGGTGCTGCGCTGGTGATCGTGATAGGCCAATTGCCGTACCTGCTCGGCATCCCCGCGGGCGGGCAGGGCACGGCGCTGACCAGTGCGGCTGCGCTCTGGTGGACGCTGCCGCAGTTCCATGGGCCTTCGCTAGTGGTGGGGTTGGTCAGCCTGGCGCTGAGCCTCACGGTGAAGTGCCTGTGGCGACGCGGGCCGGCGCTGCTCGTCGGCCTGTTCGGCGCCAGCGCGCTGGTCTGGGTGATGCCGGCCACCTTTGCCGGAGTCGCCAAGGTAGCGGCCTTCCGTAGCGCACTGCCGCCGCTCAGCCCGTTGTCTTTCGATCTGTCCGCCATCGCCCAGTTGCTCCCCGCCGCCGTCGCCTGCGGCATGCTCGGGCTGGTGACCAGCCTGTCGATTGCCCGCGCGCTGGCCGCGCGTTCGCACCAGACGCTGGATGCCAATCAGGAAGTGCGGGCGCAGGGGTTGTCCAACCTGATCGGGCCGTGGCTGTCCGGCACGCTGTCCGCCGGTTCCTTCACCCGTTCCGGGCTGAACCAGGAGGCGGGTGCGCGCACGCCGCTGGCCGGGGTTTTCTCCGCTCTCTGGGTCGCCCTGCTGGCCGTGGCCGGCGCCGGCCTGATCAGCCACATCCCGCTGCCGGCCATGGCCGCCGGCATCCTGCTGATCTGCTGGAACCTGGTCGACCGCCCGGCCTTGCGCGCGTTATGGAAAGGCAGCCGCGCGGAATCCCTGGTGATGCTGCTGACACTCGCGGCGACCCTGCTGCTGCCGCTGCAGAACGCCATCTACGCCGGCGTGCTGGCCTCGCTGTTCTTCTACCTCAAGCGCACCTCGCAGCCGCGCGTGCAGCAGTGGCTGCGGGAAGACGAGGAAGTGCTGCGCATCGAAGGCTCGATCTTCTTCGGCGCCTGCGACTACCTGCAGAAGCTGATGCAGCGCAGCCGGGGCGAACGCCTGGTGCTGGATGCGCACCACGTGAACTTCATCGACTTCGCCGGCGCGCAGATGCTCCAGCAGGAGGCCCGCCGCCTCGCGAGCGAGGGCCGCAGCCTGGTGCTGCGCAATGCGCGCCCACGGGTGCGCGCAGAACTGGAAAGGCAGATGGGGAAGGGCGGGGTGTTGCTGGTGGAGGAATAGGCCTGTGTCCCGGCGCCTGCAGGGTAGGCTCCGGAACTCACTGCAGGAGCGGGCCATGCCCGCGATCGCGCGCATGGCGCGCTCCTACAGGTGCAGAGCGGTGATCAGCCCTTGAGCTGAAGGCGCAATTCGTCCAGCACCGGCGCCGAATCCGGGCGCACGCCACGCCACAGCAGGAAGGCTTCCGCCGCCTGCTCCACCAGCATACCCAGCCCGTCGATGCAGTGCGCCGCACCGTGCTCTGCGGCCCAGCGATTGAACGCGGTCACGTCCTTGCCGTACATCATGTCGTAGCAGACGGTGTGCCCTGGCTGGATCAGCGCAGGATCAATGGGCGGCAGCTCGCCGGCCAGCGACGCCGAGGTGCCGTTGACGATCAGGTCGAAGGGCTCGGCGCGCAGGTCGAAACCACCGCCGCTCACCGGGCCCAGGTCCTTGAATTCCTCCGCCAGTTGCTCGGCCTTGGAGGCCGTGCGATTGGCGACGACGATGCAGGCCGGCTGCTCGGCCAGGAACGGCTCGAGGATGCCGCGCACGGCACCACCGGCGCCCAGCACCAGGATGCGCGCGCCCCGCAGGACGACACCGTGGTTCACCGTCAGGTCGCGGGTCAGCCCGGCGCCGTCGGTGTTGTCGCCCAGCAGACCGCCGCCTTCGAGTTTCTTCAGGGTGTTCACCGCCCCGGCCCGGCGCGCACGCTCGCTCAGCTCGGTGGCCAGGCGGTAGGCATCTTCCTTGAACGGCACGGTGACGTTGCCGCCCTGGCCTTCGGCGAAGAATTCACGGGCGTTCCCGGCGAAATCGTCCAGCGGCGCCAGCCGCGCGTCGTAGCTCAGCGCCTGGCCGGTCTGCTCGGCGAACAGGCGGTGGATCTGCGGCGACTTGCTGTGGCCGATGGGGTTGCCGAAGACGCAGTAGCGGTCCATTCAGAATCCTGAAGCGTGAGGAACGGGAAGGGCGAAGAGAGTGCCGGGGTTCCGGCAGCACTGCCCAGCCTGCAGGAGCGTCCCATGGGCCCGCTCCTGCAATGAGAAATAAATCAGGCCTGCGCCAGCCAGTCCCGATCGGTGAGAAAATACTCGGTGAGGCGCGCTTCCTCGCTGCCCGGCTCGGGTTTCCAGTCATAGCCCCAGCGTACCTGCGGCGGCAGCGACATGAGGATCGACTCGGTGCGCCCGCCCGACTGCAGGCCGAACAGGGTGCCGCGGTCGTAGACCAGGTTGAACTCGACGTAACGCCCGCGGCGGAAGGCCTGGAACTCGCGCTGTTGCTCGGTGTACGGCGTCGCCTTGCGCTTGCGCACGATGGGCAGGTAGGCGTCGATGTAGGCATCGCCGATGGCCCGCAGGAAGGCAAAGCTGGTGTCGAAGTCCCACTGGTTCAGGTCGTCGAAGAACAGGCCGCCGACACCGCGCGGTTCGTTGCGGTGCTTGATGTGGAAGTAGCGGTCGCACCACTCCTTGTAGCGTGGGTAGACGTCTTCGCCGAAGGGTGCGCAGGCGTCACGGGCGACCTGGTGCCAGAGCACACAGTCTTCCTCGTGGGCGTAGTAGGGCGTCAGGTCGAAGCCGCCGCCGAACCACCAGACCGCCTCTTCACCTTCCTTCTCGGCGATGAAGAAGCGCACGTTGGCGTGGGAAGTTGGCACGTGAGGGTTGGTCGGGTGGATCACCAGCGATACGCCCAGCGCCTGGAAACCGCGACCGGCGAGCTCCGGGCGGTGCGCGCTGGCGCTGGGCGGCAGGCCGGCGCCGAAGACGTGGGAGAAGTTCACGCCGCCCTTCTCGATCAGTGCGCCGTCGCCGATCACCCGGGTCCGACCGCCGCCGCCAGCCGGCCGCTGCCAGGCGTCCTCGACGAAGCGGGCGCTGCCGTCCTCGGCTTCGAGTGCGGCGCAGATGCGGTCTTGCAGGTCGAGCAGGTAGGCCTTCACGGCCTCGATGCGATCGGTCACGAGAATCACCTTGGAGCGGGAAAGCCACGCGTGGCGCGGGCCGGAGCGGGGTTCAGATTCGAAAACGGGCGCCAGCATACCATCGTCGCCGGCAAAGCTGGTCTTGACGGCCGTCAAGCCGGCGGCTTGGATGAAAGTCTTTTCCCCCTGCGAGGCGTTACCTCGCGCATTGACGGAGAGCGACATGGCCAAGCGTGTTCAATTCGCCAAGACCGGCGGCCCGGAAGTCCTCGAACTGGTCGACTACACCCCGGCCGAACCCGGCCCCCACGAAGTGCGCGTGCGCAACCGCGCCATCGGCCTGAACTTCATCGACACCTACTACCGCAGCGGCCTGTATCCCGCCCCGGCGATGCCCTCGGGCGTCGGCACCGAAGGCGCCGGCGAGGTGGAGGCGGTGGGCAGCGCGGTGACCACCCTGAAGGTCGGCGACCGCGTCGGCTATGCCACCGGCCCCCTGGGCGCCTACAGCGAACAGCACGTGCTGCCGGCGGCCAACGTGGTGAAGCTGCCGGACGCGATCACCTTCGAGCAGGCCGCCGCCGTCATGCTCAAGGGCCTGACCGTGCAGTACCTGCTGCGCCAGACCTACAACGTGCAACCCGGCCAGACCATCCTCTGGCACGCGGCGGCCGGTGGTGTCGGGCTGATCGCCTGCCAATGGGCGAAGGCCATCGGCGCACACCTGATCGGCACGGTGAGTTCGGCGGCCAAGGCGGAACTGGCGAAAGCCCACGGCGCCTGGGCCACCATCGACTACAGCCACGAGAACGTGGTCGAGCGCGTGCAGGCGCTGACCGATGGGAAGAAGTGCCCGGTGGTCTACGACTCGGTGGGCAAGGACACCTGGCTGACCTCGCTGGATTGCACCGCCCAGCGCGGCCTGGTGGTGAGTTTCGGCAACGCCTCCGGCCCGGTGGACGGAGTCAACCTGGGCATCCTCTCGCAGAAGGGCTCGCTGTACGTCACCCGCCCGACGCTGTTCGGCTACGCCAGCACGCCGGAGCGCCTGCAGGCCATGGCTGACGACCTGTTCGGCATGATCACCAGCGGCAAGGTGAAGGTGGAGATCAACCAGCGCTTCGCCCTGGCCGAGGCCGCCAAGGCGCAGACCGAACTGGCGGCGCGGCGTACGACCGGGTCGACGATTCTGCTGCCCTGATCTGAAGAGCGTTCGCGAGCAAGCTCGCTCCTACAGGGTCAGGACGGACGTACCGTCTCGCCGGTGCGCAGGTCGCGGATCAGGCTTGGGTTGCGGCGCCCGCCCAGGGCGCCGCCGAGCACTCCATCCAGCTCGCCACGGAAGTACTGCTCGACGCGCAGGCGGCTGCGCGCGGACGGCCGGCCGGCGGGGTTGGCGGAGGTGGAAATCAGCGGGCCGGTGAAGCGGCACAGCTCACGCACCAGCGGGTGATCGGTCACGCGCAGGGCAACAGTGTCATGCTCGCCGGTCACCCACTCGGGCAGCCGGCCCTGGTGCGGCACCAGCCAGGTGTTGGGGCCGGGCCAACTGGCGGCGAGCTTGTCCCGCCAGGCTTCGGGCAGGTCTTCAAGGAGAAAGTCGAACTGGCGGATGTCGCCGGCCACCACGATCATGCCCTTCTCCACCGGACGCGCCTTGATCGCCAGCAGGCGGTACACGGCGTCGGCGCTCCACGGGTCGCAGCCCAGGCCCCAGACGGCTTCGGTCGGGTAAGCGATCACACCGCCATCGCGCACGACCTGGGCCATGCGCTGGGTACGCCAGTTGCTGTACATCGGGAATTCCTCGGGGCTGCGATGCGCGGCAGTTTACGTGCTCAGGGGGCGCGATGCACCCAGACGCCGGCCTCGCAGGCCACCCGCCCATCCAGCTCCAGGTCGGTCAGCTGTACCAGCACCTGCGGCAGTTCCAGGCCACTGCGCAGCGCCAGCTGCTCGCTGCTGTGCGGGGCGGCCCGGAGCAGGTCGAGCAGCGGATGGGCTGGCAGCTCGGGCGGGCGCGGCGTCGCCGGAACGCTCAGCGTCCATCCCTGCAGGCCTTCGAGAATGTGCTCGACCGTCTCCACCAGCGTCGCCCCCTGGCGGATCAGCTCGTGGCAGCCGCGCGCGCCGGGGTGATGGATCGAACCGGGGATGGCATAGACCTCGCGCCCCTGCTCCGCCGCCAGCCGCGCGGTAATCAGCGAGCCGCTGGATGGGCTCGCCTCCACCACCAGGGTGCCCAGGGAAAGCCCGCTGATGATGCGATTGCGTCGAGGGAAGTTCGACGCCTGGGGCGCGCAGTGCAACGGAAACTCGGACACCAGCGCGCTGCCCTGCTCGACGATGCGCCTGGCCAACCCCAGGTGCCGGCGTGGATACAGGTGCTCCAGGCCCGTGCCAAGGACTGCCACGGTCCTGCCGCCGGCCTCCAGTGCGCCTTCGTGGGCGGCCCCGTCGATGCCCAGCGCCAGCCCGCTGGTAATCACGAAGCCGCCGCCGGCCAGGCTGCGGGCGAAGGCCCGTGCGGTATCCAGCCCCGGCTTGCTGGCGCGGCGGCTGCCAACCATCGCCAGCTGCGGGCGCTCCAGCAGGCCCGGTTCCCCGGCGACGAAGAGCAGTGGCGGCGCGTCGTCCAGTTCGGCCAGCAGAGCGGGGTAATCGGGCGCGCCCCACATCAGCAGGTGGTGGTCGGCCGCCTCCAGCCAGCGCAGCGACTCGGCCGCCTGGTCACGAATGGCGGCATCGCGGCGCGGCTCGGCGCAGGCCGCGGGCAACCCCAGCGAACGCCAGGCGGCGGCCGGGGCGCTGAGCGCGGCAGACGCCGAGCCGAAGGCTTGCAGCAGGCGGAGGAAGCGCCGCGGTCCCAGTTCGGGCAGCCCATGCAGGCGCAAGCGGGCTTCAAGTTCGGCGGGGGAAATCAGCGAGGTCGATTCGACGGGCATGGCGGCATTCCTGGGCGAGGCGGACCCTCGGACTATGGCGCCCCGTCCCGCCTGCCGCTGTCAGCCCCTTCCGATTCGCGGCCAATAAAAAACCCCGCCGAGGCGGGGTTTCTCAGGACCTGCGCGAATCAGGGATTCTGCACGCGGTCATCCACCTCCAGCGAACGGCTGGCGGTCAGCACCAGGCCGTAGCTCAGGCGGTTGTAGGTGCGGAAGATCATCACCAGGCCAGAGCGCTCGTCCGGGATCTTCACCATTTCGTCGGTGACGCGATCGCGTACGGTTTCGCCGAGCTTGTAGATGGCCAGCACGTTGCCTTCGGCGAGGCCGTCGCGGGTGCCCTTGTCGATGGTCACCACGTCGAACTTGCCGATCTGGGTCACGCCGCGCGGCACGTCGATGATGGTGCCCTTGATCGGGGTGCTCGGCTCGCTGGGCATGAAAGTCGAGGTGATCGCGCGTTCCTCGGTGGGGAACAGGCGGTCGCCGGAGCGCACTTCCTGGGTGGTGCGGGTCAGCATCAGGGTGGCGACGTCGCCTTCCTTCGCGGTGACGTTGGCGCCGCCGACGTCCATCGCGTCGATGCCCAGGACTTCGTTGGTTTCCGGGTCGGTGTACACCTTGGCCTGGCGGAAGATGCCGTAGCTGTTGTCTTCGGACAGCGAGTCACCCCGGGCATAGGCCCGGTCGCCGGCACCGCTGATCACGCTTTCCTGGGCACCGGCCACCACATAGGGTGCGTTGCTGAAGACGTCAGCGTTGTCGACGATGCGGTTGGACAGCAGGAAGGCGTTGATCTTGTCCAGCGGAATGGTCGGGATCGCCTCGGCGATTGGGGTGCTGCGCACCCGCGGCGACAGCTTGATGGTCCCGCGCGACTCGCCGCGGTTGAGCATCAGGCGTGGCTGGCCATCGATGTACGTAAGGCTCAGCACGTCACCCGGATAGATCAGGTGCGGGTTCTGAATCTGCGGATTCACCTGCCAGATTTCCGGCCACTTCCACGGCTTGCTGAGGAACTTGCCGGAGATGTCCCAGAGGGTGTCGCCCTTCACTACGGTATAGCGATCCGGATGGCCTTCCTTGAGCTGCACGGCAGCCTGCGCCACCCCGCCTGCAGCGAGCAGCAGCAGGGCGAGTAGTGTTTTCCTCATGCGGTGAATCCCTTTATTATGTGTACACATGAAACGCCTGGAAGCCGCCCCTACCGCGCTTTCCAGCGTTTTTCGATGCTGCTCAGCATATTAGCAGCCGATTTTGACTTTATTCCACAAGTGCATCACAAACGTATATGGCCATTCTGAACATTCTCGAATTCCCCGATCCGCGCCTGCGGACCATCGCCAAGCCCGTCACGGTCTTCGATGACGCCCTGCGCACGCTGATCGACGACATGTTCGAAACCATGTACGAGGCGCCGGGCATCGGTCTGGCGGCGACGCAGATCAACGTGCACAAGCGCGTCGTGGTGATGGACCTGTCCGAGGACAAGTCCGAACCCCGGGTCTACATCAACCCGGAGTTCGAGTACCTCACCGAGGAAATGGACCAGTACCAGGAAGGCTGCCTGTCGGTGCCCGGCTTCTACGAAAATGTAGACCGTCCGCAGAAAGTGCGGATCAAGGCCCAGGACCGCGACGGCAATCCGTTCGAGGAAGTGGCCGAGGGCCTGCTCGCCGTGTGCATCCAGCACGAGTGCGATCACCTCAACGGCAAGCTGTTCGTCGACTACCTGTCCAACCTCAAGCGCGACCGCATCCGCAAGAAGCTGGAAAAGCAGCACCGGCAACAGGCGTGACCCCATCCCCAAAGGCTTGCCCCGGCAAGCCTTTTGTTTTTTTGTGAGCCCGATATGAGCCAAGCACTGCGCATCGTCTTCGCCGGCACCCCGGAATTCGCCGCCGAGCACCTCAAGGCACTGCTCGATACGCCGCACCAGATCGTCGCCGTCTATACCCAGCCGGATCGCCCGGCCGGCCGCGGCCAGAAACTGATGCCCAGCCCGGTCAAGCAACTCGCGCTGGAACACGGCCTGAGCGTGCTGCAGCCGCCGACCCTGCGCGATCCCGCCGCCCAGGCCGAACTCGCGGCGCTCAAGCCCGACCTGATGGTGGTGGTCGCCTACGGGCTGATCCTGCCGCAGGTGGTGCTGGACATTCCGCGCCTGGGCTGCATCAACAGCCACGCCTCCCTGCTGCCGCGCTGGCGCGGCGCCGCGCCGATCCAGCGCGCGGTGGAAGCCGGCGACGCCGAGAGTGGCGTCACCGTGATGCAGATGGAAGCCGGCCTGGACACCGGGCCGATGCTGCTCAAGGTCAGCACCCCGATTTCCGCCGAGGACACCGGCGGCAGCCTGCACGACCGACTCGCCGAGCTGGGTCCCAAAGCCGTGGTCGAGGCCATCGCCGGCCTTGCCGCCGGCACGCTCAAGGGCGAGGTACAGGACGATGCCCTGGCCACCTATGCGCACAAACTGAACAAGGAAGAAGCGCGGATCGACTGGTCGCACCCGGCCGACGAGCTGGAGCGCCGTATCCGCGCCTTCACACCCTGGCCGGTGTGCCATACCACGCTGGGTGACGCCGCGCTGAAGGTGCTCGGCGCCCAGCCGGCACAAGGCAAGGGCGAGCCCGGCAAAATCCTCGACGCCAGCCGCGACGGCCTGCTGGTCGCCTGCGGTGAAGGCGCACTGCTGCTGACCCGCCTGCAACTGCCCGGTGGCAAGCCGCTGGCCTTTGCCGACCTGTTCAACAGCCGCCGCGAGCAGTTCGCCGCTGGCCAGGTGCTTGGTCAAACAGGGCAGGGCGCATGAGTACCAATCCCCGCCTGGCGGCGGCCCGCGCGCTGGCCGCAGTCCTCGCCGGCCGCGCCTCGCTGGGCAGTTCGCTGCCGACCCAGCTGGAAAACGTCGAGCCGCGCGACCGCGGCCTGGTGCAGGAACTGGCCTTTGGCGCCGCCCGCTGGCAGCCGCGCCTGTCCACCCTGGCCGCGCGCCTGCTGCAGAAGCCCTTCAAGGCCGGCGACCGTGACGTCGAGGCGCTGCTGCTGGTCGGCCTCTACCAGTTGCTCTACACCCGTATTCCGCCGCACGCGGCCATCGGCGAAACGGTCGGCTGCGCCGACAAGCTGAAGAAGCCCTGGGCCAAGGGGCTGCTCAACGCCGTGCTGCGCCGCGCCCAGCGCGAGAGCGAAACGCTGCTGGCCGAAGTCGACAAGGACCCGGCCGCGCGCCTGGCGCACCCGCGCTGGCTGCAGAAGGCACTGAAGAAGTCCTGGCCGGAGCAGTTCGAAGCCATCTGCGCTGCCAACAACGCGCACCCGCCGATGACCCTGCGGGTGAACCGTCGCCACGGCAGCCGCGATGCCTACCTGGAAGAACTCAACCGCGTCGGCTTCGAAGCCATTGCCTGCGAGTTCAGCCGCGACGGTATCAACCTCGTGCAGCCCTGCGACGTACGCGAGCTGCCCGGTTTTGCCGAAGGCCGCGTCAGCGTGCAGGACGAAGCCGCGCAGCTGGCCGCCGACCTGCTGGAACTGGCGCCCAACCAGCGCGTTCTGGATGCCTGCTGCGCCCCTGGCGGCAAGACCTGCCACCTGATGGAAGCCGAGCCGGCGCTGGCCGGCGTGGTCGCCGTGGACCTGGAGGAAAGCCGCCTGGTGCGTGTACGCGAGAACCTCGCGCGCCTGCAACTCGACGCCCAGCTGTTCGCCGCCGACGCCCGCGACACCGCCAAATGGTGGGACGGCAAGCCGTTCCAGCGCATCCTGCTGGACGCCCCCTGTTCCGCCACCGGCGTCATCCGCCGTCACCCGGACATCAAGCTGACCCGCACCGCCGAAGACATCGAGGCACTGGCGCAACTGCAGGGCGAACTGCTCGACGCGCTGTGGGCGACCCTCGAAGTCGGCGGCGTGATGGTCTATGCGACCTGTTCGGTGATGCCACGGGAAAACAGCGAGCAGATAGCCGCGTTCCTCGGCCGCACCCCCGGCGCCCGCGAACTGGACCTGCCGGGCCCCTGGGGCCTCAAGCAGCCCCACGGCCGCCAGCTGCTGCCGCAACCGGGCGGGCATGACGGTTTCTACTATGCCAAGCTGATCAAGATTTCGGCCAAGTAACAGGCGCCGACTCCCAACGGATCGAAACGGAAAGCACCCCGCTCCATGAAGATCATCATCCTCGGTGCCGGCCAGGTCGGCGGCACTCTGGCCGAGCACCTGGCCAGCGAAGCCAACGACATCACCGTGGTCGACACCGACGGCGAGCGCCTGCGCGACCTCAACGACCGCCTGGACATCCGCACCGTCCACGGCAAGGCCTCGTTCCCCACCGTGCTGCGCCAGGCCGGCGCCGACGACGCCGACATGCTGGTGGCGGTGACCAACAGCGACGAGGTGAACATGGTGGCCTGCCAGGTCGCCTACACCCTGTTCAACACCCCGACGCGGATCGCCCGCGTGCGCGAGGCGGCTTACCTGACCCGCGCCGGGCTGTTCGACAACGAGGCGATCCCGGTCGACGTGCTGATCAGCCCCGAGCAGGTGGTGACCAACTACATCAAGCGCCTGGTGGAATACCCCGGCGCCCTGCAGGTGATCGACTTTGCCGAGGGCAAGGCCCAGCTCGTGGGCATCCGCGCCTACTACGGCGGCCCGCTGGTGGGCCAGGAGCTGCGCCAGCTGCGCGAGCACATGCCCAACGCCGATACCCGCGTGGCGGCGATCTATCGACGCAACCGGCCGATCATTCCCCAGGGCGACACGGTGATCGAGGCCGATGACGAGGTGTTCTTCATCGCCGCCAAGGCCCACATCCGCGCGGTGATGGGCGAGATGCGCCGGCTGGAGGACAGCTACAAGCGGATCATCATCGCCGGCGGCGGCAACATCGGCGAGCGCCTGGCCGAAGCCATCGAGAGCCGCTACCAGGTGAAGATCATCGAGATGAACCCGGCACGCTGCCGGCACCTCTCCGACAACCTGGACAGCTCCATCGTGCTGCAGGGCAGCGCCTCGGACCGCGACCTGCTGCTGGAAGAGAACATCGGCGACACCGACCTGTTCCTCGCCCTGACCAACGACGACGAAGCCAACATCATGTCCTCGCTGCTGGCCAAGCGCCTGGGCGCGCGCAAGGTGATGACGCTGATCAACAACCCTGCCTACGTGGACCTGGTGCAGGGCGGTGAGATCGACATCGCCATCAGCCCCCAGCTGGCCACCATCGGCACCTTGCTCACCCACGTGCGCCGTGGCGACATCGAGAGCGTGCACTCCCTGCGCCGCGGCGCCGCCGAGGCCATCGAGGTGGTCGCCCATGGCGACGCCAAGTCGAGCAAGGTGATCGGCCGCAAGATCAACGAAGTGCAGCTGCCGCCGGGCACCACCATCGGCGCGGTGATCCGCGACGACGACGTGCTGATTGCTCACGGCGAGACGAAGATCGAGTCCGGCGACCACGTGATCCTCTTCGTGGTGGACAAGAAGCGCATCCGCGACGTCGAGCGGCTGTTCCAGGCCGGCCTGACCTTCTTCTGATCCCCCAGGGCCGCCGTAGGGCGGCCCTGCCAGTTAATTCCGAGGCAGTTTCGGACGAGGCCTACTGCGCAAGCCTGACTCTCTTGTCACCCTGCGCGGCCTATTCCCGCTTGCCTGCCCCAGTCATGCGCTATTCCTCCATCGGTCGAATCCTCGGCGTGCTGCTGATGCTGTTCAGCATCACGCACCTGCCCCCCCTGCTGGTGGACCTCCACTATGTCGAGCACGCCTGGCGGCCCTTCGGCCTGTCGCTGCTGGTCACCCTGCTGACCGGCTTCGCCCTCTGGTGGCCTTGCCGCCAGCACAAGGAAGACCTGCGCATCCGCGATGGCTACCTGGTGACGGCGCTCTTCTGGATCGTCCTGGGCTCCTTCGGCGCCCTGCCTTTCGCACTGTCGGAGGCGCCGCACATGGGCATGGCCGATGCGTTGTTCGAGTCCTTCTCCGGCCTTTCCACCACCGGCGCCACCGTGCTCACCGGGCTCGATACGCTGCCCCACGCCATCCTCTACTACCGCCAGCAGCTGCAATGGCTGGGCGGCATGGGTATCGTCGTGCTGGCGGTGGCGGTGATGCCGATGCTCGGCATCGGCGGCATGCAGCTGTACCGCGCGGAAATGCCCGGCCCGCTGAAGGAGCACAAGCTGTCGCCGCGCATCGCCGATACCGCCAAGACCCTCTGGTTCCTCTATTGCGGCCTCACCGCCGCCTGCGCGTTGGCCTACTGGGTGGCGGGCATGAGCCTGTTCGACGCCATCGGCCACAGCTTCTCGACCATCGCCATCGGCGGCTTCTCCACCCACGACGCCAGCATCGGCTACTTCGACAGCCCGCTGATCGAACTGATCTGCATGGCCTTCCTGGTGATCTCGGGGATCAACTTCAGCCTGCACTTCCTCGCCTGGCGCCAGCGCCGGCTCAGTCATTACCTGAAGGACCCGGAATGCCGGGCGTACCTGGGCATCCTGCTGATGCTGTTCCTGATCACAGCAGCCACGCTGATCCTCAAGCACCACTACGACTCGCCGCTGCAATCGATCCGTTACGCGGCCTTCATGGTGGTCTCGGTGGCCACCACCACCGGCTTCGGTCTCGCCGATTTCAGCAGTTGGCCGACCCTGCTGCCCTACCTGCTGCTCTGCAGCACCTTCATCGGTGCCTGCGCCGGCTCCACCGGTGGCGGCATGAAGGTGATGCGCATGCTGCTGGTGTATCGCCAGGGCATGCGCGAGTTCCTCCGCCTGCTGCATCCCAACGGGGTGTTCCTGGTGAAGCTGGGGCGGCGCACGGTGCCGGACCGCGTGGTGGAGTCGGTATGGGCGTTCTTCTCGATCTACCTGCTGACCTTCGTCACCCTGATGCTGGTGCTGCTGGCCCTGGGTGTGGACCAGCTCACCGCGTTCTCCACGCTCGCCTCCTGCCTGAACAACCTGGGTCCGGCGCTGGGCGAGGCCGCCGTGCACTACGGCAGCCTGCCGGCCAGCGCCAAGCTGGTGCTGAGCCTGGCGATGGTGCTCGGGCGGCTGGAGGTGTTCTCGTTGCTGATCCTGCTCACGCCCGCCTTCTGGCGCACTTGAGGCGCTGATCTTGAGGCAGAATGGCGGCCTGCTGACGGAGGCTCGCCATGATCGATTCGCTGGAAAAGATGCTCGCCAAGGGCGTGGACAATTCGCTGCTGCGCTTCGGCCTGGGCAAGGGCTACCTGGATGCCGGCGACACAACGAAGGCCGCCGAACACCTGCGCCGCTGCGTGGAGCAGGACCCCAAGTACTCCGCCGCCTGGAAGCTGCTGGGCAAGGCGCTGCAGGCCGCGGGTGACCTCGACGGCGCCCGCACCGCCTGGACCGATGGCCTGGCCGCCGCGCAGGCCCATGGCGACAAGCAGGCAGAAAAGGAAATGACCGTGTTCCTGCGCAAGCTGGACAAGACAAAGGGCGCCTAGGCGCCCTTTGTCATGCTCGGCCGTTCAGTGCCGATGTTTTTCCAGCAGCCTCAGGCCACCGAGGGTTGCCGCCGCAGGTTGCGGGTGATGGCACTGAGCAACATGCCGTAGAGCGGCACGAACAGCATCAGCATGACCGCCAGCTTCACGCCGTAGTCGACCCAGGCGATCTCCACCCAGTGCTCGGCCATGAAGGCGTTGTCGCTGTGCCAGAAGGCGATGGAGAAGAAGGTGAAGGTGTCCAGCAGGTTGCCGAACAGGGTCGAGACCACCGGGGCGATCCACCACTGGCGCATGCGGCGCAGGCGATCGAACACCTGGATATCGAGGATCTGGCCGAAGACGTAGGCCAGGAAGCTGGCCAGGGAAATCCGCGCGACGAAGGTGTTGAATTCGCCCAGGGAGGCGAAGCCTCGGAAGGCGCCTTCCTGGAAGATCACCGAGATCACGTAGGAGGCCAGCAGCGCCGGGACCATCACCCGCGCAATGACCAGCCGCGCCGGGCGTTTGCCGAGCAGGCGGACGGTGAGGTCGGTGGCCAGGAAGATGAACGGGAAGCTGAATGCGCCCCAGGTGGTGTGCCAGCCAAACAGGGTCATTGGCAGCTGCACCAGGTAGTTGCTGGCGATGATGATCAGGATGTGGAACGCGACCAGACCGGCGAGTGCGCCGCGCCTTGCCGCCGGAAGGGATGCCGACATGCTTGGGGCCTTTTTCGTCGATGGGGTGAGGGAACCCATGCCCGGCACCATGCCGAGCGGCGCGCATTGTATACGATCCGGACTTGAAAGTCAGGTTTTTCTGGACGTTTTTTGTTCAGCGGCGGCTGGCACCTTCCGCTAGGAACAGCTCCATGGGATGGGTAGACGTCAGCCGTTGCCGACGAAGCGGAAACCCGCGCCCTCGGCATCGGTGCGCATCACTTCCATCTCCAGGATCGGCGCATCGAAGGGCATGTCCTGCACCTGGCCGGTGACCCGCGTGCCGGCAGGCAGTGCGGCGAGCACTTCGTGGCGAACGTAGACGCCACCGTCTGACAGGTCACGGGTATGGCCGAACACGTCGCCGAAGTCGGGATGGCTGATCTTGATCCGGCACTTCATCGGGGTCCGCGGGTACTGCCTTTGGTTGGCCATGGATGGCATCCGTCCTGAATGTCAGCGCACTAATGGGCCTCAAACCCATCGGTCAGGTCAAGCCAGCAGTTGCAGGAGCAGCCAGAGATTGGCCGCGCTGATGACCCCGAACAGGGTCCAGGCCAGCGCGCGGGTAACTAGGCTGTTGGCGAATTCGCCCATCAGCGTGCGATCACTGGTGAAGCGGATCAGCGGCCAGAGCGCGAAGGGCAGTTGCAGGCTGAGCACTACCTGACTCATCACCAGCAGTTTGCCCACCGCCTTGTCGCCCAGCATCACCACACCGATCAGCGCCGGAATCAGCGCCAGGGCGCGGGTGATCAGGCGGCGCTGCCAGCAGGGAATCTTCATCTGCAGGAAGCCATCCATGATCACCTGCCCGGCGATGGTGCCGGTGAAGGTGGAGCTCTGCCCGGAGGCGAGCAGGGCGACGCCGAAGAGGATCGCCGCAAGACCGGTGCCCACCAGCGGTTCGAGCAGGCGGTAGGCGTCCTGGATCTCGGTGACGCCGGTGTGGCCGGTCTCGTGGAAGGCCGCGGCGGCGAGGATCAGGATCGCCGCGTTGACCAGCAGCGCGAGGCTCAGCGAGACCACGGTGTCGATGCGCGTCAGGCGGATCGCCGCGGCCTTGCCGTGGGTTCCGCTGACCTGTCGGGTCTGCACGATGGAAGAGTGCAGGTAGAGGTTGTGCGGCATCACCGTGGCGCCGAGGATGCCGATCGCCAGGTACAGCGGCTCGCGCTGGGTGACCGCGTCCCAGCTGGGCAGGAAGCCGGCGGCGACGTCGGGCCAGTAGGGCTTGATGAGGATCAGCTCGACCAGGTAGCAGCCGCTGATGGTGACGATCAAGCCCAGCATGATCGCTTCCAGGTGGCGGAATCGCTGGCCCTTGAGGCCGAGCACGATGAGGGTGTCGAAAGCAGTGAGGATGACGCCGGTGACCAGGTCGACGCCCAGCAGGAGGTGGAAGGCCAGGGCGCAGCCCAGCACTTCCGCGAGGTCCGTGGCGACGATCGACAGCTCCGCCAGCAACCATTGCAGGCGTGCCGTGCCGAGGCTGTAGCGGCTACGCGAGAGCTGCGCCAGGTCCTGGCCGGTGACGATCCCCAAGCGCATTGCCAGGCACTGCAGGACCATCCCCGCGAGGCTGGAAAGCAGCACCACGAACAGCAGTTGGTAGCCGAAGCCCGAGCCGGCTTCGATGGCGGTGGCCCAGTTGCCCGGGTCCATGTAGCCGATGGAGACCAGCAGGCCGGGGCCGGCGAACTGCAGGATGCGTTTCCACAGCGGCGCGCCGGCGGCGACCTGGATGCTGCCTTTGACTTCCGAGGGACAGAACGGCGCGGTGGCGGTGGTCGGCAGGCCGAGCATGGGGGTGATTCCGGGAGCGAGGGAAATTCAGCCTGACGCCCCCGGCATCAACAATCCAGGGGCGCCGTGCCTATCGGGTCGATTGAGCGGGACGGGTCAGTACCAGCGCGCCTCACCTTCGGGGCGCTTCTTGAAGCGCTTCATGGTCCACATGTACTGGCTGGGGTAGGCGCGCACGTACTTGGCCAGTTCGCGGCTGAGGGCGGCCACCGAGACTGCCATGTCCTTGTCGTACATGTCCGCCGGGGCGGCTTCGAGGATCACCTTGTAGCCGCTGCCATCGGGCAGGCGCACGGCATGGAAGAACACACCACGGGCCTTGCCGCGCGACAGCAGCGAGGGCACGAACTTGCTGGTCAGTGCGGTGGTACCCAGGTAGGGCACGAACAGGCCCGAACCGAGGTCCGGTTCCGGGTCGCAGGGGATGCCGACGCAGCCGCCGCTCTTCACTTCCTTGATCACGCTCTTGATGCCTTCGGGCGTTGACGGCGCAACACGGTTGCCCAGCTGCACGCGCTGCTTCTTCAGCAGGTCGTCCACCGCTTTCAGCTTCGGCGGGCGGTAGAAAATGATCGGCTTGGCGTAGGAACAGTAGAAGTGGTTGAGCACTTCCCAGTTGCCCAGGTGGCTGGTGATACCGACCAGGCCGTCGCCGGAGGCCAGCGCTTCTTCCAGCACCTCCATGCCTTCGACTTCACGGATGTACTGCAGCGACTTCTGCGGCGACCACATCCAGGCGCAGGCGCTCTCGGTCAGCGTGCGGCCGATGTCCATCAGGCTCTGGCCGACGAGTTTTTCCAGGTCGGCTTCGGACAGCTCGGGGAAGCAGTGCGACAGGTTGATCCGCACGATCTCGCGGGAGCGGTTGGGCAGCTTCCACATCAACCAGCCGATACCGGCGCCCAAAGCACCCACCGCACGCCACGGCAGCATGGCGAACAACCGCAGGAAGCCCACCACCAGTGCGCCCTTGAATTTCTCCACGGAAAACTCCTTCAAGCAGATGGCGGCCATTGTAGCCGCTCGCGCCGGCATTTCGGGCGCCATCGAGGCTCCACACAATCTCCACCCGGCGAGCACATTGCGCCCACGGCGCGCGCGCAACCTGCGGTCATTCGATCCACAGGCCCGGAGGCCCGCGATGCGTACCCCAACCTTCCTTGCACGGCTGTGCTGGCTGCTGATGGCGATGAGTGCCAGCCTGGCGGCGCTGGCCGCAGATGACAGCAGCTCCAGCCCGTACTTCTTCGTCGAGAATGCCGACCCGACCGTCGATGCGCTGCCGCTCAAGGCAACCCGTGTGGAGGCCCATGTGCTGGGCAACATCGCCGAAGTCACGGTGACCCAGGAATACCGCAACCAGGGCAATACTCCGTTGGAGGCGCGCTACGTGTTCCCCGCCTCGACCCGTGCCGCCGTCCACGGCATGACCGTGCACCTGGGCGACCGGGTGATTCAGGCGCAGGTCCGCGAGAAGCAGAAGGCCAAGGCCGAGTACCAGCAGGCCAGGCAGGACGGCAAGACCGCCGCGCTGCTGGAGCAGGAACGCGAGAACGTGTTCCAGATGAACGTTGCCAACATCCTGCCTGGCGACGTGGTGCAGGTGGAGCTGCGCTACAGCGAGCTGCTGGTGCCCACGGACGGGAGATTCCAGTTCGTCTTTCCCACGGTGGTCGGGCCGCGCTACAACGGTCGCGCCGAGTCCGGCAGCGGCCAGCAGCAGTGGATCGAGTCACCGTACCTGCCGGCAGGTCAACCTTCAGCCACGACGTTCGCCCTGCAGGTCGAACTGCTGGCGCCGGTGCAGATCGGCGAGATCATCTCCCCCTCCCATCGCCTGGCGATCCAGAGAGATGGCCAGCGCGCCACCGCTCGCGTCGCGGCCGACGATGCCACCGCCGGCAACCGCGACTTCATCCTCGACTACCAGCTCGGCGGCGAGGTCGTGCAAAGCGGCCTGCTGCTGTCGCGCGGCGCACAGGAGAACTTCTTCCTGGCCATGGTCGCGCCACCGCGCGCACCGGAAGCCCGGCTTATCGTCCCGCGCGACTACGTGTTCATCGTCGACGTCTCCGGCTCCATGAACGGCTTCCCGCTGGACACCACCAAGACCCTGCTGCGCGACCTGATCGGCCGGCTGCGCCCCAGCGATACGTTCAACCTGCTGCTGTTCGCCGGAGACAACCGCAAGCTGGCCGACCGTTCGCTGGCCGCGACCCCGGACAACATCCGCCTTGCCATCGACCTGCTGGACAACCAGGTCGGCGCCGGCGGCACCGAGCTGATGCCGGCCCTGCGCGAGGCGCTGGCGATGCCGACCGACCCGGAGCGCTCGCGCAGCTTCGTGGTGGTCACCGACGGCTACGTCACCATCGAGAGCAGCGCCTACAAACTGGTGCGCGAAAACCTGAGCAAGGCCAACCTGTTCGCCTTCGGCATTGGCAGCGCGGTGAACCGCAGCCTGATCGAAGGCCTGGCACGGGCAGGGCAGGGCGAGCCCTTCGTGGTGACGGATGCCGTGGAGGCGAACCGCGCAGCACAGCGTTTCCGCCGGATGATCGACAGCCCGCTGCTCAAGGGTATCCAGGCCCGCTTCGAGGGCCTCGAGGTCTACGACGTGGAGCCGGTGCAATTGCCCGACCTGTTCGCCAATCGTCCGCTGGTGCTGTTCGGCAAGTGGAAAGGCGAGCCACGCGGTGAGCTGCGACTCGATGCCCATGCCGCGGACGGGCCGTTCCAGGTACGCCTGCCGATCAGCGCCGGCAACCTTACCGATAACAGCGGTGCGCTCGCTCACCTGTGGGCACGCCAGCGCCTCGCCACCCTGATGGACCAGGAAGCTCTCGATGGCGGCTTCGAGTTCAGCTCGCAGATCCTCGACCTCGGCCTGAAATATCAGCTGCTCACCCCCTACACCTCGTTCATCGCCGTCGACCAGCAGGTGCGCAATCCCGACCCACAAGCGAGCAGAACAGTCGACCAACCGCTGCCTCTGCCCCAGGGCGTGAGCAACAACGCCATCGGCAGCAGCGTGCCAGGCACTCCGGAGCCGGGCGTATGGGCCATGTTGCTGCTGGCCGCGCTGGGCGGCTGGTGGTGGCGGAGGAAAGCCGCATGACCCTGCGCCTGCCTGGCTGGAGCTGGCTGTTGATCGCCGCGCTGGCGGCCTGGCCCAGCTGGCTGTGGGCCGCGCGGCGCCTCGGTGATGGCTCGGATGATCCGCTGGGAATCATTGCTTTGGCGAGTCTCGGCCTGTTGCTCTGGCGCGATCGCTCCAGCCTGCGCGCGCAACCTCGTCTGCGTTGGCTGTGCGGCGCAGTGCTTCTGCTGATGGCCGGCGCAATGTCCCAATCGATCCTGCCGCCGCTGCTGCGTGGACTGGTCTCGGTGCTGGCACTGCTGCTGGTGATCCTCAGCCTGCGAGCCCCCGGCCAGCCCTGGGTGGGCTGGCTGGGGCTGGGCGTGTTGTCGCTGCCGCTGCTGTCTTCGCTGCAGTTCTTCGTCGGTTATCCGCTGCGAGTCGTCACCGCCGAGGCCAGCGCCTGGCTGTTGCGCCTGGGCGGCTGGACAGTGGAACGGCAGGGTAGTGCGCTGTGGGTGGATGGCCAGTGGGTGATGGTCGATGCGCCCTGCTCGGGTATCCAGATGGCCTGGGTCGGCTATTTCACCGCTTGCACGCTGGCGGTCTGGATGCGGCTGCCCGACCGCCAGTTGCTGCGGCGCCTGCCGCTGGTGGGACTGCTGGTGCTGGGCGGCAACATCCTGCGCAACACGCTGCTGGTGTGGGGCGAAAGCGGAGCCAGCGGATTGCCCGGCTGGGCCCACGAGGCGGTCGGGCTGCTGGTATTCGTCGGGGTCTGCGGGATGATCTTCCGGGTGATCGGGCGACGCGCTTTTGCGCTGTCGACAACAACCGAAGCTGCGCAACCTGGCAACTCGACACGTCGCACCCATAGTCTGCTCGGCGCCCTGCTGCTGGCAGCACTCTGGCCTTTGCTGGCACCGTCTACCAATGCGCCGGTGGCACCTCGTGTCGCTCATGAGTGGCCGCTGCAGTTCGAAGGTCATACCTTGCGGCCGCTGGCGCTTTCGCCGGTAGAGCAGCGTTTCGCCGAGGACTTCCCCGGCCAGCTCGGTCGCTTCACCGATGGCCAGCGCAGCATCGTGCTGCGCCGGGTATTGCGGCCGACCCGCAAGCTGCACCCTGCGGAGGATTGCTTCCGCGCACTGGGGTATCGCATCGAGCAGACGCAATTGCGTCAGCGCGTCGGAGCACAGGGTCTGCAACGCTGCTTCGTGGTGACACGCGAGGGCCTGCGACTGCAGGTCTGCGACTACATCGAGGACGCCGCCGGCCAGTCCTTCTCCGATACCTCGGCCTGGTACTGGTCGGCGCTGTCCGGCCGCTCCGCCGGGCCATGGCAGGCGGTCACCCTGGCCAGCCCGCTGCCTTAGGAGCGGGTCAGCTGGATGTAGCGGTCACAGTCGGTCGTGTGGTCCATGACCATGCCGGTGGCCTGCATGAAGGCGTAGCAGATGGTCGGGCCGACGAAGTTGAAGCCGGCCTTGCGTAGCGCCTTGCTCATGGCCTCCGCCTCGGGCGTCACCGCCGGGACCTGGCCACGTTCGCTGAAGTGGTTGACCTTGGGCTGGCCGCCGACGAAGGACCAGAGGAAGCCCACCGGGTCCTCCAGCTTCAGCCAGGCCTGGGCATTCTGCCGCGCGGCCTTGAGCTTGGCGAAGTTGCGGATGATGCCCGGGTCCTGCATGCGCTCCTCGATTTCCTCGTCGGTCATGCGTGCCAGGCGTTCCGGGTCGAAACCGAACAGCACCTCGCGGTAGCGCTCGCGCTTCTTCAGCACGGTGATCCACGACAGGCCAGCCTGGGCACCTTCGAGAATGATCATCTCGAACAGGGCACGGGCATCGCGCTGGGGTACGCCCCACTCGGCATCGTGGTAGGCGATGTACAGCGGGTCGTCGTTACACCAGAAGCAGCGGGGCATGGCAGTCGTCCTGACAAGGAAAGTCCGACTATAGCCAATAAACTGTATGAAAATACAGTTTTCCAGCGGATTTTTCGACGGACTCGCGAACGTCCGTCGGGCGCCCGAACAGCGCTGAGAAGCCCAAGCTGCAAGCGTCTTGCGGTATACTGCCGGGTTTTAGTCGCATATCCAGCACAGGTGAAATTCGTGAGCCAGACTACGCCCGCCGTGCCCACCTTCCAGGACCTGATCCTCGCCCTGCAAAAATACTGGGCCGATCAGGGCTGTGTGGTGCTGCAGCCCTACGACATGGAAGTAGGCGCCGGCACCTTCCACACCGCCACCTTCCTCCGCGCCGTGGGCCCGGAAACCTGGAACGCGGCGTACGTGCAACCCAGCCGCCGCCCCACCGACGGCCGCTACGGCGAGAACCCCAACCGCCTGCAGCACTACTACCAGTTCCAGGTGGTCTTGAAGCCCAACCCGGAAAACTTCCAGGAACTGTACCTGGGCTCGCTGCAGGCCATCGGCATCGACCCGCTGGTGCACGACATCCGTTTCGTCGAGGACAACTGGGAATCGCCGACCCTCGGCGCCTGGGGCCTGGGCTGGGAAATCTGGCTGAACGGCATGGAAGTCACCCAGTTCACCTACTTCCAGCAGGTCGGCGGCATCGAGTGCTACCCGGTCACCGGTGAGATCACCTACGGCCTGGAACGTCTGGCCATGTACATCCAGGGCGTCGACTCGGTGTACGACCTGGTCTGGGCCGACGGCCCGTTCGGCAAGGTCACCTATGGCGATGTGTTCCACCAGAACGAAGTGGAGCAGTCGACCTACAACTTCGAACACGCCAACGTCGAGAAGCTGTTCGAGCTGTTCGACTTCTACGAAAGCGAAGCCAACCGCCTGATCGAACTGCAACTGCCGCTGCCGACCTACGAGATGGTCCTCAAGGCCTCGCACACCTTCAACCTGCTGGACGCCCGCCGCGCCATCTCGGTGACCGAGCGTCAGCGCTACATCCTGCGCGTACGCACCCTGGCCCGCGCCGTGGCGCAGAGCTACCTGCAGGCTCGCGCCCGCCTCGGCTTCCCGATGGCCACCCCCGCACTGCGTGACGAAGTACTGGCCAAGCTGAAGGAGGCCGAATAATGAGCGCCAAGGATTTCCTCGTCGAACTGGGCACCGAAGAGCTGCCACCCAAGGCGCTGAAGAGCCTCGGTGAAGCCTTCCTGGCCGGCATCGAGAAGGGCCTCAAGGCCGCCGGCCTGACCTACGCCGCTGCGCGCTGCTACGCCGCGCCGCGCCGCCTGGCCGTGCAGATCGACCAGCTCGCCGTGCAACAGCCGGATCGCACCGTGAACCTCGACGGCCCACCGCTGCAGGCCGCCTTCGACGCCAGCGGCAACCCGACCCAGGCCGCCCTGGGCTTCGCCAAGAAATGCGGCGTGGACCTGGAGCAGATCGACAAGAGCGGCCCGAAACTCAAGTTCAGCCAGACCATTGCCGGCCAGCCGGCCGTGGGCCTGCTGCCGGGCATCGTCGAAGCCTCGCTGAACGACCTGCCGATTCCCAAGCGCATGCGCTGGGCGGCCCGCCGCGAAGAGTTCGTGCGCCCGACCCAGTGGCTGGTGATGCTGTTCGGTGACGACGTCGTCGACTGCGAAATCCTCACCAAGAAGGCCGGCCGCGAATCCCGGGGCCACCGCTTCCACAACCCGGCCAACGTGCGCATCTCCGCACCGGCCAACTACCTGGAAGACCTGCGCAGCGCCCACGTGCTGGCCGACTTCGCCGAGCGCCGGGAGATCATCTCCAAACGCGTCGCCGAGCTTGCCGCCGAGCAGAAGGGCAGCGCCATCGTTCCGGCTGACCTGCTGGACGAAGTGACCGCGCTGGTCGAGTGGCCGGTACCGCTGGTGTGCTCCTTCGAGGAGCGTTTCCTCGCCGTGCCGCAGGAAGCCCTGATCACCACCATGCAGGACAACCAGAAGTACTTCTGCCTGCTGGACGCCAACGGCAAGCTGCTGCCGCGCTTCATCACCGTGGCCAACGTCGAGAGCAAGGCGCCGGAGCACATCGTCTCCGGTAACGAGAAGGTCGTGCGCCCGCGCCTGACCGACGCCGAGTTCTTCTTCAAGCAGGACCAGAAACAGCCCCTGGAAGCCTTCAACGCCCGTCTGAAGAACGTGGTGTTCCAGGCCCAGCTCGGCACTGTCTACGAGAAAGCCGAACGCGTCTCCAAACTGGCCGCCTACATCGCCGAGCGCATCGGTGGTGATGCGACCAACGCGGCCCGTGCCGGCATCCTCTCCAAGTGCGACCTGGCCACCGAGATGGTCGGCGAGTTCCCGGAGATGCAGGGTATCGCCGGTTACTACTACGCCACTGCGGGTGGCGAGGCCAAGGACGTCGCCCTGGCGCTGAACGAGCAGTACATGCCACGCGGCGCAGGCGCCGAACTGCCGAGCACCCTGACCGGTGCGGCGGTGGCCGTGGCCGACAAGCTCGACACCCTGGTGGGCATCTTCGGCATCGGTATGCTCCCCACGGGCAGCAAGGACCCGTACGCCCTGCGCCGTGCCGCCCTGGGCGTGCTGCGTATCCTCATCGAGAAGCAGCTGGACCTGGACCTGGTCGACGCCATCGGCGTGGCCGTGGCTCAGTACGGCGACAAGGTGAAGGCCGAAGGTCTGTCCGAACAGGTGCAGGACTTCGTCTTCGACCGCCTGCGCGCCCGCTATGAGGACGAGGGCGTCAACGTCGCCGTGTACCAGGCCGTACGTGCGCTCAAGCCGACCGCGCCGCTGGACTTCGATCAGCGCGTGCAGGCCGTCCAGGCCTTCCGTCAGCTGCCGGAAGCCGAGGCCCTGGCCGCCGCCAACAAGCGCGTGTCGAACATCCTGGCCAAGGCCGAGGGCGAAGTGCCCGCGAGCGTCAATGCCAGCCTGTTCGCCGAGACCGCCGAGAAGGCCCTTGGCAGCGCCGTGGCAAGCGCCGAGGCGGAAGTGGCTCCTCTGGCCGCGGCTCGCGACTACCGCGCCGCCCTGGCCCAGCTGGCGGCCCTGCGCGCACCGGTGGATGCCTTCTTCGAGGAAGTCCTGGTCAACGCGGACGACAGCGCCGTGAAGGCCAACCGCTATGCGCTGCTGGCGAAGCTGCGCGGGCTGTTCCTCGGCGTCGCCGACATCTCGCTGCTGGGTTGATGCCCGCCTGAAAGCCGGGGGTTCGCAACGGTTCGCCGTGACGGACTCCCGGCTTTTTCATTTCCGACTTATCGCAAGCGTCTGACTGATCGAAGCCCCCATGAAGCTACTGATCCTCGATCGCGACGGTGTCATCAACCAGGACTCCGACGCCTACATCAAAACCCTCGCCGAGTGGATTCCGATCCCCAGCGCGATCACTGCCATCGCCCGCCTGAGCAAGGCCGGCTGGACCGTGGCGGTGGCCACCAACCAGTCGGGTATTGCCCGCGGCTATTACGACCTGGCGACCCTGGAGAGCATGCACCAGCGCCTGCGCGAACTTGTGGCCGGGCAGGGTGGTGAACTCGGCTTGATCGTCTACTGCCCCCACGGCCCCGACGAGGGTTGCGACTGCCGCAAGCCGAAACCCGGTATGCTGCTGCAGATCGCCCGGCACTATGGCGCTGATCTGCGCGGCATCTGGTTCGTGGGTGACAGCCGGGGTGACCTGGACGCGGCGCTGGCCGTCGATTGTCAGCCAGTGTTGGTGAAGACCGGCAAAGGCGAGCGAACCCTGACCAAGCCGTTGCCCGAAGGCACGCTGGTATTCGACGATCTGGCGGCAGTAGCCGACCATCTACTTTCCTGAGGACCCATCTCCCATGTCGATAGTGCAGGCCATCAGAACCGTTCTCTTCTACCTGCTGCTGTCGTCCAGCGCCTTCGTCTGGGGCACCCTCAGCCTGCTCATCGCGCCCTTCCTGCCGTTCCGCGCGCGCTACCGTTTCATCGCCCAGGCCTGGTGCAAGTTCGCCGTCTGGCTGGCCACCTGGATGGTCGGCGTGCGCTATGAACTCAAGGGCGTGGAGAACATTCCGGACCAGCCCTGCGTGATCCTGTCCAAGCACCAGAGCACCTGGGAGACTTTCTTCCTCACCGGTTACTTCGCGCCACTGAGCCAGGTGCTCAAGCGCGAGCTGCTGTTCGTTCCCTTCTTCGGCTGGGCCATGGCGCTGCTCAAACCCATCGCCATCAACCGTGACCAGCCCAAGGTGGCGCTCAAGCAGATCGCCAAGCAGGGTGACGAGCGTCTGAAGCAGGGCGCCTGGGTGCTGATCTTCCCGGAGGGCACTCGCGTCCCCACCGGGCAGATCGGCAAGTTCTCCCGGGGTGGCGCCGCCCTGGCGGTCAACGCCAATCTGCCGGTGCTGCCGATCGCGCACAACGCCGGCCGCTGCTGGCCGAAGAATGGCTGGGCGAAGCACCCCGGCACCATCCAGATCGTGATCGGCCCGGCCATGCATGCCGAAGGGGAGGGCCCTCGCGCGATCACGGAGCTCAACCAGCGCGCCGAGAACTGGGTCGCGCAGACCCTGCGCGACATGGGCGAGCTGCCCGCCGAGGCAACGCCGCAAACGGTAGCAGAAGCCTCCTGAGGGCTTCTGCCAGGTAAAAGAAAAGGGCCCCGAAGGGCCCTTTCTTTTTGCCTGGCGCTTTCCCGGATCAAACGTCCAGGTTGGACACCGCCAGGGCGTTGCTTTCGATGAAGTCGCGGCGCGGCTCCACGGCATCGCCCATCAGGGTGTTGAACAGCTGGTCCGCGGCGATGGCATCCTCGATGGTCACCTTCAGCATGCGGCGCACGTTCGGGTCCATGGTGGTTTCCCACAGCTGATCCGGGTTCATCTCGCCCAGTCCCTTGTATCGCTGGATGCTGTGGCGCTTAGTGCCTTCGGTCATCAGCCAGTCCAGGGCTTCCTTGAAGCTGCTGACGTTCTTCTTGCGCTCGCCCTTCTGCACGTAGGCGCCGTCTTCCAGCAGGCTGTTCAGCTTGCTGCCCAGCTCGGTCACCGCGCGGTAATCGTTACTGGCGAAGAAGTCACGGTTGAAGGTGACGTAGTTCGACAGACCGTGGGCAACCATCTCGACTTCCGGCAGCCACAGGTGGCGCTCGCGGTCCTCGCGCAGGCTGACCTTGTAGGTCAGGCCAGACTTCTCGACAGCCTTCAGACGCGCCTGGAACTGCTCGACCCAGGCCTGCATGGTGGCCTCGTCACCCAGCTTGTCCGCCTCGATACGCGGCAGGTAGATGAAGTGCTCAGTCAGGTCCTGCGGGTACAGACGGGAGAGGCGGGAGAGGGTACGCATGACACCACGGTACTCGTTGACCAGCTTCTCCAGCGCTTCACCGGACAGACCCGGGGCGCTCTCGTTGACGTGAACGCTGGCTTCCTCGAGGGCCGACTGGGTCATGTATTCCTCCATGGCCACGTCGTCCTTGATGTACTGCTCCTGCTTGCCACGCTTCACCTTGTACAGCGGCGGCTGGGCGATGTAGATGTAGCCGCGCTCGACCAGCTCCGGCAGCTGACGGAAGAAGAAGGTCAGCAACAGGGTACGGATGTGCGAACCGTCGACGTCAGCATCGGTCATGATGATGATGTTGTGGTAACGCAGCTTGTCGATGTTGTACTCCTCGCGACCAATGCCACAGCCCAGCGCGGTGATCAGCGTGCCGACCTCCTGGGAAGACAGCATCTTGTCGAAGCGAGCCTTCTCGACGTTGAGGATCTTGCCCTTGAGCGGCAGGATCGCCTGGGTCTTGCGGTTACGGCCCTGCTTCGCAGAACCGCCCGCGGAGTCACCTTCCACGATGTACAGTTCGGAGAGGGCGGGGTCCTTCTCCTGGCAGTCGGCGAGCTTGCCCGGCAGTCCGGCGATATCCAGCGCGCCCTTGCGGCGAGTCATTTCGCGAGCCTTGCGCGCAGCCTCGCGAGCACGGGCGGCGTCGATCATCTTGCCGACGACGGCCTTGGCTTCGTTCGGGTTCTCCAGCAGGAAGTCGGCGAAGTACTTGCCCATCTCCTGTTCCACGGCGGTCTTCACCTCCGAGGAAACCAGCTTGTCCTTGGTCTGCGAGCTGAACTTCGGGTCCGGCACCTTCACCGAAATGATCGCGGTCAGGCCTTCACGGGCGTCGTCGCCGGTGGTGGCGATCTTGAATTTCTTCGCCAGGCCTTCCTGCTCGATGTAGTTGTTCAGGTGACGGGTAAGGGCAGAGCGGAAGCCCGCCAGGTGGGTACCACCGTCACGCTGGGGAATGTTGTTGGTGAAGCAGAGGATGTTCTCGTTGAAGCTGTCGTTCCACTGCAGCGCAACTTCCACACCGACGCCATCTTCTTCGCGCTGGCAGTTGAAGTGGAAGACCTGGTTCACCGCAGTCTTGTTGGTGTTCAGGTACTCGACGAAAGCGCGCAGGCCACCTTCGTACTTGAACAGCTCCTCCTTGCCCGCACGCTCGTCACGCAGGACGATGCCGACGCCGGAGTTCAGGAAGGACAGCTCGCGGATCCGCTTGGCCAGGATGTCCCAGCTGAAGTGGATGTTGTGGAAGGTTTCCGGGGAGGGCTTGAAATGCACCTCGGTACCCGAGCCTTCGGTATCGCCTACCGGGCGCAGCGGGAACTGCGGAACACCGTGATGGTAGACCTGCTCCCAGACCTTGCCTTCGCGGCGGATGGTCAGGCGCAGCTCGTGGGAGAGGGCGTTCACCACCGACACACCCACACCGTGCAGGCCTCCAGAGACCTTGTAGCTGTTGTCGTCGAACTTACCGCCGGCGTGAAGGACGGTCATGATGACCTCGGCCGCGGAGACCCCTTCTTCCTTGTGGATATCCACCGGAATGCCGCGGCCGTTGTCGCGCACGGTGATGGATTCATCGGTGTGAATGGTGATGCTGATTTCGCTGCAATAGCCCGCCAGCGCTTCGTCGATCGAGTTGTCCACGACCTCGAAGACCATGTGGTGCAGGCCAGTGCCGTCGTCGGTATCACCGATGTACATGCCCGGACGCTTACGTACGGCATCCAGCCCCTTCAGTACCTTGATACTGGAAGAGTCGTAGGTGTTCTCGCTCATTCTTCACTCCCGATGGTAGTGTCCTGAGAGACGCGCCCATGTTCCACGTGGAACATCGACACCGGCGTTTCCGTTTGCCAGCCGTCTTTCAATAAGTGCGGATCGACACAGGTGATGAATACCTGGCAACCCAGATCCTCGAGAAGCCGGCACAAAGACAACCGATGCTTCTCATCCAATTCGGAGGGGAGGTCATCCACCAGGTAGACGCATTGCCCGCGCTTGGCCTGGTTGATCAAGTGCCCCTGGGCGATCCGCAAAGCGCAGACCACCAGTTTCTGTTGGCCGCGGGAGAGAATCTCCGCGGCATTATGTCCCCCCAGGCGAATCCGGAGATCAGCCCGTTGCGGCCCTGCCTGGGTGTGCCCCATCTGCTGATCGCGCAGCAGGCTGGAAGACAGCACTTCACTCAGGTCGCGTTCCTTGTCCCACCCCCGGTAGTAGCTGAGCGTCAGGTCATCGAGCTGGATGAGCTCGGCCAGGGTGCGCTCGAACTGGGGTTTGAGAGCCTGGATATAGGACCGCCGATACGCGTCGATTTCGTCGCTCGCCGCGCACAATTCACGGTCCCACGCAGCCTGCGAAGCACCGTCCAGTTTACCATGTCGGAGCCACGAGTTCCGCTGCCGCAGGGCCTTCTGCAGTCTTTGCCAGGCGACCATGAAGCGTTGTTCCACGTGGAACACTCCCCAGTCGAGGAACTGCCTGCGAATCTTCGGCGCACCTTCCAGCAGACGAAAACTATCCGGGTTGATTAGCTGAAGCGGAAGCGTCTCGGCCAACTGGGCAGCACTGCGCGCGTTCTGCCCATCGATTCGAATCTGGAACTCGCCCTGGCGATCCCGTGAAACGCCAAGGCTGCTATCGAACCCATTGCCCAGGCGTACCTGCCCGAACACGGTGCAAGCCGGTTCTTCGTACTGGATGACAGGTTGCAGGCGCATGCTGCGGAACGAGCGAGCGAGGCCGAGCAGATGGATGGCTTCCAGCACGCTGGTCTTGCCGCTGCCGTTTTCGCCGTAGAGGATGTTGATGCGGGGAGAAGGGGAGAAGGTCACCGGGTGCAGGTTGCGCACCGCGGTGACCGAAAGGCGGGTAAGGGACATCGATACGCGTCAGAGGCGCATCGGCATGACGACGTAGGCGGAATCGTCGTTGTCCGCTTCCTGCACCAGCGCACTGCTGTTGGAGTCGGAGAGGATCATGCGCACCTGTTCAGTACCCATGACGCCCAGAACGTCCAGCAGATAACTGACGTTGAAACCGATTTCCAGGCTGCCGCCGTTATAGTCGACCTGCACTTCTTCTTCTGCTTCTTCCTGCTCCGGGTTGTTCGCCTGGATTTTCAGGAGGCCGTTGGACAGTTGCAGGCGAATGCCGCGGTACTTCTCGTTGGAGAGGATCGCGGTACGGCTGAAGGCTTCGCGCAGCAGTTGACGGTCACCGGTCACCAGCTTGTCACCGCCCTTGGGCAGTACACGCTCGTAATCCGGGAATTTGCCGTCGACCAGCTTGGAGGTGAAGGTGAACTCACCAGTGGTGGCGCGGATATGGTGCTGACCCAGGACGATCGAAACTTCGCCGTCCTGCTCGGTGAGCAGGCGAGCGAGTTCGAGGATGCCCTTGCGCGGCACGATCACCTGGTGGCGGTCCTGGGCTTCCGGGACACCGTTGCTCAGCGAGCACATGGCCAGGCGATGGCCGTCAGTGGCCACAGCGCGCAGGGTACCGCCGCCCACTTCCAGCAGCATGCCGTTCAGGTAGTAGCGAACGTCCTGCTGAGCCATGGCGAAGCTGGTGCGATCGATCAGGCGACGCAGTTTGCTCTGCACCAGGCTGAAGGTCAGCGAACCCGGGCCTTCCTCCACAGTGGGGAAGTCGTTCGCCGGCAGGGTGGAGAGGGTGAAGCGGCTGCGGCCGGCCTTCACCAGGAGCTTCTGCTCGTCAACGCGAATATCGATCACGGCATCGCTGGGCAGGCTCTTGCAGATATCCATCAGCTTGCGCGCCGGCACGGTGATTTCGCCCGGTTCGGCGGCATCTTCGAGTGTGACGCGGCCAACCAGCTCGACTTCGAGGTCGGTGCCGGTCAGCGACAGCTGCTGGCCTTCGACGACCAGCAGGACGTTGGAAAGAACCGGCAGCGTCTGGCGGCGCTCGACAACGCCAGCGACCAGTTGCAGGGGTTTCAACAGAGCTTCGCGTTGAATAGTGAAATGCATGGTCTAGTCCCTTGCCTCGTGAGGCTGCGTCAGGTGGTCAGAGTACGCAGCAGGTTCTTGTAGTCCTCGCGGATATCCGCGTCGGATTCCTTGAGTTGAGCGATCTTACGACAGGCGTGCAGCACCGTGGTGTGATCCCGACCGCCGAAGGCCACGCCGATCTCCGGCAGGCTGTGGTTGGTCAGTTCCTTGGACAGAGCCATGGCCACCTGGCGCGGACGGGCCACCGAGCGCGAACGGCGCTTGGACAGCAGGTCGGCGATCTTGATCTTGTAGTACTCGGCGACGGTGCGCTGGATGTTGTCGATGCTGACCAGCTTGTCCTGCAGGGCCAGCAGGTCCTTCAACGACTCCCGGATCAGCTCGATGGTGATCGGCCGGCCCATGAAGTGGGAGTGGGCGATCACGCGCTTGAGCGCACCTTCCAGTTCGCGCACGTTGGAGCGAATGCGCTGGGCGATGAAGAACGCGGCGTCGTGCGGCAGTTCGACCTTGGCCTGTTCGGCCTTCTTCATCAGGATCGCCACGCGGGTTTCCAGCTCTGGCGGCTCCACGGCCACCGTCAGGCCCCAGCCGAAGCGCGATTTCAGACGCTCTTCCAGGCCTTCGATCTCCTTCGGGTAGCGGTCGCTGGTCAGGATGACCTGCTGGCCGCCTTCGAGCAGGGCGTTGAAGGTATGGAAGAACTCTTCCTGAGAACGCTCCTTGCGGGCGAAGAACTGGATGTCGTCGATCAGCAGCGCATCCACCGAACGGTAGAACCGCTTGAACTCATTGATGGCGTTGAGCTGCAGGGCTTTCACCATGTCCGCCACGAACCGCTCCGAATGCAGGTACACGACCTTGGCATTGGGGTTCTTCTTCAGCAGATGGTTACCCACAGCATGCATCAGGTGGGTCTTGCCCAGGCCGACGCCGCCATAAAGGAAGAGCGGGTTGTAACCGTGCTTGAGGTTGTCCGCTACCTGCCAGGCCGCCGCGCGAGCCAACTGGTTGGATTTACCTTCGACGAAGTTCTCGAAGGTAAAGGTGCGGTTGAGATAACTGGTGTGCTTGAGCGCACCTTCCACCTGCACATTACGCTCGGTACGCACGGCTGCCGGCATGGCAGCGGCCAGCGGATCGATCCCCGGGCTCGATTCATCAAGATCGGCAATGGTCTGCACCGGGAATGCCTGGACAGGCTGAGGTTCGGCAACGGACATCGCCTGCGGCGCAGGAGCCGCAGCGACTGGCGCGACCACGGGCTGGGCGATCGGCTGCACGTTGACCTGCGGCGTGGGCACCAGGGCAGGGCGCGGCGTACGGCTGCGGCGGCTGCCGATCAGCAGCGAAATCGCCGGGATCTGACCATTGCCACGTTCGCCCAGCAGCTCGAGCAGGCGCCCCATGTACTTCTCGTTGACCCAGTCGAGTACGAAGCGGTTGGGTGCGTAGACGCGCAGCTCCTCACCCTCGGCCTCGACCTGCAAGGGTCGGATCCAGGTGTTGAATTGCTGGGACGGCAGCTCGTCGCGCAGAAGCTCTACGCACTGCTGCCAAAGTTCCACGGACACGGATATCCCCCAAAAGAAGTCGCAAAGCGAAACAGACCGCCATTGTATCCCCGCCAGACCAACTTATCCACAGTTAACAGCGCTGGGATGCAAGCAAAATCAAGGTGTTAATGATTTTACCGGCGGTCGGTTAATGACGCCTTGAACCTTGTGGATAACCGCTTGATGGGGCAGGGGACGACACGGGGGATCGTTCTGTGGAAAAAATCCCTGTGGAAAAACCCGCCTTCCATACCCAGGTTTCCAACCGCCATCGCACAGGCAGCCCACGACTTCCCGACAGGGTTATCATTCACCCGGAACCGCTTGTCCCGTTACCTGAGACGAGTTATTCACAGGCAAACCGGCCCCTAAACATAATCATCGCTTCAATCTTTAGAAAAAGAGATTTCCTCCCTTTCTATAGATTTTGTATCCGGGCCTGGTTGGAAATTGACCTGACCGCCTGATTTCACTAGAATCGCCGGTCTCTTTAAACGGGGTCACTGCGACCTCATGTCGTCAAACCCAGGTACCGAATCATGAAACGTACTTTCCAACCCAGCACCCTCAAGCGCGCTCGCGTGCACGGCTTCCGCGCTCGCATGGCCACCAAGAACGGTCGTCAGGTTCTGTCGCGTCGTCGCGCCAAGGGCCGTAAGCGTCTGACCGTCTGATTTGTCCGACACAGGTGGTGAGTCAAGATTTCAGCCGGGAAAAACGTCTTCTGACAGCCCGGCAATTCACAGCAGTCTTCGACTCCCCCACCTCCAAGGTTCCCGGCAAGCACATCCTGCTGCTGGCGCGCGAAAACGGTCTCGATCATCCCCGCCTCGGCCTGGTGATCGGCAAAAAGAACGTCAAGCTCGCCGTCGAGCGTAACCGCCTCAAACGTCTTCTCCGCGATTCCTTCCGCCTCAACCAGCAGAAGCTGGCAGGCCTGGATATCGTGGTGATCGCGCGCAAGGGCCTTGGCGATCTGGAGAATCCGGAACTGCACCAGCAGTTCGGCAAGCTCTGGAAGCGCCTGTTGCGCAATCGGCCCAGTCCGGAACCCGCGACAGAATCTCCGGGAGTGGCCGACAGTTCCCATGCGTAGACTGGCGCTTTTACTGATCCAGTTTTACCGCTACGCCATCAGTCCCATGATGGGCAGGCACTGTCGTTTCTACCCCAGCTGTTCCTGCTACGCGCAGGAGGCCATTGAAACCCATGGCTTCCTGCGTGGTGGCTGGCTGGCCGCTCGTCGCCTCGGCCGCTGCCACCCCTGGCATCCCGGTGGCTACGATCCGGTACCGCCAGATCCTTCCAAGCCCGCCCCTTCCCCGACGGCCGAGTAACCATGGACATCAAACGTTCAATCCTATTCGTCGCCCTGGCAATCGTGTCCTACGCGCTGGTCCTCCAGTGGAACAAGGACTACGGCCAGCCCGAACTGCCGGCGCAGACCGCGACCTTCAACCAGACTGAAGGCCTGCCGGACACTTCCGTGCCTGCCGGCAACGCGGCCAACGCTGACGTACCCACCACGCAGAACGCCCAGGCCAGCCTGCCCAATGAGCAGAAGCCGGCGGCCACCAGCGAACAGCTGATCCGCGTGAAGACCGATGTCCTGGACCTGTCCATCGACCCGCGTGGTGGCGATGTGGTCAAGCTCGGCCTGACCCAGTACCCGCTGCGCCAGGACCGCCCGGACGTGCCGTTCCCGCTGTTCGAGCGTGACAACCAGCGTACCTACCTGGCCCAGAGCGGCCTGACCGGCGCCAACGGCCCGGATGCCGCCGCCAGCGGTCGTCCGCTTTACGCTTCGGCCAAACCGGTGTACGAACTGGCCGACGGCCAGGACCAGATGGTCGTCGACCTGACTTATGCACAGGACGGCGTCAGCTACATCAAGCGCTTCACCTTCCACCGCGGCCTGAAGAACGACTGCAGCGAGAAGGAAAAGGCGCAGAAGAAGCTGGAGTGCATCAACCCCGATGCCTATCAGGTCGGCGTGACCTACCTGATCGACAACCTGAGCGAAAAGCCCTGGAACGCCTCGCTGTTCGCCCAGCTCAAGCGTGACGCCAGCGTCGACCCGTCCTCCACCACCGCCACCGGCGTATCGACCTACCTCGGCGCTGCGGTCTGGACCCCTGAAAAGCCCTACGTGAAAGTGTCCATGAAGGACATGGACAAGGAGCAGTTCAAGGAAACCGTACAAGGTGGCTGGGTAGCCTGGCTGCAGCACTACTTCGTCACCGCCTGGGTCCCCGCCAAGGGCGACACCCACAGCGTGATGACCCGCAAGGACGCCCAGGGCAACTACATCGTCGGCTACACCGGCCCCAACCTGACCGTTGCACCGGGCGCCAAGGGCGAAACCAGCATGACCCTGTATGCCGGTCCGAAACTGCAGGCATACCTGAAGGAACTGTCCCCTGGCCTGGAGCTGACCGTCGACTACGGCCCGCTGTGGTTCATCGCCCAGCCGATCTTCTGGCTGCTGCAACATATCCACAACCTGGTGGGTAACTGGGGCTGGTCGATCATCTTCCTGACCATCGTCATCAAACTGGCCTTCTTCCCGCTGTCCGCCGCCAGCTACCGCTCCATGGCCCGCATGCGCGCCGTGTCGCCGAAGCTCGCTGCGCTGAAGGAACAGCATGGCGATGATCGCCAGAAGATGTCCCAGGCAATGATGGAGCTGTACAAGAAGGAGAAGATCAATCCGCTGGGCGGCTGCCTGCCGATCCTGGTGCAGATGCCGGTTTTCCTTTCGCTGTACTGGGTACTCCTGGAAAGCGTCGAGATGCGCCAGGCCCCGTGGCTGGGCTGGATCGTCGACCTGTCGGTGAAGGATCCGTTCTTCATCCTGCCGATCATCATGGGCGCTACCATGCTGGTTCAGCAGATGCTCAACCCGACTCCGCCGGACCCCATGCAGGCCAAGGTGATGAAGCTGATGCCGATCATCTTCACCTTCTTCTTCCTGTGGTTCCCGGCCGGCCTGGTCCTGTACTGGGTTGTGAACAACTGCCTGTCCATCGCACAGCAGTGGTACATTACCCGCCGGATCGAAGCGGCGACGAAGAAGGCTTCTGCCTGATATCGCACCCGCAGACGATCGACAAGACGCCCCCTCGTGGGGCGTTTTGCTATGTGGATAACCTTGCTTTCCCGCGAGCCACGACAACCACCGCGAGACCGTCGCCATGAATGCAGCCCGTGAAACCATCGCCGCCGTCGCCACCGCCCAGGGTCGTGGCGGCGTGGGCATCGTCCGCGTCTCCGGTCCCCGCGCCCGCGCCATGGCCATCACCCTCAGCGGCCGTGAACCGCAGCCGCGCTACGCCCATTACGGGCCATTCCACGCTGACGACGGTGACGTCATCGACGAAGGCCTGCTGCTGTACTTCCCCGGTCCGAACTCCTTTACCGGCGAGGACGTGCTGGAACTGCAGGGCCACGGCGGCCCGGTGGTGATGGATATGCTCCTGCAGCGCTGCCTGGAGCTGGGCGCACGCCAGGCACGGCCGGGCGAGTTCAGTGAGCGCGCCTTCCTCAACGACAAGCTCGACCTGGCCCAGGCCGAAGCCATCGCCGACCTGATCGAGGCCAGCTCGGCCCAGGCCGCCCGCAATGCCGTGCGCTCGCTGCAGGGCGAGTTCTCCCGGCGCGTACATAGCCTGACCGACCAACTGATCGGCCTGCGCATGTATGTCGAGGCCGCCATCGACTTCCCGGAAGAAGAAATCGACTTCCTCGCCGATGGCCACGTGCTTTCCCAACTGGACGCAGTTCGTGACGAACTCGCCTCGGTGCTGCGCGAAGCCGGCCAGGGCGCGCTGCTGCGCGACGGCATGACGGTGGTCATCGCCGGACGGCCGAACGCCGGCAAATCCAGCCTGCTGAACGCCCTGGCGGGCCGTGAAGCGGCCATCGTCACCGATATCGCCGGCACCACCCGTGACGTACTGCGCGAACATATCCACATCGACGGCATGCCCCTGCACATCATCGACACCGCCGGCCTGCGCAGTACCGACGACCATGTGGAAAAGATTGGCGTGGAACGCGCGCTCAAGGCCATCAACGAGGCCGACCGGGTTCTCCTGGTAGTGGACTCCACCGCACCGGAAGCCAGCGATCCCTTTGCCCTGTGGCCGGAGTTCCTCGACAGCCGTCCGGACCCGGCACATGTGACCCTGATCCGTAACAAGGCGGATTTATCCACAGAGAGTATCGGACTTGAGGAGAGTGCGGATGGCCACGTCACCATCACCCTGTCCGCCCGCTCGGGCAACGGCCTGGAGCTGCTGCGAGAGCACCTGAAGGCTTGCATGGGCTTCGAACAGACGGCGGAGAGCAGCTTCAGCGCCCGCCGCCGGCACCTGGAGGCCCTGCGCCAGGCCGGAGACAGCCTCGAGCACGGCCGCGCACAGCTCACTCTGAGCGGCGCCGGCGAACTGCTGGCCGAAGACCTGCGTCAGGCGCAGCAAGCCCTGGGCGAGATCACCGGCGCCTTCACGCCGGACGACCTGCTGGGACGCATCTTCTCCAGCTTCTGCATCGGCAAGTAATCCACAACTGCGCTTTCCCTACCGGTGACGGTTCCACGCCGTCACCGCGCTTGCTGCTGCCCGGCAAATCTACGCCAGGGGCAGCTATCCACAACCATTTTCTGTCCAGAATCCCCGTTTTACGGGGCCTGTAGCGCAGCAGATGCTGTTTCCACAGGCGTCCGTGAACCCTGTGGAAAAGTTACGTACAGGCACGTTAACAAACCCTGCACCAGCCAGTGGATAATTTCCCCTGTTGATAAGTAGGCACTTCATCCACAAGCTGAACACGGGAGATCCCCCGGCACCGTACAGCATCGACACAGGGTTGTTAGGCGCTGAAATCCAGACTGGGTAAGGCCTGCGACTGCTTATCCACAGAAATCGGCTTCACCATACATAAACACAAGCTCTAAAAAGATTTAAGAAATTCCTCTCTTTTATTTTCTATAGAGGCGAACAGTACCCATTGGCTATTTTTTGTTCAGGTGCCTTCAATCGAAAGCCCTTAACCCCTATACTGTCCGGCTCTCTTCTTTCTCCTTGATCAACAGGCACGAGGTGCGTGGTGGATTTCCCTTCCCGTTTTGACGTGATCGTGATCGGCGGCGGCCATGCCGGCACAGAGGCCGCACTGGCGGCCGCACGCATGGGCGTGAAGACGCTGCTGCTCACCCACAATGTGGAAACCCTTGGCCAGATGAGCTGCAACCCCGCCATTGGTGGGATCGGCAAAAGCCATCTGGTCAAGGAAATCGATGCCCTGGGCGGTGCCATGGCATTGGCCACCGATAAAGGCGGCATCCAGTTCCGCGTGTTGAACAGCCGCAAGGGCCCCGCAGTCCGTGCGACGCGCGCCCAGGCAGACCGCGTTCTCTACAAGGCCGCCGTGCGCGAGATCCTGGAGAACCAGCCGAACCTGTGGATATTCCAGCAGGCCTGTGATGACCTGATCGTCGAACAGGACCAGGTGCGCGGTGTGGTGACCCAGATGGGTCTGAAATTCCATGCCGATAACGTCGTGCTCACCGCTGGTACCTTCCTCGGCGGACTTATCCACATCGGCCTTGAGAACTACTCCGGCGGCCGTGCCGGTGATCCTCCGTCCATCGCCCTGGCTCGTCGCCTGCGTGAACTTCCGCTGCGCGTCGGCCGCCTGAAGACCGGCACCCCGCCGCGCATCGATGGCCGCAGTGTCGATTTCAGCGTAATGACCGAGCAGCCCGGCGATACGCCGATCCCGGTGATGTCCTTCCTCGGCAACAAGGAAATGCACCCGCGCCAGGTCAGTTGCTGGATAACCCATACCAACGCCCGGACCCACGAGATCATCGCGTCCAACCTCGATCGCTCGCCCATGTATTCCGGCGTGATCGAAGGCGTGGGCCCGCGCTATTGCCCGTCGATCGAAGACAAGATCCATCGCTTCGCCGACAAGGACAGCCATCAGGTCTTCCTCGAACCCGAAGGCCTCACCACCCACGAGCTCTACCCGAACGGCATCTCCACCTCGCTGCCCTTCGACGTGCAGCTGGAGATCGTCCGTTCCATCCGCGGCATGGAGAACGCCCACATCGTTCGTCCGGGCTACGCCATCGAGTACGACTACTTCGATCCGCGCGACCTGAAGTACAGCCTGGAGACCAAGGTCATCGGCGGCCTGTTCTTCGCCGGCCAGATCAACGGCACCACCGGCTACGAAGAAGCCGGCGCCCAGGGCCTGCTCGCCGGAGCCAACGCCGCGCTGCGTTCGCAGGGCCGTGAAAGCTGGTGCCCGCGTCGCGACGAGGCCTATATCGGCGTACTGGTCGACGACCTGATTACCCTCGGTACCCAGGAGCCGTACCGCATGTTCACTTCGCGCGCCGAGTACCGGCTGATCCTGCGCGAGGACAACGCCGATCTGCGCCTGACCGAGAAAGGCCGCGAGCTGGGCCTGATCGACGACGAGCGCTGGGCGGTGTTCGAGGCCAAGCGCGAAGGCATCGAACGTGAAGAGCAGCGCCTGAAGAGCACCTGGGTTCGCCCCAATACTCCCCAGGGCGATGCCATCGCCGAGCGCTTCGGCACGCCGCTGGCCCACGAGTACAACCTGCTGAACCTGTTGGCACGCCCGGAAATCGATTACGCCAGCCTGGCCGAAGTGACCGGCGCCGGCGCGGAAGATCCGCAGGTTGCCGAACAGGTGGAAATCCGTACCAAGTACGCCGGTTACATCGACCGCCAGCAGGACGAGATCGCTCGCCTGCGGGCCAGCGAAGACACCCGCCTGCCTGTGGATATCGACTACCCGTCCATCTCCGGGCTGTCCAAGGAGATCCAGCTCAAGCTGAGCAACGCCCGGCCGGAAACCCTCGGCCAGGCGGGACGCATCCCGGGCGTGACTCCGGCGGCCATCTCCCTGCTGCTGATCCATCTGAAAAAACGCACCTCTGGTCGTCAGCTGGAGCAGAGCGCCTGATGTCCCTGATCACGGCTCGCCACGCCGAAGAACTCGCGCGTGGCATCCAGGCGCTCGGCCTGGATATCGACGCTGCTACCCAGCAGCGCCTGCTGGACTATCTGGCCCTGCTGGCCAAGTGGAACAAGGCCTACAACCTCACCGCCGTGCGCGATGTGGATGAAATGGTCTCGCGCCACCTGCTCGACAGCCTGAGCATCGTCCCGCCATTCGAAGCCGCCGGCGGTGATCGCTGGCTGGACGTGGGCAGCGGCGGTGGCATGCCCGGCATTCCGCTGGCCATCCTGTTCCCCGGCAAGTCCCTGACCCTGCTGGACAGCAACGGCAAGAAGACCCGCTTCCTCACCCAGGTGAAGCTGGAGCTCAAGCTCGACAACCTGCAGGTTATCCACAGCCGGGTGGAAGCCTTCCAACCCGAGCTGCCGTTCAATGGCATCGTCTCCCGGGCTTTCAGCAGCCTCGAGGACTTCACCAACTGGACGCGCCACCTGGGGGACACCCAGACCAACTGGCTGGCCATGAAAGGCGTACACCCCAGCGACGAGCTCGCGGCACTCCCGGGAGATTTCCGGGTCGAAGCCGAACGCGCTCTGGCGGTGCCGGGTTGCCAAGGCCAGCGCCATCTGCTGATACTGCGCCGCACTGCATGACGGGGAGTGGGGAAAACCATGGCTAAGGTATTCGCGATCGCCAACCAGAAGGGCGGCGTCGGCAAGACCACGACCTGCATCAACCTCGCGGCATCGCTGGTCGCTACCAAGCGCCGCGTGCTGCTGATCGACCTCGATCCACAAGGCAACGCCACCACCGGCAGCGGTGTGGATAAGTTGTCCCTGGACCACTCCATCTACGACGTGCTCACCGGCGAATGCGACCTGGCCCAGGCCATGCAGTTCTCCGAGCACGGTGGCTACCAGCTGCTGCCCGCCAACCGCGACCTCACCGCGGCGGAAGTGGTGCTGCTGGAAATGGACGTGAAGGAACATCGCCTGCGCCACGCGCTGGCGCCAATCCGCGAGAACTACGACTTCATCCTCATCGACTGCCCGCCGTCGCTGTCGATGCTGACGGTCAACGCCCTGTCCGCCTCGGACGGCGTGATCATCCCCATGCAGTGCGAGTACTACGCGCTGGAAGGGTTGACCGACCTGATGAACAGCATCCAGCGCATCGCCGAGCGCCTGAACCCGGCGCTGAAGATCGAAGGCCTGCTGCGCACCATGTATGACCCGCGTATCAGCCTGACCAACGATGTCAGCGCGCAGCTGCAGGAACACTTCGGCGACAAGCTCTACACCACCGTGATCCCGCGCAACGTGCGACTGGCCGAGGCACCCAGCTTCGGCATGCCGGCGCTGGTCTACGACAAGCAATCCCGCGGTGCCCTCGCCTACCTGGCGCTGGCCGGCGAGCTGGTGCGCCGTCAGCGCGCCGCCCGCACCACCGCAACCGCCTAAGAGATTAAGGAACCCGCATGGCCGCCAAGAAACGAGGTCTGGGACGCGGACTGGACGCCCTGCTCAGCGGCTCCAGCGCCGCCACGCTGCAGGAAGAGGCCGTTCAGGTGGACAGCAAGGAGCTGCAACACCTGCCGCTGGACCTGATCCAGCGCGGCAAGTACCAGCCCCGCCGGGACATGGACCCGCAGGCCCTGGAAGAACTGGCCCAGTCGATCAAGGCCCAGGGCGTGATGCAGCCCATCGTGGTGCGTCCCATCGGCAAGGGGCGCTTCGAGATCATCGCCGGCGAACGTCGCTGGCGCGCCACCCAGCAGGCCGGCCTGGACAAGATCCCGGCACTGGTCCGCGAAGTGCCGGACGAAGCTGCCATTGCCATGGCGCTGATCGAGAACATCCAGCGCGAGGACCTCAATCCCATCGAGGAAGCCGCCGCCCTGCAGCGCCTGCAGCAGGAGTTCCAGCTGACCCAGCAGCAGGTCGCCGATGCCGTGGGCAAATCCCGCGTGACCGTGGCCAACCTGCTGCGCCTGATTGCCCTGCCGGAAGAGATCAAGACCCTCCTTTCCCACGGCGACCTGGAAATGGGCCATGCCCGTGCATTGCTCGGACTGCCGGAGAATCGGCAGGTTGAGGGTGCGCGACATGTTGTCGCACGCGGCTTCACGGTGCGTCAGACCGAAGCACTGGTGCGCCAGTGGCTCAACGCACCCGAGGAACCTGTCAAAGCGGTCAGGACCGACCCGGACATCAGCCGCCTGGAACAGCGCCTGGCCGAGCGCCTGGGCGCTCCGGTGCAGATTCGCCATGGGCAGAAGGGCAAAGGCCAGTTGGTGATCCGCTACAACTCCCTCGACGAGCTTCAAGGCGTACTCGCCCACATACGTTGATACGAACGTAGCATGTAGGGGTCGTCGGAAATCACTACCTGACGGTTGAATGGGTATGCGGCGCCCCCTATACTCTGCGCGCAATTTTGTCGGCACAAAGTATGCCAAGTTGTTGATTTGTGAAGCCGACACCAGAGGACTGTGAGCTAGAGATGGAACCCCGCAAGCCCGATCGTTTGCCTTTCCATCGTCAACCGGCGTTTGGCCTGTTGCTCGTCCAACTGGTGGTGCTGCTTATCGGTGCAGCAACCCTGTGGTTTGCCCGGGGATCGGTCGCAGGCTATTCCGGATTGCTCGGAGGCCTGATTGCGTGGTTGCCGAATCTGTACTTTGCTCGCAAGGCGTTCCGTTACAGCGGCGCGCGTTCTGCCCAGCTGATAGTCCGGTCCTTTTATGCCGGTGAGGCGGGAAAACTGATTCTGACGGCAGTGCTTTTTGCGCTGACGTTCGCAGGTGTGAAGCCACTGGCGCCCCTGGCGCTGTTCGGCCTCTACCTGCTGACCCTCGCGGTCAGCTGGTTTGCACCCCTGCTGATGCGAAACACATTTACAAGACCTTAGAGCGATTGAGGCAAACATGGCAGCAGAAAGCGCTTCGGGTTACATCCAGCACCACTTGCAGAACCTGACCCTGGGTCGTCTGCCGGATGGTTCCTGGGGGTTCGCCCACACCGCCGAACAAGCCAAGGAAATGGGCTTCTGGGCATTCCACGTTGATACCCTGGGCTGGTCCGTATTCCTCGGCCTGGTGTTCATCCTTATCTTCCGCATGGCCGCCAAGAAGGCTACCAGCGGTCAACCTGGCGGCCTGCAGAACTTCGTCGAAGTTCTCGTGGAGTTCGTCGACGGCAGCGTGAAGGACACCTTCCACGGCCGTAACCCGCTCATCGCACCGCTGGCGCTGACCGTGTTCGTCTGGATCTTCCTGATGAACCTGATCGACCTGGTGCCCGTGGACTTCCTGCCGCTCGCGGCCCAGGCGGTCACCGGCAACGAGCACCTGTTCTTCCGCGCGGTAGCCACCACCGATCCGAACGCCACCTTCGGCATGTCGATCGCGGTCTTCGCGCTGATCATCTTCTACAGCATCAAGGTCAAGGGTATCGGCGGCTTCCTCGGCGAACTGACCCTGCACCCGTTCCACAGCAGCAACATGGTGGTTCAGATCATCCTGATCCCCGTGAACTTCCTGCTGGAGTTCGTGACCCTGATCGCCAAGCCGGTATCCCTGGCACTGCGTCTGTTCGGCAACATGTACGCCGGCGAGCTGATCTTCATCCTGATCGCCGTGATGTTCGGTTCCGGCATCCTCTGGCTGGGCGGCATGGGTGTCGTGCTGAACTGGGCGTGGGCCGTGTTCCACATCCTGATCATCACCCTGCAGGCCTTCATCTTCATGATGCTGACCATCGTCTACCTGTCGATGGCCCACGAAGACAGCCACTGATCCAAAGATTCTGTACGTCCTCTCCCCTCGCGGGAGTGGGCGTAGGAAGAGCTTCACCACCTTAACTTGCTTCAACCTTTAACCAACACGACAAAAAAGTCGGGAGGAAAAATGGAAACTGTAGTTGGACTCACTGCTATCGCCGTTGCTCTGCTGATCGGTCTGGGCGCTCTGGGCACCGCCATCGGCTTCGGCCTGCTGGGCGGCAAGTTCCTGGAAGGCGCTGCTCGCCAGCCGGAAATGGTTCCGATGCTGCAGGTCAAAATGTTCATCGTCGCCGGTCTGCTCGACGCCGTGACCATGATCGGCGTTGGTATCGCTCTGTTCTTCACCTTCGCTAACCCGTTCATTGCTCAGGTTGCCCAGTAATTTCCGCAACGCGGAAATCTGTGACTGAACAACGAACGAGCGAGGTATTGGCGTGAACATTAATGCAACTCTGATCGGCCAGGCCATCGCGTTCGCCATCTTCGTCCTGTTCTGCATGAAGTTCGTATGGCCTCCGGTCATCGCGGCTCTGCACGAGCGTCAGAAGAAGATCGCCGACGGCCTGGACGCTGCCAACCGCGCAGCTCGTGACCTGGAACTGGCTCACGAGAAAGCGGGTCAGCAACTGCGCGAAGCCAAGGCTCAGGCAGCCGAAATCATCGAGCAGGCGAAGAAGAGCGCTAACCAGATCGTTGACGAAGCCCGTGATCAGGCCCGTGCCGAAGGTGATCGCATGATCGCCCAGGCCAAGGCCCAGATCGAACAGGAACTCAACAGCGTCAAAGACGCCCTGCGTGCCCAAGTGGGTGCCCTGGCAGTCTCCGGCGCCGAGAAGATCCTGGGTGCTTCGATCGATGCCAACGCGCAAAAGCAGCTGGTTGATCAACTGGCCGCCGAGATCTAAGCAGAGGGCGATATGGCAGAACTGACCACGTTGGCTCGTCCTTACGCGAAGGCGGCTTTCGAGTACGCCCAGGCACATCAGCAATTGGCCGATTGGTCCGCTGCTCTGGGTGTGCTGGCTGCAGTGTCGCAGGACGACACCGTGCGCCAGCTGCTCAAAGAGCCTCAGCTGACCGCTGCGTCCAAAGCCGATGCGCTGATCGATGTGTGTGGCGACAAGCTCAATGCTCCAGCCCAGAACTTCGTCCGGACTGTGGCTGAAAACAAGCGGCTCGATCTGCTGCCGACCATCTTCGTGATGTTCGAGCAGCTCAAGGCCGAGCAGGAAAAATTGGTCGAGGTCGAGGTCACCAGTGCCTTCGCCCTGGACCAGCAACAGCAGGACAAACTCGCCAAGGCTCTCAGCGCCCGGCTCAGTCGCGAAGTGCGACTACATGCGTCGGAAGACGCGAGCCTGATCGGCGGCGTGGTGATCCGCGCCGGTGACTTGGTAATCGATGGCTCGGTGCGCGGCAAAATCGCGAAACTGGCCGAAGCGTTGAAATCTTGAGTTTGAAGGGGCAGCGGCATGCAGCAACTCAATCCTTCCGAAATTAGTGAAATCATCAAGGGGCGCATCGAGAAACTCGACGTCGCCTCGCAAGCGCGCAACGAAGGCACCATCGTCAGTGTTTCCGATGGCATCGTGCGCATTTTCGGTCTGGCCGACGTCATGTACGGCGAGATGATCGAATTCCCGGGCGGCGTCTACGGTATGGCGCTGAACCTGGAGCAAGACTCCGTCGGTGCTGTGGTACTGGGTGAATACCAGGACCTCAAAGAAGGCATGAATGCCAAGTGCACCGGCCGCATCCTGGAAGTCCCGGTGGGTCCGGAACTGCTGGGTCGCGTTGTCGACGCTCTGGGTAACCCGATCGATGGCAAAGGCCCGATCGATGCCAAGCTGACCGACGCCGTCGAGAAAGTGGCACCGGGCGTGATCTGGCGTAAGTCGGTAGACCAGCCGGTTCAGACCGGTTACAAGTCGGTCGACGCCATGATCCCGGTTGGCCGTGGCCAGCGCGAGCTGATCATCGGTGACCGTCAGATCGGTAAAACCGCTCTGGCCATCGACGCCATCATCAACCAGAAGAACAGCGGCATCCGTTGCGTCTACGTAGCCATTGGTCAGAAGCAATCGACCATCGCCAACGTCGTTCGCAAGCTGGAAGAAAACGGCGCCCTGGCCAACACCATCGTGGTCGTTGCCAGTGCTTCGGAATCCGCTGCTCTGCAATACCTGGCTCCGTACTCCGGCTGCACTATGGGCGAGTACTTCCGTGACCGCGGCGAAGACGCTCTGATCGTTTATGACGATCTGTCCAAGCAGGCTGTTGCGTACCGCCAGATCTCCCTGCTGCTGCGCCGTCCGCCGGGCCGCGAAGCTTACCCGGGCGACGTGTTCTATCTCCACAGCCGTCTGCTGGAGCGCGCTTCCCGCGTTTCCGAAGAGTACGTAGAGAAGTTCACCAACGGCGAAGTGAAAGGCAAGACCGGTTCCCTGACCGCCCTGCCGATCATCGAGACCCAGGCCGGCGACGTTTCCGCGTTCGTTCCGACCAACGTGATCTCGATCACCGACGGCCAGATCTTCCTGGAATCCGCCATGTTCAACTCGGGTATCCGTCCGGCCGTCAACGCCGGTATCTCGGTATCCCGTGTGGGTGGTGCGGCCCAGACCAAGATCATCAAGAAGCTGTCCGGTGGCATTCGTACCGCCCTGGCCCAGTACCGTGAACTGGCGGCCTTCGCCCAGTTCGCCTCGGACCTGGACGACGCGACCCGCAAGCAGCTGGAGCATGGTCAGCGCGTTACCGAGCTGATGAAGCAGAAGCAGTACGCGCCGATGTCCATCGCCGAGATGTCGCTGTCCCTGTATGCCGCCGAGCGTGGCTTCCTGCAGGACGTCGAGATCGCCAAGGTGGGCGCCTTCGAACAAGCGCTGATCGCCTACTTCCAACGTGAGAACGCCGCTCTGCTGGCGAAGATCAACGAGAAGGGTGACTTCAACGACGAAATCGACGCAGGCATCAAGGCCGGCATCGAGAAGTTCAAGGCCACCCAAACCTGGTAAGCCGCAGCGGGGGTCGGTGACGGCCCCCGCCTGCTAAACCGATAGGTGTGAAATGGCAGGCGCAAAAGAGATTCGCAGCAAGATTGCGAGCATCAAAAGCACGCAAAAAATCACCAATGCCATGGAAAAGGTGGCGGTGAGCAAGATGCGCAAGGCACAAATGCGCATGGCGGCCGGCCGTCCCTACGCGGAGCGCATTCGCCAGGTGATCGGCCATCTGGCCAACGCCAACCCGGAATACCGTCACCCGTTCATGGTCGAGCGCGAAGTCAAACGCGTCGGCTACATCGTGGTGAGCTCCGACCGTGGTCTGGCTGGCGGCCTGAACATCAACCTGTTCAAGGCTCTGGTCAAGGACATGGGCGGGCAGCGCGATCGCGGCGCGGAGATCGACCTCTGCGTGATCGGCTCCAAGGGTGCATCCTTCTTCAAGAGCTATGGCGGCAACGTGGTTGCAGCTATCAGCCACCTGGGCGAAGAGCCGTCGATCAACGATCTGATCGGCAGCGTCAAGGTCATGCTGGATGCCTACCTGGAAGGTCGTATCGATCGCCTGTACGTGGTTTCCAACAAGTTCGTCAACACCATGACCCAGAAGCCGACCGTGGAACAGCTGGTTCCGCTGGTGGCCGAGGACAATGCCGAGCTGAAGCACCACTGGGACTACCTCTACGAACCCGACGCCAAGGCCCTCCTCGACGGCCTGCTGGTGCGCTACGTGGAATCCCAGGTGTATCAGGCCGTGGTTGAGAACAACGCCTGTGAGCAGGCGGCCCGGATGATTGCAATGAAGAACGCTACCGACAACGCCGGTGATCTGATCAGTGGTCTGCAACTGATCTACAACAAGGCACGTCAGGCGGCGATCACCCAGGAAATCTCGGAAATCGTCGGCGGCGCTGCCGCGGTGTAAGAACAGGTTCAAAATTCAGAGGAACCAGACATGAGTAGCGGACGTATCGTTCAAATCATCGGCGCCGTGATCGACGTGGAATTCCCGCGCGATGCCGTGCCGAGCATCTACGAGGCCCTGAAAGTTCAGGGCGTCGAAACCACCCTGGAAGTTCAGCAGCAGCTGGGCGACGGCGTGGTTCGTTCCATTGCGATGGGTTCCACCGAAGGCCTCAAGCGTGGCCTGAACGTGGAAAGCACCGGCGCAGCCATCTCCGTCCCGGTCGGCACCAAGACCCTGGGCCGTATCATGGACGTGCTGGGCAACCCGATCGACGAAGCCGGTCCCATCGGCGAAGAAGAGCGCTGGGGTATTCACCGCGACGCTCCGTCCTACGCTGACCAGGCTGGCGGCAACGACCTGCTGGAAACCGGCATCAAGGTTATCGACCTGGTCTGCCCGTTCGCCAAGGGCGGTAAAGTCGGTCTGTTCGGTGGTGCCGGTGTCGGCAAGACCGTGAACATGATGGAACTGATCCGTAACATCGCCATGGAGCACAGCGGTTACTCTGTGTTCGCAGGTGTGGGTGAGCGTACTCGTGAGGGTAACGACTTCTACCACGAGATGAAGGATTCCGGCGTACTGGACAAGGTAGCCCTGGTTTACGGCCAGATGAACGAGCCGCCGGGCAACCGTCTGCGCGTTGCACTGACCGGCCTGACCATGGCCGAGAAGTTCCGTGACGAAGGCCGTGACGTACTGCTGTTCATCGACAACATCTACCGTTACACCCTCGCCGGTACCGAAGTATCCGCACTGCTGGGCCGTATGCCTTCCGCAGTAGGTTACCAGCCGACCCTGGCCGAAGAGATGGGCGTTCTGCAAGAGCGCATCACCTCCACCAAGAAAGGCTCGATCACCTCGATCCAGGCCGTCTACGTTCCCGCGGACGACCTGACCGACCCGAGCCCGGCGACCACCTTCGCCCACCTGGACGCCACCGTCGTACTGTCCCGTGACATCGCCTCGCTGGGTATCTACCCCGCAGTTGATCCGCTGGACTCGACTTCCCGTCAGCTGGACCCGCTGGTCATCGGTCAGGATCACTACGACACCGCTCGTGGCGTGCAGTACGTTCTGCAGCGCTACAAGGAGCTGAAGGACATCATCGCGATCCTGGGCATGGACGAACTGTCCGAGTCCGACAAGCTGCTGGTGGCCCGTGCTCGTAAGATCCAGCGCTTCCTGTCCCAGCCGTTCTTCGTGGCTGAAGTATTCACCGGCTCGCCGGGCAAATACGTCTCCCTGAAGGACACCATCGCTGGCTTCAAAGGCATCCTCAACGGCGACTACGATCACCTGCCCGAGCAGGCGTTCTACATGGTCGGCGGCATCGAAGAAGCCATCGAGAAAGCGAAGAAGCTGTAATCCGTGCGCCCGGCAACGGGCGCTTACGTGAGGCAAGGGTATGGCTATTACTGTCCACTGCGACATCGTCAGCGCCGAAGCGGAGATCTTCTCCGGTCTGGTCGAGCTGGTCGTAGCGCACGGCTCCCTGGGCGATCTGGGTATCGCTCCGGGCCACGCGCCGCTGATCACCGAGCTCAAGCCGGGTCCGATCCGCCTGGTGAAGCAGGGTGGCGAGCAGGAGGTGTACTACATCTCCGGCGGCTTCCTCGAAGTACAGCCGAACATGGTCAAGGTTCTCGCCGACACCGTGATTCGTGCCGGTGACCTCGATGAGGCAGCTGCCCAGACCGCACTGAAGGAAGCTGAGAAGGCCCTGCAAGGTAAAGGTGCAGAGTTCGACTACAGCTCCGCCGCAGCCCGCCTGGCCGAAGCCGCAGCGCAACTGCGCACGGTCCAGCAGGTTCGCAAGAAGTACGGCGGCTAAGCCGCGCGAAGCCTTCGGGCTTTAGCGAGAATAGGGAAAAGGGTAGCCTTGGCTACCCTTTTTCTTTTTCCACTGCCGGGCTTTTCCCGGCTCACCAGGACGGTTCCCACCCATGTCTCTCGAAATCGTCATCCTCGCCGCCGGCCAGGGCACCCGTATGCGCTCGGCCCTGCCGAAAGTCCTGCACCCGGTCGCTGGCAAACCGATGCTCGCCCACGTGATCGACACCGCCCGTGGCCTCGGCCCATCGCGTATCCATGTGGTGATCGGCCATGGTGCCGACCTGGTGCGTGAACGCCTGCAGGCGGATGACCTGAATTTCGTGATCCAGGAGCAGCAACTGGGTACCGGCCATGCCGTGGCCCAGGCCGCCCCGTTCCTGAGTGCGGATAACGTGCTGATCCTCTACGGCGACGTGCCGCTGATCGAACAGCCGACCCTGGAGCGCCTGATGGCCCAGGCCACGCCGGAGCAACTGGCGCTGCTCACCGTCGAACTGGAAGACCCGACCGGTTACGGCCGCATCATCCGTGACGCCGCCGGTGAAGTGCAGGCCATCGTCGAGCAGAAGGACGCTTCCGCCGAGCAGCGCGCCATCCGCGAAGGCAACACCGGCATCCTCGCCGCGCCGCGTGAGCGTCTGCTGGGCTGGCTCGCGCGCTTGTCCAACTCCAACGCCCAGGGCGAGTACTACCTTACCGACGTCATTGCGATGGCAGTCGGCGACGGCCTGCGCGTGGCCACCGCCCAGCCCCAGGTGGCGATGGAGACCCAGGGCGCCAACGATCGCCTGCAGCTCTCGGAGCTCGAGCGCTTCTTCCAGCTGCGCGTGGCGCGCCGGCTGATGGCCCAGGGCGTGACCCTGATCGACCCAGCGCGCTTCGATGTGCGTGGGGAAGTCAGCGTCGGTCGCGATGTCAGCATCGATATCAACGTGATCCTCGAAGGTCAGGTGGAGATCGAGGACGACGTACAGATCGGCCCGAACTGCTACATCAAGGACAGCACCCTGCGCCGTGGCGCCATCATCAAGGCCAATTCGCACCTGGAAGGCGCCCACGTCGGCCCCGACAGCGATGTCGGCCCGTTCGCCCGCCTGCGTCCGGGCAGTGTGCTGGAGCGCCAGGTGCATGTGGGTAACTTCGTCGAGCTGAAGAACGCCCACCTGCAGGATGGCGTGAAGGTGGGTCACCTGACCTACCTGGGCGACAGCGAAGTCGGTGCACGCACCAATATCGGCGCCGGTACCATCACCTGCAATTACGATGGTGCGAACAAGTGGCGCACCACCATCGGCGAGGATGTCTTCATCGGCTCCAACAATTCGCTGGTGGCGCCTGTGGATATCGGTTCCGGCGCCACGACTGGCGCGGGTTCCACCATCACCGCCGAGGTCCCGGCCGGCACCCTCGGCGTCGGTCGCGCCAAGCAACGGGTGATCGAAGGCTGGAAACGCCCGGAAAAGATCAAGAAATCCTGATGCACAAACCTTTTCCCTGTGGGTAAGTTGTTATCCACAGGGCGATGGGTGCATTCGCTTATTCACAGGCTGTTCCGCGCGTTGCGGAGTCGCTCGTTCTCGCTGGAGTTTTCCCGGTCATGCTTGGCGTCGCCATCCTGATCTTTCTGATCACCGACCCGTTCGGCAACATCGCGGTGTTCCTTGCCGCTCTCAAGTCCGTCCCCGCCGAACGCCGTCTGAAGGTGGCGCTGCGCGAACTGCTCTTCGCCCTGGGCCTGCTGCTGCTGTTCCTCACCCTGGGCGAGCACATCCTCACCGGGCTGGGCCTGTCGAAGGAAGCCACCGGTATTGCCGGCGGCATCATCCTCTTCGTGGTTGCCATGCGCCTGATCTTCCCCACGCCCCAGGGTGTGCTGGGCGACATGCCGGACAACGAGCCCCTGTTCGTGCCCCTGGCCACCCCTGCGGTGGCCGGGCCCAGCGCCCTGGCGATGCTGATCACCCTGCGCAGCACCTACACTGGTCCCTTGTGGGAGCTGTACCTGGCGGTGATCCTGGCCTGGGCGGCGACTGCCTTCATCCTGATGCAGGCGGCCTTCCTCCAGCGCTTCCTCGGCCCCCGTGGCCTGATGGCCGTGGAGCGCCTGGCCGGCATGCTGCTGATCATGCTCAGTGTGAACATGCTCCTGCAGAACGTGCGCAGCTTCCTGCACATCGCCGCCTGATGTCGTGCCCTTGAGAACCGCCATGACCTTGCGTGTCCTGACCTTCGCGCTCCTCACCGCTCTGCTCTCCGGCTGCGCCGACAAGGGCCTGCAGATCGATCGCGAGCACGTCTCGAAGAACCAGGACAGCCGCATCCAGTACGTCATCGTCCACTACACCTCGGCCGACCTGCCGCGCTCGCTGGCGCTGCTGACCCATGGCGAAGTCAGCGCCCACTACCTGATCGGCGACAACCCGGCGACCATCTACCAGCTGGTCGACGAGAACCGACGCGCCTGGCACGCCGGCGCCAGCGAATGGCAGGGGCGTACCTGGTTGAACTCCACGTCCATCGGCATCGAGCTGGTCAACCCCGGCTACCGCGATACTCCCAGCGGCAAGATCTGGTATCCCTATCCGGATGCGCAGATCGACGCGCTGATCGCCCTGCTCAAGGACATCACCAAGCGCCAGGGCATCACGCCCGAACACATCCTCGGCCACAGCGACATCGCCCCGCAGCGCAAGGTCGACCCCGGCCCGCTGTTCCCCTGGAAGAAGCTCGCCGAGGCCGGCCTGATCCCCTGGCCGAAACCCGGCGAGCTGGCGCGTCGTCTCGCCGAGCTGAACGGCCAGTTGCCCGCCCCGGGCTGGTTCCAGCAGCAGCTGGCGCGCCACGGCTATGCCGTGCCGCTCAATGGGGTGATGGATGAGGCAACCCGCAACGTGATCGCCGCCTTCCAGATGCGCTTCCGCCCGGAGCGCTTCGACGGTGAGCCGGACCTGGAAACCGCCGCATTGCTGCTGGCGGTACCGACTTCCTAAACCGGCAGCAGCAGGTAGAAGCGCGAGCCCTTGCCCTGTTGCGAGCGCAGGGCGATGCGCCCGCCGTGCAACTGGACGATCTCCCGGCATAGCGCCAAGCCGAGCCCGACGCCGCCCTTCTTGCGGCCTACCTGCACGAAGGGTTCGAAGATGCGGCCCTGCTGGCTGAGCGGGATGCCGTCGCCGCTATCCTCCACCGCAATCGCCACGCGCTCTTCCTGGCAGCGCGCCTGCAGGCGAATGGTGCCGCCTTCGGGGGTGTGACGCAGGGCATTGCCGATCAGGTTGTCCAGCACTCGCTCGATCTGTGTGCGATCGACGTTGATCGGCGGCAGACCCTCGGCGATCTCCAGGTCCAGCTCGATGCGCTTGTCCTGGGCAGGGCCGCTGAAGCGCTGGTGGGCCTGACGCAACAGCTCGGCCACGTCGCACAGTTGCAGTTCCAGCTTCTGCGTACCGCTCTGGTAGCGGGAGAAGTTCAGCAGGTCATTGATCAGGCGGACCAGGCGGTGCATCTCTTCGTCCACGGTGCGCACCAGATCGCGCTCGCGGGACTCCTCGGCGAACTTCAGGCGCTCGGCGAGCAGGCCGAAGGCCATGTGCATGCCAGTCATGGGCGTTCGCAGCTCGTGGGAGGCGCGCAGGACGAAGTCATTGCGCACGCGCTCGAAGGCGCGCTGCTCGGTGACGTCGCGCACCACCATGACCGCGCCGATGTTGCGCCCGTCATCGTGGGTGACCGGCGACATGCCCCAGGTCAGCAGCCGGCTTTCGCCGCTCACGTCCACCACGAGGTCCTGCGGGGTTTCCTCCAGCAGGTTGCCGGACAAGACGCGCTGCACCGCCTGGGTCAGCGCCGGATTGTTCAGCAGCGTCCCCAGTTCCTGGCCCTGCGGGTCGCTGCGGGAGAACAGCTGGCGGGTGGCGACCGGGTTGGCGTGCTCGATGCGGCCGTGGCGGTCGAGGATCACCAGGCCGTCGTCGATGCTGTCCAGCACCGCCATCAGCCGCTTGCGGCCCGAACCCAGGGCTTCGGTATTGCTGGCGCGATACAGGCGCAGCGCCTCCGCCATCAGGCCGAAGCGACGGCTCAGGGAGGACATCTCGGCGACGCCGGACACGGGCAGGGTGACGTCGAAGTCGCCCTGGCCGATCTTGTCCGCAGCCTTGGCCAGGGTCTCGATGGGCGCGCCGAAGCGCCGGGCGATGCTGTGGGCGGTGATGAAGCCGACGACCAGAATGGCGATGCCGATCAACCCCAGCAGGCCGCTGATCAGCAGCGTGCGGTCGCGGGCCGAGCGCTCGTCGGCGCTGATGTTCGCCATGGCGCTCTGATGCAGCGCCAGCAGGCGGTTGCGCAGGACGTCGAGGGTGCGGCTGAGGTCGCTGTCCTCGAGCAGTTCGGGGCGACCGGGGCCGGGTGTATCGATGGCCCTGGCGAACAGGCGGTGCGCGTCGGCGATTTCCGTCATGGCCTGGCGGTCAGCCGTGTTCCTGGCCATCTCGCGGCCGCGTTCGATGGCCTGGGCGAAGTGCGTCCGCGCCTGCTCGAGGCGTTCGGGATTGGGTTGCGCGCTGAGCACCTGCACCAGCTCGTCGCCCAGGGCCTGGCGCAGTTGCTGGCTGACCTCGATGGCGTCGAAGTTGTGCTGGATCAGCCGGGCCTGTTCGCGCCCGGTGATGACCACGCTGAAAAGACCCAGGATCAGACCGATGAGGGCGACCGTGATGAGCGCCGAGATGCTCAGGAACAGCCGCGTGCGCAACGTCATCGGCGGGGGCAGGTTCACAGGCTGTACTGCTTGCGCTTGCGGTAGAGGGTGGAGGCGTCGATCCCCAGGGTCTTGGCCGCCTGGTCGAGGGTGGCGCTGGAAGCCATTACCGCAGCGATATGGGCCTTCTCCAGCTCCTCCAGGCTCATGGCTTCGCCGATACGCGGTGCGCTGTTGGTGGTCTGCTCACCAATAGCCAGCTGTTCGACGCAGATTAGCTCGTGGTTGCAGATGATGCTCGCGCGTTCGATCACGTTGCGCAGTTCACGGACGTTGCCTGGCCAGTTGTAGCGGCGCAGCAATGCGCGCGCTTCTTCGGTGAATCCACGGGCAGGGCGACCGTAGTCCTTCACGAAGCGGGCGAGGAAGCGTTCGGCCAGGCCAATGATGTCTTCGGCTCGTTCACGCAGCGGCGGCAGGTTCAGCACGATGACGTTCAGGCGGTACAGCAGGTCTTCGCGGAAGGTGCCCTGGGCGACCATGCCGGCCAGGTCACGGTTGGTCGCGGCAAGAATGCGCACATCGGCGTTGCGGGTCACCGGGTCGCCGACGCGCTCGTATTCCTTGTCCTGGATGAAACGCAGCAGTTTGGGCTGCAGCGTGAGGGGAAAATCGCCGATCTCGTCGAGAAACAGTGTGCCGCCGTCGGCCTGGCTGATCCGCCCCAGGGTGTTCTCGGTGGCGCCGGTGAAAGCGCCGCGGCTATGACCGAACAGCTCGCTCTCCATCAGCTCGGCGGTCAGCGAGGGGCAGTTGATGGTGACGCAGGATTTCTTCGCGCGCTTGCTCCAGCCATGGATCGCCCTTGCCAGCTCGCCCTTGCCGGAACCGGACTCGCCGAGGATGAGGATGTTGGCATCGGTGCCGGCCACCTGCCGCGCCGTCTCCAGCACGGCAGCCATGGCCGGGCTGTGGGATTCGAGGACGTCGCCCTGCTTGCGCATCTCGCCTTCCAGCGCCTCGATACGCGCCGTGAGCTGGCGTACTTCCAGCTGCTTGGCAGCAGCCAGGCGCAGCTGGTCCGGGCTGCAGGGTTTCACCAGATAGTCGACGGCGCCGGCCTGCATGGCGTCCACGGCGGTATCCACGGCCGAATGCGCGGTGACTATCACCACGCGCATCCAGGGCGCCTGCACGCGCATCTGCGCCAGCACGTCCAGGCCGTTGTCGTCACCCAGGCGCAGGTCGAGGAAGCACAGGTCGAACACCTGGCGCTGCAGCAGGTTCTCCGCCTGCTGGGCGCTGTTGGCGGTGGCCACGCTGTAGCCCTCGTCCTCCAGGCAGTAGCGGAACGAGCGCAGGATGGCGGACTCGTCATCGACCAGCAGGATGCGGCCTTGCTGTTCAGGCGTTGCGTCCATTCGGCGTTTTCCTCATGTATGAATCGTTGTTGTTAAGTGTGGGATTTTGCTTAGTCCAGAGATTTTCGTGCAAGTTGCAAGAATCTTTCGCAGGCTTCGGGCAGGGTGCACAGTCCGCGGGGCTGTCCATGTCTTTCAACACACTGATTTACAACATTTTTATCGTTAAAAACGCACTGGCATGGGGCTTGCGAATCCAAGGTTGAAACACCGTTGGATGGAGACCGCCATGCCTGACTCGAAGATCCTCGCCCTGGCCCTGGGTTCCGCGCTGCTCGCCCTGCAGCCCCTCGCCAGCCATGCCGCCGAGAGCGGCATCACCGCGCAGCTGGCCGAGGCCCGCCAGGAGGGCTCGATCTGGACGGCCATCAACCTCAACCGCGAACTCAAGCCCTACGCCATCAAGGTGGACGTGGAGAACGGCCGCGCGCAGCTCACGGGCGCCGTCGCCAGTGAGGAGCAGAAGGCGCTGGCCGGGCAGATCGCCGGCAGCATCGAAGGCATCAGCGCTGTGGATAACCAGTTGGGCGTCGATGCCTCGCTGGCCGCTGCGCAAGGCGCCGCTGCCGCCAAGGACGAAGGCGTGGTGCAGCGCTGGGACGACGCGACCCTGGCGGCGAAGGTGAAATCCAGGCTGCTGCTGGAGAAGCGCGCCGACGGCCTGGATATCAAGGTCACCAGCAAGGCCGGTGCGGTCACGCTCGAAGGCGTCGCCGCCAGCGAGGAGGCCAGTCAGCAGGCCGCCCACCTGGCCGCGCAGACCGAAGGCGTCAGCTCGGTGGATAACCGCCTGAAGGTCGACCCGGATGCCGCTTCCACGCAGAAGCTGGAGAAGTCCGTGGGTGATGCCCAGGCCGCTGTCAGCGACGCCTGGATCACCAGCCAGATCAAGGCCGGCATCCTCTCTGCCCACGCGCTGGGCGGCCTGTCCATCGGCGTTTCGACCCGCGACGGGGTCGTCAGCCTGAGCGGCGAGGTGCCGACTGCCGAGGAGCGCCAGCAACTGATCGATTCCGCACGCAAGACCCGCGGTGTGCGTGAGGTGGACGCCTCCGCGTTGAAGGTGGCCGGCCAGGCCGCCGAACTCTCCCACCCTTCCGAGCAGGAGAACCTGTCATGACCCGCACGACCAGTCAGCTCAATGAACTCATCGAAATCACCCGTGACGGCCAGCGTTTCTACCAGCACGCCATCCAGGAAGTGAAGGATGCACGGCTGCAGCGACTGTTCCAGTCCATGGCGCAGGCCAAGACCGACGTGATCAACGCCCTCGCGGGCAAGGTCGCGGCCAACCACGAGGACCCCGCCACCGGCGGCACCCTGCTGGGCAAGTTGCGCCAGGTGTATGCCGATACCCGCGCCACCCTGGCCAGCGACGAAGACGCCACTTATGTCGCCCAGCTGGAGGAGACCGAGGATCGCATCCTCCACGCCTTCGAGGACGCGCTGGAGAAGGGCACCCCGGAAACCCAGGCGTTGCTGCGGGCCGAATTGCCCAAGGTACGGGCCTGCCATGACCAGATGAGCCAGTTGAAGCACTCGCTCAAGTGATGTGCTTCACAGCGCGCAGGGACGCGCGCTGGGGCGGGGATTGCAAAACGCACGAGCAATCCCGGGCCATCGTGCAGGATGCGGCGAGAAAGGACCTTGGTACTAATTTTAAGTAATTGATTTAAAAGGGAAAAATTAAAAAACAAGACTGGCATGCGGCGTGCAATTCCTACTGCAAGACAGTCAACAAATCACCCGCGACGGTCGCGGCCAGGGGCAGCCCCCAGGGCCCGGAAGAGACACCGGAGACGGGCAGGAGATTCGGGATGAACAGTGGAACCAACAGCCAGGCGCAAGTCGCACGTATCGATGTGTGGAGCCGGATCTTCTTCGCCGGTGCCCTTCTGCTGCTGCTGATCAACCAGGTGCAACTGGCCTCGCAGGTCTCCCAGGTCTCCAGCGCGCCGGCGGCCTATGTCCCCGTCACCTCCAGCACCCCCGGGCTGTACCGTGAAGCTTCGCGTTATCCACAGGCCGCGCCTCAACAGGCCCAGGTCCTGCCAGTGCCCCAGGCGCAAGCCCGCACCCAGGCAGAGGTCCAGCCGATGGCTCGCCCCCAGGGCGGCTGGGTGTTCTGAACCGATTTCATGCATCGCCGGCAGGCCGCAGGCCTGCCCGATAGGTCCGCAGTACCCGGAAGCGCCCGGGCGGACTGTTCTTCCGGAGGCTGCCTTGCGATCACTCCGGAGCCGGTACCAGGAAACGGTACCGAACCGACAACGAGAAGAGGAGATTTCCTATGCTTAGCTGGGCACTGACATTCCTGATCATCGCCATCATCGCCGCCGTCCTGGGCTTCGGTGGTATCGCGGGCGCAGCGACCAGTATCGCCAAGATCCTGTTCGTGATCTTCCTGGTGCTGTTCATCGTGTCGTTCTTCATGGGCCGTCGTCGAGGTTGATGTTCGCCACGCAGATCGAGAGTGGATCAAGGAGCATTCAGATGAGTTTCACCCGCAACCTGCTGTTGTCGGCTCTTCTGCTCGGCGCCGGGGCCCAGGCCCTGGCCGCCGAGGCGGACAAGGACGCGCAGTACCGCCTGAATGAGCTGATCGCCAGCGACGAGCAGTACCGCGATACCTGGCAGTCGGTGGTCAAGGATGAAAGCCGCCTGCCGGACTGGGTGATGAACCTCAGTGGTACGGCGACCCCGATGCAGGCGGTGGACGAGCAGGGCGACAAATTCCTGGTGGGCGGGCTGTGCGAGCCGCACAACTGCGGCGCCCAGCGGTTGTACGTGGCTTTCACCTGGGACAAGGACAAGGCCTACGCGTTGTACGTGAAGGTTCCCGAGAACCTGCCGGCGGACAAGTCGCCGAGCAAGCACGCCAGCTTCCGCTGGCTCGGCGAACCGGACGATGAGGTCAAACGGATCCTCGACGATCAGCTCAAGAGCGATCCGAACTGGTACTGACCTTCGGTACCAGGCAACAGCTTCAGAGAATCGCGTCGCCAGAAGGCGAACGCAGGGCCAGGGGGCCGGGATGTTCGGGATGCGTCATGTCCGGAACGACCCAGGGGTACAAGGGGTACCTCCGCTACGGCGGGCCGGGTCAGGCAAGGCCTGCGGAACCGGTGCGGAAATACCGCGCCGGCTCCGGATGGCCGTCATGCGATGCAGGGTCAGGGCTTGAAGTTGGCCGCGTCGCGCGCCCAACCATCGATCACCGGCTTCAGGTCATTCAGGGTCAGGTGGGTGCTGGTGTTCTCCAGCGTCTTGCCTGCGCCCTTGCGCACCACCTTGGCGACCGGCTTGCTGGTCGCGCCATCCACCGCTTCGAATTCCACGTAGACCTCGGTGTCCTGATCACGGGTGCCGATCGCCGTGCTGGTTGCCGCCACCACCAGCGCGATGGGGATGACCTCGTACGCGTGCAGGCCTTCGTTGGAGATATCCACACCGCTGATCGCGGTGCGCAGCACCAGGGTGTCGCGGTCGGCCTGCTGGACGATGCGGTAGCGGCTGCCCAGTTGCAGCTCGACCTGCTGCTTGAGGTAGTCCGGGATTTGGTCGAGGGTCTTCTGGTCGATGTTTTCGGTGGGCTTGGGCGGCGGGTAATAGACCGGCCGTTCCACCAGCACCGAGCTGTAGTTCTGCAGTTTCAGGTTCGGGTCCACCCAGCGCAGGACCGGCTGGCCGCTGGGCGAGGTGGCGGGTTTGAGTTGCGAGTAGTCGCCGAGGAAGCCGGAGTATTGCGAGGCGTCCGGTTTCTGGCTGGAGCAGCCGGCCAGCGCCAGGGCGCCGGTGAAGAGCAGGGTGGGTACTACGTAGCGTCGCGTCATGGAGCGTCCTTATTCAGAGTGTCACCGCGTTGGACCTTCAGCATCTGCAGCAAGCATCGCTTTCCCGGCTGGCGTAGCGGCGGCGGCAGGGTATCCGCCCCTGTGCTCGAACCGGCTCGAACTTCCCTGATGTCGGTCAATTCGGTGTCAGGCGGAATCGTCCTACACTGATTCGCCGATCCCACTCGGCCGACTGAGCGGCCCACCGGCATCCTAATAATGAAGAGCGGAATCAGACACTTATCCACAGTGCCTGCTTGCCCGCCAGCCTCGCAGCCGAAGGGCCCTTTTCCTCGCCCTCGGCCATCCATGGCGGCCCCCTCGCGGTGACCGTACATCCGGTAACAAGAATCCGCCCGTGAGTGCGCGCGGACTTCCGATCCGATCCATCCGGGCCATTGATGGCCGATCTGCATCAAGCCTAGCCGGCTTTGCAGAGCGCTGCGTGACAGGCGTTGAGGAACCTGTGTCATGCAGAAAATCAAGGGTCTCACGACCTGGAACCAAGGTTTCAGATGCCTTTTCCTATGCCGATTGTGCATGGGGTAGGCGTTTCCGGCATTAGACGAGGCCGGGGAGGGTCGGAATCATGCGCCCCTTTTTTCGCAGGCATCGGCATCCCGATGATCCGGCGACCCCGACTTCCACAAGAATCAAGGGTGACTCACTATGGGCAAAGCCAAGCTCAGCCTCGCCTGGCAGATCCTCATCGGCCTGGTACTCGGTATCGCACTGGGCGCCGCGCTCAACCACTTCAGCGCGGAAAAGGCCTGGTGGATCAGTAACATCCTCCAGCCGGCGGGAGACATCTTCATCCGCCTGATCAAGATGATCGTCGTACCGATCGTGATTTCCTCGCTCATCGTCGGCATCGCCGGCATGGGTGACGCGAAGAAGCTCGGCCGCATCGGCCTGAAGACCATCATCTATTTCGAAATCATCACCACGGTCGCCATCGTGGTGGGCCTGCTGCTGGCGAATATCTTCCAGCCCGGTGCGGGCATCGACATGAGCACCCTGGGCACTGTGGATATCTCCCAGTACGCGCAGACCGCCAAGGAAGTCGAGCACCACCACGCGTTCATCGAGACCATCCTCAACCTGATCCCGTCGAATATCTTCGCGGCCATGGCCCGCGGCGAGATGCTGCCGATCATCTTCTTCTCGGTGATGTTCGGCCTGGGCCTGTCCTCGTTGCCGGCGCCGACCCGCGAGCCGCTGGTGAAGATGTTCCAGGGCGTGGCCGAGGCGATGTTCCGTGTCACCCACATGATCATGCGCTACGCCCCCATCGGCGTGTTCGCGCTGATCGCGGTGACGGTCGCCAACTTCGGCTTCGCCTCGCTGCTGCCGCTGGCCAAGCTGGTGGTGCTGGTGTACTTCGCCATCGCCTTCTTCGCCTTCATGGTGCTGGGCCTGGCTGCGCGCCTGTTCGGCTTCTCCATCATCAAGCTGATGCGCATCTTCAAGGACGAGCTGGTGCTGGCCTATTCCACCGCCAGCTCCGAAACCGTGCTGCCGCGCATCATCGAGAAGATGGAAGCCTACGGCGCGCCTAAGGCGGTGAGCAGCTTCGTGGTACCCACCGGCTACTCGTTCAACCTCGATGGCTCGACCCTGTACCAGAGCATCGCGGCAATCTTCATCGCCCAGCTCTACGGCATCGACCTGTCCATCGGCCAGCAACTGATGCTGGTGCTGACCCTGATGGTCACCTCCAAGGGCATTGCCGGCGTGCCGGGCGTTTCCTTCGTGGTGCTGCTGGCGACCCTGGGCAGCGTGGGCATTCCGCTGGAAGGCCTGGCCTTCATCGCCGGCGTCGACCGCATCATGGACATGGCGCGCACTGCGCTGAACGTGATCGGCAACGCCCTTGCCGTACTGGTCATTTCCAAGTGGGAAGGCGTCTACGACGCGCAGAAGGGCGCCCGCTACTGGCAAGCCATGCAGCAGGGCCGCGTCGAGGAGTTCCTCGAAGGGGAAGGCCAGGAGGCCAAGCCCGGCGCCACCGCGCACTGATCCGCCAGTGTTATCCACAAGGCCCCGGCACCGTCCGGGGCCTCGTCGTTTCTGGCGCCGGGCGGGTTGGTGCCGCTATCATCCGGGCCATTCCAAGGGGGACGATCCATGCTCAACGGCCTGTGGCTGAGCTTTTTCATTGTCGCGGCGGTGACCGCGCTGGCCCGCTGGCTGGTGGGCGGCGAAGCCGATGTGTTCGCTGCCATGGTCGAGAGCCTGTTCGCCATGGCCAAGCTGTCGGTCGAGGTCATGGTGCTGCTGTTCGGCACCCTCACGCTCTGGCTGGGCTTCCTGCGCATCGCCGACAAGGCCGGCCTGGTGGAAAAGCTCGCCGTGCTGCTCGGCCCGCTGTTCCGCCGGCTGATGCCGGAGGTGCCGCCCGGCCACCCGGCCATCGGCCTGATCACCCTGAACTTCGCCGCCAACGGCCTGGGCCTGGACAACGCCGCGACGCCCATCGGCCTGAAGGCCATGAAGGCGCTGCAGGAACTCAATCCCAGCAGCACCACCGCGAGCAACGCGCAGATCCTCTTCCTGGTGCTCAACGCCTCGTCACTGACCCTGCTGCCCGTGACCATCTTCATGTACCGCGCGCAGCAGGGTGCCGTTGACCCGACCCTGGTGTTCCTGCCGATCCTGCTGGCCACCAGCGCCTCCACCCTGGTCGGCCTGCTCAGCGTGGCGGTGATGCAACGCCTGCGCCTGTGGGACCCGGTGGTACTGGCCTACCTGATTCCCGGCGCGCTGGCGCTGGGCGCCTTCATGGCCCTGCTCGCCGGCATGTCCGCCACCGCACTGGCGCACCTGTCGTCGCTGCTGGGCAACCTGACGCTGTTCAGCATCATCCTGCTGTTCCTCCTGGTCGGCTGGCTGAAGAAGGTGCCGGTTTACGAAACCTTCGTCGAAGGCGCGAAGGAAGGCTTCGACGTCGCCAAGAGCCTGCTGCCCTACCTGGTGGCGATGCTCTGCGCGGTGGGCGTGCTGCGCGCCTCCGGTGCGCTGGAGATGGCGCTGGACGGCATTCGCTGGCTGATCGAGGGCATCGGCTGGGATACCCGCTTCGTCGATGCGCTGCCCACCGCGCTGGTCAAGCCGTTCTCCGGCAGCGCCGCGCGGGCGATGTTGCTGGAAACCATGCAATCCCATGGCGTCGACAGCTTCCCGGCGCTGGTGGCCGCCACCGTGCAGGGCAGCACCGAAACCACCTTCTATGTGCTGGCCGTGTACTTCGGCGCGGTGGGCATCCAGCGCGCGCGCCACGCCGTGGGCTGCGCGCTGCTGGCGGACCTGTCCGGGGTGCTGGCGTCCATTGGCGTCTGCTACTGGTTCTTCGCCTGAAGCCCGCCAGTGGCGGTGCGGGCCAGTTGCGCCTGGAACAGCAGCCATTCGCGCTGGATCACGCGGTAGGGCACGAACACGCTCAGGCGTGACATGCCGGCCAGGTCCGGGCGGCTCGCCGGTGGCGTCCAGCCACTCAGGTAGCCGATGTTGATACCCAGCACCGCACCGTCGCTGGCCAGCAACGGGCCGCCGGACATGCCTTTGGCGATGGCCGCATCGTGGACGGCGTAGCGCTCGCCGCTGGCGGAATCACCGTCGACGAAAGGCACCGGCCAAACCTTGCCCCTGGCGCTCATCGGGATCAGCAGCGTGCTGCTGCCCAGGGCAGTGACCGCCTCGCCGGAACGGAAGTGCCGCCACGGCGGCAACGGGCCTTTCGCCTTGTGCGCGATGAACAGCAGGTCGCAGCCCGTGCTGCAGCGGTAGGCCTGGTGCAGCAGGAAGGGCGTATGGGCGGCGGTCACTGCGTAATCGGCATTCCATTGCACCGCCGAGGCGACGATCATCCCGGGCAGCGGCGGCCCGGAAAGCACCGTGAAGTAGCGTTCGGTGAGGCGGGCGTCGGTCTCCGGGGAAACCCAGCCGTTGCAGCCCGATAAGCCGAACAGAAAGAGAAGTGGCAGGATCCATCTTGTTTTCATGGCGTAGCTCTCCCAATTGCTTGTGGGAAAGCTAACTTCTAATTAAGGAAATTTCTTATATAAAAACAAGATTCCTAGAGTGGGAAATATCCAGTTAATTATCTCAATTAACGAATATTTCCTACATAGTTGTAGGAAGATTAATTAATCAATAAAAAGTAAATGTATTATTTGTTTAATTGAGTTGTTTGGTTTGAAATGTGATTTATACGGCAAGCTAATAAATTCCGATGAGCGGTATCGAAGCTTTCGCCAAGCTTTCAAATCCAGTAAATATGGGCCTTTCAGGCAATTTCCGATTGTCTAGCACTACCAAAGACACATAGGGTTACAAATAAGTCGACGCTCCTGGGCCTGCCTGCCGCGGACGACGACCATCGATTTTCCCGCTGGGAAATCCCCGTGTATCAGCCCTGAGTGATGTTCTTATGGCCTCGAACAACTCCAAAGCCAAAGCCGTCTTCCGTGTGGTGAGTGGCAACTTCCTCGAGATGTATGACTTCATGGTGTATGGCTTCTACGCCACCGCCATTGCCAAGACCTTCTTCCCCGGCGACGACCCCTTCGCCTCCCTGATGCTGTCCCTGGCGACCTTCGGTGCCGGCTTCCTGATGCGCCCGCTGGGGGCGATCTTCCTCGGCGCCTACATCGATCGCCACGGCCGTCGCCAGGGACTGATCATCACCCTGGGCCTGATGGCCATGGGTACCCTGCTGATCGCCTTCGTCCCCGGCTACGCCACGCTGGGCGTCGCCGCGCCCTTGCTGGTGCTGCTGGGCCGGCTGCTGCAGGGCTTCTCCGCCGGCGTCGAGCTGGGTGGGGTGTCGGTGTACCTGGCGGAAATCGCCACCCCCGGCAAACGCGGCTTCTTCGTCAGCTGGCAGTCGGCCAGCCAGCAGGTCGCGGTGGTCTTCGCCGGCCTCCTGGGCGTGATCCTCAACCACTGGCTCAGCCCGCAGGACATGGGCGAGTGGGGCTGGCGCGTGCCCTTCTTCGTCGGCTGCCTGATCGTCCCGGCGCTGTTCATCATCCGTCGTTCGCTGGAGGAAACCCCCGAGTTCCAGCAGCGCAAGCACCGTCCCAGCCTGACCGAAGTCCTGCGCTCCATCGGCCAGAACTTCGGCCTGGTGCTGGCCGGTACCGCCATGGTGGTGATGACCACGGTGTCCTTCTACCTGATCACCGCCTACACCCCGACCTTCGGCAAGAACGAGCTGCACCTGTCGGACTTCGACAGCCTGCTGGTGACCATGTGCGTGGGCCTGTCCAACTTCATCTGGCTGCCGCTGATGGGCGCCGTGTCCGACCGCATCGGGCGTAAGCCATTGCTGCTGGCTGCCACCGTGCTGGCGCTGGTCACCGCCTATCCGATGCTGTCCTGGCTGGTGGCCGAGCCGAGCTTCGCCCGCCTGCTGGAAGTGGAGCTGTGGCTGTCCTTCCTCTATGGCAGCTACAACGGCGCGATGGTCGTCGCGCTCACCGAGATCATGCCGGCGGACGTGCGCACCACCGGCTTCTCGCTGGCCTACAGCCTGGCGACCGCGACCTTCGGCGGCTTCACCCCGGCGGTCTGCACCTGGCTGATCCACACCCTGGACAACAAGGCCGCCCCGGGCATCTGGCTCAGTGGTGCGGCGGCGCTGGGCCTGCTCGCCACCCTGGTACTGTTCCGCAAGGGCGCCCGCGTGCGCGCCGGGGCCCTGGCCGCCAGCGCCTGAGAGGCTGCGACGTTCTGCCCCAGTCCGGTTCCGGGTGGCATTGACGCAAGTCAGGCCCGCCCGGCGCCGGTCGGCGAAGGATAGGGTCAACCCAATCCCTCTTCGTCAGCGGAGAACGCGTCATGATCACCCACCCCACCGCCGAGCTTGCAGCCCTCGGGGCTGTTGGCGCCGATCACTGGATAGAAACCCTCGAGGACGGCAGCCATGTGCTGATCCGCCCGTTGCGCGCGGAAGACCGCGACCGCGAACGGCTGTTCCTCGAGCGCCTGTCCCCGATGACCCGCAAGTTCCGCTTCCATGGCGAAGTGAAGATCGACGACAAGCTGCTCGATCGGCTGATGGACGTGGACTACCAGACCACCATGGCCTTCATCGCCCTGACCCATGTGGACGGCGAACTGCGCGAAGTCGGCATCAGCCGTTACGCGGCTGTGGATAAGCAGCAGTGCGAATGCGCGGTGACCGTCGCCGACGACTTCAAGCAACTGGGCCTGGGCCTTGCGCTCATGCGCCACCTGATCGACGTGGCCAAGCGCAACGGGTTCCACCAGATGTACTCGATCGACTCGTCCATGGACCGTGACATGCGCGACATGGCCCGCGAGCTGGGCTTCCGCGCCCAGGTCGACCCGGACGATTCCTGCCAGGTCATCCGCCGTCTCGCGCTCTGAGGCTCATTCGGCCCGGCGGCGGCTCAGCCCCGCCGGCGCCACAGCGCCAACCCCAGCAGGCCTGCCAGCAGTAGCGCGCCCACCGCCGCCAACGGGTAGACCATGTCGTCGTCCAGCAGCGGTTTCTCGATGCGCAGATAGCCCTCGTCCTTGAACACCTGCTTCGCCACCTCGTTGGCGTGGGCCAGGCTGACCTTGGCCAGGCGTTTGTCCTCGTCGGGGAACTTGCCGTCGTCGAAGTCCGCCAGGGCGCCCCAGTAGTAATCCGCCAGGGTCGAGTTGCCCGGCGTGCTCCAGGCCAGTTGCGCCCGCGCCACGCGCTGGATGCGGGCAAAGCGCTGTGGGTCGAGGCCGTCGTGGCGGATCTTGTCCACCAGGTCCTGCAGGGCCTTCTGTGTCACCTTCTCCTGGTCGCGCTCGACATCGGCATTGAGGCTCAGGAAACCCTGGTTGGCCCAGGCGGTGCGCTCGCTCCAGGGCCCGTAGGAGAGCTCCCGGCGTACTCGCAGGTCGGTGTAGAGCGCATCGTTGAGGTAGGCCTGGAGCAGGTCCAGCGTAGCGCCGTCGGCGTCCGCCGGTTCCGGGAAGATCCAGTGCAGCACCGCGCTTTCGCCGAACATCCCGGTGGTCAGGTTGCGCTGGCGCTCGGCCGTGCCCTTCATGGTCGGCAGGTCACGGCGCTCCGGGGTGTCATGGTCGACCAGCGCGCCGTAGGTGCGCCCCAGGTAGACCGGCAGCCGCGGGTCGAGGTCGCCGACGATGATCAGGGTCATGTTGCTGGGGACGTACCAGTCCTTGCGCAGCTGCTCCAGCTGGGCCTGGGTAAGGTTATCCACAGGTGCGCGCTCGTCGCAGGCCAGGCCGAGCTCCACGGCGAGCTGTTCCTGGCCGGCGCGGCTGACGTTCTGGTGGTCCAGCCAGCGCTGCAGGTGCGAATAGTGGCCGCCGTCCTCGCGTACCAGGACCTGTTTGGCAGAGTCGATCCTGCGCTGGTCGAGCTGGGTGCGGGTGATGATTTCCAGCAGCAGGTCGAGGACCTGGCGCTGGGTGGCGGCGGGGGATTCGACGACGAAGGCGGTGTCGCCCTCGCTGGTGTAGGCGTTCCACTGGCCGCCCAGGGCCTGCATGCGCGCTTCCAGGTCGGCCTCGTCGCCGCCGTCCAGGCCACTGAAGAACAGGTGCTCCATCAGGTGCGGGAGCTGGCGCTCGCGGCAGCTGAAATCGCTGAAGCCGACGCCGACGATCAGCCGGATCGACACATGGCCCTTTTCCCGGGTGGGCTTGAACAGCACGCCCATGCCGTTCTCCAGCTGGTAGGCCTCGACCGTCTGTCGCGGGTCCGCATGGGACCAGGCGCCGAGCAGCAGGGACAACAGGGGGACGAACAACCAACGCATGAGCGGTGTGCCTGAACGCAAAGCCGTGAGGATAGCGGATTGACCGGCGCGAACCCACCGCGTTCAACCTTTGTCGGGTGGCATCTTGGGTCACGGGGTTGGCCTGGGTCGCCACTGTCGGTGTCCGGACTGCGACACTACGCTCAGATCATCTACCCTCACTGATGGACCCGTCGTTCGCTCCGCCTGGGGCGATCTGGAGGCTAAATGCGTGTCCTGATCACCGGCGCCGCAGGATTTCTCGGGCAGAGCCTGCTCAACGAGCTTGCCGTCCAGCATCTGGACTGGACACTCATTGCCGCCGATATCCAGCGCATCAAGTCGCAGGGCCTGCGTCCGAACATCGAGCCGGTCTCGCTGGACCTCGGCGTGGCCGCCAACACACGGGCCTGCGTGGAACACTGGCAACCCGATGCCATCGTGCACCTGGCCGCGGTGGTCAACCCGCCCCGCGAGATGACCCCCCACAAGCGGCATGCGATCGAGGTCGGTGGAACCCGCGCGCTGATCGAGGCGGCGCGCGATACCGGGGTGCGACAACTGATCGTCACCAGTTCGGGCGCCGCCTATGGCTTCCATCGCGACAACGCCGAGTGGATCGACGAGTCCCAGCCGCTGCGTGGCCACCCCTACCTGCTGCACGCGCGCCACAAGCAGGAGATCGAGCAGTTGCTGGCGAATGCGCGGGAACGTTATCCACAGCTCAAGCAGCTGATCCTGCGGCCCGGCACCATTCTCGGCCGACGTGTGCATAACCCGCTGGCCGAACTCTTCGCCCGGCCCAGCCTGACGGGGGTGCTGGGGCATCGCAGCCGCTTCGTGTTCATCTGGGACCAGGACGTGGTGAACGTCATCCGCCAGGGGCTGGAGCGTGGCAGCGAGGGCATCTACAACCTCGCTGGCGATGGAGCCCTGTCCCTGCGCGAGATCGCCGGCCTGCTCGGCAAGCCCTACCGGACCCTGCCGGCGAGCCTGATGCGCGCGGGCCTGGGCCTGCTCAAGCCTCTGGGGCTGTCGCGCTTCGGCCCCGAACAGGTGGACTACCTGCGCTACCGGCCGGTGCTCGACAACCGCCGGCTGAAGGAAGAGTTCGGCTACCAGCCGCGTTACTCGAGCCGTGAGGCTTTCCTCGCCTACCTGGCGGCAAGGGGCCCGCACGGCTGATTCCAGGGCTGGAGGTAACCTGTAGATAAGTCTGTTGAAAAGCCACCGGGAAACCCCTGCCGGAGGCCTGCCTCAGCTCTCTGCCTGGCGCCGGCGCTGGCGATATTCCCCCGGTGTCAGCCCCGTCCAGTGACGGAAGGCGCGGAAGAACACGCTGGGCTCGGAATAACCGAGCAGGGCGGCGATATCCGTGGCCGGCAGGTTGCCTTCGCCGAGGTAGCGTTCCGCCAGTTGCCGCCGGGTGTCGGCCAGCAGCTGTTGATAACTGCTGCCTTCCTCCGCCAGCCGGCGTTGCAGCGTGCGTTCGCTCAGGCCCAGTTCGCTGGCCACCGCTGCGCGGCCGGGTTCGCCGCGGGTCAGCTGCTCGCCGAGCAGTGCCACCACGCGGCCGCTGACGCTGGCGCTGGGCAGCCGCGCCAGCAGCCCTTCGGCATGCTGGCGCAACAGGTCGCGCAGTGGCGGGTTGGCCTGTGGCAGCGGCGTATCGATGAGCGCGCGGGGCAAGCCGAGGGCATAGTCCGGGGCGTCGAACTGCAGGGGGCAGCCAAAGGCCTTTTCATAGTCCGCCAGCTGGTCGGGCTGGCTGTGGATGAAACGGCAGCCGGCCAGTTGCAGGCCGCTGAGCAGGGCCTTGAGCTGGCGCGCCCAGAAGCCCAGCAACGCCAGCGCGCGGGCGCGGGTGGCGGGCCGCTCGGGGTTCAGCGGTCGGTAGGCCACCCAGATGATCTCGGCCTGCGCTTCGATGGCGACCTGGCCGCCTTCGCCCACCAGACGCTGGTAGCGCATCGCCGACTCCAGGGCGTCGCCCATCGTGGTGCTCGATTGCAGCAGGTAACCCAGTGCGCTGAACGAGGCGGGCGACAGGGCACGCCCCAGCGCCAGGCCCGGTTCATCACTGGGCAGGCCGGACTGAATGGCCTGCCACATCCGCTCCTGCAGCGCGAAGTCGATGCGCGCATCCGGGTCGGCGAGCTGGGATTCCTGAATGCCGCTGGCAATGAGCAACGCGTCGCGGTCCAGGCCAAGACGCACGGCTGCCAGCAGGATGGCCTGGGTCAGGCTGGCGCTGACCGAGGGGGGACTTTGAGGGTGAGTGCATGCTTCCATGGCGGCGGATTCTGCCCGAACCCTGGGCGTCGTGATATCAGGACTTTGTAGGGGCTGGGCGAAGGCCCTGACGGAGCCTTCGCTCAGGCCCTTCGGCCATCAACCCGTCGCGCTGGAGCCGGGAGGAGCCGGCCGCTGGTGATCCTGTACCGCCTCGACTTCGCGCTCGACGAAGTCCTCGTCTTCCACAGGCTCACCGATTGCGGAACTGCTGGCATCGGGGTTGTCCAGAACAGCATAGGCGATGGCGCAGAACAGCGAGTTCAAGCGCTTCATATCGCTGATCAGGTCCAGGTGCAGCGAGCTGGTCTCGATGCTCTGCACCACCTGCTGGCGCAGGCGATCGACGTGGGAGTGGGCAAAGCGCCGCTCCTGCAGGCGGAAACGCTGCTTGGCGCGGCGCAGGCGCTTGGCGCTTTCCTGGTCGCCATTGAGGAACACCGAAAGGGACAGCCGCAGGTTGGCCACCAGCTGGCCGTGCAGCACGGTGATTTCCTCCAGGCCGTTGTCGGAGAAGGAGCGGCTGCGCGAGGTCTTCTTGTCCTGCACGGCGCCGAGCATGTGCTCGATGATGTCGCCGGCCTGCTCGAGGTTGATCGCCAGCTCGATGATTTCCGCCCAGCGGCGGCTGTCGGCTTCGCTCAGGTCCTCGCGGGGCATGCGCGCCAGGTACAGCTTGATCGCGGTATAGAGGGCGTCGACGTCGTCGTCCTGCTTGCGGATCTCCTTGCCCAGCAGCGCGTCGCCGGTGTGGATGACCTGCATCAGGTTGTTCAGCATCTGCTCGACGATATCGCCCATGCGCAGGGTTTCGCGCACGGCGTTGACCAGTGCCAGGCTCGGTGTATCCAGCGCCGCCGGGTCGAGGTGGCGTGGGCGCACGACGTCTTCGGGCGATTGACGGTCGGGCATGACGCGGGTGCAGAAGGCTGCCATCTGCCCGGTCAGCGGCAGGCAGGCGAGGCAGCGGGTGCTGTTGTAGAGCACGTGGAAGGCGATCACCAGTTCGGCGGTGCTGAACTGCCAGTGGTCGATCCAGTCTGCCAGCGGGCCCACCAGCGGCAGCACCAGGGCGCAACCGGCGACCTTGAACAGCAGGCTGCCCAGGGCCACGCGGCGGCCGGCGGCGTTCTGCGAGGAGGCGCTGATCATCGCCAGTATGCCGCTGCCCAGGTTGGCGCCGATCACCAGGCACAGCGCTACCTTCAACGAGATCACCTTGGAGGCGGCCAGCGTCGCGGTGAGCAGCACGGCGGCGAGGCTGGAGTAGGAAATCATTGCGAACAGCGCGCCGGTCAGGGCATCGAGCATCACATCGCCAGTGAGGCTGGAGAACAGCACCTTGACGCCCTTGGCCTGGGTCATCGGCTCGGCGGCCGCGACGATCAGCTGCAGCGCCAGGATGATCAGCCCCAGGCCGATGAACACCCGGCCGAGCTGGCCCAGGCGCGACTTCTGCCGGCCGAGGAAGAAGATCACCCCGAAGAAGATCAGCAGCGGCGACAGCCACGACAGGTCGAGGGTCAGCACCCGCGCCATCAGCGCCGTGCCGACATCGGCGCCGAGCATGATCGCCAGCGCTGGCGCCAGGGCCATCAGCCCGGTGGCGACGAAGGAGGTGGCCAGCAGCGCCGTGGCGTTGCTGCTCTGCACCAGCGCGGTGACGCCGATGCCGGCGGCGAAGGCCAGCGGGCGCTTTTCCACGCTGCGGCTGAGGATTTTTCGCAGGTTGCTGCCGTAGACCCTGAGGATGCCGGTGCGGACGATGTGTGTGCCCCACACCAACAGGGCGACGGCAGAGAGCAGATCGAGCAGTTTGAGCATATCGGGCCCCCTCGCACTCAAGCGGGCCCGTGGGCGGTGCGTCCGTCGACGGACCCTGTAACGACCTCGCCCGCGGCTCCGTACAGACAGCGCGGAGGGCCGAGAAGGACACGGCAACGCTCAGGCGATTGTCACAAGACTGTCATGGTAGACCCTCGTTCTTCCCTGAGGGTTCGCCAAATCTCTGATTTGCCGGGATTCCTGTCTGTCAGTAAAGCCGATCAGAAACGGATGCGGGAGGCTTTGCGTCGGTTATTTCGCACGGAAAGACGCGCTGGTATGTCTAGACTGCCTGTCCATTTGCTGACAGAAACACACCAAGGATCGAGGAGAAGTCCCATGCGTTGCTCGTTCCCCCTCCTGGTCGCACTGGCGCTGGCCGGTTGCGGCGACAAGTCCGCCCTGCCGTTCACCGCAGGCACCGGGCCGCAACCGCAGTTGCCCGAGCCGCAGAGCAACCTGCTGCCCACCGTCAACATCGCCACCGCCACCGGCTGGCCCGCCGGGCAGATGCCGCGCGCCGCCCAGGGGCTGGAGGTGCAGCGCTTCGCCGACCAGCTGGAGCATCCACGCTGGCTCTACGTGCTGCCCAATGGCGATGTACTGGTGGCGGAAAGCTCCGCGCCAGCCAAGGAAGAGTCCGGTGGGCTGAAGGACTGGGTGGCCGGCAAGGTCATGGCCAAGGCGGGGGCTTCGGTGCCCAGCGCCAACCGCATCACCCTGTTGCGCGATGCCGACGGCGACGGTGTGCCGGAACAGCGCAGTGTACTGCTCGAAGGGCTGTACTCGCCGTTCGGCATGGCCCTTGTGGATAACTGGCTTTACGTGGCCAACGCCGATGCCGTCGTGCGCTTCCCCTACAAGCCGGGAGACACGGTGATCAGCGCCCCGGCGGAGAAGGTCGTCGACCTGCCGGGCGGGCCGATCAACCACCACTGGACCAAGAACATCCTCGCCAGCCCCGATGGTCGTTATCTCTACGCCACGGTCGGTTCCAACAGCAACGTCGGCGAGAACGGCCTGGAAGCCGAGAAGAACCGCGCGGCGATTCTGCAGATCGACCTGTCCAACCGCCATGTACGGCTGTTTGCCTCCGGCCTGCGCAACCCCAACGGCCTTGGCTGGGAGCCGAACTCCGGCGCCCTGTGGACAGCGGTCAACGAGCGCGACGAACTGGGCAACGACCTGGTGCCCGACTACATGACCTCGGTGCAGGACGGAGGCTTCTACGGCTGGCCCTGGAGCTATTTCGGCCAGCATGTGGATAAGCGCGTCGAGCCGCCGCGTCCGGAGATGGTCGAGAAGGCGCTGGTGCCGGACTATGCCCTGGGTTCGCACACCGCTTCGCTGGGCCTTGCCTTCTATCAGGGCAGCCTGTTGCCGGAGCGCTATCGTGGCGGAGTGTTCATCGGCCAGCACGGCTCGTGGAACCGCAAGCCACGCAGCGGCTACCAGGTGGTATTCATTCCCTTCGGCGCCGGCAAGCCCAATGGCCAGCCGGTAACGGTGCTGGATGGCTTCGTCAACGACAACGACGAGGCCATGGGCCGGCCGGTCGGCGTCGCTGTGGATAAGTTCGGTGGCCTGCTGGTGGCCGACGATGTGGGTAACACCGTGTGGCGCCTGCGCCCGGCTACCCTGAAGTGATCCGAAGAGGAGACAGCATGGCCATGGTTCGGCGTCTTGCCCTGATGACCCTGCTGCTGGCGCTGGGCGCCTGCAGCAGCCTGTTCGGCACGCGTGACCCGTTGCGCATCGACCTGGTCGGCCTGGAACCGGCCACCGGGCAGGGCATGGAGGCGCGCTTTACGGTCAAGCTGCGGGTGCAGAACCCCAATGACCAGGCCATCGACTACAACGGCATCGCCGTCGACCTGTCGGTGAACGGCCAGCCGCTGGCCAGCGGGGTCAGCGACACCAGCGGGCAGGTGCCGCGCTTTGGCGAAAAAGTGATCAGCGTGCCGGTGAGCATCTCCGCCTTTTCCGCCCTCCGCCAGGCCTGGGGGTTGTCCGGCGGGCCGCCGCGCCAGGGCATGCCCTACGAGATCAATGGCAAGCTGGCAGGCGGGCTGTTCGGTACGGTGCGCTTCAACGACAAGGGCGTGCTGAACTGGCCGGAGCCGGTCGCACGCCCTTGACAGGGTAAGGCTGTGGATAAGAGCCGGGCTGTGGATAGCCCGGCTTTTTACTGGGCGTTACTCGCCCGGAATGTCCTTGCGCAGCTTCACCGGGTCCGCCGCCTTCCTGCCGCGCGCGGTGCGCATGCGGATGTTCAGCGCTTCCACCGCCAGCGAGAAGGCCATGGCGAAGTAGACGTAGCCCTTGGGCACGTGAACTTCGAAGGCTTCGGCGATGAGCACCGTGCCGACCACGATGAGGAAGGACAGCGCGAGCATCTTCAGCGACGGGTGCTTGTCGATGAAGTCGCTGATGGCGCCGGCCGCCAGCATCATCACCAACACCGCGACGACGATGGCCGCGACCATCACCGGTACGTTGGAGACCATGCCCACGGCGGTGATCACCGAGTCCAGCGAGAACACGATGTCGATGATGGCGATCTGGATGATGGTGCCGATGAAGCCGCCCATCACGCTCTTGGGTTCGCCCTCGGCTTCGTCCTCGCCCTCCAGGCCATGGAAGATCTCGGTGCTGCTTTTCCACAGGAGGAACAGGCCGCCGAAGAACAGGATCAGGTCGCGCCCGGAAATGCCCTGGCCGAACACGTGGAACAGGTCGGCGGTCAGGCGCATCACCCAGGTGATCGACAACAGCAGCAGGATGCGCGTGACCATCGCCAGCGCCAGCCCGAAGAACCGCGTGCGCGGCTGCATGTGCTTGGGCATGCGGCCGACCAGGATGGAAATCATGATGATGTTGTCGATGCCCAGGACGATCTCCAGGGCAGTCAGGGTGAAGAACGCAATCCAGATTTCAGGGCTGGTCAGCCATTCCATTTACTTGGGTCTCGAGGTCAGTCATTGAAGAGGGGGAACAGGCCCAGCAGCAGCGCGGCGGCGAGGATCGCCAGGCACACCAGCACGGCCCACTTGAGGGTGAAGCGCTGGTGGTCGCCGAAGTCCACCTTGGCCAGCCCCACCAGCAGGTAGGTGGAGGGCACCAGCGGGCTGAGCAGGTGCACCGGCTGGCCGACGATGGAAGCGCGGGCCATTTCCACCGGCGTGATGCCGTACTGCGCGGCGGCCTGGGAGAGTACCGGGAGCACGCCGTAGTAGAAAGCATCATTCGACATGAAGAAGGTGAACGGCATGCTCACCAGCGCGGTGATGGTTGCCAGGTACGGTCCCAGCGCCGGCGGGATCACCGCCAGCAGGCTCTTGGACATGGCTTCGACCATCCCTGTTCCCGAGAGAATCCCGGTGAACACCCCGGCGGCGAAGATCAGCGAGACCACCGCGAGGACGTTCTCGGCGTGGGCGCCGATGCGCTTCTTCTGCTCGAGAATGCAGGGATAGTTCACGATCATCGCGATACCGAAGGCGATCATGAACAGTACCGGCATCGGCAGCAGGCCGGCGATCAGGGTGCCCATCAGCACCAGGGTGAGCACGGCGTTGAACCACAGCAGCCCGGGTCGGCGCGCCTCGGGGAATTGCGAGACGCTGACCTCGGCCATGGCCTCGTGGTCGGTGGGCAGGTGCAGTTCGCCCAGGCGGGCGCGCTCGCGTTTGCCGTAGACCCAGGCGAGGGCGAAGATCGCCGCGATGCCGGCGAGCATGGCCGGGATCATCGGCACGAAGATATCCGCCGGGTCCACGTGCAGCGCGCTGGCCGCGCGGGCGGTGGGGCCGCCCCAGGGCGTCATGTTCAGCACGCCGCTGGAGAGCATGATCAGGCACGCCATCAGCAGCGGGCTCATGCCCAGCCGGCTGTACAGCGGCAGTACGGCGGCCACGCAGATCATGTAGGTGGTCGAACCATCGCCATCCAGGGAGACGATCATCGCCAGCGCGGCGGTGCCCATGGACACCTTCAGCGGGTCGCCTTTCACCAGTTTGAGGATGCGCCGCACCGCCGGGTCGAACAGCCCGGAGTCGATCATGATGGCGAAGTAGAGGATGGCGAACATCAGCATCACGCCGGTCGGTGCCAGGGTGCGGATGCCGTCCAGCATCATCGGCCCCAGGCCCTTGGCGAAGCCGCCGAGCAGGGCGAAGGCGATCGGGACCAGGATCAGCGCGATCAACGCCGACAGGCGCTTGGTCATGATCAGGAACATGAAGGTCGCCACCATGGCGAAGGCGAGGAAGGTCAGCATGGGGATAACTCCGGTCGGACGCGAAGATCAGCAGCGCTTGTGGATAAACGCGTACGCGGCGGACGGAGTGGGGGCGGCTGGGGACAGGAAACGGGGCATGGGCGATCACCGATTGTTGTTTTTGTACGCTGCGCGAACGCAGGTCCGGCCGGGAGGACCGAGGCGGCGATGCTAGGGGGTCAAGCTTTCAGCAGGCTTTCGCGGAGGACGACCGCTGATCGGTGCGCCTTCTTGCAGGAACGAGGGGGCGTCCAGCCCTGGCTTGCGAACCGATTGTTGCCCCTGTGGGTAAGTATCAGGAGTCTGTAGGAGCGGGCCATGCCCGCGGCCGCTTTGGCACCGGCCTGGCGGCCCGCTCCTGCAAGGTCAGCTGTAAGCCTGGATCAGGCCCATCACCAGCAGCAGGCTGGCGCCGGCCAGCAGGGTCTGCAGGGTGATGATTCCGGCCATCAGCCCGCTCTCGCCGCCCAGCTGGCGGGTCAGCACGTAGGCCGTGGGGGCTGTGGGCAAGGCGAAGAACATCACCAGCAGCGCGCTTTCCAGCGTCGGCAGGGCCAGCAGGTGGGCGATGGTGAACGCGAGCAGCGGCATGGCCAGCAGGCGGATGGCGCAGTTCCAGCCCAATGCCGGGACCTCCGCGCGCAGCTCCTGGGGTTGCAGCGCTGCGCCGACACAGAGCAGGCCCAGCGGCAGGCTGGCCACCGCCAGCAGGTTGAACAGCCGGTCGGTGCCACCGGGCAGGCCGATGCCGGTCACGTTGAGCAGGGCGCCGGCCACGCAGGCGAGAATCAGCGGATTCTTCACGATGGGCAGCAGCAGCGCGCGCAGGCTGATACCGCGCTCGGCGGTCAGCGCCCACACCGACATCACGTTCACCGTCGGCACCATCAGCGCCAGCATCAGCGCGGCCAGGGTCAGCCCCGGCTTGCCGTACAGGCTGCCGACAGCGGCGAGGCCGAGGTAGGTGTTGAAGCGCAGCACGCCCTGGGCGATGGCGCCGAAGCGCGCCGCGTTCCAGCCGCGCAGGCGCTTGACGATCAGCAGGCCGACCCAGGCGATGCCCAGGCCGAGCATCACCGCCAGCGCCTGGCGCGCAAGGCCGGGGTCGTTCAGCGGCGCGCTGGCGAGGCTGCTGGCGAGCAGGGCGGGGAACAGGATGAAGTAGTTGAGGCGTTCGGCCGCCGGCCAGAAGGCTTCGCCGGGAAAGCCTCGGCGGCGCAGCACGAAGCCGCCGACGATCAGAGCGAACAAGGGCCAGAGGGCCTGGAACAGAGCGGTCACGGCAACCCCGCGAGGGTGGTGGGAGCGGGCATCTTGCCGAGGGTGCGCCGAGAAGGGCAAGGCGTGTGGATAAGTTTATTGTCCTGCCCGGAAGGGTTTTCCACAGTCGCCAGCGCTGTGGAAAACCTTGCCCACAGGCTCAGCGGCGGAATCCGCCCCCACCGAAGTGGCCACCGCCGAAGTGCCCGCCACCGAAGCCGCCGCCGCCCCACTGGCGCTGGGTCTGGCCAAAGCGTTGCTGGCCGAGCTGGCGCGACTGGTACTGCTGGTCGAGCTGGCTGCGCACATTCTGCTGGTTGGGTTGCACCGGTTGCCAGCCGTTGCTGGTGTGCTGCTGCCAGCCGCTGTCGGTGTGCTGGTAGACGTTGCCGTCATGGCCGGCGTAGACGTCGCCGTTCTTCCAGGCCACGGCATTGCCGGTGCGGCGGTTGTAACTGATGCCCTGGTTGGTGCGATCGTAGCTGCTGCGGCCGTCGTCCACGTCGCCGGAGACACCGCGCTCGGCGATCGTGGTGCGGCCGGTCTGGGCGTTGTGGGTGGCGACCTGGCGCCCGGCCTCGAAGTCTCCGCTGTCGGTATGCGCGGCGATGCCGCTGCGGCCCGCGCCGGAGATGCCGGTGGAGGCATTGGAGAAGGCGCCACGCCGGCCGGCGGCGGCATTCTCGTTGTACGGGTTGAAGGCCGCGCCCTGGCTGCCGGCGAAGCGGGCGCCGGTGCGCGGGTTGTAGCCGGCCGCCGAGCTGCCCTGCCACTGGGTGCCGGTCCAGCCGTTGTAGCCATAGGCGTGGGTGACGGTGCCCTGGCCCCAGCGGCCGTAGAAGTTGGCCTGGTTGATGTTGGTATAACTCCAGCCACCGTGTGGATAAGGTCCCCAGTACGGGCCCCAGTAGGGTTCCGGCGAACCCCACCAGGCGCCGGCGGCGTAGCCGAAGGCGAAGCCGGTCAGCGCACCGACGGCAAAGCCGGCGCCGTAGCCGTAGGTCGGTGGATAACCGTAGTAGACGGTGCTGCTGACGTAGGCCGGGTAGGTGTAGCCGGTGCCATAGACCACCGTGCCGTCGCCGCTGACCACCACGCCCAGGTAGCCCGGGGTATAGCCGACCACCACGGTCTGCGGGGTCACCGAGTAGATGTGCACGTAGGTCACGTAGTACACCGGCGAGCTGGGCGGGATGCCATAGATCGCCGCCGGCACCTCGGTCGCCACCTGCCAGGGCCCGGTCGCGCTGGGAGCGACGAACCAGACGCCGTTGCTGACCGCGAAGAACTGATTGGCGGCCACCTCGATCACCGGCGTCGGCGTGTTCACGGCGTAGTTCAGAGCGGTGCCGGAGATCGGCTGGAAGTTCGGCGCGCCGTCATAGCCGACCTTCAGGGTCGCCTTGCTGCGCGACACGCTGGCGGTCTGTGGAATGCCCGCGGCGATGGCGGCCTCCTTGGCTTGTGGCGTGCCGGGTACCGAGACCAGGACGTTGGCCTTCGGGTCCTTGGGGGAGATCTTCGCGAAGTCGGCCGGCAGGTCCTTACCCGGCACGTAGCTCCACGGACCTTTCTCGCCGGGGCCGCTGAACCAGCGGCCGGACACCAGCACGTACCAGGTGTTGCGGGTCGGGTCGACGAACACCGCGTGGTCGGCGTTGCTCATGCTCAGCAGGCTGACGCCGTCCACTGGCGCCATCTGTGAAGTGCCGTCGCTGACGATCAGCTCGGTGGGCTGCGTGGCGACCAGCACCGCCGGCGCCTTGGCCGGCTTCTTGCCGTCCTTGGGCAGCAGCGCGTCCACCGGGCCGGCTTTCTCCGCCGCCTGCTGGGCGCTGACCAGTGCCCTGGGCGGCTGGCTGAGCACCAGCCAGGTGCCGTCCAGCGCCTGCGAGGTGTACCAGTTGCCGGCGGCGTTCAGGTACTGGTTGCCCTGGGCGTCGCGCAGGATCAGCACGCGGCTGTTGATCACCCGTTCGAAGTCGCTGCCCGTCAGGGCCTGCCATTTCGGCTGGCCGTCGATCATCACCAGTACGGTCGGGGTGCTGGCGAAGAGGATCTGCGGTGCGTCGTTCTTCACTTCGACGTGGCGCAGCTTGTCCAGTTGCTGGTTGACCGCATAGCTGGCCTGCAACTGGTCGAGGGAAACGGTCAGGCCATCCTTGGGCAAGCGCGCGACCAGGGCGTCGCGCACCTTGCCGGCGCTGTCCGGTGCGGTGGGGACTTCCACCTTGTCGATACGCAGGTCGGTGAGCTGCACCAGACCGCTGGCCTTGTCGATGGCGGCAGCGGCGGAGAACTGCGCCACGCCATAGGTGGGGGCGCCATCGGCGGCGCCGACGGCGATGGCCGCGCGGCCGCCCATGCGCGTGCCGTCCCAGCTTTCGATCTGCGGCTGGAAGATCTGCACATGCTGCTCCCCCAGGGCGAAATCACGGGGCCAGGTCAGCTGGCTGACGGCGGGCGCCTGGGCATCGGCGGCCTGTGGAAAAGTCGTTGGCAGCGACAGCCCGATGGCGAGCGCCAGGGCCGACAGGGTGGGACGTAGAGCCATGGTGGGATCTTCCTGGAGGGGAGCTGCGATCAACGATAGTGCAGCCTGAGGGGCCTCGCGCGTGTTCGAGTTCTCCCCTGCGCCAGGCTGGTGCAATTTTGTCGAGAAGGCAGCTTTTTCTTATGGCGCAACGACATATTTAATAATTTTCCGAGCCTCCCGCTTCGGCCACCATCGGCCTGTCAGACATGTCGCAAGACCGAGCCTACAGACGCAAGAACCGCAGAGTTCAATGCCAGGCCCGGCTGCCCATGTCCCGGTTTTACCGGCCTCCTGGCCACTGCCGCAGTAAACCAACAACAAAGCCAAACGGCTGTGGGAGTGCTTCATGATCAAGTCCTTGCTCGTGCGTTCCATCGCGTGTTCCGCCCTGGCTCTCGCCGCCGTTTCCGGCGCGCAGGCCGGCACCCTGTCCATCGGCCACACCACCTGGGTCGGCTACGGCACCCTGTACCTGGCCCGTGACCTGGGCTACTTCAAGGAGCAGGGCCTGGACCTGCAGCTGACCACCATCGAGGAAGCCTCGATGTACATGGCCGCCCAGGCCTCCGGCCAGCTCTCCGGCTCCGCCTCCACCATCGACGAAATCCTAAAGTACCGGCCCAAGTTCTGCTTCAAGGCCGTGGCCGCGCTGGACGACAGCCATGGCGGCGACGGCGTGCTGGTGGGCAAGGACGTCACCTCGCTGGCGCAGCTCAAGGGCCAGGAAGTGGCGGTGAACGAAGGTTCCGTGTCGCAGTTCTGGCTGGCCTACCTGCTCAAGCACGCCGGCATGAGCATGAGCGATATCAAGGTGCAGAACATGACCGCCGATGACGCCGCCAGCGCCTTCATCGCCGGCCGCGTGCCCGCCGCCGTGACCTGGGAGCCGCATCTCTCGCTGGTGCGCGAAAAGCAGCAGGGCAAGGTACTGGTGGACAGCTCCACCACTCCCGGCGTGATCGTCGACGTGGTCGCCCTCAACTGCGACGTCATCGAGAAGCAGCCCGAGGACGTGAAGGCCTTGGTGAAAGGCCTGTACAAGGCCGTGCAGTACACCAAGGAACACCCGGACGAGGCCTACGCGATCATGGCCAAGGGCGTCGGCGGCTACCTCGCCGATCCCAAGGCCCTGGCCGATGCCGCCAAGGGCGTGCGCTTCTACGACAAGGCCATGAGCGAGCAGCTCATTGGCACTCCCGGCAAGCCCGGCGACATCAAGGGTCTGATCCGTCTCGCCAACGAGACCTGGAGCGGCCTGCAGGGCAAGCGCCTGGAAGTCAGCTACGACGACCTGGTCGACCCGCGCTTCGTTTCCGAGTAACCGTCTCACTCTTGTCCCCGCGGGCGGCCTGGTGCCGCTCGCCTGGAGGAATCCGCGATGCCCCGTCGTTCGCAATCCTGGCTCAGCCGTTGCCTGACGCCCAAGGTCGACCTGCCGTTGAAGCTGGTCTGGTCCGCCGGCACCTTGTGCTGGCTGTTCGTGTTCGGCCTGTGGGCCGGGCTTTCCTACGGCGGTGTGGTGCCGGCGATGTTCCTGCCGACCCCGGACGCGGTGGTCGCGGCCGGCGTGCGCCTGGCCAGTGACGGCACCCTCGCCACCCACGTGATGGCCAGCGTCAAGGTGGTGATGATCGGCTTCATCATCTCCTCGCTGGTGGCTGTGCCGCTGGGGCTGCTGATGGGCAGCTTCCGCATCGTCCAGGCCTTCCTCGAACCGCTGGTGAACTTCATCCGCTACCTGCCGGTGACCTCCTTCGTGCCGCTGTTCATCCTGTGGATCGGCATCGGCCTGGAACAGCGCGTCACCGTGATCATCTTCGGCGTGTTCTTCCAGCAACTGGTGATGATCGCCGACGTCTCCCGCGGCGTCGCCAAGGATCTGGTCAATGCCTCCTACACCCTGGGCTGCAACCGCCGCGACGTGGTCCTCCACGTGCTCGGCCCGGCCTCGCTGCCCGGCGTGCTCGACACCCTGCGCGTGACCATGGGCTGGGCCTGGACCTACCTGGTGGTCGCCGAACTGGTCGCCGCCTCCAGCGGCCTGGGCTACATCAGCCTCAAGGCCATGCGTGGCTTCCAGGTCGACGTGATCTTCCTGGCGATCGCCATCATCGGCCTGCTGGGCCTGATCACCGATCAACTCTTCCGATTCATCCGACTGAAGGTGGCGTCATGGGCGCAGTAGCGATCAAGCAGGAAGAACCAACCGTGACCGGTCAGCAACCTGCCAACCCGGCCCGCCTGCGGGTGGAGAACGTCAGCCTGCGCTACCGCACGCCCGAGGGCGGCACCTTCAGCGCGCTGGAAAACGTCTCCTTCGAAGTGCCGGATCAGCAGTTCGCCGTCATCGTCGGCCCGTCGGGCTGCGGCAAGTCGAGCCTGCTCTACCTCACCGCCGGCCTGGCCGAACCCACCGACGGCGACATCTACGTTGGCGGCCAACTGGTGGACGGCCCCGGCGCCGACCGCGGCATGGTGTTCCAGAGCTACACCCTGTTCCCCTGGCTGACCGTGCGGCAGAACGTCGAGTTCGGCCTCAAGCGCCGCGGCATGCCGGCGGCCGAGCGCCGCGAGATCGTCGACTACTACCTCGACGAAGTCGGCCTGCGCCGCTTCGAGAACAACTACCCCAAGCAGCTCTCCGGCGGAATGATGCAGCGCGTGGCCATTGCCCGCGCGCTGGCCAACGACCCGCAGATCCTGCTGATGGACGAACCCTTCGGCGCCCTCGACAGCCAGACCCGCATGCAGATGCAGCAACTGCTGCTGCGCGTGTGGGACCACAGCAAGAAGACCGTGGTGTTCGTCACCCACGACATCGACGAGGCCATCCTGCTGGGCGACCGCGTCTATGTCATGGGTGCGCGCCCAGGGCGCATCAAACGCATCCTCGACGTGCCCATCGAGCGCCCGCGCTCGCTGGACATGGTCATGGACCGCCAGTTCATCGAGATGAAGCGCGAGATCCTCGGGCTGCTCCACGACGACCTGGAAGAAGCGCACTGACCTGCCGCCGGCTGGCGCCTCCTGCAGGGCGCCGGTCGATGCGGTGATTCGCTGCAGCACCGTTCGGCCCCCTCTCCCATTGGGAGAGGGTTGGGGTGAGGGGTTCTGCCATACACGCAAGGACCAAAGGAAACCCCCATGTCCAACGATTCCACCTACGACTACCTCATCGTCGGCGCCGGTTCCGCCGGTTGTGTGCTGGCCAACCGCCTGAGCGCCGACCCGGCCGTGCGCGTCTGCCTGCTGGAAGCCGGCGGCAGCGACGCCAGCCCGCGGGTGCAGACTCCGGCCGGCACCATCACGCTGTACAAGAGCAAGGTGTTCAGCTGGAACTTCTTCTCCGCGCCGCAGAAGAGCCTGAACAACCGCTCGCTGCACTGCCCGCGCGGCAAGGCCCTGGGCGGTTCCAGCTCGATGAACAGCATGATCTACATCCGCGGCCATGCCTCCGACTATGACCGCTGGGAGGCCGAAGGCTGCCCCGGCTGGGGCTGGAAGGACGTGCTGCCGTTCTTCAAGAAATCCGAACGCAACCTGCTCGGCCAGGACCCGGCGCTGCACGGCACCCTCGGAGAGCTGGTGGTGGACAAGCCGCGCGACCCCAACCCGCTGTCGCACCTGTTCATCAAGGCTGCCGGGCATCTTGGCCTGCGCCGCAACGATGACTTCAACGGCCGCGAATTCGAGGGCGTGGGCATCTACAACGTGACCCAGAAGGACGCCAGGCGCCTGAGCAGCTACCGCGCCTTCGTCGCGCCGCTGCAGCGCCCCAACCTCACCGTGCTGACCGACCGCCAGGTGGGCCGTCTGCTGCTCGAAGGCGATCGCGTCGCCGGCCTCGAGCTGCGCAGCGGCGAGCGCCTGCTGGCACGCCGCGAGGTGATCCTCTCCGCCGGTTCCCTCGGCTCGCCGCAGATCCTCCTGGCTTCCGGTATCGGGCCGGGTGAAGAGCTGAAAGCCGCCGGCATCGCGGTGAAGCACGACCTGCCGGGCGTGGGCAAGAACCTCCAGGACCACCTCGACGGCCTGGTCACCGTGCGCTCGCCGAGCCCGCTGAGCCTGGGCTTCTCCCTTGGCTCGCTGCCGCAGATCCTGCTCTCGCCGTTCAAGTACCTGCTGGCGAAGAAGGGCTGGCTGACCACCAACTACGTCGAAGCCGGTGGCTTCGCCCGCACGCCGCTGGCCGATTCGCTGGCCGACGTGCAGTTCCACTTCGTGCCCGGCTACCGCAGCCACCGTGGCCGCCTGTTCGAGTGGGGCCATGGCTACGCCGTGCATACCTGCGTGCTGCGCCCCAAGAGCATTGGCGAGCTGCGCGTGAAACCCGGCGGTGACATCGAGATCGACTACAACTTCCTCGCCAACGAGGAGGATGGCCGCGTGCTGGTCGAGGGCGTCAAGCTGGCGCGCAAGATCCTCGCCCAGCCGGAGTTCGACAGCATTCGCGGCGCCGAGATGCTGCCCGGCCCGCAGGTGCAGACCGACGAACAATTGATGGAGCACCTGCGCGAATACGCCGCCACCGTGTTCCACCCGGTGGGTACCTGCAAGATGGGCGAAGACCCGCTGGCGGTGGTCGACCTGCGCCTGCGCGTGCACGGCCTGAAGGGGCTGCGCGTGGTGGACGCGTCGATCATGCCGACGCTGATCAGCGGCAACACCAACGCCCCCTGCATCATGCTCGGCGAGCGCGCGGCGGCGATGATCCTGGAGGACAGCCGCGTGGCTTCCGCCGCCCCCGCCCAGGCCGTCCCGGCTTAGCTGCTCTTCGTAGGAGCGAGCTTGCTCGCGAACCAGCCCGGCTCATGGCCTCACCGGCTGAATCTGTTCGCGAGCAAGCTCGCTCCTACAGCCGCCGGGAAGCTCATTCGTAGGATGGGTGAAGCTTGCGATAGCCATCAACAGGCCAACCGGCAATCGATGGGTATCGCTTCGCTCCACGCCATCCTACGGCGCGCCGCCGGCGTGTTCCTGTGGATAACCGCCCTTAAAGCCCCAGCTCGCTCAGCGACGGATGATCGTCCGGCCGGCGCCCCTGCGGCCAGTGGAACAGACGCTCGTCCTCGCTGATCGGCAGGTCGTTGATGCTGGCATGGCGCTCGAACATCAGGCCGTTCTCGTCGAACGCCCAGTTCTCGTTGCCGTAGGAGCGGAACCAGTTGCCCGAGTCGTCGTGCCATTCGTAGGCGAAGCGCACGGCGATGCGGTTGTCGGTGAACGCCCAGAGCTCCTTGATCAGCCGGTATTCCTGCTCGCGCACCCACTTGGCGGTGAGGAACTGGACAATCTGCTCGCGCCCCTGGACGAAGGTCGCGCGGTTGCGCCAGCGGCTCTCCGGCGTATAGGCCAGCGACACACGGTGGGGATCGCGGCTGTTCCAGCCGTCCTCGGCAAGGCGGACTTTCTGGATCGCGGTGTCGCGGGTGAAGGGCGGCAGCGGGGGGCGGGCTTCGCTCATGGTGGTCTCCTTGGGGCAGTGGGTGAGGAACCTGGTGCCCATCCTCCGCCTGGCTTGCGGATGGGTAAATGACGGTGATCCCACAGATATTGCCAACCTCGTTTGCGGCTCCCTGTAGGAGCGGGCCATGCCCGCGATCGCGCGCAGGGCGCGCCCCTACAAGTTTTCAGGCCCTGGCCACGACCTTGCGCAACCCCACCCGATCCTGGCTCGGGCACACGCCGAACTTCGTCCGGTAGCTGCGCGACAGGTACGAGGGGGTCTCGAAGCCGCAGGCCACGCCGATCTCCAGCACGCTCATGTCGGTCTGGCGCAGCAGCTGGCGCGCCTTGTCCAGGCGCAGGCCCAGGTAGAAGTTCGATGGTGTGTCGTTCAGGTGCAGGCGGAACAGGCGTTCGAGCTGGCGCCGGGTCACCTGGATGCGCTCGGCCAGCTCCAGCGTGGTCAGCGGCGGCTCGGTGTGGCGCTCCATCTCACCGATCACCTGCACCAGCTTGCGGTTGCTCACCCCATAGCGGCTGGCGACCTGCAGGCGCTGGTGATCCTGGCGGGGGCGGATGCGCCCGACCACGAATTGCTCCGATACCTGCACCGCCAGCTCCGGCCCGTGGGCCTGGGCGATCAGGTCGAGCATCAGGTCGATGGACGCGGTGCCGCCGGCGGAGGTGATGCGCGGCCCGTCGATCTCGAACAGCTCCTGGGTCGCCTGCACCTGTGGATAAGTCTCGCGGAAGGCCTCCAGCGCCTCCCAGTGCACCGTGCAGCGCTGGCGCTGCAGCAGCCCGGCCTCGGCCAGCACGAAGCTGCCGGTGTCGATGCCGCCCAGGGTTACGCCATCGCGGTCCAGGCGCTTGAGCCAGTGCAGCAGCGCCGGAGTGCAGGCGCGCAGCGGTTCGAAACCAGCCACCACCAGCAGCGTGTCGCCCTCGCGCAGGGCCTCCAGGCCGCTGTCGGCGTTCATCGACATGCCGTTGCTGGCCAGCACCGGCCCGCCATCCAGGCTCATCAGGTGCCAGCGGTAGAGCTCGCCGCGAAAACGGTTGGCCACCCGCAGCGGCTCCACCGCGGAAACGAAGCCCATCACGGAAAAACCGGGCAACAGCAGGAACCAGAAGTCTTGGGACATGGCGGGTACCGTGCGATGGGAGGGCGGCGGCGTGGCAGCCTGCCCTTGCTTATGAACCATGGATGTCGCCCTGGCAATCGGGGAGGTCGCTGCTGTGCAAGAGCTGGTCGCCGCAGTGCGATTCACCGGGGCGGCGCCTGGGTAATTTGTTCTTCAGCCCCCGTGAGGGCCATGACCTACAAAAACGATAACCAACGCCGCAAAGGCCTTGAGGGAGAAGTCATGAAGCTATCGATCAAAGCGCTCGGCTGCGCCGCGCTGATGCTCGCCGCCGGCGCCAGCTGGGCCGCCGAGCCCGCCCAGTGCCAGAACGTGCGCATGGGCACGGTGAACTGGACCGACGTGGTGGCCAGCAGCGCCGTGGCCGAAGCCGTGCTCGACGGCCTGGGCTACAAGGTCAAGCAGACCAGCGCCTCGCAGCAGATCATCCTCGCCGGCATGGCCGACAAGCAGCTCGACGTCTTCCTCGGCTACTGGCAACCGACCATGCAACCGGTGGCCAAGCCCTACCTCGACAAGCAGCAGATCGACGTGATCACCCCGCCGACCCTGCCCGATGCGCAATCCACCTACGCCGTGCCGACCTACGTCTACGACGGCGGCCTGAAGACCTTCGCCGACATCGCCAAGTTCAAGGACAAGCTGGGCAACAAGATCTACCTGATCGAGCCCGGCAGCGGCTCCAACCGCATCACCGCGAAGATGATCGCCGACGACAAGTTCGGCCTGAAGGGCTTCCAGATCGTCGAGTCCAGCGAGGCCGGCATGCTCACCGCGGTCAAGCGCGCCATCAAGCGCAAGCAGTGGGTGGTGTTCTTCGGCTGGAAGCCGCACCCGATGAACCTGCAGATTGACATGAAATACCTCACCGGCAGCGACGATGTATTCGGCCCCAACGAAGGCTCCGCCACCGTTTCCATCATGACCGCCGGTGGCTACCAGGCGCAGTGCGGCAACGTCGCCAAGCTGCTGCACAACCTCAAGTTCAGCAGCGAGCAGGTCAGCCAGGTGATGGTGCCGATCCTCGACCGCAGCCAGCCGGTGGACGCTGCCAAGGCCTGGCTGAAACAGAACCCCGAGCCGCTCAAGGCCTGGCTCGACGGCGTGACCACCTTCGATGGCAAGGACGGCCTCGCCGCTGTCCAGGCCTCGCTGAAGTAACCCCTTATTAGCAGCTCCCTGCGCGCCCCGGCGCGCAGTGGGTTCGTTCGACCCGAAGAAGGACAGCCACCGTGAACTACGAAGTAATAGTCACCTGCGCGGTGACCGGCGCCGGCGATACCGTCGGCAAGCACCCGGCGATTCCCGTCACCCCGAAGGAGATCGCCGCCGCCGCCATCGAAGCCGCGAAAGCCGGCGCCACCGTCGCCCACTGCCACGTCCGTGACCCGCAGACCGGCAAGCCCAGCCGCGACGTGAACCTCTACCGCGAAGTGGTCGAACGCATCCGCGAGAGCGACACCGACGTCATCATCAACCTCACCGCCGGCATGGGCGGCGACCTGCAGATCGGCCAGGGCGAGCAGCCGCTGGAGTTCGGTGCCGGCACTGACCTGGTCGGCCCGCTGGAGCGCCTGAAGCACGTCGAGGAACTGCTGCCGGAAATCTGCACCCTGGACTGCGGCACGCTGAACTTCGGCGACGGCGACTTCATCTACGTCTCCACCCCCGCCCAGCTGCGTGCTGGCGCCAAGCGCATCACCGAACTGGGGGTGAAGGCCGAGCTGGAAATCTTCGACACCGGCCACCTCTGGTTCGCCCGGCAGATGCTCAAGGAAGGCCTGCTGGAAGACCCGCTGATCCAGATCTGCCTCGGCATCCCATGGGGCGCGCCGGCCGACACCACCACCATGAAGGCCATGGCCGACAACATCCCCGACGGCCTGACCTGGGCCGGCTTCGGCATCGGCCGCTCGCAGATGCCGATGGTCGCCCAGGCGATGCTGCTGGGCGGCAACGTGCGGGTCGGCCTGGAAGACAACATCTGGCTCGACCGTGGCGTGCACGCCACCAACGGCCAACTGGTCGAACGCGCCATCGAGATCATCGAGCGCCTGGGCGGCCGCGCCCTGACCCCGGCCGAGGGGCGCCGGAAGATGAACCTCAAGCCGCGCTGATTCCGAATCTCAACACCGTAGGGCGAATAACCCGGAACGGGTTATCCGCCGCCATGCCAGGACGGCGGATAACGCTGCGCGTTATGCGCCCTACGAAGAGCCTGACGACTTTCCGGAGCCATCCATGTCCTTCATTACCCAAATCAAAACCTTCGCCGCCCTCGGCAGCGGCGTCATCGGCAGCGGCTGGGTCGCCCGCGCCCTGGCCCACGGCCTCGACGTCATCGCCTGGGACCCGGCACCCGGCGCCGAAGCCGCGCTGCGCGCGCGCATCGCCAACGCCTGGCCGGCGCTGGAAAAGGCCGGCCTCGCTCCTGGAGCCTCGCAGGATCGCCTGCGCTTCGTCGCCACCATCGAGGAGTGCGTGCGCGATGCTGACTTCATCCAGGAAAGCGCGCCCGAACGCCTCGACCTGAAATGCGAGCTGCACGCGAAGATCAGCGCTGCCGCCAAACCCAACGCCCTGATTGGCTCCAGCACCTCGGGCCTGCTGCCCAGTGAGTTCTATGCCGACGCCACGCACCCCGAACGCTGCGTGGTCGGCCACCCGTTCAACCCCGTCTATCTGCTGCCGCTGGTGGAAGTGGTGGGCGGTGCGAAGACCGCGCCCGAAGCCGTGCAGGCCGCGATCCAGGTCTACGAATCCCTCGGCATGCGGCCGCTGCACGTGCGCAAGGAAGTCCCCGGCTTCATTGCCGACCGCCTGCTCGAAGCCCTCTGGCGCGAGGCGCTGCATCTGGTCAACGACGGCGTCGCCAGCACCGGCGAGATCGACGATGCGATCCGTTTCGGCGCCGGCCTGCGCTGGTCGTTCATGGGCACCTTCCTCACCTACACCCTGGCCGGCGGCAACGCGGGGATGCGCCACTTCATGGCCCAGTTCGGCCCGGCCCTGCAATTGCCCTGGACCTACCTGCCCGCCCCGGAGCTGACCGATACCCTGATCGACCGCGTGGTGGAAGGTACGAGCGAACAGCAAGGCTCGCGCAGCATCGCCGAGCTGGAGCGTTACCGTGACGACTGCCTCCTCGCGGTGCTCGGCGCCATCAAGGAGACCAAGTCCAAACACGGCTTCGCCTTCGCCGACTAACCTCACGGTTCACCATCTGCTCCGAACCGCCCCCTCTCCCTGCGGGAGAGGGCTGGGGTGAGGGCCTCACGGACGCACCGCCATGCACGCCCTGAAAACCTACGAAACCCCCATCCACGCCGAGTGGACCGACTACAACGGCCACCTGCGCGATGCCTTCTACCTGCTGCTGTTCAGCTACGCCACCGACGCCCTGATGGACCATCTCGGGCTCGATGCCGAACACCGTGAAGCCACCCAAGATTCGCTGTTCACCCTCGAAGTGCACCTCAACTACCTGCACGAAGTGAAAGAGGGCGAGAAGGTTGAAGTGCGCACCCAACTGATTGCCCACGACCGCAAGCGCCTGCACGTTTTCCACAGCCTGCACCGCGTCGGCGAAGACCTTGCCCTGGCGGCCAGCGAACAGATGCTGTTGCACGTCAACCTCGAAGGCGGAGCGCGCTCTGCGCCCTTCGAAGGCGTGGTGCTCGAACGCGTGCTGGCGCTGGCCGAAGCGCACCGCTCGATGCCGCGCCCGGACTACGTCGGTCGCGTCATCGGCCTGCCGGGCTGAGCCAGCATGACGCGGCGCTATCCGCTGTCCGATGCCATGCAGGCCTTCGTCGCCGAGACGCAAAGCCACGCCGTGGCCGATCCGTCCCTCGACGCCCAGCGCGAAGGGTACGAACGCATGGCCGCCGCCTTCGCCCCGCCGGTGCCGTCGGGCCTGCGGGTTCACGATGTCCAGCCCGAAGGCCTGGCCGAGCTGCGCCTGTATTGCCCCGAGGGCCCGGCGCCGGCCGATGGCTGGCCCACCGTGTTCTACATCCACGGCGGCGGCTGGGTGCTGGGCAGCGCCCGCAGCCACGACATGATCTGTATCCCCCTGGCCACCGAACTGGGCGCGCTGGTGGTCGCCATCGGTTATCGACTGGCACCGGAGCATCCCTATCCCGCCGCCCTGGACGATTGCCTGGCGGTGTGGCGTCGGCTGCACCGGGACGGCCTCGGCGAGCCTGTGGACAAGTCCCGCATCGCCGTGGCCGGCGACAGCGCCGGCGGCAACCTCGCCGCCGCGCTCTGCCTGGCCCAGCGCGGCAACGGTGAAGCGCTGCCGCTGACCCAGGCGCTGATCTACCCCGCGCTGGGCAACCTCGACACCCCCTCGCGCACCACCTGCGCCGATGCGCCGCTGATGACCAGCGCCGCCGTCGATCACTACCTCGCCGCCTACCTCTCTCGCCCCGGCGACTGGCGCGACCCGCTGGCGCTGCCCCTGCTGGCCGGAGACCTGAGCGGCCTGCCACCCGCCTTCATCGCCGTCGCTCAGTTCGACCCGTTGCGCGACGACGGCGCGCTGTACCGCGACCGCCTGCGCGAAGCCGGCGTGGCGGTGGACTACTTCCCCGGAGCCGGCCTCGTTCATGGCTGCCTGCGCGCCCGTCGCGTGGCGGAAGTGGACGCCCTGCGCGGGGCCCTGATCGCGGCCTTGCGCCGCAGCCTGAGCTGACAAGGAGAAGAGCATGGAAACGACGCTGGAACGTCCCACCATTGCCGACTGGCGCACTTATCCACAGACCGCCACGCTGACCGCACTGCGCCCGCAGGCCAACCGTCTGGACCTGGTCTGGGACGACGGCCGCGTCAGCCCCTTCCACCACCCGTGGCTGCGCGACAATTGCCCGTGCCCCGAATGCGTCTACACGGTCACCCGCGAACAGGTGCTGGAAATCATCGACGTGCCTGCCGACCTCACCCCCGCGCACGCCGCCATCGAGCTTGGTTATCTGTGTGTGCACTGGAGCGACGGCCACCGCAGCCAGTACGACCCGGGCTGGTTGCGCGCCCATGCCTATGATGACGACTCCCGCGCCGAGCGCCTCGCCGCGCGGCGCACCGCCCGCGTCTGGCGCAGCGACTTCGAGGTGCCGGTGTTCGAGCACGACCGCCTCCTGGAAGACGACAGCGCGTTGCTGGACTGGATGCTCGCCCTGCGCGATCTCGGCCTCAGCCGTGTGGACGGCGTGCCCACCGCCCCCGGCTCCCTGCACCGTATCGCCCAGCGCATCGCCTTTATCCGCGAGACCAACTTCGGCGTGCTGTTCGACGTGAAGTCCAAGGCGGCAGCCGCCGACAGCAATGCCTACACGGCCTTCAACCTGCCGCTGCACACCGACCTGCCGACCCGCGAGCTGCAACCGGGGCTGCAATTCCTGCATTGCCTGGTCAACGACGCCGACGGTGGCGACAGCGTGTTCGTCGACGGCTTCGCCATTGCCCGGGCGCTGCGCGACGAAGCACCGGAAGACTTCCGCACGCTGTGCGAGACGCCCGTCGAGTTCCGCAACAAGGATCGCCGCAGTGACTACCGCTGCCTGGCCCCGGTGATCGCCCTGGACGCGCGGGGCGAGATCAGCGAAATCCGCATTGCCAACTTCCTGCGCGGCCCGTTCGACGCGCCGGCCGAGCGCATGGAGGCGCTGTACCACGCCTGGCGCGCCTTCCTCACATTGACCCGCGATCCGCGCTTCCGCCTGCAACAGAAGCTGCGCGCCGGGCAGATGTGGTGCTTCGACAACCGCCGCACCCTGCATGCCCGCACCGCCTTCGACCCGGCCAGCGGCGAACGTTACCTGCAGGGCTGCTACATCGACCGCGACGAACTGCTGTCGCGCATCCTGGTGTTGCAGCGCGAGGGCTGAAGCGGCGACAGCCGGACAAAAAAATCCCCTGCGGCGCCCGACGCGCTGCAGGGGACAAATCGAGCCGATTCGGGCTCTTTCGTGTGCGAGGCCCCGCAATCGGCGCCGGTGCCGGTTGCGGGGTATGGAAGCCAGTCTGCGCGTCGCACCGCCGCCTCGGTTAGCCGAAAACGACCTGCGCTTGCCCGCCGCGGACATTCCGTCGGACAGGTGCTTGCCGCGCCCTGCCGGGCTTACCAGAATCAGACCAGACCCCCGCCGTTCCCAGGAGAGAAGCGATGATGCACGCCGACCTGATCGACCAGGACGATTTCCGTGAGCGCCTGCAGGCGCTGGGTTTCGCCGTGCCGCCGGGCATCACCGCCGAGCAGGCGTGCGAATACGCCGTGCGCGGCCTGACGCCGGAACGCTCGCTGGCGCTGCGCCGCATGGTTGAGGAAATGCTCGCCGGTAACGCCACCCTGCTGCCCGCCGTGCGCGAGGCGATCTCCCGGCAACTGCTGCCGGCGCTGGTGCCCAAGGCCTGAAAGAATCAGTGGTCTGTCCGCATTAGCTGAGGCTGCGCCTCCGGTGTGCGCTATTGCTGACAGACGTGTAAATCGTCATGACTAAAGCGATAAGTCATACAAGTCATTAGTAAACCGCCTCTCAAAATCTGCTTGTCCACCGTGATGCAATTCCTCCTTTGTCATTTGGCTGCCATCACAGCCGGTTTCGAGGGAACGAAAGGATGCATCGCCTGCGACATAGCTGGCTGCCAGTGGCGGTTTTATTCAGTTGCGCCACTTCATTTGCCGCGCCGCCGGCCAACCCAGGCGACAGCAACTTGCAGCGCGAGCGCCAGGAGCAACTGCTGCGTGAACAGCAGCGCCGTCTGGAGGAACTCCAGCAACTCCCCGGCCAGGCGCCGGCCGAGTCCCCCCAGACCAGCGTGCCGGACCAGCGCTGTTTCACCATCCGCACCATCAACCTCGAAGGTGCCGACCACCTCGACGAATCCAGCCGCGAGAAACTGATCGCCCCCTACCGCGGACAATGCCTGGGCGTCAGCCAGCTCAATGCCTTGCTCAAGGCCATCACCGATCACTACTTGGCGCGCGGTTTCGTCACCAGCCGTGCCTATCTGCCTCAGCAGGACCTTTCCAGCGGCGAGCTGAAGATCATCGTGGTGGAGGGGCGCTTCGAAGGCTTCGACCAGTCCGAGCTGGCCAGCGAGCGCGAGCTGGCGATGGCCTTTCCCGGTGCCACCGGCGAAGTGCTGAACCTGCGCGACCTGGAACAACTGGTTGACCAGATCAACCGTCTGCCTTCGCGCCAGGCGCAGATGGAGCTGGTGCCGGGCCAGGAAGTGGGTGGCAGCCGCGTTCAGCTCAAGGGCGAACGCAGCAAGCCCTGGCGCGTCTCCGCCAGCCGCGACAACAACGGCGATGCCAGCTCCGGCGAGCAGCAGGCCAGCGTCGGCCTGGACTGGGACAGCCCGCTGGGCCTGGCCGACCAGTTCGGCCTGCGCTACGGCGAGGACGTGGTCAGCGACCACTGGAAGCACTCCGACAACCAGAGCCTGTGGTACAGCGTTCCCTATGGCTGGTGGACCTTCAACTACAGCTACAGCCGCAACTACTACCGCACCCTCAACGAGGACGCCGGCTTCGCCTTCAAGTACGACGGCGACAACCAAAGGCGCTTCCACTGAGGAGATCAAGAAGTACAACGAAGCCCTGGTCAATTCCAAGGCCTATCAGGATGTAATGCGTGAGTACGGTACGGGCAGCAATTATCAGCAGGCTGCCCAGGCCGTAACCGCCGCACTGCAATACCTGGCCGGTGGCGATATTGGTGGGGCCGTGGCGGGAGCCTCGGCGCCCTATGTGGCGACGTTGATCAAGCAGCAGACTGGCGACAACGACACCGCCCGCATCATGGCGCAGGCGGTACTCGGCGCCGTTGTGGCCAACGCTCAGGGCAACTCCGGCGTGGCTGGTGCAGCGGGGGCTGCGACGGGGGAGTTGATTGCTAAGCAGCTCTACCCAAATAGGCCCCACGACCAGCTCACCGAAAAAGAACGCCAGATCGTATCTGCGCTCTCGACCCTCGCTGCGGGAATGACAGGCGGGTTGGTAGGTGGGAACTCAAGTGGTGTAGTAGCTGGAGCAGCAGCCGGAAAAAATGCTGTGGAAAACAATGATCTTTTCCCCGCCAACGCTCAGCAAATGGCAACAGGTAGTGAGTACTACATTGCGAAAAAAATACAGGAAGCTCTTGCTGGGGCTACCCCAGAGCAGGTTCGAGAAGCGGCTATATCTGTTGATAAAAATTCAGGATATGCAGGGCCAGATATTATTGGGAACTATTTTAAGGCATGGGGCCTAGTAGTTTCTGCAGCACCCTTTGCACTCGAAGGAGGCGTTGCGGTTGGGGTTAGTGGGGCGCTTGCTGGAGGGGCTGTCGGGGGCGGTGCAAACGCAAGTTACCAGCTGACGAAAGACCCGACTCAATTTAGCTTCACTGACCTTACGGTGGCTGCTCTAGTCGGAGTATTTACTCAGGGCAAATCTATTCCTGCGTCTGTTGCTACAAACATGGGAGGTGCCTATATCGGAAGCCAAGTTAAGGGTGCTGACCCTCTTCCAGCAGTCCTCGGGGCGGGAGTGGGGGCTGTGGGAGGCAGCGCAGCTGGGAAAGCTTTGGGAAATGGTATAGCGTCTGAGGTGTCTTCAACTGTTAGAGAACATGCGGAAACTATTGGTGGTGCGATATCCTCTGAAATTGTTAGTGATGCCGTCAGCAGCGGTGCGAGTAAGAAATGATTAGTACAAAAATTGTTAAACTGATTGCTCTGGTTATTAAGTGGTTTCTAATATGTGGTGGAGCAATTTTTCTGGCGTCGGCCATATCAATAACATTTGTCCTTTATTTTAGAGGGCAGGATTTCGATGTTTTGAGTGTGATGGCTTCTGCTGCAAAGAGTGCATTGAGAGGTGGGGGGTAATGGCGTTATTCCTCGGTGTTGTTATTGCGATTAATTACTTTAAGAATCAGCCGAAATAACCGTGGCGAAGATTTCCAATAAAACTACGGATGCACGTTTCCCTGGGGTTGTTGAATATACCTATCAATTGCCTAGGAGCAACACCAAGAGTGAGTTGATTGGTGGTTATAAGCCTACCTCTACCAAGACGACTTATGATCCGAAGGTTCTGCCGGATAGTAAGGTGGCTGATATGTCTAGCCCTGCGGCGGTGCAGGCTGATTCAGTGTTTAAAGCAAATCCGGCTCTAAGGGAGGCTAGCATTAAGGTTGATGGTTACTATTTCCAAGTAACACGCAACAGTAAAACCGGGGAAATAACAAACTCCTTTATTACCATGCCGCCGAGGACGAACTGATGGATAGTCTGTCCTGGCTTGAAAAACTAAAGGAGTCATTTTCTTCCACTGGCCTGGATTATGAAGAGCTTTATGGGCTCATAGAGGCGTCTATAGCTAGAGGAAGGACAAATTTTCCTGCATTTATCTATGAGGCTTCGAAGGGTTTTGGGGGCTCTGTGGGAGAAGGATATTTTTATTCTCTTGATCAGGATTGGGATAATCCGGAAGAATTCGATGAGGTAAGTTTCTTTTTGGGGGAGATGGAAGTCTCAAGTATTTCAGTGGCTGACTATGTTTCCCTGATGAAGATTTCAGCTGATGTTTACTCTGCATTCTTTCCTGAGGATAAGAGCAGTGTCTTAAATTCGGCCAGAAGATTAGAGGAGCGCTATTCAAAGAAATCCCCGGTTTAGCCGGTGTCCCGTTGTCCCGTCCAAGTGTCCAAACTGATTTCCCCGCCATTTGGTGGGGAAAATTTTCATGGACGAGACGTCAAAAACGCCCGCCACCGCATCCGCCTGTCGGGTTTTCGACCGAATATCGTTGCTTCACTTCTCCGACCTCCTGGGTTTCCCACTGAGCGAGCAGCCGAATTCACCTGATTCGTGGACAGGTGATTTTCCCTGTGAGGTAAATCTCCCGGCCGCTATCCGCTCAGGTAGAAGCCGTTGAGCAATCCGCCCCAGGCTTCAAACCACTCCACCTGCTTTGGCACTCGCTGGTAAGGATCGATGCCGGTCCAGGCTTCCAAGGGTGTTCGTCCGTTCAAATTCTGGTGTGGCCGCACGGCGTTGTACCAGAACGAAAAAACCGTCAGCGCCGTTTGCAGTTGCCCGCCATCCGCGACGCGCCACTGATCAAGCTTGCATTTCAGGGTGCCGAATAACCGCTCTATCCGTCCGTTCTGCCAGGGACAGCCAACCTCGCTGCGCTGATGGCGAATACCCAACCACCTCAGCGTTTGGGTAAACACCCGCCCGGTGAATATCCGCTCGTTGTCGGTGCGCAGAGCCTGCGGTTTGCCATAGCGCCCAATGGCCAGGAATACATATCCCAGCACTGTCCACGTGGATTTGTTGGGCGCGGTCTTCAAGTCGAGCAGCCGCCGTGTACCGTGGTCGATCAGCCCCAGGATGGTGTGCTGTTGCCCATGGATATCCTGCTTGCCGGTCAGGTCCAGTGCCCAAACGGAATTCCTTTGCGGCGAGTACGGCTTACGCCTGCGCAGCTCGCGCCGCTTGCATTCAACGGCATAGCGCTCGCGGCGCAAGGTATAGGCAACAAAGGATTTGCTGACGGTCATCTGCCGTTGTCGCGCGTGCAGGCGATTGAAGGTATCGGCCGTTCGCCGATATCCCGCTTCGGGCATCAGCGTCTTCAAACGCAACAGCCCAACGATTACCCAATCAGGTTTACGGGGTAGGCGGGCCAGCCTATGACGGGCTGTACGGCGCCAGCCAACTGGCTTTGGTAAGGGGGCGATTGATCGACGGCTCCAAAGGAATCTGACCAACCAACACCAAATTTTGCGCCACCTCTTGAACCCCCGGCCCCGCCATCCCTGGCGAGTCACTCGCCGGGGCAACGCATGCGTTGCCAAACGCCGGCCCCGGCTCGCCCTCATGGACAACGCCATCGCCTACCAGCGGCAAGTCCACCTAAGCCTCGGCGTTGAGCTGTCCGCCGACCAGGTCGTCGTGAGGCGGCGCTACCCGGGACAGCGGGATTCCCGGCGCTGCTAAGGGGCGGGCGGAGCCAACCTGTAGGAGCGCCCCATGGGCGCGATCGCGGGCACGGCCCGCTCCTACAGGAGGGATGGCAGGGGGCGGCTCAGAGCACCCGCACGCTGGCGAAGGTGGATTCGCCCTGGGCCTGGCTGAGGGCCGAGATGGCCGAGGAGTTGGGCATGAGGGCCAGGTCCTGCGGAATGGGCATGACCATGACCGGCTGGCCGATCGGCTGGCCCTGGCGCTCGTCGCGCGGCGGGATGCCGAAGTACTCGCGGTAGCACTTGGAGAAGTGCGGCGTGGAGACGAAGCCGCAGACCGAGGCGACTTCGATGATCGACATCGAGGTCTGCTTGAGCAGCTGGCGCGCGCGGATCAGGCGCAGCTTCAGGTAGTAGCGCGACGGCGAGCAGTGCAGGTACTTCTGGAACAGGCGTTCGAGCTGGCGGCGCGAGACGTTGACGTAGACCGCCAGTTCGTCGAGGTCGATGGGCTCCTCGAGGTTGGCCTCCATCAGTGCGACGATTTCCTGCAGCTTGGGCTGGTTGGTGCCGAGCATGTGCTTGAGCGGCACGCGCTGGTGGTCCTGCTCGTTGCGGATGCGTTCGTAGATGAACATCTCGGAGATCGCCGCGGAGAGTTCGCGGCCGTGCTCGCGGCCGATCAGGTGCAGCATCATGTCCATCGGCGCGGTGCCGCCGGAGGAGGTGAAGCGGTTGCGGTCGATGGAGAACAGGCGGGTGCTCATGGCCACGCGGGGGAAGGCTTCCTGCATGGCGGCCAGGCATTCCCAGTGTACCGAGCAGTCGTAGCCGTCGAGCAGGCCGGCGCGGGCCAGGGCCCAGCTGCCGGTGCACACGGCGCCGAGCTTGCGGCCCAGGCGCGCCTGGGCCTGGAGGAAGGTGGTGTGTTCGCGGGTGACGCTGCGCTGGATGCCGACGCCGCCGACCACGATCAGCGTGTCCATCTGCGGGGCGCTGTCGCAGGCCGCGTCAGGGGTGATCTGCAGGCCGTCGCTGGCCCAGACCTGGCGGCCGTCGAGGCTCAGGGTGTGCCAGCGGTAGAGTTCGCGTCCGGAGAGCTGGTTGGCCATGCGCAGCGGTTCCACCGCCGAAGCCAGGGAGATCAGGGTGAAGTTGTCCAGCAGCAGGAAGCCGATGGACTGCGGAGCTCGGTTTTGCGGCGGAACTCCGGGGTTGAACGCGTTCATTCAGTCACCTCACGCTAGTCACAGTCGCCTCACGGGAGGCGTTTCTTATGCTTGTTGTTCTGTTCGGGAAATCCGCTCCGGGGCTGGCCGCGGGCTGTTCCTCTGTTCTCGCTGCCTATGACAAGGCAAATGCCGTGCCTAGGTTGAATGGCTGTTCAATCAAAAAAGAAAACGGCATGGGAATGCCGTTTTTGCAGGTCCGGAATGCGACGCCTCGAAGGTCGCAAATACGCATGAATCGGGGGCTGGGGTTTTTGGTAGCACTCACCGGTCACGCGACCGGCGGTGCTGTGCCCGGAACGGTAACGCCCATGGCTACGTCGGGACGGGCGTTCCGCTTGCGCCATCGGGGGGCGCGCAGGGCATGGCGTGGTCGATTGCGGGTCAGCACTCGATGATGCTGACGGCCAATCCGCCGCGCGAGGTTTCCTTGTACTTGTCGTGCATGTCGGCGCCGGTGTTGCGCATGGTGCGGATCACCTGGTCGAGGCTGATGAAGTGCTGGCCGTCGCCGCGCAGGGCCATCTGCGCGGCGTTGATGGCCTTCACCGCGGCGATGGCGTTGCGCTCGATGCAGGGCACCTGCACCAGCCCGCCCACCGGGTCGCAGGTCAGGCCGAGGTTGTGTTCCAGGCCGATCTCGGCGGCGTTCTCCACCTGTTCGGGGGTGGCACCGAGCACTTCGGCGAGGCCCGCGGCGGCCATGGCGCAGGCGGAGCCGACTTCGCCCTGGCAGCCCACTTCGGCGCCGGAGATCGAGGCGTTCTTCTTGCACAGGATGCCGACGGCGGCGGCGGCCAGGAAATAGCGGGTGACGTCGTCGGCGCTGGCGTCGGGGTTGAAGCGCATGTAGTAGTGCAGCACCGCCGGGATGATGCCGGCCGCGCCGTTGGTGGGCGCGGTGACCATGCGCCCGCCGGCGGCGTTTTCCTCGTTCACCGCCAGGGCGAAGAGGTTGACCCATTCCATGGCCGAGAGGGTCGAGCCGATGACGTTGGGCTTGCCGATGTCCTGCAGGCTGCGGTGCAGGCGCGCGGCGCGGCGTTGCACGTTGAGGCCGCCGGGGAGGATGCCCTCCTGGCTCAGGCCGTTGTTCACGCAGTCGCGCATTGCCTGCCAGATGACCTTGAGGCCTTCGTGGATGTCGGTTTCGCTGCGCCACATGCGCTCGTTGGCCATCATCAGCTCGGACACGCGCAGGTTGTGGCGGCGGCAGAGCATGAGCAGTTCGGCGGCGCTGGCGAAATCGTAGGGCAGTACGGTGTTGTCGGTGTCGAGGCTGCCGGAGGCGGCCTGTTCCTCGTCGACCACGAAGCCGCCGCCGATGGAGTAGTAGGTGTCGCTGTGCAGCACGTGGTCGCCTTCGATGGCGGTCAGGCGCATGGCGTTGGGGTGGTAGGGCAGGTTCTCTTCGAGCAGGCGCATGTCGCGCACCCAGTCGAAGACGATGGGCCGGCTGCCGGCCAGCAGCAGTTCGCCGGATTCCCGCAGGGCGGCCATGCGCGGTTCGATCTGGCGCGGGTCGATGCGGTCCGGCCATTCGCCCATCAGGCCCATGATCACCGCGCGGTCGGTGCCGTGGCCGACGCCGGTGGCGGACAGCGAGCCGTACAGGCGCACTTCCACGCGGCGGGTGCGTTCGAGCATCTGCCGCTCGCGCAGGGCGCCGACGAACAGCGCGGCGGCGCGCATGGGGCCGACCGTGTGCGAGCTGGAAGGGCCGATACCGATCTTGAACAGGTCGAACACACTGATTGCCATGCCGGACTCCGGGCGAGCTGCATATCCGTAATAGAGGGGGATAGGCACGTCCCTGTGCCCGCGATGCCCGGCCATGATCGACCCAAGTCCGGCGCCGGCTGCGTCCATCGGCGACGCGGCCGTATCCAATAACGCCGCCCGCGTACCCCGCCGGTGCGGGGCGCCGGACGGCCTGTTCCGGGGCCGACGAAAGCTTGCCTCTTTACGACGCGAGGGGCGCGAACCACGACCGGTCGATAGGCGCGGGCGTCGTGCTGTTCCATGATCCGGCACCGACGAACGGCCGCGTTCGCCCGTGTCCACCCCCCTTCTCCGCAGTCAGAGGCTGGTCTCATGAAGAGTCTTGTGTCGTCGCTGTTGGCGTTATCCGTGGTACTGCCGGGCCTCGCCCGCGCCGCCGAACCCGAATCCTGCTCCGTGGTGCGCTTCGCCGACGTCGGCTGGACCGACATCACCGTGACCACTGCGGTGACCCGCCTGGTGCTCAGCCACGAGGGCTACCGCACCCAGGTCGTGCGCCTGTCCGTGCCGGATACCTACAAGGCGATGGCGGAGAAGCGGATCGACGTGTTCCTCGGCAACTGGATGCCGAGCATGGCGAACGACATCAAGCCTTACGCCGACAACGGTTCGGTGGAAACCGTGGGTGCCAACCTGGAGGGCGCCAAGTACACCCTCGCGGTGCCGCGCTATGCCTACGAGGCAGGCCTGAAGACGTTTGCCGATATCGCAAAGTTCAAGGAGCAGCTGGGTGGGAAGGTCTATGGCATCGAACCGGGTAACGATGGCAACCAGCTGATCCAGAAGATGATCAAGGACAAGGCCTTCGGCCTGGGCGACTTCCAGCTGGTGGAATCCAGCGAGGCGGACATGCTGGCCTACGTCAAGCGAGCCGGGGCCTTGAAGCAGCCCATCGTGTTCCTGGGCTGGGAACCGCACCCGATGAATACCCGAATCCAAATGAACTATCTGGAGGGAGGGGATTCCTACTTCGGTCCCAATTATGGCGGTGCGACGGTCTTCACCAACGTCAGAGCAGGCTATCTTCAGGAGTGCCCCAATGTCGCGCGGCTGCTGAAGAACCTGAAGTTCGACCTGGCGATGGAGAACCAGTTGATGGATGCGGTGCTCAACGAGCGCCTCAATCCCCGCCAGGCCGCCAAGAGTTGGCTCAAGGCCAACCCGCAGGTTCGCGATGGCTGGTTGCAGGGTGTCGCGCCCAGCTCGTCGGCCGCGTCGCCAGGGGGCCAGAAAACCGCCGCCATGGATTGATCCGGGCCTCTGGAAGTCGCTGGAACCGGGCCTTTCCACTGGATGCGACATGGCTGGTGCTGAATACGACTTCGCCTGCACTGGATGCGACCCACCCGGTAGGCGACGAAATTTTCCTGCTCCATGATCGTTTACGAAATGACAACAAAAGGACCTGCGCCCCGAGGTCCCACTCATAATTTCAGACCGCCGCGCCCCAAGCGGGCAGCGCCGGCGCCCAACCCCGCAGAGGAGTACGCTCATGAATGGTTTCAAGTCTTTGCTGCTGGCTGTGTCCCTCGGTGCGCCGCTGGTGGTTCAGGCCGCTGAACCTGAGTCGTGCGGCACGGTTCGCTTCTCCGACGTCGGCTGGACCGACATCACCGTGACCACCGCTACTACCCGTCAGGTGCTGGAGTCCCTGGGCTACAAGACCAAGGTGACCATGCTCTCCGTGCCGGTGACCTACAAGTCGCTGGCGAACAAGGACCTGGACGTCTTCCTCGGCAACTGGATGCCGAGCATGGCCAACGACATCAAGCCCTACGCCGACAACGGCTCGGTGGAAACGGTGAAAGCCAACCTCGAGGGCGCCAAGTACACCCTGGCCGTCACCCAGGCAGCCTACGACGGCGGGCTGAAGTCCTTTGCCGACATCGCCAAGTTCGCCGACAAGCTCGACAACAAGATCTACGGCATCGAGCCGGGCAACGACGGCAACCGCCTGGTCCAGGGCATGCTCGACAAGAACCAGTTCGACCTGGGCAAGTTCAAGCTGGTGGAGTCCAGCGAGGCCGGCATGCTCTCGCAGGTCGGGCGCGCTGACCGCCGCAACCAGTGGATCGTGTTCCTGGGCTGGGAACCGCATCCGATGAACACCCGCTTCAAGATGAAGTACCTCGAAGGCGGCGATGACGTGTTCGGCCCCAACTACGGCGGCGCGACCATCTACACCAACGTGCGCAAGGGTTACACCCAGGAGTGTCCGAACGTCGGCAAGCTGCTGAGCAATCAGACCTTCACCCTGGATATGGAAAACAAACTCATGGACGCCGTGCTCAACGGGGGCAAGAAGCCCGAAGAGGCGGCCAAAGCCTGGTTGAAGGACCATCCGGAACTGCTCGACGCCTGGCTCGCCGGCGTGACCACCCGTGACGGCAAACCGGCCTTGGCGGCAGCCAAGGTGGCATTCGCGAAGTAATTGCCGTTGGCCGATTCCTCAAGCTTCTGATGGGCCCGCATTATGTTTCTGACTGACCACAAGCTACCGCTGGGCGAGCATATCGCCGCCTTCGTCGACTGGCTCACGCAACATGGCGCGTCGGTGTTCGACAAGATTTCCGACACCCTCGAGTTCCTCATCCACGGCGTCACCAACAGCCTGCTCTGGTTCAACCCGCTGGCGCTGATCGCGCTGATGGTCTTCCTGGTGTTCTACATCCAGCGCAGCTGGGGGCTTGCCGCGTTCGCCCTGGCCTCGCTGCTGCTGATCCTCAACCTGGGGTACTGGCAGGAGACCATGGAGACCCTGGCGCAGGTGATCTTCGCCACGGTGGTGTGTATCGCCATCGGGGTGCCGCTGGGCATCCTGGCGGCGCACAAGCCCTGGTTCTACACCGGGCTCAGGCCGCTGCTGGACCTGATGCAGACGGTGCCCACCTTCGTCTACCTGATCCCTACCCTGACCCTGTTCGGCCTGGGTGTGGTTCCGGGTCTGATTTCCACGGTGATCTTCGCCATCGCCGCGCCCATTCGCCTGACCTGCCTGGGTATCCAGGACGTGCCGGCGGAACTGATGGACGCCGGCAAGGCCTTCGGCTGCTCGCGCTGGCAACTGCTGACGCGCATCGAGCTGCCGCATGCCATGCCGAGCATCGGCGCGGGCATCACCCAATGCATCATGTTGTCGCTGTCGATGGTGGTTATCGCCGCGCTGGTGGGTGCTGACGGCCTCGGCAAGCCGGTGGTCAACGCGCTCAACACGGCGGACATTTCCCTCGGCTTCGAGGCCGGTCTGGCCATCGTCCTGCTTGCCATCCTGCTCGACCGGGTGTGCAAGCAACGTTCGCTGCGGGGGAGGTAAGCACTATGTCGGCGATTCGATTCGAACATGTGGATGTGATCTTCGGCACCCACACCAAGGAAGCGCTCAAGCTGCTGGACCAGGGCCTGGGCCGCGAGGAAATCCTCAAGCGCACCGGCCAGGTGCTGGGTGTCGAGGATGCCTGCCTGGACGTCAATCGCGGCGAGATCTGCGTGATGATGGGCCTGTCGGGCTCGGGCAAGTCCAGCCTGCTGCGCTGCATCAACGGCCTCAACCGGGTCAGCCGCGGCAAGCTGCTGATCGAGCACGAGGGCCAGCAGGTGGATATCGCCAGCTGCTCGCCGGCGACGCTCAAGACCATGCGCACCAAGCGCATCGCCATGGTGTTCCAGAAGTTCGCGCTGATGCCCTGGCTGACCGTGGCCGAGAACATCGGCTTCGGCCTGGAAATGCAGGGTCGCCCGGCCAACGAACGGAAGAAGGTGATCGACGAGAAGCTGGAGCTGGTCGGCCTGTCGCAATGGCGCGACAAGCGCCCGGATTCGCTCTCCGGCGGTATGCAGCAGCGCGTCGGCCTGGCCCGCGCGCTGGCCATGGATGGCGACATCCTGCTGATGGACGAACCCTTCTCCGCGCTGGACCCGCTGATCCGCCAGCAGCTGCAGGATGAACTGCTGGTGCTGCAACGCCAGCTGCACAAGACCATCGTCTTCGTCAGCCATGACCTGGACGAGGCGCTGAAGATCGGCACCCGTATTGCGATCATGAAGGACGGCCGCATCATCCAGCACGGCAAGCCCGAGGAAATCGTGCTCAGCCCGGCGGACGACTACGTGCGCACCTTCGTCGCCCACACCAACCCGCTCAACGTGCTGTGCGGCTCCAGCCTGATGCGTGGCCTGGACCAGTGCCGCCGCCAGGCCGACGAGGTGTGCTTCGACCAGGGCCGCGACTGCTGGCTGGGGCTCACCGAGAGCAACCAGATCAAGACCGCGCGCCAGGGCAGCAACATCATCGACCTGCAGCAATGGCGCCCGGGCGACCCGGTGGAGAAGCTCAAGCACGAGCCGACCCTGGTGGACGTCAACATCCGCATGCGCGACGCGCTGCAGATTCGCTACCAGACCGGCCACAAGCTGGTGCTGCAGGAGCAGAGCCGCGTGGTCGGCGTGCTTGGCGACAGCGAGCTGTACCACGCGCTGCTGGGCAAGAACCTGGGCTGATTTCTCTCGGCTAGATGAAAAACGCCGGCTCCCTGCGAGGGGGGCCGGCGTTTTCGTTCGCGCGGTGTGGTGGCTCTTTCGTAGGAGCGAGCTTGCTCGCGAACGGATTACCCGGCGGCACTGGCGCTGGGCGGTTCGCGAGCAAGCTCGCTCCTACAGGTCTGCTCTGTACCGCGCTTGTAGGATGGGTGGAGCGGAGCGATACCCATGCTGGTGGCGGGAGGGATCGATGGGTATCGCTTCGCTCCACGCCATCCTACGGTTCCCCCCGACTATCAGTGCTTCAGGTCCGCCAAGCCCTTGAGCAGCGCCTCGTGGAAACGCTTCGGGTCCTGGATCTGCGGCGCGTGGCCCATGTCGTCGAACTCCACCAGGGTGGCGTTGGGGATGGCCTTGGCGGTCGCCTTGCCCAGTTCGGCGTAGTTGCCCAGCTTGGGTTTGAGCTCGGCCGGGGCGATGTCCTTGCCGATGGCGGTGTTGTCCTTGGTGCCGATCAGCAGCAGGGTCGGCATCTTCAGCTGGCCGAATTCGTAGACCACCGGTTGGGTGAAGATCATGTCGTAGAGCAGCGCCGAGTTCCACGCCACGCGCTCGTGGCCGGCGCCGTTGAACAGGCCGGCGAGCATGTTCACCCACTTGTCGTACTCGGGCTTCCACTGGCCGGCGTAGTAGGTCGCCTGCTCGTACTGGCGGATGCCTTCGGCGCTGGTCTTCAGCTCGCGCTCGTACCACTGGTCCGGGGTGCGGTAGGGCACGCCCAGGGCCTTCCAGTCCTCCAGGCCGATGGGGTTGACCATGGCCAGTTGCTCCACCTGCTGCGGGTACATCAGCGCATAGCGGGTGGCGAGCATGCCGCCGGTGGAGTGGCCCAGCAGGGTGATCTTGCCGACCTTCAGGTGCTCGAGCAGCGCGTGGGTGTTGGTCGCCAGCTGCTGGAAGCTGTACTGGTAGCGCTCGGGCTTGGTGGATTTGCAGAAGCCGATCTGGTCCGGCGCCACGACCCGGTAGCCGGCGTCGCTGAGGCTGGCGATGGTGGTTTCCCAGGTGCCGGCGCAGAAGTTCTTGCCGTGCAGCAGCACCACGGTGCGGCCGTTGGGCTGCTTCTTGGGCTTCACGTCGATGTAGGCCATGTGCATGTGATGGCCCTGGGAAACGAAGCTGTAGTGGCCAACCGGGTAGGAGTAATTGAAGCGCTCCAGTTCCGGGCCGTAGGTGGGTTTGGATTCGGCGGCGTGCAGCGGCAGGGCGGCGGCCAACAGCAAGGCGGGTAGCCAGCGTCGGGACATCGGGAAGCTCTCCTGGTGGTGGGGCACGGGTCAGACAGCTAGAAACGCCATAGGTTGGCAGATTTCCGGGCGCGATGCCGCATGCAACGGTATCGAGATTGTAGGAGCGAGGGGGGGAGGTACCGTCGACAAGCCGGAATCGCAGGATGGCGCGGAGCGTAGCGATGCCCATCGATTGCGGACGCCAGCTGCATGGGTATCGCTGCGCTCCACCCATCCTGCAAAGCAGGGATCAGGCGGCGGTGGCGCCGCCGGTCAGCCAGTCGATGAACAGCGAGAACAGCTCCGCCTGGGAGTTGATTTCCAACTTGGTGTAGAGGTGCTTGCGGTGCATGCGTACGGTTTCCGGCGAGATATCCAGCACCCGTGCGCTGGATTTCACCGAGTGGCCGCGCAGCAGCAGGTGGGCGATTTCCCGTTCGCGCTCGGTGAGCCGGTCGGCGCCGAAGTTCATGAAGGCTGCGCGGATGTGCCGGTTCAGCGGCGCCGGGTCGTCCGGCACGCTGACACTCACGCCGCGCCCGGCCAACAGCAGCTCCAGCCCGCCATTGCGTTCGAACTGGCGGAACAGCTCGCGCACCAGCGGCAGGGCGGTGGCCAGCAGGTCCAGCTGGGTTTCGCTGAAGCGCGCACCACTCTCGCCCTGGTACAGGCACAGCGAGACCTTGCGCGCTTCGCCCAGGTCGATGATGAAGTGGCAGTCCTCGGTGCAGCCGAACTTGAGGTAGTAGGTCTTGTAGTACTCGCTGGCGAAGAAGTCGTCCGGGGCGATGTCGGCCAGGGGGTAGAAGCCTTCGGTGAGGCCGTCTTCCATGGCCAGGCAGAAGGGGTCGAGCAGGTAGCCGCGGGCGTAGTAGCGGTCGATCAGGGCCTCGTGGTGCTCCGGGTCGATGCCGCGCTGGTACAGCGGTTGCGGCGGCTGGCCGCGCTGTTCCAGGCCGAGCATCACCGATTCCACCGGCACCAGGCAGCCGAGGGCGTCGGCCAGGCGCTCGACGAAGACGACTTCGCCGACGCTGGCCAAGGCGCGCGCCAGCCCCGCATGCCAGGCATGCAGGGCCGGTGCGTCGGACGTTTCGCTCAGCGCCTGGGATTCGCTCATGTCCGGCAGCATAAAGGGCCGCCGGGATGTAGGCAAAATCCGAGGATCGATCATCAGTGCCCCGCGTAATCACCGCTGCGCTTAAGGTCTTCGGCGGCCTCGAGGATCGACTCGCGCAGGGTGTCGACGATCTCGTCGACCTGCTCGCGGGTGATGGTCAGCGGCGGCGACATCACGTTCAGGTGCACGATCGGCCGCACCAGCAGGCCCTTGGCCTGGGCGCGCAGGTGGATTTTCTCGCCGATGTTCAGCTCCTCGGGGAAGAGCACCTTGCTGCGCTTGTCGGCGACGAATTCGACGCAGGCCATCAGCTTCTGGCAGCGCACGCTGCCCACCAGCGGCAGGTCGGCCAGCTCCTTCAGACGCTGCTCCAGGTAGCCGCCGACGTCCTTCACGTGCTCCAGCAGGTTCTCGCGCTCGATGATCTCGATGTTCTTCAGCGCCGAGACGCAGCTCACCGGGTGCCCGCTGTAGGTGAAGCCGTGGGCGAAACAGCGGCCCTTGTCGGCCTCGCCGATCACCTTCCAGATGCGATCGGAGAAGATGCACGCGCCCAGCGGCAGGTAGCCGGAAGTCAGGCCCTTGGCGGTGGTGATGATGTCCGGCTGCATGCCGAACACGTCCTCGGAGGCGAAGAAGGCGCCGAGGCGGCCGAAGGAGGTCACCACCTCGTCGGCGACGTAGAGCAGGTCGTACTTCTGGCAGACCTCCCACATGCGCTGGTGGTACCCGACCGGCGGGATGATCACGCCGCCCGAGCCCATGATCGGCTCGGCGAAGAAGGCGGCGACCTTGTCCGCGCCCAGTTCGAGGATCTTGTCTTCGAATTCCTTCACCAGGAATTCGAGGAAGTCCCCTTCCGTCATCCCTTCCGGCGCGCGGTAGGGGTTGGGGCAGGAGATGTGGTGGATGACGTCCTTGAGGAAGTCGAACTCGGCCGGATGGTCGGCGACCTTGCCGCCCAGGGACATGGTGAGGAAGGTCGAGCCGTGGTAGGCGTTGACGCGGCTGATGATGTGCTTCTTCTCATGCTTGCCGCGGCAGTTCTGGTAGTACTGGATCAGGCGGTAGGCGGTGTCCACGGCGGTGGAGCCGCCGGTGGTGAGGAACACGTGGTCGAGGTCGCCCGGCGCCAGTTCGGCGAGCTTCCCGCAGAGCTGGATGGCGGTGACGTTGGCCATGTCGCAGAAGGGGTTGGAGTAGGCCAGCTGGCGCACCTGCTCGGCGATGGCGTCGGCCATTTCCGCGCGGCCCAGGCCGATGTTGGTGCACCACATGCCGCCCACGGCGTCCAGGTAGCGATTGCCCTTGGTGTCGTAGATGTAGGCGCCCTCGCCGGCGGCGATGTTCAGCGCACCGTTGACCCGGTGGTCGTCGAACACGTGGTAACCGTGCATGTAGTGGGCTTTGTCGGCGGCGACCAGCTGCTCGTCGTTGAACTGGGCGAAGTAGGCTGGGGTGGTGGTGGTCATCGTCTGTACCTTTCGACTTTCGGTTATTCGTGGTGGGGAGAGCCTTCTCCCCGTGCCCCGGCGCTCAGGCCGGGGCGGGTGGTTGGCGATCCATCAGGTCCCGGTCTTCACCGCGTTCCAGGTACGGGTGATCAGGCGGGTGGCCTTGGGGTTCTGCACTTTCTGGGTGAACAGCCGGGCGCGGGTTTCCGCGTCGGGGTAGATCGCCGGGTCGTTGCGTACTTCAGCGGCCAGCAGCGGGGTGGCGGCGGCGTTGCTGGAGGCGTAGCGGATGTAGTCGGCGACGCCGGCGGCGACTTTCGGTTGCAGCATGTACTCGATGAACTTGTGGGCGTTTGCCACGTGCGGCGCGTCGGCCGGGATATAGAAGTCGTCGAACCAGATCAGCGAGCCTTCCTTGGGTACGAAGTAGCCCAGCTTGACCTTGGCGCCGGCTTCGTCGGCGCGGGCCTGGGCGGTGGCGTAGTCGCCGGACCAGGTCATCGCCATGCACTGGTCGCCGTTGGCCAGGCCGTTCAGGTAGCTGGTGGAATCGAACTTGCGGATGTACGGGCGGATCGATTGCAGCAGGTCCTGGGCGGCCTTCAGGTCCTCGGGCAGCGCGCTGTTGGGGTCACGCTTGAGGTAGGTCAGGGCCAGCGGGATCACGTCGGTCGGGGAGTCGATGATGGTCACCCCGCAATCGGCGAATTTCGACACGATCTTCGGATCGAACAGCATCGCCAGCGAGCCGATGGGCGCGTCGGGCATGCGTTGCTTGATCTTGTCGACGTTGTAGGTGATGCCGTTGCTGCCCCAGGTGTAGGGCGCCGAGTACTTCACACCCGGATCGTAGTGGTCCAGGTGCTTGAGCACGTCCGCATCGAGGTTGTTCCAGCTGGGCAGCTTGGATTTGTCCAGCGGCTGGAATACGCCCGCCTTGAGCAGCGGCGGCACCAGGGCGGCGTTGAGCACCACCAGGTCGTAGCCCGAACGGCCGGGCAGCAGTTTGCCCTGCACAGTCTCGTAGGAATCGAAGGTGTCGTAGACCACCTTGATCCCGGTTTCCTTCTCGAAATCGGCGATGGTGTGTTCGCCGATGTAGTCGGTCCAGTTGTACAGCCGCAGCGTCTTCGCGCCTTCGGCTTCCTCCCCGTGACCCAGTGCCGGCAAGGTCGCCAGCGCCGCGCTGAGTACTGCTGCGAGCGTTTTCTGCATGTCAGTCCCACCTTTGATTTTCTTATGAGTTGAAGTTGTCGCGGTTGCGGCCACTCTCGACCAGGGGCCCAATCCCGGCCATTCCCCGAACGGGTAGGTAGGGCTGGCTTCCTGTCGAACAATCGTTCAGATTGGCCGCCTGAGACCTTTGGAGCCTAGGCATGAACGAGGAAGTCCGCTTTACCCGACTGGAGCCGGAGCAGCGCAAGGCGCTGCTGATCGAGGCGACCCTCGCGTGCCTGAAGCGCCATGGCTTCCAGGGGGCTTCCATCCGCAAGATCTGCGCCGAAGCGGGCGTCTCGGTGGGGCTGATCAATCACCACTATTCGGGCAAGGACGAACTGGTCGCCGAGGCCTACCTGACCGTCACCGGGCGGGTCATGCAGTTGCTGCGCGAGGCCATCGCCGAGGCGGCGCCGGATGCCCGTGCGCGGTTGTCGGCGTTCTTCCGCGCGTCGTTCTGCGCCGAGCTGCTCGACCCGCAGCTGCTGGATGCCTGGCTGGCGTTCTGGGGCGCGGTGAAGACCGCCGAGGCGATCAACAAGGCGCATGACCATTCCTACGGCGAGTACCGCACTTTGCTGGCGCAGGCGCTGAACGATCTGGCGCAGGAGCAGGGCTGGTCGGATTTTGACGCCGACCTGGCTGCCATCGCCCTCAGCGCCTTGCTCGACGGCCTGTGGCTGGAGTCCGGCCTGAACCCCAACACCTTTACCCCGGAGCAGGGCGTGCAGATCTGCGAAGCCTGGGTGGACGGGCTCCAGCACGGTGGCCGGCAACGCTTCTGTCGGGCGTCGGGAGTCTGTTGATCGATTGTTCAGCGGGCGGTAACCTGCTGCCATCTGCAGGACAGCTCCTACAGCTCTACCTCCACGCATAACAAGAATGGCCCCGTCACGTGCGGCGGCTTCAGCAGGGTATTGCGATGACTTCCCGTGTACTGATCGTCGACGACGATCCGGTGGTTCGCGAGCTCCTCCAGGCCTACCTCGGCGAGGAGGGCTTCGAGGTGCTGGGCGCCAGCACCGCCGAACAGGCCGAAGCGACGCTCGCCGACGCCGAACAGGCCGAGCAGCCCATCGACCTGGTGATGCTCGACATCCGCCTGCCCGGCAAGGACGGCCTGACCCTGACCCGCGAGCTGCGTGTGCGTTCGGAGGTCGGGATCATCCTGATCACCGGGCGCAACGACGACATCGACCGCATCGTCGGCCTCGAATGCGGCGCCGACGACTACGTGATCAAGCCGCTCAACCCGCGTGAGCTGGTGTCCCGCGCGAAGAACCTGATCCGCCGCGTGCGCCACGCGCGCCAGCCCGCCGCCGCCGTGCCGGGCAGCCGACAGCACCACAAGCGCTTCGCCCACTGGACGCTGGACCCGGACCGCCGTCGCCTGATCGACCGCGACGGCAGCGAAACCCCGCTGACCCACGGCGAGTTCCAGCTGCTCGGCGTGTTCCTGCGCAACACCGGCCACACCCTGAGCCGTGATCAGTTGATGGACCAGATCCGCAACCGCGAGTGGCTGCCCAACGACCGCTCCATCGACGTGCTGGTCGGCCGCCTGCGCCGCAAGCTGCGCGACGATCCCGCCGAGCCGGAGCTGATCATCACCATCCACGGCGCCGGCTACCTGTTCACCGCCACGCCTGCCGACGCCTGAGCCATGCGCTGGCTGTTCCTCCTGTGCCTGGCGCTGCCTTTGCTGACGGCGGGCGGTGTCGCTGGCGCTGCGGAACCCATCCGCTACTGCGACTATCCCGTCTACCCACCGATCTCCTGGAGCGACGGCCATGAAGTGCGCGGGCTGGCGCCGCAAACCGTGCGCAGCGTGCTCGGCGAGCTGGGCTACGAAGTGCAGACCGTGGTGCTGGGCAACTGGAAGCGCTGCCTGCTGGACGCCGCCGAAGGCCGCGTCGATGTGGTGCTCGCCTACCAGACCCCGCAGCGTGACGACGGCCTGCTGTTCTCCCGCGTGCCGGTGCTGCGCGAGGAAGTGGCGATCTTCTACAACCGCCGCAAGCCGGTGCGTTTCGATCAGTTGAGCGACCTGGCGAACTACCGCGGCGGACTGCTCTTCGGCGAGAGCTACGGGCCGGAGTTCGACCGCTTCGTCACCGAGCACGGCAACGTCGAATGGGTCTCCGACAGCCGCCAGAACTTCGGCAAGCTGATCCGTCAGCGCATCGACTTCATCGCCCACGAACGGCGCACCGGGACGCTGTTCGCCGAGCAACTGGCCGGTGGGCAGAACATCTTCGCACTGTCCAGGCCGCTCACCGTGGATTACCTGCGCATCGCCGTCTCCCGCCATTCGCCGCTGGCCGCGCGGATGGACGAGATCGACGCGCTGCTGAAGAAACGCGTGGACGACGGCAGCGTCGCCCGCTGGCTGGAACAGAGCGAGCACGACTACCGCGCCATGCTCGCCGGCGACGGAGTGCCGCGATGAGACTGCCCGGCGGCCTGGCCCGGCGCCTGCTGCTGCGGGTGCTGCTGTTCAGCCTGTGCTTCACCGTGCTGGCCAGCGCGGTGCAGCTGTACTTCGAATACCGCCGCGAGCTGCGCGACATCGATACACGCCTGGAGCTGATCCGCGTCGGCTACCTGGCCAGCTTCGAGCGCAGCCTGTGGGACCTCAACCAGGAGCAGTTGAACGTGCAGCTGCACGGCCTGGCCGACTTCCCCGACATCGCCCAGGTACGCCTGCGCAGCGCCGACTTCAACCTGGTGCAGGATGCCGACGAGAAGCGCGGGCCCTTCCGTGTCGAGCGCTACGCCCTGGCTTTCCAGCCGCCGGATGGCGAGCGCCGCGAGCTGGGTGAGTTGCAGGTCAGCATCGACCTCGGCGCCGTGTACCTGCGCCTGCTTCACGGCGGGCTGACCAGCCTGCTGTGGATGGGGGTGTTCCTCTGCGGCCTGGCGGTGGCGCTGAGCTGGCTGTTCCACAGCCTGGTCACCCGGCACCTGCGGACCATGGCCGACTTCGTGCGCGGCCTCACCGGCGGGGAGCTGGGCACCGAGCTGGCGCTGGACAAGATACCCTCGGGCGAAGAGGACGAAATCGACACCGTCGCCGATGCACTGGATGGTTTGCGCCGCGCCTTGCGCGCCGAACTGCGGCGCCGCGAGGCCGACCGCGCGGCCTTGCAGAGCAAGCGCGACGAACTGCAGCGGCGGGTCGAGCGGCGCACCGCCAGCCTGCGCCGCGCCAAGGAGGACGCCGAGGCCGCCAACCGCGCGAAGAGCCGCTTCCTCGCCACCATGAGCCACGAGATCCGCACCCCGCTCAACGGCATCCTCGGCATGGCCGAACTGCTGCGCGCCGCGCCTTTGGGCGAGCAGGACAGGCGCCGGCTGCAGGCGTTATCCACCGCCGGTGAGGGCCTGCTGGCGATCCTCAACGAGGTGCTGCACTTCGCCAAACTGGAAGACGGCGCCAGCCAGCCGGAGCTGCTGGACTTCTCCCTGCGCCGCCTGCTGGATGACGTGGTGACCCTGCTGGAGCCGAGCGCCGAGGACAACGGCACCTGCCTGCGCCTGCGCATCGAACCGCAGGTGCAGGACGCTTGCCGGGGCGCCGAGCAGTTCCTGCGCCAGGTCTTGAGTAACCTGCTGGCCAACGCGGTGAAGTTCACCGAGGAAGGCGAAGTGCTGCTGGAAGTCTCCGTGCTGGAAGTCGGCGGTGCCGGGCAGCGCCTGCGCTTCAGCGTGACCGACGATGGCATTGGCATTTCCGCCGAGCAGCAGGAAAAGATCTTCCAGCGCTTCACCCAGGCCAGTGACGAGGTGGCGCGGCGCTACGGCGGCACAGGCCTCGGGCTGGCGATCAGCAAGCGCTTGGTGGAAGCCATGGGCGGCGAGATCGGTGTGGAAAGCCTGGAAGGCGAGGGCAGCACCTTCTGGTTCGAGATCGAACTGGCGCCGGGCGTGCTGCCCCGCTCCAGCGCGGCCACGGAGCAGGCGCCGGCCCTGGACGTGCTGGTGGTGGAGGACGTCGCCCTCAACCGCGAAGTTGCCCAGGCGTTGCTGGAGCGCGATGGCCACCGCGTGCAGCTCGCCGATGACGCCGAGCCCGCGCTGGCGCTCACTGCCGGGCGGCGCTTCGACCTGATCCTGCTGGACATGCACCTGCCGGGGATGACCGGTCTCGATCTGTGCCGGGCGATCCGCGCGCAGGCCGATGGGCTGAATGCGACCACGCCGATCCACGCCTTCACCGCCAGCGTGCAGCCGGGCATGGTCCGCCGTTATTTCGAGGCCGGCATGCAGGGCGTGCTGGGCAAGCCGCTGCGCCTGGAGGACCTGCGCCGCGCGCTGTCCGGCGTGGCCTGGGAGCTGCTGCCCGAGGCCGTGGATAACGGCCCGCTGGATCGGCAGGTGCTCGACACCCACCGCCGCCTGCTGGGCGAACACAAGCTCAACGAACTGCTGGCCAGCCTGTGGAAGCTGCTGGATGAGCAATGGCCGCTGCTGCTGGACGCACTGCGCCAGGAGGATGCCGTCGAAGCCGCGAGTCTTGCGCACCGGCTGGCGGGGAGTTGCCGGTCGATGGGGCTACGCGGGCTGGGCGATTGCCTGGGCGAGCTGGAGGAGGCGGCGCTGGCGGGTTCGCTATCTGCTGACTGGGCCGCGCGATTGGAGCGGGAGCGCGCGGTTGCCTTCGATCGCCTGGATGGCTGGCGCGTCTTGGTCAACCGCGAGCGCGGCTCACTGTAGGAGCGAGCTTGCTCGCGAACCCGCCCAGCTCCGGATTCACCGGGGAAACCGTTCGCGAGCAAGCTCGCTCCTACGAAAAGCCATCCCTCTGAAACCCCCGCCCCGCGCGGCCTGCACAAAATCCTTACATCTTTCTACAACTTTGATCCGAGGAAACAACGGCGTCTTACATCGCCTTCCAATAATCCGCTGGCATCCGTGCCCGAGCCACGGCCTCTGATTGATTGGAGATAACAATAATGATCCAACGTAGAGTTCCGCTCAGCCGCGCCCGCCATTCCCTGGAGGTGCGCCATGTCTGAGACTCATCACGCCGGTAGCGGCGAGAAGATCCAGCTCACCCGCGCGCTCAAGAGCCGCCACATCTTCATGCTGTCGCTGGGCGGCGTCATCGGTACCGGCCTGTTCATGGGCTCGGGCGTCACCATCAGCTCCGGCGGCCCGATGGGCGCCATCCTCGCCTACCTGGTCGCGGGCCTGCTGATGTACCTGGTGATGGTCTGCCTGGGCGAGCTGTCGGTGCAGATGCCGGTCTCCGGCTCCTTCCAGGCCCACGCCACGCGCTTCATCGGCCCGGCCACCGGGTTCATGATCGGCTGGGTCTACTGGATGAGCTGGGCCTCCACCGTCGGCCTGGAATTCACCGCCGCTGGCATGCTGATGACCCGCTGGTTCCCCGAGGTGCCGATCTGGCTCTGGTCGGGCTTCTTCGTGGTCGTGCTGTTCTCCCTCAATGCCCTGGCCACCCGCGCCTTCGGCGAGGCCGAGTACTGGTTCTCCGGGATCAAGGTGGCGGCGATTCTCGGCTTCATCGTGGTCGGCCTGCTGGTGATCTTCGGCGCCATTCCGCTGAACGACGGCGCGGCCGCGCCGGGGCTGTCCAATCTGGTCAGCGATGGTCTGTTCCCCAACGGATTGTCCGCCGTGTTCGCCGTGATGATGACGGTGGTCTACGCCTTCCAGGGCTGCGAGATCATGGGCGTTGCCGCCGGCGAAACCGACCAGCCGGAGAAGAGCATCCCGCGCGCCGTGCGCAACGTGGTGTTCCGCGTGCTGATCTTCTATGTGCTGGCGATTGCCGTGCTCTCCTGCATCGTGCCGTGGAAGCAGGCCGGGCTGATGGAAAGCCCCTTCGTCCAGGTGTTCGACAGGGTCGGCATTCCCTACGCCGCCGACATCATGAACTTCGTGATCCTCACCGCGATCCTCTCGGTGGGTAACTCCGGCTTGTACGCCTCGACCCGCATCCTCTGGGCCATGTCCAAGACCGGCATGGCGCCGCGCAAGCTCTCCAAGCTCAGCGCCCGTGGCGTGCCGCTCTACGCGCTGCTGATCAGCCTGGCCTTCGCCCTGCTGTCGCTGCTCACCAGCGTGGTCGCCGCCGACACCCTGTTCATGGTGCTGATGGCGGTGAGCGGGATGGCCGGCACCGTCACCTGGATCGTCATCGCCTACGCCCAGTACCGCTTCCGCCGCGAACACATGGCCAAGGGCGGCACCGTGGCTGACCTGAAATACGCCGCGCCGCTGTTCCCGCTGATCCCGCTGGCGTGCATCGCCATCTGCTGCTCGCTGTTCGTCTTCCTCGCCATGGACCCGACCCAGCGTCCGTCCCTGTACTGGGGCTTCGGCTTCATGGGCGCGTGCTACCTGGCCTACTACCTGCTCAAGCGCAAGCGCGGGCAGGTGTTGATGGATGAGGCGGTGCCGAGTATCGGTTGAGCTATCTGCGCATCGACACAAGGCCCTTCGGGGCCTTGTTCATGTTCGCGGACTACCCGGCAGGGGTAGGGCGTATAACGCTCCGCGTTATACGTCGATCAGCCAGAATCCGAGCGCGCCCCGAGTTTTGCCCCGGAACCGCCAGTGCGCCGAGGCGCCTCGGCGTACAACCGCGAACGGTTGTACGCCCTACCTCTGATTGTTCGAAGTTGTAACAAACCCGCCCCGACTTCCCCGAAAAACCCCTCAGCCCCCGCGCCACGCGGCCTTCCTGCCGTTCGGCGGTGCGTTACAAGCCACCCATTCGGGTGGATTGCCGTCTTGCTGAACACTTGTTTAGTATTGGCCCATCGCCTCAATACCAATGACTACAAGAACGAGGGCAGCATGACTCAGCCATCCCCGCTCAGCCGGGTCCAGGACGGTATCGCCTGGATCACCCTGAACCGCCCCGAGCAGCGCAACGCGCTCGACGTCCCCACGCTCAAGAACCTGCTGGCCCTGCTCGACGTCTACGAGGCCGATGCGGCCGTGCGTGTCATCGTGCTGACCGGTGAAGGCCGCAGCTTCTGCGCCGGCGCCGACCTCGCCGAATGGGCCGAGGCCGAAGCCCGTGGCGAGCTGGAAACCTACGGCTGGACCGAAACCGCCCACGCCCTGATGCGCCGCCTGCACAGCCTGGACAAGCCGACCATCGCCGCCGTCAATGGCACCGCCGTCGGCGCCGGGATGGACCTGACCCTGTGCTGCGACTTCCGCATCGCCGGCGCCTCCGCGCGCTTCAAGGCCGGCTACACCGGCATGGCCTACTGCCCGGACGCCGGCGCCAGCTGGCACCTGCCGCGCCTGATCGGCAGCGAAGCGGCCAAGCGCCTGCTGTTCCTCGACGAGCTGTGGAACGCCGAGCGCGCGCTGAATGCCGGCCTGGTCGGCGAAGTGGTTGCCGACGATCAGCTGCAGGCCCAGGTCGGCGAGTTCGCCGCGCGCCTGGCTGCCGGGCCGACCTACGCCTTCGGCCACACCAAGCGCCTGATCCGCGAAGGTGCCAGCCGCACCCTGGCCCAGCAGCTGGAAGCCGAACAGGCCGCCGGGCTGCTTTGCGGCCGCAGTATTGACGCCGCCGAGGCGCTGCGCGCTGTGGCCGAGAAACGCTCCCCCCAATTCAAAGGCCGCTGACGGCTGCAGGTGATGTGATGGATTTCCAACTGACCCAAGAACAGGAAATGCTCGTCGAGGCGGTCAAGGCTTTCGTCGAGAAAGAACTGCTGCCCTACGAGGAAGAAGTGGACCGCGCCGACGCGGTGTCCCCGGAGCTGGCCGCGAAGATTCGCGGCAAGGCCCTGGCGGCCGGTTTCTACGCCTTCAACATGCCCGAGGAAGTCGGCGGCGGCGGCCTGGACTACCTGTCCCAGGCGCTGGTCGAGCGCGAACTGTCCAAGGTCTCCTGGGCCCTGCACGTGTTCGTCGCGCGCCCCTCGAAGATCCTCATGGCCTGCAAGGGCGAGCAGATCCAGAACTACCTGCTGCCGGTGGTGCAGGGCGAGAAGATCGACTGCTTCGCCCTCACCGAGCCGGGCGCCGGCTCCGACGCCAACTCGATCAAGACCCGTGCCGTGCGTGACGGCGAGGACTTCGTGATCAACGGTTCCAAGCACTTCATCAGCCACGCCGGCCACGCCGACTTCGCCATCGTCTTCGCGGTGACCGACACCTTCGAACGCAACGGCAAGAAGCGCAACGCCGTGACCGCCTTCCTGGTCGACAAGGGCACCGCCGGCATGACCGTGCGCCGCGGCCCGAAATGCGTGAGCAACAAGGGCTACCACACCTACGAAATCTTCTTCGACGACTGCCGCGTGCCGGCCTCCCAGGTGCTGGGCGAAGTCGACAAGGGCTGGGAAGTGGCCAACGCCTGGCTCACCGCCGGCCGCGTGATGGTCGCCGCCAACTGCGTCGGCCAGGCCCAGCGCGCGCTGGACCTGGCGCTGCAATGGTCGGCCGACCGCAAGCAGTTCGGTGCCGCCATCGGCAGCTACCAGGGCATCTCCTTCAAGCTCGCCGACATGGCCACGCAGATTCGCGCCGCCGAGCTGATGACCCTGCACACCGCCTGGAAGATGGACCGCGGCAGCATGACCGACGGCGAAGCCGGCATGGCCAAGCTGTTCGCCAGCGAAGTGCTGGGCAAGGTTGCCGACGAGACCGTGCAGATCTTCGGCGGCATGGGCCTGATGGACGAAGGCCCGGTGGAGCGCATCTGGCGCAACGCGCGCATCGAGCGCATCTGGGAAGGCACCTCGGAAATCCAGCGCCACATCATTTCCCGCGAACTGCTGCGTCCGCTGCTGCGCTGAGGCCCGTGCCATGAAACGCGAAAACCTCCAGCGCCTGCTGGCCCCCCGTCACGTCGCCTTCATCGGTGGCCGCAGCATGGCGCGCGCGCTCAAGCGCTGCGCCGAAGGCGGCTTCGCGGGTGCGATGTGGCTGGTCAACCCGCAATACGACGAACTCGAAGGCGTGCCCTGCGTGCGCAGCGTCGCCGACCTGCCCGAAGGCCCCGATGCGGTGTTCGTCGCCACCAACCGCGACCTGACCCTGCAGGCCGTCGCCGAGCTGGCCGCCAAGGATGCCGGCGGCGCCATCTGCTACGCCTCCGGCTTCGCCGAAACCGGCGCCGAGGGTGAAGCGCTGCAGCGCCGGCTGCTCGAATCCGCCGGCGACATGGCCCTGCTCGGCCCCAACTGCTACGGCCTGCTCGACTACCTGCACGGCTCCGCGCTGTGGCCGGTGGCCCACGGCGGGCACATCGTCGAGAAGGGCGTGGCCGTACTCACGCAGAGCGGCAACTTCGCCTACAACCTGTCGATGAGCGACCGCTCGCTGCCCATCGCCTACATGGCTTCGGTGGGCAACCAGGCGCAACTGGGCGTGGCCGAACTGATGGACGTGCTGCTCGACGAGCCGCGCGTCACTGCCATCGGCCTGCACCTGGAAGGCCTGAAGAACGTTCCCGGCTTCGCCCGCGCCGCCTTCAAGGCGCTGCAGAAAGGCATCCCGGTGATCGCGCTGAAGACCGGCGTGTCGGAGATCGGTGCCGAGCTCGCGCTCAGCCACACCAGCTCCCTGGCGGGCTCCGACGCGTTGTACGACGCGCTGTTCGACCGCCTCGGGGTGATCCGCGTCAGCGGCCCGGTGAGCTTCATCGAAACCCTCAAGGCGGCCGCCTGCGGTAACCTGCCGGCCGGGCCGAGCCTGGCCGCACTGGCCTGCTCCGGCGGTGATGCCGGGCTGATCGCCGACTACGCCGAACGCAATGGCCTGAGCCTGCCCAAGCTGGTCGACGCGCAGCGTACCGAGCTGGCGCAGGTGCTGCCGGATTACGCCAACATCGCCAATCCGCTGGACTTCACCACTGCCATCTGGGGCGACGGCCCGGCGCTCGACCGCATGCTCGACAGCGCCTTGCAGACCGAAGCTGACGCTGCCCTGCTGGTGCTCGACTACCCCGGCGAAGAGACCGGCGAGCGCCCGCAGTGCGACCTGCTGCTGGAGCTCTACTGCGCCGCGCTGGAGCGTCACGGCAAGGTTGGCTTCATCGCCTCCGCGCTGCCGGAGCTGCTGCCCAGACATGCCCGCGAACTGCTGCACTCCCACGGCGTCGCCGCGCTGCAAGGCGTGGAAGACGGCCTCGCCGCCTGGGGCCGCATCGCCCATTACCGCCAGCGTCGCGAAACCCTGCTGGCCCGTGGCGAAGCCGCGCTGGTGCCGCTCTGCCCGCAGGCGCTGGAAGGCGAAGGCCGGCTGCTGGACGAGTGGCAGTCCAAGCAGGCGCTGAAACCCTTCGGCCTGCCGCTGCCGCGCGCCGCGCTGAGCACCCCGACCCAGGCCCGCGAAGCGGCTGCCGATGTCGGTTTCCCGCTGGCGCTGAAAGTGGTCAGTGCGCAGCTGCCGCACAAGACCGAAGCCGGCGGCGTGGCGCTCAACCTGCGTAACGAGGCGGCGCTGGAAGCCGCGCTGTTCGACATGCGCGAGAACATCGCCCGTCACGCCCCCGGCGTGCCCTTTGACCAGGTGCTGCTGGAGCGCATGGCCAGCCCGCCGCTGGCCGAGCTGATCGTCGGCATCAAGCGCGAGAACGGCTTCGGTCTGGCGCTGGTGCTGGGCGCCGGCGGCATCCTCGTCGAGCTGCTCAAGGACAGCCGCAGCCTGCTGCTGCCGACCACCGACGCGGCCATCCGCGATGCCTTGCTGAGCCTGCGCAGCGCGCCGTTGCTCAGCGGTTTCCGTGGCCGCGCAGCGGTGAACCTGGAGGCGCTGGTGGAAGCCATCCGCGCCGTCGCCGACTACGCCTGCGAGCACGTGGACACCCTGCTGGAACTGGACGTGAACCCGCTGCTGGCGGACGCCGAGGGCGCCGTGGCGGTGGATGCGCTGATCCGCACCGCTGAATGAACACTCCGCACCCTGTAGGAGCGAGCCTGCTCGCGGACAGCCCAGCTGTGGGATTTGTTCGCGAGCAAGCTCGCTCCTACAAGGGCACGCATTAGCCTTGGGGAGACACCTCATGCAACAGAACAACAACCTCACCGGCGGCCAGGCCCTGGTACGCCTGCTGGCCAACTATGGCGTCGACACCGTGTTCGGCATTCCCGGTGTACACACCCTGGAGCTGTACCGCGGCCTGCCCGGCAGTGGCATCCGCCATGTGCTGACCCGCCACGAACAGGGCGCCGGCTTCATGGCCGACGGCTATGCGCGCGTCAGCGGCAAGCCGGGCGTGGCCTTCATCATCACCGGCCCGGGGGTGACCAACGCCGCCACCGCCATTGGCCAGGCCTACGCCGATTCGATCCCGATGCTGGTGATCTCCAGCGTCAACCACACCGCCAGCCTGGGCAAGGGCTGGGGCTGCCTGCACGAGACCCAGGACCAGCGCGCGATGACCGCGCCGATCACCGCGTTCTCCGCCGTCGCCCTGAGCGCCGAAGACCTGCCCGAACTGATCGCCCGCGCCTACGCCGTGTTCGACAGCGAGCGCCCGCGCCCGGTACACATCTCCGTGCCGCTGGATGTGCTCGCCAACCCGGTTGCCCGTGACTGGACCCACGAAGTCGTGCGCCGCGCCGGCCGTGGCCAGCCCAGCGCCGATGCTCTCAAACAGGCTGTGGATAAACTCCAGGCCGCCCAGCGTCCGATGATCATCGCCGGCGGCGGCGCGCTGCACGCCGCCGATGCCCTGGCCGCGCTGAGTGAGCGCCTGGCCGCGCCGCTGTTCACCAGCGTCGCCGGCAAGGGCCTGCTGGCGCCGGAAGCGCCGCTGTCCGCCGGCGCCACCCTGTGCACCCAGGCCGGCTGGGACATGATCGCCGAGGCCGACGTGGTCCTCGCCATCGGCACCGAGATGGCCGACACCGACTTCTGGCGCGACCGCTTGCCGGTCAGCGGCGAAGTGATCCGCGTCGATATCGACTCGCGCAAGTTCAACGACTTCTACCCGAGTGCCGTGGCGCTGCTGGGCGATTCGAAGGCCACCGCGCAGGCGCTGCTAGCTGCGCTGCCCAGCGCGACCCGCGACGCTGCGAAGGCACAGTCGCGCATCGCCGAACTGCGTGCGCAGATCGAAGCCGGCTACGCGCCACTGCAACGCATTCACCAGTCGATCCTGCAGCGCATCGCCAAGGTCCTGCCGGACAACGCCTTCATCGCCAGCGACATGACCCAGCTGGCCTACACCGCCAACTACCTCTACCCGAGCAAGGCCCCGCGCGGCTGGCTGCACCCCACCGGCTACGGCACCCTCGGCTACGGCGTGCCCGCCGGTATCGGCGCCAAGTTCGGTGCGCCGGAGCGTCCCGGGCTGGTGCTGGTCGGCGACGGTGGCTTCCTCTACACCGCGCAGGAACTGGCGACCGCCACCGAAGAGCTGGACAGCCCGCTGGTGGTGCTGCTGTGGAACAACGATGCGCTGGGGCAGATCCGCGACGACATGATCGGCCTGGACATCGAGCCCATCGGCGTCCTGCCGCGCAACCCGGACTTCGCCCTGCTCGGCCGCGCCTATGGCTGCGAGATGCGCCAGCCGCAGAGCCTCGACGAACTGGAACGCGACCTGCGCGAAGGCTTCGCCCATCCGGGCGTGACCCTGATCGAGCTGAAACACGCCTGCGCCCAGTAGGACCCGTTGCACCCACCGCAGCCCAAGGGCTGCGGCGCCATGAAGGATGAACACCATGCGCTACTCGAATTTCACCCAACGCATTGCCGGCGACGGCGCCGCCGCCTGGGACATCCACTACCGCGCCCTGGCGCGGCTGGAGCAGGGTGACGACATCCTGCTGCTGTCGGTGGGCGACCCGGACTTCGATACCCCGGTGCCCATCGTGCAGTCGGCCATCGACAGCCTGCTGGCCGGCAACACCCACTACACCGACGTGAGCGGCAAGCGTTCGCTGCGCGAAGCCATCGCCCGCCGCCACTCGCAGCGCAGCGGCCAGGCCGTTGCCAGCGATGACGTGGTGGTGCTGGCCGGTGCCCAGTGCGCGCTGTATGCCGTGGCGCAGTGCGTGCTCAATCCGGGCGACGAAGTGATTGTCGCCGAGCCGATGTACGTCACCTACGAAGCGGTGTTCGGTGCCTGTGGCGCCAAGGTCATCCCGGTGTCGGTGCGCTCCGAGCACGGCTTCCGCGTGCAGGCCGAGGACGTCGCCGCGCTGGTCACCCCGCGCACCCGCGCGCTGGCGATCAACAGCCCGCACAACCCCTCCGGCGCGAGCCTGCCTCGGGCCACCTGGGAAAAACTCGCCGAGCTGTGCGTGAAGCATGACCTGTGGATGATCTCCGACGAGGTCTACAGCGAGCTGCTGTTCGACGGTGAGCACATCAGCCCCGCCAGCCTGCCGGGCATGGCCGGGCGCACCGCAACCCTCAACAGCCTGTCGAAATCCCACGCCATGACCGGCTGGCGAGTCGGCTGGGTAGTGGGCCCGCGCGAACTCTGCGCGCACCTGGAGAACCTCGCCCTGTGCATGCTCTATGGCTTGCCGGACTTCATCCAGGACGCCGCCTGCACCGCGCTGGAAGCGACGCTGCCGGAGCTGGAAGCCATGCGCGAGGCCTACCGCCAGCGCCGCGACCTGGTGCTCGACTGCCTCGCCGATTGTCTCGGCGTGCGCGCCCTGCGCCCGGACGGCGGCATGTTCGTGATGGTGGATATCCGCGCCACCGGGCTCTCCGCCCAGGACTTCGCCGACGTGCTGCTGGACCGCCATGGCGTTTCCGTGCTGGCCGGCGAAGCCTTCGGCCCCAGCGCCGCCGGGCACATCCGCCTGGGCCTGGTGCTCGGCGCCGAGCCGCTGCGCGAAGCCTGCCGCCGCATCGCCCTGTGCGCCGCCGAACTGCTCAAGGAAAAACGCTATGCATGACCGTACGCAGCTCTACATCGACGGCGCCTGGGTGGCGCCGCAAGGGCAGGGCATGGCCGAGGTGCAGAACCCGGCCACCGAGGAATGCGTCGGCCGCGTTCCCCTGGGCGGCGAAGGCGATGTGAACCGTGCGGTGGACGCGGCGCGCCGGGCCTTCCCGGCCTGGTCGCAGACGCCTTCCCACGTCCGCGCCGGCTACATCCGTGCCCTCGCCGAACAACTGAAGAACCGCGCCGACGAGATGGCCGGGCTGATCACCGCCGAGCTGGGCATGCCCGTGCAGTGGTGCCGCATGGTGCAGGTCGACGGGCCGATCGAGGGCCTGGAAAGCTACGCCGCCATGGCCGCGCACATGGACGAAGTGCGCGAGGTCGGCAACTCGCTGGTGGTGAAGGAAGCGGTGGGCGTCTGCGCCTTCATCAACCCCTGGAACTACCCGCTGCACCAGCTCATCGGCAAGCTCGCCCCGGCCCTGGCCGCCGGTTGCACCGTGGTGGTCAAGCCGAGCCAGGACACCCCGCTGCACGCCTTCCTGCTGGCCGACATGGTCCACGCCATCGGTCTGCCGGCCGGTGTGTTCAACCTGGTCAGCGGCCCCGGCTCCAAGGTCGGCGAAGCCCTGGCGCGGCATCCGGACGTGGACATGGTGTCGTTCACCGGCTCCACCGGCGCGGGCGTCAAGGTCTCCGAAGCCGCCGCGCCGACCGTCAAGCGCGTGTGCCTGGAGCTGGGCGGCAAGTCGCCGTTCCTGATCACCGCCGAGGCCGACCTGGCCGCCGCCGTGCGCCACGGCGTGCAGGACGTGATGATCAACTCCGGGCAGACCTGCACCGCGCTCACGCGCATGCTGCTGCCGGCCCATCGCTATGCCGAAGCCGTCGAGATCGCCCGCGCCGAAGCCCTCGCGCTGAAGATGGGCGACCCGCTGGACGCCGGCAGCTTCCTCGGCCCGATGTGCTCGGGCGGCCAACGCCGCACCGTGCTCGATTACCTGCGCGTCGGCGCGGAAGAGGGCGCGCAGCGGGTCTGCGGCGGCGCCGAACGGCCTGCGCATCTGGAGCGCGGGCACTACGTGCAACCGACGATCTTCGCCGGCGTGAACAACCGGATGCGCATCGCCCGCGAGGAAATCTTCGGCCCGGTGCTGTGCCTGCTTCCCTACGCCGACGAGGCCGAGGCGATCGCCATCGCCAACGACTCGCCGTTCGGCCTGTCCAGCGCCGTGTGGGCGGGCGATCGCGAAGATGGCCTGCGCCTCGCCCGGCAGATGCGCGCCGGCCAATGCTTCGTCAACGGCGGTGCCTTCAACTACCGCGCGCCCTTCGGCGGCTATAAGCAGTCCGGTAACGGCCGCGAATGGGGTGAGCAGGGCCTGCACGAGTTCGTCGAGCTCAAGGCCATCCAGCTTTAAGCGCTTTTTGCCCCCTCTCCCCTTGGGAGAGGGCTGGGGTGAGGGCTGCCGCTCTCACCGAATCATCAGGAATTCCCATGAACGTACTGATCGTCCACGCCCACAACGAACCGCAATCCTTCAGCACCGCGCTCTACCAGCTTGCCGAGGAAACCCTGCGCGGCCAGGGCCACGAGGTGCAGGTCTCCGACCTCTACGCGATGAACTGGAACCCGGTGGCCAGCGCCGCCGACTTCGGCGCCCGCGCCAACCCCGAGTACCTGGTCTATGCCCTGGAGCAGCGCGAAGGCGCCAAGGCGAAAACCATCGCCGCCGACATCCAGGCCGAGCTGGACAAGCTGCTCTGGGCGGACCTGGTGATCTTCAACTTCCCGATCTACTGGTTCTCCGCGCCGGCCATCCTCAAGGGCTGGTTCGACCGCGTGCTGGTCTCGGGCATCTGCTACGGCGGCAAGCGCTTCTACGACCAGGGCGGCCTGGCCGGCAAGAAGGCGCTGGTCAGCGTGACCCTCGGCGGGCGCGACCACATGTTCGGCGACGGCGCCATCCACGGCCCGCTGGAAGACATGCTGCGGCCGATCCTGCGTGGCACCCTGGCCTACACCGGCATGAGCGTGCTGCCGCCCTTCGTGGCCTGGCACGTGCCCTACATCAGCAACGAGGCGCGCCAGGACTTCCTGCGCCAGTACCAGGACCGTCTGCAGCACCTGGAGAGCGATGCGCCGCTGGAGTTCGTGCGCCTGGAGCAGTTCGACGAGCGCCTGTACCCGCTGCCGCGCTGAGTTTTCCTCGGTTGGGCAGAGCCGTCGTGGCAGCGGATTCAACGTGTAGGAGCGGGCCATGCCCGCGATCGCGCGCATGGCGCGCTCCTACAGGTGGGGCTCGGTCTGCTGCTGAAACGAAAAAGGGCGGCCATCCGAAGAAGGGCCGCCCCTGGAGAAAAAGTCAGTCGCTGCAGCGGATATGCGCGGGGGAGAGGGCCGTCGATGGGTGTATCGGCGGCCGTACGATGAGCCTGGTATGCCCAACGTTGCTGCAGCGACCTGGCCGGCACTATACCCAGTAACAATCAGTAAAAAACGACCCTATACTGCGATTCAGTTTTGCGGCGAAGACAACAATTGTCGTCGTCTCCGACAAGAAGGATCAGCAGGGGGAACCATGGACGTACTTCACGCGATGCGGGCATTCGTCCGGGTGGTGGATGCCGGCAGTTTCACCGCCGCCGCCAATGCCCTGGGGTTATCCACAGCCCAGGTCTCGCGCGTGGTCTCCGACCTTGAAGCCCAACTCGAAGCCCGCCTGCTGCACCGCACCACGAGGCGCCTGGCGCTGACCGAAACCGGCGAGCGCTACCTGCTGCGCTGCCGGGAAATCCTCGCCGACGTCGACGAAGCCCAGGCCGAAGCCAGTGGTGCGCACCTCAGCCCGCGCGGCCGTCTGCGCGTGCATTCGTTGACCGGCCTTGGCCAGCAACACCTGATCCCGCTGATCTCGCGCTATTGCGAGTCCTTCCCCGAGGTCTACATCGAACTGACCCTGGCCCAGCGCCAGCCGGACATCCTCGAAGAAGGCCAGGACGTGGTAATCACCCGCGACCGCGAACTGCCCGACTCCGAATTCGTCGCCCAGACCCTGGGCACCATCTACAGCGTGCTCTGCGCCAGCCCCGAGTACCTCAAGCGGCGCGGCACCCCGACCAGCGTCGCCGATCTGCACCAGCACCAGTGCCTGCGCCTGCAGGACCCGACCTTCCCCGAGGGCTGGGCCTTCGAGGAGGGCAATGAAGAAAGCGTGATCCGCCCGCGCGACACCTTCATGGTCAACGTCGCCGAGGCCTTGAGTGGTGCGGCCAGCGCGGGCATGGGCATCTGTCTGCTGCCCAGCTACGTGGCGGCGCCGGCGCTGCGCCAGCGCAGCCTGGTGCGCGTGCTGCCCCGGCACAGCCTGCACGTGCGGCAGATCTATGCGTTGTACCCGTCGCGGCGCTTCCTCGACGCGAAGATCCGCACCTGGGTCGAGTTCCTCAAGATGGAATTGCCCAAGGTCTTCGTGGAAGACGAAGCAGCGCTCAACGATCCGGTCAACTGGGCTTGATTCGCCCTGATGCCTTCTGGCCAGCGTGGCGGATCGTCGCAGCCGCTCTAGAGCGGCGTTCCCGGACGATCGGCGCGGATTGTTGCCTTTTAGGCAATGCTTTGTTGGTTAGCTAGCTATTTTTCTACCCACTGTTGCGCCGTAACCTTTCTCCAACCCCGACCAAGCGGGTGTTCAGAAAGGATCACCGTCATGTCCCGTTCGCTTTATGTTGCTGCCCTGCTGTCCGTCTGCTCGCTGTCCTTCACTCAGCTGAGCTTCGCCGAAGAATCGCGCCTGATGACCGACAAGATGGTCAAGGCCAACGAAGCCGTGATTGCCCAGCAGCAGGCCCAGTCCGCCGAGCAGACCGCCAAGGCCGCCGCTGGCAGCAACGCCGATTCCTGATCGGCCGCTTCCCCCGGGAGGTCCGGAGCGTGAGCCGGGCTTCTCAACACCTTGCGCCGCATACGATATGCGGCGTTTTTTTTGCCCGTGTTTCCGTGGATTGCAGGTGACTGTTACAGATGCTGTAACAGTCTTTCGCTGTCCGTGCTCTGTATTCCTGTCCAATCGGTCAATATACTTGACCCAACAGCGACGCTCCCGGGCGACGCCGTTACCGGCCTCACCGCCGGCAAGCTTCCCGACGCCGATTCTTGATTGCTCCAGATCGACGTCCGTCTCAAGGCCGCTGCTTTCAGCGGCCTTTTTTTATGCCTGTGGAAAAGTTCAGGCGGGCTGGTAGGCTGGGCGCACTCCGTGCCCAGGGCCGGATTCGACAAGGATGCCGAGATGACCACTGACAATCCCTTCACGACACCCCGCGCTGAACTCATTGAGGCTGCGTTAAGCGAGCCGCCCTCGATTCGCCAGCCCTACTACTTCATGGCGGCCATGCTGTTCTCCGGCGTTGCCAGCTTAAGCATCACTCTTTTAGTGAGCTTGTCACCCGGTATGGGGTGGCGTGGAGTTCTGCTGAGAATGCCCACCACGCTTGGCTACTGGTTCTGTTCGGTGCTCATCGCGTGTGCAGTGGTGATGCTGTTCATGCATATTCAGCGCGAGCGCCATGCAGTAGCCAGATTCAGACCGATCGTGGCCTTAGTACTCGCCTTCATGGTGCTGAGGATTCTCAGTGTCCGGCTACTTTCGGGAGTGGGCGAAGCCAGCATCGCTAAGTTCAATGCGTGGATGTATGCAATGGGCAATCCGTTGGGCGTGATCGTCGGTACTGTTATCTTCGGAGCGCTGTTCCACATCCTGCTGAGCCTGCCTGCCATCTGGCTGACATTGCGTTTGGCCCGGGGGCGGTTCCAACACGTAGCCTTGGCAAGCACTGTCAGCGTTCGGCGAGTTCACGTCGCAATGGGAGTTGCCTTGTGTTTCGCCGGTGGGTGTAGCTTGCTAGCCGTTCCCCTTGTGCCGGGTGTCATGCCCAGTGAGTCGGCACGCTGGGCCTCCAGCGTGACATTGCTGATTTGCTGCCTGGCGATGATCACCGTGTTACAGCGGACCTACCAGGTACTACCGCGGACACTTCCTTGTTACCCGGCTGGGCGAGTCTTCTGGACAGCTGTGGGGATATTCTTGTTGTCTGTGCCGGCTGCTTTCTTTACCACCTATTTCGGCTATCTCGCGTTGGGCGACTCATTGGTGCAACTGCAGGCCGATTGGGGGATTCCACTGACTTATCTGGTGCCGTCCCTTTGGTCACTGATCGTTGTCTGGTCCGTTACGGGCCTGGTGTCCAGACGTTTGCTCAATCGACAGTTGGCTCAATCCTCGCCCAGGTAATCCCCGCGGCTCAGCCCGTGGCGCTGCATCTTCTCGTTGAGGGTGCGGCGTGGCAGGCCGAGCAGCTCCATCACCGCCTTGATGTCGCCCTTGCACTGTCCCAGTGCCTGGCGGATGCACTCGGCCTCGTAGGCCTCCATGCGTTCGAACAGGCCGTTGCCGGCGGGCTCGATCGGCAGCTCGGCGCGGTCCAGGCCGAGCACGTGGCGCTCGGCGGCGTTGGCCAGTTCGCGCACGTTGCCCGGCCAGTCGTGGGCGAGCAGGCGGGCCAGTTCGCTGGCCGACAGCGGAGCGGCTTCGCGGCCGAACTTCTCGCTGGCCAGCAGCGCGTAGTGCTCGAACAGCAGCGGGATATCCTCACGGCGTTCGCGCAGCGGCGGCAGGCGCAGTTCGGCGACGTTCAGGCGGTACACCAGGTCCTCGCGGAAGCGCCCGGCGCGGGCTTCTTCGAGCAGGTCCGGCTTGGTCGCGGCGATCACCCGCAGGTCGACCTTGATGCTCTGGTTCGAACCCAGGCGCTCCAGTTGCTGTTCCTGCAGTACGCGCAGCAGCTTGACCTGCTGGGCCAGCGGCATGCTTTCGATCTCGTCGAGGAACAGGCTGCCGCCGTTGGCGTGCTCCAGCTTTCCGATGCGCTTGCCCTGGGCGCCGGTGAAGGCGCCGCTCTCGTGGCCGAACAGCTCGGTCTCGAACAACTGCTCGGGGATCGCCGCGCAGTTCAGCGCCACGAACGGCTTGCCGGCGCGCGGGCCGAAGTCGTGCAGGCAGCGCGCGACCAGCTCCTTGCCGCTGCCGGTGTCGCCGCGGATCAGCACGTTCACCGGTGTGCCGGCCAGCGCCATGATCTGCCGGCGCAGGGTTTCCATGGGCCGCGAGACGCCCAGCAGACGCGATTCGATCTGGTCCTTGAGCGCGGCCTGTTCGCGCAACTGGCGGTTCTCCTGCACCAGCCGGCGTTTCTCCAGGGCGCGGCGCAGGCTGTCGAGCAGGCGTTCGGGGGTGAAGGGTTTCTCGATGAAGTCGTAGGCGCCCTGGCGCATCGCCTGTACCGCCATGGGCACGTCGCCGTGGCCGGTGACCATGATCACCGGCAGGTCGCGGTCGATCTGCTGCAGGCGTTCGAGCAGGGCCAGGCCGTCGGTGCCGGGCATGCGCACATCGCTGATGACGACACCGGGCAGCTCGCGGGAGACACTTTTCAGGCACTCGTCGGCGCTGCTGCACAGGCGCACCTCGAAGCCGGAAAGCTGCAGCCACTGTTGCACGGCGTCGCGGATGGCGGCTTCGTCGTCGACGAAGAGGATGGTCTCGCTCATGGTCTTCTTTCTTCGCTGGCGGCCGGCAGGCTCAGGCGGAATACCGCGCCGCCGGTGGGCTGGTTGGCGGCGCCGAGGCGCCCGCCGAGTTCGTGGACGATGCCATAGGATACCGCCAGCCCCAGGCCCAGTCCTTCGCCCACCGGCTTGGTGGTGAAGAAGGGGTCGAAGACACTGGCGAGATGGGCTTCGTCGATGCCGGGGCCGTTGTCGGCGACTTCCAGGCACCACTGATCGTCTTCGCGGCGCAGGCTCAGCTCGATGCGCGGCCGGTCGCTGCCGGCCACCGCGTCGAGGGCATTGCGGATCAGGTTGACCAGCACCTGCTCCAGGCGGATCGCATCGCCCAGCACCCAGGCGGGGAGGGCCAGGTCCTGCTGGATGTCGACGCCTTCGCTGCGGATGCGCACGGCGAGCAGCTGCAATGCCTGCTCGATCACGTGGCCCAGTTCGATGCGCTCGCGCAGGCCGCCGGGGGTCTTGCGGGCGAAGGTCTTCAGGTGGCCGGTGAGGGCGGCCATGCGCTCGAGCAGCTCATCGACCCGCAGCAGGGCGGCGCGGGCGTCGTCCTGGCGGCCGGCGTCCAGCAGCAGGCGCACGCTGGCCAGTTGCATGCGCTGGGCGGTGAGCGGCTGGTTGATCTCGTGGGCCAGCGCGGCGGACATCTGCCCCAGCGCGGCCAGCTTGGCGGCCTGCACCAGGCCGTCCTGGGCGGTGCGCAGGGCGGCGGTGCGCTGCTCGACCAGACGCTCCAGCTCTTCCTGGTTGCGCTGGCGCAGGCGGGCGAGACGGCGGCGTTGCTGCAGCCAGAGCACGAGGAACACCAGTGCCAGCCAGACGCCGGCAGCGGCCAGCCGCGCGCTGGTGACGTCGGATTGCACGCCGTAGGGATTGCGCAGCAGGTGCAGCGTCCACTCGTCCTCCGGCAGGCCGACCGATTGCCAGAGGTAGTCGCCACTGATGTCCTGGCCGTCGACGCGGACCATGCGCGCGTGTTCGCCGAGGGTTTCCAGCGTCCGGTGTGGCAGCGCGCTGAGCGGCTGCTTGTGGTACTGGCGGGTGTCGGCCATCTCGGCGCGGGCCACCGCGTCCAGCGGCAGCAGCTCGCGGTAGCGCCAGCGCGGGTGGTTGGCAAGGAACACCACGCCCTTGCTGTCGCTCACCAGCACCACGTCCGGGGTCTGGCTCCACTGGCGTTCGAGGTCGGGGAACTCCAGCTTGACCACGATGGCGCCGAGGAAGCGGCCGTCATCGTCGCGCAGGGCGTTGGACAGGAAGTAGCCGGGAATCCCGCTGGTCACGCCGACGGCGTAGAAGCGCCCGGCGCCCTGGGCGATGGTCTGGCGGAAGTAGGGGCGGAAGCCGTAGTTGTGGCCGACGTAGCTGACCGGCAGGTTCCAGTTGCTGGCGGCCACGGCGAGGCCGGTGTGGTCCAGCAGTTCCAGGGTCGAGGAGCGCGCCGCGCCGTTGATTTCCTGCAGCTTGAGGTTGAGCCGGTGCTGCAGTTCGCCGGTCACCGGGCCGCGCATGGCCGCGCGCAGCTCCGGGTCCAGCGCCAGCACGGCGGGGATGCTGCGGAAGCGCTCGATCAGCGTGTGCAGGGAGTTGGCGTAGAGGCCGAGCTGTTCGTGGGCGGCTTCTGCCTCGGACAGCAGCGCGCGGTGCCGCGCCTTCTCGCCGGCCCAGAATACCGACAGCACCAGCCCGGCCAGCAGGAGCAGGCAGATCAGCAGCAGGCGAAGAGGGCGGGCAGGCGACATGTTCGACGGTGTTCGGCCAACGGTCGGCGACAATAGCATGACCACGCGCTGGTCCGGCGCCCCGCTGCCTCGCTAAACTGCCGCATCCCGATGGACTCATCCCTACGGAGATGTTCGATGCAGTTGTCGTCCTGGACCCACGAAGGGTCCGCCGGTTTCACCCTGCGCGGCTGGCGCAGCGAGCCCAGTGGCAAGCCGCTGCTGCACTTCCTGCATGGCAACGGCTTCTGCGGCCGCGCCTACGAGCCGATGCTGAAAGTCCTGGCCAGGGACTTCGATCTCTGGCTGTGCGACGTCCAGGGCCATGGCGACAGCGACCACGGCGGGCGCTTCCACGGCTGGAACCGCAATGCGGACATGGCGGTGGAGGCTTTCCAGGCCGGCAACCCGGTATTCGGTGACGTGCCGCATTACGCCGCCGGGCACAGCTTTGGCGGCGTGCTCAGCAGCCTGATCCTCGGTCGCCATCCCGGGCTGTTCCGTCGCGCCGTGCTGCTCGACCCGGTGCTCTTCACCCCGGCGATGATCGGTGTGATGGCGCTCTCCGAAGTACTCGGCCTGCATCAGCGCCGCACCATGGTGCAGAAGGCCCGCTCGCGCCGCAGCCAGTGGCCGGACCGCGAGGCGGCCTACGCCGGGTTGCATGGCCGGGGCATCTTCAAGGGCTGGACCGACGATGCGCTCTGGGCCTACGTGGAGCATGCGATGAAGCGCACCGACGCCGGCGTCGAGCTGAAATGCCGGCCCAGCCGCGAGGCGGAAATCTTCAGCTCCTTCCCCAAGCGCCTGTGGCCGTCGCTGAACAAGGTGACGACGCCGACCCAGGTGCTGTTCGGCGAGCGCACCTATCCGTTCGTGCCCAAGTCGGTGGCGCGCTGGTGTGCGGCGAACACGGTGGTGAGCGGGCAATGCGTCGATGGCGGCCACTGCTTCATGCAGGAGTTCCCCGAGGACAGCGCCGAGCGAGTCTCGCGTTTCCTGCTGGGCCACGAATGAACGACCCGGCCCGGGAGTCCGTCTGGCTGGCGCTGTCCGAGCTGTGGCTGGACACCGAACTGGACGGTGACGACCTCGCCGCCATCGCTCGCACCCTGGCGATCAGTGGCCTGGTCGTGGAGGAGCTGGAGGCGATCTACCGCCTGGAAGTCGCGCCGGTGGTCTGGAGCAATGCCTGGGTGACGGCGGGTGTCTGGGAGGGTTTCGATCCGGACTGGCTGTTCGAGGCCTGCCGGCGCAACCAGCGGCGTCGTGGCTCGCTATGGCATCGCCTGCGCTGCCGCGTGCTGCGGCGAGCGATGACCTACGCCACCGAGGAGCACTGGCAGCGGATTCGCGCGCAACTCTAGTCGCCGACCTTCTTGCCCTGGTGCGCGCGGCGCCATTCGTCCAGGCGGACCACTTCACCCATGGGGCGCGGCGGTGCCGGGGTGTCGTCGAACACCGCATCGATGATTTCTTCATCCACCGGAGCCGCGGCGGGATGGAAGGTGGCGACGGGGGAAACCGGCATGCGCGGTTCGGGTTCCACGCGGAACGGCGCCAGCTCGACGCGGCCCAGGTGCTGGCCGAACATGGCGATGGTGCCGGCGTAGCGTTCCTGCCCGGTGGCGGTGAATTCGAAGGCGTATTCGCGGGCCAGGCGCAGGTTGCCCCGGCCGTCGCGCTGGAAGCGGAAGCGCTGCAGGGCCATGGCGTCATCGAGCAGCTCCACGCCCTCGCGCGCGCAGTGCTGCTTGGCCAGTGCCAGCGCACGCTCGCGGATGCCGTGGGCACGCCACCACCAGGCGGCGCCCGCGACAACCAGCATGAAGATGAAAAGATTGCCCAGGTCCACTTCAGCTTCCTCGGAATCGGCGCACCAGCTTACTCACTCCGCCGCCGGGCGGCGAGGGGCGGATGTTCACAGCGTGTGAATTGCGCCCCATACTGCCCCATTCTGTAGCAGGACACCGTTATGCCGCGCACTCCCCACGTTCTCGCCATCCAGTCCCACGTCGTCTTCGGCCATGCAGGCAACAGCGCTGCCGAGTTCCCCATGCGACGCGTCGGGGTGAACGTCTGGCCGCTGAACACCGTGCAGTTCTCCAACCATACCCAGTATGGCCACTGGACCGGCCAGGTGCTGCCGCCGGAGCAGATTCCCGCGCTGGTGGACGGCATCGCCGCCATTGGCGAGCTGGGCAACTGCGACGCGGTGCTCTCGGGCTACCTGGGCAGCGCGGCGCAGGGCCGCTCGATCCTCGAAGTGGTGCGCCGCATCCGCGAAGTGAACCCGCGCGCCGTTTACCTGTGCGACCCGGTGATGGGCCACCCGGAGAAGGGCTGCATCGTCGCCCCGGAAGTCGGCGAGTTCCTGCTCCACGAGGCCGCTGCCGTGGCCGACTACCTGTGCCCCAACCAGCTGGAACTCGACAGCTTCTGTGACCGCCAGCCGACCTCCCTGGAAGACTGCGCCGAGATGGCCCGCGGCCTGCTGGTGCGCGGCCCGAAGGCGGTGCTGGTGAAGCACCTGAACTACCCCGGCAAGCCGGCGGACGCCTTCGAAATGCTGCTGGTGACCCTGGACGAGACCTGGCACCTGGCACCTGCGCCGGCCGCTGCTGGCCTTCCCGCGTCAGCCGGTGGGCGTCGGCGACCTGACTTCCGGGCTGTTCCTCGCCCGCCTGCTGCTGGGCGATGACCTGCGCACTGCCTTCGAGTTCTGCGCCGCCGCTGTGCACGAGGTGCTGTTGGAAACCCAGGCCTGCGGCAGCTACGAGCTGGAGCTGGTGCGCGCGCAGGATCGCATCGCCCACCCGCGGGTGAAGTTCGAGGCGGTGAAGCTGGGGTGAGCTGAGCCGCGCATCTGTATTCCCCTGTAGGAGCGGGCCACGCCCGCGATCGCGCGCATGGCGCGCTCCTACACGGGGCGCAGTGTCAGAGCATGTACTTGCCCAGCAGCAACCCGCCCACCACCATCGCCGTCAGCAGCCCGAACGCCAGTCCCAGGCGCTTCTCGATGGCTTCGCGCAGTGCCGGGCCGGCCCAGAACAGCAGGGCGCAGGTGGCGGCGAAGCGCAGGGTGCGCGCCACCACGCTCAAGGCGATGAACAGCACCAGGTCCAGCTGGGTCACCCCGCTGGTCAGGGTGATCAGCTTGTAGGGCAGCGGCGTGAAGCCGCCGCCCAGCAGCACCATCAGCCAGCCGAGCTCGTTGTAGCGCTCGGCGACTTCGGCGAAGTTCTCCTGCAGGCCGTAGAAGGCGAGGATCGCCTGGCCCACCGTTTCGAACAGCAGCAGGCCGATGAAGTAGCCGGCGATACCGCCCAGCACCGAGCTGACGATGCAGATCGCCGCATAGCGCCAGGCCTTGGCGCGGTTGGCCAGGACCATCGGCACCAGCAGCGCGTCCGGTGGGATGGGGAAGAACGAACTCTCGGCGAAGGTCACCCCGCCCAGCGCCAGCTCGGCCCGCGGATGTCCCGCCAGGCGCATGGTCCAGTCATAGAGCCGGCGCAGCATGGCGTCAGGCCGACTGCGGCAGGTGGTCGTCGCTGGGCGCCGTGGTGGCGTCCTCGCGCTCGACCCGCAGGGCCATGCCGCGGGCGATTTCCCGCTCGCCCATGATCACCAGGTTGGCACCGTTCTGCTCCAGGTAATCCACCTCGGCATCGAAGTGGGCGCGGGCGATGATGTCCAGGTTCGGGTTGATCGCCCGCGCATGGCTGGCGATCGTCCCGGCCTCGAAGCCGTTGGGGATGGCGATCAGCAGCCAGCGCGCCGAGGTGATGTTGGCCTGGTTCAGGACATCGGGATTGGCGGCATTGCCGACCACCACGCAGAGGCCGTGCTCGCGCAGTTCGGCGGCCTTCTCGCGCTTGTCCTCGATCACCACCACCGGCACCTTGTCCTGGCGCAGGCGCTCGCTGACCAGCGCGCCGACGCGGCCGTGGCCGATGAGGATGGCGTGGTTCTCTTCCAGCACCGGCGGCGGCAGGTCGGGCGCCTCCACCTGGACCACGCCGGGGTCGTTCTCGGCTTTCTGCTCCTGGCGCGCCTGCAGGCGGTCGATGGCGATGAACAGCAGCGGGTTGACCAGGATCGACAGGATCGCGCCGGCCAGCACCAGGTCGCGGCCGGCCTCGGGCAGCAGGTTCAGGGTCACGCCCAGGCCGACCAGGATGAAGGAGAATTCGCCGATCTGCGCCAGGCTCGCGGCAATGGTCAGCGCGGTGCTGTTGGGGTGGCCGAACAGGCGCACGATGACGTAGGCCGCGATGGACTTGCCGAACACGATGACCAGGAAGGTCGCCAGCACCGGCAGCGGCTCGTGGATCAGGATCGCCGGGTTGAACAGCATGCCGACGGAGACGAAGAACAGCACGGCGAAGGCGTCGCGCAGTGGCAGCGAGTTTTCCGCCGCCTCGTGGCTGAGCTCGGATTCGTTGAGGATCATCCCGGCGAAGAAGGCGCCCAGGGCGAAGGACACGCCGAAGATCACCGCCGAGCCATAGGCGATGCCCAGCGCGATGGCCAGCACGGCCAGGGTGAACAGTTCGCGCGAACCGGTCTTGGCCACGCGCTCCAGTACCCAGGGTACGAAGCGGCGGCCGCCCAGGATCATCACCGCAACGAAAGCGGCGACCTTGCCCAGGGTCAGCAGGATCGGCATCAGCAGGCCGCCATCGCCACCGTCGGAAGTGCCACCCAGCGAGCCGGCCAGGGCCGGCAACAGGACCAGGGTCAGGACCATGGCCAGGTCCTCGACGATCAGCCAGCCGATGGCGATGCGCCCGCGCTTGGTGTCGATCAGCTGGCGCTGTTCCAGCGCTCGCAGCAGCACCACGGTACTGGCCACCGACAGCGCGAGACCGAACACCAGGCCGCCGCCGAAGTTCCAGCCCATCATCCAGGCCAGGCCCAGGCCGAGCAGGGTGGCGACGCCGATCTGCACCACCGCGCCGGGGATGGCGATGGCTTTTACCGACAGCAGGTCCTTGAGCGAGAAGTGCAGGCCGACGCCGAACATCAGCAGGATTACGCCCAGCTCGGCGATTTCCACCGACAAGGCCTGGTCGGCCACATAGCCGGGGGTGAAGGGGCCGGCCAGCACGCCGGCGAGCAGGTAGCCCACCAGCGGCGAGATGCGCAGGCGGTTGGCCAGCGCGCCGAGCACGAAGGCCAGCACGAAGCCGACGGCGAGGGTGGTCAGGAGTGGGGTGTGGTGCATGCAGTGGCCTCCGGGCACTCAGGGAGCGGCCGGAGGGCTGATCAGCAACCGGTCGCTCGACGGTGGGTCACGGGGGCAAACCCGCGTGTGGAAAGTCTAGGCGTAGTAATGATTTCCTACCTTGCTTTCACGCAAGGGTAACCTGTTGACGCATTGGGAAATTTCCACGACACGCGGGATTTCTTTTCAGGAAATGTCGTGATCGTCCGTCATTCGTCACGAATCGCCTGGTAGCGCTGCTCCAGTTCCTGGCGAATCTGCCGACGCTGCTGCGCCTGGGCGAAGCGACGCTTCTCGTCCTTGGTCTGCGGATCGAGCTGCGGCACGACGATGGGTTTGCGCTCATCGTCCAGCGCCACCATGGTGAAGAAGCAGCTGTTGGTGTGGCGCACGGACTTCTCGCGGATGTTCTCGGTGACCACCTTCACGCCGATCTCCATGGAGGTGCGACCGGTGTAGTTCACCGAGGCGAGGAAGGTGACCAGTTCGCCGACATGGATCGGCTCGCGGAAGATCACCTGGTCCACCGACAGGGTCACCACGTAGTAGCCGGCGTAACGGCTGGCGCAGGCGTAGGCGACTTCATCGAGGTACTTGAGCAGGGTGCCCCCGTGGACATTGCCGGAGAAGTTGGCCATGTCGGGGGTCATCAGGACGGTCATGCTGAGCTGGTGGTTGCCAGGTTCCATGGAATTCTCTTCGGAATTGTCTGGGGAAAAGGAAAGGGCCTCACTCTGGACAACCGGAGCGCGGCTGGCGACACAGTTTTTTCTATATCCCTGATTGGCCAGGGGCGCCAGTGGACCTTTCGCCAGCGGTGCATCCGCCGTTCGATCAACGCCCTGAACGAAAACGGGCGACCCCTGGCCGCCCGTTCGTATGTTGACCGGTTCAGCGCCCGGCGGAGAGGCCGAAGTCGATGGCCAGGTCCGCGCCGGTGATGGCTTCGGATTCCGGCTTGCACAGGTACCAGACCAGCTCGGCGACTTCCTCCGGGCGGATGAAACGCGCCACCTTGCCCTGTGGATAATCCTTCAGCAGTGCGCGCTTGTAGCCGTCCGGGTTGCCCTGGCCGTAGCGCTCGGCCTGGTAGTCGAGCATTGGCGTGGCGATGTCGGCGGGGGAGATGGCGTTGACCCGGACCTTCTGCTCGGCCAGTTCCAGCGCCAGGGTGCGGGTGAGCATGGTCAGCGCCGCCTTGCTCGCGCAGTAGGCCGCGGAGCCGCGATAGGCCTGGCGGCCGGAATCGCTGGAGATGTTGACGATGCAGCCGTGGTTTTCCTTCAGATAGGGCGTGGCCGCCTGGCACATGTAGAACGCGGCCTTGAGGTTCACCCCCAGCACCAGGTCGAAGTCGTCCTCGTTGAAGTCTTCCACCGGCCCTTCGCGCCAGACGCCGGCGGCGTTCACCAGGGCGTCGAGGCGACCGGTGCGGGCGAGGATGTCGGACATCAGGCTGTGGCAGTTGTCCGCTCGCCTGAGATCGGCGACGGCGGTGGCATCCAGCGGGACCTGGGCATTGAGGGCATGCAGGCCGGCTTTGTCCACGTCGGTGGCGGCGATGCGCCAGTGGCTTTGGGCGAAACGTTTGGCGATGGCTTTTCCGAGGCCACCGGCGGCGCCGGTGATCAGTACGACAGGAGTGCTCATTGTCTACGGGTTCTCCCTGCCTGAGAGAGGACGGCGGCCGGCAGGCAGACCGGCGGCGCCGCTTTGACCACGGAAGCGCTCAGCCGCGCCCCGTGGAACTACTGACCAAGAAAAGACCAGAATCTTCACTCTGGCAGGGTAAATTTTTCGTAAGTCTTTTGCGTGTCGGCGGGTGAGCTGAGCGATGGCCTCCCAATGGCGGATAACGCTTCGCGTTATCCGCCATTGGGAATCCACGCAGGCATCGCGCGTAGGGCGAATAACCGTCCACGGTTATCCGCCAACCAGGCCAGTCGATCACGCGTGATGCAGGTACCAGCGCCAATCCTGCTCACCGACCTCGCCCATGAACTGGCGGAACTCTTCCCACTTGATCGCCAGGAACACCTTGAGGAATTCCTCGCCCAGCGCCTCGCGGGCCCAGGTGGAAGCTTCCAGCGCGCGCAGCGCGGTGAGCCAGTCGGTGGGGAGGAACTCGGTGGCCTGCTCGTAGCCGTTGCCGACGATGGGCGTGCCCGGGTCGATCTGCTCGCGGATGCCTTCGTGGATGGCCGCGAGGATCGCCGCCGCGGCGAGGTAGGGGTTGGCGTCGGCGCCGCAGATGCGGTGCTCGATGTGCCGGCTCCTGGCCGGGCCGCCGGGCACGCGGAACGACACGGTACGGTTGTTCACCCCCCAGCTCTTGGCCAGCGGCGCGTAGCTGTTGGCCTGGAAGCGGCGGAAGGAGTTGGCGTTGGGGCAGAAGATCGCCAGAGAATCCAGCAGACGCGCCATCATGCCGCCGATGGAGTGGCGCAGCAGTGGAGTGCCGTGAATGTCTTCGCTGGCGTAGAGGTTGTTGCCCTCGGCATCCGCCAGGCTGACGTGCAGGTGCATGCCGGAGCCCGCGCGGTCGCCGAACGGCTTGGCCATGAAGCAGGCCTGCAGCCCGTGCTTGTTCGCCACGCCTTTCACCAGGCGCTTGTAGCGCACGCCTTCGTCGATGGCCTGCATGACGTCGAAGCGGTGCTCCAGGGTCAGCTCGACCTGGCCCGGCGCGTACTCGGAGATCGCCGTGCGCACCGGCAGGCCCTGGACTTCGCAGGCGGCGTAGAGGTCGTCGAGGAATGGCTGCAGCTGCTCCAGCTCATAGACGCCATAGACCTGCGGCGCTTCCGGGCGGATGCCGTTCATCTGCAGCGCCGGTTGCGGGCGGCCGCTGGCGTCGCGCTGCTTGTCCAGCAGGTAGAACTCCAGCTCCACCGCCATGACCGGGTGGAAGCCGTCGGCCTTGAGCCGGTCGACCACGCGGGACAGCGCCTGGCGCGGGTCGGCGGGCGTGGCGGGCAGGCCCTGGGTCGGGTGCATGCTCACCTGCAACTGGCCGGTGGGGCTGGCGCGCCAGGGTTGCAGGGTCAGGCTGCCGGGCAGCGGGTAGGTCCAGCAGTCGGCGTCGGCCACTTCCCAGACCAGGCCGGTGCCTTCGACGTCTTCGCCCTGCACGGTCAGCGCGAGGATCGAGCTGGGCAGCGGCCGGCCGTTGTCGTAGATCGCCAGCAGCTCGTCGCGGTGCAGCAGCTTGCCGCGCGGGATGCCGTTGGAGTCGATGATGAACAGTTCGATGCTGCGCACGTCCGGGTGGGCGGCGAGGAAGGCTTCGGCTTCCTGACGATCGGCGAATTGCATGGTGGTCCTCGGTGGGCGCGGTGCGCCGAAGTGTCTCTTCGTAGGAGCGAGCTTGCTCGCGAACGCTCTTTTGCGAATCCGCTGCGGGCGGGTTCGCGAGCAAGCTCGCTCCTACAAGGTCAGGTGGCGATCAGGCCTCGCGCGCGCCGGGAATCGCCAGCAGCTCGCTGATGCCGGTATCCAGCGTCGCGATCAGGCGATCCACATCTTCGGCGGTGGTATCCGGGCAGCACAGCGTCATGTTGTGGAACGGTGTGATCAGGATGCCGCGGTTGATCAGGTACAGGTGCAGGGCCATCTGCAGCTCGTCATGGAAGGCCGCTTCGGCCTCGGCGCCGGTGCGCGGCGAGACGGGGCAGAACTGGAACTCGCTGCGCGCGCCCAGCTCGGTCACCGACCACTTCAGATCGTGCTTGGCGATCAGCGCGCGGAAGCCGTCGGCGAGGCGCTTGGCCAGCGGCAGCATGTGGTCGTAGGCCGCCTGGGTCATCACCTGTTCCAGGTTGGCGCGCATGCAGTGCATGGCCAGGGCGTTGGCCGAGAGGGTGGTGCCCATGCCGCTGTGGCCGTGGCCGTGGCTGTCTTCCTGGGCGCTCTTGCGCGAGGCGGCCATGCGCTCGGCCATCTCTGCGCTGCAACCGAAGATGCCGCAGGGCACGCCGCCGGCAATCGGCTTGCCGACCACGAAGAAGTCCGGGTCGAGGTTCCACAGCTTCGTGCAGCCACCGATGTTGGTGGAGATGGTGTGGGTTTCGTCGATGATCAGCAGCGCGCCGTATTTACGCGTCAGCTCGCGGCACTTCTGCATGAAGCCCGGATCGGGCAGGACCATGCCGATGTTGGTCATCGCCGGCTCGCACAGCAGCGCGCAGACGTCGCCCTGGGCCAGCGCGGCCTCCAGCGCCTCCACGTCGTTGAAGGGGATGGAGCGGCTGTGCTGGGTCAGGTCGTAGGCCTGGCCGACCAGGCCGGAGCGGTGCACGGTTTCGCCATCGCGGTAGCGCACCATCACGTCGTCGACGGTGCCGTGGTAGCAGCCGTCGAACACCAGCAGGGTCTTGCGCTTGGTTACCGCACGGGCCCAGCGCAGCACGTAGCGGTTGGAGTCGGTGGCGGTGGCGGTCACCTGCCAGTAAGGCAGGCCGAAGCGGGCGGCGAGCAGCTCGCCGCAGACCACGGCGTCCTCGCCGGGGAGCATGGTGGTCAGGCCGCGGGCGCCTTGTTCGGCGAGGGCGCGGGCGATCGGCGCCGGCGAATGGCCGAACATGCTGCCGGTGTCGCCCAGGCAGAAGTCCACGTAGTCATGGCCGTCCACGTCGTAGAAGCGGGCGCCCTGGGCGCGTTCGACGAACAGCGGGCAGGGTGTGGACCAGTCGGCCATCCAGTGCATCGGTACGCCGGCGTACAGCGACTTATGCGCGCGCTCGGCGAGGGCGACGGACTTGGGATTCTGTTCCAGGAAGCGCTGGCGCTCGCGGGCGGTGAAAAGGTCCACGGCCTGTTGGGCGATTCCGCTGGCGGTCATGTTGCACACCTCGTTTGTTATTTCGCACATCTTCCATTTGTGATCACAAAAATGTCAATACAGTGGGGCTGCTGCCTGATAATCTGCCCTGTAACGAATTCTGTGATCACAGATCAAGAAGATGCCCATGAAAGATGTCACCAATGAGTCCGCCTGGGCCGGCCAGGTCGCCCTGGTCAGCGGCGCCGGCAGCGAGTCCGGTATCGGTTTCGCCAGCGCCCGTCGACTGGCGCGCCATGGCGTGAAACTGCTGCTGACCGCCAGCAGCGAACGTATTCACCTGCGGGCGGATGAGCTGCGCGCCGAAGGCTTCGAGGCCCGTGCACTGCCCGCCGACCTGACCGACGAGGGCGATGTCCGTGCCCTGGCCGAATGGGCGCAGGCGCAATGGGGAAGGGTAGACGTGCTGGTGAACAACGCCGGCATGGCCATGCAGGGCAGCCCGGAACCCTTCGCCGAACTGGCGGCGATGGACCTGGCGACCTGGAACCTGTCCCTGGCGCGCAACCTGACCAGCGCGTTCCTGCTCACCCGCGCGCTGCTGCCGGGGATGCTGGAGCGCGGCTACGGGCGCATCGTCAACGTCAGCTCCACCACCGGCGTTCGTGGCAGCAATCCGGGCGAATCCGCCTACAGCGCGGCCAAGGCCGGGATGCTCGGCATGAGCATGGGGCTGGCGCTGGAAGTGGCGCAGCGTGGGGTGACGGTGAACAGCGTGGCGCCGGGCTGGATCGCTACCGGCTCCAGCAGCGAGGAAGAAATCCGGGCCGGGCGGCGTACGCCGCTGGGCCGTTCCGGGCGACCGGAAGAGGTGGCGGCCGCCATCGCCTTCCTGGCCTCGCCCGAAGCCAGCTACATCACCGGCGAAGTGCTGGTGGTGGATGGCGGCAACTGTCTGATCGAGAACAAGGGATAAGCAAGATGAAACACGACTGCAGCCTGACCTTCGCCCAACTGCCGGCGCCGCCGGCCGGCCGGGAGTGATGCGCGATGGCCGACAACCTTCAGGAACAGCTGTACCAGAACCTGCGCCAGGCTCTTTTGAGCGGGCGCTTCCAGCCCGGCGAGCGGCTCAAGATCCGCGACCTGGCGGACGAGTGGGGCACCAGCCCGATGCCGGTGCGCGCCGCCCTGCAAAGGCTGGTGGCCGAGGGCGCGCTGGAAGGCGAGCCGCAGCGTTCGCTACGGGTACCGGTGATGACCCGCGAGCGCTACCTGCAGATTCTGCAGGTACGCCAGTCCCTGGAGGGACTGGCGGTGGAGGATGCGGCCCGGCACCTGAAGACTGCCGACATGGCGCTGCTGCGCGAGTGCACCGAACGCATGGAAGTCGCGCTGAAAGGCCGTGACGTTCAGGGCTATCTCGAGGCCAACAGCCTGTTCCACCTGACGCTCTACCGCGCCTGCGGCAACCCCACGCTGCTGCGCATGATCGAGGCGCTGTGGCTGCAGGTCGGACCGTTTTTCAACCGGCTGTTCACCGAGGCCGACCTGTCGCTGCGCCTGAACGACTTCCACGAAGACACCCTGCAGGCATTGGAGCGTGGCGATGGCGCGGGCGCGCGCAAGGCCATCGAGCAGGACCTGGGCTACTGCGGCCAGTACCTGCTCAACCTGCTGGAGCTGGAAAGCGGGGGGCGCCTGGGCGTGCGCTAGATGCTTTCGGCGCACGATCGCTCTAGGCTGTGCGGCTGGCCGACGCTGCACGGCCAGCCAACTGCCACGGATGAGGGAACATCGTGAAGATTCGCTTCTGGCCGGCCATGGCCGCCTTCGTGGGCCTGCTGAGCGGCCTGTACCTGCTCAATCCGCTGGACGTGCCGAGCCTCGATCCGCGAACGCGGCTGCTGGGGTTGTCGACCTATTCGATCAATTCGTCGTCCATGAACCCGACCCTGCAGCGCGGCGACTACATCCTGGTCAACGCCGCGCGCTACGCGCTGGGCGTGCCGGCAGTCGGTGACGTCGCGGTGTTCCTCAATCCCAAGGACCGGCAGACCGCCTACGTCAAACGCATCGTCGCTGGCCCGGGCGACCGGGTGAAGATCACCGGCGGCCAGCTCGTGCTCAATGGCCGCCAGACAACGCAACCCTATCTGCACAACGGGTTGAACGAGAAGGACTATTCACGGGAAATGGCGGAGCATCAGGTGCCCGCCGATCACTACTTCATGCTCGGCGACAACCGCGACAACTCCCTGGACAGCCGCTATTTCGGCGATGTCCCGAGAGCCAACCTGATCGGCCGGGCATTCCGCATCTGGTACGCGCAGGATGCCGACCGCATCGGCGCGCTACCCGATCCGCAGCCCTGAGGCCACGGCGCGGCGATCAGGGCGTCTTGATGAAGCGGACGTTGTCCTTTTTGATCAGGATCGTCTCGCCGTTGAGCTGTTCGAACTCGTAGTAATCATTGTATTTGTCGTAGTCGGAGTGATCCTTCACCAGGATTTCGCTGCCATCCTGCAGCGTCACCACGGCCTTGTCGGCGCATCCGGCGAGGCCGAGCAGCAACAGGCAGGTGAACAAGGCTTTCAACTTCATAGTTTCTCCACGGGGCATCGTACCCGCCCGGGCAGCAAGGGCTGGAGGTACGCTGGGTTGCCTGTGTGACCATGGAAGTTTCAGGAAATTCCGACACCGGGGTTCAAGTATCGAGCCATACGTCGCGTGCCCAGGTCCACACGGAGTCCCAGGTTTCCTCGGTGAGCTCGCCATCGGCCCAGAGCACCACCTCACCGTCCTCGGCCACCGCGTAGTAGTCGTCGCCATCGGCGCAGAGCGGGATCAGCTCGCGTGGCAGGCCGCTGGCCCAGGCCACGGCGGCCACTTCCGGCAGGTAGGTATGGGACTGCGGATCGGTCACGGTGACCGGCTCCAGACGGCCGTAGACCACGTCGCTGACCTGCAGGAGGAATTCGCGGAATTCCGACGGAATGCCGATCAGCAGGGCTTCCTCGATCTCCACCAGGAGTTCTTCGTCGGGCAGCTCCAGCGGGACCGGAACCGGCTCGTTCGCTTCACGCAGTTTCTCGATCACATCTTCCACAGGCGGGGGCCTCTCTGATTTTCGACGAATGGCGCGCTTTATACAGTAGTAGCCGGCCCCTCGTGCAAGACCACTGCGTGAGCGTCGTCCGGACGAGCGGCGGGTCCGCGGGTACTGCCGTGCCGCTTGTGCGAGGTGGGTGGCGGAAACGAAAAAGCCCGGCATTCGCCGGGCTTCTTCTTCACGCGCAGGATCAGTTCTGACGGATACCCGCCACCAGCCAGGGCTGGTTCTCGCCCTGTGCGCGCTCCATGCGCCAGCTTTCGCTGAAGGGCTCGCCCTGGTCGAAGCGCGAGGACTTCGACACGCCGCTGAAGGTCAGGGTGGCGATGGTCTTCTCGGCCTGGTCGTCCACGCCCTCGAGCTGCACGTCGAGGTTGTCGATGTAGGTGGACTGGTAGCCCTCGCCCAGGTCAGCGCGCTCCTGCTTGAGGAACTGCAGCATCTGCGGGGTGACGAACTCGGCGATCTTGTCCATCTCGTTGGCGTCCCAGTGCTGCTGCAGGGACATGAAGTGCTCGCGGGCGGCGCCGATGAAACGGGTCTCGTCGAACCAGCTCGGCGCGTTGATCACCGGGCGGCTGTCCATCACCGGACGGGAAGCGCCACCGAAGATCGACGGCGGGGCGGCCGGCATTTCACGCTGCATCGGCGCGTGACCACCGGCCATGGCGGGCTGGTTGCCCTGCTGCTGGCGGCGACGGGAGGCGATGAAGCGGAAGGCGATGAACGCGATCAGCGCGATGATCAGGATGTCGAGGAACTGCATGCCCTGGAAGCCGTCGCCCATGAACATGGAGGCGAGCAGGCCACCGGCGGCGAGGCCGGCCAGCGGGCCGAGCCAGCGCGAAGCGCCGCTCTTGGCAGCGGCGCCGGCAGCGCCTGCGGCGGCACCGGTTGCGGCCGGGCCTGCGGCGGTCGGGGAATTCGGGGCGGCGTTGGGTTGCGCCTGGCGGGTCTGGTGGCTCGGCGCCGAGCCCATGCTCTTGCCGCCACCGAAACGCTTGGCGGCGTTGACGTCGAGGCTGAGCGTCACGGCGACACAGAAGGCCATGGCAAGGCTGAGAAAGCGCTTCATCGTTGTCATTCTCTTGGTTGGTATACGACGCACGTCATGTTGCAGGCGGCGCTGCATGAGGGCCAGCCGGATTTTGTTTCGTGCTGTTGCCCGCAGGTTGCGGGTCGATGCCTGATATGGGGGCGCTTGATTCCCTTTCCAAATCAGTCTGTTACTGATTCTTTCAGAGCCGCCTGTCGGCAGAGTCGGATGGTAGGCTTCGCTGAGCGAGGCCGTCAGCCGCGCGATCCCCTGACCCCACGCCGCGAGGACCGCCGACCATGCATGCCATCGACTTCATCCAGGACCTCGCGGTGATCATGCTGATCGCCGGCTTCGTCACCATCCTCTGCCATCGCTTCAAGCAGCCGGTGGTGCTGGGTTACATCATCGCCGGGGTGATCATCGGCCCGCACACCCCGCCCTTCGCCCTGGTGCACGACGAGGAGACGATCAAGACCCTCGCCGAGCTGGGGGTGATCTTCCTGATGTTCTGCCTGGGGTTGGAGTTTTCCCTGCGCAAGCTGTTCCAGGTCGGCGCCACGGCGTTCATCGCCGCGTTCCTGGAGATCACCCTGATGATCTGGGCCGGCTTCGAGATCGGCCGCCTGTTCGACTGGAGCACCATGGACTCGCTGTTCCTCGGTGCGATCCTGGCGATGTCCTCCACCACCATCATCATCAAGGTCCTGGGCGACCTGAAGATGAAGAACGAGCGCTTCGCCCAGCTGATCTTCGGTGTGCTGATCATCGAGGACATCCTCGGCATCGGCATCATCGCGCTGTTCTCCGGCATCGCCGTGAGCGGCACCGTGGAGGCCGACCAGGTGTTCTCCACGGTCGGCAAGCTCAGCCTGTTCATGGTCGTCGCGCTGGTCGTCGGCATCCTGCTGGTGCCGCGCCTGCTGGCCTACGTGGCGAAATTCGAAAGCAACGAGATGCTGCTGGTGACGGTGCTGGGCCTGTGCTTCGGCTTCTGCCTGCTGGTGGTGAAGCTGGAATACAGCATGATCCTGGGCGCCTTCCTGATCGGCGCGATCATGGCCGAGTCGCGCCAGCTGATCCAGATCGAGCGCCTGATGGAGCCGGTGCGCGACATGTTCAGCGCCATCTTCTTCGTCGCCATCGGCCTGACCATCGATCCCAAGGTGCTGGTGGACTATGCCGCGCCGATCCTGGTGATCACTTTCGTGGTGGTGGCCGGCAAGCTGATTTCCTGCGGTGCCGGCGCCTTTATCGCCGGCAACGACGGGCGCACCTCGATGCGCGTGGGCATGGGCCTTTCGCAGATCGGTGAGTTCTCCTTCATCATCGCCGCGCTGGGCATGAGCCTGGGCGTGACCAGCGACTTCCTCTACCCGGTGGTGGTCGGCGTGTCGGCCATCACCACCCTGCTGACGCCTTACCTGATCCGCTCGGCCGACCCGCTGGCGCTGTACCTGGGGCGCAGCCTGCCTTCGCCCATGGTGCGGGTGTTCAGCCTGTACGGTGAGTGGCTGCGCAGCATCAAGCCGCGCGGCGACAAGGCGATCCTCGCCGGGATGATCCGGCGCATCCTGCTGCAGGTCGGGGTCAACCTGACCCTGGTGATCGCGATCTTCTTCGCCCTGGCGTTCTTCGCCGGGCAGATCGGCCAGTGGCTGGCCCAGTTCGTCGAGCCAGAAGCCTTGCACAAGGCGCTGATCTGGGGCGCCGCGCTGCTGCTGTCGCTGCCGTTCCTGATCGCTGCCTACCGCAAGCTCAAGGCGCTGGCGATGCTGCTGGCGGAGATGGGCGTGAAGGCGGAAAGCGCCGGGCGCCATACGGCCCGCGTGCGCCGGGTGATTTCCGAGCTGATCCCGCTGCTGTCGCTGGGCGGCATGATGCTGCTGCTGGCGGCGCTGAGTTCGAGCATCCTGCCGCCGGGCGAGCTGTTGGTGGTGGTGGCGCTGATCGCCGCGCTGGTGATCGCGGTGTTCTGGCGCTGGTTCATCCGCGTGCATTCGCGGATGCAGGTGGCGCTGATCGAGACCTTCGAGCAGAACGGCAGCGGGCATCACTGAGCCCGCTGTCGGTTCGCGGTGTTTGGCGGGGCGTAGGGCGTATAAAGCTCCGCGTTATACGCCGTTTTTCCAGGGGTTCAGAGCGCTTCGAGCCTGAACCTGGAACCGCCAATCCGGCGCGGCATATCGGCGTGCAACCGCGAACGGTTGTACGCCCTACGGGTCAGATCGCTTCCAGCTTGGCGTAACCCATCATCAGCCACTTGCTGCCCTCGCTGTCGAAGTTCACCTGCACCCGTGCCTGGGCGCCGGAGCCTTCGAAGTTGAGGATCACGCCGTCGCCGAACAGCGGGTGGCGCACGGACTGGCCGAGGCTGAACGGGGTGTCCGGCACGCTGGCGCCGCTGAACAGGTTGCCGCTGCGCTGGTTGCCCGAGAGCGGGCGGCTCACCGAGTTGGACAGGCGCACTTCCTGGATCAGGCTCGGCGGGATTTCCCGAACGAAGCGCGACACCTTGTTGTAGGTCTCGCTGCCGTACAGGCGGCGGGTTTCCGCGTAGGTCATGACCAGACGGTGCATGGCGCGGGTGATGCCCACGTAGGCCAGGCGGCGTTCCTCTTCCAGGCGGCCGGGTTCTTCCAGGCTCATCTTGTGCGGGAACAGGCCTTCTTCCATGCCGGCGAGGAACACCAGGGGGAACTCCAGGCCCTTGGCGCTGTGCAGTGTCATCAGCTGCACGCTGTCCTCGAAGGCGTCGGCCTGGGTGTCGCCGGACTCCAGCGCGGTGTGGTCGAGGAAGGCCACCAGCGGCGGAGTGTCCTCGTCATCCGGGGTCTCGAAGGCGCGGGCGGCGCTGACCAGTTCTTCCAGGTTCTCGACCCGCGCCTGGCCTTTCTCGCCCTTTTCTTCCTTGTGGTAGGTGATCAGGCCGGACTGCTCGATGACGATCTGGGCCATCTGGTGCAGCGGCAGGCCTTCGACCTTCACCGCGAGCAGGTCGACGGTCTCGAGGAAGCCGTTCAGCGCACTGGCGGCGCGGCCGGCCACGGCCTTGGCGGCGATCACGTCGTTGATCGCGCGCCACATCGAGGTGCCATTCAGGCGTGCGGCATTGCGGATCGCCTCGACGGTCTTCTCGCCGATGCCGCGCGGCGGCACGTTGATCACCCGTTCCAGCGCGGCGTCGTCGTCGCGCAGGCGGATCAGGCGCAGGTAGGCCAGGGCGTTCTTGATCTCGGCGCGCTCGAAGAAGCGCTGGCCGCCGTAGATGCGGTAGGGGATCTTCTCGCGCAGCAACGCCTCTTCCAGTACGCGGGACTGGGCGTTGGAGCGGTAGAGGATGGCGATTTCGCTGCGCTTCAGACCGTCCTTGCGCAGGGCGTCCTCGATGGTCTCGACGATGTAGCGCGCCTCGTCGTGCTCGTTGAAGCCGGCGTAGAGGGTAATCGGGTCACCGTCGACGCCGTCGGTCCACAGTTCCTTGCCCAGGCGCCCGCTGTTGTTGGCGATCAGCGCGTTGGCGGCTTTCAGGATGGTCGCAGTGGAGCGGTAGTTCTGCTCCAGGCGGATGTCCTCGGTGCCGGCGAAGTCATCGCCGAACTGCTGGATGTTCTCGATCTTCGCGCCACGCCAGCCGTAGATCGACTGGTCGTCGTCGCCCACCACCATCAGGCTCTCGCCGCCCTTGCCGAGGAAGCGCAGCCAGGCGTATTGCACGGCGTTGGTGTCCTGGAATTCGTCCACCAGGATGTGGCGGAAGCGCCGCTGGTAGTGTTCCAGCAGGCTCGGGCGGTCGCGCCAGAGGTCCAGCGAGCGCAGCAGCAGCTCGGCGAAGTCGACCACGCCAGCGCGGGCGCAGGCGTCTTCGTAGGCCTGGTAGACGCTGACCATGGTCGACAGGTACAAGTCGCCGCCGGCCTGGATGTTCTGCGGGCGGTTGCCCTCGTCCTTCTGGCCGTTGATGAACCACTGTGCCTGGCGCGGTGGCCAGCGCTGCTCGTCGAGGCCCAGTTCGCGCACCACGCGCTTGACCAGACGCAGCTGGTCGTCGCTGTCGAGAATCTGGAAGCTCTCCGGCAACCCGGCTTCCTGCCAGTGCGCGCGCAGCAGGCGGTGCGCCAGGCCGTGGAAGGTGCCGACCCACATGCCGGCCGGGTTGATCCCCAGCAGCTGCTCGATCCGCGCGCGCATCTCGGCGGCGGCCTTGTTGGTGAAGGTCACGGCCAGGATGCTGTGCGGCGAGGCGTTCTCGACCTGGATCAGCCAGGCGATACGGTGCACCAGCACGCGGGTCTTGCCGGACCCGGCGCCGGCGAGCACGCGCTGGCGCCCCAGCGGCGCGGCCACGGCCTGGCGCTGCGGGTCATTGAGGGAGTTGAGCAGGTAGGAGATGTCATCGTTCATGGGGCGGCATTCTACCGACGGGCGGTTTTCCCCGGCAAACCGGGCCGCCGTCCGGCGTCTTCCCGACGAAAGTTGGGAGGGCACGCAGCCAATTGCCATCATCCTGCTTGGGTGGGGCTACCTCCTCGGGTATGCTCCGCCGACGCCTAGGCCTGAAACCTACAAGAAAAACGCCTATGACCGCTTATGTAGAGCCTTCGGCGATCCCGGTGAGCCATGCCGAGATCCGCCAGCAGTACGCTCACGAAATTGCCGTCGAACGCACGCGCCTGCTCTATCAGGGCTCGCGGGTGCCGACCCTGCTCATGCTGCTCAATGGCCTGGCCTGCGCCGGGCTGCTGTGGGATTACGTGAAGCCGGGGCTGCTCGCCGGCTGGCTGGTCTGGCTGGTGCTGCTGGCCGTGCTGCGCCTGATCCAGGTGTCCGCCTTCAATGCCGCCTCCGCCGAGCGCCAGGCCAGCGCGCACTGGCAACGGACCTTCCTGTTCGGCGCCGGGGCTTCGGGCCTGACCCTGGCCTTTGCCGCCATCGCCCTGGTGCCGCCGGACGCCTTCCTGCAGCAATCGCTGGTCTTCGGCCTGATCGCCGCGGCCATCCTGTCCGCCAGCGTCGCCTACGCGGTGAGCCTGCCGGCCTTCCTCACCTTCGCCTTGCCGTGCCTGTTTCCGTCGATTGCCTATTTATTGATCAGCGATAACCCGCTGCAGCAGGGCTGGGGCGTGCTCGGGGTGATCCTGCTGGCGGCGCTGCTGGTGGTCGCCTGGCAGATTCACCGGGTGGTCCATGTCGGCCTGCTGCGGCGCTTCCAGGCCCAGGCGCTGGTGGCGCACCTGGAGCGCGCCAAGGCGCAGACCGAGGCGCTGAACCAGGACCTGGAACGGGAAGTCGAGCAGCGTCGCCGTGCCGAGCGCGAACTCTGCCGGGCCCGCGACGCCCTGCAGGAGCGGGTCGAGGCGGGCAGCGTGCAACTGACCCACACCGAAGCGCGCCTGGCCCTGGCCCTGGAAGCCAGCGAGCTGGGCCTGTGGGACTGGAACCTGCTGACCGACGAGGTGCACCACTCGCACCTCGAAGAGATCTTCGGCATTACACAGGAATCGGTGAAGAGCGTGCGCAACGACCTGCGCCCGCGCCTGCATCCGGACGATGTACCGCTGCTGCGGCGTGCCCTGGTCGAGCACCTCAAGGGCCGCACCGATGGCTACCGCATCGAGTACCGTGTGCGCCATGCCGATGGCCACTGGGTCTGGGTGGAAGACCGGGGCCGGGTGATGGAGCGCGACGGCCGCGGGCAGGTCACGCGGATGGTCGGCACCCGCGCCGACATCTCCCCGCGCAAGCTGCGCGAGGAAGAACAGCGCCTGGCCGCCACGGTGTTCGAGGCCGCCAGCGAAGGCATCATCATCCTTGACCCCGATTACCGGCTGATCGCCATCAACGAAGCTTTCACTTCGCTCACCGGCTACCGCCGCGATGAGCTGCTCGGGCACAACGTCGCGCGGTTGATGGGCTCGGCGGAAAGCCTGCGCCGCTACCAGTCGATCCGTACCGAGCTGGAGCGCCAGGGCACCTGGCAGGGCGAGCTGATCGAGACACGCAAGAACGGCGAGTTGTACCCGCAGTGGCTGCAACTCAATGTGGTGCGCGACAGCCGAGGGGAGGTTGCCCATGTGGTGGGCTTCTTCGCCGACCTCACCGCCCGCCGCGACGCCGAGGAGCGCCTGCGCTACCTGTCGCACTACGATGAACTCACCGGGCTGGCCAACCGCACGCTGTTCAAGGAACGCCTGCACGAGGCCAGCCAGCGCGCGCGCCAGGAAGGCCGCACGGCGGCGCTGCTGCTGATCGACCTGGACCGCTTCAAGCTGCTCAACGACAGCCTCGGCCACGAGGTCGCCGACCAGCTGCTGCGGCAGATGTCGCGGCGCATGACCCAGACGGTGCCGGAAGCCGACACCATTGCCCGCCTGTCCGGCGACGAGTTCGCCGTGCTGATCGACTCCTACGCCAGCCTCGCGGCCCTGGCGCGGCTCTCCAGCCGCCTGCTGGCCAAGCTGCGCACACCGATGACCGTGGGTGGCCACGAGCTGGTGGTCAGCGCCTCGGTGGGGATCAGCCTGCTGCCGGACAACGCCTGGGAAATTTCCGCGCTGATGAGCCAGGCGAACATGGCCATGCAGCACGCCAAGCACCTGGGCGGCAACACCTTCCAGTTCTTCACCGACAACCTGCAGGCCTGCACCCTGGAGCGCCTGCAACTGGAAACCCGCCTGCGCAAGGCCATCGACGAAGGCCAGCTGGACGTGCACTACCAGCCCAAGCTGAACCTGGCCAACGAGCGCCTGGACAGCGCCGAGGCGCTGGTGCGCTGGCAGCACCCGGAGATGGGCATGGTGCCGCCCGGCGACTTCATCGGCCTGGCCGAGGAGACCGGGCTGATCGGCGCCATCGGCGAGTTCGTCCTGCGCCGCGCCTGCCAGCAGGCCCGCGCCTGGCAACGCCTGGGGCGTGAGCTGCGGGTGTCGGTGAATCTCTCGGTGCACCAGTTGCGCACCGGCAACCTGGTGGATCTGGTGCGCACCGTGCTGGAGGAAACCGGCCTGCCGCCGCACCTGCTGGAGCTGGAGCTGACCGAAAGCCAGCTGCTGGATAACGTCGAAAGCGTCACCGCGACTTTCCGCCAGCTGCGCGAGATGGGCCTGAAGCTGGCCATCGACGACTTCGGCACCGGCTATTCCTCGCTGAGCTACCTCAAGCGTTTCCCGGTGGACTACGTGAAGATCGACCAGACCTTCATCCGCGACCTGTCCGAGCGCGGCGAGGACGCGGCCATCACCCGCGCGATCATCGCCATGGCCCACAGCCTGGAACTGAAGGTGGTGGCGGAGGGCGTCGAGCACGCCGAGCAGTTGCGCTTCCTGCGCGCCCACGGCTGCGACGAGATCCAGGGCTACCTGATCAGCCAGCCGGTGCCGGCGGAGGCCTGCCTGGCGCTGCTGGAGAGAAGCGACCGGCTCTGAGCGTGCCGATCGCGTGGGGCGTGAAGCGCCCGGGATGGATTACTTGAGGGTGACGATCCACTCGGCGAGGGTCTTGGCTTCGTCCGGGCTGACGGCGTTCGCCGGCATCGGGATCGGCCCCCAGATGCCCTTGCTGCCGGTCTTGATGCTGTTGCTGATGTGCGCAACGCCATCGGCGCCGTACTTCGCCGCCACCTCCTTGAAGGCCGGGCCGACCACCGTCTTGTTGACGGCGTGACAAGCCACACAGGCCTTGGCCTTGAACAGCTCTTCGCCGGTGCTGGCCATCGCGGTGGTCTGCACCAGCAAGCCGCCGAACAGCAGGGCAACCAGGGCTTTGTTCATGAACGTCTCTCCTCACAGGCTGGGCGCTTCGAGGCGCCGGTCGTTTTCGCCGGCTTCCCGCCCGGCTTCTGGGGCGATTCTAGGAGCGGCCCGAGTGGCCCTGGCTTGATGGCAATCAAGAACTCCTCTCGGCGCGCTTGAGGGAGGGGGCCTGGCTGATTAGCTTGCCTACCGAAACTTCCTACAGAGATCTCCTCGCCATGAACGCCCCTGCCCAGCACATCGAGCCGCTCTTCTACCAGGCGACCGGCAACGAGGTGGCGCTGTTCACCCACGCGTCCGCGCAAGGCATGCCGGTGCTGATCAAGGGCCCGACCGGCTGCGGCAAGACGCGCTTCGTCCAGCACATGGCGCAGCGCCTGAACCTGCCGCTGTACACCGTGGCCTGCCACGACGACCTGTCGGCGGCGGACCTGGTCGGCCGCCACCTGATCGGCAGCGACGGCACCTGGTGGCAGGACGGCCCGCTGACCCGCGCGGTGCGCGAGGGCGGCATCTGCTACCTGGACGAGGTGGTGGAGGCGCGGCAGGACACCGTCGTGGTGCTGCACCCGCTGGCGGACGACCGCCGCGAGCTGTTCATCGAGCGCACCGGCGAAGCCCTGGTGGCGCCGCCGGGCTTCATGCTGGTGGTGTCCTACAACCCTGGCTATCAGAACCTGCTGAAGGGCATGAAGCCCAGTACCCGCCAGCGCTTCGTCGCCTTGCGTTTCGATTACCCTACGCCGGATGTAGAAGCCGGCATCATCGCCCGCGAGGCCGGTGTTTCCTCCGAGCTGGCGCAGCGTCTGGCGCAATTGGGCGTGGCCCTGCGCCGCCTGGGCCGGCAGGAGCTGGAAGAGGTCTGCTCGACGCGCCTGCTGGTACTCACCGCGCGCCTGCTGCAGGCCGGTGTGGCGCCGCGCGATGCCTGTCGCGCCGGGCTCGCCGAGCCGCTGTCGGATGACGAGGCCACGGTCGCCGCGCTGATGGACCTGGTCGATGTCCATTTCGCCTGAGGCGACGCTCGGCGCCCGGCGCCTGCCGGGCGACCTGGCGATGTGGTTGTTCATCCTCGCCGAGCTGACGGTCTTCGCCATCCTCATCATCGTCTTCGCCTTTACCCAGCACCTGGACCTCGAAGGCTTCCGTGCCGGCCGCGCCCAGCTGGACCTGTCCACCGCCCTGGCGCTCACCCTGACCCTGCTCACCGCCGGCTTCTGTGCGGCACTGGCAGTGGAGCAGGTGCGCCACCGCCGGCAGCGCCGCGCGGCGGTCCTGCTGGGCGTTGCCGTGTTGCTGGGGCTGGCCCATGTGGTGCTCAAGTCCGGCGAATACCATCACCTGGCCGCGCGCGGGCTGGACCTGGAATACAGCACCTTCTTCACGCTGTTCTGGCTGATCACCGGCTTCCACTTCCTGCACGTGCTGCTGGGGCTGGTGATCCTCGGCTGGATGACCCTGCGCTGCCTGCGCGGCGCCTACCGCAGCGACGCCCTCGGCGGGCTGGAGTCCGGCGCACTCTACTGGCACATGGTCGACCTGGTCTGGGTGGTGCTCTTCCCGCTGGTCTACGTGCTGGCGCCCGGCTCATGAAGACGCTGCTGCTCGCCTGGCTGGCGCTGCTGCCGATGTCGGCGGCGGCGGTGTGGCTGGGGCATCACTCGCCCGACGTGTTGCTGCCGGTGGCGGCGATCCTGCTGCTGGGCCTGGGCAAGGCCTGGCTCATCGCGCTGCGCTTCATGGAGCTGAACCACGGCCCGCTCCTGTGGCAAACACTGCTGCTCGGCTGGCCGCTGGTGATCACCAGCGTGATTCTGATCCTGCACGCAACTCACTGATTTTTCATTGGAAAAATACCTGACTGGAAGCATTGGTCTTTCTTGATTGCCATCAAGCGAGACGTCCTAGGACGCTTCCTACAATGGCGCCGACCGTGACCTAGGAGGGCCCCATGTCAGAGACATTTACCAAAGGGATGGCGAGGAACATCTACCTGGGAGGAGGCGTTTTCTTCTTCCTGGTGTTCCTCGCGCTGACCTATCACACCGAAACCACCTTCCCCCAGCGCACCAACCAGAGTGAGCTCACCGAGTCGGTGGTGCGCGGCAAGCTGGTGTGGGAGCAGAACAACTGCGTGGGTTGCCACTCGATCCTCGGTGAAGGCGCCTACTTCGCGCCGGAGCTGGGCAACGTCGCGGTCCGCCGTGGCGGCGATGCGGCCTTCGGCAGCTTCCTCGCGGCCTGGATGAAGATGCAGCCGCTGGGCGTGCCCGGTCGCCGGCAGATGCCGCAGTTCCACCTGAGCGACCAGGAGGTCACCGACCTTGCGGCGTTCCTGCTGTGGACCTCGAAGATCGATACCAACAAATGGCCGCCGAACAAGGAGGGTTGAGCATGAACCCGGGCAATCCCTATCTGAAATTCGCCTCGCAGTCGGTGGCCAAGCCGTACTTCGTGTTCGCCCTGATGCTCTTCGTCGGGCAGATCGTCTTCGGGCTGATCATGGGCATGCAGTACGTGGTCGGTGACTTCCTGTTCCCGGCGATCCCCTTCAACGTCGCACGGATGGTGCACACCAACCTGCTGATCGTCTGGCTGCTGTTCGCCTTCATGGGCGCGGCCTACTACCTGATCCCCGAGGAGGCCGACCGCGAGCTGTACAGCCCGAAACTGGCCATCGTGCTGTTCTGGGTGTTCGCCATTGCCGGCGTGCTGACCATCCTCGGCTACCTGCTGGTGCCCTACGCGGGCCTGGCCAAGCTGACCCACAACGAGCTGCTGCCGACCATGGGCCGGGAGTTCCTCGAACAGCCGACGATCACCAAGATGGGCATCGTGGTGGTGGCGCTGGGCTTCCTCTTCAACATCGGCATGACCATGCTCAAGGGGCGCAAGACCGCCGTCAGCGTGGTGATGATGACCGGCCTGGTGGGCCTGGCGGTGTTCTTCCTGTTCTCCTTCTACAACCCGGAAAACCTGTCGCGCGACAAGTACTACTGGTGGTGGGTCGTGCACCTGTGGGTGGAAGGCGTGTGGGAACTGATCATGGGCGCGATGCTGGCCTTCGTGCTGATCAAGATCACCGGCGTCGACCGCGAGGTGGTGGAGAAGTGGCTCTACGTGATCATCGCCATGGCCCTGATCACCGGCATCATCGGCACCGGCCACCACTTCTTCTGGATCGGCGCACCGCAAGTCTGGCTGTGGCTGGGTTCGATCTTCTCCGCGCTGGAGCCGCTGCCGTTCTTCGCCATGGTGCTGTTCGCCTTCAACATGGTGAACCGTCGCCGTCGCGAGCACCCGAACAAGGCCGCCGCGCTGTGGGCCCTGGGCACCACCGTGACCGCCTTCCTCGGCGCCGGCGTGTGGGGCTTCCTGCACACCCTGGCTCCGGTGAACTACTACACCCACGGCTCGCAGCTCACCGCCGCCCACGGCCACCTGGCCTTCTACGGCGCCTACGCGATGATCGTCATGACCATGATCAGCTACGCCATGCCGCGTCTGCGGGGCATCGGCGAAGCGCCTGACGCCCGCGCGCAGAGCCTGGAGATCTGGGGCTTCTGGCTGATGACCATTTCCATGCTGCTGATCACCCTGATGCTCACCGCCGCCGGCGTCGTCCAGGTCTGGCTGCAACGCATGCCCGCCGATGGCGCCGCCATGCCGTTCATGGCCACGGTCGACCAGCTGAAGGTCTTCTTCTGGCTGCGCCTGTACGCCGGCATCGGCTTCTTCATCGGGCTGATCTGCTACCTGCTGAGCTTCCGCCAGCGCGGCCGGGTGGCCGTTGCTTCCGGCGCAGCCCAGGTGAGCTGATCGATACCGTCCAACCGGGCCCGTCCGCTTTGCGGCGGGCCCTTTTTTCGTTCTGCAGGGGGCACCATGACCATCCACCTCGAAATCGAAGAAGGTTTCGGCCGCGCCTGGCACCGCTTCATCACGCGCCGTGCGAGCCCGGAGTTCGAGGAAGCGGCAGTCGGCCTGGATGAAGTGCGGCGCAGCCTGCTGTTGCTGTTCCGCGGCACCGGCGGCGAGGCCGGTGTCGGCGTGGAGGCGGCCAGCGCCCGCGAACTGCTGGTGCGCCGCAGCCTGCTGCAGCAGGTGGCCGGTACCTGCCAGCAATTGCCAGTGGCCTGGTTCGACGCCGATTCCCTGCGCCTGCCCGCGCAGTTGGCGGTGTACCCCGACGCCGGGCTGAACCGCGAGCTCTACCGCTGGCTGGCGCTGCTCGCCGCCCACAGCCAGCCGATGCGCCACTGGGCGCGCGACAACCAGGCCTGGACCGGCGCCGTGCTGGAGCGCTACCCGCTGCTGCGTCCGCGTTACCGTCGGCTGGTGGACGCGCTGCTGAGCCTGCGCCCTGATCCCGGCGATCTGCCAACCGCCGAGGCCGCACTGGAGCGGGCGCTGCAACAGGCGCTGCGCGATCCGGGCAGCGTCGAGCGCCTACCGCGCAGCGAGAAGGCGCCCTGGCCAGTGCCGTTGTGGCTCTATCCACCGCAACGGTTGGCTGCACCACAGCACACCGACCTGATCGACGGCGACCAGCAAGGTCGCTCCGCCCACAGTGAAGCCAGGGGGCTGGCGCGCAAGCGTGCCGAGCGGGTCGAGCAGGACCCCGGCAGGGGTGGCCTGCTGCTGTTCCGCCTGGAGAACCTGTTCAGCTGGTCCGAGCACATCGAACTGGACCGCGCCGGCGACGACAGCGAGGACCTGGATGCGGCCAGGGTCGCCGACGACCTCGATCACCTGAGCTTGTCGCGGCAACGGCAGAAGAAGGGCGGCGGGCTGAAGCTCGACCTCGACCTGCCGGCCGCCGACTTCGACGACGTGCCGCTGGGCGAAGGCATCCGCCTGCCGGAGTGGGATTACCGTCGCCAGCAACTGATCGACGACCATGTCTGCCTGCAGCCGATGCTGCCCCGCGATGCCGTGCCGGCGCCGCTGCCCGATGCCCTGGCGCCCATTGCGCGGCGCCTGCGCCGGCAGTTCGAAAGCCTGCGCCAGCAGCCGCAATGGCTGCGCCGGCAACCCCAGGGCGCAGAACTGGACCTGGAAGCCTGGCTGGATTTCAGCGTCGAACGGCGGCTGGGCGCTTGCAGCGAGCCGGGGCTGTTTCTCGAACGCCGGCAGACTCGTCGCGATCTCGCGTGCCTGCTGCTGGCGGACCTGTCGATGTCCACCGACGCGCACATCGATAATGACCACCGGGTGATCGACCTGATCAGCGACAGCCTGCTGCTGTTCGGCGAGGCACTGCAGGCGGTGGGGGATCGTTTCGCGCTGTACGGCTTCTCCTCGCTGCGTCGCCAGCAGGTGCGCCTGACCCAGCTGAAGACCTTCGACGAACGCCACAACGATGTCGTGCGCGGACGCATCCGCGCGCTGCGACCGGGCTACTACACGCGCATGGGCGCGGCGATCCGCCGGGCCACGCAGTTGCTGCTGGAGCGCAAGGAACGCCAGCGCGTGCTGCTGATCCTTACCGACGGCAAGCCCAACGACCTGGATCTGTATGAGGGACGCTACGGCGTCGAGGATACTCGCCAGGCCGTGCTGGAGGCCCGCCGCGCCGGGCTGGTGCCGTTCTGCATCACCATCGACCGCGAGGCGGCGGACTACCTGCCGCACCTGTTCGGCAGCCAGGGTTATCTGCTGATCAACGATCCGGCGCAGCTGCCGGTGCAGTTGCCGCAGCTCTACCGGCAGCTCACCCGCCGACAGGGCTGAAGCCACACGTCAGCCAAAGGGATCAGACACGTAGGATGAGCGATCGGGTGCGGGCTCAGCGCGGCAGCCAGACCATCATCACCCCGCAGAACACCGCAAGGAGCACGCAATACCAGGCGAAACGCCGCAGGCGGCGCTGCTTCGCCAGCGCCTGGTCCACCGGCAGGGGCATCCCGCACTGCGGGCAGTCCGCCGCATCCTCGGGGCTCTCGTGCTGGCAGTACAGGCACTGGCGCATGGCTTATTCGAACTGTTCCAGCCGCGCGACGTCGAGTACCTGCACGGTGCGGCCGTTGAGCTCGATGATGTCCTCGTCGATCAGTCGCCGCAGTACGCGGGAGAAGGTCTCCGGCTGGATCGACAGGTGCCCGGCGACCAGTTGCTTGGCCATCGGCAGCTCGAAACGACCCTCCTCGTTGCCATGGCGGTTCAGCTGGGTGATCAGGTAGCGCACCACGCGGTGGGTGGAGTTCTTCAGCGACAGCGTCTCGATCTCGTTGATCCGCCGGTGCAGGCGCACGCAGAGGGTGGCGAGCAGGGAGAAGGGCAGCTGCGGGTTGCTGTGCAGCAACTCCATGTAGGTGCGGTTGGCGAAGCGGTAGACCTGCGTGGGCTCCAGCGCCTGGGCCGAGGCGACGTAGTCGGAGGTGTCCATCAGCATCATGGCTTCGGCGAAGGTCTGCCGGCTGCCGACGACCTCCAGCACCTTTTCCTGCCCCTCCGGCGTCAGGCGGTAGATCTTCACCGCCCCGGAAATCACGAAGTAGAAGCAATGGGCCGGCTCGCCCTGGAGGAACAGCTTGTCGCCCTTCTCCAGGTTGAGCAGCGTGCTGGTGGCGAGCAGCTGCTCCAGCTGTTCTTCGTTGAGCACGTTGAACAGGTGGTGGCCGCACAGAATCTGGTGGTGGACGCGATGCGCGAGCATGGCGGAGCGCTCCTGGGCGGGGACAATCCCGCCAGTATGCGCGATGCCTTTCGGCAGCGTGGTGAGACAAGCTGTCACTGGTCGCCCTCCTGGCTTGCGGTCCGGCGCTCAGGCCGGGTGGTTGGCGCCGAGGAACAGCAGGTTGTTCTCCAGGTGGATGTGCTGCATCAGGTCGCGGCGCAGCTCCTCCAGGCCGCTGTAGAGGCGGCGCCAGCTGTTGCAGCCGTCCGCCGGCACGGTGAGGTCGTCGGTCAGGTCGGCCAGTACGGCGAGGGACTGCGAGTGTTCGTCGTGCTCATGGCGCATCACGCCGATCGGGCCCTGCACGTGGGACAGCGGGATGCCCTGGCGCAGCCAGGGGAACAGCACGCTTTCCTCCTTGCACATGTGCCACTCCAGTTCTTCCTGGATCTTCTTCAGATGCGCGGTCAGCCCGACGGGGCATTGCGGATGCGCGGCGTGGGTCTTCTCGACGCGCTCGGCCAGCGGGATCAGCGCCGGCAGCTGCTCGCGGTGGACCTTGTGGTAGCGCTCGAGGATGTGGTCGATCAGCTGGTCGTTGCTGGTCAGGCGCCAGTCGGTCTGATCGTTGGCCGGCGGCAGCGCCTGCAGCTCGGCGGCGATGCGCTGGGCGTCGAGGCCTTGTGCGCTGGCGGCTTCGAGCAGGCTGCGCTGGCCGGCGCAGCTGAAATCGAGTTTGTAGTCGTGGAACAGCGCAGCGCTGCCCGGCAGGCTGAAGGCCAGGTCGCTCAGGGTGCGTTCGGTGAGGTGGTCGGTCATGGCGGGCCTCGGGTGGAGTGGGGCTCGGCGGCCGCAATAGTGGCCGTCGATCCGGGGAGGGTGGCGGCCAGTCTAGGGAAGGAGGCGCGCCGGCCTCCTTGATTGCAGTCAAGCGTGCTCGACCGCCGCTTCCCGCTCGTCGCCGCCGGCCACCCGCATCAGTTGCTGCGGATTGCGCACCAGCAGCTTCTGCCGGCCGCCGACCACCAGGCCGCGGTCTTCCCAGGCGCTGAGGATGCGCGAGACGGTGTGCAGGGTGGTGCCGGTCATCTCGGCGATGTCCTGGCGGGTGACCGGGAAGTCGATGCGGATGCCGTCGGCCTCCGGTCGGCCGGACTGCTGCACCAGCCGCAGCACGGTGTGGGCGACGCGCCGCTCGACCTCCTCGGTGGCCAGTTCGCAGAAGCGCACGTGGGCTTCCTGCAGGCGCTCGCCGATGGCCTGTACGGTGTTCAGGGCGAAGCCGGGATGGCGGGCGAGCAGCGGTTCCCACTGGCTGGTGGGCCAGGCCAGGACCAGGCTGTCCTGGCTGGCCGTGGCGGTCGCGGGATAGTCGCGCCGGCCAAGGGCGCGGACGAAGCCGAACAGGTCGCCGGGGTTGACCACGCGCACCAGCACGCGCTGGCCGTCGCCGGTGAGCTGGGTGGCTTTCAGGCGGCCGTGCACCAGCAGGTAGAAACTGCTCGCCGGCGAGCCCTGCTCGAACACGGCCACGCCGCTGCCCAGGCGCAGGATGCTGGCCTGGCGGAGGATGTCGTCCTGTTCCTCGCGGCGGCTGTTGGCGAAGGGCGGCAGGCTGCCCAGCCAGGCGCGGTTGAGGGAGAGATCGGCGGTCACGGCAATGATTCCCCTGGGTCCCGCCGCAGCATAACGGTTATCGGCGGCGGCGGAACTTGAGGGGAATCAAGGGATGTCCCTGACCAGGCGGAAGCCGAGGTTGTCCGGTGGTTGCCCGGCGCTGCAGCCGCCGCCACGGGCGTCGCGGACAAAATCGTTGATCGCCGCGCGGTGCCGCCCCTCGGCGATGCGGATCGAGCAGTACTCGGCGCGATGGGTCTGGGCGCCCTGGGCGTCGAGATTGACCCGCTGGTGGCAGCTCTGGGTCCACTCCCAGACGTTGCCGCCCAGGTCGGCCACGCCGAATTCGTTCAGCCCATGCTGGCCGCGGGCCTGGGGCAGCGCCGAAGCGCTGGTGCGGGTTTCCGCTTCCAGGCGGTAACGCGCCAGCCAGCGCCGGGCGGGGTTGCTGCCGTCGTCGTCGTCGATGCGCAGGGCGTCGTCGGCCCAGCGCGAGCCGGCGAAGAACGCCCACTCGCGGTCGGTCGGCAGCCGCCAGGGCTGGCCGGTGCGTCTGGACAGCCAGTCGGCATAGAGCTGCGCATCCAGCAGGCTGGCGCCGGTGAGCGGCAGGTCGTCGCGGGGAGCGCGGTTGTCCAGCGCCAGGCAATCGCCTTCGGCCACGCAGCGGGCGTATTCGCCCTGGCTGACCTGGAATTTCATGACTTCGAAGCGTGGCGACAGGTGTTCACGCTGCGACGGCGCATCCACGGCCTGCTTCTCCAGCCAGTAGTCGCCCGCCGGGCGGAAGTCGAAGGCGCGGGGTTCGAGCCTCACGGTCTGCGGCGCGAGCTCCGGTTCGTACTGTGGCCGCAGCAGGAGGAGGAAGGTCCCGCCCAGCAGCAGCGCGGTGGGGACGCCAATCAGGAGGGTCTTGCGCATGGTCTGCCCGGTCGCCGGTATCGTTTACGGGGAAGGGGCCGGCCCGGACGGGCCGGCCACGGGGCTTACTTGATCGCCGTCGGCGGCTGGATCTGGCTCATCAGGTCGTTGTTCCATTGGCCTTCGACCTGGATGTGCGCCGCGGCGCCCAGCAGCACGGCCTCGATGAGGTTGTGGTTGAGGTAGGTGTACAGGCCCGGCTGCAGGAAGGTGTAGAGCGCCGCACCGGCTGCACCGCCGGGGATGAACCAGGTTTCCAGGTCTTCTTCGGGCGGGTTGTGGAACTTGCCGGTGGCCCAGACGTGGTCGCCATGGCCGCCGATGAGGTGCGGACGGGTATCGCGGTTGGCCTGGGAGTGGACGATCAGCAGGGTCTCGCCGACGTTGGCCTTGAGCGCGTTCTTGCCGGTCAGGGCGCCGACCTTGCCGTTGAACACGATGTGGCTGGGAACCAGCCCCTTCATGACCTGCTGCATGTCGTTGTAGCTTTCCATGGGCGTCGCGTAGCGCTTGAAGTTGCCGTCCTTGTCGCGCGGGACGTAGTAGTCCTGCTCGCCGATGTAGACCACCTTGTCGTACTTCAGGGACTTGCCTTCGCGGTCCTTCAGGCCGTCGCGCGGCAGCACCATGATCGCGCCGTTCATGCCCGAGACCACGTGCCAGGGGATCATCGCGCCGCCCGGCGCGCAGTGGTAGACGAACACACCGGGGCGGGTCGCGCGGAAACGCAGCTTCACTTCCTCGCCGGGCTGGATGAGGGTCAGCGCGCCGCCGCCCAGGGCGCCGGTGGAGGCGTGGAAGTCGATGTTGTGGGTCAGGGTGTTGGTCGCCGGGTTGACCAGGGTGAGCTCCAGGTAGTCGTCCTGGTGCACCACCATCATCGGCCCGGGCACCGAGCCGTTGAAGGTCATGGCGTGGATCTCGGTGCCATCCTCGTCGATGACCAGCTTCTTCTCCTCGATCACCATGCGGAACTGCACGACCTTGGGCTTGCCCTTGGCGCGCTGTTCGTGGGCATGGACGAAGGGCGGAGCGACCAGCTCGACCTGGACGTGCTCCAGCTTCGAGAGGTCCGCGGCCGGGCCCATGTTCTTCGGCGCTGCTTCCCCGTCGGCCATGGCCTTGCCGCTGCCGAGCATGGTGCCGGTCACGCCCAGGACCACGGCGCCGGCCAGCAGGGTGCGGCGGGAAAGCGAAATCTCTTCCTGATCAAGCATGGGTAACTCTCCGTAATCGACGAACTGTCGTGGGCTACAGAAATACCCGGTCGGTAAATTCCTTCTTTGAGCCGGAACAAAGAAGAATCCAGCTGGACAACGTGTCGCAGGGGCTGTTGTGCGGTAGATCGCGTTTACAGTCTTGTGCCCATGCAGGCGGGCAAGACCGGGCGCGGCGAGGTAAGATTCTTCCTGCTCTGAATTCCGGCCCGGCGTGCGGGCTGCAACGGACAAGGATCCTTCATGCGTCTGTACGGACTGACCCTGCTGGCCCTGATCACCGGCTGCCTTGGCGTGCAGGAAGCGCGCGCGAGCAGCGATGACTCCTGCTACCCGAGCTGGAACCTCAAGCGCGATACGCTGGACGTGTGCAACAACCTGCCGTTCCTGAGCCCCGGCAACGACAGCCGGGTCAACCTGCAACTGCTGCTGACCGACGCCGGCCAGGCCAGCATTCCCAACCGTGCGTTGTCGGACGACGAGCAGCAGCTGGGGTACGGCCAGGTGCCCTTCCCTCTGGCGCGCTGGCTCGACGGCACCGCCCCCGGCGACTCGGCCGACAGCACCGGCGCCACCAGCACTGCGCCGCTGGCCGATCTCGCCGCGCGCATCGGCCTGCCGGCGGATGCCTTGCAGGCCTCCAGCGACAGCTTCGCCAGCGGCGAAGGCAGCCGCTGTCGCAGCAACAACGCCGGTACCGCCCAGGCGTTCCTCAGCCAGCTGCTGCTGGTCGACGGCCTGTCCGCTGGCGAGCGCCAGGCCCTGGCCCGCGCGCGCCTGACCCTGCTGGGTGCCTGCCAGTGGGACGAAACCCAGCTCAGCGTGCTGCTGCCGGGCGACCTGCAGAGCGCGCCGGCCAGGGCCTACCGCAGCTACCTCAAGGGCACGGCGGACTTCTACAGCGGCCGCTTCGGCGAGGCGTTGAAATCCTTCCGGGCGCTGCTGGGCAGCGACCAGCCCTGGCTGAAGGAGACGGCGCGCTACATGGTCGCCCGCAGCCTGCTCAACCAGGCCCAGCAGAACGCCTTCGACGAGATGGGCTACCCGGACCTGCGCAAGGTCGACAAGAAGCTCCTCGCCCAGGCGGAAACCGCGCTGGGCGACTACCTCAAGGCTTATCCACAGGGTGCCTACGCCGACTCGGCCAAGGGGCTGGTGCGCCGCGTCTACTGGTTGATGGGCGATGAAAGCCGCCTGGCCACGGAGTACGCCGCACTGTTCGCCCGTGACGACGCGCAGGACCTGGCCCAACTGGTCCAGGAAGTGGACAACAAGCTGCTGGTCACCGCCCACCCGGCCGACGTGCGCGACGCGCGCCTGCTGGCGGTGCTCGACCTGATGCAGATGCGCCACCACGAGCCGAACGAATCCCGCGCACTGGACGCCGCCGGCCTTGCCGGGCAGAAGGACCTCTTCGCGAAGTCCCCCGGCCTGCACGACTACCTGACGGCGGCCTACCAGCTGTACGTCGAGGAGAACCCTGCCGAAGCGCTCAAGTCCCTGCCAGCGGACCTGCCGAAGCAGCTCGACTACCTCGCCTTCAGCCAGCAGACCCTGCGCGGCTTCGCCCTGGAAGCCGGCAACGACTGGATCGCCGCCGAGAAGCTCTGGCTGCGCCTGCTGCCGCTGGCCGAGCAACCGTTGCAGCGCGACCAGCTGGAGCTGGCGCTGGCCTTCAACTACGAGCGCAGCGACCGCCTGGTGAAGGTCTTCGCCGAAGGCTCGCCGGTACACACGCCGATCATCCGCGAAATCCTCCTGCGCCACATCGCCGGCCCCGAGCTGCTGCGCCAGCAGGCGCGCTCCACCAGCGTGTCGGTCGAGGAGCGCGATACCGCGCTGTTCGCCCTGCTCTACAAGGACCTGCTGCACGGCCAGTACCAGGCCTATATCGACGACCTCGCGCTGCTGCCCGCCGACGGCAGCGGCAAGCCGCTGGGCGCCAGCATCGGCTACCTCAACGGCAGCCTGCCGCTGTCGCTGTTCCAGTGGCCGGGGGGCAAGAACGACACCGGCTACGAATGCCCGGCCATCGTCGACATCGCTCGCGACCTGCTGCAGGACCCGCAACCGCCCAAGGCGCTGAACTGCCTGGGCGAGTTCATCCTGCGCAACAACCTCGATGGCTTCCCGCTGGACAGCCAGCCCAGCGAGCGCGAACTGGGCGGCGGCGAATCGCTGTTCGCCGGCACGCCGTACTCGCGCATGGACGGTTACCTCAAGGTCATCGCCGACAAGCAGGCGGTGGAAGAGGACCGCGCCTACGCGCTGTTCCGCGCCATCAATTGCTTCGCGCCCAGCGGCTTCAACGGCTGCGGCAGCCAGGACATCGCTCCGGCCCAGCGCAAGCAGTGGTTCCGCACGCTCAAGGGTCAGTACTCCGCCACGCCCTGGGCGAAGGCGCTGAAGTACTACTGGTAAGCCCGTGCGCCGGGTTCTGGCGTTGGCGCTGGCGCTGCTCGCGGGCAATGCGCAGGCGGCCGGGGTGGACGCCGCCGGGCACGATGCCTTCTGGCTGTGGAGCGGGGTGGCGGCGCAGCCGGTGCTGGCCCAGGCGCGTACCCTTTATGTGCTGCAGGGCCAGGTCAGCGCGCCACGCCACAGCGACGGCCGCGCCCGCCTGATCGCCCAGGGCATCGCCATCCCGCGCCTGAAGCAGGGCGAGGTGTGGGTGGTCTACCGCGCCCACACCCTGCGCTGGAACGAGGACATCTACCGCACCCTGCTCTCGCAGCTACGCCGCTGGCGCGCCGCCGGCAATCCGGTGGTGGGCGTGCAGATCGACTTCGATGCGCGCACGCGCTACCTGAACGAGTACGTCGATTTCCTCCAGGACCTGCGCACACGGCTGCCCGAGGGTTGCAAGCTGAGCATCACCGGGCTGATGGACTGGGGCAGCAACGCCGCGCCGGAGACCATCAATCGCCTGGCCGGCGTGGTGGACGAAGTGGTGGTGCAGACCTACCAGGGTCGCCAGACCATTCCCAACTACCAGGCCTACCTGCCGCGCGTGGCGCGCTTGCAGCTGCCCTTCCGCATCGGGCTGGCGCAATACGGAGAGTGGCAGGCGCCGGATTACCTGGCGAAGAGCCGGTGGTTCAGGGGGTATGTGGTGTTCCTGCAGAACCCTTGAGCCCGGTCGGATCGGGTAGGAATGCCTTTGTAGGATGGGTGGAGCGGAGCGATACCCATGCTGCCGGTGCAGGGATTGATGGGTATCGCTCCACGCCATCCTACGAATCCAGCGGCTTACGCGATCAACTACCGCCACACCCGCATTGCCCGCACTCGTTCCCGCAACCACCGGCCGCCGCTGGCTCGCGCGCATCGCGAGTGCTGCCGCCGTTCAGGTTGCGCATCAGCAGGGCGTATTGCAGGTCGAGCCCGTCGGGCACCGGGATATGGACGACATGGCCGTCGCCCGGCGCAACGCCGATGGACTCGCCACGGGCGTTCTCCATGGCGTGCAGGCGGAAGGTGCGGTTGCCCGCCGGGGTCATCAGCTCGACGCTGTCGCCCACCTCGAAGCGATTCTTCACCCGTACCTCGGCCAGGCCGTGGCGGCGCTCGCCGGTGAACTCGCCGACGAACTGCTGACGCTCCGACAGCGAGTGGCCGTACTGGTAGTTCTGGTACTCGTCGTGCACGTGGCGGCGCAGGAATCCTTCGGTGTAGCCGCGGTGGGCGAGGGACTCCAGGGTGTCCATCAGGCCGAGGTCGAAGGCGCGCCCGGCGACGGCGTCGTCGATGGCCTGGCGGTAGGCCTGGGCGGTGCGCGCGACGTAGTAGTGGGACTTGGTCCGACCCTCGATCTTCAGCGAATGCACACCCATCTGCGCCAGACGCTGCACATGCTGGATGGCGCGCAGGTCCTTGGAATTCATGATGTAGGTGCCGTGCTCGTCCTCGAAGGCCTCCATCAGTTCGCCGGGGCGGCCGCCTTCTTCGAGCAGGACGATGTCCTTCGTCGGCGCGCCGATGCCCAGGGTCGGCAGGTTGTTGCGCACCGCGTGGCCCAGTTCGTCCTCATGGGCGGCGTGGGCCTGGTATTCCCAGCGACAGGCGTTGGTGCAGGTGCCCTGGTTGGGGTCGCGGCGGTTGATGTAGCCCGACAGCAGGCAGCGCCCGGAGTAGGCCATGCACAGCGCACCGTGGACGAAGACTTCCAGCTCCATGCCCGGCACGCGCTCGCGAATCTCGCCGATCTCTTCCAGCGACAGCTCGCGGGACAGGATCACCCGCTTGAGCCCCTGCTGGCGCCAGAACTCGACGCTGGCCCAGTTCACCGCGTTGGCCTGCACCGACAGGTGGATATCAACCTCGGGGAAATGCTGGCGAACCAGCATGATCAGGCCGGGATCGGACATGATCAGCGCATCCGGACCGAGGGCGATCACCGACTCGACGTCCTGCAGGAAGGTCTTCAGCTTGGCGTTGTGCGGGGCGATGTTGACCACCACGTACAGGCGCTTGCCCAGGGCGTGGGCCTCGTTGATGCCGGTGGCGAGGTTGGCGTGGTCGAACTCGTTGTTGCGTACCCGCAGGCTGTAGCGTGGCTGGCCGGCGTAGACGGCATCGGCGCCGTAGGCGAAGGCGTGGCGCAGGCTTTTCAGCGAGCCGGCGGGGCAGAGCAGCTCGGGGGAGAACGGAGTGGCGGACATGGCGGCGTAGCAGGCAGTGGGAAAAAGGCCGCCACTCTAGGAAATTCACGGGCCGCGCGTGCTGAGCGAGGTCAACGGATGCTCTTTCCGATCCCCGAGACTTTATGCCCGACGTGCTCTTTGCAGGATGGGTGGAGCGCAGCGATACCCATGCTGTCGGCGCGCGGATTTGATGGGTATCGCTGCGCTCCACGCCATCCTACGGGGTGTTCGTCCGGCAATATCCGGAAGGGGATCACTCCAGCCAGCGCCGCCCCTGCAGTTCCAGTAGCGTCTGCGCCTGTTCCGGCCCGTTGCTGCCGGCCGGGTAGGGGCGCGGGCTCTGGTAGTGCTCGCGCCAGCCCTGGAGGATCGGGTCGACCCAGCGCCAGGCCGCTTCCACCTCGTCGCGGCGCATGAACAGCGTCGAGTCGCCTTCGATGACGTCCAGCAGCAGGCGCTCGTAGGCGTCCCAGCGGCGCTTGTTGGCGCTGAAGGCATCGGCCAGGTTGAGGTCCAGCTCTACCGGCTCCAGCTGCATGCCCTTGCCGGGGGCCTTGGCCATCAGCTGCACGCTGATGCGCTCCTCGGGCTGCAGCCTGATCCACAGGCGGTTCGCCGCGCCGGCGCCGCTGCCGATCAGGCTGTCGGGCACCGGCCTGAACTGGATGACGATCTCCGAGCACTTCTTCGCCATGCGCTTGCCGGTGCGCAGGTAGAACGGCACGCCGGCCCAGCGCCAATTGTCGATCTCTGCCTGAACGGCGACGAAGGTCTCCGTATCGCTGTCGTTGTCGACATTCTTCTCGAACCAGTAGGCCGGCACCTCCTGCCCGCCGATGTGCCCGGCGGCGTACTGGCCGCGCACGGTCTTGTCCTGCACGTCCTGCCCGGAAATCGGCCTGAGCGCCTGGAGGATCTTCACCTTCTCGTTGCGTACCGCCTCGGCGTCGAAGCGCACCGGCGCCTCCATGGTCACCAGGCAGAGCAGTTGCAGCAGGTGGTTCTGCACCATGTCGCGCATGGCCCCGGCATGGTCGTAGTAGCCGCCACGGTTCTCCACGCCCAGGGTCTCGCTGACGGTGATCTGCACGTGGTCGATATGGCTGTTGCGCCACACCGGTTCGAACAGGGTATTGGCGAAGCGCAGGGCCATCAGGTTCTGCACGGTTTCCTTGCCCAGGTAGTGGTCGATGCGGAAGACCCGCGATTCGTCGAACACTTCGCCGATGGCCTGGTTGATCGCCACCGCGGACTCCAGCGAGTGGCCCAGCGGCTTTTCCAGCACGATGCGCGCCAGCGGCCCGGCGAGGCCGGCGATCTTCAGGTTCTGCGCAATGGGCGCGAACAGGCTCGGCGCGGTGGCCAGGTAGTGCACCAGCACGCGGCCCTCCGTGCGCTTGAGCGCCTTGGCCACGCGGCCGAAGTCGGCGCTCTGCGAGGCGTCCATCGCCACGTACTCCAGGCGCTGGGCGAAACTGCGCCAGGCCTCGGCGGAAAAGTCGCTGCGCGCTACCTGGGCGCGGCAATTGCGCTCGGCGAGGGCGAGGTAGGCGGCGTTGTCGCGCTGGCTGCGGGCCAGGGCGAAGATCCGCGTGTCGGCCGGCAGGCGATTCTCCCGGTGCAGGTGGTAGAGCGCCGGCAGCAGCTTGTGTAGCGCCAGATCGCCACTGCCGCCGAATACCAGGATGTCGCAGGAGCTGGGGAGACTAGGGCTGGCGGGCGCGTTCAAAGACTTATTCCCTGGGCTTGGCGAGTAGTTTTGTAGTATAACTACATCAAGACTACATAAAATTCAGACAACCTTCATCGAGCCTATCCCTGTGAACCTTTTGCAGCACATTGCCCAGTCGCGTCATCTGCTCCGCAAGTCGGAGCTCAAGGTTGCCGATCACGTGATGCAGGACCCTGCATCGGTCATGCACAGCTCCATGGCGGACCTCGCCCATGGCGTCGGCGTCAGCGAGCCGACCATCGTGCGCTTCTGCCGCGCCATCGGCTGCACCGGCTTCCAGGACCTCAAGCTCAAGCTGGCACAGAGCCTGGCCGCCGGTGCCAGTTTCGGTCAGTTCTCGATCAACGAGAGCGATTCGGTGGCGGACTTCAGCCTGAAGATCTTCGACACCACCCTGCACTCGCTGATGGAAGTCCGCGAACACCTCGACACCCACGCCCTGGAGCGCGCCATTGCGGCCATCGCCCATGCCCAGCGTGTCGAGTTCTACGGCTTTGGTGCCTCCGGCGCCGTGGCGGCGGATGCCCAGCACAAGTTCTTCCGCCTGCTGCTGTCGGCGGCGGCCTACTCCGACCCGCACATGCAGGCGATGTCGGCGGTGACCCTGAAGCCCTCGGACGTGGCGATCTGCATCTCCCAGTCCGGCCGCTCCAAGGACCTGCTGGTGACCGCCAACCTGGTGCGCGAAGCCGGCGCCACGTTGATCACCCTGTGCCCCAGCCAGACCCCCTTGGCGGACCTGGCCACGGTGAACCTGGCGGTGGACGTACACGAAGACACCGACATCTACACCCCGCTGACCTCGCGTATCGCCCACCTGGTGGTGATCGACGTGCTGGCCATGGGCGTGGCCATGGCCCGTGGTCCGGACCTGGTGAATCACCTGAAGAGCGTGAAGCGCAGTCTGCGCAGCCTGCGCCTGTCGCCGAAGGTGGTGAAGAACCACGAAGAGCGCCCGGAAGAGGCGTCCTGATTCGGCTGTAACGGTGCCGCCGACCACTCGTCGGCGTCACCGGCGCTTCACCCCCACGTCGTCAAACGGTCATCCGTCGTCAGCATGCTGGCGTCTCCAGCCCTTAGGCCTTGGGAGATGCGAGATGCCCCGCCATATCGACGACACCCAGCTCCAAGTGGATAGCAAGACCCGCCGCAAGCTCGAAGACCAGCGACGCATGCAGTTCCGTCGCGCCATCGAGGACCGCATGGAGGCCCAGCGCCTCGCCCTCGAAACCTCCGATTACCCCGACCTGATCGCTGCCGCCTACCTCACTTCGGCGAAGGCGGGCCGGCGAAGCGTTCGGCCAGCTGGCTGATCAGCGCCCGCTCTTCACGGATGAAGGCGACGAACGCCTGGGCCACCGGGCTCAGGCGCTTGCCGCGGGCGTGCACCAGACACCAGCTGCGGTAGAGCGGCAGCTCTTCCACCGGCAGCTCGTGCAGTAGCCCCGACTGCAATTCGCGGCTCACCGCATGGCGCGGCAGCAATGCCAGCCCCAGACCCGCCAGCACCCCTTCCCGTGACCCTTCCAGCGAGGCGAATTCCAGCGTCTGCGGGAAGTGCGCGCGCTTCTGCTGGAAGTGCTCCTCGCAGGCCTTGCGTGTCCCCGAGCCGGGCTCGCGGATCAGCAGCGGATAGGGTTCCAGGTCCTTCAGCGAGAGCTTGGCGGCGTTGCACAGCGGGTGGTCCGGCGGCGCCACGGCGACGATCGGGTTGTTCAGGAAGGGCAGGAATTCCAGCGCCATGTCCTGTGGCACCAGCGACATGATCACCAGGTCGTCGCGGTTGTCCGACAGGCGCTTGATCACCTGCGCGCGGTTGACCACCGCGAGGTTCAGGCTGACGTCCGGATGCTGGGCCTGGAAGGCGGCGAACAGGTGCGGGGTGATGTACTTCGCGCTGGACTCCACCGCCAGGCGCAACTGGCCCTGCAGCGAACCCTTGAGGTCGGACAGGTTCATGTCCAGCACTTCCAGGCGCTGGAAGATGTCGGTCGTCGCACGCAGCAGGGCGTCGGCGGCATCGGTCTGGTAGAGCTTCTTGCCGATGTATTCGAACAGCGGCTGGCCGACCAGTTCTTCCAGCTGGCGGATCTGCAGGCTGACCGCCGGCTGGGTCAGGGCCATTTCCTCCGCGGCGCGGCTGTAGGAACGGCTTTCGCACACCGCACGAAAAACCTGCAGCTGGCGAAGGGTCATACGCATCAATGACTTACGCATAGAACTCGGCCTGATCGCGACATTTCGGATCGACTATAAAGCATTCTTTATGGCTACCCCAATAATTATTGATTTTGGTTAATCCTCCCTCCCGCGCTAGGGTAAAAACACGCCGGAGCCCGCTCCAGTCGAGCCATATCTACAAGAAGAGTCCACAAGAGAATCCAGCTGCCGTGACCGGAGCTGCCGATGGGTTTTTACGCCGGGGTCCACAAGGCCCGGGCCGAGGGAAAGCCGCAGTGATCAAGAAAATCCTGATCGCCAACCGTGGGGAGATCGCTGTCCGGATCGTGCGCGCCTGCGCCGAGATGGGCATCCGTTCGGTGGCCGTCTATTCCGATGCCGACCGTCACGCCCTGCACGTCAAGCGCGCCGACGAAGCCCACAGCCTGGGCGCCGACCCGCTGGCGGGTTACCTCAACCCCCGTGCCCTGGTGAACCTGGCGGTGGAAACCGGCTGCGACGCCCTGCACCCGGGCTATGGCTTCCTTTCCGAGAATGCCGAGCTGGCCGATATCTGCGCCGAGCGCGGGATCAAGTTCATCGGCCCGTCGGCGGAAGTCATCCGCCGCATGGGCGACAAGACCGAAGCGCGGCGCAGCATGATCGCCGCCGGCGTGCCCTGCACTCCCGGCACCGAAGGCAACGTCGCGGACCTGGCCGAAGCCCTGTCCGAAGCCGAGCGCATCGGCTACCCGGTGATGCTCAAGGCCACCTCCGGCGGTGGCGGCCGCGGCATCCGCCGCTGCAACAGCCGCGAGGAGCTGGAACAGAATTTCCCCCGCGTGATCTCCGAGGCCACCAAGGCCTTCGGCAGCGCGGAAGTCTTCCTCGAGAAGTGCATCGTCAATCCCAAGCACATCGAGGCGCAGATTCTCGCCGACTCCTTCGGCAACACCGTGCACCTGTTCGAGCGCGACTGCTCGATCCAGCGCCGCAACCAGAAGCTCATCGAGATCGCCCCCAGCCCGCAGCTCACCCCCGAGCAGCGCGCCTACATCGGTGACCTGTCGGTGCGCGCCGCCAAGGCCGTGGGCTACGAGAACGCCGGCACCGTGGAGTTCCTGCTCGCCGATGGCGAGGTGTACTTCATGGAAATGAACACCCGCGTGCAGGTGGAACACACCATCACCGAGGAAATCACCGGCATCGACATCGTCCGCGAGCAGATCCGCGTGGCCTCCGGCCTGCCGCTCTCGGTCAAGCAGGAAGACATCATCCATCGGGGCTTCGCCCTGCAGTTCCGGATCAACGCCGAAGACCCGAAGAACAACTTCCTGCCGTCCTTCGGCAAGATCACCCGCTATTACGCGCCCGGTGGCCCCGGCGTGCGTACCGACACAGCGATCTACACCGGCTACACCATCCCGCCGTACTACGACTCGATGTGCCTGAAGCTGGTGGTCTGGGCGCTGACCTGGGAAGAGGCGCTGGACCGCGGCCTGCGGGCGCTGGACGACATGCGCGTGCAGGGCGTGAAGACCACCGCGGCCTACTACCAGGAAATCCTCAAGAACCCGGAATTCCGTAACGGCCAGTTCAACACCAGCTTCGTCGAAAGCCACCCGGAACTGACCCAGTACTCCATCAAGCGCACCCCGTCGCACCTGGCCATCGCCATCGCTACCGCCATTGCCGCCCACGCTGGCCTGTGAGGAATTCGTTCATGACCGTTTCCAAGAAAGTCACCGTCACCGATACCATCCTGCGCGACGCCCACCAGTCGCTGCTGGCGACCCGGATGCGCACCGAAGACATGCTGCCGATCTGCGACAAGCTCGACCAGGTCGGCTACTGGTCGCTGGAAGTCTGGGGCGGCGCCACCTTCGACGCCTGCGTGCGCTTCCTCAAGGAAGACCCGTGGGAGCGCCTGCGCAAGCTCAAGGCCGCGCTGCCCAACACCCGCCTGCAGATGCTCCTGCGCGGACAGAACCTGCTGGGCTACCGCCACTACAGCGACGACGTGGTCCGTGCCTTTGTCGCCAAGGCGGCGGTCAACGGCATCGACGTGTTCCGCATCTTCGACGCGATGAACGACGTGCGTAACCTGCGCGTTTCCATCGAAGCGGTGAAGGCCGCCGGCAAGCACGCCCAGGGCACCATCGCCTACACCACCAGCCCGGTGCACACCATCGACGCCTTCGTCGCCCAGGGCAAGGCCATGGCCGACATGGGCGTGGACTCCATCGCCATCAAGGACATGGCCGGCCTGCTGACCCCCTACGCCACCGGCCAACTGGTCAAGGCGCTGAAGGACGCGCTGCCGCTGGACGTGGTGGTGCACTCCCACGACACCGCCGGCGTGGCCAGCATGTGCCAGCTCAAGGCTGTGGAAAACGGCGCCGACCGTATCGACACCGCGATCTCCAGCATGGCCTGGGGCACCAGCCACCCGGGTACCGAATCCATGGTCGCCGCCCTGCGCGACACCCCGTTCGACACCGGCCTGGACCTGGAGCTGATCCAGGAGATCGGCATGTACTTCCACGCCGTGCGCAAGAAGTACCACCAGTTCGAGAGCGAGTTCACCGGCGTGGATACCCGCGTGCAGGTCAACCAGGTGCCGGGCGGGATGATTTCCAACTTGGCCAACCAGCTCAAGGAACAGGGCGCGCTGAACCGCATGCCCGAAGTGCTCGCGGAAATCCCCCGCGTGCGCGAAGACCTCGGCTTCCCGCCCTTGGTCACCCCGACCTCGCAGATCGTCGGCACCCAGGCGTTCTTCAACGTGCTGGCCGGCGAGCGCTACAAGACCATCACCAACGAGGTGAAGCTCTACCTGCAGGGCCGCTACGGCAAGGCGCCGGGCAAGATCAACGAAGCGCTGCGCCGCCAGGCCATCGGCAACGAGGAAGTCATCGACGTGCGTCCGGCCGACCTGCTCAAGCCGGAGCTGAACAAGCTGCGCGAAGAGATCGGCACGCTCGCCAAATCCGAAGAGGACGTGCTGACCTTCGCCATGTTCCCGGACATCGGCCGCAAGTTCCTCGAGGAGCGCGCCGCCGGCACCCTGCAACCCGAAGAGCTGCTGCCGATCCCCAACGGCAAGGGCGTGGCCGCTGCCGGTGGTGAAGGTGTGCCGACCGAGTTCGTGGTCGACGTGCACGGCGAGAGCTACCGCGTGGACATCACCGGCGTCGGCGTGAAGACCGACGGCAAGCGCCACTTCTACCTGTCGGTGGATGGCATGCCCGAAGAGGTGGTGTTCGAGCCGCTCAACGAGTTCGTCGGCGGCGGCGGCAACAAGCGCAAGCACGCCAGCGAGCCGGGCCATGTCAGCACCACCATGCCGGGCAACATCGTCGATGTGCTGGTGAAGGAAGGCGACAGCGTGAAGGCCGGCCAGGCCGTGCTGATCACCGAAGCGATGAAGATGGAGACCGAAGTGCAGGCGGGCATCGCCGGCACCGTGAAGGCCATCCACGTAGCCAAGGGCGACCGGGTCAACCCCGGTGAGATCCTGGTTGAAATTGAAGGCTGACCAAGGACAGACGGGTCTTTAAGGTTCAGTCCCACGGGGGAGCACGATGCTCCCCCTTTTTTTTGTCCGCGGGATTTGCCGCTTTGCTTGATCTGCGTCGGAAACTTCCTTCAGAAACCCATTAGCGTCGATGCTGGGAAAACTGACCAGGGTCTGGTGATGGGAAGAGTCGTTCTGTTGTGGGTGCTGCTGTGCGGGGCCGCGCAGGCTTCGGAAATGATGGATCGGCTGGCCGCGCTGGAGCAGGACCCCGCCGCCCGCGAACAGGCCTATGCCGCCGCCCAGGAGCGCATCCTGCTGTGCAGCCAGTGCCACGGCAAGGATGGCAACAGCAAGCGCGACTACATTCCCAACCTGGCCGGGCAGAACCCGCAGTACCTGTTCGATGCCTTCGAGAAGTACGTCGATGGCCAGCGCACCGACTTCGTGATGAACCAGGCGGCCAAGCTGCTGACCATCAACGAGCGGGTGAACATCGCCTACTACTTCAGCCAGCAGAAGGTCGTGCCCCGGCCCGCAGCGGCGGCTGCCGACTCGACGCTGGTGGCGCAAGGGGCGCAGCGCTTCGCCACGGTCTGTACCACCTGCCACGGCACGACGGCCATGGGCCGGGACGGCTTCCCGCGCATCGCCGGGCAACCCCGCGACTACCTGACCCACGCGCTGCAGCGCTACCGCGACAAGGACCCCAGCCGGGCGAACTCGCCAATGCTGGCGGTGGCAGGGTTGCTCAGTGAAGAGGACATCACCGCGCTGGCCGCCTACCTGAGCCAGTTGCAGCCCTGAAAGCAACCAGCCGCCCGGAGGCGGCTGGTTGTGCTGGTCGACCGGCGCGGGATGGCGCCGGGCCGATTACTCTTCCTTTTCTTCTTCAGCCGCGTTGGACGCCGGGGCGGGCTGTTCGGCCGGGGCGGCGCTGGGCTGGGCTTCTGCCGCAGGGGCGGGCGGTTGCGCGGCGGGTTTGGCTTCAGGCTGGGCGGCGCTGGCCGCAGCCGGGGCAGCAGCCTTGGCGGCAGGCTCGGGTTTCTTGTCGCAGGCGGCGAGAACGGCGCAGGCGGCGATCAGGAGAAGAAGCTTTTTCATGGGGTGCTCACTCATCGAGGATTGGCAATGCCCGGTCGGCTGACCGGGGAGCGAAAGCTTTGCCGTGAGCGGCGCCGGAGGCTATGACCTGCCATCCGAGAGAGGTTGGGAAATTTCCGAATCTAGCGTGGTTATGGTGCGTATGAAAAAGCCCGGTCATGACCGGGCTTTTTCGTTTCGCCGAGGTCGATCAGAACGCCATCTGCCACTGGGCGATCAGTGCATGGTTCTGTGCGTTGCTGCCCATCTGGCCGCTGTAGCCGATGCCGAGGGTGTTGCGGGCCGACACCCCGACATCGAAGCCGACATCCAGCAGCAGGCTGTTGCGGTCCAGGGCGGTGCCCTGGACGCTGAAGGCGTCGCCGCCGGCGAGGAAGGACTGGCGGGTTTCGCTGTCGATGTCGCCGAAGGTATGGCGCCAGCCCAGGCCCAGGCGCGGGGTGAAGCTCATGCCGTTGCTCAGAGTATCGAGCCGGGCGATGCGCAGGCCGAGGGTGCTGCTCAGGTTGTCCTGGTCCTGGGAATCGACGTGCAGCGCGGCCGCGCCACCCTTTTCATCGTACGAGTCGCGCTCGTAGCGCTGGTAGTCCAGGCGCGCGTAGGGCTCGGCGCTCAGGCGGCCGCTGCCCATGGCGTAGCCGGTCTCGGCGAAGGCCTGCCAGCTGTCGGCGTCGTAGTCGCCCTTGGGTCGATCGCTGAAGCCGTCGAACTCGACCCGGCGTTTGCTCTCGCCGTCGTGGCTGCTGTAGGCCGCGCCCAGGCGCACCGCCAGCGGGCCGCTCTGGTGCAGCGCGTAAGCGCCCAGGTGCCAGCTGTCGATATCGCCGGAGACACCGCCGCTGCCGTCCAGGTCGGTGTGCGAGTAGCCGCCGAGCACGCCCAGGCGCCAGTCCGGGGTCAGCGCCCAGTCGGCGCCGAGCAGGGTGCCGCCGGTGTTCTGCTGCAGGTCGCCGCTGTTGTCGTGCTCGTCGAGCTTGCCGTGGCTGCCGATGCCTTGCACCCACAGGCGGCCGGCGGCGTTCGGGTCGTTGAGGTTGCGCGCTTCGCTGGGTACGCCGGTGGCGGCGAGCATTGGCGTATCGCTGCGTTCGGTGGCCGCCAGCAGGCTGCTGCTGCCCAGCTGGCGTACGGCGTTGAGCATGGCGCCGCCGACCTGCTGGCTGCCGGCGAGGGTCGCGGCGGCCAGGCTGGCGTTGCTGGCTCCGGCCAGTTGTTCCAGGGCCTTGGTGGCGTTGCCCGCGTCGCTGGTGATCAATGCGTTGTACAGCGCGCCTCCGTTCTGGCTCTGCAGGGCGGAGGCCGCGTTGTGGCCGTTGCTGCTGCTGGCGAGGTCGCTGAACTGCACATCGTTGCGGGTCAGTTGCAGGTCGACGCTGTTGGCGCTGTAGCTCAGGGTCGGAGTGAGGAAGGCGAAGTTGCTCTTCACGTCGGCGAACTGGCCGCTGACGCCACCGGTGGAACTGATGACCTGCACGCTGCTCTGCCACGGCCAGTTGCCGCTGCCGGCCTGCACGGCGAGGTGCGAGCCGTCGATGCTGGTCTTGCCGTCCACCTGCACGGTGGCGTGGGCGCCGCTGGGCTCAACGCCGAAGGACAGGGTCGAGCCGCTCTGCAGGTTCAGGTTGCCGGTGACGTGGGCCGCGCCGGTTGCCGGCGAGGCGACCAGGGTGCCGGCGACGTTCAGCCCGCCGACGCTGCCGCTGCCCGAGTAGGTGGCGCCCTGGTCGATCTGCAGGGTGCCGAGGAGGCTGCCGGTGTTGGTCAGGCTGGCGCCGCTGAAGACTTCGCCGCCTTCGCTGAAGTCGTTCGTGCTGGCGAGTGTCCAGCTGCCCTGTTTCACGTCCAGCCACTCGAAGTTGGCGCTGTCGCCGAAGCTGCCGCCGGAAGCGTCGTCGAGGGTGACGCTATCGCGGCCGCTGCCGCCGTCCACCAGGCCTTCGAAGCGGCTGCCGGAGAGCAGAATCAGCGAGTCGTTGCCGCCGCCCATTTCCAGGGCAATGCCGTTGCCGCCGTGGATCAGGCCGTCGTTGATCACGGTATCGTCGAGGTCGCCGGAGAGGGTCACGCCGGAGAGTCTTTCGCCGGAAATCGTGCCGTGGTTTTCCAGGTAGGTCTTGCCGAAGCCGCTGTTGCCGTTGCCGTCGTCGACCAGGATGCCGCGGTCGACGCTGCGGATGATCGCGCCGGCGTAGTTGATGATGGTGCCGCCACCCATGGCGATGCCTTCGCTGCCGTTGGGCGAGCCGTCCTTCGAGCCGGCGGCGCCGGTACCTTCGATGAGGCCGTGGTTCTCGATGTGGCCGGTGTAGTCGATGTCCACGCCATCGCCGTCGCCGTCCGGCACCAGGCCGTTGTAGGAGCCGGTGATGCGTCCGTAGTTGATCACCGTGCCGTCGCCGTCGGAGCCGAAGCCTGAGCCGTTGCGGCCGATGATCACGCCGTCGGCGTAGTTGATCAGGGTGGCGCCGACGTCGGTGGTGATGCCGTGGCGGCCGCCGCTGATCAGGCCGTGGTTCTCCACCTGGCCGCCCGAGGCGCCCTGGAAGTCGATGCCGTCGTTCTTGGTGTCGGCGGTGATCATGTCCGAGCTGCTGATTTCACCGTAGTTGCTGATCGTCGCATTGCCGCCAGGACGGATGGCGTCGTTGCCGTCGCTGTGGATCACGCCCGTGGCGCGGTTGATGATCGTGACGGTGGCGGCGCTCTGCAGCTTGTCGAAGTCCAGCGCCTGGCCGGTGGCCGAATAGATGCTGCCGGCGTTGTCGATCAGCACGTTGCCGGCGCTGAACGGGTTGTTCATGCGGATGGCGTCGTCGAAGCCGAGGATGCGCCCGCCTTCGCGGTTGATGATCTGGTAGAAGCGCGTGGTGCTGTCGCTGCCGGAGGTGTCGACCACGCGGCCGGTGGTGGACTGCATCAGGCCGCTGTTGTCGATGACCACGCCAGTGCCGGTGGCCGCGCCCTTGAGGTCGACGCTCTTGCCGCTGGTGACCAGGCTGCCGGTGCGGGTGACCGTCAGGGTGTCCTGGTTGGCCAGGGTGCGGCTGTTGGTCTGGGCGTCGCTGATGATCGGCGACACTGGAACCGCGTTGGCGGTTTCGGCGGCCAGGCTCGCTAGCACGACAGCAATGCTCAGCGCGAGCGGGGTGGGCTTGTGCAGCATGGCATGGCGTCCTTTTTCTTATCGAAGAGGCCGCCTTTTATAGCGATGGATTCTTACACTTCTGTAACGGTGCTGGCGCTTTGCCAATGGTGTCATCGGGCAGGGAAGGGAGAAACCTTATATACTCTGCGGTCTTTTCCACCGTTTCGATGTGAGACCCGCCGTGAGCCAGCTGCCGCCCTGCCCCAAATGCAACTCCGAATACACCTACGAAGACGGCGCCCAGCTGGTCTGCCCCGAGTGCGCCCACGAGTGGTCCGCTGACGGTTCGAGCGAGGGCGACAGCGATGCCCGCGTGATCAAGGACTCGGTGGGCAACCTGCTGCAGGACGGCGATACCGTCACCGTGATCAAGGACCTCAAGGTCAAGGGCTCGTCCCTGGTGGTGAAGGTCGGCACCAAGGTGAAGAACATTCGCCTGGTGGATGGCGACCATGACATCGACTGCAAGATCGATGGCATCGGCGCGATGAAGCTGAAGTCGGAGTTCGTGAAGAAGGTCTGAGCCTTCCTCGCCGCCATGAAAAAGCCCGGCCAAGTGCCGGGCTTTTTCATGCTCACGTCGTTCGCTTCAGATCATCTATTTCCTCGAGCAACAACTTGAGCGACTCGCGGTACGCCTCGTTGGCTGTAGGCAATCTCTCTGCGAGCTCCTGCAACTCGGTTTGGTATTCCGGCTCAGACAGCATTTCAACCAGCTCGACGTTCCAGCTGCCGAACAGATCGGCCTCCAGAGCCGAACGCAAAAGATCGAGCACACGTTTGTCCCGGCGTTTTGCCAGTCCAGCGAGGGCTTCGCCTCGTATTTCATCGACACTGTCTGAGTAACCGATCCAGAGAGCTTCGCGAATTTCCGGAGTATCCAGATCCCACATTGAGCCCAGGCCGAACATCGCCCAGTTGCGGACGTCGTCATCAACATCCTTCGCTAATGCCAACATGGTCGGTATTGCTTTCGCGTCCTGATTTCTGCCGAGTCCGAAGGTTGCTGCATAGCGCAGTTCGCAATCAGGATCGGAAGCCAGCTCGATCAGTCTGTTCAGGAAAATAGGACATTCGCGATGACCTGCGGCGAATGCCGCGGCGGCAATAACTTCGCTTTGCGGATCATCCAGCCCAGCCTGAATCAGCTCGAGGGAGGCGTCCCGCGCATATTCCCGATGATCCGAATATTGCAGCTGGCAGATCACGTTCACTGCCAGAGCTCTCTTGCGCCAGTTCTTCGAGGCGAACAGTTGCCGGCAGCGATGGACGGTCTCCTCCTCGGGTCGAAAGCGAAGCTCAAAGATGGCATCCCAGGAAGACATGCTGTCCCATCGCTGGAGCGCCATGCCGATCAGGCTTTTGCTATTGAGGTGCTTGTGGCTTTGCATGGTGGCCATCCCTGAGTCCACGCCGGGAATTATTCCTTGTAGTAAACGATCTGGTTGCTGGTCGCCAGCAGCGCACCGGATTCGCTCCACAGCTGGGCGCTCTGGTCGAAGAAGCCGTTGCGGAATTCCTGGGCGCGGGCGTCACCCAGCACATAGCCGGTGCCCACCTCGGCCAATTGTGCGGCGTCGGTGTGGAAGTAGGTGGTGATCGACACGGTGCCGGCCGGTACCGGGGTGGCGCGGCGCAGCCAGACGCGCGGGTAGAAGATGTCGCTCATCGCCGCCAGGGACAGGAAGTCCAGCGGGCGGTCCTGGGCGTCGCGCAGCCAGAGTTGGCTGCGGCTGGTTTCGCCGCTGCCGTCCCATTTCGTCGGGAAGGCGCCGGACACCGGGCGCATCTCGTACTGCTTGGGCCAGGCCACGCCCTTGGCGGCCGGGCTCATCGGCTCGAAGTCGCTGGGCGGCGCGCAGTCCGGCGCCGGGATATCGGTCAGGCTCCAGGTCTCGCGGCGCAGCGCGGTGACCAGGGTGGCGGTGGTAGTGACCTGCTGTTCGCCGGTTTCATCGGCCTGGGTCAATTGCAGCAGCCAGTGCTGGGTGGAGCGGTTGGTGCGCACCGGGATGGCTTCGACCTGGAAGGCGCCGGCCACGACCGCGGCGGCGTAGTTCACCGTCAGCGACACCGGGCTGCCGAGCAGCTGTGGGTGGCGCAGCGCGCCTTGCAGCAGGACAGCGGCAGTCACGCCACCGAAGGGGCCGACCATGTTCCAGTAGTCCTGGCTGGTGTGGCCCTCGTAGAGGTTGGGCTGGCCGGCCACGGGTTGCAGGGCCACGGCGCGGTCGAACGGGTGCAAGGCAGTATCGGTCATGACTCTCTCGGCGCTTTTTGTTCTCGGGAGAGGCTCTATGTAGAGGAAAGCGCCGAGTCGGGTCAAGGATACCGAACGGTCAGGGCGTGACCTCGAAGCGCAGCGTGCCGATCACCTGACCGGCCTCCGTCAGTACCTGCACCTGCCATTTCCCGCTCGGGTCGGTGGGGAAGTTCTGCTTGTGCGTCCAGGCGCGGTAGCCGGCCTCGCGACCACCCTTGATATCCAGGGCGATGCGGTCGACTTCCTGGCCGTCCTTGCGCCAGGCGTGGTAGATGCGCTCGTTCAGCCCGCGCGGGGCGTTGATCGCGGTGTAGGCATACAGACCCTGGCTCTTGATCTGCGCGACGCTGACCGTCTCCACGCTGTCGCCGGGGGTGCGCTGGGTGTTGTCGAAGCTCTCGGTCACCGCCATTTCGGTCATCCACAGGGTCGAAGGCGGCACCCAGGCGCGGGCGAACCAGCCCACCGCGCCGATGGACAGGGTCAGGCCGATCAGCGCGAACCAGCGCCACCATTTGTGGATCTTCACCGTCACCGCCAGGCTCGGGAACGACAGCAGCACGGCGATGCCCAGCGCCGCCTGGTAGCTCTGCGGGGTGCTCAGGTGGAGGATGATCGGCAGCGCGGTGAGCAGCACCGCGAACAGCGTCAGGGTGTGGTAGCCGAGGAAGGTCCAGCGCCGTACCGAGAGGAACTTGTAGTACACCGGGTCGGTGATCGCGGCCAGCCCGGCGAGCGTCAGCACGCCGGTGAACAGCGCCTGGCCGCTGTTCCAGGTGGTGGTGACGAAGAAGAACGGCAGGCAGAAGAACAGGCTTTCCTGGTGGATCAGCTGGGTCGCGTAGCGCAGCAGCCCCGGCGGCACTTCCCAGCCGAAGCGGCGCTTGAAGCGCTTGGTCAGCAGGTTTTCCAGCATCAGCCAGATCCAGCTGACCAGCATGACGATGGCCATGGCGCGGGCGAAGCCGGCGCGGTGGCGGTCCACCATGATGAAGCTGAAGACGCCGGAGCAGAAGCCGAACAGGGCGATCACGCGCGGGTAGCGCTGCAGCAGGCCGAGGACGAGGGTGATGAGGCGCTGCACGCGCTCTTTCCAGATCAACATGGGGCGGGGTATGACGAAAACGAAAGGGGGCGGGATTGTAACGCCGGATGTCGGTGGGAGGCACGGGGAGTGACGGGAGGGGCTTGATGCCCGGGCCATTCCCTCACCCCAGCCCTCTCCCGGCGGGAGAGGGGGCCGTCCGCAGCGTTGGCCTGTTTTGGGAGTCAGCCGGCGAGCGCCGGGCTTTCAGTGCGCGCCGAACAATCCCCTCTCCCTCTGGGAGAGGGTTAGGGTGAGGGCAAGCCACCGCGCCGAGGTTCGTTCGCGAGCAAGCTCGCTCCTACGAAGAGCGAACAGCGGACCTCAGTGCTTCCCGCTCAACTCCTCCCGCGCAAAATCCACGAACAGCTGCGCCGGCTTGGTCAGCTGGGCGCGTTTGAGCCAGGCGGCGACCAGGCCGGAGGCGCTGACGTCCTCGGCGATGTTCACCATCACCACCTTCTTGCCGTCGTAGGTGCACTCCGAGTGCGGGCGGGTCACCAGCACCGAGAAGCCGAAGCCCTGGCCGACCATGCCGCGGACCATCTCGATCGACGGCGAGCTGAACGCGATATGCGGGTTCAGCCCCAGCTCTTCGAAGATGCGCACGAAGTAGGTGCGGCTGGGCTGCACGTCCAGCAGGATCATCGGCTCCAACACCAGGTCGCGCAGCGACACCTTGTCCTGCTGGGCGAAGCGGTGGTTCTCCGGCAGCAGCGCGTACGGCCGCTGGGCGGGCATCAGCGGGTCGGTGGAAATGGTCGCGTCGAGGTCGTGCTCGTAGAGCAGCGCCAGGTCGAAGCGGCCGGCGGTGAGGCCCTGTACCAGCTCCTGCTGCTCGCCGTCGCTGATGCGGATTTCCACACCCGGGTAGCGCTCGCGGAAGCCCGAGATCAGCCGCGGCAGGTAGAGCGGAGCGACCGTCTCGAAGCAGCCGATGTCGATCTGCCCGGCCACCACGTCGTTGTCGGCCAGGGCGTTCTGCTCGAATTCATGGGCCATGCGCAGCAGTTCCTGCGCCTTGCGGTAGAAGCGCGCGCCGCTGGGGGTGAGCGACACGCCCTGGGCGTGGTGGCGGATGAACAGCTGCACGCCGAAGCTCTCCTCGAGCCCCTTGATCGCCGTGGAAATCGACGGTTGCGCGATGTACAGCTTGCGCGACGCCTCGGCCACGCTGCCGCACTCCACGGTGGTCACGAAATACTTCAATTGCCGCAAGGTATAGGAAGCCACTACACGCCTCGTTGATGCTTTTTTGTACAAGATACCGCGTTGCGCCGGCCGGCGGGGGCGGCCCATGGCGAAGATTTTCCTCGCCGCCGACCACATTTTTCATGGCCTGGGCCGCCTGCTGCGACCCGCCGGGCACGGGCATACTCCAGCGCAGCCCGTGAAAACGCCCTGCAATTCCCGTACACGCAGCCTGGAGTAAAGCTCATGCGCATGGCCCTTTGGCAGACCGGCGGCCTCCCCGGCGATGTTGCCGGCAACCTCGACCAACTGGAGCGCCAGGCCGGCGCGGCCGCCGCCGCTGGTGCGCAGCTGCTGCTGTGCCCGGAGCTGTGGCTGGGTGGCTACAACGTGCCGCAGCGCATGAACGAGCTGGCCGAGTCGGCCGATGGCCCCTCGGCCCGGCGCATCGGCGAGCTGGCGCAGCGCTTCGGGCTGGCCATCGCCTACGGCTACGCCGAGCGCCATCCCGGCAGCGGCAAACCCTACAACTCGGTACAGGTGATCGGCCCCAGCGGCGCGGCGCTGGGCCACTACCGCAAGGCGCACCTGTTCGGTGCCATGGAGCGCGAAGTGTTCAGTGCCGGCGACGTGCTCGAAGCCCCGTTCGACTATGCCGGCTGGCGTATCGGCCTGCTGATCTGCTTCGACGTGGAGTACCCCGAAGCCGTGCGCACCCACGCGCTGAACGGTGCCGGGCTGATCCTCATCCCCACCGCGCTGACCCCGGAATACGGCCCGGTTCCGGGGGTGATCGTCCCGGCGCGGGCGGTGGAGAACCAGCTGTTCGTCGCCTACTGCAACCACTGCGGCGTGGAAGAGGGGCTGGCCTTCCTCGGTGGCTCCTGCATCGTCGCGCCCGACGGCGAACGCCTGGCTGCCGCCGGGCCCGCGGAGAGCCTGCTGATCGTCGATCTGGACCCCGAGCAGCGTGCCCGCCAGGCGCAGACCTTCCCCTATCTGCCCGGCCGCCGGCCCGAGCTGTATGCCGCGCTGACCCGTTGAACAGGCGGCCCAGAGCGGTGCGCAGGCGCGCACCATTGTGGTGCTCAGCGGGCTGAATCGGTGCGCGCCTGCCCAGCTTTTTCATATAGGCCGAAGACAAATTTAATAATTTTCCTTGGCCAAGCCTTGGGCGACCATCCAATCCACATTCCAACAACAACGATCCTCCACGGAGTGCCCTGGTGTACGAGCTCAACGATTGGCGGCAGCGTGCCGCCCGGCAGACCTTCATCGACAGCGCGCTGATCGGCGGCCGCCGTGTGGCCGCGCAGGATGGCGCGACCTTCGCGGCCATCGACCCGGCGACCAATCGCCTGCTGGCCAATGTCGCCGCCTGTGGCGCCGCCGAGATCGACGCCGCCGTGCGCATCGCCCGCCAGGCCTTCGAGACCGGCCCCTGGGCGCGCATGGCGCCGCGTGAGCGCAAAGCCGTGCTGCAGAAGCTCGCCGAGCTGATGATGGCCCACCGCGACGAACTGGCCCTGCTCGACACCCTGAACATGGGCAAGCCGGTGATGGACGCCTGGAACATCGACGTGCCCGGCGCCGCCGGCGTGTTCTCCTGGTACGCCGAAAGCCTCGACAAGCTCTACGACCAGGTCGCCCCGACCGCGCAGAACGCCCTGGCCACCATCACCCGCGCGCCGCTGGGCGTGATCGGCGCCGTGGTGCCGTGGAACTTCCCCCTCGACATGGCCGCCTGGAAGCTGGCGCCCGCGCTGGCCGCCGGCAACTCGGTGGTGCTCAAACCCGCCGAACAGTCGCCGTTCTCCGCCCTGCGACTGGCCGAGCTGGCGCTGGAAGCCGGCATCCCCGAAGGCGTGCTGAACGTCGTGCCGGGCCTGGGTGAAACCGCCGGCAAGGCGCTGGGCCTGCACCCGGACGTGGACGCCCTGGTGTTCACCGGCTCGACCCAGGTCGGCAAGTACTTCATGCAGTATTCCGCGCAGTCCAACCTCAAGCAGGTCTGGCTGGAATGTGGCGGCAAGAGCCCGAACCTGGTGTTCGCCGACTGCCGCGACCTGGACCTGGCCGCTGAAAAAGCCGCCTTCGGCATCTTCTTCAACCAGGGCGAAGTCTGCTCGGCCAACTCGCGCCTGCTGGTGGAGCGCTCGATCCACGACGAATTCGTCGAGCGCCTGATCGCCAAGGCCCGCGACTGGGCGCCGGGCGACCCGCTGGACCCGGCCAGCCGCGCCGGCGCCATCGTCGACGGCAAGCAGACCGCCGGCATCCTGCGCGCCATCGATCAGGCCGCCGGTGACGGCGCCTGGCTCGCCTGCGGGGGCCGCCAGCTGAGCTTCAACGGCTCGGACAACTTCATCGAACCGACCATTTTCACCGGCGTGCGCCCGGAGCATTCCCTGGCCCGCGACGAAGTGTTCGGCCCGGTGCTTGCAGTCATCCCCTTCGACAGCGAAGAAGAAGCCGTACGCCTGGCCAACGACAGCATCTACGGCCTCGCCGCTTCCCTGTGGAGCGACGACCTGCACCGCGCCCACCGCGTGGCGCGCAAGCTCAATGCCGGCACCGTGTCGGTGAATACCGTGGACGCGCTGGACCCGGCGATTCCCTTTGGTGGCGGCAAGCAGTCCGGCTTCGGCCGCGACCTCTCGCTGCACTCGTTCGACAAGTACACCCAGCTGAAGACCACCTGGTTCCAGCTGCGCGACTGAAGACTAGACAGGCCGCCGGGGTCGCCCCCGGTGCCTGAGCACCACGAGAATTCCTAACCGAACCGTTCGAGACGGCCGGTGAGACTGCCCAGGTAAGTCCGTCGCCCTCGATCCCCTGAAGACCCCTCAGGCCGGCTGCCGGAGCACCGCCGAGGGAAAGAGGAGAAAGTCGATGACCGACAACACCCGTGCGCCCCGTGACACCCGCGACTACCAGAAAGCGGACGCGGCCCACCACATCCATGCCTTCCTCGACCAGAAGGCGCTGAACGCCGAAGGCCCGCGCGTGATGGTGCGCGGCGAAGGCCTGCACCTCTGGGACAACGACGGCAACCAGTACATCGACGGCATGTCCGGCCTGTGGTGCACCAACCTGGGCTACGGCCGCAAGGACCTGACCGCCGCCGCCACCGCCCAGCTCGATGAGCTGCCGTACTACAACATGTTCTTCCACACCACCCACCCGGCGGTGATCGAACTCTCCGAGACGCTCTTCAGCCTGCTGCCCGACCACTACAGCCACGCGATCTACACCAACTCCGGCTCTGAGGCCAACGAGGTGCTGATCCGTACCGTGCGCCGCTTCTGGCAGATCGAAGGCAAGCCGCAGAAGAAGATCATGATCGGCCGCTGGAACGGCTACCACGGCTCCACCCTGGCGGCCACCGCGCTGGGCGGCATGAAGTTCATGCACGAGATGGGTGGCCTGATCCCGGACATCGCGCACATCGACGAACCCTACTTCTTCGCTGCCGGCGGTGACCTGACCCCGGCCGAGTTCGGCCGTCGCTGCGCGCTGCAGCTGGAAGAGAAGATCCTCGAACTGGGCGCCGACAATGTTGCCGGCTTCATTGCCGAACCCTTCCAGGGCGCTGGCGGCATGATCTTCCCGCCGGAAAGCTACTGGCCGGAAATCCAGCGCATCTGCCGTCAGTACGATGTGCTGCTGTGCGCCGACGAAGTGATCGGCGGCTTCGGCCGCACCGGCGAGTGGTTCGCCCACCAGCACTTCGGCTTCCAGCCCGACACCCTGTCCATCGCCAAGGGCCTGACCTCCGGCTACATCCCCATGGGCGGCCTGGTGCTGAGCAAGCGCATCGCCCAGGCGCTGGTGGAAGAGGGCGGCGTGTTCGCCCACGGCCTGACCTACTCCGGCCACCCGGTGGCCGCCGCCGTCGCCGTTGCCAACCTGCGCGCACTGCGTGACGAGGGCTGGGTGAATGCGGTGAAGAATGACACCGGCCCGTACCTGCAGCAGTGCCTGCGCGAAGTCTTCGGCAACCACCCGCTGGTGGGCGACATCCAGGGCGCCGGCTTCGTCGCCGCGCTGCAGTTCGTCCAGGACAAGGCCACCCGCAAGCGCTTCGACAACGAGAACGACATCGCCTGGCGTTGCCGCACCATCGGCTTCGAGGAGGGCGTGATCATCCGTTCCACCCTCGGCCGCATGATCATGGCCCCGGCGCTGGTCGCCGGCCGTACCGAGATCGACGAGCTGGTCGACAAGACCCGCCGCGCGGTCGACCGCACGGCCCAGGAAATCGGCGTGCTGTAAGCCGCTTTTCCCTGTAGGAGCGGGCCATGCCCGCGACCCATGAGCGGTCGCGGGCATGGCCCGCTCCTACACCGCTCAAGCTCTACAACAACGCCGCGAGCGCAGAGACGCCCGCGCGATGGAACCCTTTTTGCCCGGCTTCTGGCCGGGGGTACTGCCCAGCAACACAACAACGCCAATCCGGCTGTGGGAGTCGTTCCATGAAAGTGTCCTTGCTCACGCGCATCTCCATCACCTGTGCCCTCGCCGCCGCTGTCGGTAGCGTTCAGGCGCAGTCCCAAAGCATCACCGTCATCTCCTTCGGCGGCGCCACCAAGGCGGCCCAGGAGCAGGCCTACTTCAAGCCCTTCGAGGCCAGCGGCGCCGGCAAGATCGTCGCCGGCGAGTACAACGGCGAGATGGCCAAGGTGAAGGCCATGGTCGATGTCGGCAAGGTCACCTGGGACGTGGTCGAGGTGGAAAGCCCCGAGCTGCTGCGCGGCTGCGAGGAAGGCCTGTTCGAGCGCATCGACCCCGCCGCCATCGGCAACGAAGCGCAGTTCGTCCCCGGCACCCTCAGCGAGTGCGGCGTGGCCACCTACGTCTGGTCCATGGTCATGGCCTACAACGGCGCCAAGGTCGCCAAGGCCCCGCAGTCCTGGGCCGACTTCTGGAACACCGCCGAATACCCAGGCAAGCGCGGCCTGCGCAAGGGCGCCAAGTACACCCTGGAAATCGCCCTGCTGGCCGACGGCGTGAAGCAAGAAGACCTCTACAAGGTGCTCGGCACCAAGGAGGGCGTCGACCGCGCCTTCGCCAAGCTCGACCAGCTCAAGGGCAACATCCAGTGGTGGGAAGCCGGCGCGCAACCGCCGCAGTGGCTGGCCGCCGGCGACGTGGTGATGGGCGCCGCCTACAACGGCCGCATCGCCGCCGCGCAGAAGGAAGGCGTGAAGCTGGGCATCGTCTGGCCGGGCAGCCTGTATGACCCGGAATACTGGGCCGTGGTGAAGGGCACGCCGAACAAGGCGCTGGCCGAGAAGTTCATCGCCTTCGCCAGCCAGCCGCAAACCCAGAAGACCTTCTCCGAGAACATCCCCTACGGCCCGGTGCACAAGGGCACCCTGGACCTTCTGCCGGCGGACGTGCGCGACGCACTGCCTACCGCCCCGGCCAACCTCGAAGGCGCCCGCTCGGTGGACGCGGCCTTCTGGGTCGACCACGGCGAAGAGCTGGAACAGCGCTTCAACGCCTGGGCCGCCCGCTGATTTTCCCTTGATCCCTTTCTGATCCGAGCCCGGCGTTCGCGTCGGGCCTGCCTTGCCAACGACGCGTGAGAAGTACAATGACGACGACGCAAAACCCGGCGGCAACCCTGGAGCTGAGCACCATCCAGCCCATCGCCGCACACGAACGACACGGCCGCGCCCGCGACCTCTTCACCATCTGGTTCGGCAGCAACATCATGCTGCTGACCGTGGTCACCGGCGCCCTGGCGGTCACCGTGTTCAAGCTGCCGTTCTTCGCCGCCGTGCTGGCGCTGGTGCTCGGCAACCTGGTGGGCGGCGTGTTCATGGCCCTGCACTCGGCCCAGGGGCCGCAGCTGGGCGTGCCGCAGATGGTGCAGACCCGCGGCCAGTTCGGCTCCTTCGGATCCTTGCTGGTGGTCGCCCTGGTGGTGATCATGTACCTGGGCTTCTTCGCCTCCAACCTGGTGCTCGGCGGCCAGGCGCTGCACGCGCGCTTCGAGGTGATCGGCACCAACACCGGCATCCTGCTGGTGGGCGCGATCAGCGTGATCGCCACGGTGTTCGGCTACCGCCTGATCCACGGCTACACCCGCGTGATGTCCTGGCTGTCCGGCGCGGTGCTGCTGATCAGCTTCGTCTGGCTGGTGTTCGTCCACGGCCTGCCGGCGGACCTGCTGCAGCGCAACGAGAACAACATCCCCGGCTTCCTCGGCGCGCTGTCCATCGCTGCGCTCTGGCAGCTGGCCTACGCGCCCTACGTCTCCGACTACTCGCGCTACATGCCGCAGGGCACCGGTGCGCGCACCGCATTCTGGTCGAGCTACTGGGGCTGCTGCCTGGGCTCGATCCTGCCGATGCTGCTGGGTGTGCTGGTCGGCCTGTCGGTGGGCGAGGGCGACGTCATCGCCGGCCTGATCGAGATGACCGGCGGCTTCAGCGCCATCATGGTCGCGGTGTTCTCCATCGGCATCGCCGCCACCAACTCGATGAACCTGTACTGCGGCACGCTCTCGGCCATCACCGTCGGCCAGACCCTGCTGCCGTCCTGGTCGGCGAAGGCCGGCTGGCGCGCGGTGATCGCCCTGGTGCTGTTCGGTGGTTCCCTGGCCATCGCGCTGCTGGGCCAGGACAACTTCATGGCCAACTACACCAACTTCATCCTGCTGCTGCTCTACGTGCTGGTGCCCTGGAGCGCGATCAACCTGGTCGACTACTACCTGGTGGCCCACGGCGAATACGACGTGCTGTCGTTCTTCCGGCGTGACGGCGGCATCTACGGCACCTTCAACTGGACCGCGGTGAACTGCTACATCCTCGGCATCCTGGTGCAGGTGCCGTTCATGTCCACCGCGCTCTACACCGGCGCCGCCGCGCAGGCCATGAACGGTGCGGACATCTCCTGGGTCGTCGGCCTGGGCGTGGTCTCGCCGGTCTACTGGCTGTTCAGCCGCAAGCGCCAGCGCGCCCTGAAGGCGGCCCGCGCATGAGCCGTCGGACCGGGTTCTTCTTCGACGAGCGCTGTTTCTGGCACGCGACCGGTCTGCACGCGCTGATCCTTCCCGTCGGTGGCTGGTTGCAGCCGCCGGTGGGCGCCGGGCACGCCGAGTCGCCGGAGAGCAAACGCCGGCTGAAAAGCCTGATGGACGTCTCCGGCCTGAGCAGCCAGCTGCACCTGTCCAGCGCACCGCTGGCCAGCGAGGAAGACCTGCTGCGGGTGCACCCGGCCAGCTACCTGGAGCGCTTCAAGGCCTACAGCGAAGCCGGCCACGGCGACATGGGCGAAGAGACCATGGTCAGTCATGGCACCTACGACATCGCCCGGCAGTCCGCCGGCCTGACCATCGCCGCGGTGGACGCGGTGCTGCGCGGCGAGCTGGACAACGCCTACGCGCTGTCCCGGCCACCGGGCCACCATTGCCTGCCGGATCGCGGCATGGGCTTCTGCTACCTGGCGAACATCGCCGTGGCGGTGGAGACGGCCAAGGCGCGCCACGGGATCCAGCGTGTGGCGGTGCTCGACTGGGACGTGCACCACGGCAACGGCACCGAGGCGATCTTCTACGGCCGCGACGACGTACTGACCCTGTCGATCCACCAGGCCGACTGCTACCCCACCGGCACTGGTGCGGTGGGCGACATCGGCGAAGGCGCGGGCAAGGGCTACAACCTCAACGTGCCGCTCTATCCGGGCAGCGGTGACGATGCCTACCGCGTGGCCATGGAGACGATCATCGTGCCGGCGCTGGAGCGCTTCCAGCCCGAGCTGATCGTGGTCGCCAGCGGCTTCGACGCCAACGGTGTGGACCCGCTGGCGCGCATGCTCGCCCACAGCGAAACCTTCCGCTTCATGACCGCCGCCGTGCGCGACGCTGCCGAGCGCCTGTGCGCTGGCAAGCTGGTGGTGGTACACGAAGGCGGCTACGCGGAAGCCTACGTGCCGTTCTGCGGTCACGCGGTGATCGAGGAGATGGCCGGCGTACGCACCGAAGTGGTCGATCCCTTCCTGCCGATGCTCGAAGGCCAGCAGCCCGACGCTGACTTCCGCGCCTTCCAGCGCCAGGCGCTGGAGCGGATGGCGGCGAAGCTGCTGGGCTGAGTGCCGCGACGTGGCGGCGGATAACCGCTAGCGGTTATTCGCCCTACGTTCAGGTCGCGGATTCTCGTAGGGCGCATAACGCCCCAAGCGTTATCCGCCGTTACCCTGCCAGAGCGGCTAGAGTGGGGACTCCATCCAAAACAACGGATAGCGTCCCCATGAAGTGGCTGCTCCTTCCCCTCGGCCTGCTGGCCTTCTCCTCCCTCGCCCACGCCGACGACTGCGCCGACGCCCAGACCCAGGGCGAGATCAACGCCTGTACCGGTGCCGCCTACAAGGCCAGCGACAAACGCCTCAACGACCTCTACGGGCAGTATCGCCAGCGCCTGGATGCCGGGCAGAAGAAGGCCCTGACCGCCGCGCAGAAGGCCTGGCTGACCTACCGCGACCTCAGCTGCCAGTTCGAGACCTCCAGCGTCGAGGGTGGCTCGGGCTACCCGATGGCCTACAGCAATTGCCTGAAGGCCATGACGGATAACCGCATCAAGGAATTGCAGACCCTCTCCGATTGCCAGGAAGGCGACTTCAACTGTCCCGCGCCCAAGCCCTGATCGTATTTGTAGGATGGTGTGGAGCGCAGCGATACCCATCGGTCCGGCTCACCGACAGCATGGGTATCGCTGCGCTCCCCCCATCCTGCGAAGGGTGTCACCGGGAAACTCAGTGTAGGAGCGGGCCATGCCCGCGATCGCGCGCATGGCGCGCTCCTACAGGGTATGCACGTCCTGACCCGAGACAAAAAAAGGGAGCCTTGCGGCTCCCCTGGAGAGACGGCCGCGGAAGTGGAGTCGCGGCCGGGGGGCGGTTGCGCCGTCAGGCGGCGCGGAACAGGTTGTGCGGGTCGATGACGAATTTCTTCGGCACCCCGGCATCGAACTCGCCGTAGCCCTTGGGCGCCTGGTCGAGGGTGATGACTTCCACCCCGACGACGTCGGCGATCTTGATGCGATCCCACATGATCGCCTGCATCAGCTGGCGGTTGTATTTCATCACCGGGGTCTGGCCGGTGTGGAAGCTGTGCGACTTGGCCCAGCCCAGGCCGAAGCGGATGCTCAGCGAGCCCTGCTTGGCCGCTGCGTCCACCGCGCCCGGATCCTCGGTGACGTAAAGGCCCGGAATGCCGATCTTGCCGGCTACCCGCACCACACCCATCAGCGAGTTCAGCACGGTGGCCGGAGCCTCGTGCTGCGAGCCCGAATGGCCATGGCCGCGGGCCTCGAAGCCCACCGCGTCGACCGCGCAGTCCACTTCCGGCTCGCCCAGCAGATCGGCGATCTGCTCGTGCAGCGGGGTGTCCTTGGACAGGTCGGCGATCTCGAAGCCCTGCGCCTTGGCGTGGGCCAGGCGGGTCGGGTTGACGTCACCGACGATCACCACGGCGGCACCCAGCAGGCGGGCCGAAGCGGCGGCAGCGAGGCCGACCGGACCGGCACCGGCGATGTAGACGGTGCTGCCCGGACCGACGCCAGCGGTCACCGCGCCGTGATAGCCGGTGGGGAGGATGTCGGAGAGGCAGGTCAGGTCGCGGATCTTCTCCATCGCCGCGTCGCGGTTGGGCAGGCGCAGCAGGTTGAAGTCAGCGTAGGGAACCATCACGTACTCGGCCTGGCCGCCGACCCAGCCGCCCATGTCGACGTAGCCATAGGCGCCGCCGGCACGGGACGGGTTGACCGTCAGGCAGACGCCGGTGTGCTGCTCCTTGCAGGTGCGGCAGTGGCCACAGGCGACGTTGAACGGCACCGAGACCAGGTCGCCGATCTTCATGGTTTCCACGCCACGGCCGATCTCCACCACCTCGCCGGTGATCTCGTGGCCCAGCACCAGGCCTTCCGGCGCGGTGGTGCGGCCACGGACCATGTGCTGGTCGGAGCCGCAGATGTTGGTGGACACCACGCGCAGGATCACCCCGTGGTCGATCTGCTTGCCTTGCGGGTCCTGCATTTTCGGATAGGGGATGTTCTGAACTTCGACCTTGCCCGGGCCGAGATAAACCACACCACGATTGCCAGACATACGCATTCCTCATTGTGTTTGTGGGTACAAAGGCGGGCCTTGCGGCACGCGGTTCTGCACTGGGATGTCGTGTGTTGCGCGACAGGGCCGGTCGGTACTGCTGGCAGCCGGCTGGGCTGTCGGTGTTGCTCGGTGCGTGGGTGGGTGCTTGAAGAGCCCCTCACCCCAGCCCTCTCCCAGAGGGAGAGGGGGCTTGCTCGGTACGCTGGCTGGTCACCGGCTTCACCGGTGGCTCCAGAAGCGTAGGGCGGATGAGCTCCATCCATCCGCCGTTGTGGGCTTCATGGCGGATAACGCCTGTGGCGTTATCCGCCCTGCAGGTACGGGCTGTGCTTACAGCACCACCGTCCGGTTGGCATTCAGGAAGACGCGCTTCTCGATGTGGTAGCCCACGGCCTTGGCCAGGGTCAGGCACTCCACGTCGCGGCCCTTGGCGATCAGGTCCTCGGGGTAGTGGGAGTGGTCCACGGGCTCGACGCCCTGGGCGATGATCGGGCCCTCGTCGAGGTCGTTGTTGATGTAGTGGGCGGTGGCGCCGACCAGCTTCACGCCCTTCTGGTAGGCCTGGTGGTAGGGCTTGGCGCCCTTGAAGCCGGGCAGCAGCGAGTGGTGGATGTTGATCGCCCAGCCGTCCAGGCGGCGGCACAGCTCGGGGGAGAGCACCTGCATGTAGCGGGCGAGGATCACCAGTTCGGCGCCGGTTTCCTCGATCACCTGCCAGACCTTCGCCTCCTGCGCGCCCTTGTCGTTCGGGTCCAGCGCGAAGTGGTGGTAGGGAATGCCGTGCCAGCGCGCCAGCGGCTCCAGGTCCGGGTGGTTGGAGACCACCGCCACCACGTCCATCGGCAGCTGGCCGATGCGCTGGCGGTAGAGCAGGTCGTTCAGGCAGTGGTCGGCCTTGGAGACCATGATCACCACCTTGCTGCGGTAGGCCGGCGGGGTCAGCTCGACGTTCATCTGGAAGGGCGAGACGCGATCGGCGAGGCCGGCGCGGAAGGCCGCCTCGTCGAAGCCGTCGCCGGCGCGGAACTCGATGCGGATGAAGAAGCGCTGCGCCAGGCGGTCATCGAAGGAGTGGTGCTCGGTGACGTAGCAGCGCTGTTCGAACAGGTAGCGCGTGACCACGTCGACCGTGCCCAGCAGGCTCGGGCTGTCGGCGGTGAGGATCCAGGTATCGGGGGTGCGGCTCATGGTCTGACTCCGAAGGATTTCCCCTCGCCGATGCAGCGAGGGGAATCGACGCCTGTTACGCCGCTACCTGCAGGCCGTACTCGGCGCAGGCGTCCTGCAGCCACAGCCAGATGTAGTCGGAGAAGCTGCGACGCACCACCAGCTCCCAGGTGTGCTCGCCGGTATGGCGGATCACCAGCTGGGACTTGGCGAAGTTCGTGCCCACCGCCTTGCCCACCGGGAAGTTGCTCGGGTGGACGTCGTAGCCGGTGGACTTCATCAGCACTTCGCGGACCTTGGCGCCTTCGAGCTCCAGCAGGGTCTGGCCGCCGCTGACGTTGATCACCGAGTAGTGCAGGTCCTCGCCGAGGGCTTCGCGCAGACGCTGCTCGACGGCGAATTCCTCGCCGCCGGGGACGATCAGCAGCCACTCGTCCGGGCCGAGCCACTGCAGCGAGGTTTCGCCCTTGGCTACCAGGCCCAGGGCCACCGGCAGCTCCAGGCCCAGAGCCTTGTGCACGCCGCCGGCGAAGGCCGGGTCGTGGGCGTCGCCGCGCAGGGTCAGGTGGCCGAGGAATTTCTTCTCGCGCAGGGTCACGCCGGCGTTGGCCACCTTGCGCGCGGCGAGCTTGTCCAGCTCGGCGTGGTGCAGGGGGGATTCGGCCTGGATGCCGTCGGCGGGGCGTTGCTGGTAGAGGTTGGCTTTGCTCATGTTCTGTTCACCTTGGGGCGCGCTGCGCCTGGAAATCGGTCAGCCCGCTCCTTGTGGGGAGCGGGCGCGAGGGATCACTCCACGTTCTGCCGTTCGCCTTTCGGGTCGTAGAACACCGAGCTGCAGATTTCCGCCTCGATCACGCGGCCATCCGCCAACGGGGCATAGACCTTCTCGCCCAGGCGCTTGATGCCGCCCTTCACCACCGCCAGGGCGAAGCTGTAGCCCAGGCTGCTGCTCATGTAGCTGGAGGTGACGTGGCCGACCATGGTCGCCGGGATGGTGTGCTGCGGGGTGAACAGCAGTTGCGCGCCCTCGGGCAGCAGGTCCATCGGGTTGGTCGGCTTGAGGCCGACCAGCTGCTTGCGGTCTTCGCGCTGGCAGTCGGCGCGGTTCATGCCGCGCCAGCCGATCCAGGAGAACGGCTTGGTGCGACCGACTGCCCAACCCATGTTCAGGTCGTCCGGGGTCACCGAGGCGTCGGTGTCCTGGCCGACGATGATGAAGCCCTTCTCGGCGCGCAGGACGTGCATGGTCTCGGTGCCATACGGCGTCAGGTTGTACTTCGCGCCAGCGGCGACGATGGCCTCCAGCACACCCATGGCGTAGTTGGCCTGGATGTTCACCTCGTAGGACAGCTCGCCGGTGAAGGAGATGCGGAACACCCGCGCCGGTACGCCGGCGACCTTGCCTTCCTTCCAGGTCATGAAGGGGAAGGCGTCCTTGTCCAGGTCGATGTCGGTGACCTCGGCCAGCAGCTTGCGGCTGTTGGGGCCGGACAGGGTCAGGGTGGCCCAGTGGTCGGTGACCGAGCTGAAGTACACCTTCAGCTCCGGCCATTCGGTCTGGTGGTACAGCTCCAGCCACTCCAGCACGCGCGCCGCGCCGCCGGTGGTGGTGGTCATGACGAAGTGGTTGTCGGCCAGGCAGGCGGTGACGCCGTCGTCGAAGACCATGCCGTCTTCCTTGCACATCAGGCCATAGCGGGCCTTGCCCACGTCCAGTTTGGTCCAGGCATTGGTGTAGACGCGGTTGAGGAACTCGCGGGCATCCGGGCCCTGGATGTCGATCTTGCCCAGGGTCGAGGCGTCCAGCAGGCCGACCGACTCACGCACGGCGCGGCATTCGCGGGCCACGGCGGCGTGCATGTCTTCGCCGCGCTTGGGGAAATACCACGGGCGTTTCCACTGGCCGACGTCCTCGAACTCGGCGCCGTTCTTCACGTGCCAGGCGTGCAGCGCGGTGAAGCGCACCGGCTCGAACAGGTGACCGCAGTGGCGACCGGCAACGGCGCCGAAGGTCACCGGGGTGTAGTTGGGGCGGAACATGGTGGTGCCGGTGTCGGCGATGCTCTTGCCCTGGGCACGGGCGGCGATCGCCAGGCCGTTGATGTTGCCCAGCTTGCCCTGGTCGGTGCCGAAGCCCAGCGCGGTGTAGCGCTTGACGTGCTCGATGGACTCGAAACCCTCGCGGCAGGCCAGCTCGATGGCAGCGGCGGTGACGTCGTTCTGGGTGTCGACGAACTGCTTGGGTGCGCGCGCCGTGGATTTCTCGTGGGGCACCTGGAACAGCGCAAGGGTGGCATCCTCGGCACGCTCGGCGACCACCGGCAGCTCGCCTTCGACGGCCTTGAAACCGCCGTCGACAGCAGCCTGGCTGCCGGCCTGGTAGCCGTCGGCGAGGGCATCGGCGAGACGGAACACGCCGTTCACCGCGCCGGCACAGAGGCGCTTCTGGAAGGCCAGGCCCGGTACGAAGGCGAGGATGTCCTCGCGCCATTCCGGCTTGCCGCCCAGGTGCGAGGCCAGGTGCACCACCGGGCTGTAGCCGCCGGAGCTGGCGACCAGGTCGCAGTCCAGCCACTCACCGGGCGCATTGACCTTGTGGCGGAAGGTGTCGATGGAGGCGACCTTCGCACCGGTCACGCGTTTGCTGCCGCGTGCCTCGATCACTGCGCTGCCGGTGATGACCCGCATACCGCGCTTGCGCGCTTCCTCGACCCATTCGCCGCGCGGATTGGGGCGGGCGTCGGCGATGGCGACCACCTGCAGACCGGCTTCCTGCCAGTCCAGGGCGACGCGGTAGGCGTAGTCGTTGTTGGTGGACAGCACCAGTTTCTTGCCCGGCGCCACGCCGTAGCGGCGCACATAGGTGGAGACGGCGCCGGCGAGCATGTTGCCCGGCACGTCGTTGTTCGCGTAGACCAGCGGGCGCTCGTGGGCGCCGGCGGCGAGCACCACGCGGTTGGCGCGGACGCGGTGTACGCGCATGCGCACCTGGCCCAGCGGGGCGGTCTCGCCAAGGTGGTCGGTGCGGCGCTCGTGAATGGTGAGGAAGTTGTGGTCGTGGTAGCCGTTTACGGTGGAACGCGGCAGCAGGATCACGTCCGGGTTGCCTTGCAGCTCGGCGATGGCCTGGACCACCCATTCCTCGGCCGGCTTGCCGTCGAGGGTCTCGCGGGTGTCGAGCAGGCTGCCGCCGAACTCTTCCTGTTCGTCGGCGAGGATCACCCGCGCACCGCTGCGCGAGGCGGCCAGGGCAGCGGCGAGGCCGGCGGGGCCGGCGCCGACGATCAGCACGTCGGCGTGATGGTTCATCCAGTCGTAGCTGTCCGGGTCCACTTCGGTGGGCGCGCGGCCGAGGCCGGCGGCCTTGCGGATGTACTTCTCGTAGGTCAGCCACATGGACTGCGGGTACATGAAGGTCTTGTAGTAGAAGCCGGGCGGCATCATTTTCCCGCCGACCTTGCCGAAGATCCCCATGAGGTCGTTCTGCACGTTCGGCCAGCCGTTGGTGGCGGTCGACACCAGGCCGTTGTAGAGCGCCTGCTGGGTGGCGCGCACGTTGGGCACCTGGGTGGATTCGCGCGAGCCGATCTGCAGGATGGCGTTGGGCTCTTCGGCGCCGGCGGCGACGATGCCGCGCGGGCGCGAGTACTTGAAGCTGCGGCCGAGGATGTCGACGCCGTTGGCCAGCAGCGCGGCGGCCAGGGTGTCACCGGCGAAGCCCTGGTAGCTCTGGCCGTTGAAGCTGAAGGTCAGCGGCTTGTTGCGGTCGATGCGACCGCCACGGGACAGGCGATTGATCTGGCTCATTAGGCCTTCTCCACGGCGGGCTGGTTGACGGGCTTTTTCTCGGCGGCGGTGATACTGGGTTTTTCGCCGATCTTGTAGGTTTCGAGGATTTCGTAGGTCACCGTGTGGCGGGTGACGTTGAAGTACTGGCGGCAGCCGGCGGCGTGCACCCACAGCTCGTGGTGGATGCCGCGCGGGTTGTCGCGGAAGAACATGTATTCGCCCCACTCGGCGTCGGTGCAGGCGGCCGGATCGAGCGGGCGCGGGATGTGCGCCTGGCCCTTGGCGTGGAATTCCTCTTCGGAACGCAGCTCGCCGCAATGAGGGCAGAAGATATTCAGCATGGTCGTGGCCCTCTTAGTGCGCGACGGCGGCGGCGCCGTGTTCGTCGATCAGCGCGCCGGTGTGGAAGCGTTCGATGGAGAAGGGCGCGGCCAGCGGATGCGGCTCGCCCTTGGCGAGGGTGGCGGCGAAGACGTTGCCCGAGCCGGGTGTGGCCTTGAAGCCGCCGGTGCCCCAGCCGCAGTTGAAGAACAGGTTCTTCACCGGGGCCTTGCCGATGATCGGGCAGGCGTCCGGGGTGGTGTCGACGATGCCGCCCCACTGGCGGTTCATGCGCACGCGCGAGAGCACCGGGAACATCTCGACGATGGCCTGCAGGGTGTGCTCGATCACCGGGTAGGAACCGCGCTGGCCATAGCCGTTGTAGCCGTCGATGCCGGCGCCGATGACCAGGTCGCCCTTGTCCGACTGGCTGATGTAGCCGTGCACGGCGTTGGACATGATCACGCTGTCGATGATGGGTTTCAGCGGCTCGGAGACCAGCGCCTGCAGCGGGTGCGATTCGATCGGCAGGCGGAAGCCGGCGAGCATCGCCATGTGCCCGGAGTTGCCGGCGGTGACCACGCCGACGCGCTTGGCGCCGATGAAGCCGCGATTGGTCTCGACGCCGATCACTGCGCCGTCCTGCTTGCGGAAGCCGATCACCTCGGTCTGCTGGATCAGGTCCACGCCCAGGGCGTCGGCGGCACGGGCGAAGCCCCAGGCCACGGCATCGTGCCGGGCGACGCCGCCACGACGTTGCACGGTGGAGCCCATCACCGGGTAGCGGGCGCTCTTGGTGCAGTTCAGGTAGGGAATCTCTTCGGCCACCTGCTGCGCGTTGAGCAGTTCGCCGTCCACGCCGTTGAGGCGGTTGGCGCTGACGCGGCGCTCGCCGTCGCGCATGTCCTGCAGGGTGTGGCAGAGGTTGTAGACGCCACGCTGGGAGAACATGACGTTGTAGTTCAGGTCCTGGGACAGGCCTTCCCACAGCTTCATGGCGTGTTCGTAGAGCAGCGCCGACTCGTCCCACAGGTAGTTGGAACGCACGATGGTGGTGTTGCGCGCGGTGTTGCCGCCGCCCAGCCAGCCCTTCTCGATCACCGCGACGTTGGTGATGCCGTGCTCCTTGGCCAGGTAGTAGGCAGTGGCCAGGCCGTGCCCGCCGCCGCCGACGATGACCACGTCATACACCGGCTTGGGCGTGGGCGTACGCCACATGCGCTGCCAGTTCTCGTGGTGGCTCAGGGAGTGCTTGAACAGGCCGAAGCCGGAGTAGCGTTGCATGGGGTGCTCCTGATTGTTCTTGTCGCCGGGCTGCTCTTCGTAGGAACGCGCTTGCTCGCAAATGGGTTGTCGGGTTCGCGAGCAGGCTTGTTCCTACCGCGCCTGGAGAAATCTCAACGGTAGACCGGGAAGTCCGCACACAGGCCGGCGACCTGGGTGGCGACTTTCGCCTCCACGTCGGCGTCGCCCAGGTGGTCCAGTACGTCGCTGATCCAGCCGGCCAGCTCGCGGCACTGTTCTTCCTTCAGCCCACGGGTGGTGACCGCCGGGGTGCCGATGCGGATGCCGGAGGTGACGAACGGGCTTTGCGGGTCGTTCGGCACGGCGTTCTTGTTCACGGTGATGCCGACGCGGCCCAGGGCGGCGTCCGCTTCCTTGCCGGTCAGGCCCTGCTTCACCAGGCTGATCAGCATCAGGTGGTTGTCGGTGCCGCCGGACACCACGTCGTAGCCACGCTCGATGAACACCTTGGCCATGGCCTGGGCGTTCCTGATCACCTGGGCCTGGTAGTCCTTGAAGCCGGGCTCCAGCGCTTCCTTGAAGCACACCGCCTTGGCCGCGATCACGTGCATCAGCGGGCCACCCTGGGCGCCGGGGAAGACGGCCGAGTTGAGCTTCTTCTCGATCTCTTCGTTGGACTTGGCCAGGATCAGGCCGCCGCGCGGGCCGCGCAGGGTCTTGTGGGTGGTGGTGGTGACCACGTCGGCGTAGGGCAGCGGGTTCGGGTAGAGGCCAGCGGCAACCAGGCCGGCCACATGGGCCATGTCGACGAACAGCAGCGCCCCGACCTTGTCGGCGATGGCGCGGAAGCGCGGGAAATCGAGGGTCTTGGAGTAGGCGGAGAAGCCGGCGACGATCATCTTCGGCTGGTGTTCCACGGCCAGGCGCTCGACCTCGTCGTAGTCGATCAGCCCGGTATCGGTGTTCAGGCCGTACTGCACGGCGTTGTACAGCTTGCCGGAGGAGGAGACCTTGGCGCCGTGGGTCAGATGTCCGCCATGGGCCAGGCTCATGCCCAGGAGGGTGTCGCCGGCGTTGAGCAGCGCGAGGTAGACGGCGGCGTTGGCCGAGGAACCGGAGTGCGGCTGCACGTTGGCGTAGTCGGCGCCGAACAGCTGCTTGGCGCGATCGATGGCCAGCTGCTCGACCTTGTCCACATGCTCGCAGCCGCCGTAGTAACGCTTGCCCGGATAACCTTCGGCGTACTTGTTGGTCAGCCCGCTGCCCTGGGCCTGCATGACGCGCTTGCTGGTGTAGTTCTCCGAAGCGATCAGCTCGAGGTGGTCCTCCTGGCGCGCTTCCTCGGCATCCATCGCCGCGAGCAGTTCGTCGTCATAGCCCTGGATCTGGTCTTGCTTGCTGAACATCGCTGGTCTCCCTGCGGCGCCGTGGAGCGCCCTGGCTGGTGCGGGACGCAACTGGCCCCCTTGGCAGCGATGGTATGACTGGCCCTGTCGGCCCAGATGCCTGCGCACGTCGCGGGTAGGTGCGTTTGCGACATGCCGCGAACGACGTAAAAGCGACCGGGTGCGTGGAATTGCCGGTGGCGGCTGGTCAGAATGCGACATGCCTGCGCCGCGACGGCGCGGCCTGCGGAGCTGTGCCGATGAAGCGCTTCTGTCTAGTGGGTTCACTGGGGCTTGCGTTGCTGCTGCCGCCGTCGGCCTGGAGCATGTCGCGCCTGTTCGATGGCGACGCCACCGTCTGGCTGCAGGGCCGGGCCCTGTGCTTCGGCGGTGTGGCCTTCAAGTCCCCTGGCCTGTTCTTCAACCGCACATTGAAGGTGGATGAACGGCAGGTGACGGTGCGTTTCATCGAAGTCTCCCGCGAGCCCTACGAAGCATTCTGGACTTCGGCCAGCCGCGAGCCGATGCAGGGCGTGCCGCTGCGCAGCGGCACCTGCCTCGCCTACGGCCAGGCGATCCCCGGTTTCAGCGACAAGGTCCCGGCGCGGCCCCTGGAGCCCGGCCTGTACAACGTCACCCTCGGCGGGCACGACAGCGCCGGCGACGGTGCGCGGGCGACCTTCATGAAGACCTTCTGCCTGGCGTCGCGCGGCGATGGCCTGGCCGTCCTCGAGGCGGGCTACGACGAAAGGGCCGGCCGCTGGCTCTGCAAACCCGCGCAATGAAGCTGCCGATAGGAACGGCCCCGCCAAGGGAATAAACTGCGCGTCTCACGAAATGCGAGGACGCCATGAACCGCTCCCTGACTCTGCTTTCCGCCCTGCTGCTCAGCGCCACGCTGCAGGGCTGTGGTGACGACAGCCAGCCTGCCAAGGCCCAGGCCCCCGAGGCCTCCACCGCCGCCGCCGCCGCCCCGGCCGGCGACAGCTGCACCGGCCACGAGCTGGAAAGGTCGCTGCCGCCGACCAAGGCCGTCTACGGCTACCCCTATCTCTCCCGCGAGTGCGGCTATGACAGCGCCACCGTTGTCTACGGCAAGGCCGACGGCAGCCAGCAGCTGGTGGTGACCCTGACCGACACCGGCCTGCCGGCGCCAGGCGCCGACCAGCAGGGCGAGGCCGCCAAGCAGTACCTGGCGGCCCAGGCCAAGCTGCGCGACACCACCGCGAAGAACGTCTCGCTGCTCAACCAGGCGCGCCAGGCCGCGCTGCAGAACGGCACCGCCGCGCAGTTCGGCGGCGAACAGTACCTGCCGGTGATCGACAGCACCCGCATGGGCGACCCGCTGGCCATCAGCGTGCCGGGCCCGGACGACAAGGCCGGCGAGTCCAGCCTGACCGGCCTGATCAAGGGCCGCTACGTGCTCAACATGGTTTCGCCGGACAAGCCCAACGGCGGCACCGCCCAGTCCCTGCGCGAGCTGTTCATGCCGATCTCCGAGCAGATGGCGCTGACCAAGCTGCCCTGATCCATCCCGCGGCCTCCCGTCAGCGGGAGGCCTGCGCCCTCCGGCGGCGGGCGACTATCCGTTGCTACGCTGCTGCCTGACGCACAACGTTTTCCGAGGCCGCACCATGACCGACAACACCCAACAGTTCGCCAGCGACAACTATTCCGGCATCTGCCCCGAAGCCTGGGCGGCCATGGCCGAGGCCAACCACGGCCACGAGCGCGCCTATGGCGACGACCAATGGACCGCCCGCGCGTCCGACTACTTCCGCGAGCTGTTCGAGACCGACTGCGAGGTCTTCTTCGCCTTCAACGGCACCGCCGCCAACTCCCTGGCCCTGGCAGCGCTGTGCCAGAGCTACCACAGCGTGATCTGCTCGGAGACCGCCCACGTCGAGACCGACGAATGCGGTGCGCCGGAGTTCTTCTCCAACGGCTCCAAGCTGCTGCTGGCGCGCACCGACGCCCAGGGCAAGCTGACCCCGGAAGCGATCCGCGAGATCGCCCTCAAGCGCCAGGACATCCACTATCCCAAGCCGCGCGTGGTCACCATCACCCAGGCCACCGAGGTCGGCACCGTCTACCGCCCGGATGAGCTGCAGGCGCTCAGCGCCACCTGCCGCGAGCTGGGCCTGCACCTGCACATGGACGGCGCGCGCTTCTCCAACGCCTGCGCCTTCCTGGGTGCGAGCCCGGCCGAGCTGACCTGGAAGGCCGGCGTCGAAGTGCTCTGCTTCGGCGGCACCAAGAACGGCATGGCGGTGGGCGAGGCCATCCTCTTCTTCAACCGCGAGCTGGCCGAGGGCTTCGACTACCGCTGCAAGCAGGCCGGCCAACTGGCCTCGAAGATGCGCTTCCTCGCCGCCCCCTGGGTCGGCGTGCTGCAGGACGACGCCTGGATGCACTACGCCAGCCACGCCAACCGCTGTGCACAACTGCTGGCCGAGCGCGTCGCCGACGTGCCGGGCGTGCAGCTGATGTTCCCGGTGGAAGCCAACGGGGTGTTCCTGCAGATGTCCGAACCTGCCCTGGAGGCCTTGCGCCAGCTGGGTTGGCGCTTCTACACCTTCATCGGTGCCGGCGGCGCGCGCTTCATGTGCTCGTGGGACACCGAGGTCGCCCGCGTCGAGGAACTGGCGGCCGACATTCGTAGGGTGATGGGCGCGTAAGTTGTCCCCAGGGGCTGGGGACGGTTGCTCGCGCAACCTGTCCCCAACCTGTGGATGAATGCTTGCAGGCCTAGGGTGGCGTGGCTTGCAGGTTGCTGATCAAAACTTGATCACGGTGGCCTTGGTGTAGGAGCGAGCTTGCTCGCGATCACCTTGGGGGCAGGCGGAATGCGATTCGCGAGCAAGCTCGCTCCTGCAGGTTCTGCACCGCTAGATGCGCACCGCCGTCCCGCTCACGCTGACCATCAGCATGCTGCCGTTCTGGCCCACCACTTCGTAATCCAGGTCGATGCCGACCACGGCGTTGGCGCCCAGCTCCTCGGCGCGCTCCTGCAACTCCTCGAAGGCGATCTCCCGCGCCCGCCCCAGCTCCTTCTCGTACGCACCGGAACGCCCGCCGATGATGTCGCGCAGGCCGGCGAACAGGTCGCGGAACACGTTGGCGCCGAGAATCGCCTCGCCGACCACGATGCCGCGGTATTCCTGGATGGTCTTGCCCTCGATGGTGGGCGTGGTGGTCAGGATCATGGGAGGGGCTCCTCTGCTGGGGGAAACCCAGCATAGCCCCCTGCTGAGCGACAGGCCGAACCTGCTGTGTTTCAGCGTTTGGCGAAAAACCGGGGGCAACCTTGTGATAAAGCTGTGGACAACCTGGTGGAAAATGACGGCGGCGTGACGCTTTCATGAACCGCGCGATTTAACCGCTCATTTTCATGGGAGTCCCGCCATTCGTGGCTTTCATGGGTGATGGAAGAGGTTGTGAAGATCTCCACAGCGGTTGTGGAGGCAAGCTTTTCCAACCTGTGGAAAACCTGTTGGGAGGTGCCCGCAACGCTGATGGCGCACGGCCTGCCGAAAGCTGGTTATTTTCTGATCAACCCTGCCTTTTCAGTTACTTGCGAGCCTGTGTATCGATTGCGGCGATTTTTCTGTGCACGATCCTTCCACCGCTATCCCCGGTTTATGTTGACCCTCCTGTGCGCCTCCTGTGGAAAACATCGCCAACGTCATGTCCTGCGAGGCTTCCAGCGGGTTGTTCAAGGAGTGATCAGCTGGGCAGGCAAGCGACTGATCCACCGCTACTTTTCCCCAGCCGCGCGGGCTGCACGAAACTTTCCACAATGCCTGTGGGGCGAATCTCGCAGAAGGTGTGGACAACCTGTACCCAGATCGCTGCAGGCCACGTGCGGCGCGCCCCGGTTGCTTCAGTACGTTTTTTGATCAATTGGCGAAAGTCGCGCCGTTACTGGCCTGCAGCGAATTTTCCGCGGGGTTTTCCACATCGGCTGTGCAACGTTCTGCCAGGAACTTGTGGGCGGGTTGTGGATGGACAGCGGAAAGCCCCGCTGCTGCTGGCTCGCACCGGGCTGATCAATATTTGTCCAGGGGCGCAGGGCCTGCTGCCTATACTTCAATCACCCTGGGGGCGGGAGAGTCAGCATGTCCAGTTACTCGGTGGAACAGATCCGCACCGTGGCCCTGGTCGGCCACGGCGACAGCGGCAAGACCCTGCTTGCCGAAGCGCTGCTGCAGCACAGCGGCGCCATCCCCAGCATGGGCTCGCTGGAGCGCGGCGACACCCTGTGCGACTCCGACCCCATGGAGCGCGAATACCATCATTCCCTGGCGGCCGCCTTGGTGCACTTCGAGCATGAAGGCGCGCACATCCGCCTGATCGACACGCCCGGTTATCCCGACTTCATCGGCCACGCGCTGCCGGCCCTGGCGGCGGTGGAAACGGCGCTGGTGGTGGTCAACGCGCAGAACGGCATCGAGCTGAGTACCCGCCGCATGATGGACTGGGCCGGCGAGCGCGGGCTGTGCCGGATGCTGGTGGTGAACAAGATCGATGCCGAGCGCATCGATCTGCCGGGCCTTCTGGCGGGTTTGCGCGAGTCGTTCGGCAAGGAGGTATTACCCATCAACCTGCCGGCCGAGGGTGGCGCCCGGGTTGTGGACTGTTTCTTCAATCCCGACGGTGAGGCGGACTTCTCCTCCGTGGCCGAGGCGCACCAGGCGCTGGTGGACCAGGTGGTGGAGGTCGATGAAGCGCTGATGGCGCACTACTTGGAGGAGGGCGAGGTGGCGCCCGAGGCGCTGCATGAGCCCTTCGAGCGAGCCCTGCGCGAAGGCCACCTGATTCCGTTGTGCTTCGTCTCCGCCCGCACCGGCGCCGGCGTGCCGGAGCTGGCGGATATCCTCGCGCGCCTCGCGCCCAATCCCACCGAGGGCAACCCGCCGCTGTTCCTGCGCAGCGACGACAAGGGGGGTGAACACCCGGTGGCCTGCCAGCCCGATCCCAGGGCCCACGTCCTGGCCCACGTCTTCAAGGTGGTGATCGACCCCTTCGTTGGCCGCCTCGCCGTGTTCCGCGTGCACCAGGGCACGATCCGCCGGGAGATGCAGCTGTTTGCCGGCGATGGCCGCAAGCCGTTCAAGGTCGGCCACCTGCTGCGTCTGCAGGGAAAGAAGCACGAAGAGGCGCCGTGGCTGATCCCCGGTGACTTCGGTGCGCTGAGCAAGGTCGACGAACTGGACTACGGCGTGGTGCTGCACGACTCCCACGACGAGGACCATATCCATCTCAAGCCGCTGGACTTCCCCGAGCCGATGCAGGGCCTGGCCATCGAGGCGAGTCGGCGCGGCGATGAGCAGCGCCTGGCGGAAATCCTCCAGCGCCTGCAGGCCGAAGATCCCTGCGTGCGCCTGGACTACAACGCTTCCACCCAGCAGACCGTGCTGCGTGGCATGGGCGAGATGCACCTGCGCTACCTGCTGGAGCGCATGGCCGGGCAGTACAAGCTGGAGGTGCAGACCCGCGCGCCCGCCGTGCCCTACCGCGAAACCGCCACGCGTACGGCGCAAGGGCACAGCCGGCACAAGAAGCAGACCGGCGGGGCGGGGCAGTTCGGCGAGGTGTTCCTGCGTATCGAACCGCTGCCGCGCGGCGAGGGCTTCGCGTTCGTCGATGCGATCAAGGGCGGGGTCATTCCTGGCAATTTCATCCCCTCGGTGGAGAAGGGCGTGCGCTCTGCGCTGGCGGCCGGGCCGTTGGCCGGCTTCCCGGTGGAGGATGTGAAGGTCACGGTGTTCGACGGCAAGAGCCATTCGGTGGATTCCAAGGACATCGCCTTCCAGGCCGCCGGGCGCAAGGCCATGCTGGATGCGCTGCGCAATGCCGGCGGCATCGTGCTGGAGCCGGTGATGCAGATCGAGGTGACGACGCCGGATGCCCACCTGGGCGACATCACCGCCGACCTGACCGGCCGCCGTGGCCAGGTGCTGGGTACCGAGTCGCTGTCGGCCAGTGTTGCGCTGGTGCGCGGGCAGGTGCCGCTGGCGGAGCTGGACGGTTACGCCAACCGGCTGAAATCCATCACTGCCGGCCAGGGCCTCTATAGCCTTTCCTCCAGCCATTACAGCGCCGTCCCACAGGACGTACAGCAACGCCTGTCGAGTGGCTACAAAGCCGTCCCGGAAGAAGACTGAGCGAATGTGGATATTCGTCTCGCCCGATGCCTGAAAAGGCCCGTGGCTGGGCGCCCGCACGCGTGCACCAGGCGTGTTCCCGTGCAAGGCGAAAGTCAGGTGGCATGCGGGTTGCAGACGGGATCGAGGCGGCCAGGCGGTTCGGCCAGAGGTGTCTCCGAGCTTGCCTCGGGACACCTCCAGCCTGTGGATAACTCGGTGGGTAACGTGTGGGGCAGGTGGGGGCAGGCTGTGATCAGTACTCGATCACCACGTCGCCCCTGGGCACGCTGCAGCAGGACAGGATGTAGCCTTCGGCAACGTCTTCGTCGGTGATCCCGCCGTTGTGCTCCATCTCCACCTCGCCCGAGCGTTTCATCACCTTGCAGGTGCCGCAGATGCCCATGCCGCAGGCCTTGGGAATGTGCAGGCCGAGTTGCGCGGCGGCGGCGTGGACGGTCTCGCCAGGCGCCACGCGGATGCTCTTGCCGGTTTCGCAGAACTCGACGAGGTTCTGCTCGGCCAGCGGCACGGCCGGCGCTTCGGCGGCTTCGGCAGCCAGTTCCTTCACCTCGGCGCGCACTTCCGGCGGGGTCGGGCCGAAGGCCTCCTCGTGGTAGCGCGACATGTCGTAGCCCTCGGCTTCGAGCAGCCGCTTGACCGCGTGCATGTAGGGCGTCGGGCCGCAGCAGAAGACCTCGCGTTCGAGGAAGTCCGGCGCCATCAGTTGCAGCATCGCCTTGTTCAGGAAGCCCCGGTAGCCGGCCCAGGACTCGCCCATCTCGTACTTCTCGCAGATCAGGTGCAGCTTGAAGTTGTTGATCCGCGAGTTCATGTGCTCCAGCTCGCGGTGGTAGATGATGTCCTTGGGCGTGCGCGCGCTGTGCACGAAGACCATGTCGACGCTGCCGTTGGTGTCGAAGAACCAGCGCGACATGGACATCACCGGGGTGATGCCGACGCCACCGGAGAGGAACAGCACCTTCTCGGCCGGGAAGTCGATGGCGTTGAAGTTGCCCACCGGCCCGTGCACCGGGACCTGGTCGCCTTCCTTGAGGTTGTCGTGCAGCCAGTTCGAGACCTTGCCGCCGGGCACGCGCTTGATGGTGATGGAGAAGCTGTAGGGCACCGAGGGCGAGCTGGAGATGGTGTAGGAGCGCATGATCGGCTGGCCGTCGATCTCCAGTTCCAGGGTGACGAACTGCCCGGGCTTGAAGAAGAACATGATCGGCGCATCGGCCATGAAGCAGAAGGTGCGCACATCCCAGGTTTCCTGGATGGCTTTCACGCAGCGCACCAGGTGGCGGCCGTTGGCCCAGGTCTGGGTGTTGACCGGGTTGAGGAAGGTGTTCGTCGACATGCTGTCTCTCCGCGCACGCGGGCCGTGCTGGGCCTGATGGGGCAGCGCCGGGGCCCGCCTGCCGGCGTCGCACGGACGTCGAAAGCACGGGGCCTTTCGGCATGCCTGATGGAGCGGATTGTGTGCACGAGGTTGCCGGCTGCGTTTACCTGCCAGCGACATTTGCATGCTTATCGCGACCTGCCGCCTGGGACGTGCCGTTGCGCGTCGGGAAATGATCTGGCCGTGTCGCCCATGGATAAGGGTATTCACCGGTCGCGGCCCCACACTCAGCTCCATGCCGAGCAACCCCCCAGGTTGAGCGAGACGGCGGGAAACGGCGCACTCGGCGCGCCTGACACCTGCCGCAATTGCCCTGCGTGGCAAACCGTATCAGCCACTTATTTCCGCCGGCAGCCCGACCGGGCTGCGGCATGAGGACCTAGCAATGGACGTCACCACTACCCTGAGTCTGGGCGACCCGCTGGAACCGGCCCGCAAGGCCACCGCCGAGATGCTGCGCAGCCGCGACCACAGCTTCTCGCTGCCGCAGCCCTTCTACAATGACGAGCGCCTGTTCCAGCTGGACATGCAGGAGATCTTCCACAAGGAGTGGCTGATCGCCGGCATGACCTGCGAGATCCCCGCCAAGGGCAACTTCCTCACCCTGCAGATCGGTGACAACCCGGTGATCGTCCTGCGTGGCGCCGAGGGCAGGATCCACGCCTTCCACAACGTCTGCCGCCACCGCGGCTCGCGCCTGTGCGTGAGCGACAAGGGCAAGGTCGCCAAGCTGGTCTGCCCCTACCACCAGTGGACCTACGAGCTGGACGGCCGCCTGCTGTTCGCCGGTACCGAGATGGGCGCCGACTTCGACATGAAGGACTACAGCCTGAAGCCGGTGAACGTGAAGACCGCCGGCGGCTACATCTTCATCTCGCTGGCCCAGAACCCGCCGGCCATCGACGACTTCCTGCGTACGCTCGAGCACTACATGGAGCCGTACGACATGGAGAACACCAAGGTCGCGGTGCAGACCACGCTGCGCGAGAAGGCCAACTGGAAACTGGTGCTGGAGAACAACCGCGAGTGCTACCACTGCAACGGTTCGCACCCGGAGCTGCTCAACACCCTGCTGGAGTGGGATGACGTCACCGACCCGCGCGCCAGCCAGGCGTTCAAGGACCAGGTCGCGGCCTGCACCACCGCCTGGGAGGCCGAGAAGATCCCCTACGCCCACGAAAGCTTCGGCCTGCGCAACCGCATCGTGCGCATGCCGCTGCTGCAGGGCACCGTGTCGATGACCATGGACGGCAAGCAGGGCAGCAAGAAGCTCATGGGCCGCATCCAGAACCCGGACCTGGGCTCGATGCGCATCCTGCACCTGCCGCACTCGTGGAACCACTGCATGGGTGACCACATGATCGTCTTCACCGTGTGGCCGATCAGCGCACAGGAGACCGTGGTCACCACCAAGTGGCTGGTGCACAAGGATGCGGTGGAAGGGGTCGATTATGACGTGGCGCGTCTGCGCGAAGTCTGGGACGCCACCAACGACCAGGACCGTCGCCTGGCCGAAGAGAACCAGCGCGGCATCAATTCCACCGCCTACCAGCCGGGGCCGTACTCCAAGACCTACGAGTTCGGCGTGATCAACTTCCTCGACTGGTACAGCGAGCGGATGCTCAACAACCTGGGCGAGGAATCCGCCCACGCCCGCCTGGTCGCCGAGAAGTAAGCCCCGCCCATCCAGCGCCCCCGTTTCGGGGGCGTTGTCGTTCAGGAGGAATCCACGTGGACGCCATGCTTTTCTACAGCAGCTCCGCCTTCGTCACCGGCCTGGTGGCGTGGAACCTCTTTGCCTGCTGGCGCAAGCGCTGACGGCGCAGATCCGCATCGACCGGGCGTAGGGCGTATAACGCTCCGCGTTATACGCCGATTGGCCTTGCTCTCCAGGCCGCCCAGGCCGCGTTCTGGCACAGCCGGGAAACAGGGTGCATCGGCGTACGACCGCGAACGGTTGTACGCCCTACGCCGCTATTCCTCGATTCCCAAAGCACACAGCGAGGCAGGGTGTCCGGCTGCCTGCGCGGCACACATTCCCCACTACGACGCAAACGCTGTCGCCCATGTCGCCGGCTTGACGCTTTCGGTATGACCCTGGTCGTTTTCGAACCGGGTCGCCTCCGGGGGCAGGGATATCCTGCCTGCAAAGCGTCGGCACAAGTCCCGCCGCACCCGCCTTGCCTGAATAGAGAGACGCCAAGATGAGCCCAGCCGAACTTCACGCCGACAGCATCGTCATCGATGGCCTGATCATCGCCAAGTGGAACCGCGAGCTGTTCGAAGACATGCGCAAGGGCGGGCTGACCGCCGCCAACTGCACCGTCTCGGTGTGGGAGGGCTTCCAGGCCACGGTGAACAACATCGCTGCCAGCCAGAAGCTGATCCGCGAGAACAGTGACCTGGTGATCCCGGTGCGCACCACCGCCGACATCCGCAGGGCCAAGGAACAGGGCAAGACCGGCATCCTCTTCGGCTTCCAGAACGCCCATGCGTTCGAGGACCAGATCGGCTACGTGGAGATCTTCAAGCAGCTGGGCGTGGGCATCGTGCAGATGTGCTACAACACCCAGAACCTGGTCGGCACCGGCTGCTACGAGCGCGACGGCGGCCTCTCCGGCTTCGGCCGCGAGATCGTCGCGGAGATGAACCGCGTCGGCATCATGTGCGACCTGTCCCACGTCGGCTCCAAGACATCCGAAGAAGTCATCCTCGAGTCGAAGAAGCCCGTCACCTATTCCCACTGCCTGCCGTCGGGGCTGAAAGAGCACCCGCGCAACAAGTCCGACGCCGAGCTGAAGTTCATCGCCGACCACGGCGGCTTCGTCGGCGTGACCATGTTCGCGCCCTTCCTCGCCAAGGGCATCGACTCGACCATCGACGATTACGCCGAAGCCATCGAGTACGTGATGAACCTCGTCGGCGAGGACGCCATCGGCATCGGCACCGACTTCACCCAGGGCCACGGCCAGGACTTCTTCGAGTGGCTGACCCACGACAAGGGTTACGCCCGCCGCCTCACCAACTTCGGGAAGATCGTCAACCCGCTGGGCATCCGCACCGTGGGCGAATTCCCCAACCTCACCGAGACCCTGCTCAAGCGCGGCATGCCCGAGCGCGTGGTGCGCAAGGTCATGGGCGAGAACTGGGTGCGCGTCCTGAAGGACGTCTGGGGCGAGTAACACCGACTTTCCACTCTTCCGCCTGCGGAAGAGGCAAGGGGTGGGGGCCGCCGGCGCTCACCCGCGATCCCTCTCATCCCGGCCCTCTCCCAGCGTGAGCGGGCCCAGCCAAGAATCGGAGTCTGCACACATGGCCAAACACGCCCCCGAACTGCCCATCGAAGTCGACAGCGAAACCGGCGTCTGGACCACCGACGCCCTGCCGATGCTCTACGTACCGCGGCACTTCTTCGTCAACAACCACATGGGCATCGAGGAAGAGCTGGGCGCCGAGCGCTACGCCGAAATCCTCTACAAGGCCGGCTACAAGTCCGCCTGGCACTGGTGCGAGAAGGAAGCCGAGTGCCATGGCCTGGTCGGCGTGGAAGTCTTCGAGCACTACATGAAGCGCCTGTCCCAGCGCGGCTGGGGCCTGTTCCAGATCGAGCAGATCGACCTCGACAAGGGCACTGCCCAGGTGCGCCTGAAGCACTCGGCCTTCGTCTACGTCTACGGCAAGGTCAACCGCAAGGTCGACTACATGTTCACCGGCTGGTTCGCCGGCGCCATGGACCAGATCCTCCAGGCCCGCGGCAGCGCCATCCGCACCGTGGCCGAGCAGGTCTACAGCGGTGCCGAGGAAGGCCACGACGACGGCCTGTTCGTCGTCAAACCCCTCTGACCCACGACTTCGGCAAGGGCGGCCCGAGCGGGCCGCCACCACAACAAGAAACCTCTGATCCCGTGAGGATGCCGCAATGGCTTTCGAGGCAATGTTCCAGCCGATCCAGATCGGCAAGCTGACCATCCGCAACCGCGTGCTCTCCACCGCTCACGCCGAGGTGTACGCCACCGACGGCGGCATGACCACCGAGCGCTACGTGAAGTACTACGAGGAGAAGGCCAAGGGCGGCATCGGCCTGGCCATCTGCGGCGGTTCCTCCGTGGTCGCCATCGACAGCCCGCAGGAATGGTGGAGCTCGGTGAACCTCTCCACCGACCGCATCATCCCGCACTTCCAGAACCTGGCCGACGCCATGCACAAGCATGGGGCCAAGATCATGATCCAGATTACCCACATGGGCCGCCGCTCGCGCTGGGACGGCTTCAACTGGCCGACCCTGATGTCCCCGTCGGGCATCCGCGAACCCGTGCACCGCGCCACCTGCAAGACCATCGAGCCGGAAGAGATCTGGCGCGTGATCGGCAACTACGCGCAAGCCGCACGCCGGGCGAAGGAAGGTGGCCTGGACGGCGTCGAGCTGTCCGCTGTGCACCAGCACATGATCGACCAGTTCTGGAGCCCGCGCGTCAACAAGCGTACCGACGAGTGGGGCGGCACCTTCGAAGGCCGCATGAAGTTCGGCCTGGAAGTGCTCAAGGCCGTGCGCAAGGAAGTCGGCGACGACTTCTGCGTCGGCATGCGTATCTGTGGTGACGAGTTCCACCCGGACGGCCTCACCCACGACGACATGAAGCAGATCGCCAAGTACTACAGCGATACCGGCATGATCGACTTCATCGGCGTGGTCGGCTCGGGCTGCGATACCCACAACACCCTGGCCAACGTCATCCCGAACATGACCTACCCGCCGGAGCCCTTCCTGCACCTGGCCGCCGGCATCAAGGAAGTGGTCAACGTGCCGGTGCTGCACGCGCAGAACATCAAGGACCCGAACCAGGCCACGCGCATCCTCGAAGGCGGCTACGTGGACATGGTCGGCATGACCCGCGCGCACATCGCCGACCCGCACCTGATCGCCAAGATCAAGATGGGCCAGATCGACCAGATCAAGCAGTGCGTCGGCGCCAACTACTGCATCGACCGCCAGTACCAGGGCCTGGACGTGCTGTGCATCCAGAACGCCGCCACCTCCCGTGAATACATGGGCGTGCCGCACATCATCGAGAAGACCACTGGCGTGAAGCGCAAGGTCGTGGTCGTCGGTGGCGGGCCGGCCGGCATGGAAGCGGCGCGCGTCGCCGCCGAGCGGGGACACGACGTCACCCTGTTCGAGAAGAAGGACCAGCTTGGCGGGCAGATCACCACCGCCTCGAAAGCCCCGCAGCGCGACCAGATCGCCGGCATCACCCGCTGGTACCAGCTGGAGCTGGCGCGGCTGAACGTCGACCTGCGCCTGGGCACCGGCGCCGACGCCGACGCCATCATGGACCTGCGCCCCGACGTGGTGGTGCTGGCCAACGGCGGCCATCCGTTCCTCGAGCAGAACGAACACTGGGGCGCCGCCGACGGGCTGGTGGTCAGCAGCTGGGACGTGCTCGACGGCACGGTGGCGCCGGGCAAGAACGTGTTGGTCTACGACACCATCTGCGAATTCAGCGGCATGTCGGTGGCGGACTTCCTCGCCGACAAGGGCGCCCAGGTGGAGATCGTCACTGACGACATCAAGCCGGGCGTGGCCATCGGCGGCACTACCTTCCCGACCTACTACCGCAGCATGTACCCCAAGGAAGTGATCATGACCGGCGACCTGATGCTGGAGAAGGTCTACCGCGAGGGCGACAAGCTGGTGGCGGTGCTGGAGAACGAATACACCGGCGCCAAGGAAGAGCGGGTGGTCGACCAGATCGTCGTGGAGAACGGCGTGCGCCCGGACGAGAGCCTGTACTACGCGCTCAAGCAGGGCTCGCGCAACAAGGGCCAGATCGACGTCGAGGCGCTGTTCGCGATCAAGCCGCAGCCGTGCCTGAACGAACCGGGCGAGGGCTACCTGCTGTTCCGCATCGGCGACTGTGTGGCCCAGCGCAACACCCATGCGGCGATCTATGACGCCTTGAGGCTGTGCAAGGACTTCTAATGCCCCCGTAGGATGGGTGGAGCCTGCGATACCCATCGATTGTCGAGGCAGCATGGGTATCGCTGCGCTCCACCCATCCTACGGTCGTCCCGCACCGACTCCGGTCCCTGCGAGGAGACCAATGACCATGCTCAACATCATCCTCCCCATCCTGCTGTTCGCCGCCCTCGGCCTCGCCGTGCTGGGCGCCGTGAAGCGCTTTTCGATGTGGCGCCGCGGCCGGCCCGCCCAGGTCGACTGGATCGGCGGCCTGCTGAAGATGCCGCGCCGCTATCTGGTGGACCTGCACCACGTGGTCGAGCGCGACAAGTACATGTCGAAAACCCACGTGGCCACCGCTGGCGGCTTTGTTGCCGCCGCGCTGCTGGCCATCCTCGTGCACGGTTTCGGCCTGCACAGCCGCCTCCTCGGTTTCGCTCTGCTGGCCGCCACTGCGCTGATGTTCTGCGGCGCGCTGTTCGTCGCCAAGCGCCGCCTCGACCCGCCGTCGCGGCTGTCGAAAGGCCCGTGGATGCGCCTGCCGAAAAGCCTGCTGATGTTCTCGGCGAGCTTCTTCATCGCCACCCTGCCGGTGGCGGGCCTCCTGCCGGAAGGCTTCGGTGGCTGGTTCCTGGCGGCCATCCTCGCCATCGGCGTGGCCTGGGGCGTGTCCGAGCTGTTCTTCGGCATGACCTGGGGCGGGCCGATGAAACACGCCTTCGCCGGCGCCCTGCACCTGGCCTGGCACCGTCGCGCCGAACGCTTCAACGGCGGCCGCTCCACCGGCCTGAAGCCCCTGGACCTGCAGGACCCCATGGCGCCGCTGGGCGTCGAAAAACCCACCGACTTCACCTGGAACCAGCTGCTCGGCTTCGACGCCTGCGTGCAGTGCGGCAAGTGCGAGGCCATGTGCCCGGCCTTCGCCGCCGGCCAGCCGCTGAACCCGAAGAAGCTGATCCAGGACATGGTCATCGGTCTCGCCGGTGGCAATGACGCCAATTTCGCCGGCAGCCCGTATCCGGGTAAACCGCTGGGCGAGCACAGCGGCGGCCCGCACCAGCCGATCGTGGCGCTGGGCGGCAAGGCCCTGGTGGATGCCGAGACGCTCTGGTCCTGCACCACCTGCCGCGCCTGCGTCGAGGAATGCCCGATGATGATCGAGCACGTCGATGCCATCGTCGACATGCGTCGCCACCTCACCCTGGAAAAGGGCGCGACCCCGAACAAGGGCGCCGAGGTGCTGGAAAACCTCATCGCCACCGACAACCCCGGCGGCTTCGCCCCCGGCGGCCGCCTGAACTGGGCGGCGGACCTGAACCTGCCGCTGCTGGCCGACAAGCAACAGACCGACGTGCTGTTCTGGGTCGGCGACGGCGCCTTCGACATGCGCAACCAGCGCACCCTGCGCTCCTTCGTGAAGATCCTCAAGGCCGCCAATGTCGACTTCGCCGTGCTCGGCCTGGAAGAGCGCGACAGCGGCGACGTGGCCCGCCGCCTGGGCGACGAGGCGACCTTCCAGACTCTGGCCAGGCGCAATATCGCCACCCTGGCCAAGTACCGTTTCAAGCGCATCGTCAGTTGTGACCCGCACAGCTTCCACGTGCTCAAGAACGAATACGGCGCACTGGGCGGCAACTACCAGGTGCTGCACCACACCACCTTCATCGACGAACTGGTGCGCAAGGGCTCGCTGAACCTCGGCCAGAGCAAGGCCGCCAGCGTGACCTACCACGACCCGTGCTACCTCGGCCGCTACAACGGCGAGTACGAGGCACCACGCAACGTGCTCAAGGCCATCGGCATCGAGGTGAAGGAAATGGCCCGCTCCGGCTTCCGCTCGCGCTGCTGCGGCGGTGGCGGCGGCGCGCCGATCACCGATATCCCCGGCAAGCAGCGGATTCCCGACATGCGCATGGCCGACATCCAGGAAACCGGCGCCGAGCTGGTGGCCGTGGGCTGCCCACAGTGCACCGCGATGCTCGAAGGCGTGGTCGCGCCGCGCCCGGAGATCAAGGACATCGCCGAACTGGTCGCCGAGGTCCTCATCGAGGCCACCGAGGTGCCGGCAAAAAAGCCCTCGCTGGCGCGCCGTGAAGCAGCGGTGGAGGTGCACCTGTGAACGACCTGCGTACCCCCGTAGGGCGGATAAAGCCGAAGGCTTTATCCGCCGCCTCGGCCGCTTCGGCGGATAACGCTGCGCGTTATTCGCCCTACACCAGCCTGGAGCATCGAGCATGAGCGACATCATCCGCCGCGACCCGCGCGCCGAGTGGATCGCCCGCAACCGCCTGCACCCGCTGCACGCCGCCATGCAATCGGCCCAGGGTGGCGAGAGCCGCTGGATGGGGCCCAACGGCGTGGTCCGCAAGAATCCCCACGCGGTCGGCTTCATCGGGCCCAACGGTATCAAGCGCATCGACCGCTCCGGCGGCCAGCAGGGCACCGGCGGCAAGCGCAGCAGTGCGCCGGAAGTGGTGCAGCTGCCGCTGGTGATCCTCGAGCAGCCGGCGTTCCTGATCGCCGTGGTGCCGGACATGGTCGGCGGCCGCCTGTCCAGCCACGACCGCGACCTGCTGGGCCTGGCCCGCAAGCTCGCCGGCAGCGACGGCGCGGTGCTGGCCGTGGTGTTCGGCGAGCACAAGGAAAGCGCCTTCGATACCGCCGGCGTCGACCGCCTGCTGCAGGTCGAAGGCAGCGAGTACGACGGCTACGCCCCGGAACAACGGGTGCTGGCGCTGCGTTCGGTCAACAGCCAGTTCGCCCCGCGCCACTGGCTGCTGCCCGACAGTCGCAGCGGCGGCGGCGAGCTGGGCCGCCGGTTGGCCGCGAGCCTGGGCGAACGCCCGGCGACCCGCGTCTGGCAGGCCGAAGGCGATCGCTGCGTCGGTCGTGCCGGTGCCGGTCAGCAGGACCTGCACCGCGAGTTGCCACGCCTGATCCTTGCCGCCGCCGAGTGCGCCGAGCCGGTCAGTGAAACCCGCCATGAAGCCCGTGCGGTCGAACTGGATTCCAGCGTCGCGCGCAATATCCCGCGCATCGAAGACCTCGGCCCGGTGGCCGTGGACCCGGCGCAGATTCCCATGGCCGAAGCGGAATTCATCCTCTCCGGCGGTAATGGCGTGAAGGACTGGGACCTGTTCCACCGCGCCGCCGTGGCGCTGGGTGCCACCGAAGGTGCCTCCCGCGTGGCGGTGGACGACGGCCACATGCCGCGCGCTCGCCAGGTCGGTGCTACCGGTACCTGGGTTACCGCGCGGGTCTATCTGGCGGTCGGAATTTCCGGGGCGATCCAGCACCTGCAGGGCATTGGCTCCTGCGACAAGGTGGTGGCGATCAACATGGACCCGGGCTGCGACATGATCAAACGCGCCGATCTCTCGGTGATCGGCGATTCCACGGCGATCCTCAAGGCGCTGATGGCCCTGGCCGAAGCCCATCGCAAGGGAGAGGCGCGCGATGCTGCCTGAACCTGGACTGCTCTTCGTAGGAGCGAGCTTGCTCGCGAACCTGCCAAGCCAAAAGCTTCGCGAGCAAGCTCGCTCCTACACCGGTCCTGAGGTGTCTGATGAATGACCTGAACATAGTCGCCCTGGTCTCCATCGGCGCCCACCCGGCCTCCGGCCGCGCGCGCCGCGCCGACCAGGATGCCCGAGCGGTAGAGCTGGGCATGAGCCTCGCCGGCAAGCGCCTGCGCGTGGTGCATGCCGGTAGCGCCGAGGAAGAAGCGTTGCGCGGCTACCTCGGCATGGGCCTGGACGAGCTGGCGGTGCTGGAGCAGCCCGCTGGCGCCGACGCCTTGCCGGCGCTGGCGGCCTATCTGGGCGACAGCGATGCGCAACTGGTGCTCACCGGCACCCAGGCGGAAACCGGCGAAGGCTCCGGCATGCTGCCGTTCCTGCTGGCCGAGCGCCTGGGCTGGCCGTTGGTGGTCGGCCTGGCGGAAGTGGAGAAGGTCGAGGGCGGCAGCGCCCAGGTGCTGCAGGCGTTGCCCCGTGGCCAGCGCCGCCGGCTGAAGGTGCGCCTGCCCTTCGTCGCCAGCGTCGACAATGCCGCTCCGGTGGCACGCCAGAGCGCTTTCGGCCCGGCTCGCCGGGGATATCTCGAGGCCCATGAAGTGGAAGTGGTGGACGACTCGCTGCTGGCCGAGGGCAACCTGCAACCGGCGCGTCCGCGTCCCAAGCGGCTGAAGGTGATCAAGGCCAAGACCGGCGCCGAACGCATGAAGGCCGCCACCGCCAAGGCGTCCGGCGGCACCGGGCAGGTGCTCAAGGACGTCACGCCCGAGGCGGGCGCCGAGGCAATCTTCAAGCTGCTGCGCGAAGAGGGTGTCATTCGTGTGTAGGGCGTATAACGCCCCGCGTTATACGCCGCCTGGCCTTTGCCACGACTTGCGCGGGCACCGGTTGGACGAGCCCGCCCAAGCTTGACCGCGGAGTTGGCGTCAGGCATGGCGAAGCGGCGTACAACCGCGAACGGTTGTACGCCCTACGTGGCAGTATGTGCGAACCCCGCCGGCGGTTTTCCGGTCCAAACCTCACGGGCGGGCGGAAATTATTGAAATAACACGAGAATTACCTCGTAAGCTATTGAATTGACAGCATACTGCTTGTCAGAAGAACGCCGTTTCTGCTGGCCCCGCCGCGCCCCTTTCTTTATCCTCCGCACCCTTTGAAAGGCTTTGCGGAGGCTCCCATGCTCGATTCCACCCTCGAACAACTTGAACAGCTGGTCGCCGAACTGCTGCAGCAGAACGAAGTGCTGGTACAGGACAACGCCGCCGTGCGTGAAGAACTGCTCAAGGCCCGTGAGGAAAACGACAGCCTGCAGCTGTCCCTGATGGAACAGGAAGAGAAGCACAATGCCACCGCCACCCGCCTGCAGGCGCTGATCCGCCGCGTCAGCGACAGCCGCGCCAGCGCATGAGTGGCGACGGCGTCCGTGTCCTGCGCATCCTCGGGCGCGAGTACAGCGTCCGGGCGCCGGCCGGTGAAGAGCGCCGGCTGCAGGACGCGGCCGCGCTGTTGCAGGCGGAAATCACCGCCAGCAAGAAGAAATTCCCCTACGTCACCAGCAATGAACTGATGGTGCTCTCCGCGCTCAACCTCTGTGCCCGCCAGCTCGGCGGCCAGGATGAGGAGTGCGACGAGGCGGACGCCGTGGAGCGTATCGCCGCCCTCAACCGGCGGATTCTCGATCACCTGCAGCGGCAGGACTGATCTTCACGCCGGACCTTCTCTTTTGTAGGAGCGAGCTTGCTCGCGAACCACTCCCACACCGGCATTGCCGGGTGTGAAATGGTGTTCGCGAGCAAGCCCGCGCCTACAGAAATCACCCCGACACGACAGCAATTCTGGAAAGAATCTTGTAGGGCGAATAACGCGCAGCGTTATCCGCCGTCGTGTTTGGTGCGTAGCCGGCGGATAACCGCAAGCGGTCATGCACCCCACGGCCCCGACACCCGTCGGCAAATCACAGGCAAAAAAAGGGGACACCGGGGTAAGCGGTGTCCCTTCTAAAGGAGAGTGGGCCCAAAGGCCCCTCAACCGGTGAGACGTGGCGCTTCGGACAGGTCCGCCGCGCCGGGCATAAAAGAAGGGATCGGGGGTAACCAATCCCTGAAAGGTGAGGGAGGAATACTCCCCCTCAACCGGTGAGACGTGCCCGGCTTGCGCCGGGCGGGTGATCAGGCCCGCAGCGGAATCAGGCGCGGGGCGATCATGTTTTCCGGCAGCAGGATGTCGGCCAGGGTGGCTTCGTCCAGCAGCTTCTCCTCGCGAACCAGTTCCAGTACGCCGCGGCCGGTTTCCAGCGCGATCTTGGCGATGCGGGTGGAGTTCTCGTAGCCGATGTACGGGTTCAGCGCGGTAACCAGGCCGATGCTGTGCTCCACCAACTGGTGGCAGCGCTCGACGTTGGCGGTGATGCCGGTGATGCAATGCTCGCGCAGCATGTCCATGGCGCGTTGCAGCAGGCGGATCGAGTCGAAGATCTTGTAGGCGATCAGCGGCTCCATCACGTTGAGCTGCAGCTGGCCGCCTTCGGCCGCGATGGTCAGCGCCAGGTCGTTGCCCATGATTTCGAAGGCGCACATGTTCACCGCCTCCGGGATCACCGGGTTGACCTTGCCCGGCATGATCGAGCTGCCCGGCTGGCGCGGCGGCAGGTTGATCTCGTTGATGCCGGTGCGCGGGCCGCTGGAGAGCAGGCGCAGGTCGTTGCAGATCTTCGACAGCTTGACCGCGGTGCGCTTGAGCATGCCGGAGAACAGCACGAAGGCGCCCATGTCGGAGGTGGCTTCGATCAGGTCGGCGGCCGGGACGACCGGGTGACCGCTGATTTCGGCCAGGCGCTCGACGGCCAGCTTCTGGTAGCCGGGGTCGGCGTTGATGCCGGTGCCGATCGCGGTGCCGCCGAGGTTCACTTCGGTCAGCAGCTCCGGCGCCAGGCGACGCAGACGGTCGAGGTCTTCGCCCAGGGTGGTGGCGAAGGCGTGGAATTCCTGGCCCAGGGTCATCGGTACCGCGTCCTGCAGCTGGGTACGGCCCATCTTCAGAACACCGGCGAACTCGACGCCCTTGGCGGCGAAGGCCTGGATCAGGCTGTCGAGGCTGGCCAGCAGGGTGTCGTGGCCCAGCAGCAGGCCCAGGCGGATGGCGGTCGGGTAGGCGTCGTTGGTCGACTGCGCCATGTTCACATCGTTGTTCGGGTGCAGGTACTTGTACTCACCCTTGGCATGGCCCATGGCTTCCAGCGCGATGTTCGCGATCACTTCGTTCGCGTTCATGTTGGTGGAGGTGCCGGCGCCGCCCTGGATCATGTCCACCACGAACTGGTCGTGGAAGTCACCGCGGATCAGACGGGCACAGGCTTCGCTGATGGCGGCGTGCTTGTCTGCCGGCAGGTGGCCGAGCTTGTGGTTGGCATCGGCTGCCGCCTGTTTGACCATCGCCAGGCCTACGACCAGTTTCGGGTAGTGCGCCAGCGGCACACCGGACAGGCGGAAGTTGTTCACAGCGCGCAGGGTCTGAATGCCGAAGTAGGCGTCAGAAGGTACTTCGAGGGTGCCGAGGAGGTCTTTCTCGATGCGGAACGATGCAACAGGGGACATGACAGAGATTGTCTCGAAGGAACACGGCCAGTGCCGCGATGCCCGGTAGACTAAGGATTTCGCCTTTCGTCGGCCAATGCTGTTAAAGGCTGTCTCATGCACGAACGGCATAATGTACCCTGTGACGAATTGATGACGGCGAGCGTATGACTGTGCTACGCGCGCCCGGCTCCTGACCAATCGATCAGCGCGTGACCGCGTTGGAGTTGACGTGAACCTCGAGACCAAATGGCTGGAAGACTTCAGCACCCTGGCCACCACCCGCAGTTTTTCCCAGGCCGCTGAAAAGCGCTTCGTTACCCAGCCCGCGTTCAGCCGGCGCATCCGCAGCCTGGAGGATGCCCTCGGCCTGACCCTGGTGAACCGCCAGCGCACGCCTATCGAACTGACCGAGGCCGGCCAGCTGTTCCTGGTCACCGCCCGCGCGGTGGTCGAGCAGCTGGGTCAGGTGGTGCGCCACCTGCACCACCTGGAAGGCGGGCAGGGCGAGGTGCTGCAGTTCGCCGCCGCGCACTCCCTGGCACTGGGTTTCTTCCCGGCCTGGATTTCGCGGCTGCGTTCCGAGGGCCTGAACATCGCCAGCCGCCTGGTGGCGACCAACGTTGGCGAAGCGGTGCACCTGCTGCGCGAAGGCGGCTGCGACCTGATGCTGGCCTTCTATGACCCGGACGCCGCCCTGCAGATGGACCCGGAAGTCTTCCCCTCGCTGCACCTGGGGCGCACCGAGATGCTGCCGGTGTGCGCGGTGAACTCCGCCGGCGTGCCCCTCTACGACCTCGACAGCGGTCAGAGCGTGCCGTTGCTGGCCTACAGCGCCGGCGCTTTCCTCGGCCGTGGGGTCAACCTGCTGCTGCGCCAGCGCAGCCTGCGCTACACCACCGTCTATGAGACGGCGATGGCCGACAGCCTCAAGAGCATGGCGCTGCAAGGCATGGGCGTGGCCTGGGTGCCGCGCCTGAGCATGGAGTCGGAGCTGGCGCGCGGCGAGCTGGCGCTGTGCGGCGGGCCGCACTGGATCGTCCCGCAGGAGATCCGCCTGTACCGCTGTGCGCTGGTGCGCAAGGCGCAGATTCGCCTGCTGTGGCGCAAGCTGGAAGGCGGCCTGGGGTTGGACGAGACGCCATGACGGCGAGGCGGACGATCGGGGCTGTTCCGTTTATTTGATAAGCATTATCATTTGCGGCCTTCCAGGGTCTTCCCCTCGCGCCGGCTTCGGTGCGGACCGCTGGCGAGCACGCACCCCGATGTCCCATCCCGACCGTCCGGCCGATTCCCGCCAGGTGGACGCCCCGGCGCCCGCCGAAGCGCTGCCGCGCGAGGACTTCCTGCAGGTGTTCCTCAGCCAGCGCCCGCGGATGGAGGCCCTGGTGCGCCGCCGCGTCGGCTGCCGCGCCACGGCGGCGGACCTGGTGCAGGACCTGTTCCTGCGCTTCTGGAAGCGTCCGCAGGCACCGGTGGAAGAGCTCGGCAGCTACCTGCTGCGTAGCGCGCGCAATCTCGCCATCGATCACCTGCGGGGGGAAGATTCGCGCGGCCGCACCCTGAGCGCGCTGCTGCCCGATGAAGACGACGCCCAGCCTTCACCCGAACAGGCGGTACAGGCCGGCGCTGAGCTGGACCTGATCGAGGATGCCCTGCGCCAGTTGCCCGAGCGCACCCGCCACATCTTCCTGCTCAGCCGCGTACACGGCCGCACTTACGCTGAGATCGCCACCGCCATGGGGCTTTCCCAGAGCGCGGTGGAAAAACATATGATGCGCGCCCTCGATGCCTGCAAGGCGAGCCTTGAGCCCGTCTTGCAGGCCGATCGCCGTGGAGCCGCCGACCGATGAAGCCCGATATCGCCACCTCTCCCGAGGAAGCCCTGCGCCAGGCGCGCCAGTGGCTGCTGCGTCTGAACGATGCCGGAGGCGAGGCGTGGCTGGGGGCGTTCCAGGCGTGGCTGGCGGCGGATGCGCAACATGCCCGCGCCTATGCCGAGGTCGATGCGCTCTGGCAGGCCAGCGCCGCACCGGCGCAGCGGCTGGCGGCGGAGGAGGGCGATGCCTTGGGCGCCTATCTCGCCGCAATGGACCGCCCGGTAGCGCGCCGCGCGCAGGCCAATCACCGGCGTTGGGCCTACCCGCTGGCCAGCGCCGCCTGCCTGCTGCTGATGCTCTGGGCGGGGGGCTGGTGGAAACCGGGTAACTGGCTGACGGACCTTTCCGCCGACTATGTCAGCGCGCCGGGCGAGGTGAAGGAAATCGCCCTGGCTGATGGCTCGCGCCTGACCCTGGACGCCGACAGCGCCATCGCCGTCTCCCTGGACGGCGAACAACGCCGCGTCGAGTTGTTGCGCGGCGCCGCTTCCTTTGCGGTGAAGCATCTGCCCAAGCCCTTCGTGGTGCGCGCCGGCGAAGCCGAGGCGCGGGTGCTGGGCACCGAGTTCGAAGTCCGTCGCCTGGGCGCGCAGACCCGCGTCACCGTCGCCGAAGGCCGCGTCGCAGTGCGTGGCAGCCACGCGGTGGGCGTGCCGGAAGTGGTACTGGGGGCGGGCGAGCGTGTCGGCATCGAGGGCACGAAACTGGGCCAGGCCCAGCCTGCCGACGCCCAGGCCGCGCTGGCCTGGCGCCAGGGTTGGCTGACCTTCTACCGAGCGCCGCTGGGCGAGGTGCTGGAGCGGCTGGGCACCTATTACCCGGGCCGCATCGTGCTGCTCGACGAGCAACTGGCGCAGCGCCGGGTCAGCGGCAGTTTCCGTAGCGCCGACCCACAGGCGGCGCTGGATTCGCTGCAGGCGGTGGTGGGCTTCCGCCAGCAGCCGCTGCTCGGGCGTTTCGTGCTGATCCGCTGAGCGCATAAAAAAATTTCGAAAACAGGTGAGGTATTCCTGCGGCTGCTCCGTGTAGTGGTCATGAATGCGATTTATTCGCATGTGTAATTGACCTGTCGAGCAAGTGAGCCCCGATGACCCCGCTGCGCCGCACTGTCCCCGAACTGTCCCTGAAACCGCTCGCCGTCTTTGTGCTTGGCGCCGCCCTGGCTGTCGCGCAGGCCCCGGCCGCACTGGCTGAAGATGCCGCCGCCGGCTCCGCCCTGCAGGCGCGCTTCGGCTTCGCCATCGCCACCCAGCCGCTGCCCCAGGCACTCAGCGAGTTCAGCCGGGTGACTGGCCTGAGCGTGGTCTACACCGACGAGGCGCCCTACGACCTCACGGCTCCGGCGGTTTCCGGCCAGCTCAGCGCCAACGATGCGCTGAACCGCCTGCTCGCCGGTTCCGGTTACCGCTTCCGCGCCCTCGATGGCCGCACCCTGACCCTGGAGCGCCTGCCGGCCGATACCCTGAGCCTCACGGACACCACGGTCACCGGCCAGGCCGCTTCCACCAGCTACCAGCCGGCGCCGGTGGCCTCCATCGGCCGTACCGACACGCCGGTGCTGGAAACCCCGCAGAGCATCGTCACCGTGCCGGCCCAGGCGCTGCGCGACCAGAAGCCGCGCAACCTCGACGACGCGCTGGGCAACATCAGCGGTGTGACCCAGGCCAACACCCTCGGCGGCACCCAGGACGCGGTGATGAAGCGTGGCTTTGGTGACAACCGCGACGGCTCGATCATGCGTGATGGCCTGCCCTCGGTGCTCGGCCGCAACCTCACCGCCACCGCCGACCACGTCGAAGTGCTCAAGGGCCCGGCTTCGCTGCTCTACGGCATCCAGGATCCGGGCGGCATCGTCAACGTGGTGAGCAAGAAGCCGCAGCTGCAGCAGTACAACGCCGTCACCCTGCGCGGCTCGACCTACGCCCACGGCAAGCAGGGCAGCGGCGCGCAGATCGACACCACCGGTTCGCTGGGTGATAGCAACCTGGCCTACCGGCTGATCGTCGATCACCAGGACGAGAACTACTGGCGCAACTTCGGCCAGCAGCGCGAGACCCTGGTGGCGCCCTCGCTGGCGTGGTTCGGCGAGGACACCACGGTCAACCTCAGCTACGAGCACCGCGAGTTCAAGACCCCGTTCGACCGTGGCACCGCCATCGACCCGCGCACCAACAAGCCGCTGGATATTCCGCGCACGCGCCGCCTGGACGAGCCGTTCAACATCACCGAGGGCCGCTCCGACCTGACCCGGCTGGACGTCGAGCACCGCCTCGATGATGCCTGGAAGGCGCACTTCGCCTACGGCTGGACCCGCGAGACCTACGACGACAACCAGGCTCGCGTCACCAAGGTGAACAGCAACGGCACCCTGACTCGCCGCACCGACGCCACGCGCGGTGCGGTGAGCAGCGACAGCTTCGCCACTGCCGGCCTGAACGGCGACCTGCAACTGGGCGGTTTTCGCCACGAGCTGACCTTCGGCATCGACAGCGAGAAGCGCAAGATCTACCGCGCCGACCTGATCCGCGACACCAGGAACACCACCTTCAACTACCTCGATCCGGTCTACGGGCAGATTTCCCCGGCCACCGCCGTCAGCGCCAGCGACAGCGACCAGACCGACAAGCTGCGCAGCGACTCGCTGTTCCTGCAGGATTCCTGGCACCTGGACGACCACTGGATTCTCGTCGCCGGCGCGCGCTACCAGATGTACGACCAGTACGCCGGGCGCGGCCGGCCATTCAAGGCCAACACCGACATCAGCGGGCAGAAGTGGGTGCCGCGCGCCGGGGTGATCTACAAGATCAACGACGAGATGTCGCTGTATGGCAGCTACACCCAGTCGTTCAAGCCCAACTCCACCATCGCGCCGCTGTCCACCGGTGAGGTGATCGATTCGGCGATCCAGCCGGAAGAAGCGAGCTCGTGGGAGATCGGCGGCAAGCTCGACATCCCCGGCCGCGTCACCGCGAACCTGGCGTTCTTCGATATCCGCAAGCGCAACGTGATGGTCACCCAGCTCGACGCCAATGGCGACAGCCGTGTCAGCACCGCCGGCAAGGTGCGCTCCTATGGCGCGGAACTGGACGTCACCGGGCAACTGAGCGAGAACTGGAGCCTGATCGGCAGCTACGCCTGGCTGGACGCGGAAGTGACCGAGGACCCGGAGCTGGAAGGCAACCGCCTGCAGAACGTGGCCAAGGAAACTGCCTCGCTGGCGGCGGTGTACGACGCGGGTTCGATCTTCGGCGGCGACAACCTGCGCCTGGGCGGCGGCCCGCGCTACGTCGGCAAGCGCGCGGGCGACCCGGCCAACTCCTTCGAGCTGCCGTCCTATACGGTCACCGATGCCTTCGCCAGCTACGACACGAAGCTGGGCGGCCACAACGTCGGCTTCCAGTTCAACGTGAAGAACCTGTTCGACCGCACCTACTACCCGTCGGCGGCGAACAACCTCTACGTTGCCGTGGGCGAGCCGCGGCAGTTCGAGGTTTCGACGACGGTGGAGTTCTGAGGCCGAGGCCGGACGCTTTTGTTGGATGGGTGGAACGCAGCGATACCCATGCTGTCTGCATCGCGATCGATGGGTAACGCTGCGCTCCACGCCATCCTGCGTAGAGCCTGGTGCGCTTACATCTCGACGACGATCCGCCCTTCGATCTGACCGGCGCGCATGCGGTCGAGGATGGCGTTGATGTCATCCAGCTTGCCGGCGGCGACGGTGGCTTTCACCAGGCCTTCGCCGGCAAAGTCCAGGGCTTCCTGCAGGTCGGCACGGGTGCCGACGATGGAGCCGGTGATGTGCAGGCCCTTGAGCACCACGTCGAAGATCGGCGTGGGGAAGTCGCCCGGCGGCAGGCCGACCAGCGACACGGTGCCGCCACGGCGGGCCATGCCGATGCTCTGGCCGAAGGCGCTGTTGGACACTGCCGTGACCACCACGCCGTGGGCGCCGCCGATATCGCGCTGGACCACTTCGACCGGGTCTTCCTTCTTCGCATTGACGGTCAGGCTGGCGCCGAGCTTGCGCGCCAGTTCCAGCTTGGCGTCATCCACATCCACCGCCACCACATGAAGGCCCATGGCCTTGGCGTACTGCACGGCGACGTGGCCGAGCCCGCCGATGCCGGAGATCGCCACCCATTGGCCAGGACGTGCCTGGGTTTCCTTCAGTGCCTTGTAGACCGTGACGCCTGCGCAGAGAATCGGCGCAATCTCGGTGAAGCCGACATTCTTCGGCAGGATGCCGACATAGTTCGGGTCCGCCAGCACGTATTCGGCATAGCCGCCGTTCACCGAGTAACCGGTGTTCTGCTGGCTCTCGCAAAGGGTTTCCCAGCCGGTCAGGCAGTGCTCGCAGCAGCCGCAGGCGGTATACAGCCAGGGCACGCCGACGCGGTCGCCTTCCTTCACGCGGGTCACGCCGGCGCCGACCGCGGCGACGAAACCGACGCCTTCATGGCCGGGGATGAACGGCAGGCTCGGCTTCACCGGCCAGTCGCCTTCGGCGGCGTGCAGGTCGGTATGGCAGACGCCGGAGGCCTCGATCTTCACCAGGATCTGCCCGGGGCCGGGCAGCGGGACTTTGACTTCCTCGATCCGCAGCGGCTCGCCAAAGGCATGGACGACGGCGGCTTTCATGGTCGTGGGCAGGGTCGTGGACATTGCGCTCGCTCCTTGAAGGGTGAGGTACCTGCCCGATCCGGGCAGGGTCGTGTCAGACAAGTCTGAGCCACTGAGCCTAGGCCATCTTGAGCTGAGGCAAGCTTTTCCGAAGTCGCCGTCGGCCGGTTCTGCCCCGGAATGACGAAATCGGGACCAACGGTCATGCCCAGTGCACTGCGTCACGTCCTTTGCGGTATACTGCGCCGCCTTCAAGCCGGCACTGCCCGCCGGTTTGGCCACGTACAAGCCACGCCCTCACGGAGTCGTGGCTTGTTGGTTTCTGACGCGCCCAAGAGCGCACTTGAGAGAGGCACGACGATGAGCGCACTGGTTGGCGTGATCATGGGTTCCAAATCCGACTGGAGCACCCTGAGCCATACCGCAGACATGCTGGACAAGCTCGGCATTCCGTACGAAGTGAAGGTGGTTTCCGCCCACCGGACTCCGGATCTGCTGTTCCAGTACGCCGAAGAGGCCGATGGCCGCGGCATCGAAGTGATCATCGCCGGCGCCGGCGGTGCCGCCCACCTGCCGGGCATGTGCGCCGCCAAGACCCACCTGCCGGTGCTCGGCGTGCCGGTCCAGTCCTCCATGCTCTCGGGCGTCGATTCGCTGCTGTCCATCGTGCAGATGCCGGCCGGCATCCCGGTTGCGACCCTGGCCATCGGCAAGGCCGGCGCCACCAACGCCGCACTGCTCGCCGCGAGCATCCTGGGCGGCAAGTACCCGAAATACCACGAAGCGCTGAAGCAGTTCCGCACCACCCAGACCGAAACGGTGCTGGACAATCCGGACCCGCGCGAAGCGTAAGCAATGACCGTCCGCGCGGCCCTTGCAGCGCGGACGACCCCGAACCGCGTTAGCAAGCACAGGCTCGAACCATGAAAATCGGTGTCATCGGTGGCGGTCAGCTCGGCCGCATGTTGTCTCTGGCGGGCACCCCGCTGGGCATGAACTTCGCCTTCCTCGATCCGGCGCCCGACGCCTGCGCCCAGGCCCTGGGCGAGCACATCCGCGCTGACTACAGCGACCAGGACCACCTGCGCCAGCTGGCCGATGAAGTCGACCTGGTGACCTTCGAGTTCGAGAGCGTGCCGGCCGAGACCGTAGCCTTCCTCTCGCAGTTCGTGCCGGTCTACCCGAACGCCGAGTCGCTGCGCATCGCCCGCGACCGCTGGTTCGAGAAGTCCATGTTCAAGGACCTGGGCATCCCCACTCCGGCCTTCGCCGATGTGCAGTCCCAGGCCGACCTCGACGCCGCGGTCGCCAGCATCGGCCTGCCGGCGGTGATGAAGACCCGCACCCTGGGCTACGACGGCAAGGGCCAGAAGGTTCTGCGCAAGGCCGAGGACGTCGCCGGCGCCTTCGCCGAACTGGGCAGCGTGCCCTGCATCCTCGAAGGCTTCGTGCCCTTCACCGGTGAAGTCTCGCTGGTGGCGGTGCGCGGCCGTGACGGCGAGACGCGCTTCTACCCGCTGGTGCACAACACCCACGAGAACGGCATCCTGCGCCTGTCCGTGGCCAGTACCGACCACCCGCTGCAGGCACTGGCCGAAGACTACGTCGGCCGGGTGCTGGACAAGCTGCAGTACGTCGGCGTGATGGCTTTCGAGTTCTTCGAGGTCGACGGCGGCCTGAAGGCCAACGAGATCGCTCCGCGCGTGCACAACTCCGGGCACTGGACCATCGAAGGTTCCGAGTGCAGCCAGTTCGAGAACCACGTGCGCGCCATCGCCGGCCTGCCGCTGGGCTCGACCGCCAAGGTGGGCGAGAGCGCCATGCTCAACTTCATCGGCGAGGTGCCGCCGGTGGCCGAGGTGCTGAACATCGCCGACTGCCACCTGCACCACTACGGCAAGGCCTTCAAGGCCGGGCGCAAGGTTGGCCACGCTACCCTGCGCAGCGCCGACCTGCCGACCCTGAAGGCGCGCATCGCCGAGGTCGAGGCGCTGATCGCCGGGGCCTGACGAACGCGCTGTACGAAAAAGCCGCGTCAATCACTGACGCGGCTTTTTTCATGCCCGATTTCCGCAATGCTGTAAGGCCCGCGAAACAGGTCCGGTTGCTCTGGCCCGAGGGCGGAACACGGAACGCCAGCCTTTCCTACACTGTCGGATGACAGGCGCGTACCCACCGCGCTCAACCCACAAGGAGGGACTGTCATGGGATTAATCGGAACCATCGTCATCGGCCTGATCGTCGGACTCATCGCGCGCTTCCTGAAGCCCGGCGATGACAGCATGGGCTGGATCATGACCATCCTGATCGGCATCGGCGGCTCGCTGCTGGCTACCTATGGCGGTCAGGCCGTTGGCATCTATCAGGCCGGACAGGCGGCGGGCTTCATCGGCGCAGTGATCGGCGCCATCGTGCTGCTGGTCATTTACGGCCTGATCAAGAAGAATTGACGGTGATTTCCGGCCCTCTCCCGCTAGGGGGGAGGGTGCTGGAGGAATATCCCGCCTGTGCCCGACCGGGCCATTCGAGTCCAAGATGCGCCGTTCATTGCTTGCCTGCAGCCTGGTGCTGCTGACTTCCCTGGCGTCCGCCGCCGAACTTCCCGAAACCGACTGGTTGTCCCTGATGCCGCCCAGCGACCGCAAGGCGCTGGAAGACATGCCGGAAATCAGCCACAACGGCCCCGAGGCCAACGGCACCTTCACCAACAAGGGCGGGCTGAAACAGTCCGACAAGAAGCTGCCGCAGGTGATGTATTCCACCAAGACCGTGGCCGCCCTCAATGGCAAGGCGCTGCGTCTGGGCGGCTACCCGGTGCCGCTGGAGAACGATGCCAAGGGCCGTGTCACCGAGTTCTTCCTGGTGCCCTACCCGGGCGCCTGCATCCACGTGCCGCCGCCGCCGCCGAACCAGATCGTGCTGGTGCGTTACCCCAAGGGCATCCGGCTCGACGACATCTACAGCCCGATCTGGGTCAGCGGCACGCTGAAGGTGGAGAAGGTCAGCAATGACCTGGCCGACGCGGCCTATGCCATCGATGACGCCAAGGTGCGGCCGGTGGAGGAGAGCGACCTATAGGCCGCGCCATGCGGCTTTTCGTAGGAGCGAGCTTGCTCGCTCCTACGAATGAAGAAGCCCGGCTGATGCCGGGCTTTTTCGTATCCGCGGGCCAGTGAATCAGGCCTCCAGCGGCTCGCTCCAGATTTCCACACTCATGGTCTCGCTGCGCCCCGGCGCCACGCTCAGGGCGTCGTCCATCACCCGTGCGGTCTCGATGCAGAGCATGTCCTTCCAGGCGTCGTCGGGCATCTGCGACAGACGCGCCGCCTTGTCGACCCAGGGGTTCCACACCACCGCCGAGCGCGAGCCGCTGGCCTTGACGTGGATGGCGCGCTCCCAGAGCGGGTCGCGGATCACCAGGGTCTTCTCCACGTCCAGGTAGATGCGGTCGACTTCGCCGGCGAAGCGCACCACGCCGTGCTGCTGGCGCTCTTCCCAGTTTTCCAGGGTGTCGATGTAGCGAGTGCCCTGCAGGCCGTCGATTACCGCTTCGCGGCAGTCGCTGACGGCGAAGTAGGTGTGCAGCGCCTGGCTCAGCGGCAGCGGGCTGTCACCCAGGTTGTGGGTGGTCATTTCCAGCGTCAGGTGCTCGCCGAAGCGCATCACCAGTTCCAGCCGTGCCGAATGCGGCCAGCCGGGCAGGCCCTGGCTGGCGTCGAAGCTGAAATGCACCGCGAGCTGCCCCAGTTCGTCGGCGATGTCGTCCAGCTGCCAGTCCACCGCGCGCACCAGGCCGTGGGCCGGCGGCTTTTCGCCCTGGTAGGCGGTGCGGATTTCCACCGGGTTGCGCTCGAAGACGCCGAACCAGGGCCAGCACACCGGCGCGCCGCCGCGCACGGATTGCCCGTGCCTGTACTCGGCAGTCTCGCTCAGCCACACCACCGGCGGCTGTTCGTGGGGCTGGTAGCTCAGCAATTGCGCGCCCTGCTGGGCGATCAGGGCTTCACCATGGGCGGTGTGGATGCGCCAGCAGGACAGTTGGTCGACCTGTACCTGTTCGACGCGGGGAGTCTGGATTTCGCTGCTCATGGTGGTCTCCGGGACTGCAACGCTAAAGGGTCAGTATCACCGATCCTCCCGGCGTCGGGCAGTTCCCGGAGAATGAAAAGATCAGCCCTGGCGCAGGTCTTCGAGCCGTTCTCGCTGCTGACCATCGGCCGCGAAGTTGGCAGCGTCCAGCCAGCGCTCGAAAGCCTGCTGGCAGCGCGGCCATTCGCTGTCGATGATGGAGAACCAGGCGGTGTCGCGGTTGCGGTCCTTCACCACGGTGGCCTGGCGGAAGGTGCCTTCAAAGGTGAAGCCCAGTCGCGCCGCCGCGCGCATGGAGCGGGCGTTGAGCGCGTTGCACTTCCACTCCAGGCGCCGGTAGCGCATCTCGAAGGCCCAGCGGGCGAGCAGGTAGACCGCCTCGGTGGAGGCCGGCGAGCGCTGCATCACGCGGCCATAGGCGATATGCCCGATCTCGATGCTGCCGTCCTTGGGGAAGATCCGCAGGTAGCTGAGCAGGCCCACTGCGCGGCCACTCTCACGGTCGATCACAGCGAAGAACAGCGGGTCGGTGCTCGCCGCGTTGCCCACCAGCCAGGCATCGAACGGCGCGCGCTCGGGGAAGGGGCCGTAGGGCAGGTAGTCCCACAGCACGGGATCGGAGTCCGGGCCTTGCAATGCTTGCCACAGGTCGTCGCCGTGGGTGGTGACATCCAGCGGCACCAGATTGATGGTGCGGCCGGTCAGGGTGCGGCGCTCGGGGCTGGCGGCGGGGTGCCAGTTCAGCAGGGGTTGGTCGTTCATGGGCGCTCCGGCTCAGAGGATCTTGCGGTACTGGACGAAGCCGGAACGGTCGGCGATCCGGTCGTAGAGGAACATGGCGTCGGTGTTGCTCTCGTGGGTCAGCCAGTGCACCCGCGAGGCGCCGTTGGCGCGGGCGTCGGCGTAGACGTGCTCGATCAGCGCCGCGCCGATGCCACCGCCGCGCTGGCCTTCTGCGACGTACAGGTCCTGCAGGTAGACGTAGTCGCCCTGGGTCCAGCAGGAGCGGTGGTAGATGAAGTGCACCAGGCCGATGGCTTCACCATCGCGCCAGGCGAGGGCGGCGTGCATCGGCTCGGCGGCATCGAGGAAGCGCTGCCAGGTGACGGCGCTGGTGGCCTCATCGATGCTGGTCTTGTAGAAGCGCTGGTAACCCTGCCAGAGCGGCAGCCAGGCGGCGTGATCGTCTGCGGTGATCGGGCGGATCTCGACGGCGGAAGACATGGTGACGGCCTTGTGTGCGTTGGAATGCTTCCAGCCTAGGCGCGGAATTGGTTCTGCTAAAGAGCCATTCATGATCAAATCAAGGGAACCATTGCCGCCACCCGGGAAACCGCCCGATGAGTGTTCCGTTGCCCTTCAATCCCTCCGGCATCCGCCTCGACCCAGCGCAGCCCCTGGGCCTGCAACTGTTTCAGGCACTGCGCGAGCGCATTCTCGACGGGCGCCTGGCGGCGCGTTCGCGGTTGCCGGCCAGCCGCGACCTGGCGGCTTCGCTGAACGTTTCGCGCAACACCGTGGTGCGTGCCTACGAGCAGCTTTACGCCGAGGGCTACATCGAGGGCCGTACCGGCGATGGCACCTATGTGGCCGAGCGCGTGCAGCCTTCGGTGGGTGCGCTGCGCAGCGAGGCACGCAGCCCGGATGCGCCCTCGCTGGAACGCCTCGCGCGGCACCACTTGCCGTTGCCGCCCACCGGCGCACCGCGCGCGTTCCGGGTGGGCGTGCCGGCCTTCGACCTCTTCCCCTTCGACACCTGGGCGCGCCTGCAGGCGCGCTTCTGGCGTGATCCGCCACTGGATTGCCTGGGCTACGGCGACCCGGCCGGCGAGCAGCGCCTGCGCGAACTGGTCGCCGCCTACCTGCGCAGCACCCGCGGCCTGCATTGCGACGCCGGGCAGATCATCATCACCAGCGGTGCGCAGCAGGGCATCGCGTTGTGCGCCCAGGTGCTGCTCGCCGCCGGCGATGGTGCGGCCATCGAGAACCCTGGCTACCGCGCTGCCGGCCACGCCTTCGCCACGGCGGGGGCGCGTCTGCACGGGGTGGCGGTCGACGCCGACGGCCTGTGCACGGAGCAGCTGGATGATCTGCCGGACTGCCGGCTGGTCTATGTCACGCCCTCGCACCAGTACCCGACGGGGGTGACGCTCTCCCTGGCACGGCGCCTGGAGCTGCTGGAGTGGGCCGAGCGGCGCAACGGCTGGATAGTCGAGGACGACTACGATGGCGAATACCGCTACGCCGGTACCCCGCTGATGCCGCTGGCCGCGCTGGACCACCACGATCGCGTGCTCTACGTCGGCACCTTCTGCAAGATCGCCTTCCCGGCTTTGCGCCTGGGTTACCTCGTGGTGCCGCCGGCGCTGGCGCAGGCCTTCGCCCGCCGCCGTGCGCTGGACGTGCGCCACTCGGAAGTCGGCACCCAGCGGGTGATGGCGGACTTCATCGCCGAAGGGCATTTCCAGCGCCATGTCCGGCGCATGCGTCGCGCCGCGCGTAGCCGGCGCGATGCGCTGTTGCGCGGCTGGCCGGATGTGCCGGGTTGCGCGCCAATGCCGGCGGTGGAGGCGGGGCTGCACCTGTGCGTGCGGGTTGACAGTCGCGAGCGTGAACTGGAGCTGGTGCAGCGCGCGGCGGCCGTCGGCGTGGAAGTCAATGCGCTGAGCGATTACTGGTTGCCAGAGTCCAGCGAGCCGGCGGATGAGCGGGCCGGATTGGTGCTGGGCTTCGCCGCGGTGCCGGAGGCGCGGATTGCCGAGGCGCTGAAGATGTTGCGCAAGGCCTGGGCCTGATTCGGGCATTCGCGAGGCCGAAGATCCCCTCTGCCCAGCCCTCTCCCCTCAGGGAGAGGGCTCGAGAGAGGAAAAGGAGCCAGGCCCACAACTCGAAGTTGAACTGAGTTCCCCGTACCTTGTAACCCCGAGCTATTTCCTTAGCTGACTTACGAAGTTGGCGACAGGCGCTACGCTCCCTAGAATGCTGCCCCTCTCGAAATCACCCTGGAGTCGCCATGAGCCTCGCCCTGTCCACCGTTCCCGAGCGCAAGTCCGGCGCGCCCTGGATCGCCTTCCTCCTGCTGCTGGCGGGGGCGCTGTTCCTCGCTCAGGTGGTGAGTGGCCGGCAGGCCCTGCTGTTCCTGGTCGGCGGCGCGCTGGGGCTGACGCTCTATCACGCCGCCTTCGGTTTCACCTCGGCCTGGCGCGTATTCATCCGTGAGCGCCGTGGCGCCGGCCTGCGCGCGCAGATGGTGATGCTTGCCATCGCGGTGCTGCTGTTCTTCCCGGCCCTGGCCGCCGGTACCCTGTTCGGCGAGCCGGTGAAGGGGCTGGTGTCGCCCGCCGGTACCTCGGTCATCGTCGGCGCCTTCATCTTCGGCATCGGCATGCAGTTGGGCGGTGGCTGCGCCTCCGGCACGCTGTTCACCGTAGGCGGCGGCAACGCACGGATGCTGGTGACGCTGCTGTTCTTCATCATCGGCTCGGTGATCGCCACCCACCACATCGGCTGGTGGTTTGCCCTGCCGTCACTGCCGCCGACCTCCATCGTGCAGTCCCTCGGCCTGTTCCCGGCGCTGGCCCTGAGCCTGGCGCTGTTCGCTGGCATCGCCGCCATCAGCGTGGTGCTGGAGCGCCGCCGCCATGGCGTGCTGGAGCTGATCGCCAGCAACGGCGAGCACGGCGCCGGGCGTTTCCTGCGCGGCCCTTGGCCGCTGGTGTGGGGTGCCATCGCGCTGGCGCTGCTGAACTTCGCCACCCTGGCACTGGCCGGCCGCCCGTGGGGTGTCACCTCGGCCTTCGCCCTGTGGGGCGCGAAGGCATTCGAGAGTCTGGGCATTGCTGTCGACCAGTGGGCCTTCTGGCAGGTCGAGGCCAACGCCAAGGCGCTGGCTGCGCCGGTGTGGCAGGACGTCACCAGCGTGATGGACTTCGGCATCATGATCGGCGCGTTGCTCGCTGCCGGCCTCGCCGGGCGCTTCGCGCCGAGCCTGAAGATTCCCGCGCGTTCGCTGTTCGCGGCGGTGATCGGTGGCCTGCTGCTGGGCTACGGCGCACGCCTGGCCTACGGCTGCAACATCGGCGCGTACTTCAGCGGCATCGCTTCGGGCAGCCTGCACGGCTGGCTGTGGCTGGTCGCGGCCTTCTTCGGCAACGCCGTCGGCGTGCGCCTGCGGCCGATCTTCTTCCCCGCCGAGCGCGTGGAAGAGCGCCTGACCGGCTGCTGAGTCAGTTCGGGCGGGGCGTTTCGCGCTCCGCCCAGTAGCTCTGCTTGTGGCCGCGCGCCTGGTAGTCCCGTGCCAGGGCCTCAGCCTCGGCGCGGCTCAGCTGGCGGTACATGACGAAGCGGTTGCCGTTGTCGTCCAGGCGCAGCAGGCACCAGTCCCGCTCCTCAGGCATTGAAGGTCGAAGTCTTGCGCAGGCGCAGCGCGAGCAGGATCAGCAGGGCGCCGAAGAACACAGCATAAGCGCCGATCACCCAGGCCACCGCGATCGCCCCGGCACCCGGATCGGCGATCATCAGCACGCCGAACAACACCGACACCGCGCCGGAAAGCCCAAGCCACCATTCGTTCTGCAGTGCCTTGCGCAGGCGGATGGCGGCGATGATCTGCAGCACGCCCATCACCAGCGCCCAGCCCGCGATCAGCATCAGCAAGCCCAGCGCGGTGAGTTGTGGCCAGAAGAACGCGACCAGCCCGGCGGCGATCCCCAGCAGGCCCACCAGCACCAGCGGCCACAGCGGGCGGCCGGACTCGCGCATCTGCGCGGCGGCGATCAGGGTGAAGACTCCGTCGACAAAGGCGTAGGCGCCGAAGAACAGCACCAGCACGGTCAGCACGATGCCCGGCCAGACCATGGCCAGGATGCCGAACAGCACGGCGGCGACGCCGCGCAGGGCGATCCATTTCCAGTGGCGGCCCAGTGCCTGCCAGAGCGGGTGTTGCGACATGGTGGCGGTCCTCGCGAGGTGTATGGCTGAAACCATAGCTCTGCCCATACTCCAGCGCTTGAGCCAGGTCATGCGGATTCCTGCACGGAGCGCCCAAAAGAAAGCCCGGCACGGGCCGGGCTGTGAAGGGCCCGTCGCAACGGGCAGGTGCCGTCAGGCGACGTCACCGGGGAGAGCGGCTGCGACACATCCGGCGCGGATTCTGCGATCCTTGCCGGCGACGTAGCGATGAACGGTACGGGCGCCCGCCATGTGGGCGCTTCGAAGGTATTGATGCAGCGCAGCATAATCTTAGTTGATTGAGCGTTCAATAAAAAACGAATAGACTGGCCCACAGTATCGCCGGACGGCACAGGTACGCCCGGCGAAGAGGAGATTCGAAATGCCCAAGGTCGGTATGCAGCCGATTCGCCGCTCCCAGCTGATCCACGCGACCCTCGAGGCGGTGGACCAGGTGGGCATGAGCGACGCCAGCATCGCCCTGATCGCCCGCCTGGCGGGGGTCTCCAACGGCATCATCAGCCACTACTTCCAGGACAAGAACGGACTGCTGGAAGCGACGATGCGACATTTGATGTCGGCCTTGAGCAAGGCTGTCGCCGAGCGCCGCGCTACCTTGCGCAACGACGAACCGCGCTCGCACCTGCGGGCGATCATTGCCGGCAACTTCGACAGCAGCCAGGTGAATGGCCCGGCCATGAAGACCTGGCTGGCGTTCTGGGCGACCAGCATGCACCAGCCGGCGCTGCGCCGACTGCAGCGGATCAACGACCATCGGCTGTATTCGAACCTGTGCAGCCAGTTCCGTCGCGAACTGCCGCTGGCCCAGGCCCGCAGCGCCGCTCGCGGGCTGGCCGCGCTGATCGACGGCCTCTGGCTGCGGGGCGCGCTTTCGGGCGATGCCTTCGACACCGAGCAGGCGTTGGCGATTGCCTACGACTACCTCGACCAACAACTGGCCAAGCGCCCCGGATAGCGGGCGCAGCCTTGCGCTGACACCGACAAGAGAGGACCACCGCACCATGGCTCGATTCGAAGTACAGAAGCTCTACATTGGCGGTCGCTACGTGGAAGCCACCAGCGGCGCCACCTTCGAGACCATCAATCCGGCCAACGGTGAAGTCCTCGCCCAGGTACAGCGTGCGTCCAAGGATGACGTCGAGCGCGCCGTGCAGGCGGCGGTGGAAGGGCAGAAAGTCTGGGCGGCGATGACCGCCATGCAGCGTTCGCGCATCCTGCGTCGCGCGGTGGACATCCTTCGCGAGCGCAACGACGAGCTGGCCGAGCTGGAAACCCTCGACACCGGCAAGCCGCTGGCCGAGACGCGCTACGTCGACATCGTCACCGGCGCCGACGTGCTCGAGTACTACGCCGGCCTGGTACCCGCCATCGAGGGTGAGCAGATCCCGCTGCGCGAGACCAGCTTCGTCTACACCCGCCGCGAGCCGCTGGGCGTGGTCGCCGGCATCGGCGCCTGGAACTACCCGATCCAGATCGCCCTGTGGAAATCCGCCCCGGCCCTGGCCGCCGGCAACGCGATGATCTTCAAGCCCAGCGAAGTCACCCCGCTGACCGCGCTGAAGCTCGCCGAGATCTACACCGAAGCCGGCCTGCCCGATGGCGTGTTCAACGTCCTCACCGGCAGCGGCCGTGAAGTCGGCCAGTGGCTGACCGAGCACCCGGTGATCGAGAAGATTTCCTTCACCGGCGGCACCTCCACCGGCAAGAAGGTCATGGCCAGCGCTTCCAGTTCCTCGCTCAAGGAAGTCACCATGGAGCTGGGCGGTAAGTCGCCGCTGATCATCTTCGAAGACGCCCACCTCGACCGCGCCGCCGACATCGCCGTCATGGCCAACTTCTTCAGCTCCGGCCAGGTGTGCACCAACGGCACCCGCGTGTTTGTTCCGCGCAGCCTGCAGGCACGCTTCGAAGCCAAGGTGCTGGAGCGCGTCAAGCGCATCCGCCTGGGCAACCCGCAGGACGAAAACACCAACTTCGGCCCGCTGGTGAGCTTCCCGCACATGGAGAGCGTGCTCTCCTATATAGAGTCCGGCAAAGAACAGAAGGCCCGCCTGCTGTGCGGTGGCGAGCGCGTCACCCAGGGCGAGTTCGGCCAGGGCGCCTACGTGGCGCCGACCGTGTTCACCGACTGCCGTGACGACATGACCATCGTCCGCGAGGAAATCTTCGGGCCGGTCATGAGCATCCTCGTCTACGACAGCGAAGACGAGGCCATCCGCCGCGCCAACGACACCGAGTACGGCCTCGCCGCCGGCGTCGTGACCCAGGACCTGACCCGCGCGCACCGGGCTATCCACCGCCTGGAAGCAGGCATCTGCTGGATCAACACCTGGGGCGAGTCGCCAGCCGAGATGCCGGTTGGCGGATACAAGCAATCGGGTGTCGGTCGTGAGAACGGCCTGACCACCCTGGCTCACTACACTCGCATCAAATCCGTACAGGTAGAGCTGGGCGACTACACCTCGGTGTTCTGATCGCCGCGATCGAGCCATGAAAGGCCGGTCGCAGGCATGACTCCCTGACCTCCGGCCATCTTCGAACACGCAGACACCGACGCGCATGCGTCGCAGGCGGTGTCGTGCCTGAAAAAAGAGGAAGGCCTGCATGTCCCAGGAATACGACTACATCATCATCGGCGCCGGTTCCGCCGGTAACGTACTGGCTACCCGCCTGACCGAGGACGCCGACGTCAGCGTCCTGCTGCTCGAAGCCGGTGGCCCGGACTACCGCGCCGACTTCCGCACCCAGATGCCCGCCGCGCTGGCCTACCCGCTGCAGGGTCGCCGCTACAACTGGGCTTACCTGACCGACCCCGAGCCGTACATGAACAACCGCCGCATGGAGTGCGGACGCGGCAAGGGCCTGGGCGGATCCTCGTTGATCAACGGCATGTGCTACATCCGCGGCAACGCCATGGACTTCGACGGCTGGGCGCAGGAGAAGGGTCTGGAAGACTGGACCTACCTCGACTGCCTGCCGTACTTCCGCAAGGCCGAGACCCGCGACATCGGCCCCAACGACTACCACGGCGGCAGCGGCCCGGTGAGCGTCACCACGCCCAAGGCCGGCAACAACCCGCTGTTCCATGCCATGGTCGAGGCCGGCGTGCAGGCGGGCTATCCGCGCACCGAAGACCTCAACGGCTACCAGCAGGAAGGCTTCGGTCCGATGGACCGCACCGTCACGCCGCAAGGTCGCCGCGCCAGTACCGCCCGTGGCTACCTGGACCAGGCCCGCGAACGACCGAACCTGACCATCGTCACCCACGCGCTGACCGACCGCATCCTGTTCAGCGGCAAACGCGCCATCGGTGCGACCTACCTGCATGGTGATGACAATGCGCTGAAGGAAGTACGGGCACGCCGCGAGGTGCTGGTGTGTTCCGGCGCCATCGCCTCGCCGCAATTGCTGCAGCGCTCCGGCGTCGGTCCCTCCGCGCTGCTGCGCGACCTGGGCATCGAAGTTGTGCACGACCTGCCCGGCGTCGGCCAGAACCTCCAGGACCACCTGGAGATGTACCTGCAGTACGCCTGCAAGCAACCGGTCTCGCTGTATCCGGCGCTGCAGTGGTGGAACCAGCCGCAGATCGGTGCGCAGTGGATGTTCCTCGGCACCGGCCTGGGCGCGAGCAACCAGTTCGAGGCCGGCGGCTTCATTCGCAGCCGTCCGGAATTCGAGTGGCCGAACATCCAGTACCACTTCCTGCCGGTGGCGATTAACTACAACGGCAGCAACGCGGTGAGCGAACACGGCTTCCAGGCCCACGTCGGCTCCATGCGCTCTCCCAGCCGAGGGCGGATCAACCTGACCTCCCGTGATCCGCGCCAGCACCCGAGCATCCTGTTCAACTACATGTCCAGCGAGCAGGACTGGCAGGAATTCCGCGACGGCATCCGCCTCACCCGCGAGATCATGAACCAGCCGGCCCTGGACCCTTATCGCGGTCGCGAGATCAGCCCGGGCCTGGACCAGCAGAGCGACGCCGACCTCGACGCCTTCATCCGTGAGCATGCGGAAACGGCTTTCCACCCGTCCTGCTCGTGCAAGATGGGCGAAGACGACATGGCGGTGGTCGATGGCGAAGGCCGCGTGCACGGTATGGAAGGGCTGCGGGTGATCGATGCCTCGATCATGCCGTTGATCATCACCGGCAACCTCAACGCCACCACCATCATGATGGCCGAGAAACTCGCCGATAAGGTTCGCGGCCGCCCGGCCCTGCCGCGCAGCACGGCCGACTACTTCAAGGCCAACGGTGCTCCGGTGCGCGGTAAATCGCTGCGCTGATTCCGTAAGGCAGAGACGAAAACGCCGGCGAGAGTGCCGGCGTTTTCAGTTTTCAGCCACGACGCGGAGGAACCGGACGGGTACGGCCGCTGCCGTCGATGGCGACGAAGACGAAGACCGCCTCGGTGACCTTGCGCCATTCGCTGGACAGCGGGTCATCGCTCCAGACTTCGACCAGCATGCGGATCGAGCTGCGGCCCACTTCCAGGGTCTGGGTATAGAAGGAGAGCTGCGCGCCGACAGCGACCGGGACCAGGAAGGCCATGCGGTCGATGGCCACCGTGGCCACGCGGCCTCCGGCAATGCGACTGGACATGGCGGTACCGGCGAGATCCATCTGCGCCACCAGCCAACCACCGAAGATGTCGCCGAAGCCGTTGGTCTCGCGCGGCAGGGCGGTGATCTGCAGGGCCAGGTCGCCCTGCGGGATGGGATCTTCTTGTTCAAGCTCGATCATAGTGAAGGGCCTCGTGCCCCCGGCGTACTCATGGTGAGGATATGGAAAAACTCTCCCAAGACACCTGCCGGTGCAAGGCCTTGGGACAGCTTTTGATCGGCCTGGCAGCATTATATAGAGCAAGGCCATGTGCGACGACCGCAAGAAACGGCGTTTTTCCCTGCGCTGTGTCGCTCCTGCGCAATTTGCTATGGTGCGGCACCGCGAAATTCTCCGTGACCTTCAGCCTTGCTTGCCGAGATAACAACACCATGCCTTCTGTGAACGCTCCTGCCGCGCCCGCGTCACGTCCGTTGACCCGCAGCGACTACAAGACTCTCTCGCTGTCCGCCCTGGGCGGCGCCCTGGAGTTCTACGACTTCATCATCTTCGTGTTCTTCGCCACCGTGGTCGGCAAACTGTTCTTCCCCGCCGACATGCCCGAATGGCTGCGCCAGTTGCAGACCTTCGGCCTGTTCGCCGCCGGCTACCTGGCCCGCCCGCTGGGCGGCGTGGTCATGGCGCACTTCGGCGACCTGCTCGGCCGCAAGAAGATGTTCACCCTGAGCATCTTCCTGATGGCCGTGCCCACGTTGATCATGGGCCTGCTGCCGACCTACGAGCAGATCGGTATCTGGGCACCGCTGGCGCTCCTGCTGCTGCGCGTGATCCAGGGTGCCGCCATTGGCGGTGAGGTGCCCGGGGCCTGGGTGTTCGTCGCCGAGCACGTCCCGCAACGTCATGTGGGTTACGCCTGCGGCACGCTCACGTCGGGTCTGACCGCCGGCATCCTCATCGGTTCGCTGGTGGCGACGCTGATCAACAGCGTCTTCAGTGCCGAGGAAGTCCACGGCTATGCCTGGCGCATCCCGTTCCTGCTGGGCGGCATCTTCGGCCTGTTCTCCGTCTACCTGCGCCGCTGGTTGCATGAGACGCCGGTATTCGCGGAGCTGCAGCTGCGCAAACAGTTGGCCGAGGAAGTGCCCTTGGGCGTGGTGGTGCGCGAGCATCGCCCGGCCGTGGTGCTGTCCATGCTGCTTACCTGGGTGCTGTCGGCCGGCATCGTCGTGGTGATCCTGATGACCCCGTCGGTGCTGCAGAGTGTCTATGGCTTCGACGCGGCAACCTCCCTGAAGGCCAATAGCCTGGCCATCGTATGCCTGAGCGTCGGTTGCATTCTGGCTGGGCGTCTTGCCGATCGTTTCGGCGCGGGCCGCACCTTTATAGTGGGAAGCATTCTGCTGGGTGTCGTGTCCTGGACCTTCTATACCAGCCTCAAGGTGCATCCGGATTGGCTGTTCCCGCTCTATGCCGTCACCGGCCTCTGTGTGGGCGTGATCGGCGCAGTGCCCTACGTGATGGTCAATGCCTTCCCACCGGTGGTGCGTTTCACCGGCCTGTCCTTCTCCTACAACCTCGCCTACGCCATCTTCGGTGGTCTGACGCCCATGGTGGTCGCCCTCCTTATGAAGGAAGACCCGCTGGGTCCGGCCTACTACGTGGTGGCGCTGTGCGTGGTCGGTCTGCTGGTGGGGGGCTACCTGCTGCGTCAGGAGCGTCGTCTGGTAGGGCGGGGTGTGGCGGTAAACTGATCGCTCGGACAGTTTTTTGCAGAAAGTTTAAATTAG
>JBKYMN010000019.1:0-1609 GCA_046940325.1 Enterobacterales bacterium AE_CKDN230030158-1A_HGKHYDSX7 | reverse complement strand
CGATTCTGTTGAAAAAGTAGCTGCCCACCCACGTCGCCGGCAGAATTGCTCTGTCAGCGAGCGCGGGGGCGAACAGCATGATGGGACAGCTACCGAGTGGACAGCAGCGCCTGTTCTACTCGTTCAATCTGGAAGATCACGTCCCGGCTCAACACCTCCTGCGCAGCATCGACCAGTGCCTGGATCTCAGCGATCTGCGTGCACACCTGGCCGACTTCTACAGCCCCATCGGACGCCCCTCGATCGACCCGGAGTTGATGGTGCGCATGCTGGTCGTTGGCTACTGCTACGGCATCCGTTCCGAGCGACGGCTGTGCGAAGAGGTGCATTTAAATCTGGCCTATCGCTGGTTCTGCCGGCTGGGTCTGGAAGACGAAGTACCCAATCACTCAACCTTCTCGAAGAATCGCCACGGCCGTTTCCGTGACAGCGGCCTGTTCCGCTGGTTGTTCAATGAAGTGCTTCGGCGCTGCATGGCGGCCGGCCTAGTCAAGGGTGAAGGCTTCGCTGTGGACGCCAGCATCATCAAGGCGGATGCTAGCCGGCAACGTGGGGTGGCGGGAGATGAGGTCGATTGGCGTGATCCAACGCTCAGCAGCCGCGCCGTGCGTGAGTACCTCGAAGCCCTTGATGACGAGGCGCTGGCTGAAGCCCTTCCCAAGAAAATTTCGCTCACCGATCCGTTGTCCCGTTGGACTGCTGCGCCAGGCGGCCCGGCTTTCTTTGCCTACGCCACCAACTACCTGATCGATACCGAGCACGGCGTGATCATGGATGTGGAGGCGACTCCGGCGCACCGTACCGCCGAAGTCGATTCGACCAGGACGATGGTGGCGCGTGTCGAGGCGCAGTTCGACCTCACGCCGGAACGACTCATCGGTGATACCGCCTATGGCACGGCCCCCATGCTGGCCTGGATGGTCGAAGAAAAGAACATCGAACCGCATGTGCCGGTGTGGGACAAAACCGAGCGCAAGGACGACAGCCTCTCCAGCAACGACTTCCACTGGGATCAGGAAGCCAATGAATACCGCTGCCCAGCCGGCAAACCGCTACGCAGTGAGTGGCGCGTCTTCACTCAGCAAAGATCGCGGGTGACCAAGGCCAACACCATCATCTACCGCTCCAGCCAAACCGACTGCGCCATCTGTCCGTTGAAAGAAAAGTGCTGCCCCAACACGCCGAATCGGAAGGTCGTCCGCAGCATCCATGAGGCTGCCCGCGACCTGGCACGACGCATCGCCAAGACGCCGGAATACCTCGTCTCTCGTTGCGAACGGAAGAAGGTGGAGATGCTTTTCGCCCACCTTAAACGGATCATGAAACTCGACCGCTTACGACTGCGTGGCCTGACGGGGGCGACTGACGAATTCACCTTAGCCGCGGCCGTGCAAAACCTACGACGCATGGCCAAGCTTTTGCCGCACGGGCCGCCACTCACGGGATAGATACGCCTGCTGTGAGCAGAAACCCTCGAATTAACCTTCAAACCTGAGCCAGAACGCTCAGCGAAACACCGAAAGGCAACTTGAAGTGGCTGGCAGCCACTTCAACAGCAGGCACACCTGACCGGCTGGCTGCCGCTGAGACGACTTTTTCAACAGAATCG
>JBKYMN010000018.1:0-3022 GCA_046940325.1 Enterobacterales bacterium AE_CKDN230030158-1A_HGKHYDSX7 | reverse complement strand
AATCGTCGAAAGCTCAGACATGAATGTTCAGGTTGAACGAACATTGATGTCTGGTCTTTGTGCCAGAACTGTTCTTTAAAAATTTGGGTATGTGATAGAAGTAGACTGAATAATCTCTTTCACTGGTGATTATTCAAGTCAAGGTAAAATTTGCGAGTTCAAGCGCGAATTTTCGGCGAATGTCGTCTTCACGTTCGAGACAATAACCAGATTGCTTGGGGTTATATGGTCAAGTGAAGAAGCGCATACGGTGGATGCCTTGGCAGTCAGAGGCGATGAAAGACGTGGTAGCCTGCGATAAGCTTCGGGGAGTCGGCAAACAGACTTTGATCCGGAGATCTCTGAATGGGGAAACCCACTCAGCATAAGCTGGGTATCTTGCACTGAATACATAGGTGTAAGAGGCGAACCAGGGGAACTGAAACATCTAAGTACCCTGAGGAAAAGAAATCAACCGAGATTCCCTTAGTAGTGGCGAGCGAACGGGGATTAGCCCTTAAGCTTCTTTGAATCTAACAGAACGCTCTGGAAAGTGCGGCCATAGTGGGTGATAGCCCCGTATGTGAAAGGTTCTTTGAAGTGAAATCGAGTAGGACGGAGCACGAGAAACTTTGTCTGAATATGGGGGGACCATCCTCCAAGGCTAAATACTACTGACTGACCGATAGTGAACCAGTACCGTGAGGGAAAGGCGAAAAGAACCCCGGAGAGGGGAGTGAAATAGAACCTGAAACCGTATGCGTACAAGCAGTGGGAGCCTACTTTGTTAGGTGACTGCGTACCTTTTGTATAATGGGTCAGCGACTTATATTCAGTGGCGAGCTTAACCGTATAGGGAAGGCGTAGCGAAAGCGAGTCTTAATAGGGCGTTTTAGTCGCTGGGTATAGACCCGAAACCGGGCGATCTATCCATGAGCAGGTTGAAGGTTAGGTAACACTGACTGGAGGACCGAACCCACTCCCGTTGAAAAGGTAGGGGATGACTTGTGGATCGGAGTGAAAGGCTAATCAAGCTCGGAGATAGCTGGTTCTCCTCGAAAGCTATTTAGGTAGCGCCTCACGTATCACTCCAGGGGGTAGAGCACTGTTTCGGCTAGGGGGTCATCCCGACTTACCAAACCGATGCAAACTCCGAATACCTGGAAGTGTCAGCGTGGGAGACACACGGCGGGTGCTAACGTCCGTCGTGAAAAGGGAAACAACCCAGACCGTCAGCTAAGGTCCCAAAGTTATGGTTAAGTGGTAAACGATGTGGGAAGGCTTAGACAGCTAGGAGGTTGGCTTAGAAGCAGCCACCCTTTAAAGAAAGCGTAATAGCTCACTAGTCGAGTCGGCCTGCGCGGAAGATGTAACGGGGCTCAAACCATACACCGAAGCTACGGGTGCATCGTAAGATGCGCGGTAGAGGAGCGTTCTGTAAGCCTGTGAAGGTGAGTTGAGAAGCTTGCTGGAGGTATCAGAAGTGCGAATGCTGACATGAGTAACGACAATGGGAGTGAAAAACTCCCACGCCGAAAGACCAAGGGTTCCTGCGCAACGTTAATCGACGCAGGGTTAGTCGGTCCCTAAGGCGAGGCTGAAGAGCGTAGTCGATGGGAAACAGGTTAATATTCCTGTACTTCTAGTTACTGCGATGGAGGGACGGAGAAGGCTAGGCCAGCTTGGCGTTGGTTGTCCAAGTTTAAGGTGGTAGGCAGAGATCTTAGGTAAATCCGGGGTCTTAATGCCGAGAGCTGATGACGAGTCATCTTTTAGATGATGAAGTGGTTGATGCCATGCTTCCAGGAAAAGCTTCTAAGCTTCAGGTAACTAGGAACCGTACCCCAAACCGACACAGGTGGTTGGGTAGAGAATACCAAGGCGCTTGAGAGAACTCGGGTGAAGGAACTAGGCAAAATGGCACCGTAACTTCGGGAGAAGGTGCGCCGGCGAGGGTTAAGGATTTACTCCGTAAGCCCATGCCGGTCGAAGATACCAGGCCGCTGCGACTGTTTATTAAAAACACAGCACTCTGCAAACACGAAAGTGGACGTATAGGGTGTGACGCCTGCCCGGTGCCGGAAGGTTAATTGATGGGGTTAGCGAAAGCGAAGCTCTTGATCGAAGCCCCGGTAAACGGCGGCCGTAACTATAACGGTCCTAAGGTAGCGAAATTCCTTGTCGGGTAAGTTCCGACCTGCACGAATGGCGTAACGATGGCGGCGCTGTCTCCACCCGAGACTCAGTGAAATTGAAATCGCTGTGAAGATGCAGTGTATCCGCGGCTAGACGGAAAGACCCCGTGAACCTTTACTGTAGCTTTGCACTGGACTTTGAGCCTGCTTGTGTAGGATAGGTGGGAGGCTTTGAAGCGTGGACGCCAGTCTGCGTGGAGCCATCCTTGAAATACCACCCTGGCATGCTTGAGGTTCTAACTCTGGTCCGTTATCCGGATCGAGGACAGTGTATGGTGGGCAGTTTGACTGGGGCGGTCTCCTCCTAAAGAGTAACGGAGGAGTACGAAGGTGCGCTCAGACCGGTCGGAAATCGGTCGTAGAGTATAAAGGCAAAAGCGCGCTTGACTGCGAGACAGACACGTCGAGCAGGTACGAAAGTAGGTCTTAGTGATCCGGTGGTTCTGTATGGAAGGGCCATCGCTCAACGGATAAAAGGTACTCCGGGGATAACAGGCTGATACCGCCCAAGAGTTCATATCGACGGCGGTGTTTGGCACCTCGATGTCGGCTCATCACATCCTGGGGCTGAAGCCGGTCCCAAGGGTATGGCTGTTCGCCATTTAAAGTGGTACGCGAGCTGGGTTTAGAACGTCGTGAGACAGTTCGGTCCCTATCTGCCGTGGACGTTTGAGATTTGAGAGGGGCTGCTCCTAGTACGAGAGGACCGGAGTGGACGAACCTCTGGTGTTCCGGTTGTCACGCCAGTGGCATTGCCGGGTAGCTATGTTCGGAATAGATAACCGCTGAAAGCATCTAAGCGGGAAACTAGCCTCAAGATGAGATCTCACTGGGAACTTGATTCCCCT
>JBKYMN010000017.1:0-5122 GCA_046940325.1 Enterobacterales bacterium AE_CKDN230030158-1A_HGKHYDSX7 | reverse complement strand
GTTGAACACCGGGGCATCGTTGACCGGGGTGACGGTGATGCTCACCAGGGAGTCGACGGTGCCGCCCTTGCCGTCGCTGACGGTGATGGTGAAGCTGTCCGGGCCGTTGTAGTCCTTGGACGGGGTGTAGGTGTAGTCACCGGTGGTGGCGTTGAGCACCAGCTGGCCGTGGGCGACGCCGCTCTTCACCGCGTAGCTGAGGGTATCGCCTTCGACGTCGCTGGCGACGATCTTGCCGGTCAGCGGGCTGTCTTCGGCGACGGACCTGGTCTGGTTGGCGGTGGTCGGCGCATCGTTCACCGGGGTGATGCCGATCGTGACCACCTGCTCGACGCTGCCGCCCTTGCCGTCGCTGACCACCACGGTAAAGCTGTCGCTGCCGTTGTAGTCCTTGGCCGGGGTGTAGGTGTACTGGCCGTCGCTGCCGAAGGTCACCGAACCGTGGGCCGGGCCGCTGCCGTTCTTCACGGCATAGCTGAGCGTGTCGCCGTCCACGTCGCTGGCGTGGATCTGCCCGGAGACCGGGGTGTCCTCGTCGGTGGTCAGGTTCTGTGCGCCGCTGACGGTCGGCGCGTCGTTCACCGGGTAGACGGTGACGTTCAGGTCAGCGCTACGGGTAGCGGCGTCGCCGTTGCTGGACTCGGTCGCGGTGGCGCTGACTTCCAGTGTGAGGGTGCCGTTGAAGTTGGCCGGCGGCGTCAGGATCAGGGTGTCGAGGTTCCAGCCCTTGAGGTCGGTGCTGCTGTGGGTGGCGTCAGCGGTGAAGCTGTGGGTGCCATCGCTCAGGGTGGCGCCGGCCGGGATCTTGCCGATGCTGATCGAGAGGGTTTCCGAGCCGTCGGTGTCGACCAGCGCGGCCTTGATCTTCGACAGGTTGATGGCGCTGTCTTCGTTGCCTTCATTGAGGCCGAAGACCTTGTAGTGGCTCTGGCCGGTGCTGCCGGTCAGGTCGGACAGGCGTTCGCCGCCGGTGGTGAGCTCGCCGGTGTTGTGGAACACCAGCGCGCTGCCGGTGCCCAGTACCTGCGCGGCACTGCCGTTGTCGGAGATGCTCAGGGTGTAGTTGCCCGGGCCGCTCTGGTTGTGCTGGTAGAGGGCGATCGGGTAGTAGCCGCTCTCGGTCGGGGTGAAGGTGCCGCTGAACTTGCCGCTGCTGCCGCCCCAGGTGGCTTCGGCGACGGTGCTGCCGCCGACGACCAGGCGCACGCTGTCATCGCCCACACCGGTGAAGGTGTAGGTGTGGCCGGCCTCGAGGAAGATCAGGCCGCTGACCTTGGTGGCCGTACCGGCGGTGACGTCGGTGTTGCTCACGCTGTTGGTGGAACCATGGGTGGCCGGAGTGCCGGCGGCGTCGATCTTCGCCTGCAGGTCGGCCGGCGCCGCGCCGTTGCCGCCGCTGCCCAGGGCCAGGCCGGTCCAGGTGTCCACGGTCAGGCCGGTGGCCTTCGGATGGCTGGTGCTGCCGTCCAGGCTCAGGGTCGGCTTGTCCGCTACGGCTTCGATGCTCACCGTCACGGTGGAGCTGGAGGTGCCGCCTTTGCCGTCGCTGATGCTGTAGGTGATGGTGTCGGTGCCGCTGAAGTTTTCCTTCGGCGTGTAGCTCAGGCTGCCGTCCTGGTTGATCACCACGGTGCCGTTGCCGGCGCTGGCGCCAGTGACGATCAGGGCGTCGTGTTCGGCATCGGTGTCGTTGCCCAGCACGTCGATGCGGATGGCGGTGTCTTCGCTGGTGTGTGCGGTGTCAGGCACGGCCACCGGCGCGTCGTTGGTGCCGGTCACCGTGATGGTGATGGTCTGCGGGTCGCTCAGTGCGCCGTTGTTGTCCTTCGCCTGGTAGGTGAAGGTGACGTTCTCGCTCTGCCCGGCGGCCAGGTGATCGAAGGCGGTGCCCGGATTGAAGGTGTAGCTGCCGTCGGCGTTGAAGGTCAGGGCGCCTTTGCCCTGGGCCACATCGGTCGCCAGCTGGTAGCCGGCGATGGTGCCGTCGACATCGGTGGCGACCGGCACCTGGCCGTGGAGAACGGTGTTCTCTTCGGTGCTCTGGCTGCCGGCATAGGCCACCGGCTTGTCGTTGGTACCGGTGACGGTCAGGGTGATGGTCTGCGGGTCGCTCAGGGCGCCGTTGTTGTCCTTCGCCTGGTAGGTGAAGGTGACGTTCTCGCTCTGGCCGGCGGCCAGGTGGTCGAAGGCAGTACCCGGGTTGAAGCTGTAGGTACCGTCAGCGTTGAACGTCAGGGTGCCCTTGCCGGCGGCGATGTTGGTCGCCAGCTGGTAACTGGCGATGCTGCCGTCGACGTCGGTGGCGGCCGGGACGCGGCCGTCCAGCACGGCGTTTTCACCGGTGGTGGCGGAGTCGCTGTAGGCGACCGGCTTGTCGTTGGTGCCGACGATGTTCACGGTCACCGTGGCGCTGGTGCCGTCGGCGGCCTTGACGGTGAAGGTGTCGGTCAGGGTCTGGCCCTGCTTCAGCTCGTTGTAGGCGCTGCTGGCGAGGAAGGTCCAGGTGCCGTCGGTGCCGAGGTTGAAGGTGCCGTACTTGCCGGCAACGTTGCTCTGCGCCTGGAAGGTGGCCGGGCCGTCGACGTCGCTGACGGTGAGCTTGCCACCGGTGCTGATCGGCGCGTCGGTCTCATTCACGCTGCGCGAGCTGACGCCGCTGATGACGGCGGCGTCGTTGCTGCCGGTGACGGTGATGGTGATGGTCTGCTGCTCGCTCACCGCACCGTTGTTGTCCTTCGCCTGGTAGGTGAAGGTGACGTTTTCGCTCTGGCCGGCGGCCAGGTGGTCGAAGGCGGTGCCGGGGTTGAAGGTGTAGCTGCCGTCCTCATTGAAGGTCAGGCTGCCCTTGCCCTGGCCGACGTTGTTGACCACTTCGTAGCGGACGATGGTGCCGTCGATATCGGTGGCGACCGGGACCTGGCCGTGGAGGATGCTGTTCTCCTCGGTGGTCTGGCTATCGGGGAAGGCCACCGGGCGGTCGTTGGTGCCGACGATGTTCACGGTCACGGTGGCGCTGGTGCCGTCGGCCGCCTTGACGGTGAAGGTATCGGTCAGGGTCTGGCCCTGCTTCAGCTCGTTGTAGGCGCTGCTGGCGAGGAAGGTCCAGGTGCCGTCGGTGCCGAGGTTGAAGGTGCCGTACTGGCCGGAGACATTGCTCTGCGCCTGGAAGGTGGCCGGGCCGTCGACGTCGCTGACGTTGAGCTTGCCGCCGGTGCTGATCGGCGCGTCGGTCTCATTCACGCTGCGCGAGCTGACGCCGGTGATGACGGCGGCGTCGTTGCTGCCGGTGACGGTGATGGTGATGGTCTTCGGATCACTCAGCGCGCCGTCGTCGTCCTTCGCCTGGTAGGTGAAGGTGACGGTCGCGCTCTGGCCGGCGGCCAGGTAGTCGAAGTCGCTGCCCGGGTCGAAGTGGTAGGTGCCGCTGGAGTTGAAGTTCAGCGATCCCTGGTCCTGGCCGACATCGGTGACCAGCTGGTAGCTGGCGACGCGGCCGTCCGGATCGGTGGCGGCCGGCACCTTGCCGTTCACCCGGCCGTTCTCGTCGACGCTGACGCTGTCGTCGTAGGCGGTGGGGGCGTCGTTGGTGCCGAGGATGTTCACGGTGACGCTGGAGCTGGTGCCGTCGGCGGCCTTCACGGTGAAGGTGTCGGTCAGGGTCTGGCCCGGTTTCAGCTCGTTGTAGGCGTCCTTGGCGACATAGGTCCAGGCGCCGTCGGTACCGAGGTTGAAGGTGCCGTACTGGCCGACGACGTTGGTCTGGGCCTGGAAGGTCTCCGGGCCGTCGACGTCACTGACGTTCAGCTGGCCACCGGTGGTGACCGGGGCGTTGGTTTCGTTGATGTCGACGACCTTCGCGCCGCTGATGATCGCGGCGTCGTTGCTGCCGGTCACGGTCAGGGTCAGGACGTTCTCGTCGGTCGCGCCCTGGTCGTCGGTGACGATGAACTTGATCTGCAGCTCCAGGGTCTCGCCGGCGCCGAGCTTCTGGTAGTCGGCGTGGTTGCCGTCGAAGCTCCAGGTGCCGTCCTGGCTCAGGGTGAAGCCGCTGGGCGCCGCTTCCTTCAGGCTGAAGGCGAGGGTGTGGCCGTCATCCACGTCGGTGGCGGTGAGTGTGCCGCCGGAGACCTGGTCTTCGTTCACCGACGCACTGGCGGCCTTGGCCTGCGGCGCATCGTTGGTGCCGATGACGGTGACGGTCAGGGTGCTGGAGCTCTTGGCGCCGTACTGGTCGGTGACGCTGTAGTTGACGGTGAAGGTCTGGGTCGCGCCGGCCGCCAGGTGCTGGTAGGCGGGGTTGTTGGCGTCGAAGCCCCAGCGACCGCTGCTGTCGCTGCCGAAGCCTGCCGGCAGCGGGCCGGTGGTGCTGTAGGTCAGCTGGGCGCCGTGGTCGACGTCGCTGCCGGGCAGTTGCCCGCCGATCCAGTTGTCTTCGTGGACGGTGCCCTCCGCCGCGCCAGCGACCGGTGCGTCGTTGCTGCCGGTGATGGTGAGGGTGACGGTCTGCGGGTCGCTCAGCGCGCCGTTGTTGTCCTTCGCCTGGTAGGTGAAGGTGACGTCGCGGGTTTCGCCCTGGGCCAGGCTGTCGAAGTCCGTGCCGGGGTTGAAGCTGTAGGTGCCGTCACTGTTGAAGGTGAGGCTGCCGTTGCCGGTGCCGACATTCTGGGCCAGCTGGTAGCTGACCACGGTGCCGTCGATATCGGTGGCCACCGGGACCTGGCTGGAGAACGCCACGTTCTCGCCGGTGGTCTTGCTGTCGGCGTAGGCCACCGGCGCGTCGTTGGTGCCGACGATGTTCACGGTGACGGTGGAGCTGGTGCCGTCGGCGGCCTTGACGGTGAAGCTGTCGGTCAGGGTCTGGCCCTGTTTCAGCTCGTTGAAGGCGCTGTTGGCGGTGTAGGTCCAGGCGCCGTCGGTGCCGAGGTTGAAGGTGCCGTGCTGGCCGGCGACGTTGCTCTGGGCCTGGAAGCTGGCCGCACCGTCGACGTCGCTGACCGTCAGCTGGCCGCCGGTGGTGATCGGCGCATTGGTCTCGTTGACGTTCACCGTGGCCGTTCCGCCGATGACGGCGGGGTCGTTGGTGCCGGTAACGGTGAGGGTCAGGGTCTGGGTGTCGGTGGCG
>JBKYMN010000016.1:0-8274 GCA_046940325.1 Enterobacterales bacterium AE_CKDN230030158-1A_HGKHYDSX7 | reverse complement strand
TGCCATCAACATCCACCACTCCTTCCTTCCCGGCTTCAAGGGCGCCAAGCCCTACCACCAGGCGTACGAGCGTGGCGTGAAGCTGATCGGCGCCACCGCGCACTACGTCACCAGCGACCTCGACGAGGGCCCGATCATCGAGCAGGAAGTCCAGCGCGTGGACCACGCCTACAGCCCCGAGGCGCTGGTCGCCATCGGCCGCGATACAGAAACCGTCGCCCTGTCGCGGGCGCTGAAGTACCACCTGGAGCACCGGGTGTTCATCAACCGCGACAAGACCGTGATCTTCCCCTGACAACGCTTTGAGCAGGAGCACCGGACATGCAGCAACGAGTCGCCATCATCGGCGCCGGCCCCAGCGGCCTGGCGCAACTGCGCGCTTTCCAGTCGGCCAAGGAAAAGGGCGCGGACATCCCCGAGCTGGTCTGCTTCGAGAAGCAGGCCGACTGGGGCGGCATGTGGAACTACAGCTGGCGCACCGGCCTGGACGAGCACGGCGAGCCGGTGCACGCCAGCATGTACCGCTACCTGTGGTCGAACGGCCCGAAGGAATGCCTGGAGTTCGCCGACTACAGCTTCGATGAACACTTCGGCCGGCCCATGGGCTCCTACCCGCCGCGCGAGGTGCTCTGGGACTACATCAAGGGCCGCGTGGAAAAGGCCGGCGTACGCGAGTACATCCGCTTCGAGACCGCCGTGCGCGCGGTGACCTGGGACGCCGCCAGCGGCACCTTCGAGGTCACCGCCCACAGCCACGCCCAGGACCTCACCTACAGCGAGCGCTTCGACTACGTGGTGGTCGCCAGCGGCCATTTCTCCACGCCCAACGTGCCCAGTTTCCCCGGCTTCGAAAGCTTCGCCGGGCGCGTGCTGCACGCCCACGACTTCCGCGACGCGCTGGAATTCAAGGGCAAGGACGTGCTCATCGTCGGCGCCAGCTACTCCGCCGAGGACATCGGCTCGCAGTGCTACAAGTACGGCGCGCGCTCGATCACCAGCAGCTACCGCAGCGCGCCCATGGGCTACCAGTGGCCGCAGAACTGGGAAGAAAAACCGCTGCTCACCCACGTCAAGGGCAGCGTGGCCTTCTTCGCCGACGGCAGCAGCAAGCACATCGACGCGATCATCCTGTGCACCGGCTACCAGCACCACTTCCCCTTCCTCGCCGAGGAGCTGCGGCTCAAGACCGGCAACCGCCTGTGGCCGCTGAACCTCTACAAGGGCGTGTTCTGGGAGGCCAATCCGAAGCTGGTGTACCTGGGCATGCAGGACCAGTGGTACAGCTTCAACATGTTCGACGCCCAGGCCTGGTACGCCCGCGACGTGATCCTGGGGCGCATCGACCTGCCCGAACAGGCCGCCCGCATGGCCGAGGACCTGGCCTGGCGGCAGGAGGAAGAAACCCTGGAAACCGCCCAGCAGATGTTCGAGTTCCAGGGCGAATACATCCGCCAGCTGATCGCGGCCACCGACTACCCCAGCTTCGACATCGCCGAGGTGAACCGCACCTTCCTGCAATGGAAGAAGGACAAGTACGAAAACATCATGGGCTACCGCGACAAGTGCCACCGCTCGCTGATCACCGGCACCCTGGCCACGCCGCACCACACACCCTGGCTGGAAGCGCTGGATGACTCGCTGGAGGCGTACCTCGCGCCGGAGCCGGCGCGCTCGCTGAGCAAGGCGCTGTAAGTCCGTCCGGGGCGGCTCGCCGCCCCGCCCGCCCCGGCAAGGAGACCGCCATGAACCTGCCCCTCATCAGCCGGCCGCTGGAGCCGGCCCTGTTCGCCCGTGCTCCGGCGCTGGAGCGCCACCGCGTCGCCCCCGGCGGCCTGACGGTGGTCGCCCTGGAACCCGGCGACCGCCTGCAGGTGATCGACCTCGAAGGCGACCAGGGCGCCGAGCTGCTGGCCTTCGCCGCCGGCGGCCGCCCCGCCCTCGCCGAACTTGGCCTGGCGCCCAGCCCCGGGACCGCCTTCATCCACCAGTTGCTCCAGGATGGCAGTCGCGAGGCCGCCCACGTCTGCGCCGGTCTGGCCCGGCGCGGCATCGACTGCCGCCACCTGCCCAGCCCCGCGCGGCTGTGGCCGGAGGGCACGCCGGCCGGCTTCAGCCGCAGCCTGCAAGCCGGCGCCGAATTGCTGGTGCTGGTCGCCGCCCCCGGCGCCCAGACTCCGGTGGACAGCCAGGCCCGCGCCAGCGAACTGCGCCTGCTGATCCACCGCGCCAACCCGCGCCAGGTGCTCGCTCCGCCGCTGCCGGCGCCGCTGGGCGAAGTGGTCGACGAGTTCACCATCCAGCCCGGCAGCGCCCGCGCCTACACGGTCGCTCGCGGCCAGTTCATCCAGGTGCTGGACGTTGCCGGGCGTCAGTGCTCGGACTTCGTCGCCTTCGACCGGCGAGCGCTGGACGGCGGCCGCGAGATCGACCTCGACCCCACCGTCACCCGCACGCTGAACGGCAATGCCTACCCCGGCCCCGGCCTGTTCAGCCGTTTCTACGACCGCGACCTGCAGCCGATGCTGGAAGTGGTGCGCGACACCGTGGGCCGCCACGACACCTTCGCCCTCGCCTGCACCGCGCGCTACTACGAAGCCCAGGGCTACTTCGGCCACGCCAATTGCAGCGACAACATCAGCCGCGCGCTGGCCGCGCACGGCGTGGCTGGCCGCGCCGGCTGGCCGGCGATCAACTTCTTCTTCAACACCGGGGTCGACGCGCACCAGCAGCTGACCCTCGACGAGCCCTGGTCGCGGCCCGGCGACTACGTGCTGCTGAGGGCGATGACCGAGCTGGTCTGCGCCAGCAGTTCCTGCCCCGACGACATCGACCCGGCCAACGGCTGGCAACCCACCGACATCCACGTCCGCGTGTACGACGCAAAGGAGCGCTTCAGTATCGCCATGGCCAACCGCAAGGCGCCCGACGCCGACCCGCAGCTGACCCGCGAAAGCGGCTTCCACCCCGGCACCAGCGCCCTCACCCGGCAGTTCGTCGATTACCGGGGCTTCTGGACGCCGACCCACTTCGACGGCCATGGCGCCATCGAGGAATACCACGGCTGCCGCGAGAAGGTGGCGGTGATGGACCTTTCCGCGCTGCGCAAATTCGAAGTGCTCGGCCCCGACGCCGAAGCCCTGCTGGACCATTGCCTGACCCGCGACGTGCGCAAGCTCGCGGTCGGCCAGGTGGTCTACTCGGCCATGTGCTACGAGCACGGCGGCATGCTCGATGACGGCACCCTGCTGCGTCTGGGGCCGGATTCCTTCCGCTGGATCGGCGGCGAGGACCACGCCGGCGACTGGCTGCGCGAACAGGCGGCGAAACTGGGCATGAAGGTGTGGATCAAGAGCGCCTCCGAGCAGATTCACAACGTCGCCGTGCAGGGCCCGCTGGCCCGCGAGCTGCTCCGGCAGATGGTCTGGACGCCGGGCACCCAGCCGAAGCTGGAGGACCTGGGCTGGTTCCGCTTCCTCACCGGTCGCCTCGACGACTACAACGGCCCGCCGCTGATGGTCTCGCGCACCGGCTACACGGGCGAGCTGGGCTACGAGCTGTGGTGCCACCCCAGCGACGCGATGACGGTGTGGAACCGCCTCTGGCAACTGGGCGAACCACTGGGCCTGGTGCCGCTGGGCCTGCACGCACTGGACACACTGCGCATCGAGGCCGGGCTGGTGTTCGCCGGCTACGAGTTCGACGACCAGACCGACCCGTTCGAAGCCGGCATCGGCTTCTGCGTACCGCTCAAGACCAAGCAGGCGGACTTCATCGGCAAGGATGCCCTGCTAAGGCGCAGCGCCAACCCGCAACGCCGCCTGGTGGGGCTGGAACTCGAGGGCAACGAGACCGCCCAGCATGGCGATTGCGTGCACGTCGGCCGCGCCCAGGTCGGGGTGATCACCAGCGCCACGCGCTCGCCCTTGCTCGGCCGCAACATCGCCCTGTGCCGGCTGGACGTGAACTACTGCGAGCCGGGCTGCGAGGTGCAGGTCGGCAAGCTCGACGGCCAGCAGAAGCGCATCCCCGCGCGGGTGGCCGCCGGCACCATCGCCTATGACCCGCAGAAAACCCGCGTGCGCGCCTGAGCGGTTTCTGGAAGGCCTTTTGCAAGCCAACGGTCCGTGGGCTCGACGCCGAGCCCACGGACTTTTTCATCCGCCAGGAGATGCCGCCGATGTGGTTCAGCAAGAGCTCCCGCCCCTTTTCCGCCGAACTCGGCCAGTGGCTCGACCAGCTCGCCATCGACCCACGGGCGACGCCGCCGGTGGGCTGCGAGGCGCCGCTGCGCGACAGCCTGGAACGTTTGCAACGCAGTTGGCGTGACCTGCAGGGTTTTCGCGAACAGGCTGAACGCCAGCCGCCGGCGCCCTGCGATGCGCGGGAATTCGACGAGCTGACACGCGACCTCGACCAGGCCCGGCAACGCAACCAGGCACTCGAAGCCGAGCTGCAGGAGCAGCAGCGGCAACTGACCGCGCTGCAGGTCGAGCGAGGTCAATGGCAGGAGGAGCGCGAGGTATGGGAGCTGACCCAGCGCACCCTCACCGAAGGCTGCTGGGCGATGAACGTGGTCAACGGCGACCCCGACCACCCGCAGAATCTGATCCGCTGGTCCGAGCAGTTCCGCGAACTCATCGGCTACCGCCGCGACGAGTTCCCCGACGGCTGGGACAGCTACTTCAAGGTGGTCAATGCCGACGATCTCAAGGCGTTGATGGCGGCCTTCAACGCCTCCATGGTGGAGCGCAACGGCGACGGCTTCTACAGCGTGGAGTACCGCATGCGCCACAAGACCCGTGGCGAGGTCTGGTTCCGCGAGCGTGGCCGCTGCCTGCGCGACGAGCAGGGGCGGCTGCTGCATGTCACCGGCGCGGTACGCGAGATCTCCGACGAAAAGGCCGCCGCACACCTGCACGAGCGCGAGCAGGCCGGCATCCAGGCCACCTACGGGAAGATCGCCCAGGTCGCCGGGGTGATCCGCGGCATCGCCGAGCAGACCAACCTGCTCGCCCTCAACGCCGCCATCGAGGCCGCCCGCGCCGGCGACCAGGGCCGTGGTTTCGCGGTGGTCGCCGACGAGGTGCGCAACCTGGCACGGCGTACCCAGGAGTCGGTGCAGCAGATCCAGGCGATGCTGCAGCAGCAGGGTTGAAGCTCCAGCCCACGCCCAGCGCGCAGGGCTGGCACACAATCCCCTTGCAGGAGCGCGCCATGCGCGCGAATCGCGGGCAGGGCCCGCTCTTGCAATCCTGCCACCGGCGCTCTATGCCACCTCGGCAGCCCCCACCAGCTTCAGGCCGACGATGCCGCCAATGATCATCACCAGGCACAAGCCCTTGAGCATCCCCAGTGGCTCGCCGAGGTACAGGGTGCCGTAGGCCACCGTGCCCAGGGTGCCGATACCGACCCATACGGCATAGGCCAGGCCCAGCGGCAGCTCGCGCACCGACAGGCTCAGCAGGTAGATGCTCAGTGCCAGGAACACCGCGCAGTAGAGACTCGGCCAGAGCCGGGTAAACCCCTGGGTGCGCGGGATGATCGAGGCATAGAGCACCTCGCACAGCCCCGCCAGGATCAGAAACCCCCATCCGTTCAACCACGCCATCGACACAACCTCCTTGCCAAAAAAGAACGCCGACGCGAAAGCGTCGGCGCGGTGGTGCAAGCGGAGGGGTCAGACAGCGTCTTCGCCCAGCTCGCCAGTGCGGATGCGCACGATGCTTTCCAGGTCCTGGACGAACACCTTGCCATCGCCGATCTTGCCGGTGGCGGCGGTCTTGACGATGGCGTCGATGGCGGCCTGGACCAGGCCGTCGGCGACCACCAGCTCCAGCTTCACCTTGGGCACCAGGTCCACCACGTACTCGGCGCCGCGGTAGATTTCCGAGTGGCCCTTCTGCCGGCCGTAGCCCTTGACCTCGGTGACGGTCACGCCGTTCACTCCGGCCTCGGTCAGCGCCTGGCGCACATCGTCGACACGGAACGGCTTGATGATCGCGGTAATCAGTTTCATGGCGGCGATCCTCAGTTGGAGTACTTGTAACCGACTTCGCCGTGGGCGGAGAGGTCCAGCCCGTCCACCTCGGCTTCCTCGTCCACACGCAAGCCCCCGCACAGCGCTGCCGCCACCTTGAAGGCGATCAGGCTGGTGATGCCGGAGAACAGGATGCTGAAGAGGATCGCGCCGCCGTTGACCAGCAGCTGGTCGACCAGCTCGCGGCCTTCGGCGAAGCCCTGGCCGCCGATGGCGGTCAGCGCGAACACCGGAGTCAGCAGACCGCCGAGGATGCCGGCGACGCCGTGCACGCCGAACACATCGAAGGCATCGTCCAGGCCGATCATCGGCTTGAGCTTGTCCACCGACCACACGCACACCGGGCCTGCGATCAGGCCGAGCAGGATGGCGCCCATGGGGCCGACGTAGCCGCAGGCGGGGGTGATCGCCACCAGCCCGGCGATGGCGCCGGAGACTGCGCCGAACAGGCTCGGCCGGCCCTTGTGTTGCCACTCGACGAGCATCCAGGCCAGGGCGCCGGCACAACTGGCGAGCATGGTGTTGACCATCACCAGCATGGCGAAACCGCTGGCAGCCAGCGCACAGCCGCCGCAGAAGCCCAGCCAGCCGACCCACAGCAACGAGCCGCCGGTGAGGGTCATGGTCATGTTGTGCGGGGCCAGGGTAGCGGTGCCGAAGCCGCGCCGGCGCCCCAGCAGCCAGGCGCCCACCAGCGCGGCGATGCCGACGTTCAGGTGCACCACGTTGCCGCCGGCGAAGTCCTGCACACCGAGGTTGAACACCCAGCCGCCGCCCCAGGCCATGTGCGCCATGGGGATGTAGTTGATGGTCAGCCAGACCGCCATGAACACCATGACCGCGGCGAACTTCATGCGCTCGGCGAAGGCGCCGACGATGATCGCCGGGGTGATCGCGGCGAACAGCAGCATGAACAGGAAGTACAGGTACTCGGGGATGGTGCCTACCACCGAGTCCTTGGTGATGCCGCTCATGAACAGCTTGTCCAGGCCGCCGATCACCGACTGCAGCGAGCCGCCGTCGGTGAAGGTCAGGCTGTAGCCGTAGACGGCGAACAGCACCGACATCAGCGACGCGGTACAGAACACCTGCATGAGGATCGACAGCACGTTCTTGGTCCGTGCCATGCCGCCGTAGAACAGCGCAAGACCGGGCAGTGTCATCAGCAGCACCACCAGCGAGCACAGGGCGACGAAGGCGGTATCGCCGCTGTTGATCGCCGGTGGCGCCTCCTCCGCCAGGGCGGCGGCGCTTGCGAACAGCAGGGAAAGGCCCAACGTACAGCGGCTCATAGAAGAAAACCGGATCATTGCCTGTTGCCTCCAATCGACGGGTTGAGTACCGGCCCGCAGGGGGAATCGAGCCGGCGCAGCGCTGCCCACGCTGTGCGACGGGAGCACGCCTCCCGCCTTCCTGTGGGGCAATTTTGTTTCCTATGAGGCATAGCAATTGGCCTGCCAACGGCGATCTGGCCAGGTAAATTTTTGTTATGTGATTGAAAGGAAAAGCTTTGTTGGCGGGGGCTTGCAGGACCGATGGCGGCGCGATGGCAATGCCACGCATTTTCTTGGTGCGAATTTCATTTTCCTGCCAGTCAATATGGCAGCGTGACCCGGCGCCTCTTTTGGGGCGGGTTTACTCGAGGCTATTGCGGACGGAATCCGCTCCTGGACCCAGCCCACCGAGGGAGCGGTCTTGTCCGTGACTGCCAACACTCCGCACCCCGCCGCCCGGCACAATCACCTGCAGGAGCGCACCATGCGCGCGATCGCGGGCATGGCCCGCTCCTGCAGGGGGCGCCCTGCAGCACGCACAAAAAAACCGGGGCCTCTCTCGAGGCCCCGGTTTTTCATTACAGGGAAGCTTACTTGCCCGCAGTCAGCGCGTTGTAGCTGGTGATCAGGTTGCGGTAGTCCGGGATGTGGTTGGAGCACAGCGCAGCGAGGCCTTCGATGTCGTTGCGCCAGTCGCGGTGCAGCTCACAGGCCACGCCGAACCAGGTCATCAGCTGCGCACCGGCGGCTTCCATCCGGCGCCAGGCGGCGTCGCGGGTCATCTCGTTGAAGGTGCCGGAAGCATCCGCCACCACGAACACGTCGAAACCTTCGGCCAGGGCCGCCAGTGCCGGGAACGCCACGCAGACCTCGGTCACCACACCGGCGATGATCAGCTGCTTCTTGCCGGTGGCCTTCACTGCCTTGACGAAGTCTTCGTTGTCCCAGGCGTTGATCTGGCCA
>JBKYMN010000015.1:0-8536 GCA_046940325.1 Enterobacterales bacterium AE_CKDN230030158-1A_HGKHYDSX7 | reverse complement strand
ACCCATAGCGGACGTTCGTGAGAAAAGTACAGTAAACGATCAACGAGTCGACGCCTCTGCGTTGGGCTTTCTGGCGCAGCGTCTCGAGGGGGCCGAGTATCCAGAAGCCGCACGGGACAGCCGGCGGCGTTCCTGGGCGAGAATGGAACCGGCTTCTCCGAAGCCGATCTCGTGGCAAGCCGACGCTCCTGTCAGCCGAACGGGGACCAGAGCGCGGAAGGAATGCACACCTGCCCGTCGAACAGCAGGCGCGCGGTGCGTACCAGGCCGGTGCTGACGATCTGGCCATTACACAGGTGAATCTCCACGCTGAATTCCCCGCTGGGATGCTCCACCGAAAGCTGGCGTAGCTCGCCTGCGCCTGCCTGAGCGATGGCCTGCGCCACGGAGCCTTCGACGAGACAGGCGGTCGCAGCGCTCACCGCGCCGAACACGCCGATGGATGCATGGCAACGGTGCGGGATGAACGAGCGGGTAGTGAGCGCGCCGCCCTGGCGCGGGGGGGAGACCAGGCACATCTTTGGCACGTTGCGCTGGCGCACGTCGCCCAGGTTCATCAATGGCCCGGCCTGCAGGCGGATGGATTCCAGACGCGCCTTGAGCGCGGCGTCGGCGTCCAGTTGCGCCGGGCTTTCGTTGCCACTGCAACCCAGGTCCTCGGCTCGCAGCAGCACCACTGGCATGCCGTTGTCGATGCAGGTGACCTCGATGCCGTCAAAACGGTCGCGGGTGTTGCCGGTGGGGAGCAGGGCGCCGCAGCTGGAGCCGGCTACGTCGGCGAATTCCACCACCAGTGCCGCGGCGCTGCCGGGCACGCCGTCGATGCGAGCGTCGCCGGCATACTCCACCTCACCGCCGGATGTGGGGACGTGGGCCACGGCGACCTGTCCGGTGTTCACCATGTAGATGCGCACCGGCGTCACGTCACCGGATGCCATCACCAGCTTGCGCTCGATGGCGAAGGGGCCGACACCGGCGAGGATGTTGCCGCAGTTCTGCCCATAATCCACGCGCGCCTCATCGACCACGACCTGGGCGAACAGGTAGTCGACGTCGGCGTCCTCGCGGGAGGAGGCGCTGATGACGGCGACCTTGCTGGTCAGCGAGTCGGCGCCACCGATGCCGTCGATCTGCCGGGCGTCCGGCGAGCCCATCACCGCGAGTAGGACCCGGTCGCGCAGGGCAGTGTCGGCGGGCAGGTCGGCAGCGAGGAAGTAGGCGCCCTTGGAGGTGCCGCCGCGCATCAGCAGGCAGGGAATGCGGGTCTGGCTCATGCTCAGCCTTCCACCTGGTCCAGGCTGTCGACGTAGCGCAGGCCTTTCTCGGCCAGGCGCGGACGCATGTTGTAGAGGTCCAGGCCCAGTTCGCCGGCAGCCAGGCGCAGGCGTTTCTGTTCTTCCAGGTCGGCTCGTTGGCGCGCGGCTTCGAGCACCTGCACGGCCTCTTCGTGGCGCACCACCACGGCGCCGTCGTCGTCGGCGACGAGAATGTCGCCGGGGTTCACCAGCTGGCCGGCACACAGCAGTGGCAGGTTCACCGAGCCGAGCACTTCCTTCACGGTACCCTGGGCGCTGATCGCCCTCGACCACACCGGGAAGCCCATCTGGCGCAGGGTTTGGCTGTCGCGGATACCGGCGTCGATCACCAGTGCGGCTACGCCGCGCGCCTGCAGCGAGGTTGCGAGCAGGTCGCCGAAGTAGCCGTCGCTGCAGGATGAGCTGGGCGCGACCACCAGCATATCGCCGGCGCGACACTGTTCGACAGCGACGTGGAACATCCAGTTGTCGCCGGGGGCGACCAGCACCGTCACTGCGCTGCCGGCCACCGCAATGCCCTGCTGGATCGGGCGGATGCTGCTGTTCAGCAGGCCCTTGCGACCCTGTGCCTCGTGTACCGTCGCGACGCCCAGGCGGCCCAGCTCCTCTGCCAGGCCGGCAGGGAGGCGCGGGATGTTGCGCACAACGATGCCTGTCTTATTGATCAATGTGCTCATGCCAGGCTCTCCGTCACGCGCGGAAACACGCTCTGGAAGCCTTCGGCGTAGACGATATTGCGCGCGCTGGCGATGCCGACGTTGCGCTTGGCCTGCACGCCGCGCTGCAGGGCGACGCGGGTGTAGTACTCCCACAGGTGCTCCTGGCCAGCCATGCACTGGATGGCGGCGTACTTCCTGTCCCACACCGGGGTAATGTCGAGGAAGGTGTCCGGGCGCCACTCGCATTGCTCCGGCTGGTGCGGTTCGAAGGCATACACCGGTGGTGCGCCGACGATCTTCTCGCCCGGCTTGTAGCCCTCGGCCTGGGCGATGATGCGTGCTTCCTGGGTAAGGTTCATGGCCAGCGGGTGGTCGTAGTTGTAGGGGTCTTTCAGTGAGTGGCTGAGGACGAATTCGGGTTGCACGCGGCGGAACACGTCGGCCAGGCGCAGCAGCGTTTCGGTGTCGGCGCGCATCGGGTAGTCGCCGATGTCGAAGAACTCGACGCTGGCGCCGAGGATGTCGGCGGCGGCCTGGGCTTCTTCGCGGCGCGCGGCCTTGACCTTGGCCTCGGTCATTTCACCCTTGCGCCAGAGCTTGGCGGATTCGCCGCGCTCGCCAAAGGACAGGCAGACGATGTGCACCTGGCAGCCCTGTTCGGCGTGCAGGGCGATGGCGCCGCCGGCGCGCCAGACGAAATCGGCGGAGTGGGCGCTGACGATCAGGGCGGTTCTTGCTACGGCAGACATGTTCGGTGGCTCCTGTGGAGGCTTTGTTCTGATGCTTCGAGGATGTCACCGGGGGCCAGGGCGGACTAATGCGTTCAGTTGTGGGAGGTATGCTTTTTACTTATTGCGTTCGCGCAATCGGCTCGTCATAGTCCCGTACCACTGGGGTTGTGTGCCGGGAGGGGAAATGAGTGACTTCGAACTGGCGAATCTGATGCAGGTTCGCGCGTTCGTCCGGGTGGCGGACTTGGGCAGCGTTTCGCGGGCTTCCGAAGCGCTGTTCCGCGCACAATCGGTGGTCACCCGTGCCATCTCCGAGCTGGAGCTGCGGCTAGCCGCGCCACTGTTCGAGCGCCACGCCAATGGCATGCGCCTGACCAACTCCGGCAACTGCGTCCTGCCTCGTGCGCGACGTGTGCTGGCAGAGCTGGAAAGCGTGCCGCGGCTGCTCGGCATGCCGCCGGTGGAGCCGCTGTACCTGTACCAGGGGCGGCGCCTGGAGGTCTTCGTGAAGCTCTGCGAGACGCGCCACATGCAGACCGTGGCCAGTCACTTCGGCCTCAGCCAGCCGGCGGTCAGCTCGGCGCTCAAGGTCCTCGAGGGCGGTTGCGGCCAGCCGCTGTTCGAACGCACGCCCCGCGGTCTGCAACCGACCCGTGCAAGCCACGAGATCCTCTTTGCGATTCGGCGCGCGCTTAACGAGTTGCGCCATATCGATACCGACCTGAGTGCCATGCGCGGCAGCCTGAGCGGCGTGGTGCACGTCGGCGCACTGCCGCTGGGACGCACGCGCATCCTGCCCGAGGCCATCGTGCGGCTCACAGCCAGGCATCCGGGGGTGCAGGTGATCACCAATGAAAGTCCGTTCGACCTGCTGGCTACCGAGCTGCGCGCGGGCGATGTGGACTTTGTTTTCGGTGCCCTGCGATCGGCGCAGTACGCCAGCGACCTGACCGGAGAGGCACTGCTCACCGAGGAGGTCGTACTGCTGGCCCGGCAGGGGCATCCTCTGTTGCAGGGGCAGCGCACCCTCGGCGAGCTGCAACGGGCGCGCTGGGTACTGCCGCGTGCCGGATCGCCAGCGCGACACTTGCTGGAGACGCGCTTCGCCGCCGCCGGCATGGTCGCGCCTCATGCCGTGGTGGAAAGCGGCGACCTGGCGATCATCCGTGGCCTGCTGCTGCACTCGGACATGCTGGCGGCGGTGTCGGCTCACCAGCTGGAGCACGAGATCGCCTCGGGCGAGCTGTGCCCGCTGCCGGTGCAGCTGGAGCAGACTACCCGCGCCATCGGCCTGACCTTCCGCAATGGCTGCCTGCATTCGCCGGTGTCGGCGGCGCTGATGCAGAGCATCCGCGAGGTGATCCGCGAGCAGGCGGGATAAACGCCCGCGCTCCGGGCAGCCGGCGGGAGCAGTACGCTGGCTGCGCGGAGTGCGGGAAGGGCGGTGCGTTACAACAGGTTGAGCGGATAGCTGACGATCAGGCGGTTCTCGTCGAAGCTGTTGGTGCTACCCCAGTCGCGGCGCATGTTGGAGTTGCGCCACTTGATGTTCAGCGTCTTCAGCGCGCCGGACTGGAAGGTATAGGCCAGCTCGCTCTCGCGGGCCCATTCGGTGCCGTCGTCGGTGGCGGCGTTGTGCACGTTGTCGCCGTGGATATAGCGGTTCATCAGGGTCAGGCCGGGCACGCCGAAAGCTGCGAAGTCGTAGTCGTGGCGCAGCTGCCAGGAGCGTTCCTTGGCGCTCTCGAAGCTGGAGCCGAATGCGTCGTTGGCCAGGGTGCCTCCGCTGGCGCCGTTGACGCGGAACCACTCGTCATCGCCCATGACCTTCTGCAGGCCGAGGTAGAGGGTGCTGCCGCCGACCTTGGCCGAGAACATCCCCGAGGCAGTCTGGTTGTCCAGTTCGCCGGCCTTGGCGCTGCCGTTGTCCTGGCCCCAGAAGTAGCCGAGGTTGGCGCCCAGCACCCAGTCGCCCAGCGGCTGGCTGTGTTGCAGTTGCAGGTACTGCTGCTGGTAGATGTCCTTCAGCTCGGCGTTCCACAGGCCGACCAGGGTGTGGTCGCCGTTGAAGCGGTACTCGCCGCCGGCGAAGTTGAAGCGGTCGGACTTGTACGCTGTGCGCGTGAACAGGCTCATGTCCTCCATGCTCGCGTCGTTGCGCGGGCTGTTCTGACGGAACTGACCGCCATACAGGGTCAGGCCCGCGACTTCCTTCGAGGTGAGCTGCGCGCCCTGGAAGGTCTGCGGCAACGAACGGCCATCGTCGGAGCGCAGGATCGGCAGCACCGGCGACCACTCGCCGGCCTTCAGTTCAGTCTTCGAGATACGTGCCTTGCCGGCCACCGCTAGGCGGCCGAAGTCGTCGGCCGGGCGGCCGTCGTCATGGGTCGGCAGCAGCTGGGTGCCGGCGGTGCCCTTGCCGCCATCGAGCTTCAGGCTATAGAGGCCGAGAACATCCAGGCCTAGGCCGACGGTGCCCTGGGTGAAGCCGGACTTGTAGTCGAGGATGAAGCTCTGCGTCCACTCCTCGGCCTTGCCCTGGCTGGCGGTGCCAGTGTAGTCGCGGTTCATGTAGAAGTTGCGCAGCAGCACGCTGGCTTCGGAGTCCTCGAGGAACCCGTCGGCGAGCGCCTCCAGCGGCAGGGCCGAGGCCAGGGCCAGTGTGCAGACGATGCGGTGTTTGGAATGGCTGATCATTGTTGTTGTTCTCCAGTCTTCTTAACGGGCAAAACCATGGGCAAAGCGTTGCCGCCCGGCGGCGCGAGGCGCTGGTGTGGCGGCTTGGATCGGGATCGGGGGAGGGCGTCGCTAGCGCGGCAATGGGGCGTATCGAGGCATAAGGCGGATTCCATTTCCTGGCGTTGTGGTGGAATTCGGCTGGGTGGTGGCGCCCCGTGGCCGGAGCGCCGTGAGCGTCACTTGGCGGCCCTGCCGGCGACCGAGTAGAGCACCTGCTGGTTGCGGGTCTTCATGAAGTCTTCCAGGCTCTGCCCGCGCATGGCGGCATAGATGTCCAGGTTGGACACGCCGAGCACCGCGCCGAGCTTCTCGAGCACGAAGAAGATCACTCCGTAGTGGATCAGTCCGCGCCAGTCGCGGCGGCTCAGCAGGTCGCGCTCCTCCTCGCTGAGGCCGGATTCGGCGTACAGCGCTTCGGGCTCTTCGAGGAATCTGCGGCGCCACTGCGGCTCAATCATGCGGTGGAGGAACTTGTTCAGGCGGTAGCCCTTGGCGCTGCGTTCCAAGGTATAGGGGTAGGTGCCTTCGAGTTTCTCCGCACCGGCCAGCTGGTGGCCGATGTGCTGGCGATGGCGCTCGTTGAGCGGGGCCGGCAGGCCCTGGTCGAGGTTCTCCAGCAACAGCGTGGCGATGCCGGTCATGGACGGCAGGTAGTAGTCCTGGTGCAGCTTGTTGACCCGTGCCGAGAGCGCGCCGCGCATGATCAGCCAGGTAATCACCTCGGCACCCTCCATGCCGCCCAGGGTGGCGTATTCGGCGACGGTCATCTCGGTGAGGCGCTCGGGGTCGTTGACCAGCAGGTCGAGGAACTGTGCGTCCCACTCAGGATTATTGAAGCCGCAGCGTTCGCCGTGGACCTGGTGCGACACGCCGCCGGTGGCGACGATGGCGACCTTGAGGTCCTCCGGGTAGCTCTCGATGGCCCGGCGCAGGGCCTGGCCCAGCTTGTAGCAGCGCCGCGCGCTGGGGATCGGCAGCTGCAGCACGCCGACTTGCAGCGGCACGATCTGCAGCGGCCAGCCGTCGGCGCAGGGGAGCAGCGCCGACATCGGCGAGAAGAACCCGTGGTCCAGCGGCTTGTCGCGGAAGAAGCTCATGTCGAACTCGTCGGCCATCAGGCTCTGGCCGATGTGCCGCGACAGCGCCGCGTGGCCACCCACCGGCGGCAGCGCGCGGGGCTCGCCACCCTCGTCGGCGACGCTGTACTGGTCGTCGACGCCGAGGGTGAAGGCGCTGTAGTGGTCGAAGAAGAACGAGGTGATGTGGTCGTTGAAGATGTAGAAGAGCACGTCAGGGCGCTGTTCCTCGAGCCAGCGGCGGATCGGCTCGAAGCTCTGGAAGATTGGTGCCCAGGCGGCCTCTTCGCGCTTGTCGTGGTCGACGGCGAAACCGATGGTCGGAGTGTGGGAGACGGCTAGGCCACCAATGATGCGTGCCATGACGGGGTCCTCGAAGGTTGGATTACGGCGTGGCCAGGGGCTGGTTCGCACGGCGCCGGGCGTGGCCGTTGGCCAGGATCGCCACGGCCGCGACGAACGCCGGCAGGCCAAGGAAAGTGAAGAGCAACGGCAGGCCCAGCCCAAGGCTGAGCACCGCGCCGCCGATCAGCGAGCCGAAGATCGCGCCGAAGCGGCCGATGCCAAGCATCCAGCTGACACCGGTGGCACGGAAGTCGGTGGGATAGTAGCCCGGTGCGAAGGCATTCAGTCCGGTCTGCGCGCCGCTCATGCAGAACCCGGCGGCGGCCACGCCGACCACCAGCAGGCTGGACTCCAGGCTCAGTGCGCCGAGCGAGACGATGCACAGCCCGCCCAGGGCGTAGGCCACGGCGATCACCCGGTTGGGGTTGCGGCGGTCCATGATCCAGCCGACCACGATGGCGCCCACGGTGCCGCCGATCTGGAACAGGCCGGTGATGGTAGCGGCGCGTTCGATGGACAGGCCGCCATCACGCAGCAGGGTCGGCAGCCAGCCCATGGTCAGGTAGATCACCAGCAGGCCCATGAAATAGGTGGCCCACAGCGCGAGGGTACCCAGACGATAGCGTTCGACGAACAGCTGGCGAACGGGAGCCTTGTGCTGCACCGGCGGCTCGGCGACGGTAAAGACAGTGCCTTCGGCAAAGCGCCCACCCAGTTTGGCCAGCGCGGCAGCAACCTGTTCGGCGGGCGCCTTGCGGGCCGCCAGGAAACGTGCGGATTCGGGCAGGAACAGCCAGAGGAAGGGCAGCAGTACCAGCGGCAACAGACCGCCGGCCAGCAGTACCGATTGCCAGCCGTAGTGCGGGATCAGCCCGGCGGCAAGGAATCCACCCAGGCCCGAGCCCATGTTGAAGCCGGTGAACATCACGGTGATCAGCAGCGATCGGCGGCGCTCGGGCAGGTATTCGGCGAGCAGCGTGGTGCTGTTGGGCATGGCGGCGCCCAGAGCAATGCCGGTGAGCAGGCGCAGGACCGCCAGCTCATAAGGGTTGCGGGCGAAGGCGCAGGCCAGGCTGAGTACGCTGAAGCCGGTGACAGCAAACAGCAGCACTTTCTTGCGGCCGAGGCGGTCGGCGTAGGGGCCGGCGGTCAGGGCGCCGATGGCCAGGCCGACCATGCCGGCGCTCATCACCGGGCCGAAGGCCGCGCGCGACAGCCCCCAGTCCTGCATCAGCGAGGGGGCGATGAATCCCATCACGGCGACATCGAAGCCGTCGAACAGGACGATGAGGAAACACAGGCAGAGGATCAGCCACTGGTAGGGCGATACCGGTCGGTTGTCGATCCAGTCTTTGACGTCGACAGTTTGCTTGAGCATTCGTGTTCACCTTTTGTTCTTGTAATGGTGAAAATTCCGGCAGGGTTCGAAATCGATGATGACCGGCAGGAATCACCTCGCCGTTTTTCGGCGTGGGGCGACTGTAAGCCTTGCCCACTGTCAGTCGCCTCTGGGTATTTTTTAAGAAGGTATCTGTTTTGCTTATGTAGATAAGCTGGCGATGGCCTTGTGAGGTGCTTGGGTTGAGGCTAGAGAGAGCCCCTAGGGCGCGACGCACCACGCCCGCCTGAGTGATCTTAGGCGGGCGAGGACGAGACGGGTGAACGTCCGT
>JBKYMN010000014.1:0-13787 GCA_046940325.1 Enterobacterales bacterium AE_CKDN230030158-1A_HGKHYDSX7 | reverse complement strand
CGCCATCAACATCCACCATTCCTTCCTCCCCGGCTTCAAGGGCGCCAAGCCCTACCACCAGGCCTACGAGCGTGGCGTGAAGCTGATCGGCGCCACCGCGCACTACGTCACCAGCGACCTCGACGAGGGCCCGATCATCGAACAGGAAGTCCAGCGCGTGGACCACGCCTATGCCCCTGACGACCTGGTCGCCATCGGCCGCGACACCGAGACCATCGCGCTGTCCCGCGCGGTGAAGTACCACCTCGAACACCGCGTCTTCCTCAACCACGACCGCACGGTGATCTTCAAATGAATGCCATTCCCAGCGTCAAACTCATCGACGGCAAGGCGACCTCGGCACGGGTGCTCGCCGAGGTCCGCGAAGAAGTCCTGGCCCTGCGCGAGGACGGCATTCGCCCGGGACTGGCCGTGGTCCTGGTCGGCAGCGACCCGGCCAGCCAGGTCTACGTGCGCAACAAAGTGCTGCGCGCCGAGGAAGTCGGCATCCATTCCCTGGAGCACAAGCTGGCCGCCGACACCGGCGAAGGCGAACTGCTGGAGCTGATCGCCGCGCTCAACGACGACCCGGCGATCCACGGCATCCTCGTACAGCTGCCGCTGCCCGGCCATATCGACGAGAACCGCGTGCTGCAGGCCATCGACCCGCTGAAGGACGTCGACGGCTTCCACAGCGAGAACGTCGGCGGCCTCAGCCAGGGCCGCGACGTGCTCACGCCCTGCACCCCTGCCGGCTGCATGCGCCTGCTGCACGACACCTGTGGCGACCTCAGCGGCAAGCACGCGGTGGTCATCGGCCGCTCCAACATCGTCGGCAAACCCATGGCCGCGCTGCTGCTCAAGGCTCACTGCACGGTGACCGTGGTGCATTCGCGCAGCGCCAACCTGCCCGAACTGTGCCGCCAGGCCGACATCGTCGTCGCCGCCGTCGGCAAGCCGCGCCTGGTCGACGCCAGCTGGCTGAAGCCCGGCGCGGTGGTGATCGACGTCGGCATCAACCGCATCGACGAGGACGGCCGCAGCAAGCTGGTGGGCGACGTCGACTTCGACAGCGCCCTGTCCCAGGCCTCGGCCATCACCCCGGTGCCCGGCGGCGTCGGCCCGATGACCATCGCCTACCTGATGAAGAACACCCTGGTCGCCGCGCGCCTGCAACGCGCCAGCGCCACTGCGGAGTAAGCAGCATGCCTTTCGCCCTCCTGAAATACGGCCTGAGCGCCGACTACCCGGTGGAAGTCGACCTGCCGCCGCCCTGCGAACTGAAGCCGCGCTATGACGTGGTGATCATCGGCGGTGGCGGCCACGGCCTGGCCACCGCCTATTACCTGGCCAAGTACCACGGGGTGACCAACATCGCCGTGCTGGAGAAGGCCTACCTGGGCGGCGGCAACACCGCGCGCAACACCGCGGTGATCCGCTCCAACTACCTCACCAGCGAAGGCGTGAAGTTCTACGCCGAGTCGGTGCGGATGTTCCAGGGCCTGTCCAACGAGTTCGACTTCAACATCATGTATTCCGAGCGCGGCCAGCTCACCCTGGCGCACACCGACGCCACGGTGCGCGCCTTCCGCCAGCGTGCCGAGGTCAACAAGCACTTCGGCGGGCGCACCGAGATGATCGACCGCCAGCAGATCCGCGAACTGGTGCCCTCGCTCAACCTCGACCCCGGCCACCTGCCGGTGATCGCCGGGCTCTGGCACATCGACGGCGCCACCGCGCGCCACGACGCCGTGGCCTGGGGCTACGCCAAGCAGGCCGCCAAGCGCGGCGTGGAGATCCACCAGCTCACCGAAGTGCAGGACCTGGTGGTGCGCAACGGGCGTATCGAGGCGGTGAAGACCAACCGTGGCACCGTTCAGTGCGGTTGCGTGGTGCAGGCCATCGCCGGCGCCAGCTCGCTGCTGATGGCCAAGGCCGGCATCCGCGCGCCGATCCAAACCTACCCGCTGCAGGCCATGGTCACCCAGCCGTTCAAGCCGTTCCTCGACCCGCTGGTGAGCTCCTCCGCGCTGCACTGTTACGTGCAGCAAACCAGCCGTGGCGAGATCGTCTTCGGCGGCGGCTCCGACCCCTACCCGCTGTACAACACCCGCTCGACCCTGGACCTGAAGGAAAGCCTGCTGGCCCACGCCATCGAGATGTTCCCCTTCATGGCCAACGCCAAGCTGATGCGCCAGTGGGCCGGGATCACCGACATGACCCCCGACTACAGCCCGATCATGGGCCTGTCGCCGGTGGAGAACTACTACCTCGACGCCGGCTGGGGCACCTGGGGCTTCAAGGCCACGCCCATCTGCGGCAAGACCATGGCCGAACTGGTGGCCAGCGGCGGCAAGGTGCCGGAGCTGATCGCCCCCTTCGCCCTGGAGCGCTTCAGCCGCTTCCAGCAGGTCAACGAGATGGGCGCCACGGCGGCCAGCCACTGATCAGGAGCCAGCGATGAAGATCCTCACCTGCCCGCTCAACGGGCCGCGCAACATCAGCGAATTCACCTACGGCGGCGAGTTCAAGCGCATGCCCGACCCGGCCACCTGCAGCGATGCCGAATGGGCCGACTACGTATTCAACAGCGACAACGCCGCCGGCGTGGTGCTCGAGTGGTGGCTGCACAACGCCTCCAGCTACTGGTTCCTGGCCGAGCGTCACACGGTCAGCGACCAGGTGATCCGCACCTTCGACCCGAAGGAAATCTTCGACCGCCGCGTCGACTTTGCCGCCGCCCTCCAGGAGACCGCCCAATGAGCGCCCTCACCCGCCTGCCCGCGCCCATGGGTCTGCTGATCGACCGCGAGAAGCCGCTGAGCTTCTCCTTCGACGGCCGCGACTACCAGGGCTTCGAAGGTGACAGCATCGCCAGCGCCCTGCTCGGCAACGGCCGCTGGCTGCTCTCGCGCTCGTTCAAGTACCACCGCCCGCGCGGCCCGCTGAGCATGGCCGGGCAGGACGCCAACACCCTGGTGCAACTGCCCGAGGAGCCCAACGTGCTGGCCGATGCCCAGCCGCTGGCCGCCGGGCTCGCCGTCACCGGACAGAACTTCAGCGGCTCGCTGGACAACGACCGCGACGCCTACCTGGGCAAGTTCTCGCGCTTCATGCCGGTGGGCTTCTACTACCGCTCCTTCTACAAGCCCAGGGGCATGTGGAAGGTCTGGGAACCGCTGATTCGCAAGAAGGCCGGCCTGGGCGTACTCGACCTCGCCTTCCAGCCGCAGTACTACGACAAGGCCTACCTGTTCGTCGACCTCGCGGTGATCGGCGCAGGTCCGGCCGGGCTGCGCGCCGCGCTGGACGCCGCCAACGCCGGGGCCAAGGTACTGCTGGTGGAACAGCAGGCGGTACTCGGCGGCTCGCTGAACTACGCGCGCTTCGATATCTCCGGCAAGCGCGCCGGCGAGCTGCGCGCCGAACTGGTAGCCGCAGTAGAAGGCCACCCGAACATCCAGGTGCTGACCCAGGCCACCTGCAACGCCTGGTTCACCGACAACTACCTGCCGGTCATCCAGCACAAGCGCCTGTACAAGGTTCGCGCCACCCGCTGCCTGGTGGCCGCAGGGTCCTTCGACCAGCCGGTGGTGTTCCGCAACAACGATCTGCCCGGCGTGCTGCTGACCAGCGCCGCTCAACGCCTGATGAAGCTCTATGCGGTGAAGCCGGGCAACCGCGCCGTGGTGCTCACCGGCAACGACGATGGCTACCTGGCCGCCCTCGACCTGCAGGAACAGGGTGTCCTCGTGGCCGCCGTGGTCGACCTGCGCGGGGCCCCCGCCGACGCACGCCTGGCCGATGAGCTGAAGTACCGCGAGATTCCCCTGCACACCGGCAGCACCGTCTACGAGGCTCTGCACGAGAGCGGCATGCGCCACGTCAGCGGTGTCGACATCCGCCGCATCGGCGGCCAGGGCGAAGTTGTCGGCGAGGGCCAGCAGATCGCCTGCGACCTGCTGTGCATGTCCGCCGGCTACATGCCGGTCTACCAGTTGCTCTGCCAGGCCGGCGGCAAGCTGGCCTACGAGGAGGAGCGCGCCGAGTTCGCCATCAGCGGCCTGCCCGCCGGGCTCGACATCGCCGGCTCGGTGAACGGCAACCACGCGCTGGTCAACGCCCTGGCCGACGGCGCCCGCGCCGCCGCCGAGGCGCTCGCCGCCCTCGGCCTGCCGGCACCGGCGCCGCGCACCTTCACCGAAGAGGCGCGGGTGAACTTTCCCTGGCCGATCTTCCCCCATCCCAAGGGCAAGGACTTCGTCGACTTCGACGAGGACCTGCAGGTGCGCGACATCGTCAACGCCACCCGCAGCGGCTACCGCGACATCCAGTTGGTGAAGCGCTTCTCCACCGTCGGCATGGGCCCGTCCCAGGGCCGCCACTCGGCGCTGCCCACCGCGCGCCTGGTGGCCCGGGCCACCGGTCGCAGCATCAGTGAAACCGGCGTGACCACCGCGCGCCCGCCCTTCGAGGCGGAGAAGCTCGCCCACGTCGCCGGTCGTGCCTTCGACCCCTACCGGCAGACACCGATGCACCGCCGTCACCTGGAGGCCGGGGCGAAGATGATGCCCGCCGGCATCTGGCAACGCCCGGCCTACTACGGCAAGCCCGAGGAACGCGAACGCTGCATGCAGGACGAAGCCCGCCACGTGCGCGAAAAGGTCGGCCTGATCGACGTTTCCACCCTCGGCGGCCTGGACGTGCGCGGCCCCGACGCCGCCGAACTGCTGGAGCGCCTGTACACCTTCGGCTTCGCCAAACTGCCCATCGGCCGCACCCGCTATGCGCTGATGACCAACGAGCACGGCGTGGTGATCGACGACGGCGTCTGCGCGCGCCTGGGCGAACGGCACTTCTACGTGACCGCCACCACCAGCGGCGTGGACCGCATCTACCAGCAGATGCTCAAGTGGAACGCGCAATGGCGGCTCAACGTCGACATCACCAACGTCACCGCCGCCCTGGCCGCGGTGAACCTCGCCGGCCCGCTGTCGCGCCAGGTGCTGGAGAAGGTCTGCGCGGACGTCGACCTGTCCGCCGAGTCCTTCCCCTACCTGGGCGTGCGCCAGGGCCAGGTCGCCGGCATCCCCGCGCGCATCCTGCGCGTGGGCTTCGTCGGCGAACTGGGTTATGAGGTCCACGTGCCGGCGCGCTTCGCCGAGCGCCTGTGGGATGCGTTGATGGAGGCCGGTGCCGAGCACGGCATCCGTCCCTTCGGCGTGGAAACCCAGCGTCTGCTGCGCCTGGAGAAAGGCCACGTGATCATCAGCCAGGACACCGACGGCATGACCCACCCGGCCGAGATCGACATGCAGTGGGCCATCGGTCGCAAGAAGCCGTTCTTCGTCGGCAAGCGCTCCATCGAGATCCTCGAAGCGCAGCCGCTCAAGCGCAAGCTGGTCGGTTTCACCCTGCCCAAGGGCAGCGCCCAGCCGCTGGAGGGCCACCTGGTGCTGGACGGCGCCGACATCAGCGGCAACGTCACCTCCTGCGAGTACTCGCAGACCCTCGGCCTGATCGTCGGCCTGGCCTATGCCGGCGCCCACCAGGCCACGCCGGGCCTGCAGATACCCATCCGCGTGGAGGGCGGCCAGATCGTCCGCGCCAACGTCGTCCAGCTGCCCTTCTACGACCCGCAGAACCAGCGCCAGGAGCTCTGAACCATGTCCAGCCTGAAAGCCGAAGACTTCATCGAACGCAGCCCGCTCTACCCGCTGCACCACGGCGCGCGCCTGGCCGCGCTGGGCAGCGCCAGCATAGTCGCCCGCTACGGCGAGCAGGAGGAGCACGCGCAACTGCAAAGCTGCGCGCTGATCGACCTGAGCAACCTGCCGCGCGCCGGTTTCCGTGGCGCCGACGCCGCCGCCTACCTGCAAGCCCGTGGCTACCAGCTGCCGGAAGCGCCCAACCGCGCCCTGCGCCAGGCCGACGGCGGCCTGGTGGCGCGCCTCTCGCAGACCGAGTACCTGCTGCTGGGCAGCCTCTACGACATGGGCGCGCGGGTGGCCGCCGAGGAAGCCGCCTGGCAACTGGACGACAGCGCCAACTACCTGCTGCCACGCCAGGACAGCCACGCCTGGCTGCAGCTCAGCGGCGAACATTATGCAGCGGTGATGGCCAAGCTCTGCGGCGTCGACCTGCGAGCGCAGGCCTTCGGCTCCGGCGCGGTGGCGCAGACCTCGGCGGCGCGGATCAACGTCATCGTCATCAACACCGGCAGCGCGGAGCTGCCCAGCCTGCAGATCCTCTGCGACCGCGCCTCGGTGCAGTACTTCTGGGAAGCCCTGCTCGACGCCATGGGCGAGTTCGACGGCCACCCGGTGGGCATCGACGCCCTTACCGACTGAGCGAGCAGCGGCGCCCGCAAGGGCGTCGCCCTGGAGGCTGGATGAACGAAAGCGACTACCGCGTGCCGGCCCTGGAACGCGGCCTGAACCTGCTCGGGCTGTTCAACGCCCAGGTGCGCAGCCTGGGCATGAACGAGATGGCCGAGCGCCTGGAGGTCAGCCCCTCGGCGCTCTACCGCATCGTCCAGACCCTGCAGGACATGGGCTACCTGAACCGCCTCGAACGCAACCAGTATGAACTGGGGGCGCGGGTCATCTCCGACGGCTTCGCCTACCTGTGCAGCCGCGACATCGTCGAGATCGCCCTGCCCCACCTCAACGCCCTGCGTGACAGCACCTCGCTGTCCTGCCACCTGAGCGTCCGCGAGCAGACCGACAGCCTGTATATCTACCGCGCCTTCGCCCCCCAAAGGCTGAGCGTGAACATCCCGGTGGGTACCCGCCTGCCCTGCCACACCACTGCCCTGGGCCGCGTCCTGCTCACCGCGCTGGACGAAGAAGGCCTGGCGCAGCTCTACCAGAATGTGCGCCTGGACGACTACCCGCCACCAACGCCACGCACCTTGCTGGAACTGCAGCGCACCATCGCCCAGGACCGCGAGCGCGGCTGGGTGCAGCACCGCTCGGACTACTCCACGGCGATTGCCACCGGCATCCGCAACCGCACCGGGCAGGTCACCGCGGCGATCAACCTGTCCGGCCCGGAAGCGGTGCTGCAAGCGCCCCAGGCCGAGGAACACTACCTGGCGCTGCTGCAGGAAACCGCCAGGGCGATTTCCCGCGAGATCGTGACCTAGGGCTCCAGGCTCGCCTCCACTCGGGGCGGTCGACGGCGAATTCTTCGCCTCATCACGGTGCGATGAATTTTCGAATCGCCTGGATCGTCGCGGTGGGTGCTTCCTCCATCAGCCAATGGCCGGCCCCCGGCACCACCACTTCGGTGACGTTATCGGCGGCGTTGCGCATGACGATGGCCTCGTTGGCGCCAAAGGACTTTTCACCGCCAACAGCCAGCACCGGCATCGTCAGGCGAGCCTTGCTCGATGCCTCGTTATCCACGGCATCCTGGCGAATGCTGCGGAACTGGGAGAAAGCCGCATGCATCGCGCCGGGGCGGGCATAGAGCTTGGCGTAATGCTGCCGAGTGGCTTCGTCCACCTTGTGCGGGTCACCGGCGAACTCGTTCCAGAAGCGATCCAGATAGATGCGTTCGCGGCCGGCCACCAGTCGCTCCATGTCCGGGCCGCCGAAATCGAAATGCCACAGCAGCGGGGAGCGGACGATCTCATTCCACGGCGGGATTCCGGGAACCGGTGCATCCATGACCACCAGGCGCTCGGTCCGCTGCGGATAGCGCGCAGCATAGGCGTAGGCCACCATGGTGCCGATGTCATGGCCGACGACCACCGAGTGCTCTATGCCCAGTGACGCCAGCACCGCACGCACATCACCGGCCTGGGTTTTCTTGTCGTAGCCGCCGTCCGGAATGGATGACAGGCCCATGCCGCGCAAGTCCGGGACCACGACGGTGTGGTCCCGGGACAGGTCTGCAGCCAGCGGCGCCCACATGTCGCCGGTATCGCCGAAGCCGTGGATCAGGACCACCGCCGGCCCCGTCCCACCGACACGCACGTGGAGGGTCGCTCCTTCCACGGCAACCTCCTGTGTCCGGAAGGACGAGGGGAACGTGGCCACCCCGGCCTGGGCCGGAATACTCAACATCGCCAGCAGGGAAGCGGTCAGCAGGGTACGGAACATGGCGCTCACTCCAGGTAGTCGACGGGAGGAGCTTAGTTCGGTTTGCGCTTGCGGCTAACGCGGACAAAAGCGCTATAGTCGCAACCTGCGCAAGGAGGCGTAACGTCATGCTCAATCCGTATTACCCCCCGGGTAGCACGCAGGGAAATCCCGGGGCGCCAACGGGGAAAAGATCGCTGGGCAGGGCTTTCTGGCTGATTTTCATTCCCGTGGCTGTCGCGGGAAACGTTCTCAGCGTTCTCAGCCTGGTCGTACTCAAGGCCATCGCTATCGAGCTGTCCGCTCCGGCGACGCCTGGTATCCGCACCCTATCGTGGCTGGCTCTATCGGTTCCCTACCTGGGCACAGCCCTGCTCGGCTTCCATGCCCTGCTGAAATCGGCACCGCCAAAGCGTCTTTTCTGGATGCGACCTGTCGCTATCATCGCTGCGGGCACTTACGTCCTGTGGACGATGTACATCGCCGCCAAGGCATTCTTCGTGGCAAGGCTGCTTTAGCTCGGCCCCGGTAACGTCCGCCCCGTGGTCGATGAAGAGGCAGCACGAACGGCAGGTTCCGCCCTTCATCTGGCTGTGCCGTGCCGGGCCATATCCCGTTGCGTTCAAGCCCTCGGATCGAAGCCAAACACCCGCAGTTCCTGCTGGCACCGGCAAGCTTTCGCAATGCGCGCCGCCCATTCGATGGCCGCCGCCTGCGAAGGCAGTTCGAGCACGGTGAAGCCGCCGTTGAGTGGCGGCGCCCAGGGGTAGCCGCCCTCGGCGATCGAACCGTCGGCTGCTACGAGCACGGGCGGCACGCTTTCGTCGATGCCGCCGCCAAACACGTAGACGCCGGCGACCCTGGCCGCTTCGATGACAGCGTGTGCATCGCGACCGACAGCCTCCAGCTCGCCGGCGGGCACGGTCATCGCCGCGCTGGGGAAGGAAATCAGGTACTTGGCCATGGCGTGTTTCCCTTGGGCTGTCGAGGGTTGTCAGGGGTGGGCGTCGCCTGGGGAGTATGGTCCAACACCTCCGCCGTCGAGTGCGGGCTTATGGACGGTCGCAGCCGTTGCCCAGCACCCATCCCTGCGCCACAAGGCCGGACCGGCGCGATCCGGCTCTCCCTGGAAAGCCCGCAGACGCCCCGCCGGATCAGGCAGCACTGACGCAGCCGGAGCGACGTACCAGGCCTGATACCAAGTCGATAACAAACCACGCTAAATTTCCCGGCGCGGCGGCCGCCACTGCGGATAACCCTCCTCAGCGGAAGCCCTCCCATGACCACCATCAGCGCCGTCAGCACCACCAACATTCGCTACGCCACCGCCTCGGCCACCTCCGCCGCCTCGACAAGCAGCGAAGACAGCACCACCAACGAAGCCACCAGCTCCTCGCAGGCCACGGCCAGCTCCTCGACGCAGGGCGCGTCCGGGGCGGCGGGTGGCGGTGCCGCCGGAGCGAGCGGCAGCTCGGACAGCAGCTCCGACACCACGCTGGAAAAACTCAAGCAGGCCATGGAACAGGCACAGAAGGAGCTGGAAGAAGCCGAACAGGAGCTGGCCAAGGCCGGCCAGGGCGGCGGCCAGACCGAGGAAGAAAAGCAGGCCCAGCAGGTCGCCGCGCAGGCGGCTCAGGCGCGCGTCTCGTCCGCCTCGGCGGCCGTGGCGGCAGCCACAGCGGCCTACTCCGAAGCCCTGACCGAGTCCGGCAGCAGCACCAGCGGCACCTCGGTGAACACCACCGCGTGAGCCATATGCCCGCCCCTAGCAACCTTCGGTGCGGCCACTTGCCGAGGCCGCGCCGCCACGAAGGGAGACCCCTGCCAGCACCGCGACCCAGATGACCGCAACGCCGTAATTGAGCCGTTGGTACAAGCCGAACCCATGGCCCTCGGCGAACGCCCTGCCCATCAGCGCCAGCGTCACGATCGCCAGCACCACGCAGAGCACCGAGAACCTGCCGAACGCGGGTGACGACAGCAGCCTGCCGCCCAACAGCCCCCAAAGCGCAGAGGCCAGTGTCAGGGACAGGAACATCACCAGTCCCGCCAGGTTGTGGATCTGCTGGGAGGCCGAAGGCTGCGGCGGTGCGCAGCCCTGGTCGCAGGCGAAATAGCCGGTGGCGAAGCTCGCCAGGCCGTGGAGCAGGATCAGCGCCGCGCTGAGCCCGGCCAGCTTCGAACCGGGGAACCGCCGGGCGACCCCGAGGCCGAACAGTACGAACAGCAGGCCCAGGGGAAAATTGTTCAGCCAGGCCGAGTAGCCCCGGGTGGGAGCGCCAGCGGCCCCCAGCTGGCTCATCGCCTGGTCGATATGGCTGTAGCCGGGATAGCCCAGCGAGGTCAGCGCCACCCCGGCCAGCAGCCACAGCGGAATCAACAGCCCCAGGCCCAGCAGGCTACGGTCAATACTTGTCACGTTGCGACACTCCCTTGTCGGTCTGAGGGTCAAGCCGGCCGTTCACCCGGCGACCACCGGCGCACCCATGCTGCTGCGGTTCATTCACGCCAGGCCCCCTCGGCCTGGTCGGGCCCCTCGTCGGCCAGCGCGGCACGCAGGCCGGCACTGTCCAGGCGCCGGCAGTAGGCCGGGCGAGCGCGTTCGAAGCGCCGCCCCTCGGCCAGTACACCGGCATCCACCACGTCATAGCCGAAGCGCTCGTGCAGATCGCTGGCCGCCTGCCTGGCCTGCGCATCGTCCCCGGCAATGGGCAACGCGCGGCGATCGACGGCCCCCGCCGGACGGGCATCGGCCACCAGGTCACGCTCGAGGATGGCATTGAATGCCTTGACCACCCTGGCGCCCGGAAGGTGCTGCGCCAGCATCTGGCTGGTGGTGGTCTGGCGATGCTCCAGTGCGGCGATGCAGCCATCACGCTGCGGATAGTAATTGCCGGCATCCAGCACGACCTTCCCCGCGAAAGCCGCTGCCGGCAGCTCCGGGTAGCGGCCGAAGGGAATCGCCAGCAGCACCAGCTCGCCGAATGCCGCTGCCTGCTCCACGGTGCCCACCCGACAGCCCAGGGAAGCTGCGGTACTGGCCAGCGTCCGGGGGCCGCGCGAGTTGCTGAGCATGACCTCGCAGCCGCTCTTCACGGCCAGTTCTCCCAGGGCGCGGCCGATGAATCCCGCTCCGATGATTCCGATACGCATCGCCTGACTCCTGTCATTCCAGTGCAGTGGGAACCGGCCGGCGCTTGCCAGCCAATCCGGAAGTCAGGATGCTATTTGAAATCAGGAAGATGAAATATCCGCTTTCATTTGGAAGTGACGAAACCATGAGTAGTGAATAATGGATCGATTGCAAAGCATGGCGGTCTTCGTCAAAGCCGCCGACAGCGGCTCCTTTTCCGCGGCTGGCGCGGCCCTGGGCATGTCCTCGCAGATGGCTGGCAAGCACGTCAGCGCGCTGGAGGAGCGCCTGGGCGTGAAGCTGCTCAACCGCACCACCCGGCGGCAGAGCCTGACCGAGATCGGCCAGCACTACTACGAACGCTGCAAGCGCGTACTGGCCGAAGCGGAAGCCGCGGACGCCCTCGCCCTGGACCACCTGGCGGTACCGCGCGGGCGCCTGCGGGTCAGCGCGCCGGTCACCTACGGCACCTATTGCCTCATGCCATTGCTCGGCCGTTACCTGCGCCAGCATTCCGAAGTTCAGGTGGAATTGTCGCTCAACGACCGCCTGGTGGACCTGATCGACGAAGGCTTCGAGGCGGTGATCCGCATCGGCCCGCTGGACGACTCCAGCCTGGTCGCTCGCCCCCTGGCACCCTACCGCCTGATCGCCTGCGCCTCCCCCGCCTACCTGGCCGCGCAGGGCACTCCGCAGACGCCGGACGATCTCGATGGGCACCACTGCCTGGGGCTGACCGCCTGGCCCGCCTCGGTCTCCGGCGGGTGGCAGATGCTGGGGGGCGACAGCCTGCAGTTGCTGGCCCAGAACAGCCGCCTGCAGGTCAACGACGCCCGCGCCCAGCGCGCCGCCGCCTGCGATGGCCTGGGCATCATCCTGGGCGCGGAGATGATGCTCGCCGAGGACCTCCGCCAGGGGCGCCTGGTACAGCTGTTCCCCCACCTCCAGACCCCGGCGCGACAGGTCCATCTGCTTTACGCCAGCGACCGACGCATGCCGCCCAAGCTGCGCAGCTTCGTCGATCAGGTGGTCAGCGAACTGGGCGAGCACCCGGGCTGAATGAGCTGGAAGTTGGCGTACCGGCGACAGCTAGCGGCCAGGAGCGGACTTGCGCCGCGAGTCAAAACAGAGCAGCAGCAAACTCTTCCTGCGTAGGGCTTTCCGGCCATTGGGGCGCATCCGCCGGCAGCATGATCCAGGGCTGTTTGCGTTTGGCCCATATATGCGCTCGCGGAGTCCATTGCGATGCGCCTTCCAGCACGCTGGCACGCACTACACGCACACCTGGAGCTGCGGTCGTTTCGTTGAACAGCCGCGTTAGGCAGACCGGGCAAGCGTATTGAACGGAAGTATGCCCCTGCTGTTCGTGCTGGTACTCGCGCAGCTCGCCAGCAACCTCTACAGCTTGTGCCGGGCACAGCAGGTGCAAGCCGAATGCACTGCCGCTCCAGCGCTGGCAGTTCAGACAATGGCACGCATAAAGCGGCGGAAGGACATCTGCTTGCAGGCGAATGTTGACCTTGCCGCATCGGCACTGACCGATGAATCCCATGTTGTCACCCCTTACAATGGCGCACTTCGATGTTCGAGACGCGCATGATCTACCGTCCAGGCACCGGACAGAAGAGAGCAATTGGAGCAACCGTTGGTAGCAAATGTATGAGCGGAATCGAATGGGAAAGTCAGCGGGTATTTCTCGCCGTGCTGCGTTCTGGAAGCCTGTCAGGAGCCGCCAGGTTGCTGGGTATAGCGCAGTCCACCGCGCGCCGGCGTCTGGAAAATCTGGAGAGCGCCCTTGGGCTCAGCCTGTTCACCCGCACATCCACCGGCCTGACGCCGACAGATCCCGCACGCCAGCTCATTCATCACGTGGAATCGATGGACATTGCCGCCCAGGCATTCAATCGCATGGCCAGTTCAGAGACAGACGTTTCCCGTGGCACGGTCAGAATCACGAGCAGTGATCTACTGGGAGTAGAAGTGCTTCCACGGCTATTGCGGGACTTCCATCACGACCATCCAGGGCTCAATCTCCAGTTGAGCATCAACGACCAGATGGAAGACCTCGCCAGACAGGAGTCGGACATTGCAGTCCGCCTGGTACGACCAAGCGAAGCGGGCATTGTGGTGCGACGTACTGGCGCCTTGCGCGTTGGCATTTATGCCAGCTCAGAATGTCTGGAGCGCTACGGCGAGCCCAAAAGCCTGGATGCCTTGCGCAAGGCCCCATTGATTGGCCCAGATCGACGCTCTGCCGATCTGCGTCGTCTGGTCGAAAACGGGCTGTGCGAAGCGGATCAGCGCTTCGCGATCGCAACGGATAACCATCTGGCACAGCTCGCAGCTATTCGCGCCGGGCTTGGCTTTGGCCTGTGCCCGGTCACCGTCGCTTCGCAATATCTCCTAACCCGGATACTGCCGGATAGCTTTGGCATCGAAGTAGACGTGTGGCTCGCCATGCATTCCGATTTGCGCCGAATTAAACGTATCTCGCGGGCCTTCGAATCTTTGGGCGATGCCTTGCATAAAGAACTGGCTGGATAGGTCATCTCTGGCTGCAACGCGAGGCATGAGCGTCCGCTATGGGT
>JBKYMN010000013.1:0-243365 GCA_046940325.1 Enterobacterales bacterium AE_CKDN230030158-1A_HGKHYDSX7 | reverse complement strand
CTGCGAGACGTCATGCAGGCTGCGCGCGGTGGAAGCCACCTCGCGGATCGATTCGTGGATACGCTCGACGAAACGGTTGAAGGCATTGGCCAGCACGCCGAACTCGTCGTTACTGGCCACCTGCAGACGCTTGGTCAGGTCGCCTTCGCCCTGGGCGATGTCCTGCATGGCGCGGCCCATGTCGGTCAGCGGCGCCATCAACACGCGGATCAGCATGCCCAGCAGGAGCAGGATGGCGACGATGGCGATCACGGTGGCGATGATGGCGGTGTTGCGGAAGTCGCTCAGCATCGCGTAGGCGGAGTCCTTGTTGAGCACCAGCGCGACGTACCAGGTCACGCCCGGCAGGCCCTTCACCGGGGTCATGGAGACCAGTTGGTCCTCTCCGTTGACGCTGACTTCCTGCACGCCCGGCTGCACTTTTGGCGCGCCTTGCGGGTAGACCTCGGCGAGGGACTTGAAGATCAGGCTGCTGTCCGGGTGCAGGAGAATCTTGCCGGCGTCGCTGACCAGGAAGGCGTAGCCATCGCCGTCGAACTTCAGTGAGTTGATGATCGCGGTGATGGTTTCCAGCTTCATGTCGCCGGCGGCCACGCCGACCAGCTGGCCGTTACGCATCACCGGCATGGACATGGCGAGAATCTGTTCGTTGGTGCCGGCGTCGAGGAAGGGCTCGGTGACGATCAGGCGGCCGGCGGCGACAGCGTCCTTGTACCAGCCACGGGTGCGCGGGTCGTAGCCGTCGGGCATCGGCGCGTAGGGGCGCATGGTGAATACGCCGCTGGCGGCTTCGCCCAGGTAGACCGACTCGAAGTTCTTCTGGAACACCTGCTGTTCCAGCACATGCTGGATGCGCTCGGGCGTCGGTTCGCCATCGGCCAGTTGCGCGGCTTCGGCTTCCACCAGCTGGATGCGGCCTTCCAGCCAGCTCTGGATGTTGCTGGCGGTGAGGTTGCCGACTTCGGACAGGTACGACTCGGTGTCGGCGTGGATGGCTTCACGCTGGCGGAAATCGTTGAAGAGGATGAAGCAGGCGAAGGCGAAGGTGACCACGAGGGAAGCCGCCAGAAGAATCTTCCTGGCGAAGGACAGCGAGCGAAGCATCGTTAAAGCATCCTGCAGGTGGAACGAGAGAGTAGGCAGGATGTATCGGCTGTCTGCGGCGGGACTTTAGGCTCCAGGCGAGGAAACGGGCGCGGTGTTGTGCCGCGCCCGTCGAAGGCCGGAACTCATGTGCCCAGTGCGTTCTGCACCAAGGTCATCAGTGCGCCGATCTTGGTGCCGATGGGGGTAGCGGCAGCGACGATGGCAATCGAGATGAGGCCGGCGATGACCGCGTACTCGATGGCCGTGGCGCCTTCTCGATCAGCAAGAAAGGCGTGCAGGCAGGAGCAGAGGCGTTTCACTGAGTCGATCGTGCGTTCCATGTACGAGCCCTCCGGGCAGGAGACAGCGGCGGCGGAGCCTTTCTTCCGACTCCGCGAATACTTCGAGTCAGGTTTTAGTCAGGCGCCGATGGCGGTCTTGATTGCCGTCATGAGTGCTCCGATGCGAGTACCGATCGGTGTCGCCGCGGTGAGTACCGCGATGGAAATAAGTCCGGCAATTACCGCGTATTCGATTGCGGTGGCACCTTCGCGATCTTGGATGAAGGACTTAACTTTGCTGAGGATGTTCTTCGGAAGTTGATTCACTGCGGTTTTGGTTTTCATGGCCGTCGCTCCGTGCACGCCCAACATCCAGGGCGGGTGCCCTGACTTCACCGTCAGGCTAGGCGCAACGTGGCCGATTGCAATTGATCAAATAGCGCTAATACCAAAGTTATAATTCTGCAGAGGTAGAACTAAGAGGGGAATTGGAAATTAGGTGGGGGCGGTTGACGCTGATCCGGCAGCTACTAAATTCTGAATTTGTAATTGACGCAAGTTGATTATGAGGAATGATTCTTATCGAACTTCCTCGCGCTGCCGAAATAACAATAAAGGTCCGAAAGCCGTACTGGTGCGATGCGCGCCAGGGCGACTCTCGACCAGGCGGTGAGCCTGCGGGCTCCTATCCCGACACCACGCAAGGATGTGGTCATGAATAGCAAGGTGCTGATGGTATTCGCCGGGCTGTTGTTGGTATGTGCAGGGGTAGTGGGTTACCTCGGGCTGAAGGTGGGCACACCGGTCACTCCGACGGCTGGGGAGGTGCAGGATGTGGCGCCAGCGGCGGTTGCCGAGGCCGATAAGCTGCAGCGTACGCCGGTGGTCGTGGCGGCACGGGACCTGCCGGCACTGGCGGTGATCAGCAAGGACGATCTGGCGGTCGAACTGCTGCGTACCGCCCCCAGTGGAAGCTTCCCCAAACCCGAGGAACTGATCGGGCAGCGTGCCTGGGTCGCGGTGCCTGCGGGCAATATCATTTCTTCCTCGATTACCGAGCCTGGAGGCCCTCTGGCGCGGACCATCCGCCCGGACGAGCGCGCCATGGCGATTCCGGTCGACGAGGTCATCGGCGGCGGCGGCTTCGTCCTGCCGGGCGACTACGTTGACGTCATGCTCTTTGTCCAGGATCAGCAGACCGGTGAGCGCAATGTCAGCGCTCAGGTGGTGCTGCCGGGCGTCCGCATGCTGACCTATGGCGAGCAGATCGCCGTGTCGAAGGATGGCCAGGCGCGTAATGCCGGCGATCCCAAGGACCAGACCCCGCGTCCACCGCGCACTGCGGTGCTGGCCGTGCCCGCCGAGGCGGCATCACGCCTGATGCTCGCCAGTCAGGCAGGTTCGTTGCGCCTGGCGGTCCGCAGCAAGGATGAGAAACTCTACGAGAAGGAGCAGGAGGGCCAATACATTCAGGCCTCCCTGGGCAATGCCGGCAGTCAGCCGATTACCCTCGAGCAACTGATCGGCAAGCCGCGCCCGGCACCGGCCACACGCCAGGTGTCCGCGCACGCGGTCAGCCAGGGCGTGGTGGTCTATCGCGGTACCGAAGTCACCCGTGAAGCACATTGAGCAAGGAGTGCATCGATGTCCAAGCGCTTCATCCTGTCCCTGACCGCTCTGCTGGCCTGCACCCTTCACTCCGCCGTGCAGGCGGCACCCAGCGCCTGCGCGGGGTTCGCCGGGCAGCAACTGAACCTAGACGTGGAGCAGGGCGCCCAGCGTGATCAGCAGCTCCCTGTGCCTATCAAGCGGCTGGCCATCGGCGATCCGAACATTGCCGACGTACAGGTGCTCGACAAGCGCGACTTTCTCATTACCGGTAAGGCTGAAGGCCTGACCAGCCTGCTGATCTGGACCAGTTGCAGCGACCAGCCCATGCGCAGCGTAGTGCGAGTTGGGGCGCGCGCCATCGGCGATGTCGCCGGTGCGGTGGGAGCGGTGGCGGGCGGTTTGCCGAACCAGGTGCAGACCGATATCCGCTTCGTCGAGGTCAGCCGCAGCAAGCTCAAGCAGGCCAGCACGTCGCTGGTTCGCCAGGGCTCCAATACCTTCGTGCTCGGCGCCCCCGGCAGTCTGGCCAACATCGAGGTCAGCCCTCGCGGGCAACTGGGTGACGGCACTACGACTATGGGCGGGAGTGGATTCAACATCATCTGGGGTGGCGGCAGCAGCAAATGGCTGGGCTTCATCAATGCCCTGGAAGGCAGCGGTTTCGCCTACACCCTGGCGCGTCCCAGCCTGGTCGCCACCAGTGGGCAAAGTGCGTCGTTCCTCGCCGGCGGCGAGTTCCCGATTCCGGTGCCCAACGGCGACAACGACACCGTGACCATCGAATACAAGGAGTTCGGTGTACGCCTGACCCTGACCCCGACGGTGATGAGCGACAGGCGCATCGCCCTGAAGGTCGCGCCGGAGGTCAGCGAGCTGGATTACTCCAATGGCATTCGTACCGCCAACATTACTGTGCCAGCACTCAATGTGCGGCGCACCGACACCAGCGTGATGCTGGCCGATGGCGAGAGCTTCGTGATCAGCGGGCTGATCAGCAGCAACACCATCAGCAACATCGACAAGTTTCCGTTCCTGGGCAACATCCCGGTACTAGGGGCGTTGTTCCGCTCCTCGAACCTGGACAAGGACGACCGCGAACTGCTGATGATCGTCACTCCGCACCTGGTCCAGCCACTAGCCGCCAACGCCGCGCTGCCGACCCTGCCAGGCGAGGGCCTGCGCAGCTATGACCCCGGCTTTGCCGAGTTCTATTTCCTCGAAGATGGCCGGTTCGACCAGCGCAAGGCCAGCAGCGGGATGTCGCGCTGATGGATACCTACGAAGCGGCAAGCCGCCACAGAGCGGACCGCAAGATAAAGGAAGGGAGCACGGGCATGAGTCAGACGTTTGTAGCGCTGGTCCAGCACCCTGGGGAGCAGGAATGGCTGCAGAGCAGCCTGGCCGGCTGCGGGCAGGTCGTGCTGGCCAACAGTGGGGCCCTGGAGGAGTTGCTTGCGCTGCTGGACGTCACCGGCGCCAGCGTGCTGTTCACCAGCCTGAACAAGACCAACCTGGTGGCGCAGAGCTCGCTCATCGAAGGCCTGGTCTCCGCGCGCCCACTGCTCTCGGTGGTGGCGGTGGGCGATGGGCTGGACAACCAACTGGTACTGGCAGCGATGCGCGCCGGCGCCCGCGATTTCGTTACCTACGGCGCTCGCGCCAGCGAACTGAGCGGGTTGATCCGCCGGCTCGGCGGACGCCTGCCTATGGTACCGGTCAGCGCCACCCAGCAGGGCGAGCTGATCAGCCTGATCAGCGCTCGCCCTGACGCCGATGGTGCCTTCGTTGCCCTGCACCTGGCGCTGGCGCTGCAACGCCAGCCAGAGCACCGCGTGCTGTTGGTGGATATCGGCCAGCCCACCGGTGAAGCGTTGGCGATCCTCGGCATGGAGCCTGCGTTCACCTTCGCCGATGCGATGCGCAACCTGCGTCGCCTCGACCAGACCCTGATCGACAGCGCCTTCACCCGTCATGAATCGGGCCTGCGCGTGCTCAGCCTGTCGGACGAGCCCGGCGTGCTGGAGCGCGTAACCACGGCGGAGCTGTATCTGCTGCTGGGCAACCTGCGCAGCGCCTTCAGCCACATCCTTATCAACCTTACCGGGGTCGCCGAAGGCGAAGTCAGTGGGCAACTGTTGATGCAGGCCAATCGCGTGCTGTGGCTGGTGGACCAGAGCGTGCCGTCGTGCAAGAAGGGCCTGGAGCGCTTGCGCCGCCTGCGTGAGCGCACGCCGTCGCTGCCGCGCATCGAACTGCTGATCGAACGCTACTGGGCCTCGGTACCGCCCGATGCGCCGGCGCTGGGCAAGATGTTTGGCCTGGAACTGTTCGGCGTGCTGCCGGCCTCGCCCGAGGCGCGGCTGCGCGCCAAGAACGTCGGCCAGAGCCTGTTCGACCTCGCTCCGCGAGACCCGCTGACGGTGAAGCTGCGTGACCTGGCCGAGGCCCTGGGTGCGGGCGCCAGCGAACGCCGTGGGTTGTTTGGCTGGATCGGCCGGGCGAAGGCTGCGCGGCCATGAGCCAGCACTACAGCGGAGGAGGTGGCCACGGCGGACGTCACGATCAGGATTTGCAGTCCCTGAAAATGCGCCTGCACCGCTACATCATCGACGAGATCGACGAAGACGGCATGAACCTGCTGGAGGGCGCGCGGCCGGCAGTGGCGCAGTACGTCTCGGAAAAGGTCAGCGAATATGCCGCCCGCCGCCAGCTGGCGATCTCCCGCTACGAACTGGATCGTCTCGCCGAGGAGGTGGTGGACGAACTGACGGGCTTCGGCCCGCTGGAAATCCTCCTGCGCGATCCCGGCATCTCGGAAATCCTGGTCAACGGCCCGGACCGGGTATTCATCGAGCACGAAGGCCGGCTCTACCAGAGCGACCTGCGCTTCATCGACGATCATCACGTGCAGCGGGTGATCCAGCGCATCCTCGCGCCGCTGGGGCGGCGCCTGGACGAATCCAGCCCGATGGTGGACGCCCGCCTGCCGGACGGCAGCCGGGTCAACGCGATCATTCCGCCAGTGGCGCTGGACGGCCCCTGCCTGTCGATCCGCAAGTTCAGCAAGGAGCTGCTCAAGAGCGCCGACCTGCTGGCCTACCAGAGCGTCGACGAGGCCATGCTGGCGTTTCTTCGGCAGGCGGTTGCCAGCCGTTGCAACATCCTCATCAGCGGCGGCACCGGCACCGGCAAGACCACGTTGCTCAACGTCATGAGCAGCTTCATCGACGAACGCGAGCGCATCGTCACCATCGAGGACACCGCCGAACTGCAACTGGGTCATGACCACGTGGTGCGCCTGGAGACCCGGCCACCGAACGCCGAGGGCTTCGGTGAAGTCACCGCCCGCGACCTGATCCGCAACGCTCTGCGCATGCGCCCGGACCGCATCATCCTCGGCGAGATACGGGGCGTGGAGGTGCTCGACGTACTGCAGGCGATGAACACCGGCCACGACGGCTCGATGAGCACGGTGCACGCCAACTCGGCGATGGATTCGCTGCTGCGCCTTGAGATGCTGGTCGGCCTCACCGGCCAGCGCGTGCCCGAGCAGACTCTGCGACAGATGCTCTGCTCGGCGCTGGATATCGTGGTGCAGATCACTCGCCTGGCCAATGGCCGCCGTTGCATCAGCGAAATCCTCGAGGTGCTGGAGGTACGAGATGGCGTCTACGTGACCAATTCGCTGTTCAGTCTCGACCGGCGCGGCAGCGGCAGCTTCGTGCGCACTGCGCAGCCCAGCGGCCTGAAGTTTCGTCAGGTGCTGATGTGAACGGAGCACTGTGGTTGATCCTGGCGAGCCTGGTGCTGGCCTCGGTCGGCGTCGTGCTCAGCGGCATGAGTTGGCGTGCACGGCACAATGAACAGGTGATGCGCCGGCTGAGCGGCGAGCCGGTCGTGCACGGCGGGCGCGGGCGCAGCAGCCACTGGTTGGCGCGGCGCATGCGTCGCGCCGGCATCGCCGACATGCGTGGCTGGCTGCTGGGCACCGCCCTGGTGGCGCTGCTGCTGGGGCTGCTGGGGCACCGCCTCGGCGGGCCGATCGGCCTGGTCTGTGGCGTAGGCCTGGCGATACTGGGGTTTCATATCCTGCTCAACGTTCTCTATCAGCGCCGGTTGCAGAAAATGATCCGGCAGATGCCCAACTTCCTCGACCAGGTGGTGCGGAGCCTGCATTCGGGCCGCACCCTGGGCGACTCGATCACCCAGGCGGTCAGTACCGCCGATGATCCACTGCGGGAGATCTTCTCCCTGGTCAACAACCATGTGCTGCTGGGTATCAGCCTGCCCGAGGCCTTGCAGGAGGTCGCCGAGTTGTATGACGTGGAAGAACTGCACGTGTTCTCCCTTGGTGTGGCGGTCAACCATCGTTACGGAGGCAATACCACCGAACTGCTGGAAAACATCATCAAGGTCATCCACGAGCGGGAAAAACTCAGCCGCCAGCTACGTGCCATGACCGGTGAGACGCGGCTGAGTGCTTTGGTGCTGGCAGTGCTGCCGATCAGCCTGGGAGCCTACATCCTGTTCACCAATCCGGGCTACCTGATGAACATGTGGCTCGATAGCGGTGGCCGCTGGATGCTGCTGACCTCGTTGGGCCTTCAGGTGCTGGGCGTCTACACGCTCTGGCGCATGCTAAAGAGCATATGAGGAGTTCGCCATGCCACTGATGTACGGCCTGATGGCGCTGATCCTGCTACTGGCGGCGGTGCTGCTGGCGCTCTCGCAAAGCCGCGCCGCAGGGCGGGAACAGCGTCTGATCGAACAGCGGCTGGGCGGTCAGGCGCAGCCGCATTCAGGTCGGCGTCTGGCGCTGTGGTTCGACCGCGTCGGCAGCAGCGGCCTGGGCAAGCGTCTGCACCTGCGCGACGAAGAGGTCCGCGTACTGCTGCACCAAGCCGGCTGGGGTGGCAGCACTCCGCGCAATGTCTATCTGGTGTCGCTGATCGTTTGCCCGCTACTGCTGATGGGCATCGTCGTGGTGTACCTGGCAATGCCCGGCAACGCCGGCACCTCGCCGGTCGTGCCGCTGCTGTTCGGGGCTGGCATCGGCTTCCTCCTGCCCAAGCGGATACTCGCCTACTGCGCCGAGAAACGCAGGTTGCGCCTGGCTGGGGAAGTGATTCTGTTCATCCAGCTGATCCGCATCCTCTTCGACTCCGGCCTGACCGTCGAACAGAGCCTGCGGGTGGTGTGCCGGGAAGGGCAGAACATTGTTCCGGTCCTGGCCGAAGAACTGGAGAACGTGCTGGTGCACACCGACAGCGGCCTGGATCTGGCCGAGGAGCTGGAGCAGCTTAGCCGCCGTCTGGTGGTCGGCGAGCTGACCGACTGCTGCAACGTGCTGCGCCAGATGGTGCGCCAGGGTGGCAGCGCCCGTTCCTCGCTGCAGACGCTCAAGCAATTGTTCGAGGACCGCCGTTTGACTGCCCTGCAGGAAAAGGTCAGCAAGCTCTCGGCGAAAATGAGCCTGGTGATGATGGTGCTGTTGTTCCCGGCGCTGCTGATCATCCTTGCCGGGCCCGGCTTCCTCGCCATCACCAAGGCCATGGGGGGTATGGGATGAGAAACGCGTGCGTGATCGGCCTGCTGAGCCTGACGCTCGGCGGCTGCGCCAATCTGGGGCCGCTGGGCGGCAATCAGGTGGGCCAGACCTGTAGCGAGCAGCTCGGCCAGTCCGTCGAGCTGCAGCTCAATCTCGCCCGGGAAATGCTCGACAACGGGCGTGCCCACGCCGCCCTGGCGAACCTCGAAACGTTGCCGCAGAATTCGCTGGAAGTGCGCGAGAGCAAGGCCCTGGCCCTGCGTCGCATCGGTGATCCTCGGGCGCAGGTGGAGTACCAGAACCTGCTCAATACCTGCAAGGCGGCCGAGGCTCACCATGGCCTTGGGCAGATCGCGATGCGCGGTGGCAATAGCGTGCGCGCCGAACAGGAGCTGCGCGAGGCCGCGCGTCTGCGGCCGACCGACAGTGCGTTCCGTAATGACCTGGGCTACGTCCTGCTGCGCAGCGGCTCGCTGGAGCGCGCGCGCTTCGAGTTCATCACGGCGATGGAGCTGGACGATCACGACAAGCTGCCGGCCACCAACCTGCTCAGCCTGCTCTATCTGCAGGACGATGACCGCCAGGCTTCGAGCCTGATCCGCAGCGTCGGCCTGAGCGCCGATCAGGTGCGCGCGGCGCGCGAGCAGGCCGATTCGCTGCGTCCGGCGGCGCGTGCGCCGGCGCAACCCGAAAGCGTGAGTTACGTGGACGAGCCGGTGGAGGCTGCCGGGCCGGAGTCGGTGGCGTCGGCGCCTGCCGCGGCGCGTGACGCCAAACTGCTGTTCAAGGCCCGCTGAAGCGGGCAGGGAGAGACGTGATGAAGGCATGGATTCTGGCCGGCGCGCTGCTGGCCACGCCTTTGCTGGCGCAGGCGGTGGACAAGGCGCAGGCCAAGCTGGGCACCACGGCCCGGGACCAGCAGGAGGTCCTCACCTGGCTGGAGCTGCAATCCAGCGGGCGGGCTGCCTCGGTCAACCGGCAAAGCGCGACGCCGGCTGAGCGTGACCGGGCTTACCAGCGCTACCTGAAGAGCTATACCCGCGAGATTCCCGAGTATCTGCTTCAGGACAACGACTTCAGCACAGACAGCAAGTAAGCCTGCGGGAGCGTGCCATGGGACGCGAACGGCAGCGGGGAGCAATTGGCGTGATGGCGGCGATGACATTGCTGCTTGCGCTGATCTGCCTGGCGCTGGTGATCGATACCGGTCGCCTGTATTTCGAGCAGCGCAAGCTGCAGCGGGTCGTTGATATGGCCGCGCTGGAAGCGGCGACGCAGGGCGGCATGTGTGGATCGCAACTGGCGGCGGATATTCAGGGCTATGTGACAGCCAGCGCGGCACAGAACGGTTTCGTTCCTGGTGCGGGTGACTCTCTCACCGGCGTCCTGGGCAACGTCAGCCTCGATGCGGGTTATGGCAACGCAGCGTCTCGGCGGGTGTTCTCTGCGGGCGGCAACCTTGCCGACTCTGTGCGCGTGCAAGCTACTCACACAGTGCCGTCCAGCCTCATCCTCAACGTGGCCAGCCTGTTCAACGGGGCGTCGGCTACTACCGTGCTCAGTGCGCAGGCCGTGGCGCGGCGCTCGGCGATGGCCGGGATATCCGCCGGCAGCGGCGTGTTGAGCCTGGACTCCAGCACTTCTCCTCTGCTCAACGCGCTGCTCGGCGGCCTGCTGGGCACCAACGTCAATCTGGACGTGGCCACCTACCAGGGCATCGCCGGCGCCAACGTCTCGCTACTCGCCCTCAGCCAGCAACTCAAGGCGGCGGGGGTGAACCTCGAACTGGGCAAGATCGACAGCCTGCTGGGCGCGAATGTCACCGCCGCGCAGTTGCTGCAGGCGATGGTCAATGCGGCGGATGCCTCGCAGTTGGCCAACGTCAACACATCTCTGCTGCGTACCGCGCTGGCAACCATCAATGTGCCGACGGCCAACCTGAGCCTGGGGCAGATTCTCAGTGTGGTGGCGCCGGACAGCGTACGTGATACGGCGCTCAGCGCGGGGGTCAATCTGCTGGACCTGTTGATGGCGACGGCGTTGGTGGCGAACAAGAACCACGCCGTGAGCGTCCCGGCGCAGACGCTGGCTATCCCGGGCCTGGCAACCCAGACGCTGAGCCTGACGGTGATCAGTCCGCCTCAGATTGCCATGGGCTATCCAGGCAAGAACAGTGATGGAACCTGGCGGACTCAGGCTACTTCGACCCAGGTCAGCCTCAAGGCCTCCGTGCATGTCGACCTGCTTGACCTGAAGCTGGTGACGGCTGACGTGGATCTGCAGGTTGATGTCGCGAAAGGCACGGCAGCACTGGAAAGTATCAAGTGCGGTGGTGTGGGAAAACCGGTAGAGGTTGATATACAGGCCAAACCTGGCATCGCCAATCTCACCTTGCATGCTGGCGTCGGCCTGTTTCCTGGCGCTGACGACAAGCTGAAGTTGGTCGACATCAGCAATGGTGATCAGACGACGTCGTTTGCTGCCGGGGGCGAGCAGCAACTGATCTTCAATGTAGCTTCACCGATAGACCTTCCCAGTGCGACGAAGCGCGTTCAAAGCCCGCTCGGAGCCTCCTTGGCGGCCGGTGTCGCCGACCTGGCGAAGAACCTCAAGGTCACTGTCACGCTACCGGCGAACCTGACTTGCAACCTGCCGTTGGTGGGATGGCTGCTCTGCCCGCTGGGGCAGCTGGTCAACAGTGTCTCCAGTACCCTGATCAACTCGGCACTGGGAGTCGGGACGTTGCTGACGGGAGCCTTGAGCAATGTGGTGGGAATGCTGGGTAGCGCACTGATCGACCCGCTTCTCAAACTGCTCGGCATCCAGACCGGCATCCTCGACGTGCGTCTGATCGACCTCCAGACCGGCGGCGCGGAGCTGCTGATCTGAAGGTCGGCTCTTACGAGGCTCAGTGCACCGCGCTGCTCTGCGCCGCCGAGGGGGAGATGGCGAGGGCGAGTTGTGTACGGTTGTGCATGTGCATCAGTCGCAGCACCTGGGAAACATAGAGCTTCACGGTGTTCTCGGTGATGCCCAGGTCGTAGGCGATCTGGTAGTTGGTCAGTCCCTTGCTCACCAGGCGCGCCACCGCCTGCTGGCGCGGCGACAGCTTGTTGAACAGCGGGTTGTTGACCACCGGGGTCATCTGCTCGGCGTTGCTCGGCGCGGCGCCGGCCGGGACTTCGGGCTGTTCCTGCTTGAGCGCGCTGCTGGCGGGCTGGCCGCCGGTGTGGACCTCATACTTGATCTTGTGGATATCCCGCGAGATGGAGTTCAGCGATTCGGCCAGGTACTCCAGGCGCTGATTCACATGGCTCAGGCTGAGCTGGCTGCGGATGCGCTCGTGCAGGCGGGCTTCCAGGCGTTCCAGGCCCTTGAGCAGGTCCATCGGCGCCACGGGCTTCTGGTAGTAATCGGCGACGCCCACGCGCATGGCCTCGATCACTTCCTGGCTGCCCTGCTGGCCGGTGAGGATGATGGTTTCGAAGAACCGCGTCGAACCGGCCAGTTCCTTGAGCGCTTCGACCACGCGGATGCCGTTGTCACGTCCCAGGCCGAGATCGCAGATCACCAGGCCGATCGAGGCATCGTCGCGGAATTTCTGCAGGGCGCTGTCCTTGCTGTCACTCACCACACAGTGGTAGCCGCTGTTCTCCAGCAGCTCGGAAAGCTCGGAAGTGACCTGAGGCTCGTCGTCGACGACTAGCACGCTGAAACGACGATTGGCCGTTTTATCCATGACTGCACGCTCCTTGAAGGAATACTCATCCATTGTTTTTATCGTCCGGCCATTCAATAACCGTAGCCGGATCGTCGCACCGAATGACGGGCGGTATTAACCCTTAGCATATAGTCGTTAAGTTTGGATTCTGCCAATTGTCGGATTCAATTTTAATGGATGAACGACAGGGTCGTCAGAAGTCCGACGAATAGGGAAAATATGAAGGGAAATGACTTGAACTTTGACGGTTGCAGTCTGGCTAATTTCGTTTTGCAATTAGCCGGTACTTTATCCGAATCAACCAAAAGTTTGCTGGCGAGCATCAGTGCCAGGCACACCAGGCTGGCCAGCGCCAGGGTGTAGAGCACGGTCAGCGGGCCGCTGGCCAGGCCCAGGGCGAACAGCAGTTTGACGTCGGCAGCGCCGAGTTTCCCCAGCCAGTAGCCCGGCAGCGTCAGCGCCAGGGCCAGCAGGGCCGCCACGGCGGCCGCGGCGGGTGGCAAGCCGGTCAGTGTGTGGCCGGCGAAGAGCAGGAACACCAGGGCGGCGAGGGCGCCGCCCAGGGTCAGCCAGTTGCTGACCCGCAGGCCGGTGAGGTCCTGATAGGCGCACGCCGCGAACCAGCCCAGCAGGCAGAGTTTGAGCAGCATCGAGAATATCCTTGTCCCGGTGGCGAAATGATCGGCCTGGTTTGATTTGTAAGCTGCTTCGTACAAGCTGCCGTTATTGCAATTAAAGCCAGGGTTCGAGGTGTTTGGCTTTGAATGTTATTCCCGGCGGGGAGGGGCGAATTCCTGTGGAGCGCCTAGTATTGCTCAATAACGAAAGTTATCCGACGGATAGTAGTCAGGATATCCGCCGGAATGCCGATAAGTTGAACGGTCATTCAAGTTGGAAGTTGGTCGAGGAGTATTGCGCATGAACGGAGTCGGTGGGCGCGGCAAGCAGCGAGGGGCGGTGGCCATCGAGTTCGCCGGCGTGTTCGTGCTGTTCTTCGCTGTCCTCTATGGCCTGCTCGGCTACTGCGTGCCGTTGCTGATGCTGCAGTCGTTCAATGATGCGGCGGCGGCCGGGGCAAGGGTCGCCGTGTCGGTGAATCCCCAGGCGCAGGACTACAACGCCGCCCTGCGCACTGCGGTGAACAGCGCTGTGACCCAACGCCTGAGCTGGATGCCCGCGAGCTGGCGCAACGGCTGCTACGGCGGGCAGTTCATGGACACTCCGGTCAGCGAGACCGTCTCGGGGCGCCAGTACACCCGCGTTCGGGTGTGCGTCAGCTATCCCTATGCCACCACGCCCATCGTGCCCTTGCTGAGCTTGCCCGGCATCGGCACGGTGCCCCGGCTGCCCGACGTGCTCAGCGGCACGGCCAGCGTCCTGCTCTGAGGAACTGAATGTTCGATTTCTGGCGCTCCAGGCAGCCTGCACGGCACGAGTTGGCCGATAACCCGCCACCGAGTCGCCCCCTGGCCGCACGGCGGCGGCCGGCCCTGCCGGTCGAGGACGTCGTCGAGGCGCCACTGACCGCGCATTGTGACCTGTGGCTGGAGCTGGACAGCCGTGACCGGGTCATTGCCCGGGGCGGCCGGCAGGCCCATCGCCTGTTGCCACCGTCCCCCGACAATGGTGAGTTGCCCGGGCTGGGGGATTACCTGGATCGCCGCGCTCCCGGCGGTATGCAGGTGTCGAGCCTGAGGGGCGGCGAGCGCCTCGACCTGGTGCTGCGCAGTACGGGCGACCTGCCGCTGGTCTGCCGCTTCCAGGCGGTCCTGCAGGCCGACGAGCACTGCCTGCTGCTGGGGACGGACATCTCCGACCTCAACTGGCAGTCCGACAGCCAGCAACACAAGCTGCAATGCCTGAGCTTGAGCAAACTGCTGCTGGCGCGCCTTCGCCACAGCTCCCACCGACGCCTGGGAGAAGCGGTCAGCGAAGTGCTGGAGGCCTTCTGCAGCAACTTCCACATGCGCAGCATGGCGCTGTTGCTGGAAGAGCCGGACCGGACCCTGAGGGTCTTCGCCTGCCATGTCCTGCCGGGGGTCGACAGCCTGTTGCGGGACAACCTGGCCGTGCCGGGCGACGAGCTGCGGGCTACCAGCGGCACCTGTCTGCTGGGCGCCGATGACACGCCTTCGGAACTGCTCCGCGCGCTCTGTTGCGAGCAGCTTTACCTGATACCCGCTCCGGTGCGCGGAGGGCGGCTGGCCGGGTTGCTGGCCGAACCGATGGAGCACGGCGGCAGCTGGCCGGGGCTGGCGCCGAGCGACTGGCAGTACCTGGCGGAAATCCTCACCAACCTCGTGCACGAGCGCACCGAGCTGCACAGCCTGCGCGACAGCAGCCGGCGCCTGAGCCTGCTGCAGGACATGGTCGGTGGCGGATGGTGGCGGTTGCGCGTCGACGAAGGGCTGTTCGAACTGTCGCCGGCCGTCGCCACCAGCCTGGGGCTGCCCGAAGGCCAGTTGCAACTGGCGCTGGCCGACCTGTTGAGCCAACTGCATCCGGCTGATGCCGACGAGCTGAGCCTGCGCCTGCGCAACCTCCAGCCCGGCGGGCGGCTGGTCCAGGATCTGCGCCTGCGTGGCGCGGCGTCCACCCAGACGCGTCGCTGGTTGCGCCTGCAGGGGCGGCGTCAGGCCCGTGCCGGCGACCAGTTGATGGACGGTGTGTTGCTGGATATCAGCGAGGGCAAGTTGCAGGAGGAGCAGGCGCTGGCAGCCCACGCGCGGCTGCGCAACCTGATCGACAGCGCCCCGGTGGTGATCTACGTGCAGCGGGTGGAGGAGGGGCACCTGATCCCTGAGTTCTACAGCGAGAGCGCCGGCAACCTGCTCGGCCTCGACCTGCAGGGCCAGAACTGGCAGGCGCTGGCGGAGCGTGTGCATCCCGAGGATCTGGAAACCTTCCTCGACCGCGGCCGCGAGCTGCTGCGCGAAGGCCGCGTGCGTACCGAGTACCGCCTGCGCGACAGCGCCGGAGAATGGCACTGGCTGTACGACGAGGCCAAGCTGCTGCGCGATATCCAGGGCATCCCGCAGGAGGCCGTCGGTCTCTGGCTGGACGTCACCGAGCAGCACCTCGCCGCACTGCAGATCGCCGAGAGCGAGGAGCGCTACCGCGTGCTGGTGGAGGACTCGCCGGCGCTGATCTGCCGCTACGACCCGAGCCTGCAGCTGACCTTCGTCAACCACACCTTCGCCCAGGTGCTGGGCGAACCGGTGGAGGCGCTGCTCGGCCGGCGCCTGGACGAGTGGCTCTCGGAGCAGGACTGCAGCGCCTTGCGCGCACGCCTGGTGGGCGGCGCGCAGAGCGCGGCGGACGATTCCTGGGAACTGCGCTTCTGCCTGCCCGGCCAGCGCAACCTCTGGCTGATCTGGTCGGACCGCCCGCTGCTGGACGCCGAAGGACGGCTGGTGGAAATCCAGGCCGTGGGTCGCGACAACACCGCCGTGCGCCACGCCCAGCAGCAACTGGCCCAGGGCGCCAAGATGGCCAGCCTGGGCGAGATGGTCAGCGGCATGGCCCACGAGATGAAACAGCCGCTGCACGTCATGCGCATGTCCCTCTACAACGCCCGGCAGAAACTGAACGAGCCGGAATACCTGAAGGACAAGCTGGACCGCGCCGACGCGCAGATCGACCGGCTGTCACGGGTGATCAGCCACATGGGCGTGTTCAGCCGCAAGTCGGAACTGGAAGCCGCGCCTTTCGATCCCTACGATGCCTGCGAAGGTGCCATCGCCCTGCTGGGGGAGAGCCTGACCCAGCAGGGCATCACCCTGGAGTACCGGCCGCCGGCGCACCGGGTCGTGGTGCGCGGCTATTCCGACCAGCTGGAACAGGTGCTGATCAACCTGCTGGCCAATGCCCGCGATGCCTTGCTGGGGCGGGGCGAGGAGGGCGCGCGCTGGATCGGCGTCTCGCAGGAGCCCTGCGCGGAGGCGGGGTGGGTCGAGGTGCATGTGCGGGACAATGCCGGCGGTATCGACCCGGTGGTGATGGAGCGCATCTTCGAACCCTTCTTCACCACCAAGCCCATCGGCAAGGGCACCGGCCTGGGGCTGTCGGTGAGCCACGACCTGATCCGCAACATGGGTGGCAGCCTGTCTGTGGATAACTGCAAGGGCGGCGCGCGCTTCGTCATCCGTCTGCCGCGTCAGACCCTGGAGCTGTAGGCCGGCGGAAATGAAAAACGCCTGCGGATGCAGGCGTTTTTCGTGGGGCTCGGCGCGGGGTCAGCCGATGAAGCGCGAGGACAGCCAGAACAGCCCGGCGGACAGCGCGATCGAGACCGGCAGGGTCAGCACCCAGGCCATCAGGATGTTGCGGATCGTGCTGCCTTGCAGGCCGCTGCGGTTCGCCACCATGGTGCCTGCCACGCCCGAGGACAACACGTGGGTCGTGGAGACCGGCAGGCTGTAGATGTTGGCCATGCCGATGGCGGCGGTCGCGGTGAGCTGGGCGGCGATGCCCTGGGCATAGGTCATGCCCTGTTTGCCGATCTTCTCGCCGACGGTGAGCACCACGCGCTTCCAGCCGACCATGGTGCCGATGCCCAGGGCCAGGGCCACCGCGATGATCACCCAGAAGGGCGCGTACTCGGTGGTGCTGGTCAGGTCCTTGCGCAGCTTCTCGAGGTCCGCTTTCTCGCGGGACGGCAGCTCGGACAGCTTGCCGACCTTCTTCGCCGTGTCGTCCAGGCACAGCAGGTAGCGGCGCACCTGGACACGCTCGTCGTCGTTCAGGTCGTTGTAGCTGGAGACGCCGTGCAGGTCGCCCAGCAGGCCCTTGAGGGTCGCTTCGGTCTGCTTCGGCTCGCAGCGGTACAGGTCCGGCAGGTCCGCTTCGCCGGCCTTGCCCAGGGCGAGCATCTCGCCGAGGGTGTCGGAGTGGCGGTTGTAGAACTGCTGCAGGTGGATGGCGGCGTCGCGGGTGCGCTCGATCTGGTAGGTGGTGCTGTTCAGGTCGAGGACGAACTTGGCCGGGACGATGCCGATCAGCACCAGCATGATCAGGCCGATGCCTTTCTGGCCGTCGTTGGAGCCGTGCACGAAGCTCACGGTCATGGCCGAGATCACCAGCACCAGGCGGTTCCAGAACGGCGGGTGCTTCTTCTCGTCGACGTCGCGGCGGGTTTCCGGGGTCTTGTGCATTTTCGACAGCGGGTACAGCCACTTCAGGCCGATCAGCAGGGCGCCGGCGACGAGGAAGCCGGCCAGCGGCGAGAAGATCAGCGACAGGCCGATGTCGATGGCCTTGCCCCAGTTGATCCCGTCGGCCACCGGCACGCCGGTGATCAGGGCGTTGGCCAGGCCCACGCCGAGGATCGAGCCGATCAGGGTGTGCGAACTGGAGGCCGGGATGCCGAAGTACCAGGTGCCCAGGTTCCAGGTGATGGCCGCGGCGAGCAGCGAGAACACCATGGCCAGGCCGTGGCCGGTGTTGACGTTGATCAGCAGCTCCACCGGCAGCAGGTGGACGATCGCGTAGGCGACGCCGACGCCGCCGAGCAACACGCCGAGGAAGTTGAAGATGCCGGAGAGGATCACCGCGCGGTACGGGGACATGGCCTTGGTGTAGATGACCGTGGCCACCGCGTTGGCGGTGTCGTGGAAACCGTTGATGAACTCGAAGGCCAGGACGAACGTGAGGGCCAGCACCAGGCTGACACCCACCCAGACATCGAGTCCGCTGAAGAGATCGAACATGAAAATTCTATGACCGGTCGGAGACGGGGCGGCGATTATGCCAGAAGCGTGGAGCACCGTATTCAGCCTGAAACGGTTTCTCCAAATTGCGCGACGCCACGTCGCACGGCGCTTTCAGGCAGGGTGGAAAAAGTTTGCAATGCTTCCACCGGCGCTGCCGGCCCATCGGATGAGTGTTTGCAGGCTGGCTGGCGGCTCCCCCACGGAGCGCCGATTGCCCTGGTGACGACGACGTTTCCACAGCGAATCGGGAAGGGTCGTTCAGTCGGGCACCTACCTGCGATTCAAAGGGAAGCGGCTTCCTGATCCTTTTTCAGTCGTTCTTCTTCGATTCTTTCCAGTTCCCGGTCGAAGGCCTTGTCCTGCACGCTGGGTCGCTTGCGCCAGGGCTTTCTCTCGGGTTCGGGCTGGGCGGCATAAAGGGTCACTTCACCGCCCTGTTCATCCTTGAAACGTTGCTCCTGGCGCTCCAGTTCCGCGCGCAGTTCGTCTTTGGTCACGATCATTCCTGATGAAAAAAAGCCGATGGCTTGAAGATGATGACGAGAAACTGATGATGATGGGCCGTTCGCAGGCGATCGAAGCCTTGCCTGGACGTCGCCCTGGCAGTGTAGACGCTGAGCTTGCACTGGCGCGCCGGCCGTAAAAACGGCGCGGATTATAACCTTTTGCGGGGGGAGGCCGGGCGAGGATCGCCGACGGACGGTTTCAGGCCAGCGCTGGCGCGGGCTGAACGCCCTCAGCCGGTGCGGCTGAGGTTCAGTTCGCCGATCTTCTCCAGGCGTGCGCGCACGATGTTGCGGCTGATGCCCAGCAGACGGCCGGTCTGCAGCTGGTTGCCGTGGCAGAAGTGGTAGGCGGTGCGGAACAGTACTTCCTCGACATGCTCGTAGAGGTCGGGCTTGTTGCTCTCGAACAGTTCCAGGAGTGCCTGCTCCAGGGTGGCTTCGACGCGCGGGGCGAGGGCGTGGGGGAAGGCCTCGTGGCGCAGCGAGTCGTGGCGGGGCGCCGAAGGCAGCTCGGCCAGTTGCAGGTCGCCCGGCTGTACCTGCTGGTTGCGGCATACCAGCAGGGCGTGATGGATGGCATTCTCCAGTTCGCGGATGTTGCCCGGCCAGGTATGCCCCAGCAGCTTGCGCTCGGCCTCCGGGCTCAGGGACGCGCGGTTGTAGCCCAGGCGCTGGCAGTGCTCCTCGAGGAAGAATTCGGCCAGCGGCAGGATATCGCCGGGCCGCTCGCGCAGCGGCGGCAGGCGGATGGTGGCGACGTGCAGGCGATAGAACAGGTCTTCGCGGAAGTGCCCGGCCACCACGGCGTCGGCCAGGTTGACGTTGGTCGCGGCGACCACCCGTACGTTGATCGGTACCGGTGTGCGCGAGCCCAGGCGCACGACTTCGCGCTCCTGCAGCACGCGCAGCAGCTTGACCTGCATGTTCAGCGGCAGGTCGCCGATCTCGTCGAGGAACAGGGTGCCGCCGTTGGCCGACTCGAACCAGCCGGCCTTGCTGCTGGTGGCGCCGGTGTAGGCACCTTTCTCGTGGCCGAACAGCTCGCTTTCCACCAGCGTCTCGGAGAAGGCACCGCAGTTCACCGCGACGAAGGGCGCGGCGCTGCGGCGGCTGAGCTTGTGGATATGTCGCGCGACCAGTTCCTTCCCGGTGCCGGTCTCGCCGATGATCAGTGCATTGGCTTCGCTGGGGGCCAGGCGCTCGATGCGGTTGAGCAGTTCCTGCGAGCGCGGGTCCTTGAACACCAGCACCGTGGCGCGGACCGACTTGGTTTGCTCGCGGGCATTGGGAAGGGTCAACAGCGACATGGCAGGTTCCTGGCGTACCGGGTGGGTGGCAACGCCATACTGCGGTATTTTTTATATTTCAAAAAATTATCAATTAGAATTTACATATAACTATTTGTCTTTTTGATGCCGTGGCTGGCATCACGGGGCTTGCGCCAGGAGCGCCTGCGTTGTTCCGCAAGCCTCGCGAATACGGGGCTGCAAGCTACGCTCAGGGTGGCAATTCCATCCTGGGAGACCACTCCATGACCACCATTCGGATTCCGCTGCTCGTCCTGGCTCTGCTGTTCTCGGCGCAAGGCTTCGCCGCCACCGCCGCGCAGACCGCGCAGCAGGAGAAGATGAAAACCTGCAATGCCGACGCCACCACCAAGGCGCTCAAGGGCGATGAGCGCAAGGCGTTCATGAGCACCTGCCTGAAGGCCGGCAGCGACACCAAGGCCATGACGCCGCAGCAGGAGAAGATGAAGTCCTGCAATGCCGACGCCACCACCAAGGCGCTCAAGGGCGATGAACGCAAGGCGTTCATGAGCACCTGCCTGAAGAAGTGAGGATGGAGCGCGGCAGGGCCGCGCGGGACATGAAAAAGGGCAGCCGCGGCTGCCCTTCTTGCTGTCCTGTCGGCCCTTACAGGCCGGAGAACACCAGCCAGGCCGTGGCCAGGGCGTAAAGGACGATCACCGCATCCATGCGCCATGCAGGCGGGAGTCGCCGCACGAGGTTCATTTCTTCGCCACCGCGGACCAGAAGCCCTGGGCATTGCGGAAGGGCTGGCGGCCCATCTGTTCGGGACGGGTGATGCCGTCGGCACGCAGGGCGTTGACGAGGGCGGAAAAGGACTTGGCGCTGTAGCTCATGATCGGGCTCCCGATGCTTTCTCTCCTTGGGGTGGAGCTATGAAAACACCCGGGCCACTATCGGCGGAAATGGATCGTCTTAAGGGTGACCATCGATGAAATTGATGGAAGGCCAGGACAACTCCAGCTGGCTCCTGAAATGCCGCGCCTCGCCCGTGACCGGGTCGGTGAACTGCAGCTGCCGCGCCAGCAGCTTCAGTGGCCTGTCGAAGTCTTCCGGCGGGCGCTCGCCGCGTGGTGGCAGCGTCGGGTAGAGCGGATCGAAGCAGAGCGCCGCGCCAAGGCCCGACATGTGTACGCGCAACTGGTGACGCTTGCCGGAGACCGGATGCAGCCCATAGCGCCACAGGTCACCGCGCTGCTCCAGCACCTCGATCTGCGTTTCGCTGTTGGGCTCGCCGTCCACTTCCTGCATGCGGATGAAGGGATCGCCCTCGACCATGCGCGAGCGATGCACCAGCGGAAACTCCCGTTGCGGCAACGCCGGCGCGATGGCCTCGTACATCTTGTCGATGCGTCGCTCGCGGAACAGCGCCTGGTAGGCGTCGCGGTTGTCCGGATTGGTGGAGAACAGCACCAGCCCGGCGGTGAGCCGGTCGATGCGGTGCAGCGGCACCAGCTGCGGGTTGTCCAGGCGCTTGGCAAGACGGGCGAGGAGGGTTTCCTCGACGTACTGGCCCGAGGGTGTCACCGGCAGGAAGTGCGGCTTGTCCGCCACCACCAGGTGTTCGTCGGCATACAGGATGCTTTCCTGGAAGGGGATCGGCGCTTCCTGTGGCACTTCGCGGAAGTAGTGGATGCGCAGGGCTTCGCGGTAGGGGTGCTCGGGGCCGATGGGCTGGCCGTCGTTGTCCAGCACTTTGCCGCGCGCCATGCGGTCCAGCCAGGTGTCGCGGCTGATCGCCGGGAAGCGCGCGCACAGGCAATCGAGCACCGTCGTCCAGGGGCCGGCGGGCAGGTGCAGGATGCTGGCGCGTTGCTGGGCGGTGGAGAAGCGGGAGCTGGACATGCGGGCAGGCGATCGGGTTCGACAGGCTGCGCATTAGGCCGCAGCGGCGTGGCGGCCGTCAAAGCCGCCACGACTTCCGGTCATTCCGGGTGCAGTTCTCAGGCGGGGATCGGGTTGATCTCCACGGTGATGTGCGCCAGCTCCTCATGCACCTGCAGGCGCTGGCGCACCAGCTCGGGCGTCAGCTCGCCACTGCTGGCGAGGCTGAGGATGCAGGCGTAACGCGACTTGCCCACGCGCCACAGGTGCAGGTCGGTGATGCGCGCCGGTTGCGGCAGCTCGGCGACCACCTCGCGGATTTCCGCCACCACCGGGTCATTCATCTCGGCGTCCAGCAGCACACGGCCACTCTGCTTGAGCAGGCCGACCGACCAGATCGCGACCAGCACCGCGCCGACCATGCCCATCAGCGGGTCGAGCCAGGCGGCGCCCCAGATCAGACCACCGATCAGGGCGATGATCGCGGCCACCGACGTGGCGGCATCGGCGAGCACGTGCAGGTAGGCGGCGCGCAGGTTCAGGTCGTGGTCATGCTCGTGATGGTCGTGGTGGTGATCGTGGCCATGCCCATGCCCATGCCCATGCTCATGCCCGTGGCCATGGTGATGGTGATCGCCGCGCAGCAGCCAGGCGCAGGCCAGGTTCACCAGCAGGCCGATCACCGCGATGGCGATGGCCTGCTGGTAATGGATCGGGGAAGGGGAGAGCAGTCGCGCCACGGACTCGAACATCATCAGCGCCGCCACGCCCAGCAGCAGGATGGCACTGGTGTAGCTGGCGAGAATCTCGATCTTGAAGGTACCGAAGGCGAACCGCGCGTCCCCCTTGAAGCGCCGCGCCGCCACGTAGGCGAAGAACGCCAGGCCCAGCGCCAGGGCGTGGGAGCTCATGTGCCAGCCGTCGGCGAGCAGCGCCATGGAGTTGAAGACCCAGCCGCCGGCGATCTCCACCACCATCATCACGACAGTCAGCAGCGCGGCGCGCAGGGTGTTGCGTTCGGCCAGGGGATTGCCTTCATGGAACTGGTGGTCGTGGCGACCGTCTTGCGGGTGGGCGGCGTGCTGCATGATGATGGTCCACAGGATCTGTCTGGATACTATACCCCAGTATACCTTAGGAGTTTTGACGTGGGACATACCATCAAGGACCAGAAGAAGCTGCTGACCCGGGTGCGGCGCATCAAGGGCCAGAGCGAGGCGCTGGAACGGGCGCTGGAGGCGGGCAGCGAATGCGCGGCGATCCTGCAGCAGATCGCCGCCATCCGTGGCGCGGTGAACGGCCTGATGGCCGAGGTGCTCGAAGGCCACCTGCGCGACCACCTGGGCGCCGAGGACCGCACCGCCGAGCAGCGCCACGAAGACCTGGAACAGGTCATGGGCGTGCTGCGCTCCTATTTGAAGTAAGCGCGCTCCGGATCAGTTCGACAGCCGCACCGCCAGTTCGTCGGCTTCCTCGGTCCAGTCCGAATCCTGCTGCAGCGCCTCGCGCAGGAACTGCGACTGGGCGGCGTTCCAGAACGGCGCGTCCGGCAGTTTCTGGCCCTCGGCAAGGCGATGGCTGCCGAGGAAGGCGTCGATCTCCTGGCGCCCGTCGGGCAGGCCCAGTTGCTTGAACAGGGCGCTCAGGCTGTGCTGGCTGGTATCCATGACGATCTCCTTGCTGCAGGTGGAGCGCGCCCTGTGGCGCGCGGCAATGGAACAACTATAGGAGCCTGCGCCGGCGAGCAAGGTTCGGATTGGCAATCGGGGCGGAAATCGATAGCCTGCTTTCAATCATCCCCGCATAAGCTCCGCCACCCACCGTCAGGCCCGTCCATGAGCTCGTCCGAGCAGCGAACCGCCTCCGTCACCCTGCGCATCCTCGCGACTGTCTTCTTCACTTTCGTCCTGTTCCTGAGCATCGGCCTGCTGCTGCCGGTGCTGCCCGGCTTCGTCCATGAGGGCCTGGGCTACTCCACGGTGATCGCCGGCGTGGTGATCGGCCTGCAGTACATCGCCACCTTGCTGTCCCGCCCGCTGGCGGGCCACGTGGCCGATACCTACGGAGCCAAGCGAGCGGTACTTTACGGGCTGGGCGTGCTGGGCGTCGGCGGGGTGCTGGTGCTGGCGTCCACCAGTGTCGAGTCGGTGACCTGGCTGAGCCTGGCGCTGCTGCTGGGCAGCCGCTTGCTGTTCGGCCTGGCGCAAGGGCTGCTGGGGATCGGCACGGCCAGCTGGGGCATTGCCCTGGTGGGCACCCAGAACACCGCCAAGGTGATTTCCTGGAACGGCATCGTCAGCTATGGCGGCATCGCCATCGGCGCACCGCTGGGGGTGACCATGTCCGCGTCGCTCGGCCTGTGGAGCCTGGGCGCCAGTATCCTGGTGCTCACCGCGCTGGGCTGGCTGGCGGCCCGTGGCCGCGACGAAGTGCCGACCATCGCGGGCACCCGCATGGCCTTCCACGCGGTGCTCGGCCGCGTGCTGCCCTACGGGATGTGCGTGATGCTCGGCTCCATCGGCTTCGGCACCCTGGCAACCTTCATCACCCTTTATTACGGCAGCCAGGGTTGGGCGAACCCGGCCTGGTGCCTGACCGCCTTCGGCGTCTGCTTCGTCGGCGCGCGGCTGATCTTCTCGGGCATGGTCAATCGCTTCGGCGGCTTTGCCGTCGCGGTGGTCTGCCTGGGCGTGGAGGTCTTCGGCCTGCTGCTGCTCTGGCAGGCGCCGGGGCCGGGCTTTGCCCTGCTGGGCGCGGCGCTCACCGGCTGCGGCCTGTCGCTGGTCTATCCGTCGCTGGGCGTCGAGGCGGTGCTGCGCATCCCGGCCAGCAGCCGCAGTGCGGGATTGGGCGCCTACGCGCTGTTCTTCGACCTGGCGATGGGCGTCGCCGGCCCGCTGATGGGGCTGGTCGCCGCCCGCCATGGCTACCCGTCGATCTTCCTCGCCGCCGCCGGGCTGGCGCTCTGTGGCTTCTTCATCTGCTTCGGGCTGCTGCGCTTCACCCGCCAGCGGCACGAGGAATTGCCCAAGGACTGAGCTCCTACGCCCAGTGTTAGATCAAACCGGCGGGAAGGCCTTGAATGCCTCCAGCGCCTCGGCCTGCTCCGTCCAGTCGCGTACCGCCGGGTAGCTGTCCGCCGGAATGTCCTCCGAGTGCAGCAGCTGCACGAAGCTCCAGGCCACCGCGATGCTCAGGCCGGCCTGGTCCAGCGGCGCGCCGGCGTCCAGCGACATCTCGCGCAGCTCGCTTTCCAGTTGCGCCAGGGCCGCATGCAGCTGCTGGTCGACCCTTTCCTGCCAGCTCGCCAGTTGCCTGTCTTCCGGCCGCTGCTGCTCGTAGTAGCGCTGCACGGCCTTTTCCATCACCGCCAGGGCCAGGCCCAGCAGGCGCGTGGCGCGTACCCGCGCGGCCGGCTCGGCGGGCATCAGGCTGCGCCCGGCCAGGTGCTCGAGGCAATCGATGATCAGGCTGGAGTCCATCAGCACCTGGCCATCGCCCATCACCAGGGTCGGCGCCTTCACCACCGGGTTGATGCCGCGGAACTCCTCGTAGGTGCGGAACACCGACAGCGACTGGTGGCTGAACTCGATACCGAGCAGGCGCAGGGTGATGGCGACTCGGCGCACGTAGGGCGAGTCGAGCATACCGATCAGGTGCGGAAGCTTCTGTTGCATGGGCACATCCTGTTAGTGGAAATTGTATCGTGGCGGGCGCGAATCCTCGCGCGGTGGCCATGAATCTAGCGGCTTTGCCGGCTGGGAAATAGCGACGATTAGTGACCGATCCGGTTAGGAAAACTTACATGAGCGCTCTGCCCCCCGCTCTCCGCGCTGCGCAGTTTCGAAGCTGTTGCCCGGCTCGGCAGCGTCACCCTCGCCGCCAGCGAGCTGCACGTCACCCACTCGGCCATCAGTCAGCAACTGCGACAACTGGAGAGCCTGCTGGGCATCACCCTGCTGCAGCGCGAAGGCCGTGGGCTGCGCCTGAGCGAGGAGGGTCGCCTCTACGCCTTGCAGATTCGCGGTGCGTTGCGCGATATCGCCGAGGCCACCCGCCTGGCGAAGGCGCGTCCGGGGGAGGATGAACTGGTGGTGGCGCTGACGCCGTCTTTCGGCCAGAAGTGGCTGCTGCCGCGCCTGCCAGGCTTTCGCGCAACTTATCCACAGTATCGTCTGCGCCTGCTGGCCAGCCTGGAAGTGATGGACCTGCGCCAGGGCTTGGCCGACGTGGCCATCCGCATTGGCCAGGGCCATTGGGAAGGGCTGGCGCAGGAGCATCTGTTCGAGGATGAGGTCGTGGTGGTTGCCGCGCCGGACTTCAACGGCGGCCGACTGCCCCAGACTCCGGAGGAAATCCTCCGCTGCCCGCGCGTCACCGGCTTCGAATCCTGGCTGGACTGGTGCCAGGCAGCCGGTGTGGCAGTCCCCCAGGAGCCGGCGGAATTCGTGGTCAACGACTCCAACCTGAGCATCGAGGCGGTGCGCATGGGGCAGGGGATCGGTCTCGAACGCCGCAGCCTGGTGGCGGGCGCCCTGCAAAGCGGTGAGCTGGTTGCCCTGAGCGATCTGCGCGTGCCCTACGGCTTTCCCTACTGGCTGGTCTGGCCCGAGCGCGCGGCGACACAGGCCAAGGTGGCGGCCTTCGCCAACTGGTTATCGGGGGAGGTGAACAGCTATTTGCAGGCGATCGCCTGAGCGACTGGAACCGGGGCCGGTGAGAGCCGACCCCGGTTGTATCAGAACTTCTCTTCGATGTAGTGGATCGGGTAGTCGGGGCTCTGGTACTTGCCGATCTTGCCGCGCTTGGGCAGCTTCACTTCCTCGCGCGGGAGTTCCTTGTAAGGCACGTGCTTGAGGATGTGGCTGATGACGTTCAGGCGCACGCGCTTCTTGTCCTCGGACGGCGCCACGATCCAGGGCGCCCAGGGCGAGTCGGTGGCGGCGAACATCAGATCGCGGGCGCGGGTGTAAGCGTCCCAGCGGGTGAAGGACTTCACGTCCATCGGAGAGAGTTTCCAGATCTTGCGGCCGTCGGTGATGCGGTCCTTCAGACGGCGCTCCTGCTCCTCGGGGCTGACCTCCAGCCAGAACTTCAGCAGGATGATGCCCGACTCGGTGAGCATGCGCTCGAACAGCGGGGTCACCGCGAGGAACTTGTCCGCCTGCTCCTCGGTGCAGAAGCCCATCACCCGCTCGACGCCGGCGCGGTTGTACCAGCTGCGGTCGAAGATCACCACCTCGCCGGCCGACGGCAGGTGGCGGATATAGCGCTGGGCGTAGAGCTGGGATTTCTCGCGCTCGGTGGGAGTAGGCAGCGCTACCACGCGGAACACCCGCGGGCTGACGCGCTCGGTGAGCGCCTTGATAGTGCCGCCCTTGCCGGCCCCATCGCGGCCCTCGAAGATGATGCAGACCTTCAGGCCCTTGTGCACCACCCATTGCTGCAGCTTGACCAGCTCCACGGACAGTTTGCGCAGGTGTTCCTCGTAGTCCTTGTTCTTCATCTTCCCGGCCTGCTCGGGAACCGGGTTCTTTGACTTGCTCTTCTTGCCCATCATTTCCTCCATGGCTGGCCTGTGGCGGCCGTGGAATCAGCATAGCCGCTGGTCGATGGAACGAACTGTGAGGCGGTCTTTTTCGAAAATGTAGGAGAGGCCCGGTTGTGGGCCTGTTTGTTTGAAGGAAGAGGTCGGGCGTTTCGCGGTGGTGGGGAAATCCTCCCGTCAGATGGGGAAAAAGGCTGCTCCGGCGCGCGGTTTTTGGTGAAATGCCGCTCATCCCACGCGGCGTACGCGAAGTGCCCGCCCGACCCAGGAGACCCGATGAGCGAGCAGCGACTGACCCCCGGCCTGATGGTGATCCACGGCAACCATCCGGAAGCGCTGCGCGACCTGCTGGTGCAGTGGATGAGCCTGCACCCGCTGGCGCCGCTGGAGAACGAAGTCATCCTGGTGCAGAGCAACGGTATCGCCCAATGGCTGAAGCTGGCGCTGGGACGGGATGTGGAAGACGGCGGCTGTGGCGTCACCGCCGCGCTGGATGTGCAACTGCCCGCGCAATTCCTCTGGCGCGCCTATCGGGGGGCGCTGGGCCGCGATGAAATCCCCGAAGTCTCGGTGCTCGACAAGGGGCCGCTGACCTGGCGCCTGATGCGCCTGCTGCCCACGCTGCTGGAACGCGACGAGTTCGCTACGCTGCAGCGCTTCCTCGCCGACGATGCCGACCTGCGCAAGCGCCACCAGTTGGCAGAGCGCCTGGCCGACCTGTTCGACCAGTACCAGGTCTATCGCGCCGACTGGCTGGAAGACTGGAGCCGGGGCGTCGACCAACTGCGCCTGGCCAACGGCAGCGTGAAAGACCTGGAGGCCGACAACCGCTGGCAGGCCGCCCTGTGGCGCGCGCTGCTCGACGACGTCGGCCCCGAAGGCCTGGCGACCAGCCGCGCCGGCGTGCACGGGCGCTTCATCGATAAACTGAAAAACGCCGACAGCCTGCTACCGAACCTGCCGCGCCGCGTGGTGGTGTTCGGCATCTCGGCGATGCCTGCGCAGACGGTGGAAGCCCTCGCCGTGCTGGCGCGCCACGCCCAGGTATTGCTGTGCGTACACAACCCCTGTCGCCACCACTGGGCCGACATCGTCGCCGACAAGGACCTGCTGCGCCACGAATACCGCCGCCAGCGCCGCCGCGCCGGCACCCCGGAGCTGCTCAGCGACGACCAGCAGCACCAGTACGCCCAGCCTTTGCTGGCCGCCTGGGGCAAGCAGGGGCGCGACTACATCAACCTGCTCGACCAGTACGACGACCCGGAAAGCTACCGCGCGCGCCTGGGCGCGGTGAGCAACGGGCGCATCGACCTGTTCAGCGAAGTGGAGCCGGGTAGCCTGCTCGGCCAGTTGCAGGACGACATCCTCGAACTGCGGCCAATCAATGAGACCCGCGAACACTGGCCGTCGGTCGACCCGCAGGCCGACGATTCACTGCGCTTCCACGTCGCCCACAGCGCCCAGCGCGAAGTGGAAATCCTCCACGACCAGTTGCTTGCGCGCTTCGATGCCGACCCGACGCTGCGACCGCGCGATGTGATCGTCATGGTGCCCGACATCAACCCCTACGCGCCGCACATTGAAGCCGTGTTCGGTCAGATCGCGCGCGATGACAAACGCTTCATCCCCTACACCCTGGCCGACCAGGGCCAGCGTGGCCGCGAGCCGTTGCTGGTGGCACTGGAACATCTGCTGCGGCTGCCCGACAGCCGTTTTGCAGTGAGTGAAATCCTCGACCTGCTGGATGTCGCCGCCGTGCGCGCGCGTTTCGGCCTGGCCGACGCCGACCTGCCGCTGCTGCGCCGCTGGATCGATGGCGCCGGTGTGCGCTGGGGCCTCGATGGCGCCCAGCGCGAACGCCTCGGCCTGCCCGCCGCCGCCGAAGCCAACAGTTGGCGTTTCGGCCTGCGGCGCATGCTGCTGGGTTTCGCGGTGGGCGAGGGCGAGGCCTTCCAGGGCATCCAGCCCTACGCGGAGATCGGCGGGCTCGACGCCGCCGCCCTCGGCCCCTTGGCAGGCCTGCTGCAGGCTCTGGAAGTGACCTGTGAAGCATTGGCCGATGAAGCGACCCCGCAGCAGTGGGTCGAGCGCCTGGGGGCGCTCCTGCAGCGCTTCTTCCGGGTCACCGATGAGCACGATGAGTTGCTCCAGCAGCAGCTCCTCGAATTGCGCGATGACTGGCTGGAAACCTGTGGCCACGCCGGCTTCAGCGACCCGCTGCCGCTCTCGGTGGTACGTGAGGCCTGGCTTGGCGGCCTGGATGCCGGCGGCCTGAACCAGCGCTTCCTCGCCGGTGCGGTGAGCTTCTGCACCCTGATGCCGATGCGCGCGATTCCCTTCCAGCTGGTCTGCCTGCTGGGCATGAACGACGGCGACTACCCGCGCCCGCAATCGCCGCTGGACTTCGACCTGATGCGCAACGATTACCGCCCCGGCGACCGTTCGCGCCGCGAAGACGACCGTTACCTGCTGCTCGAGGCGCTGCTTTCGGCGCGCCGCCAGCTGTATGTCAGCTGGGTCGGCCGGAGCATCCGCGACAACAGCGAGCGCCCGCCGTCAGTGCTGGTCGGCCAGTTGCGCGACCACCTCGCCGCCGGCTGGCATAGCGCTGACGGTAGCGACCTGCTGCATGGCCTGACCCTGGAGCACCCGTTGCAGCCCTTCAGCCGCGCTTATTTCGAGCAGCCGTCCAGCTCCAGCATCGACGGCCTCTATACCTACGCCCGCGAGTGGCGCGACGTGCACCGCGAGCAGGACGGCGCGGTGGAGCAAGCGCCGCTGCCGGCGCCTGTGCTGGACGCGCCGGTCGGCCTGCGGGTGCTTTCCGACTTTCTCGCCAACCCGGTCGGCGCTTTCTTTCTGCAGCGCCTCAAGGTGCGCTTCGCCGAGGAGCAACTGACCGGGCAGGACGAAGAACCCTTCGAGCTGAATGGCCTGGATGTCTGGCAATTGCAGTTCGAGCTCTGCGAGCGCCTGCGCCCCTGGGTGGAGCAGCACTGGCAGGCTGACCAGCTCGCGGTACAACTGACGGCTCAGGTAGAACGCCTGCGCCGCGAAGGGCGCCTGCCGCTGGCGGCCTTCGGCGACTTCTCCGCCCAGGCGCTGGTGGCGCCGCTGCACGACCTGCTGGCGCGCTACCGCGAGCAGCTGGAGCACTGGTCGCAGGTGGAAGACGAGCAGCGCGAACTCACCCACCAGCACGCCGGCATCGAACTGGCCGACTGGCTCGGTGGCCTGCGCCGCAACGCCGACGGCCAGCTCGCCAGCCTGCAGCTGGTCAGCGGCAAGTTGCATGAAGGCAAGGGCTACAAATGGCATGGGCTGGTGCGCCCGTGGGTGCGCCACCTGGCGCTGCAACTGTGCGGTGAGCCGGTGACCAGCGTGCTGGTCGGGTTGACAGGCACCCTGGAGTTCCCGCCGCTGTCGGCGCCGCAGGCGCGCGCCGAGCTGGATGCGCTGATGGATGCGTGGTTCCAGGGCATGAGCCGCCCGCTGCCGGTGGCCTGCAAGGCTGCGTTCGCCTGGCTGGCGGCCGGCGAGGATGAGGAACGGGCTGCCCGCGAGGCCGCCAAGCGCTACGACGGCGGCTTCAACCTGAGCGGCGAGGCGGCCGCTTCGGCGGCGCTGGCGCGGGTCTACCCGGACTTCGCCGCGCTCAACGCCAGCGGGGAGTTCGCCGCCTGGGCCGAGGCTTTGTACGGGCCGTTGTTCTCGATCCTGCAGCGCAAGGAGGAGGCTCAATGAGCGCCGTCGAGCTCAATCCCCTCGACTTCCCGCTGCATGGCAGCCGGCTGATCGAGGCCAGCGCCGGCACCGGCAAGACCTTCACCATCGCCTTGCTCTATGTGCGCCTGGTCCTCGACCACGGTGGCGAGCAGGCCGCGTTCGGCCGGCCGCTGAGCCCGCCGGAAATCCTCGTGGTGACCTTCACCGAAGCCGCGACCCAGGAGCTGCGCGAGCGTATCCGCGCGCGCCTGGGCGAGGCGGCGCGCTGTTTTGCCGAACCCGAGCAGCAGCACGATGGCCTGCTGGTGAAACTGCGCGACAGCTATGCCGCCGAACGCTGGCCCGGTTGCGCGCGCCTGCTGCGCCTGGCCGCCGAGTGGATGGACGAGGCCGCGGTCTCGACCATCCACAGCTGGTGCTACCGCATGCTGCGCGAGCACGCGTTCGACAGCGGCAGCCTGTTCACCCAGGACCTCGCCGCCGACCAGAGCGAGCTGCTCGCCGAGGCCGTGCGCGACTACTGGCGGCGTAACTTCTACCCGCTGGGTGTGGCCGCCGCCAACGCCGTGCGCCACTGCTACGCCGGCCCCGAAGCGCTGGCCCGCGCGCTGCAACCGTTGCTGGCCGCGCAGGAGGCCGGCTTCCGCTACGCCGACCAACCGCTGGCTGCCCCGGCTTCGCTCAGCGAGCTGCTGGAAGCCACCGGCCAGTTCTACGACGAACTCGCTGCCGCCGAGAACCGCGCTCGTGAAGCCTGGGCGGCGGATCGCGAGGGCGTTGCCGAGCTGCTGCGCAACCTGCGCGGCGACCTGAACGGCAACAGCTACCGCGGCAAGGATGACGACGCCGTGTTCGCCGGCTGGATCGAAGCGCTCGACGCCTGGAGCGCAGGCGCCGACGCGCCGGATAACCTGGCCAAGTTCGGCCAGACGCGGATCAAGGTGAAGGCCAAGGCCGTGGTCCCGGAACATCCGGCGCTGCTGGCCATCGACGCCTGGGTCGAGCGCGCCGAACAGCGCCCGGAGATCGCCCCGCAATTGCTGCTGCACGCCCTGGGCGAAGTGCGGCAGAGCCTCGAAGCGGAAAAGCAGAAGCGCGCCGAGCTAGGCTTCGACGACCTGCTGGTGCGCCTGGATCGCGCCCTCGCCGGCAGTGGCGGCGAGCGTTTGGCCGAGCGCATCCGCGAGCAGTTCCCGGTGGCGCTGATCGACGAATTCCAGGACACCGACCCGTTGCAGTACCGCATCTTCGAGCGTGTTTATCGCATCGGCGAAAACCCTCGAAATCTCGGGTTGTTCATGATCGGCGACCCCAAGCAGGCGATCTACGCCTTCCGCGGCGCCGATATCCACACCTACCTGCGCGCCCGCGCCGCCACCGCCGGGCGCCACTACACCCTGGGCGTCAACTACCGCTCCACGCAGGCCATGGTCAACGCGGCCAACCGCTGTTTCCTGTTCGCCGAAAGCCATCCCCGCGGGGCCTTCCGCTTTGCCGTGGAAGGGCAGGAGAACCCCGTGCCCTTCCTCGAAGTCGGCGCGCGCGGACGTGACGAAACCTTGCTGCTCGACGGTGCGGAGACACCCGCCATGACCTTCTGGCAGCTGGACAACGAAGGCCAGGTCTGCGGCTCCACGCTGTACCGCCAGGAGATGGCCGCGCGCAGCGCCAGCGCCATCCAGCGCTGGCTGAGCTCTGCGCAGAGCGGCTTCCGCGACGCGGACGGCGATTGGCGCACCCTGCGCCCGGCGGACATCGCCATCCTCGTGCGGGGCCGCAGTGAAGCCGAGGCGGTGCGTGGCGAACTGGCGAAACGCCGGCTCGCCAGCGTCTACCTGTCCGACCGCGACTCGGTGTTCGACAGCCCCGAGGCCGTCGACCTGCTGCACTGGCTGCGCGCCTGCGCCGACCCTGGCGACGACGGCGCCCTGCGCATCGCCCTGGCCACCCGCAGCCTGGCGCTGGACTGGGCGACCCTGGAGCGGTTGAACCAGGATGAGCGTTTCTGGGAAGACATGGTGCTGCGTTTCCGCGATTACCGTGTGCTCTGGCAGCAACAGGGCGTACTGCCGATGCTGCGCCGCCTGCTCGCCGATTTCGCCCTGCCGGCGCGCCTGCTGCGCGAGACCGACGGCGAACGCAGCCTGACCAACCTGCTGCACCTGGCCGAATGGCTGCAGCGCGAGGCGGTGGAGGTGGATGGTGAACATGCGCTGCTGCGGGTGCTGGCCGAACAGCTGGAAAGCCCCTCCAGCGAGGAAATCCTCCGCCTGGAAAGCGATGCCGACCTGATCAAGGTGGTGACCATCCACAAGTCCAAGGGCCTGGAGTATCCGCTGGTGCTGCTGCCCTTCATCTGCACCTGGCGCGAGCTGGACGGCAAGAGCGGCACGCCGCCGAGCTTCCAGTCCGGCGAGTCGCGGGTGGTCGAGTTGTCCCGCGACAAGGAGCTGGCCAAGGCGGCTTTCCAGCTGGCCAACGACGAGCGCCTGAGCGAGGACATGCGCCTGCTCTACGTGGCCCTGACCCGCGCGCGCCACGCCGTGTGGCTGGGCATGGCGCCGCTGGTGATGAGCAACAGCCGGAACCCCGAGCTGCACAAGGGCGCCATGGGCTACCTGCTCGGTGGTGGCAACGCGCTGAGCGTCGAGGACGTGACCGCTCGCCTGGGCGAACTGCAGGCGGGCCACGGGGAAATCGCCCTGGAGCCGGCGCCGGAAGTCGGCACGGAGCTGTTCGTCGGCGTCCAGGCCGGTGAGCTGGGCGCCGCCCGCGAGCCGCGCCGCCGCGTCGCGGAGAAATGGTGGATCGCCAGCTACTCCGCACTGGCGACGCTGGCCAGCGACGACGACAGCGAAGTCGCTCCGGCACCGGCCGCCGATGAACCCATCAGCGCCGGCGAAGACCTGCTGCGCGAGAGCAGCCTGGAAGAACACCGTGAGCTGGAGGCGGTGCCCGCGCCCTTCAGCCTGCATGCCTTCCCCCGTGGGGCGAATCCCGGCAGCTTCCTCCACGGTCTGCTGGAGTGGGCTGCCGACGAACACTTCGATGTTGCCGAAGAGCCGCTGCGCGACCAGATCGCCCGGCGCTGTGCCCTGCGCGGCTGGGAAGAGTGGATCGAGCCGCTCACCGGCTGGCTCGGCCATTACCTGCGCACGGCCTTCCAGGTGCCGGGCGCAACACCGGTCAGCCTGGCCGGCCTGGCTACCTACCAGAAGGAAATGGAGTTCTGGTTCTCCACCCGCAACGTCGACAGCCGGCGCCTCGACGCCGCCGTGATCCGCCACACCCTCGGCGGCGTGGCGCGGCCGGCGCTGCAGGCGAATCTGCTCAACGGCATGCTCAAGGGCTTCATCGACCTGGTGTTCGAACACGAGGGCCGCTACTACGTGGCCGACTACAAATCCAACTGGCTGGGCGCCGACGACGAGGCCTACACCCAGGCGGCGCTGCGCGAGGCGCTGCTGGAGCACCGCTACGACCTGCAATACGCGCTCTACCTGTTCGCCCTGCACCGATTGTTGCAGGCGCGCCTGCCCGACTACGACTACGACCGCCACATCGGAGGCGCGATGTACCTGTTCCTGCGTGGTAGCGCGTCGGCCACCCAGGGCATGTACCTGGAGCGCCCGCCCAGAGCGCTGATGGACGAGCTGGACCGCCTGTTCCGCGCGGAGGTGTCGGCATGAAGAGCGCCACCCAGATGCTCGAACTGATCGGCCGCTGGGCCGAGCGCGGCTGGCTGCGCGAGCTGGACCGTGCCTTCGCAAGCTTCCTCGTCGAACGCGCGCCGGACGCCAATCCGTTGCTGATCCTCGCCGCCGCCCTGGCCAGCCACCAGCTCGGGCGCGGGCATGTCTGCCTCGACCTGGAAGCGACACTGGCGGACAGCCGTTTCGCTCTGTCCCTGCCGCCCGAGGGCGATTCCGCCAAGGATGCTCCCGAGCTGCCCGGCGTGCTGCTGGAGGGCTTCGACCTCGCCGCCTGGCGCGCTGTGCTGAGCGACCCGAGGCTGGTGGGCGAGGGGCCGGGCGAGACGCCGCTGGTGCTCTCCGGCCGCCGCCTTTACCTGCGCCGTTATTGGCAGTACGAGCGCGAGGTCCGCGCGGGCATCGACCAGCGCCTGCAGCAGGGTGAAGCGCTGCGCGCCGGCCTGCCGGCCGCTCCCCTGCGCCAGGCGCTGGACGCGTTGTTCCCGAAACAGGCCGGCGCCCCGGCGGACTGGCAGAAGCTCGCCTGCGCACTGGTCGCCGGCAACGCCTTCGGCATCGTCACCGGTGGCCCCGGCACCGGCAAGACGACCACCGTGGTCAAGCTGCTCGCCCTGCTGCAAAGCCTGGCGCTGGGGGAGGGCGGCCGACCGCTGCGCATCCGCCTCGCCGCGCCCACCGGCAAGGCCGCCGCGCGCCTGAACGAATCCATCGCCGGCGCCGTGCAGCGCCTTGATCTTGCAGGGCTGGCCAATGGCGAGGCCGCGCGCGAAGCGATCCCGACGGAAGTCACCACACTGCACCGCCTGCTCGGCAGCCGCCCGGACAGCCGTCAGTTCCGCCACCACGCCGGCAACCCGCTGGCGCTGGAACTGCTGGTGGTGGACGAAGCCTCGATGGTCGACCTGGAAATGATGGCCTCGCTGCTCGCCGCGCTGCCGCCGCGTGCGCGGCTGATCCTGCTGGGCGACAAGGACCAGCTGGCCTCCGTGGAAGCCGGCGCGGTGCTCGGCGAACTGTGCAGCCGTGCCCGCGAAGGGCATTACCGGCCGCTTACTCGCGACTGGCTGGAGGCGGTGACCGGCGAACAGGTCGATCCCGCATTGCTGGACACTTCGGGAAGCGACCTCGACCAGGCCGTGGCCATGCTCCGTCACAGCCACCGCTTCAGCGCGGCCAGCGGTATCGGCCAGTTGGCCGAAGCGGTCAACGCCGGCGATATCCCGGCCCTGCGCCAGGTGTGGAAGGCGCAACACGAAGACCTCGCCCGGATCGCCGTGGACGCCCGGGAAACCCGCAGCCTGCGTGACCTGGTGATCGACGGCGGACGGGGCGGCGACCTGTTCGGCCCGGTCGGTTACGCCCATTACCTGCGCGTGGTCAGCGGCTCGCGTCCGGCGGACAACGCCGATCAGGCGGCGCTGGATACCTGGGCAAGGCAGGTGCTGCAAGCCCACGGCCAGTTCCAGTTGCTCTGCGCCCTGCGTCGCGGGCCCTGGGGGGTGGAGGGGTTGAACACCCTCATCGGCGAGCTGCTGCAGCGTGAGGGACTGATTCCCTCGGCGAACGGCTGGTTCGCCGGCCGCCCGGTGCTGGTCACCCGCAACGACTACGGCCTGGGCCTGATGAATGGTGACATCGGCATCACCCTGGCGCTGCCGCAGGCCCATGATGAGGGCGGCGTGCGCTGGGTGCCGCGGGTGGCCTTCCCGGCAGGCGATGGCACTGACGCCATCCGCTGGATCCTGCCCAGCCGCCTGCAGGCGGTGGAAACGGTGTTCGCCATGACGGTGCACAAGTCCCAGGGCTCGGAGTTCACCCACGCCGCGCTGCTGCTGCCCGACAGCCTCAACCCCATCCTCACCCGCGAGCTGGTCTACACCGGTATCACCCGCGCACGGAAGTGGTTCACCCTGGCCAGCGCCGGGCGTGGCTGGCAGGTGCTGGAAGCGGCGACGGAGCGGCGCGTGCAGCGGGCAAGCGGATTGCTGGGGCTTGCCTGATGCGATGAAAAGCGCTTGATAAAGTGTCTTTGAAAGCACTTAATCAAGTGTCTTTTTGTGCTGGGAGAATCCTGTGCCCCATTCCATGCTGGCGGATGTCACCGCCTCGATCACTGAGCTGAAGAAAGACCCCATGGGCACTGTCGCTGCCGGAATGGGGCATGCGGTGGCCATTCTCAACCGCAATGAGCCGGTGTTCTACGCAGTGCCGGCCGAGGAGTACGAGCGCATGATGGAGTTGCTCGACGATCTTCAGCTCGGCCGGATCGCCGAGCTGCGCAAGGATGAACCGACAGTGGAAGTGACCCTCGATGAGCTCCGCGACCTCTGATCGCTCGTACCGCCTGGCCTTCAACCAGTCCGCGCTCAAGGAGTGGAAGAAGCTCAAGGGAGCGGTAAAGGAGCAGTTCATCCGCAAACTGGATGAGCACCTGCGCAACCCTCATGTGCCCTCGGCGCGCCTTCATGGCCCGGTCAATCGCTACAAGATCAAGCTGGCGTCGGCCGGTTATCGTCTGGTCTATGAAGTCTTCGATGACAAGGTGGTCGTGCTGGTCATCGCTGTCGGCAAGCGTGAAAGAGGCGCGGTATACGAGTCGGCAGGCAAGCGCTGACCCGCTGCGCGAAGAAACCCGCATTTCCAAGCTTTTTAGATTTGTCTGATGTCCGCCTGGCCCGCTTTTCGCCAGGCTGGCGGGCATGAAACTCAAGCAGTTCCTTCAACCCCAGGATTCGTCCTTTTCCACCCCGAAGGCGGCCCGCAAGCTCCTTCGTCTGTTGGCCTGGGTGGTGATCGCCTGCCTGTTCTTCACCCTCAGCCTGTTCGTTGCCGCAAGCTTCAATACCGAGGTGTCGCAGCTGCGCCGGCAGATGAACGCGGCCATGTACGAGGCCCAGGACTACCTCGGCCAGCGCGAGTCGCTGCTGGAACACATCAGCCGTGGCGTCACCTGGAAAGCGCGCGAGCCGCAGGTCCAGTGGCGCCAGCTGAACGTGCCGGTCGCCCCTCACGAGCAGGTGTTCGTCACCCTGGGTGAGCCGGCTTCCCGCTGGAGCCTGGCGTTGTCCGGGCGCGACCTGTCGGAGATGGAAACCAAGCGGCTGAACCTCATCTATGTGTCTTCCGCGCCGGATCGTTCGGTGACGCGGCTCTACGGGGCTCCGGCGCTCAATGCCGTGGTGCCGCCTTCGGTGCTCGAAGCGCTGGGCCGGCCCGGCACGCCGAAGGAGGAGCAACAGGTGCGCTGGCTCGCCGACCCGACCGACCCGCAGGCGCGGCAGTACCTGTTCACCCGGGTGACCGCTGAGCTCGACAACGGCTGGCTGGGCCTGGAACTGTACGGGGCGGACCTCTCCGCGGCCTTCGGCGTGCCCGAGGCGGGGCGCTTCCTGTTGCTCGATCGCGACCACCGGGCAGTGCTCGGCAGCGCCGTCACGCCGCAGCTGGGCCTGCAGTTCAGCGACCTGTGGGAAGGCGACAACTTTGCCTTCAGCGGCCCCGGCCTGATCCCCAGCCACCTGGCGCTGCTCAAGCACCTGGGCAGTTCCGACTGGTCGCTGATCTACTACTTCAACCTGGCCGACCTGCTGGTGCCGCTGTGGCCCCGGCTGCTGGCGTCGATCGCCCTGTTGCTGGTCTGTTCCCTGCTCGTCTGGGGCACCTGCCGGCGCATCAACCGCCGGCTGATCGGGCCGGCGCAACATCGCCTCAACGCCCTGGTGGAGAACGAGAGCTTCTCCCGCGCGATGATCCAGACCGCGCCGGTGGCGCTCTGTGTCCTGCGCCGCCACGACGCCGAGGTGGTCCTGGAAAACCGCCTGGCCCAGCAATGGCTGGGCAGCGGCGACGAGCGCCGCTACTGGAGCTATGGCTGGCTGGAGCGTGGGTTCAGCAGCGGCGAGGAGGGCGGTTGCGAGGAAGTGGAGACCCATGACGGGCGCCACCTGTTCCTGAGCTACACGCCGACCCGCTACAAGGGCGACGAAGTGCTGTGCTGCGCCTTCAGCGACATCAGTGCGCGCAAGCAGACCGAGGCCGCACTGGCCGAGGCCAAGCGCCTGTCCGACAGCGCCAACGAGGCCAAGACGCTGTTCCTGGCGACCATGAGCCACGAGATCCGTACACCGCTGTACGGCGTGCTGGGCACCCTCGAGCTGCTCGGCCGTACGGCGCTGGACCACCAGCAGTCCGGCTACCTGCGCGCCATCCAGCGCTCGTCCTCGACCCTGCTGCAGCTGATCAGCGATGTGCTCGACGTGTCGAAGATCGAGGTCGGCCAGCTGGGGCTGGAACCGGTGGAGTTCTCGCCGCTGGAGTTGACCCTGGACACGGTCCAGTCCTATGCCGCCGCGGCGCGCGCCAAGGGCCTGCAGATCTATGCGTGCTGCGACTCGCAGATGCCCGAGCGGATGCTGGGCGACGCCACGCGTATCCGCCAGATCCTCAACAACCTGCTGAGCAACGCGGTGAAGTTCACCGACAGCGGGCGCATCGTCCTGCGTGTGCGCGCCGAGCCCGGCGAAGACTGGCACGACATCCTGCACTGGCAGGTGGCCGACACCGGCGTCGGGATTCCCGAAGACCAGCAGGACAACCTCTTCGATGCCTTCTACCAGGTGGCGGGCCATGCCCGCGTGGCCGGGGGGACCGGCCTCGGGCTGTCGATCTGCAAGCGGCTCACCGAGCTGATGGGCGGACAGCTGCGGGTGGTCAGCGACGTCGGCCTGGGCAGCAGCTTCGCCCTCAGCCTGCCGCTGCAGTGCGTGGACCGGCAGATGTCCAATGAGCCGGTTCTGTGCAACGCCATGGTCTGGGTGCACGCGCCCAATCGCGAGCTGGCCGAGAGCCTGTGCGGCTGGATCACCCGCTGGGGCGCTCGCGCCCAGGTGGCGAGCGCGGACCTGGCGATCGAGGAGGACGCCTCCAGTGTGCTGGTGGACGTACGCTTCAATCCGCATGACCGCACGCCATTGCCGGCCTGGCGGGGCTGCCGCGTGGTGGTGTCCGACCTGGGGGGCGAGCGACCGCGGCAGGAGGGCTGCGACTGGCACGTGGGGCGCTACAACCTCGAAGGCCTGCGCCGCGCCCTGGCGCAGGCGCAGGGCTGCGCCAGCGGCGAGGCGTCGCGCCTGGCCGAGACGCTGCCCGATATCGGGCTCGGCCTGCGGGTCCTGCTGGTGGAGGACAACCCGATCAACCAGCTGATCCTGCGCGACCAGCTGGAAACCCTGGGGTGCGCCGTCGAACTGGCTGCCGATGGCCGGCAGGCGCTCACGCGCTGGCAGCCCGAGGCCTTCGACATCGTGCTCAGCGACGTCAACATGCCCCACGTCAATGGCTACGAACTGGCCCGCGCGCTGCGCCAGCGCGGCTACCGCGGGCCGATCATCGGCGCGACCGCCAACGCCATGCACGAGGAGAACGAGCGGTGCCTCGGTGCCGGCATGAACCTCTGCCTGCTCAAGCCGGTAGACCTGCGCACCTTGCGCCACTGCCTGACCAGCCTGCCGAAGGAGCTGCCGCCATGCGACGTCAACGAATCCTGATCGTCGAGGACCAGCCCTTCCAGCGCGAGTACCTGCTCAACCTGTTCCGCGAGCAGGGCGTCGAGGATGTGCGCGCCGCGGAGGATGGTCGCGAAGCGCTGCGCTGGCTGGAGCGGGAAAACTTCGACCTGGTCCTCAGCGACCTGATGATGCCGGACCTGGACGGCGTGCAGCTGATCCAGCGCCTGGCGACATTCAGCCAACCGCCGCTGCTGGCGATCATGACTTCGGCATCGCGGCGCCTGATGGGCAGCGCCTGCATGGTGGCCCGCGCCCATGGCATCACTGTGCTCGAACAGATCGCCAAGCCGGCGCGTGCGCCGGTCATTCGCCGCCTGCTGGAAAAGCTCGCCTCGCGCCTGGAACGCGAGCAGCGGCGCCAGGTGCCGGCGATCCCGGTGCCAACCCCGGAGCAGTTGGAAGAGGCTTTGGCGCAACGGCAGTTCCGCGCCTGGTTCCAGCCCAAGTCCTCGCTGATCGACGGCCGCATCGTGGCGGCCGAGGCGCTGGTGCGCTGGGAGCATCCGCAGCACGGCGTCCTGCGGCCGGGGAGTTTCATGGACGCCCTGAGTGCGGCGGGGCTCGACGAAGCGCTGCTCTGGGCGATGCTCGATCAGGCGTTGCAAGCCCAGGCTGACTGGACCCGGCAGGGATTTCGCCTGTCGTTGGCGGTGAACCTGCCGACCCACCTGCTGGACGATCCCGATCTGCCCGACCGCCTGGCCGCTTTCGTGGCCGCGCGCGGCGGTGTGCCCGCCCATATCGTCTTCGAGCTGCTCGAATGCAGCAGCACGGCGACTCCGGCCAATTACTACGCCGGGACCTGCCGGTTGCGCATGAAGGGGTTCGGCCTGGCCCAGGACGATTTCGGCCAGGGCTACAGCTCGCTGTACAACCTGGTCTCGACGCCGTTCACGGAGCTCAAGATCGACCGCGCGCTGGTGCACGGCTGCATGGATGACGAAGGCCTGGCGGCGGCGCTGGAGAGCATCGTCAAGCTGGGGCGGCAACTGGGGCTGGAGGTGGTCGCCGAAGGCGTCGAGCACCCCGACGAGCTGACCCTGCTGCGCCGGCTGCGTTGCGATTGCGCCCAGGGCTACCTGTTCTCCGAGCCGGTGCCGCCGGAGGTGTTCACCCGCCAGCTGCTCCAGGAGCGCTCCGCCATGGCGCATTGACCCACGGCAGACGCAACGAAGATGCACGGGCGATCATCGTCCCTGCGCGGGGTGCCGGCTCGCCTGATCCCGCACTCACATCTACAGTCTGCTGGTATCCGGCGGGCTTGCCGCCGCCACTTTCCGCGATACCGGATGCTTTTTGCATGAAGGAACATGACAACGGCTCGATTCGAAAACTGGCCAGCAGCTCGCTGCGCCTGAATGTCGTGCTGCTGTGCGCCGTCTCTCTCGCCCTGCTGCTGGTGGGCGCCTGTTACTGGGCGCTGGGCAGGCTGGTGCAGGAGGAGCGTGACAAGGTGCACGTGCACTTCAGCCGGTTGGTGGGTGACATCCACGAACACGAGGCGTTCCTCAACCGGATCGCCCAGCAGAGCGATGAATCCACCCAGCGCCAGGACCTGGACGTGATTCCGCTGCAGCGGCGCATGCTGGTCCGCGAACACGGCATGGAGATTCACGAGGGCCGCGAATTCTCCTTCGCCATGTCCTTCACCCTGGCGCAACAGGTGCGTCAGGTCACCCCGCGGGAAAGGCCCGGCACCTTCTCCTTCGGCGTGATGCTGGCCAACTTCTACAGCAGCTACTGGAGCACTTCGGCCTACCCCGCGCCGCAGGTACTGGTGCTCGACCTGCATGGGCCCACCAGCCTGGCGGTGCCGTCGATCGGCAATTTTCGCGGTCAGCGGCCCCTGACCCGGGGCAACTACCTGGCGGTGATTGAGCGTGTGCACCAGGCACTGGAGGAGCGCTCACCCAAGCGCAGCGATACCCAGGTGCACTGGGCCCAGGCGCAGTCCTACACCCGTGACGGGGCCCGCGAACTGCTGGCCTACGTCAGCCTGGACCTGCCCGATGTGCTCTGGTGGGAGTCCGACCTGGATCGCCGGGTCGTCGCCGTGTCGCTGCTGGACCTGTGGCGGATCAACGACCTCGAGCAGATTCTCGACCGTCCGGTATTCGACGAGCTGGAGCTGATTTCGCCCAGTGGCCAGGTGCTGATCGATTTCCAGGGCGGCGAGCGGGATTACCACGAAGGCCTGAACGTCAGTGCCGATGGCCTGGTGTTCAAGGTGCGCAGCGAATTCAACGGCGGCTGGACCGCGCTGTACCGCCTGAGCTACCGCAGCTTCTTCCGCTACGCCAAATGGCAGTTCCTGGGCGGGCTGGCGCTGGTCCTGGGCAGCCTGGCCGGCGGTTGGTTCGCCCTGCGCTGGTACTCGCGGCGGGTGATCCGCCCGGCCCGCCGCGCACACCTGGAGATCGTCGAGAGCGATGCCTTCAGCCGCGCGGTGATCCAGACCGCGCCGGTGGCGCTCTGCGTGCTGCGCCACGACAGCCACCAGGTGGTGATGCAGAACCGCCTCGCCGAACTCTGGCTGGGGGACGCCGAGGCGATCACCCGTATCAGCCGCGAATGGGACCTGGAAGCGGGGAACGGCGCTGGTGCGGGCGAGCTGGTCTTCGAGGTCGAGGGGCGGGCCCTGCACGCGAGCTTCGCGCCAACCCGCTATCGCGGCGAGAACGTGGTGCTCTGCGCCTTCAATGACATCAGCGCGCACAAGCAGGCGCAGCAGATGCTGGCCGACGCCAAGCTGTCGGCGGATGCCGCCAGCGAAGCGAAATCGATCTTCCTCGCCACCATGAGCCATGAAATCCGCACGCCACTCTACGGCGTGCTGGGCACCCTGGAGCTGCTCGGCCTGACCGAGCTGACCGGGCAGCAGCACGATTACCTGGACACCATCCAGCGTTCATCCTCGACCCTGCTGCAGTTGATCAGCGACATCCTCGATGTGTCGAAGATCGAGGCCGGGCAGATGGCCCTGGAGCCGGTCGAGTTCAACCCCCTGGAGCTCGCCGAGGCGGCGCTGGCGGGCTACGCCGGTGTCGCCGGGGGCAAGCAGTTGCAGCTCTTTGCCTGCATCGATGCCGATGTGCCGGGACTGGTACGGGGGGATGCCGCACGTATCCGGCAGATCCTCAACAACCTGCTGAGCAATGCCCTGAAGTTCACCGACATCGGGCGCGTGGTGCTGCGTCTGCGCGTGCAGCCCGGCACGGCTGGCGAAGCGACCCTGCAGTGGCAGGTGACCGACACCGGCATCGGGATGTCCGATGCGCAGCAGAAACGCCTGTTCGAACCCTTCTACCAGGCGCACGGGCACCAGCACACGATCAGCGGAACCGGCCTGGGCCTGTCGATCTGTGCGCGGCTCAGCGAGCTGATGGGTGGACAGCTGCGAGTGGTCAGTGAGACCGGGTTGGGCAGCAGTTTCACCTTCACCCTGGCACTGCCGGTACTGGAGCGAGCCCAACCGACGGCCGAGGGGGCACGGCTGCTGCCGCGGCCGATCTACGTGCGGGCGCCGGTGAAGGAGCTGGCGCAGAGCCTGGCGGCATGGATCGACTGCTGGGGCGGCTCGGCACTGGTCATGGAGGAATTGCCGACGGACGCTCCGCCCGACGCGGTGCTGCTCGACCTGCTCGATGCCGGCGACGGCGAGTCGTTGTGGAATGGAGGCCCACGGGTTTGCGCGCTGGCTGAAGCGACCGTGCAGCCGCAGGCCACGAGTTGCTGCTGGAAGGTCAGTCTTTACCATCTCTCGGGCATTGCCCAGGCGCTGCGCCTGGCACAGCGCGGCGAGTCGGGCGAGCCCCAGCAGGCGCCTCGGCCTCCCCGCCTGGGCAAGCTGGGCCTGCGTGTGCTGGTGGCCGAGGACAACCCGATCAACCAGGCGCTGCTCAAGGAGCAGCTCGAGGAACTGGGCTGCCGGGTCACCCTCACCAGCAACGGTCGGGAGGCGTTGCAGCGCTGGGCGCCCGGTGCCTTCGACGCGCTGCTGACCGATGTGAACATGCCGGTGATGAACGGCTACGAACTGGTCGGCGAACTGCGTCGGCACGATAACTGGCTGCCGATCATCGGCGTCACCGCCAATGCCCTGCGCGAGGAGGGCGAACGCTGCATGGCGGTGGGCATGAATGCCTGGCTGGTGAAGCCGATGAGCCTGCGCACGCTGCATGATGGCTTGCTCAAGGTGTGCGGCCATGCACCGGCGGAGCCGCCGGAAAGCGTAGATCCGCCCGAGGCGCCGGCGCAGGACCGCATCCAGGTCTCGGAGAAGATGCGTGAGCTGTTCCTGCGCACCATGCGTCAGGATATGCAGGGCGTGGCCGATGCGTTGCAGGGCAATGACCTGGCGACCGTCCGCCAGCAGGTGCACCGCCTGCGCGGGGCGCTCGCGGTGGTCCAGGCCCACGGGCTCAGCGATGCCTGCGGTGCGGTGGAGGAGGCGCTGATCGCGCAGCCTGCCGGGCCGGAGCTGTCCGCGGCGGTGACCACGCTGCTGCGGCGAATCGAGGCGGCCCTGGCCAGCCTCTGAGAGCCTGCCCGCAATCCGGGGCTACTCTGGATGGAGTGCCGAGCTCGCGGAGCCGGCCAACGATCGCAAATGTTGGGACTCAAGAAGAACTCATGGAAAAAGTCAGAGTGGTAGTTGCGGACGACCATCCCATCGTACTGATGGGGGTTCGCGAGGTGATCGAGCGGGACGATCGTTTCGAGGTGGTCGGCGAGGCGCACAATTCCAGTGAACTGGTGGCGCTGTACCGGGAGCTGAATCCGGCCATCGTCATCACCGACTTCAACATGCCCGGCGACCAGACCTACGGCGATGGCCTCAAGCTGATCGAGTACCTGCTGCGCAACTTTCCCGGCACCCGCGTCCTCATCCTCACCATGCTGTCCAACCCGCTGATCCTCTCCAGCCTCTACGACCTGGGAGTGTCCGGGGTGATCCTGAAGAACGGCGACCTGAACGAGATCCTGGTGGCGCTCAAGGCCTTGTCCCAGGACCGCATCTACCGTGGTCCGGGCATGCAGTCCGCCAGTAGCGTGCTGGCCAGCGGGGACGACGTGGAGGGGCGCATCGCCAGCCTGTCGGTGAAGGAGTACGAGGTGCTGCGCCATTTCGTCTCGGGGATGAGCGTGCGCGATATCGCGCTGCTGCTCAATCGCAGCGTGAAGACTGTCAGTGCGCAGAAGATCTCGGCCATGCGCAAGCTCGATGTGGAGACCGACCAGGCGTTGCTGACGTTCTGTGTGAAGGCCAATCTGTTTCAGTAATAGTCTGTGGTCTGCGATGCTGTCGGGGGCTTGGTTTTCTGCGCCGCTTCGGCGTGTGTTGAGCGATTTTGTTTCGCCCCCTCGGGCGAGTTACTTTGGCAAACGCCCCAAAGTAACCAAAGGTCTTGCCCCTCCATCCGGTTTTTCGCCTAGGCGAAAAATTCCCTCGTTGAAAGGGGCCGTCCGGGGTGCGCGGGAGTTTCTCTGGAAGTCTTCAAGCGCCATAGCCAGAGCCAGGGTGCTGCGGGCTGTTATAGGAGCGAGCTTGCTCGCGAACAGTCCCCCGACGGAGTCGGTTCGCGAGCAAGCTCGCTCCCACGAAAAGCAGGTGGCTCAACGCAGGGGGGTTGAGCCTTGCTGGCTGTTGCCGCCATCGTCGATCCACACATAGCGAACTTCACCTGCGCCGGCGGGCAAAACCTGCATGGGCGTCAGGGGGCGAGTCGAAAACGGTGGCAGCAACTCCGCCGGAAGCGGCGTGCCGGCCTTGCCCTGGCCCACTTGCGCGCCGGCCAGGGTGATGAAGTAGGGCGTGGGGTTTTCCACCTGCACGCCGCCGCCGGCGCGGCGGAACAGCAGCTGGCGCGGCGCTTCTTCCGCCGCCTTGGCGAGGGCGCGCGGGCGGTAGATGACCTTCATCTGGGTGCGCAGGGTCACCGTCAGCCGTGATTGTCCCTCGGCCAGCGGATCGCTGGACTGCGGAGGGATTTCATAGAGGTTCAGCCAGTACAGCGACTCGCGGTCCTTCGGCAGTTGCTGGCCGGTGTGCAGCAAGCGCAGGCTGCGCTGCTGGCCGGGGTTCAGGCGGAACACCGGGGGCAGCGGCATGATCGGCGCCTCGGCGCTCTGCGGGGCGGCTTCCAGCTCGCCGTCATCGATCCAGGTCTGCACGATGACCGGGTAGCTGTTCTGGTTCACCAGCGCCAGCGAGGCTTCGCGCTGGCCTTCGGCGAAGATCACCCGCGTACGTTCGGCCGTGACGCCGGCGTGGGCGCTCGCGCCGGCCAGCAGCGCCAGGCCCAGCAGCAGTACGCGCAGCGGGTTACTGGACACGGATCACCACCTGCGCGGTGGCTTCGACGCGGCCGGCGGTGACCGTCGGCATGCTGCCCAGGCTGAGCTTCTCCAGGCGCGCGCGGAAGGTCTCGCTGTATTGGGTGATGCCGCTGACCGTGCCGGTGTCGTTCGACGCGGCGCCGATCACCGGATACCAGCCGCGGGCTTCGGCATTGCTGCCGTTGGCGGAGTCCTCGTTGGCCAGCAGGTTCATCGCGCTGCCGTTGCGCAGCAGGCGGATGCCTACACCCTGGGCCATCCCCGGCTGGCCGTAGCGATCGGAGACCAGGTACGACAGCCCGCCGTTGGCGTTGACCAACCCCAGGCCGGACGAGGCCGCGAGAGCGCCAGAGGACACCTTGATGCCCAGCGCGGTGCCATTGGCGGCGGTGCTGTTGGTTACCCCTGACTGGCATTTGAAATCGACCTGGAAGGGCATCTCGCGGTTGGCGCCGGCGTTGATCTCGCCGATGGAAATCGACGGGAAGACCACATGCGGGGTGACGTTGGTCACTGCGCACGTGGGGTAGCGCTTGAGCGTTACGTCGCCGTACAGGCCGATCGCGCCCGGCCAGTTGTAGTGCCAGCCGCTGTAGTTGCCGTAGTGGGTCTGACCGACCGTGGGGTAGGCCAGGCCCGGCCCCTTGATGGCGATGTAGCCGGCGGGCTGGGTATAGAGGTACGCCTGGGACGCGATGGTCGCGGAGTAGTAGCGGGTGCTTTCCAGCGGGGCGCGGAACAGCTCGGCGCGCACGGCGCTGAGGTTCTTCGCCTTGACCAGCTGATAGCCGCGCGAGTCGATGTCCAGCCCGCTGAGCTGACGTTCGCGCCAGACATCGGTGAAGTACTGTCCGGTTTCCACGTGGGTCAGGCGCAGCAGCACGTTGGGCCAGGCGGTGCGGTAGGCGGCTTGCAGGCCGATGGAATTGCCCACGCTGTCGCCGCCGTTGTACCAGCCGCTGTAGAGGTCGTCTGCGTTGGAGGAGAACATCTCAAAGACCGCATCCTCCGGGGCACAGCGGAAGAACACGCGCTCGGCGTCGTAGCCGGCGGAGTTGCCGTACTGGGTCAGCGGGGAAACGGAACTGGCGATCAGGGTCCCGTCGGGCTGGAAGCTGGCGTCGCTGACGTTGATCACGCTGGGCAGGCCGAGCGAGCCATTGCAGGAGTCGCAGGCACCATCGCCTGGCCAGGCGCCGGCGACGCCCTCGCCGGGGCGGATCTGGTAGGTGAGTGTGGTGGTGGCTGTGCCCACGCCGGTGACCTTGTAGCAGGTGGCCCAGGTGACGGGGGCCAGCAGCAGGGCCAGCAGCGGCAGACTGCGCAGTAGCGGTTTCATGAGGCCTCCGGAGTGCAGATGCCCTGCAGGCGGATGAGTACCTGGTCGAGGTTGGCGCCCTTGAGGTCGTAGGGCAGTTGGCAGGAATCCTCCGCGCGTTCACCCCACTGCACGCGCAGCCGGCCTTTGTCGCCTTCGGCACGGGCATAGACCTGGCCGCCCTGGCCGACCATGCCGATGTTCACGCCCTGGCCGTCGAGCACGTCGGCACCCAGCGGCAACGGCTCGCCATCGGGGAGCTTCGCCTGGATCAGCAGCGGGTGGCCGGTGAGGGTCTTGAACTCGACCCGTACGGCGGCGCCGGCGTAGGGCGCGATCTTGCGTTCGGTTTCCACCAGTTCGGCGTCTTCGTCGATGCCTTGCGGGTCGAGGCCGATGGGGTTGTAGCGGTACGGCGAAAGCGAGGGCACCACGGCGTAGCCGTTGCTGTCCACCCGCGCGCCCTGGCCGCCGCGTACGCCAGCACCACTGGCGCCCTTGGCTTCCACCAGGGCGAAGGTGTCGCCGACGTAGGGGCCCAGGGTCAGCCCGCCGCTGTGCAGCACGGCCGCGCCGCGCAGGCCGCCATTGACCTGGCGGTAGGTGGAGCTTTCGGCATAGCCGGCGTTGAGTGTGGCGATGGATGTCTGCTGCTGCAGGCTGCCGTTGAAGTCGGTGCCCTGGCCTTCGCTGTCGCGCCCGGCGGAGAGCGCGTAGCTGAGCGTGCGGTCTTCGCCGAGGGTGCCGTTGAGGCCGGTCTGGTAGCTGCTGCCGCGGGTGTCGCCGGAGCGTCGCGAGGCCATGGCGCTCAGGTTGGGCGCGCGGCTGGTGGACCCCAGCGGCATCGACAGGCTCAGGGTCAGGGTGTTGTTGCGGTTGCTGCCGTGCTGCAGGTTGACCTGCGGCGGCAGTGACGGGTCGTAATCGTTGTCCAGGTCGCGGTACCAGGTGGTCTGCTGGCGCGAGTAGGCGAGGTTGTAGCTGAGCTGGCGCCAGGTGTTGGAGTAGCCGACCTGCAGCTGGGTGTCGCGGCTCTTGCCGTCGTAGTAGTCGCTGGTGGAGCCGGACAGGTAGAGGTTGCCATACTCCCCCAGGCCCTGGTTGACCAGCAGGGTGAACTGGTTGCGCTGCTTGTAGCTGCTCGAATCCCAGCTCTCGCCGTGCTCGTCGGCATCGCGCGCGGACAGCGCATCGCCCAGGTCACGGTAGCCCTCGGTGGAGTAGCGATAGCCGGCCAGGGTCAGGGTGGTCTGGGTCGGCTGGAAGGTCCGGCTGTAGTTCAGCCCTACGCGCCAGCCCTGCTTGCGCTGGTTGTTCTCCACGGTGGCGCTGGAGAAGGTGGTGTTCATGCCGAAGGCGCCGTAGGGCGTGGCCAGGACGCCGCCGCCGAGCACGGCGAGGTAGTCCTCGGCAACCCGCGCGCCGAGGTTGGCGGTGAGGGCGTTGGTCAGGCCGCGCTGGTAGGTGAGGTCGCCGAACAGGTCGTTGCCGTCGCCGTACTGGCGGGCCTGGCCCACTGTGGCGCTGTAGCGCGACAGGCCGGGACGCATGGACTCGGGCACGGCGGAGAAGGGCACGGAGAAGCGCGAGACGCTGCCGTCGGCCTCGATCACCTGGACGTCGAGGTCGCCGTCGTAGGCGGTGCCGTAGAGATCGTCGATGACGAACGGACCCGGTGCGACGTTGCTCTCGTGGATCTTCTTGCCGTTCTGGCTGATCACCACCCGCGCATTGGTGTTCGCGGTGCCGCGCACCTGGGGCGCGTACTGGCGTTGCGAGTCCGGCAGCATGCGGTCGTCAGTGGCCAGGCGCACGCCACGGTAGCCCAGGCTGCCGAACAGGTTGCCCTCGGTGTAGCTGTCGCCCAGGGTCAGTTCGCTGCGCAGGCCCGGCACCGCGCGCTGGGCGTAGGTGCGGATGCTGTTCCAGTCGCTGCGGGTGTTGCCGGCGTAGCTGGAGTAGGTGTAGTTGGACTGGTGGCGCAGGCGCCACAGGCCCAGGTTGACGCCGCCATTGAGGCCCAGGTAGCCGTAGTCGGAATGGCCGCCACTGCCGGAGCCCTCGAAGGTCGAGCGGTACAGGTTGGCGTCGTAGTTGACGAAGCCCATGGTGGTCCCGGCGTCCCATTCCTCGGGGCTGACGTAGCCGCGTGGCTTGATGTCCAGCAGCGCCTGGGGCACCGCGAGGTCCAGGCGCAGGCGCGCGGTATCCAGGTTCCAGGTCGCGCCCGGCAGGCGGTCGGTCAGCCAGTGGCAGATGCCCTGGTCGTCCTTGCCGGCCAGCGGGTCGGGGCGTGCGCCCAGGCTCTGGCGCAGGAAGCGCTCGCTGAAGCAGGGCTCGGCGCGTTCGCCGCGCTGGCGAAACTCCACCTCGGTCCGGGCGCTGTACTGGCCATTGAGAAACAGGTCGACGTGGTAGCTGCCGGGGTCCACCTGGTCGGCGCGGTTGAATCGCTCCAGGCTGCCGCCGGCCAGGCCCGAACCCATCAGCAGGTTGTCGTCGAAGCGGTAGTCCGCGTCGCCCAGAGCCAGGCCCGTGACTGCCATGGCGAGGGCTCCGAGGGCGAAGGGCAGCAGTCCATGGCGAGGGTCAGCGCGGCAGGTCATGGCGAAGTTCCACTCTTGCGCCGTAGTCGTTGATCAGTTGGGCTGACAGCCGCACGGGGCCGGCGGGCAGGGCGGAGGGCTTCTCCGCCGGCCACTGGGCCTCGCCCAGCGGTGCCACCATGCTCGGCTGGAGCTTCCACTGCTGCCCACCGACGCTGAGCGTCGCCGCGCCGAAGGAGGCGTGGTAGCCGGTGGGGTTCTCCACTTTCACGCGCCAGCCGCTGCCGCTCTGCACCAGGCTGAAACGCAGTTTCTCCGGCAGCTGTTCCGGGCTGCCGGCGATGCTCGCCGGGCGGTAGAACAGCTTCAGGCGGTTACGCAGCATCAGCAGCATCTGGTTCTGCTCGGCCTTGGCGGCGTTGCGCGGCGGGATCTGCAGCACGTTGAGGTGGAACAGCGATTCGCGGTCCTGGGGCAGGCCGGAGCCGGTGTAGAGGATGCGCAGGGTCTGGCCGCTGCCGGGCGCCATGCGCGACACCGCCGGGTTGACCAGGAAGGGCGCCTTGGCGGTGTCCGGCGTGGAGGCGGGATCGTTCACATCGATCCAGGACTGGATGACGTTGGGGAATGCGTCCTGGTTGGTCATCTGCACGGTCTTTTCCCGTGCCTCGGCGGGGTAGATGACGCGGGTGCCGGTGATCACCACGCTGGCCTGGGCGAGCGTGGCGCTGAAGGATGCCAGCAGGGCGAGCGCAAGCGTCGCCGCGCCAGGCGAGCGCAGTGGGAGGGCTTTCATCCGGTTCACCTTCGAGGTCGCACCGCTGCAGGCCAGCGGTGTGACGAAACGGGAAGGCGGCACCTCGCGGTGCCGCGGGGTATTACTCGTAACGCAGGGTGTAGGTCACCGAGCCGAGCACCGGGCCGGGGGTCACGGTGGCGTCTTCGGAGATGTACTGCACCGCGTAGTCGTAGCTGGTGCTGGTCTGGCCGTCGGCCAGGACGATGTCGCCGGCTTCCACGGCGGCGCCGCCCGCCAGGTTCACCGGGGTGCCGGCCGGGCCGTCGAGCAGCTGCAGGGCCACGCCGCTGGCGCCGCCGGAAGCGGTGTTGGTCAGGTTGCCCGAGGCGGTGGCGTTGGTGGCCTGGAACAGGGTGGTGAAGTGCTCGTCCGCACCGCTGGGCGCGGCGCAACCGGTCAGTTGCAGGGTGAAGCTGGTTTCGCCGGTGGTCTGGCCGACGCTGCCGTTCAGGGCGCTGACTGGCACGCTGTCGAGGATCACGGTCGGGTCGGTGTTGCCGTCGACCACGGCCGAACAGGTCTGGTCGGTCACTTCACCACTGAAATTGATGGTGTTGGCAGCGAAGGCCATGCCCGGCACGGCGAATGCGGCGGCGACGGCCAGGGCGGTTGCGTGAAGTTTCATTTTCTTGAGCTCCATGGTCAGGGTTTTTTCCCAAGGCCATCTTCACGTCGGGGCGTACGAAACGCCCTGAGACGATTCTGAAAACCTCAGCAACCCGGCAGATGGAGCCCGATGAACGGCACCAGGGCCCTTGGCCGAGAGCCGTGGGGCGGTAGCAGGCCGCACCCTGCGAAAAAAATTCGCGACCGCTGTCGATTCCGTCCCACGCCCTTCGACTATGAGCTAAGCAAAGGGCACTGAAGCGGAGCCAGCCATGAAATACCTCTGCCTGATCTACGTGGACGACCAGCGACTCTCCAGCCTGTCCGAGGCCGAGTACCGCCGGCTGATGGACGAATGTTTCGCCAACGACGAGTACCAGCGCCGGGCCGGGCGGGTGCTGGCTTCCGAAGCGCTGGAGACGGTGCAGAGCGCCACCACGCTGCGCCACGGGGCGGCCGGGCTGTCGATCACCGACGGCCCTTTCGCCGAGACGCGCGAGTACCTGGGCGGCTTCGTGCTGGTCGACGCCCGCGACCTCAACGAGGCGCTGCAGATCGCGCAGCGGATTCCCAGCGGCCGCCTGGGCGCCGTGGAAGTCCGCCCGGTACGCGACTGGGACCGTTACTTCGCCGGGCGCTGAGGCCCGGCTCCAATCGTGATAGCCAGATCAGGAGGATGGGATGCTCAAGTGGATTGCGTTGGTGGTGGTACTGGCCGTGGTGGTGGTCCTGGTGCTGGCGGCGAATCGTCCAGGCACTTTCCGCGTGGAGCGCACGGCGCGTATCCAGGCGCCACCGGAAAGGGTCCAGGGCTACATCGAGGACTTCCATCAGTGGCGCCAGTGGTCGCCCTTCGAGGCGCTCGACCCGGACATGCAGCGCCGCTTCTCCGGGGCGGAGCGAGGGCGCGGCGCGGTGTATGCCTGGTCCGGCAACGGCAAGGCCGGCGCCGGGCGCATGGAGATCATCGACAGCGATCCCGGCCGCCGCACCGCCATCGCGCTGGATTTCCTCAAGCCGTTCAAGGCCAGCAATACCGCCGAGTTCACCCTGGCGCCGAGCGATGGCGGCACCCAGGTGACCTGGGCGATGTACGGCCCGGTGCCCTTCGTGGCGAAGATCATGCACCTGTTCATCGACGTGGACCGCATGGTCGGCAAGGACTTCGAAGCCGGCCTGGCCAACCTCAAGCGACTCGCCGAACAAGGCTGAGCCAACGACCACCCCACACGCGGGAGGCGCCCATGTGCCCACTTTGCGTATCGACCCTGACGCTGGCGGTGACCAGCGTCCTTTCCGCCGGCGGCGTCAGCGCATTCGCCGTCACCCGCCTGCGCGGCAAGCGCCGCGCCCGGCCCAACGAACAACGGGAACGCCCCCAGGAGCGTGCGACATGAAACTGGCTAACCAGGACTTTCCTCGCGTGGTCTCCCCAGCTGCCTGGCGTCAGGCGCGTATCCGCCTGCTGGAGCAGGAGAAGGCCGCCACCCACGCGCGCGACGCGCTCAATGCCCAGCGCCGCGAGCTGCCGGTGGTGCGCATCGACAAGGACTACCGCTTCGAGGGCCCGCACGGCCCTTTGCGCCTGCTCGACCTGTTCGAAGGCCGGCCGCAGCTGATCGTCTACCACTTCATGTTCCACCGCGACACGGGGCTGGGCTGCGAGGGCTGCTCCTACCTGGTCGACAACCTCGGCCGCCTGGAGCACCTGCATGCACGCGGCACCACCTTCGTCCTGGTGTCCCGCGCGCCCCTGGAGGAGATCGCGCCGTTCCGTGCCCGCATGGGCTGGCAGTTCCCCTGGTACTCGTCGTTCGGCTGCGACTTCAACTACGACTTCCATGTCAGCGTCGACGAATCCGTCGCCCCGGTGGAATACAACTATCGTGACAAGGCGGAGCTGGAGCGCCTCGGCCAGGACTACCACGTGCGCGGCGAGCAGCCGGGCATGAGCGTGTTCCTGCGCGACGGCGACCAGGTCTTCCACAGTTACTCGACCTATGGCCGGGGACTGGAGGCGCCGCTGTTCACCTACCACCTGCTCGACCTCACCCCGCTGGGGCGTGGCGAAGGCTGGGGCGGCATGCCCGACTACCAGGGCCAGGGCATGAACTGGACGCGCTTCCACGACGACTACGAGCAAGCCGCGCCGCCGCACAGTTGCTGCGCTTCCTGATCCGCTATCAGTACGAGGAGAACCCCATGACTGCCGCTGAAAAGAACGCCGCCCATACCGAGCTTCACGCGTTGCTGGAGAGTTGGCTGAAAGCCGTCCGCGCCTCTGACGTGGAAGACATTACCCGCCACTACACCCGTGACATCCTCGCCTTCGATGCGGTGAAGCAACTGCAGTTCCAGGGCGTCGAGGCCTACGCCAGCCATTGGCGCGACTGCACGCAGATGTGCAAGGAGCCGACCTTCGAGATGCACCAGCTGGGCTTCGAAGGCGGTGGCGACAGTGCCTTCGGGCATTACGTCGCCTACTGCGGGGGGACTGACGACAAGGGCCAGCACAATGCTTCCTGGGTGCGCGTGACGGTCGGCCTGCGACGCGAGGCGGGGCAGTGGAAGATCGCCCACGAGCACTTCTCCATCCCCTTCGATCCGGCCACGGGGCAGTTGCTCTTCGATGCCAAGCCCTGACCGTGACCTCGACTTGTAGGAGCGAGCTTGCTCGCGAACATCCCGAGCACTTGAGTTGGGCCGGTTCGCGAGCAAGCTCGCTCCTACAGGGGCTGTCCCGCCATCTGAAACACCCCGCAACCCTCTCGGGCCGAACACCCGTCCGATGATTTCCCTCGGTGACGAAAACCCGTGCAGGATAGGCGGACCCTCTCCACCGCCAAGGATCACGGGCCGCATGCACGAATACTCCGCACAGCCTCTGCGCGATGTGGTCGACGACATCTACCGCCGTGAATCGCGCCGGGTCCTGGCGACACTGATTCGCCTGCTGGGCGACTTCGACCTGGCCGAGGAAGCGCTGCACGAGGCCTTCGTCGCCGCCGTGGACCAGTGGCGGCGCGACGGCGTGCCGGCCAATCCGCGCGCCTGGCTGGTCTCCGCCGGGCGCTTCAAGGCCATCGACGGCCTGCGCCGCCGCTCGCGGTTCGACGCCTCCCTGGCGCAGATCGCCGAGCAGCTGGAAATCGACGCGCAATCGGTGGAGGAGCAGGCCGATGCCAGCGTCGAGGACGACCGCCTGCGCTTGATCTTCACCTGCTGCCACCCGGCGCTCGCGGCGGATGCCCAGGTGCCGCTGACCCTGCGTGAAGTCTGCGACCTGAAGACCGAGGAAATCGCCCGCGCCTTTCTCGTCACGCCCTCGACCATCGCCCAGCGCATCGTCCGCGCCAAGGCGAAAATTCGCGACGCGCAGATTCCCTACCAGGTGCCCGAGGCGGCGGAGCTGCCCGAGCGCCTGGCCAGCGTGCTGCGGGTCATCTACCTGGTGTTCAACGAAGGCTATTCGGCCTCGGCCGGCGACTCGCTGACCCGCACCGACCTCTCCGCCGAGGCCATCCGGCTGGGCCGCCAGTTGCTGGAACTGCTTCCCGAAGCCGAAGTGATGGGCCTGCTGGCACTGATGCTGCTGCACGAATCGCGGCGCGAGGCGCGCACGGCGGAGGACGGCGAACTGGTGCTGCTGGAGAACCAGGATCGTTCGCGCTGGAACCGCGAGCTGATCGAGGAAGGCCAGCAGTTGATCACCGCGGCACTCGCCACTCGCCGCGTCGGCCCCTACACCCTGCAGGCGGCCATCTCCGCCGTGCACGCCGCCGCCCCCGACATGGCCCGCACCGACTGGGCGGAGATCGTCGGCCTCTACGATCTCCTGCTGGCCCTGCAACCCTCGCCGGTGATCGAGCTCAACCGCGCAGTGGCGCTGGCCATGCGCGACGGCCCCGAGGCCGGGCTTGCTCAGGTGGACGCCATCCTCGCCCGGGGTGACCTGGCGGACTATCACCTGGCCCACGCCGCCCGTGCCGACTTCTGTCGTCGCCTGGGACGCCGCGCCGACGCGCGTGCCGCCTACGAGCGCGCGCTGGAACTGGCAAGGCTAGAGCCGGAGCGGCGTTTCCTCGAACAGCGGATTCGTTCGCTCGACGAGTGATGACGGCTGCTAAGCGGCGACAAAGGAAGCGCTGAGGAGCTGTGAGTAGTCCGAGCGGGGTTTTCGGCTGATGTGGATTAGGACAGGTCACACGTTCGCTGAAGGCATTTCTCAGGAACTCGCTGGCTACCATGCGTACCGCCGGTTGGTCCCTGCTATTTCCTCCATCTGAATCCGACGCCGGCGAACTCCACCCCGCGTCTATCCCCGTGGTCCAGGGCTCTCCAGGCCCGAACGGAGGAGGGCGCTACTTCCGAAATCGCATTTCGAGTGTTCACATGCACATGGATGGGCGACACCCTGCTTGCCAACCTTCCGGTCAGGTAGCCGTCATCGGTGCGGCCTGCCGCTTCCCGGGCAAGGCCGACTCCCCCGAGGTATTTTTCGAACAACTGCTGGCAGGCAGCACCTGCGTCGGCCCGGTCCCCGAGGAACGCTGGTCCACCGACCGCTTCTGCAATGCCCGGGAGGCCGCGGGCAAGGCCTATGTCACCCGCGGTCACTTCCTCGACGGCTATGACTTCCGCGCCTTCGATGCGGAGTTCTTCCGCTTTTCCCCGCGCGAAGTCGAGGCGCTGGATCCGCAACAGCGCCTGCTGCTGGAAGTCGCCTGGGAGGCCCTGGAGAGCGCCGGCCTGGATGTGGATGCCCTGGCCGGGTCACGGACGGGGGTGTTCGTCGGTGGCTTCACCGTGGATCACCTGTTGAACCAGTTCACCGCCGGCGCACGTACGGGGATCGGTGCGCACAGCGCGGCGGGCGCAACCCTGACCATGCTCTCGAACCGGATTTCCTATGCCTTCGACTTCTGCGGGCCGAGTCTTTCCATCGATACCGCCTGCTCCTCATCGCTGGTAGCGCTGGCCCAGGCCGTGGCCGCGATCACCGCCGGGCAGTGCGAGATGGCGCTGGCCGGCGGGGTGAACTTCATGCTGCGTCCCGAGTACGGCATTGCCATGTCCAAGGGGCGCTTTCTGGCAAGGGACGGTCGCTCGAAGAGCTTCGATGCTCGGGCCGACGGTTACGGTCGGGGGGAGGGTGGCGGCATCGTGGTTCTCAAGGCGCACGCGGCGGCCCTGCGTGACGGCGATCAGGTGCTGGCTCTGATCGAGGGTGCCGGAGTGAACCAGGATGGCCGCACCAGCGGCATCACCGTGCCCAACCCGCAGGCCCAGCGTGCGCTCATGCTCGAGGTGCTCACCGCCAGCGGTTGCGCGGCGGAAGATATCGATTACATCGAGGCCCACGGCACCGGCACGCCGGTCGGCGACCCGCGCGAAACCACCGCCATTGCTCAGGTGTACGGCCGCACCGGGCGCTGCGTCGTCGGCTCGGTCAAGGCCAATATCGGCCACCTCGAAGCGGCCGCGGGCATCGCCAGCGTGATCAAGTCACTGATGATGCTGCGCCACAACAAGGTGCCGCCGGTGGCGGGCCTGGAGCAGGTCAATCCACAGATTCCGGAACAGGTCAGCCTGCCCCGCGAGGTCATGTTGCTGGGTGATCCAAGGCGGACGCGGCGCATCGCCATCAACTCCTTCGGCTACGGCGGGACCAACGCCCATGTGATCCTGGCCTTGCCGCCGTCCTCGCCGCCGTCGGTCCGTGTGCCGGCGGATGCCCCGGCCCCTTACTGGCTGCCGCTCTCGGCGCGCGACGCGCAGGCGCTGCGCGAGCGTTCCGGCCAGCTGGCGCGGTACCTGGAGGACGACTCGCAAGGCACCCTGCAGGACATTCTGTTCACCTTGGGCAGGCGTCGAACCCATCTGGATCATCGTCTGTTGATACGCGGGCGGACGCGCGCTGAGCTGGTCGCCGCCTTGCACCAGGTGGCGCAGGGCGAGGATTGTCCGGCCGCCGTGCAGGGCCGCAGGACGTTCAATGGCGATGGTCGGATCGTCTTCGTCTATACCGGTATGGGCCCGCAATGGTGGGCCATGGGGCGCGAGCTGCTGCGCGACAGCGCGGTATTCCGCGACTGCCTGGAGCAGGCCGACGCGCTCTTCAAGCGGCTCGCCGGCTGGTCGATCCTGGAGGAAATGCAGCGCGACGAGGCGCAGTCGCAGATCAAGCGCACCGAGTTCGCACAGCCCGCCAACCTGATGATCCAGATGGGCCTGAGCGCCCTGCTCAAAGCCCAGGGCATAGTGCCGGATGCGGTGATCGGCCACTCGGTCGGCGAAGTCGCCTCGGGCTGGGCTTCGGGGATGCTGTCGCTGGAAGAGGCGCTGCGGGTCAGCCGTGAGCGCAGCCGCATCCAGGCGCTGGCGGCGGGCCATGGCGGCATGCTGGCGCTGGGGCTGCCCGTGGAGGCCGCCGCCGAACTGCTGCAGCCTTTTGCCGAACACGTGTCGTTCGCCGCGATCAACTCGCCGTCCGGCGTTACCCTGGCCGGCGACCGCCAGGCCCTGGAGCACATCCGCCTGGAGGCCGAGGCGCGTGGCGTGTTTGCCCGTGTCCTGGACGTCGAAGTGCCCTATCACAGTCCGCTGATGGAGCCGCTCAAGCCGCTGCTGCGCGAAGCGCTGGCGGGGTTGAACCCCGGCGCCCCGCGGTTGCCGCTCTACTCCACCGTGACGGGCGGTCGATTCGGCGAGGAGCCGGCCGCGCGCCGCTTCGACACCGAATACTGGTGCGACAACGTCCGTAATCCGGTGCTCTTCGCCGATGCCATCGGCGCGATGATCGATGACGGCTATTCGCTGTTCGTCGAAGTCGGCCCGCACCCGGTGTTGCGCCGCTCGCTGGAAGAGATCGCCGGCGCGCGCGGCGCCGAACTGAGCACAGTCTCCACGTTGTGGATGAACCAGCCGGAAGCCGCGGCGATGGACCAGGCCTGTGCGGCCATCTATACCCAGGGCGGCACCCTCGACTGGTCAGTGCGCACGCCGCAGGGGCGCCAGCTGGAGCTGCCCGCCTATCCCTGGCAGCGTCAGCGGCTCTGGTACGAAAGCCACGACCAACTGCGCGATCGCCTGCGGGGCCAGGGCGCGCCGCTCAACGCCGATGGCGAGCCGGCCGACCTCAACCTGCAGCGTCTCAACTACCTGTTCGACCATGTGGTGGATGGCACGCCACTGATGCCCGCGGCGGCCTTCCTCGAAGCACTGTGCGAGGAGGGCCGGCGGCGCTGGCCATCCAGCACGGGCCTGTGCCTGCGCGAGGTGCGCATTCACCAGCCGTTGATCCTTGACCACTCGCGGGCGTTGCGGTTGGCGGTGAAGGTTGATGGAGTCAGCCAGCGGGTGCGCCTGTCCTCCTACTGCCAGAACGAAACCAGTGCCCCGGTGGTGCATGCCGAAGCCTTGCTGTTCCCGGCGGCCGGCCAGGCACTGAGGCCGCGCCTGGGCCCGGTGACCGGCGAGGTGGTCGAGGCGCTCGACCTGTATGCCGGCCTGAGTCGTCGCTCGCTGCAATATGGGCCGGCCTTCCAGTCGATTCGCTCGCTGCGCCGCGACCGGGCGGCGGGCCGGGCCGAAGCATGCCTGGAGCGCCCGCGCACGGCCGGCGACGAAGCCGCGGCCTATGTGCTGCACCCCTCGCTGCTCGACGGCTGCTTCCAGGTCGCACTGACGCTGCTGGCGGAAACCGACGGCGCCTATCTGCCGGTATCGTTGCAGTCGTTGCACGTGCAGGAGCCGCTGCCGGAAACCCTCATCTGCCGCGCATCGCTGGTCAGCCGTGAGGGCGCGCGGATCGTCTGTGACTTCGAACTGCTGGATACCCAGGGCCGCTTGCTGGCCTGCATCGAGGGGCTGCTCTGCCTCGCGCTGGGGGGCAATCGCCGGGATGACACTCTCCCCGCTGGCGATTACGTGCGGGAGTGGCGGGAGCTGCCCGCCGCGCAGGCGAGCAGTGCCAGGCCGGTACGCCTGCTGCTGGTGGCCGATGGCGCGGATGCGTTGGCCGAGGCCCTTGTCGGACTGGCGCGGGAGCGAGGGGGGCCGGTCGATTTCTGTCGCTGGTCGCAGGTGGCGACCCTGGCGCGGCTGAGCGAAGTGGATCGGGTGATCGGCCTGTCGCTCGCCGGCTGTGGTTGCGGTGAAGACATCACCGGCGAGCGGGTGCTGACGGACATGCTCGCAGCGGTGCAGGCACTGGCTGCGCAAGGGCGGACGCTGCCTTTGCGCCTGTTGACCCGGCATGCCCACGTGGTGCGTGACGGTGAATCGGTCCTGCCGGCGCAGACGGCCATCGCCGGTTTCATGCGTGTGGTGCGCCACGAGTGCGCCGGCCTGCAGCAGGGCTCCATCGATATTGCCGAGCTGGGTGCGGCGATCATCCCGGCATCGTTGGCCACCCGCGTATTCGACGAGGCCATGGCTGAGCATTGGGTGGATGAGTTGGCCCTGCGCGAAGGGCGGCGCTACGGCGCGCGGCTTATTGAAAGCGGCCTGCTGCAGCGTGTCGAGCCAACCCAGGCCGTGGCGAGTATGCCGGTGCTGCTGACTCGTCACGACAGTGGCTATGAGGCTCGCCTGATCGGCTCGTCGGCATTGGCCGACGATGCCTATGAAATCCAGGTGGAGCGCCTGGCCCTGGATAGGGGCGGCGATCAACAGCCCGTTGGCCTGCTGGGTACCGTGCTGCGTGCAGGGCGTCTGGCGACTCGCTTCGGCGTGGGGCAGCGGGTTATCGGCGTGGTGCCGCACCAGGTGGCCAGCGTGCTCCAGGTGAACGAGCGCGGGGCGCTTCTGGAGCCGGCGCCCGCCGGGCGGATTTCACCGCTTGGCCTGATGGTGGAGGTTCGGGTTGCCCAGCTCGCGCGTCGCTGTTGCCCGGCGCCGGGCGCTCGGGCCATGGTCGTGCGTGGCCTGCTGGGCGACGCCTTGAGTCGCCAACTGCTGGCGGGTGGCGTGGAGGTCGTGCGCGTCGCCGCCGATCTGCAGGACTGGTCGCGCGCCGCCGGTGAGGCCGGTTTCGATCTCATGGCCGGTCCCCTGCCGCTGTGGAGTCGCCTGACCGGCTTCTTCCCGCTGGTGTCGGGCGGGCAGCTGATCGACCTGGGCCGCGATCCGGCGCCGCTGGTCGTGCCGGTTGGCTGCAAGGGCCTGCTGCGCCTGAGTGGCGATCTGTCGGACCTGCTGGCTGATCCAGGCTACCGCCTGGCGCTGGGCAATGCCCCGGCATCCGTGCCTGCTGCCCGCGTCTTCGGTTTTGCCGACCTGCTGTCGAAGGAGAGCGAGGTGCTGCGCGTGGATGACTGGATCGAGCTGGACGTCCAGGGTGACCCGCGCCTCTTCCCGGCCATCGCGGCCGATAGCCCGGTGCTGCGCCGTGATGGTGTGTACCTGCTCAGCGGGGGCTTCGGTGGCCTGGGAGGCGCCGTGGCGCGCTGGCTGGCGGATCACGGCGCGGGGCATATCGCCCTGATCGGTCGGCGTGGCGCCGCCACGCCGGGGGCGGCTGAGCTGCTGGCGGAGTTGCGTGGGCTGGGCGCCGAGGCGACCGCGCTGGCGGTGGATGTGGCCGATGCCGGTGCGGTGTCGGAATTGATTGCCGAGCTGCATCGCCCCGAGCGCCCGCTGTGCGGTATCTATCACGCCGCCGGCGTGCTCGCCGACCAGGCGCTGATGCAGATGAGCGCCGAACAGTTGCACCAGGTGATGCGGCCCAAGGCCCAGGGCGCCTGGGCACTGCACTGTGCCGTGGAGGAGCAGGGCATCGAGCTGGAGCAGTTCGTGTTCTTCTCGTCGATCGCCAGCCTCGTGGGCAACAGTCGCCAGGCCAACTACTGCGCGGCCAACGGCTTCATCGAGGGGCTGGCCGACCAGCGCCGGGCCCGGGGCAAGGCGGCGTTGTCGGTCAACTTCGGCGCCATCGCCGGGGTGGGCATGCTGGAAAGCGATGAGCGCATCGGTCAGCACCTGACACAGATCGGCCTGCAGCCGCTGGCGGTGTCGGTCGCCCTGCGCGGGCTGGGCCGTGCCCTGGCGCGTGGGCTGCGGCATGTGGCGGTTTCCGAGGCGGGTGCCTGGGATCGCTGGGCGGACTACGAAAGCGTGGGCGGCACTTGCGCCACTTTCGCCGAACGGGTGGCCGCCAGCCGCGCCGCGAAGGGGAGCAGTGCTTCCCTGGCGGAGCAGTTGCACGCGGCCCTGCGCGATCTTGATCCGGGCCAAGCGCTGCCGGTGTTGCGCGAACTGATCACCGAGGTGGTGGCCGCCGTGCTCAAGACATCCCCCGAGCGCCTGAGTGGCGAGCAGTCCTTCGACTCCCTTGGCATGGATTCGCTCATGTCCACCGAGATCAAGCAGCAGTTGGGGCAGAAGCTGGGGGTGGTCTTCTCGGTGATGGAACTGATGGGCGTCGCCACCATCGCCGGGCTCGCCGAGCGCGCGCTGCTGTTGATCCAGACACCCGCCTGACAAGGAGCCGTCATGTCTGACGCGAAGAAGAAACTCGAAGAACTGCTCGGGCGTGTGCGCTCGAGCATCCACCATCCAGGGCACGAGACGACAGCGCCGGTGCAGGTCGCGCCAACGCTCAGCGATTACCCCGAGCAGGCGCTGTTGCAGGGCCTGCAATGGCTGTATCGGCCAGAGAGCGGCCTGGCCAACCCCTACTTCCAGGCACGTCGCGGCGAGCTGAGCGCGGGACTGGCGATTGGCGACCGGCAGTACGTCAGCTTCTCCCATTACAACTACCTGGGGCTGGCCCAGGACAGCCGGGTGAAGCAGGCGGCGCAGGAGGCGGTCGAGCGCTACGGCACCCACGCCGGTGCGGCGCGCATGGTCGGCGGCGAGATCGAGTTGCACGCCCGGCTGGAAAGCGAACTGGCGGACTTCACCGGCTTCGAGGCGGCGCTGGTTTCCGTGGGCGGCTACAGCACCAATGTCGCGGCCATCGGTTACCTGCTCGACCAGCGCGACCTGATCCTCCACGACGAATACATGCACAACAGCGGCATCATGGGGGCCGTGTTGTCCGGGGCGCGCCGGCTGGCATTTCCGCACAACGATATGGATGCCCTCGAGCGCCTGCTGCGCGAGCACCGCGCCCACTACCGCCGCGCACTGATCGTGGTGGAAGGCGCGTACAGCATGGACGGCGACCTGGTCGACCTGCCACGCGTGGTGCAGCTCAAGCAGGCCCATGGCTGCTGGCTGATGGTCGACGAAGCGCATTCCTGCGGCACGGTAGGCGCCACGGGGCGTGGCGTGTGCGAGCACTTCGACGTGGCACCGGCGCAGGTCGATCTGATGATGGGCACCCTGTCCAAGAGCTTCGCCAGCTGCGGCGGGTTCCTCGCCGGGCGCCGCGAGCTGATCGACCTGCTGCGGCACTTCTGCCCCGGCCTGCTGCTGTACAGCACCGGCATCAGCCCGGCGAACACCGCGGCGGCCCTGGCCGCGCTGCATCTGATGCGCGCCGAACCGCAGCGTGTCGCGCGCCTGCAGGCCAATGCCCGGCATTTCCGTGAGCAGGCCATCGCCCGGGGCCTGGATTGCCGCACGGCGGTACCCGGCGTGCCCATCGTGCCGCTGATGATCGACAACGACGGCGCGCTGAAACTGATGTCGCGCCTGTACGAGAGCGGCGTGGTCGCCCACGCGGTGATGCACCCGGTGGTCCCCCGGGACGCGGCGCGCCTGCGCTGCTTCATCAGCGCGGACCACGATCCCGGCGTGATCGAGCAGACGCTGGACCTGATCGTCCGGCACCTGGGCGACGCCGACTGACCTTCCCTTGCAGACCACCAGGAAACTCCCATGACCTTCACTCCCTACCACCGGGCGACGGCCCTGACGCTGCTCGCCTGCCTGAGCTGGGCGAGCCACGCGCAAGACGATCGACAGCGCGGCGAGGACATCGCCCGCACGGTCGATCGCGAGGACTCCGGCTTCGTCGACTATGTCGTCGACGGCAGGATGACCCTCAAGCGTCCGGGTGGTGCCACCGCCGAACGCGCGTTCCAGATGAGCACCCTGGAAGTGCGCGAGGGCGGCGACAAGCGCATCGTGGTGTTTTCCCAGCCCCGCGACCTGGCCGGCTTCGTCTCCCTGACCTTCGCCAACACCGCCGCCGCCGACGACCAGTGGATCTACCTGCCGGCCACCCGGCGTGTGAAGCGCCTGGCTGCCCGCGACAAGAGCGGCTCCTTCGGCGGCTCCGAGTTCTCCTACGAGGACATCGCTACCTGGGAGCTGGGCAACTACAGCTACGAATTCATCAAGGAGGAACCCTGCGGCGAGCTTGCGACCCCCTGCTACACTCTCGCCAACCTGCCCAAATACGAGTACTCGGGGTATTCGAAGCTGGTCGAGACCATCGACCCGCGCATCTGGCAGCCCGTGCGTATCGTCTATTCCGACAAGACCGGTCGCGAGCTGAAGAAGCTGGAATTCTTCGACTACCGGAAGTACGGCAGGCACTGGCGTCCCTCGCGCATCGTCATGACCAACCTGCGCGATGGCGCCGAGTCCGAGATTCTCTGGAGCAACTATCGCTTCGGCACCGGTCTGAAGGCCGCGGACATGACCGACAGCCGCCTGAGCTCCTGGTCGCGATGATCGCCCCCTTGCAACGGCCCGTTGCGCTGGGCTGCTGCGCGTTGCTGTCCCTGTCCGTCCACGCGGCCGCGCAGGCCGATGTGCGCGGGGTCGTGGGCGCGCAGCTGAGCTTCTACCGCAAGTCGCCGCAGTACCCGCAGCAGAGCGACAAGCGCCTGCAGGGCGCCTATAGCGCCGGCGTCACTGTCGGGGGCAGGACCGAGCGTGACCTGTTCTACGACCTGGAGCTCTACGCCCGGCACAAGCCGACGGCGGCCCATGAGGACCGTGGTGACGTACGGCAGGCGACCCTGGGCCGCAACGGAGAACGTGTCGACTGGACAGCCGGTGTGCTGGCCGAGAGCTGGGGCACGCTGGAGGCGAGCAACCCGGTCGACGTGATCAACCAGCGCGACCTGGAGGAGGACTATCGCGGTGAGGTCAAGCTGGGCCAGCCGGGCGCCAAGGTTGCCCTGCGGGTCGATGACGCTACCCAGGTGACGCTCTACGGCACCAGCTATGCGCGCGAGCGGCGCTACGCCGAAGGCGAGGAACGCAATTACCTGCTGCCCGCGGAAATACGGCACAGCAAATTCGAGGACGGGCGCATGGCGCCGGAAGTGGCGGCGCGGTTGCAGCGTCGGGCCACGGACAACCTGGACCTCGCTGCCTCCTACTTCGTCGGCCATTCCCGCGAGCCCCTGTTGGCGCCGGTGATTGGCGGCAAGGGTCTGGAAGGCTTCGATGCCTACTACGAAAAGCTGCAGCAGGCCGCCTTCGAGGCGCAGTACGTGATCGGCGACAGCGTCCTCAAGGCCGAGGCTGCCCATCGTGATGCCGACTCCGACCAGTCCTGGGGCGGCGGTGCGGGGCTGGAAACCACCTTCAGCAAGGTGCTCGACAGCGTCGGCGACCTCACCACCTACCTCGAGTTGTACGGCGACAACCGCTCCGACAAGGCACCGATCACGCCCCTGGACCACGACCTCTATGCCGGCTTGCGCTACGCGCGCAACGACCCGCGCGGAACCGTGCTCGAGCTGCAGTTCACCCATGACCTGCGCTGGAAGTCCGAGCTCATCCAGCTCAATGCCTCCCAGCGCCTTTTCGACGACTTCGTGGTGTCCTCGACCCTGCTGGTGCCCCGGCACACCGAGGACGACCCGGCGCTCACCGCGCTCTCCAACGATATGCAACTGACGGTCGGCCTGAGCTGGTACCGCTGAGACGAGAGACAGACCCATGACTACCCCCTCCCACACCAGCGCAGGCCAAGGCCCGCGCAACCGTCGCGAAGCCCTGCTGCATGCCTACGCCGACTGGGTGACCGGCAAGCCCTGGCGGACCGTGCTGATGTCGCTGCTGCTGATGCTGGCCTTGGCCTCGGGCCTGGCCCAGCTGACCTTCCGCAGCGACAACCGGGTGTTCTTCGGCGAAGACAACCCCGACCTGGTCACCCTCGACCAGTTCGATGCCACCTATGGCCGCGACGACACCCTGCTGTTCGTGGTGAGCGCCCGTGACGGCGACCTGTTCACCCCGGAGCGTCTGAAGGCGCTCAATGAACTCACCGATGCCGCCTGGACGCTGCCCGAGGCCAAGCGGGTGGACTCGCCCACCAACTTCCAGCGCGCCCAGGCCGTGGGCGATGACATCAACATCGACGAGCTGGCGCGCTCGGGGGATGTGCTCAGCGACGCCGATGCTCGACGCCTGAAGCGCGAAGCCGCCCTCGAGCCACTGCTGGTCGATCGCCTGCTGTCCAGGGATGGCCGCACCGGCATGGTGGCGGTGAGCTTCCTGTTCGACCCGGCGAAAGCCTCCGAGCAGACCCTGGCGGCCATGGCGGCCGGCCAGCGCCTCAATGACGCCTTCGCTGCCCGACACCCCGACCTGGTGGTCGGGCTATCGGGTTCCGTGGCGCTGGACGACGCCTTCGTCGTGGCCAGCACCTACGACAGCGCCGTGCTGCTGCCGATCATGGTGGTCGTGCTGCTGGGCATCATCGCCATCACCATCCGCTCCTTCGCCGGCGCACTGGCGACTTTCTGCGTGGTGATACTCGGTACCCTCAGCGCCCTGGGGACGGCCGCGCTGCTGGGTGTGCCGCTGTCCTCGCCGAGCGTCGCGGCGCCCAACATCATCCTGACCATCGCCTGCTGCGATTGCATCCACCTGTGTTCGGGGATGATGCGTCTGCGCCGCGAGGGCCTGAGCCGGCGCGATGCGGTGCGTGACATCCTGCTCGAATGTGGCTGGCCGGTGACACTGACCATGATCACCACGGCCATCGGCTTTCTGTCCATGGTCTTCAGCGCCGTGCCACCGTTCGCCCATCTGGGCATTATCGTGGCGCTGGGCTCGGTGCTGGCCTGGTTCCTGACCATGACCTTCCTCCCGGCGCTGCTCTGCATCCTGCCGTGGAAGGGGCCGTCGCGGGCGATGCCGGCGGAGATGCTGAGCCTGCGTGTGGCCGAAATGGTCATGCAGCGTCCTGGCAAGGTCCTCGCGGCGGTGGGGCTGATCGCCGTGGTGCTGTCGTGCCTGGCGTTTTCCAACACCCTGGATGACCGCTACGTGCGCTACTTCGATGGCAGCTTCGCCTTCCGCCAGGCCACCGATCGGCTGAACCAGGACCTGGGCGGCTTCTATACGCTGGAATTCTCGCTGGATTCCGGGGAGCCCGACGGCATCGTGCAGCCCGAGTACCTGGCCGAGGTCGAGCGCTTCGCCGACTGGCTGCGCCAGCAGCCGGGCGTGACCCACGTGCATGGCCTGCCGGACATCATCAAGACCCTCAACCGCGCCATGAACGGCGGCGGCCAGGACCAGTACCGCCTGCCCGAAGCCCGCGACGTCACGGCGCAGTTTCTGGCGCTCTACGAAATGTCGCTGCCGTTCGGCACGGACCTGAAAAACCAGCTCACCGCCGACAAGCGCTTCAGTCGCCTGAGCGTCAGCCTGGGCGATGTGTCCACCGCCTCGATGGCCGACCTGCAGGTACGCGCCGAACAGTGGGCGCAGGCGAACACGCCGCTGATCGCGGCTTCCGCCCGCGCCACCGGTACCTCGCTGCTGTTCGCCCACATCGGCAACCGCAACATCCAGGAAATGTACGTTGGCATCTTCAGCGGCATCCTGGTGGTGTGGGTGATCTTCGTGATCGCCTTCCGCTCCGTCGGCCTCAGCCTGATCGGCACCATCGCCAATACCGTGCCGTCGCTGGCGACGCTGGGCGCCTGGGCACTGGTCAACGGCGAAGTGGGGATGGCCGTGGCGACCGTGGCATCCGTGACCTTCGGCGTCATCGTCGACGACACCATCCACATGCTGACCACCTACGCGCGCCTGCGCCGGCAGGAGCAGCTGTCGCCCGAGGACGCGGTGCGCGGCGCCTTCCGCACGGTGGGGCCGGGCATGATCGCCATGACCCTGGCGCTTTCGTCGGGGTTCGCCTGCCTGACCTTCTCGGGCTTTCAGATCAACTCCTGGATGGGGCTGATGGCCTCGATGACCATCCTCATCGCGGTGCTCTTCGACCTGCTGTTCATTCCTGCGGTGCTGCTGGTGTTCGCCAATTGGCGTCGCAGTCGGGAGGCGGTGGTTCTGGCGGCGCGCACCTCCTGAACCCAGAGGACCGTCGGGCCTTCCCGGTTGGGGGCGGGGCCGGCGGTTGCCGATGTCATGATGAGATGCGATACCTTCGTCGCCGCCCACTTTGCCGCACCGGATCGCCATGACTCTGGAAACCCCTGCCGAACCTGATCGACGCTGGAGCGTCTTCCTGATCTTCCTGCGCCTTGGCCTGACCTCCTTTGGCGGCCCGGTGGCGCACCTGGGTTATTTCCGCGAGGAATTCGTGCGCCGGCGGCGCTGGCTGGACGAGGCGCACTACGCTGACCTGATCGCCCTCTGCCAGTTCCTCCCCGGCCCGGCCAGCAGCCAATTGGGCATGGCGCTGGGCGCCTTGCGCGCCGGGCAGTGGGGGGCGCTGGCGGCGTGGGTCGGCTTCACCCTGCCGTCGGCCTTGCTGATGCTGCTGGTCGCACTGGGACTCTCGCGCCATGGCCAATGGCTGCCGGCGGGAGCGCTGCACGGGTTGATGCTGGTGTCGGTGGCGGTGGTGGCCCATGCCGTCTGGGGCATGGCCAAGTCACTGTGCCCGGACTGGCAGCGTCAGGGGATGATGATCCTGGTGACGGCCGTGGCGCTGCGCTGGCCCGGCGTGGCGGTGCAGTTGCTGGTGATCCTTGCTGCCGCGCTGGTCGGCATGGCGTGGTTGCGGTCGCCCGCTGCGGGCGACCCGGTGGCCCCCGGTCATTCGACCTCGCGCCGTCGGGGTGGCTGCTATCTGCTGCTGTTCTTCGTACTGCTGGTGTTCCTGCCGTTGGTGGCTGCCGCGTGGCCTGAGCCCTGGTTGGCGCAGTTCGACGCCTTCTACCGCGTCGGCAGCCTGGTGTTCGGTGGCGGGCATGTGGTGCTGCCGCTGTTGCAGAGCGCCGTGGTCGACCCCGGCTGGGTCGATGCCCGGACCTTCCTGGCCGGCTATGGCGCGGCACAGGCGCTGCCCGGGCCACTGTTCACCTTTGCCGCTTTCCTCGGTGCGGCCATGGGTGAGCCGGGCGGCGCCCTCGGAGCGCTGGTCTGCCTGGTAGCGATCTTCCTGCCGTCGTTCCTGCTGGTACTCGGCGCCTTGCCGTTCTGGGAGAGCCTGCGTCGACAGCTTCGCCTGCGTGCGGCGCTGGCCGGGGTCAACGCCGCCGTGGTCGGGCTGTTGCTGGCAGCGCTGATCCACCCCATCGGCAGCGAGACCATCGTCGGCCTGCTCGACATTGCCCTGGTCTCGCTGGCCTTCCTGGTGCTGCTCAGTGGCCGGGTTGCGCCCTGGGCGCTGGTGCTGCTGGGCGCGCTGGGCGGAGGCCTGGCCGGTTCGTTCTAGAGGCTGCTCACCAGGTGCCCGCCGTCCACGGCGAGCACCGCGCCGGTCATGAAGGCGCCGGCGTCGCTGGCCAGCAGCAGGAAGGGACCTTCCAGCTCCCGCAACTGGCCGAGGCGACGCATCGGCACGGTGTCGCGGATGTAGGCCTGGCCCTTGTCGCTGTCGAAATAGGCGTCGTTCATCTCGGTCTTGAAGTAGCCCGGGGCGATGGCGTTGACCCGCACGTTGAAGCGCGCCAGTTCCAGTGCCAGGGACTTGCTCAGTTGCACCACACCGGCCTTGGCCGCGCAGTAGTGGCTGTAGCCGCCACCCACGCGCAGGCCGAGGATCGAGGCGATGTTGACGATGCTGCCGCCGCGCCCGGCCTTGGCCAGGCGTTGCGCTGCGCACTGGGCGACGCGCCAGACGCCGTCGAGGTTGGTGGAAAGCATGGCGCGCCAATCTTCCTCGCTGACTTCCAGGGCGCGCTGGCCGTTGCCGATGCCGGCGTTGTTGAGCACTACCTCGACCACGCCGAACTGCGCCTCGGCGCTGTCGAAGGCGGCCTCCACGCTGGCGCGGTCGGTTACATCCAGCGCCACGGCGTGGGCCTGGCCGCCGTCGGCCTGGATGGCTTGGGCAAGCTGTGCCAGGCGCTCGGTGCGGCGTGCCGCCAGCACCACGCGGGCGCCCGCATGGGCGGCCACGCGCGCCAGGTGCGCACCGATGCCGCTGGAGGCGCCAGTGATCAGCACGGTCTTGCCGGCCAGGGAGAAGAGGTCGTTGCTCATGGCGGTACCTTTATCGATCGAGCGGAATCGCTGACCGCCAAGGGTAGCCCGCGGCGCTCTCAAGGGCGCGCAGGGCGAGCCATTCGCCCCGCGAATGACGAATGGGGGCGAACCTGTAGGAGCGGGCCGCGCCCGCGATCGTGCGCATGGCGCGCACCTACCGTTGATATGCCATCGCCGGAGGCACCAAAGAAAAAGCCCGGCACAAGGGCCGGGCTTTTTCATGACGCGGGAAGCGAATCAGGCAGCCAGTGCGCGGGCCTGCTTCTTCTTCACCTGCGCGCGGCAGGCATCGCCGAACGCCTGGAAGATCTTCACCGAGTCGGGGTTCTTCGCGGCTTGCCACTCCGGGTGCCACTGCACCGCGAAGAGGAAGGGCGAGAGAGTCGGGGCGTGGATCGCCTCGACCAGGCCGTCTTCGGCATGGGCGATGGCTTCGATGCCCTTGCCCAGGTTCTTCAGGCCCTGGCCGTGCAGCGAGTTGACGCGGATCTCGTCACCCAGCAGCTGCTGCAGCCAGCTGCCCTTGATCGGGCGAACGCCGTGGACCTGGCTGTACTGCACGTCGACCGGGTCTTCGGGATTCTCGCGATGGTCATTGAAGCCGGGCTCGGCGTAGACCTTCTGGTAGATATCGCCGCCCAGGGCCACGTTGATTTCCTGCATGCCGCGGCAGATGCCGAAGATCGGCAGGCCACGCGCGATGGCGGCCTTGATCAGCGGGATGTCGAAGTTGTCGCGGTCCTTGTCCTGGCCCTTGCCGGGAGTCTGGTTTTCCTGGCCATACAGCGTCGGATCGATGTTGCTGCCGGCGCCGGTCAGGTACACGCCGTCGGCCATGTCCAGGTATTGCTCGAGGTCTTCGATGCCGCAGCAGGTCGGTACCAGTACCGGCACGCAATCGGACTGTTCGACCAGGGGCACGATGTATTTGTGGGTCATTACCTGATAGTCGTGGCCTTTGCGCTCTTGGCTGCCCATGGACATCAGGACGACGGGTTTACGGAGAGTCTGTTTCTTGTTGCCAATGTTGCTGTTGGACATATGTCACCTTTGGACGGGCTGCAGCCCATCGTTTTTGTGCAGGCGCGCAGCGGGAAGGCGCGCTACCTGAGGCCTCGAGCACTGCCGGGAGCGCACAGAAGGCGAAGTTTCCCGGTCGAAACCTGCCTACCAGCCTGCCAGAGCCGTTAAATATGTCAAACGAAATCGGTGGAGGGCGTCAAAAATAATGGCCGATTTCCTGTCCTACAATTATTTTATCTTGTTGTTTTTAAAGGCTTTTTATAAATATCTTCGCGTGCTGAAAAGTCCATTATTTAAAACGCGCCTTCATAATGGTGAAAAATTCTGCACGCTTTTTCACGGTAACCGTTCAGGATCGGCAACGCCCGCGCAGGCCGCACGCTCTGCCTCGCGGGTTTGCCTTCAATGGCACTCGATGCGGTTGCGCCCGTTCTGCTTGGCCCGGTAGAGCGCGCTGTCGCTGCGGGAAAGGCCGGCTTCGGCCGAAGCGTCGCCCGCCTCCAGCGTGGCGATGCCGATACTGATGCTCAGCGGGATGCGTTGCCCGCCCAGCATCAGGGGTTGCTCCAGCAACTGCTGCTGCAGGCGCTGGGCGAAGACCTGGGCGGCGGCGATGTCGGCGTCGCCCAGCACCACGGCGAACTCCTCGCCGCCCATGCGCCCGGCGAAGTCGACGCGGCGGATATCGCGCCCCAGGATGCAGGCGAAGTGACGCAGGGCCTCGTCACCCACGGCGTGGCCCCAGCGGTCGTTGATCGCCTTGAAGTGGTCGATGTCGCACATCAGGATCGCTGCGTGATGCCCGGCCGAGCGTTGCACACGGCCCAGCTCCGCCTCGATCAGACGCATGAAATGCCCGCGATTGGGCAGTTGCGTGAGGAAGTCGGTGGTGGCCAGCACCTGCAGTTCGGCTTCAATGCGCTTGCGCTCGGTGATGTCGGTGATGAAGCCGTGCCAGATCAGGCAGCCGTCCGCCAGGCGCTTGGGGTGAGCGTTGCCCTGGCGCCAGAGCGTGCCGCGCCCGGGGATCTGCACGCGGTATTCGTGTCGCCAGGGCTGCAGGTGCGTAGCGGAAGCTTCCAGTGAGGCGAGGCAGGCCGGCAGGTCGTCGGGGTGGATCAGGTCGCGCAGGAACACGGAATTGTGCTGCATCTGCTCGGGCGGAATGCCGTAGATGTCCATCACCCCCGCGCTGACATAAGGAAAGGTCCCGCTGCCATCGGGCCGGCGGCGGAACTGGAAGACCATGCCGGGGATCTCGTTGGTCAGGTCGGTGAGCAGCTCCACGCTCTCGCGCAGTTGCTCGGCCATCCCGCGCAGGGCGGTGATGTCGGTGGTGGTGCCGAGCATGCGCAGGGCATGGCCGGCGGCGTCGCGCTCCACCACCTTGCCGCGGCTGCAGACCCAGAGGTAGTGGCCGTCCTTGTGTCGCAGGCGATGTTCTACTTCGTAGGCGTCGCTGCGGCCTTCGAAGTGCTCGCGCATGGTGTTCTGCACGTAATCGAGATCGTCGGGGTGCACGCGGGTATAGGCGTCTTCGATGCGGCTGCCGATCTCGTCGTCGCCATAACCCAGCAGGGACTTCCAGGCGCTGGAATAGTGGATCTCGCCGGTGGGTACATGGCGATCCCAGACTCCGGTGCCGCTGCCGTCCACCGCCAGCGCCATGCGCCGCTCGCTCTCCCTGTGCGGCGCGCCGGCGCGCTCGAGCAGGGCCTCGCCCAGTTCCAGCACATCGGCCAGCAGCCTTTCCTGTTCCTGGCCGAGGGCCTTTTCGCTACGGCCGAGCAGCAGCAGGCGCGCCTGCGGGAAGCCTTCCGGGTCGCGCAGCGTCTGGCTGGCGAGCAGGTGCAGCGATTGACCCCGGTGGTTCAGAGGCTGGGCGGCGGCATCGAGGGCAAGCAGGGTGGCCAGGGAGAGGGCGCCCGCATCGTCGATGCCGAGCTGGCCGAGCAACTGGCCGCGCATGTCGACGAGCAGGACGGCGCAATTGCCGCCCGCGTGACGGGCGAGACGCAGCAGGCCGTCGTATCGCCCGCACTCCTTTACCCCAGGATTACTGGAAGTTCGCATCCGATAGCAGCTTCTTCAACGGAGGATGGGCGTGAGTCTGGTTTGTAGCGTGCGCCGGACATGCGGCAGGCGGACGCAGCTGGCTCAATGAAATCACGGCCGGGCAAGCGGCCACAATCTCTGCCTGCGACATGGGCGACGAGCGTGCTCGCCCGCCGAGCAGCGGCGGGCGGGGAGGGCGTCAGTTGATCAGTTGGTCGATCAGCACGGCGTTGGTGTAGATCAGGCTGCCGTCGCTGGCGCGGTGGCCGACCAGGTGGAACTGTCCCCGTTGCTCGACGCCCCCCAGGTACACGCGGAACATGCAGTCGGCCAAGGGGCCGTAGCCTTCGGGCATCGTCAGGTCGAGGGTGTTCATGTCGGCGTCGACCATCATTTCCTTCTGGCCATTTTCCTGCAGGTAGACCTCGGCCTGTTCCAGGTGCAACCGGTCGGCGTCGGACAGGTAGAAGTGGATGTCTTCCAGGTGAGTGGGCTTCTGGTCAGCACTGACCTTGCACCAGCCTTCGAGAGTCATTGCGCTCATGATGAGGTGCCTCCGTTGACCGCGGGTGAATTCCCGTGCCTTCCGAAGCTTTGACTGCAGGGCCTGCGCAATCGATCAATTTTTATCCGGCGGCTTTAATCCGACAGCCAGGCGGGCATAAAAAAAGCCGCTCCAGGGGAGCGGCTCGGAAGGACGTCGAAGGAGCAATCACAATATCAACGTCAGGAGTTGCCTTCCGCAGGGAAAGTGCGGAAGCGGGAAGATGGGATCATTCTAGAAAGTTGCTTCGGCGGGATAAAGCGCTGATCCGGGAAGAGACTTTCTGTTTGTGCGTAATAATGCGACCGCGGAGCGGGACAAACATTCAGATGATTCCGAAAGTTGTCCCGCTGAATTATCCGCGAGGGTATTACAGGATCGACAGCGGATATTCGACGATCAGGCGCATTTCATTGTTGTCCGCTTCGCCCTGGTCGGCGTTGGCGCGGTGGAAGGCCTGGCGCAGGCGGAAGGACAGGTCCTTGGCCGGACCTTCCTGGACGACGTACTTGGCCTCGAAGTCGGTTTCGTGGTGCTTGCCGTCTTCGCCGTACAGGCCGGCGTAGCTGCCATCCGGGTCGGCGTGGCTGCCGTCGATGTTGTCGCCGTTGATGTAGCGGGCCATGAAGCTCAGGCCCGGCACGCCGTAGGTGTCCATCGCCAGGTCGTAGCGCAGCTGCCAGGAGCGTTCGCCCGGGCCGTTGAAGTCGGAGTACTGCACGGAGTTGGCGAGGAACACCGAGTCACCGGTGGCGCCCGCGCCGTCGTCGCCGAAGCCGACGTAGTCGAACGGGGTGTCGCCGTGGACCTTCTGGAAGGCCAGGGTGACGGTGTGCGCCTGCAGGAACGAATAGGCGGCGGCCAGCGACCAGGTGGTGTTGCTGATCTCGCCGGCTTTGGCCTGGCCTTCGTCGTTGGTGCGGTAGATGTTGAAGTCGAAGGCCAGCGACTGGGCGTCGGCCACCGGCAGCACCCAGTTCACGTTGCCGTAGTACTGGCGCCAGATGTCCTTGAACTCGGAGCCGTACAGCGAAACGCTGAGGTTGTCGGTGATGCCGTACTTGCCGCCGACGAAGTCGACGTCGCTGGTTTCCACGCCGGCATAGGCTGCCCACAGGCCGCCGTCACGGGCGGTGGTGATCGGGCTGGTACCGGAGGTGAAGTGACCGGCTTCCAGGTCCAGGCCCTCGATCTCGCTGCTCAGCAGGTTGAAGCCCGAGGCGGTCTGCGGGATCAGGCGGGTGCCGCCAGCGGCGAATACCGGGGCGGTCGGCTGCATGTCACCGAATTTCAGCTCGGTCTTGGAGATACGCACCTTCAGTGCGCCGCCGGCCTTGCCGTAGTCATCCTTGGGGTCGCCATTGCTGTCCACCGGCAGGTTGCCGGTGCCGGCGCGGCCGCCACCCGCATCGAGCTTGATGCCCAGATAGCCGAAGGCGTCCACGCCGAAGCCGACGGTGCCCTGGGTGTAGCCGGAGGAGAAGTTGGCCAGGAAGCCCTGGGTCCAGTCACGGTTGTCGGCGGCGCCGTTCTTGCCGTCGTGGTCGTAGTACATGTTGCGCAGCAGGACGTCGAGCTTGGCGTCCTCGACGAAGCCCTTGGCATCGGCCTGGTCGGTGACGAAGGGTTCGGCGGCAGCGAACTGGCTGGCGGCGGCGGAAACGGCGAGCACGATAGCGCTGCGTTTGAGGTGCTTCATGGATATTGCCCCTAGAGTCTTGGAGGACCGGCTCGATGAGTTGCGTGAGAACCGGACGTTTTTATAGGCAGGCACAATGAGTCCGATCGTGGAAAGTCCACGGCGGAAAATCGCAGGAAGTTGCGTTGGCATTGTTGCGTTGATCTGGGTATTGCACTCTCCGCGAATTGCTCCAGACGCGGAAAGCCGACGTCATAATGCCCAAAGAGTTCGCTGTTTAAATCACGGATTATGAAAAGGTCTATGTCCCAAATTGTAATAATCCGCACTTTCGTCGCGTGGACACAAGTCGTCGGGAAGTTCTGTGGATATTGCTGATGTCACTGTTCGCGGGGGCTGCGGGCACGGTGGCATGGCGTCGTGGCGGCCGATGAAGCTAAGCTGCGCGACCCGGCCGCCGCCCCAGTGCGACGACGTGCCCCATTCACCGATTGCAGAGATTTCCCCATGACGCCTACCTTCATCCCCGACGCGGACCCCGAATCCATCTCCTCCGACGTCGCCGGCTTCGGCGGCCTGCTGGTGTCCACGCAGATCCCCACCCGCGAGGATGGCAGCCTGGAACTGGGCGACGTCACGGCCCAGAGCGAAGCCACGCTGCGCAGCCTGCAACTGGCCCTGGAAAAGGCCGGCAGTGGCCTGGACCACGTGCTGCACCTGACCATCTACCTCACCAGCATGGCCGATCGCCCGGCGTTCAACGAGGTGTATTGCCGCTTCTTCGCCAAGCCTTACCCGGTGCGTGCCGCCGTCGGTATCTCGGAGCTGGCCGTGGATGGCATGAAGGTCGAAGTCACCGCCATCGCCGCCAAGCGCGCCAGCTAAATCCTTGCAGGAGCGGGCCGCATTGCGGCCCTTTCTCTTTTCTCGTCCTGCTTCATTGCATCGCTTGATACCGCTTCGCGGGTGTGGCCCGCTCCCACAGGTCTGACGCAGGCCTGCCCCTTCGAATGTATTCCTTTGTATCCGCCGCTCCCTGAGCGGACACGCGCATACAAAAGCCTCCAGCCGCCGATACGTCCGCGATACATCGCCCAGGCGAAATAGCCCTACCCGAACGACACCACGCGACGGCAGGGAAAACCCTCCAGAGCATCGTTCCAGGGATTCGCCCTTGCGGCATGACCCGGCGCACCTCGCGTCACAGCATCTGGAGAAGCACCATGACCCGTACCTCGAAAACCCAGCTCGGCCTGCTCGCTGTCGCCCTGGCCGGCGGCCTGAACCTGGCGTCCTCCGCCTTCGCCGTCGAAGCCCTGCCGCAGGGCTACCAGCTGGCTTCCGCCGCCAAGGCCGGCGAGGGCAAATGTGGCGAGGGCAAGTGCGGCGCCAACGAGGCCAAGACCAAAGCCAAGGTCAGCCAGGGCGAAGGCAAGTGCGGCGAAGGCAAATGCGGTGCAGACGGCGCCCAGGCCAAGGCCACCGGCGCCGAAGGCAAGTGTGGTGAAGGCAAGTGCGGCGATGCCTCCTTCGCCCGCACCGACGCCGACCACGACGGCCGTGTCTCCCGCGCCGAACTGCTGGCCGTGGCGCCCAAGGCCAATGCGGAGTTCGACGCCATCGACGCCAACCACGACGGCTACCTCTCCGAAGCCGAGGTCTACCAGTTCCGCAAGCACCAGTTCGACAGCAACGGCAAGCCGTTCCCGTCCGACCTGTACAGCAAGCTGAGCCAGGCCAGGAACTGACCGACGCCGACCGCCTCCCCGCGCCACCGGGCCGGGGAGGGCACCTCACCCAGGAGACCGCCATGACTGTCACTGCTTCCCTGCAAGGAGCCGGCCTCGGCCTGCGCCGCGCCCTGCTGCCCGACCTGCTGGGCATGGACGACCACGCCGTGGACTTCCTCGAAGTCGCTCCGGACAACTGGATCGGCGTCGGCGGTTCCTATGGTGAAGGCCTGGCGTGCCTGGCCGAGCGCTTCCCGTTGTCATGCCATGGCCTGTCGCTCTCGCTGGGTGGCCCGGAGCCGCTGGACCACGACTTCCTGCACCGCGTCCGCGAGTTCCTCGACCAGCACCGCGTGCCGCTGTTCAGCGAACACCTGAGCTACTGCTCCGACGAAGGCCACCTGTACGACCTGATTCCCATGCCCTTCACCGACGAAGCCGTGCGCCACATCGCCGGGCGCATCCGTGAAGTGCAGGATGTCCTCGGCCGTCGCATCGCCGTGGAAAACATCTCCTACTACGCCGCGCCCTACCAGGCGCTGAGCGAAATCGACTTCCTGCGGGCCGTGCTCGACGAAGCGGACTGCGACCTGCTGCTGGACGTCAACAACCTCTACGTCAACGCCCACAACCACGGCTACGCCGCCGCCGACTTCCTCGCCCGTGTGCCGGCCGAACGGGTGGTCTGCCTGCACGTCGCCGGTCACTACGACGAAGCGCCGGACCTGAAGATCGATACCCACGGTGCCGCCGTGAAGGACGATGTCTGGAGCCTGCTGGCCAGCGCCTACCAACACCTGGGCACGGTGCCGACCCTGCTGGAACGCGACTTCAACCTGCCACCGCTGGCCGAGCTGCTCGGCGAGGTGGACTGCATCCGCACCCTGCAAGCGCAAGCACGCCGGCCGGAGGTGCGCCATGGCTGAGTCCCTGCGCGAACAGCAACTGCGCATGACCCGCTTCATCCGCGACCCGCAGGCCAACCCGCCGCCGCCCGGCATCGAGGCGCGGCGCCTGGCCGTCTACCGGCAGCTGTTCTTCGGCAACCTGCAATCGCTGCTGGCCGGCAACTTCCCGGTGCTGCACGCCAGCCTGGCGCGCGAAACCTGGCAACGGCTGACGGAAGACTTCTACGCCGGCCACCACTGCCAGACGCCGCTGTTCACCGAGGTCGCCGGCGAGTTCGTCGAGTACCTGGAAAGCCTCGCCGATCAACCCGGCTGGGTGGCCGAACTGGCTCACTACGAATGGATCGAAACCGCGCTGCTGCTCAGCGACCGGGCCGAGCCGGCCCACGACCCGGACGGCGACCTGCTCGATGGCGTGCCGCAACTCTCCAGCCTCGCCGTGCCGCTGGCCTATGCCTGGCCGGTCAGCCACATCGGCCCGGCACAGATCCCGCTGGAAACCCCGGCCGAACCCACCCTGCTGCTGGCCCGTCGCGGCGCCGACCTCAAGGTGCACTTCTCGCGCCTGGCGCCGCTCGCCCACGCCCTGCTGGTCTCGATGCAGCAGTGGCAGCTCACCGGCCGCGAACACCTCAAGGCGCTGGCGGAGATCGCCGGCATCGCACTGGCTGACCTCGAAGCACCTGGCATCGCCCTGCTGCGCAGCCTGAAAGAACAAGGCGTGGTAATCGGCACCCGCCTCAACTGCACAAACCCACGCCGTTGACACAGACCCGAAGGAGAAGCGCCATGACCGATACCCTGGCAACCGTGATCTACACCGCCCACACCCACACCACCGGCGGCCGCGACGGCCGAGGCCGGACCGTCGACGGGCAACTCGACCTGCCGCTGAGCCCGCCCGGTTCCGGCCGCCCCGGCAGCAACCCCGAGCAACTCTTCGCCATCGGCTGGTCCGCCTGCTTCATCGGCGCACTGCGCCGCGCCGGGCAGAAGCTGAACGTCCGCCTGCCCGGCGACGTGACGGTGGATGCCGAAGTGTCCCTGGGCAACACCGCCGACGGCGGCTTCGCCCTGGCCGCCCAACTCACCGTGCACCTGCCGGGCCTGGCGGCCGAGGACAAGGCGAAGCTGGTCGACGAAGCTCACCAGATCTGCCCGTATTCCAAGGCCACTCGCGGCAATATAGAGGTTGGGTTCGTCATCCCCTGATCGATCGCTTGTCCGCAGCGCAGCCCGCGCACCTTCATCGGTGCGCGGGCTTTCTGCTTTTCGCGGGAGCGAAATTGCTCGCGACCCCGGTGACCGTCGAAGGCGCTGGAAAATCCGTTCGCGAGCAAGCTCGCTCCTACAGTCCCTGTTTGAGTTCAGCGATGAATGGCGCGGCATGGGTAGCGTTGCACTCCACCCATCCTACGTTGGCGCGTCCGACAGGCTTATGCGCCGCGTCTTCATTCACCTTCCCAGGGCCAACCCTTACCGTTTCCCAGCCGCTCAACAGAGTGGTGCGGGATTGGCGTCCCGGTCTTCAGAACAGACGTAAGCTTTCGGGCTCATGTCGGCATGGTCGCACCTGTGTGATGGGCGGGCCGTACCGGGCATCTTCGGATGCGCCGGATGTTCTGACCGGTACGCCAACCTGTACGGCTTGCTCTCCCTGATTGGCGTCCGGGGGAGCAGTTCCAGGCTCACTTTCAGGACAAAGACATGTCGCCATTCCAGATTCGCAATGATGCAACCCCCTTACAACTCTGCGACGCCGCGAAGACCGTCAGACTGCCGCGCGCTGTGTGTTGCTTCTGCTGGCCTGCGCGGACAACCTGCCCGGCGGTGATCTGCTCTCCCGAACGCTGAGCGGCCTTGAAATCCGTCTTGCCGACGCCGCCTTGCTCTATGAAGGCGCACTCGATGGCATGAGTAGCGCGCACTTGTAGGATGGGTGGAGCGAAGCGATACCCATGCTGTCGATCTGAGCGCGACTGATGTTCGCGACATCCTTGATCAATAGCTGATGCCCTTGCGTGCCGGTTTCATGCCGACAAACAAAAACGCCCTCTCCAAGGGAGAGGGCGTCGTTTGTCAGTAAGTCAGTTCAACAACCCGTTACGCCGTACGGGAAGCTCCCAGGACGCGCCGCACCAGCCCATCCAGGCTCAGCGCTCCCGAGCCCTTGAGCACCAGCGGCAGCAACGCCACCAGGTAGATCAGCGGCAGCTTGTAGTTGCCGAAGCCGTGGTCGGTGATCGAGTAGCCCTGGGCGAGTTCCGCGAGGCTCGACCACTGTGCCGGCCAGTGCACCGCAGCGATGGCGACAAGGGTCACGACGATCAGCGAGGCCGAGGCGAAGCGGGTGGCCAGGCCCAGCAGGAGCAGGATCGGCGCGATCAGCTCGGCCCACATCGATACCTGCCAGTCGAAGCCGGCGGAGAAGTGGTTGAAGGGGAAGGGGAAGCTTGCGTGGATCTGTTCGAACCAGTTGTCGCCGTGCCATTTCTCCAGGCCGGATTCGAAGAATTCCCAGGCCAGGAACAGGCGCAGGGGAATGTCCCAGCCCCAGGCGGCGAGGCGGTCGAGTTGCTGGAAGACGGCTTTGAGCGGATTCAGGGTCAGCAGGGTCATGGCGCACCTCATGTGCAGGTAAAGGGGGTAGTCGGGCGTGATGGCCCGGTCGTGGCGATCAGTGGCTGGCGCTGATGGCGGCGGGGCGGCCTTCACGGCGCAGGCGCAGGGCCAGTTTTGCGGTGAGCTTGAGGGCGACCGCCGAGGTGATCAGGGCGAAGCCCAGCGGGTACCAGGAACCCATCGGCAAACGCTTGTAGAAGGACAGGACGAACACGCCGGCGATCACCCAGGTGCCGGTGCTGTGCAGGCCCTTCCAGATGCCGAAGCCGAGCCGCTTCACTGCGTAGGGGAAGGAGGTGAGGGTCAGCAGGAGGATGAACAGGTAACCGACGGAGCCGGGAATATTCGCGGCGGCGCTGCGGCCATGCCAGAAGGTCTCGGGGAAGAACTTCACGTAGCAGAGGATCAGCACCGCATGCACGGCGTGGGAGAACGCGAAGGCCAGCCCGAGAAAACGCCGCTCGCGCAGCAGGCTGCGGGTGAAGTCGTTCGGTACCAGCACCGCCAGGGAAGAGGCGAGGAAGGTCGCGAGGAACAGCGCGAAGGAGGTGCGTGCGGTGACGCGGATCGAACTGCGCAGGGCTTCCACCCACTGTGGCTGGGACCACAGGGCCAGGGCGGTGGCGATCAGCACCAGCAGCGACAGCAGGGAGAACAGGCGCCAGCCATGCAGGCTGGCGATTTCGGCGGGACGGGTCATGGCAGGCTCCTCTGGATGAACGCGGCGGGCGGGGTGCCGCCGCTGTTCGTGGAGCCATGTTGGCAACGGGCCTTATACCGGATGTGTCCGGCACGGCCCGTCTTGTATCTCTGTGTACGAGGGCTTCAGACGGAGGGGTACAACTCCAGCTGCGCGCACAGCCCGCCGCCGGCACGGTTGGACAGGCTCAGCGTGCCTCCCAGCGCCTGGCTCAGTTGCTGGGCGATCGCCAGCCCAAGGCCTGTGCCGCCGGTGCTGCGGTTGCGTGAGCTTTCCACGCGGTAGAAGGGTTTCACCACCTCCTCGAGTTCTTCCTCGGGGATGCCGGGGCCTTCGTCCAGTACACGAACACACACACCGCCCCGGGCATTGCGCTCGACTTCCACCTGGGCCGCGCCGCCGAATTTCAGGGCGTTGTCCACCAGGTTGGTGAGCACCCGGCGCAGCGCGTGGGGGCGGGTCTCCAGCACGGCCTGGCTGGCGCCTTGCAGTGCCACGGCCTGGCCACTGTCCTGGTAGTCGAGCACCAGGCTGTCGAGGAAGGCATCGAGGTTGACCTTCACCGCCGCCTCGCTGGCGCCGTCCATGCTCCGGGCATAGGCCACGCCTTCGCGGACCAGGTGCTGCATTTCTTCCAGGTCGCTCCACAGGCGCTCGCGTTCGGGTGAGTCGTCCATCTGCTCGACGCGCAGTTTCATCCGCGTGATGGGCGTCTGCAGGTCGTGGGAGATGGCGGCGAGCAATTGCATGCGCTCTTTCAGGTAAGCGCCAATGCGACCTTGCAGGGCATTGAAGGCGCGGGCGGCGTAGGCGACTTCGCTGGGGCCGCGCTCGTCCAGTGGCTGTGTCGGGGCATCCGGGTCCAGGTCATCCACCGCCTGTGCCAGCCGTGTCAGCGGGCGGATGGCCAGGCGCACGGCGAGCCAGGTGCAGAACAGCAGCAACGCCAGTTGCACCACCAGCACCCAGGGCAGCCACTGCGCCACCGGCACACCCTTGGGCGTGACATCGATGGTCAGCGGCATGCCGTCGGCGAGTTTCAGGTGCACCTGGAAGTGTGGAATCGAACCGGGAATGGTCTCGAAGCGCAGCCCGTAGCGCGGGCCGATGGCATCGGCAATGGAGGACGCGGCCATGGGCGCCTGCGCCATGTTCATCGGCTCGCCCGGCTGCCCGCCGTCCAGGCGATAGCGGTAGTTGGGCCGCTGCACCATGGGCAGCCAGCGCTCGCGCTCGTCCGGCGGCAGGCGGTCGAGCAGGGCAACGGCGGTGCTGACATCGGTCTCCAGGTTGCCCAGCATCATGCTGCGGGCGCTCTGGTAGCGCTCGTAGAACTGCGAGCAGAACGACAGGCTGTAGGCGAACACCAGCCCGGCGAGGAAGATCAGCGCCAGGCGCGCGGCCAGGGTGCGTGGCCAGTGCAGGAGGGATTTCATGGGTTGGGCTCGAGCAGTTCGACGGCCAGGGCGAAGACATAGCCTTCGCTGCGTACCGTCTTGATGTAGGCCGGCTCGCGGGCGTCATCCAGCAGGCGCTGACGCAGGCGGCTGACCAGCAGGTCGATGGAGCGGTCGAAGATGTCCGCCTCGCGGCCTTGCGTCAGGTTCAGCAGCTGCTCGCGGCTGAGCACGCGTTGCGGGTGATCGACGAACACGCGCAGCAGGCGGTATTCGGCGCCGCTGAGGGCGACCAGGGTGCCGTCTTCGTCGAGCAGGTGGCGCGCGGTGGTGTCGAGCTTCCAGCGGCCGAAGCCGATCAGCCGGCTGGCCTCGCTGACCTGCAGGTTCGGCGGCAGCATGCGCGTGCGGCGCAGCACGGCGTTGATCCGCGCCAGCAGCTCGCGGGCGGAGAAGGGCTTGGTGAGGTAGTCGTCGGCGCCCATCTCCAGGCCGATGATGCGGTCGGTCTCGTCGTTGCGCGCGGTGAGCATCAGCACCGGGGTGGCCTTGTGCTTGCCCACGCGCAGCTCGCGGCACAGCTTCAGGCCGTCGTCGCCGGGCATCATGATGTCCAGCACGATCAGGTCCACGGCGTTGCCTTCGAGGAAGGCGCGCATCTGCCGGCCGTCCGCCGCCAGGCTTACGCGCAGGCCGTTCTTCTTCAGGTAGTTGCCGACCAGCTCGCGGATTTCGCGGTCGTCGTCGACGATCAGTACGTGATCGACATGGTCCATGCCGGTGCCTCGTTCATAGTGGGTTGAGCCGAGTTTATAGCGCAGCGTCGCGCTTGCCTGCCGTGCTTTGTATTCCACTGTATCCAGGCCCGCCAGCGATACCCGAAGCCGCAAACGGCGGCTTCGGACGACACAAGCCCGATACCTCCTGAACGTGAAATGGGCACCAACGGCGAGGCACACAGCCCCCGCCGGCCAAACCCGACACAGGACAGGAGAACCGCCATGAAAACCATCCAATTCGCCAACGCTTGCCTCTTCGCTGCCGTTGCCGCCTTCGCCAGCTTCGGCGCCCAGGCCGCCGAGTCCCAACCGGTCGAGCAGTACCACTACGGCCAGAAGCTGGACGTGAAACAGGTCGTCTCGATCCAGGAGGAAGGCGTCTCGCCCTTTGACTGCGGCATCGTCAACGCCCGCATGGACTACCTGGATTCCCACGGCCAGCCGCACAGCCTGGCCTACCGCAAGTTCGCCACCAACTGCAACGAAGGCGGTTGATTCCCCTGGGCCGCAGCCAGGGACGGCCGCGGCGTTTATTTCCAGCCGCTCACCCCAGAACAAGCCCACGGGCCGCCGGCCCATCGAGGTGCCCATGTTGCTCATCGCCTTTCTCGGCGGGGCGCTGACCCTGCTCAGCCCCTGCATCCTTCCCGTACTGCCGCTGTTGCTGCAGCGCGCCGGCGGGCCGGCCTGGTCGCCCTGGGTGACCCTGCTCGGCCTGGCCAGCGGCTTCGCCGTGCTGGCGAGCCTGGCTACCGTTTCCAGCAACTGGGTGATCGCCGCCAGCGAGTGGGGCCGCTACTTCGCCCTGGTGCTGCTGGCGGTTTCCGCACTCGCGCTGCTCTGGCCACGCTTCAGCGACTGTCTGGCCAAGCCCTGGGCGTGGATGGGCGATCGCCTGCACGGTGAAGCCCGCCGACTGCCGCCGGCGTTTTCCGCGTGGCTGATGGGCTTTGCCGCCGGGTTGCTGTGGGCGCCGTGCGCCGGGCCGGTGCTGGGGCTGATTCTCTCCGGCGCCATGCTGCAAGGCCCGAGCGCGCAAACCAGCCTGTTGCTCTTCGCCTATGGTCTGGGTAGCGCCACCGTGCTGGGTATCGTGCTCTTCGCCGGCCGCCGGCTGATGCAGCACCTGCGCCCGCGCCTGGCCGTGGTCGAGGGCCTGCGCCGGGCCACCGGTGTCCTCGCGCTATTGGCCGTGGTCGGCATCGCCAGCGGCACCAGCGCACAGCTTGCTGCCGGCAGCTCGTCCACAGTGGTGAACAGCCTGGAGCGCAAGGTGGTCGATGGCGTCCCGATGCTGATCAGCAAACTCATGCCCGGCGACGCTGCCCAGGGCGCTGAACGCCTGCCCGACCTCGGCCCCGCGCCGGAACTGCAAGGCGCCGTCGAGTGGATCAACAGCCCTGAACTCAAGCTGCAGGACCTGCGCGGCAAGGTCGTGCTGGTGGACTTCTGGACCTACGACTGCATCAACTGCCAGCACAGCCTGCCCTACGTGAACGCCTGGGCGAAGAAGTACGCGGACCAGGGCCTGGTGGTGATCGGCGTGCATACCCCGGAGTATCCGTACGAGCGCGTCCCCGCCAACGTCCGCGACGCCGTGAAGAAGCACGACATTCACTACCCCGTAGCGCTGGATAACCAGTATCGGATCTGGAATGCCTTCGCCAACCAGTACTGGCCGGCGCACTACTTCATCGACGCCCAGGGGCGCGTGCGCCACCTGTCGATCGGGGAGGGCGGGTATGAGGAACAGGAGCAGGTGATTAGAAAGTTATTGAGTGAGAATCAGTGAGCTAGAAAACTAAGCCTAGGGATGATTTTTTCATCCTAGGCTTAGTTTTGGGACTATTTAATTTTCCAAACCTCGTCATATGCATAGTCTGCAAGGTTGGATAAGCGCTGCTCAATCTCTGTCTGATTCCAGGAGACTGCGTTCTTGATGTCTTTGTCAAGAGGGTACCCGTTCTCAATTAGGGTTTTTCTCTTGTCCTCGAAGCTTTTGTTCCCGAGCTCTTTCCCATTGAATCGAGTCGGAACTATTAGAAGATTGCCGAGGGAGTGGCTGAATGACATGTTTGTCGATTGCGGTAATAAATGTTCTATTGATGCGTCGGTACGATCTATGCTTAAAGCAGAAGCTTGAGTGGATAGTATTTTCCATAGTGTGTATCGGATGATGTCTCTTTGCCTTGCATTAGCGTAGGAAAGTAACTTGAATTTGCTGCTGAAAATATCTTTCGGAGGGATTTTAGTCTTGATTTTCTTTTTGAAATCCTGGATGCAAATGCCTCGAGTGTTTGAGTCTTTTGCATTTGCTAGTTCTCTAGCATGAACTGCATACATTTGGGTGACGCCGCCAGATGAGGGGAGTGCGCAAATTGAAGTATAAATGAAATGGTATTTCTCTACGAGGCTGAAAATTTCCCTAACTTGTCCATCTTTTAGTTTTTTGCTCTTAAATAGCCTTAGTGTGGTTAGGAGTAATGGGTTTGCAATTTGAATATTTAATATGTCGGAAATGCAGTGTAGTGAGTCTTGTATGTCATTGGTTGCTTTGCTCCAGAGTTCTAATCCCCCCGGCTCACTAATTCCTCGGTAAAGAGTGCAATCTGACCGAAGTTCCTCCATTACCTCCTTTATGTTACTGGCGTTTACCTCGTTTCGAATAGATTTGAATAATTGCTTTTCGGTTGTGAACGGATATTTAGATAGCCAGTAGTGGTGCAAGAAAGTTTTCATTTGAATTGGCTTTTTAGCGCCTTCCAAATGTGATTGCATATCAAGCCAATGATCTTTTGGGCGATCCAAAGCTTTCCCTTTGTTCGGGAGAAGGCGTAGAAAATGGTTTTTGACCAAGTCTGCAGATGTGAGATCTTTTCCTCTCGTATTTAATGTCTCAAAAATAAGATATGCGTCATCTTGAGTTTCCAAGGTGATCCATATGACTTTGAGGGCTAGAAATTTATCGCGTATTTTGTCTAGCCATTTTTTTATTTGCTGTTTCGACTTGGATGGGTCGCCCTTGCTTGCTTCGGAAACGCCAGTTTTTATATATTCGGAGACGGTTTCATAAGCAATGCCGATTGCCCTTTCTTCCTCGCCTAGTTCTATTTCTTCTTCGTCATGCTGAAAGCTCTGTATCTTGGCTTGAAGATACGGGTAGGAGGTTTCGGTCTTTAAAACAAATTGTGCTTGATTGTTAAGGTCGTGAGTTTGAATTAGGCGATGAATTCCGTTTGCGGGTTGTGAATATCCCAGTTCCAGGTATTTGTCGCGTAATGCGCAAAGGGAGATTGTTATTGTGGTTAAGCGTTGTTGCCCGTCTACCAGTCCATATGAGGCACTGCCCATTGTATAGGTGACTATTGCTCCAATAAAGTAATCTTTCTTTACGTCAGAGGTGGTGTCGCTCCAGAACTCCTCAATGTTTTCTTTGTCCCAAGAGAACGGGCGTTGGAATCTGGGAATGGTATAGATGCCAGATTCAAGAACTTTTCGTATGTCACTGTCAATGCATTGAATTTTCATTTATATTTTTCTAATGATTAACTATGGATTGGATTTCGGTTTTGTCTGGCCAATCTCGGGTAGAGTTTCCCCTGTAATCAACCACCAGCGAAATTGTGGATAGAACTCCGCAAGCTGCTCGAGCTCACCGACCGCAAATCTTGCCTTTCCTCGTTTGATGCTCTGCCAGCGCACGTACTCTTTGCTGTTCACCTCGGCCAGGTCCTTCAGGCTGGTCAGCTCTAGTAGTTGCAGCGCTCTATCGGCCATGCCTTGGGCCATTGAAAATTCTCATTATGGATTATTGCCATAAAAGCGAATTTATGGATATTATCCATAAATCTCGCAGCCACATGGCTCGAATACTGACCCAACCACTCTCGAACGGGAAGCCTCGCGCCTGCGCATCCGCTCGCCCTTTCGAAAGCCCACCCGTCTCGAGCTTGGCGACTCGAACCAATGGATCGCTTCTTCCAGCCCTCGGAGGCTCGCTATGGATGATCTCTTCACCGCCACCACCTTCACCCGCGACAACCACCACCTGCGCGGCGTGTTGATCGACGACCAGCCCTGGATTGTCGCGCACGACTTCGCGCGACTGCTCGGCCTGCGGCATCCGCAGAGCCTGGCGGGGAAGGTGTCGGGCGATAAGGTGCGAACCGTCTGGCTGCTGCTGGCCCGTGGCACAGAGGAGAAGGTCGAGGTCATCAACGAGCCGGCGCTGTACAAGGCGCTGATCCGTTACGGCCACCCGGAGTACCGCACGGTGGCGCGCTGGCTGTCGGACGAGGTGATCCCCCTGCTGCGTGATCAGGGACGCGTCGATCCGCAGCGTCCCCGCCGTGTTCACATGAGCTGGCGCTCTGATCGGGTGACGGTCCTCGACTGGCAGGGGCGCCTGTGGATTTCCTGGGACGATGTGCCGAGGTTCAGCAGCATATCGGCGGGGATCGGTGGCTGGCTGGGGAAGCTGCGCGGTGCTTCGGAGTAACAGGGGGCCTGCGTTCGGGCGTTGTCGCTTGAAGGGGCTTGGCCACCGGGAGCTGGCTGGGATACCTTCGGCCCCGTAAATTGTCACGACCGACCCATGGGAGGGAGCCCATGCAGTGCCGCCTTTGCAAGCAGATCGCCCTGTCTGACGAATCGGGTCTCTGCGCCTTTCACTTCGAGCTGGCGCACAGCCGCTCACCCGGTCTTCGGAGCGCCAGGTCCTACCTGGCCCGCTTTCCGCTGTGGCTGGGACTGGTCATTGCCGGATTGGCACTGTGGCTTGGCCTTTCGCTGAAGGAGATGTATCGACATAACCCTGTCGAGACGACGCCTTTTATGGATGCAAGCCCAGGCGATACCTGGATCATCAAAGGGGCGCGTATCCGCCTGTTCAGTACCCCGCAGGAGGAAAGCTCGACACACAACGCGATATACGTGCCTAACGGGGCCTTGGCGAAGATCTCGGCAACCCGTGAGAATGGGTGGAAGCAGGTGACGGTCGTCAAGGGTGGCCATCTCATGGAGGGCTGGATCCTTGCGAAGAGAGTGCGAGCCGCCAACAAGGCGAACTGAACGGTCTCAGTGCCCAGCCATCTGATTTCGCCCCTGCTTCTTCGCCTCATACAGCGCCGCATCCGCTCTTGCTAGCAGCACTTCGGCAGTGGCTTCCTGCCCCGGCACCGATGCCGCCACACCGATGCTGACGCTCACCCGCCCCAGCGGCGACAGCTCATGGGGCAGGCCGAGGGCTTCCACCGCCTGCAACAGCCTGTGCGCCATGCCACGCACCCCGGCCAGGTCGGTCATTGGCGCGAGGAAGACGAACTCCTCGCCACCGTAGCGCGCCACCAGGTCGGTGGAGCGGTGCACCGTTGTCGCCAGCGCCTGAGCGATCTCGCGCAGGCAGGCGTCGCCGGCGGGATGGCCGTAACGATCGTTGTAGCTTTTGAACCAGTCCACATCGACCACGGCAAGGGCCAGCGACTCACCCGAACGGCGCGCGTGCCCCCATTCCTGCGCCAGCACCTGGTCGAAGCGGCGGCGGTTGGCGATGCCGGTGAGCGCGTCGGTCAGGCTCATGGCTTCCAACTGGTTGTTCAGCTCACGCAGCTCATCGGTACGCTCGGCGACGCGCAGCTCCAGTTCGTGCTCGGAGGTGCGCAGGTTATCCACAAGCTGCTGCTGGGCGCGGATCAATTCCTCCTGTACCCGTGCCTTCTCCCGGCGCATCACGTTGAAGCGGTCGGCGAGGGCGAAGGCCAGCACGATCATTTCCATTGCCGAGCCTAGTTGCAGGCCGTCCACGGTGAACAGGTTGGTCGGCACGATGCCCATGGCGCGCAGCGAAGTCATCGCGCCGCCGAGCATCAGCAGGGCGAAGGCTGCCAGGAAGAAGAACGCGCTGCGCTGGCGCTTGAAGGCGGCGACGCCGGCGCCGACGAGCAGAATCACTGCCGTGGCGAAGTTGAGCAGGATGCCCGCGCGGGAGAAGTACGGCAGCGCCAGCGCGTAAGCGACGGGGCTGAGCAGATAGAGCAGGATCATCCCGCGCAGCACCCGGTCCAGGCGCGGCAGTACTCGCTCGAACTGCATCATCCGCCGGGCGAACAGCAGCAGCGCAGCCAGGGCCATCGACACGCCGGAGTAATAGACGACGTTGGAGTTGAGTGGCTCACCGAAAACCGTCCAGTCCGGCGCCAGCCCGTTCTTGATCGCCAGCGCCCCGGCCGTACAGCTCACGAACACCACGTAGAGCAGGTAGATCGGATCGCGCAGGGCGAACAGCAGCATCAGGTTGAACAGGATCATCGCCACCGCGATGCCGAAGTACCAGGCCTTGCCGGTGTAATCGTCGCGCTCGTAGGCATGGAACGCCTTCACCGGCCAGAGCTGCAGCGGCACCAGCAGGCCGATGCTGGACTCCACGCGCAGGTACAGCACCTGCTCGGCGTGCGCCGGCAGGTTCAGCGGGAAGACGAAGTTGCGGTTCGGGTAGACCTTGCTGCTCTGCGGGACGTCGCTGCCGGTATTGATTGTCCGGTAGCTGCCATCCGCCTGCGGGATATTCGCCTGCACATGGGAGATACGCGGGTTCTCCACCACCAGCAGACGCTGCACCGGTACATCGCCGGGGTTGCTCAATTGCAATTTCAGCCAGAAGGCCGAGCGGGTAAACCCCATCGCGAGTGAACTGCCTGCCGGCTGGTCGGCCGCGAAACGGGCTTGCTGCTCGGGGGATTGCACATCCGTCAGCGTCAGGTTTCGGGTCGAGTCTTCGAGTATGGAGACGTAGGTGGTTAATGTCAGGGGCTCGACAGTGACACGAGTGGCGTCGACCACCTGTTCCGCCCAAGCGGGACGAATCAGCAGAACCAACGCGAGAAGGAACCAGGACATCAGCTGCCGGTGCAGGGCAAGGGCGGGCATACGGCGAGTCCAGAGGCAGGTGGAGAGGGCTGGCGGGGGAGTGTACAAGACCCGCTTTTCGGCCGGCAAAAATACAAAAGCCCCCGGCAACTCACGTTGCCGGGGGCTTTTGCTTGGGATTCTGGAGCGGGCGAAGGGAAATGCAACCATTCCCCTTAAGCCGCATATCGACTGCATATCCGGATGGATATGGATGCAGTCGATATCAGGAACTGATCAGGTCAGCACGTCGCCATGATATCCGGATTTCAGATAATTTCTAGCATCAATGCGGAATAATTTTTATGCTGAGAGGGTGGGGTTAAGCTGTTGATCCATTCAGCTGAGCAAAGGCGCCATATCCATACCTTTTGGACAGCGGGGGAGTGGATGAGCTCAAGCCCGGTGACGTGTTCTGAGGATCAAAACGGAGCATCAAGATCTACGGCAATACCCTCAACAAGGCTCTGAGCACGCTGTCTGAGGTTCGCGTCGACAGCCAATAAGCGCTCTGGATGAGCAGAAATGTCTCTAGCCAACAACTCCAGAAACCGGGAGAGTGCCGGGTCATCCACTGTATCTGCATCCCGGTCTTTCTGATCAGAGAAACACATCAGGGGATACTCCAAAGCGCTTCGACAGCGCCACGATTTGTCGCCGAGTGGGTTGGCGTTTTCCGCTGAGAAGGTCGGCTATGACTGTCGCATTGGCCACCTCTGGCAAGTCGGAAGGAGTTAGATCGTGCTCGGCCATCAGGTAGTGCAACACTGTAGCTGCGCTTACGTAGGGCATCGGATAGTGAGTCGCTTCGTACGCTTCCAGGCTGTCACCAATTCGGGCGACAAGTCCTGCCAGCGGGTGCATTTCGTCATCTCCGATCACGGCCAATAGCTGACCTAATACTTCCACCAAGTCCAGATAGTCCCGCTCATTCTCGGGCTTTCTCAGTAGTGGTTCTACAAAGGACCAATGCGCGCAGGCGTGCTCCAACAAGGTGAGCTTCGACGGAACCTCCATAGTCGCGGAGGGATCGTGATCCACTCGACCGAAGCGCTCTTCATCAGGCCAGGACGCATCATCGAAAAGTCTCACTGTGCGTCGAGCCCTACGAAGGCTCGAAAGGGCATAAAAGAAGCAAGCTTCACAGAGACTCAGCCGGTAATTCTCACCGGCGTGTCTCGCGCCGTGCCCCCAGTTCGCAGTCAACGCACCACACTGGTGGCCACTATTTGCAAGTGGAAGCTCTCGGAGGCAAGCACTGCAAAAGGTGTCTTGGATCGTTGCGATTTTCGACATGGCCCTCTCCTCATGCTGTTCCGGCGCATCACCTCAACGAAGGCCCCACTCACGCAAGCGCACATCCAGATTATTGAGGGGAATGACCGCGGCGTTCCTGACTGCTGTGGGCAAATCACAGAGCAAGTCTGGCAGTGCACGGAACGTCTGCGCGGTGTCACGCAGCCGATCAAACATGGCGCTAGGTTCAGCAAACTCCGCCAACGCCTTACATGCAGCCCACCATACCTGCCGCTCGGAGCGTTCTGCCGTCCATTTGGTCGAGCGGGTGATGCCCTCAGGGTCGAGCACCATCGGCGCGAGATCATAGATGGGGGCTAGCCTCAGCTGACCTTCGCGCAGAACTGCGATGTTTCGTCCGTGATTGTCAGAGTTGCCCAAAACGCGATTGAGCAAATCCCGGCGTAGATATTCGAATACCAGGTCTTCAATCTGGTTAGATTGTCCTGCTTCGCGCCATAGCGCCGCCAGGGTGGCGACCACGTTCTCATGGCACATAGAGGAGCCTGGTTGCACGTTGCCGCTGAGGGAATAAATCGACTCCACCGGAACCCGTCGCACCTGTTCCTTGAGGACATATCGATCAAAGCGGGGCATCCAGAGACTGGGAGTACGATCCTCCTCGAATGACAGACCATCCAGCGCAATTGACTCTAGCCCCACCTCACCAACAGCCTGATAGTAGAGATATTCGCTGTACAGAATGTCTCGATCTAATGAGGTTGCACGGCGTGGAAACTTCACTAGCCAATGCCTCTTCGCCAAATGATCAGGAAGTGCTGCATCCGCCTGAAGCACTCCCGCCCGCGTTTCAGTCAACAGCAGCTTGGGAGCTTCGCCGCCTGCACCAAGGGCACCTACAGCCATTCCATATTCATTGCCCGGCTCGAGGAGGCGGAGGTTGTGCTGAATCACCTCTTCGCGGTGCAGAGTTTCAGATGGAGCTTCTGCCACGAGCTCCGTCGATTCCTTCACTCGCAGGTGTCCAATTGGCGCCGGCGTACACACCTTCAGCCAGTGCAAGTCCTGCGCAATATCCAGACTCCGCTCCATATTGCTTCGTGCCAAAAACCTCCGCGCCGCTCCTGAGGGAGCAATGTCGTAGAGAAAGGCCGGGAAGCCAGACGAGTAATGGCGATCCCAATCCAAGCGATGGCACACGCTGATGGAGGGAGCGAGGGGAGAGCCAAGCTCATCATAAAAGGCAGTCAGGAAGGCATCGGCATAACGAAATGCGCAGGGGCCGAAACGGCCCTGCTTGGGATGGGTGAACTCCATGGTGATCGCGTCGTACCAACGATCACCTATGTACGCCTGAAGCGTTAACTGCAGGGGCTTTGACATGCTCCCCTCCGGTCACCACATTGGCGACTAGTGAATGGACAGAACAACACTCAATGGGGCGGACCTACGCATTCCCCGGCCCAGCAACACATAGACGGTATTCCGACTTACGAAAAAGCCGGCATCGTCTCTCGAGACCTCGAACGTACTGCGGATCCAAGAGCCCGGTGGACAGCGCAGCGCGCTATCCAGAACGACGCGGTGTGCCAATATTACGGTCGGACGCCTGCCGCTGCGCTCGATTACCGCGAGAGCTTCAGGCGGACACTCCAGATCAATCAACGACCAGTTTCTCACCAGGCAGTAAGATTTCCTGGGGAAGCGTCGCTGGACCTCTGCTTCTGCATCAGCCTCACTCAGCATGCATCCCTCCAGCGGGGTACCATCTCCATGTAAGGCTTCCCAGGCTTGGCCAACCATTTGTTCCAAATTCATCCTTGTACCTCCGGTACATGCAGTTCAATCAATTTATGGGGAGACCAGCCTGTCAATTCGCCGGGATATCCCTTTGGATTGCATACAACTCGGGTACCTGCCAGTTCATAGTCCACGGCCGTATGCACATGGCCATGCACCCACAGCACAACTGGACCGCCTATCAGGTCATCCCACTGATTCGCAAAGGCAGCATCCAGGTGACCACCCGCATATGGGTTGCCGTGCAGAGATTTAAGTGAGGGGGCATGGTGGGTGATCACTACGGTCGGTCCGGCAAAGGGCACGACCAATTGCTCGCGCAACCACAGGCGTGCGAGTGACGCCTGAGTGATGAAATCCATAGGGCGGCAAGGGCGATAGTTATCGGTCCGGATTTGCCGGAAGTCGTTTAGCAATTGCTCTGCCATCGCCGCTGCGACAGGTTGATTGCCTGTTGCAGTGAAATCCGTCCAAGCGGTAGTCCCTAGAAAGCGCGCCCCGCCAATTTCCACCACATCTCGTTCCAGCACCCGTACCTGATCGGTCTGTGCCGCCCGTAGCTTTTCCAAGGTTCGTCCGAGGTGCCCCCGGTAGAACTCATGGTTACCTGGCACATACAGCACGGGGCAGGAGAAGGTCTTCTTCGCCCATTCAACGCCGCGAACACCAACGTCGATATCCCCAGCAAGGATCACGACATCTGCCTCGACATGGGGTGGTTGGAATTGCTCGAACTCGTTGTGCAAATCCGATAGCAAGTAGATGTGCATCCCTAGCCCCACCAATTGCCGGTTGCGGTAGAGGATTGCTGTCCGCTGCGGAAGCTATGAGCCACGGTTCTGCTGTGGGACCGAGAAGCGGCGTCGGTCTTCACGACGTGTCCTTTCCGGGACCATAGGGCATCTGTCCGAATGTGCATTTTAATGACGGCCTGTTATCTATTTTAGTCGAGTATGAATAGCGCACTCCATCCTTGCCGTCAATTGATCGCATGATCCGCGTAATTTCCGGCAAAATGAGCCATCGCTGGAAGGAGGGCACGGTGGGAAGGCGCATCAAAACAGCATGGTTCAGCCAGTATCGAGCAGCGTCTGCTGAGCTTCCCTCTGCTTTAGCCAATGGGGAGCGCAGGGGAGAGGTGTTGCTGCGTCACACCCAGGGCGCGGGGGTCAAAGAGTCGACCTTTGCTCGCATGATGAAAGCTGGCCGAGCGTTGGATAGTTTGATGCCCGAGCTTCAGGTCGAGCAGGTGCGCTGCACGTACATGCAGGCAGACTTTCTTGGCAAGATCGCCCAGATATCGACAGTCCGTGCACAAGCGCTACTCGATACAGTACTGAACAACAACTGCACTATCGAGCAACTTAAGACTGCATTGATCGAGCTGCAACAGACGCAACCGGAGACAGCGTCACTTCATAACAGGGACAGCACCAGGCGGCTTGTCCTAGCTCATGAGCGCTATTGTGCTGAAGCCGTTGCTCGTTCCGGCGCAGTTTTTTTTGGAGCCCCCAGTGGCAGTATCTTGCGGCAGATCGGCAGCACGCAGTATCAGGCTCCAAATTTTGTCGTGACGCAAGGGGAGGAGATTCAAGCCGCCATCTTTACTCGGGTCGGAGGAATATCGAAGTCTGCAATGGCTGTCAGCTTGGAGTTTCTCCAACTTGCAATCGCCCATCATGCGCTAGTACCCAGAGTTTGGTATCTGCTGCCAAAGGACAGTCCAGTCGTTGCCCCGCTGACTCGCCTGGCAACCATGGTGGGTGGAGCTCCGCATCAGAAAGGGTGGCTGAGCATTGCAACGCTCGATCCGGAGAATGGAAGCCTTGAGGTGCAGAGTGATGATGCTTATTTAGCTCAGGCCTCTCTATCTATTTTTGAGTCCGACTTGAGCGAATTTCGCTGGACAGGGCGCGATGTTGCGACAGGCGAAGAGATGAGCCTCAACTATTTCAGAGCTCTCGCAGATGGATAGTCATGCAATCGATGTGATAGCGATTGCCATCCTTTGCATATGCTGGAAAGCACCGCTCAGCATGCGTTCGGATTGATCCAGGCGCCGCAAGCTCATATGCATCTGGGGCAGTAGTTACTACTACTCAATGGGCCGGTAGCAATTGTGAAAAGCTCTTATGACCATGATGCGTCCTATCTAGACGAACCACAGTCACCGTCGGCTATCGGCCAATTGTGGGCAGTGCACCAGCAAATAAATCTTTCCCCTTTTCGCAAGAGCGGCTTAAGGTATGCTCGGAGCCCCTCCAGCAGCTATGTGGTCTAAGGATGCCCTCGAATTCGAAAAGTACGTTTGAAATCAACAAAGCTGACATCGAGAAGCTCTGGGAGATTCACCAGGAGATCGGCGGTGAAGGGCGCGGGCGTAGGCGCGGCGTCGAAGTGCTGAACCGTTCTGTCATTGTCTTTGTTACCGCGTGCTGGGAGTCATACATCGAGGATCTAGCCGTCGAGGCATTCGACTTCTTGCTGGCGCATGCGTCAACCGCCACCGCTATTCCGAACAAAGTCAAAAGCCTCGCGATTAAGGACATAAAGAACGATCCGAACCCGCTGAAGCTCTGGGACCTAGCCGATACCGGTTGGCAGGCCATCCTCCAGGCACATAAGGCCGAAGTACATGAGAAGTGGTTGGGTAAGTTCAACACGCCAAAGTCAGAGCAAGTCGATGCGCTCTACGAGGAGATGTTGGGCCTCAACAGCCTGAGCAGCCACTGGAAATGGAACAAGATGAAGGCCGACCGAGCCAAGACCAAGCTGGACGACTTCATTACAGTTCGAGGCAACATTGCTCACCGTATCCGTGATGCACAGCCTGTAGCAAAGAACACCGGAGCGACGTACCTGACTCATGTGCGGCAGATCGTCGACCGGTGTGATAAGGCCGTTGCGAATCATTTGAAGGCGCAAACTGGGGTTGCGCCTTGGTAACTAAGAACGCTCCATGTTACGGAGCGCGTAGGATGTACTCGCGAAGCAGTACACCTTTCCTAACCCCGGCTATCTGGCCGGAGATTGAGGCAGCTATCGGCCAGAAGCGGACTGTCAGAATTATCAAAGATCTACATCGGCGTATTGCAACTGTCGTGACTCTCTCGCCAGCCCATAAGGTGTGCCCTCCAGTCGCTTTGTTCGGTGACAAGGCAAGCGCAGTTTACCGGCTATCGAAACCCTCACCAGCGCTTGGCGATGGCGACTGAGAGATGTCCTCGTCGCACACTGGCCGGAGAATACGCTGGAGACGTTGACCGGAACTCAGCGTCGTGATATCAAGTTACCATCGGGCTCGGGGCACAATTTAACTTTCCACTGACTATATGCGGTGGCCAATGCAAGGGTAGCTTTGCCTGATCGCGCGATACGGTTACGATACTGATGGCGACGGTAAAAGAGAAAATAGCCCCGAAGCCCGGTATTAACGAATGGATATCGACGAGCTTTTTAAGGATTTATTTGGCCCGGATTTCAAGAGCCTCGATGGGTTCTGCCAGCTATTAAAAGTTGATCGAGACAAGCTACTTAACTTCCTTTACAAGAGGAAAGGAAGCCATTACGTTAGCTTTTCCATCTTAAAGAAAAACAAAACCCATCGCTCCATTAAAGCACCCAAGCGGGTGATGAAGAAAATTCAGCACGCGCTTTTGCCGCATCTCGAAAAATTCTATTCCCCCAAGCCTTCTAGCCATGGCTTCGTCAAGGGTAGGAGCGTCAAGACAAACGCACAAATCCATTCCAGAAAGAGATATGTGTTCAACATTGATCTGAAGGATTTTTTCGAAAGCATCCATTTTGGAAGGGTCAGAAATTTATTCATGGCCCCCCCATTTAGTGCGCCTCACAATGTTGCGACAGTTATGGCACATATCTGTTGCAGCGACGGGAAGTTAGCTCAGGGCGCCCCAACTTCACCGCTAATATCGAATATGATTTGTCGGAAGCTTGACTCACAGCTTCAGGCCTTAGCAAAAGCATGTAAATGTCATTTTACACGGTACGCTGACGACATTACGTTTTCCTTTACCACTACCGCAAAATACTTACCGAAGGATATCGTCGAAGTCTCCGAGGACGGCAGAGCGATACCTGGGCGCGAACTGGAAGAAATCATAAAATCCAATGGTTTCATCATAAACTCTGAAAAAACACGCCTTCAGCACCGGACGCAGCGCCAGATGGTAACGGGCCTGGTTGTCAATGAGATGCCAAACGTAACCAGAGAGTTCATCCGCTTAACGAGCTCAATGATAAACGCTCTTAAACGCTACGGGCCTGAGCTGGCAGAAAAAAAGTATTTGGAGATTCTGAAGGGTGAGAATCAGCCGCTTCAGCCTCGACAAATTCTGCGGACAAAGGAGAATGCTGGCGATTTTTTTATCAAAGTGGTCAAAGGGCGACTGAATTATATTCAAATGATTCGCGGACGAGGCGACAAAATCTATCGTCGGTTGGCGTATGAGTTCACAGTAGCTATAGGCAAAGAGAATCCTGAGTTCAAAAAATCACCTGAAGAGATCTTAGGAAACTCGATTTTTGTCGTTAATAACATCATTGAGGAATCTCAGGGGACTGCCTTCCTTCTGGATGGGGTCGGCATCGTTACCAATGAACACGTTGTGACGGGGGTATCTAAAACGATCGCTCGTCACACCATTTCATTCAAGCGTGCCGGCGACACAAGAGAGTATTCAGCAGAACTTATCCTTTCGGACAAAAAAGCAGACTTGGCTATTTTTTACCCCAATGAAGAGTTCCGAAACATCCCCGCGCTGCGCAAGTCCGACAAGACGATTGTTCGCCCTCAGGATCCAGTTCTATCGATCGGTTTCCCTAAGCATCGAGATGGTGCCGCGCACTACATCGCAAAAGGCCATACTACTCAACGGCGGCGCCAGGTCGATCTTGATCTGTGGTTGGTTGATTTTACGCTGATGGAGGGAAATAGCGGTGGCCCTATATTCAACGACTCCATGGAGGTGATTGGCGTCACAGCTAGAGGAGCGAAAAATAATATCGACGCAGCACTTTACGGCTTTATACCACTAGATAGCTTGAACAATTTTATAAACAGAGCGGACTTTCTGCTTCTGAAGAGGTTGTACGACTATCTAGGTAACGGATCACTAAGCCTCCTTCCTAGAGTTCTCGGCAAGGGGGTTTTTAGTAGCACCTACCAAACAAAGCTCCACAAGGAACGCCTTCAGAAAGCTAAGGCGGTTTAATGAATGAGCAAGCTTCAACGGCTGGTTTGCCGTGCCCCAAACGATTGAGCATCCATTCATCTGTTTACTCACAATCACGTAGAAGTCACATACGCCCGCGTCGAGAGCTGCCAGGGTACACCATGGGAGTCATAGGTCAGATGATTCGAGTCGAGCTGCGTCAGCGAGACCTTGCTCCTCTTTGAGAGCCATCGGCTTACAAGGTGTGAGCCCTCGCTTCGTTGATACCTGCAAACGCTATAGTCGTCTTTGTAGACGCTGTAGAGGTGTCCGCTTTTTTCCGAAAAGCGGACAGCTACGCAGGGTTTAGTCGATCTGATTTGGGGCTTGGAGGTGCTTACAAACTAGTGCGATTCACACTATCTTGGACAGTGCCTTTCAGGCATGCCTATTACACAGGTCCTTCAGTCGGATCTTCAGCCGAAGCTTGAATAGGATCTGAGATTAGTGTTTCTGCATCTTCTTCACCAGTGGGTTCAGCGGGAGCGTCTGCAACACGATCTGCGATGAAGCCGCGAGTACGCCAGGTGGCACGCACAAACGACTCGAACGTTGCTTCGCCCTCCAGCTCCAATTCATCGGCATGATCGGTAACGATGATTTGCGGCATTACTCCTGTTGCATCTTTTGTTTGCAGACAGAACTCGACGAGCTTGTTGAACATGTTAGTGACCGACTGCAGGTCAGCATCAACTCTTGCCGTCGTCTGCGTGAGTGCAGCCAACGCTTGTGCGTCAAAGGCCTCGCCATGATCAATCTTTGCCGGGAAATAAACCTGGGTTGGCTGATCAAGGAAAAGGATGGGGGGTATCTTGCATCCCTCTTCATGCTTCAACGCGAATACCGAATGGAGGGCCAGAAACAAGGTTAGGTGCGAATACAGCCAGTTCGCCCCGCTGCCCATTGAGCGCAGATAGACGTTCCCCATCTCAGGGCTTTCATGCCACAAATCAAAGTTGTTCAGATCGAACTTGAGTTTGATTGGCTTGTAAGCCTCCTCAAAATCAAAACCAGCACCTATGCGGGCCATTTCACTGTTGATCAGATCACTTAGATCGTCCATCTTTCTGGATACGTCATAAGCGTCTAGGAGTGGCTTTATTTCCAAAAGTCTTTTCTTAATAGTCAGCAGAGTTCCGTCAACTTCATATTTCGGTCTGTTGGAGTAATCCTCAATCACAATTTCAATGCGATGTTTAATGCGTAGCGCAATCTCATCAACTGTCTTTTTCTTCTTGAGATCATCTACCTGCTTATCCAGCTGATTAATCTTGGTCTGAATGCCGGAGAGTGCATCCTTCTCCTCTTTATATTTGGCTAAAACCCGACTCTCCTCTTCACGAAAGCTCTCGCGCGCGTAGGATGAGGTTCTAAGCTCTTTGTTCATCCAGCTAATGGCATCACTAAGCTTATTCGCTTCATTTTCAATATGCTGGTTGGGCGCATCACAAAATGGACAATTTGCCTCGTTGACCTCGGCGTATTCCGGGACGGGAATTTCGCTTATGTTTTTTGCAAACTCCTCGGTAAAGCTTATGGAAGACCTGACAGCGCGTAGCTGGTCGTGAAGATCACGAACTACGAAGGTTTTTTCTGACCTCTGCTGCTCTAGCTCTTTTTTCTGCACGGCATAATCGTCTGCCTGGCTATCAATCCGAACATTTGCATTGCGAATTTTTTCAAATGAGGACTTGAGGCTGGCTGCTACCTGGGCACCCGTCAGAGCAATTAAGCTGGTACCAGCAGCAGACTTATACTCGGCAAGCAATTCATCCACTTTCTTGATGAACTCGTCTTTCGCTTCCTTATTCTTGGGTATTTGCGCCTCAAGCTTTTTCTGCTCTGCTTTGAGGTTGTTGTACTCTTGGGACAGCCAGAAATAATCTTGATCCACAAAATTCATGAATATCTTGAGGTGATCTACAACCTGCTCACGCTTTTCCTTCTCATCAAAGCGATAGAATAGGGCATGTTTGTTTGCCACAAGATTCTGGTGTTGCAACATGAAGGAGACAAGACTACGGACAGAGGGGGTCGCGCTTTTGCTCTTGCCAAACGCCCTCCCACTTTGATCTTCATCAATGTCCGTCATTGTTACGGCGAAGTGGCGGCCTAGCTCTTTCTTAAAGTCGCGTAAGGTAAGAAACAGGCTTGGGAAAAAGAACTTTTTAGGTTCTTTCATCCTGGCAAGTGTTTCGTCTAGCGTGCCAGAGACCTCACTGATGAAAACTCTGTCACTTGCCCTATCGCTAGCCCTGTCACGAGCGAGAACGACCGTTTGACTCTCGAACTGCAGAATGGTGAAGTAATATTTCGAGCGCTGCGTAATGACGCCTTTGGGGATAGTGTCATCACTATTGCCGAAGCAGAAGTCAAAAATCTCTATGATGGCGCTTTTGCCCATCGACGACTTGCCCGTGATAATGTTCAAGCCTGGTTTGAATGTTACCTTGTGTATCTCATTGTCGTGATCAATAACGCCAACTGACTTAACGAAGCACTTCATAACTGAGCGATCCCTAGCGACTTATATATATGCTGCGGCTCTCTCTCTTCCAGCACCCCAGCGAGCTTTCGAGCCGATACAACCTTTCTCTCCACCCCCTGCAATTGTGGAAATTTCTTCGCAGTTGGCTTTACAATCAAATCTTCGTCAATCTCTAAATATCCGGCACTCACAAGGCTCATGACAGTTACGTTAGTGATTTCTCGAAGAGTCTGGATTCTCTTATGCACTCCGGAGATCCGAGCCTTATCCGAGATCATGGTCCGCCAGTTGCTACGCGTACTCAAACGGTATAAATAAGCAGATGTGGGCTCATGAAGTACGAAGGGAAGAACAAGGTAGCTGAACAAAATATTCTTTGGGCTCTGTTTTAGTTCGCTGTAGAAGGCATGAATAATTGGAGCCATGATCAACGGACTGCGATGCAGTGTGTGAATATGATCAGATGTTGGTGCCTTCATTTCCATCGCGTCCATTTACCAGAGCCTCCAATGGAGTTTCTCAGAGTTCACTTCATCTTCGTCATCAGCAAGCATATGCCAGATTCCATTGCGAAACTCTAAAGTCACATCATCGAAGGTGGATATTTTATCTGGGGATTCACCGCAACGAAGATCGAAAAAATTCTTTGATTCGTCACACCAGTACTCCTTAGGCTCGCGACTGCATTTCCTCATTGCCGCAGCTCTAAGACTCAAATGGCGTTTTAGTTGTTCTTCTTTGTAGCGATCAATGTCACCTTTCTCCAAGCTGAATCTTTGAAACTCGCTGCTGATTGTATGCACCGCAACCATATGCTCTAAAATGGCTGTAGGGACTTTTGTGGCATATTCGATTTCATGAAGCTTCTTTACAAAAAGACGCTCAGCATAAGAAGGATCACTAACGCTACCCTGAAATAGACTTTTATCCACAACTGGAAATCTTCGAGAATTTCTGCCATACACCGCATTCAGGGAGGAGATCTGTAGGTCAAAATCTTCGTAGGTAATCTTCCAGCCGTTCTTGGATTTATCAGGATCAATCAAGAAGCCCATTAAGGCTCGGAAGTAGTCGTCACGTTTAGCAGGGTGTATTCCCTTTCCATAGACACTCTTTGCTCGGTCAGCGCGCGTAACTAGATCCGGCTCTTCAGAAAGGATTTTTACTTTCTCTATGACATCCAGCAGCGTGTCCCTTCTTTCTTCAGCCATCACAAACTGCTGGGCCTTGACAGCCCGGGACGGCTTTTCTTTCGAGACTGTAATCCTGGCCTCGCTTTGCTCAAGGACATTCTGTAAAAGCTCAAGTCTCTCCTGAAGCGGCAATTGGTTCCAATGACGGAGCTTTGAAGCGGCGCCGTATGTCTGCGTAGTCAGCAAAATCAACTCAGAATACTTAACCTGCTTAAAATTGGGCGACATCCAATTTTTCAGTGTATTCCAAAAATTGATGTGCCCATCAGTTAAATCTTCGACGAAGTCTTTGACCTCAATCTGAACTTCACCCTCTACAGTAACGTCACCATAATATTCTAGCCAAAGGGTCTGCCCTTCAGCCAAATTATGGCAATACTCCAGCGTTACTATTAGCTGGTAGGAAATGGCTTCAAGTAGTCTCGTTGCATTATTAGCGAGTTTATTCAACACGTCCTCCGGCCGTCACGCCACTGTCGTGACAAGGTGAATTAACCAGGAGCGTGAGATACGGCCACCCTGGCGAGTCCCATCCTGCAAAAACAAACCAATACAAACACAGAGGCTAAGTGGGGCAATTACTCGATGCTGTTTGTATGTACAGTATCGCAATGAGCACCCTCTGAATTCTATCGTGATGGCACTTTGTTGGCAAAAGTATGAAGTGCTGAGCGGACTAGGGAAGCACCGTCGGTGTGACTGTAAATTGTGTCAGGCTTAAGAGTTGTTATACTGCTCGTTTGCAATATTATCTGTCAGATTGTTTTCACGCGTTAGCAGCCCAGCGTCCTGGAAGCTTTTAAAGGCGGAGGGTTCCACCTAAGCGATCCACAATTACGAGGGAGGCGACCAAAGCAGTTTCGATGGACGCCATATCAGCTCTTCTGGAAGCGCCATGCGTGCTTAAGGCATGAGGTAGCGGCGTCGCCGGAGTATTCTCGGTTCACTTCTGGGAGCCGCTGCACAGGCCCAAGCCAAGCTTAGAGCGACAGTGCATCTGGACGATAAACAAAATCTGCTGGAGCGAATCGCCGGCCTTAGAGCGATCCCACATCGATGCCTTCTGGCTTACGGTGTAGTACCGAGCTCTCTGCTTCATCTGCAACACTCCACCTGCTTACGCAAGATTCGTTGTGTTGCGTTCACCGATTGCATCCACAGCCGAAAGAAGACCTAGGTTCGTCGTATGCCAACGTCGCCTGATCAACACGCTGATCGGTTTCCCAGGGCTTCAGGGTTGATGGCTGTTACTGGCTAAACTGTGTGTTTTGGAACCGGAGTAGCCCATGCCATCTCTAGGCAAAACTACGGCGGTCTCGGTGCACCTCCTCTTGCAACTGGCGAGGGCGGTTGAGCAATTGGTCGAACGTACAGGGCAAAGTAGGGACCAGATTGTGAAGCAGGCGCTGGAGGCTTGGATGGAGGGCGAGCAAACGCGCAGCCGACTGACTCGTGAGTCTCTGAGCGACGTAGATAGCGGTCATGTAGTTGATCACATGGCAGTGCTGGCTTGGGCCGAAAGTCTGAGTTCCGAGGACCCACTGCCGATGCCTTTTGGGCAGCCATAAGATCTTGCGAGAGGACTACTGACGGGCGCTGTAGTGATCCTGTTAACCATTTTTTTCGACTGTAAACCACCTAGGTTTACAGTCGAAAAAAATGGTTAACAGGTAGGTGGCTGCGCTGAGGTTGGCGCCCAGGCCATTGGGGCTCGATGCTAGGAGCAGCCCTGCTGGTCCAATAGCATCTCGATTTCCACGACGTTGGGATTCCGGCCTTTGTCGAGAGGTGAAGGATCCATCAGTAGGTGCTGAACCCCCGCTCGACATTCCTCAGCAGTGCTGTATCGCCGCATCGGCCAACCATCACAATCGTCATCTTCCAGCAGAACAAATTCAGACTCCTGCCCGGGATCCCGAGCGAGTGAGTAATGGCGGTTTGTTTCTGCGGAGAGTTCGGCTACCAGACTGTGAAGTCCATCGAGCATTTCATGGATGGTGCTTTCGTAGGAGGAGGGAAGGCGCATGTAGCAGTGATCTCTGGATGACATCCTGTGTATATCACCAGTGTTTAGGCAGGCGGTCAATCGTGGCCATTTGAGGGCTTGGTGGCACTGAGGACGACCTTGATCACTCTCACTATGAGCACCTTCGTTGTCGTATTCCTAGGCACAGAGCCCTGCTGACGCGCTTCTCTCTAGGAGAATTGAGCTGCGCCGTGACGAGCTACTAGGAGAGTCATGGAAACCACTTTGGCGATAGGCTCGATATTTTGCGGCATGATGCGAACCTCCTGAGTCGCGAACAGGAGCCGTCCATCTAGAGGCGAACCATGGTCACCGGCCGATACCGACCCAAAGCGGACGTTTCCCTGCTTATCGAATCGGCAACAGCGCCCCAAAGGCCACAAAGAATCCACCGCACACTCGATTGAATCGCCGCCCCGCTCGTGCCAACCAGGGACGAACGCGATTGGCGGCGCTGGCCACACCGAATTCAACCGCAAACTCCACCACCGCGTAGGTCAGTGCCATAACAACCGTTTGGAGCAGAAGATTCTGATGCGGATCGATGAAGGGTGTGATGAATGCAGTGAACAGCAGCAATGCCTTGGGATTGGAGATGGCGGACAGTAGTCCCTGACGGAACAGTGACAGTTGGCTCGAGTTTGAAAGATCTCCCAGGGAAAGTGTCACTGGTTCCGAGCGCCAGAGATTGACGCCCAACCAGATGAGGTACAGCCCACCGACAACTTTCAGAACTGTCAGCCAGAGCATCGATGCTTTCAGCAGGGCGCCCAGGCCAAGCACGCACAGCGCGATCATGGCGATGAAGCCGAGGACGCCGCCGGTGATCGTGAACAGCGTCTTGCGGGTGCCATGAAGGGCGCCGTGGGTGAGTACGAGCAATGCATTGGGGCCGGGAACCACCGAGATGCCGCAGCAGGTCAGCAGGTAAAGCAGCCAGGTATCGAAGTGCATGAAATCTCCCGGATGAATGCAGCAGGCGGCATGCCCATCAATCATGCAAAGACATTGGCTGGACGAAAAGCGCATATTCTGACAATCAGCTATTCGTTTTTCGAATTCAATGGGAGGGGCAAATGTCGCCTCGAGACCTACAGATCGATTGGCTCAAGTGCTTTGTCGCGGCGGTCGATACGGGCTCTCTGTCCAGCGCCGCCGCCGAGGTGCACCGCTCTCAATCCGCAGTGAGCATGCAGCTCAAGAAGCTCGAGTCTGCGCTCGGTCGGCAGGTGCTGAGCCGGGGGCCACGGCATCTGGAATTGACTGACGACGGCCAGACGCTGTTGGGCTATGCACGCCGGATGCTCGCATTGCATGCCGAAACACAGGCAGCCTTCTGGGGAGAGGAGTTGACGGGGAGAGTCCGTCTAGGCGTTGCAGAGGACTACGCGGCGCACTACCTCACGCCGGTCTTGAAACGTTTTGCACCACGGCACGGTGGCGTCGAGATTGAGTTGACCTGTGAACAGTCGACCGCGCTGATACCCCGTGTGATGAGTGGTGACCTCGATCTGGCATTGGTCTCGCGTGATAGCCCTCGGCGCGGGGCATTCCTGTTCCAGGAGCCCATGGCCTGGGTGGGCTCCGCGCAATTCGACCTGTGGCGGCGCGATCCCTTGCCCATCGCAGTGTACGAGTCGGCCAGTCTCGCACGCAGATGTGCCGTGGACTCTCTGGCCAGGCAGGGCCGTCATTACAAGGTCGTCTATAACAGCTCAAGCTTGGCGGGCCAGATCGCTGCTGTGGAGAGCGGAATTGCGGTGGCGGTGCTTACACGCTGCACCGTTCCGCCCCATCTCCAGATTCTAGGAAGAGAGCACAACCTAGGGCCGCTAGCGGCGATGGACGTTGCTGTCTATCGCAGCAAGGCATCGCAGGGTTCCAAGGCCGTAGACAGTCTCAGGAGCTTCCTGATTCGAACGCTTGCCTCATCACCAAATGATTGACGCATAGCCGCCTCAGCGTCCGCTACTGGCCTACTGCTGCCTCTGACAAGAAGCAACCACCGGCCGGATCGGATCTTGGTTCGTCTGTATCCAACCACCCCTGATCATAGGAGGTTGTTTTTTTCATAATTGAAGAGGGCTCTTATCCAGAGATATGAGCCCTTGTGATCGATGGGGTAATTGAGGTGTCAGGATTTTTTGGTCGGTTTTCTATTATTATCTGTCTTTATGAATGGATTTTTTATTAGGTGAGAAAAGTGGCTTTTCTTCAATCGTGAAATTGTCAATTTCTCCTTTTGGCCATCCCTTAAAGCCTTTGATTTTTGTTAAGAGTCTAATTAATAGGGCTAGTGTGAAAACTCCACACGCTGTTCCAAATAGGAACGCTGCTTTGTCCTCGTCTCCGCGAGAGAATAATGCATTCATGATAGGCCATGAAAATGTCCATGCGCCAATCCATGCGCAGATGCTATATAGAAATATGGCGCCCTTGCTTCCCCCGGTGTTAGGGTGGCTTATTTCACCGTTTTCATTTTCTACCGCTACTATGGAGATTTGAGATTTTTTATTTTTTGCGATAAACCAGACTTTATGTTGTCTTCCCTTTCCTGGACCTTGAAAATAATTGAGTAGCTCTCTGCTGAGAGATACTCTTTTTGCTTTTCTACCATTTATTGTAGCGCTTGCAGTTGCTGTCTTTATTTTTCTTGCGTCTAATTCTGGGCCGAATTGTTCTATTGAACATTCCGAGTAAAAGTACTTTACCAATTTTCTTCTCTTTTTGACCGTTATTGCAAAAGCCCATGTGCTGCTTGCTCGATGCCGGTAGGGAGCGGGCCATGCATGAAGGCATGGAGAAAATATCTGAAAATCAGATATTTGAAAACCAGATATAGGTTGCTGCGCTGACTCTTGAAGGCCAGCACCCTATGACCAAAGCGATTTACCGAGAGGAGTACGGCGCGTTCCTCGCTGTCTTGAAGCGACGCCGATTAGAGGCGGGCCTAACTCAGGAAGCCTGTTCAAGCGCTCTGGGGCGACCTCAGTCCTTCATGAGTGATGTGGAGCGGGGGGTACGCCGCTTAGACATCATTCAGATTCGAGATCTATGTAGAGTGATGGGTTGTGACCTTACTGAGTTGATAGCCGACTTCGAGGCCGAATTGCGAGCCGGCTGACGGTGCAGCATTCCCAGTTGATTGACTGCCTTGCGCGTGCAGTCGTCGGGGGGCTACGGAGCCCACTGGGTAGGCCATGGGGGATTTCAAGGTAATAGGGATCTGGGGGCGTTCTGGTTAAGACGATTCATGGTCACTGGCAGCTCTACCCACGGCAATCCTTCAAGTTTCCATTAAGCGGTCTTGATTGCTGAGTGCTCCTCACTTAATCAGCGAGGGAACAACAAGGTGATGGCCGCACGAAAGCCCCATCCATGCGGGCCATCTCTCGTACTATCGACCCAGTAGCGAGGACCGGCCTGCACAGTGAGGGGCTGTCCTCCGAGGCGCAGCAGTTGAGTGACCGTCAGGTTGACCGGTACTAACCATTCGTGGGACTGCCAGTTGTAGGTCGACTCGCTGTTCACGCCAAAGGTGGTGAAGGTGCTGGTGGTGTATGAGAGGAAGGGTTGCAGGAAGGTCTGATTGATCTTTTCCTTACCATCTCCCGGGCTACCTTCCAGGCCCCAGAGGTGGTTGGCGAGAATGCCATGTGTCCAGCCATTCGACTGTTTCAAGGCCACCCCGGTCGGTCCGAGCGCCCATTGTTCGCCACCTAGCAGATCGTCGCTGGCAGTGGGGATCAGCAGTGCTGGGCCTGCACCTAGTATCCAGCCATTTTCCGTAGGCTCCTTCGGTGAGAAGAACAAGCTCTGCGTGACATCGCCGATACCCGATTTGTCCGCCGCGCCAGTCGCTGCGAAGCCATGCTGATCGATGACAGGCAAGATCGTGCGAGATATCAGGTTCCAGTCATCGTTCAAGGTGAAGGGTAGTACTGGCTGAATATTGGTGAGGCTGCGCATGCCATCACCACTCGGCCCTGCTTATGGTCCCAGTTGTATTGCACCGGCAGGCTGTACATCGCTGCAATGGGGTTTTTTGCCTTCTTGGCCAGTTCCGCGGAGTCGTCTGCATGGGACATGGAAGCGAAGAGCTGTCCGATAAGCAGTGCTGATGTGACAAAGGTCCATCGCTGAGATGCGGTCGCCATTTTATTTTCTCCACGGGATTGCCGCTATTTCTCGCTCATGCCCGCAGCAAGCGCTGATGCTCGATGGGCGGCATTCCGAACCAGCGTTGGTGCGCGCGGCCGAATGACGAAATGCTTCGGTACCCCAGCTCCTGGGTAATCCGTCCGACGGTCATATCCGGCCGTCCTAGCAGCTGCATTGAGCGGAGACGCCGGATCTTATCGAGCAGGTCCTCAAAAATGACCCCGTCGTTGGCCAGATGGCGTTGCAGAGTACGCGGATGCACGTCGAGGATGAGTGCTACCCGCTCGAGGGTGCACTGTTGTCTGGGTAATAGGAAATGAATGTGCTGCTCTACTACGAGGCTCAACTTCTCGTCAGGCTCAGACAGCATTTCCAGTTCAGATTTCACAATCGGACACAGCATGGAGTTTCCCCTAGATCCCGCAGAGCTCAGAAGCGCCAGGTCGCGCCGCCGCCGATGATGTGCAGCGCGGCGTTACGGTAGGTGCCAGAAAGCGTGGTGCCTGAGCGAGCCTTGGTCTGCTCGTCGTCCATGTTGCCCAGCCAGGCCAGGGTATAGGCCAGGTGCAGGTCCAGCCCCTCGTCGATTTGGTAGTTGACGCCGGTGGCCAGGCGCCAGGTTTCGCCCATGGGGTTGTCCACGGTGCGATCCTTGTCGTCCACCGCAGAGCTGTCGTAACCCAGCCCCATACTCCAGCGCCATTGTTTGGTGGCCTGGTACTGCGCGCCGACGGAGGCGTGCCAGGTGTCCTTGTATTTGCGGTTGACGGTGGTATCGACGCCCCCAGCGTTGGCATCCACTTCCACGCCGATCTCGCCGAAGTCGCTCCAGTCCTGCCAGCCCAGGCTACCCAGCAGCTTCCACTGTGGGTCAAGGTCGTGGGTGACGCTCAACAGCACTGTCTGCGGAACGTTCATGTCCAGCTCGAGGGAGTTGACGTCTGCACGATGCAAGGCGGCGTTTATGAGCGGGTTGCTGACGTTGCGCACGTCAGGGCTGTCCTTGAACTCCAGCTTCACCTTGCTGGTGTATGCCAGGCCGATCTTGGTACGCGGGTCGAGCTGGTAGAGCAGGCCGAGATTGACGCCAGTACCGACGTCGGTGTCCTTGTATTCCAACTGGCCGTCGGGACGGTCGCGCAGGCCGAGCAGGTTGTTGTTGATGGCCACTTCGGTGCGGTAGTAGCCGTACACGATGCGCGGGCCGATGCCGATCGACAGGTTGTCGGTGAACTTGTGGGCGAGGGTAGGCTGCAAGGACACGCCGATGACTGCCGCTTCCTGGGTGAAGTAGCGGCCCGCCCAATCATCGTCATAGTCCAGCGCAAGGCCGAAGTTGCCGTACATCCCGAAGCCGATCGCCGAGCGCTCGTCGACTTGGTGGCTGATGAACAGACTGGCTCCAGGCAGGTATTGCAGGGCGTTGCCACCTTCGTTGCCGCTGAACTGGTTACCGTTGTCACGGGAAAAGTGGATGTCGCCGAGGATAACCTGGGCGTTGGCACTGATTTGCGTGCCTTTTAGTTCGGCGATGCCCGCCGGATTGCTCATCAGAACGCTGGGGTCGTTGGTCAGCGCGGCGGCGCCGGCGTTGGCCAGACCGTTGCCTTCCTGCCCGGCCTCATAGATCAGTATGCCCCCAGCCCAGGCATTGCCCATGGCCAAGCTAAGGCCGCAGGCCAAGGCGGAACGGTGGAGCTGGAGAGGTGGGCAGATACTGCGCATGATGCTTCCTTTGCGTTACCAGCGGGCCGCATCGTCTCGAGATTCCCGTCCGCCAGTGCAGACGGGCAATCCCGGAGAGCGGGGCGTGGAGAGCCTTACTTAGCCTTAAGTTGCTGGAATGACTTGAGCATGTCTGAGGCCCACCCATCGAGCACCGCGCGGGCATCTTTGGCTTGCATGACCTGGGAGGAGTTTTCCAACTCCGCGCCGGCACCTTTGCGTACGACTTCAGCAACCACCTGATTGTTGCCGCCGTCCAGGAAGGCGGCTTCGGTGGCGATGCTGGTGTCCTGATCGCGGATGCCGGTCGCGGCGCTGACACCAGCGGCCACCAGAGCAATCGGGATAACTTCGTAGGGTTGCAATCCTTTGGTTTTGGCGCTGACGGCGGTGATCGCCGGACGTACTACCAGAACGCCCTGACCGGGACCGCTGGCCAGCGGCAGGGCCTTGGAGAATTGGGTCTTCAAAGCCTGGTCGTAGTACTGGGTGATGCCTTGCAAAGTACTTTGCGGGATTTTCTCGGTAGGCTGCGGCTGCGGGTAGAGCTGGCTCGGTTCAATGTAAACGCTGGTAAAGCGGTTGACGTTCACATCCGGCTGGATCCAACGCATGACTGCCGCCCCGGAAGGTGACTTGGCTTCCTCAAGAGAGCTGTAGTCCTTTAGGAATCCGGAGTACTGCTCCGGTTCCACATATTTGCTCGCGCATCCGGACAATGCCAGCGATGCCATGCACAGGGTGGACAGCAGAAACTGCGATTTCATGGTCTTGATCCTTTTGATCTTCTATCGCTGCAAGTTGGTCCTTGCCGAGCGAGTCAGAGGCCTCTGTCGATTTGCCAGTCCGGATCCGTGGCTGCGGATCCGGATTGGCCGTGGGTTCACTTCACCTTGACGACGTCGTCGGGCTTCCAGGTCTGGTCATAGAAGGAGTCCTCAGCGCCGTACAAGCGCAGGGCAACCAGGAAATTGCGGCCCGGAATTGTCTGGATGAATGCCGTGTCCGATACGTCCTTGGGCTTCTCCGGCCCGAACCAGATCTCGACGGAGCCATCGGACTGCTTCGGAATATCGTAGTAGCTGTTGGTCGAAGGCAGCAGTTGCTTGGTTTCCGGCATGGTGCCGTCGGTGACGTTGTACGCCGTAACGGCCCAGAACAAGGCGGCAGGTGCGTTCGGAGGCAGACGCAGCTTGTAGGTGTGGTCGCCTTCGAGATAGTTGCCGTCCTTGTCGCGCCCTGTGAACGGATACTTCGAGCCCGCCCCCGTGGTGTGCATCACCATTGCCGGCGCCGAGGAATAGGCGAACTGGAAGAAGTTGGCGCGCTGGCTGACATCCAGGTAACTATCCTGCATCCACTCTGCCGTACCGCCGGCCCAGGTGTTCTCGTACTGGCGATCCGTGTAGTAGAGGTTGCGCTTGTCCTCGCGCCCCAGTTGACGATTGGCCAGGATCATCTTCGGCGCGGTTTCCACAGCCTTCTTCAGCAGCTCCTGCTGCTTCTGAGTGGGCTTGAAGGGCTCGCCCTTGATGATGCCGATCGAGGCCAGTACGCCGCGCAGTTCGGGGTCGATGGCTTCGACCGGCTCGTAGTCGACGAACTCCTTGAGCTTGGTCCAGTACGTATTGTCGGTGGGGTACATCATGTTCAACGGCTTACCGCTGGCGTCTGGGAACTCCATGGGCTTTACGTCCTTCTCCGTCGCCCATAGCGGGTAGACGCGGGTGTTTTCCGCCGCCTTCACCGCCGGCGCCGGGTCAGGCTTGCCCTCGCCCTTGGTCATCACGGTGCGGAAGAACAGGAACACGTTGTAGGTGCGCGACTTCACCGCGAAGTAGCTGGCCGGCACCGGTCCGTTGTAGTCCGGCGGCAGCAGCAGGTAGAGGCCGCCGCGCGCGCGGTCCGGGCCGATGGCGCCGACGTCGGTGAGGGTGCGCTGGAAGAAGTCGGTGAACATACCGATCACGTTCGGCGGCGCCTTCACCACCAGCGGGCCGGTCGTCTTCAGGTCCAGGTAGCTCATCGAATAGATCACGTCCGCGTTGGGCGTAGGCACCATGGTTCGTGAGTCCATGCGCTGCTTCCAAATCGGCAGCACGTTGTAGCCGGCGCCGAAGGCCTTCTCCGAGCCGTCGCGCATGCCGATCACGTTCAGCGCCGGCAGCATGGTCATGTAGGCTTGGATGGCGCGCTGATAGTACAACTCGTCACGCAGGCTCTCGGCCTCTTTCGGGTCGAGCCAGTTGCCATTGTTGAGCTGCTTGATCAGCGGTGATGCAGGCGCCGAATCCTCTGCATAGAGGGGAGGCGCAATGCAGAGTGTGGCGAGCAACGCCGATACCAAGGCATGCCGTTTGAAGGGTAATGACATCGCTGATCTCCTTTGTGGGGTATTCAGCCAGCGTCGCTGGCTGAAGTGAGCCGAGAATGAGCTCCGGTCGAGTACCGAGGCATCTTCTGACTTGTTCGATATCATCCGACCTCCAGTCGAGGAGTGCTGCAGTGGTTTGCCGTCGAAAGCGAGGCAGGCAGACCTGTTGCACTCCGTTTCCCGAGTGCGATTGAGGCTGGCTGGACTTGTTAGTTGTGCAGTCTAGATGCGACTGCTGGAGCGCTATAGCCGAAAAACGAAAACCGCGGAAGGTTGGGCGAGCCACGCTATTTTCTCCCCAGCGGAGAAGCTTGGAGACATCGCGGTTTATGTGGTTGGCAGCACAGCGGTGCGCATCGGCAGGAGATTCCCGACCCAGGCACGCATCCGAGAATTTGCTATATCTGTTCGCGGTGCCCATTCCGGGTCGGGCATCTTTCTCCAATCCACTGTCCATGGTGGGGAAAGCCCGCTCTTTAACGTCTTTGTCCAGACGTTAAAGAGCGGGCGCCGTTCTGCTAGTCAACAGTGGCAGTTGGATAAAAGCGCGCCCGAACAGATATGGCTTCAGATGAGCCCGCAAGCTTTCGCTACCACGGCCGCTTGAGCGCGGCTGTCCACCTGCAGTTTGCTGAAGATGTGCTTCATGTGGCTCTTGATGGTTTCTGGTGTGATGCCCAGGAGCTTTGCCATTTCCTTGTTCGACTTGCCTTGCGCTACCAGTTCCAGGACATGCCGCTCTTTGCTGGTCAGCGTAATTGCCATGCGGGAAGCGTTCTGTGATGAAACCACATCGAACTCCTCCGTCTGCAGGCGTTGCAGCCGGGTTTTGAGTGCCGGTTTCAAGGTTGGCAGGCGCAATGTGTGGGCGATCAGCTGCTGTAAGGCTTGCTGTGCCGGTAAGTCGATCAGAATTTGTGGAGCGTTGCAGAACTCCATCAACTCTGCTGTTTCCTGCAGATAGGTTGCGGCAGTTTCGAGGTTCTTCCTGCGCCAGTGAGCTAAGGCCAAGCTGGCAGCCAGACGGATCTGCATGAGCCGCAGGTTGAGGCGCTGGGCTTGTTGGCGTAAGCGATCCGCGCGCTCCAGGTCCGCTCGCTGCTGTACGCCGTAGGCTTCGCACCAGAGTGCGGCAAGGCTGGCCAAGCACGCGTACTCGGATATCTGTTCGCCGGCATCGATGGCATGGAGATGAGCGAGAGACTCGAGCTGGTTCACACAGGCGCTGGCCTCGTGTTGCTTCTGCTCCAGCAGGCTGACCCGGGTGCGTTCCAGCAGCAATTGTGCGTGTAGCCGGGGCCAGGAACGGGTCTGCGCAAGGCGATCGCCTTCCTCGAGAAAATAGCGTGCGCCCTGGGGACTGGCATGTCCGCTGCTTAGGCGACTGGTGGTGATGAACAGCGCGCCAGCACAATCGAGGAAGCCGCTGATTTTCACCGTTTCAATGCATTCCAGGCTCAGCCGTTCCGCCTCGGAAACGTTGCCCTGCAGATAGCGGATACCCGCCAGGAAGCTTGCCGGTAAAGCGCGAAGTACGGAATGACGGCGCACGCCAGCATCGCTCTGGGTGGCAGTCGTGACTCGCAAGGCCTCTTCGAAGAGGGTGGTCGCCTGAGAGAAACGGCCTTGCATCGCTTCCCCAAAGCCCATCAGGCACAGTCGATAGACCTGATTGAACAGATAGCGTGTCGGGTCCAGCGGAGTGACCGCCAGCGGTGGCAACGTATAGAACTCCTGCCAGCGGCACGCGTGCAGATGACTGAAGCAGATGACGTTGATCAGTGTGTTGCTGATCCATGGCCGATCCTGCAAGTGTGGCAGGCAGGCGCTGGCCAGCTCGCCACCGGCTTCGGCCTTGTCATCGAGGGCCATCAGCATCGCCTCCAGTGCCTGGCATTCCCGGTTGAGGCGCTCACGTTGTGCCGACGACTCGATACCTGGCAGGGCCGTATGTACTTCGCCCAGCAAGCGCCGGGCATCGATACTGCTCATGGCCAGACCGGCTGCCCAGGCGAGGGCGAGTTTGAGTTGCGGCGGACTCTCCAGCAGGCGGTCATGAAGCTGCCGCTGCCAGTCCAGAAGGATGATGAAGTCGCCGCGTTCGACCATGCCCATGGCGCAGTGGGAGATCCAGGCCAGGGCGCTGTCGTCGTCTCCGTTGATGAGCGCTGTCCGGACGGCGTCCATCCACAGTTGCTGATCAGCGAACCAGCGCGCGGCCTTGTCCAGGGTCTGGCTCAGCTCGGTGCTGGGCAGGCGCCGACGCAGTTGTTCGCGGAACAGTGGATGAAGCGCGAACCATTCGGCCTTTTCATCCAGCGTTGCCAGGAACAGTTGCCGACGTTCGAGGTCGGCGATAAGCGCTTCACCATTGCGGGCGCCCGTAAGCTCCTCGGCCAATCGGGCATTGAACTTGTCCACCGCCACCAAGCGTGGCAATTGTTGCGCGAGATCGGCCGGCAGCTGATCGATCAGCTCATCCAGCAATCCGCTGATGCTGTTCGGCAGCCGTGTGGCTCCCGCGGGGCGCTGCCGCAGGGTGAGCAAGCTCGCTCGCAGGGCCGCGATCCAACCTTCGGTGGCGTTATGCAGTTCATGCAGCTCGTTTGCGCCGATACCGGTAGTGCCGGCGCGCAGCAGCAGGTCACGTGTCTCGTCGAGATCAAAACGAAGTTGCGCGGCATCCACTTCAAGACAGCCGTCGGCATAGGTGTGGGCGAACAGACTGGCCGGTAGATCGCTGCGACCGCAGAAGATCAGGTGCAGGTTGTCCGGAGCGAAGCGGACCAGATTGTCGAAAGCCGCGCTCAACGTCTGTTCAGGAATGCAGTGGTAGTCATCGATGAACAGGAAACATTGTTTCTCACGTCGCTCCAGATCGTTGACCAACATTGCACTCAAGTGGTCGGCAGACAGCAGTGACAGTTCCTTGAGCAAGGCGCTGTCGCCATCCCCTTCGAACCCTCGCTGCATGGCCGCGGCCACATACAGCAACACGCGTTCCGGTGTCTCGTCCCCTTCATCGAGGGTGATCCAGGCTACTTGGCCGCCCCGAGCCAGTGCGGCCTCCGCCCAGGTGCTGGCCAGGGTGCTCTTGCCGAATCCGGGCGGTGCCCGCAGCACAGTGACGCTGGATTCGGCGATGTGCTCGATCAGTTGTTCCAGGCGCGGGCGGGGCAGGGTACCTCGGCCTCGGCGAGGTGGCAGGAGCTTGGTAGAGAGCAGTGGAGAAATCATTGTTGTTGTTCTGTTCCAGGGCTGACGGGGTATCCCCCATCGGGGGGGTCAATACCTGTTTTCCCCCTGAATAGTATCGAGGTGGTCAACGGTGCGACAGCCAAGAGTTGCGCCACCCAACCACCTCCAGGGGAAAACAAGAATGACCGGGTACAGCGCAAGAGTCGAGCTTGAACCGACAGGCCTAGATGCCGACCTCAATGAAATCGAACAGGCGATGCAACTGGCGGCGCGGCGATTTGCCAGCAAGGTCATGCGGCCGATCGGGCAACAGCTCGACCACCTGCAACCAGCCGAGGTGGTCGCGGTGAACTCGCCGCTGTGGCAGGTCTTCAGCGAGTTCGCCAAGCTCGGCATTACCCTCCAGGACCTGCTAGCGTTGCCGCCGGCCGACCGCGGCCGCCTGAAGCACATGATCTTCGAGGAGCTGGGCTGCGGCGACGGCGGTCTGGCGGTGGTGCTGGGTGCCTCGATGGTGCCGACCATTGTCCTGCACGAGATGGGGCGTACCGACCTGCTGCAGCGCTATGCCGACAAGGCCATCGGTTGCTGGGGCATCACCGAGCCGGACCATGGCTCCGACATGCTCGACAGCAGCGGCCATGCCCGCCATCCGGGGGCCCGTCACGGTCGCCTGAACTGCTACGCGAAGCTGGAGAACGACCGCATCGTAGTCAACGGGCAGAAGTCGGCCTGGGTCTCCAACGGCCCCATCGCGCAGGTCTGCATCCTGTTCTGCGGCTTCGACGACGGCTCTGGTGAAGACAAACGCTGTGTACTGCTGGTGCCGCTGGACCTGCCGGGCGTCAGCCGTGGCGCGCCGCTGGACAAGATGGGCCAGCGCGCACTGCCGCAGGGCGAGCTGTTCTTCGACAACGTCAGCCTGCCGATCGACCACCTGGTCGCCGGCCCGGAAGACTACATCCGCGCCGAACAGGGCGTGCTGGCCGAGGCCAACGCCTTGATGGGCGCGATCTGGACCGGCGCCGCCCGCGCCGCCTACGAGCACGCCTACGAATACGCCCATGAGCGCAAGCAGGGCGGTGTGCCGATCATTCAGCATCAGTCGGTGCGCCACCGCCTGTTCCACATGTTCGCCCGCGTCGAGACTGCCCGCGCCCTGGCGCGCCGGGTGCTGCTGTTCAACGAAGTGGCGCCGCAACCGGCCCTGCAGGGCTCCATCGCCTCGAAGATCACCGTGACCCAGGCCGCCTTCGACGTCGCTTCTCAAGCGATTCAGATGTTCGGCGGCAACGGTGTCACCCGCGAGTACCCGGTGGAGAAGCTGCTGCGTGACGCCCGGGCCGCGATGATCGAGGACGGTTGCAACGAGATGCTCGCCATCAAGGGCGGCACGCTGATCTCGCGTCTCTGAGGGCAACCGATGAAAACCAATGCATACATTGCCGGGGTGGGCATGATCCCCTTCGGTAAGCACCTGGGCACACCCTTGAAGACCCTGGCGGGCGAGGCGATCCGCCTGGCTCTGGCCGATGCCGGCCTTGAGCGCAGCCAGTTGCAGGCGGCCTGGATGGGTAACGCGGCAGCCGGTGTCATCACTGGCCAGGAGATGATCCGCGGTGAAGTGGTGCTGCGTGAGATGGGGATTGGCCGGATTCCGGTGGTGAACGTCGAGAACGCTTGTGCGTCTTCGTCCACCGCCTTCCAGCAGGCCTGCGCGATGGTCAGCGCAGGCTACTACGACATCGTCCTGGCCTGCGGCTACGAGAAGCTCTTCCACGAAGACAAGGCGCGCAGCCTGGGCGCCTTTTCCAGTGCCGTTGACGTGGAAGACCCCGATGGCGCGGTCAACGTGGTGAAGAAACTGGCTGCTGCAGCTGACGAGCCGTTCGATGCCCAAGGCGCTGGCAGCAACCGCTCGGTGTTCATGGACATCTACGCGATGATGGCGAAGAAGTACATGAAGCGTTACGGCGCCACCGCCCGCCACTTCGCCATGATCGCGGCGAAGAACTCCTGGCATGGCAGCCTCAATGCGCGGGCGCAGTTCCGCGAGCGGCTGACCGTCGACGAAGTACTGGCGGCCCGTTCGATCATCGACCCGCTGACCCTACCGATGTGCTCTCCGATTGGCGATGGTGCTGCGGCGGTGATCCTGGTCAGCGAACGCAAGGCCCGCCAGTTGGGCCTGCGCGCTCCGGTTCGAGTGGCGTCTTCGGCGCTGGTCACCGGATGGGACTTTGAGCATCTGGACGACAGCGTCGGCGCCCTGGCTGCCGAGCAGGCCTACGAGGCCGCTGGCATCGGCCCTAACGAGCTGTCTTGCGTCGAGCTGCACGATGCCTCGGCGCCCTCCGAGCTAATGGCCTACGAGTACCTCGGACTGTGCCCTCGGGGCGAAGGCGTGGCGTTGCTGGAAAGCGGCGCGACCGGCATCGGCGGGCGGATTCCGGTGAACACCTCTGGCGGCCTGCTGCGCAAGGGGCACCCGGTGGGTGCCAGTGGCTGCGCGCAGATCGTCGAGCTGACCGAGCAGTTGCAGGGCCGCGCCGGGCAACGGCAGGTCAACGGCGCTCGGGTCGGCCTGGCACACAACGGTGGCGGCGCGATCGGCCTGGACGCGGCGGTCACGGTGGTCAGCCTGCTGGTGCGGGAGGAGTTTCGATGAGCGCCTACAGCGACCTGAACCTTGCCGGTCTGATCGGCAACCGGGTGCAACACACGCCGGACTTGGAAGTCCTGACCGTCGAATGCGGCAACGATGCACTGCTGCAGACCCGCACCTATGCGCAGCTGTGGCGCAACGGTCACGCATTGGCCTGGGGCCTGACCCGACTCGGCCTGAAACCGGGCGACAGCTTTGCGCTGCTGATGGCCAACCATGCCGAGTTCGTCGACGCCATGCTCGCTGCGGCGATCACCGGCACCGTCTTCGTGCCCATCGATCCGCGGGCACGTGGCGACAAGCTGGCTTTCTTCCTCAATAACGCCCGCTGCCGTGCGGTGATCGCCGCGGACTATGCGCTGGACAACCTGCTGGCCGTGCGTGAGCAGTTGCCATTGCTGCAGAGCGTGGCGGTGCTGGCGAGCGGCGAGTTGGCCGAAACACTGTCCGGGCGCCCGCATGTGCTGCGCTACGAAGACCTGCTGGCGGGAGAGGGCGGCGAACATCCGCTGAACCTGGCGGCAGACGACTCGCCCATGCAGTTGATCTTCACTTCGGGCACCACTGGCGATCCGAAAGGCATCGTCATGACCCACAAGCGTTACTGCGAGACAGCGCTGATTACTGACCGGGTGTTCGGTTATCGCGGTGACGACAGGCCCTATTCGGGGCTGTCGCTGACTCACGCCAACGCGCAACTGGTGACCCTTGGCGCAGCGCTTGCCCTGGGCATGCGCTGCGTGCTGTCGCGCCGCTTCAGCAAGTCGCGACTGTGGGACATCTGCCGGCGCTTCGGTTGCACCAGTTTCACCCTGCTGGGCGGCATGACCACCGCGATCTACGCAGAGCCGAGCCGCCCGGACGACCGCGACAATCCGGTGCGCTTCGTGATTTCCGCCGGCATGCCGAAGGCGATCTGGGAGGACTTCGCGCAGCGTTTCGGCGTGCAGATCCTGGAGTTCTACGGTGCAGCGGAGGGCGGCCTGACCATCAACCCGATGGGCCTCGGCCCGGTCGGCAGCATCGGCAAGCCGGCGCCGAACCTGCGCAGCCGCATCGTCGACGACAACGGCAATGACTGCGCCCCCGGCCAGCCCGGCGAACTGCTGTTCCAGCCCGTCGATGGCAGCCCGTACCGCGTGGAGTACTTCGGCAACCCCGAGGCCTCGGCGAAGAAATGCGCCGGCGGCTGGCTGCACATGGGCGACGTGGTGGTCGCCGACGAAGCCGGCTGGTTGTTCTTCCAGTACCGCAAAGGCAGCGGTATCCGCCGCAACGGCGACTTCATCAGCAGTGCCTTCATCGAGAAGGTCATCGCTGAGTGCCCGGAAGTCGATGACGTGTACGTCTACGGCATCCCTTCGAGCAACGGCGTGCCAGGCGAAAAGGACGTAGTAGCGGCAGTGGTGCCCAAGCAGCGCGAGGGTTTCGATCCGCAACGGCTGTTCCACATCTGCCGCGAGAAGCTCGAAGCCAACTTCGTCCCCAGCTACCTGCAGGTACTGGAGCAGATCCCCAAGACCGCATCGGAAAAACCCCAGGACCGCTTCCTGCTGGAAGCCCTGGGCCAGGACCCCGCCAGCGTGCACCGCGAAGTGCGCTGAGTCTCCCGACAACAAGAGGAAACCCCCAATGTCCCAAGCACGAAAAGTTCTGATCTACGGCGCCAGCGGCTACACCGGCAAACTGGTTGCCGAATCCCTGGCCCAGCGCGGTATCCCGTTCTACATGGCCGGTCGCACCCGCTCTCGTCTGGAAGCCGCCCTGAAGGTGGTCGAGGAGCGCCACGGCGCGGCGGTGGACGCGGAGATCGTCACCGCCAACAACACTGTCGAAGAGCTGCTGCCGCTGTTCCAGCAGGTCGATGTGGTGATCAACGTCGCCGGGCCGTTCATGCAGATCGCCTGGCCGGTGGTGGAAGCCGCCCTGGAAGCCGGTTGCCACTACCTGGACACCACCGGCGAGCAGGACTGGACCGCCGCCATCGGTGAGAAATACGGCGCCGCCTTCGCCGCCAAGGGCCTGCTGCTGTGCCCGGCCAACTCTTTCATGTGGGCGGCCGGCTCGCTGGCCGCCGAAGTCGTGCTGGAAAACCCGAAAGTGGACAGCCTGGATATCTGCTACCAGATCGACAACGGTCTGCCGTCGGAAGCGTCGACCAAGTCGTTCCTGCGCATGGTCTGCAACGACGTGTCGCAGTACTACCTGGAGCAGAACGAGCTCAAGGCCTGGCCGAACGATGTGGCCTACAAGGTCACGGTGCCGTACCGCAATGCCCAGCTCAGCGCCCATCCGTGGGGCGGCGCCTGCGAGCCGATCTGGTTCAAGGACGACCCGCGCGTCCTCAACTGCAAGGTGCTGACCGCCATGGGTGAACACCTGATCGAGCCGGTACTCGGTGCGATCCGTGCCTTCAACGCTGCGGCTCCCGGCCTGAGCCAGGCGGAGAAGGAAGAGTGGACCAACCAGATGGGCGCGCAGATGGACAGCGGCGAGCCGCCGAAGGACTCGCTGGACGTTCAGCGCGGCGTGATTGTCGTTTATGGCCAGGGTCGCCAGGTCACCACCCGCTACGTGATGAACCTCTCTGCCGCCTACACCTGGACCGGTGACATCTGCGCCGAAGGCGCCGAACGCCTGCTGGCCGGCAAGCTCAAGAACAGCGGCTTCCAGTCGCCAGCCAAGGCCTTCGGCCACCGCGAGCTGATCCAGCGCTTCCACGAGCGCGGTTTCTGCAGCGCACTGCCGGCCTGATGGAGAACCCCAAGATGACTCAATACCTGGAACAGGTTCGCCTGGACGGCAAAGTCGCGCTGGTCAGTGGGGCCGCGCGCGGTCTCGGTGCGGAAGTGGCGCAAGCACTGCTGCAGGCCGGAGCGAGCGTGATGCTCACCGATGTGCTCGACGAGCTCGGTGCACAGACTGCGGATCGCCTGGCCAAGGCTCACGGTGACCGCGCGGCCTTCGTGCGCCACGACGTGACCTGCGAAGCCGACTGGCAAGCGGCAGTCGCCGCCACCGTCGAATGCTTCGGCGGCATCGACATCCTGGTCAACAACGCCGGCATCGAGACAGCCGCCCTAGTCGCCGAGTGCGAGCTGGCGGACTTTCAGCGGACCATGGCGATCAACGTCGACGGTGTGTTCCTCGGCATCAAGCATGCCCTTCGTGCCATGCGTCCGGGCGGCGCCTGCGGCCGTGGCGGGTCGATCATCAACCTGTCGTCGGTGGCCGGCCTGGTCGGCATGCCCAGCCTGACCGCCTACTGCACCTCCAAGGGCGCGGTACGCCTGATGACCAAGGCTACCGCCATCGAGGCGGCGCGCCTGGGCTACGGCGTGCGGATCAACTCGGTGCATCCGGCGATCATCAAGACCGACATGGGCGCCAATGTGGTGAACAACCTGGTGCGTGTGGGCCTGGCCCCGGACGAAGCCAGCGCCGATGCCTACGTCGAGTCGCTGCATCCGCTGGGCTACGGCCAGCCGCGTGACGTGGCGTCCGCCGTGCTGTTCCTCGCCAGTCCGGCCTCGGGCTGGATGACCGGTGCGGAACTGGTGCTCGATGGCGGCGCTTCGGCCTGCTGAGGAGATGGACATGTCTGGGCAAAGAGGGATTTTCCTCAGCGCAGCACTGTTCAACTGGGGGGTGGCGGGGGCGCTGATGTTCGCCCTGCCATCGGTCGAGCACCTGTTGGGGCTGGAGCCGGTGGCACCGGCCGCGCAGGTGTTCGTCGACCTCTTCGCAGTGCTGGTGATCGCTTTCGGCTGTGGCTACTGGATGGCGGCGCAGGACCTGCGCCGTTACCGCCTGTTCGCCGTCTGGGGCGCCTGGGCCAAGCTGGCCGTGGTGCTCGTGGTGCTGGGCCACTTCCTCGCCGGGCATATCGGCTGGCGCCTGGTGGCGCTGTCCGCCGGCGACCTCATCTATGCGACGGTTTTCTGGGCCTTGCTGCGCAATGCCGGACAAGCCGTCGCTCAAGGAACCGCACAATGAAAAAGACCGTGACTATCTATGGCGCTACCGGTGTGGCCGGCAGCGCCTGCGTCGATGAAATGCTCGAACTGGGGCAGTTCGAGGTCCAGGTGTTGTTGCGCCAGGGCCAGGATCGCGACCGCTCGACCCTGGGCGCCCGCAGCGATACCGACAAGCAATCGCTCTACGCGCGCTGGCGTGAACGGGGCGTGCGCCTGATCGAAGCGGACGTCGCCTCCCACGCATCGCTGATCCCGGCGCTGCGCGGCACCGACTACCTGGTGTCGTGCGCGCCCTACGCGGCAACCGAGAGTCAGTACGCGCTGATCTACGCGGCGCGCGAAGCCGGGGTGGAGCGCTTCGTGCCCTCCGAATTCGGTTTCATCTACGAGTGGGAGCAGTTCTGGCCTGCCGATACCGAACACCGCGCCATGGCCCGGCAGAAGGCCTTCATCCGCCGCGTCATCGAACTCGCGGGGATGGACTACACCATCATCCCCGCCGGTCTGTGGATCGAGTACTACATGCTCGAACCCGTGGCCGTGATGGGCGACGGCACCACGCCAATGTCCTGGTCCAGCGGCCGCGACGTGGGGCGCATCATCCCCCACGTGCTGGCGCACCCGGCCTCGCGCAACGCGGTCTGCCCGGTGGCGGCGACGGCTTACTGCAGTTGGAACCAATTGCTGGAGACCCGTGAGCGTTTGCTTGGGCGCAAGGTTGAGCGCAACTATCTGGACGCGGCGCAATGGCAGGCCGCCTATGCCGCGCAACCCGAAGGACCGCTGAAGACCGTCATGGCGATCGGTGTGGCCGCGACCCAGTGCCCGGAAGGCATGCCGCTGTGGGCGAACTGGAATGGCCTGCACCTGCCTGAGTTTCGCGGCACGCCGCTGGAGCAGTTGTTCCCCGGCTATATCGAACCCTTTGTGGCGGCCATGCAGGCCAGCCTGAATCTGTGAGACGGAGTGCGACAATGAATCGTATGAACGACAAGGTCTGCCTGGTCACCGGTGCCGCCAGCGGTATCGGCCTGGCCATCGCCGAGACCTTCTTGCGTGAAGGCGCGCGGGTGCTGCTCACCGATGTCAACTCCGGCGCCGGCGAGGCCCAGGCCGCGCGCCTGCGCGATGAAGGCCTGGACGCCTGGTTCCAGCCCCACGATGTCACCGACGAAGCGCAATGGCAGCAGGTGCTCGGCGCGCTGGTCGAGCGCTGGCAGCGCCTCGACGTGCTGGTCAACAACGCTGGCATTGCGGTGCTGGCCGATGTCGAGAGCCTCAGCCTGGCGCAGTGGCGCAAGGTCAACGCGGTGAACCTGGATGCAGTATTCATTGGCACCCAGCAAGCCATCGCGGCCATGAAGGGCAGGGGCGGTTCGATCATCAACGTCGCCTCCATCGAAGGCTTCATTGGCGAGCCTATGGTCCCGTCTTATAACGCCAGCAAAGGCGGTGTTCGTATCTTTACTCGTTCGGCGGCTGCGCACTGCGCCCGGAAAGGCTACGCCATCCGCATCAACAACCTGTGCCCGGGCTATGCGGCGACAGCAATGATCAGCGATGGGATGCAGGCGCTGGGCGAGGGCGCGGCACAGCAGTTCCAGGGCTACCTGCAGCAGCGCATCCCCATGGGCCGCCTCGCGGGTACTGATGAAGTCGCCAAGGGCGCTCTGTTCCTCGCCAGCGACGACTCCAGCTACATGACGGGCGCCGACCTGGTGATCGATGGGGGTTACCTGGCGCAGTGACGATCGCCTGCACGCAAGAAGCCCGGCATTTGCCGGGTTTTTTATTGCTTGATCGTCGTTCTGAATAAAGAAGAGATGCTGCGCATAACGATCGTGCGAGTAACCTCGATCCTGCGAGCGCCGGGTGCCTCTCGCCATGCCCGCTTGGAATCGCCTCTTGCTGGAGAGCAACCTGTTCGCGAGTTTTTAGGAACCGCAATCACGATTTGCCTCTCACATGAAAAAGGCCACCCGTAGGTGGCCTTTGGCGTTGCTGGGTAAACCGGCGCTCAGCGTACGCCCATATTACGCAGCGCGGACGGGCTGTAGTCAGCGTTAGAAGCCTGGTAATCGAAGTTGTAGAAGCGCTTCTCCTGGTTGGTCATTCCCAGCACCAGGTAGCGGCCCGATTGCAGATCGTACAGTGTCTCCATGGCATAGAGCGGCACTTGATGATCATAGAACTGCATGGCATGGGCTTCGGCTACGCGCCACAGCAGACCGCGGCCATCATAGTGATCGATCTCGGAAGCCTGCCAGGTGTCCTCGTCGATGAAGAAGTGTCGCTTGGCATAGATGTGGCGCTGGCCGGGTTTGAGGGTGGCCTCGACTTCCCAGACCCGATGCAGCTCGTAGCGGGCCAGGTTCTGATCGATGTGGCCAGGCTTTAGAATGTCGGAGTATTTCAGCTTGGTCGAAGCCAGGCGGTAACTGTTGTAGGGAATGTAGATTTCCTTCTTGCCGACCAACTTCCAGTCGTAGCGGTCCGGCGCGCCGTTGTACATGTCGTAGTTGTCGGATGTGCGCAGGCCGTCAGTGGCGATGCCAGGACCGTCATAGGAGACTTGTGGAGCCCGGCGTACACGCCGTTGGCCGGCGTTGTACATCCACGCCTGGCGAGGTTCGGCCACCTGGTCGATGGGCTCGCGCACCAGCAAGACATTGCCCGACAGCCGCGCCGGCTGTACCACCTGCTGGGTGAAGCAGAACAGCAGATTGGTGTTCTCTTCGGGCTTGTAGTCCTTGAGGTTCGTACGGAAAGTGAAGTGGTCCTCGAAGGTCACCAGACTCGGCGTGCCGTCGGCCTGCGGGGTGGCCTGGACGATCTGCCGGCTGAAGCTGCCACCCCGGTAACGGGTGATGTGGTTCCAGATTACTTCCAGACCATTTTTGGGGACGGGAAAGGGAACGGCAGTATCGAAATTGGCCAGGCCGTTGCCGCCGGTGACCAGGCTGGTGGCGGTGGCGTTGTGCTTGGCGGCGGAGAATACCGAGTCCGGTACCGTTGCGCTGCGATGAGTCGGATACACCGGCATCACGTAGGTGCTGCCATAGCGCTTGAACATCTCCACCTGGCCAGGAGTGAGCTTGTCCAGGTACTGGGTGTAGTTGTCCTTGGTGATAGTGAACAGCGGTTTCTCGGAGGCAAAAGGATCACTCAGGAAACCATTGGAGTCTACCGGGGCGGCATCCCTGGCCAGGCCTCCGGTCCAGGCCGGAATGCTGCCGTCGGCATTGCCGGCCTTTTCGGCGCCGATGGGCGTCAGGTTCTTGCCCAGTTGCGCGGCTTCATCGGCTGGCACGGCGGCGAGCACGGAAGCGGAGAGGGCGGTGAGAGAGAAAGCCCCGGCTGCGAGCCAGGATCTTATTGTCGACATATGACTTTCCTCGATGGGCGGTAAGAGTCGCGTGACGGGTATCAGGTGCTACCCGGTTGCCACGCTAGCAATCCGTCACCGCGGAAAATGTCCCCCGAATGGGGGGCACGCTGGAGCAGGGCCCAGCAATATCGCGGCCTGGGCAAAGGTATGAATTTCGAATCACTACTTAGTCGCTTTCGATGGTCTTCGAGGGTTGATTAGCTTCTGCGGCCAACAACAACACCCCACAGGGGAGAGCCGCATGACCACAACAAGAAAGCGTGCCCGCTTCCCGCTCAAGACCTTGAGCGCAGCGGTGGCCGTCGCCCTGGCCGGCCAGGGCCAGGCCGCCACCTTCAACATCGGGGAGATCGAGGGGCAGTTCGACTCCAGCCTGTCGGTCGGCGCCAGCTGGTCCACCGAAAAACCGGACAAGGACCTGATCGGCGCCAACAACGGTGGCCGCGGGCTGTCGCAGACATCTGACGACTCGCACCTCAACTTCAAGCGCGGCGAGACCTTCTCGAAGATCTTCAAGGGTCTCCATGACCTGGAGTTGAAGTACCAGGACACTGGTGTGTTCCTGCGCGGCAAGTACTGGTACGACTTCGAACTCAAGGATGAAAGCCGTCCATTCAAGGACATCGACGACAGCGGTCGCAAGGAAGGCGCCAAGTCTTCCGGCGCGCAGTTGCTCGATGCGTTCATCTACCACAATTACAACATTGGCGATCTGCCGGGTACCGTACGCTTGGGCAAGCAGGTCGTGAGCTGGGGTGAAAGTACATTCATCCAGAACAGTATCAATAGCATCAACCCGGTGGACGTTTCTGCCTTCCGCCGGCCCGGTGCTGAGATCAAGGAAGGCCTCATTCCGGTAAACATGTTCTATGTCTCCCAGAGCCTCACGGACGCGCTATCGGTGGATGCCTTCTACCAATTGGAATGGGACCAGACGGTGCTGGACAACTGCAGCACCTTCTTCTCCCAGCCGGACGTGGCGGCGGACGGTTGTTCGCGTAACCTCGACGTGCTGACACCGGCCCTCGCGCCGTTTGGCCCGGCATTCGGCTACGAAACTACGCGCGAAGGTGTGATCGTGCCCCGAGGTGCGGATCGCGATGCGCGCGACAGCGGTCAGTACGGCATGGCTTTGCATTGGATGTCCGAGGCGCTGGATACGGAGTTCGGCGCCTACTTCATGAACTATCACTCGCGCATGCCGATTCTCAGTGTCAGTGCCGCAGACCAGGCGACCTACCGCGAGTCCGCGGCCATCCTCGCCGGTGCATCCTCACCCCAGGTCCCGGCGGCTGCCCGCCAGGGTGTAGCGATCGCCAATGTGGCAGCTGGTAGCAACTACTTCATGGAGTACCCCGAGGACATCCGTCTCTATGGTCTGAGCTTCTCCACCACGCTGCCTACGGGCACTGCCTGGCAGGGGGAGATCAGCTATCGGCCGAATGCGCCGGTGCAACTCAATACCACCGACCTGCTCTACAGCGGTGTGCGCGGCCTGGCACAGTTTGGCGGTCCGTTCGGGGCATTCTCCAACTTCTCGGTCTTGGGCGGCTCGCCATCGAGCATCGCCGGCAGCACCGTGAATGGCTACGAGCGCAAGGAAATCACCCAGTTGCAAACCACCTTCACCCATTTCCTCGACCAGGTGATGGGGGCTGAGCGGCTGACCCTAGTGGGCGAGATCGGCTGGAACCATGTCGGAGGCCTGGAAAGCACTGACAAGATGCGTTATGGCCGCGACCCGGTGTACGGGCCTGGCGAGCTGCCCAACAACACCTGCCGCGCTATCAATGCCGGCGCCGTTGGACCCAACGGCAAGAACGTCAGTCGTTACTGCGATAGCGATGGCTTCACCACGACAGACTCCTGGGGTTACCGGATGCGTGCAATCTGGGATTACAACAGTGTGTTTGCCGGTGTGAACCTCAAGCCGAACGTCGCCTGGTCGCATGATGTTGACGGTTATTCACCGGGGCCTGGCGGCAACTTCGAGGAAGGACGCAAGGCTGTCAGCTTAGGGCTCGACGCGGATTATGCGAACACCTACACCGCGAGTCTTTCCTATACCAGCTTCTTTGGCGGTGACTACAACACCTCAAGCGACCGTGATTTCGTCGCGCTGAGCTTTGGCGTCAATTTCTGAAGATTCGGTAGTACGCCTTGGCAATGGGCGCATTACTGGAAGCCGGGCGAAAGCCCACTGCTCGTATGAGCAACTCCGTGATTAGGCGGCCTTCGGGCCGCCTCTTTTTCCCCCATTCAGGGGATCAAGGCGAGTCGATTCGCTGCCTACGATGGCTGCAGTTAAGCGAAGGGCAATCGACATGCCATCCCAGTCATCCTCACTTAGACGACCTGCGCTGCCGGCACACCACTTGCCCCGCCGCAAGCTGGGTGAACGGCTCCTACAGAGCTCCGCGCGCATCCGGCTGCTGTGCGCGCCCGCTGGAAGTGGCAAGACCCATGTACTGAAAGAGTGTGCCAACGCCGCGTCGGCAGAGATACGGCTGTGTTGGCTGGACCTGCGGGGCACGGGGGCTACCGCCGCGACACTCCTTCTGCAGTTGGCAGACTCGCTTGCGCTGGAGATGTGCTCTCCACAGGCCTTGGCCGACTATCTGGCTGCCTGTCGAGCTCCTCTATGGATTATGCTCGATCATCTTCCCTGCCATGGTGCAGCGGAGCTGGATGAAAGCCTGCTGCAGTTGTTGCAGGCATCCTCCTCACACGTTCGCTGGTGGATCTGTTGTCGCCGCAGGCCGGCCTGGCCGCTGATGCGTTGGTTGCTGAGTGGTGAGCTGTGCGAGGTTGGGGCGGAACATCTGGCGCTGACAAATGATGAGCTCTGTTCACTGTTGGCTGCTCAAGGAAATCCGTTGGATCCCCCAGAGCTCATGTTGCAGACAGGTGGATGGTTCGCTGGCGTCAGTCTGCGACTACTAGCGGCACAGCTGGACGAAGACCCCACGGGCCAGGAACGGCTATTGGCGAGTTACCTGGAGTGCGAGCTTCTCGCCAGGCTTCGGCATTCCGAGCGTGAAATTCTATCGATGCTGGCGTGCCTGCCGAGTTTCGACCAACGCCTCTATGATTGGCTTTTCGAATCCGAGAGCAGCGCCCCGACGCTAAGCGAGCTATTGGGCTACGGCTTGTTCATAGAGCCCTCAGCAACATGTCGCGGAGAGTTTCGTATCCATCCTGCGGTGGCTGGCGCTCTCGCGGCGATGCTGCCTCAGCGACGCAGAACCTGGCTGCATTGCCGGGCCTGTCAGTATTTCTCTGTCGCCGGAAATCTTCATCGAGCCATTCACTTTGCCATTCTTGCTGAACAACCTGAGATGGCGGTCAGCCTTATCGAGCGCCTTGGGCTGGAGAGTCTCTGGTACGCAGAGGGATTCGCCATGCTATTGCGGTGGAGTGAGCGTCTTCCCGCAGAGCTGCGCTACAGCAGCCCGAAGCTGATTCTGTTGCAGGCGTGGGCGTTGTTCCTGTCAGGCCGTATGGAGGAGGCCAGCGTCTGTGGTGACCGGTTGGCGAACTACCTGCCGCAATCTGCCCCGCAGTGCCAAGGTCGTTGGATGGCTGCGTGGCAATTGCTGGCGGCTCACATCGCACAGCGCAACGGCGACACGCTGACGGCTGTCGAACTAGTGAGTGGCGCCCTGTTGGCATTGCCAGTGCAAGAGTGGGTGGAGCGAACGTTGGCCTGGATGCTGCTGATCGAGCAGGCGGGCGCTCGCGGCTCTCTGAGAGAGGAATGCACCTTGGCCGCTACGGCTTTGCAACTCGTCAGGGAGCATGGCTGTGTTGCATTGGAAGGTATGTTGATACTGCAACAGGCCGAGCAGTTGGACTACCGTGGCGAGTTCACCCGAGCTGAAAGCCTCGTCAGGCGTGTCATCAAGGAAATTAGCGATACCAGTCTTCCGTTGCTAGGGCGGGCGCATCTTCATGTTGGGCGATGTGCCTGGCGTGCCGGCCGTCTGGAGGAGGCTTGGGAGAATTACTCACGCGCGCGGGAATTGTGCACTGGAGCGGGCGATCCTGCGGTCGTCTGGGCTTACGCGGGACAAGTGGAACTGGCTGCCAGCCGGGGCGATCTGCAGTGTGCTTTTGAGTTGCTCGGAGAGGCAAGACGTACTCTGCAGCGGCGTCGTGTATCAACGGTGCTCTTCTCTCCGTTTCTGGAGCTGCTGACGGGGAAGCTTTGGATACTGCAAGGTAAGCACGCGCGTGCGGAGCGATTGGCGACCGATGCATTGCGGCGCTGGTCGTCGAGTGTCGATTGGCCTATGGCGTTCGTGGGGATGGACACCTGCCGCCAGTTCGAGCTTTTGCGGGCGCGTGCCGGGCTGTCCAGCGGTTCAGATTCTGCCGAGTCTCTGGAGACCTGGCTGGATTCGACCGAAAAGGAGGGGCGCAGCGGCCAGCTCTGCGAGCTCTGGTTTGCGTTGAGCGAGGCCCACCTGGCGTTTGGGCGTCAGCGCAAGGCGCAGGCAGCCCTGTTCGAAGGGCTGGGCTTGGCACGTAAATTGGGGGGCTGGGGTAGCGAGTGTCACTGGCACAGTTTCCGACCGGAAATCGGGCGATGGGTCGACAAGCTTGATCTGGAGAGAAGCGAGATTGCCAGCATCGACGCCAGCCAACTGAGTCGTCGTGAACTCTCGGTGCTGGGCATGATCGGCGAAGGGTTGTCCAATCAGGAAATCGCTGATCGTCTGCATATTTCCCTGCATACAGTGAAAAGCCATGCCCAGCGCATCAACGCCAAGCTGGGAGTCTGCCGTCGTACCCAGGCCATCGTGCGAGCTAAGGCCCTGGGGCTATTGACCTGATTCTGGTCTTGAAGCGATCAGGTTCCCCCCAAGTGGGGGATCAAAGCGTGCTGGTTGGCTCCCCATAGTCCTCGCTGACGTCGATACCGATCTGGATCGACCACTACAACAAGATGATCGAGGATTTCCCCAATGGCAGTCCGCTATCCGGCACTCGCTCTGCTGGGCATCGCCTACATGGCCTCCGCGGCTGAACCCGCGCCCCCCATCCAGCCGCCGACGGTCAGCAGCATACGTGTCGACCGGGCTGAACCCAGTGACAAACCCGCCTACAAGGCGCTGTACCGTGCTCGGGTACTGGATGCTTACAGCATTGGCGTGCAGGCGTACGTCTACGGTTGGCCGGCGGTGGAGAACTACCGCGTGTGCTCACGTTTGCTCGACCCGAAATATCGACAACATGCACCACTCAACTCTCTTCGTCATGAAACGGCGCCCGCTGATGAACATTACGACCTGTTCGTCACTCCAAACGCCGATCTGCTCTATTCCGAAGCCTGTCTGGATCTGAGTAGTGAGCCATTGGTGCTGCATGTGCCAGACACTCAGGATATGCGTTATTGGACCGCGCAGATTACTGATGCCTATACCGAAACCGTGGCGAATATCTCCAAGCGTTCCGTGGCGAATGGACCAGGGGACTATGCCTTGGTCGGGCCCGGCTGGAAGGGCAAGCTGCCGAAGGGAGTCACCGCCGTACCGGTGGATACCAATACGGGCTTCCTGCTGTTGCGCACCTTCTTCGAGGATAAGGCCGACCTGCAAAAGCGCACTCGCGTCGTACAGCAGCAGTACAGTCTGAAACCGCTATCCGCCTTTCTTTCGGGCCAGCCATGGCAGGCTCCGGAGCTGCCAGCGGATGATCGGCGTAGAGCGCTGCTTGGCGACCAACAGGAGCTCTCTAGCTCACTGAATTTCTTCCAGGTGCTCAACCAGGCGATGGCTGCGGCAGGCCCCCGCGCCGGCGAGCAGGCTCTGTGGGCCATGTTCCGGCGTATTGGTGTGGGGCCTGGCCTGCAGTTCGATCCGTCCAAGCTCGACAGCGCAACCCGGGAAGGTCTGGAGAAAGCGCTGGTGGATGGCTGGCAGCTGGTACAGGACCGCTCCATGACTGCTCGTACTAAGCTGGTCAACGGATGGGGTGTGCCGCAGTTGGAGCAGCCTGTAGGGGCATTCGGTTATGACTACCTGCAACGCGCTGGCGTCGCTCATCGAGGCATCTACTCCAATACCTCTGACGAATACGCTGCCATGGCCGGCGTACTGGATACCGAGGGTCGCCCGCTGGACGGCCGGCAGCGCTATGTCCTGCATTTTGCAAAGGACGCCTTCCCGAATGTGGGAGCCTATTGGGGGCTGACAATCTATCGGTTGCCCGAGCGTTTGCTATATCCCAATGCCGTAAGCCGGTGGACGATTAACAGCATCGACAAGGGATTGCAGTACAACCCGGACGGCACCCTGGACATCTATATTCAGCGTGAGGCTCCGGCTGGGCGGGAAGCCAATTGGCTGCCCAGCCCGGAAGGCGGCTTCCAGTTGATCTTCCGGGCTTATCGCGCCCAGGATCCGGCGATTTTCCAAGGAGACTGGGCGCCGCCGGCCATTCGCCGTATCGACTGAGTGCGGGAAGATTGGGCTCTTGGGCTCGCCTGAATGCCAAGCCGCGGGGTTCGGGAGAGATGAAAGGTGCCGCAAGCATGCGGCACCTTCATGAGGCGCTTACCTGGCCTTCTGCAGGTCGCCAGGCTTCCAACTGCCATCGATGGCTGCCTTGGCCGGGGCATAAAGACGCAGGATGGCGAAGAAGCCCCGCCCAGGTGCTGTCGCCAGCCAGTTCTTCTCATGGCCCTCGGGAGCCTTCGGGCCAATGTACAGGTCCGTACTCCCGTCAGCGTTCTGCACCGGCTTATCCAGCTTGCCCAGAGACGGGAAAGGTTGGCCATTCGCTAGTCCTGAAGCGTTCTCGGCTTCATACAGGGTTACTGACCAGAACAGCTCGGCAGGAATGTTGGCTGGCAGGTTCAGCTTGTAGCTCTGATCGCCTTTGAGTTGATCACCATTGGCGTCGTCGAAAGCAATCATGTAGAAGGCGCCCTTGCCGGCGGTCATCGATACCATGCCAGGGCTGATGGAGTAGTAGTCAGTGAAGAACCATGCTCGCGCATCCAGGTGGCGATAGCCCCCCTGCTTGGCCAGCCAGGTCAGGTCCACCGGTGCATCAGGCCAGCGCGAGGAGAGGTTGTTGATCGGATTTAGCCATTTGCGGTCCTTGTAAACATGGAAGTCGGCCTTGCCCAGACCATCCTGGAAGCCGATCACGCGGCTGGTCTTGTAGCCCGCCTTGGCAGCAGCATCGAGCAGTTCCTTGGTTCGCGCTGCTGGCTCGAAAGGCTGGTTGGCGGCGATACCGATGCCAGCCAGCATGCCCAGCCAATCCGGGCTGGCCAGCGTCGTACCTTCATCATCCACGATCTTTTTCAGCTGCTGGAAGGCGCTGAAGTCGCTGCGCGGCAACATGTTCAGTTCATGCCCGGAAGCGTCCGGGAACTGCATCGGGTTGGCACTTTCCTTGTGTCCCAACGGATAGAGCTTCGATTGCTTGAGTAGTGCCACTGCGGGACTGGTATCGGACGGGTCCTTATAGAACGAACGCAGGAATATGAAGATGTTGTTGGTGCCGGAGCGGTAGACGTAATAGCCCTTGGGTACAGGTTTGTCGTATCCAGGCGGGAGGATCAGGAATTTTCCACCAGCCCCTTTGTCCGGGCCAGGCAGGCCGAGGTCACCTTGGAATGGCAAGCCGTCCACTGGCATTGGTCTTTGCCAGAAGTCCAGCAGAATGCCTTGCAGCTTGGGAGGAGCTTCGAAAACCAGCGGGCCTGTTCTGGCCAGGTCTTCGAAGACCATGCCGTAGATCAGGTCGGAGTTAGGCGTGGTGATCTTGGTCTTGGCGTCCAGGCGCTTGGCCCAGATCGGCATGATGTTATACCCGGTACCGAAAGCCTCGGCGGCTCCATCGCGCATGCCGGCAGTGTTGAGCAGTGGGAGTGCCCATAGATAGGTCTGCTGGGCGCGCTGAAAGGTCAGCTCCTCAAGCAGCGTCTGGGAGGTTGCGGCAGTGGGCCGGTTGTTTTCTAAAGGCAGGTTGGCCAGCTCTTGATAACGGTCGCTTTGCGCGAAGGACAAGTTGGTGGCAAGCAGGCAGGTAGCGATTGCTGTTCTGGCAGCAATCCTCTGGTGTGAAGTCATGACGGGCGTCCTTGATGGTCGTTCGGGATGAGTCATCGTCGCTGCCGACGGGCGGACGTAGCACTGCACCGGACCAGATTAAAGTTCAACCCGGACGGTATCGGCAAACGGTGTCGCCAGATGGATAGTCGGGATGCAGAATGTTAGCGAAACTGTGCCCGCCGCAATGTTTCCCTTGGGAGTTCGCCAAAGGCCCGTTGATACTGATAGGCGAAGCGGGAGAAGTGGCGGAAGCCCCACTGTGTTGCGACATCGGTTATCCGGCAGGCGGGCGGGGCCGTCAGCAGGTCGCGCATGACTCCATTCAAGCGAATATTCAGGAACCAGCGGCCGGGAGACATTCCGACTGTGCGTTTGAAGATCAGCTCCAGCGCCCGTCGGCTGTAGCCACTGCGCCGGGCAATATCGTCCAGTTCGATCTCAAGCAGCTCATCCCTTAGTGCGAGTCGCTCGCAAGCCAAAACCAGATGGAAGTGCCGGCGCGTGGAGGTCATTCGAACTTCGTCCTCCAGCGTGGCGTCGGCCAGCTCAGCCGCATAGCCATCAATTAATCCACTGCAGATTCCACCCGCTAGGGCGGGGGATATGCTCATGCTCGAAAGATGGCGCCCCAGAGCCAAGGCATCGTCGGCCAGTTGCACAAGTCGTGCCCTACCGCCAGCACGCAGTCGAATGGAAAGCGCATGTCGTTTCGGCAACTTCAGTGGACGACCTGCTCGTGCAATGGCGGCTTCTTGCAGGCGATCACGAGGCAGGCTGAAGTTGATCCAGCGCGAAGGGCCGCTGGCGTGATAAAGCAAGTCGGCTCCCGGGGGATAGAGCTGGATTTCGTCGTTGTCGATGGCGGCGGTGTTGTACCGGGTAAGGTCCGCGCCGTTGGCCATTAGTCCAACACAGATCACATCATCAGGCATGACACCACGTGCGATTACTGGAAAATCGTAGTGCCCGCTTTCCAGCAGAGTGCACCCCAGCGACAGCCGCTGATGATCCAAATGTGCCTCCCTGGCGGAGGCAAGCCTATGTTCGAAATGTCCGCCGTAGATGACGTCGAAGGCCAGCGATAGATCCAAGCCTGCGAAGCTGAAGCGCTGATAAGAGACGGTGTCTAGCATGCCCGATCCTGATTGTTTTCGTTTTTCGGCTATCGGATTTCAGCTCTCAATCTAGACTGCTGCAAGGCCGTTTCGTTTGCATCGAGCAAGCCACGGCGAGGCGCCGCTGAAGGCGCACTTCATGATTGCATGCACTCGATTCCCCAGCTACATCCAGCAAAGGACTATTCGATATGACGTTCAACCAGAAACTGCTCGCCTCGGTGATCAGCTGCTCGCTCATGGCTGCCTCCGCCCAGGTAATGGCGGGCAAGATGGAAACCGTGGACTCCGCAGTTGGGAAGCTGGAATTCGATGGTGGTTACCCGACCCAGAAGACCATGGACCATCTGCTGGAGGAGATGGACTTCATGCGCGCGACCCAGGCCTATCTATGGGGGCTGCCCGCGGCAGGGGTCATCGAGTGGCTGAACGCTCAGCGAGACGTCTTCAAGGTGCCGGATGGACAGCTGGTTTCCTACATCACCCAGAAGCAGAAGCAAGGCATCCTTACCCCCAATTTCACCACGCCCTACATTGCTACCTTGGCGGATTTATCTAAGACCGGTCCTCTGGTTCTGACTCTGCCCAAGGGGCTGATGGCCGGCATGGTGATGGACGTGAATCAGCGTGTGATCGAGGACCTGGGCGTCGTCGGCCCGGACAAGGGTGAGGGCGGCAAGTACCTGATTCTGCCGCCGGGCTACGAGAAGGTCGCTCCCGAGGGGTACTTCGTGGTGCCGATGAAGTCCAACATCGTTTTCTTCGGCGTGCGTCTGCTGGGCAAGGACAAGGCCGAGGCGGTGAGGACCCTGGTGCCGCAGATCAGCACTGCCACCTACAAGGACGGCAAGCTGGGTGAGAGCTGGCCGGTGGTGCCGGCGAGCGAAAAGCCCTGGAGCCAGACCCCACGCGAAGGCATGGATTATTGGAAGAGCATCAACCAACTGGTGCAGTCCGAAGTGGTCGAGGATCGTGATCGCTTCATGCTGGAGCACCTGCGCTTCCTCGGTATCGAGAAGGGCAAGCCCTTCGCGCCTACCGCACAGCAGAAAGCCATCCTTGAGAAAGCTGCAGTGGTGGGTCAGGCGATGGCCAAGGCAAACAACTACTCCAAGCGTTTCGAGCCTCCATTCTGGAAGGGAACCCATTGGAAGCACGCCCTCACTGTCAGCACCAATCAGAGCACGGATAAGTGGGATCAGTTCGACGAGCGTGCGTCCTGGTTCTACGAAGCGTTCTCGGTATCCAAAGCCATGCTCACCCAGACCCCGGGTGTTGGACAGCGCTACATCGTGACCTACCAGGATAAAGATGGAAACTGGCTGACCGGCGAGAATACCTACAAGCTGCATGTGCCTGCGAATGTACCGGCTAAGCAGTTCTGGTCCTCGACGGTGTATGACGAGAAAGAACGTCAGATGATCGTCAACGACGAGAAGTCGCCGGACATTGCTGCGGGTAAACAGGGCCTGCAGGTGAATCCGGATGGATCGGTCGACATCTATTACGGGCCGAAGCCGGTCAAGGGGCACGAGCAGAACTGGGTACAGACCAATCCCGGCGAAGGCTGGTTCACCTACTTCCGCTTCTACGCGCCGACTGAGGCGTTCTTCGACAAGTCCTGGACCTTGGGCGACATCGAAAAGGTCAAGTGACCACAGGCGTCATGGCAAGCCGGCGAGGCGCGCACCTCGCTGGCTTGCCGGCCGAGTAAGACATTGAGATTGCGCAGGAACCGGTCAAGTCAGTATGAGTGTTCACTCTCAGATCCTTGCCCTGGAAGAACGCATGAAGCGCTCGATCATCGGGCAAGAGCGGGTCGTACGCAGCATCATCCTCTGCCTGCTTTGTGATTCGAATTTGCTGCTCGAAGGGATGCCGGGACTGGCCAAGACTCGGGCAATCCGCAGCCTGGCCGATAGCCTGGATGCCACCTTCAAGCGTATCCAGTTCACCCCCGATCTGCTGCCGGCCGACATCACCGGTTCGGAGGTCTACGTACCCGACGCAGACTCGATCGAGACGGCCTTCCAGTTTCGCGAGGGGCCTCTGTTCGGCAACCTGGTGCTGGTGGACGAGATCAACCGTGCCCCGGCCAAGGTGCAATCGGCCCTGCTCGAAGCCATGGAGGAACGGCAGATTACCGTGTCCGGCAGGACCTACCGATTGCCGCGGCTGTTCATGACACTGGCCACGCAGAACCCGGTCGAGCAGGAGGGAACGTACAACCTGCCAGAGGCCCAGCTCGACCGCTTCCTGATGAAGGTCAAGGTGGACTATCCATCGCCGCAGAGCGAAAAGGGCATTCTCGATCTGGTGCGCGAGGAGCATCAGCGTACGTATGCCGACGGGACGCAACAGGAACGACGCGAGTCGCCCCGGGAGCAGGACGCGCGGCTGGAGAAGACCGTGATCTACCAGGCCTGGCAGGCGGTTTCCGGTATCCATGTCAGTGAAGCGATCAAGGACTATATCGTCGGTATCGTCCACGCCAGCCGCTACCCCTCCGAGCACGAGCCGCAGCTTGCGCAGTGGCTGTCCGTCGGCGGCAGTCCCCGCGCCACCCTGGGGCTGGAGCGCGCTGCCCGGGCGCATGCCTGGCTCAATCAGCGCGACTACGTCGATGCTTCGGATGTGCAAAGCGTGGCGCACGATGTGCTGCGTCATCGCCTGGTCCTGTCGTTCCAGGCGGCGGCTTCCGGAGTCAGGGTCGAGGATGCGATCGATCGAATCCTGAGTCTCGTCATTGCTGGTTGAGGGCGATGAAAACCGCAGAGGGGGTCTATGTCGATCTGGAGGAGTTGCTCGCCTACGAGGCTGTCACGCAGCAGATGGCAATCAGCTTTCCCAGGGTGGCCCATAGCCTGTTGCTGGGGAACAGGCCGTCACGCCTGAATGGCCGGGGTGGGGCATTCGATCAGATCAGGCCCTACCTGCACGGTGACGACGTTCGTGACATCGACTGGAACGTAACCGCACGAATGGGCGGTGCGCCTTTCGTCCGTGTATTCAACGAAGAGCGACAGCGCTCGCTGCTGGTGCTGGTTGACCAGACCAACGACATGTTCTTCGCCACCCGGGAGCAGCTCAAATCCGTGTTGGCAGCCAGGACTACAGCGCATTTGCTGTGGATGGCCCATCACCGCAAGCAGCCTTATGGACTGGTCATCGCAGGGGAAGAACAGGTGGCCGCCAGCTACCCACGGGACCACCGGGGGCATCTGATCCGGAGCTTCATGCAACTGGTACAGGCCAACCAGGTGCTGAATGCTCAGCAGCAGGAAACCCGCGCCAGGGAGCAATTGCCGCTGGCGCTGCGTCGCCTGCTCAGCATGGCGTCACGCGATGCTCTGGTAGTGCTGATCAGCGACTTCCACAACTTTGACGAGCAGGCCTGGCTGCTGGTGGATGAAATTGCTGCGAGAACGCAGGCGCTGGCGATCCCAACCTACGACGGCATCATGCACAACTGGCCAGCGCAGGGGCAGTTTCTCGCCACCTACGGCGGTCTGGAAGCCGAGTTGCAGTTTTCCTCCTTGTTGACACGCCAGGGCATTCAGGATCGGGCGCAGCAGAACCTCGCAGCCTTGCAGGAACGCCTCACGCAGGCGGGGATGGGAGTGGTGCCGTTTTCTACTTACGAGACCGCCCAGGTGCAGCTCTCGCAGGCGCTGAACCTCAGCGAGGCGGGTCGATGAGCCAGCCGATGCGCAGCAGCGTACCGGGTATGGACCTGCCGGACCTCGCGGAGCTTCCGCTGCCCACCTCGGTCAGCCTGTTCCCTGAAACCCTGGCGTGGAAGGTAGTGCTGGCTATCGTCTTGCTCATGTTTCTCGGGGGCTTGTGGCTCGCCTATCGCCGCCATGTGCGTCGGCGTTGGCGGCGGCAGGCGATGGCGCTGGCAAGGGAGGCGCGGAACAACGGTGGCATTTGTGACTGGTTCGTGCTGATCAAGCGGGTCTCGTTGGTGCATCTGCCGAGGGAGCGGGTGGCCGCGCTGAGTGATGGGGCCTTGCTCGATCAGTTGAGCGGACTGGATGAGTCCACGCGCACTGCGCTGATCCAGGGGCATTACAGCCGTCAGAGCCAACTGAATGAGCGCATGAGCGAGTCCCTGGCCAGGGCTTTCGAGCAGTGGCTGAAGGAGCTTCCCGATGCTCGATAGCTTCGCGTTGCTCCTGCAGCGGGTCGAAATTTACTGGCCGTGGTTTGGGTTGCTTTTGCCTCTGCCGATCATCGTGCGCCTTCTGCCCGCTCGCAGGCTCGTGCATAGCCACAGCGTGCGCGTTCCCAACCTGCCCAATCTGCTGGCCGACACACCGGCCGCGGCTGGGGTGTCGCGCCGGAAAAGGCTATTGCTGGTGGTCTTTGCCGGGGCCTGGTTTTGCCTGGTATTCGCGATAACGCGCCCGCAACTGGTCATGCCGGCCAGCTACCAGGAGATCTCCGTTCGCGACCTGGTGCTGGTACTGGACGTTTCCGGCTCCATGGCTACCGAAGACATGCAGGATGGCAAGGGCGGGAAGGTCTCTCGCATCTCTGCCATGCAGGAGGCGGTGCGAGCCTTCATCCGTGCCCGTCCGGACGACAATATCGGGCTGATCGTGTTTGGCAGCCAGGCCTACCCCTTTTCCCCTCTGAGTCGCGACCACCAGGTGTTGCTGGAGCGTGTGGGCGAATTGCAACCCGCCATGGCGGGCCCCCAGACCAGCATCGGCGATGCCCTGGGCAGTACCATCAAGATGTTCCGCAACATCGCGCAAGCGCCCATGTCGGAGTCGGGCATGGAACGCATGGTGGTGTTGCTGACCGATGGCAAGGACACCTCGTCGACCTTGCCCCCGGAAGTGGCCCTGCGCCTGGCAAGGAAGGAGCACGTCACCATACACACCATCGCAATGGGGGACGATCGGGAGGAGACCATCAATCTGCCGCTGCTGCGCAAGATCGCCAGCGAAACCGGCGGTACCTTTCACTCCGCTGCACAGAGCGCGCAGTCGCTGCAGAGCGTCTACGACACCATCAACCACATCACTCCGCGAAAGGTGAAGACGCAGGGCCTGTCCTACCGCCGGCCGCTCTATTTGTATCCATTGGCGGTTGCCTTGATCGGGCTGGCTTTCATGGCCTGGAGCCTGCGCGGAGAAAGGAAGCGGCATGCTTGATCTGCACTTCCTCCACCCCTGGTGGCTAGTGGGCGCTGCGCTGTGCCTGGTGCTCGGCGTCTTGGGCCGAAATCGTCGCTCGACACGCTCGGAATGGTACCGCGTCATCGATTCGAAACTGGCTCCAGCGCTCATCCGGTCGCACTGGGGCCGCTATTCGCTGGGCGCTGTCGACCTGTTGTGGCTGATGTTGCTCCTGGGCATGCTGGCGTTGTCCGGGCCAACCTGGAACCGGCAACTGCCGGACGAACTGCAGGACCAGGCGGCGGTGGTTGTGGTTTTGGGCAATCAACCCTCGATGTATGCAGGTGATATCGCCCCAAACCGCAGCCGGGCGGCCAAGGCCAAGATCCAGGCTTTGCGCCAACTGATGCCGCAGTCCAGTTTCAGCGTGATTGTCTATGCGAACACGGCCCATCTGGTGATTCCGCTGACTCGCGACGACAGCTTCTTTGACCTCTTCCTGCAGCCGCTGGAGCCGGACATCATGCCTAAGGCTGTCGTGTCACGCTCGGGGCTCGCGCTAGCGCTGGACAGGGCGCGCCAGATTGCTGGAACGGCGGATATGCCAGTCAACGTCATTCTGATGACCGATAGTTTGCCGGCACAGGAACGCGCTGATCTGGGCCAGTTCCAGAAGGAGTTTCCGTCACTCGAAGTCCTGATCATCGGCACCGCCGAGGGTGGCCCATTGCGCTTCGCACCAGGAGGCCTGACAGCGACAGGCGGTACACAGGTTCCGCTGGATGACTTCGCGGCCTTGAAAGAAGCGGGTATGAACGTCACCTCGATTGCAACGGATGATCGGGATGTCGCCTGGCTGGCGAGGCACATTCGCGGAGCGATCGAACAATCGCGTGACAGCGACGCTCACTGGCATTGGCAGGATTCCGGCTATTGGTTGGTGTTGCTCATGCTTCCTCTGGGGCTGCTACTGTGCCGGCAGATCACCTTGCTGGGGTTGGCAGCACCGCTGATCGTGCTGCTTTCGGGAACCTATTCGACGGACGCCAGCGCCGACTGGAAATCTCTCTGGTGGACTCCCGACCAACTGGGGCAGCAGGCCATGGACAAGGGTGACTACCAGGGAGCGGGAGAGCTATTCATCGACAGCTACCGCAAGGGACGCGCCTATTACCTGGCCAAGGACTACCCCAAGGCTGTCGATGCGTTTCGACAGGTGAAGAGTGCACAGGGGTATTTCTACCTAGCCAACAGCCTGGCCCAGCAACAGCGCTACCAGGCGGCGCTGAAGTACTACCGTCAAGCCCTGCTCATCCATCCCAGTTTCACCCAGGCCAGCGCCAATGCCAAGGCGGTGAAATCGGTGCTCGATGAATTGAGGAAGCAGCCCAGCGAACGACAGATGACCGATGATGCCGAGAGTGCTGACGTCAGCTCCATCCAGATCGACTTGAGCGCCACTCAAAAGAGCGAACAAGAACCCACGTCCGCCTCGCGGATGATGAGCGAGGATGAGTTGAACAACTGGATGGCGAATGTGAAGTCCTCGCCGCGGGAAATGCTCAAGGCACTTTTCCTCCTGCAATCGCAGGAGCTCCATCAGCCGGAGGCACCCTGATGCTTAGCCGGCTCCTGGTGCTCGTCGCGCTGAGCCTTGTCTGTCTGGCTACGCGTGCAGAACAGGGCGGTTGGCAGGCAAGTGTCGAGCTTCAGCCGATCGGTGACTCCGTGTCGACGCTGCCCGAGGTACTGGTGCCCAAGCAGAGCGTTCTGTTGAAGGTTGTCGTCTGGATGCCCGGGGCCGTCAACTGGTATCCGCGGTACCCGCAATGGGACATGCCGGGCGCAACGCTTCTACCGCTGATGATGCTGTCTCCGTTAGTGGAGCGAGAGCAGGACGGATTCACTCAACGTGGTGCCACCCAGAACTACTTGGTGACACCTCTGGCAGAGGGTGAATTGCGCCTGAGCCCTAGGACGATAAAGGTCTATCCCAATCAGGAGGACTCGCCGGTCCTACCGCTCGACCCGGTGAATCTCCAGGTGGCTCTGCCTGACGGGGCAGAGTCCATCGATAGCTTCCTGCCGGCCACGAAGCTGACTGCTACGCAGCGCTTCTTCCTGCTGACGAACGATGGACAGCCGAAGGAGATCGCGTCGGATAAGTTGAGCCGGATGGAGTTGCGCAGCGGCCAAATGCTCGAGCGCAGAATCACCGTTGAAGCGTTGGGAGTGCAGGGTGGACAGATTCCGCCCTTGCAAATTGACGACGAGGCCATCCAGCGTGAGGTCGATACGACCGATCTGAACAATTACGGCGACTTCAGCGGCGGCAAGAGAGTCGAGCATTGGTATTACGCTCCGGGCAGCAAGGCTTTGATCAAACTGCAGCCGGTCACCGTTCGCTGGTATGACCTGGGCTCGCGAGCCTTCCGGAATGCCACTCTCATTGGTGGTGAGATTCTTGCTGTCGTAGTACAGGAGGTTGACGCGCGCTTGCAATTGTCGTGGAGGGAGCGACTGATGCAGACATCGCCCTGGATGCTGATGGTGCTGTTGTTGGGCTTGGCGGTAGTGATGAGCGCAGCATGCTTCGGGCGCAGCATTGTTCGTTCGGCCGCTGCAAGGCTGCACGGCTGGTGCAAGAGCATAGAGGCTTGCGAACCCTACCTGTTCCTACTCGCATGTTACCGGGTCGGACTCTGGGGGATGGCGAATCAGTTGGCGTACCACGCTTTCCAGCGTTGGTTGGTGAAGAGTGGGGCGAGTATCCAACTGGACAAATCTACGGTCTTGCAGGCCTGGTGCCGTAGCCGATATTCGACTCATCAGGTTTGCACTCCAAGACGCTTAAGACTCATTCGAGCGCTTTTCGCCCTGCGATCAACGCTGGCTGAGCGGAAAGTTGATCAAGGACGATTCGACCTTCCGGCGTTGCATCGATTGTCTATCGAGGACGCTCCCAAACCTGTCGTTGCGAAGAGTTAAAGTACTACTGCAAGAGCGGCAATAATCTGGTGGGCGTATGCATGCGGGGGCTAGTTCAGAGGAGAAGCCTGGATGAACATCCGCTACTGACTGAAATCGGACCATGGTTCGATTGCTAAGGGCGAGCCTTGGTCATTGTGGCCGGTTGAGTCACAGCCAATAGCGGATGCGCAATGATGTTCATGAAGACTGGAGCGATTCATCGCTCACGTTAGCCCCTACCCTTGGCGAAGTTAAGGGGGCGCCATTACCGTTGGCATTTCAGACTCTGCAATCAGAACGAGTAGAGTATGATGGCGATACGATATCAATGGAGCTGAGAATGCGCGCTATAGGATTTGCCACGCTGGCGCTTAGTTTTGCGATGACTGCTGGGTGCCTCAAGAAGGACCTAAGTACCGAGGAAAAAGCAGCAGTAACTGAGCTGAAGGGGCAGCTCAGCGAGACTGAAGGAGCGATAGCCCAGGCCAGGCTGCAAGATCAAAAGTTGTCTGGGGGGCTTGTAAAAGCCCTAATTGAAGCCCGTCTTGAGATTCTTCAGACAAACAAAGCTCTGGTCCAACAGCGAATTAATGCCATTGAGGCTGGGGGACCGGTAAAAGAGGTCACCGCGGTCTCAAAGGTGAACCCTGATCTTGCAAATACGTTGTCCGCCGAGCTTGAGACAGCAAAAGCTGAAGCTGCTGCAGCGAATGCTGAAGCCCAGGCCTACGGAGGGCTGATTGGCGCCCTGAAAGCGTCTACTGCAGCAACTGCAGATCAAACAGTTTCCATGCTGAAGCAGCAGTATCTCATTGCAAAATATGGACTCGCATTCCCCACTTTACCTGTGGCGAAAAACACCGCAGCTCCAGCCTCACCCGGTTCTATAGCAATCTCCCGTACGGAGGTCGAAGCTTGCGCAAGCACCAGTAGTAATGTTGAAAGGTCATCTTGCTACGATGCTCTTGCCGCTAGGCATGGAATGTCACTCCCTGCTGACTCCGCTATGGGCGCAGGCAAATGGATAACGACATCCAAGAAGGACCCGCTGACTGACGAAACCGTCGTTACGGCTATGCTGCCTTCCGACTCCCCTTCAAGACGAGACGCGCCAATGCTCGTCATTCGCTGCAAATCCAAGGCAACGGAACTGTACATTAATTGGGATGATTACCTGGGGAGCTCAGCCTTTGTTACGTCGCGAGTAGGTCAGGAAAAGGCCACGACTTCAGAATGGACTCTTTCTACTGACAGCAAGGCTACGTTCTATCCAGGATCTGCTGTCGGGGTGGCTAAACGATTGATCGAAAGCGAGGGTTTCGTGGCAAGTGTCACGCCCTACAACGAAAGCCCTGTGACGGTAGTCTTTGATGGGAAGGGAGCATCTGAGGCACTTTCTGAAGTGCGCAGAAATTGTGGTTGGTAGAAATATTATTTCTCATTATGGCTAGGCCTCTTGCTCCCAGTCTTTCGTGCTTGATTGAGTACAGGTATACCGGCGAAAAATACCAGTGATGCTCAAGCCGCCACAGCACGCTAGACCTACTGAGCTAGGGATTAAAAGATGACCATGGTTCGTCTTTGCTAAACGATCCATGATCACAGTCACGCTTTAGATGCAGGATGCTCCATCGAGTAGTTGGGTCATTCTGGAAATAATTGTCCCTGCTATCTAATCGAATAATCATGATGTTTTTTCATTTGTAGGACCAGTTCAGCAGCGGAAATATTACCCCTTTTATATTGATCAGCCAGCTCTAGGAACTTCTCACTATGCTTGGCATCGGAGAGCCTCGCTGAGGTAAAAACATGCTCTACATTCCGAACTCGATTCATGCTCATTGCCATTTTACTCGCTACCCGGTGTGCCCGTAGCTCGATCAAAAGCGTTCAGATAATTTTCATCGGAATCAATGTTCATCTGAATCACTCGCTGAAGACGCAGATCTCCGAGTACCCGAAAAAAGCACTCGTCACAAAGACTTAAGTCGTAGCTCTCACCTTCGTGATTTGAACTCTTTCCCCAGTTGGCTATAAGTGAGCCAAACTCCATCTCGCGCCCATCCGCGTCGACTGTCCTGCAGCAAGCATAGCAACTAACTTTAGTAGTCGCTGCGGAGTTATTTTCTTCGATAGGTTTCATCAGCAGTCTCCCTGCAGAAAATTTTACTTGGGTAATTGTTATCGAGGCTCATTGAGCTGTCTTGTCGTTGCTTCCGGTCAGTTTTCGCAGATAGTTTTCAAATAAAGTCGATTGCTCTTGTCGGTGGGTGACAATCACATAGCGACTCCCAGAGAAGGTATATGCAACTAGATAGCCAAACTTAACCCCGATGCTAATTACGGTAGATGTGGCTATTTGATGCCCGTCTATAAATCGGCTGTGAACATCACCATATACGGTGCCGACGAGATAACCGAAGACGCTGGCGACGTCGACGAGATAGGCGGTAGGCGCCTCTTCCTCTTGCCATTCCCTCAATGCGGAGACGACCTCTGACGGATAAGGGATAGGGGACATAGTGGTTAGCTCTCCTGTGACGATCTTGGTGGTAGGGCTTGCAATGTGTAATGCCAAATACTATAGTCATTAAATGCACATTTTGATGGGAGTAATCAATGGGTCGTGAGCGTCCTAATCTGTACCCGATGCTGGAGCGTCTGCTGCTGGGATTTGGTGAGCGGATCCGTCTAGCGCGCCTGAGACGGGACCTTTCCATGGTGGTTGTCGCCGACAACGCGGGAATTTCTCGGGAGACGCTCAACAAAATTGAGCGCGGAGATCCAGGTGTTGCATTGGGGAGCTATGCACGAGTGCTAGAGGCCCTAGGGCTGGCAGGGGACATTGATCTGTGGGCTCAGGGAGACGATATCGGCCGTCAGCTGCAAGACGAACGCCTACCAAGAAGAGCGTCTCGTCGTAAATCCGAAGGAGATGAACCATGAGCTTTAGCGTGTTGGAGGAGTTTCGCGATCACGATGCGGAGATCCGAGGGGCGATTTTCAATCGAGGAGTCAATCGGGCCTGCTATCGAATTGTCGAGATAGAAGGGTCTCGATGGAGCTTTTTACTCCGAGCAATTGATGATCGCTCTGTAATCTGGCGAACCTATCTGATCAGGTCTTTGGCGGATGCAGTTAATCTGGCTGCTGATCCCGTGTGGAGTCGGCATGCTCTTTATGTTCTCTTCCGCTCGCACGATGGCATAGCTATTAAGCAAGAGTTAAAAAAGGTTCTCAATATCTATGAGGCAGTCTTTTCCTCGCAGGGTGGCTCGTCGTTCTTGGTCGAGACGGTAGATGGTGAGTTTGCCGATGACCCGATTATGGAGGGTGAAGTCCCCACTTCGCGTGCAAAAGTTTATTGCAGCGAGCAAGGTCAATAGTGCGGCGCGGCACGTATGGTTTGCGAGAGGGCGGGTAGGGCAAGTCGATTGTCTCAGTTTTTAGTATGAGCGCTCTGCGGTATGGAAACGTTGCGATTCAATCTGCGTTGGTCCATCTGATAAATCATAATAGAATTAAATATTTTGCCAATTACAGAGCTGTTGATTCGTTCCTGCTTTTTTGTTAACAATAAAAGGCCGGCGAGCAAAGGTTCTGTCAGGACAAAACGCACCCACTAGCGTGTGTACATTTGTCCTGACAAAACGCTCGACGGCCAATCACTGCGTTCTCAGCCGTATAACAAGAATAATAAAAAAGGCAAATATATGAGAAGTCTCAGAATTGACGTGCGTGTTTCGGACGAGGAAAAAAGAGAGCTCATTCGCCTAGCTACCGAGCAGGGGATGAGCCTTTCCGACTATCTGCGCAGCGTTTTGTTGGGCAAAGAAATTATCGTTAGAAGAGAAAGTCACGCTCCTGCGAGTCTTGTCCGAGAGTTATCCAGAATCGGCAACAACCTGAATCAGCTGGCTAGGCACGCCAACCGCGGGGACTCAATTACGTCCGCTGACCTCGCTCGGATTTGGCACTCCTTAGAGGTTCTGTGGGCGGCATTCCAATGATCGTCGAAACCTCAAAAGTTGCTGACATCATTTCCGCACAGAGACTTGTAAATTACTTGCTCTCCGATAAGGGCGAGCGACTCCCTCATGGTGAACGCGTGTTACTGGCTGCGGCCACCTATGCGCTCCCTCCGAATCCAAGTAGCTCCGCAACAGCTTATGCCAAAACATTTAGTGATCTAGTTCGAAAATGGACAGCGCAGCATAGGGCAAATAAAAAGGAGCCAAAATCGATTGCGCAGAGCGTAACCGTTAGTTTTTACCCTGGCTGCAAAGCTTTTCCTAGGGATCCAGTCGACCCGTCACGAGCTGTCGAAATTGCGAGGGAGTTGGTTGGCGATGTTGCCCAAGGTGAACGACTCGCGCTCTATGTGGTTCATGGTGACACCCAGCATCTACACGTCCATGTGTTGTTCTCCACCGTTTGCGGAAACGGGAAAATATGGAACCCGCGTCATGACTATCGCCTGTGGGAGAGCGCAGCAGAGAAACTAGAAATTAAGTACAAACTTTACCGTACACCCAATCGGATATCTCGTGGTGAAGTGGTGGCCGACATCGCACTTGATCATGGTTCTATTCAAATGGAAAAGCGGACTGGTGATCAAAGCGAAAAAAGAAAGATGAAATTTCATCTCGGCAGGATACTAGGGCGGGGCAATATTGAGTTTCGAGAATTCATTCAGATATGCCGAAAGATCGGTTTGTCGATAATTCTAACGCGCACACAAAGTGGGCGAGTTTCCGGTATCTCATTCCAAATGTCGAAGGGGCCTATTTTTAAAGGTAGTCAACTCAATCGAGACTGGTCATGGAACAAATTGAGTAGAAGATTGAGTTTTGACGAGGCCCAGCATCGAGACATCGTCGATGAATTAGAAAGACTAAAGCCGACAGAGTCAAAGCTCGAAATAAAACAGTCCAACATAACAGCTCCAGGAGACGCTGAAGGTAAAATCCGCAAGCTGGGGCCTCCTGAGAAGAACTGGTCAAACGCTCTTAGACGGTTTAGATGTGAAAGCTCTAGCGACGGTACTAGGGACTACTATTGGCGAAATCAGAAGCGCTGCACAAAGCCAGCTTTTTCAGATCGCGGAGACAGGATCGTTACAAACAGTCGGCAGAATCAAACCATATATTTAGCCATGGCCGAGCTTGCCAGGAATAAGGGCTGGAGCAGCGTCGAAATTCGTGCCTCAGACAGGAAGGCATTGACCAAGTTATGGTTGGCGTGCGCGCTGACCGGGCTTGTTGTTACAAACTTCACGCCAACCAGCGATGAAATTATGGGACTATTAGCTGAGGCGTATAGAGTCGAAAAAGATGAAATCGGCCATAAGCCTCGCTCAACGCGAAGCAATGATAAATTTGAAGGCTAAGAGAGATTGGGTCATATCGCCTAGGATGGCGATGGTGCTTTAGAGAAGGAATTCTTAGAAAGGCACTGAGCTTGGTGAGAGAGACTAAGGATCGCGCATCCTGCGCGTGTGGTGTTAGGTCAGCGAGAGCTATTAGTGCCCCTGGTTTTTCGCTTGCCTACCCTTCTGCGAAATTCACGATAGTTGCACCAGCGCACATGAGTCAGTGCCAGTCCGTAGTTCAGATGAAGTTCGAGAACTTCTTTTCTCGCGGCCAGCAGCGTTTTACCCGCATAGTGGGGCCGGGTGACCTCCAAACCTGTAGGGTCTGCATGCCCCAATAAATCCGCAATGATCTCAGCCGAAACGCCTCGTTGCCGCAACTGCTCAGCAAACGTGCGGCGAAGGCTGCGTGCGCCCCATCCCCCCTCGCTGGTCGCGACCCCACAACTGCGATTCAGGTAACCAGCTACGCGGTCATACCCCATCAGGAATCGACTGGCCTGACGAGAGAAGAGATGCATCTCATTAAACGATAATTCCGGAAACAACTGGCTTGTCTCCTTCCCTTCGCATTCGATCCGTCTTTCCTCCACAAACTCTAGAAATCCCATCTTGATCAGCAACTGTGAAACCGGGATTTTTCGGCGCGAATGTGGGGTTTTGATACTCTGATGTTTGCCATCATCGTTTACATGGATGATCCAAAAATCCTCCTCAGAGTGCACATCCTTGAGTTGTAGTTGGCAAATTTCGTTGAGCCTTAGCCCACAGAGCGCTCCGAGGGGGACGAGCCAAAACTTAAACGACTGCGGATCCCATGACGGTTTCCTACCTTCGTCGCCATTCACCTGATAGATGTAGCCGTCAAACAGCTTCTGCAGATCTGAAAGACTAAATGGAGGCGTCACATCCAGCGTCTGGCGCTCGTAGGAAGATTCGATCACCAAGTCCTCTGAAACGTATCCCTCCTTCTTAGCTGCTCGCACTAATCTGTTAAACAAGGTGTAATAGCGATCAAGTGTAGAGCCTTGCCCGTCAGAGTAACGCTCCAGATGCTGATGCAGTTTAGTACGCAGCATCGTAACATCGGCGCCACTCAGTGAACTAACGCTTCTATTGGGATCTGCCGCTGTCAGTAACTCTGTCAGGTTGTAAACTCTGCTACGCAATTGAGCTGCATGTTTGGGACTGGGTGAGTTTTCTCGTATATGGCACTCAATTAAGCCACTTGCAAACTCTCTCAGGAGCGGAGCCGACTGCATCCGTTGGAACTGCCGAATAGGTGCGTCTAGGATCTTAATCAGATCAAAAACATAGGAAGCGCCTGCTGCCGTGCGGCAGCAAACATCCACGCCAGGCATCACGCTGATGCGCAGTTCTTGGGTTTCACTCATAGGCGTCTCCGTCAATGATTGATTCCCGGAAATCGTATTTAGAAAGATCCTTTTCGACAAGAGCCTATTTTCGCGGAGAGCTCTTCTAAGAGTTATTGACAAGCTGTCAAAATTTGTAAGGTTTCAGACGCCAGGCGGGTTTCGATCCTATTAAAAGAGCGATTTTTTTAGCCGGAGAGCATAAAAAATTTTCTTGCTCCAATCACTTTGATCAGGTGTGGGATCGTTGGTACTACTCCTGCTCCTGCGTTGACTAGGAGACTAAAGCCCACTTCAGGTCTGTCGCTGATCGAAGGCGGCGAGCTTTACGTAACACCGCAAAGTCGGAGGGGACTCGCGTGTGGCCGTGCATGATGATGAGTCGCTGCAGGATATCCAGGCGCAGGCGCAACAGGCGCCCTCATCGCATGGGTAGCGCTGAGCTCCGAGGAGGTCATGCTCTCAGGGCGCGGTAAAAGCGCTACCGCCTGGTTCGGCCGGCTGAATAAGAACGGTGCGCTGCGTGACACCATGTGGCTAACCACAGGTATTGCCCAGGCGATGATGCTGGTCGCCGGCTTCGGCCACGCTGGCTACCTGGCACTCCTATCGTTCTCCACTTCTCTGGCGCTGATTCCGTACCTGCTGTCCTCGATGTACTCGTTCAAATGCGCTTGTAGCGATCGGGGGGAGGCATGGCGCTTGCTTGCCTGCTGGGCCTATGGACTGGTCATCTGACCCTTTAAAGGGGGGCACAAGTCAGCTTCTGGCCGGTACGTTCCGTTCAGTTACCCCTTGCGAGTCAGAGGGGAACACTTGCCGCTTTGAGCTGGCGTAGCACGAAGCTGGAGACCGAATGGCGCAGGCCGGGGATGTGGTACAGCTTCTCTCGCAACAAGCGCTCGTAGTCGCGCGTGTCCTTTACCGCGATGCGGATGAAGTAGTCGTACTCGCCTGACACCAGATAGGCCTCGATCACTTCGGGAATCTGCGCCAGTGCCTTCTCGAACTGATCGAGGATTTCATCGCTGTGATGATCCAGGGTGAGCATCACGATCAGGCCGTCACGGTAGCCCAGCTCTGTGAGATCGATCCGCGCCTCGTAACCCTGGATGACTCCCACCTCTTCCATGCGCTTGATCCGCTGCCAGCATGGGCTTGAAGAAAGCCCTACTTGCTTCCCCACTTCCTGGAAGCTCGCCCGACCATCCTTGCTGAGTACCCGCAGAATTCTCCGATCCGTATCGTCAAGGCTGTTCTTCTGCATTTCTGTAATTCCGAGAAAGAATATTTCGAATATTACGCAGCCCATTGGAAACTTCAAAAGCACTTTCCGTGGCAGAAGAACCAGAATGGTCATCCTCCGGCGCCGCACCACGGCCCCGTGGAGAGACCTGCGCGATCCATCCATTGCGCCGGCGAGGTAGCCATCCCACAAGGAAAATGCCATGTACCAGGTGAAATACGACATGCCCGATGCTCAGAGCAATTTTGAGTTCATCCTCGAGCAGCTCATGCACGGAGCTGAAGTCATCATTCTTCGATACGGTATCGAAGTGGCACGGCTCACTGCCATCGGAGAGCCCGGCGGCGGCTATCAGTCGGCGATGCTCCCGTCATTGCAAGCCTGCTGAAAGTCATGGGAGGCGATGAGATGGCTTTGCGCAGTGCAATTGAAAACACCCCCCTGGCCCAGATGGAGTATCCACCCCACAGCGGCATCGACGATGCCTACGGCCTGAGCATAGGCATCGCCTTGGCCTCCATGGGCATCGCGATCCTCGGCAAGAGTGGTTTGATTACCGGCGGCATTGCGGGAATGGCTCTGCTGGGCTCGATCATCACGCCCTACGAGCCGTCAGCACTCGTTCCGTTAATCAATGTGCCGTTTCTCCTGTTAGCCCTTTTGACCATGGGCCGCTCATTTACGCTGAAGAGCGTTCTAGTGAGCCTGACTTTGGGGCTGGGTATCGGGATCATCAGCCCAATCCTGAGCCCGTCAGGTGTTGCGCCTGGCGTCGGAGCGATCCTCGGAGGGACGTTGCTCGGAATGGGGATTCTCTGCCTGGCTCGCCACAATGCCTCGATGGGCGGCACTGGCTCAATGGTGCTGTGGATCCAGCAGCGCTTCTCCGTCAATGCCGGCATCTCGCAATTGATCTGCGACTGCCTGCTGTTCCTTGTCGCGGCCTTGTATTTACCGGTCGACAAACTTGTCTGGTCATTGCTGGGTACCATTGCAATGAATGCCATTCTAATTGCCTGGCACAGACCGGGGCGTTACCGAGGCTGAGTCATGAACCGATGCGAATCTCCCAATGTTCGCGGGCTGGTAGATTCGCGATGTTTGCAGACTCTCGCTGCTTCTGTCATCTCGATGAGAGGCCGCGACCGACCCAAAGCAGACGTCAGTCTAGAAGGTCCACGAACGCAGAGGGTCGACGCCCAATTGCCTGGTCTGTCCCGGGCTGAGTGGACACTGATTTAAGGTGGATAATGTCCACCGCAAGAAGTGTTCATGACCCAGACCAGACGACGTTTTCCCGAATCCTTCAAACGCGAGGCGGTAGACCAGGTACTTGCCGGCACGCCGCTTCGTCATGTAGCCGAGACGCTCGCCATCTTCTCGCAGCCCACGAAGTGAAGTTCCGCGCCATCGAGGCGTTGGCTGGTCGCTATCCCGTAGCGCCAATGTGCCGGCTGCTGCGCGTATCCCGCAGCGGCTTCTATGCCTGGCAGCAGCGGCCACCTTCGGCGAGAGAGATGGCGAATCGGCGTCTGAGCAAGGAGATCCGCACCATCCACTATGAGGTGAATGGGATCTATGGCGATCGCCGAATCAAGGCCGAGTTGGTGGCCATGGGGCATGCGTGTGGTCGACACCGGGTTGCTCGACTGATGCGCGAAGCCGGTCTGCGCGTTCGCTCGCACAAGCGCTGGCGGCTGGTTTCCAGCAGTCGTCATACTCTGCCGATTGCTCCGAACCACCTGGATCGCCAGTTCGCCTCGGATCGCGCCAATCGGCACTGGGTCTCGGACCTGACTTACGTGCGGACGGCCCAAGGCTGGCTGTATCTGGCAGTCGTGCTCGATCTCTATTCACGAGCCGTCGTCGGTTGGGCGATGCACCACCGCATGCAGCAGGCCTTGGTACACGCCGCGCTGGAGATGGCCATTGCACGCCGACAGCCGAAAGAAGAAGTGCTGCTGCACTCGGATCGAGGCAGCCAATACTGCGCGTACGACTACCAGGCCTTACTTCGGCGACATCGAATCGTGCCCAGCCATTCACGTCCCGGGAACTGCTGGGACAACGCCGCGATGGAGAGCTTCTTCCGTTCGCTGAAGGCTGAGCGGGTGTACCTGACGCGCTATGCCAGCTACCACGAGGCGAAAACCGACCTGTTCGACTACATCCGCTTTTACAATCACCGTCGCCGCCACTCGACGCTGGGCCATCTCAGCCCGATGGAGTTTGAGCGGCGCTATGCGAGCAGTAACTCTTAACTACCTGTCCACCAGCTCCGGGACAGACCACAGATCAGCCAGTATCAGCGGATATAGCTCTCCGACCATGTAGCGTTTCAGGCGGCGATGGATCTCTCTGGTAGTTCGTCCTTCCCGTGGATGTCTCGCGCTTGAACTGAATGGACAGGAGTGAAGCAAGGTCCGGCGGAACGCAGGTGCCTCTGAGGGAGGGCGAAGGGCAGCCGGACAGGAAGGCTGTGGAGGACGACCGGCATGTCGCGACGCAGCCCTCCGGGGGGGAATGCTTATTGCGCGGTGGTCATTGCCTTGGACTTGCGCCTGGAAGCCTTGGGCGGGGAAATCAGGACGATGAGCGCGTCGAGCAACGCCTGTCCCCGCTCCGCGCTGAAACGCTCGGGGTCGATCGGCAGCATCATGAGCCAGCCATCACTGAAGGCGCTGATCTGATCCGAAAGCACGTCGGCGGGAATATCGTCGCGTATTTTGCCCTGGCGCTGGCCCTCCTCGATCAACGAAGCGGAGATCTGGTGGAAATGGGCGTAACGCTGCTTGATGACATTGCTGAATGCAGGCTCGTGGCGGGCATGGGAGAGCAGTTGCAGCCAGGCGAGCCAGCTGTCCAGATCCTCGAAGCTGATCCATTGATGCCACTGCTGGATGAGCGACTTGACGTCGAGTCGGTCGCGGTTGATTTCCATGAGCGCTTCGACCTTGTCGAACAAGTTCTGGGCTACGGCACTGACCATCTCTTCCTTGTTGGCAAAGTAATAGGTCACGGCTCCGGTCGTGCATCCAGCGTGCTTTGCAACCTTGCGCATCGAGGCGCCGGCGTAGCCATCCTCGGCGATTACTGCAATCGCGGCGGCGAGCAACTCGGCCCGTTTCGCGTTGTGGTCTCCCATGGGGCGCCCCCGACGATTGACGGGATTGGTTTCGCTTTCATTGGCGCGATGGTCGGCGCTGAGGGAAGGACGGGGGCGAGGCTCTGGCATTGGGAATATGCAATTTCATCGGTCAGTCAATCGGAGTCGCAATTGCCGCAGCGAGGCCGCAATGCGTCGAAGTCTGACCCAGCATAGGGAAAATGACCGAAGAAAGCACCCATCCGCGTTCCTCCGTGAACGGAGCGGCAGTGCAAGCGCCGAGCACTCACGGGACGTTGTACGGCACATGAGTGCGGGGTACTAGAGGCTACCGACCAGTTGTTCGCCATCTATGGCCAGTACGGCGCCGGACATATATGCCCCCGGCTTCGCTGGCCAACAGCAGGAAGGGCCCCTCCAGATCCTCCAGCTGGCCCAGGCGGCGCAGGGGCACCGCATCGCGGATGTAAGCCTGGCCCTTGTCGCCGTCGAAGTAACCGTCGGTCATCTCCGTCCTGAAGTAGCCGGGGGCAATGGCGTTGACGCGGATGCGGTAGCGGGCGAGTTCCAGTGCCAGCGATTTTGTCAGCTGTACCACGCCCGCCTTGGCTGCGCAGTAGTGGCTGTAGCCGGTGCCGACCCGCAGGCCGAGCATGGAGGCGATGTTGATGATGCTGTGCGAGGGTGTCGCGGGCTCAGTAGCTGGCCACCAGCAGCTCCAGCGCTCGGCACGCTGTCTCGGTTTCCGCCTCCAGGCGTTGCAGGTCGCAATGGGCGGACCAGGCAAGCAGCAGGCCATCGAACAGATTGATGAGTAGGCGACTGATTGTCGTCAGCGTGGCCTTGTCCAGCGTGGAGCCGGTGATCCGGTCGATTGCCTGTTCCGTGGCCTCGCCGGATACCGCATAGATCTTGCCGGCCATTTCCGGGTTATTGCGCAAGGTCCAGATGTACAGCTCGAACTGTGCCGTGGCTAGGTCGGGGTGGGCGGCGAACCATCTGACCAACTGGCGTAGCATCTGAGCTACGTATTCCGCTGTGGTGGTGCCGGCCGGCATATGCTCCAGGGATGGTTGGGGGATGTTGATCAGCGACTCGTAGACCGCATAGAACAGCTCGTCCTTGGTGTGGAATACGTAGTGCAGCGAGGCGAGCGGAGAGTCTGCAGCCATAGCGATACGCCGGGTTGTCGCATTGGCTACCCCGTACTCCGCAATCACTTTCACGGTGGCTTCTATAAAGTCCTGTCTGCGCAGTTCAGCGCCAATTCTGGCCATACGGCCTCTCCTTTACTACGGCATTGCCGCTTGCTACCTGGCTTGGTGTTGGCGGCGCGGAGGCTACCGCATGGCTGCCTGCTCACCGGGTCATGAGTCCTGCCCGAGCGATGGAGCGCTGATGCGTGTCCACGATGCCTTCCCGTGCACCATTGAGGTAACGACTGTTTCGTAAATACTCAGATTGGTGCGCCATGCCGAAACAAGCCGGTGCACGATTTGAGTACGCGAGTATCACTCCCCTTGGTTCGACAAAGGCCCAACTACCTGATTTTCCCGGTGTTGTACCTGCCCTTCTTTTTTGGCACATTATTTGCTATTGATCAAGTGACTTGTTCATTTGATCATATCTGGTAACTAAAATGTCTGGCATTGCCCAATGCTTGATTCCAGAGCGGTCAGTTGGACAGCCAGGGCGTCCACGAGGTCCCGCCAATGAAAGAAGTCATTCGGCTCCAGCGCATCGACTTTCCTGTTTGCGGTGAGGTGTCCGGTGGAGCTCTTTGACGGCGGATTATTTCGAGAGACCAGTCCGTCGCGGCGCTGGTGATTGCCGGCGAGGGCGGAGAGTCAGAGTGCACTGCGACGCAGGCTTCTGACGGTCTTCACAACATCAAACCAGGTAATGAGGCGTGCAAATGGATACGGAAAAACTGACGACCGTAGATCACAGTGAGCCAGTTGAGCGAGTGGTTGAAGTCATCAAGCGTGATGGCGGTGTGATCATTTCCAACTTTATTTCAGGCCATGATCTGGAAGCTCTTCGCGGAGAGCTCGACAGCTATCTGAATGAAACGCCTTATGGTGAGGATGCCTATTTTGCAGGTACGCAAACTCGACGTGTCGCCCGCCTGATCGCGCGAAGCGATACGGCAGTGAGTGTTGCGCTGAATCCACTCTTTATCGAATCGGCGAAGAGAATCCTGCAAACCCCGACCCATGTATGGAGCGGAAGTGATCGTGTCGAGGTTGCGCCCAATATTCAACTCAGCTTCACCCAGGCTATCCAGATCTGTCCGGGACAAGGCTTGCAGCCTCTGCATCGCGATGATGCCACGTCGCTCTGGCGTCATCCGCAGTACGGCCGCGAGGCCAGGCTGCAAATCATGCTGGCCATTTCCGACTTCACCGAAGAGAACGGGGCTACCCGTGTCATCCCTGGCAGTCACACATGGGACGATGAGCGAATGCCAACTCAGGAAGAAACCGTCCCGGCAGAAATGGCGGCCGGATCGGCACTTCTATGGATGGGCTCGGTTTATCACGGCGGTGGTGCCAACAAGTCGGATCGTCCGCGGACGGGGCTCTCCATGGCCTATGACCTGGCATTCCTGCGCTCGGAAGAGAACCACCTCCTCTCCATTCCGATTGATCGCGTCCGCCAACTGCCGGAAGAACTGCAGCGTCTGCTCGGCTGGGGTGCCAGCCAGACACTTCTGGGGTGGGTGGAAATCGATGGCCAGATGCGAGAACCGCGCGACCTGCTCGACATGCCCTCGTTCACGGAAGTAGGGAAAGGATTCTAGGAAGGTCTGGAGAAATGGTGATCGGCGGACGCTGGATCATGAGACCGGCGGAAAGCCCCCAATGTACCGACGGTTCCAGGAAGGCGTAGCTCAGGGGAGAGGGGCGTGTCTCGGCTCGTTGCGAAGCCCTCTCTCCAGGGCAATTGGCATTGCTCGATTGGCACGGTCGGAGAGAGGGCGTCACGCCGCACTTAATTTTAACTGGAAATAAACAGTAAGGGGCTACTGTGGGAATTATTCAAGCTGAGCATATTATGCAGAACGATCCAGCTCATATTCGGCTGGAGCACGATCCGAAATATGAACATGGATCGGCTTTTATCAATGGCATCTATTGCAGCATAGACGAAGCAGCGATCCCGATTACCGATACCGGCTTCATTCACGCCGATGCGGCCTATGATGTTGTCAGCGCCAGCAAAGGCTTTATTTTTCGACTTGAGGATCACCTCGACCGGTTTGGAAGGGCTTGTGAGAAGTTTTTCCTGAACAATCCCTATAGCAAATCACAAACAGCGGAAATCCTGACCAACCTGGTCAAGCTGGCAGGTACCCAAGAGGCTTATATCTGGTGGTGTGTAACACGCGGTCAGACGCCGAAAAAACGCGGTGACCTCAGCGCGTACAAGAACTGCTTCTACGCCTTTGTCGTTCCCTACGCCTATATTGCGAACGATGAGATGCGATCTCGCGGAATCGACCTTATGGTCAGCCAGAAATATATTCGCATACCGCCCAAAGCGGTGGACCCGACGGCCAAGAACTTCCATTGGATGGATTTGAAGCTGTCGCTGGTTGAGGCGAAGCAGAACGGCTGTGACTGGTCTGTGCTGTGCGATGCGGATGGTTACCTGACCGAGGCGCCCGGTTCCAATATATTCTTGATCAAGGACGGTACGTTGTTTACTCCGGACAGCGGCTGTCTGGAGGGAATTACCCGCAAGACCACCCTGGAACTTGCCCAGGAGGTCGGTATGCCGACTCGTGTAGAACGGGTGCACGTCGATCAGTTGCATGATGCCGATGAAGCCTTTCTGACCTCGACCGCCGGCGGCATCATGCCGATAAACAGCGTTGATGGAAAACTGCTGGGTGACATGGCCGGGCCAGGCAAACAAGTGACCCAGCTCCATAACCTGTATTGGGAAAAACGCTGGGCTGGCTGGCTGGGTACTCCAGTCAACTATCGCGAGCCGGCGAACATATAAAGCTTCCGCTGGGGACGGTCACGACCCCGCCGTTTCATTGTGGTCATCTCCTGTCTTGCGGTTCGGCAGCGCCAAGCTTTTCCTGGCCGCCGGTGTGTCAATACCTATGCCGCGCCTTCTGCATTGCCCCCCTGTCCCGCCCTGCGCCTGCCGATCAGGCGCGGTAACTCGTCGCTAGTGCAGGGCTATCGGAGGGGGTTTATTTATGTAACAAATGATTAAATAACATGTGTTGCGTAAAATGTAATGCAGCGTTACAGTGCTGTGAAACAACAACTGAACCCGCCCGGAGTGCAGTGCATGAACCGTAGAAACGAACTAGCCGGTAGCGATTTCGGATCGCTGCGGTTTCGCAGCCTTGGCGGGTGGGTGGAGCGACCGGTTGATCAGCAGCCGGAGCTGGAGGGGCGTGTCAGCGCCGATGTAATCGTGGTTGGAGCAGGCTTTGCCGGTTTGTCCACGGCGCTTGAGCTGACCGCTCGCGGCGCGAAAGTCATCGTTCTGGAGCAGGAGTTCGGCGGCTTCGGCGCCAGTGGGCGAAATGCCGGCTATCTGCTTGGCAGCATGGGGATTGAGTTCGAGCTCTTCGTAAGACGCGTCGGTATTGAACATGCGCGGAAGTTCATCCGTTTCTACGACGAGGCTGTGTGCTACGTGGAAAGACGGATGATCGAGTTAGGCATCGACTGCGACTACAACCCTACCGGTGTCATCCGGGCTGCCGTACATCCTTCACAGGAAAAGTGGCTACGCAAGTGCATGGAAGTCGGCCGCGAGCTGGGTTCTTTCACTCGCTTCGTGGACCAGGCCGAAATGCGTGCGCGTGGAATTCCGCCAGCCTTCCTGTTCGGCTCCGAGCAGCGCGGCGGTACGCTGCATCCGGGAAAGTACGTGAGCGGGTTGCGCCGTGCGGCGCTCCAGGCAGGGGTGAAGCTGTACGAAAAAACTCCGCTGCTCTCCTACGGCGAGGGTCCGACCATCACCTGCAAGACCGCTCGCGGTAGCGCAAGCGCACCACTCATGGTGCTGGCGACCAACGCTTACACGCCACAGCTGGGCCTGCTGCGTAACAAGGTTGCGCCAATACGGGTTTCGGCGATCGAAACCCAGCCGCTGTCTCCGAAGCAGTTGGCGTCGCTCGGTTGGCACGGCCGAGAGGGAATCATCACCCCGCACCTGACCATGGAGAGTCACCGCCTGACGGCGCACAACACGATGGTGTTGACCGTCAAGAAGCTGAACTATGTCTACGGTTCGAAGACTCCCAACGTGCCGGACAACGGCGCCTATGGCGCATTGGCGCAGACGTTGCGTGAGCGCTTCCCCAACCTGCCGGATCTGGGTATCCAGCATTGCTGGAGCGGATACGTCAGCGCAGCATACGACGCGCTGCCTGTGGTGGGCGTAACCGGGGCGCAGCAGAACATCCATTATGTGGCTGGTTGCTCGGGCCATGGTCTCGCCACCCATTCGTTCATGGGGCAGTTGCTTGCCGAGAGAATCAACGGTGTCGAGAACCCGCTCTTGACGGCATTACACCATAAGACGCCTTCCATGCTGCCGGAGCCATTCCAATGGTTTGCCCTCAAAGCCACTTTTGCGGCGACCAGGAAGTATGACGAATGGACGGACCGCAAAGTTCGTAAAGCCGCTGCTACAAGCTAGGTGAGAGCATCGTCGGTTGCTTTAAAAACTTGAAGGCACGCGTTCCAATTTAAAAGAGATTATTCGAGTGATTATCTCGATAATTCATCTATTTTTCGGATTGTTATGCCGGGAGCGCAATTACTGTACCAAAATTTCTGGTGGGCTAGTTGACATTAATAATAATTACCTGAGGTTGTGAGAATGGCCAGAAATTCCACATCTGACACCAAGTTGGATTCACAACGTAGGCCGCTATTGAAACTTACCGGTGCCTCGGTGGCGGTGGGAAGTTTGGGCCTGAAAATTGGATTGGCACATGCCGATACGTCCACCAGTGATGCAGGCGACCGCCATCGTCGGCGCCGGCCTGGCCGGATTGACCGCAGCCCGCGACCTGCTCTCGGTGGGCAACCAGTCCTTCGTGGTCCTGGAAGGGAGGGATCGGGTTCCTCGCTTGGCCGGACAAGAACACGACTATCTGCTCAGGCAGCTGAATGATTTGCCCAGGGCACACGTAAGGATCCGTCGGGCTCGATGACAGCTGTTATTGCGAGGTTCTCCGAGGATGATCGCAAGGCGCTGGCCGAATATCTTGCTGCACTCGCTCCTTCGGTGAAGTGATTTCTCGAACTGAGTATTTGATAGAGGCTTCCATTATGGAAATCAGAGATTTATGTGCACTTGTTTCGTGTGTTGTGTTGGCGCTCTCCGGGTGGATCTACGGTGCAAAGTTCTTTAAGAAAAAAAACTATTTACTAGGCTTGGAGTTGTGGATTGTTGGTTTCTCTGCTACCAATTTCTGCATATTCATTGCTACTGGATCTGAATTCAATCTGGGGATTTCGCTTTATCTGGATTCGTTTTCCCGTAGCTTCGGTATGCCGATTATTGCTGTTCTTGGTTTGATGGCGGTTACCCATAATTATAAGCCGTCGGTTTTTATAGAGGTCCTGTTGTTTGCGGCTGCGTTTGCCGGAACATTCGTCGTGTTCCTGGCTGGCTTCCTTGATGGCGTGCGTCCTTATTTCTACGTAGTTATGTGGTCGGGCTACACGATTTTTCTTTTCTACTTCGTTTCGCAACTGGTGCGTGCGAGAGAGACTTTGCACGCATTGGCTACTGCAGTTGGAGGATTGGTTGCACTGGCTGTAGCAATCACATATGACTTCTTCCCGATCCCAGGCGACGACACTCACATGATTTTCATGACTTGGGCTTTTATCACCTGGTCTTACGGTGCGATTCAATTGTATTACGCGTATGTTGCGCTGACACGCGCGAAGGAAACCTCTTTTCAATCGCTTGCGCTAGCTCCTCGCTAGCTGGTTTGCTATCCATCGCGGATGAAGTCTCTGCGCGGGATTACTCCATGGTGGGCAGAAAGCCTACCCTTTGCCGCCCTACGGGGCGGTTTTTTTATATCGGATAGGATGTACCCGTCTGTAGAGTTCTCGAGCCTCCGCTCAGCCAGCGAGAGTTCATAGTCGCTGTTGATAAACTCCTGGGGCGACAGAGAGCTGGAGTGTCAGTTATGCGCCCTTGGGCGAGTATTGCGCAGGAGCCGAGGCTGCCTCTTGATGCCATGTTTCTCTTGCCATTCCAATGGGCTTATTCCGAACCATCGATTGAATGCACGACTCAATCCGCTGGGGTTCGAATAACCCAATAGCCCAGACATCTGCGCGATACTTATCGCCGGGTTTTCGAGATATTGCTGCGCCATTTCCTGACGAGCCTCATCCAAGAGCTGCTGGAAGGAGGTGTCTTCGAGTGCAAGCCAGTGCTGCAACGTGCGTGGTTGGATAGCCAGACAAGCGGCGATTTTCTCCGTAGTTGTGCGCCCGCCGGGTAGTAGATATCGCAGCAGCTGCTTGACGTAGATGGGTAACTCATCGGCCGCCAGCCGTTCGATCTTGCTCATGTGTTCGGCTATCAATCTATGAAGCGTTTCGTTTGCCGAGTTCAAGGGTAGTGAAAGATCGGACGCGTCGAACTCCATCTCGGCACGAGGAGCGCCAAAAATGGGTAGTTGGCCGAGAGTCTGCCGATAGCTTGACTCGGATTGGAGGGGTAAGTGCCGAATTCGTATTGCTTTGGGGTGCCAGTTTTTGCCGACAAGGGTCCGCATCAACTGCAATCCGATCCCGCACGACGACTCTTCCACCTGCCGCAGCCCGGGGGTATCGCGTTCGATCGGGCTATAGCTGAGTACTGCCCGCCCATCTTTGATCTCGAGCCCTATCTCCGCATCGTTGAAATACAGCGAGTAGCTGGCTTGCAGTTCGGTCAGGGCGGCCCCTACCGTTTTAGCGTTTCGTATCAGATAAAACAGGTCACCGAATACATCGACTCCTTGATAGAGACCGAACTGCAGGCCGAACAAAGCATTGCCAGAGTAAAGAGCGCATAGTTCAAGTAGGTCGCAGAATCTGCGGTAGGAGAGGAGGTCCTCCTGCCTTCGCAATATTTCTTGCGGTAATGAAGCGCGCCGAAGCATTTCAATCGGATTGAGGCCCTGGCGAGAGGCAAATTCCCTAAAGCCCGTGAGGCTGATGGCTCGAATCAACGGAGTGAACGGCATTTTTTGTGCCTTCTGAACGGCCTAGCATTCGTGACTTTGGCAGGAGACCTACAGAAAGTCATTACTCGACATCAGAGCTGTCGATTGATACGGGCTGCTGGGCCTCATGAGCAGGCGATTTTTCGTTGAATCCTAGGGTAGCGGTCCATCGGGTAACCCGATGGCGCTGCTTCCATTTCTGAGGACTCATGTCATTCCAGCGAGTAAAAGCGCGGGAGAAAGCGCTGAGGTCAGAATAGCCCAGCAATTCGGAAAGCTGTGTCAGGCTCAGCGATGAGTCGCATATGTATCGATTGGCCATAGATTGCCGTGTCTCGTCGAGTAGCTTTTGAAAGCTCGTGCTCTCTGATTGCAGGTATCGTTGCAGGCTTCGAGGACTGATCCGCATCTGGTCGGCGACTTGATCGAGAGTGGCCCGGCTATTGGGCAGGTGCCGGCGCAGCAGCTTTTTTACGTAAGAGGGGAGTTCCTGCGAGGTGATCTGGGTCAGTTCGCCAATATGATGTTTGGCTAGCACCTGGAATCCTTCATCTATGGCGCTCAGCGGTGACTCCAGCAACGACTCATCGAAAACCCACGCATTGACTGGACTGCAAAAGTGCGGTGTGACACCGAGAAAGTGCCTGTAAGCGCCTGGCTTTTCTCCTGCGGGATGTCGCAGTAGTAATCCGAGGGGTTTCCATGGGTGCCCCAGCAGGTCCTGGATGAGCCGAGCACAGACTCCCATGGCCAGCTCCACAGTCTGCCTTAACAGCATGATATCGCCGTCGGTCACATCGTAGAGAAGTCGCGCGGTCCCGCCTTGTCGTTCGAGGTGGAGGTCCGCTCCGGTGCTATGAAAGTGGAAGCACTGAGTCAATGCCTCGAGCACCTGGCCCAATGTGCTGGTGCTTTTCACCACGTATAGCAAGCTGCCTAGTGCCTGTGCCCCCTGGTGGAGACCGAGTTGCAGCCCGAACAGTTGATTGCGTGATCGCGTCGCGCACAGCTCCAGCAGAGCAACGAATTGGGCGCCGGAGATCAAACCGTCCATCGCGTCGTTGGGGAGTCCGACTTCAGCCAGGATGGTTTGCGGTTCGAGCCCTTGGCTGATCGCGAACTCATCAAATTCTGATAGAGCGAAACCGCGGACAAGAGAAGCCATTTGGATGCCTGGGCGATTCATTCAGCGAGGTGCAGTACAGTGGCCAACGCTAGTGAGGCGGGGATAACACGCCACTTTGCGTAGTGCTGGTATGACGATACTACAGCATGGCTTGGCAACCTTTGGAGCGAGGAATCATCCTGCGCAAAATGATTATTTAGTGGCGCAATATGCCAAGCTTTCGCGCGGACCAATGACCAGACTGGGGCCATCAATAATAAAAAGCACCAATGCTGGAGGTTCGCGATGCGTCACTTCACGTTTGCCTTTCTGAGTCTCGCTCTGGTCTTCGGCGCCGTATACTTTCTAAAACCAGCCACTCCAAGTCGAGTGGATGACCCGCGTATCGGACATCCGGTAGCCAGCATTGGCGAGATATTCAGGCATTACTGAGTGCTGGTATCAACGCGCGATCTGCGCTTGCCGGGAATCAGCGCAGCATCGTGCTGGTGCGGTCGAGCAACGCATCAGATCAGCGCTCGACCTCAGGCAAATTGAGATTCTGGCGGGGCTGGAACTTCACCCGTCATTACACTTGCGACATCCGTCGCGCTTCTCTGATCGGGCCGCCAATCATCTAGGTTGTGGCGTCCAGGCAACGGCATCAGTTCCCAAGAGCATTGGATGGCAAGGCTTCGCTCGCCGAGCCGGATGTGCCCGATGCATCATACCTTCGCCGGCGGTCCATGGTTTTCTGGGTGTGATTACCAGGACGTAGGTGCTGAGCGATCATTCTGAGGTAGTTCGACGCATGACGCCTGATAGGTGTCCAGGCATGGTGCTCGCGTGGTTCGAACTTGCTCCATCCACGCAGAACTAAAACGCAGGGCTGGAGTGAGAGATTTAAAGATTTTCTACGAGCAGCCTCAGTGCTAGGCAGGCCGTCTCCGTTTCGACCTTCAACTGCTCCAGATCTCCATGGGCCGGCCAGGCAATGAGTAGGCCATCGGCCAACTGAACGAGTAGGCGGCTGGCGGATTTCAGACGGGGCTTGTCGAGCTGCGATCCGACAGCTCTTTCCATGGCCTGTTCTGTGGCTTCAGTGGCCATTGTGTAGATCTTCTTAGCCAGATCTGGCTTGTTGCGCAGGGTCCAGAAGAACAGCTCGGATTGTGCCCTGGTCACATCGGGATGCGCGGTTAGCCATGCGATTAACTGGCGAAGCATCTCTGCCGCGCTTTCAGCGGCAGTAGCACTGGCAGGTACATGCTCCAGGGCCTGTTTCAGTTGGCTGAAAAGCGACTCATAGACTGCATAAAAAAGGTCGTCCTTCGTATGAAACACGTAGTGCAGTGATGCCAGGGGGCTGTCTGCGGCAGCAGCGATACGCCGGGTCGTTGCATCGACCACGCCGTACTCAGCAATCACTTTGATGGTTGCCTCTACAAAGTCCTGTCTACGCAGTTCAGCGCCCATTCTAGCCATATCGTACGAACCTCCATTCTGTGGCGATGCCGTTTTACTGCGTCTCGGTGGCGATGGCGCGGATGCTACAGGATCCTCGTTCTTCCAGCCATGGTGCAGGCTGCGATGCCCCCGGCGCCTACGCGGCCGCTACTGATGCCGAACATTTGCGCCTGTGCCCGCAATTCGGAAACTAATTCGTAACATGTGTTCCGTTAATTCCCAAAGTAGTGCGGCCTGGTGACACACCTGGTGCGGTGCAGGCGATGTGCGCACCGATGATTGGGGGGAAAAAAATCGTAACAGAATGATAAATAAGGGTATTTGTGCCTTTTGGTGGATTGGCATATGAATTGCTTTTAATCAATAGACTTGGTCGCATGATCATGTCATCTGATTAAGAACGCGCGGTACTGCTGATTCCCCCTTCCGGGATGAACTGGCCACCGCTCAAAGCCCCGTGAGGATCCTCCAATGAATGAAGTGATTGAGCGACCAGGTGTCGGCATTTTCACCTGTCGTGGCGTCAGACATCTGCTCGTGGCCATTGCCGCGTCGACTGCGATTTGTTCGGTTCAGGCTGCGGAAAAGGATCCTGCTTTACTGGGCGCCAAGCTGACGCCGCTGGGAGGGGAGGTGGCCGCAAGTGCCGATGGGGTGATTCCGGCCTGGTCTCCGCCCGGCCAGCAAGACGTAGGTTGGAGCTACGGTCAGGTGCGGGGCCAGCATTGGAAGTTCAAGGGCGATAAGCCGCTTTATAGCATCGATGCCAAAAACGTCGCGCAGTATGCGAGCAAGCTGTCTCCTGGTCAGCTTGAGCTGTTCAAGAAGATCCCGGGCTATCGCATGGATGTCTACCCGACCCGACGTAGCTGCGGTGCACCGGATTTCGTGGTCGAGAACACCCGCAAAAACGTCGGTTTCGCAACCCTGGATGCTTCGGGTCTGGCCCTGCAGGAGGCGCACGTCCCCGGTATTCCGTTCCCCATGCCCACCACCGGTGCAGAGGTGATGTGGAACATGAAGATGCGTTACCGCGGACTGGGGCTTGAAATGAAAGGGTACAGGACCGGGATTTCGCCACGCCAGGGCGGCGAGTGGCTGCATACCAAGCTCGACATGTTCGCTCGTACCGGATGGGCCGAGAAGGGCAGTGCCCTGTTCTCCTCGACCGGGCGCGTTGAACTCGAGTCCTACTTCCTCTTCCAGGAGCCCGCCTCCCTAGCTGGTCAGGCCGGGGTGGTGGCGACCAATGCCGGCGAGCAGTCGGCGACCTTCTATTACTTCCCCGGCCAGCGCCGTGTCCGCCGCATGCCGGCGTACTCCTACGATGCGCCCCAAATTGGCATGGACAACCAGTTCACCATCGACGAGTCGAACATGTTCTTCGGGCCGCTCGACCGTTTCGACTGGAAGCTTGTGGGCAAGCAGGAGCTGTTGGTTCCGTACAACGCCTTCGGTGCTTTGGACACTTCCGCGAAGATTGCGGACGTTGCCCAGAAGGACTTCGTTGCTCCCGAGTCCCGGCATTACGAGCAGCATCGTGTCTGGGTCGTGGAGGCCACAGTGCGCCAGGGTATGCGGCACATGGCTCCAAAGCGGGTGTTCTATATCGATGAGGACAGCTGGAACCTGCTGGTGGCCAACGACTACGACAAGCAAGGGCAGCTCTGGAAGGTACGCGAAGCCTTTTCGATCCCCGTTTATGAAACGGGAACCTGCGATATGGGCGCAATGGTGCAGTTCAACCTGGCCGATGGTCGTTACCTGTACGACATGTTCAGCGTTGGCGCAGGACAGAACGACCACCACTGGCTTACCGAGCCTGGTAGCAACCCGCGGCTGAAGCACGACTTCTATACCTCCGACAACCTGCGTTCCATCAGCGAGCGCTAAGCGCGAATCAGGAGCCGGCATGAAAAGAATAATTTCGCAAACATCGGGTCTTGTCCTCGCGTGCGCAACACCGCTGGCCATGGCGTTCACCTTCGAGACGGAAAACGTCCATGGCTCGTTCGACTCCACCATCACGGCAGGGATGGGTATCCGCACCCAGTCGCCGGGATGCGATCTGATCAACGCCGGTGCCGGCGGCCATAATCCCCCCGCCGGATGCCTGGATCCGACGACATCCGGTATCGGTGACCAGGGCAACATGAACTACGGCAAGGGTGACCTTTTCACCAACTACATCAAGGGTGTCCACGAGTTGGTGTTGAAGCTCCCAGAGGACTTCACCTTCATGGCTCGCGGTAGCTGGAAGCGCGACTTCGCTGCCACCGACACCACAGGGGCATTGGCTGCGGAAACGCAGTCCTGGCAAGCGGCGGGGTCAGATATCGGTAAGGACGGGCTGACCGATTCCGCGCGCGACGAGTTGAAGTTCAAGGCACGTCTACTCGATCTGTGGGTGAGCAAGAGCTTCGACGTTGGTGATCATCAGGTCCGTGCGCGCTTGGGCAACCAGGTGATCAACTGGGGTGAGAGTCTGTTCGCCATCGGCGGCATCAATGCCACCAACTCCTATGACTTCCAGGCGCTCTCGAGCCCAGGGGTTCAGCTCAAGGAGGCCGTGCTGCCGGCCCCGATGCTCAGCCTCGCCTCGGGGCTGGGCCATGGCGTGAACGTCGAGTTCTACTACCAGTTCGGCTGGAACAAGAGTGAGATGCCGCCGGTGGGCAGCTACTGGTCGACCTACAACGTGATCGGCGACGGCATGAAACAGTACGGCTACACCGACAAGGATGCCCGTGACAGCGGTCAGTGGGGACTCTCGGTGCACTGGCAGCCGGAGGATAGCGACGTCAACTACGGCTTCTACGTGCTGCGCTATCACGACAAGCTGCCGCAAGTGGAATACGACCAGACTACGTTCGCACCCAAATGGGTCTACCCGGAAGACCGCATGCTTTACGGGATCAGTGCCAACATGCCGGTCGGCGACTGGGCTGTGGGTACCGAGCTCTCCTATCGACCCAAGGAGGCGGTGCCGCTCAACCCCGTCCCTGGTCTCGCCTTTGGCCCCGCTCCCTGTTCGGGCCGGGGCGGGGAGTGCTGGAAAGATACCAAGAAGCTTCAGTGGCATCTGACCGGCCTCTACAGCATGACCAACGCCAACTCCCCGGACTTCCTGGAATTCACCAAGGCCAGCACGGCTACCTTCCTGTCGGAGCTGGTAGTGGTGAAATACCCCGGGCTGCATGACAGCTACGACGGCGAGCTGATTTCCGCAGGGGGCAATAGCTGGGTTCAGGACTTGTCACATTTCCCGCCTACCGCTCATGGCGACAAGACCTCTTCCGGGCTCCATATGGATTTCAGCCTGACTTATGACGGCACAGTGATTCCGGGCTGGACGGTAACGCCGGGTATTTACTACCAAACCTCTCTGGGCAGCGGCCGGACGCCATCGATTTACTCGACCTATACCAAGGGCGCCAGCTCGATGAACCTGTATCTGAACTTCGTGCGCGCGCCGGGGAACTGGCAAGTCAACCTGAACTACGCGAAGTTCAACGACGGCGACACACCTTACGACCAGATGCTGCGTGATCGGGATTACGTTGGCCTGTCGGTTTCGCACTCTATGTGAGGCATGCTGTGAACACTCCTGTTGTGGATGTAAGTAAGGCGAGGAGGCGTGGCGTGTTGCCATGCCTGGAGGCTTGGCTGTTCAAGCAGCGCTGGGCAGTCCTGGCGCTGCTGGTCGTGTTCACGCTGGGCATGGCCTGGTTCGCCGTGCAGTTGCGCATGGACGCCGGCTTCGAAAAGCAGCTGCCGATCGGTCATGAGTATGTCGAGACCTTTCAGGCCTATCGCAATGACCTGCTGGGTGCCAATCGCCTGACCGTGGTGGTCAAGGCGCGACACGGCAGCATCTGGAGCAAGGCCGGCCTGCAGCGTCTGTATGACGTGACTCAGGCCGTGACCTTCCTGCCGAACGTCTCGCGCAGCAGCGTGCGTTCGCTGTGGACGCCGAACGCCTTCGTCAACGAGATCACCGAAGAGGGCTTCCGCGCCGATCCGCTGATTCCCGGCACCGTGACGCCGGAGCGGCTCGATGACCAGACCGTCGGCATGATCGCCAACTCCACCGCCCAGGGGGGCTTTATCGGCACCCTGGTATCGCGCGACCAGAGCAGTGCAATGGTCATTGCCGAGCTCAATGAGCTCGATGCTTCCGGCGCCCACCTGGACTATGTGGCCTACAACCAGGTTCTGGAGCAGCAGATCCGCCAGAAGTTCGAGAATGGCGACTACGAAATCCAGATCATCGGTTTCGCCAAGCAGATCGGTGACATCGCCAAGGGCGCGTCCTCGGTCCTGGAGTTCTGCCTGCTGGCGCTGCTGCTGACCGCCGCGGCGGTCTACTGGTACTGCCATTCCGTGCGCTTCACCCTGCTGGCACTGGGCTGTTCGCTGACCTCGCTGATCTGGCAGTTCGGCAGCCTGCGCCTGCTCGGTTACGGCCTGGATCCGCTGGCGGTGCTGGTGCCGTTCCTGGTATTCGCCATCGGGGTCTCCCACGGTGTACAGCAGATCAACTTCATCGTGCGGGAAATCGCCTGCGGCAAGACCGTGGAGGAGGCGGCGCGCTCCAGCTTCAGCGGCCTGCTGATTCCGGGATCGCTCGCGCTGGTCACGGCCTTTGTTTCCTTTGTGACGCTGCTGCTGATCCCCATTCCGATGGTGCGCGAACTGGCGATCACGGCGTCGCTCGGGGTGGGTTACAAGATCATCACCAACCTGGTGATGCTGCCGCTGGTGGCGTCGATGCTGCGCGTGGACGGCACCTACGCCCAGGCCGAGGAGCTCTCCCGCGAGCGCCGCACCCGCTGGCTGCACGGGGTGGCGCGCCTGGCTGAATGGCGCAATGCCCGCCTGGTGCTGTGCCTGGCGCTGGTGGTGTTCGTCACCGCGGTCTGGCAGAGCCGTGACCGTGTCGTGGGGACCCTGCAGGCTGGCGCGCCGGAACTGCGCGAGGACTCGCGTTTTAACCGTGACGCGGTGTCAATTGCCAACAGCTACGACATTGGCCTGGATTGGCTCTCCGTGGTGTTCGAGGACAAGCCGGACGGTGCCGGCGATGGTGCGGCGAACGCCTGCGAGGATGTCGCCCTGGGACAGTACCAGGACCGTTTCGTCTGGGCCATGCAAGGTGTTCCGGGAGTGCTGTCAGTGGCTTCCTTCTCCACCAACATGCGCCAGTTCAACGAGGGTTACAACGAGGGGAATCCGAAGATGAGTGCGGTCCCCATCGATCCGCAAAACTACTCAGGGCTGGCCACCGAGGTCGCGCGCACCTCGGGAATCATGCGCTCCGATTGCAGCATGACTGCTGTGCACCTTTACCTGGCGGACCACAAGGCCACCACCATCAACCGAGTACTCGAGGCAGCCAAGGCCTTCCGCGCGCAGTACCCGATGCCGGGCATCAGCATCCGCCTGGCCTCCGGCAATGCAGGCCTGCTCGCGGCGATCAACGAGGAAGTGGAGAAGAGCGAGACGCCGATGCTGCTCTACGTCTACGCGGCCATCGCCTTGCTGGTGTTCGCTGTCTATCGCGACCTGCGCGCCGTGCTGGTGTGCTGCCTGCCGCTGACCATCGGTACCTTCATCGGCTACTGGTTCATGAAGGAGTTGCAGATCGGCCTGACCATCGCGACCTTGCCAGTGATGGTGCTGGCTGTGGGGATCGGCGTGGATTACGCCTTCTACATCTACAACCGCCTGCAACTGCATCTGGCCAACGGCCAGTCGATCGTCAAGGCCGTCGAGCACGCGTTGCTGGAGGTCGGCGTGGCCACCATCTTCACCGCCATTACCCTGGCGGTCGGCGTGGCGACCTGGGCCTTCTCGGAACTCAAGTTCCAGGCCGACATGGGCAAGCTCCTGGCGTTCATGTTCATCGTCAACATGGTGATGGCGATGACGGTATTGCCGGCCTTCGCCGTCTGGCTGGAGCGGGTGTTCCCGCGCAAGCGCCCTGTGCGCATGATCGGCGCGCTGGCGCATTGAGGAGAGATCCATGCGATACCTGAACTCAGTCTTGAGTGCCGCTCTTGTAGCCTTGCTGCCGCTGACCTCTCCACAAGCGGCTCCCCTGAGCGCGGTGCCGGCAGTGCTGGCGAAAAATGCCGCCCAGGCAACCATGCTGGATGCAACATGGGCGGACCGGCGCGTAGTTGCGGTTGGCGACCACGGCATAGTGCTGTTGTCGGACGATCAAGGGGCAAGCTACCGCCAAGCGAAGTCGGTGCCCGTCTCGGTGCCGCTCACCGGTGTGAGCTTCATCGATGCCAAACAGGGGTGGGCCGTTGGGCACTGGGGAGCGATCCTGGCCAGTAACGATGGCGGCGACTCCTGGCAGATCCAGCACCTCTCCACCGATCAGGATAGGCCTTTGTTCGCGGTGCATTTCTTCAATGCCCGTCAGGGTGTCGCGGTTGGCCTGTGGTCGTTGGTCCTGACCACCGACGATGGTGGCAGGACCTGGACCGAACGGACGCTGAAAGCCCCGCCAGGCGCCAGTCGTGCCGACCTCAATTTGATGGGGCTTTTTGCCGGCCCGCATGGCGATCTTTATGCCACTGCGGAACGTGGCCAGTTGCTGCGCTCCGATGACCAGGGGAAGAGCTGGAGTTACCTGGAGACCGGCTACGAAGGCACCCTCTGGTCTGGCGCAGCGTTGCCCGATGGAAGCCTGCTGGTAGGTGGACAGCGTGGCACGTTGTTGCACGGTTCCGCGGAGGGTAAGGACTTTCGTCGTTTGCCGCTGGAAAGCAAGAGCTCGGTCACTTCCGTTACCGTGTCTGGTTCCCAGGTACTGGCGGTCGGCCTCGATGGGCTGATGGTGCGCAGTAGCGATGGAGGGCAGCGTTTCCAGGAGCTGCGCTCGGCTGATGGCGTCTCGTTGACGGTTGCTCTGCTCGACGGCCATGACGCTCCCGTACTGTTTTCACGACGGGGCGTGGTATTCGCACAAGCTAAATAATTAGCGACTTCCATTTGCTATGTTGGTTGTGCTCTATCCATGTGGGAAGTTTTGATAGTGAGAGTTTGAGGGGCATTGTTAATCGATGGCCCCTCCTTTTTATCTGGCTGGTTTGATCATGCATGTGTAGCACTAGCGAAGTGGGGTCCTTGCAATGCATATCCACACGGTTTTGCATATGGCGAAATGCCGATTATCGTGATTTTTCCTGCAAGGTTTCTGTTTATTTTATTTTCTCTGCGTGTCACTGCTCTATCTATTTCCTTGTTCCTATCCGCGGAGCAAATCCACGTTTAATCCAATACAGGGTCTACTGCTGCGCAGGAGGATGCTGAATGATGAAAGTCTTAAGCCTCGTGTTGCTCTTGATATGGTCGCTGACGGCTTTGGCGCAGGACATCTACACCGATGCAGAGGCGGCGAATAAGGCCAGATCGCTGTTCAAGGATGCATATGCATTGCATGCCAAGGTCGCTGAAGTCTGTGATGATGCCAGTGCCACGGGGCTCCTCTACGAGGCAGCCGAGGATGCCCTGCAGAAGTTGCATGGTTGGCCAGATCAAAAAAGTCAGGCCCTCGCCTCATATGATTCCTGTCGCCAGTCCATGGTGGACGTCCAGAGTTATGCCTACACCTGTGCCCAAGATGGGTATAAAGGTAAAGCAGTAACGTACATGCAGCGCCGCTGGGCAGAAGATACCACCAGTTGTGACGAAGCCATTCGTGCTTCAGGCCTCTCGGGGAGTGGTCGCAATTGACCCCAAGCCGGGCATCATTGCCAATAGTTTCTATCCACGCATGGGCCAAAATTCCTGGGTCTAATGTTCTTGCCCGTACTGCACAATTCTCCCTTCTTCACGAAGGTAGAGGATATGCGCCGGCTGGCGATGAGCAACTTTTTGGTGATTGAACTCCGAGGTGTCGCGAATATTTCGGTAATGAGCCGGCCCTCAGCATAAGCGGCTGATCAAGAGATTGAAGGGTGCTTTATCCTGAAAAATCCATGATCCCATTGTGAGGAATTGAACGGTTATAAGAGTTTTCTAACCGGCCGGGTAGTGTGCGCCGAGCACATTGTCTCTGTTGTGAAAAGTATTCGCGCCTATTTGTCGGATACCTGCAGAGAACAAATAGGGAAACGTCGTTACTCTCAGATAAGGCGGCTGATTTTATTGAGGAGTAATCATCGCGAAGCTCCTTGAACTCGCAGCAGTACTCTGTCCGTTGTTCGCCTTGCTGCTTTCTGGTGCGCCTGGCAGCCCGTATCGCTGGAGTTCATGGCGCGTTTTGGACACCTTGCAGGGCATGCCTAGGGCGCCATTATTTTATAAGTAATTGATTTTAAATGTAAAAAATATTTTTCTGGCATGGCGCCTGTGTTACTGATCAAATGACCAACATCTGTCTTGGACGATTGACTTGGCCAGGTGACAGCGGACCGCCAGAAGGGTTTGAGGCTATTGGGTTTTCCACTCGGACGGCGGATGAGAATTACTGATTAGTTGGTTTTTCGTATGTGCAATCGTCTCGGATTTGTCCAGTGAACTATTTATGCTTTTGACAGAAATTGCATAAATTTTCTCGACTCTGGTACTGATAAGGTAGAGGGAAATATGAGGGTAATGATTTTGGCTTCGCTGGCAATTGCTGTTGCTGGCTGTGGAGTTGAAGGTCAGTCAACTCAAAAGCTAAATACGGACTGGGAGTTTCTCGGTAACTCCAGTGAGATGCAACACTCCTCGGAATTAAAGGTAATTAATAAGGACAATGTTGGGTCCTTGGGGCTGGCCTGGTGGGTGGAGCTACCCGTTAGCGACGGCTTGGTCGGTAATCCTCTGGTCAAGGATGGCATTGTTTTTCAAGGCGCACCTAACGGCCAGATAATTGCCAACGATGTGAAAACCGGCAAGCTGATCTGGAATTTCAAGGATGAGAATGCGCAGCAGGGCTCGTCTTTCGCAGGGTATTGGGGGCGCCGATTCAATCGTGGTGTGGCGTTAAGCGGAAGCAATGTCATTATTGCTTCGGGAGACTGCCGTTTAATCGCTGTCGACCAGCATAGCGGAAGGAAAGTATGGGAAGCCAAATCGTGTGATTCGGCCGATATGTACGCTATCACCGCTGCGCCACGCGTGGGTAATGGTCTGGTATTTACAGGTAATGCCTGTCTTGATACAGGAACGACTCGCGGATATGTAGATGCATTTGACGCAAAGAGTGGGGATCATCGTTGGCGCTTCTACACGGTTCCTGACGATCCCTCGAAACCTCAATCAGCGCTGTATGAGAGCGCTGCCAAAACCTGGGGCAAGGATTGGTATTCGAAGTCTCATGGATGCGGAAGCGCTTGGGATGCCATGACCTATGATCCGCAGCTCAATCTGCTCTACATCGGGGTAGGGGGCCCCGCACCGTTCGATCCGTCTCGCCGTGGTGAGAATGCGGGCGATGAGCTTTTTACAAACTCCATCGTGGCATTGGATGCAAGTACTGGCGAATACAAATGGCACTTCAAGCAAACGCCTCAGGATGCTTGGAATTATGATTCCAGCGTCGGCATCATGGTCGCCAACATTACGGTGGGTGGGAAAGCGAAGAGAGCTGTTCTGAGTGTGCCGAAGAGTGGATTCGCATATGCCCTAGATGCGAAAACCGGTAAGTTCATTTCCGGGGGCGCTTATATGCCGATGGAATGGGCCTCTGGGTTGGATGCGAATGGTCGACCTGTCATGAGACGGGAAGGACAGTACTGGTTGAATTCCAGCAAGAGCTATATGCAACTCCCTAATGGCCTCGGCGCGCATGGCTGGGAGGCACTAGCGTTCAATCCGGACGACGAGACTGTATTCATACCGGCGATGTCTCAGCCGACTCTCGTCAAAGATGATCCTGACTCTGCGCTCGGTGGCCAGTCGTTTGAGCCTATCCAGCGTTCCGCCGACGGTAAGTACGAAACTTATGGTGAGACAGTCGCTTGGGATGTGCGCAAGAACGCCGTGAAGTGGCGGTCGCGCTTGCCGATGCCTACTAACGGCGGCTTGCTGCACACTGCCGGCGGCTTGGTTTTCCAAGGCACCGGCGACGGCCATTTCCAGGTGTTGGACGATGCAACGGGCAAAACGTTGTGGAGTCACGAGATTGGCGGTGCGGTGCGAGCAGCCCCGTCGACAGTCATGGTTGATGGCGAGCAATACGTTCTGCTGGCGACGGGGACGGGGACGGCAGCTGCAACTGGTTCTCTGAACTCGGACGCAGCTTCTGCTCTCAAGGCTAGGACCTCGCCGCGTCTACTGGCCTTCAAAGTTGGCGGCACAAAAGAATACCCACCATTTGCGCAACTGCAAAAAGTGCCTGCCCCCCTCACTCCTAGACAGCCTGAAGAAGCTGGAGCGATTGGCAAAGCGCTGTTTGAGGCAAGTGGCTGTATAGAGTGCCATGGTCTCCACGGTAACGCCGCAGGCGGGCGCGTCCCCAATCTTATCTATGCACCGCCTCCAAGCTACGATTTCTTTGAGTCGGTCGTACGTCAAGGAGCATTGTCTAAAAATGGCGGCGGAATGCCTGCTTTTGCAGATTTCACTGATGAGCAGCTAAAAGCCATCTTTGCATATCTGATCAATCAGGCCTGGGACTCTCATGAGGGGAAAGGGCCGGTTGACGGTACCCGCTCAAATATATCTCGGTAGATTATATTCTCGACGGACAGGGATGTTCGTCGTTTTTAGTGGTTGAGGTTTAGCTTGAGTGCCCAGCTATATAGCTAGAATCTATAGGTTTTTCTAGTGGTTCGGTATTGCTGAATAGGATGGCGGATTTTTATATTTTCTCGTTTATAGCCGCGCTTTTTGTCTACGTTCGGCTCGAGGTGGAAGATGTCCCGGCGGTGTGTGACTGTTATATCGCTTCAGCTTGTGTTTGGAACTATATTCAGTTGTTTTTCCAATGCCGATGATGTTTCGGGAGGTTTATATAACTTTACTCCAGAGGTGGTTTCGGGTGGATTAATACCTGCACCTACTTTTGATATCCCGTCTTCTGTTGATGTTCTGCAGCAACCGCAGCTCGGCGATGGCCAACTCGGCGTCAACGTCTCCGAGATGCTGCAGCGGGTGCCCGGCCTGGTGGTGCAGAACCGCCAGAACTACGCTCAGGACCTGCAGATTTCCTCCCGTGGCTACGGCGCGCGTTCGGCCTTCGGCATTCGCGGGCTGAAGCTGCTCAGCGACGGCATCCCCGCCAGCACGCCGGACGGCCAGGGCCAGGCCGCCACGCTGAACCTGGACGTCGCCGAGCGTATCGAAGTGTTGCGCGGCCCGGTGTCGACGCTCTACGGCAGCAACAGCGGCGGGGTGATCCAGATGTTCTCCCGCGACGGCTACGGCCCGCCGAAAGTCGGTGCGGAAAGCACCTTCGGCAGCGACGGCTTCAACAAGAACCACCTGTATGCCGAGGGCGGCACCGACCAGGCGGGCTTCCTGCTTGATGCCTCGCGCATGGACACCGACGGCTACCGCGACCACAGCGCCGCACGCCGCGACCAGACCTTCGCCAAGCTCAACTTCAAGCCCGATGAAGACAGCCGCATGGCGCTGATCTACAGCAGCCTGGAGCAGAACAACACGCAGGACCCGCTGGGCCAGACCTGGGACGCCTACCAGCACGACCCGCGCTCCGTGGCGCCGGCGGCCGAGCTGTACAACACGCGCAAGAGCATCGATCAGCAGCAGCTGGGCATGAACTACGAGCGCTACTTCGGCGACGCGACCCTGCAGTTCAATCTCTACGCCGGCCAGCGCAGCGTGGTTCAGTACCTGTCGATCCCCAGGACGGTGGCCTCCAACTCCCAGCGTGGCGGCGGTGTGGTGGACTTCGACCGTGAGTTCCATGGCGGCACCCTGCGCTGGATCCAGCCGGTGCATGGCGTGCCGGGCGAGCTGACCGTCACCACCGGGGTGGACTACGACCGCAGCGAGGATGACCGCAAGGGCTTCCAGAACTTCAGCGGCGACCAGTTGGGCGTGAAAGGCGAGATGCGGCGTAACGAGAACGACATCGCCACCAGCCTCGACCCTTACGTGCAGGCGCGCTGGGAACTGGGTAACTGGACTTTCGACGCCGGCCTGCGGCACAGCACCATGAAGATGGAAGTGGACGACCGCTACCTGGCCAACGGCGACTCCAGCGGCTCGAAGAAGTACCAGCAGAACAACCCGTCGCTCTCGGTGATGTACGCCTTCACCCCCGAGCTGCACGGCTACGTCAGTGCCGGCAAGAGCTTCGAGACTCCGACCCAGGCCGAGATGGCCTATGCGCCAGGGCTGGCCGAAAGCTTCAACTTCGGCCTCGACCCGGCCACCAGCACCCAGTACGAGGTTGGCCTGAAGGCCAAGGTCGCCGGCAATACGCGGATCAACGCGGCCGTCTTCGAGATCCGCACCGACGACGAGATCGTCGTCGCCAGCTCCAGCGGCGGCCGCACCAGTTACCAGAACGCCGGCAAGACCCTGCGCCGCGGCTTCGAGCTGGGTGTGCAGAGCGACCTGTCCGAACACTGGCAGGCCAATCTGGCCTACACCCGCCTCGACGCCACCTACGACGAGGACTTCGTCGAGAGCGGCAGCACCATCGAGAAGGGTAACCACCTGCCCGGCGTGCCCGGCAGCAGCCTGTTCGGCGAGCTGGTGTGGAAGCCGCAGGACGGCATCAGCATGGGCTTCGAAGGTCAGTACCGCAGCAAGGTCTATGTCGAGGACAGCAACGAGGACAAGCCGGCGCCCAGCTACGCGGTGTTCAACTGGCGCACCCGCTTCGAGCAGCACGTCGGGCCCTGGACCTTCCACCAGCTGGTGCGCCTGGACAACCTGCTGGACCGCCAGTACGTCGGTTCGGTGATCGTCGGCGACAGCAACGGGCGCTACTACGAGGCAGCGCCGGGGCGCTCGTGGTATGCGGGGGCGGGTTTGGAATACACCTTCTAATCCCAGTTATGGTGCGGCCTTGGTCTTATGCGTTTGGAGCACGGTCTCTCTTTTGGTTTGGGCTGAATGAGGTTGCCGTCTAGGTGGTAGTGTCTACAAAGCTCTGTAAAACACTTGCGCCGAGCCGGCAATATTCAGACCTGATCCAGGCGCGCCGCATGGCGTGCGAGGCGGTCGATATCTATAACCAGGAGCGGCCTCACCTCGCCCTGAAATACAAAACGCCCGACGCGGTGCATCGGGCGTTTTGAGGTCTAGAAACCGCCCTGAGAGGTGTAAACCTATTTCAGGACTGGACACCATAAAGAGATGACAACCGGTGGTTCGGGTGAGCTGCTGGTTATGCCTTGACTAATGCGCGCCTGGGCACGCGGACCGACAAAAGTGTGGCGATGGCCGCCATGACGATTGCGGTCAGCAAGGCGGGGGCTGGGGCGTTGTGGACCGCAAGCGAAGCAATGAAGGGCCCCATCGCCTGACCAAACAGTTGTGCCATGGGAATGGCCGTTGCAACCCTTCCGGTTCTGTCCACGTCAATGGCCAGCGTCGACTGGAAGGGTACGATGAAGGTGCAGATTATCTGGTAGGCGCACAGCAGGATGGCGAAGCGGTACAGTTCGCCGGCATGCGTTGCTAACATGGCTGTACCGATAATCATCATCCCCAATGACGCGAAGAAGACGGTGATTCCGGAGCGGAAGCGCTGCACGGTGAGCATGGAAAGACTCGCGCCCATTACGCCGACCAACAGGGTGGCGGATACCAGCGAGCGAATGCCTTGGGCGTCATAACCCAGGGATTCCCCCAGCGGCTCGAGATAAGCCCAGAAGGCGCTGATAGCGGCTATCTGAAGAAATGCTATGGCCAGCGGCCTGAAATGCTGCAGTCGCCAGATGAAGCCACGGTTTCCATTGCCAGTTGGTGACGCCAGTGCTCGGGGGATGAGCAGCGAGAGCAGCATCGAGAGGCCGCAGAGCGCAGCCAGGGTCACGAAGACGCTTTGCGAGCCGTAAACGGGAATGGTGATGATCGATAGGGTGGCCGCTGTGGCGGCTTGTGAAACCAGCTGTAGAAAAATGGAGACTGCGAAGTAGGGTGTTGGATTGCTCGCACGGACAACCACAGCTGTGGCGATCCAGACCAATATGCCTTCCGAGATACCCGTTGCACCACGCAGGGCGATGATCGAGAGCTCTGTGGGAGCAGCCAGGCACAACAGATTGGTCAGCAACCCGGCCAGGCTGGCCAGAATGCTGGCTGTGCGCACCCTGTTCAGCTTGACGTACAGGCTGGCGATAAAGATTCCGACGACCAAAGCCAACAGCTCGGTCATGACAAAGAGTCCGACCTTGTCCAGGCTCAGTCTGCTCTCGCTGAGCAGCGTGCCGATGAATACCGGGTAGATACCGCCTATCAATACGCTGGCGCAGGCGATCGCCAGCGCCGCAAGGACGTTCCTCCTGGAGGGAGCCAAGTCTATTGCTGACACTGTCATGACCTCGATGGGTGGAAAGGCAGGACTTGTGGCCCGTGTTGCTACAGAGCCATCCGTTTTGTTGTTGTTCTGATAACCCCGCCTCCATACGTGAGGCTGACGACCGTGGGTCGCCTGAAATTCCTGCGCTCAATATCAGCGCTTGGCCGTCGATCTCACATCTTCTCTACGTCCGTTATCGGCGGCTGAGTTAATTGTGATAACGAAAGTTATATGATTTAGGCTAGAGGCGTTTCCAGCAGCCGACAAGCGGCGGGGCAGCCTTATAAATGAGGTGTGTCGGAGTCAATCAGATGCAGTGATTGTTCAGCGAAAAACGGCTGGCAGCAGGCTCGTTGGCTTTCGGTGACGACTGCCCAGGGGCATCGGTGTGGAAAGAATTCATCGACGTGTCCCGTCCTGAATAAGGCTTACACATTTGGCCTTATATTCAGGGGAACGCAGATGGCAGAAGGTGTGCGGCGCAGTCAGCCTGACTACACGCAACCGCAAATGGCGAGTGGATTCGGGAAAATTACAAGCTAGGGGCTCGCTCGTCGCGTCTGACGTCGTGTCCGGGATAGCTGGGAGATATCACCCACGATCCACTTGTCTCGCCGATCGTAGCCGTCGCCATAGCGTGGTCCGGCTGATCCCCAGTCGACGCGCCGCTTCGTCCAGGTTGCCCTGACAGCTTTCCAGCGTTTCCTGTATGTGTTGCAGCTGTGCGGTTTTGCCGATGCTGTGCAAGTCCTCCTTTGTGCGCGGTCGTTGCCTCTGAGGGGCTGGCGGGGCCAGGCCTTCCCACAGTTCGGGCAGGACGTAAGCCAGGGACTGCACATCCACACCTTGCTCGTGGAGGATCTCATTGGCTGAAAGCATTGCTCGCTCGATGACGTTCTCCAGTTCCCTGACATTCCCTGGCCAGGCGTGGCGCAAGAGGTACGGTTGCAAGGCGTCGGTTATGGCGGCCGCGCCCGTGGGTTGCCCCTGGGCCAGCAGGCGCTGGCTGATGCCCCGGCAGATCAGGGGGATGTCTTCGGGGCGTTCGCGCAGAGGTGTGGTCTGCAGGCGAAGAATGTTGAGCCGGTAGTACAGGTCGGTACGAAACTCGCCCTCCTTGATGGCGGCGCTGAGGTCCTTGTGCGTGGCGGCGATGATGCGCACATCGATGGCAATCGGCTCGGTGCCTCCCAGGCGCAGGACCTCTCGCTCCTGCAGTACGCGCAGCAGGCGTGTCTGCAGCGGCACGGGCATGTCGCCGATCTCATCGAGAAACAAGGTGCCTCGATGCGCGGCTTCAAACAGGCCAGGCTTGCCACCCTTGCGTGAGCCGCTGAAGGCGCCTTCCTCGTAGCCGAACAGTTCACTTTCCAGCAGGGACTCGGGAAATGCGGCGCAGTTGATGGCGACGAAGGGGTTCTTCCAGCGTGGACTTTCGTTGTGGATGCCTTGGGCCAGAAGCTCCTTGCCGGTACCGCTTTCGCCGGTGATCAGGATGGTCGATTGGCTGGTGGCGAAACGCTTGGCAAGTTGCAGCATTTCGCGGTTGGCCTTGCTGTTGCCATCCAGTTGGTCGAGCCGATAGCGGGCGGCGAACGCGCCGGGACGGCGGGTGGAGCGAATGCGTTGGTCGGCGCGCTGCACGGCCGTGATGTCCTGGCAGGTCAGGACCAGGCCGGTGCGTTCGCCGTTTTCCAGGATGGGCAGCAGGTTGCTGACCACCGCGTGCGAGCCGAGGCGGATTACCCTGTTTTCCTCGCTGGCGCCACTGTGCAACGCCTGCTGCAGGTCCAGCTCCGGACACAATTGCTCCAGCGGTCGCCCCAGGGCGGCACTGATCGGCAGCTCCAGCAATTGGGCGAGGGCCGGATTGAGCGATTGCACCGTGCCCTGGTTGTCGACCGCCGCGACGCCGGCGGGGATGTGTTTCAGCACGGCATCCAGATGCCGTCGCTTGGCGATCTCGATGCGTTGGCTGTCGAGAATGCCCATGGCTTCCTCCAGGGCCTTTCGCGCGGTGTCCTCGCTCAGCGAAAGCACGCCATGTAGCCCTGCCTGTTCCGCCAGCTCCACCACCGTCGATGAACCGATAATGCTGCGGCAGCCCAGCCGGGCGGCCTGCTCCACGGCCTGGCGGGCCTCTTCGAGCGTGGTGTAGGCGGCCTGATGAATCTGCACCGTGAAGAGCGTGGCCATGGCCTGCAGGTCCTGGCTGATGCGCCTGTAACTGATCACGGCCACCTGCGAGGAGATTTCACTGGCCTGCCCCAATGCCCGAAGCAGGTCGCCGCCGCCCACTCGCATCGCCAGGACCGGGCGCGTCAGGTGTTTACGCAGGTAGGCGGCTGTGGCCCCGGCACAGACGAACACATCGACCTTGCCTGTCTGCTCCAGTTCCCGGGCGGTCTGCAACGCTTCGGTCACCGAGGTATCGAGTATCTCGATATGGGTGTCGGGATAGTCCGGTGTGAGCCTGGTCACCACATGGGCGAGTCGGCTGCGTTGCTGGGGACGTTGCAGGTGGCTTATCAGCACGACGACCTGGGAGGAGGGAGGGTTCATGGCTGAGTCTGTTCATTGTTGAAGTGTTTCGATACTGAATTAGTTGGTTGCATATTTGCAACAGCAGGTCTGTCGCTCCGCTCCCGGGGAATGCCCAATCCCAGGCTGCATGAGGCCTGCAGCGAACTATTGGGAAATTGGCCCGGGGTTTGCTCCCGGGTTTCTGCCCATTCAGAACCCAGGCAGAGCCCACCGATCCATGAGCAGTTCTCCAACGATTTATCCGGCCAGCGATGCGCTGGAGGCCAGGCCCGACGATCACCGCCTGGCCGACTTCATCCGCGAACAGGCTTCGGCAACTCGGGTGGTCATTCAGGCCCGCAAGCGCCTGAGCGGTGGCGCTATCCAGGAAAACTGGCTGCTGGACCTGCAGATAGAGGGCGGCCCGTGGGCCGGTTCCCGGCGTTGGGTGCTGCGTAGCGATGCCCTCTCCGCGCTTCCCGCCAGCCTCGATCGCGAGCAGGAGTTCGCCGTGTTGCAGGTGGTGCACCAGGCAGGCGTGAAGGTGCCGCGCCCGCTCTGGCTATGCCGCGATGTTCACGTCCATGGCCGGGTGTTTTTCCTGATGGAGTACGTGCCGGGTGTCGCCGCCGGGCGGTTGCTCAGCGCGGGCGCCGGGTCCCAGGGCCAGGCGCAGCTGGCGGCGCAGCTCGGTGCAAACCTGGCGCGTCTGCATCAGGTCTGCCCGCCGTGCGCCACGCTGGATTTCCTGCCCATGCCGGACAGCCCGCCGGCATTGGTGACCATCCAGGCCTACCGCCGCTACCTAGACACCCTCGCCGATGCCTATCCGGTGCTGGAGTGGGGGTTGCGCTGGTGCGAGCTGCAGGTTCCGCCCAGCAGCGGCCTGTGCCTGCTGCACCGCGACTACCGCACGGGCAACTACCTGGCCAGCGAGCAGGGCCTCGAGGCCGTGCTTGATTGGGAATTCACCGGCTGGGGCGACCCCTGCGAGGACCTGGGCTGGTTTACCGCCCCCTGCTGGCGCTTCACCCGGCCCGACCTCGAAGCGGGTGGCATCGGTGTGCTGGAGGATTTCCTGCAGGGCTACCACGAGCTGTCCGCTCTCTCCATCGAGCGCAGCCAACTGCACTACTGGCAGGTCATGGCCACCTTGCGCTGGGCGGTGATCGCCCTGCAGCAAGGTCAGCGCCACCTCTCCGGTGAGGAGCCTTCCCTCGAGCTGGCATTGACTGCACGCCTGTTGCCCGAGCTCGAACTCGACATCCTGAACATGACTGGAGCCGATGCGCCATGACCCAGCCGAATGCCGCTGAACTGCTCGACATTGCTCGCCAGACGCTGCTGGAGCAGGTCTTGCCGGCCTCGCCTGGCGAGCTGCGCTATCCGGTGCTGATGATCGCCAACGCCATGGCCATCGCCGCTCGGGAAAGCCGCGCCAAGGCCGTGCTCGAAGACCAGGAGCGGACGCGCCTGGCGGCCCTGGTGGATGGGGCGCCCGCCACCTTGCCCGAGACCCGCCGCCAGTTGGCAGACGCGATCCGCGCCGGTGCACATGATGCCCCGCACGCCCGCCGCAACCTGGTTGGCGCATTGCGCGCAATCACGCTCGCCCAGCTGGCGATCAGCAATCCCAAGGCCGTGCCCTGAGCACAGCTGGCCACTCCCACTCCTCGTTACCGACTCTCCCACAAGGACAACCATGAACTTCTCCCTCCCGGACGAACTCCTGGCGCTGCAGGCCAAGACCCGAGACTTCATTGCGGAACAGGTGATCCCCTTTGAAAGCGACCCCCGCCAGGGCGGCCACGGTCCCAGTGACGCCCTGCGCCTGGACCTGCTGGACCGTGCACGCGATGTCGGCCTTCTGACCCCCCATGCCAGCCGCGAGATGGGCGGCCTGGGGCTGAGCCACGTGGCCAAGGCCATCGTTTTCGAAGAGGCCGGCTACTCGCCGTTGGGCCCGGTGGCGTTGAACATCCACGCCCCGGACGAAGGCAACATCCACTTGATGGACGTGGTCGCCACCGAGGCGCAGAAGGACCGCTGGCTGCGGCCTCTGGTCCAGGGGCGTGCCCGCTCGTGCTTTGCCATGACCGAGCCGGCGCCGGGCTCGGGCTCTGATCCGTCGATGCTGCGCACGACCGCCACCCGCGACGGTGACGACTACGTGATCAATGGCCGCAAATGGCTGATCACCGGCGCCGAGGGGGCCGACTTCGCCATCGTCATGGCGCGCATGGAAGATGGCACGGCGACCATGTTCCTCACCGACATGCAGCGTGAGGGCATCGTCCACGAGCGTCAGCTGGATTCATTGGACCGCTGCTTCACCGGCGGTCACGGCCAACTGCGCTTCGACAACCTGCGAGTGCCGGCGAGCGATGTACTGGGTGAGATCGGCAAGGGCTTCCGTTACGCCCAGGTGCGCCTTGCGCCTGCGCGCCTGACCCACTGCATGCGCTGGCTCGGTGCCGCGCGCCGTGCCCACGACATCGCCTGCGACTATGCGCGCACTCGCGACGCCTTCGGTAAGCCGCTGGGCGAGCACCAGGGCGTGGGCTTCATGCTGGCCGACAACCAGATGGACCTGCATGTGGTGCGCCTGGCGGTCTGGCACTGCGCCTGGGTGCTCGACCAGGGCCAGCGGGGCAATGTCGATTCGAGCATGGCCAAGGTGATCAGTTCCGAGGCGCTGTGGCGGGTGGTGGATCGCTGCATGCAGGTGCTGGGCGGGCGCGGGGTGACCGGGGACACGGTGGTGGAGCGCATCTTCCGTGACATCCGCCCGTTCCGCATCTACGACGGCCCGAGCGAAGTGCACCGGATGAGCCTGGCGAAGAAGCTGCTCGGCCAGCGCCCGGGGAGTCACTGATGCAGCCCGACCTGGTTCGACTGTTCTCCCTCGACGGTCGTCGCGCCCTGGTTACCGGCGCTTCCAGTGGCCTGGGCCGACACTTCGCCATGACCCTAGCCGCCGCGGGCGCCGAGGTGGTGGTGACTGCCCGGCGCCAGGCGCCGCTGCAGGAACTGGTGGAGGCCATCGAGGGGGCGGGAGGACGTGCCCGTGCCTTCGCCCTCGATGTGACCTGCCGCGAGGATATCTGCCGGGTGCTCGATGCCGCGGGCCCGCTGGATGTGCTGGTCAACAACGCCGGGGTGAGCGATAGCCAACCCTTGCTAGCCTGCGACGATGACAGCTGGGATCGCGTGCTCGATACCAACCTCAAGGGCGCCTGGGCCGTGGCCCAGGAAAGCGCCCGGCGCATGGTTGCGGCGGGGAAGGGCGGCAGCCTGATCAACGTCACCTCGATCCTCGCCAGCCGCGTGGCCGGCGCCGTTGGCCCCTATCTCGCGGCCAAGGCCGGCCTGGCTCACTTGACCCGGGCCATGGCCCTGGAGCTGGCGCGCCATGGCATACGGGTGAACGCTCTGGCGCCGGGTTATGTGATGACCGACCTGAACGAGGCCTTCCTGTCCGGCGAAGCGGGGCAGAAGTTGCGTGTGCGTATTCCCAGCCGGCGTTTCAACCAGCCGGTGGACCTCGACGGTGCCTTGCTGCTGCTCGCCAGCGACGCCGGACGGGGCATGAGCGGTAGCGAAATCGTGGTCGATGGTGGCCATCAGTGCAGCAGCCTGTAGGCGCCGCGGTGACTGGCCCTGCGGCGCCGGCGTTCGCCGGATTGCAGGGGCGGTCAAGACAACAAGAAACAGGAGATGGATATGTGCGTGCAACCCCTGGACTGCCCATGGACGAGGTGCCTGGCATGATGACGCCGAGCTTCGAACACGAACTGGCCCCTAATGCGGCCAACCATGTGCCGCTGTCGCCACTGTCGTTTCTCAAGCGCGCTGCGCAGGTCTACCCGCAGCGCGACGCGGTGGTCTATGGCGACCGTCGCTACAGTTACCAACAGCTGCACCAGCGCAGTTGCGCCCTGGCCAGCGCCCTCGAACGGGTCGGTGTACAGCCGGGCGAGCGGGTGGCGATCCTGGCGCCGAACATCCCCGAGATGCTGGAGGCGCACTACGGCGTACCCGGCGCCGGGGCGGTCCTGGTGTGCATCAATATCCGCCTGGAGGCACGCAGCATTGCGTTCATCCTGCGTCACTGCGAAGCCAGGGTGCTGATCTGCGACTGTGAGTTCGGCGCCGTGGTCCACCAGGCGCTGGCGATGCTGGAGAGGCCGCCCTTGCTGGTGGGCATCGACGATGCCCAGGCCGAGGGCGGCGACCCGGTAGCTGATCTAGATTACGAGGACTTCCTGGCCCAGGGCGACGTCAACCGGCCGCTGAGCGCACCGCGCAACGAGTGGCAGTCCATCGCCATCAACTACACCTCCGGTACCACCGGCGATCCCAAGGGCGTGGTCCTGCACCACCGCGGCGCCTACCTGAATGCCTGCGCCGGTGCCCTGATCTTCCAGTTGGGGCCACGCAGCGTGTATCTGTGGACCCTGCCGATGTTCCACTGCAACGGCTGGAGCCACACCTGGGCCGTGACCCTGTCGGGTGGCACCCACGTATGCCTGCGCAAGGTTCAGCCGGAAGCGATTCACACCGCGATCGCCGTGCATGGCGTGACCCACCTGAGTGCCGCACCGGTGGTGATGTCGATGCTGATCCATGCCAAGCATGCCGGTGCGCCTGGCGGGCCAGTGTCGGTCATTACCGGCGGCGCCGCGCCACCCAGCGCAGTGATCGCCGCCATGGAGGCGCTCGGCTTCAGCATCACTCACGCCTACGGCATGACCGAAAGCTACGGCCCCAGCACCCTGTGCCTGTGGCAGCCGGGCGTCGACGAGCTGCCGCTGGAGGGCCGGGCCCGGTTCATGAGCCGCCAGGGCGTGGCCCACCCGATGCTGGAGGAAGCCACTGTGCTGGACGCCGATACCGGCCAGCCGGTCCCCGCTGATGGAACCACCCTTGGCGAACTGGTGGTGCGCGGCAACACGGTGATGAAAGGCTACCTGCATAACCCGGAGGCGACCCGCAGCGCCCTGGCCGACGGTTGGCTGCACACGGGTGACCTGGCCGTGCTGCATCCGGACGGTTATGTGGAAATCAAGGACCGGAGCAAGGACATCATCATTTCCGGAGGCGAGAACATCAGCTCGCTGGAAATCGAGGAGGTGCTCTATCAGCACCCCGAGGTGATCGAGGCCGCTGTGGTGGCGCGCCCGGACGCGCGCTGGGGTGAGACCCCCCAGGCCTTCGTCACCCTGTGTGCCGATGCCCGGGCAACGACCACGGGGGACGATCTGATTCGCTGGTGCCGCGAGCGCCTGGCGCATTTCAAGGCGCCACGGCATGTAACGCTGGCAGAGTTGCCCAAGACCGCTACCGGCAAGATCCAGAAGTTCGTCCTGCGCGAGTGGGCCCGGCAACAGGCAGCGGAAAGCGCAGACCGCGCAGGCTGATCGAGCTGCGCTTCTGCGCCTGTCGTCGCTCGGTATGCGGTGGCCGATCGGAAGGGTGATGCATGGTCACCCTTCTGGCCAGCCGCCAGGCCGATCGAGTCTGCTGGATCATCCCGAGGAAAGGCTTCACATCATCCGCCAAAATCCATGCACCCATCATTGACCAGAAGTCGTGAGCCGGACCTTCAATAGCGCTACCTGCTGACATAGGGCACGAGTTTCCAGGCGCTGCTGGACAAGACGCGCCAGGCGATGGCTACACGCCTGATCCGTAATGCCTCGATCAGCCTGACGCAGGTGGCGGACTTGCTGGGATACACCCAGCTCGGTGCGTTCTCCAGGGCATTCAATCGCTGGCATGGCGTCAGCCCGCAACAATGGAAACGCCAATTGCACCAGGCGCCGGCGCTCGATCCGAACGCCACGTGCCCCGCGTCGCCACCGCCATCCGCGGAGGCGTGACCCGCATGGCAACCGTTCGTTTCGTTCGGGCGATCAGCCTTACCGGGTTCCATACGTTCACTGCGACGCAGGGACTCGATCCCTTGCAGATGCTCAGGCACATCGGCTTGCCGAACCACAGCGTGCAACACGAGGATGGCCTTTTCCCCTACCAGCAATATTGCGCCTTGCTGGAGGCCTGCAGCCTGCATTCGGGGAATGCACTGTTCGGCCTACACTATGGGTTGTTCCAGGCACCGGGCGTCTTTGGCGATCTGCTCTACCTGCTGCGCAATACGCCCACGGTCGGCGAGGCGTTGCTGGCGTTACGCAAGCATTACGCCCTCTACAACGGTGCCGCCGAGGTGGGGCTGGACCATCAAGGCGGGTGGGTCACCCTCAGCTATCACGTCCGTCAGTCGAGCCTGCCCGGTGTGCGCCAGGCCGAGGAGCTGGCCTGTGCGGTGGGCATTCAATTGATGCGGGCGCTGGTGGGGGAGCACTGGTTGCCCAGCGCCCTGTTGCTGAGGCACCCGGCCAGCACCGACACGGCCCTTTATGCCAAGGCCCTGGGCATGGCGCCGACCTTCGGTGCGCACGCTCTGGCCATGGTGTTCGAGCCGGCGATCCTGGACCGGCCCAATGCCGCCTCCGACGAGGCGTTGTATCAGGTGGTCGCCAAGCGAATGCAGCGCCTGGAGGCGCTCTCCAGCGACAACCTGTCCGACCAGATCAAGCAGTTGCTGCATCAGCTGCTGCCCGCCGGGCGGGCTACGGCGGAGAGAGTGGCCAGTGTCATGGCGGTGACGCCGAACGAGTTGCGCCAGCTCATGGAGCACGAGGGCCTGTCTTTCCAGCAGTTGCTGGATGAGGTCCGGCAGTGCATGGCGCAAGCCTATCTTTCCAGGCCTTCGGTCGACATCAGCGAGCTGGCCACGATGCTCGGCTATTCCGATGCCAGCGGATTCTGCCGCGCCTTCCACCGCTGGTTCCACATGAGCCCGTTGAGCTGGCAGAAGAGCCAGGGCATCCAGCGCCGGCCACGTCTGCTGGGGCGAGGGCGCACGCGCCGGTAGCTGGAGCGGGCCGGCGCCGAGAGCGATCAGCGCCGGGCCTCGCCCATCAATAGTGGCGGAAGATATCGCCTATGCTCGCGACCGGGTGCCCTGTGCGCACGGCCGCGCGATTCTCTACGTAAGGCTTCGGGGTGTGGGTCGTCAGGAACAGGGCGAGCGCCAGGCCCGCCAGTAGAAAAGCAAAAGCACGCATAGGAACCTCCGGACTTATTGTTGTAATTGCCGTCGAGTCTGGTCCGTGGCGCCTGCGGAGACTTGATAAAGCGCGCCATTAAATAGGCCTTTGTGAGGCTGGCGCGGGCCTGGGAAGCCCCGTGATGACGGGGCGGGTCAGCGCCGGCTGACGCTAGGGTTGCGAGGGGAGGGCCGCTGCCGCGAATGCCTGGGTGGTGGCCACGATGTCCTGGTCGCCGTACCCCATCGACGTTGCACGCTGGGCCACCTGGCACACGGCGTCGAACACCGGTGTCCAGGCACCGGCTGCCTGCATGGCCTGGCCAATCTCTGCGAAGGCGCTGGCGTGCACGTCGAGCCTTGCCTGGTCACCCGCGAAGTCCTGCTGCTCCAGGCGCCGCACGGCTTCCTCGAGTGCATCGGCGACGAAGAAGCGCGACGTGTCGAGAATCAGCCGGGCCATCTTGGCAACGGGCATGCCAAATGCCTGGCTCGTACCCACGGCTTCGTAGAACGCCACCATCGCGGCGAACGAATGGGCATGCAGCAGGGCGGCGAACGCGTACGTTTCCTCCCAGGGCAGGAACAGGGTATGGCCGGCCAGCACCTGCAGCAGTGCGCGATGCTGCTCGAAGGCTTCCCGCTCGCCGGTATGGATGCAGTAGCTTTCCGCGTGGCCGATGTTGCGCGGGTAGGCCACGATCATGCCCTTGACGTAGTGACCGCCCGCACGGTTGACGAGCGCCTGAAGCGCCATGCTCTCTTCCTGGGACTCGGTGGTGTAATTGACGATCGTGCGGTTGGCCAGTGCGAGGTTCGCCTCGGCAGATTGCAGAACCTCGAGTACCGCCGCGTTGTCCAGAAGCACCAGGAGGGTGACCGGGCTCGCCGCCAGCGCAGCGTGCGCACTGTCGCAGAGGTGGGCGCCTGCAGCGACGAGCACCTGCGCCTTGTCGGGGGAGCGATTCCAGACCGCTACGCGTTTGCCTTGCTTGAGCAGCACTTGCGCCATGATCGTGCCCATGGCTCCAAGCCCCACGACGGATACGTCGAAGCCTGAACCGGTATCAACGGGGTTATGCATGATTCAACACTCCGGGTTCTTGTTTTTGTTTACAGAAGGTTCTGTGACCGGGCCCAGTCCGTCGCGTCAGCCAGAGCCCGATCAAATGCGCTGAAGATCGCGTCGAGGTCGTCTTGCGTGGTGATCAATGGCGGGCAGAAGGCGATCGTGTCGTAGATGGCGCGGATGATCAGCCCGTGCTTGTGTGCCTGCTTGAACAGGTAGCCTCCCAACACGCCGGGCTGGGCGAACGGTTGGCCAGTGGCCTTGTTCGCCACCAGCTCGATAGCGCCCACCAGCCCGACACCCCGGACATCGCCTACCAGGGGGTGGTCGGCGAATGCGTGCAGGCGGCGCTGGAATTCAGGGGCCAGGCGCTGGACATGGCCCACCAGGTCGCGCTCTTCGATGATGCGGATGTTTTCCAGCGCCACGGCGGTGGCGACGGGATGGCCCGTACAGGTCAGCCCATGGGCGAAGGCACCCAGGCGCTGGCTCTGGCTGACCAGCACGTCGTGAATGGCGTCGGAAACCACCAGGGCCGCCAGGGGTTGATAGGAGGAGGTGAGCTGTTTGGAGAGCACCAGGATGTCGGGCTGGATGCCGTACAGCTGGGAGCCGAACATCGTGCCGAGCCTGCCGAAGCCGGTGACGATTTCGTCGACCACCACGAGGATGTCGTAGCGTTTGCACACCGCCTGGATCGCCGCCCAATAGCCCTGTGGCGGAGGGATCACGCCGCCCGCCGCGATCAGCGGTTCGCCGATGAAGGCAGCGATGGTTTCCGCTCCCTCGGCCAGGATGTAGCGCTCCAGCTCATCCGCCAGGCGTGCCGAAAAGGCCTCTTCCGTTTCCCCGGGCCGGGCAAATCGATAGGCGTTCGGGCAGGTCAGGTGATGAACCGGGATGGCCGGCAGATCGAAGTCGCGATGAATCGACGGGATGCCGGTCAGGCTGGCGGAGGCCACTGTGGTTCCGTGGTACGCCTGCTGACGGGAGATGAACTTCTTCTTGTGCGGTTTGCCCAGCGCGTTGTTCACGTACCAGACCATCTTCACCATCGAATCGTTGGCCTCGGAGCCCGAGTTGGTGAAGAACACATGGTTCAGATCGCCGGGCGCCAGCTCGGCCAGTTTGGCGGCGAGCGCCGCCGCCGGGGCGTTGGTCTTGTGGCTGAAGCTGTGGTAGTAGGGCAGCTGTTTGAACTGCTCGATGGCGGCGTCGACCAGCCGCTGTTCACTGAACCCCAGGGCAACGCTCCACAAGCCCGACATGGCTTCGATATAGGCGTTGCCCTGGTCATCGAAGACCCGCACGCCGTCCCCGCCGGTGATCACGATAGGGCCTGTCTCACGGTGTTGCGCCAGGTTGGTGTAGGGGTGGATCAGCGAAGACAGATCGTTCTGCACGATCGAATTGACGTTGCTCATTGGCGTGATTTCCTGCCACGGACGGATTGTCTGCTGCATGCGATGGGGCTGCGTGCGGCCTGTATCGGTACAGGCCGCACGCGGGCGTGTGCCGTTACTGGCTAAGCGCTGCCGCGACCGATTCGCCGAACGCCTTGAGGCCCTGTTCGAGCTGGTCGGTGGGGGTGTTCACCGGCGGCATCAGCTTGATGATTTCGCCGTTCGGGCCGCAGCGGTCGACCAGCACGCCGGCCTGCAGCACCCGCTGCTGGGCATCCTTGGCGAAGGCGACGTTGCCGCGGCCGAAGTCGATGCCGGCGATCATGCCGCGGCAGCGCGCGGAGGCGACGCCCGGGATCTCGGCGTAACCGGCGACTGCTCGTTCCATGGCCGTGCAGTTGGCGGCGAGCAATTTCAGGAACGGCTCGTCGCGCCAATAGCCAAGTGCGATCTGGGCGGTGAGGAACGCCAGCTGGTTGCCACGGAAGGTGCCGATGTGATCGCCGGGTTGCCATACATCCAGTTCGGCGCGAATCAACAGGATCGCCATCGGCAGCCCGAAGCCGCCGATCGATTTCGCACAGGTGATCAGGTCCGGCACGACGCCGGAGCGCTCGAAGCCGAAGAAGTCGCCGGTGCGGCCGCAGCCCGCCTGGATCTCATCGCAAATGAGCAACACGCCGTGATCGGTGGTCCACTTGCGCAGCCGCTGCAACCAGGCGTTGGAGGCCGGGTAGACGCCCGCCTGGATCTGCACGGACTCCACTATCACGGCGGCGGGGATTTCCGAGCCGCTGCCCTGGTCGTTGGCCAGGCGTTCGAGGAAGCCGATGCTGTCGAACGCGCCGTAGGGGCTGTCTTCGTACGGCACGAACACCACGTCGCTTGAGAGCCCGGGGCCTCGGCGAGTGCGGTTGCCGGTGACGGCCAGCGCGCCGGCCGTCATGCCGTGGTAGGCGCCATAGAACGAGACGACCTTGGTGCGCCCCGTGGCTTTGCGCGCCAGCTTCAGCGCGGCCTCGACGGCATCGGCACCGGTGGGGCCGGTGAATTGGACCTTGTAGTCCCAGCCGCGCGGCTTGAACAGCTCACGCTCGATCGACTCCAGGAACTGGCGCTTGGTGGTGGTGTGTAGGTCGAGGGCGTGGGTCACGCCGTTGGACGACAGGTACGCGATCAGGGCATCGCGCATGCGCGGGTCGTTGTGGCCATAGTTCAGCGCACCGGCGCCGGCGAAGAAGTCCAGGTATTCGCGGCCATCCTCGCCGCGGATCATGCTGCCCTGGGCGGTATCGAACACCAGCGGCAGGTCACGGCAGTACATCCGCACGTTGGACTCGAGCCTCTCGAACGTCTCGATATTGTTCATGCATAACCTCTTGGAAATAGTAGGGGAGCTGTGTCTTGGGGCCTTCAGTGCTTGAACATCACGTGGCGCACCACCGTGTAGTCTTCGAGGGCATACATGGAGAGGTCCTTGCCATACCCGGACAGCTTCACCCCGCCGTGGGGCATCTCGCTCACCAGCATGAAGTGGGTATTGACCCAGGTGCAGCCGTACTGCAGGCGGGCGGCGAGGCGATGGGCGCGCCCCACATCGGCCGTCCACACCGACGAGGCCAGGCCGTAGTCGGAGGCGTTGGCATACGCCAGGGCCTGGGCTTCGTCCTCGAACGACGTAACCGTGACCACCGGGCCGAAGATTTCACGGCACACCACTTCATCCTCCTGCGTGGCGCCGGCCAGGACGGTGGGTTCGAAGAAGAACCCGTTCCCCGCCGCGCGTTTGCCACCGGTGACGACCTCGATATGCGGGAGCTCCCTGGCGCGGTTGACGAAGCCCTCGACGCGCTCCAGGTGCTCCTGGGTGATCAGCGGGCCCATCTCGGTGGAGGGGTCGTCCTGGAGCCCGTACTGGATGCTGGACACCGCCTCGCCGAGCTTGCGCACAAACTCCGGGTAGACCGACTTCTGCACATAGAGGCGGCACGCGGCGGTGCAGTCCTGGCCGGCGTTGTAGAAACCGAAGGCGCGGATGCCTTCGACGGCGGCGTCGATGTCGGCATCGTCGAAGATCAGCACCGGCGCCTTGCCACCCAGCTCCATGTGCATGCGTTTAACGCTGTCGGCGGTGCCTTCGATGATCCGGCTGCCGGTGCGCACGGAGCCGGTCAGCGACACCATGCGGACCCGGGCGTGGCTGGTGAGCGGCTCTCCCACTGTGGCGCCACGGCCATGGACGATGTTGACCACGCCGGCAGGGAAGATCTCGGCGAGCAGTTCCCCCAGCTTCAGGGTGCTCATCGGGGTGTGCTCGGAGGGCTTCAGGACCACGGTGTTGCCACCGGCCAGGGCCGGGCCGAGCTTCCAGGCCGCCATCAGCAAGGGGTAGTTCCAGGGCGCGATGGACGCGACGACGCCCACCGGGTCGCGACGGATCATCGAGGTGTGCCCCGGCAGGTACTCGCCCGCCGCCGAGCCCTGCAGGCAGCGGACGGCACCGGCAAAGAAGCGGAACACGTCCGATACGGCCGGCAGTTCGTCCTGCAGCACGGCGCTGTAGGGTTTGCCACAGTTGTCCGCTTCCAGGCGGGCGAACACCGCTGCCTGGGCATCGATGCTGTCGGCAAGGGTGAGCAGCAGGGCCGCACGGTCCTTGGGCGGCGTTTGCGACCAGGCGTCGAAGGCCGCATCCGCGCTTTGCACCGCGGCCTGGACCTGGGCACTGCTGGCCTCGGTGGTCTGCACCAGGACGCTGCCCAAGGAAGGGTTGTATACGGCCAGGCTTTCGCCTTCGCCGGCCACGAGGGCGCCATTGATCAGGAGTTTTGTTTGCATGTCGATTCTCGCCATTGAACGGCAAGGCCAGGGGCTTGCCGTGGGGTTGTCGTCAGGGGGTTCGATTGGAAAGCGCCCGCTACACCAGTGCGTCAGGCACGGGGTGGCGGAAGAGGCGGGTCCGGAAGGCGAGATAAACCGCCCCCAGGGCGAGCCAGCCACAGCCCATGATCAGCGCGTCCTTGTCCAGGCTGACCAGCATCCACCCGGCCGTGATCAGGCCGATGAAGGGGAAGAGCACGCCGAGCAGCAGGCCGGCTCCATCCCTGGTGCGTGCATCGAAGGTGAGTCGCAACGCGCACAGGTTGACGGCGGTGAAGGCGAGGAAAGCGCCGAAGTTGACCAGTGATGTCGCGGTGGCGATGGTCAAGCCAAAACCGGCGGTGCCGAAGACGCCGCAGAGCAGGATGTTGAAGGCCGGAGTCTTGTAGCGGGGGTGCAGGACGCCGAACAGCTTGCGGGGCAGTTGGTTGTCCCGGCCGAGGGCGTAGAGCAGCCGGCCCACGCTGGCCTGGAAGGACATCCCCGCTGCGAAGTGGGCGACGATGATCCCCGCCAGGACCACGGCGAAGAACAGGTCGCCTCCGATCATCCGGGCAATCTCGAAGGCCGCTCCATCCACCTGCTCGAAGGTGGGGGAGGGGTGCGCCAGGTACATGAAGTACGAGGAGCCGACGTAGATCGTGCCGCCGATCAACGCGACCAGCACGATGGCGCGCGGCAGCGTCCGGCCCGGGTCGCGGGTCTCCTCGCTCAGCGTGGACAGCGCGTCAAAGCCCAGGAACGAGTACGCGGCAATGGCGGCGCCGGCCATGGTGGTGGCGAAGGGCACGTTCGGGTCGAAGAACGGCCTGGCCGACAGCAGCCCGCCAGGACCGTTGGCCGCCACGATGTAGTGCACGCACAGGCCGATGAACACGGCGATGATGGCGAGTTGCACCGCCATCAGCAGCAGGTTGAAGCGGTTGGCGACCTGGATGCCGAGGACGTTGAGCAGCGAGGTGGAGAGGATGAACCCGGTGATCCAAACCCACTGAGGGACTTCTGGAAACGCCATGTTGAGGTAGCTGGCGCCGAGCAGCCAGATCAGCATCGGGATGAAGAAGTAATCGAGCAGGGCCGCCCAACCCACCATGAAGCCGAGATTGGCATTCAGCATCTTGCGGGTATAGGTGTAGGCCGAGCCGGCCACCGGGAACACCTTCACCAATCGGCCATAGCTGAACGCCGTGAACACCACGCCGGTTGCCGCGACCAGATAGGCCATCGCCGTGGTGTTCCCGCTTGCCTGCGAGATCACGCCGTAGGTGCCGAAGACGATCAGGGGCGCCAGGAATGCCAGGCCGAACAGCAGCACGGAGAACGGGCCCAGGGTGCGCCTCAACGAGGCGCCGGGGTTTGACTGATTCATGACCGGCCCCCCTCACGCGACGAAGTTGTAAGCGGTGGTGATGATGTCGTGGTAGGCCTGCACGGACATCGACTTGGCGTTGCTGGCGTCCGAGAAGTTCTGCTTGGAGTTTTCCGCCAGGGTCAGGAAGTCCTCTTCGCGCACGCCTCTGACGTCGGCGAAGCGGGGGATCCCCAGGTCCTTGCTCATCTGGAACAGATGGCTGACAGCGGCCTCGGCGGCGTCGACCGGCGAAAGCCTGGGGTCGATCCCCAGCGCATAGGCCACCTGGGCATGGCGGACGATATCGGCGTCACGGTTGTGGCCGAATACGAAGGGCAGGAAGATCGCGTTGCCCACGCCGTGCGGCGTGTCGTACATGCCGCCGATCGCTTCGGAAATGCAGTGCACGCTGCCGACGTCGGCGTTGCCGAATGCCATGCCGGCGATCAGGCTCGCCACCAGCATCTGCTCCCGGGCTTCCCGGTTCTCCGGCTCTTGCACGGCGGGTTTGAGGTGCTGGCTGATGAGGCGGATGGCATGCAGCGCCAAGCCGTCGCTGATCGGGTTCGACACGCGACAGGTGTAGGCCTCGATGGCGTGGGTGAGGGCATCCATGCCGGTCGCGGCGGCAATCGAGGCGGGCAGCGTGTCGGTGATGTGCGAGTCGAGCAGTGCCAGTACCGGGCCGATCCGATAATCCAGGACGTTCATCTTGAAGTGCCGGGCGGTGTCGGTGATCACCGAGAAGCAGGTCACCTCGCTGCCGGTGCCCGCCGTGGTCGGGATGGCGACGATGGGCGGTATGGCATGGCTGAGCGTGAACGAGCCTTCGTAGTCTTCGATGCGGCCGTCATGAGTGAGCAGCACACTGATGGCCTTGGCTGCGTCCATCGCGCTGCCGCCGCCCACGGCCAGCAGGCCGTCGATGCCTTGGCCCCGGTACTGCTGCGCGGTCTGGTTGATGTCTTCGCTGCGCGGGTTGGCCTTGATGTCCGCCACTTCCTTGAAGGCGATGCCGGCCTTCTCCAGGCTGGCGTAGACGCTGTCCAGCAGGCCGGCTGCCTTCACCCCGGGATCGGTCACGATCAGGATGCGGCTCAGGCCGAGTGCCCGCAGATGCTCACCGGTGCGCTCGCGCAGGCCGGGTTCCATGACGACTTTGCTGGGGAGTAAGAACTTGAATTCCATACAGACCTCTTGCTCGATTGTTGTGATTGTCGAAAGGGCAGTGGAGGAGCACCCGGGCGAGTTCGTCATGACGGCTCGGGTGCCTGGAGTACGGCTTGAGGGTTTCAACAAGCCGGAATCTTGTTGTTCTGTGTCCTGCAAAGGTGCTGCGAGAAGCCTCCGGTTGAATAAAAAAGGGGCGGCAGGTTGCACGCCCCTAAAGGAAATTGGTATTAGCGCAGGTGCCCCGATAGCAGCGACAGCAACGTGCCTGACAGGCAGCCCGGGAGGTCATGGCCCATCCCGGGCAGCAGCACCAGGTTCGCGCCGGGTATCGCCGCAGCGGTGGCGAAGCCTCCGTTGGTGGCGACCATGAGGTCCTTGTCCCCATGAATGACCAGCGTGCGGCAACGGATGCGCTGGAGTTCCTGGGTGCGGTCACCCGAGTTGATGATTGCGCCGATCTGTCTGGCCGTGCCCAGGTTGCTCGCTTCGCCGTCACCTCGCTCCCAGGCTTGCGTGGCGTAGTTGCGCATCCCCTGCTCGTCCCACTCGAGCGTCGAGCCGATCACACGCATGATGTCCAGGTAGTCTCGAACGCTTTCCTGCTGATTGCGCGGAGGGCGGCGCAGGAGTTTTAGGATGGCCTTGAGCGCGGGCTGGCCTACGCGCAGTGAACCGGTCGTGGAGAAGATGGAAGTGAGGGTCCTGATGCGCTTGGGGTAACGCGCTGCAAGCGTCTGGGCGATCATGCCGCCCATCGACATGCCCACGGCATGAGCCGCCTCCAGCTTCAGGCCATCCATGAGGGCAATGACGTCGTCGGCCATGTCCCCCAGGTCATAGCCCGGGGTCCGCTTGCGGAAGAACTGCTGCATGACCGAGGGCGGTGTTACTTCGGTAAAGAAGGATCTGCCCGAATCCCGGTTGTCCAGGGTGATGACGCGCAATCCCCGCTCGACCAATCCGGCTATGAGCGAGTGCGGCCAGTAGGTCAACTGCAGCCCCAGGCCGACGATGAGCAGCACCGCTGGTGCGTCTTCGTGGCCGTGGCTGCGATAGCAGATCCTGCGCTCGCCAGGTAGTTCGCAGAAGTGATCGGAACTCATCCGCGGCTACCTCGTTGCAGCTCAACCTTTGCGCGCAACGGCGCTTTGGGTACAGAGGTGAACGCGAGGCACTCGTCAGCCACTGTGCCGCGGCGCAGGAGTTTGACATCGCGGAAGTAGTCCATCGACATCACCCAAGGCTCGCTCGGTCCCTGGCGCGGCATGCTGTCCAGTGCGCGTTGCACGTAGCCTGCTCCGAAATCCAGCAGCGGGCGGGTCTCGATCCCGTCCGGGGCCGTGGGTTCGCACACGTTGTAGCCATGGCTGTCCATGAAGCCCAGCAAACGACAGAAATGGTCGCACAGCAGGCACACCTTCAAGGTCCAAGAGGAGTTGGTGTAGCCCACGGCGAAGGCGAAGTTGGGTACGCCGGAAAGCATGGTGCCCTTGTAGGCGAGGGTTTCGCTCAGCACGACGGGCTTGTCGTCCTTGTACAGGCTGATGCCCCCGAACATCTGCATGTTCAGCCCTGTGGCGGTGATCACGATGTCGGCTTCCAGCGTCTTGCCGGACTTCAGCAACAGGCCGGACTCAGTGAAACGCTCGATATGGTCGGTGACGATGTCGGCCTTGCCCGCGCTGATCGCCTTGAACAGATCGCCTTCGGGAACCGTACACAAACGCTGGTCCCAGGGGTTATAGGGCGGATTGAAATGGACGTCGACCGGGTAGTCTTTCGGCAGCTCCTTGCGGGTCAGCCACAGGAGCAGCTTGCGGGAAAGCTTGGGGAAGCGCTGGCAGAAGGCCCAGAAGGCCAGGGTGATCCTGGCATTCTTGTAGCGCGTCAGGGAGTAGGCGGCTTGCTCGGGCAGGACCCTGCGGAAAAACGCCGCGACCGCATCATTGGCGGGCTGGTTGATGATGTAGGAAGGCGTGCGCTGCAGCATGGTGATGCTGGAGACCTTGTCCGCCATGGCCGGGATAAGGGTCACGGCCGTCGCGCCGCTGCCGATGACGACGACACGCTTGCCCGCGTAGTCCAGGTTTTCCGGCCAGTGCTGCGGATGGACGATCTGCCCCTTGAACTGCTCAGTTCCCTCGAAGCGGGGGCTGAACCCCTGGTCGTACCGGTAGTAGCCGCCCGCGCTGAACAGCCAGCGACATTCGATAGTGCGGAGCTGCGCCGTGTGGCCATCGTCCACCAGCACCGCCCACAGGCCTTTGTCCGCTTGCCAATTCGCCGAGATGACCGTCTGCTTGTATTGGATGAGGGAGTCCAGTTCATACTCGTCGATGGCTTCGCGCAGGTACTCGAGAATGTCTGCGGCGTCCGCCAGGGACTTCGCCTTGGTCCAGGGCTTGAAATCAAAGCCGAAGGTGTACAGATCGGAGTCGGAGCGAATGCCGGGATAGCGGAACAGGTCCCAGGTGCCGCCCATTCGCTCACGGGACTCGAGAATCGCGAAGGTCTTGTTGGGCTGATGGCGTCGCAGATAGGCGGCCGCACCGATGCCAGACACACCGGCTCCCATGATCAGAATATCGAGTGGCTCAACCGGAAGAGCAGTGTGCGAGGACATATGGCCTCCTATTGTTGTGTTATAGAGACTGATCTTTTGACTTGATCGTTTGATCATGATGAGACGGCCGATTGGTCGGGACAAGATGCAAAATGCACAGCGAAGTTATTTTTTTGGGGCGATTTGAACAGTTCAGTCGTGAAGGCGCCGAATCGACCTGCTGTCGCTTGCGTCGTGATCAAGGGGAGGGGCTAGGGGGCTATCTGGCTGTGTGGCTTGGGAGGGGGAAACTAGCGCCAGACGTTTTCAGGACTTCGGGTCGTCATGGTAGTGGTCGGTGCGTCAAGATGCGCCAGTCAGCTTGTCTGTAGTCCAGATAGATCCCCGGATTGCCGTGTCACACGGAAGCACGGCGCATCCGGATGGCGTCTCAGTAGCTGGCCACTAGCAGCTCCACCGCCTTGCAGGCGGTCTCGGTCTCGGTCTTGATGCGCTCGGGGTCGCAGTGGGCCGTCCATGAAAGCAGCAAGCCATCGAAGAGGTTGATGAGCAGCCGGCTGACGGTGGTCAGTGCAGTTTGATCCAGCGCATCGGCCGTGGCTTTCTGCATGGCCTGCTGGGTCGCTTCGATGGAAACGGCGTAGATCTTCGCTGCCATTTCCGGGTCATTACGCAGGTTCCAGAAGAAGAGTTCGAACTGTGTGATGGCCCGTTCGGGGTGCGCGATGAACCACTTGACCAGTTGGCGCAGCATTTCCCCTACCGATTCCGCGGTGGTAGCGCCTGCCGGAGCTTGTACCAAGGACTGCTGCGGCAAGTTGATCAAGGATTCGTAGACCGCATAGAACAAGTCCTCCTTGGTGTGAAAGACATAATGCAGCGAGGCCAGCGGCGAATCCGCCGCCGCCGCGATGCGTCGCGTCGTGGCGTTGGCGATGCCGTGTTCCGCGATCACCTTGATGGTCGCTTCGATAAAATCCTGTCTGCGCTCTTCTGCGCCTATCCGAGCCATTCAGCGTTCTCCTCTTTCGGCGTTGCCGCCAGCCGCCGGGGCTGGCGGTGACGAATGCTATCCTCGAGTGGGAAAAATCAACAGACTTGATCGCATGACCATGCTTGATGATTATGACGGCGCCGAGCGGGTAATGCCAAACTGCGGTCGCGGGAGCGAAGGGCGCTGTGGTGGCTGGCATCCGGCAGGCCGAGCCGGTTGACCAGGCTTCCTGGACAGAACAATGACAAAACAAGACAGGTACCACCTGGTCGACAACCGTTATCTCTTTGACATGACCACGATCGGCGCGGGCAAGAGCGACATCCGCTAGCTCACCGAAGACAGCGGCAACCCTCGACTGAAACGCGACTTCTTCACCTCCGACAACCTGCGAGCTATCAGCGAGCGCTAAAAGATGTCAGTCCGAGAGCCAGCATGAAAAGAAAAATTACGAAAGCGTCAGGCGTTGCCATTGTGTGCGCAACTCCATTGGCTATGGGGTTCACCTTCGAAACCGAAACCCTTCACGGCTCGTTCGACTCCACGATCGCCGCTGGCGTGGGCCTGCGTACGGAGTCGCGCGGTTTCAATCTCATCAACCAGGGCCCGACCAGGCACAATGTACCTCCGACTGCCTGGCGCAAAGCTCAGGAGTGGCTGATCAGGGGGACCTGAACTACGCCCGCGGCGACCTATTCACCAACTACATCAAGGGCACTCAAGAGCTGTTGCGAAGGTGCCGGAAGACGTAACCGCCATGGCGCGGGGCACCTAGATTCGCGACTTCGTCACTGATACTACGGGTACCTTGTCGTTCAACACGCCCGAAAGTGTCGGCAGCAATGGGCTCAGCGACGACGCCTGCGACGACCTTGCACTCAAGGCTCGCCTGCTGGATCTCTGGGTGAGCAAGGGCTTTCACCTGGGTGGACAGCGGGTACGGGCAAGCTTGGGCAATCAGGTGGCAAGAGCTTCCGCAGATTGCTGACACAACGCGAGGGCTCCGTTACCTCCGTAGCGGTAGATGGTTGTCGAGTCGTCGTGACAGTGGGCACAGCTTCCAGGAAAAGCAGCCGGCAGACGGTCTTTCGCTGACAGCGGCATTGTTCGACACTGAAGGTGCCCCTGTACTGTTTTCACGTCTCGGGGTTGTTGCCTATCAGGAGTGAAGTGTTCACCGGCTGGTTGCCGAAAGGCCAGGCATCGCAATCCGATGCCTAGCCTCTTTCCTTGCGTTGGAGGCGTCTAGAGCTGTAGATAATCCGCCAGGTCCGCGTAGTTGTGCTGCCACAGGCCGGGGCTGCCATTGGGGTACTGAGAGCGGAAACCGAGAATCTTCTGCACTCGGGGGGACAAGGTCCTTACGACCTCAAGAGGCACGATCAGCGGATAGGCTTCTTCAGGCGTGATGATCGAGGCCTGCATCGGGATCGTCAGGCCGCGACGGTAGTAGTCGGTTGTTACGTTGGCTCCGCCGCCATGAACGACCTTCCCACCGAACAGTACGGCATCCCCGGCGTTCAATAGGGCGGGGATCGTCATCTCCGGCGTTCCCACTTCTTCGAAGTCATCCCAGTCCTGGCTCCCTGGAATCAAGCGGGTCGCGCCGTTTTCCTCGGTGAAGTCCGTGAGTGCCAGCATCAGGTTGGTGATGGCGCGTGGTGCATGCTTGTTCATGGCAACGAACGGTTGGTACTGCGCCATGTCCCGATGCAGCATTTGGGCTTTGTTGCCGGGGCCGATCTCGATCAGTTGAGCCGTGGTCAGCCACCAGTCACCGCACTCCGGCTCATAGAGCACGCGTCCCAGTTCGTGAAAGAGGTCGTCATCCAGGACTTCCTCACGAAAGGTCTTGCTGTGGGTAACGAGGTTGGTGAGCCTCTTGGTTTGATGACCATGAAATTCGGCAACCAATGCGTGTTCGTGCTTGGAGCCTGCATCGAGCGCGGCAAGCGGTGCTTCGAGTTCGTCGTTGATCCGCCTGACTTGTTCAGGGGTCAGGAAGTTACGGATGATGACCGCACCCGCCTGGTCGCTCAGCAGCGCAATTTCTTCTGCTGAATTCGATCGAGTTACGAAGGGTAGACCTGGCAAGGAATCGCGAGAGGCTAGCATTGAAAACACTCCAGATAGAGAGGAACGGATGCGCAGGCGGATGGTTGCCCGACCTCCGGGCATCAATAACGGACCTGCTTGCCACTGCGCTAAACCCAAAAAAGGGACATGGAGCGTCACGGTGCTTCCTTGTGTTTTTTGCTCAGGCAGTGAGGTCATGCTAGGTTTCACCCTGCCTGTCGCCAAGGTACAAACTGCACCTTTCTCCTCGGTATTTTTGAGTGATTTGTACTGCCCATGACCAGCACTCCGTCCCCCTGGCCACGCCCCTCTGAAACCGTTCGTGAGCTCATGCGTAAAGGCGCCGAGATCGCTCAGACGCTGCCGCCCGAGTGGATCGAGCGCCTGAACCAGTCGCTTTTCTCGTCACCAGAAGATGCAGAGCTGTTGGAGGACCCGGTCATCCTCGCGGCGTGTCGGCGCGCCAATCGCGCAGAGTTGCTGCATTGGGCGCATTCCAACCTGCAGCGTCCAGGGGAACCGGTGGAACCTTACGTGGCAGCCGACATGGTGGACACTGCCAAGGAGCTTGCCCGTAGAGGGCTGTCCGAGTTGTTGATGAATGTCGCTAGGTCTACCCAGAACACCGCGTGGGAGTTGTGGATGAAGATGGCATTCAGTCTGACGCAGGACCCAGTGGTGCTCGAGGAGTTCCTGGAGGTCTCGTCGCGCTCCATCTCGGAGTTCATCGACGGCAACATGCGGGTGGTGACCCAGATTATCCTGGAAGAAAAGAACGCCCAGCCCCATGACGACCCTATCGATAAGCGGCCGCTGGTCAGTCGCCTGCTCACTGGCCGAGATGTAGACACCGAACAGTTCGGCAGGCGACTCGGTTACAGCCTTTTCCAGAAGCACCACGCTTGCCTCATCTGGAGCGAAATCGCCGATGCAGATATCCAACCTCTGGAGGGTATGGCACGCGCTTTGGCACAGCTTACCGGCACGGCAGCGCCGCTGATCGTGTTCGCAGGCCCGGCAACGCTATGGGTCTGGATGAGTGCGGCAAAGCCGCTGGACCTGAACGCGCTGCAAGGTATCGCTCAGCAGTTTCCAAAAGCACGTGCGGCAATCGGCTCCCAGGCAATGGGGGTGAATGGCTTCCGTCGCTCACACCTGGAGGCCCTGACCACCCAGCGCTTGATGGGGCGCCTGGCGGGTGCTCCCTCCGTCGCCACGGTCGATCAAGTCAGGATGGTTTCGCTGATGACCCAGGACCTGCGCGCCGCCAGGCAATTCGTCTTGAGCACGCTGGGGCGGTTGGCCACGGAACCCAGGGGCCTCCAGCATTCGTTGCACGCCTTCCTAGCCAATGGCTGCAACATCACTCAGACCGCTGAAGTACTTGGCACACATCGCAACACCTTGCTGCGTCGGTTGGAGCGTGCCCAGGACCTGCTGCCTGTGCCGCTTGCTGATCACCGTATTCAGATCGCTGCGGCCCTTGAGCTGGTGATTTGGAGCACGCCACTGGTCGACGATGAGAAATGAGACTATCGCAAAGGAGATTTTTTGTTCTGACTTTGAACTTTAAGCCTCGCAAAGGAGGTGGAGCCTTTTAAGGTGCGACTAGCTTGTAGTCCGTGAATTGTGTCCCTTTGATCCATATGACCGCTTTTGGCGTAGCTCTGCCTTGTTCATTCCCTTGCTTTCATTACTCATGCTGGTTGTGTATGGGCTCGGCTCGCTCGCCCCCGCACCTTCTTATCACAGGCAGAGTGCGGCCATCACGGTAGATTGCTTCCGTTGCGTCGACGATCAAATCCACAGCTCGAAGCGGACCACGGTTCGTCTGCTAGAGGCAGCAGGATGAGCACGTGTGTGCTGATCACCGGAGCTGCCTGCCTTATCCGTGCCCGCGACGTCAAATCCTTCCAAATCCCCTCACTCAAAATGGCCACCAGGATCCGTGACTTGACGATTATATCAAAACAGATATAACCTGATCTCACTGGGCGCAATGCACTGAGGGGCTGGCGGATCCACCTTTCTGAGGCAGGGATCTTTCGGCAGATGCGTCCAGAACTCAAATGAGGAAAGGCCATGAAACGGGATGAAGCTAACAATCTGGGTCGACGTCGGAGGTTCTATGGAACACGAGCAGCAGAAGGACGTGGTGTTTGTTGGGAGCAGTCTGGACGACCTGCGGGACTGTCCCGCTAAAGCCAAGCAACGGATTGGCTTCCAGCTCTCCCAAGTGCAGCACGGTGATATGCCAAGCGATTGGAAGGCGATGCCAGAAGTTGGACCTGGCGTGATGGAAATCCGGGTGAGTTGTGAAGGGGCTTTTCGCGTGTTCTATGTGGCCAACCGGCCTGACGCGATCTACGTGCTACATGTCTTCCAGAAGACCACACAGCAGACGGAAAAGCGTGATATCGACCTGGCGAAAGACAGGCTGAGATCACTGGGATGAAAGTGATGGGCGACCTCCCTCCGGTCAAGGTCTGGCCGAGAGGGAGCTCCTCGTCGCTGCTGTCCTGCTCTACTAGAAACACTACTCATTGAGAGGAAATAAATCGATGGCAAACGAACGCGCTACCAATGTCTGGGATGCGCTGGTTGATTCGCCAGAAGAAGCCGAGAACCTGCGTATCCGTGCTCAACTCATGCGGGAGCTGACTCGAACCGTTAACGGTTGGGATGTACCGCAAAAAGATGCTGCCGCTCGACTGCATGTCACGCAGCCGAGACTTAACGACCTGCTCAAAGGGAAGATCGACAAGTTCTCCCTCGACGCTCTGGTAAACCTGCTGGGTGCTGCCGGCCTGGATCTGGAGATCTCGGTGGTCCAACGCGCGGCCTGAGCCGCTGATGAGGTGCTGGTAATGGATTGACTAGTCGACTTCATAAAAGCTCCCCCCATAAGCCCTGCCAGAAACGGTGGGGCTTTTTCATGCTGGAGTCCCGATCGGATCAGCCTCCTCATGCTGGCGCGGCACCTGACCACCGGTATGAAGACTGCTGAGAAGTATCTGAGACAGAGCACCTCCAGTGAGTTGCAGAGTTTTGTCTTGGTGAGCCTGGGGAAAGGGTCTGCCGCTGGTTCTTTTCCCATTCCTTCTGGCATGGTGAACGCAGACAGCGCCGTTTCGAGAACGGTTTGCGCCAGAGCATGAGGGAAATCAGTGACGACTTATGACGTACGGGTAGTCAGTACTCAGAAGAAGTACTCCAGGGAGTTCCAGACCGAAAAGCAGTTCGAGAGTGGCTGGAAAACTGTCCTGCAGCGGGCGCACGGCTCATTCGTAATTTGTCTTTGCCCGGGTAATGGCAACCGATATCTCTCGGTCAATCTGGCAGAGGACTCGGTATCTGAAGCACCCTCGAATTTCGATTTGCCAGGTACCTGATGTCCAACCGCAACTGGCTACCGTGACGTCATCTCTCAAGATGGACCAGTGTATGAAAGCCACCGATGCCAATCACCCAGCCACTATCTGTGATCAGCTGCTCTGTGCCCGGAAGCAGTACAACCTTGAGCACCGCATTTGCGTGGAGGCTAAGCAGGAACTGGAAGGCTAGGGCAGGGCGCAAAGGTGCTGATTACATCAGTGCAGGTTGGTCTGGTTGATAACTCATCGGACCGCTTTTTGCCGTTTTCTGCATCTGGCGAGAGGGCAGCTACCGACCCGTTGCACGCATGAGCCCCATATATTGAGGTTGTCTGAAGAAGCATGAAAAGCAATCTATCGTTGCAGATCGAGCGCGCCGCACATGAGGAGTTTTTCCGGCTTTGGGCCGGGGGGCACTTTGAGCATCAGCGACTGGGGCAAGCGTTCTATAACCACTTCAACCTCCACAAACTCGCCGATCAGGCTTCATTGCAGGGCCTTTACGAGGCTGACGGGGAGAAAGCTTCGCGCTTGATCATGAGGCTGTTCCATCTCCACTGAGAGACAGCTACCGACCCAAAGCAGACGTCAGGCAATGCGATCAATGGGCGGTGCACTCCGATGCCCCTTCGCAAGCTCTGCACGATAGAGCTCGATCACCTGGGCGGCATAGTCCGCTGGCTGCTTACCGCATTGACGTGCTGCATGGCATAGCTCTGACCATGCTTTCTGTCTGAAAAAGGCTCCAGCTTGCTCACGCGTACTTCCTTGTGGGATCAGAAGCTGAATTTGCTGACGCAGGGAGGGGGTTAGCTCTAGAAATGCAACGGTCGCCAACTCAACGTTGACGTGATTTTGCGGGGTCATGCTGTTGCTCTCGTACACTGGCAATTGGCTGCGAACAGGCGTAGGCGAGAGCGCCAAGGGGCGGGGCGGAGCGACCGGTCGTGAGTCGGCGGTAGTCCGAGGAACTCAAGTCATAGGATCACTGTAGGCCATTAACCTGTCGGCGGGAGGAAATCAGCTCAACGGGGCGTCAGCTAATGGCCGTTTTCTGCCGGTCGCCTCTTCGGCGTGTACAAGCCAGGTCGGATGCAAACGGTGGTCAGTAGGAATGCAATTGGGTGGCCAAGTGCGATGCAATTACGAAGTTTACGGCCCGATCAGAGATAGCGCGCGTTGGTGTGGAGTTTGAGCTTACGAGACGGGCGACATCTCGGAGGATGACGACATGTGTATCGGGAGGGGGAGAGCCGCGAAGGTGGGTAGCAGTAGACGACTGGTGGGGATAGTCACGGAAGAGATGAATGCCTCACGCCTGGCCCGCGGAGAGGAGGGGATGAGCCTCCACTACGTTTACTTTGCCAAGCGTTCTAACGAGGGCGTCATTTAGCCTTGCAGCCACGACTCGACAGTGTCGCTACCGTATTCGGCCTTCCAGGATTTCAGGGTCTTTTGATTGCCGCCCTTGGTCTCGACGACCTCGCCGGTATGCGGGTTTTTGTAGACCTTCACAGTACGCTGCCGCCGGCCGGGACGTGCAGCAAGAGTGGTGATGGTGCGAGCCGAATCAGGATCCAGGATTGCCACGACATCGCGCAGCGATTTGGCGTGCTCTGACATCAGCTTCTTGAGCTTCTCCTCGAACTCGATTTCTCGCTGGAGAGCGGAACTCTTCTTTAGGGAGTCCAGATGGGCCAATTGTTCAGCGAGGGCCTTCTCAGCCGCACGGAACTCTGCAAGTTTGGACATTGACGTAACCTCGGGAAGAAAAAGTATCTCGATCAATGTATCGGAAGTGGCGTGATACTTCCACAAACGCCATCGAGTCTTGGGCCCAGTATTACGGGGCGTCTAGATGAACATAACCAGTGTCTTCTATTACAAAAAGAAGAGGCCCCTATAGGGGCCTCGCTGTTTTAGCTCCCGGCGATGTTGAGCGGAATAAATCGCCGCCAGTTACGTTTTTGTACCTTGGTCGTGCCTCGCCGCGACATAGTGGCAGAATGTCCCCTGGACGGCTCTTGTTGCTCCTGCAGCTTCAGGTAGTTGCGGTAGTGAATATGCTCGAGGGAAAGACCGTGATCCATACGATCCAACTCGTCCTTCAGTACCTCCAGCGGATAGCCACGCCCATACTGCCCGGTCACGGAGCGATCGGTATGTCCGACCAATGCTTTGGCAATCGCCATATCCAATTTCTGCGCGCGGAACTGGGCAATGAAGGTGTGGCGCAGTCCATGGAAGGTTCGGCCTTGCCCCTCTAATCCGCAGGCCTCAATGTAGCCGCCAAAGTTCGTGCCATTCCCTAGGAACCATCGGCTGGCGCTCGCGCCTGGCAATTTATTGCGAACAGGGGTGAGTCCGTCAAACAGCATCGCATGGCGATCCGCGCCGACCTCTCGACTGCGCATTTCTACAAACTCCAAGAAGCCTGCTTGCAGGACGCGGTGGTGAATAGGGACGTCGCGCTCACTGCTGGTGTTTTTCAAGCGTTTTCCGAGTTGTTCGGTATTCAGCGAGAAGTACCAGATCCCCGCTTCCTGACGCACGTCGCCGACGCGCAGTTGGCAGAGTTCATTGAGACGGGCGCCTTGATAGGCACCCAGTAAGGGCAGCCAGAACTTGAAGGCATGCAATTGCCAGCGCGGCGGACTGCTCAGCGTATACACCGGCCCGGTGAGGAGTACCCGCAGTTGTTCTTGGCTGTAACTCCGATTGCTGCGTCCAGCCTGTGGTGCCTTGTAATGCACCAACTGCGCAGGGCTTTGCTCCAGCAGCCCCTGGTCGACGGCGTAGTCGAGGGTTGACTTGAACAGCGCAAAATAGCGTTTGAGCGTGCGCGGGTGGATGGGGGTATAGCCACCCTCCGCGATGATTTCGCCGAGTGGTTTCTGCCGCAGGCCCGGTGTCTTGTTCCGCGATTTCGGATACAGCCGCAGGGCGTCGCGTACCCGTACGGCTTCCTGGCGGGTGATCTGTTCGATGGCAACACCAGGGCCAACGATTTCGACCAGCGCATCGAGACGGGCCAGGTTTTGGATACGGGTATCGGCATTCGTCCAGGTCTGGCTGATCTCATGGTGTTTTTTAAAGCGCTCGACCAGCGTGACGTAGCGAGTCCCGCAGGTCGGAGGTGCGGTAAACACGCCTGCGTCCCTCAACGCGCGATTGAGGGCCACGGCTTGTGTCTCTGGCAGTAGGCCGGAAAGGGCCTGGAGCACCGACTGTGTCTGTGCGGGCAGGGCGGCCTGGGGAGAACTGGGCGCTGGCAGCTCTGGCAGGCTGTCCGGCTTCGGCAGTCCCGCCAGGTACTTCTCCAACAGGTCGTGAATTTGCTGGAGGAGTTGTAACAACGATGCGGTGTCGATTTCCTCCTGCCTGAGGAGGGCTGCCAGGAGGCTGAGCAAATCCGGTGCCGCCACGGCAAACAGCAGGTTGGCGAGAACCCAGTCAGTGGTCTGGAGCAGCAGTTGGAGCGCTCCGCCCTCCGCGCCATGCTGCACGCCGAACTTCTGGAGATCGACGTACAGGACATAGACGCCCGTTTCCAGTTGGCGAATCTGCATCAGATCTGCGTGCGGCTGCGCGAGGTATTGGAGGCTGGGCAGGGATTCCAGCGCGCTCAAGCTGATCGGCAGTCGCTGTTCTAACAGTGACACTTCCCGCGGCTTGGCCGCGAAACGGATAAATTGCTCCCACGCCAAGGTGCGGGTGAGCAGCGGATGCAGCACATGCAGATAGCCGTCACGCTTCCAGCCTCTCAGACGCTCCAGGGCCTCCAGCAGGAACGCGGCTTTCCAGCGTGCTGCAGCGAGATCGTGAGTGCCAAGGGGAATGTCATAGCGAGCGAAGGGGAGCATGTCCAGGTGCTTCGCGTAGCCGTTGTCGCGCAGGACGAAGCTGTACTCGCCCTGGGCATCGGTGAAGAGGACGGTGGATACCGCCTCCTGGTCGGCGAGGCGTTCGTAACCGAGCTCCAACGGCTCTTTCGCCAACGCGTTGGGAGTGATCAGGCCACCCAGCGGCACGCGCATGTCCTGCATCACGCGCTGATGCTGCAGGTACATCTGGCCCAGAGACTGCAGCAGGTAGTCCGCGCCGAGGCGACGCTTGGTGATCAGGTGCAGCAGATCGTCGAACGCCTCGTTGAGTTGGCGTGCGATGTCGCGGGCGATTTCGTGGTGCTGGCCGAGCGGCCAACGAATCTGTTTGGGCAGGCGTTCGTCCGTGAGCAGGGCCTTGGGCAGGCTACGAACGTACTGGAAACCGCGATCGCGGGTGAAGAGCACATGAGGGGTGTGTGGGGTACGCTGTGACATGGGACAGTCCTCGAAATGGTTGATTTCGTGACTGACCTAATTTGCGTTCCCACCATTTTCGCCCTGAAAGCCGCGTGCTAGAGCGGTTTCTGGGTGTGATATGGAGCGGGCGAAGGGAATCGAACCCTCGTCATGAGCTTGGGAAGCTCAGGTAATGCCATTATACGACGCCCGCTTGGGGGTGCCTTTTTACCAGAAGGGCGGGGCTTAGTGAAGCCTCAGGCGTTCAGGTCGGGCGAGTGGGCGGCATTCGTGAATGAGATGGCGCAGTGAAACACCGGGGGCGGAAGGTCTGGGGCCGGCCCCCGGCTGTGTCTTCTGGCTGCATCAGCCCACCATGGCGGCGATGGGCACGCCCTGGCTGCTGGGCAGGTAGGGGGTGGCCAGGGCCGGGTGGCGTTGTGGCTGGAGGAAGCTCAGGAGGGCGTCCTGGGTTTCCTGCCAGGCCTTCTTGTGTTCCACGTCGATGAAGTGACCGGCGTTGCGGATGGTGCGGAATTCGCAATCGCGGATCAGCTGCTGGAACAGCTTGGCCTCGGCCGGGGTGGTGTAGATGTCCAGCTCGCCGTTCATGAAGAGCAGCGGGATGTCGATGGCGGCGAACTTCTCCATGTAGCTGTCGGCGCTGAGCTTGAGCACCTGGCAGATGTGGAAGTGCATCTGCCGGTACTCGTGCTCGTCGAGGCCGCTGACGTGGCGGAAGTTGTAGCGCTTGAACAACTGCGGCAGGTACTGGCCGATGGTGTCGTTGACCAGGTTGCCGACGTTGGTGCGGTCGCACGTGGAGAGGTAGTCCAGGCCGCGGTGCAGGTAGTCGAGCATGGAGGCGTTGAGCAGCGGCGAGAAGGAGTTGATCACTGCCTTCTGGATCCGCGCCGGGCGTTCGGCCAGGGCCAGCAGGGTGGCGACGCCGCCCCAGGAGAAGGACATCACCACGTCGGCGCGGTAGTGCTCGATCAGGCCGAGCAGCAGCTGTGCCTCGTACTCCTTGGTGATGAACTCGCGGCAGTCGTTGTGGGCCCTGGACTGGCCGGCGTACGGCTGGTCATAGCAGACGACGTTGAAGTGCGGTTGCAGGTATTTCACCGTTTGCGCGAAGGAGGCGGTGGTTGCCAGCGAGCCGTTGACCAGGATGATGGTCTGGCGCGCTTCCCTGTTGGCGTGAAACTCCGTGTGTACCCGATGTTGCTGAATCTCGACGACGGCGGTTTCCGGCCTCATGTCGTATTCCTCCAGACGCAGGTCATGGTGCGCACCCACCAGCGGATGCGAAGAAAGTACCCAGGCAGAGGAAAGCGTCTTGACGTGACAGCTTCATGTCACTCGACGAAAGTTAATAATTTCTTGATTTTCAACTGGTTACGAAATCAAAAGGCGACGATCCGAAGCCCGTGAGGGCGCGGAGGCTGGCTTCTGATCAGGCGGGGAAGGTGCGGCTCGGGGAACAGCTGCCGCGAGAATCATTGTTGGCTGCGCTGCGTGACTCGTCGGTCACGCTTGAGCCAGAGTTAAGCAGGGTGGTCCGGCACCTGCAACCGCCACTGGGCGCCTGAGTCACATCGTTTTGCCGGAATCCGACGAAATGACATTTCTCTGCGCGATTCTCCGGCGCTTTGGAGAAGCCGGATTACACTCATGGGATAGCTGTAACGCCCCCTGCCGAAGACGAGCGATCCCGCCGTGCTCCCCCCTTAGGCCGATACCGCGTGCGGAGCGGTTCAATGGCACTTCATCCATGGTTGCGCACACTGCTGGTCCTGGCCCCGGCCGCATGGCTGTGTGCGGAAGCCATGGCCGAAGATCGCTATGGCTGCGAGCAGCCGATCTCCGTTGCCTACACCCGCAACGTAGTGTTCTTCCATGACGATGTCGGTATCGACCCGGACCTGATCGCCGAACTGGCCAAGCGCACCGGGTGCCAGTTCCAGGTGTCGGTCCGCCCGCGCGATGAAATCTGGCGGATGCTGGAGAGTGGTGACCTGCAGATGGGCACCAGCGGCGTCGCTACCCCGCAGCGGCGCGCCTACACCTACCTGCTGCCGTATCTCTACCTGCGCAACAAGCTGATCGTGCGCGACGACCTGGGCGAGATGAACAGCCTGGAGGCCTTCCATGACATGCCGGGCGCGCGCCTGGGGGTGATCGCCGGCTACCGCCATGGCGCCTATATCGACGGCATGCTGCGCATCCTCCGGGCTGAAGGCCGGGTGCTGGAATACAAGGATGACGCCAGTCGTTTCACCGCCTTGCTCAACGGCAACGTGGAAGGGGTGATCGGCCACGAGATGAATCTGGAGGGCGCGGTGAGGGATCGTCGCCAGCGGGAGCGCTTCCATGTGGTCGACGTCATGCCCGGGCCGGCGACACCCCACAATCTGATGCTTTCGCGCCAGCGCTTCACCCCGGCACAGGGTGCCGAATGGCTGCGGCTGCTGGAGCAGCTGTGGCTGGACGGAACCTTGGCCCGGATCATGCGTGATAACGCTCCGCCGTCGGTGGCGGAAGGGCTGCTCGACAGCGGCTATCGCTACAGCTCCACGGACAGAGGCTGGTAAGGATGAAGGCATTCGAACGGGGTATTCCGCTGCAACTGCTGGTGGCTGGCGCCATCATCGCCAGCATGCTGGTGCTGGCGGGGGCCTTGCTGATCCAGGGGTACCGCGGCGTGGAAGGCGCGCTGGTGACGGCGGCAGGGGAGTCGGCCAGCCAGCTGGGCGCGACCATCAACGAGCGTATCCGGCGCTTGATCGACCCGGCGGAAAGCGCGCTGCGCCTGCTCACCCACGACCCGATCTCGCAGACCGACAACTTGCCCGCGCGGCTTGACCGCCTGCCGATGCTGGTGGAAAACCTGCGCGCCAACCGCACCCTGAGCGCGGTGTACATCGGCTACCCGAATGGCGAGTTCCTGCTGATCCGCGCCTTGCGCGTGCCCGAGGTGCGTCGGGCGCTTCAGGCTCCCGATGCGGCCAAGTACCTGGTGCAGAGCCAGACGCTCACCGGCCAGGGCGCGCTGCTCGGCGAGTGGCGCTTCTACGACAGCGAACTGCGCCTGCTGCGCGTGCAGGAGCGGCCGGACTATCAGTACGACCCGCGCCAGCGCCCCTGGTACACGGAGGCGCGATCCACCAGCAAGACCGTGCTGACCCAGCCCTATGTCTTCTTCACCACCCGCGAGATCGGCCTGACCCTGGCGCACCGCAGCGTCGATGGCGCGGCAGTGATCGGCATGGACGCCTCGGTCAACGACCTGGGCGGCGAGATGGGCGACCTGCGCCAGACCGCCCACACCGAGTTGGCGGTGGTCGACGGCAAGGGCACGGTGATCGCCTATCCCGACCTGTCCAGGCTGATGGTTCGTGACGGCGACCAGCTGCGCCTGGCCACGCTGGACGAACTGAAGGTGCCCAGCCTGAGCGAGCTGAACGTCACGACCGTGCCCTCCGGCACGCCGCAGGCGTATCAGGTGAATGGTGAGGACTGGTATGGCATCTGGGTGCCGCTGTCGAACTTCACCAGCAACGAGGTGCGGGTGCTGATCGCCATCCCCGCCGTCGAGCTGCTGGCAGGCGCCCGGCAACTGTTGTTCAACCAGGCGCTGTGGAGCGGCACCCTGCTGCTGGTCCTGTTGCTGATCGGCTGGTACATCGGCCGGCGCATCGCCCGCCCGCTGACCGCGCTGGCCGACCAGGTCGGGGCGCTGGCGGCGTTCGATTTCGCCCGGCCGGTGGGGGTGGAGTCGAAGATCGCCGAGGTTCGCGACCTGAGCAGCGTCATGGGCAGCATGTCGCGCACCATCCACAACTTCCAGGCGATCACCCTGACCCTGAGCCGCGAGACGCGCCTGGAAAGCATGCTCGAGGGCGTGCTCTCGCGCCTGGTGGAAGCCACCGGGGTGATGGGTGGCGCGGTCTACCTGCTGGAGGACGAGGACTGCCGCCTGCGCCTGGCCTGCACGGTGAATGGCGAGCAGTACCCGCAGTCGATGCTGATCGAGGGCTTCAACGAAGCACAACTGGCCGAGCGGGTCGATCAGGCACTGGCCAACCGCGGGCAGTACCTGGAGGTGTCGCTGCGCAACCGTGCCGACGAGCTGCTTGGCATCCTGGTCCTGCAACTGGCCGAGGAGGGCGCCCACAGCCGCCAGCCGCGCAAACCCTTCAAGCGCTTCGTCGAGGAGCTGTCCGGCGCCGCTGCCGTGGCCATCGAGACCCGCCAGTTGATCGAAGCCCAGCAACGCCTGCTGGATGCGATCATCAAGCTCCTCGCCGACGCCATCGACGCCAAGAGCCCCTACACCGGCGGCCACTGCGAGCGCGTCCCGCAACTGGCCGACCTGCTGCTGCAGAAGGTCATCGACTCACGCGACGGCGAATACGCCGGCTTCAACATGAGCGACGCCGAGCGCTATGAGTTCCAGATCGCCGCGTGGCTGCACGACTGCGGCAAGATCACCAGCCCCGAGTACGTGGTGGACAAGGCCACCAAGCTGGAGACGCTGTACAACCGCCTGCACGAGGTACGCACGCGCTTCGAGGTGATCTGGCGCGATATCGAGCTGGATTACTGGCGCGGCATCGCCGCCGGCAGCGACATCGGCCTGCTCGCTGCGCGCCGCGACGCCATGCACGAGGCACTGCGCGAGGACTACGCCTTCGTCGCCCAGGCCAACGTCGGCGGCGAGTTCATGAAGGACGAGGACATCGAGCGGCTCAAGCAGATTGGCGAGCGCCGCTGGTTGCGTTATTTCGACGACCGCCTGGGCATTTCCCACGACGAGGCCGAGCGCCTGCAGGGCCGCCCCGAGCGACCGCTGCCGGCGGAGGAGTTCCTCCTCGCCGACAAGCCCGAGCACCGCGTGCCCTGGGGCGAGCGCAAGCCGCCGGTGGTGAAGGACGACCCGCGCAATATCTGGGGCTTCGACATGCGCCTGCCACCCTACGCGAGCAACTATGGCGAGTTGTACAACCTGGGGATTCGCCGGGGTACCCTGACCGAGGAAGAGCGCTTCAAGATCAACGAGCACATCGTCCAGACGCTGATGATGCTCACCACCCTGCCGCTGCCCCGTCACCTGCGTCGTGTGCCGACCATTGCCGCCAACCACCACGAGAAGATGGATGGCACCGGTTACCCGCGCAAACTCAATCGCGAGCAGATGAGCATTCCCGAACGGGTAATGGCGATTGCCGACATCTTCGAGGCGCTGACGGCGGCGGACCGCCCCTACAAGGCGCCGAAGACGCTGTCCGAGTCGCTGAAGATCCTCGCCTTCATGGCCCGCGACCAGCACATCGACGCCGAGCTGTTCCGCCTGTTCATCCTTCAGGGCGTCTACCGGGAATACGGCGAGCGCTTCCTCCTGCCCGAGCAGATGGATGCCGTGGATGTGCGGGCGATCCTGGAAATCCTGGATGGGGTGAAGGCGTAGCCCTTGGCCGCGCGACTGCATCAGATTCGGCGAATCGGCCCTGGATAGCCGTCGAGCTTGCTGTCGTGGGTGATCAGCAGCATGCCTTCCACATTGGCCTGGGCGATGAGCATACGATCGAAGGGATCGGCGTGAAGGGTGGGCAGGGAGCCCACGAAGACCGCGTGCTCGCCGGTGATCGGCAGCTCGGCATAGCCATTTTCCAGCAGCGCCTTGCGGATGACGCTTGGGTCATAGGGAAAATCCGGGCGCTTCAGCGAACTCTTGATCGACACTTCCCAGATGCTGGCGGTGCTGAAGAACAGCTCGGTTTCTTCGGCCAGCAGGAGTGTTCGGATTTCCCCTGGCAGCCGAGGGTCATCGGTCAGCACCCAGAGCAGGATGTGGGTATCCAGCAGCAGTTGCATCAGTCCGTCTCTGTATTGAACAAAGCGGCGATGTCATCGGCGAATGGGGTGTCGATATCCTCCACGGTGGGATAGATGCCCTTGAGTGCACCGATGGTTTTCCGGGGTTTGTCGCTGATGGCTTCGACCTTCACCAGGGGTTTGCCGGCCTTGGCAATGATGAAGGGGTGCCCTTTGCTGGCAAGATCCACCAGGCGGGAAAGGTGAGTCTTGGCATCGTGGATGTTCACGACTTCGATGTCGGTGCGCACGGCTGGCCCTCGTTCTTCATCAGGTTAGCTAACCGGGTGGACTAACCTTGGGCGATGGTAGTTCCCAGGCTCGAGGGGCGCAATCCCCATGAAGAACGCCGGCTCGAAGCCGGCGTTCTTCATGGGGGCAGAGGTCAGTCAGCGCTTGGCGAGGTTGGTCGCGTAGCGGTTGATCTGCGGGTTCTTTGCCACGGTGCAGCTCTGCCCGGCGAGGAACTGCGAGGTCTTCAGGTACTGCTGCTGCGGGTAGTAGGCGAACACGTAGCTGCCGTTCTTCACCGTGTCGATCAGCTTCTGCGCCACCTGCGGGCGTACCGCCGGGCAGCCCAGGCTGCGGCCGAGGCGGCCGAGGCCGGGGACGACCTTGGGGTCGGCGTAGGCGGCGGCGTGCATGACGATGGCGCGTTCTTCGCTGTTGTCGTTGAAGCCCGGCTCCAGGCCGAGCAGGCGCAGCGAGCGGCCGTGCTTGCCGCTGTAGGTCTGGCCGGTCTGGTAGAGGCCGATGGAGGACTGGTTGCTCTCCGGGCGGTTGGAGAACGAGGTGGCCATGTCCTCGCCACTCTTCTTGCCGTGCGCGACCCACTCTTCGAAGAGCAGCTTGCGCTGCTTCAGGTCGAAGACCCAGAGGCGCTTGTCACGGGAAGGCTTGGAGTAGTCGATGACCGTCAGCAACTGGTTGTCGCCACCCAATTGGGTGCTCGCGCATTGCAGCGCGCTGAGCGCCAGGCGCAGGGTCTCGGTGTTGGTCGCGGGCGCGAGGCGGTGCAGTTCCTCGGCCGTGGGCAGGCGGGCGGCAGACGCACTCTGCCAACTGCCGATCGCGAAGAGCGCGGCACTGGCGAGCGAAATCCGGAAGAACCCCCGTAACTTCAAAAAAGTCAGCATGAATACAACATTCCCGTTGAATCGATATGGTTTTTTCTGGGAAACGCCGCATTGTGCGCGATTTTTGACCAGCAATGTGCTTGTTTTTTGATCAAGTATGGTTCCGCCCGTCGGTAATTGCGAACTTCTCGCCGCCATCGAAGCTTCGCCAGGCGCCGGCATTGCTGCTGTGCAGGGGAATGGAACTCACCGCGGACAGGCGCCTTGACTCTTTGTGTTTCGAGATTCTTCGGCTGCTTGCACGGCTAGCTTGAGGCCGTCTGTCCGCGGGTGAGCAGGGATAGTCTGTGGGAGAGGGCGAGTGCGCTGTGCAGTGGAACGATGAAGACGCTGTAGGAGAAATCCGGAGCGGTGTTGCGCCGCTCCGGGTCATCGCGGTTATTCCACGCTCTGGTTGCGGACGGGCTTCTGTTCGGCCTTGCGGTCGTTGGTGGTGATCACGGTGAAGTCCGGGTTGCTGCGCATGTCGCGGGTGGACGGCAGGTCGGTGATCACCAGGGTGCTGCCCACGTCCATGCTGGCCAGCAGGTTGCGCAGGAACTCGCGGTCGAGGCTGAACTTGCCCAATTGCTCGGCGGGAGTGAGGCCGCGCTGCGGGTCGCTGACCTGCACGCTGGTCCAGCGCAGGTTCGGGCTCTCGCTGTCGATCTCGGCCTGGGAGGGTTTTTCCATCAGGGAGAACGCGGCGACGCCGGTCTTTTCCTCCGGATGCTCGAAGGCGACCGGCGCGGTGCCGATCTGCAGGCCGCCGCGATAGACGTAGAGGCGGCGGTCGGCGCGGCTGACCAGCACGGAGACCGGGCCTTTCTCGACGCCGGGGTCGCTCCAGAACGGCACTACCATGCCGCTGTCGTCGTGCGGGCCGGCGGCATGGCCGGCGCTGACGATGGGGGCGAGCAGGCCGGGGTGGTAGACCTCCACCGGTGAGCTCTTGGCGTCGGAGATGATCACGGTGGTGGTACTGAAACCGGTGACCTCGTAGAGCTTCTTGGCGAAGGCCATGGGCAGGCGGATGCAGCCGTGGGAAGCCGGGTAGCCGGGCAGGTTGCCAGCATGCAGGGCGATGCCGTCCCAGGTCAGGCGCTGCATGTAGGGCATGGGTGCGCTGTTGTAGAGGTCGGAGTGGTACTCGACCTTCTTCTGCAGGATGTTGAACACGCCGGTGGGGGTTTCCTTGCCCTTCTTGCCGGTGCTGACCGTGGCGACGCCGATGGCGATGCCGTTGCGGTACACGTAGGCGCGCTGCTCGGTCAGGCTGACCACCAGGGTGACCGGGCCGGCCGGGGAGATCTCCGGGTACCAGAGAAACTGGCCGGGCTTGAGCGTCTTCAGCGCGGCCTGCAGGTCCGAGAGCGGCGAGGGCTTGCTCGGGTTGGCGAAGGCGACGCTGGCGCTCAGGGCGATCAGCAGGGCAACCGACAATCTCTTCATTACCTTTCCTTGGAACGCGGGCATGGCAGGGAGCTTAGCCAAGCGGCGGCGAAGGCTGCAAACCGCCGGGCTGAACGGTGCGCGTAAGGTTTTTCGGAACATTGCGCAGGGCGTGCTTTGCAGGAGCGAGCAAGCTCGCTCCTGCAAAGATCCAGGTCAGCCCAGGTCGGTGATTTCCTGCGCGGTCAGCGCGCGGTATTCGCCAGGTTGCAGGGCCGGGTCGAGAGCGAGGCTTCCCATGCTTTCGCGGTGCAGGCGGATCACCTTGTTCTGGAAGTGCCCGAACATGCGCTTGACCTGGTGGTAGCGGCCTTCGTGCAGGGTCAGGCGCGCGGTGCGCGGGCCGAGGATTTCCAGCTGGGCGGGGAGGGTGGTGAGGTCTTCGAAGGCGAAGTACAGGCCCTGCTCGAAGGTCTCGATGTAGCGCTCCTCGATCAGTTCCTCGGTCTCGACGTAGTAGACCTTGGGCAGCTTGCGCCCCGGCAGGGTCATGCGCCGCGACCACTGGCCGTCGTTGGTGATCAGCAGCAGGCCGGTGGTGTTGTAGTCCAGCCGGCCGCCGATGTGCAGTTCGTGCTTGTCGGGCTCCTGCAGCAGGTCGAGCACGGTGCGGTGCTCGGCGTCGCGGGTGGCGCTGACGCAGCCGGCGGGCTTGTGCAGCATGAAGTAGCGCGCCGGTTTGCCGGCCTGCAGCAGTTGCCCTTCCAGTTCGACGCGGGAGAATTCGCGGACTTCATGGCGACCATCGCGCACGACCTCGCCGTCCACGCGCAGACGCCCCTCGGCGAGCAGCTGGCGGGCCTGCTGGCGGTTCAGGTGAGGCAGGTTGGCGATGAAGCGGTCCAGGCGCATCAGGGGGTTCCGGCGTCCTTCAACCCGGCGGCACAGCGCGGGCACAGGCAGGCGCGGTCGACCAGCTCGGACGGGATGCGCTCCAGCGCGTTGCGGTCGATAGGCGTGCTGAAGCACCAGCATGGCTGGTCTTCCAGCGCCGGGTCGGCCTGGGTGCAACGGTTGGACTGGCCGCAGAGCGGGCAGCGGCTGGGATCGGGGGTGACGTCGTTCATGGGCCGGGCGGGGCGGGAAATGGCAGTGATGCGGGCGCACAGGGTGCAGCGCCGACCCGCCTCGCGCAAGCGGATTCGGATCGGCGCGCGAGGCGGTTCAGGGCATGTCGATGCGCTCGATCCAGGGTTCCAGGCGCCGGCCGAAGGCGACCTCGGCAACGAAGGGCTGGGCGCGCCCGTCCGCTGCCCGGTGCGGCTGCGCGGTGATCCGGTCCAGGCGTTCGCGCCACTGGTGCGGCACGTTCAGGCTGTCGGTGCCGATGGAGCTGGCGGTGCCGCCGAGGGTCCAGATGTGCTGGTAGTAGTTGGAAACCGGGCGCACCCGGCCTTGGACGATGAGGTAGCGCTGGCGGTCGGGGTAGCGTGCGCGCAGCGTCTGCAGGTCCAGGCCGACGTCCTTGAGCAGCAGGCGGGTGTCGGTCTTCTCCTCGTTGTCCAGCTCGCGGCGGATGAAGTCGCGCTCGTCCGCCAGGCGGGCGTTCTGCGGTGCGGCATCGGCGGCCAGGCGGGCCTGGTCGAGGCGCTTGCGGGTCAGTTGCACTTCGCGCTCGTACAGCGGGCCGTTGAGCTCCAGCACCAGCAGGGCGTTGCGCGATTGCTGGCGGCCGAAGCGGCGGGCGCTGTCGTCGTCCACCTGCTCGGGCATGGCGAAGCCGAGCTCGGCCATCTTCTGGCCATCGAGGGCGGGTTGCCAGCCGCGGTTGTGCTGGCGCGCCTCTTCGTCCCGGCTGGACGTGCGCCAGCGCAGGCGCAGGCTCAGGCCGCTGTTTTCCTTGTACCAGTCGCTGTTGCGCAGCAGCTCGCGCTGGCTGAGCGGCAGTATGCTGTCCGGTTCGCCGGAGCGATTCCAGGCGACACCGCCCAGGGCCACGGCATTGACCAGCAGGATCAGGCCGATGCCGCCGGCCAGGGCGTGGGTACGGGTCCAGTTCATGGGCGGCCTCCCAGCAGGCCGTGGGCGCGGCGCAGGCGGCGCAGCACCAGCAGGATCAGCACCGCGCACAGGCCCAGCACGAGGAAGAACAGGTACTTGGGCATCACCTCCCACCACCAGTCGAAGAACTTGGTGTAGAGGAAGATCACGAAGAAGGTCAGCCCGGTGTTGACCACTTCCGGCCACTCGCGCCGCGCGCCCAGCCAGATCACCAGCGCCGAGGTGACGAAGCCGAGTACCTGGTAGAGGCTTTCCACTGCCGCGTAGCCCAGCGGCAGGTAGCTGCCGCCGCCCCAGTTGGCCAGCACCAGCATGGGCAGGAACAGCCCGAGCAGGCCGAACACCCGGTAGATCGTGGCGAAGCCGTCGAAGCGCTGCTGCGAGATGAATGCGGGAACGAGGAAGATCAGCAGCGCGGCGGGGAAGAAGTTCTCCGGGCGTTCGCCCACGTCCAGCCAGTAGACGCCGCTCCAGGTGCCGACCCGCGCGGCAACGTAGCCCATCACGCAGACCAGCGCGGCGGCCAGCAGCAGGCGGGTGTTGCAGGTGTAGGCCAGCAGCAGGGCATAGGCCGCCCAGGGCAGCAGGGCCTTGTCCGAGGGCGTGATGTTGAAGATCTGCCCGACCATCACGACGTTCAGGACGAAGCAGGCGAAGGCCAGCATGGCGCCGAGCTTGGCGAAGTAGCCGGAGGCGTCGCGCTTCTGCAGCAGCAGGGTCAGCAGCAGGCTGACCAGGGAGGCGCCGATGAGGATGGCGACCTGCGCGGTCTCCGTGAACAGTCCCCAGAACTGGTAGAACAGGAAGAACAGGCTGGCGGCCAGGGCCAGCGCGCCGAGGAAGGAGGCGATGCGCATGCCCAGGGAGAGGCGGTGGTCCTGGCTGTCGCGGTCGATATCGAAGCGCGCATGGTAGTCGGCGAGCAGGCGCTGCTGATGCTCGTGCAGGCGCTCGCGTTGGGTGGCGTCGAGGGTGAGTGCACCTTCCTGGGTAAGGCGGTGCAGTTCGCGGTCGAAGGCGTGAATGTCGTTCACGCGCTGTTGCGCCTGCTGGTGGCTGAGGTCGGGCATTTCCGCTCCTTGCGGCGGGGGATGCTGGAACTCTAGCGGGTGGCGCGGTGGGGTTCCATGGGGGATGGCCGCGAAGGGGAACGCGTGGCGTTTTACGCCATCGCGGGCATGGCCCGCTCCTACAGGTCTGTGCCTGGTACAGGAGTGGGCCATGCCCGCGATCACCGAGCGACATGCGCTTCAGAGGGTAGGGCGAATAACCTGGAACAGGTTATCCGCCGGACCGTGCGCGGCGGATAACGCTGGCGCGTTATGCGCCCTACGGGTTACCGATGCTTGCGTTCGAGGGCGGAAGTCCTCTCGGCTTCGCATCGACTCAGGTTCGGCTGGCCAGCCAGGCGCGCCAGCCGCCGAATCGGCTGATGTCCTCGGCGCCCTCCAGGCCCCAGGCGTCGCAGATGAAGCCGGTCTCCCAGCTGCCGTCCTCCAGTTGCACCTTGCCCAGCCCCAGTGGCGCCGGAATGCCGGTGAGGAAGGAGCCCAGTTCGGCGCTGGGCAGCTCCCAGACTTCCACTTCGATGGCCACGCCGCCTTCGGCCACGCGCAGCATGCCGGGGCGCAGCGGCGGGCCGCCGGCCAGTGCGTAGAGCTGGTAGGTCGGGGCGCTTTGCGTGGCGCGCAGCAGGCGGCCGCCGCGCTGGCGCAGTTGCCAGTTCAGTGCCAGGCCGTCCAGGTGCGCGCCGCAGACCACCAGGCGTGCGCGATCGTGGCGCGCGGCGTTGGCGGAGGAGCCTGGGGCGATGGCGTTGCCGCCGGTGAGCGGCAGGTTGTGCCGGCGTTGCAGGGCGTCGGCCACGCCGAGCAGGTACTGGTCGGTGAAGGCGCGGCCGAACAGCGTCACGCCCCAGGGCAGGCCGTTGTCCATGAGCGTGCTGGGCACCGCCACGGCGGCGTAGTCCAGCAGGTTCATGAAGTTGGTGTAGTAGCCCAGGTCGGAATTGCGTTTCACCGGTTCGGCGTGCAGCTCGTCCAGGGTCACCGGGCGGCCGATGGTGGGGGTGAGTACGCAGTCGAGCCCGGCGAGGATCGCGTCGCATTGTGCCTTGAGTTCCTGCAACCGGTACTGCGCGCGGAACGCCTGCACGGCGGTGGCGCCGGGAGCCTTGGCCAGTACGTCGCGGATGACCGGCAGCACTGCCTGCGGATCGCGCTCGATCAGCTCGCCGGCCACGCTGTAGCGCTCGGCCACCCAGGGGCCTTCATAGAGCAGGCGAGCGGCTTCGAGGAAGGGGGAAAAGTCGATTTCCCGAGGCTCGCCCCCGAGGGCCTTGAGCTGGTCGATGGCATCGGTGAACAGCACCGGGCCTTGGTGGCAGCCGAAGAATTCCAGTTGCTCCGCGCGCGGCACGCCGAAGCGGAAGGGCTTGGGCGTGCCGAAGGCGCTGGCGTCGTTCCAGGCCGGGTTGGCGCGGCTGTAGCCGTCCTGCGGATCGAGCCTGGCGGTGAGGGCCAGCAGTTCGCTGGCCTCGGCGGCGCTGGCGCTGAAGTAGGTGATGCAGTCCAGGGTGCGACAGGCCGGCACCAGGCCGTGGTTGGACAGCAGCCCCTTGCTCGGCTTGAGCCCCAGCAGGCCGTTGAGCGCTGCCGGCACACGGCCGGAGCCGGCGGTGTCGGTGCCCAGGGCGAAGCTCGCCACACCCAGCGCCACCGCCAGCGAGGAACCGGCGCTGGAACCGCCCGAGGGGTACTCCGGCAGCACGCTGTTGCGGCATTCGCCATAGGGCGAACGGGTGCCGTTGAGGCCGGTGGCGAACTGGTCGAGGTTGGTCTTGCCCAGCGGGATGGCGCCCAGGTCGATCAGCTGCTGCACCAGCGTCGCGGACGCTTCCGGGGTGTAGGCGAAGGCCGGGCAGGCGGCGGTGGTGGGGATGCCGGCGAGGTCGATGTTGTCCTTGATGGCGAAGGGGATGCCATAGAGCGGCAGGCTTTCCGGCGCCTTGCCCTCCAGCGCGGCGAAGTAGGGCTCCAGTTCTTCCAGGCTGAGCAGGTGGATGAACAGGTGGTAGTCCGGGTTCAGCGCGGCGGCCTTGTCGCGCAGCTGGGTTATCAGCTGGCGCGGCGTGGCACGGCCTTCGCGGTAGGCGGTGCGCAGGGTGGGCAGGCGGAGGTCGAAGGTGTTGGGCATGGTCGTGTTTCCTTGGGCCGGTCATTTCTCTGGCTGGGCTGCCTTCACCCCGGCCCTCTCCCGGAGGGAGAGGGGGAAGAGCAGTCCGGCGTGATGTTGGGTCCGAACCATGGTCGGCCGGGTGGCGCGAACGGTGGTTCAGGTTGAGTCCGGCGCTGAGACCCACTCCGAACAGTCCCCTCTCCCTCTGGGAGAGGGGGGGGTGAGGGGCTCCTGGCCAGATTGATTACGTCAGCTCAAGCCTCCTCCATCACCACCACCCGCTGCCCCGCGCGCACCGGCGAGCCGGGCTGCACGCGGACCTCGCGCACCACGCCGTCACGCGGGGCGATGAGGGGGATTTCCATCTTCATGGATTCGAGGATCACCAGGATGTCGCCGGCCTTCACGCTGGCGCCGGCTTCCACCTGCACCTGCCAGAGGTTGCCGGCGATGTGGCTTTCGACGGCGTGCTGGCCGGCGCCGAGCGGGGCGTCTTCGCCCGTGTCGACGGCGGCTTCTTCACTCTCGAAGTGCGCCTGGCCGGAGGCGATCCAGCGCTCGCGCTCGGCATCGAAGGCGGCGCGCTGGTGGCGGCGGAAGGCGTCGATGCTCTCGGCCTCCTCGGCGAGGAACTGCTGGTAGTCGGCCAGGCGCAGCTCGCTTTCCTCGATACGCAGCGGATAGCGGCCCAGTGGGAAGTCGCGGCGGATGCGCAGCAGTTCGTCCGCCGAGACCGGGTAGAAACGGATCTGATCGAAGAACCGCAGCAGCCAGGGCTTGCCGTCGAACGCCGCGACCTCGCGGTAGCGGTTCCACATCTGCAGGGTGCGGCCGACGAACTGGTAGCCGCCGGGCCCTTCCATGCCGTAGACGCACATATAGGCGCCGCCGATGCCCACGGAGTTTTCCGCTGTCCAGGTGCGCGCCGGGTTGTACTTGGTGGTGACCAGGCGGTGGCGCGGGTCCAGCGGCGTGGCCACGGGTGCGCCGAGGTAGACGTCGCCCAGGCCCATCACCAGGTAGCTGGCCTCGAACACCGTGCGGTACACCGCTTCGAGGTCGGGCAGTTCGTTGATGCGGCGGATGAACTCCAGGTTGCTCGGGCACCAGGGCGCGTCCTTGCGCACGGTGGTCATGTATTTCTCGATGGCCAGCTGGCAGGCCGGGTCGTCCCAGGACAGCGGCAGGTGCACGATGCGCGACGGGACCTTGAGGTCCTGGGCGGCGCAGACGGCGTCCCAGAGCCCTGCGACGGTTTCCAGCAGGTTTTGCAGCGGCAGGGTTTCCGGCTGGTAGTGCACCTGCAGCGAGCGGATGCCGGGGGTGAGGTCGATCACGCCGTCGAGTTCCTTCGCTTCCAGCGCCTGCATCAGCGCGTGACCGCGGAAGCGCAGGACCAGGTCCAGCTCGGGCTGGCCGATTTCCAGCAGCAGGTGGGTGTCGCCGGAGAGACGGGCGACCAGGCGGGTATCGTCCTGGCCGAGGTCGAGGACGATGGGGGACGTGAGCGCGGCGCTCGGGCTGCCCTCACCCCCCGCCCTCTCTCGCAAGCGGGAGAGGGGGCTGTCTGTGCCACCGGCAAGCACTGTGCTCGCAGGCGACGCCGAACTGCCCCCTCTCCCTCCGGGAGAGGGCTGGGGTGAGGGCAGGCCGGCAGCGCCAATGCTTGCCTGTACTTGTGTAGGAGCGAGCTTGCTCGCGAACGTATTCTCCCGGTGGCCTCGGAGTTGTGCGGGTTCGCGAACGAGCTCGCTCCTACGAAAAGCGGCCAGCGATCGGGCGGTGGAGAGGTCTACTGGCAGGAAGCGCACCTTGTCCCCGGCCTTGAGCTGGCCGAGCTGCCAGAGGTCGGCCTCGATCACTGTCACCGGGCAGACGAAGCCGCCCAGGCTCGGGCCGTCCGGGCCGAGGATCACCGGCATGTCGCCGGTGAAGTCCACCGCACCGATGGCGTAGGGATTGTCGTGGATGTTCGAGGGGTGCAGGCCGGCCTCGCCGCCGCTCTCGCGCACCCATTCCGGCTTCGGGCCGATCAGGCGCACGCCGGTGCGGCTGGAGTTGAAGTGCACTTCCCAGTCGGTGGCGAGGAAGGTGTCGATGTAGGCCGGGGTGAAGTATTCCGGCGCACCATGGGGACCGTAGATCACGCGGATCTGCCGCACGCTTGGCAGAGTGGTGCGCAGCTCCGGCGGCAGGCTGGTGCCGTGGCGGTCGTCTGCCAGTTCCGCCAGGTGCAGCACATCGCCGGCGCGCAGGGCGCGGCCGCCGTGGCCGCCGAACTGGCCGAGGGTGAAGGTGCTCTTGCTGCCCAGGTAGTCCGGCACCTGCAGGCCGCCGCGCAGGCACAGGTAGCTGCGCGCGCCGGTGCCGCCGACCGTGCCGAGGCTGAGCATGGAGCCGGCGGCGATGAACAGCGAGGTGTCCATCGGCTGCTCGAGGCCATCCAGGTTGATCGGCAACGCCGCGCCGGTGACGGCCACGACGGCATCGGTGTTGAAGCGCAGTGTCGGGCCGCTCATGGTGATTTCCAGCGCGGCGGCGCCTTCGGGGTTGCCCAGCAGTTGGTTGCCCAAGCGCAGCGCGCGGTCGTCCATCGGCCCGGACGGTGGCACGCCCACGGCCCAGTAGCCAAGGCGGCCGGGGTAGTCCTGCACGCTGGTCTGGGTGCCGGCACTGAGTACTTCAAGTGTGTGGGCGCGGTAGCGCAGGCCTTCCAGGCAGCGGGTCCAGGGCGAGCCGCTGGCGAAGGGCGCGTCCGCCAGGATCTGCCGCAGGTAGTCGCGGTTGCATTCCACGCCGTAGAGCAGGCTGCCTTCCAGCGCGCGGTCGAGGCCGGCGCTGGCCTGCTCGCGGGTTGGTGCCCAGGCGATCAGCTTGGCGATCATCGGGTCGAAGTAGGGCGGAATCTCGCAGCCCGCCTCGACCCAGGTGTCGATGCGCAGGGCCTTGCCGTCGGCGGGTGGAAACTCGACGGCAGTGAGCAGGCCGGGGCAGGGCTGGAAGTCACGGCCCGGGTCTTCCGCGTACAGGCGGGCCTGGATCGCATGGCCGCTGGGCTTCAGCGTGGCCGCCAGCTCGGCCAGGGGCGGCAGGTCGCCGGCCGCCAGTTCGATCATCCAGCGCACCAGGTCGACGCCCCAGACCTGTTCGGTGACGCCGTGCTCCACTTGCAGGCGGGTGTTCACTTCGAGGAAGTAGAAGCGCTGCGCCTGGCTGTCATAGACGAATTCGACGGTGCCGGCGCTGCGATAGCTGACGGCTTTTGCCAGCTGGATCGCCGCCGCGCAAAGGGCCTCGGCCATGCCGTCGGGCAGGTTGGGCGCCGGGGTTTCCTCCAGCACCTTCTGGTTGCGCCGCTGCACCGAGCAGTCGCGTACGCCGAGGGCGATCACCTCGCCCTGGCCGTCGCCGAACACCTGCACTTCCAGGTGACGGGCGCGCTCGATGTACTTCTCGATGAACACGCCCGAATCGCTGAAGTTGTTCTGCCCCAGGCGCTTCACGGCGTCGAAGGCGTCGCGCAGGTCGTCCGCCGAGCGGCACACGCGCATGCCGATACCGCCGCCGCCGGCGGTGCTTTTGAGCATCACCGGGTAACCGACTTCTTCACCCGCGAGCAGGGCGGCTTCGAGGTCGGGCAACAGGTCGGTGCCTTCGAGCATCGGCACGCCCTGTTCGCGGGCCAGGGCGCGCGCCGTGTGCTTGAGGCCGAATACCCGCAGTTGCTCCGGCGTCGGGCCGACGAAGGCAATGCCGGCAGCTTCGCAGGCTTCGGCGAAGGCGGCGTTCTCGGAAAGGAAGCCGTAGCCGGGGTGGATCGCTTTGGCACCCGTGTCGCCGGCGGCCTGAAGAATCTTCTCCACCACCAGGTAGGTGCTGGATGCCGGGCCCTCGCCGAGGCTGATGGCCTGGTTGGCCTGCTGGATGTGCAGGCTGGCGGCGTCGGCTTCGGAGTAGACGGCCACGCCCTCTACGTGCAGCTCGCGCAGGGTGCGCAGGATGCGGCAGGCGATGGCACCGCGGTTGGCGATCAGGAGCTTGTCGAACATGAGGGCGTCCCCATGGGGTGGCGGGCCGTCCCGCCGTCATTCGGTGCGCGCCACGGTCGTCCGTGGCGCTGGAGGCTCTCGTAGGATGGGGGGAGCCTGCGATACCCATCGCCGAGACCGCATGGGTATCGCTGCGCTCCACCCATCCTACGGAGCAGGTTCGTTTTCGCTGGGACGTTCACGCAGCGTCGGGCTGCACTGGGCGCTGCGGCTCTGGCACAGCGTGAACAGCCACTGGCGCAGGCGCGCGGTCAGTCCCATACCAGCAACTCCGCCGGCGTCGGGTTCCAGCCGTTGCAGGGGTTGTTGAGCTGCGGGCAGTTGGAGATCAGGACGATGACGTCCATGTGCGCGATCAGCTCGACGTACTTGCCGGCGCCGGAAATGCCGTCTTCGAAGGTCAGCCCGCCTTCGGCGGTGACCGGCACGTTCATGAAGAAATTGATGTTGTGGCTGATGTCGGCCTTGGTCAGACGGCCGTCGTGCAGGCTGGCGCGCAGGAAGTTGTCGCGGCAGCTGTGCATGTAGCGCTTGTCCAGGGCGTAGCGCACGGTGTTGCTTTCCTGGGCGCAGGCGCCACCCAGGGTGTCGTGGCGGCCGCAGGTGTCGGCGGTGATGGTCAGCATCGGGTTGCCGAGGTTGGACCAGAGCACGCTGCCGGCGCTGAGGTAGACCTGCCCCTGTTTGCGCAGGGTGCGCTGCACGTCGTAGCGCTCGCGCGGGTTGGCGGCACTGAAGAACAGGGTGTCTACCGCCTGGTTGCCCTCCAGGTCGAGGATGCGCAGGGTCTGCCCGGCCTTGAGTTCGCTGAGGCTGGGTTCGCCGGCCGGGATCAGGGTGCGCGAGACACAGGCTTCGGGGTGTTTGTCGCTGGGGACGATGGGCATGCTCGCGCTCCTTACAGGTACTGGCGTTCGGTGTTGTGGAAGCCGCGGCCGTTCTCCGCGCGGGAAGTGCGGCAGAGCACGCTGATGCCGTCGGATGCGACCTGCTGCCAGGTCAGGCCGATGGGCTTGGGCGCGTACTGCGGGTTCGGGTCCAGCGGGTGTTGCAGGGCGGTGAGCACGACCAGGGTGTCCATCGGTGCGTAGAGCTCGACGAAATCGCCGGCTTTCGAGTTGCCCGGCGCGAAGTGGAAGCAGCCGTCGCCGTCGACGTCCACGCGGCTGAACAGGTTCAGGCACATCAGCAGGTCCTGCAGGCGCATGTCCCACTTGCCCATTTCCACCAGCAGGTTGTCCACGCCGTTGCGGTAGAAGCCGTTGCGCAGTTCCTGGTAGCGGCCCTGGCCGTATTTCTCCTGCACTTCGGCGGCGCAGAGCACGCCACCGAAGCTGTCGTGCCAGCCGCAGCTATCGGCGGTGATGGCGGCCAGCACGCGGCCCATGTCCGAGTACAGGCAGTGGCCGGCGGTGAGCTTGGCGGTGTGCTGGCACTTGAGGCTGTCGGGCAGGTTCAGCCGCTCGCTTTTCTCGGCGGCGTTGAACAGCAGCACGCTGGCGTTGCCGCCGCCTTCGATGTCGGTCAGGCGCAGCAACTGGCCGCGCTTGAGGACGAAGGAGGTGTGGCCGCCGCCTGGGACGGTTTCTTCGTAGAGGGTGGTGCGCAGGTCGTTCATGGCGGGCTCCTTAGTAGGCCGGCGTGATCACGGGCTCGGCCGGCGCCGCGAGGCGGGCGGCGAGCGGCTCGGGCAGGGCGGCGCGGGCGGCCCTGCGGTCGGCGTTGAGCGGGATGTCGTAGGTGATGCGGGCGCCGTAGGCGGTAGGCGCCTGCGGGTCGTGGCGGACCTTGTCGAAGACCAGCAGGCGGGTGCCCAGGCTGAAGCCCTCGGCGAGGTCATGGGTGACCATGAACACGGTGAGGCGGGTTTCCTGCCACAGCTCCAGCAACAGCGCATGCATGTCCTTGCGGATGCCGGGGTCGAGCGCGCCGAAGGGCTCGTCGAGCAACAGCACACGCGGCTTCATCACCAGCGCCTGGGCAATCGCCAGGCGCTGCTGCATGCCACCGGACAGTGCGCTGGGATACTGCTTGAGCGCATGGCCGAGGCCGACCCGTTCCAGCAGGGCGGCGGCCTGTTCGCGGGCCTCGCGCTTGGCGCTGCCCAGCAGCCGGCCGAGCAGTGGCGAGCGCGGCAGTTCCAGGCCGAGGGCGACGTTGTCGAGCACGGACAGGTGCGGGAACACCGAGTACCGCTGGAACACCACGCCACGGCTCGGATCAGGTTCGCCCGGCAGCGGCTGGCCCTCGAGCAGCAGTTCGCCACGGCTGGGGCGCTCCTGGCCGAGCAGCAGGCGCAGGAAGGTGGACTTGCCGCAGCCGGAGGCGCCGACCAGGGTGCAGAACTCGCCTTCCTCCACCTCCACGTTGAGGCGTTCGAGGACCACGTTGCCGTCGTACTCCTGCCAGACGTTCTTCACGCTGATGAAACTCATGCCTTGCCTCCTTCGTACCAGGGGAAGGCGCGCCGGGTGAGCGCGCGCAGCGCCCAGTCCATCAGCCAGGCCAGCGCGGTGATCCACACCACGTAGGGCAGGATCACGTCCATGGCGAGGTAGCGGCGCACGAGGAAGATGCGGTAGCCCAGGCCGTCGGTGGAGGCGATCGCCTCGGCGGCGATGAGGAACAGCCAGGCCGAGCCGAGCATCAGGCGCAGGGAAATGAGCAGGCGTGGCATCAGTTGCGGCAGCACCACGCGCAGGATCAGCGTCCAGGTATTGGCGCCCAGGGTCTGCGCCTTGATCAGCAGCTCGCCGGGGATTTCCCGGGCGCGCTGCTCGATGTCGCGGGCGATGCAGGGAGCGACGCCGATGACGATCAGCACCACCTTGGACAGCTCGCCGAGGCCGAAGACGATGAACAGCACCGGCAGGATCGCCAGCGGTGGGATCATCGACAGCACGGTGAGCAGCGGCGAGAGCGGCGCGCCGAACAGCGGCACGCTGCCGGCGGCGATGCCCAGCACCAGGCCGAGCAGGGCCGCAATGCCCAGGCCCAGGCCGAGGCGTTGCAGGCTGGCGCCGGTGTCCTGCCAGAACAGCACGTCGCCGGTGCGCTTGTCCTCGCTGAAGGCCAGGCGGTTCACCGCGTCGGCCATCTGCGCGGCGCTGGGCAGCAGCTTGTCGTTGGGGTTCTCCGCCAGCCGTGACGCCGAGCCCGTGAAGTAGGCGAACAGCAGCAGGGCGAAGGGCAGCAGCACGAGGAACAGGCGGCCGCTGCGGTCGGGAGTTCGGTTGATCAGGCGCATGGTTCGTACCTGTGGGTCGATAACCTGTAGGAGCGGGCTTGCTCGCGAACGGCGTTTCGCTTGGCGCTAAGGCGTCATGCGGTTCGCGAGCAAGGACTAGGCGTCCCCCTCGGTCCTACGAAGAGCGTCAGAGCTTGCCGTCAGCCGCCATCTGCACGTAGGTCGGGTCGAAGCGCAGCTTGAGGTTCTTCGCATCGCCGGTGGCCAAGCCGTTGGCGAAGCTCATGCCCACCGCGTCGGCGCTCTTGGCGCCTTCGCCGAGCAGGCCGTGGGCGAAGGAGAAGGCTGCGACCTTGTCCATGGTCGCCGGCAGTTTCGGGCTGGTGGCGAAGGCCAGCGCCTCTTGCGGCGTGGCAAACAGTCTGGTGGTGGCGAGCTGGCCCTGGTAGCCGGCGAGGTCGGTGCCCGAGGCCTTGGCCATGTGTTCCAGCGCGGCGCGGGTTTCGGCGCTCTCGCCCTGCATCAGCGCGACCGTCTCGAACCAGGCGCCGGTCAGGGCCTTGCCCAGCGCGGGGTTGTCTTTCAGGACTGCGCTGTTGACCACCATCATGTCCATGATCTCGCCGGGGATCTGGCTGGAGTTGAACACCTCGGTGGTGCCCGGCTTGGCGCGCGCCTCGGCGAGCATCGGATTCCAGGTGGTCACCGCCTGCACCTCGTCGGTATTGAAGGCGGCGGCAATGTCGGCGTCGGAGGTGTTGACCGTCTTCACGTCCTTCTCCGTGAGGCGGGCGTTCTCCAGGGCACGGGCGAGCAGGTAGTGGGAGACCGAGAGTTCCACCAGGTTGACGTCCAGGCCCTTGAGGTCGGCCAGGGTCTTGCCTTCACCCTTGAGGACGATGCCGTCGTTGCCGTTGGAGAAGTCGCTGACGATCAGCGCGGTGGAGTCGACGCCGCCGGCGGCGGGGATGGTCAGGGCGTCCATGTTGGTCATGGTGCAGCCGTCGAACTGGCCTGCGGTGTACTGGTTGATCGACTCGATGTAGTCGTTGAGCTGGGTGACCTTGATCTCGATGCCGTACTTCTTCGCCCACTTGTCGACGATGCCGTGGCTGGCGGCGTACTCCCAGGGCATCCAGCCGGCGTAGATAGTCCAGCAGAGGTTGAAGCTGTTCTTCGGTGCGGCGGCGGCGGAGAGAGAGAAGGCGGCCAGGCCGGCGACGAACAGGGCAGAGAGGAGGGGCTTGCGCATGGAGAGTCTCCAGGTCGGTTGTCGGGCGGGCAGGAGTCGGGCGGCACTTGTCGCTCTCGTCTCCCGGGCTTTTGTCCCGCCGTGTAACCTCGCTGGAGGTCGATGACTCTCGGACCAGTCACTCGCTGCGCGAGCCGGAACCCTAGTCATCCATTGTCAGATTGTGGTGCCGCTGTCCGAATGGTTCGGATCGTTCCTGCACGCCAGATACAAAGCGAGCGGCGTGCCAAGTTGGCGAAAGTGCCGTGGCAGAAGGCCTGCGCTGGCGCAGGGTGGACAGTTCGCTGCACGCCAGGGCATTGGCTCGCCCTCAAATGAAGCGCGGCGCCGCATCCTGGTGCGCGGCGCCAGTCGAAAGGCAGGAGCGTGGGAAGCGTGCCCGGCGGCAGACTGCGGCGACCTTCACCTTGAGGAGTCCATCGCCATGTCCGAGTTGCTGAGTTTTGCCAAGGGCGCGCTGACCACGTTCTGGGTCGCCGCCGTGCTCAACCTGATCTACCCCTTTGGCGAGCTGCATCGCCCGTTGCTGTGGCTCTCCGCGATCCTGCTGGTGGTGCACGTCGGCGAGGTGCTGTTGCTGGCGCGCCGGCGGTCGGTCACCGAGAAAGTGCAGGTCCTGCTGTTCGGCGTGCTGCACCTGCAGAGCCGCAAGCTTCGTCGCCTGGAAACTGTAAACGGCTGATTTACCCAAGCTTTACCTTCAGCTGCGGCACCGCCTTCTGACAGACATGTCTGATCTTGCGAGACCGGAAGAATGATCGCCCCGCATCCCGGTGGGGCAGCCGGTCCGTTCGATGGAGGCGCCATGCGTCGTATCTTTGCTGTTGCACTGTTGTTTCTCCCGCTGGTTGGCTGCGTGATCCTTCCGCCGCCGGGGCACGGACACGGCGGTTGGCGGGATGGCCCTCGCTATTACCAGCCCGCACCGCCGCCGGCCTACTACGGTGGCCCGAACCAGGGTTGGCGCCGATGATCTTCACGGCACGGCGTTGAACGCCGCGTCTTCCTCCAGCAACAACTCGACGAACTGGCTGGCGGCAGGCGACAGGCTGCGGCTGGCATGACGTACCAGGGCATAGGCGGAGCCGCGTCCAGCGACTTCGCCGCTGGGCCAGGGCAGGGTGGCGAGGTTTCCGGCTCGCACGTCGGCGGCGACCACGTCCCAGGTCGCCAGGCACAGGACGTCGCTGCCTTTCACCAGCTCCTTGAGCATCAGCACGTCATCGCATTGCACGCTCAGCGGCTGCTCACGGCCGAGGGTGCGCGCCAGGCCTTCGTGGGCGTCACGTGGCAGGCGCGGGCCGGCCAGTGGGTAGTCAAGCACGCTCTCGACCGTCGGCTGGGTTTCGAGCAAGGGATGCCCCGGTCGGCAGAACAGCACGCCGCGATGCACCCGTAGCGGCAGGATGTCGAGGCGGCTGTCGCCTTCGAGTTCGCGGTAGTCGGCAATGAACAGTTCCAGCTCGTCGTCCAGCAGGCGCTGGTGCAGCTCGCTCCAGTTCTCGATGGCGAGCAGGACCTGCACCTTCGGGTGCGCGCCGCTGTAGCGCGCCAGCACCTGGGGCATCAGCCGTGCGCCGGGGAAGGGCCCGGCACCCAGGCGCAGTTCGCCGGTTTCCAGGTCGCCCAGTTGCAGCACCGCATTCTTCAGCGCGCGGTCGCCGGCCAGCAGCCGGCGGGCATGTTCGAGCACCAGCCGGCCGTGGGCGGTGAGGGTGATGCCGCGCGGGTTGCGGTCCACCAGTTGGCAGGCCAGCTGGCCTTCCAGCGCCTGGATGCTGCGCGACAGGGCGGGTTGGCTAAGATTCACCGCATCGGCGGCGCGGGCAAAGTGGCCGTGTTCGGCGAGGGCGACGAAGTGGCGTAGCTGGCGAAGATCGCTCATGCGCTTCCTGCATTGATTGTGAATTTGGAATGCATTGGAATTATTAGCGCGGCGGCCGGCATAGTGCGAGCACAACTACAAATACCGGAGTCCTCCGATGTCCCGTCTTTCCGCTGCCGTGCTGCTGGCCGGCCTTTGCCCTGGCCTGCTGGCAGCCGCCGAACAACCCAAGGCGCCCACGTCCTTTACCACTGCCGCCCAGGAGCAGGTGCGCCAGTCGCTGCCCTTCAGTGATCGCGCCGATTTCGACCGGGTGGAGAAGGGCCTGATCAAGCGCCCCGATAACCTGGTGATCAAGAACGAGGACGGCACGGTGGCCTGGCAGCTGGGCGACTACGACTTCATCAAGGCCGCCAAGGACGTTGCCAGCGTCAACCCGAGCCTGATGCGCCAGGCGCAGCTGAACCTGTCCTATGGCCTGTTCAAGGTCACCGACGGCATCTACCAGGTGCGCGGCTACGACCTGGCCAACACCACCTTCATCGAAGGCAAGACCGGCTGGATCGTCATCGACACCCTGACCACCCCGGCGACCTCCAAGGCGGCCTACGCGCTGGTGAGCCAGGAGCTGGGGCAGAAGCCGATCCGTGCGATCATCTACAGCCACGCGCACATCGACCACTTCGGCGGCGTGAAGGGGCTGGTGTCGCAAGAGCAGGTGGACAAGGGCGAGGTGCAGATCATTGCGCCCAAGGGTTTCATGGAAGCGGCGATCAAGGAGAACGTGCTGGCCGGCAACGCCATGCTGCGCCGTGCCACCTACCAGTACGGCACGCTGTTGCCCAAGGGCCCGAACGGTCAGGTCGACATGGCCATCGGCAAGGGCGTCGCCCACGGCCCGATGAGCATCATCGCGCCGACCAGACTGATCGAAGGCAACCGGCAGGACCTGGAGATCGACGGTGTGCCCTTTACCTTCCAGAACACCCCGGGCACCGAGTCGCCGGCGGAAATGAACGTCTGGCTGCCGCAGCAGAAGGCGCTGCTGATGGCCGAGAACGTCACCGCCACCCTGCACAACCTCTATACCCTGCGTGGCGCCGAGATTCGCGACCCGCTGGGCTGGAGCAAGTACATCAACGAGGCGCTGCACAGCTTCGGCGGCCAGGCCGAGGTGATGTTCGCCGTGCACAACTGGCCGCGCTGGGGGCACGAGGACATCGTCCGCACCCTGGAGAAGCAGCGTGACCTGTACGGCTACCTCAACGACCAGACCCTGCACCTGGCCAACAACGGGGTGACCATCAACCAGATCCACGAGCGCCTGAAAGTGCCGCCGGAACTGGCCAACGAATGGTTCAACCGCGGCTACCACGGCAGCGTCAGCCACAACGTGCGCGCGGTGGTGAACAAGTACCTGGGCTATTACGACGGCAACCCGGCGACCCTGAACCCGCTGGCGCCGGAAGACTCGGCGAAGCACTACGTCGAGTTCATGGGCGGCGCCGACCACCTGCTGCAGATGGCCAGGGCTTCCTATGACAAGGGCGAGTACCGCTGGGTGGTCGAGGTGGTGAACAAGCTGGTCTTCGCCGACCCGAGCAACCAGGCCGCGCGCAACCTGCAGGCCGATGCCCTGGAGCAGCTCGGCTACCAGGCGGAGAACGCCGGCTGGCGCAACAGCTACCTGGCCGCGGCGCAGGAACTGCGCAATGGCGTGCCGCGAGACCTGCCGACGATGAAGTCGGGCAGCCCCGACGCGCTGGCGGCGATGGATACCGGCCTGCTGTTCGACTACCTCGGCGTGCGCCTGAACGCGGAGAAGGCCGAGGGCGAGGACTTCGCCATCAACCTGGTGCTGCCGGACAAGAACGAGCAGTACCTGCTGGAGCTGAAGAACTCGCACCTGAACAACATCAAGGGCGTGCAGAGCGAGAACGCCGGGCAGACCGTGACCATCGACCGCGCCGACCTCAACCGCCTGATGCTCAAGGAAGTCTCGCCGGTGCGCCTGGTGTTCGAGGGCAAGCTCAAGAGCTCGGGCAACCCGCTGCTGCTAGCCAAGCTGTTCGGCATGCTGGAAGACTTCAACTTCTGGTTCGATATCGTGACCCCGCCCGAGAAGAGCTGACCCCGCTCAAGCCCGCGTCACCCGGTGATGGCACACTGCAGTGATTGCATTGTGCCATTGTTTTTTTCGCGGCCAGTCTGCACCATGCCACCCCTGCGCCCGCAGCTGGTTGTCGGCGCTCGCAGTCGGGTAGTCGCGATCGTGTTCAGCCGTTGTTCCAGGACGTTGCGCCGTTGCTGGCCGGGGCCTTTGGCCCTGGTGCTGGTGACGTCGCTCGGCGTGCTGGCGGGGGCCCAGCAGGACGAGTGGGACTTCAAGCGGATCGGCGAACAGTCCGCGCGGCTCTACGGTCCGCTGGGCGAAGGCCAGGTGCGCATCGATGCCTGGCAGAAACTGCTCGCGCAGCAGGCCGCCGCCGACGAGCGCGACCAGCTGCAGGCGGTCAATCGCTTCTTCAATGACCGGCTGCGTTTCACCGATGACCTGAGCCTCTGGCACGAAGTGGACTACTGGGCCACGCCGGTGGAGGCCTTGCTCAAGGGGGCCGGCGATTGCGAGGATTTCGCCATCGCCAAGTACATCAGCCTGCGACACCTGGGCGTGCCGGCGCAGAAGCTGCGTATTACCTACGTCAAGGCATTGCGTTTGAACCAGGCGCACATGGTGCTGACTTATTACCCGAGGCCCGATGCCGTGCCGCTGGTGCTGGACAACCTGATCGGCAGCATCCTGCCGGCCAGCCAGCGCAGCGACCTGCAACCGGTCTACGCGTTCAATGGCGAGGGCCTGTGGCTGGCCGGCAGTGGCGCGGGCGGCGGCAGGCAGGTGGGCGACAGCAAGCGGCTGTCGCGCTGGCAGGACCTGTTGAAGAAGATGAAAGCCGAAGGCTTTCCCGAGAACGAATAGCTCCTCTGATCGAGGTGAATAGCTCCTTCGAAGGAGCCTGGAGACACGATGTCCCTGTTCAAACAGTTGTTGATCGCCATCTGCCTGTTCCTGGTGGTCGCCTTCAGCGGCAGCTTCATGGTCGGCCTGGAGAGCTCGCGCGAGCAGTACGGCAACCAGCTGCGCTCCCACGCCCAGGACGCGGCCACCGCGCTGGGCCTGTCGCTGACGCCGAACATCGATGACCCGGCGATGGTCGAGCTGATGGTCAGCTCGATCTTCGACAGCGGCTATTTCGAGAGCATCCGCGTGATCGACCTGGCCACCGGCAAGGTGATCGTCGAGCGCACCGGTGTGCCGGATGCGGTGGCGGCCAAGGTGCCGCAGTGGTTCATCGCGCTGATCGACCTGCACTCGGCCGGTGGCGACGCCATCGTCAGCCGCGGCTGGACCCAGGCAGCGCGCGTGGAAGTGCTCAGCCACCCGATGTTCGCCATCGCCAAGCTCTGGCAGAGCGCCCTGGGCAGCCTGCTCTGGCTGGTGCTGTGCGGCATCGCCAGCGCCGTGCTCGGCGCCATCCTGCTGCGCCGCCAGTTGAAACCGCTGGACTACATGGTGGAGCAATCCCACGCCATTGCCCGCCGCGAATTCCTCAGCCTGCCGGAGCTGCCGCGTACTCCCGAGCTGCGCCGCGTGGTGCAGGCGATGAACCAGATGGTGGAGAAGCTCAAGGCACTGTTCCAGGAACAGGCCCAGCGCAGCGAACGCCTGCGCGACGAGGCCTACCAGGACAGCCTGACCGGGCTGGGCAACCGGCGCTTCTTCGACATGCAACTGAGCAACCGCCTGAGCGCCGAGGACCAGGTCAGCAGCGGCGTGCTGCTGGTGCTGAGGGTCAACGACCTGGCCGGGCTCAACCAGCGTCTGGGCGGCCAGCGCGTCGACCAGTTGCTCAAGGCCGTGGCTGACCAGTTACGGCTGGCCGGACAAGGGCTGGGTGCGGGCCTGACCCTGGCGCGCAGCCGCGGTGGCGAGTTCGTGATGCTGGCGCCGGGATTGATGCCCGAGGATGCGCCGGCCCTGGCGATGCGCCTGGAGGGCATGCTCGCTGCGCTGGTGACCACCGGCGCCAGCGACGTCAGCCCGGTGGCCTGCCTGGGGCTGGTGCCCTTCGTCTCCGGCGATTCTGCGCAGGCGCTGCTGCAGCGCGCGGACGAGGCGCTGGCGCAGGCCGAACGGCAGAACGACAGCTGCTGGGCCTTCCTCCAGGGCGGTGCGAAGCCGGTCGCCGAGGAACGTCACAGCTGGCACCAGTTGCTGGACGAGGCGCTGGTGCACAAGCGCTTCCAGCTGCATTTTCAGGCGGTGGTGTCCTGCGCCGACCCGCAGGTGGTGCTGCATTACAAGGCGCTCTCGCGCCTGCCGGACGGGCAGGGCGGCAGCATCGCCGCCGGGCGCTTCCTGCCCTGGCTGGACCGCTTCGGCTGGACTGCGCGGCTGGACCTGCTGATGCTGGAGAGCGTGCTGGCGGACATGGCCCGGCACAACCGCCCGCTGGCGCTGAACCTGTCCGCCGCGCTGCTGCGCGATGAGTGGGCGACTACGCGGGTGTTCGACCTGCTCAAGCAGCACCCGCAATTCGCCGGGCGCCTGACCCTGGAGCTGGAAGAAGACCAGCTGCCGGCGCAAGCGGTGCTCGAAGCCCTGACCCGCCGTCTCGGCGAGCTGGGTTATCGCCTGAGCCTGCAGCACTTCGGCGGGCGCTTCAGCATGATCGGCAACCTGGCTCGCCTCGGGCTGGCGTACCTCAAGGTCGATGGCAGCCACATCCGCCATATCGACCAGGAGAACGACAAGCGCCTGTTCATCGAGGCGATGCAGCGCGCGGCGCACAGCATCGACCTGCCGCTGATTGCCGAGCGGGTGGAGACGGCAGGGGAGTTCCGTGTGCTGAAGGAGATGGGTATTCAGGGCGTGCAGGGCCAGCTGTTCGGTGGGCCGGCGCCCTGGTGATTGACGTCAGGGCGGGGCGCTCCTGCGGGTTACTCGTCATGGCTTTGGCTCTGGCTCTCGAAGATTTCCAGAGAAATTTCCGCACGCTCCGGAGTGCCCCTTTCAGGAGGCCTCGTTGAGCCGGAGTTTCAGGGGTTGAGCGGCATGGATGCCGCGAGAGCCGCGATGGGCCAGGGATGGCCCTTCGCGGCGTGCCCCTGAAACTTCGGTTCAACGAGGGTATTTTTCGCCCCAAGCGAAAAACCGGATGGCAGGGGCGAGACCTTTGCCTCCTTTGGGTCTTTCCAAAGGAGGTCGCCCGAGGGGGCGAAACACGAAGTCCACGCTTACGCCGAAGCGGCGCAGAAATCCCCAACCTGAGGCAAAAGCATTTCGAGCAAAGACTGATCTTGCACGTGGAAAGCGACGGCTTGGGCAGCGTCCGTAGTGGATCGTGCCATGCGGTTCGCGAGCAAGCTCGCTCCTACAGGGAGGGCCATGCAGCCGTCGCGCAAAAGAAAACGGGGCTCAGATCAGCCCCGTTTCCTCGTCGTCGTTGATCAGCCGGGTCAGCCCGCCCAGGGCTTCCCGCGCCTGGGTGCGGTTGAGCAGCTTGGAGCGCGCGGCGGGCGGCAGGTCGGTGATGCGGATGACGCCCTTGGTGATCAGCACCGAGATCAGGTCTTCCAGTACCCGGATCATGTCCAGGTCGCTCTGCTTGAGCTGCAGCAGGCTGCTCTCGGCCGCCCAGGCCTGGATATCCGCATGGTCCGCCGGCAGGGTGCCGGTGGCGCCTTCGAACTCGGCGTCTTCGACGCGCGCGATCTTCCCCTCGGCGTTGCGCTGGATGTACAGCATCGACCCGTCCCCATGTCTCGTGAAGTGAAGGAACGACAGCGGGACCACCCCGAAGGGTGGCCCCGCTGCCGTCGTGTCAGAGCCTGACCGTTTGGAAGCCTGGCGGCAACCGCGGATCAATGATGCTCAGTCTTGACCACCGGGTCGGAACCCGCCACCAGCTTGTTGACGATCTCGCTGGAGGTCGAACCGTAGTTCGAAAGGTCGACGCCGGTCAGCTTGATGGTGACATCCGCGCTGGTGTTGACCTGGCCGGTGGTGCTCACCTGCAGGGTCGAGGTCGCGGTGTCCACCTTCAGGTAGCTGAGGATGTCGTTGTGCGCGGCATCGGGCAGCAGGTCGCTGAGGTCGATGCGGTCACCTTCACTGGCCTTGAAGTCGGTGATGGTCGCACTGCCGGTATCCCCCGCGCGCCACAGGAAGGTATCGGCACCCGCGCCGCCGGTGAGGGTATCGCTGCCCTTGCCGCCGATCAGGATGTCGTCACCCGCGCCGCCGTTGAGGATGTCGTTGCCCTCGTTGCCCACCAGCAGGTCGTTGCCGGCATCACCGTTGAGGGTGTCATTGCCCGCGCCGCCATACAGCGAATCGTTGCCGTTGCCACCGTTGAGGGTGTCGTTGCCGGTACCGCCGTAGATGATGTCGTGGCCGTTGCTGCCGCTGAGGGTGTCGCTGCCGTCCAGGCCGTGCAGCAGGTCGTTGTTGTTGCTGGCCGTGGTGCTGGTGGTGGTGGCGACGGTGACGGCGAGTGTGCCGGTGCTGCTGGCGGTGCTGCCGTCGGACTCGGTGGCGGTGGCGGTGACGTTCAGGTTCAGGGTGCCGGTGTAGTTCACTGCGGTGAGCAGCTGCAGGTCGTGCAGTTGCGCCTCGGTGAAGGTCCAGCTGCCGTCGGCGCCCTTGGTGCCGGCGGTGAACGCGGCATCGGTCGGCACACCGCTGATCTTCACGCTCAGGCTCTCGGAGCCATCGGTGTCGGTCAGGCCGGTGGTCAGGGCGATGTCCACGGCCGAGCCGTAGGTCTTGCCGCCGAAGGTCACGGTGGTGTTGCTGATGGCCAGGCTGGAGTCCTTGCCATTGTCACCACCGTTGAGCACCAGCCAGTCGAAGTGGTAGTTGCCACTCTGGGTCGCGGTGAAGCTCTGGATGCCGTTGCCGTTCACGCTGGCGCCCAGCTGTTCCGAGGAGGTCACCTGGATGACCTGCCGGGCGCCGGTGGGGTCGGTGACGACCAGGGCAACGATGTCGTTGAAGCCGTCCTGGATTTCGCTGACGGTGTTCTCGCCGTTGGTGAAGGCCCAGGTGAAGTTGATCTTGCTGCCAGCGGTGAGGCTGTAGTCCGAGCTGGTCAGCGCGCCGTCGATCACCGTGACGTTGCCCGGATCGTTCAGCGCGCCCTTGGGCGGGTCGATGGCGTTGAGGGCGTTGTTGGACAGGCCGGTTTCCTGCTCCAGCACGGCGCGGGTGACTTCCTGGGTGGTGCTGATGGTGACCGCACCCGGGTTGAGCTGGAAGATGCTGCCGTTGAGCAGCTGCGGTGCATCGGCCACCGGGCTGACACTGACCGCGACGGTGCTGGTGGCGGTGCCGCCATGGCCGTCAGTGACGGTGTAGCTGATGGTGTCGCTGCCGCTGTAGTTGGTTTTCGGCGTGTAGGTCAGGGTGCCGTCGGCGTTGATCACCACGGTGCCGTTGCTGGCGGTGGCGGTGCTGACGGTCAGCTTGTCGCCGTCCACGTCGCTGTCGTTGGCCAGCACGTCGATCTTCACCGCCGTGTCTTCCTTGGTGCTGGCGGTATCGGCCACCAGGGTCGGCGCATCGTTGACGGCAGTGATGCCGACGGTGACGGTCGCAGTGCTGGTGCCGCCGTGGCCGTCGCTGATGGTGTAGGTGAAGCTGCCGGTGCCGTTGACGTCCTTGCTCGGGGTGAACACGACGTTGCCGTTGACCAGCGCGACCGTGCCGTTGACCGCGTTCTGTACGCTGAGGATCGACAGGGAATCGCCGTCCACGTCGCTGTCGTTGCCCAGCAGGGTCTGCGGGGCGATGGTCAGCGCGGTGTCTTCGTTGGTCACCAGTTCGCCCACCGGGTGGGTCAGGGCGGTACCGCCGACGGTGGTGTAGGTGCCGCCCTGCGGACGCATTTCCACCTGCAGCTGGGCCTGGCCACCTTGATCCCAGTAAATGATTTCGATGGTGTGGTTGCCGCTCTGGGCGATGTTGAACACCGCCGACTCGCGGCCGGTGGGGCTCTGGATGGCGTCGTACTTGAAGACTTCCACGCCGTCGATCTTGATGCTGAAGCCGTCGTCGGCGTTGACCCGCAGCTGGTAGTTGCCGGCGTTGAGGTTGATCGCGCCGGTGAGCTGGATGATCGCGTCGGAGGTGTTCGCCGGGTCGGTGTTCAGCGAACCGGCGTCGTTGCCGAGGAACTTCTGCAGGTTGCCGTCGCCGCCCAGGTCGCCGCCGCTGAGGTTGTAGCTCAGGCTGGTGGCGGTGAAGGTGGCGGCGGCGGTCTTGCCGGCGATGAAGGCGGCGACCTGGCTGAGACTGGTCAGGTTGGCGCCGTCGGTGCCTTCGCGGTAGCCCCAGTAGTTGCCCTTGAGACCGGCGAGCGAGTAGGTGTCGTTCACGGCGACCGGGTTGTCGTTCACCGGGGTGACGTTGAGGGTGATCTTGTTCGGCGTGGCGTCGAAGGCGCCGGCGCTGTCCTTCACCGAGAAGGTGAAGTTGGCGTAGTTGTTGCCGTTGGCGTTGGCCGCCGGGGTGAAGACCAGTTTGCTCAGGTCGGCGGCATCGATCACCTGGCCGGCGGTGACGGCGGCGCCGTTGAACTTCAGCGAACCATTGGTCGGCAGGCTGTCGATGCGCACGGCGCTGAGGGTGTCGCCGGTGTCCACGTCGGTGAAGCCGAAGTCGGCGGCGCTGAAGCTGCGGCTGCTGTCTTCGTTCAGGCTGACGGTGTTGTCGGTGCCGTTGGGTGCGTCGTTCACCGGGGTGACGGTGACGTTGATGGTCTGCTCGGTGATGCCGCCTTTGCCGTCGTTGGCCAGCACGGTGAAGCTGTCGCTGCCGTTGTAGTTGGCCGCCGGGGTGTAGGTGTAGCTGCCGTTGGCGTTGACCACCACGGTGCCGTGGCTGGCGCCGCCGTTGGCCTTGAGCGAGAAGGTGACGCTGTCGTTCTCGACGTCGGTGGCGGTGAGCTGGCCGACTTTGGCGGTGTCTTCGGCGGTGCTGAGGGTCGCGCCGCTGGTGAACACCGGCGCGTCGTTCACCGGGGTGATGGTGAGGTTGACGGTCTGGTCGACCACGCCGCCGTGGCCATCGTTGACGGTGACGATGAAGCTGTCA
>JBKYMN010000012.1:0-244351 GCA_046940325.1 Enterobacterales bacterium AE_CKDN230030158-1A_HGKHYDSX7 | reverse complement strand
GCAGACCTTCGTTTCGGCACTCACTCCGGATCGAAGAAATGAAAAGGCTGCCCATGGGACGGCTCGATCGCGGAAAAACCTTTCGGGGATTCCAGCGACATCATTACAGGCCAGTGCTCAAGAGGAACCTAAGCCATAACCTTGTTTCGCCCTGACTCCTTGGCTTTATACAGACGCTCATCAGCTCGCTTGAGCACGTCTTCCGCCGTCTCGGAGCTACCAGATCTGCAAGCAACGCCAATCGAAATGGTCAGCCTGCCAACTTTCGGGATATCGCTATTCTCGACAATTTCCCTGATTCGCTCCCCAAGGCCACGAGCGGTGTCCAAAGAGACTTCTGGCATCACTAAGGTGAACTCCTCGCCGCCCGCGCGACATGCCAGGTCGCCTGTACGAGAATTGCTTTTGAGAATGTCCGCCACATGCTTGAGCGCCACATCTCCGGCATCGTGACCAAAGCTGTCATTGACCCTTTTGAAGTGATCAATGTCCAGCGCCAGAACGGCATAAACCAAATTGGTTTCCTCAAGCATTTTAAGGACACTTGCCATTGCCCTGCGGTTCGCCAGTCCCGTCAGTGGGTCGCTCTGAGCCTCGTGACTAAGTTTGCCCAGTTTCTGCTGGAGTAGCCTTACCCCGGTAAGCATCGCCTGCCGGATGTTCGAGGCATCCTTGTACCAGGCCTGGACGCCTAATAGGCGTAACTCGGTTTCCTCTGCGGCTAACTGGTCAGCAGCCTTGGATAACTGGTGCAACGGATGAGCAATCAGTGCTGTTCCTGCCAGAATCAGAGCAATGCCCACCAAACCGGCAGGTATCAGGCCCAGTATCATCTCTATCATCAGGGGCTTCAGGGCAACCAGTGCACGCTCCCTCGGCTGCTGGGCGACGACCGCCCAATGGGCGCCCTGGACTGGTGCGTAGCCAGCAAGCATGGGGATATTCCGGTAGTTTGGAACCTCCATCTTGCCGCTTTCTCCGCGCAGGGCGACGTCGACTGTTTTGCTCCAACCGAGTACCTCGCCAATGCGGGCCTGATTAGGGTGATAGAGCAGTCGTCGATTGCTGTCGGCCACGAAGGCAAAAGTCCCTTCGTGATGAAAATGGCTGCTGATGACAGTGTGAAGTGCGCTTTGTTTACGCAGGTAGACTGAACCACCAATAGCGCCCAGGTACTCCCCATCCGGTGACGTAATAGGGTAAGAAACGAACACCACCAGATTTCCCGCGACCGACAGGTATGCTGAGCTGACTGTCGGCTCCCTTTGCGCCAATGCTTGCTGTACACCTTCTGAGCGCAGCATTTTCCCGTCGATCTGCAGCGAATCGGGAAAAGCGTAGAGCACCACACCATTGGCATTCACTATGGCTATCGAGTTGAAATCATCATCCTGTGCTTGCAGGCGTAGAGCCTCCGCGCGCAACGCATCTGGGTCATTCCAATGATGAGGGAGGACTGCAGCGCTGTACTTCAGACGACGCTGAGCGGAGCGCAAAAACTCGCCGATGCTCGACGCAACTTTCGCAGCATAGGCGGCATTTGCCTCCAAGGCTGAATGCACCAGAGCATCCCGCTGCACACGATACGACACTACGAGACTGTTGCAGAGCGTGGCAAAAACAGAGATTAGGACGAAAAACAGTATCAGGCCGCGTAGATCAATCGGTAGAGGCCAGCGACGCTTCATGTCAGCTCCATGTGCTCCGTTGAATACGGTCGTCTATTGCACTTGGAAGTAAATGGAGTAGGCCACCTCTGTTCCACGCCGCGCCGTTGCTCGAGGTTGATAGACCTGCACGGTGTAGCGGCCAGTTTCAGATAGAGTTCCACTCCAGTCGCCCCCTACATAGCCACTCCCCAAGGCTGCGGAAGATCCGGAAGTCTGGCCGGGAGCGAAAATATTGAAATTTGCATTGCGACTTCCCGTGATACGTATCGTCATCTTCTGGCCAGCTCTCGCGACGAGGGTGTGCAAGACACTACCGTAGCCTTTGAAGCTGCCTTGCAAGGTTGAACTAGACGAACCCTTTTCGAAATTCACAGGAGCAGTGATGATCTCGACCTTGCCATAACAGGCATTTGCCAGTGTGGCTACAAGTGTCAACGAAATCAAAAGTGTAGATTTCATGATGAAGTACTCCAGTTCCGCGATGAGAGCTAATTGACTCCGCCAACGCATGGGGCCATAGCATGCTCAGTAATCTTGTACTCGGCGAGATAGGGTAATTGATTCATACCTTACGGAATGTCCCGTACTGCGTGCGTCCAAGCGGCGTCAACGATTACCAGAGGTAGCGATAGCCAAGAGTCAGTGCGACGGGTTGTTCGATCTCATGACCATTGGCGTAGTGAACCTCGACCATCAGTTTCTGGTGAGCACTCACCAGCAGCGAGCCACCAGCACCCAGTTCCGTACGAGACCCCGGCAGTTGATTATCCAGTGAGTGACCGTTCACCTTGACCGCTCCGTCACCAGCCAGCTCGTCGATCCATGAGGCGCTGAGGTAGCCGTTTATTTGCATACCGGAGCCCAGCTGCCAGTTACGCCCTGCGCGACCGCCGGCCCGAGCCTGGACGGAGTCCGTTGCGTCGCCATCCACGTTCAAATTGTCGCTGCTGATGTACTTCGGGCCTTGCAGGTGCACACCAGCCAGTTGCACTTGCGGCTCGACAAACCAGCCCTGCCCCAGTTGAATTGTTCGCCCCAACTCAACGCTGGCACCGTAAGCGTCGGCGTCGTAGTGGCCGCGGACCTGACTGCCCAGGTTAGAGGGCGTCTTCACCTTGCCCCGCAGGTGGTCGTATTTCAGCACTGAGTCCAGATACCAGCCGTCTTCTCGGACATAGGTGGCGTACAGGGCGACGCTTCGGCTGTCGATAGCGCCAGAGCTGTGCTCACCAAAGTTCTGATTGGAGCGCCCCATACCGATTACTCCGCCGAGATAGAGAGTGGCGTCGCTTTGCTCCAGTGAGCGGTCAGCGCCGATCTGCGCACCACTCAGGTTCTGTTCAAAGGCGCGGCTGTCGCCGCTGTCGACGTTCATCCGGCCGCCCATGGCGCGAGTCCAGAGACCGCCCTGGTCATGACCTTCGCGCAGCTCGCCGAGCCTACGTGTGAGAGTACCCAGCTCGCTCTGCCAGAGATTCGCTGCGGCGGTTTGCATGCCTAGGGCTGCATTCGCGCCCTTGGACAACCGCTGCGCCTGTCCCAATTTACCCAATGCTGGATTCTGTGCGGCCATGGGAATGGTTGTTGCCTGCGAAGAAACCAACTGCGGCTGCGTCGCCGGAGTCAGCGCCGCCATGGGCAAGCGGGTGGTTGGGCCCACCTGCTGCTGTGGCTGCTGGGACGGGGCCAGCGCGGTCATTGGAACAGTACCGCCCTGAGCTGATGGCGTACGCTGCGCCGGTCGAGAAGGAGCCAAGACCTGCATGGGCGCTAGGCGAGCGGTTTCAACGAGATACCAGTCATTTCCTTGGTGCTGCAGACCATAACGGAAGGCACCGGCATCCACATGTCCCCCAACCAGCCTGAACTGTCCTGAGCCACCTCCACTTGCGACTAATTTAAGCGGGGCTCCTTGGGCGTCGCGGCCGCTGTCGGCCACTAGGATTTCATGATCGCCTTCCGCCTGGCCTTGCACTGCCAGCAGATCGCCTTGGGAGCTGGCAAGGTCGGTCTTCATCAGGAAGCGGCCGTGGCCGATGAGATCCCCATTCACCGTTAAAACCTGATACCCCTTACCGGCAAATAACAGACCGGCATCCTGTAGCTCCAGATTGCTGACCGAGGAATTGCCTTCGAAGCTCCAATTACTGGTGTTCAGCTGCATATCCAGGCGACCGCGACTGCTGTCGTGCAAAAGGGTGTTGCCCTTAAGTGAGCTTCCGCTGGCTAAAAGCTGTAGTTGGCCGTTGTCGATGACCTCGGCGAGCGTCGGAGAGTCAACCTGGCTGTTGCGAAGCGACGCTTGGAGGATGCTGTCAGACTGTATGCTGAAGGCTTCGCCCATAGTGGTTATTAGATGGCTTCCTTGGGCGATGACGTTGCCCAGGCTGCCCTGCTCGCTTTCAACTACCGTGAGGGGGCCGCTCAACTGCGAGTTGCTCAGTGTCAGCTGGCCCGGCCCTTGTCCGGCGATGAAGCGTGCAGTGCTGCCATCAGCATTACTCAACTGGCTGTCTTGAGCGCTAACCTGACTGCCACCCTCGATACTCAGCGCCGGGGCCATGGTCCCGATACTCAGTCCCTGCACATTCTGCAAGCTGATGCTGCTTGCACCACTGACAAGCACCGCCGCTGATCGCGGCCCCTCGCTGAAAAGGGTTCCATCGTTCATTTGGATGCTTGAACCGGTACGAGCGCCGAGTGCCTCGGCGTTGTATCCGTGTGTATGCACCGTACTGCCCTGGTTCAGAATCGCCTGGCTACCCCATCGCGCCGCGACTCCAGCAGCTGCGTCGGCCTCGGTGAGTATCTGAGTATTGGCCAAAGCTATGGGGCCACTGTTATTGAGACTGACGCCATCACTTTCTGCCTGATGGGTGTAAATCCGCGAATCACTGACGACGCCGGGCACACCGTTATCGTCGCTCTGGATGCCGGCACTGCTCATGTCGAAAGTTTCGATACTCGATCGCTCTACTTGCAGGAGCGACTGACTGCTCAGTCTGATTCCTGGACTGGTAATCCCATGGGTCACCAAGCTGGTATCGCTCAGATGTAACTCACCGCCATCAACCAGTGCGGTGGGACTTCCATTGCCCAGAGTGGTCAGCACGCTGCCCTTAGCCAGCCTTACCACTCCCCGATTATGCACTGACAGCGCCGGAGCTCCGTTCGATTGCGTAGAACCATCGATTGCCTGTGCGTCCAGATGCGCGCTATCAGAGACGAGCAGTGCCGCTCCGGAACCAGCGTTGCTGACAAACACGCTTTGCAGGGTTAGATCCGTGTGCAGAATGCTGAGTGCGGGATCACTACTGCTGACCCTGATGCGTGACTGCGTCAGCACTTGGGGCTGCGTATTAGCCGCGGTAAAGATTTGAGAAGTGTTGAAATCCGCTGCCAGACCTGGGGTACTGATGAGCATGGCGACGATGATGGCGAGCGGTGTCTTGGGGAGGCTTGTGTGGCATGTGAGCGATTCCATGGCGAGTCACCTTGAGGGGAAGGATTGACGCCATTCTTTGCGCACCGCCTCAATGTGAGGATGCGAAAACCAGTCACGATTTGTAGGAAAACGACTACACGCGAGCCATCAGCTTGTCCTAGAGTGAAGATCGACGAAGGGGGAAAAGATGGCGCGGATCCTGATTGCGGACGAACACCCGATGACCCGTTATGCCGTTCGCACGCTATTACAGGAAGAGCGGCATACGGTAGTGGGCGAAGCTCGCAACGGCCTCGAAGCGCTGAGTCTAACGACGCGCCTTTCGCCGGACCTCCTGATTATCGACATTGATCTGTCGCAAATTACCGGGCTGGACGTCATCTCGCGCCTGCGCGCTCGCGGACTTACGTTGCCGATCCTGGGTTACAGCACTCAAGATTCGGAACACTACGTTGGACGCTTCCTGCAGGTAGGAGCGTCGGGCTTTGTCAGCAAGCATCAGGAAGTCGAGCAACTCAAGGAAGCCCTAGCGGTAGTCTTGCGGGGCCACAGCTATTTCCCAGCCGAAACGCTCGGCAGCGTGCATCTCGGCAGCCTGCAAGAGAACGACGCCGAGCGCGTGGCCTCGTTGTCCAACCGTGAGTTAAGCGTGCTCAGTCTGCTTGCCAGCGGCTACAGCAACCAGGAGATAGCCCGTGAACTGACCATCAGCGAGAAGTCGGTCAGTACGTACCGGGCCCGCATGCGCAGTAAGCTCAACCTTACCAGTATGCTCGATCTAATCGACTTTGCCCGGCGCAACCGTCTTGCCGCCCCTGCCGGCTTGGCAGCAAGCGAGCGAGGTGGTGAAGGCGAAGCGCCCATGTGGCGCTCCATGGTCGAAAGCCTGCCGGCCGCCTTTTATGTTCGCGACACCGAGGCGCGTCTGGTTTACGCCAACCCTGCGCATCTGAAGCTTTACCACGCGGCGCTGGACGACGTTCTGGGTACCCGCACTACCGAGGTGGACTGGTATCCGCCAGATGACGCAAGCAACATGCTGCGATTTTTGCAGCGGGCCATTGCCCAGGAACAGCCTTTCAGCAAAGACATAGAAGTTACCATCCATGGAGAACGTCGTGTTCTGCATCACTGGGGCACGCCCTACAGGGATCACGATGGCAATCTGGTTGGAATGATCTGCTGCAGCACCGATATCACCGACCGCTACGACCAGCTCAATGAGCTGCGCATCCGCGCCGAGGCCAATGAGCTGGCACACCAGCAACTGACCGACCTGTTTACCAGCGCAACCATTCATCTAAACGAACGTCTAGAGGCACTCGCCGGCACCCTAGCGCAGCCCGATACGACTGCATTGGGGGAGGCCCACACGATCCTGGAGGAGTTGCTGGTGCACGGTGCCTCGCTCAAGTGCGCACTAATAGCCCAGGAAGAAGTTCCTCTGCTGCCCACGTACCTGGATGAGCTCGCCGCAGAAGTTCTTGATGCGTTGCACGTCCAGGCCGACCAGAAACAATTGCCCCTGAAGCTGGAGTCCAGCACTCGCTTGCGGAAAGCTCTACTGGTCGATGCACGATCACTGCGTGAAGCTCTGCGGCACCTGGGTCTTTACGTGATAGACCTTACTGACGACGGCAGCGTCCAGCTGCGCATCGTCGCCAGCCCAAAACAGCAGCAGATGGGAGTACGCATTACCCTCGAAGGTCTGCCAGTCCGCGAGCACCGTGAAATACGCGCTTACTCTCTCTCGGAATTGACCCGCGACTACCCCATCCGCAAACAGGCACGCAACAGCCTCAGCCTGAACATCGCCCAGCACCTGATCAACGGCATCGGCGGCGAGTTGCAGGTATCACACCTGCCTGGACAAGGTTGTTGCGCCACCGTGCACTTGTTGCTTTCAATGCTCTAAGCGTAATGATCACTGGAGTCCCACATTTGAGCGAACTACCAACGATGTGGCGATCGTTGGCGCGCTACGATCGTCTTGCTCAACGTCCGCTATGGGTCGGTAGCTGCCTCTTGGCCTAGGGAATTAGTACGCCCCGATCCAACGCAAAGGTTATGCGGAGCAATAAACCTGTGCGTGAGAGCGAGGGTCGCTTGGTAAGCGTTCGCTATTTCCTTTTGATCCTCCCCCCGCCCTGGCCGACCCCTGCGGACTACTGAAGATCTCGCTCATCTTTCAGCCATCCAGCCGACCTCAGCTGCTGCTCTAGCTGCTCAGCCAACGGTCGCCATGCCCGATCCTTGGCAACGGCTTGCGTCTTCAGGCTGTGGCAGGAGGCACAGAGCACTTGCAGGTTGCTCCGATCCCACGGATGGCCGCCGTCGCGGAGTTCGACGACGTGATCCACGTACAAGCAGCCATCGCTACGCCCGCACTTCTCGCATTGGCCGACCTCGCGCCGCAGCTTGGCCGATAGGTTGGCCCAACGTGTCGATTGGTACACGGTGTGTCCGGCTCGCTGCTCACCGGACGTGTCGAGTCGCACAGGTCGACCAGGTGGGGTCAGCGACCTCATACCAGGACTGGTCGAGCGGAAGGGGCTGTTGGGCTTACGAGGCATGTCGTCACCCGATCAGCCCAGCAATGTCGACCGGCGGGGGCAGCTCCATCAGCGCCACGGCAGCAGTGGCCAGGGCGGTCAGGCAGTCGATCTTGGCCGAGCCGGACACTTTCTTCGTCACGAGGCCCGAGGTGGGATCCACGCGGGCATTGGACACGCACCAGTTCAGCAGAGGCTGGCCACCATGCTGGAACGTGCCTGCACGCAGGCGTCGCTCCAGGGCCTGATACCCAGGGCGTAGCCCCCAGCCCTGACGCACTGCGACGATGTCTGCCCGTACCCAGCCCGCTGCCAACAGCGTCTCGGCAATCTCCACGGCGACGCCATTGGGGTCCGCTGCCAGCATCACACCGTCACGGCGTTGATGGATGGCCAACAGCAAGTCGATCACCGGCCCCAAGCCGTCAGCCTCATTCATCAATACCAGGTCGCCCGCCGCGGCGAAGTCCTGCAACAGGCTGGCAATCTGCGCGCGGCGTTCGAGGACGACCGTGTAGCAGAAGGCTCGGGTTGCGGCCAGCCACTGACCACCGACCAGCCCCAGCACCGTGATCGCCAGCAAGTCGTCCAGGCCGCCCCCATCCAGGCCGATCACCAGTGCGTCGGCGTGTTCGACCACACTTTCAAAGGTGACGCCCGGACGCTGGCCTCGCTCCCAGACCTGGGCACCACCCCAGGCGTCCTCTCCCATCTCGAAGGTCGACACCTCGACGTTGGCATGCTGCGAGAGCCAGCGACGCACCTCCTGCTCGCCTACGGCCACGGCCTCGCGGAAGGACGACACCATCCAGGCTTCCGAGATTGAGTAACCAAGGCTCGGGTTGACCAGCCGCCAGACGTCTGGGTGCGAGGCTTTCAGGATGTCGCTGGCCGTCCCGGGCGGTGGTTCGTACAGGACAGGAGCATAGCCTGGCAGGTGAAGCTTACCGTCCCGCACCGCCCGGGCCTTGGTCAGTTCGTCCTTCCAGAAGCCACGCGGGGCCACGTCCGATTGCGTGCTGATCCACACCAACTGGGCTTCGGGAATGGCCGCCATGCCGCCGCGAATCTGTCCGATTACTCGGGAGGCATCCGGCCCGGTCAGCAGGTGAACCTCATCCAGCAGCACGAACGCGGGCTTGGAACCGGTCACGGCTTCCATGCTGAAGGTCTTCACCGCGATGGCTACGCCGGATTGGCGGTTCTCGATTCGCTTGAGGTGCTCGCGAACGTGCCACATGTCTCGCAGTGTCTCGTCACAAGCGATCATCCCGGCCAGTTGATTGAACGCGAGATTCGCAATGGACTGCTCGGCACCGATCAGCAGGAATTCGGCATTAGGTCGCGGGCTCATGGTCGCCAGCGTCAGGCACATGGCAGCGGCGAAGGTGGTCTTGTTGTTCTTCTTGGGTACCATGATGCCCAGGGTATTCACGCTCTGCCGCCCGTCCTTCTGCAAGCCGCCTGCAGCCAGCCGCACGACTTCCCGCTGCCAGGGAGCCGCCGCTGAACTCATGGGTGGCTGTCCCGGCACGTCGGGCAGGCATAGGGCGTCGAAGAGACTCAGGGCGGCTTTCACGCGGGTATCGTTCAGGAGCGGCCCCACGTCGCTCAGATCGATGGGCATTTCCTGGCGTTGCAGTCGCTCTGCCCAATCTGGCGTTGCGAAGGTCAGTTCGGCTTTCACAGCACGCCCTCCCAGCCCTTCGCTGCTTTCGAATCGTGTTTGCGTTCCGTGCTTGGCGTTATCGTCGTGACAGTGGTCATGCGAGTCAGCTTCAGGTCGCGCAGCAGGCCACGCTTCAACGCCGCGTAGCCGTCCAGGGACTTGAGGGCGGACGCCCAGCCCTTCAGGTCGCCAGCATCGCGGAACAGGTTAGCTATCTGCCGTGTCTCGGCTGCCCGTAGCTCCAGCTCGGCAATGTCCCGCAATTGGCGTGCATCGGTGGCCGTCAGGTCACGCCCCTCGGCCACCAACTGGTTCGCGAGACGCTCGATCTGGCGCTTGACCTCCTGACTTTCAGGCAGCCCCTCCAGAACGGCTCGTAGCTCGGTTGGCTTGACCCGTTTCTTGGCTCGGTTGGTCGCCACTGAATAGCTTCTAGTCATGGCGTTTCCTCCAGTGCTCGGCATCAGCAGCGCGCCAAGCTGCGATGTGTGGCGTCGCCGCCATGCCAGGCAGCGCCGCTGCATACACCCTGGGTGGGTGGACTCCAATCGGGGTGGGTCTGGATCAGGCGAGCGACTCGCCAGGGAGCTTGCTGGTGCTGCTCCACCAGGTCGTGGTGATCGATGAAACGGTGCTCCAGCAGGTGCTCCGGCGTGCAGCCCAGCAGATGGGCGACACGGCTCAGCCAGTCCCTTGCCAGTTCTTCGATGATCCCCAGGCGGCAAGAACGGATTTCCTCCAGCAATTCCCCTGGCGGTTCGCGGTCGGCCTCCCAGATCAGACGCCCATCCTCCAGCGCCAACGAAACGCCCTCGGCCTGGGCCCGCTCCAGCAGTTCAGCGACGCTCATATCTCGCCCCGGAAAAGCCGCCCGTTTACGTCCTTCCCGCCAGGCATGGGTGTTATATCCGTGACAACGCGACAACCCACATCGTTACTGGGCTGCAGCGTTTTTTTATCCGCGACAAAGGGGGGGAATGTCGCAGATTGAAAATCGCTGGAGGCCGCGTGGGAGTATGCGTGTCGCGTTGTCGCGGATGGAGAAGGGGTGTCGGTGGAAAGGTAGCGCTCGAAGGTGTCGGAAAAGTCGGCGCGGTCGTACCCTTTCTTGTTAATGGAGCCGATACGGATGTCCTTCGACTTGATGCCGAAGTCTGCGAGCCTGGCCGAGAGCTGGCGGGGGGATATTGGCTTGCCACGGTTCCAGCTGGCCCATGGTGATTCCTCATCTGCTACCAAGGCCTTTAGCAGGTCGGCGCTAAAGATCTTGCTGGCGAGCTTGTCATCGAACACGGCTTTCACGTCGGCGAGCAGCTCGGCGCCGATGCTGGGCGGTTCACCTTCCAGGCCGTGGAGCGTGATTGCGGCTTGACGTGCCAGTCGCGGCCAATCGCCCCCAGCAGCCGCAGCAATCGCTAGCAGCGGCTCCCACGCATCATTGGCGCGGTCGTTCAGTCCTTCTATCTCTGTCGGCCTGGCCAGGTGCACGGCGTCCCGGTTGTCCACGGCGAAGCGGGCCAGCTTACCCACCAGAGCGGCGAACTGCTCGGCGTCGGCATGGCGCATCTTGATAGTGCGCTCGCCAGGCAGCTTGCGGCGAAGGCACAGGGGGATACTCCGGTCGGCCAGGGTATCGGCAATCTTGCCGATGCCGCACAGCGCCTTGGCTCCCCAGACGTTAAAGCGGGTCGGCGTGTGGTCGTCACCCACACAGCGAACCACAAAGGCGCTGTCTCGTGTAAACCCCGCATTGAGGATGCCGCGTGCTTCCTCGTGCTCGGACAGGAAAGAGTCCACTTCATCGATCAAGAGCGTGGGCATCCACAACTCCAGGGCGCGAAACAACGCCGCAGGCGCAATGTTGGACACGGCCAGCGGACGACAAGAAAGACGAGCTAGCACGCCCAGCATCACGGACTTGCCGCAGCGCTTATCCGGGGCGGTGATGTTGGCGATGGGCGCTACGTCCACCACGTCGATAAACCAGGTGAACGCCACCCAGAGCGTTGCAGCGTGAATGGTCGGGGGGTCGGCTATGACGTGTCGGCGGATGGTCGCAGCGATCTCGCTCAACAGCGCGGCGCCGTCCACCGGGTCAGGATGGATCGTCACGGATGCGAAAAGCTCGTCCTTGCATGTGGCATAGTCAATATTGGGGCGGGTCAGCCGGTCCAGGTCGGCCATGCTCACGGCTCCAGTCGCCTTGATAGCCTGGCGGTGGCGTGCCCATTGGGCAGGGGAGGCATCGCGCGCATTTCGAAGCAGCTCCAACACTTCAGGCTCGAACACGGCGCCGGCGTCCTCCTTCAGCCGTGCTATGGCTTCGGCCACCAAGTCGATAGTCATGACAGGATCAGGCTGCAGACGGCCGGCTTCGGGAAAAATTGGCTTGGGGATCAGGTGATCGCTCATCACTTAGCCATCCGCCATTGGTTCAGGTCGTTGAAGTCGCTGAGCGAAAGCGGCTCAATCCCCTGCCACGGCGGCAGGATTAGGCCGCAGTCCAGGGCTGCGGCAGCTTTGATGGCGGAAGTCCGCCCCGGATTGCCTGTGGTCAGGCGGTCGTCGTCGCCGGCCACGATCAGCACGGCGTCCGGGTATCGGCGTCGCAGGTGACGGCCTGCCTCCAGCAGATTGCCGGCATTCATGGCACAGGCAACGGCGGCCCCGCCTTCGGCATGTAGCGTTGCTCCCGTCGCCCAGCCTTCGCAGAGGTACAGCGGTTCGCCCGGCTTGATGCTCCCGAGCGGCGAATAGCAACCTTTCACTCGGCCTCCGGGGAGGAAACGCTTTTGCCCGTCGGCGCCGATGCGCTGCAAATTCACTAGCACACCATCTAGGTACAGAGGCACCAGCAGTTCGCCATTCCGCTGGCGCAGGCTGTAGGGGTGGCAGCCCTTGGCGATCAGGTAAGGGTGGTTAGGATCGGCGCGGCGGGCGTTGTTCCAGAGCGAAAACGCCTTCTTGGCAGTTCCCCACTGACGCTGGGCTTGCTCATTTTCCCGCTGACGTAGGGCTTCCTCGATGCGCTGGCTGACCAGCGCGCGCTCCAGGCCATCGACGGGCTGGCGACTGCTCCAGGTCTGAGATGTGCCGGACTTCCAACTGCCGAAGCAACCCGAGGCGATGCCGTCCAGATAGAGCACATACCAGCCGTTCTTGCTGCCGGGACTGTCGCCGGGGACGTGGAAGCGGTGGATGGTGCCATCTGCACGAATGGCGATGGCGAGTTGGCCGTGCACCGCCTGCATGGCGTCGAGAAACTTGATCTCGGGGTGTTTTTCCTTGGGCATGACTTCCCCCGTGAGGCCTATTCTTGGCCTTGGCAATGAGGTATCAGGGATGGTGTGGGATGAGGCTCCGGAGAGGGACGCAGGTCAGGGCTGGCCAGAAGGTCGACCCAATTTTTGTCCGCCGGCTAGATCGCGTCGCTCCGGCTCTCGGCGTCGAACGGTTTGCCGTTCAAGCGCGCTTCAAGCCAGCCCTCGATGGCCCAGGAGTCCCAGCCCATGGCACGCGGACCAATGCGGACGTTCTTCGGAAAAGTGCCATCCTTCATGAACGCGTAAATGCTGGAGTGCTTGAAGCCGGTAAGTGCCTCGACTTCCTTCAGACGCATGATGCGGCGGGGAGATTGTTCACGCGTCGTAGCAGAGTTGAGCTTGGACATCGCTGTTGTTCCTCGTCGTTTTTTGGAGACGACTTGAACTTAGCGGCTTCCAAATTGGACAGCCGAGGTTGCTGTCCAACTATTTTTTCAATCGGTTTTGCGTGGCCGGCCTACGTTGGAAACCCGACGTCTGACGCTTCTTGGTGAAACGCCAAACTCTTTGGCCACTCTGTTGCAGATGGCGCTTTTGCTCAGGTTCGGGTTGGCTGCAAAGAGTTCTTCCGCGCGGGCCTGCCAGCGGTCCCACTCCGGTTGGCGCAGTTCGCGAGAAGCCGCAGTGCTGGCTATCCCGTTACGAGCGTTCTGTTCCTCCTCGCACTGCCACGCTAGACAAGCCTCGGCCACCTCCCGCAGCCGTGGGCGCAGTTCACGTCGTTGGTTGGAGTTACCCGTTATGTACAGGAAGCCCCACTGCGCGATCAGGTTCATGACCGTTTGCACCGCCGAAACCCTCTCGGCGCCATCAGGGAACTCATAGACTACTTCGAGTTTCTTGGCTCGCTTCCTGCTCATCGCGCCACCCGCAGCGGCACCAAATTGGCGGCGGGCACGCAGGTGCAATAGCTCGCCCAGTCGGCCATCAAAGCACGTCGCTTCTCCAGAAAGTCGGAGCGGGAATAAGCAGCCTCAGTCTGGCCACGCTCATCGTGAGCAAGCGCCAGCTCGCACACTTCTCGCGGATAATGAGTGCGCTCGTTCGCCCAATCACGAAAACTTGATCGGAAGCCATGGCGGGTTACCTCGTCGTGCCCTAGGTCATGCAACAGTTTGCGGATCGCGTTGGCGTGCATAGCGCCAGTTTTGCCCTGGCCGGGGAACAGGTAAGGGCTGTCCCCGGTGCGTGGAAAGGCCTGTAGCAGCGCGACAACCTCCGGCGCCAGCGGAATAGCGAAAGGCTGGCGCATCTTCATGCGCTCGGCGGGCAAGGACCAGACGCAAGCCTCCAGGTCGAACTCACTCCAGTTCGCGAAGCGCACCATCTGCGCACGAGCACCAGTCAGTATCATCAGTCGGGCAGCAACGGAAGCGCGACCTTCTTCCTGCGCCAGCCTCTGCATCAAGGCCGGCACTTCCTTCCACGACATCGCCGGGAAGTGTTGTCGCTGACGAGCCTTTTTCTTCTCGGCCTTGCTCAGTAAATTGTCCAGGTGGCCACGCCAGCGTGCGGGGTTGTCGCCTTCGCGCAGGCGCCGGGACTTGGCGGCATCCAGCACCTGCTCGATCTGGCCTCGGACCTCATCGGCGGTACGGGTCTTGCTCGCCCAGATGGGCTGCAGCACCTGTAGGACGTGCTCGGTCTGAATATCGGCTGCAGGCATCTGACCGATAACCGGGAAAGCATAAAGTTCCATCTTGCGCAGCCAACCCTTGCGCCACTTCTCCGACCAACCGGAACCATGGGCATGCTGGTAATCGCTCGCCAGCGTCTTGAACGGAACGCGACGAGCCTGAGCCCGTCGCTCAGCCTCACGCTTATTTTCCCTAGCAGTATCGCGGACGGCTAGCGGGTCCGCGCCTGCGGCCAATACCTTGCGTTGTTCGGCGGTCCCTCGGCGCGCCTCGGCAAGACTCACTGCCGGATACGGCCCCAGCCCCATCTCCCGACTCTTTCCGTCGAGCTTATAGCGAAATATCCAACTCGCGGCCCCGGCTTTGCTGATCTGCAGATACAGCCCATCGCCATCGTTGGTCTTACCCGGTGCAGCAGCCCTCGCCAGCGACTCGACCGTTTTACTCGTCAGCTTACCCATATCGCCTCCAGACGCCTGCCCCACACTCCTTACCCACACCTTGACCCACACCTTTGCGGCGGATTTTCGTGAAAGATCTCGGAAGTCTTTGGGCGATGATAGGCTGTACACCTCACAAACTCAAGGCCACATGGAAATCAACGGATAAACTCGGAAAAGCGAAAAGCCGGCCACAAGCCGGCTTTTTTAATGCCCGCGATTTGCCTGTGCGTCCCTCGCCGCTAGCTCGCCAGACCGCTCGCCGGCCAATGCGCCACCGTCACGCGCCAGGCATAAGATCGGACTGTTTCCCCGCCGGTCCGCTGCCATGAAACGCTCGTTCCCCCTCCTGCTCGCCCTGCTGCTGACAGCCTCTGCGCTTGCCCCCGCACAGGCGGCGGACTGGAAGCTGGCCAAGGACGAGGACGGCGTGCAGGTCTACCTGCGCCAGACACCCGGCTCGCGCTACCAGAGCTTCCGCGGCGTGACGCTGGTGAAATCCGACGTCGCCACCCTCGGCCACCTGCAGGAAAACCTGCGCGTCTCCTGCGCATGGCTCTACGCCTGCGCGCAGATGCGCCTGCTCAAGTACAGCGACGAAGCCATCTGGGTCTACCTCGACACCAGGCTGCCCTGGCCCGCCGCCCCGCGCGACATGGTGATCAAGGTCGTGACCGAAGAGACCCCGGACGGCGGCATGATCCGCCACCTGCAGGCGGCGCCGGACTACCTGCCGCCAGTGAAAGGCCGCATCCGCGTGCCATCGCTGTCCGGCACCTGGCAGATGATCCCCAGGGGCCCCAGCCTCACCGAAGTTACCTACGAGATGCAGGGCGAGCCAGGAGGCAGCGTGCCGTCGTGGTTGGCGAACCAGTTCGTGGTGGACGCGCCGTTCGAATCACTCAGGACCCTGCGGGTGGTGGCTGAGCACCAGGGAGTCAGCAGTCCCGGCTATTGAGGCTCAGTGGCCCGCAGTGGGCACTCAGCCCCGGTGGATATCGTCGAAATCATCCCCTTTAGGGAAACTCCGAACAAGTCATCCGCGGGCAGCCGATTGACGACCTAATCGCTTTTTGACCCGGTCTTCGGGGGCGAGTGTCACCCGAAACCAGGGTTTCGCCCTGGTTTTTGCGTTCTACAGGCGTACCTGTCCTGCATCAGCCAGCAAGTGCCGACGTGCCATCCAGAGGTTCGACAGGGCGAACAGCGTCACCAGTTGCGCGGTGTTCTTGGCCAGTCCCCGGAAGCGCACCTTCACGTAGCCGAACTGCCGCTTGATCACCCGGAACGGGTGCTCGACCTTGGCCCGTACCTGGGCCTTGGCCTTCTCGATCTTGCGCCTGGCCTGGTACAGGGTGCTGCGTTTGCTCAAGTGCTTGTAGGTGCTGCGCCGGGCCGCGATCTGCCAGATAACCGCACGCCCTTCATGCTCGGGACGCTTCTCCACCCCGGTGTAGCCCGCATCGGCACAGACCACATTTTCCTCGCCATGCAGGAGCTGGTCGACCTGGGTGACATCGGCCACGTTGGCCGCGGTCCCCACGACGCTGTGCACCAGGCCGGACTCGGCATCGGCACCGATGTGCGCCTTCATCCCAAAGAAGTACTGGTTACCTTTCTTGGTTTGGTGCATCTCAGGATCGCGTTTGCCTTCCTTGTTCTTGGTCGAGCTCGGCGCATGGATGATGGTGGCATCGACAATGGTGCCTTGGCGCAGCGACAACCCGCGCTCGCCCAGATGGCCATTGATCACGGCCAGGATGCCCGTCGCCAACCCGTGCTGCTCCAGCAGGTGTCGGAAGTTCATGATCGTCGTGTCTTCCGGGATGCTGCCTTGGGTCAGCGACAGCTTGGCGAACTGACGCAACGAGGTGATCTCGTACAGCGCTTCCTCCATCGCCGGATCGCTGAGGGCGAACCAATTTTGCAGCAAGTGGATGTGCAGCATGGTTTCCAGTGGATACGGCGGACGGCCATTGCCCGCCTTGGGGTAGAACGGCTCGATCAATTCCAGCAACCCTGCCCATGGCACCACCTGCTCCATCTCTGCCAGAAAACGCTCGCGCCGGGTTTGTTTGCGCTTGCCAGCGTACTCGGCATCAGAAAAGCTCATCTGGGTCATGCGGTTGGGCTCGGGGTCAGCGGAGGCATCATTTCAATAGATCGGCCGGGACTTTTCCGGAGTTTCCTTAAAGAACGCGCAGCGTCAATGGATTTATCTGCGGGATGCCGATTGTGAACTGATGGCGTTTGAGGCCGAACCAGGTAGCCAGGCACATGAGGGAAACGTCAATCAATGCATCACTGCGGCTACGCAGCTCCGCTCCCGGCAGTTGCGCGAAATCTCCTCTCAGTTGACGCCACAAGAAATGATCGAGCAATGACCATTGCTCGCTTCTGCCTGGCGGCAGATGTGAGGTGGCTGCGCGTCCGTCATCCCGCGAACAGGGGAGGCTAAGGCTCGAATGTTCAACACCGCTCGAGCCGGCTCCCGCATTTGCCCCTCCCCCCCGTCTCTGCTAGCCTCGCGAGGTTTCCGAATACCCCGCCGAGATGTCCGCATGGCCCGCAAGAAAGCTTCCCTCGACTTCGAACAGTCCCTCGCCGAGCTGCAAACGCTGGTGGAGCGCCTGGAAAGTGGCGAACTGTCGCTGGAGGATTCGCTGGGTGCCTTCGAGCAGGGCATCCGCCTGACCCGTGATTGCCAGGCGGCGCTGACCCAGGCGGAGCAGAAGGTGCAGATCCTGCTGGAACGCGATGGCGAACTGAGCGAAGCGCCCTTCGATCCGGAAGGCGAAGACGCATGATCAACGCCTACCAGACGCGCTGCCAGGCGCGTGTCGATGCTGCGCTGGAAAAACTCTTCGTCGCCCCCCGTGAAGAACTCACCCGTATCTACGCCGCCATGCGCTACAGCGTGGTCAACGGCGGCAAGCGCGTGCGGCCGCTGCTGGCCTACGCGGCCTGCGAGGCGCTGGGTGGCGAGGTGGAACGCGCCGATGGCGCGGCCTGCGCGGTAGAGCTGATCCACGCCTACTCCCTGGTGCACGACGACCTGCCGGCGATGGACGACGACGACCTGCGCCGTGGCCAGCCGACCACCCACATTGCCTACGACGAAGCCTGCGCGATTCTTGCCGGCGACGGCCTGCAGGCGCTGGCATTCGAGGTGATCGGTAACGCTAAGCTCAATCCGCAAGATGCGCAGACCCGCCTGGACATGCTGATGATCCTCACCCGCGCCGCCGGCTCCGCTGGCATGGTCGGCGGGCAGGCGATCGACCTGGAATCGGTCGGCCGCAGGATCGACCAGGCAGCACTGGAAACCATGCACCGGCACAAGACCGGCGCGCTGATCGAGGCCAGCGTGCAACTGGGCGCCCTGGCCAGCGGCCGCGCCACGGCCGAAGCGTTGCAAGCCCTGCGCCGCTACGCCGAAGCCGTAGGTCTGGCGTTCCAGGTGCAGGACGACATCCTCGACGTCGAAAGCGACACCGCCACCCTCGGCAAGACCCAGGGCAAGGACCAGGCGCACGACAAGCCGACCTACCCCGCCCTGCTCGGCCTCGAGGCCGCCAAGGCCTACGCCCTGGCCCTGCGCGACCAGGCGCTGGCGGCGCTGGAAGGTTTCGGCGACAACGCCGAGCCGCTGCGCGCCCTGGCCCGCTACATCGTCGAACGCCGCCACTGATTCCCCGGCACGCGCATTGCGTGTGCAAATCCGCTGATACACCCATTGCGATGACCGCTCGCCGGTGCTTCACTGCATTGCAGGGATTTCGTATACCATATCCGACACCAGCCACCTGACCGGACTACACCGTGCCGCTACGCAACGCCCCTAACCTGGGTATCGTCCCCTCCGCCTCGGAGACCATCGCCAAGCACCTGCGCGAGGCGATCATTTCCGGCCAGATGGCGGAACACGAGCCGATTCGCCAGGACGATATCGCGCAGATCTTCAACGTCAGCAAGATCCCCGTGCGCGAGGCGCTCAAGCGCCTGGAGGCCGAGGGGCTGGTGGAGTTCCAGCGCAACAAGGGCGCGCTGGTGACGAAGATTTCCGAGCCGGAACTGGCGCAGATGTTCGAGGTTCGGGTGGTGCTCGAAGCCCAGGCGATCCGCCTTGCAGTACCGAACATGACCGCTGAGACCTTCGAGCGCGCTGAGCGTATCTGTGCCGAGTTCGTCGGCGAGGATGATGTCGGCCGCTGGGCGGAACTGAACTGGGAACTGCACGCCTGCCTTTATGAGCCGGCACAGCGGCCCTACCTAGTCGGCCTGATCCGCTCGATCCACGACAAGCTGGAGCGCTACCTGCGCATGCAGATGAGCCTGTCCTCGGGCAAGGAACGCGCGGACCACGAGCACCATGACATCCTCGACGCCTGCCGTGCCGGCGATGGCGAGCTGGCCGCGCGGCTGCTGGAGGAGCACATCAACGGCGTCTGCCGCACGCTCTACGAGCACCTGCCGAATCGCCCCACGCCGAGCTGAGCAAAACTTGCCGCTGTGCCGATTTCATCATCGGCCCGGCGGAAAACCCTCAAGCCGCCATTCCCTCCCCGCGCCACCCTAGGGTCAACGACAAGACACCCCAGGGGGCAGCATGAAACGCATCCAGGTTCTCGATTCCCACACCGGCGGCGAACCCACGCGCCTGGTGCTCGACGGCTTTCCCGATCTGGGCAAGGGCAGCATGGCCGAGCGCCGCGCGCTGCTGGCCGAGCAGCATGACAGTTGGCGCGCCGCGACCGTGCTGGAGCCGCGTGGCAGCGACGTGCTGGTCGGTGCGCTGCTCTGCGAACCGGTGGACCCGAGCGCCTGCGCCGGGGTCATCTTCTTCAACAACACTGGCTATCTGGGCATGTGCGGCCACGGCACCATCGGCCTGGTGGTCTCGCTGGCCCACCTGGGGCGCATCGGCCCCGGCACGCACAGGATCGAAACTCCGGTGGGCACCGTGGAGGCGACCCTGCACGACGACCGCTCGGTGAGCGTGCGCAATGTCGCGTCCTACCGCTACCGCAAGCAGGTCCCCGTCGAGGTGCCCGGCCACGGCCTGGTGCACGGTGATATTGCCTGGGGCGGCAACTGGTTCTTCCTGATTTCCGATCACGGCCTGCGCGTCGCCGGTGACAACCTCGATGAACTGACCGCCTACACCGTCGCCGTGCAGAAGGCGCTGGAAGACCAGGGCATCCGTGGCGAAGACGGCGGGCTGATCGACCACATCGAACTGTTCGCCGACGATCCCGAGGCGGACAGCCGCAACTACGTGCTCTGCCCCGGCAAGGCCTACGACCGTTCGCCCTGCGGCACCGGCACCAGCGCCAAGCTGGCGTGCCTGGCGGCCGACGGCAAGCTCGCCGCCGGCGACACCTGGCGCCAGGCCAGCGTGATCGGCAGCCAGTTCGAGGGCCGCTTCGAGTGGGCCGGCGAGCCGTCCGAGGGGCGCATCATCCCGACCATCCGTGGCCGCGCCAATATCAGCGCCGAAGCCACCCTGCTGCTGGAAGAGGACGACCCGTTCGCCTGGGGCATTCGTTCGTGAGCGATGCGGACATCATCGTCATCGGCGCCGGCATAGTCGGCGCCGCCTGCGCCCACGCCCTCGCCCGTCGCGGGCTGGACGTGCTGGTGCTGGACGCGCGCCTGCCCGGCGCCACCGCCGTCGGCATGGGCCACCTGCTGGTGCTCGACGACAACGCCGCCGAACTGGCGCTCAGCGATTACTCGCTGCAGCGTTGGCGCGAGTGGGGCCACGACATGCCCGCCGAGTGCGCTTACCGCAACAACGGCACGATGTGGCTGGCGGCCAATGCCGAAGAAATGGCTGAAGCCGAGCGCAAGTTCGCCGTGCTGCGCGAGCACGGTGTCGCCGCGAAGCTGCTTAACGCTGCGGAGCTGCTGCGCGAAGAACCCGAGTTGCGCCATGACCTGCACGGCGGGTTGGAAATCACCGGCGACGGCATCCTCTACGCACCGCGCGCCGCCGCCTGGCTGCTGGAATCGGCCCTCAAACCGATCCGCCAGCGCCAGGCAAGAGTCGTGGAAATCGATGAACCCCGCGTGCGTCTGGAAGGCGGCCAGTGGCTGAGCGCCAAGGCCATCGTCCTGGCCAACGGCATCCAGGCCGGCGAGCTGTGCCCCGGCCTGCCCATCGAGCCGAAGAAGGGTCACCTGCTGATCACCGACCGCTACCCCGGCAAGGTGCGCCGCACCCTGGTCGAGCTGGGCTACGTGACCAGTGCGCACAATGCCAGCGGCCCCTCGGTGGCCTGCAACATCCAGCCTCGCCCGACCGGACAGCTGTTCATCGGCGCCTCGAGGCAGTTCGGCACCACCGATCCGCAGGTGGAAGGCTGGATGCTGGCAAAGATGCTGCGCCGTGCCGTGGACTACATGCCCGGCCTGGCCAACCTCACTGTGATCCGCAGCTGGGCGGGCTTCCGCGCGGCCAGCCCGGACGGCATGCCGCTGGTGGGCGAACACCCGCAGCGCCCCGGTCTGTGGTTGGCGGTCGGCCACGAAGGCCTGGGCGTGACCACCGCCCCCGGCACCGCCGACCTGCTCGCCGCGCAGCTTTGCGATGAGCCGCTGCCGCTGCCGGCCGAACCCTATTCCCCGCGCCGCTTCCTCGGAGCCATCGCCCATGCCTGAGCTGATCCTCGACGGCCGCCCACTGCGCGTCGCCGCCGGCACCACGGTCGCCGCCGCACTCGCCCTGGGCGGCGACGGCACCACGCGCACCTCGGTCAGCGGCCAGCGCCGCGCACCGCTGTGCGGCATGGGCGTCTGCCAGGAATGCCGGGTGACCATCGACGGCCAGCGCCGCCTGGCCTGCCAGACCCTCTGCCGCGACGGCATGCAGGTGGAGACGCGTCCATGAGCGAAACGGCCGATATCGTCATCATCGGTGCCGGGCCGGCGGGCCTGTCCGCCGCCCTCGCCGCCGCCCCCAGCGGCGCGAGCATCGTCATCCTCGACGACAACCCGCTGCCTGGCGGGCAGATCTGGCGCGATGGCCCCAATGCCCACCTGCCGCGCGCTGCCATCGAGCTGCGCGAGCAAGTTGCAGCCTGCGCGAACATCCGAATTCACAACGGCACGCGCGTGGTCGCGCTGGCCAGTGAACGCAGCCTGCTGCTGGAAGACTTCGAGCGCGGCTGGCGACTGCAGTACCGCAAGCTGATCCTCTGCACCGGCGCCCGCGAGCTGTTGTTGCCCTTCCCCGGCTGGACGCTGCCGGGCGTTACCGGCGCTGGTGGTCTGCAGGCATTGGTCAAAGGCGGCATGCCGGTGGATGGCCAACGCCTGGTAATCGCCGGCAGCGGCCCGCTGCTGCTGGCCAGCGCCGCCACCGCCCGAGCCAATGGCGCGAAGATCCTGCGCATCGCCGAGCAGGCCTCCTGGCCGGCGCTTTCGCGGTTTGCCCTGAAGCTGCCGCGCTGGCCGAACAAGCTGCTGCAATCCTTCGGCCTGTATGACCCGGCCTACCGCGCCGACAGCCATGTGGTCGCCGCCCTGGGCACCGATCACCTGGAAGGCGTGCGCATCAACCAGGGTGGCAAGCTGAAGGAAATCGCCTGTGAGCGCCTGGCCTGTGGCTTCGGCCTGATCCCCAACGTGCAGCTTGGCCAGGCGCTGGGCTGTGGGGTGGACGACGGTGCGATCCGCGTCGACGCCTGGCAGGCAAGCAGCCGCGACGGCATCTACGCGGCCGGCGAATGCACCGGCTTCGGTGGTTCGGAAAAAGCCCTGGTGGAGGGCCGCATCGCCGGCCACGCCGCCGTGGGCGAGCACGACCGTGCCCGCGAACTCTGGTCGCAGCGCCAGCGCTGGCAAGGCTTCGCCGAGGCACTCAAGCGCGACTTCGCCCTCGACCCACGACTGAACCAGTTGGCGCAGCCGGATACCCTGGTCTGTCGCTGCGAAGACGTGCCCTACTCGGCGCTGGCCGGCAAACCGGACTGGACTTCCGCCAAACTCGCCAGTCGCTGCGGTATGGGCGCCTGCCAGGGCCGCGTGTGTGGCGCGGCAGCGAAACAACTGTTCGGCTGGCAACCGCCAACGCCGCGACCACCCTTCAGTCCGGCGCGGGTGGAGACCCTGTTGCAGCTCGCCGAAGACTGAAGGGACGGGCCACGGATGGCGGATAACGCTTGAGGTGTTATCCGCCATCCACCTGCCTCACACATCGCCCCGTAGGGCGCATAAAGCGGCACGCTCTAATCCGCCACCGTTGCCCCGCTGACTGATCCGCCAGAGGCATTGCGCGCCCTACGTGTTGACAGCGTCCGACCATCTCGCCACTTTGCACGCTACCTTCCGCCATGTTCCGACAGCCGACCCGCCACCCGATGCACGACCTGATCCCCCAGGGCGCCCGCGACCTGGACAGCCTGCTGCAGACGCTTGGGCAGATTTCCCCGCTGCTCGATGCCATGCCCGGCGTGGTGTTCTTCATCAAGGACACCGCGGCGCGCTACGTGCTGGTCAACCAGACCCTGGCACGGCGCTGTGGCGTGAAGGATGCCCGCGAGCTGCTCGGGCGCACTGCCGAAGAAGTCTTTCCCTCGCGCTTCGGACCGGTCTACACCGAGCAGGACCGCCGCGTGCTGGAAACCGGCGGCCAGCTCAGCGACCAGCTGGAGCTGCACCTCTACCCCGGTCGCCAACCGGGCTGGTGCCTGACCCACAAGCTGGCGCTGCGCGATGCCGATGGCGCGGTGATCGGCATGGCGGGGATCTCCAGCGACCTGCAGGCGGCACAGTCCACGCACCCGGCGTACCAGCGCCTGGCGACGGTGGACGCCTACATCCGCGAGCACTTCGACAAACCGATCAATCTCGCCGAGCTGACCGAGCTGGCCGGGCTGTCCGTCGCGCAACTGGAACGTCACTGCAAGCGCATCTTCCAGCTCACCCCACGGCAGATGATCCACAAGGCGCGCCTGGGCGCAGCCACCCGCCTGCTCGGCGAGGACCTGCCGATCACCGAGATCGCCCTGCGCTGCGGCTATACCGATCACAGCGCCTTCAGCCGGCAGTTCCGAGCACTGACCGGGTTGTCGCCGACGCAGTATCGCGAGTCGCAATCCGCTTCCATCTGACGAAGCACCTGCCTGCTCCTGGTCTGCCAACACCGATGCTCCCTGTAGGAGCGCCCCCTGGGCGCGATCGCGGGCACGGCCCGCTCCTACGGGGGAACACCGCTCCACCGAGTGCTCCCATACGGGGCAACGAAACGCGTTCCTGCTTCATTTGGTAACAGCGCCAGGAACCCACCTACAGTTATTTCGGAAGGCTCCCAGCAACCAATCGCCCGAACAGCGGGCCCTGCGACCCATGAGTCACGTCCGGGTGATTTCTGGCACATGCCTTGCTCTAAGAAATATCGTATACGAAATCCATAATACAAAAATCGCTGCACAACACTGACTCAGAGAGGCCCCCATGAAATTCACCCGAATTGCGCTAGCCCTCACCGCTGTGTTTCTCGTCGGCCAGGCCCAGGCCGACAAGCTCGATGACATCATCGAATCCGGCAAGCTGCGCTGCGCCGTGACCCTGGACTTCCCGCCCATGGGCTCGCGCGATGCGCAGAACAACCCGGTCGGTTTCGACGTGGATTACTGCAACGACCTGGCGAAAGTGCTCGGTGTTACCGCCGAAGTCGTCGAGACGCCCTTCCCGGATCGTATTCCGGCGCTGGTTTCCGGCCGCGCCGACGTGATCGTCGCCTCCACCTCCGACACCCTGGAGCGCGCCAAGACGGTCGCCATGACCATCCCTTACTTCGCCTTCCAGATGGTGGTGCTGACCCGCGAAGACACCGGCATAACCAAGTACGAAGACATCAAGGACCGTCCGGTGGGCAACACCAGTGGTACCTATGAAGCCATCGCGCTGGAGAAGGACGTGAAGAAATGGGGCGGCAAGGGCAGCTTCCGCGCCTACCAGAGCCAGAACGACACCATCCTCGCCGTTGCCCAGGGCCACATCGACGCCACCGTGGTCACCAACACCGTCGCCGCCTCCACCCTCAAGTCCGGCAAGTACAAGGGCCTGAAGGTCGTGGGTAACGCACCCTACGTGATCGACTATGTGTCGCTGGCCGCCGCACGCAACGAGTACGGCCTGATCCACTACCTCAATCTCTTCGTCAACCAGCAGGTCCGCACCGGCCGTTACGCCGAGCTGTACGAGAAGTGGGTGGGCGGCACCCCGGTCGATCTCACCGTTCCCCACGTGTACTACTGACAGCGGGTGCGACATGTCTTCGATGCAGGCTTCAAGGGTGCAGGACTCACGCCTTACCGGGCGGGTCCTGATGGGGGGTAGCGCCGAAGGGGCGCTACTTCATGCCGACACCGGGCTGAGCTTCTGGGGTGGCGTCGAGCCCTTCAGCGGCGAGGTCATCGACCGCCACCATCCGCTGTCGGGCAGCTTCCTGCCCGGCCGGGTGCTGGCGATTCCCAGCGGACGCGGCTCCTGCACCGGCAGCAGCGTGATGCTGGAGATACTGCTCAACGGCCACGCGCCGGCGGCGCTGCTGCTGGCCGAGCCGGACGAGATCCTCACCCTCGGCGTGCTGGTGGCGCAGGCGTTGTTCGGCCGCTCCATCCCGGTGCTGTGCGTAGGACGCGAGGGTTTCGAGCAATTGTCCGCGGGCGGCTGGGCCCGCATCGAAGGCGATACCGTGACACTCACGGCCCAGCGCCCTGCCGATGGCTGGCAGGGCGTGATGGCCAGCGACGCCGGCCCACTGCCGGAAGGCCTGGCGCTGAACGCGGGCGACCATGAGCTGCTCGACGGCAAGCACGGCAAGGCTGCACAAGCCGCCATGCAGATCGTCCTGCGCATGGCCGCGCTGCAAGGCGCGAAGGATTTGCTCGATGTCGCCCAGGCGCACATCGACGGCTGCATCTATACCGGCCCCGCGAGCCTGCGCTTCGCCCGCCAGCTGGCGGACTGGGGCGGCAAGGTGAAGGTGCCGACCACCCTCAACTCCATCTCCGTGGACCATCGCCGCTGGCGCGAGCTGGGCGTCGACAAGGCCTTCGGCGAACCCGCCGCGGCGCTGGGCGATGCCTACATGGAGATGGGCGCGCAGATGAGCTACACCTGCGCACCCTACCTGCTGGACAGCAAGCCGAGCCTTGGCGAACAGGTGGTCTGGGCCGAGTCCAACGCCGTGGTGTACGCCAACAGCGTGCTCGGCGCGCGCACCCTGAAATACCCGGACTACCTGGACATCTGCATCGCCCTCACCGGCCGCGCACCGAACGTCGGCAGCCACCGCGACGAAGGCCGGCTGGCGACGCTGCGGATCGATGTCGAGCTGCCGGCCAACCACGACGAGTCGATCTTCCCGCTGCTCGGCTACCACATCGGCGAGCTGTGCGGTTCACGCATCCCGGTGGTGGACGGCCTGCAGCCGCTGGCGCCGGACAGCGATGCGCTGAAAGCCTTCGGCGCGGCCTTCGCCACCACCTCCGCCGCGCCGATGTTCCACATCGCCGGGGTCACGCCGGAAGCGCCGGACGCCAGCACCGCCCTGGGCGGCAAGGCAGCGCAGCAACACCTGCGCGTCACCCCGGCGGACCTCATCGCCTCCTGGCGCGAGCTGGACCACTCCAGCGAACCCACCGTGCAACTGGTGTCGCTGGGCAACCCGCACTTCTCCGCCAGCGAATGCGCCGACCTGGCGAAACTGCTGGCCGGGCGTCGCAAGCATCCGGACGTCGCGCTGGTCATCGCCCTCGGCCGCGCCGTGCAGGAAAAGGCCCGCGCCGCCGGCGACGTGAAGGTGCTGGAAGACTTCGGCGCACAACTGCTCAACGACACCTGCTGGTGCATGATCGGCGAGCCGGTGATCCCGCCGCAGTGCACCACGCTGATGACCAACTCGGCGAAGTACGCCCACTACGGTCCAGGCCTGGCCGGGCGCCAGGTGCATTTCGGCAGCCTGGCCGCTTGCGTCGAGGCTGCGTGCAGCGGGCGCGGTGACAGTGGCGTACCACGCTGGCTGAGCGAGGGGGTGCGCTGATGTTCAACTACAGCTTCCACTGGCGCTCGGCGTTCAAGGCCCTGCCGGACATGCTCGGCGGCGCCTGGGTGACCCTGGAAACCGCCGCGCTGTCGATGATCCTCGGCGTACTCATCGCGCTGCTGCTGACCGTCATGCGGCAGATGAAGAACCCGCTGCTCAAGGGCTTCGCCGACACCTGGGTATCGATTGCACGCAACACCCCGTCGCTGTTCCAGATCTACATCCTGTACTTCGGCCTGGGCTCCTTCGGCCTGCACGTCAGCTCCTGGGTCGCGCTGCTGGCGGGGATCACCTTCAACAACGCCGGCTACCTCGCGGAGAACTTCCGCGGCGGCCTCAAGGCCGTGCCGGACACCCAGATGCGCGCCGCGCGCTCGCTGGGCATGAGCGCCTTCCAGGCGTACCGGATGATCATCGTTCCGCAGCTGCTGCGCATCGTCTATTACCCGCTGACGAACCAGATGGTCTGGGCGGTGCTGATGACCTCGCTGGGCGTCGTCGTGGGCCTGAACAACGACCTCACCGGCGTGACCCAGGACTTCAACGTGCGCACCTTCCGCACCTTCGAGTACTTCGCCCTGGCCGCGGTGCTCTATTACCTCATCGCCAAGGTCATCGTGGTGGTCGCCCGCCTGCTGAGCTGGCGACTGTTCCGCTACTAGGAGAAGCACGCATGTTTTCCACGAGCTTCACCGTCAACGACCTGATGTTCCTGCTGCAAGGGGCCTGGGTCACCGTCAAGCTGACCGTCGGCGCCATGCTCATCGGCACCCTCGCCGGCATTGTGCTGGGCTGGCTGCGCGCCACCCTGCCGCGCGCCACGATGCCGGTCGGCTGGTTCCTCGACATCTTCAGAAGCGTGCCGCTGCTGATCCAGTTCGTGCTGTTCAACTCGCTGAAAAGCATCGTCGGCCTGAACTGGAGCGCCTTCACCGTCGGCTGCCTGGTGCTGGGGGTGTACGCCGCGGCGTTCTGCACCGAGATCATCCGCAGCGGCATCCTCGCCGTCGGCCCGAACATCCGCCGCGCCAGCCGCTCCCTGGGCCTGACCTACTGGCAGGACCTGCGCTACATCGTGCTGCCGCTGGCGGCGCGGGTGGCCTTCCCCGGCTGGCTGAACCTGGTGCTGGGGGTGATGAAGGACACCGCGCTGGTCATGTGGATCGGCATCGTCGAACTGCTCCGCGCCTCGCAGACCATCGTCACGCGCATCCAGGAACCCCTGCTGGTGCTGTGCATCGCCGGGGTCATCTATTACCTCATGAGTTGGGTCGTGGCGCGCCTCGGCGCCCGGCTGGAACAAAGGTGGCAGGAAAATGATTGAAATCGACAACGTGCACAAAGCCTACGGCGATCTGGAAGTGGTCAAGGGCGTGAGCCTGACCGTGAAGAAGGGCGAGGTGGTCTCGATCATCGGCGGCTCGGGCTCGGGCAAGTCCACCCTGCTGATGTGCATCAACGGCCTGGAGCCGATCCAGCGCGGCAAGATCCGCGTCGACGGCATCGAGGTCCACGCCAAGACCACCGACCTGAACAAGCTGCGGCAGAAGATCGGCATCGTCTTCCAGCAGTGGAACGCCTTCCCGCACCTCACCGTGCTGGAGAACGTCATGCTCGCCCCGCGCAAGGTACTCGGCCTGTCCAAGAACGAGGCCGAGGCAATGGCGGTCAAGCAGCTCAAGCATGTCGGCCTGGGCGACAAGCTCAAGGTATTCCCGCAGAAGCTCTCCGGCGGGCAGCAGCAGCGCATGGCGATTGCCCGCGCGCTGGCCATGTCGCCGGACTACATGCTGTTCGACGAAGCCACCTCGGCGCTCGACCCTCAGCTGGTGGGCGAAGTGCTGGACACCATGCGCCTGCTCGCCGAAGAGGGCATGACCATGGTCCTGGTGACCCACGAGATCCGCTTCGCCCGTGACGTATCCGACCGCGTGGCGTTCTTCCGCGAAGGGCTGGTGCACGAGATCGGCACGCCGGACCAGGTGATCGTCAACCCGCAGCGGGCGGAGACGGCGGAGTTCCTCCGCTCGGTGAACTAGGCCGTCGGCGAACGGGAAACAAGAGCCCCTCACCCTAACCCTCTCCCAGGGGGAGAGGGGACCGAGCGGTGCAGGATAAAACCACAGCGTCAGCCGGCACGACCTGCCCCCTCTCCCTCCGGGAGAGGGCTGGGGTGAGGGAAGGCAGGCGGCACGGAATCAGGAGACAGACATGCGTTCGAGCAAGATCATCCACGTGGTCAGTTGCCACGCCGAAGGCGAGGTCGGCGACGTCATCGTCGGCGGCGTCGCCCCGCCGCCCGGCGACACCGTGTGGGCACAGTCGCGCTTCATCGCCAGCGACAACGTGCTGCGCAACTTCGTCCTCAACGAGCCGCGCGGCGGCGTGTTCCGCCACGTGAACCTGCTGGTACCGCCGAAGGACCCGCGCGCGCAGATGGCCTGGATCATCATGGAACCGGCCGACGTGCCGCCGATGTCTGGCTCCAACTCGCTGTGCGTCAGCACCGTGCTGCTCGACAGCGGCATCCTGCCGATGCAGGAACCGCAGACCCGCCTGACCCTGGAAGCCCCCGGCGGCCTGATCGAAGCCGTGGCCGACTGCAAGGACGGCAAGGTGCAGCGCGTGGAAGTGCGCAACCTGCCCTCCTTCGCCGACCAACTCGACGCCTGGATCGAAGTGGAAGGCCTCGGTTCACTGCAGGTGGATACCGCCTACGGCGGCGACAGTTTCGTGCTCGCCGACGCCCATGCCCTGGGTTTCACCCTGCATGCCTCGGAGGCCGCCGACCTGGTCGCCACCGGCCTGAAGATCACCCAGGCGGCGAACCAGCAACTGGGGTTCAAGCACCCGGAAAACCACGACTGGGCACACATCTCCTTCTGCCAGCTGACCGCTCCGGTGGAGCGCGTCGACGGCGTGCTCCACGGCCGCAACGCGGTGGTCATCCGCCCCGGCAAGATCGACCGTTCGCCCTGCGGTACCGGCTGCTCGGCGCGCATGGCAGTGCTGCATGCCAAGGGCCAGTTGAAGGACGGCGAGCGCTTCGTCGGCCACTCGATCATCGATTCCAAGTTCCACTGCCGCATCGACGGCCTCACCAGCGTCGGCGGCAAACCGGCGATCCACCCGTGCATTTCCGGTCGCGCCTGGATCACCGGCACCCACCAGCACCTGCTCGACCCGAGCGATCCGTGGCCCGAAGGCTATCGGCTCTCGGACACCTGGCCGAACGGCTACTGATTTCCCCCAAACGATTCCAACCCTGATTCGCCGCGTAGCGGCACCCGACGACGAAATGCTGCGGGATTTCCTTCAGACGTTTCGTATACGAAATACGACAATTGGAGAAAGACATGAGCAAGAAGGTCAATTGGAGCGGCGTGTTCCCTGCGGTCACTACCCAGTTCAACGACGATTTCTCGGTCAACCTGGAAGCCACCCACAAGGTGATTTCCAACCTGGTGCGCGACGGCGTGTCGGGCCTGGTGGTCTGCGGCAGCGTGGGCGAGAACACCTCGCTGTCCATCGAGGAGAAGATGGCCGTCACCGAGGTTGCCAAGGACGCCTCCGGTGGCCGCGTGCCGGTGATCTGCGGCATCGCCGAGTTCACCAGCCATGGCGCCTCGCAAGTGGCCAAGGCGGTGCAGAAGGTCGGCGTCGACGGCATCATGGTGATGCCCGCGCTGGTCTACTCCTCCAAGCCCCACGAGACCGCCGCGCACTTCCGCAGCGTGGCCACCAGCACCGACCTGCCGGTGATGGTTTACAACAACCCGCCGATCTACAAGAACGACGTCACCCCGGACATCCTCATTTCCCTGGCCGACTGCGAGAACATCGTCTGCTTCAAGGACAGCTCCGGCGACACCCGCCGCTTCATCGACGTACGCAATGAAGTGGGCAACCGCTTCATCCTCTTCGCCGGCCTCGACGACGTCGTGCTGGAAAGCATCGCGGTGGGCGCCGAGGGCTGGATTTCCGGCATGTCCAACGTCTTCCCGCAGGAAGGCGAAACCATCTTCCGCCTGTGCAAGGCCGGCCGTTATGAAGAGGCCATGCCGATCTACGAATGGCTGATGCCGATCCTTCACCTCGACGCCCGTCCGGACCTGGTGCAATGCATCAAGCTGTGCGAGGAAATCGCCGGCCGCGGCACCGCCCTCACCCGCCCGCCGCGCCTGGCGCTGCAAGGCGCCGACCGCGAGCACGTGGAGACGATCATGGCCAAGGCGCTGGCGAACCGGCCGAAGCTGCCGGATGTCGGGCTCTGAGTGGCGGTTGATCGCCCTCACCCTAACCCTCTCCCAAAGGGAGAGGGGACCGTACGTGCCAGCGCGAACCCCAGTGCTCGCCGCTACGGTCGCGGTGTCCGAGCACTGTATGACCGGCTGACTCCAGCGTCTCCGGTCGCACGGTCTGCCCCCTCTCCCTTTGGGAGAGGGCTGGGGTGAGGGGCTTTCGTTCCTCGCCTGCACTTTTCCACCAGAGAGCCCGCCCATGACCGCCCAGAACTTCATCGCCGGCCAGCGCGTCGGCGCCGGCACTGTCCGCCTGCAGAGCCTCGACGCCAGCACCGGCGAAGCCCTGCCCCGCGACTTTCTCCAGGCCACCGAAGCGGAAGTCGACGCCGCCGCCCGCGCCGCCGAAGCCGCCTTCCCGGCCTACAACGCGCTGTCGCCGGAACGCCGCGCGCAGTTTCTCGAAGCCATCGCCACGGAGCTCGAAGCCCTCGGCGATGACTTCATCGCCACCGTCTGCCGCGAGACTGCATTGCCCGCCGCTCGCATCCAGGGCGAACGGAGCCGCACCGCGAACCAGATGCGCCTGTTTGCCAAGGTGCTGCGCCGTGGCGACTTCCTCGGCGCGCGCATCGACCGCGCCCTGCCGGAGCGCCAGCCGCTGCCGCGCCCGGACCTGCGCCAGTACCGCACCGGCGTCGGCCCGGTGGCCGTGTTCGGCGCCAGCAACTTCCCGCTGGCGTTCTCCACCGCCGGTGGCGACACCGCTGCTGCGCTGGCAGCCGGCTGCCCGGTGGTTGTGAAGGCCCACAGCGGTCACATGGCCACGGCTGAACAGGTCGGCGAAGCCATCGTCCGCGCGGCCGAATCCACCGGTATGCCGGCCGGCGTGTTCAACATGATCTACGGCGCCGGCGTCGGCGAGCCGCTGGTAAAGCACCCGGCGATCCAGGCGGTCGGCTTCACCGGCTCGCTCAAGGGCGGCCGCGCGCTGTGCGATCTGGCCGCCGCGCGCCCGCAGCCGATCCCGGTGTTTGCCGAGATGAGCAGCATCAACCCGGTCCTCGTGCTACCCGCTGCCCTGCAAGCACGCGGCGAAAAGATCGCCCGCGAACTGGCGGATTCGGTGGTCATGGGCTGCGGCCAGTTCTGTACCAATCCCGGCCTTGTGATCGGCATCGCCTCGCCCGCATTCAGCCTGTTCGTCGCCAACCTGATCGCCGAGATCGGCCAGCGCCCGGCGCAGACCATGCTCAACGCCGGCACGCTGAACAGTTATGCAAAGGGCGTCTCCCGCCTGCTGACCCATCCCGGCCTGCGCCACCTCGCCGGGCATCCGCAGGAAGGCCGGCAGGCATTCCCGCAACTGTTCCAGGCCAAGGTCGAGCTACTGCTGGAGGGCGAAGAGCTGTTGCAGGAGGAAGTCTTCGGCCCCACCACCATCGTCGTCGAAGTGGCCGATGAAGCCGAACTGCGCCGCGCGCTGGACGGCCTGCACGGCCAGCTCACCGCCACGCTGATCGCCGAACCGGACGACCTGTCGCGCTTCGCCGTGCTGGTGCCGGTGCTGGAGCGCAAGGCCGGGCGCCTGTTGATCAACGGCTACCCGACTGGCGTGGAAGTCAGCGACGCCATGGTTCACGGCGGCCCTTATCCGGCGACCTCCGACGCGCGCGGCACGTCCGTCGGCAGCCTGGCCATCGACCGCTTCCTGCGCCCGGTGTGCTACCAGAACTACCCGGATGCGCTGCTGCCCGAAGCGCTGAAGGACGCCAACCCGCTGGGTATCGCGCGGCTGGTGGATGGCGAGACGACACGCAACGCAGTGACTCGCTGAAGGGTTCGTCGGCGCGGGAGTGAACTGTCGGCCAGTCCCGCGCCGATGCTCAGCCCCGGCCTTGCGCCGGGGCTTTTTTATGCGCGAGTGGCTGGGGTCGGCCCAATGGTTCAGGCACCGCGCGAACCTGTAGGAGCGCGCCATGCGCGCGATCGCGGGCATGGCCCGCTCCTACAGGAGGATTGCGCTATTCCAGCAGCTTGCGCAGATCGGCATACAGCGAATCGCTGATCTCCACGCCTTCGCTCAGGCTGCGTGCGCGCGCCGCGAAACGCCGCTGCGAAGGCAGGCGCGCGCCCATGTCGACGATGGACTCGAACAGGGTTTCCGCCCGCGCCAGATGCTGCGCAGCCTCCGCACCGAGGAAGCGCGCCGGGTCGATGGCGATCAGCAACTCACCGTGGTGGGGCGAGGATTTCGTTCCCTCGTCGAACACCGTGGACTCCGCGCTGGTCAGGTCGCCGATCAACGGCCCGGCGATCAGCTCGACCATGGTCGCCAGCGCCGAGCCCTTGTGCCCGCCGAAGGTCAGCATGGCGCCGTCAAGCACGGCGCTCGCATCGGTACTGGGATTGCCCTGCGCATCGATGCCCCAGCCCAGCGGAATCGCCTTGCCCTCGCGTTCGTGCAGCTGGATTTCCCCGCGCGCCACCACGGTGGTGGCGAAGTCGAAGACATAAGGGTTCTGCCCGACACGCGGCCAGCCGAAGGCGATGGGGTTGGTACCGAACAAAGGCCGCGTCCCACCTGCCGGCGCCACGTAGGCCTGGGCCGGCGTCACCGCCAGCGCCACCAGGCCATGGGCGACGATCCGTTCGATCTCCACCCACAGCGCCGAAAAGTGCACGCAATGGTTGACCGCCATCGCGGCGATCCCCTGGCTGCGCGCCTTCTCCACCAGCCTCGGCAGGCCGAGGTCGAAGGCGCACTGCGAGAAGCCGCCCTTGGCGTCCACCCGCACCAGCGCCGGGGCGGGCTCCGACAGGTCCGGCACGGCATCCAGCGAGACCTTTCCCGCACGTGCGGTATGGATGCAACCCAGCAGCCGCCACACGCCATGGGAAGTGCAGCCGTCACGCTCGCCGGCCAGCACCGTCTCGGTCACGCCCTGTACGTGGGGCTCGCTGAAACCGTGGCGACGCAGGATCGCTTCGGACAATTCGCGCAGTTCTTCCAGGCTCAGTCGGGTCACGCCATCCTCCTCGATTGCTACAAAAGACTGCGGCAAACCGCCGCCGGTCGGTACTGCCGTCTACAGTGGCGCCTGGCGTCGCAGCCCGCTTGCCCGCAATCGTCAGCGACGACGACGATTTCGGCACAACGGTAGACCAATTCCCGACCATCCGGTCGTCCGAAGGATTGGCCCCACGTTGCTTGGGCCAATCCGGAGCATCAGGTAAACTTCCGCATCTTTGCCTCTCATAACGATCAGCCTGATGCCCACGACGTTTCACGAGATTCCCCGCGCGCGCCCTGCCACGCCCCTGCTCGACCGCGCCAGCACGCCGGTCGAACTGCGCCGACTCGGGGAAGCGGAGCTGCTGACCCTCGCTGACGAACTGCGCCAGTACCTGCTGTACAGCGTTGGCCAGACCGGCGGCCACTTCGGCGCAGGCCTGGGCGTCATCGAACTGACGGTGGCCCTGCACTACGTCTTCGATACCCCGGATGACCGTCTGGTGTGGGACGTCGGCCACCAGGCCTACCCGCACAAGATCCTCACCGGCCGCCGCGAGCGCATGGGCAGCCTGCGCCAGAAGGACGGCCTGGCCGCCTTCCCGCGCCGCTCGGAGAGCGAGTACGACACCTTTGGCGTCGGTCATTCCAGTACCTCCATCAGCGCCGCCCTCGGCATGGCCATCGCCGCGCGCATGCAGGGCTCCAACCGCAAGTCGGTGGCGGTGATCGGCGACGGCGCGCTGACCGCCGGCATGGCCTTCGAGGCGCTCAACCACGCGTCGGAAGTGAAGGCCGACATGCTGGTGATCCTCAACGACAACGACATGTCGATCTCCAACAACGTCGGCGGCCTGTCCAACTACCTGGCCAAGATCCTTTCCAGCCGCACCTACAGCAGCATGCGCGAAGGCAGCAAGAAGGTGCTCTCGCGCCTGCCCGGCGCCTGGGAAATCGCCCGCCGCACCGAGGAATACGCCAAGGGCATGCTGGTCCCCGGCACGCTCTTCGAGGAGCTGGGCTGGAACTACATCGGCCCCATCGACGGCCACGACCTGCCGACCCTGATCGCCACTCTGCGCAACATGCGTGACCTCAAGGGCCCGCAGTTCCTCCATGTGGTGACCAAGAAGGGCAAGGGCTTCGGCCCGGCCGAGATCGATCCGATCGGTTACCACGCCATCACCAAGCTGGAGCCCGAAGGCGCCCCCGCCCACGCCGTGCCGAAGAAGGCCGGCGGGCCGAAGTACTCCAGCGTGTTCGGCCAGTGGCTGTGCGACATGGCGGCGCAAGACCCGCGCCTGGTCGGCATCACCCCGGCGATGAAGGAAGGCTCCGACCTGGTCGCCTTCGCCGATCGGTTCCCGGACCGCTACTTCGATGTCGCCATCGCCGAGCAGCACGCCGTGACCCTGGCGGCCGGCATGGCCTGCGACGGTGCCAAGCCGGTGGTGGCGATCTACTCCACCTTCCTGCAGCGCGGCTACGACCAGCTGATCCACGACGTCGCGGTGCAGAACCTCGACGTGCTGTTCGCCATCGACCGCGCCGGCCTGGTCGGCGAAGACGGCCCGACCCACGCCGGCAGCTTCGACCTCTCCTACCTGCGCTGCATCCCCGGCATGCTGGTGATGACCCCCAGCGACGAGAACGAACTGCGCAAGCTGCTCACCACCGGCCATCACTTCGAAGGCCCGGCGGCGGTGCGCTACCCACGCGGCACCGGTCCCAATGCCAGCATCGAAGCCGAACTGGCTCCGGTGGCAATCGGCAAGGGCGTGCTGCGCCGTGAAGGCAAGGCTGGCAAGGTCGCCTTCCTGGTGTTCGGCGTACAACTGGCCGAAGCGCTGAAAGTCGCCGAGCCGTTCGACGCCACGGTCGCCGACATGCGCTTCGTCAAGCCGCTGGACGAGGAACTGGTGCGCCAGCTGGCCGCCAGCCACGAGCTGCTGGTGACCATCGAGGAAAACTCGGTGATGGGTGGCGCCGGCGCCGCCGTCAGCGAATTCCTCGCCCGCGAGAATATCCAGCAGCCGATCCTGCACCTGGGCCTGCCGGACTACTACGTCGAGCACGCCAAACCGGCACAGATGCTCGCGGAGTGCGGGCTGGACGCCGCCGGCATCGAAGCCTCGGTGAAGGCGCGCCTGGAAGCGCTCGGCAGCCGCTGAGCGCATCCCTCGTACTGAGTATTGCCAGTCACCGGCGCACCCTCTAAGGTGCGCCGGTTTTCGTTCGAGGTAACGGGAAGCAGGTGAAAGACCTGCGCTGCCCCCGCAACGGTAACCGACGCGCCCCAAGGGAGCGCAGCATCGCCATGAGCCACTGCACGAATGTGGGAAGGCGGCGATGTGATGTCGGCAGCCCGGAGACCGCCCTCGACACGCCCCGACAGGTGTTGCGGAGGGCCGCACCGTCAAGTGCGGCCTGCCGCCCTTGCCACGCCCTCCTCGAAAGTCATCCGACCGCTTTTGAGGACGTTCCATGAAACTGCCCCGACTTGCCCTGGCCACCAGCCTGCTCCCCGGCATGGCCTTCGCCGCCAGCGACATCTACTCCCTGCCCGACCAGGTGATCACCTCCGCACGCCAGGCCCAGCCGCGCGCCGAAGCCACCTCGGCCAACAGCGTATTCACCCGTGCCGACATCGAACGCCTGCAGGTGCGCAGCGTCCCCGCCCTGCTCGCCCGCGTGCCCGGCGTGCAGATGGGCAGCTCCGGCGGCGTGGTCTCCTACTCCGTGCGCGGCACCAGCACCGCGCAGACCCTGGTGCTGGTAGACGGCCAGCGCATCGCCTCGGCCAGCAGCGGCATCGCCCGCCTGGACTACCTGAGCATCGACAGCATCGAGCGCGTCGAAGTGACCCGTGGCCCGCGCTCCTCGCTGTACGGGGCGGACGCCATCGGCGGCGTGATCCAGATCTTCACCCGCCGTGGCCAGCCCGGCCTGCACCCGGAAGTGCGCCTGGCCGCCGGCAGCCATGGCACCTTCGAGCGCAGCCTGAACCTGGCCGGCGGCGACGAGCACACCACCTTCAACCTCGGCGGCAGCCTCGACGAAAGCCAGGGCTGGGACCGCACCAGCGACAATGTCGGCGCCGACAACGACCACGACGCCCAGCGCAACAAGGCCGTGCACCTGAACCTCGACCATCGCTTCAACGAAGACTGGAAGGCCGGGCTGAACCTCAACGACCAGCGCGGCAAGAACGAATACGACGACGCCTACAACTTCGAGCCGGGCTCGCCGCAGGACGAATTCCGCGTCAGCAGCTACAGCGCCTACCTCGACGGCCAGATCACCCGGATGTGGAACAGCCGCCTGGAACTGGGCCGCAGCTTCGACCGCAACAAGGCCGTGGGCGCTGCCGACAGCTGGAACAACGGCACCCTGGAAACCACCCGCCACTCGGCAAGCTGGATCAACCGCCTGCAGCTGGACGCCGCCAACCAGCTGGCCCTGGGCGCCGACTGGTACAAGGACCGGGTCGACGGCAGCACCCCGTTCGCCGATGACCAGCGCGAGAACCACGCCTTCTTCGCCCAGCACAGCTTCAAGGGCGAATGGTTCGGCACCGAACTGGGCCTGCGCCACGACGACAACCAGGTCTACGGCAGCCAGAACAGCTGGAACGCCGCCCTCAGCCTGCCGGTGGGCGACAACCAGACCTGGATCGCCAGCTACGGCGAAGGCTTCCGCGCGCCGACCTTCAGCGACCTCTACTACCCCGGCGCCGGCAATCCGGACCTCAAGGCCGAAACCTCGAAGACCTACGAACTGCAATGGCGTGGGGACTTCTCGGGCACGCACCTGGAAGCCTCGCTGTACCGCACCGAGATCGACGACCTGATTGCCTGGGACAGCAGCGCCAACCAGCCGGAGAACATCGCCAAGGCACGCATCAACGGCTTCGAGGCCAGCGTCGCCCGCGACGTGCTGGGCTGGCAGGCCGCCCTCGGCCTGAGCCTGATCGACCCGCGCGACCGCGACACCGGCCACACCCTGCCGTACCGCGCGCGCCGCACCCTGAGCCTGGACCTCGACCGCCAGTTCGGCGCCTTCGGCGTCGGCGGTACCTGGCGCGCCGTCAGCCAGCGCTACGACGACGCGGCCAACACCCGCGAGCTGTCCGGTTACGGCACCCTCGACCTGCGCACCAGCTGGACCGCCAGCGAGGAACTGCGTTTCGACCTGAAGCTGGATAACGCCCTGGACCGCGACTACACCCTGGGCGACTACCTGCGCCCGACCAGCCCGAGCGACTACCTGGGCGAGGCGCGCCCCTATCGCGAACCGGGCCGCACCGCGCTGCTGGCGGTGACCTGGACGCCGGAGTTGTAAGGCACGTGTGAGCCGAGCGGCTCTTCGTAGGATGGCGTGGAGCGAAGCGATACCCATCGCTCCCTGCGCCAACCGCATGGGTATCGCCTAGGCTCCACCCATCCTACGACCAAGCTCCCCGGAAACTGCAGGAGCGGGCCATGCCCGCGATCGAGCCCGTGGGCGCTCCCACAGTGAGCGTTCGGGTTACGCCAGCACCCCCGCCATCCGCCCCAGCTCCGCGCAGTCCTGCGCGTGCCAGTCGGTCAGCTCCGGCCAGGGGTTCTCTTGTAGATGGTCCGGGAGATTCACCAGCGCACTGTGCGCACCGGCAGCGCGGGCGCAGTCGAGGTCGAAGCGGTAGTCGCCGACCATCAGCATCCGCTGCGGTGCCACATCCCAACGCGCGGCGAAGCGCAGCAGGCCGTCCGGGCTGGGCTTGGGATCGGCCTCGCCACGGCCGAGAACATCTTCGGTCAGGAAGCAATCACCGATGCCGATGGCATCCAGTGTGATCAGTGCCAGCTCATGGGCATTGCGGGTGAGAATGCCCAGTCGGTAACCCGCGCCGTGCAGCGCGCGTACCAGCTCCACCGCGCCCGGCGCAGCCTTGGAGGCCACCGCCAGCTCGCGCTCGTGTTCCAGCAGCCAGGCATGCTTGGCTGCTGCCTCGGCCTCCGGCAACGCGGCCAGGTGGGTGAGGATGTCGTGCTCCTGGGGAATGCCCAGCGCCCGCTTGATCGCCGGGAAGTCGTGCACCGCCAGGGTCAGGGTGCCGTCCATGTCGAACACCCAGTGGCGAATCTCTCCCAGGCGCGTGACTGGGTTCATGCCCAGTCCTCGCGGCGGCGGATCAGGCCTTCCTGGGTCGAGGAAGCGACCAGCTGGCCGTCACGGTTGAAGATGCTGCCGCGCACGAAGCCGCGGCCATTGCCGGCCCAGGGGCTGTCGATGGCGTAGAGCAGCCATTCGTCCGCGCGCAGGTCGCGGTGGAACCATACGGAGTGGTCGATGGTGGCGACCTGCATGTCCTTCTGCCAGACCGAGCGGCCGTGGGGCAGCAGCGAGGTGGTGAGGAAGCCGAAGTCCGAGGCGTAGGCGAGGATGTACTTGTGCAGTGCCGGGATGTCCGGCAGCTTGCCGTCGGCGCGCAGCCAGAGGTACTTGATCGGCTCGCCGACGGTGGGTTCGTAGGGGTCGTTCTGGGTGACCGGGCGGATCTCGATGGGCTTGGGATAGAGCAGCTTGTCGCGGATGCGCTCGGGGAACTTCTCCGCGCCGGCCTTCTTCAGTTCCAGGTCGGTGGGCAGGTTTTCCGGGCCGACCACGTCGGGCATGGCGATCTGGTGCTCGAAGCCCTCCTCGTCGGTCTGGAACGAGGTGCTCAGGGCGAAGATCGGCTGGCCCTTCTGGATCGCGGTGACGCGGCGGGTACTGAAGGTGCCGCCATCACGCACGCGATCGACCTGGTAGACGACCGGCTTGCTGGCATCGCCCGGACGCAGGAAGTAGCCGTGCATCGAATGCACATGGCGCTCCGGCTCGACGGTCTGGCTGGCCGCCGACAGCGCCTGGCCGAGCACCTGCCCGCCGTACAACTGGCGGAACCCGAGGTCCTGGCTCGTGCCGCGGAACAGGTTCTCTTCGATCTGTTCCAGGCTCAGCAGAGCCACCAGGTTGTCCAGGATCTGGGTCATGCGCGTTGTTTCCTCAATTGCGGTCTTGCTGAAGTGGGAGTCGGCGCGGCGCGCTGTAGGCGGGAAGGCTGGTGAGGCGTTCATCCCAGACCGCGCGGCCGATGGTGAAATGATAGAGGCTGACCGGGCAGTCCGAACTCCCGCCCAGCAGTTCTTCCAGCGCCGGATCGAAATAGCAGCCGATGCCGGTGCCGGAAATCCCCGCGGCCTCGGCTTCCAGGTAGAGCAGTTGGCCGATCTGCCCGGCTTCCCAGTACAGGCGCGGATAGCTCCAGGCGCCTTGGGCAAGGGCAGCGTCGAGATCGGCGAGCATGGCGAAGGCGACGCAGCCGTCGCTGGCGATGTCCTGCCCGCAGGACAGGAAAGCCGACAGCCCGCGCGCATCGCCGGACAGCAGGCGGTAAAGCGGCAGGCCGCTCTCCTCCACCGGTTGCCAGAGGTAATCTGCGCGCAGCCCGCCGGCCTCGCGGCCGCTGCGGCCCAGCCAGTAAAGGCCCGGCTCCAGGCCCTGGACACGATGGACGAAGAGCAGCAGGTCGATGCGCGCCGGCTCGCCGGTACAGGCGAACGGAACCGGCGAGCGCTCGGGCATCAAGCGGCGTAACCAGGCATACAGCAACTCGGCGTGAATGCCGCTGCGACCGTCCATGGATTGCGCGCTGCGCCGGCGATGCAGGATCGGCCGCAACGGCAGTCCAGGGTTATCCACAGCCGCTTCGACCGGCGACGTGGACCAGTCGCGGACCGGCAGTGCGGGCGCGCGGCACAGCGGGTGCACGCGCTCCAGCTCCGGCCAGTGGCGATAGTCCCGCGACAGGCGATTGGGCGTACCGGCCAGGGGCAGCTCGGCGAGGCCCTTGAGCAGGTGATGGGGCAGCGGGAATTCGGCGGGTTGAGCCGGGCCGATCCACAGCAGAGCATCGGCGAATTCGTGCTCGCTGAAGCCGTCACGGTCGAGGCCGATCAGCGCATCCAGTCGTGCCTCGGCGACACCCCGCAACAGGCGCACTTCCCAGCCCTGGATCGCCGCAGCGATGCCCAGGCAGGCCAGCGCATGGCCGAGGTCGTGGTTGCAGTAGCGATAGGCGCGCTCGCCGTACTTCCAGGCCTCACGCCAGGGAATGCTGGCCAACGCCAACAGGAAACCGCCGGCGGGCAGGGCGTCGCTCAGTGGTTCGGCCAGCGGTGCGGGCAGCTCGGCACGCACCTCCAGCACATGCTCGTCGGCGCTGTAGTGCGCCAGCAGCGCGGTGTCATCCACAGCTCCGGCAGGCAACAGCAGATAGGCCTCGGTGGGGTGCAGGTTGCCGCTGGAAGGGTTGACCCGCAGGGCCCAGCGGTTGCCACCGGCTTCTTTCCAGGCGGAGATGGCCAGGCTGTCGTAGAGCAACTGCGAGACGCTGGCGAGGTTCAGCGGCGCGGGCTGACCCACGGGGCCGGCAAAGACCTCGTCATAACCGGGCGACTCCTCCTGCGGCCGATGCAGCAGCTCGATGCAGCGCGCACCAGCGTAGCGACGAAAAGGCGCCGGCTGGGTCGCCCAGTCGAGCTGGCCGGGGCCGGGTGCGAAGCGCTCGGGGCGGTGGCTGCTCAACTGGTGGAAGGCACGGACGCCCTCTGCCGGCGTCATGGCCGGCGAATCCGGTACAGCACATGCGGTCGCAGCGAATGGCCTTCGGGCAGGCGCGGGTGCTCGAAATCGCCGGCCTCGTCACGCTGCATGCCCAGGCGTTGCATCAACCCCCGGGAAGGCAGGTTGGCCGGCACGGTGAAGGCCACCACTTCCTCCAGGTCCAGCTGCTCGAAGGCAAAACCCAGCGCCGCGCAGGCCGCTTCCAGCGCATAGCCCTGGCGCCAGTAGGCCACATTGAAGCGCCAGCCGATTTCCACCGCCGGGGTGAACGCCGCCTCGAAGGTGACCCGGGCCAACCCGAGCACGCCGATGAAGGCCCCGTCGCTGCGGCGTTCGACTATCCACTGGCCGAAGCCGTGCTCGTCGAAGTGCAGGAGGATGCGCGCGGCCAGCAGGTCGCTTTCCTCGCGGCTCATGCAGGCGGGGAAATGGCGCATCACCTCGGGGTCGGCGTTCAGCGCGGCGAACGGCGCCAGGTCATCGGTGCGCCACGGCCGCAGCAGCAGGCGCTCGGTGGTCAGGCTGGGAAAATCCATGGGCGACGTCCCGCATCATCAGGGGCGACCATGATACCCGCTGACGGGCTCCTAGGACGCAATCCGTCAGACTACGCGCAATCGATTCAGCAGAAATCGCCCTCATCTGGTATTTTTCTCCTACCTCCGCTGTCGGTCACTGCCTTGACCGTGCTCACGCAGACAGCCGCGCCGCTACGGCGCACCGCAAAAAAGACCAAGGACCTCCCATGACGACCTCCACCACCGGACTGCAACGCAGTACGGCCCTGGTGCTTTTCGCTCTTGCTGTCGGCGGCTTTGCCATCGGCACCACCGAATTCGCCACCATGAGCCTGCTGCCCTACTTCGCCCCGGCGCTTGGCATCGATGCCCCGACCGCCGGCCATGTGATCAGTGCCTACGCCCTGGGCGTGGTGGTCGGCGCGCCGCTGCTGGCGGTGCTCGGCGCGCGCCTGCCACGGCGCACCCTGCTGGTGCTGCTGATGGCGCTGTTCGCTGTCGGCAACGGCTTGAGCGCCCTGGCGCCGACCTACCACTGGATGCTGCTGTTCCGCTTCATCAGTGGCCTGCCCCACGGCGCCTACTTCGGCATCGCCGCGCTGGTCGCCGCCTCCATCGTGCCGCCGCACCGGCGCACCGTGGCGGTCGGGCGGATGTTCCTCGGCCTCACCGTCGCCACCATCATCGGCGTGCCGCTGGCCAACTGGCTGAGCCAGGCCGTGGGCTGGCGCTGGAGCTTCGCCCTGGTCGCCGCTCTGGGCGTGCTGACCATGATCTGCGTGCGCCTGCTGGCGCCCTACTCGCCCGCCGAGCCGGACTCCAGCCCGCTGCGCGAGCTGGGTGCCCTCAAGCGCGGCCAGGTCTGGCTGACCCTGGGCATCGGCGCCATCGGCTTCGGCGGCCTGTTCGCGGTGTACACCTACCTGGCCGACATCCTCGGCGCGGTCACCCACGTCTCGCCGAGCATCGTGCCGCTGGTGATGGCGGTGTTCGGCATCGGCATGACCCTGGGCAACCTGTTCATCCCGGTGCTCGCCGACCGCGCCGTGATGCCCACCGCCGGCGGCCTGCTGGTGTGGAGCGCCGTGGTGCTGGCGATCTTCCCGTTCACCGCGGGGAACATCTGGACCATCTCGATCTGCGTATTCTTCGTCGGCTTCGGTGGCGCCCTCGGCACCGTGCTGCAGACCCGCCTGATGGACGTCGCCGAAGACGCCCAGGGCCTGGCCGCGGCGCTGAACCACTCGGCGTTCAACTTCGCCAACGCGCTGGGCCCGTACCTCGGCGGCCTGGCCCTGGCGGCAGGCTACGGCTGGACCTCGCCGGGCTGGGTCGGCAGCCTGCTGGCCATCGGCGGCTTCGTGCTGTGGTCGGTCTCGGTGGCCACCAGCCGCAGTTCGCGACGTGACACGGCCCTCTCCAACGAAGGCTGATAGGCGGCTCGAATGGAAAGTGGCCGGCGCAATGCCGGCCCTTTCGTCTGTGTCCGGCCTCGGCGTACCCTTGTGTGCATGCCGATACCTCTGGTCTACCACGACGACTACAGTCCGCCTTTCCCGGACAACCACCGCTTCCCCATGGAGAAGTTCCGCCTGCTACGATATAGGCTATACAGGGGAGACACCGACCATGAAACGCCTAGCCATTCCTTACATCCGCTTCTCAGACAGAGCCCAAGCCAAAGGTGCGAGCGTTGAGCGTCAACGTAAGTATGTGGATGACTGGATGGCGCGGAATGGCGATGAATTCACGCGCTCCACTGATGAGTATGAAGACCTTGGCGTCTCAGGCTACTCCGGGGCTCACATCATCGAAGGCAACCTAGGCCGACTACTACAAGCCGTACAAACAGGGAGGGTTCCAGCCGGGTCTGTGATCCTCGTGGAAGCCCTTGATAGGTTCACCAGACTTCAACCGTTAGACATCCTCCCCCACGTTCAAACCATCATCAGAGCTGGGGTGTCGATCATCACCCTTGAAGACAAAGCCGTTTACGACAATCAATCGCTAAACGGTGATGCTCTGCTGATGTTTGTGATGAAGGCGAGAGCAGCGTTTGAATACAGTCAACGACTGTCAGGACGGATTGCAGACAGCTACAACAACAGAGCGAAGACAGCCAAAAGTGGCGCATCCATCAAACGTCGTAATGGCTTCTGGCTTACCAGCGATGGAACACTGATTCCAGAAGCAGTCGATGTGGTGAAGGAAGTGTTTCAACGTTACGTTGACGGTGCCACCATCCGCGCCATTGCAAGAGACTATCCCGACTACCTGAAGAACACCGCCAGTGTAAGACACCTACTACGTAACCCTGCCGTCATTGGACATTGGCAGCGATACAAGACGTGGAAAGTGGACGGCAAGCAACACCGGGCGGCGGATGAATTGATTGAAAACGCATTTGAGCCTGCTATCGAACCTGCACTGTTCTATCAGGCTCAAGCACTACAGGACAAAGAGAAGACCGGCCCTGTCACCGTGGCGCGTGTAATGCCATTGGCTGGGCTTGTCGTGTGTGCTGAATGTGGGGGCAACTTTGTACTGTTGAAAGCTGGCAACAACTCATTCAGCGACACCATGCGTTGCTATCACCGCATCTTTAACAAAGCGTCATGCACTAACGCCAAAACGATCCCCGTTCAAATACTCTGGTTTGTGTTCACGCAAACCTCTGAGAAACATATGCGATTGGCTTGGCAACGTACACGACTGCCAGAACTTCAGAAACAGCGTGTCACCTTGGAAGGGAAAGTAGCTGAGACACAGAAAGCATTACGTGGCATCGAACGATTGGTGACGATGAATCCTGACGATGAAAGCTTAATGGCTCGCTATCAGGAGGAAGTCAACAAACGGAAACAGCTTGAAGCTGAGTTGCGAGCCCTTCCCGCCTCTGTCGATGATGTCGGCTTTGACCTTGGTGATTATATGCGATGGATGCGTAATGACATCTTCGCACGCTGCAAGACATTGCAGATTGATGGCTATCGTATCCGCTGTGGTGCAGATGGCAGAGTATCGGCGGGTGTTGACGATGATGTTTCTTTCAGCGGTCGTTACACCAAGTATGTACGCAAAGAAAGACACTATCTGTTTGATGTAGACGGGGGGAACACAATCACAATCCCTGTAGGAACTGGCAGCTTGAGCTTTACCGGGAAAGTTGTACGCATTGGCGCCCCGCCACAGGGAGACAACACAGCTCAAGACGCAGAACGTGTACAGGCTGAGAATATCTAGCCAACTAGAATCATCCTATAACGCCCTATATTGCATCCTAATGCCTACCCTATACATCGGCATAGAGAGAGCGCCAATCGTGCAATACAGAGCAAAATAGACACCTTCCTGAGCGCTTACTATCTGTATGCCTAACTCCATTCCTTGAACTACTAACTCTGAACTCCCTCTCACACTATAAATATTTCTTTCTGCATTGAAAGATAAATATTTTGTCAGCGGATTGACGGATTCAAGAGTCGTCCATTACCCTAAAGCTCTTAATAAGAGAATCAAAAGCATACTTAAAAGAAATATTATCAATGGAATGCATGTGTAAGTAAGTAATAATTACATATGTAAATACATTAATGATATATAACTATAGAGGTATATTAATTATACGGGCGTAGCTACTCGCTACTCACACCCGAATATTCTTGGTGTTCTGTCTCGCGGCGAGGGAGCCGCTATAGGGACGAATTCCTACAACCCATTCCCCGCCCCAGAAAAAGCACTCTGTTTTAAATCACTTGTGTTTTCAGCCAGAAAAGTATCTACGTGCAATGGCACGTAACTATCTACGGGTGTTCCTGTGAATTCTGGTTCCCTCTCGAATGCGTTAAACAGGTCCACACTCAGGCCATTCTAAACCCGAAGCAATTATAAAATATGGTGACGGGGGTGGATGATAGGGCGGGAAGGCTTCTGTAAGCTCGCGTATTGCACGAAAGCACATCAACCAATACCGACGCAGCACCTCAGGCAATCGTTGATTGTAGGGCGTTATAGATGCCTTATCTTCTCAGTAGTAAATCAACGAACGCTTCAGTCATCCGATAACGGGGAGTGTTGGCCGTGGTAACGTCAGTGATGAAGCCTAGTCCCTGTAGATGATGAGTAGCTGCAATCAGGTTGGGATGCTTGACAGGGCAATACTCAAAGCTAGGTTCGGTTGTAGCCGCAATTATCAAACCGTCTTTCACAACGAAGAACACTCGCACATGCTCATTCGTGGCTAAATCAGCTCGCATCTCAGCGATCAAGGCGGGGTAGCGGCGCTCAATGTCGGCCCACTGCTGAGCCTGAGCTTTCTGGGTCTGCTTGTCCCTACGGATGTCAGTGTACTTGTCGCCCAGGTAGGTACCGACAGCACCAGTGAAGCCACCTACAACGAACCCTACAGCAGTTGAAAACCAATCAAGCTCCATCATCGACCCCTTTCATTGCCCTCTGTACCGTGGACAGAGATACACCAAGGCTCTCAGCAGCCTTCCTATAGCTCAGACCTGACGCAACTGCTGCCCGGACAGCATCATCATCAACAGTCTTCACACGGCCTTTGTAGACGCCTTTCTCTTTAGCCTTCGCAACGCCTTCACGCTGACGCTCCCTAATCATGGCACGTTCGAATTGAGCAACTGAACCCATGATGTTCAACATCAATTCTTGGGTGGGGTTGTTTTCGCCAGTGAACACCAGATTCTCTTTGTGGAAGTGGATGTGAACGCCACGGCCAGCCTGCTCCCTCACAAGGGCGAGTAGATCGACCAGGGAGCGAGCTAGGCGGTCAATGCTATGAACATGAATGGTATCGCCCTCTCTCACGTACTCCAGCATGGCCTGAAGCTGGGGACGGTCTGTCGTGGCACCACTCACCTTGTCCGTGAAAGTCTTATCTACGCTCACGCCGTCCAACTGTCGCGCCGTGTTCTGATCAACACTGCTGATTCGAATGTACCCCACCTGCGCCATTTCACCTCCCCCGTATTCATTTGGTTCTAGATGCAGAGAGAGTGGCTGTATCCATAGCCAAAATCAACCCTAATGAATACAGCTAGTGTATTCACCGATGAGCGGTCACTAGGGTGTACCCAAAAGAACACAATACGGGATCGGGAATGCACCAGTGAACAGAGTGAAAGGCTGGCTGGAGGCTACCGACAGAAGAAATGAGAATTCATCTCAAATCTTAGGGTTTGGGAGGATAAATTGCACTTCTGATCAAAATTTGATCAATAGCAGGGGAGGAAGTTATTTGGTCCAGCATTCATCGTCATGACATCTTGAAAACACTGGGGTTGCCCCTAACAATGGAGCAAACGGCCAGCATCGGAGCGTGAGCTTAGCTAGCACTACCCGGCCTGATAATCACCTGTTATGGAATGACAAGATGATTGAACTGATTAGCCACGTCTATGCAGATGTAGCACCGAACGTATGCCCTTGGTGCAAGCACGCCATACATGCAGAAAAGAGAATCGCGTTTCAAGTAACCCAGCTTAATTACCGTGACCGATATCATGCTGTATTTCAGTGCCCAAGGGATGAGTGTCAGTTAGGTTTCATGGCTGAATATGTATACGGAATAAATACATATGAGCTTAAAAAGGCATTCCCTAAGCTTTCGGATTTACCTAAGGTCGAAGCGGAGGTTGCTGAAATCTCCACGGCCTTTGTAGAAATATATCAACAGGCAAGCATTGCGGACTCGCAAGATTTAGATCAAGTCTCAGGAGTAGGCTACCGAAAGGCACTTGAATTCCTCATTAAAGACTATTGCTGTCATAAGCAACCTGAGAAGTCAGAGGAAATTAAGCGAGCAACACTATCACAAGTTATCAGCAACTACGTCGAGAACGGAAATATCAAAGGCTGCGCTGTACGAGCTGTGTGGCTTGGTAATGATGAAACTCACTATGTTAAGAAGTGGGAAGATAAAGACATCAATGATTTGAAGATGCTCATCAATCTGACGTGTGCTTGGATTAAGACTGAGGTTTTGACAGAGAAGTACATGAAAGAGATGGAGAAGAGCTGATTAAGGAGAATGTCCTTTATGGAGTTCTTGCAAGCGTATGGGAAAGAAATAATCGCGGCAATATTGACTCTTGCGGCGCCGTTCATATCGCGCTGGCTTACGCCAAGCACTAAGCTTCAATACTACACGATGCATGAATACACGTATCTGATTCCCCAGCCATTACTAGATGAGCATGGAGAAGTGGTGCAGCAAACTCAAATGGCTCATGCTAAGACCATTGTAGTTAAAAACATAGGAAGCCAAGCTGCGAAAAACTTAGAAGTGGTATTCAATTGGAAGCCGATGTTCTTGAATACTTGGCCATCAAGAAAATACAGCATTCACGATTCTCCTGATGGCAGGCACTCTATTATTTATGAAAGTCTGGCACCAAAAGACCTAGTAGGGTTTGAATTGCTAGCTGTAAATGTCCCGCTCCCCGGTGTTCTTTCCATTCGATGCGAGCAGGTCGCTGCGAAGGAGATACTTATTCAACACATTCAAAGATATGGGCAATGGACCAATTTGGCGATTTTAACGCTAATGACATTTGGTGGCTTTACAATTGTCTACTTAATCCTGTGGGCGCTCCAAAAGCTGTTTCTTTAAAATCCAGCCTTAAAGCTCTCTAGGATACGAGGCGATAAATGAAAGCTCACCACTCCGGCAAAATTAGAGATAAGTCAACGATGGTGGCAGCTAGTGTTGCCTTTCTCATAAGCACTGGGTGCGTCGTTGTCTGGCTCTATTATTTCCACTCTACTGAAATTAGTCGTGATCCGAATGCTTGGGGCGTGTTTGCAACATACTTTAGCGGAATCTTGACTCCAATATTGACATTTGGAAGTGTTCTTTGGGCAGTTAAATCACTTAAGGCTCAGATTCAGTCCAGTCAGCAAGATAGAGAAATAGCAGAAGACGAAGTAAGGTTTCGACATGCTGTTGAGTGTCTGGAAAGGGGGTTCAACTCCATAAGAACTGTTGTAGGGCCAGATCAAAATCACTTCGTAAGGCTGGAGTGGCTGACGTCGGCACGGTGGCTAGAGGCTGGAGCGGCTACGGCTGAGCTTCTTGTTACTGATGTGTATAAAGAACTATACGAGAGTCATAAGGAGCTTTGGAAGAATAGTTTCAGAGAGCTAATAAATCCTTCGGCCAATCCTGTGCTAAATCAGCCGAGCATATATGGGCAGGTAGGTCTAGGAAGACATTCTATTTTAGGTTTAGAGCCTCACTCGGTGTATGTGGTCTTTGCATTCATGACTTGGAATCGAGACGATGAGATTGATGAGGTCGAAATAAATATTGATGATATCTCTCCGGCGTATATAGGCCCGAGACTCTATTTGCAAGGATTTTCCAGGGATTAGCCTGCTGCCAGAGGAATAAGGCTGTATCGCGCTAACAACCACTCTTCACACATCTCCTGTGTATAGCCATGAACTAACCTCGATAGTAGTTCTGCGACAATCCAAGGCATCGACCATAGGACTGATTCCCCATAACGTTCATGTATGTATTGCCTAGCGGCCTCATTCATGTCTTGGGCTTGTAGAATACTTAACATTATTACTCCTAATAGACGGACGTGGACGACTGTCCCACTACGTCCGTTTAACGCATGTTGAAATACCGGCATTGCCGGCTGTAGATGTTGTTAATGGTGACGGGCTAGTGGTGGATAACCAGCCCGATATACATTAACTCTTTGACTACCCACTAGTGGGATATTAGGAATGGCCACTAGTGGCTATATGTACGGCTGAGGCAATCAAAATGCTGGAACCCTCATGAGAGTAAGCTTAGAGGTACATTTTGACTACCATGTCTCAGCCTATGTCACGCAACTTCTTTTTCCTGCCTGTCACGATAAGCGTTCAGTCCATCAAGATCGATGAGAGCTGTAATCAACTTCAGGCTTGGGACATTACCGTGCAAAATAGAGAAGGCATATTCATTCAGCTTCTCAATGTTGCGATAGTCAATTGTGCATTCGCCATGTGCGTCCCACATCCAAGACCACACATCGTAATACAGGGATGCAATCAGCTTGTTGTGTCTGCGTAGTTCAATACAATAGACGTGGAATGGTTCCATTGGAGAGTGGCACACGTTGTATGTGTCACTGATCCTGCCTTTCAGTTTGTCTCGCAGAATACGAAGCTGCGTAGCAGTCATGTCGTATAGTTCATCAGCGCTGTACTCATGCTTGTAAGCTTCAATTTCATTAAGAAGAGATTGCTTGGCCGATGCCTGTAGCTTTGTCTTCCGAATAAAACTGTCCATTACATCCTTACCAATGATGGCAACTATCTTCTTTAGCACTTCACCACGTGTCATGACCTCTGTTGCAGCCATAGCAGCGCTTACAGAATTACGTGGGATACTTCTACCGCCTTTGTAGTATTTGCTACCATGACGCTTATTAAGGGCGCTATCAGCCACCACAAGATTAGATGCATGACACGTTCCAATAGTGTCTTTACCAGCTACTGGACTAACGTGGCAGATATCGAATCTCTGGACATCCCAACGATATCCATTGGCTTTACGCCACAGGCGATAGACATTGTGTGTATCTAGCAGGTCCTGAAGTTCAAAGCCCTCCCAGATTTCCACTGTTCCGGCTCTCTTGCTCTGATCCACCATCCAGCCAAAGAATGGATTGGAATAGCGGGATTCAAATTTCTTACGTGTTGCCACTGCCTTTGTCGGATTTGCTCTTGTGGCTCTTCTACACTTCTCGGTGCAGAATTTAGCTCGGGCGTGAAGATGTCTAATATCACGTTTACAAAATTGACATTTACGATTGGTTGTTGCTGGTTTCATTGTTGGCCCCGGCTGGTTGGCTGTTTTTATTTAGTGTGTGTTGTTTGCGGCATTCACCCGAACACCATGCTGTATAGCGATGGGCTTTAAAAATAGTGTGGCAATGCAAGCATTCGATTATTTTACTCATCTGCTTTCTTTCTCCATATATTGTTTGACAGCCAGTCTCGACTCACGGATTGCTGATGCAACAACTATCTTCTCAAGCTGTTCTTGCCTGAAAGAGTTGTCACAGAGCATCTGCGAATAGAGGCGGCTGTTGTTTGTTTCGATTATTGTGATGCGATGATTGATGTTGACTGCGAAGAGAGTGCAAAAACAAAGCAGCACAATAAGTGCTGCTTTATTCACTTTCTTCTTTCTGCCCCGCTCACCATTGTCCTACGCAGTTCATCCTGTAGGTGCTGCTTATAAAGATCACCAAACCTATTTTCAATCTCTGATGCGACAGCGTTTCCAATCTGGCTAGCGTCGCTAATCCCGGAAGGCACAGTGACATTGATGTCACCAAACTGAACGCTGGCGTCAATGTTGTTTACAGAGTTGTTGTTAAACGTCTGCTTCAGAGGCTCCAGAATGCTTGCTGGCGCTTGATCCTGATTAGCCATGAGCAATGCCTTTCCTTGTGGGGAAACACTGTCAGCAAAGCTAAGAAGGGCCTTGCCAAGATCACCATAAGCAATGCTCGGTTGGGCTGGTGCTTCAAGGTTGACTGGCGGGGACTCAAGCATATCACTACGCTTTTCCCTCTCCCTTGTAGCGCCGGGATTCAATCGTGGATTTAGAAGAATTCCAGACTGTTTGGTGTTGAATCTGTCCTTACCTTCGTAATCATTCTTGCCGGTGAACACATTCACCCAAGCTCTGTACGTTTCAGCTACACGTTTGTTGAGCCATGTGTCAAAGCCAACGAAGGCCGTCTTCAGTTCTTCCGTAGCGGCTACAAGCTCACGTTCACTGGCGATGCGATTACGTACAGCCTGATTAATGCCGTCGTCAGCGTATAGGCGTTGTTCCTGAAGGGTACGAGCATTATCTGTTCGCTGCTGTTCAGCCTGAATGCTCCTAGACTGACGCTCAATCGCATCAGCGTTTTCCTTCACAAACAGCTCGAATGCTCTGTTTAGATATTCAGCTTTGAACACACCATCAGGGAGCTGCTTGTAGAAGGCAGCTTCACGTTGGGCAACTGTCCCTTTGAACTTTGTAGCTTCTGCCCAAGCTTGGGAGAAGTAGGGCTTGATGAGTGGTGCCGCTTCAGCAAAGGTCTTGAAGTCCTCTGTATCTCCTTGCCCCTTCGTTCTTACCTGTGTGGCTTGAAGGCTTGCACGCTGCTGCTCTTGGGCGTTCATTCCTGCGCCACGATAGGCAGCCATTTGCGTTTGGTAGAGCTTGATAGCTTTGTCCAGCGATTCACCACGACTGGTCTGCTGCATGATGAAGCCGCGATAGTCTTTAGCTGCATCGAGGTCCACGGATGTGCCGTACTGCTGAGCGATGCGAATGAAGCTGTCTCTAACTACCTTCTGGTTTTCAGGATTCTTGCCGCCTGCTTGCTCAAGCACGCTGACCCACTGCTCGCTGTTGCTTGCCTTGTCCTGGGACTGGGCGATTCGATCAGAGAGACGAGTTACAGCAGCTTGAAGGGCATAGATGCCAGCGCCGATGCCAGCGATTGGACCTAGGCCACCAAGCCCAGCCAGACCAAACACACCCATTCCATTGTTCTGACGTTCCTGCTGACGTTGCTGCCATGCTTGGTGACGCTCCATTGCCCACCCGTGACGCTCTGCACGGTGCTGGCCTACGGCTTCCTTACGGCGCTCTGCTGCTGCTCTTGACGCTCTACGCGCTTGGAATTCGATGGCTTGGCGCTCACCACGCTGACGCAATTGATTGATGGCTAACTCAGCTTTCTGAACACCAGTCATCAAGCTCAATCGACGCTGCTCAATGAGAGCTGTCCGGGCCTGCTGGGTGCGTAGCATTTCACCCAGTCTCAATTGTCGAGCGCGTGCAGCCTCTATAGATAGCGCTTGCTTTCGTTGTGTCTTGGCCAGCTGCGTGAAAAGCAATTGCTGGTCGCGAATAGCAGCAGTGGCAAGCCCAGAGGCTTCACGTTTGCCACTGAAAACAAGCTTGGACTGCTTCAGTTCTGACTGCCATGCTTGCCGTTTAGCGTTGAGCAATGCCGTTTCAAGCTGGGACTCTCTGTTCAAGTTGTGGCGTACACGACCAGACAATTTCTCGCGCTGTTGCGCCGCAGCCTTACCAACGGAGTTTAGCTTATCTTCAGCTTTACCTACGGCATCTTGAAGCGGCTTTAGAGATTGCTGGGCTTTCACCAATGCTCTCTGAAACTGCCTCAGTCCACTATTGTTTACATGCCATTCCAAGGTGCCATAAAGCTTGGCGATTTGTTCGTTAATCATGTGTAATCCCCGCCGTATCCAATGCTGCGGCGACGGTATGCGCCACCAGTGGGGATTACGCCACTCATGATGTCGATGATATCTTGCTTCAACCGTGCAATAACGATGGCGCCAGCATCCTCCAGTTTAGAAACACTCAGACGAAGAATTGCATCCCTATCCGATGTCACGATAATGAATGTATCGCCACTCACATCTTTAACCCATTTGTAACTAGGATTGCTCAAGCCTGCATTGCGAAGGTAAGTTCTCAACGAGTGGAACACCTGAGCGACGTTGACGGTGGATGGAGCTTTCAAGCAAGTTCGATAGCAGTTATTCATTCTTGTTCCTCATGGGACGCTAGCAGGTCATGTTCAAATTGAGCAAGATATGCGTCTTCTGCTGCTTGCTCTGCTGCTGCTTTATCGCGGCGGAATTTCTCTAGGGCAAGTTCTCGTTGTCGTTCGTGTTCATGCACATTCTTTGCTGCAATCTCGTTTGTGTATTCTTCCAATACTCTCGCATAGACAATCTTCAGCTCTTTCTCTTGAGCTTTAGCGGGCTTGGCAAATGTGCAGTTGTATTCAGGCCAAATTCCAGCAAGCTGATTGCCAGCCAGAAACATTCCACTGCCTTTAATGAAGGTATAACCTTGGTCATTCCAAGAGGTTAGAAACTCAGGAAGGTTTTCAAAGTCAGTGTGAGAGGCACTTACCCTCACAAGAGCACCGCCATTAATACTTGTTGCGGCAATAGTGTTTGCGTACTCTACTTTGGCGATATCGCAGCGAGATTGGTATTCCGCCTCAGAGAAGCGGAAGAATTGGATTGTGTTTGTAGTCATTATTGATTTCCTTTTAATTTACAGACTTCAAATGGTTACGCTTCCTTTGTGGAAGCATGTGAAGTGGAACGAAGTGATTAGGATTGTTTTCTTGGATGGTGCTGAATGCCTGGGCTGTTGCGGCATCTACTTGGTGCCACTCAACAGAGTACGTAACACCATCAAAGGTGGTGGAAGTGGGCATATATCGTTTAAATTCAGCAGGAATGGCCGCGATGAATGTATAACCACCAAAGGCAGGGAGATAGCTCAGCACCATGATGTTCCCATCACAGGTATACAAACTATTGAGATTGGGAACAGCTACAGAAGCGTTAGTCTGCATTGGCTTTCTCCTTCTTACGTTTGCGGTAGTAGCGAAGCTGGCAAGTTGAACTGCAATATGTGGCTCGGTGACTTCTAGCAGTGAAAGCACAACCGCACGGACAGGTAATAGTTCGAAGTAGCGCCATAGACGGCCTCCGTATAAATTGATTGAATGAGTAAATGTTTAATGCAAAAGAAAGAGGCCATTGCGGCCTCTATCCATCTACGTAGTATGAATTTATGCCGGGAATCGCAACACAGCCCCGGCGACTGCTCAAGATAAAGTTGCTATCAGTTATCAGCCCACATTACTGATGGAATGTGTAGGAGGATGGATAACCCTTGGCCTTATGACGTAATAGATGGATTACGTTTGATATGAAGTAGAGGTATTGCGGGAGAGCGAGAGAAGTGCGGTTAACTGCTCATAATTAATTATACATCGTAAATCTCTAAATTACAATAGTGTTAGACACATTAAGTGTAAAATAGTTGATATTACTGGGCTCTACGGAAGTTGAGTAGGCACATTAACTTAAATACAACTAGCAATACCCTTGGAATAAACTTGAAGTGTGTCCCTACCCCGCCAAGCAGCCCTTGTAACAGCTTCCTAAACTATCCATGTACAACGTGATACGCAGTCTGCTGCGCGACCACCTGGTCGACAGTGGCCTGGTGAAGGACGAGCAACTGCTGCGCCCGGAACTCTGCCCGGTGGACATCCTCGCCCTGGCCCATGACCGCGACTACATCGAGCGCTATTGCAGCGGTGCGATGGAGCGCGAGGAGCTGCGCCGCCTCGGCCTGCCCTGGAGCGAAGCGCTGGCCCGGCGCACCGTGCGCGCCGTGGGCGGCTCGCTGCTGACCGCGGAGCTGGCGCTGCAGCACGGCCTGGCCTGCCACCTGGCCGGCGGCACGCACCATGCGCACCACGACCACGCCTCGGGCTTCTGCATCTTCAATGACCTGGCGGTGATCAGCCTGTACCTGCTGGAAAGCGGCAAGGCCAACCGCGTGCTGATCTTCGACTGCGACGTGCACCAGGGCGATGGCACCGCGCGCATCCTGGAGAACGTGCCGGACGCGGTGACCGTGTCACTGCACTGCGAGAAGAACTTCCCCACGCGCAAGGCGCAGAGCGACTGGGACATTGCCCTGCCGCTGCACCTGGGCGATGCGCAGTACCTGAGGATCGTGCAGGAGGCGCTGGACTACCTGCTGCCGCTGTACCAGCCGGACATCGTGCTCTACGACGCCGGCGTCGACGTGCACCAGGACGATGCCCTGGGCTACCTGCAACTGACCGACGCCGGGCTGGCGGCGCGGGACGAGCACGTCATCCGCCGCTGCCTGGCCAGCGACATTCCGGTGGTCGGGGTGATCGGCGGCGGCTACGACAAGGACCGCCAGGCCCTGGCGCGACGCCATGGCATCCTGCATCACAGCGCCGCGCGGGTGGCACGCGAGCTTCAGTTGGCGCGATAACGCGAGTTGTTGGTATCCATGCGCGAGGGCAGGCGCTGCTGCTCCCAACGTGCCAGCTCGTGGGCGGAAAAGGCCAGCAGCGCGGCGGCGCGCGGGCGGCACTCGTCGCCGTATTGCCTCTCGCAGAAGCGCATCACCTGCTCGGGCACGTGGTGCTGCAGCAACTCCTGGGCGCGCAGCGGCCCTGCGTACTGCAGGTAGCGCGGCAACAGGCGGCTCCAGTTGGTGAACACATAGAGGTTGTGCAACGCGATCTGGATCGACAGCAACTCGAGTACCCGCTGCTCGAACTTCACTTTGGAGCTCTGCAGGTTCTTGTTGAGGCGCACCACCATGTGGGCCACCGCCTCGTTGAGCAGGGTGCGGATTTCCTCGCTGGGCAGGCTGCGGATGACAATGTCGAGGCCATTCACCCGGACGCGGGTGTCGCTGCCCTCCACCCACAGGTGGGCCTCATGAGAGCGAAGGTAATCACGGACTTTCATTGACAGTCGGACCAAGGTTGCAAGAGGCCCGCATGCTGATGGATTCACAAAAGCGCCAACATCGGCGCAATCTCTATCCCCTGTAGGAATTCTCGCATCCCCTATCCACCAGGGCTCGGAGCCCCACTTCCCCAGCCGTGCGGTTTTCCACGACAACTGTGAGGCGGCCTGTGGATAAGCTGCGGAAAAACACCTGTCGCCCCCGCCGCCACAGGCCCCGCGAAAGCTGGACAGAAAATGAGCAACCGGCGGGTAGCACCGCTGCGCTAGAATTGCGCCCTTTCCTGCCCTCCCTCGCCTGGCCTTCTGCATGACTGATCCCCGCCCGCTCGCCTCCCGTACCGCGATTGTCATCGGCGGCGGCCCCGCCGGCCTGATGGCGGCCGAAGTCCTGGCTGGCGCCGGCGTACAGGTGGAGCTGTTCGACGCCATGCCCTCGGTGGGCCGCAAGTTCCTGCTGGCCGGCGTGGGCGGCATGAACATCACCCATTCCGAAGCCCGCGAGCCCTTCCTGTCGCGCTATGGCCAGCGCGCGCCAACCCTCGCGCCGCTGATCGACGCCTTCGACAACCAGGCGCTGTGCGCCTGGATTCATGGCCTGGGCATCGACACCTTCGTCGGCACTTCCGGCCGCGTCTTTCCCACCGACATGAAAGCCGCGCCGCTGCTGCGCGCCTGGCTCAAGCGCCTGCGCGATGCCGGCGTGGCCATCCACACCCGCCACCGCTGGCGGGGCTGGGACGCCGCCGGCGCGCTGCTGATCGAAGGCCAGGACGGCCAGCGCAGCATCAGCGCCGATGTGACCGTGCTGGCCCTCGGCGGCGGCAGCTGGCAGCGCCTGGGCTCGGATGGCGCCTGGGTGCCACTGCTGGCCGAACGCGCTGTGGATATCTCGCCGCTGCGCCCGGCCAACTGCGGCTTCGAGGTGGCCGGCTGGAGCGAGTTCTTCCGCGACAAGTTCGCCGGCGCGCCGGTCAAGCCGGTGGCGCTCGCGCTGGCCGACGGCACGCCACGTCAGGGCGAGTTCGTGGTCACTGCCGGGGGTATCGAGGGGAGCCTGGTCTACGCGCTGTCCGCCGGCATCCGCGAGCGGATCGAAGAAAACGGCAGCGCCGTGGTCCACCTCGATCTGCTGCCCAACCGCAGCCTGGAGCAGGTCGCCAAGGCCGTCGCGCAACCGCGCGGCTCCAAGTCCATGGCCAACCACCTGCGCGGCCGACTTGGCCTGGAGGGCGTGCGCGCCGGGCTCCTGCGCGAGTTGTCCACAGCCGCCGACTACGCCGATCCGCAGCGCCTGGCCCAGCTGATCAAGGCACTGCCGCTGACCGTGGTGCGCCCCCGTCCGCTGGATGAAGCCATCAGCAGCGCCGGCGGCGTGACCTTCGAGGCGCTGGACGAACAGCTGATGCTCAAGGCGCTGCCGGGCGTGTTCTGTGCCGGCGAGATGCTCGACTGGGAAGCGCCCACCGGCGGCTACCTGCTCACCGCCTGCTTTGCCAGCGGTCGCGCGGCCGGGCTCGGCGCATTGCAGTGGCTCCAGGCGCAAGGCTGAACGCTGCACTTTATGGAACCATAGTGCTAGATTCTCGATTCCCACCCAGGAGTCGCCTGCATGCCGCTGACCTTCCGCCGCGCCCGTCCCGATGACGTCGATGCCGCCATCCCGCTGATCTACAGCTCCGGCCCCGACGCTTTCGACTATGCCTTCGCCCGCCCCGGCCGCAACAGCGCGCAGGACTTCCTGCGCTATGCCTTCGTGCAGGGTGGCGGGCAGTTCGGCTGGCGCCAGCACTGGGTCGGCGAGCAGGACGGGCAGGTGGTGGCGGCCGGCACGGTGTTCGGCGGCGAGGTGAACCTGGGCTACCTGCTCGCGGCCACGCGGCAGATCCTCGGCTACTTCGGGCTCGGCTCGGCTGGCGTGATCCGTCGCGGCCTGCAACTGGAGAAGATCATCTGCCCGCCGCCGCGCCGGACGCTGTACCTCGCACACCTGGGCGTCACGCCGACGCTGCGCGGCGAAGGCCTGGGCAGCCAGCTGATCGATCACTTCCTGCAAATGGGTCGTGACGCCAACCTGCCGATGGCCTCTCTGGACGTTTCGATGGCCAACCCCAAGGCCCAGGCGCTCTATGAACGCCTGGGTTTCAGCGTGCAGGTGGAGCGCATTTCGACCCTGCCGGCGGTTTCCAGCCATCGCTACATGCAGCGCCCGCTCTGAGCTAGACTCGCGGCCAGCCGCCCGCCAGAGGCGGCCTGCTCCGTTGCCGTCGTGAAAGCCTGCTCACGCATTAACCAGGAAGGTTGCCCATGAGCACTGCCAGCGTTGAACTGAAAGTCTTCGTCCCCGCCCGCGATTTCGCGCTTTCCCAGCAGTTCTACCAGGACCTGGGATTTCTCTCGCCGTGGAACTCCGAGGAGCTCGCCTACTTCCACCATGGCGACCACTGCGCGTTCCTGCTGCAGAACTACTACGTCAAGGAGTTCGCCGAGAACCTGATGCTGCACCTGCTGGTGGAGGATGCCGACGCCTGGTACGCGAAGGTCCGCGACTCCGGCCTCGCCGAGCGCTACGGCGTGCGCCTCGGTGCACTGGAAGACCAGCCGTGGAGGATGCGCGACTTCACCCTGCACGACCCGAGCGGCGTGCTCTGGCGGATCGGGCATAACCTCGATTGAGTCCCCGGAGTCGACCTGTAGGAGCGCGCCATGCGCGCGATCGCGGGCATGGCCCGCTCCTACAGTGGGCTCCGAAGTTGCCGGCAGGTGCGATTCACAGTGGTTATTTCAGATACCAGCCCCAGGGCTGATCCGAGAGGTACTCGGTCACCTGCTTCACCTCCAGGTAATTCTCCAGCCCCCACACGCCCAGCTCGCGGCCGATGCCGCTCTGCTTCATGCCGCCCCAGGGCGCCTGGGTGAAGGTGGGTTGCGAGCAGTTGACCCAGACGATCCCTGCCCGCAGCCCGTCGGCCACCCGCGCGGCGCGTTGCGGGTCGCCCGACATCACCGCGCCGGCCAGGCCGAAGCGGCTGTCGTTGGCCAGGCGCAGGGCCTCGGCCTCGGTCTTGAAGCGCTTCACGCAGAGCACCGGGCCGAAGATTTCCTCGCGCCAGATCAGCGCGTCCTCGGCCGGCTCGTCGAAGATCGCCGGCTCGATGAACCAGCCCTCCTCCCATCCTGCCGGACGCTTGCCGCCAGTGAGCAGCCGGGCACCGCCAGCGCGACCTTTTTCGACGAAACCCAGCACCTTCTCGTGCTGCCCCTGGCTGACCAGCGGGCCAAGCAGCACGCCCGGCTGCATGCCGTTGCCGATGGTGATGGCGCGTGTCGCTTCCACCAGCCGCTCGATCAGGCGCGGGGCGATGCCCTCCTGCACCAGCAGGCGCGAGGTGGCGCTGCACACCTGGCCCTGGTTCCAGAAGATGCCGAAGAGAATCCACTCCACCGCCGCTTCGACATCGCTGTCGTCGAAGACGATGAAGGCCGACTTGCCGCCCAGCTCCAGGCTGACGTTCTTGATGTCCTGGGCGGCGGCCGACATGATCCGCGAGCCGGTCGGCACGCTGCCGGTAAACGCCAGCTTGTCCACGCCCGGATGCTGGCTGAGCGGCCCGCCGGCTTCCGTGCCCAGTCCCGGCAGCACATTGAGCACCCCCGCCGGCAGGCCGATGGCGTCGGCGGCGGCAGCCAGTTCCAGCGCACTCAGCGGCGTCAGTTCCGACGGCTTGAGCACGCAGGTCGCGCCCGCCGCCAGGGCCGGCGCGACCTTCCAGGCGGCCATCAGCAGCGGGTAGTTCCAGGGAATGATCTGCCCGGCCACGCCCACCGGCTCCTGGCGGATGCGGCAGCGGAAGCGCTCGTCGGGCAGTACCAGTACCTGGTCCTGGCGCTCGTCCAGTTCGCGCGCAAGCCCGGCGTAATAGCGGAAGCAGCCGATGGCGTCGGCCACGTCCCACTGCGCCTCGGGCAACGGCTTGCCGTTGTCGCGTACTTCCAGTTCGGCCAGCGTGTCCTGATTGCATTCCAGCTCGCCGGCCAGGGCCTCCAGCCATTCGGCGCGCTCGCTGCCGCGGCTCTGCCCCCAACCGCGATTGAACGCGGTGCGCGCCGCGCGCACGGCGTGGTCGACGTCTTCCTCGGTAGCCGCCGGCACTTCCTGCAGAGGCTGACCGCTGGCGGGATCAAAGCTGGTGAAGGTGCCGCCCAGGTCCGGCCTGACCCACTGCCCGTTGATGTAGAGCTGGTCACGCATGCTCGCGTCTCCTCGAAGTCGGCCTTCAGGCGGCCTGAACGCCGGTGCGGCGGTTCTGCAGGTAGCGGGAGGTGAACAGCAGCGCCAGCGAGGCGCAGATGATCACCGTGGAGATGGCGTTGATCTCCGGCGTGATACCGCGGCGGATCGACGAGAAGATGTAGATCGGCAGCGTGGTTTCCGAACCGGCGACGAAGAAGGCGATGATGAAATCGTCGAAGCTGAAGGTGAACGCCAGCAGGAAGCCGGCCAGGATCGCCGGGGCGATCTGCGGCAGGGTCACCCGCCAGAAGGTATCCAGCGGCGGCGCGTAGAGGTCGGCGGAGGCTTCCAGCAGCGACTTGTCCATGGCCTCGACGCGGGTGCGGACGATCACCATCACCAGCGCCATGGTGAACAGCGAGTGCGCCGCCACCACGGTGCCGAAGCCCATGTTGAGTTTCGGCAGGCCGATGTCCAGCAGCGCCAGCAGCGGGTTCACCACGTCGAACAGGGTGATGAAGGCGATCAGCGTGGCGATACCGATGACGATCCCCGGCACGATGATCGCGCAGTAGGTCAGCGCATCGAACAGCAGGCGCACGCGCTTGCCGACGCGCTGCAGGCCGAACACCGCGAGGGTGCCGAACAGCGTGGCGATCAGCGCCGAGCAGAAGGCGATCAGCGCGCTGTTGCCCAGCGCTTCCATGATGAACGGGTTGCCGAAGGCGCGGCCGAACCACTGCACCGAGCAGCACTGGAAGCTCAGCCCGCTGCGCCCGGCGTTGAAGGCGAAGAGCATGATCAGCGCGATGGGCGCGTAGAGGAACAGGTAGACCGAGGTGGAGTAACTGCGCAGCCACATCTCAGAGCACTCCGTCGTTGCGTGAGCCGCCGTAGCGCGCCACGAGTTTCAGGTAGACGCCGATGATCACCAGCATCATCGCCACCAGGGTCATCGCCACCGCGCTGCCGAAGGGCCAGTTGCGCGATTGCAGGAACAGGTCGACCAGTGCGTTGCCGACGAAGAACACCTTGCCGCCGCCGAGGATCGCCGGGATCAGGAACTCGCCCATGAGCAGGATGAACACCAGCATCACCCCGGTGATCACCCCCGGCGCGGACAGCGGCAGGGTCACCCGGCGGAAGGTCTCGAAGGCGCTCGCGCCGAGATCAGCGGAAGCTTCCAGCAGGCGCTTGTCGAGTTTTTCCAGGGTCACGTAGATGGGGAACACCATCAGCGGCAGGTAGCCGTAGACGATGCCGATCAGCACCGCGTACGGCGTGTTGATCAGGCGCACGTCGGCGATGCCGAAGCTCTCCAGCAGCGCCGGGATGCCCTTGCCGCTGAGGATGAAGATCCAGGCATAGGTGCGGATCAGGAAGCTGGTCCAGAACGGCACGATCACCAGGGTCAGCAGCAGCGACTTGTTGCGCTGCACCTTCACCGCCAGGAAGTAGGCCAGCGGGTAGGCCGCCAGCAGGCACGCGAGAGTGCCCAGCGGCGCCAGGGTCAGGGTGTTCCAGAAGGCCTGGGCGCGGGAACCGAGGTTCAGGTAGTTCTCCAGCGTCAGCCCGCCGCCGTAGCCGCCCACGGCGCTACGCTCGCCGAAACTGAAGACCAGGATGATCACCAGCGGCATCAGCAGAAGCAGCAGGAACCACAGGGTGGACGGCAGGAGCAGCAGGAGCGTGACGCGCCGGCCGAGGCTTTTCGCACGCGAGGCCGTGGGCGTCGCCCGGGTCTGCGGCAACGGGGCGCTGACAGCGATGTTCATGTTCGATTCCCTACGCATGGAGCGGACCTTCGCGGTAGGGCGAATAACGCGCCAGCGTTATCCGCCGCATGCCGCACAAGCGTCAAAGTTGCCGATCAGGCGGCCTTGAACCGCGCCATCAGCTCGGCGCGCGCCGGGCTGGTGAGGGTCGCCGCAGCGCCGAACTCCAGCGGCGACAGGCGCTCGGCCGCCGGGTACATGATCGGGTCGTCGAGCATCTCCTTGGAGAGCAGCGCATCGACGCGCTTGTCCCCGCTCGGGTAGCCGTGGGAGAGCACCTCCAGCTTGTTGTGCTGCGGGTCGAGCAGGTAGTTGATGAAGGCGTAGGCGGCATCCTTGTGCTCGGCGCCCTTGGGAATGGCGAAGAAGTCGCTCCAGATCTCGCCGCCCTCCTTGCCCAGCACGAAGGTCATGTCCGGATTGTCGCGGTGCAGCTGCGAGGCATCGCCGGTCCAGGCCATGGCCATCCAGGCGTCGCCGTTGCGCATTGAAGGCTGGATGTCGGAGTTGATCGCGAACAGGTGCGGCTTGGCCTGGATCAGCAGTTTCTCGGCCTCGGCCAGTTCCTTCGGGTCCAGCGAGTTGAAGCTGTAGCCGTAGTACTTGAGGGCGTTGCCGATGGCGGTGAGCTGGTAGTCGTGGACGATGGTGCGGCCCGAGGCGCTGGTCAGGGTCAGGTCCCAGAACTGTTTCCAGGAATCCGGGCTGCCCTTGACCTTGCTGGCGTCGTAGACGATGCCGGTGGTGCCCCAGTTCTTCGGTACCGCGTAGACCTTGCCGTCCACCGTGCCCTGGGCCATGAAGCGCTCCTCGAAGGCCTTGGGATCGAAATTGGGAATGCGCGTGAGGTCCAGTGGCTCGATCAGCCCCAGCTGCACGTAGGTGCTGATGGTGTAGTTGGTCGGCACGAAGACGTCCCAGCCGCTGCCGCCGGCCTGCAGCTTGGCGAGCATCTCCTCGTTGGAGCCGAACACGTTCATCTGTACGCGGGCACCCGTGGCCTTGGCGAAGGCGTCGAAGTTCTCCTGGCTGTGGTAGTTGGGCCAGGTGGCCAGCGCCAGGCGGTCACCGATGTTGCTGCCTTCGGCCGCGTAGGCCTTGCCGGTCAGCAGGCCGGGAGTGTTGGCGGCGACCACCGCCATCGCCAGGCCGAGGCCGGTCTTGCCGAGGAAATCGCGCCGCGTGATAGAGCCGTTTTCCCAGCTGCGCATCGTCTTGATGAAGCTCTTCTTGTCCATCGTCACTCCCCGCCTGTCTGCTGATTGTCGTTATGGTTGGATCGTCGAACTCAAAGGGCCATGGCCAGGCCGCTGGCCTGGTTCCAGCCGACCTGTACCGGCGCGCCGTGCTCGAAGGCCTCGGCCTCGCCGCCGGCCTTGCGCGGCACGCGCACGCAGACGATGCCGAAGGCGTCGGTGCGCACGCGGTATTCGGTGAGGTTGCCCAGGTAGATGCGGTCTTCGACGCGGCCTTTCAGGCGCACTTCGCGCTGCAGTTCCGAGTCGGCGGCGGCTATGCCGACCAGCTCGGGGCGCACCGCGATACAGCCCTCGGCCTGGGGCGCCAGCGAGGGACCGGTGGGCGTCGGCGGGCTGCTCAGTTCCAGCCCGGCCGGCGTGCCCAGCACCACGCGACCGGCATCCAGGCGGCGCACGGTGCCGGAGAACAGGTTGGACTCACCGATGAAGTCGGCCACGTAGCGGCTCGCCGGGGTCTCGTAGAGCGCCTCGGGGGTGGCGGTCTGGATGATCAGGCCGTCCTTCATGATGCTGATGCTGTCGCTCATCGACAGCGCCTCTTCCTGGTCATGGGTGACCAGCACGAAGGTGATGCCGACCTCGCGCTGCAGGCGCAGCAGCTCGGACTGCATCTCCTTGCGCAGCTTGCGGTCCAGCGCCGCCAGGGGCTCGTCGAGCAGCAGCACGGTGGGCTTGTTGACCAGTGCGCGGGCCAGCGCCACGCGCTGCTGCTGGCCGCCGGAAAGCTCGTGGGGCTTGCGCGTGCCGAAGCCGGAGAGGCGCACCATCTCCAGGGCCTCGTCGGCCATGCGGCGCTGCTCGGCACGGTCCGGGCGCGGCGTGCGGTAGCGCAGGCCGTAGGCGATGTTCTCGGCCACGGTCAGGTGCGGGAACAGCGCATAGTGCTGGAACACCATGTTCACCGCACGCTGGTGCGCCGGCACCCCGGCCACCGCCTGGCCGGCCAGCAGCACCTCGCCTTCGCTGGGCTGCTCGAAGCCGGCGATCATCCGCAGGGTGGTGGTCTTGCCGCAGCCGGAACTGCCGAGGAAGGAATGGAAGGCGCCGCGCTTTACCTTGAAGCTCAGCCCGTTGACCGCCGGCACGCTGCCATAGCGTTTGACCACGTTGCGGAATTCGATATCGAAGTCCTGACCGCTTTCCATCACCGCGCTCCCACCTTGTTCTTGTTGGTGGTCACGCTAACAACCGGGGTTTCGGGGTGTATATATCCCTCGGGGGATAGATGGCGGGATTGGATCACCCACTACGCGCTGGCGGGCACAGGCCCCTCCCTCCGGGAGCGTGCTGGGGCGGGAGAAGAATGGTGGCACGGAGCGTACCTGCAGGAGCGCGCCATGCGCGCGATCGCGGGCATGGCCCGCTCCTACAGGGGGCGGCCGGAGCTGACGATGACGTAGTGAGGTAGGAGCGTAGGGCGTATAACGTTCGACGTTATACGCCGTTTGACCTTGCCCCCAGGCACTCCGATCTCAGCACCAACACCGGCTTCAGGTCACTTCGGGCTCAACCATGGCGTCGGCGATACGCGCGGTGTATCGGCGTACAACCGCGAACGGTTGTACGCCCTACGTGTTATCCGACAGCCCGCATCCCACCCGCCCCATCGCGCCCCGCCAGTTCTCGGATGAACAGCCCGAGCAGCTCCGACTGGCTACCGATGCCGAGCTTGGCGTAGATGTTCTTGCGGTGGATCTTCACCGTGCCGGGGCTGATATCCAGTTGCTCGGCCACCGAGGCGCTGGAGTGGCCGCGCAGCAGCAGCTGGACGATCTCCTGCTCGCGGGGCGTGAGCAGCTGGGCGCCGAACTGGTCGAAGGCTTCGCGGATCTGGTAGTCCAGGTCCTGCGCCGGGCGCGGTTGCGAACGGCGCAGTTCCCAGGCCTCGCGCACCACCTGCTCCACCACCGGCCGCGCGCACTCCAGCAGCTGCATCTCGTCGCGGCTGTAAGCGGGGCTGGAAGCCTTGCGCATCAGCGAGAGCACTGCCGTGGCGCCGTCGGCCAGGTCGACGAAGAAGGCGATCTCCTCGGTCAGGCCGGTCTGCTGGTAGTAGGTCTGGTAGTACTCGCCGAGGTAGAAGTGGTCCGGCGCGAATTGCCGCAGGCGCCACAGGCCGGGGGCCTGGTGGCGGGTGCAGGCGAGGTAGAAGGGATCGAGCAGATAGGGGCCGGCCTGGTAGTCCTCGACGTAGACATGCCGGATGTCCGCCGGAAAGCTGTCGAACAGGTCCAGCGGCCGGTGGTTGCCTTCGTAGACGAAGAGCACGAAGTTATCCACCGCGCAGACCTGCTGCAGCCACTGGCTGAGGCCGAGCAGGCGCGGACGACCGGCGGCCAGCGGAAGCAGATGGGCGACTCCGCCGGTCCAGGCTTTGAGTTCCTTGTGGCGCATGGGCTGTCGTTCTTGTTGTGTGCGCGATGGGCACACTATAGGCGTTCGGGATTCCACACGGAAATGCAGCTTTTGCGCCACACCCCGCAAGGCCCCGTCGCGCCTGGCGACAGCTTCCGGTTCAACCTCTGGCGCGCACCGCGATGAAGCAGCCGCGCGCCGTATCGGCTCAGGGGCGACGTGCGCCCTTGCCACCCGGCTTTCCGGAAGGCTTGCCGGCGGCAGGCTTGCCGCCGGCCGGTTTACCACCGAGGCCGAAGCCCGGCGCCTTGCGCACCGCCTTGACCTGCGGCTTGTCGTCCAGCAGCGAGCCGAGGTGGACCTTGCCCGGCTTGCCCTCGGGCACCTTGGGTTGCTTGGGCTTCTTCGGCTTTTTCATGACCTGGCCACCGGGAGCGGTGACGGGCACTCGATGCTCCGCTTCGAAGCCATCTTCTTCCTGGCGTTGCAGGGTCTGGCCGATCAGCGTCTCGATGGCCGCCAGTTGCTGCACTTCATCGGCGCAGACCAGCGAGATCGCCTGGCCGCTGGCGCCGGCACGGCCGGTCCGGCCGATGCGGTGCACGTAGTCTTCGGCGACGATGGGCAGGTCGAAGTTGACCACCAGTGGCATCTCCTGGATGTCCAGGCCACGGGCGGCGACGTCGGTGGCGACCAGGAAGTCCACTTCGCCCGCCTTGAACCGCGCCAGGGCGCGCAAGCGCGACGGCTGCGGCTTGTCGCCGTGGATCGAATCAGCGCGGATGCCTTGCTTGTGCAGCACCTCGACCAGTTCGTCGACACCCTTGCGGGTCTTGGCGAACACCAGCGCCTGGCGCCAGCCCTGCTCGCGCAGCAGGTGCAGGAACAGCTCGGCCTTGCGCTTCTTGTCCACGGTGATCAGGTGCTGCTTCACCGTCTTCGCCGCCGTGTTGCGCGGCGCCACGTCGATGGTCAGCGGGTCGCGCAGCAGCTCGCGGGCCATCTGGCGGATGGCGTCGGAGAAGGTCGCGGAGAACAGCAGTGTCTGCCGCCGCCGGGGCAGCGCGGCGAAGACTTCGTCCAGCTCGCGGGCGAAACCCAGGTCGAGCATGCGGTCGGCTTCGTCCAGCACCAGCGCCTGCAACTGGGTGAATTTCAGGGCGTTCTGCCGGTACAGGTCGAGCAGGCGGCCGGGAGTGGCCACCAGCACGTCGACGCCCTTGCGCAGTTTCATCATCTGCGGGTTGATGCTGACCCCGCCGTAAGCCACGGCGGTGCGCAGCGGCACGTGCTGGCCGTAGGCGCGGAAGCTTTCATGCACCTGCTCGGCCAGCTCGCGGGTCGGCACCAGCACCAGCGCGCGGATCGAGTTGGCCGCCACCGGCGGGCCTTCCTGCAGCAGCTTCTGCAGCAGCGGCAGGGCGAAGCCGGCGGTCTTGCCGGTGCCGGTCTGGGCGGCGGCGAGCAGGTCACGGCCCTTGAGCACGGCCGGGATGGCCTGGGCCTGCACCGCCGTCGGGTTCTGGTAGCCGAGCCCGTCGAGGGCGCGCAGGAGAGGATCGATCAGGCCGAGGGTGGCGAAGGTCATGGAGCGCTCGCAGAAAACGATTCGGAATGGGCGGCATTGTAGCCGCAAGGGTCAGGAACGCAGCAGCAGCGAGCCTTCGATGGGCACGTAGCGACTGGCCGCGCGGATCAGCGCCTGGGCAGTGAGACCTGGCACGCCGTAGGCGGTGGCGTCGGTGCCGCCGGCACGGACGCGGTCGAGCAGCAGGTCAAAATCGCCGTCACCGGAGGCCAGGACGATTTCGTCCACTTTGGGTGCGGCGTCGAGGATATCGATGGTGATGCCCACGTCCCAGTCACCCTTGGCCGAGCCGTCGGCGCGCTGGATATAGGGCTTGAGCTTCACGGTGAAACCGAGCTTGCGCAGGATCTGCTGGAACTGCTGCTGCTTGGCATCACCCCGGTCGATGGCGTAGGCGTAGGCCTGGACGATGGTGCCCTGGGCACTCAGCTCGGCCCACAGGGCGGCATAGTTGAAGTGGCAGCCGTAGGCCTGACGCACGGTGTAGTAGAGGTTCTGCACGTCGGCGAACAGGGCGATGGTCTTCAACGAAAACTCCGGAACGAAAGCAGCGGGGGCGCATTATCGGCACACTGCGCGGCCCCCGCCAGTCCCGGTGGGCGGGACGCTGCCCGTCCGGGGTCAGCTGAACAGGTCGCCGTCGTCGTCGCCGAAGAAGCTCGAATCGTCGCTGAAGCCACCGCCGTCATCGTAATTGGTATCGCTGAAGCCACTGTCGGCATAGCGGTCGCCCTCCTGCAGGGAGGAGTCATCGAAGTTCGAGGGTTCCGGCTGCTCCTGGATCACCTCGACGATTTCCTGCGGCTGGCTACTGTGGAACAGGCTGGTCAGCGCATTGGCCACCATTACGCCGCCGGCCACGCCGGCGGCGGTCTGCAAGGCTCCGCGGAGGAAACCGCCGCCCTGGGGCGCAGCCTGCGCGGCTGCCGGAGCCTGGGCCGGGCGCCAATCATTCGGGTTGCTGGCCGCGGGGCTGCCGGCGTAGTTCGCCTGGGCGCCGCCGGGCTGGGAGAAGCGAGTCTGGCCCCAGCCATCCGGGCGTCGCTGCGCTTGCGCCGGGCGCGGCTCCTGGCTCTGGCCACCACCGAACAGCCCGGCGAGGAAGCCGCCGCTGCTGGGGCGGCTCTGCTGGGCCTGGGCTTCGAGTTCCTTCACGCGCTGGTCCAGGCGCTTGATCGCCGCCTCCTGGATCAGCATCGCCTGGGCCATGTAGTACGGCGCGGCGGGCTGTTGCACCAGGTGCCGGTTGATCTGCGCCTCGGCCTGGGCATCGCGCGGGGCGGTCTGCGCCTCGGCGTCGCGCAGGCGGGTGAACAGTCCATCGATCAGGGATTGCTCTTCGGAATTCATGACGGGCCTCGAGTGAGCGGGGGTTCAACGGGCAGCGCCGCTGAGGCACTGCCCTTTCAACATTGGATCGGGTCGTAAAAAAACAAGTTCCGGTCGCAGAATTCTCGCGCCTTCTGCCTGAGGGTTTGCTTAAGTTAGAGTCGAAGCCCTCGGACAGTATCGGGTTACTGATGAATCCCCTTTCCATCCTTCGCGACACCTGGTTCTTCTTCTCCCGTCATCTGGGCACCCTGGTGCCATTGTGCCTGCCCTGGATCGTCATCGAGACGCTGGTCCAGCAGCAGATCAACGTCGCCGCCGGCTCGCAGAACTTCGCCCCCTGGGGCATGGCCGCGGGCCTGGTGTTCTACCCGATCTACACCGCCAGCCTGATCCTCTACATGATCGACGCCGGCACCGGCGTGGAGCGCGGTGTGCGCGAGCTGTGGAGTGCGGCGCTGCGCCTGTGGCCGGCCTTCGCGCTGCTCTCGGCGATCTCCTCGCTGCTGATCGTGATCGGCCTGTACCTGATGGTGCTGCCGGGCCTGTTCGTGATGATCAAGCTGGCCTTCGCCGAGTTCCTCCTGGTGCAGCAGAACCGCGCGCCGATCGACGCGATGCGTGAAAGCTTCAGCCAGACCACCGGGCACTTCTTCCTGCTGCTGGTGACCTCCCTGGCGATCCTCGCGCCGGTGTGGATCGCCGAAGGCTGGATCACCGAGGCCGGCCAGGACGCGCCGGTGCTCAGCGTCGCCCTGCATTCGCTGAGCGGATTCTTCCAACTGCTGCTGACGGTGGCCGCCTACCGCATCTTCATCCTGCTCGGCCGCGAAGCCGAGGCCTGAGCGGCAGCAAGTCGCAACAAATCCCCCGGCACGACGCGCGCCGGGGTTCTACGCTGGAGTCTCTCTTCCCTGCCCTGCCCGGAGACTCCCGTGAGCGATTACCCGCCCAGTTGCCTGTCGCACATTTCCATCGGCACCAACGACTACCCGCGCGCCAAGGCCTTCTATGACGCCGTGCTGCCCACCCTGGGTTGCCAGCAGATCATGGAACACCCCGGCGCCGTGGCCTACGGCCGCGCGTTCCCCGAGTTCTGGCTGCAGACGCCCATCGACGGCCGCCCGGCCAGCGTCGGCAACGGCACGCACTTCGGCTTCATGGCCAATTCGCGCGAGGAGGTGGATGCCTTCTACCGCGCGGCCATCGCGGCGGGAGCGAGCGATGACGGCGCGCCGGGCCCGCGCCCGCTGTATGGCGAGCCCTACTACGGCTGCTTCATCCGTGACCTGGACGGGCACAAGATCGAGGCGTCGTTCTGGGACATGGCGCTGGCAGGCGGCGCGTTCGACACGCACTCCCACTGAACGCAGGAGCGGACTCCGGCGCGATGTGAAATCAATCGCGGACGAAGTCCGCTCCTGCCCACCGACCAAACACCGCGCACCGGGTAGGCAAAGCGCCTAGTGTCCGGGGCGGAGCCCCGACATCTTCGGCACCAGCAGCTTCTCGAACAGCCGGGGGAAGAAGCGCGCCAGGATGCGCGCGCGCCAGTTGACGTTGGACAGCACCAGCAAGCGCCGCCGGCGCAGCGCGCCCTGGTAGATCGACTCGGCCACATCGCGCGGCGAGGCCACTTCCGCGCCCAGCACCACGGCCGGCTGGCGGATCACCGAGCCGTCGCCCACCAGGGCGTTCCTGCGCAGGTCGGTGGCGGTGAAGCCGGGACAGGCCAGGGTGATCGCCACCCCGGTGCCATCCAGCTCCATGCGCAGCGTGTCGAACAAGCCATGCAGGGCATGTTTGCTGGCGTTGTAGGCGCTGCGGTAGAGCAGCGGAGCGAAGCCGGTCAGCGAGCTGAGCACGACGATCTGCCCGTGCCGCGCCAGCAGGCTGGGCAGCGCCGCCTGGGTACAGTGCAGCGCGCCGTAGAAATTCACCGCCATCACTCGCCGGAACACCGCCAGCTCCGTCTCGATGAACAGGCTGCGGTGAGTGATGCCGGCATTGTTGACCAGCACGTCGATGCCGCCGAAACGCTCGATGGCCAACGCCACCGCACGCTCCACCGCCTCGGTGTCGGCGATGTCACAGCGCAGGCCGAGGGCTTCGACATTCAGGTGCTCGCGCAGGTGCTGCACCAGGCTGTCCAGGGCCGCCTGATCGAGGTCGAGGATCACCGGGTGCGCACCGGCCTGGGCGAAGCGCAGCACCAGGGCGCGGCCGATACCGGAACAACCGCCGCTCACCAGCACCACCTTGTGCCGGTAGACGGACTGGGCGAAGCGTTTGCTCGACATGGCGGTCTCCCGGAGCGCGCAGGGCGCAGATCAGCCGCCTGCGAACTGCATCTCACAAGGTTTCAGGACAATTCCCACACCTAATACGGAGGTGAAATACGAAGCCATAGCCACTATCCTCTGGCCCCAACAAGCATAGCCCCTGGTTACCCATGAGCCTCTCGCTTCGCCGTCGCGTCCTGTTCCTGCTGTTCATCGCCCTGCTGCTCGTTGCCAGCGCCACGGCCTGGCTGCTGGCCTGGCACCCCGCCGAGCGCGAAAGCGTCACCGCCCAGTGCCGTGCGCCAGCGCCGCAACTGCAGCCGGGGCAAGCGCTGAAGGTGATGACCTGGAACGTCCAGTACCTGGCCGGCAAGCGCTACATCTTCTGGGACGACCTGCCCGACACCACCGGCCCGGACGACAGCCCCAGCGCCGAGGACATCGCCTACAGCCTCGACGAAGTGGTGCGGGTGATCCGCGACGAAGCCCCGGACATCGTCCTGCTGCAGGAGGTGGATGACGGCGCCGCCGCCACCGGCAAGCAGGACCAGCAGGCGCTCATCGGCGACCGCCTGGCCGACCTCTACCCCTGCTCCATCGCCGCCTTCGACTGGAAGGCGCGCTTCGACCCCAACCCCCACGTGTTCGGCAGCGCCGGGCGCAAGCTGGTGACCCTCAGCCGCTTCCAGATCACCCAGGGCGAGCGCATCGCCCTGCCGCAGCGCTCGGCCATTCCGCTGCTGCGCCTGTTCGCCCCGCAGCCGGCGATGCTGCAGAGCGACCTGCCGATCCGCGGCGGCGGCCAGCTCAGCGTGATCAACACGCGCCTGGAACGCCCCAACGGCGACGACACCCCGCAGCGCCAGGTGGACGCCATCGAGGCCCACCTGAGTACCCTGCAAGCTGCCGGCCGCCCCTGGCTGCTGGGCGGCGACCTCGGCCTGCTGCCCCTGGGCCAGTACCCCTATCTGCCGGAAGTGCTGCGTGCGCCCTACCGCGCCAACAGCGAACTCAACCTGCTCGCAGCGCGCTTCCCGGTGATTCCGGCCGTGGAAGAATCCAGCGGCGCCGACCAGGCGAACTGGTACACGCACTTCCCCAACGACCCGCGTGTGCACAAACCCGACCGCACCCTCGACTACCTGTTCCACAGCCCCAGCCTGAACCGCCTCGATGCCGGCGTGCGCAGCCACGACACCCTGCGCATCTCCAACCACCTGCCGCTGTCCGCGCGCTTCCTGCTGCCCCACTGAGCGCTGCGGCACAAGGCCGCCGGCGGAGGCTGGACAAGTGCGGCATGGCGGTCGCATGCTCGGCTCGCTTCGAACAAAAACGATAACGAGCACCCAGGCCATCCATGCATTTGCGCCGACTCGCCGGGCTGATCCTCGCCCTTCTCTGCCTCAACGCCCTCGCCGTCGACAGGCCCACCCTGGCCGACCGCCTGCCGCATCCGCTGCCGGCACTGACCGTGGGCTACTACGAATTCCCGCCCTACACCTATACCGCCCCCGATGGCAGCACGCGCGGCAGTGGCGCCGAGATGGTCCGGCGCATCCTGCTCAAGGCCGGCTACCGCGCCGATTTCCGCCCGCTGCCCAGCGCCCGCCTGTACCTGGGCCTGCAGGACGGCAGCGTGCAGCTCTGGGCCGGCGCCCCGGGCAAGGCGGAGCTGGCGGACAGCACCCTGGAGTGCCAGCGCACCCTCGGGCACGTCGAGCTGAACCTGTACCGCCTGGCCTCGCGCCCCTCGCCGCCACTGCCGGGCGGGCTCAGCGGCAGCCGGGTGATCCTGATCAGCGGGTACAGCTACTGGCGGCCGATCACCGAGCTGCTGGGCGACCCGAAACTGCAGCTGGAAATCCACCGCACCAGCACCCACACCGCCGCCCTGCAGATGCTCGAACGCGGCCGCGGCGACTACCTGATCGACTACCAGACCCCGGTGGAGCAGGCACGTCGCGAGCTGAACATGGCGCCGCTGGCCTTCGACAACCTGTACAGCGTGCCGACCAAGCTCATCGTCTCGCGCCGTGCACCGGACGCCGAGGCCCTGCGGGCGCAGCTCGACCAGGCCTATGACGAGCTGGTGACGGCAGGCTACGAGATGAAACTGCCCTGACCGGAAGAGGCCGGCAACGCGTAGGAGCCCTGGCGCAAATTTCAGGTCCTGCGCGGTTTGGCCCGTGCCGTCGGCTCGGCGATCAGCGGGTCATCCGGCCAGTAGTGCTTGGGGTAGCGCCCCTTCAGATCCTTCTTCACTTCGGCATAGGTACTGCGCCAGAAGTTGGCCAGGTCCTGGGTCACCTGCACCGGGCGCTGTGCCGGCGACAGCAGGTGCAGCTTCACCGCCACCCGGCCCTGGGCGATGCGCGGCGTATCGGCGAGGCCGAACAGCTCCTGCAGCCGTACCGCCAGCACCGGCGGAAACTCGCTGTAATCCAGGCGGATGTTCGAGCCGGACGGCACCTGCAACGTGCGCGGTGCCAGTTCATCCAAGCGCTGCGGCAGCGGCCAGGGCAACGCCGCGTGGAGAATGCCCGCCAGCTCCAGGTTGGCGAAGTGCGCCAACCGAGAGACCTTGCCCAGGTAAGGCAGCAGCCAGTCCTCCAGTGAGGCCAGCAGCGCGGCGTCACTGACATCCGGCCACTCGCTCTCGCCCTTGCTCTCCAGGTCCAGGCGACGCAGCAGCGCGACACGCGCCTGCCACTGGCGCAACTCCGGCGTCCACGGCAGCAACTCCAGGCCCTTGCGCCGTACCAGCCCGAGCAAGGCGCGGCTGCGGGCCTCGGCGTCGAGATTGGGCAGCGCCTCAGTGGACAGCACCAACTCGCCGACCTTGCGCTGGCGCTCCGCGCGCAGCACGCCTTCGCGCTCGTCCCAGTCCAGCTCGTCATGAATGCTGACCTGCTCGGCGAGGATCGTCTCGAACAGCGCCGGCTCAAGCGCCGCGGCGAGATAGATGCGTTCTTCGCGCTGGCCCTGGCGGCTGCCGAGGTCGGCGATCACCAGCCAGGGCTCCTTCATCAGCGCGTCCGGCTCGCCGAACAGCGCGGCGCGGCCGTTGGCCAGGCGGTACTCGCCGCCACCGGCACGGCGCTGGCGGGCAATGCGGTCCGGGTAGGCGAAGGCCAGCAGACCGCCGAGCCAGCGCGGGTGATCCGGGTCAGCGACTGCCTCGCGGACCGGGCCGCGCAGGTAGCCCTTGAACTGCCGCGCCAGCTGGCGCACGCGCTGCACCGCGCCACGGCTGGCACGCTGGGTCCCCTGCTCCCCCGCCAACAAGGCGATGCGGTGGTGCAGGTCGGCGTCATTGCCGCGCAGGATGTCGCGCTCGCCCAGCAGCGCGGCCAGGTCACAGGCCAACGGCCCCAGCCCCAACGCGTGGCCGCGCAGCAGCAGATGAGCGATGCGCGGGTGCGCAGGCACCTCGGCCATCGCCTGGCCGTGGGCCGTCAGGCTGCCGCCACCGGCGCGGGAGGCCAGCGCGCCGAGGCGCTCCAGCAAATCCTGGGCCTGTGCATAAGCGGCGGCTGGCGGCAGGTCGAGCCAGGCCAGCTCCTGTGGCGCGACGCCCCAGCGCGCCAGTTGCAGGGCCAGACCGGCAAGGTCGGCCTGGAGGACTTCCGCCGCACCATAGGCCGGCAGTTGGTCGTGCTGCGCCTCGGACCACAGCCGGTAGCAGGCGCCCGGCTCCAGGCGCCCGGCACGGCCGGCGCGCTGGGTGGCGGAGGCGCGGGAAATTCTCTGGGTCTCCAGGCGCGTCATGCCGCTGCCCGGATCGAAGCGCGGCACCCGCGCCAGCCCCGCGTCCACCACGACGCGCACGCCGTCGATGGTCAGGCTGGTCTCGGCGATGTTGGTCGCCAGCACCACCTTGCGCTTGCCCGTCGGCGCAGGTTCGATGGCAGCACGCTGGGCGTCGAGATCGAGTTCGCCATGCAAGGGACAGATGAGGATATCCGCGCGGCCAGCCAGTGCTTCGCCCAGTTGCTCGGCGACGCGGCGAATCTCCGCCTGGCCGGGCAGGAACACCAGCAGGCTGCCGGCCTCGTCGGCCAGTGCCTGCTGTACCGTCTGCACCACGCGTGGCTCGATGAACTCGCCAGCCTGCCACGGACGGCCCCAGCGGATATCCACCGGGAACATGCGCCCCTCGCTGCGCACCACCGGTGCACCGTCCAGCAGCGCGGAGAGGCGCTCGCCTTCCAGGGTGGCGGACATCACCAGCACCTTGAGCGGTGGCTCGTCGCGCAGCAGCGCGCGGCCGTTGAGGGTCAGCGCCAGCGCGAGGTCAGCGTCCAGCGAGCGCTCGTGGAATTCGTCGAAGATCACCAGGCCGACCCCCTCCAGCGCCGGGTCATCCTGCAGGCGGCGGGCGAGGATGCCCTCGGTGACCACCTCGATGCGCGTCTTCGGGCCGACCCTGCTGTCCAGGCGGATGCGGTAGCCGACGGTTTCGCCGACCTTTTCCCCCAGTTCGCTGGCGAGCCTTTCGGCGGCCGCGCGGGCCGCCAGCCGGCGCGGCTCCAGCATCAGGATCGACTGCCCGGCCAGCCACGGCTCACCCAGCAGCGCCAGCGGCACGCGGGTGGTCTTGCCCGCGCCGGGCGGTGCTTCCAGGACGGCCTCTTCGCGCAAGGTCAGGGCCTCGCGCAAGGCCGGCAGTACGTCGTCGATCGGCAGTGATTTCATGGGGCCCCTCGCAATGGCCGCGGAGTATAACCGCGCCGCCAGGCCACCCCCAGCGCTGGGCCATTTGCCATTATTGTGGCAATAGCGCACAACGCTTGCCGGGAGAAAGCGCTAGAGTCAGCCCATCAAGGACCGCCATGGAACAGGCATGCCCGCCTCACCCCACCCCCTTCGACGCTGGCTGATCGGCTGGCTCTACCTGATCGCCCTGGCTCACCTGCTGGTCAGCCTGACGCTGACCTGGGCGGGCCATTCGAACCTCTTCGAGCACTACCTCGGCACCCTGGAAAGCGCCTTCTGGCCCGGCGTCGCGCCCGCGCCCGCACGGGAGCAGCAGATCTGGTGGATAGCGCTGTTCGGCGCCACCCTGCAGAGCTATTCGATCTTCATGCTGACCCTGGTCCACCTCGGCAATCGCCTGCGCGCGCCCCTGGCCTGGGCCGGGCTCGCCGCTGGCGTTCTACTCTGGGCGCCCCAGGACATGCTGATTTCCGCTCGCCAGGGGATCTGGTCCCACCTGGGCCTCGATCTCCTCGCGCTGCTGGTGCTGCTGCCGCCCTTGTTCTGGCTGTATCGGCACGACCGCCTTTCTCCTCTCTGAGAGTGTGTCGCCATGACTGAGCTTTCCCTGCTGGACTGGGCACTGACGCTGCTGATCGTCCAGGCGCTGCTCGGCGCCCTGGATGTTCTCTACCACCACGAACTGACGGTGGCGCTGCCCTATCGCCGTGGCGCCCGGCTGGAGCTGTCGATCCATGCCGTACGCGCCTGCATCTATGGCGTGCTGTTCCTGGGCATCGCCCACCTGGGTTTCCACGGCGCCTGGGCGCTGGCGGTAGCGTCGCTGTTCACCTTGGAGATTGTCCTGACCCTGTGGGATTTCACGGTTGAGGACCGCACCCGCAAACTGCCGCCGCTCGAGCGCGTGATGCATACCCTGCTGGCGATCAATGGCGGTGCATTCCTCGCCCTCTATGGCCTGCAATTGTTGCAATGGGGCGAACAGCCGACAGCGCTGACCGCCATCGAGTCGGGGTGGCGCAGCTGGGTACTGACGCTGGCCGCGCTCGGCGTGACCGCTTCCGGAATTCGCGACGCGCTGGCCGCGCTGAAACTGACGCGGCGGGCCAGTCCGGAAAATCCGTTCCTCGGCATAGCCCCGCGGCGCGTGCTGGTCACCGGCGGTACCGGGTTCATCGGCGAGCTGCTGGTCAACCAGTTGCTCGACACGGGTCACCAGGTCACGCTGCTGGCCCGTGACCCGGTCAAGGCGGCCTATCAGTTCGCGGGGCGCGCGCGCTGTGTCAGCTCCCTGAAGCAGTTGGGCCCCTTCGACCTGTTCGATGTCGTGATCAACCTGGCAGGCGCGCCGGTCGCAGGCCCTCGGTGGACCGCCCGGAGGCAGGAGCAGTTGCTGGCCAGCCGGGTCGGCGTTACCCAGGCGCTGCTGGACTGGATGAGCCAGACGCCGCAGAAGCCGGCGCTGTGGATCCAGGCATCGGCCATCGGCTTCTATGGTGTACGTGCCCCTGAGGAGCACCTGGATGAAGACGCGCTGCCGGGAACAGGTTTCATGACCGAGCTCTGCGCGCGCTGGGAAGCCTCCGCACAACCGGTCAGGGACCAGGGCATACGCCAGGTGGTCTTGCGCCTGGGCGTGGTATTCGGTCCGGGCGGCCCGCTGGTGCCGCTGCTGCTGCCGTTCCGCCTGGGGGTGGGCGGGCGTATCGGCAACGGTCGGCAGGTCCTGAGCTGGATACATATCGACGACGTGCTGCGGGTATTCGCTCGCTGCCTGGCCGACGAGCAACTGCAGGGCACCTACAACCTGGTGGCCCCTGAGGCGGTGAGCCAGGCCGAGTTTGCCGAACGCGCCGGCAGGCAACTCAAGCGACCAGTGTGGCTGCATATACCGGACAAACCGGTGCGCAGACTCGCAGGGGAGATGGCGGAATTGTTCCTCGACGGCCAGCGCGTAGTTCCACGGCGCCTGAGCGAGGCCGGCTTCGCCTTCCGTTTCGCCACACTGGATGCGGCGCTGCGCGACCTGTCCTGAACAAGGCCTCGCCAGGCAGCCTTCCGCACTTGCGCCAGCGGCGCGGGCTGCTGCGGGCGAACCGCGATGCCAACTCAGCAGTCATAGAAGCAACGAGAACGCTGGCTAGTGCGAAACTGCCAGCAGCCGTTCAGGACTCGTTGTTATAGTTGTCCGCATCATCCTCCCGGAGGTTTTTTCATGCGTCTTGCCACCCGAGTGTCCTGCGCCGTTCTGAGCGCCGCCCTGTTCAGCCAGCTGACTGCCTGCGGCACCCTGTTCTACCCCGACCGCCGTGGCCAGATCGACGGCCACATCGACCCGGCAGTCGCTGCCCTGGACGCCGTCGGACTGTTGTTCTACGTCATCCCGGGCCTGATCGCCTTCGGCGTAGACTTCGCCACCGGCGCGATCTACCTGCCCGACGAGAAGTACTCGGTCGCCCCGGAAAAGCTCAAGGATGCCGTGAGCGAAGACGGCACCGTGGACAAGGCTAAACTCAAGGCGATCCTCGAGCGTGAAACCGGCCGCAGCCTGCCCCTGGACGACCCGCGTCTGCTCCAGCGCAGCGGCAGCCTCCAACAACTCGCCAGCCTGGGCCTGCGCCCGGAGGCCTGACATGCACGGCGCTCTCGCTTCACACCTGCAACAACTCCTGGCGTACCACCAGTGGGCCTACGACCGCATCCTGGAGGCCGTCGCGCCCCTGGATGAGGAGGCCTACCGCGCACCGCGCGGGCTGTTCTTCGGCAGCCTGCACGGCACCCTCAACCACCTGGCGGTGGTCGATCGCATCTGGTTCGCCCGTGTGCAGCGAGAGCCCTGGCAGTTCGAACGGCTCGACGCCGAGGCCGCGCCTGATCGCGCCGGGCTCGCCGAATTCCTCAATGACGGTGTCGGCGCCTGGCGCCTGTGGCTGAGCAAGCAGAGCGACGCCACCCTCGGCACCCAGCTGGACTACCGCAACATGGCCGGGCAGGAACACCGCCAGAGCCTGGCGAACATCGTCCAGCACCTGGTCAACCACGGCACCCACCACCGCGGACAGATGAGCGCCGCCATCACCGCGCTGGGCCACAAGGCGCCGCTGCTGGACTACATCTACTTCCTGCCCAACCGACTGGACACCTGATGCTCAAGCACGCCAGCCACGCCCACCTCATGCGGCTGGCGACCTTCGCGTCGCTCGGCGTGGCCCTCACCCTGGTGGTGGCCAAGGCCATCGCCTGGTGGCTGAGCGGCTCGGTCAGCCTGCTGGCCGGCCTAACCGACTCGCTGCTCGACGGCGCCGCGTCGTTCCTCAACCTGCTGGCGGTGCACTACGCCATCCGCCCGGCGGACGACGACCACCGCTACGGCCATGGCAAGGCCGAATCGCTCTCGGGCCTGGCCCAGGCGCTGTTCATCGCGGTCAGCGCGGTGCTGGTGGGCGCCCAGGCCGTCGACCGCCTGCAGCACCCGGAACCGGTGGAGGCCGCCGGCTGGGGCATCGCCGTGATGATCCTGTCGCTGGCGCTCACCGCCGGGCTGTTGCTGGTACAGGGGCACGTGGTGAAGATCACCGGCTCCAACGCTATCCGCGCCGACTCCCTGCACTACCGCTCGGACCTGCTGCTCAACAGCAGCATCCTGGTCGCCCTGGTGCTGGCGAACTTCGGCTGGCAGCAGATGGACGCCCTCTTCGGCCTGGGCATCGCCTTCTACATCCTCTGGAGTTCGTTGCAGATCGCCAAGGAATCGGTGGCTGTGCTGATGGACGAAGAGCTGCCGCCGGACGTCAGCACGCGCATGCTCGAACTGGTGCGCGCAGTGCCCGGCGTGCTCGGCGCCCACGACCTGCGCACGCGGATTTCCGGCACACACTGGTTCGTCCAGTTGCACCTGGAGTTGCCCGGCGAGCTGTCACTGTCGAAGGCGCATCACTTGTGCGACGAGGCGGTGCTGGCGATCCACCGGGAGTTCCCGCGGGCCGAGGTGCTGGTGCACGCCGACCCACAGGAAGTAGTGGGCAAGGAAACCATCAGTTGACGCTGTAACCGCGCCCGCTCAGGCAGGCGCCCAGGGCGCGCCGGTAGTTGTCGGCGACGTACTCCGGCGGCGCGTAGTTCGCCGAAGCCGGGTCGAAGCCGCTCTGCTGCACTGCCCAGCCATGGCATTCGTAACGGTCGCGGGCCTGCTGGTCCGGGCCCTGGTTGTACATCGGGTAGGCGACCACGTCATAGCCCGTCTGCGCCACGGCCACTGGCTGCTGCTGGGGCGGCGCCACGACTTCGTAGTCCTGCGAGCTGGCCTGCCAGAGGTAATAGGTGCCGGCGGCGAGGAAGTAACCGATGCTGCCGATCCACACCTGCTCGGCAAAGGACGGCAGATAGCGCACGCGCACGCCATAGGGCGGGGTCACCACCACGTAGCGCGAGCCGTAGGGGCGGTACCAGTAGCCGTCATTGAAGTAGTAGTCGTTGCCGCGATACGGCACGCGGTAATGCCCGCTCGGCATGGCGTTCACCACGTAGCCGGGCCGCCAGTAGGACGGGTGCGGCCCCCAGTTGCCATGGTTGGGCGGCGGGCGCCCCTGCCAGCCACCGGCCGGCGGGCGCACTTCGTGGGAGCCGAACTTGCCGGTGTTGTCGCGATCGGCGGGCGGGCGGTTCTGCCACTGGCTGTCGCCATAACCCGGCGGACGGCCCTGGCCCTGCCACTGGTTGCCGTTGCCGCCGTTGTGCCCGTTGTTGCCGTTCTGGCCCGGCGGGCGGCCGTGCCACTGGCCATCGTTGTTGCCGTTGTTACCCGGCGGGCGCCCCTGCCATTGGCCACCGTTGTTGCCATTGCCGCCACCCGGAGGCCGGCCCTGCCAGCCACCGCCGGAGCCGCCGGGGACTTGATGGGAGCCGAACTGGCCGCCACCGGAATTGCCGGAATGCCCCGAATTGCCCTGCCCACCGGAAGGCCGCCCCTGGCCGCCGCCCTGGCTGGGCGGCTGTCCCTGCCCGCCTCCCGGCACCTCTGCGCCGCCGAAGCCTGCGGCCGACACCGACTGGATGCCCAGCGCCAGCGACAACACGGTGAACGAGGCGACTTGCCAGATGCCCGACTTCATGGATTTCCTCACTTCGGCTCCGGCCGAGAACAGTGATGTGACAATGCCATAGACCACAGCGCAGCGCCCGCATTGCAAGGCGTTGGGTAAAGTCAGGGTAAAGACGGCGGGACAAATCGCGGGCAAGAAAAAAGGGAGGCTCGTCAGCCTCCCTTTGTGGAATCTCGTCCTGCTCGTCGCTGTTGGCGCCGGCTCACCTCGCGCTGCCTTCTGGGCGGTGCGTAGCCCGGTGGCCGGCGCGATCCGGTTGGGTCGGCGGGCCGCGAAGCGCCTGATTGGGCGGATCGCAGGGGGACGTACTGTCCGGGCTGTGAATCTGGAAGAAATAGTACGGCGACAGCGCCAGGAAATGATTGCTAAGATTGCTCATACAGGCACCACCTGAGCAACAAAACACCAAAAATTACGCCACAAGCGCAATTCAATCGAAACATGAGGCTTTCATGGACAAGCTGGACCGCTACGACCTGCGCATTCTTGCCGAACTGCAACGCGACGCACGCATCTCCAACCAGGAGCTGGCCGAACGCATCGGCCTGTCGCCCTCGCCCTGCTCGCGGCGGGTCAAGCAGCTGGAAGACGATGGCTACATCGTCCGTCAGGTCGCCCTGCTGGACAGCAAGAAGCTCGGCCTGAGCCTCACCGCCTTCGTCCTGATCGGCATGGACCGCCACACGCCGGAGCGCTTCGAGCACTTCCAGCAGATCATCGGCAAATGCCCCGAGGTGCTGGAATGCAGCCTGGTGACCGGGATGGATGCGGATTACCAGCTCAAGGTGATGGTGCCGGACATGGAACACTACCAGCACTTCCTGCTCGGCACCGTGACCCGCATCGAGGGCGTGACCAGCGTGCGCTCGAGCTTCGTGCTGCGCAACGTGCTGGCCAGTACCGAGCTGCCGCTGGATCACCTTCGCGTCTGATCGGCTTTCTGTAGGACCGAGGGGGGCGCCTAGCCCTTGCTCGCGAACGTGGCCTCCTGGCACCCGGGTGCCGTGCGGTTCGCGAGCAAGCTCGCTCCTACCACCTGCGCCCCTGCGACACAGCAGCGCACCCCGCCTCTCGCCGAACGAAATCGATACCGGAAATTTCCCCGCCAGCCGGGCCGCAGCGCGAACTTTCGCGGCATTGCGTCCGTCGCGCAGGAAGAACTGTTCACTTTATGAACGGTTCTGAACGACTGATCGCCGCATGCGTATAATGCGCGCCTTCACCACCACCCTCAGTCCCGGCGCCCCACGCGATACGTCCGTACCGGGCAGGAGCAGTAATGAACGAAAGTTTCGAAGACTGGATGATGTATGGCCTGGTCAGCGGCCTGATCCTGTTCATGGCCTTCATCGTCTGGGACCTCGCCAAGAAGTCCAAGGCCGGCCGCATGGGCACCATGGTGCTGTTCTTCGCCCTGGGCCTGGGCGTGCTCGGCTTCCTGATCAAGTCGGTGGTCGTCGCCGGGCTCGAAGGCGGCTTCTGACCCGCACCCCGAGCCTCAGAGCTCGGCGCTGACTTCCCGCCACTGCCCCGGCTGCAAGCCCTCCAGCCCCCACGGGCCGATACGCACGCGCACCAGGCGCAGCGTGGGCAGGCCGACCGCCGCCGTCATCCGCCGCACCTGGCGGTTGCGGCCTTCGCGGATCACCAGCTCCAGCCAGGCGGTGGGCACCGACTTGCGGAAGCGCACCGGCGGGTTGCGCTCCCATAGCTGCGGCTCCTCCAGCCGCCGAGCTTCGGCCGGCAGGGTCGGGCCGTCGTTGAGCTGCACGCCCTTGCGCAACTGGTCGAGCTGTTCGTCGCTGGGCTCGCCCTCCACCTGTACCCAGTAAGTCTTGGGCAGCTTGTGCCTGGGATCGGCGATGCGCGCCTGCAGGCCGCCGTCGTTGGTCAACAGCAGCAGGCCTTCGCTGTCGCGGTCCAGACGGCCGGCCGGGTAGACGCCCGGCACGTCGACGAAGTCCTTCAGCGTCGCGCGCCCCTCGCTGTCGTTGAACTGCGTCAGCACGTCGAACGGCTTGTTGAGCAGAATCAGCTTCGGTTGCGCCGGCGGCGCCTTGGCCACGCGGCGAGGCGCGGGACGGGCGGCGGGACGGCGGTTGGCGGGGCGCGGCGGACGGGGCATGGTGAAAAGACTGGTAACCGAGGATGGGGGTGCAACGAATGCCGGCATGCTAGGTTGTGCCTAGCCCCCACTGCAAGAGCAGGCACAAGCACACCCATGAGCCACCCCACCTGGCTGATCACCCTGCAGAACCTCAGCGGCCGCCTCGGCGCCCGCTACCGCGGCCCGCAGACCGCGCACTTCGACGGCGCGCGCTTCCACAACCTCGACCGCCAGCCGCACAACGGCCTGCGCGCCTTCCTCAGATGGCAGCGCGAGCGTGGCCGACAAGCGGCCTGGATCGAACAGCCCGGCCCCGACGCCCGCCCGGAAACGCCGGCCCGCGTCGAGGGTGACGAACTGCGCGTCACCTACATCAACCACGCCACCCTGCTGATCCAGCATCGCGGCCTGAACATCCTCACCGACCCGCTGTGGTGCGCGCGCACCAGCCCGTTCAGCTTCGTCGGCCCCAAGCGCGTGCACCCGCCGGGCCTGGCACTGGACGAGCTGCCGCCGATCCACCTGATCCTGGTCAGCCACAACCACTATGACCACCTGGATATCCACAGCCTGCGCGAACTGGCCCGGCGCTTCCCGTCCGCGAAGGTGGTGACCGGCCTGGGCAACGGCGAACTGATCCGCGCCTGCGGCTTCACGGATATCGCCGAGCTGGACTGGTGGCAGAGCCTGCCGATGCCCGAAGGCATGCTGCTCACCGGCGTGCCGGCGCAACACTGGTCGGCGCGCTCGCGGCGCGACACCAACCGCACGCTGTGGATGGGCTTCGTCCTGGAATCGCCGGATGGCCCCGTGCTGTTCCCCGGCGATACCGGCCTGGGCGAGGAATTCGGCCTGATGCATGAGCGCTTCGGCGCCATGCGCTTCGCTGCCCTGCCGATTGGCGCCTACGAACCGCGCTGGTTCATGCGCCACCACCACATGAACCCGGACGATGCGGTGCAGGCACACCAGCAGCTGGAATCGCAGTGCAGCATGGCCATCCACTTCGGCACCTTCCGCCTGAGCGACGAAGGGCAGTTCACGCCGGTCAGCGACCTGTCCAGGGCGCTGGATGAACACGGCGTGGCAGCGGAGCGCTTCCGTGCGCCGAAGCCAGGCGAGCAGTGGCTGGTGCCGCCGATGCCGGATGGGTCCTTGTAGGAGCGCGCCATGCGCGCGATCGCGGGCATGGCCCGCTCCTACAGGGGAACTGCCCTCAGTTCTCGCGGACGCGCTTGCTGCAGCAATTGCGATAACGCTTGCCGCTGTTGCACGGGCACGGCTTGTCGCCCCGGCCGCCCAGTTCCAGCCAGCTTTCCAGGCGCTGGCGCATGCTCTCGCGGACTTCCCGCCGCTCGTCGTCCAGCTGCGGTCTGCTCAACTCACGGCTGAGCCAGAGGTAATCCTCCAGCAGCTCATCGCGCTCCAGCGCATGCAGCTGCTCTGCCAGCGGCACGCCTTCGTAGCGGCGCTTCGGGTCCGGCAGGAAGGCGATGGCCTCGCCACCGGGCAGCACGTTCCACAGGCGGCCCTGGGCGTCCCGCCAGCAGGCGCTGAAACGGGCGCGCAAGGCCAGGCCCGACCACTCCTCCAGGCACCAGCCATCGACGCGTTCGCCCCCCAGGCCTGCCACCGCCTTGCCCACCGAGAACCAGGGCTCGCCGGCAATGCTGTCCGGCAGCGGCAGCGGCGCGGCCACTTCGGGCACACCGTTCTCCACCAGTCGACGGGCGAAGCGGCGCAGTGGATTGGTCAGGTGCGAGGGGGCGCGGAACGGCATGGAGTCACCAGCGAAAGAGGTCGGCGAAGGTCCGACCGGGGGGACGCGCCACGGTTCCCCGTGGCGCGGGAGGCGAGCATTCTAGGCGCGCCCCGGGCGCCGTCAACGCACGCCGATCAATAGCTGCGCGTGGAGATCGGCCTGGCCTCGGCGCCCAGCTCGCGCAGCAGGTCTTCGAGCAACGCAGAAGCGCCGAAACGCAGGTGTTCCGGGGTGATCCAGGCGGCGCCGAAACGCTCCTCCACCAACGCCCGATACTGCAGCGCATCGGCCAGCGTGCGCAGACCACCGGAGACTTTCAGGCCGACCTTGCCGCCCTCCTCCTCGATGGTTTCGAGGATCACCTTCACGGCTTCCGGCGTGGCCTGCACCGCCGCCTTGCCGGTGCTGGTCTTGAGGAAGTCGGCGCCGCCTTCGATGGCCTCGCGGCAGGCCGTGCGAATCAGCTCCGGCTCGGCCAGCTCGCCGGTTTCCAGGATCACCTTCAGGCGATGGTAAGGCCCGCACAGGGTCTTGCAGGTGCGGATCAGCTCCACGGCGCCCGTCAGTTCTCCGGCCTTCAGCCGGCGCCAGGGATAGACCAGATCGATTTCATCGGCCCCCTCGGCGAGGGTCTTGCGCACCTCCTCCACCACCTCCGCCAGCGGCGCATTGCCGGCCGGGAAGTTGCACACGCTGGCCACCTTCACCGAGCGCCCGCCCAGGGTGTTGAGCGTGCGCCGGGCCACGTGCACCAGCTTCGGCCACACGCACACCGCCGCCACTTCGCCATAAGGCGTCAGCGCGCGGCGGCAGAGGTCGACGGTGCTTTGCAGGTCATCGCCGGCATTCAGCGAAGTCAGGTCCAGCAGGGCGAGCACACGGCCCGCCGGGGTCTTGCGAGGATCGGTCATCGGCAACACTCTCCTTCGGCTTTTTTCAGGCAGCCGGGGCAACCACCATCGCCCCGGCAGGCGCCCCGCGCCCTGTCGCAGATCAGCGGAACGGCGGCTCGTCGAAGCTGCGCAGCTTGCGCGAGTGCAGCGAGTTGAGCTGGGTACGCAGCAGGTCGACGGCGGCAATGCCGATGGACAGGTGCTGGCTCACCGCGCGCTGGTAGAACGCCGTGGCGGCGCCGGGCAGCTTGATCTCGCTGTGCAGCGGTTTGTCCGACACGCACAGCAGCGTGCCGTAGGGCACCCGCAGGCGGTAGCCCTGGGCCGCGATGGTGCCGCTTTCCATGTCCACCGCAATCGCCCGCGCCAGGTTGATCAGCGGGCGCTCCTGGGCCCAGTGCAGCTCCCAGTTGCGGTCGTCGTAGGTCAGCACGGTGCCGGTGCGCAGGCGGCGCTTGAGCTGGTCACCACGCTCGCCGGTGACCACGGCCGCCGCTTCCTGCAAGGCCAGTTGCACCTCGGCCAGTGCCGGGATCGGAATGTGCGGCGGCAGCACACGGTCGAGGATACCGTCGCGGCGCATGTAGGCGTGGGCCAGCACGTAATCGCCGATGGTCTGCGATTGGCGCAGGCCGCCGCAGTGGCCGACCATCAGCCAGCAGTGCGGACGCAGCACGGCGAGGTGGTCGGTGATGTTCTTCGCGTTGGACGGGCCGACGCCGATGTTCACCAGGGTCACGCCATCGCCATCCTCGGCGATCAGGTGGTAGGCCGGCATCTGGAAGCGGTGCCACTCGACGCTGGCGACGATGGCGTTGGCCTCGCCCGCATCCGTGCCGCGCTCGATGATCACGTTGCCCGGCAGGACCATGCGTACGAAGCGCGGGTCATCGCGCAGGCGCTCCAGGCCCAGGTGGATGAACTGGTCGACGTAGCGGTGGTAGTTGGTCAGCAGGATCCACGGCTGCACATGGCGCCAGTCGCTGCCGGTGTAATGCACCATGCGGCGCAGGGAGAAGTCGGTGCGCGCGGCGTCGAACAGCGCCAGCGGCATCGGGTCGGCGCCTTCCCATTCGTACAGGCCATCGGCCACGCCGTCGGAAGTGGCCGACAGATCGGTGCTGGGGAACACCCTCGCCAGCTCGGCGGCCGTCACGCCGGAACCGCCCAGCTCATCGCCGCCTTCCACCACATAGGGATAGGGAATGTTCTGCGCGCTGACGCCGACCTCCACCCGTACGGTGAAGTCCTCCATCAGCGGGCGCAGCTGTTCCAGCAGGTATTTGCGGAAGGCCTTGGGCTGGGTGATGGTCACCGCGTAGGTGCCGGGCACCTGGACCTTGGCGTAGGCGCGGGTGGTGGACGGCACTTCACCCTGGCACAGGTAGGTCACCCGCAGCAGCGGGTAGCGGAATTGCTCGCGCTGTTGCGCGTCGGGAACTTCGCGGTCCTTCAGGTACCGCTTCAGCGCCTGGTTCAGGGCGCCGGTGGCGCGCTCGTGGAGCACGGCCAGTTGATCGACGGCCTCTTCGGCGGTCTGCGCGACGAAGAACTCGTCGCCAGTCGTAAGACTCATGGTGGGCATCCTGTCTGAACGATCAGCTCCATCTTGCCTGCTTCCGTGGCGGAAGGGGATGACAGATTCAACAGAGACGATCAGTGACAGGACCAGGCCAGCTGCCCGTGGCGGGCAGCTGGCGATGTTGCATCACACCAGATGCGGCGTCGAGCGCGCCACCAGCGCCTCCACATCCACCCCGCGTGGCAGGGTGCCGTAGACGCGGCCGCCGTCGTCCAGGCGGCTGGCGATGAAGGCGTCGGAGACCACCGAATTGCCCGCCTCCAGCAGCAGCTTGGCCTGCAGCGCCACGGCGACGTTCTCGGTGAGCTGGCGGGCGCGGTACTGGATGTCCTGGGTGTCGGCGAAGGACGCCTTGAGGTTGCCGATGAACGAAGCCAGGCGTGCATCGCCATGGCCGTCGCCCAGTTCGGCGAACAGCGCGTCGAGCACGCCCGGCTCCTTCGACAGCGCGCGCAGCACGTCCAGGCACTGCACGTTACCCGAGCCTTCCCAGGTGGAGTTGACCGGCGCTTCGCGGTACAGGCGCGGAAGGATCGTGTCTTCGACGTAACCGGCGCCGCCCAGGCATTCGGCGGCTTCGTTGATCATCGCGGGAGCGCGTTTGCAGATCCAGTACTTGCCCACGGCGGTGACCAGGCGGGCGAACTTGTCCTCCTGTTCGTCGTGCAAGTGGTCCAGGGCGCGGCCCATGCGCAGGGTCAGCGCCAGCGCGGCTTCGCTTTCCAGGGCAAGGTCGGCCAGCACGTTCTGCATCAGCGGTTGCTCGGCCAGCACGCGGCCACCGACCTGGCGGTAGGCGCAGTGGTGTGCGGCCTGGGTCAGCGCCTGGCGCATCAGGGAGCTGGAACCGATCATGCAGTCGAAGCGGGTCATGGCGACCATCTCGATGATGGTCGGCACGCCGCGGCCTTCCTCGCCGACCATCCAGGCCAGCGCGCCACGGTACTCGACCTCGCTGGAGGCGTTGGACCAGTTGCCCAGCTTGTTCTTCAGACGCTGGATGTAGAACTCGTTGCGGCTGCCGTCCGGGCGGTGGCGCGGCAGCAGGAAGCAGGTCAGGCCCTTGTCGGTGTAGGCCAGGGTAAGGAAGGCGTCGCACATCGGCGCCGAGCAGAACCATTTGTGGCCGACCAGTTCGTAGGCCTGGCCCGGGCCGGGAATGCCCACCGGATAGGCGCGGGTGGTGTTGGCGCGGACATCGGTGCCGCCCTGCTTCTCGGTCATGGCCATGCCGATGGTGGCGCCGGCCTTCTGCTCGATGGGCAGGTTGCGCGGGTCGTATTCGGTGGAGAGGATCTTCGGCAGCCACTTCTCGGCGATGTCCGCTTGCAGGCGGATCGCCGGCACGCTGGCGAAGGTCATGGTCAGCGGGCAGCCGGTGCCGGCTTCGGCCTGGCTGTGCAGGTAGCTCAGGCCCGCGCGGGCGACCTGGGCGCCGGCGCGCGGGTCGGTCCAGGGCATGGACGGAATGCCGGCCTCGATGGAGGCGCGCATCAGCTCGTAGTAGGCCGGGTGGAATTCGATCAGGTCGACGCGATGGCCGTAGCGGTCGTGGGACTTGAACACCGGCTTGTTCTCGTTGGCCAGGAAGCCCGCCGCCATCAATGGACCGCCGGCCAGCGCACCGTAAGCGTCGAGCTTCTGCTCGGCGAAACCGCCGTCGTAGCGACGCACCCACTCCTGCAGCGGCAGGTCGATGCGATAAAGGTTGGCACCGTCCAGCGGCGGCACCTGGTTGGTCACTTCGTGGGTTTCGGCGTACTGGTGCAGGCTCATGACGGGTCCTCCGAGGCGGTTGTGGGCGAGGCAGGCTTTGGCAGAACAGATGGGCGCGCCCCGACGGCGCGCAGGCAGAAGGTCACGAGGGCGTCACTGACCTCCCCCAGGGAAACCCTGGATTGCCCGGCATCGCGCGCAGCGCGGGCCGGTGGTGAAAGTGGACCGATCAGGGCTTCGGCAATGGCGCCGACCAGGCAGGCGGCGGTCAGCTGCACCGGCTGCGGCTGGAATTCACCGGTGGCTATGCCCTGCTCCAGCAGGGTGACGAACAGCGCGGCGTAGGCTTCGCGGTAGATCAGGCGCTGCTCGTCCACTTCCGGATCGACCGGCTCGGCGATCAGGGCGAAGGCCAGCTGGCGACTGCCCCAGGCGCGGGCGGCGAACTGGTGCAGGCCGCGGTTCAGGCGCTCGGAGGCGCTGCCGGGAGCTTTCAGCAGCTCGCCCAGGGTATCGACCTCACGCTGGCTGGCACGGGCGAAGACCTCGGCAGCCAGCTCGCCCTTGCCGCTGAAGTGCCGGTAGAGACTGCCAGTCGCGATGCCGGCGTCGTCGGCCAGGCCCTGCATGGTCAGTGCCGCGAACCCGCCATCAGCGACCCGCGCCAGCGCCAACACGAGAATGCGCTCGCGCTGTTCGCCATCCTTTTGCAGGCGGGCCTGGGTTTGCCGGTAAGCCATGGTCTGAATCCTGATTCACTGCATGAAAATCAGTGAATCATGATTCAGACTTTAGCGAAAAGGGACATTCCCGCCACGGACGGAGCGATTCTGGCCAAACCGCCACCGCCCACGGCGATGATTACCAGAGCGGCATCTGGTAGCTGACGATGACCCGCGTTTCGTCGATATCGTTGCCGAAGTCGCTGCGGAAGGCGCCGTTGCGCACCTTGAAACCCAGGTTCTTGAACGGGCCGTTCTGCACCACGTAGCCGATGTCGGTGTCGCGCTCCCACTCCTTGCCGCGCCCCTGGCCATTGAGCAGGTCGATGTGGTCGCCCTGCAGGTAGCGGGTCATGAAGGTCAGGCCGGGCAGGCCGAGGCCGGCGAAGTCGTAGTCGTAGCGCGCCTGCCAGGAGCGCTCGTCCTTGTTGGCGAAGTCGCCGATCTGCACGAAGTTGGTCAGGTACGGGTCGGTGCCGGACAGGTAAGCGAAGCCGGTGTCGCCGGACATGCGCTGGTAGCCCACGCCGAAACCGCTGCCACCGATGCGGTAGGTGAACAGCGCATTGAGCGCGCGGTTGTCGACGTTGCTGCCGCCGTCGTCAGTGGAGCGCGCCCAGCGGATATCCGACTTGAGCGACTGCCCCTCGGTGATCGGCAGGGTGTGCACCAGGCTCAGGTAGTGCTGGCGGTAGAAGTTCTCCAGGCCGCCGTAGTGGTAGCTGGTGCTGAGGTTGTCGGTCCAGCGGTAGGTGCCGCCGGCGAGGTTGAAGCGGTCGCTGCTGGTGTGGCTGCCGAGCACGATGTTGCGCTTGTTGCCACGGGTCATCGACAGGTCTTCGTCGTTGGTCGAGTCGCGCTGTTTCACTTGGCGCAATTGGCCGAGTTGCGCGGTGAGGCCGTCGATCTCGTTGATCTCTGCCAGACCGCCCTGGAAGGTCTGCGGGTGCAGGCGCGTGTCGTTGTATTGCACCACCGGCATCTTCGGCAGCAGGGTGCCGACCTTCAGGGTGCTTTTCGAGGCGCGCAGCTTGGCAGTCACGCCCAGGTCGCTGTAGTCGTCGGCAGCACGCTTGTCGCTGGCCGAGTACGGCAGCAGGCCGGAGCCGGTGCGGTCCGGGCTGGAGTCCAGCTTGATCCCCAGCAGGCCGAGCGCATCGACGCCCACGCCGACCGTGCCCTCGGTATAGCCCGACTCGAAGCGCAGCAGGAAACCCTGCGCCCACTCCTCGGATTTCGACTGCGCGGCACCGCTCTGGCGGTAGTCGCGGTTGAAGTAGAAATTGCGCAGTTCCAGGCTGGCCTTGCTGTCCGCGATGAAGTCCGCGTGGGCGAACAGGGGCAGGCAGGCGAAGCTCGACACGAGCGCCCGTACGGGAAGATTTTTCATTGTTGTTGTCTCTTCGTCAGGTGAGGTGGAGGCGGCGCCGCTCCTGAAGGCGCCGCGCTTGGGATCAAGCGGAGAGCAGGCCCTCCAGTCGTTGCCGAATCAGCTGGCGCGCCTGCTCGACGATGCCTCGCAGCAGTTCTTCACAGGTCGGTTCGTCCTCGATCAGGCCCTGGACCATGCCCGCCGACCAGATCCCCAGGTTGGTGTCGCCCTGCTCGTAGACCGTGCGCCCGCGCAGCCCGCTGACCAGTGCCGCAATGTCGGCATAAGTGGCGTTGCCGCGCGACTCGATGGCCAGCACTTCCTGGCTGATGGCGTTGCGTGCGACCCGCGCGCTGTTGCGCAGCGAACGCATGATCACGTCGGTGGAGCGCTCGTCGGCGGCACGGATCGCCGCCTTGACCTGCGGGTGGATCGGGCATTCGCGGGTGCTGAGGAAGCGCGTGCCCATGTTGATCGCGTCGGCCCCCAGCGCCAGCGCCGCCACCAGCCCACGGCCGTCGGCGAAACCACCGGAAGCGATGATCGGCACGCTCAGCCGGTTGGCCGCCGCCGGCAGCAGGACCAGGCCGGGAATGTCGTCCTCCCCCGGATGCCCGGCACACTCGAAGCCGTCGATGGACACCGCATCCACCCCCAGTTGCTCGGCCTTGAGCGCGTGGCGCACGGCGGTGCATTTGTGGATCACCTTGATCCCGTGCTGGCGGAACTCGGCGATGTGTTCACCGGGGTTGTTGCCGGCGGTTTCGACCACGCGGATGCCGCCCTCGATGATCGCCGCGCGGTACTCGGCGTAGGGGATCGGCTTCTGCGTCGGCAACAGCGTGAGGTTGACGCCGAAGGGCTGGTCGGTGAGCTCGCGGCAGCGCGCGATCTCGTCGGCCAGCGCCTGCGGAGTCGGCTGGGTCAGCGCCGAGAGCGTCGCCAGCCCGCCTGCATTGGCCACCGCCGCCGCCATCTCGGCGCGGCCCACCCACTGCATGCCGCCCTGCATGATCGGGTGCCGCACGCCGAAGGTCTCGGTGAATCGGGTCTTGAACATGCGCCTGCCTCCGAAGGGTCAGATCGGGTCCCAGGAGAACACGTCCGGGCTGCGCGCCAGGTCCATGAAGCTGCCGCGCAGCGCGGGCATGCCGTGCTCGGCGATGCTCTGCGGGGTCCAGCCGTTGTCGCTGTGCACGCTGCGCAGCGGGCGGCTCTGGCTCATCAGGAAGATCTCGTGGTTGCGCGCGGCGAACACCTGGCCGTTGACCGCACTGGCGGCGTCGGAGGCGAGGTACACGGCCAGCGGCGCGTTCTTGTCGGGCGTCATGCGCTGCAGGTTTTCCACCCGCGCCTTCTGCTCCGGGGTCTCGGCCGGGATGGAATCGGTCATGCGACTCCAGGCGAAGGGCGCGATGCAGTTGGAGCGCACGTTGTAGCGTTGCATGTCGAGGGCGATGGACTTGCTCAGCGCGACGATGCCGAGCTTGGCCGCCGAGTAGTTGGCCTGGCCGAAGTTGCCGATCAGCCCCGAAGTGCTGGTCATGTGCACGAAGGCGCCGCTGTTCTGCGCGCGGAAATGCTCGGCGGCGGCGCGGCTGACGAAGAAGCTGCCGTTGAGGTGCACGTTGATCACCGACAGCCAGTCCTCGGCGCTCATCTTGTGGAAGATGGTGTCGCGCAGGATGCCGGCGTTGTTCACCACGATGTCGACGCGGCCAAAGGTATCGATGGCGCTGGAGACGATGCGCCGTGCGCTGTCCCAGTCCGACACGCTGTCGGTGTTGATAGCGCCGTCACCGCCGCGCTGGCGGATCAGCCCGAGGGTTTCCTCGGCCGGGGACGCAGAACCGCCTTCGCCTTGCAGGGATACGCCGATGTCGTTGATCAGCACCCGCGCGCCGCTGTCGGCCAGGGCCAGGGCGATCTCGCGGCCGATGCCGCCACCGGCGCCGGTGACGATCGCTACCTTGCCTTCGTTGAGTCGTTGGGTCATTGCTCGGTCCTTACTGTCGGTTCAATCAGGGAGTTCGTTGCGCGCACGATCAGCTCGGCAGGCCGAGCACGGCCTTGGCCAGGATGTTGCGCTGGATTTCGTTGGTGCCGCCGTAGATGGTGGTCGGCCGCGACTGGATGAAGATGCCCGCCGGGTGCAGCTCGGGATCGTCGCTGAAGGGGTTGAGCAGCGCCGAATCGAGGCCGGCGATCTCCAGCCCCAGCTCGCTGATGCGCTGGTACAGCTCGGACTGGTGGATCTTCAGCAGGGAAACGTCCGGGCCCAGTTCCTCGCCACGCCGCAGGCGTTCGGCGAAGCGCTCGTAGAGCGCCTTGTGGCAGTCCAGGTCCATGCTCAGTGCGGCGAAGCGCTGGGAGAACACCGGGTCGTCCCACAGCCCCTGGTGACGCGCCAGGCGCACCAGACGTTCGAGGGCGAAGGTGGCCTGCTTCGGCGAGCCGAGGAAGATGCGTTCGAAGCCCAGCAGCGCCTTGGCCATGCCCCAGCCGTGGTTGACCGCGCCGACGAGGTTCTCCTCCGGCACGCGCACGTCGTTGAAGAACACCTCGCAGAACTCGCCCTGCAGTTCGAGGTTGAGGATCGGCCGCACCTCGACGCCAGGACTGTCCATCGGCACCAGCAGGAAGCTGATGCCCTGCTGCGCCTTGGCGCTGCGCTCGGTGCGCGCCAGCACGAAGATCCAGTTGGCCTCGGTGCCCATGGTGGTCCAGGTCTTCTGGCCATTGATCACCCATTCGCCGTCCCGCAGCACCGCCTCGGTGCGCAGGCTGGCAAGGTCCGAGCCGGCGTTGGGTTCGCTGTAACCCTGGCACCAGATATCTTCGCCACTCAGGATGCGCGGCAGGAAGCGCTCGCGCTGGGCGTCGCTGCCGTAGCGGATCAGCAGCGGGCCGAGCATGGTGATACCGCTGTCGGGCAGGCGCGCGCAGCCGTAGTTTTCCATCTCCTCGATCATGATCAGCTGCTTGCCGGCAGACAGCCCCATGCCGCCGTGCTGCACTGGCCAGCCGGGGCACAGCCAGCCCTGCTGCGACAGCGCCTGGTACCACTCCCAGGTGTCGTCGCGGCCCAGGCGGTGGGCCGGATTGCGGATGCGTTGCGGGTAGTTGGCGGCGACCCAGTCGCGCACCAGCCGGCGGAATTCGTCATCGCCCAGGGCGTTGTAATCGGTCATGTCACTGCTCTCTTGATTACTGGCCCCGGAAATTCGGGGAACGTTTTTCGAGGAAGGCGGCCTTGCCTTCGGCGTGGTCGGCGCTGAGGAACAGCTGGCTCTGGAAGTCACCCTCGCGTTCGAGCAGCAGTTCCAGGCCGTCGGCCAGCAGCGCCTTGGTCAGCGCCAGCGGCAGCGGTGCCTGCTGCTCGACCTTCGCAGCCAGCGCCAGCGCGGCATCCAGCGCAGCACCCGGCGCGCAAAGCTGGTCCACCAGGCCGATGCGCAGCGCCTCTTCGGCCTCGATCACCTGGCCGAACATCAGCACCTGCCGAGCACGACCGATACCGACGCGCGCCGGCAAGGTGTGCAATTGGCCGAGGTCGGCGATCAATCCGACCTTGCCAAAGCCGGCGGCGAAGCGTGCCGTGCCGCCGCACACCAGGCTGTCGCAGGCCAGCGCCACCGACAGCCCGGCACCCACCGCCCAACCTTCGATGGCGGCGATGATCGGCTTGCCCATGCGCAGCATCTGGCGGATCAGGTCGGCGTTCTTCTGCATGCGCACGCGGCCGGCGTTGAGGTCGGTGACGTGCATGTCGCTGAGGTCGCCGCCGGCGCTGAAGACTTCCGCCGAGCCGGTGAGCACCACGCTGCGTACGGCAGGATCGGCGTCCGCTTCACGCAGCGCTTCGAGCAACTCGGCACGCAGCGCGGGGGACAGCGCGTTGCGCCGCGCTGGATTGTTGAAGCGCAGCAAGCGCACCGAGCCGTGGCTCTCCTGCAACAGCATCTCGCTCATCACGCCACCTCCGCATGCAGCAGGGCGATGTAGCGCGCCCGGTGGAAGGCCAACGAGCCCTGACTGTTGAGCAGCACCATGGCGCGGCGCAGGAACAGGCCGATGTCGGCCTCGTCGGTGTAGCCGATGCCGCCGTGCAGCTGGATCGCCTGGCGGGTGACCAGCATGGCCGCTTCGGCCGCACGCACCTTGGCGGTGGACACCAGGCGCTGTACCTGCGCAGTCGGTGCGCCTTCGTCCAAGGCGGTGGCCGCTTCGCCGACGATGGCGCGGGCCAGTTCGATCTGCAGCTTGAGGTCGACCATGCGGTGCTGCAGCGACTGGAAGCTGCCGATCTCGCGGCCGAACTGGCGGCGCACGCCGAGGTAGTCACGGGTCTGTTCGAAGGCCGCATCCATCAGCCCCACCAGGTAGGCGGCGCAGGCCAGTGCCGACTCATCGAGCGCCGCGGGCGCGGCTTCGACAAGCTGCGCCGGCGTGCCGTCGAAGCGCAGACACGCGAGGTGGCCGCCATCCTGGGTCGGCTCCTGGTGAACGGTCAGCCCTTCAGCATTGCGTTGCACCAACGCGAGGCCGGCGTTGCAGGCGACCAGCCAGGCATCGGCCGCAGCGCCCAAGGCCACATGGGCGATCTCGCCGCGCAACTGGCCATCGCGCAGCACCGGTAACGCAGCGCCTGCCTCAAAGCCGATACCGGCGGGCAGGATCAACCGCTCGCCAGCCAGCAATGCATCGCGCTCGTCAGCCTGCAGCAAAGGCGCGACCAGGCTCGCCTCGATCAGCGGCTCGGGCAGCAGGCCGCGCCCGAGTTCTTCCAGCAGCGCGGTGTACTCGGCCATGCCCAGGCCGCTGCCGCCCAGCTCTTCAGCGAGGCGCAGACCCGGCCAGCCCATGGCGCAGACTTCGCCCCAGGCGTCGCGGTCAACGCCCGTCGACTGGAAGCGCAGGCGGCGTACCCGTCCCAGGTCGCCGCCGCGCGGGACCAGGGAGGCGGCGCTGTCACGGATCAGCCGCAGGCGCTCTTCGCGTTCCTCGGCCATCGCGGTGTGGTCGGTCATTTCATCATTCCCGTGTCGGTTGAACAGCTCCGGCCGCCGCGGGCCGGTACTTGAAACTGCCGGTGGCGCTGGCGATCAGCTCGCCGGCTTCGTCGTAGATATCCGCCGCGCAGAAGCACAGCGTGCGGGTGCGCTTGAGCAGCCGGCCGACCGCGTTGATCTCGCCGCGGGTGCTGCCCATGAAGTGGGTGGCCATGTCGATGGTCACCATCGAGCAGCCCGGCATCTGCGCGCGGATCGCCCCGGCCATGGCGGCGTCGAGCACGCTCATCAGTACGCCGCCGTGGAAGCTGTCGATGTAGTTCATCAGCTCCGGGCGGTGGCGCAGGCGTACCCGCACGACATCGCCGTCGATCCAGCGCTCCAGGCCGAGGAACTCCTGGAAGGTGTATCGATCGCGCGGGAACATGTCCGGCCCGGGCGCGTTGGCGGCGCTGGTGAGATCGGTCATCGCAGGCTTTCCTCGGTGACGGGTTGGCCCAGTGGGCGGGCAGTGCTGTGCGTCGACGCGCGCGCGGGCGTGCTGGGCTGCGCCGTGCGCGCCTCGCGGTTCGGGTCGTACAGCCGGTTGGGGATCATCAGCGCCGGGATAAGCCCGGTGATGACGTAGGTGATGCCCATCACCAGGAAGCCCGCGCCGATGGACACGTGGGAGGCCAGCAGGCCAATGGCCGCCGGGGCCACTGCCGCGCCGATGCGGCCGAGGTTGTAGGAAGTGCCCACGGCAGCACCGCGCACCTGGGTGGAGAAGCTCTCGGTCATGTAGGTGGCCAGCACGCCCACCGGTACGCCGTAGATGAAACCGAACAGGGCGAGGATCCAGACGATGTTGTCCGGCGTGTGCCAGAACACGATCACCGGCATGAAGATGGCGGTGCCGATGGCGCCGGCAGCGAAGGTGGCGCGGCGGCCGAAGCGGTCCGAGGCGATCCCGGCGAGCACCTTGCCGAGGATCATCGCGGTGTAGGTGCCGACCATGTAGCCGGTCATGGACTTGAAGTTCATGCCCAGTTCGCTTTCCAGGTACGAGGGCATCCAGTTGTTGGTGCCGTAGTAGCCGAACAGCAGGAAGCACGAGGTGAGGCTCCAGAGCACGAACATACGGCGGGTGGACGGGTCGACCAGCAACTGGCGCATGCCGCCGCTGCTGGCCGCCTGGCGGGTGGCGCCGGCAGCACGCTGCTGCGCCCGTTGCGCACGAGCCGCCAGCCACGACGGCGACTCCGGCACCCAGGGCCGCAGCGCCAGGCAGATCAGCGCCGCACCGATGGCGGTGAAGAACAGCGCGCGCCAGCCGTAGTCCGGAATGATCTGCCCGGCGAGGACGGTCGCCACCAGGTAGCCCACGGTCCAGCCGGCCTGCATGGTCGCCAGGATGGTGGTGCGGTATTTGGCGGTGACGAACTCGGACATCAGGATGTTGCAGGCCACGAACAGCGACCCCAGGCCCAGCGAGGAGACGAAGCGGATCAGCGCGAAGGCCCAGTAGTTGTGCGCCAGGCCCAGCAACGCGGTGCCGACGGAGAACACCAGGATGGTCCAGGTCACCACGCGCACCCGACCGAAGCGGTCGCACGCCCAGCCACCATAGATGCCGCCGATGGCCATGCCGGCCAGGGTGATGCTGCCCAGCGAGCCGGCCTCGAAGTTGGACAGGCCGAACTCGGCCTTGAGGCTGTTCAGGCTGTAGGCGAGGAACATCAGGTCGGCGCCGTCGGCGAGCAGACCCAGGAAGCAGAAGAAGAAGGCGATCACCAGGGTCCGTCGGGGTATCGCGGAGCCCTGGGCCAAGCTGTCGGATGCGTTCATTGTTGTTGTTCTCGCAGGTGAGTTGAGGTCGTCTTCGCGCTAGGCCATCCCGGCTGTTTCTCCGCTGTCCGGGGTGAGGCGTACGCGGCCGTTGTCCAGTACCACCACGTCGCGTTCGACGACGCGGGTGCGGAAGGAGCCGTCGTTCCAGATTTCGGTACGCAGGGTTTCGCCGGGGAACACCGGCGCGGAGAAGCGCACCTGCAGGTGCGCGAAGCGCTCCGCGCGGTAGTCGGCGTAACCGCGCAGCAGCGCGTGGAAGGCCACGCCGAGGGTGCACAGGCCATGCAGGATCGGCCGCGGGAAACCACCGCGGGCGGCCGCCGCAGGGCTGGCGTGGATCGGGTTGTCGTCGCCGTTGAGGCGGTAGTGCAGCGCCTGTTCGGGGCGCGTCGGCAGGTCGATGACCAGGTCCGGCGCCTGTTCGGGCAGACGGTGCGGCTGGCTCAGCGACTGGCTGTCGCCGCCGAAGCCGCCGTCGCCACGCAGGAACGTGGTACCACGGGCGATCGCCAGCACCTCGCCGCTCTGCGCATCGCTGACGACCTTCTCGCTGTAGAGCAGCGCGCCCTTGCCGGCGCCCTTGTCCACAAGACCCGTGACGCGGGTGCGGCCAATCACTTCACCTTCCACCGGCAGCGGCTTGCGCCACTCGATGCTCTGCTCGCCATGCACCAGGCGCAGGGCATCGACGCCGGTGTCCGGGTTGCCCAGCCAGAAGCCGGGATGGCCCAGCACCACGGCCATGCAGGGCAGCGCCTGGAGCTCACGATTGGCATCGACGAAGGTCAGCTGGTGCTCGTCCAGCGGGTCAGCCCCCAGCCCCACCGACAGTGCGTAGAAGGCACTGTCGTGACGGCTGAAGCGCTGCCGCACCTCGGGGATCGGGTAGTTCAGCAGGTGCTCAGGATTCAGCGCCATGGGCCACCTCCTCGACTTCCAGCACCGCGTCGGCGGCCCAGGCGCCCTGTCCCTCGGGCATGGCGAAGACCGGGTTGAGGTCCACCGAGCGCAGGCGCGGGCCGGCTTCGGCGGCGAACTGCGAGAGCTGCGCCAGCACCCGCGACAGCGCCTTGATATCGGTCACCGGACGGCCACGGGCGCCCAGCAGCAGCGGTGCGCCCTTGATGCTGCGGATCATCTGCTCGGCCTCGTCGACGCCGAACGGGCAGCGGCGGAACACCACGTCCTTGAGGACTTCGACGAAGATGCCGCCGAGGCCGAACACCGCCACCGGCCCGAACTGCGGGTCGCGCTGGATGCCCATGAAGCATTCGACGCCGCCCTGCAATTGACGCGCGACCAGCACGCCGTCGAGGCGAGCGTTCGGTGCATGCTCGGCGGCACGTTCGAGCAGCAATGCGTAGCCCTCGCGCACGGCCTGGGCGCTGTTCACATTGAGCAGCACGCCACCGATTTCCGATTTGTGCAGGATGTCCGCCGAGGCGATTTTCAGCACCACCGGGAAGCCGATCTGCTCGGCGAAAGCAGCCGCTTCCGCGGCGCTTTTCAGTACCCGCTCGGGCGCCGATTCGATGCCGGCGCGGGCCAGCAGTTGCTTGGCCTCGGCCTCGCCGGGCGTGCTGGCCGGCAGTTCGACGCCGCCGGGCGCGGGAATCCTGCGCAGCGGCCGGGCGAAGGCCTCGCCCAGCTGGCCCATGGCCTGGATGGCGCGCACCGCGCGGGTCGGGTCTTCGAACAGGGCAAAACCGGCCTTCTGGTACGGCGCCAGCTCCTCGCCCTCGCCCATCACCGAGACCACGAACAGGCGGTCCGGGTGGTCGGCCTTGATCCGCGCGAACTGCTCGGCCAGGCGTGGGCCGATGGAGGCGGCGGTACCGGCCTGGGTGAAGAAGGCGATCAGCGAACGGTAGCCACCGTCCACCACCATGGATTCGGTGAAGTCGTGGACCAGGCTCAGGTCATTCAGCGCCTGGGCGGTGCAGTCCACCGGGTTCAGCGGCGAGGCATAGTGCAGGCGCTGTTTCAGGCGCGCCTGCGCCGCTTCGGGCATCGGCGGCATGGGCAGGCCGACGTCCTCGGCAGCGTCGCTGACGATGATGCCGGCGCCACCGCTGACGGTGATCATCCCCAGGCTGTTGTTCACCGGGTAGATGCGCTGGGTGGCGAGGTAGGCGATGTCCACCAGTTCCTCGGTAGTGCGTGCGCGGACCACCGCGTAGTCGGCCAGCACCGCGTCGAGCACCTTGTCGTCGCCGGCCAAGGAGGCGGTGTGGGACATGGCCGCGCGGCCGCCCAGCTCGCTGCGCCCGACCTTGTGCAGGATCACCGGCTTGCCGGCGCGATGGGCCGCTTCCAGGGCGGCCAGGAAGCTGTCGACGTTGCGGATGGATTCGGCATAGGCCATCACCACGTCGATCTCCGGCGATTCCACCAGCCAACCGATGGCGTCCCCCAGGGTGACGTCGGCTTCGTTGCCGGTGGCCACGCAGATCGGCGTGCCCAGCCCGCGCTGCCGCGACAGGCCCAGCAGGTGCGCGCCGTAGGCACCGGACTGGGTGGCGATGCCGACGCGCCCGGCCAGCGGAATGCCGCGTTCCAGGCTGGTGGAGAAGAACGCGTAGTAGCCCAGGTTGGCGTTGAACACGCCCAGCGCGTTCGGCCCCAGCAGGCGCATGTTGGCCGCGCGGGCAGCCTCGACGATGGCGTCCTGCATGGCCACGCCCTCCTCGCCCACTTCGCTGAAACCGGAGGAAAACACGATGGCACTGCGCGCGCCCTTGCGGCCCAGCGCCTGGACGGTCTCCAGCACCTGTGGCGCGGGCACCGCGATGATCGCCACGTCCGGCGCCTCGGGCAACGCGTCGACGCTGGCGTAGGCCGGCAGGCCCTGGATCTCGGTGCGGTTGGGGTTCACCGGCAGGATGCGGCCGCTGAAGCCGTTGCGCAGCATGTAGGCGATGGGGCGACCGCCGATGCGGTGCGGGTCGCTGGAGGCGCCGACCACCGCGACCGAGCGCGGCTGCACCAGCGGGGTGAGGCTGGAGAAACCGGTGTGTTGCAAGTGACTCACTGACATGACGTTCCACCTGAACAAGTAGCGGGTGCCGGCCGTTTGTGGGCCGGCGCGAGGGCGAGTGCGTCCACGGCGGGCCGTCTGCAACGGCCACCGGGAGCTTCGAACCCGAATCTCAGAGCACGTTCTGGGTGCCGAGCAGCGCGGTGACCTGACTGGACAGCGTGCCGCCGTTGCCGTGCAGCAGGGCTATATCGGCTTTTTTCAACTGCCGTTCCCCGGCCTGACGGCGCAGCTGGGTGACTGCCTCGATGATCAGGAACATCCCGTACATGCCCGGATGCACACAGGACAGCCCGCCGCCGTTGGTGTTCACCGCCAGCTCGCCGCCGGGGGCAATGCGCCCGCCCTGGACGAAGCGACCGCCCTCGCCCTTCGGGCAGAAGCCGAGGTCTTCAAGGAACAGGATCGTATTGATGGTGAAGGCGTCGTAGACCATCACCAGGTCGATATCCGAATGCTGCACCCCGGCCATCTGCATGGCACGCGGGCCGCTCTCGGAAGCGGCGGTGACGGTGAGGTCGGGCATGGCCACGATGGAACGGTGCCACTGTGCGCCGGCCGCACCGAGGAAGTAGATCGGCGCCTTGGGCAGGTCCCGCGCACGGTCGGCACGCACCATCACGCAGGCGCCGCCGCCATCGGTGACCAGGCAGCAGTCGGCCTTGCTCAGCGGATCGCTGACCATCCGCGCTGCGAGCACCTCATCGATGCTCAGCGGGCCCCGGGCAAAAGCTTCTGGGTTGAGGTTGGCCCAGCCGCGTGCGGCCACAGCCACTTCGGCCAGGTGCTCGCGGGTGGTGCCGTATTGATGCATATGGCGGCTGGCAGCCAGGGCGTAGGCGGTGATCGGGTGGCGCGGCTGGTAGGGCGTCTCGTGCCACTGCGGCTCGCTCATCGACACCAGCTTGCCGCCGGCGGTGCGCTGGTTGGAGCCGTAGCAGATCAGCGCCGCGTCACACAGGCCGGCCTCCAGGGCCAGGGTCGCCTGCAGCAGGTGCAACTCGAAGCTGGAGCCGCCGACGTTGGTGCCGTCGACGAATTTCGGCTTGATGCCCAGGTATTCGCAGACCGAGAGGGTCGGGAAGGCGTGGGAGCTGGTGGCCGAGAATACGGCGTCGATGTCCGAGAGCTTCAGTCCGGCATCGGCGATAGCCTTCATCGAGGCCTGGCCGAGCAGTTCCATGGCGCTGTAGCCGTGGGCTTCACCGATACCGGCGCTGCCGATGCCGACGATGGCGGTCTTGCCGCGCAGGACCTGGCTCATGGCTGCACCTCCGCCAGGGGCTCGAAGACCACGACGGCGCCGCTGTCCTGCTGGGTGATGCGCGCCTTGACGCGGGTGCCGATGGGCAGGCTGAGGTGACCTTCGATGCGCGACATCATGCGTACGCCTTCATCGAGGTCGACCAGGGCGACGTTATAGTCACCGCTGCGGGCGCGGTTGACGGTCAGGGCATAAAGGGTGCCCAGGCCACTGGCGGGGACCCATTCCAGGTCCGTTTCGCCGCTGCCGGGCACCTGGGTGCGCGGGTAGAACACGTGCCGGCCGGTGGAGGCGCTGCGCTGCAACATGAAGCGACCCTGGGCGAGGAAGGCGAGGTACTGCGCCTCCGGCCCTGGCATGTTGCGGTCGGGGAAATCCACCATCGAGGTTTCTCCTTTGTTCTTGTTCTGCCTTTGTTGCAAAGTGCGTTACCGCCCATGCCAAGCCAGCTTCACGGAAGCCGTTGCAGGCGTCGCAGGGTCAGAATACATTCACAATACTGAATGTCAATCAGAATACAGAATATGACCACTGAAAAGACCGTCGAAGAAGCCAGCAGCAAACGTACCGGCGGCGCCAAGGATGTCGGCGCCGTGGTGAACGCCATCCAGATCCTCCGCCACCTGGCCAACGCCGAGGGCCCCGAGGGCGCGACCGCCATCGCCCGCGCCACCGGCATCAGCCCGAGCACCACCTTCAATATCCTGCGCACGCTGAGCAACGAGCAGCTGACCTCCTTCGACAACGAGACCAAGACCTACCGCCTGGGCCTGGGCCTGTCGGAGCTGGCGGTGAGCTTCATCGGCCGCAGCTACGCCGACCTGATCCAGCCGGAACTGGAGCGCCTGAGTACCAGCCACAACATCCTGATCACCCTGTGGCAGGTCACCGACGACGCGCACATCCGCGTGATTGCCGTGTCCGCGCCGACCGTGGCGCACGTCAACGTCGCCGTCGGCTCGCGCCTGCCGGAGCTGGTGGGCGCGGCGGGGCGCTGCATCGCCGGCCTGCGCAATCTTCCCGAGGATGAACTGCGCCGCCGCCTGACCCGCGTGCGCTGGGAGACTCCGCCCAGCTTCGAGGAGTACCAGCGCGATGCTCGCAACGCCCTGGAGCAGGGCTGGGCCATCGACCAGGACCACCTGTACCGCGGCGTCAGCATGGTCGCCAGCGCGATCACCGATCACGACCGGCAACCGCGCTTCGTGATCTCCGGCATCGGCATCAGCGCCCAGCACGAGCGCGAGAAGCTGGAGCAGATCGGCGCCAGCCTGCACGAAACGGCCCGCTTCATCAGCCGCTCACTGTTTCCGCAGCAGGCGTCTCGCACACCTGACTGACGCGACAGATATTCCATATGGAGAACGGCATTCATGAATTCATGAGTGCCGCGGTAAAAAACCTATAAAAAGGCAATGGCTGCCGCCTGCTGCACTCCACGACACCCGGCCGGCGGCACCCGACGCCCCAAGCGACTGATGGCAGGGATATTCGCGGGGCGGCTCCCACAGCCGCGGCTATCGCCGGTATCATGGCTGTCCTGGTGGAGTCCTGGCGGCCCCCTCCCGCGAGGGACGTCGCTCCCCCGCGCAGCGCAATCCCGATCGATTCAGGCAGCGCCCGCCGTCAGGGTCCCGAAATCACCATGCGGAGGCTCGCCCGCCATGCCCTGGCAGACGATTGGCCGCAGGCAATCCCATTGAATGAGGCAACCATGGCACAGAACGACATCGATTGGGGCGCGCTCGGATTCGATTACATCAAGACCGATTTCCGCTACATCTCCCACTGGCGCGATGGCCTGTGGGACGACGGCAAGCTGACCGAAGACAACACCCTGCACATCAGCGAGGGTTCCTCGGCGCTGCACTACGGCCAGCAGTGCTTCGAAGGCCTGAAGGCCTACCGCTGCAAGGACGGCTCGATCAACCTGTTCCGCCCCGACCAGAACGCCGCGCGCATGGCCCGCAGCTGCGCTCGCGTGCTGATGCCGCAAGTCTCCGAACAGCAGTTCATCGACGCCTGCAAGCAGGTGGTCCGCGCCAACGAGCGCTTCATTCCCCCGTACGGCTCCGGCGGCGCCCTGTACCTGCGCCCCTTCGTGATCGGCGTGGGCGACAACATCGGCGTGCGCCCGGCCCCGGAATTCATCTTCTCGGTGTTCTGCATCCCGGTCGGCGCCTACTTCAAGGGCGGCATGAAGCCCCATGACTTCATGATCTCCACTTACGACCGCGCCGCACCGCACGGCACCGGCGCCGCCAAGGTCGGCGGCAACTACGCCGCCAGCCTGCTGCCGGGCTCCCAGGCCAAGAAAGCCGGCTTCGCCGACTGCATCTACCTCGACCCCGCCACCCACAGCCGCATCGAGGAAGTGGGCTCGGCCAACTTCTTCGCCATCACCCACGACAACGAGTTCGTTACCCCGCGCTCCAGCTCCGTGCTGCCGGGCATCACCCGTCTGTCGCTGATGCAGCTGGCCGCCGACCGCCTGGGCCTGAAAGTGGTCGAGGGCGACGTGGAGATCAACGACCTGGCGCGATTCAAGGAAGCCGGCGCCTGCGGCACCGCCGCGGTGATCACGCCGATCGGCGGCATCCAGTACAACGACAACCTGCACGTGTTCTACAGCCGCGAGGACGTAGGCCCGGTGACCCGTCGCCTGTACGAGGAACTGACCGGCATCCAGACCGGTGACGTCGAAGGCCCGGAAGGCTGGGTCGTCAAGGTCTGAGCCTGACCGCTCGCTGAAGAAGAAACGCCGCGATACCGAAAGGGATCGCGGCGTTTTTCTTCGGCCTGGAGAAGAGAACCTGATCCCGCAGGCGCGCTCGTAACGGGAGGCGGCAGCTCAGGCGTGGCTGGGCAGCGCCGGCTGGCAAAGCAGCCAGTCGTGCAGCAGCACCTGCAGCTCTTCGAACTTCACCGGCTTGGCCATGTAGTCGCTCATCCCGGCCGCCAGGCAGCGCTCGCGGTCGCCACTATGGCTGTGGGCGGTGATGGCCAGCACCGGCAGGTCCGCGCAACGCGGCAGGGTGCGAATAGCCCGGCAGGTGGCAAAACCATCCATCACCGGCATCTGGCAATCCAGCAGCACCGTATCGACCTGCTCCCGGCGCAACAGCTCGATGGCCTCGGCGCCATTGTCGGCGGTGCGCACGCGGTAGCCGAGCTTGAGCAGCATGCCGCGGATCACCAGCTGGTTGATGGCATTGTCCTCCACCACCAGTACGGTGCACTGCTCGGGACTGCGCAGCACCTGGCCACCCGCGCGGCGCGGCGGCGGGGCGATGCTCTGCACCGGCTGGCCGACCTGCAGCTCCAGGGTGAAGCGGCTGCCCTGCCCCGGCATGGATTCGTGACTCAGCGTGCCGCCCAGCAATGCCACCAGCTTGCGGCACAGCGCAAGGCCGATGCCCAGGCCACCATACTCGCGGGTCAGCGAGCCATCGAGCTGGAAGAAGCGCTGGTACAGCGCGCCGTCCGGCGGCGTCGAGAAGCCGATGCCGCTGTCCTGCACTTCGATGCGCAGCGCCAGCCCCTCAGCGTTCGGCGCCCCGCCGACCCGCAGGTGCACGCCACCCTGGTGGGTGAACTTGATGGCGTTGTCGATCAGGTAGCTCAGCGCCTGGGTCAGCTTGCCGGCGTCGCCTTCGAGGGTGTCCGGCAGGCTTTCGTCCAGCTGCAGGACGAAACGCAGCCCGCGCTCCTCGGCACGCGGCGCGTACTGGGCGCGCAGGCCGTCGCACAGGCCGCGCAGGCTGAACGGCTCGCGGCGCGGATAGAGCTTGCCGGCCTGCAGCTCGATCAGCGCGAGGATGTCGTTGACCATGCGCATCATGTCGCGCGCCGAGCCGGTGGCGGTCTTGTGGTACTGGGTCAGTTCGATGTCCATCGGCACCGTCTGCATCAGCTCCAGCGAGCCGATCACCCCGCTCATGGGTGTACGCAGCTCGTGAGTGACGGTGGCGAGGAATTCGTCCTTCAGGCGGTTGCTGCTGGCCAGCTCCAGGTTCAGCTGCTCCAGCTTGCGGCTGGTTTCCTGGAGGATGCGCGTGCGCTCCTCCTTCATGGCGTTGATGCGGTCCGCCAGCGCCAGGGACAGCAGGCCGACCTCCAGCGCCGAGCCGATCTGGCTGGCGTACATGGTCAGGAAGACGTTCGGCAGCAAGCCCAGCACCATCAGGGTGTTGATGATGCCGCCGAGCAGGAAGGCGCTCCAGGCGAAGATGAAGTAGCGCGCCACGCGCATGCCGCGCAGCCAGGCGACGATGCCGGCGGTGAAGATCACCACGGTGAAGGCCAGCGCCAGGTAGGTGGCCAGGCGCAGGGCAATGGCGTAGCTGACGGTCAGCGCCAGCACCATCACCAGCGCGCCGACGCCCATCAGCACGCGCAGGATGCGGTCGATCCACAGGCTGTGCTCGCGGGTATGCAGGAAGCTGCGGGCGAACTGGCAGCCGAACAGGCCGGCCGAGCCGATCAGGAAGGGCGTGGCGGCGTTGGCCCACCAGGGGCTGTCGGGCCAGAAGTATTCGATACCCGCGCCGTTGACCGAGATCTGGTAGAAGCCGAACGAGGCGATATAGAGGATGTAATAGAGGTAGCTGGTGTCGCGGACGCTGAGGAAGATGAACAGGTTGTAGATCAGCATCACCAGCAGCACGCCGTAGATGATGCCCAGCACATAGATGCGCTGCGGCTGTTCTTCCAGGTAGGCCTTGGGCGACCAGAGCGTCAGCGGCGCCTGGATCGAGCCCTGGCTTTCCAGGCGCAGGTAGACGCGCAACGGCTTGCCCGGCTCCAGCTTGAGGTCGAACAGATAATTGTTCTGGCGGATCGGCCGACTGTCGAACGGCAGGGTATCGCCGGTGCGCTGGGCCAGCCTGAAGCCGCCCTTGTCGTCGGGCAGGTAGAGGTCGAGCTTGTCCAGCGGCGGGTAGGCCAGTTCCAGCAGCCAGTTGGCGGGATCCTTCGAGGCTTGCGGCTGGTAGTCCAGGTCCAGGCGCAGCCAGAACACCGAGCGCGAATAGCCGGCATTGAGCACGTCGCGCTCATGGTGGCGGAAGCTGGCGGCCAGCGCCGGCGAGGCGATCTCGGCGATGTCGGCGGTGCCGCGCACGTCCTCGAAGACATCCATCGCCCGCCCCAGGGGCAACTGCCCGACATGCTCGTCGAAGCCGATGGCGCTCGCCACCGGCGAGAGGATGAGAAGGATCAGGAAGATCAGCCAGTGCCGCATGGTGCCCCGCAGTGCCGCCGACAGCCACGCCGGAGATCCCCATCTCCCGCTTTGGCGCGCCGTGGAGGCGTTGTGTTGGAATCGGCGAACTCTAGCACAGGCCTTGTGCGCCGTGGCATTCGACCATCCGGGCAGGGCGTGGCCGGGCGATGCGCAATGGACCGTTCGGTCAGCTCAGCACGGCATTTTGGTGATAAGCTCCCGCGCCATGAAAACACCTGCCTCCCGTCCCGTAGTGCTCTGCCTGTCCGGCCACGATCCCAGTGGCGGTGCCGGCCTGCAGGCCGATATCGAAGCCCTGATCGCCCAAGGCTGCCACGCGGCGCCCACCGTCACCGCGCTGACCGTTCAGGATACCGTCAACGTTTCCGACTTCCGCGTGCTCGACCGCGAGTGGGTGCTGGCCCAGGCCAACGCCGTGATCGCCGACCTGCCGGTGGCTGCGGTGAAGCTGGGCATGCTCGGTTCGGTGCAGATGGTCGACACCGTCGTCGAAATCATGCAGTCGCTGCCGGGCATCCCGCTGGTCTGCGACCCGGTGCTGCGCGCCGGTGGCGGTGGCTCGCTGGGCAAGGACGACGTCGGCTACGCCATGCGTGAACGCCTGCTGCCGATCGCCGCCGTGGCCACACCGAACCTGCCCGAGGCGCGCATCCTCGCCGAACTGCCCGAAGGCACCGCCGACGAGTGCGCCGACAAGCTGCTGCCTTATATCCAGACCCTGCTGATCACCGGCGGCCATGGTGACGAGTCCGAGGTGCACAATCGCCTGTACACCCGCGACGGTCAGCGCCACACCTTCACCTGCCAGCGCCTGCCCGGCAGCTACCACGGCTCGGGCTGCACCCTGGCAAGCACCCTCGCCGGCCGCCTGGCCCTGGGCGAGGAACTGGTGAGCGCGGTGCGCAGCGCCCTGGACTACACCTGGCGCACCCTGCGCGACGCGGAAGCACCCGGCCACGGCCAGTACGTGCCGCGCCGCCTGCCGCTGGACTTCTGCTCTTAATGTGTCAGTGCCCGCGGCAGCGGGCACCCGGATCGAGGTTGTGATGAAACTGCGCGGACTCTACGCCATCACCGACAGCCAGCTGCTCGACGGCGGCCGCCTGCTGCCCTACGTCGAAGCCGCCCTGAAAGGCGGCGCCAAACTGCTGCAATACCGCGACAAGTCCGACGACGCCTCGCGCCGCCTGCGCGAAGCCGAGGCCCTGCGCGAGCTGTGTGCCCGCTACGGCGCCACCCTGCTGATCAACGACGACGCCGAACTGGCCGCGCGCCTGGGCGTCAGCGTACACCTGGGGCAGACCGACGGCTCGCTGGCCGCCGCCCGCGCCCTGCTCGGTCGCCAGGCGATCATCGGCGGCACCTGCCACGCCAGCCTCGAGCTGGCCGAAAAAGCCATCGCCGAGGGCGCCAGCTATGTCGCCTTCGGCCGCTTCTTCGCCTCCCAGACCAAACCCGGCGCCTCCGCCGCCAGCGTCGAGCTGCTGGAGCAGGCCAAGGCCCGCTTCAACGTACCGCTGGTGGCCATCGGCGGCGTAACCCTGGACAACGCGCCCGAGCTGATCGCCCGGGGCGCCGACATGATCGCCGTGATCCACGCCCTGTTCGCCGCCGACACCCCGGCCGAGGTCGAACAGCGCGCGCGCGCCTTCAGTCAACTCTTCGAAACCCGCTGAGCGCCCACGCGCCCGGCCCTTCACAGCTTCGCGAGGTACACCATGTCCCGATCCGAAACGCTTTTCGCCAATGCCCAGAAACACATCCCCGGTGGCGTCAACTCGCCGGTGCGCGCGTTCAAGAGCGTCGGCGGCACCCCGCTGTTCTTCAAGCATGCGGAAGGCGCCTACGTAGTGGACGAGGATGACAAGCGCTACGTCGACTACGTCGGCTCCTGGGGCCCGATGATCCTCGGCCACAGCCACCCGGACGTGCTCGAAGCGGTGCGCAAGCAGCTCGACCACGGCCTGTCCTACGGCGCGCCGACCGCGCTGGAAGTGGAAATGGCCGACCTGGTCTGCTCCCTGGTGCCGTCCATGGACATGGTGCGCATGGTCAGCTCCGGCACCGAAGCCACCATGAGCGCGATCCGCCTGGCCCGTGGCTACACCGGCCGCGACAGCATCATCAAGTTCGAAGGCTGCTACCACGGCCACTCCGACAGCCTGCTGGTGAAAGCCGGCTCCGGCGCCCTGACCTTCGGCGTACCGAACTCCCCGGGCGTGCCGGCCGCCTTCGCCAAGCACACCCTGACCCTGCCCTTCAACGACATCGCCGCGGTGGAGAAGACCCTGGCCGAGGTCGGCAAGGAAGTGGCGTGCATCATCGTCGAGCCGGTCGCCGGCAACATGAACTGCGTACCGCCGGCCCCGGGCTTCCTCGAAGGCCTGCGCCGCCTGTGCGACCAGCACGGCGTGGTGCTGATCTTCGACGAAGTGATGACCGGCTTCCGCGTCGCCCTGGGCGGCGCCCAGGCGCACTACGGCATCACTCCGGACCTGTCGACCTTCGGCAAGATCATCGGCGGCGGCATGCCGGTGGGCGCCTTTGGTGGCAAGCGCGAGATCATGGAGCAGATTTCCCCGCTCGGCCCGGTCTACCAGGCCGGCACCCTGTCGGGCAACCCGCTGGCCATGGCCGCCGGCCTGACCACCCTGCGCCTGATCAGCCGCCCGGGCTTCCACGACGAACTGACCGTCTACACCACCCGCATGCTGCAAGGCCTGCAGGAGCGCGCCGACGCCGCCGGGATTCCCTTCGTGACCACCCAGGCGGGCGCCGCGATGTTCGGCCTGTACTTCACCGACGCCGCCGACATCGTGACTTTCGACGATGTGATGACCAGCGACGCGGACCGCTTCAAGCGCTTCTTCCACCTGATGCTGGACGCTGGCGTCTACCTCGCGCCGAGCGCCTTCGAGGCCGGCTTCACCTCCATCGCCCACGGCGAGACCGAGCTGAAGCTGACCCTGGACGCCGCCGAGCGCGCGTTCGCCGCCCTCAAGTAAGCCCCCTCGCGAAGGCGCCCGGCTGGGCGCCTTCCGCTCTACCGCGCCGCTCTCCGCGCTTTATGCAGGCTTTACGCCGCCCATCCGCAGTCGCCGCTTTCTGACGAAAGAACAGAAAAGAAGGTAAAGACTTTGTAAGGAAGTGCCTGCTTATTTCATAATGTGAAGGCTGGCGCATTTCGCTGGCCGGGCTACGCCCGCCCTCGATTCTGGAGGCCGTTGTTCCTCATGTACCGTTCCGGTCGCACCCTGCTCGGTTGCCTGCTGCTCGCACTGCCCCTGTTCACTCAGGCGGGCGGCAACTCGCTGCTGATTCCAGCTACCGGACGCTGCACCCTGAACACCGTGCCCGAACAGCTGCAACAGGCCCTGGCCAGCTGCCAGCAGGCCGCCAACAGCGGCGACGCCCAGGCGCAGTTCGAACTGGGGGAATTCTTCTACACTGGCGAACGCGCCCCGCGCGACTTCCAGGCCGCCCTGCACTGGTACGAAAAAGCCTCGCTGCAAGGCCACGCCGACGCGCAGCTGCGCCTGGGCACCATGTTCTTCCGGGGTGAAGGCGTGAAGGCCAACAACGTGCAGGCCTATATCGTGCTGAAGATGGCGGCGGTCAACGGCGCCGAAGACGCCATGGACAGCGCCGATCTGGTCGCCGAACAGATGAACAAGGACGAACTGGACATCGCCACCAAGGTGCTGGGGCAGATCTTCCGCAACTACCTGATCGAACTGCAGACCGCCGGCAATACGCCGTTCTCGCCGCTGCCCTGACCTTTACCGCTCACTCTCGCAGGGCGCATAACGCGCCAGCGTTATCCGCCGCGCATGAAACCGGCGGATAGCCTGCTCCAGGTTATTCGCCCTGCGGAAGCGGGTCAGTCGATCAGCTGTCCTTGCCCGGCATGGGCATGGGGAACGGCATCACGTTGCCGCTGGGCTTGGCCTCGCTGATCTTCGCGGTACCCAGGCGCTCCACTTCATCGATGCGGATGATCGAGTGCAGCGGCACGAAGCTGCGGATGACGCCGTCGAACTGCGCCTTGAGCTTCTCCTCGCTGGGGTCCACCACCACCTGGGTGCGCTCGCCGAAGACGAACTCCTCGATTTCCAGGAAGCCCCACAGATCGCTCTGGTAGATCTGCTTGGCGTACATCTCGTACACCTGGCCCTGGTTGAGGAAGACCACCTTGTAGATCGGGTTCTCGCGCTTGCTCATGAACGAAGGATGACAGCTTTGCAAAAAGGGCACGCAGCATAGCACAGACCGCCGCCGCCACGCGTCGCCGCTGGTAGATGCTGGCAGCGAGGCATATAATGCGCGGTCATTTTTTAACCAGCTCAAGACAGGTTCCATGGCCAAGAAGCTTTTCATCCAGACCCACGGTTGCCAGATGAACGAGTACGACAGCTCGCGCATGGCCGACCTGCTGGGCGAACACCAGGCCCTGGAAATCACCGAAAAGGCCGAAGAGGCCGACGTCATCCTGCTCAATACCTGCTCCATCCGCGAAAAGGCCCAGGAGAAGGTGTTCTCCGAGCTGGGCGCCTGGCGCACGCTGAAGCAGCAGAACCCCAACCTGGTGATCGGTGTCGGTGGCTGCGTGGCGAGCCAGGAAGGTGCAGCGATACGCGAGCGCGCGCCGTACGTGGACGTGGTGTTCGGCCCGCAGACCCTGCACCGCCTGCCGGAAATGATCGACGCCGCCCGCACCACCCGCAAACCCCAGGTGGATGTGTCCTTCCCGGAGATCGAGAAGTTCGACCGCCTGCCCGAGCCCCGCGTCGACGGCCCCACCGCCTTCGTCTCGGTGATGGAAGGCTGCAGCAAGTACTGCACCTTCTGCGTGGTGCCCTACACCCGCGGCGAGGAAGTCAGCCGTCCGTTCGACGACGTACTCGCCGAGGTGATCCACCTGGCCGAGAACGGCGTGAAGGAAGTCACCCTGCTGGGGCAGAACGTCAACGGCTACCGCGGCCCGACCCATGACGGTCGCCTCGCCGATTTCGCCGAGCTGATCCGCGTGGTCGCCGAGGTCGACGGCATCGAGCGCATCCGCTACACCACCTCGCATCCGCTGGAGTTCTCCGACTCGCTGATCGCCGCCCACGCCGAAGTGCCGGAACTGGTGAAATTCGTCCATCTGCCGGTGCAGGCCGGCTCTGACCGTATCCTCGCGGCGATGAAGCGCAACCACACGGCGCTGGAATACAAGTCGCGCATCCGCAAGCTGAAGGCGGCGGTGCCGGACATCTGCATCAGCTCGGACTTCATCATCGGCTTCCCCGGCGAGACCGAGAAGGACTTCGAGCAGACCCTGAAGCTGGTGGAAGACGTCGGTTTCGACTTCTCCTTCTCCTTCATCTACAGCTCGCGCCCGGGCACCCCGGCCGCCGACCTGGCGGACGACACCCCCGACGAAGTGAAGAAGCAGCGCCTCCTGATCCTCAACAGCCGCCTCAACCAACAGGGCTTCGAGATCAGCCGACGGATGGTCGGCACGATCCAGCGCATCCTCGTCACCGACTACGCCAAGCGCGACCCCGGCCAGCTGCAGGGTCGCACCGAGAACAACCGCGTGGTCAACTTCCGCTGCGACAACCCGCGCCTGATCGGCCAGTTCGTCGACGTGGAAATCTACGAGGCGCTGCCCAATTCCCTGCGCGCGACCCTGGTGGAAGCGCGCCACTGACAACCGACCGTTGAAGACCCGGTTGGCGACTGAACTTTCGTACTCGGTCGCCTGGAGTTATTCTTCGACCATCTCCCTTTGAAGCACGGCGACCTAGACAGCCCTTGAACGCCCCCCTGGATATCCATCGTTTCATGCTCGAGCCCTTCGAGGCCCGCAGCTTCGCCAACCTGTGCGGCCAGTTCGACGAACACCTGCACCAGATCGAGAAGCGCCTCGGCATCGAGATCCGTAATCGCGGCAACCAGTTCGAACTGGTCGGCGACCCCGAGCGCACCCAAGCGGCCGAAAACCTCCTGCAGCGCCTCTACCGCGAAGTGCAGAACGGCACCGAGCTGACGCCCGACATGGTCCACCTGTTCCTGCAGGAATCCGGCCTGGAAGAACTCGCCGTCGAGCCCGTCGCGCCGATGGTGACGCTCAAGACCCGCCAGGCGCACATCCGCCCGCGCGGTGCGAATCAGCAGCGCTACGTGAAGGCCATCCTCGACCACGACATCAACTTCGGCATCGGCCCGGCGGGCACCGGCAAGACCTACCTCGCTGTCGCCTGCGCCGTGGACGCCCTGGAGCGCGAGCAGATCCGCCGCATCCTGCTGGTGCGCCCGGCGGTCGAGGCCGGCGAGAAGCTCGGCTTCCTGCCCGGCGACCTGTCGCAGAAGATCGACCCCTACCTGCGTCCGCTGTACGACGCGCTGTACGAGATGCTCGGCTTCGAGACCGTGGCCAAGCTGATCGAACGCCAGGTGATCGAAGTCGCGCCGCTGGCCTACATGCGCGGCCGCACGCTGAGCAACAGCTTCATCATCCTCGACGAAAGCCAGAACACCACGATGGAACAGATGAAGATGTTCCTGACCCGGATCGGCTTCGGCTCCACTGCGGTGATCACCGGCGACGTGACCCAGGTCGACCTGCCCAAAGGCACTCGCTCGGGGCTCAAGCATGTGATGGAAGTGCTGCGCGATGTGCCCGGCATCAGCTTCACCCACTTCAAGTCCAAGGACGTGGTGCGCCACCCGCTGGTGCAGCGCATCGTCGATGCCTACGACGCCTACGAGAATCGTCTGACCGGCATGGAAGTCCAGGGCAACAAGCATGCTTGAACTGGACCTGCAGGTCGCCTCCGAAGCGACCGACCTGCCGAGCGAAGCTGACTTCAGGAAATGGTGCGAACTGGCCCTGCGCCAGCGCCAGAACGACTCTGAACTCACCATCCGCCTGGTGGACGAAGCCGAAGGGCGTGAACTGAACAAGACCTGGCGACACAAGGACTACGCCACCAACGTGCTGTCCTTCCCCGCCGATGTTCCCGATGAGTTGCTGGACATCCCGCTGCTCGGCGACCTGGTGATCTGCGCCCCCGTGGTCACCCGCGAAGCCGCCGAGCAGGGCAAGCCCGCGCAGGCCCACTGGGCCCACCTCGTCATCCATGGCTGCCTCCATCTGCTCGGCTACGATCACATCGACGATGCCGAAGCCGAAGAAATGGAAGGCCTGGAACGGGAATTGCTGGCCGAACTGGGTCACCCGGACCCTTACGCGGCCGATGAAGAATAAAAGCCACCGAGCAAGGAAAAGATGAGCGAAGACCGATCGAGCAATGGGCACAAGTCGTGGTTGGACAAGATCACCCAGGCTTTTGCCCATGAGCCGAGAAACCGCCAGGAGCTGCTGGAGCTGCTGCGCGATGCCCACGTCAACAAGCTGCTCGACAGCGAGGCACTGTCCATCGTCGAAGGCGCGATCCAGGTCGCCGACCTGCAGGTACGCGACATCATGGTGCCGCGCTCGCAGATGATCAGCATCAAGGCCACCCAGACGCCACGCGAGTTCCTGCCGGCGATCATCGAGGCGGCGCACTCGCGCTACCCGGTGGTGGGCGAGAGCCTCGACGACGTCATGGGCGTGCTGCTGGCCAAGGACCTGCTGCCGCTGATCCTTCACGACAGCACCCACGCGTTCAATATCAAGGACCTGCTGCGGCCGGCCACCTTCGTGCCGGAATCCAAGCGGCTCAATGTGCTGCTGCGCGAGTTCCGCGCCAACCACAACCACATGGCCATCGTCATCGACGAGTACGGCGGCGTGGCGGGCCTGGTGACCATCGAAGACGTGCTGGAACAGATCGTCGGCGACATCGAGGACGAGCACGACGTCGAGGAAGACAGCTACATCAAGCCGCTGCCCAGCGGCGACTTCATCGTCAAGGCACTGACCCCGGTGGAAGCCTTCAACGACTTCTTCGGCGCGGAGTTCTCCGACGAGGAATTCGACACCGTCGGTGGCGTGGTGATGAGTGCCTTCGGCCACCTGCCCAAGCGCAACGAAACCACCGAGCTGGGCGGTTTCCGCTTCCGCGTGCTCAACGCGGACAGCCGCCGCCTGCACCTGCTGCGCCTCACCCCGCTGCAGGACTGAGCCGCCGGGTTCCTGTAGGAGCGGGCCATGCCCGCGATTTCGGACAAAGTCCGCTCCTACAGGAATGCACTCCGCCTCGGACATTACCTACAGCCAAACCCTCTGCGCCCTGCAACATCCCGCCGCAGTCGGCTCATGGCTTTTGGCTTTCATCCCCATAGCCTACCGTTCGTCTCTCCATTACTCTTGCGCATCGCTTAACCGCCACAAGGATTTCCGATGCGCTGGATCACCCGCCCCGGCCTGCCAGGCCACCTGCTCGCCCTGGCCGCTGGCGCGCTCACTCCGCTGACCCTGGCTCCGTTCGGCTACTGGCCGCTGGCGGTGCTGTCGCTGGCGCTGTTCTACCTCGGCCTGCGTGGCACGACTGCTGGCTCGGCGCTCTGGCGCGGCTGGTGGTACGGCTTCGGCGCCTTCATCGCCGGCACCAGCTGGATCTACTTCAGCATCCACAACTTCGGCGGAGCCTCGGGACCGCTGGCCGGTTTCCTGGTGGGTGGCTTCAGCGCTGGCGTGGCCTTCTTCTTTGCCCTGCCTGCCTGGGTCTGGGCGAAATTCTTCCGTCGCAACAATGCCCCGGTCAGCGACGCGTTGGCCTTCGCCGCATTGTGGGTAGTGCTGGAACTGTTCCGCAGCTGGTTCCTCACCGGCTTCCCCTGGCTCTATGCCGGCTACAGCCAGCTGGAAGGCCCGCTGGCCGGCCTCGCCCCGCTGGGCGGCGTCTGGCTGGTGTCCTTCGCCATTGCCCTGAGCGGCGCGCTGATCATCAACATTCCTGCCCTGACCCGGCGCCCGGCGCGCCTGGTCACCGGCCTGGTCCTGCTGATCGCTCCCTGGGCCGTCGGCCTGGGCTACAAGGGCCATGCCTGGACCACCCCGGCCGGCGCCCCGCTGAAGGTCGCCGCGCTGCAAGGCAATATCGCCCAGGAAATGAAGTGGGACCCGAAGGCCATCACCCACCAGCTGGAGCTCTACCGCGACCTGACCGCCGAGCAGAACGGCGTCGACCTGATCGTCTGGCCGGAAACCGCCGTGCCCGTACTCAAGGACCAGGCCACCGGCTACCTGGAAATGATCAACGGCGTCGCCACCGCCAAGAAGGCTGCGCTCATCACCGGTGTTCCGGTGCGCGAGAAAACCGCCGAGGGCATCCGTTACTACAACGGCATCACCGTGGTCGGCGACGGCAGCGGCAACTACCTCAAGCAGAAACTGGTGCCCTTCGGCGAGTACGTTCCGCTGCAGGACCTGCTGCGCGGACTGATCGCCTTCTTCGACCTGCCCATGTCCGATTTCGCCCGCGGCCCGGCCGACCAGCCACTGCTCAAGGCCAAGGGCTACAGCATCGCACCGTACATCTGCTACGAAGTGGTCTACCCGGAGTTCGCCGCTGAGCTCGCGGCGCAGAGCCAGCTGCTGCTGACCATCAGCAACGACGCCTGGTTCGGCACCTCCATCGGCCCGCTGCAGCACCTGCAGATGGCGCAGATGCGCGCCCTGGAAGCCGGTCGCTGGATGGTGCGCGGCACCAACAACGGCGTCACCGCGCTGATCGACCCGTTCGGCAAGCTGGCAGTACAGATCCCGCAGTTCCAACAGGGCGTGCTGCGCGGCGAGGTAGTGCCGATGCAGGGCCTGACGCCCTACCTGCAATGGCGCGTGTGGCCGCTGGCGATCGTCAGCGCAGTGCTGCTGGCGTGGGCGCTGGTGCGCCGCCGCACCCACCCGGAAGAACGCCGGCTGTTCGGCTGACTCCAACGAAAAGGGCCTCATTGCGAGGCCCTTTTCCATTCTGGGAGTCGGGTTCGCGAGCATGCTCGCTCCTACAGGTGTGGATCCGTCCTCGTAGGAGCGAGCTTGCTCGCGAACCGCATCGTGCCGGTGCTATCGATAGAACAACCGATACCCGACCAGCCCGATCGCCTCGTTCAGCAACTGCCCGCTCTGCCAGATCGCCCGACCTTCCGGCAGCCAGCCGCCCATGGGCACCGCGTCGTCCGTCCCGATATAGCCCGAAGGCGCCGGCACCACTTCCAGCCCGGCCTTCTCGAAGCTCCAGATCGAGCGCGGCATGTGAATCGCGCTGGTGACCAGCACCACTCGCCTGATACCGGCTTCGCGCAGCATCAGCGCGCTGAACTGCGCATTCTCCCAGGTCGTGCGGCTACGCTCCTCCTCCCAGCGCACCGGAACGCCGTAATCGTCCAACAGGCTCTGCGCCATGATCCGCGCCTCGGAAGGCGGCGTGCCGTAATGCAGGCCGCCGGAGGTCAGCACCGGCAGGCCACTGGCCTTGACCAGGCGCGCCGCGTAGCGAATGCGCTCGCGGGCCATCAGGCCGGGCTGGTCCTCGTCCCAGGCGCGATCTCCACGCACCCGGCCAGCGCCCAGCACGACGATCGCGTCAGCACGCTGCGCCAGCCCCGCCCATTCCGCCGGCCTGAGCGGCTCCTGCGGCTCCAGTTGGCGAGCGCCCCACTCCACCGTCACCGGCAGGCTCATCACCAGCAGGCCGAGGAAGCCGGAAAGGAAGCAGAACCCCGAGAAGCGCGGGTAGCGCCGGCGCAGCACGAAGCCCAGCAGCAGCAGGAGCAACAGCAATCCCGGTGGCATGAAAAGCTGTTTGAGGATGAAGCGGATGGGCATTGGCGACTCCTTGTCGAGGCGCCAAGCCTAACGGATCGAAGGGGAATCAGCGTGCTTTCGCGTTGCGGAACAGCTGCGAGCCGCAGGACGTGCAGGGCAGCACGCCCTGATTGCGGCTCCAGGCCACCGGTGAACCGCACAACGCACACTGCAACTGCTGCGGGCGGGGCACCAGGCGCGGGCGGCTGGGAGGTGCCGGTGGGCGCACGTGGCGCGGCGCGCGGCTGGGCGCACGCTCCAGCAGGGCAAGTTCTTCCGCCGCGGCATGCCAGCCGCGCAGCCAGTTCACATCCTGGTCCAGATAAGCCTTGATCAGCGAAAGCTCCGCACTGCTCAAACCGCGCAACTCCAGTTCCACGGGGCATTCGTCACGTAGTCGCTCTGCGGTGTCGGCCTCATCCAGGGCCAGCGCGAGCCGTTGCAACAACCGTTCATAAAGACCGGAACCCGAAGCACTTGCGCGATGCAGCTCAGCCATCAGTCACCTCAAGACAGGCGGAAACCTCCCGCCCTCAGGCAAAGCTTAGCGGGCCACCCCCGCAGGCACCGAACGTGCGACAAACGGCGCGGGCTACCGGCTCGGGTGGGGGTCATGTATGCTACGAGGCTTTCTGTAGCCGCCCGACCCTTGTCCTCTCAGGGGCTGGTGAAGCGGAGGGCCACTCGACCTCCCCGGCCGCACAATTCTCTTCCGTACAGGTTCAAATCGCGCCATGCACGAGCAATATCAGCCTCTCGAGATCGAATCCCAGGCCCAGAACTTCTGGAATGAACACAACTCCTTCCGCGTCGACGAAGTCGCAGCCAAGGAGAAGTTCTACTGCCTGTCGATGTTCCCGTATCCGAGCGGCAAGCTACACATGGGGCATGTGCGCAACTACACCATCGGTGACGTGATCAGCCGCTACCACCGCATGCAGGGCAAGAACGTCCTGCAGCCGATGGGCTGGGACGCCTTCGGCATGCCGGCGGAAAACGCCGCGATGAAGAACAACGTTGCGCCGGCGGCCTGGACCTACGACAACATCGCCTACATGAAGGCCCAGCTCAACAGCCTGGGCCTGGCCATCGACTGGTCCCGCGAAGTCACCACCTGCAAGCCGGACTACTACCGCTGGGAACAGTGGCTGTTCACCCGCCTGTTCGAAAAGGGCGTGATCTACCGCAAGAACGGTACCGTGAACTGGGACCCGGCCGACCAGACCGTACTGGCCAACGAGCAGGTCATCGACGGCCGCGGCTGGCGTTCGGGCGCGCTGATCGAGAAGCGCGAAATCCCGATGTACTACTTCAAGATCACCGCCTACGCCGAAGAGCTGCTGTCCAGCCTCGACGACCTGCCGGGCTGGCCGGAACAGGTCAAGACCATGCAGCGCAACTGGATCGGCAAGTCCCGCGGCATGGAGATCGCCTTCCCCTATGACCAGGCTTCCATCGGCGAAGCCGGCCAGCTGAAGGTCTTCACCACCCGTCCGGACACCCTGATGGGCGCCACCTACGTCGCCGTGGCCGCCGAGCACCCGCTGGCCACCCTGGCCGCCGAGCGCGATCCTTCGCTGCAGGCCTTCATCGACGAGTGCAAGCGCGGTGGCGTTGCCGAAGCCGACATCGCTACCCAGGAGAAGAAAGGCGTCGCCACTTCCCTGTTCGTCGAGCATCCGCTGACCGGCGACAAGCTGCCGGTGTGGATCGCCAACTATGTCCTGATGACCTACGGCGAAGGCGCCGTGATGGCCGTGCCGGGTCACGACGAGCGCGACTTCGAGTTCTCCAACAAGTTCGGCCTGCCCATCGTCCAGGTCATCGCCAAGGTAGATGGCGACAACGATTTCGAAGCCGGTGCCTGGAAAGAGTGGTACGGCCTGAAGGACGAGAGCGTCATCACCGTCAACTCCGGCAAGTACGACGGCCTGGGCTACCAGGCTGCGTTCGACGCCATCGGCGCCGATCTGGCCGCCAAGAACCTCGGCCAGCAGCGCACCCAGTTCCGCCTGCGCGACTGGGGTATCAGCCGCCAGCGCTACTGGGGCTGCCCGATCCCGATCATCCACTGCGACAGCTGTGGCGACGTGCCGGTCCCGGCCGACCAGCTGCCGGTGGTCCTGCCCGAAGACGTGGTGCCGGACGGCGCCGGCTCGCCGCTGGCCAAACTGCCGTCGTTCTACGAGTGCAGCTGCCCGACATGTGGCCAGCCGGCCAAGCGCGAAACCGACACCATGGACACCTTCGTCGAGTCGTCCTGGTACTTCGCCCGCTACGCCTGCCCGCAGTTCGAAGACGGCATGCTGGACAAGAAGGCCGCCAACTACTGGCTGCCGGTCGACCAGTACATCGGCGGCATCGAACACGCCATTCTCCACCTGCTCTACGCGCGCTTCTTCCACAAGCTGATGCGCGACGAAGGCCTGATCGACTCCGACGAGCCGTTCAAGAACCTGCTGACCCAGGGCATGGTCGTCGCCGAGACCTACTACCGTGTCGCCGCCAACGGTGGCAAGGAATGGTTCAACCCGGCCGACGTTGAAGTCGAGCGTGATGCCAAGGCCAAGGTCATCGGCGCACGCCTGAAGACCGACGGCCTGCCGGTGGAAATCGGCGGCACCGAGAAGATGTCCAAGTCCAAGAACAACGGCGTGGACCCGCAGGCCATGATCGACGCCTACGGCGCCGACACCTGCCGCCTGTTCATGATGTTCGCCTCGCCGCCGGACATGAGCCTGGAGTGGTCCGACTCCGGCGTCGAAGGCGCAAGCCGCTTCCTGCGCCGCGTCTGGCGCCTGGCCCAGGCCCACGTCAACGCAGGCCCTGCAGGCGCCGTGGACAAGTCCGCCCTGGACGACGCACAGAAGGCCATTCATCGCGCCATCCACCTGGCCATCCGCCAGGCCAGCCAGGACGTAGGCCAGCACCACAAGTTCAACACCGCCATCGCCGCCGTGATGACCCTGATGAACGTGCTGGAAAAGGCCCCGAGCGAATCGGCCACCGACCGAGCCCTGCTGCAGGAAGGCCTGGAAACTGTCACCCTGCTGCTCGCCCCGATCACCCCGCACATCTGCCACGTGATCTGGGAAGAGCTGGGCAAGGACGGCGCCGTGATCGACGCCAGCTGGCCGCAGGTCGACGAGGCCGCCCTGGTGCAGGACAGCCTGCAACTGGTGGTACAGGTCAACGGCAAGCTGCGCGGCCACATCGAAATGCCCGCCAGCGCCAGCCGCGAAGAAGTCGAAGCCGCAGCCCGCGCCAACGAGAACGTGCTGCGCTTCACCGACGGCCTGACTATCCGCAAGGTCATCGTGGTGCCCGGCAAGCTGGTCAACATCGTCGCCAACTGATCCAACGCTGGAAAAAGAGCAATCGCCCGTGGCACCTTCGTGCCACGGACCAACAGGAGTGAGGGAAGCTTGATGAAACGTATCCTGACCAGCCTCGTGCTGATCGGCCTGGCCAGCGTTCTGTCCGCCTGCGGATTCCAACTGCGCGGCCTGGGCGATACGAACTTTGCGCTCAAGGAGATCGACGTGAGCGCGCGCAATGCCTACGGCGAAACCGTCCAGCAACTCAAGCAGGTGCTCGAAGGCAGCGGCGTGAAAGTCGTCTCGCGCGCGCCCTACCACCTGATCCTGGCCAGCGAAGACACCACCAGCCGCTCGGTGAGCTACACCAGCTCGGCGCGTAGCGCGGAAAACGAGCTGACCAACACCCTGAACTACGAGATCCGTGGCAGCAACAACCTGCTGCTGCTCGCCAACCAGGTTCAGGTCCGCAAGGTCTACGTGCAGGACGAGAACAACCTGATCGGCTCCGACCAGGAAGCCCAGCAGATCCGCAACGAAATGCGCCGCGACCTGGTCCAGCAGATGTCCCTGCGCCTGCAGATGATCACTCCGGCCCAGCTGGATGACCTGCAAGCCAAGGCCGAAGCCAAGGCCAAGGCCGAAGCCGATGCGGCAAAGGCCGCGGACGATGCCGCCCGGGCACAGCCGCAGCAGTCGCCGATCGAATTCCCGAAAGCGCAGTAACCGACAGGGGCCGGCCAAACCGGCCCCTTCTTCATCATGAAGCTCAATCCCGGACAACTCGCCAAGCACCTGCAAGGCAACCTCGCGCCCGTCTACGTGGTCAGTGGCGACGAACCGCTGCTCTGCCAGGAAGCCTGCGACGCCATTCGCACCGCCTGCCGTCAGCGCGACTTCGGCGAACGCCAGGTCTTCAATGCCGAGGCCAACTTCGATTGGGGCCAACTGCTGGAAGCTGGCGCCAGCCTCTCGCTGTTCGCCGAGAAGCGCCTGATCGAGCTGCGCCTGCCCTCCGGCAAGCCCGGCGACAAAGGTGCGGCCATCCTCCAGGAATACCTGCAGCGTCCGCCGGAAGACACCGTATTGCTGGTCAGCCTGCCCAAGCTCGATGGCAGCACGCAGAAGACCAAGTGGGCCAAGGCCCTGATCGACGGCGACGTCGCGCAGTTCATCCAGATCTGGCCGATTGACGTACACCAGCTGCCGCAGTGGATTCGCCAGCGCCTGTCCCAGGCCGGCCTCGCCGCCAGCCAGGAAGCGGTCGATCTGATCGCCGCGCGTGTCGAAGGCAACCTGCTGGCTGCCGCCCAGGAAATCGAAAAGCTCAAGCTGCTCGCCGATGGTCAGCAGATCGACGCCGACACCGTGCAAGCGGCCGTCGCCGATAGCGCGCGTTTCGACGTCTTCGGCCTGATCGATGCCGCGCTGAACGGCGAAGCCGCTCACTGCCTGCGCATGCTCGAAGGCCTGCGCGGCGAAGGCGTGGAGCCGCCGGTCATCCTCTGGGCGCTGGCCCGGGAAGTCCGCGTACTGGCCAGCCTCGCCCAGCAGTTCAACCAGGGCGTACCGCTGGACAAGGCCTTCAGCCAGGCCCGCCCGCCCATCTGGGACAAACGCCGCCCGCTGATGAGCAAGGCCCTGCAGCGCCACAGCACACCGCGCTGGAACCAGATGCTGCAGGACGCCCAACTGATTGACGCGCAGATCAAGGGCCAGGCCCCCGGCAATGTCTGGAACAGCCTCGCCCGCCTGGCCCTGCTGGTCGCCGGCCAGCGCATCAGCCTGCCGTCGGCCTGATCGCGCTTTCGCTCCCGGCCGGGGAACATCAGCCAGGCAAATTCGCCAGCCCCACACCTGCAGGAGCGGGCCATGCCCGCGATCGCGTCCATGGGGCGCTCCTGAAACGCGTCACCCTCGCACCGGCACCGGCCGATGCTCCTGCCCATCGGCCCGATCCAGCGCCACACCCCGCGTATCGCGCCCGGTGCTGATCAGCACACAGATGAGCACGGCCACCACCCCCGCGACGATCGCCATGGCCGTGCCATAGCTGTAGCTCTTGGCGATCTCCGCCTGCAGCGGCGCGTTCACCGACGCAATCAGGTTGCCCAGTTGATAGACGAACCCCGGCAGCACGGCACGGGTCCCCACCGGGGCCAGTTCGTTGAGATAGGCGGGAATCACTCCCCAGGCGCCCTGCACCATGAACTGCATCAGGAAAGCTCCCACCCCCAGCGCCACCGCGCCGTGACTGAAGGCCCACAACGGCAGCACCGGCAAGGCCAGCAGCGAACCGCAGATGATCGCCTTCTTCCGTCCGATGCGCTCGGACAGGCTGCCGAACAGGATCCCACCCAGAATCGCGGCCACGTTGTAGGCCACCGCGATCAGGCTGACCGTGTGCGGGTCGAAGCCATGCTGGACCTTGAGGAAAGTCGGGTACAGGTCCTGGGTACCGTGGCTGAAGAAGTTGAAGCAGGCCATCAGCAATACCGCGTAGAGGCACAGCTTCCACTGGCTGCGCAGCACCGGCCAAAGTGGCGTGGACTCCTTGCGCTCGCGCGCCGCCTGCCAGATCGGCGACTCCGGCACCTTGAACCAGATGAAGGCCACCAGCACCACCGGCAGGCAGCCGACGATGAACATCCCGCGCCAGCCCAGTACCTCGAAGAACAGGCCATAAACGATCGAGGCGATCAGATAACCCGCCGGATAACCGGCCTGGAACAGCCCCGACACCATCCCCCGCGAGCGCTCGGGAATGGTCTCCATCGCCAGCGACGAAGCCACGCCCCAGATGCCGCCCATGGCCACCCCATAGACCACCCTCAGCATCAGGAAGGTCGTCAGGTTTGGCGAGAACGCCGAGGCCAGCTCCAGCACCGAGTAGATCAGGATGTTGATCATCAGCACCGGTCGCCGCCCATGGCGCTCGGCAGCGCGGCCGAACAGCAGTGCACCGATGGGCCGTACCGCCAGGGTCAGCAGGATCGCCAGCGAGACCTGGGGCAGGTCGACATGGAAGGTCTGGGCGATATCCGTGAGGACGAAGACCAGGAGGAAGAAGTCGAAAGCATCCAGCGTCCAGGCGAGCACCGAAGCGATCACCACGTTGCGTTGGGTAGGGGACCATTGCTGCATGACGCATCTCCAGCCAGCGGCGCCGCGGTCCCTGCACGCCAGAGCGATAGTTAGCCAGCTATTAAGCTAGCCGAGCTCCAGTACGCGCCACAGCCGCCCAACTGAAAAGGTCTGTTACAAATTTTGCGACAAAGCGCCGCAGCCTCGCGACGATTCGCGCAAGTGCGCCTGCCCGCTCAGCGCTAGTGGCCTCACTCCCACTCCCGTACCTGGCGAACCTCCACACACCCCAGGCGCCCAGGCGGAATCTTCGCGGCGATGCGCTCGGCCTCTTCCGGACTCTGCGCTTCGATCAGGTAGAAGCCGCCCAGTTGCTCACGGGTCTCGGCAAAGGGACCGTCGGTCACGGCGAGCTTGTCGCCCTGGCCGCGCAGGGTTCGTCCGGTAGTGGTCGGCAGCAATGCATTGGCGGCGATGTAGTGGCCGCTGCGCCGCAATTGTTCGCTGTAGGTCATGCACTCGTCGACGATGCCGAGCAGTTCCGCCTCTGGCAGTTCCGCAGCCTTGCGTTCGTCGAAGTAGATCATGCAGAGAAACTTCATCGCCCATTTCCTCGTTGTTGTCCGTTGTGTCAGAAGGGTTCGTCGCCCCAGCGTAGCCTCGAATCGCAGCTACCAGCCCCAGTCCGCCCGGCGGTTGCGCGGCGGCATGGACAAGCGTGCCAGATAGGCGGAAGATGCGCGCGCCGGCACCGGGCCGGCAGCCAAGAGGCAAGCCAGACGAGGAAAGACAGATGGCGAAGAAATCCAGACGGCCGAACAAGGCCAAGTCCCTGGTCGCGCAACCCCTGTTCCGCAGCCGCCAGGAACAGCCACTCAAAGGCAAAGGCAGCTACCGCCGCGAAGCCTCCCGTAACTGGGAGGCTTCTTCGCTTCTGGCGGCCTGAAAGCCTCAGAAAACCTGAACCACCCGCCCCCTTTCGCTTTCAACCGGACAGCCACGCTCCTGGAGGTCCCCATGAAAGCCCCCCTTATCGTCGCCATCCTCGCCCTTCCCTTCAGCCTCTCCGCCCACGCCTTCTGCTCCGACCAGGAAGCCGAGGCCAAGGGCAAGCAGGTCGCCGCCAAGGTCACCGAAGTCACCCGCAGTGATCCCCTGCGCGCACAGAAACTCAATGAGAAGCTCGCCGAAATGAAGAAGGCGCGCTCCAGCGAGCAACGCCCGGATGACTGCGCCGCCTACGACGACATGCTCGAGGAACTGCACCAGAGCGCTCCCAAGGTCGACCAGGAAAGCGGGGCCGTGCCCAAGCAATAATCGCGCAGGCGTATTCCCCATACACACTCCGAGTCAGCCATTGCGTGGGAGCGGACTCTGTCCGCGATGGACTGGCCCAGAGCCGGCCTGGCAGGCGGATCGCGGATGAATTCGCCGCTCCAGGTGAAAGTGCCCAAGCCGCCCGGCGGACGTTGCACCATCCGGGGAATTTTCCGTCGCCAGGGCCATCGAAATCTGCAGACCCATCGCCTTTGCCCAACGCAGACGCGTCACAGTGGCCATGCTAAGGTGGCCGCTCGCCTGCCAGTACTTTGAGGAGAGCAATGCGCAAGCCTGTTTCATCTGTTGTCGGCCAACGCTGCCTGCTCGCCGTCACCCTGTCGCTGATTTCGTTCGGCCTGCTGACCTCCTGCACGGAGCCGCCGCCCAAGCGCGCGCCTTCAGCCTCACAGGCCCAGCCGACGCAGAGCTTCGCCCAATGGCGCGACGGCTTCCGCACCCAGGCGCTGGCCGCCGGCATCCGAGCTGAAACCTTCGACACGGCCTTCGCCAGCATCGAGCCGGACGACTCGGTGGTCAGTGCCGACCACAGCCAACCCGAGTTCACCCGGCCTGTCTGGCAATACCTGGACAGCGCCGTCTCCCCCGCACGGGTACGCAATGGCCAGGATCGCCTGCTGGCCAACGACGCCACGCTGCAGCGCATCCAGGACACTTACGGTGTGGAACGTGAAACCGTGGTCGCCATCTGGGGGATGGAGAGCAATTTCGGCCAGCAGATGGGCAGCAAGAATGTCATCCGCTCCCTCGCCACCCTGGCGTATGAGGGGCGCCGGCCGGACTTCGGCCGCGACCAGCTGATCGCCGCCCTGCAGATTCTCCAGCACGGCGACGTGCCGGCAAGCAACATGATCGGCTCCTGGGCCGGCGCCATGGGCCAAACGCAGTTCATCCCCACCACCTACAACCGCTATGCCGTGGACTTCGATGGCGACGGTCGCCGTGACATCTGGACTTCCTCCGCCGATGCACTGGCCTCCACCGCCAACTACCTGAAGACCTCCGGTTGGCAGCAGGGGCAGAACTGGGGCTTTGAAGTGCGCCTGCCACCGGGCTTCGACTATGCCCAGGCGGACATGGATATCCGCAAACCCATCAGCGAATGGCAGCGCCTGGGAGTGCAAACCACCAGCGGCACCCTGCCAACCAATCCCCAGGCCAGCGTTTCGCTGCTGCTTCCGGCAGGCTACCGCGGCCCGGCCTTCCTGGTGACGGACAACTTCCGCGCCATCCTCAAGTACAACAACTCGACGTCCTACGCACTGGCGGTTGGCCTCCTGGCGGACAGCTTCAAGGGCGGCGGGCAACTGACCGGGACCTGGCCGGTAGAGGATACGCCGCTGACCCGAACGGAGCGGATTTCGTTGCAGCAGGCACTGAGTGAGCGGGGATTTGCGGCGGGCAACGCCGACGGAATCATCGGCGCCAATACACGCAAGGCGATCCGTGCGTTCCAGCAATCCATCGGGCTGCCGGCGGATGGCTACCCTACGCCGACGCTGCTGCAACGCTTACAGGCAGCACATTGAACAACAAAGGCGCCCAAGGGCGCCTTTGTTGTTCGAGCCGCTTCTGAGCGGCAGTCCACTCAGTAGGTCAGACTGATGTACCCATAGGTGGAGAGCTTGCCGGGCCGTACCGGTACCTGCTTGGCGTAGTACTGGCCATAGTAGGTCAGGTCCGCCGCACCGGTGGTCACGCTCACGCCGGGGTCATTGTTCATGTCGATCGGCTGGAACTTGCTGTCCAGCACCCTGATCTGCGCGCTGGTGCCAGTGGCCAGGGTGTTGATCAGCGCACCGGTCTCGACATCGACGTTACTGAACTGAGTCCAGGCCACATTCACCGTGCTCGGGCAATCCGTCAGCGACACGACGAAGCGTGTGTTCTGTGCCCAACTGCCTACTTGTGACAAGGCATTGGTGTTAATGGCACTCAACGGAACATCGATACTGGCCGGCAGTACAGAGGAGCCGTTGATCTTGCAGGACTCGGTAATCACCTCACCCGCAATATCAACCTGGGCGTCATAGGCCTGGGCGCCCATCGCGAACGAGGTCAATACAACTCCGACTAACAACTTATTCATACAAATATCCCTTTCACTGTCTTTCGGAGGCAGCACTCAGGCCACCCGTTCTTACCACTGCTGTTGGCAAGCTGCACCCGACTGCGCAGTTTCCCGCCCATTACTGGTACAACATGGTCACCGTCATGGAAGAGTTGGCCTTACCCGGCGTGACGGTCGCGGCCGTCTGGTAATAGCGAGCCTTGAAGGGGATGCTATAAGTCCCCCCGGTGGCGCTGCTGTAGCCACTGAAAGTCTTGTAGGTGCTCAGCGGGAAAACGCTCCCATCGCCATCGAGCAACTGCACGCCGACACCTGTGGCACCGGAAGTCTCATCCAGGGCAACCACGGATTGCGAGCTATTGAGCACGGCCGTCGTCGCGTCCAACTTGTATTGAATGGCCGGCCCGAAGCCACCCAGTCCCGCCGGACAGTTGTTCAGCGCAAAATTGAAGCTGACCGCGTTGGTGGTGTAGCCCGCTCCCTTGAACTCCGATTTTCGATGGGAGCCCAGTGGCACTTGCACGTCAGGCGTGCTGCAGGTGAGCGGGACGATAGTGACCGCGTTGATGAAGTAGCTGGTCGCCAAGTTGGTGTATTGGTATCCGGCGCTATAGCTCGTGGCAGGATAGGCATAGGCCACCTGCCCTCCATTGACGACTCCGCCCTGGGTGAAGGGAGTAGCGGTTTTAACCAGGGCAACTGCCACCTGAGCGCCCGCGCCATAGTTCGTAAAATTTGCAGGGCCCACCCCAGAGGCCGCCAGTTTTGTCCCGGTCTGGGTCGTTGACCCACCACCTTGATACTGCCAGCCCTGCGCATTAGCTCCCCACACCCGGGCATTCATGGCAATGCCAATGCCTGGAACATTGGTATTCATGACCAGGATATTGCCGCCACCGCCACTGTTGGTGACATACACCCCCGAACTGGCCGTGTAGGTGGGCCCGGCATAGGCAAATTCCAGGGAGTTATCGGAGTAGACGCTGCAAGTCCAGGTGTTGGCCGCAGACGAAAACACCCAGGGCGTGAGTACACTCCCCACCTTGGCATCACGCGGCACAGTAACGGTTGCGGGCAAGCTCAGCGTCACGCTCTGCGGCCCCCCTGAGCAAGGGCCACCCTCTGCCCAAGCAGAAGACGCACTGAACAACCAGCCCCCCACGGTGGCCGAGAGCATCAACGGTCTTACCAGATAGGCAGCAATGGCTTTTTTACAGATACACATTTCATTACCTCGCCGGGCCGCAGGTTGAGAGCAGGCCAGGCTTACTACTCGACACAGTCAGTTTTGCGCCAGCGCAGGCTTACCCAGAATGGCGCGGCAGACGGCGTCGCTCTTCACGAACGACGCGTCCTTGCTGGAGTCTTTGGGCAGTTGATAGTTGACCTGGCAGCGCTGCCCCGAGCCATCGCCCCACTTGACGATCAGCTCGCCTGCGGGCTGAAGGCCGCGCAGGAAAATGCGCCCACCCTGCCCCACCATGGACAGATTGTTGCCCTTGGCATCCAGCACTTCAGCACCCAACGGGATAACCTCGCCGTCATCACGTTTTACGGTCATGAGCACTGGCGCGCCCGTCACGGTCGGGTACTTCAGCATGACGATGGAGCCGAATCGCGGAGCCACGCTCTGCGAAGTCACCTGCAATTCGACATCCTTGGAGGATCCCTTCGGGTCGATTTCGATATCGTTCTGTCGGTATGGCGTCAGGCCGCCGACTACGGCGTAGCCATTGCCCGCCACCTTGGCACCCACGTTGGCGTTGATCGCGGCGCCTTCCGCGCCCTTGGCTTCCAGCACCGCCAGGGTCTCACCCTGGTTCTGGCTGAAGTTGACACCACCGGGGTGGATCACGATGGAGCCGCGGGCGCCTAGCCCCCCTTGCTTGTAACCGTCGCCACCACTGGCGCTGGCGTTATAGATGGCGTGCGGCGAGTTATAGGTCAGGTTCGCACCGCCGGAGTATTGCCGGTCGTTGTCGACCTTGTTGCCCGCGCCATAAACGGCGTAGCTGATCTGGCGCTCTTCGCCGGCAGTACCGCTGAGGGTGGTCTGGACGCTGTTGTTCTTGTTGTCGGTCGCACTGACGTTGGTGCTGATCGACATGGGCCGCCCACTGTCCATGCCGAAGGGGACGTTGACGCTGACCATGTAGGTATTCTGGTAGTCGTCGGTGTTGCCGTAGCCATTGGTCTGGTAGCTGTTGCTGGTACGCGAAGCGCTGAGCCCCAGCGTGCCCCAGGAGAAGCCGGTGTTGTAGCCGGCCTGGAAACTGGTATCGGTGCCGCTGCGGTTCCAGTAATCCTGTTTGGAGCCGCTGAAGTAGAAGGAACTGCGCTCCCCCACTGGCTGGTTGACGGTCAGTTGATAGCGGTTGCGCTGGCGGTCGAACTCGTAGTCGTTGTCCAGACGTCCCCAGACCTGGGCGTAATCCTGCAGGCTGAGGTAGTTCTCGCTGTTGAAGCGATAGGCGGCGATGGTCATGTTGGTGGAGGTGGCCTCCAGCAGCTTGCTGTAGGTCATCCGGTAACTCTGGCCGCTCATGTCGCGCTTGATGCCAGCACGCTCGGTGGGCAGGTCGGTGGCGTTGGAGACCGTGACATCCGATGCCAGTGCGCCGAAGGGGGTGCTGAAGGCCAAGCCGCCCTGCCCTGCCTGGTAGGAGTTCGCAACGATACCGCCGGTGTAGACCGTCATGACGTTGTTGAGGCCGTACTGATAGGTACCCTGGGCGAAGTTGGGTTCGCGCCCGAGGTCATCGTCACGGTACTGGCCCGCGGTCACGCTGAAACGGGAAACACCCGGCCGCACCAGTTGGTTGATGGAGGCGTAGGGGACCAGGAAGGACTTCACCCGGCCGTCGGCTTCGGTGATTTCCACGGTCAGGTCACCCGCATAGCCGGTGTTGTAGAGATCATCGATCTCGAAGGGACCGGGAGCGACGCTGGTCTCGTAGATGACCGTCTGTCCCTGCTTCACGCGCACCACCGCGTTGGTATCGGCCACGCCCCGTATCTGAGGCGCAAAACCGCGCTGCGAGTCGGGCAGCATCCGATCATCGCTGGCCAGTTGCACCCCCGTGAAAGGAACCGAGTCGAACAGATCGCTGGGGCTGTAGTACTGGCCGGCGGTAAATTGCGATTTCAGCGAAGTGATGTCGCGTTGAGCATAGGAGCTGATGTTCTGGTAACGGCTCTGCGTCGAGCCGCCATCAGTCTTGCTGTGGTTATAGGAGCTGTTGTAACGCAAGCGCCAATCGCTCAGGTTCATGCCGGTGTTGAGCCCGACGTAGTGCTGGTCCGAGTTGGTGCCGTGGCTTTCGCTGCGGTACAGGTTGGTGTCGTAGTTGATGAAACCGGCTGTCACACCGCTATCCCACTGGGATGGGTCGACATAACCCCGGACCTGGCGACCGACATACAACTGGGGAATGGAGACCCGGGCAGTCAACTCGGAGAGGTCGACATCAATCTTGCCGTCAGGCACCACCGCAGAAAAATCGATGCAATCGCCCACGATCTGCTTCTGCTTGTCGGCGGGCAGTTTGTTCACCGCCACGCCCAGCTCAGGGAACTGAGCGGCGTTGATGCAGTAGGTTGCGGCGGCGTCTTTTCCCGCGCCATTGGCGACCGCGCGAATGGGCATCCGGCCGATCCAGGCTTCATTGACGTACACGTCCAACTGGTAGACGCCCGGCTGTACGGGGGCGCCGTTCTCAAAACGAGAGACGTCGACACTGGGGCTGGTGCCACCATTGTCAAAGAAGCTCGGGTTGAACGCTGCAAAACTGGGCAGTTTGTCGCTGGCGCTCTTCTCCCCGGCACCCTCGTCGGCATGGACGGTGGCGGCACCGCCGCCCATCAGCAGGGCACCCATCAGAAGCGAGCTGCGCAGGCAGTCCGGCAGGGTCACGTACGAACCCATGGCTACGGCCAGCCGGTTGCCATGAAGAGGCTTCAAGCGTTGCTTTGGCGAGGTATCCATATCGTTATCTCGAAGTGCTCCGTCATTCATACGGATGAGCAACTCCCCCCGGCAGTGAAGCGGGTGAGCGGCGTTCAGTGTTTCGAGCGGGCTAGGCCGAGAGCTCGTCAGTTCCCGGTCTAAAGGGTGGCGTCGTTCTTCTCCAGCGCGCCGTAGTCGCTGACCCACTGGTAGTCGACCTTGGCACCGGCAGTTGCGGGGCCCTGGAGATTACTCAGTGGAAACTCGACCGAAGCTCCGGGGGCGACCATCTTCAGGTCGTCCGACTTCACGCTGTAGGTCAGGCCGCCAGAGGTCAGTTGCACAGCAGCCAGGGATACGTGAAAGGCGCCATCATTCCGCGCACGGATGGCATACCCATGTCCGGCCTGCACGACGGACCAGTTCAGGTTCTTGGCGGTTTCGGTAGGATTACCCGGCAAACCGTCCGGACGGTAGAAGATCTTCAGCCGGGAGCGGACAGCCACCTGCAGGTAGTTGGTGTCCTGGTCCTTGGGCATGGGCGGAACATCGAGAATGTTCAGCCAGAAAACGGTTTCCTGCTTTTTGCTCGCCGCTTCGTCCCCGGCATAGACCAGACGAAGGGTCTGGCCCTTCTTGGCTTCCACCCGGGTGATCGGCGGCGTGATGAGGAAAGGGCCATCGGCCTTGTCGGCGGTGAGCTTCTCGTTGCCCTTGTCGACCCAGGCCTGAACCAGGGAGGGCTGGTCACCGACGTTATTCATCTTGATCGATACTTCGCGCTCTTTCGCCGGATACACGATGCGCGACCCCTGAATGACGATTCCGGCCTGGGCCAGGCTGCACCACAGGAAAGCGGCGCCCAGGCAACCGGTGAGCCACAGGGATTTTGAAGTCAGACTTGCCATTACACAATCACCTTTGAAGACCGGGCCGGAGGGCCTGGCGTGTGCCCTCCGGCCTCGGTATTGCTACCAACCGATGCCGCGGGAAGGCGGCATGGCTTCGATTAGTAGGTCAGGGTCCAGTAGCCAACGGTCTGCAGTTGGCCGGCGGTGGCGGAGCCCGCCTTGGAGTAGTACTGGGCCATGTACTTCATGGGTGGCGCTGCCGTCTGCGGCCGGGGTGAAGGAGTAGCCGGCATCGGTGTTGATGTTGATGTAGCTGTTGTTCGGGTCGATCAGGCGCACGGTGGCGTTGGTGCCTGCCACGGTGTTGATCAGCGTGCCGGCACTGTCGACCTGGCCGGTGATTTCCCACTTGGCCTTGGTGGCGCTGACCGGGCAGTTGGTCAGGCTGAAGGTGAATGGAGTGTTGCCCGCCCAACTGTCGGCACCGGCCAGGGAGCTCTTGTTGACTTTCGGCAGGGTCACGTTGACCACGGCGGAGCCATCGCTCTTGCCATTGACGGTGCAGGTCTGATCCAGGACCTCGCCGTTGAAGTTGACCTGGGCGTCATAGGCAAACGCGCCAACGGAAGCGGAAGAGAGAATTGCAGCGACGAGCAATTTTTTCATGGTGTTCACTCAGCAATGTGGTTGGGGCTTCGGGGACCCGCTCCTAACCGATTCTGGCCAATTCGATGTTCCCCGTGGCCTCGAGTGCTGGCCTTGTGGCAATGGCGAGCGACCCGCGAAATTCTGCTGATTCCAGAGCACTGGCGCTGTCGTCCCGACACCTAAGAAGGCCGAGGAATCGTCCGATTCGAGAGCGCGAACTCCTACACCATAGGATTGCGGATACCCGGCGGAAGAACGCGAAGGAGGGAGTGCTGCTGGCAGACGCCGACATGCAGAAAGGCCGCCACGAGGGCGGCCTTTCGGGAGAGAGGGTGGCTGTGCGGGACAGCCTGGGGAGGGATCAGCCGATCTTGGTGCCGTGCGCCTGCTGGTCGGCGTGGTAGGAAGAACGTACCAACGGTCCGGAAGCGACGTTCTTGAAGCCCATCTTCTCGCCTTCCTCGGCGAACCAGGCGAAGGTGTCCGGATGGACGAAGCGCTGCACCGGCAGGTGGTTGCGCGAGGGCTGCAGGTACTGGCCGAGGGTGAGCATGTCGATGTCGTGCTCGCGCATGCGGTGCATGACTTCGATGACTTCGTCGTCGGTCTCACCCAGGCCGAGCATCAGGCCGGATTTGGTCGGTACGTGCGGCACCATCTGCTTGAACTTCTGCAGCAGGTCCAGCGACCACTCGAAGTCGGAGCCCGGACGGGACGACTTGTACAGGCGCGGCACGGTTTCCAGGTTGTGGTTGAACACGTCCGGCGGCTCGTTGGCGGTGATTTCCAGGGCGATGTCCATGCGGCCACGGTAGTCCGGAACCAGGGTTTCCAGCTGCACGCCTGGGGACAACTTGCGGATTTCGCGCAGGCAGTCGGCGAAATGCTGAGCACCACCGTCACGCAGGTCGTCGCGGTCCACCGAGGTGATCACCACGTACTTCAGGCGCAGGTCGGCGATGGCGATGGCGAGGTTGGTCGGCTCATCGACATCCAGCGGCTTCGGACGACCGTGGCCGACGTCGCAGAACGGGCAGCGACGGGTACAGATGTCGCCCATGATCATGAAGGTCGCGGTGCCGCCGGAGAAGCATTCGCCCAGGTTCGGGCAGGAAGCTTCTTCGCAGACGCTGTGCAGCTTGTGCTTGCGCAGCAGTTGCTTGATGCGATCGACCTCAGGGGAAACGGGGATGCGCACGCGAATCCAGTCGGGCTTCTTGGGCAGCTCGTCGGTGGGGATGATCTTCACCGGAATGCGCGCGACCTTCTCTGCGCCGCGCAGCTTGACGCCGACTTCCACCTTGCCCGGTTTGACGGCCGGAGCGGCGGTACCTGCATTCTCCACAACAGTGCTCATCTAGGTTGGATCCCGCCCGTTAGGGTCTTCTGTGCTGCGTAGCCAAGGCGTTCGACGAGTTCGCCACGCAGGCGCTCGCGCACATCGGCCAATGCGATGGGGCCGGCCAGCTGGCTGAGCTGGGTCATGGCCATACCTGCATAACCGCAGGGATTGATGCGTCGAAAGGGTTCCAGGTCCATGTCCACATTCAGGGCCAGACCATGGAAGGACCGGCCGTTGCGGATGCGCAGGCCGAGGGAGGCGATCTTCGCGCCGTCCACATAGACGCCCGGAGCGTCGGGTTTGGACACAGCGCTGACGCCATAGCTGTCCAGCAGGCCGATGAGGCTCTGCTCGATGCGCGAAACCAGCTCGCGCACGCCAATGCCGGAACGGCGCACGTCGAGCATCAGATAGGCCACCAGCTGGCCAGGACCGTGATAGGTCACCTGGCCGCCGCGGTCGACCTGCACCACCGGAATGTCGCCGGGGAACAGCACGTGCTCGGCCTTGCCGGCCTGGCCCTGGGTGAACACGCGCTCGTGCTCCAGCAACCAGACTTCATCGGGCGTGACCGGTTCGCGCTCGGCGGTGAAGCGCTGCATGGCGTGCCAGGTCGGCTCGTAGGGAAGAATACCCAGCTCGCGGAAGCCCAGCGTTTCGCCCATCAGAGCACCATGTGGACGCGGCCGGTGGCGCGCAGGTCTTTATGGATGTTCTGCAGCTGGTCGACGCCGGTGGCGGTGATCAGCACCTGCACGGACAGGAAGCGGCCGTTGCGGCTGTCACGGGTGACCAGGGTGGTGATATCGAGATCGGGCGCATGACGCTGGATGACTTCGACGACCAGATCCGGGAAACCTTCGCCGGCATCGCCGATGACCTTGATCGGGTAGCGTTCGCAGGGGAACTCGATCTTCGGTGCAGGCTGCTCGGTGTCGGGAGTAGCAGGAGTATCAGTCATGGCAATCGCGGGCGGATGGCCCGCCTCCGCATGAGCGTCCGGGTGGGGCGCTCCGGGTGGATCGGACGGCGAATACCGGGCCACGCAATGGCCGGGCAGTCGCAGGCGGGCATTTTACCCGAGTTTGCGGCTGCGCGGGCGGGTTAATCCCGGCCTTGTATACAAAAGTGCAAGGCCGGGACGAGCGGTCAGTTGAACAGACCGAAGAAGAACAGGCGGATGCTGTCCCAGATGCGACGGAAGAAGCCGCCTTCTTCAACGGCGTTCAGCGCGACCAGGTCGGAGGTACGCACAACCTTGTCACCCAGCTTGACCTCGACCTTGCCGATGACCTGGCCCTGCTGGATCGGAGCCATCAGGTTCGGTTCGACGACCATGTTGGCCTGCAGCTGCTTGAGCTGGCCGCGCGGTACGGTCATGGTCAGGTCTTCGGACAGGCCGGCTTTGACCTCATGCTCGGAGCCCTTCCAGACCATGGCCTTGGTCAGTTCGGCGCCCTTCTTGTAGAAGGTCTGCGATTCGAAGAAGCGGAAGCCGTAGGTCAGCAGCTTCTGGGTCTCGGCAGCGCGGGCCTGCTCGCTGTTGGTGCCGAACACCACGGCAATCATGCGCTGGCCGTCACGCACGGCGGAAGCCACCAGGCAGTAGCCGGCTTCGTCGGTGTGGCCGGTCTTCAGGCCGTCGACGGTCTTGTCGCGCCACAGCAGCAGGTTGCGGTTGGGCTGCTTGATGTTGTTCCAGAAGAACTCTTTCTGCGCGTAGATGGCGTAGTGGGTCGGCTCGCCGTAGATGATGGCGCGGGCCAGAGTGGCCATGTCCTTGGCGGACGAGTAGTGGTCCGGGTTGGGCAGGCCGGTGGCGTCCATGAAGTGGGAGTTGGTCATGCCCAGCTTCTGCGCGGTGGTGTTCATCATGTCGGCGAAGGCATCTTCGCTGCCGGCGATGTGCTCGGCCAGGGCGACGGAGGCGTCGTTGCCGGACTGGATGATGATGCCGTGCAGCAGGTCGCTGACCGAGACCTGGGAGCCGACCTTGATGAACATGCGCGAACCGCCGGTGCGCCAGGCGTGCTCGCTGACGGTGACCAGGTCGGATTCGGCGATGCGGCCGCCTTCGATTTCCTTGGTGGCGATGTAGGCGGTCATCAGCTTGGTCAGGCTGGCGGGCGGCAGGCGCTCGTCACCGGCGTTCTCGACCAGGATGTTGCCGCTGGCGCCGTCCATCAGCACCCAGGCCTTGGCCGCGAGCTGCGGGGCGGCGGGAACGACTTCAGCTGCCCAGCTGGCCACGGGGGCGCTGAACAGCACGAGCAAGGACAGGCGTTTGGCGAAGTTGAAGATGTTCATCCGTCTCTCTGGGGTTCACTAAGGGTCAAACAATCCCCCGCGGGGGAACTCGTGAGGCGGCCTCTAACGTGCCGCTATCGCGCGTGCGGTGGAATCTCAGTCCAGGCGCACGAGCTTGGGTTGGCCAAGGTTGGCCACGCGGATGCTGTCCTGCATCCGACTTGCTTCATCCTGCGTTCCGATCGGCCCCAGGCGTACCCGGTACAAGGTCTGCTGGTTGACCACGACCGAGCTGATAAAGGATTTCGCCCCCGTCAGGCCGCCGACTTTCTCCTTGAGCAGCTCCGCAGCGTCCGGGTTGGCGAAGGCACCCACCTGGAGATACAGGCCATCGGCTGGTAATGAAGCGTTTTTTTTTGAGTCGATCTGGACCGGCGCCACGGGCACGGCGTGCTGCGCCGGCGGCGGGGTGTAGGTTTCGATGGGCTGCGCCATGGCGACTGCCTGCGGCTGTGCGGCGGCGGGCTGCGCAGCCATCTTCGGCAGGGCCATGATCATCGGCGGCTGCTTGCCCTGGGCGGCCCACCAGCGGTCGGGGTCGATGCCTTCGACCTTCACATGGGCGGTGCCGGTTTCGGCGTAGCCGAGCTTCTTGGCGGCGGCGAAGGACAGGTCGATCACCCGGTCGGAATAGAACGGGCCGCGGTCGTTGACGCGCACGATCACGCTCTTGCCGTTGTCCAGGTTGGTCACGCGGACGTAGCTGGGCAGCGGCAGGGTCTTGTGCGCGGCGGTCATGCCGTACAGGTCGTACTGCTCGCCGTTGGCGGTGGCCTGGCCATGGAACTTGGTGCCATACCAGGAGGCGGTGCCGACCACGCTGTAGGTGTTCGAGTTGCTCAGCGGGTAGTAGGTCTTGCCCAGCACGGTATAGGGGTTGTTCTTGAACGGCCCGTTGTGCGGCATCGGCACGGCATCGGGGATGCGCGAGACGTCCACGTCCCACCAGGGTGCGCCGTCGCGGTGCGGGCGGCTGTAGTCGTAGGGGCCGGAAATACCGCTGCTCACCTGTGGCTGCGGTTGCGGCGCGCGGTTACCGGTACAGCTGGCGAGGAACACGGTGCTCAGGCCAACGCAGGCGGCCAGCGACCAGAGGCCGGGACTTGCGATTCGCTTGCTCAATGGACACCTCGTGCCTTGGCGATCTCGCCGGCCAGCTGATGGACTGCCATGGCGTACATGGCGCTGCGGTTGTAGCGGGTGATCACGTAGAAGTTCGGCAGGCCGACCCAGTATTCGGTGCCCTGCGCGCCTTCCAGGCGCATGGCGGTGACCATCATGTCGTCACGCAGCACGTCATGGGTGCGCCAGCCCTGAGAGCGTAGCTGGCCCAGGTTCATCTGCGGGTCGAGGCCCTGGGTAAGCGCGTCCTCGGCGGTGGAAGTGCCGATCTCGGCCTGCGACACCACCGGCTCGCCGGTATGCCAGCCGTGCTGCTTGAAGTAGTTGGCGACGCTGCCGATGGCATCGGTGGGGTCGCTCCAGATATTGATGTGGCCGTCGCCGTCGAAGTCCACGGCATAGGCGCGGAAGCTGCTCGGCATGAACTGCGGCAGGCCCATGGCGCCGGCGTAGGAGCCGGTCAGGCTGAGCGGGTCGACCTGCTGTTCGCGGGCCAGCAGCAGGAACTGCTTGAGTTCCTTGCGGAAGAAATCGGCGCGCGGCGGGTAGTCGAAGCCCAGGGTGGACAGCGCATCCATCACCTTGAAGTTGCCGGTATTACGCCCGAAGAAGGTCTCGACGCCAATGATCGAGACGATGTACTGGGCCGGCACGCCGTATTCCTGCTCGGCGCGGGCCAGAGCCTCGGCGTTCTGGTTCCAGAAGTCCACGCCGCGGCTGATGCGCGCGTCGGTGACGAAGATCGGCCGGTATTCCTTCCAGGTCTTCACCCGTTCGGCGGGGCGGGAGATGGCGTCGAGGATGGACTGCTTGCGCTCCACGTCGTGGAAGAGGCCCATGAGCTGTTCGCCGGCGAAGCCGTAGTCACGGGTCATCTCGCTGACGAACTCGGCCACCTGGGGCGAGCCATCGTAGTCGCCCGCATGGGCAGCGCCGGACATGCCGATCGCCCCCGCGATTCCGACCCAATGCACCCCCCTGGCAGCCCAGGCGCGCAGTACTTGCATTCCTTTCTTCACTCTTGTCATCAAACCTGGGCGATCCACTTCCGATGGGTGTGGATCGACATCAAAACGCCGAACCCTGACATCAGGGTCACCAGCGAAGTTCCGCCATAACTAATGAAGGGCAGCGGCACCCCCACCACCGGCAACAATCCGCTGACCATACCAATGTTGACGAACACATACACGAAGAAGGTCATGGTGATGCTGCCGGCGAGCAACTTGCCGAACAGCGTCTGCGCCTGCGCCGTGATCACCAGCCCCCGGTAGATCACCAGCAGGTACAGCACCAGCAGCAGGCACACGCCCACCAGGCCGAACTCTTCGCCGAGTACGGCAATGATAAAGTCCGTGTGGCTTTCGGGCAAAAAATCCAGATGTGACTGCGTGCCCAGCAGCCAGCCCTTGCCGAAGACGCCGCCCGAGCCGATGGCCGCTTTTGACTGGATGATGTTCCAGCCGGTGCCCAGCGGGTCGCTTTCCGGGTCGAGGAAGGTCAGTACGCGCTGCTTCTGGTAGTCGTGCATGACGAAGTACCACATGCCCACCGCCACCGGCACCGCGGCCGACACGGCCATGATGATCCAGCGCCAGCGCAGGCCGCCGACGAACAGCACGAAGGCGCCGGAGGCCAGCACCAGCATGGCGGTGCCCAGGTCCGGCTGCTTGAGGATCAGCACGAAGGGCACCACGATCAGTGCCAGGCCGATCAGGCTGTGCTTGAAGCCCGGCGGCAGCGAGCGCTTGGACAGGTACCAGGCGATGGTCATGGGCATCAGCAGCTTCATGAACTCCGCCGGCTGGAAGCGGATCACCCCGGGAATGTTGATCCAGCGGGTCGCGCCCATGGCGTTGTGGCCCATCACGTCCACCACCACCAGCAGCGCCACGCCGATCAGGTAGCCCAGCGGCACCCAGCGGGCGAGGAAACGCGGCTCGATCTGCGCCAGCACGAACATCGCGCCCAGGCCCAGGCCGAAGGACGAGGCCTGCTTGATCAGCAGGTCCCAGCTCTTGCCGCTGGCGGAATAGAGGACGAACAGGCCGACCGAACCGAGGGTCACCAGCAGCAGGAGCAGCAGGCCGTCGATATGCAGGCGCTGCAGCAGGCTGGAGCGCCGCTTCATCACGTCTTCGCTGGACAGCGTGCGGTCGAAATTACCGTTCATGGTCATGGTTTGGGCGCCTCCGCCGTGGTCTGCGGTGCGTATTCGGGCTTGAGCCTGCCGGTCTCGTCGAGCAGCCAGGCGTCGGTCACGGCCTTGAGCACCGGGGCGGCGACGCCGGAGCCGGACTCGCCGTTCTCCACCATCACCGCCACGGCGATCTGCGGGTTGTCCGCCGGAGCGAAGCCGACGAACAGGGCGTGGTCACGGTGGCGCTCCAGCAGCTTGGAGCGGTTGTACTTCTCGCCCTGCTTGATCGCGACGACCTGCGCGGTACCGGATTTGCCGGCAATCCGGTAGACCGACGTGGCGCCGACCTTGTGCGCGGTACCGCGGGCGCCGTGGACCACCTGCTGCATGCCGTAGTCCACCAGGTTCCAGTTGTTCGGGTCCTTGAGGACGATGTCCGGCATCGGCTCCTCGTCCACCGGCGGCTTGCCATCGATGGTCTTGGCCAGGTGCGGGCGAATCCACTTGCCCTTGTTGGCCAGCAGGGCGGTCATCTGCGCCAGCTGCAGCGGTGTGGACTGCATGTAGCCCTGGCCGATGCCCAGGATCAGGGTTTCACCGGGGAACCAGGCCTGCCGGCGCAGGGCGCGCTTCCACTGGCGGGACGGCATCAGGCCCTCGGCCTCGCCGTACATGTCCAGGGCGACGCGCTGGCCAAAGCCGAACTTGCTCATGTAGTCGTGCAGGCGATCGATGCCCAGCTTGTGGGCGAGGTCGTAGAAGTAGGTGTCGTTGGAGCGCATGATCGCGGTTTCCAGGTTCACCCAGCCGTCACCGGAACGGTTCCAGTTGCGGTATTTGTGGTCGTAGTTCGGCAATTGGTAGAAACCGGGGTCGAACACCCGGCTGGCCGGGGTCACGACGCCGGCATCGAGGCCGGCGATGGCCACCGCGGGCTTCACCGTCGAGCCCGGCGGATACAGGCCGCGCAGCACGCGGTTGTACAGCGGGCGGTCCTCGGAGTCGCGCAGGGCCGCGTAATCCTTGAAGCTGATGCCGGTGACGAACAGGTTGGGGTCGTAGGCGGGCTGGCTGACCATCGCCAGCACTTCGCCGGTGGACGGCTGGATCGCCACGATGGCACCGCGCCGGCCGGCCAGCGCCGCTTCGGCGGCGGCCTGCAGCTTGCTGTCGATGCTCAGCACGATGTCACGGCCGGAGACCGGCTCGGTGCGCTTGAGCACCCGCAGCACGCGGCCACGGGCGTTGGTCTCGACTTCTTCGTAGCCCACCGTGCCGTGCAGCGCGTCCTCGTAGAACTTCTCCACGCCGGTCTTGCCGATGTGGTGGGTGCCCGAATAGGCCACCGGGTCGAGCTTCTTCAGTTCCGCCTCGTTGATCCGCCCGACATAGCCGACCGAGTGGGCGAAGTGTTCGCCCAGCGGGTAGTGGCGGACGAATTGCGCGGCCACGTCGACGCCGTTCAGGCGGTACTGGTTCACCGCGATGCGGGCGATCTGTTCCTCGGACAGCTCGAACATGATCGGTACCGGCTCGAACGGCCGGCGACCCTGCTTCATGCGTTTCTCGAAGATCGCCTTGTCTTCCTCGGTCAATCCAAGGATATCGACGAGATTCTTCAAGGTATCCTGCAGATTCTCCGTACGTTCACGGGTAATCGTCAGGCTGAAGCTGGGACGGTTGTCGGCGATGATCACCCCGTTGCGGTCGAAGATCAGCCCGCGATTGGGCGGAATCGGCTGCACGTGGACGCGGTTGTTCTCCGACAGCGTCGAGTGGTAGTCGTACTGAGTCACCTGCAGGTGATACATGCGCGCCACCAGCACCAGGGCGAGCAGGAAGATCGCCACCCCGCCGACGATGACGCGGGCGCGGACCAGACGGGCGTCCTTCTCGTGGTCCTTGAGCTGTATCGGCTGCGGCATCGAAAACGGCTACGACTACTTGTGGTAGGGGTGCCCGGACAGAACCGTCCAGGCGCGGTAGATCTGCTCGCCGACCAGGATCCGCACCAGCGGGTGCGGCAGGGTCAGCGGCGACAGCGACCAGCGCTGCTCGCTGCGCGCGCAGACCTCTGGCGCCAGGCCTTCCGGCCCGCCGACCATGAGGTTGACGGTGCGCGCGTCCAGGCGCCAGCGGTCGAGTTCCTGCGCCAGCTGGGGGGTGCTCCAGGGCTTGCCTTCGACTTCCAGGGTGACGATGCGTTCCCCAGGCTGGACCTTGCTCAGCATGGCCTCGCCCTCCTGGCGGATCAGCCGCGCCACGTCGGCATTCTTGCCGCGCGTGTTCAACGGGATTTCCACCAGTTCCAGGGACAGCTCCGAGGGCAGCCGCTTGACGTACTCGGCCCAGCCCTCTTCCACCCAGCGCGGCATGCGCGAGCCGACGGCGATCAGACGCAGACGCACGGCAGGCTTACTCGGCGCTGTGGGAGGCGCGGCTCTGCTCGGCGCCCTGCCACAGGCGCTCCAGGTCGTAGAACTGGCGGGTGGCCGGCTGCATGACGTGGACCACGACGTTGGCGAGGTCGATCAGGACCCACTCGCCGCCTTCCTGGCCTTCGCTGCCGATCGGGCGCACGCCCTGTTCCTTGACCTTCTCCAGGACGTTGTCGGCCAGGGACTTGACCTGACGGCTGGAGGCGCCGGTGGCGATGACCATGGCGTCGGTGATGCTGGTTTTCTCGCGCACATCGATGACGACGATGTCCTGCGCCTTGAGATCTTCCAGAGCGGCGATGGCCAGCTCGACCAGTTGTTCGGTTTGCATTGAATGACTCTCTAGCTTGATCAGTGAGACGCCTGGTACAGGCCGTGCGCCTCGATATAGTTCAATACCGCATCCGGCACCAGGTAGCGCACCGAGCGCCCCTGCGACAGGAGTTGGCGGATCTGGGTGGCGGAAACCGCCAGCGGCGTCTGCCAGACGAAGGTGATCTGCCCGGCGGGGCCGGTCATCGCCTTCGGGTCGGCAACACTGCGCGCCGCCAGCAGGTCGCGCAGGTCTTCCGGCGGCTCGCTGTCGGCATCCGGGCGCTGCAGCACGACGATATGACAGTGCTCCAGCAACTCTTCCCAGCGATGCCAGGTCGGCAGGCCGCAGAATGCGTCCCAGCCGACCAGCAGGAACAACTGGTCCTGCACATCCAGTTCCCCACGCAGCGACTCCAGGGTGTCGATGGTGTAGGAGGGTTTGTCACGCTTCAGCTCGCGGTCGTCGACCACCAGCGGGTCTACGCCGGCAACCGCCAGCTCGACCATCGCCAGCCGCTGTTCCGGTCTCACCTGGGGGGTGTCGCGGTGCGGCGGGCGGAAGTTGGGGATCAGGCGCAGCTCGTCGAACTCGAACTGCTCGGCCATCTCCAGCGCACTGCGCAGATGGCCGATATGCACCGGGTCGAAGGTGCCGCCGAACAGGCCGACCCGACGGGAACGCGCCTTGTTCATCAGGTCCGCACGTGCCCGTCGCCGAACACCACGTATTTCTCGCTGGTCAGGCCTTCCAGGCCGACCGGACCGCGGGCGTGCAGCTTGTCGGTGGAAATGCCGATCTCCGCGCCCAGGCCGTACTCGAAGCCATCGGCGAAGCGGGTCGAGGCATTGACCATGACCGAGGCCGAGTCCACTTCGGTGAGGAAGCGGCGGGCATCGGTGAAGTTCTCGGTGACGATCGCGTCGGTGTGCTGCGAGCCGTAGGTGTTGATGTGTTCGATGGCCGCGTCGAGGCCCTCGACGATACGGATCGACAGGATCGGCGCGTTGTACTCGGTGCGCCAGTCTTCCTCGGTGGCTTCCAGTACGTCGGCGCCCAGCAGCGCGCGGGTGGCGGCGTCGCCGCGCAGCTCCACGCCCTTGTCGCGGTAGATGGCAGCCAGCGGCGGCAGCACACGGTCGGCGATGCCGGCATGCACCAGCAGCGTCTCCATGGTGTTGCACGGCGCGTAGCGCTGGGTCTTGGCGTTGTCGGCGACGCGGATCGCCTTGTCCAGGTCGGCGGCGACGTCGATATAGACGTGGCAGATGCCGTCCAGGTGCTTGATGACCGGCACCTTGGCATCACGGCTGATGCGCTCGATCAAGCCCTTGCCACCGCGCGGAACGATGACATCCACGTACTCGGGCATGGTGATCAGCGCGCCGACGGCGGCGCGATCGGTGGTTTCCACCACCTGCACGGCACTGGCGGGCAGGCCGGCCTTGGCCAGGCCGGTCTGGATGCACGCGGCGATCGCCTGGTTGGAGTGGATCGCCTCGGAGCCGCCGCGCAGGATGGTGGCGTTGCCCGACTTCAGGCACAGGCTGGCGGCGTCGATGGTCACGTTCGGACGCGATTCGTAGATGATGCCGACCACACCCAGGGGCACGCGCATCTTGCCCAGTTGGATACCGGACGGCACGTAGCGCATGTCGCGGATCTCACCGATGGGGTCCGGCAGCGAAGCGACCTGGCGCAGGCCCTCGATCATGTCGTCGATGCGCGCCGGGGTCAGGGCCAGGCGGTCCAGCATGGCTGGCTCCAGACCATTGGCACGGCCATTGGCCAGATCCTGCTCGTTGGCTTCGGTCAGCTGGGCGCGGGCGGCGTCCAGGGCATCGGCTGCGGCCAGCAGGGCTTGGTTCTTCTGCGCGGTCGTGGCGCGCGCGACAACGCGCGACGCTTCACGGGCGGCGCGGCCCAGGCGGCTCATATAGTCGAGAACGGACTCGGTCATGATCAAACGCGTCTGCGTGAGGGAAATGCGCAAGTATAGCGGGAGCGCCCCCTCAGCGGCCAGCCACAGCAGCCGGCCGGTCAGCGACGCGCTTCGCGTAACGCCGACACCCGCCAACCCCCGCCCACGGTTACATCTCCGCTCATCCGGCCGGCCCTGCCGCCCGAAGGTTGGGTAAACAAATTCGTATCGGCTGGTTACTTTGCAAGCATGGCTTATTGCCCCCGCAGCGTTCGCAGTGCCAGGGAGGCGCGCCAGGGAAGAACAACAAGAGGCGGTCCACCGCCGGAGAACTGCCATGCGCTATCGCACCGATTACAGCGCCCAGTCCCTGACCGCCACCCCGGCGGTGCTGGAACTGGACGGTTGGCAACTGCACTACCAGGCCTTTTCCTCGCAGGAGGATGACAGCCGTCCGCCGGTCCTGCTGCTCGGCGGCGCGTTCCAGAGCTTCCGCTCCTTCGCCAGCGAGGTCTCGGAACTGCTCGCCGGCCATCCGGTGATCCTGCTCGACCTGCCCAGCCAGGGCGGCAACCTGCAATTGGCGCCGCAACTGAGCCTGGAAGACCTGGCCGACCTGATCGCCGCCTTCGCCGAAACCCTGCAGCTGCCGCCGCTGATGCCCATCGGGCTGTCCTACGGCTCGGCGCTGGCCGCGCTGTTCGCCGCCCGCCACCCGGCGCGCTGCGGCCGCCTGCTGCTGGCCGGCATTACCGCCTTCGGCCGCCCCGGCGCCCGCGCCCTGCTGGTGGAAGCCCTGGCGCGCCTGGAGCTGGGCGAGCAGACGCCGTTCGCCCACGGCGTGCTGACCGGCCTGATCAACCCACTGCGGCTGGCCGATACCGGTGTTTCCCCCACATTCCGCAAGGCCCTGCTGCGCCAGTTGCAGCGTCTGACCCCGGCGGAAATCGAGCGCTACCGACAGAACAGCCAGCGCCTGCTGGCCTTCGGTGGCTTCGACCGCCACCCGCAGTGCCCGACCCTGGTGCTGGCCGGCGAGTACGACCACTTCACCCAGCCCTGGGAACACGCCGAATTCGCCCATGCCTGCGCGGATGCCGAATTCGCGCTGATCCACAACGCCGACCACCTGGCCCAGTTCGAACGCCGCGACGCCTGCGCCCGGCTGTACAACCCCTTCCTGCGCGGCGAGCCGCTGCCACGCAGCGCCGCCGGCAGCACGCGCTTCCAGCGTCAGCAGCTGCTGCACCTGGAACGCCGCTTCGAACCGCGCCTGGCGCCGGCCGACAGCCGCGCCGTGCTGCGCAACAACGAAGGCGGCGAATGGCGCTGCGAGCTGGTGGAGCTGGGATACTTCGGCGGGCTGATCCGCGTGGAGCTGCCGGCTGATCGCCCGTCCCGCGGCTGGAAGCTGGCTGCCACCGGCTTGCCGGAGCTGGATATCCTGCCGCTGCGTTGCAGCAGCGGCGGGCTCGCCTTCATCTTTGCCCACGGCGACCCGCAGGCCAGCGCGGCGCTGGCGGCGATGGTGGTGCCGATGCAGCAGGGGGCGTGTGCGGCTTGAGCACTGCGGCGTATGACCCTCGAAGGTCATACGCCCTACAGCCGCGCCTCGATCACCCGCACCAGGCTCGGCATCCGCCCCTTCGGCAGCCCCAGCCCCGCGCCATCCACCTGTGGATCGAGCACGCTCACCCGGCCAAATCCGCATCCAAGGAATGCTTCCTCGATCTCAGCCGCACTGCGGTAATGCAGCGGATAGCCGCCACGGGTCAGCTTGCCGATCAGCCCGACACCCCAGCGGATCTGCCGGTAGCGCGGGTGCTCGCGCAGGTCGGGGTAGAGTTCGGTCAGGTAGGTCGCCTCGGGAAACGCCCGCAGCGCCAAGGCCAGCCGGCGCCAGAAGCCCTCGATGACCGGGCGCTGGAAGTAATTCACCAAGCCTTCGGTGATCACCGCCACCGGGCGGTCCGGGTCCAGTTCGGCGAGCAGCGCGGCAAGGCTCTGTTCGCCGCCTTCGGCAAGGATATCCACAGCCCGCACGCGGTGCTTGCCATCCAGCCAGCCCTGCTCCTGGAGCAGCGCGGACTTGCGCGCGGCCATGGGCGGCAGGTCGGCTTCCAGGTAGGTCAGCTGGGGGTAGCGCTGGCGGAAACGCCGGCCACGGGGCGACAGCCCGCAGGCGATCTCCACCACCTGGGTAACCCCGCGCGACTCGATGGCCTGGGTCAGCCGGGCATCGATCAGCAGGTGACGTTGTAACAGGAAGTCTTCGATATTCAGCCCGAAGCCGATCCGCGCACCCCAGTTGATCGGCGCCACGCAGCCGTGCACCCAGCGGCCGAACGCCGTGGCAAAGGCAGGATCAGCCAGTTGGTGGCGATACCAGACATAACCGGTGTAGTGCGCGCTGGGGGTAATGTGGGCGCTGTCGGCCCGGATCCGTTCAGCCATGCTTAAGAATCTTGTTGTTATGATCCCCCAGCCTAAGACCGGCCCGAGAACCGCGACAATCCGATGCCCGCCGAACCCAACCTAAGTTTGCCCTGGCCCGAAGCCAATCCCCTGCCGGACGCCTTCTTTAATCGCGACGCCCTGACCGTCGCCCGCGAGCTGCTGGGCAAGGTGATCCGCCACCGGGTCGGCGACCTGTGGCTGTCGGCGCGGATCATCGAGACCGAGGCCTATTACCTCGACGAGAAAGGCAGCCACGCCTCGCTGGGCTACACCGAGAAGCGCAAGGCGCTGTTCCTCGATGGCGGGCACATCTACATGTATTACGCGCGCGGCGGTGACTCGCTGAACTTCAGCGCCGGCGGCGCGGGCAATGCGGTGCTGATCAAGTCCGGCCACCCCTGGCTCGATCGCATCTCCGGTGACGACGCACTGGCCTGCATGCGCCAGCTCAACCCGGCCGCCGACGGCAGCGAACGAGCGCTGGGCAAGCTGTGCAACGGCCAGACCCTGCTCTGCCGCTCGATGGGCCTGAAGGTCCCGGACTGGGACGCCCAGCGCTTCGACCCGCAGCGCCTGTTCGTCGACGACATCGCCGAACGGCCCTCGCTAGTCATCCAGGCTGCGCGCCTGGGCATTCCCCACGGCCGCGACGAACACCTGCAATACCGCTTCGTCGATGCCGCCTTCGCCAGTTTCTGCACGCGCAACCCGATGCGCCGCGGACAGGTCGAAGGCCACGACTACCACCTGCTCGGAACCCAGGACGACTCCCGCCGATGATCGATCTCGCCGCCTTCAACGCCTGGATGGCGACCCACCCACAATGGCTCGCCCTGGTCCTGTTCCTGGTCGCCTTCCTCGAATGCGCCGCCGTCATTGGCATCATCCTGCCCGGCGTGGTGATGCTCTTCGCCATCGCCGTGCTGGCCGGCAGCGGCGCCCTGGGCCTGGGGGAAACCCTGGCGCTGGCGTTCTTCGGCGGCCTGCTGGGGGACCTGTCGTCCTACTGGATCGGCCGCCACTTCCACCAGGACATCCGCCGCCTGCCCGTGCTGCGCCACCATCCGGAGTGGATGGCCAGCGCCGAGGGTTTCTTCCATCGCTACGGGGTCGCCAGCCTGCTGGTGGGCCGCTTCATCGGCGCGCTGCGGCCCTTCCTGCCGATGGTCGCCGGCATGCTCGACATGCCTTTCGGCCGCTTCCTCGCCGTCTCGATCATCGCCGCCGCCGGCTGGTCCATCGCCTACCTGGTCCCCGGCTGGGCCACCGGTGCGGCCATGCGCCTGCCGTTGCCGGAAGGTTTCTGGCCCGAGGCGGGCGTCGTCGCCGCGTGCCTCGCGGCGGTCCTGGCTCTGGTCATCCATGCCGAGTTGCGCAAGGAGCGCAATGCCCCGCTGATCGGCGCCATCGGCTGCTTCGTCCTGCTGATCGCCCTGCTGATCGGCTGGCCGCACCTGGACGCCCTGGACAAGGGCCTGATGGCGCTGGTGCAGGAGCATCGCCAGGGCTGGCTGAATCACGTGATGGTGGCCGTCACCCGCGTGGGCGACTTCCGTACCCAGTTCATCGCTGGCGCGCTGCTGGCGGCTCTCCTGGCGGCACTGCGGCTGTGGCGCCACGCCTTCTTCGCCGCCGGCACCATGGTCGGCACCGCGCTGCTCAATACCACCCTCAAGCACTTCTTCGGCCGCGCCCGGCCCGAGGTGATCGCCGACCCGCTGTCCGCCTTCAGCATGCCCAGCGGCCACGCCTCGGCCTCCTTCGCCTTCTTCCTGGTGCTCGGCGTGCTCGCCAGCCGGGAGAAATCCCCGCGCGTGCGCCTGACCTGGATGCTGCTGGCGGTCATCCCCGCCGCCAGCATCGCGCTGTCGCGCGTCTACCTGGGCGCTCACTGGCCCAGCGACATCATTGCCGGCGCCCTGCTTGGCGCTTCGGTGTGCGCCGCCAGCCTGTGGCTGAGCCAGCGCCGCATCGAGCTGCCGGCCCTCGCGCCACGCATCTGGTGGAGCCTGCTGCCCACCGCCATGGTGCTGCTGGCAGTGGCCAGCGCCTGGGGCCTGTCGGCGGCGATCAACCGCTACACGCCGCTCTGACACGGACTCAGGCCCAGGGGCGCTCGCGCATCAGCTCGGCGCAGCGCAACTGGACGAACTCGCGCAGCTGAGTCACCGCCCGGCTGAGCTGGGCGCGGTGGGTGCAGAACAGGTTCATCGGCGTGGCCTCACCCAGATAGTCCGCCAGCGCCACTTCCAGCCGTCCGGCGCGCACGTCGGCCGCCACGTCCAGCCAGGACTTGTAGACCAGCCCCTGCCCCGCCACGGCCCAGCGCCGCACCACGTCGGCGTCGTCGCAGAGGCGGTCGCCGCGCACGGTCACTTCGTGCTGCTTGCGGCTGTCACTGAAACGCCAGCGCTCGTGGGCGCGCCCGCCCAGCATGTACAGCAGGCAGTTGTGCCGTTGCAGTTCATCCGGGTGCGTCGGTTTGCCGTGGCGGGCAAAGTACTCCGGCGCGGCGCAGAGCACCCGGCGGTTGTCCGGGGCCAGCGGCAGCGCCACCAGGTTCGAGTCCCCCGGTAGCCCGAGGCGGAAGGCTACGTCCACCGGCTGCCGGTAGAGGTCGGCCTGGCGGTCGCTGATCAGCAGGCGCAGGTTCATCCGCGGGTGCAGCCCCTGGAACTCGTCGAGCCAGGGCAGCAACACGTTGCGGCCGAAGTCCGAGGGCGCCGACACCTGGAAGTTGCCGGCAATCTCGCTCTTGCCGCCAGCCAGCAGCTGGCGGCCGTCGTCCAGGCTCTGCAATGCCGCGCGAGCGTGGGCCAGGTACAACTCGCCCTCGGCGGTCAGCCGCAGACTGCGGGTGGAGCGGGCGAACAGGCGCACATCCAGCTCGCTTTCCAGGCGCTTGAGCGCGGCACTGGCCACCGCCGGCGACAGCTCCAGCTCGCGGGCGGCGGCAGACAGGCTGCCGCGCTCGGCGGTGCGGACGAAGATCTGCAGGTCGTCGAAACGCAGCATTTTCAAAAACCCTTTGAAAGAGACTCTCTACTTACGCGGTTTTTCTTCCCGGAGAAAGAGAGCAGCATGCTTTCACTTTCAATGCACCTGCCCCCCCCAATCTGGAGATACCCGGATGAGCCTGACCCTGATCGCCATCATTCGCGCCAAGCCCGGCCACGCCGACAGCCTGCAGGAGCGCCTGCACGGCATGCTCGCACCGTCCCGCGCCGAAGCCGGCTGCCTGCAGTACGACCTGCACCGCGATATCAAGGATGCCGAGCTGATCTACATGATCGAGCAATGGCAGAGCGAAGAAGCGCTGGCCGAGCACGAGGCCAGCCCGCACTTCCAGGCCTTCGTGAAGGCCGCCGAAGCCGACCTGGCGGAACTCGACATCCGCCTGATGAACCGCATCGACTGATCGTTCAAAACGAATAGGAATTCCCATGAAAGCCATCGGCTACACCCAGAGCCTGCCCAGCAGCGATGCCAGTTCCCTGCTCGATATCCAGCTGCCCGACCCCACGCCCGGCCCGCGCGACCTGCTGGTAGAAGTGCGCGCCATTTCCGTCAACCCGGTGGACACCAAGGTGCGTCAGCGCGCCCAGCCTGCCGAAGGCCAGTACAAGGTGCTCGGCTGGGATGCCGCCGGCGTGGTCCGCGCGGTAGGCAGCGAAGTCAGCCTGTTCAAGCCGGGCGACAAGGTCTGGTATGCCGGCGACCTGACCCGCCCCGGCAGCAACGCTGAACTGCAGTTGGTGGACGAGCGTATCGTTGGCGCCATGCCAGGCAGCCTGGACTTCGCCCACGCCGCCGCGCTGCCGCTGACTACCATCACCGCCTGGGAACTGCTGTTCGACCGTCTGCAGGTCGCCGAGGGCAACGCGAGCAAGGGCCAGAGCCTGCTGATCGTCGGCGCCGCGGGCGGTGTCGGCTCGATCCTCACCCAGCTGGCGCGCCAACTCACCGGCATGACCGTGATCGGCACCGCCTCACGCCCGGAAACCCAACAATGGGTGCGCGACCTCGGCGCGCATCACGTGATCGACCACCGCAAGCCGCTTAGCGAAGAGCTCAAACGCATCGGCATCGGCGAAGTCACCCACGTGGCCAGCCTCAACCAGACCGAGCAGCACCTGCCCGAGATCGTCGCCAGCCTGCGCCCGCAGGGCCGCCTGGCGCTGATCGACGACCCGGAGACCCTCGACGTGCGCCTGCTCAAGCAGAAGAGCCTGTCGCTGCACTGGGAGTTCATGTACACCCGCTCGATGTTCCAGACCGACGACATGATCGAACAGCACAAGCTGCTGCAGCGCGTGGCCGGGCTCATCGACAGCGGCGTGCTGAAGACCACCCTGGGCGAGCACTTCGGCCGGATCGACGCTGCCAACCTGCGCCGCGCCCACGCGCTGCTGGAAAGCAACACGGCCAAGGGCAAGATCGTGCTGGAAGGCTTCTGATCGGCTTCGCGCCTGGCCTGCCAGGCCATTGAGCATGGCGGTTCGCGAGCAAGCTCGCTCCTACAGCTAACCGGAGACCCCGGTACGGCTTTTGTAGGAGCGAGCTTGCTCGCGAACCCTGGCTGACTCAGTCCGCGGCCTTGGCTCCAGCCAGCAACCGGCAAAGCTTCTCGGTAGCCTCGAGCATCGCGAAGCTGGGCTTCTCGAGGTTGCGGTCCGGCACCACCCAGAGCTGTTTCAGCCGGGTAGCGGAGAGCTGCCGCATCCCTTTCCAGACGCTCAACTGCTCTTCGCTGGCTGCCAGGATCACCTGCGGATCGCGTTCCAGCACGGCCTCCTGGCCGACCTGCGGGGCCGGCAGGTCGAGGTCGGCGAACAGGTTGCGACCACCGCAGACTTCCAGCGCCTGGCTGATGATCTGCCGGCCGCCGACGGTATAGAGCGGGCGATCCCAGACCTGGTAGAACACCCTGAGCGGCGGCTCGCGCCGGTATTGCGCGTGCAACTGCGCCATCCGTGCATCGAACTCCGCCGCCAGCTCACGCCCCTTCTGCGCTTGCCCCAGGCGCTCGCCCAATTCGCGGAACTGCCGGGAGATGTCTTGCAGGCGGTGCGGATCGGCCACGTATACCGGGATGCCCACGGCCTTCAGTCGCTGCAGTTGCGCCTCGGGTACGGCACCGGGCCAGACCAGCAGCAGGTCGGGCTGCAGGGCGAGAATCTGTTCGAGGTTGACCTGGCCATAGCGGCCAACGGACGGCAGGGCCTTCAGCGATTGCGGACGCGGCCCGCCATCCAGCACACCGGCCAGTCGGTCGGCGGCGCCCAGTTCGAGGACCATGTCGGTGAGCGAGGGCGCCAGGCTGACCACCCGCTCCGCTGCCGCGACGGGCAGGCCGGCGAGCAGCAGAAGCAGGCAGAGGAAGCGGCGCATCAGGCCAGTTGGCGCGGCAGACGGTACAGCCAGAGGATGACCAGGCTGGCGAAGCCCAGCAGCAGGACCGGCACGCCGTGCAGGTCGACCAGCACCGCCAGGGCGCCGATCCAGGCCGGAATGCTGCCGACCAGTGCGCCACGGCGCTGCGCAGCGCCCAGCGCCTGCCAGGCGGCCGGCTCGTCCGCGCTGTCGCGGGCCTTGCCGGTGGCAATCAGCGCGTGCTTGTAGCGGCGGAACAGCGGCAGGGTGAGGAACATCGACAAAAGGCCGGCGACGAACACCGGCGTGGCCAGCGTATCGCCGAAGGGCGCCTCGCCCACCAGCGCCAGCATCAGGTGCTGCGGCGCCAGCGCGAGCGCCAGCAGCAGCCACCAGAGCAGATTCAGCCGGCGCCGGGCAGCGGCGCGATTCACGAAGCGGATGCCTCGGCCTCGGCTTCGCCCTGGTGCATGTTGCCCAGCATGTGGCCCAGCTTGCCTGCCTTGGTCTGCAGGTAGCGCTTGTTGTGCGGGTTCAGGCCCTTCTGCAGCGGCACGCGCTCGGCGACGGTCAGGCCGTAGCCTTCCAGCGCCTTCACCTTGCGCGGGTTGTTGGTCATCAGCTTCAGCGAGCAGACGCCCAGGTGCTTGAGCATCGGCAGGCACATGGCGTAATCACGCTGGTCGGCGCCAAAGCCCAGGGCCAGGTTGGCTTCCACGGTATCGGCGCCTTCGTCCTGCAGGGCGTAGGCGCGGATCTTGTTGAGCAGGCCGATGCCACGGCCTTCCTGACGCAGGTACAGCAGGACGCCGCGGCCTTCCTTGGCGATGGCCGACAGAGCGCCCTCGAGCTGGAAACCGCAGTCGCAACGCAGGCTGAACAGCGCATCGCCGGTGAGGCATTCGGAATGCAGACGCCCCAGCACCGGCTGGCCGTCGTCCAGTTTGCCCATGGTCAGGGCGACATGTTCCTTGCCGGTTTCCTCGTCGAGGAAGCCATGCATGGTGAATTCGCCGAAGGGGGTGGGCAGCTTGGAGGCGGCGACGAAAACGACAGACACCGGAAACTCCTGAAAGATTTATCTAAGGAAGGAGGACCGGCATTGTAGCAGCAGCGCCGGCCGCACCGTCATTGCGAATTCTGCAAGATAAGCATCGACGCTATCGATGGGAAACGCGGAATCAGTGCTTTGCCTGGATGTACATCATGCCCTGCTCCTCCCGCCAGCCAACGCGGTTGAGGTAGCTCATGCCCAGCAGGATATCGGTGGGGAAATCACCTTCGAGCACGATCGCCTCGACCCCCAGCACCTCCACGCCGCCGAGCTTCACGCTGTTGAGCGTGACCCGCCAGCCCTTGGCGGTACCGCTGGCGGTGGAAGCCATCATCGGCGTGCCGCTGGCGCGGTAGTCGATGCCCAGGCGCCGGGCCTGGCCCTCGTTCATCGCCACCGAGGTGGCGCCGGTGTCGACCAGGAACTGGGCGTTCTGGTTGTTGATGGTGCCCGACACCCAGTAATGGCCGCCGGCGCCACGGGCGATGCTCATCTCGCGACGGGACGAAGGGGCGGCGTAGCCGGCACCACTGTATTCGCGGGAAAGCTCGTAGGTCTGCTCGACCCCACCGACGCGCAGCACGGCCTTGTGGCTGTCGGCGCTGATCACCTGCACGCCTTCCGGGCCGGCCTGGCCGACTTTCACCAGTTTGCGCTGGCCGTCGATATTGAGCACCGCCGCGCCGGGGAACAGGCCCACCACTTGCACCTGGGGCGCCCCGGTTGCGGCGAAGGCGCACAATGACAGGCAGATCAGGGTGAACAGGCGCGGCATGGGCATCACTCCTTGGGCGGCAGCAGCAGTTTCAGCGGGGCGTAGGGCCAGTGCCAGCGCTCGAAGATCCGCTCCAGCTCACCGCTGCGGTAGAGCGTCTGCATGCGCGAATCATAGAGCTTCGCCAACGCCCGCCCACGATCGTTGTTGGCGAAGCCAAGATACAGCGGAATCGAGCCGACATCGGTGATGTGGTAGACGCTGGCGTCGACACCCTTGGCCTCGATCATCTCTTCCAGCTCCGGACGGGCATCGATGAAATAGTCGATGCGGTGGCCATCGAGCATCGGCAACGCCGAGCTGCGCCGCTGGAGTTCGTTGCGCTGCTTGAGATGGTCCAGGTAGCGGTCGAAGGCGTAGCCGCGCATCCACGCCAGGCGATAGCGGTCCAGCGTGGCCAGGGTCGGCCTGGGCGAGGTTTTCAGGCCCAGCGCGCCAATGGGGTCGACGTCATAGGGCCAGCGCGGATAGACAATGTTGTCGATTTCATCGCGGTAGGAACCCACCCAGGCATCCGCCTCGCCGCGCTGCACCAGCCCGACCGAACGGACGTAGGGCTCGCTGCGCAGGGTCAGGCGCACACCTTCGGGCTCATAGAGGGCGCGCAACAGGTCCCAGGCCAGGCCGCGTCCATCGGCCTGCGTGTAGTTGACCCAGACCTCGCTGACCACGCGGACCTCCGGCGGCAGCCCGGCGGGCGCTTCGGCAGTCTTGTCGGCGGCCAGGGCCGACGGCAGCCAGCACAGGCAGAGGAGCAGGCACAGCAGTCGGCGCATCGATCTTCCTCAGATCAGCCAGTGGGCCCAACCCCATGTCAGGCCTTGCATCACCAGCCAGGCGAAGACCCCGGCCAGTACATCATCCAGCATGATGCCGACGCCGCCATGGACGTTGCGGTCCACCCAACTGATCGGCCAGGGCTTGGCGATGTCGACGATACGGAACACCACGAAACCGACCAGCAGCCACCACCAGCCTTCCGGCACCAGCCAGAGGGTGATCCACATGCCGACCATCTCGTCCCAGACGATCCCCTCGTGATCATGCACGCGCAGATCGTCGGCGACCTTGCCGCACAGCCAGAAGCCGAACAGCATGGTGACACCCAGCATCAGCCAGTAGCCCCAGTCCGGCAGCATCTGCCAGAGTGGTATGAAGGGTAGCGCAACCAGCGAACCCCAGGTGCCCGGCGCCTTGGGCAAGGTGCCCGAGCCGAAGCCGAAGGCCAGGAAGTGCCAGGGGTTGCTCCACACCGAATGGGGCACGGGTTGGGCCGGGGCCTGGTTGGGGTGTTCTGTCACGGTCACTCCATGAAATGCAGGTAGCCGCCCTGACGCGGCGTGATATCGGTACCGTTGCCATCGAGCACGCGGACACCGGAACCGGCTTCCACCCTACCGACCACACGCAGGGCCGGCCAGTTCGCCGAAAGTGCCGGCAGATGTTCGGCAGGCAAGGTAAAGGCCAGCACGTAGTCGTCACCGGCGCCGAGTTTGAGCTGTTGTGCTCGTTCGGCACCCAGCAGGGCTTCCAGCGCAGGGCTCTCGGGCAGTTTGTCGGCTTCGACGATGAGCGCCACGCCCGACGCGCGCGCAATGTGCCCACAGTCGGCGAGCAGCCCGTCGGAAATATCCAGCGCCGCCGTGGCCTTGCCGCGCAGCGCCTGGCCGAAGTCCAGTTGCGGTTGCGGCGACCAGTAACGCGCCAGCAGCGGCTCGGCGATGGCCGCTTCGGCGTTCATCTCGCCCAGAACCAGCGGCAATGCCCCGCCCGCCTCGCCGAGCGGGCCGCCGACGCAGAGCAGGTCACCCGGCCGCGCACCGGCGCGGGTCAGCGCCTGGCCGGCGGGCACGCCGCCGAACACGGTGACGGTCATCGCCAGCGGGCCGCGGGTGGTATCGCCGCCGATCAACGTCAGCGAGCACTCCTGGGCTTTCAGGTTCAAACCGCGGGCGAAGCCTTCCAGCCAGACCGGGTCAGCCTCGGGCAGGGTCAGGGCCAGGGTGAAGCCGATGGGCGCAGCGCCCATGGCCGCCAGGTCGCTGGCGGACACCGCCAGGGCGCGCTGGCCGAGCAGGAAGGGGTCGCAGACGGTGGGAAAATGCACACCGACGACGAGCGTGTCGGTGGAAATCGCCAGCTGTTCGCCGGCCTTGGGCGCAAGAAGCGCACAGTCGTCGCCGATCCCCAGGGCCACTGCCTCGCCACCGGCCGCACAGGCGGCCGAGGCGAAGTAGCGACGGATCAGCTCGAACTCACCCATGCCTCAGCGCTTGGCGCCACGCAGTTCGGCGGCGCGCAGGCGCGGAGCGAGCTTGTCCAGCACGCCGTTGACGAACTTGTGTCCGTCGGTGGCGCCGAAGGTCTTGGCCAGCTCGATACCTTCGTTGATGACGACCTTGTACGGCACGTCCAGGCGGTTGCGCAGCTCATAGGTGGCCAGGCGCAGGATGGCCAGCTCCACCGGATCGATCTCTTCCAGCGCGCGGTCCAGGCAAGGGGTGAACTCCTCGTCCAGGTCGCTCTTCAGGCGCGGCACGCCGTGCAGGATCTCGTGGAAATAGGCGCCGTCGACATCGCTGAAATCGTTGTCGACACGGAAGGCCGCCTCGATCTCGTTGAGCGGCTGGCCAGCCATCTGCCAGGAGTAAAGGGCCTGCACCGCGAGGCTGCGGGCCTTGCGACGCATGGCGATCTTGTTCGGCTTGGCGGGCTTTGCCGGAGTGTTGCCGTCCTGGGTGCTCACTTGGCCTCCAGCTGCGACAGCAGGCTCACCATTTCCAGGGCGGACAGGGCAGCTTCGGCGCCTTTGTTGCCGGCCTTGGTGCCGGAGCGCTCGATGGCTTGTTCGATGGAGTCGACGGTCAGCACGCCGAAGGCAACCGGCACGCCGAACTGCAGGGAAACCTGCGCCAGGCCCTTGGTGCACTCACCGGCCACGTATTCGAAGTGCGGGGTGCCGCCACGGATCACCGCGCCGAGGGCGATGATGGCGTCGAACTCACCGCGCTGGGCGACTTTCTGCGCGACCAGCGGGATTTCGAAGGCGCCCGGGGCACGGATCACGGTGATGTCGCTCTGGGCGACGCCGTGGCGTACCAGCGCGTCGATGGCGCCTTCCACCAGGCTTTCCACCACGAAGCTGTTGAAGCGGCCAACCACCAGGGCGAAGCGGCCTTTGGGGGCGATGAAGGTACCTTCGATGGTCTTCAGGGTCATGGGCAAGTCTCACTGTTAAAGAGCCGGAGCGTCCGCGTGACGCTCCGCAAATAGGGTAGAAGAACGGCACCGCCGTGCCAGGGCACGGCGGCGAGGTTCATTCAGCGGGCAGGTATTCTACTACTTCGAGGTCGAAACCGGATATCGCATTGAAGCGCATCGGTGCCGACATCAGGCGCATCTTGCGTACGCCCAGGTCGCGCAGGATCTGCGAACCGGCACCCACGGTGCTGTAGGTGGTGGTGGGCTTCTGCACGGGCGCCGCGGCATTGCTGATCTCGCGGACGTGGGCCAGCAGGTCTTCGCCACCGACCTGGTGGCCCAGCAGCAGGACCACGCCGGAACCGGCCTCGGCCACCTTGGCCATGGCCGCGCGCAGGCTCCAGCGGCCCGCCTGGTTGACCATCAGCAGGTCGCGCAGCGGATCGGGGTTGTGCACGCGCACCAGGGTCGGCTCTTCCGGGCAGACCTTGCCCAGGGTCAGCGCCAGGTGTACATCGCCTTCCACGGAGTCGCGGTAGGTGATCAGCTTGAACTGGCCCAGTTCGGTATCCAGCGGCTGCTCGGCGAGGCGCTCGACGGTGCGCTCGTGGATCAGGCGGTAGTGGATCAGGTCGGCGATGGTGCCGATCTTGATGCCGTGCTGCTGGGCGAACTCTTCCAGTTCCGGGCGACGGGCCATGGTGCCGTCGTCGTTCATGATCTCGCAGATCACCCCGGACGGCTCGAAGCCGGCCATGCGCGCCAGGTCGCAGGCTGCTTCGGTGTGGCCGGCACGGGCCAGCACGCCGCCGGGCTGCGACATCAGCGGGAAGATGTGGCCGGGGCTGACGATATCGGCGGCCACGGCGTTCTTCGCCGCGGCGGCCTGCACGGTGCGGGCACGGTCAGCGGCGGAGATACCGGTGGTGACGCCTTCGGCGGCCTCGATGGAAACGGTGAACTTGGTGCCGAAGCCGGAGCCGTTGCGCTGCACCATCAGCGGGATGCCCAGGCGCTCGCAGCGCTCGCGGGTCATCGGCATGCAGATCAGGCCACGGGCGAAGCGGGCCATGAAGTTGATGTCTTCGGTGCGGACACACTCGGAGGCGATGATCAGATCGCCTTCGTTCTCGCGGTCCTCGTCATCCATGAGGATGACCATCTTGCCCTGACGCATGTCGTCGAGCAGTTCTTCAATGCTGTTGAGTGCCATACGGGGACGAGCCTTATCAGTGTTTCAGGAAGCCGTTGTCGGCCAGGAATGCTTCAGTGATGCCGCCGGCGCCAGCGCTGGGTTCCGCAGCCTTGTCGCCCAGCAGCAGGCGCTCCAGGTAGCGTGCCAGCAGGTCGACCTCGAGGTTGACCAGGCGACCACCGCGGTAGTCGGCCATGATGGTCTCCTGCACGGTGTGCGGGACGATGGTCAGCTCGAACTCGGCGCCGTTGACCGCGTTCACCGTCAGGCTGGTGCCGTCCACGGTGATCGAGCCCTTGAGCGCGATGTACTTGGCCAGCTCGCGCGGCGCGCGCACGGTGAACTGGATGGCGCGGGCGTTTTCCTCGCGCTTGACGATCTCGCCGACGCCGTCGACGTGGCCGCTGACCAGGTGGCCGCCCAGGCGGGTGGTCGGGGTCAGGGCCTTTTCCAGGTTCACCCGGCTGCCGATCTTGAGCTGCGCGAAGGCAGTACGTGCCAGGGTCTCGCGGCTGACGTCGGCCCAGAAGCCGTCGCCGGGCAACTCAACCGCGGTCAGGCAGATGCCGTTGACGGCGATGCTGTCGCCGAGCTTGACGTCGGCCAGGTCGAGCTTGCCGGTCTTCACGTACAGGCGCACGTCACCGCCCTTGGGGGTGATGGCGGCGATGGTGCCGATGGATTCGATTATGCCGGTGAACATGGGGCCTCCCGCACGGCGAAGGCCGCTGGCCGGCAAGGCCGCGTAGCCAACTGGGAAAGATGATGCATGTGGCGAACTCCTGTTTTGGTTAAAAAACAGGGCGTCTCGATCGAAGGGATTTCTCGGGCGCGCGCAGGCACGCCCCGATGGCTCATCCCGTTCTCTCTTCATCCGGACTATGACCGTCGGCCCCGGAATCACACCGGGTCTGCTGACCCTGGCCATCCGGCGAACCGGTCTGGACAGGCGCTCGCGGGCTAGACGCATTGCGCGTCATTACCGCCGGTGGGGACTTTCACCCCGCCCTGAGAACGTCAATCGCGGCCGTTACAGCGTCGACCGCGTGTGGCGTTTTACCACAGGCCGGCGCAAGTCGGAAGCTTCCTATTGATCCCTCCGCGCCCGACGGCTAGCCGGCAGGGGCAGTGCCGGCTCTCCATCACAGCGCTCTGGCGGTGACCAGCCAGTCGTCACCCACGGCGCGGATATCGACGATCTTCAGCTCGCGGGACTCGCTCATGCGCTCCAGCGGCAGCTCCAGCAGCGGCCGCGCGGAGGAGCCGAGCAACTTGGGCGCCATGAAGATGCTGTATTCGTCCACCAGGCCGAGACGGGCAAAGGCGCCAGCCAGGCGCGGGCCGGCTTCCACCAGCACTTCGTTGACGCCGCGGCGGCCCAGTTCGCTCAGCAGCGCCAGCAGGTCGACCTGGCCATCGAGACCGGCGAGGTTCAGCAATTCGTGGCCGACCACGGCGTAGTTCGAGTTGTCCTGGGTGCTCACCACCAGCGCGGGGCCGGCCTGGAAGAAGGTCGCGGTCAGCGGCACACGCAGGCGGCCGTCGATCAGCACGCGCAGCGGCTGGCGCCGGGATGCCAGTTCGGTCTGTTCGGCATCCAGGCCCAGTTCGTCCGGGCGCACGGTCAGACGGGCGTCATCGGTGAGCACGGTATCGGCGCCGGAGAGCACCACGCTGGCCTGCGCACGCAGCCGCTGCACGGCACGGCGCGCCGCCGGGCCGGTAATCCACTGGCTCTCGCCACTGGCCATGGCGGTGCGGCCGTCCAGGCTCATCGCCAGCTTCACGCGGACGAAGGGCAGGCCGGTTTCCATGCGTTTGAGGAAGCCCTGGTTCAAGGCGCGGGCTTCGTTCTCCAGCACGCCGGAGCGCACTTCGATGCCAGCCTCGGCGATGCGCTGCATGCCGCTGCCGGCGACCTGCGGGTTCGGGTCCTGCATCGCCGCGACCACGCGGGCGAGACCGGCACCGATCAGCGCATCGGCGCAGGGCGGCGTGCGGCCGAAGTGGCTGCAGGGCTCCAGGGTGACGTAGGCAGTGGCGCCACGGGCCTTGTCGCCGGCCTGGCGCAGGGCGTGGACTTCCGCATGGGGCTCGCCGGCGCGCACGTGCCAGCCTTCGCCGACCACTTCGCCGTCGCGGACAATGACGCAGCCAACGCGCGGATTGGGATGGGTCGTATACCAGCCCCTGCGCGCCAGCTCGATGGCGCGGGCCATCCAGAACTCATCCAGGCCTTTCACGGCGTCCATGGCGCTCATTCCTTCGACGGCTCGCGGGCCAGGCGCTCGATTTCCTCGCGGAACTCGTTGAGGTCCTGGAAGCGACGGTACACCGAGGCGAAGCGGATGTAGGCGACCTCATCGAGCTTCTGCAGCTCGGCCATCACCAGCTCGCCCAGCACCCGCGACTTGATCTCGCGCTCGCCAGTGGCGCGCAGCTTGTGCTTGATGTGCGCCATCGCCTCTTCCAGCCGCTCGATGCTCACCGGGCGCTTCTCCAGCGCGCGCTGCATGCCGGCGCGCAGCTTGTCTTCGTCGAAGGGCTGGCGGCTGCCGTCCTGCTTGATCAGGCGGGGCATGACCAGTTCGGCGGTCTCGAATGTGGTGAAACGTTCGCCACAGGCCAGGCACTCGCGGCGCCGGCGGACCTGGTCGCCCTCGGCGACCAGGCGCGAATCGATGACTTTGGTGTCGTGGGCGCCGCAGAAAGGACAGTGCATGGCGTGTCTTGGGCAGTCAGGAAAAGTAAGGGACTCATGGTAGCGCATCGTCTGGCCGAATAAACCCCGCTCCCACGAGACAAGCCGCAGGCATTAGGCTATACAGGCGCCCGCCTGGAATCTGTTGCGATGGAGCCCGCCATGTTCGCCCGCCTGCTCTGCCTGTCCCTTACCGTTCTGCTGGCCGCCTGCGCCAGCGAGAAACCCGCGCCGCTCGCCCAGCCGGTCGCCGTCCCGAAGCCATCGACTTCCGCCCTGGACCAGCCCGTGCCGTCGCACCTGCGCGCCCTCACCGGCCAGCTCAGCAGCGCCCAGGGCTTCCTGCCGGCGGGCAGCGAAGTGGAGCTGGCGCTGCTGGTGATCGACCAGCGCGACCGCCCGCAACAACTGCTCTCCAGCGAGAAGATGATCGCCACCGGCCAGGCGCTGCCGTTCCGCGTGATCTTCAACCCGCAATCCTTCCCGGCCGGCGCCCGCGTCGAACTGCACGGCCGCGTCTCGCAGTCCGGCCAGCTGGCCTGGCGCCTGCCGCCGGTACGCATCACCCAGCCGGAAACCCGTGCCCTCGGCGAGCTGCGCCTGGAACGCGCACCGTGACGCCGCCGCTTTCCCTGCAGAACGCCCTGGGCGAACTGCTCGGCGACGCACGCCTGTCCGCCGAAACACTGCCCGGCACGGACATCCGCCTCTGGCTGATCGACGCGCAGAACATGGACCGCGAGTTCAGCCCCGACGAAACCCGGCGCATCCTCGAAGAACCGCCCTACTGGTGCTTCTGCTGGGCCAGCGGCCTGGTGCTGGCCCACTGGCTGGCCGAGAAGCCCGAATGGGTGCGCGGCAAGCGTGTGCTGGACTTCGGTGCGGGCTCAGGCATCGCTGCCATCGCCGCGGCCAAGGCCGGCGCCGCCGAAGTGGTGGCCTGCGACCTCGACCCGCTGGCGCTGGACGCCTGCCGCGCCAACGCCGAGCTGAACGGCGTGGAACTGAGCTACTCGGCGGACTTCTTCCAGGAAGAAGATCGCTTTGACCTGATCATCGTCGCCGACGTGCTCTACGACCGCGCCAACCTGCCGCTGCTGGACGAGTTCCTCGGCCGCGGCCGCGAGGCCCTGGTGGCCGATTCGCGGGTCCGCGACTTCAGCCATCCGCTGTACCAGCGCCTGGGGATTCTCGACGGTTGCACCTGGCCGGACCTCGCCGAGCCGGCCGAATTCCGCCACGTCAGCCTGTACCACGCGCGACGCGACTGACGCACAACGCCGGCACACCCTGCAGGAGCGGGCCATGCCCGCGATCGCGCCCATGAGGCGCTCCTGCAAGGAGCGCCAGCGCTCAGCCGTGTGGGTTGTTTCCGTTCCAGAGCGCCCCCACTTATAGTGGCAACTACCTTCATCGCCCCACTCGATTCGAGATTTCCCATGAGCGATACGCCCTACATCTTCGACGCCAGCATCGCCAACTTCGATCAGGTCGTCATCGAGAACTCCTTCCACAAGCCGGTCCTGGTGGACTTCTGGGCCGACTGGTGCGCCCCGTGCAAGGCGCTGATGCCGCTGCTGGCGCAGATCACCGAGTCCTACCAGGGCGAGTTGCTGCTGGCCAAGGTCAACTGTGATGTCGAGCAGGACATCGTGATGCGCTTCGGCATCCGCAGCCTGCCTACCGTGGTGCTGTTCAAGGACGGCCAGCCGGTAGACGGCTTCGCCGGCGCACAGCCCGAGTCGGCGATCCGCCAGATGCTCGAACAGCATGTGCAACCGCCCGCCCCGGCCGCTGGCAACCCGCTGGAGCTGGCGCAGGCCGCCTTCAACGAAGGCCGCTTCGCCGACGCCGAAGCCCAATTGAAAGCGCTGCTGGGCGAGGACAACACCAACGCCGCTGCGCTCATTCTCTACGCCCGCTGCCTCGCCGAGCGCGGTGAGCTGGGTGAAGCCGAGACCGTGCTCGACGCGGTGAAGAGCGACGACCACAAGCAGGCACTGGCCGCCGCCAAGGCCCAGCTGACCTTCCTGCGCCAGGCCGAAGGTCTCCCTGACGCCGCTGCGCTGAAGACCCGCCTGGCCGCCGACGCCAACGACGACGAAGCCACCTACCAGCTGGCCGTGCAGCAACTGGCCCGCCAGCAGTACGAAGCGGCGCTGGACGCCCTGCTCAAGCTGTTCGTGCGCAACCGCAGCTACGGCGAAGACCTGCCGCGCAAGACGCTGGTGCAGGTGTTCGACCTGCTGGGCAACGACCATCCGCTGGTGATCGCCTACCGCCGCAAATTGGCGAACGTACTGTACTGACGAAAAAGGCGCCGCAAGGCGCCTTTTCTTTTTGCAGGAGCGAGGGGGGACGCCCAGTTCTTGCTCGCGAACAGCCCCACAGCGGGATTCTATTCGCGAGCAAGCTCGCTCCTACAGTTCACCTGCCCTCTGCCCAGGTGAAGACCTGCACGCCCTCGCGCACCTCGATCTTCACCTTCGGGCTGTGCCGCAGCCGCACCAGCAATCCCTTCGCCGCCGCCGCGCTGCCGGCCAGCGCCTCCAGCTCGTCCATCAACTGCGGCCCTTCGCAGCTGCCACTGCGCTGCAGCAGGTCCTGAGCGGCCAGCCACAGTCTGTCTGCCGGAGCCGTGGCAGCCACTGGAGCCGCTGTGACTGCCGGCGCCACCACCGCCTTCGGCAGGTTCTGCGCCAGCTTCGCCCAGTCGGCGTCATCCATCTCCACGCTCAGGTCCACCGGCCAGTCGCCGATGGTGCCCTTGATTCTCAGCATCGCCCTTCTCCTCGCGCTGTTTCGCGCATGCTCCCACGGCATCGGCGCTACGCCAAACGCACGCTAAGCTGGCCTTAATTTTTCATCTGTTATAACGTAACAAAATCATTCAACGGACCGGAGTTTCCCCATGCGCCCCCTGCTCCTCGCTGTCGCCCTGCTGCCCTTCGCTGTACAAGCCCACGACGAACATGAACACGGCAGCCTCGGCAAGCACGAGCATGGCGTCGCCCAGCTCAACGTCGCGCTCGACGGCAAGACCCTGGAACTGGAGATGGACAGCCCGGCGATGAACTTCGTCGGCTTCGAGCACGCCGCCACCAGCGCCGCCGACAAGGCCACCGTCGCCACCGTGCAGGCCCAGCTCAAGCAGCCGCTGCAACTGCTCAGCCTGCCCGCCTCGGCCAAGTGCAGCGTGCAATCGGTGGAGCTTTCCAGCCCGCTGTTCGGCGATGCGCCCAAGGCCGAAGCCGGCCATGACCATGCCGATGGCGACCACGACGAGCACGAAGGCCACCAGCACGCCGACATCGACGCCCACTACCAGTTGACCTGCGCCCAGCCGCAGGACCTGGCCACCCTCGATTTCGCGCCGCTGTTCAAGCGCTTCCCGGCGACCCAGAAGATTCAGGTACAACTGATCGGCCCGAGCGGCCAGCAAGGTGCAGAATTGACCGCCGCCAACCCGACCCTGACCCTCTGATCCCGACCTGCAGAAATGACCACACTGCTCGAACTCGACAACCTCGGTTTCGCCTGGCCCGGCCAGGCGGAGCTGCTGGACATCCCCGCCTTCGCGCTGGCCCGCGGCGAAACCCTGTTCCTCAAGGGCCCGTCCGGCAGCGGCAAGACCACCCTGCTCGGCCTGCTCGGCGGGGTGCAGCGCCCGCAGCGTGGCAGCGTGAAGCTGCTCGGCGAAGACATCGCGCAGATGAGATCGGCGCGCCGCGACCATTTCCGCGTCGACCACACCGGCTACATCTTCCAGCAGTTCAACCTGCTGCCGTTCCTCTCGGTGCGGGAAAACGTCGAGCTGCCCTGCCACTTCTCCCACAGCCGTGCCGAGCGGGCGACCCTGCGCCATGGCAGCGTGACCAAGGCCGCCGAGGCGTTGCTAAAGCACCTGGGCCTGGGCGACCCCGCCCTGATCGAACGCCGCGCCGACAGCCTGTCCATCGGCCAGCAGCAGCGTGTTGCCGCCGCCCGCGCGCTGATCGGCCAGCCCGAGCTGGTAATCGCCGACGAGCCGACTTCGGCGCTGGACGCCGACGCCCGCGAGGTCTTCCTCCAGCTGCTGTTCGCCGAGTGCCGCGAGGCCGGCGCCAGCCTGCTGTTCGTCAGCCATGACCAGAGCCTGGCGCCGCTGTTCGACCGCAGTGTCTCCCTCGCCGACCTCAACCGCGCCGCCCGCGCCCCGGGAATCTGAGCATGTACCTGTTGCGCCTGGCGCTCGCCAGCCTCTCCAACCGCCGCTTCACCGCCCTGCTGACGATCTTCGCCATCGCCCTCTCCGCCTGCCTGCTGCTGGCGGTGGAGCGCGTGCGCACCGAGGCCAAGGCCAGCTTCGCCAGCACCATCTCCGGCACCGACCTGATCGTCGGTGCGCGCTCGGGTTCGGTGAACCTGCTGCTCTACTCGGTGTTCCGCATCGGCAACGCCACCAACAATATCCGCTGGGAAAGCTACGAGACCGTCACCCACAGCCCGCTGGTGAAGTGGGCGATCCCGATTTCCCTGGGCGACTCGCACCGCGGCTACCGCGTCATGGGTACCGACACCGGCTATTTCGAGCATTACCGCTTCGGCCGCGGGCAGGCGCTGGAGCTCGCCGAAGGCCGGCCCTTCGGCCAGGACCTGTTCGACGTGGTGCTCGGCGCCGAAGTCGCCGAGGCGCTGCATTACAAGCTGGGCGACAGGATCGTCCTGGCCCACGGCGTCAGCACCATCGCCCTGGTGCAGCACGACGACAAACCCTTCACCGTGGTCGGCATCCTCAAGCGCACCGGCACGCCGGTGGACCGCACCCTGCACATCTCGCTGCAGGGCATGGAGGCGCTGCACGTCGACTGGAAGAACGGCGTACCGGCGCGTGGCGCGGCGCGCATCAGCGAGGACCAGGCGCGCGGCATGGACCTGCAGCCCAAGGCGATCACCGCCTTCCTGCTGGGCCTCAAGAGCAAGGTGGCGACCTTCACCCTGCAGCGGCAGATCAACGAGTACGACGGCGAGCCGCTGATGGCGATCCTCCCTGGCGTGGCGCTGCAGGAGCTGTGGGGCCTGATGGGCACGGCGGAGAAGGCGCTGTTCGTGGTCTCGCTGTTCGTCGTGCTGACCGGGCTGATCGGCATGCTCACGGCGATCCTCACCAGCCTCAACGAGCGCCGCCGGGAAATGGCCATCCTGCGCTCGGTGGGCGCGCGACCCTGGCACATCTTCGGCCTGCTGGTGGCGGAAGCCTTCGCCCTGGCGCTGGCGGGCGTGGCGCTGGGCGTCGGGCTGCTCTACGCCGGCATCGCCGGCAGCCAGGCCTACGTGCAGGCGAACTACGGCATCTTCCTGCCACTGGCGCTGCCCAGCGCCTATGAATGGTCGCTGCTGGGCGGCATACTCCTGGCCGCGCTGCTGATCGGCTGTGTGCCGGCGTGGCGCGCCTATCGGCAATCACTGGCCGATGGCCTGTCGATCCGGCTCTGAGCAGCCCCGTGCAAGCCATCCCCGTATAGAGAAGTCCCATGCGCCGTCTGCTGTTCCTCCTGCTGCTCGCCACCAGCGCCGCCGTCTGGGCGGCGCCGCGTGAGCTGACCTGGCCCGAGCTGATCCCCGAGGGCGCACCGCCGCCCCCGCCGCCGGTGCCGCTGCACGACCTGTCCAAGCTTTCCGATGTACTCAATTCGGAGAGTGGCCCGGCAGTGAAGCAGCAGACGCCCCATGCGCCGGTGGTGCAGCAACTGGACGGCCAGGAAGTGAAGATGCCGGGCTACATCGTGCCGCTGGAAGTCGAGGAAGACGGCCAGACCGTCCGTGACTTCCTGCTGGTGCCTTACTACGGCGCGTGCATCCACGTGCCGCCGCCGCCGTCCAACCAGATCGTCTATGTTCGAGGCGGCAAGGGGGTAAAAGTCGACGAGCTTTACCAGCCGTACTGGATCATCGGCAAGCTGAGCGTCAAGGCCGTGGAAAGCGACCTCGCCGAGGCCGGCTACCAGATGCAGGCGAGCAGCATCGAGCCCTACGAGTACACCGGCCAGTAGCTGTGCGGCGCTTTGCCGCACAGCTTGACCACCTGCGGTCTGGGGTCTTTATTGAGCCAGGTCAAAAGTGTGCTTTTAGCGCTCTCTACTATTCTGAGCACCAACACTTATACCAAAGAGATATTGGAGCTCATCATGCGTAAGTCCTGGATCACCCCCTCGCTGCTCGCACTCGCCGTTGCCATTCCCACCGTGACCCAGGCTGCCGACATCCGCGGCCACAAGGCGGGCGACTTCCTCGTCCGTGGCGGTATCGCCACCGTCGCCCCGGATGACAGCAGTTCCGATATCAAGCTCGACGGCGCCAAGGTCAGCGGCACCAAGGCCACCGTCAACAGCGACACCCAACTGGGCCTGACCTTCGCCTACCTGCTCACCGACAAGATCGGCATCGAGCTGGTCGCCGCCACCCCGTTCAACCACCAGGTCGACGTCAAGGGCCTGAACAAGGCCACCGGCCTCTCCGGCCTGGACGGCAAGCTCGCCGACATCAAGCAGCTGCCGCCGACCGTGCTGCTGCAGTACTACCCCATGGGTGGTACCAGCTCCGCCTTCCAGCCCTACGGCGGCCTGGGTATCAACTACACCACCTTCTTCGACGAAGACCTCAGCAGCAGCCGCAAGGACCAGGGCTTCAGCAACCTGAAGCTGCAGGACTCCTGGGGCCTGGCGGCCGAACTGGGCATGGACTACATGCTCAACGAGCACGCCTTCGTCAACGCCGCGGTCTGGTACATGGACATCGACACCAAGGCCAGCGTCGACGGCCCGTCCGCCCTGGGCGTGAAGAAAACCAAGGTCGATGTTGACGTCGACCCCTGGGTTTACATGGTCGGTTTCGGCTACCGTTTCTGACGGAGCAAACGTGAAAAGGCGCCCAAGGGCGCCTTTTTCATTTTCAGGGAACCGGTATGTACCTCGAACTCAAAGCACTGCACGTCAGCCTGGCGATCATCAGCGCCGCGCTCTTTCTGCTCCGCCTCGGGCTGAGCTTCTGGGGCCGGCGCCCCTCGGGCTGGCAACGCGGCCTGCCGCACCTGATCGATACCCTGCTGCTGCTCAGTGCCCTGGGCCTGGTACACCTGGCGATGCCCTGGCCGCTGCCGGTCTGGCTGCAGGTGAAGCTCGGCCTGCTGGTGCTCTACATCGTGCTGGCGGCCTTCGCCCTGCGCAGCGCGTCGAAGCCGCGCAAGGCCGTGCTCAGCGCACTGGCGCTGGGCTCGCTGGCCGGCATCTTCTACCTGGCGATCAACAAACCCTGGTGGTGATCAGCTGCGCCAGGCCCTCGGCCAGCGGCGTGGGTTCATCCAGGCTGTAGCGCTCGAGCAGGCGGCGGTTGTCGGCGCGGGAGTGGCGGATATCGCCATGGCGCGCCGGCTGGTAGGTGATGGCCGGCAGGCCGCCGGTGAGCTTGCCGATCTCGGCCAGCAACTGGTTGAGGCTGGTGGACTGGTCCAGGCCGACGTTGATCGCCGACTCGGCCACCTCGGTGGCCAGCAGCGCCGTGACCAGCAGCTTCACCAGGTCGCCGACGTAGATGAAGTCGCGCGTCTGCTCGCCATCGCCGAACACGGTGATCGGCAGGCCCTGCTCGGCACGCCGGGCGAAGATGCTGATCACCCCGGAGTACGGCGAGGACGGGTCCTGGCGCGGGCCATAGACGTTGAAGAAGCGGAAGATCGCCGGCTCCAGCGCGTGCTCGCGGCGGTAGAAGTCCAGGTAGTACTCGCTGGCCAGCTTGTCCGAGGCGTAGGGGGTCAGCGGCGCCTTGACCACGTCCTCGTCGATGGCGGTGCCTTCGCCATTCTGCCCGTAGACCGCCGCGCTGGAAGCGAACAGCACCCGGTGGATGCCCTCCTGGCGCATGGCCTCGCAGAGGTTCAGGGTGCCGATGAAGTTGGCGCGGTGGGTGCCCACCGGGTCTTCCACCGAGGCCTGCACCGAAGCGATGGCGGCCAGGTGCACGACGCCCTGGCAACCACTGACCGCGCCGCGCAGGGCCGCTTCATCGGCGACGTCGCCGACGATCAGTTCCACGCGGCTGTCGAGGTTCTCGCGCTTGCCGGTGGACAGGTCGTCCAGCACGCGCACGGCGAAGCCCTGCGCGAGCAGGGCGTCGGCCAGATGGGAACCGATGAACCCCGCGCCGCCGGTGATGAGGATAGGCTGCGCGGAGGGGATGAGGCGATCAGACATGGCGGTAGTAACGGTCCAGCAGGGCGGGCAGGCCGGCGCGCCAGGCGCGCGGCTTGATACCGAAGGTATGGAGGATCTTCTTGCAGGCGAGCACCGCGTGCTGCGGTTCGTCGCCGGCGTCCGGGCGCGCGGCGTGGGCCTGCGGGCTCGGTTCCTGGACGGCCAGGTTGCGGAAGGCGCGGGCCTCGCCGAGCACGACCTGCCCCAGGGACAGGGTCGTGGTGGCCTCCAGGCCGCCGTAGTGGTAGGTGCCCCACAGCGGTGACTGGCAGTCGAGCTGCTTGAGTACGGAGAGGATCACCCGCGCGGCGTCGTCCACCGGCGTCGGGTTGCCCCGGCGATCGTCGGCGAGGAACAGCACCTGCTCCTTCTCGGCCCGCTCGAGGAAACGGCCGAGCACGCCGTTGGCACTGTCGTCCAGCAGCCAGCCGAAGCGCAGCAGCACATGCCGCGGGCAGGTCGCGCGGACCCACTGCTCCATCCGCCACAGCGCCTGGCCACGCGGGCCCAGCGGCAGCGGTTCGTCCTTCTCGCTGTAGGCGGTGGCGCGGGCGCCGTCGAACACGCGGTAGCTCGAAGGCTGGATCAGCAGGATCTCGTGGTGCTGGCAGAGTTCGGCCAGGCGCTCCACCGCGCGCTCCTGGCTGGCCAGCCGGGCGGCGTCGACGCCTTCGGCCTGGAACCAGTCGTAGTAGTAGGCGAGGTTGATCACCGCGTCGGGGCGGGTCTCGTCCAGCAGCACGGTAAGACTGGAGGCATCCCAGCCCTGTTCGGGCGGCCGGGGGGCGAGGAAGCCGATGTCTTCCTCGGCTCCGAGGCGGATCAGCGCCTGTCCAAGGGCATTACCGCCACCCAGCAGCATCAGGCGCATGCGCATATTCGGGGGGTCACTCGAAATCCGTGGGTTACCCCGGTGCGCGTCGCACTGGGGATCATGCCCGCATTTTTCCTGCCCCCCGGCACAGCGTCAAGCTTGGCCGACCCGCTGCAGCCTTGGCCGGGCGCGGCGATGCCGTCCTAGGAACGACGACGGAACAGCGGGCGCGGCTCGATCACCGAGCGCCCATAGAGGACGCTCAGGCCGGAGAGGCCCTTCAGGGCGTCTTCCACGGACTTGTCCTCGCGCACGGCGAAAGCGTCGAAACCGCACTGGCGCAGGTGCGCCAGCTGGTCGCGCAGCACATCGCCCACCGCGCGCAGCTCGCCGCGCCAGCCCAGGCGGCTGCGCAACAGGTAGGCCAGGCTGTAACCGCGACCGTCGCGGAAGCTGGGGAAGTCAATGGCGATCAGCGCCGGCTCCTTCAAACGCCAGATCAGGTCTTCGGGGTCGTCCTCCGGCGCCAGCCACACCCCGTGAGGCTGCAGGAGCGAGCTTGCTCGCGAACCGCCCAGCTCCAGTGCCGCCAGGGACTCCTGTTCGCGAGCAAGCTCGCTCCTGCCAGAGCTGAGCGCGAGCCAGTCCTTCAGCGGCAGGATGAGCTTGCCTTCAGGCAACTCTTGCGGCACTTCACGCAACAGGGTCCAGGGATCATGCGGCACTATTTCGGCCACGCCGTCGCGCAAGCGAATCAGGTTCTTCATGCCGGCACCTCCGCCTGGCGGTAGACCCGCGCCTTGAAAGGCTCCAAACCGATGCGCTCGACCGTTTCGACGAAGCGCTCGCCCGGGCCGCGCTGCTCCACGTAGGTCTGTACCAGCGCCTCGATCACATCCGGTACCTCGGCGGCGCTGAACGACGGGCCGATCACCTTGCCCAGCGCGCTTTTCACGCCCTGCGCGCCACCCAGGGTGATCTGGTACCACTCGCTGCCGTTCTTATCGACGCCGAGGATGCCGATGTTGCCGATGTGGTGATGGCCACAGGCGTTCATGCAGCCGGAGATGTTCAGGCTCAGGTCGCCCAGGTCGTGCAGGTAGTCCAGGTCCTCGAAGCGCTGCTGGATGCCCTGGGCGATGGGGATCGACTTGGCGTTGGCCAGCGCACAGAAATCGCCGCCGGGGCAGGCGATGATGTCGGTCAGCAGGCCCTGGTTCGGCGTGCCCAGGCCAGCCGCGCAGGCTTCCTGCCAGAGCGCGTGGAGATCGGCCTTGCGTACGTCCGGCAGCACCAGGTTCTGTTCATGGGCAACGCGGATTTCGCCGAAGCCGAAGCGCTCGGCCCAGTCGGCCACCTGCTCCATCTGCTCGGCGGTGGCGTCCCCCGGCGGCGCCTCGGCGCCCGGCTTGGTGGAGAGCACCACGCTGGCATAGCCCGGCACGCGGTGCGGGCGCACGTTGCGCGACACCCAGCGGGCGAATACCGCATCGGCGGCCAACGCCGTCCCGTAAGCGAGATCGTCAGAAGGCGCGTAGACCGGCGGATCGAATGCCGCCGCGACGCGTTGGTACTCATCGAGGGTCAGCTGCGCCTCGCCATCGCGCAGGTGCTGCCACTCCTCCTCCACTTCGCGGGAGAACGCCTCGATACCCAGCGCCTTCACCAGGATCTTGATCCGCGCCTTGTACTTGTTGTCGCGCCGGCCATGGCGGTTGTACACGCGCAGGATGGCCTCGACGTAGGACAGCAGGTGCCACCAGGGCAGGTCGTCGCGGATCACCTGGCCGAGCAGCGGCGTGCGCCCCAGGCCGCCGCCCACCAGCACCTTCAGGCGCAGTTCGCCATCCTCGGCGCGGCGCAGATAGAGGCCGATGTCGTGCATCATCACCGCCGCGCGGTCTTCCTCGGCAGCGCAGAGGGCGATCTTGAACTTGCGCGGCAGGAACAGGAATTCGGGGTTCACCGTGGACCACTGGCGAAGGATTTCCGCCAGCGGGCGCGGGTCGAGGAACTCGTCGGCGGCGACCCCGGCGAAGGCCTCGGTGGTGATGTTGCGCACGCAGTTGCCGGAGGTCTGGATGGCGTGCATTTCGACCTCAGCGAGGCGCTCAAGGATGTCTGGCACACGCTCCAGCTCCACCCAGTTGAACTGGATGTTCTGCCGCGTGGTGAAGTGGCCGTAGCCGCGGTCGTGCTCGCGGGCGATCCAGGCCAGGGTGCGCATCTGCTCGCTCGACAGGGTGCCGTAGGGAATCGCCACGCGCAGCATGTAGGCGTGCTTCTGCAGGTACAGGCCGTTCTGCAGGCGCAGCGGCAGGAATTCCTCCTCGCTCAGCTCATCGCTCAGGCGGCGCTGCACCTGGTCACGGAACTGCGCCACCCGTTCGCGCACCAGGGCGCGGTCGTAATCATCGTATCGGTACATCGCCAGGCCACCTTCGGGACGTTGCGTAGCGGCCTGCTTCTGTCGTCGAGCGCGCTACTTCAGGGATGACCGAATAGTGGCCGGCGCCTGCTGTGCAAAACAGCGGCAGATCGCGCGGGAAAAACCGGATCAGATGGGCCCCGTGCCTGCCCCGGCGGGCCTGCGACCGGTTGCCGCAACAGGCCCGATCAGCCGCCCCATCCTGCAGTACGCCAGGCCCTTGGCGCCGCGGGGCGGAGCGATTTTCGCCATCTGATATGGTTTTTTCCGGCGGACCTGAATCTGTTTCGGGTGCAGACCGATTCGTACAGTCGCGGCGCCTCTTCTGCCTGATGGGCCACGACAATGAGCGAAAGAATCCCCGCGAAGGTCATCCAGATCGACGCACCGCAACGCTTCACCCCGCCGCCGAAACCGCTGTCGGCGGTGACCCCGACGGTCTACACCAAGCGCTTCGCCGGGCGCTTCCGCGACCTGCGGCGCCTGGGCGGCGGCCTGCTGTTCCTGTTGTTCTTCGGCACCCTGTGGCTGACCTGGAACGGCCGCCAGGCGGTGCTCTGGGACCTGCCCGAGCGCAAGTTCTACATCTTCGGCGCGACCTTCTGGCCGCAGGATTTCATCCTGCTCTCGGCGATCCTGATCATCGCCGCCTTCGGCCTGTTCTTCATCACGGTATTCGCCGGCCGCGTCTGGTGCGGCTACACCTGCCCGCAGAGCGTGTGGACCTGGATCTTCATGTGGGCCGAGCAGGTCACCGAGGGCGACCGCAACCAGCGCATGAAACTCGACAAGGGCCCGGCCAGCGCCGAGAAAGTCCTGCGCAAAAGTGCCAAGCACGGCCTCTGGCTGCTGATCAGCCTGGTCACCGCGGTCACCTTCATCGGCTACTTCACCCCGGTGCGGCCGCTGGTGGCGGACCTGCTCACCTTCAGACTCGACCTGGAAAGCACCTTCTGGGTCGCGTTCTTTGCCGCGGCCACCTACGCCAACGCCGGCTGGCTGCGCGAGCAGGTGTGCATCCACATGTGCCCGTACTCGCGCTTCCAGAGCGTGATGTTCGACAAGGACACGCTGATCATTTCCTACGACGCGGCGCGCGGCGAATCCCGTGGCGCGCGCAAGAAGGACGCCGATCCCAAGGCCCTGGGCCTGGGCGACTGCATCGACTGCCACCAGTGCGTGCAGGTCTGCCCCACCGGCATCGACATCCGCGACGGCCTGCAGATCGCCTGCATCGGCTGCGCCGCCTGCATCGACGCCTGCGACTCGGTGATGGACAAGATGGGCTACGACCGCGGGCTGGTGCGCTACACCTCCGAGCGTGCGCTCGAAGGCGGCAAGACCCACCTGCTGCGCCCGCGCCTGATCGGCTACGCGGCGGTCCTGCTGGTGATGATCGGCGCCTTCGTCTGGGCATTGGAGGCGAGGCCGCTGATCAACCTCGACGTGGCCCGCGACCGTGGCCTGTTCCGCGAGAACGCCGCCGGCGAGATCGAGAACATCTACAACCTCAAGCTGATCAACAAGACCCAGCAGCCGCAGCATTACCACCTGAGCCTCGCCGACGGTGCCGGCTACCGCCTGCAGGGCGTGCCGGAGCTGATGCTGCAACCGGGCGAGATTCGCGACTTCGCCATCTCGGTGGCCAGTGAGGCGCAGAGCAGCGCGGGAGGTTCGGTGCCGCTGCACTTCAGGGTCAGCGACGGCAACGAGGAGATCGACGCCGCCAGCACCTTCGTCTCGCCGAGGCGCTGAGCATGGCCAGGGAGCTTGGCGTGACCTCGGCGCAGCGCCTAGAGTGGGCGGATTCTTCCGCCCCCCAGGCCGCCGTGCAGGACAAGATGAAGCGCTACGAGAAATTCGCCGACGAGATCGCCGGCCTGATCCGCAGCGGCGTACTCGCCCCCGGCCAGAAGGTCCCCTCGGTGCGGCACGCCAGCCGCACCTACGGGGTCAGCGCATCCACGGTGTTCCAGGCCTACTACCTGCTGGAGGATCGCGGGCTGATCGTCGCCCGCGCACGCTCCGGCTACTTCGTCCGTGAGCACGTGCAGCGCGCCCTGGCGGAACCCGAGATCGCCCGCCACGACGCGCAGACCACCGAGGTGGACGTGAGCGAACTGGTGTTCTCGGTGCTCAGCTCGATCAAGGACCCGGACACCGTGCCCTTCGGCTCGGCCTTCCCGGCCCCGGAACTCTTCCCCCTGCCGCGCCTGGCACGCTCCATGGCCCACGCCGTGCGTGACATGGACCCGCGTTCGGTGGTCGCCGACCTCGCGCCCGGCAGCCACGCGCTGCGCCGGCAGATCGCCCTGCGCTACATGGTCGGCGGCATGCCGCTGCCGGTGGAGGAACTGGTGGTTACCAACGGCGCGCTGGAAGCGCTCAACCTGTGCCTGCAGGTGGTCACCCAGCCGGGCGACCTGGTCGCCATCGAAGCGCCGGCCTTCTACGCCAGCCTGCAGGTGCTGGAGCGCTTGAAGCTCAAGGCCGTGGAAATCCCCGTACACCCGCGCGAAGGCATCGACCTCGACGTGCTCGCCGACAGCCTGGCGCGCCTGCCGATCAAGGCCTGCTGGTTCATGAGCAACTTCCAGAACCCGCTGGGCGCCAGCATGAGCGAAGACAAGAAACGCGCCCTCGCCGCCCTGCTGAGCCAGCATCAGGTGCCGCTGATCGAGGACGACGTCTACGCCGAACTGTACTTTGCCGCCCAGGCGCCCAAGCCGGTGAAGGCGTTCGACAGCGAAGGGCTGGTGATGCACTGCAGCTCCTTCTCCAAGAGCCTGGCGCCAGGTTACCGCGTGGGCTGGGTGGCCGGCGGGCGCTACGCCGAGCAGATCGAGCGGCTCAAGCTGATGACCAGCCTGTCGGCCTCGGTGCCGGCCCAGGCGGCCATCGCCGACTACCTGCAGCACGGCGGCTACGACCGCCACCTGCGCAAGTTGCGCCACGCGCTGGAGAGCCAGCAGCACGCGATGCTCGCCGCCGTGGCCCGGCACTTCCCCGCCGCCACCCGCGTCACCCGCCCCAGCGGCGGCTACTTCCTGTGGCTGGAACTGCCCGAACAGATCGACGCGCTCAAGCTGTTCCAGCTCGCCCACGCCCAGGGCATCAGCCTCGCGCCGGGGCCGATCTTCTCGGCGACGCGGCGCTTCGGCCACTGCCTGCGGCTGAACTACGGGCACCCGTGGACGGCCACCAGCGAACAGGCGATGGAAACCCTCGGGCGGATCATCCATTCGCTGCAGGGCTGAAAGGCGCCGCAGGACTGATCCGCACATTCGGAAACGATCTGTACCTGTGCGGCGCTTTGTCGCAGGCCTACCCTGTCAGGCAGGAAACCCGGACGAGGGGGCTGCCATGGAAACGGAAAACCTGACGATCCTGCTGACGGTGTGCGCCGCGCTCGGCGTGCACCTGTGGGTGCGCTGGTACTTGCGGCGCGGGATGCTGCCGCGCGGGGAGCAGTGGCTGGCGTGAGAGCACCGACATGCTGAAGATGAACGCCCTGGTGCCGGAGCTGATCGTCGCGGACCTGACGAGAAGCCTGCACTTCTACTGCGAAGTGCTCGGTTTCGCCATCGAGTACCTGCGCCGCGAAGACGACTTCGCCTTTCTTTCCTTTGGCGACAGCCAGCTCATGCTGGAGCAGGACTGGCATTCCGACTCGCCATGGAGCGTGCGCCCACTGGACCCTCCACTGGGACGAGGCGTCAACTTCTCTATCCGCTGCCCCGATACCCAGGCGCTGGTGAGTTCGCTGAACGAGGCGCGCATCTCGCTACGCAAACCCGTCGAGGAGCGCTGGTACCGGCAGGACGAACAGTTGTACGGGGAGCGCAATTTCCTCGTCCAGGACCCGGACGGCTACCTGTTGCGCTTCGCCCAGAGCCTTGGATCGCGGCCCCTGCCAGCCGACTGATTTCGCTACGACCGATACAGGTGCGCATGCTCCGCGCTGTACAGCGACGAATCGGCAAACCCTTCCGCCCCCAGCACCCTGCCCACCAGGATCAGCGCCGTACGCCGGAAACCCTTGGCTTCGGCCTTGGGCAGGATGTCGCCGAGGGTGCCGGTGACCTGGTCCTGGTCCGGCCAGCTGGCGCGGTGGATCACGGCGACGGGGCAGTCGGCGCCGTAGTGCGGCAGCAGTTCGGCAACGATGTTCGCCAACTGGCCAACCCCCAGGTGAATGGCCAGGGTCGCGCGGTGCTGCGCCAGTTCGGCGAGGGATTCACCCTCGGGCATGCGCGTCCTGCTCGCGTAGCGGGTGAGGATCAGCGTCTGCGAGATATCCGGCAGGGTCAGCTCACAGCCCAGGATCGCCGCGCAGGCGGAAGTCGCGGTAACACCGGGGATGATCTCGTAGGCGATGCCCAGATCGCGCAGGTGGCGGATCTGCTCGCCGATCGCGCCGTACAGCGAGGGATCACCGGAGTGCACCCGTGCCACGTCCTTGCCCTCGGCATGAGCCTGCGCCAGCAGCGCGACGATCTCGTCCAGGTTCAGTTCGGCGGTATTCACCACGCGTTCGGCACTGTGCCCTTCCAGCACCGCTGGCGGCACCAGCGAGCCGGCGTAGAGGATCACCGGGCAGGTGCGGATCAACCGCTGGCCTTTGACCGTGATGAGCTCGGGGTCGCCGGGGCCGGCGCCGATGAAGTAGACCGTCATGGCTGCTCCTGTGGGGATTCGACGGGGATGAAGGCCAACGCGCAGGTGGCTTGATCGCTGCGCCGTTTTCCCACCAGCAGGCGTGCCGGCGCGTTGCCTTGTGCCTCGGCCTGCAACAATGCCGCCGCTTCGGCAACGCTGGCGCTGCCAGTGGCCGCGCGCACGGTTTCGGAGGGATCGCTCAGGCGCTTCTCGCACGCTGCCAGCTGCTGTGGCGTGAACAGCCCCAGTGGCAGATCGAGTGCGGCGGCCAGTGCCAGCAGCCCTTCCTCGTCGGCCTTCAGCGTGGCACTGGCCAGGGCGGTGAGGTGCGACTCGTCGAGTCCGACTTCCGCCAGCGTTTCGCGCAGCAACTCGCGCAATTCATCGAGCGAGCAGCCACGGCGGCAACCCAAGCCGGCAACCAGCGTCATTCTCTACCTCCACAAAACAAAACCCCGCAGGCGGCGGTGCCGGCTGCGGGGGTCGAGCATAGCGCGCGGATCAGGCCGACGGTGCGAAGCGACGGAACAGCCAGGCCGCGATCAGGCCCAGAGCCGCCCAGAACACCGCGTTGGTGACCAGCGAGGCGATGATGAACTCGTGGGCCAGGCTTTCCGGCGCGAGGCTGGAATGCACTTCCGGCTGCGGCGCCCCGATCACATGCGGCACCACCAGCAGCGCGACGCCCACGATGCGCAGCGCCCAGTGGCGGCCGAACACCAGCAGCGCGAGGCCGGCGGCAGTGGCGGCGGCGGTGCCGATCCACCAGGTCTGCCGCAGGGTCAGGTCGGCGGCGGCGGTGCCGGGCACTTCCGGCGGCAGGCCCAGCGACGGCGCCAGGGTGAACACGGCGAAACCGGCCAGCCCCCAGAGCAGGCCCTCGGAGGTCCTGCCCGGCTCGCGCAGGGTGAACAGGCCGGCCAGCATCAGGGCGAACCCCACGGCGACGACCAGGTTGCCACCGGTGGTGGATAGGATGCGCTGCCAGCCGTCTTCCGGCTCCCAGGCTTCGTCATCATGATGGTGGCCGGCGGCGGCGCCATCGGCATGCTCGTGGGCATGCTCTTCGACCAGCGCGGCGGCAGGCTCGGCCTTCTCGAAGGTCTCCGCCTTGAGGATCAGCGGGGATACCCACAGCAGCTGGACCACGGTGAGTACCAGCGCCGCGATCAGACCGGCGAAACCAGCGGTCTGGGCGATACGTTTGATCATTGCAATTCTCCAGGCGAGACGAGGCCTCGAACGCTGCAAACGCGCGACCGGGAGTGCCTCGAATTCGCCGCGCTTACGCGCAGGCGGTGCACATTAGTGGCAGGGGAAACCCGCGCTGTGGCGGGTGTCGTGCGCGGCGTTGTGGACCGCATCCAGATGCGAGAAGCCGGCGAAGTACACCAGCAGCGCGCCCAGCAGGCTGGCGCCAACGGCCAGGCTGATGCGCTTGGAAAGGGGGATGGAAGTGCTCGACGCGTGCGTCAGGGTGCTGCTGGACATGAACGTTCCCTCTGAAGATCAAAGTAAGAGAACGCAGAGGTTGAACGCATTCGAACGCGCCGGATTGGTCGCGCCACGGCCTGCGCCCGCCCACCGCGGGTTTGCCAAAAAACGAAAGTTCCAGGCCGGTCTCCGGGCTTGCGACGTTGGCCTGTGGCCAAGCGGGTCAGTCTTCCCATGCGTCAGCACAGTGACTACTGATGACCCTACGATCGCTTACCGTTGCGGGGGCAGCGCCGGACTGGTCCTTGCGGACGCACCGGCTTCCCGTTTCACCTCGCGCGCGTGGCGCGAGACACCTGAAACCGCGCTAGCTGACCACGGCAGCCGACAGGCGTCAACCGATCCCCGGCGATTGACCGCCCCGCCCTCGCTGCGTAGCCTTCCACCCTTCGAGGTTCTCCGGCGCTGGCCGGAGCTAAGAGGGAACGTGGAAATCTTCGGATGCGCCACGGCTGCCCCCGCAACTGTGAACAGCCTGTCTCTTCACGCGCCACTGCCGATTCGGGCGGGAAGGCGAAGAGACGAGCAAGGGCTGTGAGCCAGGAGACCTGCCTCGTGCAGCATCAAGACAACCGGGCGGGGTGATCCGGTGGCGACCTTCGTTGCGCGGCGATCCCGCGCGCGCGCCCTTCATCCGCCTTCCGATTTCCGCTTGCGAGGCGCGCATGAAAACCCTGGCCAAACTCCCCGTCACCATCGTCACCGGCTTCCTCGGTGCCGGCAAGACCACCCTGCTCCGCCACATGCTGGACAACGCCGAAGGCCGCCGTATCGCGGTGATCGTCAACGAATTCGGCGAGCTGGGCATCGACGGCGACATCCTCAAGCAGTGCTCCATCGGTTGCAGCGAAGAAGAGGCGGTCGGCCGCGTCTTCGAGCTGGCCAACGGCTGCCTGTGCTGCACCGTGCAGGAAGAATTCTTCCCGGTGATGCGCGAGCTGGTGGCACGTCGTGGCGACCTCGACCAGATCCTCATCGAGACCTCCGGCCTGGCCCTGCCCAAGCCGCTGGTGCAAGCCTTCCAGTGGCCGGAAATCCGCAACGCCTGCACCGTGGATGCGGTGATCACCGTGGTCGACAGCCCGGCCGTGGCCGCCGGCACCTTCGCCGCCCACCCCGAGCAGGTCGACGAGCAGCGCCAGCAGGACCCGAACCTGGACCACGAATCGCCGCTGCACGAACTCTTCGAAGACCAGCTCGCCAGCGCCGACCTGGTGGTACTGAACAAGGCTGATCTGCTCGACGCCGAAGCGCTCGCCCGCGTACGCGCCGAGGTGGCCGAGGAACTGCCGCCGGCGGTGAAGATCGTCGAAGCCAGTTCCGGCCAGCTGCCGCTCTCGGTGCTGCTGGGCCTGAACGCCGAGGCCGAGCTGCACATCGACAGCCGCCCGACCCACCACGACCACGAAGGCCATGAAGACCACGACCACGACGAGTTCGACTCCTTCCATGTCGACCTGCCGGAAGTAGAAGAACGCGCCCTGCTCGAGGCGTTGAACGCACTGGTCGAGCGTCACGCCGTGCTGCGCATCAAGGGCTTCGTCGCCGTCCCCGGCAAGCCCATGCGCCTGCTGGTGCAGGGTGTCGGCAAGCGCTTCGACAAGCACTTCGACCGCGCCTGGCGCAGCGATGAAACCCGCGGCACGCGCCTGGTGGTGATCGGCCAGGAACTGGACCAGGCGACCATCGCCAACGAGCTGCGTACTGCCCTGGCCTGACGCAGAACCTGTAGGAGATTCTATGTCTATCTCCGGCAGGCACCCGCTTTCGTAGGGCGTATAACGCTCCGCGTTATACGCCGCTTCGCCTTGGTCTGATCGCACTCCGGGCTAGCCTCGGAACTGAGGGCAAGACTTGGTGAAGCGGCGTACAACCGCGAACGGTTGTACGCCCTACAAGGACGATCACATCGAGCACATCCCATGCACCTGCTGCGCACCCAACCCGGCGGCTTCGTCCCCGACGACGGCATCGCCGACCTGGCCCAGACGCCCGCCGACCTGGTGATCCTCTGCAGCGGCGACTCGCACCTGGCGCTGCTCGCCGAGGCCGCCCGCGAGCTGCCGGAGGACTACCCGAGCCTGCGCCTGGCCAACCCCATGCAGTTGCAGAACCATGCCTCGGTCGACCTCTACGTCGACCAGGTTTTGCAGCACGCCAAGGTCATCCTGATTTCGGTGCACGGCGGCGTCGGCTACTGGCGCTACGGCATGGAGCAACTGGCGGCGCTGGCGGAGCGCGGCGTCACGCTGATCGCGGTGCCCGGCGACGACAAGCCCGACCCCGAACTCAGCGCGCTGTGCAGCGTCCCGCCGCAGGATGCCGAGCGCCTCTGGCAGTACCTGCGCCAGGGCGGCATGGACAACGCCCGCCAGTTCTTCGCCTGCCTCGCCAACCGCCACCTGCACCGCGACTACGCCTGGAGCGAGCCACAGACCTTGCCGCGTGTGGCGATCTATCACCCGCAGATTGGCAGCAGCGACCTCGCCCGCTGGCAGGCCGACTGGCACCCCGAGTCACCGGTCGCCGCCTTGCTGTTCTATCGCACCCACCTGCAAGCGGCGAACACCGGCTTCATCGACACCTTCTGCGATCGCCTGCTGGCCCAGGGCATCAACCCCCTGCCCATCGCCGTGGCCAGCCTCAAGGAAGCCGCCTGCCTGGAGACGGTGGAAAGCCTGCTCGACAGCGCCGACGCCGAGCTGATCATCAACACCACCGGCTTTGCCCAGTCGAACCCGGAAGCACCGCAGGACCGGCCATTCCGCCGCGACGTGCCGGTGCTGCAAGCGATCTGCTCGCTGGACAACCTCGACCTCTGGCGCGCCAACCCGCAGGGCCTCGGCCCACGCGACCTGGCCATGCACATCGCGCTGCCGGAACTGGACGGCCGCCTCATCACCCGGCCGATCAGCTTCAAGGGCCTGGCCTGGCGCAGCGAGCGCAGCCAGAGCGACGTGGTCTGCTACCTGCCGCACCGACCGGGCATGGATTTCGTCGCCGAACTGGCGCGGCGCTGGATGCTGCTGGCACGCAAGGCCAACGCCGACAAGCGCGTGGCACTGATCCTGGCCAACTATCCAACCCGCGATGGGCGCATCGGCAATGGCGTCGGCCTCGACACGCCGGCCGCCGCCTTGAACATCCTGCGTGCGCTGGAGGCCCAGGGTTATCCGGTCGCCGGCCTGCCCGATTCCGGCACCGCGCTGATCCAGCAACTGCTCGGCGGCGTCAGCAACGACCTCGACAGCCTCGACCTGCGTCCCTGCGCGCAGAGCCTGGCGCTGGACGACTACCTCGCCTGCTTCGCGCGCCTGCCCGAAGCCAACCAGCAAGCCGTGCGCGAGCGCTGGGGCGAGCCGCAACAGGACCCGATGTTCCGCAGCGGCCGGATGATGGTCGCTGGCCTGCGCTTCGGCCTGGGCTTTGTCGGCATCCAGCCGGCGCGTGGCTACCAGCTCGACGCGGCAGCGATCTACCACGACCCGTCGCTGGTGCCGCCCCACGGCTACCTCGCCTTCTACTTCTGGCTGCGCGAAGTGTTCGGCGCCGACGCGATGATCCACGTCGGCAAGCACGGCAACCTCGAATGGCTGCCCGGCAAGGGCGTCGGTCTCTCGGAAGAGTGCTGGCCGGACGCGATCCTCGGCCCGCTGCCCAACCTCTACCCGTTCATCGTCAACGACCCCGGCGAAGGCGCCCAGGCCAAGCGCCGCGCCCAGGCGGTGATCATCGACCACCTGATGCCGCCGCTGACCCGCGCGGAAAACTACGGTCCGCTGCGCGACCTCGAACGCCTGGCCGACGAGTACTACGACGCCTCGCTGCTCGACCCGCGCCGCGCCACGGAATTGCGCGGCGATATCCTCACACTGGTACGCGAAACCTCACTGGACCGCGAGCTGGGCCTGCAGTTGAGCGACGATGCGGAAAGCTGGTTGCCGCAGCTGGACGCCTACCTGTGCGACCTCAAGGAATCGCAGATTCGCGACGGCCTGCATGTGTTCGGCGAGTCGCCCGTGGGCGAGTTGCGCCGCGACACACTGCTGTCGCTGGTGCGCATTCCGCGCGGCGATGGGCGTGGCAGCAACGCCAGCCTGCTGCGCGCACTGAGCGAGGACCTGAAGCTGGGCCGCGACCCGCTGGACGAAGCCTTCGCCGAGCCGTGGGAAGGTCCGCGCCCTGATGTGCTGACCGCCGTGAGCGACGAACCCTGGCGCAGCAACGGCGACACCCGCGAGCGCCTGGAGCTGTTCGCCCTGCGCCTGATCGACGGCTCGGTCAGCGCGCCCGGCAGCGCCAGCGCGGCGGTCCTTGCGCAACTTCAGCAGCAGATCGCACCGACCCTGGATGCCTGTGGCGCCAGCGAGATCGGTCACCTGCTCGCCGGCCTCGGCGGCCGCTTCGTCCCGCCCGGCCCCAGCGGCGCGCCCAGTCGCGGACGGGTCGACGTGCTGCCCACCGGGCGCAATTTCTTCACCGTGGACGTACGCAACCTGCCCACGCCCACCGCATTCCGCCTGGGCTTCCAGTCCGCCAGCCGCCTGCTCGAACGCCACCTGCAGGACCACGGCGACCACCTGCGCCAGCTCGGCCTGTCGGTATGGGGCACGGCCACCATGCGCACCGGCGGCGACGACATCGCCCAGGCCCTCGCGCTGCTCGGCGTGCGCCCGGTGTGGCAAGCCGGCAGCCAGCGCGTGGAGGATTTCGAGATCCTGCCGATCACCCTGCTCGACCGCCCGCGCGTGGACGTGACGCTGCGGGTCTCGGGCTTCTTCCGTGATGCCTTCGCCAACCTCATTCGCCTGTTCGATGCCGCCGTGCAGGCCGTCGCCGCGCTGGACGAGCCGGACGATCTGAACCCGCTGGCGGCTCGAGTGCGCGCCGATCAGGCACGGCTGGCGAGTGATGGGTTAGAGCCCGACGAAGCCCGCCGCCAAGCAGGCTGGCGCATCTTCGGCGCCCAGCCCGGCGCCTACGGTGCCGGCGTGCAGGGCGTAATCGAATCCCGCCAGTGGGACAGCCGCGCCGACCTCGCCGAGGCCTACCTGAACTGGGGCGGCTACGCCTACGGCGCCGGCGACGACGGCACCCCGGCGCGCGAGCGCTTCGCCCAGCGCCTGTCCGGCCTGCAGGCGGTGCTGCACAACCAGGACAACCACGAGCACGACATCCTCGATTCCAACGACTACTACCAGTTCCAGGGCGGCATGCTCGCCGCCGCCGAGGTCATCCAGGGCCAGGCGCTGGCCAGCTACCACGGCGACCACAGTCAGCCGGACAACCCGCGCGTCCGCACCCTCAAGGAAGAACTGGGCCGCGTGGTGCGTTCGCGCGCGGTGAACCCGAAATGGATCGCCGGCATGAAGCGCCACGGCTACAAGGGCGCCTTCGAACTGGCCGCGACGGTGGACTACCTGTTCGCCTTCGACGCCACCAGCGAACTGGTCGACGACCACCAGTACCGCCTGCTGGCCGACGCCTACCTGCTGGACGACGACACCCGCGAATTCATCCGCCAGCACAACCCCGAAGCCCTGCGCGACATCGCCGAACGCCTGGTGGAAGCGCAGCAGCGCGGGTTGTGGGAAGAGCCGGGGGAGTACCGGGAGACGCTGGAGAACCTGCTGGTGGACAGCGAAGAGCAGTGAGGTAATTCGCGTCTGACTAAGAGACGTAGGGCGTACAACCGTTCGCGGTTGTACGCCGATACACCGATCTCGCGCCCAGCTCCCGGGTAAATCCCGAAGCACCTCCAAGCGGTGGCTCCGTGGCTGCCCCTGACGCACGCGGAGCCACGGGATAATCGGCGTATAACGCGGAGCGTTATACGCCCTACACCATGCCGACCCTCGTCACGCGTGGTCCCGACGCAGGCGCTGCGCCGCGTTCAGCAACAACGCCTCGGTGCCGCTCCAGCCCAGGCAGCCGTCGGTGATCGAGACACCGTAGCGCAACTCACCGGACAGCGGCTGGCAGCCGTCGAACAGGTGACTCTCCAGCATCACGCCGCGCAGCGAGGCGTCGCCGGCCAGGCGCTGGTCGAGCACGCTGTCCAGCACCGCCGGCTGGCGCAGCGGGTCCTTGCCGCTGTTGGCGTGGCTGCAATCGACCATGATGCTCGGCTCGAGGCCGAGCTTCTCCAGGCCCTGGCGAATCTGCTGCACGCTGGCCGCGTCGAAGTTCGGACCGGCGTGGCCGCCGCGCAGGACCAGATGGGTATCCGGGTTGCCCTGGGTCTGTACCAGCGAGGGTCGGCCCTGCGCATCGATGCCGAAGTGCTGGTGCGGATGCGCTGCCGAGCGCATGGCGTCGGTGGCGATGCCGATGCTGCCGTCGGTGCCGTTCTTGAAACCTACCGGCAGATCGAGGCCGCTGACCATCTCGCGATGCACCTGGGATTCACTGGTGCGTGCGCCGATGGCGGCCCAGCCCAGCAGGTCGTCGAAGTAGCCGGCCACCAACGGTTGCAGCAGTTCGGTGGCGATCGGCAGGCCGCGTTCGAGCATGCCCAGCATCAGCCGGCGCGACAGTTCCAGGCCGCCGGCCATATCGCCGCTGCCGTCCAGCTGCGGGTCGTAGACCAGGCCCTTCCAGCCGATGGTGGTACGCGGTTTCTCGACGTAGGCGCGCATCACCAGCAGCAGCTGGTCGCTCACCTGCGGCGCCAGTTCGGCGAGGCGGTCGGCGTATTCGAGGGCGGAGACGGGGTCGTGCAGCGAGCAGGGACCGATCACCACCAGCAGGCGCGGGTCGCGGCCATCGAGGACGGCGCGGATCGCTTCGCGGCCTTCGCGGACGCGGTGGGCCATGGCGGCGGACAGCGGCAGGCGCTGGCGCAGGTCGGCGGGGCTCGGCAGCGGCTGTTCGCGGCGGCGAGCGGAGGGCAGCGGCAGGTCGAGGACTTCGGCGGTAGCTGCGTGCTCTGGGCGGATCAGGGTGGAGGTGGAAGCGTTCATCTGACGGGCATCCTTGGCCGGCGCGGTGGTCTTTCCGCGCTCGGCGCTCTATCTAAGTGTTCGTGGCAAGGCTCGTTGGGTGGCACGCAGCACGCTGCTAAATCGCCAGTCGGAGTTGCGGTAATAGCGGTAATAAGTGGTCATGTCGTAGTCCTCTGTCTGAGCGTGTTGGCTCGGTTCAATGCGTTGGCCTTGTGGGCCGGAAAAACAAAAACCCCGGTCGGGTTGCCGACCGGGGTTTTGGGAAACTGTCTGGTTGGCGACCCTGCTTGCTAGGGCGCCTGTGGGGTATCAGGCGCGCCTTTGGCTAAACCAATACCCATAGAAGAAATAGCCGGCAGCCGCGACCAGAACCTGCGCGCGAGCAACCACGGAGCCAATGGCACCGAGGCGGGCGAGGGACTGAATGGACAGGCTGGACGGCATGATGTTCTCCGTAGAAGTGGAGCCAAGGTACTGCATCGCGAAGCGTCGATCAATGACTTGAATCTATCGTTCCGATGGACATTGGTCGCACCTCCTACTCCCGGTTCGCTACCATGCACGGACGAAATCCGCAGGACATCCCCATGAGCGCCCTTCCCCATTTCCCACTGGCTGCCGTCGTCGGCGCCGATGAGCTGAAGCTGGCCCTGTGCCTGGCGGCCATCGATCCGGCCATCGGCGGCGTGCTGATCGAAGGGCCGCGCGGCATGGCCAAGTCCACCCTGGCGCGCGGCGTGGCCGACCTGCTGGAGGGCGGGCGCTTCGTCACCCTGCCGCTGGGCGCCAGCGAGGAACGCATCGTCGGCACCCTCGACCTGGAGGCGGCGCTGGGTGAGGGCCGCGCGCAGTTCTCCCCCGGCGTGCTGGCGCATGCCCACGGCGGCGTGCTCTATGTGGATGAAGTGAACCTGCTGCCCGACCACCTCGTCGACCTGCTGCTCGATGTGGCCGCCAGCGGGGTCAACCTGATCGAGCGCGATGGTCTGTCCCACAGCCACCCGGCGCGCTTCGTGCTGATCGGCACGATGAACCCCGAAGAAGGCGAACTGCGCCCGCAACTGCTGGATCGCTTCGGCCTCAAGGTGCAACTGGCAGGTACGCCTGCGCCGAGCGAGCGTGCCGAGATCGTCCGGCGGCGGCTGGCCTTCGATGCCGACCCGCAGGCGTTCCTTGCTCAATGGCTGGGGGCTCAACAAGCACTACAACAGCGCTGCGTCGAGGCCCGCCAGCGGCTGGCGGCGATTGCGCTGGATGACGTAGCGCTGGATGACATTGCCCAGCGCTGCCACGCCGCCGGCGTAGACGGCCTGCGCGCGGACCTCGTCTGGCTGCGCGCTGCCCGCGCCCATGCGGCATGGCGCGGCGCCAATGCCATCGAGGCGCAGGACATCAATGCCGTCGAGCACTTCGCCCTCGCCCACCGCCGCCGCCACACACCGCCCCAACCAAGCACGCCGCCGCAGTCCACTTCCAGCCAATCCGAAGCCCCCTCCCACGCCTCGAATGGCGAAGGCCAGTGGGGCGAACTGCCCGCCCGGAACGTCGCCATGGGCGAACGCCGGCAACTGACGGGCTGGCCAAAAAAGCCCTGAGCATCCGCCCGCGCCCGGCCCCAGGCGCGGATGCCAACCCCCGACCCGGCCAGCTCGCCGGCGGCCGCAGCGGCGCCCGCCAGCCGGGCGCGCACGGCCGTATCGACTGGCCAGCCACCTTGCGCAACGGCCGCCCGCGACGCCGCGCAGACCTGGTGTTGCGCGCACGCAGCCGCAAGCCCGGTGAACTCTGGCTGGTGATAGTCGACGCCTCCGCCAGCACCCGCCGCCATGGTGCGCTCGCACAGGCCAAGGGCCTGCTCGCCGACACCTTCGAACAGGCCTATCGCCAACGCGCGCGCCTCGCCGTGCTGCACGCCACCGGCACGCAGCCGCGCTGGCTGTGGCAAGGGCAAAAGGCGTCGGCGCAGCTTCACGACTGGCTGGAGCAGCTCGGCGCCGGCGGCGGCACCCCACTGCTCGAGGCACTGCAGCAGGCCCGCGGATGGCTGGACAAGCGCCAGCGGCAGAAGCCCGGTGAGCGCCAGCGCCTGCTGGTGTTGACCGACGGCCGCCTGCGTGACTGGCCGGCGTTGCAGCCCTTTGCCTGTCCGACCGTGTTGTTGGATATTGAGGGGGGAGCCGTGCGACTTGGCCGCGCACAAAAACTGGCGCAGGAACTGGGCGCGGAGTATCGGCATATTGGTGAACTCCCTGCGTGAGCCACTGAGAGTCACCTAGAACCCCTCAAGGCTCCCCATTACGCCCATGCAGGACAAACCCCGGCCGCTCGCTCAACCGCTCGTAGTACGCCGCCACGGCGGGCAGGTCAGGCCGCTGCAGGGGCGTCAGGTACCAGCGATTCACTGACAGGCCCAGTACCACGTCGGCAAGGCTGAAGCAGGCGCCGGTGACGAACGCGCCGGTACGCTCCAGCTGGCGATCCAGCAAGGCCATGCAATGGTTCCACTGCGCCTCGCTCAGGGCGATGGCGGACTCGTCGGTATGGCTGGGGCTGTTGCGCACACGGGCCATGAATACATAGCGCCAGGCAGTGTTCAGCTCGGTGGCCTGCCAGCCCATCCACTGCTCTACCAGTGCGCGCTCGCGCGGTGAGGTGGGCAGCAATTCACCCTGGGGATACTGGCTGGCGAGGTAGCCGCAGATGGCATTGGATTCCCAGAGCACGAAGTCGCCGTCGACGAGGACCGGCACCATCGCGTTGGGGTTGAGCGCAATGAACTCTGCCGAAGCAGTGGAGCGAAAGCCCGAGCCCCAGTCTTCCCGTTCGTAGGCCAGGTTCAGTTCGGCGCAGGTCCAGAGCACCTTGCGCACGTTGATCGATGAAGCGCGGCCGAGGATTCGCAGCATGGTGTCACTCCCTGTGATAACCGGGGCCCAGCATAGGGGCTGGCGGGGCGGCGGAGAAGCGCGGTCTTGACGCAACCGCGAGCGTGCCCGCGAACCGCTACGAAACTGTGAACGCCCGCGGCGCAGGACGTTCCGTCAATCGACGGCGAGGGGCTCCAGCGCCAGCCAGAGCGCCTCGATGCTGTCGAACTCGCGATCCACGTCAGGCAACGCCGGCCGCGCCAGGATCAGCACCGGCACGCCCTGCTCGCGGGCGACCTCCAGCTTCGGCTCGGTGGCCTGGCTGCCGCTGTTCTTGCTCACCAGCACGTCGGTGCCCAGACGGGTGAACAGCTCGCGCTCGCCCTCCAGGGTGAACGGCCCGCGCGCGCCGAGGACGTCGGCGCGCGTGTTGCCAGGCAGGCTCTGCAGGCAGCGCACGGTCCAGTGCTGATGGGTGGGGATCTCGTCCAGGTGCTCCAGCGGCTCGCGCCCCAGGGTGAACAGCGGACGACGAAACGCCATCAGCGCTTCGATCAGCGCCTGCCAGTCGGCGACCTCCCGCCAATCGTCGCCCTCGTTCGCCTGCCAACCTGGACGCCGCAGCGCCCAGCACGGCACGTCGGCCAGTTGCGCAGCGCGGGCGGCGTTGGCGCTGATCTGCGCGGCATAGGGATGGGTGGCGTCGAGCAGCAGGTCGAAACCGCGCTCGCGGATGTAGTCCGCAAGGCCTTCGGCGCCGCCGTAGCCACCGACGCGCACCTCGCAGGCCAGATCGTCCGGCACCTTGCCGAGGCCGGCGAGGCTGTAGAGATGCTGCGGCCCCAGGCGGCGCGCAATGGCCAGCGCCTCACCAATGCCGCCCAGCAGCAGGACGCGCTTCATCGTACCTCCAGCGCTTCGCCCACCAGGTTGCCCTGGCGGTCGATGGCGAAGACTTCCAGCGTGACTTCCAGGGGCACGATGCGCCGGGCAAAGGCCAGCGCACGGGCGCACACAGCATCGCCCAAAGCGATGCCTTCGGCGCGACAAAGCGCCAGCGCCTGCTGGCTGGTGTTGGCCTCGCGCATGCGCTGTTGCAGGTCGAGCGAAGCGCCTATGGCCGCCGCCCACTCGGCCAGTTGCGGCAGGTCGATGCTGGAGTGGCGGCTGTGCAGGTCCATGTGGCCGGCGGCGAGCTTGCTGATCTTGCCGAAGCCACCGCAGACACTGAAGCGCTCCACCGGCACCTTGCGCAGGTGCTTGAGCGCGGCACCGGCGAAGTCGCCCATCTCGATCAGCGCCGTGTCGTCGAAACCGTAGCGACGGCGCATGGCGTCTTCGCTGGCATTGCCGGTGCAGGCGGCAAGATGGCGGAAGCCGTTGGCGCGGGCGACGTCGATGCCCTGCTGGATCGAGGCGATATACGCCGAGCAGGAGAACGGCCGGACGATGCCGGTAGTGCCGAGGATCGACAGGCCGCCGAGGATGCCCAGCCGCGGGTTCATGGTCTTGAGCGCCAGCCCGGCGCCACCCTCGATGTTGATCGTGACGTCGAAGCCACCGGCGTAGCCGCACTCGGCCGCCAGCACAGCGAGATTGCCCTGCATCATCTGCCGCGGCACCGGGTTGATCGCCGGCTCGCCCACCGCCAGCACCAGCCCCGGCTTGGTCACGGTGCCGACGCCTTCTCCCGCGTAAAAGCGCACGCCCGGCTCATCGCTCAAGGCGACGCGCGCGAAGACCAGCGCGCCGTGGGTCACGTCCGGGTCGTCACCGGCATCCTTCAGCGTACCGGCTTCGGCGCCGCCAGCGATGAGGCGGCAGAACTCCAGGCGCAGGGTCGCGCTGCGCTCTTTCGGCAGGACGATCTGCGCGGCGTCCAGCGCCTCACCGGTGAGCAGCAGGCGCGCCGCCGCCAGACTGGTGGCGGTGGCGCAGCTGCCGGTGGTATAGCCGCTGCGCAGCGGGCGGGGTTCTTCGGGCGTCTCGTCACGCATAACGAGCAGCATCGTAGGATGGGTGGAGCGAAGCGATACCCATGCAGTCGCGGTACGAAAAACGCTTCATTCCTTCCAGACTTCCAGCAGGGTGATCGGCAACGCCGCGCGCCAGGTATCGAAGCCGCCGAGCGGCTGGGCCTGGGACACCGACAGGCGAGTCAGCTCGCCGCCAATACGGGCGCGCCAGCTCAGCAGCATGGACTCGCTCTGCAGGGTGACGGCGTTGGCCACCAGTCGACCGCCAGGCTTGAGTTGCTCCCAGCACTGCTCGAAGACACCGGGCAGGGTTACACCACCGCCGATGAAGATCGCGTCCGGGCGCTCCAGCCCCTGCAACGCCTCCGGCGCGGCACCGCAGACCAGTTGCAGCGCCGGCACACCGAGGCTGTCGCGGTTGAAGCGAATGTGCTCCTGGCGTCCCTCGTTGGCTTCGATGGCCAGCGTGCGACAGCTCGGATGTGCGCGCATCCACTCGATGCCGATGGAGCCGCAGCCGGCGCCGACGTCCCAGAGCAGCTCGCCCGGCCTGGGCGCCAGCCGCGCCAGGGTCACGGCGCGTACGTCGCGCTTGGTCAGCTGACCGTCGTGGCGGTAGGCGTCGTCCGGCAAACCGGTGGTCAGCGGCAGGCGAATCGCCTCGACACCCGCGACGCAGTGCACAGCCACCAGGTTCAGCGCAGCGGTCTCGCTCTGCGACCAGTCGCTGGCGAGTCCATCGATACGCCGTTCCGCCTCACCGCCCAGGTGTTCCAGCACACTGAGGCGACTCGCGCCGAAACCGCGTTCGCGCAGCAGAGCGGCGATGGCGGTCGGGCTGCTGCCGTCGTTGCTGAGGATCAGCAGCCTGGCGCCGTCGTGGATCTGCGCGTTGAGTGCGGCCAATGGGCGCGCCACCAACGACAGCAGCGTGCAGTCCTGCAACGCCCAGCCCATTCGTGCCGCCGCCAGGGAGGCGGATGATGGAGAGGAAAGCACGAGCATTTCCTCGGACGGAATCTGACGGGCAAGGCTCGCACCGACGCCGAACAGCATCGGGTCGCCGCTGGCCAGTACGCAGGTTGGCTCGCCGCGCCGGCGCAGCACCGGTTCCAGGCTGAACGGGCTCGGCCAGGCCTGGCGACGGGCGCCCAGGCAATGCGGCAGCAACTCCAGCTGGCGGGGCGCGCCAATCACTTCGCTGGCGGCGAGCAAGGCGCGGCGCGCGGCCTTGCCGAGGCCGGCATAGCCGTCCTCGCCGATGCCGACGATGGTCAGCCAGGGCGTCATGAATATTCCTCGGGGGTGCGACGATCGATCCGACGGGCAGGCTTTTCCTGACATCGGGCAAAGCAGGCATAATACCCGCTTCGTCGGTGCTCGTAGGACGCTTCGCCTTGATGGCGAGGTTTCTCAGAGCCGAAGAGGGAACACGGTTAAGCCGTGGCTGCCCCCGCAACTGTAAGCAGCGAGTCCGCGCAATGCGGCGACACGAGGACGAGGTCCCGTGCCGCCGGCCAGGCCACTGGGCAACCGGGAAGGCCGCGCTGGATGAGGACCTGCCAGCCAGGAGACCTGCCGACGAAACCAGTCGCGCGTGCAGACATCGAGCGGGGTGTATCGGTGTCGTGAAATCCCCCATGGGGATTCGCAGGTCACCGCGACCCAGCCCTGGTGACCTCAGTGCAAGACTCCTCAGCTCTGCCCGTCCGCCCGCATGCCTGCCCCGGCCTGCTGCGCATCGTGGCCTCCCGCGATGGCGGCATCTGCCGCATCAAGCTGGCCTGTGGGCAACTCGACGCCCGCGCCGCGCGCGCCATCGCCCAGGCCGCCGAGCGCCATGCCGACGGCGTGCTGGAAGCGACCAACCGCGCCAACCTGCAGATTCGCGGCGTGCACACTGGCGCCGAAAATGCGCTGAGCCATGAACTGTTGGCCGCCGGCCTCGGCCCGCGCGAACTGGCCTCGGACGATGTGCGCAACCTGCTGGTCAGCCCGGCACTGGGGCTGGAGTCCACCTTCGATGCTGCTCCACTGGCGCACCGTTTGCTCGACCTGCTGGAGCGTACCCCGCGCTTCCACGGTCTGTCCCCCAAGTTCGGCATCCAGCTGGACGCCGGCGAAGCGCTGGCCATGCTGGAGCACCCCAACGACCTCTGGCTGTCGGCCATGTCCGACGACGCGGCGCCGCTGTTCGCCTTCGGCCTGGCCGGCTGTCCGCCGCAGCGCGAGACCGATCGCCCCGCCCTCGCCGCCGTGACCGCTGAGCAGGTACCACTGCTGGTGGAAAGCCTACTGCACCTGTTCCTCGATCTTGCCGGCGACGGCCAGACGCGCATGCGCCACCTGCGCGAGATGCTCCGCGACGAAGTGCTGCTGGAGCGTCTGCAGCAACGCCTGCCCTTCCAGCTGCACCTCGGGCCGGCTGTGGATAACTGGCGGCGTCCTGCACCGCGCACTTTCGGCCATCTCGGGATTCAGCCGCAGCGCCAGCCGGACCGCGCCATGGTCGGTGCGGGATTCGTCCTCGGACGCCTGGATAGCGCCACACTGTTCGGCCTGGCCGATCTCGCCGAGCGCTTCAGCGGCGGACAGCTGCGTCTGACGCCCTGGCAAAGTCTGATCCTCCCTGACGTGGCGCAAACCGATGCCGCTGTCGTCCTCGGCGCGCTGGCCAACCTCGGCCTGCTGATCGACGCTGCCCAGCCACTGTCCCGCATCGTTGCCTGCAGCGGCTCCAGTGGCTGCGCACGCGGGCAGGCCGACACCAAGGCCGATGCCCTGCGCCTGGCCGCACGCCTGCGCCACGCAGCGCCGGCCGGCGTGCACCTGTGCGGCTGCCCGCGTTCGTGCGCCGCCGCCCATGTCGCCCCCTACACCCTGCTGGCCGTCGCCGACGGCCGCTATGACCTGTTCCGTCGCGCCGATGGTGTGGCCGGCTTCGGCCTGCCGCTGGCGCGCAACCTTTCCCTCGATGCCGCGGGCGACCTGCTCGCCGCACCCGGAGCTTCCACCGATGCTTGATTACATCCGCGACGGCCAGGCGATCTATCGCCAATCCTTCGCCACCATCCGCGCCGAAGCCGATCTCAGCGGCATCCCCGCCGACCTCGAGAAACTCGCCGTGCGGGTGATCCACGCCTGCGGCATGGTCGACGTCGTGCAGGACCTGCACTTCTCCGCCGGCGCCGGGGCCATCGGCCGAGCGGCATTGGCCGCTGGCGCGCCGATTCTCTGCGATGCGCGGATGGTCGCCGAGGGCATCACCCGCGCGCGCCTGCCGGCGCACAACGAGGTGATCTGCACCCTCAATGACCCGGACGTCCCGGAACTCGCCCGCGAGCTGGGCAACACCCGCTCGGCGGTGGCGCTGGAGCACTGGCGTGAACACCTGGAAGGCAGCGTGGTGGTGATCGGCAACGCGCCGACCGCCCTCTTCTACCTGCTGGAAATGCTTGACGCCGGCGCACCGAAACCGGCGCTGATCCTCGGCTTCCCGGTGGGCTTCGTCGGCGCCATGGAATCCAAGGACGCCCTCGCCGCCGACAGCCGCGGCGTGCCCTACGTGATCGTGCGCGGTCGCCGTGGCGGCAGCGCGATGGCCGCTGCGGCGGTGAACGCCCTGGCCACGGAGGTGGAGTGATGACCGGCCGCCTCATCGGCCTGGGCGTCGGCCCGGGCGACCCGGAACTGCTGACCCTCAAGGCCCTGCGCCTGCTGCGTGCCTCCCCGGTGATCGGCTACTTCGTGGCCAAGGCCAAGCACCACGCAGGCCTTGGCGGCAACGCCTTCGCCATCATCGAGCAGCACCTGCTCGATGAGCAGCAGCGCCTGCCGCTGGTCTACCCGGTGACCACCGAAAAGCTGGAGCCGCCGCTGACCTACGAAGGCGTGATCAGCGACTTCTACGACACCGCCGCCGAGCAGGTGGCGATGCACCTGGACGCCGGCCGCGACGTGGCGGTGATCTGCGAGGGCGACCCGTTCTTCTACGGCTCCTACATGTACCTGCATGACCGTCTTTCGGAACGCTATGACACCGAAGTCGTACCCGGCGTCTGCTCGATGCTCGGCAGCGCGGCAGTACTCGGCGTGCCGTTGGTGTACCGCAACCAGAGCCTGTCGGTACTCTCCGGCGTGCTGCCCGAGGATGAACTCAAGCGCCGCCTGGCCGACGCCGATGCGGCGGTGGTGATGAAGCTCGGCCGCAACTTCGACAAGGTCCGCCGCGTGCTCCGCGAGCTGGGCCGTGACGGCGGCGCCCACTACGTCGAGCGCGCGACCATGCGCGAGCAGCGCATCGTGGCGCTGGATGACGTCGATCCGATGGCATCGCCGTACTTCTCGATGATCGTCATCCCCGGCCAGCAGTGGAACGGTTGATGCGCGCCGCCATCGTCATTCTCGGCCAGGGCGCCCTGGCCACGGCCCGACGCCTGCAGGACGTTTATCCACAGGCACGCGTCCTGGGTCTGAAGGACCGCGTCGAAGGCGCCGATGAGTCCTACGCCAACTTCGGCGAGACCCTGCGCCAGCTGTACCGCGACGACACCCCGATCATCGCCCTGTGCGCTGCCGGCATCGTCATCCGCACCCTCGCTCCGTTGCTGGTAGAGAAAGGCGCAGAGCCGCCGGTGCTGGCCGTGGCCGAAGACGGCAGCGCCGTGGTGCCGCTGCTCGGCGGGCTCGGTGGGGTGAACCGCATGGCCCGCGAGATGGCCGCCGCGCTGGACGTGGCGCCCGCCATCACCACCAGCGGCGAGTTGCGCTTCGGCGCCTGCCTGCTCGACCCGCCACCGGGCTATGCGCTGGCGGACCTCGAACAGGGCAAGCGCTTCGTCTCCGACCTGCTGGGCGGTGACACCCTGCGCATCGAGGGCAACGCCCCCTGGCTGGACGAGCTTGACCTGCCGCTGGCCGAAGATGCCGCGCACACCCTGCGCATCGACGCCCATGCCGAGGGCATCGCGCAGAACGAGCTGCGCATCCATCCGCGTATCGTCCTCGCCCAAGTCACGCTGGTGGACTCGCAACTGCCCGAGCGCATCCGCCAGGGCCTGGCGCAGGCCGGCCTGGCCGAGGCGTCTCTGGCGGCGCTGGTCGCCCCGCGCTGCCGCATGGCCGATCCAGCACTGTCCATGGCTGCCGCAGAGTTGAATGTTCCGCTGCGCTTCGTCGAGCCGGACGCGACGCTGCCCGCGCAAGTGCTGCACGGCGATTCCTTCCACCTGCACCGCGCCGCCACCCCAGCTGAAGCCGAGCGCATCGGTCAACCACGCGGCCGCCTCAGCGTGATCGGCCTCGGCCCCGGCGCCAGCGACTTCATGATTCCCGCGGTGCGCCGCGCGCTGGACGAAGCCCAGGACCTGCTCGGCTACGAAACCTACGTGAAGATGGCCGAGCCGCTGCGCGAGGATCAGGTGCGCCACTGCACCGACAACCGCGAAGAAATGCAGCGCGCCCGCCACGCCTTCGAACTGGCTGCCAGCGGCCGGCGCGTGGTGGTGATTTCCTCCGGCGACCCCGGCGTGTTCGCCATGGCCGCCGCCGTGATGGAGGCCCTGCACGAAAGCGAAGATCCGCACTGGCACGGCGTGGAGCTGGAGGTTCTGCCAGGTGTGTCCGCTGCTCTGGCCGCTGCTGCCAAGGCCGGGGCACCGCTGGGTCATGACTTCTGTCTGATTTCCCTGTCGGACAACCTCAAGCCCTGGGAAACCATCGAGACACGCCTGGACCATGCCGGCGCCGCCGACCTGGCCATGGCGTTCTACAACCCCATTTCCAAGGCGCGCCCCTGGCAACTGGGGCGCGCGCTGGAAATCGTCCGCCGCCACCGCACGCCGGAATCCCTGGTAGTGCTGGGCCGCGACATCGGCCGCCCGGCGGAGGCGCTGCGCGTCGTCACCCTGGGCGAGCTGGTGCCGGAGATGGTCGACATGCGCACCCTGGTGATCATCGGTTCGTCCCTGACCCGGCGCTTCCCCCGTGCCGGCGGTGGCGACTGGGTGTACACGCCGCGCTGGTACCGCTGAACCCGGGCGTTTCACGCCAATTCTGCCTGTTGGCGCACGCGTAGGATGGCGTGGAGCGAAGCGATACCCATCGATGGCCTGGCTGTCAGGCTGATGGGTATCGCAAGCTCCACCCATCCTACGAACTGGTATCGCTGAACCCGGTCGCCGAACCCTGTAGGAGCAGGCCATGCCCGCGACCGCGACCATGGGGCGCTCCTGCAGGGAATCGCCCACGGCTCAGACACATCTTGCAAATGGCCATCGCCTTGTTGAAAATGCGATAAATTATCATTTGCAACCTTCACGCGCCCATGTCCTCGACCTTCGACGTCCAGTCGCTCTACAGCGACCATCACGGCTGGCTGCACAACTGGCTTCGTGGCCGGCTGGGCAATGCCGCCGATGCCGCCGACCTGGCCCAGGACACCTTCCTGCGCGTACTGCTCAGGCCCGAGCGCGTCGAACTGCACACACCGCGCGCATTCCTGCGCACCGTCGCCCGCGGCCTGGTCATCGATCACTGGCGACGCCAGGAACTGGAGCGCGCCTACCTCGACTCCATCGCCCATCTGCCGGAAGCGCAGGTGCCCTCAGCCGAAGACCGGCACAACATCCTGCAGCTGCTGGAAAACATCGCCCGCCTGCTCGACGGCCTCAAGCCGAAGGTGCGCAGAGCCTTCCTGCTGGCCCAGTGCGAAGGCATGCCCCACGGGCGAATCGCGGAGGAACTGGGCGTCTCGGTACGCTCGGTGGAGCGCTACATCGCCGAGGCGCTGTTCCACTGCTATCAGTTGCGGTACGCCGAATGAACGGCGTAGCCCCCGACCCTCGGGTGGTGAAGCAGGCCATCCAGTGGACCCTGCGCCTGAACGGCAACGCCGATGCGGAACTGCTCAGCGCCTGCGAGCACTGGCGCCGGGCCAACCCGGAGCACGAGACGGCCTGGCTGCGGGTGCAGGCGCTGAACAGCGAACTGGCCAGCGGTTACCAGGCCGTGCCCGGCGCGCGGGTGGCGCTGGAGACACTGGAGAACAGCACCCAGCGCCTGCAACGGCGCCAGGCGCTCAAGCTGCTCTCGACCTTTGCCGTCGGCGCTTCCGCGCTGTGGCTGGCCCGCGATGTCACACCCTGGCAGCGCTGGATGGCGGACTTCAGCACGGGGATCGGCGAGCGCCGGCGCTTCACCCTGGCGGATGGCAGCCTCCTGCAACTGAATACCGACAGCGCGGTGAACGTGCGCTTCGATTCGAGCCAGCGCCTGCTGATTCTGGAGCGCGGCGAAATCCTCCTGAGCACGGCCAAGGATGCCGCGCGACCGCTGCGGGTGAGCAACCGCGACGGCCTGTTCGAGGCGCTGGGCACGCGCTTCGTGTTGCGCCAGGACGAACGCTCCACGCGCCTGAGCGTCGAGGAAGGCTCGGTGGCCATCGCCCCCCGCGTGCGCGGCCAGACCACCGCCATCGCCGAGGCCGGGCAGAGCTACCGGATCAACGGCGACAGCGCGCTGCCGGCACAGAACGGCGACATGGACAGCGCCGCCTGGGCCGACGGGCTGATCGTCACCCGCGACATGCGCCTGGCCGACTTCCTCGCCGAGATCGGCCGCTATCGCCATGGCCACCTGCACTGCGACGCGAGCGTGGCCGACCTGCGCCTGTCCGGGGTGTTCCGCCTGGACGATACCAACCAACTGCTTGCCCTGCTGCCGCAGACCCTGCCGGTGCGGGTGGAGAAACGCACGGACTGGTGGGTGACGGTGAGCGCGCGCAGCTGACTCCCCCTGCAGGAGCGCCCCATGGGCGGGATCGTGGGCATGGCCCGTTCCTGCCAACAGGCACCCATCAGGTTTATTTCTCAAACGAGAATTATTTTTGTCGGGTTTCACCACCTCGGCCGGCAAGGAGGAATAACCCGATCCTTTCCCTTGCCCTCGGAAGCCCCTCCATGCGAGCCGTCCACGTCCCGACCTCTTCCCCCGCCCTGCCCCGCACCAGCCGGCTGACCCATGCCGTGCGCGGCGCGCTGCTCTGCGCTAGCCTGGGCGCCAGCCTGCCGCTGAGCGCCTTCGCCGCGGACGCCGCGACCATCACCAGCAGCCGCGCCTATGCCATCCCGGCCGGCCCGCTGGGCGAGGTACTGAACCATTTCGCTCGTGAGGCGGGGATCACCCTGTCGGCCACCCCGGAGCAGACCCGCGGCCTGAGCTCGGCCGGGCTCAATGGCACCTATTCGGTGGACCAGGGACTGGGCCGTCTGCTGGTGGACACCCCGCTGGAAGCGGTGGACCAGGGCAACGGCAACTACGTACTGCGTCCGGCCGCACCGACCGACGTGCTGGCCATGCCCTCCAGCGATGTGTTCGCCCTGGGCAACGCGCTGGGCGAGGAAGACGGCTACCTGGCGACCCACAGCCAGATCGCCACCAAGACCTCCAGGTCGCTGCTGGAAACCAGCCAGAGCGTCTCGGTGATCACCCGCGAGCAGATCGACGACACCGCCTCGAAGACCGTGCAGCAGGCCATGCGCTACACCCCCGGCATCTTCACCGGCCAGGTCGGCGCTTCGAACCGCTACGACTATGTGGTGATGCGCGGCTTCGCCGACAACAGCGTGGACAACATCTACCTCGACGGCCTGAAGGCCATGGGTGACAGCGGCACCTTCAGCTCGATGCAGGTCGACCCATACTTCCTCGAGCGCATCGACGTGCTCAAGGGCCCGTCCTCGGTGCTCTACGGCCGCAGCCTGCCCGGCGGCCTGGTGGCGCTGACCAGCAAGAAGCCGCTGTACGAGGACTACCACCAGATCACCGGTACCGTCGGCAACATGGGCCAGAAGGAAATGGGCTTCGACTTCAGCGGCCCGCTGGATGAAGAAAAACGCATCGCCTATCGCCTGGTCGGCCTCGGCAAGGGCTCGGACACCCAGTTCGACCACGTCAAGGAAGAGCGCTACGCCATCGCCCCGACCCTGGCCATCGACTTCACCGATGACACCACACTGACCCTGCAGGGCTACCTGCAGCACGACCCCAACGGCGGCTATCACAGCGGCGTGCCGGCGGACGGCGCGTTGAACCATCACAATGGCCGGAAGATCTCCCGCGAGTTCTTCGACGGCGAACCGAGCCAGGACGACTTCGACCGCACCCAGCGCATGTTCGGCTACCAGCTGGAGCACCGCTTCGACGACGTCTGGACCGCGCGGCAGAACTTCCGCTACCTCGATTCAGACGTGGATCTTTCTCAGGTCTACGCCTACGGCTGGACCGCGCCCGACCAGAACACCCTAAATCGCTACTACTCCGGCGCCAGCGAGCACCTGCAGGCGTACATCATCGATAACATGGCCCAGGCCGAGTTCAACACCGGCGCCGCCAGGCACACCCTGCTGATGGGCCTGGACTACCAGAAACGCCGCACCACCGTGGACTGGCGCTCCGGCTCCGTAGCGCCGCTGGACGCCTTCGACCCGCACTACGGCAACGACGCCATCAGCTACTACCCCGACGACAACCACACCCGTCGCCTGGAGCAGACCGGCGTCTACCTGCAGGACCTGATCGACATCGACCACTGGCGCTTCTCCCTGGGCATGCGCGAGGACTGGGTGACGGTCGAGGACAAGAACCGCAGCACCGGCAGCAAGGCCGACGACGACTGGAAGAAGTTCACCGGGCGCATCGGCGCGCTGTACCTGTTCGACAACGGCATCGCGCCGTACATCAGCTACTCCGAGTCGTTCAACCCCAACGCTTACTCCGACCAGTCCGGCACGCCGCTGGAACCGACCGAGGGCAAGCAGTGGGAAGCCGGCCTGAAGTTCCAGCCCGAAGGCAGCCGCAGCCTGTACACCGCGTCGATCTTCCACATCACCCAGGAGAACGTCGCCTCGAAGGAGCCGCAGGACAACTTCTACACCTCCGTGGGTGAAGTGCGCTCCCAGGGCCTGGAGCTGGAAGCCCACACCCAGGTCACCGACAACCTCAAGGTACTCGGCAGCTACACCTACACCGACATCACCTACACAAAATCGCTGGACGGCAACCAGGGCCACACCCCGAACCAGGCGCCCAAGCACATGGCCTCGCTGTGGGCCGACTACGGCTTCAATGCCGGCCCGCTGGACGGCCTGACCCTCGGCGGCGGCGCCCGCTATGTCGGCGAGACCTGGGCGGACAAGGAAAATACCCTGCGCGTACCGGACTACACGCTGGTGGATGCGCGCATCGGCTACGACCTGTCCCGCGTCGGCCTGAAAGGCCTGGACGTCAGCCTCAACGCCAACAACCTGCTGGACAAGGACTACGTGGCGTCCTGCTACAGCCTGGACTTCTGCTACTTCGGCGAGAAGCGCAACGTCACCGCGACGGTGAACTACCAGTTCTGATCGCCCGTCACCCGCGCTTTTTGCAGGAGCGAACCTGCTCGCGAACAGATGCGCTGGCAGCTACGTAAGGCGTATAACGCGCCAGCGTTATACGCCGCAAAGGATCCGGCGGATAACCTGTTTCAGGTGATTCGCCCTACAGACGAGCCGAACGTTAGAGTCCCGTGGCGCGGCCGTCGCCACGGGGCTTTCATTTTCTAGAACTCCGCCGCGTGGCGGTAACGCGCCTCCAGTTCCAACGAGAGGCGATAGGCCTGCGCCTCGCCTTCGGTGTGGAAGATGCCGACCAGCAGGCCTTCCTGGTGCACATCCCAGCAACGCCCACCGATGGCGCGGAACTCGCGGGATTTGTGGTCATCGTCACGCTCGGTCACTGTAATGCTCATGTCTTTTCTTCTCCGGTTTTGCCGTACATCAAGGCAATTCCAGAATCATTTAATTAGCTAGCTAATTAAATAGGCGCTTTCGAGAAAGACCTTTGCGAAGATTCGCCAAAACGAGCGTCCCAGAAACGCAAAAGCGCAGCTCGAAGGCTGCGCTCTTGGTGACGAACCGTTCGGCTTAGAACGGAATATCGTCGTCGAAGCTGTCGTAGTCCGGAGCCGGTTGCGGCGCGGGCTGGGACTGCTGCTGCGGCGCAGGACGCTGGGCCTGCTGCGGACGCTGCTGCGGCTCGCGGGGAGCGCGCGGAGCATCGTCACCACCGGCGCCCGGACGGCCACCCAGCAGCTGCATGTTGCCGTTGATGTCGACCACGATCTCGGTGGTGTACTTGTCCTGACCGTCCTGGCCCTGCCACTTGCGGGTGCGCAGGCTGCCTTCGACGTAGATCTGCGAACCTTTGCGCACGTACTCGGCGACGATTTCCGCCAGGCGACCGAAGAACACCACACGGTGCCACTCGGTACGCTCCTGCTGCTGGCCGGTCTGCTTGTCCTTCCAGCTCTCGCTGGTGGCCAGGGTGACGTTGGTCACCGCGTTGCCGTTGGGCAGGTAGCGGGTTTCCGGATCGCCACCGACGTTACCGACCAGAATGACTTTGTTAACCCCACGGGCCATGACGCTCTCCTAAAGGCTTCAGCACGTCGCCTGCTCGGCGCCGGCGAGGCGCGCGAGGGACGTGCGATCAACTTGTTGGGAATCCACTTTGACATAAGCGGCCGCTTCTTCAGCGACCACCATCACATCGCTCACACCGGGCAATGCCTTGAAACGCTCAGCCAACGAAGCATCGCGCAGCGCCTCGTCGGACAGAGGCAGGCGAATACTCGTTACATAAGGCGGTTCACGCATGGTAACAGCAATCGCCAGCCAGATGGCAGCCAGGACGGCGCAGCCGATGAACACCCCGTCCAGCCCGCCGTGCTGGTACATCCAGCCACCGAGGATGCCGCCCACGGCGGCGCCGAGGAACTGGCTGGTGGAGTACACACCCATCGCCGTGCCCTTGCCGCCGGCCGGCGACACCTTGCTCACCAGCGAGGGCAGCGAGGCCTCCAGCAGGTTGAACGCGGTGAAGTAGACGACGATGCCGAACACCAGTTCCTTGAGGCTGTGGCCGAACTCCCAGAAGAACAGCTCGCAGAGCATCAGGGTCGCCACGGCACCGGCCAGCACGCGCTTCATCTTGCGCTTCTTCTCGGCGTAGATAATGAACGGCACCATGGCGAAGAAGCCGATCAGCAGCGCGGTCAGGTAGACCCACCAGTGCTGCTCCTTGGGCAGGCCGGCACGTTCCACCAGCGCCAGCGGCAACGCGACGAAGCTGGCCATGAGGATCGCGTGGAGCACCAGGATGCCGACGTCCAGGCGCAACAGCTCGCCGTTCTTCAGGGTCGGGATCAGCGACTGCTTGGCGACGCTGGATTCACGGTGCTGCATGCGGTGATCGGGCACCGGCACCATGAAGAGAATGATCAGGATGCCTACCAGCGCCATGCCGGAGGTGAACCAGAACAGCCCGTGCAGGCCGAACCAGTTGGTCAGCACGGGGCCGGCGACCATCGAGGCGGCGAACGACACGCCGATGCTCATGCCGATGATGGCCATGGCCTTGGTTCGGTGCTGTTCGCGGGTGAGGTCCGAGAGCAGCGCCATGACCACCGCCGAGATCGCCCCGGCGCCCTGGATCACCCGGCCGGCGATGACGCCCCAGATGGTGTCGGAACTCGCCGCGACCGCCGCACCGACGGCGAACACCAGCAGACCGACGACGATGATCGCGCGGCGGCCGATGCGGTCGGACAGCGTGCCCAGCGGAATCTGCAGCACCGCCTGGGTCAGGCCGTAGGCGCCCATGGCGAGACCGATGAGCGCGGGCGTAGCGTCGGCCAGCTCCATGCCGTAGGTCATCATGACCGGCAACAGCATGAACATGCCGAGCATGCGGAAGGCATAGAGCATCGCCAGGCCGGAAGTCGCCCGGAGTTCTGTGCCACTCATGCGCTCAGTGTGGGAATCGTGCATAAGCCCCTCGTGGGAAGACGGATGTCGGGAATGCGCTTCATTGCTCCCGTGACGGCGCGCCCTTCCAATCCACGAAGAGCCGGCTGTCGCCAACGCCGAAAAATAGCCGCGCATTCTAGCAGCCCCGAAGTCCAAGGGCACACACGCGCCACTTTGCCGCGTGCCGGAAACGCCCCGTATAATCGATAGTTTTCGCCCGCCATGCGAGGCCGCAGTGGACAAGATCCTCATCCGTGGGGCACGTACCCACAACCTGAAGAACATCGACCTGACCCTGCCGCGCGACAAGCTGATCGTGATCACCGGCCTGTCGGGTTCCGGCAAGTCTTCCCTGGCCTTCGATACGCTCTACGCCGAGGGCCAGCGCCGCTACGTGGAATCCCTGTCGGCTTACGCCCGGCAGTTCCTCTCGATGATGGAAAAGCCCGACGTCGACACCATCGAAGGCCTGTCGCCGGCGATTTCCATCGAGCAGAAATCCACCTCCCACAACCCGCGCTCCACCGTGGGCACCATCACCGAGATCTACGACTACCTGCGCCTGCTCTATGCGCGCGTGGGTATTCCGCGCTGCCCGGACCACGACATCCCGCTGGAGGCGCAGACCGTCAGCCAGATGGTCGACCAGGTGCTGGCGCTGCCCGAAGGCCGCAAGCTGATGCTGCTGGCCCCGGTGATCCGCGAGCGCAAGGGCGAGCACCTCGCGGTATTCGACGAGATGCGCGCCCAGGGCTTCGTCCGCGCCCGCGTCAACGGCAAGCTCTATGAGCTGGACGAAGTGCCGAAGCTGGACAAGAAGCTCAAGCACTCCATCGACGTAGTGGTGGACCGCTTCAAGGTGCGCGGCGACCTGCAGCAGCGCCTGGCGGAATCCTTCGAGACGGCGATCAACCTGGCCGACGGCATCGCGCTGGTCGCCCCAATGGATGATGAAGAAGGCGAGGAAATCATCTTCTCCGCCCGCTTCGCCTGCCCGATCTGCGGGCATTCCATCAGCGAGCTGGAACCCAAGCTGTTCTCCTTCAACAACCCGGCCGGCGCCTGCCCGACCTGCGACGGCCTGGGCGTGAAGCAGTTCTTCGACGCACGAAGGGTGGTCAATGGCGAGCTGACCCTGGCCGAAGGCGCGATCCGCGGCTGGGACCGGCGCAACGTCTATTACTTCCAGATGCTCGGCTCGCTGGCCGGGCACTTCGGCTTCAGCCTGGAAGAGCCCTTCCAGGACCTCGATGCGGACCACCAGAAGTTCATCCTCAACGGTTCGGGCCGGGAGAACGTCGAGTTCCGCTACCTCAACGACCGGGGCGACATCGTCAAGCGCGCACACCCGTTCGAGGGCATCCTGCCGAACCTGGAGCGCCGCTACCGCGAGACCGAGTCGGCCACCGTCCGCGAGGAGCTGGCCAAGTTCCTCAGCACCCAGCCCTGCCCGGACTGCCACGGCACCCGCCTGCGCCGCGAGGCACGTCACGTATGGGTCGGTGACAAGACCCTGCCGGCGATCACCTCGATGCCGGTGGGCACCGCTTGCGAATACGCCGAGAGCCTGACCCTCACCGGTCGCCGCGGCGAGATCGCCTCGAAGATCCTCAAGGAGATCCGCGAGCGCCTGCAGTTCCTGGTCAACGTCGGCCTCGATTACCTGACCCTGGACCGCAGCGCCGACACCCTGTCCGGCGGCGAGGCCCAGCGCATTCGCCTGGCGAGCCAGATCGGTGCCGGCCTGGTGGGCGTCATGTACATCCTCGACGAACCCTCCATCGGCCTGCACCAGCGCGACAACGAGCGCCTGCTGGGCACCCTCACCCATCTGCGCAACCTCGGCAACACGGTGATCGTGGTCGAGCACGACGAGGACGCCATCCGTCTCGCCGATTACGTCGTGGACATCGGTCCCGGCGCCGGCGTGCACGGCGGCCAGATCGTCGCCGAGGGCACGCCGCAGCAGGTCATGGACCATCCGGACTCGGTCACCGGCGCCTACCTGTCCGGGCGCACCAAGATCGTCGTGCCCGCCGAGCGCACCCCGCGCAACAAGAAGCAGTTGCTCAAGCTCAAGGGCGCGCGCGGCAACAACCTGCAGAACGTCAACCTGGAAATCCCGGTCGGCCTGTTCACCTGCATCACCGGGGTGTCCGGCTCGGGCAAGTCGACGCTGATCAACAACACCCTGTTCCCGATCACCGCCACCGCGCTCAACGGCGCCACCACGCTGGAAGTTGCACCCTACGACTCGTTCGACGGCCTGCAGCACCTGGACAAGGTGGTGGACATCGACCAGAGCCCGATCGGCCGCACGCCGCGTTCCAACCCGGCAACCTATACCGGGCTGTTCACACCGATCCGCGAGCTGTTCGCCGGCGTGCCGGAAGCCCGTTCGCGCGGCTACGGCCCGGGGCGCTTCTCGTTCAACGTCAAGGGCGGCCGCTGCGAGGCCTGCCAGGGCGACGGCGTGATCAAGGTGGAGATGCACTTCCTGCCGGACATCTACGTCCCCTGCGACGTCTGCAAGGGCAAGCGCTATAACCGCGAGACCCTGGAGGTCCGCTACAAGGGCAAGAGCATCACCGAGGTGCTGGACATGACCATCGAGGACGCTCGTGCGTTCTTCGACGCCGTGCCGGCCATCGCCCGCAAACTGCAGACGCTGATGGATGTCGGCCTGTCCTACATCAAGCTGGGGCAGAGTGCGACGACGCTGTCCGGCGGCGAGGCGCAGCGGGTGAAGCTGTCTCGCGAGCTGTCCAAGCGCGATACCGGCAAGACCCTGTACATCCTCGACGAGCCGACCACCGGCCTGCACTTCGCGGATATCCAGCAACTCCTAGACGTGCTCCACCGACTGCGCGACCACGGCAACACCGTGGTGGTCATCGAGCACAACCTGGATGTGATCAAGACCGCCGACTGGCTGGTCGACCTCGGCCCCGAAGGTGGCTCCAAGGGCGGCCAGATCATCGCCACCGGCACGCCGGAGCAGGTCGCGGAGCTGGCGGTATCGCACACCGGGCACTTCCTCAAGCCACTGCTGGAACGCGATCGGGCCTGATCCGCACCAGCATGAAAAAAGCCCCTGCAGCTGAACGGCGCAGGGGCTTTTTCTTGTGCCCTTGTAGGAGCGGGCCATGCCCGCGACGCGCGCGTATAGCGCGCGCCTGAATCAGAGCTGCGACTGCAGATAATTCTCCAGGCCCATCTTGGCGATCAGACCGAGTTGCTGCTCCAGCCAGTAAGCGTGGTCTTCCTCGGTATCGGTCAGCTGCACGCGCAGGATGTCGCGGGTGACGAAGTCCTTGTGCTTCTCGCACAGGGCGATGCCCTTGGCCAGCGCGGCGCGTACGTGACGCTCCAGCTTGAGATCGGCCTCCAGCATCTCCGGCACGGTCTTGCCCGGGTGAATGTCGTCCGGGCGCATGCGCGGGGTGCCTTCGAGCAGCAGGATACGACGCAGCAGGGCGTCGGCGTGCTGGGTTTCCTCTTCCATCTCGTGGTTGAGGCGCTCGTAGAGCTTGGTGAAGCCCCAGTCCTCGTACATGCGCGAGTGGATGAAGTACTGGTCGCGAGCGGCCAGCTCACCGGTCAGCAGCGTGTTGAGATAATCGATAACCTCGGCGTGGCCTTGCATCAGCCTTCTCCCTGGGACGTGACAGCGAATTAAACGGCGCTATGGTCGCGACTGGCCATGACCGGGGTCAAGTCCGCAATGCCCCACAAACGCAACCGCCCTCCGAAGAGGGCGGCTGGGGGAGCGGTTTCAGCTTAGTCCAGCTTCAGGCCCAATGCCTTGGCGACGCCTTCGCCGTAGGCCGGGTCGATCTTGAAGAACAGTGCCAGTTGGCGACGCTGGATAGCCTCCGGCACGCCTGCCATGTCACCGGCGATGTTCTCGTACAGACGCTGCCGCTGGGCCTCATCGAACAGGCGGAACAGCGCGGCCGGCTGGCTGTAGTAGTCATCGTCCACGCGATGGTTCCAGTGATCCGCGCTACCTTCCAGGGTCAGCGGCGGCTCGGAGTAATCCGGCTGCTCCTGCCACTGGTTGAAGCTGTTCGGCTCGTAGGTAACGGTCATGTCGCCGTTGTTGCCGTCCACCCGCATGGCGCCATCGCGGTGGTAGATGCGCGGGTTGTTGCGCGCGGCGTTCACCGGGATCTGGTGGTGGTTCACCCCCAGGCGGTAGCGGTGCGCATCACCGTAGGAGAACAGGCGGCCCTGGAGCATCTTGTCCGGCGAGAAGCCGATACCGGGGACGATGTTCGCCGGGCTGAAGGCGGATTGCTCGACCTCGGCAAAGTAGTTCGCCGGATTGCGATTGAGCTCGAAGTAGCCGACCTCGATCAGCGGGTAGTCGCCATGCGGCCAGACCTTGGTCAGATCGAACGGGTTGTAGCGATAGGTCGCCGCTTCCTTCTCCGGCATCACCTGCACATACATCTTCCAGCGCGGGAAGTCTCCGCGTTCGATGGCGTCATACAGATCACGTTGCGAGCTTTCGCGGTCGGCGCCGACCAACTTGGCCGCTTCTTCGTTGCTCAGGTTCTCGATGCCCTGCTCGGTCTTGAAGTGGAACTTGACCCAGAAGCGCTCATTGCTGGCATTGATGAAACTGAAGGTGTGGCTGCCGAAGCCATGAACGTGGCGATAGCTGCGCGGCAGGCCGCGGTCGCTGAAGTCGATGGTCAGTTGGTGCAGCGCTTCGGGCAGGTGCGAGAAGAAGTCCCACTTCAGCGTGGCGTTGCGCAGGTTGGTACGCGGATCGCGCTTCACCACGTGGTTCAGGTCGGGGAATTTCAGCGGGTCGCGGAAGTAGAACACCGGAGTGTTGTTACCGACCAGGTCCCAGTTGCCTTCCTCGGTGTAGAACTTCATCGCGAAGCCACGGATATCGCGCTCGGCATCTGCGGCACCACGCTCACCGGCGACCGTGGAGAAGCGCAGGAACAGCGGGGTCTGCTTGCCGACCTGGGCGAACAGCTTGGCGCGACTGTAGCGGGTGATGTCATGGGTGACGGTGAAGGTGCCGTAGGCCGCAGAACCCTTGGCGTGCATGCGCCGCTCAGGGATCACTTCGCGGTCGAAGTGCGCCAGTTTCTCCAGGAACCAGACGTCCTGCAGCAGCATCGGGCCCCGCGGGCCGGCGGTCTGGACGTTCTGGTTATCAGCGACCGGCGCTCCGGCAGCAGTCGTCAGGCGGGTGTTGTCACTCATCGTTACTCTCCTCAACGGCGGGGTGTAGGAACTCCGACACTGCACACAGTCGGTGAGTGCGGCCCGACATCCCAATCGGACAATTAAGCGCTTCCATCGGCTATGCGGCTGTTGATCCAGCTCAGCAAGCAGTAGAAGTCGGCGTCGTTAAGGATCGGTGACAACAACCTTGATCAGCCAATTTATTGATTCGAGCCGATCGATAGATAAATACTTTTCAATAGGCGATAAAAAACCGGGCACAGGGCCCGGTTCTTTATAAGGCGTAAACCTTACTCTGCAGCTTCTACTGCTTGGCCGCCAACAGCGCGGTCAATCAGTTCGACGTATGCCATGGGGGCATTGTCGCCGGCGCGGAAGCCGCACTTCAGGATGCGCAGGTAGCCGCCCGGACGGTTGGCGTAGCGCTTGCCCAGTTCGTTGAACAGCTTGCCTACGGCTTCTTTCGAACGGGTACGGTCGAAAGCGAGACGACGGTTGGCAACGCTATCCACTTTAGCCAGGGTGATCAGCGGCTCGGCAACGCGACGCAGTTCCTTGGCCTTGGGCAGGGTGGTTTTGATCAGTTCGTGTTCGAAGAGCGACACAGCCATGTTCTGGAACATAGCCTTGCGGTGCGCGCTGGTGCGGCTCAGGTGACGACCACTTTTACGATGGCGCATGGTTCAATTCCTTTCCAAACTTTACGTTCGGTAGCTACGACGATCAGGCAGTAGCCTTGTCGTCTTTCTTGAGACTTGCCGGCGGCCAGTTGTCGAGGCGCATACCGAGGGACAGACCGCGAGAGGCCAGAACGTCCTTGATTTCGGTCAGGGACTTCTTGCCCAGGTTCGGCGTTTTGAGCAGCTCTACTTCGGTGCGCTGAATCAGGTCACCGATGTAGTAGATGTTCTCTGCCTTCAGGCAGTTGGCCGAACGGACGGTCAGCTCAAGGTCATCGACCGGGCGCAGGAGGATCGGATCGATCTCGTCTTCCTGCTCTTCAACGACGGGCTCGCTGTCACCTTTGAGGTCCACGAACGCTGCCAGCTGCTGTTGCAGGATGGTAGCGGCGCGACGGATAGCCTCTTCAGGGTCCAGGGTGCCGTTGGTTTCCAGATCGAGGACCAGCTTGTCCAGGTTGGTACGCTGTTCGACACGGGCGTTTTCGACCACGTAGGCAACACGACGTACGGGGCTGAACGAGGCATCGAGTTGAAGACGGCCAATACTGCGGCTTTCGTCTTCATCGCTCGAGCGGGCATCAGCCGGCTCGTAGCCACGGCCACGAGCGACTTTCAGCTTCATGTTCAGCGCGCCGTTATCGGCCAGGTGGGCGATAACATGGTCACCGTTGACGATCTCGACATCATGATCCAGCTGAATATCGGCAGCGGTCACCACACCCGAGCCCTTTTTCGCCAGGGTCAGCGTCACTTCGTCACGGCCGTGCAGCTTGATGGCCAGGCCTTTCAGGTTGAGCAGGATCTCGATGACATCTTCCTGCACACCTTCGATGGCGGAGTACTCGTGGAGTACGCCGTCGATCTCGGCCTCGACTACTGCACAGCCAGGCATGGAGGACAACAGGATGCGACGCAGCGCGTTGCCCAGGGTATGGCCGAAACCACGCTCGAGAGGCTCGAGGGTGATCTTGGCGCGGGTTTGGCTGACCACCTGCACATCGATGTGACGGGGGGTCAGGAACTCATTTACCGAACTCTGCATGGATGCACCTATTTTCTAGCCCTTACTTGGAGTAGAGCTCGACAATCAGGTTTTCGTTGATGTCGGCGGACAGATCGGCACGAGCCGGGACACTTTTGAAGGTGCCAGCTTTCTTGTCGGTGTCCACGTCGACCCACTCAACGCGACCGCGCTGGGCGCACAGGTCCAGAGCTTGGGCGATACGCAGTTGGTTCTTCGATTTCTCGCGAACGGCAACCACGTCACCAGCTTTGACCTGGTAGGACGGTACGTTTACGGTCTGACCGTTGACGCTGATGGTCTTGTGGGACACCAGCTGACGGGATTCGGAACGAGTGGAACCGAAGCCCATACGGTAGACGACGTTGTCCAGACGGCACTCAAGCAGCTGCAGCAGGTTTTCACCCGTGGAGCCCTTGCGGCGGGACGCTTCCTGATAGTAGCCACGGAATTGACGTTCCAGAACGCCGTAGATGCGGCGAACTTTTTGCTTCTCGCGCAGCTGCAGACCGTAGTCGGACAGGCGACCACGACGCTGGCCATGCTGGCCGGGAACTTGTTCTGCCTTGCACTTCGAGTCGAGGGCACGAACGCCGCTCTTCAGGAAGAGGTCAGTGCCTTCGCGGCGGGACAGTTTGCACTTGGGACCAATGTAACGAGCCATTTCTCACTGTCTCCTATTACACGCGACGCTTTTTCGGCGGACGGCAGCCGTTATGCGGAATCGGGGTTACGTCGGTGATGCTGGCGATCTTGTAACCGCAGGCATTCAGCGCACGAACAGCCGACTCGCGACCCGGGCCCGGGCCTTTGACGTTGACGTCAAGGTTCTTCAGACCGTATTCCAGAGCAGCCTGGCCGGCACGCTCAGCCGCTACCTGGGCAGCGAACGGGGTACTCTTACGCGAGCCACGGAAACCCGAACCACCGGAGGTAGCCCAGGACAGGGCATTGCCCTGACGGTCGGTGATGGTAACGATGGTGTTGTTGAAGGACGCGTGGATATGCGCGATCCCGTCGACCACCGTCTTTTTGACTTTCTTGCGAGGACGAGCAGCAGGTTTTGCCATGACTATATTCCTAAGCGATTACTTGCGGATCGGCTTACGCGGGCCCTTACGGGTACGCGCGTTGGTCTTGGTACGCTGACCGCGAACCGGCAGACCACGACGATGACGCAGACCGCGGTAGCAACCGAGGTCCATCAGACGCTTGATATTCATGTTGATTTCGCGACGCAGGTCACCTTCGGTGGTCAGTTTGGCCACTTCGGTACGCAGCGAATCGATCTGCTCTTCGCTCAGCTCTTTGATCTTTACAGCCGGGCTGATGCCGGTGGCTGCACAGATGCTCTGTGCGGTAGTGCGACCAACACCATAGATGTAGGTCAGCGAGATAACAGTGTGCTTGTTATCCGGAATGTTTACGCCTGCAATACGGGCCATTCAGAAAAACTCCAATTGACAGCTACCCGGCGCCCAGGGAGCCAAGAAAGGGCGCGGATATTAGCGCTGTAAAAACAAATAATCAACCCGGCAGCACACTAGCTGCCGGGCTATCACGCGTGGATCACACTCAGCCTTGGCGCTGTTTGTGACGCGGCTCCGAGCTGCAGATCACGCGTACGACGCCTTCGCGACGGACGATCTTGCAGTTACGGCACAGCTTCTTAACCGATGCACGAACTTTCATCAGTGACTCCTCGAACCTTACGGATCAGCGCAGCAGACCGCTGCCATAACCCTTCAGGTTGGCTTTCTTCATGAGGGATTCGTACTGGTGAGAAACGAGGTGCGATTGTACTTGAGCCATAAAGTCCATCACAACCACGACCACGATCAGCAACGAGGTCCCGCCAAGGTAGAACGGTACGTGGGCAGCTACGACCAGGAACTGGGGCAGCAGGCACACAGCCGTCATGTACAGGGCACCGAACATGGTCAAACGGGTCAGTACGCCATCGATGTAGCGAGCCGACTGTTCGCCCGGACGAATACCCGGAATAAATGCACCGGACTTCTTGAGGTTTTCCGCCACGTCCTTCGGGTTGAACATCAGCGCTGTGTAGAAGAAGCAGAAGAAGACGATCCCTGCACTAAACAGCAGAATGTTCAGCGGCTGACCAGGCGCGATCGCTTGCGCGACGTCCTGCAGCCAACCCAGGCCTTCCGACTGACCGAACCAGGCACCCAGGGATGCCGGGAACAGCAGGATGCTGCTGGCGAAGATCGCGGGAATGACGCCCGCCATGTTCACTTTCAGCGGCAGATGGCTGGTCTGGGCGGCAAACACCTTGCGACCTTGCTGGCGCTTGGCGTAATGCACGGCGATACGACGCTGACCCCGCTCGATGAACACCACGAACGCGATGATAGCCACAGCCAGCAGGCCGATGGCGATCAGAGCGAAGATGTTGATGTCACCTTGACGCGCGGACTCGAAGGACTGACCGATTGCTCGGGGCAGGCCTGCGACGATACCGGAGAAGATCAGCATGGAGATGCCGTTGCCGACACCCCGCTCGGTGATCTGCTCACCCAGCCACATCATGAACAGTGCACCCGCCACGAAGGTGGTGACCGACACGAAGTAGAAGCCGAAGTCGTTGGAGAAGGCCACGCCCTGGCTACCCAGACCAATGGACATGCCAATGGCCTGGACGAGTGCCAGGACGAGAGTTGCGTAGCGGGTGTACTGGCTGATCTTGCGACGCCCAGACTCACCCTCTTTCTTCAACTGCTCCAGCTGCGGGCTGATAGCGGTCATGAGCTGCATGATGATCGATGCCGAGATGTACGGCATGATCCCCAGTGCAAAGATGCTCATGCGCTCCAGCGCGCCGCCGGAAAACATGTTGAAGAGGCTAAGAATGGTCCCCTCGTTCTGCCGGAACAGTGCCGCCAAGCGATCGGGGTTGATGCCCGGGACTGGGATATGCGCGCCGATCCGATAGACGATGATCGCCAGGAACAGGAAACGCAGACGTGCCCAGAGCTCGGACAAACCACCACCGTTGCTCAGCGCAGAGAGAGCACCTTGCTTAGCCATTTAGTCCTCGATTTTGCCGCCAGCTGCTTCGATAGCCGCACGAGCGCCCTTGGTGGCGCCGATGCCTTTCAGGGTGACCGCGCGAGTAACTTCGCCCGACAGCATGACTTTCACACGCTGTACGTTCTGGTTAATCACGTTGGCATCCTTCAGGGACTGCACGGTTACGACATCACCCTCGACCTTGGCCAGTTCGGAAGTGCGCACTTCTGCGCGATCCATGGCTTTCAGCGAGTTGAAGCCGAACTTCGGCAGACGACGGTGCAGCGGCTGCTGACCACCCTCGAAGCCCGGAGCGATGGAGCCACCGGAGCGGGAGGTTTGACCTTTGTGACCACGGCCACCGGTCTTGCCCAGACCGCTACCGATGCCACGGCCCGGACGGTGCTTTTCGCGACGGGCACCCGGCGCGGAACGCAGATCGTTCAGTTGCATGGATTAACCCTCCACACGCAGCAGGTAGTAGGCCTTGTTAATCATGCCGCGGTTTTCAGGAGTGTCCTGAACTTCGACGGTGTGATTAATGCGACGCAGGCCGAGGCCTTTGACGCAAGCCTTGTGATTGGCCAGACGGCCGTTCAGGCTCTTGATCAGGGTAACTTTGACAGTTGCCATGGTTAGAGAATCTCCTCGACGCTCTTGCCACGCTTGGCCGCTACCGACTCAGGGGACTGCATGTTCTTCAGGCCCTTGAAGGTTGCGTAGACCACGTTCACCGGGTTGGTGGAGCCGTAGCACTTCGCCAGAACGTTCTGCACACCAGCCACTTCCAGGACAGCACGCATGGCGCCGCCGGCGATGATGCCGGTACCTTCGGAAGCCGGCTGCATGTACACCTTGGAGGCGCCATGGGCGGACTTGGTCGGGTACTGCAGGGTGGTGCCGTTCAGATCAACCTGGATCATGTTGCGGCGAGCAGCTTCCATTGCCTTCTGGATAGCGGCCGGCACTTCACGCGCCTTGCCACGACCGAAGCCAACACGGCCCTTGCCATCGCCAACCACGGTCAGCGCGGTGAAGGCGAAGATACGGCCACCTTTTACGGTTTTGGCGACGCGGTTCACTTGAACCAGCTTCTCGATGTAGCCTTCGTCGCGCTTTTGATCGTTGTTTGCCATAACTTAGAACTCCAGACCGCCTTCACGAGCGGCATCAGCCAGGGCCTTGATACGACCGTGGTACTTGAAGCCAGAACGGTCGAACGCCACCTGAGTGACGCCGGCAGCCTTGGCGCGTTCCGCGACCAGTTGACCAACTTTCTTGGCTGCGTCGACGTTGCCGGTGGCAGCTTCGCGCAGTTCTTTGTCCAGGGTCGAGGCGCTGGCCAGGACCTTGCCGCCGTCGGCCGCAATGACCTGGGCGTAGATGTGCTGGGAGGAGCGGTACACGCAGAGGCGTACAGCTTCCAGTTCGCGCATCTTCAGGCGAGCCTTGCGAGCGCGGCGCAGACGGGTTTCTTTCTTGACGCTCATTTGCTATGCCCTACTTCTTCTTGGCTTCTTTACGAAGGACGACTTCGTCGGCGTAACGCACGCCCTTGCCTTTGTACGGCTCCGGCGGACGGAAGTCGCGGATTTCCGCGGCAACCTGGCCAACCAGCTGCTTGTCGATACCCTTGATCAGGATGTCGGTCTGGCTGGGGGTTTCCGCGACGATGCCGGCAGGCAGTTCGTAATCAACCGGGTGGGAGAAGCCGAGAGCCAGGGACAGCACTTGGCCTTTGGCCTGCGCCTTGTAACCAACACCAACCAGCTGGAGCTTGCGCTCGAAGCCCTGGCTGACGCCGATTACCATGTTGTTGACCAGAGCGCGGGTGGTACCGGCCATGGCACGGGTCTGCTGGTCGCCGTTACGCGCAGCGAAACGCAGCTCACCGTTGTCCTGAATGACTTCGACGGACGGATGTACTTTCAGCTCGAGAGCGCCTTTGGCACCCTTGATCGAAAGTTCCTGACCAGCCAGCTTGATTTCAACGCCGGCGGGCAGAATGACGGGGTTCTTAGCAACGCGAGACATGCTGATTCCCCTTAGAACACAGTGCAGAGCACTTCGCCACCGACGCCAGCGGCACGGGCAGCACGGTCAGTCATCACACCTTTGTTGGTGGAGACGATCGAAACGCCCAGGCCGCCGCGAACTTTCGGCAGCTGGTCTACGGATTTGTACTGGCGCAGGCCAGGACGGCTGATTCGCTTCACTTCCTCGATGACAGGCTTGCCTTCGAAGTACTTCAGCTCGATCGACAGCAGAGGCTTGGCCTCGGCGGTGACTTGGAAATCCGCAATATAGCCTTCGTCCTTGAGGACTTTGGCGACTGCCGCTTTCAGCTTGGAAGACGGCATGCTCACGACGGTCTTCTCAGCCATCTGGGCATTACGGATGCGAGTTAGCATGTCTGCTAACGGGTCCTGCATACTCATGGGCTTAATGCTCCTGATACAAAAGATAAGCCTTCAACTTCATAACTCGCCCTCAAAACGCCGGGCGATCTAAACCCAGGCTCGGGGGAGCCGGGTATTTTAGAGATCGCTCAAAAACGAATCAAGCCCCACGAGGGGGCTTGCTTCGCAAAGCGATCAACGGAGCCGTCGCCGACTCCGTCTAGCACTTACCAGCTGGCTTTCACCAGGCCCGGTACGTCACCGCGCATTGCTGCTTCACGCAGCTTGTTACGGCTCAGGCCGAACTTGCGGTAGTAACCGTGCGGACGACCGGTCAGGCGGCAACGGTTACGCAGGCGGCTGGCGCTCGCGTCACGCGGTTGCTTCTGCAGGGCGACCTGGGCATTCCAACGATCTTCCGCGGAAGTGCTCGGATTAGCGATGATCGCTTTCAGCTCGGCACGCTTTTTGGCGTACTTGGCTACCGTTTGCTGACGCTTCAGCTCACGGTTCTTCATGCTCTCTTTAGCCATGGTCCTACTCCAATCAGTTGCGGAACGGGAATTTGAAGGCGCGCAGCAGGGCACGACCTTCATCATCCGAACGCGCGGTGGTGGTCAGAGTGATATCCATACCGCGGAGGGCATCGATCTTGTCGTAATCGATTTCCGGGAAGATGATCTGCTCTTTGACGCCCATGCTGTAGTTGCCACGGCCGTCGAAGGACTTGGCGTTCAGACCGCGGAAGTCACGAACGCGCGGCAGGGAGATCGACAGCAGACGGTCCAGGAACTCGTACATGCGATCGCCACGCAGGGTGACTTTAACGCCGATCGGCCAGCCTTCACGGATCTTGAAGCCAGCGATGGACTTACGAGCGTAAGTCACGACCGGCTTCTGACCTGCGATCTTTTCCAGATCAGCTACGGCGCTCTCGATGACTTTCTTGTCGCCGACAGCTTCGCCAAGACCCATGTTCAGGGTGATTTTGGTAACGCGCGGAACTTCCATCACGTTCGCCAGCTGAAGCTCTTGCTTCAGCTTGGGAGCGATTTCCTTCCGATAAATTTCTTTCAATCGTGCCATGGTGATCTACCTAGCTCCCTCAAGCCTGAACCGGTTTCTGGGTCGACTTGAAGACACGAATCTTCTTACCGTCTTCGACTTTGAAACCAACGCGGTCAGCCTTGTTGGTTTCAGCGTTGAAGATGGCGACGTTGGAGACGTGCAGAGGCGCCTCCTTCTCGACGATCCCGCCTTGCTGGTTGAGCATGGGGTTGGGCTTGGTGTGGCGCTTGACCAGGTTCACACCGCCAACGACCAGACGGTCGTCAGCCAGAACCTTGATCACTTTGCCACGCTTGCCCTTGTCCTTGCCGGCAATGACGATGACTTCGTCGTCACGACGAATTTTTTGCATGACGGCTACTCCTTACAGCACTTCTGGGGCAAGGGAGACGATCTTCATGAACTTCTCGGTACGAAGTTCACGAGTCACGGGCCCGAAGATACGGGTGCCGATCGGCTCCTGCTTGTTGTTCAGCAGGACGGCGGCGTTGCCGTCGAAGCGAATGATGGAACCGTCGGTACGACGTACGCCGTGCTTGGTGCGAACGACCACGGCAGTCATTACCTGGCCCTTCTTCACCTTGCCACGCGGAATTGCTTCCTTGACGGTGACCTTGATGATGTCGCCAATGCCGGCGTAACGGCGGTGCGAACCGCCGAGTACCTTGATGCACATTACGCGACGCGCGCCGCTGTTATCAGCGACTTCGAGCATGGATTGAGTCTGAATCATCTTCTATCTCCGACCCTTAGACTTCAACCGCGCGCTCGACGATGTCAACCAGAGTCCAGGCCTTGGTTTTGGCCAGAGGACGGGTCTCGCGGATGGTGACCAGGTCACCAATGCGGCACTGGTTGGTTTCGTCGTGTGCGTGCAGTTTGGTCGAACGCTTCACGTATTTGCCGTAGATCGGGTGCTTAACGCGGCGCTCGATCAGAACGGAAATGGTCTTGTCCATTTTGTCGCTGACGACGCGGCCAGTCAGCGTACGGACGGTTTTCTGAGCTTCAGCCATGATTACTTACCTGCTTGCTGGTTGAGCACAGTTTTCACGCGAGCGATGTCGCGCTTAACCTGCGAGAGCAGGTGAGACTGCCCCAACTGGCCAGTTGCTTTCTGCATGCGCAGATTGAACTGGTCGCGCAGCAGGCCGAGCAGTTGCTCGTTCAGCTGCTCAACGGATTTTTCACGAAGTTCATTCGCTTTCATCACATCACCGTCCGCTTAACAAAGGAGGTGGCGAGCGGCAGCTTTGCAGCAGCCAGGGCGAATGCCTCACGCGCCAGCTCTTCGGATACACCCTCGATCTCGTACAGGACCTTGCCCGGTTGAATCTGGGCAACCCAGTACTCGACGCCGCCCTTACCTTTACCCATACGTACTTCCAGGGGCTTCTTGGTAACAGGCTTGTCGGGGAATACGCGAATCCAGATCTTGCCGCCACGTTTTACGTGACGGGTCAGCGCACGACGTGCGGACTCGATCTGACGCGCGGTGAGACGGCCGCGGCTGGTTGCCTTGAGGGCGAACTCGCCGAAGCTGACTTTGGAACCGCGATGAGCCAGGCCACGGTTGTGACCGGTCATTTGCTTGCGGAACTTCGTACGCTTAGGTTGCAGCATTTGCGTACTCCTTACTTAGCAGCTTTTTTACGAGGAGCGGGCGCTTGGGGCTTGAGCTCTTCCTGGCGGCCACCGATGACCTCGCCTTTGAAGATCCAAACCTTCACACCGATCACACCGTAGGTGGTGTGCGCTTCGTAGGTTGCGTAGTCGATGTCGGCACGCAGGGTGTGCAGGGGCACACGACCTTCGCGATACCACTCGGTACGAGCGATTTCAGCGCCGCCCAGACGACCGCTTACCTGGATCTTGATGCCTTTGGCACCAATGCGCATGGCGTTCTGTACAGCGCGCTTCATGGCGCGACGGAACATAACGCGACGCTCCAGCTGCTGAGCTACGCTTTGCGCAACCAGCATACCGTCGAGTTCCGGCTTGCGGATCTCTTCGATGTTGATGTGCACCGGCACACCCATTTGCTTGGTCAGGTCCTGACGCAGCTTCTCAACATCTTCACCTTTCTTGCCGATCACGATGCCGGGACGAGCGGTGTGGATGGTGATGCGTGCGGTTTGAGCCGGACGATGGATATCGATACGGCTTACGGACGCGCTTTTTAGTTTGTCTTGGAGATACTCACGTACCTTCAGGTCGGCGAACAGATAATCGGCGTAAGTGCGCTTATCTGCGTACCAAACGGAGGTGTGCTCCTTGACGATACCCAGGCGGATGCCATTGGGATGTACTTTCTGACCCATCTGATCGACTCCGTTACTTGTCCGCAACCTTGACAGTGATATGGCAAGACCGCTTGACGATGCGATCAGCACGGCCTTTGGCACGCGGCATGATGCGCTTGAGCGAACGACCTTCGTTGACGAAGACGGTGGAGACTTTGAGATCGTCTACATCGGCGCCTTCGTTGTGCTCGGCGTTGGCAACGGCCGACTCCAGCACTTTCTTCATGATCTCGGCGGCTTTCTTGTTGCTGAAAGCCAGGAGGTTGAGCGCGTCGCCCACCTTCTTCCCGCGGATCTGGTCGGCGACCAAGCGGGCTTTCTGGGCGGAGATACGAGCGCCCGAGAGCTTAGCGGCTACTTCCATCTTCCTTACCCCTTAACGCTTGGCTTTCTTGTCCGCAGCGTGCCCACGATAAGTGCGGGTAGCAGCGAACTCGCCGAGTTTGTGACCGACCATGTCTTCGTTGACCAGAACCGGCACGTGTTGACGGCCGTTGTGGACAGCGATGGTCAGACCAACCATGTGCGGCATGATCATAGAACGGCGCGACCAGGTCTTGATCGGCTTGCGGTCGTTCTTTTCTACCGCCACTTCGATCTTCTTCAGCAGGTGAAGATCGATAAAAGGACCTTTTTTCAGAGAACGTGGCACTGTCGTATCCCTCTATTTACTTGCGGCGACGGACGATCATGTTGTCGGTACGCTTGTTCGCGCGAGTCTTCTTACCCTTGGTCTGAAGACCCCACGGCGATACCGGATGACGACCAGCAGAGGTACGACCTTCACCACCACCGTGCGGGTGGTCGACCGGGTTCATGGCAACACCACGAACGGTCGGGCGAACGCCACGCCAGCGTTTGGCACCGGCTTTACCCAGCGAACGCAGGCTGTGCTCGGAGTTCGAGACTTCGCCCAGGGTCGCACGGCAGTCAGCCAGGACTTTGCGCATCTCACCGGAACGCAGACGTACGGTCACGTAGGCACCTTCACGGGCAACCAGCTGAGCCGAAGCGCCAGCGGAGCGAGCGATCTGAGCGCCTTTGCCAGGCTTCAGTTCGATACCGTGGATGGTGCTACCCACCGGAATGTTGCGCAGCGGCATGTTGTTGCCGGCCTTGATCGGAGCGCCGATACCGGAGATCAGTTGATCGCCAGCCACCACGCCTTTGGGGGCGATGATGTAACGACGCTCGCCGTCCGCATATTTCAGCAGAGCGATGTGAGCAGTACGGTTCGGATCGTATTCGACGCGTTCAACGATGGCAGGAATACCATCCTTGTTGCGACGGAAGTCGACCAGACGATAGTGCTGCTTGTGGCCACCACCGATATGACGGGTGGTGATACGACCGTTGTTGTTACGGCCGCCCGACTTGGACTTCTTCTCGAGCAGGGGAGCGAACGGAGCACCTTTGTGCAGGTCCTGGTTCACTACCTTGACGACGAAACGACGACCAGCGGAAGTCGGTTTGCATTTAACGATTGCCATGATGCACCCCTTTACTCAGCGCCAGCTGCGAAATCGAGATCCTGGCCCGGCTGGAGAGCGATGTACGCTTTTTTCCAGTCGTTACGCTTGCCCAGGCCGCGAACGGTACGCTTGGTCTTGCCCTGAACGTTCAGGGTGGTGACGCGACGTACTTTCACGCCGAACAGGCTTTCTACGGCCTTCTTGATTTCCAGCTTGGTTGCATCAGTGGCAACCTTGAAAACGAATTGGCTGTTGCCGTCCGCCAGGCCAGTGGCCTTCTCGGAGATATGCGGGCCCAGCAGCACTTTGAATACGCGTTCCTGGTTCATGCCAGCAGCTCCTCGAACTTCTTCACGGCGGACACGGTGACCAGCACCTTGTCGTAGGCGATGAGGCTGACCGGATCGGAAGCCTGGACGTCACGCACATCGACGTGGGCCAGGTTGCGAGCTGCCAGGTACAGGTTCTCATCGACGCCTTCGGTGACGATCAGTACATCTTTCAGGCCCAGGCCTTCCAGCTTGCTGACCAGACCTTTGGTCTTCGGTGCATCGACAGCGAAGTCGGCAACGACAACCAGACGGTCCAGACGAACCAGCTCAGAGAGGATGGAGCGCAGAGCAGCGCGGTACATCTTCTTGTTGAGCTTCTGGGAGTGATCCTGGGGCTTGGCCGCGAAGGTCGCGCCGCCGCCACGCCAGATGGGGCTACGGATGGTGCCAGCACGAGCACGACCAGTGCCCTTCTGACGCCACGGCTTCTTGCCACCACCGGAGACTTCGGAACGAGTTTTCTGAGCCTTGGTGCCCTGACGGCCGCCAGCCATGTAGGCTACGACTGCCTGGTGAACCAGGGTCTCGTTGAATTCGCTACCAAAAGTACGCTCGGAAACCTCGATCGCCTGAGCGCCATTTACATTCAGTTGCATCTCAGCTTCCTCTCTTAACCGCGAGCCTTGGCTGCCGGACGCACCAGCACATCACCACCGGTAGCGCCGGGAACGGCACCTTTGACCAGCAGCAGATTGCGCTCTGCATCGACACGCACGACCTCAAGGGATTGAACGGTTACACGCTCAGCACCCATGTGGCCCGACATTTTTTTGCCCTTGAACACTCGACCAGGAGTCTGGCACTGGCCGATGGAACCCGGGACGCGGTGGGAAACGGAGTTACCGTGGGTGTTATCTTGACCACGGAAGTTCCAGCGCTTGATGGTACCGGCGAAGCCTTTACCCTTGGACTCGCCGGTAACGTCTACCAGCTGGCCTGCCTGGAACAGATCGACAGAGATGGAATCGCCTGCCTTGAACTCCTCTTCACCCAGACGGAATTCCCACACGCCGCGACCGGCGGCGACATTCGCCTTGGCAAAGTGACCGGCTTGCGCCTTGGTCACGCGAGAAGCACGACGCTCGCCAGCAGTGACCTGCACGGCGCGATAGCCATCGCTTTCTTCGTTTTTGAACTGGGTGACGCGATTCGGCTCGACCTCAATGACCGTGACCGGAATAGAGACACCATCTTCGGTGAAGATGCGGGTCATGCCGCACTTACGACCGACAACACCAATTGTCATCTTTAGAACCTCTTTAGTGTACGGGGCTTTCACCCGCTATGGCCGCCCATTTCAGAGCGTTACACGACCAATGCCGAAGGCATTAGCCGAGGCTGATCTGTACTTCGACGCCAGCAGCAAGGTCGAGCTTCATCAGCGCGTCGACGGTTTTGTCGGTCGGCTGAACGATGTCGAGAACACGCTTGTGGGTACGAATTTCGTACTGGTCACGAGCGTCCTTGTTGACGTGCGGGGAAATCAGCACGGTGTAACGTTCCTTGCGGGTCGGCAGAGGAATCGGACCACGCACCTGAGCGCCAGTACGTTTCGCGGTTTCCACGATTTCCTGGGTAGATTGGTCGATCAGGCGGTGATCAAAAGCCTTCAACCGAATACGGATTTGTTGATTTTGCATTTGACCTCAGACTCCAAGTTGCCATTCCCAACGGACGGACTCCGCCCGTTAAAAGGAGGCGCAATTGTACGGATGCGCCTGGGGGGTGTCAATATTTAACCAACTCAACGAAAAAGGGACCCCGAAGGGTCCCTTTTTCTGGAGCGGATCAGCGATTACTCGATGATCTTGGCAACCACGCCGGCGCCAACGGTACGGCCGCCTTCGCGGATCGCGAAGCGCAGGCCATCTTCCATGGCGATCGGAGCGATCAGGGTGACAACCATTTTCACGTTGTCGCCCGGCATTACCATCTCAACGCCTTCCGGCAGTTCGCAGTTGCCGGTTACGTCGGTGGTACGGAAGTAGAACTGCGGACGGTAGCCTTTGAAGAACGGGGTGTGACGACCACCTTCTTCTTTGGACAGCACGTACACTTCGCACTCGAACTTGGTGTGCGGCTTGATGGTGCCCGGCTTGGCCAGAACCTGGCCACGCTCTACGTCTTCACGCTTGGTGCCACGCAGCAGAACGCCTACGTTCTCACCAGCACGACCTTCGTCGAGCAGCTTGCGGAACATTTCAACGCCGGTGCAGGTAGTCTTGGTGGTCGCCTTGATGCCGACGATTTCCACTTCTTCCTGGATCTTGACGATGCCACGCTCAACACGGCCAGTTACCACGGTACCGCGACCGGAGATCGAGAATACGTCTTCGATCGGCATCAGGAACGGCTTGTCGATGGCGCGCTCGGGCTCAGGGATGTACGAGTCCAGGGTTTCTACCAGCTTGCGCACGGCGGAAACGCCCATCTCGTTGTCGTCCTGGCCGTTCAGGGCCATCAGAGCGGAACCGATCACGATCGGAGTGTCGTCGCCCGGGAAGTCGTAGGTGTTCAGCAGATCGCGAACTTCCATTTCGACCAGTTCCAGCAGCTCGGCGTCGTCAACCATGTCGGCCTTGTTCAGGAACACGACGATGTAAGGAACGCCTACCTGACGGGACAGCAGGATGTGCTCGCGGGTCTGCGGCATGGGGCCGTCAGCAGCCGAGCAAACCAGGATCGCGCCGTCCATCTGGGCAGCACCGGTGATCATGTTCTTCACGTAGTCGGCGTGGCCCGGGCAGTCTACGTGAGCGTAGTGGCGCACCGGCGAGTCGTATTCAACGTGAGAGGTGTTGATGGTGATACCACGAGCCTTCTCTTCCGGCGCGTTGTCGATCTGGTCGAAAGCGCGAGCGGAGCCGCCCCAGGTCTCGGAGCAGACCTTGGTCAGAGCAGCGGTCAGAGTGGTTTTGCCGTGGTCAACGTGACCGATGGTGCCGACGTTGACGTGCGGTTTGTTACGTTCAAATTTTTCTTTAGCCACGAGAGTAACCTCTTACTAAAAGAGCTGAATCAAGCTTGTTTTTTGGCCAGAGCTTCGACGACGTTCGCCGGAGCTTCAGCATACTTGGAGAATTCCATGGAGTAGCTAGCGCGACCCTGGGACATGGAACGCACGTCGGTTGCATAACCGAACATCTCGCCCAGCGGAACCTCGGCACGGATAACCTTACCGGAAACCGAGTCTTCCATCCCCTGAATCAGACCACGACGACGGTTCAGGTCACCCATCACGTCACCCATGTAGTCTTCAGGAGTCACCACTTCCACCTTCATGATCGGCTCCAGAACCTTGCCGCCGCCCTTCTGGGCCAGCTGCTTGGTCGCCATGGAAGCAGCGATCTTGAACGCCATCTCGTTGGAGTCGACGTCGTGGTAGGAACCATCGAAGACGGTCGCCTTCAGGCCGATCAGCGGATAGCCGGCGACAACGCCGTTCTTCATCTGCTCTTCGATGCCTTTCTGGATGGCCGGGATGTATTCCTTCGGAACCACACCGCCCACGACTTCGTTGGTGAAGACCAGGCCTTCAGTGATGTTGCCCTTGTCGTCCACGTCCGGAGTCGAGAAACGAATCCAGCAGTGACCGAACTGACCACGACCACCGGACTGACGAACGAACTTGCCTTCGATCTCGATGTTGTCCTTCGAGATGGTTTCGCGGTACGAAACCTGCGGCTTGCCGATGTTCGCCTCAACGCCGAATTCACGCTTCATGCGGTCGACAAGGATGTCCAGGTGCAGCTCACCCATACCGGAGATGATGGTCTGGCCGGTTTCTTCGTCGGTCTTGACGCGGAACGACGGGTCTTCCTGAGCCAGCTTGCCGAGGGCAATGCCCATCTTCTCCTGGTCGGCCTTGGTCTTCGGCTCAACAGCTACCGAGATTACCGGCTCCGGGAAGTCCATACGCTCGAGGATGATCGGCTTCTCGATGTCGCACAGGGTGTCACCGGTGGTGACGTCCTTCATGCCGATCAGAGCAGCGATGTCGCCAGCGCGTACTTCTTTGATCTCGTCACGCTGGTTGGCGTGCATCTGCACCATACGACCAACGCGCTCTTTCTTGCCTTTCACGGAGTTGATAACCGAGTTACCAGACTCCAGAACGCCCGAGTAGACGCGAACGAAGGTCAGAGTACCTACGAACGGGTCAGTGGCGATCTTGAATGCCAGAGCCGAGAACGGAGCATTGTCGTCAGCCGGACGCTCGTCTTTCGGAGCATCGTCGCCGTCGTCAATGTGATCCGGGTGGATACCCTGGATCGCCGGGATCTCGGTCGGAGCGGGCAGGAAGTCGATGACGGCGTCGAGAACCAGGGGCACGCCCTTGTTCTTGAACGACGAGCCGCAGACAGCCGGTACGATTTCGCAGGCGATAGTACGCAGACGCAGGCCAGCCTTGATCTCTTCGATCGACAGCTCACCCTCTTCCAGGTACTTGTTCATCAGCTCTTCGTTGGCTTCGGCAGCAGCCTCGACCATGTTGTTGCGCCACTCGTTGGCCAGCTCGACCATATCGGCGGGAATTTCTTCCTCGCGATAGGAAGTGCCTTTGTCGTCTTCGTTCCAGTAGATGGCCTTCATCTTCAGCAGGTCAACCTGACCCTGGAAGTCATCTTCTGCACCGATGGCCAGCTGAACCGGAACCGGGGTGTGACCCAGACGGTTCTTGATCTGACCGACGACGCGCAGGAAGTTGGCGCCGGCGCGGTCCATCTTGTTCACGTAAACGATACGCGGAACGCCGTACTTGTTGGCCTGACGCCATACGGTTTCGGACTGCGGCTCAACGCCGGAGGTGCCGCAGAACACAACGACAGCGCCGTCCAGTACGCGCAGGGAGCGCTCAACTTCAATGGTGAAGTCTACGTGGCCGGGGGTGTCGATGACGTTTACGCGGTACTTGTCGTACTGGCCGCGCGAACCTTCCCAGAAGGTGGTGATCGCAGCGGAGGTGATGGTAATACCACGCTCCTGCTCCTGCACCATCCAGTCGGTAGTGGCAGCGCCGTCATGCACCTCACCCATCTTGTGGCTGAGACCTGTGTAGAACAGGATCCGCTCGGTGGTGGTGGTCTTGCCCGCGTCAACGTGGGCACAGATACCAATGTTCCGGTAGCGGTTGATTGCTGTGTTACGAGCCATAAAGCCCTCGCAGAAGTAGTGTTGCCGTAATTAGAAGCGGTAGTGCGAGAACGCTTTGTTGGCCTCGGCCATACGGTGTACGTCTTCACGCTTCTTGACAGCGGCGCCTTTACCTTCAGCGGCGTCCATCAGTTCGCCAGCGAGACGCAGAGCCATGGACTTCTCGCCACGCTTGCGGGCGAAGTCCACCAGCCAGCGCATGGCCAGTGCATTACGACGGGACGGACGTACTTCGACCGGAACCTGGTAGGTAGCACCGCCAACACGGCGGGACTTCACTTCGACCAGCGGAGCGATGGCGTCGAGTGCTTTTTCGAAGAGTTCCAGGGGGTCGCCTTTACCGCGCTCTTTGACCTTGTCCAGAGCACCGTAAACGATACGCTCGGCAACGGCTTTCTTGCCGCTTTCCATCACGTGGTTCATGAACTTCGCCAGAATCTGGCTTCCGTATTTCGGATCGGCCAGGATCTCACGTTTGGCCGCTACACGACGTCTTGGCATTGATAAGCCCTCAAACGGTCTTCAGGTAATCCGGGACTCGATGCCCGACCTTACTCTTATCGACTCAGCAAATAGGAAAACAAAATTACTTCGGACGCTTCGCGCCGTACTTCGAACGACCCTGCTTACGGTCTTTGACACCGGAGGTGTCCAGCGAACCGCGCACGGTGTGGTAGCGAACACCCGGAAGGTCTTTTACACGACCGCCACGGATCAGCACTACGCTGTGCTCTTGCAGGTTGTGGCCTTCACCGCCGATGTACGAGGAAACCTCGAAACCGTTGGTCAGACGAACACGGCACACTTTACGCAGTGCGGAGTTCGGCTTCTTCGGGGTGGTGGTGTATACGCGGGTGCATACGCCGCGACGCTGAGGGCAGTTCTGCAGGGCAGGAACGCCGCTCTTGTCGACCAGGCGCTTGCGCGGCTTGCGCACCAGCTGGTTGATAGTTGCCATCTATAGCTCCACTGATTGTCTTACGACACTTAAAAACGAAAATGGGCAGAGCATGCGCCCTGCCAATTTTCGGGGTACAAGATACTAAAGAGCTTACGGATTCCAGTCAAGACAAAGCCCCGGTTGTCAAGACAACCGGGGCTTTGTTTGAGGCTTAGTTACCGCTCAGATTGAGCGCTTCGGCCAGTGCTGCTTCGGCCTCGCTCGCGCTCACGCGCTGCGGTTTGCCGAGTTCGCGCTGACGCTTGCGCTCGCTGTGGTAAGCCAGACCGGTACCCGCCGGGATCAGACGACCCACGACCACGTTTTCCTTCAGGCCGCGCAGGAAGTCGCGCTTGCCGGTGACCGCTGCCTCGGTGAGGACGCGAGTGGTCTCCTGGAAGGATGCCGCCGAGATGAACGACTCGGTGGACAGCGAGGCCTTGGTGATACCCAGCAGAACGCGCTCGTACTTGGCCGGGAACTTGTCCTGGGTACCCAGTACTTCGTTCTCTTCCAGCACATGAACCAGTTCGACCTGGTCGCCCTTGATGAAGGACGAATCGCCCGACTCGGCCACTTCGACCTTGCGCAGCATCTGGCGCAGGATGGTCTCGATGTGCTTGTCGTTGATCTTCACGCCCTGCAGACGGTAAACGTCCTGGATCTCGTTGACGATGTACTTGGCCAGCGAGCTCACACCCAGCAGACGGAGGATGTCGTGCGGGTTGCTCGGGCCGTCAGAGATCACTTCACCACGGCTTACCTGTTCACCTTCGAACACGTTCAGGTGACGCCACTTCGGAATCAGCTCTTCGTACGGATCGCTACCGTCGGTGGGAGTGATGACCAGGCGGCGCTTGCCCTTGGTTTCCTTGCCGAAGGAGATGGTGCCGCTGATTTCCGCCAGGATCGAAGGCTCTTTCGGACGACGAGCTTCGAACAGGTCGGCAACGCGCGGCAGACCACCGGTGATGTCGCGGGTCTTCGAGGTTTCCTGCGGGATACGCGCGATAACGTCACCGATACGCACTTTCGCGCCATCGTTGAGGTTGACCAGGGCGTTCGCCGGCAGGAAGTACTGGGCCGGTACGTCAGTACCCGGCAGCAGCAGATCCTTGCCTGCGGCGTCGATCAGCTTCACGGCCGGACGGATGTCCTTGCCGGCAGCCGGACGATCCTTCGGATCCATCACTTCAATGTTGGTCAGACCGGTCAGCTCGTCGGTCTGGCGCTTGATGGTGATGCCCTCTTCCATGCCCACGAAGGCCACGGTGCCGTCCATCTCGGTGACGATCGGGTGGGTGTGCGGGTCCCACTTGGCAACGATGGCGCCCGGATCGACCTTGTCACCTTCCTTCACGGAAATCACCGCACCGTATGGCAGCTTGTAGCGCTCGCGCTCACGACCGAAGTCGTCGGCTACCGCCAGCTCGCCGGAACGGGAAACCGCTACCAGTGCGCCGTCGGCACGCTCTACGTGCTTCAGGTTGTGCAGGCGGATGGTGCCGCCATTCTTGACCTGGACGTTGTCCACGGCGGAAGTACGGCTGGCCGCACCACCGATGTGGAAGGTACGCATGGTCAGCTGGGTACCCGGCTCACCGATCGACTGGGCAGCGATAACGCCGACAGCCTCACCGATGTTCACGCGGTGACCACGGGCCAGATCGCGGCCGTAGCACATGGCGCAGATGCCGTGACGGGTTTCGCAGGTGATCGGCGAACGCACAACGACTTCGTCGACGCTCATCTGCTCGAGGAAATCGACCCACTTCTCGTCGATCAGGGTACCGGCTTCGACGATCACGTCGTCGCTGCCCGGCTTGAACACGTCGCGAGCCATCACGCGGCCGAGTACACGCTCACCCAGCGGCTCTACCACGTCGCCGCCTTCGATGTGCGGGGACATGACCAGGCCATGCTCGGTGCCGCAGTCGATCTCGGTCACGACCAGGTCCTGGGCCACGTCGACGAGACGACGGGTCAGGTAACCGGAGTTCGCGGTCTTCAGTGCGGTATCCGCCAGACCTTTACGAGCACCGTGAGTGGAGATGAAGTACTGGAGTACGTTCAGGCCTTCACGGAAGTTCGCGGTGATCGGGGTCTCGATGATGGAGCCGTCCGGCTTGGCCATCAGGCCACGCATACCGGCCAGCTGACGGATCTGGGCCGCGGAACCCCGCGCACCGGAGTCCGCCATCATGTACATGGAGTTGAAGGACTCCTGGTCGACCTGCTTGCCCTCACGATCGGTCACCTTCTCTTTCGAGAGGTTGGCCATCATCGCCTTGGACACTTCGTCGTTGGCCTTGGACCAGAGGTCGATCACCTTGTTGTACTTCTCGCCCTGGGTTACCAGGCCGGAAGCGTACTGGCTCTCGATCTCCTTCACTTCCTCGGTGGCGGCATCGATGATGCGAGCCTTTTCGTCCGGGATGACGAAGTCGTTCACGCCGATCGACACACCGGAGATGGTCGAGTAGGCGAAGCCGGTGTACATCAGCTGGTCAGCGAAGATGACGGTGTCCTTCAGACCCACCACGCGGTAGCAATGGTTGATCAGCTTGGAGATCGCCTTCTTCTTCATCGACTGGTTGACCACGTCGAAGGGCAGGCCGGCCGGGACAACCTGGAACAGCAGCGCACGGCCGACGGTGGAGTCGACGATACGGGTGTTGGCGGTCAGGGAGCCGTCTTCGTTCTTGATCTTCTCGTTGATGCGCACTTTTACGCGGGCGTGCAGGGACACCTGGCCGCTGCGGTACGCGCGGTCAACTTCCTGCAGGTCTGCGAAAGCCATGCCCTCGCCCTTCGCGTTGATCGCTTCACGGGTCATGTAGTACAGACCCATTACCACGTCCTGCGACGGAACGATGATCGGCTCGCCGTTGGCGGGCGACAGAATGTTGTTGGTGGACATCATCAGCGCGCGCGCTTCCAGCTGAGCCTCGAGGGTCAGCGGAACGTGCACGGCCATCTGGTCACCGTCGAAGTCGGCGTTGTACGCGGCGCAGACCAGCGGGTGCAGCTGGATGGCTTTACCTTCGATCAGTACCGGCTCGAACGCCTGGATGCCCAGACGGTGCAGGGTCGGCGCACGGTTCAGCAGTACGGGGTGTTCGCGGATGACTTCAGCGAGGACGTCCCATACTTCCGGCAGCTCGCGCTCGACCATCTTCTTGGCGGCCTTGATGGTGGTGGCCATGCCACGACCTTCCAGCTTGCCGAAGATGAACGGCTTGAACAGCTCCAGGGCCATTTTCTTCGGCAGACCGCACTGGTGCAGACGCAGGGTCGGGCCTACGGTAATTACCGAACGACCGGAGTAGTCAACGCGCTTGCCGAGCAGGTTCTGACGGAAGCGACCTTGCTTGCCCTTGATCATATCGGCCAGGGACTTCAGCGGGCGCTTGTTCGAGCCGGTGATGGCACGGCCGCGACGGCCGTTGTCCAGCAGGGCGTCGACGGCTTCCTGCAGCATGCGCTTTTCGTTGCGCACGATGATGTCCGGAGCGGCCAGGTCGAGCAGACGCTTCAGACGGTTGTTACGGTTGATCACGCGGCGATACAGATCGTTCAGATCCGAAGTCGCGAAGCGGCCGCCATCCAGCGGAACCAGCGGACGCAGGTCCGGCGGCAGCACCGGCAGGACGGTCAGCACCATCCACTCGGGATGGTTGCCGGAGCCCTGGAAGGCTTCCATCAGCTTCAGGCGCTTGGACAGCTTCTTGATCTTGGTTTCCGAGTTGGTCTGCGGAATCTCTTCGCGCAGGCGGCCGATCTCGTGCTCCAGATCGATAGCGTTGAGCAGCTCGCGAACGGCTTCAGCACCCATGCGGGCGTCGAAGTCGTCACCGAACTCTTCGAGGGCTTCGAAGTATTGCTCGTCGTTCAGCAGCTGACCCTTTTCCAGGGTGGTCATGCCCGGATCGATCACCACGTAGCTCTCGAAATAGAGCACGCGCTCGATGTCACGCAGGGTCATGTCCAGCAGCAGGCCGATACGGGACGGCAGGGACTTCAGGAACCAGATGTGGGCGACCGGCGAGGCCAGCTCGATGTGGCCCATGCGCTCACGGCGCACCTTGGCCAGAGCGACTTCCACGCCGCACTTCTCGCAGATCACACCGCGGTGCTTGAGGCGCTTGTACTTACCGCACAGGCACTCGTAGTCCTTCACCGGGCCGAAGATCTTGGCGCAGAACAGGCCATCGCGCTCCGGCTTGAAGGTACGGTAGTTGATGGTCTCCGGCTTCTTGACTTCGCCGAAGGACCAGGAACGGATCATCTCGGGCGAGGCCAGGCCAATACGGATGGCATCGAACTCTTCGATCTGACCCTGGTTTTTCAACAGATTAAGCAAGTCTTTCAAGGCCTTTCCTCCTCACGGACCCGGTGCGACCGGCCTTGACCAGCCGCACCGTTCTGACGTCACGTGTTATTCGGTTTCCAGTTCGATATCGATGCCGAGCGAGCGGATCTCTTTGATCAACACGTTGAAGGACTCGGGCATGCCGGCCTCCATGCGGTGATCCCCGTCCACGATGTTCTTGTACATCTTGGTACGGCCGTTCACGTCGTCCGACTTCACGGTCAGCATTTCCTGCAGGGTGTAGGCGGCACCGTAGGCTTCCAGCGCCCAGACCTCCATCTCCCCGAAACGCTGGCCACCGAACTGCGCCTTACCACCCAGCGGCTGCTGGGTAACCAGGCTGTAGGAGCCGGTGGAACGTGCGTGCATCTTGTCATCGACCAGGTGGTTCAGCTTGAGCATGTACATGTAACCAACGGTGGTCGTACGCTCGAACTGGTTACCGGTGCGGCCGTCAAACAGACGCATCTGACCGCTTTCCGGCAGATCAGCCAGCTTCAGCATGGCCTTGATCTCGCGCTCCTTGGCACCGTCGAACACCGGGGTAGCCATGGGCACGCCGCCCTTGAGGTTGTTGGCCAGAGCGAGGATCTCGTTATCGTTCAGCTCGTCCAGGCTTTCCTGGCGGCCGCCGATCTCGTTGTAGATCTCGTTCAGGAACACACGCAGCTCGGCGATCTTGCGCTGCTCTTCGAGCATGCGGTTGATCTTCTCGCCCAGGCCCTTGGCCGCGAGGCCCAGGTGGGTTTCGAGGATCTGGCCGACGTTCATACGCGACGGTACGCCCAGCGGGTTCAGAACGATGTCGACCGGAGTGCCATGCACGTCGTGCGGCATGTCTTCGACCGGCATGATCACCGAGACCACACCCTTGTTACCGTGGCGGCCTGCCATCTTGTCGCCCGGCTGGATGCGGCGTTTGATGGCGAGGTAGACCTTGACGATCTTCAGTACGCCCGGAGCCAGGTCGTCGCCCTGCTGCAGCTTGCGCTTCTTGTCTTCGAACTTGTCGTCCAGCATCTGACGGCGGTCGCTGATGTAGGCCTGGGCCTTTTCCAGCTGCTCGTTCAGAGCATCTTCCGCCATACGCAGCTTGAACCACTGGCCGCGCTCGAGGCCGTCCAGGTACTCGTCGGTGATCTCTGCGCCTTTCTTCAGGGCAGGACCGCCGTCGGCCTTGGCACCGACCAGAGCGGAACGCAGACGCTCGAAGGTTGCGCCTTCGACGATGCGGAACTCTTCGTTCAGGTCCTTGCGGATCTCGTCCAGCTGCATCTTCTCGATAGACAGGGCGCGGCTGTCGCGCTCCACGCCATCGCGGGTGAAGACCTGTACGTCGATGACGGTACCCTTGGTGCCGGTCGGCACGCGCAGGGAGGTGTCCTTCACGTCGGACGCCTTCTCACCGAAGATCGCACGCAGCAGCTTCTCTTCCGGAGTCAGCTGGGTCTCGCCTTTCGGGGTGACCTTGCCGACCAGGATGTCGCCGGCCTGTACTTCGGCGCCGACGTAGACGATGCCAGCTTCGTCCAGCTTGTTCAGCGCAGCCTCACCCACGTTCGGGATGTCCGCGGTGATTTCTTCTGGGCCGAGCTTGGTGTCACGGGCAACGCAGGTCAGTTCCTGGATGTGGATCGTGGTGAAACGATCTTCCTGGACCACGCGCTCGGACAGGCAGATGGAGTCTTCGAAGTTGAAGCCGTTCCAGGGCATGAACGCTACGCGCATGTTCTGACCCAGAGCCAGCTCACCCATGTCGGTGGACGGACCGTCGGCCAGGATGTCGCTGCGCGAAACCTGATCGCCCTTCTGCACCAGCGGACGCTGGTTGATGCAGGTGTTCTGGTTGGAACGGGTGTATTTGGTCAGGTTGTAGATGTCGACACCGGCTTCGCCAGTCTCGACTTCGTCGTCGTTCACACGAACCACGATACGGCTGGCATCGACCGAGTCGATCACACCACCGCGACGTGCAACCACGCAGACACCGGAGTCACGGGCGACGTTGCGCTCCATGCCGGTACCTACCAGCGGCTTGTCGGCGCGCAGGGTCGGTACAGCCTGACGCTGCATGTTCGAACCCATGAGTGCACGGTTGGCGTCGTCGTGCTCGAGGAACGGAATCAGCGAGGCAGCGACGGAAACGACCTGCTTCGGCGAGACGTCCATGAGGGTGACGTCTTCCGGCGCCTTCACGGTGAATTCGTTCAGGTGACGTACGGCAACCAGTTCGTCGATCAGCTGGCCTTTTTCGTTCAGGGTCGCAGACGCCTGAGCGATGACGTGGTCAGCTTCTTCGATTGCGGACAGGAAGACGATGTCGTCGCTGACCAGACCTTCCTTCACCACGCGGTACGGGCTTTCGAGGAAGCCGTACTTGTTGGTGCGGGCGTAGGTGGCCAGGGAGTTGATCAGACCGATGTTCGGACCTTCAGGGGTTTCGATCGGGCACACGCGGCCGTAGTGGGTCGGGTGTACGTCACGAACCTCGAAGCCCGCGCGCTCACGGGTCAGACCACCCGGGCCGAGTGCGGAGACGCGGCGCTTGTGGGTGATCTCGGAGAGCGGGTTGTTCTGGTCCATGAACTGCGACAGCTGGCTGGAACCGAAGAACTCCTTGATCGCGGCAGCCACCGGCTTGGCGTTGATCAGGTCCTGCGGCATCAGGCCTTCGCTTTCGGCCATCGACAGACGTTCCTTGACCGCGCGCTCTACACGCACCAGGCCAACACGGAACTGGTTCTCGGCCATCTCGCCGACGCAACGGACGCGACGGTTACCCAGGTGGTCGATGTCGTCGACGATGCCTTTGCCGTTACGGATGGCAACGAGGGTCTTGAGAACCTCGACGATGTCTTCCTTGCTCAGGACGCCAGCGCCTTCGATCTCGGTACGACCGATACGACGGTTGAACTTCATGCGGCCGACGGCAGACAGGTCGTAACGCTCGGCGCTGAAGAACAGGTTGCCGAACAGGGTCTCTGCGGCTTCCTTGGTCGGCGGCTCGCCGGGACGCATCATCCGATAGATCTCGACCAGCGCTTCCAGTTGGTTGCTGGTGGAGTCGATCTTCAGCGTGTCGGAGATGAACGGACCGCAGTCGATGTCGTTGGTGTACAGGGTTTCCAGACGCGCAACCTGGGCCTTGGCAATCTTGGCCAGGGCATCGACGGTCAGCTCGGTGTTGCACTCGGCGATGATCTCGCCGGTAGCCGGGTGCACGACAGCCTTGGCCACGGTACGGCCAATCAGGTAGTCGAACGGCACTTCCAGCTGGCTGATGCCGGCCTTCTCGAGCTGGTTGATGTGGCGTGCGGTGATACGGCGGCCCGCTTCAACGATGACCTTGCCGGCAGCATCCTTGATGTCGAAGCTGGCAATCTCGCCACGCAGACGCGACGGCACCAGCTCCAGATTCAGGGTTTCGCCCTTGATCTCGTAGACGTTGGTGTCATAGAACGCGTTGAGGATTTCCTCGGTGCTGTAGTTCAGCGCGCGCAGCAGGACGGAAGCCGGCAGCTTGCGGCGACGGTCGATACGAACGAACACGCAGTCCTTCGGATCGAACTCGAAGTCGAGCCAGGAGCCGCGGTAAGGAATGATGCGAGCGGAGTACAGCAGCTTACCGGAGCTGTGGGTCTTGCCACGGTCGTGGTCGAAGAACACACCCGGGGAGCGGTGCAGCTGGGAAACGATGACGCGCTCGGTACCGTTGATGATGAAGGTACCGTTCTCGGTCATCAGGGGGATTTCCCCCATGTAGACTTCTTGTTCCTTGATGTCCTTGATCGCTTTGTTCGACGATTCCTTGTCGAAAATGATCAGGCGCACTTTCACACGCAGCGGGACCGCGAAGGTCACACCGCGCAGCACGCATTCCTTGACATCAAAGGCCGGCTCGCCCAGACGGTAGCCGACGTATTCCAGGGCAGCATTGCCGGAATAGCTGATAATCGGGAAAACGGACTTGAAGGCCGCATGCAGGCCGATGTCTCGAACCTGGTCCTTGCTCGCGCCGGCCTGCAGGAATTCGCGATAGGAATCCAGCTGGATGGCCAGCAAATACGGCACATCCATGACGTCCGGCAACTTGCTAAAGTCCTTGCGGATACGTTTTTTCTCAGTGTATGAGTAAGCCATCAGCGTTCCCCAGCTTGGTCACCTGCTTGTTTGGCCTCTCCCGCACAGGGGAGCAGCCCAAAAATCGTGCAAACCCTAGGTTTGCGCCGCCACTCGTGGCGGGATTTTCACGTTATGGGGGGCACCTACGGCACCCCACCCATAACGGAAAAAGGCCGGTGGCAATTGCCACCAGCCATCAGCCTGTCGCTTAACGCTCGGGCTGTCGACGCAAGGTACGAACTTACTTGAGCTCGACCTTGGCGCCTGCTTCTTCCAGGGCTTTCTTGGCAGCTTCGGCTTCTTCTTTCGAAGCGCCTTCCTTGACCACGCCCGGGGCGCCGTCAACGACAGCCTTGGCTTCTTTCAGGCCCAGACCGGTCAGTTCACGAACGACCTTGATCACGTTCACTTTCTTGTCGCCAGCTTCGGCCAGGACGATGGTGAACTCGGTTTGCTCTTCAGCAGCGGCAGCAGCCGGGCCGGCAGCAGCAACGGTAGCGGCAGCAGCGGTAACGCCGAACTTCTCTTCCATCGCCTTGATCAGTTCAACGATCTGCATGACGGACATTTCGGATACGGCGGAGATGATGTCTTCGTTGGTCAGAGCCATGACTCTAATTCCTGTATTGGGTGACGGCCTAAGGCCATCGAATTAAACAAAAAAGGTTGAAAGCAGTTGCCGAGCCTTAGGCTGCGGTAGCTTCTTTCTGATCGCGAATTGCCGCCAGAGTACGAGCCAGCTTGCTGGTAGCGCCTTGGATCACGCTCATCAGCTGTGCAACAGCTTCGTTGTAGGTCGGCAGGGTCGCCAGCACGTCGATCTGATTGGCTGCGAGGAACTGACCCTCGAACGCGGCCGCCTTGATCTCGAACTTGTCCTGACCCTTGGCAAACTCCTTGAAGATACGAGCGGCAGCGCCCGGATGTTCGTTGGAGAAAGCAATCAGGGTCGGGCCCTTGAACGTGTCGTTGAGCACTTCAAACTGAGTGCCTTCAACGGCGCGCTTGAGCAGGGTGTTGCGTACGACTTTCACGTACACACCAGCTGCGCGGGCCTCTTTACGGAGTCCGGTCATAGCGCCGACAGTCACGCCGCGTGCATCAACCACGACAGCGGACAGACCGGCTTTGGCAGCCTCGTTGACTTCAGCGACGATGGCCTTCTTGTCTTCGAGTTTAATTGCCACGGGTTTACTCCTGGATGTTACCGATTCGTCCAGCCGGAGCCGGACGGCGTTTTGGTGTCTGATTCGGTAAACGAATCGGGAGCACCATCTGCGTAGGCTTGAGGTTTAAGGCTTGCGCCGCCTACGGTCTTGGATAGCCCCCGCCAGGCAGGGACCCCAATACCTGCGGACAATGGGCGAACCCACTGTCCGACTTAGTTCATCAGCCTTCCAGCGAAGCCTGATCGATCTGCAGACCCGGGCCCATGGTGGTGCTCAGGGTAACGCGCTGAACGTACACGCCCTTCGAGGAGGACGGTTTCAGACGCTTCAGATCGCTCAGCAGCGCTTCCACGTTCTGCTTCAGCTTGACCGGCTCGAAGTCGATCTTGCCAACGGAAGCGTGGATGATGCCGTTCTTGTCGGTACGGAAACGTACCTGACCGGCTTTGGCGTTCTTGACGGCGGTAGCGACGTCCGGAGTCACGGTGCCGACTTTCGGGTTCGGCATCAGACCGCGCGGGCCCAGTACCTGACCCAGCTGGCCAACAACACGCATGGCGTCCGGGGAAGCGATGACGACGTCGTAGTTCAGGTCACCGGCCTTCATTTCGGCAGCCAGTTCGTCCATGCCAACCTTGTCTGCACCAGCAGCCAGGGCAGCTTCAACACCAGGACCCTGGGTGAAGACGGCAACGCGTACGGATTTGCCGGTGCCGTTCGGCAGAACGGTGGCGCCACGTACGACCTGGTCGGATTTACGCGGATCTACGCCCAGATTGATGGCGATGTCCACGGACTCCTTGAACTTGATGGTCGACAGCTCGGCCAGCAGCTTGGCGGCATCTTCGAAGCCGTATTGCTTGCCTGCTTCGATCTTCTCGGCGATAGCCTTTTGACGCTTGGTCAGCTTAGCCATTACACACCCTCCACGTTCAGGCCCATGCTGCGCGCGGAGCCAGCAATGGTGCGTACGGCAGCGTCCAGGTCAGCAGCGGTCAGGTCAGCCTGCTTGGCCTTGGCGATCTCTTCCAGCTGGGCACGGGTAACGGTGCCGACTTTCTGAGAGTTCGGACGAGCGGAACCGCTGGTGATGCCAGCTGCTTTTTTCAGCAGGACGGCAGCGGGGGTGCTCTTGGTTTCGAAGGTGAAGCTACGGTCGCTGTAAACGGTGATGATCACAGGAGTCGGCAGACCCGGCTCTTGGCCCTGGGTCTTGGCGTTGAACGCCTTGCAGAATTCCATGATGTTCACGCCGTGCTGACCCAGAGCCGGGCCGACGGGCGGCGACGGGTTGGCCTGGCCGGCCTTAACTTGCAGCTTGATGTAAGCCGTGATTTTCTTAGCCATTTGCTACTCCAAATGCGGGTCAAGCGCCCTGTCGGGCTCCCCGGTTGCTTTCGCGTTTTATCCCAAGGACGACAAAACCCCGCAGCCTACGGCTGCGGGGTGTGGGATTCAGTGTGCCAGTTAAACTTTCTCTACCTGGCTGAACTCCAGCTCTACCGGAGTAGAGCGACCGAAAATGAGCACGGCGACCTGGATGCGGCTCTTTTCGTAGTTAACTTCTTCGACGACACCGTTGAAGTCAGCGAACGGACCATCGATGACACGAACAGTCTCACCCGGCTCGAACAGAGTCTTCGGCTTCGGCTTGTCGCCGCTATCGGCGACACGACGCAGGATGGCATCAGCTTCTTTATCAGTGATCGGCGCCGGCTTGTCGGCAGTACCACCAATGAAGCCCATGACGCGAGGGGTATCCTTGACCAGGTGCCAGGTACCCTCGTTCATTTCCATCTGCACCAGGACGTAGCCCGGGAAGAATTTGCGCTCACTCTTGCGCTTCTGGCCGTTCCGCATCTCCACCACTTCTTCGGTGGGGACGAGAATCTCACCAAACCCATCTTCCATGCCGGCCAGTTTGACCCGCTCGATCAGCGAGCGCATGACATGCTTCTCGTAACCCGAGTAGGCATGCACAACGTACCAACGCTTAGCCACGGAACACCCTTAACCTACGATCATGGAAACCAGCCAACCCAGCAGGGAGTCGAGCCCCCAAAGCACCAGCGCCATTACCAGCACTACTGCCACTACGATCAGCGTGGTCTGAGTTGTCTCTTGACGAGACGGCCATACAACCTTGCGAATCTCGGCGCGAGCTTCTTTAGCGAGAGTAAAGAATGCACGCCCCTTGACGGTCTGCAGAGCAATGAAGCCAGCAGCAGCCGCCATCACGAGAATACCGAGAACGCGATAGAAGATCGGTTGCGCGGAGTAATACTGGTTGGCAACCACAGCCACCACCACCAGCACTGCAACCACAAGCCACTTCAAGAGATCAAGACGCGACTCTTTGGCTTCTACCTTCGCATTCATCTGCTAGGAATCCCGTTTAAAGAAGTGCCAGATCTTGAGAAATCTGGCAGGCCAGGAGGGAATCGAACCCCCAACCTGCGGTTTTGGAGACCGCCGCTCTGCCAATTGAGCTACTGGCCTAGAACAAAGTCAGGCCGACCATTATGCCGGCCTGAGAGAGAAAGATCAATCGATTATTCGATGATCTTGGCAACCACGCCGGCGCCAACGGTACGGCCGCCTTCGCGAATCGCGAAGCGCAGGCCATCTTCCATGGCGATCGGAGCGATCAGGGTGACAACCATTTTCACGTTGTCGCCCGGCATTACCATCTCAACACCTTCCGGCAGTTCGCAGTTGCCGGTTACGTCAGTGGTACGGAAGTAGAACTGCGGACGGTAGCCTTTGAAGAACGGGGTGTGACGACCACCTTCCTCCTTGGACAGCACGTACACTTCGCACTCGAACTTGGTGTGCGGCTTGATGGTGCCCGGCTTGGCCAGAACCTGGCCACGCTCTACGTCTTCACGCTTGGTGCCACGCAGCAGAACGCCTACGTTCTCACCAGCACGACCTTCGTCGAGCAGCTTGCGGAACATTTCAACGCCGGTGCAGGTAGTCTTGGTGGTCGCCTTGATGCCGACGATTTCCACTTCTTCCTGGATCTTGACGATGCCACGCTCAACACGGCCAGTTACCACGGTGCCGCGACCGGAGATCGAGAATACGTCTTCGATCGGCATCAGGAACGGCTTGTCGATCGCACGCTCGGGCTCAGGGATGTACGAGTCCAGGGTCTCTACCAGCTTGCGCACGGCGGAAACGCCCATCTCGTTGTCGTCCTGGCCGTTCAGAGCCATCAGAGCGGAACCGATCACGATCGGAGTGTCGTCGCCCGGGAAGTCGTAGGTGTTCAGCAGATCGCGAACTTCCATTTCGACCAGTTCCAGCAGCTCGGCGTCGTCAACCATGTCGGCCTTGTTCAGGAACACGACAATGTAAGGAACGCCTACCTGACGGGACAGCAGGATGTGCTCGCGGGTCTGCGGCATGGGGCCGTCAGCAGCCGAGCAAACCAGGATCGCGCCGTCCATCTGGGCAGCACCGGTGATCATGTTCTTCACGTAGTCGGCGTGGCCCGGGCAGTCTACGTGAGCGTAGTGGCGCACCGGCGAGTCGTATTCAACGTGAGAGGTGTTGATGGTGATACCACGAGCCTTCTCTTCCGGCGCGTTGTCGATCTGGTCGAAAGCGCGAGCGGAGCCGCCCCAGGTCTCGGAGCAGACCTTGGTCAGAGCAGCGGTCAGAGTGGTTTTGCCGTGGTCAACGTGACCGATGGTGCCGACGTTTACGTGCGGCTTGTTACGCTCAAACTTTTCTTTAGCCATCTTGACCGCCTCCCGTAAGGATTTGAGAAAGTCACGTCACCATTAAAACAAAGGCAGATATTTTCATATCTGCCTTTGCGAGATGGAGCTCATGAGCGGATTTGAACCGCTGACCTCACCCTTACCAAGGGTGTGCTCTACCAGCTGAGCTACATGAGCAAGACATCAGCAACAAACCTGGAGCGGGTAGCGGGAATCGAACCCGCATCATCAGCTTGGAAGGCTGAGGTTCTACCACTGAACTATACCCGCGGAGCTTGCAGCTCACGCTTGAAACTGGTGGAGGGGGAAGGATTCGAACCTTCGAAGTCTGAGACGTCAGATTTACAGTCTGATCCCTTTGGCCGCTCGGGAACCCCTCCGAGTGAGGCGGCATTCTACAGCCTGCCACCGCGTTGTCAACTGTTTTTCTTTAAAAAACCTGAGCTTAGCTCTTCGACAACGGCTTCCAGTGCTGATCCCTTTCAGGTCATCCCTGTGAAGCGGGCGCCATTCTATTCAAACTATTGAGGGCTTGCAACGTTTTTGCACGGCATTGTTTGTTTTTGCAGTTCCGGGAAATCCGGAGCCAACTGACGCACCAGCGAATCGTCCACGAGACGCCCACTCTCCGGGGTTACCTGCGCCCAATAGTCATGCTGCGAGCGAGCCAACTCGCGCACCAGGGCGTCGTAGCCCGCAGCTTTCAGACGCTCGACGACGCTGTCGGCGGAATCCTTGCGCTGGAATATCCCCAAGGAAATCCCATCGGTGAGGTCCCCTTCAGTAATGATGTAGCTATCGATCTTGCGCGCCTGCAGTTCGCGCAGTTGCCACAGCGAAGCCTGGCGCGAGGCCAGGGGCGGCAGGTAAACCCAGTAGTCGGTGCCAGCGGCGGCATCCACCGTCTGCACCGACGCCTGGACATCCAGACTCAGTAGACGCTGGACCAGTTGCCGAGCGCGATCCTCTACCGGGAAGCTACCCAGATATACGCATGCTGAGGCAGGAGCACTCGCCGGCTTTTCATCCACCTGACGGCGCTGCGGCGCCTCGGCGGACTCGCTGAGCAGGCGAATATTTTTCTGTTCACTGTGAAACAGACTAAGCGGCGCTATCTCCTTCGGACGAAGCGGCACCTGTTGTTGATGCCAGACGTAGTAGAAGACATTAAGGGCGAGCAGGAAGAGAAAAAACCAACGCATCGATCAGACTCACTCGATCGGACAGGCGAGTGCCAGGCCGAGAAATACCAGATCCGGAAGCACAATGGCGCGCGCGGACTCATCCTTGACCAACTCAGCGTCCCCTCCGGTCAGATAGACAGCGCAGTCATCACCCAGGAGCCTGTTGGCCAGCTCGATCTGCTCCCGAACGAACCCGCGCAGCATCAGCACGCAGCCTCGTTCCACTGCCTCAGATGTCTCCTGTCCCGGCAGAAGATTCTGCAGCGCCTCGTGGGCAGCATCATCGTCATAGCGAATGCGACGGGTATGCGTGCGCAGTTGGCTGCGCATCAGCGGCATCCCGGGCGCTATGTACCCGCCCAGGTGCTTACCGGCGGAATCGACCAGATCGGAAGTCACCGCGGTTCCGAGATCGAGCACCAGGCAGCCGCGCCCCGCGAGACAGTGGCCAGCCACCAATGCCAGCCAGCGATCCATACCGAGACGCTGGTACTCACGGTAGCCATTCACCACACCACTGAGCTCGGTTACAGGAGCAGCAATCTGCACCTTGATGGGGAATGCACCTTCCAGGCCCACACGAAGAGCATCGGTCTCCTGCTCACTGCGTACACTGACCATGCGGCAATAGCGGATATCGACCGTCTCACTCGCCTGCAACTGCTCGAGCAGCGCCTGATCGGAGTCCGCCACGCCGCCGGCGACAGTCACCAGGTCGTGCTTTCTCACCACCCGCCACTTGATCAGGCTATTTCCGCAATCCAACTCAAGAATCATCCGACAACCTCAGACTCAGCTCGCCTCCGCTGTAGCTTTGCTCCTTGCCATCCACCAGGAGGCGAAGCGCGCCCCTCTCATCGATGCCAAGCGCCCGCCCAACGATATTATTGGCGGCAGTGGACAGCGTTACCTGCCGCCCCTGCCATAGATGAAAGGATTCCCACTCCTCACGGCTGGCCGCAAAACCACGCTCGCGATGACGGGAGAGAACATCCGCCAGCTTCAACTCCAGCGACTGCAGCAACTCATTGCGGTCGACCAGCCTCCCCAGCGCTTCTCGCACCGAAGTCCAAGGTTGATCGATCGCGTCGGCCTTGCGCATGTTCACGTTGATTCCGACACCGATGGCGACACTGCAGATGTCGGCGGGATCACCTGTGAGTTCCAGCAGGATACCGGCAATCTTCTTGCCACCGACCAGGACATCATTGGGCCACTTGAGACCGACGTCCTTCACTCCCAGCGACTGGATAGCCTTCGCTACCGCGAGGCCGACCACCAGGCTCAGCCCCTCCAACTCCTGGGCGCCGTCGCGCACGGTGATGCCCAGTGTGTAGTAAAGGTTGGCACCGAAGGGGCTTTCCCACTGGCGCCCTCGCCTTCCCCGCCCCGCAGTCTGCCGCTCACCCAGAATGGCAAACGGCGCCGCGACGCCAGCAGAGAGCCGTCTCAGCACTTCAGCATTGGTGGAATCAATGGAGAACAGGACATCGAGCGACCACGGACCGGTATCGGGCCTGGGCGAGATGATGCTCAGAGGTTCTTCCAGACGGTAACCACGGCCGCGCACTCGCTGCACGACCATACCGTAGTCGCGCTCAAAGCCTTCAAGGCGCTTCCAGACAGCACTGCGGCTTACTCCAAGCAGAGCACCCAGCTCCTCTCCGGAATGAAAGCGGCCATCGCTCAGCAATTTCAGCAAGGTCTGCATATCACCCCCGCAACAGTCAGGCACGCATCATATAGAGGCATGCCTGACTTGCCTACGCGCAATGGCCCGG
>JBKYMN010000011.1:0-263540 GCA_046940325.1 Enterobacterales bacterium AE_CKDN230030158-1A_HGKHYDSX7 | reverse complement strand
GTCGGTAGCGGCCTCTCACCAGCGTCAGCAATCGGCCAGAAGCGGACATCGCTCATATCTGAAAAGTAGCTGCCGCCCTCAAGCGCAGCTACTGGATTCCGAAGCGACTCAGAAACTCCCTCGCAACGTCAGCATGTAATTACGCGGATTACCGTACCAGTTGCTCATCGTGTTGGAGCCGACAGTCTGGTAGTAGGTCTTGTCGAACAGGTTGTTCGCGTTGAGTGCCAATGACCAATGGTCATCTACCTGGTACTCCACCAGACCATTCCAGACCGCATATCCCGCCTGCTCGTACTCGTAAGGGACGACGGTAGTTGTCGTGTTGCCGAAGGCGTCCTTGCTATAGGAGGTGCCACTGACGTAGTTGCGGCTCTGTATGTTCGCTCCAAGCCCAAGCTTCCAGCGCTGCAAATCGCCGGGCAAGCGGTACGAGGTGAACAGTTTGAGCAGGTGTTTGGGAGTCTGCGTGCTCAAGGGCTTACCTGTACTGGACGCCGTTGCACTCTTGACCTGTTCATTGATGTTGAAGGTGTAGCCCGCGCCGATCTGCCAGTCTGGGATCAACTCGCCGCTGATCTCCACATCGACGCCCTTGCTGGTGATCTTGCCTGCGGCCTCGTAACAGCAGGGGTTGCCGGTAACAGTTTCCGCTGTCAGCAGGATCGCTTCGTTTTCCCGCTCAGTGTAATAACCGGCGAACGACAAATTGGCTCGACCGCCAAACAGTTCGGCCTTGGCTCCCGCCTCATAGGTATCGCCGGTCATCGGTTTGAGCGACTGATGATCCGGGCCGAGGTAGTTGGTCTGAGGCGTGAAGATCCGACTGTAACTGGTATACAGCGACCACTGATCATTGAGGTCGTAGACCAGACCACCGTACGGCGTGACGACGCCACTTTCGCGGCCCCCGGTTGGGTACACCGCATTGTAGGAAGGCACAATGCTGGTGATATTGTCGTCATAGTCGGAGTAGCGGGCTCCAACGATCAGTTTCAGAGGCTTGGCCAGTTGCGCGCGAAGCGTGGTGTAAGCACCGCTCTTGCGCTGGTTCCAGGCCGGGAATGTGATGTACAGATCAGGCATCGGCCCCATCGGCTGTGCGCCGATATTGTTCTGGAAGATGTCTACAGGGGTGTTCGACATGCCTATGCGATAGGAGTCGAAGCTGCGGCGTGTCTCCTGGTGATCCACGCCGATCAACCACTCGTGCTCTAGGTCGAAAGCACTGAAACGCGCTGATAAATTCGCGTCGTAAAGATCCTGCTCGATGCTGTAGTCCCGCCCCCATCGCGAAAACAGAGAGCCAGCCTTGGTGGTTTCATCGATGGTGCCAGTGGCTTGACCAATGTTTTGACCAATATCCTGGCTGTATCGGGTGTAGCTAACGTTACCCTTCCACTGATCGTTGAAGGAGTGTTCCAGCTTGGCGAACAGTTCGTTGGTCTCGTAGTTCGACGTCGACCAGTCGGCGGCCAACGAGGTATCACGCGATAGACCTATGTCACCGCCAGTCTTGTAGCGAGGCAGACCGCTGTCCCAGTATCCCTTGATCTTGCGCCAGGTGTGGCTGCCGCCGAATGTCAGCAGTGTGTCGGATGTCAGGTCAGCTTCGAGAATTCCGTAATAGGTTTCCTGGCGCGAGTTGGTCGTATCGTAGAAGTAATCCTTGTCCTCTACAGATACGGCGGCACGGCCACGCAGGCGACCTTCGAAGCCCAGCGGGCCAGTGAGATCCAACTCCTGACGGAAATTGTCCCAGCTACCTCCCGAGGTGGCAGTCTTGAACTGAAAAGTCGAAAGCGGCTTCTTGCGTACCAGATTCAGCGTACCGCCGGGCTCTCCGGTGCCGCTGAACAAGCCATCGGAACCACGCAGGATCTCGACATGGTCATACATCGTCATGTCCGGCAGCGATTGGTAGTTCTGTTGGCGAATGGCAGGGGCGCCACCATCCACCTGGATGCTGGTGACCTCGAAGCCACGGGAGTAGAACTTGGTGTCGACGCTGTTACCGCCAACGACTGTAACGCCGGTGAGTTTGTCCAACGCCTGGTCGACCGTCGTGATTCCCTGATCTTCGATGTTCTGCCGAGTGAGCACGGAGATCGACTGAGGCGTTTCGCGCAGAGATTGCGGAGTTTTGCCCCCAACCTCGACAAGCCCCGTGGTGTATGAGCCACTGTTCTCTGTGGTCAGCCCCAGAGCCTGCCCCGTTACCGTCGTGCTGCTCATTTCCACCGCTACATCGGTGGGTTTCTCCAGAGTGACGGTATCGCCATCGATGTAACGAGCCACCAGTCCGGTGCCGGCAAGCAATTGAGCCAAAGCTTGCGACTTCCCTAAACGCCCTGTGACGCCTGGCGAACGTACGCCCTGCGTCAGTTGACTATCGACCAGAACCTGGACGCGAGTGACCGACGAAAACGCCGCCAGCGCGCCATCCAATGTCTGCGTGGGAATCTCAAAAATGTAGCTTTGCTGCTGATGCTCGGACGCATCGGCCGCTTGTGCGGACATCGTCGGCAAGGCAAGCGAAATAGCGATCGACAAAGCGGTCAGCGTGCCGATCCGGCGCGCGACGGTGACATGTGGCATCGTGAAACTTCCCCAGATAATCAAATCCATGATCGGTGCGACTGCACTACTTGAGAGTGCTTGTTATTCGCACCTCACTGATCAGGACGCCACTTGGGGAGAAAACCCTGAGATTTTTTTCAGCATGCCCGCCATCAGCCTTTCGAAGGCATGGGGGCGCGCAACAAAGTCAGGTACGGCGTATATCGCTCCACTCTGACTCCCATGGTCAGATGCAGTGCACGCAGCACGGCCTCGGGCTTGTCTATCTCGAAGACACCGGACACCTTTCTGCGCCCGAGCGCATTGTCTGTGAGCAGCAGTTTGCCCGGCCAATAGCGATCCAGTTCCGCCACCACTTCGCTCAATGGCTGCTGACGGAATACCAGCTGACGTTGACGCCAGGCAAAGGCCACCGCCGGGTAAAAGGGCTGAGTTGTCGAAAGCTGATCAGCAGTGACGTCCACTTCCTGCCCGGGCGAAAGTATGACGGGTACGCCGCTATCCCCTATGCTCGCAGCAATGCGCCCTCGGCTCAGGCGAATGCGTATCACGCCATCCTGCTGCGCCACACCAAACTGGGTGCCCAACACCCGAACACGAGTGTTGTTGCTTTCGACGACAAAGGGCCGGGAAGCATCGTGGGTGACGTCGAACCAGGCGCCTCCGCGCAGCAGCTTCACGCGACGCTCACCGGCAGCCAATTGCACACTGATTGCAGCATCCGTATCGAGTTCGACCTGACTACCGTCGGCCAACTCGAAGCGGCGAGTCTCACCCACCGACGTGTAGTGATCGGCGCGCATGCGATCGGGCCAGGGCGTCGTCCAGAGCAAGCCACTGGCCAGCAACACAGCGGCTGCCGTTGCCCATCGCCAGGCACGTTGAGGCCGGCGGCTGGTGGACTTCAATCGGGCTCGTCGAGCAGGGCCCTGCAATGCCATCAGAAGAGCTTGCGCTTCCGTCCAGGCCTTTGCATTCGCTTCGTCACCTGACAACCAGGCATCAAAGGCAGCCTCGTCTTCACGGCTGGCATCATCCGCCTGCAAACGGTAGTGCCAGGCGCTGGCTTCAGCGAAGCGGTCATCGTCGGTCATAATCTTGACTTGCGAGCTCATCGGGTGACCTCCCCGACGGCAAGACGGGACTTGAGGAAGGTGCGGCAGTCGATCAGTGCCTGGCGCAGATGATATTCCACGCTACGTACACTGGTCGCCTCCAGCTCTGCAATTTCCCGATACGCCATACCTTCGACGTGGTACAGCAGGAATATACGCTGGCGTGGCATGGGCAACGCTTCGATGGCCGCCTGGAGCAACGCTTGTTCCTGCTCGGCGGCTAGAAACTCCAGCACACCTGGCGCCTCGCTCAGAGGCTCGTCTTCGGGCATGGCCCCTTCGACACGGTCACGCCGGCCCATCTGCCGCTGATGATCGCGGACTAGATTGCCGGCTACGGTGAAGAGAAATGCCCGCAAATTCTCGACCCGTTCGGAATCTGGCAACCGAGCCAGACGCAGGAACGCCTCCTGGGTAAGGTCGGCAGCAACCTGCCGATTACCCGTCCGACGTGTGACGAAGGACTCCAAAGACTTCTTCTGCTCTAGAAAAAGGCGAGCTAAACGGGCATTCCAGCTGGACACCGCGAGACACCGGGCGGATGAGAGGCTGCAAACCCTACCAGTAAATGCAACTTATTCGCAATTGTGATTACTGGTGCGTCCCTGAGCAAGGAACTGACAGAGTGGGGACGTAACTCGAGAACGACCGCTATGGGTCGGTAGCTGCCTATCACCAGCGTCAGCAATCGGCCAGCAGCGGACGCTAGCGAGGAAAGCCCCGCATCGGAGCACATCAGGTTAGGGGGGCGCCGTGGCAATGGGGTAAGTTGTCGCCCTTCCCTCCTAGCTGAGCTTTCCTTCCCGCGCGAGTATTCGATGCTGATTTCTACCCTTATCAACGGTCAATCGATAACACCACCCTTGCAGGGCGAACCCCTGGTGCCCTGGTGGAGTTTCACGAAAACGGTATTGGCCGCGACCGCTCTGACATTGGTGCGCGACGGTAGGCTCGATCTGGATGCCTCGCTTCCCGAAGGTACCTTCACTCTGCGCCAGCTTCTGCGTCACGAAGCAGGCCTTGCGGACTATGGCGAACTTGCCGAGTACCACGCCGCCGTCGCCGCCCATGAACCTGCATGGCCTGCGGACGAGATGATGCGGCGACTGGATGGCCACCGCCTCCGATACAGCCCCGGAACGGGTTGGCGCTACTCGAATGTCGGTTTCATGCTGGTAGCCCAGATCATCGAGCGCTCCACCGATTTGCCGCTCTCGGAGGCGCTCGGGCAACAGGTCCTGCGGCCGCTGGGCATCTCGACGGTTCGCTTGGCAATGGAGCGAGCCGAACTGAATGGAGCGTGCCTGGGCAGTGCATTGAATTACGACCCTGGATGGGTCTATCACGGACTGTTGATTGGCCCTGTCTCGCAGGCCGCCCGGCTGCTGGATGGTGTGCTTGCTGGAAACCTCCTGCCCGCAAACCTGCTTCAGGAAATGCAGGCGACGCGAGTACTGGGCGGCCCGATGGCAGGCCGGCCCTGGCTGGCGCCTGGGTATGCGCTGGGCCTCATGCGAGGCGAAATAGAGGGTGACCTGACATTGGCTGGGCATACCGGGTGCGGGCCGGGAAGCGTTATTGCGGTCTATCGCTGTGCCGTTGGTGACTCCACCGCATGCTGTGCCGTGCACTCGAGGGGAGCGGATGAAGCTGCTATCGAAAAGCAGCTGGTGCAAGCGATACGGGAGGCGCTGGAAATGGGGTAGAACCCAGCTCCGGTAGAGTACCGGAACCCCCTTCTCCACCAGGACCAGCGCTATTGCGTAGCGCTGCACTCGCTCGCCGCAACTCGATACCCTCCCCATGGAAAGTCTCATGCCTGACCGTCAACCCGTGATACCGGAATCCATGCAAGCCCTCGTCGAGCGAGCCGGTTACCTGCCTGCCGTGAAAGTCGGGGCGACACTCTATTGCGCAGGCCAGGTGGGTCGTACGGCTGCCATGGAGGTGATCCTCGATCCCGAGCAGCAGTTTCTGGCCGCCTGGGAGAACCTGCGGCTGGTGCTGGCCGCCGGTGGCTGCGGATTCGAGGATATCGTGGACCTCACCACCTACCATGTTGGCCTTCAGCAACACATGCCGCTCTTCCGCAAAGTGAAGGACCGCCTGTTCCCGCGCGGCACCTGTGCCTGGACCTGCATCGGTGTGGCGGAACTGGCGCACCCTGGTCTTCTGGTCGAGATCAAGTGCACGGCCATTGCCCGGTAGGCCCGCCAGAAGACGATGGGCCTTTGGGCGCTGAAGCGGCTGCCGAGAATCCGAAGCGAACTTCCCATCCGCCCGCAACCCGTCAGCCAACCGCGCAGCAGGCGCCCAAGGGCCGATCCGCGTTACTCCGTTCGCTCAGGGGTGCGCCGTGCCGCGTCAAAAGCTGTACTTCACCGACAGCATCAGGTTCCGCGGTTCCCCATACACGTTGCTGGGCACCGTGACCGATGAGCTCAGCGAGTTGTAGTACTTCTTGTCGAACGCGTTGTTCAGGTTCAACTGCGCGTCGATATGAGCCGTTGGCTTGAACCCCAGCATGAAGTCCACCAGCGTGTAGGCGTCCTGCTCGACGAGGTAGGTCGTACCCTTGTTGTAGATGCGGTTCTGCCGATACAGCGAGCTGCCGATGCGCCACTGGTTCAGCTCGCCGGGCAAGGTGTAGGTGGTGCTCATCTTGAACAGGTGCCGTGGGATGTCGGTATCGAACAGGCGCCCTTCGTTGGCCTTGTTCGCATCCTTGACGTACTTGGCTTCGGTGAAGGTGTAGCCGGCGCCCAGTTGCCAGTTGGGCGCAAGTTGCCCTTGCAGTTCCAGTTCGATGCCTTTGCTGCGCACCTTGCCGGCCGCCTCGTAGCAGGAGGTGGTGGGGTAGCTGGGGCAGATGCTCTGGTCGGTGATGGCCTTGGCGCGGTTTTCCTGGTCCAGCTGGAAGATCGCGGCCGATGCGTTCAGCGCACCGTCGAAGTACTCGCCCTTGATGCCCAGCTCGTAGTTCTTGCCCGTGATGGGGGCGATCACCGAACCCGAGGTATCGAAGTAACTCTGCGGCTTGAAGATGTCGGTGTAGCTGACGTAGACCGAGTGGTGCGCATCCACGTCATAGACCAGGCCCGCGTATCGGGTGACGTGGCGGTTGACCTTCAGCTCAGTCTCGGTGCCCTTGTAGGGCGCGCTGGTGTCGTTCTCGTACCAGTCCAGGCGGCTGCCCAGAATCAGCTTGAGCGGGTCGGCCAGGCTCAGGCGGGTGGTGGCATAAACGCTGTTGAGCTTGGCGTTGGTGTTCTGCCAACCGTATTTGGTCTGGCTGGCCACTTTCGGGGTATCGGCGTTCCAGTCATGGATATCGATGTTGCTGTGCAGCAGGACGTTCGTCGGTACGTCACCATTGAAAACGACGCGACGATGGCTGGTCCCGACCACCAGTTCGTGGTCGCGGTCCAGCAGCCGGAACGGGCCGCTGGCGTAGGCGTCGAAGCTGTTCTGGCTTTCCCGGTAATGCCCGGCGCCTACGTACTGGTCATAGGTCTGGGTGGCGGTGCGCCCCAGGATGTAGGTGCCCAGCATGTCCAGGTCGGCCCAGGTCCTGGTGGCCGACAGGTTGAGCTTCCAGCCGCTGTCCAGGGCGTGTTCCAGGGCGGCGTAGGCGGAGGTGCTGGTCTTGTTCCAGTATTCCCAGTCATTGCTCAGGGAGGTGGAGCGCGACAGTTTCAGGTCGCTGCCATCGAAGCCCACGGGCAGGCCGGTCCAGCCATTGCCGTTGTAGTCGTCCTGCTGGCGCGAGGCGCTGAGCGTCAGGGTGGTGCGGTCGTTCAGGTCGGCCTCGACGATCCCGTAGAACAGGTTGCGCTCGTTATCCAGCGAATCGCGGAAGCTGCCCTGCGTCTGGTAGGCGGTGACCAGGCGCCCGCGCAGCGCGCCGTTGTCGGTCAGCGGGCCGGACAGGTCGAGGTCGGTGCGGTAGCGGTCCCAGGTGCCGGCGCTGCCCTGGATGCTGGCCTGGAAGGTCGGGGTCGGGCGCTTGCGGATCAGGTTGATCGCCGCCGACGGGTTGCCCGCGCCCTGCATCAGCCCGGTGGCGCCGCGTACCACCTCCACCCGGTCGTACATGGCCATGTCGGCCGACAGCAGGTCCTGGGACAGCTGGGAGCTGTCGAGGCTGGTGGGCAGTCCGTCGTACATGAGGTTGTCGAGGGCAAAGCCGCGGGCGTAGTAAGTGGAGCGCTCGGGACCCGTGCGCCGGATGACCATGCCCGGGGTGCTCTGCACGACGTCATTGAGGTCGGCCAGGGCCTGGTCGTCGAGACGCTGGCGAGTCATCACCGTGACCGACTGCGGTGTCTCGCGCAGCGACAACGGCAGCCGGGTGGCGGTGCTGTTGCTGCCGGTGGTGTAGGAACCGGTGTGTTCGCTGGTCGCGCCCAGGCCCTGGCCGATCACCGAGGTGGCGTCCATCTCCAGCGCACCTTCGGTGGAGGCAGCCACCAGGGTATAGCGGCCATCGCTCTCGCGCAGGGCGCGAATACCCGTGCCGGCCAGGAGGGCGCGCAGCCCCTCTTCTACCGGGAAATTGCCATCCAGGCCGGCGCTGTTCAGGCCGCGCGTCAGCCGCGCATCGAACGACAGCACGATTCCCGACTCGGCGGCAAAGCGCGTCAACACCTGGCCCAGATCGCCGGCGGCAATCTGGTAGCGCTGCGTGGCAGCCGTGTCGGCCAGGGCCGGTAGTGGCGCCAGCAGGACCGAGCAGAGGATCGCCAACCGCACACGAGTGCGCAGAGGGTGCTGGGAGTTTGCCTGGGGGGTATGCGGGGAAATCATCGTCGTCCTTCTCTCATGGGCATCGGCTGCACGAATCAGCCGTTTTTCATGGGTCGAACGAAGATGCGAATTGATATCACCCGACATGAATTATTTTTCGATCAGGCCTGCGTGATCGTGATCCAGAAGCGTGTGCGGCGCTCCACGCGCACCGGCAGAGTGCTGGCGAGGGCGCGGAAGATCTGTTCGGGGTCGTCCAGTGCGAAGGTGCCGCTCAGACGCAGGTCCGCCACCTCTGGATCGCAGCGCAGCAGGCCGTGGCGGTAGCGCCCCAGGTCGGCGAGGAAGTCGGCCAGGCGCTGATCGTTGGCGATCAGCAGGCCACGGGACCAGGCATCGGCGGAGTAATCCAGCGTGCGCGTGGAGATCACCTCGCCGGCGTCGAACAGGCAGGCCTGCCCCTGGTCCAGCGTGGCGACGGCCAGCGCGTTCTTCGGCTGCACCTGGACGCGCCCGGCGAAGACCTCCACCTGGGAAGCAACCTCAAGCTGGCGCACGGAAAAGCGCCCGCCCTGCGCCCGGACCACGCCCTGCGCCGTTGCAACGCTGAGAAGCGCGCGGCCCACGGCGTTCACCAGCACCTCACCGGAGCGCAATGTCACCCGGCACTGCCCGCCGACCTCACGGACATCCAGGGCGCTGCCGGTATTGAGCAGCAACTGGCTGCCATCGGCGAGGACGACGGGCAGCCGCTCGCCAACGGCGCTGCGGTAATCGGCAAACAGCACGCCCTGCTCATACTCGCGGTACCCGCCCAGCCCGAGCGAACCCGCTCCCAGCGCCAGCAGCATGCCCTTGAGCAGCGTGCGACGGCTGCGGCGCCGATCTTCCCGTGCCAGGCCGAAGACGCGCCCGCTGAAATCACCCGGCATCCCCTGCAACCGCTGCTGCAGTCTCTCCGCCTGCTGCCAGGCCCAGCCATTGTGGGGCGATGCCTCCAGCCAGCGCTGCCAGGCCTCGCGGTCCTCCGGGCCGGCATCGCCGCTGGCGAACAGGCTGAACCAGTCTGCCGCCTGCTCGATGGAGTCCAGTTGCGCGGCGCTGATGCCGACGCCGCTCACAGGCCGTGCTCCAGGCTGTAGAGCATGCAATGGCGCGAGGCCTTGGCGATGTAGCGATTCACCGTGACGAGCGACACCCCAAGGGTCTGTGCAATGCCGCGGTAGGTCATGCCGTCGAGCTGGGATAGCAGGAAGGCCTGGCGCACCTTGTCGCCCAACGCAGCGAGCATGGCGTCGAGCCGGACCAGTGTCTCCATGAGGATCAGCCGGTCCTCGGCGGAAATATCCAGCGCCTCCGGGGCCTCTGCCAGCGCCTGCAGCCACGCGCGCTCCAGGCGCTGGCGGCGGTAGTGATCGATCATCAACCGACGCGCCACCGTCGCCAGAAAGCTGCGAGGCTCGCGCACCGCCTCGATGCGCCCTTCCCCGTCGGTACTGCCGAGCAGGCGGACGAACACGTCCTGCACCAGGTCAGCCGCCAGCTGGCTGCAATCCACACGGCTGCGCAACCAGCCGCGCAGCCAACGGTGCTGTTCCTTGTAGAGGTCGCCGACCTCCAGCCGCCGGATCGGGCCCTGGCTCGTCATCACCAAACTTCTTACAGGTGCAAATAGGAATAATTATCATATCAACCCTGTTGAAGCTTGGGCAATCTCCCGCAAACGCGGCCGAATGATCCTGCCTCGGCCCTCGTGCGCCTGGCGCCCAGATCCTGCACTGCCCAGGGACCGCTTTCGACGACGAACTGTATTCCACTGTATCGGCAGGTCACCTGGACATCTGGATACATCCCGGCGGCTCTTTCCGACACCTTGCAGATACCCCAAGGGCCTTTAATGGGCTCCAACAGAACATTGTCGCGCTACGGAGCCGGCACGCCATTCGTGTGTTCCACGCCGCACCAGTGAACTGTTCCCCCAACCCTTGAGGATCGACGCCATGACTACCCTGAAAACCCTCGTGACCGCCTTCGCCTTCTCGCTGGCCGGCGTAGTGGTACATGCCAATGCCGCCGATGTGAGCTGCTCCGGCGGTTCCCCTTGCTTTCAACTGACGCCACTGGCTGAAAAAGGCGCCTTGCCGCAAGTGGCAGAAGACGGTTTCAGCAGGACACCCCTGGGCATGCGCGTAGACTCGGCATCGCCCGCGCAGCAGACCATCGCCGCCGATGGCTACAGCCGGACGCCGCTGGGCCAGCGCATGAACTCGGCCTCTCCCGCCCAGCAGACCATCGCTGCCGACGGCTACAGCCGGACGCCGCTGGGCAAGCGCATGGCCTCCGAGCAGGAGTCGGGTGTCGCCTGATGCCCCTCGCTCCGGAGCGGGCTCCTCACGCAGACGACCACGACGGCAACGACGGCAACGACGGCAGCCGGAACACGATCAGGCGTGCTTGTCGGAACCCGCCCCGGCCGGCGTGGCGTACTGCGGCTTGAGCTTGCCGTCCGGATCGAGCAGCCAGGCGTCCATGATCTCGCGTACCACCGGGCCTGCAACCCGGCCACCGGCTTCGCCGTTCTCGATGGTCACCGACACCACGATGGACGGCGCGCTGGCCGGCGCGAAGCCGACGAACAGCGCGTTGTCGCGATGGCGCTCCTGGGTCTTGAGCCGGTTGTAGCGTTCGCCCTGGCGAATCGCGACGATCTGCGCGGTGCCGCTCTTGCCGGCGATGCGGTATTGCGCGCCCTGCCCTGCGGCGCGTGCGCCACCACCCGGGTCGTGCATGACCAGTTGCATCCCGTAGTTGACCGCGTCCCAGTCATGCGGATCGCCGAGCTTGATGTCGGCCATGGGCTGGCTGTCGAGCACTTCCGCGCCGCCCACGCTGGCGGCCAGCCGCGGCCGGTGCCACACGCCCTTGCTGGCGATCAGCGAGGTGGCCTCGGCCAGTTGCAGCGGCGTCACCTGCATGTAGCCCTGGCCGATGCCGAGGATCACCGTCTCGCCGGGGAACCAGGCCTGGCGGCGCGTGGCGCGCTTCCACTCGCGGGACGGCATGAGCCCGGCGGACTCCTCGTCCATGTCGATGGAGACCTTGCTGCCAAGGCCGAAGCGGCTCAGGTAGTCGTGCAGGCGGTCGATGCCGAGCTTGTGGGCGACGTCGTAGAAGTAGGTATCGTTGGAGCGCTTGATGGCGGTATTGAGGTCCACCCAGCCATCGCCGCTGTGGTTCCAGTTACGGTACTTGTGGTCGTAGTTGGGTAACTGGAAGTAGCCCGGATCGAAGACCCGCGTGGCGGGCGTGATGGTGCCGCTGTCGAGGCCGGCGATGGCCACCACCGGCTTGATGGTCGAGCCCGGCGAGTAGAGCCCGCGCAGCGCACGGTTGAACAGCGGGCGGTCGATGGAGTCGCGCAACTGGGCGTACTGCGCCGAGCTGATGCCGTTGACGAACAGGTTCGGGTCGAAGCCGGGGTTGCTGACCATCGCCAGCACTTCGCCGGAGTTCGGGTCCAGTGCCACCACCGAACCGCGCCGATCGCCCAGCGCCTTTTCCGCGGCCAGCTGCAGGTCCACGTCCAGGCCGAGCACGATGTTCTCCCCCGCCACCGGCGGCACCTTCTTCAGCACCCGCATGACCCGGCCCTGGGCGTTGGTTTCCACTTCCTCGTAGCCCACGTGGCCGTGCAGCTGTTGTTCGTAGAAGTGCTCGACCCCGGTCTTGCCGACGTACTCGGTGCCACGGTACTCGGTGCTGTCCAGGCGCCTCGCCTCGCGCTCGTTGATCCGCCCGACGAAGCCGACGGAGTGCGCAAAGTGCTCGCCATAGGGGTAGTGACGGACGAATTCGGCATCCACGTCGATGCCCGGCAGCTTGTAGCGGTTGACCTCGATGAGGGCGATCTGCTCTTCCGTCAGGTCGTGCAGGATGGCCACCGGCTCGAAGGGATGGCGGCTCTTCTTCAGGGTCTTGTCGAATTGCTGGCGCTGCTCGGTGGGCAGCTGGAGGATCTCGGCCACCTGGTCGAGCACCTGCTGCGCATTGCTGGCGCGTTCTCGGGTCAGGGTGAGGTTGAAGCTCGGCAGGTTCTCGGCGAGCACCTTGCCGTTGCGGTCGAAGATCAGGCCGCGCTCCGGCGCAATCGGCAGGACATGGATGCGGTTACTGTCGGACACCGTGGCGTTGGTCGAGTAATCGGTCACCTGGAGGAAGTACAGCCTCGCCACCAGCGCCACGCAGAGCAGGGCGACCAGCAGGCCACAGGCGATCAGGCGGCGGTTGACCAGTGTCGCTTCCTGCTGGTGGTCCTTGAGTTTGATGGGATCGTGCATGGGTATTCCGGATGGAGCGTATCCAGCCCAGCCCTCCGGGGTGAGGATGGCGTTCGCGACTCGATACGGGCTTGCGAATTCGGGGTTGGCAATGGCCGGCGCCTGGCCAGGCAGCAGACACTGGCGCAGAAAATAGGCACCGGGCATTGCGGCGCGGCATGGTAGCAGCGCAAACCGCCGCAGACTCACCGCTCGTCCCGCATGGGGAGAAAGGCGCCGTGGCGGACGGCAACGCTAGGGTTGCGCGCTCTCGTAGCGCTGCTGGATGCGCGCCAGCTCGCCGGACTCGCGCAACTGCTCCAGCGCTCGGCTCCAGGCCGCTACCTTGGCGTCGTCGCTGTCGCGGCTGAAGGCGATGTAGAGGGAGGAGCGGAAGACCTCCACGGGGACCTGCCGCAGCCTGCCGGGGGCTATGCCCAGCTGGCGGCTGTAGTACACCACCCCGGCATCGGTGTCGCCGACGATGAGGTCGGTGCGCCCGGCCAGCAGCATGAGGTAGAGCTGCGGGCTGCCGGTGGCGCGCTTGTCGAGGTTGTCGAAGCCCTGCGCCTGCAGCCTGTCCGGCACCAGGCCGGCATGCCGGGTGGTCAGCCGTGGCGCGGCGCGCAGTTCGTCCAGGGTAGTGATCGGCCGGGCCGTCATGGCCAGCTGGTAAGGGTGGATGGACTCCTCGACGATCGGCCCCACCCACTTGTACAACGGCTCGCGCTCCGCGCTGCGGAACAGCGAGAACATGATGGTCCTGGGCTGCGTCTGCAGGGCGCGGGTGGTGCGCATGCTGGGGAGCAGCTCGATCTCGAAGTCATCCCCGGTCAGCCCCATGATCGCCCGGACGATGTCCGTCGCCATGCCGGTGAGGTGGCCATCCTCGAGGTAGTTGTAAGGTGCCCATTCTTCGGTGACGACGCGATAGTCCGCCGCCCGGGCGCCGGCATCGAGAAACAGGGTGAGCAATGCTGCGGCGAGGATCGATGGCTTCACGGGGCCCGCTTGGTGGTGTGCTGCACGACGGTGTGAATGAAGACACTGCGCCGAAAAGCATAGTTCCGGCGCCTTTGCCACGCCAAGAGCCGCCGGCTCTGCGCACAGGCTGGCGGCGTTCGCACCTAGCGCATCGCTGCCAGCTTGATGCCGAAGCCCAGCAGACAGGCCCCGGCCAGGCGCTCCAGCAGATTGGCCACGCGCGGATTGGCACGCATGCGCTCGGCCAGGCAATGGGTGAGCACGACGGCCACCAGACCATAGAGGAAAGTCACCACCGCCACGGTCACTGCCATGAAGGCGAAGGTCACCAGGCCCTGGTGCCGCTGCGGATCGACGAACAGCGGCAGGAAGGCCATGTAGAACACGATGGCCTTGGGATTGAGCAGCGTGATCAGCATCGTCTGGCGCAGGTAGTGCCCGTTGTCCATGCGGTTCTCGCGCGGTGCGTCGCCCGGCTTGCTCATCAGCATGCGCAGGCCCAGCCACGCCAGGTAGGCCGCGCCCAGCCACTGCACCGCATGGAAGGCTGCCGGGTAGGTTGCCAGCAGCGTCGCGACCCCCGCCACCGCCATCCACAGCAGCACCTGGTCGCCGAGGATCACCCCGCAGGTCGCCGCCAGGCCAGCCTTGATGCCGCCCTTGCCGGTGGCGGTGATCAGGGCAAAGTTGCCCGGCCCGGGAATGGCCAGCAGCACGATGAAGGCCACCAGGAAAGCACCGTAGTCAGTCACTCCGAACATGGAAGTATCTCCCGGGCAGATCGGCGAAGGCAGAAGTGACCGAGTCTACCACCCGAGTACGGCCGATACCCGCGCTGGCCCGGAGAAACTCAGTCGCCGGCTACGCCCCCGGCCGAACCGAGTACAACCCCGCCAGCAGGATCAGCAGCGCCCCGGTCAGCGTCCAGGCGGTCGGCGCTTCGCCGAAGACGAACAGGCCGATCAGCGTGGCGAAGGCCAGCAGCGAATAGTTGAACGGCTGCAACGTCGAGGCCTGGGCGTACTTCAGCGCCTGGATCAGCAGCAGCTGGGCGATCACCCCGGTGACCGAAAGGATCGCCAACAGCACCGCCTCGTGAAGTGTCGGGGTGACCCAGGCAGGCAGGCCGACCATCGAGACCGCCAGCGCACCGACCACCGCCATGTACAGCGTGGTGGTGGCGAAGGAGTCGGTCTGGCTGATGCGCCGCGAGAGGATGTTGAAGAAGGCGAAGGTCAGTGCCGCCGCCAGGGGTATCAGCGCGGCCGGCTCGAAAACCCCCATGCCTGGACGCAGGATCAGCAGCGTGCCGGCGAAGCCCACGGCGGCCGCCAGCCATTGGCGACCCACCAGCCGCTCACCGAGGAACAGCCGCGCCAGGCCCAGCGCCATCAGCGGAAACACCGCGTAGAGCGCGTGGGTCTCGGCCAGCCCGAGGTAGCGCAGGGCCAGGCCGAAAAGAGCGATCTCGCCCACTCCCAGCAGGGCGCGGGTGACCTGCAGCTTCGGACTGCCGCTGCGCCAGGCCACGCCAAGGCCGCCCTGCACGTGACAGACGACCAGGGCGAACAGCACGAAGACCCAGTAACGCACCATCACCAGTTCGCTCACCGGAAGGTGCCGGACCAGCACCTTGGTGATGCCGTCCTGGCAGGCGAAGATGAACATCGACAGCAGGCACAGGGCGATACCCAGTCGCGCGTTGCTGGCAGGGGCCGGGATTATGGCGGTGCTCTTGCTCGTCATGCTGGCGGCTCGTGGCGGGTGGCAGCCCCGCTGCGGGGCGTCACAGGCTTGTGCAGCAGCAGCCGGTACGCGGTCAAGCCGGACGACGCTGGCAAGCACGCCGAGGTCGCCCGCGAGCCGGCACACTTCAATCCGGCGCAGCTTCCCACTACAGTCTTGCGACCCGCCCCCAGGCCACAATGGTGATCCATGGACAGGTTTCAGGAAATGAAGGTGTTGCTGGCGGTGGCCGAAGCCGGCAGCCTCGCCGCCGGCGCCAGGCAGCTGGGCCTGTCGCCGCCCAGCGTGACCCGCGCCATCGCCGCGCTGGAAGAGCGCCTGGGCACCCTGCTGCTGGCCCGCAGCACCCGCAACGTGCGCCTGACCGAAGCCGGCCAGCGCTATGTCGAGGACTGCCGACGCATCCTGCAGGAGCTGGAGGAAGCCGAGGAACTGGCCTCCGGCAGCGCCCTGCGCCCGCGCGGCAACCTGACGGTCACCGCGCCGGTGCTGTTCGGCGAGCTGTACCTGATCCCGCTGATTGCCAGTTACCTCGACGCCCAGCCCGAGGTGACGGTCAACGCCCTGCTGGTGGACCGCGTGGTGAACCTGCTGGACGAAGGCATCGACGTCGCCGTGCGCATCGGCCAGTTGCCCGAAGGCAGCCTGACCGCGCTGAAGGTCGGCGAGATCCGTCCGGTGATCTGTGCCGCCCCTGCCTTCCTCGACCGCCACGGCCGCCCCAAGCAGCCCGGTGAACTGCTCGATGCCCCGGTGGTCATGGCCAATACCAGCGTGCTGCTCACCGACTGGCAGTTCGTCACCCCGCAGGGCCCGCTCACCCTGCGCCCGCCGTCACGCTTCGCAGTCAGCTCGAACAACGCGGCAATCCATGCGGCGCGACTGGGCTGGGGCTTCACCCGTGTGCTGTCGTACCAGGCGGCCGATGCCGTGGCCCGTGGCGAGCTGGAGATCGTTCTCGAAGACTTCGCCACCGCACCGCTGCCGATCCACCTGCTCTACCAGGAAGGCGCACGGCTGCCGGCCAAGGTACGCAGCTTCGTCGATCACTGCGCCGAACGCCTGCGTGGCGATGCGGCCCTGCAGATCGTCCGGCCGTGAGCCGCTACCGGGAGATGCAGGTGTTCGATGCCGTGGCGCGCTGCGGCAGCCTCGCCGCCGGCGCGCGGCGACTGGAGCTGTCCACCGCCACGGTGATGCGCAGCATTGCCGCGCTGGAGGCACGCCTGCACTGCGAACTGCTGCTGCGCGGGCCGCGCGGGGTGGAGCTGAGCCCCAGCGGCGAGGCCTTCGCCGCCCGCTGCCGGCAGATACTCCAGGACATCGACGAGGCGGAAGGCTCGGCCAACGGGCTGCATGCGCACCCGGCCGGGCTGTTGAACCTGTCCCTGCCGCTGCTGGTCGCCGACCAGGTCTTCGCGCCCATTGCCCTGGAATACCTCGCCGCCTTCCCCGACGTGCGACTGGTCAGCCGCCATCGGGAGGACCTGCCGCGCCTGCTGGAGGACGGCATCGACGTGGCCCTGGTGATAGGCGTCCTGCCCGACTCCTCCGGTTTCGCCCTGCCGGTGGGCACAGTGCGCCCGATCATCTGTGGCGCGCCCGGCTACCTGGCGCGCCACGGCACCCCGCAGACCCCCGAGGACCTCAAGGGCCACAGCATCGTCGTGGCCGGCAGCCAGAGCGCGGTCAGCGAATGGCGCTTCCGCCACGCCGGCGCCGCGCGCTCGGTGCGCCTCACTCCCCGCCTCGCCTGCAGTACCAGCAACGCCGCCCTGCGCGCCGCCAGCCTGGGCCTGGGGCTGACCCGCTGCCTGAGCCACGAAGCCCACGGCGAGCTGAGCAGCGGTCGCCTGCAACCGGTGCTGCAGGATTACGCCGCCCCCAGCCTGCCTGTCCAGCTGATCTACCGCGAAGGCCGCCGCGCCGCCGCGCGCGTGCGCACCTTCCTCGACTTCGTGGTCCCGCGCCTGCGGGCGCATCCGGCGCTGCGGGGCTGATCCACGCGGTGTCCAGAAGCGCCCGCTCCCGCGCTCCGGGCGGTTCGCGAGCAAGCGCGCTCCTACAGGTCAATTCCGGAGTTTCCTTGCAGGAGCGAGCTTGCTCGCGAACATCGCCGCTGCGGGGCCGGACCCGCTGGCAGCCCACAGCTCCATTCTTCCGCATTCTGAAACGCTGGATTGCCCGCCCTGGCGATTCTGCGCGCCGGCCATCGGGCGCAGCATTCACCCATCAGCTCGAGCAACCCACCACGGCCCGACTCGCGCTGCTTCCCCACTCAAACCATCGGAGTCACCGTCATGTCCCACACCATCAAGCTCTACCGCCACCCGCTGTCCGGCCATGCCCACCGCATCGAGCTGATGCTCTCGCTGCTGAACCTGCCCACCGAACTGATCTCCGTCGACCTGGCCAAGGGCGCCCACAAGCACCCCGACTTCCTCGCCCTGAACAGCTTCGGCCAGGTACCGGTGATCGACGACAACGGCACCATCGTCAGCGACTCCAACGCCATCCTCGTCTACCTGGCGAAAAAATACGGCGACGCCCGCTGGCTGCCGGAAGACCCGCTGGGCGCCGCCCGCGTGCAGCGCTGGCTGTCGGTGGCGGCCGGCCAGGTCGCCTTCGGCCCCGCCGCCGCGCGGCTGGTCACGGTGTTCGGCGCCGCCTTCAATCCGCAGGAAGTGATCACCCGTGCCCACACGCTGTTCCAAGTGATGGAGCGCGAGCTGGCCCAGTCGCCGTTCCTGGCCGGCAACCAAGCGACCATCGCCGATGTGTCCAATTACGCCTACATTTCCCATGCACCGGAGGGCAACGTCTCGCTGCAGGACTACCCGAACCTGCGCGCCTGGCTGGCCCGCGTGGAGGCCCTGCCCGGCTTCGTGCCGATGCAGCGCACCGCCATCGGCCTGCAAGCCTGATGCAACCCGCGCTGCCGGGGTGACCCGGCAGCCCTTTCTTCGCGAGGTGCTTGTCATGTCCCCGTTGCCCAAACACCGTACCTCCCCCTGGCACGCCGGCGAAAAGGCCATCCAGGAGCGCGTCGGCGTCGCCGAGCGCATGGAAGTCCATGGCCAGAGAGTCATCCGCGACTACATGCCCGACCAGCACCGCGAGTTCTACCACCAGCTGCCCTTCATCATCGCCGGCGCGGTGGACGACCAGGGCCGCCCCTGGGCGACCCTGCTCGAAGGTGCAGAAGGTTTCATCACCTCGCCCGACCCGAAAAGCCTGCTGCTGGACAGCGTCGCCGACAGCCAGGACCCGGCCGCCAGCGGCCTGCAGGCTGGCCAGGCCATCGGCCTGCTGGGCATCGAGCTGCACACCCGCCGGCGCAACCGCATGAATGGCGTCCTCCACGAGGTCGACGGCGGCCTGCTGACGGTGGCCGTCGAGCACTCCTTCGGCAATTGCCCGCAGTACATCCAGAAGCGCGAGTGGAGCCGCGACGAGCAGCGCTACGGCCAGCGCGCCCCGCGTGAGGACTTCAGCACGCTGAACGAAGAACTGACCGCGATCATCCGCAACGCCGACACCTTCTTCGTCGCCAGCTATGTGCAGCACGAAGACGGTGATCGCTCGGTGGATGTCTCCCATCGTGGCGGCCGTCCTGGCTTCGTGCGGGTCGAGGGCAACCGCCTGACCATTCCCGACTACGCCGGCAACCTGCACTTCAACACCCTCGGCAACCTGCAGGCCAACCCGCAGGCCGGGCTGCTCTTCGTCGACTTCACCAGCGGCGATGTGCTGCAGGTCCATGGCCGCACCGAAATCCTCTTCGACAGCCCGCTGCTGAACGCCTTCGAAGGCGCGGAACGCCTGTGGACGCTGGATGTGCAGCATGCCGTGCTGCGTCGCAGCGCCCTGGCGCTGCGCTGGAACTTCCGCGAGTACTCGCCCACCAGCCTGATGACCGGCACCTGGGCCGAGGCCGACCTCAGGCTGCAGGAACGCGCGCAGCGCCAGCAGTGGCAGGACTGGCAAGTGCTGCGCGTGGAGCAGGAAAGCGAGGACATCCGCTCCTTCTACCTGCAACCGCCGGCCGACGTCGCCGTGAACTTTGCGCCGGGCCAGCACCTGCCGGTGCGTCTGGCCGCTGGCGAGCAGGCGCTGATCCGCACCTACAGCCTCTCCAGCGCGCCGTCGGACGGCGAACTGCGCATCAGCGTCAAGGCCCAGGGCCCGGCCTCCCGCCACCTGCATGAGCAGGTGCGGGTGGGCGACCGTCTGCAGGTCCGCGCGCCGATGGGCAGCTTCACCCTGAAGACCGACAGCGCGCGTCCCGTCGTGCTGGTCGCCGCCGGCGTCGGCATCACGCCGCTGCTGTCGATGCTGCGCGAGCTGGTGGCTGGGCCGGCGCGAAGCGTTCACCTGTTCCAGTCCGCCCGGACGCTGGGCCAGTTGCCGTTCCAGCGGGAGATCGCCGAGCTGCGCCAGCGCGCGCCGCAACTGCAGGTGCATCGCGCGCTCAGTCGCTCCGAAGCGGATGCCGTGCCGGGCCGTGACTACGAACTGGCCGGGCGCCTGGACATCGAAGCGATCAAGGCTCGTCTGCCGTTCGATGATTACGACTTCTACCTGTGCGGCCCCGGCGAGTTCACCCAGGCGATCTATGACGGCCTGCGCGGGCTGAACATCGCTGATACGCGTATCCACGCCGAAACCTTCGGCCCCTCGACGCTCAAGCGCCGGGGCGCCGGCCAGGAGCCTGCGCTGGTGCAGCCGCCGGCCGCCACCGAGCCGGTGCCGGTGTACTTCGCCGGCTCGGCCAAGGAGGCGCGCTGGAAACCCGAGAGCGGCACGCTGCTGGAACTGGCCGAAGCCCGCGGCCTGACACCCGACTTCAGCTGTCGCGGAGGCTCGTGCGGCACCTGCCGGACGAAGATCGTCAGCGGCCAGGTGCACTACCCCAACCCGCCGGCGGAAATGCCCGAAGCCGGCAGCGCACTGATCTGCTGCGCCATCCCGGCGCAGGACGACGGCGGCGTGCAACCGCTGGTGCTGGACCTCTAGGGAGGCGAATCGATCATGAACGCACTGCATTCATTCGAGAACGGGAGCCAGCGCTTCCCGCAGTGGGACGAGGAGTTCGTCGAGTCGGCCGAAACCCGGTTCTGCGGGCCGAACGAGGCGGAAGTGGGCTTCCTGCTGCCGCAACTGCTGTCCACGCCGGGCTGCCCGTCGCGCTCACGGGCTGTGGAGATCGGCGCGGCGCTGCTGCGCTGGCTCAAGCGCAAGGTGTAGGAGCGGGCCACGCCCGCGACCGTCAAACCACGCCAAAGCATGAGGGAGCACGACCGTAGGATGGGTGGAGCCTGCGATACCCATGCTGTTCCGCAGGCAATGATCGATGGGTATCGCTGCGCTCCACCCATCCTACGCTCTGGCTCAGGCGCCCCCATGCACCGGGGAACTCCCTGTAGGAGCGAGCTTGCTCGCAAACAACGGTCCATGCCCAAACCCAAGCTCGGGTGGAATGCGGTTCGCGAGCAAGGGCTGGGCGCCCCCCTCGGTCCTACGAAAAGCGCTGGGTCACTCGTCGTCCCGTGCCGGAATCCACCATTCCTCGCCGCGCACGGTGCGGATGTACTCCGGCCAGCGGAAGCGGTGCGGCACCTTGAAGTCCTTCGGCAGCAACGGTGCCTGCCACTGCTCACCACCTATGCCGCCGCCGGTCCGTTCGTTGAACTCGCGGGTCGCCTCGGCCAGCAGGTCGGCATCGGTGAACAACTCGATCAGCGTGCTGCCGATGGTCTTCGACGCCACGTCGATCATCGGGTCGATGGTCTCGCGGATGCCGCCCAGGGCGTTGGACACCCAGTCCGGGTAGGTGAAGCCGGCCGGCGCGCTGAGCATCGGCCGGGCCACGTAGAGGCGCACGGTCGGGCAGTGCCAGGTGTACTCGGGGTAGTCGTCGGAGGTCAGGTACTTCTGCCAGGCCGGCATCTGCAGGCGCAGTTGACGCTCGCATTCCCGGGGCTCCATGAGCGCCTCGGTGGCCGGCAGGAAGGGTTCGTCCATGGGGTCGAGGCCGAGATTCGCCTGGATTTCCCGCGCCACGGCGATGGCCTGCTCGCCCCAGCGCGGCGCGCCGATGGCGGCGAGGTTGTCGTAGCAGGCCTGGGCCAGCGCGTGGTTGGCCAGCCCGCCACGGGACTTGCAGACCCAGGTCTTCTTCCACTGGCAGCCAGTGGCCATGGCCGCGGCGGCCGCGTTGTTGTCCATCACCGTGGAGATGGTCTCGGCCTGTTCGAGGGAGTCGCAGCGCAGCAGGTACTGGATCTGCGAGAGGTGCGGCGGCAGGTTGTCGGCGGTGGCCTGCCCGGCGGTGAGGATGGCCTCGTTGAAGCTCCACAGCCCGGTGAACGGCAGGGTCGAGCGGCGCAGGCTCTCGTTCAGCGTGTAGAAGTGCACCAGCGCATCGTTCGCGCCGGGAGCACGAGCGGCCAGGTGGTTCTGCGGGATCGGGCTGTAGCGGTCGGCGGCGATCCAGTTCTGCGGGTCTTCGCAGGTGAAGCTGTAGATGTACGAGTAGGCGATGCCGCAGTGGGTGTCCCAGGTGGTGGTGTTGTTCAGCGGCAGCATGTAGGTGGGGTGGAAGCTCACGGCGGCGTCAAGGTCGTCGTAGTAGCCCTTGGCGGCGTGCACGGGCTTGGAGGCGCGCAGCTTCTCTGCCGGTTCGCCGAAGAACCTGATCGTCCCCGCAATACCGAACTCCAGCATCGCCGCCTTGGCCGCCAGCACGCCGCCCAGGGCGCTGATGCCCAGCGCCGAATGCGGGTCGGTGTGGCCCGGCGCGTACTTCGACAGGCCCTCGCGCGGCATCGGTCGGGTCGCCGCCGCCTGGCAGTTGCCGGGCACCGCGTCGTATTCGGCGTAGGTGGCCAGGATCGGCCCGTCGCCGTTGCTGAAGGTGGCGACGAAGGCGGTGGGCATGCCGCCACTGCCCTCTTCCACCGTGAAGCCTTCGCGGCGCAGCAACTCCACGTACCAGGCGCAGGACTTGTACTCGCGGAATGCCGGCTCGGCGAAATGCCAGATCACCTGGTGCCAGTCGGACAATTGCTGGCGGTGCTCGTCGATCCACTGCTGGACGTAGGCCTTGAATTTCGACATGACGGCTTCCTCATCGTTGCCTGTTGTTGTTGTCGTGTGGCCTAGTATTGGTGAAGCGGAATTTGCAACAAGCGCAGTATTTCGCCACCCCATGTCTGGATAGTTTCACCAATCGAGCGATGATCGCCCCATGCATTTTCCGTCGATGACCGCCCTGAGGGCACTGGATGCCGTGGCCCGGCTGGGCAGCGTGTCCGCCGCCGCGCAGGAGCTGAACCTCACCCGCAGCGCGGTCAGCCACCGTATCGCCACGCTGGAGGAGCGCCTCGGTTTTGCCCTGACCGAGCGCACCGGGCGCGGCATTCGCCTGACCTATCGAGGGGAAAGGTATGCCCGCGACGTGCAGCGCATCCTCGCGGAGGTGCAACTGGCCGGCAGCAGCTTCGACGAACAGCAGGTCAGCGGGCCGCTGTGCGTGAGCTGCAACCCCGGCTTCGCCACCTACTGGCTGTGCCAGCACCTGGGCGACTTCCTCGCGCAGTACCCGCAGGTGCAGTTGCACGTGGTGACGCCGCGTGTCCCGCAGGACACCAGCGCCAGTGACGCCGACCTGTTCATCGCCTACGGCAGCGGCGACTGGCCGAACCAGACGGTGGAGCAACTGGTGGCGCTGCACTTCTTCCCGGTCTGCAGCCCGCGCCTGATCCACTCGCGCGGTGGCCTGCAGCAACCGGCAGACCTGGCCCACTACACGCTGCTGCACATGAACGATTTCGCCGACTGGCGCCTGTGGCTCGGCGCGGTGGGCGCCAGCGCCATCGATCACCGCTCCGGCGTGCTGTTCGCCGACGCGCCCTGCACCATCGCCGCCTGCATCGCCGCCCAGGGCGTGGCCATCGGCGACAACCTGCTCAGCGGCGACGCTCTCGCCCGTGGCCTGCTGGTGCGCCCGTTCGACATCACCATCCAGTCCAGCCGTGGCTACTTCCTGGTGACCGACCCGGTGAAGGCCGAACGCGCGGTGGTGAAGGCCTTCAGCCAATGGCTCAAGGCCCGCGTCGCCGCCACCACGCAGAGCGCCAGCGACCTCAGCCGGCCGCCGCTGGCGATCCCCGACGAGGCGCGCTGAGCGTCAGGCGATGCGCCGCAGCCCTTTGCGTGCCTTGCCGGAGCGGGTATAGCGGAACAGGTCCTTGGGATCGTTATCCTCGTCTTCGCTCCAGGGCACCAGGTCGATGCGCTCGCCGAGCTCCAGGCGGCTGGCCTGCTGGTTCACGTAGCGCAGCGCGGAGTAGTCCTCGAGGGCGAAGCCGACCGAGTCGAAGATGGTCACCTGCTCGGCGCTGTCGCGCCCGGCGAGCTGGCCGGCCAGTACGCGCCACAGGTCGGTCACCGGGAAGTCCGCCGGCATCTGCTGGATTTCGCCCTCGACGCGCGATTGCGGCTCGTACTCGACGAACACCTTGCCGGCGCGCAGCACATCGGCGTGCAGTTCGGTCTTGCCCGGGCAGTCGCCGCCCACACCGTTGATATGCATGCCCGGCTCGATCATCTCCGGGGTGAGGATGGTCGCGTAGGCCTTGTCGGCGGTCACCGTGGTGACGATGTCGGCGCCGCGCACCGCTTCGGCGGTGGAGCCGGCGCGGATGATCTTCAGGTTGGGGAATTCCGACAGGTTGCGGACCAGCTTCTCGGTAGCCTGCGGATCGATGTCGTAGACGGCGATTTCCTCGATACCCAGGTGGTGATGGAAGGCCAGGGCCTGGAATTCGCTCTGCGCACCGTTGCCGATCAGCGCCATGCGCCGCGAATTCGGGCGCGCCAGTGCGCGGGCGGCCATCAGCGAGGTGGCGCAGGTGCGCAGCGCCGTGGCCACGGTCAGTTCGGAGAGCAGCACCGGGTAGCCCGTCTCGACATCCGCCAGCACGCCGAAGGCCATGACGGTGAACAGCCCGCGCTGGGTGTTCTGCGGGTGGCCGTTGACGTACTTGAAGGCATAGCGGGCGGTGTCGGACACCGGCATCAGTTCGATGACGCCGATCTCGGAGTGGTTGGCGACGCGGGCGGATTTGTCGAAGGACTCCCAGCGCACGAAATCCTCGGCGATGGTGTCGGCGAGTTCGCCGATGAAGCGGGCGACTCCGATCTGCTGGACCAGTTGGGACATCGTGGGGACGTCGACGAAGCGGGTCATGGTGGGACCTCCGATTCTTATGTTTGAAGAGCAGTGATTGGAGTGGGGCCCTGCTCCCGCGTATCCAGAACCGTGGGCACAACACATTCGCAGAGGCCCTGGAACAGGTCTGCACGTCAGAGAGGGGCATCCAGATTCTCCCACCCACCGTGGGGAAAACCCGGCTGTAATACGGGCCTGTGCCGGCCGATCCGGCTGTATTGGGGAGCCCTGACAGCCGATTCGGCTGTGCACGGAGCGGCCGTCTGCGGGCCTGCGGCGTGGGCGAAAAAGGAAGGAAAACAGCGAAGCGGCAACGCTAGCTGGCCGACTCCTTGATGGTCGTCAGCTCAGGGTGGGCGACCAGCTTGTCGATGTGCAGGCTCTCGTCGTTCAGCCAGGTTTCGGTCAGCGTGCGGTAGTGCTCCATGTCCCGGCAGCGCATGCGCACGCTGTAGTCGAAGGTGCCGCTGATCAACTGGCAGTGCAGCACTTCCGGGCAGGCGATGACGCGGGCCTCGAAGGCCTTCTGCGCGCTGCGACCACTCTGGTTGGACAGCGCGACCAGCACCAGCAGCGAGAGCCCGGCGGCGATCTTCTGCTCATCGATGACGGCGCCGTAGCCACGGATGATGCCGTGCCGCTCCAGCTTGCGGACGCGCTCCTGGCAGGGGCGCGGGGTGAGATGGACCAGGGCGGACAGCTTGCCGTAGGTGATGCGACCCTGGTGACGGAGGATGCGGATGATCTCCTCGTCGATGCGGTCCAGGGTAAAGGGCGTGGCGCTGTCCTGATCTTTCCTGCTCATGATGCTTCGCGATGGTTCGTGAGTCGTGCCGGCTTCCCTGCCCCGGCGAAAGGGGCCGGTGCAGAGACTGCCTCGCACCGACCCGGATCTTTATGGGGCACGCCCCGCCGTCTGTCAAAGCGCGCCGTGTCGTCTGCGACAGCACGGCGCACCCCTTCAGATTTCGCGGGCCAGTTCGCTGCCGTTGCCGCGGCGGCTCAGTACAGCGAGGTACACCAGGCCGATGGCGATCCAGCCCGCGCCCAGCTCCTGCGCCTCGCGGCTCATGCTGATCAGCACGTAGGCGATGATCACCAGGCCGATGAGCGGGAACAGCAGATGGCGGAAAATCTGGCCGGTCTTCTGGCGGATGAAGTAGTGGTTGATCACCGCGATGTGCAGCAGGCAGAACCCGGTCAGCGCGCCGAAGTTGACCAGCGAGGTCAGCACGTCGGGCGAGTCGAGGAAGTAGATGCCGATGCCCAGCGACAGCACGCCCACCAGGTACAGGCTGATGTGCGGGGTCTGGTATTTCGGGTGCACCTTGGCCAGCACGCGCGGCAGCTTGCCGTCGCGGGCCATGGAGTACAGCAGGCGCGAGACGGCGGCCTGCGAGGTGATCGACACGGTCACGCCCCAGGCCAGTGCAGTGGCTACTGCCGTCAGCGTGGAGAGCCAGCTGCCGCCAGCCGCTTCGGCGATTTCGTAGAAGGCGGTGTCCGCCGACTGGAAGGTCATGCCGGCGGCGAGGTCGGTGGCCAGCCAGGTCTGCACGATGAAGATGGCGCCCATGACGAACAGCGCGATCAGCGAAGCGCGGCCGATCTGCTGGGCCGGGTCGCCCTTGACCTCCTCGGCGAGGGTGGAGATCGCATCGAAACCGAGGAACGACAGCACCGCGATGGACACCGCCTTCATCACCAGGCCGAGGTTGAAATGCTCCGGCTGCAGCAGCGGTTCCAGGGTCAGCCGGCCATTGCCCAGCCCGCCTTCCAGCGCGTGGTAACCCACCGCCAGGAAGATCGCCAGCACCGCCAGTTCGGCAATCAGGAACAGCAGGTTGAAGCGCGCCGCCAGGGTGATGCCGCGCAGGTTGATGAGCGTGGCGGACACCAGGAAGACCAGCATGAACGCAAGCTTGGGGATGGCCGGGAACAGGTGGTTCAGCGCCAGCGCGCTGAACACGTAGAGCAGCGGCGGGATCAGCAGGTAGTCCAGCAGCAGGACCCAGCCGGCGATGAAGCCGACATTGGGGTGAATGCCGCGCTGGGCGTAGGAGTACACGGATCCTGCGATGGGAAAGGCGCGGGACATCGCGCCATAGCTCAGCGCGGTGAAGAGCATCGCCACCATGCCCACCAGGTAGGCCATCGGCACCATGCCGTGGGCGTCGGCGTGGACCCAGCCGTAAACGCCGAAGGGGGCGATCGGGATCATGAAGATCATCCCGTAGATCACCAGGTCGCCGAGCGTCAGGCTGCGGCGGAGTTGTTGCTTGTATCCGAACTGTTCGATAGCCACGGGGCACTTCCTCTGGGAACGGCAGCTTTTAGGGTTCGGCGCTCATGCGCTGAATTGTTGTTGTTTTCAGAACCTGCCCGGCCGCTCCAGCAACACCTGGTCGGGCTTGGGTCCTCAGAGCCAGGGAGCCAGGCGTGTCGCCCAGGCCTCCACCCCTTGCGGGGTCCGCAGTCCGTCATTGCGGATTTCGATCAGCACGGCATCCACGCCGCGCTCGTCGCCATGCACCGGGACAGTCATGTCCTCCAGCGGGTCGATCACATAGGGTTGGTTGGCGCCGATCTCCTCCCCACTCTCCCGCAGCCCCGCGACCATGCGCTGGGCATAGGCTTCGGCCTTGGCGTAGAGCACTCCGGCGACCCACGGGCGGGGCTCGCCGCGATAGCTCGGAGTGAAGCTGTGCACGCCGACCAGCCGGGTTGGCCGGCCGGCGGCCAGGCGCTGGTCGAGCAGCGCGGTCAATTGCCGGTGGAAGGGCTCGAACAGGCTCGCCACCCTCTCCTGCCGGTCAGCCGCGCTCAGGTTGCGGTTGCCGGGAATCGGGTAGATCTCGCTGTGCTCGGGGATCGCATCCGGCGCCGCCAGCGGGCGGTTGAGGTCGATCAGCAGGCGCGAGTAGTTGGCCACCAGCAGCGTGGCGTCCAGGCGCGCCGACAACTCGAGGGCCAGGTCCAGCGCGCCGATGTCCCAGGCGATGTGCTCGGCGGCCGCCGCGTCGTCCAGGCCCAGCTGCGCCAGTTCCTCGGGGATGTAGCGGCTGGCGTGCTCGCAAACCAGCAGCACCGGGCTCCTGCCCTGCGGGTTGACGATCTCGAACGGCGGGCGCCGGAAGAGGCCGGATTCAGTAGAACTTTGCATAGGATTCACAGAGTTGTTCTTCGCTGAGTTCACGGGTCAGGGCCTGCTCCTGGCGCTTCATGCTGACGTAGGTCTGCAGCAGGGCCGGCGGCAGCTGGGCGCACAGCTCGGTATCGGCGAGCAGCAGGCGCTGGGCCTCTTCCAGCGAACCGGGCAGCGACTGAATCCCCAGCTCGGCGCGCTGCGCATCGCTGAGGCTGTGCGGATCGACATCGGTGACCGCCGACAGCGGCAGCTCCTGCTGCATGCCCAGGCGCCCGGCGATCAGCACGGCGGCCATGGCCAGGTGCGGGCTGGCGGTGGCGTCCATCGGGCGGAACTCCAGGTTGAACTGGCGTGCCTTGGGCTTGCCGCCGATCTCCACCACCGGGCAGATGCGCAGCGCTGCTTCGCGGTTGCGCAGGCCCAGGCAGGCATAGGCGGCGCTCCAGTGGTGCGGCTTCAGCCGCAGGTAGGACACCGCCGTCGGCGCGGTGAGCGCACACAGCGCCGGCAGGTGGCGCAACACGCCAGCGGCCCAGTGCTCGGCGAGCTTCGACAGGTTGCTCGGCGCGGCCTCGTCGTAGAACACCGGGGTGCCGTCCAGGCGTTGCAGGCTCAGGTGCAGGTGCACACCGTTGGTCACGGCGCCGGGCGCCAGCAGCGGCGTAAAGCTGCTGCGCCAGCCGAACTGGCGGGCGATCTCACGGGTGACTTCGCGGACGTTCACCGCGCGGTCGGCAGCGGCGACGCCCTGGGTCGGCCGGCAGGTGACTTCGTACTGGTTGCGACCGTACTCGGGCAGGAACATTTCCGGCTCGGCGCCGATCTGCTCCAGCGCGTTCATCAGCCAGCCACCGAAGTTGCCGGTCTGCCGCTGGGCCTGCAGGGAGAAGGCGGCGGCGTGCTCGTCCGGCAGGCCGAGCAGGTTGAATTCGTGCTCGAAGGCGGCAGTGACCTGCAGGTCCAGCTCGCGGTAGCGGGCGATCTCCTCGCGCAGCAGCGTGCGCGGGCACACCGGCCAGGGCGCGCCAGCGGTGGTCACCAGGTCGCCGTGCAGGTAATCCAGCGGCGCGGCCTGGGAGTCGGGGCCGTTTTCCAGGCGCACCCGGCTGCTCGGGTCGGGCAGCAGGCGCAGGTCGCCGTGGCTGCCCCAGGGGTTGTCGTCGGCAATGATGTCCTGCGGCGTCAGCGCGCTGTTGGCGGGCACCCAGCCGCAACCGGTGGCCAATTGTTCGGCGACATCCGATTCGGGAAGCGAACGGCCGCGGGTGATGCCGCAGAGGTCGGTGGTGACGAAGCTGGTCAGGCGCATCGGAGCGGGATTGTTATTGTTCTGACTCATGGCGTTCTCCCGGCCTCAGGCCAGCGCGGCGATGCGGGCCAGCACCGTGTCGGTGTCGGCGATCCAGCAGTAGCCCTTGATCGCTTCCAGGCAGGCCTGGTGGCGCTCGGCGGTGTGGGTGGCGCAGGCGTCTTCCACCAGGGTGACGAGATAGCCGCGGTCGGCGGCGTCGCGCACGGCCATGTCCACGCACTGGTCGGTGACCACGCCGCAGATGATCAGGTGGCGGGTGTTCAGGTTGCGCAGCACATAGTCGATGGCGGTGGAGTTGAAGACGCCCGAGGACGTCTTCGGCAAGACGATCTCGTTGTCCTGCGGCGCGAGGGCGTCGATGACCTGGGCATCCGGACTGCCCTTGGGCAGGTGCATGTCGGAGAGCTTGTGGTCCAGCGAGCGGTCGCGGCCATCGGCGGTGAGGCTCTCGATGATGGTGTGCAGCACCTCGCCGCCGACCTCGCGCATGGCCGCCAGCAGGCGCTGCTGGTTGGGGATCACGCTCGCCTCGACACGGTCGTAGAAGTAGCGGTGCGTCGTCGGATCGATGTGGGCATCACGGCCGGGAATGACCCAGGCGTTCTGCATGTCGACGAACAGGATGGCGGTCTGGCCGGGGGTGAACGGAAGGTCGCGGGGCGATGAGTGGGGCAAGCTGAACACGGTCATTCCTCGAGGATGTGGCTGCCGAAGGCAGCTCTCAGGTGGTCGATGCCTTCCAGGCGTTCGTCGAGCTGGCCGTCCATGCGCGCTACCAGGCTGGCGATCAGCGCTTCGACCTGGGCCATGGTCGGCACCAGGGTGTCGAAGGGCGACGGGGACTCCACCGGCGCGCTGATGATCAGGTCGGCGAACTCGCGCAGCGGCGAGTCATAGATATCGGTGAACAGCACCACGCGGGCGCCACGGGCCTTGGCCGCGCGGGTCACGCCCAGCGCCTGGGCCTGGTAGCGGCGGTAGTCGAAGACCACCACCAGCGATTGCCGATCGATGTCGCCCAGTTGGTCGGGCAGCGCGGCGCCGTCGTCCAGCAGCAGGCAACCACCACGCAGCATGCGCAGGTGCGCCACCAGGTAACCGGCGAGGAAACGGCTGAAGCGGCCGCCGTGGCAGAGCACGCGCAGCTTGGGGTCGAGCAGCCAGTCGCCGAGCAGGCGCACGTCGTCGGCCTGGGTCAGCGCCAGGGTGCGCTGGATGCCTTCGCTGGCGTCGCTCAGGTAGTTGGACCAGACGTCGTCGCGGCTCATGCCTTCGCGGCGCCCGGCGAGCAGGGTGCGCGGCGAGCGCAGGCGGTCGTCCACCTCGGCCATCAGCGCGTTCTGGAAGTCGCTGTAGCCGCTGAAACCGAGCTTCTTCACCAGGCGCAGGATGCTGGGATCGCTGACCCCGGCCTGGCGCGCGAGGCGCGACATCGGCCCGAGGCCGGCGCGCGGGTAGTCGTCGAGCAAGGCGCGCAGGACCTTGCGCTCGGCCTTGGTGAGTTCGACTTCCGGGGTATTCAGGCGATCTTTGAGTGTGAGCATGGGGGCGCCTCTTGTTATGGCGCCATTTGTATAATGTGCTTCATAAAACTTCAATATGAATTTTTTTGTAGTATTCACTACAAATGTCAGGCGCATACCTCCGGCCCCCGGCGCAGAGCCAGGGAGGCTGTTCTCCTGGAAGGGAACCGGCCTGCCCTGCACGCGTCGAACGCCTCTCAACGCCACAAGGAACCACCTCGATGAATGAACTGGAAAAAGCCGCTGCCGGGCTGCTCTACGACGCCAACCACGACCCGCAGGTGCTGCGCCAGCGCGCCGAGGCCAAGGCCAGGCTCTTCGAGTTCAACCACTGCCACCCGGACGACCGGGAGCGCCGCGAGGCGATCCTCAAGGAGCTGTTCGCGCACATCGGCGAAGGCTTCGTGATCGAGGGCCCGTTGCACTGTGACTACGGTTTCAACATCGAGATCGGCGAGCGCTTCTACGCCAACGTCAACCTGGTGATCCTCGATGGCGCCAGGGTCAGCATCGGCAACGATGTCTTCATCGCGCCCAATGTCGGCCTCTACACCGCCGGCCACCCGCTGGACGCCGAGCGGCGCAACCAGGGACTGGAGTACGCACGCCCGATCAGCATCGGCGACAACGTGTGGATCGGTGCAGGGGTCAACATCCTGCCCGGCGTGAGCATTGGCGCGAACAGTGTGATCGGCGCCGGCGCCGTGGTGCTGCGCGACATCCCTGAAGGCGTGCTGGCGGCCGGCAACCCGGCGCGGGTCATCCGGCCGATCAGCGACGCCGACCGCCAGCGCTGACGATTAGCCAGGCCGGCCCTGCCCGCTCAGGCGTCGTCGAGGCGCTCGACCCAGCGCTCGGCCGCGTCATGGGATGCCTGGAGCGCCTCCTCATGGGACTCCCACGGGCCGACCACCACATCCAGCGGCGAGACGCCGGCCGGTATCTTCGCCAGCGACAACAGCACTTCACCCACCTTGCCCGGTGCTATGTAGCGCGGCGACAGCAACACGGCGATGCCCGTGGAGGTCAGGTATTCACTGGGCGCCATGAACGCCGGCTCGATGGACTGCTGCATGTGGTTTCCCCCTCGGCCCTGGCCGGGCCTGATCGACGCTGGACGGTTCAGGGCGTGTGCGAGCGCGCATTGCCCCTGACTCCTGACCCGGCGCGGCCGGGCGCGGTTCCGGGGGACACCGCGCAAGGGGACAAACGGCGCCCGCAACGAGCCGCCCGGACTGAGCAGCCTCAATGCGGCGGGCCCCGCAGGCGTCACTCGTCCGGCCAGCGACGGAACAGCACACTGGCGTTGACCCCGCCAAAGCCAAAGCCGTTCGACAGTGCGTAGTCGGTATCCAGCGCTTGCGGGCTGGCACTCGCCAGGCTGAGCCCGGACGCCAGCGGGTCCGGGTTGTGCAGGTTGAGCATCGCCGGGGCCAGTTGGTCGCGCAGGGCCAGCACGGTGAAGATCGCCTCGATTCCGCCAGCCGCCCCCAACAGATGCCCCGTGGAGGACTTGGTGGCACTGATGATCGGCGAGGCCGCCCCCTGGAAGACCGCCTTGATGGCCGCCAGCTCGGCCCTGTCCCCGACGGGGGTCGAAGTGGCATGGGCATTCAGGTGGCCGATCAGTTGGGGCGCGATGCCCGCCTGGTGCAGTGCCTTGCGCATTGCCCGCTGCGCCCCGTCACCGTCCTCGGGGCCGGAGGTGATGTGGTGAGCGTCGGCGCTGGTGCCGTAGCCCACCAGTTCGGCCAGTGGCTTCGCCCCTCGTGCCAGGGCATGTTCGAGCTCCTCGATGACCAGCAGGCCCGCACCTTCACTCATGACGAAGCCGTCGCGCGCTTCATCGAAGGGACGCGAGGCCGCCTCCGGTCTGTCGTTGAACTCGCTGGCCAAGGTCCTGGCTGCGGCGAAGCCCGCCAGGCTGACGCGATGGATGGCGGCCTCGGCGCCGCCACACAGGGCCACATCCACCTCACCGGTGAGGATCATGCGGGCCGCATCACCGATGGCTTGCACGCCGGCCGCGCAGGCCGTGACCGGGGCACCCAAAGGGCCCTTCAGGCCATGGCGAATGGAAACCTGACCGGCCGCCAGGTTGCACAGGAACGAGGGAATGGTGAAAGGCGACAGGCGCCGCGGCCCCTTGCTGTCCGTCGTCCGCACGGCATCGGCAATCGCCGGGAAGCCGCCAATGCCGGAAGCGATGATGGTCGCGGTGCGCTCCTGGTCCAGCGGGGACTCGGGCTTCCACCCGGCCTGCGCCAGGGCCTCCTCCGCCGCTGCCAAGGCAAACAGGATGAAGCGGTCCACCTTGCGTTGATCCTTGGGCGACAGCACCCGGTCGGGGTCGAACCCGCCCTGCGCGTCGTCCGCTGCGTCCGGCACCTGGCCGCCGATCCGCACCGCCAGGTCACCGATCAGCGACTCCGGCAGCTGACGAATGCCGGACATGCCCGCCAGCAGGCGCTCCCAGACCAGTTCCACGCCACAACCCAGCGGCGTCACCGCACCCATTCCCGTCACGACGATACGCTTGCTCATCAAGGCCACTCCTTTCGCGGCTTGCTACCCTATCGAACAGATGACGTTACTATCATAATGAAAGTAACATTCGACAAGACATTTCCTGACAAGAGCGGCGACCAAAGCGATGCAACGCAAGACAATGAAAGAGGCGGAGTGCCCTGTGGCGCTCAGCCTCGAACACGTGGGCGAGTGGTGGAGCCTGCTGATCATGCGCGATGCCCTGCACGGCCTGACGCGCTTCGATGAGTTCAGCCGCAGCCTGGAGATCGCGCCGAACATGCTCACCCGCAGGCTCAATGCGCTGGTGGAGGCCGGGCTGCTGGAGAAACGCGCCTACAACGCAAAGCCCCTGCGCTACGAGTACATCCCGACCGAGCGCGGGCGTGACCTGAAAGCCGTTCTCTTCGCGCTCATCGCCTGGGGTAACAAGCACTTCGCCGAAGACGCGCCGAGCGTCCAGGTGGTGGAGCGGGCGACCGGCGAAGTGCTGCAGCCCATGATGGTCAATCCCCAATCGGGCCGGATCGTGCCGTGGGAAGACTGCGCACTGAGCCATGGCCCCGGTGCCAGCGAGGGCATGCGCGAGCGAATCGGGAGCATCAGGAACGACTGGACATGAGCCAGGCTCCGACGCAGCCCGGGCAAGTGCTGAATCAGTCGGCGGACCACACCGCCAGCTCGTAGCCATCCGGATCGATGAAATGGAAGCGCCGCCCGCCGGGGAAGGCGAAGGTCGCGCGGCTGATGCGGGCGCCGGCGGCTTCCAGGCGCGCCTGCGTCTGCTCCAGGTCGTTGGCATAGAGGATCACCAGCGGGCCGCCTGGGCGCACCGGTTCGCCAGTGGTGAAACCGCCGGTGAGGCGGCCATCGCTGAACTCGGTGTAGGTCGGGCCGTAATCGGTGAAACTCCAGCCGAAGGCGCTGCCGTAGAAGGCCTTGCTGCGCGCGATATCGCTGACGTTGAGCTCGATGTTGTCGATCTGACGGTCGTTCCCGCGAAGTCCCATGGTCGCCTCCTGGCAAGTCGTGACGAGGCGATCCTACGGCAAATCCCTGCGAGCGGCACCTCGCGCCCCAGTGGCCATTTTACGCACATTGACGAATAATCATCGCAAACCAGCCAACTCCGCCGCCATGCTCAACATCTCCCTCGCCAGCGTCGACGAGACCGATCGCACCGTGCTCGCCATCGGCACCGACTACCCCCTCGGCACCCTGCTCAAGCCGCACTCCCACCGTCGCGCACAGTTCCTCTACGGCATGAGCGGGCTGATGGAAGTAGAGACCGAGGACGGCGCCTGGGTGATCCCGCCCTACAGCGGCGTGTGGATTCCCGCCGGCAAGCGGCACCGGGTACTGATGCGCGGAGTCAGCACGCGCAGCCTGTACATCGACCCGCAGGTGCCGGTGCGCGACACCCTGCTGTGCCAGGCACTGAGCGTGTCGCCGCTGCTGCATCACCTGCTGCTGGCCAGCGTCGAGGTGCCAGCCCTGCATGACGAGAGCGGCCGCGACGGCGACCTGATCCGCCTGCTGCTCCACGAACTGCGCCAGGCGCCCAGCCTGCCGCTGTTCGCCCCGCTGCCGGCACATCCCCGACTCGCAGAGCTGTGCCGGACCTTCCTGCGCGCGCCGGATATCGGCGTCACCGCCGAGCACTGGGCCGCCGAGCTGCATTGCAGCACGCGCACCTTCAGCCGCCTGTTCCGCCAGCAGACCGGCCTCTCCTTTGGCGCCTGGCGCCAGCAGGCCTGCCTGCTCGCCGCCGTCACCCGCCTCGCGGCCGGCACACCGGTCACCCGCGTGGCGCTGGAGCTGGGCTACGACAGCCCCAGCGCGTTCTCCAGCATGTTTCGCCGCTGCCTGGGAACCGCGCCCAGCACTTACCAGGCGGCGGACAGGCCGGCCGCAGAGCGATGAAATGCCCAGGGCTGCGCACCGTTGTGCTGCCTTGAACGCAACGGCCCACCGCGAAGGTGGGCCGTTGTCAGGCGCAGGGCACGTTCAGATGGTCCGCGAGAACCGCTCCTGCTGCCCGCCGCCCAGGTAGGCGTCGAAGGCCATGGCCACGCTGCGCATCATCAGTTGCCCCTGGGGCAGCAGCACCAGTGCATCGTCGTGCAGCTCGATCAGGCCGTCGTCGGCCTGCTCCTGCAGTTGCCGCAGCGAGCCGTCGAAGTACTCGCCGAAACGGATGCCGTGGCGCTCCTCCAGCGCGGCATAGTCCACCCGGCCATGGCACATCAGTGAGCTGATCACCTCACGGCGCAGGCAGTCGTCGTCGCTCAGGCGGTAGCCCTTGTGCACCGGCAGCAGGCCCTGGTCGATCCGCGCGTAGTACTGCGACAGTTCCTTCACGTTCTGTCCGTAGGTGTCGCCGACCTTGCTGATGGACGACACGCCCAGGGCGATCAGGTCGCAATCGGCTTGGGTCGAATAGCCCTGGAAGTTGCGTTGCAGGGTGCCGTTGGAGCGGGCCACGGTGAGTTCGTCATCAGGCAGGGCGAAGTGGTCCATGCCGATGTACACGTAACCCGCCGCGGTCAGCCGGCGGATGGTCAGTTCCAGCAGCTCCAGCTTGCGCTCGGGTGGCGGCATGTCCTCGCGGCGGATCAGGCGTTGCGCGCGCACCCGCTCGGGCAGGTGGGCGTAACTGTAGGCGGCGATACGGTCCGGGCGCAGGGCGATGATCTTGTCCAGCGTGGTGTCGAAGCTCGCCACCGTCTGCAGCGGCAGGCCGTAGATCAGGTCCACCGAGACCGACTTGAACTTCGCCTCGCGGGCCGCCTGTACCAGGTCGAAGACCTGCTGCTCGCTCTGCACGCGGTTGACCGCCTGCTGGACCGCCGCGTCGAAATCCTGCACGCCGAAGCTCAGGCGATTGAAGCCCTGGGCACGCAGCTGCGCGATGCGCTCACGGCTGATGGTGCGCGGGTCGACTTCGATGGAGAACTCGTGGGCGTCGCTGTCGTCGAGGTTGAAGTGCTGGTGCAGGCAATCCATCAGCTCGCCCAGCTGCTCGCCGGTGAAGTAGGTCGGCGTGCCGCCGCCCAGGTGCAGCTGGGTGAGCTTGCGCGAGCGGTCGAACAGCTCGGCCTGCAGGGCGACCTCGCGCTTGAGGTAGTCCAGGTACTGCTCGGCGCGGTGGGTCTTGCGGGTGATGATCTTGTTGCAGGCGCAGTAGTAGCAGAGGCTCTGGCAGAACGGCACATGGATGTAGACCGACAGCGGCTTGGCCACGCCTTGGTTGCCGGGATGGTTGCTGCGCCGGGCGGCCGCACGGTAATCGTCGGCGGCGAACGCGCCATGGAACTGCGGCGCGGTGGGATAGGAGGTATAGCGCGGGCCGGGACGGTCGTACTTCTGCACCAGCGCGCGGTTGAAATTCATCGATTCGGGCATGACACGGGCTCCTGAGGCGCTGGCAGTCTGGCGCTGCGAGTCGCGCGTGAAACCTTACCCGTGTCTGACAGTGCGCTTCCTGCGCCGGATCAAGAGACTGTCATCCGCCCCGGAAAATCCTGACCTGACGCCGCGCCTGCCGACCGACGGTGGCGTCGGATCAGGAAGGATCGCGGCGAAAGGTCGTGAGGAAACTGGTGGGAATCGACATCAACAGGATGTACGCCGACACTGCCAGGATGAGCCCGCCGCTGCCCAGCAGCAGGTAGCGACGCTCCTGTACCACGGTCGTCTCCAGCCCGCCGGAGAAGAGGATCCAGCCCAGCCCCGCCAGGGCCACGGTGAACAGGATCGCGATCAGGTAGCTGCCGACGACGATCAGGAACCAGAGCGGGCTCCAGCGCCGGCGCGTTTGCTTTTCCATGCCTTCGGGCCTCCCAGCCCCTCGATCTTCCGCGAAAACCCGCACAGTGTGATAGCCAATGGCCTTTTCGCCAATACGACAAAAGCGAAATGACGGCCCTGCCCCGCCACTGCCTGGCCTCGGCGCCTATTCCCAAACCGAGCTTGCCTCTCTACAATTGCGATTAATTCTTATCTGCATTGGACCGACAGGGAGACAGTGGTGTCCGGAGCCTTGCCGCCGTCGCGGCTGCACAACGACATGGATGGCCTCTACCGCGCCCACAGCGGTTGGCTCACCGGCTGGTTGCGCAAGCGCCTGGCCGACCGCGACAAGGCCGCCGACATCACCCAGGACACCTTCCTGCGCCTGCTGACCAGCACCGTCGCCCATCCCCTGCGCGAACCACGGCATTTCCTCGCCACCGTCGCCAAGCGGGTGATGATCGACCATCTGCGCCGCCGCAGCCTGGAACAGGCCTACCTCGAAGCCCTGGCCCAGGAGCCGGAGCTGCTCGCCTGCTCCCCGGAGCAGCAGTTGCTGGTGCTGGAAACCCTGCTGCAGCTCGACGCCATGCTCGACGGCCTCGGCCACAAGGTGCGCCAGGCCTTCCTCCTCGCCCAGCTCGATGGCCTGGGGTACGCGGAGATCGCCCGGCGCCTGGGGGTGTCGGTCAGTTCAGTGACCAAGTACATGGCCAGGGCCACCGAACAATGCCTGCTTTTTGCCCTGGACGCCGAAGCATGAGCGCCGCGCAGCAACGCCTGGCCCTGCGCGATGCCGCCCACTGGCATGCACGCCTGGGCGCCGCGCCGGATTGCCCGAGCACCCACGGCCAATGGCAGGCCTGGCACCAGCAGGACGTCCTGCACCAATGGGCCTGGCAGCGCCTGGAGAGGTTGCAGGCGGAGCTCAGCGGGCTCTCCGGCCCTCTGGCGCGGCACACCCTGCTGTCCACGGAACCCCGCCTGGACCGGCGCAGCCTGCTCAAGGGGCTGCTGCTGGGGGTCGGCACGGCCGGCGTCGCCTGGTCCGGCTACCAGCGCCTGCCGGTGTGGATGGCCGACCTGCGCACGCGTACTGGCGAGCGCCGCAGCCTCAACCTCGCGGACGGCACCCTGCTCTCGCTCAATACCGACAGCGCAGTGGACATCCGCTACGACGCGACCCAGCGCCTGATCATCCTGCGCGCCGGGGAAATCTGGCTGCGGACCGCCCCCGACTCCCGCCCACTCAAGGTGCGAAGCGCCCAGGGCGAGATGCGGGCGCTGGGCACGCAGTTCAGTGTCCGCCAGTACGACGGCCACACCGAACTGAACGTCTTCGAGCACGCCGTCGCGGTACGCAATATCCCTGGCGGCGCGGAGCGGGTGGTGAACGCCGGCAGCCGCCTCGACTTCGCCAACGGCCCGTTGCCCGCCGCCCGACCGGCCGACCCGGAACAGGCCGCCTGGCGCAGCGGCCGCCTGGTGATCGATGACTGGAGCCTGGAACGGGCACTGGGCGAGTTGCAGCGCTACCGACCGGGCATCATCCAGTGCGCGTCGGAGGTCGCCAGCCTGCGCCTGTCCGGCGCCTTCCCGCTGGACGACAGCGACCGCGCCCTGGCGGCCATCGCCCAGGCCCTGCCGGTGCGCATCGAGACCCGCACGCGCTTCTGGGTCAGGGTGCAGCCACGCGGCTGACGGCCGACCGACCTTTTCGAAAAATATTCTCATTGCCGATTGTCGATTTGCACGCGCTCGCACGACTCCTTCTGCAAAACAGCCTCATGGCATCCGAAGGAGCCTTCATGCATCGCGTCGTCCGCCCTCTTTTCCGCAGCGTCCCCCTCCCCCGCAACCCCCTGGCAGTCGCCGTACTGGGCGCCAGCCTGGCGCTGCACGCCGGCCTGTTCCAGCCGCTGTTCAGCGTCGGCGGCCAGGCCATGGCCGAGTCGGCGGCAAGGCCGTACGCCATCGAGGCCGGCCCGCTGGGCGCGGTGCTCAGCCGCTTCGCCAGCGAGTCGGGGATCGTGCTGTCGTTCGACGCCGGCCTGACCGGCGGCAAGCACAGCCAGGGCCTGCGGGGCCGCTTCACGCTGGAGGAAGGCTTCGCCCAGCTGCTCGCCGGCAGCGGCCTGAAGGTCACCCGCAGCGACTCGGGCGACTACCTGCTGGCCCCGCGCGGTACCGACGAAGTGCTGGAGATGGACGCCACCAATGTCACTGGCGCGGCCCTGGGTTCGATCACCGAGGGCACCGGTTCCTACACCACCGGGCAGAGCAGCACCGCCACCAGGCTCGACCTGTCCCTGCGCGAGACGCCACAGTCGGTGAGCGTCATCACCCGCCAGCGCATGGACGACCAGAACATGCAGAACCTGGACGACGTGCTGCAGAACACCACCGGCATCACCATCATCCGCAACGGCGCCGAGCGCTCGGAGTACGTCGCGCGCGGGCAACTGGTGGACAACCTGCAGATCGACGGGGTGCCGACCAACATCGGCAACCCCTACTCCATGGACGCGCTGTCCAAGCCGGTCACCGATATCTACGACCGCATCGAGGTCGTGCGCGGCGCCACCGGCCTGATGGAAGGCGCGGGCAACCCGTCCGCGGCGATCAACCTGGTGCGCAAGCGCCCCACCGTCGAACCGCAGCTGCAGGTGACCACCTCCGCCGGCTCCTGGGACAACTACAAGACCGTGGTGGATGCCTCCTCCGCACTGAACGAGGCAGGCACGCTGCGCGGTCGCACGGTGATCAGCTACAACAACGCCAACAGCTACCTGGATACCCAGCAGAAGGAAAACCAGCTGTTCTACGGCATCCTCGAGGCGGACCTGGGCGAAAGCACCCTGGGTACCCTGGGCTACAGCTTCCAGAAGGAGCGCAACAGCGGCTACGACTGGTCGGCGCTGCCCACCCAGGCCGACGGCAAGTTCTTCCCGCTGTCGCGCAAGACCTCGCTGACCGGCGACTGGAACCACCTGAACAAGCGCAACACCACGGTCTTCGCCAACCTCGAGCACCGCTTCGACAACGACTGGAAGATCGTCGGCGCGCTCAACCAGACCTGGGCCAAGTCCGACTTCTTCGGCAACTTCACCATGCTGGTGCCCGGCACCCAGAGCAGCTTTCGCCTGCAACCCCGGCTGTTCCGCTATGACGACACCCAGACCAGTCTCGACGGCTACGCCCAGGGCCCGTTCCAGCTGCTCGGCCGGCAGCACGAGCTGGTGCTCGGCCTGAACGCGCGCAAGGACGACTTCGACTACCACGGCGGCAACGACGTCAGCTACAACTACGTCTTCGATATCAACGACTACGCCAGCGGCTTCAACCCGCCCAAGCCCACCGGCCTGGACGTGAACAAGTGGAAATACAACATCACCCAGGAACAGGAAGGGGTGTACGCCGCCAGCCGCTTCAGCCTGACCGACAGCACCAGCCTGATCCTCGGCAGCCGCGTCAGCTGGTTCAAGACCCAGACCCTGACCCACGTCACTCGCCGCATCGAGGGCGAGTACTCGGAAAACGGCGAGGTCACGCCCTACGCCGGCATCGTCCAGGACCTCAACGACAACCTCTCCGCCTACGCCAGCTACACCGAGATCTTCAAGCCGCAGAACAACCTCGACCGCAACGGATCGATCCTCGATCCCATGACCGGCAGCAACTACGAGCTGGGCCTGAAGGGCGAGTTCCTCGACAAGGCCCTGAATGCCTCGCTGGCGCTGTTCCAGACCGACCAGAGCGGCCGCGCGGAGTACGTGGACGATGAGGAACTGTGCCCGGCCGGCTGCTACCGCGCCTCGGAGAAGGTGCGCAACCGTGGCGTCGACCTCGACTTCAACGGCGCCCTGACCCCGGACTGGAACCTCTCCGTGGGCTACACCTACACCCAGTCCAAGTACGTCAGCGGCGAGCAGAAAGGCGACGACTACACCCAGGCCGCGCCGCGCCACCTGTTCAAGCTCGCCACCGACTACCGCCTGCCCGGCGACTGGTCGAAGACCCGCGTGGGCGGCAGCTTCTACGCGCAGAGCAAGATGGTGCAGAGCGAGTACGGCGAGGACTACCGGATCGAGCAGGACGCCTACCACCTCACCAGCCTGCACGTGATCCACGAGCTGGATCGCCACTTCGAGCTGCAGTACAACCTCGACAACGTGTTCGACAAGAAGTACTACCAGACCGTCAGCAACACCAACTACTGGAACTTCCAGGGTGAGCCCCGCAACTTCAACGTGACCCTGCGCGCACGCTTCTGAAGCCCGGCAACCGCGCCCCGCGACGCAGACGTCGGCGCGGGGCAGCGAAAACCGACCGGCTGAATGCGGCCGGCACTCCGAAAAACCCGCCGGGGCGCTTACAATCACGGTTTTCACCGAGATTGCAGTACGGCTTCGAAAATGGCGCTCGATCCCCCCACCATGTTGACCATCACGGTCGCCCTCGCGGCGGCCGCAGCGCTGTACCTGGCCGTCGAATGGCGCAGCGTCCGCGAACCCTCGCTGCTGTTCTGGAGCGCGGGTTTTGCCACCATCACCATCGGCTCCACCCTCGCCCTGCTGCGCATGAGCGGCTACCTGCTGGTGGGCATCTGGTTCGCCAACGGGCTGCTGGTGCTGGCCCACTGGTTCTTCCTCAGCGGCGTGGCGCGTTTCACCTCGACACGCCTGACCTGGCTCTGGCTACTGGTGCCGGCCACCTGGGCGGCGCTGCTGTTGTTGCCCGACAACGGGCCGCTGTGGTCCAAGCTGATGCTGCTGGCCAACTCCTGGCTGGTCGCCCTGCTCTCGCTGCGCGCCAGCTACCTGCTGCGCTCCCAGGGCAAGTCCCTGAGCATCGGCGCGGTGCAGCTGCGCTACGTGCTGCTGGCCCACGGTATCTTCTACCTGGCCAAGGGCCTGACCGTGGTGATTCCCGGCACGCTGATCGACCTGGCCGCCTTCCGCGGCGAGATCATCCAGATTTCCCTGGTGGAAGGCGCGATGGCGGTGATGCTGATCGCCCTGTCGATGACCGGCAGCGAGCGCCATCGCCGGGAGAAGCGCATCGCCCGGCTGGCGGCGCGCGACCCGCTGACCGCCCTGTACAACCGCCGAGCCCTGGAAGTCCGCGCCCCGCGCCTGCTCGAAGAGGTCTGCGCGGAGCGACCCGGTGCCCTGCTGCTGATCGACATCGACAACTTCAAGCTGGTCAACGACCTGCACGGCCACACTGCCGGCGACCGCCTGCTGGTGGCGCTGAGCGAACTGATCCGCGCCGCGCTGCCCGAACGCGCCCTGGCGGCACGCCTGGGCGGCGACGAGTTCGTCGTGCTGCTGGGCAATCTCAGCGGTCCGTCGGTCGAGACCCTCGGCGGGCACCTGCGCGAGCAGTTCCAGGCCATTGCCGCGCAGAACTTCGCCACGCCCGAGGCAGTCACCCTGAGCATCGGCGCCAGCCTCTTCGACCAGCCGCCGACCAGCCTCGCCGCGCTGATCGAGCAAGGCGACGCCGCGCTCTACGCCTCCAAGCGCGGCGGCCGCGACAGCATCCGCGTGGTAGACCGCACGCTGGCCGGCGGCGATCCCCTGCAAGTGAACTGAAGGCCAGGCGCGACCGGCGTCGCGCCCTCGGCTCAATCGCGGCGCGAGGTCACCGCGTACTGGGGCATGGTGATGCAGCCGATATTGCCGCCACCCAGCAGGATTTCCCGCGAATTGTCGATGCCGATGATCCGCTTGCCGGGGAACAGCTCGGCGAGTACGCCCTGGGCGATGCGGTCGTTGGGGTCGTTGAAGAACGGCATGACGATGGCGGAATTGCCGGTGTAGAAGTTGATGTAGGAGGCGCAGATCTTCGTGCCCTCCTGCCGGTCGAAGCTGCCATCCACCTGGTCCAGCCCCTCGGCCTCGGCCGCGGTCCATTCCAGCACCCGCGGCTGCGGCAGCTTGTGCACCTCCAGCGAGTTGCCCCGGGCATCACGGGCGCTGCGCAGCACGTCGTAGGCCTCCTGGTAGATTTCCCACTGCGGATCGTCGCGGTCGTCCGTCCACTGCATCACCACCACGCCCGGCCTTACGAAGCAGGCAAGGTCGTCAACGTGGCCATCGGTTTCATCGAACTTGCAGCCGCGCGGCAGCCAGATCACGTGCTCGGCACCCAGGTAATCGCAGAGACGACGGGTGACTGCCTCCTTGCCCAGGTGAGCGTTGCGGTTGCGGTTGAGCAGGCACTGCTCGGTGGTCAGCAGGGTACCCAGGCCGTCGCTGCGGATACTGCCCATCTCGGCGATGATCGATGCGCGATAGCGGTCGAAGCCTTCTATCTCGAGGATCTTCTGCGCGATCTGGTCGTCCTTGTCCCAGGGGTAGTAGAGCCCGCCGTCCAGGCCGCCATAAGCGTTGAACCGGAAGTCCACGCCGCGCATCTCGCCGGTGGCGTCGTTGACCAGGAAGGCCGGACCGCTGTCGCGGAACCAGGTGTCGTTGCAGGTCATCTCCACCACGCGCACCGGCTCGGGCAGCATGCGCCGGGCGTTGGCGTACTGCGCGGCGGAGGCGCAGACAGTCACCGGCTCGCTGCTGGCGATGGCACTGACGACCTCGACCCAGATCTTCTGCGCCGGCTTGCCGCCGTTGCGCCAGACGTCCGGGCGCTCCGGCCAGCCCAGCCAGCAGCGGGCCTTGGGTTCGAATTCGCCGGGCAGGCGGAAGCCATCGGCCTTGGGCAGTGTGCTATGGGTGCGGGACATCGGTTGTGCTCCGGAATGCGTCAGGGTATGGCCCAAGATTGCCCGCCCGAAGCGCCGGGGACCATTGATGAAATTCACGGAATACCTGAATTGGATTCAACACTCCATCAGGAAATCGATGAATCCAACCGCTCCTACGCCAAGGTCAGGTCTCGCTCAACTGGTCGGTAAACCACTCGATGAAACCGCTGACCGCCGGTTTTTCCAGGCGCAACCGTTCGCACACCAGCGCGTACTGCCCCAGGGACGTGATCTGCGCCGCGAAGGGCCGTACCAGACGGCCGCTGGCGAGGTCTTCGGCGCTGGTGAGGTTGTCGCCGATGGCCACGCCCTGCCCGCGCACCGCCGCTTCCATGGTCAGCCCGGCGTGGCCGAGGTAGACGTGGCGGCTGGGGCGGATGTCGCTGGCGTGGGTAGTCAGCCAGGCCGTCCAGGACTTGCCGTCCTGGTCGTCGTGCAGCAGGCAGTGCCGGGCCAGGTCGCGCGGGTGCTTGAGCGGCGACTGGTTGAACAGGCCGGGGCTGCACACCGGGAAGAACTGCAGCGTCGGCAGCGGCCGCACGAAGTAGCTGCTGGCGTCCGCCGGGCCGGTACCGTAGGTGATCGCCAGGTCGATGTCAGCCGCCGGGCCGGGGGCCTCCAGCGGTTGCTCATGCAGGTGCAGGACGATCTGCGGGTAGCGCTCGGCGAAGTCCGCCAGGCGCCCCACCAGCCACTTCTGCGCCAGTTCGGCGGTCACTGCGATGTGCAATTGCGCCTGGGAGCCGGGGTCGCGCAGCTCGTCGCAGGCCGTACCGATCAGTTCGAAAGCCTGCTGCAGGCTGCGCAACAGCCGTCGCGCCTGGGCGGTCGGCCGGACCTGGCGGCCCTGGCGCTCGAACAGCGGCACACCGAGCTGCTCTTCCAGCTGGCGGATCTGGTGGCTGACCGCGCTGTCGGTGACGCACAGCTCGGCGGCGGCGCGACCGAAGTGCGCGTGGCGGGCGGCGGATTCGAAGGTACGCAGGGCGGTGAGGGATGGCAGGCGGCGCATGCGGGTCAGTCCGGGAAAGCAGCCGGCATGCTGACCCAGAGGCCCTCGCCGCGCAAGGCGAAGGCCCTGGAAACGGTCACCGGCCCCGCCCTCGCGGAGCGGGACCGGCATCGGTTCAGACCTGCGCCATCCCGCCATCGACGAACAGCTCGATGCCGTTGATGAAGCTCGCCGCGTCCGAGCCGAGGAAGGCCACGGCCTTGCCGACCTCCTGCGGTTCGCCCAGACGGCCCAGCGGCACCTGCGCCGCCAGCGCGTCGAACAGGCCCTGGCGCGCTTCGTCCGGCACCAGGTCGCCGAGGCCGGGCGTGCGGATCGGGCCGGGGCTGACGACGTTGACGCGGATACCGCGCTCCTTCAGGTCCAGCGCCCAGGAGCGGGCGAAGTTGCGCACCGCCGCCTTGCTCGCGCTGTACACGCTGAATGCGGCCGTACCCTGGACCGAGGTGGTGGAGCCGGTGAGGATCACCGAGGCACCGTCGCTGAGCAGCGGCAAGGCCTTCTGCACGGTGAACAGCACACCGCGCACGTTGGTGGCGAAGATACGGTCGAACTGCTCCTCGGTGATCGCCCCCAGGGGCAGCATGTCGCCGCCGCCGGCGTTGGCGAAGAGGATGTCCAGGCGGCCGGCGGTTTCGGCGATCTGCGCGTACACCGCATCCAGGTCGGACAGCACCGAAGCGTCGGCGCGGATGGCGGTGGCGGCGGAGCCGATGGCGGCGACCGCGGCGTCCAGTTCGGCCTGGCGGCGACCGGTGATGAATACCCGGGCGCCCTGCGCGGCGAGTACCTGGGCGGCGCCCAGGCCGATGCCGCTGCTGCCGCCGGTGACCAGTGCGATTTTTCCAGTGAGGGGCTGATTCATGATCTTCTCCAATGTATCCGTTGAGTGGGCTGTGCCTCTCTGGCCCGCAGCTGGCGGGGTTTGTGGGTGAGGCATGGGGCTACTCTAGACCCGCGCGATTAATGGAAAAAGCGCATACAATGGAATGACTATCCACACACATGGATAATCCAATGGATCAGTTACAGGCCATCCGTGCCTTCGCCCGCGTGGTGGAAGCCGGCAACTTCACCCGTGCCGCCGACTCGCTGGACATGCCCAACGCCACCCTGAGCAAACTGGTGCAGGAGCTGGAGGCGCACTTGGGCGTGCGCCTGTTGCAGCGCACCACCCGGCGCGTCACGGTGACGCCGGAAGGCCAGGACTACTACGCCAAGGCCACCCGCCTGCTGCGCGACCTGGAAGACATCGACTCATCCTTCAACCTGGTGCGCAGCAAGCCGCGCGGACACCTGCGCATCGACGTCGGCGGCTCCACCGCGCGGGACGTGCTGATTCCCCTGCTGCCGGATTTCCTCGCGCGCTATCCGGACATCCGCCTCGACCTGGGCGTCTCCGATCGCTCGGTGGACCTGATCAGCGACAAGGTCGACTGCGTGATCCGTGGCGGGCCGCTGGACAATTCTTCCCTGGTGGCACGCAGCCTCGGCCAGGCCGAAATGCTCACCTGTGCCTCGCCCGAGTACCTGCGGCACAACGGCGTCCCCGCCTACCCGGAGGAACTGCGCAACGGTCATCGGCTGGTCAGCTACCTGTCGCCGCAGAATGGCCGCGCGGTGCCCTTCCGCTTCGAGCGCGACGGCGAGCGCAGCGAGCTGAAGCTCGAACAGCGGGTCGGCGTCAACGAAAGCAACGCCCACCTCGCCGCCTGCGTGGCGGGCCTGGGCATCATCCAGACCTTCACCTATGCCGCGCGCTCGGCCCTGCGCGACGGCACGCTGGTGGAAATCCTCCAGCCCTGGCGCCCGGCGCCCTACCCCTTCCACGTGGTCTACCCGCAGAACCGCCACATCACCCAGCGCCTGCGGGTGTTCATCGACTGGCTGGTGGAGTGCTTCCCGGCCAGGGTCGCCGCCGGCTGATCGCCACCGACCAGGGAACTCCCCCGGCCGGCAGCTCGCAGGGCGGCCGATGCCCGGTCATCGGAACGCCCTTGTCATTGCGAATCCCGCCATCATATATGTAATATTATTACATTACGAAAAAGGAGACTCGCCATGAAACCCGCTATCCACCCCGAGTACCGCGAAGTGCTGTTCCACGACACCTCGGCCGATGCGTACTTCCTGATCCGCTCCACCGCGCAGACCGACAAGACCCATGCCCACAGCGACGGCAAGACCTACCCCTACATGACCCTGGACGTCTCCAGCGCCTCGCACCCGATCTACACGGGCGAGCAGCGCAAGACCAAGTCCGAGGGCCGCGTGGCGGGCTTCAACAAGCGCTTCGCCGGCTTCGTCGGCAGCAAGGGGGCCTGATGAAGGTCCTCGCTTCGCTGAAGAGCGCCAAGCTGCGCCACCGCGATTGCCAGGTGGTGCGGCGGCGCGGGCGGGTCTACGTGATCTGCAAGTCCAACCCGCGCTTCAAGTGCGTGCAGGGCCGGCCGAAACCGGCCATCAGGCGCTGAAGCGCTATTCGAACTCCAGGCTGTAGCCCACGCCGTACACCGAACGGATCGGGTCGATGCCCGGTGTGATGGCGGTCAGCTTGCGCCGCAGGTTCTTCACATGGCTGTCCACGGTGCGGTCGGCGACCACGCGGTGATCCTGGTAGATGTGGTTCATCAACTGGTCGCGCGACAGCACCTGCCCCGGCCGCGCCGCCAGCGCCGCGAGCATGCGGAACTCCACCGGGGTCAGTTCCAGCGACACGCCCTGGTAGCGCGCGTGGAAGGTCCGCGCATCCAGCTCCAGCCCGGTGCTGGGCGCCTGTGTGCTGGTGCGCCGCAGCACGGCCTTGACCCGCGCCACCAGTTCGCGCGGGGAAAAGGGCTTGCAGATGTAGTCGTCGGCGCCCAGCTCCAGCCCGAGCAGGCGGTCGATCTCCTCCACTCGCGCGGTCATCATGATCAGCGGCATCTGGCTGAAGCCGCGCAGTTCGCGGCAGATATCCAGGCCGTCGCGGCCCGGCAGCATCAGGTCGAGCAGCAGCAGGTCGTAATGCCGCTGGCGGATCGACGGGATCACCTCCAGACCATTCGCCAGGTGCTCCACCTCGAAGCCCGCGGCGCGCAGATAGTCCCCCACCAGCGCGGCCAGCTTGGGTTCGTCCTCCACCAACAGGATCTGTCCCTGACTCACTCGTCTTCTCCCGCTACCGGCAATTCCAGGGTCAACAGCAGGCCACCGAGCGCCGAGGCCCTGGCACTCAACCGACCGCCATGCACTTCGGCGATGCCCCGGCAGATCGCCAGGCCCAGCCCGGTGCCGCCGCTGGCGCGGTTGCGCGAACGCTCGACCCGGTAGAAGCGCTCGAACAGCCGCTCCAGCGAGGCCGCATCGACGCCCGGCGCGCTGTCCTCGCACTGCACCAGCACCCGCTTGCCATCGCGCAACGCGCGCAGGATGGTCTGGCCGCCAGCGTCAGTGTAGCGACGGCTGTTTTCCAGCAGGTTGTGCAGCAACTGGCCCAGGCGCGATTCGTCGCCCAGCACCCACAGCGGTTCCTCCGGCAACTCCACGCGCAGGGTCAGGCCGCGCTCGGCGAAACTGGCGCCGAAGGCATCGGCCACCACCGGCAGCAACACCCGCAGGTCGATGCGCTCGCGGCGGTAGGTTGGTCCGCCCACCTCGGCCAGGGACAGGTCGAACAGGTCGTCCACCAGTTTGGTCAGGGAACCGACCTCCGCCTGCAACGAGCGGATCGACGCACCATCGAGCGGACGGATACCGTCCTCCAACGCCTCCAGCTCGGCGCGCATCACCGCCAGTGGCGTACGCAGCTCGTGGGAGATATCGGCCATGAAGTCGCGGCGCATGCGCTCGTTGCTGGCCAGGGTCGAGGCCATGCGATTGAAGTCGCCGGCCAGTTGCCCCGCTTCGTCGTCCGAGCGCACCGGCACCTGGATTTCATAATCGCCGGCCGCCAACCGATGGGTACCGCGCGCCACCTCGCGGATCGGTCGCAGCAGTGCGCGGGTCAGCCACCAGGCGATCACCGCCGTGCCCAGCAGGCAGGCCAGGCCCACCAGCAGGCTGGAGCGCAACTGGTTGAGCTGGAAGCGCCGGTCGCCGACGCTGGTCACCGACTGCAGGGGCGCCAGGGCCATCCAGCCGACCACCTGGTCCTGGTGGCGGATGGGGCGCAGCAGCATGTCCTCGGGCGCGCCCTGATAGCCGATGATCGGCCGGCGCTGTTCGTCCAGCAGGGCGAAGCGGACGAAGGCGCCGGTAAGGTCCGAGACGCTCAGCAGGCTGGCATCGAATGCCTTTTCCGGGGTGATGTCTTCCGGGCGCAGCAGCTCGAACCACTGGTCCTTGTCGCGACGGATGAACTCCCAGCTGCCGTGGTGCGCATAAGCCTGCTCGATGCGCGGGACGATGCGGTCCATGCGCTCCTCGGCCTGCTGGTTGAGGTAGCCGAGGAAACCGTACTTCAGGCTCAGGTAGGCAGCGAACACCATGCCCAGCACTGCAAAGGCGCAGACCGCGAGCATGGCCAGGAAGAATTTGCTGGAAAGGCTGATTTTCATGGCACCGCCAGGACATCCGGAACTGCCGACATTGAAGCGCGGCGCCCCGGTCGCAGCAAGGCGGACCGGGCAATCTCCCCGGTTTCTACTAGATGACTGCACATTCCCTGCACATTTCCCGAGCAGCCTGAAAGCCTGAAAATTACCTGGTCCGGAGCCCCTCGGATGTCTTCCTTCCCGCTGAACCTCGCCCCGCTCTCTCCATTGGCCCGCGCCCTGTTGCTGGGCGCCGGCCTGCTCGTCCTGGCCGGCTGCCGCGACGGCGGCCCCGAGCAACCGCCTGCCCTGCTGCAGGAGGTCGCGGTCCACCACGTGACCAGCGCACCCCAGGCATTGAGCACTACCCTGCCCGGCCGCGCCAGCGCCCACCTGGTCGCCGAAATCCGCCCGCAGGTGGGCGGCATCCTGCTCAAGCGCCTGTTCGAGGAAGGCGCCACGGTAAAGGCCGGGCAGCCGCTGTACCAGATCGACCCGCAGCCCTACGAGGCCACGCTGGCCCAGGCCGAGGCAACTGTCACCTCCTCGCGCGCCACCCTCAAGGCCGCCGAACTGAAAGCCAAGCGCGACGCGCAACTGGTGAAGATCGACGCCATCAGCGCCGAAGACAACGAAAGCGCCCAGGCCTCGTTGCTCGAAGCCCGCGCCAGCCTGCAGTCGGCCCAGGCCGCGCTGCGCACCGCGCGGATCAACCTCGGTTACACGAAGATCAACGCGCCCATCGAGGGCCGCACCGCCACCTCGTCGGTCACCCCGGGCGCGCTGGTCACCGCCGAGCAGACCACCGCGCTGACCACCGTGCAGCAACTGGACCCGATCTACGTCGACTTCACCCAGCCCAGCAGCACCCTGCTGCGCCTCAAGCGCGAACTGGCCGAGGGCAAGCTGGCCCCCGCCGAGCAGAAGGACGCCACTCGCATCAGCCTGGAGCTGGAAGACGGTAGCACCTACGCCCACGAGGGCACCCTCACCTTCAACGGCGTCAGCGTCGACGAAAGCACCGGCAGCGTGACCCTGCGCGCCCTGGTGCCCAACCCCGACGGCCTGCTGCTGCCGGGCATGTACATCAAGGCCACGCTGCAGGAAGGCGTGCAACAGGACGCCATCCTCGTGCCGCAGCAGGGCGTGAGCCGCGACGAACGCGGCGACGCCACCGCGCTGGTGGTGGTGGACGGCAAGGTCGAGCAGCGCGAACTGACCCTGGCCCGCGCCGTGGGCAACCGCTGGTGGGTGAGCAAGGGCCTGGCAGAAGGCGACCAGCTGATCGTCCGTGGCCTGCAGAAGGTGCGCGTCGGCCAGGAGGTCAAGGCCATCGACGACAGCGCCAGCAGCAACCTGACCGCGCAAACCGACAGCCACGACTGAGGCAGAACCCATGGCACGCTTCTTCATCGACCGGCCGATCTTCGCCTGGGTCATCGCCATCCTGGTGATGCTCGGCGGCGGCCTGGCCATCACCCAGCTGCCGCTGGCGCAGTACCCCAACATCGCGCCGCCGCAGATCACCCTCAGCGCCACCTACACCGGCGCCTCGGCCAAGACCATGGAAGACTCGGTGACCCAGGTCATCGAGCAGCAGATGACCGGGCTCGACGGCCTGGTCTACATGTCTTCGAGCAGCAGCTCGGCGGGCAGCGCCAGCATCACCCTGACCTTCGAGGCCGGCACCGACGTCAACACTGCGCAGATGCTGGTGCAGACCAAGTTGGAACAGGCCAAGGCGCGCCTGCCGCAGACAGTGCAGCAACAGGGCATCGAGATCCGCAACTCCTCCAGCGACTTCCTGATCATCCTCTCGCTGGTCTCCGACAACCCCGACGTCAGCGCCACCGACATCAGCGACTTCATCTCCAGCACGCTGTACGACCAGATCAGCCGCGTGGACGGCGTCGGCCAGGTGACCACCCTGGGCTCCAGCTACGCCATGCGTGTCTGGCTCGACCCGGACAAGCTCAAGCAGTACGCACTGATGCCCTCGGACATCACCACCGCGCTGCAAGCGCAGAACGTCGACACCTCCGCCGGCCAGCTCGGCGCCCTGCCCGCACGGCCCGGCCAGCAGCTCAACGCGACCATCAGCGCGCGCAGCAAGCTGACCACCGCCGCGCAGTTCCGCGAGCTGGTGCTCAAGCACTCCAGCAACGGCGCGGTGGTGACCCTGGCCGACGTGGCCCGCGTGGAGCTGGGCAGCGAAAGCTACGACGTGGTCGCCGAGCACAACGGCCGGCCCTCCGGCGGCATGGCCGTGAGCCTGGCCACCGGCGCCAACGCGCTGGACGTGTCCCAGGGCGTGCAGGACAAGATGGCGGAACTGGAGAAGTTCTTCCCCAGCAAGCTGCAACTGCGCACGGAGGTGGCCTACAACACCGCGCCCTTCGTGAAGATTTCCATCCAGGAAGTGGTCATGACGCTGTTCGAGGCCATCGCCCTGGTCGTCGCCATCATGTACCTGTTCCTGCAGAACTGGCGTGCCACGCTGATCCCCGCGATCGCCGTGCCGGTGGTGCTGCTGGGCACCTTCGGCGTGCTCTCGCTGATGGGCTACTCGATCAACACGCTGACCATGTTCGGCATGGTCCTGGCCATCGGCCTGCTGGTGGACGACGCCATCGTGGTCGTCGAGAACGTCGAACGGATCATCGCCGAGCAGGGCCTGTCCGCCCGCGAGGCCACCCGCCAGTCCATGGGCGAGATCACCGGCGCGCTGATCGGCATCGCCGTGGTGCTCTCGGCGGTGTTCGTACCCATGGCCTTCTTCGGCGGCTCCACCGGGGTGATCTACCGGCAGTTCTCGGTGACCATGGTCGCCGCCATGGCGCTCTCCGTGCTGGTGGCCATGACCCTCACCCCGGCGCTGTGCGCCACCCTGCTCAAACCCGCTGCCCATGCGCAGGAGCGCCGTGGCTTCTTCGGCTGGTTCAACCGCACCTTCGAGCGCGGCGCCCGCGATTACCAGCGCGGCGTCAGTGGCGTGCTGGCTCGGCCAGTGCGCGCACTGGTGGTCTACGCGCTGGTGCTGGGCGGCGTGGCGATGCTGTTCCACAAGCTGCCCACCTCGTTCCTCCCCGACGAGGACCAGGGCATGCTGATGATGCAGATGACGCTCCCGGTGGGCGGCACCGACGAACGCCTGCAGGAAGTCACCCGCCAGGTGCAGGACTACATGCTCGAGCAGCCGGAAGTCGCTTCGATCATGACCGTGCGCGGCCTGGGCAACGGCGGCAACGCACAGAACTCCGGGCGCGCCTTCGTCAAGCTCAAGGACTGGAGCGAACGCCAGGGCGAGGAGCACAGTGCCGAATCGGTGGCGCGCCGGGCCAACATGGCGCTGATGAAGATCCTCGACGCGCAGGTCTTCGTCATGTCGCCGCCGGCCATCATGGGCCTGGGCGAAAGCTCCGGCTTCGACGTGCAGATGCAGGACCTGGGCGGCCTCGGCCATGCCGAGCTGCTCAAGGCGCGCAACCAGTTCCTCGAGCTGGCGAACCAGGACCCGCGCCTGTCCTTCGTGCGCGCCCAGGGCCTGGAAGACACCCCACAGCTCAACGTCGACATCGACGACCGCAAGGCCGGCGCCATGGGCGTGGCCTCCGGCGATATCAACGACACCCTCAGCGTCGCCCTGGGCGGCAGCTACGTGAACGACTTCCTCGATGCCGGCCGGGTGAAGAAGGTGTACATGCAGGGCGACGTCGACAAGCGCATGCAGGCCGAGGACATCGGTGACTGGTACGTGCGCAACGCCGACAGCGCCATGGTGCCCATGTCGACCTTCATCAGCACCCGCTGGAGCACCGCCTCGCCGTTGCTGGAGCGCTACAACGGCTTCGGCTCCTACGAGCTGGTGGGCGAGCCGGCCGCGGGCGTCAGCTCCGGTGTGGCCATGGCCGCGGTGGAAGAGATCATGGCGCAGCTGCCCGAAGGCATCGGCTACTCCTGGACCGGCCAGTCCTACCAGGAGCGCATGGCCGGCAATCAGGCGCCGTTGCTCTACGCCATCTCCATCCTGTTCGTCTTCCTCTGCCTGGCTGCACTGTACGAGAGCTGGTCGGTGCCCTTCGCGGTGATGCTGGTGGTGCCGCTGGGCATCCTCGGTGCGCTGTTGCTGACGGGAGTGCGCGGGCTGTCCAACGACGTCTACTTCCAGGTCGGCCTGCTGACCACCGTGGGCCTGGCGGCGAAGAACGCGATCCTCATCGTCGAGTTCGCCAAGGAGAACCTCGAGCGCGGCCAGGACCTGATCGCCGCGACGCTGGAGGCCGTGCGGGTGCGCCTGCGCCCGGTGCTGATGACCTCCCTGGCGTTCATCCTCGGCGTGCTGCCGCTGGCCCTGTCCAGCGGCGCTGGCGCCGGCGGGCGCCAGGCCATCGGCACCGGTGTGCTGGGCGGCATGCTCGCCGCCACGGCGCTGGGCCTGTTCTTCATCCCCCTGTTCTATGTGCTGGTACAACGCCTGGCTACGCGGATGACCGCCGCCAACGTTGCCCCCGACGCTACCGCTGAAGGAGAAGCCTGATGCGCCTGTCCCCCCTTCCCCTTGTCCTGGCGCTGATGCTCGGTGGCTGCGTGAACCTCGCACCCGACTACCAGCGCCCCGAGGCGCCGGTCGCCAGCCAGTGGTCCAGTGCCACCCCGGCCGGCCAGGCCAGCGCCGACATCGCCTGGCGCGAACTGTTCGTCGATGCGCGCCTGCGCGACACCGTGGCCCGCGCCCTGGCCAACAACCGCGACCTGCGCGTCGCCGCACTGAATGTCGAGTACCAGCAGGCGCAGTACCGCATCCAGCGCTCCGCGCTGTTCCCGGCGGTCTCCGCCACGGCTGACGGCACCCGCCAGCGTTCCGTGGCCGACGGCAGCAACGCGGTGAGCAGCCAGTACAGCGTCGGCCTGGGCGTGAGCAACTACGAGCTCGACCTGTTCGGCCGCCTGGGCAACCTCAAGGACGCCGCGCTGGAGGACTACCTGTCCCTCGAACAGACCCGCCGCAGCACGCAGATCAGCCTGGTGGCGGAAGTCGCCAGCGCCTGGATGACCCTGGCCGCCGACCAGCAATTGCTGACCCTGGCCAAGGACACCTATGCCAGCCAGCAGAAGACCTACGAACTGGTGCAGCAGGCCCACGGCCTGGGCGGCAAATCCGGCCTGAGCCTGGCGCAATCGCTGAGCACCGTGGAATCGGCCCGCGCCGACGTGGCCAACTACGCCAGCCAGGTCGAACAGGACCGCAACGCCCTGGAACTGCTGGTGGGCGAGCGCCTGGACGAGCGCCTGCTGCCCGGCGATGCCAAGCTCGACGCCGCCCTGCTGGTGAATGTGCCAGCGGGCCTGCCATCGACCCTGCTGCAACGCCGGCCGGACGTGCTGGCCGCCGAGCACACGCTCAAGGCCGCCAACGCCGACATCGGCGCAGCGCGCGCGGCGTTCTTCCCCAGCGTGACGCTCACCGCCAGCGGCGGCAGCGCCAGCAGCGAGCTGAACGGGCTGTTCAAGTCCGGCAGCCGCGCCTGGAGCTTCGCACCCTCGATCAACCTGCCGATCTTCAACGCCGGCAGCAACCGCGCCAGCCTCGACGCCGCCAAGGTCACCCGCGACATCGATGTGGCCAAGTACGAGAAGACCCTGCAGACCGCCTTCAGCGAAGTGGCCGACGCGCTCTCCGTGCGCAGCCACATCAGCGAGCGCCTGGATGCCCAGCGCAGCCTCACCGACGCCACCGAGCGCAGCTACGACCTGTCCCTGGCGCTTTACAAGCAGGGTTCGCAGAGCTTCCTCGAAGTGCTCGACGCGCAGCGCTCGCTCTACTCCGCGCAGCAGACGCTGATCAGCCTGGAGCTGTCCGAGCAGGTCAACCGGGTGACCCTGTACAAGACCCTCGGGGGTGGCTGGGAGGGCTGAGTTCCCTGGCGAAGCGCAAGGGGCCGGCAACCCTGCGCTTCGCCATCCGCCAGGATTTCCTTGCCGCGTTGTTGCCCTGAGGTCGGGCCTTCGGTTATTTTGATAATAATTCGCATTTGCACAACCCCCTTCACCAGGCTTCCCATGACCCGCCCCATCGCCTGTGCCCACCGCGCCCGAGTGGCCGACCTGTACCTGGAAAACCACAGCTGGATCCAGCAATGGATCACGCGCCGCCTGGGCAATGCCAGCGACGCCGCAGAGCTCGCCCAGGACGTTTTCGTACGCCTGCTGGTGCAGCCACGCGAGTTCGACAGCGACATACACGCCCGCGCCTACCTGAGCCGCATCTCGCTGCACCTGTGCGTGGACTTCTGGCGCCGCAAGCAGCTGGAAAAAGCCTGGCTCGAAGCCCTGGCGCTGGTGCCGGAAAGCCATTGGCCGTCCCAGGAGCACCAGGCGATCATCCTCGAGACCCTCGGCCAATTGCAGGACCTGCTGGAGCGCCTGCCGCCCAAGGTCGCCGCCGCCTTCAGCCTGTCGCAACTGCATGGCATGGGCTATCGGGAGATCGCCGAGGAATTGGGCGTCTCCGTGCGCACAGTGACCAAGTACATCGCCCAGGCCATGTTCCACTGCGCCCTGCTCGAAGCGGAGCTGGACGGAGTGCTGCAGTGAGCGTGCGCCCCGGCTTCGACCACGCCACCCTGGAAAGCGCCGCCGACTGGTTCGCGCGCCTGCAGGAGTCGCCCGACGATGCCGAGCTGCGCGCGCAGTGGCGCAGCTGGATCGACCAGGGCGAAGCGCAGCGCCTGGCCTGGAGCTACATCGAACGGATCAGCCAGCGTTTCGCCGGCCTCCAGCAACAGGGCCCTGCCGCGCACCGCACGCTGGCCGGCCTGCGCAGCGCCAAGCAGACTCGGCGCCGGCTGCTCAGCCAGTTCAGCGTGCTGGCCGGCGCCGGCCTGTTCGGCTGGCTGGGTTGGCGCGCCAATCCCATCGACAGCCTGCACGCCTGGCGCGCCCAGTACCGCACGGCGGTCGGCGAGCGTCGCAGCGAGCGGCTCGGCGACGGCACGCAGATCTGGCTCAACAGCGACAGCGCGCTGGATGTCCACTTCGACGCCGCCCGCCGCGAGCTGGTGCTGTACGCCGGTGAAGTGCTGATCGAGACCGGCCACGGCGACAGCCGCCCCTTCCAGGTACGCACCCCCGCCGGCCTGCTGCAACCGCTGGGCACCCGCTTCAGCGTGCGCGAGGTCGGCCCGCGCACGCAGCTCAGCGTCTACCAGGGCGCAGTGCGCGCGCTGCTGCAGGACAGCGGCGCCAGCCTCACCCTGCAGGCGGGCCAGGGCGTCACCTTCGATGCCCGCGCAGCCGGCCCGGTGACCCGCGCCGAAGCCCGCCGCGAAGCCTGGAGCCGTGGCCTGCTGCTGGCCGAGGACATGCCGCTGGGCGAGTTCATCGCCGAACTGGGCGGCTACCGACGCGGCCACCTGGGCGTCGACCCGAGCGTGGCGCAGCTGCGCGTCATGGGCAGCTTCCCGCTGGGCGACACCGACCAGGCCCTGGCGCAGCTGGAAGAGGCGCTGCCGGTGCGTGTGCAGCGGCGGTTCGACTGGTGGGTGACCGTCGTCCCGCGCGGCTAGCCAGGCTGTTCGCGAGCAAGCTCGCTCCTACGAAGAGCACCCCGTCCCGCCTGTAGGAGCGAGCTTGCTCGCGAACCACCCACACGCCCCGGAAAAAAAGTTTTCGAGAATGGTTCCGATTTTCCGTCCTGCTTCGGATTACTAGGAAACACCCCTAATAACCGGACGCCAAGGAACCGGAATGTCACGCCAAGACCAGCACTTCCCGAGCAAAAAGCATCCCCTGTTTCTCGCCATCACCCTGAGCCTGGCCAGCGTCGCGCCACTCGCGGTTTCCCCGGCGGCGAACGCTGAACAGGCGCAGCGACAGACCTTCGACATCCCCGCCGGCCCCCTGGCCCGCCAGCTCAATGAACTGGCCGCGCAGACCGGCCTGCTGCTGGCCGCCGACGCCGAGCTGACCCGCGACCGCCAGAGCCAGGCCGTGCGCGGCACCTACAGCGCCGAGCAAGCGCTGGACCTGATGCTCATGGGCAGCGGCCTCGCCGCGCAGCGCAACGGCAACCGCTACCAGTTGGTGCTGATCCCGCAGGACGACGCCGCGCTGGAAATGAGCGAGACCACCATCATGGGCCAGGGCATGGGCCAGGCCACCGAGAACAGCGGCAGCTACACGCCGGGGCTGACCAGCGTCGGCTCCAAGACCCCTACCTCGCTGAAGGAAACCCCGCAGTCGATCTCCGTCATCACCCGCCAGCTGATGGACGATCGCCAGATCACCGACATCAACGAAGCGATGAAGGCGGTGCCGGGCGTCACCGTGCAGAGCGGCACCTTCCGCCTGCAGGACTACTACTCGCGCGGCTTCGCCATCCAGAACATCCAGCTCGACGGCGCCGCGCCCATGGCCCTGGGCACCACCGCCGGCTCGTTCTACTCCTCCAACGTCTACGACATGGCCGAGTTCGACCACGTCGAAGTGCTGCGCGGCAGCTCGGCGCTGTTCGGCGGCACGGGCGATCCCGGCGGCATCATCAACCTGGTGCGCAAGCGCCCGCTGGACACCTACCAGCTCAAGTTCAGCGCCTCCGCCGGCACCTGGGACAACTACCGCAGCGAGCTCGACGTCACCGGCCCGCTGGGCTTCGACGGCAAGCTGCGCGGACGTGCAGTGGTGGCCTACCAGGACCGCCAGTACTTCACCGACAACCGAGCCACCGACAAGCCGATCTTCTACGGCGTGCTCGAAGCCGATGTCACCGACGACACCCTGCTCACCGCCGGGATGCGCTTCAACCAGGTCCACGAAACCGGCACCGCCAACGCCGTGCCGCGCTACAGCAACGGCGTCGACCTCGGCCTGCCGCGCCACACCGGGCTGTCCACCACCTGGGCGTACGCCGATGGTTTCTCCCGCGAGTACTTCGCCAAGCTCGACCAGCGCCTGAACGACGACTGGAAGCTCAACCTCAGCTACACCAACATCTACGACACCATCAACACCAACAACGCCACCACCCTGGGTTCGGTGAACCCGGTGACCGGCGCCGGCGTCACCCGCTACGGCACCTACATCACCCAGTGGAGCGAGCAGGACCTCTGGGACGCCAACGTCTCGGGCAACTTCAGCCTGTTCGGCCTGAACCACCAGTTGACCGTCGGCGGCGACTACCAGGACATCGACAGCCGCTGGCAGGGCACCCCCCGCTTTGCCACTGCCGGTGGCGCAGTGGATGTGTTCGACCCCAACTCCACGCCCTGGAACGACCCCGGCGCACGCCCGGACTTCACCCGCAACTACAGTCCCAACAGCCAGACCCAGTACGGCCTCTACTCCAGCCTGCGCCTGCAGCTGGCCGAGCCGCTGCACCTGATCCTCGGCGCGCGGGTACAGCGCTACAAGTTCGACCAGACCTACCAGACCCTCGCCAACGGCACCTGGAACACGCAGTCGCGCGTGGACATGCGCGAGCCGACCAGGACCACGCCCTTCGGCGGCATCGTCTACGACCTCACCGACGAATGGGCGGCCTACGCCAGCTACGCGGAAATCTTCAAGCCGCAGCAGAACTACATGGCCGGCCCGCTGGGCAGTGGCAGCACCCTCGACCCCATGACCGGCAAGACCTACGAGACCGGCCTGAAGGGCGAGCTGCTGGGCGGCAAGGTGAACACCAGCGTGGCGCTCTACTACACCAAGCGTGAAGACCAGGCCGTGCTGGACCCGCAGTACGACGCCACCTCCGTGCTGTTCGGCGGCAACTGCTGCTACGTCAACGGTGGCGAGGTGGTCAGCAAGGGCGTCGACATGGAGATCTCCGGCGAGGTACTGCCGGACTGGATGGTGATGGCCAGCTACACCCTCAACCTCAACAAGAACCGCACCGTCGGCGGCGAGCTGAGCACCATCACGCCCAAGCACATGGCCAAGCTGTTCACCACCTACCGCCTGCCGGGCGATTGGTCGAAGTTCCGCGTCGGCGGCGGCGTCGATATCCAGAGCGCGACCAAGGTCAGCGGCACCGCCTCCTACTACGACAGCAACGGCAACGTCACGCAGGCCGACGTGCCGTTCGACTACCAGCAAAGCGGCTACGCGGTGTGGAACGCCCTGGTGGACTACCAGCTGGACGAACACTGGAACGTCGCCCTCAACGGCAACAACCTGTTCGACAAGAAGTACTACCAGACGGTCGGCACCTCGACCTATGGCAACGTCTACGGCGACCCGCGCAACTTCATGCTCACCGTGCGCGCGACGTACTGAGGATGGCGCCTTCATCAAAGCTTAATCTCGCGCCGGCAGACTGAAGCCAGTCACCAAAGGTGCGTGACCCATGAATGCTGCCTGTTCCAGGCAGCATTTTTTTGCCCGTGCAGATGGCGCAACGCTGCGAAGCCGTGCAGTGTCGTAGGAGCAACTGTCTTCGCCGAGTGGGTCCGTGCCTGTGCATTCCCCTCACCCCAGCCCTCTCCCAGAGGGAGAGGGGGCAGATCGCGCCAGCTGACGCCGAGGTTCCATCCTGCACCGAACGGTCCCCTCTCCCGCTTGCGGGAGAGGGTTAGGGTGAGGGGCTCTTGATCTTGTAGCAGCGGACTCCGTCCGCGATGGGCCACCTGCACGCCCGGAGCGGCTGGAAATCGATCGCGGACGGAGTCCGCTCCTACCAAGCCGTTGGCCTTCGCAGCGGGCGCGTCGGCGTTGGGGAAAGCGTCCCTGCGGCCACAGCCGCTCCAGAAGACGCCGGACAATCTCCCGGTTTGCTGCTATATGCCTTGAGGCGCGCTCACGCGCCGCCGCCCCCATCGCGCCCGTCTACGGATACCGGCATGCCGATCCATCGCTCAAGCACCATCCTGATGACCTGCCTGGGGCTGACCACGGCCATCAGCGCCCTGTCGCTGTGGGCCATCCTGGAGATGCGCCACGACGCCCTGGAAGTGGCTACCGCCAATGGCCACAACATCGCCCTGCTGGTGCAGCGCGACATCCAGCGCAACCTCGACCTCTACGACATGACCCTGGAGGCCGTGGTGCATGCCCATGCGCAGCCCGAGGTCCGCGCGCTGTCCAACGAAGTGCGCGACTCCCTGCTCAAGGACTACACCGCGCCCACCCGGGGCATGGGCTCGGTGTTCATCACCAATGCCGAGGGCGTGGCGACCTTCAGCTTCGGCAAGGAAATCCCCGCGCGCATCGACCTCTCCGGCCGCGAGTACTTCCAGGCGCAGCGCGAGGCCAAGGGCAACTCGGTGTTCGTCAGCCACCCCTATATCCCCTACTCCAACGACGCCCGTCGCAGCATCGCCCTGAGCCGCCGCCTGGAGCGCGCGGACGGCAGCTTCGCCGGCGTGGTCGGCGCCAACCTGGAGCTGGGCTACTTCCACGAACTGTTCAGCGGGCTCAACCTGGGCGAAGGCGGCACCGTCAGCCTGCACATGCGCGACGGCACCCTGCTGGCGCGCTGGCCCGACTCGCCACCCGCCGGCACCCTGGCCGGAGCACTGAAACGCCACCTCGCCAGCGGCGAAGAGAACTTCTTCGACATCGGCGCCGACGGCAAGCGGCGCTGGCACGACTTCCGCCCGGTGGAGGGCTACCCGCTGGTGTTCAGCGTCGCCCTGCCCGCCGCGGAAATCTACGAGGACTGGTACTGGCGGGCAGGCCTGATCGGCCTGCTCGGCCTCGCCCTGGACGGCGCGGTCATCATCCTGGCGGTCATCGCCCGCCGCCACATGCGCCGGCGCGACCGCCAGGAAGCCGAGCTGCGGGTGGCGGCCAGCACCGACCCGCTGACCGGCCTGAACAATCGCCGCAGCTTCGACCTGCGCGCCGCCCATGAATGGTCGCGCTACCAGCGCAGCGGCGCACCGCTGGCGGTGATGCTGATGGATATCGACAAGTTCAAGGCCTACAACGACCACTACGGCCACCCCGCCGGCGACGCGGCGCTGAAGACCGTGGCGCAGGTGATCGCCAGCTGGAGCCGGCGCCCGGCCGACTGCCCGGCGCGCTTCGGCGGCGAAGAGTTCGTCGTGCTGCTGGGCGACAGCGACGAAGCCGCCGCCCTGGAGCTGGCCGAGCACATCCGCGCCGACCTGCAGGCCCTCGCCGTACCCCACGAGTATGGCCCGCTGGGCGTGGTGACCCTGAGCATCGGCGTGGCCAGCACCTCCAGCTGCCACGCGGCGAGCTGGGCCGAACTGGTGGAGGCCGCCGACCATGCGCTGTACCAGGCCAAGCATGGCGGACGCAACCGCGTGGTGGGCTTCCGTCCGAGCGAGGTCGGCGCCTCCTAGCGACGCTCGCCGAGCAGGCTCATGACCTTCAGCTCGCACTCGAAGAGAAACTCGAACGCCTCGACCTGGCGCAACGCGTCGCTCATCCGCACGCCCCAGGTGTAAAGGCCGTGGCCACGGATCAGGTAGCCGGGGCAATCCGGGTGGGCCTCGAGCCAGGGCTGCACCTTCGCGGCCAGACGGGCGATGTCCTGGTCGTTGTCGAAGATCGGCACAGTGACGCGGCCTTCATGGGTGGTGACGCCGCTGAAGGCCTTCTGCAGTTCGTAGTCCTGCAGCTCCAGGCGGTCGCCAGCCGTCAGGCGCGACAGCACCGTGGCGTTCACCGAATGGGTGTGCAGCACCGCGCCGATCTCCGCGCGCCAGGTATAGAGCTGGGTATGCAGCAGGGTCTCCGCCGAGGGCTTCTTGCCCGGCTCCAGGCTGTTGCCGGCCAGGTCGGTTGCCAGCACATCGTCCTCGCCCAACTGGCCCTTGTGCCTGCCCGACACGGTGAGCAGCGCACGGTCGGCGGCCAGGCGCGTGGAATAGTTGCTGCTGGTGGCCGGCGACCAGCCGCGAGCGTAGAGGAAACGGCCGGCGTCGATGATCTGCCGGGAGAGTTGCTGACGCGAATCGGTCATGGAGTCGGGTCCGGATCAGGTGGCGGCGAGCAGTTCGCGCAGGTGGCGGTTGACGATCTGCGGCTTCTCCAGCATCAGCTGGTGGCCGCAGTTCTCCAGGACTTCGAACTGCGAGCGGGCCAGTCGCTCATGCAGGGCGCGGGCGCGCTCGGCCGGCGTCAGCCCGTCGCTGTCGCCGGAGAGGATACGGATCGGCAGCAGCAGGCGGTCCAGTTCATGCTCCGGCAGCCAGTCGGCCTGCTTCACCAGCGCCTTGAACACGTCCAGGCGATTGCTGCGGGTCAGCTGCTCCTCGTAGTCGATCAGCGCAGGGTCCGCATCGGCGTGCCAGGCGCGCTCGCGAAAGCCCTTCGACAGCTTCGGCCGGAACCATTCCAGCAGCCATGCCGGCAACGCCAGCAGGCCGCCGCCGCCCAGCGGACGACGCAACTGGGTGCCCAGCAGCAAGGCCGAATCCACCAGCGCGCCCTGCCCCTCGGCCTGCAGTTTCAGCAGGCTGCTGACGCTCAGCCCGGTGCCGAAGGAATGCGCCGCGAGGATATTGCGCTCGCCGGCGAAGCGCTTGAGCACGGCGACCTGGTCGGCCACCAGTTCATCCCAGGCGTAGTCTGCGGCGCGCCGGGGCTTGTCGCTGGCGCCGTGGCCGAGCAGGTCCCAGGCCACCAGGCTGTAGCCGTCTTCTTCCAGCTCGCGCCACTGTTCGCGCCACTGGTCCTTGTTGCCGCCACCGCCATGGGCGAAGAACACCACGGTCTGCGGATGACGATGCCCGCGCCGGTGCGCCAGGCTGATGTGCCGGCCGGGGCGGATTTCCACGCGGTCGCCGCGTACCAGCGGCAGGTCTTGGGTCCGGTAGTCAGCCATGTTCGGCAATCTCCTTGTGATGGGCCAGGCCCAGGTGGTCGCGCAGCGTGCTGCCACTGTAGCGCCGGCGGAACAGGCCGCGAAGCTGCAATTGCGGCACCACCTGCTCGACGAAGTCGTCGAGGCCGCCGGGCAGGTATGGCGGCATGATGTTGAAGCCGTCCGCCGCGGCGGACTCGAACCACGCCTGCAACTGGTCGGCGATGTCCACGGCGGTGCCGGCAACCACGCAGTGGCCACGGGCGTCGGCGATACGCTGGTACAGCTGGCGGATGCTCAGCCCTTCGCGGCGCGCCAGTTCCAGCAACAGGTGCTGGCGGCTGACGCCGGACTCGGTGGCTGGCAGCTCCGGCAGCGGGCCGTCCAGCGGCAGTTGCGACAGATCGAAACCGCCCGCCACATCCGAAAGCAGCGAGAGGCCCACCACCGGCTGCACCAGTTCCTGCAGCTGTGCGCGGCGCTCTTCGGCCTCCGCTCGGCTGGCGCCGAGGATCGGCAGCACGCCGGGCATCACCTTCAGTGCCGCCGGGTCGCGACCCTGGCGCGCCACCCGCTGCTTGATATCGCGATAGAAGGCCTGGGCGCCGGCCAGCTCCGGCTGCGCGGTGAACAGCACCTCCGCCTGCCGCGCCGCCAGGTCCCGACCCGCTTGCGAAGCGCCGGCGAGCACCTGCACCGGTGCCACGCCCCGCGAGCTCCAGCGCTCGCGCACGCGCCCCAGGAAGTCCTCGGCCATGCGGTAGCGGCAGGCATGCTCGAAGTGCCGGTCACGGCCGAAGTTGCCGGCCTCCTCGGCGTTGCTCGAGGTCACCAGGTTCCAGCCGCTGCGGCCCCCGCTGAGGGCTTCGAGGGTGGCGAAGGTGTCCGCCACATTCGCCGCGTCGTTGTAGGAGGAAGTCACGGTCGCCACCAGGCCGATATGCCGGGTGCTTACCGCCAGGTGCGCGAGCAGCGTCAGCGGCTCGAAGTGTTCGGTGCGCGCCATGCGGCTCAGCGCGTCCAGCCGGCCGGGAAGCATGGCCAAGGTGTCGGAAAGGAAGATCGCGTCGAAGCAGCCACGTTCGGCGGTGCGCGCCAGCGCCCGGTAGTGCTCCACGTCCAGCCCGCCGCCGGCGTGCGCACCGGGATGCCGCCAGCCGGCCAGGTGGTGCCCGGTGGCCATCAGGAAAGCGCCCAGCGCCATCTGCCGCGGCGCCGTCATGCGGGCTCCTCCACGACGCGGACCGGGTGCGCCGCCAGCAACCGGCGCGTGTACTCGTGTTGCGGTGCGCGTAGCACCTGCTGCGCCTCGCCCTGCTCGACGATGCGCCCGCCCTGCATGACCGCGATACGGTCGCACAGGCGCGCCGCCACCTGCAGGTCATGGGTGATGAAGATCAGGCTCAGCCCCAGTTCGCGCTGCAGCCTTTCCAGCAGCTCGAGCACCTGCCGCTGCACCAGTGCATCCAGCGCCGACACGCACTCGTCCGCCACCAGCACCCTGGGCTGCACGGCCAGCGCGCGGGCGATGCCGATGCGCTGCCGCTGCCCGCCGGAGAAGTCGCGCGGGTATCGCTCGAAAGCCGTCTCCGGCAGGCCGACCTGACGCAGCAGCTCCCGTGCGCGGCGCTCCGCTTCGGCAGCGGGAACGCCATGAGCCAGCGGCCCGGCCATGATCTGCCGGCCGATGCGCTGGCGCGGATTGAGCGAGGCGTACGGGTCCTGGAAGACCATCTGCACCTGCTGGCGCAACGGCCGCAGGCGGCGCTGGGAGAGCGCCGCCAGGTCCTCGCCGTGCAGCCGTATCTGCCCGCTGTCCGGCCGCAGCAGGCGCACCAGCGCGCGGCCCAGGGTGGTCTTGCCCGAGCCGGACTCGCCGACGATGCCCAGGCACTCGCCCGCCCGCAGGCTGAACGTGGCATCGGCCAGGGCGGTGACTCGACGGCGGCGCCAGAGGCCCTGGCGGCTCTCGTAATGCTTGGACAGATCGCTCACTTCCAGCAGCGCCGCGGCGTCCGCCGCGAAGCGTCGCCGGTCGCGCTGGCCGGGGCTCAAGGCCTCGAGCAGTTGCCGGGTGTAGGCATGCTGCGGGTCGTCCAGCACCTGGCGCAGCGCGCCCTGCTCCACCACTCGGCCCTTCTCCATCACCAGCACGCGGTCGGCGATGGCTTCCACCACGGCGAAGTCGTGGGTGATCAGCAGCACCGCCATGCCCTTCTCGCGGCGGATGCGCCGCAGCAGGTCGAGCACCTGTGCCTGGGTGCTGACATCCAGCGCCGAGGTCGGCTCGTCGGCGATCAGCAGCGCCGGCTCCAGCGCCAGGGCGATGGCGATCACCACCCGCTGGCGCTGGCCGCCGGAGAGCTGGAAGGGATAGGCGTGGTAAAGGTCCTGCGGCTCCGGCAGGCCGACATAGCCGAGCAGCTCCAGCACCCGCTCGCGACGCCGCGATGCCGGGCCGATGCCATGGGCGCGCAGGCTTTCGTCGATCTGCCGGCCGATGCTCAGCAGCGGGTTGAGCGCGCTCATGGGTTCCTGGAAGACCATGGCGATGTCCTTGCCGCGCAGCTGGCGCATGCCTTCCTCGCTGCGCCGGGCCAGGTCCTCGCCACGAAAATGGATGCTGCCCGCCACCGGCTTCAGGTGTGCCGGCAGCAGGCGCAGGATGGCGTTGGCCAGCATCGACTTGCCCGAGCCGGACTCGCCGACCACGCACAGCACTTCGCCGGCGGACAGGTTCACGGACAGGCCGTTCACCGCGCTGGCGCGGTCGCCGCCGGCGGGCAGGTCGATGCGCAGGTCGCGCACTTCCAGCAGTCTGCCACTCATGGGCGACCTCCTTGCAGCACTTCGCGCATGGCTTCACCGACGCGCTGCACGGACAACACCGTGAGCAGGATCGCCACGCCCGGCAGCAGGCTCATCGACGGGGCTTCGCGCAGCAGGTTGCGCGAGGCGTTGATCATGTAGCCCCAGCTCATCGCTTCCGGATCGCCCAGGCCGAGGAAGGCCAGCGCGGCCTCGGTGAGGATGGCGGCGGCGAGGATGAAGGTCAGGCTCACCAGCAGCGGCGACAGCGCGTTGGGCAGTATCTGGGCGAAGACGATGCGCGACGGCGTCTGCCCCAGCACCAGCGCCGCCTGGACGAACTCGCGCTGGCGCAGGCTCTGGAATTCGCCGCGCACCAGCCGCGCCACCGGTGGCCAGGCCACCAGCGCCAGGGCCAGCACCACGGAGCCCACCGAGGGCTCCATCAACGCCACCAGCACCACCGCCAGTACCAGCTGCGGGATGATCTGGAAACACTCGGCGACACGCATCAGCAGCTCGTCGACCCAGCCGCCGAAGTAGCCGGCGGTAGCGCCGACCAGCAAAGCCGGGAGCAGGGTCGCCAGGGTCGCGAGCAGTCCCACGGTGAGCGAGGTGCGTGCGCCGTACAGCAGCCCGGTGGCGATGTCGCGGCCGAGCATGTCGGTGCCCAGCCAGTGGCCCGCGTTGCTGAAGGGCGGGATCAGCGGGCGCGCGAGCATCTCCCAGGGCGAGGCCGAGCACAGCCAGGGCGCGAGCAGCGCGGCGACGCCCAGCAGGATCAGGAAGCCGGCAGCGAGGATGGCGCCGGGGCGCAGCAGGGCGTTCATCGCACCTCCCCCGCCGCACCGATGCGCGGGTCCAGCAGGCGACAGAGCAGGTCGGCGAGGAAGTTGAACGCCACCACCAGGCAGGAAATCACCAGGAACACCCCCAGCAGCAGCGCATAGTCGCGCTGGCTCAACGCGTCATAGAGCAGCCTGCCGATGCCCGGCCAGGCGTAGACCACCTCGATCAACAGCGCACCGCTGGCCAGCTGGCCCAGTTGCAGGCCGGCGAAAGTCACCACCGGTACCAGCGCATTGCGCAGCACGTGGCCGAGCAGGATGCGCCGCTCGCCCAGGCCCTTGGCGCGGGCCAGGCGTACGTGCTCCAGCGGCAGGATGTCGAGCATGGCGCTGCGCGTGAGGTGCACGTACATGGCCAGGGACAGGAAGCTCAGCGACAGGCAAGGCAGCAACAGGTGGCCGAGGCGATCCGCCCACCAGTCCCACCCGTTCAGGTCGGCACCGACACTCTGCATGCCGAACGCCGGCAACCAGCCCAGTTGCACGGAAAACAGCAGCACCAGCAGCAGCGCCAGCCAGAACGGCGGCGTGGCGAACAGCACCCACACCGCGCGGCCGATGAAGCGGTCGAGCCGCCCGTTGCCCTGCTGGCTGCGGGCGGCGAGCACGCCGAGGGTCACGCCCAGGGTGAGCGACACGGCAAAGGCCGAGCCCATCAGCAGCAGGGTGGCCGGCAGACGCTCGGCAATCAGTTGCCAGACGCTTTCCTGGTTGCGGTAGGAGTAACCCAGGTCGAGGTGGGCAATCTGCGCGAGGTAACGCCACAGCTGCACCGGCAACGGCAGGTCCAGGCCCATCTCGCCACGCAGCCGGGCGATGTAGTCGGCGTCGTCGCTGCCCGCCTCGCCCGCCATCAGCAGCGCCGGGTCGCCCGGCGCCAGGCGCAGCAGCAGGAACGCCCCGACCAGCACTGCGACTATCAAGGCCAGCGCGCGGCCCAGGCGCGCACTGGCGTACAGCAGCACATTCATGGCTTGGCAGGCTCCAGGTAGACCTCGGCATAGCTGTCGTTGAGGCTGGTGGCGCTGCGGATCAGGTTGTGCACGCGCTGCTGGTAGAGCGTGGGGAAGCGCATCTCGAAGATCGGCGCGATCGGCAGGTCTTCGTTGAGCTTGCGTTCCAGCTCGCCGTACACGGCTTGGCGCTGAGGCCCCTCGGCGGTGTTGGCGACCTTCTGCCAGAGTGCGTCGGCGGCCGGGTCGTGGTAGCCGACGATGTTGGCGAAGGGCGACGTCTTGAGGATGTAGTCGCTGCGGTACAGGTAGGCGCTGGTCAGGTAGGGGTCGCCGATCTGGAAGATGAAGTTGTAGGTCAGGTCGAAGTCCCAGTCGCTGGCGCGCTGGTACCAGGTCGCCGCGTCGGAGGTCGCCACCTGCACCTTGATGCCCAGCGGTTGCAAGGCCTGCTTGGTGTACTCGGCCAGGCGCTCCCAGGCACCGCCCTTTTCGCCGTTGAGCAGACGCACGCGCAGCTTGCTGACCTCCACGCCGGATTCGGCGATCAGCGCCTTGGCCTTGGCCGGGTCATATCCGTACTGCGGCAACTGCGGATCGTGGAAGGCACCGAGGAATGGCCCGCTGGCCACGCGCCCGGTGCCGAAGAAGATGTTGTCGACGATGAACTGGCGGTTCAGCGAAGTGAGGATCGCCTGGCGCACCTTGGGATTGTCCAGGCCCGGCTTGCGGGTGTTGATCTGCAGGAAGGCCAGCCCCGGATACAGCTCGTAGCCCTTCTCCGAAGCCTCCACGCCCGGCAGTTGCGAGAGGCGCTTGAGGTCGGCGTAATCGGCGTCGCCACTGCGCAGTACCTGCACCTCGCCACGCTCGAAGGCGGCAGCGCGGGCAGCGGCGTCGGGGATCACGTGGTAGACGATGCCATCCAGGTACGGCAGGCCCTTGTGCCAGTAATCGGGGTTGCGCGCCAGGCGGATGTAAGCGCCGCGCTTCCATTCCTGGAACACGAACGGGCCGGTGCCGACCGGCTTGAGGTTGTACGGGTTGCTGCGGTAGTCGGTGCCGGCGTACAGGTGTCTGGGCACGATCGGCCGCAGGCCGCTGCCCAGCGCCGAGAGCAGCGGCGAGAAGGGCTTCTTCAACTGGAACACCACCTGATCGGCGCCCTTGGCCTGCACGCTTTGCACGTACTCGCCGAAGATGCTGGCCATGCGCTTGTCCACTTCCGGGTAGAAGTCCTGGAAGCTGAACACCACGTCCTCGGCGCTGAACGGCTTACCGTCATGCCATTTCACGCCCGGCTGCAGGTCGAAGGTGTAGGTCAGGCCGTCCGGCGACACCGTCCAGCTGCGGGCCAGCACCGGCTGCGGCTTGAGGTCGGTATCGAAGCTGATCAGCCCTTCGAGGATCTTGCCGCCGACGTACTGGGTGGCGACATGGCTGACCACCGCATGGGACAGCGACGGCGGTTCAGGCTGCGCCACCAGGTCGAGCTGGCCGCCACGGGTCGGCTCCGCCGAGGCAGCAGCGGCCATGGTCAGCCCCGCCGCCAACAGGCTGGCCAGCAGCCGGGCATGACGGGGGCGTCGGGGCGCGAGGCGGAGGGTGGGACTGGACATGAGAGCTCCTGCAGGATCAGCGCCGCGAATCGGCTTTGCAGGGCTTGAGCAAGCGCTGTGCCATGGGTCTGAAAGCCCGGTGATGCAGGGCTCGCGACGGATCGGCAGAGGGTCGCTGGTGCAAATCACACAGTGCGGACGGCGCATTGCCTGAAAAGCAGCAGTGCCAACCAGCGCCGCCCCACGGCGTGCGGGCTGCGCGACTGGCACAGGCTTTGCGACTAGTCTGCATCTTCTACTTGGAGCAGCAGCCCATGACCCAGGACTACCTCGGCAACCCCATCGACAGCGAGCGCGAAGCGACCCGCCAGGCCATCGATGATTTCACCGGCGGCGTGCTCACCTATCAGACCCGTGCGGAAAACATCCTCGCGGGCGCCGACGCGGACCCGGCCTCGGTGCTCGCCAACGCCTTCGCCGGCCTGCTGATGATGTTCGCCGAGTCGCCGCAGGCGCCCAGCCTTGCCGCGCGCTACCTGCAACGCGCCTGGGCGGCCGGCCCCGGCATCCCCCGCGCCGAGCGCTACACCGCCCTGCTCGCGGCCTGGAGCGCCGATGACCTGGCCGAGGCACTGCGCCTGAGCGCGCTGCTGCTCGACGAGCACCCGCGCGACCTGCTGGCGGCCAAGCTCAACCAGTACTTCGAATTCAACCGCGGCAATGCGCCGGCCATGCTGCGCATCGCCCTGAAGGCCGTGAAAGGCGCGGAGGAAGTGCCCCAGGCCTACGGCATGCTGGCCTTCGCCTACGAGCAGTGCCACCTGCTGGAGGAAGCCGAAGCAGCGGCGCGCTATGCCCTGCAACTGTTGCCCAGTGAGCCCTGGGCGCAGCATGCCCTCGCCCACGTGCTGCTGACCCGTGGCCGCATCGAGGAAGGCACGCAATTCCTCGAGGAAGCCAGCGCCGGCTGGCAGGGGCTCAACTCCTTCATGTACACCCACAACTGGTGGCACCTGGCGCTGTTCCACCTGGCGCGCGGCAACGACCCGCGTGTGCTGGAGATCTACGACCGGCATGTATGGGGCATCTTCCCCGAGTATTCCCAGGACCAGATCGGCGCCGTCTCGCTGCTGGCCCGCCTGGAATTCGCCGGCATCGACGTCGGCCCGCGCTGGGAAGCACTCCTGCCCTACCTGCGTGAACGCCGCGCGGATGTCGTGCAGCCGTTCCTCAGCCTGCAGTACCTCTACGGCCTGGCCCGCGCCGGCCAGGAAGAAGCCGGTGAACTGCTGGAGGCGCTACGCCAGCAGGCACGCAACGCACCGGACTTCAACCGCGTGGTCTGGGCCGAAGTTACCCTGCCCGCCGCCGAAGGCCTGTACGCCCATGCCCGCGGTGAGTACGCACTTGCAACACGGCGGTTGGGGCAAGCATTGCCGCGCCTGGGCGAGATCGGTGGCAGCCATGCCCAGCGCGATCTCTTCGCATTGATCGAACTGGATGCGCAATTGCGCGCCGGCGACTGGCTGGCCGCACAGCAGGCGCTGGAGCTGCGACGTCGCTACGACGCTCTGGACGTGCCCGGCAACCGTCACCTGGAGAAGGTCTATGCGGCGCTCGGATTACCCCAGGAAGCGGCACGAGCAGCGCGGCGGGTGGCGCGGGTGCTGGGTGACCAATGACTCACCGACGACGCCCTTGTAGGAGCGCGCCATGCGCGCGATTCGCGGGCATGGCCCGCTCCTGCAAGGGAGCCCGCATTCACCCGCGAGCGTAGGAGCGGACTCTGTCCGCGATGGTCTTCCGGCCCACTCCGCTCTCAGGAGCGCGCACGTGCCAGATAGACTCCCCGCGCGATCGCCCGCGCCACGCAGTCGGCGGCGGCCGAGCCGATGCGCGACAACTCCACCTGGTGACGCTGACCCTCCACCAGTTCGACATCGCCAGAAGCCATGGCAAACAGGCTGTCGCCATCGAACGGCAGGTGCGCCGGGCGCACGGCGCGGGCGATGCCGTCCTGGGCCATGATCGCCAGGCGCTTGCACTCGGCCGTGGTCAACCGCGCGTTGCACGCCACCACCGCCAGCGTGGTGTTGGCTCCGGCCTGCAAACGGCCCATGGAATCCAGCCGCGACAGCTCAGGCATCGGCTCGCTGCAATCCATGCGCTGCCCCGGCACGCGCCCGCCGAATTCGCCGCCCTGCTCCCAGGGCCAGGCCCAGAAGGTCTCGCCGTCGGGCATGTAGACGCTGCCGATGGGATTGGCCACCACCAGCGCGCCCACCAGCAGGCCGTCGCCCAGGTCCAGCGAGGCCGAACCCAATCCACCCGGTAGTACGCCGGCCATGGCACCGCGCCCGGCGCCGACTGCGCCAAGGGCGAACTCCACGTCCAGGTTGGCCAGCGCCTCGCGGCCCAGTTCGCGGTACGGCGGGTCGATGCCCCAGCCCTTGTCGCCACCATTGGCCAGGTCGTGCAGCACCGCCGCCGGCACGATGGGAATGGCCGGTGCACCGGCCTTCAGGTGCAGCCCGACATTGCGCGCCGACAGCTCGGCACTCACGCCATCGGCCGCGCCCAGGCCGAACACCGAGCCACCGGAAAACACCAGCGCATGCAGCTGCCCCACCATGTTCTCCGGCTCCAGCGCAGCGGACTCACGCCCACCGGGGCCGCCGCCACGAATGTCCACGCTGGCGGTCCACACGCCGTCCGGGCGCAGCACGGTGACGCCACTCTGCACACGTTCATCGGTGGCATGGCCGACCAGCAGGCCGGGGATATCGGTGATCAGGTTGCGCGGGCCGGGTACAGGCATGCATTGCTCCAGGCAGAAAAGTGAAAGCAGCGACGGAGCAAGGCCTGTGCCAGCGTCACGGCGAAGGCTCGAACCGGCCTGCATGCCCCTTGCTGCAAATGCAGCATCGCGCCGCCACCAACCGGCGCCTCGGCAGCGGCTGGGTGAAAAGCAACAGCCTGGATCGGCACTGCTGCAAACCCAGCAGGGAATTTCCAACACCACGCGCAAGCCGCTGAAAGACAAGGCCTTTCCAGGCTGGCACAGCGCTTGCCTTGTCAGCGCCATGAGCTTGAGCCTGCCTTCCGACTGAACGCGACCAGTCCCTCCCAGCAACAAGCCGTTCGCCAACGCGGCCCCGATGCCGTCGACACGATAACCCGCAGCGGCCACCCAGACGGGCGCCAGCCGGGAGCAAACCTTGGAGCGTAACCATGACCGCAGTCACCCGTGCCCGGAGCGCCTCGACCGCCCGCACGCTGTTCACCCATAGCCTTCTGTTCCTCGCCATCGGCCAGGCCCTGCCGGCGCTCGCCGCAGAGGCCGACGCCGATAGCGGCAAGACCAGTGCCGACAACCGCCTGAGCACCGTGGTGGTGGTTGGCAACCGGGGCCAGGCGCGCACCCTGGCCGACAGCCCGTCGCCGGTGGACGTAATCTCCAGCAAGCAGCTCGAGGCCACCGGCCAGGGCGACCTGACCCGCGCGCTGAGCCGCGTGCTGCCCTCGCTGAACCTGCCGGCCTCCTCCGGCTTCGGCTCCACCTCGGTGGTGCGGCCGATCAGCCTGCGCGGCCTCAACGGCGACCAGGTGCTGGTGCTGGTCAACGGCAAGCGCCGGCACAACAGCGCCCTGCTCAACAACGGCACCTACCTCAACTCCGGTTCGCAGCCGGTGGACCTGGACATGATCCCCACCGCCCTGGTGGACCATGTCGAAGTGCTGCGCGACGGCGCCTCGGCGCAGTACGGCTCCGACGCCATCGGCGGGGTCATCAACGTGGTGCTCAAGCAGACCGACCACGGCGGCAAGCTGGCCACCACCTATGGGCAGAACTACGAGAACGGCGACGGCGAGACCGCCCGGCAGAGCGGCAACATCGGTTTCGAGCTGCCCAACCAGGGCTTCATCAACCTGGCGCTGGACTACAAGCACCAGAACGTCTCCGACCGTTCCGACAACGCGCCCTACACCGACTCCGCCGGCAACACCAGCCAGAAGCACACCTACTACGGCACCGGCCTGCCCAAGGTGGAGAACTTCAGCCTGGGCTACAACGCCGAGCTGCCGGTGAACGACGCACTGACCCTGTACTCCTTCTCCACCTACACCAACCGCGAATCGTCCAAGCCACTGGCGTTCCACCAGCCGGCCAGCTTCAACGGCATCCCCACGCCCTACCCCGAGGGCATCGAGGACAACCTGCGGTTCATCGAAAACGACTTCCAGGCCGCGTTCGGCGGCAAGGGCGAGGCGGCCGGCTGGGACTACGACCTCTCCACCACCTACGGCCAGGACCACGCCCGCGCCACGCTGACCGACACCTACAACCTCAGCTACGGCGCGGACTCGCCGACCAATGTCGACACCGGCGTGAAGACCTTCAGCCAGTGGACCAGCAACCTCGACCTGACCCGCGCCTTCGACCTCGGCCTGGCCAAGCCCACGCAGGTTTCCTGGGGCCTGGAATACCGCTACGAGAACTACAAGATCGGCAAGGGCGAATACGCCTCCTACGGCTATGGCGACTACCTCTACGGCGCCAACGGCGCGCTGATCGCCCCCGGCACCATCTCCGGCGCCGGCACCACTCCCGCCGACGCCGCCTCCAAGGGCCGCACCAGCTACGCCGGCTACGGCGAGATCGGCCAGGACCTGACCGACAAGTGGCACGTCGACTTCGCCGGGCGATACGAGCACTACAACGACGGCTCGGGCGTGACCACCAACGGCAAGTTCTCCACGCGCTACCAGCTGACCCCGATCCTGGCCCTGCGCGGTACTGCCAGCACCGGCTTCCGCGCGCCCTCCCTGGCCCAGCAGATCTACAGCTCCACCTCGCAGAGCAGCGTCAACGGCAACCTGCTGGACTACCGCAACGTGGCGGTGGATTCGGACGTCGCCAAGGCCCTGGGCGCCTCCACGCTCAAGCCGGAGAAATCCACCAACTACAGCATCGGCTTCACCCTGCAGCCGACCCCGGCCAGCAGCGTCACCGTCGACGCCTACCAGATCAAGATCCGCGACCGCATCGCCCAGACCGGCTACCTGGGCGGCACCACCGCGATCCGCGACATCCTGGTGGACGCCGGGCTCAATCCCAACCAGTACGTCACCTACTTCACCAACGCGCTGGACACCACCACCCGCGGCATCGACATCGTCGGCGACTACCGCCAGGACCTGGGCGCCTACGGCAGCCTGCGCTACAACGCCGGCTTCAACTGGAACACCACCGAGATCGACAAGATCCACGCCTCCACCGTGGCCCAGGCCGCCCTCGGCCCGGACGGCGGCTACGACCGCCAGCGCCAGGGCAACCTCAAGCACGGCCAGCCCGAATCGCGCCTGCTGCTGGGCGCCGACTGGAGCATCGGCCAGTTCGACGTGAGCCTGAACCTGACCCGCTACGGCGAGTACACCCAGTACGGCACCGCCGAGGTCTACGACCGCACCTTCGACCCCCAGTGGATCACCGACCTCAACGTCGACTACCACCTGACCCGCAACCTCACCCTCACCGCCGGGGCCAACAACCTGTTCAACGTCTACCCGGACCGTACCCACCTGCCCAGCAGCTCCGGCGCCTTCCCGTACGGCAACTTCTCGCCCTACGGCACCACCGGCGGCTACTGGTATACGGGCCTGGCCTACAACTTCTGACCCGGCTGATGCCAGCGGGCGCCCTCGCGGCGCCCGCCCCAACGGGAGACACCCCATGACCCGCCGCACCGACCAGCTCAAGCTCGGCGCCTTCCTCGCCAACAGCGGCCACCACGTCGCCGCCTGGCGCCACCCCAGGGCCCAGGCCGACGCCAGCCTGGACTTCGATTACTTCAAGCAGGTCGCGCAGACCGCCGAGCGTGGCCGCTTCGACGCGCTGTTCGTCGCCGATGTGGTCGCCCTCTGGGGCCACCACCTCGACGCCCTCAGCCGCACCGCCCGTGGCGAACACTTCGAGCCGCTGACCCTGATGGCCGCGCTGGCCGCCGTCACCAGCCGCATCGGCCTGATCGCCACCGCCACCACCAGCTACAACGAGCCGTACCACATCGCCCGCAAGTTCGCCTCGCTCGACTACCTGTCCAAGGGCCGCGCCGCCTGGAACCTGGTGACCTCGGTGGTCTCCGACGAAGCCTGGAACTTCGGCCGCGAGGCGCACATCGACCACGCCGAGCGCTACCGCCGTGCCGAGGAATTCCACGACGTGGTCAAGGGCCTGTGGGACAGCTGGGAAGACGACGCCTTCCTGCGCGACAAGGACAGCGGCCAGTACTTCGACCCGGCCAAACTGCACGTGCTGGATCACAAGGGCGAGTACTTCTCCGTACGCGGCCCGCTCAACGTCGCACGCCCGCCCCAGGGCCACCCTGTGCTGGTGCAGGCCGGCGCCTCGGACGCCGGCAAGGCCCTGGCCGCCCGCGTGGCGGAAGTCATCTTCGCCATGGCCGAGACCATCCCCGCCGCCCAGGCCTTCTACAACGACGTGAAGCAACGCGCCGCGGCCCTGGGCCGCGACCCGGACGGCATCAAGATCCTCCCCGGCATCACGCCCTTCATCGGCCGCACCCGCGAAGAGGCCCGCGAGCTGTTCGAAGAATTCCAGAGCCTGGTGGACCCGGTGCTGGGTCTGCGCCTGCTGGCGGACACCCTCGGCGAGGACATCGACCTCTCCGCCCACGACCTCGACGGCCCACTGCCGGAGACCCCGGTCGGCCAGCGTGGCAGCCGCCGCGACAAGGTGCTGGAACTGGCGCGCAACGAGGGCCTGACGATCCGCCAGCTGTACCTGCGCCTGGCCGGCGGCAACCCGGTGATCGGCACCGCCGAAGACATCGCCGACACCTTCGACGCCTGGTTCCAGGCGCGCGCCTGCGACGGCTTCAACGTGTTCTTCCCGTACCTGCCGGGCGGCATCGAGGTGTTCGTCGACCAGGTGGTGCCGCTGCTGCAGGAACGCGGCCTGCTGCGCCGCGAATACGAAGGCGCGACCCTGCGCGAGAACCTCGGCCTGCTGCGCCCGGCCAACCGTTTCGCCGGGAGCGCGGCATGAGGGTCGCGCCCCTGCTGCTGGCCGCCGGCTGCGCCCTCGCGCAGCCGGCGTTCGCGCTGAACATCCTGCTCAGCAACGACGACGGCTACCGCCACCCGAACATCCGCGCGCTGTATACGGCGCTCAAGGCCGACGGGCACACCGTGCGCATCGCCGCGCCCTACAGCGACCAGAGTGCACGGGGCGGCGCCTTCTTCTTCGGCCGCCAGACGCAGGTCGGCCGCGACGACGACCCGGCCTACCCGGACAGCTACTACCTCACCACCACCGAAAAAGGCCTTTGCGAAACCGACAGCTGCGCAGGCCAACAGGTGGACATCCGTATCAGCGGCACGCCGGTGATGGCGCTGTTGCTGGGGCTGGAAAAAATCCTGCCGCACCCGGACCTGGTGATAGTCGGGCCCAATCCCGGCAACAACCTCGGCGCCCTCAACAGCGCCTCGGGCACCTTCAATGCCGCCAGCGTCGCGGTGCTCTCCGGCGTGCCGGCACTCGCCGTCAGCGCTGACCTGAAGGAACAGGACAGCCCGCGCATCGCCGCCATCGTCACCCGCCTGGTGGATGCGCTGGACCAGCATCGCCAGGCGGACGGCGCCCTGCTGCCCAAGGGCGTAGGCCTGAACCTCAACCTGCCGCCGCTGGAGAAACTGCAGGGCGCGCGGCTGACCCGCATCGGCAGCTACGTACCCTTCCACGCCCTCTACACCGAAGACCTCGGCAAGCTCGACGCCAGCCTGGCCGGCAAGCCGGGCATCGGCTTCGCCTGGTCGCCGCCGCCGGACGCGAGCAATGCCGAGGACGAAGCGGTGTGGGTCGCCAAGGGCTACCTCACCCTCAGCCCGTTCAATGCCCTGCCCGGCGCGCCGGCCGACAGCGAGCGCCTCGGCGCCGCGCTGACGCCGCTGCTGGGCCAGGCCACTCTCACGGAGCAAAAGCCATGAGCCGCCGCACTCCCCACAGCAGCTTCCGCCTGGGCTTCCTCAACCGCGTGTATGCCCCGCAGTTCGAGCCGCGCCTGTACCAGCAGACCCTGGAGCTGTTCGAAGCCGCCGAGGAGCTGGGCTTCGACAGCGGCTGGCTGGCCCAGCACCACTTCGCCAGCGAGAACGGCCGCCTGCCCTCCCCGCTGGTACTGCTCAGCGCCGCGGCCGAACGCACCCGCCACATCCAGCTGGGCACCGGCATCGTCGTGCTGAACCAGGAGAACGCCCTGCGCCTGGCCGAAGATGCCTCGGTGCTCGACCTGCTCAGCCAGGGCCGCCTGCAACTGGGCCTGGGCGCCGGTTTCGACCCGGACAGCTTCGCCGCCTTCGGCCAGAGCCTGGAAGGCCGCCACGGGCAATACGACCAGCGCCTGGAGCGCCTGCGCCAGGCACTGGCCGGCGAGCCACTGAATGCCGAGGGCCGCGTGCTGCGGCCGGCCGCCAAGGGCCTGGAGCGCCGCCTGTGGGAAGCGACCTCCCGCGTCGAACAGGTCGCCGCCCGCGGCAACGGGCTGATCCTCGCGCCCAACCCCACGGCCGGAGCCGAGCCGCGCTCGCAGGTGATCGAGCGCTACCGCCAGGCCTGGAATCCCATTCACCCGGGCACGCCTCGCGTGGCGCTGGTACGCGCCGTTTTCCCCGGCGCCGATGCGGCGGCAGACGGCTCGACCCTGCGCCAGGACATCCTCACCTACGTCGAACGCCAACGCCGTATCGGCATCGGCCACGCCGACCCGGCGCAGGGCTTCGAAGCCGTGCTGGACAACCTCGGCGTATTGCACGGCGACCCGGCGAAGATCGCCGAGCAGCTGCGCGCAGACGCGCCCCTGGGCGTCGATGACCAACTGATCGTCCAGGTGCAGACCACCTCCACCGGCTTCGCCGAAGCCCTGCGCCACCTGGAAACCGTCGCCCGCGACATCGCCCCCGCGCTGGGCTGGCAACCGCGCCAGCAGCACGTCAGCGCACAGGAGATCCCGGCATGAGCACACTCGAGCCACGCAAGCCGTTCAAACTCGGCTTCCTCACCCATGCGTTCGGCAGCGACCCGCACCAGGTCTACCGCGACCTGCAGGAGCAGTTCGAATTCGCCGAGGCGCTGGGCTTCGACGGTGGCTGGATAGCCCAGCACCACCTGAGCGGCGGCTTCGGCCAGTTGCCTTCGCCGCTGCTGCTGTTCGCCAACATCGCCGCGCGCACCCGACGCATCGAACTGGGCACGGCGGTGGTCACCCTGCCCCTGGAGGACTCGCTACGCCTCGCCGAGGACGCCGCGGTGCTCGACGCGCTGTCCGCCGGCCGCCTGCAACTGGGCCTGGGCAGCGGTGGCGCCAACCTGGAGATGTTCAACGCCTTCGGCCGCGATGCCCAGCGCCGCCAGGACGACTTCCAGCAGACCCAGCGCGCCTTGCAGGCGGCCCTGCTCGGCGCACCATTACCCGGTGAGGTGCAACTGCGCCTGCATCCACCAGCCGCCGCGCTGCGGGAGCGTCTGTGGCACTCCCACGGCAGCGAAAGCGGCGCGATCTATGCCGCCGAGCAAGGCAACGGCCTGCTGCTGGGCACCGCCACCCACGACCCGCTGACGGTGCAGAAACCCATCGCCGACGCCTACCTCGGCGCCTGGCGGGATGAAACGCGCCGCCCGCGCATCGGCGTGGTGCGCGCCGTGTTCCCCGCCGAGGACAAGGCACAATCCCGCGCCGAACTGGCACCGGACATCGAACTGCACGTGCCGCGCCTGATCCGCGAGGGCCTGATCGACGCGGCCGCCGACCTGGACAGCCATCTGCGCCTGCTCAACGTCCACCACGGCCATCCCGAGGAGGTGATCGCCAGCGTTCGCAACGATCCATCACTGCTGCCCTACGCGGACTACTTCATCGCCGTGGTGCAGTCGGAAAGCTCCAGCCAGGCCCAGGTGCTGCGACGCCTGGAACAGCTGGCGCGGGACATCGCCCCGGCGCTCGGCTGGCAACCCGCGGGGCAGCCGTTGGCGCTCGCCCGATGAGCCTGCGCTTCGCCTGGAAACTCTGCGCCGGCGGCACCCGGCGCGGGCTGGACTGGCGGGCGCAGCCGGCGGAATGGGTACAACTGGCCCAGGCCGTGGAGTACGCCGGCTTCGACGACCTCTACCTGCCCGGCGGGCCCAACCAGCCGGACAGCCTGATGGTCGCCGCCGCCCTGTGCGCGCATACCCGGCGGCTCGGCCTGACCTTGAGCCTGCCGGCTGAGGCCATGCTCCCGGCGGCACTGGCGGCGACGCTGCAAAGCCTGCAGTCGCTGTCCGCCGGGCGCGTGCGCCTGCACCTGCCGGACAGCGACCGGGGCAGCCTGCGCCGGGCCTTCGGCGAGGTGCTCAACCGCGACCAGCGCCATGAGCGCATCGACGAGTTCCTCGACATCCTGCAACGCCTGCTGCACGCCCCGGCCACGCCGCTGGACCACAATGGCCGCTACTTCCACCTGGAAAACGCCGGCCTCGGCCTGCGCGACCTGCCGCCTTCGCCGTTGCTGCTGGATGAAACCCTGGGTGCGGAACGCATCGCCAACCGCGCGGACCTCTGCTTCGTTCAGGGCGGCGACGTCGCGCAACTGGGCGAAACCATCGCCCGCCTGAACCGTGCCGCACAGGCTTCCGGCCGCGTGCTGGGTTACATTGCCAGCTTCGGCATCATCGCCCGCGACAGCGAAGAGCAGGCCTGGGACGAAGCCGCCCGGCAGGCCCAGGCCTTCGCCGCGCCGGCCAGGGGCAAGCGTCGCCGCGCCGATGCGGGCGTGGTCGAACTGCTCGCCGAGCGTGCCGAGCACCCCGCGCGCCGCAGCGAAATCCACCCGAACCTGTGGCTGCCCGCGCCCGCTGAATCCCCCGTGCTGGTGGGCAGCTACCCCCAGGTCGCCAGCCGTCTGCGCGAACTGCACGGCGCCGGTCTCGACCAGATCATCCTGAACGCGCCCAACGCGGTGCGCGAGGTCCTGCGCTTCGGCGAACGGGTCCTGCCGCTGCTGCGCCACGAAGCTGAAAAGGACACCCGGATTGGCCGCTGAACCCAAACGCCGAAGCATCGAGATCGACTGGTTCCTGCCCACCAACGGCGACGGTCACCACCTCACCAGCAGCGGTCTGCCCAAGGTCGGGCTGTTCCAGCAGGGCGAGCGCGCACCGACCCTCGACTACCTGCGCCAGGTGGTGCGCGCCGCCGAACAGGCGGCCTTCGACGGCATCATGGTGCCCACCGCCAGCGGCTTCGAAGACCCCTGGCTGATCGTCGCGCTGATGGTCCAGGAAGTGCGCCGGCTGAAGTTCCTGCTGACCCTGCGCCCCGGCGTCGAGCTGCCCGCCTACACCGCGCACAAGGCCGCCACCCTGCAGCAGCTCAGCGACAACCGCCTGCTGCTGCACCTGGTCAGCGGCTCCAGCCGTTTCGAGCAGCGCGCCCTGGGCGACTTCCTCGAACACGACGAGCGCTATGCCCGCAGCGCCGAGTTCCTTGACGTGTTCCGCGCCACCTGGGCCGGACGCGAGCACCACGGGCGGCATTACCGCACCGGCAACCCGGTGCCGATCCCGCGTGAGGCGCTGCTGCCGCCGATCTGCTTTGGCGGCGCCTCGGACGTCGCCGAACGCATCGCCGCCAGCCACGCGCAGAGCTACCTGATGTGGGGCGAACCGCCGGCGATGATCCGCGAGCGCATCCTGCGCCTGCGCGAGATGGCGGCGGCGCATGGCCGCGAGCTGCGTTTCGGCCTGCGCCTGCACGTGTTCGCCGCCGCCGATTCGCGGCAGGCCTGGGCCCATGTCGGGCGTCTGCTGGAAGAAATCCCCCGCGACGCCATCGAGCGTGCCCAGCAGCAATTGGCGGCTTACGAGTCGGTGGGGCAATCGCGGCAGATCAGCCTGACCCAGGGCCGCGCCCATGGCGTGCGCGACCTGGAAGTGTCACCCAATCTCTGGGCCGGTGTCGGCCTGGTTCGCGGTGGCGCGGGTACGGCGCTGGTGGGCAGTTACGCCGAGGTCGCCGAGCGCATCGAGGAGTACCACCAGCTGGGCGTGGATACCTTCATCCTCTCCGGCTACCCGCACCTGGAAGAGGCGATCCACCTGGGCGAGGAACTGCTGCCGCTGCTGCGCCGGGATGCCGCTGCGGCCAGCTCGCGCCAACGCCGTCGCGACTGAATCAGGCCTTGGCGCGGCCCTTGAGCAGGCCGTGGTTGACCAGCAGCGTGCGCATGGCGTTGCGGCTGATCCCCAGCAGCGCGGCGGTGCGCAGCTGGTTGAAGCCGCAGTGGGCGAAGGACTCGCGGACGATCAGGTCTTCCAGGTCGTGCAGCAGGGTTTCCCCTGGCACGTCGAACAGCCGCTGCAACTGGTCGCGGATGATCTCCTGCGGCAGCCCGGTGGGCGCCCCCGCGCCCATGCGCTGGCCGGAGAGTGCGGCGGAAAACTTCAGGTGCTCGGGCCGCACCGCCTTCTCCCCCGCCACCAGCAGCGCCAGGTGCACGACGTTCTCCAGCTCGCGGATATTGCCCGGCCAGGCGTAGTCCAGCAGCGCGCTGACCGCCGCCTCGGAGAACATCGGCTCGGCGATCTTCAGGCGCTGGGCGTAGAGCCGGCGGAAGTGCTCCACCAGCGGCATGATGTCCAGCGGGCGCTCGCGCAGGGGCAGCACACGGGCCTGGGCGACGTTGATGCGGTAGAACAGGTCGAGGCGGAAATTGCCGGCGTCCACCGCCTGCTCCAGGTCGACGTTGGTGGCGGTGACCAGGCGGATGTCCACCTTGATCGGCTTGCGCGAACCGACGCGGACGATCTCCTGTTCCTGCAAGGCACGCAGCAACTTCACCTGCAACGGCATCGGCAGGTCGCCGATCTCGTCGAGGAACAGCGTGCCGCCATCGGCCTCCTCGAACCAGCCGGCGCGCCGGCCGGTGGCACCGGAAAAAGCACCGGCCTCGTGGCCGAACAGTTCGCTCTCGGCGAGGTTCTCGTTGATCGCGCCGCAGTTCACCGCGACGAACGCGCCCTTGCGCCCGCTGGCGCTGTGGATGTAGCGCGCCACCAGCTCCTTGCCGGTACCCGTTTCACCATTGATCAGCACCGGCACTTCGCTGGGACCGACGCGATCGAGGAATTCCAGCAACTGGCGCGAGCGCGGGTCGGAAAACACCAGCGCCTTGGCGCGGATCGACAGTGGCTGCTTCTCGCCCTGCGGCAGGGTCAGGACGGGCGTCGCGCCCCAGGGGGATTGGCTCATGGTCCTGCTTGCGCCGTGACTTAGAAGAAGTCGTTACTTTATCTCTGACTTCTTATAACCATAAATATCTAAATCGCATGAGGTCATAACCCGCGATGCCCGCGCCAGAGCGTCTGGCGGGAATCTGGCAGTTTCTGTCTCCGATCCCGTTCCCGTGGCGTATTGAAGGCGTTTTTATTCCTTGCGATTATAAAAACCAGTGAAAATCATATTGGTATATACCAAATATTCTACCGTGGAATACGCTCATCGCAGTCATCGGCCGCTGGCCGTTTCGGAGAAAGGTTCCATGTTTGCCTTGCGGGTCATGCTCGAATATTTCCATCCCTGGCCCAACTCGGCCGGTTTCTACCTGGCCCGTGAACGCGGCTGGTACCGCGAGGCGGGTCTGGACGTGGAACTGGTGGTGCACGACCCCTACCACGGCGACACCCTGGAGCACCTGCAGCGCGGCGCTGCCGCTTTCGGCGTATTCCCCAGCAACCGCCTGCTGGTGCGCCGCGAGCTGGGCCAGCCGCTGCTGGGCGTGGCGGCGATCAACCATCGCGGCCTGGAGTCGATCCAGACCCTTACCGACAGCGGCATCCGTCGCCCCCGCGACCTGCAGGGCAAGCGCCTGGCGCTCAATCCGACGCCGCGCGGCCTGGCCATGGTGCGCCACCTGGTGAGCCAGGACGGCGGCGACCCGGAGGCGGTGCAACTGGTGGATGCCGGTTTCCGCGAATTGCGCCCCGAGGACCTGGCCGCCGGCCTCGCCGACGCCAGCTTCGGCGGCTACTGGGCCTGGGAGGCCCTGCTGCCCAGTGCCATCCCCAACGAGCGGCGCGTGGTGCTGCCGGTGGACGAAATCGGCGCCCCGCCCTACCACAGCTACCTGCTCGGCGCGCGGGAGGACTGGCTCGACGCCAACGCCGACATCGCACGGCGCTTCCTCGCCGTCACCGCGCGCGGATTCCTCGCGGCAGCGGCCGATCCGGAAGCCGCGCTGCCGGTCTACGAACGCACCATTCCCTACTTTCCCCAGCCGATGCTGGCAGAATCCCTGCGGCGCATCGCGCCCAGCTGGCTGCACCAGGGCCGCTGGGGCGAGCAGCGCGAGGAACTGCTGCAGCCCTACGCCCAGTGGCTGCACGAATACGGCGTGCTGCGCGACCCGGAGGTCTGGCGCGGCGCGACCAGCAATGCCTGGCAAGTGGAGAACCCAGCATGACCAAACGCCTGAGCCACGGCATGGGCCTGGACCCGGTGGAGCCCGACTGGCCGGCGCTGACCGCCGCGGAAGTCCGCGCGCTGCTCGCCGACTATCCGGCCGCCGGCGACGAGGCACATCTGACCTGGCACAGCCCGCGGCCCTTCTCCGCCGCCGCCTTGGTGGAGACCGCCAGCGGCACGCTGTTCGTCAAACGCCACTCACCCCGCGTGCGCACAGCGGCATGGCTGGCGGAGGAGCATGCCTTCCTCGATCACCTGGCCCGACGCGGTGCACCAGTGGCGCAGGTACTGCGTGATCGGCAGGGCCGCAGCGCTATCGAACGTGACGGCTGGACCTATGAGGTCCACGAGAAAGCCCAAGGCCTGGACCTGTACCGCGACGCGCTGTCCTGGACACCGTTCCAGCACAACGCCCACGCCTTCGCTGCCGGCGCCGCGCTGGCGAAACTGCACCGCGCCGCCGAGGGTTTCGATGCCCCCTCGCGCACTGCCGGCGTGCTGCTGAGCAACCTGAAACTGTTCGGTGCGCCGGACCCGCTGGCCGCCATCGAAGCGACTTTCGAGCAGGCGCCCGCCCTCGCCGAATACCTGCAGGCACGTCCCTGGAAGGAGACGCTCAGCGAGCTGCACCTGCCGCTGCAACGCGAGCTGTTGCCCTACCTGCAACGCCAGCCGGCGCTGTGGACCCACAACGACTGGCACGCCTCCAACCTGCTGTGGAGCGAGGACGGCCCGCAGGCGCAGGTGGTCTCGGTGCTGGACTTCGGCCTGAGCGACCGCAGCTTCGCGTTGTTCGACCTGGCGACCGCCATCGAGCGCAACCTGGTGCCCTGGCTGGAACTGGACCAGGGCCGCGCTGCCGTCGCCGACCTGGATACGCTGGACGCCCTGCTGCAAGGCTATGCCAGCGTGCGCCCGCTGGGCCGTGACGACCTGCTCGCCCTGGTGGCGCTGCTGCCGCTGGTGCATGCGGATTTCGCGCTGTCCGAAGTCATCTACTTCCACGGCATCCTCGGCTCGGCCGAGAGCGCCTCGCTGGCCTACGACAACTACCTGATCGGTCATACCCGCTGGTTCCTCGAAGCCGAAGGCCAGCTCTTGCTGAAGCATCTTCGCCAACTGGCCACCAGGGTGAACTGAGATGAACCAACCCCTCGTCTCCGTCGACTGGCTGGCCGCCCGCCTGGACGACCCGCGCCTGCGCCTGCTGGACGCCAGCGTGGAGCTGGCCGCCCCCGGGTTCGACGGCGACTACCGCGTCGAGAGCGGCCATGCCGGCTGGCTCGCCGGGCACATCCGTGGTGCACGCCATGCCGATCTGCTCAGCGACCTGGCCGATCCACAAGCGTCCTTCAGCTTCGCCCTGCCTGATCCGCAACGGGCGAAGGACGCCCTGCGGAAGCTGGGCCTTCACGACGCTTCGCTGATCGTGATCTACGACCGCAGCGACGGCTTCTGGGCGGCGCGCCTGTGGTGGATGTTGCGCAGCCTGGGCATCGACGCGGCCGTGCTGGATGGAGGCCTACGTGCCTGGATCGCTGCCGGTCTCTCGCTGCAACAAGGCGAATCCGCCGAGGCGGAAAGCGGCACTCTGTCGACCCCGGCGAAGTACCGGGAGGGCTTCTGGATCGACCGCCACGACGTCGAGCAAGTCGTGGCCGGCAAAGCTGACGGCACGCTGGTCTGCGCCCTGTCCGCCGCCCTGTTCGATGGCAGCGCCGTCAGCCGTTATGCGCGCCGTGGGCATATCCCCGGCAGCGCCAACCTGCCGGCGCGCGGCCTGTTCGACGACGACGGCCGCTACCGGCGCGACGCAGCGCTGGACGAAGCCCTCACCGGGTTGCGCCAGGCCGAGCCACCGCTGCTGCTGTACTGCGGCGGCGGCATCTCCGCCGCCGCCCTTGCCCTGGCGCTGACACTGGCCGGGGAAACGCGGGTCGCGATCTACGACGGCTCGCTGCAGGAGTGGGCCGCAGAGCCCTCGCTGCCATTGACCACCGGAGCAGCTCCGGCCTGACAGCCCTTCCACGGGCCATCCCGTTTCACATCCAAGGCCATCCGTTTCGCGCGGGAGGGGCTAGGCCCCGTGCATTCCCGGCGCACGCCCCGGCAATCTTCAGGAGCGTTTCATGCAGTACCTGCCGCGCCCCGCGCGCACGAGATTCCCCCTCAGCCTGCTGACCCTGGCCGTGCTGCTGGCCAGCGGTCCCGGCCACGCCGAAGACGCCGCGACCCTGGATACCGTCACGGTGATCGGCCACGACACCGAGAGCTACGCCAGCAATCGCGCCTCGGTCGGCGGCTTCGGCGAAGCCCCGCTGCTGGACACGCCGGCGTCCATCTCGGTATTCAACCAGGCCCTGCTCAAGGATCAGCAGGCGCGCCTGCTCAGCGACGTGCTGAAGAACGACGCCTCCACCGGCGAGGCCTACGCACCGGTGGGCTACTACGAGAACTTCGAGATCCGCGGCTACTCGCTCAACGCCGCCAGCAGCTACAAGATCAATGGCCGCACCATCACCGGCGAGCAGAACGTGGCGCTGGAGAACAAGGAGCAGGTCGAGGTGCTCAAGGGCCTGTCCGGCCTGCAGAGCGGCGTCTCCGAACCCGGCGGGGTGATCAACTACGTCACCAAGCGTCCCCAGGACGTGCGCTCGGTGACCCTCGGCACCGACGATGAAGGCGGCCGCTATGTCGCCACCGACGTCGGCGCCTGGCTGGGCAGCGAGCAGAGTGTCGGCGTGCGAGTGAACCTCGCCCACGACGACCTGCGCTCCTACATCGATCACACCGACGGCCAGCGCGACTTCGCCTCCCTGGCGCTGGACTGGAACCTCTCGCCCAACGCCCTCTGGCAGTTCGACGCCGAATACCAGAACCGTCGCCAGCCCTCGGCGCCCGGCTACCAGTTGCTCGGCGGCACGCAGCTGCCCCACGGCATCGACCCGCACGACCGCCTTGGTTACCAGAGCTGGGCCGACCCGGTGCGCATCGAGTCGCTGAACCTCAACACGCGCTTCGAGTACCGCTTCGACGATGCCTGGACCGGCACCCTCAGCGCCTCGCGCAGCAAGGTGGTGATCGACGACTACAGCGCCTTCCCCTGGGGCTGCTACGGCGCTGCCAGTTGCGCCGACTCGGCAGTGCCCAACTACTTCAGTCCGGAAGGCGACTATGACCTCTACGACTTCCGCAGCCCGGACGACACCCGCCGCAACGACGAGCTGGAAGCCGCCCTGCACGGCCAGTTCGCCACCGGCTGGCTGCGCCACGAGCTGACAGTCGGCACCTCGGCCTTCCGCCGTGTGCTGGACAGCCGTCCTGAGCTCAACGAATGGGTCGGCACTGGCAACATCTACAGCGGCATCGGCGCGGTGGAGCCCTTCGACGGCGAGCCCGGCCACAGCTACCGCCACCTCGACAGCCGCCAGTACGGCCTGTTCGCCAGCGACCGTGTCTCACTGAATGAGCAGTGGCAGGTGGTGCTGGGCGGTCGCCAGGTCCGCCTCGACGAACGCACCTTCGACAGCGACGGCGACACCACCCGGCATACCCGCCGCTCGGAGTTCCTGCCCAATGGCGCGGTGATCTTCAAGCCGCGCGCCGATATCTCGATCTACGGCAGCTACAGCAAGGGCCTGTCCCTGGGCGGCGAAGCGCCGTGGTTTGCCAGCAATGCCGGCGATACCCTGGCACCCACCTCCTCGCGCCAGGTCGAGTTCGGCGTCAAGCAGGAACTGCCCGGCTTCGACTGGAGCGCCGCGCTGTTCCAGATCCACCAGGCCTACCAGTTCGCCCGGCCCAACGGCGACGGCACCTTCACCTACGTGCAGCAGGGCCAGCAGAAGAACAGCGGGCTGGAGTTGTCCGCCAGTGGCCGGGTAACCTCCGCGCTGCAATTGAGCGGCAGCGTCGCGGCGATCCACTCGCGGGTAGTGAACAGCGGTACCGACGACTATGAAGGCCACCAGGCGATCAACGTCCCGCGCCTGCGCGCCAGTCTTCAAGCGGACTATGCGCTGGCCGGCGTACCGGGGCTTTCCCTGCTTGGCGCGGCGCGCTACAGCGGCGCCAAGTACGCCGACCGGGACGGCGCGGTGGAGGTCGGCGGCTACACCGTCTATGACGCCGGGGCACGCTTCAGCACGCGCATCGGCGACTACCCGACCGTGCTGCGGCTGAGCGTCGACAACCTGTTCGACAAGCGCTACTGGCGCGATGTCGGTGAATATTTCGGCGACGGCTACCTGTTCCAGGGTGCGCCGCGCACGGCTCGCCTGACGGCGAGCGTCAACTTCTGAGGTAAGCGCAAGATGTCTGCTCTGGAAATCATCGCGGTGATCGTCAACGTGCTCGGCGTCTGGCTCACCGCCCGGCGCATCCGCTGGTGCTGGCCGGTGAACGTGGTGGCGGTGCTGCTCTACGCGTGGATCTTCTTCAGCGTGAAGCTCTACTCCGACATGCTCCTGCAGCTGGTCTTCGTGGTGCTGCAGTTCTACGGCTGGTGGCAGTGGAGCAAGGGTGGCAGCGACCACGGCAAGGTGCGCGTCGAACGCCTGCCCTTCTCCACCGCCGTCACCAGCTGCCTGGCCGGCGCTGCCGGCGCCTTCGCGCTGGGCTGGGCAATGCACACCCACACCGACGCCGCCCTGCCCTGGATGGACGCCGCGCTGACTGCCTTCAGCCTGGTGGCGAGCTTCTGGGCGGCGCGCAAGTACGTCGCCAGCTGGTGGCTGTGGATCATCCTCGACGTGCTCTACACCGGGGTCTTCCTCTACAAGGCGCTGTACCTCACCGCCGGGCTCTACGCCGGCTTCGTGGTACTGGCGATCTACGGCCTGCTGGCCTGGCAGCGCGAACTGCACGAGCAACCGCCGGCACTCGCCGCCGGCCATTCCTGAGGATCGCCATGCTCTACCAGGCCATCCCGCCACACTACGCGCGCATCCGCGACCAGCTGGCCGCGGACATCGCCCAGGGGCGCTTCCTCGCCGGGCAGAAACTGCCCCCCGAGCGCGACCTCGCCGAGCGCTTCGACTGCACCCGCGTCACACTGCGCCAGGCCCTGCAGCAGCTGGAGACCGAAGGCCTGATCTACCGCGAGAACCGCCGCGGCTGGTACCTCAGCCCGCCGCGCATCGACTACGACCCGACGCGGCTGGTCAGCTTCATGGACTACGTGCGCCTGCAAGGCCGCGAGCCGCTGACCGAACTGCTCAGCGCCGAGCGCCGCCGTGCCGGCGCCTGGCTGGCCGCGCGCATGGGCCTGCCCTCGCCGGACGAACCGGTGTTCCGCCTGCACCGCCGCCGGCTGATCGACGGCCGCCCGGTGCTGGTGGAGATCAACACCCTGCTCGCCCGCTGGTGCCCGGACCTGCTCGACGCACGCCTGGACCGCTCGCTGACCACCGTGCTGCGCGAGCGCTTCGGCAAGGTACAGACGCGCTGCACGCTGAACCTGCGCCTGGGCACGGTCAACGACGACCAGGCCGAACTGCTGCAACTGGCCTCGGGCGCCAGCAACCTGGTGCTGGAACGCTTGAACTACGCCGAGGACGGTCTTCTGGTGGAATTCGACCAGGAATTCTGGCGGCCGGACGCCGTGTCGGTGGCCGTGCAGGCGGATTTCCCTTCGCGGCAGTTATAGCTGAATAAGTAATTACCAAATGCTAATTCAGTATTTCTGGTTCTAACAGGATCGCGGCTAGGCTAGCTCCAACTTCACCACCACCGGCTTGACTGCAAGCCTTCTGGAGCCGCCATGGACCGCACCGACAACATCATCGACCTCGCCCGCCACCGCACGCGCCGTCAGGCACGCCGCCAGGCCGAGCTGATGTGGATGCTGTACGCGCAGCGCGCCGGCTACGACGCCTTCCAGATCGTCCAGCAAAGCCGCGACAGCGGCCGCCGCGAGGCCTGATCCATGGGCCTGCCGCTCGCCACGGAGCTGCCCGCCGTGGCGTTCGATCCGACACACAGTACGCCCGACACGCCCGAAGACCCCATCGGCGAACGCGTCGCCAGCAACCTGCTGCGCCTGCGCGCCAAGCGCAACCTCTCCCTCGACGGCCTCGCCCGGCTCTGCGGCGTGAGCCGTACCATGCTCGCGCAGATCGAATCCGGCCGCAGCGTCCCGTCGATCAAGGTGCTGTGCAAGATCGCCCAGGGCCTGAAGGTCTCGGTCGCCGCCTTCCTCGACGACCGCGCCTTCGAAGGCGTGGCCGTACTGCCCGCGCGCGACAGCAAGCGCCTGGTCAGCGGCGACGGCGCCTTCGTCAGCCGCGCACTGTTCCCCTTCGACGTCTCGCGCCAGGTGGAATTCTACGAACTGCGCCTGAAAGGCCTCGCCACCGAACACTCCACCGGCCACGCACCGGGCACCCAGGAAAACCTGGTGGTCGCCCAGGGCGTGCTGGAAATCAGCGTCAACGAAGAACGCTTCCTCCTCGGCACCGGCGACTCCATCCTGTTCTACGCCGACCAGCCGCACAGCTACCGCAACCCGGCGGACAGCGAAGCGGTGGCGTATCTGGTCACGACTTATGCGGAGCGGTTGGATTGAGCCTGCGCCTGTAAACAAAAAGGCCCGGCAGGTTCCCCCGCCGGGCCTTTTCATTTCCGCACCCCGCGATCAGCAGGTGCAGCACATCATCGGCATACCGTTGCAGCTCATCATCATGGGCATGCCGCAGTCCATCATCTTGTTCATCAGCTGGCAGCAGTTGTTGAGCATGTCCATGCTCATGCCCTGCATCGGCATCATCTTGCACAGCATCATGTCGCCCTGCAGGGAGCACTCCATCATGCACTTAATGGCGGGCATGCCCATGTTCATGCCCATCATCGGTATCTGCATCATCGGGTTCATCATGCCCATCATCGGCATCATGGCCATGGCGGGCTGGGACAGGCCCATCATCATCAGGTTGCCGCAGTGCATCATCATCGGCATGCCGCAGTTCATCATCATCGCCATCATCTCGGCGCTGTTGCGGAACATGGCCATTTCCATGCCCATGGCCGGCTTCATGCGGCACATCATGCCGTCGTCGAGCATCTCGCATTCCATGGTCGCCATCATCATCGGCATGCCCATCATCGGCATCATGGCGTTGGTGTTCATCGGCATCTGCATGGCGTTCATCATGGTGGAGCTCCCTGAATGGATTGGAATGAAGTGCTGCGAATGGGGCCGATTCTAGAAAGGCGCGGCGGCGGGACAAGATGGCGGGGGAACGGCGGTTTCTGTCGTGTCTTCCCGCAATTCGGGTTCGATGATGTTGGTGTTGTTCTCGATAGTTTCAGTTGCAACGCTAAAACGAATTCCAACGAATCCTTGAAGTGACTTTCGGCAACATGGATATCCCATCCAGTGCTTAGCAAAGAACCGTAGTGAATATTGAATCTAACCCGCTCGCAAAAACTTCGCTTCTGGCGGCGAGCCACGTCCTAGAGCGCTTCCATGCCCATTCCAGACTCGCCAATTCAGGCATATGAGAATGCGTTTTTAATATTTAATGAAATAACTAGTGAGCTTCTATAGTGGCGGTCTGGTTCAACTGTCATCCCATCGCAAGGAAGTCCCATGCTCCGCCACCTGCTCGCCGCCAGCCTCGCCCTGGCGCTGTTCGGCTGCGCCACCCCGCCCGCTCCTTCCGTCCATACCACCAACCCTTCCACTTCCACCCTGCAGGGCGATCCCACCCGGCCGGCGCAGGCACAGTGGCTGCGCACCGAGTTGTATTTCGCGCTGGGCCAGGAGAACGGCAAGGAGAAGATCAGCGAGCAGCGCTGGCGGCAGTTCCTCGACCAGGAGGTGACGCCGCGCTTCCCGGATGGCTTCACCGCCTACGATGCCTACGGCCAGTGGCGTGACCACGGCGCGCCCGCGCCCGAGCGCTTGAGCACCAAGGTGATCGTGATCCTGCATGAGGACAGCGCCGCACGCGGCCAGGACATCGAGGCGATCCGACTGGCGTGGAAGCGCATCACCGGCGACCTGTCCGTGCTGCGGCTGTCGCAACCGGCGCAGGTTTCCTTCTGATGAGCGAATTCCGCGAAACGCTGTACGCGGGTTACGCCCAGGCGCTGAGCGTCGATGAGCCGATCTACCAGGGCAATACCGGCCAGCAGGAGGTGCAGGTGTTCCGCAACCGGCGCTTCGGCCGTGTGCTGACGCTGGATGGCGTAGTGCAGACCACCGAGGCGGACGAGTTCGTCTATCACGAGATGCTCGCCCACGTGCCGATTCTCGCCCATGGCGCGGTGCGCCGCGTGCTGGTGATCGGCGTCGGCGATGGCGGCATCCTGCGGGAGATCGTGCGGCATGCCGGCATCGAGGAAATCGTCGCGGTGGAGATCGACCCGCAGGTGGCCGAACTGTGCCGCGAGCTGTTGCCGAATCATTCGGCCGGCGCGCTGGACGATCCGCGCCTGCGGCTGGTCTACGCCGATGGCCTGGAGTACCTGGCGCAGAGCCGCGAGAGTTTCGACCTGATCCTCTGCGACTCCACCGATCCGGGTGGCCCGGCGGCGAGCCTGTTCACCGATGCCTTCTACCGCAACTGCCAGCAGCGCCTGGGCGCCAGCGGCATCCTCGCCACGCAGAACGGCGTGCCCTTCCTCCAGCCGGAGGAACTGGGCGGCACGGCGCGGCGGCTGGCGGACAGTTTCGCCGACTGGGGTTTCTTCCATGCGGCGGTGCCGACCTACATCGGCGGCAGCATGGCCTTCGGCTGGGCGTCGAACAGCGAGAAGGTCCGCCGCACCGACCTCGAGACCTTGCGCCAGCGCTTCGCGAAAAGCGGCCTGGTGACCCGTTACTACACCCCCGAGGTGCACCAGGCGGCGTTTGCCCTGCCGCGCTACATGCTCGACCTGATCGAGGCCGGGCTTCAGCGCGACAGCTGAGGGTTGTCCAGGCGCTGCGGCGTCCAGTCCGGGTCGCGGGCGCGAACCGGGCTGCTGACCTGCAGCACCGCGGTGCCGAAGCGCTGCTTGAAGTCCGCGCCGATCCGCGCCAGGGCCTGGCGCGTGTAGGGGTTGTCGGCGTGGATGAGGATCAGCATCCGCGACGGCAGCTTCTCCGGTCCGCCGCTGGGGCCGCGCCACTGGCCGTGCAGGTCGAGCCAGCTCAAGCCGTCGGGGAAGCGCGGCGTCACTTCGCGAGCGAGGAAGTCCTCCCACTGCGACAGTTCCACCGCTTCCAGGTACAGCTCGGTGCGCAGCATGCGCCGGCCGCTGGCTTCACCACTGGCGCTGGCGGTCGGTTCGTTCAACCAGAGCCCGAGCACTGCAGCGAGGAGCACAATCCAGGCGCCATTGCGCCAGAGCACTTTCGCGCGCATCAGGCGCCCTCCCCCGACCAGTTTCGCGCCTGCACCGCTCGCGGGCGCAGGATCAGTTGCAGCACGGCGCCCAGCGCCAGTACGCCGACGCCGAGCAAGGCACCCCAGCCGACATAGGCGACGCTGGAATACAGCATGTACAGGCACACCGCGAGGAAGCCCAGCGGCAGCCACGGATAGAGAGGCACGCGGATAGGCCGGGGCACTTCCGGGTGGCGGCGGCGCAGGACGATCAGCGCCACGCTGCTGAGGCTGAGGAACAGCCAGTACACCGGGGTCATGTACTCCACCATGGTGTTGAAGCCGTGGCCGCTCCAGCCGCCGACCGCGATCAGCAGCAGCGCCACCACGCCCTCGGCCAGCAGCGCGGCGCGCGGTACGCCGTGGCGCACGTCCCAGCGGCCGAGCACACGCAGCGCCGGTACGTCGCTGGCAGCGGCGTAGGTGGTGCGGCTGCCGACGATCAGCGTGGAGTTGATGCTGGCCACGGCGGAAACCACCACCACCGCCATGATCAGCCCGATGCCCGGCGCGCCGAAGGCCAGCCCGAGCAGTTCCAGGGCCGGCGCGCCGCTGGCGGCCAGGCCGGCGAAACCCAGGCCGCGAATGAACGCCCAGTTCAGCGCCAGGTAGATCAGCAGCAGGGCCGCCAGTGCGCCGAGCATGGCGGTGAAGATGCCCCGGCGGTTGTCACGCAGCTCCGCCGACAGCGTGGCCGCATCGCTCCAGCCGCCGAAGGCGAGGAACACGTAGATCAGCGCGGCGGAAAAGCCGGCCACGCCGACCTGCTCCGGCTCCACCGGCGGCGCCACGGGCGGGACGAAGCCGCGCCACTCCAGCCACAGGCCGGCGCCGACGATGCCGAGGAAGCCCGCCGCCACCAGCACCACCAGGCCGGCCTGGGTGCCGAAGCTGGTCCGCCAGCCGACGAGGTTGAGCGCCACCAGCGCGGCGACCAGTCCGCCCGCCAGCAGTACGTTGCCCAACTGGCCGAGGCCGAGCAAGGCACTGAAGTGATCGGCGAAGAGGAAGGCCATCAGCGCGATCCAGCCGGTGTGCAGGATGGCGAAGCGCGACCAGGCGAACAGGAAGCCCACCCGCTGGCCGTAGGCGCGTTCGAGGAAGTGGTAGTCGCCGCCGGGATGGGCGAAGGCCGAGGCCATCTCCACGTAGCACAGGGCGCCGACCATCGACAGCAGGCCGCCGAGAATCCACACCAGGTAGAAGTGCTCCTCGCCGACGTTGAGCGCCACGGTGGGCGCGGTCTTGAGGATGTCGCTGGTGATCACCATGCCCAGCGTCAGCAGCAGCGCGTGGACGGCGCCCAGGTGCCGGCGCGGGCCGGTCGGCCTGTCAGCGGCGAAGTTGTCAGCCATGGGTCGGCTCCGCAAAAGGAGTCGGGGCCGCAGTGCGGCCCCTTGGATTTTCAGAAGAGCGGATCAGAACGAATAGCTCGCGCGGGCGTAGTAGTACGCACCGTTGGAGCCGATCGGCGAGAGCACGTCGTACGGCAGGTTGCCGCCGTAGTTGATCTCCGAGCTGGAGCGTTCCGGGTAGTTGTCGGTGAGGTTGTTGCCGCCCACCGCCAGGCTGAACTGCGGGGTGAACTTGTAGGCCACCTCGGCATCCAGCTGCCACACCGCACCGTAGGTCTGCTCCGGGTGGTAGCCGTCGCCGAAGTCGAACACGCGGGTGGTCTCGCCCTGCCGGGTCAGGCGGCCGAGCAGGTTCCACTGCGCGTCGCTCCAGGTGGTGGTGAGGATGAAGCGGTCCTTCGGTGCGGCGTCGGTCAGGGTGTTGCGCTCCTCCACGCCGACCAGTGCGTCGTCGCCGATGCCCAGGTTGGAAAGCTGCTGCGGCGTAGCCTTGGTGCTGCGCACCTTGGTGTGGTTGTAGGTGTACGCGGTGGTCACGCCCAGCTGGCCGCCAACGAAGGGCTGGTGGTAGTTGAGCACCAGCTCGGCGCCATCGGTGCGGGTGTCGGCGGCGTTGGTGAAGAAGTTCACGTCGTGGACGCCGGCCACGCCGAAGTTGTCCTGGATGAATTGTTCCATGGCGTCGCTGCCAATGCGCTGGGATAGCGTGATGCGGTCATCGACGTCGATGCGGAACACATCGAAGGACAGGTCGAAGCGCTCGTTGAGCTGTGCGGTCAGGCCCAGGCTGAAGTTCTTCGAGGTCTCTGGGTCAAGCTTCTCGGCGCCCAGCGCGCGGGCGATCGGGTCGTTCACCGAGAGCACGCGGATATCGGTCAGCGTGCCGCCGTCGCCGAAGTTGCTGGTGGTGCTCTGGTAGCCGACCTGGGCCAGCGACGGCGCGCGGAAGTTGGTGGATGCCGCGCCGCGCAGGGCCAGTACCGGGGTCAGCTGATAGCGCCCACTGAGCTTGCCGGTGAGCTTGCTGCCAGCATCGTCGTAGCGCTCCCAGCGCGCGGCGGCATCGACGAAGAAGTCGTCGGTGAGATCGCCCGAAAGGTCGACGTAGGTGCCGAAGACGTTTCGGTCGATGTCCGACTCTTCGCTGGGGCGCAGGCCGTTGGCGCCGTCCGCGCCGACACCGTAGTACGAGGCCGGATCACCAGCCGTGGTGATGTAGTTCTCGTAACGGTACTCGCCGCCGAGCGCAAGTACGAACGGCCGCCCGGCCAGGCTCAGCTCACGGCTGAGGTCGAGGTTGGCGACACTCTGGCGCAGCTCGTAGTCGCCGGTGTCGAAGCGGGTCGGGGTGTCTTCGCCCAGCGAGGCGTTGAGGGTGCGCCGGGTGGAAGATTCAAAGCGGTTGCGGCCGTGGGTGACGCTGGCGTCGTAGTCCCAGGTATCGGCGATCAGGCCCTTGTAGCCGACGGTGCCGGAAAGGTCGAGGTTGTCGCCCAGGGACTGCGGCAGGTAGCCGTTGGGGTAGATCTCCGGGTGCTCGTCCGGGTAGCGGTAGAACTCCGCGCCGGTGGTGTGGCGCTCGTTGTACAGGCCGAAGGAATAGAGCTTGCCGCTGCCCAGGGCCACATCGCCGTTGAACCAGGCGTTGACGTCCCGCGCCAGGCCATCGCCCATCACGTAGTTGCGCTGCCCGGGAGTGTCGGCGAAGCCGTCGTAGCCGGCGCGGTTGGTCGGCTCGCGGTTGATGAACTCGGCGCCGCCACGGACGAAGCCGTCCTCGCCCAGTCGCGTGCCGGCCTTGGCGGCGGTGTAGGAGTTCTGGCCGTCGGTGGTGGTCTTGCCGATGGCGTCCTGGTGGGTGTGGTAGGCGCCGTAGCTGGTGGTCACCTCGCCGCCTTCGGGGGCGTCGTCGAGGATGATGTTGATCACCCCGGCGATGGCGTCGGAGCCGTACTGCGCACCGGCGCCGTCGCGCAGCACTTCGATGCGCTTGATGGCGCTGATGGGGATCGAGTTGAAGTCCACCGGCGCGGTGCCGCGGCCGATCTTCGAGGAGTCGTTGACCAGCGCCGAGGTGTGCTGGCGCTTGCCGTTGATCAGCACCAGCACCTGGTCGGGGCTCATGCCGCGCAGCTGGGCGGCGCGCACGTGGTCGGCGCCGCCGGAGTTGGACTGGCGCGGGAAGTTGAAGGACGGCAGCAGCGTCGCCAGGGCCTGGCCCAGCTCGCCGCCGACGGCGCCGGTGGATTGCAGGTCCTGGGCGGTGAGCACGTCGACCGGTACGGGGGAATCCAGCAGGGTGCGGTTGTTGCCGCGAGCGCCGGTGACCAGCACGGTCGACAGCTTGGTGGTGGCCTCGGGGGTCGACGAGCTTTCGTCGGCGTGTGCGGAGGCCTGGGCGATGACCGAGGCCACCGCGACGGCAATAAGGGAACGGGATAACACGCGAAATACTCCTGTCTCGCTTAAAGAGCGCCACTCGCCGTTGGCGGCGAGTCCGGAACTCCGCTTTTTTGGGTTCTTTTGACTTGAGCGGTTGGTGTCGGAAGTCCGGAAACCGCGAGCGACTGTCCCCCTCAGGGTGGAGAAAACAGTGCTCGGGAAAACGCTCCAGGTGTCACGGCCGGTCACTTTTCGGGATGAGTGAAAAGGCGCGGCTTCTCGGTATCGCGGGTCATCCCTGACCCGATGGGGAAGGCGTCATCCTAGCTAGTGGCAGAATGCTTTCAAACGAATAAAAAATGCTTTGTTTATAACTATTTACAGTGTCCGAAAAGCAACAGTGCGCTGTGTTGCCAGGGCAACAGCGGCCCGCTCAGTCGAAGGCCTTGCGGGTCCATTCGTCCTCGGGAATGGCCAGCGCCTCGCCGGAAAAACGTTCCTCGCGGAAGGGATCGGCCTCGTTGTGGAAGCCGTTGCGCTCCCAGAACCCGTGGCGGTCGGTGTCGCTGAATTCCAGCTCGCGCAGCCACTTCGCGCTCTTCCAGAAATAGCGCCCGGCGATCACCAGCCGCAGCGGCCAGCCGTGCACCGGGGTGAGTGGTTCGCCGGCGTAGTGCGTGGCGAGCAGGCTGTCCGGACGCAGCAAGTCCTGCAGCAGCAAATTGGTCTCGTAGTCGTGGTCGGCGTAGGCCATGACGAACTGCCCGGCCGGCTCCACACCGTAGTGCGCGAGCAGGTCGGCCAGGTGCACGCCGCGCCAGGCGGTGTCGAACTTCGACCAGCGCGTGACGCAATGGATGTCGCAGACCAGCTCGCGCTGCGGCAACGCCAACACGTCGTCCAGGCTCAGTTCCAGCGCCTGCGGCGGCTCTTGCGACAGCCTGTGCGGCAGCGCACCGGACAGGCGCAGGCGCCAGGTCGAGCGGTCGTACTCCGGCACCTCGCCCTCATGGAGGATCGGGAAGCGCTCGGTCAGCACCTGCCCCGGCGGCAGGCGCTCGCCGTAGCGCGGGTCGCCCTTGGGCGAGCGCGCCTTCTTCAGGCGCCCGGCCTTGTCGTGCATCGCCGAATCCTCAGTTGGCCACGGGAATCCACGGCGCCTGCGCGACGTTCTGCGCCTCGCCGAAGGCCGGCACCTTGCGCGCCAGGTCGCGGACGTTCTTCACGTCCAGGTCCAGCAGTTGCTGGCGGGTAATCAGGGTCGGCGGCACCAGCACCTGCTCGCCGGGATTCTCCCCGGCAATGCGCAGCGCCAGGCTGCGCACGCTGATGGCCCCGGCGGTTTCCGGATTGACCGCGGCGGTGGCGCTCCAGGCGCTGCCCTGCTCCTTCATGATCTGGATGTCGGCGGTGGAAATGTCGGCGCTGTAGATCTTCACCTGTTTGCCCAGGCCGGCCTCGTCCACGGCGATCTTCACGCCCTTGGCGAACTCGTCGAAGGGCGCGAAGAACACACTGATGCCGGGGTTGGCGCGCAGCACCGCGCTGGCCTGGTCGGCCACCGAGTTGGCGATGGGTGCGTTGAGCGTGCCGAAGCGCGCCTTCTCGACGATGCCGGGGTTCTCGGCCTTCACCTGGCGCCAGATTTCGTCGCGGCGCTCCATGGGGGTGAAGCCATCGATGTACACGTAGCCAGCCTCGAAGGCGTTGCCGTTGTCCTGCAGCACCTGCTGGAGCGCCAGGCGCGCCAGCTCGCGGTGGTCCTGCTCGACGCGGGTGATGCGCGCATCGTTCACGTCGACGTCGAAGGTCACCACCTTGATGCCCTTGGCCAGCGCCTTGTCGATGGAATCCTTGAGGGTTTCCGCCAGGCCGAGCTGGACGATGATGCCGTCCACGCCCAGATCGATGGCCTGCTCCAGCATCTCGCGCTGGGTAGCGGCCTGCTGGCGGGCGTCGAACACCCGCAGCTTCACGTCCAGCGCCTTGGCCTGTTTCTCCACGCCGCGCAGGTAGGCCTCGGGAAAGTCGCCGGAGAACAGGTAGCCGACCAGGGCGATCTGCACGCCGCCCTTGTCGAAGGGTGCTGGTGCACCGGGCAGCCCGGCCGCCTCGGCCGAGACGGCGGAGGACAGCAACAGGCCGGCGGCGAACAGCGCGCGCAGGGATTTGGCAGGGGTGAATGTCATCCGTTGAATCTCCGAAAAATGAAGGCGATCAGAGCCCGCGTCGGGCCAGACCGAAGGTGAACATCAGGGCCGAGACGAGCACGGCGCCCTTGACGAAATCCTGGGCGTAGTACGGCGCGTTGAGCATGGTCAGGCCATTGAGCAGCGTGGCCACCAGCACGGCGCCGACCAGCGTCCCGAAGGCATTGGGCTTCTGCGCGCCGAGTACGGCGAAGCCGATCAGCGCGGCGCCCAGGGCATCGAGCACCAGGCCGTTGCCGGAACTGACGTCGCCCCGCCCGAGGCGCGCCGCCAGCAACAGGCCGCCCAGCGAAGCGAGCAGCGCCGAGAGCACGTAGGCGAGCAGCTTGTAGCGCTCCACTGCCGCCCCGGCGAGGCGCGCGGCCTGCTCGTTGCCGCCGATGGCGTAGAACAGCCGGCCCGGCCGCGTGCGTTCGAGGAACAGCCACACCAGCAGCGCGCAGCCGAGCATGATCACCACGGGCACCGGCACGCGGTCCCACAGCTGGGCGCGACCGAGGGCGAGGAACCCGCTGGCGAAGGCGCCCGGCGCCTCGTCACCGTTGGGCAAAGTCATGCCGACAGCGATGGAGCGGCCGCCGGTGGGGATCAGTTGCACGCCGACCACGAGGAACATGCTGCCGAGAGTGGCGAGGATGTCCGGCACGCGCATGCGCACGATCAGCCAACCGTTGAGCAGCCCGACCAGGGTGCCGAGGCCGAGGCTGATGAGGATTGCCGCGAACGGGCCCCAGTCCAGCACGACCATCACGTAGCTGGCGGTCATCAGGCTCAGCGCGGCCACCGCGCCGATGGACAGGTCCAGCCCGCCGACGGCCATGCTCAGGGTCACGCCCAGGGCGAGCAGCGCGACGATGGACACCGACTGCAACACCAGGAACAGGTTGCCGACCCGCAGGAAGGCCGGCTCCAGCAGCGCGAACACCAGCACCAGCAGGGCCAGCAGCAGGAGCAGTGCGTAGTGGATGAGGAAGTCGAGCAGGCGCGCGACGGACGACGTCGCCGGGCTGCCCACGGCAGTTCTAGACACGCACGGCTCCTTTTTCAGACATGCGAAGTTTCCTGGTGCGAAGGGTGTATCGGAGTGAGGTGGGCGACGATCTCGCTGCGTTGCAGGTCGTGCCTCGGCAGTTCGGCGACCACCGCGCCGTCGCGCACGACGAGGATGCGGTCGGCGATTTCCAGGGCTTCGTCCGGGTCGCTGCAGATCACCAGGGTGGCGCGGCCCGATGCGCTGGCACGAATGCGCTGGCCGATGTCGCGGCGGGCGCGCACGTCGACGCCCTGGAAAGGCTCATCGAGGATCAGCACGCGGCCCCACCCCAGCAGCCAGCGGGCGAGGATGACCTTCTGCTGGTTGCCACCGGAGAGCAGCTCCAGCGCGGACTCCATGCCGTCTCCCTGGATAGCGGGCCCCTTGATGCCCAGCGCTTGGATCTGCTCCGCAACCGCCGCGCGCTCGGCGTTGCGGTCGATGAAGCCCAGGCGCGTGAAGCGGCGCAGGAACGGCAACGTCATGCTGGCGCGCACCGAGAAGCCCGGCACCCGCGAGTTGCGCGCGCGGTCCTCGGCGGCGAAGAACACCCCGGCGGTGATGGCCTCGCGCGGCGCACGCGGCAGCCAGTCACGCCCGTCGAGGCGGATCGACCCGGCGTGGTGCCGGCGCAGGCCGAACAGCACTTCGGCGATCTCACTCTTGCCCGCACCGAGCAGGCCGGTCAGGGCAACCACTTCGCCTTCGTGCAGGTCCAGTTCGAAGGTAGCGCTGCCGGCTTCGAGCTGCCAATCGCGCAGGGACAACACGGTTTCGCCCCGCTCCAGCGGCTGCAACTGCACCTCGCCCAGCGCGGCGCCGAGCATGGTTTCCACAGCGGCGCCGAGGTCCAGAGGGGCATTGAATTCGCCCACCAGACGGCCATCGCGCAGCACCAGCGCACGGTCCGCCACGCGTTGCAGGTCGGACAGGCGATGGGAGATGTAGAGGATCGCCACGCCGCGTTGGCGCAGGTGATCGATCAGTTTGAACAAGCGCTCGGCCTCGACGGTCGACAGCGAGGCGGTGGGCTCGTCAAGGATCAGCAGGCGCGGATTCAGCGCCAGCGCGCGGGACAGGATCACCAGTTGCCGCTCGGCCGTGCCCAGGGTTTCGATGGGCGCCTGCAGCGGCAGGTCCAGTTGCAGCGCAGCGGCGATTTCCGCCGCCCGGCGCAGGGCCTGGCCAGGGCGGAACAGCCACGCGGCGCCGGCACCGCAGAGGTCGTCCAGCAGGAGGTTTTCCGCGACGCTCAGGCCGGGCACCACGCCCTGCTCCACCTGCTGGTGAACCGCGACTATGCCGTGGCGCCGGGCATCGTGGGGAGAGGCGAAACGCACGTCCTCGCCGTCGATCAGCAAGCGGCCGGCATCATGGGTATGGGAACCGGCGAGGATTTTCACCAGCGTCGACTTGCCCGCGCCGTTGGCGCCGAGCAGGGCGAGCACTTCGCCAGGGCGGATTTCCAGGTCCAGATCGAGCAGCACGCGGTTCTCGGCAAAGGACTTGCCGACGCCTTCGAGGCGAAAGAATGCGGCGGGAACGGGCTGGGCGGACATGGGACTCTCTGTACGAGACGCGATTCGGCGCGAAAGAGCGAGAGCGCCGTTTCAGAGCTTCGCCGTTGGACTGAGCGGCGATTCTTTTATAATCTCAAATCATGCATCAACTTATTTTTAATATCGTTTATGCATAAGCTAACAACCACCGAACGCTGCACCCGGCCACTGTTCGCCCAGCAACAGCGGCCGAGAAAACGGCTGACGCGTCCGCAGGCGGACGGTTAGCATCCTGAGCATTCAACCCGGAAGTGAGTAGTCGAGATGGCGAACGAAACCTACATTCCCCCCCGCGTCTGGACCTGGGACAAGAGCAACGGCGGCACCTTCGCCAGCATCAACCGGCCCATCGCCGGCCCGACCCACGACAAGGAGCTGCCGCGAGGCAAGCACCCGCTGCAGCTGTATTCGCTGGCCACGCCCAATGGCGTGAAGGTCACTATCCTGCTCGAGGAACTGCTGGAGCTGGGCGTGACCGACGCCGAGTACGACGCCTGGCTGATCAAGATCGGCGACGGCGACCAGTTCGGCAGCGGCTTCGTCGGGATCAATCCGAACTCGAAGATCCCCGCCCTGCTGGACACCGGCGTCAAGCCGGAGCTGCGCATCTTCGAATCGGGCTCGATCCTGGTGTACCTCGCGGAAAAGTTCGGCCACTTCCTGCCCAGGGACCTGGCCAAGCGCACCGAAACGCTGAACTGGCTGTTCTGGCAGATGGGCAGCGCGCCCTTCCTCGGCGGCGGCTTCGGCCACTTCTACGCCTACGCGCCGGAGAAGTACGAGTACCCGATCAACCGCTACGCGATGGAGGTCAAGCGCCAGCTCGACGTGCTCGACCGCCAGCTCGCCGAAAACCGCTACATCGCCGGCGACGAGTACAGCATCGCCGACATGGCGATCTGGCCCTGGTACGGCGCGCTGCTGAACAACCAGGTGTATGGCGCCGCCGAATTCCTCGACGTGGAAAGCTACACCCACGTGCGTCGCTGGACCGACGAAATCGCCGCGCGCCCGGCGGTACAGCGCGGGCGGCGGGTCAACCGCACCTGGGGCGATGATGCGTTACCGGAGCGCCACAGCGCGGAAGATTTCACGCGCTGAGCACCGCTGCGATCCGTCGGCCCTGCCGACGGATCGCGGGCAGGGCCCGCTCCTGCACCGGCAAGCACCGCGTTCAACCTGTAGGAGCGCGCCATGCGCGCGAACGGCGGGCAAAGCCCGCCCTCTACAGGGAGCGCGCCGACCTCAGCGATCGATGCGCGTCGACAGGATGATCGACGACATCGTCCGCTCCACCCCGTCCAGTGCGCCGATGCGGTCCAGCACCGCATCCAGGTCGCGGATCGATAGCGCCTCGACGATCACGATCATGTCGAAGTTGCCGCTCACCGAATGCAGCGTCTTCACCTCGGCGATCTTCTCCAGCGCCTGCACCACCGGGTGCGACAGCTTCGGCAGCGCCGTCACCAGCACGTGGGCGCGCACCAGCGACTGGGCGTAGCTGTCCGACACCTTGATCGAATAGCCGCTGATGATCCCCTGCTGCTCCAACCTTTCAATGCGGCTCTGCACCGTGGAGCGCGACACACCCAGCTTGCGTGCCAACTCGGAAATCGACTCGCGGGCGTTGGCGCGCAGCAGGTTCAACAGGGCTGCGTCGGCGTTTTTCGTCATATTGCTCATGGTATTGATCAATCTGCCTGAAAGCTCTCGCCAATCTTGCAGATTGTCAGGTTCATTTCAACGACGAGCTTTGCAATAGTGATCGCCAAGGCGAGCCCGGCAGCTCGCCATTTCTTTGCCCGCGCGCCATCCATCGACTGGCCTCTGCGGGCCGCGCAAAGCCTTGCCAAGCTGGTTGATACAAGCCGGCGAGCCGCATAAGTCGAACAAGATTGAAGGGAGCCTTCCATGCACAAGAACCGCCACCCCCACACCCCCGGCAAGAAACCGGTGACCATCTTCGGCCCGGACTTCCCCTTCGCCTTCGACGACTGGATCGAACACCCCGCCGGCCTGGGCAGCATCCCAGCCGAGCAGCACGGCCAGGAGGTGGCCATCGTCGGCGCCGGTATCTCCGGCCTGGTAGCGGCCTACGAGCTGATGAAAATGGGCCTCAAACCCGTCGTCTACGAAGCCTCGAAGATGGGCGGCCGGCTGCGCTCGGAAACCTTCCAGGGCGCCGACGGCATCATCGCCGAGCTGGGCGGCATGCGCTTCCCGGTATCCAGCACCGCCTTCTACCACTACGTCGACAAGCTCGGCCTGGAAACCAGGCCCTTCCCCAACCCGCTGACCCCGGCCTCGGGCAGCACCGTGGTCGACCTGGAAGGCACCAGCCACTACGCCGAGAAGATGGCCGATCTGCCGGACATCTTCCGCGAAGTCGCCCAGGCCTGGGCCGACGCCCTGGAAGACGGCGCGCGCTTCTCCGAAATCCAGGATGCCATCCGCGAGCGCGACACGGTCAAGCTCAAGGCCCTGTGGGACGAGCTGGTGCCCAAGTGGGACGACCGCACCTTCTATGACTTCGTCGCCACCTCCAAGGCCTTCTCGCGCCTGTCCTACCGCCACCGCGAAATCTTCGGCCAGGTCGGCTTCGGCACTGGCGGCTGGGACTCGGACTTCCCCAACTCCATGCTGGAAATCTTCCGCGTGGTGATGACCAACTGCGACGACCACCAGCATCTGGTCGTGGGCGGCGTCGAGCAGGTGCCGCGCGGCATCTGGAGCCACGTGCCGGAAACCTGCGCACACTGGCCAGCGGGCACTTCCCTCGCGTCGCTGCACAACGGCGCTCCGCGTCCGGGCGTGAAGAAGATCGCCCGCGCCGCCGACGGCACCTTCGCCGTCACCGACTACTGGGGCGATACCCGCCACTACGCGGCCGTCCTGGCGACCTGCCAGACCTGGCTGCTGACCACCCAGATCGAGTGCGAGGAAGCGCTGTTCTCGCAGAAGATGTGGATGGCCCTGGACCGCACCCGCTACATGCAGTCCTCGAAGACCTTCGTGATGGTCGACCGGCCTTTCTGGAAGGACAAGGACCCGCAGACCGGCCGCGACGTGATGAGCATGACCCTCACCGACCGTCTGACCCGCGGCACCTACCTGTTCGACAACGGCGACGACAAACCCGGGGTGATCTGCCTGTCCTACTCCTGGATGAGCGACGCCATGAAGATGCTCCCGCACCCGGTGGAGAAGCGCGTGCAGCTTGCGCTGGATGCGCTGAAGAAGGTCTACCCGAAGGTCGACATCGCCGGGCACATCATCGGCAACCCGATCACCGTGTCCTGGGAGGCCGATCCGCACTTCCTCGGTGCCTTCAAGGGCGCACTGCCGGGCCACTACCGCTACAACCAGCGCATGTACGCGCACTTCATGCAGGACGACATGCCCGCCGAGCAGCGTGGCATCTTCATCGCCGGGGACGACGTGTCCTGGACCCCGGCCTGGGTGGAAGGCGCGGTGCAGACCTCGCTCAACGCCGTGTGGGGCATCATGAAGCACTTCGGCGGCGCTACCCATCCACAGAACCCCGGCCCGGGCGACCGCTTCGCCGAGCTGGGCCCGATGGAACTGCCGGACTGATTCCGGGCTGACGAAGACCGCCTCGCATGCGAGCGGGTTCAGGTGCACACTGCCTGACCCGCTCGCGTTTTTTCCAAGGAGACCATCATGTACCTCGCCCTCTACCAGTGCCCTCCCGGCCCCGAGGATGTCGCCGGCAACCTGCTGCGTCTGGAGCAGGCCGCGCAGCAGGCGGTGCAGAACGGCGCGGACCTGCTGGTCCTGCCGGAGATGTTTCTGTCCGGCTACAACATCGGCGCCAAGCGTGTCGCGGAACTGGCGGAAAGCTGCGACGGCCCGTCCGCCCTGCGCATCGCCGAGATCGCCCGCCAGCACAGGCTCGGCATCCTCTACGGCTACCCCGAGCGTGACGGTGAAGCCATCTTCAACAGCGTGCAGCTGATCGACCGCCAGGGCGAGCGCCGCGCCAACTACCGCAAGACCCACCTCTACGGCGACCTCGACCGCAGCCAGTTCAGCGCCTCCGACGAGCCGCCGGCAATCTTCGAACTGGACGGCTGGAAGGTCGGCCTGCTGATCTGCTTCGACGTGGAATTCCCCGAAGCCGTGCGCACCCTGGCGCTGGCCGGCGCCGACCTGGTGCTGGTGCCCACCGCCAACATGCGCCCCTATGAGTTCGTCGCCCAGGTGCTGGTGCCCACCCGCGCCTTCGAGAACCAGGTGTTCCTCGCCTACGCCAACTATGTCGGCAGCGAGGGCGAAATCGAGTACTGCGGCCTGAGCAGCATCGTCGCCCCGGATGGCCAGGTGCTGACCAAGGCCAAGCACAGCGAGGAACTGCTGGTGGCCGAACTCGACCCGCAGCGCATCGCCTTGGCGCGCGAGGGCTACAGCTATGTGCACCTGCGGCGACCGGTGCTGTATCGCAGCTGAAAAGAGCCCGGCATCACGCCGGGCCTTTACTTCTGCACGTTCGGGCTCGCGCAGGAATACGTAGGATGGGTGGAGCTTGCGATACCCATGCTGCCGGGCACGGACTACTGATGGGTATCGCTGCGCTCCACGCCATCCTACAAAAGCGGCCACGTTCAGCTCCGTAGCGTGGAGAAGCCCCAGGCGTTATGCGCCCTACGGGTTGAGTTTCCCCGTCGCATCGCGGTGGCACGCCTGGCAGCTGCGCACCGGCCCGCTGGCGTGGAAAGCCTGCAAGCGTTCCAGATGGCAGCTCTGGCAGAGCTGATGGAAGTCCGCTTCGATGCGCACGGCCAGCGCCGGGCTCTGCTTGTGGCAGAGGATGCAGGTGCGGTTGCCGGAAACCGAAGGCGACTGGTCCTTGTAATCGTGGTGGCAGGTGATGCAGTTCACCGCAGCGTGCGGCTCATGGGGGAACGCCAGCGGCATCAGCGGGCGACTTTGCTGCCAGTGCTCATGGGCAAACCAGGCCCCCGCCGACAGCGCCACGACAGCGGCGACGCAAAGACCGATCCGGGCTCGCTTCACAGTGGCAGCTCCACATTCGCCAGCAGGCTGTAGAGCGCCGACATCCCGACGATCACGATGCTGGCCGCCAGCACGAACCAGGTGGCCCTTTGCGCGGTATTTCGCTTGCGACCGCTGACGCCGTTGCCAGGTTTTGGCAGGCGCGGCCAGACGGCCACCGCCACCATCAGCGCGACCAGCAACGCGCCCTTCCAGGCTCCGCCGCTGTAGTAGCCCGCACCAAGCACGTGCACGGCCATCAGCAACAGGGCGAGCAGGCTGCCACCGTAATGCCAGCGACGGAACGACGCCGCACTGTTGCTCCAGCTTGGACGCACGCGACTCAGACTGGAAACCGCCAGCGCCAGCATCAGGATGGCCGACGCCAACCCGGCCAGCATGTAGCCCGGCGCGGAGGGCAGCAGGTCCTCGATCAGCAAGGGCTCATCGACCAGCAGCACGACGATGTGTAGCAGCAGCAACGCGATGGCGGCAAAGCCCAGGTCGCGATGCAGGCGCAGGAAGAACTTGCCTTCATACAGCGGGCGCGGCTGCGGGCGACCGCCGATGACGAACAGCAGCCCCAGCAGGCAGGCACCGAGCAGCCCCGCAGCGTTGGCGAAATCCCAGGCATAGCCAAGCCCCGGCATGGCGCCGAGGCCGAGCAGGACGGCGACCGGCAGCAGGCAGCCGAGCGCCAGGCGCGCGATCAGCGCAGGCATGGGGGACTCCCAACGAAGGACTCTCGCCGGAGGCTAGCAAGCCCCGGCGGCGCGCGAGTGTCGCTGTCTGCCAGACGAATTGCCGGCGCTGCCACCGCGCGCCGATCTTTCCCTGTAGGACGCCGGGGTCCGTAGGATGGGTGGAGCGCAGCGATACCCATGCTGCCTGGTGCAGAAGATCGATGGGTATCGCTTCGCTCCACGCCATCCTACGCAGAGCGGTCCGGCTTACAGGTCGAGCACCAGGCGCGCGGATCTGGCCCGCGAGACACAGGCGCAGATCTGCTTGTTCGATGCCTTTTCCTTGTTCGACAGGCAGTTGTCGCGATGCTCCGGCTCGCCCTCCAGCACTTCGACGATGCAGGTGCCGCAGATACCTTCGCGGCACTCGGTGTCGATGTCACAGCCATGGGCCTGCAGCACGTCCACCAGCGTCGAATCCGCCGGTACGTGAAGCACCACACCGGAACTGGCCAGCTCCACGTCGAAGGAGCCGGCCGGCGCCGCGTTGGCGGCCGGGTCGGCCTGGAAGTGCTCCAGGTGGATGGCGTCTTCCGGGCGGCTACGCGCAGCGATCTCAACGACCTTGTTCATGAACGGCGCCGGGCCGCAGGTGTAGACGTGGGCCTGCTTCGGCGCGCGTTCCAGGCACTCGCCCAGCACGCGGTCGAGGTCGGCGGGTTCGACGCCGTAGTGCAGCTCCACCTTGCCAGCGAACGCCTCGCTGGCCAGCAGCTCGACGAAGGCCGCGTGCTCGGCGGAACGGGCGAAGTAATGCAGGCGATACGGCTCACCCTTGGCGTTCAGGCGGTAGGCCATGCTCAGCAGCGGCGTGACGCCGATGCCGGCGGCGAACAGCACGTGCTCGCGGGCTTCCGCTGCCAGGCGGAACAGGTTGCGCGGCGCGCCGATGTCCAGCTCCGCGCCTTCCTGTACGTCGTGCAGCGCACTGGAGCCGCCACGGGAAGCGCCCTCCTTCTTCACCGCCACCAGGTAGGCGGCGCGGTCGTCCGGCGGGCTGCACAGCGAATACTGGCGCGTCACCCCGGTGGGGCCGGTGACGTCGACGTGGGCGCCCGGCTCGTAGGCGTCGAACGGCTGGCCATCACAACGTACGAGGCGGAAGGAGCGGATGTCCTGCGCTTCCTCGACGATCCTTTCGATTCTGACCTTCATCATGGCGTTACCTGCAAGGCGTTGGGTGCGGGCTCTGTGGCCCCTTTCCCGGCCTCTTTGTGACGAGCGGACGGGTGTTTCAGTCTTTCCGTGAAGAGAGTGTTTTCGCCCTCTTCGCGTGCATGGATTCGGCGCAAGGGCCCTGCCCTCACCCCGGCCCTCTCCCAAAGGGAGAGGGAGCAGAATGTGCCGGCTGACGATGCGGTTTCATCCTGCTCCGATCAGTCCCCTCTCCCGTCGGGAGAGGGTTTGGGTGAGGGGCTCTTCAGTTCCCCTACCCAAGCTCAGGCCCGGCGTAGGGCGCATAACGCACAGCGTTATCCGCCGATCACCCGGCCCAAACCTCAGCGCATGAACAACCCACCATTGATATCCCAGCAGGCGCCGGTGACCGAACCGGCATTCTCCGCACACAGCAGCAGCACGCTGTCGGCGATGAAGGTCGGGTCGCCCAGGCGGCCGGCGGGGATGGTCTTGAGGATCTGCTCCAGGCGATCCGGCGCGACGCTTTCGTAGACCACCGGCAAGTCCAGCGGCCCCGGCGAGATCGCGTTGACGGTCACGCCCTGCGCCGAGAGCTCGCGGGCGAACACCTTGGTCAGGGTCGCCACGCCGCCCTTGGCCGCGGCGTAGTGGCCGCCGGTGGCGGTGCCGCCGTTCTGCCCGGCCAGCGAGGCGATGTTGACGATGCGGCCGAAGCCGCGCGCCGCGAAGTGGGTGCCGAACACCTGGCAAGCGACGAAGGTGCCGCGCAGGTTCACCGCCATGGAGGCGTCGAAGTCCTCCGGGCTGATGTCCATCAGTGCGGCCACCTTGGACATCCCGGCGTTGTTCACCAGGATATCGGTGCCGCCCCAGCGCTCGGCGAGCACATCGCGGGCACGTTCGAAGTCGGCCTTCTCCCGTGCATCCAGCTTCAAGCCGAGGGCTGTCTGGCCTTCCGGGTCCAGCTCGTCGGCCAGGCGCTGCACCGCCTCCTCGTTGAGATCGGCCAGCGCCACGCGCAGGCCGGCGGCGTGCAGGCGACGCGCGATGACTTCGCCGAGCCCGCGTGCGGCGCCAGTTACCAGGGCTACTCGTTGCATGGCGCGGCCCTCAGAGCAGGAAGCCGAGCGCATTGAGCGCGTCTTCGGCGTTGATCAGGCGGATCACCTTGCGCTCCAGTCGCGGCTGGCCGTCGACGAAGCGGATGCGGTGGTTCAGGTCGGCAATAAAAGGCGTCGCGACACCGCGCTTGTAGGCGTAGAGCACCTGCGCCGAGTTCACCTCGACCACATCGCCCGCCGCTTCCACCAGGGAAAAGCGCGAAACCGTGCGCACGGTCTTCGCCGCATCCACCGCCGACGGCGAGTGGCCGCCGGTGAGGCGTTCGATACGCAACGCGCGCATGCGTGCGTCGTCGAAGACGTAGTTCAGGCGCGAGGCGAAGTCATCGTCTTCGCCGTCGATCGGCACCACGTAGACGCCGTCCTCGCTCCACAGCTGCGACCACTGCGCGTAGTCCTTGCGGTCGAGCAGCTCGGCCTCGCGCCAGACGAACTCGATGGCCTTGGCCAGCGGGCCGGAGAAGCCGTTCAGGGTGTCGTTGCTCATTGGCTCATCATCCTTTTCCACATCTGGTACGCCTCGCGCATGCCACCTTCGTCGGTGGCGTGGGAGACCTTGTCGCCGTTCTCGGCGACTACTTCGCGGTTCAGGCCGCGGTTGACCAGGATCGGTGCATCGACGCCGGCATAGGAGCCACGCTGCACGCGGTCCCAGGCCTCGGCGTCATCCGGGCTGCCGAAGCCGAACGGGCCCTGGAAGTGCTCGTGGATGCGCATGCGCTCGCGGTTGGCGATTTCCGGACCGCCGTCCATGCCCAGGGCGACGTGGCGAATCTCGGTCTCGGTGACGGAGATCGGCCGCAGCACGCGGAAGAACGACATGGACATGGCCACGTTGGGGAACAGGTTGAGGTTGAAGCCGGCCCCGTGCAGCGAGCGGACGATGCGGCGCACCTGTTCCGGCGGCATGGTCTTCGACAGTTCCTCGGTGACGTGGGCGAAGCGCTCCTGCAGCTGCTCGGTGCCGTCGTCGTGGTCGAGGTCGACGTGCTCGGGAACCATCACCATCACGCTGTGACCATTGCCCAGGGCGTGGGTGACCGCCTGCTCGTCGCTCATGAACGACAGCATCTCTTCGGTCTCTTCATCCACCGAGGACATGAACGACTTGTGCACGATGGGGAAGTGGTAGCCGTCGGTGGTGTTTTCCAGCTGGATCTTCCAGTTGCCCTTGAAGGTGAACTTGTGTTCGCCCTGGGTCTTGATCGGGTAGCCGGCGCCCTGTTTCATGAACAGGTCCATCCAGTGCTTGGCCCCGCCGAGGAACTCCTCCAGCGGCTCGATCTCGTCGTTGTAGGTGGCGAACACCATGCCGGCGTAGCTTTCCACGCGCAGGCTGGTCAGCGGCAGCTCGGACTTGTCGAGGATGTCCTCGTAGCCGTCCGGGTACGGCAGCGCTCGCAGCTTGCCGTCCAGCGCGTAGGACCAGCTGTGGTACGGGCAGGTGAAGCCGGTGGCGTTGCCCTTGTGCTTCTCGCAGACGGTGGCGCCACGGTGGCGGCAGCGGTTTTCCAGGACGTTGATCTGACCCTTCTTGTCGCGCACCACGATCACCGGGCGGCGGCCGACGCTGGTGGTCTTGAAGTCGCCGGCGTTGCGCACTTCGCTTTCGTGGGCGACCCACACCCAGGTGCGGTAGAAGATCTTGTCCATCTCCGCTTCGAACAGTTGCGGGTCGTTGTACAGCGAAACATCGACGCGGTCGTCGCCGACCAGCTCTTCGACGCTGCGCGACCGGGCGATCAGCCGGTATTCGTGAGCGCTCATGCCCATCTCCTCATGCCGATTTCTTATGTTTTTGCGCAGGCCGGGTGGCGGCCAGGCTGTGTTCGAGTTGCGCGCCGAAGGCGCAGACGCGTTCGTCGTCGCCCTGGCGGCCGACGATCTGCAGGCCGACTTTCAGCCCGCCGCAATCCAGGTCCACCGGCACGGTCAGCGCCGGGTGTCCGCTGAGGTTGAAAGGCCGTACCAGGGGCGTCATGCCGGCCACCGACTTGCCGTTGCGCGCATCGCTGAGCAGCGGTGGCAGGTCGGGCATGGTCGGCAGCAGCAGGACTTCGAAGTCCTCCAGCGCCGCGTCGATGGCGCGGGTGAAGTGCTCGCGCACCTTCTCCGCCTCGGCACGCTCGGCGTCGGTGGTGCGGCTGGCCAGCAGCAGGCGCTGCTCGACGTCGGCGCCGATCAGGCCCTTGCCGGTCAGCGCCGCGTAGGCAGCCCAGTTTTCGTGGTTGATCACCACCAGCCCGGCCTGGAAGGCCGCCTCGAACTCGCCGAGGAACAGGTGGCTGCGGCGCCAGCCGGCACGGTCGGCGGCGGCGCCCAGGCAAGCCTGGATGTGCGGCGCCGACGGCACTTCGAGGAAGGCCACGCGGGCGCCCTCGCCCGGCAGTTGCACGTCGCCGAAACCGGGGCAGATGACCTGCATGGCGGCGATCAGGTCGGCCATGGTGGCGGCAAACGGGCCGACGCAATCCAGGCTGCTCTGCGCCGGGTGCACGCCGTCGCGGCTGACGCGGCCGAAGGTCGGCTTCAGCCCGGCGATACCACAGCAGGCCGCCGGCACACGGACCGAACCACCGGTGTCGGTGCCCAGCGCAATGTCCGCCAGGCCCGCCGCCACGGCGGACGCGGAACCGCTGGAGGACCCGCCGGGCACGCGGTCCGGCGCCATCGGGTTGATCGGCGTGCCGGTCCAGTCGTTGATGCCGGTGACGCCGAAGGCCAGTTCGTGAAGATTGGTCTTGCCGACGATCTGCCAGCCGGCGTTCAGCACGGCATCGACCACGAAGGCATTGCGTTCGGCCGGCGCGGCATCGGCCAGCGCGCGGGTGCCGCAACGGGTCGGATGGCCGGCGATGTCGATGCTGTCCTTGACCGCGACGCGCTTGCCGTTGCCGCCCAGGAGAAATTCGCTGACGAAGGTGCTCATGCACGGTCCTCCCCTGCACGACTTAGCAGGCGTTGCGACAGGCGCTGGGTACGGAAGTGGCTGATCTGCCAGCGCCCGTCGATCTCGCGGAAGTCGATGTCCAGGCGCGTGCCGAACAGCTCGGTGTGGCCCTCGGCGTAGGTCGAGAGCTGCTGCATGATCCATTGCCCGCGCGCGGTGCGACCGTCGACGCGGATCGACTCGCTGGTGAGGAAGTGCAGGTTCAGCGTGAAGTGCGGCGACGGCGGCAGGTAGCCGAAGACGAACGCGGCGATGGCCTCGCGGCCCTGGTGATGGCCGAAGGTCTGCGCGGTGGAAGTGCCAATGCCCTCCCACACCGCATCCTCGCTGAACAGTTCGGCCAGCTCACTCATCGCCACCGGCGCGTGCGGCACGTCGCAGAGGTCCATGTAGCGAGCCATCAACCGGCGCACCTGGCTTTCCCCTTCGAGGGTCTCCAGGCGGCGGTTCAGCTCGGCCATGCTCAGGCTGCTCATGGCTCAGGTCCGCGCGGCTTCGGGAATGGTCAGCGGACGGCCGATGCGCGCCTCGACCTTGGCGTACTTCCACAGGCTGTACTCGCCCACCGGGGTGGTGCGGAACAGGTTGCAGGCGTCGATCACGGTCTGGTGGCAATCGACGTCGGCCATGATGTAGACGGTCCAGGGCGAGGTGGTGGACGGGCCGACCATCAGGCGGTCGTCATCCAGCACGCCGAGCACGTTCATGCCCGGCAGTGCGCCGAGGTCGCTCATCATCTGCGAGAAGCCTTTCCACACGGTGATGCCTTCACCGGTGGGCAAATCGAAGAACGGCTGGGCGATGCCGATGCAGAACAGTACGCGCAAGGGTTCGGTAGTGGGACGGGTCATGGCTCGGTCCTTAATTCTTGTGGTTCGAAGTCAGATGTATCCGGGGAACGGCGGCACATCGAGCAGCACCGCGCCGGCGCCGTCGTACATGCCATCGCTCAGGAAGGCGTGCTGGGTCACCACCATGGCGTCGCGCAGGTAGCGCTGCAGCGGGTGGTTGAGGTAGATCGCCGTGGTGCCGGCCAGGCTGTAGGCGCGGCGCACCACATCGGCGCCGGCGCGGGATACGTGTACGGCGGCCAGGCGCAGCTGGCTGACCTGCTCGGGCGTCACGACGTTGCCGGCGAGGATGGATTCCCAGACGGTCTCGGTGGCGTCATAGAAGAAGCCGCGCGCGGCCTGCAACTCGGCTTCGGCCTTGCCGATCTCGATGCGTACGTAGGCCCGATCACCCAGCTTGGGCGCGCCGGTCACGCCGCTGGAAGACGCCATGCGGGTGATCTCGTCCAGCGCCGCGCGGGCCAGGCCGAGGTTGACCACGGCGAGCACCTGGGCGGCGTAGGCGATGGTCGGGTAGCGGTACAGCGGCTCGTCGATGCTCGATTCACCGCCACGGATGAAGGTCCAGTCGTCCGCGACGAAGACGTTGTCCAGCTTCAGGTCGTGGCTGCCGGTGCCTTTCAGGCCGACCACGTTCCAGTTCTCGACGATCTCCACGTCCCTGGCACGCAGCAGCGCAGTGCGCGGCTTGCCGCCCGGACCACCGATACCGATGCCGACGCCGAGCACGTCGGCGCCCTTGCAGCCGCTGGCGAACTTCCAGGTGCCGCTGACGCGCCAGCCGCCTTCCACCTGCGTGGCCGGCTGGATCGGGAACAGGCCGCCGGCGAACACCAGGTCCGGGCCATCGGCATAGAGTTCGGCAAGAGTGTGGCGCGGCAGCGCGGTGAGGTAGGTGCTGGCGCTGCCGAAGCTGGCTACCCAGCCGGCGGAGCCGTCGGCTTCGGCGATGCGTTCGACCAGGCGCAGGAACTGCGCCGGCGGCAGCGCGTCGCCGCCGAAGCAGCGCGGAGTCGCGGCGCGGTAGATGCCCACGTCGCGGAAGCGTTCGATCATGTCGCGGGGAACGTGGGAGCGGCTGTCGAACTCGTCGCGACGTTGGCGGACTTCGTCGAGCACGCGCTGGAATTCGAGGGCACGGCCGTCCGCATCGAGCGGTTCGGCGAGGGCGGCACGCAGCATGGCGTCATCTCCGGTTGTTCTTGTAGGGCCGGCCCGTTCGATGCGGGTCGGTCGTCGTTGGGGCCAGTGTATGAACCGCCCTGCCCGCCCAACTATTGGGGCGTGCAGCCCCGCGCCTAAGGAAATCCCCTAGTCGGCGGCGAGTTACTCCGCAGTCCCTTCGCGCTACGCTGCGCGGTATAAAGACAGCACTGCCCAAAGAGTCCCGCATGATGTTCCAGCCCAAGCCCGACGACTTCCTCGCCCTGCTCCAGGCCATGCCGCTGTGCGTGATCCTTCACGATGCGCAGACCAAGGAAATCCTCTGGGCCAACAACGCCGCCCTGGCCGTACTCGGCTTCACCCTCGAAGAGCTGGTGCCGCTCAAGGCCCCGGACATGACTGCCAAGGCCCCGCAGTACCGCCGCTCGGTCGGCCTGCGCTGGCTGGAAGGCGCTGCGCGCACCGGCCAGCGCACCATCGAGTGGTGCTACCGCTCCAAGCAGGGCGTGGAAATCCTCTCCGAAGCCGTCGCCACCCGCGTGCACCTGCAGGAGCGCGACGTGCTGATGGTGCAGTTCCGCGACATCTCGAAGGAGAAGCAGGTCGAGCGCGACCTGCAGCGTTTCGAGAGCCGCCTGAAGGCCTTCATGCAGGACCTCGCCGAGGGCGTGGCGGTACTCGATGCCGACGGCAAGCTGCGTTTCCTCAGCGAATCCGCCCTGCCACTGCTGGGCGGCAGCCAGGACGACTGGATGGCGCACAACTTCCTCGGCCGCTGCGACAGCGCCACGCGCCCGCGCCTGGAACACCACCTGGCGATGCAACCGCCCAGCCGCGAGCCCTACTCCGTCAGCTACCAGCTGCAACGCCTGGACGGCGAATGGCGCTGGCACCACGCGACCTGCCGCTACATCGAGATCGAGGACGACCTGGTCGGCCACCTGCTGCTGTTCCGCGATGTCACCGAGCAGGTGCGCGCCGCCCAGGCGCAGCGCCAGAGCGACCAGAAGCTGGAGTACCTGGCGCGCTACAACGCCATGGGCGAGATGGCCCTGGCGATTGCCCACGAACTCAGCCAGCCGCTGGCGGCGACGCGCAACTTCATCGAGGGCGCGCTGATCCGCCTGGACCGCGAACAGAAGGCCGAAGCCTCCGCCGCCTGGGGCCTGGACAGCGCCGTGCGGCAGATCGAGCACGCCTCGCTGATCATCAAGAGCGTGCGCGAATACGTGGTGAAGCTGGAGCAGGCCGAGCAGCGCATCGACCTCAACGAACTGCTCGGCGAGACGCTCTACTTCATCAGCCTCAAGGCCCAGCCAAGCAACGTGCGCGTGGTACTGGAACGCTGCGACGAACCGCTGTGGGTGAGCTGCGAGAAGGTGCTGGTCGGCCAGGTGATCCTCAACCTCGCCTTCAACGCCATCGAGGAGATGCTCAACCTCCCCGAAGAGCGCCGCCTGCTGCGCATCCGCACCTCTCGCGACGGCGACAGCGCGCGCCTGTGCGTGCTCGACCAGGGCCCCGGCATCGATGCCGGCGCCAGGGAGCGGCTGTTCGATGGCTTCTTCACCTCGAAGGTGAGCGGCAACGGCATTGGTCTTGCGCTGTGCCAGAGCATCGTCTCGCGGCACCGCGGGGACATCTGGGCGGAGAATGTCGAGCCGTGTGGGGCGATGTTCTGTTTCGGGTTGCCGTTGGCGGAGTGATTGCCGCCACGGCATATCCCTGTAGGAGCGGGCCATGCCCGCGATTGCGCCCACGGGCGCTGCTGCAGGTTGATGCCAGCATTTCCGGCTATGTAGCGAGCTGTTGAAACGCCGGCCCTGCCGACGGATCGCGGGCATGGCCCGCTCCTACAGGTGAACATCGGTGCCAAGCGGTTCGCGAGCAAGCTCGCTCCTACGAAGATCAAAAGAAACGGCGCCCGAAGGCGCCGTCATTGGCTTGGGGAAACCTCAGCCGTGGGCCTTCTTGATGATTGCCTCGGCGATATTCGCCGGCGCCTCGGCGTACTTGGTGAACTCCATCGAATAGCTCGCCCGCCCCTGGGACATCGAGCGCACGTCGGTGGCATAGCCGAACATCTCGCCCAGCGGCACCTCGGCGCGGATGACCTTGCCGGCCGGCGTATCTTCCATGCCCTGGATCAGCCCGCGCCGGCGGTTGAGGTCGCCCATCACGTCGCCCATGTAGTCCTCCGGCGTCACCACCTCGACCTTCATCACCGGCTCCAGCAGCACCGCGCCGCCCTTCTGCGAGAGCTGCTTGGTGGCCATGGAGGCGGCGATCTTGAACGCCATCTCGCTGGAGTCGACGTCGTGGTAGGAGCCGTCGAACACCGAGGCCTTCAGGCCGATCAGCGGGTAGCCGGCGAGCACGCCGTTCTGCATCTGCTCCTCGATGCCCTTCTGGATCGCCGGGATGAATTCGCGCGGGATCACACCGCCAACCACCTCGTTGACGAACTCCAGCCCGTCCTTGCCCTCGTCACCCGGCTCGAAGCGAATCCAGCAGTGACCGAACTGGCCACGGCCGCCGGACTGGCGAACGAACTTGCCTTCGATCTCGCACTTCTTGCGGATCGCCTCGCGGTAGGCCACCTGCGGCTTGCCGATGTTGGCCTCGACGTTGAACTCGCGGCGCATGCGGTCGACGATGATGTCCAGGTGCAGCTCGCCCATGCCGGAGATGATGGTCTGCCCGGTTTCCTCGTCGGTCTTGACGCGGAACGAGGGGTCTTCCTGGGCCAGCTTGGACAGGGCGATGCCCATCTTCTCCTGGTCGGCCTTGGTCTTGGGCTCCACGGCCACGGAGATCACCGGGTCGGGGAAGTCCATGCGCTCGAGGATGATCGGCTTGTCGATGGAGCACAGGGTGTCGCCTGTGGTGACGTCCTTCATGCCGATCAGCGCGGCGATGTCGCCGGCGCGCACTTCCTTGATCTCCTCGCGCTGGTTGGCGTGCATCTGCACCATCCGGCCGACGCGTTCCTTCTTGATCTTCACCGAGTTGAGCACGGCGTCGCCGCTGCTCAGCACGCCGGAATACACGCGGGCGAAGGTCAGGGTACCGACGAAGGGGTCGGTGGCGATCTTGAAGGCCAGCGCGGAGAACGGTTCGCTGTCGTCGGCGTGACGCTCCAGGTGCTTCTCTTCATCGTCCGGATCGGTGCCGTTGATCGCCGGGATTTCCGTGGGCGCCGGCAGGTAGTCGATCACCGCGTCGAGCACCAGCGGCACGCCCTTGTTCTTGAACGAGGAGCCCAGCACCGCCGGGACGATCTGGTTGGCCAGGGTGCGCTGGCGCAGGCCGGCCTTGATTTCCTCGACGGTCAGTTCCTGGCCTTCGAGGTATTTGTTCATCAGGTCGTCGTTGGCCTCGGCGGCGGCCTCGACCATGTGCGCGCGCCATTCGTCCGCCAGCGCCTGCAGCTCCGCCGGGATGGGTTCCTCGGTGTAGCTGGTGCCCTGGTCCGCGTCGTTCCAGACGATGGCCTTCATCTTCACCAGGTCGATCTGCCCGGAGAAGGTTTCTTCCGAGCCGATGGCCAGCTGGATCGGCACCGGGGTGTGGCCCAGGCGCTGCTTGATCTGCGCCACCACACGGAGGAAGTCGGCGCCCTGGCGGTCCATCTTGTTGACGTAGGCCAGGCGCGGCACGTGGTACTTGTTGGCCTGGCGCCACACCGTCTCGGACTGCGGCTCGACGCCATCGGCGCCGCTGAACACCACCACGGCACCATCGAGCACACGCAGGGAGCGCTCCACCTCGATGGTGAAATCGACGTGGCCGGGAGTGTCGATGATGTTGAAGCGGTACTTGTTGGGGTACTGCTTGGACGAGCCCTGCCAGAACGCCGTGGTGGCCGCCGAGGTGATGGTGATGCCGCGCTCCTGCTCCTGCACCATCCAGTCCATGGTCGCCGCGCCGTCGTGCACCTCGCCCATCTTGTGGTTCACACCGGTGTAGAAAAGGATGCGCTCGGTCGTCGTGGTCTTGCCGGCGTCGACGTGGGCGACGATGCCGATATTGCGGTAAAGCTCGATGGGCGTGGTGCGAGCCATGGTGTGCTCCGTATCTGCTGGGTGACTGCCGGGCCAGCTGCTGCGGGTCCGTTGCCTGCGCGGGACGGCGGGAGAAGTGCGGTGTCGGAAAATTCCGAACACAACAGGCTCAAGGTAGCGCGTCTTCGTGGCAATTCCAGTGTCGCGCGGTCGCGGATGTCGCCGTCCGACCGGCTGCGTCGCAACGGCATTGCGCTGGAGAGCGGGAAAACCCTAAAATGATAGGCATTCTCAAATGAAAATCTGACGCACGCACCGTGGCCCTCGTCGAAACCCCTTCCCCGCAGCACCTGCACACCCTCTACAACGAGCACAACGGCTGGCTCCAGCAGTGGCTGCGCGGCAGGCTGGGCAACGCCTGGGATGCCGCCGACCTGGCCCATGACACCTTCCTGCGCCTGCTGCGGCGGCCGCTGGAAGACCTCGGCGAACGGCCGCGCGCCCTCCTCACCCATATTGCCAAGGGCCTGCTGGTGGACCGCTGGCGGCGCCAGGAGATCGAGCGCGCCTACCTGGAGAGCGTCGCCGCGCTGCCCGAAGAGCTGGCGCCCGGACCGGAAACTCGCGAGCTGATCCTCGAGGCGCTGGAGCGCATCGACGCCGCCTTGAACGAGCTGCCGGCGCTGCCCCGCGAGGCCTTCCTGCTGTCGCAACTGGACGGCCTGACCTACCCGCTGATCGCCGAGCGCCTGGGCGTTTCCCTGGCCAGCGTGAAGCGCTATATGCGGGCCGGCTTCGTCGCCTGCCTGAGCGTCGCCTGATGCGCGAGCAACCGCTGGACCCCGGCATCCTCGGCGAAGCCGCCGACTGGCTGGTGCGCCTGAATGAGCACCCGGCCAGCAGTGCCGACCTGCAAGCCATCGAACAATGGCGTGCCCGCAGTGCCCAGCACGCCGAAGCCTGGCGCCGCGCCGAAGCCCTGCTGGGCCTGCGCCAACTGCCGCCGGGCCTAGGCCGACAGAGCCTGCAACGCAGCGGCCTGAGCCGTCGGCAGATGCTCAACCGCCTGGGCGTCCTGATGGCCGTGGCGCCGGCCACCTGGCTAGTGGCACGGCAGATGCCTTGGGCGGAGTGGAACGCCGACCTGCGCACCGCCGTGGGCGAGCGCAAGCACCTGCGCCTGCCGGACGGTAGCCAGCTCACCCTGAATACCGACAGCGCGGTAAACGTCGCCTTCAGTGCGCGCGAGCGACGCCTGAGCCTGCTCGAGGGCGAAATCCTCGTCGACGCCCTGCCCGACCCGCGCCCCTTCCTCGTCGACAGCCGTCATGGCCTGCTGCGCACCTCGGCCGCACGCTTCAGCCTGCGCGACCTGGGCGATGCATGCCGGGTCGCGGTGCTCGACAAAGAGGTCAGCGTCGAACTGCCGGGGTACGCCAGCCAAATGGTCAGCGCCGGCCAGCAGCTGGTCTTCGGGGCACAGGGCTTCCAGTCCCTGCAGACGGCGGATGCCAACGCCAGCGCCTGGGAGAACGGCATGTTGCTGGCCCAGGGCATGCGCCTGGATCACCTGCTGGACGAACTGGGCCGCTACCGCAGCGGCTTCCTGCGTTGCGACCCGCGTCTGGCCGACCTGCGTGTGACCGGGGCGATCCCGGTTGGCGACAGCGACGCAGGCCTCGCGCTGCTGACAGACATGCTGCCGGTGAAGCTGCGGCGGCTGACGCGCTATTGGGTGACGGTGGAGCCTGCATGAGCTGATTCCGCCTCAATGCGATCGATCGCATTGGGCACGTCCGTAGGATGGCGTGGAGCGGAGCGATACCCATCGGCCCGCCGCCGACAGCATGGGTATCGCTTAGGCTCCACCCATCCTACAAAAGCCGCCTCACTTCACTCGTTCTGCCCAAACACCGTCTGAAAAATTTCACTCACCCCTGACACCTTTTTCGCACTCGCCCGGTGAAGAGGAAGACAACCTCTTTTGCCGACAGGAACACTCCATGCTCCTCCGCTCCCGCCTTCGCCCCCACTCCCTTGCCCTGGCCGTCGGCCTGGCCCTGACCGGCGGCGTCGTGCTGCCCACCCTGACCGCCGAAGCCGCCAGCCAGCAGCGCCAGTACGACATCGCCCCCGGCCCGCTGGGCGAGGTGCTGGCGCGCTTCGCCGCCCAGGCCGGCGTGCCGCTGGCCTTCGAGGCGCAAGCGCTGAATCAGCAGCAGAGCGCGGGACTCCAAGGCAGCTTCGCGCCCGAGCAAGGCCTGGAGCACCTGCTGCAAGGCAGCGGTTACCGCCTGGTACGCAAGAACAGCGGCTACGGCGTGGAGGCGGCGCCTGATGACAGCGGCGCCCTGGAAATGGACGCCACCACCGTCAGCGGCGCCGTGCAACGTGGCGAGCTGCCGCCTGCCTACGCCGGTGGCCAGGTCGCCCGTGGCGCGCAGCTGGGCATGCTGGGCAACCAGGACATCCAGGATGTGCCCTTCAGCTTCGCCAGCTACACCGCCAAGACCATCCAGGACACCCAGGCACAAACCGTTGGCGACGTGCTGCTCAACGATGCCTCGGTACGCCAAGGCAACGGCTACGGCAACTTCTCGCAGATCTTCGTCATCCGCGGCCTGCCGCTGAGCACCGACGACGTCTCGCTCAATGGCCTGTACGGCGTCACCCCGCGGCAGATCATCGGCACCGAGTCACTGGAGCGCGTCGAGCTGTTCAAGGGCCCCAATGCCTTCATCAACGGCGTGACGCCCAGCGGCTCCGGCATCGGCGGCGCGGTCAACCTGCAGACCAAGCGCGCCGAGGACGTCCCCACCCGCAGCGTGACCCTGGGCTACGGCAGCGATAACCAGATCGGCGAGCACCTGGACCTGGGCCAGCGCTTCGGCGAGGACAACCGCTTCGGCGCGCGGGTCAACCTGGCCCAGCGCGAGGGCGAGACCGGCGTCGACGACGAGAACCAGCGCTACAAGCTGGCCACCGTCAATCTCGACTACCGTGGCGAGCGCCTGCGCCTGATGACCGACTTCGGCTACCAGAAGCAGCGCATCAACCAGGGCCGCCCGGTGGTCTACGTCGGCACCGGCGTCACCAGCATCCCCCACGCGCCGGACGCCGACGACAACTACGCGCAGTCCTGGAGCTATTCGCAGCTCGAAGACACCTTCGGCATGTTCCGCGCCGAGTACGACCTCAACGACAGCTGGACCGCCTACCTCTCCGGCGGCGCCAAGCACACCCGCGAGAACGGCTCCTACTCGGCCCTGACCCTCAGCGACAACAACGGCACCGCGGGCGGCGGCATGATGGACGCCACCCACGACGAGGACAACAAGAGTGCCATGGCCGGCCTGAACGGCCACTTCGCCACCGGCCCGGTCACCCACCAGATGAACCTCAGCGTCGCCGGCATCTGGGCCGAACAGCGCAGCGCCTACACCATGATCACCAAGCGCTACCCCACCGACATCTATAACCCGGTGCAGACGCCCAAGCCCGCGCCGACCCTGACCGGCGGCGACTACAGCGACCCGGGAATCGTCGGCAAGACGCTGAACAAGAGCCTGGCCGCCGCCGACACCCTGGGCTTCCTCGATGACCGCGTGCTGCTGACCGTCGGTGTTCGCCGGCAGAGCATCGGTACCGACGGCTGGAACTACGTCGGCAAGCGCACCGCCAGCTACGACGAATCCATCACCACACCGGTCTACGGCCTGGTGGTGAAGCCCACCGAGTACCTGTCGCTCTACGCCAACCGCATCGAAGGCCTGGCCGCCGGCCCAACGGCGCCCAGCAGCGCGTCGAACTTCGGCGAAGTCTTCGCGCCGAACCGTTCCAAGCAGGTGGAAGTGGGCGCCAAGCTGGACTTCGGCAGCTACGGCGGCAACCTGGCCTTCTACCGCATCGAGCAGCCGTTCAGCACCACCGACCCGGATTCGAAGATCTTCAGCGTCGATGGCGAGCAGGAAAACCGTGGCATCGAGCTGAACGTCTTCGGCGAGCCCGTCGACGGCCTGCGCCTGCTGGCTGGCGGCACCTGGATCGACACCGAGCTGAAGAACACCGCGGGCGGCAAGACCGACGGCAACCGCGCCGTGGGCGTGCCGACCTTCCAGTACAACCTGGGCGCCGACTGGGACATCCCCGGCCTTCAGGGCGCGGCCCTCAACGGCCGCGTGCTGCGCACCGGCGGCCAGTACCTGGACGCCGCCAACGACCTGAGCATCCCGGCCTGGACCCGCGTCGACCTCGGCGCCCGCTACGCCTTCAAGGTGGACGAGCGCGACGTGACCCTGCGCACCAACCTGGAGAACGTCGCCAACAAGTCCTACTGGGCCTCCACCATCGGCGGTTACCTGACCCAGGGCGACCCGCGCACCCTGAAGCTGTCGATGACCGTCGACTTCTGACCCTCTTCGCGACACGGACGTCGCCCCTATTCCAGCCCCGCTGCCGGCACTTCAGCCCTGAAGTGCTGGCAGCCGGCAAGCCTGTCGAAACACTCCCGGCCGTCTCGTGACTGGATCGGAACCCCCTTCCGGGTCCATGCTGGTTGCTCGCCCATTTGCCGGAGTTCGCCCCATGAGCGACGCCATCACCATCGATTTCGTCTCCGACGTGGTCTGCCCCTGGTGTGCCATCGGCCTCAACGGCCTCCTCGAAGCCATGCGTCGGGTCGACGGCGAGCTGACCGTGGAACTGCGCATCAAGCCCTTCGAACTCAATGCCGACATGCCCGCCGAAGGCGAAGACCTGGTGGAGCACCTGCAACGCAAGTACGGCAGCAGCGCCGAGGACATCGCCCGCAACCAGGAACACCTGCGCGCCATGGGCGAGGAAGTCGGCGTGCACTTCGACCTGAAGAAGCGCAGCCGCATCTACAACACCTTCGATGCTCACCGCCTGCTGCACTGGGCGGCGGAATCGCACCGCGACGTGGCCCTGAAGCAGGCACTGTTGCATGCCTATTTTGGCGAAGGGCGCGACCCGAGCGACCCTGAGGTACTGCTGGAAGTGGCCATCAGCGTCGGCCTGGACGCAGTCCGCGCGCGGGAAATCCTCGACAGCGACGCCTACGGCGACGAGGTGGTGGCCGAGGAGGACTTCTACACCAGCCACGGCATCCGAGCGGTGCCGGCGGTGATCCTCAATGGCCGCCAACTGATCTCCGGCGCGCAGAGCACCGACTACTACGAGCAGGCGCTGCGCCAGGTGGCGCGCCATGCGCCGTTGCCGGAGTGACTTGTCCGGCGTAATGGCAAAGGCCCGCATCACGCGGGACTTGGGCTTTTCGTAGAAGCGAACCGTAGGGCGCATAACCTGGAACAGGTTATCCGCCGGCCCTTTCGCGGCGCATAACGCTGGCGCGTTATGCGCCCTACGGAACGGAGAAGCTCAGCCACCTAAAAGAAAAACGGCGCCCGAAGGCGCCGTTTTCATGCAGCATCGGCCGATCAGAGCGCCGACCAGCCGTCCATCTGACCACCCAGGTCAGCGGAGTGCTCGGACAGCAGCGCCGCATAGCCGCTGACGTGCTCGTGGGAGAGCTCCATCACCGGGTAGGCCAGGACCTGCCAGGGCAGCTTGTCGTTGCCGTCGTACTCGGAGTACGCCACCTTCTGCCCGTTCTGCAGCAGCATGATGGCGAAGTCCAGGGCGGACTGCTCGTCCGGGAAGATCACCGCGAACTCCACCTCATGCTCGAGGGAGAGGTCTTCGCCGTCTTCCTGCAGGGCCCACAGGGCATCGCCGATTTCGTCTTCCGGGAAAAGCTGCTTGTCGCGGCTCATGTCACTGCTCCAGTTCGATTTACAAAGTGCCCGGTGTGGGCACGCCCGCGCAGGATACCCGTCCTGCGTGACAGATGCCGGAAAACTTCGCCGGCACCATCGCCTTCGGTGATGTTCACCATCACGGCGTTTCACTTCCGCCCTGGCCCGCGCGGCGCGACGATGCCTCCATCGGGCCTGCGCCCTCCCACATCGAGCCTGCGACCATGCACAGTCACGACGAGGCGTACCGCATCACCTACATCACCCTGGACGAGGTGCAATTGCACTTCGAGACCGAGGTCGCCGTCACCGACGAGGAAGGCGGCCTCGCCCTGCACAGCGCCGCCACCCTGCCCGAAGAACGCCGGGTACTGCGCGAGCTGATCTGCGAGGCGCACGAACAGCAGGCTCTGGTCGCCTGACCTGAGGAAAGCTTAGACCCTGAACGGCAAATGCCCCGCACCAGCGGGGCATTTGCTTTCACGGGCGCGCCTCAGGCCTGCAACTGATTGCCGATCGGCAAGGTGCGGATACGCTTGCCGGTTGCCGCGAACAGCGCATTGGCCAGGGCCGGCGCCAGGGGCGGAACGCCGGGCTCGCCGACGCCGGTCGGCGGCTCGGCCGACGGCACGATGTGCACCTCCACCACCGGCATCTCGTTGATGCGCAGGACCTGGAAGTCGTGGAAGTTGGACTGGTCGACCTTGCCGTCGGTCAGGGTGATGGCGCTGTGCAGCGCCGCCGACAGGGCAAAGCCGATGCCCCCTTCCATCTGCGCCTTGATCACGTCGGGGTTGATCGCCAGGCCGCAATCCACCGCGCAGACCACGCGGTCCACCTTGAAGCTCTTGTCCGCCTTGTAGGTCACTTCCACTACCTGGGCGACGAAGCTGCCAAAGGATTCATGCACGGCGATGCCGCGACCGCGCTGCTCGCCGTCCTTGCCCTTCTCCAGCGGCGCCAGCCAGTTCGCCCGCTGCGCCACCAGCTCCAGCGCGCCGCGATGCCGTGGGTGTTTCTCCAGCAGCTTGCGGCGGAACTCGTACGGGTCCTGCTTGGCGGCGATGGCTGCCTCGTCGATCAGCGTCTCGGTGGAGAACGCCGTGTGGGTGTGGCCCACCGAGCGCCACCATTGGGTCGGCACCGTCACGTTGTCCGCCAGCGCCTGCTCGACGCGCAGGTTGGGCACGGCGTAGGGCAGATCGGCGGCGCCTTCCACGGCGATCTTGTCGACGCCGTCCTTGACCATGAACTTCTCGAACGGCGTACCGACGATGAAGGATTGCCCCACCAGCCGCTGCTCCCAGCCCACCAGGTTGCCCTGGGCGTCCACCGCCAGCCGCGCGCGGTGCAGGAAGGCCGGACGGTAATAGCCGCCACGGGTGTCGTCCTCACGGGTCCAGACCATCTTGATCGGTACCTTCACGCCCTGCTCGCGGGCCGCCTTGGCAATGGCGACCGCTTCCAGCACGTAGTCCGAATGCGGATTGGCGCGGCGGCCGAAGCTGCCGCCGGCGTACAGCTGGGTGATGCTCACCTGCTCGGGCTGCAGGCCCAGCAGTTGCGCCACCGACATCTGGTCGCCGGTCTGCCACTGCTCGCCGTTCCAGATCTGGCAGCCGTCTTCCTTGAGGAAGACCACGCAGTTCAGCGGTTCCATGGCGGCGTGGGCAAGATAGGGGAACTGGTACTCGGCCTCGATCAGGTGCGCCGGCTTCTCCAGCACCTTGGCCACATCGCCGTCGTTGCGCGCCACCAGGCCCGGCTTGCTGGCCATGTCGCGGTACTGGGCGAAGATTTCCTTGCTGCCCATCTTGAATGCCTTGCTCTCATCCCACTCGACCTGCAGGGCATCGCGGCCCTGGCGCGCGGCCCAGGTGTTCTTCGCCAGCACCGCGACGCCGGCGAAACGCCGCTCGCTGCCGGGGAACTGCACGACCTCCACCACGCCCGGCACGGCCTTGGCCTTGCTCGCGTCGACCTTTGCCGGCACGCCGCCGAAACGCGGCGGATGGGCGACCACCGCCACCAGCATGTCCGGCAGGTGCACGTCCTGGGTGAACTGGGCGGTGCCGTCGGTCTTGGACGGGCTGTCCTTGCGCGGCAGCGACACCTGGCCGATCAGCTTGAAGTCCTTCGGCTCCTTGAGTTTCACGTCCGCCGGCACCGGCTGCTTCGCGGCCGCCTCGGCCAGTTCGCCGAAGCTCGCCTTGTGCCCGGAAGCGGCGTGGCTGACCACGCCGTTCTGCACCTGGATTTCCCCGGCGGGCACCTTCCACTGCTCCGCTGCCGCACCCACCAGCATGGCGCGGGCGCTGGCGCCGGCCTTGCGCATCTGTTCGAAGGAGTTGGCCATGGCGTTGCTGCCGCCGGTGCCCTGCAGGTTGCCGAAGGCCAGGTTGGCGTAGCGCTTGGCGTCCGCCGGCGCACCTTCGACCTGCACGTGGCTCCAGTCGGCATCCAGCTCCTCGGCCACCAGGGTGGCGAGGCCGGTGTAGCTGCCCTGGCCCATCTCCACGTGCTTGGCGATCACGGTGACAGTACCGTCCGGCGCGATACGGACGAAGGCGTTAGGTTCGAAATCAGCAGCCGCCTGGGCATCACCCAGCTTGCCCAGCAGCGGCGCGAAGTAGATGCCCAGGGCCAGGCCGCCGGCGCCGCGCAGGAAGCTGCGGCGGCTGACGTTGAGGATGCTGCCGGCCTCGGCCGGCAGTTGGTCGATACGGGGTTCGAGCATGGTGTCGGTCCTCAGGCCAGGGTCTGGGCGGCGTCGTGGATGGCCGCGCGGATCCGCGCATAGGTGGCGCAGCGGCAGATGTTGCCGCTCATGGCGGCGTCGATGTCGGCGTCGCTGGGCTTCTTGTTCGAGGCCAGCAGCGCGGTGGCCGACATGATCTGCCCGGACTGGCAGTAGCCGCACTGCACCACGTCGAGCTTGCGCCAGGCGTCCTGCACGGCCTTGCCAGCGGCCTGCTCGGCCACCGCCTCGATGGTGGTGACCTTCTTGCCGGCCACCGCCGCCAGCGGGGTGACGCAGGAGCGCGTCGGCTGGCCGTCGATGTGCACGGTGCAGGCGCCGCACAGGGCCATGCCGCAACCGTACTTGGTGCCGGTCATCCCGGCGACATCGCGGATAGCCCAGAGCAGCGGCATCTCGCCGGGGGCGTCGAGTTCATGGTCCTTGCCGTTCAGGTTCACGGTAATCATCAGGGAGTTCACCTCTTCATGCGGGTGATGGAATGGAGGCGAAGCGCAGCGGCTCCGACACGCAATGGATTCAGCCTAGGCGCAGGCGCCGGCAGGTGCCGCGACAATACGCGAGGAAGGCGCCGAGCGGTTTGCCTGGTTCTCTTCAGGCTTGCCTGATACTGCGGGGGATGCAGCGGTATATAGATAGCTCTATTCCGGCGCTTTGCGACCGACGAGCGCAGCGCCTGCTCTTGTCGAAAATGCCACTGATGCTCTGCGTAGGATGGCGTGGAGCGCAGCGATACCCATCAAACCCGCGCAGGGTGTGACGAGATTTGAATGGAATACCGTGTAGGAGCGCGCCATGCGCGCGATCGCGGGCATGGCCCGCTCCTACAGGTCACTGCTCAACCCGCGAGAACTCCGTGCGCGATGATTTCCAGGCGGAGGCACTGGTTCGCGGGCAAAAAAAAGCCACTCCGAAGGGTGGCTTTTTCAGCGACGGACGCCGGATCACTCCGGCATCTTCATCACCACACGGCCGCCGCCCGGGCAGGTTTCCATGTAGTAGTTGGCGTCGCGGTACTGGGCGAAGTCGAACACCCGGTCGATGCTCGGCTTGAGCAACTGGTCGGCGGTCATCTGATTGATCGCGGTCAGCGCCCGTTGCACGGCCTCGTCGTTGCGGGTCAGGCCGATCTCCGGTTGCCCGGTGAAGTCCAGCACGCAGTGGCGGTAGAACTGCAGGTGCTTCTTGAACGCCGCGCAGGCCGGGAATGCCGCGTCGTTGCCGCCGTTGATGCCGTACAGGATCAGCTTGCCGCGCGGGGCGGCCACGTCACCCAGCAGCTTCATCTGCGGACCGGCGCACTGGTCGAGGACGATCTCCACGCCTTCACCCTTGGTGAAGCGCTCGACTTCCAGCACCAGGTCCTGTTCCTCGGTGTAGATGATCTTGTCCGCACCCAGGCCCTTGAGGAACTCGCGGGTCTCCTCGGAACTGGTGGTGGCGATCACCTGGGCGCCCAGCGCCTTGGCCAGTTGTACCGCCTGCGGCGCCAGGCAATGGCCCGCTTCGGTGATCAGTACGCGCTGGCCGGGCTTGATCTGGGCAAGCTCCACCAGGGCGAAGTAGGAATACAGCAGGCCGGTGTAGTGCACCGCCGCCTCGACCGGGCTGAGCACGTCCGGATAACGGGTCAGCGAGGTGCGCGGCAGGACGACGTGGTCGCCCCAGGCCGGATAAAGGTTCGGCGAGTTCGCCGGGAAACTGGCCACCGCCATGCCGGGCTCGAGGTCTTCAACGCCCTCGCCCACGGCTTCGACGATGCCGGAGAGTTCATAACCGATGCCCGCCGGCAGCTTGGCCTGATCCGGGGCGAGGTTCTGCCGCCAGAGCACATCGCGCCAACTGACGCCCAGTGCCTGGGTACGGATCAGTACTTCACCCGGCCCCGGTTGCGGGGTCGGCATCTCCTCGATCTTCAGGACCGAGGCGTCACCGAACTGGTGGAAACGGATCATGCGGGACATCACATACCTCGCCTTAAGTAGTGCTTCATAGCCACGGACTCTATCCGGGCTTTAGGGGTGACGCCACCGTTCACCATTGATAATTGACATAAACGGCGATGATTCGGCCCGCGTTGCAAGCCTTGTCCGGCGCGGCTGCAAGGCTCTGCGCCGGGGCTGTCCAAGGGGCCGGGGTGGCTCTGTTCATACAGAGTCAGACCACACGACCGGGGCGAGATTCTCATTAAAAAAGTGGAAATTGATCAAGGACTTATCTGACAGACTTGACTCAGGACACGCTCGGCCTCACTTTTCCCCCATCGCCAGGGAGTCCCCATGAACCGCAACGACCTCCGCAAGGTTGACCTCAACCTGTTGATCGTTTTCGAGACGCTGATGCATGAGCGCAGCGTGACCCGCGCCGCCGAGAAGCTGTTCCTCGGCCAGCCGGCGATCAGTGCGGCCCTGGCCCGCCTGCGCAGCCTGTTCGACGACCCGCTGTTCGTACGCACCGGGCGCAGCATGGAACCCACCGCGCGGGCGCAGGAAATCTTCGGCCACCTCTCGCCCGCGCTGGACTCCATCTCCACCGCACTGAGCCGCGCCGCCGACTTCGACCCGGCCACCAGCAAGGCGGTGTTCCGCATCGGCCTGTCCGACGACGTGGAGTTCGGCCTGCTGCCGCCGCTGCTGCGCCGCCTGCGCTCCGAGGCACCGGGCATCACCCTGGTGGTACGCCGCGCCAACTACCTGCTGATGCCGCAGCTGCTGTCCTCCGGGGAAATCTCCGTGGGCGTCAGCTACACCGACGAGCTGCCGGCCAACGCCAAGCGCAAGACCCTGCGCCGCAGCACCTGGAAGATCCTGCGCGCCGACTCGATTCCCGGTGCGCTGACCCTCGATGACTACTGCGCGCGCCCGCACGCGCTGGTCTCCTATGCAGGCGACCTGGACGGCTTCGTCGACCAGACCCTCGCCGAGATGGACCGCAAGCGCCAGGTGGTGCTGGCCGTGCCGCAGTTCGTCGGCCTCGCCCAGTTGCTGGCGGGCACCGACATCATCGCCACCGTCCCCGAGTACGTGGCCCTGGCACTCACCGCCGCTGGCGGCCTGCGCGCCGAGGAACCGCCCTTCCCCACCCGCCTGGCCGAGCTGTCCATGGTCTGGCGCGGCGCCCAGGACCAGGATCCGGCGGAGCGCTGGCTGCGCTCGCGGATCACCATGTTCGTGGGTGATCCGGACAGCCTCTGACCCCGCTGCAACCGTAGGGCGTACAACCGCTCGCGGTTGTACGCCGATACACCGTCTTCAGCTCCGCACTCAGTGTTGAGCCGGTCGCCACGAGAAGCCCCAGGGCACGCCGACGCCAACGGCAGCCAAGGTCAGACGGCGTATAACGTCGAGCGTTATACGCCCTGCGTCGGCCGCCATTGGGCAATCTCCGTGCCCGTTCCTTCTATCTATTCATGCGCATAGTGCAAAGGCTTTTATCACTCCACGTGATAATCAAAATGCACTCGTTCGATTAGTTCCCAAGCGCCCCCTTGCGCAGACTCCGCTCCATCAGAAATCCCAAAACCAATTAGATCGCCGGAGTCTTTTCCATGGAGCGAAATCTGAACACCTTGCGTATTCCGTTGGCGTTGGCCGCCGTGCTGGTTCTCAGCGCCTGCGGCAAGGGCCAGGAGGCGGCACAGAACATGGCCGCCCCCAAGGTCAGCGTGGCGGACGTCATCGAACAACCGATCAACGAATGGGACGAATTCACCGGCCGCCTGGAGGCGCCGGAATCCGTCGAACTGCGCCCGCGTGTCTCCGGCTACATCGACCGCGTCGCCTTCCGTGAGGGCGCGCTGGTGAAGAAAGGCGACCTGCTGTTCCAGATCGACCCGCGGCCGTTCCAGGCCGAGGTGCATCGCCTGGAAGCGCAGCTGCAACAGGCGCGCGCCAACCAGACCCGTACCGTCAACGAAGCGTCCCGTGGCGATCGCCTGCGCGCCACCAACGCCATTTCCGCGGAACTCGCCGACGCCCGCACCGCCGCCGCCACCGAGGCGAAAGCCGTGGTCGCCGCGACCCAGGCGGAACTGGACAACGCTCGCCTGAACCTGTCGTTCACCCAGGTCACCGCGCCCATCGACGGCCGCGTCTCGCGCGCCGAAGTCACCGCCGGCAACCTGGTGAACAGCGGCGAAAGCGTGCTGACTACCCTGGTCTCCACCGACAAGGTCTACGCCTACTTCGATGCCGACGAGCGCGTCTACCTGAAGTATGTGGACCTCGCCCGCAAGGGCGGCCCGGATGCCCGTGGCACCAGCCCGGTGTACCTGGGCCTGACCGGCGAGGATGGCTTCCCACACCAGGGCCGCCTGGACTTCCTCGACAACCAGGTCAACCCCAAGACCGGCACCATCCGCGGCCGCGCCGTGTTCGACAACGACGCCAACCAGTTCACCCCCGGCCTGTACGCCCGCATCAAGCTGGTCGGCAGCGGCACCTACCCCGCCGCGCTGATCAAGGACGAAGCGGTCGGCACCGATCTGGGCAAGAAGTTCGTGCTGGTGCTCGACAAGGACAGCAAGGTGCAGTACCGCGGCATCGAGCTGGGCCCGAAACTCGAAGGCCTGCGCATCGTTCGCTCGGGCCTGGTGAAAGGTGATCGCATCGTGGTCAACGGCCTGCAACGGGTTCGCCCGGGCGCCCAGGTCGATGCCCAGGGTGTCGAGATGGCCAGCAAGGAAACCCTCGCCAACCTCGAAAGCCAGCGCCAGGCGCTGGAGCAGATCGAGGCGCCGAAAGTCGCCGAGAAATCCGGCAAACCGGGCGCGCCTCGCGGCTGACCCTTCCCCTGTCTTAAACGATTGATGTACCAGGCCCTGTCCCACCAGGGCCTTGGGTGACCTTTGTCCCGGGTTTGGCGAACCGCAGCGTTCGCGACAGGAACCAGCCATGAACTTTTCGCAATTCTTCATCCAGCGGCCGATCTTCGCCGCCGTGCTTTCGCTGATCATCCTGATCGGCGGGGCCATCTCGCTGTTCCAGCTACCGATCAGCGAATACCCCGAAGTGGTGCCGCCCACCGTGGTGGTGCGCGCCAACTTCCCCGGCGCCAACCCCAAGGTGATCGGCGAGACCGTTGCCGCGCCACTGGAACAGGCCATCACCGGCGTCGAGAACATGCTCTACATGTCCTCGCAGTCCACCGCCGACGGCAAGATGACCCTGACCATCACCTTCGCCCTGGGCACCGACCTGGACAACGCGCAGGTGCAGGTGCAGAACCGCGTCACCCGCACGCAGCCCAAGCTGCCCGAGGAAGTCACGCGGATCGGCATCACTGTCGACAAGGCCTCGCCCGACCTGACCATGGTCGTGCACCTGACCTCGCCGGATAACCGCTACGACATGCTCTACCTGTCCAACTACGCCATCCTCAACATCAAGGACGAACTGGCGCGCCTGGACGGTGTGGGCGACGTTCAGCTGTTCGGCATGGGCGACTACTCCCTGCGTGTGTGGCTCGACCCGAACAAGGTCGCTTCGCGCAACCTGACCGCCACCGACGTGGTCGCGGCGATCCGCGAGCAGAACCGCCAGGTCGCCGCCGGCTCCCTCGGCGCCCCGCCGTCGCCGAGCGACACCAGCTTCCAGCTGTCGATCAACACCCAGGGTCGCCTGGTCACCGAGGAAGAGTTCGAGAACATCATCATCCGCAGCGGCCCGGACGGCGAGATCACCCGCCTGAAGGACATCGCCCGCGTCGAGCTCGGCTCCAGCCAGTACGCCCTGCGCTCGCTGCTGGACAACCAGCCGGCGGTCGCCATCCCGATCTTCCAGCGTCCCGGCTCCAACGCCATCGCCATCTCCAACCTGGTGCGCGAGAAGATGGCCGAGCTGAAGAAGGACTTCCCCCAGGGCGTGGACTACTCCATCGTCTATGACCCGACCATCTTCGTGCGCGGCTCCATCGAAGCGGTGGTGCACACCCTGTTCGAAGCCCTGATCCTGGTGGTGCTGGTGGTCGTGCTGTTCCTGCAGACCTGGCGCGCCTCGATCATCCCGCTGGCCGCCGTGCCGGTGTCGCTGATCGGCACCTTCGCGGTGATGCACGCCTTCGGCTTCTCGCTCAACGCGCTGTCATTGTTCGGCCTGGTACTGGCGATCGGTATCGTGGTGGACGACGCCATCGTGGTGGTGGAGAACGTCGAGCGGAACATCGGGCTGGGCCTCACGCCCATCGAGGCGACCAAGCGCGCCATGAAGGAAGTGACCGGGCCGATCATCGCCACCGCGCTGGTGCTGTGCGCCGTGTTCATTCCCACCGCGTTCATCTCCGGCCTCACCGGGCAGTTCTACCGGCAGTTCGCCTTGACCATCGCGATATCGACGGTGATCTCCGCGTTCAACTCGCTGACCCTGTCGCCGGCGCTGTCCGCCGTGTTGCTCAAGGGCCACCACGAGCCGAAGGATCGCTTCTCGGTGATCCTCGACAAGCTGCTGGGCAGCTGGTTGTTCCGTCCGTTCAACCGCTTCTTCGACCGCGCCAGCCATGGCTACGTCGGCACCGTCACCCGTGTGCTGCGTGGCAGCTCCATCGCGCTGCTGCTGTACGCAGGGCTGATCGGCCTGACCTACCTGGGCTTCTCCAGCACCCCGACCGGCTTCGTGCCGCAACAGGACAAGCAGTACCTGGTGGCCTTCGCCCAACTGCCCGACGCGGCCACGCTGGACCGCACCGAAGCGGTGATCAAGCGCATGTCGGAAATCGCCGGCAAGCACCCGGGCATCGAGCACACCGTGTCCTTCCCCGGCCTGTCGATCAACGGTTTCACCAACAGCCCCAACAGCGGCATCGTCTTCACCCCGCTCAAGGACTTCAGCGAGCGCAAAGGCCCGGGCATGTCGGCCAACGAGATCGCCGCCGAGCTGAACAAGCAGTTCGCGGATATCCAGGACGCCTACATCGCGATCTTCCCGCCGCCGCCGGTACAGGGGCTGGGGACCATCGGCGGCTTCCGCCTGCAGATCGAGGACCGTGGCAACGCCGGTTACGAGGAGCTCTACGCACAGACCCAGAACATCCTCAACAATGCCCGCGCGCTGCCGGAGCTCAACCCCATGTCGGTGTTCACCAGCTACCAGGTGAACGTGCCGCAGGTGGATGCTGCCATCGACCGCGAAAAGGCCAAGACCCATGGGGTTGCGATCAGCGACATCTTCGACACCCTGCAGGTCTACCTGGGCTCGCTGTACGCGAACGACTTCAACCGCTTCGGCCGCACCTACCAGGTGAACGTCCAGGGCGAGCAGCAGTTCCGTCTCGAACCCGAGCAGATCGGCCAGCTGAAAGTGCGCAACAACCTGGGTGAAATGGTCCCGCTGGCCACCTTCATCAAGATCAGCGACACCTCCGGCCCCGACCGCGTGATGCACTACAACGGCTTCATCACCGCCGAGATCAACGGCGCCGCCGCACCGGGCTACAGCTCCGGCCAGGCCGAAGCCGCCATCGAGCGCCTGCTCAAGCAGGAGCTGCCCAATGGCATGACCTACGAATGGACCGAACTGACCTACCAGCAGATCCTCGCCGGCAACTCCGCGATCTACGTGTTCCCGCTCTGCGTGCTGCTCGCTTTCCTGGTGCTGGCCGCGCTGTATGAAAGCTGGGGCCTGCCGCTGGCGGTGATCCTGATCGTGCCGATGACCCTGCTGTCGGCCATCGCCGGGGTGATCCTGTCCGGTGGCGACAACAACATCTTCACCCAGATCGGCCTGATCGTACTGGTGGGTCTGGCGTGCAAGAACGCGATCCTGATCGTCGAGTTCGCCAAGGACAAACAGGACGAAGGCATGGACCGCCTGAGCGCGGTGCTGGAAGCCTGCCGCCTGCGTCTGCGGCCGATCCTGATGACCTCCATCGCCTTCATCATGGGCGTGGTGCCCCTGGTGCTGTCGTCCGGCGCCGGCGCCGAAATGCGCCATGCCATGGGTGTCGCGGTGTTCTCCGGGATGCTCGGCGTGACCTTCTTCGGCCTGCTGCTGACCCCGGTCTTCTATGTGCTGATCCGCCGCTTCATGGAAGCCCGCGAAGCGAAGAAACAGGAGCGTGCCGCCCTGAGCCACGCGTCCCACAACGAGGCCCACCAGGCATGAGCGCCATCAACATGAGTGCCGTGAAACTGTTCGTCCCCTCCCTGCTCGCGCTGGCCCTCAGCGCGTGCATGGTCGGCCCCGACTACCAGAAGCCGGACACCGCGCCAGCCCGACTGGACAGCAACGCCCAGGCGCAGAACTACGACCGCAATCGCTTCGAAGACGCCTGGTGGAAACAGTTCGATGATCCGGTGCTGACCCAGCTGGTCGAGCAGTCGCTCAAGGAAAACCGCGAGCTGCGCGTGGCCTATGCCCGCGTGCTGGCTTCGCGGGCCATCCGCGACGACGTGGCCAATGACCGTTTCCCCACGGTCACCAGCCGCGCCGAAGGCCAGGTCGGCAAGGGCCAGGTGCCCGGCCAGACCGAGGACCGGGTCAACCAGGAGCGCTACGACCTGGGCCTGGACATGATCTGGGAAGTCGACCTGTTCGGCCGCGTGCGTCGCCAGCTGGAATCCAGCGACGCGCAGAGCGAAGCCATAGTCGCCGACCTGCAGCAGCTGCAGGTCAGCCTGATCGCCGAGCTGGCCGATGCCTACGGGCAACTGCGCGGTGCGCAACTGCGCGAGAGCATCGCCAGGAGCAACCTGGACAACCAGCGCGAATCCCGCGACCTGACCATCCAGCTGCGCGACGCCGGCGTCGGCAGCGAGCTGGACGTGCAACGCGCCGAAGCGCGCCTGGCCTCCACCGAAGCCAGCGTGCCGCAACTGCAGGCCGAGGAAGTGCGCCAGCGCAACCGCATCGCCACCCTCCTCGGCCAGCGCCCGGACGCACTCTCCGTGGACCTGTCGCCGAAGAAACTGCCGGCCATCGCCAAGGCCCTGCCCATTGGCGATCCGGGTGAGTTGTTGCGTCGCCGTCCTGATGTTGCCTCCGCCGAGCGCCGCCTGGCAGCCGCCACCGCAGACGTCGGCGTCGCCACTGCCGACCTGTTCCCGAAAGTCAGTCTCGGCGGCTTCCTCGGCTACACCGCCGGCCGTGGCTCGCAGATCGGCTCGTCCGCCGCCAGCGCCTGGGGCGTCGCGCCGAGCATCACCTGGGCGGCCTTCGACCTGGGCAGCGTGCGGGCTCGCCTGCGCGCCTCCAAGGCCGACGCCGACGGCGCCCTGGCGACCTACGAGCAGCAGGTTCTGCTGGCCCTGGAAGAGTCGTCCAACGCCTTCAGCGACTACGGCAAGCGCCAGCAGCGTCTGGTCTCGCTGGTGCGCCAGTCCGAAGCCAGCCGCAATGCCGCGCAACAGGCCGGCCTGCAATACCGCGAGGGCACCGTGGACTTCCTCAACCTGCTGGACGCCGAGCGCGAGCAACTCGCCGCCGAGGACGCCCAGGCCCTGGCGGAAGTCGACGTGTACCGCGGCATCGTGGCGATCTACAAGGCCCTTGGCGGCGGCTGGCAGCCGACGCCGGCGGCCTGATCGGTCCTCCCCGGTCGAGAATCCCTCGACCGTTCTGGCCCTGCGGTCTGACGCTCCGGACCGCGGGGCTTTTTTATGCCTGCGCGCAACCCCTGCCTTTCCACCCGAGCGACCGCATGGACGAGCGTTCCAAAATCTGTCAGATACCTAGATACTGATCAGTATTTTCTGATAGCAATCGAAAATAAGCTGAACCCGGTTCGAATTCAGAATCCACTGACCTCTAAAACCAGGGAAGTCCGACCTGTGCCCCACAAAGACGTCCACCGCAGCCCGGCCCGGCACTCTGCTGATGAACTGTGCGAGTTGCTGCTGGGTGTACGGCGCGGCGAGGTCTTCCATCCCGACCTGAAACGGCTGCTGGTACACCTGGGCTTCGCCGAACTCCGAGGGCTGGAGCTTGCGCTGACGTGCAAGGGGGAACGCCTGCTGCAACCCTGAGCCTTGAGCTGCCCGTGGCGGGTCGTCATGATCCCGAGCGGCTTGCCAGGGATCAAAGCAGTTCGGCCCCGGGCTGGCCTAGAATTCAGGTATCGGACATTTCAGACAAGGACTCGCCATGGACGCCACCGCCCACTTCATCCCCCTGGACCCCACGTCCCTCTTCACCACCCTCGGCATCCTGGTCTTTGGCATGTTCATGCTGGGGATCGGCTTCACCATCCGCGAACGCGGCACCGGCGTGGTGCTCATGTGGATCGGCGTGCTGAGCATGCTGTCGATCATCAGCTACCGCATCTATATCGCGACGTCGGTCTAGCCCCGGCACCGCCCGAAACGATCGCGGACGGAGTCCGTCCGCGATTGGCATCCGGCGCTTCCAAATCCTCCGCTATCGTCCCATCGCCCGCGCATACCCCTTCGGCGAAAACCGCAGCGTCACGCCCAGCATCAGCACCACCGACACCGCCAGCAGAATCCAGGACGCCTGGAAGCTGCCGGTGCTGTCGCGCAGCCAACCGGTGACGTAAGGCACGATGCCGGTGACGATGAAACCGATGCCCTGCACGAAGGCCGCGAGGCGCCCGGCCGCGCCGGCATCGGCGAGGTGGTCCAGGGTCAGCGTCAGGCTGAGGGCGAAGCAGGCGCCCAGCCCGTAGCCGATCAGCGCCACCCAGAGACCCGGCAGGTGCAGCGGCGCCGAGATCAGCCCGACGAAGCCGGCCAGCTGGATGATCAGGCACAGGCACAGCCAGCCACGGCGATCCAGCGAGCGGCGGATCAGCAGCGGAACGGTCAGCGCCGCGATCACCTGGAAAATGGTCATCAGGCCGATCAGTTGGCCGCTGGCCTGGGCCGTCCAGCCCAACTGACGGTAATACACCGGCAGCCAGGCCACCATGCTGGTGTAGCCGCCGTTGATCAGGCCGAAGTACAGCGCCAGCAGCCAGGCGCGGCGACTGCCGAAATAGTGCTGTGCCTTCTGCCGGGGTGGCGTGGCCGCCGGCACTTCGCGCGGACGTGCGACTGTCCAGAGCAACAGACCGACAACCGCCAGCAGCAGCCAGGCGCCGAGGCCGTCCTGCCAGCGATGGAAGTGCTCCGACACCACGGGCGCCAGCACCGCCGCACTACCGCCGCCAGCCATCAGCGATGCCGAGTACAGGCCCATGGCCGACGGCACCTTGTGCGGGAACCAGCGCTTGATCACGCCGGGCACGAAGGCCTGGATCACCGCGACGCCGCAGCCCGCCAGCACGGCGCTGGCGATCAGGGCGAAACCGCTGTCCAGCAGCAGCCGCCAGAAGCACGCCGCGCCGATGGCCAGCAGGCCGAACACCATCCCCCGGCTCTCGCCCAGGCGCGGGCCGACCCAGGGAAGGCCCAGGGCGAACAGGCCCATGCACAGGACCGGCAGCACGGTCAGCATCGACAGCCCCTGGAAACCCAGGCCGGTGGCGTCGTGGATGTCCGCCAGCAACGGACCGATGGAGGTGAGGATCGGCCGCAGGTTGATCCCCAGCGCGACTATCACCAGCAGGCCGATCCAGCCGGCGTGGCTGCCGCTCTGCTCTGCCGGCAGGGCCATGCTGCGGCTCACGAACGGTGCTCCTGCCAACAGTCGTACAACCCCTCCTCGCCGGTGGGCCGCAACGCGCGCAGCGGCAGGGCCTGCCACTGCGGCGGCTGGGTCATCTGCTGGTAGACGGCCGCGGTCGACAGGCCGAACGGCTCGCCATCGTCATTGGAATAGGCAAAGTAGGCGCCCTCCACGCCGCACAGGTGCATGGCGGCGAGGCACATCGGGCACGGGTGGCCGCTGGCGTAGATCACGCAGCCGTCCAGGCGCGACTGGCCGAGGATCGCCGAGGCGCGGCGGATCGCCAGCAACTCGGCGTGGGCGGTGGGGTCGAAATCCAGGTGAATGGTATTGGCGGCGCGGGCGATCACCCGGCCGTCCTTGACCAGCACGGCGCCGAACGGGCGGCCGCCGGCCTGGATATTGTCGCGGGCCAGTTGCAGGGCCTCGCGCATGAAGACTTCGTGTGACATGGCAGTTTCCAGCGAATCGGATCGAATCAATGCGCGCCGGCGGCTTCCAGCATCCTGGCGAGGGTGGTCTGGTTGCGCTGGCGAGCGTGTTGCAGCGGCGTGACGCCGTCGTTGTCGGCCAGGTTCAGGTTCGCCCCGGCTTCTATGAGTTGCTTGACGATGGCCTGGTGACGCGGGCCGCCGTCGCTGAGCAGGATGGCTTCGAGCAGCCCGGTCCAGCCCAGCTTGTTGACGTGGTCGGGGTCGACGCCGGCCTTGAGCAGCGCCGCCACCACTTCCACATGGCCACGCTCGCAGGCGGGGATCAGCGCCGTGCCGCCGTAACGATTGGTGCTGCGCAGGTCGGCGCCGTGGGCCAGGGTCAGCTGAAGGATTTCCAGGCGTCCGGAGGCGCCGGCCAACAGGTAGGCACTGTCGTGAATTCGGTTCTGCCGGTTGACGTCAGCCCCGGCGGCAATCAGCAGGCGCGCCACGGCGACACGGTCATGGGCGGTGGCCAGAAGCAGCGGCGTATTACCCTGGGCATCGCTGACATCCACCGCCACACCGCGCTCGAGCAGGGTCGCCACGTCCCCCTCGCGGCCTTCGCTGGCGGCATGGAGTAGTGCATCGGCGGCTGCGCGGCTGCGCACGTCCTCGGTCTGGATGGTCGGCATGTCCATGGACGCTCCCCCGGTGATGGCTGTCGTGCCTCGACTCGCTCTCGGTCAAATGAACCGCTGCAGTATGACGAAGGGATGTTCTATGCTGAAATTAAATAGAAACATGACTTCCAGTGGAAATCAGAATGCTTGACCCCAACCTGCTGCGCAGCTTCGTGATGGTGGTGGACGCCGGCAACTTCACCCGCGCGGCCGAGCTGCTGCACCTGACCCAATCCACCGTCAGCCAGCAGATCCTGCGCCTGGAACAGAGCCTGGACTGCCGCCTGCTGGACCGCAGCCAGCGCCAGGTCCTGCCCACCGAACAGGGCGAACAGCTGCTGGGCTATGCGCGGCGCATTCTGGAACTGGGCAACGAGGCCCGCGAGGCACTGAGCAGCGAGCACAGCGAAGGCGTGCTGCGCCTGGGCATGCCGGAGGACTTCGCCGGCGAGCGGATGATGCCGCTGCTCGCGGCCTTCAGCGCCGAACGCCCACGGTTGCGTCTGGAAGTGTCCAGCGGCCTGAGCCAGGAGCTGCTGCGCCAGTACCGCAGCGGCGAGCTGGACCTGGCGCTGGTCAAGCAATGGGGCGCGGACAGCGACTGCCTGGCGCACTGGCCCGAGCCGCTGGCCTGGCAGGACAGCGCCGCCACCCCCGCCGCCGGCCGCGACCCGCTGCCGCTGGTGGTGTTTCCGCTGGGCGCGCTGTACCGCCAGGAAATGATCCACGCCCTGGAAGCCAGCGGCCGGCGCTGGCGCATCAGCTACAGCAGTGCGAGCCTGGCCAGCCTGTCGGCGGCAGTGGCGGCCGGCATGGGGGTCAGCCTGCTACCGCTGCGCGGGCGGCACGCTGGCCACCGCGTGCTGAACGCCGAAGACGGCTTCGCCCCTATCGAGGGGCTGGAGCTGGCGCTTTATGCGCGCCCGGAACTGGGCAGCGCCGGGCGCAGCCTGTGCGAACAGCTGCGTGAACTCTGCACACAGCTGGCGGCGCAGGCGCCCACGCGCTGACGGGTTCAGACCGGAACGCTGAGACGGTCGAGGAACTGCTCGGCCGGCACCGGCTTGCCGAGCAGGAAGCCCTGCAGCGAGTCGCAGCCCAGGCGCGTTAGGAAGGTCTGCTGGCCGGAGGTTTCCACCCCTTCGGCGACGATCCGCAGGTCCAGCGCCTGGCCCAGGGCAACGATGGCCGAAACGATGGCGGCGTCGTCGCTGTCCTGCTCCAGGTCGCGGACGAAGCCGCGGTCGATCTTCAGCTCGTTGGCCGGCAGGCGCTTGAGGTAGAGCAGGCTGGAATAGCCGGTGCCGAAGTCGTCGATGGACAGGTCCACGCCCATGTCCGACAGCTTGCCGAGAATCTCCAGGCTGGAATCGGCGTCGCGCATCGCCGTGGTCTCGGTGATTTCCAGGGTCAGGCAGCGCGCCGGCAACTGGTGGCGCTGCAGCGCGTCGGCCACCGACTGCACCAGCGCGGCATGGCAGAACTGCAGCGCCGAAAGGTTCACCGCCACGCGCCAGCTCTCGTGCCCCTGCAGGTACCACAGGCGCATCTGCCGGCAGGCTTCGTCCAGCACCCAGTCGCCGATGGGGATGATCAGCCCGGTGCGCTCGGCCAGGGCGATGAAGGTATCGGGCATCAGCAGCCCGCGCTGCGGGTGCTGCCAGCGCAGCAGCGCCTCGGCGCCGATGGGCTCGCCGCTGGCGGCGAACTTGGGCTGGTAATGCAGGATGAATTCGCGGCGATCCAGCGCCGCACGCAGGTCGTGCAGCAGTTGCAGGTGGTTGCGCGCGTTGGTGTTCATCGACTGCTCGAAGAAGCTGTAGCCGTTCTTGCCGTTGCCCTTGGCGTGGTACATGGCCGCGTCGGCGTTGCGCAGCAGTTCCAGCTGGGTCGTGCCGTCGCCGGGGTAGAGGGTGATGCCGATGCTGGCGGCGATGCGCAGTTCCTGGCCGGCTACCTGGAACGGCTGGGCCAGCAGGTTGACCTGCTGGCTGGCGACGGTGACGGCATCCTCGGCCTCGGCCAGTTCGACCAGCACCACGAACTCGTCGCCGCCGATGCGCGCGACCGTGTCCTCGCTGCGCAGGTTGCCGCACAGGCGCAGCGCCACCTCCTTGAGCAGGAGGTCGCCGACATGGTGGCCGAAGGCATCGTTGACCGGTTTGAAGCCGTCCAGATCGAGGAACATCAGCGCAAAATGCCCGCCATTGCGCTGCACCTTGCCGATCATCTGCTCGATGCGGTCCTCCAGCAGCACCCGGTTGGGCAGGCGCGTAAGGTTGTCGTGCAGGGCCAGCTGGGTCAGCTCCTGGTTGGCCTGGGCCAGTGACGAGGTGAGTTGCGCGGTGCGCGACTCCAGGCGCGCGTCGAGCACCGAGGTGAGCAGCGCGATGCCGATCACCGCCAGGGTCACCACGATGACCAGCAGCGCCAGCCAGTCGCTGTCCAGCCCGCTGGGGGACGCACCGCAGAAGCTGCCTTCCGGGAAGCGCGCCGCGGCCATGCCGGTGTAGTGCATGCCGACTATGGCGACGCCCATCACCAGTGCCGCGCCGCCGCGGGCCAGGCGCACATAGGGCGTGTTCTGCCGCAGCTTGAAGGCAATCCACAGCGCGGCGCCGGAAGCCGCGACGGCGATCACCAGTGACAGCCCGAACAGCGTCGGGTCGTAGCCGATGCCCGGCTGCATCAGCATGGCGTACATGCCCAGGTAGTGCATGCAGCTGATCCCGGCGCCCATGGCGAGCGCGCCGCAGACCAGTTGCCAGAGCGGCAGGCGGTCCTGGCTGACCAGCGCCAGGGCGAAGCCGGAACTGAGCACGGCGATGGCCAGTGACAGCAGGGTCAGCGTGAGGTCGTAGCCCAGCGGGATCGGCAGGCTGAAGGCAAGCATGCCGATGAAGTGCATGGACCACACGCCAATGCCCATGGCCACCCCACCGCCGCCGATCCACAGCAGCACCGGCCAGCCCCGGGTGGTCGCGATGCGCCCGGCCAGGTCCAGCGCGGTGTAGGACGCCAGCATGGCGACGCACAGCGAAATCAGGACAAGGGCGGGATCGTAACTACCGGCAAGCATGGGGGCTCTCTGATGCACTCGGGCGCTGATGGGAACACGCGGTCCCTGCGCGCAAAAGTCCCAGATTCTAGCGAAACCCGGGTGGCGCCACTACTGGGCGGATGCCCGGCTCATCGCCGAAGGCATCCTATCGCTGTGCCGCAGACACTCCAGCGCCATCCCTTGGCAGGCCCTTGTCCAGAGGAAGGGCTGTGCCTGGCCGCCGTTGGCGTCGTAGTAGGTCAGCTGCAACTGAGCGGCGGTGAAGGCCAGCCGCGCAAAACCATGACGCTCCGCGGCGAATGGCGTATCCGCCTTGGGACCTATGGGCGGCGGTGCGTCCAGGCTCTGCCCGCCGCCTCCGGAGATCAGCCAGGCCGGCTCACCGGGGCGCACGATCAACTGCTGATTGTGCTCATGGCCCGAGAGGTAGATATCCACCGCGCTGCGCTGCATGGCCGGCAACAATTGCCTGAGCAGCTCCTGGTTCTCGCCGTGCTTGCCTCCACTGCTGCGAAGCACATGGTGAGCCACCACCATCTTCCAGATGGGCGCAGGGCCTGGCCGGGAAAAGGCCGCTTCCAGAAACGCCATCTGGCGCGCCAACCCGGCCGAATCCTGGTTCGTGTCCAGGAACACCACGCGCAGCAGCGGGCGATTCTCGACCTTACCAAAATCCCGCGTATAGCTCCGGTCGGGCATCTGCCAACGTCCGGAGCCCAAACCTTGATGCGCGTACTCGAGTTCGGCTGCGTCGGAGCCGGGCGAGTCATGATTGCCCAGCACCGCATAAAAAGGCACCCGGCTCAGCCAACGCCCGTGGTAAACCCGCTCGAACTTCAGCTGCCAGGCCAGATCACCGGTGCCCTTCAGGGACGCGCCGTAAAAGTTGTCGCCCAGCAACAGCACCATATTCACCCCACCTTCACCCTCGGCGACCCGCTCCATGCCCTGTGCCACGCGCCATTGTTGAAGGTCACCGGTGCCCTGGTCGCCTACCGCCAGCAGCGTCACCTGCGAATCTGGCTGGCCGGTCAGCGGGGTGTAGCGATCCGGCGGCACCAGGATGGCGAAACCCACCAGACATCCGAGCACGACCAGCATCAAAACAAGCGACAACAACAGCGACCGCAGGCGACGCCTGCCGGACGATGGATGACTAGCGGATGGCACCTGAGGAGCAGGCATGACAACCTCACTTGGCGATGCTGAATTTCGCTGCAGGAGAACATCGGGCTCGTCAACAAGTTGTTAACGCGACGTTAACAACCTGTTAACACGCGCCTCTCTATACCGGGGTTTACAGACCGATCCCGGAGCCGCCATGTCTCGACACCGCCACCTCCTCGCACTGCTCCTCCTGGGCAGCCTGTTGTTGTTCGGTTCACTGGGCCGTCACTCCCTGCAGGGCTCTACCGAACCACGGGTGGCAGGCATAGCCATGGAGATGTACCTCGATCAGGACTGGGTAACGCCACGCCTGAACGGTGTGCCGTTCCTTGAAAAGCCACCCTTGAGCCTGTGGCTCGGCGTGACCGCCATGCACCTTTTCGGCCCGACCGAACTCGCCGTGCGCCTGGCCTCGGCTTTCGCCGGGCTCGGCTGCGCGCTCCTGCTGTACAACGTGCTGCGGCGCGTCGGCAGGCCCCCGGCACTGGCGTTGCTATCGGCACTCCTGTTGATGACCATGGCCAGTTTCTGGAGCAACGCTCGTCAAGTGGGTGAAGACGCCCTGCTCGCCCTGGGGGTGACGCTGGCGCTGCTGTCATTCCTGCAAGTGTGGCTGGAGCCACCGGGGCGTCTGCGGCACTGGCTGGCTTTCGCCAGCGGCATCGCCATCGCCACCCTGAGCAAGGGCCTGCTGGGCCTCGCACTGCCGGGCGTCGTGATCTTCGCCTGCCTGCTGTGGGACTGCCTGACACAGCGCCGGCTGCAGCTGCGCGCCTGGCTGCGCCCAGCCTTGTGGACGCTCCCGGGGCTGCTGCCACTGCTGATCTGGCTGCTGTTCCTGTACCGCGCCGGCGGCGCCGAGGCCCTGCAGGAAATCCTCTGGCGCAACAGCGTCGGGCGCTTCAACGGATCGTTCAGCGAGGCCGGGCACTTCGAGCCCTTCTACTACTATCTGGCGCGCCTGCCGGAGGCCTTCCTGCCCTGGAACCTGCTGGTCTACCTGGGCCTCTGGCATTGGCGTAAACGCCTGGCCGGTGACCGCTACCGGCTGTTCTTCTGCCTGTGGCTGCTCGCGCAATTCACCCTGCTCACCCTCGCCTCCAGCAAACGCATGGTCTACCTGATGGCGCTGGCTCCGGCGGCGGCGGTGATCGCCGCCGAGTTTGCCTATGAACTGCTACGGTGCAAGCAAGCGCGACCCGGGAAAACGGCCATCTGGGTACGTCGGCTGGCCTTTGTCCCCGCCCTGCTGGTACCCGCCTGCTACCTGGGCTATGCCAGGTGGGGCGAGCCCCTTGCAGATGCACAGGAATCCTTCCTGCCGCTGACCCAGCGAGTTCGCCAGCACCAGCTGGCAGGGCGCCAGGTCGCCCTGTTCCAGCCCAGCGAACGCCTGGCCGGCGCCGTGGTGTTCTATAGCCGCAGCCTGTTGCCGGCCCTCCAGTCCATTCGAGCACTCGACGACTACCTGCTCCAGCCCGACGACCACATCGCCCTGCTGGAAAGCCAGACGGTCCCGCTAGCGCCCCTGAGCGTTCTGCAGCACTTCCGCATCGGCTCGCGCGACTACTATTTCGTCGGCCATCGATGACAAGCAAAATCCGCCAAAGCACCGTATCCAAACGCGTGAGGCTATTCTCACCGTGTCACATCGCCTGCACAGGAGGCGCTTCCCTTGGCGAAGCAACCCTCGATCTTCAGTCTGCCCTTCCGCCGCCTGGCCAACCCCTACACCCGCTATCGCTATGCCGCCTGGATCCACTGCGTGCGGGTCGGCCTCGCGCTGTTCGCCTCGATGCTGATCACCAGCGCGCTGAAACTGCCCCACGGACTCTGGGCCTCGGTCACGGTACTGGTGGTGATGGGCGGGCTGGTGCACCAGGGCACGATCCGCGGCAAATCCTACGAACGCGTGATGGGCACGCTGGTGGGCGCGGCGTTGGGGTTGTGCGTGATCGCGGTCTACGATCGGACGCGCTCGCTGCCCCTCACCTACCTGCTGATGTCCGTGCTGGGAGCCGCCTCGGCCTTCTTCGCGATCCGCCGGCCCGGCTACGTGGCGCTGCTGGCGGGCATCACGATGTGCATTGTCGCCGGCCCCGGTGAAACCGGCTTCACCGAAGGACTGTGGCGCTCGGCCAACGTGCTGATCGGCGTGGCCGTGGCGCTGCTGTTCTCGCAGATCTACCCGCTGCGGGCGGTCTACGTCTGGCGCTACCTGCTCTCGGACAACCTGCGGGCCTGCGCGCGCATGTACGGGCAACTGTCGTCCAACCACGACTTCACACCCGAACACTTCGCCCGCCAGCTGGAGGAGCTGGACCACCGCCTGGTGGCGTCCCGCGCGCACCTGGGGCCGGTGTCCAGGGAAACGGCGATGCCGCTGCGCGAGCTGGAGATCATCCAGCGCATCCACCGCGCCATCATGGGCACCCTGGAATCGCTGATCGCCTCGCGGCAGTTCGCCGCCCAGGCCGGGGAGATAGAACCGGTGCCGACCAGCCTCGACACGCACCGACAGATCATCGGTCGCCTGCTGCTGCAATCGGCCCATGCCCTGAAATTCAGCCGCACCAGCAAGCTGGTGCAGGCCTGCCAGGGCCTGGACAGCCTGCCGGCGCGGCCGCACAACCTGACCGACTCCTTCGAGAAGCAGGGCTTCTACTGGCTCACCCTGCGCCTCTACGAACAGGTGGAGATGCTCTCGGAAAAACTCGCCGGCACCGCCGAACACTGGAACATCCACAGTCGCGACCGGGCCTGAGCCCGGCCGCGCTGCGGTCAGCAAGAGCCCATCAGGCGCCGAAGCCGCCGTCGATGGTCAGGCTGGCACCGGTGATGTAGCCCGCTTCCGGGCCGGCGAGGTAGGCGACGAAGGCCGCGACTTCTTCCGCACGGCCGTAACGCCCTACCGCCATCAGGTCCATCAGCGAGGCCGCGAAATCGCTGTCCGCCGGGTTCATGTCGGTATCCACCGGGCCGGGCTGCACGTTGTTCACGGTGATGCCGCGCGGGCCGAGGTCGCGGGCCAGGCCCTTGGTCAGGCCGACGATGGCCGACTTGCTCATGGCGTACACGGCGCCACCGCCGAAGGGCATGCGGTCGGCGTTGGTGCTGCCGATGGTGATGATGCGCCCACCCTGCCCCATGTGCCGCGCGGCGGCCTGGGTGGCGACGAAGACACTGCGCACGTTCACCGCCAGGGTGCGATCGAGGTCTTCCAGGCTGAACTCTTCCACCGGGGCGATGGCCAGCACGCCGGCATTGTTCACCAGGATGTCGATGCCGCCCAGGCGCTGGGCCGCGGTGTCGATGGCGCTCTGCACGGAGGCCGCGTCGCCGCTGTCGGCTTTCAGTGCCAGGGCGCGGCCGCCGGCGGCTTCGATACTGGCGGCGAGGTCTTCGGCCTTCTGCGCCGAGCTGACGTAGGTGAAGGCCACGGCGGCGCCTTCACGGGCCAGGCGCTGCACGATGGCGGCGCCGATGCCGCGGGAACCGCCTTGTACGAAAGCGACCTTGCCTTGGAGGGATTGGGTGGTGGTCATTTTGAATCTCCGAAAGTCGTGGGGGAGTAAGTTCGACGGGGTCAGTTTCTCTCTGGAACTCGTTACTCGGTAGCCAGCAATCGCTATATTCAGTCGATACTAAATGTCCGGAATACCACCCATGGAAAGCCTGATCAGTATCGAATGCTTCGTCCGCAGCGCCGAAGCCGGCAGCTTCGCCGCGGCCGCGCGGCGTCTGGGCCTGACGCCGGCGGCGGTGAGCAAGAACGTCGCGCGCCTGGAGAACAACCTGGGCGTGCGGCTGTTCCAGCGTAGTACCCGCAGCCTGACCCTGACCGAATCCGGCGAACGATTTCTCATCGAGGCCGGCGGCGGCCTGGCCAGCCTGCAGAGCGCCATCGCCAACCTGGCCAGCGCCGACGGCCAGCCCAGCGGGATGCTCAAGGTGAGCATGGGCCTGGTATTCGGCCGCGATTACATCCTGCCGCTGCTGGGCGACTTCCTCGGGCGCTACCCGGCGATCCGTCCGGACTGGCATTTCGACAACCGCCAGGTCGACCTCATCGCCGAGGGCTTCGATGCCGCCATCGGCGGCGGCTTCGAGCTGCCGCCCGGCGTGGTGGCGCGCAAGCTGTGCCCGGCGCATCTGGTGCTGCTGGCCTCCCCCGCCTACCTGAAGAGCCGCCCGGCGATCCGCTACCCCTCCGACCTGCCGAGCCACGACGGCATCCGCATCCGCTCACCGCAGACCGGCCGCGTGCGCCCCTGGCCGTTGACCAACCGCCAGCAGGCCCAGGCGCCGATCGCGCTGAAGGAGCGGATGACCTTCAGCGACCCGGAAGCCGCCTGCGTCGCCGCCCTGATGGGCCTGGGAGTGACCCTGGTGAGCATGCAGCACGCCGTGCCCTACCTGGACGACGGCCGGCTGCAGCGCGTGCTGCCGGACTGGTACGTGGACGCCGGCAACACTTCCCTGTACTACGCGGCGCAGAAACTGCTGCCGGCCAAGACGCGGGTCTTCATCGACTACGTGATCGAGCAGTTTCGCAGCCAGGGCCTGGAGCGGAAGTTCAGCGCCATCTGACCGGCGACACGGCAAATGGCCAGTTTGCTGACTAACGTCAGAAACGAAGTGAATTAGCGGGACCTTCGCTTGTCGATACTTAGCAAGCTAACGTAGTTTCGAACTTCTTCTAATTGGCATTCGAAAATGCAAGGAGAGTTGCATGAAAAAGTACGCCCTTCTGCTCGCCATGGTGTTTTCCGTACCGGCCTTCGCTGACAGCGCGCTGTGCGACGGCAACCTGCAGCAGATCAACGACTTCCTCAAGACCGCCAACCCGAACGCCACCGGCGTGAAGGTCAACGCAGTCCACGAGTACCTCGCCAAGGCCGAGGAAGCGAAGAAGGCCGGCAACTACGAGGAATGCGTCAACCAGTCCAGCCAGGCGCTGCGCGTGATCAAGAAACCCGCCAACCGCTGATGACCAGCACCCATGAAAAAGCCCCGCCTAGGCGGGGCTTTTTCATGGGTTCGATTCGCTAGCCGCAGGAGACCTGCTTGACCACCTGGCTGTCATCGACGTCGATGTTCAGGCGCTGCGAGTTGTACTCCATGGTCACCGGCTGGTGCGGGGTGAGCACGCGGGCGACGCTGGCGCCGGCGTCGCGGCGGGCTTCCTCGGTCAGGGTCGGGGTGACGACCTTGCCGACGATGGACTGCACCGCCTTGGCGTTGCAGGTGCCGGTCAGGGCCGGCGGGTTGTCGGCGGCCGGCTGGGCGGCGTCGGGGGCGGAATCCTTGGAGCTGCAACCGGCCAGGGCGGCGACAGCGAGAAGCGACAGCAGTGTCACTCGGTTCAAGGGCATGGAAGGTCTCCCTGTTCTTCTGAAAAGCGCGTGGAACGCGAAAACCGCCACCTTAGCAGCCCGACGGCCACGGCGGCGCATGGATGTATTGCAAGCTGTGCACACAGCCCCGCCCTAGAGCCGCCCGGCGCCATTTACACAACCTTTACACCGGCGGCGTTACGATTCCTTGTAGGCGGATGTCTCATAGATACCTGGCAACGCACCAGGTTCCTCAGGAGGTGCATCATGCTTTGCCGACTCCCCCGAATCGCCCTGCTCTGTGGTGGACTGGCCCTTGCCGGCCAGGCCATGGCCAACAGCAATACCGATGCCGCCGCCATCGGTGCCGTCGTGGGCGCCGTGGTCGGGGGTGCAGTGGTCGCCGGATCGCAGCCGGCTCCCTATTACGCGCCACCGCCGGCCTATTACCCGCCGGCCCCGGTGTATTACCAGCCCGTACCGGTCTACCAACCCGTGTACCAGCCGGTGTATCGCCCGGTCGTGGTGGTGCCCGGCCCGCGTTACTACGGGCCGCCGCGCTACTATGGTCCGCCGCGTTACTACGGGCCGGGCTACTACGGCCCGCCAGGCCACTACCGCCACTGGTAGCCACCAGCACTGCCCCAAGGACCCCGCCCACCAGCGGGGTCCTTGCATTCAGGCCGGCAGGCGGATGCTGCCGGCCAGCTCCTCGAACAGCGTCACCACCGCCCGCAGTGCCCGGCAGTCCGGCCGGGTCAGCAGCCAGAGATGGATGCTGCAGCCGGGCAGTTCCGACTCCAGCACCTGCAGCCCGTCGTCCGGGCGCAGCAGGAACGCCGGCAGCGCGGCCAGGCCCAGTCCCGCGCGGCACAGGTCGAGCACCGACAGCATGCTGTTGCAGCGGTAGGCCGGAAGGACCGTCGGGAACGCCTGGCGGCGCCAGGCGACGCTGGAGTGATCGGGCAGGAAGTCGTCCGGGGCGATCCAGCTCATCTCCTGCCAGGGGCGTTCCCCCTGCTCGGCCAGGTAATCGCGGTGGGCACAGAGGACGTAGTGCACCTCGCCCAGCTTGCGACCGACCAGGTGTTCCGGTGGAGCATTGGTCAGGCGCAGGGCGATGTCGGCGTCGCGGCGGCTGAGGTTGGCAAAGGCGTTGGAGGTGGTCAGCTCCAGGTTCAGCGCCGGGTAGCGCTTCATGAAGCGCGCCAGGGCCGGCAGCAGCAGGCCCTGCAGCACGGTGTCGGAGCAGGTCAGGCGCACCGTGCCGCTGAGCACGTCATGGCCCTGCTCCAGGCCCAGGCGCGCCGCTTCCAGCGCCTGTTCGGCCAGCTCCGCCTGGGTCGCCAGTTGCTGCGCGGTGGCAGTGGCCAGGTAGCCGTTGCGGCCCTTCTCGAACAACGCGGTGCCCAGGGCCTTCTCCAGCCGGCGCACGGCGCGGAACACCGTGGAGACGTCCACCCCCAGCAATTCTGCCGCGCGGGCAAGGCTGCCGCCACGAACCAGCGCCAGCACCAGGGCGAGATCGGCGTATTCCAGACGGTATTGCATCGACGCACTCCAGGCTTGCGCAACCGCCCATTTCGATTGCGCCTGCGCAACTATAAATTGCCTGCCACGGGCCCGCCAATGGGCCACGACGCCAGGGGGAACAGAGGATGGGAAAACGTCGTAAAGCACTGCGGATCGGCCTGATCGGCGACCGTGACAGCCGCGTCACCGCCCACTGGGCGATTCCCCTGGCCCTGCAGCAATCGCTGCTGCCACATTCAGGCACCCTGCGCGTGGACTGGTTGGATACTCCGCGCCTCGCCGAAGGCCTGGACCTCGAGCCGTACTCCGGCTTCTGGTGCATCCCCGGCAGCCCTTACCTGGATACCGACGGAGCGCTCCGCGCGATTACCTTCGCCCGCGAGAACGCGGTGCCCTTCCTCGGCACCTGCGGCGGCTTCCAGCACGCCCTGCTGGAGCGCGCCCGCAACGTCCTCGGCTGGAGCGACGCCGCCCACGCGGAGACAGACCCGGAAGCGGCACGCCCCGTAGTACAGGCCCTGCCCTGTTCGCTGGTGGAAGTCAGCGAAACCATCCGCCTGAGCCCCGGCTCGCACCTGGCGGCCATCTATGGTCTGGCGGAAATCCGCGAGGGCTATCGCTGCAGCTATGGGGTGAACCCGGAGTTCCAGGACGCGCTGTTCGGCGGCGCGCTGCGCGCCAGCGCCCATGGCGAGGACGGCAGCATCCGCGCACTGGAAGCCACCGACCATCCCTTCTTCGTCGCTACCCTGTTCCAGCCCGAGCGCAAGGCGCTGGCCGGCATCGCCGTGCCGCTGGCCGAAGCGCTGCTGTCCGCCGCCTTCCGCTACCAACCCAGCCTCGTCGGGAGCCCCGCATGATCGCCAGCACACCGCAACCGCCCTACTACGCCGTGACCTTCACCTCCTATCGTACCGAGCTGGACGAAGGCTACGGCGCCACCGCCGAGCGCATGCTGGAGCTGGCCGCGCAGCAGGAGGGCTTCCTCGGCGTCGAGTCCGCGCGCGGCGCCGACGGGCTGGGCATCACCGTGTCGTACTGGCGCGACGAGGCCGCGATCCGCCAGTGGAAGCAGCAGGCCGAGCACCGCCTGGCGCAACAGGCCGGGCGTCGCGACTGGTACAGCGCCTTCCGTGTGCGCATCAGCCGGGTCGAGCGCGAGTACGGCTTCGAACGCTGAGCGACCCGTTCTGGCCCAGACACGACATGCCGGGTTCGATGCCCGGCGCACATCGTCTAGGCTGGTCCCCATCGAGCAAGGGGGACCGATGCATGCACCGACAAGCCAGTGAACTGCAGGCCGCTTACCTGGGCGAAGTCCGCGGCGAGAATTTCTTCCTCGGCCTGGCCGAGCAATTGCCGGAGGGGGCGTCGTCGATGCTCCTGCTGGCGCGGCTGGAGCGCCAGACCGGCCTGCGCATGGCGCGGCTGCTGCAACGTCATGGCCTGCCACTGGGCGACACCGCCCACGCTGCCGCCCAGGGCCGCCAGCGCGCCGCCGACTGGCACGGGCTCGACTGGCCGCAGACCCTGGAAAAACTCGAAGTGCTGGTGGAGCCCTATGTCCAGCGCTACGACGACCTGGCCGACCAGGGCGACGACGATGACCGCGACATCCTCGGCGACCTCGCCGAGCACGAACATGCCCTGCTGGAATTCACCCGCCTGGCCCGCGAGGGACAGATGAACGCGGCCAAGGCCACCATCACCCGCCTGCTGGCCGCACCGGCCTGAACCTCACGACAGGGAGCACGTCCATGGCGCTTTCGCCCTTCCACCTGGCCATTCCCGTGTACGACCTGGCCCTGGCACGGCACTTCTACGGCGAAGTCTTCGGCCTTGCCGAGGGGCGCAGCAGCGCCCAGTGGGTCGATTTCGACTTCTTCGGCCACCAGTTGGTGATCCACGAACACCCGCGCACCGCCAGCCAGGAGGCGGCACACACCAATTCGGTGGACGGCCATGACGTGCCCGTGCCGCACTTCGGCGTGGTGCTGCCCTGGGAGGATTGGGAACGCCTGGCGCAACGCCTGCGCGAGCGCGGCACGCGGTTCGTCATCGAGCCGCACATCCGCTTCCAGGGCCAGATCGGCGAACAGGCCACGCTGTTCCTCTTCGACCCGTGCGGCAATGCCCTGGAGTTCAAGGCGTTCAAGGATATCGGTCAGCTGTTCGCCCGCTGACCGGTCATCAATCGTGGAATCAACCTTCATAGCCAGAGGAAACTTCCTACATAGCATTTCCAGCTCCATTCCTAGGATAGCGCCCGTCCCCACCGCTCACCCCGAGGTGATTCGACGTGCGCCCTTACCGCTGGATTCCGCTTTACCTCTTCTGCTCCCTGGGCGCCTCGTTCGCCCTCGCCGATGACTTCGACGCGCCCGAGTGGCGACGCTACGACAAGGCGGCCATCGAGCGGACCTTCCTGTCGGACGGCTTTTCCGCGCGCGGGCTCGAACAGCGCGCACTGATCCGCCAAGCGCAACGGGACCTGAGACGCAAGGTATCCACCACCGATTCGCAGTGGCGCGGCGAGGCGCTGCTGGCCGCCTATCCTCCGGCACGGGAGCGCAAGGCACTCAGCCCACAAGTCACCTCGCGCATCATCGAGCGCGCCCATGAGTTGATCGGCACACCCTACCGCTGGGGCGGCGAAAGCGAAGCCTCCGGCTTCGATTGCAGCGGCCTGCTGGTCTACCTGTACAGCACCATCGCCAACCGCAGGCTGCCACGCACCACCACCTCGATGGTCGCGCAGAAGCGCAACGCCGTGAACCAGGATGAACTGCAACCGGGCGATGCCGTGTTCTTCAACCATGACGGCAGTGGCCGCACCAGCCATGTCGGCCTGTACATCGGTGACGGCCGCTTCATCCACGCCCCGCGCACCGGCAGGACCATCCGCATCGACTCGCTGGACAACAGTTATTGGCAACGCCGCTACACCACGGCGCGGCGCTTCAGTGGCTGAGTGCAAGGTAAAGGGCCGGGAGTCACCAAGCGACGATCAATCAGAAAATGCCTACAGCCTTACAGACTCTTGCCAGGTTCCTACGCCGCAGGAGGTTTCTAAGATGGCGCCCCGTTCTGCTCGTTAGTCACTCGATGTACCTCAAATGCGTTCCTTCACCCTCCTCGGCGCGGCACTGCTGCTCGCCCTGACCCTTCCCACTGCCCAGGCGCGAGAGTCCAAAGGCTCGCCGCTGCGCAAGGCGTCACCGCAGCTGATCCACCACAAGCCGGCCAACCGCAACACGGTCCGCCTCAAGCACGGCGCGACCCGCTCCCCGGTGACGAACCAGCGCCTGGGCCGCCTGACCGCCAACTCCCGTGTGGTGGCCCGCGCCCGCGAACTGATCGGCGTTCCCTATCGCCGGGGCGGCACGTCGGTTGCCAGCGGCTTCGATTGCAGCGGCCTGCTGGTCTACCTGTTCCGCACCGAAGCGGGCCTGACGGTGCCGCGCACCACCGGGGAAATGATCGAGGAAGGCGGCGCGCGCATCGACCGCCGCGAACTCAGGCCCGGCGACGCGGTGTTCTTCAACCGCAACGGTCGGGGTGGCGTCAGCCATGTCGGGCTCTACGTCGGCAACAACCAGTTCATTCACGCCCCCAGTTCCGGTGAAACCATTCGCCTGGATTCGTTGACCAACAGTTACTGGCAACGCAGCTTCACTACCGCTCGGCGCTTCAACGGCTGAGCCTTCACCTACCCGGAGATACCGTGACCATGCCCAGCCTTCGGGTCGAGATAGTGCGCTACACCGATGAGTGCTTCGCCGGCTGGGCCGAGTGCCGCCTGATCGACGCGGGCGGCCGCGACTGGCGCTTCCTCAAGCCACGCACACGGCTGCGGACGGACCTGGGCGACGATCGCCTGCCCGCCGTCGGGCATATCGACTGCGAAGTGCTGGAGCGCCAGGGCGGCACGGTGCTGGTGAGCACCGCGCGGCCCCGCGGGATCAAGTCGCTGGACGGCGAGAGCCGCTTCCGGATTCCGACGAACCTGCTCTGCGAGGACTGACGCTGCGTCAGTCGCGCTGCGCCTGCCCTTCCCCGGCGATCTTCGCCGCATCCCAGCCACCGCCCAGCGCGGCGATCAGTTGCACGCTGGCGGTCAGCCGGCTGCCGGTCAGGGTCAGCAGGGTACGTTCGTTGGACAGTGCGCTGGTCTGGGTGGTGACCACGTCGCTGTAGTCGATGGTGCCGGCCTTGTACTGGTTGGTGGTCAGGCGCAACGCCTCGCGGACGGAGTCCAGCGCTTCCTGCTGCACGCCGCTCTCTTCTTCCAGCACCTTGAGCTGAACCATGTAGTCCTCGACCTCGCGGAAGCTGTCCAGCACGGTCTGCCGGTAGCTGGCCACCGTCTGGTCGTAGCTGGCCTCGGCCTGCTCGACCTGGGAGGCGATCAGCCCGCCGTCGAACAGTGTCATGGCGAACTGCGGGCCGATGGACCAGTAGCGGTTGGGCGTCTCGATCCAGTCCTGGAAGCTGCCGCTGCGGTAGCCGCCGGCGGCGGTGAGGGTCAGGTCGGGGAACCAGGCGGCCTTGGCCACGCCGATCTTGGCGTTGGCGGAGATTACCTGGCGCTCGGCCGAAGCCACGTCCGGGCGGCGCTGCAGCAGTTCCGAGGGCAGCAGCGCCGGCACTGACGGCAGGCTCGGCACGCCGTCCACGGCGGCCAGGGAGAACTGCGCCGGCGGCACGCCGACCAGCACGGCGATGGCGTGCTCCAGTTGCGCGCGCTGGTACTTCAGGTCGATGGCCTGGGCCTCGGTGCTTTTCAGCTGGGTACGCGCCTGCGCGACATCGGCCTTGGTGACGATGCCGGCGTTGTACTGGTTTTCGGTGAGCTTGAGCGAGCGCTGGTAGGCCGTCACGGTATCGTTGAGCAGCTTGATCTGCTGGTCCATCACGCGCAGTTGCAGGTAGTCCTGGGCCAGCTCCGACTGCAGCGACAGGCGCGAGGCGGCCAGGTCCGCGGCGCTGGCGTCCATGCTGGCATTGTCAGCCTCCAGCTGGCGGCGCAGCTTGCCCCACAGGTCCAGTTCCCAGCTCACGCCGAGGCTGGCCGAATAGCTGTTGCTGATCGAACTGCTGCCGCCCCCGCTGCTGACGGTGGAGCCGTCCGGCAGACGAACGCTGCCGCCGCTGCCGGTGCCTTGCCCGGAGCGGGTCTTGCCGACGTCGGCGCTGAGGGTGGGGAAGAACGACGAGCGCGAGCCCTTCGCCAATGCCTGGGCCTGGCGGTACGAGGCAACGGATTGCGCCAGGGTCTGGTTGGCGGCGACCAGGCGGGTCTGCAGGTCGTTCAGCGTGGCGTCGCCGTACAGCTCCCACCAGGCACCGTGGTTGAAGCCGTCCTGCGGCTTGGCCAGCTGCCAGCCCTCGCCCTCCTTGAAGCTGGCGGGCACCGTCAGCTCGGGGCGCTGGTAGTCCGGGCCGATGGCGCAACCGGCCAGGGCCACGGCCAGCGCCAGGGGGAGAAGAGAACGGGAACGGATCATACGGGTGTCTCCAGGGCGCCGTCGGTGCGCACGCCGCGCTTCTGGTTGACCCAGTGGTGCAGGCGGTCGAGGTAGAGGTAGACGACGGGGGTGGTGTACAGGGTCAGCAACTGGCTGCCGATCAGGCCGCCGACGATAGTCATGCCCAGCGGGCGGCGCAGCGCGGCGTCGCCGCCGATGCCGAAGATCAGCGGCAGTGCGCCGAGGATGGCGGCCAGGGTGGTCATCATGATCGGCCGGAAGCGCTTCATCGCCGCTTCGAGGATCGCCTCGCGCGGCGACAGGCCGAGGGTACGTTCGGCGTCCAGGGCGAAGTCGATCATCATGATGGCGTTCTTCTTCACGATGCCGATCAGCAGGATCACCCCGATCAGCGCGATCAGCGACAGCTCGGTGCGGAACAGCATCAGCGTGAGCAGCGCGCCGACGCCCGCCGAGGGCAGCGTCGAGAGGATGGTCAGCGGGTGCACATAGCTCTCGTAGAGGATGCCCAGCACGATGTAGACCGAGATCAGCGCCAGCAGGATCAGCCAGGGCATGTCGTTCTGCGTGTCCTGCACCGCGCCGGCGTTGCCTTCGAAGGTGGCCTGGATTTCCATCGGCAGGTGCAGCGGTTCCACCGCCGCCAGGATGGCGTCGCGGGCCGGGCCGATCTGCGCGCCCTGGGCCAGGTTGAAGGAGAAGGTGGTGGCGGCGAACTGGCCCTGGTGGTTGACCTCCAGCGGGGCGCGGCTCGGCTCGATGTGGGTGAAGGCCGAGAGCGGGATGCGCTGCCCCTCGCTGTTGATCACATAGACCTGGCGCAGCTCCTCGGGGGTTTCCTGGTACGGCTGGGCGACTTCCATCACCACGTGGTACTGGTTCAGCGGGTTGAAGATGGTCGAGACCTGGCGCTGGCCGTAGGAGTTGTTCAGCACCGCGTCCACCTCGGCGACGTTCACCCCCAGGCTCGCCGCGCGGTCACGGTCGATCACCAGGCGGCTCTGCACGCCCTTGTCCTGGGCGTCGCTGTTGACGTCGACGATCTGCGCCACCTTGTTCATCGCCGCCTCGACCTTGGGCGCCCATTCGCGCAACAGCGTCAGGTCGTCGCTGCGCAGGGTGAAGTCGAATTGCGCATTGCCCTGGCGGCCGCCGATGCGCACGTCCTGGCCGGCGACCAGGAACAGGTTGGCGCCGGGCACCTGGGCCAGTTTCTTGCGCAGGCGGTTGATGATGGCTTCGGCGGAGTCGCGCTCGGTGATGTCCTTCAGGGTGACGAAGAAGGAGCCGGTGTTGCTCGACTGCCACTTGCCGCCGCCGACGAAGCCCACCACGTTCTCCACGCCCGGGTCCTCGGAGAGGATCTTGCGGAACTGCGCCATCTTCTTGTCCAGTGCCTGGAACGAGATGCTCTGGTCGGCCACCGCGAAACCGCGCAGGCGCCCGGAATCCTGCTGCGGCAGGAAGCCCTTGGGCACCACCACGAACAGGTAGAGGTTCAGCGCAATGCAGCCGAGCATGATCACCATCATCAGCCGCGAATGCTCCAGCGCCCAGCTCAGGCTGGCGCGGTAGCGCTGCATGAAGGCAACGAAGTAGCGGTTGCTCTGGCGCTCCACCGAGGCCTTCTTCGGCCCGCGCTCGACGGGCTTGAGCAGCCGCGCGCAGAGCATGGGCGTCAGCGTCAGCGAGACCACCAGCGACACCAGGATGGCCGCCGCCAGGGTCACCGAGAACTCGCGGAACAATCGCCCGGTGATGCCGCCCATCAGCAGCAGCGGGATGAACACCGCCACCAGCGACAGGGTCATCGACAGCACGGTGAAGCTCACCTCGCGGGCTCCCCGGATCGCCGCCTGGATTGGCGGGTCGCCCTCCTCGATGCGCCTCGCGATGTTCTCCACCACCACGATGGCATCGTCCACCACGAAGCCGGTGGCGATGATCAGCGCCATCAGCGACAGGTTGTTCAGCGAGAAGCCACACAGGTACATGACCGCGAAGGTGCCCACCAGCGACACCGGCACCGCTAGGCTGGGGATCAGCGTGGCGCGGCCGTTGCGCAGGAACAGGTAGACCACCAGGATCACCAGCACCACGGAGATGATCAGGGTCAGCTCGGCCTCCTCCAGCGAGGAGCGGATCGACGGGCTGCGGTCGTCCATCACCGAGAGCTTCACCTGCGGGCCGAGCACGTCCTGGATGATCGGCAGTTGCTCGTGGATCGCGTCGGTGGCTTCGATGATGTTGGCGCCGGGCTGGCGGGTGATGATCAGCAGCACCGCCGGCAGGTCGTCGGAGAAGCCGGCGTTGCGCACGTCTTCCACCGAGTCGGTGACCGTGGCGACATCCTTCAGGCGCACCGCCGCGCCGGTCTCGGCGTTGTAGTGGACGATCAGCGGCGCGTACTCGCTGGCCTTGCGCAACTGGTCGTTGGCGTCCACCTGCCAGTGGCGCTCGCCGAACTCCAGCGAGCCCTTGGGGCCGTCGGCGTTGGTGTTGTTGATGGCGTTGCGTACGGTGTCCAGGGAGATGCCGTACTGGCTGAGCTGGTCCGGATTCACGTCGACCCGCACCGCCGGCAGCGAGGAGCCACCGATGCTCACCTGCCCCACCCCCTTCACCTGCGCCAGCTTCGGCGAGACGATGGTCGAGGCCAGGTCGTACATCTCGCCCCGGGTGTAGGTGTCCGAGGTCAGCGTGAGGATCATGATGGGCATGTCCGACGGGTTCGCCTTGCGGTACGTCGGGTTGTTCGGCATGCCGGTGGGCAGCAGGCTCATGGCCGCGTTGATCGCCGACTGCACCTCCCGCGCCGCGCCATCGATGTCCTTGGACAGGTCGAACTGCACGATGATGGTGGTGTTGCCCAGGGAGCTGCTGGAGGTCATGTCGGTGACCCCGGCAATGCGTCCCAGGGAACGCTCCAGCGGCGTCGCCACGGTGGAGGCCATGGTCTCCGGGCTCGCGCCGGGCAGCGAGGCCTGCACCAGGATGGTCGGGAAGTCGACGTTGGGCAGCGGCGCCACCGGCAGCAGGCTGAACGACAGCGCGCCGGCCAGCATCAGCGCCAGGGTCAGCAGGCAGGTGGCGACCGGGCGCAGGATGAACAGGCGCGAAAGGCCGCCCATCAGCTGCGCTCCGCCGGGTCGATGCTGTTCACGTCCAGCCCGTGGCGGCCGCGCCAGGCAGCCCAGCGTGCGGCGAGGCGATCGAAGTACAGGTAGATCACCGGCGTGGTGAACAGCGTCAGCAACTGGCTGACCAGCAGGCCGCCGACCATGGTCACACCCAGCGGCTGGCGCAGCTCGGCGCCGGCGCCGCCAGCGAGCATCAGCGGCAACGCGCCCAGCAGCGCGGCCATGGTGGTCATCAGGATCGGCCGGAAGCGCAGCAGGCACGCCTGGTAGATCGCCTCATGGGGCGGCTTGCCCTCGTTGCGTTCGGCGTCCAGGGCGAAGTCGATCATCATGATCGCGTTCTTCTTGACGATGCCGATCAGCAGGATGATGCCGATGATCGCCACGATGCCGATGTCCTGCCCCGAAAGCATCAGCGCCAGCAGCGCGCCCACGCCCGCCGAGGGCAGCGTGGAGAGGATGGTCACCGGGTGGATGAAGCTCTCGTAGAGAATGCCCAGCACGATGTACATGGTGACGATGGAAGCCAGCACCAGCAGCAGGGTGTTGGACAGCGAGGCCTCGAATGCCTGTGCAGCGCCACGGAAGCTGCCCTGCAGGCTGACCGGCATTTCCATCTGCGCCTCGACGTCGCGTATCGCCTGCACCGCCTCGCCCAGGGCGACGCCCTTGGCCAGGTTGAAGGAGATGGTCGCGGCGGGGAACTGGGCGATGTGGTTGATCGCCAGCAGGGTGTGGCGCTCCTCCACTTTGGCCAGGCTCGACATGCGCACCTGGGTGCCGTCGCTGGCGGGTACGTAGAGGTTCTCCAGCGACTGTGGACCGATCTGGAACTCCGGCGCCACCTCCAGCACCACGCGGTACTGCGTGGCCTGGGTGAAGATGGTGGAAATCAGCCGCTGGCCGAAGGCGTTGTAGAGCACGCTGTCGATGTTCGACAGGCTCACGCCCAGGCGCGAGGCGGTGTCGCGGTCGATGTTGATGTAGGCCTGCAGGCCCTTGTCCTGCCAATCGGTGGCCACGTCGGCCAGCTCCGGCAACTGCTGCAGGCGATCCACCAGGCGCGGCACCCAGTCGGCGAGCACGTCCGGGTCCGCGTCCTGCAGGGTGAACTGGTACTGCGTGCGGGCGATGCGGTCCTCGATGGTCAGGTCCTGCACCGGCTGCATGTACAGCTTGATGCCGGCGATCTGGTCCAGCTCCGGCTGCAGGCGGTGGATCACCTCGCTGGCGGTCACGTCACGGTCGGCGTGGGGCTTGAGGTTGATCAGCAGGCGACCGGTGTTAAGCGTGGCGTTGGTGCCGTCGACGCCGATGAACGAGGACAGGCTTTCCACCGCCGGGTCCTTCAGCACGATCTTCGCCAGGTCCTGCTGCCGATTGGCCATGGCCTGGAAGGAGATCGACTGCGGCGCCTCGGCGATACCCTGGATCACCCCGGTGTCCTGCACCGGGAAGAAGCCCTTGGGCATGAAGATGTACAGCAGCGCAGTGAGCACCACGGTGCCGATGGCCACCAGCAGGGTCAGCGGCTGGTGACGCAGCACCACGCGCAGCGCGGCGGCATAGCGCTCGATCATCTTGTCGATGAAGCGCCCGGCGGCGCGAGCGAAGCGCCCTTCCTGCTCCGGCTCGACGTGGCGCAGCAGCTTGGCGCTGAGCATCGGCGTCAGGGTCAGGGAAACGAAGCCCGAGATGAGAATCGCCACCGCCAGGGTGATGGCGAATTCGCGGAACAACCGGCCGGCCACGTCGCCCATGAACAGCAGCGGGATCAGCACGGCGATCAGCGAGAAGGTCAGCGAGATGATGGTGAAGCCGATCTGTTTCGAGCCCTTGAGCGCGGCCTCCAGCGGCGGGTCGCCCTTTTCCAGGTAACGGGCGATGTTCTCCACCATGACGATGGCGTCGTCCACCACGAAGCCGGTGGCGATGGTCAGCGCCATCAGCGTCAGGTTGTTGATCGAGAAGCCGGCCAGGTACATCACCCCGAAGGTGCCGATCAGCGACAGCGGCACGGCGAAGCTGGGGATCAGCGTGGCGGAGATGTTGCGCAGGAACAGGAAGGTGACCATCACCACCAGGCAGACGGCGAGGAACAGCTCGAACTGCACATCCGCCACCGAGGCGCGGATGGTCGTGGTGCGGTCGGTGAGCACCGTCACTTCCAGGCTGCCGGGCAGCGTCGCCTGCAGTTGCGGGAGCATCTTCTTGATGCTGTCGACCACCTCGATGACGTTGGCGCCCGGCTGGCGCTGGATGTTCAGCACCACGGCCGGCGAAGTATTGGCCCAGGCCGCCAGGCGCACGTTCTCGGCGTCGTCCTCGACGCTGGCCACATCGCGCACACGCAGCGGCGAGCCGTTCTTGTAGGCGATGATCAGGTCGCGGTAGGCGTCGGCGGACTTCAGCTGGTCGTTGGCGTCCAGGGTCGAGGAACGGGTCGGGCCGTCGAAGCTGCCCTTGGGGCCGTTGAGGTTGTTGTTGGTGACGGTGGTCTGCAGGTCCTGCAGGCTCAGCCCGGCCGCCGCCAGGGCGCCGGGGTTGGCGCGGATGCGCACGGCCGGGCGCTGGCCGCCGCTGATGCTGACCAGGCCGACGCCGGAAATCTGCGAAATCTTCTGCGCAAGACGGGTGTCCACCAGGTCCTGGATCTGCGGCAGCGGCATGTCCGGGGACATCACCGCCAGCGTCAGTATCGGCGCGTCCGCCGGGTTCACCTTGCTGTACACCGGCTGGTTCGGCAGGTCCTTGGGCAGCAGGCTCTGCGCGGTATTGATCGCCGCCTGGACTTCCTGCTCGGCCACATCCAGGTTGATCTGCAGGCTGAACTGCAGGGTGATCACCGAAGCGCCGCCGGAGCTGGTGGAGGACATCTCGTTGAGGCCGGGAATCTGCCCCAGCTGGTTCTCCAGCGGTGCGGTCACCGAGGAGGTCATGATGTCCGGGCTGGCGCCGGGATACAGGGTCACCACCTGGATGGTCGGGTAGTCCACCTCCGGCAGCGCGGAGATCGGCAGGAAGCGGTAGGCGATGATCCCCGACAGCAGGATCGCCACCATCAGCAGCGTGGTGGCGACCGGCCGCAGGATGAACAGGCGGGACGGGTTCATTCGCTTTTACCGCTGTCCTGGATCGCAGTGTCCGAACCGAACGGCTTGGCGGTGGACTTGTCACCCTCCTCGCCGGCGGCCGCGCGGGCCTTCTCGTCGGAGGCGGCAATGGTCATGCGGGTACCTTCGCGCAGGCGGTCGGTGCCTTCGACGACCACGCGGTCGCCCTCCTTCAGGCCCTCGGTGACCACCACGCGCTCGCTCTCGCTGGTGCCCAGGGTGACCAGCTGGCGCTTGGCCTTGTTCTCCTCGCCCACCAGGTACACGTAGGTGCCATCGTTGCCGCGCTGCACGGCGTTGGCCGGGATGGTCAGCACGCCCGGCAGGGTCTCGGCGAGCAGGCGCACGTTGACGAACTGGTTGGGGAACAGCTTGTGGTCGGCATTCTCGAAACCGGCCTTGAGCTTGACCGTACCGGTGGTGGTGTCGATCTGGTTGTCCAGGGTCTTCAGTACGCCGGTGGCCAGGGTCTGGTTCTGGTTGCGGTCCAGCGCGTCGACGGGAATCGGCTGGCTGCCGTACAGCTCGCGGGCGACGGTGCCCAGTTGCTGCTGCGGCAGGCTGAACACCACGGAGATCGGCTTGACCTGGGTGATGACCACCAGCGGCGTGGTGTCGCCGGAAGTGACCAGGTTGCCCACGTCCACCTGGCGCAGGCCGACGCGGCCGGAGATGGGCGCGCGCACCTGGGTGAACTCGAGGTTGAGCTTGGCGTCGTTGACCTGGCCCTGGTTGGTCTTGAGCGTGCCTTCGTACTGGCGCACCTGGGCTTCCTGGGTGTCCAGGGTCTGTTTGGCGATGGAGTCCTCGGCGTACAGGCCCTTGTAGCGGGCCAGGTCGATCTGTGCGTTCTTCAGTTGCGCCTGGTTCTGCAGCAGGGTGCCCTGGGCCTGGTCCAGCGCGGCCTGGAACGGACGCGGGTCGATCACCGCGAGCACGTCGCCGGCCTTCACTTCCTGGCCTTCCTGGAACGGTACCTTGATCAGTTGGCCGCTGACCCGCGCGCGGACGTTGACGGTGTTGTAGGCCGTCACCGTGCCCAGTGCGTGGTAGTGCACCGGCAGGTCGCCCTTGACCACCGGAGCGACGCTGACCGTCACCGCCGTACCGCCCTGCCCCGCGGCCATCTGCCCCGGCCCCGGACGCCCGCCACGCCCACCCTGGGCGGCCGGCGCTCCCGAAGACGTCGAATGCAGCCACATGATCAGCCCCACCACGGCGGCGAACAGCAGCGCGGTGATGAGCCAGGGGCGCAGGGTGCGAAGTTTCGAGGGCGATCCGTTGCTTGCAGTCATGGGGCTCTGTCTTTTGAAAAGGGGGCTTGGCGCAAAAATGTGAGAATAGCGAGGCTGAACGATAAGCACAGCCGGGCCGCAGGCAAAGTCTCTTTACCCGCTATTTACCTTTGATTAACCGGGGCTTACGAAATTCCGGGGCATTGCGACCCGGATTGGCGCGGGAGGTTCCCGCGCGACCGGGCCGACCAGGGCGGTCGGCCCGGTCCGACGTCATCAGGCCAGGGCGGCGATGGCGGCGGCGTAGTTCGGCTCGTCGGCGATTTCACCGACCAGCTCGCTGTGCAGCACCTTGTTCTGCTCGTCCAGCACTACCACGGCGCGAGCGGCCAGGCCGGCCAGCGGGCCGTCGGCGATGGCAACGCCGTAGTTGGCGAGGAACTCGCGGCCACGCAGGGTCGACAGGTTCACCACGTTCTCCAGGCCTTCGGCGCCGCAGAAGCGCGCCTGGGCGAACGGCAGGTCAGCGGAGACGCACAGCACCACGGTGTTGGCCAGCTTGCTCGCCTCGGCGTTGAACTTGCGCACGGAGGTGGCGCAGGTCGGGGTGTCGACGCTGGGGAAGATGTTCAGCACCTTGCGCTTGCCAGCGTAGGTTTCCAGGGTGACGTCGGACAGGTTGCCGGCGACCAGCGACAGGGCCGGAGCCTGCTCGCCTTTCTGCGGCAGCTTGCCATCGACGGAAACCGGGTTGCCCTTGAGGGTGACTTGAGCCATTGCTTGGGTCCTTCTGTGAGGGATGGCGGCGCTGGCGGGTTGCCAGCGCCGCAGGAGGATTCGGGGCCGGGGCAGATGCTAGCACGACTTCCCCGAGTGGATTGCTCGGACATGCATCCGGACCACCTCACCCTCGCCCGGCTCAGGCGGCGGCCGCTACCGCGGCGCCCACGCAGGCCTGGTCCTGGAACCCGCGCGGCAGCCGCTGGCTGCCGGGCATGGCGGCCAGGCGTTTTTCCCAGAAGCTGCGCCAGTCATTGTGCACGGCCTCGGCGCGGGCCTTGCGCTGGGCGCGCCGTGCCGCGTTGCGGGCATTGCGCCGGGCTTCCTTGTAGACCTCGGTGTTGCGGCAGCTGCGGCATTTCACCCGGTTCAGCTCGCTGGTGGATTCCAGGTGCTTGCCGGCATGACCACAGGCCAGGTGGCCTTTGACCTTGTAGTGAGTGACCATCGCGGATTCTCCCTGTCCGGCGAGCGCACCCTCGCCGCTTGGCGGTGCCGCAGTCGGGCAGGCGGTGCGGGCCGGATGACTGCGACGCTCAGGGAGTTGGACGGGCCGCTACGCGGCGAGGTTCGAATTTTCTGGCGTGGACGAGCCTCAGTGGGTCGCCACCATCCGTGCGCCGAACAGCAGGTAGCAGCAGCCGGCGAAGCGATCCAGCGCCCGGCGGAAGCGCCGGTAGACTCCGGCCATGCGCTCGCTGGCGAAGACCAGGACCACGCAGCAGTACCAACTGAACGACAACGTCACCATCAGCGCGATGGCCATGCCCAGCAATACCGCCGAGGGCGCAGCCGGCATGGCGGTGGCGAACAGCGTGGCGACGAACAGCGCGGTCTTGGGGTTGGTGAGATTGCCCAGCAGGCCGAGGCGGAAGGCGGAAAAGGCACTGCGCTGCCGCGAGACCTCGGCGAGGCTTTCGCCACCGTCGGCTGGCGCCTTGCGCTTGAGCAGCTTGATGCCGAGATAGATCAGGTAGGCGCCGCCGGCCAGCTTGAAGCCCAGGTACAGCGCGGGTGCTGCGCTGAACAACGACTTGATCCCCAGCCCGCCGGCCAGCCCCCAGATCACCGTGCCGCACGCCACACCCAGCGCAGCGATGAGGCCGTGACGGCGCGAGTGTACGGCAGCGATGCGCGCGGTGGTGAAGAAGTTGGGCCCCGGCGTGACCACCGCCACCGCCCACAGCAGGGCGACGGAAAGCAGCGGTGCGAAAGTGCTGGCAGCAGTCATGGGGCATTTCCGTCGAATGAATGGCGAGTGGGCATTCTAGCGCTCCTCCGTCGGCTTCACTCCGCCAGATGACAGACGCAGCACAGCTTGTTGCCGTCCAGGTCGCGCACATAGGCGCCGTAATAGCTTGGCGAATAGTTCAGGCGCAGGCCGGGCGCGCCCTCGTCCACCCCGCCCAGTTGCACGGCGCGGGCATGGAAGCTGTCGACCTGGTGCCGCGTGCGCGCCTCGAAGGCCACCAGGCTGCCGTTGCCGACACTGGCCGGCTCACCGTCGATGGGCTCGTAGACGCAGAACACCACGTCGCTGTCCGGGTGGGCGAAGATCGCCCGCTCCGGTTGGTGGCGGTGCGCCTTGAGGACGATCCCCAGCGCGCCCAGCACCTTGCCGTAGAACTCGATGGCGCGTGGCAGGTCGCTGGTGCCGACGGTGATATGGCTGAACATGCCGCGCGCCCTCCTGGCTCAGTTGCCGGCGTGGGCGCGCTCGATGGCGGCCATGTCCAGCTTCTTCATGCCCATCACCGCCTGCAGCGTGCGGCTGGCCCTGGCCTTGTCCGGGTCGGCGACCATGTCGCCGACGTGGCGCGGGCAGATCTGCCAGGACACCCCGTAGCGATCCTTCAGCCAGCCGCAGATCTGCGCTTCCACCGGCCCGCCAGCGCCGAGCTTGTCCCAGAAGTGGTCGATCTCCTTCTGGCTGTCGCACATCACCTGCAGCGACAGCGCTTCGGTGAAGTTGAAGGCCGGGCCGCCGTTCAGGGCGATGAAGGTCTGGCCGTCGAGCTCGAACTCCACCGTCAGCACCGAGCCGGGCACCCCGCCGTGGCGATCCTTCTCGGCCTCGGGGTAATAGGCGGTCTGCACGATCCGCGAGTTGGGGAAGATCCCGGTATAGAACTCGGCCGCTTCCTCGGCCTTGCCGTCGAACCACAGGCAGGGGGTGACGCGTTGCAGGCTGGACATGGTGAATCTCCTGATTCTCGCGCGGTCGGCTTGACCGGCATGCAGCTTGGTCGCCTGGGCGACGACGGAATCGACAAGTCTAGGCGGACTTTCGCGCCGCACCGGACGACCGGTCGAGCGGCATGCCCGGTCTGGCGGATCAGGAGTTCTGGAAATGGAAAAGGCACCCGAAGATGCCTTTTACGCACAGTCCGTAGGATGGGTGGATCGCAGCGATACCCATGCTGTCCGTGCATTGGGGGCGATGGGTATCGCTTCGCTCCACCCATCCTACGAACACCGCTCGCCCCTATCACCGGCAGTGGGCGCTGGAGCGAGCGGCATTCACGGCATGCGCTGTCGGATCAGCGCGCTACGGCCCTGGCCCGTGCCTGGTGCAGCTTCTTGTAGCTCTCGATCAGGCGCAGGTGCTTGTCGAGGCCTTCCAGCCTGGTGCTGGTGGGCGTCAGGCCGTAGAAGCGCACGCTGCCGTCCAGCGAGCCGAGCACCGCGTCCATGCGCTCGTTGCCGAACATGCGACGGAAATTGGCCTCGAAATCGGCCATCTCCAGCTCTTCGTCCAGGTGCACTTCCAGCGCCGCATTGAGCGCCTGGTAGAACAGCCCGCGTTCGACGGTGTTGTCATTGTACTGGAGGAACATCTCCACCAGTTCCTTGGCGTTCTCGAAACGCTTCACGGCCAGGTTGATCAGCAGCTTGAGCTCGAGAATGGTCAGTTGGCCCCAGACCGTGTTGTCGTCGAACTCGATGCCGATCAGCGTGGTGATGTCGGTGTAGTCGTCCACCTCGCAGCTCTCCAGGCGCTTGAGCAGCGACTTGAGACGAACGATGTTGAGGCTGTGCAGGTTGAGGATGTCCGCGCGGAACGCCAGCGCCTTGTTGGTGTTGTCCCAGATGAGGTCTTCCACCGGGTAGATTTCCGAATAGCCCGGCACCAGGATGCGGCAGGCGGTGGCGCCCAGGTGCTCGTACACCGCCATGTAGACCTCCCTGCCCTGCTCTTCGAGGATGCCGAACAGAGTCTGCGCTTCCTGCACGTTGGAGTCGTCGCCCTGCCCGGAGAAGTCCCACTCGACGAACTCGAAGTCGGCCTTGGCGCTGAAGAAGCGCCACGACACCACGCCGCTGGAGTCGATGAAGTGCTCGACGAAGTTGTTCGGCTCGGTCACCGCCTGGCTTTCGAAGGTCGGCTTGGGCAGGTCGTTGAGGCCTTCGAAGCTGCGGCCCTGGAGCAGTTCGGTGAGGCTGCGCTCCAGCGCCACTTCCAGGCTGGGGTGGGCGCCGAAGGAGGCGAACACGCCACCGGTGCGCGGGTTCATCAGGGTCACGCACATCACCGGGAACTCGCCGCCCAGGGACGCATCCTTGACCAGCACCGGGAAGCCCTGTTCCTCCAGGCCCTTGATGCCGGCGACGATGCCCGGGTACTTGGCCAGCACTTCCTGCGGCACATCCGGCAGCGCCAGTTCACCTTCGAGGATTTCACGCTTCACCGCGCGCTCGAAGATTTCCGACAGGCACTGCACCTGCGCCTCGGCCAGGGTGTTGCCGGCGCTCATGCCGTTGGACAGGTAGAGGTTTTCGATCAGGTTGGACGGGAAGTACACCGTCTCGCCGTCGGACTGGCGCACGAACGGCAGCGAGCAGATGCCGCGCTCGGTGTTGCCCGAATTGGTGTCATAGAGGTGCGAGCCGCGCAGTTCGCCGTCCGGGTTGTAGATTTCCAGGCAGTGCTCGTCGAGGATTTCCTCCGGCAGCGCGTCCTTGGGGCCGGGCTTGAACCAGCGCTCGTCGGGGTAATGCACGAACGGCGCGTTGGCGATCTCTTCGCCCCAGAACTGGTCGTTGTAGAAGAAGTTGCAGTTCAGCCGCTCGATGAACTCGCCCAGCGCCGAAGCCAGCGCACTTTCCTTGGTGGCACCCTTGCCGTTGGTGAAGCACATCGGCGACTGCGCGTCGCGGATATGCAGCGACCAGACGTTGGGCACGATGTTGCGCCAGGAGGCGATCTCGATCTTCATCCCCAGGCCGGCGAGGATCTCCGACATATTGGCGATGGTCTGCTCCAGCGGCAGGTCCTTGCCCTGGATATAGGTGCTGGCGCCGGCGGCGGTACTCGGCATCAGCAGCGCCTGGGCGTCGGCGTCGAGGTTCTCGACTTCCTCGATGACGAAGTCCGGGCCGGTCTGCACCACCTTCTTCACCGTGCAGCGGTCGATGGAGCGCAGGATGCCCTGGCGGTCCTTCTCGGAGATGTCCGCCGGCAGTTCCACCTGGATCTTGAAGATCTGCTTGTAGCGGTTTTCCGGGTCGACGATGTTGTTCTGCGACAGGCGGATATTGTCCGTGGGGATGTCGCGGGTCTGGCAGTAGAGCTTGACGAAGTAAGCCGCGCACAGCGCCGAGGAAGCCAGGAAGTAGTCGAACGGCCCCGGTGCCGAACCATCGCCCTTGTAGCGGATGGGCTGGTCGGCAATCACCGTGAAGTCGTCGAACTTGGCTTCGAGTCGGAGGTTGTCGAGAAAATTGACCTTGATTTCCATGCGGGCATTACCGTGAAAAAGTAGAAAGCGAACGGGCCGGCATTATCCGGACAAAAGCGCCGCGGGGATATCCCGACTTGCCCGGCAGCGGTTCCCGGACAGGCTGCAATCGACGCGCGGTCAAGCGCAGGCAGCCTGTAGCCCCGTGCTTCGGGTAAGATGCGCCGCCTCAAGCGCCCGCTACCCCGTACAGAAGGAATCCACCGTGCTCACCTCCCAGGTCATCATCATCGGCGCCGGCGCCGCGGGACTGATGTGCGCCATGAGCGCCGCCGAGCGCGGGCGCCAGGTCCTGCTGATCGACCACGCCAACAAGGCGGGCAAGAAGATCCTGATGTCCGGTGGCGGGCGCTGCAACTTCACCAATATGTACTGCGAGCCGGTCAACTTCCTGTCGCAAAACCCGCACTTCTGCAAGTCCGCGCTGGCGCGTTTCACCCAATGGGACTTCATCGCCCTGGTGGCCAAGCACGGCGTGCCCTACCACGAGAAGAAGCTCGGCCAGCTGTTCTGCGATAACAAATCCAGTGACATCCTCGGGCTGCTTTTGGACGAGTGCGACCAGGCCGGCGTCGACCTGCGCCTGGATACCTCGGTGAGCGAGATCGCCCGCCTCGACGAAGGCGGCTACCAGTTGCAAACCAGCCTCGGCCCGGCTCGCTGCGAATCCCTGGTGATCGCCACCGGCGGCCTGTCCATCCCGACCCTGGGCGCCACCGGCTTCGGTTACCAGATCGCCCGCCAGTTCGGCCACAGCGTGCTGCCGACCCGCGCCGGCCTGGTGCCCTTCACGATCACCGACCCGCAGCTCAAGGCCCTGTGCACCGAGCTGTCCGGCACTTCGGTGGAGGACTGCCGGGTCAGCTGCAACGGCCAGAGCTTCGTCGAGAACATCCTGTTCACCCACCGCGGCCTCAGCGGCCCGGCGATCCTGCAGATTTCCTCGTACTGGCAGCCGGGCGACACCATCAGCATCGACCTGCTGCCACGTGTCGACCTGCCCGTCTGGCTCGTCGAGCAGCAGCGCGAGCGCCCCAACAGCGAGCTGAAGACGCTGCTGGGCGAGCTGTTCACCAAGAAGATGGCCGGTCTGCTGGCCGAGCAGTGGTTCGTCTCCAAACCCATGAAGCAGTACACGCCGGGCGAGCTCAAGGCCATCGCCGAGCGCCTGGGCGACTGGCAGCTGGTGCCGGCCGGCACCGAAGGCTACCGCACGGCGGAAGTCACCCTGGGCGGCGTGGATACCCGCGAGGTGTCGTCCAAGACCCTGGAGTCGCTGAAATCCCCCGGCCTGTATTTCGTCGGCGAAGTGCTGGACGTCACCGGCCACCTGGGCGGCTTCAACTTCCAGTGGGCGTGGGCTTCGGGTTACGCGGCGGCGCAGTTCGTCTAGGGCCGGCCGAGCGACAGCGCCGGTCGTTCCGCATCAAGTGTGATAGCGGCGCGGCCCTAGACTCGGGAGCCAGACCCGGCCAGTCCGGCGCGGGTATCGAACCCGGAGTTGCCATGCCAACGCTCGCCAGCCGTACACTCGATACCGGAGTCGACACCGGCGCGGAACCCCAGGGCCGCATCGACCTCGCCTGCGCCTTCCGCTGGGCCGCGCGCCTGAACCTGCACGAGGCCATCGCCAATCACTTCAGCCTGGCGCTGTCCGCCGATGGCCGGGAGTTCCTGATCAATCCCTACGGCCGGCACTTCGCGCAGATGCGCGCCAGCGACCTGCTGCGCCTGCACGCGGACGACCCCGAGGCGCTCAATCGCCCGGACGCACCGGACATCACCGCCTGGGCGCTGCATGGCGCCCTGCACCGCAACAACCCGCAGGCGCGCTGCATCCTGCATGTGCACTCGAAGTACGCCACCGCCCTCGCCTGCCTGGCCGACTCACGCCTGCCCCCCATCGAGCAGAACAGCATGCGTTTCTTCGAGCGCGTGGCCATCGACGAAGGCTTCGACGGCATGGGCCTGGGCGACGAGGCCGAGCGCGTCAGCCGCCTGCTCGGCGACAAGCCGATCCTGCTGATGGGTAACCACGGCGTGCTGGTCGCGGCACCCAGCGTGGCCCAGGCCTTCGATGACCTGTACTACTTCGAGCGCGCCTGCGAGGTCTACCTCACTGCCCTGGCCAGCGGCCGCCCGCTGCGCATCGCCAGCGACGAGGTGGCGCGCAAGACCATGCGCCAGTGGCTGGAGTACCCCGGCTTCGCCGAGCGGCATTTCTCGGCGTTGCGGGAGATGCTGATGGAGAGCGAACCGGCGTTCGTCGACTAAGCCCCGAACGCTAACGCTGCCGCAACCGTAGGATGGCGTGGAGCGAAGCGATACCCATCAGTTCTCATGCCACCCATGGCGATGGGTATCGCAAGCTCCACCCATCCTACGTCAGCACCGGTACAACCTGTGGCGCTAGCTATCGCGCCCCAGCGGCTGGCGCATCACCGGTGCGCTATAGGTCTGGGTGCGGTCCGCGCTGGGCGGGCAGCCGAAATGGGCGCGGTAGGCGCGGGAGAAATGCTCCAGCGAACCGAAGCCGGAGCTGGCCGCCACCTGCGCCACGCTCAGGCGCGTCTGCTGCAGCAGGCTGTGCGCACGCCCCAGGCGCAGGACGATGTAGTACTTGAGCGGCGACAGCCCGGTGTGCTGCTTGAACTGCCGCTCCAGTTGGCGCCGGGAAAGCCCGACACGCTCGGCGATGGCATCGCACTCCAGCGGCTCCTCCAGCGCCTGCTCCATCAGTGCGATGGCGCGGCGCACCTTGCCACCGTGGGCATGGGCATCGCTGTGCCGGCCCTGCAGCTGGTGCGCGCCAGGCTCGCGGGTTTCGCCCAGCAACAGGTGCATGGCGATCTCCCGCGACAGGTCGGCGTCCACCCGCTGGGCGATCCAGCCCAGCATCAGGTCGAGGATGGCGCTGGCTCCGGCGCAGGTCAGGCGCTGACGGTCGAGGGTGTAGAGCTGCGCGCGGGCCTGGACCTTCGGGTAGCTTTCCTGGAAGCCCTGCAGGTTGTCCCAGTGCACCGCCGCCGGGAAGCCATCGAGCACCCCGGCGGCGGCCAGCAGTTCGGTGCCGGTCTCGATGCCCGCCAGCGTGGTGCCGAACGCCGCCTGCCGACGCAGCCAGCTTTTCAGCGGACGATTGCGCGCATGCTTGTGCACGTCGAAGCTGGCGATGACGAAACAGGCATCCCAGCCGCGCTCCGGGTCGATGGCCTGGTGCACCACGCTGGTCAGGCCATTGCTGGCCGTGACCGGCTCACCGTCGAGCGACAGCAGCTGCCATTCGAACAGCGCCTCGCCGCCCAGCCAGTTGGCAATGGCCAGCGGCTCCACCACCGCCGCCAACCCCAGGCCGGGAAACGACGGCAACAGCAACAGCCCGACCCGCAGTGGCTCGCGGCGAAACCGGGAAGGTGGTGCAACACTGGCCATCGACTCTCCTCAGCGTTGTTGGTACTGCCATTGCGGGTGCAGCCACACTGGCACATTGGCCGCGGGAAGCGGCGGCAATCCCCGGATCATATCGCTGGCCTTCTCGGCGATCATCACCGTCGGCGCATTGGTGTTGCCGCTGACGATACTCGGCATGATCGACGCATCGACCACCCGCAGCCCCAGCAGCCCATGTACGCGCAGCTGCGGATCGACGACCGCCTCGGGGTCATGCTCCGGCCCCATCTTGCAGGTGCCACTGGCGTGGTAGCCGGTCTCGGTCACCCGCCGCGCCCAGGCGTCCAGCTCGGCATCGCTGTGGGCCTGCGGGCCGGGGGTCAGCTCTTCTCCCGCCAGACCGCGCATGGACGGTTGACGCATCAATTCGCGCACCAGCCTCGCCCCGGCCCGCATGTCGGCACGGTCCCGTTCGGTCTGCAGGTAATTGAAGAGAATGCGCGGCGCCTGCCGTGCCTCGGCGCTGCGCAGGGTCACGCTGCCCAGGCTGGTGGGGCGCATCAGGTCGATGTGCACCTGGAAGGCATGGTCCGGTACCGGCGCCACGCTGCCCGGCTGCACAGCCAATGGCATGAAGGTCAGTTGCAGGTCAGGGTGTTCGACCCCGGCACGCGAACGGATGAAGGCACCCGCCTCGAAATGGTTGCTCGCCGCCAGCCCATCGTGGTTGACGAACCAGCGGGCGCCGATCCACCACTTGCCCGGCGCGCGGGTCCAGGGGTAGATCGATACCGGCGCCGTGCAGCGGAACTGCACGACGCTATCCGGATGATCGTTCAGCCGTCGGCCCACACCGGGCAGGTCGCGCTTGACCGCGATGCCCAGCTGGCGCAGCTCGTCCGCCGGGCCGATGCCGGACAGCAACAGCAGGTGCGGCGAATTGATCGCCCCGGCGGTCAGCAGCACTTCGCGGCTCGCGCGGGCGGCCAGTGCCTGGCCATTCTGCTCGTACTCCACGCCCACCGCGCGATCACCCTCGAAGAGAACACGCAGCGCCAGCGCCCCCGTGGCGACGGTGACATTGCCGCGCTCCAGCGCTTCGCTCAGATACCCACGCGAAGTGCTCCAGCGCCGCCCCTGGCGCGTGGTGCGGTCCACCGGGCCGAAGCCTTCCTGGCGGTGGCCGTTGAGATCGCTGCTGCGCCCGTAGCCGGCCTCCTCGCCGGCCGCGACGAAAGCCGCGCACAGCGGCGTGTCGAGGTCGCCCGGCGTGACATGCAGGTGCCCCGCCGCGCCGTGGTAATCGTCGGCGCCATTGGCGTGGTTTTCCGAGCGGATGAAATACGGCAGCACGCGCTGGTAGTCCCAGCCTTCGCAGCCCTGCGCGGCCCAACCGTCATAATCGCGGGCGTGGCCACGGATGTAGACCATGCCGTTGATCGACGACGAGCCGCCCAGCGTACGCCCGCGTGGCGTGGCGATACGGCGGCCGTCCAGGTACGGCTCTGGCTCGCTGCTGTAGCTCCAGTTGTAGCGCGTGCCGCCGACGACGATGCCCACCGCCGAGGGCATGTCGATGGTCCAGCTTTCATCCGCCGGGCCCGCTTCCAGCAGCAGGATGCGCACGGCCGGGTCGGCGCCCAGGCGGTTGGCCAGCACGCAGCCGGCCGACCCCGCGCCGACGATGACGTAGTCGTAGTCCATGGCCAATCCTCAGAGCTGCGCGCCGTGGATGCCCTGGAACACCAGGCGGTGGAAGTGATGCACCAGGTGCTCGCTCTCGTTGCTGCGCTCGGCATCGATCATGTAGCGGCCCTGGTCGTAGCCCATGGAGTGCAGGCCCTTCTGCACGCTGATGTTCAGGGCGATGTCTTCGGGCCCCAGCTCCTCGTTCATCCAGCGCATGCAGGCCTTGCTCACCTCGGCGGTGTGCTCGTTCGCCGAGTAGTAGCCGAAGCGCAGCAGCGAGCGCTCGGCGTCCAGCGGAATCATGATGAAGGTGCCGAGGAACTCGGAGAACGGGAAGGTGTAGAAGGTGTTGTTCGGCCACATCCCGATGTTGAAGAAACACTCGTCGGGGTTGAGGTCGCTGCGCAGTTTCACGCCGTAGGCTTCGCCGGCCGCAAGGTTCGCCGGGGCGATGTAGGTCCACCAGTTGTCACGCTTGGTCAGTCGGTAGCCCTTGAAGTCGATCAGCTTGGCCAGGTCGATGTGACACGGCCCGGAGAGCTTGAAGTGATAGCCCTCGATGGAGTTGTCCATGATCACCTTCCAGTTGGCCGGGACGATGACGTCGGCCTCCTCGATCAGGCGCATGTCGGCCAGGTTCGGGAATACCCGGTGCATCTCCGCGTCCGCGCCGGGGAACAGCTCGGCCAGCGATGGCGCATTGGGGTCGAGGTTGAAGTACAGGAAGCCGCCCAGCTCCTCCAGACGTACCTGCGGGATGGCGAACGCTTCCTTGTCGAAGTTCTTGATCCGCTCGCAGCGCGGCGCACTGCGCAGCGCGCCGTCCATCTCGTAGCACCAGGAGTGGTAGGCGCAGCGCACGATGCCCCCGCTGTTGCCGCGGCGCTCCTCCAGCAGGCGGTTGCCGCGGTGCTGGCAGACGTTGTGGAAGGCGCGGAGGGTCCCGGCGCGGCTGCGGGCGATGACGATGCTCTGGTCGAACAGGTCGCAGACCACATACTGGCCGATCTCGGCGAACTCGCTCAGGTGCCCGGCGACGTGCCAGGAGCGCAGGAAGATGTTGTCCCGCTCGGCCTTGAACAACGCCTCGTCGAAGAAATAGCGCGACGGCAGGGTGAACGCCTGCTCCGGGTCCTGGCGGTCCCAGCCGTCGATGGAAGTACGCAGTTTCAGGCTCTCGATGGACGACATGTTCGACTCTCCTCGGCTTCTTCTGGCGTGGCCGGCTCATGGGCCGGCAGCTCGGTTCGAGGACAAATCTAGGGGCAGGCCTGCGGCGACTCTTGATGAAAAACGACAAGTTTTCCGTCAGACGCATCAAGGCCGATTCGCCTGGAGATTGCCCCTTGGCAGCAAACGAACGACGGCTGTCCGGATTCGCTCCCTTGCCCTCGTTGTCGCCGGCCGCCTGCGGATTTCCAATGGATGCAACCGCGATGCAACCTGCGCCGCGCCTTGCCAATCCAGCCCTGGAGCCCGCCATGAGCCTCGATCTGAACGGTGTCAAAGTTCCCGACAGCAGCCTCGCCAAGGCCATCACCGAGATGGTCCGCGACAACGCCACCCCGCTGCTCTTCCACCACTCTTCCCGCGTCTACTACTGGGGCGCGCTGACCGGCGCGCGCCAGGGACTGACGTTCGATGCCGAACTGCTCTACGCCGGTGCGATGTTCCACGACATGGGCCTGATGCCGCGCTATTGCAGCCAGTGCGAGCGCTTCGAAGTGGACGGCGCCGATTGCGCGGCCCAGTTCCTGCGCAGCCACGGCATCGCCCAGAGTGATATCGACACGGTGTGGACCGCCATCGCCCTGCACACCACGCCCGGCATCCCGCAGCACATGAAGCCGGAGATCGCCCTGGTCACCGCCGGGGTGGAAATGGACGTGCTGGGCATCGCCTACGATCAGTTCCCCGACGCCCAGCGTGACGCCGTGGTCGCCGCCCACCCGCGCGGCGGGCAGTTCAAGCAGGACATCCTGCAGGCCTTCTACGACGGCATCAAAGCCAAGCCGAAAACCACCTTCGGCAACGTCAAGGCCGACGTGCTGGCAATGAAGGATGCGGACTTCGTGCGCGGCAACTTCTGCGAGGTGATCCTGAATTCCGACTGGGCCAGCTAGGGCTTCGCAACCAGGGGCGTGCCCAATACACCGGGCTCGCCCAGCAGCTGCGTCAGCCACTGCATGAACACCCGCACCCGCTGCGGCAGGCGGCGATGGGCATAAAGCAGGGAGATTTCCATGGGTGGCAGCGGCACGTCCTCCAGGATCTGCACCAGCCGCCCCGCCTCCAGGTCATCCAGCACACCATGGACCGGCACCTGGATGATCCCCAGCCCGCCCATGGCCGCACTTTCGTATGCCTCGGCATTGTTCACCGACAAAGCCCCGCCCATCGGCACGTAGCGCACTTCGTTGTTGTGCAGGTACTCGAAGCCCGGCGGCCGCGCGCCCAACACCGTCACGTAGTGGATCAGCTGGTGTCCGGCAAGATCGTCCAGCGCTTGCGGCGTACCGTGTGCGGCGAGATACGACGGGCTGGCGCAGCTCACCTGCGGGAATTGCCCGAGCGTGCGCGCCACCACCGACGGGTCGTTCACCGCGCCGACCCGCACCACACAATCGAAGCCCTCGCGGACCAGGTCGACGCGGCGATCGGTGCAACTCACTTCCAGCTCCAGCGCCGGGTGCCGCGCGAGGAATTCGCCCAGGCGCGGCATCACCAGCTTGCGCGCCATCACCGTCGGCATGTCTACCCGCAGGCGCCCGCCGAGGGCTTCGTCGTCCTGGCGGAACAGGCCCTGGAGTTCGTCGAGCTGGGCGAGCATGTCCTTGCTGCGCTCGTACAGCACCAGGCCGTCCTGGGTCGCGGTGACGCGGCGCGTGGTGCGTTGCAGCAGCCGCGTGCCGAGCAGCTCCTCCAGCGCCTGGATGTGCTCGGAGACGGTGGAGCGCGGCAGGCCGAGCTGCTCGCCGGCCTGGGTGAAGCTGGCCAGTTCGGTGACGCGGACGAAGGTGCGCAGGAGCTCGGGACGGATCATGGCGTGGTCTTCACGTGAGGGGGCGCCGACAGGCCTATTGTTCGGCCATACCGACCATTCTTTCCGATTCTGCCTGATTTATCACCAGCTAAACGAACAATAAGCTTCTTCTCAACCCCCACCCGCTCTCCCAAGCAACGAAGGAAAAACGCCATGACCCGCAAGATCGCACTCATCACCGGCGCCAGCCGTGGCCTTGGCCGCAACGCCGCCCTGCACCTCGCCACTGCCGGCGTCGATATCATCGGCACCTATCGCAGCCAGGCCGACGAAGCCCACGCCGTCGCCGCCGAGATCCGGCAGCACGGCGGCCGCGCAGTGATGCTGCAACTGGACGTGGCCGACAGCGCCGCTTTCGCCGCCTTCGCCGAACAGATCCGCACCACCCTGGGCGAGACCTTCGGTCGCGACAGCTTCGACTTCCTGGTGAACAACGCCGGCATCGGTCTCTATGCCAGCTTCGCCGAGACCAGCGAGGAGATGTTCGACCAGTTGCTGAACATCCAGCTCAAGGGCCCATTCTTCCTGACCCAGAAGCTGTTGCCGCTGATCGCCGACGGTGGACGCATCCTCAACGTATCCAGCGGCCTGACGCGTTTCTCGCTGCCTGGCTACGCCGCCTACGCGACCATGAAAGGCGCGATGGAAACCCTGACCAGGTACCAGGCCAGGGAGCTGGGCGCACGTGGAATCGCGGTGAACATCCTGGCTCCCGGCGCCATCGAGACCGATTTCGGCGGCGGCAGGGTGCGCGACGACGCGCAGCTGAACCAGCAGATCGCGGCGAACACCGCACTGGGCCGCGTCGGCCTGCCGGACGACATCGGTGGCGCCATCACCGCTCTGCTCTCCGATGGCGGCCGCTGGATCACCGGCCAGCGCGTGGAGGCTTCGGGCGGGATGTTCCTCTGAGCCGCAGGGCCTGAGCGCAGGAGCAGGCAGCCAAGCCTGCGTCCTGCACCAGAATCCAACCTGGAGGAGCGCGCCACGCGCGCGATCGCGGGCAGGCCCGCTCCTGCAGGGGGCCCCTCCACGGGCCTCCGCGCTCACCGCGCCTGCCCGCCCGGCTCACCCGGAGGGCTCTACTCCGCGGATTTTCTCAGATTTCGCAATAAACCTTTACCGCGAAAAAACCTGCAACAAATTGTTACGTCCTCTAGTCTGAAAACGCGCGTGGAAAAGACGAACCGCCGAAACAGGGCCTCCACCCCCGTCGGCAAACCGCCCAGGCCCCTGGCCGGTCGAGTTCGCAGCCCCGCTCCGCTCACGGCCACAGGCCGGGAGCGAACCCCACCGTGAACTGATTCGGCAAGCCATCCGCGGCGCCCTCGACCCAGGGCCTGCCCGGTATTGCCTCAGGAGCCTAGATGACCGAACACCCCAAGGGCTTCACCCGGCGCCAGCTGCTGAAGTCGTCCGCCGCCTCCCTGGCCGTCGGCGCCGCCAGCGCCCAGGCCGCCACCGTGATCGGCACGCCGAAATGGCTGCCCTTCGACCACAACGGCCCGCTGCACTACGACAGCCCCGGCTGGCAGTTCTTCACCGCCGAAGAAGCCGCCGAGGTGGAAGCCATCGTCGAACAACTGATTCCCGCCGATGAGCTGAGCGTCAGCGGCAAGGATGCCGGCTGCGCGGTGTTCATCGACCGCCAGCTGGTCAGCGACTACGGCGACTTCGGCCGCCTGTACATGCAGGGCCCCTTCACCCCCGGCACCCCGGCGCAGGCCGACCAGTCGCCGCTGGTGCCGCGCGAGCGCTACCGCATCGGTCTGGCCGCGCTGGGCCAGTACTGCCAGGGGCAGTTCCAGAAGCGCTTCAGCGAGCTGCCCGGCGAGCAGCGTGATCAGGTACTCACCGACCTGGAGAAAGGCGCCATCCACCTCGAAGGCATCGACGCCAAGGCGTTCTTCCAGCAGGTGCTGGACAACACCATGGAGGGCTTCTTCGCCGACCCGATCTACGGCGGCAACCGCGACATGGTGTCGTGGAAGATGCTCGGCTTCCCCGGTGCGCGCTACGACTACCGCGACTACATCGGGCTGCACAACCAGAAGCTGAATCTCACCCCGCTCTCCATCATCGGCAGCTCCGCCTGGACCAAGAAGGGTTAAGCGCACCATGGCCAAGAAACTACCTTCCACCGACGTCGTGGTTGTCGGGCTCGGCTGGGCGGGCTCCATCATCGCCCATGAACTGGCCGACGCCGGCCTCAACGTCATCGGCTTCGAGCGCGGCCCCTGGCGCGACACCGCCAGCGACTTCAACCTCGCCTCCGCCGCCGACGAACTGCGCTACAACCGCCGCCAGGAACTGATGCTGCGCACCCGGCAGAACACCTGCACCATGCGCAACAAGGAGTCGGAGACCGCGCTGCCGATGCGCGTGTGGGGCTCCTTCCACCCCGGCAACGGCACCGGCGGCGCCGGCAATCACTGGGCCGGCATCACCTTCCGCTTCCAGCCCGAGGAATTCCGCCTCGCCAGCCACCTGAAGGAACGCTACGGCAAGGAAGTACCCGCCGAGCTGACCCTGCAGGACTGGGGCACCACCTGGGAAGAAATGGAGCCGCACTACGACGCCTTCGAGCGCCTCGCCGGAGTCTCCGGCAAGGCCGGCAACCTGGGCGGCAGCCTCGTCGAGGGCGGCAACCCCTTCGAGGGCGCGCGCTCCCACGAGTACCCCAACCCGCCCACCGCGCAGACCTACGCTCCGACGCTGTTCGCCGAAGCCGCACGCAACCTGGGTTACAAACCCTTCCCGGTGCCCTCGGCACTGGCCTCCCAGGGCTACACCAACCAGCTCGGCGTGACCATGGGGCCCTGCACCTTCTGTGGCTTCTGCACCAACTACGGCTGCGCCAACTACTCCAAGGCCAGCGCCATCGTCAGCGTGATGCCGGCGCTGATCCGCAAGCCCAACTTCACCGCCCGCACCAACTCCGAAGTGCTCAAGGTGAACCTGGACAGCAGCGGCACCCGCGCCACCGGCATCACCTATGTCGACGCCAACGGCGAGGCATTCGAACAGCCGGCGGAGCTGGTGGTGGTCGCCGCGTTCATCTTCGAGAACGTGCGCCTGATGCTGCTTTCCGGCGTCGGCGAGCCCTACAACCCGATCAGCAACACCGGCACCACCGGGCGCAACTACGCCTACCAGACGGCCAACAGCGTGAAGCTGTTCTTCGATGACAAGAACTTCAATCCCTTCATCGGTGGCGGCGCCATCGGCATGGGTATCGACGAGTTCAACAACGACAACTTCGACCATTCGGGCCTGGGTTTCGTCGGCGGCGGCAGCACCCGCGTCACCCCCATCGGCGCCGCGCCCATCGACTCCCGCCCGGTGCCGCCCGGCACCCCGGCCTGGGGTTCGACATGGAAGAAGGCCACGGTGCAGAACTACCTGAGCACCATGTCCATCGGCTGCGAGGCCAGCAGCTACTCCACCCGCAACAACTACCTGTCGCTGGACCCCAACTACAGCGATCCACACGGCAGGCCGCTGCTGCGCATCACCTTCGACTTCCCCGAGAACGACCTGAAGATGGCGCAGTACTGCACCGACAAGGTCGCGGAAATCGCCCGAAGCATGAACCCGCGGGAGATGGTCCCGGCGCCGCGCAAGGGCCCCTGGGCCAATACCTCCTACCAGTCCTCGCACATCGTCGGCGGTTTCATCATGGGCTCGGACCCGAAGAACAGCTCGGTGAACAAGCACCTGCAGGTCTGGGGCGTGCCCAACCTGTTCGTGGTCGGCTCCTCGGCCTTCCCGCAGAACCCCGGCTACAACCCCACCGGCACCGTCGGCGCGCTGGCCTTCAAGGCCGCCGATGCGATCCGCCGGCTATACCTGAAACGCCCAGGGGAGATGATCAGCGTATGAAGACTCTCCTGAGTGTCGGCAGCCTCGCCCTGCTGGGCCTGAGCCTGCAACCTGCCTTCGCCGGAACCGGGGCGGACTCCTACAACCTGGTGGAGAAAGGCCGCTACCTCGCCGTGCTCGGCGACTGCACCGCCTGCCACACCGTACCCGGCCAGGCGCCCTTCTCCGGTGGCGTGGCCATCGAGACACCGTTCGGCAAGCTGGTGGGCGCCAACATCACCCCCGACCCGGAAACCGGCCTGGGCCGCTGGAGCTTCGAGGACTTCCAGGCCGTCATGTCCAGCGGGCACAGCCGCGGCGGCAAGCGCCTGTATGGCGCCATGCCGTTCACCGCCTACACCAAGGTGCGCCGCGAGGACAACCTGGCGCTCTGGGCCTACCTGCAGACCGTGCAGCCGGTGCGCAACCCGGTGGAGACCAACCAGTTGCCCTTCCCCTTCAGCGTGCGCACCAGCCTGATCGGCTGGAACTGGCTGAACTTCACCCAGGGCGAGTTCGTGCCCAGCGCGGACAAATCGGCGCAGTGGAATCGCGGTGCCTACCTGGTGGAAGGCCTGGGCCATTGCGGCACCTGCCACACACCGAAGAACCTGATCGGCGGCGACGACAACGAGCGCTTCCTGGCCGGCGCCAACCTGCAGGGCTGGGTCGCCCCGGACATCACCGCCAACCCGCACAGCGGCATCGGCCAGTGGAGCACCGAGGACCTCGTGCAGTACCTGAAAACCGGTGCCAACCGTTTCGATATCGCCTCCGGCCCCATGGCCGAAGCGGTGGAGAACTCCACCCAGCACTGGACCGACGAGGACCTGATGGCGGTGGCGGTGTACCTCAAGGACGGCCCGGCCGCCGGACCATCGGGGCAGCCACTGGCAGCGGACAACCATGCCATGGTCACCGGCAAGGCGATCTACGCCGATCGTTGCTCGGCCTGCCACGTCGGCAACGGCGAAGGGGTTCGCCACCTGTTCCCGAAACTGGCCGCCGCGCCGCTGGTGAACAGCGCAGACCCCACCTCGCTGATCCGCGTGGTACTGGCCGGCAGCCGCGCCGGCGGCACCGAAGCCGCGCCCACGGCGCCCGCCATGCCCTCGTTCGCCTGGAACCTCAGCGACGACAACATCGCCGACGTGCTCACCTACGTGCGCAACACCTGGGGCAATGCGGCGCCAGCGGTCACCACCAGCCAGGTTGCAGATCTGCGCAAGGAACTGGCCCAGTAAGGCGCAAAGAGCGTTGGAGCGGACCTGGTCCGCTCCAACCCATCCTGCCGTCTCGTACTCCGCAGGAGCGGGCCAGCGAACCCCTCCCCGGCTTCGCGCTGCCCGGCGCCCCGCCCCTGCGAACGCCCGGCGCCCGGGCGTGGCAATCACTTCAGATGACGCTCGGCAGCGATCTCCGGCAGGTCGGTGCGGCGCAGGTAGGTGAGCAGCGCCTCGCTGAGGTTCAGCCGGTCGTGGATGGTCTGCTCGGCGAGGATCTGCAGGCACTCACGGCTCAAGGTCATGACCTCGCCGGTCTTCGGCGCCCAGACGAACTCGCAGGCTGGGCGGATGCTGTCCTCGGCCACGTCCATGCCGAAGGAATCCTCGCTGAAACGCACGATGTACTTGCCGGTCTTGAGGTTGAAGCCGACGAAGCCCGACAACCCGTCGGCGGCAGTGCAGATATCGCTGGAAGTGATGGCCATGATGGTGCCCCCTGGATTTTTCCTGTTATGGATTCGCACGCAGGAGGTCCCCGCTTCTATGAGCGGGTGAACGTCGAATTCTGACAGCCTTGCCGGCGCCTGCTCAGGGGCCGGTTGTCGCACCCCGCGCTGTTGCCTGGGCAACAGTTGGCCAGCAGCGTTGCGCCAGACGGAACAGTGGCCGTTGTCCCGGTCAATCACCAAGTGCCTGATCGGCCGGGGATTTCCTCCCGTGGCACGGCTTTCGCTCTGCACACCCTGCGGCACCTTCGCCGCTGTGCAGCCCCGAGGAGCCCGAGCCATGAGCCAACAACCGATCCGTTTTGCCTACTGGGTCCCCAACGTCAGTGGCGGCCTGGTGGTCAGCAAGATCGAGCAGCGCACCCACTGGGACATCGACTACAACCGCCAGCTGGCGCGCATCGCCGAGGACGCGGGGTTCGACTACGCGCTGACGCAGATCCGCTTCACCGCCGGCTACGGCGCCGAGTACCAGCACGAGTCGGTAGCGTTCAGCCACGCCCTGCTGGGCGCCACCGAAAAGCTCAAGGTGATCGCCGCCATCCTCCCCGGCCCCTGGACGCCCGCGCTGGCGGCCAAGCAACTGGCGACCATCGACCAGCTCACCGGCGGGCGCATCGCGGTGAATATCGTCAGCGGCTGGTTCAAGGGCGAGTTCCAGGCCATCGGCGAGCCCTGGCTGGAGCACGACGAACGCTATCGCCGCTCCGAGGAATTCATCCGTGCCCTGAAAGGCATCTGGACCCAGGACAACTTCACCTTCAAGGGCGACTTCTACCGCTTCCACGATTACAACCTCAAACCCAGACCCATCCAGCGCCCGCATCCGGAAATATTCCAGGGCGGCAGTTCGCGGGCTGCGCGGGACATGGCCTCGCGGGTGTCCGACTGGTACTTCACCAACGGCAACAGCGTGGAGGGCATCAAGGCCCAGGTGGACGACATCCGCGAGAAAGCCGCCGCCAACGGGCACTCGGTGAAGGTCGGGGTGAACGCCTTCGTCATCGCCCGCGACACCGAGGAAGAAGCCCGCGCGGTACTCGCCGAGATCATCGACAAGGCCGACCCGGAAGCGGTGAACGCCTTTGGCCACGCGGCGAAACAGGCCGGTGCGGCCTCGCCTGAAGGCGAAGGCAACTGGGCCAAGTCCAGCTTCGAGGACCTGGTGCAGTACAACGACGGCTTCAAGACCAACCTGATCGGCACGCCGCAGCAGATCGCCGAGCGCATCGTCGCGCTCAAGGCGGTGGGCGTGGACCTGGTGCTGGCGGGCTTCCTGCATTTCCAGGAAGAGGTGCGCTACTTCGGTGAGAAGGTGCTGCCGCTGGTGCGCGAGCTGGAGCAGAAGAAGGCGCGACGGACCGAGGCGGCCTGATAGCCAGGGATTCGGCGCACCCGATCGTCTCCAGGCCGGACCACAGGCGGACTTTGCTTCGCGAGCAAGAACCAGGCGTCCCCCTCGCTCCTACAGTCACCGGGACTTTCGGTGTGCTCTTCGCAGGAGCGAGCTTGCTCGCGAACGCCCTCAGGCGCCCTGTGTCAGGTGCTTCGCAATCGCCGTGCGCAGCGGCGGCAGGTTCTGCGCCAGGCGCAGGCCGGCATTGCGCAGCAGACGAACCGGCGGACGCGGGTCGTTGTACAGCCCGACGATCAAGCGCGTCGCCTGGTACAGCGGCCAGGTCGCCAGGCGATGCGCCGTGGCATAGCGGCGCAGCGGCCAGACTCCACCGATATCGCCACCCCGGCGATGGGTCGCGAGGATTTCATTGGCCAGCCGACGCTGGCTCTGCAGGCCGAAGTTGAAGCCGTGGGCGGTGACCGGGTGCATGCCGACGGCGGCATCGCCGATCAGCGCACTGCGCGGACCGACGAAACGGTCCGAGTACACCCCCACCAGCGGGTAGCTGTGGCGCGGGCCGAGCAGTTCCATCCCCCCCAGCCGGCGATCGAAACGGCGCTCCATCTCGCGGGCGAAAGCCTGTTCGTCCAGCTCCAGCAGCGGCGCCATCTCGCGCTGCGGCAGAGTCAGCACCACCGAGGAGCGGTCACCATTGATCGGCAGCAGCGCCAGGGTCTGGCCGTAGCCGAACCACTCCCAGGCGACGTTGTGGTGCGGTTTCTCGTGGGCCATGCGGCAGACCATCATGGTCTTGCCGAAGTCCTCCATGCTCGCGCCGATGCCGAGCATGCGGCGGGTCTCGGAGAAGCGACTGTCGGCGGCGACCAGCAGGCGCGCATGGACGCGGCTGTCGTCGTCCAGGGTCAGCGCCACGCCATCCTGGCGGACCTGCAGCGAACGCAAGGCGCGTCCGCACACCAGCGAGACATCCGCGCACTCGTGCACCGCGTCGAAGGCAGCGCGACGGATCATCTGGTTGGAGACGAAATACCCCAGTTGCTCGGCGCCGGCCTGCTCGGCCTCGATACGCAGGGTGAACAGCGAAGGCCCGTTGAGCACCTGGGCATCGCGCAATGGCGAGACTTCCTGCGGGTCGATCCGCGACCACAGCCCCAGGCGTTGCAGTTCCGCGCGGGAAGCGTGGGTCAGCGCAATCTCCCGGCCGTCCTCGGCGGGCTCGGCCACGGCGGCCAGCGGCTGGCGGTCGATCAGCAGGATCGACAGGCCGTTGCCCGACAGCGAGCGGGCCAGGCAAAGCCCGGCGGGGCCGGCGCCGACGATGGCGATGTCCACGTGCATGGGTGACTCCTTTCGCTTGGGATGGGCGGTCCCGGAGTCTAGGCTGGCCACTGGCCCGTTTCGTTGCCGTGGATCAGTGGCCGACGGCGAATACCTCCAAAGAGGCGGCCCTAGATCGACAACCGCACCCCGCGCTCCGGGTCGATCGCTGTGGCGCCGCGGCGCTTGTTCACCACCAGTTCGCCGATCTCGATCAACCGCGTGCGCGTGACGTTGCGGCTGAGCCCCAGCAGGTTGGCAGTGTGCACCTGGTTGCAGTGGCAGAAACGGTAAGCCGCGCGCAGCAGCGCATCTTCCACCCGCGCATGCAGGTTGCCGCCCTGCTCCTCGAACAGCCGTCGGAAGGCCTGCTGGAGAATCTGCTCGGCGCCCAGGGATTCCAGGCGCGGCTCCTCGCTGCGTTCGATACGCAGGTTGGACAGGTGCAGGTCCTCCGCGCGCACCACGCCATCGCGGCAGATCAGCAGCGTATGGTGGATGACGTTCTCCAGCTCGCGGATGTTCCCCGGCCAGGAATAGCTGCGCAGCTTCTGCGCCGCTTCCGCGCTCAGCTGGCTCTGCCCGTAGCCCAGGCGCCGGCTGTACTCGGCGATGAAGTGGCGGGTTAGCGGCAGGATGTCGCCGGGCCGCTCGCGCAGTGGCGACAGCTCCAGGCTGACGACATTGAGCCGGTAGTACAGGTCCTCGCGGAAATGCCCGGCGTTGATCGCCTTCTCCAGCTGCACGTTGGTGGCCGCCAGCACCCGCACGTTGATCGGGATGCTCTTGCGCGAACCCAGACGCACCACCTCGCGCTCCTGCAGGACACGCAGCAGCTTGACCTGAATCGGCATCGGCAGATCGCCGATCTCGTCGAGGAACAGCGTGCCGCCGTCAGCCTCCTCGAACCAGCCGGCCTTGGCCGCCAGCGCGCCGGTGAAGGCGCCCTTCTCGTGGCCGAACAGCTCGGCCTCCACCAGGGATTCGGAGAAGGCCCCGCAGTTGACTGCCACGAACGGCCCGCCACGCCGCGCGCTGAGGTTGTGGATGTGCCGCGCCACCAGCTCCTTGCCGGTGCCGGTCTCGCCGATGATCAGCACGCTGGCCTCGCTGGGCGCGACCTGCTGCAGATGGTCGAGCAGCGCCTGGGACTTGGGGTCCTCGAAGACCTGGGCGGTGGCGCGGATGGAGGTGGCCAGCGCAGGGGACTTGGGCAGCGTCAGCAGCCCTTCGGGTGTGGTCGCGTTCATGAGTAGAAAGTCGGTTGCGGCAGTTGCTGGTTCAGCGCCCAGTCGCCCAGCTCGCGGACCTTGTAGTCCACCGGGTCGTGCAGGGTCTGGGTGCGCAGGTTGCGCCAGTAGCGGTCGATGCGCAGCGCGGCGTGGGTGGAGCGCGCGCCGGTGACCTCGAACAGGCGGTTGCAGATGTCCAGGCCGTTGCGCGTGGCCGCGACCTTGGCGGTGGCAATGGCCACGGCCAGCCGCCCGCGCTCCTCGGCATCCAGCGCAGCGCCCTTGCTCCAGGCTTCATCGAGCAGTTGTGCGGCGCGACGGACCAGCAGGCGCGTGCTTTCCAGGCCGACCCAGAATTCGCCGTAGTGGGCGAGCACGTAGGGGTCCTCGCCGACTGTGGCAGCGTTGGAGCGGAACCACGGGCGGGCTTCCTTCAACGTGTACTGCCGCGCCTCCTCGAACGCGCCTTCGGCGATGCCGAGGAAGACGTGGGTGAAGATCAGTTGCGCGATCAGCGGGCGCAGGCAGGCGAACGGTGTGCTCAGCGGGCCCGGATCGAGCAGCAACTCGCTCTCCTCCACCCGCACGCGCTCGAAAGTGGCGCTGCCGCTGTCGGTCTGGCGCTGGCCCATGTTGTCCCAGTCGTGGGCCAGGCTGATGCCGCTGCGCGCGGTGGGGATTGCCGCGATCAGCAGCTTGCCGCCCTCGCCGTCCAGCGCCGAGGCGATGAGCATTTGCGAATCCAGCGCGCCGGAGCAGAAGCTCTTGCGCCCGGAGAATTCCCGCCAGCCGGCAAAGGTGCGCGACACGGTGCGGGTATCCAGCGGATTCAGCGCGTTACCCCAGAACCACTGGTTGCGCGCGGTCAGCTCGAACCACGGCTGCCACTGCTCGGGCCGCGAGAACAGGCGCACGGTGGCCAGCATCAGGTGCTGGAAACCGAACACGTGGGCGATGGAGCTGTCGACCACGGCGAACTGGCGGACGACATCCAGCGTGGTGCTCCAGTCGGCGCCCAGGCCGCCATATTCGGTGGGGATGATCAGCGACAACAGGCCGCTCTGGCGCAGCGCATCGCGCTCGGCCTTCGGCGTGCCGCCACGGATGTCGCGCTCGGCGGCGGTTTCGGCGAAACCGGCGGCCAGGCGCTGGGCTATCTGCGCGGGGGTCTGTGCGTCGAGACGCGTCTTGGCGTTCACGCTCGCTTCCTCTTCTTCGAAGTCGGGACGTGCCAGGCCCATGCCCGGCACATCGTGGGTGGGGGCTCAGCCGGCCTTGCGTCCGGGCAGCACGTCGTTGGCGATCATTTCGCCGAAGGGCCCGGTAAGGTTGGTCACGCCGCGCCCGGCGAGGCTGGCGTAGGGCTCGGGCAGCAGCGGGAAGACCAGCTCGGCGAAGCGATAGGCCTCTTCCAGGTGCGGGTAGCCGGAGAAGATGAAGCTGTCGATCCCCAGGTCGGCGTATTCCCTGATGCGCTCGGCGACCTGCTGCGGGTTGCCCACCAGCGCGGTACCGGCGCCGCCGCGCACCAGGCCAACGCCGGCCCAGAGGTTGGGGTAGATCTCCAATTGGTCACGACGCCCGCCGTGCAGCGCAGCCATGCGCCGCTGGCCTTCGGAGTCGAAGCGGGCGAAGGACTTCTGCGCGTTGGCGATGGTCTCGTCGGAGATGTTGGCAATCAGCCTGTCGGCGGCCTGCCAGGCTTCCTCGGCCGTCTCGCGGACGATCACGTGCAGGCGGATGCCGAACTTGACGGTGCGGCCCTGCTGCGCGGCCTTCTCGCGCACGTCGGCAATCTTCTGCGCGACCGCTTGCGGCGGCTCGCCCCAGGTCAGGTAGACGTCCACCTGCTCGGCGGCCAGGTCATGGGCCTCGGCGGAGGAGCCGCCGAAATACAGCGGCGGATACGGCTTCTGGATCGGCGGGTAGAGCGCCTTGGCGTTCTCCACCTGCAGGTGCTTGCCGTTGAAGTCCACGGACTCGCCCTGCAGCACGCGGCGCCAGATGCGCAGGAACTCATCGGTGACTTCATAGCGCTCGGCGTGGCTGAGGTGGATACCGTCGCCACGGTTCTCATCCGGGTCGCCGCCGGTGACCACGTTGATCAGCAGGCGCCCGCCGGACAGCCGGTCCAGGGTCGCGGCCATGCGCGCGGAGACGGTCGGCGAGATGATCCCCGGACGGATCGCCACCAGGTAGCGCAGGCGCTCGGTGAGCGGCGCCAGGGCCGAGGCGACCACCCAGGAGTCCTCGCAGGAGCGGCCGGTGGGGATCAGCACACCGTAGTAGCCGAGGGAATCGGCGGCCTGGGCGATCTGCTTCAGATACGGCAGCGACACCGGGCGCGCGCCCTCGCTGGTGCCGAGGAAGTGGCCGTCGCCGTGGGTGGGCAGGAACCAGAACACGTTCATCGCGGGCTCCTCAGGCGGTCTTGCGCAATTGCGGGCGGGCGAACAGCGGCGCGGCGCGCTCGGCGGCCAGCTGGATGCGGGCGCGCAGGGTGTCGCTGGTGATCTGGTAGTTGGCGAAGTCCGCTTCGCTGGCGTACACGCCGATGGGCAGCGTGATCGACTGGAAGAAGCTGAACAGCGGGCGCAGCTGGTGATCCAGGACCAGCGCGTGGCGCTCGCTGCCACCGGTGGCGGCGAGCAGCACCGGGGTGTCGATCAGGGCGTTCATGTCCACCAGGTCGAACAGGTGCTTGAGCAGGCCCGGATAGGAGCCGCGGTAGACCGGCGAGGCGACTACCAGCAGGTCGGCGGTCTCGATCTCGCGCAGGGTGGCTTCCAGCTCGGCGGAGAGTTCCTGGCGCGACAGCGCGGCGCCCAGCGGACGGGCGATGTCGGCCAGCTCGATGACGCGGGTTTCTACCGGAAGCTGTTCGCCGAGGGCATCGAGCACGGCCTGGGTGAGCACCAGGGTGCGCGAGGGGCGATAGGTGCCGCCGGAGACGGCGACCACTTTGATGGGGCTGGTCATGGGTTTTCCCTGTTGACTGTTGCGCTAGGTACAGAGGGCTTCAGCAAAGGTTGTACCAACCTCGGCAAGGGGCCGTACCATCAGGGAAATGTGCGATTTCAGGGCACTTCAGCCGATTTTCCCGGTGTTTTCTGTCACTCAGGCAACAGCGCTGCTGATCGACTGTTGCCTGGGCAACAGTCTCGAATCAGGACGCGGCCATCTCGCGCAGGCCGTGGGAGATGTTCAACCCTTCCAGTTCGGCGACGTACTCGCCGGTGGTGAGCAGGCCGATGCAGGGCGTGGCGCCGCGCTGGCGCAGCTGCCCCGCCGCCAGCTTGCGCGCCAACGCCACCGCCGCCATGCAGGGGATGTTCGGGCCATGGTCCTGCTGCGCGAGCATTTCCCAGCACAGCGCCAAGGGCTGACCGTCGCCATCGACACCCTGCAGGTGCACGAACATGCCGCTGCGGCCGTCGCCCAGCGGCTCCATGGCCACCGCCATGCGGTGCAGGCCGCCCCCCAGGCGGGCGGCGTCCTTCACCAGGCCTGCGCGCACCAGCCAGGACAGGCCCCAGGTGCCGAACTGGGTGAGGTTCAGACCCAGGCCGGCGGAGAAGCGCACATCCTGCACGCCCGGATAGCGCTGCGGGAACAGGTCCAGGTCGGGTACATCGCAATGGGCCAGCCAGCGTTGGCCCAGCGGCGCGGGAAAGCGGTGGCGATTGAGTCCCTGCCAGCCATGCACGTCCTGCCAGCGTCCCTGGCGCCACTGGCGCAGCGGCTTGCCGCAGTAACCCAGCACGGCGGACACCGTGGCCTGGCCGGGAATCTTCGCCGAAGAACTGATGCCGTGGTGGATGCTGTCCAGCCGCTGGAAACGCGGCAACAGCTCGTCGATCACCGAGGCGGCCAGCGCCGGCACCGAACTGGCGCCGCTGCACACCAGCACGCCGGCGCTGCGCGCGGCGCGGTCGAGTTCATGGATGCCACAGACGAACTGGCGGGCGTCGGCCAGGTCGATGTAGTGCGCGCGGGCACCGATGGCGGCGCGGGCGACGCGGTAGTCCTGGCCCTGGAAAGGCCCGGCGGTGGAGATCACCAGGTCGACCTTCAGCTCGTTGAGGCGGCCGGCCAGCGTCGGCTGGTTCATGTCCAGGCACACCGCCTCCCCGCCCACCTGCGCGGCCAGCTCATTGGCGCGGCGCTGGTCGCGCCCGCCCACCAGCACGCGGATGCCTTCGATGCCACTCAGGCGCCGAACGATCAGGCTGCCGAAGTTGCCGTACCCACCCAGCACCAGCACGCGAAATTTCTGTTCCATTCCCACTGACCCTGTTGCTCCCTGACTGCTGCTGGCGGTGCCAGCTCCTTCATCCCGGCTTGGCGCCCTGGTGGCGGGGCAGAGTGTCCTGCAGTGGCCACCAGCTGGCGCGGGATTCGACGTAGTAATGTGCCTCGGGCTTTGTCCGCACCGGCTCGTCCAAGGTTCCCGCCCGCACCCGCAAAGTCTCCGGCAGCGAATCACGGGCGCTGTAGATCGGCGAGCCGCAGGCCCGGCAGAACACCCGTTTCTTCCCTGGCGTGGCGCGGTACTCGGCCAGTTCCGACTCACCGCTGAGCAGGCGGAAGGCCGCGCGCTCCACGGGGATATTGGTGGCGAACGGGCCGCCCTGCGCCTTGCGGCACTGGCCGCAATGGCAGATCTGGATCAGCGCCAGCTCGCCGCTGATTTCGTAACGCACCGCGCCGCACAGACAACCGCCCGAGTGCATGGCCTCGCCCCTCGTCCATTTTTGCGAAGTGCAGGAGTCTAGATCAGCCTCGGCGACCTTCACCACCGTGCGCAGGTCTGGTTTTCAGGCTTCGCTACCCCAACCCAGCGGGTAGAGCAGTTCTTCCTTGTAACCGGCCCACACCCGCACCGCCGCCGGGAAGCTGGCATCCAGAGCCGCGTCGCCGCTGTCGACCAGCAACGGGCGACCCTCCAGGGTGCCCAGTTTGCGCTTGGTGGCGATCACCCGCAGGCGCTCGATGCCGATGGCGCGCAACACGCGCGGGCTGATCTGCTGGTTGCCGCGTCCGAGGATGTGCCCTTGCCCGCCGATGGCGGTGACCAGCAGGAAGGCCGGGTGGCCGTCCACCAGCTCGAACAGCTGCGCCTCGGTGACATCACGGGCGATCACTTCGCCGTTCTCGATCACGTCGACGCCCAGCAGCGTGGTGTCCAGGTGCAGGTCGGCGGCCAGCCCGTGCAAGGTCGAACCAGGGCCGAAGACATAGCGCACGTCATCCTCCCAGCTGTCTTCCAGCCAGGCGGCGAGATCGGCCAGCACCAGTTCCTCGGTCTCCATGCCGGCCTGCTTCACGTGCTGCATGAAGTGGCCCTCCTCGGGCACCGTCAGCTCGGCGTACCAGCGCGCGGCGACGCGGCCTTCGCGCAGCGCGGCTTCGTCGAGGTCACGTACCTCGCCCTGGGTCAGGCGCACCAGGCCACCGTCCACCAGCCGCCGCGCCAATTCCCCGGCGGCGCGCGGGCTGATGGCGTAGACGCCGGAATGGATCTTCACCCCGGCCGGGATGCCCAGTACCGGCTGGCCGTCGCGGGCCACCTCGGCGACATCCCGCGCGGTGCCGTCGCCACCGGCGAAGAGGATCAGCGCCACGCCGGCCTGCTGCAGGGCCTGCACGGCGTGACGGGTATCCGCCGCGCTGGTCTGCGCCTGCTCCAGCTCGCCCACCGGGCGATGGTCGAAGCCCATGGCCGCCAGCAGGTCAGCCCCCATGGCGCCAGGGAAGGTGAGGAACTCCAGGCGCTGCGCCACCGGCAGCAGATGCTCCAGGGCCACACGGGTGCGCTCGGCCGCGCGGGGCTCGGCGCCACGGGCCAGCGCCAGCCCGGCGACACCGTCGCTGCCCTTGAGCGCGGTCGGGCCGCCGATACCGGCCAGCGGATTGATGATCAGCCCTATGCGAATCCTGTCCATACTCAACCTCGAGGGAAACTTCTTCGAACCACCGGCGCAATGCCGGGTCGGACCAGGGAAGCGGCAACTCCACTCACTATAACGACAAGCAAACGACCGGGGACCTCGCGATTGGCACGCAATCTGCGAGGGCGCTGTGGTCGTCTGTCTTCGGTGACGATTCTTCGACGCTGCCCCAGGCAGCGTCTGTCACCGGGGTTTCATCTGATCTGCCTAGACTGCAACGCACTGATGTAGAGGAGATTGGCCATGAGCCTGCAAACCCACCGTGAAACCACTCCCCGCCCCGCCCCGCGCAACCCGCAGCAGCCGGTCGGCGGATCGATCATCGATGCCCAGGGCCGTGAAGTCCCGATTACCGAAGACATGATCCAGCGCGCCTGCCAGGAACTGGACAAGACCTGCGAGCCGCCGCGCCGCTGATACTCGCTGCAGCCGGCACGGCGGCGCGTCCGCCCTACTCCCCGACCCGGTTGGCGCCCAGCGCGGTCAGCAGGTTTTCCAGGCGCGGTGAATCGCCCTGGATATCTACCCACAGCCCGGTGATTTCCCGGCGCGGCGGGTAATGCTTGCGCAACGCGTCAAAGGCCGCCCGCCGGGCCTGGGTATCCCCCACCAGGCTGCGGCGGAAATCGGCGTCGTCGCTGCGCGGGTCGTACACCGCGCGGCAGAGCATCGCCAGCGCCCAGTCCGGGTCGCACTCTTCCTTGAGGCTCAATTCGGCCAGCCATTGCGCGGGCAGCAGGTCGTCGAGATCGACTGCCGGCGCGCTCTGCTGCCAGGCACAGAAGGCCTCGTAGATCTGCGCGGTGCCGCGCAGCTTGCCATCCAGGCTGTAGCCGGCGATGTGCGGCGTGGCGATCCGGCACAGCTCGGCCAGGCGCACGTTCACTTCCGGCTCGCCTTCCCAGACGTCCAGCGCCACGTCGATATCCGCGCCGGACTCCAGATGGATGCGCAGCGCGGTGTTGTCGACCACGCCGCCGCGGCTGGCGTTGATCAGCCAGGTGCCGGGACGCAGCGCTTTCAGGCGCTCGGCATCGATCAGGTGGCGCGTGGGGTTCTCGCCCTCGCGGGTCAGCGGTGTGTGCAGGCTGATCACGTCGCACTCGCGCAGCACTTCCTCCAGGCTGCGGAAGTCACCGCCCTCGGCAGCGGCGCGCGGCGGGTCGCAAACGCGAACGTCCCAACCCAGCCCACGCAGCACATCCACCAGGCGGCCGCCCACCTGCCCCGCACCGACCACGCCATAACGGCGTTCGGACAGCCTGGCGCCGTGCACTTGCGCCAGTGCCAGCAGGCTGCCCAGCACCCAGTCGACAACGCCGCGCGCGTTACAGCCCGGTGCGCTGGACCAGGCGATACCGGCCTCGGCGAAATAATCGAGGTCCAGGTGGTCGGTGCCGATGGTGCAGGTGCCGACGAACTTCACCTGGCTGCCCTCGAGCAGTTCGCGGCTGACGTCGGTCACCGAGCGAACCAGCAGGACTTCGGCGTCGCCCAGGGCGGCGCGGTCGATCCCGCGCCCGGGCAGGCGGCGGATATCGCCATGGGCGCCGAAGAAGGCTTCGACCAGGGGAATGTTTTCATCGGCGAGGATACGCATGGGCAGGCTCCAGAAATCGGCTGCGGGTACTTTACCAGCGCTGCTGCGCGCGGTCCCGCACAGCCATGTAGGGGCATAACCTGGAACAGGTTATCCGCCGCTCCCTTCAAGGCGGATAACGCTGGCGCGTTATGCGCCCTGCGTCAGCGCCGATCCTTCAGCCCTGCGCGCGGTCCTGCGCGACACAGGCAAGACTTCCTGACTGACGCGTCAGCCCTTAAACTGGCCGGCTTCCCGCCAATTCTTCTTGCCAAGGAAAGCCGTGACCAGCCTCACCCAGCCCGTCTCCCGTGGACGGCGCACCGCCACCGAACTCAAGGAGCTGCTGACCCTCGCCGCGCCCATCATGATCGCCCAGCTGGCGACCACCGCCATGGGCTTCGTCGATGCGGTGATGGCCGGCAGCGTCGGCCCGCGCGACCTGGCGGCAGTGGCACTGGGCAATTCGATCTGGATTCCGGTGTTCCTGCTGATGACCGGCACCCTGCTCGCCACCACCGCCAAGGTAGCCCAGCGCTACGGCGCCGGCGACCAGGCCGGCACCGGCCCGCTGGTGCGCCAGGCGCTGTGGCTGGCGCTGCTGGTCGGGCCGCTGGCCGGGGCGACGCTGTGGCTGCTTTCCGAACCCATCCTGCGCGCAATGAAAGTCGAGGAAGCGCTGATCGAACCCAGCTGCTTCTACCTGCGCGGCATCGCCTGCGGCCTGCCGGCGGTGGCGCTGTACCATGTGCTGCGCTGCTTCAGCGACGGCCTGGGGCGTACCCGGCCGAGCATGGTGCTGGGCATCTGCGGGCTCATGTTGAATATCCCGATCAACTACGTGCTGATCTACGGCCACCTCGGCTTCCCCGCCCTGGGCGGCCCCGGCTGTGGCTGGGCCACCGGCTCGGTGATGTGGTTCATGCTGCTGGGCATGCTGGCGTGGGTGAACTGGGCCAAGGTCTACAAACCCAGCCAGCTGTTCAGCCACTGGGAGCGGCCGCAGCCGAAGGTGATCGGCAGCCTGGTGGCGGTCGGCCTGCCCATCGGCATCGCGGTATTCGCCGAATCCAGCATCTTCTCGGTGATCGCCCTGCTCATCGGCGAGCTGGGCGAGAAGGTGGTGGCGGGTCACCAGGTGGCGCTGAACTTCAGCGCGCTGGTGTTCATGATCCCTTATTCGCTGGCCATGGCGGTGACCGTGCGCGTCGGTCAGTCCCTCGGTGCCGGCGCCCCGCGCGATGCGCGCTTCGCCGCCGGCGTCGGCATGGGCGCGGCACTGGCCTACGCGTGCATTTCCGCCAGTGGCATGCTGCTGATGCGCGAACACATCGCCGGCCTCTATACCCAGGACCCGGAGGTCCTGGCACTGGCCGCCACGCTGCTGGTGTTCTCGGCGCTGTTCCAGTTCTCCGATGCGGTGCAGGTCACCGCCGCCGGTGCCCTGCGCGGCTACCAGGACACTCGCGCGACCATGATCATGACCCTGTTCGCCTACTGGGGCATCGGCCTGCCGGTGGGCTACAGCCTGGGCCTGACCCACTGGCTGCAGGAACCCACCGGGCCGCGCGGCCTGTGGGAAGGCCTGATCGTCGGCCTGACCTGCGCGGCGGTGATGCTGTGCATCCGCCTGTCGCGCAGCGCCAGGCGGCAGATCGTGCTGAAGGAAATGCGCACGGCGGGATGACACCCCCGCGCGCAAAAAAGCCGCCCTCGGGCGGCTTTTTCATTTGGAAGTCCCACGGGAAAAACACTGCGTAGGATGGCGTGGAGCGCAGCGATACCCATCAACTTCGTGCACGGACAACATGGGTATCGCTTCGCTCCACCCATCCTACGAACTGTAGGAGCGAGCTTGCTCGCGAACCGTTTGACGCCAGTGCCCTCGGGAAATCCGTTCGCGAGCAAGCTCGCTCCTACCACAACGAAAAAGCCGCCCGAGGGCGGCTTTGCGTTTTGTGTCCAGGGCTCAGTCGGTGACCAGCGCCGGCTTCGGCCGGCTGCTCAGCGTGGTGCCCACCGAGGCGATGATGATGGCGCCGATGGCAATCCACTGGTGCGAAGTGAGTTGCTCACCCAGGAAGAACAGGCCGGACAGCGCACCGAACGCCGGCTCGATGCTCATCAGGGTGCCGAAGGTGCGCGCCGGCAGGCGGGTCAGCGCGACCATCTCCAGGGTGTAGGGCAAGGCGCTGGAGAGCACCGCCACGCCCAGCAGCGCCGGGAACAGGTTGATATCCAGCAAGGCCATGCCGCTGTGGGCAATGCCGATGGGCGCCACGCAGATGGCCGCGATGCTGATGCCCAGCGCCGCGCCCTGGGCGCCCAGGTCATTGCCGGCGCGCTGGCCGAAGATGATGTAGAGCCCCCAGCAGACGCCCGCCCCCAGCGCCAGCGCGGCGCCCCTGGGATCGACGCCGGCGCCGAAATCGGCGATCGGCAGCAGCAGGCCCAGGCCGACCACGGCGATGGCGATCCACAGGAAGTCGATCGGCTTGCGCGAATAGTACAGCGCCACCGCCAGGGGCCCGGTGAACTCCAGCGCCACCGCGATGCCCAGCGGGACGGTCTGCAGCGCCATGTAGAACATCAGGTTCATCAGGCCCAGGGTCACACCGTAGATGAACAGCGGCTTGAGCGGTTTGCCCTTGAGCGAGACGCGCCACGGCCGAAGGATAGCCAGCAGGAGGATGGCGGCGAAGATCAGCCGCATGGAGGTGACGCCCTCCGCGCCGAGCACCGGGAACAGGCTCTTGGCGACGGAAGCACCGGTCTGGATCGACGCCATGGAGACGATCAGGACGAGGATGGGAAAGGCAGTAGCGAAAAAGCGCGAGCGAGGCATGATGCGGACCTGAACAGGCATTGCAACGGTTGGGAATTCTTGGTTGACTGTTATGCGCAACATAATGCGCAAAAAGGCCAGAATGAGCAATATACTGCCCACCACTTCCGAGCGTCCCAGCGTGCTGGTGCACGTCGCCGATAACGTGAAGACCCTGCGCCGCAACGCCGGCCTCAGCCAGGACGCGCTGGCCAAGGCCTCGGGCGTCAGCCGGCGGATGCTGGTCGGCATCGAGGGGGGCGACAACAATGTCAGCCTCGCGACCCTCGACCGCATCGCCGCCGCCCTGCACGTAACCTTCGCCGACCTGGTGCGCCCGCCCTCCACCGGCGGCCTGACCCGCGTCGACGCGGTGGCCTGGGGCGGCCAGCAGGCCGACAGCCGTGGCACCCTCCTCGCCAGCACCCCGGCGTCACGCCAGGCGGAGCTGTGGCATTGGTCGCTGGCCCCCGGCGACCGCTACAACGCCGAGCCCGATGCCGAAGGCTGGTATGACATGGCCTATGTGATCGAAGGCCGACTGACCATCGCCCTCGCCAACGAGACCGTGGAGGTCGAGGCCGGTGGCTTCCATGTGTTCAAGAGCAACCAGCCGTTTTCCTACCAGAACCATGGGGATGTGCTGGTGCGGTTTGTGCGCAACGTCGTGAATTGAATGTCGCGATCAATGTTTAAGCGCCGCATCGGCGCGTGCTGGTAGTTCTGGTTTCGCCTCTCGGCGAGTCCCTTTTGTCAAACGCCACAAAAGGAACCAAAAAGTCTTGCCCCTCCATCCGGTTTTTCGCTTGGGGCGAAAAATGCCCTCGTTGATTCGAAGTTTCAGGGGCACGCCGCGAAGGGGCAGTTCGGAGTGTGCGGACATTTCTCTGGAAGACCTCTGGAGCCAAAAGAAAAAAGCCCGCATCGAGCGGGCTTTTTGGGCTGGAGCAAACGGTCAGCTGCTTTGCGGCATCTCACCCCGAGCCAGGCGCGCATTGATATCGGCGATCACCGCCGGCAGTTCGACGATGGTGTCGATCAGGTAGTGCGGCCGCGAGCCCTCGAACATCTGCCCGATGCGACGACGCTCCTGATCGAGCTTCTCGGCCGGCAGCGCCCTGTACTGCTCGTAGGTCAGCCCCAGCGCGTTGCCCGAGCAGGTCAGCGCCACAGTCCACATGCCGGCGCTGCGGCCCTCGAGGATGCCCGGCCAGGTGTCGTCGACCTTCACGCAGGCTGCCACGTCATTGATGCCCAGGGCGATCACGTTGGCCAGCGCCTGCGCCGGGTGCGGACGGCCGTTGGGCACTTCATCGGTGGCGACCACGTGGTCGGCAACGTAGCCGTTGGTCTTGGCCAGGGCGACGACCTTCTCCATCACCACCGCCGGATAACCGGAGCAGGAACCGACCTTCAGCCCGCCTTGGCGGACGGCAGCGATGGCGTCCAGCGCGCCGGGGATCAGCGCCGAATGCTCGGCGATCTTCTCGATCTGCAGCGGCATGAAGCGCTCGTAGATGGCGGTGACGTCGTCGTCGCTCGGCACACGGCCGAACCTGGCCTTGTAGCGCTCGCCGATGGCCGGGATGTCGCACAGGGTACGGATGTGGTCCCACTTGCCCATGCCCATCGGGCCGCGAGCCTCTTCCAGGCTGACTTGCACGCCGAACTCGGCGAAGGCTTCGACGAAGATCTGGGTCGGCGCGAAGGAGCCGAAGTCGACCACAGTGCCGGCCCAGTCGAGGATGACAGCTTGCAGTTGCTTGGGTTGTTCGTAGTTCATGGCGTTCAATCCTGTGAGAATTCGGGCGGGCGTCAGATTTCGAAGACTTCCATTTCCTTCAGCGTATCGGCGATGGCCGCGACCGCGGCGCGCATGCCGCTGGCGTCGACCTGGCCGATGCAACCGACGCGGAAGGTTTCCACCTGGGTCAGCTTGCCCGGGTAGAGGATGAAGCCCTTCTCGCGCACCCGGTTGTAGAACTCGGTGAAGCTGTAGCGAGCGTCACTCGGGGCGTGGAAGGTGACGATGATCGGCGCCTGGATCTCGGCCGGCAGGAAGCTGCGGAACCCGAGCTCCGCCATCTCCGCCAGCAGAGTCTGGCAATTGTTTGCGTAACGCTGATGACGGGCCGCGAGACCGCCCTCCTCCTCGTACTGGCTCAGCGCTTCGTGCAGCGCGGCCACCACGTGGGTCGGCGGGGTGAAGCGCCACTGGCCGGTCTTGGCCATGTAGGCGTGCTGGTCCTGCAGGTCCATGGACAGCGAGTGGCAGTTGCCGGCGCTGGCGTTCAGGGCAGTGCTGCGGGCGAAGACGAAGCCCATGCCCGGCACGCCTTCCAGGCATTTGCCGGAAGCGGCGATCAGCGCGTCGAAGGGAATGTGGCGGGCGTCGATGTCCAGTGCGCCGAAGGAGCTCATGGCATCGATGATCAGGCGCTTGCCGTGGGCCTCGATGACCTTGGCGATGTCCTGCAGCGGGTTGAGGATGCCGGTGCTGGTCTCGCAGTGGATCAACGCGACGTGGGTGACGCTGGGGTCTTCCGTGAGCAGACGGTCGACGTCGGCGGCGGTGGTCGGCACGTCCTCTTCGGTTTCGAAGGTGCTGAACTCGCGGCCGATCACCTGGCAGATCTTCGCCAGGCGCTTGCCGTAGGCGCCGTTGATCAGCACCAGCACCTTGCCGTCGCGCGGCACCAGGGTGCCGATGGCGGCCTCCACCGAAAAGGTGCCGCTGCCTTGCAGCGGTACGCAGGTGTGGGTCGCTTCGCCGTGGATGATCGCCAGCAGGCGCTTGCAGACATCGGCGGTCAGGTCGTTGAAGTCGCGATCCCACGAGCCCCAGTCGACCATCATGGCGCGACGGGTGCGGGGGGACGTGGTCAGCGGACCGGGAGTCAGCAGGATGGGGGCTCGCTCGGCAGTGCTCATGCTCGATTCCTCTTTCTTGGGAACGTCGTCAGGGCGGAATTCGGTTGGGCCGGGCGGGTTCGCCGTGGCCTGGGCATAACTTGCCGGCCGGGCAGATATCGTTCAAATTGTTTATCACGATGCACTGCATAAGCCGGACATATACCTCATGAACCTCTTCCAGCTCCGCGCCTTCGACGCCGTCGCCCGCGAACGCAGCTTCACCCGTGCCGCCGAGCGCCTGTTCATCAGCCAGCCAGCGGTGACCGGGCATGTGAAGGCGCTGGAGGAGCACTACCAGGTGAACCTGTTCCGCCGCACTGCGCGCGGCGTGGAGCTGACAGAAGATGGCGTACGCCTGTCGGCGATCAGTCGCACGCTGTTCGCCCTGGAGGAGGAAGCCGAGGCCATGCTCGACGCCAGCCGCGAGCTGGTGACCGGCCGTATCGAAGTGGCCGCCGACGGCCCGCACCTGGTGATGCCGATGCTCGCCCGGCTGCGCGCACGCTACCCTGGTATCACCGTCAACCTGCGCCTGGGCAACGCGCAGGAAACCCTCGCCGCACTGATGGACGAACACGTCGATATCGCCGTGCTGACCGAGGTGGAGCCGCGCGCCGGGCTGTTCCTGCGCGAACTGGTGGAGTCACGCATCTGCGCCCTGGTGCCGGCCAGCCATGCCTGGAGCAAACAGGTTGGCGAGCTGCCGCTGAGCGAGCTGGACCAGCAGATCATGGTGCTGCGCGAACCCGACTCGATCACCCGGCGCACCTTCGATGCGGCTTGCTCGGCGCAGTCCGTCGAACCCCGCGTGCTGCTGGAACTGGACAGCCGCGAGGCAGTGACAGAAGCGGTAGCGGCGGAACTGGGAGTCGGCATCGTGTCGTCGCTGGAAGTCAGCCCGGACCCGCGGGTGAAGGCGATCCCGCTGAGCGGCGATGGACTGCTCAACCGCCACGCCATCGGCTGCCTGGAACGGCGCCGGGGGTTGCGGGTGGTGAGTGCGTTTCTGGAGCTGGCGGAAGCCTGACCTGAGGTTCGGCAGGATGCGGTTCGCGAGCAAGCTCGCCCCTGCAGACTGCGCATACGCCGGAGTTTCCCTTGTAGGAGCGAGGGGGACGCCTAGCTCTTGCTCGCGAACCTCCGCCAGCCACGCCCCACATCGCCGGCAAATCCTCTTTCACCAGATCAAGAAAGGTCGCCACGATCCTTCCCGCGCAGAACATAGGGCGCATAACGCTCCGCGTTATACGCCGTTCAACCGCAGCCCAGGTGCGCATCGAAGCCTCGATGAGCCCGGTGTCGCGGCGTACAACCGCGAATGGTTGTACGCCCTACGCCGGCAGATCTTCCTTCACCAGATCGAGAAAGGTCGCCACGATCCGCCGGGTGCTCTGCTCACGCAGACACACCAGCGTCTCGCTCATGCGCCAGTGGCAATCGAGGATCGGCAGTGCACGCACGCGCGCATCCGCCCCCAGTTCGGCGGCCGAAACCACGCCGACGCCAATCCCCACCGCTACCGCTTCCAGTGACGCCTCACGGCCTTCCACTTCGATGGCCGGGCGAATGCGCAATCCGGCGCGGACCATCTCCGCTTCGAGCATCTGCCGAGTGACCGACCCCTGCTCACGCAACACCAACGGTGCGTTGTCCAGATCGGCCAGCTCGATGGATTCGCGGTTGGCCCAGGGATGACTGCGGCCGACGAACGCGACTATCGGGTCGCTGCGCAGGGTGAAAGTCAGCAGGCGCTCGTCCTGAACCTCGCGCCCCAGCAGCGCCAGGTCCGCCTGGTAGTCGAACAGGCGCTGCAGGGATTCGTCGGTGTTGCCCGTTTCCAGCTTCACGCGGATGCCCGGATGGCGCTGGCAGAAGCGCGCGATCTGCGGCAGCACGTGCACCGGCGCGTCCACCGCCAGGGTCAGGCTGCCGGTCTGCAGGGCGCTGGATTCCTGCAGCAACTCCTGCGCCTCGGCCTCGATCACGAACAGCCGCTGGGTCACCGCCAGCAGACGCTCGCCCAGCTCGGTCAGGCGCACCGAGCGCTTGTTGCGATGGAACAGCAGCACGCCGTAACGCTCCTCCAACTTGCGCACCTGGTCGGACACCGCCGGCTGGGTGAGGAACAGGCGCTCGGCGGCGCGGGTGAAACTGCCGTGCACGGCCACGGCATGGAAGGCCTTCAGCTGGGCGTGGGAAACGGACATCGGCGAGCCTCCAGCAGATGGGTCTGACCACCTTTCCGCTGTCGGACGGAAAGCGACTACAAGGTCATTCGCACGAAACACTAACGTCATGGCCCGTTGTCATACAAGCCCAGCTTATTTTTGAAATCTGATAAATCGATTTCAGTTATTTATTCGAAATTGTTTCCATCGCTCCACCGCCGCTTCCCAGCACCCGCAAGGAACGGCGGCACAGAACAGCTGCAGCGATTCTGACCCGCACCGCAAAGACGGCGCGACGTGCTTCCAGAACAACAACAAGAAACAGGCGTTACTCACTGACTGCCGGCACAGCACAACAACAACGAGGTCAGACCATGCTCAACCCTCACGGCACCGCTTCGCCGCGCGCCTCCCTGGCGCGCTGGAAATGGCAGATCTTCGCCATCACCTGGCTGGCCTACGCAGCCTTCTACTTCACCCGCAAAGCCTTCTCGGTGGCCAAGCTCGGCATCGCCGAAGACCCCAGCTTCCATCTCGACAAGATCGCGATGGCCAACCTCGATGCCATCTACCTCACCGCCTACGCAGTGGGCCAGTTCACCTGGGGCGTCTTTGCCGACCGCTACGGCCCGCGCGTGGTGGTGTTCGGCGGCCTGCTGATCTCCGCCGCTGCTGCCCTGGTGATGGGCAGCTTCGCCACCCTGCCGATCTTCGCCACCTGCATGGTGGTCCAGGGCCTGGCGCAATCCACCGGCTGGTCGGGACTGTGCAAGAACATCGGCAGCTTCTTCGCCACTCACGAACGGGGCCGCGTACTGGGGCTTTGGAGCACCTGCTACGCCTTCGGCGGACTGGTCGCCTCGCCTTTCGCCGGCTGGTGGGCCTATGAAGTGTTCGGCACCTGGCATGCGGCGTTCTATTCCACTGCCGCTGTGGTCGGCGCAGTCGCCATCCTGTTCCTGCTGCTGCAACGCAACCGTCCGCAGGACGTCGGCCTGCCGCCGGTGGAAGCCGATGTGCAGCAGCCCGAGGCGGTGAACTACGCCGGCTTCAAGCACGAGGGCGAGAACGGCAAATCCCTGCGCATCCTCGGCAAGGTGTTGCGCAATCGCACCGTGCTGACCCTGGGCCTGGCCTACTTCCTGCTCAAGCCGGCGCGCTACGCGATCCTGCTGTGGGGCCCGGTGATCGTCTATGAACGCATGCCGGGGCTGGGCAAGGTCGGCGCGGCAATCCTGCCGTCGGCCTTCGAAGTCGCCGGGTTGCTCGGTCCGATCCTGATCGGCTACGCCTCGGACCGCATCTTCGGCGCACGGCGCATGCCGGCCTGCGTGATCAGCCTGCTCGGCCTGACGGTTTGCCTGGCGCTGTTCGTCCCGGCCATGCAGACCGGCAGCAGCCTGCTGGTCCTGGGCCTGCTGTTCATGATGGGCCTGACCCTGTACGGACCGGACTCGATGATCAGCGGCTCCGCTGCCGTGGACTTCGGCACCGGTGAAGCGGCCGGCACGGCAGCGGGCTTCGTCAACGGCTGCGGCTCCATCGGCGCGATCCTCGGTGGTCTGCTGCCGGGCTACTTCGACACCTACACCGTGTTCATCGGTTTCACCGTCACTGCGCTGATCGCCGCCGGCATCCTGATCCCGCACTGGAACAGCCGCCCGGAAACGGCTGGCAAGGCCGCCGCGAGCAGCGAAGAACCTCGCCTGAACGCCCGCCCCGTGCGCTCCTGAGTCCCGCTTGCCCCTCACCGGCCGGCTGAGGGAATGGGCGAGGCGCCCCGCGCGCCTCGCCCTTTTTTCGTTTGCCCGTACGCCGGCGGAACCACGGATGGGCTTGTGCCATCAGTCACAGCTGAATAACATTGATTATCATTTGAAAATTATTCCTGCTGGACGCCCTTGTGAGCACTTCCAACCTCGACGCGGTCTTCCTGGCCCAGCGCCTGCCTTTGTTGCGCACGCTCGTACGGATGGTGAAGAACCCGAGCATCGCCGAAGACCTGGTACAGGAAACCTACCTGCGCGTCGCCCGCACCCTGCTCGAGCGCCGCATCGACCACCTGGAACCTTTCCTCTTCCAGACCGGCCGCAACCTTGCCCTGGACCACCTGCGCCACCTGCGCATGCAGTCGCGGACCATGCTCGAGGACGTGCCATTCGACGTGGTGCAGGCAGTGCCGGCGCCGGGCTCCAGCGCCGAGGACCAGTTGCACGCGGAGAAGCTGCTCGAACGCCTGGGTGCCACCCTCGAAGAACTCAGCGAGCGCCAGCAGCGTATCTTCATCCTCAGCCGCCTGCATGGCTGCGGCTACGCGGAGATCGCCGAGCAGCTCGATGTTTCGGCCAGCACGGTGCAGAAGGAACTGAAACTGATCATGGCAATCTGCGTCGGCCTGGTCAGCCGCCTCGAGGAAACGGTATGACGGACTACCGTTCGCCGGCCGATTCGACAACAATGCGCGGCTCACCCCCCCAGCACCGCCCTGAGGATCGCCCCTTGCCCCACGCCGCCCCGCCCGACGACCAGCAGATGGCCGAAGCCCTCGACTGGCTGATCCTCGAGGACGACATGGACGCCGCCACCCGCGCGCGCTTCGATGCCTGGCTCGCCACCAGCGAAGGCAACGCGCGGGCGTACCAGCGCGTGCGCGATGCATGGCAATCGCCCCTGCTGCCGGTCGCTGCCGCGCGCCTGGAGCACAAGCGGGTGCAGGCCAGGGTTCAGCCACTGCGGCGCCAGCGCCGCTTCTGGAAGCCGGTCGCCACGGCTGCGGCGCTGGTGCTCGCCATCGGTGTCGTGGTGCAGGGCGACCTGCTGACGCGCCTGCGCGCCGACCACCTCACCGCCGTCGGCGAACGGCAGAAAGTCCAGTTGGCGGATGGATCGAACGTGCTGCTCAACACCGACACGGCGTTCTCCAGCAAGGTCGATGACCAGCAGCGCGTCGCTCGCCTCTACCGCGGCGAAGCCTACTTCGATGTCGCCCACGACCGCAGCCGCCCGTTCGAGGTGGAAGCCGGGCCGGTGCAGGTCACCGTGCGCGGCACGGCGTTCGCCGTGCGCTACCTGGGCAACGAGGCGGAAGTCAGCGTGCAGCGCGGTGAAGTCGACCTGCGCACGCGCCTGGACGACGCCCGCGTCAGCCTCGGCGCCGGCGACAGCATCCGCGTGGGCCCGCAGGGTTTCGGCGAACGCCAGCACGGCACCGAGGCCGAATCCCAGCTGGCCTGGGTGAAGGGCCGCATGGTGTTCGAGAACTGCCCCATGAGCCAGGTGCTGGCCGAGTTGCGCCGTTACTACCCCGGCTGGATCGTCAACACCAACGAGCGCCTGGACAACGTCAGCGTCACCGGCAACTGGCGCCTGGACGACCCACTGGGCGTGGCCCGCTCGCTGGCGCAGATCACCTCCGCCGAACTGCACGAATACCCGAAACTGCTGATCCTCAACTGAGCGCCCGCACCAGGGAAAAGTATTTTTACGCGATTCGAAAGGCTCGTTCGTTTAGTCAGAAGCCAATGCAATAGATTCGCATTTACGAATGCGAACAAAGACTGACTAAGAGAGCCCTTCGATGACCATTGCTTCTTCGCGTGCCCCTCTGCGCCGGCTGTCCGCGCCGGCCAGCATCTCGCTGCTCGCCCTGTCCATCGGCCTCGCCAGCCTCCCGGCCACTTCCGCCCTCGCAGCCGAAGCCAGCCAGACCCAGGCCGGCTACAGCTTCGACATCGCCCGCCAACCGCTGCCCCAGGCGCTGAACGCGTTCAGCGCGGTGACTGGCTGGCAGGTAGGCGTGGCCGGCGACCTGGCTGACGGCGTGGTATCTCCGGGTGTCAGCGGCCGCCTGCCGGCGGAGCGCGCGCTGAAGACCCTGCTCGGCGGCACCGGCCTGACCGTGCGCCAGCTCGGCCCGCGCAACGTGGTCCTGGAACGCAACCTCTCTTCGGTCTCCGAGATGCAGCCGCTGACCGTGACCGCTACCCGCCAGGCGCAGAGCGTGACCTCGGTGCCCTCCACGGTGAACGTGGTCGGCCGTGAAGAACTGGACCGCAAGAACGTCAACACCATCAAGGAACTGGTGCGCGACATGCCGGGCGTTTCCGTTGGCGGCACCGGCAACCGCGCCGGCATCACCGGCTACAACATCCGTGGCATCGACGGCGACCGCGTGCTGACGCAGATCGATGGCGTCGAGATCCCCAACAGCTTCTTCAACGGCCCCTACGCGCAGACCGAGCGCAACTACGTCGACCCGGAGATCGTCAAGCGCGTGGAAATCCTCCGTGGCCCGGCCTCCGCCCTGTACGGCAGCAACGCCATCGGTGGCGCGGTGAGCTACTTCACCCTCGACCCGGACGACATCATCAAGGACGGCCAGGACGTCGGCGCGCGCCTGAAGACCGGCTACAGCTCCGCCGATGACAGCTGGCTGACCTCCGCCACCGTCGCCGGCCGCCTCGACACCTTCGATGGCCTGCTGCACCTGAGCCAGCGCAACGGCCACGAGACCGAGTCCTATGGCAGCACCGGCGGTACCGGGCTGTCGCGCACCGAGGCCAACCCCGAGGACGTGCGCACCACCAACGTACTGGCCAAGCTGGGCTGGAACTATGCCGAAGGCAGCCGCTTCGGCCTGGTCTACGAGAAGTACAAGGACGACGTCGACACCGACCAGAAGAGCGCCTACGGCGGCCCGTACTTCAACGGCGCACCGACCATCCCCGACTCCGTACTGCCCGGCGGCATGTACCAGTGGCGCACCGGCAACGACACCATCACCCGCGAGCGCTTCGGCCTGGAGCATTCGCTGCTGCTGGACAGCGCCATCGCCGACCACGCCAAGTGGACCTTCAACTACCAGGTCGCCAAGACCGATCAGAGCACCGACGAGTTCTACTACCCGATCACCCGCCAGGTGCTGCGCACCCGCGAAACCCTCTACAAGGAACGCCAGTGGGTGTTCGACCTGCAACTGGACAAGGCCTTCGCCCTCGGCGATACCGACCACCTGCTGACCTACGGCACCACCCTCAAGCGGCAGAAGGTCACCGGCTACCGTGAAGGCGGCGCCACCTGCCTGGCCGTCAGCCGCACCTGCCCCACCATCGGCGGCCCGAGCACCGTGGCCAGCGACCAGTTGGCGCGCAGCAGCGACTTTCCCGATCCGACCATCGACACCTACGCCCTCTTCGCCCAGGACGAGATCCGCTGGAACGACTGGACCTTCCTGCCCGGCCTGCGCTACGACCACACCCGCCTGAAGCCGCACGTCACCGACGAGTTCCTGCGCACCGTCGACCAGAGCGGCGATGGCGATGTCAGCAGCGAAGACAAGAGCTGGCATCAGCTCTCGCCCAAGCTCGGCGTGACCTACAGCTTCAATGACAACTACCTGTGGTACGGCCAGTACGCCCAGGGCTTCCGCACCCCGACCGCCAAGGCGCTCTACGGCCGCTTCGACAACCCCACCAGCGGCTACCGCGTGGAACCCAACCCGGACCTGGACCCGGAACGCAGCCAGAGCTACGAGACCGGCCTGCGCGGCAACTTCGAGGAAGGCTCCTTCGACGTGGCGGTCTTCTATAACAAGTACCGCGACTTCATCAACGAAGACGCCATCACCCCCGGCTACGACGAACCGACCTTCACCAGCAACAACATCAAGCACGCCATCATCAAGGGCGTGGAAGTGAAGGGCCGCCTGGAACTGGGTGCCTTCGGCGCGCCGCAGGGCCTCTATACCAAGGGCTCGGTGGCCTACGCCTACGGCCGCAACAAGGACACCGGCGAACCGATCAACAGCGTCAACCCGCTCACCGGCGTGTTCGGCCTGGGCTACGACGAACAGGCCGGCCGCTACGGCGCCCTGCTCGACTGGACCCTGGTCAAGCGCAAGAATCGCGTGGATGACACCCAGTTCAACGCCCCCGACGGTACCAGCAGCCAGTTCAAGACCCCGGGCTTCGGCATCCTCGACCTGACCGGCTACTACAAGCTGACCGACGACCTGACCCTCAATGCCGGCCTGTACAACCTCACCGACAAGAAGTACTGGCTGTGGGATGACGTACGCGGCTACGACGGCGTCGGCGAAGCCGCGGTACTGGCCCCGGCCAACCTCGATCGCCTGACCCAGCCGGGCCGCAACTTCGCGATCAACCTGGTGTGGGATATCTGATCCATCCCACCTGCTCCCTGTAGGAGCGGGCCATGCCCGCGATTCGCGCGCATGGCGCGCTCCTACAGGAAACAGCCTGCCAACCGCACAATCTTTACGCTTTCCCAACGCTGATTCGTCTCGTCTGTAAAGCCCTGTAATTTCAAGGAATTGGACATGACCACCCTGGAACTTCCCGCCCTGCGCTCGCAGCGCCTGAATGCGCTGACCCACGCCCCGCACGAACGCCTCGACCACGCCGTGAAGGCCCGCGACCCCTTCTCCAGCCGCGAACGCTTTGCCCGCTTCGTGGTTGCGCAATACCTGTTCCAGTCCGAACTGCAGGCGCTCTACCAGGATGCCGAACTGGCGAAGATCTTCCCCGACCTGCCGCAGCGCTGCCGCGCCGAGCAAGCCCGCCTGGACCTGGCCGACCTCGACACCGAAGTCCCCGGCCCGGTCGCCGGCGCCATCAGCAACCCGACCCGGGCCCACGCCCTGGGCTGGCTGTTCGTTTCCGAAGGCTCCAAGCTGGGCGCGGCCTTCCTGATCAAGCGCGTTGCGGCCCTGGGCCTGGATGAAAACACCGGCGCGCGCCACCTGGGCGAGCCCGAAGGCGGCCGTGCCGAAGGCTGGAAGCGCTTCACCCGCACCCTCGACGCCCTCGAACTGAGCGAAGCCGAGGAACGTGAAGCCGAAGCCGGCGCCATCGCCGCCTTCGAGCGTTTCGCCCACCTGCTGCAACACAGCTACGACAGTGCTCCCGCCACCGTCTGAGGCCGTCGAGCGCGCGCCTGCCCCGGCGGTGCGCGCCACCCCCTTCGGCCCCGCGCGCTCACGGCTGGCCCGACTGGCGTTTGCGTTGCTGGCTTACACCAGCCTCGGAGTAGGCATGGTGGGATTGGTGGTGCCGGGCTTGCCGACCACCGAGTTCGTCCTGCTCGCCGCCTGGGCCGCCTCGAAGAGTTCGCCGCGCCTGTCCGCCTGGCTGGAGAATCACCGGCTGTTCGGCCCGATCCTGCACAACTGGCGCAACGGCCGCGCCGTCGCCCGCCGCGCCAAGATCAGCGCCAGCCTGGCGATGCTCGTCGCCCTGGCGATCATGCTGATCACCCTGCCCCATGGCCTCTGGCTGTATGCCGTGATACTCGGCATGGCGGTTGGCAATCTGTGGATCTGGTCGCGCCCGGATACGCCCGGGCCGTAGTCAGAGTGCGAACGCGGACCTATGCTGGAGGTCCGTTCCCTTTCTGCCTTTACGAGCCATGAACCAGCCCACCAGCAAAGTCGATGCCGTCCTCGCCGAAGCCCAGCGCCGCCGCGAAAGCAGCTACCGCGAAAAAGCCCTGAAGATGTACCCCTGGATCTGCGGCCGCTGCGGCCGCGAGTTCAGCGGCGTGCGCCTGCGCGAACTGACCGTGCACCATCGCGACCACAACCACGACAACAACCCCGAGGACGGCTCCAACTGGGAGCTGCTCTGCCTGTTCTGCCACGACAACGAACACCAGCGGCAGGTCGACCTGCACTACCAGAACAGCAACGATGCCGGCGCGAAAGGGCCGAAGGTCACGCACAAGGGACTGGCCGGGCTGGCCGATCTGCTGAAGAAAAAGGAAGACGGGCAGGCGTGAAATCCACGCCGATTTTGTAGGAGCCGGCCTGCCCGCGAAACGCTGCGCTCGTGCATATGCAGCACCGGCAGCAATCAGCGCAGGCCAGCCACGATCTCAAGGCCGTAGGGCGTATAACGTTCGACGTCATACGCCGCATGGCCTCACTCCAGGCGAGCTCCAGGTGCATCGGCGTACAACCGCGAACGGTTGTACGCCCTACGCCAGCCAGCTCAGGCCAGCCGCGACCTCCAGACCGCAGGGCGTATAACGTTCGACGTTATACGCCAGCCATCAACGCAGGCCGGCGACGATTTCCAGCGAGCGCAGGCGCAACTCGTGGTCGTAGATGTCGCTGGTGAAGATGATCTCGTCCACGCCGGTCTGCTCCAGCAGGATTTCCAGGCGGCTGCGCACTTTTTCCGGGCCGCCGATCACCGCCAGGCCGAAGAAGTTGCCCACCGCGTCCTGCTCGTGGGGCAGCCACAGGCCGGCCATGCTCTTCACCGGCGGCTTCTGCTTCAGGCTGTCGCCCCGGATCAGCGCCAGCACGCGCTGGAACGCCGTGGTCGCCAGGTACTCCGCCTCTTCATCGGTCGGCGCGGCCACCAGCGGCACGCCGATCATGGCGTAGGGCTTGTCGAGCACCGCCGAGGGCTGGAAGTTTTCGCGGTAGATGCGCAGCGCGTCGTGCAGGTAGCGCGGCGCGAAGTGCGAGGCGAAGGCATAGGGCAGGCCTTTCTGCGCAGCCAGGTGGGCGCTGAACAGGCTGGAGCCGAGCAGCCAGATCGGCACGTTGGTGCCCTCACCCGGAATCGCCAGCAACGACTGCTGGGAACGGCGCGGGCCGAGGAGCATTTCCAGCTCGGCGACCTGCTCGGGGAAGTCGGCGCCATCGCCCAAACGGTCGCGGCGCAGCGCGCGCATCGTCGCCTGGTCGGCGCCCGGCGCACGGCCCAGGCCCAGGTCGATGCGGCCGGGATAGAGGGTTTCCAGAGTGCCGAAGTTTTCCGCCACCACCAGCGGCGGATGGTTGGGCAGCATCACGCCCCCTGAGCCGACGCGGATGCGCTCGGTCTTGCCGGCGATGTGGCCGATCAGCACGGCGGTAGCCGAGCTGGCGATGCCGTCCATGTTGTGGTGTTCCGCCAGCCAGTAGCGGGTAAAGCCCAGGCGCTCGACATGGCGGGCTACTGCCACGGCGTTGTTCAGCGCCTCGGCCGCAGTGCCCTGGTCGCGCACGGGCACCAGGTCGAGCATGGAGAAGGCAGTTTCTGACAGGGACTTCATAGGCACTCCGATTCGGGTCACGCAGGCGCCGGCGATGCAGCGCCGCGGACATGACTTTGAGCGTGACTCTAGCGACGACGCCCCAGCCTGACCACTTGTCGGGATCGATAGTGTTCATGAAGCCCAGTGATGAAGCCGCCAAGGCGCATTGCCATCAGCTCTTCACGCAACGGTCACCGCCCTGTCATCCGCTGCCCACAGAATGCCTTGGTGCTGAAGGACCAGCGCCCCATCTCTACGGGCATCCGCCGCCAATCCTCCCCGGGCAACGGCGAATCCTGTGGCCTACGAAGCAAAAAGCCCGCCTCCATGCGGGCTTTTTGCTTTGTCATCGCCAGAAGTTTCAGCCGCGGTTCTTCACCATTTCGAAGAGTTTCAGGCGATCGCTGATTTCCTGCAGGGTGTGGCGGAACGGATCGTGCTGCTCGCTATGCGCCGGGTCGGCGAAGTTCCACACGATCACCTCGCTGGAGGCCGGCAGCTCGTCGCCCTCGTCGCTGGACTTGTCGCACAGGTCGATCAGGTAATCGAAATGCTGCCCACGGAATTCGTCGATGGACTTGCTGCGCAGGCCTTCGCTGGAGATCCCGGCATGCTCGAGCACGTCGCGGGCGCGCGGGTCGATGGCGGTCGGGTGGATGCCCGCGCTGAAGGCTTCGAAGTGCTCGCCGTCGGTGTGCCGCAGCAGGGCTTCGGCCATCGGCGAGCGGGCGTCGTTGGCAACGCAGACGAACAGGACACGGCGTTTCTCGGTCATCTCTACCTCGGCACAGGGGAACGGCGGTGCGCCCCTTATACGTCAGGTTTTATGACAGCGACGTGTCAGCACCGTGAAGGCTCACAGCACGATGTAGTCGCTGCGCTGCACGATGCCACGGCTCTCGCCCTCCACCAGATGCACGTAGCGGCCACCGACCTGGTCGATGGCGAGGCAGTCGTCTACATCGATCACGGCGTCGGTATGCGCCTTGTCCCAGCTGCGCGGCATGCGTCGCTTGGCGCGGACCTTGGCGTCGGCGGCATCGCGCGCGGCCACCAGCAAGTACTGGTGCGCTTCGCCGAAACTGCCGAGCTCGTAGCCACCGAGGTTGACGAAGTACAGGCGCAACTCACCCGCCGCCGGCATGGACTCGCTGAACTCGACGCGGTAGGCCTCCACACCGTCCACCTCCAGCCAGGAGTCGATGTGCAAGCCGTCCGGGCTGCCGAACCAGGCATCGCGCAATTGCGGATAGGTGGATTTCAGGGTGTCGCCGATGACGAAGGCCACGTCATGGACTTCGATCCGGGCACGCGGATGGCGTCCGCCCAGCATGACTACGAACAGCATTTCAGCCCCTTCCCAGGTTTCTGACTGGCTCTGACAGATCCGTCATACAGCAGGTTCAATCTACTGGCGGATAAATGGCCATGCGCCAGCGAATCGGGCAGGCTGGGCAACCGCTATATAGAAAAGTATATTCTGAACCCTGATTTCCCTGCCCCGATGTTTTTCCCATGCCCCAGACCGCGACCGCCCCGACTCGCCGCCAGCGCCCCGCCCTCAGCATCCGTGACCGCAACCGCCAGCGTATCCTCCTCGCCGCCGGCCTGGAGTTCGCCGAGAAGGGCTTTGCCGCCGCCAAGACCCAGGACATCGCCAGCCGCGCCGACCTGCCCAAGTCCAACGTCTACTACTACTTCCAGAGCAAGGAGAACCTCTACCTGCGCCTGCTGGAAAATGTGCTGGGCGCAGTGCTGGAAGCCTCGGCGCTGCTGCGTGAATGCGACGACCCGGCCTGGGCGCTACCGGCGCACATCCGCGCGCGCCTGCATATCGCTCGCCAGTGGCCACAGGCCTACAAGGTGTTTGCCAGCGAGATGCTGCATGGCGCCCCGCACCTGCCGGCGGAGTGGCTGCAGCGCCTGCGTGCGGAATCCACCCGCAGCGTCGATTGCATCGGCGCCTGGATCGACCGAGGTCTGCTCGCACCGGTCGACCCGCAGCACCTGCTGCTGAGCATCAGCGCCGCCACCCGCACCTACGTGGATTTCGACTGGCAGATCGCGATGATCACCGGCAAGGCACAGCCGGGCGCCGATGACTTCGAAGCCGCGGCGGCGACCATCACCCGACTGGTGCTGCGCGGCACCGAGCCGGAACCGCCGGCACGCCTGCGGCCCTTGCCGCTCTAGCGCGGGACGGCGTCTGCACTAAGCTGTGAGGGTCCGCGCGGCCTTGCGCCGCGTCCGCACACCTTTGGGAGACGCCATGAAACCGCTACTGATCGCTCCGTTTCTGCTGATCGCCGTGCAGCCCGCCTTTGCCGCCATCCCCCTGCTCAACTACGACTGCCCGATGAACATCCAGGTCCACGCCGACGAGGGCGGGCCGGTGTACATCAATGGCCAGGAAGCCAAGCTCAAGGTGGTCAACGACCACTATTACGAAGCCAAGGGCTCGGGAGTGACCATCTCCATCAGCATCAACCCCGACGGCACGCCTTCGGTGTCCTACACCGGCAAGAAGGGCGCCAACGGCATCTGCCAGCCCGCCGAGGGCGACTGACTCAGTCCTTCGGCGCCCGCCCCAGGCAGCGCTGGTAGCGCTCGTCCACGCGCTGGGCGAACCAGGCGGTGGTCAGCTGGCGGGTGATCTTCGGGCTGTGCAGCGTGATGCCCGGCAGCATCGCCCGCGGCATCGGCTTGCCGGCGGCGCGCTCGGCCAGCGCGAAGACCTTGGTATAGAGCTCCGACTTCGTGAACTCCGGCTTGTCGCCCAACTCCAGGTCGCGGCGAATTTCCCGCTCGCTCATGCCCAGCTTCGGCGCCAGGGTGCGCACGGCCTTCTCGGTGCTGCCGGCGTCGTAGCTGCCGTAGAGAATCAGGTCGCCGTCCAGCGCCAGGGTAACGCCGGAGAGGTCCGAGACCACGCGCTGGAACGCGGCGTTGCGGCTGGCGTACCAGCCGGCGTTGAAGTCGGCGAAACGGTACAGCTGACGCGGGTAGTTCACCGGGTAGCCCAGCAGGTGGGCGATGCCGAAGTACATGCCGCCCCGGCGGCTGAACACCTCGCGGCGGATACTGCCGTCCACCGGGTACGGGTAGCCATCGGCATGGGCCTGGGCGAACTCGATGCTGACCTGCATCGGCCCGCCGGTGTGGACCGGGTTGAAGCGGCCGAACAACTGCTGGCCCAGCGGTACGCCGCCGATGAAGTCATCGAAGATCGCGCTCAGCTCGCGCTCGGTCTTCGCACTCGCCAGGCGCTGGCTGTAGGTGCGGCCGTTCGGCGACTTCAGCGCCAGCGCGGTATCGATGAGGAAACCCGGCACATGCACCTTGCTCGCCCGCCGGTCGATCTCGGCCCGGGCGATCTTGCCCAGCCCCGGTACGGCGGGGTCGGCCTTGAAGTTGGACTCCTGCTCGGTGATCGCCACCACCGAGCAGAGATTCTCGGTGGTCGCGGCAATGCGCTGGGTGGTGAAGGCCACCTGGATATCCGTCGCCCAGCCCTGGCGGTCCGCCGCACCGGCAGGAATCAGCTTGACCAGCTTGCCGCGCACCTCGGCCGGCGTCGGCTCCGGCACGCTGGGCGCGCGGGTGCCACAGCCGGCAAGCGCCAGCAGCGCGGCGGCGCCCAGCAGGTGGGTGAGTCGAGGTGAAGGCCTTTGCAGGCTCAGTGAATCCGCCGTGAGGGCAGCCGCAGTCATGATCCGATCCTTGCTTGAATGTCGCCGCCTACAGGACCTGCTTCGGGCAGTGCAGGTTCCCGGCATTGTCAGCCAAGCAGGGATTTCAGCGCCAGGCCAGGCGCCGCAGGTTGAGACTCCAGCCGCGCTGCATGCCGGCAGCCGCCAGCAGGATGGCGACCACACCCAACCATTGCAGCGCAGTGAGGCGATGGCCGAAGGCGAACCAGTCGACGAAGATCGCGGCAATCGGATAGATGAAGGACAGCGCGCCGGTGAGTGCCGTGGGCAGCTTCTGGATCGCACCGTAGAGCAGCACGTACATGACCCCGGTATGCACGATGCCGAGGGTCGCCAGGCTGGCCCAGGCGCTGGTCGCTTGCGGCAGCGTCGACAGGTTGGCCCAGGGCGCGAGCAGCAGCACACCGGTCACCGCCTGGATCAGCGCGATCAGGTGCGGCGGCACGCCGGCCAGGCGCTTGATGATCAGCGCCGCCACGGCGTACAACGCCGCCGCTCCGAGAGCCAGGGCGATACCGCCCAGGTAGTCGCTACCCACCTGCCCCGCCTCGCCATGCGCACTGACGATGGCCAGCATGCCGACGAAGGAAACACCCAGCCAGGCCAGCTTCTGCGCGGTCACTCTTTCCCCGAGGAACAGCGCGCCCAGCAGCACCAGCAGGAATGGCTGCACGTTGTAGACCGCCGTACCGATGGCGATGGAAGCCCGCGAGTAGGAGCCGAACAGCAGCACCCAGTTGCCGACGATGGCCGCCCCGCTGAGCAGTGCCAGGCCGAAGGTGGCGCGGGAGAGGATGCCCGGGCGCAGGAAGCCCATCGCGGCGCAGATCACCAGCAGGGTCGCGGCGCCGAACACGCAGCGCCAGAACACCACGTCCAGCACCGGTTGCCCGGAGACCACCACCAGCCAGCCGATGGTGCCGCAGATCAGCATGGCGCTGATCATTTCCAGGGTGCCGCGTTTGATCTGCTCGCTCATGGCTCACCTCCATTCATGGGTGACCAGTATGAACAGGCGGATTCATGCACTCCATCGCCTTGCGAAGGCAGAACAGGATGATCACCTTTACTATCAAGGCGAATCCACGAGATAACCTTAGAGGCCAGCATGACGGATGACATCGACCAACTCCTGATCAGCGCGCTGATGGAAGACTCGCGCCTGTCGCTCAAGGCGCTGGCCCAGGTCAGCGGCCTGAGCTCGCCCAGCGTTGCCGAGCGCCTGCGCAAGCTGGAGGAGCGCCAGGTGATCACCGGCTACACGGTGAACGTCGACCCGCGCGCCTTTGGCTACCAGTTGCAGGCCATCGTCCGCGTGCGCCCGTTGCCGGGCCGGTTGCAGGAGGTGGAGAAGCAGATCCTGGCGATCCCCGAGTTCACCGAGTGCGACAAGGTCACCGGCGAGGATTGCTTCTATGCGCGGATGTGCGTGCGCTCCATGGAGCAGCTGGACGAAATCCTCGACCATCTCAACGGCTTCGCCGAGACCAACACCGCGATCGTCAAGAAGAGCCCGGTGAAGCGACGGTTGCCGCCGATGGCGTGAGGCACCGCATGCTGCAGGAGGAGCGGGCCATACCGGCACGCGCCGGAGCCCATTGCGGACGGAGTCCGCTCCTCCCCGATAGTTCCGTGCCCGGATCGGCCCTCACCCTCTCCCTTTGGGAGAGGGCCTCTTCGGCTGGAGCCGGACCTCAGACCCGGAACTGATCCATCAATCCCTGCTGGTGGTTCGCCAGCTTGTTCAGCGACTGGCTGACCTGCGCCGACTCCTGCGCCTGGCTCGACAGCGATTCGGTCACATCGCGGATGCCCGCCACGTTGCGGTTGATCTCCTCGGCCACCGCGCTCTGTTCCTCGGCAGCGCTGGCGATCTGCAGGTTCATGTCGGTGATCACACCCACCGCATCGCCGATGCGCTTCAGCGCGGCCACGGCCTGTTCGACCTGACTCACACTGTCCTGCGCCTGGCGATGGCTGTTGCTCATCGCGCCGACCACATCACGGGTACCGTTCTGCAGACCTTCGATGACCTGGCGGATTTCCTCCACCGAATCCTGGGTGCGCCTGGCGAGGTTGCGTACCTCGTCGGCGACCACCGCGAAGCCGCGGCCGGCTTCACCGGCACGGGCCGCTTCGATGGCGGCATTGAGCGCCAGCAGGTTGGTCTGCTCGGCGATGCCGCGGATCACTTCCAGCACCGAGCCGATCTGCTCGCTGCTGGCTGCAAGGCCTTCCACCTGGCTCATGGCGCTGCTCATGTCGCTGGCCAGTTCGTCGATCAGGCGGGTGGTGTTGTCGATCACGGACAGGCCATCGCGGGTCGCGCCGTCGGCGCCACGGGCGGCATCGGCGGCCATGGCGGCGCTGTTGGCGACGTCATGGGCGGTGGCGCTCATCTCCTGCGAGGCGGTAGCCACCTGGTCGACTTCGCGGAACTGCTGCTGCATGCCGGCGCTGGTCTGGCTGGCGATTTCCGAGGACTGGTCGGCCGTGGCGCGGGCGTCCTGCACCGAGGATTTCACGTCGCGGATGATCGGCTGCAGCTTGTCGAGGAAGCGGTTGAACCAGCCGGCCAGCTCGCCCAGCTCGTCCTTGCCGCTGTAGTCCAGGCGCCTGGTCAGGTCGCCCTCGCCGCTGGCGATGTTGCGCAGCATGGCCGCGACATTGAGGATCGGCCGGGTCACGCCGCGGGCGGTGAGCCACACCAGCAGCAGGCCGACAATGGCGGCAATCAGGCCGAAAATCGTCTGCCACAACGCACCGCTGGCGTTGCGCTCATCCAGCTGTTTCTGCAGTTCCAGCGCGGGCGCCAGGAGCACGTCCTGAGGCACGTCGAGCACCACGGCCCAGGGCTTGGTGGCATCCGGGATCGGCAGCAGCGGCTCCAGCACACGCAGTTGACCGCCCTGCTCCAGCACCTGCGGACGGCCGCCGGCCTGCAGCGACAGCAGCTCGGCAGCCTGGTCGGGGATGGCCTTGGCCAGCGGCTGGCCGAGCAGCGCTTCGTCGCTGCTGTAGCCAGCGAGCAGGCCGGCGGGGCTGACGATGCTGACGCTGCCGGCGCCGTCGTAGAGCTGGCGGTCGCCATCGGCGGCCAGCTGTTGCAAACGGCTCAGGCTGATGTCGATGCCGATCACGGCGATGACCTTGCCCTGGTCGATCAGCGGGAAGGTCACGGTGGTCATCAGCACCTTGGTACCCGAGGCGCTGTCGAAATAGGGGTTGAGCACGCAGGCCTTGCGAGTCTGCAGCGGACACAGCTGCCAGGTATTGAAGGGACTGCCGTCGAGCATGGGCGAGGTGTCGGCGATCATCTCTTCGGTCACCGCGAGGCCGGTCATTTCGCCGGAGGCCTTCTGCGCCCAGTAGGCGCCGAAGCGGCCCTTCTCGTTGCTGCCGGCGTCGGCCTGGTCATGGAAGGCGGCGTCCTGCCCGTCCAGCGCATCGGGCTCGAAGACCACGTAGAGGCTGAGCAGGTTCGGGTTGCTCTTGAGCCCGTCGCGCACCAGCAGGTTGAGGTCCTTGCGCACCGCCGCCGTGTCTGCACCGTGTTGGGTCGATTGCTCGCGCAGCTGGCTGACCTGGCGGGAGAACTGGTTGCCGAAGTGGTAAACGTCGGTGAAGAAGCGCTGGATGATCTCCGCCTGCTGCTCGCTGCGCGCCTGCATCCGCGACTTGGCCGCGTCCTTGAGCATGTCAGCGTTGGCTGCCTTGATCAGTTGCGCATCATGGTTCATCCGCAGCAGCGAGAGGCCGACCAGCAGGCAGACGATGCAGAGCAGGCAGAGGCCGGTCAGCAGCGTGATCTTCCACTGGATCGAGAGGCGGGACAGGGGCATGGAGTGGCGTCCTTGGGCGAGAGCGATTCTGTGTTGTTGTATCGGCTTGAAAGGCGGCCACTTGAGCCGCGCCCTTAAATCTCAGGGCTCCTGGCGGATCAGCGCGCGGTACTGCCCCGGCGTCGACCCGGTCCATTTGCGGAAGGCCTTGTAGAAGGCGCTGGTGTCGGCGAACCCCAGTTCCTCGGCCAGATCGGCGAAGTTGCCATCGCCACTGTCCAGCCTTGCGATGGCCAGGTCGCGGCGCAACTGGTCCTTGAGCGCCTGGTAGGACTGCCCTTCGGCGGCGAGTTTGCGGCGCAGGGTCGAGGGTGCCATGTAGAAGTGCCCGGCGAGGGCGTCGAGGTCCGGCCAGCGTTCGAACTTCAGGCTGCGCAGGTAGGCCTTGGTGCGAGCGGCAAGGCTCTGCGGGTCGCGGTAACGCACGAGGATGTTGGCCGGCGCGCCCCCCAGGAAGCGGCGCAACTCGCGCTCGTCACGGCGCACGGGCAGTTCCAGCGCCTCGGCATTGAACAGCAGGCGCGACTGGCGTCGAGCGAAATGAAGGTTCTCGGTGAACATCACCCGGTAGTCGGCGATGAAATCCGGCGGCGGGCAGCGCAGCTCGATGGCGAGGATCGGGATGCGTCGCCCCACCAGCCAGCAGGCCAGGCCGTGCAGCATCAGCCACAGGGTGAAGTAGCAGAAGGCCCTTGGCGCGGGCTTCTCGGACTCGTCGAGGGTGATCGCGGCGACGCCGTCCTGGCTTACCAGGCGTGGGGTGAAGTCGTCGAACACCAGGCCCATGAAGCGCAGCGCGGCGTTCATCGCCGTCTCCAGGGTCGGCTCGCGGATCGCTGCGGCAGCCATGAAGTTGAAGCTGCCGGACTTCATGCGCCGGGCGTTCATGCCGAAGAACTCGTCGTCCATCTCCCTGGCCAGGCGCAGCCAGAGCCGAGCATAGGCCTGGCTGGAGACCCGCGCGTAGGGTTTGCCGAACAGCTCCGGGGCGATGCCGGCGGCGGCCAATAACGGCCCGTCGTCGCGGCCGGCGCGACGAAACTCGGCCAGCGCCTCGCTGACCAGACGGATGGAAATGGTGCCCTTCTCTACACCCATGGCGCCCCGATTCCGGGTACGCGCGCCAGGGCGCAGGAAGGCGGCGGACGATCAGCCACGCTTGGCGCGCACCTCTTCGATACTGATCTCGCGCATGCGGAACTTCTGGATCTTGCCGGTCACCGTCATCGGAAAATCGTCACAGAAACGGAAGTGCCGCGGCACCTTGAAGTGGGCGATGGCGTTCTTGCAGAAGGCGCGCAGCTCCTCCTCCTCGACGCTGTGGCCGGGATGGAACTTGACCCAGGCCACCAGCTCCTCGCCGTATTTCTCGTCGGGGATGCCGATCACCTGGGCGTCGGCCACGGCGTGGTGGGTGTAGAGGAATTCCTCGATCTCGCGCGGATAGATGTTCTCGCCGCCACGGATGATCATGTCCTTGCTGCGCCCGACGATGCGCACGTTGCCGGCCTCGTCCATCTCGGCGAGGTCGCCGGTGAGCATCCAGCGCGCCGGGCTGATGGCCTCGGAGGTCGCCTGCGGGTTGTTCCAGTAGCCGAGCATCACGCTGTAGCCCCGGGTGCACAGCTCGCCGATGGTGCCGCGCGGGACGATGCGGCCGTCGGCGTCGATGATCTTGCTTTCCAGGTGCGGCTGGGTGCGGCCGACGGTGGTGACGCGGGTTTCCAGGTCGTCTTCCGGGCCGGTCTGCAGGGATACCGGGCTGGTCTCGGTCATGCCGTAGGCGATCTGCACTTCGGCCATGTGCATCTCGTCGATGACCCGGCGCATCACTTCGATCGGGCAGGTGGCGCCGGCCATGATGCCGGTGCGCAGGCTCGACAGGTCGAAGTCGCGGCGGGTCGGGTGGTCCAGTTCGGCGATGAACATGGTGGGTACGCCGTACAGCGCGGTGGCCTTCTCTTCCGCCACGGCCGCCAGGGTCGCCTCGGGCTCGAAGCTGGGCGCGGGGTAGATCATGGTGGAGCCGTGGGTCAGGCAGCCGAGGTTGCCCATCACCATGCCGAAGCAGTGGTAGAGCGGCACCGGGATCACCAGGCGATCATGCTCGGTGAGGCCGAGGCTGTCGCCGACCATCAGGCCGTTGTTGAGGATGTTGTAGTGGCTGAGCGTGGCGCCCTTGGGGAAGCCGGTGGTGCCGGAGGTGTACTGGATGTTGATCGGCTCGTCGAACTGCAGCAGCGCCTGGCGCTCGGCGAGTTCGGCGGCGGCGATGCCACGGCCCAGCGGCTCCAGCTGGCTCCAGCGCAGGAAACCGGCGGGCGCGGTGTCGGACAGGCTGATCACCCCACGCAGCTCCGGCAGGCGGTCGCTGGACAGCTCACCCGGTCGCCCCTGCCCCAGCTCGGGCAGCAGGTCGGCGAGCATGCCGTGGTAGTCGGAAGTCTTGAAGGCGTCGGCGCACACCAGCCAGCGGCAGCCGGACTGCTTGAGTGCGTACTCCAGCTCGTTCACCCGGTACGCCGGGTTGATGTTGACCAGCACGGCGCCGACCTTGGCGCTGGCGAACTGGGTGACGCACCACTGTGCGCAGTTGGGCGCCCAGATGCCCAGGCGGTCGCCGGGACGCAGGCCCAGGGCGAGGAAGGCGCGGGCGATGCCATTGACCACCTCGGCCAGCTCGGCCCAGGTGTAACGCAGGCTCTGGTGGCGCACGACCAGGGCTTCGCGGGCGGCAAAACGCTGCACCGTGGCATCGAAGGCGTCACCGACGGTCATGGCCAGCAGGGGCTTGTCCTGGCGGCCGCGGGTGTAACTCAGGTGGTTCATGGCTTTCCCTTGTTGTGCTTGTTCTGGGATCAACACTGAACGATCGGCCCAGGCAGCGGCGCAATGCGCCGAGGACCAACCTGCCCCGCCGGACTGACTGACTGACTGACCGGTCGCGGGCTGCAGGGCATGTTTACGTTAACGTAAAGGTAAACGCAACCCCGACCTTCGACCACGCGGCCAGCCAGGCGCCTCTGCCTCATTCAGGATAGCTACTCACGAAGCGTGCCATCCGGCTCGAATCCCATATGGCGCGCGGCTTTGAGAAGGATTTCGGGAGTGCCGGGCGAAAGCTTTCCGGTTGCAATTCGCAACAGCTCGGGCAAGCTGCCGCGCCGCAATCGCCTGCACCAGCCGCGGCCTTGCCGAAACACTGCCGAGACGTCTCAGCCTGTCGCAATCTGAGACGCCCCGCGCCACGTGCGCTAGTGCGGGCCTTGCAGTAGAATTCGACGAAAATGCCTACATGGATGTAGACAAATTCCCACTCAACGCTTGCGAATCACATCCATGACTACTCGTCGTTCGATACTGAGCCTGCTGTTTGCCTGTGCCGCTGTTGTCTGTTCATCGAACACTTTCGCCGCCTCCCCCGCCAAGGCGGCTTCCCCCAGGGAACTGGTACTCGCTTCCGGCAGCGCCCTGGTGATCGACCTGGAGAATGGCAAGACCCTCTACTCCAGCAATCCCAACCTGGTGGTGCCCATCGCCTCGGTGACCAAGCTGATGACCGCGATGGTCACCCTGGACGCCAAGCTGCCGATGAACGAGGTGATCCCCGTGGACATCTCCGAGACCGCGGAGATGAAGGGCGTGTTCTCCCGCGTCCACCTGGGCAGCATGATCAGCCGCCAGAACATGCTGCTGCTGGCACTGATGTCCTCGGAAAACCGCGCCGCCGCGAGCCTCGCCCATAACTACCCGGGCGGCTCCAAGGCCTTCGTCGCGGCGATGAACGCCAAGGCGAAATCCCTCGGCATGACCAGCACCCACTACGTCGAGCCCACCGGCCTGTCGATCCACAACGTTTCCGACGCCAACGACCTGATCCGCCTGGCCAAGGCCGCCTACACCTACCCGCAGATCCGCGCGATGAGCACCACGGCAACCAGCGACGCGCGCTTCAGCAAGCCCAGCTACTCGCTGAGCTTCTTCAACACCAACCCGCTGGTGCGTAACGGCAAGTGGGACATCCGCCTGACCAAGACCGGCTTCACCAATGACGCTGGCCATTGCCTGGTGATGGTCACCATGATGAACGGCCGCCCGGTCGCCCTGGCCCTGCTCGATGCCTTCGGCAAGCGCACCCACGTAGCCGATGCCGCGCGCATCCGTCGCTGGGTGGAAACCGGCGTCGCCTCGCCGGTGCCCGCCGTCGCCCTGCAATACAAGGCCCAGCGCAGCCAGGCGCGTGCGGCCGGCATGACCGCCACCGCCGAGTAAGCCCCCTCCGGCTGGCGGGGTTCGCTCCGCCAGCCGCGCCTGCCCTTCCCGCCCTCCCCGCTGCCCTGTCGCTTCAGCCCTGCTCGATGGCGCTTCCGTCACTTATATGTCGACCGCCATTCAATGCTAGTATGACGACCGTAATATTTCATTGAAGCGCTGGAGCCTGCGATGACCGAACTGACACTGACCCGTGAACAGAAGATCGCCGCCTGGGAGGCGGCGGCGGCCGACATGCGTCGCCGGCTGGCCGAGCCTGGTGTGATCGCCCTGCAGGAGCTGCGCGGCAAGACGCCCCAGGAGTTCTTCGACGGCATCGGCGCTGGCGAACTGCCCGCCCCGCCGATCAATGCACTGATCGGCTTCGTGCCGCTGGAGTGGAGCCAGGGGCGCTTCATCTTCCAGGGCACCCCGGACATGCGCCACTACAACCCACTGGGCACCGTGCACGGTGGCTACGCAGCCACCTTGCTGGACTCGGCCATGGGCTGTGCGGTGCACACCATGCTCGAACCCGGCCTGGGCTACACCACCACCGACCTGCGCATCAGCTACATCCGCGCCCTGACCCGCGACACCGGGCCGATCCGCGCCGAAGGTACGATCGTGCATGTCGGCCGCTCCACCGCCCTGGCCGAGGGCCGCCTCTACGACGTGGATGGCCGCCTGTATGCCACCGGCTCCACCACCTGCCTGATCCTCGGGCGCTGACAGCTGTTCAGGAGACTGACCATGACTTCCGTCGTCATCGCGGGTTATGCCCGCTCCCCCTTCCACTTCGCCAGGAAAGGCGCGCTGATCGACGTACGCCCGGACGACCTCGCCGCGCAGACGGTCAAGGGCCTGGTCGCACGTAGCGGACTGGACGCCCGGCTGATCGAGGACCTGATCATGGGGTGCGCCTACCCCGAGGCCGAACAGGGCATGAACATCGCGCGCATCACCGCCTTCCTCGCCGGGCTGCCGGAAACGGTGGCCGGCGCGACGGTGAACCGTTTCTGCGGCTCGTCCATGACCTCCATCCACTTCGCCGCCGGGCAGATTCAGCTGGGCGCAGGCGACGCCTTCATCTGTGCGGGCGTGGAGTCGATGACCCGCGTGCCCATGGGCGGTTTCAACCTCTCGCCCAATCCGCGCCTGCTGGCCGAGTTCCCCCAGGCCTACATGCCCATGGGGCAGACGGCCGAGATCGTCGCCGAGCGCTTCGGCATCTCCCGCGCGGACCAGGAAGCCATGGCCGTGGACTCCCACGCCAAGGCCGCCCGCGCCCGCGAACAGGGCCTGCTGGCAGCGGAGATCGTGCCCATCGACACGCCCGGCGGTGTGGTCAACGAAGATGGCTGCATCCGCCCCGGCACCAACCTGGAAGCGCTGGCGCAGCTCAAGCCCGCCTTCGGCGGCAGCGTCACCGCCGGTACCGCCTCGCCGCTCACCGATGGTGCGGCCGCCGTGCTGGTGTGCAGCGAAGATTTCGCCCGCGACAACGGGCTGGACATCCTGGCACGGGTGAAAGCCGTCGCCGTGGTCGGCTGTCCGCCGGAAATCATGGGCATGGGCCCGCTCTACGCGACCCGCAAGCTGCTCGACCGCTCGGGGCTGCGCATGGCCGATATCGACCTGGTGGAGATCAACGAGGCCTTCTCCAGCCAGGCCCTGGCCTGCCTGCGTGGGCTGGAGCTGGATATCGACCGGGTCAACCTGCACGGCGGCGCCCTCGCCATCGGTCACCCGCTGGGCGCCACCGGCGCGCGCATCACCGGCAAGGCGGCAGCGCTGCTGAAGGAAACCGGCGGGCGCTATGCCATCGCGACTCAGTGCATTGGTGGCGGGCAAGGCGTGGCGACGCTGCTCGAAGCCGTGCGCTGATCGCAGGGCGCACAACGCCCCGCGTTGTACGCCGGTCGACCATGCCTGCCTGAAGTCAGCAACGGAGCAAGGTACAGCGGCGTACAACCGTGAACGGTTGTACGCCCTACCGCCTACCCCCCTCATTCCTGCCCTGAATCACCTCCCCGCGCCCGCCCTGCGTTAGAATGACAGCCAGCATTCCATGCACCGCAGGAGACAACCGGTCATGCGTTACTCCGAAGACCACAAGGCCCAGACCCGTGAGCGCATCATCAACGAGGCCGCGCAGCGCTTTCGCAGCGAAGGCGTCGACGCCACCGGCCTGCAGACGCTGATGAAGGCACTGGGCCTGACCCACGGCGGCTTCTACGCGCACTTCAAGTCCAAGGACGAGCTGGTGGAAATCGCCCTGCAGCAGGCCGCCGCGCAACTGCGCCCGGTGGTCGACCAGCAGTTCGCCAAGGATGACCCGCTGCCCGGCTTCATCGACCAGTACCTCTCCCCCGGCCACCGCAACACGCCGGGCAAGGGCTGCCCGCTGCCGACCATCTCGGCCGAACTGGGCGCACGCGGGCACGCCAGCGCCACCACCGATGCCATCGTCCAGGCGCGCATCGACGCCATCGAGCAGGCACTGCCCAGCGAACATGCCGAGGATGAGAGTGTTGCCCTGCTTGCCACCCTGATCGGTGCGCTGGTGCTGTCGCGCAGCGTGGCCGATCCGCAGTTGTCCGACCGCATCCTGGACAGCACCCGGCGGCACCTGAAGCGGGAGATCGGCGCGGAGACGGAGTGAACCGGCAATTGCCGGAGTATCCGACAGCATGGGTATCGCTGCGCTCCACCCATCCTGCGCGGGCTTCGGCAGCTCCCTGTAGGAGCGGGCCCTGCCCGCGATCGCGCGCAGGGCGCGCTCCTGCAAAAGCCGCGCACAAAAAAGCCCCGGCACAAGGCCGGGGCAAGCTTTTCGCCACTCAGTTACTCGGTTATTCCACCGCCACGCCATAACGCTGTGCCGGAGCACTGCGCGACAGGTTCGGCGCCATCTTCAGGCGCGCGGCGGTGAAGGCGTCGAATTCACCGGCATCCGGAAGCGCCGGCAGGGTCACTACCTCGCCCTGGGCCAGGCCCGCCAACGCGGCATCGACCATGTGGTTCACATCCATCAGCATCTCGGCGGGCAGCGCGGAGATGTCGGTGCCGGCGCGATCCCAGATCTCGGTGCGGGTGGCGCCCGGCAGCACGGCCTGGATGCGCAGGCCCTGCGGGGCCAGTTCCTGCTGCATGGACTGGGTCAGGTTGAGCACGAAGGCCTTGGTGGCGCTGTAGCTGCCGTTGAACAGTTCCGGCGCCAGGGCCAGCACCGAGGCGACGTTGATGATGGTGCCGCGGCCGCGAGCCGCGAAGGCCTTGGCGGCGGAGCCAGCCAGGCGCGCGGTGGCGGTGACGTTCAGTTCGATCATGCTTTCCAGGCGGTCGAGGTCGGTCTCCAGCAGGGTGCCGTTGATCGCCACGCCGGCATTGTTCAGCAGCAGGCTGATGCTGGCGTCCTCGGCCAGGCGGGCCTCGACGCGGGCGCGGTCCTCGCGACGGGTCAGGTCGGCCTTAAGCACATCCACGGAAACGCCGTATTCCTCGCCCAGCCGTGCAGCCAGGGCTTCCAGGCGTTGCTGGTCGCGGGCCACCAGCAGCAGGTCGTAGCCCTGCGCGGCCAGGCGTTGCGCATAGGTGGCGCCGATGCCGGAAGAAGCGCCAGTGATCAGTGCGCGGCCCAGTTCGGATTTGGCATTCATGGTTCTTTCTCCAGTGGGGCGGCTTGCCCCGCATGCAAGGGATTTGAGGGCCAGGAGGCCGTCTGGAATGTCCGGCGCGCTTTGAATGTCGACCGTCATCTGAAGTTGAATATTATGCTCATAATATTATCTGTCAACACCCTGCCAGCAAGGCTGACGAGCGGTCGGAATCCAGCAGACCCCGCACAGGGCAAGGCCGGCAGCCTTCCGGCGGTTTAGATTGCCCATTCTAGAGCGCTCGCGAGAGGCTTGCGGGCGTCTCCACACAAGAACAAACCGGGAGCCACTCCTGCACCTTTCTGCCTGTCTCGACACCGGCGACGCCGGAGGAGGACACATGCGATTGCGCTGCTTTTTCCTGGGCTGTGTTTGGGATGAAGGGAATCTGACCGAGGTCGGCCGCGTGCCGATGGTGTGCCAACGCTGTATGCGCTGTGGAGCCCAGCGCTACTTGAGTCCGGAACCGGAAATACGGACCTGAAACGAAACTGCCCGGAGCACACCAGTGCTCCGGGCAGTTTGCTACGGCCTGACGAGGCTTAGTTGGCCACGAACGCCTGGCTGGTGGTGATCGCCATGTCGCCGCCGGGCAGCTTGAGGTCGCCGATGCGCTCCAGGCTGTCGGCATCGAAGATCGCCACGTCGTTCAGGGTGCCGGTCAGGTACAGCTTGTTACCGGCCTTGTTGGTGGACAGGCAGTAGTAGGAGTGGTCCAGGTTCGCCGCCTTGACCAGCTTCTGCTGCTTGATGTCGTACTTGGCCAGGCGGTTCAGCACGCCGTAGACGATGTTGCGGTCCTTGGCCGAACGGATGCCGCTGAAGTACACCTCGGTGACCGGACCGAAATCGACGGTCTCGGTCTTGCCGGTGGCCAGGTCGATGTTGAAGAAGCCGTAGAGGAAGTCGGCCGTGGCCATGTCCTGCTTGGCGTCCTTGAACTTCGCGGTGGTGTAGAGCAGCGAGAAGTCACGCGGGTAGGTCTGCTGGTTCCACACGTAGAGCACATCTGGCGGCGCGTAGTTGGGGCGCTTCCAGTTGCGGCTGGGGATGACCACGTCGAACTTGCCGGTCTTCACGTCGACCTTGTAGATGTCCGGGCCCGCCACGTAGAGGGTACCGTCGTCGCCACTCTGCATGATGGTCAGCTGGCGCGGCGCCGGGAAGGTACGCACCGGTTTGGCTTCCATGCCATCCGCCACCGAGTAGACCTGCAGGCGTGGCTGCTGGACCTCGTAGTGCTCGGAGAGGATCAGCGTCGGGTTGGCGATGGCGTAGATCTCCTTGCCGTCGTGGCTGACGGTCATGGAGAACATCGCCCGCGCATTCTCGCCCGGCTTCTGCGCGATGGTGGCGTGGAACACCGGTTTGCAGTCATCGAGCTGGATGCCGTAGATGTCCGCATAGTGGTTGCTGAGGATGTAGGCGACCTTGCGGTCCGGCGACAGCTGGGTCATGCCCGGGCCATAGGCGCCTGGGATGGTGCAGGTCTTGTAGAGCTTGTCGGTCTGCATGTCGATGACGTGCAGGTTGTTCGGGTAGTTGGTGCTGATCAGGTACTCGTGGCCACTTTCCAGCGCCTTGCCCGTATCGGCGCCGGCATCGGCGGCGACGGCTTGCAGCGCACAGGCCAGCGAGAGGCCGCCGAGCGCGACGGCGAATGCTTTTCTGGACATGCAGGTTTTCCTCTTGTTCTTCTGGTCCATTCTTTTCTGATCCAAGAGCTTCAGGGCGATCATTTGTCGTCCGGGAAGACGGTGCCGAGGTTGCGCCAGTTCTCGGCCGAGGCCTGCGCATCCTTGTTCCAGTCGGGGTAGGTGCTCATCATGTCCGGCACCTGGGCCGGCCACCAGCAAGGGTCGGAGCAGCCGTAGAGGTCCGCTTCCATCGGCTGGCAGAGCGAGGACACGCCGCCGAACACGTCGACTTCCCAGCCCGGGTCGGTGGTGGCCGCGCAGCCGGCCACGGAGTTCATCGCCACCACGTCCTCGATGCGATCCTCGGCGGCGGCCTGTTCGAGCTTCTGTGCTTTGGTGTTGATCGCTTTCAGATGTTTCATGTCAGTGCGCCTTCCGCGGAGTGATGTGGCGGTCGATGAAGCTGGGGTTGGAAGCCATGATCCGGCTGTAGACCTCGATGCCGAAATCGACCCAGTCCCTCATCAGTTCGCAGTAGTGGTAGGTGGGGTGCGCCGGGTCGCCGTAGCGCGCGTAGCTCTCGTGGTAGCAGCCGCCGGAGCAGAGGTTGCGGATATGGCAGCTGGCGCAGCCGGTGTCGGTGCGGTCCAGGCGCTGCGACAGGAAGTCGTTCAGCTCGGCCTGCTTCACCCCTTCATGGACGTTGCCGAAGGTCGGCAGCGACGATCCAGTGAAGCGGTGGCACAGGTTCAGCTCGCCCTTGTGGTCCACCGCCAGCATCTTCAACCCGGCGCCACACGGCAGGGCTTTCTTCTGCCCTTCGTGGATGTCGGTGATCAGCTGGTGCAGGTTGGAGAAGCCGATGTTGCGCCCTTCCAGCGCCTCGTCCAGGTAGCGGCGACCGAGGGCCTTCATGCCGGCGAAGACCTCCTTCAGCTCGTCCCCGGTGAGGTTGTAGCTGCTGATATCACCCGAGGTGACCGGGGCGAAGCCGACTTCGGCGAAGCCCATCTCGTTGAACAGGTGGTTCCAGATGGTCTCGACGTCGGTGACGCCGGTGGTCAGGGTCACCCGCGCGCCGACCGGCCGTGCGGTGTAGCGCGACAGCAGCATGTCGGCCTTGCGCCGCACCACGTCATAGGTGCCCTGCCCGCCCACGGTGATGCGGTTGCGGTCATGCACCGTCTTCGGCCCGTCGATGCTGATGGACAGCCCGAAGCGATGGGCGTTGAGCCAGTCGACGATTTCCTCGGTGAGCAGCGTGGCGTTGGTGGTCATGACGAAGTCCACCGTCTTGCCCAGCTCGCCGAAACGGCGCTCGCAATACGCGACCATGTGCTCGATGAGCGGGCGGTTGGACAGCGGTTCGCCGCCGAAGAACACCACGGTGTAGCGCTGCTCGTCGGGGGATTCCTGGATCAGCATTTCCACCGAGGCTTCGGCGGTTTCCGCGCCCATCTTCTTGCCGGCGGAAGGCTTGTCCAGGTCTTCCTTGTAGCAATAGGTGCAGCTCAGGTTGCAGCCGGTGTTGACGTTCAGCACCACGGTGTTGAGCGCGGTGCGGTCAACCTTCTTGATACCGATTTCAGGGGTCAGCGGCGAGCCGTCGCTGACCAGCTCCAGCGCGATCAGCTCGCGCAGGGTCTCGTCGATTTCCTCGGCGCCGAAGCGCCCGGCCAGGCGCTGGGTCAACTCGTCCGGAGAGCAGGCATGCCCGCGCAGCGCGTCGATGATCCCGCCGGTCAACTCGTCGCTGGCGAACAGCGAGGAGCTGGGGATGTGGAACAACAGGCGGTCGGCGTCGACCTGCACTTCATGCAGGTTGCGCTCGACCAGATTCAAGATGGCGCCCATGGCGACCTCCCGGAACTTGCTTGCCAATCCCCGTCCGAAGACGGGGTTCAGGGGTTCAGTTCAATCCGATGCCTTACGGAATCGGCGGGTTGTTCCAACGCTGCACGGTGACGATCATGTGCCCTTCGCCCTTGTGCGACTGGCCGGCGTCGTCCACCGCGGCGATCACCTTCAGGTTGCCGGCGTTGTTGGTCATCATCTTGCGCGCCGGGTTCGGGCCGGCGTCGCCCGGCGTGAAGATGCCGCTGTCGGCGTCCATCACCCCGGCGTACTTCACGTCCTCGTCTTCCTTGGCGCGGTCATCGAACGGCTCGACCGACCACTGTGCGGGGAACACACCGATGCGGAACGGCTTGCCATCGGCACCCTTGCCCCAGGCCTCGGCGTCGAAGCTGCCCTGGACCTTGGGCGTGGAGCCGCCATTGCCGCCAATGCGCGAGACGGAGAACTCCGGCACCACCTTCACTTCAGCGATGTCCTTGTACACGGCGAGGCTGCCACCCTTGGCGGTGCCCACGCTGACATCGCGTTCGCCCGCGGCGGCCGCGGCGTCGGCCTTGACCTTGACGGTCACCCGCTCCGGCGTCTCGGAAACCACCGAGACGACTTCCACGCCCTTGCCGAACGAAGGCTTGCCCTTGAGCCCGGTGCCGATGACGCTGACTTCGGTCTCGGCGCCGGCCTTCAGGTACGCCGGCTGCACGCCCAGCACATGGCTGGTGCCGTCCTTCGCCGCGACGAAGTCCAGGCCGCGCTCGTCGTGGGCCTTGTCGAACATGCGGCCCTGCATCTGGCCGTTCAGCGCAGCGAATACCTGGCGCATGGTCACATCGCCGACGGTGACGTTGCCGCGCCATTCGTAGCCGTTGTACAGCGTCGCACTGCCCTCGCCGCTGAACGGCGAGCCATCGGCATACTGGCCTTTCACGCTGACCTTGAACGCATCGTCGCCACTCTTGGCAACGCTCATGGTACCGGCGACTTCGCCCTTGCCCGGCATGTGCCCGGCAAAGCTCCATTCACCTGCCAGCGCCTCGGCCTTCGGCCGGTTCTTCTGCCAGTCGGTCCAGGCCTGGCTGTCCAGCGGGTAGCGCTTGGCCAGTTCGGGGACCATCTCCTTCTTCGCCAGGTCGAACCAGTCGCGGTCGCGGGACAGGGCCTGGTATTCCAGCGAAGGCCAGCGGCCAAGGTGGAAGTTCACCAGCTTCTCCCACTCCGCCGCCGGGCGACGCTGCAGGGCGATGCGCGCACCCGAGTGGCAACGGGCACACATCTGCTCGAAGTTGGTATCGAAGTGCTCGACGGTGTTGAGCCGGCGCTCGAGGGCGTAACGCACGCCTTCGGTCTCACTGGGCGCCAGGCCCTGCTTGTCGGCGAGGAACTTGACTACCGCGCGACGCTCTTCGTCGGTGATCTTCAGGCCGTACATCACCTGCATGCGGCCGATGCTCGCCAGCCAGCCCTCGGGGGTCTTGCGCTGGTGGCTGATGCGGCTCAGGGAGTTGTTGCCTTCGGGCGTATGGCACGCCTGGCACTTGGCGTTGATGATCGCCTGGCCTTCGGGTGCGGCCTGGGCCGTCTGATGGAGCGCAAGGGCCAGTGCGGCCAGGGTTCCGGCACCCAGATAGTGCCGAAGTCGTGTCATCTTCAAGGTCAGGCCTCCTCGGTATTCTTGTAGGTTATTCGCGCCCACCGATGGGCTAAGAGCGAGCTCTTGCAAGCGGTTTTGCAGGTTGTGTGCCACTACTGCGCAAACCCCGCCGAATCAGGCCTTCGGCGGTATTTACCGGCACGCCCGGTGGATGCCACCGGGGTTGCGACGTCACATTTCGCGATTGCTGTCTAACTCTGAGACAGGGCCTGTGAGACACCCTTCGAAGCAGTATGGTCCGGCTTGCGCAAAGCGCCGCCCGCCGGGAGCATCAGGGCGCCGAACAGCATGCTGATCAGGCCGACCCAGACCAGCGAGAGGAACGGGAAGCGGCGCACCACCACCACGCTCTCGATGTCGTCGCCAGGTTCCTTGAGCAGACGCGCCGAGGCCGGCACCCAGATCTGCAGATCACCGCTCCAGCCGCGGACGATGAACGGATGCAACACGTAGCCGCGGTCCGAGGCGAAGCGCGCGTAGTGGTAGTCGAGGATTTCGCAGAGCTGGCGCACCGGCCCCTGGTAGGCCGGCGGGTTGCCCCGACTGTCCTGGAACAGCGCGTGGCCGGCCAAGGTGCGTTCGCCATCGCGCAGCTCGACCTTGGCCACCGCGTGGTAGCCGGAGAAGTCCGGCCGGCTGGAGTCCGGCGAGACGCGCATCTGCATGCCGCCGATCACCGCGTGCCACTGCTCGAAGGACGTGCCCGGCGGGATGCTGATCTGCTGGTAGCTGTTCAGCGCCGTGGCCGCAAGACCGCCCACCAGCGCGATCACCGCGCCGCCGTGCACCAGCGCCAGGCCGCCGCTGTAGCGCAGGTTGCCCAGTCGCCGGCTGCGCCACAGGCTCTGCACACCCCACAGCAGGCAGCTGAGCATCAGGAAGGCACCGCCCAGCAGTGCTGCGTCCAGCCACGGCAGCACCCGCACGATGGTCTGCGAGAGCATGCCGTCGCCGTTGTAGCCGCCGCTCAACCAGCCGCCGCGCCAACCGGTCCAGAGCATCACGGCGGCCATCAGCACCGTCGCCAGCAGCGCCAGCCGGGGTCGCCCGCAACGGCGCAGGAAGCTGTAGCCGCCCATCAGGCCAATCGCCGCCAGCAGCGGTACTACCCAGTGCGCCAGGCCGTAGCCGTTGACGTCCCACTGGTCGAAGGCGCGGCGCAGGCTGTCCATCTCGGCGGTGGTGGCCCAGGCGGTCAGGGTTTCGAAGAAGGGTTTCAGCTCGCTCGGCCGCTCCATCCCCAGCCATTCGTAGAGGTGCGCCTGGAGCAGCGCACCGAGTGCCAGCAGCCCGGTGCCGGCGAACAGGTAGATGGCCACGTCCAGCGTCCAGTCCGAGGCCCCACGCCGACGCCCTGCCCGCTTGCGCCAGCGCCACCCCGACAGCAGATAGAACGCGGCGAAGGCCAGCAGGATGAATGCCAGAGCCAGATGGCTGAGCCAGGAGGTGGTGCCGATGTAGCGGTGCGAGCTGGCCAGCACCGTGCTGCGGGTCACCGCCATGGCGCCACAGGCCATGGCCGCCGCCAGCAGGCTGAGAACCGGCAGCAGGCGTGCGTAGGCGCCGTCCGCGCGCCAGCGACGGGCGCCGTGCAACACCGCGCCGAGCAGCGCCCAGATGATGAAGGCCGAGGTCTGCACCGGGTCCCAGTGCCACAGCTGGCCGTAGGTGAAGTCCTCCATGGCCCAGGCCATGCCCACGCCAATACCGGCGCTGAGGATCAGCCAGGCGCGGCGGCTGTAGCGCGGCATCACCCAGGCATAGGCATGGCCGCCTCGCCCCAGCGCTTCCAGCGCGGCACCGGCGGGCGCCAGCACCCAGGCGTAGGCGCAGAGGATCAGCGGTGCATGCAGCGACATCCAGAAAGTCTGCAGGTGGGCGTTCATGCCCTGGCTCGGCTGTGCGGCGAGCCACTCGGCCGGCGTCGCGCTGAAGGGGCCGAGCCAGGCGGCAGTCGCCACATACCAGGCGGCGATAATCGCCATGCCGCGCCCCGCCCAACCGGGCAGCCCAGCGCCCCTCAGGGCTATCGCCATGCAGAAGGTTCCCAGCAGCAGGACTGTGCCTTCGTCGCCACCCCAGAGGTTGGAGAACTTCAGGTACGCCGGCAACGCCGCACTGCTGTAGAGCCAGGCGTAGCGCAACTGGAAGTGGTCAGCCACCAGGTGCAGCGCGAGTGCCAGGCAGGCACCGCACAGCGCGCCGAGCGCCACCGGCCAGGCCAGCGCGCGCCAGTGCTGTCGGATGGCGCCGAGGGCAATCAGTGCCGACAGCCCCCAGAGCAATGCATTGCCCATGCCGGGCAGCCACCACAGCAGAAGACAGGTCAGCGCGGCAGCCAGCGGCCCCGCCCTCCACGGCAACGACAGGTGCATCCTCTTCAAGCCAGGCCTCCTTGTGCAGCGCCGACGCGGCGCCGGGCGAAACAGCAGGCGCTTCACGTTGCGTGCCAGAGGGAAAAATCCTTGTGAATCAGCAATCTGAGCCCAGGCAGCAGGCGATAGGGCGTGGCAGATCGCGACAGCTGTAGCAGCCTGAGACAGTCCTATCCGTTATAGACGATGGTCTAATGGCACTGCGCCACTCTCCAGCAGTGATCGCGAGAAAGGCGCCAGCCAGACACCTCACTCTCCACCGGCTGTCCAGAACAGGTGTCAATCCGCGCCAGCGGGGGGCTTGCCGGTGATGGCCAGTGGATATCCGTGGCAGGCCGATTATGCTTTTCAATGACCTTGCGGCGTGCCGCAGGGCTGCCTGTATGCACGCTTCGCGCAATCCGTACGACCTGACATCAGCCCTGGGCTCGAGTGCGGTAACGGTATTGAGGGACTCCGGCCCAACACAAGAACAAAACGGAGACGAACATGGCACAGACATACAGCCCGTCCGCGGGCAACGCGCCTTCCACCGGAGTGACGAAGGAGGAGCGCAAGGTCATCTTTGCCTCCTCGCTGGGCACCGTTTTCGAGTGGTACGACTTCTACCTCTACGGCTCCCTGGCGGCGATCATCGCCAAGCACTTCTTCGCCGGGGTCAACGAAACCACCGCCTTCATCTTCGCCCTGCTGGCCTTCGCCGCCGGCTTCGCGGTGCGGCCCTTCGGCGCCATCGTGTTCGGCCGCCTGGGCGACATGATCGGGCGCAAGCACACCTTCCTCATCACCATCGTCATCATGGGCGTGTCCACCGCCGTGGTCGGCCTGCTACCGGCCTACGCCACGATTGGCGTCGCAGCGCCGATCATCCTCATTACGCTTCGGCTGTTGCAGGGCCTGGCGCTGGGTGGCGAGTACGGTGGCGCGGCGACCTACGTGGCGGAGCACGCACCCAAGGGCAAGCGCGGCTTCTTCACCTCGTGGATCCAGACCACCGCGACGCTCGGGCTGTTCCTCTCGCTGCTGGTGATCATGGCCTGCCGCACCGTGCTCGGCACCGAGGCGTTCGAGGCCTGGGGCTGGCGGATTCCGTTCCTGCTGTCGATCCTGCTGCTGATCATTTCGGTGTACATCCGCCTGCAACTGGCCGAGTCGCCGGTGTTCATGAAGATGAAGGAAGAAGGCAAGGCGTCCAAGGCGCCGCTGACCGAATCCTTCGGCCGCTGGGACAACCTCAAAGTGGTGATCATGTCGCTGCTCGGCGGCACCGCCGGCCAGGCCGTGGTCTGGTACACCGGGCAGTTCTACGCGCTGTTCTTCCTGCTGCAGACGCTGAAGATCGACCCGCAGACCGCCAACCTGCTGATCGCCGGCTCCCTGCTGCTGGGCACGCCGTTCTTCGTGTTCTTCGGCAGCCTGTCCGACCGCATCGGCCGCAAGAAGATCATCATGACCGGCTGCATCCTCGCCGCCCTCACCTACTTCCCGATCTTCCACGCCCTGACCCAGTACGGTAACCCGGACGTGTTCGCCGCCCAGGAGAAGAACCCGGTCACCGTGGTGGCCGACCCGAGTGCCTGCGCCTTCCAGTTCGACCCGGTGGGCAAGGCCAAATTCGTCAGCTCCTGCGACCTGGCAAAAAGCCTGCTGGCGAAGCGCGCGATCCCCTATGAAAACCTCAAGGCCGAAACCGGCGCCGTCGCCCAGGTGCACATCGGCGACAAGGTCATCGCCAGCTTCGAAGGCGCCGGCATGCCCGCGGCGGAGTTCAAGGTGCAGTCCGAAGTCTTCACCGCGCAGCTGGCCGCCTCGCTCAAGGAAGCCGGCTACCCGGAGAAGGCAGATCCTTCGAAGATCAACCACCTGATGATGCTGGTGCTGCTGACCGTGCTGGTGATCTACGTGACCATGGTCTACGGGCCGATTGCCGCCTGGCTGGTCGAGCTGTTCCCGACGCGCATCCGCTACACCTCCATGTCGCTGCCCTACCACATCGGCAACGGCTGGTTCGGCGGCTTCCTGCCCACCGTCGCCTTCGCCATGGTGGCGGCTACCGGGGACATCTACTACGGCCTTTGGTACCCCATCGTCATCGCGGTGATGACGGCGATCCTCGGCATCTTCTTCCTGCCCGAAACCAAGGACCGGGACATCACCAACACCTGATCCCTGCGTCTCAGGCCGCTGTCGCACAATGCGACAGCGGCTTTTCCAATACCCGCCACAAATACAAATAAACTCCTTTAAATTCATCAGCTTGCAATCAAATAGCCGCCTTGGCACAGCCGTTGCGATGCTCCGCCTCAACGTTCCTGAAACAGACAACAAGAGGCCACCGCAATGCTCGCTTCCCTGCCCATCAAGCCCGAATCCCGCGCCTTCCTGCAGCGCGCCCCGAAGATGCTGATCGGTGCCGACTGGACCTCCGCCAGCGACGGCGCCCTGATGGACCTGCGCAACCCCGCCACCGGCGAAGTGCTCTGCCAGGTACCGGCCGGCACTCCCGCCGACGTCGACCGCGCGGTGCGCGCCGCGCGCCAGGCCTTCGATGACTCCGCCTGGAGCCGCACCCGCCCGCGAGAGCGGCAGAACCTGCTGTGGAAGCTCGCCGACCTCATGGAGCGCGACGCCGACCTGCTGGCCGAACTGGAATGCCTGAACAACGGCAAGAGCGCCGCCGTCGCCCGCGTGATGGACGTGCAACTGGCCATCGACTTCCTGCGCTACATGGCCGGCTACGCCACCAAGATCGAAGGCACCACCGTCGACGTGTCCATGCCGCTGATGCCCGATGGCGACTTCCACGGCTACATCCGCCGCGAAGCCGTCGGCGTGGTGGGCGCCATCGTCGCCTGGAACTTCCCCCTGCTGCTGGCCTGCTGGAAACTCGGCCCGGCGCTGGCCACCGGTTGCAGCGTGGTGTTGAAGCCCGCCGACGAAACCCCGCTGTCCGCGCTCAAGCTCGCCGAGCTGGTGCTCGAAGCGGGCTACCCGGCCGGCGTGTTCAACGTCGTCACCGGCGCCGGTATCACTGCCGGCGCCGCCCTCTCCCACCATCCGCTGGTGGACAAGCTGACCTTCACCGGCTCGACGCCGGTGGGCAAGGAAATCGGCAAGGCGGCCATGGACAACATGACCCGCGTGACCCTGGAGCTGGGCGGCAAGTCGCCGACCATCGTCATGGCCGATGCCGACCTGGCCACCGCCGCCGCCGGCGCTGCCCAGGCGATCTTCTTCAACCAGGGCCAGGTCTGCTGCGCCGGCTCGCGCCTGTACGTGCAGCGCAAGCACTTCGACAACGTGATCGCCGACATCGCCGGCATCGCCAACGGCATGAAGCTGGGCAACGGCCTGGACCCGAGCATCGACATGGGCCCGCTGATCTCCGCCAAGCAGCAGAAGCGCGTGTTCGACTACATCGAACTGGGCCGCGACAAGGGCGCGACCATCGCCTGCGGCGGCGAGCAGTTCGGCCCCGGCTACTTCGTCAAACCCACGGTGATCGTCGACGTCGACCAGAAGAACCCGCTGGTGCAGGAAGAGATCTTCGGCCCGGTGCTGGTCGCCATGCCCTTCGACGACATCGAAGACGCCCTGCGCCTGGCCAACGACAGCCCCTACGGCCTGGGCGCGAGCATCTGGTCCAACGACCTGGCGGCGGTGCACCGCATGGTGCCGCGCATCAAGTCCGGCTCGGTGTGGGTCAACTGCCACAGCGCGCTGGACCCGGCGCTGCCCTTCGGCGGCTTCAAGATGTCCGGCGTGGGCCGCGAGATGGGCGCCGCCGCCATCGAGCACTACACCGAGCTGAAGTCGGTGCTGATCCGGCTGTAAGTGATCCATCGCCCGGTGCAGGGAGTTGCGTCTCTGCGTGAAGAAAAGCATCGCAGCTGACCTGTAGGAGCGCGCCATGCGCGCGATCGCGGGCGTGGCCCGCTCCTACAATTGGACTTCGACATCGAACCTGGGTCCAACCTGTCTACCTCGCCCGCGCGGTCCCCCTGCGCGAGCCTTGCATCCCCCGGTCGCGGCAGCGCACGGGGGATTTTTTTGCGCTCAATCCCGCTCCGGCGCCCCCAGCGGAAACAGCGGCCGGTGCGGGCGCGCTTCCTCCACCGCACGGGCAAAAGAGGGGCGCGCCAGCAGACGCGAGCGATAGGCACGTAGCGTCGGGTACTGATCGCCGATGGGATGGGTCCAATCGGCGTAGAACAGCGACGGAGCCGCAGCGCAGTCGGCGAGGCTGAAGTCGCCGCCCGCCGCCCAGGTGCGCCCGGCGAGTTCTTCTTCGAGCCAGGCGTAGGCCAGTTCGAGTTTGCTCACCGCATGGGCCAGGCCCTCCGCGCGCTTGCCCGCTTCGCCGCTCATCGCCCCCAGCACGGCGTGCTGCACCGGGGTCATCACGTGCCAGTCGAAGAAGCGGTCGAGGAAGCGCACGTCCAGCGCCTTGAGCGGGTCGTCCGGCAGCAGGCGCACCGGACCGGGATGCTTCAGGTGCAGGTACTCGATGACGATGCTGGTCTCGGCGACGCTGTGTTCACCGTCCAGCAACACCGGGAATTTCGCCAGCGGCCACAGGCGCAGCCAGTGCGCGCCATTCTCCGGCTCGTCCGGGCCGAGGCCGCGAAACTCGAAGGGCGTGGCATTCTCGTAGAGAGCGATCAGTACCTTCTGCGTGTAGGAGGAAAACGGATGGCCGAACAGGACAAGGGACATGGTGGGGTCACCTGGGGCAGAGGAAAGTACTCAGCCTAGCCCCGAATGACCGCGCCATGGATTGCTCAGCAGGCCTGCGCCTGCCCCTCGAGCGGGCGCGGCGGCGTGAAGCGGCTGGCGAGAACGAACATCACCAGGCACACCAGCGCCATGCCGATCCAGGCCGGCGCCAGGCTGGCCATGGATTGCCGAGCCAGCCCCGCCAACAGCGGGAACAGCGCCGCGATCAGGTAGCCCACACCCTGCACGAAGCCCACCAGCGCACCGGCTTCGGCGGGGCTGCGGGCGCGGTCCATGGCGATGATCAGCGACAACGGGAACAGCGCGCCAATGCCCAACCCGAGCCCGATCATCGCCACCAGGACCAGTTGCTGCGGCCACATCACCAGCACGATCAGGCCGCCGAGCAACAACGCGATGGCCAGCAGCAACGCCGGGCGACGGTCCGGCAGACGGTCGATGAAGGTGGACACCAGCAAGCCGGCGACCACTTCGGTCAACGTCAGCCCACCCAGCAAGGCGCCTGCCTGGGCCGATGTCCACCCCAGAGAGGTGTAGTACGGCGGCAACCAGGCCAGCACCAGCACGTACGCCCCCGTGCCCAGGCCGAAGAACAGCGCCAGCCACGCCCCGCGCCGGGCGATCCCGGAAAAGGCCGGAGCAGCTGAACTGACGGGCGCCTCGCCCTTCGCGGCTCGCATCCAGACCGGTAGCGCCAGTACAGCGGGCAGCGCCCAGAACGCCAGCGCCGGCAGCTCGCCCCAGGCTTTCGCCAGCCAGGGCGAAGCCACGCTGGCCAGCACCGCTCCGCCCATGATCGCCGTGGAATAGGCGCCCATCGCCCCGCCGATGCGCGCACCGAAGCGCTGGCGGATGAATACCGGCAGCAACGCCTGGCAGGCGGCGATGCCCAGCCCCGCAAGCACGGCGCCGCCGAGCAGCCCGCCCTGCCCTGGCAACAGGCGCAGAACGCAGGCCAGGGCGATGAGCAGCAGACCGAACGCCACGCCACGGCGCACGCCGAAGTGACGCAGCAACTGCGCAGCAGTCAGAGCGCCCAGGCCCATCAGCAGCACCGGCAGGCTGGTGAGCAGGCTGGCGAGGCTGTCGGACAAATGTGCCGAGGCCTGTAGCGCATCGAGCAGCGGGCCGATGGACGCCAGCGCCGGGCGCAGGTTGAGGCCGGCCAGCACGACGGCGAGCAGGCAGGCGGCAAGGGAGACGGTTCGAGACATGACAAACATCCTTCCGGTGGGGCGCCGGCACTTGATCGCGAAGGCGGCGCGGGCGAATATCTCTACATCAAGACAAATCCAATGTATCTCGACATCAAGATAAAAAGGAAGCCCCATGGACAGAGCCGCATTCGCCGTCGAGCAATGGCGCCAGCAACTGCCCGAGTTGGATACCGACGGCATGCTCCTGCTCGGCCGCCTCGGCGAGGCCGCCCAGTTGATCGCCCGCGACCACCTCAACCCGCTGTTCGCCGACTTCGGCCTGCAACCGGGCGAGTTCGACGTGCTCGCCACCCTGCGCCGCAGCGGCCCGCCCTTCCGCCTCACGCCCACGGTGCTCTACGAGGCGGCGATGATTTCCTCCGGCAGCATGACCAATCGCCTGGACCGCCTGGAAAAGCAGGGCCTGGTGCAACGCATGCCGAACCCCGAGGACGGTCGCGGCTCTCTGGTCGGCCTGAGCGAGGCGGGCCTTGCGCTGATCGATCAGGTCGTCGGCGCCCACGTCGACAATCAGCGTCAGGTGCTGTCCGGGCTGACGGTCGCCGAGCAGAAGAAGCTCGCCGGGCTGCTGGAAAAACTCCTCGTCAGCCTGCCGGGCACCCGTCGCTGAGCAGCCGCCTGCCGGCCGTTCCTGCGGCTTTTCATGCGCAGGAACCATCGTTCCGGAGCGGCCCGTAGCCACCATCCAACCCGCCGGCCATGTCGTTTTTGGTCATCCCCACGGCGATTTCGAGCAACTCGCCACCCACCCACTGCCTTAGCTTGAGTCCCGCGTGAAGCGCACTGCCCTGTGCCCTTGCGTCCGACCTAACAATTTCAAGAAAAGGCCGACAGATGAGTGCTCCCAGTGCAAAAGACGCCAATGGCGATCTGGTGCAGGGCTTCAAACCCCGCCACGTAACCATGCTTTCCATCGCGGGCATCATCGGCGCGGGGTTGTTCGTTGGCTCCGGCCATGCGATCGCTGCCGCCGGCCCCGCCGCCATCGTCGCCTACGCCCTCTCCGGACTGCTGGTGGTGCTGGTGATGCGCATGCTCGGCGAGATGGCCGTGGCCAGCCCCGACACCGGCTCCTTCTCCGCGTACGCCGACCAGGCCATCGGTCGCTGGGCCGGCTTCACCATCGGCTGGCTGTACTGGTGGTTCTGGGTGCTGGTCATCCCCATCGAGGCCATCGCCGCCGGGGTGATACTCAACAACTGGTTCCCGCAGGTCGAGACCTGGGTCTTCGCCCTGTCGATGACGCTGTTGCTCACCGTCACCAACCTGTTCAGTGTGGCCAAGTACGGTGAGTTCGAGTTCTGGTTCGCCATGCTCAAGGTGGTCGCCATCGTCGCCTTCATCGGCCTCGGTGAGGCGGCGCTGCTGGGCCTGCTGCCGGGGCGCGAGGTCAGCGGCCTGCACAAGCTGATGGGCGAGCACGGCGGCTTCATGCCCAACGGCTGGACAGCCATCTTCAGCGCGCTGATCACCACCCTGTTCAGCTTCATCGGCACCGAGGCGGTGACCATCGCCGCCGCCGAATCCAGCGACCCCAGCCGCAACATCGCCAAGGCCACGCGCTCGGTGATCTGGCGGATCAGCGTGTTCTACCTGCTGTCGATCCTGGTGATCATCTCGGTGGTGCCGTGGAACGACCCGCGCCTGCTGGAAATCGGCTCGTACCAGCGCACCCTTGAGCTGCTGAACATCCCCAACGCGCAATTGCTGATGGACCTGGTGGTGCTGGTCGCCGTGGCCAGTTGCCTGAACTCCTCGGTGTACATCGCCTCGCGGATGATCTATTCGCTGAGCCGCCGCCACGACGCCCCGGCCTTCATCCAGCGCACCTCGGCGGCCGGCGTGCCGCGCGCGGCGGTGATCGCCAGCACGCTGATCGGCATGTTCACCACCCTGCTGAACTTCTTTGCGCCTGGCCGGCTGTTCGAGTTCCTGCTGGCCAGCTCCGGCTCCATCGCCCTACTCGTCTACCTCGCCATTGCCGTCTCGCAGCTGCGCATGCGCGGCATCCTGGGCCGGCGCAACCACCAGCTGGTATTTCGCATGTGGCTGTTCCCCTGGCTGACCTGGCTGGTGATCGGGATCATCAGCTTCATCCTGGTGGTGATGTTCATCATGCCGACGCACCGCGTGGAAGTGAGTTCGACCCTGGCGCTGACAGTGGTCATCGTCCTGCTCAGCCAGACCAGCCGCCGCGCCGCGCCGCAGGGCCACGCCGCCATCAGTCGCCGCGCCGTGCGCGGCTGACGATATCCCGAACTCGAGGTGCCGATTGGTCGAACGCCGTCAGTTCAGTGGTCCCATGCAGGGGCGCAACCTGCGCTACCTCACCGATGAAAAGGAGCCTGCCCGCCCGGCGCGGGTGGGTTTTCTGCTGCTGGAGCATTTCTCCCTGCCGGCCTTCACCCAGGCGCTGGACACGCTGGTGACCGCCAACCTGATCCGCGCGCAGAGCTTCGCCACCGAAACCTTCAGCCTCGACGGTGAATCGGTGGTCAGCGACCTGGGACTGGTGATCTGCCCCGGTGCCGCGCTGAACGCCACGCAGGTCGCCGAACTGGACCTGCTGGTGGTCTGCGGCGGCCTACGCACGCCGCTGCGCGCTTCGCCCGAGTTGAGCCGTCTGCTGCATCAGGCGGCTGACCGCGGCATCGCCCTGGCCGGCCTGTGGAACGGCGCGTGGTTCCTCGGCCAGGCTGGCCTGCTGGATGGCTACCGGTGCGCCATTCACCCGGAGAACCGCGCGGCACTGGCGGAAATCGCCCGGCACAGCGAGGTCACCAGCGAGAGCTACCAGGCCGACCGGGATCGTCTCACCGCCGCCAGTCCAACCGGCGCCTTCAACCTGGCGCTGGAATGGATCAACGCCCACCACGGCCGCGAACTGGTGGACGCCATCGTCGACATCCTCGCCTTCGAGGAATCACGCTTCCGCCGTACCCGACCGGCACTGCATGAAAAACTCAGCGAACCGCTGCGCGAGGCAATCAACCTGATGAGCGCGAACATCGAGGAGCCGCTGAACCAGGACCAGCTGTCGCGCTACGTGGGGCGTTCCAAGCGGCAGATAGAGCGACTGTTCCAGGAGCAACTGGGTACCACCCCGGTACGCTATTACCTGGAACTGCGCATTACCGAGAGCCGCCGCCTGCTGCAGCATTCCAGCCTGCCGATGTACGAGGTGGGGCTGGCTTGCGGCTTCGTCTCACCCAGCCATTTCAGCAAGTGCTACACGTCCTTCTATGGCTACTCGCCGTCCAAGGAGGCGCGCTACGGGTGTGTGAAGGCACAGCGATCCCTGTAGGAACGCGCGCGTCGCGGGCATGGCCTGCTCCTGCAAGGAGACGCCTGCGCCAGCCATGAAAAAACCGCGCCCTGGGGCGCGGTTTCTCATACAGCGTGAAGCGACGAACCGATCAGTTCAGCGGCGGCGTGCTCGGCGGCACCAGACGCTTGGAACCGGTGGCCTCGAAGGCCGCGGCGAAGGTCAGCAGCGCGGAATCGCTGTAGGCCTTGCCGGCGAAGGTCAGGCCCACCGGCATGCCGATGTCGGCCATCACGCCCATGGGCACGGTGACGGTCGGCACGCCCAGGTGACGGATCGCCAGGTTGCCGTTGGCGACCCAGATGCCGTTGCTCCAGGCGATGTCGGCCGACTCCGGGTTCACGTCGGCGTCCGCCGGGCCCACGTCGGCCACGGTGGGGAACAGCACGGCGTCCAGTTTCAGGCCGTCCATCCAGTCTTCCAGGTCGAGCTTGCGGGTCTTTTCCAGGCCACGCAGGCCGTCGGGCAGGGTCTCGATCTGGTCCCAGGTCTTCAGGCCGCGCCTGGCCATGTTGACGTACTCGTCCATGCCCGCGCAGAGGTCGTCCTCGCGGTTGGGCAGCGTACCCGGGTCATGGGGGAAGATCTTCGGCCCGTCGACGTCGGCCAGCCTGTTCAGCTTGGGGTCGCCGTTGGCACGCAGGAAATCGTCGAAGCCCCAGCCGGACAGTTCCCACAGCTCGTCATGCAGGAACTGCTCGGAGACGAAGCCACGGTTGTACACGGTTGGCGCGCCGGGGCGGTCGCCCTCGCAGTTGGAGACCAGCGGGAAGTCCACTTCGACAACTTCGGCGCCAGCCGCTTCCAGGGCCTTGCGGGCCTGTTCCCAGAGATCGATGACCGAGGCGCGGGTGTTGATGCGCTGGCCGGTCGGGCCGCCGATGCCGGGCTTCTCACTGGTGCCGGCCAGTTCGTCCTTGTTGATGAACATGCGCGGCACGCCCAGGCGCTTGCCCTTGAGGGCTTCCGGGCCGGCGGCGAGGTCCAGGTAGGACGCCGGGCGCACGTCGGCGACGGCAGGGATCGGCACCCACGGCTGCAGGCGCCAGAGGTCGCCACGCTTGTCGGTGTCTTCGGCGACGACCACGTCGAGCACTTCCAGCAGGTCGGCCATGGTACGCGCATAGGGCACGACGACGTCCATGGTCGGGGTCAGCGGCCAGTTACCGCGCACCGAGATCACCCCACGGGACGGGGTGTAGGCGCACAGGCCGTTGTTCGAGGCCGGGCCGCGACCGCTGGACCAGGTTTCTTCCGCCAGGCCGAAGGCCGAGAAGCTCGCGGCGGTGGCGGTACCGGCACCGTTGGAGGAGCCGGAGGCGAACGGGGCGGTGAGGAACTTGCGGTTGTACGGGCTTTCCGCGCGGCCGTAGACGCCGCGCTGCATGCCACCGTTGGCCATGGGCGGCATGTTGGTCTTGCCCAGGCAGATGGCGCCGCCGGCGCGCAGGCGCTCGACGGTGAAAGCGTCGCGGTAGGCGACCAGGTCCTTGAAGGCCGGGCTGCCGGAGGCGGCGGTCAGGCCCTTGACCAGGTAGCTGTCCTTGGCGGTGTAGGGAATGCCGTCCAGCGGGCCGAGGGTCTCGCCACGGGCGCGGCGGGCATCGGAGGCTTCGGCTTCCTTCAGGGCTTCGGTGTTGCGCACGACCACGGCGTTGAGCGGGCCATCGTAGGCGTCGATGCGCGCGAGGTAGGCCTTGACCAGTTCGACCGCGGTGGTGCGGCCCGACTCCAGGGCTTCACGCAGCTGCGCAATGGAAACTTCGGTTACCTCGATCATGCTGTCACCGTCGGCTGAAGGGTGGTGGGAAGGGGCAGGTCTGCGTCGCGACGGACCCAGACGGCGCAAGTCGGAAAATGCGTGTTCATCTCGATTCTCTTGTACTTCTGTTACGCGACGGGAGTGAGTGTACCGTCGGCCGGCGGCCTCGTTCAGCGCCCGGTGGACAAACCGGATGCGCATCCTGGGCACGGAAAGGCGAATACAGCCGCCAGGGCGCACACACTGGCATGCCCGATCAGAATACACAACAGTCGTAAATTAAAAAAAACGCCCATCGAGTGGGGGCTCGATGGGCGACATGTGGGCGCTGGGGGAAGCGCCCTGGAGAGTGAATCAGCGAAAGCCCGATGGCAGACACTGACGCAGGCCTTTCGCCGCCTGCCGGCGGTGGGCGCGTCGCTGGGGGGAGCGAGCGGCCCGAAGCGGGTTCAACTGTGCAAAGAGCACTGGTAGGCGGCGTCCAGCAGCTCACCCTTGTCCTGCCAGGCGCTGCGCTGGTAGGCACTGAAATGATTGCCGCCGGCGATCGGGGTGACCTGGACCAGACCGCTGGCCTGCTGCGGATTGGCGCTACCGACGAGCAGTTGGCGGGTGGTACCGCTGTCGCTGACGAAGGTCGAGGTGCCGGGGGTGAGCCTGCCGTCGACGCAGCTCAGGTAGGCGCCGCTGTCCCGCACGGTGGTGCCGCCGAGGCTGTCCCAGCTCAGCCGGGTTTCGGAGGTTGCCGCGCAGCCGGTCAGGCTGGCCACGGCCAGCAACAGCGGGCCGAGGGCGATACGGGCGGTCCGGCGATTCGGTGTGGTGTTCATCGGGTCTGTCCCTTGCTCGGTTCGACAAGTTCTTGGGACAGATAGTCAGGCGTGCCCGGTCTGCGCACCACTCGATTGCATCGATAGTGAGACTCGACGGTATTGATGGTTGCACGCCGCTGCGCAGGAAGTTCGAACCCTCGCCGCCCGGCCGGGTCGCAAATCAGGAAGGCCCTGCATCCTGATTTGCACCAAGACCCGGAGGACACGCCATGAGCTACGACTGGGACCTGATCGAACGCCTGCTGCTGCGCGCCCAGGAATGCGCCGACCAACCCTACAGGGCCCGCGAGTGCGGCGAGGAAGTCGCCGAACAGCATCGCCTGCAAGGCGAGCCGCTGAACAGCAGCGTGGATCATCTTAAAAGGGTGGCCGGTGACCTGGAGGGTGACCTGCTGAGGAACGGCTACATCCGCGAACGGCCGCGCGAGCATGGCGGTACCGGCAACAACTTCGAGCTGACCGAGCGCGGCACCGAACTGCTCACGCTCGTCAGCCGGAGCTTCCCGGACCACCTGGTGTTCCGCCAGTTGCTCGACGAACAGGGCGAAACCGCCCTGCTGCCAGAGTCCTTCGACCTGCTGGCCGAGCGCGCCACCCGCGACCGGGTGGACGACAAGCCCGAGCGCTGAAGCCTCAGGCGACCGGCAATTCCATCACCATCTCGTGCCACGCCATACCGCCGTGGTCGGACTCCGACGGTTTGACGTAGCGGTAGCCCATGCGCTCGTAGAGCGGCACGTGGCGGTCCTTGCACATCAGGTGAATGGTGCGCTTGCCCAGGCCGGTCATGCGCTCGATGAAGGTGCGCATCATCAGCGATGCATGGCCCTGGCCCTGCTGCGCCGGGTCGATCACCACCGACATGATCACCACGTTGGGGGCCTTCGCGTCGTGGCCGATGAGCTCCTTGAACGCCTCGTCGGACATCACCACCTCGAACGCGCAGCCAGCGTTGATGAAACCGATCACTTCGCCGTCCAGTTCCATGATCAGAAAGCCATCCGGGTACTGTGCGATACGGGTGGCGATCTTCTCGCGAGTGGCCGCCTCGTCACCTTCATAGGCGCTGGTTTCGATCTCGAAGCAGCGGTCGGTGTCGGCGGGGGTGGCGTTGCGGAAAGTCGGTCTAGTCATGGGCAATTCCTGGCGGTACGAAAAAAGCAGGACGGCATGGTAAAGAAACCCGGCCGTCCCGTCTCGCCGCCCTGCCCCGCGGCAGGTTCAGGCCTCGGGCAGGCGGGCGATCACCTTGATCTCGAAGTCGAAGCCATACAGCCAGGTCACGCCCACCGCGGTGACGGTCGGGTGCGGCGCCTCGCCCCAGTAGTCGGCAACGACCTGCCAGGCGCGCTCGAAGTTCGCCTGGGGATCGACCATGAACACCGTCACGTCGATCACGTCGTCGAAGCGGCAACCGGCGGCGTCCAGCACTGCGTTCAGATTGTCGAAGGCGCGACGAACCTGGGCTTCCAGCCCGGGTTCAGGCGAGCCGTCCGCGCGGCTGCCGACCTGCCCGGAGACGAACAGCAGCCCGTTGCTGCGGATGGCCGGGGAATAGCGGTTGCGTTCATAGAGGGCCTGGCGGCCGGCGGGGAAAACCACGTCACGTGTACTCATCAGCTTGCTCCATCGGGGGGCTTGCGGCCCCGGTTTCAACGATGGGGACAGGCTAAGGCGTGGCGCCGTCGCGATAATCGGGCAATGCTGGTCAGCATTGTTTGTAGAATCCAAACAATCTGCCCCTTCTCGACGACCCGCCGGAGCCGCCATGGACCGTTTCGATGCGATGCAAGCCTTCGCCCGCGTGGTGGAAACCGGCAGCTTCACCCGGGCCGCCGATACGCTGCACATGAGCCGTACCAGCGTCACCCAGCTGATCCAGCAACTGGAAGCGCGGTTGCGCGTGCGCCTGCTCAATCGCACCACTCGCAAGCTCAACCTCACCGCCGACGGCGCCGCCTACTACGAGCGCGTGGTGCGCCTGCTGGCGGACATGGACGACGCCGAAACCAGCCTATCCAGCGCTGCCGCGGTGCCTCGCGGGCGCCTGCGGGTAGACGTGCCCAGCCCGCTGGCGCGCCACCTGCTGATACCCGCCCTGCCGGACTTCCACGCGCGCTATCCGGACATCCAGATCGACCTGGGCGTCAGCGACCGCATGGTCGACCTGATCGACGAAAACGTGGACTGCGTGGTGCGCGGCGGCGAGCTCACCGACCAGTCGCTGATGGCGCGGCGGGTCGGTGACCTGCCGCTGGGCGTGTTCGCGGCCCCTTCCTACCTCGAACGCGCCGGAGTGCCGACGCACCCCGGCGAGCTGGAGAACAGCCACCACCGCATCGTCGGCTACCTCTGGGCGCGCAGCGGCAAGCCCCTCGCCTTCGCCATGCACAGGGACGCTGAAAGCCTGCAGGTGCACGGCCGCCCGGTGCTCACGGTGGACGACGGCAATGCCTACCTTGCCGCCGGTATCGCCGGCATGGGCGTGCTCTGGCTTCCCCGCTACATGGCCGTGGAGGCCCTGGCGCGCGGTGAGCTGGTGGAACTGTTCGACGACTGGACGCTGCCGACCATGCCGCTGTACCTGGCCTTCGCGCCCAACCGCCACGTCAGCACCAAGCTGCGGGTGTTCATCGACTGGGTGGCCGAGCTGATGGCCCGCCACGCTCCGGTGATCCAGCCGCCGCTCTAGCGGGTCGGCCTGAGCTCAGGCCCGGCGAACAGAGCGAACTGGGGCGAAGGCTTGCCTTTAATATATGGATATCCGTATATTTGATTATCCATATGTTAATGAGCCACGCCCATGATCACGCCGCCCGAAGTCTTCAAGTGCCTGGCCGACGAGACCCGCACCCGCGCCACGCTGCTGATCGCCCAGCTGGGCGAGCTGTGCGTCTGTGAACTGATGTGCGCCCTGGACGACAGCCAGCCGAAGATCAGCCGGCACCTGGCCCAGCTGCGCAGCAGTGGTCTGCTGCTGGATCGCCGCCAGGGCCAGTGGGTCTATTACCGCCTCAACCCCGACCTCCCCGCCTGGGTTCACGACATGCTGCAGGTCACGCTGCAGGCCAACACCCAGTGGTTACAGGACAACGCCACCCGCCTGCAGAACATGGATGGCCGCCCCGTCCGCGACAGCGCCTGCTGCTGAACCGTTCACGAGTGAATCCCATGCTGACCGCCGTCGCTGTCTTCGTTTTCACCCTCGTCCTGGTCATCTGGCAACCCAGGGGGCTGGGCGTGGGCTGGAGCGCCGCCCTGGGCGCGATCATCGCCCTGGCACTGGGCGCGGTATCGCTGCAGGACATTCCCGCGGTGTGGGCCATCGTCTGGAACGCCACCGCCACCTTCATCGCCGTCATCATCATCAGCCTGCTGCTGGACGAGGCCGGTTTCTTCGAGTGGGCCGCGCTGCACGTGGCACGCTGGGCGCGCGGCAGCGGCTATCGGCTGTTTGCCTTCTGCATCCTGCTGGGCGCCGCCGTCTCGGCGCTGTTCGCCAATGACGGCGCGGCGCTGATCCTCACGCCCATCGTCATGTCGATGCTGCTCGCCCTGCGTTTCTCGCCGGCTGCAACCCTGGCCTTCGTCATGGCCGCCGGGTTCATCGCCGACACCGCGAGCCTGCCGCTGGTGGTCTCCAACCTGGTGAACATCGTTTCGGCCGATTACTTCGGCCTGGGCTTCGCCGAGTACGCCGCGGTGATGCTGCCGGTGAACCTGGCCAGCGTCGCCACCACCCTGCTGGTGCTGTTCCTGTTCTTCCGCCGCGACCTGCCCCGCCACTACGCGCTCGACGCGCTGAAGGAGCCGAAGGCCGCCATCCACGACCGCGCCACCTTCGTGGTCGGCGGGTGGACATTGCTGGCGCTGCTGGTCGGCCTGTTCGCCCTGGAGCCGCTGGGCGTGCCGGTCAGCGCGATCGCGGCGGCCTGCGCGGCAATCCTGTTCGCCGTCGCCGCCCGTGGCCATCGCATCTCCACCCGCCGAGTGCTGCGCGAGGCGCCCTGGCAGGTGGTGATCTTCTCGCTGGGCATGTATCTGGTGGTGTACGGCCTGAAGAACGCCGGCCTTACCGACTTCCTCACCCGCCTGCTCGACAGCCTGGCCGCGCAGGGCCTGTGGAGTGCAGCCCTCGGCACCGGCCTGCTCTCGGCCCTGCTGTCCTCGGTGATGAACAACATGCCCAGCGTGCTGCTCGGCGCGCTGTCGATCCAGGCCAGCGGCGCCGACGGGCTGGTCCGCGAGGCGATGATCTACGCCAACGTCATCGGCTGTGATCTCGGCCCGAAGATCACCCCCATCGGCAGCCTGGCCACCCTGCTCTGGCTGCACGTGCTGGAGCGCAAGGGCCTGCGCATCACCTGGGGTTACTACTTCCGCGTCGGCATCCTGCTGACCCTGCCCGTCCTGCTGATCACCCTGTCGGCCCTGGCCTTGCGCCTGAGCCTCTGATGTCCGCCCCGAGCGGAGGAGCTTTCCATGCGAGTCCTGTTCATGTGCACGGCCAACAGTTGCCGCAGCATCCTCTCCGAAGCCCTGTTCAACCACCTGGCGCCGCCGGGCTTCGAGGCGGTGAGCACCGGCAGCTTCCCGCGCGGCCAGGTGCTGCCGCGCAGCCTGAGCAGCCTGCAGCAGGCCGGCATCTCCATCCAGGGGCTGAGCAGCAAAGGCAACGACACCTTCGAGGACAACCCGCCGGACATCGTCATCACGGTCTGCGACAAGGCCGCCGGCGAGGCCTGCCCGGTGTATTTCGGCCCGGCGCTGAAAGCCCACTGGGGCCTGGAAGACCCGTCCGAAGTGGCCGGTGACGAGGCGACCCTGGACGCCGCCTTCCGCGCCACCCTCGCGCGCATCGAGCAACGCTGCCAGGCCTTCTTCGCCCTGCCCTTCGCAACCCTCGACCGCGACCAGCTCAAGCACGAGCTGGAGCGCATCGGCAATCTCTGAGCCGGAGCACCCCATGACAGACCCTCTGCCCAACCTCGACCCGTCGCTGTTCGACCCGGCGCCGCCCGCCACCCGTTCCAGCGAACACAAGCCACGCATCCTGCTGCTCCATGGCTCGACCCGCGAGCGCTCCTTCAGCCGGCTGCTGGTGGAAGAAGCCGCGCGCCTGCTCGAGCACTTCGGCGCCGAAACCCGGGTATTCGATCCCTCCGGGCTGCCCTTGCCCGACGACGCCCCCGTGGAGCACCCCAAGGTGCAGGAACTGCGTGAGCTGGTGTTGTGGTCCGAAGGCCAGGTCTGGTGCTCGCCGGAGCGCCATGGCGCCCTGTCGGCGGTATTCAAGGCGCAGATCGACTGGATTCCCCTGGAGCTCGGCGCGATCCGTCCCACCCAGGGCAAGACCCTGGCGGTGATGCAGGTCTGCGGGGGCTCGCAGTCGTTCAACGTGGTCAACCAGCTGAGAGTGCTCGGCCGCTGGATGCGCATGTTCACCATCCCCAACCAGTCCTCGGTGCCCAAGGCTTACCTGGAGTTCGACGCGGACGGTCGGATGAAGCCCTCGCCCTACTACGACCGCGTCGTCGACGTGATGGAAGAACTGGTGAAGTTCACCCTGTTGCTGCGCGATCGCCAGGATTTCCTGGTGGACCGCTATTCCGAACGCAAGGAAAGCGCCCAGCAGTTGTCGGCGCGGATGAACCAGCAGGCGCTCTGATGGCGCCGCCGGGACCGAGGCGGGTCAGTCGAAGAACTGCATGTCGCGATAGGGCCGCCGCCTGCACTCGGCCAGGCGCGTCTCCAGGTTGCCCACATGGATTTCCAGGCGATGCCCGTCGGGGTCGAGGAAGTAGAAGGAATCTCCCTCGCTGGTGTTGTCCTTCCACACCTCGACCGATCGGGCCAGCAACTGGTTGCGCAGCGCCTCGAAATCACCTTCCGCGACCGTGAAGGCGTAATACGTGTAGTCCGCTGTGGGCAAGGACTGGCGCTTGCCATCCTGAGCCAGGCAGAGCCAGAGACGGCCCAGGGACAGGTAGGCACCCGTTGCCCAACGGGCCCGGAGTCTGCCGCCCAGCACGCCCTGATAGAACGCCACGCTGCGCGGCAGGTCAGTGACGGCCAGGGTCAGATGATTCAATCCAGCGAGCATTGCCGGGCTTCCACGACGAGTGACTGCCCGAGCTTGCCAGAGCCCGGCCGACGGCGCAGCTAGCAGGCCCCCGCCCGCACCAGCAGGGTCTCGGCCTTGGCGCCCGGCATCATTTGCGTCAACCCGGCAACCAACAGCTCGCCAGCCTCCTGCAAGGCCGCCTGGGGCATCTCCGGCAGGCTCTCGAGGATGAACCACATGTGTTGCGCCTCGGCATCCAGGCGGGTGCGCACGCCCTGTCGCCAGTTCCAGCGGCGGCAGGTGACGCCGAGGTCGTCGCGCCAGATGACTTCGCCGGCGTCAGGGGATTCGTGGGCCGGCCCGCCATCCTTCATCGTGTCGAAGATTTCGCTGCCCTCGGCAATCGTCAGGCGAGGCGTGCCGGCGTAGGCGGCGAAATTTTCCCCGCCAACAGGAATCGCGAACTGCACGCTGATGGCGTTGTACAGGTCCACCACCGGATCGATGCTCGGCAGGCTGCCGTCGCGCAGCGCGCGCTTGCGCAGCGCCTCCGCCGAACAGGGCGTGCGCTGGGGTTTGGCGCCGAAGCGGCGGAACACCTCGGCCCAGGCCGCCAGATGCGCTTCGCCCCAGGCCGGCTTGCCCGCCAGCAACGCCGCGCAGGCGCGCTGCAGGGCTTGTTCCGCCACCTCCGGATGGAGGATCGGCGCGGCTTCCAGCGTGATGCTCAGGGCCCGAAAACCGGGAGCGATGGAGGCGATGGCGGGATCGATGTGAGGTGTGACGGGTTGCATGGCGATTTCCTGGGTATACGGCGAAACAGGGTAATACGGACTCTCGGGTTGCCCGCCTCAACGGCGGACAAGATTGCGCTTGTTGTAGTCGCCCCAGGCGACGGAAAGGATATTCAGCAGGCAAAGCAGGGCGGTCCATCTGGACTTCATTGGAATAGCTCCGGAAACAGTGGGAATGGGGCACGAACAGCGCGCCCGACCCGCACAGTTCTACCGACATGGCGTCATCGCTGCCATGAAATCCCCGAATGAATAATTAGCCCTGCTTATGCAGAACCGCACAAATCAGCTTCGCTAATCACGCCAGGCTTTAGCTGAACTGAACTGTCGGGCCGCAAAAAACGTGCATTGAAGTGCGCCCTCGCCAGCGGTGAGATGGTCCGGCGGCCAACTCGCCGCCAACTCCCACCGACCACAACGAGAAAGAGGTTCGCGCCCCATGCGCACGCTGATCAAAGTCCTGGCCCTGGCTTCCACCACCCTCCTCGGCGCTCCCTTCGCCGCGACCGCTGCGCAAGCGCCCAAAGCTGAAAGCCCGGCCTTCGTGGTGCACAAGCTGACGGACTTCCTCTACGCCATCGGCGAGCCGAACTACTACCAGAAGAACTATTCGTACCTGCTGGTCGGCGCGAACCAGGCGCTGATGTTCGACTCGGGCGCCAACCAGAAGGAAGACATCACCCAGGTCGCCCGCCAGATCACCGACAAGCCGCTTTCGGTGCTGCCCTCGCACCTGCACTTCGACCACCTGGGCGGGCTGCACAACTTCCAGAGCATCTACCTGGTGGATACGCCCTTCACCGCGAAATTCCGCCGCGCCGATGGCCTCTACCAGGTACCCGAACCGGTCTACCTGGGGAATATCGACCACATGACCCTGGCGCCCTTCAAAGTGTCGCGGCTGGTGCAGCCCGATGAAGTGATCGACCTGGGCGGTCTGAAGCTGCGCCTGCTGAGCATGCCCGGCCACACCCCGGACGAAGTCGCACTGTACGACGAGGCACACAACATCCTGCTCTCCGGCGACCACCTCTATCCGTCCTGGCTGCTGGCGGGGAACCTCAAGGACTACGTCGCCTCGCTGGACGCCACCCTGAAGGTGATCAACCCGCAGACCACCCTCTACGGCGCCCACGCCGACGAGGACCCGAGCAAGGTGCCGGCCATGACCTACGCAGATGTCGTGGCGGTCCGCGACAAGATGGCCCAGATCCAGGCCGGCCGCGCCAAGGGCGAAGCCTTCAGCGACCCGGAGCTGATCAGGAGCTCGGAGCTGTACAAGGTGGAGAAGGACATCAGCATCCTCACCGACATCCAGTTCACCGATGGGCGCGGTTACGGTTACTGATCCGGTTCGCTGATCGACAGCATCCACTCGATGAACGCCCGGACCGCCGGGCGTTCGCGTTTCACCTCGGGGCAGACCACGTAGTAGTTGTGCACTGCCGCCACTGAAATCGGGAGCGGGCGCACCAGTCGCCCTTCATCGAGGTCGCGCTGTGACACCGTCTCGTCGCTGAGCGCCACGCCGAAACCATCGCGCGCGGCCTGCAGGACCATGCCGAAGTCTTCGAAATGGATGTCCTCGGCGCCGCCACGATGCTGGCCGGCCTCGGCCAGCCACTGCTGCCACTGGCTGCCGTCGTCCTCGTGGAGCAGGCGGTGTTGCGAAAGGTCCGCCACCGCGAGGATGGCCCGTGGCCCACGCAGGTACTGCGGGCTGCACACCGGCGTCATGCGGATGCCATGCAGCAGGCGCCACCAGACGCCCGGCCAGGGTGGCGTGCCATAGATCACCGCCACGTCGGCGCGACGCCAGTCCACCTGCGGCATGCCCGGTGCGGTGATCACGCTCACGCGCACCGAACGCGACTCCTCCATGAAGCGCAGCAGCGGCCGGGTCAGCCACTCCACGCCTTCGGCCGGCGGGATCGACAGGCAGATGTCCACCCGCTCCTCCTGCGTCCGGATGCCCGCCTGCAACGCCTGGACAGCCTCGCTGATCTCGCCCATCGCGCCGGCCACGCGCCTCTGCAACTCCCGGCCGCCGGGGGTCAGCACCAACTGCCGGCCGCGCTTCTCGAACAGCTCGACGCCGAGGCCGGCCTGCAACGCCTTCACCTGCTGGCTGACCGCGCCAATGGTGACATGCAGTTCCACCGCGGCGGCCGCCAGGCTGCCCAGGCGGGCCACGCTCTCGAACACCCTGAAGCTGTGCAACGGCGGGAGGGCCATCTCTTCTCATCCTGCGGGAACCGTGGCGGACGGTTATAGCAGGGCTGCCCGCCACAGAGGAGTGCGACGAAAGCCCGGCAGGCACAACAACAGCATCCCTGGCCCGCATCTTGCGACACCCCAGGCAGCGCCGCGCGCAGGGCACATTGCAGGCTTTGGATGCAGCCAACTGGTGCTTTTGGATTCAATCATGCACACATTTCGTGCAATCGCCTTCCGGTCAGGATTTCATGCAGAACGCCTATTGCAGAGCCATCCACGATCAGAAAACTCATAACCGCCCGGTCAGATTCCGGACCGCCGGCCACAAACATGTATACAAAACAGTGGATATTTCCCACTCAGTTTGTCTACAGTGGCCGCACAACAAAAACAAGCGAGTCCTCAGCCATGAATGATCGTTCAGCTGTAGCGTCCGCCGGCGCACGCCCGGAAGACGAGAACCTCGGAATCGGCGCCAACCTGGCGTACGGCCTGCAACACGTTCTGACCATGTACGGCGGTATCGTCGCCGTGCCCCTGATCCTCGGCCAGGCGGCCGGGCTCTCCCCCAGCGAGATCGGCCTGCTGATCGCCGCCTCGCTGTTCGCCGGTGGCCTCGCCACCCTGCTGCAGACCCTCGGCATCCCCTTCTTCGGCTCGCAGATGCCGCTGGTGCAAGGCGTCTCCTTCGCCGGTGTCGCCACCATGATCGCCATCCTCGGCGGCGGCTATGAAGGCGGCGGCCTGAACGCCGTGCTCGGCGCGGTGATGGCGGCCTCGTTCATCGGCTTCCTGATCACCCCGGTGTTCTCGCGCATCACCAAGTTCTTCCCGCCACTGGTCACCGGTATCGTCATCACCACCATCGGCCTTACGCTGATGCCGGTGGCGGCGCGCTGGGCCATGGGCGGCAACCCCAAGGCGCCGGACTTCGGCAGCATGGCCAACATCGGCCTCGCCGCCCTCACCCTGGTGATCGTCCTGCTGCTGAGCAAGCTGGGCAGCGCATCCATCTCGCGCCTGTCGATCCTGCTGGCCATGGTGATCGGCACCCTGATCGCCGCCGCCTTAGGGATGACCGACTTCTCCCGCGTGGCCGAAGGCCCGATGGTGGCCTTCCCGGCGATCTTCCATTTCGGCATGCCGACCTTCCACATCGCGGCGATCCTGTCGATGCTGATCGTGATCATGGTGACCCTGGTGGAAACCTCGGCGGACATCCTCGCCGTCGGTGAAATCATCGGCACCAAGGTCGACTCCAAGCGCCTGGGCAACGGCCTGCGGGCAGACATGGCGTCGAGCATCCTGGCGCCGATCTTCGGCTCCTTCACCCAGAGCGCCTTCGCCCAGAACGTCGGCCTGGTGGCCGTGACCGGCGTGAAGAGCCGCTACGTGGTGGCCACCGGCGGCCTGATCCTGGTGACCCTCGGCCTGCTGCCGGTGATGGGCCGGGTGATCGCCGCGGTGCCCTCCTCGGTACTCGGCGGCGCCGGCGTGGTGCTGTTCGGCACCGTCGCGGCCAGCGGCATCCGCACCCTGTCCAAGGTCGACTACCGCAACAACATGAACCTGATCATCGTCGCCACCTCCATCGGCTTCGGCATGATCCCGATCGCCGCACCGAGCTTCTACGAGCACTTCCCCAGCTGGTTCGCCACTATCTTCCACTCGGGCATCAGCTCGGCGGCAATCATGGCCATCGGCCTGAACCTGCTGTTCAACCACCTCAAGACCGGCAACTCCAACCAGCAGTCGGTGTTCGTCGCCGCCGAGGAACGCACCCTGCGCTACCGCGATATCGCCGCGCTGAACGAAGGTGACTATTTCCAGAACGGCAAGCTGTACGACGCCGAAGGCAACGAGGTCCAGGTGGTCGGCGACGACCACGACCACGACGAGCACCACGCGCCTGCCGCCAAAGCGCACAAGCGTGAGACGGTGAACAGCAGCGCCTGACCCGGCGCCGCCCATGAAAAAGGCCCCTTGCGGGGCCTTTTTCATGCCCGCGTTTCAGTGCAGCGCGGCCAGCGCCGAATCCTCTTCCGCCGATGCCACCACCATCGCCACCGGCGGCCCGGTCTTCGCAGGCTCCGATTCCTGCTCGGGCTGGGGCGGTGCGATCACCTCCAGCATCAGCGGCACCGAGGCGCCACCGCCCGGCGGCGGATTGACCACCGAAACGGCCAGGTTTCCGGCGCTGGTCACGTCCTCGGGCAACAACTGGAAAGCCAGGCGCGTGCTGTCGGCCAACGAGGTTTCCCGCTCCACGCCATTGACCTGCACCCGCGCGCCACGGCTGAAGCCGACGCCCCGCAAGGTGACGTACAGTGACTCGGTATCGACCACCGGCGGCTGCGCCTCCTGGATGATCGCCACGGGGTTTTCCAGCGGGTCCTTGCGCCGGGCATCGCCGGCAGCCCGACGGGTGCGGAACAGGGCATCGAGGACCTGGGCGAACTTGTCGAGCCCCTGCTTGGAGGCCATCCCCGCCAGGCTGGCCATGGCCATCAGCGCATACAGATTGACTCCGGCGGAATCGGTAGCGACGTTCACCGCCAGGAGCACCGCGCGCACCATCAGGTAGAGCACCAGTGCCAACGCCATGCCGATGCAGGGCTTGAGCAGGTACCACCAGATCCAGCTGGCCATGAAGCGATCGTTGCCGACGAAGTCGCCGAAGGACTTGGCGACATGGATGAAACTGCCCAGCGCTCCGGCGACCATGACCATCACCAGCAGGCGCGCATCCGGCCCCGGGCACCAGCCGATCACGCATTGCACGCCGGGGTCGCCCAGCGCACCGGCGGGCGGAAACGCCGGGTAGGAGTGCGGCCACAGGTTGACCAGCAGGACCGCGAGGAGCAGGGCGAAGAGCATCAGCCCGGCGCCCATCAGGGTGATCTGCAACGCGCTGGCGCGTCGCCTTTTGCTGTGTGTCTCCATCATGCGCTCCGGGCAGAAGGCCAGCGGGAAAAACGCCCTGCCGCGAAGGGCGTTTTCCGCCTTCGCACGACGGACAGAGAGACTGACGTTAGCGCAGCGCAAAGCCGCTGCAAGAGGCGCTGGTGATTTTTTAACCGCTGTCTCGCCAGCCTTACGTAAGGCCGCCGAGACAGCGCCCGCAAAGCCCCGTGCTCAGGCCACTTCGGCCTCTGCAGCGGGCGAGTCCAGTAGTCCGATAAATGCCCGCAGCGCCGGCGTATCGGTGCCGCGCCGCCAGAACAGCCAGGTAGTGGCGTCGGCGTGATGCGGCGCCAGGCGGTGGATCGCCACGTTGCGCCCGCCCGCGAGGCTCTCGAACATCGCCCGCGGGATGATCGCCACGCCCCCGCCGGCGGCGATGCAGGCGAGCATGCCGTGGTAGGACTCCATCTCGACGATCTTGCCCGGCACCACCCGGTGTTCGGCGAACCAGCCTTCCAGGCGCTTGCGGTACGAGCAGGTGTCGCGGAAGGCGAACACCGTCTCCCCCGCTACGTCCCGCGCGTCCCGCACCGGCAGGTGGGACTTGGCGCTCATCAGCACCAGCTCCTCGTGGTAGACCGGCTGGCCGTCCAGCTGCGGGTGGTTGGCCGGGCCGTCGGCAAAGGCGGCGATGAAGCGCCCGGAGAGCACGCCGTCGATCATCTCGCCGGAAGGCCCGGTAGACAGGTCCAGCTGCACCTTCGGGCAATGCTGGTGGTAGCGCGCCAGCATCTCCGGGATGCGCACCGCCGCCGTGCTCTCCATGGACCCCAGGGAAAACCCGCCGTGGGGTTCGGCGCCCACTGCCACCTGCCTCGCCTCCTCCACCAGATCGAGGATGCGCTCGGCGTAATCGAGGAAGCTGCGACCGGTGGGCGACAGACGCAGGCGCAGCTTTTCTCGGATGAACAGCTCGGTGCCCAGCTCCGCCTCCAGCTGCTTGATTCGCGTGGTCAGGTTCGAAGGCACGCGGTGCAGACGGGCCGCCGCAGCGGTGATGCTGCCTTCAGTGGCGACGGCGCGGACGATTTCCAGCTGGGTAAGGTCCATGATTCTCTCCGAGAGAAAGAGTCTTTCTTGATTATTCATTTTACATGAATGAATCCGCATCTTAATTTCTGCTCCATCCCGGCGCCAGCGTGCCCGGACGAATGATCGGCCTTGCAGCCCAATCCAGAACAAGCAGGACTCACCATGAACCAGATCGCCGCCATCCCCGCTGCCATCTCCCGCAGCCCCGCCACCGGCCAGGAACTGGCCCGCTACACCTTCGAAGACGCCGCCCAGCTGGAAACCTCGCTGGCCCGCACCGATGCCGCGTTCCGCCAATGGCGCGACACCAGCATCGCCGAACGTGTCGCCGTACTGCGCAAGATGGCCGAAGTGCTGCGCGCCAACGTCGAGCCGATGGCCCGCATGGAAGCCCAGGAAATGGGCATGCCGGTCACCCAGGCCCGTGGCGAAATCAACAAGTGCGCCAACCTCTGCGAGTGGTACGCCGACAACGGCCCGGCCATGCTCGAAGACGAGAAGACCAGCATCGAAGGCGCGTACATCTCCTACCTGCCGCTGGGCCCGGTCCTGGCCGTGATGCCGTGGAACTTCCCCACCTGGCAGGTCATGCGTGGCGCAGTGAGCATCATCCTGGGCGGCAACACCTACGTGCTCAAGCACGCGCCCAACGTCATGGGCTGCGCCTATCAGCTGCGCGACGCCTGGCTGCAGGCCGGCCTGCCGGAAGGCGTGTTCGAGGTGCTGAACGTCGAGCCGCCGCTGGTTTCCAAGGCCATCGCCGATGACCGCATCGCCTCCATCGCCGTGACCGGCAGTGTCGGCGCCGGCGCCGCCATCGCCTCCCAGGCCGGTGCCGCGCTGAAGAAGTGCGTGCTGGAGCTGGGCGGTTCCGACGCCTTCATCGTGCTCGCCGACGCCGACCTCGACGCCGCCGTGAAAGCCGCCGTCGCCAGCCGCTTCGGCAACTGCGGCCAGGTGTGCATCGCCGCCAAGCGCATGATCCTCGAAGAATCCATCGCCCCGGCCTTCACCGAGAAGCTGCTGGCCGCGGTCAAGGCCCTGAAGATCGGCGACCCGCTGGCAGACGACACCTTCGTCGGCCCGATGGCCCGCTTCGACCTGCGTGACGAACTGGACGGCCAGGTACAGCAGGCCATCGCCGACGGTGCCACCCTGCTGCTGGGCGGCCACAAGCTCGAAGGCGAAGGCAACTACTACGCGCCGACCGTGCTGGCCGACGTGAAGCCGGGCAACACCGCGTTCAAGAAGGAAATCTTCGGCCCCGTCGCCTCGCTGATCGTCGCCCGCGACGCCGAGCATGCCCTGGAACTGGCCAACGACAGCGAGTTCGGCCTCTCCGGCGCGATCTGGAGCGCCGACAAGGCCAAGGCCCAGCACATGGCCCGTCGCCTGGTCAGCGGTGGCGTGTTCATCAACGGCTTCTCCGCTTCCGACCCCCGCGTACCGATCGGCGGCGTGAAGAAGAGCGGCTTCGGTCGCGAGCTGTCGCACTTCGGCCTGCGCGAGTTCACCAACCCGCAGACCGTGTGGATCGACCGCAAGTAAGTCGTTCTGAAAGCAGAAGGCCCCTCTATCGCCAAGCGGTAGCGGGGCCTTTTTCATGGGTAATGCGCCGTGCGGATCGCGAATCCGGACTCAGACCGTAGGGCGCATAACCTGGAACAGGTTATCCGCCGGTGCATCCTACGGCGGATAACGCTTGCGCGTTATGCGCCCTACAAGCACTCGAGACGCGCCTGCAGGTTGAGTCAGGGCTTGGCCGCGTCTTTCTTCAACTGCAGCAGCTCCCGGGTGCTGTGCCGCAGGTTCTCGGCCAGGCTGCCCTGCTCATTGAAGCAGTCTTCGACCAGCCAGCCCCCGGCCGCGCGATGCAGCAACAGGCCAAGGTCGCGGTCCTCCCCCGTCAGGGTATCCTTGAGCACCACCCGCGCCTTGATTCGTTCGTCGTCCACCGGGGCAAACTCCAGCGACTTCACCTTGATATCGCCCCAGTCCTGGCAATCGCACAGCGGGTCGCCACCCAGGTAGCCCAGCTCACCGTCGGCGGCGTCCTGGTCGGCCTTCATCAAGGCGATCAGCGAGGCGTCGTAGACGTCCTCTTCCTTCAGCGACTTGTTAGGCACGCCCGGGCCGTCCGGCGAGTAACTGGCGTAAAGCTGGCGCAGGAAGCGCTCCGCGCTGGCCGTATCGGTCGCCGACGTCGAAGCCGCGAGGGAGGTATCGAAGAGCGTCAGCAGGATCAGCGACAGGGCAAAGGCGGATCGCAGGAAGGCCATGGGATTCTCCATCGGGCAGCCGCGCATCATCGCCCGACGCAGCCTCGAAAATCCGTGAAGTGGTTAAAGCTGCGGGCGATAGCCCTGGGACAGCAGCCAACCCTGGAAGACCCGGCGGCGCTCCGGCGGCAAGTCCGCCAGCACCTGCGCCTCCGGCTCTGCACGCATCCGCCGCAGCCAGGGCGCCAGCTCCAGGCCATCCAGATGCCAGATGCCCAGCGGCTGGTCGGCGCTGATCACCACTTCCGCCTCGTCGACGAACTCGCCGTTCAACACCGGAGCGCGCTCGATGCGCAGGCTGGCGAAGTCGGCCGGCATGTGGCTCGGCTGCTCGTCCGGCCAGGCGCGGCGCGCCTGCCAGAACGGCTGGTCGGCCCATTGTATTTCGCTGGCATAGAAGTCGCGGCCGACGCGGGCGAAGCGCAGGAACAGCTGCTCGACCCGTTGCTGATGGAAACGCCGGGCCAATGCCGCCCGCTCCGGCGCGCGCAGCAGCGTGTTGATCACCAGCGGCGCCTGCAAGGCCGAGGACAGCGACTGGAAGATGCCATTGCCCGACAACGGGTCCACCGCCATCGCCGCATCGCCCACGCGAATCCAGTTGTCACCACAGGCTTCCAGACTGAGGATCGCTGTGCTGCTGCGGGCGTGCAGGTCCAGCTCACGCTCCTCGGCGGCACCGAAGAATTCCCGCACCAGCTTCGACGCGCGGCGGCGCTCGCGGCAGTAGTCCAGCAGTTGCTCGCGGGGCGGCAGTTGGCTGCTGGCGACATCCAGGGTGAGCTGCCAGTAGCAGCGCCCATCCTCCAGCCGCGCCATCCACGCCCAGCCGTCGGCCAGGCTCTCCACCGCCGTCGCCAGCGGGCCGGGCTCGCCCTGCCAGCGGTTGAGCAGGCTGAGGGTTTCCGGGCCGCGCCGGGCTTTCATTCCCTTCTGGTTCAGCGGCGCCTGCCGGCCTCGGGCCTCGACCAGAAAAGCGCCCTGCACTTCCCGGCCGTTGTCGAGTTTCACGCGCCAGCCGGAGCCATCTTCCGCCACGCCCAGCACCTGGGCTTCGATCAGTTCGACGCCGGCTTGCCGCAGGTCCTCGCGCAGCCCCGCATCGAAGCGCGGGCGGTCGAGGACGCATTCGATATTCTGCGCGCTTTCCACACCGTTCCAGTGCACACGCCGTTGCGAGGGCGGCGCGGCGCATTTCAGTGCATGCTCCAGGCCGGCGTTTCGCAATCCTTCCAGCACGCGCTGGGAGACACCTTCGACGGCGGCGAAGCGGCGCCATTCGCTGATCACCATGACCGGATGCCCCAGGCGACGCAGACCGAGGGCGACGGCGGCTCCGGCGGGGCCGGCGCCGAGGATCAGGATGGCCTTGTCAGTCACGGTCCCACCTTCCGCTCGATCCCGCGAAAGACCGCGCGCTCGCGCATCAGCCCGACGAGCTGCACATTCGACAGTTCCGGCCGCTCGACCAGCAGCGCCGCCAGATGGCCGCTGAAGGCCGCGCATCCCAGGCTTGCACCGGAGCGCCCACCAACGGTCACCGCCGCGCCGAAATCCGCCTGCGGGCTGTCCAGCCAGGACCACTCGCCTTCGGCGCAACGCGCATCGCCGGTTACCCGGATCACCCCCGGATAGCTCGCCGGAAATACCGGTTCGCCCCGCGCCGGGCTGGACGCACAGACCAGCACACCCGCCTCGACCAGCTCCGCCACGGCGTGGGGGGGGGGGGGGGGGGGGGGGGGGGGGGGCGGCCGGCCCCCGGCTAAAAGAACGCGCCCCTAAAGCACA
>JBKYMN010000010.1:0-286177 GCA_046940325.1 Enterobacterales bacterium AE_CKDN230030158-1A_HGKHYDSX7 | reverse complement strand
AACCCCCCCCCCAACCGGATAAACACCCGTGGGGCGCATAACGCGGCAGGGTTTTTGCGCCCTCCGCCCGCGCATCCAACCCCACGGCGTCTAACCGCAAGCGGTTATACGCCCTACGAAAAGCATGGCGATGGTGCTGAATCGTTTTACTAAACCGTAGCTACGATCTAAAACAGACCCGTCGCCCACCTTCCCCCGAGGGATGTGTCATGCCCGCCAATAACAAGCTCGACCAGCTGTTCCCCCGCCTCACCGACATCCCCGACGCCTGGCGCCCCGACGCGCCGGTCGAGCAACGCGACTACCTGGTCAACGGCGAACTGCGCCGCTGGGACGGCCCCCTGGCGCCGGTACGCAGCCCGGTGTTCCTCGCCACCGACCAGGGTGACGAGCAGGTCATCCTCGGCAGCACGCCGCTGCTCGACGCCGACGCCGCCCTCGCCGCGCTGGACGCTGCCGTGGCCGCCTACGACAACGGCCAGGGCGAATGGCCGAACCTGCGCGTGGCCGAGCGCATCGCCCACGTCGAGCGCTTCCTCGCCCGCATGCGCGAGCAGCGCACCGCCGTGGTCAAGCTGCTGATGTGGGAGATCGGCAAGAACCTCAAGGACTCGGAGAAGGAGTTCGACCGCACCTGCGACTACATCGTCGACACCATCGAAGCGCTCAAGGAACTGGACCGCCGCTCCAGCCGCTTCGAGCTGGAACAGGGCACCCTCGGGCAGATCCGCCGCGTGCCGCTGGGCGTGGCCCTGTGCATGGGCCCGTACAACTATCCGCTGAACGAGACCTTCACCACCCTGATCCCAGCGCTGATCATGGGCAACACGGTGGTGTTCAAGCCCGCCAAGTTCGGCGTGCTGCTGATCCGCCCGCTGCTCGAAGCCTTCCGCGACAGCTTCCCGCCGGGCGTGATCAACGTCATCTACGGGCGCGGCCGCGAGACCGTCAGCGCGCTCATGGCCAGCGGCAAGGTCGACGTCTTCGCCTTCATCGGCACCCACTCCGGCGCCGCCGACCTGAAGAAGCTCCATCCGCGCCCGCACCGCCTGCGCGCCGCCCTTGGGCTGGACGCGAAGAACCCTGGCATCGTCCTGCCCAGCGTCGACCTGGACAACGCCGTCAGCGAAGCCATCACCGGCGCCCTGTCCTTCAACGGCCAGCGCTGCACGGCGCTGAAAATCCTCTTCGTCCACGCAGACGTGCTGGACAGCTTCCTCGACAAGTTCAGCGCCAAGCTGGCCGAGCTCAAGCCCGGCATGCCCTGGGAGCCCGGCGTGGCGCTGACTCCATTGCCCGAGCCGGGCAAGGTCGACTACCTCAACGGCCTGCTGCAGGACGCCCTGGCCAAGGGCGCCAAGGTGATCAACGCCGGCGGTGGCGAGAGCCGCGAGAGCTTCTTCTATCCCGCGCTGCTCAGCCCGGTACGCGCCGACATGCGCCTGTACAACGAGGAACAGTTCGGCCCGCTGGTGCCGGTTGTGCCCTACCGCGAGCTGGATGAAGTGATCGACTACGTCCTGCAGTCCGACTACGGCCAGCAGCTCAGCCTGTTCGGCAACGACCCGGAGCAGATCGGCCCGCTGGTGGACGCCTTCGTCAACCAGGTCGGCCGCATCAACATCAACGCCCAGTGCCAGCGCGGCCCGGACAGCTACCCCTTCAACGGCCGCAAGAACTCCGCCGAAGGCACCCTCTCCGTCCACGATGCGCTGCGTACCTTCTCCATCCGCACCCTGGTGGCGACGCGCTTCACCGATGCCAACAAGGCGCTGATCAGCCAGATCATCCGCGACCGCGATTCGAGCTTCCTGACCACGGATTACATCTTCTGACCTTGAGTTGCTCAGAGTCTCTCTCCCCAGCCCTCGCCCTAAAAGGGGAGGACTGGAGAGAGGGAAACGCTCTGGCACCGAGCTTCCACGGAAGCAGCCGCTCCCGCTCACAGCCCACCCGCCGAACCATCCCGACTAACGTCCATCGCCAATTGAAACAACCCGGTAAACAGACCCCACTACCCTTGCCTTAAGTCAAAGGGGTCACCCTCTTCGACCCGATAGTCTGCGCACCTCTCGACGAGTTCGATATCCGTCGTCTGACCAACAGTGGCAACGACCGATAGCGAAGCGAAGTAAGCCTTTGCCACGAAACCCACGGATTCCCAGACACCAGGGAGCAACCCCATGAGTGGCTACAACGCAGTACTGGCGAGAAACACCGACAAGGCACCCCAGGGCATCGGCCCGTATGCCCAGACCGTCGCCTTCTCCCACTACAACAACCTTTCCGCACAGCTCCCCATCGACCCCACCACCGGCAAGCTGGTCGCCGGCGGCGTCAAGGAACAGGCCGAGCAGTGCTTGAAGAACCTCAAGGCCGTGGTGGAAAGCATCGGCCACAAGCTGGACGACAGCGTCCGCCTCTCGATCTTCCTCACCGACATCGCCGACGCCGAAGCCGTTGCCAAGGTCCACGCGGCCTTCTTCCCTGACTACGTCCCGACCCTCACCACCGTCGGCGTGGCCGCCCTGCCGCTGGGCGCGAGGGTGCAGATCGAAGCCCTCATCACCTGCGGCGAAGGCACCATCCCCAACGCCCCGCAGGCCGGCGACCTGATCAAGGTCGAAGGCAGCACCGAGAACGCGCCGCTGAATGCGCTCTCCACCCAGTCGGTCGCCTTCTCCCACTACAACAACCTCTCTGCACAACTGCCCATCGACCCACGCACCGGCAAGCTGGTCGCCGGCGGCATCAAGGAACAGACCGCGCAGTGCCTGCGCAACATCAAGAACATCCTCGAAGGCATCGACGTGCCCTTCGACGACATCGTGCGGATCACCGTCTTCGTCAAGAACCTCGCCGACGTCGATGCCGTGAACCAGGTCTACACCACCTTCTTCCCCGACTCGGCCATCGCCCGCGCCGTCGGCTACTTCCCGGCGCGCACCGTGGTGCAGGCAAAAGCCCTGCCGCTGGACGCCCTGGTGCAGATCGAAGCCGTGGTCTCCCATGGCGACGGCACTCCGCCGCAAGCGGTGGAAGACCGCCACGGCATCGTCATCAAGGCGCACAACACCGACGCCGCACCGCGCTGCCCCTACTCCACCCAGACCGTCGCCTTCTCCCACTACAACCACATCTCCGCCCAGCTGCCGCTGGATGTGAAGACCGGTGAGCTGGTGGCCGGTGGCGTGAAGGAACAGGCCGCGCAGTGCTTCAGGCACCTCAAGGCCATCGTCGAAAGCATCGACCATGCGCTGGCCGACGTGGTGAAGGTCAACCTCTTCCTCACCAACCTCGACGACATCGCGGCGGTGGACGAGGTGTACGCGACCTTCTTCCCGGGTGGCACTCCCGCGCGCCGTACCGTCGGCGTCTCGGCCCTGCCCAAGGGCGCGGCGATCCAGATCGACGCCGTGGTCGCCAACGCCGAAGGCACCCCGCCGGCTGCGTAAGCGGCACCTGCTCGCAGGGGCCCCCGCCAGGGCGCCCCTGCAATCCCCTGCGGCCCGTTAGCCAAGCAACGCGGCCATCACACCTTGAAGCCGTTCAGCACGCCACTCGCCGCCAGGTCATCGACCGCCTTGCGCACCTCCTGGATACGCCCCTTGTACTTCGGCCAGCCGATCTTCATCAGCCCATCCTCCGGACTGCCGCCCTTGAGCGCCTGGGTCATTTCCAGATAGCTCCCGCGCCCCTGATGCAGGATGTCCATGATCCACAGGGCAGTCCGCCAGTCGCTTCCCGTGAAGCCGACGACATTCGCCTTGGCAACGGCCAACCGCCCCTTGGCGGCATTCACGAACACCTTGATCTGCAGCTCCCTGGCCTTGGGATCGCGCAACCAGTTGAGCAGGCGCGCGGCGGCGGTCAGCTCGGCGGCATCCACCTGCGTGGCTGACGGGTTCAGGTACTTCATCAGCTCTACCAGCTGGGACTCCTTCTTCCCGTTGGGACGTACAACCGTAGTCGCCCGCTCCAGATCGACGAACCCGCCCTCCCCGGCCAGATGCACCGTCACCTGGCCAGCCGCGTTCTTGCGCAGGCTCAGCTCGGGGAAGTGGCTACTGGCATCGGCAAGCTGGAGCAGCTCGCGCAGGTAGAGGATGAAATTGCTACCCGGTGTATGGGCGGCCAGTTGCGGCGCGCCGAACGTGAAAGCCGCGCGGTCGTAGGTATTGAGCGTGGCGAAGCGGCCGCCCCCCTCAGCCTTCAGGGTTGGCCCGATGAAATGCGCCCAGGCGCCGAACGCCCCGGTAAAGTCGTCGGCATCGTAGACGCCGAACTTCCGACTGTCGTTGATCGCACTGGTGCCCTGGTAGAGACCGACACGCTGCATGTCGTCATGGTAGGTCGTGGTGGTGCCGACGATGAAGGTGAAACCGCCCCCGGTGGTGGCGACGAACGACTTGCCGCTCTGGGCGATATCCGCCACCAGGTCGATGCCCGCTGCGACCGAGGCCGGGGCCAGGACCAATGAAGCCGGCGCCGGAGGGGACTGTACAATCTCGAAGGCATGCGCCTGGCTGGCGGTGCCGACAATCGGGAAGTCCAACCCCAGCGCCTTGGCCGTATTCGGGCCGACCACCCCATCGACCTCGAGCTTCTTCAGCAGCTGCAAGGAGCTCACGGCGGCATGGGTCATCGGCCCGAACTCGCCGTCGATCGGGCCCGGGTCCACGCCCCTGGCCTTCAGCGCCTGCTGCAGCGCCACGATCGCCGGACCCTTGAACCTGGGCTTCTTCAGCCACAGGTACCCGTCCGGAAATTCCAGCACCCCGGCCTTGGGCATTACCACCGCCAGTGCGGCAGCGTGGCCGGCGTACTCCACCCCCGGCAACAGGCAGCCGATGCTCCAGGGCCGCTTGAGCGCACCGCCGAAGACACCCACGCCATAGGCGGCGCCCCTGGCCTCCAGGGTGTGCTCGTTATCACCGATGGCGAAGGCCGCGTGGCCGATCTTGCCGGCCGTCGGCGCCCGGATCAGCGCAGCGCCCGGGATATTCAGCGCCTCTTCCCACGCAATGAGGATGCCCTTGGTCTTCGCCTCCGAGAACCAGTAGCCCGAATAGGGCTCGGCCTTGGAGATACTGGACGGATTGCCCGCCCCGAAGACCAACCCATAGGCCTGATAAGCGCACCACGACATGAACTCGGCGCAATCCCAGGGGCCTTTCCAGTTCGGATTGTCCAGCGGCACATTCGCCCCCAGGACATACTTCTGACCGATCCGTGAGGAGCCGACATCAATCACATCCTGACCTGTGAGCGACATATGCCCTCCGCTGCCTATCGGCAAAAGAGAAAAGTCACTCAAGAGAAGCAGGTGATTGGGAAAATGGAGGGCCTCAGGTTCAAGAAAGGCCCCGGAGGCCGCGACTTTGCGACAACCGGCAGCCCGTGCAAACCCAGCCGTTCGGTTCGCCAGCGACGCTATCGCGAATGGTTTTTTCCACGAGCGCAAAGTGGCAGCCGCTCCTGCTTGCCACTGCCGATCCCGGCTGGTGAAAGCGCTTCAACCCAGGCCGGTCCAAGGGTTCCTTTTCAGCGCAGTTCCCGCAGGCCCAGCCGAACCTTCAGGCCTGCGCCCACTCGACGCGATTGCGCCCCGACGTCTTGCCCCGATACAACGCCGCATCGGCCTGCTGCAGGACGCCATCCAGTGCCTGCGCGCTGCTGAAGCCCTCCGAAACACCGATGGTCACCGTGCAACGGATCGGCTGGTCCGCGCCCAGGCCCGGCACCTCGCTGCGCTCGATCGCCGCGCGGGTGCGCTCGGCCAGTTGCAGGGCCCCGGCGCGGTCCGTGTCCAGGGCAATCACCACGAACTCCTCGCCCCCCAGCCGGCAGATCAGGTCGCCCCGGCGCGCCGCGGCCTTGAGGACTTCGGCCACATGGCACAGCACCAGGTCGCCGACCTTGTGGCCGCAGGTATCGTTGATGCGCTTGAAGTGATCGATATCGACGATCAGCAGGAACGCCGGCTCGGCGCTCCGCGAGCGGAAATGTGCCTCCAGCGCGTCCATCAGCCCGCGCCGGTTCAGCAGATGGGTGAGCGGGTCATGGGCCGCCATGCTGCGCAGCTCATCGGTCAGGCGGCGCAGCACCAGCCACACCGCGCAAGGCGGCAGCACCGTGCCGAGGAACGACATGTAGATATAGAAGACCCGCTGGAAGCCGCTGTTCATGTCCAGCGCCTGCAACCCGCCCTGGAGAATCATCACCAGCTTCGCCGCGTTCAGCACGCAGATGCCGCCGATCAGCACCGCGAACACCACCATCTCCACCCGCAGGTCCCGGGCCACGGTGCGCCGCGCATACAGCACTGCCAGCACCATGGCCAGGAACAACAGCGCACAGGCTCCCGCCAGCAGCGCATGGCGCGCCGCCGAGCCGAACGCCCACTGCACCAGCAGCTGTGCCAGGGTGTAGCCGGCAGCCAGCGCCAGCAGCGGGCGCACTACCGGCGTCGGTCGATCGAAGAAGCGCAGCGCGCCCAGCACGTAGGCCACCGGGGCGCAGAGCGTCAGCGTGTGGTTGACGACACTCATCGGCCCCCCGCTCGCCGGCCCGCCGAGCAACTGCAGGATATAGGCGAGCCCCAGCAGCAGATTGCCCAGGGCGAAGACGTCCATGCCCATCTTCCGGCCATTCAACCTTCTGCTGATCAGCAGGAACATCACGCAGAAGCACAGCAGGTGCACGCAGAGCATGCTGAGGATGACAGTGGTGACCATGGACTCGCACAAAAGGAAAAGGGCTGGGTAAGCCGAGCACTACAGGCCGGGCGCAAACGCGCGTCCCGAAGTCCCTGGCGGTTTCCAAGGCAATCGGCATGGCAATTTACAATCACAGATCGTAGTCATACCGCACAGCGGAAGGCAATCGGCGCCTGCGTACGGCGAGGGCCAGGACTGGCTACGTTCCTGTCGTCGAATACCAGGCGCTATGCGCGCGAGCGACGCTGGCGCCGTCCTAATCAAACTGCCCTTCTCCCTCCCGGCAGAGGCCTACTCAATCCAGCAGGAGCCACTGCCCTGCCCCGGTCAGATCCGTGCCTGCGCCTTCCCCTCACCCCAGCCCTCTCTCACAGGGAGAGGGAGCAGATCGTGCCGGCTGACGCCAAGGTTCCAGCTGGCACCAGACAGTCCCCTCTCCCTCTGGGAGAGGGTTAGGGTGAGGGCCGATCCGAGCACAGAACTCTCCCTCAGGAGCTGAGCATGCCCGCGAACAGCGCCAACAGGCGCCCTTCCATAACCTGCGGCGTTACTCCCTTCGCCACCATCTCCCCCGCCGCTCCTCCCGTATCAACCTCGGCACCTCGCTCATCGGCACCCAATACTCCCCCTGCCAATCCAGCACCGCCAACGCCCGGCCTTCCCCTTTCGCCTGCATCCGCTTCGGGTAACCCTGCTTGGGCGGTGCCTGATCCCGCAGCACCGGCAGCACCTGCCCAGTGATCCACCGGCGCAGCTCGCGGTGCTCCGGATTGTGCGAACGATGCAGCACACAGAAGGCGCCGAAATCGCTCACCAGCAACGCAACCTCCTCGCCGCCGCCCGTTACCAGGCGCGCCTCGCGAAACAGGTCCTCGTCCAGACGAAGAACATACGACTCGACCCGCTCGCGGATCAGATAGCCCAGCTCACGGGCGACCAACCAGGGCTGGTTGTCGATCAGCACGCCGCGCAGGGAACGGTTGTACCGGTGGAACACGGTGGGAACGTAGAGGTCGTCCATGTGCTTTTCCTAGGTAGTTTCGAGAAACCACCGCCCTGATCGTCGCCAAACGATGAGGGAGGCAGAGCCACACAGGGTTGGCGAACCGGCTACCTAGGTCCCGGCAGACCCGAAGGTCTCCCTGTGCGGCCCGCCATTGCACAGAACCGGGGACGTGTAGATACGTCACGGTCTGACGAAGCGTCACCGCGCCTAGGTAGTTTTTCGAGTCGCCAAACCCGAACCCTGTCGCTTTCACAGGGGCGACGGGAGGTTATGAGGAAGGCTGGAAGAGGTCAAGCAAGGTGGCCTATCCGCGATGCCGCCTAGCGGCAACTAACGACCCATAGCGGACATCGGGTTCTAAAGCCCAAAAGGAGGCGGGCCTACTGCAGCCGCCTCCTTGGTACCAATGTCGTAAGAGGCTTATCCCTCAAGCGCAGGCATGATCACCTGCTGTACGATTTCCCCGCCTTCTGGTGTCCCCCAACTGCCAACCAGCTCGGCGATTACCTGGTTGGTACTAGAGAGGGTGACTCCTGCCTTCTCCATACGACGCAGGGCCATGTCATCACCTATTGCACTGGGTGAGCCGCCCGCATCCGCGATGACCTGCACCTCAAACCCATCCGCAACCAGGCTCAGCGCCGGAAAGACGGTACAAACGTCGTTGGTGACACCTGCGATGATGATCCTACGTCGCCCTGTTGCCTTGACCGCCGCAGCGAAGCTGTCGTCGTCCATGGCATTCACGATACCTACCCGCTTAATGCGGGCAGCGAACTCGGCGGGCAGGATTGCTTCCAGCTCGCTCAATAGCGGCCCCTGCGCGTATTCCTCCATGCTGGAAGTCAGCACCACGGGCAGTTTTAGGATCTTCGCTGTCTTGGCCAGCATCAGCGCGTTGCGTTTCATCTCATCAAAGGGAATTGATTTCACCCAGCCCATCGTTCCGATCTGATGATCGATCAGCAGCAGGGCAGCGTTGGTGGCGTCGAATCGTTCAAAAGCCATGTTGATTACCTCTGGAAAGGATGACCGGGTTGAAGAGGGGCTGCCGCGAAAACCATTACCTGGGCGCCTCCCTGGTGGGCATGCAGTCCAAAGGAGTTTTTCCCACTTTCGGACTGAATCAGTGGCACCTTGAGGTCTGCTAGCTCGTGCGCCTGACCGTTCACCGTCAGGCTGCCAAGAATTGGCATGACGACGGCACGTTGGCCTGCTTGCAAAGGCACTTCCAGCTCCGTGCCGTCCTCCAGGGAGATGTCGAGCAGTGTCACCTCCGTTGGCGGCTTCAGTGGTGAGACAGTTGCGCCAAAGGCACCGGAAACGACGCGTACTTTGGCTCCTGGTCGGCTGACGACAGGGACTTCGTGGGGCTCCAGGGTCAGCGTAAATGGGGCGCTATTTCGTAGCTCCCCCGGCAGGGCAATGAAGATCTGCAACGAATGCACAGTCTTGCCCGCTTCGGCTGGAATCTCTTCGTGAACGATGCCTTTGCCTGCGGCAGCCCAATGGAGGCCGCCCGGCTGGATCAGGTTGTGATTGCCAATGGAGTCCCGGTTTTCGATGGCGGTACTGGAGTCCTGAAACACGTAGGACACCGCAGAAAATCCGGCATGCGGGTGAGGCCCAAAGGTAGGGGCGCTCATCCAAGCGTGATCGATGCCAAGAAACGGATCAATCAACTGCTCCTGGTTGCGGAGGGCATAGGCGCGAAAATAATTCCCCTTGTTGAACTTTTGGAGGGGCAGGACGGTGGTCATTTCCGCTGTCCTCAATTCGCCGCTGCGCCAACAAGCGTCGGATAGTCGACGTAGCCCGGAGCGCCGCCACCAAAGTAGGTCGCACGATCGGCCTGGTTCAGCGGGGCCGATTGGTGGAGCCGTTCGACGAAGTCCGGGTTTGCCAGCACCATCTGCCCATAGGACTCCAGGTCTGCCAGGCCCGAAACCAAATCATTCCCAACTTCCTCGCGTGCTCGTCCAGGACGGTTGAGTACCAGCGGGTGACGCCACAGGCTGCGGATTTCCGCCAGTAACTCTTCATTGCCCTGGTGCATCACGTGCAGATAGGCGAGCCCCAGCTTGTTTAGCTCGGTGACGAGGTGGCGATATAGAGCCGGCCCTTCTGCACCTTCGTCGATGCCCCAGAGCGTTGTCCCCGGGGACAGCCGGATCGCCGTGCGGTCGGCACCGATTTCTTCAGCGATTGCAGTGGCAACCTCGATCGCGAAGCGGGCACGGTTCTCAATGGAGCCGCCGTACTCATCGGTACGGGTGTTTGCACTCGGAGCGAAGAACTGCTGGATCAGGTAGGCGTTGGCGCCATGGATTTCCACGCCATCGGCTCCGGCCTCCATTGCGCGACGGGCAGCGAAACGAAAGTCCTCAACTGTCTGGCGAACTTCTTCGGCGCTCAGTTCGCGGGGGACGGGAATATCCTGCATGCCGGTCGGCGTAAACATCTGAGTGTTCGGTGCAATGGCCGAGGGGGCGACACCCTGACGGTGGTGTGGTGTGTTGTCAGGATGGGACATGCGCCCGGCGTGCATCAGTTGGATGAAAAGATGGCCGCCTGCGGCATGTACCGCAGCGGTGGTCTGTTTCCATCCGCTGACGTGGGCATCGGTGTAGATACCGGGAGTGGTGAGATAGCCCTGGCCATCAGCAGAGGGTTGAGTGCCCTCGGTAACGATGAGTCCGACACTGGCGCGTTGCGCATAGTATTCGGCGGCCAACGCACCTGGCGTGCCATCGAACTGTGCGCGGCTTCGGGTCATGGGGGCCATGGCCAGACGGTTGGGTAAGTAATTGCGGCCGAGGCGGATCGGAGTGAAGAGCTGTTGCACGTTGAATTCCTCTACGAAGTGGGGCGAGAGATTCGCTTGGCAACATATTCCTTCTTGGTGTTTTTGGGATAAAGATGGGTAAATGGATAACATTGATCCATCAGTGGAGCGATAGACATGGAACTCCTGAACGACATGGCCCTTTTCGTCGAAGTGGTCAAAGCCAAGGGATTTCGCGGGGCCGCCGAGGCCACCGGTGTGCCGAACTCGACCCTTTCGCGCAGAATCAGCGGCTTGGAGAAGGCCATCGGGCTCAGGCTGTTGCACCGTACAACCCGCAAGGTGGAACTGACCGAGGCCGGCCAAATCTACTTTGAGCGATGCAGGCGAATTGTTGAAGAGGCCCGTCTGGCACACGAGCAACTGGGTGACATGCTGGCCCAACCCAGCGGCTTGCTGCGTGTGTCGCTCCCCGTCGATTTTGCCGTTACCTACCTGGCGCCCCTGATTACAGAGTTTGCCGATCAATATCCGGGCATCAGCTTCGACTTCGATTTGACCCCCCGGCGAGTTGATCTGGTCAGCGAGCCTTTCGATGTGGCAATCCGCATCGGTGAGTCGGAGGACTCGCAACTGATCGCACGAGCTTTGGCTTCACTGACGCCCAACTTATACGGGGCACCTGGTTACCTAGAGCAGATGGGAGAGCCAAAGTCGCCAGATGAGCTGCCACAGCACCAGTGCTTGAGCATCCTGAAGACGACAAGCTGGACGTTGAGCGACGGCAGGCGAACAGCCCAAGTTGCGGTGGGTGGGCGCTATACGCTCAACAGCGTGGGGATGCTGCGTCGCTTGGCGACGCTTGATCAGGGCATCGTGCTGATGCCGGAGGAAGTCGTTGCCGAGGATCTGGCCAGCGGGAAGCTACGTCGTATCCTGCCAGATTGGCGCGGCATGCCGCTGACAATCTATGCCATCACGGAAACTCGCCTCCTTCCCGCCAAGACCCAACGATTTATCGAGTTTTTGCGAGAGAGACTGTCGTAAGGACTGTCTGCGAATGTCCGTTTCTGGCCGATTGCGGACGTCTCACCAGGATGGAAACCAACCAGGCCCATGAGATACGCTTCTGAACGCCCGGAGTCCTCCTGTCTGAACGAACTGCCCTACCCCTTTTGCAACCGCTGCAGCATGAATATTCTGGTCGCAGGCCCCAGCGGCGCGTAACCATCCATGCCTGATCTCTCTCACCTCCACCAGCACCTGACCACTCTCTTCATCGAGCCCGTGGCCAATCAGATCTCCAGCCTCTTCGACCTCAGTGGCCGAGTCGGCGTGATTTTCCTGCTGCTGTCCTACGCCGTCGCCTACGCCCTGTTCCGCTTTCGCCGGCAGCGCGGGCTGACACAGGCGGCGTCGTTCTGGCAGTTCATCGGCGGCGCGCGGGTGAACCTCCATCGCTCGGCCCTGCTGGATTACCGCTACTACCTGGTGCGCGGCATCCTCAATGTGGCGTTGCTGGTGCCCATCGTCGGTCTGGTCGATCCCTACATCCTGCGCTCGGGCGACTACATCGCCTTCTTCACCCACCTGTGGGGCGCACGGCCGCAGGTGGGCGAGAACCTGGGGCTGTCGCTGCTGTATGGGCTGGGGGTGTTCCTGGTCAGCGACTTCAAGAACTACTGGGTACACCGCGCCTTCCATTCGCGCTGGCTGTGGGCGTTCCACAAGGTGCACCACTCGGCGGCGGTGCTGACGCCGATCACCGCGAGCCGCGTGCATTTCGTGGAGAAGCTGGCGGCGAACCTCGCCGGGACCATGCTGCTGGGCGCCTACGCCGGCGCCTTCTGGTATGCCTGCGGCGGGCAGATCAGCGCCTATACGCTGTTCGGCGTGACCTACATGATCCTGCTGTTCAACGTGCTGGCGACCAACCTGCGGCACAGCCATGTGTGGCTGTCGTTCGGGCCGCTGGTCGAACACGTGATCAACAGCCCGGCCCAGCACCAGATCCACCACAGCGACGCGCCCCGCCACTTCAACAAGAACTTCGGCATCAACCTGTCGCTGTGGGACTGGCTGTTCGGCACGCTCTACGTCACCCAGCGCGCGCCGGAGCCAATCCAGTTCGGCGCCGGGGAGCACGACGATGCGAAGTACTCTTCGCTGTGGAGCCTGATCATCACGCCATTCACGGACACACTGCGCAAGCTCCGCCAGGCAGGCAGCCAGCGGCGCATGCGGGCAAACCATCCCTGACGCACCGTTTGACAGGCAACAGCCCCCGGAGAAGCGCCCGGCCTGATCTCCCTGCGCATACCGGATGAGCACCGGATTCTCTCGCGCCAGCCCCGATGGCGGATTATCGAAACCAAGTTGACGCTCAGTCGCATGACGCCAGGCGGACTCCTCTTTAGCTTACGTGCGCTAAACGCACAGGCCGGAGGTTGACCATGGATCATTTGCTGTCGGACCGCGTCATCGCTATCACGGGCGCCTTCGGGGATCTCGGCGAGGCGCTGGCTAACCTCTTTGCGGGGTGCAACGCCAGGCTGGTGCTGATCGACAGCGCGCCGTGCCCGCTGCCCTCCTCGCCCACCGTGCTGGTCCTGCCCCGTGCTGACCTGTCCGTCGCGCCCTTCTGCCAGGACATCGTCGAGCACATCGAAAAGCATTTCGGCCGCCTCGATGCACTGGTGAACATCATCGGCAGCGTCGCTTGCAGTTCCCTGCCGATGGGCGATCGCAACCTGGCGAAGTGGCTGTATGGGGTGCACCTGCGTACGGTGCTGAACATCAGCAAGGCTGCGCTCCCGCTGCTGCGGCAATCGCCGGCCGGGCGCATCGTCAATATCGGTTCGGGGGTCGCCGCGCGAGCGGGCCAGGCCAAGGGCGTCTATGGGGCGACCAAGGCGGCGGTGCTGAACCTGACCGAGGATCTCGCCGAGGAGCTCAAGGGCCAGCGAATCACCGTGAACGCGGTGCTCTCCAGCGTCCTCGATACACCGCAGAACCGCGCGGCGATGCCAGGTGCCGAATACGGTCGCTGGGTCGCGCCGGAGCAGCTTTGCTCAGTGATCCTGTTCCTCCTTTCGGAGGCGGCCGCGCAGATTACCGGTGCCGGTGTGCTGGTCAGCGGCCGGGCTTGACGCTGCCGACGGATGCCTCTCGCCGCCCCGGCTTCGCTCTTGCTAGATTCGCGCCCACTTTCAGCGGACCCCGAGACGCCTATGCGCCCTGCCACAGTCAGCGCCACGTTCGTCAATCATGTGCTACGAGTCGCTGAACAGCATGGATGCCGGGTTGAGCCACTCCTGCGCGAGATCGAGTTACCCCAGGAATGGTTGCGCGATTCGATCCAGCGCATTCCCCTGCCCTACCTGTGCAGGCTGCTTCAGCGTTCGGCCAGCATGACCGGGCTTCCGCATTTCGGCCTGGTGGTGGGCTCGAAGGTGCATGTGAGCAGCTACGGCGTGCTCGGCTACATGATGATGACCAGTTCAACGCTGGGAGAGTCGCTGAGCCTGGTCCATCGCTACGCGGCGATAGTCCTGGATGTTCCGTCGAGCCAGACGCAGATCAGCATCGATAACGGTGTGGTGATGGTCGAGGACGTGCTGCTCGACGAGCAGGTGTCGTGCGCCGGCGCGTGTTGCCTGACGGAGGCGCTGGTGGCCGGCCGTGCCGCCTTCGGCCGCTGGCTCATCGGCTGTAACGTGCCGCTGCTGGGAGTCAAGATGACCCACACGGCCATGGGCGATCCGGTGCTCTACGAGCGCTACTTCGGCTGCCCCGTGGAATTCGGCGCGGGCAGGAACGCGCTCAGCTTCTCCGAGTCGCTGCTGTCCATGCGCATTGTCGGCGCAGAGCCCAGCACCCATAAAAGCCTGTTGCTCGAGGCCGACCGGCAGCTGGGCCGCGCCCATACGCCGCGGTCGGTGACCGGCCGCTTGCGCGCCCTCCTGGCCGAGCGCATCCCCAACGGGGATTTCAGCCTCGAAGGGCTGGCCTGCCAGCTCGCCATGTCGCCTCGTACGCTGCAGCGCAAGCTGACCGCCGAAGGGCAGGGTTTCAACCAGGTGCTGGAGTCGGTGCGGATGGACCTCGCTGAGCGGCACCTCAGGCACACCAACTCCAGCATCATGGAGATCGCCTTGTTGCTCGGTTTCTCCCAGGCCAGCGCCTTCAGCCATGCGTTCCGTCAGGCGCGCGGCATGTCCCCGGCGGACTTCCGCAAGTCGCTGCGCGCCCACTCGCTCAGTTCACGGTAGAAACGACTGCCCTCCAACGACGGGCATATCGCGGGCGACGTAAAGCCGGGCGGCGCAGTCTCCATCGAGACAGCGGTCAACCGCCCTTCTCCTCGTCGCGACACCAGGCCGGCAGCAGACCTGGCTTCACCGCCCCACCCTCACCGCTCCTGCACGATCCACCGCGCCGCACGCTCGGCGATCATGATCGACGGTGCGTTGGTGTTGCCACCGATGAGCGTCGGCATGATCGAGGCATCCACCACGCGCAGGCCTTCCATGCCATGCACGCGCAGGCGGTTGTCGACCACGGCCAGTTCGTCGTTGCCCATCTTGCAGGTGCCGATGGGGTGGTACACGGTGTCGGTGCGGCGGCGCAGCAGGTCGATCAGTTGCTCGTCGCTCTGCATCCCGCCGCTGTAGATGTCCTTGAGGCCGAAACGTTGCAGCGGTGCCTGGGCGGCGATGTCCTGGGCCATGCGGTAGCCCTTGAGCAGGGTCTGCACGTCGTCGTCGTGGCCGAGGAAGTTGGGGTCGATACGCGGGGCATCGTTGGGGTTGGCCGAGTGCAGGCCGACGCTGCCGGTGCTTTTCGGGCGCAGGACGCAGACGTGGCAGCTGAAGCCATGGCCCCAGTGCAGCTTGCGGCCGTGGTCGTCGACAGTGCCGATGACGGCGTGGAGCTGGATGTCAGGGCGCGCGAGGTCGGCTGAGGTCTTCAGGAAGCCGCCGGTTTCCGCGCAGTTGCTGGCGAAGGTGCCGCTGTGATGACGCAGGTACTGCACCAGGGACTTGCCCATCTTCACCGAGCCCACCGGGGAGATGCCCAGCAGCGAGGTGTCGTGGCTCTTGTAGCAGAGCACGACATCCGGGTGATCCTGCAGGTTCTTGCCCACGCCGGGCAGTTCATGTTGCAGGGCGATGCCGTGGGGCTTGATGTCAGCCTCCGCACCGATGCCCGAGAGCAGCAGCAGTTGCGGCGAGCCGAAAGCGCCGGCGGCGAGGATCACTTCCTTGCGCGCCTTGAGCTCCACACGCTGCTTGTTCACCGACACCTGTACGCCCACCGCGCGCTTGCCTTCGAGCAGCACGCGCTGCGCCGTGGCGCCCGTAAGCACGGTGAGGTTGCCGCGCAGTTCGCGAATCGGCTTGAGGAAGGCGGTAGCGGCGCTCCAGCGACGGCCGTCGCGGATGGTCACGTCGTACTGGCCGATGCCTTCCTGGTCGGCGCCGTTGAAGTCGTCGTTGAAGCGATAGCCGGCCTTCTGCCCCGCCTCGACGAAGGCGTCGGAGATCGGGTGCTGACGGACACGGCCGACATAAAGCTCGCCATCGCCGCCATGGAATTCGCTGGCGCCGGCGTGGTGCTTTTCGCTCAGGCGGAAGTACGGCAGCACATCGTCGTAGGACCAACCCGTATTGCCCAGTGCCTGCCAGTCGGCGTAATCGCTGCGGTGACCACGGATGTAGATCATCCCGTTGATCGAGCTGCTGCCACCCAGGGTCTTGCCGCGCGGCTGGTAGCCACGGCGGTTGCCCAGGCCCGGCTGCGGCTCGGTCTGGAAGGCCCAGTTGACGTGGCGGGTCGGCAGGATGGCGGCGACGCCGACCGGCGTGTGGATCAGCGGCGAGCGGTCTTCGCCGCCGCTTTCCAGCAGGCAGACGCGGACCGAGGGGTCGGCGCTCAGGCGATTGGCCAGGACACAACCGGCAGAACCGGCCCCAACGATGATGTAGTCGAATTCCATGGTTCTTGTTCTCGGTTGCGCTCAGGGGATGCGCCGGAGGGGGCCAGGCAGGACCGCACGACGCATTGGGCTGGCATTCTTCCGAGCACAGGTGCAAATTTATTGATCTTTGACGACTCGTTTTTGACTTTAGACGACCATGACCACACTCATCCGCGCCACGTCCCTGCGCGGCTTTCCGCAACTGGTCACCCAGTTGGGTGGCAATCCGCAAGCCATGCTGGCGCGCTTTCGCATCGATCCGGGGCTGCTGGAGGATGACGAAGGCCGAATGCCGCTGAGTACGCTGGTGGCGCTGCTGGAGACTGCCGCCCAGGAACTCGATTGCGCGGATTTCGGCCTGCGCATGGCGGAGTACCAGGACTTGCACGTGCTGGGCGCCGTCGCGCTGATTGCACGCAATGCCACGACGGTGGGTGCGGCGCTGGAGGAGATCGCGCGTTTCATCGCCTACCACAGCCCCGGCGTGGAGGTGGAACTGGACCGCAGCGACGCCGATGCGCCCAGGCTGGTGGTGGAAATCCGCCTGAGCGGTACGCGGCCACGGCGGCAGATGCAGGACCTGGCACTGGGTGTGGCGCACAACACCCTGTGCCTGCTCTGCGGCAAGGACTTCAGGGCGCGCTCGCTGCTGCTGGCGTCCCTGGGTGAGTTACCGCCAGCACGCTATCGGCGTTACTTCGGCTGCGCGGTGTATGCCGGCCAGTCCTGCCACGCGCTGGTGCTGCGCGAGGAGCAACTGGCACAGCACATCGAGGCGCAGGACCCGCTGCTGCACCGCGTCCTCCACGACTACTTCAGTGCGCAGGAGCTCAACCCCGCCCTCGGCCTGGCGCAGCAGGTGGAGAAGATCATCCAGCGCCTGCTGCCCACCCAGCGCTGCCGACTGGCGGTGGTGGCCGAGCAGCTCGGGCTGCACGAACGTGTGCTGCAGCGGCGCCTGGCCGAGGAAGGTGAAGGCTTCGAGGGGCTGCTGGAGCGCACGCGGCAGGCACGCGCGCGGGACTACCTGGCCGAGCGGCGGATGCCGATGTCACAGGTGGCGGGATTGCTGGGCTACAGCGAACAGAGCGTGTTCAACCGTGCCTGCCGCCGCTGGTTCGGCACAACGCCGCGAGGGCTGCGCCGACAATTGCTGGAGCAAGCCCGCGACGACAGCGAAGTGCAAGCGGACAGGCTCTAGCAGCCCTACTTCACCAGCCCCAGTTCCTTGGCCCGCACGATGGCCTGCGTGCGGCGGGCCACGCCCAGCTTGGTGTTGATGCTCTGGGCATGGCTCTTCACGGTGTGCAGCGAGATGTAGAGCTGCTCGGCGATGTCCTGGTTGGACAGGCCCTGGGCAATCATCCCCAGCACCGCCAGCTCGCGCCGGCTGAGCAGCACGGCGGCAGAGGATGGGCTGTCCGCGTTCAGGGTTTCCTTGCCCCAGCGGATCAACCCCGGATTGCGCTGGCTGCAGCAGTATTCGGCGCCCGCCGTGCCGAGCTGGCGGGACAGCGCCATGGCGTCCAGCAGGGCTTTCTGCGCCTGGCTCTGCTGGCCCTTGGCGTAGTAGGCCTCGGCCAGACCGAACCAGAGTTCCACAGCCAAGGCGCGCCGGCCGTCCTTCAGGGCAGCCTGCAGCATCGCGTCGAAGGTGGCGGCGACGTCTTCGCCGTCTGCCAGGCGCGCGTGGGCCTGCGCCAGTTGCAGGCGCTGCACCAGTTCCGGGTTGCCATAGGGCGGGCGGTGCCGCTCAGGCCCGGTGTACTGGCTCAGGCAGGCATCCAGCACGGCCCGCGCACGGCTGACCTGCCCGTCCTGAATCCACAGCCGGGCGTAGCTGAGCGTCAGCAGGCTCTGGTACAGCGGCTCGGTGATGTTGCGGAACTGCAGCAGCCGCTCGGCGTCGGCCAGGCGCAGGTGCGACTGCGGCAGCGCGCCCTCCATCGCATCCAGCTCCGCCAGGCCGATGTAGCCCCAGCAGGCCGCCGGGTCAGCACAGTCCAGGCACTCCTGCAGGCCGGCTTCGAAGTGTTCGCGTGCCTGAACCCTGCGGCCCAAACGGGTGAGAATGGCGGCCAGGCGCAGGCGTGTGCGCCCGCGCAACGGGTTGGCTTCGCCCTTCCAGAGCAGGTCGAGTTCCTGGTGCAACTGCTCCACCAGGCGCAATGCCTCGCCCAGCTCGCCGCGCATTTCCATCAACTGCACCTGCTGCAACAGCAACAGCGCTTCGAGCACACGGCTGCCGAAGCGCCGCGCGAGCTTGATGGCATCGCGGTGGAAGGTTTGCGCCGTGTCGATCCGGCCATCGACGATTTCCAGCTCGATCAGCGCCGACAGCAGCATGACATGCTGCGCCCAGGCCGCTTCGGGCAGGTCGAGCAGCGCCTCGACCATGTGCGGCGCGCCGACCGTGCCACGGTGGTATTCGAGCTTGCCAAGCAGCGCCTGGCACTGTGCGAGCAAGTGGCGCTGTCGCTTGGCCGTGGGCTGCGGGAGGAAGCGTTGCAGCTGTGCCGCGCTGATCTCCGCGTCGTCCAGCCGGCCGCTGATGAGCAGCGCCCAGGTATTGAGAATCAGCAGGCGCGGTGTGCTGGACAACAGCTCCGCCGGCAGCTCGTTGCGCCACTGCAGCACACGGGCCAGCTGGCTGCCTTGCAGCAGGCGGTCCTTGGTGAAGTGCTGAATCAGGCTGGCCGCGACATCCGGTTGCTCGGCCTGCAGCGCGTAATCGATGGCCTGGCGGACCTGCCCACGGCCGGCCGCCCACTGGCAGGCGTGGCGGAACTGCGCGCGCTTGAGCGCCGGGCTCACCTCGCTCGACAGCAGGGGCGCCACGGCGGGCTGTACACGATACAGGCTGGCCTCGTCGTCGAGGGTCTCGATGAAGACACCGGCCTCCAGCAGCCGGCGCAACAGCGCCGCGCCCTCGCCCACCCCCAGTACGTGCTCGCACAGCGAGGCATCGAAATCCTGCAGGCAGGAAAGCCGGCACAGCGTTTCGCGCAGCTCGTCGCTCAGTTCCGCCAGCACCTCGCGCTCCAGGTAGCGGCGAATCAGGGCATTGCCTGGCGCCGTCTCGCGAGTCTGGGCGAGATCACGCCCATGCAGGCGCAGGCGCACGCCGGCGAACCAGCCATCGGTCTCGGCAAGCAGCGCCTCGACGGTTTCTGCCGGGGCCTCGCCGTAGAGGTTGCCGAGCAGCTCACCCAGTTCACCCGTGTTCAGTGCCAGTTCACCCGCACCGACTTCATACAGGTCGCCCTCCAGCAGCAGCCGTTCCAGCTTGCAGGCCGGCCGGCGGCGGCTGGCCAGCCACCAGCGGACAGCGGGCGAAGACGCTTGCAGCAACTGGTCCAGTATCCCGTCCAGTTGAGGGCCGCAGTGGCTCGACAGGTCGTCGAGCATGATCCACAGCGGTGCCCGCTGTTTGGCCAGCCAACCCAGCAGCACACCGCTGTCGGCGGACTCCAGCTGCAGCGCTTGGGCAAGCCGCTGGCGCAGCTCCAGCTCGTCGGCGAGCACGCCGCGCAGGTCCAGCCAGACCAGGCGCGTGCCTTCCGGGCAGGCCTGGGCGCACTCGCGCAGCAGCACGCTCTTGCCGCTGCCGGCAGGCGCGCAGATCAGCCGCAGGCGGGCGCTGGCAGCAAGCAGTGACGTACTCAGACGCGGGCGTGGGAGGAAGCCGGAGGGCAGCGCAGGAGCGGCGTACGCAGCGCTGTGGCTATTCGCCGTAAGCATGGTGTAACTCGTGGATTGGATCGATTGCGGGGGAAATCATGGTACGGCCAGCCCCGTTGATTGCATACAGGTTTCCGGCGAACCGACACAAAAAAGGGCGGCCCAGCGGCCGCCCAAACACGGAGTTGCTCTGTGAAACCCGCGTGCTTCAGCGCACGCCGGTCTGGCGCAGGGCCGCCGGGGTGTAATCCGCGGCGAGGGCCTTGGCACCGAATACGATGCTCTGCCGCTCTTCGTTCTTCAGGCCCATGACCGAGTAGCGGCCGGAGATGACATCGTAGAGCGCTTCGGCGGTGTAACCCGGCACTTTCTGGTTGTAGTACTGCTGGGCATGGCCCTCGCCGACGCGCCAGAGCTGGCCGCGACCGTCGTAGTGATCGACCTCGGCCAGTTGCCAGGTGTCTTCGTCGAAGAACATGTGGCGCTTGGCGTAGATGTGCCGTTCGCCGCTCTTCAGGGTGCCCACCACTTCCCATACGCGGTGCAGTTCGTAGCGGGTCAGGTCCTGGTTGATGTGGCCGGCCTTGATGATGTCGTCGTACTTGAGCGACGGCGAGTCGAGCTTGTAGCTGTTGTAGGGGATGTACAGCTCCTTCTTGCCGACCAGTTTCCAGTCGTAGCGGTCCGGCGAGCCGTTGTACATGTCGTAGTTGTCGGAGGTCGCCAGGCCGTCGGCGGCAGTCGCCGGGCCGTCGTAGGCCACCTGCGGAGCGCGGCGCACGCGGCGCTGGCCGGCGTTGTAGACCCAGGCCTGGCGCGGCTCCGCCACCTGGTCGATGGTCTCGTGCACCAGCAGGACGTTGCCCGCCAGGCGCGCCGGCGCGGTCACGCGCTGGATGAAGTAGAAGAGGATGTTGCCGCCCTTCTCCTTGTCGAAGTCCGAGAGATTGGCCGGGTACGACACCTCGTCCTCGAAATGCACCATGGAGAAGGTGCCGTCCACCTGCGGCTGCACGCGGGTGATGTAACGGTGGATGTTACCGCCGCGGTAACGCGTCTCGTGGTTCCACACCAGTTCCACGCCGGTCTTGGGAATCGGGAAGGCGTAGTAGCGGCTGTCGAAGTTCTGCAGGCCGTTGCCGCCGGCCAGCAGCTCGGTGCGCTGGGCGCTGGTCTTGGCGGCGGCGTAGATTTCGTCCGGCAGTGCGGCGGTGCGGTGGGTCGGATAGACCGGGATCTTGTAGGTGTCCGGATAGCGCTTGAACATCGCCATCTGGCCATCGGTGAGCTTGGCCTTGTACTGCTCGGCGTTGGCGGCGGTGATCACGAACAGCGGCTTTTCATTGGCGAAGGGGTCCGCCAGGAAGCCCTTGGCGTCGACTGCGCCGGCATTGACCGGCAGGCCGCCGGTCCAGGCCGGGATGCTGCCATCGGCATTGCCGGCCTTTTCTGCGCCCATGGGCGTCAGGCTGGCGCCCAGCTGGGCCACTTCGGCCGCAGGAGCCGCCGCCATCACGCTGCTGGCCAGCAGGGACAGGGCCAGCACGCCGGATTGCATCAGGGATCGTTGATTGAGCATTGCTTGGTCCTCTGCGTTAGAAGTTCACGCCGAAACTGAGTGCGACGAAGTCCCGGTCGACCGACGTGTTGAAGTCGCCGCCGAAGAAGTCGGTGTAGGAAAGGCTGGTGGTGTAGGTGTTGGCGTAGTCGGCGTCGATGCCGAAGCTGATGGCCTTGTTGCCCTCGTTGAACAGGCCGTTGGGGCCGTAGCCGTGGACGTCGTGGGACCAGCTGATGTTGGGGCGCAGGTTCACCCCGGCGAACACGCTGTTGTAGTCCCAGATCGCGCGGGCGCGGTAACCCCAGGAGGTCGAGGTGACGTAGCCGTCGTCGACACAGTTGCGGGTCAGGTTGCTGTAGTCGTTGTTGCCGACTGCGCCGGAAATCGTGGTCTGGTTCAGCGCGCGGCAGGTATCCACCGATCCGGTCGCCTGCAACGGCCCGGGGCCGTAGACCGGGTCACGGCCATAGCGGGCGTCGCGGGTCGACTCCAGTCCACCGACGTGCACCACACCCACCTCGCCCACCAGGGTCAGGCGCTCGGCGCCCATTACCTGGTCGAAGAAGTGCGTCAGGGTGGTCTGGAACTGGGTGATTTCCTTGCGCTCGTAGCCGTGCAGATCGCTGCCCGGCGTAGCGTCGAGCACCGAGGCGTTGCCGTAGGCGGCGAAGGCCGGGTTGATCGCCGCCAACGGCCCGACCCCGGCGAACAGCAGGTCGGTGGTGTTGAGCTGCACCGGCGCGTTCGGCCGGTAACTGATCTCGCCGCTCCACGCGGTGCCCGTGGGCAACGTGGTGGAGAAGCTCAGGCCGTACAGGTGGATGTCCTCGGGGTACTCCATGAAGTAGCTGGAGTTGCCCGCCACCACCAGCGGTGCGCCAGCGCCGGCGCGGGCAGCGACGTTGTAGAGCCCCTGCGACGGCGAGGTCACGCTCAGGAACGGCGCGCGGCTGTGGTAGTTCATGAAATAGGCGCCGAACTCGGTGTTCAGCGGGTCGAACATATAGCGCAGCGCCAGGCCCCACTGGCCGCTGTCACGGGCATCGCGGTCGCCGGCACGGCGTACCAGGGTGCCCTCGCTGTTCTGGTCGATGTCCATCGAGGTGCCCGGCAGCGCGGCGTTGATCGCGCGGCCCGCGGCCAGGTTGTTGGTCAGCAGGCGCAGGTTGTTCGAGCAGCCATCGGCCACCACGTCGGCCTGGGAGAAGAAGGTGCCGCAGTTGTCGACGACCGTCTGGTCCCACTCCAGCTGGTAGAAGGCTTCGGCGGAAAGGCTGTCGGTCAGGCTCTGCGAGACGTAGAACATGTTCACCGGGATCAGGCCTTCCTTGATCTCGGCGCCGGGGCGGCGGAACGCAGCCACGTCGATCGGGTTGATCGAGTTGATGCTGTTGAGGATGAAGGTGCTCTCGCCCCAGCTCACCACCTGCTTGCCCAGGCGCACCGAGCCCGGCTGATCGGCGATGGTGTAGTTGTGGTAGACGAAGGCATCGAGCATCTGCGCGCCGGAGGACTTGGCGCCTTCCTTGCGGCCGCTGTCGCTGATGTCCTTGAACGGGCGGCTTTCATCCTTGAGCTCGAAGTCGTACCAGTACTTGCCGCGCAGGAACACGCCGGTGTCTTCGTACTTGAGTTCGAGGTCGTGGATGCCCTTGAAGATCTTCGAGAAGGTCTTGCCCTTCTTGAAGTTCAGGTGGCCGTCATCGGAGGTCTGCGACAGCCCCTTGCCGCCATTGTTGACGCCGATCAGGTCCGGATCGCCGCCGCGCAGCGCCCAGCTGGCGCCCACGGAGAGCGAAGAGTCGAAGGTCCCCTGGACTTCCCCGATGTTGAAGGTCACGGCCTGCGCTTGTGCCGCGCAGCCCATTGCAATGGCAAGCGCAAGGGCATTCGGGCGGAACCCGGCGCGCGCTGTTCTTGTTGTCATGCGGCTTTCCCGTGGTTGGTGTTGGCGACGGGAAAGCTAATCAGTGCGCGGCCGGCGCGTAAGCGACGAAGTAGGGATTCCAGAATTCATACTTAGGTATGAGCAGCTTCGCCTCGCTACGAGCGGGCCGCTCTGCGGCGGGCATTGCAGCGACATCAGCGGCAGTTGCGGACGCGCGGCCACGATTCCAGGGGCAACCACGCGTCCGGGCAGATCCTCAGTTTTCGTTGTCGCAGCCCTGCCCCCAAACCGGATAGCGCAGCGTGTGCCGCTGCCCGGCGCTGTCCTCATAGGTCATCTCCACCTCGCGAATCCCACAGAAATCCAGGTCCGGCGCCTGCACCACGCGCTGGATGTCCAGCCGCTGGCCGTAGTGGTAGTCCTGCGCCGGTGGTGCGTCCTGCGCGGCGAGCGCCGCGCAGGAATACGAGAAGCATGCCAGGGCGAAAGCCAGCGCTTTCATGGCCGCTCTCCCGAAGAGACAGCACGCGGCATGGGGGCGCCGGTCATGCTGGGGAGGACTTCGTCGCGGCGGATCAGCCCGTGGAACAGCGCGGCGGCGAGGTGCACGAGGATGGTGGCAAGCAAGGCGTAGGCGATGACCGTGTGCGCGCTGCGCAGGATGGCGTGCAGCTCGACCGAGGGCGAAACCAGGGCCGGCAGCTCAAAGCCGCCCCAGAGCACCACCGGGTACCCGCCGGCAGATTGCATGGTCCAGCCCACCAGCGGCTGGGCCAGCAGCAGGCCATACAGCACGAGGTGCGAGAGGTGCGCGGCGCGGCGTTGCCAGCCGGGCATGTCGCTGGGCAGCGCGGGGATGCGATGGGTCAGGCGTACGACGATGCGCAGCAGTACGAGCACCAGCAGCGCGGCACCCAGCGGTTTGTGGATGGCAACCAGCGCGGCATGGCGCGGCGAGACGCTGGCGACCATGCCCAGGCCGATCAGCAGCATGGCGAGCACCAGCACGGCCATCAGCCAGTGCAGCACGCGCAGGGAGAGCGGGAAGTAGGTCGGTTTCATCAGTGGGTCTCCTGGGCCTGCTCACGGGTACGGCGATTGAAGGATTCCGAGTAGGCGGCCGAGCGTGCGCTGAGCAGCGGGTCGTCGGAGGCGCGGATGCCGTCGGGGAGGATCAGCGGGTCGTAATTGACGTCGCGGCAGTCGCCGCCGATTTCCGGCTGCAGGCGCTCGATCACCAGTTCCCCGGCATCCACCTTGCGGCGGCTGTCGGGCCAGGCCTGGGTAGCGTCGGTGGTGCTGTCGCCGGGTTCGCCCAGAGTGAACTGCAGGCGCCAGCGCAGCGGGCCGGCGGCGATGCGCTGGGCCAGTTCAGCGGCGAGGAAGTCGGCGTCGCCGCGCTTGTCGGCGGCCAGCGGTTCGACCGGCGCTTCGGGCTGCACGGACCAGCGCACGGGCTGCTCCTTGCCGTCCTTGTTCACCAGGTAGAAGGCGTTGAGGCCGTAGTAGGCGCTGTTGGCGTAGCTGGAGGACGGTGTCGAGGTCTTCATCCATTGCAGGAACGGGCCGGTCTCGGGGTGCGCCTTGAAGAAGGCCCCGGCCTTGGCCGGATCGGGTTTGCCGGTGCCCGGTTGCGGCGCGGTAGCCTGTTGCAGGGCGAAGAAGCTGGCCACGTCGCGGACGACGAAGACCGGCATGGCGTTCATGCCGGTGCGCCACTCCTGCCCGTCGGCCGGCAGGAAGCGCAGCGCCAGGCTGCGGATCGGCGCGGCGCCGTCGCTGGCCCTGGGGTTGCCGCCGGGGATGGCGAGGCGCCCGACCACCGGAACCCGGCCGACGGAGAACAGGCTGGCACGGGACAGGTCGGCCACGCCGCCGTTGCTGTCGAAGTGGCCGATCACGCACAGGCCCTTGGCATGGTTGCGCCGATAGCCGGGGTAGACGCCACCGTTGTGTTCCAGGGTATTGATGACCTTGTCCGGAGTGAGGCGCTGCGGGTCGAGCCAGCCGGCGACGTAGGCGAAGACGGCGGCCACGCCGAGCACCACGGCGCCGATGGCGGCAAGGCGCAGGGGCACGTTGGGGGCGTTGGGCGGTGTTTCTGTCATTTCCAGCTCCTCAGGCTTAGGCTGAATGCGTTGAGCCGGTACGACGCACCGTGCGCGGGGTTATTCCCGCCAACCGTGAAAGAATTATTTTTTCCCGTAGCGGGAATAGATTGCCGCCACAGTCGTCTTTCTCGCTCGAATCCACCCATTCCCGGCGCCCCGATGCACTCACTGGACGACCATTCACTGCGCGAACTGCTGCCCCGGCTGCGGCGCTTCGCCCTGTCACTGACGCGCAGCGCGAGCAGCGCCGACGACCTCGTGCAGGCCACGCTGGAGAAGGCACTGTCGGCCTGGACCGGCCGCCGCGACGACGGCGACCTGCGCGCCTGGCTGTTCTCGATCCTCTACCGGCACTTCATCGACGGGCAGCGTCGGGCGAAACGCTACGCCCGCCTGCTCAGCCTGTTCGGCGCGGACAGCGCGGTGAGCGCATCGCCCGAGGACATCGTCAGCGCACGCTCGACGCTGGAGGCCTTCGAGCGCCTGCCCGCCGAGCAGCGCGCCCTGCTGACGCTGGTCAGCGTCGAAGGCCTGAGCTACCGCGAGGTGGCCGAGGCACTGGATATTCCCATGGGTACCGTCATGTCCCGCCTGTCGCGCGCCCGCACGGCGCTGCGCGCGCTGAGCGAAGGCCAGGCGGCGACTCCCTCCTTGCGGGTACTGAAATGAACGAACGCATTCCCGACGAGCAAGATTTGCACGCCTACCTCGACGACCAACTGGACCCGGCCCGCCGCCAGTGGGTGGAGGCCTGGCTGGCAGCACACCCGGACGACGCCCGCCGCGTGGAAGGCTGGCGGCAGGATGCGCAGCAGCTGCGTGCGGCCTTTGCCGGCCAGGCGCGGGGTGCAGTCCCGGAACAACTGGACCCGGCGCGGATTCGCCGGCAACTCCAGCAGCGCAGGCGTTCGCGCCTGGCCACGGCGGCGGCCTTGTTGATCGCGCTGGGCGTCGGCGGCATGGGGGGTTGGCAGATGCGCGGCGACGCGATGCTGCGCGGCATGCTACCGATGCAGGACGCAGTCCAGGCGTACCGGTTGTTCGCCGATGCCGGGCAGAATGGTCTGGACCTGCGCGATGGCGGCGACCTGCACGGCTGGCTGGCGCGTTACCTGAAGAACGCCACGCCACCGCCGGCGCTGGAGCAGGTTGGATTGAAGACCGTCGGGGCGCGGCTGCTCGCCACCGAACAGGGTGCGGCGGCGCTGGTGATCTACGAGGATGGCCAGGGGCGTCGGTTGACCTTCTTCATCCGTCCGCCGGGGCCGCGCCACGAGATGTTGCCGCAGGGGCAGCGCACCGATGGCGACCTGCTGGCACGTTACTGGAGCCAGGGTGGCTACAACTATGCGCTGGTGAGCCGCCGCGATGATCCGCAGGCGCAGGCGGTGGGGCAGTTGGTGGGGTTCTAGCCCGGGAATCAGGGGTAACGCTGTGCTCCACGCCATCCTACGGGAGCCCGCCCGGTTGAATCGGCGTGATGGGTAGCGCGGACATCGTCCGCGGGTCGCGGGCATGGCCCGCTCCTACAGGGAGGGCGCGGAGCCGGCGTGTAGGAGCGGGCCATGCCTGCGACAGCCCTGGCCGAGGATCATCGTGGACCCAAGAACGTAGGATGGGTGGAGCGCAGCGATACCCATGCTGTCGGTGCAACGATTGATGGGTATAGCTGCGCTCCACGCCATCCTGCAGAAGCGCCAGCGTCAGAAGGCGAAGCAGGAACAGCCGAAGGCGCCCCAGAAGCCCTGGAAGTCACTCACCGGCACGCTCGACTGCCGCGCCCGCTCGTGGCTGTGCCCATGCACGCCGCAGGAGCCGGCGCACTGGTGCACGGCCTGCTGTAGCGGGCCTTGCGGACGCCAGTGGCCGGGGACCTTGGCCACCGGCGACCAGTCCGGCAGCACCGGGATCGCCGTCGGCGCCTGGCGCTCGAAGTCGCCACTGCCGAACACCACGCGGCCGTCCACCACGGTCAGCACCGATTCGATGACCTTGATCTCTTCCTCCGGCACGTTGAAGTAGTCCGCCGAGAGCACGGCCACGTCGGCCATCTGCCCGACCTTGATCATCCCTTTCCTGCCCTGCTCGTTGGAGAACCAGGCGCTGCCGTGGGTGTAGAGTTCCAGCGCGGTCGAGCGGGACAAGCCTTCGGGGTACAGCTCCATGCCGCCGACGGTCTTGCCGCTGACCATCCAGTACAGCGACGTCCAGGGGTTGTAGCTGGAAACGCGGGTGGCGTCGGTGCCGGCCCCCACAGGGACGCCTTCGGCCAGCATGCGTTTGATCGGCGGGGTCGCCTCGGCGGCCTGCTTGCCATAGCGGTCAACGAAGTACTCGCCCTGGAAGGCCATGCGGTCCTGGATGGCAATGCCACCGCCCAGCGCCCTCACCCGCTCGATGTTCTTCGGCGAGATGGTCTCGCAGTGGTCGAAGAACCAGTGCAGGCCGTTGAAGGGGATATCCAGGTTGACCTTCTCGAACACGTCGAGCATGCGTGAGATGGATTCGTCGTAGGTGGCGTGCAGGCGGAACGGCCAACGCTGCTCGACCAGGTGGCGCACCACCGGCTCCAGCTCGGCTTCCATGGTGCCGGGCAGGTCCGGGCGCGGTTCGAGGAAGTCCTCGAAGTCAGCGGCCGAGAACACCAGCATCTCGCCGGCGCCGTTGTGCCGCAGGAAGTCGCTGCCTTGCCCGTACTTCACGCTCGACGTCCAGTTCTTGAAGTCGGCCAGTTCTTCCTTGGGCTTCTGGGTGAACAGGTTGTAGGCGATGCGCACGGTGAGCTGGTTGTCTTTCTCCAGCTGTTCGATCACCTGGTAGTCGTCCGGGTAGTTCTGGAAGCCGCCGCCGGCGTCGATGGCGCTGGTGACGCCCAGGCGGTTCAGCTCGCGCATGAACTGGCGGGTGGAGTTCACCTGGTAGTCGAAGGGCAGTTTCGGCCCCTTGGCCAGGGTTGCGTAGAGGATCATCGCGTTGGGCCGCGCCACCAGCATGCCGGTGGGCTCGCCGTTGCTGTCGCGGACGATCTCGCCGCCGGGCGGGTTCGGGGTGTCCCTGGTGTAGCCGACCACGCGCAGCGCGGCGCGGTTGAGCAGTGCGCGGTCGTACAGGTGCAGGACGAACACCGGGGTGTCCGGCGCCGCCTGGTTCAGCTCCTCGATAGTCGGCATGCGTTTCTCGGCGAACTGGAACTCGTTCCAGCCACCGACCACGCGCACCCATTGCGGCGACGGCGTGCGCAGCGCCTGTTCCTTGAGCAGGCGCAGGGCGTCGGCCAGGGACGGCACGCCTTCCCAGCGCAGTTCGAGGTTGTAGTTCAGCCCGCCGCGGATCAGGTGCAGGTGCGAGTCGTTGAGGCCGGGGATGACGGTGCGGCCCTTGAGGTCGATGACGCGGGTGGCGCCGGCGCGCAGGGCCATGGCTTCCGCCTCGGTGCCCACGGCGATGAACTTGCCGTCGGCGATGGCCACGGCGGTGGCCTCGGGTTTCTCGCGGTCGACGGTATGGAAGCGGCCGTTGGTCAGGATCAGGTCGGCGTACATGGGCGATTTCCTCTTTCGATCAGCGGGCGTTGAGCCAGGCGGAGAACAGGCGCGTGGCCCGTGGCATGAAAACGTAGACCACCAGCAGGACGATGGTCGCGACGATGAGCATGTTGGCCGGTACGAAGCCGCCCAGCAGCGGGACTTGCGTGAACAGCGGGCGCCAGAGCTGCGGCACCAGCATCACCAGCGGCAGGATGACCAGGTAGGAGATGGCCGCCTGTTTCCAGCGCGGCGGTTGTTTCTGCGGGTTGTCCGGGGTGGTGAACCAGAACTCGTGGGCGCTGTGCAGCTCCTTCTGTTCACCCTCGAGCAGGTGCGGGTCGGCGCGCTCGATCAGCTCGCGGCGCTGCGGCGAATCCAGCCAGGCCTGCAGTTCGTTGGCGCTGGCAAAGCGCAGCACCGAGGTGAAGTGCTCGCCCTGGCGCATCACGTCCACGCCCAGGTGGCCGGGGAATTCGCTGGCGGCGCGGGTCAGCTCGCGCAGGACGGCTTCGTAGGCGGCGACGCTGTCGGGGCGGGCGCGGTGGCGGATGATCAGGGTGACGGATTCTTGCTGCGTGGTCTGGTTCATGTGGGTTCCCTCCAGAGAAGTGGCCTCCCCCGCCTGGCGGCGAGGGAGGAAAGCGGCTTACTGCAGGTGGACCTTCAGCTCCTGGCCGGCCTGGCGCATGGCGGCTTGAACGGCTGGCACTTTGCTCACCACGTTGAGCAGGCCGTAGTCGTGGATCATTCCGTTGTAGCGCACGGAGGTGACAGCCACACCGGCGGCATCCAGCTTGCGGCCGTAGGCTTCGCCTTCGTCACGCAGCACGTCGGACTCGGCGGTCTGGATCAGGGTCGGCGGCAGGCCCTTGAGCTGGTCGGTGGTGGCGCGCAACGGAGAAGCGTAGATCTCGGCGCGCTGTTTCGGGTCGGTGGTGTAGCTGTCCCAGAACCACTGCATCATCGATTTGGTGAGGAAGTGCCCCTGGGCGAACTGGTTGTACGAGCCGGTCTCGAAGCTGGCGTCGGTCACCGGCCACAGCAGGGCCTGGAAGCGCAGCTTGGGCGTGCCCTTGTCCTTGGCCATCAGCGCGACCACCGCCGCCATGTTGCCGCCGACGCTGTTGCCGGCAACGGCCAGGCGCTTGCCGTCGACGTTGAGCTCCTTGCCGTGCTCGGCGACCCATTTCGTCGCGGCGTAGGCCTGGTTGATCGCCACCGGGTAATGCGCTTCGGGGGACGGGGTGTAGTCGACGTAGACAGCGACGGCGCCGGAATTCACCACCAGGTCGCGGATCAGGCGGGCGTGGGTCGGGTAGTCGCCCAGCACCCAGCCGCCGCCGTGGAAGTACATGAACGCCGGCAGCGTGCCCTTCACACCGGCCGGGCGGACGACGGTCAGTTTCACCGGGCCGACCTCGGTCTGGATGGTCTTCTCGCTGACCTGGGTGCCGGACAGGTCGACCTTCACCGAGGCCTGGGCACCGGTGAGTACGGCGCGGGCATCTTTCGGCGAGAGGGTTTCCAGCGGCTGGCCCTTGCCGGCCTCCAGGGCTTCGAGGAAGGCCTGGGTGTTGTGTTCGACAGTCGGGTTGCCGGCGGCGAAGACGTTGCCGATGGCCAGGGCGAGGGAAGCGGCGAGCAGGGATTTCTTGGCGTTCATGATTCGGTTCCTTGAAAGTGGGGGAGGTATTCCGAAAGGACGAGCGCATCTTGGTCCATGCCCGCAAAGCGCGGAATAGACAGGGTTGCAGGGTCACTTTGCAGTTTTGCAAGGGGGCCGCCCTGCCCTCTGCAAGGCTGCATGGGCGCCGCATTGCGCAGCTCCAGTGCCGGTACGTACTGATTCAGGTCAGTGCTGATCTGGCCTGGCCATGACGTTTCTCAATACCCATGCCGGATTCGAAAACCTTCTGACATAGCTCAAGGGTGTTGCCGGGCGCTGTAGTGAACAATCGCCACCGCTACCAACCCCCGTGAGTGACTCACAGTGCCAAGACACCCCCGCTGATTCCCACCTTCCCACCCCTTCACGCCAGGCCTTGCCTGGCGCGGCACATGGAAAACGCGCAACCGGGTTCTCTTCACCCATCCCGCCGAGAGGCGGTAGGAAACCGTGATGAAGAACACCCCATTGATGCTTCTGCTGGCCAGCCCGCTGGCCGTGGCCACCGCGATGGCGGCCAACAGCATCACCGAAACCGATCAACGCTACACCGCCAACCAGGCCGGTCTGTACGACGACTTCAGCCAGGTCGGCACCATCAAGACCATCGCCGTGAGCAACGGCGCCATCATCACCATGACCGGGCCCAGCGGCTCGCCCCTGGTGCTGACCGGCGTCAGCGGCAAGGTCGATGGCAATACCCTGGATATCAAGGGCGCCAACAGCCAGGTCACCGTCAACGGTGACATCGAGTACAAGTACGGCAGCAACAGCAACTCCAACAGCAAGTACGTCTACAACGGCATCGCCGTCACCGGCGGCGGGCGCTTCGTGCTCAACGGCAACCTCACCGCCACCAGCACCAACACCAGCTACAGCAGCCCCAAGAGCGCGCTGTACGTGGACGGCGGCACCTCCAGCGCAGAGCTGAACGGCAACGCCAACCTGACCATCGCCGCCGGCAAGGGCCTGTTCGCCGCCAATGGCGGGACCATCGACATGACCTCGAAGGACGGCGCACCCTACCTGCTGACGGTCACCAACAAGTCCAGCCAGCGTTCGGTCGAAGCCAATAACAACGGCACCGTCACCCTCGACCTGGTGGACATGAACGGCACCGGCATCAGCAACGGCGTGGGCCTCTACGCCACGGCGAATTCGTCGATCACCTTCATGGGCGGCGACTTCAACCAGGGCAGCAACAGCCGCTATGGAGCCAACGCCCTGTTCGCGCTGGGCCACTCCAGCGTCACCGCCACCGGCTATGACGGCGGCCACCTGCGGATCAAGACCGCCGGCACCAACGAGATCGGCGCCTGGGCCACCGGCGATTCGCAAGTGACGATCAACAGCGAGCAACACCAGGACTTCCAGACGGTGATCCACACCACCGGCAGCGGCCAGTCCCACGGTCTGGCCGCCGGTTCGCTGGGCGGCGGCAGTGCCAGCGCACCGGTCAACAGCGGCCACGCCGGCGCGCAGTACGGCAATTCCGAAGTGACGGTGTACGGCAAGACCGACATCACCACCGAAGGCAAGGACTCCGCCGGCCTGCGGGTGATGGGCGACGGCGCGAAGATCACCCTCACACCTCTGGTGCCGGGCGTGCGCAACAGCATCGCCTCCGCCGCCAGCGCGATCCGCTACTCCTTCGCCAACGGCTACAGCCTCGCCAGCAACGGTGACCGCCTCGAGGGCGGCCAGGTCATCGACCTGACCGACACCGACATGGCGCACCTCGACGGCGCCACCGGCACGGCCGGGCTGATCGAAGTGGGTGGCCTCGCCGGGCGCACCTCCGACGGGCAGAACAGCAGCATCATGAACGTTGCCGATGCCGTGAAGGACGCCACCCTGAACCTGGCCAACAGCAGCGCCACCGCCCAGGACGGACGCAGCCTGCTCAACGTCAACGCCAGCCAGGACAGCGCCGAGGGCGTGTTCGCCAGCAGCTTCACGCTCAATGCGCAGGGCAGCGAGCTGGTTGGCCGCACGGTGACTGACAGCACTGTTGCAACGGACGGCGGCGTCAGCAGCGCCACCCTGAACCTCAAGGGCTCACGCTGGTACCTGCTGGACCAGAACAGCAGCGACGCCACTCACTACGCCACCTCCAGCCTCACCGCACTGGACCTGCAGGACGGCTCGCAGGTCTTCCTCAACAGCCGCGAATCCTGGCAGAACGGCTTCGCCGCCAACCAGCCCGCCCATTACGGCAGCCTGCAACTCGGCTCGCTGAGCGGTTCGGGGGCATTCCACTTCTACACCGACATCGTCAACCAGCTGACCGACAAGCTGAGCATCAGCGAAGCCGGCGGCAGCACCGGCAACCACTCGGTGCTGGTGGCCAACGACGGATCGCAGAGTACGCTGGGCAACGAGCGTATCGAGATCATCGAGACCCACGGCGGCAGCGGCCAGTTCGGCCTCTACGAGGGCGCACTGGTGGAACTGGGCGGCAACACCTATGCCCTGCGCAAGAACCAGGACGACAACTGGGAGCTGTATGGCTACACCGCGCCGCCGGTGGATCCGGGCCCGACCGACCCGATCGATCCGCAGCCGCCGGTGGACCCAACGCCCCCGGTAGACCCCAATCCCCCGGTCGATCCGACGCCGCCGGTTGACCCCACACCTCCAGTCGACCCGACCCCGCCCGGCCCGATCGAGCCCGGCGACCCGATCGCGCCGACACCGCCCGGCCCGGCGCCAGGCCCCGGCACCTCGACCACCCGCGCCTTCCATGCGCAAGTACACACCAACTACCTGCTGTCCTACCTCGACATGCAGACCCTGCTGCAACGCATGGGCGAGCTGCGCTACACCGAGCGTGACACCGACGGCAACGTCTGGCTGCGCACCAACGGCGGCCGCCTGCACTCCTTCGCCGGCAGCAACTTCGATGGCTACCGCCTGAGCTACCAGGGCATCCAGCTGGGCGTGGACCGCCGTCTGCCGGTCTCCAGCGGCGACCTGTTCGTCGGCGCCATGATCGGCCATACCGAGGCCGACCAGAGCTTCGACGAAGGCAGCGGCGGCGCGCGCAACACGCACATCGGCGTCTACGGCACCTGGCTGCACGAGAACGGTTTCTACATCGACGCCGTACTCAAGGCCGCACACCTGAAGAACAACTTCAGCGTCAACGACACCCAGGGCAACCGCGTGAAGAGCTCCGGCAGCAGCGATGGCTATTCGGTCTCGCTGGAAACCGGCAAGCGCTTCACCCTGCACCGCGAGCAGGACAGCCAGTGGTTCGTCGAGCCGCAGGCGCAACTGGTCTACACCGACCAGGGCGGCTTCTCGTCGCGCGCCAGCAACGGCCTGAAAATCCACTACGACGACTACGACTCGCTGCTGGCCCGCGCCGGCGGCATCGTCGGCTACGAGCTGAGCAACGCGAACCACAAGTCCGAGGTGTACCTCAAGGGCGGCTATGTGCGTGAACTGATGGCCGATGACATCGGCTACCGGATCAACGACACGCCCAAGCAGAGCTCGGACTTCAGCGGCGGCTGGCGCGAAGCGGCCGTGGGCGTCTCCACTCGCCTGCAAGGCGGGCACAGCCTGTTCATGGAAGTGGGTTACCGCGACGGTGACAACTTCGACCAGAACCACGCCAACGTCGGCTACCGGTTCGAATACTGAGTCACCCGGGGCGGCTGGTAACGGCCGCCCCATTCTTTACAGGCGTACCTCTGCGCACCGTCCGGCACGCCACGGATGCCGGCGCGACGTTTGACCGGTACAATGCGCGATTGCCCGTGCCATGCCTGATAAAGAAGAAACCATGTCCCTGCCCAAACACCATCTGGAACTGCTCAGCCCTGCCCGCGATGTGCACATCGCCCGCGAGGCCATCCTGCATGGCGCCGACGCCGTCTACATCGGCGGCCCGAGCTTCGGCGCGCGGCACAATGCCTGCAACGAGGTGAGCGATATCGCCCAGCTGGTGGAGTTCGCCCACCGCTACCACGCGCGGGTGTTCACCACGATCAACACCATCCTCCACGACAACGAGCTGGAACCGGCGCGCGCGCTGATCCACCAGCTCTACGACGCCGGCGTCGACGCGCTGATCGTGCAGGACCTGGGGATCATGGAGCTGGACATCCCGCCAATCGAGCTGCACGCCAGCACCCAGACCGACATCCGCACCCTGGGCCGGGCCAAGTTCCTCGACCAGGCCGGCTTCTCCCAGCTGGTATTGGCCCGCGAGCTGAACCTGCAGGAAATCCGCGCCATCGCCGACGAGACCGATGCCGCCATCGAGTTCTTCATCCACGGCGCGCTCTGCGTGGCCTTCTCCGGCCAGTGCAACATCTCCCACGCCCAGACCGGCCGCAGCGCCAACCGCGGCGACTGCTCCCAGGCCTGCCGCCTGCCCTACACCCTGAAGGATGACCAGGGCCGCGTGGTGGCCTTCGAGAAGCACCTGCTGTCGATGAAGGACAACAACCAGAGCGCCAACCTCAGCGCCCTGGTAGATGCCGGCGTGCGCTCCTTCAAGATCGAAGGGCGCTACAAGGACATGGGCTATGTGAAGAACATCACCGCCTATTACCGCCAGCGCCTGGACGGCATCCTCGCCGAGCGCCCGGACCTGGCCCGCGCCTCCAGCGGCCGCACCGACCACTTCTTCGTGCCGGACCCGGACAAGACCTTCCACCGCGGCAGTACCGACTACTTCGTCAGCGACCGCAAGATCGACATCGGCGCCTTCGACTCGCCGACCTTCACCGGCCTGCCGGTGGGCACGGTAGAGAAAGTCGGCAAGCGCGACATGATGGTGGTAACCAAGGACCCGCTGTCCAACGGCGACGGCCTCAACGTGCTGGTCAAGCGCGAAGTGGTCGGCTTCCGCGCCAACATCGCCGAGCCCAAGGGTGAGTTCGAGGAAGACGGCGAGAAGCGCTACCGCTACCGCGTCGAGCCCAACGAGATGCCCGAGGGCCTCTACCGCCTGCGCCCGAACCACCCGCTGTCGCGCAACCTCGACCACAACTGGCAGCAGGCGTTGCAGAAGACCTCCGCCGAGCGCCGCGTCGGCCTGTCGTGGGTCGCGAAACTGCGTGAAGAGCGCCTGGAACTGACTGCCACCAGCGAGGAAGGCGTCAGCGCCAGCGTCGCCCTGGACGGCCCGTTCGGCGCCGCCAACAAGCCGGAACAGGCGCTGGACCAGTTGCACGACCTGCTCGGCCAGCTGGGCACCACCCAGTACCACGCCGACGCCATCGAGCTGGACGCCCCGCAGGCGTTCTTCATCCCCAACTCCCAGCTCAAGTCGCTGCGCCGCGAGGCCATCGAGGCGCTCACCGAAGCTCGCATCCAGGCGCACCCGCGTGGCGGGCGCAAGGCCGAGACCAATCCGCCGCCGGTGTACCCGGAGTCGCACCTGTCCTTCCTGTTCAACGTGTACAACGAGAAGGCCCGTGCGTTCTACCACCGTCACGGTGTGCAGCTGATCGACGCGGCCTACGAGGCCCACGAGGAAACGGGCGAAGTGCCGGTGATGATCACCAAGCACTGCCTGCGCTTCTCCTTCAACCTGTGCCCGAAGCAGGCCAAGGGCGTCACCGGCGTGCGCACCAAGGTGCAGCCGATGCAACTGATCCACGGCGACGAAGTGCTGACCCTGAAGTTCGACTGCAAGCCGTGCGAGATGCACGTGATCGGCAAGATCAAGGGCCACATCCTCGGCCTGCCGCAGCCGGGCAGCGAAGGCGTGAGCAACATCGTCGGGCAGATCAGCCCGGAAGACCTGCTCAAGACCATTCGCAAGCCGGCGCACTGAGCCTCTTGTTGTAGGAGCGAGCTTGCTCGCTCCTACAACAAGCGCCGATCCCCCGCTATGATCGGGGCATGCCCACCACTCCCCCGCTCCGCCAGCAATGCCCGCCCGGCGCCTGCAACTGCGACCGGGAGCGGCTATTGCAGACTCCCAACGCCGACCTGCGCATCCTGCTGCTGACCCGGCACGAGGAGCAGCGTCTGCTCGAGCGCCTGGAAAACCTCAAGGACCTGGCGGACCTTGAGCGCCTGCAGCACAAGCTCTTCGATCAGCTCGGCATCCGCCTGCACATCGCCCCGGGCTTCAACGAAGTGCGCACCATGCGCGGTATCGAGTTCGACTTCGACGAGCAGCCCGGCCTGTGCCGCAAGACCCGCCAGGCCATTCCCGCCGCCATTCGCCGGGGCCTGGAGAAGAACCCGGAAATCGCCTGGCGCCTGCTGGATGCCCACGACCTGCTCGGCGGGCTCTGATCAGAAGCCACCGTCCAGCGGGTATTCCACGGCGACGCGCAGCTGATCGGTGTTGAGCTCCGCCTGTGCAGCGTTGGCGCGGTGGCTGTTGTGCATCAATACCAGCCGCAGAGCCTTGGCCGGGCCTTCCGGCACGCGGTATTGCAGCATCAGGTCGCGCTCCCAGTGCTGGCCGCCCTCGCCATAACCCAGGTACGCGTAGCCGCCCCGGGGGTCGACATGGCTGCCGTCGATGTCCGTGCCGCGCACGTAGGCCGCCGCCATCGACAGCCCCGGTACTCCGAGCGCCGCCAGGTCCAGGTCATAGCGCAACTGCCAGGAGCGCTCGTTGGGCGCATTGAAGTCCGACAGTTGCACCGCATTGGTGAGGAAGATTGCCCCGCGTGTCACATAGTCGAACGGCGTATCGCCATCGACCTGCTGGTAACCGACGCTCAGTCGATGCGCGCCGAAGCCGTAGCCACCGAGCAGGCTCCAGGTCGTGTTGTCGATCCGCCCGGAGAACGCTTGCCCGGTATCCCGGCTGCGATAGAGATTGAGGTTCAGCGACAGGTCCTGCCCCTCGCCCAGCGGCTGGCTGAAGGTGCCACCCAGGTAATCCTGGCGCCAACTGTCCTCGTAGCGCGAGGTGAACAGGCTGAGACTTGCGCCCTTTGTGGGCGAATAGGTGAAGCCCGCCAAGTCGAAAACAGTGCCCTGGCGCCCGTTGGAATAGTTCACCACGAAGCCGCGATCATGGCTGGAGGCGTTGCGGTCGGTGCTTTCGGTGAAGTGCCCGGCCACCAGCCGCAGCCCGGAAAACTCCTCGCTGGAAAGGAAGAACCCAGTGGCCGTCTCCGGCAGCAGGCGGCTGTCGGAAGAACTGAACACCGGCGTCTTCACCCGCTGCTCACCCCACCACAGGGTCGTCGAAGACACCCGCGCCTTCAGCGCCGCGCCGCCTCGGGCGAAGCTGTCCTTGGGATGGCCGTCGTTATCCAGGCCCACCAGCCGCGCCTTGCCGGCGCGACCACCACCACTGTCCAGCAACACGCCCTGGTACAAGTGCGTGTCCAGCCCCAGCCCGACGGTGCCCTGGGTGAAACCGGACTGCAGGCTACCCATCAGGCCATAGGCCCACTCCTCGGCGTAGCCATTGCGCTCGCCGCGCGGCTTGTACGCGTTGCGCGCGGCGCTGTTGCGGTCGCCGTGGCGGTATTCGCGCTGGTCGAACACCGTGCGGTTGAGCAGGCTCCAGCGGCTGTCTTCGACAAAACCATTGGATTCCTCCTGCCCCGCGCCAAACGCCGGTACGGACAACGCCAGCAACACGGCGCAGCTGCGCCGCCTCACAGGTACTTCAGCCAGGCGATATCGCGACGGCGGGCCTTGAGGCGGGCGAACCAGTGCACCGGCGGATAGAGCGCGACGATCAGCAACAGCGCGCCGCCCCAGACCGCCCACACCGAATCGAAGCCGAAGTACTGCCCGTGGTTCAGCCCCCGGATCGCCACGGCGGCCAGGTAGAGCAGCTTCAGCACGTAGAGGTGCAGCAGGTAGAAGAACATCGGCGCCGCGCCGAACACCGCCAGCCAGCGCGCCAGGGCGCCCTGCCCGCGGTGCTCGAAGAACACCAGCAGGAGCAGGCCGATGCCCAGGGTCAGGGCGAGGAACAGCAGCGACGGCGGGTACTTGGTGATGTTGAAGAAGCTCATCAGCAGTTGCAGGCCGTTGTCGCCGTCGCCCCAGGGCTTCTCGCCGTAGCCGTTGTTCAGGCGCAGCACCAGGAAGCCGCCCAGGGCGATGGCGGCGCTCAGCAGCAGGTTGCGTGTGCGTCTTGCCGCCTCGGCTGCACGGCCGAACCAGGGACCGGCGGCGTAGCCCAGGGCGATCACGCCGATCCACGGCAACAGCGGGTAGGAGGTGCGCAGGCGCAGCGCATCACCCAGTTCGATCCAGCCGCGATCATGCAGCACCGCCCAGGGCACATGGGCCCAGTGGCCCGGTTCGAAGTGCAGCCCGTCGAGCAGGTTATGCCCCGCGACCAGCACGATGCCCAGCGCCACCAGTGCCGCGCGCGGCAGCCAGACCAGCGCCGACAGCGCCAGCATGCTCAGGCCGATGGCCCAGATCACCTGCAGGTAGATGACCTTGGGCGGGAACTGGAAGGTCCAGGCGAAGTTCACCAGGGTGACTTCCAGCAGCACCAGGAACAGCCCGCGCTTGAACAGGAAGGCCGAGACCGCCGCGCGGCCCTGGTGCTTCTCGCCGTAGAGGAAGGCGGAGAGCCCGGTGAGGAAGACGAACACCGGCGCGCACAGGTGCGCCAGGGTGCGGCTGAAGAACAGCGCCGGGTCGGTCTGGGTCACGTCCATCGGGTCGCTCACCTGCAGGTGCAGGTAGAACGTCTCGCGGACGTGGTCCAGCAGCATGAAGAGAATCACCAGCCCGCGCAGGGCATCGATGGAGTGGAGCCGGGTGGCGGCTTTGGCGACAACGGGTGCGGGAGGCGTGGTGGCGGAGGTCATTGACGGGATCGATTGCGGTTGAATTGTAATATTATTACATTTCAAGAGACCGATTCGCCAACCCTTCGAAACATGCGGACACGTCTGCGACGGCCCTTCCCGCCCCTGACCTTATTCCATGGCGCGCTTCATCGCCCCGGAAAGCTCGCTGTTGCCCAGCTGCTCCAATCGCTCGGCAGCGCCCAGGCGGTCACGTTCTTCCTTGTTCTGGCTGAGCTTGGACTTGCCGACGATCCCGCTGATCTCCACCTCGATGCCGACGATGTTGGCCAGCATGCCGCTGATGAATTCCGGGGTGGAGTCGCTCATCTTCCAGGGTTTTGCCTCGCCGGCCTCGTGGGTGCGGGTCAGGCGGCCGACCACGCCACGCACGAAGCGCTCCTCGTCCATCACCTTCAGGCGCCCGCGCACGTGGACCACCTGGTAGTTCCAGGTCGGCACCTGGCGGTGCGCCTCGTGCTTGCTCGGGTACCAGTTCGGCGAGACGTAGGCATGCTCGCCGCGGAAGATCACCAGCACCTCTTCGCCATCGGCCTCCTGCCACACCGGGTTGTTGCGGGCGACGTGGGCGCGCAGCAGCGGCTGCTCGCCGGACAGCTCCAGCTCGAACGGCAGGTGGTTGGCATCCAGCAGGCCGCCATGCCCGGTGACCAGGATGCCCAGGGGATACTCGCGGATCAGCCGGTGCAACTCGTCCGGGCGGGTTTCCTCGAAATGTGCAGGGATGTACATGAAAGGCCTCGACTGCAGGTGATGGCGGTCATCATGCCGCCGTATTGGCACCCTATAAAGATCCATTCACCACCCTGGTGACAGGTCCATTTCACTTCGGCCAAAGATTTGGTACGGCCCCTGCATCGCCCCGCTGGACGGCAATGGTGCCGCCACCCTACTCTAGCCCTTGGCCAGCATTCGCCCCGGATGGCAGACACAGGCTCCCACTCTCGATGACCGCACCCGAGTTCCCCGCCGCTCCTCCCCGGCAACGCCAGGGGAGAATTCCGCCGCGCCTGCAGGATGCCTACAAGGCGTATGTGATCCAGCATTACCGGCGCTTCCTGCTGGCGATCAACTTCATCGCCATGGCGGCCTACGATTCCTATGTGCTCGCCGACGCCCTGCTGATCCCCGACATGGCCAAGGAATCGCTGTTCCTGCGCGCCGGCCTGAGCCTGATCGGCCTGCTCAACATCTTCCTGGTGTTCCGCTTCAGCCGCAGCGTGCTGGTGATGGACCTGCTGATGCCGCTGCATGACATCGTCTCCACCATCGCCTGGTTCGAACTGCTCAAGCGCAGCGCCTCGCCCGACGTGCCGTTCTTCCTCTACGCCTCGGTGGTCTTCATCCTGCTGGGCAACCTGGGCGTGCGCTACTCGTTCAAGGGCATCGCCCTGATGTCGGCGGTCATCTCGGCGATCATTCTCTACAACGTCTGGCTGATCCATGACGGGGCGACCAAGCCGCTGCTGATCTTCACCCTGGTCTACCTGCCGGTGGCGATGTTCAGCCTGTTCATCAGCTGGACCAACATCAAGGGCGTGCGCGTGGCCTTCCTCGCCGACCTGGAGGAGCGCCGCCAGCGCACCGAGCTGGCCGCCCTCAACCTGCGCCTGCAGGAGCTGGCCGCCACCGACGGCCTCACCGGCGTGGGCAACCGCCGCTCCCTGGACCTGCAGCTGAGCGAAAGCTGGCACGGCATGCGCGCCCACGGCCGGCCCTTCGCCCTGCTGATGGCCGACATCGACTACTTCAAGCCCTACAACGACCACTACGGCCACCAGGCCGGCGACCGCTGCCTGTGCCAGGTCGCCGAGAGCCTGGTGAGCACCCTGCGCGGCGGGCGGGCCAACGTCTATCGTTATGGCGGAGAAGAGTTTGCCATCCTGCTCGAAGCGACCCATGCCGACGACCTGCGCTGCGTCGCCGAACGGCTGCGCGAACAGGTGGCCAGCCTGGGCATCGAGCACCTGTACCGGCCCGACAGCCTGAGACACCTGACCATCAGCCTGGGAGCCGCGATGGCCAACGAGCCGGACCTGGGCGAACCACGCGAGTTGCTGGCGCGCTGTGACCGGCACCTGTACGTCGCCAAGCAGAAGGGGCGCAACCGTGTGCAACTCAGCGGCATGCCAGGCGTCTGACCAACCACACGTAACCCGGCGCGAGCGGCCGGCGTCTCCCTCCACTCGCGCCGGGGGATGCCCGCCGCGCGTGGAAACCGTCACAGGGACCGACCCGAAGAGGCCAGAGTGAAACGCGACATCCGCCTTGCCGTCCTGCTCCTGGCAATCATCAGCCTCACCGTGGCCGCCGCCACGGCGTGGGAGCTGTGGTCGGCGCGCGAACGGACCCTGGCCGAGACGACCACCCACAACCTCAACCTGACCCAGGCGCTGGACACCTACGTCGAAGGCATCGTCACCCAGAGCTCCATGCTCCTGCTCGGCCTTGCCGAGCGCCTGGAGCACGAAGGCCGCGAGGCGCCCCAGCTGCAACGACTCAACGAGCTGGTCAAGCGCCAGCAGCACCTGCTCGGCCAGCTCGACGGCGTCGGCATCTACGACGCCCAGGGCAACTGGCTGATGACCTCCACCGGGCGCTTCCCGCCCGGCTCCAACAGCTCCGACCGCGCCTTCTTCATCCACCACCGCGACAACCCCTCGCTGGAGGCCTACATCGGCGAGCCGATCCACAGCCGCTCCACCGGCGCCTGGGTGATCACCGTCAGCCGCCGCTACAACGACGCCGACGGCAGATTCGCCGGAGTGATAGTCGCGGCGCTGGGCGTGCAGGACTTCCTGCGCCTGTTCGGCAAGATCGACATCGGCAAGACCGGCGCCATCGGCGTGGCCACCAGCAACGGCCAGGTGCTGGTGCGCTACCCCTTCCGCGAGAGCGACATGGGCCGGGTCCTGTCCCGTTCGCCGATCTTCACCCAGTACCTGGAGAACACCAGCGTCGGCAGCGCCACCTTCGCCTCCTCCCTGGATGGCGTCGAGCGCATCTACGCCTTCCGCAAGAACGAGCGCTACCCGCTGGTGACCTCCGTCGCCCTGGGCAAGGACGAAGCCCTTGCCGCCTGGAACGCCGACGCCCTGCGCACGGTCGCCATCGCCTTCGGCCTGATGATGGTCATTGTCGTCATCGGCAGCCTGCTGATCCTCGCCATCCAGCGCCGCATCGGCACCGAACGCCTGCTGCGCGACGCCCGCGAAGACCTGATCAAGGCCAACCGCCAGCTGGAAGTACTGGCCTCGCGCGACCCGCTCACCGGGCTGGAAAACCGCCGCAGCTTCGACGACCACCTCCTCGGCGAACTGCGCCGCGCCCAGCGCGAACGCACGCCGACGGGCCTGCTGCTGATCGATGTCGACCACTTCAAGCGCTTCAACGACACCTATGGCCACCCCGCCGGCGACGATTGCCTGCGGCGTATCGGCCGCGTCCTCGCCGACAGCGTGCGGCGCCCTGGCGACCTTGCTGCGCGCTACGGTGGCGAGGAACTGGCGGTGATCCTGCCCAACACCGACGCCAACGGCGCGCTGGCCGTGGCCCAGCAGTTCATGCAGCGCCTGCAGCAGGCCAACCTCACCCACGCCGGCAGCCCGCTGGGCCGGATCACCGCCAGCATCGGCGTCGCCACCCTGCCCGGCGGCCACGACAGCAGTCCGCAGGCCCTCATCGAATCCGCCGACCGCGCGCTGTACCGCGCCAAGGCCGCCGGCCGCAACCGCCTGGAGAGCGCGCCGACACCCCAGGAAGCCGCGCAATGACCTTCGATCCAGCACTGCTCGATGCCCTGCGCAACGCCCGTCACGTCGTGGTATTCACTGGCGCGGGCGTGTCCGCCGAGAGCGGCATCCCCACCTTCCGCGACCGCCTGACCGGGCTGTGGGAACGCTTCGACGCCGCCTCCCTGGCCACCGCCCAGGCCTTCCGCGCCGACCCGGCGCTGGTCTGGGGCTGGTATGAGTGGCGGCGCAGCGTCGTCCATCGGGCACGGCCCAACCCCGCGCACCTGGCCATCGCCGAGCTGGCCGGCAAGGTGGCGAAACTCACACTGATCACCCAGAACGTCGATGACCTCCACGAACGCGCCGGCAGCCACGACGTGACCCACCTGCACGGTCAGCTGGAGCGCCCGCGCTGCTTCGACTGCCAGCGCGAACCCGACGCGCCGCTGCCCGTACCGGACGAGCCCGCCAGCGGTCGCCGCGTCACTCCGCCCGCCTGCGCCCACTGCGGCGGCCCGCTGCGCCCCGGCGTGGTGTGGTTCGGCGAAAGCCTGCCGATGGACGCCCTCAGCCACGCCTTCCAGGCCGCCGAACAGTGCGACCTGCTGATCTCCGTCGGGACATCCGGGGTGGTCTACCCGGCGGCAGAGATTCCCGAGATCGCCTGGCGCCTTCGCGCCACCGTCCTCCACGTCAATCCCGCCCCCGGCCCGCTGCACGGCGAACGCGACTTCGCCCTTGCCAGCGCAGCCGGCATTGCGCTCCCCGCGCTGCTAAACGAGGCGTTCGCCGAGCACTGATCTCGCAACGACTCTCGACCGTAGGATGGCGTGGAGCGCAGCGATACCCATCATGCCCAGCTCGAACAGCCTGGGCATCGCTACGCTCCACCCATCCTGCATTTGTGGCAACGGACTGCATCCCGGATAGTCCCGCGTTCGCGCTATCGCAGGCAGGGCCAGCTCCTACAGGCTGATTCCGCGCTTCCCCTGTAGGAGCGGGCCATGCCCGCGATCCGCCGGCAGGGCCGGCGCCCGTTTCACACCGCCGGCATCTGCAACGTCACACAGTGAATGCCGCCACCGCCGGCAGCGATCGGGTCGATGTTCAGCTGCACGATCTCCCGGTCCGGGTACAGCTCGCTGAGCAAGGCGTGACAATGCTCATCGGCCGCCGCATCGCCGAACTTCGGTGCGATCACCCCGCCGTTCACCGGCAGGTAGTTGATGTAGCCGGCGGCGAAGTCCGGGTTGTCGCGGTTGTAGGCGTTCGGCTTGGGATTCATCGGCGGCGGCAGACTGTGCAGTTCGAGCTTGCGCCCATCGGCGTCGGTGGCGCTCTTCAGCATCTCCAGGTGCCGGCGAGTGACCTCGTAGTCGTAGGAGCGCTTGTCGTTGTCCAGGTTGACCACCACCACGCCCGGCTCGACGAACCGCGCATAGAAGTCCACATGCGCATCGGTGATGTCCTTGCCGCGGATGCCCGGCAGCCAGATCACCTTGCGCAGCCCCAGCATGTGCTTGAGCTCGGCCTCGATACGCGGGCGCGTCCAGCCCGGGTTGCGGTTGTCGTTGAGCCAGCAGCTCTCGGTGAAGATCGCCGTGCCGTGGCCATCCACCTCGATGCCGCCGCCCTCGCCGCACAGCTCGCTGACGAGGGCCTTCGCCTCCAGGTCTTTGGCCAGCGCCGCCGACACTTCACGGTCGCGCTCGGCGTGCTGCTTGCCGCCCCAGCCGTTGAAGTTGAAGTCGGCCAACGCCAGGCCACCCGGCGCGTCGTTGACCAGGAAGCAGCCGCCGTAGTCGCGCACCCAGATGTCATCCACCGGCACTGGCAGGAAGTCGACGTTCTGGCCGCCGCACGCGCGCCTGGCTTCTGCCTGCTGTTCCGGCCGGCAAAGCACCGTCACCGGCTGGAACTCGGCAATGGCGCGGGCCAGCCGCGCCACCGTGGCGTTCACATCCGGGGCGATGTCCTCCCACACATCCGGGCTGGCCGCATAGGCAACGAACACCCGCTCCTGCCTGCGGTGCTCGTCGGGCATGTACCAGGGCTTCGCCGCCAGAGCGACGCGGCCCAGGCCCAGCCCGAGGCCCGTCGCCAGCGCCATGCCGGCGCCGAGCAGGTTCCTGCGTGTCATCATCCTCGCCTCCTCAGCCGCCGGTGCCGGTCTTGAAGCTGGTCCAGGTGCGCATCCGCGCACGCATGTCGCGCTGGGGAATGTCCTTGCCGGGGAACAGCCGCGCGTAGGCCTTCTCATCAAGATAGATGTCCGGGTTTTCGCGCATGCTCGCCTCGACCATCGGCCGTGCCTTGGCGTTGGAGGTCGGGTAGCCGGTGGCATTGCTGATCGCCGCCATCACCTCGGGGCGCATCAGGTAGTTGATCAGCGCGTAGGCATACTCCGGGTGCGGCGCGTCGGCGGGAATGGCCATGGTGTCCATCCAGACCGAAGTGCCTTCGCGCGGCACGCGGTACTCGAAGCGCTCGGGCTTCTTCGCCTCGTCGGCGGCGCGTTGCGACTGGATCACGTCACCGCTGTAGCCCAGCGACAGGCACAGGTCGCCGTTGACCAGCTGGGTGACCGGCTGCGACTGGAACTTGCGGATGTACGGGCGGATGCCGTTGAGCACCGCCAGCGCGTCGGCCAGGTCCTGCGGCTTGCCGCTGCGTGGGTCGCGGCCGAGATAGTTGAGCACCACGGCGAGCACTTCGTCCGGCGAATCGATCATCGAGATGCCGCAGTCGGCGAAGTGCTTGGCCATCTCCGGCTTGAACATCAGGTCAAGACTGTTCACCGGCGCGCCGGGCATGCGCTTCTCGATCTGCGCCTGGTTGTAGGTCAGGCCGATGCTGCCCCAGGTATAGGGCACCACGGCATGCCGCGAGTACGGGTACTGGGTCTGCAGGTCGCGCAGGCCCGATTCGATGTCGCCCAGGTGCTCCAGCTTGCTGTCGTCGAGCTTCTGCAACGCGCCGGCGCGCATCAGGCGCTCGGCGACGGTGTCGCCGGGGAAGACGAGGTCGTAGCCACTGTGCCCGGCCATCATCTTGGCCTCCAGCGTCTCGCTGCTGTCCATCACGTCGTAGATGACGCGGATGCCGGTTTCCTTGCTGAAGTTGGCCAGGGTGTCGGGGGCGAAGTAGTCCGCCCAGTTGAACAGGCGCAGGACCTTCTCTTCCTCCGCCACGGCCGGTTGCAGGGCGCACGCCAGGGATAACCCCAGCGCGCCGATCAGCAGGTGCTTGTGCATGGTCAGACTCCTTGCCAGCGAGGGTGCAGGTGGCGGCCATCGAGGCCGAGCAGCGTGCCGTACATGTCCGGGCGGCGATCGCGGTACACGCCCCAGGTCAGGCGCTCTTCGCGGGCCAGGCGCAGGTCCAGTTCCTGCACCAGCACGGCCGCCTCGTTGCGCCCGGCTTCGGCCAGCAGCGCGCCCTTGTGGTCGGTGATGAAGGACGAGCCGTAGAAGCGCATGCGCAACGCGTCATCGCTGGGCGCCACTTCCTCGCCGATACGGTTGGCCGCCAGCACCGGCAACAGGTTGGCGGCGGCATGGCCGCGCTGTGCGGTCTGCCAGTGATCGCGGGAATCCAGCTGCTCGGCGCCCGGCTCGGAGCCGATGGCGGTCGGGAAAAGCAGGATTTCCGCACCCTGCAGCGCGAGGCAGCGGGCGGTCTCGGGGAACCACTGGTCCCAGCAGATGCCGACGCCGAGTCGGCCAACGGCGGTGTCCCAGACGCGGAAGCCGGTGTCGCCGGGGCTGAAGTACTCCTTCTCCTGGTAGCCGATGGCGTTGGGGATGTGGGTCTTGCGGTACACCCCCAGCAGTTGGCCGTCCGCGTCGGCCACGGTCAGCGAGTTGAAGTAGGCATTGCCGGCGCGCTCGAACCAACTGATCGGCAGCACCACGCCCAGCTCACCGGCCAGGCGGGCGAAGCGTTGCAGGATCGGACTGTCATCAAAGGGCTGGGCCAGCGCCAGGTGACTGTGGTCCTGCTCGATGCAGAAGTACGGGGTGGCAAACAGCTCCGGCAGCAGGATCAGCCGTGCCCCTTCAGCCGCTGCCGCGCGCACGTGGCGCTCGGCTTCATCGAGGTTGCGCGGCAGGTCCCAGCTGCAGGAGAACTGCAGCACGGCGACAGTCAGCTTGCTCATCACAGGCCTCCCAGCGGCCAGGCCGGCTGCTGCTGGGTGATGCAGTGCACACCGCCCCCGCCGTGGGCCAGGTTGTTGATACGCACCGGCACCACTTCGCGACCGGGGAAGGCGCGGGCCAGCACCGCAGCGGCTTCGTCGTCATCGGCGATACCGTAGGCCGGCATGATCACCGCGCCATTGGCGAGGTAGAAGTTGGTGTAGGAGGCGCAGAACACTTCCGCCTCCGGGTCCACCGCGGCGCTGGCTTCGAACAGTTCGATCAGCTCGAAGGAGCGACCCTGGGCATCGGTGGCCAATTCCAGTGCGCGGCGGTTTTCCTTCGCGACCTGGGCGTAGACGCTGGAGCTATCGTGGGTCGCATCCACCAGCAGCACGCCAGGACGGGCGAAGGCGCACACGCCATCGACGTGGCCGTCGGTCATGTCGCCGGTGACGTACTGCGGGTCACCCGGCAGCCAGATGGTCTTGGTCACCCCCAGCAGGCGGCTGAAGATTTCCTCCATCTCGCGCTTGCTCACGCCGGGGTTGCGGTTGGGGTTGAGCAGCACCGACTCGGTGGTGATCAGCGTACCCTCGCCGTCCACATGGATCGCCCCGCCTTCGTTGGACAGCGGCGTGCCGAAGCAGTCGAACCCGAGGTTATTGAGGATGCGACGGCCCAGTCCTTCGTCCAGGGTGTGCTCGGACTTGCCGCCCCAGGCGTTGAAGCGCCAGCTCACGCCGGCCACACCCTGCTGCGGATGGCAGACGAAGGTCGGCCCGGAATCGCGGCACCAGCTGTCGTCGATGGGCAGCGGCACCAGCTCGACGTTCGGCCCGCAGAGTTCGGCGGCGCGGGCCACGGCGGACGGGTCCACCACCAGCTTGACCGGCTCGAAGCGGGCAATGGCGTTGGCGACACGGGCGAAGTCTTCCTGCACCTGCTCCAGGGTCACGCGCCAGCCGCCCTCCCAGAGCGGACGGTTGTGCGGGAAAGCCATCCAGGTCGCCGCGTGGTTGACCCATTCGGCAGGCATGCGCCAGCCGTTCTGCCTATCGTCATTGCGATGCATATTCGAACCTTCGGTAAGTATTTTTTATCGGATGGAAAGGGTTAAGCGGCGCCTGATGACAATGCTAGGCCTGTGAAAACGTCACAACAAACGATAGATTTTGCGTAAATCTGATTAGACGAACTTATCGATCATGCTCAAACACTGGCCACCCCTGAATGCCCTGCGCGGCTTCGAAGCCGCCGCGCGCCTGGGCAGCTTCCACAAGGCCGCCGAGGAACTGCACCTCACCCAGTCGGCCATCAGCCAGCAGATCCGCAGTCTGGAAAGCTTCGTCGAACAGCCGCTGTTCTATCGCTCCGGGCGCAAGGTGGCGCTGACCGACGCCGGTGCCGACCTGCTCAGCACCACGCAATCGATGCTGCAGCAACTGGCCGTGGGCATCCGTCGCCTGGACCAGTACCGCAAGCCCAATCAGCTGGTGGTCAACACCACCCCGGCCTTCGCCCGCCACTGGCTGGTGCCACGCCTGGGCGACTTCCATGCGCGCCACCCGCAGATCGACCTCTGGCTGCTGACCACCGACGAAACCCCGGACATGGCCAGCCAAACGATCGACATCGCCGTGCGCGACGACCTCACTGCCCAGGCCGAGTGCCGCTTCCGCGTGCTGCTGGAGGATCGTCTCTATCCGGCTTGCCACCCGTCCCTGCTGACACAGCCGGAGCCTGCGCGCACCACGCTGCACGGCGAACGGGAAATGGACTGGGCGCACTGGCAGGTGCAGGGTGGCGCGGACGTCGGCCAGCGCAGCGAGGGGCTGAACTTCTCCGATCCGGGATTGCTGCTCGACGCTGCCAGCCAGGGACTGGGTATTGCGCTGGTGAGTCAGTTGCTGGCCGGTGACGCCCGTCGCAATGACCTGCTCACCCCCCTCAGCGAGCAGACCGTGCGGGGGCCGAACTGGTCGCTGCTGGTGCACCAGCAGAGCGAGCGCAATGCCCAGGCCGTGGGGTTCTGCGAGTGGCTGTCAGCCGCACTGGGCGTTTCCATGTAGGAGCGAGCTTGCTCGCGATCGGCCGGCAGATCCGGCGCAAGGATGAACTCGGGAGCCAACCCACATGAGGAGCCCCTCACCCCAACCCTCTCCCTCCGGGAAAAGGTGGGGTGAGGGCAAGCCTCGCGCAGGACTTTCACCACCGTAGGGCGCATAACGCCTGTGGCGTTATCCGCCTTGTCGGCGGATAACCCGTTCCGGGTTATTCGCCCTACGAAAAGACCACCGCTCAGTCCTTCCCCTTTTTCAACCGACCCCGCTCCTTCTTCCCCGCCAGCGCACTGGCAGCCGCCGTCTTCACCAGCCGCTGGAAAGTCGGACACTCTGCGTGGCTGGGCGCCGGGCAAGCCGCCGCATGGCGCAGTCCGCGGCTCATCGCCCGCAGACGCCTGATCGTGGCATCCAGCTCATCCGCCTTGGCCGCCAGCATCTGCCGGTCGATGTTCGTCCCACCGTCGCCGGCGAACATCGAGCGGATTTCCTCCAGGCTGAATCCCGCCGACTGCCCCAGGGTGATCAGCGCCAACTGGTCGAGAATCTGCGCCCCGAACTGGCGGCGCGCGCCGGGCCTGGCGAGCGAGACGATCAACCCCTTCTCCTCGTAGAAGCGCAGGGTCGAGGCCGGAACGCCGGAGCGCCTGGCCACGTCAGCGATATCCATGGAACACCTCTTGACCTCAAGTTCGCTTGAACTTGTAGGTTCACGCCAAAGCCCTTTCCGGTCAACCCGGACGCGGCTTTCACCTTGCGTAAGAAACAGGAGAACTCCATGAAAAGCATCGCCATCGTCTACCACAGCGCCAGCGGTCGCACCGAGCGCATTGCCCAGACCATCGCCAACGGCGCTCGCCGGGTGCCCGGCTGCGAAGTGCACCTGCTCCGGGCCCAGGAGCTGATCGAGCAACCACAGAAGCTGCTCGCCTACCACGGCCTGATCCTCGGCTCGCCGACTTACCTGGGCGGCGTCTCGGCACCGCTCAAAGCCCTGATGGATGCCACCGGCCCGTTGTGGCGCCAGCAGAAGCTGCACGGCCGCCTCGCCGCCGGCTTCACCGTCTCGGCACTGCCGGCCGGCGACAAGCAATCCACGCTGATCTCGCTGTTCACCTTCTGCATGCAGCACGGGATGCTCTGGGCTGGCAACCCGATCCTCCCCGAACAGCACCAGGGGGTGCCCGTCGAGGAAGCCGCCAACCGCCTCGGCTCCTGGTCCGGGCTGATGGCCCAGGCCGACAAGACCGCCGCGGACTTCTGCCCCGGCGACCTGAAGACCGCGCACCTGTTCGGCCAGCACTTCGCCGAAACCCTCAACCACCTTCAGCAGCCACAGCTCGAACACGCGCAGGAGGCCCGCGCATGATCCCGCGCCGCTACGCCCCGCTGCTGTTCGCGCTGATTCTGTCCGGGGTGATGACCCTGCTGGTCTCCGGCCTTTCCACCGGCCGCGCCATCGGCCTGGCAGCCGACTTCGCCCAGCTCTGGCTCGGCGCCTGGCTCACCAGCTGGGGCATCGCCTTCCCGCTGGTGCTGGTCATCGCCCCGCTCACTCGCCGCCTGGTGGAGAAGCTGGTCCGCGCGTAGGCGCGATGGTGCCGCCCTGAAAGGAACATCCGGGGGCCGCGTGCGCAGGATGGCGTGGAGCGCAGCGATACCCATCGCTTCCTACCACACCACGGCATGGGTATCGCTGCGCTCCACCCATCCTACAAAAGCCGTCGAGGCAACGAGTGCCCGCAGGGGTTCAGCGGTTACTCGCGAATCCCGTCCGTGAACCGGCAGAAGCCGTCACGCACCGCGCCTTCGGTGGTGTACATACCGCCCAGGGTGACGAAGACATAGCTGACCCTGGAGCCGGAGCCTGACTTTTCCACCACGACGTTCAGCGGTGCGTTCCGGCTGCTCAGAATCACGCCCTGGTAGGCGGAGATGGTGCCGCTCTTCTCGTCGGCGTTCTGGATGGTGAAACCTTCCTTCACCAGCGTCTTCTGCGCCCGGTCGAATACCTTGGACACCGGCATGTCCAGCTGGACGTTGGACGTAAAGGTCTTGCCGGCGATGAAGCCGCCTTCGGTGTTGAAGTTGTCTTCGCACTGGTTGCCGGTCTTCTGGTGCGCACAGCCCTGCAACAGGGCGGCAGCGAGCAGAATCATCGTCACTCGTCGCATCATCGTTCCTTGATCTCGTGGGGCCGCCATCCCTGCGGGTCTACAGCGGCGAAGGGGTTTTATAAGCCGAGGGCGCAGGCCCTGGCCAGACTTTTCCTCGCCCAGTGAGACTGCCAGCACGTAGGAAATATCCCCTAACTCGCTCAAGCGCGCGCCTTCGCGCCGTTCGTCCCGGAAACGCCAGGAGGCCTCCCCGACAGCGCCGGGAAGGCCTTCTGAGCACTTACCAGATCGGCAAGGTGTAGCTGACGATGAAGCGGGTCTCGTCCATGTCGTTGCCGAAGCTGCTGCGGAAGGTGCTGTTGCGCAGCTTGAAGCCGACGTTCTTCAGCGGGCCGCTCTGCACGAGGTAGCCAACGTCGGTGTCGCGCTCCCATTCCTTGCCGTTGCCCTGGCCGTTCAGCAGGTCGATGTTGTCGCCGCGCAGGTAGCGGGTCATCAGGCTCAGGCCGGGCAGCCCGTAGGAGGCGAAGTTGAAGTCGTAGCGCAGTTGCCAGGAGCGTTCGTCCTTGTTGGCGAAGTCGCCGATCTGCACGTAGTTGACCAGGTACGGGTCGGTGCCGGACAGGTAGGCGAAGCCGGTGTCACCGGACATGCGCTGCAGGCCCAGGCCGAACGCCTGGTTGCCGAGCTTGTAGGTGAACATGGCGTTGAGTGCGCGGTTGTCGACGTTGCTGCCGCCGTCATCGGTGGAGCGCGCCCAGCGGATGTCGGATTTGAGCGACTGGCCCTCGGCGATCGGCAACGTGTGCACCAGGCTCACGTAGTGCTGGCGGTACAGGTCTTCGAGGTTGGCGTAGTGGTAGCTGGTGCTCAACTGGCTGTTCCAGCGATAAGTGCCGCCGGCGATGTTGAAGCGGTCGCTGGTGAGGTGGCTGCCGGTGACGATGTTGCGCTTGTTGCCGCGGGTCATCGACAGGTCTTCGTTGTTCGAGGAGTCACGCTGCTTCACTTCGCGCAGCTGGCCGAGCTGCAGGTCGAGGTCGTCGAGCTCCTTCGACTCCACCAGCGCGCCCTGGAAGGTCTGCGGCAGCAGGCGGGTGTCGTTGTACTGCACCACCGGCAGCTTGGGCAGCAGCGTGCCGACCTTCAGCGTGCTCCTGGACACGCGCAGCTTGGCGGTCAGGCCGAGGTCGCTGTAGTCGTCGGCGGCGCGCTTGTCGCTGGCCGAGTACGGCAGCAGGCCGGAGCCGGAGCGATCCGGGCTGGAATCCAGCTTGAGACCCAGCAGGCCGAGGGCATCGACGCCCACGCCAACGGTGCCGTCGGTGTAGCCCGACTCATAGCGAAGCAGGAAGCCCTGAGCCCATTCTTCGGACTTGGACTGGGCGGCGCCGCTCTGGCGGTAGTCGCGGTTGAAGTAGAAGTTGCGTGCTTCGATGCTGGCCTTGCTGCCTTCGAGGAAGTCCGCGTGGGCGAACGAGGGCAGCAGCGCCAGTCCGGAGACCAGCACAGGGGTACGACGATTTTTCATTGTTCTTGTTTCTTTCTACTGGGGTGTTGGCAGAACGCCGGGCCGATGAGGCTGGCCCGGCCAGGGGAAGAACTGGGTCAGAGAGTCTTTTCCAGCTCCGGTACGGCTTCGAACAGGTCGGCGACCAGGCCGTAGTCGGCGACCTGGAAGATCGGCGCCTCTTCGTCCTTGTTGATCGCAACGATCACTTTCGAATCCTTCATGCCCGCCAGGTGCTGGATGGCGCCGGAGATACCAACGGCCACGTACAGCTGCGGAGCGACGATCTTGCCGGTCTGGCCGACCTGCATGTCGTTCGGCACGAAGCCGGCGTCGACGGCAGCGCGGGAAGCGCCGACGGCAGCGCCCAGCTTGTCAGCCAGGGAGTAGAGGATCTTGAAGTTGTCGCCATTGCCCATGCCGCGGCCGCCGGAAACGACGATCTTGGCAGCGGTCAGTTCCGGACGGTCGGACTTGGCCAGTTCTTCACCGACGAAGGCGGACTTGCCGGCATCGGCCGGGCCGGAAACGGCTTCAACAGCGGCGGAACCACCTTCGGCAGCGACGGCGTCGAAGCCGGTGCCACGCACGGTGATGACCTTGACGGCAGCCGAGGACTGCACGGTCGCGATGGCGTTACCGGCATAGATCGGGCGCTTGAAGGTGTCGGCGCTGACCACTTCGATGATCTCGGAGATCTGGTCGACGTCCAGCAGGGCGGCAACGCGCGGCAGGAAGTTCTTGCCATTGGTGGTGGCGGCGGCCAGCACGTGGCTGTAGCCCTTGCCCCCACTCTCTTTTACAAGAGCAGCGATCAGCGGAGCCACATTCTCCGGCAGCTGATGAGCGTAGGCGGCGTTGTCGGCGACCAGCACCTTGGAAACACCGGCGATCCTGGCAGCGGCTTCGGCCACGCCACCGACGTTCTGGCCAGCGACCAGCACGCTGATTTCGCCGCCAATCTTCTGCGCGGCGGCAACGGTATTCAGTGTCGCGGCGCCCAGCGCACCATTGGAATGTTCTGCAACAACCAGGACAGCCATCAGATCACCTTCGCTTCGTTCTTCAGTTTTTCGACCAGTTCGGCCACCGACTTCACCTTGATGCCGGCGCTACGTGCGGCGGGCGCTTCCACCTTGAGGGTCTTCACGGTAGAGGCCGTGGAGATGCCCAGCGCGTCAGGGGGGAGGAATTCCAGCGGCTTCTTCTTCGCCTTCATGATGTTGGGCAGCGACGCGTAGCGCGGCTCGTTCAGGCGCAGGTCGGTGGTGACGATGGCCGGCAGGTTCAGGGCAACGGTCTGCAGGCCGCCGTCGATTTCACGGGTGACGTTGACCTTGGAACCCGCGACTTCGACCTTGGAGGCGAAGGTGCCCTGGGCATAGCCGGTCAGCGCCGCCAGCATCTGGCCAGTCTGGTTGTTGTCGCTGTCGATGGCCTGCTTGCCGAGGATGACCAGCTGCGGCTGCTCTTTGTCGACCAGGGCTTTCAGGGCCTTGGCGACCGCCAGCGAGTTCAGCTCGTCGTTGCTCTCGACCAGCACGGCGCGGTCGGCACCCAGCGCCAAAGCGGTGCGCAATTGTTCCTGCGCGCCACTCGGGCCGACCGAGACCACCACGATCTCACTGGCGACGCCTTTCTCTTTCAGGCGTACGGCCTCTTCCACGGCGATCTCGCAGAAGGGGTTCATGGACATCTTGACGTTGGCGAGATCGACGCCGGAGTGGTCCGCCTTGACGCGGACCTTGACGTTGTAATCGACCACGCGCTTTACCGCGACCAGTACTTTCATCAGTTGCTTCCTTGGCTAACGCCGGTTTGTATCGGCGCTGCGGGTGGGGTGGTTCGCGAGCAAGCTCGCTCCTACAGGCCCAGGCTTGCGCCGGTGCGCTTTTTGTAGGAGCGAGCTTGCTCGCGAACCGCTTCGGGTGAAGGCCTCAGGATTCTCCCAACTGCTCGATCACACCCTCGGCTTTCAATTGCGCCAGACGCGCATCGTCCAGCCCCAGGCGGCGCTTGAGCACCTCGTCGGTGTGCTCGCCGAGCATGGGCGCCGGGCGCTGGTATTCCACCGGCGTCTCGGAGAGCTTCAACGGGCTGCCGACCATGCGCAGCGCCGGGTTCTGCGCGTGCGGAATCTCCACCAGCATGTCGCGGGCGACCACCTGCGGCTCGTCCAGCGCGCGGCCGATGTCGTTGATCACGCCCACCGGCACTTTCTTCGCGTGAATGCGCCGCACCCAGTTGTCGGCGGTATCGCCCTGGAAGTGCTCGGCGAGCTTGCCGACGATGATGTCGCGGTTGCGCACGCGGTCGGCATTGCGGGTGAAGCGCGGGTCCTGGGGCAATTCCGGCAGGCCGATGGCGTCGCACAGCGAGACGAACTGGCTGTCGTTACCGCAGGCGATGATGAAGTCCATGTCCTGCGCGCTGAACACCTGGTACGGCACGATGTTGACGTGGGCGTTGCCCTGGCGGCCCGGCGAGCGGCCGGTGGCGAGGTAGTTCTGGCTCTGGTTGCCGAGCATGGCGACCTGCACGTCCAGCAGCGCCATGTCGCAGTGCTGGCCACGGCCGGTCTTCTCCCGCGCCAGCAGCGCGGCCTGGATGGCGACCACCGAGTACAGGCCGGTCATCACGTCGGAGACGGCGACACCGACCTTCTGCGGGCCGGCGCCGGGCACGCCGTCCTTCTCGCCGGTGATGCTCATCAGCCCGCCCATGCCCTGGATGATGAAGTCGTAGCCGGGCTCCTCGGCGCGCGGGCCGGTCTGGCCGAAGCCGGTGATGGAGCAATAGACCAGGCGCGGATTGAGCTTCGACAGGCTGTCGTAATCCAGCCCGTACTTGGCCAGCGACCCGGCCTTGTAGTTCTCGATCAGCACATCGCACTCGCAGGCCAGGGCACGCACCAGCGCCTGCCCTTCTTCGCTGGCCAGGTTCAGCGCGACCGACAGCTTGTTGCGGTTGGTGGACTGGTAGTACGCCGCCTCGGAGCTGTCCGAGCCATCGGCCGCCTTCATGTAGGGCGGGCCCCAGCCACGGGTGTCATCGCCCACACCTGGGCGTTCGATCTTGATCACTTCCGCTCCCAGGTCGGCCAGTACCTGGCCGCACCAGGGGCCGGCCAGCACGCGGCTGAGGTCGAGTACGCGGTATCCGCTCAAAGCACCCATCTTCAACTCCTTACTGACGCGCTCAGGCGCGCTCGATAACCATGGCGAGCCCCTGGCCCACGCCGATGCACAGGCTGACCACCGCATAGCGTTGACCGGTGCGCTGCAGTTCTCGCGCCACGCTCAGCGCCAACCGCGCGCCGGAAGCGCCCAGCGGGTGGCCGACGGCGATGGCGCCACCATTGGGGTTGACCCGCGCGTCGTCGAAGTCCACCCCCAGGCCGTGCAGGCAGCCGAGCACCTGGGAAGCGAAGGCTTCGTTGATCTCGATGATGTCCATGTCGGCGAGGGTCAGCTCGGCGCGCCGGAGCGCCTTGTTGATCGCCTCCACCGGGCCGACGCCCATGATGCGCGGCTCCACGCCGACAGCAGCGGCCGAGAGAATCCGCGCCAGCGGCTTGAGGCCGTGGCGCTCGCCGGCTGCTGCCGAGCCGATCAGCAACGCGGCGGCGCCATCGTTCACACCGGAGGCGTTGCCGGCAGTGACCACGCCACCTTCGGACAGCGGTTTCAGGCGCGCCAGTGCGGCGTCATCGGAAGACGGGCGCGGGTGTTCATCCTGCTCCACGACATTCGGCGGCGTCTTGCGCCCGGTCGGCACGCTGACCGGGAGGATTTCCCCGGCGAAGAAACCGGCCTGGCGGGCGGCTTCATAGTTGGCCTGGGAACGGGCGGCGAAACGGTCGGCCTGCTCGCGGCTGATGCCGAATTCGCGGGCGACGTTGTCGCCGGTCTCCGGCATGCTGTCGTTGCCGAACCCGGCGACGATCTTCGGGTTCGGGAAGCGCGCGCCGATGGTGCTGTCGAACACCGTCAGGTCGCGGCTGTAGGCGGTCTCGGCCTTGGCCATGACGAAGGGCGCACGGGACATGCTTTCCACTCCGCCCGCGACGAACAGCTCGCCTTCGCCACAGGTGACGGCACGTGCCGCATCGATCACCGCGGCCAGCCCGCTGGCGCACAGGCGGTTCACCGTCTGGCCCGGCACGGTCACCGGCAGGCCGGCGAGCAGCGCGGCATGGCGGGCGATGTTGCGGCTGTCTTCACCGGCCTGGTTGGTGTTGCCGAGGATCACATCCTCGATGGCGTCGCCCGGCACCTGGGCGCGGGTCAGCAGCTCGCGAATCACCTGGGCGATCAGGTCGTCCGGGCGCACCGGCGCCAGGGCGCCCCCGTGGCGGCCGAACGGAGTGCGCAGGCCGGCGTAGATATAAGCATTGAGCATGGGTGTCTCCTTGAATCGGTAGGCGCCGGGCTTCAGCCCAGCGCAGGCTCGGCGTGGCGCAGCGACAGACCCAGCGCGGCGCGGCGGCGCAGCCACGGGCCGGGGCGGTAACGGGCGTCGCCGGTGAGGTCGGTCATGCGTTCGAGGATGGTCAGCAGACGCGCCGGGCCGACGCTGTCGCCCCAGGCCAGCGGACCCTGCGGGTAACCCAGGCCACGACGCACGCCTTCGTCGAGGTCTTCGACGCTGGCGATACGCTGCTGGACGATGTCACCGGCCAGGTTGACGATCAGCGCCAGTACGCGCTGGGCAACGAAGCCGACGCTGTCATTGATGACCGTGACGCCTACGCCATCAGCCGCCAGCAGCGCATGGGCGGCATCGCGCATGGCTGGAGCGGTCGCCGGGTTCTGCATCAGGCAGCGGTGGCGTTGCAGGTCCAGCAGCAGGTCGATGCAGACTGTGCGGGAAGGGTCAGTACCGAAACGCTGGCACGCGCTGGTGGCGTCGATACCGTAAGGGGCCAGCAGGCACAGCGCTTCGCTGCTCGGCTGGGCGCCCTGCTCCAGGGTCGCGCCGAGTGTCTTCAGCAGCTCGCCGAGTACTTCGCGGTCCTGGTCGTTTTCCGCGCCGATCCACAGAGGCGGCAACGCGGCTACTTTCGGCACCGGTTGCGGTGCCGGCGGGTCGATCATCTTGCCGTCCGCATAGCGATAGAAGCCACGACCGACCTTGCGCCCGACAAAACCGGCCTCGAGCATCTGCCGGGTCAGCGCCGCCGGGCGGTAACGCGGCTCCTGGTAGAACTGGTTGTAGATGGACTCGATCACCGGGTGGGACACGTCCAGCGCAGTGAGGTCGAACAGCTCCAGCGGCCCCATGCGGAACCCCAGACCCTCGCGCAGGATGCGGTCGATATCGGCCGGTTCGGCGATGGCTTCCTTGAGCATCTGCAGGGCTTCGGTGCTGTAGGCGCGGCCGGCGTGGTTGATGATGAAGCCGGGGGTGTCCTTGGCGCGGATACCGCGATGGCCCATGCGCGCGGCCAGCTCCACCAGGCTGTCGCCGACCTGCGGATCGCTGGCCAGGCCGTCGATCACCTCGACCACCTTCATCAGCGGCACCGGGTTGAAGAAGTGGAAGCCCGCCACCCGCTCGGGATGCTGGCAGCCTCGGGCGATGCTGGTGACCGACAGCGACGAGGTATTGGTGGCGAGGATGCAGTCAGCGCTGACCACCGCTTCAAGGTCGGCCAGCAAGGCCTGCTTGGCGTCCAGCCGCTCGATGATCGCCTCGACCACCAGGTCGGAATCCGCCAGCTCGCTCAGGGAGCCGGCGACCAGCAGGCGCGCCAGGGTCGCATCCGCCTCGGCAGCAGTGACCTTGCCCTTCTCCGCCAGCTTGGCGAGGGTGCGCCCGAGGTTGTCGCGGGCTGCTTGCGCGGCACCGTCGCGAGCGTCGAAGAGCTTCACCTGGATGCCGGCCTGGGCGGCGATCTGGGCGATGCCGCTGCCCATGACGCCGGTGCCGACGATGGCCATGCGTTCAATGCGCTCGATAGAAAGGGTCATGCTCATTCCCCCAGGAAGCTGGCTTTGCGTTTTTCCAGGAAGGCGGCGGCGCCCTCCTTCTGGTCTTTCGAATCGAACAGCAACTGGAAGGCCTTGCGCTCCAGGGTCAGGGCGCTGTCCAGCGGCAGGTCGGCGCCGGCCAGCATCACTTCCTTGATCTGCGCCACGGCCAGCGGCGGCAGTGCGGCGATCTCGGCGGCCAGTTCCAGTGCACGCGGCAGCGTGCGGGCGTCTTCCACCACTTCACTGAGCATGCCGATGGCCAGGGCTTCCGGCGCCTTGATCAGGCAGCCGGTCAGGGCAATGCGCATCGCCTGGAACTTGCCTACCGCACGGATCAGCCGCTGGGTACCGCCGGCGCCGGGCATCAGGCCGAGCTTCACTTCCGGCTGGCCGAAGCGCGCCGACTCACCGGCGACGATGATGTCGCAGTGCATCGCCAGCTCGCAGCCGCCGCCCAGGGCGAAACCGTTGACGGCGGCGATGACCGGTTTCGGGCAGCGGGAAATGGCTTCCCACAGCAGTTCGGTGTGCCGGCGGTACATCTCGATGGGGCTGGCCTGGGCGAATTCGCGAATGTCGGCGCCGGCTACGAAGCACTCCTCACCTCCCGTCAGCACCACCGCACGCACCTCGCGGTTGTCGCTCAGGGCACGGAAGTGTTCGGCCAGTTGCTGGCGGACGGCAGCATTCAAAGCGTTCTTGGCTTCCGGACGGTCGATGCGCACGACCGCTACACCATCGGCCTGGATATCGAGATGAACCACGCTGGTATTCATTGGAGCTTTGACCTCATAGTTGTTTCGTCTGACGAAACTACATTCCGTATTTCGATTTCATCATAGAGACACGGAATCCAGCCTGTAAACGGTGTTGATCCAACTCCCCTCTACAAGCCAGTAAAATCGCCGCATTCGATATTTTTACCGGCACGCCTGTACTAACCGGTTCAGACCCATTACAATTTCGTCTGACGAAACTGAATTTTATTTTATTGATTTTCCGTGAATAGGGGTTCTACCATGCGCCGCAACAAGACGGAGATGGATTCGGCTGCGCCGACGAAAAACGAAGGTGAGATCGGCCTGCTGGAACGGGGTCTGTACGACCCGGCCACGGCACTGAGCGAGGAAGAGAACAGCGGCCAGTTCGTCACGGCCCTGGCTCGCGGCCTGGAGATCCTGCGCTGCTTCACGCCACGGGAAAACGTGCTGAGCAACCAGGACCTGGCCCGCAAGACCGACCTGCCCAAGCCGACCGTGACGCGCCTGACCAACACCCTGATGCGCCTGGGCTGCCTCAAGCGCGAGATGCACTCGGGCAAGTACCAGCTGGACGTCGGCGTACTGGGTTTCGGCTACGCGATGCTGTCGAACCTGTCGATCCGCGCGGTGGCCCATCCGCTGATGGAGGAACTGGCCAACCACGCCCAGGCGGCGGTGGCCATGGCTGCCCGCGACCGTCTGCAGATGGTGTACCTGGACGTGGTCCAGGGACAGGGAAACATGACGATGCGCCGGCAGATCGGCAGTTACCTGCCGCTGGCGGCGAGTTCGGTGGGCCGCGCGTGCCTCGCGGCGATGCCGGAGAACGAGCGGGAGTTCCTGCTCGAGCACATTCGCGAACGCGAACCGGACACCTGGCCGGCCATCCGCAAGGGTCTGGACCGCGCCTTCAGGGACTACACCGACTACGGCTACTGCCTGTCGATCGGTGAATGGCACCGCGACGTCAACTCCGTCGCCGTGCCCTTGCTGCACCCGCAGTACGGCCTGCTGGCCTTCAACTGCGGTGGTCCGAGCTTCCAGCTGACCCGCGAGAAGCTCGAGGACGACATCGGGCCCCGCCTGATCAACATGGTCAACAACATAGGTGCCGCCGCTCGCTGAATCTCGGGTGACGGTGCCTCGCCAGACCGGCCCGCTCGCGGGCCTTGTGAGGAGTGCACATGATCCGAGACCCAGAAACGCTGCAGATACTTCTGGACTCCATCCACCAGTTCGTCGGCGAAGTGCTGATCCCGCGGGAGAACGAGGTCGCCGAGACCGACGCCATCCCGCAGGACATCGTCGAGCAGATGCGCGAGATGGGCCTGTTCGGCCTGACCATCCCCGAGGAGTTCGGCGGCCTGGGCGTGACCATGGAAGAAGAGGTGAACATCACCTTTGAACTGGGCCGCACCTCCCCCGCCTTCCGCTCCTACATCGGCACCAACAACGGCATCGGCTCCATCGGCATCCTGATCGACGGCACGCCGGAGCAGAAAGCCCACTACCTGCCGAAACTCGCCAGCGGCGAACTGCTCAGCGCCTTCTGCCTGACCGAGCCGGACTCGGGCTCCGACGCCGCCTCGCTGAAGACCACCGCCGTGCGCGATGGCGACTTCTATGTGCTCAACGGCACCAAGCGCTTCATCACCAACGCCCCGCATGCCGGCATCTACACCGTGATGGCGCGCACCAACCCGACGATCAAGGGTTCCGGCGGCATCAGTGCCTTCATCGTCGAGCGCGGCACGCCGGGCATTTCCCTGGGCAAGCCGGACCACAAGATGGGCCAGAAAGGCGCGCACACCAGCGACGTGATCTTCGACAACGTCCGGATTCCCGCCAGCCAGCTGATTGGCGGCGTCGAGGGCGTGGGCTTCAAGACCGCCATGAAGGTGCTCGACAAGGGCCGCCTGCACATTGCCGCGCTGAGCGTCGGCGCCGCCGAGCGCATGCTCGCCGACGCACTGCAATACGCCCTGGAGCGCAAGCAGTTCGGCCAGCCGATCGCCGAGTTCCAGCTGATCCAGGCGATGCTCGCCGACAGCAAGGCCGAGATCTACGCCGCCCGCTGCATGGTCCTGGACGCCGCACGCAAGCGCGATGAAGGCCGCAACGTCAGCACCGAAGCCTCCTGCGCCAAGATGTTCGCCACCGAGATGTGCGGCCGCGTCGCTGACCGCTGCGTGCAGATCCATGGTGGCGCCGGCTACGTCAGCGAGTACGCCATCGAGCGCTTCTACCGCGACGTGCGCCTGTTCCGGCTCTACGAGGGCACCACGCAGATCCAGCAGGTGATCATCGCCCGCAACATGATCCGCGAAGCCCAGGCCTGATCACCCCATCCGGCGGCGCGAGGCCACGCACCCCGCGCCGCCGACTCAAAGCACCTGCCACACGCTTACCGAGGATCGGCTCGCCGGTCCGCCAACAACTACAACAGGTAATTCGTTCATGGAAACCACTGCTTCGACTTCCCACGCGACTACCCAGGACAAGACCTGGGTGCTCGTCTTCGCCTTCTGCTTCATCGGCCTGCTGATCGATGGTGCGGACCTGATGCTGCTTTCCTACAGCCTCACCAGCCTCAAGGCCGAGTTCGGCCTGAGCAACCTGCAGGCCGGCAGCCTGGGCAGCGTCACCCTGGCCGGCATGGCCTTCGGCGGCATCTACGGCGGCTGGGCGTGCGATCGCTTCGGCCGGGTCAAGACCGTGGTCTGGACCATCGTGCTGTTCTCCGTCGGCACCGCCGTCCTCGGCCTGACCCACAACTATTGGCAGTTCGCCGCCGCACGCTTCGTCGCCTCCCTCGGCCTGGGCGCCCTTTACGTAGCCTGCAACACGCTGATGGCCGAATACGTACCAACCAAATACCGCACCACGGTGCTGGGCACCCTGCAGGCCGGCTGGTCGGTGGGCTACATCGTCGCCACCCTGCTGGCCGGCTGGATCCTGCCGGACCACGGCTGGCGCTACCTGTTCTACATCGCCATCATCCCGGTGGTGCTCGCCGTGGCCATGCGCAAGCTGATCCCCGAACCCGCTGCCTGGGTCCAGGCGCAGGCAGAACGCCAGCAGCGCAAGACTGCCGGCCAGGCGAGCGGCGTCGCCGCCGCTCCGCGTCAGAACGCCTTCCGCCAGATCTTCAGCGACCCGAAGGCCAGCCGCATGTTCCTGTTCTGGGCGCTGACCGCCGGCTTCCTGCAGTTCGGCTACTACGGCGTGAACAACTGGATGCCGTCTTACCTGGAAACCGAGATGGGCATGAACTTCAAGGCCATGACCTCGTATCTGGTCGGCACCTACGCAGCGATGATCCTCGGCAAGGTACTGGCTGGCGTCGCCGCCGACTGGTTCGGCCGCCGCACCGTGTTCTCCTTCGGCGCCCTGGGCACCGCCGTGTTCCTGCCGGTGATCGTGCTGTTCCACAGCCCGGAGAACATTCTCTGGATGCTGGTGGTGTTCGGCTTCCTCTACGGCATCCCCTACGGCGTGAACGCCACCTACATGACCGAGAGCTTCGCCGCCGCCTTCCGTGGCACGGCCGTCGGCGGTGCGTACAACATCGGCCGAATCGGCGCGGCGATCGCCCCGGCGGTGATCGGCTTCCTCGCCACGCAGATGTCCATTGGCGTGGGCTTCCTGGTGATGGGCGCGGCGTACTTCATCTGCGGCGTGATCCCCGCCCTGCTGATCCGCGACAAGCAGTTCGATCCGCAGCAGGAATGACCTGAGCGCTCAGCACCCCACCACGAAAAACGCCCGGTGCACTGCACCGGGCGTTTTTGTTTGCCCGCACAAAAGGATATCGGGACAAAACCGCAGGCAAAAAAAAGCCCCGCCGAAGCGGGGCTTTCTCGTCAGCGATGTCGATTAGACAGCGCGAACTTGTTCAGCTTGCGGGCCTTTCTGGCCGGCAGTCACAACGAAGCTGACCTTCTGGCCTTCGTCGAGGGACTTGTAGCCGTTACCTTCGATCTGACGGAAGTGAACGAATACGTCCGGGCCGCTTTCCGGGGTGATGAAGCCGAAGCCCTTCTCAGCGTTGAACCACTTGACGATGCCGTTTTGACGATCGGACATGATGTTGTCTCCTAAAGAAATGCTAAAGGCCGGCCGAAAGCCGACCGGCGATGAGCTGAATGCGTAGTGAAGAGGTGCCGAGGAGATGGAGCATCTTGTAGAAGAACATCAAGTCGCGGAACTCGTTACTGGGCAGGCAGCCCAAGCAGAATACAAGGTTTCACGACGATTCATAGCTTTTTTTAACGACGGGCGGTGATTTTGACAAATGGTCGAGCTATCTCGGCGTTTTGGGCAAAACCGGTGTAGTCTGCCGAAGCCGGTTTGGCGCCCCAACGCATAGGTGACTTCATGACTGATTCACAGCTGATTCGCGAACGTTCGGAGCTTGATGAAAAGATCGCCGCCTTCCTCTCCCAGGGTGGTGAGATCCAGGAAATCCCCGTTGGCCAGCTGGCCGTGAAGGTCGAGAAGAAGTCGCAGTGGGCGAAGTCCGAGGGCAGGAAACCGGCGCCCTAGCCCTTGAAGCTCATCAAGAAAGCCCCGCCTCGGCGGGGCTTTCCGTTTCACCGGCACAAACGCCCGGCGCCTTTGCTGCCGTAGAAGCGGGCCATGCCCGCGATCGCGCGCATGGCCCGCTCCTGCAAGTCGCCACCATGGCCGACCAGCGCACCTCAATGGCTGAGGTAATGGTTCGACAACCAGTTCAGCGCCCTGCCCGGCCGCGTCAGCGCGTCAATGAAGCTCGGCCCCCAGAAACGGATGTCGTTGGCCTCCAGCACCGCGTACATGTCGCGGTGGCGCGCCTGGCGTTCCTTCAGCGGCATGCGCAGCGCCTGCGCCATGGCGTCGGCCAGGGCGCCACGGTCGTGGGGGTTGATGATCAGCGCGCCACCCAGTTCGGCAGCTGCGCCGGCGAACTGCGACAGGATCAGCACGCCAGGGTCGTCCGGGTCCTGGGCGGCGACGAACTCCTTGGCGACCAGGTTCATGCCGTCGCGCAGCGGCGTCACCAGGCCGATCCGCGCATGGCGCATGACCATGGCGATGTCCGCACGCTGGTGGTTGCGCGCCACGTAGCGCAGCGGCACCCAGGACACCGCGCCGAAACGCCCGTTGATGTGCCCGACCCGCGCGCTGACGGCCCCGTCGATGTCGGCGTACTCGGGGATGTCCTGGCGGCTGCCGGGGGATATCTGCAGGCAGGTCACGCGGTTGTGCCACTGCGGATGGCATTCGAGGAAGCGCTCGTAGCCATCCAGGCGATTGACGATACCCTTGGAATAGTCGAGGCGGTCCACCCCCACCATCAGCGCCCGCCCGCCGAGGCTCTCGCGCAGGTCTTCGGCGGCCTGGCTGAGCGAAGCTTCCTCGGCGAGACGGCGGAAGCCGGCGGCATCCACCCCCACCGGGAACACGCCGATGCGGAAGTGCTGGTCCTCCAGGTGGTAACGGCGGCCATCGGGGGTCGCCGCGCCGACCACGCGGGTCAGGTAGCGGGCGAAGTTGCTGGCGTCGTTCTCGGTCTGGAAGCCGATCAGGTTGTACTCGGTCAGCGCGCGCAGCAGTTCGTCGTGGTGCGGCAGCGCGGTGATCAGGTCGGCCGGCGGCATGGGGATGTGCAGGAAGAAGCCGATGCGGTTGGCATGCCCGCGCCGCCTCAGGGCCAGCGCCAGGGGGATCAGGTGGTAATCGTGGACCCACAGCACGTCGTCCTCTTCCAGCAGCGGGCTGAGGCGCTCGGCGAAGAATTCGTTGACCCGCTGGTAACCACCGAACTCCGCCTCGTTGAACTCGGCGAGGTCCACCCGGTAGTGCAGGATTGGCCAGAGCACGCGGTTGGCGAAGCCGTTGTAGTACTCGTCGAAGTCCTGCGGGTGCAGGTCGGTGAGCACGTAGCGCAGGTTGTCGCGCTGGACCGTGGTGGGCGGCCCCGGCTCCTCGGCCTTCTGTCCGCTCCAGCCGAACCAGATGCCTTCGCGGTTGCGCATGGCGGCCTCCACCGCCACCGCCAGGCCGCCGGGTGCCGGGCCATTGCCGTCGGGCAGTCCGACCCGGTTGGAAATCACCACGAGGCGCGACATAGGCCCTCCTCCCAACCGATGGAGAGGCGCATGGCCGAGTTGATCAGGCCGGCCATGGAATAAGTCTGCGGGATATTGCCCCACAAGGCGCCCGTGTGCGGGTGCAGGTCTTCGGAGAGCAGCCCGTAGCGGTTGCGCGCGCCAACCAGTTCTTCGAACAGTTGCCGTGCCTCATCGGTGCGGCCAATGGCGGCCAGCGCGTCGAGGTACCAGAACTTGACCACCAGGAAGGCGGTTTCCGGCACGCCGAAATCATCCGCTGCCGCGTAGCGCAGCATCTGCCCGTTGATGTTGAGTTCGCGGCCGATGCATTCGACGGTGCCGATGAAGCGCGGGTCGTCGGCCTCGATGATGCCCAGCTCGTTCATCAGCAGCACGCTGGCGTCCAGGTCGTCATGGCCGAAGGCACCGGTGAAGCATTGCTTCTTCTCGCTCCAGGCCTCGGCCAGGATGCGCTCGCGCAGCTTTGCTGCCTTGTCCAGCCAGGTGCGGGCGGAATCGCCGTGCCCCAGGCGCCCGGCGATGCGCCCGACGCGGTCGCAGGCGACCCAGCAGAGCAGCGCGGAATGGGTGTGGACGCGCTTGCGGCCACGGTACTCCCAGATGCCGGCGTCCGGTTCGAAGGCGGTCCGTTCGGCGTTGCGCGCCAGGGATTCGAGGAGCTGCAGCATGCCTTCGCGGCTGGGATTGGGCAGGCGCTCGTCGACGAAACTCTGCAACACCGCCAGGGCCACCGAGCCGAACACGTCGTGCTGGTTCTGCTCCACCGCCTGGTTGCCGACGCGGACCGGGGCGTGGTTGAGGAAGCCGGCGAGGTCGGGGGCGATGCGCTCGGTGAGGTCCAGGTTGGGAACGATCCCGTACAGCGGCTTGAGCTCGCCATCGCCGCTGGCGACGGTGGTGATGAAGTCGATGAAACCCTCCATGGTGCGCGTGGCGCCCAGGCGGTTGAGGGCGAGGATGACGAAGTAGGCATCGCGCAGCCAGCAGTAGCGGTAGTCCCAGTTGCGCTGGGAATCCGGCGCCTCCGGCACGGAGGTGGTGGCGGCAGCGATGATCGCGCCGGTGTCCTCGAAGTTGCACAGCTTGAGGGTGATGGCCGAGCGGATCACGACCTGCTGCCACTCGAAGCAGATGGCCAGGCCACGGACCCAGTCGTGCCAGTGGTTCTGGGTACGCTTGAGGTAGTCGCGCACCACTTCCCCGGGCGCGTTGCCCAGTGGCTCGTCAAGGCCGATCACCAGGCTGACCGGGTGGCGCAGGGCGAACGGCGTTTCGTGCTGGATGTAGGCCAGCGGTGCGTCGGTGGTCAGGCGCAGCGGCTCGTCGCCTTCCAGGTAGCGGATATGGCTGGAACTGCTCGCGCCCTGGCTGGGCTTGCCGTAGCCGTGGGTCGGGCGCACGCGCAGGGTGATCTTCGGGACACCTTCGATGGGTTCGATCAGGCGGCACAACTGGGCCGGACGATAGATGTGGCCGTGCTCCAGGAAACGCGGAGCGAAGTCGGTGATGCGCACCGCGCCACCGTTGCCGTCGCGCAGCACGGTGGTGATGATCGCCGTGTTGCGCTGGTAATCGGAAGTGCTGCTGACCTGATTCTCCAGCACGACGTCGGCAAAGCCTTTCTCGTCGTCGCCGGCCAGCAGCCGGGAAAAGACCGGATCGCTGTCGAAGTTCGGGTAGCACCACCAGACCAGCCGCGCCTGCGGGTTGACCAGCGCGGCCACCCGGCAGTTGCCGATCAGGCCCAGCTCCAGGGCACCTTCCTGTGGGTTCGTCATCGGTATATTCCTCCTGCTTGCATCAGTGCGAGGCAGCTTGCATCAGTCCGCTACGGACCTGCTCCGCGTCGCTGAACACCGCGCTGGCACCGGGCAAGGCACGCCCGACCGACAGGCCGAGGCCGCCCAGGGCCGGCATCAGTGCGATGGCGGGTTCGTCGGTGACATCGTCACCGATGAACAGCGGCAGACGTCCGGAGAAGCCGGGCGTCTCCAGCAGTCGCTGGATGGCCCGGGCCTTGTCGACGCCTTCGCTGACGATTTCATAGACCTGCTTGCCCTCGAGCAGCCGCAGGCCGGCGCCTTCGGGCGAGCGCAACAGCGCCTGCAGGGCGACACGCAGTTCGGCTGCCAGTGAGGGGGCAGCGCGATAGTGCAGCGCGAAGCTGCTGCCCTTGTCCTCGACCAGGATTCCGACCTGCCGGTTCGCCAGGGCATTCAACTGCACGCGCACGCTGGCGGGCAGGTCCCGGGTGGCGCGCCGCAGCGGTCTATCACCGCTCTCGCGCCAGTGGGCGCCGTGGCCGCCGCTGGCGGCGAGGCGCAAGGGGTGGAAGAGCCGGTCGAGTTCTTCGACCGGGCGGCCGCTGATCAGGGCCAGGGCACCCTCGAATCGGCGCTGCAGGTGCGTGAGCGCATCGAGCAGCCCGGGCGGTACGACCACCGCACCGGGGGATTCGGCGATGTCCAGCAGGGTTCCGTCGACATCCAGGAACAGTGCGGTCTGCTGAGGTCGGCTGAGCCAGAGGTTCAGCAGCGCAGTGGCTGAGGCCTCGCTATGCGGGACCATGGCCGTGTCGACAGGTCCCTTGGGTAGAGGACGTGACATGAGCCATTTCTCCATGTTCAGGGCGTGCCGCGCGGCCGTGGGCAGCCGGCGCGGACGTGAAAGGGAGCACAGGGACCCTAACATGCGAGGGCGCGGGGGTCGACCTCGGGTTTCCCCCGCGCCTGCGCTCGGGAAGGCGCAGGCCAGAGCGGGCGGCGCCTGCGGCCCAGCCATGGAGAGGGCACGCTGGTTCAGGCATAAGGCTATTCCCAAACGATCTGCAGGATTTCGCGCTCTCGCTCCACAGACACCTCAGCGGGCCCTCTTCGCGGCCCGAACCCACTGACTTGTCCGGGAGCCTCCATGCCACCTTTACCGCGTACCGACGCGCCGCCGGCGCACCACTGGCAAGCGCTGCGCGATGCCCTGGAGCGCGACCGCCTGGGCTTTGGCGAATGGCCGACCTGGCTGCTGCTGGTCGGCGTCCAGGCGAGCTGGTTCGCCCTGTTGCTGGCCAGCCCCTGGCTGGGACTGTGGACCACCACGGTGCTGCTGGTCCCCGTGGTCGCGCTGTGGATGTCGGTGCAGCACGAGCTGATGCACGGCCACCCTACCCGCCTGCCCTGGCTGAACAAGCTGCTGGGCTACGCCCCCTACGCGCTCTGGTACCCCTATGCACTGTACCGCGACAGCCACCTCGCCCATCACCGGGACGAGCAGCTGACCCTGCCCGGTATCGACCCGGAAAGCCGCTACATCGCCCATGCCGGCTGGAACCGCTTGCCAGCGGCAGGGCGTCTGCTGCGCTGGGCGGACAAGACCGTGCTGGGTCGCCTGCTGATCGGCGCGCCCATCGCCCTCTGCGGCCTGGCGGCCGAGGAAGGCCGCCGCCTGTGGCGCGGCGAGCGCCAGGCCTGGCGGATGTGGTCGACCCATGGCGCCCTGTGCCTGGTTCTGCTGGCTTTCGTGGAACATGTCAGCGTGCTGTCGGCGCTGCACTATGTGGCCTGGGTCAGCGTACCGGCGCTCGCCCTGGGCATGCTGCGCTCCTTCTACGAGCATCGGCCCGCCGCCGCAGCGGAACAACGCAGCGTGCTCAACGAGGCCGGCTGGCCCTGGCGCTGGCTGTTCCTCAACCTCAACCTGCACCTGGTCCACCACGACCTGCCCTGGGCGCCCTGGTACCGTCTGCCGCGGCTGTACTCCACCCACCGCGACTACTGGCTGGAGCGCAGTGGCGGCTTCCTCGTGCGCGGCTACGGTGAGCTCATCCGCCGCCACGCCCTGCGCCCCGTGGACAGCCCGCGCCACCCCTTCGCCGCAACGGAGCCCACAGCATGACCCCAAGCCTGGCCGAGCTGCCGATGTACACGGCGCCCGCAGTCATTCGCGACGCCAGCGAAGCGTGGATAACCCGTACCCTGGAATTGCTCGGCGTCCGTCGTGGTCGCTGGCAGGGCGATGACTTGCACGCCCTGTTCCTGGCCCCGGACCTGCTCTTCACCCAGACCTGCGGCTACCCCTTGATGACCGCATTGCGCGGGCGGGTACGGCTGGTCGGCCGGCCGGACTTCACCCTCCCGCACAGCGCCCACGGCGAGCATTGCAGCCTGCTGCTGGTGCGCGAGGATGAACCCCGCGGCGATCTGCAGGCCCTGCGCGGCTGCCGCGGGGCGGCCAACAACCCCGACTCCAATACCGGCATGAACCTGCTGCGCCACGCCCTGGTGCCCTGGCAGCGCGACGGCCGCTACTTCAGCGAACTGCACTGGAGCGGCAGCCACCGCCAGAGCCTTGCCTGGCTGCGCGAAGGCCGGGTCGACCTGGTCGCGGTGGACAGCGTCACCTTCGCCTACCTGGCGCTTCATTCGGCTGAAGAGACCACCGGCATCCGCCTGCTGCAACGCAGCGCGCCGAGCCCCGCGCTGCCCTACATCACCGCGGGCGACGAAGCCCTGGCCACGGACATCCGCGCCGCCATGAACCTGGCCCTGCAACAGCATCCGGCCTTGCTGTCCGCGCTGGGCATCCGCCAGGTCCTGCCCGCTGCCGAGGCGGACTACGAGGTGCTGCTGGACTACCAACGCGAGGCGGCCGAACGGGGTTTGGCGGCGCTGCATCCCGGTCGCTGAGGGGAGCTTTCCCCTCCTCCCAGGCAACATATTTTGGTTATAAACATCTTTTACAAAGCTATTTTTAAAGAATAAGACAGCTTGCTAGGATGCCGTCACCGGAACACCGGACTCCCTCGCATCACTCAAGTTTCTGGAGCCGTCATGTCCGGTGCTGACAATTCCCATGGCCAGTATGTTGGCCTGCTGTTCCGCCAGCACTACGACTGGCTGCAAGGTCGTCTGCGCCGGCACCTGGAGTCCGGCGCCAGCGCCGAGGACCTGGCGGCGGAAACCTTCGTCCAGCTGCTGGCCAGCCCGGTGCTGGCGCCTATCCGCGAGCCTCGCGCCCTGCTCACCACCATCGCCCGCCGCCTGCTGTTCCAGCTCTGGCGACGCCGCGATCTGGAGCGTGCCTACCTGCAGAGCCTCGACCCCGAGGCCGCCGACGAGCGCTCGCCCGAACAGATCGCCGAGCTGCTGGAGGCCCTGCAGCGCATCGACCAATTGCTCGACGGCCTGCCGGCCAAGGTGAAGGCCACCTTCCTGCTGTCGCAGATCGACGGCCTGACCTATCCGGAAATCGCCCGCACCCTGGGCATCTCCCAGCGCTCGGTGAGCGACTACATGGCCAAGGCCCTGCAACGCTGCCTCAAGGCGAGCCTGTCATGACCCGCGAGCAGGAACAGGCGCTGCTGATCGAACAGGCCACCCGCTGGCTGGTCCTGTTGCGCTCCGGCCAGGCCAGCCGGGAAGACTGGCAGGCGTTCCTCACCTGGCGCGAGCGGGACCCCAGGCACCAGCGGCTCTGCGACCAGCTGGACAATACCCTCGGCGCCTTCCACGTGGTCCAGGCCCAGGGCGTGCGCGGCGATCAGCTGCAGCGCACCCTCAGCGCCGCCGGTGCGAGCCGCCGCCGACTGCTGCATGGCGCGCTGGCCGGTGCCGGCGTGGTGCTCTGCGCCGGGCTGCTGGCCGACCGGCAACTGCCGCTGGAAGAGCTCACCGCCGACCTGCATACCGCCACCGGCAAACGCCGGCGCATCACCCTCGACGACGGCAGCGAGCTGGTGCTCAACGCGCGCAGCGCCGTGGACATCGACTTCACCCCGCAACGTCGCCTGCTGCGCCTGCGCCGTGGCGAGATCCAGTTGCGTGTCGCCGGCGATGCGCGCCCGATGCTGATCGCCAGCTCGTTCGGCCAGGTGATCAGCCAGGGCGGTCGCCTGCAACTGCGCCTGGGCGAGGAAAGCTGCGCGGCCACCGCACTGGAAGGCACCCTGGAACTGGCCACCCTGGCCGGCGAGCGGCTGCAGCTGCCACGCCACCAGCAGGTGAGCTTCGACCGCTACGCCTTCGCCGATCCCGCCCCGTTGCTCGGCGGCGAAGGGGCCTGGGTGAATGGCCTGCTGGAGGTGCGCAACCAGCGTCTGGCCGACGTGCTCGACGCGCTGCGCCCGTACCGCCGTGGCGTACTGCGCCTCGACCCGGAGGTGGCCGGGCTGCGGGTCAGCGGCCTGTTCCGCCTGGACGACAGCGACCAGGCCCTGGACGCCCTCGCCCGCACCCTGCCGATCCGCGTCGCGCGGCGCACCGACCTGTGGGTGAACGTCGGGCCGGCCTGAATTCGCGCCGCCCAGCCAGGGCGGTTCTAAGGACATAACCAATCGATCTGCAAGGTTCCCGCGTGCCGCTGCACAGAGATGACGTAAGCGCCGCCCTTTGCGGCGCATCCTCCGGGGGAGTCATGTCGCGTCATTCCGTTTTCACCCGCAAGGCCGGGGCGTTCGCCCTGGGATCGCTCGCCGCCCTGTTCCTCGGCTCCGCACTGGCTGCCGGACCATCGCAGGCCTACCACATCGCGCCGGGACCGCTGGACGAAGTGCTGCTGTCGATCAGCCGGCAGAGCGGCCAGGTGATTTCCTTCACCCCGGACGTCGGCCGCTATTCCTCGGCCGCCGTGGATGGCACCTACTCCGCGCAACAGGCGGTGGACGCCGCGCTGCGCGGCACCGGCCTGCAGTTGCAGGTCAGCGACGACGGCGCCTTCGTCGTGCGCAAGGCCGGCAGCACCCAACGCGCCTCTGGTGCAGCGGTCGAATCGGGCGTGCCGACGCTGGACCGCGTGGTCGCCATCGGCACCCGCCGCCAGGACGCCACGGCCCTGACCAGCAGTGCACCGGTGGACGTGATCGACGCCAGCGAACTGGTGCAGACCGGCGCCACCAGCCTGAACCAGGCGCTGTTCCAGCTGCTGCCCTCGTTCAACTTCCCGCAGAACCAGAGCGCCACCCGCGGCCAGGATCCCAAGGGTGCCTCGCTGCGCGGCCTGTCGCCGGACCAGACCCTGGTGCTGGTCAACGGCAAGCGCCGGCACGCCTCGGCGGTGGTGAACATCTCCGGCGGCGTGCCCTTCATCGGCGCGCAGTCGGTGGACCTGGACATGATCCCGATCAGCGCCATCGACCATGTCGAAGTGCTGCGCGACGGCGCCTCGGCCCAGTACGGCTCCGACGCCATCGCCGGGGTCATCAACATCGTCCTCAAGGAGCGCGACAGTGGCGGCCAGGCCAACGCGCAGCTGGGCAAGTACAGCCAGGGCGACGGCTTCAGCAAGTCCGCCGACGGCTGGTACGGCCTGGCGCTGCCGGGAGACGGCTTCCTCACCCTGAGTTTCAACGGGTTGAACAACAAGCCCGACGACATCGGCGAGAAGTACTACGCCGACGGCGAGCTGCAGGACCCGCGCTGGGGCGGCGCGAGCCGGGAGAAATTCAACCTGGCGGCCAACGGCGAGATCGGCCTGAGCGATGCCTGGCGCCTCTACAGCTTCGGCACCTTCGGCCGCGACACCTCGTACAACAACACGCCGCCGCTGCTCGCCGGCAGCCCGAACAACGTGCCGGAGATCTACCCCAACGGCACCATTCCGCAGTACCGCTACCACTACGAGGACGCCTCGCTGACCCTGGGCTCGCGTTACGAGGACGAAGGCCTCGGGCGCTTTGACCTGTCCGCCACCTACGGCCGCGACAAGCACACCGAACGCGCCTCGGACACCGTCAACCCGAGCTACGGGGTAGACAGCGCCACCCGCTTCGACGTCGCCACCCTGATCAACGAGCAGACCAACCTCAACCTCGACTACAGCCGCGACGTGGCGGTGGACTGGGCCTTCAAGCCCGTGACGCTGTCCGCCGGCCTGGCCTGGCGCGACGAACGCTATCGCCTGGAGGACGGCGACTTCGCCTCCTACTCCTACGGCGGCATCGATGGCGTGCAGGTCGGTGCGGTGCAGGCCTCGGGGCTCACCCCGGACGACGCCGCCACTTACACCCGCCAGGTTCGCGGCCTCTACCTGGGCCTGGAAAACCAGCTGACCGAGCGCTTCCAGTTCGGCCTGGCCGCGCGCACCGAGCACTACTCGGACTTCGGCGACACCACCACCGGCAAGCTCTCCGCGCGTTACGAACTGACCCCGCAGCTGGGCCTGCGCGCGACCCTCAACAACGCCTACCGCGCGCCCACCCTCGGGCAGATCGGCACCTCCTGGACCACCACCACCAACGTCGGCGCCGACGGCAACCCGGTGCTGACCCGCATGCTGCCCGTCGACAACCCGGCCGCGCGCGCCCTGGGGGCGCAGAAGCTCAAGCCGGAGAAATCCGACAACTACTCCCTGGGCCTGGTCTGGCGCCCCAGCGAGCAGGCCTCGCTGACCGTGGATGCCTACCAGATCGACATCCGCGACCGCATCCTCTACAGCGGCGGCATCTACGGCCCCGAGGCCGAGCGCATTCTCACCGAGGCCGGCTACGGCCAGTACAGCTGGGCGCAGTTCATGACCAACGCCGCCGACACCCGCACCCGCGGCGTGGACGTGGTGGGCAAGTACAACCTGGAACTGGGCGCCTACGGCAACCTGGCGCTCTCCGCCGGCTACACCAGGACCCGCACGCGGGTGCAGAAGATCCACGAGAACCCCAACGGTTTCGTCACCGTCACCCGCGAATCCGAAGGCTACCTGGAACACGGCTACCCGGAAGACAAGCTGGTGTTCGGCGCCGTGCACAGCTTCGGCCCCTGGACCCTCAGCCTCTACGAGACGCGCTTCGGTCGCTACCGCAAGTACGCCGCCGACGAGAGCGCGGCGCAGTACGACCAGACCTTCTCCGCGCAGTGGGTCACCGACCTCGACCTCAACTACGCCTTCAACCGCAGCTTCAAGGTCTCGGTGGGCGCCAACAACCTCTTCGACAGCCGCCCGGACAAGTACAACGACCCGCTGCGGCAGACCCCGGCCCAGCAGTACAGCTACCTGTCCCCGGCCGCCCCGGAGGGGACCTTCTACTACACCAAGCTCACCTACGACTTCTGACCGGGTCGGGCGCGCCCTGGTGCGCCCGCGACCTCACTCATCAAGAGGAACCTTGCATGCAATCGTTCAAACGCTGGTTCGGCGGCGCCGCGCTCGCCCTCGGCCTGCTGACCACCGGGGTCCAGGCCGCCGACGACAGGGCGCCGATCCATTTCGGCGAGCTCACCTGGGAAAGCGGCAGCCTGATCACCGAAGTGCTGCGCCTGCTGGTGGAACAGGGCTACGGCTACCCAACCGACACCCTGCCCGGCAGCACCGTCAGCCTCGAAGCCGCACTGGCCCGCAATGACGTCCAGGTCATCGGCGAGGAATGGGCCGGGCGCAGTCCCGCCTGGGTCAAGGCGCAGGCCGAAGGCAAGGTGTTCGGCCTGGGCGACACGGTGAAACACGCCGACGAAGGCTGGTGGGTGCCCGAGTACGTGATCAAGGGCGACCCCGCGCGCGGCATCGCCCCGCTGGCACCGGACCTGCGTTCGGTGGCCGACCTGCCGCGCTACCGCGAGGTATTCCGCGACCCCGAGTCGCCGGACAAGGGCCGCTTCCTCAACAGCCCCACCGGCTGGACTTCGGAAATCGTCAACTCGCAGAAACTCAAGGCCTACGGGCTGACCGACAGTTTCAGCAACTTCCGCACCGGCTCCGGCGCAGCACTGGACGCCGAGGTCGCCTCGTCGATCCGCCGCGGCAAGCCGGTGCTGTTCTACTACTGGTCGCCCACCCCGCTGATGGGCCGCTACAAGCTGGTCCGCCTGGAGGAACCGCCGTTCGATGCCGAGGCGTGGAAGACCCTGAGCGACGCGAAGAACCCCAACCCGCGAGGCACCCGTTCGATGCCGGCGCGGCTGTCGGTCGGGGTCTCGGCGGCCTTCCACCAGGAGTATCCGGAACTGGTCGCCGTGTTCGAGAAGGTCGACTTCCCCATCGGCCTGCTCAACGCCTCCCTGGCGCGAATGAGCGAGACACGCCAGGCGCCCCGCGAGGCCGCCCGCGACTTCCTCAAGGCCAACCCGCAGGTCTGGCACCCCTGGGTCAGCGAACCCGTGCGCGACAGGGTCGAGGCCGCGCTGTGAGTTCAAGCTTCCCGCAAGGCCTGCACCAGTCCATCGCCGAACCGGTGAACCGGCTGGTGGACAGCCTGGTGCTGAACTACGGCGACCCGTTGCGGCAGTTGTCCGACAGCCTGCTGCAAGTGGTGATCCTGCTGGAAAACCTCCTGCGCCTGCCGCCCTGGTGGCTGCTGCTGGGGCTGGTCGGGCTGCTCGCCTGGCACGCCGGGCGCAGCTGGAAACGTGCCCTGGTGCTGGTGGTGCTGCTGTTCCTGATCGGCGTTGTCGGCCTCTGGGACAAACTGCTGCAGACCTGCGCGCTGGTGCTGGTGGCCACCGGGCTGTGCCTGCTGATCGGGATACCGCTGGGCGTGCTGCTGGCCTATCGCCCACTGGCTCGCCGCGTGCTGATGCCGTTGCTGGACGTCATGCAGACACTACCCAGCTTCGTCTACCTGATCCCGGTGCTGATGCTTTTCGGCCTGGGCAAGGTGCCGGCGATCTTCGCCACGCTGATCTACGCGCTGCCGCCGCTGGTCCGCCTGACCGACCTGGGCCTGCGCCAGGTCGACCCCTCGGTGCGCGAGGCCGCCCGCTGCCTGGGTGCCAACCGCTGGCAACGCCTGCGTCACGTCGAGCTGCCGCTGGCCCTGCCGAGCCTGATGGCGGGGCTGAACCAGACGGTGATGATGGCGCTGTCCATGGTGGTGGTCGCCTCGATGATCGGCGCACGCGGGCTCGGCGAGGATGTGCTGGTGGGCATCCAGACCCTCGATGTCGGGCGCGGGGTGGAAGCGGGACTGGCCATCGTCGCGCTGGCGGTGGTGATCGACCGGGTCACCCAGGGCTACGGGAGGCGCTGACAGAACGGACGTGGGCCCAGTGGTCCTGATGGGATTTTCCTGACAGAAGAACTGGAATCCTCCGCCTCACATCAAGGAAGGCGTTTTCGACAATCAGTGGCCAATCCACCCTGAGAAATCGCCATGCCTCCGCTCTCCGCGCTGGTGCTCCAGGCCTCCGGCCTGCACCGTTCCACCGCTGTCACCGCGTTGCATCACCTGGGCTACAGCTTCCTCTCGGAGGTTGCCAGCAATGCCTTCGCACTGGACCGGCTGCGCGGCCAGGGCGGCGTCCACCTGTTGCTCTGCGATGTCCGCATCGATCCGCTGGCGCGCCTGGAATTCCTCCAGACCGTGGCCCGCGAGCGCCTGGCCCATGGCGTCGTGGTCAGTGGCGAAATGGCGCCGGGCACCTGGACGGCGCTCTCGCACCTGTTGCGGCTGCAGGGCATGAAGGTGTTCTGGCTGGGCAACGAGGCGGCCACCCTGGAGCGGCTGCGCGCGCTGCTGGCGGACTTCCGGCCCGAAGAGGCCCAGCTTGGAGCGCTCCCGAACGAGGCCGCCACGGGGGATGAAGGCGAGCTCGCCGACCTGCCCGCCCGCGGCCAGCTGCGCGCGCACCTGCAACCCAAGGTGGCCGTGGCCACCGCGCAGGTCTATGGCTTCGAGGTGCTGGCGCGCTGGCAGCTGGAGGACGGCAGCATCCTGGCGCCCAGCGAGTTCCTGCCGGGGCTGCGCCGCGCCGGCAAGCTGGACGGCATGCTCTTCGAACTGATGAGCCAAGCGGTCGACGCGTTGCGCAGCCAGGCCAATCCCGAGCTGAAGCTGTCCTTCAACCTGGAATCCGAGCAGATCGCCCAGACCGATTTCGCCGCCGCCGTGGAGCGCAACCTGCGCGCGCTGGAGATCGCTCCCCGGCGCATCACTTTCGAGCTGACCGAGTCCTCGCCGCTGCATGCGCCGTCGCTGAGCCTGGAGAACGTCCTGCGCCTGCGCCTGCTGGGTTGCGGCCTGGCCATCGACGATTTCGGCTGCGGTCACTCCACCCTGCAGCGTCTGATGGAGCTGCCCTTTACCGAGATGAAGCTCGATCGCCACCTGGTCGCCGACCTGAACAACGGCGACCCGCGCCGCCTCATCGTGCTGCGCAACGCCCTGGCGCTGGGCCGCGAGCTGGGGCTGAAGGTGATTGCAGAGGGCGTGGAAAACGCCACCCAGCTGCGCCAGTTGCAGCAACTGGAGTGCGATTGCGCGCAGGGCTTCCTGTTCGGCAGGCCGATGGATGCCAGCCAGGTCGGTGTCTTCCTGCGCGGCGCGCCCTTGCGGCGGCAGAAACCGGAAGCCGCCCAGACCCTGCGGCCGGCGCAATGACCGGCGGAAAAGAAAACGGCTGTTGCGGACTTCCTGTCCGCAACAGCCGTCTGGATTGTCCTCAGCAAAGGACGCAGGAATTGTAGGCCAATGGCCATCAGCGCGTCTTCCCAGTTTTCCCGCATTCACATGAAATAACCACAAACGCGGCAAACAGCCGCGACTTCATCGGTGGATGCCCGCCATTTCACGGCACAATCGTTCCAAATGGGGCGCTTCGATGACGCTTCCCTCTTCGCCGTAGGCCCCTTCCCTGTCGCACCGGACATTCCACTTCGCGCTGGCCCCGTGACGAACTGTCTGGTTACCATGCCCGGCTGCACGCTGGATGCCAGGAAGGCAGGCCGTTCGCCAGGAGTCGACCCAGCGTTTCCCCCACTTCCGATCTGGCTGCCGATCCATGTCTCAGACTTCCACGCGTCCGCCCCGCCGCCCCCTGCTCCGCGCCGCCCTGGGCGCATCCGGCCTCGTCATCGCCGCTGCCGCGGGCTTTTTCCTCTGGCAGGACTTCTACCCGGTGCAGGCCACCGGAGGCTGGTCCTACCAGGTCGTTCATCGTGACGTGCAGAAAGCCGCTTCCCTGGTGCCGCTGCCCGACGGCGGGCTGCTGGTCAGCCAGGAACTGAAGAACGACAAGGGCAACATCCTGCACATCGCCGCCGACGGTCAGCGCCGGGTGATGATCGACAGCCTGTCCAAGCCCGACGGCATGATCGCCGCGCGCGGCGGCTGGGTATTCAGCCAGGAGACGGAGGGCCGGCCGGTACAGTGGCTCAAGGACGGCAAGGTCTCCGACCTGTTCATGGGCAATGCCGTGCAGGGGCTGTGGAACGACGGCGACTACCTGTACGCCATCGAGGATCGGCGGGATGACGGCCGGCTGCTGCGCTACCGCTGGAGCGACGGCGAGTTGACCGTCCTGCGCGACCGCCTGCAGGAGACCGAGTCCATCACCCGCTGCACCGACGGCAAGCTGCTCTACACCGAGAAGAAGCAAGGCGTGATCCATCAGTTCAGCGAAGACGGCCAGGACCCGGTCCTGCTTTCCGGCCTGAACCAGCCCACCTTCCTGATGTGCGACGAGCGCGGGCTGTGGATCAGCGAGGACTCCACCCACCGCGCCCGCCTGCTGCTGTGGGACGGCAAGGGCGAGCCGCGCACCATCCTCTCGTTCCTCAAGGCGCCGCAATCCATCGTGCCTGATGGCAAGGGCGGCTACCTGCTCGCCGAAGGCGGCCGCAACCGCGTGCTGCAACTGGCTCCGGCGCACTGACGCCGGCGGGCGGTCCTGGGGGCCGCCCTATTCCGCCAGAACGGGGATCACTTCGACCAGCGCATCGATGGCCAGACGCACCTTGCGCGGCAGCTGCGCGGTCTGCAGCCAGGTCGCGTGGACGTCGTAGAGGAAGCCCGGTTGCTGCGGCAGCAATTCCTCCAGCGCGCCTTGCTCGATGAGCTCGCGCACCAGCCAGTACGGCAGCCATGCCAGCCCCATCCCGCGCACCGCCGCATCGGCGATGGCGGCCAGGTCATCGAAACGCAGCCGGGAGTCCGGCGCGAATTCCTGGGCCGGCTGCCCCTCGCGAGGGAACAGCCAGGGATTGATCCGCCCGGAACGGTGATAGACCAGCACGCGGTGCCCGGCCAGTGCGCCGATGCTATCCGGCCGCCCGTGCTCCGCCAGATAGTCCGGAGCAGCGCAGACCACCATGCGCTGCCGGCCGATGCGCCGCGCAATGATGCCGTCCCGGGGCTGCGGCTCGCCGGTACGAATGGCCAGGTCGATCTGCTCTTCCGCCAGGTCGGTCAGCCGGTCGCTGAAACGCAGGTCCAGCTCCAGGTGCGGGTAGCGCTGCGCCAGCTCCAGCAGGACCGGTGCCACGCAGCGACGGCCGAAATGCACCGGCAGGGCCACCCGCAGCCTGCCGCGCGGCTCGGCCACTTCCCCGGCGGCGAGGATGTCCGCCGCCTCGGCATCGGCCAGCAACGCCCGACAGCGCTCATAGTAGATCCGGCCCGCTTCGGTGAGGCTCTGCCGGCGAGTGCTGCGTACCAGCAACTGCGCGCCCAGGCGTTCTTCGAGAAAGCGCACATGCTTGCCCACCATGGGTGCGGACATTTCCAGGGCGTCCGCCGCCGCCGCGAAAGACCCGAGGTCCACCGCGCGGACGAAGACTGCCATGCTGGTCAGACGATCCATTCGAAACTCCTGCTTTCGACTTACTGCTTCCGTACGCCATTTATCCCGTGATCACCCAGAAACGATAGTGGTTTACGTCAAATTACTTTCGTAATGGAGCATCACATGGAAAGAGTCACGGCACGCGCCGTTCGTTTTCATCGCATCGGCGGCCCGGAGGTCCTGCGCATCGAGCCGGTGCAGGTTCGCCAGCCCGGGCCGGACGAAGTGAGCCTCAGGGTCAAGGCCCTGGGCCTGAACCGCGCCGAAGTCCTGCTGCGCACTGACCGCTACATCGAGAGCCCGCAGCTCCCCTCCGGGCTGGGGCTGGAAGCCACGGGCGTGGTCGAGGCCGTGGGCAGCGCGGTGCGCGGATTCGCGCCGGGGGATGCGGTGAGCGTCCTGCCGCCGACCTCGATGAAGGAACAGCCGACCCACGCCGAGCGCCTGGTGGTCCCCCAGGCTCGCCTGGTGAAGAACCCACCGGGTCAGGCCTGGACCGAAGCGGCCGCCACCTGGATGCAGTACCTCACCGCCTATGGCGCGCTGGTCCAGGTGGCCGGGCTGCGCGAGGGCGACTTCGTCGTCATCACCGCTGCGTCGAGCAGTGTCGGCCTGGCCGCCATCCAGATCGCCCGCCGCGTGGGCGCGGTGCCCATCGCGGTAACCCGCACGTCGGCCAAACGCGAAGCCCTGCTGCAGGCCGGCGCCGAAGCGGCCATTGCCAGCGAAGAAGAGAACCTGCGCTCGCGCCTGCTCGAGCTCACCGGCAAGCCCGGCGCGCGGGTGGTGTTCGACCCGGTGGGCGGGCCGATCTTCGAACCGCTGACCGCCGCCATGGCCGAAGGCGGCATCCTCATCGAGTACGGCGGCCTGAGCCCCGAGCCCACGCCCTTCCCGCTGTTCGAAGTGCTGAGCCGGTCGCTGGTCCTGCGCGGCTATCGCGTCTACGAAGTGCTGGAAGACCCACAGCGCCTGCGCGAAGCCGCAGCGTTCATTTACGCTGGCCTCGCGGACGGCTCGCTGCGCCCGCTGATCGCCCGTACCTTCGCTTTCGACGAAATTGCCGAGGCCTACCGCTACCTGGAATCCAACCAGCAGTTCGGCAAAGTCGTGGTCACCCTGTAGCCATCGGATACACTGCCCCGGCGCGGCTCCCCGCCGCGCCGGATGCAGCGGAGCCGAAATGCCAAGGGAAAACTTCAACGACCTGATCGCCTTCGTCACCGTGGCGCGCGAAGGCAGCCTCACCAAGGCGGCGGCGCAGCTGGGGGTTTCCCAGTCGGCGCTGAGTCACACCATCCGCGCCCTGGAAACCCGCCTCGGCCTGCGCCTGCTCAGCCGCACCACACGCAGCGTCTCCCCCACCGAGGCCGGTGAGCGCCTGCTCACCACCCTGGCCCCGCGCTTCGAGGAGATCGAGGCCGAGCTGGCAGCGCTCAGCGATTTTCGCGACAAGCCGGTGGGCACCCTGCGCATCACCGCCGCCGAGCACGCGGCCAGCAGCGTGCTCTGGCCGAAGCTGTCGAAAGTGCTGCCGGACTACCCGGACATCCGGGTCGAGGTGAGCATTGATTACGGCCTGACCGACATCGCCGCCGAACGCTTCGATGCCGGCGTGCGCCTGGGCGACCAGGTGGCCAAGGACATGATCGCCGTGCGCATCGCCCCGGACCTGCGCATGGCGGTGGTCGCCAGCCCCGCCTATCTCGCCCGCAAGGGCCGCCCTCAGGATGTTCCGGCGCTGGCCGGCCACGACTGCCTGAACCTGCGCCTGCCCACCTACGGCGGGCTGATGGCCTGGGAGTTCGCCAGGGACGGGCACGAAGTGAAGGCGCGGGTGGAAGGCCAGCTGACCTTCAACAGCAGCCCGCACATCCTCCGTGCTGCCCTGGACGGCTTCGGCCTGGCCTACCTGCCCGAAGACATGGCCACCGCGCACGTCGCCGCCGGGCGCCTGGAAAAGGTGCTGGACGACTGGTGCCCGACCTTCCCCGGCTACCACCTCTACTACCCGAGCCGACGGCAGAAGTCCCGTGCCTTCACGGTGCTGGTGGACGCCCTGCGCTACCAGGAGTGAAGGCCGGGCGCAGGGCGCGCCCGGCGTGCCGTGTCAGCCCAGCGTCGCGAGGTCGATGACGAAGCGGTAACGCACGTCGGAGCGCTCCATGCGCTCGAAGGCGTGGTTGATCTCGTCCATGCGGATCATCTCGCACTCCGGCAGGATGTTCTTCTTGCCGCAGAAATCGAGCATTTCCTGGGTTTCGGCGATGCCGCCGATGGGCGAGCCGGCGATGCGCCGACGGCCGAGCAGCAGCGGGATGCTGCTGATCTCGTCGATGGGACCGACCTGCCCCACCAGCACCAGGGTGCCGTCCACATCGAGCAGCGGCAGGTAGGGCTTGAGGTCATGCTTCACCGGCACGGTGTCGATGATCAGGTCGAAGCTGTTCGCGGCAGCTTTCATCACCTGGGCATCGGAGGACACCAGCAGGGTATCGGCGCCGAGTTCCAGCGCGTCGTTGCGCTTGTCGGCGGTGCGGCTGAGCACGGTGACCGTGGCGCCCAGGCCAACCGCCAGCTTCACCGCCATGTGCCCCAGCCCGCCGAGTCCGACCACGCCCACGCGGCTGCCCGGCCCGACATTCCAGGTACGCAGCGGCGAGTAGGTGGTGATACCGGCACAGAGCAGCGGCGCGGTCCTGCTCAAGTCCAGGCCGTCCGGTACGCGCAGGACGAACTCCTCGCGCACCACCAACTGTTTGGAGTAACCGCCCTGGGTAGCCTCGCGAGTCACGCGGTCACGGTCGTTGTAGGTCTGGGTGTTGCCTTCGCGGCACAGCTGTTCCTCGCCCTTGCGGCACTGGTCACATACCTGGCAGGAGTCCACCATGCAGCCTACCGCCACCGCGTCGCCGACCTGGTAGCGAGTGACCTTCGGTCCGACCGCCGTGACGCGGCCGACGATCTCGTGACCCGGCACCATCGGGTAGCGGCTGAAGCCCCAGTCGTTGCGGGCCTGGTGCAGGTCGGAGTGGCAGACGCCGCAGTAGAGGACGTCCATCGCCACATCGTTGTCGCGCAGCGCACGGCGCTCGAAGGTGAAGGGCGCGAGCCCGTCCTGCGGGTTCTGCGCGGCGTATCCAAGGGTCTTCATCGGCATTGCTCCTGACGCTTCGGATGGATGGATTTCAACGGGCCGGGCGGCCTTCGACGGGATAGGCGGGATCACTGTAGCCGGGTGTGGAGGCGTGGCCCGGCGGTACCAGGCTGTCCACCAGGGCTTCGTCCTCTGCGGTCAGCTGCACCTCGAGCGCAGGCAGGTAGCCGTCCCAGTGCTCTTCGGTGCGCGGACCGGCGATGATCGAGCTGACCAGCGGATTGTTCAGCACCCAGGCCAGGGCGAAAGCGGCCGGTGTGGTGCCGCGCGAGGCGGCGTGCTCGGCGATGCGCTGGGCGATCCTCAGGGATTCGGGGCGCCACTCGGTCTGCTGGATACGCTTGTCACCGCGGCCGACCCGCGAGTCGGCCGGCGGTTCAGCGCCGGGCCGGTACTTGCCGGTGAGCACGCCACGGGCGAGCGGGCTGTAGGGCACCACGCCGATGCCGAAGTGGCCGGCGACCGGCAGTTGCTCGACCTCGGCGGTGCGGTCCACCAGGTTGTACAGCGGCTCGCTGCAGACCGGCCGGTCGATGCCCAGCTGGTCGGCCAGGCGCACCACCTCGGCGATGCGCCAGCCACGGAAGTTGGACAGGCCGTAGTAGCGCACCTTGCCCTGGCGGATCAGCTCGCCCACCGCGCGCAGGCCCTCTTCCAGCGGCGCATCGACGTCGGTGCGGTGGAAGTAGAGGATGTCCAGGTAGTCGGTGCCCAGCCGACGCAGGCTGTCCTCCACCGACTGGTAGATCCATTTGCGCGACTGGCCGCGCTGGTTCGGGCCATCGCCCAGGGCGTTGCCGAACTTGCTGGCGATCACCCAGTCATCGCGGCGGGCGGCCAGCGCTCGGCCGACCACTTCCTCGGAGCGACCCTTGTGGTAGACGTCGGCGGTGTCGATGAAATTGACGCCCTGCTCGAAGGCCTTGTCGATGATGCGCCGCGAGGTGGGTTCGTCGGTCTCGCCGCCGAACATCATGGCGCCCAGGCACAGGGGCGAGACTTTCAGGGCGCTGCGGCCCAGGTAACGGTATTGCATGATGACTCCTCAGGTGGCGTCGCGCTCGGCGAACACGCGGCGGGCGACGCCCAGCGCGGTGGATGCGGTGGGCCAGCCGGCATAGAAGGCCAGGTGGGTGATGGCCTCGATCAGCTCCTCGCGAGTCAGACCGTTGTCCAGTGCCTTGCCCAGGTGGAAATGGAGTTCGTTGGCCTGGTAGCGCGCCACCAGGCTGGAGACGGTGACCAGGCTGCGGTCACGTGGCGAGAGGCCGGGGCGCTCCCAGACATCGCCGAACAGCACCTGATCGGTGTAGTCGGCCAGCGCCGGGGCGATGTCGCCGAAAGCCTTGTGGGCGGTGGAAGCTGGTTCGCTCATGGTGTTCTCCGCTTGGCCAGTGAACTGGGGACCATGCTAGGCCGTACCGGCCCTGCGATTAAGGGGCGAAACGTGTTTGGACCTATGAGGCAACCTCATGAATCCTCCGCCATAACCCATGAGCCAGGCTCATAGGCGAATGCGCGTTTGCCCGTCTAATCACCCGCAAAGGCCTTGAGTAAAGTCCATTCCAGACGTTTCGCCGGGCAATCCTGCCCTTCCCGTTTCAGGAGAGACATCAATGGACAAGCGCACACTGGGCCGCAGCGGCCTGCAGGTATCGACACTGGGCCTGGGTTGCATGGGCCTGAGCTACGGCTACGGGCCGGCGGTGGACCGCTACGACGGCATCCGCTTGTTGCGCACGGCTTTCGACAGCGGCGTGACCTTCTTCGACACCGCCGAGGCCTACGGCCCCTTCGCCAACGAAGAACTGCTCGGCGAAGCCCTGGCGCCGGTGCGCGACGAGGTGGTGATCGCCACCAAGTTCGGCTTCAAGGACGGTGACGTCAGCCTGGGCCAGGACAGCCGCCCGGAGAACATCCGCGCCGTTGCCGAGGCTTCGCTCAAGCGCCTGAAGACTGACCGCATCGACCTCTTCTACCAGCACCGCGTCGACCCGAACGTGCCCATGGAAGACGTGGCCGGCGCCGTGGCCGAGCTGATCCGCGAAGGCAAGGTGAAGCACTTCGGCCTTTCCGAGGCCGGCCCGCAATCCATCCGCCGCGCCCACGCGGTGCAGCCGGTGGCGGCGCTGCAGAGCGAGTACTCGCTGTGGTGGCGTGAACCGGAGCAGGAAATCCTCCCGCTGCTGGAGGAGCTGGGCATCGGCTTCGTGCCCTTCAGCCCGCTCGGCAAGGGCTTCCTCACCGGCGCCATCGACGAGCGCACGCAGTTCTCGGCCAACGACTTCCGCAACGTCGTGCCGCGCTTCTCCGAGGAGAACCGCAAGGCCAATGCCGGGCTGATCGAGGTGCTCGGCGGCATCGCCGAGAACAAGGGCGCGACCCGTGCGCAGATCGCCATTGCCTGGCTGCTGGCCCGGCAGCCGTGGATCGTGCCGATCCCCGGCACCACCAGGCTGCACCGCCTGCAGGAGAACCTGGGCGCGGCAGCGCTGGTACTGGACGCCACCGACCTCGCCGCCATCGAAGCGGCGCTGCGCGAAATCGAGATCGTCGGTGAGCGCTACCCGACGCACCTGCAGCAGCGCGTCGGTCGCTGAGCGACGCCCAGCCCGGCGCACAGCGGCGCCGGGCCGGAGCGATCAGCCCTCGAAGGTCACCGGGCGCAGCGCAGCGGTATTGACCTTGAGCTCGAACACGTCCGGCCGCGCATAGTGGCCGCAGACGTCGAAGTCGAGGTTGCCCTGGCTGAGCTGGCCCATGTCGAGGTCCGCATACAGCTCGGTCTCGCAGTCGAACACCGGCCCGGCCAGCACCTCGCCCAGCGGGCTGACGATCATGCTGCCGCCACGCATCACGTAGTCGTCTTCCTGGTGCGTCAGGCCGAACGCCTCGCGGTGTTGCTGCGGGTACTCGCCGAGGCGGATCGCCTGGCAGGCGGAGAGCACGAACACCCGGCCTTCCAGTGCAATGTGCTGCATGGACGCAGCCCAGGTCGGACGATCATCCGCGGTCGGCGCGCAGTACAACTGCACGCCCTGCGCATACATGGCCTGGCGCAGCGCCGGCATGTAGTTCTCCCAGCAGATGACGCTGCCCAGCACGCCGAACTCGGTGTCCACCGGCTCGATAGTCGAACCATCGCCGAAGCCCCAGATCAGCCGCTCCTGTCCGGTGGGCATCAGCTTGCGGTGGTAACCGGCGATGCCGCGCCCGGGCACCAGGGTCACGGCGGTGCAGTAGAGGGTACGACCGTAGCGCTCGATGATGCCAACCACGGTGGTTACGCCGGTCTGTTCGACGGCCTCGGCCAGGGTGGCCAGTTCCGCGCCATCCAGGGCCACGGCGCCCTCGACGTAACGCTGGTAGAGGTCGCGCCCGGCGGCGCTGCGGTTGCCCACCACGCTGCCGAAGGCCGCACCCTTGGGATAGCCGCCGATGTATGCCTCGGGGAACACCGCCAGCTTCGCGCCCTGCTCCGCCACGCGGCGCAGGATGCCGACGGCCTTCTCGACACTGGCCATGGGCTCGTAGGGAACGGAAGCGGCCTGGATGATTGCTACACGGGTCATGGGAACTCCTGACTGTCGATAAAGGGTGACTTAGAAGCGGCTGATATCGTTGTCGCGGGTTTCCGGCAGGGTCTTCCACAGCACCACCAGGCACACCAGGGAGACCGCCGCCAGGTAGGCCGCCGGCAGGTTCGCATCGCCGGTCTGGCGGATCAGCGCGGCGGCGATGAAGGGGCCGGGGCCGGCGAGGATCGCCAGGGCCAGATTGTGGCCCAGGGCCGCGCCGGTGGAGCGGATCGAAGCGGGGAAGACTTCCACCAGCAGGACCACGTCCATCACCGCCGTCACCGCCACCAGCCCCCCCATCACGGTGAGCCCGAGGAGGATCGCCAGCGGGTGGCCGGTGTTGAGCAACAGGAAGATCGGATAGGCCAGCAGCGTCAGCGCGGCGGCGGCGCCCAGCAGCAGTTTGCGCCGGCCGATGCTGTCGCTCAGGCGGCCGATCAGCGGGTTGACGATGACGTAGACCACCAGCGCCACGCTGCACAGCCACAACGCCGTGCTGCGCGGCAGACCGACGGTGCTGACCAGGTGGTTGTTGGCGTAGGTGATGAAGTAGTAGAGCGACACACCGAACAGCGCGGAGAAGGCGAAGGTGGTGATGAACGCCCGGCGGCGCACGGCCCGGCTCGGCGCCTGGACCTTGTGCGACTCGCGCTGGCGCACCATCTCCTCGTACACCGGGGTGTCGCCCAGCTTGCGGCGGATGAACACGGCGATGCCGGTCATCACGATGGACGCCACGAACGGCAGGCGCCAGCCCCAGGCCGCCAGCTGTGCGTCGTCCAGCGACGAGGCGATGCTCGCGGCGGTGAAGGTACCGAACAGGAAGGCCAGCCCGGCGGTGCCGGTGATCACGCTGGCGGCGGTGGCGCGACGGTTCGACGGGGCGCTCTCGACGATGTAGATGCCGGCGCTGGACCACTCGCCGCCGACCATCATGCCCTGGATGAAGCGCATGGCGATCAGCAGGATCGGCGCGGCGATGCCGATCGCCTCATAGGAGGGCAACAGGCCGATGATGGTGGTGCACACGCCCATGCCGAACACCGTGATGATCAGCACCGCGCGACGGCCGAAACGATCACCCACGGGGCCGAGGATCAGCGCGCCGAAGGGCCGCGAGAGGAAGCCGACGGCGAACACCGCCAGCGACGAGAGCAACGACACGCCGGGCGCGCTGGAGGGGAAGAACAGCATGCCGATCACCGCGGCGAAGTAGCCGTAGATGGCGAAGTCGAACCACTCCATGAAGTTGCCGATGCCGACCGCGATGGCCCGCTTGCGGATGTCCGACTGCCCGCCCCTGGTCTGGATGCTGCCAGCACCCAAGCTTTGCGAAATCGCGTCCACAGGATTCTCCATCCCTTGTTATGGTTGTGTGGACGCCAGACTAGGAAGCCCCACGACCGCAGGGCAAACGATTAGGAAATATGAGCCGGATTAACGTACGTAATATCGCGCGGATCGACCTGAACCTTCTGCTCACCTTCCACTGCCTGATGACCGAGCGCAGCGCTACTCGCGCCTCGGCCATGCTGCATGTGACCCAGGGTGCGGTCAGCTCGGCCTTGCGCCGGCTGCGCGAGCATTTCGGCGATGAACTGTTCATCCGCACCGCCTCCGGCATGCAGCCCACGCGCAAGGCCATGGAGCTGGCGCCGAAGATCGCCGAGGCGCTGACCTCGATCTCCGGCGTGCTGGGCGCCGAGCCGGACTTCTCGCCGCGCGATTCCAGCTACGTATTCAATATCGGCCTGTCCGACGACATCGAGGCCTACCTCGCGCCGCGCATCGTCAATGCCGCGGCCGCCGAGGGCCTGGGCGTGAGCTTCGCCTTCCACCAGAGCAACAGCTCGCTGTGGAAACAGTCCCTGCAGGACCCGGACATGGACCTGGTGATCTGCAGCGAGCCCAAGGACTTCAACACCAGCTATTCGTCCCAGGTGCTGTTCTCCTCTTCGTACTCCTGCCTGTTCCGCCCGAGCGGCCGCGCGCCACAGGAGTCCATAGCGCTGGAGGACTACTTCGCGGCAAATCATGTGCGGGTGTCCTACGACGGTCGGCGCGGCTTCATCGACGACATGTTCGAAGCCGCCGGCTACGCCCGGCGCGTCACCGCCTCGTTCACCCACTTCAGCGGCGCGCTGACGACCCTGATGAGCAGCGAGGTGATCGCCACCATCCCCAGCTTCGCCGCCGAGAGCTATGCCGCGATGACCGATCTGACGGTGAGCCCGGTGCCCTTTCCGGTACCGTCCTTCCGCTGCTTCATGGTCTGGGACATCGCCCGGCACAACAAGCCGCACCACGAATGGCTGCGGCAGTTCATCGGCGAGCTCGCCCAGGGGCTGGGCTGAGGAGCTTCCGATGTTGCAGGCTCGCTCCTACAGATTGTCCAGGGGCATCGGCCGAAACAACGGCTCGCTGGCCAGCACCTTGATGCCTGCGGGCGAGCTTTCCAGCAACCGCCGCTCGCTGTCGGCAACCTGCAGCTCCAGGCCGTAACCCAGTTCTCCCAGGCAACAGGCGATGGACTGCACGGCCTCCCGTGCCCAGGGCAGGTCGGAGTCGAAATGGCCGAGCAACTGGCCGTGGCGCTGGACGATGAGGCGGTACTTCTGCACGGAACACTCCCACGCATGTAGCGAAACAGGATGGCTATTGGTGTCGATTCGACACCTTGACAGAGACTACCGATCTGAAGGATTTTGTCCAGGTAGTTTTTGGTCGACACCACTTTCACCCCGAGCACCCCGCCATGAGCCTTCCCGCTGTCTCCCTGGATGCCCTCCTCACCGGCCGCGCCGTACCCTTCAGTCGCCCCGGCAGCCACAGCGCCATCGCCAAGCAGCCGCGCCAGGGTGCGCTGGGCGTCACCACACTGGGGTTGGAAAGCGACGAACAGGGCGACCTGCGTGTCCACGGCGGCGTGGAAAAGGCCATCCACCACTACCCTCGCGAGCACTACGCGGAGTGGGCCGCCGAATTGGGCGAACATCCCTTGCTGGACCGGCCGGGCGCGTTCGGCGAGAACTTCAGCAGCACCGGCTGGACCGAGCGCGACCTTTGCCTGGGCGACCGCATTCGCGCCGGCAGCGCCTTGCTGGAGGTGTCCCAGGGGCGCATGCCGTGCTGGAAGCTCAACGACCGTTTCGGGATGGCGCAGATGGCCCTGCGCGTCCAGGAATCCGGGCGCACAGGCTGGTATTACCGGGTGCTGGAGGAAGGCGTGGTGGCTGCCGGCGCCACGCTGGAACTGGTCGAGCGCCCCCACCCCGCCTGGACGCTGCAACGGCTCAGCGCCGTACTGTTCGACAAGCGGATCGACGCCGACATCCTGCGCGCCTGCCTCGAACTGCCGCTGCCGCCGAACTGGCGCCGGACCCTCTCGCGGCGCCTGGAGAACGGCGCGGTGGAAGACTGGAGCCCGCGCCTGCAGGGCAGCCCGAAAGCCTGACTCAGGACTCCACGGCGCGCACCGGCGTCTGGTTCGGCGCACGGTGCAGGCCGATCGCCCAGAGCACGCCGACGGTCAGCAGAACGATGGCCAACGCCTCCACCGGGCTTGGCAGGCGTTGCTGGTGCAGGTAGGCATAGGCGCAGGCGAACAGGGTCTCGAAGACGATCAGCTGGCCGCCCAGGCTCATCGGCAGGCGGCGGGTCGCGGCATTCCACAGGCCGTTGGCGACCCAGGAGCCGAACACCGCGAGGAACAGCGACACCCACAGGAAGACCATCCAGCGCTCGCCGGAGACGTTCGCCGGTACCGCCTGGGGCGCGACCAGCACGCCGGCGCCGGCCAGCACCAGGGCCATGGCGCCGGTCACCACGCCGAGCAGGGTCGACCATTCGTGGCTGTCGAAATGGCTGGCCTTGAGGTAGCGCGCATTGGCCGCCGCGTACCAGGACCAGCAGGCCACCGCGCAGAAGCCGCAGACGATACCGAGGATGCGTTCGCCGGGCGTGCCGCCGGCGAGCAGCAGCGCAGTGGGGTCGAGATTGATGCAGAGAATGCCCAGGGCCACCAGCAGCAGCGGCAGCTTCATCCGCGACAGGGGCAGCGAGTCATGCTCCCCACGGCTCTGGTAGGCGATCGCCAGCGGCATGATGCCGTTGATCAGTGAAGCCGCCGCCACCCCGGCGAACTGCACCGCCGCCGAGAGCAGCGCGAAGTACAGCAGGTTGCCGGCCAGGGACAGGCGCACCAGCATCGACAGGTCCGCGCGGGACACCCGGCGCAGCAGGCCCAGGGCCACTGGCAGGGCGAACAGCAGGGAGATGGCGCCGTACAGGGCGAAGCGCACCGAGCTGATCAGCAGCGGGTTGAACTCCGGCACCAGCGACGGCGCGAGGATCACCCCGCCCCAGATTGCACCCGCCATGCCTGCATAGACCACCCCGCGCCTCATTACCGCCTACCTCTGCCAGTCGAAAATGCCGCCACGGTAGCGACTGTGCTAGCGTCTGACCAAGGATAAATCCGCACCGAGGCATTCCCCCAGGGAATGCCTCCGGCTTTTTGGAGAAGCATCATCAGCCGTTACCTGCGCACCCTGCCGCCGCTGGAAACCCTCATCACCTTCGAGGCCGTCGGCCGCTGCGGCAGTTTCACCCAGGCCGCCACCGAGCTGTTCCTCACCCAGAGTGCAGTGAGCAAGCAGATGCGCGCCCTGGAAGACAGCCTCAAGGTGCCGCTGTTCGAGCGCAAACCGCGCGGGGTAGCGCTCACCGCCGCCGGCGCCGAACTGCTGGGCACCGTCGACATGCTCCTGGACCGCCTGCAGCACAGCGTGCGGCGCATCCGCAATGTGCACCAGAGCAACGCCGTGTCGGTCCTCTCGACCCACGCCATGGCGCAGTTCTGGCTGTTCCCCAAGCTGATCGAATTCAACAAGGCGCACCCGGGCATCGCCGTGCACGTGCATGCGATCAACGAAATGGACGAAGCCAGCCTGGCCGACTTCGACCTCGGCATCCTTTATGGCGCCGGCGACTGGACCACACTGGACAGCCGCTTCGTGCTGCCCGAAGTGGTCTACCCGGTGGCCCGCCCGGACCTGGACGTCTCGGCCATCCGCAGCCTCGACGACCTGGCGGCAGCACCACTGGTGCAACTCGACACCTCCGCCTGGAGCTGCCTGGACTGGCACGACTGGTTCGGCCACTTCGGCCGCGACTACCAACCTTCGGACAACCACCCGGTGTTCAACCAGCTCACCCTCGCCTACCGCGCCGTGCAGCAGGGCATGGGGATCGGCCTGGCCTGGGGCTTCATGGCCGACGAGGCGGTGGCCAAGGGCGAGATGCAGCGTGTGACGGAACTGGCCATGGTGACCGAGCGCGGCGAGTACCTGGTCTCGCTGCGCCATCGCCAGCTGTCCCCGGCGGCGCAGCTGTTCCATGACTGGTTGCTGGAGTCCGTCGGGTCAGGCGAAGCGAGCGCGTAACAGCTCGATCACCTGCTCCACCGAGGGCCCCTGCACCGGCGGCGGCAACGGTGCCTCGCCGAATTCGCGCCAGACGAACAGGGTCAGTTCGGCGCCATCGGTCTGCGTGGCCGCGTCCTCGACATGGGCAAATTCGGTCAGCGAGCGATAGCGCTCATCGGCCCAGAACAGCTCCTCCACCCAGGGGTAGACCGGGATGAAATGGAAGTGGATAGGGAAGCCCGGCGAATGGCCGAAACGGCCGATGTACAGCCATTTGGGGTGCAGTGTTTCTTCAAGGATGCGCTGAACCTTCGCCATCAGCACGCCCAGCTCCGCCAGGGCGGCATCCGGCAGGTCGGCCAGGGATTCCACCGGCTGTTTCGAACCCAGCATCAGGTAGCCGGGCAAGGCGGAGGCCAGGTGGTGATTGAGCAGCCAATGCTCGGTCTGGTGGATGACGTGGGTGGCGGGAATCTGCATCGACGGGCGTCCAGCGCAAAGCGGGACGCCAGCCTAGCAGACACTGCTCTTGCAAGGGCCGTCAGGCGAGCGCGACCCAGCCGCGGAAGGCGAAGCCGAGGTAGAAGGTTTCGATCCGGGTGAACCCGGCCTCCCAGAGCAGGGCTTCGTCCTGCTCCGGAGTGAGGATGTTCAGGTGCGAATCCACTGCGACCCGCGCCTGGTGTGCGTTGCCCGGTTCCATCCCCGAGCTGACGGCGAAACCCGCATAGCGCGACAACCAGCGCGCCCGCTCGCCGGGTCCCTGCGGCACGCAGAGATGCGCCATGACGAAGGCCGCCCCGGGCTTGAGGCGCAGATGAATCTCCCGCAGCACGCGCAAGCGTTCCGCTTCGGGGAGAAAGTGCAAGGTCAGCAGACAGGCGCCGCCATCGAACGGCCCCGCCGGCGCGTCTTCGATATAGCCCTGCAGCAGGTTGGCGCGCTGGACATGGGTGCCGAGCATCTGTGCCGCTACCGCCAGCATCTCGGCGGACGGATCGACGCCGGTGAGGCGCCAGTGCGGCTGGGCCTCGGCGAAGGCCTTCAGCTCCATGCCGCCGCCCGCGCCGAGCACCAGCAGGTGGCCGTCCTCGGGCGCGTTCTCGGCCAGCAGGATGGCCGCCATGCGGTGCAGGTCGAACAGGCCGGGAACGAAACGCGGCGGGTTTTCCGCGTAGCGCGCGGCGGCGTCGGGATCGTGGAACGGTGCCATCAGTTCGGAGTGTTTCATGCCGAGTCCTTTCAGGGTCACTCGCTGGCGAACAACTTCTTCAGTTCCCGCTCGCTCACGGCCTTGGCCATGGCGGTGAGGAACACCTTGAACAGCAGCCCGCAGAACAGCGCGGTGAGGGCGACGGTGAAGAAGGTCGCCACCAGCCAGTCGATCGCCGCCCAGCCGCTGGCGATCACCACCGGACGGTAGACCAGGGTGCCGGCGATCACCACCCAGTGGCTGAAGCAGTAGAAGCACTGGAACAGGTGGCCGACCTGCGGGTGGACCTTCCAGGCCACTGCGCGCAGCGGAGCGAAGAGTTCGGTCTGGGTGACGGTCATGGAGAGCGCGGCAGCGGCAATGGCCAGGGCAAGGCAGGTCCATAGCGCGCCGGCCAGCGGCGAGTTCAGGAGATCGATCATGGGTGGGTTCCTGGTGGGTGTCAGATCTTTCGTTACTTTTAAAGTAACTTGATTGATCACACCGGGTCAACGCCGGTCATCGAGCGGCCCTTATCGGTGGGCAGTCGTCAGCGGTCTTTCGGGTAGAGCGCGCTGAAACGCTCGGCGAGGTTGGCCAGGGACACGGCGCCCAGGCGTTCCAGAAGAATGGCGGTGGCCTCTTCCATGGCGTCCTGCAACGCGGCGTTGACCACCTTCTCCACCAGGCAGTCGGGGTGCGCATTGTCGAAGCCCATGGCGAACAGGCGCTCGCTGCCCACCGCGCGGTAGACGTCCAGCAGGGTGACCCGGGCGAGGTCGCAGTCCAGTGTCCAGCCGCCGCCGTGGCCCTTCTCCGAGCGTACGTAGCCGGCCTCGCGCAGGCCGCCCATGGTCCGCCGCACCACGGCCGGGTTGGTGCCGAGCATCTGGGCGATGCGCTCGGAGGTCACGGGCTGGTCGTCGCGGGCCATGTGCAGCAGCACATGGAGCATGCGCGAAAGGCGGCTGTCGGTTCGCACGGCGGTTCTCGAAAGGAAAGGCGCGTGCATCATCGCACCCCGTTGCCGCGCGGTTCAAACCCTCGGCCACTGGCATTGCGCCGCCAATGAGGGACAATGGCGATCACCCGCCCTTCCCTGCCGCACCGCGAGCCTTCGACCATGAGCGATCTTTCCATCCAGCTGGTGCAGACCGGCCCTGAGCACCAGGACCTGATCCGCAACCTCTACCAGTACTACGCCTACGAGTCGTCGGACTGGGAAGACGAGGACGTGGAAGTCGACGGCCGTTTCTACATCCACGAGGAACACCTGGCACGCTACTGGAGCGAGCCGCAGTGGAGCGCCAACCTGATCCTCGCCGACGGTTTCATCGCCGGTTTCCTGCTGGTTGAAGGCAGTGAACTGCCGGGCATCGACGCGCTGGAGCTGTCGGACCTGTTCGTGCTGAAGAAGTACCGCCGCCTGGGGATTGGCCGCGCCCTGGCCAACCAGGTGCTGCTGGGCAATCCCGGCCCGTGGCTGGTGCGCTTCTACGCCCAGGACGAGGTGGCCGCCGCCTTCTGGAAGGCCGTGTTCGCCGACCTGCCGCGCGCGGTGCAGAGCATCGAGCCGGGGGACGACCCGCAACTGGTGAGCTACCTGGTCAGCCCTGCCGCGCACTGAGCGGCTGTACGCCAGGATCAGTCTTCTGTCATTTGCGATCATTGAGCCGCTTCCCGGCACGGTCGTATCGTCCTGAGCAACAACAAGAAGCCCCAGGAGATACCCCGTGACTGCACTGAACCTGCATCCCCAGGCCGCCGCTTCCCTTGCCAGCTGGCACCAGATGGTGGCGGCCAAGAACCTGTCCAACCTGCCGCAACTGCTGGCGCCCAACGCGGTGTTCCGCTCGCCCATGGCGCACACGCCCTACCCCGGTGCGCCGGTGGTCTCGACCATCCTCAACACCGTGTTGCAGGTGTTCGAGAACTTCACCTACCACCGCGAGCTGGCCACCGGCGACGGCCTGAACGTGGTGCTGGAGTTCAGCGCCACGGTGAACGGCAAGGAGCTCAAGGGCATCGACATGATCCGCTTCGACGAGAGCGGCAAGATCATCGAGTTCGAGGTGATGGTCCGCCCGCTCAGCGGCCTGCAGGCCCTGGGCGAGGAAATGGGCCGGCGCCTGGCGCCCTACCTGGCGGCCGCCAAGGCGCAGGCCGCGAAAGCCTGACAGGCGGATTGCCCGCCACGGGGATTTCTGCTGGGATGAGCCATCACCCGCTTCAAGGAAATCCCCATGGCCTCCTACGAGGAACTCTTCTCCATCGGCGAGGGCTTCGACGCCTTCGTCGCCCACGGCCTGCCCGGCGAGATCGCCGGCGTGCGCAAGGTCCAGCAGCAGCTGGCCGAGCCCGGCACGATCAGCGCCGACACCCTGCGCCGCATCCAGGCCGTCCAGGGCCGCTACCGCCTGCTGATCGCCGGTGAGATGTGGTGCCCGGACTGCCAGATCAACGTCACCGTGATGGACCACCTGCAACGCCTGCAGCCGCGCGTGGAACTGGCGGTGATCACCAAGGGCCGCGCCGAGGATGACCTGCGCGAGCGCATGGAGCTGGATCGCATCCTGATCCCGGTGGTGCTGGTGCTCGATGGCGATTTCCAGCCGGTGGGGCGCTTCATCGAGCGGCCACGGGACGTGGTGGCGGGTGGCGATGCGCTCAAGCCGGCTTACCGTGCGGGTGAATACCTGGAGAGCACGCTGCGCGATCTGCTGGAGCTGTTCGAGCAGGCCGAGGGCCGCGGCTGACTCCGTCTGCCTGCTTCGAAATACCTATGGAAATGCAATCGTAGGATGGGTGGAGCCTGCGATACCCATCAACGGAGTTTCCGGTAAATCGATGGGTATCGCTTCGCTCCACGCCATCCTACGAAGGCAGCGAAAACTTGTGGCCCCGCGGTGAAATCGAATGCATGAAAAAGCCCCGCGATGCGGGGCTTCTTCATTTCGCTCATCCAGCAGCGGCTGGCATTACATCGAGTACTTGACGGTGAACATCAGGTTGCGCGGCTCGCCGTAGTTCAGGTTGCCGAAGCTGATGCCGCTGTAATAGTACTTGTCGAAGATGTTGTTGAAGTTCACCCGGGTGTCGATGTTCTCGTTGACCTTGTAGCCCAGCAGCGTGTTGACCACGGTGTAGCCGCCCTGCTGGAAGCCGGTGGTGGTGTCCTCGGTCTGGCTCTGGGTCACCACGTTGCCGCCGACGCGCCACTGGTGCAGCTCGCCCGGCAGGGTGTAGCTGGTGGCGATCTTGAACAGGTGGCGCGGCTTGCTCGGGTCGAACTGCTTGCCGACGTTGTCCTCGTTGCTGTCGTGCTTGTACTTGGCGTCGACGTAGGTGTAACCGACCATGGCCTGCCAGTTCTCGGTCAGCGCACCGCTGACTTCCATGTCCACGCCCTGGCTGCGGACCTTGCCCGAAGCGCGGGAGCAGTAGATCGAGGTCGGCGAGCTCGGGCACGGCGACGGGCCGCTGGTGTCGTCGGTGGCGCGGTTTTCCTGGTCGATCTGGAAGATTGCCAGCTGGGTGTTGAGCGCGCCGCCGAAGTGTTCGCCCTTCAGGCCGATCTCGTAGTTCTTGCCGGTGATCGGGTCGAGCAGGCTGCCGCTGGCGTCGAAGTTGCTCTGCGGCTTGAAGATGTCGGTGTAGCTGGCATAGACCGAGTACACCTCGTTCAGGTCATACACCACGCCGGCGTAGCGGGTGACGTTGCGGGTGACCTTCTGGGTGCCGGTCTCGTTGTGCGGGTCGGCCTCGTACCAGTCCAGGCGGCCGCCGAGGATGACTTTCAGCGGATCGGCGACGTTCAGCCGGGTGGTGACGTAGGCGCCCTTCTGCTCCTGGTCGAGCTTCATGCCCCAGAGGTTCATGTCGATGTCCGGCTTGGCCACCGAGGACGGGTCCCACTTCGTCGGGTCGAACGGGGTGACCGGCGAGCCGTCCTTGTAGTACAGGTCGCCCCAGCCGCCGTGGCCGTCGAAGCGTTCCTCGCGGTAGCTGCCGCCGAAGACCAGCTCGTGCTCGCGGCCGAAGGCCTGGAACGGGCCGTTGGCGAAGGCGTCGTAGCTCTGGTGATCGTCGGTGTAGCTGTACTGGCCCGGGCCCTGGACCATGGTCGGGCAGCCTTCGGTGTAGTAGCAGCTGTTGTACAGGCCGAGCATCTCGATGCGCGCCCACAGCTTGTCGGCGGCCACCTTCATCTGCCAGCCGTTGTCGAAGCGGTGCACCACGTCACCGAACAGGTGGGTGGTGGTGGTATCCCAGTAGGACCAGTCGGCGCCGTAGTAGTCGGAACGCTTGAGGTCCAGGTGACGACCACCCAGCGGCGCCGGCAGGCCCACCCAGTTGTCGTTCTTGTTGTCGTTCTGGTACGAGGCGCCCAGGGTCAGGGTGGTGTCCGGGTTCAGGTCGGCTTCGGTGATGCCGTAGAGCACGCCGCGCTCGCTGCTGACCACGTCCTGGAAGCTGTCCTTGGTCTGGTAGGCGGCCACGGCGCGGCCGCGCAGGGTGCCTTCGCTGTTCAGCGGGCCGGAGACGTCGACCTGGCTGCGGTAGCGGTCCCAGGTACCGGCGCTGCCTTCCAGGCTCATGTGGAAGTCCTGGGTCGGGCGCTTGCGTACCATGTTGACGGCGGCGGCCGGGTTGCCGGCGCCCTGCATCAGGCCGGTGGCGCCACGGACCACTTCGACGCGGTCGAACATCGCCAGGTCGGCGGCGCTGATCACGTCCTGGGTGTAGGTGGAAATGCTGGTGGCCAGGCCGTCATACATGATGTTGTCGACATCGAAGCCGCGCGCCGCGTAGCTCACGCGGGCCGGGCCGTACTGCTGCACGGTCATGCCGGTGACACCGCGGATCGCATCGTCCAGGTCCTTCATGCCCTGGTCGTCCATCTGCTGGCGGGACACCACGCTCACCGACTGCGGGGTCTCGCGGATGGTCATGTTGAGCTTGGTGGAAGTCTGCATCGCGCCGGTGGTGTAGGACCCGGTGCCCTCGGTGGTGCCCGGTGCGGCGGCAGCGGTCCCCACCACTTCCGTCGCGCCCAGGTCGACGCTGTCGCTTGTAGTGGCGCTGGCGGTGCCACTGACCTGTGCGCTGTTGCCGTTCACCCGGCCCTGCAGGCCGCTGTCGGCCAGCAGACGATCGAGCGCTTCGCCCGGCTCCATGTTGCCCTTGAGTGCCGGGGCGCCGACCTTGGCGACCTGGGCGCGATCATAGGAAATCCGCATTCCGGTTGCGGACTGCAATTGCTCCAGAGAAGCGGCCAGGGGCTGCTTGGGCAGGTCGATGGCCACGGGGGCGGCGACCGCGGAGAGAGCAAAGCTGGAGAGACTGAGCAGCAGAGCGCGCGACGCTACGTCTTTCATCTGCGTGAGGATCCTTGGTGCGAGGTTTTACGCTCTGTTGGCGCAATGACTCGGGTTGGCGACTGCCCACGTGGTGGAACGCGGGCGGGGGCGCCAAGTGTATGCAGATGTAAATTCTTTGTAAATGCGAATACTTCGTATCTTATTTATCAGCCTCAATTCTCATGACCGTATGCACGACCTGAGGAATGGCGCGCCCCAACCCGTGTCTCAGGATCCGTAGAAGCGGACCCTGCCCGCTCCTACGCCGGGCCTGGCCGCGCCTCCAGCATGAACTCGATGAAAGCCCGCACCCGCGACGGGACGTGGCGCGCATGGGGGTAGATCAACAGGAACGGGCGCGTGGTCTGGCCATAGTCCTTCAGCACTTCCACCAGGGTGCCCGCCTCCAGTTCCTCCTGCACGGTGAAGCGGTACGCCTGCATCAACCCGCCGCCGCACTTGGCCAGCGTCGCGGTGGCCAGGTAGTCCTCCAGCACCGTGAAACTGCCGGACGTCTCGACTTCCACCGGCCTGCCGTTGACCCGGAATGTCCAGGGCACGCGCCGCCCGGTGCTGGGCAGTTCGAACTGGATGCATTCGTGGTGGGCGAGATCCTCCGGCGTCTGCGGCGTGCCGGCGCGGGCCAGGTACCCGGGGGTCGCGACTATCACGTTCTCCGCGTCCTCCAGGCGCCGCGCCACCAGGCTGGAGTCCGCCGGGTCACGGCCACGGATAGCCAGGTCATAGCCCTCGCTGGCGAAGTCGATGTTGCGGTTGCTGACCTGCACCTCCACCTGCACCTGCGGAAATCGCCGGCGGAACTCCGGCAGCCGGGGGAACAGCCGGTAATGCGCATAGGGCGTGGGCACGCTGATGCGCAGGCGCCCGGAAGCCACGTTCTGCCCGCCACTGACCGCGCGCTCGGCGTCCACCAGTTGCGTCAGCGCCTGGCGGCATTGCTCGAAATAACTGCGCCCGTCATCGGTCAGGCGCATCTGCCGGGTGGTGCGGACGAACAGGCGCACGGCCAGGCGCTCCTCCAGCCGCGCCACCGAACGGCTCACCGCCGCCGGAGTGATCCCCGCCTCGTTGGCGGCGGCGGTGAAGCTGCCGGTCTCCGCCGCCAGGCAGAAGAGTTCGATGCTGCCCAGTTGCAGGTCGTCGAAATGGCGGGTCATGACGTTGCTCAATTGATTACATGAAGTATCAATTCAAATGCCATGAGCCTCATTTTTCAAGCCGAGCTTGCAACCTAGAGTGGCTTCCAAGACGCGGGCACACCGCCCCGCCCCACTCTCGGAGAACCCACCATGAGCAAGACCGTCATCGTCACCGGCGCCTCCAGCGGCCTCGGCTTCGCCATCGCCCGCGCCTACCTGGAACGCGGCTACAACGTGGTCGGCAACGCCCGCACCCAGGCTCGCCTGGAGGACGCCGCGGCGAAGCTGGGCAACCCGCACAACTTCCTCGCCGTGGCCGGCGACATCGCCCGCCCGGACACCGCCAGCCGCCTGTTCGCCCAGGCCATCGAAGCCTTCGGCCAGGTGGACATCCTGATCAACAACGCCGGCATCTTCATTCCCAAGCCGGTCGCCGATTACACCGAGGAAGAGGTCAACGCCATCGTCGGCACCAACCTCATGGGCTTCTTCTACCCTTCCCAGGCCGCCGCCAGGCACATGGCCGCCAACGGTGCCGGGCACATCGTCACCATCACCGCCTCCATCGCGATGCAGCCCAACGTGAAGGTGCCGGCGCTGCTGCCGGTGCTGATCAAGGGCGGCCTGAACAGCGCGGTGCGCGGCCTGGCCCTGGAGCTGGCGGCCTCCCACGTGCAGGTCAACGCCGTGGCACCGGGGATCATCGAAACCCCGCTGCACCCCGATGACGAAGGCACCCGCCACTTCCTGCGCGGCCTCTCGCCCAGCGGTACGATCGGCAACCCGCAGGACATCGTCGACGCGGTGCTCTACCTGACCGACTCGACCTTCGTCAGCGGTACCGTCCTCAACGTCGACGGCGGCTCCACCGCCGGCGTCTGGTAATCAGGCTCAACCCGCACGGAGAACCGCCATGCCCTATGTGAACATCCAGGTCACCGATGAAGGCGTGACCGCCGACGAGCGCCGCCAACTGATCGAAGGCGTCACCGACCTGCTGGAGCGGGTCCTGCGCAAGCCGCCCGCGAGCACCTTCGTGGTCATCCAGGAAATCCCCACCGACAGCTGGGGCGTCGGCGGCGAGACGGTGAAGGCGCTGCGCGCCAGGCAGAAGCAGCCGGGCAGCTGACGCAGCGGGCACGCCGGGGGCTTTGCAGAGCCTCCGGCGCTTGCCATGCACCAAGCTGGTGCTGATAGGATCGGGGGCCAACCTGCTCCTTCGACAGCCGAGGCAAGGAATGCTCGTCGCGCTCAAGCGTTACCCGCTACAGGTCAACCTGCTGCTTGGTGGCACCTTCCTGCTGACCATGGGCCGGGCGATCACCCTGCCCTACCTGGTCATCTACCTCTCGACCCACTTCGGCCTGCCGGTCAACCGCATCGGCCTGATCATGGGCGGCGCACTGTTCGGCGGCTCGCTGCTCAGCCTCTACGGCGGTTTCCTGATCGACCGGATGCCCGGCTTCCGCCTCATCCTGGGCTTCGGCAGCTGCTTCGTCGCCGCCTTCGCCGGCATGCTGCTGACCACCCAACTCTGGCTGTTCTTCCTGTTCCTGCTGGGTTTCAACTTCGCCTACTCGGTCACCGACGTGGTGGTGAAGACCATCTTCGGCCGCCTGCTGCCGGCCGGCGAACAGGGCCGCGCCTTCTCCATCCGCTATACCCTGATCAACCTCGCCTACGCCATCGGCCCCTTCATCGGCGCAGCCCTGGCGCAGTGGCACGCCCACGTGCCCTTCGTGGTATCCGCCGCCCTGGGCGGCCTGTTCCTGCTGGCCTTCCTGCGCTACGGCGACCGTGGCATGCGCCCGGCCGAGGGGGTCGCGCCGCCGTCGTTCATCGCCGTGATGGGCGTGCTGGCCAAGGACCACCGACTGATGTACTTCACCATCGGCGGCGTGCTCACCGCCGTGGTGTTCGGCCAGTTCTCCGCCTACCTGTCGCAGTACCTGGTGGCCACCGGCACCGCGGAATATGCCTACCAGGTGATCCAGACCCTGCTGGGAGTCAACGCCGTGACCGTGATCGCCCTGCAGTACCTGCTGGGCAAGCGCATCGGCAACGAGCACCTGCAGCGCTGGCTGATCGTCGGCCTGGGGCTGTTCGTGCTCGGCATCATCGGTTTCGGCCTGTCCCACAGCCTGGTGCACTGGGGGCTGGCGATGGTCGTATTCACCCTCGGCGAGATCATCGTGATCCCCGCCGAGTACATGTTCATCGACCGCATCGCCCCGCCGCACCTGCGCGGCGTGTACTACGGCACGCAGAACCTGGCCAACCTCGGCGGCGCCTTCGGGCCGATCCTGGTGGGGTATTTCCTGGCGCTGTTCGCGCCGCACTGGGTGTTCGTCATGCTCGGCGCGTTCATCATCGGCGGCGGGGTGTTCTACGTGCTCGGCTCGAACCTGTGCCGGCGCACGGCCGATGGCGCTTGACCTCAAGTCCACTTGAAGCGGGATGCTGGCTCCCTCGACACCCCCGAAGGAACCCGCCATGCCCCACTCCGCCGCACTCCTGCTGCACATCGCCGCCATCGGCATCGGCGCCACCCTGCTGATGGACGGCTGGGCCCTCCTGCGCAAGCGCCTGTTCGGCCTACCCGCGCTGGACTACGCCCTGGTCGGCCGCTGGATCGGCCACATGCCCCGCGGTCGCTTTCGCCATGCCGCCATCGGCAAGGCCGCGCCGGTGGCCGGCGAGAGACCACTGGGCTGGGCCGTTCATTACCTCACCGGCATCGCTTTCGCCCTGGTGCTGGCCGCGCTTGACCGCGACTGGGTCTGCCAACCCTCGCCAGCACCCGCCGTGCTGTTCGGCATGGCCACCGTGGTCATGCCGTACTTCATCCTGCAACCGGCGTTCGGCCTGGGCATTGCCGCCGCGAAGACCGGCGCCCCTGCCAGGGCACGGCTGCAGAGCCTGCTCACCCACCTGGTCTTCGGTATCGGCCTGTACCTCACCGCCCGCTTGTTCGCCCCGGCCCTGTGCGAGGCCTGAGCTGGGCTACCCTTCTTTGCGGGAAACGACCACAGGACCGCAGGGATGAGCCGCATCGTCGTCGCCGATCCACAGCCCTTCATCCGCGAGGCACTGCGCCAGCGCCTGGCGCAGGCCGGCCACGAGGTGGTCGGCGAAACCGGTGACGGCCGCGAAGCGCTGGCCCTGGTGCAACGCCTGCATCCGGACCTGCTGCTACTCGACCTGGAGCTGCCCCGCCTGGGAGGCCTGGAGCTCCTGCGCAGGCTGCGCAGCGACAAGGCACGGCTGAAGTCCCTGGTCTTCACCCAGCTGTCCGGCGCGCACTACCACGAGCTGAGCCAGCAGGCCGGCGCCTGTGGCTACGTGCACAAGGGTGATCTGCCAGCGGAGCTGGACGAAGCGGTGAAGCTGGTACTCAGCGGCCGCAAGGTCTTTCCCGCGCGACACAGCGGTTCTGCCGGCGAGGGATTCACTCCCGGCGAGACCATCACCCCGCGCGAGCTGACCGTGTTGCAGTACCTGGCCCAGGGCTACCGGATCAAGGACATCGCCGACGAACTGGCGATCAGCGACCGCACGGTGAGCACCTACAAGACCCGCCTGCTGGAGAAGACCCGGACCGACTCACTGATCGATCTGGTCGCCGCCGCGCAAGTGCGCGGCCTGCTGAGCGACCAGCAGGTCCAGCACCTCGCCCGGCAGCCCGCACCGGCGACCGACAAGGCGCACGACATCGGACAGCTGCTGCAGCTGCTGCCCAATGGCGTCAGCCTGTGGAGCATCGACGGCGTCCTGCTGGCCTGCAACCAGCGCTACGCCCACCTGCATGGCAGGAGCCAGGCCGAGCTGGTCGGCTTGCCGTTCACGCAACTGAACCTGATCGACCCGAAACAGGTTGCCCGCAGTCATCGAGAGTTTCTCGAGGGCGCCACCAGCGGCTTGCCGTTCTCCCTGGTGGCCTCCGGTGAGATCGAAGGTGAAACGCGAAGCTACCGCCTGGTCGGGTTGCCGATCCATGAAGACGACGGCTCGCCGATCGGTGTGCTCTGCTACTACGTCGACGTCACCGACACTGAACACTTCGTCGAGCGCCTGCAGGAAGCCAAGGTTTTCCTGGAGTCGCTGTTCACCAGCCGGGCGGCCTACCTGCTGGCCTCCGGGCAGGAATTGCTGCGCGAGCTGGAGGCCGTCTCCCGCCTGGTCGCCGGCTTCCAGGCCGCGCACCCGGCCGACGTCGGCCTGGAAGCGCTGCCCCTGCACCTGGCGAAGATGCACGACATGATCGAGGTCCTGGTGGAGCTGATCGAACTGGACAGGGGCACCCCGCTGACGATGCCCCGACCGGAAGAGCTCAACCATCTGACGCGCAAGGCCCTGGAGGCGTGCGATCCGCCACCGCCGTTCCAACCGGACCCGGAAGATCGCTGGGCCTGGATCGACCCGGGGCGCTACGGGCGCCTGCTCGTCGTGCTGCTGCGCGGCCTGCGCAAGGCGCAACTGCCCGCCCTCGCGATCAGCACCCAGGGCTGCGCGCTGCCCCAGGCCGAAGTCGAGTGGCGGCTGACGATTCGCAGTGCCCAGGGTGAGCCGGTGCAACAGCAGCTGGCGACACTGGCCGACCAGGCACGGATTCAATTGGCGCAGCGCCTGTGCCGCCTGCTGCATGGCGAGCTGAAACTGGGAAGCGAGACCGAGCCGGACCTCGTCGCCTTGATCCAGCTCAAGCTTCCCAAAGGAAACACGCGCCACTAGTGCTCCCACTACAACCCAATCAGGCCCCCACGATGGGAGCCCCCGAGCGCCGGCCCGATGCTCGCTCCATAGCCTTTGCCATGGAGCTGCATCATGAAAAACCCCAGCTGCCCGTCCTCGTCCACCCCGGCGGACTTCACCCTTGCGCGGCTGCGCCGCTCGCACCTGGCGCAGGCCATCAGCCTGGTACTGGCCAGCCTGTTCAGCCTGCGGGTGATCGAGGCCGAAGCCGAGGACAGCGTCACCCGGAGCGACAGCGACGACCTCAACCTGCCCTCCGAGGCGGGCACGGTCTTCGAGCCCGCGCCCTCCTACCTTGACCTCGCCCTGCAGGCGGCTCGCCAGGCCCCCGCGCTCTTCGCCAGCCGCGCCCTGCTCGGCAGCCCACCGCCGATCAGCGTCAACCTGGCCGGCGGCGTTGGCGTCACGACCGGCATCCTGGCCGATACCACGGTGAAGCTGGGCGCCAGCGACACCACGGGAGTGAAGACCAGCGGCAATGTCAGCTTCAGCCAGGGCCGCATCGAGACCAGCGCCGTCACCGCAGCCACGGCCAAGGGACAGACCGGCGCCAGGGTCTCTTCCGGCGACACCCTCACACTCAGCGGCAGCAGCATCGTCCTCGACCCGAAAACCACCACCAGCGTCGCCATCACCACCAACGACCTCACCGGCGTGCGCGTGGACGCCAATGGCACGGCACATCTGAGCGATACCCAGGTGCAGATCGGCGGCGGCGCCAAGGGCAACAACAACCGGGGAATCATCGCCAGCCAAGGCCGGCTGGAGATGAGCGGCGGCTCCGTGAGCACGCTGTCCTGGGGAGCGACCGGCATTGCTCTGGAGCAAGGCGCCCAGGCCCGGCTGGACGACGTAGCCATCAGCACCTCCGGCGCCCGCAGCACCGCCGCCGGCGGCGCTCATGGCATCCAGCTGGGTGGCGGCAGCTCGCTGGCCGCCGACGGCATCCGCGTGGATACCAGCGGCGGCTCGGCCTACGCCCTGCGCCTCGACGGTGGCTCGACGGCGGCACTCGCCGACAGCGACCTGAGCACCGCCGGCGGCAACGGCCACGGCGTACTGGCCGATGGCGCGACCGTCGACCTCGACGGCGGCAGCATCACCACCTCCGGCAAGGGCTCGGTCGGCGTCTGGGCGCGCAACGGCGCACAGGTGAGCCTGGCCGGCGACACTCGCATCCAGACCAGCGGTGCGGCGGTCTCAGCCGCCAGCCCGGTGGATGGCGAGAAGGCCCTGAGCCTCAGCCACGGCCTGCTGGCCGGCGGCAGTGGCACCCTCATCGATGCCCGAGGGCTGACCCTCGACATCGCCGCCGGCAGCGCCAGCGCCGCACGCAGCGAGGACGGCGCACGGATCAGGCTGGATGCCGCCGACATCAGCGCCAGCGGCAGCGCCACGAGCACCACCACGACAGCCGCCCTGCATGCCCTGTCCGGCAGCCGGATCGAGCTTTCGAACTCCGCCCTCGCCGTGACCGGCGCCAACGTCGGCGGCGCACGCGCCGAAGGCGGCGGCAGCCAGGTACGGATGAGCCACAGCCAGGCCTCGGTCAGCGGTGCCGGCAGCGTCCTGAATCCCGCCGCCGGCGCACGCGCCATGGACGGCGGCAGCGTGGTGCTCGACCACGCCACCCTGCAGGTCCATGGCCTGACCTACGGCCACGGCATCTCCATCGAAGGCGCCGGCTCCCACGGCGACATCAGCCACTCCAGCGTCAGCGTCGACGGGAACCGCTCCATCGGCCTCAACATCAGTGGTGGTGCCAGTGCCGCGGTGGATGCCAGCAGTTTCTCGGTGGAGGCCCAGGCCGGCGCCGTCGGGCCCTGGTCTCCCGGCGTGCTGGTGGAAGGCGCGGGTTCCAGCCTGCAGATGAGCGGCAGCGATGTGTACACCACGCCCAGGACCAGTTATGGCGTGCAGGTACGCGAAGGCGCCGACGCCAGCCTGGCCAACGGCAGCATCACCACCCAAGGCAACTACTCCGCCGCCCTCGCCGCCGGCAGCTCGTCCAGTGCCGCGCCGGGCTCGACCCTCACCGCCAGCAACCTGACCGTCACCACCCACGGCAACGACAACGCCATGGGTGTAGTCGCCGACCTGGGCGCCACGGTGGTCGTCCACGGCGGCTCGGTCACCACCACCGGCAACGGCTCGCCGGCCGCAGGCAACCTGACCTTCCCCCACGCCCTGGCCGCGCGCAATCCCGGCGCCCTGCTGGTGGCCGACGGCACCAGCGTGCTGACGCAAGGCTCGCAGGCCTACGGCGCCGCCGTGGACGACGGTGGCAGCATGCTCCTCGATAACCTGAGCGTGCGGACCGAAGGCGAATACTCGGTCGGCCTCTACGCCGGAATCGGCTCGGCCAAGCCCGGCGCGGTAGGCCTGTCGGCCAGCCACGTGACCGTGCAGACCACCGGCGACCACGCCAGTGGCGCGCTGGTCAGCCGCCAGTACAAGAGCGAGAGCGCCACGCTGGACCTGAGCGACAGCAGCATCGCCACCCGGGGCGTCGGCTCCCACGGCCTGCGGGCAGAGTCCGGCGGCGCGCTGAGCGCGGCCAACAGTACCGTCAGTACCCAGGGCGAAGAAGCCGTGGGCGTGTTCGCCAACAACTCCGCCACGGCCCGCCTGGACGGCGTGAGCGTGAACACCCAGGGCAACTTCGGCCATGGCGTGGTGGCCCGCCAGGGCGGCAGCGTGGACGCCGATTCCGTCGTGGTCGCCGCTCAGGGTGCGCAATCCTCTGCCCTCTACGTCCAGGGCACCTCGGCGCTGCCCGGCCAGGTGCGCATGGACCACACCACCCTCTCCAACCGTGATGGCGCCACCCTCGCCACCGCCGGCGTCGCCGACATCGCCCTCAGCCACAGCCTGGCCGGCGGCAGCGGCCAATGGCTGAACGTCGAGCGCTCCGTGGCCAGCGACGGCAGCACCAGCCCCGACATGGGCACCGGCCAGTGGCAGGGTATCGGCCGCAGCGAGGATGCCGAGGGCGACGCGCGCCTCGACCTCTCCGCCTCGCTGGTCAGCGGCACGGCGAAGACCGCCGCCGGTAGCCACTCGGACGTCACCCTGCGCGACACCAGCCTCTGGCAACTCACCGGCGACTCCAACCTCAGCAAGCTGCGCAACGACGCCAGCCTCATCGACTTCAGCGCCGAGGGCGGCTACAAGCGGCTCACCGCCAACGACTACCAGGGCGCCAACGGTACCCTCGCCCTGAACACCTACCTCTACAAGGACGACTCACCGTCCGACCAACTGGTGATCGACGGCGGCAAGGCCACTGGCGAAAGCAACCTGCGCATCAAGAATGCCGGCGGCCCCGGCGCGCTGACCGAGGGCAACGGCATCAAGGTGGTGGACGCTGTGAACGGCGGGACCACCGAGGCGCAGGCCTTCCGTCTGCTCAACCAGGTCAAGGCCGGCCCTTACCAGTACACCCTGCACCGCTCCAGCCTGGACGGCAGCAATACCGAGGCCTGGTACCTGCGCTCGACGAAAGAGGTGCCGATCATCGATCCGGTCGAGCCCGTTGACCCGGTGGAGCCCACTGTGCCGGTCGACCCGACGGCCCCTGGCGACCCCGTGGAGCCGGCAGTCCCCGTTCCCCCTCTCACCCCACGTGGCGTCGACACCCCGACGCAGCAGGTCCCCAACTACCGCGCGGAAACCTCGCTGTACAGCGCCCTCCCCGCCATGGCGCTGAAGTACAGCCGGGCCCTGGTGGACACCCTCCACGAGCGCGTGGGCGAGGAACGGCGCAACGCCACCGATCCGCTGCCCAGCGAGGACACCGACACCTACGGCCCGTCCCTGGGCTGGGGCCGGCTGATCCACCAGAAGGGCAAGGACGGCCTGCCCGGCGGCGCCGACTACGACTACCGCATCCAGGCCTTCCAGGTCGGCGCCGACCTCTACCGCAACGAGGACAGCGACGGCAGCACCGACCAGGCCGGCCTCTCGCTGCAGGCCGGGCGCATCAAGGGCAGCGTCGACCACACCGATGGCCAGGACGCCGGCGACGATACCCTGCGTTCCTACGGTCTGGGCGGCTACTGGACGCACTTCGGGCCCGAAGGCTGGTACCTCGATGGCGTACTGCAATACAACCGCTTCGACATGCAGGCCCGCGCCAACGACGCCGGCTCGCTGAAAACCCGAGGCCACGGCATCACCGCCTCGCTGGAGGCCGGCTACCCGTTCAAGCTCAACCGCGACAAGACCCTGCACCTGGAGCCCCAGGCTCAGGTGATCGCCAGCAGGCTCAAGCTCGACGACAGCCACGATGACGCCGCCGATGTGCACTTCGAGGATGTCGACTCGCTGACCGGCCGGCTCGGCGTACGCATCGACAAGGACTGGTTCCGCGAGGACGACAAAGGCCGCATCCACCGCACCAACGGCTGGGTGCGGCCCAGCGTCTGGCACGAGTTCAAGGGCCGGGCCAAGACCGAGTTCTCCTCGTCCAACGGCTACATCCCCTTCGGCACCGACATGGACGGCACCTGGGGCGAACTCAACCTGGGCGTGGACTACCAGCTCAACGAACGGACCAGCGTCACCGGCGCACTGGGAATCCAGAAATCCTTCGATGGCGAAGGTCGCAGTTACGAAGGCATCCTTGGCATCAAGGTCAAATTCTAACCGTCGCCCATCATCGGCGAGGCCCCCACGGGGAGCCTCGCCGCTTTTTCCATTGGCTGGAGAACGTCATGCAACACCACGACAGCAAACTCCTGCGCGCCGTGCGCACCACCTCCTACAACAACGAAGTCGCCGCGGAACTGCTGCGCGAACTGGGCTCCTGCAACGTCAGCAACGAACAGGCCCGCCGCATCCGCTGCGCCGCACGCCAGCTGCTGCTGGACGCCGACTCGCTGGAAGGCGTCTGGCAGCAGTTGAACAGCGTGCCGGAGTAGCAGTCCGCAGGCGCGCGCGATCAGGCGTGCTGCATCCCCGCCCGCTTGAGCAACTGCCTGCAGCGCTCGGACAGGTGCACCACGCGCAGGTGTTTGCCGGCCTTCGCATAGCGCTCGCGCAGGGTCATCAGCGCGGCGATGGCGGAATAGTCGACGAAGCTCAGGTGCGCGCAGTCCAGGGTGACATGCTGCGGATCATTCGCCGGGTCGAACTGGTTGAGGAACGGCGTGGTGGATGCAAAGAACAGCGTGCCGTGGACGCGGTACAGCTTGCTGCCATCGGCTTCGTCATGGATATCCGCGTACAGCTCGCGGGCATGCTTCCAGGCGAAATCCAGCGCCGCGAGGATGATGCCGCAGAACACCGCGGTGGCCAGGTCCGTTGCCACGGTGATGGCAGTCACCGCGATGATCACCAGCACATCGCTTGCCGGCACCTTGTTCAGCACCCGTAGCGAAGCCCAGGCGAAGGTCTGCTGGGACACCACGAACATCACCCCCACCAGCGCCGCCAGCGGGATGCGTTCGATCAGCGGCGAGAGGAACAGCACGAAGAGCAGGATCATCACCCCGGCCACCACGCCCGAAAGCCGGCCACGGCCGCCGGAGCTGAGGTTGATCACCGTCTGCCCGATCATCGCGCAGCCGCCCATGCCGCCGAACAGCCCGGAGACGATGTTGGCGCCGCCCAGCGCTACACATTCGCGGTCCGGGAAGCCACGGGTCTCGGTGATCTCGTCGGTGAGGTTGAGCGTCAGCAGGGTTTCCAGGATGCCGACCATCGCCATGAGGAACGCATAGGGCGCGATGATCCGCAGGGTCTCCAGGTTCCAGGGAATGTCCGGCAGTGCGAACGGCGGCAAGCCGCCGGCAATATGCGCCATGTCGCCCAGGGTGCGCGTCGGCAGGCCGAGCAGGTACACCGCGAGCCCGACGCCGAGGATCGCCACCAGCGCCGGCGGCACCGCGCGGGTCAGCTTCGGCAGCCCGTAGACCACCGCCATGGTCAGCGCCACCAACCCCACCATCACGTACAGCGGGTTGCCACTGAGCCAGTGCTCGCCGTCCTTGAAGTGCTCCAGCTGGGCCATGGCGATGACGATGGCCAGGCCGTTGACGAAGCCCAGCATCACCGGGTGCGGCACCATGCGCACCAGTTTGCCCAGGCGCAACAGACCGAACAGGATCATCACCAGCCCGCCCAGCAGCACCGTCGCCAGCAGGTACTGCACGCCGTGCTGCACCACCAGCGCAACGATCACCACCGCCATCGAACCGGCGGCGCCGGACACCATGCCGGGGCGGCCGCCGAACAGTGCGGTCAGGGTGCAGAGGATGAAGGCGCCGTAGAGGCCCATCAGCGGATTGAGGTGGGCGACCAGGGCAAAGGCGATGCACTCGGGCACCAGCGCAAAGGACGTGGTCAGTCCGGCCAGGACATCGGCACGCAGGCGGGCGGGTTTCATTTTTCTACTCGGAACGGGGACTTCGAAGGGGCGGCAATGGTACGGAAAACCGCGCTGCCCGGCCACCCGCCAGTCCCGCGCCTCGCCTCAGGCCTGGGGTCTTACCAGTGCGCCATTGAGGAACAGCTGCTCCAGCACCTGGGCGGAACTGGAGCTGGCCGCCCGGCCGTAGCGCTCGGCGTCGACCATGCCGTAGAGCATGGAGAGGAAGAGTTCGGTGAACACTGCAGCAGTGATGTCGATACGGAACCTGCCGCTCTGCTGGCCGCGCAGGAAGAAGGCATCCACCGCCTCGGTGTAGTAGCTCCAGCGCTCGGTCGTCGCCTGCATGTCGAGGTTCTCGGCGCGGTACTGGAACAGCAGGAAGTTCAGCATGTCGCGGTGCCGCAGGTGCTCGGCGATCAGCTGGCGCAGCGCTTCCAGTGGCTCGGCACGCTGCAGCTCGGCGGCTTCGAGGATCTGCCGGATCACCACATGCCCGTAGTCCTCGAGCATTTCCATCAACCCATCACGGGTGCCACAGAAGCGGTGCAGCGTCGCCTTGCTCACCCCCGCCGATTCCGCCAGCTCCTTCAGCGTCGCCCGAGGGCGGTCGACGATGGCGACGGCCAGCGCCTTGAGCAGACGTTCATCGTGAGCGGAGAGAGTCATTCGGGGGCCTCGTGTCAGGTGGCGGATCGTCTCATTGTGCAGAAAAAGGCCTCTCTTTTGAAAGGTCATGACACATTTTATACACCACAGAAGCAAATGAGACATTATTGACTCATTTCAGATTTGAAAGGATCATACGCACCTTTCCAGATAGACAGACCCCGGGTGAAACATGGGCAGGTTGCGTGCAGTAGGGACAATCAGTGCGCTGGTAGCGGCGTTGGCGCTGGCAGGTTGCGGACAATCCGGCGAGCCCCAGGCGGCGGCCGAGGCGGCGCGGCCAGTGGATGTGGTGGCAGTCGCGACCGAACCCCTCACCCTGACCTCGGAGTTGCCGGGGCGTATCGAGCCGATGCGCGTCGCCGAGGTTCGGGCGCGGGTAGCGGGCATCGTGGTACAGAAGCGCTTCGAGGAAGGCGCCGACGTCAAGGCCGGCGACCTGCTGTTCCAGATCGACCCGGCACCGCTCAAGGCTGCCGTGTCCCGCGCCGAGGGCGAACTGGCACGCGCCCAGGCGGCGCAGCAGGAAGCCCAGGCGCGGGTGAAGCGCTACGAGCCGCTGGTGAAGATCGAGGCAGTCAGCCAGCAGGACTTCGACACCGCCACCGCCGACCTGCGCAGCGCCCAGGCTTCGGTGCGCTCCGCCCAGGCCGACCTGGAAACCGCCCGCCTGAACCTGGGTTATGCCTCGGTCAAGGCGCCGATCTCCGGGCGCATCGGCCGCGCGCTGGTGACCGAGGGCGCCCTGGTCGGCCAGGGTGACGCCACCCTGATGGCGCGCATCCAGCAGCTCGATCCGATCTACGCCGACTTCACCCAGCCAGTGGCCGATGCCCTGCGCCTGCGTGAAGCGCTCAAGAGCGGCAACCTCCCCGCCGGCCAGAGCCAGGCCCTGAGCCTGCGCGTCGAGGGCACGCCGTACGAGCGCCAGGGCGAGCTGCTGTTCACCGACATCTCGGTGGATCGCGGCACCGGCCAGGTCTCGCTGCGCGGCAGGTTCGCCAACGCCGACGGCCTGCTGCTGCCGGGCATGTACGTACGCGTCACCGCCCCGCAGGGCACCGACGCCAAGGCCATCCTCGTGCCGCAACGCGCCGTGCAGCGCGCCACCGACGGTACCGCCCACGTGCTGGTGATCGGCGCGGAAAGCCGCGTCGAGACCCGCCAGGTGCAGACCGGCGCCATGCAAGGCTCGCGCTGGCAGATCAGCCAGGGCCTGGCCAGCGGCGACCAGGTCATCGTCGGTGGCCTCACCGGCCTGCAGCCGGGTGCCAAGGTCGAAGCCCGTCAAGCCGATCAAGCCCAGAAGCAACGGCAGCAACAGCAGGCGTCACGTCAGTAAGGCGAGCATCGCCGCGAGGAATTCCCCATGTCACTGTTCTTCATCAAGCGCCCCAACTTCGCGTGGGTGGTGGCGCTGTTCATTTCCCTGGCCGGCCTGCTGGCCATTCCGTTGCTGCCGGTCGCCCAGTACCCCAGCGTGGCGCCGCCGCAGATCACCGTTACCGCCACCTACCCCGGCGCGTCGGCGCAGGTGCTGGTGGATTCGGTCACCAGCGTGATCGAGGAGGAGCTCAACGGCGCCAAGGGCCTGCTCTACTTCGAATCCACCAGCAACTCCAACGGCATGGCCGAAGTGGTGGTCACCTTCCAGCCCGGCACCAACCCGGAGCTGGCCCAGGTGGACGTGCAGAACCGCCTGAAGAAGGCCGAGGCGCGCATGCCCCAGGCCGTGCTCACGCAAGGGCTGGAGGTCGAGCAGACCAGCGCCGGCTTCCTGCTGATCTACGCGCTGAACTACAAGGAAGGCTCCCAGCGCACCGACACCACCGCCCTGGGCGATTACGCCGCGCGCAACATCAACAACGAGCTGCGCCGCGTACAAGGCGTCGGCAAGCTGCAGTTCTTCTCCTCCGAAGCGGCCATGCGCGTGTGGATCGACCCACAGAAGCTGGTCGGCTACGGCCTGTCCATCGATGACGTGGGCAATGCCATTCGCGGGCAGAACGTGCAGGTGCCGGCCGGCAGCTTCGGCGCCTCCCCCGGCAGCACCGAGCAGGAGCTGACCGCCACCCTCGCCGTGAAAGGCACCCTGGACGACCCGGCGGAGTTCGGTCGTATCGTCCTGCGCGCCAATCCGGACGGCTCCACCGTCAAGCTGGCCGACGTGGCGCGCCTTGAAGTGGGCAGCGAGAGCTACAACTTCACCGCGCGCCTGGACGGCAAGCCCACCGTGGCCGGCGCCATCCAGCTCTCGCCCGGCGCCAACGCCCTGCAGACCGCCGCGCTGGTCAAGGAACGCCTGGCCGAGCTGTCGGTGAACTTCCCCGACGACGTCGAGTACTCGGTGCCCTACGACACCTCGCGCTTCGTCGACGTGGCCATCGAGAAGGTCATCCACACCCTGCTCGAAGCCATGGTGCTGGTGTTCCTGGTGATGTTCCTGTTCCTGCAGAACGTGCGCTACACCCTGATCCCGGCCATCGTGGTGCCGGTGTGCCTGCTGGGCACGCTGACGGCGATGTACCTGCTGGGCTTCTCGGTCAACATGATGACCATGTTCGGCATGGTGCTGGCCATCGGCATCCTGGTGGACGACGCCATCGTGGTGGTGGAGAACGTCGAGCGGATCATGGCCGAGGAAGGCCTTTCCCCGCCTGCCGCCACCGTCAAGGCGATGGGCCAGGTGTCCGGCGCGATCATCGGCATCACCCTGGTGCTCTCGGCGGTGTTCATGCCGCTGGCGTTCATGGCCGGCTCCGTGGGGGTGATCTACCAGCAGTTCTCGCTGTCGCTGGCAGTGTCGATCCTGTTCTCCGGCTTCCTCGCCCTGACCTTCACCCCGGCGCTGTGCGCGACCCTGCTCAAGCCGATCCCCGAAGGCCACCACGAGAAACGCGGTTTCTTCGGCGCCTTCAACCGTGGCTTCAACCGCCTGACCGAGCGCTACACCCTGCTCAATACCGCACTGGTGAAACGCGCCGGGCGCTACATGCTGATCTACGCCGGCATCGTCGCCCTGCTCGGCTACAGCTACCTGCGTCTGCCGGAATCCTTCGTGCCGGTGGAAGACCAGGGCTACATGATCGTCGACATCCAGCTGCCGCCGGGCGCCACCCGCGCGCGGGCCGACGTCACCGGCCAGGAGCTGGAGCAGTTCCTCAAGTCGCGCGAGGCCGTGGCCTCGTCCTTCCTGGTGATGGGCTTCAGCTTCTCCGGCATGGGCGAGAACGCCGCACTGGCCTTCCCGACCCTGAAGGACTGGTCCGTGCGCGATAAATCGCAGTCCGCCGAGGCGGAAACCGCGGCGATCAACGAGCGCTTCGCCGGCATCAGCGACGGCGCGATCATGGCCGTTACCCCGCCGCCCATCGACGGCCTGGGCAACTCCGGCGGCTTCTCGCTGCGCCTGCAGGACCGCGCCGGTCTCGGCCGCGAGGCTCTGCTGGCGGCCCGCGACCAGCTGCTCGGTGAGGCCAACGGCAATCCGAAGATCCTCTACGCCATGATGGAAGGCCTCGCCGAGGCCCCCCAGCTGCGCCTGGAGATCGACCGCGAGAAGGCGCGCACCCTGGGCGTCAGCTTCGAGTCCATCAGCAATGCGCTGTCCACCGCCTTCGGCTCCTCGGTGATCAACGACTTCGCCAACGCCGGCCGTCAGCAACGCGTGGTGGTGCAGGCCGAACAGGGCGACCGGATGACCCCGGAAGCCGTGCTCAAGCTCTACGTGCCCAACAGCGCCGGCGAGCTGGTGCCGCTGTCCGCCTTCGTCAGCACCCGCTGGGAAGAAGGCCCGGTGCAGCTGGCGCGCTACAACGGCTACCCGTCGATCCGCATCTCCGGCGACGCCGCCCCCGGCGTCAGCACCGGCGAGGCCATGGCCGAAATGCAGCGTCTGGTGAGCGAACTGCCGGCCGGCATCGGCTACGAATGGACCGGCCTTTCCTACCAGGAGAAAGTCGCCAGCGGCCAGGCCACCCAGCTGTTCGCCCTGGCGATCCTGGTGGTGTTCCTGCTGCTGGTGGCGCTCTACGAGAGCTGGGCGATCCCGCTGTCGGTGATGCTCATCGTGCCCATCGGCGCCCTCGGCGCGGTGCTCGCCGTGACCGTTACCGGGCTGCCCAACGACGTGTACTTCAAGGTCGGCCTGATCACCATCATCGGCCTGGCGGCGAAGAACGCGATCCTCATCGTCGAGTTCGCCAAGGAGCTCTGGGAACAGGGCCACAGCCTGCGCGACGCCGCGATCCAGGCCGCGCGCCTGCGCTTCCGGCCGATCATCATGACCTCCATGGCCTTCATCCTCGGCGTGGTGCCGCTGGTGGTCGCCAGCGGCGCCGGCGCCGCCAGCCAGCGCGCCATCGGCACCGGGGTGATCGGCGGAATGCTCAGCGCCACGCTGCTCGGGGTGATCTTCGTGCCCATCTGCTTCGTCTGGCTGCTGTCGCTGCTGCGTCGCCAACCCAAACCTGCGCATCAACCGTCGGAGGTCGCGCAATGACCGCCCTGCACAAACCCGCCCTCTCCCTGCTGCTGGCGCTGACCCTGGGGGGTTGCTCGATGGCGCCCACCTACGAACGCCCTGAGGCGCCGGTGGCTTCCAGTTGGAACAGCCCCGCCGCCAGCACCGCCGAGGCCGCCAGCAATCTGGACTGGCAAACCTTCATCGTCGACAGCGAACTGCGTGCGCTGGTGAGCGTCGCGCTGGATAACAACCGCTCGCTGCGCCAGACCCTGCTGGACATCGAGCAGGCCCGCGCGCAGTACCGTATCCAGCGCGCCGATCGCGTACCGGGGCTGAATGCAGCGGCCAACGGCAATCGCCAGCGGCTGCCGGCGGACCTGTCCAACAGCGGCGGCTCGGCCGTGAGCAGCAGCTACCAGGTCGGCCTGGCGCTGCCCGAGTACGAGCTGGACCTGTTCGGCCGGGTGAAGAGCCTGACCGACGCCGCGCTGGAACAATACCTCTCCACCGAGGAAGCGGGGCGCAGCGCACGCCTCGCGCTGATCGCCGAGGTCAGCCAGGCCTATCTCACCTACGACGGCGCCCAGCGCCGTCTGCAGCTGACCGAACAGACCCTGGCCAGTCGCGAGGATTCGCTCGGGCTGATCGGCCAGAGGCGTACGGCCGGCGCGGCCACGGCGCTGGACTACCAGGAAGCGCTCGGACTGGTGGAACAGTCCCGTGCCGAGCTGGAAAGCAACGCGCGGCAGAAGCAGCAGGCGCTCAATGCCCTGGTGCTGCTGCTCGGCACCAGCGACGCGACCAAACGCATCCCGCAGGTGCCGCAGGACAAGCCCATGCTGATCCAGGACATCGCGCCCGGCACCCCCTCGGAGCTGATCGAACGGCGCCCGGACATCCTCGCCGCCGAGCACGTGCTCAAGGCGCGCAACGCCGATATCGGCGCGGCCCGTGCGGCGTTCTTCCCGCGCGTCAGCCTGACGGGCAGTTTCGGTACGTCCAGCGCGGAAATGTCCGGGCTGTTCGACGGCGGCTCGCGGTCATGGAGCTTCGTGCCGACCCTGTCGCTGCCGATCTTCGATGCCGGCCGCAACAGCGCCAACCTCGACCTCGCCAAGGTACGCAAGGACTCGGCCGTGGCCGCCTACGAAGGCGCCATCCAGACCGCGTTCCGCGAAGTGGCCGATGCCCTGGCCGCCACCGACACCCTGCGCCGCGAGGAAGCCGCACGCCGAGCATTGGCGAACACCACCAACGAAACGCTGAAGCTGGCCAAGGCGCGCTACGAGGGCGGCGTCGACAGCCACCTGCGCTACCTCGACGCGCAGCGCAGCAACTTCGTCAACGAGTCGGCCTACATCGAGACCAGCACCCAGCGACAGATCGCCCTGGTGGACCTGTTCCGCGCCCTGGGCGGCGGCTGGAATGGTGAAGCGACGGCGCAGCGCTGAGGCACCGCTCCCCTGCCAATGGATGGCGATCGCGGAAGGAATCCTCTCCAACGTGACGGATTCAACCTGCAGGAGCGCGCCAAGCGCGCGAATCGCGGGCATGGCCCGCGCCTACAGGGTGATCCACCAGCAAGCCCGGCGCATGACGGGCCGCTATTTCGCAGGTTGATCAGTCGCCGAACACCGGCCGGAAGAAGCTCCGCTCGTAGCTGAGGATGCAGCGGGTTTCTTCCGCGTATCGGAACGCGGCCTGGCATTGGGCATCGTCCATGGACTGTTGCCGATAGCGTTCGTAGTCGGCCAGGCTGGGGAAGGTGAACATCGCCAGGGCGATGTTGCTGGCGCCCTCGGAGGGCAGGAAGTAACCATGGTGCTGACCGCCGAAGCGCTCCACCAGAGGGATCCACAACCGGCCGTAGTGTTCGAATTCCTTGAGCTTGTACGGGTCCAGCACGTAGCGCAGGTAACAGGTGACCATCTCGCCAACTCTCTTCCGTTGAATGGGACGGCTACTCTACCTAGTCCTCGCCGGAACGCCTAAACGGCCTCCCCGGCATATGGCTCTTCGTAGGAGCGAGCTTGCTCGCGAACAGACCTCCCGGCGACCTCGTCGTCAAGCGGTTCGCGAGCAAGCTCGCTCCTACAGGTCACAGCCCACCTGCGACATGTCAGCCCGTATCACCTGCCAGCCCGTTAGACTGGACGCACCTCCCTATTCACCAGGGGCACGATACCCCTTTCCACGGGCGTCGGCACAAGACCGGCGCGGAGCACAAGGCATGAACTTCGAGATCGTCCTCGACCTCTTCGCGGCACTCTGCTTCGGCGCGCTGATCGGCATGGAGCGCCAGTGGCGCCAGCGCTTCACCGGCGTTGCCACCCATGGCCTGGTGGCCCTGGGCGCGGCGACCTTCGCCACCCTGCCCTTCCTGCTCGGCGCGGAAGACCAGGTGGTGCGCATGGCCGCCCAGGTGGTGACCGGCATCGGCTTCCTCGGTGCGGGGGTGATCATGCGTGACGGCCTCAGCGTGCGAGGCCTGAGCACCGCCGCGACGGTCTGGTGCACCGGTGCGGTGGGCGTGATCGCCGGCAGTGGCTTTCTCCTCGCGGCGCTGTGCGCGACCATGCTCATCGTGCTGTGCAACCTGACGCTGCCGTCGGTGACCCGCTGGATCCAGCGCCACGCTCCCATCGAGCCCAGCACCGAGCGCTACTACGAGGTGCGGGCCGTCACCGAATCCCAGCATGAGGCGCTGGTGCGCTCTACCCTGTTGCGTCGGCTGGGTGCCAACGGCCTGGCGTTGCAAAGCCTGGAAAGCCACACGCGCAAGACCGGCGGCGAGGTGGAAGTCAGCGCCCTGGCGCTCGCCCCCCGCGAGCAGGACAGCCTGCTGGAATCCCTGGTGGGTGAGCTGGCGCTGGCGCCCTATGTGTCCGCGGCCAGCTGGGCGGTAAGCGACGGGCCGCAGTAGGCTTCATTGCAGTGAAAAAGGGAGCCCATGGGCTCCCTTTTTCACTCATCGTCCCAGGCGCGCGCGGTCGCACCCTGTGGGACCGCAGGGCATGCAGCGCGGAGAAACACAGGCGCCTCTGTGAAAGCAGGCTGGATCAGGTAGCAAACCAGCACCTGTAGGAGCGCGCCATGCGTGCGATCGCGGGCGTGGCCCGCTCCTGCAAGGTGCCGTTGGTGTCAGGCGAACACGAAGTACTTGCGCACCGTCTCCACCACTTCCCAGGTGCCCTTCATGCCCGGCTCGATGACGAACACGTCGCCGGCGCGCAGGTGGATCGGCTGCTCGCCCTCGGGGGTGATGACGCAGTAGCCGTCGAGGAAGTGGCAGTACTCCCACTTCTCGTAGTTCACCTCGAACTTGCCGGGGGTGCAGATCCAGGTGCCCATGATCTTGCTGCCATCGGCCGACAGGTAGGCGTTGAGGTTGACGGTGTGCGGGTCGCCGCCGATGCGTTTCCACTTGGTGGCGTCCAGCACGGGCGTCGGGCAGGTGTCGCGCAGGACGGTAATGAAGTCGGACATGTCAGCTCCAGATCGTTTCGGTGAGGGTTCGACACCCTAGGCATCGACCGCCCGCGAGGATTGCCTGGTTCCGACATCGGTTTGCCTGGAAACGCTGCCACCCCCTGCCTGACAGATTTGTCATGCGCCGCTCACCTCGCCGTTATCCGCGCTCCCACACGATGCCCGTGGCCCTCGCCACGCCTGGGCGAAAACAACAACAGCAGGCGGTAACCAAACCATCCTGCCCTTAGGAGCGCATCCATGTATCGCACGTCTGGAAAGTACCGACTCAAGTTCCCGCTGGCGGCTTCGCTGCTGGCGCTGGGGGTCGCTTCGCCGACCGTCCTCGCCGAAGGCAAGCCCGAAGAGAAGGCCGAAGGCTTCCTCGAAGGTGCCAGCCTGGAAATCCTCAACCGCAACCTCTACTTCAACCGCGACGCCCGCCACGGCCAGTCGATGCCGCCGCGCGGCAACGGCTACTCGGAAGTCTGGGCCCACGGGATCATCGGCAGGTTCGAATCCGGGTTCACCCAGGGCACCGTAGGCGTCGGGGTGGACGCCTTCGCCATGCTCGGCTTCCAGCTCGATACCGGTGATGGGCGTAACGGCGCCGGCAGCTCGGTGGACGTGCTGCCCACCGACAACGACGGCCGCACCGAAAGCGACTATTCCAAGGCCGGCGGCGCCGCCAAGGTTCGCCTGTGGGACACCGTGCTGAAAGTCGGCGACGTATTCCCCGAGACCCCCGTAGTGCACTACGGCGACTCGCGCCTGCTGCCCGAATCCTTCCGTGGCTTCACCCTGCAGAACACCAGCCTCGAGGGCTTGACGCTGCAAGGCGGCCGCCTGCATTCCATGAGCCAGCCGCAGTCACGGCAGATGGACGATGGTTTCGCCACCTTCTACGCAGGCCCGGTGGATTCGGCCTGGCTCGCCTACGGCGGCGGCGACTACAGCATCAACGAACACGCCAGCGTCAGCCTCTACAGCAGCCGCCTGAAGGACGCCTGGAACCAGTACTACTTCGGCACCGCGCTGAACTTCCCGCTCAGCGAAACGGTGGAGCTGTTCGGCGGTTTCAACTACTACAAGTCGCAGGACGAGGGCCGCGAGCTGCTCGGCGAGTTCAATACCAACATCTGGAGCGCCAGCGCCGGTGTGCACTTCGGCGCCCATCGCATCGCCGTCAGCCACCAGCGCAACAACGGCAACAACGACTTCGACTACCTGCGCCAGGCTGACTCGATCTACCTCGACAACTCCATCCAGTACAGCGACTTCAACTCGCCGAAGGAGCGTTCCTGGATGGTCCGCTACGACCTCGACATGGCCACCTACGGCGTGCCCGGCCTGAGCTTCATGACCCGCTACGCCCGCGGCACGGACGCGGACTACTCCAACGCCAACGCCGTGTACATGCGCCGCGACGACAACGGCGATCCGCTTACCGATCAGAAGCGCTGGGAGCGCGACATCGAGGCGAAATACGTGTTCCAGGAAGGCCAGCTCAAGGACCTGTCCCTGCGGGTGCGCCAGGCGACCACCCGCGCCACGGCCTTCGAGTCGGACCTGGACGAAGTGCGGCTGATCGTCGAGTACCCGCTGGCCATCCTCTGACGGCCTGCGCCTGGCGGGCGGATGACGGAATTGTCAGCTGCGCCTCAGCCTCCCGTTAGGCGTCCCTGCGTATAACGGAAGCCATCACCGCCCCCCAAGGCAACCGGTGATGATTTCCCCCGCAAGACTGCTCCACTTCCTGGCGCTCCACGTGCCCCTTTGGAGGAAGAGGAACCCTCGGCGCCCGACTGGGCGCCTTTTTTTTGCCCTGAACAAACTCAGAAGCGTGGATCGCGAATCGCCGGGAGCACCAGCTCGCGCACGAACGAGGCACAGGAAAGTCGCAGCAGCGCATCGACCATCCGCACCACATCGTGGACCGGCACCTGATGCCCCGCGCCACGCCGCGCAGCTTCCGCCAAGGGCATGGACAGCGGGTCCTCGGTATTCAGGTCGCCGAGCTGGAGCACGGTGACCGCCAGGTTCCACTCGCGGAAGCCTTCGCGCAGTGCATCGGCCATGCCCGTCAGGGCGAACTTGGAGGCGCCGAAAGCCACTTCCGGGCGGCCACTCTGGCGCAGTGCCGAGGTCGAGCCGGTGAGGATCAGTTGCGGCCGGTGCGACTCCAGCATCCTGGGCACCAGGCGCTTGAGCAGGAGCAGTGTGGCGGTGATATTGACGTCCACCAGCCGGGCGACGGATTCGTCGGAGTCGGCAAGAAAGGAGTAACGCTCGCTGAAGGCATGCTCTTCCCAGATGCCGACATTGCACAGCAGGACATCGATGCCGGTCGGCGCCTGCCCCTCGATGGCCGCCACCGCCGCCGCGGGTTCGGCGAGGTCCGCTTCGATCCATTGCAGCTCGACTCCAGCGGGTACCTCCAGCGACGCGGGACGCCTGCGCGACACCCCGATCAGCGTATCCCCCGGCTGACCGAGCCCCTCGGCCAGCGCGCGGCCCAGCCCCCTGCTCGCACCCACGATCAGTATGTTCATGACAACTCCCTAGACCCAGCGGCCATTGACGACGACAAAGCCGGCCAGCACCCAGACCACCAGCAGCAGGTGAGTCAGTTGCAAGCCCTCCTGGCGAATCCAGTAGCCGAACCACAGGCCGCCCAGCAGCATCGCAAACAGGAAGGCCAGGGCTGCGCTCGCCGCGAGGTTCAGCCAGGCCCGCGCTGGTTCCAGGCCTTCACCGAGCAGCAGGTGGTAGCACCCGGTCCAGGCCGTCGCCACGGCAACCATCTGCAGCAGCACGATGAATGCCAGCGCCAGGCGCGCCAGCCTGGGATCGGCCAGAGCCCGCGCCAGCAGGGGCGTATCGATGGCCGGCGCCTGGCGCAGCGGCGCCATCGACAGCGTGGCCCCGATGGCGCCCACCGAACCGGCGAAGGCGTGCAGGTTGTTGATCAGCGCAATGCTCAGCCAGAGGCTGAAACCCAGGGTGTGAACCGCGAGGAAGATCGTCAGTGAAAGGTGGGTATCCATGCCAGGTCCTTGTTCGCCATGTCCAGGCCCGCCACGGGTGCGGGAAACCCTCCCCGCTCCGGGCGTGCCGCCATCCATTGCCCGGCGCTGGGCGCTGCCGGGAAGGTTCGGGCGGGACTCTAAAACCTCAACTGCACTTGAGGTCAAGCGAGGAAATGGGCGTGCCTGACGGGCCCGTGCAAAGCGCCCCGCCAAGCGGGGCGCCGGGTGTCAGAACGACCCTTGCAGCGTCACCATGAAGTTGCGCGGCTCGCCATAGAAGTTGCCCCAGGAGACGGCGCCGACGCTCTGGTAGTACTTCTTGTCGAACAGGTTGTTGCCGTTGAGCGCGACCGTCCAGTGCTCGTCGAGGCGGTAGCCCACGCGGCCACTGTAGATGGCGTAGTCCGACTGCACCGAGGTGACGTTGCCGCTGCGCACCGAGACGTCGCTCTGCGCCGTCACGCCCGCTCCCAGGCTCCAGCGGTCCAGGTCGCCGGCCAGCTGATAGTCGGCCCAGGCGCGGAACAGGTGGCGCGGGAAGTAGGTGGTGGTGAAGGTCGGCTCCTGGGGGTTTTCCTCGGCGCTCTTGAGGTATTTGGTCTGGGTGTAGGTGTAACCGGCCAGCAGTTGCAGGCGGTCGATGACCTCGCCGCTGACTTCTGCCTCGAAACCCTGGGCGCGCACCTTGCCCACGTCGGTGTAGCAGTAGCCGTCGGATGAGCCGGCGCAGACGGTGTCGTAGTTCGCTTCGGCGCGGTGCTCTTCCACCGTACGGAACAGGTTGAAGGCGGTGTTGAGGCGGCCATCCATCAGCTCGCCCTTGATGCCCAGCTCGTAGCTGGCGCCGGTCTTGGGCTGCAGCGGGCTGCCGGACTCATCGGTGTAGGTGCTCTGCGGCTGGAAGATATCCGCGTAGCTGGTGTAGACGGACCACTCGTCGTTGAGGTCGTAGATCAGCGCCGCGAACGGCGTGACCTGGCCGTTCTCCTGGCTGCGGTCGTGCTGCCAGTAGTCCCAGGACTGGGTGTAGGAGTCGCGGCTGTTGCGGTACCAGCTGACGCGCGAACCGAGGACGGCGGTCAAGGGCTCGGCCAGCTTCAGGCGCAAGGTGGCGTAGGTGCCGAACTGGCGGGTGTCCGACTCGGTGGGAACCGGCCCGCCCCGGTAGGAGTTGGGCGCGTAGAAGTCATCCGCCGGTTCGGGAATGTGCGAGTTGGGATGGAACGGGTCCTGGGAGGTACCCAGCAGGCTGGTCATGTTGATCAGCGCATAGTGGTCGTGGGTCTTGGCACGGCTGGCGTTGGCGCCGACGGTCAGCTCGTGCTGCAGGCCGAAGGCCTCGAACCTGCCATCCAGGTAGGCATCGAAACCGTAGTCGGTCTGGTCGTAGTCGAACAGCCCGGAGTACACCGAGGAAGGCGCCGAAGTCGCGCCGGGAGTCACGCCACCAGGCGTCTCGGACAGCGCGTACTTGATGTCCTGGTCGTTGTGGGTCCAGACACCGGCGAACTTGAAGGCCCAGTCTTCGTTCAACTGGTGCGAGAGATCGGCGAACAGCGTGGTGCGCTCGCTCTCCCAGCTGTTCCACGACGCCCCCAGGCAGGTCGAGCGACTGAGCTTAAGGTCCTTGCCGTTGCTGTAGCGCGGCAGGCCATGCCAGCAGGGTGTGGCATCGAGCTTCTCGTAGGCGACGCCCAGTCCGATTGTGGTATCCGGAGTCAGGTCATAGTCCAGGGCGCCATAGAGAATCTGGTCGTTGCGCTTGCCGACGTCGTAGAAGTACTGGCGATCCTGCAGCGCCACCACCGTGCGACCGCGCAGCGTGCCCGATTCGTTGAGCGGCCCCCCCGCGTCCACCTGGCCACGGTAGTTGTCCCACGAGCCCGCCGAGAGCGACAGCTTGGTCTCCGGTACGCTCTGGCCGCGCTTGCGCACGAAGTTGACGCCGCCGGTGGAGCTGCCGGAGCCCTTGAGCATGCCCGCCGCCCCCTTGAGCACTTCGACCCGGTCATAGAAGGCCATGTCGCCGGAAAAGCTGTTGGCCTGGACGTACTCGCCGCCGACGTCCAGCGGCACGCCGTCGTACTGGTACTGGCCCTGCATCATGAAGCCACGGGAGTAGAAGTACTTGCCGCCCATGGGCGACTCGTAGACGGTGATGCCCGGCGTCTTCTCCATCGCCTGGTCGATGGTGTAGATGTTCTGGTCATCCAGGTAGCGGCGGGTCAGCACGGTCACCGACTGCGGCGTCTCGCGCAGGGAGTGCGCGCCCTTGCCGATGGTCACCGCGCGTGCGCCGTAGGAGTTGCTGCCTTCGGTGGTGGGGTCCAGCCGCTGGCTGGAAACGGTGGTGGAGTCCATCTCCAGCACCGCCTCCGCGGGCACGGGCACCAGGCCATAACCGCCGTTCTCCAGGCGACGCACCGTCAGGCGGGTACCGGACAGGATGCGGGCAAAGCCGTCCTCGATGCCGTACTCGCCATTCAGACCAGCGCTGCGCTTGCCTTCGGTCAGCCCCGCGTTCACCGAGATCGGGATGCCGGCACGCCGGCCGAACTCGCCGAGCACCTGGTCCAGCGGGCCGGCGGGAATCGCGTAGTGCTGGCTGCGGGAGGCCGTGGTTTCGGCCTGCACCGCCGCAGCGGGCAACAGGGTGAGCGCGGAACAGGACAGCAGGGCGAAGCCGAGCGACTGGCGCAAGGCGCGGGCGATGGGGTGAAGCGTCATGGGCAGAGGGTCCGTTTCTCGTGGTGGGCTCGCGGTGGCGAGCAGGGATTTCTCCCTAGGCCAAGCGAGAAACGAAAACCTGCCAACTTTTCGAGAATTATTTTCATTGGCCCGGTTGTGGCGCTCGACGCCTCAACGCGGACCCACCGTCACCCAGTAGCGCGTGCGGCGCTGGACCGTCACCGGCAGGCTGTCCTGCAACATCGCCAGCACCTGGTCGGTGTCGCCCAGCGGGTAGGAACCACTCAGGCGAATCCCCGCGACCGCCGGATCGCAGCGCAGCAGGCCGGGGCGATAGCGATCCAGCTCGGCGAGGAAGTCCGCCAGGCGCATGCGCTCGGCCACCAGGTAGCCGTCGACCCAGGCGCCGTCGCTGGCCTCCAGCACCTGCGGCGCGGCGACGCCCGTCGCACCGATACGCGCCTGCCACCCCGCCTCGACCACCCGCTCCTCGCCGCCGGTCATCGCACGGGCGGCGACGCGCCCCTGGCTGACCGCGAGCAAGGTGCCACGCCCGTCGTTCTCGCGGCGCACACGGAAGCGCGTGCCCAGCGGCTGCAGGATGGCGTCCTCGCTGATGACCCGCAATGGCCGTCCCGCCGCATCCCGCGCCGTGAGAATCTCGATTTCGCCGTAGCGCAGGCGCAGTTCCCGGGCGCTGTCGGTGTAGCGCAGGTCCACCGCCGTGGCGGTGTTGAGCCACAGCCGGGTGCCGTCGGGCAGCACCTGTTGCGAGCGCTCGCCGGTGCTCGTGCGGTAGTCCGCCAGGGCGCCCTGCACCCACGGAGTGTCGCGGCCCTGCCAGGCCAGGCCGCCGAGCAGGCCGAAGCTGACCAGCACCTTGAGCGCCTTGCGCCGGTCCATCTCGCTGTAGTGGCGGCGCCCGGCCAGCTGCCGCGCCAATGGGTCGGCCAGCCGGCCGGCGTGGCGCTGCAGGTCGAGCGGGATGCTGCTCAGTCGCTGCCAGGCGCGTTCATGCTCGCTGTCGGCCTCGCGCCAGGTCCGCAACTGGCGCTGCTCGGCGTCGCTCATGCAGCCCGACTGGGCCAGGGTGAACCAGGCGATCGCCTGGTCACGGATGTCCGTCGGGATCGGGCGGCCATCACTGTCGCGGGACAGGGCGCTCATTCGAAGCGGCTCGCGTAGCAGGCGGCGAAGGCCTTGCCCATCGCCTTCTGCACCTGGTTGACGCTCAGTTCCAGGCGCAGGGCTATCTGCGGGTAGGTCAGGCCGTCCAGCTGCGACAGCAGGAAGATCTCCCGCACCTGCGGGGCAAGGCCGTGCAGCAACTGGTCGATCTCCACCAGCGTCTCGATCAGCAGCAGGCGCTCTTCCTCGGAGGGCGCCACGGCTTCGGGGCGCGCGGCCAGCGCTTCCAGGTAGGCGCGCTCCACCGCCTGGCGCCGCCAGCGGTTGATCAGCAGGCTGTTGGCGATGGTCGCGAGGTAGGCCAGCGGCTGGCGCAGGTCGGCCAGGGAACTGCGCGAGCGCATCACGCGCACGAAGGTGTCCTGGGCCAGGTCCTCGGCGTCCGCGTGCTCGCCCAGGCGGCGGCGCAGCCAGCCCTTCAGCCAGCCGTGGTGGGCAATGTAAAGCCGCTCAACATCCCTTTCGAATGCCCGCTCGCTATCCATGGACTTCCAGCTTTGTTAAACATGATAATCGTTCTCAACAATACTGGATTACCCCGGTTCTGCGCAATCGGGCCGAACGACCGGCCCACGGCGCAGCGAACTGCGGCGCCGTGGGGGCTCCGGTCAGGCGCGGGCCTCGGCCGCTGCTTGTGCATCTTCATCCTTGCGGTGCATCCACCGATACAAGGCCGGCAGCACCAGCAGCGTGAGCGTGGTCGACGAGAGAATCCCGCCGATCACCACCGTCGCCAGAGGCCGCTGCACCTCCGCGCCGGTGCCGGTGGCCAGGGCCATGGGCACGAAGCCCAGCGAAGCCACCAGCGCGGTCATCAGCACCGGGCGCAGGCGGGTCAATGCGCCTTCACGGATCGCTTCGTCGAGGCCACGCCCCTCCTCCCGCAGGCTGCGGATGAAGGAGATCATCACCAGGCCGTTGAGCACCGCCACACCCGAGAGCGCGATGAAGCCGACGCCGGCAGAGATCGACAGCGGAATATCGCGCAACCACAGCGCCACCACGCCACCGGTGAGGGCGAAGGGGATTCCGGTGAACACCACCAGGCCATCCCGGACGTTGTTGAACATCATCAGCAGGAGCGTGAAGACCAGCAGCAATGCCACCGGCACCACGATCTGCAGGCGCTGGGCCGCCGACTGCAGCTGCTCGAACTGGCCGCCCCAGGTGGTCCAGTAGCCGGCCTGCAGCTTCACCTGCTGCCCGATGCTGCCGCTGGCCTCCGACACGAAGGAGCCGATATCCCGCCCGCGCACATTGGCGCTGACCACGACGAGGCGCTTGCCGTTCTCGCGGCTGACCTGGTTGGGCCCCTGCACCAGTTCCAGACGCGCCACCTCGCCCAGGGTGATGAAGCCGATCCGTGAGTCGGTGGCGTTGGCCGGGGCCGGCACCGGGATGAGCATGCGTGACAGGGCGTCGATATCGCTGCGCAGGTTTTCCGGCAGGCGCACGATCAGGTCGAAGCGGCGGTCGCCCTCGAACAGCGTGCCCGCCTCGCGGCCGCCGATGGCCACGGCGACGTTGTCCTGGATGTCGCCGACATTCAGCCCATAGCGCGCCGCGCGCTGGCGATCGATGTTGACGGTGAGCACCGGCAGGCCGCTGGTCTGCTCGACCTTCACCTCGGACGAGCCCTGCACCTGGCGCAGCACTCCGGCGATCTGCTCGGCGGTCTGGTTGAGCACCGCCATGTCATCGCCGAAGACCTTCACTGCCACGTCGCTGCGCACCCCGGAAATCAGCTCGTTGAAGCGCAACTGGATCGGCTGGGACAGCTCGTAGGCGCTGCCCGGCACGCCGTTGGCCGCCTCCTGGATTTCCGCTTCCAGCTGGGCGCGGCTCTTCTTCGGGTCGGGCCACTGGTCCTTGGGCTTGAGCATCACGTAGGCGTCGGAGATGTTCGGCGGCATCGGATCGGAGGCGATCTCGGCGGTACCGGTACGGCTGAACATGCGCTGCACTTCCGGCACCTTGGCCAATACCTGGCGCTCCAGGGCCTCCTGCATGGCCACCGACTGCGACAGGCTGGTCCCCGGCGTACGCAACGACTGCAGAGCGAAGTCACCCTCGCCCAGGCTGGGCACGAACTCGCTGCCCATGCCTCTGGCGAGCAGGCCGGAGAGCACCACCAGCACGGCGGCCAGGGCAAACACCAGCGCCCGCCGTCCCATCACCCAGTCCAGCACCGGCTCGTAGGCGCGGCGCGCACTGCGCATCAGCAGGTTCTCCTCTTCCTTGACCTTGCCGGTGATGAACAGCGCGATGGCTGCCGGGACGAAGGTCACCGAGAGGATCATCGCCCCCAGCAGCGCCAGCACCACGGTGAAGGCCATGGGATGGAACATTTTCCCCTCGACCCCGGTGAGGGCGAAGATCGGCAGGTACACCACCATGATGATCAGTTGGCCATAGATCAGCGCGCGCCTGGCTTCCTTCGAGGCGGCGAAGACCTCGTGCAGGCGCTCGCTGCGGGTCAGCAGGCGGCCGTGGTGCTGCTGCGCATGGGCCAGGCGGCGGATGGCGTTCTCGACTATCACCACGGCGCCATCGACGATGATGCCGAAGTCCAGCGCGCCGAGGCTCATCAGGTTGGCGCTGATGCGGTTGCTGAACATGCCGGTGAACGTGAACAACATGGCCAGCGGGATCACCATGGCGGTGATCAGCGCCGCGCGGATGTTGCCCAGGAACAGGAAGAGCACGGCAACCACCAGGATCGCGCCTTCCGTGAGGTTGCGCTTGACCGTGGCGATGGCCTTGTCCACCAGTTGGGTGCGGTCATAGACGGTCACCGCCTTCACCCCCGCTGGCAGCGTGCGGTTGATCTCTTCCAGCTTGGCGGCCGCGGCCTTGGCGACGGTGCGGCTGTTCTCGCCGATCAGCATGAACACGGTGCCGAGCACCACCTCGCGGCCGTCCTCGGTGGCAGCGCCGGTGCGCAGTTCGCGGCCCAGGTCGACCTCGGCGACGTTGCGCAGGCGGATCGGCGTGCCGTCGACATTGGCCACGACGATGTTGGCGATGTCCTCCAGGCTGCCCACCTGCCCCGGCGCGCGCACCAGCAACTGCTCGCCGTTGCGCTCGATGTAGCCGGCGCCGACGTTGGCATTGTTGCGCTCCAGCGCAGCGATCACATCCGCCAGGGTCAACCGGTAGGCGGCCAGCCGCCGGGTATCCGGGGCGACCTGGAACTGCTTGGCGAAGCCACCGATGGTGTTCACCTCGGCGACGCCGGGCACGTTGCGCAGCTGTGGCTTGATCACCCAGTCCTGGATCACCCGCAGGTCGGTGGGCGTGTACTCGCTGCCGTCCTCCTTGCGCGCGCCCTGCTCGGCCTCGATGGTCCACAGGAAGATTTCCCCCAGCCCCGTGGAGATCGGCCCCATGGCCGACTCGACACCTTCGGGCAACTGTTCGCGGGCCTGCTGCAGGCGCTCGTTGACCAGCTGGCGGGCGAAGAACAGGTCGGTGCCGTCGCGGAAGATCACCGTCACCTGGGACAAGCCCGAGCGCGAGATCGAGCGTGTCTGCTGCAGACCGGGCAAGCCAGCCATGGCAGTTTCCACCGGGTAGGTGACGCGCTGCTCGGTCTCCAGCGGCGTGAAGCCCGGTGCCGAGGTGTTCACCTGCACCTGCACGTTGGTGATGTCGGGGACGGCGTCGATGGGCAGCTTCTGGTAGCTGGCGATGCCCAGGCCGGCCATGCCGAGGACGGCGAGCAGCACGAGATAACGCTGCTCGATGGCGAAACGAATGATGCGTTCGAACATGAAAACGCCCCGTCAGTGTGCGTGGGACGCCGAGCTCTTGCCCAGCTCCGACTTGAGAATGAAGCTGCCCTGGGCCGCCACCTGGTCACCGGCGACGAGGCCGGCCAGCACCTCGACCTGGCCGGCGCTGCGCGCCCCCAGGTCGACTGCGCGCGGCTCGAAGCCTTCGGCACTGCGTACGAAGACGCTGGGCTTGCCCTCCACCTCCTGGATCGCCTGCTCAGGCACCGCGACCGCTACCTGGCGGGCGGAATTGCTCACCCGCACATTGACGAACAGGCCCGGGCGCCAGGCGCCATCGGGGTTGGCCAAAGTGACGCGAGCCACCGCGCTGCGGGTCTGCTCGCCGAGCAGGTTGCCGACGTAACTGACGCGGCCATCGACCTGCATGCCCAGGTCCGCCGCTTCCACCCGCGCCGCCTTGCCCACCTGCACCCGCGCCAGGTCCTGCGGGGCCACGCTGAAGCTGGCCCAGACCCGCGACAGGTCGGACAGGGTGAAGGCCGCCGTGGTCTCGCTGACCACTTCGCCGGGCACCAGATGCTTCTCCACCACCACGCCGTCGAAGGGCGCGCGCAACTCGTAGCGATTGCCGCCGGCACTGGCGGCCACGCCACTCAGCGCGTTGGTCTTCTGCTGCGCGTTGGCCAGGGCGATGCGCGCCTCTTCCAGGGCCTGGCGGGCCTGCAGGTAATCCTGCTCGGCGGAAATCTTCTCCTGCCACAGTTCCCGCTCGCGCTCGAAGGTCTTGCTCGCCAGGCTTACGCGGCGCTGGGCAGCAGCCAGCTCGCTGCGCAACTCGGAGACCTGCTGGCTGGCAATCACTGCCAGCAGCGCGCCCTGCTTCACGCTCTGCCCCAGCTCCACCGCCACCGACTCCACCACGCCGGCGGTGCGCGGGACGACGTGGGCGGTGCGGTCCTGGTCGAAGCCGATCTCGCCGGGCAGGCTGAAGGCTTCGTCCAGCGCCTGCGGGCCGGCGGTCACCAGCTCGATGCCGGCGGCTTGGATCTGCGCGGGGCTCAGGTGCAGGCCCTCTTCTTCGGCCTCTGCCGCCTGCGCGAGGTGATGCTCGCCATCGGCATGGCTCGCCGCTTCGGCATGGCGCGTCGGCGCGGCGTTGCCGTGGTGCTCACCGTCGCCGTGGGTCGCGTCGTCGAGGTGGCTGCCGCCAGCCTGTTCGCTGCCCATCCAGGCATAGGCGCTGACAGCCAGTGCGCAGGCCAGCAGCACGGCGGCAGCGAGAGGGGTTTTCTTGATCATGGAAGCTCCGGGAAATATCCGCCGACGCCGCGCCGTAGCGCGGGCGGCGCAAGGTGATGGAGGGTGCTGAAGAGGTCGTGGACGCACCAGTGCACGGGCAGGCTCGCGGTCGGCGCGGCGGCGGATGGCGTCAGGGTCACCAGCAACAGGCCGAGCCAGGCGCGGCAGGTATTAGCGGACCGCGCCGACATCGCCGTAGACCCGCTCGATCCGCCCCCAGGCATCGCTGACCTGAGCCAGGGCGCGCAGGTACTGGTCGCGGGCGGTGATCAGGGTGCGCTGGGCGTCGAGTACTTCGAGGAAGCCGAACTTGCCCATCTCGAAGCCACGCGTGGCGCTCTCCACGGCGGTCTGGGCACTGGGCAGGATGGTCTGGCGGAAGGCGCTCACCTCGCCCTGGGCAGTGCTCCACTGTTGCAGCGCCTGCAGGGTTTCGCGGCGCAGGCGCAGTTCGGTGGCGTTGCGCAGGTCGCGGGCCTGATCGGCACGGCGCGACTCGGCGAGGATGTTGCCCTGGTTGCGGTCGAACAGGGGCAACGGCAGGCTCAGGCCGATCACCGCTATGCGGTCGCGGTTGCCTGCCTCGATCGCCTCCTGGGTGCCCAGGCTGACGTCCAGGTCGGGAATACGCTGGGTCTTCGCCAGGCGCACGGCGGCTTCGCCCTCGTCGATACGGCTTTGCGCCAGGCGCATTTCCGCGCTGTCGGCCAACCGATCGAGCAGTTGGCTGCTGCCGGGCAGGCCGGGCAGCGCTCGGGAGGTGTCGTTGCGCACGCCGCTGAAATCCACCGAGGCCAGCCCCATCAGGGTCGCCAGCGCCTGGTTGGCATCGGCCCGCTCGCGCCGGGCGCGATCCTGCTCCAGGCGCACTTCGGCCAGTTGCACCTGCGCACGATTGGCCTCCAGCGGCGGCGCCTTGCCGGCACGCACGCGCCCATCAGCCGCCGCCACGCCCCGTTGCGCCAGTTCGACCGATTGCTGCGCCAGGCGCTCGCGCTCCTGGGCGCGCAGGGCGGTGAAGAAGGCGGCGATCACTTCGCCGCGCAGCTGATTGCGCCGGGCCTCCAGGCTCAGCGCCGCAACAGCCTGGCCGCGTTCCGCCAGCTCGACGCGGGCGCCACGCTTGCCGCCCAGTTCCAGCGGCTGGCTGATGCTGACAGTGGCGGTGCGGTTGCGCGACTCGGTGCCCTCCTGCTCCCAGGACAGCGTCGGGTTGCGCAGCAGCCCGGCCTGCTCGCGCAGCCCCTGGGCGATGCCGATGTCGCGACCACTGGCGGCCAGCTCGGGGTTGCCGCTGGCGGCCGCCTGCAGGGCCTCTTCGATACCGAGCTCGCGGGCCTGCGCCAGGGGCCAAATCAGCAAACCGAGCAAACCTGCCCGCAGGGCGAATCCAGAACGTCTTGAAAACACGGCGAACCTCGCACGGTGGAGTCAACTTCGACGGCAGGCCGTCATTTCCACTGGCGAATCTAGGTGCACCTCGCTAGCGACAAGGTGACTGGATAATTACAAACATGTAATTGGTCAGCCGCCGAGTTCCCGTTGTATGTATTTAAAAAGGCCCCACGCTACTTCCAGGTAACTTCAGGAAACAATTCACGCCGTTCCCGCAAGTTCTCACGGTGTCTGAAATCCCTTTCAGACCAGTCACCTGCAGAACTTTCACGACATTCTGAAAAGCGACGAACGCGCCACCGCCACGATTGACCCTGAAGTCGCTACAGCTTCTAGACTGCGCGCATTTTACGGGGCACGGCGAACTTTCCTGCGTCCCTGGCATTACTTTCCACGCTATTACCGGGTAACTATCCATGAAGATCCTGCTCATCGAGGACGACCACAAGACGGCCGATTATCTGCAACAGGGACTGAGCGAAAGCGGCTATGTCGTCGACCGCGCCGACAACGGCGTCGACGGCCTGCACCTGGCCCGGCAGTGTGCCTACGACCTGGTCATCCTCGATGTGAACCTGCCGCAGATGGACGGCTGGGAAGTACTCGCCAGCCTGCGCCAGCACAGCGATATCCGGGTGATGATGCTCACCGCGCGCGGCCGCCTGACCGAACGGGTGAAAGGCTTCGACCTGGGCGCCGACGACTACCTGCTCAAGCCCTTCGAATTCCCCGAACTGCTGGTCCGCGTGCGTTCGCTGCTGCGCCGCAGTGAACGCATCGACCAACCCCAGGTACTGGAGATCGGCGGGCTGGAGCTGGACCCCGGCCGCCATCGCGCCTACCGCGACAGCCAGCGCATCGACCTGACCAGCAAGGAGTTCGCCCTGCTGCACCTGCTGATGAGCCGCAGCGGCGAGGTGTTGTCGCGCACGCAGATCATCTCGCTGGTCTGGGACATGAATTTCGACTGCGACACCAACGTGGTGGAAGTCACCATCCGCCGCCTGCGGGCGAAGATCGACGACCCCTTCGCCGACAAGCTGATCCACACCCTGCGCGGGGTCGGCTACGTGCTGGAGTCCCGCGCATGAAGCCGGCCAGTCTCTCGCTGCGCATCGGCCTGTGGGTCGGTCTGCTGGGATCGGTGCTGACGGTCCTGCTGCTCACCCTGGCCTACCTGGCCCTCGACCACCAGCTGGACCTGCGCGCCCACCGCGAGCTGGAAGACAAGCTCGGGCAGTTGCGTCATGCGCTGGAGGCTGACCCCGGCCTGGCCGCCCTGCCCCTGCGCGGCCACGCCCTGCAGGACCAGCTGATGGGCCACGACAACCTCAGCGCCGCGCTGTTCGAGAAGCAAGCTGGCCGACCGGCACAGTTCAACAGCGGACCGACCCGCGACCTGGCGATCCTCGATGAATTCGCCGGCAGCGGCCGTGCCTTCGCCTGGACCACACCGGACGGCCGGCGCCTGCTCACCGAGCGCAGCCTGATCCGCCTGCGCGACGGCAACACTCTGCGGGTGTTCCTGAGCCTGGATCGGCGCGACGACGATGCCCTGCTCGGCGCCTTCCTGCGCTCAGCCTGGCTGGCGGTGCCGCCGCTGCTGTTGCTGATCGCCCTCGGCGCCCGCCTGGTAGCCAAGCGTGGCCTGCTGCCCTTGCGCCAATTCGGCCAGGTGGCTTCGCTGGTCACCACCCAGGACCTCAGCCACCGCATCCCCGTGCAGGACCTGCCGCGCGAGCTGGGCAAGGCCGCACGGGCGCTGAACCTGATGCTGCGCCGGCTGGACGGCGGCGTGCAGCAGCTCACGCAGTTCTCCGACGACCTTGCCCACGAGTTGCGCTCGCCCATCGGCAACCTGCTGGGCAAGGCCCAGGTGACGCTGTCGCGGCCCCGGGAGAAGGAAGAGTATGAAGCCGTGCTGGCCGCGAGCATCGAGGAGCTGGAGCGGGTCGGGCGAATCGTCAGCGACATGCTGTTCCTTGCCCAGGTCAGCCACCCGCGTGCGCTGCTGCCGCAGGAGCCGGTGCAGTTGAGGGAGGAAGCGGAGAAGGTCAGCGAACTGTTCGCCTTCAGCGCCGAGGAAAAGTCCCTGGTGATCGAGGTCGAAGGCCAGGGCGAAGTACTGGGCGACCGGCTGATGATCCAGCGGGCCATTTCCAACCTGCTGTCCAACGCCATCCGCCATGCACCGGTGGGCGAGCGCATCAGCGTGCAGGTGCGCAGCGACGCTGACACGGTGACGTTGCAGGTACAGAACACCGGCAGCGGCATCGCCAGCGAGCACCTGGGGCATCTGTTCGAGCGCTTCTACCGCGTCGACAAGGGCCGCTCACGGGCCCAGGGCGGCACCGGCCTGGGCCTGGCCATCGTGCGCTCGATCATGGAACTGCACCTGGGCACGGCCAGCGCGCAGAGCTCGGAGGAAGGGCCGACGCGCTTCCTCCTGAGGTTTCCGCCTGCGCCGCAATGAGCTCAGCGGGTGGTGCGGCAGGCTACGCGCTCGGTGCGGTATTCGATGGCCTGCTCGTCCCCGAAGGAATCCTTGTAGCGCAGTTGCACCGGCACCACGCCACACTCGTTGCTCAGGGGCGTCACCGCCACCACCTCGGCGATATCCAGGTTCATGCCGTAGGTGTACTGCTTCGCCTCGGCGATCTGCGTTGGCGAAGGCGCCTGCTGGCGCGCCTGCATGACCTGCTGGCGCGCCTGTTCCATGCGGGCGAAGGTGATGTCGCCGCCACCATCGGCCAGCGCCAGCGAAGAAGTGCCCAGCAGGGCAATGATCAGGAGGATGCGGGGGAGTTTCATGGCAGTCACCTCATGGGTGGTTGGAAGTGACTCCACCTTATGTGGCCACTGCTAACGGGAAGCTGAGGCACGGATGACGATTCGGTTATCCGGCCGACGCCGTCGTTGACCTTGCCCCATGGGAAGGTTCTAAACTGCGCGCCATGATTCGTCGCCTGCGGCTCCTCATCGTCCTGCTGCTCAGCCTCACGCTTCCCCTCACCGGGATGGCGGGTTTCGAGCCGCCGGCCGAACCCTGCCCGATGCAGGACCTGGGCATGAGCCAGATGGCGGGCATGGACCAGGACTGCTGCCAGGATTCGGGCAAGATGACCCAGCACGGCAAGAAGGCCTGCAAGAGCGGGCAGGAGTGCAAGTCCGGCAGCCTGCTCCAGATCAGTGTCCTGAAAGCGCCGGACCACCCGGTTGCGCCGCAGAACCCTTCTCCCTCCCACCACCTCGTCCTCAGCCAGGCTCCAGCCGACCTCTGGCGACCTCCCTGCGCCTGATTCCTCTTCCAATCTGAACCCTGCCCGCGGCCCTCAAGGCTGCCGGGTGGCTTGCGCTCACGCGCTGGTTTCCCAGAGGAATCCCCATCGTGACTCACGTCCGACTCCATTCGGGCTGGCTGCTGCTCGCGCTGCTGTCCAGCCTGTCCGCCCAGGGTGCGTCCCTGTCGCTGGACGACGCCCTGTTACTGGCCGAACGCAACGCCCCTTCCCTGCTCGCGCAGGGCGAGAAAATCTCGGCGGCGAAAAGCGCCGCCATCCCCGCCGGTGAATTGCCCGACCCCAGGCTGAGCCTGGGCTTGCAGAACGTCCCCATCGAGGGCGACGAACGCTGGAGTACCCAGCGCGACAACATGAGCATGCAGGTGGTCGGCCTGACGCAGGAAATGCCCAACCGCGACAAGCGCCGCGCCCGCATCGAGACCGCCCAGGCCGCCGTGGAGCGCGCCGATGCCGAAGCCGGCGTCGAGCGCCTGAAGGTTCGCAGTGCCTCGGCCCAGGCCTGGATCGCGGCCTATACGCTGCAACGCAAGCTGGCGATGTTCGATGACTTCTACCGTGAGAACCGCCTGCTCGACGCCACCGTCCGCGCACGCCTGGCCGGTGGCGGCGCGAACACGGTCGACTCAGTGGCGCCGCGCCAGGAAGCCGCGCTGCTGGATGAGCAGAAGGACGATCTGCTGCGCCAGGCAGCCCAGGCGCGGGCGGCACTCAAGCGCTGGATCGGAGGGGACGCGCCCGATGTGCTGAGCGGCGACTTCCCGCACTGGAGCATCGATGCATCCCACTCGCTGCAGTCCCTGCACCAGCACCCGGAGCTCGCCGCGTACGCTCCGATGACCCGCGAGGCTGAAGCCCTGGTGCGTGAGGCCGTTGCCGAGAAGAAGCCGGACTGGAGCTGGGAAGTGGACTACCAGCGTCGTGGCCGTGAGTTCGGCGACATGATGACGCTGCAGGTCAGCTTCGACCTGCCGCTGTTCACCTCCACCCGCCAGGACCCGAAGATCGCCTCCCGGCGCGCCCAGGTCCGGCAACTGGAGGCCGAGCGCGATGCCCTGGCCCGCGAGCACGAGCAACAGCTGGAGGACGACCTCGCCGAGTACCGACGCCTGCAACGGGCGGTCGAACGCAGCAGCGGCACGCTGCTGCCGCTGGCCGAGGAGAAGGTTCGCCTGGCCCTGGCCGGCTACCGCGCCGGCAAGCTCGGGCTCGACGAACTGGTCAGCGCCCGCCAGCAACAGGTCGAAGCCAGGCTCAAGCAGATCGACCTGCAAGGCTCACTGGCGCTGGTCGCCGCGCGTCTCTATTTCACCTACGAGGAGGGGCGCACATGAGCGGTTTCCCTTTGAAGAGCTCCGCCCTGCTGATCCTCGCACTCTCCGCCGGCAGCGCTGGCGGCTACTGGTACGCCCAGCGGCAGCACGTCCCCGCGCGGGAACCTGCGGCTGCGGCCACCTCGGAGCGCAAGCCGCTCTACTGGTACGACCCGATGGTCCCGCAACAGCGCTTCGACGCGCCGGGAAAATCGCCATTCATGGACATGGCGCTGGTGCCCAAGTACGCCGACGAGGACGGCGCCGGTAGCGTGCCAGCGGTGCGCATCGAGCCGGGTATCCAGCAGAACCTCGGCATGCGCCTGGCCACGGTCGGCCGGGGCCGGCTCGACCGCCGGCTGCGGGTCACCGGACTGCTGACCTTCAATGAGCGCGACGTCGCGCTGCTGCAGGCCCGCGCCGCTGGCTTCGTCGAACGCACCTACGCCCTGGCGCCGGGCGATGTGGTGAAAGCCGGCGCGCCGGTCGCCGATGTGCTGGTGCCGGAGTGGGCGGCCCTGCAGGAAGAGTTCCTCGCCCTGCGCGGCACCTCCGAACCTGCCTTGCTGGAGGCGGCACGGCAACGCCTGCTGCTATCGGGCATGCCGGCCTCGCTGGTAGCGCAGATCACCCGCAGCGGCAGGACGCACCCGGTGATCACCCTGACCTCGCCGATTGCCGGGGTGATCCGCGAACTGGACGTGCGCACCGGCATGACCCTGTCCGCTGGCGCGCCCCTGGCGCGGATCAATGGCCTGGGGCAGGTCTGGCTGGAAGCAGCGGTACCGGAAACCCAGGCCGGCGGGCTGAGGATCGGTCAAGCGGTCGATGCCCGCCTACCGGCATTCCCGGATCGCCCGGTGACCGGCACCCTGGCCAGCATCCTGCCAGAGAACGACCAGCAGAGCCGCACCCTGCGCCTGCGCATCGAGCTGCCCAACCCGGACGGCCAGCTGCGCCCCGGCATGACGGTGGAGGTCAGCCTGGACCTCGCCGGCCAGGCCGATGTGCTGCAGATTCCCAGCGAAGCGGTGATCCGCACCGGCAAGCGCAACCTGGTGATGCTCGCCGAGGACCAGGGGCGCTTCCGCCCCGTGGAGGTACGCCTGGGGCAGGAGAACGACGGCCTGGCGGCGGTCCTTGCGGGGCTCGACGAAGGCCAGCGGGTGGTCACCTCCGGACAGTTCCTGATCGACTCGGAAGCCAGCCTGAAAGGCATCGAGGCGCGCACGGCCTCGGAGCCGCCTGCGCCTGCGACGAAACCGACCCTGCATGAAGCCGACGGCCGCATCGTGGCCATCTCGGCGCAGGGGCTGACCGTCAGTCACGGTCCGTTCAACACCCTGGGCATGCCCGGCATGACCATGACCTTCGCCCTCGCCCGGCCTGAACTGGCCGAGGGCCTGAAGGTGGGTCAGCGCATCCGCTTCGGCGTCAGCCAGGGCGACGCAGGATTGGTCATCGAACAGGTCAGCAAGCAGGAGGACCGGCCATGATTGCGAAGCTCATCCGCTGGTCCGTGGCCAACCGCTTCCTGGTCCTGCTGGCCACGCTGTTCATCGTCGCCTGGGGCCTCTGGTCGCTGCGCAGTACGCCGGTGGACGCCCTGCCGGACCTCTCCGACGTGCAGGTGATCATCCGTACCAGCTATCCGGGGCAGGCGCCGCAGATCGTCGAGAACCAGGTCACCTACCCGCTGGCCACCACCATGCTGTCGGTGCCCGGGGCGAAGACCGTGCGCGGGTTTTCCTCCTTCGGCGACAGCTTCGTCTACGTGCTGTTCGAGGACGGCACCGACCTCTACTGGGCGCGCTCGCGGGTGCTGGAGTACCTCAACCAGGTGCAGTCACGGCTACCCGCGACGGCAAAGACCGCGCTCGGCCCGGACGCCACCGGCGTCGGCTGGATCTACCAGTACGCCCTGGTGGATCGCACGGGCCGGCATGACCTGGCCCAGCTGCGCGGGCTCCAGGACTGGTTCCTCAAGTACGAGCTGAAGACGGTGCCCGACGTGGCCGAAGTCGCCACCGTGGGCGGCATGGTCAAGCAGTACCAGGTCGTCCTCGACCCGCTGCGGCTGGCCAGCCTGGGCATTACCCAGAGCCAGGTGATCGAGGCGCTGGGCAAGGCCAACCAGGAAACCGGTGGCGGCGTGCTGGAGCTCGGCGAGGCCGAGTTCATGGTGCGTGCCTCGGGCTACCTGAAGACCCTGGCGGACTTCCGCGCGGTGCCCCTGCGCCTGGCCGGCAATGGCAGCCCGGTCACCCTGGGCGACGTCGCCAGTATCCAGCTCGGCCCGGAAGTGCGCCGTGGCATCGGCGAACTGGACGGCGAAGGGGAAGCCGTGGGCGGGGTGATCGTCCTGCGTAGCGGCAAGAACGCCCGCGAAGCCATCACACGAGTGAAGGACAAGTTGGCCACGCTGCAGAAGAGCCTGCCCGAGGGCGTGGAGATCGTCACCACCTACGACCGCAGCCAGCTGATCGACCGCGCAGTGGCCAACCTCAGCCACAAGCTGATCGAGGAGTTCATCGTCGTCGCGCTGGTCTGCGCGGCGTTCCTCTGGCACCTGCGCTCGTCGCTGGTGGCCATCGTTTCGCTGCCGGTGGGCGTGCTCATCGCGCTGATCGTCATGCGCCACCAGGGGATCAACGCCAACATCATGTCCCTGGGCGGCATCGCCATCGCCATTGGCGCGATGGTCGACGCGGCAGTGGTGATGATCGAGAACGCGCACAAGCGCATCGAGGCCTGGCACGAAAAGCACCCCGACACGCCGCTCAAGGGCGAGCAGCACTGGCGGGTGATGACCGAGGCGGCCGTGGAGGTCGGGCCGGCGCTGTTCTTCAGCCTGCTGATCATCACCCTGTCGTTCATCCCGGTGTTCACCCTGCAGGCCCAGGAAGGTCGCCTGTTCGGCCCGCTGGCGTTCACCAAGACCTACGCCATGGCCGGGGCCGCCGGGCTGTCCGTGACCCTGGTGCCGGTGTTGATGGGCTACTGGATTCGCGGACGCCTGCCGTCGGAACAGCGCAACCCGCTCAACCGCTGGCTGATCCGGCTCTACCAACCGGCGCTGGAGGCGGTGCTGCGCCGGCCACGAGCGACGCTGGCCGCTGCCGTGCTGTTGTTCCTCACCGGGCTCTGGCCATTGTCCCAGCTGGGCGGCGAGTTCCTGCCACCGCTGGACGAGGGTGACCTGCTGTACATGCCCTCGGCGCTGCCCGGCCTGTCCGCACAGAAAGCCTCTGAGCTGCTGCAGAGCACCGACCGCTTGATCCGCAGCGTGCCGGAAGTCGCCAGCGTGTTCGGCAAGGCCGGGCGCGCCGAGTCGGCCACCGACCCGGCGCCGCTGGAGATGTTCGAGACCACCCTCCGCTTCAAGCCGAAGGAACAGTGGCGGCCGGGCATGACCAGCGAAAAGCTGGTGGAGGAACTGGACCGCGTGGTGAAGGTGCCCGGCCTGACCAACATCTGGATTCCGCCGATCCGCAATCGCATCGACATGCTCGCCACCGGCATCAAGAGCCCCATCGGGGTGAAGGTCGCCGGCACCGACCTGGCCGAGATCGACCGCGCCACCCAGGCGGTCGAGCGGGTGGCCAAGGGCGTTCCGGGGGTGACATCGGCCCTAGCGGAACGCCTCACCGGCGGGCGCTACATCGATGTCGACATCGACCGCCAGGCCGCGGCCCGCTACGGCATGAACATCGCCGACGTGCAGGCCATTGTCAGCAGCGCCATCGGTGGCGAGAACGTCGGCGAGACGGTGGAGGGCCTCGCCCGCTATCCGATCAACGTGCGCTACCCGCGCGAGTGGCGCGACTCGGTGGAAGCGTTGCAGCAGTTGCCGATCTACACCGCCCAGGGCGGCCAGATCACCCTGGGCAGCGTGGCGCGGGTGCACATCAGCGAAGGGCCGCCGATGCTCAAGAGCGAAAATGCGCGCCTCTCCGGCTGGGTCTACGTCGACGTGCGCGGCCGCGACCTGGCCTCGGTGGTGGCGGACCTGCGCCAGGCAGTGGAGCGCGACGTGCAGCTCGCCCCGGGCATGAGCCTGAGCTACTCCGGCCAGTTCGAGTACCTGGAGCGCGCCAACGCCCGGCTCAAGCTGGTGGTCCCGGCGACCCTGGCGATCATCTTCGTGCTGCTCTACCTGACCTTCGGCCGCTTCGACGAGGCGCTGCTGATCATGGCCACCCTGCCCTTCGCCCTCACCGGTGGGGTCTGGTTGCTGTACCTGATGGGCTTCAACCTGTCGGTCGCCACCGGGGTCGGCTTCATCGCCCTGGCCGGCGTCGCGGCGGAGTTCGGCGTGATCATGCTGATCTACCTGAAGAACGCCCGGGGCTCGCGCAGCGACGCCAGCGATCCCGCCGAGCTGCTCGCCGCCATCCGCGAGGGTGCGGTGCAACGCGTGCGCCCCAAGGCCATGACCGTGGCCGTGATCGTCGCCGGCCTGCTGCCGATCCTCTGGAGCAGCGGCACCGGCAGCGAAGTGATGAGCCGCATTGCCGTGCCCATGGTCGGCGGCATGCTCACCGCCCCGCTGCTCTCCCTCTTCGTCATCCCCGCCGCCTACTGGCTGATGCGTCGTCAGCCCACGGCGGCAGTACAACCCCAACCCGGAGAAACCCCATGAAAAACCCACTGATCGCTGCCGCCCTGCTGTTCGCCCTGCCTCTTGCCGCCTCTGCCCAGGAGATGCCCGGGATGGCCATGCAGGGCATGCAGATGGACGGCATGAACAGGTCCGGCACCGAGACGGCCGTTGCCAGTGCCCAGGGCACCATCCGCGCCATCGACGACACGCGCCAGCGGGTCACCCTGGCCCACGGACCCGTCGCCGCCCTGCAGTGGCCGCCGATGACCATGGCGTTCAAGGCCACGCCGGCCCTGCTGGAGGGCCTGAAGGTGGGCGACCAGGTCGACTTCGAGTTCCGCAACGCCAGTGACGGCGCCACCCTCGTCAGCATCCGCAAGCCCTGACCGGGCAAACCCGGCGCCCTGCCCTCGGGCAGGGCGCCGGCTCCGGCGGGATACGGCGCGCGCCACCACTCATCCGTGCATTTTCCTACCGGTGAACTCTCGGCGTCTGACAACTGTCTGTGTGCTGTCGGCCCCCCGGGTGGAGGCTCTGGCCATTGGCCACCCGGCTAGTTATGAACAAGTCGCCCGGCCGGCGTTTTCGCTCCCGCACGGCGGGTTTCGTTTCAAGTCATGTGAAGATTGCCCATGTCCCTATCGCGTCGCTTCCCCGCACGAGTTTCTCCCCTCCAGACCCGCGCCCTCGGTGCCTGCCTGATTGGTGGCCTGCTGGCGGCCGGCACCCCGGCCCAGGCCGAGGAGCCCGCCAGCAACGCGCGCTGGGTGAACGACAGCCTGAGCACCTACGTGCGCAGCGGCCCCACCGACGGCTACCGCATCGTCGGCACCCTCACCTCCGGGCAGAAGGTCCAGTTGGTGAGCACCTCCGGCGACTACAGCCAGGTGCGCAGCGAGAGCGGCAACAGCGTCTGGATCGCCAGCAAGGACCTGCAGGAAAAACCCGGCCAGGCCGAACGCCTGCCGGCCCTGGAACAGAAAGTCACCGAACTGACCACCCAGCTGCAGACCATCGACGACTCCTGGAAGAACCGCGTGCAGGGCATGCAGGAAACCCTGGATGCGCGCAAGAAGCTGATCGACGAACTGCAGGCCGCCCGCACCTCGCTGGACGGCGAACTGAGCGAGGCCCGCGCGCAACTGCGCGATGCCCAGGCGCAACTGGGCGACGAGAACAAGCAGGTGCTGATGCGCTACATGGCCTATGGCGGCAGCATCGCCGGCGCCGGCCTGCTGGCCGGGCTGATCCTGCCGACCATGCTGCGCGTGCGGCGCAAGCGCAGTACCGAGTGGGTCTGAGGAGTCAGCGCGCGTATTGGAGGTAGCCTCGCGCATCGTTTCCATAAACGGAAAACCCGGTGCGCTCGTACCAACGCCGCCCCCGGTAGTCGGGCGCGAGCCGGGTGAGAGGCGGTCGAATGTTCACCGTCAATGCGTTATCAACTCAGCCTCGGATTGCATTCTGCGTTGATTCATTGCCCGAGATTGGACGCATCCTGAACAGGGGGCTTCTGGCTCTCCAGATTTTCCAGTTTGCGAATCAACGCGTACCGATAATCATCCATTTCCCGGATCCGGCTGGCGTAGTCCGATTTCACCCCGTCGATCTCCGAAACGATGGTGCTCTCCCAGACCGCTCCTGCCAGGTTGTTGTTCGCGCGGCTGCGCTCGTAACGCAACCAACGGAGGCTCTCGTCGCGCGCCTCAATCAGCTCGTCAATGGCAAGACCGGCATCCCTGATAGCACCTCGGAGCCGGTTCACCTCACTGACATACTGCATTTGCAGGGTGGCGTTGACGACCGATTGATTGGCCGACTTCTGCCGCTCGATCTCTTCCGGGGTTGGAGTCCAGATGCGTGGTTTGACCTCTATGACTTCGTCACCGCAAGGGACTTGAGAGAAGGTTTGCCGTCCATTGAGCGTGCAAGTGTAGATCTCAGCCTGCGCGGCACCGCCCCCCAACGCAGCCAGTAAAAGCAGAAACGAATAGCGCATGATGCAATGCTCCTGACCACTCCATTGGCATGCCTGTAAACAGGACCCTTGGGATTGCCATCAGATTGACATGCACCCTCGAGGCGAGTTCTCGCGCCCTCTGTAAAGGTTCGGTAAATACCACCACTGCAGGCGAAGCATCGCGTCACTGCCACCGCCACCGCCACTGGCTTGAGCTACTCCTTCGCCATGCCGAAACAATGCCGCGCCTGCGGAAACGTGCACCCGCGCACCTCGCCGGCAAAGCGTTCGGCCGCCGCGGATATCTGTTCGTCCACCCGCACGTACTGCTCGGCAAAGCGCGGAATCTGCTCGCCGGACAAGCCCAGCATGTCTTCCGTCACCAGCACCTGCCCGGCGCAGGCAGGTGAGGCACCGATGCCGATCACCGGGATGTCCAGGCTCTCGCAAACCTGGCGCGCCACGGGTTCCAGCACACCTTCGAGCACCACGCTGAAAGCCCCGGCCGCCGCCACCGCCACGGCATCGCGCAGCACCCGCTCGGCGCCGGCCTGTTCCTTGCCCTGCACCTTGAACCCGCCCAGGGCGTTGACCTTCTGCGGCATCAGGCCGATATGGGCCATGACCGGAATCCCGCGCTCGACCAGGAAGGCGATGGTCGGCGCCATCTCCGCCCCGCCTTCGAGCTTCACCGCCTGCGCGCCGCTTTCGGCGAGCACCCGCGCGGCGGCGAGAAACGCCTGCTGCGGGGAGGCCTGGTAGCTGGCGAACGGCAGGTCGACCACCACGCAGGCGCGCTGGGAGCCCCGCGCCACGGCGGCGCCATGGGCGATCATGGTGTCCAGGCTGACGGCCAGGGTATGGGGCAGGCCGTAGAGCACCATGCCCAGCGAATCGCCCACCAGCAGTATGTCGACGTGCGGGTCGAGCAGGCGCGCCATGGGGGTCGAATAGGCAGTGAGCACGACCAGGCTGCCGGGCTCGCGGCGCTGGCGGATCTCCAGGGTGGACAGGCGGTGGAGCGGGCGATGGCTGCTCATGGGTTTTCCTTCCTCACAGGCTGGCTTTGACCGGAGAAGACGCTACCATCGCCCCTTCGTGGCCCACTTCCGTGAGAGAGACAAGCTATGCCGTCGACGGGACAGGAACCCCTGCCGCTGCCCGATTTCGTCGCCCTGCCCCGGCCCCTCTGGCTGCGCGCCTTCGACATGCCGGCCGGGCACCGCGTGGAGCCGCACACCCACCCCTGGGGCCAACTGATGTACGCCACCCAGGGCGTGCTCGAAGCCAGCACCGAGCAGACCACCTGCATTATCCCGCCGCGCCGCGCGATGTGGCTGCCGCCGGGGGTTTCCCACAGCGTAAGGGCCAGGACCGCCGTGGTGTTCCGCAGCTTCTACCTGGTACCGGAAATCGCCGCCGGGCTGGGCCCCTGTCGCGTGCTGGAAATCTCGCCGCTGCTGGACCTGCTCATCCAGCGCGCCTGCGAGTTCGCCAATGACTATCCCGACGAGGGGCCGCAGGCCCGTCTGATGCAGGTGCTGGTGGACGAGCTGCACAACGCGCCGGACTCCGGCCTGGACCTGCCGCTGCCCCGCGATGCCCGCCTGCGGCGCGTGACCGACCACCTGCAGGAACATCCCGGCGAGCGCCTGGGGATAGAGGACTGGGCGCAGCGCGTGGGCGCCTCGCGGCGCACCCTGGCACGGCTGTTCCGCGAGGAGACCGGCCTTTCGTTCCGCGAGTGGCGCGAGCGTGTGCGCCTGCTGGCCGCGCTGCCGAGGCTGGAGCGTGGCGAGTCGGTGACGGTGGTCGCCGGCGACCTGGGCTACGAGTCCACTTCGGCCTTCATCGAGCTGTTCCAGCGTCAGCTCAAGACTTCGCCGGGTGCGCTTGCGCGGCAGATGCGGACGGGTGGCTAGGTAGCCGCCTATCAACCTGCAGGAGCGCGCCGTGCGCGCGATCGCGGGCATGGTCCGCCCCTGCAGGTGCAAGCCTTCAACATGAACATTCCTTATGTTCATCACGAGAACATTGAGTTTGTCTCATGCAGGCCCTCTCCGGAGAATCTCCCCATCGTTGATTCACTGGAGAGATTCACATGGCGCTGGCACACAACCTCGGCTTTCCCCGCATCGGCCGCGACCGCGAGCTGAAGAAGGCCCTGGAAGCCTTCTGGAAGGGCGAACTGGACGAAGCCGGACTGCGCGTCGTCGGCCGCGAATTGCGCGCCGCCCACTGGCAGGTACAGAAGGACGCCGGTATCGAGCTGCTGCCGGTGGGTGACTTCGCCTGGTACGACCAGGTGCTGACCCACTCGCTGACCTTCGGTGTGATTCCCGAGCGTTTCCGCGGCCACGGCGACGCGAAGCCGACCCTGCAGACGCTGTTCGCCATGGCGCGGGGTTCTGTTGGCAGCCACAGCAGTGCCGGTTGCTGCGGCGCCCACGCCCAGGAGATGACCAAGTGGTTCGACACCAACTACCACTACCTGGTCCCCGAGTTCAGTGCTGACCAGCCGTTCGAGCTGAGCTGGGAACAGCTGTTCGAGGAAGTCGACGAGGCCATTGCCCTCGGCCACGCGGTGAAGCCGGTGGTGATCGGCCCGCTGACCTTCCTCTGGCTGGGCAAGACCAAGGGCACCGACTTCGACAAGCTCGACCTGGTCGAGCGCCTGCTGCCGCTCTACGGCCAGATTTTCCGTCGCCTCGCCGCCCAGGGCGTGGAGTGGGTGCAGATCGACGAGCCGATCCTCGCCCTGGACCTGCCGCAGGATTGGAAGAACGCCTTCGAGCGCGTTTACAACCTGCTGCAGAGCGAGCCGCTGAAGAAGCTGGTGGCCACCTACTTCGGCGGCCTGGAAGACAACCTCGGCCTGGCCGCCAGCCTGCCGGTGGACGGCCTGCACCTGGACCTGGTGCGCGCACCGGAGCAGTTCCCGACCATCCTCGACCGCCTGCCGGCCTACAAGGTCCTTTCGCTGGGCGTGGTCAATGGCCGCAACGTCTGGCGCTGCGACCTGGAGGCAACCCTGGAAGTACTGCGCTACGCCCACGAGCGCGTCGGCGAGCGCCTGTGGGTGGCGCCGTCCTGCTCGCTGCTGCACAGCCCGGTGGACCTGGAGCGCGAAGACCAGCTGGACGCCGAACTCAAGAGCTGGCTCGCCTTCGCCGTACAGAAATGCGCCGAAGTCGCCCTGCTGGCCCGCGCGCTCAATGAACCGCAAACGCCGCAGGTGCTGGCGGCGCTGGAGCAGAGCCGCGCCGTGCAGGCCAGCCGCGCCGCTTCGCCGCGCATCCATAACCCCGAGGTAAAAGCGCGCCTGTCCGCCATCAAGCCGGCAGACAGCCAGCGCCGCTCGCCCTTCGCCGAACGCATCGGCAAGCAGCGTGCCGGGCTGAACCTGCCGGAGTTCCCCACCACCACCATCGGCTCCTTCCCGCAGACCTCGGCCATCCGCCTGGCACGCCAGGCGTTCAAGCAGGGCAAGCTGAACGCCGCCGACTACACCGAGGCGATGCACAGCGAGATTCGCCATGCCGTGGAGATCCAGGAGCAACTGGGCCTGGACGTTCTGGTGCACGGCGAAGCCGAGCGCAACGACATGGTGGAGTACTTCGCCGAGCAGCTCGACGGCTATCTCTTCACCCGCTTCGGCTGGGTGCAGAGCTACGGCTCGCGCTGCGTGAAGCCGGCGGTGATCTACGGCGACCTGAGCCGCCCACAGGCCATGACCGTGGAATGGATCCGCTACGCCCAGAGCCTCACCAGCAAAGTCATGAAGGGCATGCTGACCGGCCCGGTGACCCTGCTGATGTGGTCCTTCCCGCGCGAGGACGTCTGCCGCGAAACCCAGGCTCGCCAGTTGGCCCTGGCGATCCGCGACGAAGTGGTCGACCTTGAGGCCGCCGGCATCCGCATCGTGCAGATCGACGAAGCGGCCTTCCGCGAGGGCCTGCCGCTGCGCCGGGGTGCCTGGGGCCATTACCTGGACTGGGCGACCGAGGCCTTCCGCCTGTGCGCCTCGGGGGTGCGTGACGAAACCCAGATCCACACCCACATGTGCTACAGCGAGTTCAACGACGTGATCGAATCCATCGCCGCCATGGACGCCGACGTCATCACCATCGAGACCTCGCGCTCGGACATGGAGCTGCTGGAGGCCTTCGAGCAGTTCGAGTACCCCAACGAGATCGGCCCGGGCGTCTACGACATCCACTCGCCGCGCGTGCCGACCCGCGAGGAGATGGTCAAGCTGCTGCGCAAGGCGGCCCGGCGCATCCCCGCCGAGCGCCTGTGGGTCAACCCCGACTGCGGCCTGAAGACCCGCGCCTGGCCGGAGACCGAAGCAGCGCTGGTGAACATGGTCGCCGCCGCCCGCGAACTGCGCCGGGACCTGGCGCTGCTGGGCTGACCGGGCCACTGCGGACCTCGGCACGGCGTTGAACCATTGCGGACGGAGTCCGCTCCTGCGCGCGATATCGGACTCGTAGGAGCGGACTCCGCCCGCGATCGGCATCAACCTGCAGCGGAACATCGGCGACCACCGGTAGGAGCAGGCCATGCCCGCGATCGCGCACTCCGCAGATCACCTGGCAGGGCAGCACGGAGTCCGACTGGCGTAGTCTTGGAACCTTCCCGATCCACCAACAGGCTCCTACATGAAGCAGCTCCTGATCATCGGCATCGGCGCGGGCGATCCCGAGTACCTCACCGTCCAGGCCATCAACGCGATGAACCGCGTGGACGTGTTCTTCCTCCTGGACAAGGGCGCGAGCAAGGACACGCTGATCCAGCTGCGCCGCGACATCCTCGAGCGCTACGTCCGCCATTCCGTCTACCGCACCGTCGAGGCCCGCAGCCCCGAACGCGTGCGCGAAGGCGACTACGCCGGCCAGGTACACGACCTCAACCGGGCCAAGCAGCAGGTATTCGAGCAACTGATCGACGAAGAACTGCAGGACGGCCAGTGCGGCGCCTTCCTGGTCTGGGGCGACCCGTCCCTGTATGACAGCACCCTGCGCATCCTCGACGCGATCCTGCGCGAGGGGCGGCTGAGCTTCGACTTCCAGGTGATTCCCGGCATTACCAGCGTGCAGGCCCTGGCCGCACGCCACCGGGTGCCGCTGAACGCCATCGGCCAATCGGTGCAGATCACCACCGGCCGGCGCCTGGCCGAGGGTTTTCCGGCCAATGCCGACAGCGTGGTGGTGATGCTCGACGCCGAGGACAGCTACCGCCAGCTGCACGACCCGGAGCTGGAAATCTACTGGGGCGCCTATGTCGGCACGCCGGACGAAATCCTCCGCTCGGGCCGGCTGGGCGAGGTCGCCGAGGATATCCAGCGGGTACGCCGCGAAGCCCGCGAGGCCCACGGCTGGATCATGGACACCTACCTGCTGCGCCGCGCACCGAAGGACGGCTGAGCAAGCCCGGCAAAACCGGCTAGAGTGATTTTTCGTTGTGCAGCGACTGGTGATGCCGTTCCTTCTGCCCTGGGCATCGCAGCCCTTGGCTGTTCAGGCAGGCTCAGTCCTGGAAAGCCCAGACACGGACGAGCCAGCGGAGCGCAGCGCCCATGCCCCACACCACCCTCTCCCGCTTCATCGACCAGGCCACCCGCCTGAGCCGCGAGCAATCCGAGCCGTGCCAGTGCGTGGCCAGCCTCGCGCCCTTCATGATGGAACTGCTGGCCCACGCCGGTGACTTCCTCGAAGAACGTCATTACCAGGGCGACCCCGAGCACTACGCGCGCAACCTGGTCTACCAGTCCCCGGACGACAACCTGTCGCTCTATGCCCTGGTCTGGTCGCCGGGCCAGTGGACACCGGTGCACGACCACGGCAGTTGGGGCGTGGTCGGCATAGTCGAAGGCGTACTGGAGGAGCGCAGCTACGTCTGCCTGTCCGCCGACCGCGCGCGCGACGACGGCATAGAACTGGTCAAGGGCGGCATGATCCTCCTGCCGCCGGGCGCGGTGACCAGCTTCGTGCCCAACCCCGACCACATCCACGTCACCGGCGTCCCCGCCGACCGCCCGCGCGCGGTCAGCCTGCACCTGTACGGGCGGATGATGAACAACTACCACATCTACGACGTCGAAGCCGGCACGCGGCGCTTCGTCGAGGTGGAACACAACGGCTGAGGCGCCTGCGGGGCATTTACCCCGCAGCGAAAGCCTTGCCTGGCGCGGTCTATACTGAGTTCCGGCGCGCGGAATGGAGTGCTGTGGCGCGCCCCCCTGCGGCGGAGGACGGTCAATGAATGCACCTGGTCCCGTTACACGACCGACGATCCTGATCGTCGACGATGCCCCCGAGAACCTGACACTCCTCTCGGAGCTGCTCAAGCTGCTGTATCGCGTCAAGGCCGCCCGCAGTGGCGACAAGGCGCTGCAGATCGCCCAGTCCGACGAGCCGCCGGACCTCATCCTGCTGGATGTGATGATGCCCGGCATGGATGGCTTCGAAGTCTGCCGGCGCCTGCGCGACGACCCCGGGACGCGCCACATCCCGGTCATCTTCATCACCGCCCAGGGCGCGGCGGACGACGAGATACGCGGCCTGGAACTGGGCGCGGTGGACTACCTGACCAAGCCGATCAACCCGCCCACGGTGCTGATGCGCGTGGACAACCAGCTGCGCATCAAGGCCGCGGCCGACTTCCTGCGCGACCAGAACGAATTCCTCGAGAACGAAGTGCAGCGCCGCACCCGCGAGCTGGCCGCCATCCAGGACGTCACCATCCTCGCCATGGCCTCCCTGGCGGAAACCCGCGACAACGAGACCGGCAACCACATCCGCCGCACCCAGCATTACGTCAGCGCCCTGGCCGACCACCTGCAGCAACAGCCGCACTTCGCCGCCGAACTGGACGAGGAAACCCGCCACCTGCTGTACAAATCGGCGCCGCTGCATGACATCGGCAAGGTCGGCATCCCCGACCATATCCTGCTCAAGCCCGGCCGGCTCACCGCCGAAGAGTTCGAGGTCATGAAGACCCACACCACCCTGGGCCTGGACGCCCTGGAAAAGGCCGAGGAGCGCCTGGGAATGGACGTGCCCTTCCTGCGCCTGGCCAAGCAGATCGCCTACGGCCACCACGAGAAATGGGACGGCTCGGGCTACCCGCAGGGCCTGGCCGGCGAGGCCATCCCGCTGGCGGCCCGGCTGATGGCGGTGGCCGATGTCTATGACGCCTTGATCAGCCGGCGCATCTACAAGAACGCGATGCCCCACGAGGCAGCCGTGGAGCACATCCGCAGCCAGCGCGGCGTGCATTTCGATCCCCAGGTGGTCGACGCCTTCCTCGCCCTGCAGGACGAGTTCCGCCGCATCGCCCAGCGCTTCGGCGACCACGAAGCGCCAGCAGCGGAGCCCGGCAGCCCCGGCTGAAACAGGCATCCCTTCACCGAACCCAGGCGGACCTGCCAGGAGGCAGTGCTATGGTGACCCCGCTCGGCTTTCTCCAGCGCCTTAAGCTGAGGACCCGGCTGGTGGTCGGCTTCGGCGGCATCCTGCTGCTGGCCCTGTTCATCGGCCTGTACAGCCTCGAGGTGCAACGCCGGCAGATCGAGCAAATCAACCTGATCTACGAAAAGGAGATGCTCGGCCTCTCCCATATCGAGGCCGCCCGCGTCGCGCTGGCGGGCATGGGCCGCAGCATCCGCCAGTTCGTCCTGGCCTCCGACCCGAACGAGCGGACCAAGGCGGTCAGCCAGTTCAATGAAGTGCGGGCCACCCTGCGCGAGGAAATCGAACAGGCGCGCCCGCTGATCTACCGCACTCCGGCACTGCAGGGACTGGTGCGCTTCGAGGCGGCCTACGAGGAGTACCAGGACCAGGTACAGCATGTCCTGGCCCTCAACGACCAGCCAACCCGACCGGGGCAATCGACGGACCTGGGGGCCATTGCCCTGCTCTCCTCCACCGCCCTGCAACGCCCCGGCGAGGTGGCCAATCAGGCGCTGGCCGAGGTGGCGCAGATCAAGCGCAAGGGTGCGGACCTGGAAGTCCAGCTGGCCACCCAGCGCTTCCACCACAGCGTCCAGCTGACCATCTGGCTGATGGTCCTGGGCGTCGGCGGCGGCGTGCTGTTCTGCATCCTGATCAGCCTCTCGATCCGCCGGCCGGCGGACCAGTTGCGGCATGCGGTGGACGCCCTCAGCAAGGGCGAACTGGACGTCTCGGTGCCCTTCCAGGACTACCCCAACGAGGTCGGCGAGCTGGCTCGCGCGGTCACGGCGCTGCAGTCCGAAGCGCGGCAGATGGCCGAGCAGCGCTGGCTGAAGACCCAGGTCGCGGCGCTCAGCCAGCAGATGCAATCGGTCGCCGGTTCCCGCGAGCTGGGCGACCGCACCCTCGCGGCACTGGCACCGCCGCTGGCCTTGCGGCGTGCGTCCCTGCACATCCACGACGAGGAGAACGCCGAACTGCTGCTGCTCGGCAGCTTCGCCGCGCCCCCCGAGCTGCCCCGGCGCGTGCCGGTCGGCCAGGGCCTGATCGGGCAGTGCGCCAAGCAGCGCGCGCCGCTGCACCTGCCGCAACCCGAACGCAAGCAGGATGGGGAGTACGCTGCGCCGCTGTTCCTCGACCTGCTGCCGCTGATCCACGGCGAACGCCTGGTCGGTGTACTGGCCCTGGAAAGCCTGAGCGAGTTCGGCCCGAACCGGCGCGCACTGCTCGACGAATTCGTACCGCTGCTGGCGATGAACCTGGAAATCCTCGAACGCACCTCACGCACCGAACAGCTGCTCAGCGAAACCCTGTCCCAGGCCCAGCTACTGGAACGGCAGGCCGCGGCCCTGCAGGAAAGCGAAAGGCACCTGCAATACATCCTCGACTGCAGCCCGGTCAGCGTCGCCATCTCCACCCATGACCGGTTGCACCTGGTAAACCCGGCGTTCGCAGAAACCTTCGGGCTCAAGGCCGGCGACGAAGCGGCCGGGCTCTACGTGCAGGCCGCGGAGCGCGAGGAAATCTGGAGCGAGATGGTCGCCGGCGAGCGCACCCTCGAACGCGAGGTCCGCCTGCATGATCGCCAGGGCGGCGAGCGCGACATCCTCGCCACCTACCTGCCCATCCGCCACCACGGCGAATTCGCCATGCTCGCCTGGCTGTACGACATCACCGTGCGCAAGCAGGCAGAGCAGCAGATGCGCCGCGCCAAGGAGCTGGCCGAGGAAGCGACGCGGGCCAAGAGCGAATTCCTCGCCAACATGAGCCACGAGATCCGCACGCCGATGAACGTGATCATCGGCATGAGCAGCCTCGCCCTGAAAAGCGGGCTGGATGCGCGACAGCACAACTACGTGCAGAAGGTCCACCGCTCCGCCGAGGGGCTGCTCGGGATCATCAACGACATCCTGGATTTCTCGAAGATCGAGGCCGGGATGATGAGCGTGGAGCAGGTCGAATTCCGCCTCGAGGACGTCCTCGAACAGTTCTCCGGCCTGGTCGGTTTCAAGGCCGAGGAAAAGTCGCTGGAACTGCTCTTCCAGCTCGGCCAGGAGCTGCCGACCTCACTGATTGGCGACCCGTTGCGCCTGGGTCAGGTCCTGCTCAACCTGGGCAACAATGCGGTGAAGTTCACCGAGCACGGCGAGATCGTCCTCGGCATCGAGCCGGTGACGCTGGATGAACAGGCCGCCCAGCTGCACTTCTGGCTGCGCGACACCGGCATCGGCATGACCACCGAACAGTGCGGGCGCATGTTCCAGTCCTTCATCCAGGCCGACTCCTCCACCTCGCGCCGCTACGGCGGGACCGGGCTGGGCCTGTCCATCTCACGCAGCCTGGTGGAACTGATGGGCGGGCGCATCTGGGTCGACAGCGAGCCGGGCAAGGGCTCGGTGTTCCATTTCCATGCGCACTTCGGCATTCCGCCGACAGCCACGCCCCGGCGCATGCGGCAGGCGGACGAGCTGCTGGGCGTACGCGCGCTGGTGGTCGACGACAATGCCTCGGCCCGCGAGATTCTCTCCGGCATGGCACTGAGCTACGGGCTGGAAGTGGACGTCGCGCGCAATGGCGCCGAAGCGCTGGAGTGGATCGACGAAGCCGAGCAGCGGCGCCTGCCCTACCAGCTGGTGCTGACCGACTGGCAAATGCCCGGCATGGACGGCATCGAAGTCGTCGCCCGTCTGCAGGCCGGGCACTGCGGCAAGCCGCCGGCAGTCATCATGGTGACCGCCTTCGGCCGCGAGGAGGCCCTGGAGGAAGCGCAACAGCGTGGTGTCGAACTCGGCACCGTACTGACCAAGCCGGTGACGCCGTCGACTCTGCTGGAAGCGATCAACCTCGCCCTGGGCAAGCAGAGCCTTGCCGAACCGCGCAGCCGCGAACGCCAGAGCGCCACCGCCGACGCCCTGGCGGGTATCGCCGGCAGCCGCATGCTGCTGGTGGAGGACAACGAGCTGAACCAGGAACTGGCCGTGGAGCTGCTGGGCGATGCCGGCATCGAGGTGGTGCTGGCGAGTAACGGCCAGGAAGCACTGGACCGGCTGGCCGCCGACCCGGCCTTCGACTGTGTACTGATGGACTGCCAGATGCCCGTGCTCGACGGCTACGCGGCCACCCGCGCACTACGCCAGCGCCCGGAGCTGGCGCAGCTGCCGATCATCGCCATGACCGCCAACAACATGGCCGGCGACCGCGACCTGGCGCTGGCGGCGGGCATGAACGACCACATCGCCAAGCCCATCGACCCGGACGGCATGTTTCTCACCCTGTCGCGCTGGGTACGGACGCACCGGCATTCGAGCACGACCCGTGCCCAGCCCGAAACGGACCCCAGCGACCTCGACCTTCCAGGCATCGACAGCCGAGCCGGGCTGGCCACCTGCGCCGGCAAAGCCGCGCTCTACCGGCGCCTGTTGCGCCGCTTCCACACCAGCTACCAGGACTTTGCCGCCCAGTTTCGCGAGCTGGCCGGCGCCGACGATCCTACCGCCCGCTGCCGCGCGGCCCATACGCTGCGTGGCGCCGCCGCCAACATCGGTGCCATGGCACTGGCGGGCAGTGCCGCCACGCTGGAACAAGCCTGCCGCACGGGAGGCCCCGAAGATCAATTGGCGCGGCACCTCATCGACCTGCTGGCACAGCTGGACATCGTGCAGGCCGGTCTCGCCAGCCACCCCGCCCTGCAGGAAGCACAGCCAGGCACCGGCGAGCTTCCGGAGGAGCAGGCCGGCCCCCTGCTCCGCCAACTCGAAACCCTGCTGGAAAACAGCGACACCAGCGCCGGCGACCTGATCGGCCGCCTGGCCGGCGCCTACCAGGATCCGACCCGGGCCGGGCTGCTGCGGGAGATGGCCGCCGCCATCGAAGGCTTTGACTACGAGCGGGCGCTGGCGCACCTGCACCTACTGCAGCACGAGCGATCAGAGCCGCCGCGCAGCGAAGCCTGATCCACTGTCGTCAGAGCGTGCGGATCGAAGTACTGATCGCCCGCGCGCACTCGATGGCCGCCGGCGCCAGGCGGCGTTCGGCGTCTTCGCGGGTCCAGCGGCTGGTGGGTGCCACCACGTGCACCGAGGCCACCGGGCGGCCCTGGCTGTTGCGCACTGGCGCGGCCACCGCCATGTCGCCCAGGAACAGCTCCTCGCTGTTGATCGCATAACCCTTGCGGCGAATCTCGGCGATCTCGGCGAGGATGTCCTCCAGCGAGGTGCGGGTGTACTGGGTGTGGCTGGACAGGTCGCTGTCCTGCAGCAGCTCCAGTATCTCGTCGTCGCTCAGCGCGCTGAGGAAGGCGCGGCCCGAGGCGGTGCAGTACATGGGGATGCGGCTGCCGATGGGCAGGTGGATGGGGATGAACTTCGGCCCGACGAAGCGCGCCACGTAGAGCATGTCGGTGCGTACCGGCTCGGTGAGGTTGGTGGTCTCGCCGGTGGTCTGCGCCAGTTCCGCGAGGAAGGGGTTGGCGACGTCCACCAGGGTGTCGGCGGCGAGGTAGTTGTAGCCGATCTCCATCACCTGCGGGGTGAGCTGGAAGCGCTTGGTCTGCGGGTGCTTGCTGACGTAGCCCAGCGCCTCGAGCGTGTGGATCATCCGCTGCGCCGAGCTCTTGGTGATATCGGCGGCTTCGGCCACCTCCGCCAGGTTCATGGTGCGATTGCGCGCGTTGAAGGCGCGCAGCACGGCCAGGCCCTTTTCCAGTGACTGGTTGAACAGGCTGTTTTCGGTGTCGCTCATGTCTCGTCCTTGGGAAGGAACACGCCTTTATCAGGCCTTGAATATCGATATGCGATATTTATAAATCTCTTTACGATTTTTGTAAATCATTTATATTGCGCCCAACGCCTCCTGCCGAACCTCGAGGCCATCCATAACGCATAACGACAACAAACCGCGTCAAATGGGAGTTCACCAATGCATCCTCGCCTCCGCGTGTTTTCCTGCGCCCTCGCGCTCGTCGCCAGCTGCGCTGCATCCCTGGCCGCCCAGGCCGAACCGCTGAAGGTCGGCGCCACCGCCACCGGCGTGCCCTTCACCTTCCTCGACATCAAGACCAACAGCATCCAGGGCATGATGGTCGACTCGGCCCAGGCCGTGGCCAAGGCCGGCGGCTTCGAGGTGGAGATCGCCCAGACCACCTTCGCCGCGCTGATCCCTTCGCTCACCGCGAAGAAGATCGACCTGATCTCCGCCGCCATGCTGCGCACCCCCGAGCGGGAGAAAGTGGTGCAGTACTCCGACCCGGTATTCGAGTACGGCGAAGGCCTGGTAGTCCGCGATGACGACGACAAGGCCTACACCAGCATGGATGACTTCAAGGGCGAAGTGGTCGGCGCCCAGGTCGGCACCATCTTCATCGACAAGCTCAACCAGCGCGGCATCTTCAAGGAAGTGCGCGGCTACGACTCCCTCGCCGATCTCACCCGCGACCTGGCCCTGGGGCGCATCAAGGCCGGCTTCGGCGACCACCCGATCCTCGCCTACCAGATGGCCAAGGGCAGCCTGAAGAAGGTCCGCCTGGTGGACAGCTACCAGCCGCAGATCAAGGGCGAGGTCTGCCTGATCCTGCGCCAGGGCGACCCTGCCCTGCTCGCCCAGGTGAACAAGGGCATCGCCAGCATCAAGGCTGACGGCACCCTGGCCGGCATCATCGGCAAGTGGCACCTTGACTGACGGTCGACCCGCTCGCTAAGCCTCTCTCAAGAGCCTTGCGCCCGCTCCAACGGGCGCCCTCTGATCTTCCCGCTCGGACACAGCCATGTTTCTCCAGAACGCTCTGGACTTCCTGCCCATTCTCCTGAATGGCGCGGTGGTCACCGTGCAAGTCACGATTGCCTCATTCCTGCTCAGCTCGCTCATCGGCCTGGCCTTCGCCCTGATGATGGTGTCGAAGGTGCGCGCCGTCGCCCTGTTCGGCATCTCCGTGGTCAACGTGATCCGCGGCCTGCCGATCATCGTGCAGCTGTTCTACATCTACTTCGTGCTACCGGACTTCGGCGTGCAGCTCAGCGCCATGCAGGCCGGCATCATCGGCCTGGGCATCGCCTACTCGGCGTACCAGGCGGAGAACTTCCGCGCCGGCATCCAGGCCATCCAGCAGGGGCAGATCGAAGCCGCCGAATCCCTCGGCATGCGCGGCCCGATGATCATGCGCCGGGTGGTTCTGCCGCAGGCCTTCCGCATCGCCCTGCCGCCCTACGGCAACACCCTGGTGATGATGCTCAAGGACTCCTCGCTGGTGTCCACCATCACCGTGGCCGAGATGACCCGCGCCGGCCAGCTGATCGCCTCCTCGACCTTCGAGAACATGACCGTCTACACCCTGGTGGCCCTGCTCTACCTGGCCCTGAGCCTGCCGCTGTCGTTCGCCCTGCGCCGCCTCGAAGCGCGCATCGCCACGAGGAAGAAAGCATGATCCGCATCCAGTCGCTGCACAAAAGCTACGGCAGCACCCGCGTCCTGGAAGGCATCGACCTGTCGGTGGAAAGCGGCCAGGTGGTGTGCCTGATCGGCCCGTCCGGCTCGGGCAAGTCCACCCTGCTGCGCTGCATCAACGGCCTGGAAACCTACGAGGGTGGCGACATCCTGGTCGGCCAGGAGCGTGTCGACCGCCACGCCCACTCCATCCACGAGATCCGCACCCAGGTGGCGATGGTGTTCCAGCGCTTCAACCTGTTCCCCCACCGCACCGCCTTGCAGAACGTCATGGAAGGCCCGGTGTACGTGAAGAAGGAGCGCCCGGACGCAGCCCGCGAACACGCCCGCGCCCTGCTGGAAAAAGTCGGCCTGAGCCATCGCATGGACGCCTACCCGGACGAACTCTCCGGCGGTCAGCAACAGCGCGTCGCCATTGCCCGAGCCCTGGCCATGCGGCCCAAGGCGATCCTCTTCGATGAACCGACCTCGGCGCTGGACCCGGAGCTGGTGGGCGAAGTGCTGGCGGTGATGCGCAAGCTCGCCGATGAAGGCATGACCATGGTGGTGGTGACCCACGAGATGGGCTTCGCCCGCGAAGTGGCGGACAAGGTCTGCTTCCTCTATGGCGGTCGCATCGTCGAGGAAGGCGCGGCCAAGGACGTGCTCGGCGCGCCGAGCCAGCCGCGCACCCAGGAATTCCTCCGGCGCCTGCTCAACACCGACGGGGGCCAGGCATGAACGTCCAGCCCCTGGCAATGCCGCCCTCGCTCTGGGCGGCCACCGCGACACCCGGTCCGGCCACACCGGCGCTGGCAGAGGACAAGCAGGTCGACGTCGCCATCGTCGGCGCCGGCTACACCGGTCTGGTCACCGCCCTGCACCTGGCCCGCAATGGCGTGCGCGTCTGCGTCCTGGATGCCGGCGAACCCGGCTGGGGCGCCTCCGGGCGCAACGGCGGGCAGGTGATCCCCGGCCTCAAGCATGACCCCGACGACCTGCGGCGCATGTTCGGCGGCGACCGGGCCGAGCGCCTGATCGAAGTCGCCGGCGGCGGCGCCGATGAAGTCTTCGAGCTGATACGCCGCTACGACATCGACTGCGAAGCCACCCGCAAGGGCTGGATTCAACCGGCTGCCTCGCCGGCTGCCCTGCGCGCCATCGAGAAGCGCGCCGAGCAATGGCGCCAGCGCGGCGTGCCGGTGGAGATGCTCGACAAGAGCAGCGTCGCCCAGCGCATCGGCAGCAACGACTACCTCGGCGCCTGGGTCGACCCGCGCGCCGGCAGCGTCCAGCCGCTGAGCTACGTGCGCGGCCTGGCCCGCGCCGCACTGGCTGAAGGCGCGGACATCCACGGCCACAACCGCGTGACCGGCCTGCGCCGCCACGGCAGCGGCTGGCAGCTCACCACCGACGCGGGGCACAGGGTCACCGCCGAGCGGGTGATCCTCGCCACCAACGGCTACACCGACGACCTCTGGCCGAAGCTGCGGCAGACGGTGATCGCCGCCAACAGCTTCATCGTCGCCACCCGCCCGCTGTCAGAGGCGTTGCGCCGCAGCGTGCTGCCCAATGGCGAAGTCTGCTCGGATGCGCGCCGGCTGCTGCTGTACTTCAAGCAGGACGCCCGTGGCCGGCTGCTGCTGGGCGGCCGCGGACCGTTCGCCGAGCCGCGTTCGCCCGGCGACTGGCTGCACCTCAAGCGCTCGCTGCTGGGGCTGTTCCCGCAACTGGCGGAGGTCGAGTTCGAGTACCAGTGGAGCGGCCGCGTGGCGCTGACGCCGGACTTCATGCCGCGCCTGCATGAACCGGCGCCGAACCTGAGCATCCTGCTGGGCTACAACGGTCGCGGCATCGCCATGGCGTCCACCCTGGGCCGGCACCTGGCCGAGCGGTTGCTGGACCGCGAGAAGGACTTCCCCTTCCCGCTCACGCCGGTGCGACCGATTCCGTTCCACAGCCTGCAACGCCTGTACCTGGGCGTGGGCATCGCCTGGTATCGCCTGCTCGACGCGGTGCTCTGAGCGATACGCCCGGCCGCTCAGGCCGGGCGCCCTTCCTGCAGCGCCGCCAGGTACGCGCGCGGCGGCTGCCCGGTGTGCTCGCGGAAGCAGCGGTAAAAAACCGAAAGCGAATTGAAGCCCACCGCGAACGCCAGTTCGTCGATGCGCGCCGTCGGTTCCTCCCGAAGACGCTCCAGCAGATGGCCGATACGCGCCTGGTTCAGGTAGCGGTAGAAGCTCTGCCCGAGCACCTGGTTGAGCAGGTAGGAGATCTGGTTGCGCGTGTAACCGGTAGCCTTTGCCAGGCGCTCCAGGTCCATCTCCGGGTCGAGATACGGGTGCGCGCTGCCGAAGTAGGACTCGATATCCAGCAGCATCTTGCCCACCTGGGCCGAGTTCAGCCCCAGGCGGCGCTGGTCCTTCACGCCCTCCTCGCGCTGCTCGCGCACCGGCGTGGCGTATTCGTGGACGCGCCAGATCAATCCGTCACGCACGGTGATCGCCTCGCTGGCGCGGAACGACGCCAGCCGGCTGCTGCGCCGCAGCGTCAGGCGCGAACGGTACTGGATGAAGGCGGTGTCGCCGTCGGCGCGAATCTGGTCGATGTGCTCGATATGGTGCTGCGGGCTGCGCGGCATGGCCGTGCGGATGTAGCCGGGCAGTTCGCTCGCCGGGATTTCCAGGTCATTGTAGAAATCGCAGTACTGCACCTGCGGATGGAACATCGCCAGCACGCCCTCGACGTCGCGGTTCATCCAGCACTGGTGGTAGCGCGTGACCACTTCGCGGGTGCGCTCGGTTTCGTCATTCATGTTCAGGCCTCTGCCGTGAGGGCCGCCAGCGTAGGGCGGCGGCCCTGCCCTGCACAGTGTCGCGGGTCCGCAGGAGCATGACCGATTCCGCCCGTGCACGGAAGAACGACGCCAGGCCACGCCGCGCCTAGTTTTCCGCCAGGGCCGAGAACAATTTGAACAGCGTCCCTTTCCTACCTGCCGATCGTATTGGCGCCGCGCTAGCTGGCGCACCCCAGGAGTCAAGATGAACAAGCGTGCTTTGGGTTGTCTGGCCGGCCTGCTGGCCGGAGTCGCGTTGCCGGTGCTGGCGGCGCCGCAAGAGGTGCATTTCGCCAACTGGGCCGACTACATCGGACCAACCGTGCTGGCGGACTTCCAGAAGGAAACCGGGATCAAGGTGGTGCTCGATGCCTTCGAGTCCGACGAAGTGCTGGAGGCCAAGCTGCTCACCGGGCATTCCGGCTTCGACGTGGTGGTGCCCTCGGCGGACTTCCTCGCCCGCCAGCTCAAGGCCGGCGTCTACCGCCCGCTGGACGACGCGCTGCTGCCCAACCGCAAGAACCTCGACCCCGACCTGCTGGCCCGCGTGGCCCAGTCCGACCCCGGCAACCGATTCGCCGTGCCCTACCTGTGGGGTACCGTCGGCGTCGGCTACAACCCGGCGAAAATCAAGGCCGCGCTGGGCGCCGACGCCCCGCTGGACTCCTGGGACCTGGTGTTCAAGCCGGAGAATCTCGCCAAGCTCAAGGGCTGCGGCGTGGCCTTCCTCGACTCCCCAGCGAAGATCCTGCCGCTGGCCCTGCACTACCTGGGCAAGGACCCCAACAGCAACAACCCGGCAGACTACGAAGCCGGCACCCGGCTGCTGGAAAGCCTCAAGCCCTCGGTGACCTACTTCAGCTCGACCAAGTACATCACCGACCTCGCCAACGGCAACGTCTGCATCGCCATCGGCTTCTCCGGCGACGTGCTGCAGGCGCAGAAAAGCGCGCAGGAAGCCGGTGGCTCGGTGCAGGTGGAATACAGCGTGCCGAAGGAAGGCACCAACATCTGGTTCGACAACCTGGCCATTCCCAAGGACGCGCGCAATCCCGAGGGCGCCCATGCCTTCATCAACTACCTGCTGCGCCCGGACGTGATCGCGAAAACCAGCGACTACCTGCACTACGCCAACGCCAACGTGCCGGCCAAGGCGCTGATGGACGAGAAGGTTCGCAGCAACCCGGCGGTGTACCCGGACGCGCAACGGGTCAAGGGCATGTACGTCAGCCTGCCGCCAAGCCCGTCGATCCTGCGGCTGATCACCCGCGACTGGAGCCGGATCAAGTCCGGGGTCTGAACCGGCACTCAAGCCACCGTCCAATCCACGCAAAAGGCCCCGCACGCCATTGGCGCTGCGGGGCCTTGGTTTTTCAGCGGGGGCGTTCCGTCAACGCTTCACGCAGACGAACAAGGCATTCCCCGACTGCCCCGCCCAGGGCGTGATGCGTTCGTAGTCATGCTCGAATATCTGCACCTCGAACCAGGGCTGCAGCAGCTGCTCCAGCTCGGCGAAGCTCAGCGCGACCATGGCGTGCTCGTCCTGCCAGCTCTGCGTCTGCCCGGCCGTGGTTTTCTCGATGGAAAGGCGCAGCGCCTGGCGCTCGCCCTCGCCGCTGTAGTACCAGCCCGAACCGAAGGTGAACTGGCTGCCGTCATGCTCCACGCTGTGGCGCACGAAGGAGCGGTTGTCGATCTGCTCCTTGTCCACCGTGTTGAAGCAGAACACGCCACCTTCGGCGAGCGCGCGGTGCACGCTGGCCAGGCACGCGCGCAGCGGCTCCAGCCCGGCGTTGTAGTGGATCGAGTAAAGGAAGCAGGTGATCAGGTCCAGCGGCTCGTCGGCGTGAAAGTCCGCCATGTCCTGGCGGCTGAACCGGGCTTCTGGGCAACGCTGGGCGGCGATGTCCAGCATCGGCTGGTTGATGTCCAGGCCGCCGCTGCGGTAGCCGAAATCGAGGAAATGGCGCACGTGCGGGCCGGTGCCGCAGGCCAGGTCGAGGTGCCGCTTGCCCTGGTTACCGAACAGCTGATGCAGGCGGCGCACGCAGTGGCTCTGCGCCGGGTAGTCGATATCGGCACACATCAGGTCGTAGTAGGCGGACAGGTCGGTGTACAGGGCGTTGGAAGACATGGGCGGCCAGAACGGTTCGAAGGCGCGGCATGGTACCCGAACTCCAGCCGCAGCGCCCTCGCGCCTGTCGGCTGTGCAGCATAAAAAAACCCCGCTACCGAAGACCGCTAGCGGGGGTCGAAAAGTGCGCCCGGTCTCTCGACCGGGGCACTGCTGAGTGACGGATTACCAGTTGTAGCCGACGCCTGCGCCAACGGAGAACTGGCCCTGGGTATCGGTGGCGGCGCCAAGCTTGGTGGTCCACTTGCCATCGTTGGAGGTGTGCGACAGGCCAACGGACAGTGCGGACTGGCCATTGAAGTTGCCCAGGCCCACGGCGGTGGTGCTGCCACCGTTGACCAGCGGCTGCGGCAGGCTGGCCATCGCAATGGCGCCGGCGATGCCCGCGCTCAGACGATCATCCTGCTCGCCCAGGTCGTGCTTGAGGTCGTTGTACTGCTTGTTGCTCTGCTCGGACATCGCGCTCAGGGCGTCGTTGACCTGACCCACGTTCGCCGCATCGGTACGCTCGGTACCGGCCGCCACGTTGGTGATCTGGCGCTCGCCGCCGACACTGCCCACCGAAACGCTGTTGTCGCGCTCGGCTACCGAGTTGGCGCCCAGCGCCACCGAGTTCTTGCCCTTGGCCTTGGCGTTGGTGCCCATCGCGGTGCTGTTGGCACCCGAGGACTCCGCGCCGGCACCGGCGGCCACCGAATCGGTACCGGTCGCCTTGGGCTTGGGCAGGTTCCTGGTGTTATTCACCTGGATCATGCCGTCGGTGCCGTTCTGCAGGTTGGTGACGTTGGTTTCGGCCTGGGTCACTCGGTTGCTGACCTCAGTGACGGAAGCGTTCACCTCCTGGGTAATGCCGTCGACCTTGTTGTCGGTGTAGGACTTGGACTCGGCGACCGCGCCGTCGAGCTGACGCAGGTTGACCGCGTCGGTGGCTTCCTTGCCGTCGGCCACGTTGCTCACCGTGCGGGTCTCGCCGGTGGCGGCGTTACCAACGGAGAAGGTGCCCGCGGTGGCGTTGTCCGCACCGGAATACTTGCCGGTGTAGCTTTCGCTGCCGCGACCGTTGTCGCTGGAGCCCTGGCCGATGGCTACGCTGCCGTTGGCGCTGGCTTGCGCGCCGTCGCCGATGGCAATCGCGCCCGCCCCGCTCGCCGCGGCGGCACCGCCGACGGCCACGGAGTCGGCACCACCGGCAACCGAGCCGACCTTGACCGAGTTGCTCTGGAAGTACTTGGTGTTACCCGTGATGCTGATGTTGGAGACGGTGTTCTCCAGATTGGTCACGCGGCCGTCGATGACGTTCACCTGGTTGTTGGTGGCGAACAGCTGGCTGCCGTTGACCGCATCGGTGCTGCCCGCCGCCAGGGCGCCAGCCGCAACGTTGGTCAGCTGCACCGGCGTACCGGCGTTGCCGAAGGTCACCTTGTCGTGTGCTGCAGAGTCGTACATCACCGCATCGCCCATCAGGCCGCTGATGTTGGTTACAGCGGTATTCAGGGTGTTGATGTCGGTGGTGTTCTTGGTGGTGCGGCCGTCAAGGTTGGTGATCGCGTCACCCACGTTGCTCACGGTGGTGGTCGAGCCATCGATGTTGGTCACGCTGTAGCTCGGCGCGCTGATCGAACCATCGGTGTTGACGGTCGAACCGCCGCCGATCGCATTGGCCACCGACTGGCTCACGCCGAACAGTTGGCCACCGTTCACCGCGTCCTTGCTGCCGCTTGCCACGATGCCGTCGGCCACGTTGACCAGCTTGCGGGCACCCGCGGTGCCGGCGAAGTCCACGGCCGCGCCATCGGTGTCCTTGCCCACGGTCAGATTGGCGCCGGCGCCGGCCTGTTGCACCAGGCCGATCTCACCGTTGTTGATCTGGGTGGACATGTTGGAGATGTCGGTGGTGTTCTGCGCCACCTGGTTGTTGGTCGCGAACAGCTGCGAGCCGTTGACCGCGTCAGAGCTGTCCGCCGCCAGGGCACCGGCCTTGACGTTGGTCAACTGCACCGGAGTACCGGCATTGCCGAAGGTCACCTTGTCGTGTGCTGCCGAGTCGTACATCACCGCGTCACCCATGGTGCCATTGATGTTGGTAATGGCGGTGTTCAGGGTGTTGATATCGGTGGTGTTCTGGGTGGTGCGGCCGTCGAGGTTGGTGATCGCGTCACCCACGTTGTTCACGGTGGTGGTCGAGCCGTCGAGGTTGGTCACGCTGTAGCTCGGAGCACTGATCGAACCGTCGGTGTTGACGGTCGAACCACCACCGATGGCATTGGCCACCGATTGGCTCACACCAAACAGTTGGCCACCGTTCACGGCGTCCTTGCTGCCGGTTGCCACGGTGCCGTCAGCCACGTTGAGCAGCTTGCGAGCACCTGCGGTGCCGGCGAAGTCCACGGCTGCGCCATCGGTGTCCTTGCCCACGGTCAGGTTGGCGCCAGCGCTGGCCTGTTGCACCAGACCCACGGTGCCGTTGTTGATGTTGTTGGTCAGGTTGTTGATCGAGGTGGTGTTGCCAGCGATATCGGTGGTGTTCTGCGCCACCTGGTTGTTGGTGGCGAACAGTTGAGAACCGTTGACCGCATCGCTGCTGTCCGCTGCCAGGGCACCGGCCGCGACATTGGTCAGCTGTACCGGAGTACCGGCATTGCCGAAGGTCACCTTGTCATGGGCGGCCGAGTCGTACATCACCGCATCGCCCATCACACCGTTGATGTTGGTCACAGCGGTGTTCAGGTTGCTGATATCGGTGGTGTTCTGAGTGGTGCGGCCGTCGAGGTTGGTGATCGCGTCACCCACGTTGTTCACGGTGGTGGTCGAGCCATCGGCGTTGGTCACGTTGTAGCTCGGCGCGCTGATCGAACCGTCGGTGTTGACGGTCGAACCGCCACCGATGGCATTGGCCACCGACTGGCTCACACCGAACAGTTGGCCGCCGTTCACGGCGTCCTTGCTGCCGGTTGCCACGGTGCCGTCGGCCACGTTGAGCAGCTTGCGAGCACCCGCGGTGCCGGCGAAGTCCACGGCTGCGCCATCGGTATCCTTGCCCACGGTCAGGTTGGCGCCAGCGCTGGCCTGCTGCACCAGACCCACGGTGCCGTTGTTGATGTTGTTGGTCAGGTTGTTGATCGAGGTGGTGTTGCCAGCGATGTCGGTGGTGTTCTGCGCCACCTGGTTGTTGGTCGCAAACAGCTGCGAACCGTTGACCGCATCGCTGCTGTCCGCTGCCAGGGCACCAGCCGCAACGTTGGTCAGCTGTACCGGAGTGCCGGCATTGCCGAAGGTCACCTTGTCATGGGCGGCCGAGTCGTACATCACCGCATCGGCCATCACACCGTTGATGTTGCTGATGGAGGTGTTCAGGTTGCTGATATCGGTGGTGTTCTGGGTGGTACGACCGTCGAGGTTGGTGATCGCGTCACCCACGTTATTCACGGTGGTGGTCGAGCCGTCGAGGTTGGTCACGCTGTAGCTCGGAGCGCTGATCGAACCGTCGGTGTTGACGGTCGAACCGCCACCGATCGCATTGGCCACCGACTGGCTCACGCCGAACAGTTGGCCGCCGTTCACGGCGTCCTTGCTGCCGGTTGCCACGGTGCCATCGGCCACGTTGAGCAGCTTGCGGGCACCCGCGGTGCCGGCGAAGTCCACGGCCGCGCCATCGGTGCCCTTGCCCACGGTCAGATTGGCGCCAGCGCTGGCCTGTTGCACCAGACCCACGGTGCCGGTGTTGATGTTGTTGGTCAGGTCATTGATGTTGGTGTCGAGTTGGCCCAGCGCCGAATCGACCTTGCTGAAGCCAGTGCCGACGTCCGTTGCCGCGCCGCTGGTGCTGGTAATGCTGTTGGCGTTGCTCAGCAGGTAGGAAGGCGCCGTCACGCTGCCGCCGACAGAGTCGAAGGACGCGCCGCCGCCCAGCGCCGTAGCGGTGGTGCCGCCCAGGTTGTTGACCTTGGCATCTTCGGATTGCAATTGGCTGACGTTGACCGCATCGGTGGCACTGGAACCTGCGGCCAGGTTGGTCAGGCGGCGCTCTTTGCTGGCGGACCCCAGGGAAACTTCGCCGTTGGCGGTCGAAGCCGTGCCGGCAAGCGTGCCGGCGCCACCGTTGTAAGCCGCCGCAGTCAGGTCGGCAGTGGTGGTGGAGTATGCACCCAGTGCCACGCTGTTGGTGGCGGTGGCATTGGCCGAGGTACCCATCGCCAGGGACGTCGCGCCCGAGGCGGTGGCATAGGAGCCCATCGCGGTGGCGAGGTCAACGTTGGCTTTGGCGAAGTAACCCAGTGCTGTGGCGGCGTTGCCACTGGCGATGGCGAGGCCGCCGATCGCCGTACCACGGGTGGTAGTCTGGGCCTGCCCGCCCAATGAAACGGAGCCAGCTCCCGCGACCGAACTGCCGCCGATGGCGATGGAGCCGTTCCCGTTGCAGGTGCCGCTGTTATTGGCTGTTGCGTTGGCACCGATAGCGATGACCGAGACACCTGCGGTGCCGCAATCCAGGGCGGACGACCCCTGGCCCAGAGCGATGTCCTTGGTGTCATCGGTGGTGGTTCCGGTGATCAGAGTGGCTTCAGCCATACCGGACGCCATCAGCGTCACGGCGGTGAGCAGACTGCCGATAAGGCCGGCGCTCTTCTTGCGCCCTTTCGCCAGCTCGGAAGCAGCAACATAAGTCTGGGTTTTGTGGCACCAAACACTTTTAAAAACGCGGTTCATGATACTAGGGCTCTCGAATTTGTAGGCTGATTCCCTGTCCGGCGAAATGCCTGAAGGAGTGAGTAAATTTTCGAGTAACCACCAAAAGAACCCAGCCAGATAACTCCTACAGTTGCGTAGGAATCAGCCAAAACGAAAGCGACGAACAAACATCGACTGCGCCACAAAAGCAGCAAGGTAGAGCGATTTCGAGCGCCCAAAAGAAAAGCCGCCCATTAAGAGGCGGCCGAGGAAAACGCTTACGCAATTGAAATGACTGACACCTTCCTCAGACAGCACAAATCGGCCAGCAGGGTCGGCGCTTGAAGACGGGCAAATGCCGACAGCGGGCCAGGGCGAAAACCGCCCCGGCCCGCTGTCGGCGGAAGGATTGCGTGAGGAGCTACTTCAGATAAGCCACCTGAACGCGGTAGTCCCGGCCCATCAACAGGCCCTTGCCGTACCAGAGCTGGCCGTTCTGCGCGAACACCAGGCCCTTGCTGGCCGACACCAGGTACTGCACACCACCGTCGCTGCTGAAGCCCAGCTCGCCTTCCTTGAGGCTCTTGAGCTCGTACTTCGTGCCGGTCGCGGGCAGGTACTGCTGCACCTTGTCCAGGTAATGCGGGGCCAGCCCGGAGAACAGCTCGCGAGCCTTCGCGCGGTATTGGTCGGTGCTCAGCCCGGGGGTCGCCGCCAGTTGCTCGGCGATGTAGGCAAAGGCTTCGGCGTTGGCGCGAGCCTGGGCGATGCGCAGCGGAAGCAGCTTGTTCAACACCGCGAGGTCGACTTCCCAGCGCGGAGCCTTGGCCACCTCGGCCTCGGCCTCGGCCTTCGTCGCCTTGTCGCCGGCGCCGTGGTGGGCGGCATTGTCATGTGACGCGGACCTGTCCGGCACCTGGCGCAGCACTTCCTGAAGGTTCACCGGCGTCACCGCCGCCACGGCCTGGTACGCCGCACACGCGGTCGCCTGCCCGGCGCGGTCACCGTTGACCAGCAGCGCCAGCGCATCCGTTCCGGTCCGCGGCAGGCTGGCCGGCGGCAGGCCCAGGCCAGCCAACTGCGCATCGGCCTGCTGCTGGGTGATCTGGTTGCGCGCCAGTGCGCACAGTTCGTTCACCAGTACCGGCACGCGTCTGCCGTTGAAGGTAGGCGACAGCGAGCTGACGGCCTCCTGGATCAGCGGCAGCGCGGGAGTGCTGACGTTATGCGAAGCCCCGGCCCTCCTGCCGAGCAGGTCCAACTGATCGCAGCCGGTCAGGCCGAAGGCAGCCAGGATCGAGACCACCAAAGCTTTGACTTTCATGTTCGCACCATCGCATGAACAGAAGCGCCTACAGGGGAATCCCGTGGCAATGGAGCGATTTTAGAGAGGCCAGAAAACCCTTTCGGTAATCCAATTCCTACATGAACGTAAGAAATCACTAAGTCGAATGAAGAGTCCCACTCACCACGCTTTCAGCACGGTGCCTGTACACGTGCGGAAAGTGGATAGAACACCGTCGCCGCCCAGTCGACACTAGCCTCGCCCGGCAGGCCCTGCCGCGCGTGCATCCCATTGCAAATCCTCCCTTACAAAATCAAAGACACCTTCCGAGGCTTGTATGACCACCCCCGCCGAGCAACTGGAGCAACGGCTGAAGCAACAGAAAATCACCGAAGTCGAATGCGTGGTGAGCGACCTCACCGGCATCGCCCGCGGCAAGATTTCCCCCACCAACAAGTTCCTCGGCGAGGGGGGCATGCGTCTCCCCGAAAGTGTGTTGCTGCAGACCGTCACCGGCGATTTCGTCGATGACGACGTCTATTACGACCTGCTCGACGAAGCGGACATCGACATGGTCTGCCGCCCCGACCCGGACGCCATCTTCCTGGTGCCCTGGGCGCTGGAGCCGACCGCGATGGTCATCCACGACACCTTCGACAAGGTCGGCAACCCCATCGAGCTGTCCCCGCGCAACGTCTTGAAGCGCGTGCTCAAGCTCTACGCCGACAAGGGCTGGAGCCCGGTGGTGGCGCCGGAGATGGAGTTCTACCTGACCAAGCGCAGCAGCGACCCGGACTTCCCGCTGGAAGCCCCCGTGGGCCGCTCCGGCCGCCCGGAAAGCGGCCGCCAGAGCTTCTCCATCGACGCCGCCAACGAATTCGACCCGCTGTTCGAGGACGTCTACGACTGGTGCGAGCTGCAGGGCCTGGACCTGGACACGCTGATCCACGAAGACGGTCCGGCACAGATGGAAATCAACTTCCGTCACGGCGACGCGCTGAGCCTGGCCGACCAGATCATCGTGTTCAAGCGCACCATGCGCGAAGCCGCGCTCAAGCACGACGTCAGCGCCACCTTCATGGCCAAGCCGATCACCGACGAGCCCGGCAGCGCCATGCACATTCACCAGAGCGTGCTGGATATCGCCACCGGCAAGAACATCTTCGCAGCCGTTGACGGCTCCATGAGCCAGCTGTTCCTGCACTACATCGGCGGCCTGCAGAAGTACATCCCGAAAGTGCTGCCGATGTTCGCGCCCAACGTGAACTCCTTCCGCCGCTTCCTGCCGGACACCTCCGCGCCGGTGAACGTCGAGTGGGGCGAAGAAAACCGCACCGTGGGCCTGCGCGTCCCCGCCGCTCCGCCGATCGCCATGCGCGTGGAAAACCGCCTGCCGGGTGCCGACGCCAACCCGTACCTGGCGCTGGCCGCCAGCCTGCTCTGTGGCTACCTGGGCATGATCGAGCAGATCAACCCCAGCGCCGCCGTCCAGGGCCGTGCTTACGAACGCCGCAACCTGCGCCTGCCGATCACCATCGAGGATGCGCTGCAGCAGATGGAAGACTGCGCCGTGCTCAAGGAATACCTCGGCGAGAAATTCGTGCAGGGCTACGTCGCCGTGAAGCGCACCGAGCACGAGAACTTCAAGCGGGTGATCAGCTCCTGGGAGCGTGAGTTCCTCCTGCTGAGCGTCTGATTCCACGTCACCGACTTCACAACAACAATTCGGGAGTCCCCATGAGACTGCTGCGCACCCTTGCGCCCTTCGCCCTGGCCATGATGGCCTCGGCCGTGCACGCTGAACCCACCGTCAGCATCTACAACTGGACCGACTACATCGCTCCGGACACCCTCGCCGGTTTCCAGAAGACCACCGGGATCAAGCCGGTCTACGACGTCTTCGACTCCAACGAGACCCTGGAAGGCAAGCTGCTCGCCGGCCGCTCCGGCTACGACGTGGTGGTGCCGTCCAACCACTTCCTGACCCGCCAGGTGCAGGCCGGCGTATTCCTCGAACTCGACCGCAGCCAACTGCCGAACTGGAAGCACCTGGACCCGACGCTGCTCAAGCTGCTGGAACAGAACGACCCGGGCAACAAGCACTCGGTGCCCTACCTGTGGGGCACCAACGGCATCGGCTACAACGTCGCCAAGGTCAAGCAGGTGCTGGGCGTCGACAAGATCGACTCGTGGTCCGTGCTGTTCGAGCCGGAAAACATCAAGAAGCTCAGCGCGTGCGGCGTGGCCTTCATGGACTCGCCCGACGAGATGATCCCCTCGGTGCTCAACTACCTGGGCCTGGACCCCAACAGCACCAACCCGGCGGACTATCCCAAGGCCGAGGCCAAGCTGGTGGCGGTGCGTCCGTACGTCACCTACTTCCACTCCTCGAAGTACATTTCGGACCTGGCCAACGGCAACATCTGCGTGGCCTTCGGCTACTCCGGCGACGTGTTCCAGGCCGCCGCGCGGGCCAAGGAAGCCAAGAACGGCATCGAAATCGCCTACAGCATCCCCAAGGAAGGCGCGAACCTGTGGTTCGACCTGATGGCGATCCCCTCGGATGCCGGCCATCCGGAACAGGCCCTGGCGTTCATCAACTACGTCCTCGATCCGAAGGTGATCGCCGGCATCAGCGAGTACGTCGGCTACCCCAGCGCCAACGCTGACGCCAAGACCCTGCTGCCCGAGGAGATGCAGAACAACCCCGAGGTCTACCCGAGCCAGGCCGTGCTCGACAAGCTGTACATCGCCAAGGCGCCGCCGCCCAAGATCATGCGCCTGATGACCCGCAGCTGGAGCAAGATCAAGTTCAACCAATGAAACGAGAAAGCGCCATGAAGCACACCCAGGAGCACGCCGCGTCCTATTACGCCGCGACCGCCCGCGACTCTCAGCAGTACCCGTCCCTCAGCGGGGATGTGCGGGCGGACGTCTGCGTGATCGGCGGCGGCTTCACCGGTGTGAATGCCGCCCTGGAGCTGGCCCAACGCGGCCACTCCGTGGTGCTGCTGGAAGCCCGGCGCATCGGCTGGGGTGCCAGCGGGCGCAACGGCGGGCAGCTGATCCGTGGCATCGGCCACGACGTCAGCGGCTTCGCCAGGTACGTCGGCGAAGAAGGCGTGCAGTATCTCGAGCAGGCGGGTGTCGATTCGGTGGCCCTGGTCGCCGAACGCATCCGCGAGCTTGCTATCGAGTGCGACCTGCGCTGGGGCTTCTGCGAGCTGGCCAATACCCCGGCGCAATACGCCGCCATGGTCCGCGAACAGGAGTCGCTGAGCACCTCGGACTACCCGCACGAAACTCGGCTGGTGCCGCCGGAGCGCATGCGCGAAGTGGTCGCCAGCGATTGCTACGCCGGCGGGCACATCGACATGGGCTCGGGCCACCTGCACCCGCTCGACCTGGTCAAGGGCGAGGCCCGCGCGGCGCAATCCTTCGGCGCGCAGGTCTTCGAGCAGAGCCCGGTGCTGCGCATCGAGCATGGCCCCACCGCCATCGTCCATTGCCCGCAAGGGCGCGTGCTGGCGAAGACCCTGGTACTGGGCTGCAATGCACACCTGGAGGAGCTGGAACCCAGGCTCACCGGCAAGGTGCTGCCCGCCGGCAGCTACGTGGTGGCCACCGAGCCGCTGTCCGAGGAGCAGGCGGTACAGCTGATCCCGCAGAACATGGCGCTGTGCGACCAGAAGGTAGGCCTGGACTACTACCGTCTGACCGCCGACCGCCGCCTGCTGTTCGGCGGCGCCTGCCACTACTCCGGGCGCGATCCGAAAGACATCGGTGCCTACATGCGGCCGAAGGTGCTCAAGGTCTTCCCGCAGTTGGAGCAGGTGAAGCTCGACTACCAGTGGGGCGGCATGATCGGCATCACCGCCAATCGCTTCCCGCAGGTCGGACGGCTCAAGTCCCATCCCAATGTGTACTTCGCCCAGGGCTATTCCGGCCACGGGCTGAACGTCACGCACTGGTCGGCCAAGCTGCTCGCCGAGGCCATCCACCAGGGCGAGAGCAAGGGGCTGGACCTGTTCAGCGCCGTGCCGCACCTGACCTTCCCCGGCGGCAAGCTGCTGCGCTCGCCGCTGCTGGCGCTGGGCATGGCCTGGTACCGGGTGCGCGAATTGATCAGCTGATCTATTGCGCTGCTGTAAACGATAAGCCCCCGATTCGGGGGCTTTTTCTTTGATCGCTGCAGGTCTCGGTCGTGGGACCAGACAATCGCGGACGGAGTCCGCTCCTACCCAACCGGCTAGCGTAGGAGCGGACTCCGTCCGCGATGGCTCAGCTACCGCTCCGTTGCAGGCAATGGGCTCAGGCCCGACCACCCTGCTTCGCCGTGGTCTTGGGGTATTCGCCGAACAGCGCGAAATAGGATTGGGAAAACCGCCCCAGGTGCCAGAACGACCACTTCATCGCCACCTCGGCCACGGTCATGCCGGACTCGGCGGCGGCCAGCAGGTCACGGCGCGCGCCGTTGAGCCGGCGGTTGCGCAGCCAGACGATCGGCGGCATGCCGGCGTAATGCAGGAAGGACTGTTGCAGGCTGCGCGGTGAAACCCCCACCTTGGCGGCCAGCTCGGCCATGCCGAACGGCTCGTCGGGGCAGTCGTTCACCACTTCCTTGACGCGCTGCACCACCCGTTTGGCCTGGACCACCGAGCGAGCGCGGCGCTCGCCTTCCAGCGGCGCCTCGCACAGCAGCGAAAAGCAATCGGAAACGATGCTCTGGGCAACGCCCGGCGCCTCCATCGGATCGCTCCCCGAAGAAGCGCTGGTCAGCAGCTTGCTCAGCGAGGTCGCCACCGAGCGGCAGTGGCCAGAGCGCAGCGGCGTCAGCACCAGGTCGGCGAAGGTTTCCGCCGGTTGCCCCCAGTACGCGGATTCCTTGATCACCACCGCCACCTCGCGGTAGTTCTCCGGCGTCACCCAGGCATTGCGGGTTTCGCCGTCGAGCAGGTAGAGCGCGTTGTCGGACATGTCGAAGCTGAACACCAGGGCACCGGGAGGAGCGTGGAACTCCTGCTCCACGCGCAGGTTCATCTGCTCCTCGTAGAGCTCGATACCCTCGACTTCCGCATGCAGGATGCGCCCGGCAAACCGCCCGGCGGACATCTGCGTGTACTGCTGCTCCCAACCAGGAATGGCAATGCGCTGCTGATCAACTTCTTGTGCTTCGACAACCCGGATCGCCATACCCAGCCCTGCTGGTTCTTTCAGAGGTGGAAGGCTAACAACCCGACCCCCGCCGGCGCAAGCCAAAGGCAGCAGCCATCGGCCCTGCAGGGCGTTTCAGCGGGCACGCAGGGCGCCGCTTCCGGCCTTGGACAGCCGCCCGTCGATCCGCCTATAGTCGGCCTGCCAATCCGGCCGCCGTGAAGGATCACCCGCCATGCACCCGCTCATTCTGCCGATGGCCACCCATGTGGCGCTGGCTGCGTTTCTCTATGTGCTGCTGACGGTGGCCCGCGCGCCGAAGGTCTGGGGCATCGGCCAGCGAGCGGACGGCAGCAACCCCTGGGCCGAGGTGGAGCCGCGCATCAGCGCCAACCTGTCCAACCAGTTCGAGTGGCCGCTGTTCTTCTACGCCGCCTGCCTGCTGCTGATCCAGAACCAGGTGAACCTCGCCGCCGCGACCGCGCTGGCCTGGCTGTTCATCGCCGGCCGCGTGGCCCACAGCGGCGTGCAGATTCTCACCCGCAACGTGCGACTGCGCGGCCTGGTGTTCACGGTCAACTTCCTCGCCGCGCTCGGCCTGTGGGTACTGGTCGTGCTGGTGCTCTCCGGCAGGGTCGCCTGAGGGGCCGCTAGGCGGGGCGAGTGCGCCGCCCGGTGCTGGCGATCAGCCCGCTCGCCCGCGCGCGCAACTGCCCGCAGCCTCCGTCGACATCCTGCCCGGCGCTGTTGCGCACCTTGGTCAGCACGCCGCGGCTGTGCAGGTAGCGGACGATCTCGACAATGCGCTCGCCATCGGGGCGCTGGTACTGGTCGCCTTCCAGCGCGTTGAAGGGGATCAGGTTGAGCACGCCCAACTTGCCCTTGAGCAGGCGCAGGATGCCGTCGAGCTCTTCCGGGGAATCGTTGATGCCCTTGAGCAGCGTCCATTGGTACTGGATCGGGTAGGCCGTGGCACGGGCGTAGGCCTCGCCCTGCTCCACCAGCTCCTGCGGGGTCATCTTCGGTGCGCGCGGCAGCAGGTGCTCGCGCAGCGCGGCGTCGCTGGTGTGCAGCGACAGCGCCAGCGCCGGCTTGATCCGCTGCTGCGGCAGGCGCTCGAAGACACGCGGATCGCCGACCGTGGAGAACACCAGGTTCTTGTGGCCGATGCCGCCATCGGTGCCGAGGCGGTCGATGGTCTCCAGCACGTTATCGAGGTTGTGCGCCGGCTCGCCCATGCCCATGAACACCACCTTCTTCACTGGCCGCACGCGGCGCGCCAGCACCAGCTGGGCGACGATCTCGGTGGTCGACAGCTGGCGCAGCAGGCCGCTCTTGCCGGTCATGCAGAAGCGGCAACCCACCGCGCAGCCAACCTGGGTGGACACACAGACGCCGCCGCGCGGCAACAGCACGCTCTCCACCATCTGCCCGTCGGCCAGGCGCACCAGCAGGCGTTCGGAGCCATCCGCGCCGGCGTGCCGGGAGTGTACGGCCACCAGTGCGTCCAGCTCGGCGGCGATCTGCGCCACGCCATTGCGCACGCTCAGCGGCAGGAAGTCCTCGCTCGCCTGGCGTCGGGTGCCGGCATCCAGCGCCTTGCCCTGCAGCCAGGCACGCAGCATCCGGGCGCGGTGTCGGGGCAGCGCGCCAAGATCGGTCAGGCGTTGTTCGAGGTCGGAGATTCGCATGGGGCGCGAATCCTACCACTGGCCGGCGCCCGGGCGTAGCGCAGTCGGTCGATGGCGCGAAAAGCCCCGTCGCAGAGCCATCGCAGGGTCAATCACATGCGCCCACTTTAAGACTCTTCTTATTCAGTCGCCGTTCGTCGCCGCCCTACAGTGCCGCCGCCCCGCCCTGCATCCGGGAACGGGGCCTTTGCATACAAGGAGTAAGCATGAAGAAGTTCCTGAGCGCGGCCGCACTGGTTTCCGCCGCTGTCATCGCCAGTGGCTGCACCAGCTACAACGTCAGCCAGCCTATTGCGCCGGTGGCGGGCGTCGTGAAGACCGACCTGAAGGCCGATGTTGCCGTTGGCGGTCCCATCAGCGGCCAATCCCAAGTAAACATCCTGTTCGGCTTCATCAAGTTCGGCGGCGACAGCCAGTTCGCCGACGGCGTGACCTATGGCGCCGAGAGCGGTTCAGGCATGAGCCTGGCGGCCTTCGACCCGGTGTCCAGCGCCAAGGCCGCCGCCGCCTTCAAGGCTGTGAAAAGCTCCGGCTCCGACCTGATCGTCGCGCCCCGTTATGAAGTAAACGTACAGGACTACTTCATCTTCAAGAAGGTGGACGTCAAGGTCACCGGCAACAAGGGCAACATCAACAATATTCGTTGATGGTCTGCCGGCGGGGCGCAATGCCCCGCCACCGGCTGGAGTGATTGCGGCGGCAATGCTAGGGTCAGCCCATTGCACTGCCCAGGAAGTCGTCATGCACCGGACCGCCCCACTCGCCCTCCTCCCGCTTCTCATCGCCAGCCTCGCCCACGCCGCCCCGCCGGACTTCGATGCGAAGGTGAACAAGCTCGCCCAGCAGGTCATGCGCGAGCAGAACATCGCCGGCCTCGCCATCGGCGTCACCGACCATGGCGAGCAGCGTTTCTACAACTTCGGCGTGGCGTCGAAGCAGAGCAAGCAGCCGGTGAACAGCGACACGCTGTTCGAGATCGGCTCGGTGAGCAAGACCTTCACCGCCACCCTCGCCGGCTTCGCCCAGGCCGCCGGCAAGCTGAAGCTCGAAGACAGCCCGACGCGCTACCTGAAGGAGCTGCGCGGCAGCGCCCTGGACAAGGTGACGCTGATCCAGCTCGCCACCCACGTGACCGGTGGCTTCCCGCTGCAACTGCCCGAAGAGGTGAAGACGCCGCAGCAACTCACCGACTACTACCGGACCTGGCAGCCGCAGTATCCCGCCGACACCCAGCGCACCTATGCCAACCCCAGCATCGGCCTGCTCGGCATCGCCACCGCACGCGCCCTCGACGTGCCATTCAAGACCGCCATGCAGCGCAACGTCTTCGCACCGCTGGGCCTGAGCAACACCCATATCGACGTGCCGGTGACTCGGCAGAACGCCTATGCCCAGGGTTACGACAAGGACGATGCGCCGGTGCGGGTGAACCCCGACCAGGTCGCCGACGAGGCCTACGGGGTGAAGACCAGCAGCCGCGACCTGCTGCGTTTCGTGCAGATCCAGCTCGGCGAGGTCAAGCTCGGCGACAAGCTGCGCGCGGCAGTGGATGCCACCCGCACCGGCTACTACCAGGTCGGCCCGATGACCCAGGACCTGGTCTGGGAGCAATACGCCTACCCACCGAAACTGGCCGACCTGCAGCAATACAACGGCAGCTCGATGGTGCTGCAAAGCCAGCCGGTGAAGGCGCTGCGCAAACCGCTGCCGCCGCAGCAGAAGGTCTGGGTGAACAAGACCGGCGCCACCGGCGGTTTCGGCGCCTATGTGGCCTTCGTGCCCTCGAAGCAGCGCGGCATCGTGATCCTCGCCAACCGCAACTACCCCAACGAGGTGCGGGTGAAGCTGGCCTGGGACATTCTCTCCAGGCTGGACTGAAGCCCCCGGCTTTCCCTGTAGGAGCGAGCTTGCTCGCGAACAGCCCTGGCACCGTTGCCGTGCGGTTCGCGAGCAAGCTCGCTCCTACAAGAGCAGGGACTCAGGGCGCATAACGCCTATGGCGTTATCCGCCCCGCGCTGCTTCCATCGATGGCGGTGATGTTCTGAATCAAACTGCCGGTAATGCTCCCTGGCGGCGGAACCTGTAGCGTGCTTCCCTGACGCAATCCGCCACCCGAGGATCAGTGCCTTGTCCCGCCACCCACTGCAACGCGCGCCCATCGGCGACTACGACCACTCCGCGCAATCGCGCGGCGGTCGCTTCCACAACCTCACCCCGCGCTCGGCCGACACGCCAGAGCCCGGCGCGCGGGTGCTGTGGGACATGCTCTTCCACAAACCGAAGAACACCGTGCCGCGTGCGCCGGTGCCGGTCCGCGCGCTGACGCCCGACGAACTGGCCGCCGCGCCCGACCGCAGCCTGTACCGACTCGGCCACTCCACCCTGTTGCTCAAGCTGCGCGGCGGCTGGTGGCTGACCGACCCGGTGTTCTCCGAGCGCGCCTCACCCTTCAGCTTCGCCGGGCCCAAGCGCTTCCACGCGCCGCCGATTGCCCTGCAGGACCTGCCACCGATTCGCGGCGTGATCCTCTCCCACGACCATTACGACCACCTCGACCACGCCACCATCCGCGTGCTGGCCGAGCGAGCCGAGGTCTTCCTCACCCCGCTGGGCGTGGGTGACCGCCTGCTCGACTGGAGCGTACCGGCGGAGAAGATCCGCCAGCTGGACTGGTGGCAGAACACCACGGTGGACGGCCTGTGCCTGACCGCCACGCCGGCGCAGCACTTCTCCGGCCGTGGCCTGCGCGACGGCAACCGCACCCTCTGGTGCTCGTGGGTGATCGAGGACGACAGCCTGCGCGTGTTCTTCAGCGGCGACACCGGCTACTTCGACGGCTTCGCCGAGATCGGCCGGCGCTTCGGCGCTTTCGACCTGACGCTGATGGAAACCGGCGCCTACAACGAGCACTGGCCCTACGTGCACATGCACCCGCAGCAGACCGTGCAGGCGCACCAGGACCTCAATGGCCGCTGGCTGCTGCCCATCCACAACGGCACCTTCGACCTGGCCATGCATGCCTGGTACGAGCCCTTCGAGCGCGTGCTGGAAATCGCCGGCGAGCACGGGCTGAGCGTCACCACGCCGATGATGGGCGAACGCATCGACCTCCAGGCCCCGCACCAGGGCGAGCGCTGGTGGCGCGGCGTGGTCGCCGAGGAAGCCCGTGCCCCGGCGCCGCGTTGTGGTTGCCGTGCGGTGCGCGAGAGCTGAGGCCGCTCCCGCAGCAGCAACAGACCTTGTAGGGCGCACAACCGTTCACGGTTGTACGCCGCTTCATCAAGCCTTGCCCTCAGCTCCTATCCCACCCCGGGCGTGATCATGCCACGACCAAGCGGCGTATAACGCTGCGCGTCATACGCCCTACGAAAGCGACTGGTTCAATCGCTGGCCAGCTCGAACAGCTGCCAGCGCACCGAACTGACGCCCTTTTCCAGGCTGATGCGGCTGACCATGCGTTCCAGCTGGCCGGCGGCGCCCTGGCCACCGAGCAGTTCGGCGCGCACTTCCAGTTTTGCCGGGTTGGCCTGATCCTCGCTGTGCAGCGATTGCAGGCGCAGTTCGCTGCTGTCCAGGCTGTGCAGCATCAGGCTGCGCACCTGGATCTCGTCCTCGGCGCGGCAGACGATGGCGACGCCATAGCGCTGCTCCGCTTCGCTGGCCGGCAGCACGTCCTGCTGGTTCAGGCGTTGGGCGATGTCGCGCAGCAGGATATTGGCGCAAAGCACCACCACGCTGCCCAGCGCGGCTTCCAGCAACAGCCCCATGCTGCACAGCACGCCGATGGCGGCGGTGCACCAGAGCGTGGCGGCGGTATTCAGGCCACGCACGTTCAGGCCATCGCGCATGATCACGCCCCCACCGAGGAAGCCGATGCCGGATACCACGTAGGCGGCAATGCGCGGCGCGTCCGCCGAGAGCCCCGGCATGGCCTGGGTCATCAGCACGAACAGGCAGGCGCCGGTGCTGACCAGCGCGTTGGTGCGCAGGCCGGTGAGGCGCTGGCGCAGCTGGCGTTCGGCGCCGATCAGGGCGCCCAGAAGAAGTGCCGCGGCGACCCGCAGCAGGAAGACTTTCCAATCCATGTTCCACCTCGTGTGCGACGCGCGGCCGCTCCATGCGCCGGGCGATGCCGGCGCGCATTCGGGTGATGGATTGCGAGGGTGCGAAGGGCCGGGCCGGCCCCGCAGGGGAATGGTGAGACGTCATCCCGTGGCGGGATGCGTATCGCCACTGTCCGCAACGCAGCGAGACAGTGGCAGGGTTCTGCCGGAAGACTCGCTGTTCAGACCTGTCGCAATCGACCAGGGCAAGTGTCCAAGGCAGGACTCCTCTCTTGATTCAAAAAAAGCGACCGGGCCCGGTGTGAGCACTGCCCGGGACAGCCCCGGCCGCGAGTGGTCATCTTCCCTCGGCAGCCTTAAGGTTTCCTTATTGCCCCTCAGGAAGTACCTTCGCGCCAACGCGCCGGGGTAGTCCCGACCCGCGCCTTGAACAAGCGGACGAAGAAGCTCACGTTCGCGTAACCGACCTCGGCCGCGATCTCGCGGACCGGCAGTTGGGTGGCCAACAACAACTTCTTCGCCTTGTCGATGCGCACCTGCTGCAGGTACAGATTTGGCGGCAGCCGCGTTGCCTCGCTGAAGCGACGCTTGAAGGTGCGCTCGCTGACGCCAGCCTGGCGTGCCATGCGCTCGATGGTCAGTGGCTCGGCATGGTGACTTTCGATCCAGTCCTGTACCCGCAGCACGGTGTCATCGCAATGGTTGCGATGGCCCGGCAGGATCGGCCCGAGGCGGTGCGGGTCAGCCACCAGCAGGTGGGTTGCGCAGAGCTGGGCGAAGCGGTCGCCAAGGTCACGGGCGAGAATGTCCAGCAAGGCGTCGAAGCAGCCATTGAGCGAGCCGGTGCTGTACAGCCCGCCCTCCTGCAGGAAGGACTCCCGTGCCACGAAGCGGCAGGCCGGGTAGCGTTTGCCCAGTTGCCGGACGAAGGCCCAGTGGGTGGCGAGCAACCCGCCATCCAGGCGTCCGCTCGCTGCCAGCCACGCGGCGCCCGTGGTCAGCGCCAGCACCCGCGCACCGGCGTCGATGCGCTCGCCGAGCCATTCCAGCACCCGTGCGTCAGGTTCGAAACCGGCCAGGCGCGGCCCTTCGATGGCCGGCAGGACAATCAGCGAAGCCGCCCCGACATCGGCCAGCGAAGCGTCCGCCGTGATCCGGTGACCGCCTGCTGCGGTCACCGGTGCGCCCTCGACCGATACCACCCGTACCGCGAAGGACGGCTCCGCGCCCAGGTGCTGCTCCAGCAAGGCCGCAATGCGGAAGAAGTCCGCGGCCGAAAACAGCCCCATCGCCCAGCAGCCCTCATAGGCCACTATCGCTACCTGCTTCAATGATTCCTCCTGGCCCGATCGGACTATCCATGCGCCCGTCTGAACCTCGCCCCGGGCAAGTCGCCGCAATACTATGACCGAACCCACAGCGAGTCAGTAAAGGAGCGTGTCATGTCGTTGCCCGTCGCCACCCGGGAACACTGGATCAACAGCGAAAAGGGCCAGCTGTTCGCCCAGGACTGGACGCCCGCCGAAACCGTCGGCGCGCCGATCCTGCTGCTGCATGACTCACTGGGCTGCGTGGCCTTGTGGCGCGACTTCCCGGAGCAGCTCGCCCGCAGCACCGGCCGCCAGGTGATCGCCTACGACCGCCTCGGTTTCGGCCGCTCGCAGCGCTACCCCGGCGCCCTGCCCCTGGACTTCATCGACGAAGAAGCGCGCACCTTTTTCCCACTGCTGCAGGACCATTTCGGCTTCAAGCGCTGCGTAGTCTTCGGACACAGTGTCGGCGGCGCCATGGCCGTGGCCTGCGCCGCGAGGCATCCACTGGCCTGCCAGGCACTGGTCACGGAATCCGCGCAGGCCTTCGTCGAGCACCTGACCCGCGAGGGCATTCGCGCCGCCGAGCAGGAGTTCGCTCGCGAAGGGCAATTGGAGCGCCTGTCCAGATACCACGGCGACAAGGCTTTCTGGGTATTGCGCGCCTGGATCGACACCTGGCTTAGCGATGCTTTCAGCGACTGGAACCTGGATGCCGAACTGGCCCTGGTGAAGTGCCCGCTCCTGAGCCTGCACGGCGAGCAGGACGAGTACGGATCAGCCGCGCACCCCGAGCGCCTGACCGCGCTGCCGGCTGCTCCGACGCAGATCAAGTTGCTGCCCGACTGCGGCCATGTGCCCCATCGCCAGCAACCGATGGAGGTACTGGCGGCGGTGAGGGATTTCCTCCTGCGCTTCGCCGCCGCGCCGGCCTGGTGAGGCGCCACCCGGCGCCAGGAATGGCCTTCGCGGCCTCGGGACGGTAGCCTTGCTGTCTCTCTCCAATCGGAGGCGACCATGCCCGACACCCGTCCCAGACCCGTTCAGATCGGCAGCGCGCTGCGCCGCTGGCGGCAGTTGCACCGGATCAAGCAGACCCATGCCGCCGAGCTGTTCCGCGTTGCACAGTCGACTATCTCGCGCTGGGAGTCCGGCGCGCAGGACATGGAACCGGAGCAGCGTCGGCAGCTGGAGACGCTGCTGGCCGCCCGCCTGAGCGCCTCCGCCGATCAGGCCCTGGCTCGCCTGGTGGGTGACAGCCCGCGGGCGATGCACCTGGTCTGCGATCTCACCCACCGCCTGCTGGCCTGCTCGGCGAGCCGCGCCGCCGAATTCAGCCTGCCGCTCACGGACCTGATGGGCCGGTCCCTGTGGCGTTACGCCAGCGAGGAAATCGTCCGGCGCGAGGCGGCGCTGGACCCGCTGGGCTGGCGTGACAGCCTCGCCCCGCCGGCGCTGGAATTCGACAGTGGCGCGAACCGCTCGCGCATCGTGCCAATCCGCCCCGGCCGCTGCCGCTGGACGCGCCTGCAGCTGTCCGACGGCAGCGCAGTCCGGCTGGTGGAAACCCTCTGAACGGCACGCATAACTTATCCGTGGACCTTCGCGCAGGAGGCGCCTAGCCTGCGCGGATCTGACCTTGTACGGGGATCGACATGCAGCCGGAAATCATCGCAGGGCGTCTCGCCTTCCTGCGCGAAGCGGAACGCCTGAAGGACGTCCTGCGCAGTGCCCACACCTCCTCCGGGCGCCAGGAAAGCACCGCTGAGCACAGCTGGCGGCTCTGCCTGATGGCACTGGCCTTCGACGACCAGCTGGCCGACCTCGACCCGCTGAAGATCCTCCGCCTGTGCATCGTCCACGACCTGGGCGAGGCGCTGCACGGCGACATCCCCGCGGTAGAGCAGGCCGCGCACCCGGACAAGTCGGCACGGGAGCTGGCCGACCTGCGGCAGCTCACCGCCAGCCTCGATGCGCCCCTGCGCGAGCGCGTCCTCGAACTGTGGGACGACTATGAACACGGCCGTTCCGCCGAGGCCCGCGCGGTGAAGGCGCTGGACAAGCTGGAAACCCTGCTGCAGCACACCCAGGGGCGCAACCCGGCGGACTTCGACTACACCTTCAACCTCGGTTATGGCCGCCGCTACACCGACGGCCACCCGCTGTTCGCGGCAATCCGCAAGCCCCTGGACGAGGACACCCGAGCGCGCCAGCAGCAGGCCCGGACTACCCGTTGATCCCCACAGGCACCGGCGGCCGTGGGCTGCGGGAGTTTCCAGGGTGTAGAAAAGTTGAATCAAATCCGCCGGGCCGCAGTCACATCCGCAAGGCGCAGTCGCTTCGTCACGAAGCAGCCTCAAGGGCGCCGCCCCGCGCACAGAGCCCGGGGTGGCAGGTGTCATCGCTGCGCAGGTAGGTTCGAACATGTGCCGCCCCATTCTCCCGCTCTTGTTGCTCGCCCTGTGGGCGGCCCCTTCCCTCGCCGAGACTGTCGGCACTTCCTCCGACGCGAAAGCCCAGGCCGCCGTGACCAAGGCCGAAGTGCTGGAACAGCAGGTCGCCCACCCCGCCACGGCGGTGACCAGCCCGTCGCCCATCACGAAGTCCGAAGTGAAAGCGCTGGACCCGGCCGGCAAGGCGCCGCTGGACGACGCCCTCACCTGCCTGTCGCGGACCCTCTACTGGGAGGCCAAGGGTGGCGGCAAGGCGGACATGGAGGCAGTGGCCAACGTGGTGCTCAACCGCATGGGCCATGGCGGCTTCCCGGATACGGTGTGCGGCGTCGTCAAGCAGGGCCAGGAACAGAAGCACTGCCAGTTTTCCTGGTGGTGCGACGGCCGCTCCGACCAGGTGGAAGAGAAGAACCGCTATGACATCGCCAAGGAAATCGCTCGCCGGGCGCTGAACCAGCAGCTCAGCGACCGCACCCATGGCGCCATGTACTTCCATGACCGCCACGTCTCGCCAGGCTGGGCGAAGGAGTACATCCGCACGGCCGAGACCGCGGAGTTCGTCTTCTACAAGCCGCGCGGCGGGGATGCACGCTAGCTGAGGGCGCCGGTGCCATCGCGCTGGGCGTCCATCCAGCGCACCAGGGCCTCGCCGAACTCCGGCGGCGCCTTGCGCCCGACTCGCCGCGCCAGGTCGAGCACGGTGTGCTGGGCCAGGGCTTCTTCCATGCGCTTCTGCGCGGTGAGCATGACCGCGTGGATCGAGCAGGTGCCGCAGGTCGCCCACTCCGGCGGCGAGCCTTCGAACACGGCGCAGCGCCCGCGGATGTCGCGACACTCGAAGATCACCTTGTCGCCGTCGATGGCCTTGACGATGTCCAGCACGGTGATTTCGTCCGCCGGCCGCGCCAGGCGGAAGCCGCCACGCACGCCTTCGGTGGCCGCCACCAGCCCGGCCTTGGCCAGCTTGGTGAAGACCTTGGCGAGCAGCTCCTGGGGTACGCCCTGCAGTTCCGCCAGCGCGCGCACACTGGAGTCGCGGCTGTCGCCCTTTTCATCGGTCAGAAAGAGCAGGCAGTGAATGCCGTACTCCACACCCGCACTGTACAAAGCCATTACAAACTCCGACTAATTCAGTCGCATTATTTTCGTACCACACCGGGCAATCGGCAAGCACTTAAGCACGCCTCCTGACGAACTGTCACCCGTAATGGCTGGACTCCAGGTCCTCGAAGCCTCTCATGCATAAACAGAAGCCAACTGACTTTTCCCGAGACCACCGGGACGAACGGTCGGAGTTTGGGGCAAAAATCGGTTGCGCCGGATAACTACGACAAATATAGTCGTAGTTATCCGAGGCAAGCCGGGAAGCGAATCGCTCCGATGTCAGGCACTCGGTCCCTATTCCAATCAGACCCACCTTCCTTTTCGTCGGAGACACCATGAAACAACGCATCCTGATCGTCGGCACCGGTTTCGCGGGTATGTGGAGCGCCCTGAGCGCCACGCGTCTGCTCGACCTGCACCAGCGCGGCGACGTCGAAGTCGCGGTGCTCGCGCCCCAGGCCGAGCTGCGCATCCGTCCGCGCTTCTACGAGCCGAACGTGCACCAGATGGCCGCACCGCTGGGCGAGCTGTTCGGCGCCGTGGGCGTGACCTTCATCCAGGGCAGCGCCGAGCAGATCGACGTCGACGGCCGCCAGCTGGACTACCGCAACGCCAGCGGCGAGATCGCCACCCTGGGCTTCGACCGCCTGATCCTCGCCAGCGGCAGCAAGGTCGCCCGCCCCGCGCTGCCGGGCATCGAGCATGCCTTCGACGTGGACGACATCGACCAGGCGGTGCGCCTCGAGAATCACATCCGCTCGCTGGACCAACTGCCGGAGTCCGAGGCGCGCCACACCGTGGTGGTCGCCGGCGGCGGCTTCACCGGCATCGAGACCGCCACTGAAATGCCGGCGCGCCTGCGCGAAGTGCTGGGCGCGGAGGCCAATGTGCGGGTGATCGTGGTCGATCGTGGCGCCGAGATTGGCAGTGCACTGGGCGAAACTTCCCAATCCGTGGTGGCCGAAGCCTCCGCTGAACTGGGCGTGGAATGGCGCCTGCAGTCCTCCGTGGAGTCCATCGACGAGGACGGCGTGACCCTCTCCAGCGGCGAGCGCATCGCGGCGAAGACGGTGATCTGGACCGCCGGCGTGCGTGCCAGCTCGCTGACCGAACAGGTGGCCGGCGAGCGTGATCGCCAGGGCCGCCTGCACGTGGACCGCAACCTCCAGGTGATCGGCCAGGATGCGGTATTCGCCACTGGCGACGTCGCCTACGCCGCCGTGGACGATGCCGGCAACTACGCACTGATGACCTGCCAGCACGCCATCGCCCTGGGTCGCTCGGCCGGCAACAACGCCGCCGCCGACCTGCTGGGCGTGGCGCCCATTCCCTACAGCCAGCCCAAGTATGTGACCTGCCTGGACCTGGGCGCCTGGGGCGCGCTGTTCACCGAGGGCTGGGACCGCCAGGTGCGCTTCCTGCGCGAGGAAGGCAAGAAGATCAAGACCGAGATCAACACCGTGTGGATCTACCCGCCGGCCGCTGATCGCGCCACCGCCCTGGCCGCCGCCGACCCGATGATTCCGGTCGTGGCCTGATGCGCTGAGCGAAGCCCCGGTTGGCGTGAGCCTTCCGGGGCTTTTTCATGCGCCCCTGTCGGAACGGGCCATGCCCGCGAACCGCGAGCCCCCCTCGCGAATCTGTCGCCGCAGATGCCGTCCGTGAACGGCAGTGCTGCTTTCGGACCGCCGGCCCTGCCGGCGGATCGCGGGCACGGCCCGCTCCTGCATCCCGTGCCTGTCACTGGACCTCACCCCTCCGCACCAGGGTATCGATCACTTCCTCGCGCCCCAATGGCGGCTGCGCCTCGCGGGTCGGGCAGGAGGCGACATCCCGGCGGGAAAATAATCGGCACTCCGGGCCCTGCGCGGTGATCCATACCCCTGTGAGCCGCCGAGGAGCCGAGCATGAGCACACCGCCCCCGCTGCCGGACCTGCCACCGGACCTGCACTATGTCGACGACCAGCTGCCAGGCATCAGCCGACGGCGCCTGCGCGGGCGCTTCGCCTACTTCGACCCGGGCGGCGAACGCATCCGCGTGGAGGCGGAAATCCAGCGCATCGATCGCCTGGCCATCCCCCCGGCCTACCTCGACGTCTGGATCTGCATCGACCCGCTCGGCCATCTGCAGGCCACGGGGCGGGACATGCGCGGGCGCAAGCAATACCGCTACCACCCGCGCTGGACCGAGGTGCGCGACAGCGCCAAGTACGAACGCCTGCTGCGCTTCGGCGAAAGCCTGCCGACCCTGCGCCGGCGCCTGGAGAAGGACCTGGCGCTGCCGGGGCTGGGCGCGCAGAAGGTCATGGCCACGGTGGTCGAACTGCTCGACCGCACCCTGATCCGCATCGGCAACCAGCGCTACCGCAAGGAGAACCGCTCCTTCGGCCTCACCACCCTGAACAACCGCCATGTCGAGGTCCAGGGCACGCGCATCCGCTTCGCCTTTCGCGGCAAGAGCGGCATCCGCCACAGCGTGGACATCGAGCACCCGCGCCTGGCGCGCATCCTCCGGCGCTGCCTGGAGCTGCCCGGCCAGCAGTTGTTCCAGTACCTCGACGCGGACCGCCAGCGGCACATGATCGACTCCCGCGACATCAACGCCTACCTGCGCGAGCACGCCGGCGAAGAGTTCACCGCCAAGGACTACCGCACCTGGGCCGCCACCACCCTGGCCCTGGAGCACTGCCGCAGGACCCGCTGGGAGGACGAGAAGTCCGCCAACCGCCAGCTCAAGGCGATCATCCAGCAGGTCGCCGAAGAACTGGGCAATACCCCGGCGATCTGCCGCAAGTGCTATGTCCACCCGAGGGTCATCGAAGCCTTCCTGGCCGGCGAGCTGAACGGGCTGCGCAAGGCGCGCAAGCGGCAGCACCTGAGCGCCGAGGAAGCCACCTTGCTGGCCTTCCTCAAGGGCGGCTGAGCCGCGCAGCGGGAACAGCAAGATTGTTCAAGCCAGGCGGCAGCGCTTTCTGCCACGCTGAAGGCACTTATCTGCCTGCAAGAACCTGTCATGTCCCAAGACCAGCTTCCCTCCCGCGCCTTTCTGCGTGGCGCCATCGACATCATGCCGCTGTCCCTGGCGGTCCTGCCCTGGGGCCTGCTCGCCGGCTCCCTGGCCATCGACGCCGGGCTGTCGCCGCTGCACGGCCAGGGCCTTTCCGCCATCGTCTTCGCCGGCGCCGCGCAGCTGGTGGCCATTGGCATGCTCAAGGGCGGCGCCGGCTTCTTCTCGATCATGATCACCACCCTGCTGCTGACCTCCCAGCACCTGCTCTACGGCATGACCATGCGCCCGGTGATCTCCGGCCTGCCCGGTCGCTGGCGCGCCGGCCTGGGCTTCCTGCTCACCGACGAACTGTTCGCCCTCACCAGCAGCCATGACCGCCAGACCTTCAACCGCTGGTATGCCCTGGGCGTGGGCCTGACCTTCTACATCGCCTGGAACCTCTTCACCCTCGCCGGCGTGCTGGTGGGCACCAGCATTCCGGGGCTGGAACACCTGGGCCTGGACTTCTCCATCGCCGCCACCTTCATCGCCCTGATCACCCCCGTGGTGAAGAACGTGCCGACCGTGGTCTGCGTCGCGGTCTCGCTGTTCTGCTCGGTGCTCTTCAGCTATTGGCAACTGGGCTCGGCCCTGGTGCTTTCCGGGCTGGCGGGGATGTTCGCCGGCTTCGTCTGCCAGAAACTCTCGGGGGTGCGCGCATGATGGTCTGGGCAGTGATCCTCGGCATGGGTCTGATCGTGTTCTTCAACCGCTACGTGTTCCTCGAGCCACGCCTGCCGATCCGCCTGAGCAGCAACGTGCGGCAATTCCTCGGCTTCGCCGTGCCGGGCATGCTCACGGCGATCTGCGGGCCGATCGTGTTCCTCCCCGAGCACCAGCTGAACCTGCGCCTGGACAATCCCTACCTGCTGGGCGGCGTGGTCGCCGTGGCGCTGGTGCTGTGGACGCGCAATGTGCTGCTCAGCGTGCTGCTCAGCATGGGCGCGTTCTACCTGCTGCGCTGGTGGCTGTAGCGCCGGCCGCTTCCTCCAGATGAATGATGAGTGCCTGCGCTGGCGGAGCTAGGCTGAACGGGGGGCCACTCTTGCCGGAGCACTCAACATGACCGTCGTCAATGGTAAAGACCTGCGCGCAGTCCAGCCCGAAGAAGCCTTCGCCGAGGCGCAGGTCCTCTACGGCTCGGGCTTCAGCCTGCAGCCCAGGGAAATGAAAGTCTTCAAGCCCACCGGTGCCCCGGTGATCTTCTATGACGTGATCAAGGACGGCGAGCAGCATCGATCCGGTATTGCCAGCCTTGTACTGGAGCCTGATGCCAGCCAGGTCCAGGACGTCGGCCACGCCTGCGCCAACCTCGCCGAAAGCTGCCGGGACCCCGACCTGCTGGCACGGGTCGGCGAGCTGCTCATCGCCCATGGCTACGAACAGGGCCTGCCCAGCGTGCGCATCGTGGTTCCGGCCACCGACGCCAGGTCGGTGGCCGCCTGCGAAGCACAGAACACCACGTGCCGACGGCAGCAGAACGAGTACGGCGGCCAGCAGTTCGCCTGCTTCGACTACCCGGCCAACGGCGACTGACCGCGCCGCGTATCAGCCGGCCGGCGCAGTCGGCGTTGCGGACAGCCGGTAGTACGCCAGCACCAGTTGCACCAGCGCTTCCTCGATGCCCTCGCGCCGCCCCGGCGCCAGGGCAGCGGGGTCTTCCAGCAGCGCGCGCAGCACGCCGCCGACGCCGTGGGCGAGGACGAAGACTTCGGCCTCGTCGAGCTTGCGCAGCTGCTGGTCGTGGTCGGTCAGGCCGTGGGTCACCAGGTGGGTCATGATGCTGCCGCGCAGGGCCGGCAGCGGGCTGCCGCCGCCACGGGTCATCAGGTAGTGCATCAGCGCCTTGTGCGCGCCGGTGCGTCCGCCGTAGGCGCTGACGGCGGCATGGATCACCGCGCGGATGCGCTCGCCGGGAGTCTCTGGCGGGCGGCCGGTGAGCGCGGCCATGATGCCGGCCGCCAGAGCCGCCAGTTCGCGCCGGGCCAGTTCGTCGAGGATGCGGTCCTTGTTGGGGAAGTACTGATAGAGCGAGCCGACGCTGACCCCGGCCAATTCCGCCACGTGATTGGTGGTGAATCCCTCCAGGCCGTGACGTTCCAGGATGCGCCGGGACGCCTCCAATATGAGCTCGACCTTCTCCAGGGCCCGCGCCTGGCGTGGCAGGCGACGGCTATCTGGCTGATTTTCCGCTGTTTTTCGGGTCACCTGGGGCCACCGGGAAAGCGAGTACAGCAAGCGCCGCGTCACTCCTATCATGGCAGCCACATCGAGACCGGCAAGGCCAGCGGATGAACCGCAGCCACCGGCCCAGGAGACCCGCCATGAGCCACAAGAGCCACACCGCCCAACTGGACGACGACATCTGCGTGCACATCTTCGCCGCGTCCGGCGCCATGGTCGGCGTGTGCCTGACCGTGGTCGGCATCCTGCGCATCATCGTTGGCCAGCACCGCGTCGACCTGATCGGCCAGGACATGCTCGCGGTGAACACGGTGATCTACCTGGCGACCACTCTCACCGCCTATTTCGGTCTGCGCACCCGCAAGCTGCAGCGCAACCACCGGCTGGAACGCTTCGCCGACACGCTGTTCCTGGTCGGCCTGACGCTCACCACCCTGACCACCGCGTTCATTGCCTGCGCCATGTCCTGCTGCTGAATCCTCGATTGAATTCCGGCATCGCTATGTAGAAATATATATACCGATTAGCCCGCCGTTCAGAGGAAAGAACATGAACACCGCTGTGTATGCCAAGGAAGCCGTCGGCGCGAATTACGCGCTGGAATCGATGCAGTACGCCCAGGCCCGCACCTGGGACGCCGTGGACGCCATCGCCGCTGCGATCCGCCCCGGGATGACCGAGCTGGAAGCCGTCGCCCTCGGCAAGCAGGTGCTCGCCGAGCGGGGCATGGAGCGCATCTGGCACCCGCTGCTGATCCGCTTCGGCGCCAATACCCTGAAGACCTTCAAGCAGCGCTCCGAGGGCAACCCGGTGCTGGGCGAGAACGACATTTTCTTCATCGACATGGGCGTGGTCTGGCGTGGCCACGAAGGCGATGCCGGCGCTACCTTCGTCACCGGCAATGACCCGGAGATGGCGGCCTGTGCGGCGGCGGCCAAGACCCTGTTCGAACGCGTCGAAGCGTGCTGGCGCGAGACCGGCTGCAGCGGCGTCGAACTCTACGACTTCGCCCACCAGCAGGCCGAGGCCATGGGCTGGAAGCTCAACCTGGACATCAAGGGCCACCGCGTCAGCGACTTCCCCCACGCCATTTACCGCGCTGGCGACCTGGGCGACTACGCCGAGCACCCCAATGGCGGCCTGTGGATCCTGGAAATCCAGCTCGCCCACCCGAGCAAGGCCTATGGCGCCTTCTACGAAGACCTGCTGGCCTGACACGGAGCACGAACGATGAGCGAAACCGTACTGCTGTTCTCCTACGGCACCCTGCAGGACAAGGCTGTGCAACTGGCCAGCTTCGGCCGCGAGTTGCACGGCCGCTCCGACGCCCTGGTGGGCTTCCGCCAGGACTGGGTGGAAATCACTGACCCGGCCGTGCTCGCCACCAGCGGCAAGACCCACCATCCCATCGTCCTGTACAGCGGCGAGGACGCCGACCGGGTGCCCGGTAGCGTTTTCGAGATCACCCCGCAGGAGCTGCAGGCGGCCGACGCCTACGAGGTCTCCGACTACCAGCGGATCAACGTCCGGCTGCAATCAGGCCTGCTGGCCTGGGTCTACGTGAAGGCCTGAGACCCGGCGGAACTCGTAAGGCAACCGGCATGGATTCATTAGCCCGGCTTCACTATCGATCACTTTGCGACCAGCCGCGAGAAACCTCCTGCCCGCACAGAGCCGCGCTGTGCGGGGCTTTCAGGGCAGTCTCCGATTCGGCGGAGACCGCCTGGGAAACACTGCGGGAGCGATTCGATCATTCCCAGCAGTTTTCCTCATGGGTTCGCCCGCAGGCCCGTCAGTAGACTGTGGCCACTCGCGAGCCATCACCCATCAGAAGTCCACTACCCGAGAATTCCTTCATGAAACTGCTCACTGCCAGTGCCCTGACCCTTGCCGCCCTGCTCGCCAGCCAGGCATCCATGGCCGAAGAATCCACGCTGATGACCAACCGCCTGACCGAGGCCAACTACCAGGCCCTGCGCGCCAAGGCCGACGTCGAACAGCAGACCGCGCAGAACGCCCAGCCGGACGCTGAGAAGAAAGCCGAGCAGGACAAGCACTGCTGAGTTCGCTCGTCACCGGGGGCGCGCCGTCGCTCCCGGTTCCTGCCTTTCCCCCCGGATCGCCCTCTCGAACATGCCTCGACGCCTTGCCTGAGCGACTACACCGTCTGTAGCAGCGCGCCCTGCGCGCGATCGCGAGCATGGCCCGCTCCTACAGGGGACACCTGGGCTCAGTGGCTTTCCTCGGCCTCAGGTCCATCAGCACCTCCAGCGCTTTCCGGACGAATGCCGCAAGGCCAGGCACCACACCCTGCGTCCTGGCTGTGAGCGCAGCAGCGCCCGCTCCTGCACGGACAATCCGCCGCCCACCCACGCGTTCCCTGGCATCATGCGGGCAATCACCCCACAAACATCAGCCTGAATTGATGTCAGTCCAATCAAATATGAATTTTTCCTGATGCGGCAGCGCCCTACTCTGGCCACGCGCTTCATTGAGAGCGCCAGTTACTCAGCCGTCCTCCAGAGACGCGGGTTCTCGATAACAACTCCAACTGCCCCGAGGATCTTCCATGTGCCTTTGCCCCGTCATGCCTGGCCGTGAATTCCCCTTTTCCCTGAACACCGGAGGCCGGCATGTCTGACCTCCCGATCCCCGCACAAGGCGGCAACGGCGACGAAAGCCTGCTCGCCAGCCACGGCTACCGTCAGGAACTCGATCGTGGGTTGAACCTGTGGTCGTCCTTCTCCGTCGGCTTCGCCACTATCTCGCCGGTGGTCGGCATCTACTCGGTGATGTCCCTGGGCGCCATGAGCGTCGGCCCGTCCTGGGTATGGGTCGTGCCACTGTGCCTGCTGCTGCAACTCACCGTCGCGCTGGTCTATGCCGAGCTGTCCTCGCAGTTCCCGCTGGCCGGCGGCTGCTACCAGTGGGTGCGCCGCCTGATCGGTGATCGCGCGGCCTGGTTCACCGGCTTCCTCTACCTCGCCTCCGCCCTCGCCTCGCTCACCACCGTCGCCTACCTGGGCGGTTTCTGGCTCGGCCTGCTGGTGACCGGCGAACCGCCCTCGGCCAACGCCCAGGTACTCTGCGGCGCGGCGCTGCTGGCCCTGGGCCTGGCGGTGAACCTGCTGGGCATCAACCCGCTGAAGTACTTCGTCAACGCCGGCATCTTCGCCGAGGCAATCGCTTCCATCGGGATCGGCGTGCTGTTGCTGCTGTTCTTCCGCAACCACTCCTTCGAGATGCTGTTCAGCAGCCTCAATGCCCTGGAAGTCTCAGGCGGCAGCTACTGGAGCGGTTTCCTCACCGCGCTGGCCGTGGGCGGCTGGGCCTTCCTCGGCTTCGATGCCTGCTCGCAGATTTCCGAGGAAACCACCGACGCCCGCGTCTCCACGCCGCGCGCCATCCTGCGCTCCATGCTGGTGGTCGGGCTGACCGTGATGCTCACCGCCTTCGCCGTCACCCTGTCGTACAAGGACCCGGCCGCCGTGGTCAGCGGGCAGATCATCGACCCGGTGACACCCGCCGTGGTGGATGCCTTTGGTGCCTGGGCCGAGCAGCCGTTCGTCGCCATCGTGCTGGTCGCCTTCGTCGCCTGCGTGGTCTCGGTGCAGACCTACATCGGCCGCGCCATCTTCGGCATGGCCCGCGATGAAATCCTCCCCGGCTCCGCGTTGCTGCGCCGCGTCGACAAGCGCAAGGTGCCGATGGCGGCGATGGTCTGCAGCACCCTGCTGGCCAGCCTGGGCCTGGCGCTGGGGCTGAACGCCACTGCGGTCGGCACGCTGATCGCCTTCGGCAGCGGCGGCTTCTTCTTCGTCTTCCTGATCGTCGCCGCCAGCGCGCTGTATGCCCGCCTGACTGGCCGCTGGGACCCGGACAAAGGCGCGCTGAAGCTTGGCCGCAAGGGTCTGCTGGTCAACGTCATCGCCGTGGTCTGGCTGGTGCTCGAGGCGATCAACGTGGCCTGGCCACGGGAAATGCTCGCCCCGCCCGGCGCGCCCTGGTTCCAGGTCTGGGCCGTGATCGTGGTGTTCTCCGCCCTCGCCCTGTTCGGCCTGGCCTACCTGTTCATCGCCAAGCCGCACCGCCGCATCGCCACCAGCCTGAGCTTCGCCGGCCGCGCGGTCGGCTGAGCCAGCTCGGCTGAATCATCGGCGCCGGGCCGCTCCGGCGCCTCTCTTCCCACGCCCTGCGCTGCTGGCCCTGAAAAAGCCGGCACGGGCGAGTCATGCCTGAAATCCGGAGCTTGTCATGTCCACCCTGAACTACTGGAACTACCCCACGGAAATCCTCTGCGGCGTCGGCGCCCTCGACCAGCTGGCCGAGCGCTGCCGCCTCGCCGGTATGCGCAAGCCGCTGCTGGTGACCGACCCCGGCATGCTCGAACTGCCCCCGCTGCACGAGGTGCGCCGGCGCCTGGAAGCGGCCGGCATCGACTACACGCTGTTCCACGGTTTCTCCAGCAACCCCGCGCTGGAAGAAGTCCGCGCCGGCGCGCTGGCCCTGGCCGAAGGCGGCCATGACGCGCTGATCGCCCTGGGCGGCGGCAGCGCGCTCGACGCGGCCAAGGGCATCGCCCTGCTCAGCCGCGATGCCGATGGCCTGCAGCATTTCGAATGGTCGCAGCTGATCGCGCGCTACCCGACCCTGGGCGATCACCCGGAGCTCGGCCTGCCGCCGCTGATCGCCATTCCCACCACCGCCGGCACCGGCTCCGAACTGGGCCGCGAGGCGGTGCTGACCGATACCGCACGCGGCATCAAGATCGTCGTCGGCCACCGCGAGCTGCTGGCCCGCTCGGTGATCCTCGACCCGGCGCTGACCGTCGGCCTGCCGAAATCGCTCACCGCCGCCACCGGCATGGACGCCCTGACCCATCACCTGGAATCGCTGTTCTCGCCGCTCTACCACCCGATGTCGGCTGGCGTCGCCATCGAGGGCGTGCGCCTGGTCAAGGAGCACCTGCAACGGGCCGTGCACAACGGCACCGACCTGGCCGCCCGCGAAGGCATGCTGGTGGCGTCCGCCAGCGCCGCCGTGGCGTTCCAGAAGGGACTGGGCGGCGTGCACGCGCTGGCCCACCCGCTGGGCGCCAGGCACCACAAGCACCACGGCCTGCTCAACGCCGTGCTGCTGCCGTACGTGCTGGTGGCCAACCGCACGGCCATCGAGGCTGACGCCACGCGCCTCGCCCGTTACCTGGAGCTGCCGGAAGCGAGCTTCGACGGTCTGCTCGGCTGGGTACTGGAGCTGCGCTCGGCGGTGGGCATTCCCCATACGCTCAAGGAACTGGGCCTCGATGGCGAGGATGCACAGTGGGTCGGCGAGCAGGCGGTGGCGGACATTTCCTCCTCGGAAACCAACGCCCTGCCGCTGCTCGCCGAGGACTATTCGCGCATCTACCTCAACGCGTTGAACGGCACCCTCGGCTGAGCACTCAGGCCGGCAGGCCGTGCACGCCCAGCAGGTCCTCGATGAAGGCGCGGGCGGCCTCGCTGCGGGGCCGCCCGGCGTAGGTGATCATGCTGTGGGTCACCTCGTAGCAGAGCCTTTCCGGTAGCAGCGGTTTCATCCGCCCGCGCTCGACCCAGATATTCGCGTAGTGGGTCGGCAGGTAGCCCAGGTGCGTGCCGGCCAGCACCGAATGCGCCACCGCCTCCATGTGATGCGCGGTGGCGCTGCTGCGTTCGGGGCGGAACGGCAGCTCCTGGTCCTCCGGCAGGAAGCCGTGCCGCACCCAGTTGCAGTCGGCGATCTGCTCCAGGGTCGGCTGACGCACCGCGAACAGCGGGTGGCGTTCGCCGCAGAACACGCCGATCTCCTCGGTGTACAGCGGCAGGTAATCCAGGGTCGGCCGGGTGCGGCTGAAATAGGAGATCGCCAGGTCCAGCTGGCCGTCGATCACCGCCAGCTCCAGCTCCGTGGGCGAGTTCACGTAGAGGTTCAGCTGCACGTCCTGCTCGCGGCCGTGGAAGGCCGCCAGGGTCTCGTCGAAGCGCGCCTGCGGCAGCGTCGTGACATTGTCCGCCATGCCCAGGTACAGCTCGCCCACCAGCTTGCCCGAGAGCGCCTGCGCCTGGTCGCGGAACAGGCCGATGGCGTCGAACATCGCCTGGGACGCTTCGAGAATCCGCTGGCCTTTCGCCGTCAGGCGGAAACCGCCCTTGCCCCGCTCGCACAAACGGTAGCCCAGGCGCTTCTCCAGGCTGCCGATGTGCATGCTGATGTTCGACTGGCTCATGTTCAGCTCAGCCTGCGCCGCGGTGAAGCCGCCGCACTTCACCACGGAGGCGAAGATGCGCAGCAGGCGCAGATCGAGGTCGGTGAAATTCCTGAGCATGGGGCGGCATCCGGCGCGGGCGGGCCGCCAGTCTACTGCACGCGCAGGGCCTCACGCCCGCCAGAATGGCTTGGCCACTTCGGCGGCCAGTTGGCGGCGGGTCAGGCCGATGTCCTCGACCAGGTGCGGATTGCCCCTGGCCAGGTCGGCGAGCTGCCGGCGCACGCGAACGCGCGCCTGCCAGAGGGCCAGAAGTGCCCGCAGCCTGGCCGGGCTGAAGGACAGGGGTGACGCTTCCGGCAGCGGAAGCCGGGGAGTAAGGTGCATGGCAACCTCCATTCGACTCGATCGCACTCAGCACCTAGCCTGAAGAACGCCCACGCCGCCGTCCTCAAGCGGCGCCAAAGACTTCCAAAAACTTGCAAAGGGGGCTTCATGCAGAAATCGCGTCTGGCTTTCGGCCCCTTCGTACTGGATGGCCACGCCGGCACGCTGCGCCGCGACGACGTGCCGGTCGCGCTGGGCTTTCGCGCGTTGCTGCTGTTGCAGGCCCTACTGGAGCACCCCGGCGAAATCCTCGCCAAGGCCGAACTGCTGGACGCTGCCTGGCCGGGGCTGGTGGTCGAGGAAGGCAACCTCACGGTACAGATCGCGCAGTTGCGCAAGGTGCTGGGCGAAGCGCCGGACGGCGCCTCCTGGATCACCACCGTGCCCCGCGTCGGTTATCGCTTCAGCGGCGCCGTGGAGCGCCTCGCCGACACACCGCGCACTCCGCTGGCGCTGCCGGAGGAACCTTCGATCGCCGTGCTGCCCTTCGTCAACGGCAGTCCCGACGCCGAACAGGAGTCCTTCGTCGATGGCCTGACCGAAGACCTGACCACCGAGCTGTCGCGGGTCGCCGGCCTGTTCGTGATCGCCCGCACCTCGGCCTTCGCCTACAAGGGCAAGGCCATGGACGTGCGCACCATCGCCCGCGAGCTGGGCGTGCGCTACCTGCTCCAGGGCAGCGCGCGGCGCTACGGCGGCCAGGTGCGGATCAACGCCCAGCTGGTGGACGCCCTGAGCGGCGAGCAGCGTTGGGCGGAGCGTTTCGACCGCGAGCTGGAGGCGGTCTTCACGGTGCAGGACGAAGTCGCCGGGCGCATCGTCCAGGCCCTGCTCGGCCACCTGCGCACGCCGCTGCCGCGCAATCGGCCCAGCAGCATCGAGGCCTACGAACTCTGTGTGCGAGCACGCCAGCTGATGGACGATTCGCCGCTGGCCGCACGGGAGGCGCACCTCATGCTCAGCCGTGCCATCGCCCTCGACCCGCAGTACGCCGAGGCGCGGCGCTGGCTGGCGATGAACCACTGGATGGGCTGGATCCACAGCGGCGGCCCCACGCCCCAGGAGCGCGAGGCGGCCCTGCGGGAGGCGCGCGAGGCGGTCGCCATCGACCCCAACGACGCCGGCTGCCGCTGGAGCCTGGCCTACCTGCTGGCCTACGAGTGCCAGTACGCCGAAGCGGACGCGCAGTTCGAGCGCGCCCTGGCGCTGGACCCGAACGAAGCCGATGCCTGGGCGGCGCTGTCCGACGTCAGGGTGCTGGCCGGGCGTATCGACGAGGGCCTGGAGCATATCCGCCGGGCCTTCCGCCTGAACCCCTTCCCCGCCGCCTGGTACTACCTGACCCTTGGCCAGGCGCAATACGCGGCGCGCGACTACCCGGGCGCCATCCAGACCCTGCGCCGTGACGAAACCTACCGCAGCAGCTCGCGGCGCTTCCTCGCCGCCGCCCTCGCCCAGCTGGGCCGGCTGGACGAAGCCCGCGCGGAAACCGAGTTCTTCCTGGTCAGCAATCCGGACTTCAGCATCCGTCACTGGGTCGCGACCGAACCGCTGCGCGATGCAGCCGTGCGCGAGCACTTCGTCGAAGGCTTCCGCAAGGCCGGCCTGCCCGACTGAGCACCGCGCCAGCTGCCCTCACGGCAGCCGGCGCTGCCCGCTTCAGGTCGGCAACAGGCCGGCCCTGGCCGCCATGGTCAGTGCCAGGTCCTCGATCATGTCTTCCTGGCCGCCCACCGTGCCGCGCCGCCCCAGTTCCACCAGCAGGTCACGGGCAGAAATGGCGTAGCGGGCCTCGGCGCGCTTGGCGAACAGCAGGAAGGAGCTGTACACGCCGGCGTAGCCCAGGGTCAGCGCGTCGCGGTCGAGGCGGATCGGCTGGTCCATCATCGGCACCACGCGGTCCTCGGCGACATCCATGATGCCGTAGAGATCGACACCGCAATCCACGCCCATGCGCTTGAGCACCGCGACGAAGACTTCCAGCGGCGTATTGCCGGCGCCAGCGCCCAGCCCGGCCACGGAACCATCGATGCGCGCCGCGCCCGCCTCGATGGCAGCCAGGGAGTTGGCGATGGCCATGCCCAGGTTGTGGTGGCCATGGAAGCCGACCTCGGTCTGCGGCTTCAGCTCGGCGCGCAGCAGGCCGATCTTCTGGCTGACCTCGGCAGGCAGCATGTAGCCGGCCGAATCAGTGCAGTAGATGCAGTTGGCGCCGAAGCTTTCCATCAGCCGCGCCTGCTCCAGCAGCTGCTCGGCGCTGACCATGTGCGCCATCATCAGGAAGCCGACGGTGTCCAGGCCCATCTCGCGGGACATGCCGATGTGCTGCTCGGAGACGTCCGCTTCGGTGCAGTGGGTCGCCACGCGGATGGTCGAGACGCCGCAGCCGTGGGCCATCTTCAGGTGCTCGACGGTGCCGATGCCCGGCAGCAGCAGCGCCGAGACCTTGGCCTGCTTGAGCCTGGGAATCACCGCCTCGAAGTACTCGCGGTCGCTGTGGGCCGGGAAGCCGTAGTTCACCGAGGCGCCGCCCAGGCCGTCGCCGTGGGTGATCTCGATCAGTGGCACGCCGGCTTCGTCCAGGCCGGTGGCCACGGACACCATCTGTTCCAGGCTGATCTGGTGGCGCTTGGCGTGCATGCCGTCGCGCAGGCTCATATCGTGCAGGCGCACGCGCTTGCCTTGCAGGTTCATGGTGATTCTCCTCAGCGGGCCGGCAGTTGCAGGGCGCCCTGGTGGGCTTGTTCGGCGAACATCTCGGCGGTGCGCAGGCCGGCGGCGGTCATGATGTCGAGGTTGCCGGCGGACTTGGGCAGGTAGTCGCCCAGGCCTTCCACCTCCAGGTACACCGAGACGCGATTGCCCTCGAACACCGGACCATTGATCAGCTTGTAGCCCGGTACGTAGCGCTGCACCTCGCGGATCATCTCGTGCACCGAGGCGCGGATGGCGCCCTGATCCGGCGTGCCAGCCGTCAGGCAATGGATGGTGTCGCGCATCATCAGCGGCGGCTCGGCCGGGTTGATGACGATGATCGCCTTGCCCTGCTTCGCCCCGCCGACCTGCTCGATGGCGCCTGACGTGGTGCGGGTGAACTCGTCGATGTTCTTGCGCGTGCCCGGCCCGACCGAGCGGGAGGACACGGTGGCGACGATCTCGGCATAGTCCACCGGCTGCACCCGCGAGACCGCCGCCACCATCGGGATGGTGGCCTGGCCGCCGCAGGTGACCATGTTGACGTTCATCGCCAGGTTGCCGGCGTGCTCCGCCAGGTTCACCGGCGGTACGCAGAACGGGCCGATGGCGGCCGGGGTCAGGTCGACCATGATCACGCCCAGCGCATTGAGCTTGCGGCTGTTCTCGGCGTGCACGTAGGCGGAGGTCGCATCGAAGGCGATGCGGATGTCGTCGTCCAGCACGTGCGGCAGCAGGCCGTCGACCCCGTCGGAGGTGGTCTTCAGGCCGAATTCTCGGGCGCGCGCCAGGCCGTCGGAAGACGGGTCGACGCCAACCATCCAGACCGGTTCGATCCATTCGGACCTGCGCATCTTCATCAGCAGGTCGGTGCCGATGTTGCCGGGGCCGATGATCGCGGCCCTGAGTTTCTTGCTCATGGATGACTCCTATGCACGGAAGGACACCCGGGCGCTGCCCAGGCCGTCGATGTCCAGTTCGAAACGGTCGCCCGCCTTCGCCGGTTCCAGCGGTACCAGCGATCCGGAAAGAATGATTTCGCCCGCCTTGAAGGGAATGCCGAAGCCGCCCAGGGTGTTGGCCAGCCAGGCCACGGCGGTGAGCGGGTTACCCTGCACCGCCGAGCCCAGGCCCTCGCTGATCGGCATGCCGTTCTTGCGTACGCGCATGCGCAGGGTGGGCAGGTCCAGCTCGCGCGGGTCGCGCTCCACCTCGCCGAGCACGAACACGCCGCAGGAGGCGTTGTCGGCCACGGTGTCCTGGATGCGGATCTTCCAGTCGTGGATGCGCGAGTCGACGATTTCGAAGCAGGCCATCACGCATTCGGTGGCCTCCAGCACGTCGGCCTCGGTGACGCCGGGGCCCTGGAGGTCGCGCTTGAGGCGGAAGGCGATCTCGCCTTCGGCGCGCGGCTGGATCAGGCAATTCTCCGACAGCGAGATGTCGGCGCCATTGGCGAACCACATCTTGCGGGTGATGAAACCGAAGTCCGGCTGGTGCACGTTGAGCATGCGCTGCACGGCCTCGGAGGTGACGCCGATCTTCTTGCCCACCAGCTCGTCGCCGTCGGCCAGGCGTCGCTGCAAGATGTTCTGCGAGATGCGATAGGCGTCCTCGACGTCGATCTGTGCCCAGCGCTCGGTGAGCGGCGCCAGGGTGCGGCCCTCGACCAAGGCGGCGTAGAGTTCGTCGGCGTGCTGCCGCTGGAGAGCCTCGCTCATGCCGCAGCCTCCGCGAGGAAGGCCAGCACTTCGCGGTTGAACAGCGCGCGGTGCTCGACCATCACCCAGTGGCCACATTCGCTGAGCAGCACGAAGCGGATATTGCTGCAGGCCTCCATCAGCGTCTGCGCGCCGCTGGCGGGACAGAACCGGTCGTTCATGCCCCAGAAGCCGAGGATAGGGCAGGACAGCTCAGCCACGCGCCCGGCCAGGTTCGGTACCTGCATGCGGGTCAGCACGCAACGCGGCTGCTCGCGCACCACGGCAACGCGCTCGTTGACCGTCTCGTCACTGATCTGCGCGGCATCGAAGAGCTGCAGCGAGAGCAGGCGGCGCATGCCGTCGGCGTCGTTCAGCTCGCCATTGGCAAAGGCGGCGCCCATTTTCTGGATGCCCTCCATCTGAAGGTAGTACTGCTCCTTCTCCATCAGCCCACCGGGCGCCATCAGCACCAGGCGCGTGATGCGCTGCGGCTGGTCGAGGGCCATCCTGATGGCGATGGCGCCGCCCAGGGAGTTGCCCACCAGAGTGCAGCGCGGGACGTCCAGAGCATCGAGCAGGCCGAACATCGCGTCGACGAAGAAGTCCAGGCTGTAGTCGGTTTCCGGCTTGTCGCTGGCGCCGTAGCCGGGCAGGTCCGGCACCAGCACGCGGTGGCCGGCGGCGGCGAACTCCGGATAATTCAGCTTGAAGTTGCTGTGGCCGCTGGCGCCGGGGCCGCTGCCGTGGAGGAACAGCACGGGCTCGCCGCTGCCGTCGTCCAGGTAATGCAATCGGAGTCCGTCGTTGAGGGTGACGAAGTGCCCTTGCGGCAAGGCGGCCATGGCGTCGCTCCTGGCATTGAGTGTGCCGGGATTATTTCGGTGCACGGCCGGGCGACACATCGTCCGAGAGGACTACGGGTGGTCTCGTGCGCATGCTCGCTTTTCGCAGGATGGCGTGGGTATCGTCCGAGAGGACCACGGGTGGCCTCGTGTGCATGCTCGCTTTTCGTAGGATGGCGTGGAGCGAAGCGATACCCATCGAATCCACGCACCGACCGCATGGGTATCGCTCCGCTCCACCCATCCTACGGTCCCAGCGCAAAACGCCCACCTGTAGGAGCGGGCCATGCCCGCGATCCGCCGGCAGGGCTGGCGGCTTGCAAAGATCAGCGGCAGGGCCCTTGCCAGCAGCGCCTTACAGGCGCCGTTCGCGGGCATGGCCCGCTCCTACAGAAGCCGCTGCCTAGTCTCTTTGGACGTGGGCACTCTGCACCGCCGCCCCTAGGCTGCAAGCCTTCCCCACAGAGGAGCGGACATGACACGAGCATTGGATTTCAGCGGCCGGGTGGTGCTGGTCACCGGCGGCGGCAAGGGCGTGGGCCGCGGCATCAGCCAGCGGTTCCTGGAACAGGGCGCCGAAGTGGTGATCTGTGGACGCGAAGCGCCCGAGCAACTGCCGAATCACGACGGCCGCGAGGCCTGGTTCATCCCCTGCGATGTGCGTGACATCGAACAGTTGCAGGCGCTGATGAGCGCCATCGACAAGCACCACGGCCGCCTCGACGTGCTGGTCAACAACGCCGGCGGCGCGCCCTACGCCGAGGCAGCCGAAGCCTCGCCACGCTTCTCCGAAGCCATCGTCCGGCTCAACCTGCTGGCACCGCTGAACCTCTGCCAGCTGGCCAACCAGCGCATGCAGCAGCAGGCCGACGGCGGCTCGATCATCAACATCTGCAGCGTCAGCGCCACCCGTCCCTCTCCCGGCACTGCCGCCTATGGCGCGGCCAAGGCCGGGCTGCTCAACCTGGGTCGCTCGCTGGCGGTGGAGTGGGCGCCGAAGGTCCGGGTGAACGCGGTGATCGGCGGGCTGATCCGCACCGAGCAGAGCCATCTGCATTATGGCGACGAGGCTGGCCTGCAACGGGTCTGCGCCACGGTTCCGCTGGGGCGCCTGGCCGAGCCGGGTGATATCGGCGATGCCTGCCTGTATCTTGCCTCGCCACTGGCGGCCTACGTCAGCGGCGCCGAAATTGCCTTGCACGGCGGCGGCGAACGCCCCGCCTTCCTCGAAGCGGCACAGGGATGACGCCATGCTCAGCGCCCGACACGAACTGATTCTCGACCTGCCCCACGATGCCGCCTGGGCGCGCCTGCGCGACCTGAGCCTGGCGCCCCACTACGTGCCGGGCCTGACCGGCTGCGACTTCCACCCTGGCCCACGGGAAGGCCTGGGCGCCAGTCGCCGGGTCAGGATGAAGCGCGGCTTCCTCGACGAAAGCGTGGTGGACTGGCACGAAGGCCAGGGCCTGGTGCTACGCCTGCACCGCGCCGAGCAAGGCCCGCCCTTCCCGTTCCGCGCGGCCAGTTTCCGCTATGCGCTGCATCCCGCGGATGGCGGACGTACGCGCTTGACCCTCAGCCTGGACGGCGACCTGCGTGGCGGCCGCCTCGGCGAATGGCTGCTGGCCGGCGCGTTGCGCAGAACCGTGGCGAAGATCGCGGTGAACCTGAAGGCGTTTTACGAAACCGGCAAGACGCAGAACGCCGACTTCACCGGCAGATAAACCGCACCCTGTAGGAGCGGGCTTGCTCGCGAACAGACTCCGCTGCGGGGGCCGGGTTCGCGAGCAAGCTCGCTCCTACGAAGAGCCTCGGACCTTGCCCCAATGGAGTCGCGAACGGTGGTACGCCCAACGCCGGGCCTCACCGTAGGGCGTATAACGCTCCGCGTTATACGCCGATCAACCGGGACGCCGAGTTCATTCCGGCCTCGACTCCAGGTTCAACTCGCCCCAATACGCCTTCATCGAACGGATACGGCCCTGCTCGTCGAACTCCATCACGTCGATCACATGCAGGCTGCACGGCGCGCCGTTCCAGTTCAGGTCGACACGGAACGGCATGGCGCCGCAGCCGTTGCCGGTGACCCGCACCGGCCCGGTCAATTGGGCGCTGGCCTCGGCGCGGCCCAGGCCTTCACGGTAGAAGCGCGCGATGGCCGCGATCCCGACCAGGGGCGCGGCACCCACCGGGTCCTCGACCACGGCGTCATCGGCATAGAGCGACAGGATGCCATCGATATCACCGGCATCCACCAGTTCCACGTAGCGCGCCATGCGCCGGCGGATCAGCTGGGCGTCCATCAGGCCACCTCGAACAGCGCGGCCGCGCCCATGCCACCGCCGATGCACATGCTCACCACCACGTAGCGCACACCGCGACGGCGGCCTTCGAGCAGCGCGTGACCGGCCATGCGCGCGCCGGACATGCCGAACGGATGGCCGATGGCGATGGCGCCGCCATTGACGTTCAGGCGCTCATCGGGGATACCCAGCTTGTCCTGGCAGAACAGCACCTGGCAGGCGAAGGCCTCGTTGAGTTCCCACAGGCCAATGTCGTCCACTTTCAGGCCGTGACGCTTGAGCAGCTTGGGCACCGCGAAGACCGGGCCGATGCCCATCTCGTCGGCATTGCAGCCGGCCACCGCCAGGCCACGATAGATGCCCAACGGCTGCAGGCCGCGGCGCTCGGCTTCGCGAGCTTCCATCAGCAGCGAAGCCGAGGCACCGTCGGACAACTGCGATGCATTGCCGGCCGTGATGAACTGGCCCACCCCGCTCCACTGGCCGCCCTGCCATACCGGCTCCAGCGCGGCCAGGCTGGCCAGGGTGGTATCGGCGCGGTTGCATTCGTCGCGGTCGATCAGCACCGCCTCGTGACGGCTCTCGCCGGTGGCCTTGTCCACCACCAGCCGCTGCGCGTGCATCGGCAGGATTTCATCGGCGAACAGGCCGTCGCGCTGGGCGGCGGCGGTGCGCTGCTGGCTGCGCAGCGAGTAGGCGTCCTGGGCTTCGCGGCTGATGCCATAGCGGGCGGCGACGATCTCGGCGGTCTCGATCATCGGGATGTAGGCCGCCGGGTCGCGCGCCAGCACCGCCTGCGACTGGTTGCGGTAGGCGTTCTTGTGCTTGTTCTGCACCAGGGAGATCGACTCCAGGCCACCGGCCACGGCGATGTCCAGCTCGTTGCAGACAATGGATTTCGCGGCGATGGCGATGCTCATCAGGCCGGAAGCGCACTGGCGCTCCACCGCCATGCCGGCCACGCTCGACGGCAGGCCGCCGGCGATGCCGCAGAGGCGGCCGAGGTTGTAGGCCTGGGTGCCCTGCTGCGCGGCGGCGCCGATGATGACGTCCTCCACCTCGCCCGGCTCGACGCCGGCGCGACGAACCACCTCGGCCACCACTGCACCGCCCATGGCGGGGGCCTCGGTGTCATTGAAGGCGCCGCGGAAGGCCTTGCCGATGGCGGTGCGGGCGGTGGAGACGATAACGGCTTCTCTCATTGCGAATCCTCAGGTTGTTGTAAGGCGTGCGACAGCCTTCGCAGGGCGCCCAACGCGCCAGCGTTATCCGCCGGCCCCGGTTCGGCGGATAACCTGTTCCAGGTTATTCGCCCTACGCCCAGCGCTCAGATCGGGTAGCTCTTCAAACGGGGTAATAGCGGCTGATGGTGTCCACCACACAGCCGGGGCGTTCTTCGCCCTCGATCTCGACGCTGACGCGCATGGTGGCCTGCACCGCGCCCTTCATTGTCTCGGCGGCCACCAGCTCGGCACGGCCGCGCACCCGGGCGCCGGCCTTGACCACATTGGGGAAACGCACGCGGTCACAGCCGTAATTCACGCCCATGGCAATGCCGCGCACCTCGACGATCTGCGGCAGGAACAGGTTGACCAGCGACAGGGTCAGGTAGCCGTGGGCGATGCAGCTGCCGTAGGGGCCGCTGGCCGCACGTACCGGGTCGACGTGAATCCACTGGTGATCGCCAGTCGCCTCGGCGAACTGGTCGATGCGCGACTGCTCGACGGTGAGCCAGTCGCTCTCGCCGAGGGTCTCGCCGACACAGGCCAGCAGCTGTTCGGGATGTTCGAAGACGCGCGCCATGTCAGGCCCTCTGGCTGGAGACCGACAGCACTTCGCCGGTAATGTAGGAGCTGTAGTCGCTGGCCAGGAACATCATCACGTTGGCGATTTCCCAGACCTCGGCGGCGCGGCCGAAGGCTTCGTTGGCGGCCAGCTTGTCGAGCAGCTCCTGCGGTGCGGAACGGCGCAGGAAGTCATGCAGGGCGATGCTCGGACTCACCGCGTTGATGCGCACTCCATGCTCGGCCGCTTCCACGGCGGCGCAACGGGTCAGCGCCATCACCCCGGCCTTGGCCGCGGCGTAGTGGCTCTGCTCCTTCTGCGCGCGCCAGCCGAGCACCGAGGCGTTGTTGACGATGGCGCCGGCGCGGCGCTCCAGCATGTGCGGCAGCATGGCGCGGGTCATGCGCATGGTGCCGGTGAGGGTGACGTCGAGGACGCGGTGCCACTCCTCGTCGGTCATCTCCACCAGCGAGCGCGAGCCTCCCAGGCCGGCGTTGTTGATCAGCACGTCGACACCACCCAGGCGCTCCTCGGCGGCCGCCACCAGGGCGCGTACCTGCTCCTCGCTGGTGACATTGCACACTTGCCCGTACACCGCCTGCAGCCCGCAGGCCTGGCGGATGCGCTCCACCGCCTCGCTCAGGCGGCCTTCGTGGATGTCGCTGATCATCAGCGCCCGGCAGCCTTCCTCGGCGGCGCGCAGGGCGGCGGAGAAGCCGATGCCGGCGCCCGCAGCGGCGGTTATCAGCACCGACTTGCCACGCAGCAGGCCGCGGCCGGAGACGTATTCGGGTTTGAGCATGGAGCTTTCTCCTATCGAGGAACCTTGGGTTCGCGGGGCAAGCCGAGCGCGCGCTCGGCGATGAGGTTGCGCTGGATTTCGTTGCTGCCGCCGTAAATGGTGTCGGAGCGGCTGAACAGGAACAGACCCTGCAGGCGGCTGAGCTGGTACGGCGCACCGCCGAGGATTTCCGCCTCGGCGCCGAGCACGTCCATGGCCAGCTTGCCCAGCCGCGCATGCCAGTCGGACCAGCACAGCTTGTAGATCAGCGCCTCGGGCCGCAGGCTGCCGTCCTGCGCGCCGGAGAGCATGCGCAGCGAGTTGTAGCGCAGCACCTTGAGCCCGCCCCAGGCCTCGGCCAGGCGCTGGCGCAGCAGCGGGTCGCGGGCGGCGCCGTTGGCGCGGGCGATGCGGATGATCTCGTCCAGCTCGTTGTGGAACTGCATCTGCTGGCCGAGGGTGGACACGCCACGCTCGAAGCCCAGCAGCGCCATGGCGATCTTCCAGCCCTCGCCCGGCGCGCCGAGCAGGTTCTGCGCGGCGGTCTCGGCGTCGTCGAAGAACACCTCGTTGAATTCGCTGGTGCCGGTGAGCTGCTCGATGGGCCGCACACTGATGCCCGGCTGGTTCATCGGCACCAGCAGGAAGGCCAGGCCGTGATGGCCGACGCTGCCCGGCTCGGAACGGGCGATGACGAAGCACCAGTCGGACTCGTGGGCCAGCGAGGTCCAGACCTTCTGCCCGTTGATCCGCCACACGTCGCGCTCGGCGTCGAAGGTGGCGCGGGTCTTGACCGCTGCCAGATCGGAACCGGCGCCGGGCTCGGAGTAGCCCTGGCACCAGAACTCACGGCCACTGACGATGCCCGGCAGCAGCCGGCGCTTCTGCTCGTCGGTGCCGAACGCGGCGATGGTCGGACCGGCCAGGCCCTCGCCGATGTGCCCCATGCGGCCGGGGCCGCCGGCGCGGGCGTATTCCTCGTGGAAGATCACCTGCTGGTTGATCGACAGACCGCGCCCGCCGTGCTCCCTGGCCCAGCCCACGCAGGTCCAGCCACCTTCGGCAAGCTTGCGCTCCCAGGCTTTACGTTCCTCGGGAAAACTGTGCTCGTCGCCCGGTCCGCCACGGAAGCGCAGCGGCTCGAACTCACCGCGCAGGTTGTCCGCCAGCCACTGGGCAACCTCGGCGCGGAAGGCCTCGTCGGCGGCGTCGAATCCGATCTTCATGGGCGTTCCTCCAGGATGGCGGCGGCAATGCGCTCGCGGTGCCAGGCCGGCGTGCCCAGCAGGGCCTCGCCGGCGCGCGCGCGTTTGAAGTACAGGTGCGGGTCGTATTCCCAGGTGAAGCCGACCCCGCCGTGCAACTGGATCGATTCGGCGGCGCACTGGAAGAAGGCTTCCGAAGCGCGGGACTTGGCCAGCGCGGCAGCCAGCGGCAGCTCGGCGGCCAGGGGCGTGCCGGGATTCTCCAGCGCCTCCTGGGCCACGCAGGCGGCGTAGTAGAGTGCAGAGCGCGCGCATTCCACCTGCAGCATCATGTCCGCCATGCGGTGCTTGAGGGCCTGGAAGCTGCCCACCGGGCGGCCGAACTGCTGGCGTTCGCGGGTGTAGGCAACGGTCAGGTCCAGCGCCTGCTGGGCACCGCCGACCTGCTCGGCGGCGAGTGCGATGGAGGCCAGTTGCAGAACCTTGTCGAGCGCTTGCCAGGCTTCGCCCACCGGGCCCAACAAGGCGTCGGCGGGCAGGTAGAGACCGGCCAGGTCAATCTCGGCCAGTTGCCGGGTCTGGTCCAGCGTGGGCAGCACGCGGCGCTGCAGGCCGCTGCTGACCGCGGGTACGGCGAACAGGCAGATGCCCTCTTCGCCCCGACTGCCCGCCAGGCGCGCGGGAATCAGCAGCAGGTCGGCAGCATGGCCATCGAGCACCGGACGCAGGCGACCGTCGAGAATGAATCCTTCGCCTTCCTTGCGTGCCACCACCTGCACCGCGCGGACATCGGGAACTCCTTCGGCGCCCAGCGCCAGGGTGGCGCTCAGGCTGCTTTCGGCCAGGGCCGGCAACCAACGCGTCTGCTGCACCTCATTGCCCAGCAGGCGCAGGGCGCAGACCGCCACGGCGCTGGTGAAGAATGGCAGCGCGGCCAGGCGCCGGCCCAGCTGTTCCTGGACGATGGCCAGCTCGACGAAGCCCAGGCCCAGGCCGCCGTGGGCCTCGGGCACCAGCAGCGCCTGCCAGCCGAGCTCGTCGCAAATACGCTGCCAGAGCGCCCGATCATGGCCGCCGGCAGCCATCGCTGCGCGCACGGCACTGGAGGGTAAAGCATCGGCGAGAAAGCCTTCCGCGCTGTCGCGGATCATCAGCTGCTCGTCGGTGAAGGCGAATTCCATGGGAAGCGGCCCTGTGGTGTCGGATGGGCGCAGTCTGGCGGGAGATGGTCAGGCGGGAATCGTCCGAATGGACGTGGGGGAATGTGCACAATTGGTCGCCCGAGTGTAGGGCGTACAACGCTCCGCGTTGTACGCCGCCAGGCCTGGTTCGTACCTCCACTCGGATTCGGCACGGGCATCACTGGCCAGGCTCGACCACGGAGCTGGCCATAGGGCAGGTGTATCGGCGTACAACCGCGAGCGGTTGTACGCCCTACGACAGTGCTGAAACTATCGTAAGGCAATAGGTGAGCTGGTTTGATCAGGGTGCGGTTGGAGTAGGTTTCGGGCTCACTCCAGACGAGCGCTATCCGCATGCCCAACTACCGACGTGTCTGGGTGCCCGGAGGCACCTACTTCTTCACCATCACCCTGGTCGACCGGCACTCGAATGTGCTGGTCCGCGAGTTCGATTTTCTGCGACAGGCGATAGCCCAGTGCAAGCGCCGTCACCCGTTTCGAATCGAAGCCTGGGTAGTTTTGCCAGACCATATGCACTGCCTATGGACGCTTCCCCCATCGGATGCCGACTTTGCCACTCGATGGAAAGTGATCAAGGCGAACTTCTCGCGGCGCCTTCCTGATGGCGACCCAGTGACACTGTCACAACGCCGACGCGGGCAACGCAACCTCTGGCAGTCCCGTTACTGGGAACACCTCATCCGCGACCAGACCGACTACGAGCGGCACTTCGACTACATCCACATCAACCCGGTGAAGCACGGCCTGGTGGGTGCGGTTCGCGATTGGCCGCTCTCGACGTTCCATCGCGCAGTTGCGGAAGGAATCTACCCAATTGACTGGGGTGGCGATCCGCGCCTTGAGCTGAAAATGGTAGAGCGAGACTGACGGCTGGTTGGACCCTGGAGTGGTGATGATGGCGGTATAACGGCGTACAACCGCGAACGGTTGTACGCCCTACGGTCGAGCGTGGCGCAGGGCGCGGTCGATCAGTGGCGACGTACAAACGCGAACGGTCGAGCGTGGCGTAGGGCGTATAACGCTCCGCGTTATACGCCGATTGGCCGGCGTCCCTCCCGAACGGCAATCAGGTGCCGTACACCTTCTGCGCCGGCACGGCGCGGTCGATCAGTTCGCTGACCACACCCCCGATCTCCGCCGGCAGCCAGCGCGCGCCCTTGTCGCGCTCCGGGCCACGGCGCCAGCCGTCGCCGAGGGACAGCTTGCCGCCCTCCACCTCGAACAGGCGGCCGGTGACGTGCCGGGACTCCTCGCTGACCAGCCAGGCCACCAGCGGCGCGACGTTTTCCGGGGCGAAGTGGTCGAAGCCGTCCTCGGGCTTCTTCATCACCTCGGCGAACACCTGTTCGGTCATGCCGGTGCGCGCGGCCGGGGCCAGGGCGTTGGCGGTGATGCCGTAGCGCGCCAGTTCCGCCGCCTGCACCAGGGTCAGGGAAGCGATGCCGCCCTTGGCCGCCGCATAGTTGGACTGGCCGATGGAGCCCTGCAGCCCCGCGCCGGAGCTGGTGTTGATCAGGCGCGCCTGCACCTTCACGCCGGCCTTGGCCTGGTCGCGCCAATGGTGCACGGCGTGGCTGGCGATGCAGAAGTGCCCCTTGAGGTGCACGTTCATCACCGCGTCCCAGTCGGCCTCGGTGAGGCTGGCGAACATGCGGTCGCGGCAGATGCCGGCGTTGTTCACCACCGCGTGCAGGTCACCAAAGGCGTCGAGGGCAGCGCGGACGATCTCGCCGGCCTCGGTGTAGTCGGTGATGTCGTGGCAGTCGCCGATGGCCTCGCCGCCCTGGTCGCGGATCAGCGCGACCACGCCGGTCACGGCTTCGCGGTTGATGTCGTTGACCAGCACTTTCGCGCCTTCGGCCGCCAGGGCCAGGGCATAGGCGCGGCCGAGGCCGCCGCCTGCGCCAGTGATGATGACGACGCGGTCTTTGCAGATTTGCATGGGGATCTCCGCTCAAGCAGATTCAAGTGGTTCACGGGAAAGGCTCACCCCGGTCAGGTGAGGCTCCCTTGTAGGAGCGGGCCATGCCCGCGATCCGTCGGCAGGGCCGGCGGCTATCAATGCAGCGGGCGCCCCGGCAGGGAGCGCCTTGCAGACGCTTTCTCGCGGGCGCGGCCCGCTCCTGCCGGGGCGGCGACTCACAGTCGTTCGATGATGGTGACGTTGGCCTGCCCGCCGCCTTCACACATGGTCTGCAGGCCATAGCGGCCGCCCGTGCGTTCTAGCTCGTGAAGCAGTGTGGTCATCAGCCGCGCGCCGGTGGCGCCCAGCGGGTGGCCGAGGGCGATGGCGCCGCCGTTGACGTTGGTGCGCTCGTGGGGGTAGCCGGTTTCCTGCAGCCAGGCCATGACCACCGAGGCGAAGGCTTCGTTGATCTCCACCCGATCGATGTCTTCCAGACGCATGCCGGCCTTCTTCAGCGCGTACTCGGTGGCCGGTATCGGCGCGGTAAGCATCCACACCGGATCGTCGGCGCGCACGCTGAGGTGGTGGATGCGCGCGCGCGGCGTCAGGTTGTAGCGCTTGAGGGCGCGCTCGGAAACGATCAACAGCGCGCTGGCAGCATCGCAGGTCTGGCTGGAAACACCCGCCGTGACGCGGTCGCAGCCGAACAGGGTGTCCAGCTCGGCCATCTTCGCCAGGCTGGTCTGGCGTGGCGTCTCGTCGTGATGCAGGCCGGCCAGCGGGACGATCTCGCGTTCAAAGCGTCCCGCCTCGATGGCGCGCAAGGCGCGGCGATGGGACTCCAGCGAATAGGCTTCCAGCGCCTCCCGGCTGATGTCCCACTTCTCGGCGATCATCTGCGCGGAACGGAACTGGCTCGGCGGCGTGGCGCCATAGCGCTTTACCCAGCCTTGCGACCCGCTGAAGGGATCGCTGAAGCCCAGCGGCTCGGCGGCGGTCATGGCCGAGGAGATCGGAATCTGCGTCATGGTCTGCACGCCGCCGGCGATCACCACGTCCTGGGTGCCGCTCATCACCGCCTGCGCGGCGAAATGCACGGCCTGCTGCGAGGAGCCGCACTGGCGGTCCACGGTGGTGCCAGGCACGCCCTGGTCGAGGCCCGCAGCCAGCCAGCAGGTGCGGGCGATGTCGCCGGCCAGGGGGCCGATGGTGTCGACGCAGCCGAAGATGACGTCGTCGTAGTCCGCATCCGGGATGCCGTTGCGCTGCACCAGTTCGCGCAGCACATGGGCGCCCAGGTCGGCGGCGTGGATCTGCGCCAGGCCGCCCTTGCGCTTGCCGGTGGGCGTGCGCAGGGCGTCGACGATATAGGCTTCTGCCATTTCGTTCTCCTCAGACGACGAAGGTGTGGCCGGCGCCGGCGCTGATCGCCCCGGCGAACAGCGCCTGGCACAACCGCGCCTTGTGCAGGCTGCGGTCGCCCCAGACCTTGTCCAGGGCCCAGGCGCGCTTCATGTACAGCTGCAGGTCGACCTCCCAGGTGTAACCCATGGCGCCGTGCACCTGGATGGCATGCCTGGCCGCCAGCTGAGCGGCTTCCGAACACGCCAGGGCTGCCTGGGAGACGTGCAGAGCGGCCTGCGGATGCCCCTCGGCAAGGGACTGCGCGGCGCGATACAGCGGCGCCTTGGCGAACTCGATGAGCACCGCGACATCCGCCATCAGGTGCTTGACCGCCTGGAAGCTGCCGATCGGCTTGCCGAACTGCTTGCGCTCGAAGCTGTAGTCCACCGCCAGGTCGACCATGCGCCGGGCCAGGCCCAGTTGTTGGGCGGCGCAGGCCAGCGCACCGCGCTCGAAGGCAGCGGCCCACAACGTGCGAGCCTGCTCGCCACGGGCCACACGGGTGGCCTCGCTGGGCGTCCAGGCCACGCTGAACAGGCGGCGCGCCGGGTCGAGGGCGCGGCTGCGGGTCAGCTGCACTGCCTCGCGCGGCAGCACATGGATTTCGTCCTGGCTGCCGAGGATCAGCAGGTCGGCCACATGGGCGTCGGCCACCAGCAGGTTGTCGGGGTGGCCCACCGCGAGGCGCGCCTGACCGGCGGCGACACGCCCCAGCCAGTCGGCCTTGAGCGCTTCGTGTTCGTCACCCAGCGCGGCCACCAGCGGTGCGCCGACCAGCACGGTATCGAGCAGCGGCTCGGCCAGCGCGGCATAGCCGCACTCCTGCGCCGGCAGCACCCAGTCGGTTTCGTCCAGCCCCAGGCCGCCATAGGCTTCGGGCAGGTTCAGGGCGGTCAGGCCCAGCTCCGCGAGCTGCGTCCAGAGTTCGTCGCTGCGCCCGGTCGGGCTGTCCCAGAGTTCGCGCTGGCGCTCCGGCGTCACCTGGTTGGTGAGGAAGGCGCGCACACTGTCGTGGAAGCTCAGCTGGTCGTCGTTGAAAGTGAAGTCCATGTCCCGGCTCCTCAGGCGCGCGGCATGCCGAGCATGCGTTCGGCGATGATGTTGCGCTGGATTTCGTTGGTGCCGGCGTAGATCGGGCCGGCCAGGGAGAACAGGAAGCCGTCCAGCCAGCGCCCGACATCGGTCGCCAGCGGCTCGCCGGGCATCAGTTCGGCGCGGGCGCCGAGGATGCTCAGGGCGGTGTCGTGCATGCGCTGGTCCAGCTCCGACCAGAAGATCTTGTTGGTCGAGGATTCCGGGCCGATGCGGCCGCCCTGCTGCAGGCGCGAGGCGGTCATGTAGGTGCTCAGGGTGTAGGCCTCGGCGTCGAGCCAGGCGCGCATGACGGCCTCGCCGATGGCCGGGTCGCGGTCGGCGGCCTCGCGGTTCGCCAGGTACAGCTGCAGCAGGCGCCGCGCGGTTTCCTGGAAACGCGCCGGGGAACGCAGCATCAGTCCGCGCTCGAAGCCGGCAGTGGACATTGCCACGTGCCAGCCCTGCCCTTCGCCACCGAGGACGTTCTCCACCGGCACCTTCACGTCATCGAAGAAGATTTCGGCGAAACCCGGCAGGCCGTCGAGCTGGGCGATCGGGCGCACGGTGATGCCCGGGGAGTCCAGCGGCACCAGGATGAACGTCAGGCCATGGTGCCGGCTGGACGCCGGGTCGGTGCGGAACATGCCGAACAGCCAGTCGGCCCAGACCGCGCGGGTCGACCAGGTCTTCTGGCCATTGATCACGTAGTGGTCGCCAACGCGCTCGGCGCGCGAGCGGATGGCCGCCATGTCGGAGCCGGCGCCCGGCTCGGACCAGCCCTGGGCCCAGACGTCCTGGCCGCGCGCCATGCGCGGCAGGAAGCGCGCCTTCTGCTCCGGCGTGCCGAACTCCATCAGGGTCGGGCCGAGCAGGAAGATGCCGTTCTGGTTGACCCGACCGGGAGCACCGGCGCGGTAGTACTCTTCCTCGAAGATCAGCCACTGGATCAGGTCGCAGCCGCGGCCGCCGTATTCCTGCGGCCAGGTCACCATGCCCCAGTGACCGTCGTGCAGGCGCGCTTCCCACTCGCGGTGCAGGCGGAAACCTTCCTCGGTGTCGTACGAGGGCAAGGGGTTCTTCGGCACATTGGCCGCCAGCCAGGCGCGCACTTCCTCGCGGAAGGCCTGTTGTTGATTGTTGTAGTTCAGGTCCATGGGCTGCTGCCTGTGATCAGTTGAATTGCGCTTCGCGCTTCTCGACGAAGGAGTCGCGCGCTTCCTGGGAGTCCAGCGAGCGATAGGCCTCGAGGGTGAAGCCCTGCTCCCAGCGGTATTTGTCTTCGAGGTTGCCGTCTTCGATGCCGCTCAGTGCTTCCTTGGCCAGGGCGATCATGGCCGGGCTCTTGGCGGCGATCCTGCGCGCCACATCCAGCGCCGCATCCCGCAATTGCTCGCGCGGCACCACGCGTTCCACCGCACCCAGCCGGTAGGCTTCGAAGGCGTCGATGGGCTCGCCGGTGAAGTACATGTGGCGCACTTTCTGCACCGGGAACAGGCGCTGCAGGTGGGCTCCGCCGCCCATGGCGCCACGGTCCACCTCGGGTACGCCGAAGCTCGCGCATTCGCTGGCGACGACGATGTCCGCCGCGCCGCACAGGCCGATGCCACCCCCGAGGACGAAGCCATGCACGGCGGCGATCACCGGCTTGGGATTGCGGTGCACCGCCTTGAAGCTGTCGTAGTTGCCCTTGTTCACCGCGACGATCAGGTTGCCGTCGGCGGCCAGTTCCTTGATGTCGACGCCGGCGCAGAAGCCCCGGCCCTCGGCGCGGATGACGATGACCCGCACCGCGTCGTCGCGGCCCAGGCGTGCAAGCTCCTCGGCGATGGCCGCCCAGCCGGCGCAGTCGAAGGCGTTCACCGGCGGACGGTCGAACACCAGCTCGGCGATGTACTCGTTGATCTCAACGCGAAACGGCTGCATGCAGGCTCTCCTGGTGGGAATGCGGTTCTACCCGGCGGGCCAGCTCGGTGAGCCGGGCCTCGGCCTGGGCGACGATGTTCTGGATGATCTCGGCGCACGGCGTACGGCTGCCCAGCAGCGCGGCGACCTGGCCGGCGGGCAATACGCCGTCTTCGGGGTGGCCGTCGACCATGGCCTTCTGGATCACCATGGGTGCGTTGGCGGCCAGCAGCGCCTGGGAAAGCGTCAGCTCGCCACGGTTGCGCAGGGCCTGGAGCATCTGCGCGAGGCTGATGCCGGAGTGGCGGCGGTAGGCCAGTGCGCATTGCGCGGCCAGGCCCAGGCGCCGCCAGGGACCGGCAGCTTCCAGGGCGTCGAGCAATTCGTTGCGGATCATCCGCTGCGGCAGGCCGTCGAGGGCGCGGCTGACGATCACTTGCGCCGGGTCCTTCACGCCCAGGTAGCGCGCCAGGGTGGCGTCCGGCACCGGGCTTTCGCGGCTCATCAGGAAGCGCGTGCCCATGGCCACGCCTTCGGCGCCCAGGGCCAGCGCCGCCACGAGACCGGCGCCATCGTGGAAGCCGCCAGCGGCGACTACCGGCACCGACACGGCCTCGCGCACCTGGGCCAGCAGCAGCGAAGTGGGCACGGAACCGGTGTGACCGCCGCCCTCGCCGCCCTGCACCGTGACGATATCGGCCCCCATCTCCACGGCCTTCTGCGCATGCTTCAGCGCACCGACCGTGGGCATGCAGATCACCCCGGCCTCCTTCAGGCGGGCAACCATCTGCTTGCCCGGCGAGCGGCTGTAGCTCACGGCCTTCACGCCATGGCGCAGCACCAGCTCGACGATCTCGGCGGCGTTGGGCTGATACATGTGGAAGTTGACGCCGAACGGCGCCGAGGTCAGCGAGCGGGTTTCCAGGATCGCCGCTTCCATCTGCTGCGGTTCGATGGTCGCACCCGCAAGAAAGCCAAAGCCGCCGGCATTGCCGGTGGCCGCCACCAGGCGCGGATCGGCCACCCAGCCCATGGCGGTCTGGATGATCGGGTAGCGGCAACCGAGCAGATCGGTGACGCGGGTGCTCAGGTCCGGGCTCATCGGCCGCCCTCCACCGGCTCGCGCTGCGAGCTGGCCATGGCGCGGGCATCGTAGCCGCCGAGGCGGTCGCCGCTGACCAGTTCGTTGTGGGCGTGGGCGAAATGGTGCAGGCCGAACACCATGTCCATGGTGGCGCGCTTGCCCATCAGGTCCTCGGCGTTGTTCACCGCCTGCTTGGCCAGCTGCAGGCCCAGGCGCGGCATTTCGGCCATGCGCCGGGCCATGTCCAGGGTCACGTCCAGCAGTACGTCGCGCGGCACCACCTTGTTGACCATGCCCAGCTGCCAGGCGCGCTCGGCCGGCAGGCGCTCGCCGAGGAAGAGGAATTCCTTGGCGATGCGCGGGCCCAGCTCATGCACGTGGGCGAAGTACTCGACGCCGGGGATGCCCATGCGCACCACCGGGTCGCGGAAGTAGGCATCGTCGCTGGCGACGATCAGGTCGCAGACCCAGGCCAGCATCAGGCCGCCGGCGATGCACGCGCCCTGCACCATGGCCACGGTCGGCTTGGGCATCTCCCGCCAGCGCCGGCACATGCCCAGGTAGACCTCCTGCTCGCGGGCGTAGAGGAATTCCCCGCCCGGCTTGTTCACGTGGTCGTACCAGAGGCTGGCGCGCTCGAAGCTTTCGTTGACGTCGCGGCCCGGCGTACCGATGTCGTGGCCGGCGGAGAAGTGCTTGCCCGCGCCGCAGAGGACGATGACCTTGACCTCGTCGTCGTCGCAGGCGCGACGGAAGGCGGCATCCAGCGCGTAGGTCATCTTCGAGTTCTGCGCGTTGTGGAACTCGGGGCGGTTCATGGTGACCAGGGCTACCGGGCCCTGGACTTCGTATAGGACGACCTCTGCGCTCATGGCCGCACCCCTTCGGCACTGCGCACGGCCGGCGGATTGTCCTTGAGCTGGCGGCTGCGCAGGTTGTGCGGGTCCAGGCGCTGGAGGATTTCCAGCTGCGCGGCAGTGGGCATGGCGGTGGTCGGAATCTGCGCCGGCAAGGCCAGGTCGAAGCTGGTGTTGTCCAGCACCTGCGCCAGTTCCACGCCCGGATGCAGCGAGCGCACGCGCATCTGCTTCTGCGGCCCTGCGAAATCGAGTACGCAGAGGTCGGTGACGATCAGGCGGATATCGATATCCTCCAGCGACCAGCCACGGGCCAGGCGCGCCGGGTTGTAGCCGACCGAGGCAACCATGTCGACCTCGCCTTCGACGAACACCCGACGGCTGTGCGCCGGCACGAAGAAGGAGTTGGCGTGGCTGATGGAGTTGCCGGGGAAGCCGCGCACGCCCAGCATCTGCGCCTTGGGCCTGGCGTAGTCGCCGATGCAGGAGATGTTCGCCTGGCCGAAGCGGTCGATCTGCGTCGGCCCGACCAGCGCGTGGCGGCGGCCGCCCCAGACGTTGTCGAAGATGCGCGAGAAGCCCATCCAGCTGTCGAACTTCGGCACGTAGCCGTTGCGCGCGCCCAGCGGTACCGGCTCGGCGACCATGAAGGCCTCGGAGTCGGTCATCAGCAGGTCGGGGTTGCTGCTCAGCATGGCCAGGGAAGCGGCCAGGCGCGGGACCACGCCGATACCGGTGGCGAGCACTTCGCCGTCGTCACGCCAGCAGTCGCTGGCGGCGCAGATCAGCAGCTCGGCGAGGCTTGTGGAAGCGGTTGCGTCAGTCATGGTCAGAACACCGGCAGGGGCAGCTTGCGGAGAGACTCGATGCCACCGACCTTGTCCAGGTAGGCGGCTTCGCCGTCGCGAATGAATTCGTCGTAGTAGCGCTGCCAGCCGCCGTCTTCCTGGGCCGACGCGTTGTAGCGCTGCAAGTGCGCCACGTCGAAGCCGTACAGCGGCGCGCAGGAGCTGGGATGGGCGCCGCCGGGAACGTGCACCACGCCATTGGTGAGGTTGCGCTCCCAGAACACCGCACGTGCCGCCTGCGGGTTGGCGTGGAAGTGCGCGGGCTCCACCAGCTCGTCGCAACTGACGAAGGTCTGCCTGGCGGCGCGGACGAACAGGTCATCCATGTAGTGGTCCGGCCCGTCGATCTGACAGACGCCACGGGCGTCGGCACGGTCGACGTGGACCAGCGCCGCATCGAGTTCCAGCGCCGGCATGGCGACCCAGTCGCGGCCATCGGCATAGGGTGAGGCAACCAGCCTGATCTGCGGGTTGTGCTTGAGCACGTCAGTGCCCAGGCCCACCGCCGTGGGCAGGAACGGCACCTGCATGGCTGCCGCGCGCAGGCCCAGCAGCAGCATGCCCTCGTCGATCTCCATCACCTCCAGCTCGCCGGCCTGGCGGGCCTTGCGGAAGTAGGGTTCGAGCGGGATGAAGTCCAGCGAAACGAAGGCGAACACCAGCTTCTTCACCTTGCCGGCGGCGCACAGCATGCCGACGTCGGCGCCACCATAGGCGACCAGGGTGAGGTCCTTGAGGTCCGAGCGGAGGATCTCGCGGATCAGCGCCATGGGCTTGCGCCGCGGACCCCAGCCGCCGATACCGAGGGTCATGCCGTCGCGCAGCTGGGCGACCACCTCGGTGGCCGTCATGCGTTTGTCCATGTTGCGCTCCTTACTGGCGGCCGACACTGAAGTCGTGGCCCCAATGGCTGACCACGGTGCTTTCGAACGGGGTGTGCTCCGCCCAGTCCACTTCCAGGCCACCGTGGCCGTACTCGATGTCGAAGCCGCCAGGGCTCTGCATGTAGAACGACACCATCTGGTCGTTGGTGTGCTTGCCCAGGGTCGCCGAGAGCTTCACGCCGCTGGCGTGCATGCGGTCCAGCGCGCGGCCCACGTCGTCCAGGGCGGCGGTCTCCAGCATCAGGTGCACGCAACCGCTGGGGATCGGGCACTCGAAGATTGCCAGGGAGTGATGGCGGGCGTTGTTGCAGTGGAGGAAGTGGATGCGTTTCTCCGGCTCCTGCGGATCGGGGGTGAAACGCACCTTCATCAGGTCGGAGAGGCCAAAGCCCAGCACCTGCTCGTAGAAATCCCGGCAGCGCTCGAAGCCCGGCGCCGGCAGCACCACGTGGCCCATGCCCATGGCGCCGGTGACGAAGCCGCTGACACCCACCGGAGAAATGAACGGGCGGAAGTCCTGGCACGGCCCCCAGAACAGCTCGTGGCGGTTGCCGTCGGGATCGCGGAAGCAGGCCAGCTCCTGGACCTTGCGCAGCGCACACTCGGCAGCCGTGCCACGGGTGACTTCCACGTCGGCCTGTTTCAGCTCGGCAACCGCCTGTTCGAAAGCAGCCTTGCCGGCCACTTCCCAGCCGCTGGCGCCGTAGCCGTCGCGCTCCTCACGCAGGACCAGCACGCGGTAGTGGCGCTCATCCATCTTCAGGTACAGCGCGCCCTCGGGGGCGGCGGCGTCCACCATCATGCCCAGCACATCGCTGGCGTAGCTGTGCCAGCGCGCCAGGTCGCTGGCCAGGACGGTCACGTAGCCCAGTCCGCGGATATCCATGGGTGTTCTCCTCATCGTCATCGCCGATGCGTCGTGCGGATCGGCTGGTGATGAGGATTCAAACAGCGCGGGAGATGGCCAACATCGTCCAATGGGACTAGCGCAAAAGGGCCGTGGGACGTGGCTTCAATGCAGGCCGGCAGAGGCGCTCGATGGTCAGCCTGATTTGACCACGAATCCATATGCAGTCTAAATTTGGACCACTGCACCGGATGTAGCGCACCTGACCGAGGTAACCCCCATGCGCATCGAGACCATCAGCTTCCTGAAGAAACACGCTGCGGATCTGGACCTGTCGGAGCCCATGGTCGTCACCCAGAACGGCCTTCCCAAACTGGTGGTCGAGTCCTATGAGGATTCCGTGAGGCGCGAGAAAGCCCTGGCGCTGGTGAAGCTGCTCGCGATCAGTTCGCGGCAGCACGCCGAAGGCAAATCGAGCACCGTGGATGACCTGCGCGCCCGGCTGGCGAAGAGACGCTCCAGCGATCAGTAAGGCAAACCCATGACTCAGGGAAGACCCGTCCTCACCACGCCCGTTGCCGACAGCCTGATCATGGACAGGGAGGATTTCCTGGCCGCCCGGGCCGGAAAAGAAAAAGCCGCCCAGCACATCGATGCACTTCTGGATGAGCTGGTGCAGGCGTTATCCAATGCCCCGCTGGGTTATCCGATCTCCCGTGAGGTGGCCGAGCACACGGGGCTGACGGAATTCCGCGAGTACGTTACGCAAGACGGATATCGCGTCTTCTACCAGGTGCTGCCCGACGCCGTGGTGGTCCACCTGGTGATCCATGAACGGCAGGATGCGCGCAAGGTGCTGGTCGATTACTGCACCTACCTGGCTCAGGACCCCTTCCTGAACTCTTAGCCGCACCTCGCCGAGGCCCAACCAGCCCCGCATCGCGGGGCTTTTACGTTCAGGCGTTCGCCGCCAGCTCCCGCAGAGCCGCCTTGGTCACCTTGCCGGCGGCATTGAGCGGCAGCGCGTCGAGCAGCATGGCGCGGCGCGGCGCCTTGTAGTTGGCCATGCGTTCGCGGCACCAGGCGAGGAAGGCGTCCAGGTCAATGGCCTGGCCGGCGGCCGGCAGCAGGAAGGCCATGGCGACCTCCCCCAGGCGTTCGTCGGGGATGCCGATAACTGCCGCCTGGGCCACGCCGGGGTAGCCGAGGATGGCCTGCTCCACCTCCGCCGGGTACACGTTGAAACCACCGTTGATGAACATGTCCTTGAGCCGGTCGGTGATGCGCAGGTAGCCGCGCTCGTCGAGCACCCCCACATCGCCGGTGTGCAGCCAGCCCTGCGGGTCGATGGCTTCGGCGGTGGCCTCGGGATTGCCGAAGTAGCCACGCATGAGGTTGTAGCCGCGCACCACCACTTCCCCCGGCTCGCCCGGCGGCAGGCTGTTGCCCTGGGGATCGACGCAGCGCACTTCGACATGGGGGAAAGCGCGGCCGCTGGTGGTGGCGATGGTCTCGGCATCGTCGCCGGGCCGGCAGATGGTGACGAAGCCGCAGGTTTCGGTGAGGCCGTAGGCGGTGACGATGGTTTCGAAGCCCAGCTCGCTGCGCATGCGCCGGACCATCTCGACCGGCACCGAAGCGGCGCCGGTCACTGCCACGCGCAGGGAGGACAGGTCGAACTCGCCCCGGCGCGGGTGCGCCAGCAGCGATTGATACAGCGTCGGCGGCCCCGGCAGTACCGTCACGCGCTCGGCAGCCACGCGTTGCAGCAACAGCGGCACGTCGAACACCGCCTGCGGCAGCACGCAGCAACCGCGCATCAGCGCTGCCAGCCAGCCGGCCTTGTAGCCGAAGCTGTGGAAGAACGGGTTGACGATCAGGTAACGGTCGCCCTCGCGCAGGCCGACCATCTCGCTCCAGTCGCGCACCAGTTGCAGGTTCTGCCCGTGGGCGGTCATCACGCCCTTGGGCTTGCCGGTGGTGCCGGAGGTGAACAGCAGGTCGCACAGGTCATCGGCGGACAGCGCGGCCTCGCGTGCATCCAGTGCACTGTCCTCGACGCCCTCGGCGAGGGCCAGGAAGGCCGGCCAGTCCAGCGCACCCTGCCGCGAGCCGCGCAGGATGATCCGCTGACGCAGCGCCGGCAGCTCCTCGCCGTCCAGCAGCGCGGGGTAATCGATGCCGAGGAACTCGCACATCACGAACAGCAGGCTGGCGCCGCTCTCGCGCAACACCAGCGCCGCCTCGGCGCCCTTCATCCGCGTGTTCAGCGGTACCAGCACGGCGCCAACGCTGTGCAACGCGGTGGCCGCGACTATCCACTCCCAGAGATTCGGCGCCCATACCGCCACCCGCTCGCCATGGCCGACCCCCAGCGCCAGCAAGGCCCGCGCGGCACGGCGACGGGCAGCGTCGAGCTGGCGGTAACTCAGGCGGACGTCACTGTCCTCGATGGCCGGCAGGTCACCATAGGCGCAGGCCGTGGCGGCGAGCAGCTGGGGAAGGGTCAGGGCGGAGGACGGGCAGTTCATGGCGGGCAGCTCGAGGCGAACGGAAAGCGAAAGTGGGCCGGCACCCGGCCGGCCCGCTGACAAGGCCGGAATCAGGCCTGGGGCGGCGCGAAGCGGCGGCCGGCGGAGAAGCCGCCGTCGACGGCGATCATCTGTCCGCTGACGAAGGAGGCATCGTCGGAGGCGAGGAACAGCGCGGCCTTGGCCACTTCCTCCGGCTGCCCGGCGCGGCACAGCATGTGCTGCGAGGCGAAGAAGGCGTGGAAGGCTTCCTGTTCGCGGACCATCTGCGTCATCGGGGTTTCGATCAGGCCCGGGCAGAGGCCGTTGACCCGTACGTTGGCGTGGCCGTAGTCGATGGCCATGGAGCGCGTCAGCTGGTTGATACCACCCTTGGCGACGTTGTACGCCGTGTTGCCGTCGCAACCCTGCAGGCCGAAGATCGAGCCGATGTTGATGATCGAGCCGCTGCGCTGCTGCACCATCTGCGCCACCGCGTGCTTGCTGGTGAGCATGCTGCCGGTGAGGTTGATATCGAGCACGCGTTGCCATTCGCTGGTCGGCGAACTGGTGACGTTGCCCTGACTGGCGACGCCGGCGGCGTTGACCAGTACGTCGATGCGGCCGTGGCGCGAGACCACCTCGCCCATCACCTGCTGCACGTTGTTCTCGTCGCGCACGTCCAGGGCCATGAACAGGCCGGGGAAATCGGCCGGCGCGCTACCCACGTCCAGGCCGACGACCTGGGCGCCTTCTTCGGCGAAGCAGCGGGCGCAGGCCAGCCCGATACCCGATGCAGCACCCGTGACCACGGCAACCTTGCCTTGCAGTCGATTCATTCGCACACCTCTGTTTGTTGTTGTCGGTTTGCTCTGCGCCGCAGACTAGCGAGCCGGCGGCGGCGGCAAATCGTCCATTGGGACTAGAAGTCGCGCAAGCCCCGTTTGCCTTGGCGTAGGGCGTACAACGCTCCGCGTTATACGCCGGCTGACCTTGGCTGCGTTTCACTCGGCGGCCAACCATGCAGCCTTGCGCAGCTCGACCATGGAGTTGGCGGCAGGCACGGTGTATCGGCGTACAACCGCGAACGGTTGTACGCCCTACGGCCAGGTCCGGTGCCGCGAAAAAAAGCCCGGCGCGAGGCCGGGCAAAAAAGGGGGCAGGCACCGCCCCTCACTCGAGAGCAATCTTTCGGCGCGGTCCTCTGTCCGGATTCAATCCGGAAAGCGTACGCGTACCTCGCGGCTGCCGGCACGCCCCTGGCATGCCAGGGTCCAGCCTTCGGCCAGCTCCGCGGCGCTGAGCACGTCGTTGCGCGGCAACAGCACCTCGCCCTGCTCCACCCGGCACAGGCAGGCGCCGCAGAAGCCTTCCTCGCAGGAGGACGGCGGCGCCAGGCCGGCGCGGCGACAACTGTCCAGCAGGGTCTCGCCAGGCTCGCAGGCGATTTCGTGCTCAGCGCCGTCGAGGATCACACTCAGCCGCTCCACCTTGACCCCGGCGGCGGCCTGGCGAACCTGCTCATCGGCCGCTTCCAGCTCGTCCGGGTCGGCCGGCGAGACGAAGCGTTCGACGTGAACCCGCGCGGGCGGTACGCCCGCCGCCAGCAAGCCGGTCTCCACGGTATCCATGAACGGGCCGGGGCCGCAGATGAAGCATTCCGCCTCCTCCCAACCGCGCAGCAGGTGCCGCACATCGCTGCCAGCGAGAAAGCCCTGCACGCTGTCCAGCACATGGATCACCTGCAGGCGTTCGCCGTGTTCACGCAGCAGGCTGCGCAGCGCCTCGCGGAAGATCACCGACCCGGCGTCACGGTTGGCATACACCAGGCGGATGCGGCAATCGCGGCTGGCCAGCGCCTCGCGCAGGATGGAAAACACCGGGGTAATGCCCGAGCCACCGCCGAACAGCAGCAGGTCGCGTGCCTCGACGCCCAGGTGGAAGTGGCCGGCCGGCGGCAGCACCTCCAGGTGGTCGCCGGCGCGCACGCTGTCGTTCATCCAGTTCGATACGCGCCCGCCCTCGACGCGCTTGATCGTGACCCGTAGCGCCTCGTCGAGCCCCGGTGCGCTGGACATCGAGTAGCAGCGCAGCAGGCGCTTGCCCGCCACGCTGACGCGGAAACCGAGGAACTGCCCGGCCTGGTAGGCGAAGCGGCTGGCCAGCTCCTGCGGTACGCGCAGCACCAGCGAGCGGGCGTCAGCGGTTTCCTCGATGACCTGCGCCACCTCCAGCTGGAAGCTGCCGGCCACGCTCGGCGCCTGGGGCGCCACGGACTGCGCGCTGCCCATCTCAGATGCCGCTGATCAGTTGGGCGTTGTCCACGCGGATCTCGGCGCCGTTGATGAAGCGCGACTCGTCCGAGGCGAGGAACAGCACCACGTTGGCGATATCCTGCGGCGCGCACATGCGGTTCATCGGATCGGCATCCAGCGCCTCCTGCGGGATCGGCTGGCCGCCGGCCAGGGCCTGGGTCATCGGCGTGTTGACGCCATCGGGGTGCACGCTGTTGCAGCGGATGCGGTAGCCCTGCTGCTTGCAGTGCAGCGCGATGGAGCGGGTCATGGCCGCCACCGCGCCCTTGGACGCCGAGTAGGCGCAGAAGGCCGGCATGCCGCCCAGGGCCGCCACCGAGGACATGTTGACGATGGAGCCGCCGCCGCTTTCCTTCATCGCCGCGATGGCGTACTTGCAACCGAGGAAGTAACCCTCGCCGTTGATGGTCTGCACCTTGCGCCACAGCTCCAGGCTGGTGTCCTCGATACTGCCCAGGGCGAGGATGGCGGCGTTGTTGACCAGCACGTCGAGGCGGCCGAAACGCTCCAGGGTGGTCTTCACCACGTGCTGCCAGTCGCTCTCGCTGGCGATGTCGTGGCGAATGAACAGCGCGTCGCCGCCAAGCTGTTCGGCCAGTGCGCGCCCGGCGTCCTCGTTGAGGTCGGTGAGGACCACGCGGGCGCCCTCGCCGGCCAGCAGCAGCGCGTCTTCGCGGCCGATGCCGCTGGCGGCGCCGGTAACGATGCAGACCTTGCCTTGTACTCGATTCATGCTTGTTTTCCTTCAGGCGGTTTCGGGGATGACGGCTGCCGCGCGGGACGCCGCGTGGGCGGCGGCGCGGCGACCGGAATACACGCAGTCGGCGATGGACAGGCCGGATACGTAGAGGTTGGAAGCGACGCCCACGGCATTGCGGCCGGCGCTGTAGAGCCCGGCGATGGGAGCTCCGGCGTCATCCAGCACGCGCCCGCTGCGCTCGCAGACGCGCAGGCCACCCAGGGTGATCGCCGGGCAGGGGAACAGCGGGCTGTCGAAGGACAGGTCCAGGGCGTACCAGGGACCATCGTCGAGATCGGCAAGCATCGCCGGCGACTTGCCGAAGGCGTCGGTGTGCTCGCCCCGCGCGGCTCGGCTGTATTCCTCCAGGGTACGTTGCAGGTTCTGCGGCGGTACGCCGATGGCGCGGGCCAGCGCTTCGGGGGTATCGCCCCGGCGGCGATTGAACAGCAGGTTGAGCAGCACCGGCAGGCGCTGGAACGACCAGACCTTGCCCGGCCCGACCTGGCGCAGGGATTCCCTGAGCAGCGCGCGGTCGAGGATGAGGATGGCGCGCCCGCCCTGCTCTTCCACCATGGCGTGGCCAAGGGTGGCGCCGTAGACCTCCTCGTTGCAGTAGCGCTCGCCGCGGGCATTGACGATGACTCCGCGGGCCCAGGCCAGCGGCGGGTTGATGAAGCGCCAGGCACTGACCTTGTCCAGGCGCTGGGCGGCGGCGCCCACGCCAAGGCCGAGGCGGATGCCGCTGCCATCGCAGCCCGGCGTACCCAGCGGCAGGCCCGGCAGGTACTGCGGCGCGTGCTCGGCAAGCATCTCGCGGTTGAAAATGAAGCCGCCAGCACTGAGCAGCACCCCTTTGCGCGCCTGGATCAGCAGCGGTCGGGCGTGGCGTTCCTCGATGCGTCGCAGGGCCGCGATCAGTCGCTCGGCCAGTGGCGGCGCGTAGGGATGCAGGGCGGTAGCGGCGCGACTCAGCCAGGCGTGGCGACGCGCGGCAAAGCTACCCGCTGGCAGGCACCAGGCCTCGACACCGATCACCCGGCCGCCGTCGTCCTGCACCAGCCGGCGGACTTCGCTCTGGCCCAGCAGCTGCACACCCGTCTCCCGCGCCGAGGCGCGCAAGGCAGCGAACAACGCCGCGCCGGACATGCCACGTCCCTTGGTGCGGTGCCCGCGCGGCGCGGGCTGCGCCAGGCTGGCGTAGGCCGGCACGGCTTCGTTGCCCGAGTAGTAGAGGTAGAAGCGATCGCTGGGGTAGGACGTCTTGTGCGGCGGCACGCTGGCCTCGAAGCGGGCGCCCTGGCGCTCCAGCCAGACCAGCTGGTCGACGCTGCGCTCGCAGAAGTCCCGCAGCGTCTCGCTCTGCACGGCGTCACCGACCTCACCCTGCAGGTAGCGGAACATCGCCTCGGCATTGTCCGCGTAACCGGCCTGGCGCTGGTAGGGCGTGCCGCCGCCGGCGTAGACGACGCCACCGCTGCGCGCGGTGGCGCCACCGCCGGCGAAGCGATCCAGCGCCAGCACGTCGAGGCCGCGCTCGCGGGCCTCCAGGGCAGCGCACGCGCCGGCGCCGCCGAAGCCAACGATCAGCAGATCGGTCTGGGCGTGCCAGGTCAGTTGCTCGCCCGCGCCCGGGCGCAGCGGCAGGATCGGCAATGCGCCGGCCATGACCGTCAGCCCGCCGCCGCGACGCTCGGCGCCTGCACGGCGACGGCGGTGGTGTAGGTGCCGTTCACATAGATCAGCGGAGTGATGCGCGGGGTGTTGCGAATCTCGCGGATGCGCCCGATGAACACCGTGTGGGTGCCGTAAGTGAAGCGCCCGTCCTGCTCGCAGACCACGCTCGACTGGGCGTCTACCAGGTACGGCACGCCGCACTCGGTGGCACGCCAGTCGCCGCTGGCGAAGCGCCCTTCGCCCTTCACCGGGCCACTGCACAGGTGCGAGAGATGCTCCTGGTCCTGGCCGAGGATGTTCACGCAGAAGTCCGCGCCAGCCTCCAGCACGCGGTGCAGCGAGGCGGTCTGGTTCACGCAGATCAGCAGCGACGGCGGCTCGGTGGACAGCGAGTCCACCGCCGTGGCGGACATGGCGAAACGCTCGTGACCGTCGCTGGTGGTGATGATGGTCACCGATTTGGCGAGCCGGCGCATGGCCTGGAGCATGTCGGCTTTCAGAGTGTCCTGGTTCATCGCACGGGCCTCGCTGGGGCTGGTTGGGCTGAGGTGTTGGTCTGAAATGTTGTGCGATGGATTCTGTGGTCGTGCCGGGTGCGCAACATCGTCCGAGGGGACTAGTCGCCCCCGCTCTCGACGCGCTGCGCGCGCATGGTCCGTTTGTGGGATGTCGGCGAATTCGTGCGTTGTTCAAATGCCCGCGAAGGCCCCTGCGATCCGACGCGGGAGACCGAGCACCGCCCCACGGGGCGACCACAGGAGAACAACAAGATGCTCGACCACGACCTGATCCGTCAGCGCCTCCGTCAGCGCGCCCGCGAGCTGGTGCCGGTGCTGCGCGAACGCGCCGCCGCCGCTGCCCGCGAGGGCCGGCTGCCGGAGGAAACCCTCCGCGACTTCCATGAAGCCGGCTTCTTCCGCATCCTCCAGCCCGCACGCTGGGAAGGCTACGAGCTGGAGCCCAAGGACTTCTTCGAGGTGCAGATGACCCTCGCCGAAGGCTGCATGTCGTCGGCCTGGGTGCTCGGCGTGGTGGCCATCCACAACTGGCAGCTGGCGCTGTTCGACGACCGCGCCGCGCAGGATGTGTGGGGCGAGGACTCCAGCGTGCTGATCTCCTCCTCCTACATGCCGGTGGGCAAGGTCACGCCGGTGGACGGTGGCTTCCGCCTGTCCGGGCGCTGGGGCTTTTCCAGCGGCAGCCAGCACTGTCAGTGGGCATTCCTCGGCGCCCTGGTGCCGCCGAGCGAACCGGGCGGCCTGCCGGACTACCGCACCTTCCTGGTCCCGCGCAGCGACTACCAGGTGCTCGACAACTGGAACGTCATGGGCCTGGAAGCCACCGGCTCCCACGACGTGCTGGTGGAAGACGCCTTCGTCCCCGACTACCGCACCCACCGCGCCCTCGACGGCTTCATGCAGAACAGCCCGGGCAACGCGGTGAACAGTGCGCCGCTGTTCCGTCTGCCGTTCGGGCAGATTTTCGTGCGCGCGGTGTCCTCGGCGGCCATCGGTGCGCTGCAGGGCGCGGTCGATCTGTTCATCGAGCACAACCGCGCCCGCGTGGGCGTCAATGACGGTCGCAGGATGGGCCAGGACCCCGCCGCCCAGCAGGCGCTGGCCGACGCCATGGTGGCGGCCGACGAGTGCCGCAGCGTGCTGCTGCGCAACTTCGAGCTGATGATGCAGCGCGCCCGCGGCGGTGAGCCGCTGACCATGCCCGAGCGGGTGAAGATGCGCTACGACTCGGCGCTGGTGGCGGACAAGTGCGCGCGCGCCGCCGGCACCCTGATGTTCAACAGCGGCGCCTCGACCATCTTCCGCGATCACCCGATCAACCGTGCCTTCCGCGACATCCACACCGGCCGCGCGCACGTCGCCAACAGCCCGGCCAAGTACGCCTGGAACCTCGGCGGCGTGAGCATGGGCGCGGACTCCACGGACTTCTTCCTCTGAGCCCAGCACAGGAGCACCCGTAGAAGGGGTGGAGCCTGCGATACCCATGCAACGGCTGCCGACAGACAGCATGGGTATCGCTCCGCTCCACCCATCCTACGTCCCGGCTTCCCTGTACCCCGGCACTTCGGCGTAGTCCGTTCGGGCGATTCCGCGGTGCCGGCGAACGAAGAACATGGCCACGAGGCAGAGCCCGTCGGCCCGCCAAACCAGACAAGGGACGCATCCCATGAAATTCTCTCTGATCTATGAAGCGCAGACGCTGGACAGCACCCGCGAAGGCGACCGCCGCATCTTCGACGAGACCGTCGAACAGGCCGTGCTGGCCGACCAGCTGGGCTTCGACACCTTCTGGTGCGTGGAGCACACCGCGCTTACCAATTACTCGCACATGTCCGCACCGGAAACCATGCTGGCCTTCGTCGCCGGCAAGACCCAGCGCATCGGCATCGGCCATGGCGTGGTCTGCCTGCCGCCGGCGATGAACCACCCGGTGAAGGTCGCCGAGCGCATCGCCACCCTCGACCTGCTGTCCAGGGGCCGCGTGCACTTCGGCGTCGGCAAGGGCGGTACCCAGCAGGAAGCCGGCACCTTCGGCTACGACCTGGCCACGCTGCAGCCGCAGATCGACGAGGCCATGTACCTGATCCCGAAGATGTTCGTGCAGGACGAGATCGAGCACGACGGCGAGTACGTGAAGATCCCCCGCCGCCCCATCCATCCCAAGCCCTACCAGGACCCACACCCGCCGATGTACCTGGCGTGCACCAACACCGAGTCGCTGAAGAACGCCGGCGGCCGTGGCATGGGGGCACTGGTGCTGGGCTTCGGCGGCCCGGAGGAAATCGCCAAGAAGGTCGCCGTCTACCACGAGGCCTGGGACAACCGTGACCAGGCCAAGCAGGTCGGCTTCCGCCCCAACCGCCACATCGCGGCCCTGTGCCCGGCCATTGTCCTGGACGACAACGAGAAAGCCCGCGCCATCGGCGTTCGCGGTCAACGCTACTTCATGGAATCGTTGGCCTACTGGTACGCCGGCGGCGAGCGCCCGGACCCGGCCAAGTGGCAGGACGACACCTTTGTCGATGGCAACGGCCAGGCGGTGATCCGCTCGCGCTTCGCCTCCGAGGAGGTCACCGTGGACTTCTCCGACCCGACCATGGCGATGATGAATCCCAACCATGCCTACGGCACGGTGAATGACTGCATCGGCTACGTGCAGCGCCTGATCGACGCCGGCGCCGACGAAATCCTCTTCATCTGCCAGATGGGCACCGTGCCGCAGTGGGCGCAGATCGAGACGCTGAAGAACATCGGCGAGAAGGTCATCCCCTACTTCCGCGACAAGCTGCAGATCGCCTGAGGCGGAACCGGCATCACCCGCACGGGCCCTTCGGGGCCCGTTCTGTTTTAAGGGCTTAGCACGGGGGGCCGTGTGCCGTGGCTAACGTAGGGCGTACCACCGTTCGCGGTTGTACGCCGCGGGGCCCGGCATTTCATTACCAACTTCCGGCATCGGTCAGGCGGCGTATAACGCGGAGCGTTATACGCCCTACGGTTTCGGATGCGTGCGCTTGCGGGGAGAGATGCGCCAAGACCCACGTAGGGCGTACAACCGTTCGCGGTTGTACGCCGTGGGACCGGGCGGTGCATCAACGAGCCGGGGCATCGGTCAGGCGGCTCAGATCACCCGCGCCGGATGCTGCACCCGTGGCGCGCCGAGTTGCTCGCGCCAGGACGGTGGCTGGCGGCCGTCGGCTTCGCGGATGCCGTAGCGCAGCGCCAGTTCGGCGCTGACCAGGGTCTGCCCGGAGAGCTGCGCCAGTTCGGAGTCGTCCAGCAGGGCGTGAATGATCCGCCCGTTGAACTGCGGCGTCTCGGCCATCGCCAGGAACGCCTCGTACTGCTCGGCGCGGGCCTGGCCGGCAATGGCGGTGCGCTCGGTGAGCTGCGGGCCGAGCCAGAGCGACAGCGCCGCCACACCCGTGCCTTCGAAGTCGATGGCCATGTCCGCCGCCAGCTTGTCGACCCCGGCCTTCTGCGCGCCATAGGCCGGGCCGTGCATGTAGCAGCCGGCACCGAACGACGAAGTGAACGCGACCAGTGCCTTCGGCGCGCGCAACAGCAAGGGCGCGGCGTGGTAGCTGGCGACATAGGCCGAACGCAGGCCGATGTCGAGGATGTCCACCAGCTTGAGCGGTTTCTCCCAGAACGGGCCGGGATCGATCAGTTGCTCGTGGATGAAGGCGACGTTGTTGACCAGCAGGTCCAGGCGCCCGTGGTCGGCCTGGATGCGCTGGAACAGGGCGCGCACCTGCTCGTCATCGCCATGGTCGCACTGCACGGCGATACCGCGGCCGCCCGCGGCGTCGATGGCCGCCGCGGTCTCATGGATGCTGCCGTGCATCACCTGGCCACGCAGGGTGGCGCCGCCCGAGACGACTGAGCGGCCCGTGAGGTAGACGGTCATGCCGGCGGCGCCGAGCGCCTCGGCGATGCCCTTGCCGACGCCACGGCTGGCACCGGTGACCAGGGCGATACGGGACGTGGACTCAGGCATTGCGCGTTACCTCCGGGTGGGCGCGGGTTTGCCCGGCCTGTTGCTGGATGTGCTCGGCGGCGAGGAAGCCGAAGGTCATCGCCGGGCCGATGGTCGAGCCGGCGCCGGGATAGGTCGCGCCCATCATCGAGGCGGCGGAGTTGCCGATGGCGTAGAGGCCATCGATGGCGCTGCCGTCTTCGCGCAGCACGCGGGCATGCACATCGGTGAGCAGGCCACCCTTGGTGCCGATGTCGCCGGCATCGATCTTCACGGCATAGAACGGTGCCTTGAGCAGCGGCGCCAGGCACGGATTGGGCAACACGTGAGGGTCGCCGTAGTAACGGTCGAACAGCGACTCGCCCTTGTGGAAGTCCGGGTCCTGCCCCAGAGCGGCGTAACGGTTGAAACGCTCCAGGGTGCGCGCCAGGCCGGCGCCGTCGACGCCGATGGCGGCGGCCAGCTCGGCGATGCTGTCGGCCTTCTGGTAGTAGCCCTGCAGGTGCTTCGGCACCCGCTTGTCGGGCTGTGCGTAGCCCGGCAGCAGCGCGCCGCAGGGGTATTTGCGGCGGAACTCGGCGTCGAACACCATCCAGCACGGCACGCTGCGGGCCTGCTCGCCGTCATGGCCGTACATGGCGTAGACGATGTCGGTATAGGGCGCGGCCTCGTTGACGAAACGCTGGCCGGCGGCGTCCACCAGCACGCAGCCGGGGAGCGTGCGCTCGACGAACAGCGCGCGCTGTTTTTCCTCGCCCGGCACATGGGTGGTCGGTGCCCACCAGCTGTGCTCCATCAGCGCGGTGGCCGCACCCAGTTGCTGGCCGGCGCGGATGCCGTCGCCGGTGTTGTAGGGCGGCGTCGCGCTCCATTGGCTGCTCGAAGGCTGCGGATGGTACTGGCTGCGCATCGCCTGGTTGCGCTCGAAGCCGCCGGCGGCGATCACCACGGCCTGCCGCGCCTGAATCCGCACGGGGCGACCCTCGCGCTGCAGCAAGGCACCGATGACCCGCCCCTCCTCTTCGACCAGCTCCTCCAGCGAGGTGTTCAGCCATAACGGCACCTGGCGATCGAGCAGCGAGCGACGCAGCGCGGCAACCAGGGCATTACCCAGCGTCAGGAAGCGGTCGCGCGGCGAGCGCAGACGCGCGGGCAGGTCGCGCCAGTAACGCCAGAGGATGCGCAGTGTCAGACCGACCCAGCCGGGGCCGCGGCAGAGCAGCACGCGGGCTTCCTTCATGGTCATGGCGACACGCCCCATCATCAGGGTGCCGGGGGAAGGCTCGCGCATCCGCGCGAATTCCTCGCCCAGTTCGCGGGCGTCGAAGGGCAAGGGGTCCATCGATCGGTACCCCGGTTTGCCGCCCGGCACTTCCGGGTAGTAGTCGGCGTATTGCGCCTGGGCTTCGAAGCGCACCCGGCTGCAACCTTCCAGGTACTCGACCATGCGCCGGCCGTGCTCGACGTAGGCCTCCACGCGGCCGTCATCCACGAGGTTGTCGCTGACCGTGCGGATGTAGCGGATCGCCTCCTGCGCCGAATCCTGCCCACCCAGTGCGGCGATCCGGTGGTTGCAGGGAATCCAGATGCCACCACCGGACACCGCCGTGGTGCCGCCGTAGCGCTCGCTCTTTTCCACCAGCAAAACGTCCAGGCCGAGGTCGCGGGCACGCAGCGCGGCGGTCATGCCGCCCGCGCCGCTGCCCACCACCAGGACGTCGCATTCCATGTCCCACTCACGGCTGGGCTGGCCGCTCGCCCTTGCGTTCATGCGCTTGTTCTCCGGGATCTGGCGTGGCGGGGAACCACGCTCGCCCGGCGATTGTTCGTGCCCACGCAAGGGCCCGGCATCGTCCGTTGAGACTAGCGCCAGAGCGGCCCGACCCCGTCCCGCCGGCTTAGTCTTTTTGGACGATGTTGGCGTGCCCGGGTGACCACATAGTCAGCCCCGCCACCCTTTCGCCAACACCGTTTCCGGGTCTGGCCGACAGCGCCGCCCGAGCAGAGGACGAGATGACAAGAATAAGAATCGCCTTCCCGCCGTTGCCCCTTGCCCTTGCGATCAGTACCAGCGCACTGCTGCTCGCCAGCCAGGCGCAGGCGCTGTCCTACCAGTTCAACGACGACCTCCAGGTGAACTGGGATACCACCCTGAGCTACAGCCTCGCCTGGCGCACCGAGAAGCGCGCCCACGCGCTGTCCAACGGTGGCAGCAATCCCGCCATCGCCAACGGCGACGACGGCGACAACGCCTTCGACCGTGGTGCGCTGATCAACAACCGCGCCAGCTTCCTCACCGAAGCGGACTTCAAGTTCCGCCAGGACTATGGCCTGTTCGTCCGCGCCACCGGCTTCTACGACGACGTCTATCAGCGCGGCAACGACAACGACTTCGGCACCTCCAACTGCTTCGCCGGCGGTCGCTGCTCCAAGCCGGATCACTTCTCCGGCGAGACCGAGGACCAGGCCGGCGACGACCTGCGTCTGCTCGACACCTACGCCTACGGCACCTGGAACCTCAACGGCCACACCCTCAACGCCCGCGCCGGCAACCAGGTGGTGGCCTGGGGCGAGAGCCTGTTCAACGGCTTCGGCATTTCCGGCGCGATGAGCCCGGTGGACGCCACCAAGGCCAATACGCCCGGCATCGAGATCAAGGAGCTGTTCCTGCCGGTGGGCCAGGTCTTCACCCAGTACAGCCTGACCGACAACCTGGGCGTGCAGCTGTATTACCAGTACCAGTGGAAGCGCAACGAGCTGACTCCGGTCGGGCACTTCTTCTCCACCACCGACTACATCGATGAGGGCGGCTTCAACGATTCCACCGGCCAGCAGCGCCGCCTGGGCGACGATACGCCGGGCAACAGCGGCCAGTACGGCGCGGCGCTGACCTACACGGTGGAGCAGCTCAACAACACCGAGTTCGGCCTCTACTACCTGCGCTTCAGCGACCACAGCCCGCAGCTGGACTTCCTCAGCGACTGGAACACCGGCAACTACCGGGCGATCTTCTACGACGACATCAAGCTCTACGGCGCGAGCTTCTCCAGCATGCTCGGCGAGACCAACGTCAGCGGCGAGCTCAGCTACCGCGACGGCCAGCCGGTGCTGGTCGACACCGGGCTGACCCCGCAGCCGGTGCGCGCCAATGTCGCCCAGGCGCTGGTGTCGTTCATCCACTCCTATGGCGCCCTGCCCTTCGCCGACAACACCACGCTCACCGGCGAGGTCGGCTACAACCGCGTGATGGACAACGACAAGGCGCCCAGCTTCGACGTGTTCGTGCCCACCGGCGCAGGCTACGCGCAGATCCGCACTCCCAACACCGACAAGCTCTACTACGACCGCTCCGCCTGGGGTTACACCCTCAACCTGACGCTGGACTACAACAACGTGTTCAACGGCTGGGACCTGAGCGTACCGATCATCTACAGCCAGGCCGTCAACGGCAATTCGTCCATGCCCGGCAGCTTCGGCCTGGGCGAAGGCGACGACCGCTTCGCCGTCGGCACCACCTGGCGCTACCTGAACAACTTCAGCCTCGAAGCCCGCTACAACATGTTCCTCGGCAACCCGAGCGAAACCACCCTGGCGGACCGCGACAACCTTTCGCTCACCGCGAAATACAGCTTCTGACCCAGCCCAAGGAGCCAGACCATGAACCGCAAACCTTATCTGCCCGTCCTGCTGCTGTCCGCCGGACTCGCCTGCCTGTCCGCCCAGGTGCAGGCCAAGGTCAGCCCTGAGGAGGCCGCGCGCCTCGGCCAGGACCTCACCCCGATGGGTGCCGAGAAAGCCGGCAACGCCGAAGGGACCATCCCCGCCTGGACCGGCAAGTGGCGCGGTGCGCCGCCGCAGGTGAAATACGATGGCCCCGGCAGCCGTTATGCCGACCCGTACGCCGACGAGAAGCCGCTGTTCGTCATCACCGCGCAGAACATGGAGCAGTATTCCAAGCACCTCACCGACGGCCAGCGCGCCCTGTTCAAGCGCTACCCCGACACCTTCAGGATGCCGATCTACCCCTCGCACCGCGACTTCCGCTTCAGCGAGAAGATCGAGGCGAACATCAAGGCCAACGCCACCAGTGCCGAACTGGTGGATGGCGGCAACGCCGTGCGCAACGCCTTCGGCGCCTCGCCCTTCCCCATCCCCAAGGATGGCTACCAGCTGATGTGGAACCACGCCCTGCAGGCCCGCGCCAACAGCGAGGAAGCCATCTACGACCAGGCGGTGATCTACTCCAACGGCAACCAGGCGCTGCAGACCGTGCACTACCAGATCCTCGCGCCCTGGTGTTCGCCCGGCGGCTCGCTGCAGAACTATGACGGCGGCGTGATGAGCCACTTCATGATCACCACCCTCAAGCCCGTGCGCTCGAAGGGCGAGATCATCGGTGGCAACGAGTTCTTCGACCCGGTCGCCAGCCCCCGCCAGAGCTGGCAGTACCTGCCCGGTACCCGCCGCGTACGCCGTGCGCCCACCGTCGGCTACGACACCCCCACCGGCGCCGGCGGCTTCCGCACCATCGACGAGGACCGCCTGTTTAACGGCGCGCCGGATCGCTACGAGTGGAAGATGCTCGGCAAGCGCGAAATCTACATTCCCTACAACAACTACAAGCTCGACGACCCGGCGCTGAAGTACTCGCAGATCCTCACGCCCAACCACGTCAACCCGGACTTCATGCGCTACGAGCTGCACCGCGTGTGGGTCGTGGAAGCCACGCTGAAACCGGGCGCGCGGCACATCTACGGCAAGCGCACCCTGTACCTCGACGAGGACAGCTGGTCCGCCGCCCTGGCCGATAACTACGACTCCCGCGGCCAGCTTTGGCGCACCAACATGCAGACCACCGTGTACGCCTACGACATCCAGGTGAACCAGGCCCGCGTAGCGCTGTTCCATGACCTGATCGCCGGCTCCTACCTGGCCGACCGCATGGCCAACGAACAGCCGGCGCCCAAGCTGAACAGCGCCGACTACGACGCCAACTACTTCACCGCCGCCAACATGCGCAAACTCGGCCAGTAAGGCCACTCTGCAAAGCCCGCGCGGAGCACCGCGCGGGCTTTGTCTTTGGTTTCGCCGAACAAGGAAAGCCCCATGCACAACCTCCTTCGCGCCGCCATCGCCACGGCCGGCCTGGGCCTGGCCACGCAGGCCAGCGCCCTGGATATCCTCCTGACCAACGACGACGGTTGCCGCGCACCGGGCATCCAGGCGCTGTACCGTGAGCTGAGCGCCGCCGGGCACCGCGTGACGCTGGTCGCACCGGATACCGACAACAGTGGCATCGGCGCCGCCAGCGTGGTCGCCCCCGGCCAGGCGCTGGCCATCACCCGCCTGGCCGACCGGCAGTATTGCGTCGGCGCACCGGCCGGCTTCTCCCTGCCGGCCGGCAAGAACATGGCCATCGGCACGCCGGTGGATGCGGTGAACACCGGCCTCGACCTGCTGCTCAGGAACAGCCCGCCGGAGCTGGTGGTTTCCGGCAGCAACTTCGGTGATAACGCGGGCCCCCTGATCCAGATGTCCGGCACCCTCAATGCTGCGCTCTGGGCCATTCGCCGTGGCGTGCCGGCGATGGCCGTGTCCACCGCCATCGACCTGCCGCTGGTGCAGCGCGACCCGCAGGCCGGGCTGCAACTGACCCGTGACGCCCTGGACGACAGCGCGCGCCTCGCGGTGCGGGTGCTCGATCATGCGCTCAAAGCCGGCCAGGCCGCGCGCAAGACCTGCGGGGGCGACAAAGGCGCCTGCGCTTTCAACCTGCTCGGCCTGCCCGTCGGCCAGGGCCTGAACCTCAACTACCCGGCACGCCACGCGGCACAGGTGCGCGGGCTGGTGTATGCGCCGATCAGCGACTGGTCGCCCATCGTGTTCACCGTGCAGGCGGGCAAGGACGACAGTGCCCACGTCAACCTCACTGCGCCCAAGGCACCGAACGAGCGCCAGCGTCGCGAGGATGCGTACCTGCTGACCCAGGGGTATGCGGTGCTCAGTGTGGTGGGGACCGATCTCAATGGCAGCCGTGAGGGCGAGCGGCGAGTGCGGGAGTTGTTGAAGCGAGTGAAGCCCTGAGGCGGCACTTCGAGCGCGTGGATGCCACGGGTGAAACGGCGTACAACGTGGCACGTTGTACGCCCTACGGTCGAGGATTACGCCAGCGCTCACGCAGGGCGTATAACCGTTCGCGGTTATACGCCGATACACCGTAGCTGCCGGGCACGCCGACATCGACCCATGCCATCTACAGGCGGGCGAAGCTGTCCGGCTGGTTGAGCACGCAGCGGATGCCGCCTGGCAGGGCCATGCTCGCCACGCATTGGTTGCAGTGGTTGCAGCCGTTCACGTAGGCCTCACCCTGGCTGCGCACGTGCTGTACCAGGTCTGGGTCGCGCAATAGCGCGCGACCCAGGGCGACGAAATCGAAGCCCTCGGCCATGGCGCGCTGCAGGCTGTCGCGCTGGCTGACGCCGCCCAGGTAGACCAGCGGCATGTCGGTGGCCTGGCGTACCCGGCGCGCCTGGTCGAGGAAGTACATCTCGGAGTAAGGCAGGCTGGAGAACAGCCTCCCGCCGAACCATTTCATCGCCGTGCGCTGCAAGGGGTTGGGCTCCAGCGGGATCATCTGCGCCAGCGGGCTTTCGCCACGGAACAGGTACATCGGCGAGCGGCTGGTGAAGCCGCCGCTCATCACCAGCGCATTCAGCCCGTTTTCGGCCAGGCGTCTGGCGATATGGCAGGATTCGTCGATCTCCAGCCCACCGGCAAAACCATCGCTGAGGTTGAGCTTGGCGAGGATCGGGAAGTCCTCGCCCACCGCCGCGCGTACCGCCGCCAGCACCTCCAGCGGCAGGCGCAGGCGGTTGTCCAGGCTGCCGCCGTAAGCATCGCTGCGACGATTGGTGGCCGGCGAAAGGAACTGGCTGAGCAGGTAGCCGTGGCCCATGTGGATTTCCACGGCATCGAAGCCGGCGCGCTTCACCAGTGCCGCCGCGGCCGCATACTCGGCCAGGGTCTTGCGGATATCCGCCGCGCCCATGGCACCGGCGAACGGTACGCCGGTGAACAGCCCGTACTGGTTGATGCCGGCGCTGGGGCCGCGCGGGCGCGGGATGGTCTTCGGTCGCGTACGGCTGAAGAAGCCGCAGTGCGCCAGTTGCGCGGAGAGGGCGCCGCCCTCGCGGTGCACGGCATCGGCCAGCGCGCGCAGTGGATCGAAGATGCCTTCGTGCATCCACATCTGGTCGGCGAAGGTCAGGCCGTCCGGCGACACGCCGCAATAGGCCACGGTGGTGAGGCCAACGCCGCCGCGCGCCATCCGCGCATGGTGCGCGGCCAGCTCGGCACCGGGCACTCCGCCCGGGCACATGCCTTCGAAAGTGGCGGTCCTGATCACCCGGTTGCGCAGCGCAAGGCCGGCCAGTCGGGTGGGAGCCAGAACCTTGTCCAACGCATCCTGCGGGGTCATCTCAGGCTTCCTCGGGTTGGGTGAAGGGGACGAATTCGACAACTTCCAGTTCGAACCCGGAGACCGCCTTGTAAGGCACCGGGAAGCTCATCAGGCGCATCTTGCGCACGCCCTGGTCGCGGAGTATCTGCGCGCCGACGCCGAGGGTTCGCTGGGGAAATGTCGGCGCCTGCAAGCCCGCCCCGCGCGCCAGCTGGTCGAGGATGGCGCCAGCGCTTTCCTGCTGCGCCAGCAGCACCAGCACGCCACCCCCTTCGGCAGCGATGCGCGCCAGCGAGCGGTCGAGGTTCCACTGCTGCGGCCCGCGCGGCGGCTCGCCGGCCAGCAGGTCGCGCAGGGTCTCCACCGCCTGTACGCGGACCAGCGCCGGGCGCGCCGGATCGATCTGCCCGCGTACCAATGCCAGGTGCAGCACGTCCTTGAAAGCGTCGTGGTAGGTACACACGCGGAAGGCTCCGTGGCGTGTGTCGATCTGGTACTCGGCGCCACGGGCGATGGTGCCCTCGTGGAGGATGCGGTGGTGGATCAGCTCGGCAATGCCGCCGATGGGCAGGCCATGTTGCTGGGCGAAAGCACGCAGGGTTTCGCCGCGGGCGTTCTCGCCGCTGTCGTCGAGGATGCCGGCGAGCAGCGCGGCCGGTTGCAGGCCGGCCAGCCGCGCCAGGTCGCAGGCCGCTTCGGCATGGCCGGCACGGCTCATCACGCCACCGGGCAATGCGCGCAACGGGAAGACATGGCCGGGACTGACCAGATCGGCGGGCTTGCTGGCAGGGTCCACCGCCACCTGCACGGTACGCGCGCGATCGGCAGCGGAAATGCCGGTGCTGATACCCTGCGCGGCTTCGATGGAAACCATGAAGCCGAGGCTGTCGCCACGCGGGTTGTCGATCATCGGGCGCAGCCCCAGCGCGGCGCAGCGCTCGTCGGTCAGCGCCAGACAGACCAGCCCGCGCGCCTCCACGGCGAAGAAATTCAGCGCTGCGTCATCGATGAACTCGGCGGCCTGCACCAGCATGCCGTCGCCGCCCTCCTCCTCGCCGTCGACCAGCACCACCGGCCGGCCGGCGCGCAACGCTTCGATCAGGTGCAGCGGAGTGTCCAGCATCATGTCCGGCTCCTCAGCGCAGCACTTCGCGCAGCCAGGCTGCAGCGTCGTCCAGAAAGGCCTGCGCACGCGGCACGAAGGGAGCGAAGCTGGCAAACCCATGGAGCATGCCTTCGGCGCGCACCCATTCGACTTCCGCGCCCGCTGCACGGGCGCGTTCGGCAAAGGCCTCACCCTCGTCGCGCAGCGGATCGCACTCGGCGCTCACCAGCAGGGTGCGCGGCAACGCGCCGAGATCAGCGGCGTGCAACGGCGAAGCCAGAACGTCCAGCGGCGCCGGCCAGCTGCCCAGGTACTGCCGCCAGAACCAGTGCATCATCGAGGCTTCGAGGAAATGGCCCCGGGCGAACTCGCGGTACGAGGCGCTGCCGCAGCTCTGATCGGTCACCGGGTAGAGCAGGCACAGTGCGGCGGGCAGCGGCCCGCCGCGCTGGTTGAGCAGGCGCGCGGCCGCGATGGCGAGATTGCCGCCGGCGCTGTCGCCGGCCAGGGCCAGGCGCGTGGCATCCACGTCCAGTTCGGCGGCGCGGGCCACCAGTTCGGCCACGGCCTGGCAGCAGTCGTTCGGTGCCGCCGGGAACGGCGCTTCCGGCGCCAGCCGGTAACCCACCGAAACCACCACTGCGCCGCTGCCCAGGGCAATGCGTCGGCAGAGGTCGTCGTGGGTATCGAGCGTGCCGGCGACGAAGCCGCCGCCGTGGAAGAACACCAGCAGGGGCAGGCCGGATTCTGCGCTCGGCCGGTACAGGCGCGCCGGCAGCTCGCCAACGACGCGCAGCTCGCGCACCTCGGCGAGGTCCAGCGGCGCGCCGAAGGCCATGCCCTGGTCGGCAAAACCGCGATAGGTGGCGGCGTCGAGTTGCGCGAAGTCCAGGGCGAAGGCGCCGGCGAACTGTTCCAGCAGCGCCTGCATGTGGGGATCGAGGGCCATCTTGATTCCTTATACGTTGGCCAGCAGGAAGACCGGGTTGGTCTCGTCGAGGATGCTTTGCGTGCGCGCCTGCAGCGCGGGCTTGAAGTCGGGGTGCGGGAGAATCCAGAAGCGCTGATGCTCGATGGCGTCGAAGACGAACGCGGCCAGTTCATCGGCCGGCATGCCTTCGCGGATGCTCTGTTCCAGTTGCACGCCAAGGGCCGAGGCGACGGCGCTGCCAACCTGATCGGAAGCCATGATCCGGCTGGCCACCGGCCCCGGACAGAGCACCGAGACACCGATGGGTGCGCCGAGTGCAGTCAGCTCGTGGTGCAGCACCTCGGACAGCGCCACCAGTGCCTGCTTGGTCACCGTGTAGGCGGCGAGGAACGGGCTGGCCAGCAAGCCAGCCAGCGACGCGGTGTTGACGATATGCGCGGGCCTGCCCTGGGCCAGCAACGTCGGGACGAAGGCGCGCAAGCCGTGGGTGACGCCCAGCAGGTTGATATCCAGCATGCGCCGCCACTGCGCCTCGCTCAGCTCCCAGCTGGCGCCGGTCTGCATGATGCCGGCGTTGTTGAACAGCAGGTCGACGCCGCCGAAGCGCTGCAGGGTGGCATCGCGCAGGGCGATCAGGTCCTGCTCGCGGCTGACGTCGGTCACCTGCGCCAGCACCTCGCAGCCGGTCGCGGCCAGCTCGCTGGCCAGCTCGTCCAGCCCGGCACGATCGCGGTCGGCCAGCGCCAGGCGCATTCCCAGTCCCGCGGCGTGCCGCGCCAGGCCACGGCCGATGCCACTGGCCGCGCCGGTGATGACGGCCACGCGGCCGGCTTGCTGTTCGCTCATCTGTCCACCGTTTGTCGTTGTTGTCGGTCGATGGCGTCGTTATCGCCGGCCGGGCGGCCGCCAGCATCGTCCACCCGGACTAGACAGGCGCCCTCGTCCGTTCAGACGATGCCGCAGCCGCCCTGGCTTGCAGAATCCCACCCAGGCTCGTGCCGCCCTTCTGCCTGCGGCAACCTGATGGGAGAACAACAATGAATACCCTGCACCGCATCGAAGCGCGCCCGGTCGAAGACCGCTACGCGCGCGGCTGGCACTGCCTGGGGCTGGCCAGCCAGTACCGCGACGGCAAGGCCCACCGCCTGGACGTGTTCGGCACCCGGCTGGTGGCCTTCCAGGGCGAGGACGGCCAGTTGCACATCCTCGACGGCTACTGCCCGCACATGGGCGCGGACCTGAGCGAAGGCTGCGTGGAGGGCAACAGCCTGCGCTGCCCCTTCCACGAATGGCGCTGGGGCGCGGACGGTGTGTGCGACGACATCCCCTACGCCAAGCGCATCCCGCCACGGGCGAAGATCAAGTCGTGGCCGGTGCTGGAACAGAACCACCTGCTGTTCGTCTGGAACGACCCGGAAGGCAATGCGCCGATTGCCGAACAGGCTATCCCGCGCATCGACGCCTGCTACGACGACGCCTGGGCCGAGTGGGAAGTGGCCGAGCTGAAGATCGACACCCACTGCCGCGAGCTGGTGGACAACGTCTCCGACATGGCGCACTTCAAGAGCGTGCATGGCGCGCCCATCGACGAGTTCAGCAACCATTTCGAGGCCCACACGGCCTCGCAGGTGATGGTCGGTCGCAGCGCGCGGCTGTCCGGCGACAGCGAGTTGCGCACGGTGGCCATCTACTACGGCCCGGCCTACCAGATCACCTGGATGACCGGCGCCATGGGTGGCCAGCCGATCGAATCGATCCTGCTCAACTGCCATGTGCCCATCGATCACAACAGCTTCACCCTGCGCTACGGCGTGCTGGTGAAGAAGGTGCCGGGGCTGTCCGCCGAGGACAACCGCGCCATGGCCCTGGCCTACGTGGAACAGGCGCGCGCGGCCTTCTACGAGGACGTGGCCATCTGGCACAGCAAGACCCGTGTCGACAACCCGCTGCTGTGCGACGGCGACGGCCCGGTGTACCAGTTGCGCAAGTGGTACGAGCAGTTCTACACCGACGTGGCGCTGCTGCCGGCGAGCCTGGCCGAGCGCAAGGACTTCGTGGTGCGGGCGGCGCAGACGGAACCGGCGGAACCGGCCTGAGCCACCGGTCCCCTGCCTTGCGGGACCGATTGCGTTTTGCTGAAAGCGCCGATTACTCTCCTCGGCGCTTTCCTACAACAACAATAAGAATGGTTCTACCGATGGCACAGTCGCTCGATCTCGTCCAGTTCAGCGGGATGCTCGGCAATCTCTACCAGGGCCCCCTGGAGAGCACGCCGTGGCAATCCTTCCTCAATGAGCTCAACCAGTTCCTCGAAGCCAAGTACGTCACCTTCATCCTGCGCCCGCCCAGCGACCAGAGCGAAGGCCTGATGGTCAATACCAACGGCAGCTCGGCCGAGGTCGTGGCGTCGTACAACCAGTACTATTTCAACCTCGATCCCTTCGTCGACCTGCCCAGCGGCCAGGTGGTGATCCTCGAGGAGTTCGTCTCCAAGGAGCAGTGGCTGGCCTCGGAGTTCTACCGCAACTTCCTCGAACCGGTGGGGGTGTTCCACATCCTGGGCGCCGACATCCGCACCAGCGACGGCGCACTGTGCCGCATCCGTGTCAGCCGTGGCGTGGAGTCGCCCGGCTTCACCGACAACGACAAGGCCCTGCTGGCCTACTTCGTCCCGCACCTGGAGCGCTCGGTGGCGCTGCACACGCAGATCAACCGCATCGAGACCGAGCGCAACCTCTACGCCGGCGCGGTGGACCAGTTCGCCGTCGGCACCATCATCCTCGACGAGGCCGGCAAGATCCTGCAGACCAACCAGGTGGCGGAAAACCTGCTGCGCGAGAAGGACGGCCTGAAGATCAGCGCCGACAGCCTGCAGGTCGGCACCCCGCGCGACTGCCAGGAGTTCCGCCGGCTGGTGAAGCAGGCGCTGCAATCGCAGAAAGGCGCGCAGCCCTCGGTGGTGGAGGCCATGCGCGTGCAGCGCCCTTCCGGCCGCGCGGACCTGGGCATCATCGTGCGCTCGGTGCCGCTGAGCGAGTGGAACGAGGGCAAGCACTGCCCGTCGGTAGTGATCTTCGTCAGCGACCCGGAACAGGAGTCCCGCGCGCCGCAGGAGATCGTCAAGGCGCTGTTCGACCTGACCCCGGCCGAGGCGCAACTGGCCATGCTGCTGGCCAACGGCCTGACCCTGGACGAGGCCTCGGAAGAACTGAACATCAGCCGCAACACCGCGCGCGCCCACCTGCGCTCGACCTTCTCCAAGACCGGGGTGACCCGCCAGACCATGCTGGTGCGCCTGATCCTGCGCAGCGTGGCGACCCTGGGCTAGTCCGAGCGGACGATTTGCCCGCCGGCCTCGGCGACTAACTTGGGACATCCCAGGCGGGTCGACGAGGTCGCCAGCATGTCCCGGTTCATTCCGCTGTTCGTGGCGCTGATCTTCTGCAGCTGCCTGTTCACTGCCCACCTGATGCTGGATATCCACGAACGCTCGGCGCAACAGATGCGCCTGGCCGCCCAGCGCACGCTGCCGGCGCCGTGCGATCTGGGCAGCTGCTTGCGGGCAGTGCCGTGAAGCGCAGCCGCCGTCGCCGTCCTGTAGGAGCGCGCCATGCGCGCGATCGCGGGCATGGCCCGCTCCTACAGGTGAAGCCCGCCTGTGGCGCGACGGAAATCGACACGCAGTTGTAACCCTCGCCGGTTAACGTGCTCGCCCATCTTTCACCAGCGGCGCTGCCAGAAGACGGACCATGACGGTAGACACGAGCACCTCGCGCAAGCAGTTCCTGATCCGCTCCGAGAACATGACCGCCGACGACTTCGGCGAGCTCTACACGCGCATGTTCGGCAATCTCTATTCGGGGATGCCCAGACCGGAAAAGCCCATCGCCATCGGCGGGGTCTACGGCCGCTACGAGGGCGTGAGCTTCCGCCGCCTGAGCTTTCGCGGCGACCTGCTGGCCGAGATGCCGGACCTCGACGACGAGATCACCTTCATCTTTCCCAGCGCCGGCCGCGTGGTCTTCAACCAGTGCAGCGACAGTGTCGGCCTGCCCAGCGTCGGGCTGGCCATGGAGAAGGCTTCGGTGCGTTCGGTCGGTTTCATCGACGGCCACGCGCACCACGGTCTGTCGGTGCGCCGCTCGCTGTTCGCCCGCCGCCTGGCCACCCTGCTCGGCCGGCCGATCACCCAGAAGGTGCGCTTCCAGCCACGGGTGGATTTGAGCAATGAGGCCTTCCAGGGCATCAAGGCCATCGTCGCGATGGCTACCGGCAACGAGTTCGACCTGCTGATCCATTCCAGCGCGCTGATGCCGGCACGCCTGCAGGAAATGCTGGTGGATTCGGTGCTGGAGATCTGGCCGCACAACTACAGCGATGCGCTCAGGCGCCCCGCCCCGCAGATCGCCCCACGCCATGTGAAGCTGGCCATGGACTACATCCAGGAGCATCCCGACGCGCTGGTCAGCGGCAGCGACCTGGCGGAACTGACCAACGTCAGCCTGCGCGCCCTGCAGGAAGGCTTCCGCCGCTTCGTCGGCAGTTCCATCGTCGCCTACCAGCGCGAGGTGCGCCTGCAGCGCGCCTATGACGCACTGCAGCGGGACAGTGCGCAGTCGGTCAGCGAAATCTCCCTGGCCCTGGGCTTCAGCAACGTCGGGCGCTTCTGCCAGTACTTCCAGAGCGCCTACGGCATGAGCCCGGCAGACCTGCGCAAGGGCCTGCCGGTCGGCGCCTGAGCCTTTGCTTTTGTAGGGCGCATAACCCGGTACGGGTTATGCGCCAGCAACGGCGGATAACGCCGGGGGCGGTATTCGCCCTACGTACTCGACCTGGTTCGCGAGCAAGCTCGCTCCTACAGAAAAACTCCCGAGCATCCGCTCCTACGCAACCCGCTGTTTCCGTGTTTCTGTGACCGAGGCTTCGTCCCCGCTGAAAAGCACAACAGCCCGCCGCGTTGAACGCGACGGGCCGCTTTCTCATGCTGATACGGATCAGAACTGGTAGCTGGCCTTCAGGCTGCCACTGGCACCGTGGCTGCCGCTGCCGCCCAGCGCACCGACCTCGGCGCCGACGCTGAACTCGCCCTGGCTGGCTGTCAGGCTGAAGGCGCCGTTGAACTGGTCGCGATTGTCGAAGGCGGCCTGCTGGGAGATGTCCAGCCCCAGCAGGTGACCTTCGCTGTCCACCTTGTAGTCACCCAGCGCGTGGTCGTAGCCCACCTCCAGCGCCGGCACCATCTGCCAGCCGCCACCCAGTTCGGTCGCGGCGAAGGATGCCTTGAGGTTGGCGTAGGCGCTGCGGCGGTTTTCCTTCAGGTCATCGACCTCCAGCGCCAGTTCGCTGCCCTTCTCCTGGAAGCCATCCAGGTCCAGGTGGCTGTAGCGCAGGCCGATGCTCGGTTCCAGGGTCACGGTGGACACCGCCGTGCGGTAGCCCAGCGCGATCCTGGCACCGCTGAGGTTGCCGTTGGTGTCGCCCTTGGCCTTGCCCAGGCCGCCACCGATGTCGCGCTTGCTGTCGTAGTCGAGCCAGCCATAGCTGAGGTCGGCGTCGACGAACAGGCCCTGCTCCAGGGTGTCGAGGGCGAAACGCGCGCCGCCACGGACGAAGGTCAGGTCGGTGTCCACATCGCCGCCGGCACCGCCGACGCTGCCCTTGCTGTAGCCGAAGCCGGCGTTGCCGCTGAGCTGGTCGGAGAAGCGCTGGGTGACGCCGATCATCAGGCCCTGGGTGTGTTCGTTGCTGCTTTCGGCGTTCGACGTCGAGGAATTGCCCTGGTAGCCGGCCAGTGCAGTGGTCCACAGGCGGGTCTGGCCGGTCTTCAGGTCGACACCGCTGGCATAGGGCGCGGCGGCGCGATCGATCAGCGCATCCTGGCGCAGCAGGTAGCTGGCCGCGTCGGCATGCACCTGGCCGCCGACGGTGGATTCCACGCCGCCCAGGGTGCCGGCGTCGATGGCCGACTGCAGGTAGTAGTTGTAGGCGGTGTAGTCGCCGGAGAGGCTGCTGTTCTGCAATTGGGTCAGCAGTTGCGCGCCGGCGGCGGCGTTGCCGGAAAGGCCCAGGGTGCCCGGCAGCGTGCTGTAGTAGACCATCTTGCCGCGCAGCACGTAGATGGTCTCCTGGGACAGACCGAGGCCTTCCTTCAGGTAGTTGTCCATCGTGCCGTACTCGGCGGTCACTTCGTCCAGGCCGGCCTGCAGGTAACTCGCCTGCACGCCGATCAGCGGCTCGTAGATGGCCGCCATGCTCGCCGGCATCATCGCCAGGGTCGCCTTGATCCGCGCGGCGGTGTAGTCGTTGGTGGCCAGGTAGTTTTCCATGATGGTGGCGCTGTCCACGCCGGCAATGCTCAGCAGCACGGCGGCGGTCCAGCCGGTGCGGTCCTTGCCGGCGGTGCAGTGGAACAGCGCGGCGCCGTCGGCGGCGGCCAGCTCGTTGAACAGCGTGGTGAACTGGCCGCGCATGCCGGCGTCATTGACGAAGGCGCGGTTGGTCTCCTCCATCATCTCGATGGCCTGGGCGGCACTGGTGAAGGAGATGTTGGTGATGTTGGCGCCGGAGGTGGTGCTGCCGATGATGTCGATGTTCTGGTAGGTCGCCCCGGTCGGCAGGGTATCCGGCGTGGCGGCCGCCTCGACGGGCGTACGCAGGTCGAACACATCGCTGATGCCCAGGCTGTTGAGCACCGCCAGGTCCGTGCCCTTGGGCGTCAGCGCGTTGGAGCGGTAGAACACGCCCGAGCGCATCACGCCGTCATGGCTGGTGGTGTAGGCGGTGGTGGTCCCCGCGATGTCGCGGAAGTTGTCGATCCCGCTCAGCCTCGGCGTATCGAGGGTGTAGGTCTCGGCCGCGTGCGCGGAAGCGATGGCAAGGCTGAGAACGGACAGACTGAGCGTGGAGTACAGGGCACGATGCAACACGATGTAGCCTCTTTGAGCTTTGTTGGCGGGGCTACTATCGGTAGGGTTTTCGAGCGCGAATATGACAATTCTGCAGCAAAGCCAAATGCCGGCGCGATCTGTCCGTGGCTTGCGTTTTCTGTCCGTGATCGACGCTTTTCTCTAATCTTCGCGCCGCTCGGACGACTCACGGTCGCGCTCGTAGCGGTGGCGCACCGGGAATGCCGGGAGCCAGGCCTCGCGGCGGCAGGTCCACAGTTCATAGGTGGGCCGGAAGCGGTCCGGCTCGTCCAGCGCACCGAGGCTCACCTCCACTTCGTCGCCGCTGCGGCCGAACACCGAGGAACCGCAGCGCGGGCAGAAGCAGCGTCCCTGGTACTCCTGCGTGTCACCTTCGATACGCACGGCGCTCTCGGGGAAGATCGCCGAGCAGTGGAACAGCGCACCATGGTGCTTGCGGCAGTCCAGGCAATGGCAGATGCCGACCCGGTAAGGCCGGCCAATGGCTTCGATGCGCACGCTGCCGCACAGGCAGCCACCGGTGATCTTGTCCATGTTGCAGCTCCTCGCCAGACAGGGACAGGTGTGACCCTGTCACCCTAGCAGCGTTCAGTCCTCCAGACCGACGCAGCTCAGCAATGAAGCGTGCCACTGCGGGTTGTCCAGCAGCAGCGGCAGCAGGCCACTGTGCCCCGCGTCCGGCACCACCACCAGTTCACGTGATGCGGCGCGGGTCGCGGCGGCATGCAGGCGCTCGGGGATTTCCAGGGGGATCACGCTGTCGTGCTCGCCAGCCACCACCAGCAGGCGGCCACGGAAGCGCCCGAGGATGTCCCAGGCATCGCTGTCGATCCAGCTGCGCGGGCGGCGGATGATCGCCGAGAACGCCGGCCCGAACGGCACCTCGTGCGCTTCAGGGGTGTAGATGCCGGGCACGATGAGAATCAGCGCCTGCACCTCCAGGGCCTCGCTCAGGCGCAAGGCGTTATAGGCCCCCATGCTGATGCCGGCCAGCGCGGTGGGGCGCACGCCGGCATGCTCGATCACCGAGCGCGCCTGCTGGCTTCGCCGCTGCAAGGAAGAGTCGGCGAACACCCCGCCGGTGTTGCCGTGGCCGACGCAGTCCAGCGCGGTGGAACCGACGCCGCGCTGCCACAGCGACTGGCGCAGGCCGTCCCATACCGAGCGATTGCTGGCGCCGCCGCCGTGGATGCCGAACAGGTGCAAGGGCGAGGCGCCCGTCAGGGTATCGGCATGCAGTTCATGGCCCTCGAAGGGCACACGCAGGGTGACGGCGGGTGACATGGCAACGGTCTGTTCCGGGAAAAGGCAGGGCCGCGAGCATAGCCGATCGGCGACTCGGCCGGCCGATTTGGCCGTTTCGCGATATTCGTCGTCCGGATCGCGTGAGACAGCCAGGGTTCGCGCGCCTAGCATAGGCCTCCCAATACGTAGAACCCGGCGCGCCCTGCCCGCGCGCCACACCTTGCTGCCCCGGAGTCCCATGTCTACCACCGCTTCCCCCCTGGCCACGCCGTCCGTGGCCAGCCAGGCCAGCCCGCTGGTCATGCGCGTGATCGGCGCGTGCGCCCTCGCCCACCTGACCAACGACCTGATCCAGGCCGTGCTGCCGTCGATCTACCCGGTGCTCAAGGCCAACTACGGCCTGAGCTTCACCCAGGTCGGCCTGATCACCCTGACCTTCCAGCTCACCGCTTCGCTGCTGCAACCCTGGGTCGGCTACCACACCGACCGCCATCCCAAGCCCTGGCTCGCGCCGCTGGGTAGTGTCTGCACGCTGATCGGCATTCTCATGCTGGCCTTCGTCGGCAGCTTCCACGCCATCCTGCTGGCCTCGGCGCTGGTGGGCATCGGCTCCTCGACCTTCCACCCGGAAACCTCGCGCATCGCGCGGCTGGCCTCCGGCGGGCGCTACGGGCTGGCGCAGTCCACCTTCCAGGTCGGCGGCAATGCCGGCAGCGCCTTCGGCCCGCTATTGGCGGCGGCCATCATCATTCCGTACGGCCAGGGCAACGTGGCGTACTTCGGCCTGTTCGCAGTGTTCCTCGTCGGCGTGCTCTGGGGCCTGAGCCGCTGGTACAGCCACCACTTGAACCTGTTCAAGCTCAAGGCCGGCGGCATCGCCACCCACGGGCTGTCCAAGGGCCGGGTGACGGCGTCCCTGGTGGTGCTGGCGCTGCTGGTGTTCTCCAAGTACTTCTACATGGCGAGCTTCACCAGCTACTACACCTTCTACCTGATCGAGAAGTTCGACCTCTCGGTGGCCAGCTCGCAGCTCTACCTGTTCGGCTTCCTCGGCGCGGTGGCCGCCGGCACCTTCTTCGGCGGCCCGGTGGGCGACCGCATCGGCCGCAAGGCGGTGATCTGGTTCTCCATCCTCGGCGTCACGCCCTTCACCCTGGCGCTGCCCTACGTCGACCTGTTCTGGACCAGCATCCTCAGCCTGGTGATCGGCTTCATCCTCGCCTCGGCGTTCTCGGCCATCGTGGTCTACGCCCAGGAACTGGTGCCGGGTAACGTCGGCATGATCGCCGGGGTGTTCTTCGGCCTGATGTTCGGTTTCGGCGGCATCGGCGCGGCCTTCCTCGGCCACCTGGCCGACATCCACGGCATCGAGTACGTCTACAAGCTGTGTTCCTACCTGCCGCTGCTGGGCTGCCTGACCATCCTGCTGCCCTCCACGAAGAAGAAAGCCTGACCCTCCTGCCGCCGGCCCCGAGCCGGCGGCAGACCCTTCGCCCGGCCGTTCGTGCGCGGGCAAATGTAATGGATTGTTGTAAAGCGCCCTGAGCCTCGCCGGCGATACATTTGCGCCGCCTGGGCCACGGGCCATCACTGTTAGCCTTTCCGCAATGCAAATAACTCGCATTTGCCGGAGAGCTTTCCGTCCATGTCGTCCCGCTTGAACCTCACTCCCGTTACCCGTTCCGATGCGCCTCTCACCCTTGCTCCCATCGTCGGCCTCGCCACCTTCATGGCGATCCCACTGAGCGCCTGGGCCGATCAACCGCCCACTGCCGATGACCAGGACGCCCTGGCCCTGCCCGACAGCACCGTGCAGGCCACCCAGGAGTCGCCCTACAAGGTCGACCACGCCAGTTCGGCGAAGTACAGCGAACCGCTGCGCGATACCCCGCAGAGCGTCACCGTGCTCTCCGAGATGCTGCTCAAGGAGCAGAACGCCCAGAGCCTGAAGGACGCCCTGCGCAACGTGCCGGGCATCACCTTCAACTCCGGCGAGGGCGGCGGTGGCGTGGGCGACAGCCTGACCATCCGCGGCTTCAACGCCGACGGCAACATCTACCGCGATGGCGTGCGCGACCCGGCCAAGTATTCGCGCGACGACTTCTTCAACACCGAGGGCGTGGAGGTCTTCAAGGGCTCCAGCACCGCGGCCTGGGGCGTCGGCGCCGTTGGCGGCGCGGTCAACCTGGTGACCAAGACCCCGCAACTGGACGACTTCAACCTGCTCAGCGGTAGCGTCGGCACAGCGAACTTCAAGCGCGGCACGCTGGACGTCAACCACCGCATCGACGGCCTCGGCGAAGGCGCGGCCTTCCGCGTCAACGTGATGGGTGCCAACACCGGCACCGACGGCCGCGACTGGGTCGGCGACGAACGCTACGGCTTCGCCCCCTCCCTGGCTCTGGGCCTGGGCACCGACACCCGCGTCACCCTGGCCTACGAATACCTGCACGACAACGCCACGCCCGACTACGGCATCCCGACCGTCAACGGCAGCAACGGCAGCTCGCCGCACCGCGCCGGCGGCGCCAGCTGGAGCAGCTACTGGGGCTGGCGCAACCTCGACTACGAGAACAACGAATCGCACCGTGTGAACCTGAAGTTCGCCCATGACTTCAACGACGCCCTGAGCCTGGACAGCCGCTTCACCTGGTTCCACCTGGACCACGACTTCTTCGTCACCACCCCCGGCGGCGACCCGAACGCCGGCGCGCCCGGCATCCAGGCCGGCAAGGGCATCTACCGGCGCAACATCAACACGCCGCTGCGCGAGCAGACCAACGATACCTACAGCAACCAGACCAGCCTGACCTGGCGTGTCGACACCTTCGGCATCGGCCATACCCTGGTCGGCGGCTTCGACCTGAGCAAGCAGACGCTGGACTCGAAGACCGGCGCGCTCACCGCCGCCAGTCGGACCACCATGGGCAGCCTGCCGGTAGCCAGCAACGACTGGTCGAAGTACCCCTATGCACTGGACACCTACACTTCCGCCAAGCAGTCGGTGGAGCAGGTCGACAAGGCCTTCTACCTGCTCGACACCCTGAAGTTCGACGAGCACTGGCAGCTGCACCTGGCCGCCCGCCAGGACCACTTCGACACCCGCGTACTGGATAGCCAAACCCGCGCCAGCCAGAGCGCCGCCTGGGTCGACAAGGGCAGCTCCTCGCAGAACGAGAAGCTCACCAGCGTGCATACCGCGCTGACCTACAAGCCAGTGGAGAACGGCAGCATTTACGTCAGCTACGCCAACGCCAGGCAGCCCTCGGGCGTGCTTGCGGTGGCGCAGACCGGCAGCCTCGCCTCGACCAGGGGCGACCGCGGCAAGACCTACGAAGTGGGCAGCAAGTGGGAATTCCTCGACGGCCAGCTGGCCCTCAACGGCGACGTGTTCGAGACCAAGCGCCAGCTGACCTACATCGATGACGAGGAGCTTTCCGCCTACACCGGCGGCGAGGAGCGCGTGCGCGGCATCGAGCTGTCCGCCAGCGGCAACATCACGCGCAACTGGTCGCTGTACGCCGCCTACGTGCACCAGAACAGCAAGCTGGTGAAGCCCTACAACGGCTCGGACAAGGGAGTGCAACTGGCCAACACCCCGCAGAACGCCCTGAGCCTGTGGAGCACCTGGCAACTGCCGGACGACCTGGCCCTGAGCTACGGCGTGCGCTACGTGGACGACGTGAAGATCTACCCGGGCCTGGGCTCGACCATGACCCGCACCGGCCAGAGCACTGTGCCCGGCTACGTGGTGCACGACGCCATGCTCAGCTGGCAGGCGACCCAGGACGTGCAGCTGCGTCTGAACGTCAACAACCTGTTCGACAAACACTACTGGAGCCAGTACAACGGCCGCGGTTACGGCGTGCCGGGCGCGAGCCGCGGTGCCGTGCTGAGTGCGGACTATTCGTTCTGATCGACGCTACGCGCCGATCCTCCCCTGTAGGAGCGGGCCATGCCCGCGATCACCGCGATAGCGGTGCCATTCAACAGCACCGGCCTGGCGGCCGGATCGCGGGCGTGGCCCGCTCCTACAAGAGCCTTCCCCTGCGTTGTTCAACCGCGAACCTGCCCGCCAACAGGACTCCCTCCCCGGAAACCCGGTGGGCAGGTTCGCGACCCCATCCCGATCAAGCGGCAGACCGTAGGGCGTATAACGCTCGGCGTTATACGCCGTTTCAGCATGCCGCCATTGAGCGCCGCCCCACCCCGCAGCGGCATAAACGGCGTACAACCGCGAACGGTTGTACGCCCTACGCGCCGCGATCGAACACCAGCGTCGCTTCCAGCCCACCGCCCTCGCGATTACGCAGCTCCAGCCGCCCATGGTGAGCCGCGGCAATGGTCTGGGCGATGCTCAGCCCCAGGCCGTAGCCGCCGGTGGAGCGGTTGCGCGATGGTTCCAGGCGATAGAAAGGCTCGGTCACCCGTTCCAGTTGCTCCGGCGCAATCCCCGGCCCGCGATCCCGCACACGGACGCACAGAGCCTGCGCGCTGTCCTCAACTTCAACCTCGGCGCCACCGGCATAACGGATGGCATTCTCCAGCAGATTGAGCAGCGCCCGCTGCAGGCTCAGCGGGTATCCGGCCAGCGGTTGCAGCGCGCGCCCGGACAGTGAAACCTGCTCGCCCTGCTCCTCGAAATCCGCCTGCAGGCTCTGTAGCAAAGCGTTCACGTCGAGGTTCTGGCGCGCTTCGTCGAGGTCGCTGCCACTGATGAAGTCCAGGGTCGCGGTGACCATGCCTTCCATGTCGTCGAGGTCCTTGCGCATCTTCTGTCGCGCGGCCTCGTCGTCGAGCATCTCGGTGCGCAGGCGCAGACGGGTGATGGGTGAGCGCAGGTCATGGGACACCGCCGCGAGAAAGCGCATGCGCTCGCCCAGGCTGTGGATCAGCCGCTGCTGCATGGCGTTGAAGGCGCGGGCGGCGCGGCGTACTTCCAGCGGACCTTCTTCGGCCAGCGGCGGGCGCTGGATATCCTGGCCCAGGGCTTCGGCGGCGCGCGCCAGCTTGTCCAGCGGCCCGATGGCCAGGCGTACCGCCAGCAACGCCAGGAGCACCACAACGAGAATCCGCAGCAGGTACAGGCGCAACAGGTAATCCAGCGCCACGTCGAGGGTCGACTGGCTGCTCCAGCCCTGCCCTTCGAGCATCTCCAGGCGCAGCCATTGGCCATCGCCGAGCGGCGCTTCCAGCAGCAGGTGTGCCTTGGCGCCATTGCCGGTGAACAGCCCGCTCAGTCGGCTGCGCTCGTCGGCACCGTCCTGCAGTTCGACGCGCAGCAGACGCAGGCCCTGGGCGTCGCCACCCTGATCGTGAACGGCGCGACGCAGCAGGCGCTCGGCCGCGGGGTCGAAGGAGCCATCCGGCTCATCTGCCGAAGCCACCAGGCGCGCCTCGAACCCCGGCCGGCCCAGCGCGCCGAGCGCCTGCTGGAAATCGCCTGGCTGGCGCTGGTGCAGGTGCTGCAGGTCGGTCAGCCGCGCCGCCGCCAGGCGCAGGGGAATCTCCAGCGCCTGGGTGTGGCGCACGTCGTACCAGATGCTGCCGGTGAGCACCTGGGCGGCGATCATCCCGCCCACCAGGATCACCACCAGCCGCCCGAACAGCGTGCGCGGCCACAGGCGCATCAGGCGCTGACCACGTCTTCGGCGGTGAGCACGTAACCCTGGTTGCGTACGGTACGGATCAGCTTCGGCGCTTTCGGGTCGTCTTCCAGGTGCTGGCGCAGGCGGCTCACGCAGACGTCGATGGCGCGGTCGAAGGGCAGGCGCTCCTTGTCGAACACCTGGCGCAGCAGAAAGTCCCGGCCGAGTGGCCGATTGGGATGCTGCAGCAGCAGGCGCAACAGGCGGAAGTCCGAGCCGGCCAGCGCAATGCTCAGGCCGGCTGGCGAGCGCAGGTGACGGGCGCGGGTGTCCAGTTCCCAGCCGGCGAAGCGCAGGGTCGCCGCCTCGTCCACCTGGGCACGCTGCGGGAAGCTCTGCACCCGGCGCAACACCACCTTGATCCGCGCCAGCAGCTCGCGCGGGTCGAAGGGCTTGGGCAGGTAGTCGTCGGCGCCCATCTCCAGGCCGATGATGCGGTCGATCAGCGTGCCGCGCGCGGTGAGCATGATCACCGGCACGTCGCTGCGCGCGCGCAGGTCGCGGCACAGGGTCAGGCCGTCCTCGCCGGGCAGCATCAGGTCGAGCACCACCAGATCCACCGGCTGCACCTCCAGCTGGCGCTGCATCTCGCGGCCCTCGGCGGCGGCGGACACCTGGTAGCCCATGCCCTTGAGGTAATCGGCCAGCAGCTGGCGGATTTCGGGGTCGTCGTCGACGACGAGGATGTGGTCTGGCCTGGACATCGGGAAACTCGCGGCGGGTCGCTATCGTTCCGGCTGTCGGCGCGGGCTGCATGGCGCAAATGTAATGGAATGTTGTGGCGCGCAGTTTCGCGCCGATCCAATACAAAGCCGCCCGGCTCGCCCGCGGCGGCAGCGGTAGAGTGGTTTTGCAAATGCGATTAATTCTACTTCATGCCCAGGTCGTTCCGCATGCCCTTCCTGTCGTCCCGCCGTTTCCAATCCCGCCTGCTCCGCTCCCTCGCCACCCTCGCCCTGCTCTGTATTGGCTGGCTAGGCCTCGCCCTGCCCGCCGAAGCGCTGACCGTCACCGACGTGCTCGGGCGCAAGGTCGAGGTCAGCGGCAACGCCCAGCGCGTCGTGCTGGGTGAAGGCCGCTTGTTCTTCGCCCTCGCCCTGCTCGACCGCGACAACCCCTTCCAGCGTGTGGTCGGCTGGCAGAACGACGTGCGCCTGCTCGACCCGCACACCTTCGACGTCTACGCCCAGCGCTTCCCCCAGGTGAAACAGATCCCGCTGATCGGCCAGGCCTCGGAGCAGAGCGTCAGCGCCGAACAGATCCTCGCGCTGAAGCCCGACCTCGCCGTCTTCAGCATTGCCGGCGAAGGCCCGACCCAGCACAGCCCGATTGCCGACATCCTCGCCGCCGCCGGCGTGCCGGTGGTGTTCGTCGACTTCCGCGTGCACCCCATCGAGGGCGTGCGCACCAGCCTTACCGCGCTGGGCGCGGCGCTCGGGCGCCAGGCCGAGGCGGACCAGTACCTGAAGTTCTACGACGCCCACCTGCAGCGCATTCGCGATGGCGTTGCCGGCCTGGATGACGCGCACAAGCCGAGCGTGTTCCTCGAACTGCTGGCTGGCGTCTGGCAGGCACCGGGCCACACCACCGGCAAGAGCGGGCTGGGCAGCGTGATCGACACCGTCGGTGGGCGCAACATCGCGGCCGGCGTGGTACCCGGCGCGCTGGGCGACATCAGCGTGGAGTACGCGCTGTCGGCAAAACCGGATATCTACATCGCCACCGGCAACCGCCAGCCGGGCCTGATCCTGGGCGCCGGCGTCAGCCAGCAGCAGGCCCGCCAGAGCCTGGACAAAGTCCTGCAGCGCCCTGAGTTCGCCAGCCTCGACGCCATCCGCAACGGCAAGGCCCATGGCCTCTGGCATGACTTCTACAACTCGCCGTTCAACATCCTCGCCATCGAGGCCATGGCCCGCTGGGTCCATCCGGAACGCTTCCAGGGCCTCGACCCTGCGAAGACGCAGGCGCAGATCAACCAGGACTTCCTGCGCATCGGCCTGGACGGCACCTACTGGATCGACGCCGGCCAGCCTGAATGAACGTGGCCGTCGACACTATCGATCTGCAACGGGCGCGCCGTGAGCGCCGGTTGCAACTGCGCCGCCGTGGCGCGGTGCTGGTCGTGCTGCTCGCCCTGCTGCTGGGCTCCCTGGCCTGGGACCTGCTCAGCGGGCCGTCCGGACTGACACCTGCCGAGCTGTTTCATGGCCTGCTGCATCCGGCTCAGCTGGAGCCGAGCCAGCGGGTAATCATCTGGAACGTGCGCCTGCCCTACGCGGTGATGGCGCTGCTGGTGGGTGGCGCGCTGGCGCTGGCCGGCGCGGAGATGCAGACCATCCTCGACAACCCGCTGGCCAGCCCCTTCACCCTCGGTGTGTCGTCTTCGGCAGCCCTCGGCGCCTCCCTGGCGATCTTCTTCCACCTGGGCAATGCCTGGCTCTCGGCCAACGCCGCCGTGTCGCTGGCGGCCTTCGTCTTCGCCTGCCTGTCGCTGGTATTGCTGCAGCTGCTCTCGCGCCTGCGCGGCGGCGGCGTGGAAAGCCTGGTGCTGTTCGGCATCGCCCTGGTGTTCAGCTGCAACGCGGCGGTGGCGCTGCTGCAGATGATGGCCAGCGAAGACGTGCTGCAACAGCTGGTGTTCTGGACCCTCGGCAGCCTCGCCCGCGCCGACTGGCACAAGGCCGGCGCGCTGGCGCTGGTGCTTGCGCTCTGCCTGCCCTTCTCCCAGGCCGCCGCCTCGAAGCTCACCGTGCTGCGCATGGGCGAGGACCGCGCCCGCAGCCTGGGCGTGGACGTGCGTCGCCTGCGCCGCTTCGCCCTGCTGCGCATCTGCCTGCTGTCGGCGTGCGCGGTGGCCTTCGTCGGCACCATCGGCTTCATCGGCCTGGTCGGCCCGCATATCGCGCGGCTGCTGATCGGCGAGGACCAGCGCTTCTACCTGCCGGCCAGCGCCCTGGTCGGTGCGCTGCTGCTGTCGCTGTCGTCGGTGGCCAGCAAGCTGTTGATGCCGGGGCTGATCGTCCCGGTGGGGATCGTCACCGCGCTGGTCGGCGTGCCGGTATTCGTCGTGCTGGTGTGCCGGGGAGGACGTAACGCATGAGCCTGCTCGCGAAGGACCTGACGGTCGCCTACCGCCGTCACACGGTCGTCCACGGCGTGACCTTGCCGGAGCTGAAACGCGGCACCCTCACCGCCCTGATCGGCCCCAACGGCGCGGGCAAGTCCACGCTGTTGCGCGGTCTCGCCGGGCTGGAGCGGGTGCGTGGGGAACTCAGCCTCGACGGCCACTCACTGACCGCGCTGTCCGTCGGCGAACGCAGCCGGCGCATCGCCTACATGCCGCAGCACTTGCCCGGCGGCATCGCCCTGAGCGTGCTCGATGCCCTGCTCGCCAGCCTGCGGGTCAACCCGTTCGACGATGTGCTGCGCCGTGCCGACCCGCTGGCCGCCGCCCTCGAAGCACTGCGCCGGGTCGGCATCCTGCACCTGCGCGACCAGCGCCTGGACCGTCTCTCCGGCGGCCAGCGGCAGATGGTCAGCCTGGCCCAGCTGCTGGCGCAGCGCCCGCAGGTCCTGTTGCTGGACGAACCCACCAGCGCGCTGGACCTGAATTACCAGTTGCGGGTCATGCAGTGTGTGCAGGAGGAAGTGCGCCAGCACGGCCTGATCGCCATTGCCGTGCTCCACGACATCGGCCTCGCCGCCCGCTACGCCGATCAGCTGGCGGTGCTGCACCAGGGCCGGCGGGTGGCAGCGGGCGCCGCCGAGTCGATCCTCACACCGTCGCTGTTCGCCGAGGTCTACGGCGTCCAGGCGCGGGTGGAGCGCTGCTCGCGGCAGACGTTGCAGGTCATCATCGACGAGGTTACCGGCGTGTAGAAACGCGCCGGTGCCCGGCTTGCCCGTGGCCTTGTTGTCGAGAGTGTCGCGCAGATGGATACAAATGCGATAGATTATCATTTATCACATTGCCAACCCGCCGCAGCCATGATCGACGTCGCCACCCAGCAGGCCCTGCACCACCTCTACAACGACCATCATGGCTGGCTGCACCAATGGCTGCGCAAGCGCCTGGGCTGCCGCGAGCAGGCGGCCGACCTGGCCCAGGACACCTTCGTCCGGGTCATCGCCCAGCGCAGGCTGCTGGAACTGCGCCAGCCCCGCGCCTACCTGACGACCGTCGCGCGCAGCCTGGTGATCGACCATTACCGCCGGCGTACCCTGGAGCAGGCCTACCTGGAAACCCTGGCGGCCCTGCCCGAGCCCGTGGAGATATCGCCACAGACCCGCTGCATCATCATCGAGACCCTGCTGGAGATCGATGCGCTGCTCGATGGCATGGGCGCGCGGACCCGGGAGATATTCCTCATGGCGCAACTCGACGGGCTGAGCTTCGTCGAGATCGGCAAGCGCCTGAGCCTGTCCGCCAACTCGGTCCGCAAGCACTTCGTGCGGGCGCTGACCCATTGCCTCGTGCTGATGGAGGACTGAGCCGATGGCCGCCTCCCTCGACCTGAAGACCCTGGAAGCCGCCGCGCAGTGGTACGTGACCCTCTGCGAGGAAGGCGATGCCGCCCGCGAGGCGCACCACCGCTGGCTGGCCAGCGACCCGCTGCACGCCCAGGCCTGGGCGCGGGTGGAGCGCCTGCAGGCCAAGCTCGGCCAGGTCAACGCCGACATTGCCCGGCCCACGCTGAAGAACTCGCGGATACGTCGCCGCGCCGTGCTCAAGACGCTCTCCGTGCTGCTCGCCGCCGGCGGCGCGGCCGGGCTGGGCGTGCAGGTCGGCCCCTGGCGCAACGCCCTGGCGGACTACCAAACCGGCACCGGGGAAACCCTGGCGCTGACCCTGCCCGACGGCACGCGACTGAACCTCGACACCCACAGCGCCGTGGACGTGGTCTACGACGACCTGCTGCGCCAGGTCAGCCTGCGCGAGGGCGCAGTGTGGATCGAGACCGCGGCGGACAGCCTGTCCCGCCCCTTCCTCGTGCATACGCCTTGGGGCAGCGTGCGAGCGCTGGGCACGCGCTTCCTGGTGCGCAGTGACGACCACGGCGCACGCGTCGGCGTACTGGAACACGCCGTCGAAGTCCGACCGCTGGAGGCTCCCGAGCACGCCGTCAGGGTGGAAACCGGGCAGCAACTGGACTTCAGCCGCCGCGAAACCGGCGCGCTCACCCCGCTGCCCAGGGGGGCCGACGCCTGGACGCGCGGCCAGTTGGTGATCAACGACTGGCGGCTGGATGACTTCCTCGCCGAGCTCTCGCGCTACCACCCCGGTTATCTGGGTTGCGACGCCAGCGCCGCATCGCTGCGCCTCTCCGGCGCCTTCCAGCTGCACGACCTCGACACCGTGCTGGACAACCTCAGCGGCACCCTCCCCGTGCGGACCCGTCGTATCACCCGCTGGTGGGCGCGGGTCGAGAAGCGCTAGCCGCACGCAGGGTCCTCAGGCAAGCCGGGCGCTACCGGGAGATGTTGGCGCGGGCGAAAGGGCGCGGAAGAAAAATAATTCGACGAGGTGTTGGTGATTCTGATTCTCGTTCGACAAGGACAGTAGAGGCGCACAGACGCCAACCACTGCCACTGGAGAAGAACGCAGTCATGTCAGGTCATCCCCCGCTGTCCCGTCGATCCCGTTTCCACGCCCTGCCGCTCGCCCTGAGCGGCAGCCTCCTCGCCGCACCGCTGGGCATTGGGCTGCTGGCCCTGCCGGCGTGGGCGCAAAGTGCCGAAGCCGAGCAGAGCTACGACATCCCTGCCGGCGCGCTGGACGACGCCATCGCGGCGTTCTCCGAGGTGGCCGGGGTCACGGTTTCCTACGAGCCCGGCGCCGCCCAGGGCCGCCAGTCGCCGGGCGTGCGCGGGCGCTACCCCGCCAGCACCGCGCTGATGCTGCTGCTCGAAGGCAGCGGCCTGCAGGCCGTCGAACGCAAGGCCGGCAGCTACACCCTGCAGGCCGGCGGCAGCGCCGAAAGCGCGCTGCAAATGAGCGAGACGGTGATCATGGGCCAGGGCATGGGCGAGATGACCGAGAACTCCGGCTCCTACACCACCGGGCTGGTCAGCGTCGGCTCCAAGACCCCGGTGAGCCTGAAGGAAACCCCGCAGAGCGTGTCGGTCATCACCCGCCGGATGATCCAGGACCAGCGCCTGGACACCCTGCCCGACGCCATGAAGCGCACACCGGGCATCACCGTCCGCAACGGCAGCTACAACTCGCAGCAGTTCTACTCGCGCGGCTTCCCCATCGATAACCTGCAGATCGACGGCGCCGCGCCGATGGACATCGGTACCGGCATCGGCACCTTCTACAGCAACCGCCAGTACGACATGGCGGTGTACGACCACGTCGAAGTCCTGCGCGGCGCCAGCGGCCTGCTGGGCGGCACCGGCGACCCCGGCGGTATCGTCAACCTGGTGCGCAAGCGTCCGCTGGACCATTACCAGCTCAAGCTGGAAACCTCCGCCGGCTCCTGGGACAACTACCGCAGCGAAGTCGACGTGACCGGCCCGCTGGCCTTTGACGGTCGGCTGCGCGGGCGCATGGTCGCCGCGTACAACGACCGCCAGTACTTCATGGACAACCGCAGCACCGAGCGCCCCCTGCTCTACGGGGTGCTGGAAGCGGACCTGGACGACGCCACCCTGGTCACCCTCGGCGGCAGCTACGACAAGGTCAAGCAGAACGGCACCGGCGACGGCCTGCCGCGCTACAGCACCGGTGGCGACGTGCACCTGCCCCGGCACAGCTGGTACACCACCAACGCCGCGTGGGCCGACAGCTACACCCGCGAGTACTTCGCCAAGCTCGACCACTATTTCAACGACGACTGGAAGTTCAACACCTCCTACACCTACTCCTACAACGGCTCCACCACCGAAGGCATCATCCCCTACGGCTCGGTGGACGAGACCACCAACACCGGCCCGTACTGGTGGGGCAGCTACATCGACAGCTGGAGCAAGCAGTCGGTGTTCGACATGAACCTGTCGGGTCACTTCGACGCCCTCGGCCGCCAGCACGAACTGCTGCTCGGCGCCGACTACCAGAAGGTCACCAGCCGCTGGCGTTCCGCTCCTGGCATGGTCGACAAGGGCGGCCTGATCGACCTGTGGGACCCGTCCTCCACGCCGCTGCCGAGCAACGAGTCGAACCACACCTTCTTCCGCGACTACTCACCCAACACCCGCGAGCAGTACGGCCTCTATTCGACCCTGCGCCTGCAACTGAGCGACCCGCTCAAGCTGGTGCTGGGCGCCCGCGCCCAACGCTTCAAGTTCGAGCAGGCCTACAGCATGCGCAACGCCAACGGCAGCGGCCCGTGGGTGGAGCAGGACAGCGTGTCCGACCGCGAACCGACCACCCTGATCCCCTTCGGCGGTCTGATCTATGCCCTGGACGAGCAGTGGTCGACCTACGCCAGCTACTCGGAGGTGTTCAAACCCCAGGCGCAGAAATTCAAGGGCCCGGAAGACTCGCCCAGCTCCATCGAGCCCATGACCGGCAAGACCTACGAGACCGGCATCAAGGGCGAACTGCTCGACGGCCGCCTGAACGTCAGCGCCGCGTTGTTCTACACCAAACGCGAGCACCAGGCGGCGACCGACCCGAGTTACCCCAACCCGCCGTTCAGCTACAGCGGTTCGTGCTGCTTCGTCGCCCAGGACAAGGTGACCAGCAAGGGCATCGACCTGGAAGCCACCGGCGAACTCGCCCCGGGCTGGGAAATCCTCGCCGGCTACACCTACAACCAGGTGCACAACGACACCGAGGAAACCCTCTACAGCACCGTCACCCCCAAGCACCTGTTCAAGCTCTGGACCGCCTACACCCTGCCCGGCGACTTCGCCGCCTGGCGTGTCGGCGCCGGCGTGACCGCGCAGAGCCCGACCTACGTGAGCGGCACCGCCTACCGTTTCGACCCCAGCGGCAACGTGATCGACAGCCGCGACTACGACTTCAGCCAGTCCGGCTACGCGGTGTACGACGCCTTGGTGGAGTACAAGGTCGACGATCACTGGACAGTCGCGGTCAACGGCAACAACCTGTTCGACCGTCGCTACTACGCCAGCGTCGGCACCTCGGAGTACGGCAACTACTACGGCGAGCCGCGCAATTTCATGCTGACCCTGCGCGGCACCTTCGACTGAGCCCCGGGCAGCCCGATCGAGCGGGCTGCCCTCAGCTCTCCCGGCGCTCCGGCTCGGTGGCGTGTACGAATACCGTGTAGGTATCGGCCGGGTGCGCCACGCCGGCCTGGTCCAGCGCGCGGGCGATGGAACCGCGGTGGTAGGTGGCGTGGTTGAGGATATGGAAGAACATCTCTTCGCGGCTCAGGCTGCCGCTGCGGCCGTCGGTGAAGTGGAAGCCGATGACCTCCCGCGCGCGCTCCGGGGTCAGTGCGGCCAGTTGCTCGACGTACCACTGGCCGGAGGTCAGCAGGCGCTCGCGCAGCTCGTCGTAGCCGGGGACTGCGTGGGTATTGGTTGCCGGGTGCGGGTCCGCCTCGCCGCTCAGGCGCGCACGGAACAGGTCCTCGACGATGGCCATGTGGTTGAGCTGCTGGAGCGCGAACGCGTACTCGTCGGGAAAGCGCTCGGGGTCGATGCGAGCGATGGCGTCCAGCGTCCGGCGGTCCGACCAGCATTTGTAGGCGAAGGCCCGGGTCAGCATCGCGAAACCTCATCAGTGGCGAAAGCGGCACTCTAGCGCATCCGGGGCTTGGGTTGTGCCGGCCCTGCTGCCAGACTGGCAACAGCCCCAAGGACGATTCGCCGCCATGAAAACCCCCGATATAGAAGCCATCCGCGCCTTCCTGCTGGTCGCCGAGCTGAAGAGTTTCACCCGCGCTGCCGAGGTGACCGGCACCACCCAGGCGGCCATCAGCCTGAAGATCAGGCGCCTGGAAGAATCCCTCGGCCGCCCGCTGCTGGAACGCACGCCGCGCCGCGTCACCCTCTCGGCCCACGGCTCGGTGTTCCTCCCCAGCGCGCGCCGCCTGCTGGCGAGCTACGACGAGACGCTGCGCTGCTTCGACACGCCCCGGCGCACCCTGCGCATCGGCGTGAGCCACCACATCCTCGGCGCGGACCTGAGCCATTGGCTGCGGCGTCTGGCGCAGGCCGATCCGGAAGTGATAGTCGCCTTCAGCCTGGGCACCTCGCGACAGATGCTGGACAGCTACGAGGAAGGCAGGCTGGATATCGCGCTGATCCTGCGCCACGACAACCGCCGCCAGGACGGCGAGGTGATCGGCAGCGAGCGCTTCGGCTGGATGGCCGCCGAGTCCTTCGAACTGGACGACGGCGCGGCGCTGCCCCTGGCGATCCAGCCGGCGCCGTGCGGGATGCGCAGCATGGTTGAGAACGCGCTGCAGGCACAGAGTCGCCGCTGGAGCGAAGCCTTCGTCGGCTCGGGAATCCTGGCCATCGGAGCGGCAGTGTCGGCCGGTATCGGCATCGGCGCCATGGTCGAACGCATGGCGCCGGCTGGCTGCCGGGATGTACGGGAGCGCTTCGGCCTGCCGGAACTACCGCCCCGCGACGTGGTGCTCTACAGCGCCCATCGCGACGCCCAGACCCGCGCACTGATCAACACGCTGAGCCAGGCCGTCGCCGCCTGACCCTCAGTGCAGGAGCACGCCTGCACGCGCCAGGAACAACGCCAGCGCGACGATCAGCGAGCCACACAGGGCGACGACGGCAAAGTGAATGAAGGCGAAGTCGCGGGCTTGAATCGGTTCCTGGTCCATCAACGGCACTTCCTGTCTGGCGGAGGGGAGCCGCCAGTATCGAAAGTGCCGTGCGTGACAAACAGCGCGCGCCGGCTATTTCAGTGATAAGCGAAATGCCTCAGTAGCCCGCCTGGCGATTCACCGTATGCAGCAGCTCGGCGCCATCCAGGTCGCGCAGGATGTTCTTCGCCACCACCGCCGCGCCGCCTTCCACCTGCATGGTACTGGCGATGTGCGGGGTGACCCAGACGTGCGGATGCGACCACAGCGCATGGCCCTCGGGCAACGGCTCCTCGTGGAAGACATCGAGGATCGCCGCACCGACCTGCCCCGCGTCCAGCGCCGCGACCAGGTCGGCCTCCACCACGTGCTCGCCACGGCCAACGTTGATCAGCCCGGCGCCCCTGGGCAGTTGCGCCAAGGTCTCGCGGTTGAGGATGCCGCGCGTACTGTCGGTCAGCGGCAGCAGGTTGACCAGGATGTCGCACTGGGACAGGAAGCTGGCGAGCTCCTCGGGACCGGTGTAGGTCTTCACCCCGTCGATGCTCCGCGGCGAGCGGTTCCAGCCCAGCAGCTGGAATTTCAGATGCCGCAGCTGGGCCAGGCAGGCCTGGCCCAGCTGGCCGAGGCCCATCACGCCGACACGGCTGGAGGACGCCGGCAGGATGCTCAGCGACTCCCACACCTGGCTGGCCTGGGCCACGCGGTAAGCTGGCATCTCACGGTGCAGCGCCAGCGCGGACATCACCACGAATTCCGCCATGATGTCCGCCAGGGAGTCATCGACCATGCGCACCAGCGCCACCGATTCGGGAATCTTCGACAGGTCGAACTGATCCACCCCGGCACCGGCCGCGAACAGTACGCGCAGGCCGGTATAGCGCTGGATATCGGCGACGGCCTTCCAGGTCAGCAGGTAGGTGACACGGGCCGGGTCGACCGTATCCAGGCCTTCGACGAATTCCAGGTCAGGAACCTGGGCGGCCAGCAGGGCTCGCCACTTCTGCGCGTGTTCGGGTTCCGCGTTGTAAAGAAAGATCACGTCCTGTTCCTCGCTCTTGTTCTTCGCACGTCGGGCCAGTTAACCAGTCGCCGCCGCACCGGCGCGGCACTGCGGGCCCGCAGGCAACCCTGGACGGCCAGCGGCTGTTCCCAGGGTTAGCAAGCGGCGGCGGGTGCCGTCAGGATCAACCCGAACAAGCGCTCGCAGCTCGCGCTACCCGGCAGCTCGGCGATGGTCTCGTCGATCGCGTCGCGCTGCGACGGCCCCAGGGTGATCCCCGCGAGCAGGTCGAACTTGGCCCTGAATTCCGTGCGTTTCATGGCAGTCTGCGGGTCGCCCTTGGCCTGGGTCACCGGGCTGCTGAAGCGGCTGCCGTCCTTGAGCAGGAGCGAGACGCGGGAAAGGATTTCCCCGGGGAAACGGGCGGACAGCTCATCGCTCTCGATAATCTCCACCCGCTCGGCGACTGCAAGGATGTCGGCTGCATGCACCGCGTCGCCGGTGACCTCCAGCGGCCCCACCTGCCCACGCGCGGCCAGTGCCGCCAGCGGGTACGCCAGCGCGTACTGCGCCTCGTCGGCGTTGGCCGGACGATGGCCCTGCAGGCGCATCGATTCGTGGAAGGTCTCCACGCGAATCTGCTCGATGCTTTCGCCACGGATCGATGGGTGCTCGGCCATCAGTGCGGTCAGCGCGGTGAGCGCCGGCTGCGCCCAGCGGCACACCGGCCAGGGTTTGAAGTACTGCGCGTCGATCTCCCAGCGCGCGCCGAGGTCACACCAGTGCTCGGCGACTTCGAGGAACTCCACCGTTTCCGCCGGCGCGCCGGTAACGCCGGCCTCGGCCAGCAGCAGCGCATTCAACCCCGCATGGGCACCGGCGCCATGGGCGTCGCGCAGCATGGAGGGATGATCGATCAGGCGCATCATCGGACAGCGCGGGCCGAAGTATTCGGCGATGCCCAGGGCATGGCGGAACTGCGCCTCGTCCAGCCCCAGCAAGCGCGCGCCGCCACACACCACGCCGATCCCGGAAAAGGCACCGGAGGCATGGTACTCGTGGGCAGTGGCCATCAGCGCGGCGCCGGCACGCAGGGCAGTTTCGTAGCCAATGGTCAGGGCGCTCATGAACGCCGCGCCGCTGATGGTCCGGCCCTGCTGGCGGCAGGCATCGGCCAGGGCGAGCAGCGCCGGCACCACGGTGGCGCCGGCATGGCCCTTGGACGTGAAGTGGCCTTCATGGGCGTCCAGGCTGTCGACGCAGAAGCCGCCGGCCCAGGCCGCACCCAGCGGGTGGACCGCCCGACCATCGAACAGCAGGCGGCTGGAGAGCACGCCCGCCGGGTGGTGATTCAGTGCATAGCGCCGGAGCGCCTGGCTGGTGGCGTTGTCCCGCGCGCCGGCGGCAACGCCGAGGATGTCCAGCAGACAGGTCTGCATCAACTCGCGGGTACGCGCCGGAGCCTGCTCGAAGTGAAACTCGCGGACGAACGAATACAACGACATCGGGCACTCCAACGACTGGGAAGCTTGATCGGAAAGGGAAAGCGAAGGTGCCCGGAACCGGGCACCCGGGGCGTCACTGCCGGGCGACGTCGCGCGAGGCCTGCAGCCAGGCGTCCCACTGCTGGCGGTGGGCGGCGATCCACTCGTCCGCGTGGCGGCGGATGTCGGCGGGCTTGTTCTCGCCCTTCTGCATCCTCAGGTTTTCCTGGCTCTCGTCGTCGGCCTTGATCTGCAGCTGCGAGAGGAACTTCAGGGCGACCGGGTTCTTCTGCGCGAAGTCCTTGTTCAGCAGCGCCTGCACCTTGTCGATGGCGAAGCCGAGGTTCTTGCCCTCGTAGGTGGTGTTCACCTCGTTGTTGCCGTCGGGCAGGTCGGTCCTGGGCACCTCCAGCCAGACCACGTCGCGGCCTTCCACCAGCACGCCGGCGATCCACTGCGGCACCCAGGTGAAGTAGAGGATCGGCTGGCCCTGCTTGTAGCGGGTGATGGTGTCGGCCATCAGGGCGAAGTAGGAGCCCTGGTTGACGTTCACCGAGCCGTCCAGGTCGTAGGCCTTCATGTGGTGGGAGATCACCAGCTCGCAGCCCCAGCCGGGGTTGCAGCCGGTGAGGTTGGCCTTGCCGTCGCCGTCGGTATCGAACAGCTTGGCGATCTCGGGCTTCTTCAGGTCGGTGATGTAGCGGATGTGGTACTGGTCGGCGGTCTTCTTGTCGATCAGGTAGCCCTGCAGCACGCCGGGGATCACGTCACCGGCCTTGACCAGGGTGTTGGGGCCGTCGACCTTCTGGTAGAAGGCGTCGTGCAGCTTGTCCCAGAAGTGCACGGTGAAGTCCGCGTCACCGTAGGACAGCGCCACCATCATCGCCGCGTACTCGGTCTCCTTGGGCTCCTGCACGTCGTAGCCCAGCTCGCGCAGGCCGGCCATGGCCAGCTCGCCACGGAAGCGCTCCTCGGCGATCGGCGGGAAGATCGGCGTGACCTTCACGCCCTCCCCCGGCTTGTCCGGCGAGGCGGCCAGCACGTAGAGCGACAGCAGGCTCAGCGACAACACCGAAGCGCAGTGCAGGACCTTGGTCTTGAACTTCTCGAATTGCATCGTTGCGTACCTCTTCTTCTTTTCGTTGTGGGGTCGGCAGGGTGAGGGAGAACGGTTGCGGTTCTTCAGACCGCCTTGCGTGGCGCCGGCTGGCTGTTCAGCAGACGCAGCAGCAGGCCGGCGGGGCCGCTGTGGTACCAGCGGCGGCTGGGGTCGTTGCGGGTCCGCTCGCCCATGGCCTGGGTCAGGCGGTCGAGGAAGATCGCCAGCAGCACCAGGCCGACGCCGCCGACGGTGGCCAGGCCCATGTCCAGCCGGCCGATGCCGCGCAGGACCATCTGGCCGAGGCCGCCGACAGAGATCATCGAGGCGATCACCACCATCGACAGCGAGAGCATCAGGGTCTGGTTGACGCCGGCCATGATGGTCGGGGTGGCCAGCGGCAGCTGCACGCGCATCAGCATCTGCCGCGGGGTGCAGCCGAAGGCGCGGGCAGCCTCGATCTTGTCCTCGGGGACCTGGCGGATGCCCAGGTTGGTCAGGCGCACCAGCGGCGGCACGGCGAAGACGATGGTGACCAGTACGCCGGGCACGTTGCCGATGCCGAACAGCATCACCACCGGCACCAGATAGACGAACGCCGGCAGGGTCTGCATGGCGTCCAGCAGCGGCCGCAGCACACGCTCGACACGGGCGCTGCGGGCGCAGAGGATGCCCAGCGGAATGCCGATCAGCGCGCAGAAGAACACCGAGGTGAGCACCAGTGACAGGGTGGTCATGGACTCCGACCACACGCCGATCAGCCCGAGCAGGGTCAGGGTCACGGCGCACAGCACACCCATGCGCGGGCCGGCGAGCTGCCAGCCGAACAGCGCGGCGATGACGATGGCGATGGTCGGCGGCACGCTCTGCAGCAGGTGCTCGGAGCCATTGAGCACCTGGTCGATGGGCCAGCGAATGGCGTGGAAGACGTCACGGAAGTTGCGCACCAGGTAGTTCAGGCTGGTTTCGACCCACTCGCCCAGCGGGATGAGTGCCGTCTGGAAGGGATCGAGGAAAGTGTTCTCGGACATGCTTGCGTACCTTTTCAAGCGGAGGGCGTCGGCGGCGGACGCCAGGGACGGCGAAGACGGAGCGCGGCGCTCAGTGGCGGCTCAGGGTCTGCAGCAGCTGGTTCTTCGAGATGGTGCCCCGAAGCGCGCCACTGCGATCGAGCACCGGCACCGGGTACGGCAGCTCGGCGACGATATCCAGCACGTCGTGCAGCGGTGTATCGGTGTACACCGGGTGCTGCTCGTGGCGAGTGCAGGGCCCGGCGGCCAGCTCGGCGAAGGCGGCATCGGCGGACATCACGCCCATGAACTGGTCGCGCTCGTTGATCAGGTAGCTGAAAGGCACGCCGACCTTGGGCTGCGGCCCACGGCCGTTGACCCGGCAGAGCACCTCGGCATCGAGCTTCGCCACGTCGCCGGCCTTGAGCACGCGGGAGCTGTCGAAGCCACGGAAGAAGGTCTCGACATACTCGTTGGCAGGGTTGTTGAGCAGCTCCTGCGGGGTGCCGATCTGCACCACCCGCCCGCCTTCCATGATCGCGATGCGGTGGCCGATGCGAATGGCCTCCTCGATGTCGTGGGAGATGAAGATGATGGTGCGCTGCTGTTCGGCCTGCAGGCGGATCAGCTCGCCCTGCATCTCGTGGCGGATCAGCGGGTCGAGGGCGGAGAAGGCCTCGTCCATCAGCAGGATGGTGGGATCGTTGGCCAGGGCGCGGGCCAGGCCGACACGCTGCTGCATGCCCCCGGAGAGCTGGTGCGGATAGCTGTGCTCATGTCCGGCCAGGCCGACCTGGGCGAGCGCTTCGCCGGCGCGGCAATGGCGCTCCTTCTCCCCTACCCCGGCGATCTCCAGGCCGAAGGCGACGTTCTCCAGCACGCTCATGTGCGGCATCAGGGCGAAGGACTGGAAGACCATGCCCATCTCCTTGCGGCGCACGTCGAGCAGGGCCTTGTCGGACAGCCCGGTGATCTCCCGACCGTTGAGGTGGATGCTGCCGGAGGTGGGCTCGATCAGCCGGTTGAACAGGCGGACCATGGTGGACTTGCCCGAGCCGGACAGGCCCATGATGACGAAGATCTCGCCACGGCGGACCGAGAAGCTGGCGTCGAACACGCCGACGACGTGGCCGGTACTCTGGAAGATCTCGTTCTTGTCAGCGCCCTTGCGCAGCATCTCCATCGCCTCGTCCGGGCGCGGCCCGAAGACCTTGAAGATGTGGCTCACCGAAAGGATATCGTCGGTCTGGCTCATACGTTCCTCACCTTGTGCTTATTCTTGTGGTCAAGGTCATGCCGCTGCTGGCCGCATGGCCTCGTAGCATTCAGTACGCCGGAAGAAACGGCCGCCCGTCCCGGTCTGCAGAAGCTCCTGCAAGGCTGTTCCGGCGGCCTGCGGGAGCGGCTCGCCGTAGGTCAAAATTAGGGTTCCGGCGGGTGAGCGTCCAACGACATTTGCTCGCTCAAAACCATAACTGCATGTTATCGATCGGCCTGTATCCCCGCCGCCACGGGGCCCGCCAGCTCGTTGCAGCGTGGCGTATACCGGCACGCGACCGTGCATTGACCAGCCATGAAAAAGCCCGCTTCACCGGGCGCTGAAGCGGGCTGGGCGACGACGGGCGCCTGGCTCAGTCGGCGAGACGGCGGGCCATACGCTCGCAGTACCAGTCGACGAACTGGCACACCCCGTTCTCGGCAATCGAGGAGTACGGGCCCGGCTCATAGGCCGGTGAGCTCACGCCCATCTGCGCGCCCTCCACCAGCCGCCGATCCTGGTCGTTGGTGGCGATCCATACGCGGGTCAGGCGCTCCAGGTCGTAGTCGATGCCTTCCTGCGCGTCCCTGGGCACCAGCCATCGCGTGGTCACCAAGGTCTCGTTGGGGCCTTGCGGAAGGATGCGGAAGCTCAGGGCGTGGTCGCCGAGGAAGTGGTTCCAGGTGGACGGATAGTTGAAGTACAGCAGCGCACCGATATTCGGCTCGCCACTGCGGTCCAGCCGGCGCGATACCGCCGGCTGGCCGTCCATCGTGTAGCTCACGGCGTTGGCCGACAGCGGGATGCGTGTCATGCGGTACTGGCCGCCCTCGTCCATCACCAGGCGGCTGGGCAGGCCGGCGGCCTCGCAGCGGTCCCAGTGGGCGCTCAGCTGGGCATCGTCCTCGCCGCCCACGCCGGCCACCGAGAGGTTCTCGACGAAGGAATTGAGCAGTTCCGGGTGGGTGCCGTCGCAGTGGTAGCACTCGCGGTTGTTTTCGAACACCAGCTTCCAGTTGCCGCGCTCGACCAGGTTGGACTCGAAGGCGACCTTGCAGTCTTCCAGGTGGTGCGGGCCGATGAAGGGCGAAACGGCGTCGCGGAAGCGGGTGAAGTCCGCGGCGCGCTCGGCCACGCAGACGAAGATATAGGTATTCACCACCTCGCAGTGGGCGGGCTTGAGGCCGTATTCGGCGGGGTTGAACTCCGGGCCCATGTTGCCGGCGAAGAGCAGCTTGCCATCCAGGTCGAACACCCACTTGTGGTACGGGCAGACCAGCTTGGCGACCTTGCCGCTGCTCTCGGTGCAGACCTTCGTGCCACGGTGCCGGCAGGCGTTGTGGAAGGCCCGCACCTGGCCATCGGCGCCACGCACCACCGCGATCGGGTAGTCGCCGATCTGCAGGGTGAGGTACTGGCCGGGCTTCTCCAGCTCGAAGGTGTGGCCGGCGAAGATCCACTCGCGATGCCACAGCTGCTCGAGGTCCTGGCGATACACATCGGGGTCGCTGTAGAGGGCGCGGGGCAGCGCATGGCGTGGCTTGCGCTGGCGGATCAGGTCGAGCACTGCAGCTTTCTTATGCATTGTCATGAGCACTCCGGTACAGGCACGGTAGGGAACGGCGAGTGCGGGATTCGACGGTGGCGGAGGCTTTTCCCTGGAACGGCGCTTGGGCTACTCTGCACCCGGAGCAGGCCCCTTCCGGCCCGCCGCGATCACGGCTTGCGGGCAGTCTAGGACGGGGCAAAACGCGGCAGAACCGACATTTTATCCAAGGTCTTGATTACCTGAAGTTATGGTCAAACACACCGAACCGGATCAGACACTGATCAAGATGCCTTCGCTGCGCGCCGTGAAGTCCTTCGTCGCCGCCGCCAAGTACCAGAACTTCACCCGCGCCGCCGAGGCGCTGTGCGTGACCCAGGCGGCGATCAGCCGGCAGATTCGCGAACTGGAAACCTACCTGGGCGCCGACCTGTTCAAGCGCGTCGGCCGCGCCGTGGAGCTCACCCCCGCCGGCTCGATCTTCTTCGATGCAGTCCAGTTGTCCTTCGTCAACATTTCCCAGGCCGCCGAACGCATCCGCAACAACAGCGTGTCCAAGCGCATCGTCACCCTGTGCTGCTCGCCGGCATTTTCCGCGCTGTGGCTGTCACACCGGCTGCCGGCGTTCTTCGAGGCCAACCCGGACGTGGAGCTGAACCTGGTGACCACGCAGAACTTCCTCTCCATGGAGCCCGGCGTGCGGCCGGATATCTTCGTCACCAAGATGACCCGGGTCCGCGAGGGCTACCGCAGCCACCCGCTGATGCACGACATCGTCTACCCGGTGTGCACGCCGCAGTACCTCCAGCAGCACCCGGAGATCGCCAGCCTCGAGGGCCTGCGCGAAGCCACCCTGCTGAACCTGACGCCCTATGGCCGCTCGCAGGTCGCCGAGCACGTCGACTGGAACGTCTGGATGGCCTTCCATGACATCGATATCGACAACGGCCCGGGCAAGCGCCCGCACTTCTTCAATGCCAACGACTACAACCTGCTGGTGCAGATGGTCCTGAGCCACCAGGGCGTGGCACTGGGCTGGAACCATCTGGTCAGCCACCTGGTGGCCAACGGTTCGCTGATCCGCCCGGTGGAGCAGGAGCTGGTACTGCACGACACGCACCACTACCTGGCCTTCAACGAGGACAAGGAAGACGACGACGCCTGCTGTCGCCTGCGCGACTGGCTGGCGGCGCAGTTCTGAGTCGCGCAGGGCGTTCAGCGGTCCATCGAGCCGTGTCGGCGCCCTGCCCTCACTTGGCCGAACGCACGCAACCGAAGCGTACTTCCTTGGAGGGCGAGTAGCCGAAGAAGGAGGTGTAGCACTTGCTGAAATGGCTCGGCGAGACGAAGCCGCAGGCCAGCGCCACTTCCACCAGCGACAGGTCGGAATGCTGCAGCAGGCGCCGGCTCTCGGTAATGCGCAGCTCCAGGTAATAGCGCACCGGCGAGGTCCCCAGCTGCTCCTGGAACAGGCGCTCCAGCTGGCGCTTGGAACGCCCCACGCACTCCGAGAGCTGATCGGGGCTGAGCGGCTCCTCGATGTTCGCGCTCATCAGGTTGAGCACATCGCGCAGCGGCTGGGTCATCTTTTCGTGCAGCGCCGGGCGGGTGCGGCGATAGCGCGATTCCTCGAAGGCGAGGATGTCGACGATGCCCTCCACCAGTTCGCGGCCGTGCAGTTGGTGAACCCACTCCAGCACCAGGTTGAAGGCGCCGGTGGGACTGCCGGCGGTCAGGCGGTTGCCGTCGAGGATGTAGCTTTCGGCGGTGACCACGCTGTTGCGCGCGACCTCCGCCAGCGAGGCACGGTTCTCCGGGTGCACCGCGCACTTGTGGCCATCCAGCAGGCCGGCCTTGCCGAGGAACCAGGCGCCGTTCCACAGGCCCGCCAGGGCGATGCCGCGCTCGTCGGCCTGGTGCAGCAGGCGGCTCAGGGCGGGCATGTCCTTGAGTGGCGTGCGCAGGCCGCCGCAGACCACCAGCAGGTCCATGTCCAGGTACCTGGCCTCCAGCGCGGACGCCGGGCAGATCACCAGCCCGAGGTCGCTGGTGACCGACTCGCCGTCGAGGCTGAAGGTGCGCGTGGAGAAGGCCGCTTCGCGGATCAGGTTGGCGGTGACCAGGGTGTCCAGTGCCTGGGTGAAGGCCGGCAGGGAGAAGTGTTCCAGCAGCACGAAGCCGACCTTGCGCTGGCGCTGCGCATCGCTCCTGCGATCCCCCACGAAGCGCAGGTTCTGCCCCTGCATCGACTCACTGAACTGTCTTCTTTCCACTGCCGCGTACCTCTGCGATTTCTTGTTGGCGGGTAAGCAATCGCCCGGCACGGAACCGGACCCACCTCTTGTGGAAACGGATTATACAAACGCCTCCGTGCCCGGCTACTGCCCACCCTGCAGGCACCGGCCACAAGGTGCCCCGGCGAGAGGAAAAACCGCGGCCATGCATGACTGGCAGGCATGAGGTCATTGCTGCGGCGAGCATTGCCAGGGCTAGTGGAAACGCCTCGCCGCCTGGGTAGAAGCCAGTGAATTCAGGGCATTCCGGGGCTTTCGACCAGGGTATGGCGCTGCTGCAGACGCCGCATCGGCAAGGCCCCAAGCCCCCTGTAAGCGTATGAATTGATCCCAGAAAATGTAATTAGACGCTCCGTCGGGGGCGCTCCTATAGTCGTCACACCAACGGCGCGAACAGCGCCTTCCGGGAAACCGGCACCGCACACGGCCCGGCCCCATCGACGGTCGCCACAGGCCGCAAATACCAGCCTCCAGAACAAGAGTTCTCGCGTGAAGCTCCGGCTCCACGCAAGGGATAGCTATTGGCCGAAAAAAGTAACAACAGGTCCCTGCAATGACGAAGATCACTCATCTGCCCGCCGACGATCAGCGTTGCGGCTGGTACCACCTGAGCCCGGCCAGGCAAGTGCGGCCACGGCATTCGGGCCACAGTTCGGCGCGCTGGGTCATAGTCGGCGCGGGCTTCACCGGGCTGGCCGCGGCCCGCCAGCTGGCGCTGCACTTCCCCTTGGATGAAATCGTCCTGGTGGAGGCACAGGCAGTCGGCTTCGGCACCTCCGGGCGCAATGCCGGCTTCGCCATCGACCTGCCCCACGACATCGGCGCCGAGGACTACATCGGTGACATCGCCACCGCCCGGACCAGCCTCAAGCTCAACCTGATGGGCCAGGACCTGCTCAAGGACCTGGTGCTCGAGCACGGCATCGACTGCCAGATGAAGGCCTGCGGCAAGTACCAGGCGGCCGTCGAGGACCGTGGCATCGCCGTCCTCGAAGCCTACCGCCGCGGGCTCGACAAGCTCGGCCAGGAGTACCGGATGATCGAGGCGCAGGAGCTGCCCTCGCACCTGGGCACGCACTTCTACCGCCAGGCGCTGTTCACCCCCGGCACCGTGCTGATCCAGCCCGCCGCGCTGGTGAAGGGCCTGGCCGACTCGCTGCCGGCCAACGTCACGCTTTACGAGAACACTCCGATCACCGAGGTCGACTACGGCGCCCAGGTCGTACTGCGCCATGCCCAGGGCAGCATCAGCGCACAGCGGCTGATCCTCACCAACAACGCCTTCGGCATGAGCTTCGGCTTCCTCAAGGGACGCATGCTGCCGGTGTTCACCTACGCCAGCCTGACGCGGGTGCTGAGCGAGGAAGAACAGGCGCGCCTGGGTGGCAAACCTTACTGGGGCGTCATCCCGGCCGACCCCTTCGGCACCACGGTGCGGCGCACGCCGGACAACCGCCTGCTGATCCGCAACAGCTTCAGCTTCAACCCGGACGGCCGCAGCAATCCGCGCTACCTGGAGCGCATCGTCGGCCGCCACCGCGAGTCCTTCGCCCGGCGCTTTCCGATGCTGCCAGCGGTGGACTTCGAGTTCACCTGGGGCGGCTCGCTGGCGTTGTCACGCAACCACCTGGGCTACTTCGGCCAGCTTTCCGCCAACGTCTTCGGCGCGCTGTGCTGCAACGGCCTGGGCGTCACCCGCGGCACCGTCACCGGCAAGCTGCTGGCCGACTGGCTGGCGGGAGGCCGGAGCGAGCTGATCGACTACCTGCTGGCCTCCCCCGGCCCCAACGCCAACCCGCCCGAACCCTTCCTCTCGGCGGGCGTGAACATGAACCTGAGCTGGGGCCAGTACCGCGCCGGCCGGGAAAGCTGACAAGCGATTCCACCGCCGGCGTCCACGGGCCCGGCCCTCTTCCCCACTGGAGAATGCACCGTGAAGTTTGAAGGTATCTATACCCCGGCCATCACCCCTCTCAAGGATGACGGCAGCATCGACAACCAGGCCTTTGCCGATGTGCTGGAAAGCCTCGTCGAAGCCAAGGTCCACGGCATCATCATCGGTGGCTCCACCGGTGAGTACTACGCCCACACCGCCCAGGAGCGCCTGGACCTCGCGGCCAGGGCCAGGGACGTGCTCGCCGGCCGCCTGCCGCTGATCGTCGGCACCGGCGCCATCCGCACCGAGGACTCGGTGGCCTACGCCCGCGCGGCGAAAGAGATCAAGGCCGACGCCCTGCTGGTCGGCTCGCCACCCTACGCCCTGCCGACCCAGCAGGAGATCGCCGAGCACGTGATGGCGGTGGACGACGCCGCCGGCCTGCCGATCATGCTCTACAACTACCCCGGCCGCATGGGTGTGGAAATGGGCGAGGATTTCTTCGCTGCCATCGCTGCCCGCAAGAACGTCTGCGCCATCAAGGAAAGTTCCGGCGACATGGGGCAACTGCACCGCCTGGCCTGCCGCCACCCGGAAATCCAGCTGTCCTGCGGCTGGGACGACCAGGCCCTGGAGTTCTTCGCCTGGGGCGCGCGCAGCTGGGTCTGCGCCGGTTCCAACTTCATCCCCGGCGAACACGTCGCGCTGTACCAGGCCTGCGTCATCGAGCGCGACTTCGCCAGGGGCCGCCGGATCATGGCGGCGATGATGCCGCTGATGGATTTCCTGGAAGGCGGCAAGTTCGTCCAGTCGATCAAGTACGGCTGCGAGCTGAGCGGCCTGCGCAGCGGCGGCGTACGCGCCCCGCTCAAGGGCATGAACGAGGCCGAGAAGGCGGAACTTGAGGAAGTCGTCGCCACGCTCAAGCGCACCGTCGCGCAGATCACCCAGGCATAAGCCCGCGCCAGCCGGATCATCCAGAGAGGGACAAGAACAATGGCAGACCTGCTCACCAGGGCCGAGTATGCGGCCATCGCCGCCGAACTGCGTTTCCCCGGCCGCGCCTTCATCGACGGGCGCTTCCAGGACGCGCGCTCGGGCAAGACCTTCGCCACCAGCAACCCGGCCACCGGCGCGCACCTCGCCGACATCGCCGCCTGTGCTGCCGAAGACGTAGACCTCGCCGTCGCCGCCGCCCGCGCGGCCTTCGAGCAGGGGGTGTGGAGCAAGCGCTCGCCCGCCGAGCGCAAGGCCGTGCTGCTGGGCTTCGCCCGGTTGCTGGAGGAGCACGCCCACGAACTCGCCGTGATGGAAAGCCTCGACAGCGGCAAGCCGGTGCGCGAGTGCCAGACCATCGACGTGCCCGAGACCGTGAACACCCTGCGCTGGCACGCCGAGCTGATCGACAAGCTCTACGACGCCACCGCCCCGGTCGGCAGCAACGCCGTGACCCTGGTGGTGCGCGAGCCCATCGGCGTGGTCGGCCTGGTGCTGCCGTGGAACTTCCCGCTGCTGATGCTGGCCTGGAAGATCGGCCCGTCCCTGGCCGCCGGTTGTTCCGTCGTGGTCAAGCCGGCCGAGGAAACCAGCCTCACCGCCCTGCGCGTCGCCGAACTGGCGCACCAGGCCGGTATCCCGGCGGGCGTGTTCAACGTGGTGCCCGGCAGCGGCCAGGAGGCCGGCGAGCCCATCGGCCGCCACCCCGACGTGGCCATGGTCAGCTTCACCGGCTCCACCGAGACCGGCCGGCGTTTCCTCCGCTACGCCGCCGACTCCAACCTCAAGCGCGTGGTGCTGGAGTGCGGAGGCAAGAACCCGGCGGTGGTGATGAACGACGTCGAGGACATCGATCAGGTCGCCCAGCACGTGGTCAACGGCGCGTTCTGGAACATGGGCGAGAACTGCTCGGCATCCTCGCGCCTGATCGTCCACGAGGACGTGCGCGACGCGCTGCTCGAACGCATCGGCGTGCACCTGCGCGACTGGCAGCTCGGCGACCCGCTGGACCCGGACAACCGCCTGGGCGCCATGGTCAGCCAGGGGCACTTCGACAAGGTGCGCTCCTACCTGGAGTACGCGCGGGGCGAGCAGCTGTCGTTCGTCTACGGTGGCGACACCGACCAGGGCGTGTTCATCCGCCCCACCGTGGTCAACGACGTCGCCCCGCAGAGCCGGCTGTTCCGCGAAGAAATCTTCGGCCCGGTGCTGGCAGTCACCACCTTCCGCGAGATCGACGAGGCGATCCGCCTGGCCAACGACACCGTCTATGGCCTCGCCGCCTCGGCCTACACCGGCAGCCTGCGCCATGCCCTGCGCCTGTCGCGGGAAATCCGCGCCGGCATCGTCACGGTGAACTGCTTCGGCGAAGGCGACGCCTCGACGCCCTTTGGCGGCTACAACGAGTCGGGCTTCGGCGGTCGCGACAAGTCCGCCTGGGCCCATGACCAGTACACGGAGCTCAAGACCATCTGGATCGACGCCTCCTGATTCGCCCTTCCGCTACCCGTGCCCCACGTCGGCACGGGTGGCCGGGCGTGCGCCGGCTCAGCGGCGCAGCGCGCCACCCACCTCGAAGATCGCGCCTTCGATACCCAGCACCTCCCCGGTATCGGCATAGATGCCCGAGCCTTTCTCCCAGACATCCTTGATCGTCCCGTCGGCGCAGCGGATGCAGTAGCCCAGTTCGTAGGGTTCGCGGCGCAGCAGCGCCTCCTGCACGCTGGCCCAGACGTACTCGGCGTACTCATCGAGGATCAGCGTGCTGTAGCTGTGCTCGTAGTTGTCGGTCAGGTACTCGGCGGGGTAGCCGGTGAGCTCCAGGCAGCCGGCGCTGACGAACTCCATGGTCCACTGGCGGTTGTTGCGGCCGCGGTAGATCAGCCCCGGCAGGCCGTTGAGCAGGCTGGCGGCGGCGCGCCGGTTGGCCTCCAGGCGAGCGTCGCGCTGGTGGCGGCCGGTCACGTCGTTGAGCGAGACGAACAGCGCCTGGCCGGCGCCGGCCAGGTGCACCTCGAACCAGATCAGCTGACCGCGCGGATCGATGAAGCGCAGGCCCTGCAGCGACACCGCCGCGGACGCCCGCACCTGACGCAGGGCCGCCGCCCAGGCGGGATGGTCCTCGCGGTGCAGGTGCGCGGCCAGTTCACCGCCCAGGCTCGCCGCCCCCATGCGCTCGCGCCAGGCGCGGTTGGCGTGACGGATGCGGCCCTCGCCGTCCAGGCGCAGCAATGCCACCGGATAGCCGTCTTCCTCGATGCTCTCCTCGCCCAGCGCCTGCGTCTTCATGACCAGCGCCCGCCGCGATGCACTGAAGCCGCCAGCTCCAGGCGCGAACCCAGGTGGAACTTGCGCAGCAGGTTCTTCACATAGATTTTCACCGTGCCGTCGCTGATCCCCAGTTCTCGGGCGATGCGCTTGTTGCTCAGGCCCTCGGCGATCAGCGCCAGCGTCTGCCCTTCGCGCTCGGTCAGGTCACCGGCCGCGGGGGGCGGCGCCGGCTCCTCGCTGGCCAGCAGCGCCACCAGGTCTCCGCCCAGTTGCACCGAGCCATGGTTGCAGCCACGCACGTAGGCCAGCAGCGCTTCGGGCTCGGTGTCCTTGAGCAGGTAGCCCTCGGCCCCCAGGCGCAGCGCCGCCGCCAGTTCGCCACGATCGGCGCTGGCAGTCAGGACGATGGTCCGCGCTTCCAGTTGCGCCTCGCGCAGTGCTTCGAGCACGCCCAGCCCGCCCAGGCCGGGCATGTGCAGGTCCAGCAGGATCAGCTGCGGGCGCAGTTCCCGAGCCAGTTCGACGCCCTCGCGGCCGTCCGCGGCCTGGCCGACGACGCTGAATTCGCCGCTCTCGCCGAACAACTCGGCGAGGCCTCGGCGAAACAGCGGGTGGTCATCGATCAGCAGCAGTGTGGCGCTTTGCATCGGTCTCCTCCTCCAGGTGGCGCACCACGCCGGGCAGGCGCAGGAACACCCGCGTGCCCCGTGGCTGGGTACGTTCGACGCTGAGCGAGGCGCCGATGGCCAGGGCTCGCTCGCGCATGATCGACAGGCCGAAATGGCCGCCCTCGGTGATCGGCCGCAGGCCGATGCCGTCGTCCTGCACGCTCACCTCGACGGCGTCGCCGCACAGGCGCAGGTCGAGCCGCGCGGTACGCGCATGGGAGTGACGGACGATGTTGGCCAGGGCTTCGCGGACGATCTGCAGCACCTGCAGCGCCTGCTCTTCGTCGAGCAGTTCGTCGGGCAGGCGGTTGTCCAGCTCGAAGACCAGCGTGCTGCGCCGGCCGAACTCCTCCACCGAATCCACCAGCGACTGGCGCAGGGTGCGCCCGCCCAGGGTCAGGCGGGCGTTGCAGATCAGCTCGCGGACCTGCCGCTGCACGCCCTGCAGGCCGGTGCGCAGCTCCTCCAGCAGCGGCGCAGCCTGCTGCGAGCGTGCCAGCTGGCTCTGCAGGCGGCTCGCCTGGAAGGCCAGGAAGCCCAGTTGCTGCGCCACCGAATCATGCAGCTCGCGGGCCAGCAGGGTGTCCTGGCCATGGCGCTCCAGGCGCAGGCGCGCACGCTGGCGGGCCACGCCCTGGGCGGCGCTGGCAAGCAGGGGCAGCCATTCGCGCAGCGGTTCGCAGTCGCGGGCGAAATCGCTGTCCAGCACCAGCACGGCCGTCGTCTCCTGCGCCAGCGGCCATAGCTGTCGTGTGCGCCCATGGGTGCGGCACGCACCACAGAGGGTCGCCGTGAGCAGCGGTTGCGCCCGCAGCGGGCAGTCAAGTTCAGCGCAGAAGCTCGCGCAGGGTTGCAGTGGTTCGGGCGGGTGCGCATCGGCCACCAGCAGGCGCGCCCGGGCGCGCGGATGTCGGCGGTCCAGCTCGGCCAGCAGGCGCGCCAGCGGCTCCCAGCTGCCCGGCTCGTCCAGCAGGTCGCGCAGCAACTCGGCTTCGGCGTGCCGGGCAGCGGCCACGGCGTCGCCCGACCGCGATCGCCACCATCCGCCCAGCCAGCCCGCCCCCGGTTGCCCCATGCCGCAGTCCTCGTTCGCCAGTCCCGGACAGGCAGCAACTTTCATGCCCTCAAGCGATGCGGCCGGGTAGTTACCCCTTTGGAGATATCACCTCCTGCTGATTGAAGGATTATTCGTGGTGGGAAAATATTTTTTCCAACGCGAAACATCCAACTTCGCCGCGACAAGCCCGTTCCCGACGCACCAACACAAGGCCGCTCCGGCCCTGGCGCTCCGCGAACGTGCAGGAACCGGCCCGGCAGCCGAGGTAGCCATGAGCGAGACGATCCTCCCCGACAGTGCCCCGCCACTGCCCAGCCTGCCGCTGTACCAGCGGCCGCCATCGCAGGCCGTGACGGGTGCGCTGCTGGTGCTGCAAAGCCGCGAAGCCCGGCAGGCGGCTGCGCAGCTGGCGGGCGTCGGCGAAACCCTGCTGGCCAGCGAATTCGCCAGCCCCGTCGCCCTGCAGCAAGCCCTGCTGGAACGCCTGCTGCGTGCCAGCGTTGGCCAGCAACTGCTGCTCTGCGGCGACGAAGCCTTCGTCTGGCCCCTGCACGCCCTGGCCCGCAATGCCGGCCTGGAAGCCGACGAAATCCACCTGCTGCGCCACGGCGAAAGCCGCCGCGCGGTGTACTGCGTGCATTGCGCCACGCTGCAGCACGGCGACGGCGGCGAGCAGCACGACTGCCGTTCCTGCGGCGTACGCCTGGAAGTCCGCCGGCACTTTTCCCGCCGTCTGGGAGCCTACCTGGGCGTCTGTGCCGACGCCGACCAACCCTACGCCGAGGCTCGCCCATGAGTGCCTTTGTCGATGTGCGGGTGAGCGCAGTGCGCGTCGTCACCCCGGTGATCCGCGAGTTCACTTTCGAAGCCATCGACGGCGCGTTGCCGGGCTTCTCCGCCGGCAGCCACGTGCAGGTCTGCCTGCCCAATGGCCTGCGCAATGCCTACTCGCTGCTGGGCGACCCGGCGGCCCCCGAGCGCTACCGCATCGCGGTGCGTCGCCAGGAGGGCTCGCGCGGTGGCTCGCGCTACCTGCACGAACAGGTGCAGGTGGGCGATGCACTGCGGCTGGGCATCCCGGCGAACCTGTTCGCCCTGCAGGCAGACGCCCGTCGGCACATCCTGATCGCCGGTGGCATCGGCATCACGCCCTTCCTCGCGCATTGCCATGAGCTGCTGAGCCGGGGCGCGGAGTTCGAGCTGCATTACGCCTACCGCGCCGGCCTCAGCGACGCTTACCTGGCCGAGCTGCGCAGCCTGCTCGGCGAGCGCCTGCACGAATACGACAGCGCGCTGCGCCCGCTCGACCTCAACAGCGTCCTGCGCCAGCGCCCGCTGGGCAGCCACGTCTATGCCTGCGGCCCGCAGCGCCTGCTGCTCGCCCTGCGCGAGCAGGCGGCGACGCTGGGCTGGAGCGACTCGCGGGTGCACTGGGAAGCCTTCGCCGCCCCCGAACCGGGTCAGCCGTTCCGCGTCGAGCTGGCGCGCAGTGGCCGCCAGCTCAGCGTCGGCGCCGAGCAGAGCCTGCTTGAAGCCCTGGAAGGCGCCGGCCTGGAGATTCCCAACCTGTGCCGCGGCGGCGTCTGCGGCCAGTGCCAGACGCGCTACCTGCGTGGCGAAGTCGAGCACCGCGACCACTTCCTCGACGCCCGCGAACGCGGCGACAGCCTGATGCCCTGCGTCTCGCGCGGCTGCGGCCCGATTCTGCTCGATCTCTAGGAGAACCCACGCATGCCCACGACCCTCAAGCCGGTGGAGCAGTACCGCGAGAGCTTCAGCTTCGCCAACAGCCCGGAGGCGATCCGCCGCTTTCCTTTCCCCTTCCCGGAAGACCAGTACCTGTACTCGGTGAACATCGAGCCGGCGGTGTCCCGCGATCCCGGTTCGGTGTTCGAGCACCTGTTCGACATCGACGAGCACTACCGCTCGGAAATGGCCGAACGCGCCCTGGTGCTGGAGCGCGACCCTTCGCGCTGCCTGGTGATGCCACACATGCAGCCGGCCGCCTGGGACGCCCTGGCCTTGCTGATGGACAGCCTCGCCTGCGACTACCCGGAGTACTTCCAGCTGCACCGCGAGGGTGACCAGTGGGAATGGCGCAACCTGGTACTGGGCATCCACCAGCGCTTCACCTTCGGCGATGCCGACAGCCTGCCCTGCGGACCGCTGGAGTACATCACCCGCCAGGTGCAGGGTGACTTCGCGTTGCTCGACCAGCGCAACGACGACCTCTACATGGACGCCGGGATGGTCACCGGGCCGGCCGACTGGTCGCTGGCCTTCGATGCCGGCATGAGCTTCAAGCAATGGCATTCGCCGGTGCCCATGGCGCACCAGATGGGCGTATTCGAACGGGCGCTGAAGTACCTGCTGAACCTGCAGGTGGGCAAGCCGGTGCGCCGACTGAACTGGACCATGACCATCAACCCGCGTCTGGACACCTCGCCGGAGACCTACCACGAGTGGGGCTCGGACCGCGGCAAGGTGACCGCGCAGAACGCCGGCGAGCTGGTCCACCTGCGCGTCGAACTGCAGGTGATGACGCGCCTGCCACGCAGCCACGCGGTGATGTTCAGCATCCGCACCTACCTGATCAGCATGGCCGAGCTGGCCACCCAGCCGCACTGGGCGCAGCGGATGTACCGGGTGCTGCGCGACCTGCCCGACCCCATCGCCGACTACAAGGGCATCAGCCGCTACCGCGCGCCGCTGCTCGACTGGCTGCGGCCCTTCGACCCGCAAGCCTGACCCACCCACCACAACAAGAGGATTCCCACATGGCCAACTCCTGGCGCACCAGCGCCCTGCGTGAACGCCACCTGGCGCTCGGCTCGCAACTCGAAGACTGGAACGGCATGGGCACCGCCTGGACCTACGCCACCGACCTCGCCGACCACCACGAGGCGATCCGCACCCGCGCCGGCCTGATGGACGTCTCCGGGCTGAAGAAGGTGCACTACGTCGGCCCCCACGCCGAGAGCCTGCTGGACTGGGCCACCACCCGCGACATCGCCAAGCTCTATCCGGGCAAGTCGGTCTACGCCTGCATGCTCGACGAGGACGGCAAGTTCGCCGACGACTGCATCGTCTACCGCACCGGGCCCAACGCCTTCATGGTGGTGCACGGCGCCGGTGTCGGCCACGAGATGCTCATCCGCTCGGCCCAGGGACGACAGGTCGCCGTGCTGTTCGACGACGACCTGCACGACCTCTCGCTGCAAGGCCCCAAGGCCGTGGACTTCCTCGCCGAGCATGTGCCGGGCATCCGTGACCTGCCCTACTTCCACCACCTGCAGGGCAAGCTGTTCGAGCGGCCGGTGATGATCTCGCGCACCGGCTATACCGGCGAGCGCGGCTACGAGATCTTCTGCAAGGCCGCCGACGCCCCGGCGATCTGGGACGGCATCCTGGCCAAGGGCGCGGACCTGGGCATCATCCCCTGCGCCTTCACCGCCCTGGACTGGCTGCGGGTGGAGAGCTACCTGCTGTTCTACCCCTACGACAACTCGCAGATGTACCCCTTCGCCGACGAGAAGGCCGGCGACAGCCTCTGGGAGCTGGGCCTGGACTTCACCGTATCGCCCGGCAAGCAGGACTTCCGCGGCGCCGGCGAGCACTACCGGCTCAAGGGCCAGGAGCGCTTCAGGATCTTCGGCGTGCTGCTCGAAGGCGAACAGGCGGCGCAGGCCGGCGACACCCTCTGGCATGCCGGCCAGGAAGTCGGGCTGATCACCTGCGCGATGTACTCGCGCCTCACCGGCCGCTCCATGGCCATCGCCCGCATGAGCACCGACTGCGCCGAACAGGGCGTGCCCCTGCAGGTGCGCGGCAGCCTGCAAGTGAGCGCCATCGCCCACAGCCTGCCCTTCGACGACCCCGAGAAGAAGAAGCGCACCGCCAAGGGCTGAGCCCTGCCCGCCCGGTGCGCCGGGCGGCTTCCTACCACGCCGCGAGAATGCCCATGGATACCCACTACCTCCTCACCATCGACTGCCCGGCGCGCTCCGGGATAGTCGCCGCCGTCAGCACCTACCTGGCCGGGCGGCAGTGCTACATCAGCGAACTGTCACAGTTCGACGACGAGATCACCGGGCGCTTCTTCATGCGCGCGGTGTTCCGCTTCGACGCCGGTGTCACCGGTGATGTGCAGGCCCTGCGCGATGGCTTCGAAGACATCGCCGTGCCCTTCGCCATGCACTGGCAGCTGTTCGACAGCCAGCGGCCGATGCGCGTGCTGCTGATGGTCAGCAAGTTCGACCATTGCCTGACCGACCTGCTCTACCGCCACGCCAAGGGCGAGCTGGACATGCAGATCACCGCCATCGTCTCCAACCACCTCGACCTGCGGCCGATGGCCGAGCGCGAGGGCATCCGCTTCGTCTACCTGCCCGTCACCAA
>JBKYMN010000001.1:0-1090936 GCA_046940325.1 Enterobacterales bacterium AE_CKDN230030158-1A_HGKHYDSX7 | reverse complement strand
CCAGGCCCGCTTTCGCGTGCTGGGCGCGCTCCTACAGGTAGCCAGTCGGGCAGACAGCTGCCCATGAAAAACGGCCCCGAAGGGCCGTTTTCATTACCGCGCGGAGGATCAGCCGCCGAGGTACGCGTCGCGCACCTTGGGGTTCACCAACAGGTTGGCGCCGGTGTCCTGCATGACGATGCGACCGTTCTCCAGCACATAGCCACGGTCGGCGAGCTTGAGCGCCTGGTTGGCGTTCTGCTCGACGAGGAAGACGGTCACGCCTTCCTGGCGCAGCTGTTCGACGATGTCGAAGATCTGCTGGATGATGATCGGCGCCAGGCCCAGCGACGGCTCGTCGAGCAGCAGCAGCTTGGGCTTGCTCATCAGCGCACGGCCGATGGCGAGCATCTGCTGTTCGCCGCCGGACATGGTGCCGCCGCGCTGGTTGAAGCGTTCCTTCAGGCGCGGGAAGAGCGCCAGGACCTTGTCCATCTGCTCCTGGTAGTCACCCTTGCTGGTGAAGAAGCCGCCCATGGCGAGGTTCTCCTCCACGGTCAGGCGGGCGAACACGCGACGGCCTTCGGGCACGACGGCGATGCTCTTGCGCATGATCACGGAGGATTCCTTGCCGACCAGCTCTTCGCCCATGTAGGTGATGCTGCCGGAGGCGGCGCGCGGCGAGCCGCACAGGGTCATCAGCAGGGTCGACTTGCCGGCGCCGTTGGCGCCGATCAGGGTGACGATCTCGCCCTGCTGGACTTCCATGCTGACGTCGTGCAGCGCCTGGATCTTGCCGTAGAAGGTGGAAACCTTGTCGAACTTCAGCATGACTCAGGACTCCCCCAGATAGGCTTTGATCACATCCGGGTTGCCGCGGATTTCCTCCGGGGTGCCGTCCGCGAGGGGGGTACCCTGGTTGATCACGTAGATATGGTCGGAAATGCTCATCACCAGCTTCATGTCGTGCTCGATGAGCAGGACGGTGACGCCGTGCTCGGAGCGCAGCATGGCGATCAGCGCCTTGAGGTCCTCGGTTTCCCGCGGGTTCAGGCCGGCCGCCGGCTCGTCCAGCATCAGCAGCTGCGGACGGGTCATCATGCAGCGGGCGATCTCCAGGCGGCGCTGCTGGCCGTAGGCGAGGGTGCCCGCCGGGCGGTTGGCGATGTCCTTGAGGTTGACGATTTCCAGCCAGTGCGAGGCGTAGTCCAGGGCCTCGGCTTCCGCGCGGCGGAAGGCCGGGGTCTTGAGCAGGCCGGCGAGGAAGTTGGTGTTGATGTGCCGGTGTTGGGCCACCAGCAGGTTCTCCACCGCGGTCATCTCCTTGAACAGGCGCACGTTCTGGAAAGTCCGCACCACGCCCTTGCGGGCAATCTCGTGGCCCGGCAAGCCCTGGATGGGCTCGCCGCGCAGCAGGATCTCGCCACCGGTGGGGGCGTAGAAGCCGGTGAGGCAGTTGAACACGGTGGTCTTGCCCGCGCCGTTGGGGCCGATCATCGAGATCACCTGCTTCTCTTCGACCTTCAGGGCCACACTGTTGACGGCCAGCAGGCCGCCGAAGCGCATGGTGAGGCCGGATACTTCAAGAATCGGTCGGCTCATTTGCGCAACTCCAGGTGCGGGCGCTGCATGGGCAGAAGCCCCTGCGGACGCCAGATCATCATCAGCACCATGAGGGCGCCGAACATCAGCATGCGGTACTCGCTGAACTCACGCATCAGTTCGGGCAGCAGGATCATCACCACGGCGGCCAGGATGACGCCGAGCTGGGAACCCATGCCACCCAGCACCACGATGGCGAGGATGATGGCCGATTCGATGAAGGTGAACGACTCCGGCGTGACCAGGCCCTGGCGCGCGGCGAAGAAGCTGCCGGCGAAACCGGCGAAGCAGGCGCCGAGGGTGAAGGCCGAGAGCTTGATCAGGGTAGGGTTGAGGCCCAGCGCACGACAGGCGATCTCGTCTTCACGCAGGGCTTCCCAGGCTCGGCCCAGGGGCATGCGCATCAGTCGGTTGATCACGAACAGCACCAGCAGGACCAGCAGCAGCGCGACCAGGTAGAGGAACACGACCTTGTAGTTCGAGTTGTAGGCGATGCCGAAGAACTCGTGGAAGGTCTGCATGCCTTCGGGGGCGCGGCGTTCGAAGGTCAGGCCGAACAGGGTCGGCTTGTCGATGTTGCTGATGCCGTTGGGGCCGCCGGTGAGCTCGGTCATGTTGCGCAGCAGGATGCGGATGATCTCGCCGAAGCCCAACGTCACGATCGCCAGGTAGTCACCGCGCAAACGCAATACCGGGAAGCCGAGGATGAAGCCGAAGAACGCGGCCATCAGGCCGGCGATCGGCAGGCACACCCAGAAGCCCAGGCCGTAGTAGTGCGACAGCAGCGCGTAGCTGTAGGCGCCCACGGCGTAGAAGCCGACGTAACCCAGGTCGAGCAGGCCAGCCAGGCCCACCACGATGTTCAGGCCCAGGCCCAGCAGCACGTAGATCAGGATCAGGGTGGCGATGTCCACCGCGCCGCGCGAGCCGAAGAACGGCCAGGCGAGGGCGACGAGGATCAGCACCATGATGATCTTGCGTTGTACCGAGGCATGGGTCAGGCGTTCGGCCAGACGGGTGTGCGGGTGCGACAGGGCCTGCTTGACGCTGCCGCCGAAGGCGAAGCGGTCACGCACCAGTTGCCAGACGAACATCAGCACGGCACAGGCGGCGATGGTCCACAGGCGGGCGGGGCTGACGTTCTCCAGTTGCAGGCCGATGCCGATCACGCTGAGCTTCACGCCCAGCACCGGATAGGCCACGGCCATCACCAGCAGGGCGCTGAAGAAGGCGGTCTTGAGTTTCTGGCTCATACCTTTTCCACCTCCGGGCGACCGAGCAGGCCAGTGGGGCGGAAGAGCAGCACGAGTACCAGCAGGGTGAAGGCCACCACGTCCTTGTACTGGTCACCGAACACGTCGGCGCCGAAGGCTTCGGCTACGCCCAGCACCAGCCCGCCGAGCATGGCGCCCGGAATGCTGCCGATGCCGCCCAGCACCGCGGCGGTGAACGCCTTGATGCCGGCGAGGAAGCCGATGTGCGGGTTGATCACGCCATACTGCAGGCCCAGCAGCACCGCGGCCACGGCGGCCAGGGTGGCGCCGATGACGAAGGTCAGGGCGATGATGTTGTTGGTGTTGATGCCCAGCAGGTTGGCCATCTTCAGGTCTTCCGCGCAGGCGCGGCAGGCGCGGCCCAGGCGGGAGCGGGAAATGAACATGGACAGGCCGTACATGGTCAGCAGGGTGATGATGAAGATCAGCACCTGCATGTACGAAATGGTCACGCCGGTCATTTCGTCCGCGCCGATGATGAAGTTGCCCGGCAGCAGGTTGGGGATGGCCTTGTCCTTGGAATCCTGGGCCAGCAGAACTTCGTTCTGCAGGAAGATCGACATGCCGATCGCGGAGATCAGCGGAATCAGCCGGTTGCTTCCGCGCAGGGGCCGATAGGCGATCCGTTCGATGCTGTAGCCGTAGGCGCTGGTGACGATGATCGCCGCGGCGAAGGTGCAGATGATGACGACAGGAAGACTCACGATTCCCATCATCGCCAGCCCCGTGATCACGATGAAGGCCACGTACGAGCCAATCATGTACACCTCGCCATGGGCGAAGTTGATCATGCCGATGATGCCGTAGACCATGGTGTAGCCGATGGCGATCAGGGCATAGGTGCTGCCGACGGTGAGGCCGTTGATCAGCTGTTGCAGGTAGTGATAGAGCTCAGGCATTACCTAACTCCTCGGGCGTCGCGTGAAGCGGCGCTTGTGGCGCGACGGACCCCCGGAATACTCGGATAAACAAAGCCCACTGCGTGGGCAGTGGGCTTTGTGTGGCGGCGGGTGGCTTACTTGGCTTCGGTCTTGGTGCCGTCCTTGTGCCACTGGTAGACCACGAAGTTGAAGTTCTTCAGGTCGCCCTTCTCGTCGAAGGCCAGGTCACCGGTCGGGGTCGCGAAGGTGTTGGAGCGCAGTGCGGCGGCTACCTTGTCGGTGTCCTCGCTGCCGGCTTTCTTGATGCCTTCGGAGATCACCTGGACAGCCGCGTAGGCCGGGAACACGAACGGACCGCTCGGGTCTTCGTTCTTGGCCTTGAAGGCGTCAACCAGCGCCTGGTTCTTCGGATCCTGGTCGAAGGACTTCGGCAGGGTCACGTACAGGCCTTCGGAAGCCGGGCCGGCGATGGCGGAGATCTCTTTGTTACCCACGCCTTCCGGGCCCATGAAGCCGACTTTCAGGCCTTTCTCGGAAGCCTGACGCAGGATCAGGCCCAGCTCCGGGTGGTAGCCGCCGTAGTAGACGAAGTCGACCTTGGCCTGCTTGAGCTTGGCGATCATCGCGGAGAAGTCCTTGTCGCCGGCGTTGATGCCTTCGAACAGGGCGACCTTGATGCCAGCGTCTTCCAGGGTCTTCTTCACGGCAGTGGCGATGCCTTCGCCGTACTGCTGCTTGTCGTGGATCACGGCCACGGTCTTGGGCTTGATGTGCTCGGCGATGAACTTGCCGGCGGTCGGGCCCTGCAGGCTGTCCAGACCGATGGTGCGGAAGATCAGCTTGTAGCCGCGGGAAGTGATGTCCGGGCTGGTGGACGCGGCGGTGATCATCAGCACGCCTTCGTCTTCGTAGATGTCCGAAGCCGGTTGAGTGGAGCTGGAGCACAGGTGGCCAACGACGAACTTGACGCCATCGTTGACGATCTTGTTGGCAACGGCCACGGCTTGTTTCGGATCGCAAGCGTCGTCGTAGACCACGCCTTCGAGTTGCTTGCCGTCGACGCCGCCGGCCTTGTTGATCTGCTCAATGGCCATTTTCGCGCCAATGAACTGCATCTCCCCGTACTGTGCGACTGCGCCGGTCACCGGGCCGGCCAGAGCGATCTTGATGGTGTCGGCGGCCATGGAGAAGCTGGCAACGCCGGCCAGAGCCATGGCGGTGAACAGCTGGGAAAGACGCTGAGTACCCTTTTTCATAGTGCTCCACTCTTCTTGTGTTTTCGTTTTTGTAGTCCTGGTTGCCTGAGGGCTACCGGACCGGGATTGCCCCGGACAGGCCCACCGGCAACTGTACCGGTACAGTGTAGAGTGCCGCCTGACCGCTTGAAAAGCGGGGGGCGGGCAGCCGGCTGTGGGCATGTCGCAAGATTGAAACAAACGTACAGAAAAACGGCGCCTTCCGACTTCTCCCCGTGGGTTTTCCGTCACCATGGAAAACGCCGTCCGAACCTTGCCTGGCGCGGCCCCGGCGCTATCATGGCGCCGTTCGTTTACCAGGTGAGATCCATGACAGAACAAGCTAGCACCCTCTATGCCAAGTTGCTTGGCGAAACCGCGAAGATTTCCTGGCAGGAGCTCGCGCCCTTCTTCGCCCGCGGCAACCTGCTCAAGGTCGCGGCTTGCGCCGATCTGGTGGAGGTCGCGATGGGCGTGGCCGAGGACGACAAGGTGAAGGTTGCCGCCTGGCTGGCCAGTGGTGATCTGAGCAAGGTCGACGAGAAGCTGGCGCAGGACTTCCACGACCGCGACCCGGAGCTCTGGGCGGTGGTGATCGCGCCCTGGGTGCTGGTTCAAGAAAGAGTTCGAAAAGAGTCCGTGCACTGACGCAGGGCGATTTCCAATTCGAAAAGGCCGACTAGACTGTCGGGATTCCATCGAAGGAGATTCGCCATGTTCGAACCGGGCCATCTGCACCTCCAGTCCCTGCCGGGGCTGGGGCAGCAGGAGATCGACGCTCACATCAACTATGAAGTCCGCAAGGATGCGGAAAAGGGCACCCTCGTCCACTTCATCATGAAGGGCGAAATCGACGGCAATGCCTTCACCGAAGAATGGGACATGCCCAAGGAGCAGGCCTTCAACTTTGCCAGCGATGCCACCCGCATCGCGCAGAAGCACGGCCTGCACCCGCGGTTCGGCTCGATGGTGCGCAACCACAAGGAATACGACGCGATGTTCGAGGACATCCGCCAGAAGCTCGGTACCCATCCCGGCGACCCGATCGACCTGGACAAGGTGATCCACGGCGACTCGTAAGGGACGCACTCGATAAAAAGCCCGGCCATGTGCCGGGCTTTTTGTTGTGGACTGTTTGTTTCAGCCGCAGCGCCAGAGGCGTTTCCTGCAGGTTACTGGCTCACCCAGCGCTGCCGCGCCCAGGCGCTCAGGCTGTCGACGCACAGCACCAGCAGCAGCATGGCGATGATCACCGTCGCTGCCTGGGCCTGCTGGAACAGGCTGAGGCTGAAATACAGCATCTGCCCCAGGCCTCCCGCGCCGACGAAGCCGAGCACGCTGGCCATGCGGATGTTGTTTTCCCAGCGGTAGAGCATGTAGGCCACCAGTTGCGGCCAGACGGCCGGCAGGGTGCCGTAGGCGAAGGCGGCGACGCGCCCGCCACCGGCCAGGCGTACGGCCTCGGCCGGGGCGGTCGGGGTGTTCTCCAGCGCCTCGGCGAACAGCCGGCCAAGTACGCCACCGGTATGCAGCGCGAGTGCCAGCGTGCCGGCGTTCGGGCCGAGCCCGGCGGCCAGCACCATCAGGGCGCCCCAGACCAGCTCCGGCACCGCGCGCAGGGCGTTGAGCAGGAGCCGCGACAGGCTCTGCGCGATACGCCCGAAGCGCCCGGCCGCCGGCAATGCCAGCAACAGGCCCAGCAGCGCCGCGAGCAGGGTGCCGATGGCCGACATCGCCAGGGTTTCCAGTGCGCCGCGGCCGACCGCCGCCAGGTGCGGGGGGCTCAGGTCCGGCGAGAGAAAGTCGCGGCCGTAGTCGAGCATCTGGCCGAGGCCGCGGGCGTCGAACAGCCCGCCGGTGTCCATCTCCAGGTAGGCGAAGGAGGCGCCGACGGCGAGCAGGATCAGCAGCAGCCAGCCCAGGCTGCGCAGCAGGCCGCTCATTGCAGCCTCCCGCGCAGGAAGCGGCTGAGCAGGTCGGCGCCCAGCACCAGCACCAGGAAGGTCAGCAGGATGCTTGAGACTTCGCCGCCGGCGAACATGCGCAGCGACAGGTCGATCTGCTGGCCGAGGCCGCCGGCGCCGACGAAGCCCATCACCACCGAAGCGCGGATGGCGCACTCCCAGCGGTAGACGGTGTAGGAGATCAGTTCCGCCGCCGCCGAGGGCAGCACGCCGTAGGCGAAGGCCTGCAGGCGCGAGCCGCCGCCCAGCAGCAGGGCGCGGGTCGGGCGCGGGTCCACCGATTCGAAGATTTCCGCATAGACCTTGCCGAGCATGCCGCCGTAGGTGATGGCGATGGCCAGCACGCCAGCAGTCGGGCCCAGGCCCACCGCGCGGACGAACAGCAGCGCCCAGACGATCTCCGGCACGCTGCGCAGTACGATCAGCAGGCCGCGTACCGGCCAGCGCAGCGCGCGCGCCCACCAGGCCGGCAGGCCGCCACGGGGCAGGGCGGAGATCGACAGTGCACGGGTCGCCAGCAGGGCGGCGGGGAAGGCGATCAGCCAGGCCAGCGCCATGCCGGCGGTGGCGATGGCGAGGGTTTCCAGGGTGGCGCGGCCGAGCAGTGCGAGGAATTCGGCGTCATGGGCCGGCGGCCAGAAGCCGCCGAGGAAGTTGGCCATGGTCCGGGCGTTGTCACCGCTGAACAGCCCGACGATATCCAGCTCGGACAGGCGCAGCCCCGGCCACAGCAAGGCCAGGGCGAGCAGGGTAAGCAGCAGGCGCGGTAGCGCCGCCGGGTCGCGGGGCGGGCTGGTCGAAAGCGCTGGGTTCAGCATCGTGGAATCTGCACCACCACGGGCTTGCCCACCGGCGAAGCAGTCTCCTGCTGGCCGAGCTGTTCGTTGGCGTAGAGCGCGCGCAGGTCCTCGGCGGTGACATTCTGCGTGGCCTTGTCGAAGGCGATACGGCCGTCGCGTACACCGACGATGCGGGGAAAGTGTTCCAGGGCCAGGTCCACCGCGTGCAGGCTGGCGAGCAGCGTCACGCCACGGTTCTGTGCCTCGCGGGTGAGCACGCCGAGGGTGTGGCCGGCGAGTACCGGGTCCATGGCCGACACGGGTTCGTCCGCCAGCAGCAGCTCGGCCTGCTGGTATAGCGCACGGGCGATGCCGACGCGTTGCAGCTGGCCGCCGGAAAGCTGGTCACAGCGTTCGAAGAGCTTGTCGCCCAGGTCCAGGCGTTGCAGTTCGCTGCGGGCGCCGGCGCTGTCGGCCGGGTAGAGCAGGCTGGCCAGGCTTTTCCACAGCGGCCACTGGCCGAGGCGACCGGCGAGCACGGCGGAGACCACGCGCTGGCGCGGCGGCAGCGGCGGGGCCTGGTGTACCAGGGCGATGCGCGAACGCAGGCGCTGGCGCGCGGAACCACTCAGTGCCCAGGGGTTGCTGCCGAGCAGGTCGACGTTGCCGGAGGCGGGTTTCAGTGCGGTGGCGAGGATGCGCAGCAGGGTGGTCTTGCCGGCACCGGAGGGGCCGATGATCGCCACCCGCTCGCCGGCAGCGACGCTGAGGTCGATGCCGGCGAGCGAGCGCTGGCCGTTGGCGTGGATGTGCTCCACGCCGGTCAGTTGCAGGGTCACTTCAGCAGGCCGGCGGCGCGCGCCGATTCCTCGATGCCCTTGTAGTTGTCGGGCTGGGTTTCGATGAAGCGGCTGGCTGCCTGCAGGTCGAGGATTTCCTTGTCGCGCGGCTTGCTCGGGTCGAGGGCGAGGAAGGCCTTCTTGATCTTCTCGGCCAGGGCCGGATCGAGGTTGCCGCGCACGGTCCAGTTGTAGTCGTAGTAGGTCGGCGTAGTGGCGAAGACCTTCACCTTGCTGGTGTCGACCTTGCCGGCGTCCACCAGCTTCTGCCAGACCGAGGCATTCAGCACGCCGGCGTCGACCTTGCCGGCCTGGACCCAGGCGACGGTGGCGTCGTGGGCGCCGGAGTAAGCCACGCGGGAGAAGAACTGCTCGGGCACGATGCCGTCCTTCTGCATGAAGTAGCGCGGCATCAGGCTGCCGGAAGTGGACGAGACCGAACCGAAGGCGAAGGTCTTGCCCTTGAGGTCCTGCAGCGACTTCACGTTCGGGTCGGCGGTGATGAATTTGCTGGTGAACTGCTGGTCCTGCTCGCGCTGCACCAGCGGGATGGCGTTGCCGGTCTTCAGGCGCGCCTGGACGAAGGTGAAACCGCCCAGCCAGGCCATGTCCAGGCGATCCGAAGCCAGGGCCTCGACCACGCCGGCGTAGTCGGACACCGGGATGAACTTCACCGGCATGCCCAGTTGCTCTTCGAGGTAGGCGCCCAGGGGCTTGAACTTGCGCAGCAGCTCGGTCGGGGCTTCGTCGGGAATGGCGGAGACCTTGAGTTCCTTCGGTGTATCGGCGTGGGCGAAAACAGCAGAGAGGGACAGAGCGAAACCGGCGGCGAGCGCCAGGGTGCGTTTGAGCATGGGGAGAGTTCTCCGGGTCAATGGCGGAAAAAACTCCGGGAGTATAGTGGCGGTCCGCCTGTTTGGCTGCCCTCCCGTTCATCTCGACCGCATCGTCAGGTACGCGATGGCGCCTGCTAGAATGCCGGTCCCCGTACTTTCCCGCCCTTGTACCGGAGATCGTCCATGTCGTCCGCCAGCCCCTCCCTCGCATTCGCCGGTCTCGGCCTGATGGGTGTGCCCATGACTCGCCGCCTGCTCGCTGCCGGCTTTGCGCTGACGGTGTGGAACCGCTCTGCCGGCAAGCGCGAACAGCTCGCCCGTGAAGGCGCCAAGACCGTGGAGACGCCGGCACAATTGTGCGCCGATGCGGAGGTGGTGATGCTCTGCCTGGCCGATACCGCCGCCGTGCGCGAGGTGGTGTTCGGCCCGGGCGGCATCGTCGAAGGCGCCCGGGCCGGACAACTGCTGGTGGATTTCTCCAGCCTGGAGCCGGCTGCCACCCGCGAGATGGCCGCGGAGCTGGAAGCGCGCACCGGCATGCGCTGGATCGATGCGCCGGTGTCCGGTGGCACGCCGGGCGCCGAAGCCGGCTCCCTGGCGATCATGGCCGGCGGCCGTGTCGAGGACATCGAGCAGGTACGGCCGATCCTCGCCCATCTCGGCCAGCGCCTGACGCGCATGGGCGATGTCGGCGCCGGTCAGGTGACCAAGGTGTGCAACCAGATGATCGTCGCCTGCAACGCTCTGGTGATCGCCGAAGTGGTGGCCCTGGCGGAGAAGTCCGGTGTCGATGCCAGCCTGATCGCGCCGGCGCTGGCGGGCGGCTTCGCCGATTCCAAACCCCTGCAGATCCTGGCCCCGCAGATGGCCGAAAGCCGCTTCGAACCGGTGAAGTGGCATGTGCGCACCCTGCTCAAGGACCTGGACACCGCCGTGAAACTTTCCCGCGAGGAAGGCTCGGCCACGCCCATGAGCGGCCTCGCCGCGCAGTTGATGCGCCTGCATGGCAGCCAGGGCAATCTTGAACGCGACCCGGCCACCCTGGTCGAGCAATACCGTCTTTCGAAGGAAATTCCCGCATGAAACTCTGCGCCAACCTGTCCCTGCTGTTTACCGAAGTCCCGCTGCTGCAGCGCATCGACGCCGCCGCCAAGGCCGGCTTCGAGGGCGTGGAGATCCAGTTCCCCTACGACGTGCCCGCCGAACAGCTGAAGGCCGCGCTGGATGAAGCCGGCCTGCCGCTGATCCTCATCAACCTGCCCGCCGGCGACCTGATGCAGGGCGGCCCGGGCATCGCCGCGGTGCCGGAGCGCGCGGCCGAGTTCGACGAGGCCCTGGCGAAGGCGCTGGACTACGCGCGCATCGTCAAACCGCAGCACATCAACGTGCTGGCCGGTCGGCTGGTCGAGGGCGAGGAGCGCGAAGTCGCGCTGCAGACCCTCGCCGAGCGCCTGCGTGCCACCTGCGACGCCTTCGCCGGTACGGGCACCGATGTGCTGATGGAAGCCATCAACTGCCACGACATGAAGGGCTTCCTGCTCAATACCCCCGAGCACCTGCAGGACATGCTCGAGCGCGTGGCGCGGGAGAACCTGCGCGCGCAGCTGGACCTCTACCACATGGCGCGCATGGGCCTGGAGCTGGTGGATTGCATCTATGCGCTGATGGGCCAGATCGGCCACGTGCAGTTCGCCGACTACCCCGAGCGCGGCGAACCGGGCTCGGGCGAGATGGAGTTCGAGGTGCCGCTGCAGGTGCTCGACGACGTGGGCTACGACGGCTGGCTGGGCGCCGAGTACCGCCCCACCGGCACCACCGCCGATTCCCTGCGCTGGCTGCCGCGCTGGCGGGCGGGCAAGTTCGATTTCTGAGGGTGGCCCGGCGTCAGGCCTGACTGCGCAGCAATGACGAGTCGCTGTCTTCGCGGTAGGCCTCGAGGAACTCCACCAGTGCGGAGAGCGGCAGGGGCCGGCTGAACAGGTAGCCCTGGGCCAGCTCGCAATGGTTCTCGCGCAGGAACGCCAGCTGCTGCGCGTGCTCCACGCCTTCGGCGATCACCTTCAGGTGCAGCTTCTGCGCCATGGCGATGATCGCCTGGGCGATCTCGCTGTCGCGGCGCGACTGCGGTACGTCGCGGATGAACGAGCGGTCCACCTTCAACGCGTCCAGCGGCAACTGGCGCAGGTAGGACAGCGAGGAATAGCCGGTGCCGAAGTCGTCGATGGACAGGCTCACGCCAAGGTCGCGCAGGCGGTTGAGCAGCGGTACGGCCTGGCTGATATTGGCCATCACCGCGTTCTCGGTCACTTCAATCTCCAGGTAGCGCGCCTCCAGGCCCGTGTCGTTCAGGGTCTGCTGGACTTCATCGACCAATCCCTCGCGGCCGAGGTTGCTGGCGCAGCAGTTCACCGCCACCCGCAGGTCCTTGTAGCCCAGCTCGTGCAGGCGGCGCAGGTCCTCGCAGGCGCGGCGCATCACCCAGGCATCCAGCGCGCCGATCAGCCCGTTGGCGGTGGCCAGGCCGATGAAGCGATCCGGGGCCAGCAGGCCGTGGGTCGGGTGCTTCCAGCGCACCAGCGCTTCGAGCTGCTCGACGTCGCCGTGATCGATGCGCAGGATCGGCTGGTAGTAGAGCACCAGTTCGTCATCCCACAGCGCCTTGCGCAACTCCTCTTCCAGCTGCAGTTCCTGGGTCGCCTTGGTCTTCAGGTGCGGGCTGAAGAAGTGCGTGGCGTTGCGGCCATTGCCCTTGGACTGGTACAGCGCCAGGTCCGCGTGCTTGAGCAGCTCCTCGGGCTGTTCGCCGTCGTTGGGGAACAGGCTGATGCCCACGCTCGTGGTCATCACCAGGCTGCGCCCGGCAGTGCTGATCGGCTCCTTCATGCGCTGCATCAGGCGCTGGGCGAGGATACGCGCCTCGTGGTCCTCGCCCAGGTCGGCGAGGATGCAGAACTCGTCGCCGCCGAAGCGCGCCAGCAGGTCGGTGCTGCGCAGCGCGCTGCGCAGGCGCTCGGAAACGATGCACAGTAGCTCGTCCCCGGCAGCATGGCCGAGGGAATCGTTGACCCGCTTGAAGTGGTCCAGGTCCAGCAGGATCACCGCCATGCCCTGGCCCTTCTGGCGGTTGTGTTGCAGGCGGGTCTCGAACTCGTCGTTGAGGGCGTTGCGGTTGTGCAGGCCGGTCAGGCCGTCGAAGCGCGCCAGTTTCTGCAGCGAGGCGTTGGCATTGTCCAGCTGGCTGAGCAGGGCATTGACCCGGCTCAGCTCGCTTTCCTTGCTTTCCAGGCTGTCCTCGATCCAGGCCGCCCAGAGCCCGGCGAGCACCACCGCCAGGGACAGCAGGCCGACCATCAGGCCGAGCTGGATGGCGTTGTTGCGCCCGGCATCCGCCACGGGCGCTACCCAACTGGGCAGGCTCAGGGTCAGCGCGGCCATGCCGGTGAAGTGCATGCTGGAGATGGCGCCGCCCAGCAGCAGGCTGGCGGCGATCTGGTAGATCCACTGGCGATTCGCCGGCTGCCGGTTGAGCACCGGTGCCAGCACCAGGGCAACGAAGGCGACCAGCACCGCCAGGAGCACCGACAGGGTGACCAGCAGCGGGTCGTAATGCTGCATGGGCGGTGTCTGGATGGCGGCCATGCCGGTGTAGTGCATGCCGGCGATGCTGGTGCCGATGCAGCAGGCGGCCAGCAGGTACTGCAGCGGGCTGAGCCCGGCGTGGGCGAGCAGGCGCATGGCGACCACGCAGATGGCGATGGCGATGAGCAGCGAGAGCAGCGTTAGGCCGCCGGAAAAGTGCAGCGGCACCGAGGCGTGGAAAGCCAGCATGGAGACAAAGTGCATGGACCAGATGCCGCTGCCCAGGCAGATGCCGCCGACCCATTGCCAGCGGTGCGCGTGCTGCGGTGCGCGGACCATGCGCGCGGTGATGCTCAGGGCCACGAAGCTGGCGACGCAGGCGATCAGGATGGCGAGCAGGACCAGTCCAGGGTTGTGGGAACACTCCAACAGCACAGCATCGGGTACGGCGTCCTTGTGCCATTCCATGGGCGGGATGCTCCGGATGTCGAGGGAGGTTGTGGGCGAATTGATATCACTTTGATGTGAGTCTAGGAAGCTGCCCGTGCCTCGCAAGGTCTGATAGCCATTTCCGACAAACTGGTTAATGCGAAACGACGTACGGTCGTACCAGAATCTGCTTTTGCATTGTCCAGATTCCTTAGGAAACGCTTTATTTCGGAATTGACACTTTTTTGACTAATTGCCCGCTAGAGTTGCGCCGCCGGCCGGCAGGGTCGGCCATCCCATTTCCTATCCGACTATCGATGTAAGGAGTGCGCTCGATGTCCGAGGGCAAGCGCCGCCTCTTCCCCCAGGTCAGCTCCGCGCGCCTGGTCCTGCTGTTTTCCCTGGCCCTGGTGGTGTTCTACAACTTCTCCACCTGGCGGGCGCTGAACAGCCTGGTGCCCCTGGAGGGGCTGTGGGGCGTGGCGTTCTTCGCTTCGTTCGCGCTCTTCCTCTGGGCAGCGTTCACCCTGCTGCTGACCCTGGTGTCCTTCCGCCCGCTGCTCAAGCCGGCGCTGACCCTGGTGGCGCTGGTGTCGGCGGCGGCGGCGTACTTCATGAACTCCTACGGTGTCGTGATCGATACCGTGATGGTGCAGAACGTCATCGAGACCAACCCGGGCGAGGCCGCGGACCTGTTCAGCGCGCGCCTGGTCGGCTATCTGCTGCTGCTGGGCGTGCTGCCGGCGGTGCTCATCTGGCTGACGCCAGTGCGCTACAGCCCATTCTTCCGTGGCCTGCTGAACAAGGTGCTGGTGATCTTCGGTTGCCTGGTGGTGGTCGCCGTCTGCGTCGGCGCCTTCTACTCCACCTACGCCCCGGTGTTCCGCCAGGAGGAGAAGCTGACCCACTTCATCAACCCGACCAACTACATCTACGCGGTGAGCAAGTTCACCAAGCAGCGCCTGGGCATCAAGGAAAACCTGGTGGTGCAGCCCATCGGCGAGGACGCGGTGATGCCGCGCAAGGTGAGCGCCGACGGCCGCAAGTCGCTGATGATCTTCGTCGTCGGCGAGACCGCACGCGCGGACCACTTCTCCCTCAACGGCTATGACCGCGACACCAACCCGGAGCTGAAGAAGCTCGACATCCTCAACTTCACCAACGTCAGCTCCTGCGGCACTTCCACGGCGGTATCGGTGCCCTGCATGTTCTCCAGGTTCCCCCGCGAGGACTACAGCGACAAGAAGGGCAAGACCAACCAGGGCCTGCTGGACATCCTCCAGCGCGTCGGCGTCTCGGTGCTCTGGCTGGACAACAACAGCGACTGCAAGGGCACCTGCCTGCGCGTGCCGAACCGCGACATCTCGAAGAACCAGCCCGGCCCGTTCTGCGACGGCAACCGCTGCCTGGACGAAGCCATGCTGCAGGACCTGCAGGCCTATATCGACGGCCTGAAGGACAACGCCATCATCGTCCTGCACGCCGACGGCAGCCATGGGCCGGAGTACTACGACCGTTATCCGAAGTCCATGGAGCGCTTCACTCCGGTCTGCCATACCAACCAGCTCGGCAGTTGCAGCAAGGAGGAGTTGGTGAACGTCTACGACAACACCATCCTCTACACCGATTTCTTCCTCTCCAGGGTCATCGCACTGCTCAAGCAGAACCAGGAGCGTTTCGACACCTCGATGCTCTACGTCTCCGACCACGGCGAGTCGTTGGGCGAGAACGGCGTCTACCTGCACGCTGCGCCCTACGCCATCGCGCCCAAGGCGCAGACCCACGTGCCCATGGTGATGTGGTTCGGCAACGGCGCACTGGGCGGCATGGGCGTGGACCGCGGCTGCCTGGAGAAGAAGGCCGGTGGCGCCGAACTGAGCCACGACAACCTGTTCCACTCGGTACTCGGCCTCTACGGCGTGCAGACCAGCCTCTATCAACCGGACCTGGATATCTTCCACTCCTGCCGACGCGACATGACCGCTTCGCAATGACCCCGGTGGGGGCCTGAACGGCGGCCATGAAAAAGGCCCTGCGGTTTGCACCGCAGGGCCTTTTGTCTTTGCGCAGGCTGTTACTTCTCGCGAACCAGCAGCACCGGGCGGTTGCTGACGCGCAGCAGGCCTTCGGCCACGCTGCCCAGCATCAGGCGGCGCACACCACGGCGGCCGTGGGTGCCCATGACGATGATGTCGGCCTTGGAGGCTTCGGCCTCGATCTCGATGCGCTCGGCGATCTCCTCGCTGGCGCGTTCCTGGCAGACCCGTTCGAAGCTGGACTTGACCGGGAACTCTGCAATCTTTTCCTTCGCCTTGCCGAGGATATCATCGGCGGCCTTCAACGCGGCTTCGCGCAGCGGCTCCGGGTTGTAGTACACCGCGTAGTCAGGCAGATGGCGCAGCGGGCTGTCGACGATGGTGACCACGCGCAGCTCGCCGCCGCTCAGCTGGGCCAGCTTGGCCGCTTCGACCAGGGCTCGGTCGGAAACCGGGCTGCCGTCCACCGCTACCAGAATGCGCTCGTACATGATGTGTTCCCTCAATGAGTGGCTTGGTAAGGAAACTCTATCCCCCCGTGGGCGAGATTCCCTTGCGCAGCGTCAATGGTAGTCGGTGTGTCCGATCGTGCCGGGAATAGAGCGGCGTAACGGGGTGTTTCGAAGGAGCCTGGTGCGCCAGCCATGCATGAAAAAAGCCGCCACCGGTTGCCCGGTGGCGGCTTCTTCAGGACGCAATGCTAGGGTCAGCCAGCGACCAGCACGCGGATCGCTTCCAGGCGCAGGGAGGCCTTGTCCAGCATGGCCAGGCTGTCGTCACGCTGCTTGCGCAGGGCGTCCAGCTCGCTGTCGCGTACGCTGGGGTTGACGGCCTTGAGGGCGGTCAGGCGCGCCAGCTCCTCGTCCAGGGTCGCGGTCAGTTGCTGGCGAGCGGCTTCCACGCGCTCGGCATGGCGCGGGGTGATCTTGGTCTCGGCCTGGGCGAACTGCTTGGCCAGCACGTCGCGCTGGGCCTGCACGAACTTGTTGGCGCTGGCGCGCGGCACGCTTTCCAGCTGGTCGTTCAGGGTGTCGAAGGACACGCGCGAGGACAGGTCGTTGCCATTGGCGTCCATCAGGCAGCGCAGCGCCACCGGCGGCAGGAAGCGGCCGAGCTGCAGCTTGCGCGGCGCTACGGCTTCGCTGACGAACAGCAGCTCCAGCAGCACGGTGCCGGGCTTGAGCGCCTTGTTCTTGATCAGCGCCACCGAGGTATTGCCCAGCGAGCCGGACAGCACCAGGTCCATGCCGCCCTGCACCATGGGGTGTTCCCAGGTGAGGAACTGCATGTCTTCGCGGGCCAGGGCCTGGGCGCGGTCGTAGGTGACGGTCACGCCTTCGTCGTCGCCCAGCGGGAAGCTGGCGTCGAGCATCTTCTCGCTCGGGCGCAGGATCAGCGCGTTCTCGGAGTGGTCCTCGCTGTCGATGCCGTAGGTGTCGAACAGACGCTCCATGTAGATCGGCAGGGCGAACTGGTCGTCCTGTTCCTCGATCTCGGCCACCAGGGCTTCGCCTTCACCAGCGCCGCCGGAGTTCAGCTCCAGCAGGCGGTCGCGGCCGTTGTGCATCTCGGCTTCAAGCGCTTCACGGGCGGCGGTGCCTTCGGCCAGCAGGGCCTCGAAGGCGTCGTCGTCGCCGCCATCGAGCAGCTCCACCAGGCGCGGGCCGAAGCGGTGCTGCAGGGCGTTGCCGGTGGGGCAGGTGTTGAGGAAGGCGTTCAGCGCCTGGTGGTACCACTGGAACAGGCGTTCCTGCGGGCTGTTCTCCAGGTGCGGCACGTGGATCTGGATGGTGTGCTTCTGGCCGATCCGGTCCAGGCGGCCGATGCGCTGTTCCAGCTGGTCCGGGTGGGCCGGCAGGTCGAACAGCACCAGGTGGTGGGCGAACTGGAAGTTGCGGCCTTCGCTGCCGATTTCCGAGCAGATCAGCACCTGGGCGCCGAATTCCTCATCGGCGAAGTAGGCGGCGGCGCGGTCGCGCTCGAGGATGCTCATGCCTTCGTGGAACACGGTGGCCGGGATGCCGGACTTCAGGCGCAGGGCATCGCCCAGGTCCATGGCGGTCTCGGCGTGGGCGCAGATCACCAGCACCTTGTACTGCTTGAGCATCTTCAGGGTGTCGATCAGCCACTCGACGCGCGGGTCGAAGCGCCACCAGCGGTTGTTCTCGTCGCCGTCGTCGGCCTGTGCCTGGAAGCTGACTTCCGGGTAGAGGTCCGGGTGCTCGCCCAGCGGCAGCTCCATGTACTCGATCGGGTTGGCCAGCACGTAGGGGTGCAGCTGGCGCTCCGGGAAGCCCTGCACGGCGGCGCGGGTGTTGCGGAACAGCACGCGGCCGGTGCCGTGGCGGTCGAGCAGCTCGCGCACCAGGCGGGCGCGGGCTTCTTCATTGCCGCCCTCGACGCTGGCCAGCAGCTCGTCGCCTTCGCTGCCGAGGAAGCCGTGGATGGCCTGGCGGGCGGCAGGGGAGAGGCTGCCCTGGTCGATCAGTTCCTGCACCGCCTCGGCGACCGGACGGTACTGGCTGCTTTCGGTGCGGAAGGCTTCCAGGTCATGGAAACGGTCCGGGTCGAGCAGGCGCAGACGGGCGAAGTGGCTGTCCAGGCCGAGCTGTTCCGGGGTCGCGGTGAGCAGCAGCACGCCGGGGATGACCTGGGAGAGCTGCTCCACCAGCTTGTATTCCGGGCTGGCCTGCTCCGGGTGCCACACGAGGTGGTGGGCCTCGTCGACCACGAGCATGTCCCACTCGGCGGCGAACAGCGCGTCCTGGGCTTTTTCGTCCTCGCGCAGCCACTCCAGCGCCACCAGGGCGAGCTGGGAGTCTTCGAAGGGGTTGCTGGCATCGCTCTCGACGAAGCGCTCGCGGTCGAACAGCGCGACTTCCAGGTTGAAGCGCCGGCGCATCTCCACCAGCCACTGGTGCTGCAGGTTCTCCGGCACCAGGATCAGCACGCGGCTGGCGCGGCCGGAGAGCAGCTGGCGGTGGATCACCAGGCCCGCCTCGATGGTCTTGCCCAGGCCCACTTCGTCGGCCAGCAGGACGCGTGGCGCCATGCGGTCGGCGACTTCACGGGCGATGTGCAGCTGGTGCGCGATGGGTTGCGCGCGGGCGCCGCCCAGGCCCCAGAGCGAGGATTGCAGCAGGCGGGTGCGGTGTTCCAGGGTGTGGTAGCGCAGGCCGAACCAGGACATCGGGTCGATCTGCCCGGCGAACAGGCGGTCGCTGGCCAGGCGGAACTGGATGAAGTTCGACAGCTGGGTTTCCGGCACGGTGCGCTGGTCGTTCTGCGCGGTAAGGCCGTGATAGATCAGCAGGCCGTCGATCTCGTCCACTTCGCGGACGGTCATCTTCCAGCCTTCGAAATGGGTGATCTCATCGCCCGGGGCGAAGCGCACGCGGGTCAGCGGCGCGTTGCGCTCGGCGTACTGGCGGGTATCACCGGTGGCCGGATAGAGCACTGTGAGCATGCGGCCGTCCAGCGCCAGGATGGTCCCCAGCCCGAGTTCCGCTTCACTGTCGCTGATCCAGCGTTGACCGGGTTGATACTGCGCCATGGACACCTCCCAAAAAAAGCCGGCTATGGTACCGGAACGCGCAGCGTTCAGCGATGGCCGTCGGTGCCTCCGGTCGCCCGAAATGTCGCGGTGTCCGGCGGTGGGCGTCTGGCAGCACGTCGGATTCATCGCAAATCGAGGAAAGTGTAGCGAGGCGGGCTCAAGTCTCTAGCCGTCCCGCCGATAGCCTGACCAGAGGACTTCCCACTGAGCTTCCGCGCAGGAGCATCCGGATGTTGCCGCTTGTACCGACCCATTTTGCGCCCGTCACGTCCCAGCAGGACGTGCTCAGGCCGCGACCCGATGTCGCCCCGGTGACCGCGCCGGCCGCCAGCGCGGGCAATGCCGGGGTGGAACTGGAGCGTCGGCCCGACGAACAGGCGCTGCGCGAGGAGTACCAGCGCCGCCGAAAGCGCCGCGAACTGGCCGACGGCACCCCGGAGGGCGAGGCGCTGGAGGAGCTCGAAGAGGTCGAGGAACTGGGTGACGACGTACAGGCCGCTCCGCGCAAGGGGTTGTGGATCGATGTCGAGGTCTGAGCGGCCGAGGCGGTAGACTGCCTTACTCGCTGATTGCCCCGAGCCCCCCGATGCTGTTCGACGATGCCCCCATCCTGCTGCCCGATGCCGAGCTGCGGCTGATTCCGGACTGGTGCCCACCCCCGCGTGCGGCACGCTGGCTGGAGCAGCTGCTGGCCGAGACGCCCTGGGAGCAGCCCGTTGTCCACCTGCATGGGCGCGACTACCCGGTGCCGCGCCTGGTCAACTGGTACGGCGACCCCGAGGCTTTCTACACCTACTCCGGCCTGACCCACGCGCCGCTGGCGTGGACGCCGCTGCTGGCGGAGATTCGCGCGGCGGTGGAGGAGGCGGCCGGACAGCGCTTCAACGGCGTGCTGCTCAACTACTACCGCGACGGCCAGGACTCCATGGGCTGGCACAGCGACGACGAGCCGGAGCTGGGGCGCAACCCGGTGGTGGCCTCGCTGAACCTGGGTGGGGCGCGACGCTTCGACCTGCGGCGCAAGGGCCGCAACACAATCGAACATTCCATCGAGCTGTCCGGCGGATCGCTGCTGGTCATGTCCGGCGCGACACAGCATTATTGGCAGCATCAGGTCGCCAAGACGCGCCGCCCGGTCGCCCCGCGCCTGAATCTGACCTTCCGCCTGGTGCATGCCCTGCCATGAGCAACGACGACAAGCTGATCGACTTCACCGCCGAGCGCGACAAGCGCATCCACGACGTGCATGAACAGCGTTTGCAGGAGGTGCGCAAGGCCTTCGAGCAGGCGCTGCCGCTGGGCAAGTCGCGCAAGAAGGGCAAGAACAAGCCGAAGAAACGCTGAATCCCCGCTCTTTTGCCGCCAGGGCCCGCCCTGCGCGGCTTCCCGCCGCACCACCGCCTTCCTGAAACTTGACCTGCGTCAGTGCTCCGGCCCTCCCCGGAAAGCGCCTTGTCGACCATTGATCCAGGTCAATTTGTCCTGCCCGGCCGCCGGTAATCTGCACACATCCCCAGACGATGTAGGCAACAGGAGGCCAGCATCATGTTCATCGACGAAGTGGTTCTCGCAGGCGTCCTTACCGTTGGCCTCATGGTTCTGTTCTTCGGTGGGGTCGGAATTTTCATCTGGAAGGACAGCCACAAGAAGGGCTGAGTCTTCCAGATACACAGAGCACGCAAGGCACTTCGGGCGACTTAGGTCGCCCGTTTTTTTTTGCCTCGACGAAAGTCGGGATGACATATTGTTAGCTTGCTAATAATATGATCGGTAACGATTCAGTCATCCCCTTTGCCGACTATCTTTACCCGATAGACCCGGACCCTTTCGAGAGACCGCGTGCGACCTACGCTACAGGCATTCCTCGCGCCGGATACGCTGGCGCTGAAGTTCGCGATCAAGACCCTCCTGGCCGGCGGCCTGGCGCTGTGGTGCGCCTTCCGTTTCGATCTGGAGCAGCCGCAGTGGGCCTTGATGACGGTGTTCATCGTCTCCCAGCCGCTGTCGGGCATGGTCGTCGCCAAGGGGTTGTTCCGCCTCGTCGGCACGCTGTTCGGCACCGCCATGTCGGTGGTCTTCATCGCCCTGTTCGCGCAGACGCCCTGGCTTTTCCTGCTGGCCATCTCGCTGTGGCTGGGCCTTTGCACGGCAGCCTCGACCAGCCTGCGCAACCATGTGTCCTACGCCTTCGTGCTGTCGGGCTACACCGTGGCGATCATCGGCCTGCCAGCCATCAGTCATCCGCTGGGGGTGTTCGACCAGGCCGTGGCGCGCAGTACGGAAATCTGCCTGGGCATTCTCTGCGCTTCGGCGGTCAGCGCCATTCTCTGGCCGCGCCGTGTCGAGGCCAACCTGGACAAGCAGGCGCAGGCCACCTGGCTGATCGGCATGCAGGCCGCGCGCAGCGAGATCGATGCCGACGCACGGCAGATCAAGGGCCTGCTGCAGGCCCTGGGCAAGATCGTCGAAGTCGATGTGCAGCGCGACCACGCCTGGTTCGAAGGCTATCGTGGGCGCATGCGGTCGAGGGCGCTGCGGATTCTCTCCCGCGACCTGCTCAGCCTGCTGCGTACCGCGCGCGGGGTGGCCCGGCAACGCAGCGTGCTGGACGCCGAGGACCGCGCGCGGCTGCAGCCCTGGTTCGAGGAACTGCGGGCGACCCTGCAGGACCCGCAGGTGCCGGCCATGCGCTCGTTGCAGGAGCGCTTGCAGCAGGCCGGCGCCGACGAGTTGCAATCCAATGACCTGCGCTACTGCCTGACCCGCTGCGCGCTGCTGCTGCGCAAGGCCGTGGAGTCCGAGGCCACCATGCGCGCGGTGGCCGATGGAAGGGTCGACGACGTTGCCACGGGTACCCTGTCCTGGCACCGCGACCCACTGATGGCGCTGTTCTACGGCCTGCGCAGCGCCCTGGCGCTGCTGGGCATGTCGGCGTTCTGGATGGCCACCGCCTGGCCCGCCGCCACCGGCGGCATGCTGCTGGCGGCGGTGATCTGCAGCCTGTTCGCCAACCGCGACAACGCCGTGGCCATCGGCCTGGGCTTCCTGCGCGGCATTCTCTACGCGATTCCCGCCGCGGCCGTGGTCACCCAGTGGCTGCTGCCGCAGTGGAATGGTTTCCCGCTGCTGTGCATGGCCCTGGGCGTGCCGCTGTTCTTCGCCCTGCTGGGGATGGCGACGCCAGCGCTGGCGGGCACCGCCACCTCCTTTTCGATCCACTTCATCACCCTGGTGGCACCGAGCAACGTGATGACCTATGACCTGGCCAGCCTGCTCAATTCCGCCCAGGGCATCGTCATTGGCGTGGGGTTTGCGGTGCTGGTGTTCCGTCTGCTCACCCTGCCGGCGGACTGGCTCAACCGCAGGCTCATTCAGGCCACCTGCGAGGACCTTGGGCGGCTGACCCGACGGCCCCTGGCGGAGGCCGAGAACTGGTTCGGCGGGCGCATGGCCGATCGCCTGATCCGCCTGGCGCGGCACTACACCCTGCTGCCCAAGGCTGAACAACGGCGCTGGCAGGATGGCCTGCTGGCGCTGGACCTGGGCAACGAACTGCTGCACCTGCGCGCCTGCCTCAGCGGCGCCCAGGGCCAACTGCGCAAGCGTCGCGACCAGTTCCTCGGCTCGCTCGCCGGGGTACTGGAAAAAGGCCCCGGCGAGGGCCGCGAGCAGCGTCTCGAAGCACTGTGTCCTTCACTGGAGGAGGCGCTGGCCCACGACCTGCAGGGCGACAACGAACCCAATCGCCTGGCCCGTGCCGCGCTGGCGCAACTGCGCCATACCTGGCGCCAATGGTGCCGCCTGGAGGACGCCCATGGGGCTGCATGAGTTCGGCTGGGGCGGCGTCTATATCGGCCCGCTGTTCATCTACGCGTTGCTGGCCCTGGGCCTGACCGCACTGTTGCGCCTGCTGCTGCAGGCCACGCCCTTCGGACGCTGGATCTGGCATGAGGCGCTGTTCGACTGCGCCCTGTTCGTGCTGATCCTGTGCGGCGTCACCTGGGCGCTCAGCGCAACACCTTGAGAGGAGAAGCTGTATGCGCGGATACCTTCGCGTAGCCGTTACCCTGATTCTGGTTGCCGCCGCCGTGCTGGCCGGCACCTGGCTATGGCGCTACTACATGTTGTCGCCCTGGACCCGCGATGCGCGGGTGCGCGCCGACGTGGTGGTGATCGCCCCGGACGTATCCGGCTGGGTCACCGACCTCTCCGTGCAGGACAACCAGCAGGTCAAGGCCGGCGACCTGATCATGCGCATCGACCACGAACGCTACGCCGCCAACCTGGAGCAGGCCAAGGCCGTGGCCGAGACCCGACACCAGCAGTACCTGTTGCGCCTGAGCGAGGCTTCGCGGCGCAGCAAGCTGGGCATTGCCGCCATCAGCGCAGAAGACAAGGAAACCTCGCAGATCAATGCCGCCATCGCCAAGAGCGAGTACGACGAGGCCCAGGCCCAGGTGCGCCTGGCGCAACTGAACCTGACCCGCAGCGAGCTGCGCGCGCCGCGCGACGGCCAGGTCACCAACCTGCGCCTGGCCCAGGGCAACTACGCCCAGGCCGGCCAGGCAGCGATGGCGCTGGTGGACCAGAAATCCTTCTACGTCACCGCCTACTTCGAGGAAACCAAGCTGCCCGGCATTCGCGTCGGCCTGCCGGCGCAGGTGGTGCTGATGAGCGGCGACACGCCCATCGATGGCACGGTGGAGAGCATCAGCAGCGGTATCACCGACCGCAACTCGATCCCCGACAGCCAGTTACTGGCCAATGTCGAACCGACCTTCAACTGGGTGCGCCTGGCCCAGCGCATTCCCGTGCGCATCCGCCTGGACAAGGTGCCCGAGGGCGTGCACCTGAGCGCCGGGATGACCGCCAGCGTTACTGTGAGGCAACAGTGAGCGCGGCTTGCGCTCGCTCGCGCTGAAACCAGCAGGACAACGCCGCGCAGAAGATCGAGGCGACCACCAGACCGATGCCGACCCAGGGGGTCCAGGCGATGCCCGCCACGCTGATTACCGCGCCGCCCAGCGCTGCACCCAGGGCTACGCCCAGGTGCATGGCCGAGGTGTTCAGTGCTACGCCCGCGCTGCCACTGGCCGGGTCGCTGGCCAGCAGGTAGCTCTGCACCGCCGGCGAGATCATCCAGCTGATGGTGCTCCAGACCATCAGCGCACCGAGCAGCAGCCACGGGTGTTCCAGGCTGAGCGGGATCGCCAGCATCGCCGTGGCGAAGATCACCGGCACCACCATCAGCGCGCGGCGATGGCCGAGACGGTCGCTCAGCCAGCCACCCAGGTAGCCGCCACCGATGGCGGCCACGCCGATCAGCAACAGGGTCAGGGCGATGCTCTGGCTGTCGGTGATGCCGGCGACCTGCTGGAACCACGGCGTGATGTAGGCGAACAGGGTGAAGTGCCCGCCCAGCAGGAGGATCGACACCAGCTGTGCCAGGTTCAGCGCGGGGTTGCGCAGCTGGCGCCGGTACGCCGCGCCGTTGGCCGGGCTCTCCAGTGCGCGGCGGGGCAGGGCGATGTGCAGCAGGGCGGCCAGCGGCAGCGAATAGAGCCCGATGGCGGCGAAGATCCAGCGCCAGCCGAACCAGTCGTTCACCAGCACGCCGGCCGGCACGCCGAACACCAGCGAACCGCTGATGCCCATGAAGATCAGGCCGATGGCACGCCCGCGCTGGGCCGGCGGTGACAGCTCCACCGCCAGCAGGCTGGCCTGCATGATCAGCAATCCGCAGCAGGCGGCCATGCCGATGCGCATCAGCAGCAGTGTCGTGTAGTCCGGGCTCAGTGCGGCGCCAGCGTTGAAAGTGGCGAAGATCAGCAGGGTGATCACCAGCAGTCGGCGGCAATCGGCGCCACGGGTCAGCCAGCCGAGCAGCGGCGCGCCGAGGGCGAAGCTCAGGGAAAACAGGCTGGTGAGCTGGCCGGCGAGGCTCAGGGACACATCCAGGTCAGTGGCAAGGGACGGCAGGATGCCGGTGAGGATGGCCTCGGCGAGGCCGGCGGCGAAGGTGCAGAGGGACAGCAACAGCAGTCGAAGGTCCATGGCGGCTCCGATTCCCGGTGAGGGGTTTCGGGCACGAAGCCTTCGGTTATCCCGGATGGATATGAGGTGACGGGGGCAGGGTAGTCGAGCGGGAAACTGTATACAAGTTTGCGGGGCCGGATGGCCCCGCAAAACGCTGTCAGCCGATGGTGATCGGCGGCAGGGCAGGCAACTCGATGTTGAGTTTCTCGGCAGGGGCGAGCACTTCGGCCTCGCCCTTCACCACGGCCTTGCCGTCCTGGTTGAGCACGGTGGTGCCGATGCGCACGCGGTTCTTCGGCAGCTTTTCCAGCACTTCCAGCTCCACCGTCAGGCTGTCACCGAGCTTCACCGGGCGGGTGAACGTCAGGTTCTGGCCGAGGTAGATGGTGCCCGGGCCGGGCAGGGTGGTGGCGATCGCCGCGCTGATCAGCGCACCGGTGAGCATGCCGTGGGCGATGCGCTCCTTGAACTGGGTGGTGGCGGCGTACTCGGCGTCCAGGTGCACCGGGTTGCGGTCGCCGGAGACCTCGGCGAACAGCTGGATATCACGCTCTGCGACAGTGCGCTGGAAGCTGGCCTTCTGGCCGACTTCAAGTTCTTCATAGGGGACGTTCTGTACGGCACTCATAGGGGCTCCTCGGATTTCTCGACCTGCGGGACGGGGCACTGTAGCCCCAGCCAGTCGATCAGGTTGGCGGTGACCTCGTCACGGTTGCTCTCGTTGAGCAGCTCGTGACGAGCGTCGGGATAGATGTTCAGTTGGACGTCGCGAACCCCGGCCCGGGTCATCGCCTGGGCCAGATCGCGCAGGCGCTTGCCCTGGCTGACCGGGTCGCGCTCGCCGCCGATCACCATCACCGGCAGGTCGCTGCGGATGCGTGCCAGGTGTTCCGGCGGGGTGATATCGGCCAGGCCGCCGAGCAGGTCCAGCCACAGCTGGTTGCTGCAGCGGAAGCCGCAGAGCGGGTCGGCGACGTACTTGTCGACCTCGACCGGGTCGCGGCTGAGCCAGTCGAAGGGCGTGCGGTTGGGCTTGAAGGCCTTGTTGAACGAGCCGAAGGACAGGAAGTCGATCAGCGCGCTTTGCCCCAGCGGGCCCTGACGCCAGTGCTCGAAGCGGGCGATGAGGCGGGCTGTGCGATACAGCGCCACCGGCTGGTAGTTGGAGCCGGAGAGCACCGCAGCCTGCACGCTGGCGCTGTGCTGCAGCAGGTAGGCGCTGCCGATGTAGCTGCCCATGCTGTGGCCGAGCAGGATGATCGGCAGGTCCGGATGCTCCTCTCGCACGTGCAGGTTCAGCGTGTGCAGGTCGCCGATCACCTTGCCCCAGCCGCCGCGGTCGGCGTAATGGCCCAGCTCGCCGTTCTCGGCGGTGCGGCCGTGGCCGCGCTGGTCGATGGCGTACAGGTGGTAGCCGGCGGCATTGAGTGCCAGGCCCAGGCGTTCGTAGCGGCCGGCGTGCTCGGCCATGCCGTGGGACAGCATCAGGGCCCCGCGCGACGGGCCTTCCGGCGCCCAGTGGCGGGTATGAAGTGGTGTCTCGTCGCTGGCGGCGAGCCAGTAGGCGGCGTAGGGCATGGGGTCCATCCTGGTTGCTGTTCGCGGGTTCTTATTGGTATGGGCTGCGGACGAGGCGATTCTGCCATGCCCGGACATCTTCTGTATGGATTGCCCGGCGCGTCCGTCCGGTGTTCCGTGCGATACGTCGTACAGAGCGATCAGCTCTATCCCGCGCCATGCCGGGATGGTGGCGCAAGATTCACGCAGTCTATGACGCCACCTGGAGTCTTTGCGATGACCAAAGGAACTGCTAGCTTCCGTCGAATGACCGCAATGACGGTTCGGTTTCGCTCAGGTACGAGGACAAGAATAAATGCAACCTGATTTCTGGAACGACAAACGCCCGGCCGGCGTGCCCAGCGACATTGACCTGACCGCCTACAAATCGGTGGTGGAAGTCTTCGAGCGCTCCTGCAAGAAATTCGCCGACCGTCCTGCCTTCAGCAACATGGGCGTGACCCTGACCTACGCCGAGCTGGACCGCCTGTCCGCCGCCTTCGGCGCCTACCTGCAGAAGCACACCGACCTGAAGCCCGGCGACCGCATCGCTGTGCAGATGCCGAACATCCTGCAGTACCCCATCGCCGTGTTCGGCGCCCTGCGCGCCGGCCTCATCGTGGTCAACACCAACCCGCTCTACACCGCCCGCGAGATGCGCCACCAGTTCAAGGATTCCGGTGCTCGCGCGCTGGTCTACGTGAACCTGTTCGGCAAGCTGGTGCAGGAAGTGCTGCCCGATACCGGCATCGAATACCTGATCGAGGCCCAGATGGGCGACCTGCAGCCCGCGCTCAAGGGCCTGCTGGTCAACACCGTGGTCAAGCACGTGAAGAAGATGGTGCCGGAGTACAACCTGCCCCAGGCCGTCTCCTTCAAGGCCGCCCTGCGCCAGGGGCGCGGCCATGGCCTGCAGCCGGTCAAGGTCGGCCTGGAAGACATCGCGGTGCTGCAATACACCGGCGGCACCACCGGCGTGGCCAAGGGCGCCATGCTCACCCACGGCAACCTGGTGGCGAACATGCAGCAGGTGCACGCCTGCCTGCAGCAGCACGGCCCGGACGGCAAGCCGCTGATGCAGGTCGGCAACGAGGTGATGATCGCGCCGCTGCCGCTGTACCACATCTATGCCTTCACCGCGAACTGCATGTGCATGATGGTCAATGGCAACCACAACGTGCTGATCAGCAACCCGCGCGACATTCCCGGCTTCATCAAGGAACTGAAGAAGTGGCGCTTCTCCGCGCTGCTGGGCCTCAATACCCTGTTCGTTGCGCTGATGGATCGCCCGGAATTCAAGGAGCTGGACTTCTCCAACCTGAAGGTCACCAACTCCGGCGGCACCGCGCTGGTCACCGCCACCGCCGAACGCTGGAAGGCCATGACCGGCTGCACCGTGGTCGAGGGCTACGGCCTCACCGAAACCTCCCCGGTGGTCAGCACCAACCCTTACGGCGACCAGGCGCGCCTGGGCACCGTCGGCATCCCGGTGCCGGGCACCGCGCTCAAGGTCATCGATGACGACGGTAACGACGTCGGCCTGGGCGAGCGCGGCGAGCTGTGCGTGAAGGGGCCGCAGGTCATGAAAGGCTACTGGCAGCGCCCGGAAGCCACCGCCGAGGTGCTGGACGCCGACGGCTGGCTGCGCACCGGTGATATCGCGGTGATCGACCCGGACGGCTTCACCCGCATCGTCGACCGCAAGAAGGACCTGATCATCGTCTCCGGCTTCAACGTCTATCCCAACGAGATCGAGGACGTGGTCATGGCCCACCCGAAAGTCGCCAACTGCGCGGCCGTCGGTGTGCCGGACGAGAAGTCCGGCGAGGCGGTGAAGCTGTTCGTGGTGGCCCGCGAGGGCGGCGTGACCGTCGAGGAGCTCAAGGCCTACTGCAAGGAAAACTTCACCGGCTACAAGGTACCCAAGCACATCGTGCTCAAGGATGCCCTGCCGATGACCCCGGTGGGCAAGATCCTGCGCCGCGAGCTGCGCGAAACTGCCTGAGGCGAGCGCAAACATAAAAGGGGGCTGATCCAGGATCAGCCCCCTTTTTCATGCCCGGTGGTCGGCCAGAGCCGGTCAACCGCCGCAGCCACCACTGCCGCATTGGCAGCAGCCATCTTTCTTGCGCAGGATCTCGTAAAGATCGTCCTTGAGCTGCAGCTTCTGTTTCTTCAGCGTCTCGATGGTGTCGTGCGAGGCAGGAGTAATGCCGGCTTCCATGTTCTTGATCTCCTGGTCGAGATCGTTGTGGCTATGGAAGAGCTTGGCGAAATGCGGGTCCTCGGCCTTGAGGCGAGTAATCTTTTCACGGTATTCGGGAAACATGAGGGTTCTCCAGGAGAGTGCTCCTGCACTCTGCGCGATGCGCACCGCTCAGGTGTTGAGGCAGATCATTTTCCAGGGGTGATTTCTGCCGTAACCGGCGCCTGCGGTGCTCACCACTCCGCAAGCGACGACGACTCCCCTGGTTGTTCCCCGGCGGGCGGGAACCCGCGTTGAAATTGCAGGAAACCGCCCAATCGAATTCCGACGATTCATACACGCGACGGGGACGAGCCTGACGGTCCGTCCCCGTTCTTTTTTCCGGTTTCATCGCTCCGAAATCTGCTTTGTCAGACAATCCAACAAGGCTGCGAGCCTTCTGGGACGGGCATTTCCGACAAAAGGGCGGTTGGTGACCGAAAAGCCTGCTTCTGGTCATTTTTCTTACGGACAAGGCTGTGTTTGGTGCTGGTCGCTGTTTCTCAAAGCTGCTAATCTCGGCCCGCTTTTCGCTCCCCGAGCAGGGGCAAGCGACATAAACACAACAAAGAACCGCGAACGCGGTAAAAGATGAGCTGTTGCTTAGGAGTGGGCTTCCATGACCGACAATTTCTGGAAGGACAAATACCCAGTGGGGATCGCTGCCGAGATCAACGCTGACCAGTACCCGAACATCCTCGCGGTACTCAAAGAATCCTGCCAACGTTTTGCAGACAAGCCTGCCTTCAGCAACCTGGGCAAGACCCTGACCTACGGCGAGATGTACAAGCTCTCCGGGGACTTCGCCGCCTACCTGCAACAGAACACCGACCTCAAGCCCGGCGACCGCATCGCCGTGCAGCTGCCCAACGTGCTCCAGTACCCGGTCGTGGTCTTCGGCGCCATGCGCGCCGGCCTGGTCGTGGTCAACACCAACCCGCTGTACACCGCGCGGGAAATGGAGCACCAGTTCAACGACTCCGGCGCCAAGGCGCTGGTGTGCCTGGCGAACATGGCGCACCTGGCCGAGGAAGTGCTGCCCAAGACCGGCATCCGCAACGTCATCGTCACCGAAGTGGGTGACATGCTGCCGCCGCTCAAGCGCTTCATCGTCAATTTCGTGGTCCGCAACATCAAGAAGATGGTGCCGGCCTACAACATCCCCAACGCGCAGAAGCTCACCGATGTCCTGGCCAAGGGCCGTGGCAAGCCGGTGAAGGAAGCCTCGCCGCACAACGACGACGTCGCCGTGCTGCAGTACACCGGTGGCACCACCGGGGTGGCCAAGGGCGCGATGCTGACCCACCGCAACCTGGTCGCCAACATGCTGCAGTGCAAGGCACTGATGGGCGCCAACCTCAACGAAGGGTGCGAGATCCTCATCACCCCGCTGCCGCTGTACCACATCTACGCCTTCACCTTCCATTGCATGGCGATGATGCTCACCGGCAACCACAACATCCTGGTGACCAACCCGCGCGACCTGGCCAGCATGGTCAAGGAACTGTCGCAGTGGAAGTTCACCGGCTTCGTCGGCCTGAACACCCTGTTCGTCGGCCTGTGCAACAACGAAGGCTTCCGCAAGCTGGACTTCTCCGCGCTGAAGCTGACCCTCTCCGGCGGCATGGCCCTGCAACAGGCCGCGGCCGAGCGCTGGAAGGACGTCACCGGCTGCGCCATCTGCGAAGGCTACGGCATGACCGAGACCAGCCCGGTGGTGTCGGTGAACCCGTTCCAGAACATCCAGATCGGCACCATCGGCATCCCGGTTCCGTCGACCCAGTGCAAGGTCATCAGCGATGACGGCCAGGACCTGCCGCTGGGCGAGCGGGGCGAGCTGTGCGTCAAGGGCCCGCAGGTGATGAAGGGCTACTGGCAGCGCCAGGAAGCCACCGACGAGATCCTCGACAAGGACGGCTGGCTGCGCACCGGCGACATCGCGATCATCCAGGAAGACGGCTACATGCGTATCGTCGACCGCAAGAAGGACATGATCCTGGTGTCGGGTTTCAACGTGTACCCCAACGAGCTGGAAGACGTGCTCGCCACCCTGCCGGGCGTGCTGCAGTGCGCCGCCATCGGCATCCCGGACGAGAAGTCCGGCGAGGCGATCAAGGTCTTCGTGGTGTCCAAGCCGGGCGTCACCCTGACCAAGGAGCAGGTCATCCAGCACATGCACGACAACCTCACCGGTTACAAGCGTCCCAAGTCCGTGGAGTTCCGCGACAGCCTGCCGACCACCAACGTCGGCAAGATCCTGCGCCGCGAACTGCGCGACGAAGAGCTCAAGAAAATCAGAGCCTGAGCCGATAGATAAGAAACCCGCCGCAAGGCGGGTTTTTTAATGCGCGCAAGGATGCCGCGCCCCCCCTTGCCTGAGGTATCCGCCTTGAACACTGTCCTTCGTCTGCGCGCCAAGGTCCTGCTCCTGGCCATCGTCCCGATCCTGATCCTGACCGTCCTCCTGTGCGCCATCGCCACCGTCGCGTTGAGCCAGCTGTCCACGCAGCAGGAAGCGCAGATTCGCGAGAACCTCACCCAGGACCGCGAAGCCCAGCTGAAGAACTTCGTCGACGTCGCCCTCGCGGCCGTCGGTCCCACCTACCAGGCCGCCGCCGAGGGCGATGCCCAGGCTCGCGAACAGGGCGTGGCGATCCTCAAGCGCCTGGTCTACGGCAAGGGCGGCTATTTCTGGGGCTACGACACCCGCTCCATCCGCGTATTCCAGGGCACCAGCGACGAACGCCTGGGCGAAGACTTCAGCGGCTATCGCGACCCCAATGGCGTCTATGCCATCCGCGAGCTGGTGGCGGCGGGGCAGAGCGGCCAGCACTATGTGCGCTACAGCTTCACCCTGCCCGGTGGTGGCAACACCGTCGTGCCGAAGATCGGCTACGCCCATTACCTGCCCAAGTGGAACCTGGTGTTCGGTACCTCGCTGAACCTCGACGATGTCGAGCGCGAAGTGAAGGAAGCCGGCGCCGCCTTCGATGCCAAGATCGACAACCTGCTGCTGCTCATGGGCGGCTCGGCGCTGGCGCTGCTGGTGGTGATCGGCCTGCTCGCCGGGCTGCTCAGCCGCACCATCGTCCAGCCCATCGTGCAGGTGCGCGACAACCTCGACGACATGGCCGCCGGCGACGGCAACCTGACCCACCGCCTGAACCTCGGCCGCCACGATGAACTGGGCGAACTGGCCGGTTCGTTCAACCGCTTCGTCGAGAAAATCCACGTGCTGGTGCAGCAGGTGGCCGGCACCACGAACCAGCTGTCCGGGCTGGTCGGCGACGTCGCCCAGCAGGCGCAGCGCTCCGAGCGCGCGATGGACGGCCAGCGCCACGAGACCGACCAGGTCGCCACCGCCATCAACGAGATGACCGCCGCCGCCCAGGAAGTCGCGCGCAGCGCGCAGCAGGCCGCCGATGCCGCGCAGCAGACCGACCGCGAAGGCCAGGCGGCCAAGCGCGAGGTGGACCTGTGCGTCTCGCAGATCAATGACCTGGTGGGCGAGGTGCGCAGCAGCAGCGATTCCCTCGACACGTTGCGCCAGGACGTGCAGGGCATCGTCGGTGTGCTGGAAGTGATCCGCTCCATCGCCGAGCAGACCAACCTGCTGGCGCTCAACGCCGCCATCGAAGCGGCCCGTGCCGGCGAGGCCGGGCGTGGCTTTGCCGTGGTCGCCGACGAGGTCCGCGCCCTGGCCAGCCGCACCCAGCAGAGCACCGGCGAGATCCAGCAGATGATCGACCGCCTGCGTGGTACCACCGAAGGCTCGGTGAGCGCCATGCAGCGCGCCAGCGACATGGCCGAGCGCACCCGTGGCCAGGCCAACCAGGCCGGCCAGTCGCTGGACGCCATCGCCCAGCTGATCGGCACCATCAACTCGATGAACGCGCAGATCGCCAGTGCCGCCGAGGAACAGACCGCCGTGGCCGAGGAGATCAACCGCAGCGTGCACCAGATCGCCGGTGGCGTGGAAAGCGTGGCGGACGACGCCGCCAAGGGCGCGCGCACCGCGACCGAACTGAACGGCCTGGGAGAGCGCCTGCGCCAGCTGGTCGGCCAGTTCCGCATCTGATCCGGCGGGGCGCAACGCCTCGCCACTCCGGGCCGCGACGCAATCAACGTGGCGGCCCGTGCCGGTCCTCTGCGACAATCCACGGATTGTCGCCATGACACCCCATTCCCGGGACCGGCCTCGCCTGCGCTGCGCCGCTCCCCGCGTATACGCCAGCGAAGCCGATGACCAAAGACAGCACGCCCACTCCCGAACAGCTCCTGCAGCGCATGGATCACGCGCTGATTCGCGATCGCCATCGCCTGCGCCGGCAGCTCCACGAACTGCGCAAGCACCCGGACGACGCCAAGCTCGCCCAGTGGGCCGAGCGCTTCCAGGCCTCCTGCGCCAAGGTCGAGGCGCGCCGCGCGAGCATCCCGAAAATCCGCTACGACGACAGCCTGCCGATCGCCGCCAAACGTGACGAAATCAAGGCCGCGCTGGAAAAGAGCCAGGTGGTGGTGATTGCCGGCGAGACCGGTTCGGGCAAGACCACCCAGTTGCCGAAGATCTGCCTGGAGCTGGGGCGCGGCACCCATGGCCTGATCGGCCATACCCAGCCGCGCCGGCTGGCTGCGCGCAGTGTGGCCACCCGAGTCGCCGAAGAGATCGGTACGCCGCTGGGTTCACTGGTCGGCTACCAGGTGCGCTTCGAGGACCAGAGCGACGAAAGCACGCTGATCAAGCTGATGACCGACGGCATCCTGCTGGCCGAAACCCAGCACGACCGTTACCTGGAACGCTACGACACGATCATCGTCGACGAAGCCCACGAACGCAGCCTGAACATCGACTTCCTGCTCGGCTTCCTCAAGACGCTGTTGCCGCGACGGCCCGACCTCAAGCTGATCATCACCTCGGCGACCATCGACCTGGAGCGCTTCTCCAAGCACTTCGGCGATGCGCCCATCGTTGAAGTTTCCGGCCGCACCTATCCGGTGGACACCTGGTATCGCCCGCTGGCGGCGGAAGTGGACGAGGACGGCGAAGCGCTGTTCGACGACCTCTCCGTGGACCAGGGCATTCTCCGCGCGCTGGACGAGATCGCCGCGCACGAACGCGAGATCGGCAAGCGCCCCGGCGACGTGCTGGTATTCCTTCCCGGCGAGCGCGAAATCCGCGATGCCGCCGACATGCTGCGCAAGGCCAACCTGCGCCACACCGAAGTGCTGCCGCTGTATGCGCGCCTGACCCCGGCCGAGCAGCAGAAGATCTTCGCGCCCATGCCGGGGCGCAAGATCGTGCTCGCCACCAACGTCGCCGAGACCTCGCTGACGGTGCCGGGCATCCGCTACGTGATCGACAGCGGTACAGCACGCATCAGCCGCTACAGCTATCGCGCCAAGGTCCAGCGGCTGCCCATCGAAGCCGTCTCGCAAGCCAGCGCCAACCAGCGCAAGGGCCGTTGCGGCCGGGTCGAGCCGGGTATCTGCGTGCGCCTGTACAGCGAGGAAGACTTCAACGGCCGCCCGGCCTTCACCGACCCGGAGATCCTGCGTACCAACCTCGCGGCGGTGATCCTGCAGATGCTCCATCTGCGTCTGGGCGACATCGAGGCCTTCCCCTTCATCGAGCCGCCGGATGGCAAGGCGATCAACGACGGCTTCACCCTGCTGCAGGAACTCTCGGCAGTGAACCGCGAGGGCCAGCTGACACCGCTGGGTCGCCAGCTCGCGCGCCTGCCCATCGACCCGCGCCTGGGCCGCATGCTGCTGGAAGCGGCGCAACTGGGCAGCCTGCCGGAAGTGCTCACCGTGGCCAGCGCGCTGTCGGTGCAGGACCCGCGCGAACGGCCGATGGATCGCCAGCAGGCCGCCGACCAGGCCCACGCGCAGTGGAAGGACCCGGACTCGGACTTCGCCGCGCTGATCAACCTCTGGCGCGGCTTCGAGGAACAGCGCCAGGCGCTGGGCTCCAACCCGTTGCGCAACTGGTGCCGGAAGAACTTCCTGAATTACCTGCGCCTGCGCGAGTGGCGTGATGCGCACCGCCAGCTGACGCTGATCTGCAAGGAATTGCAGTTGCCCTTCGGCGCGAAGTCGGACGGCGCCCAGCGCAGGAGCGACCCGGCCCGCGAACAGGCCAGGCCGCACGACAACCGTGGCCGCCAACCGGTCGCCAAGACCGATGAGCCGAAAGTCCGCGACATCGACTACGCCGCCGTGCACAAGGCGATCCTCTCCGGCCTGCTCAGCCAGATCGGCCAGAAGGCGGAGGAGGGCGACTACCTCGGTGCGCGGCAGCGGCGCTTCTGGATTCACCCCTCCAGCGTGATCGGCCGCAAGAAACCGCAGTGGATCATGGCCGCCGAGCTGGTGGAGACCACCAAGCTGTTCGCCCGCATGGTCGCCAAGATCGAGCCGGACTGGCTGGAACCCTTGGCCGGGCACCTGGTGAAGAAGAACTATCTGGAACCGCACTGGGAAAAACGCCGCGGCCAGGTGGTGGCCTACGAGCAGGTCACGCTGTACGGCCTGATCATCATCGGCCGCCGCGCCGTGCATTACGGTCCGATCGATGCGCCGGTGTCCCGCGAGATGTTCATCCGCGAGGCGCTGGTGCGCGGCGAGATCAACAGCCGCGCCAAGTGCCTGTCGGCCAATCGCCAGTTGCTGGAGAAGCTCGACGAGCTGGAAGCCAAGGCGCGTCGGCGCGATATCCTCGCCGACGAGGAAACCCTGTTCGCCTACTACGACGAACGCCTGCCGGCGGACATCTACCAGTCCGCCAGCTTCGAGAAGTGGTACGAGCGCGAGCACAAGCAGCAGCCGGACCTGCTGATCATGCGCGAGGAAGACGTCCTCGCCCGCGACGCCAGCGAAGTCACTGCCGGTCTCTATCCGGATCGCCTGCGCCTGGGCGACCTGCAGCTGCCGCTCACCTATCACTTCGAGCCGGGTCATGTGCGTGACGGCGTGACCGTGCGCGTACCCGCGCCGCTACTGCCGCAGTTGCCCGCCGAGCGCCTGGAGTGGCTGGTGCCGGGCCTGCTGGAGGCCAAGTGCATCGAGCTGGTGCGCAGCCTGCCCAAGGCGATCCGCAAGAACTTCGTGCCGGTGCCGGACTTCGTCCGCGCCGCGCTGGGCAAGATGGTCTTTGCCGAGGGCAAGCTCTCCGAATCCCTCGGTCGAGAACTGCAACGCATGACCGGCAGTCGCGTGGCGGAAGAGGCCTGGGCGGAGGCCGAGACCCAGGTGGAAAGCCACCTGCGGATGAACATCGAAGTGGTTGACGCCCGCGGCAAGTTCCTCGGCGAAGGCCGTGACCTGGCCGAACTCACCGCGCGCTTCGCCGAGGCCAGCCAGGCCGCGCTGGCGATCCCGCAGGCGGACAAGCCGCAGAAGCCGGTGGAGGCCAAGGGCTTTGGCGAGGTGGCGGAGAAGGTCCAGCAGAAGGTCGCCGGGCTGTCGATGACGGTCTACCCGGCGCTGGTGGAAGAAGCCGGCGTGGTCAAGGAAAACCGCTTCCCGACCCAGGCCGAGGCCGATTACCAGCACCGCCGTGCGCTGCAACGCCTGCTGCTGCAACAGCTGGCCGAACCGGCCAAGTTCCTGCGCAGCAAGCTGCCGGGGCAGACCGACATGGGCCTGCTGTACCGTGAGCTGGGCCGTGTCGAATCGCTGGTGGAGGACATCCTGCTGGCCAGCCTGGACAGCGCCATTCTCGACGGTGAAAGCAGCCTGCCGCGCGATGGCGCCGGGCTCGCGTCGCTGGCCGAGAAGAAGCGCGGCGCCTGGACCGAGCACGCCGAACGCATCGCCCGCCTGACCCTGGAAATCCTCAAGCTCTGGCACGGCCTGCAGAAGCGCTTCAAGGGCAAGGTCGACCTGGCCATGACGGTGCCGCTCAACGACGTGAAGGGGCAACTGGCCAAGCTGGTCTACCCCGGTTTCGTGCGCGACACGCCGGTGGAATGGCTGAAGGAATACCCGCGCTACCTGAAGGCGGTCGAGCAGCGTCTGGACAAGGTTGCCGGGCAGGTCCAGCGCGACCGCGTGTGGAGCGGCGAGATGGCTGGCTACTGGGAGCAGTACTCGGCGCGCCTGGCCAAGCACGCCCAGGAAGGCAAGCGCGATCCGGAGCTGGTGATGTACCGCTGGATGCTGGAGGAGTACCGCGTCTCGCTGTTCGCCCAGCAACTGGGGACGAAGCTGCCGGTGTCGGACAAGCGCCTGTCGAAGCAGTGGAGCCAGGTCGAGGCCTGATCTGCTTTTGATCTCGTAGGAGCGAGCTTGCTCGCGAACCCGCCCAGCGTTGAGCTGCCGGGGAATTCGTTCGCGAGCAAGCTCGCTCCTACAGGGGATGACCCCCTAGTCCCGCTTGGGAATCCCCAACCCGCGCTGCACCGCCGGCCGCGCGAGGAATCGCTCCAGCACGCGTTTCACGTTGTGGAAGCTGTCGAAGCCCACCAGTTCGCCCGCCTCGTAGAAGCCGACCAGGTTGCGAATCCACGGGAAGGTAGCGATGTCGGCGATGGTGTAGCGCTCGCCCATGATCCAGTCGCGACCTTCCAGGTGGCGGTCGAGCACGGCCAGCAGACGTCTGGACTCGTCCACGTAGCGCTGCAGCGGGCGCTTGTCATCGTAGTCCTTGCCGGCGAATTTGTTGAAGAAACCGATCTGCCCGAACATCGGGCCGATGCCGCCCATCTGGAACATCAGCCACTGCAGGGTTTCATAGCGGCCGCTGGCGCCGGGGGCGATCAGCGAGTCGGTCTTGTCGGCGAGGTAGACCAGGATCGCGCCGGACTCGAACAGCGCCAGCGGCTTGCCGTCGGGGCCGTTGGGGTCGAGGATCGCCGGGATCTTGTTGTTCGGGTTCAGCGAGAGGAATTCCGGGCTCATCTGGTCGTTGCGCTCGAAGCTGACCAGGTGTGGCTCGTAGGGCAGGCCGAGCTCTTCCAGCATGATCGACACCTTCACGCCGTTGGGCGTGGGCAGCGAATACAGCTGCAGGCGGTCAGGGTGTTCGGCGGGCCATTTGCGGGTGATGGGGAACGCGGAAAGGTCTGACATGCATACTCCGGTCAGGTGAGCGGGATCGTGAGTCGGACCTCAGGATAGTCCTACGCGCGCCGATGGTCATGACCCGTGTGCGACAAACCGGTATGGTGCGGGCCCATACCCGGTCAATGGATAAGGAACCCCACCATGAGCCTGCAAGGCACCTACGATCCGCAGAACATCTTCGCCCAGATCATTCGCGGCGAGGCCCCCTGCTACAAGCTGTACGAGGACGACGACGTGCTCGCCTTCCTCGACCTGTTCCCGCAGTCCTACGGCCACGCCCTGGTGATCCCGAAGAACTCCCCGGCGCGCAATATCCTCGAAGTCGACCCCGATGCGTTGGCCAAGGTGATGCGCGTGGTGCAGCGCCTGACCGGCGTGATCGTCGACGAGCTCAATCCCGATGGTGTGCAGGTCGCCCAGTTCAACGGCGCGCCGGCCGGGCAGACGGTGTTCCACATCCACGTGCACATCGTCCCGCGCTATGCCGGCGAGGGCCTGGGCATCCACGCGGCGAACAAGGCCGATGCGGGGGAGCTGGAGAAGCTGCAGGCGCGCCTCGTTGCCCGCCTGAACGGCTGAGGCGCACCCGGGCCGGCGGTTACTCGACTGCCGGCTTGATGTCGAAGCCGGTACGGTTGTCGCTGACGATGCGGAAGGCGTTGTTGCCGCCCGGCTCGAGCGGCACCAGCAGTTCACGGCGCAGCATGGCCTTGCTGCACAGGCCGTCGCCGTCCTTGTCGCCGATGATGCCGACCACGTGCTTGCCCACCGGCACGTGGAAGCTGGCCGACTCGCCCTTGCCGATGCGCGCGGCTATCTCATGGTCGATGGTCAGGGCGACATAGCAGCCGCCGCCGATGTAGCCGACGTCGCGGCTGACGTCGACCTGGACGCTGTCCTTGCCCGGTTGCTGGTAGGCCAGCAGGCGGTCGGAGGGAACGGGTTGGACTTCATCGCTCTGGTACGAGGCGCAGCCGGACAACACCCCGGTGGAAACGGCGAGCAGGGACAGGACGGCAAGGATCGAACGCATAGACTTCCTCCATGGACAATGCAGCCTAGGCTAGCCCATCCGGGCGGTTTCCGTCGGGATGGCAACGTGTTGTAGGAAATTGGAGTAGTCTTCAGCTGACACGAGTCGGGCTGGAGTGCCCGGCCGCCGCCATTGAGGCCGACCCGCCGGGCGGTCGAGCCAAGGAGCAGGGCCGATGCACCGCAACAGCGACCCCGACCACCTGTTCGAGTCCACCGCCGGACCGACCGGCCTGGAGGAGGCCGATCACCGTCTGCTGATGCGGCTGATCTTCGGTTGCACCGGGGCGACCCTGGGGGTGTTCTCGATCCTGCAGTCCTTCGCCGGCAACTACTGGTTGGCGGGGGCGGAGCTGGCCACCTGCGGCTTGCTGCTGTGGGCTTCGTACCGTCTCAAGCGGGTGCGTCGCCTGGTGCCCTGGATCATCGCCTACCTGCTGCCGACCTTCTGTTTCATCCTCTACATCATCGTCATGCCCAACGCATCGGCCACGGCCTTCGTCTGGGTCTACCTGATGCCGGTGATGGCCTACCTGCTGCTGGGCAAGTGGCGCGGCTTCCTGCTGGCCGTGCCGTTCATGCTGGTCGCCACGGTGATGTACCTGCACGCCAACCAGCTGCGGCTGGATGCGCCCGGGCTGATCGACATCGGCAACGGCATCTTCTGCGGTGTGCTGGTGATCGCCTTCATGCATGTCTATGAAGAACGTCGCGCTGCCGCCTACAAGCAGCTGCGCCACCTGGCGCTGACCGATGCGCTGACCGGCGTGGCCAGTCGCGAGAGCTTCCAGCGCACGCTGAGGCGTTGTATCCAGGAGGCGGCCCGCTACGAGACGCGGCTGGTGCTGGTGGTGCTGGACGTCGACCACTTCAAGAACATCAACGACCAGTGGGGCCACGATGCCGGCGACAAGGCGCTGCAGCACCTGTGCAATCGCCTGCGCCACCGCCTGCGCGCCACCGACCTGATCGGCCGGCTGGGCGGCGAGGAGTTCGGCCTGCTGCTGCCCTTCACCGACCGCTTCGACGCCAAGCCGCTGGTGGAGTCCCTGCGCCGGGACATCGATGAAGCGCCGCTGACGTACCACGGGCAGCGCATACCGATCTCCGCCACCTTCGGCCTGGCCGAATGGCCGGGCGACGGCCTGGATGCTGACGAACTCTATCGCTGCACCGACCGCCGCCTGTATCGCGGCAAGGCCGAAGGCCGCAATCGGCTGGTCTACAGCGACCCCGCCTGAGCGCGCCTTTCGGCCAGTGGCCCGGCGATGCGCGCATAGGCGGCACGCACCTGGCGGGCCATCCTGCGCTCCACCCATTCGTAGCTCAGCCAGGACAGCAGCAGGATGGCCGGCACGCTGACGCTCAGCGTCTGGTAGGGCGTCAGGCCCAGTCGCTCATGCAGCCAGTAGGCGGCCAGCCAGAGCACGATCACGTGCAGCAGGTACACCGAATAGGACCAGTCACCGAGGGCGTGCAGCACCCGGTTGCGCTCGAACAGCGGCTCCAGCGCCACGCACGCGGCGAGCAGCGCGGCGGCGGGCAGGCCCCAGGTGAGCAGGCGCCAGGGATGGTCCGCGGGGAACAGCGCGATGGTCGTCACCGCGACGGCGGCCATCAGCAGGGCCAGCGGCCGGGGCAGGTTCAGCCAGCCACGCCGGTACAGCGCCGCCAGGCCCAGGCCAAGGAGGAACTCGAAGATGATCGGGTTGCGGTAGAAGTGGCTGAGCCAGGGTTCGCGTGCCAGCACCTGGGCCACCAGCAGTACCAGTGCGGTCACCAGCCAGGGGCGCCAGCGCTCGGCGACCAGGAAGGAAAGGGCGAACAGTGCGTAGAAGAGCATCTCGAAGTTCAGCGTCCAGCCCACCGGCAGCACCGGGTACAGGCCGAAGCCGCCAGGGTTTTCACTGGGAATGAACAGCAGCGAGAGCAGCAGCGATTTGCCGCCGAGGCCATAGACCGGCATCACGTCGGCGAAGGCGTAGAGGATCAGTGCAGTGATCGCCGTGTACAACCAATAGGCCGGGGCGACGCGGGCCAGGCGCTGCACCAGGAAGGTCACGGGTGACATCGGCCGGCCGGCGCTGGAGAGGTGGATCACGAAACCGCTGAGGACGAAGAAGATGTCCACCCCGACCTGGCCACGGGTGGAGAGCAGCCTGCCGCCGAGGCTGTCGGCACGGAAATCGAAGAACACCTGCATGAAGTGATGGAACACCACCAGCCAGGCGGCCAGTGCCCGCAGTGCCTGAAGCGAAACCAGCATGGGTGGGCGAGCCCTCCGTCTGTGGATAAAAGAAAAGGGCGCGACCGATGCGCGCCCCTTTCCTCGACAGCCCGGTTTCGCCGATCGTTCACCGGGCCTGCTGGACGGTCGCCGCCGGCAGCGCCGGCTCGCGCTCCAGACGCAGGCACAGCAGCGCCGTGGCAATGGCCGCCAGCGGCAGCAGGGCGCCGACCCAGGGCAGCGCGGCGAGGCCGGGACCGTGGTCGATGGTCATGCCGCCGAGCCAGGCGCCCAGCGCATTACCCAGGTTGAACGCGGCGATGTTGAAACTGGCCGCGACGCTCTGGCCGGCCCCGTGGGCCTTCTCCAGCACCCACATCTGCAGCGGTGGCACGGTGGCGAAGCCGGCGGCGCCGAGCAGGGCAATGAAGATGACCACGGCGACCTGGTTCTGCAGCGCGAAGCTCATCAGGCCCATGACCACCGCCAGTGCCACCAGGCTGCCGAGCAGGGCGGGCACCAGCCTGCGGTCGGCCAGCTTGCCGCCCAGCAGGTTGCCCAGCACCAGGCCGCCGCCGAACACCAGCAGCACCGGCGACACGGCGCTTTCGGAGAAGCCGGCCAGGCGGGTGAGCAGCGGCGACACATAGCTGAACACGGTGAACACGCCGCCGAAGCCGAGCACGGTGGTCAGCAGGCCGAGCAGTACGGCCGGGCGCTTGAGCACGCGGAAGTCGTCGCGCAGGCTGCCGGCGGCCGGCGGAGCGCTGTGACGCGGCAGGTAGATCGCCAGGATCGCCAGGGCCACCAGGCCGATGCCGGTCACCACCCAGAAGGCCGCGCGCCAGCCGTAGAGCTGGCCGAGCCAGGTGCCCAGCGGCACGCCGAGGATGGTGGCGACGGTGAGGCCGGTGAACATCAGGGCAATGGCCGAGGCGCGGCGCTCGGCCGGCACCAGGCTGGTGGCAACCACCGAGCCGACGCCGAAGAAGGTGCCGTGGGCGAAGGAAGTCAGCACCCGTGCCGCCATCAGCGTGGCGTAGTCCGGTGCGACCGCACAGGCAAGGTTGCCGAGGGTGAAGATCACCATCAACCCGAGCAGGGTGCGACGCTGCGGCCAGCGCGCGGTGAGGGCGGTGAGCAGCGGTGCGCCGAGCACCACGCCCAGCGCGTAGCCGGAAATCAGCAGCCCGGCGGCGGAGATCGAGACGCCGAAGTCATGGCCGACCTCCAGCAGCAATCCCATGATCACGAATTCGGTAACGCCGATGCCAAAGGCACCGGCGGTCAAGGCGTACAAGGCAATGGGCATGTGGGCGCTCCCAGGCTGATCTGCATAAAGAGTGAAGAATGGGCGCCACCTTATCCCCGTGAGGATTGTTGATATAGACTGCCTCTGAGCAAATCACCTGTGAATTTAATTCAACATGGCCCGTCCCGACGTCAACCGCTTCGGTGAAATGGAGGTCTTCATCCGCGTGGTGGAGACCGGCGGCTTCACTGCTGCGGCGCTGGAGTGCGCAATGACGCCCTCGGCGGTGAGCAAGCTGGTGGCGCGGCTGGAGGATCGTCTCGGTGCGCGGCTGTTCAATCGTTCCACCCGACGCCAGCAACTCACGGCCGAAGGTGCGGCGTTCTATGAACGCAGCCTGCGAATCCTCGCCGATCTGGACGAAGCCGAACGCGAGGCTTCGGCCAGTGCCGAGCCGCAGGGCCGGGTGCGGATCAGCTGCAATCTGCCGGTGGGCCGGCAGTTCCTGATCCCGGCGCTGCCACTGTTCTTCGAGCGCCATCCCGGCGTCAGCCTCGACCTGCAATTGACCGATGAGGTGGTGGACCTGCTGGAAGTGCGCGCCGACGTCGCCGTGCGCAGCGGGCCGCTACGGGATTCGCGGCTGGTGGCGCGCTCGCTGGGCGAGTCCGGGCACCGGATAGTCGCCGCGCCCGAGTACCTGGCACGGCACGGCGCGCCGCAGCATCCTCGAGAGCTGGGGGACTACAACTGCTTGGGCTTCAGCTATCGGCGCGTCGAGCCGGACTGGCCCTTCCTCGGCAAACTGGCGGACGATCCGGAGCCCACCGGCAACCTGCTGGCCAGCGATGGCGACAGCGTGCGCCATCTGGCCCTGGCCGGGCTGGGGCTGGCGCGCCTGGCGGAATTCCAGGTGCGCGAAGACCTTGCCGCCGGGCGCCTGGTGGAGGTGCTGGCGGACTTCAACCCCGGCGACCGCAAGCCCATGCATGCGCTCTACCTGGGCAAACCGGGGCACCTGCCGGCGCGGGTGCGCGCGGTGCTCGACTTCCTCGCCGAGCACGTACGCATCGACTGATTCAGGCGGCCTCGAGCAGCGCCAGAGTGTCGGCCGCGCCCATCATCTTCGCTGCGGCCAGCGCAGTCAGGCCGCTGGCGTCGCGGGCCTCGCAGTCGGCGCCATGTTCCAGCAGGCAGCGGACGATCTCCGGGCGATTGAACATCGCCGCCATCATCAGGGCGGTCTTGCCGTCGGGAGAGGCGCCTTCCACCTGGGCGCCACGGCTGAGCAGCAGGCGCACCATCTCCAGGTCGCCCTTGAAGGCGGCGCCGGCCAGCGGCGTCTGGCCGGCATTGTTGCGCAGGTCGGGGTCGGCGCCGTGATCCAGCAGCACACCGACGGTGTCGTGGTGGCCGTAATAGCTCGCCAGCATCAGCAGGCTGTCGCCCTTGTGGTTGCGCAGGTTGGCCGGCAGACCCTGCTGGAGCAGTTCCGTCAGGCGCGGGGTGTCGCCCTGACGGGCAAGGTCGATCACCTGGTTGGCGAATTCCAGGGTCTGTTCATCCATTTCCGGGCGGATTTCGTCACTCATCCTGGAGTCTCCTTGGCAAAGTCGGGAATGCACTGAAGGATAAGGAGTCGCGCGGCTGGGCGCTCCCACACTGTGCCTATGGTGCCGGTGAAAAATTTCAATCCGTTGCTTCAGGGCAGGCGTGGCGTGATTGGCGTCCGTAAACTTGCGCAAATGCCGCCTTCACACGGCGGCTTTTCGGCGAAAATTGCAGCATAATCAGCGATCAGCGGTTGCACCCCGGGTGAAACCGCAAACCGCCGGGCGGGCAAAGGTGCCCACCGCCGGTGGGAGTGGCACACTGCCCGGTTGCGGGGATTGCCCTCCCGAAGCCTTCGCGCCAGGACGCGGAGCGACGAATATCCAGTGCCGGCCGCCGCGCGGGCACCTTGATGCCTAACCTTGCCGCCCGGCCCGGCGGCGCCGATTGAGAAGAGGATTGACCGTGCATAAAGTCGTGATCAGCGGAACCGGCCTGTATACCCCGCCGTTCAGCATCTCCAACGATGAACTGGTGGAATCCTTCAACAGCTACGTCCGCAGCTACAACGACCAGCACGCCGACGCCATCGCCAAGGGCGAGGTGGAAGCGCTCTCCGAATCCAGCTCCGCGTTCATCGAGAAAGCCTCGGGCATCAAGAGCCGCTTCGTGGTGAACAAGGAAGGTATCCTCGATCCGCAGCGCATGGCGCCGCGCATCCCGGAACGCTCCAACGAAGATTGGGGCATCCTCTGCGAGATGGCCGCTGCTGCCGCCAAGCAGGCCCTGGAGCGCGCCGGTCGCAAGCCCGAAGACATCGATGGGGTGATCGTCGCCTGCTCCAACCTGCAACGCGCCTACCCGGCGGTGGCCATCGAAGTGCAGGCCGCCCTCGGCATCCAGGGCTTCGGCTACGACATGAACGTTGCCTGCTCCTCGGCCACCTTCGGCATCCAGGCCGCGGTGAACAGCGTCCAGCTGGGCCAGGCCCGCGCGATCCTGATGGTCAACCCGGAAATCTGCACCGGCCACCTGAACTTCCGTGACCGCGACAGCCACTTCATCTTCGGTGACGCCGCCACCGCCGTGGTCATCGAGCGCGCCGACCAGGCCACCAGCAAACATCAGTTCGATGTGGTGAGCACCAAGCTGCTGACCCAGTTCTCCAACAACATCCGCAACAACTTCGGCTTCCTCAACCGCGCCGCGGAAGAGGGCATCGGCAGCCGCGACAAGCTGTTCGTGCAGGAAGGCCGCAAGGTGTTCAAGGACGTCTGCCCGATGGTGGCCGAGCTGATCGGCGAGCACCTGGCGCAGAACGATATCCCGGTCAGCGATGTGAAGCGCTACTGGCTGCACCAGGCCAACCTGAACATGAACCTGCTGATCACCCGCAAGCTGATCGGCCGCGATGCCGAACCGCACGAAGCGCCGGTGATCCTCGACACCTACGCCAACACCAGCTCGGCCGGTTCGGTCATCGCCTTCCACAAGTACCAGGACGACCTGCCTGCCGGCTCCATCGGCGTGCTGAGCTCCTTCGGCGCCGGTTACTCCATCGGCAGCGTGATCCTGCGCAAGCGCTGATCGTGCCTGCCGACGACAGTGAGCTGTTGTCACGCCTGCTGGCCGGTGACCAGCAGGCCTTCCGCATCCTGGTAGCCACCTACCAGGGTGCGATGCGCGCCGTCGCCATTGCCATCGTCGGCAGCGCCCACGCCGACGAAGTGGTACAGGACGCCTGGCTGGCCGCCGTGCGTAATCTCGACGGCTTCCAGGGGCGCTCCAGCCTCAAGACGTGGCTGCTGACCATCACCGCCAACACCGCCAAGTCCCGCCTGCGCAAGGTTCGCCGCGACGTTTCGCTGGATGACCTGCCTGCGCCACACGGCAGCATCGATGATTCCCGCTTTGCCGCCGACGGCCACTGGAGCACGGCGCCGCTGGCCTGGCACGAGGATTCGCCCGAGGCCCTGCTGGCCGAGGATGAACTGCGCGAGTGCCTGGAAAAGACCCTGCTCGGCCTCTCCGACCTGCAGCGCAGTGTTTTGCTGTTGCGCGAGCGCCAGGGCCTGGAATTGGACGAGATCTGTAATCTGCTGGAGGTTTCGCTCTCCAATGTCAGGGTGCTGTTGCATCGGGCGCGGCTGAAGGTGTTCGCCACCGTCGAACACTTCGAGGAGACCGGGGAATGCTGACCTGCAAGGAACTGGTGGCGCGCTCCAGCGACCTGCTGGACGAACAGCTGGGCTGGCGCGAAAAGCTCGCACTGCGCCGGCACCTGCTGCTGTGCCGCCATTGCCGGCGCTACCTGCGGCAGATGCGTCTGACCCAGGCGACCCTGCGTCTGCTGCCGGAGCCGCCACGCCCGGATTCGGAGCGTCTCGCCGATCACCTCGCCGAATTGCGCCGGGACAGTGCGCGGCGCTGAATTGCCCAGGGCATCCCGGCAGGAGCGTGCCATGCCCGCGATCGCGCGCATGGCGCGCTCCTGCACAAGAATCCTCAGCTCAGCCTTGCGCCCGCCAGGCATCCAAGCCGCCTGATAGCGCCCAGGTGCGCGGGTGCCCGAACGCCTGCAGCCGTTCCGCCAGCATGGCGGCGGAGAGCTCATGGGGGCAGGCGCAGTAGATCACCACGTCCTTGTCCACCAGGCTTTCTCCCAGCTCGTCCAGCTTCCCATCCAGGCTGAAGGCGATGGACCCGGGAATGGCCTCGTCATCGAACTGTGCGCGCACATCGAGAATCAGCGGCGGCTCGCCCCCGTCCAGCCGTGCCCGCAGCTCATCGACGCTGATACGGGGTACCCGCGCGGTGCGCTTGAGCAGGCTGAAGCGCTGCCAGAGCTTCCAGGCGATGAACAGCGCGAAGGCGCCCAGCAAGACCGACACGCCAACGCTCGCGTACTCGGTGAGCCAGCCCAGGATGCGATCGACCGCGTTGCTGAAAATGCTCCCGAGCATCAACGCAGAGCCGGCCCAGAGCGTCGCGCCGGCGCAGTCGTAGGCAAGGAAGCGCGGCAGCGGCGTGTGTGTCATGCCGGCCATGGTGGTGGTCAACGCGCTGGCGCCGGGGAGGAAGCGCGAGATCAGCAGGGCGCGCGGGCCGATACGCAGGTACAGGCTCTGGCTCTGACGGATGCAGCTGTCAGGCGACAGTGAGACCTTGCACACGCTGCGCAGCATGAAGCCGCCGTAGCGCCGCCCGGCGCAGAACCAGATCAGATCGGCGATCAGGCAGGCACAGACCGCCACCGCCAGCGCCTGTCCCAGCGGCACACCGCTGCCCTGTAGCGCGAGGGCGCCGGCGACGATCAGCGCCGGGTAGGCCGGAATCGGCAGGCCCAGCTGCTCCAGCAGGACGTTGAAGAACAGCAGGGTCAGGCCGTGCTGCTGGATCAGGGGTTGCAGTTCGTGCATGGGAAAGCCCGCGGGGAAGGTCTTTCAGGGGGAGGCGACAGCATACCGGCAAAGCGGACTACAGAAAGAGCCTGCAAGCCTAGTCGGATGCGGCTTAGGACCTTTATGCCATAAGGAAATCAAAAGTTCCTTTGTAATAAAAGTTTTATCTACGAGCAACTGATCTGAAATAACCCCTCGCCAAGATTCCCAGCAACACAAACGGGGGCCGCCAGACGGCCTGTGCGGGTCCTTGGGGGGCGCGCAGCAGCCAGGCACTCGGCGTGTTCAACGCAAATACCATTAAGGGGAATCTTCGATGATCCGTAAGCACTTCGCCGGTTACGCCGCCACTGCCCTGGCACTGGCCGTTTCCGCCCAGGCTTTCGCAGGCACAGTCACCACCGATGGCGCCGATATCGTGATCAAGACCAAAGGCGGTCTTGAAGTCGGCACCACCGACAAGGAATTCAGCTTCAAGCTCGGTGGCCGTCTGCAAGCGGATTACAGCCGCTTCGATGGTTTCTACACCAAGAACGGCAACAACGGTGACGGCGCCTACTTCCGCCGCGCCTACCTGGAACTGGGCGGCACTGTCTACAAAGACTGGAAATACCAGATCAACTACGACATGTCCCACAACTCCGGTAACGCTGACAACGGTTACTTCGACGAGGCTTCCTTCAGCTATACCGGCTTCAGCCCGGTAACCCTGAAGTTCGGCCGCTTCGACCCGGACTTCGGCCTGGAAAAAGCCACCAGCTCCAAGTGGGTCACCGCCACCGAGCGTACCAGCGCCTACGAACTGGCTGACTGGATCAACACCCACCAGGACGGCATGGGTGCCCAGGTTGGCGGCGTCGTCGCCAACATGGCCTACCTGGATGCTGGCGTATACGCCAAGGATGCCGACGACACCGACGGCGACAGCGTGAAGCAGTTCAACTTCCGTGGCGTGTTCGCTCCGCTGAACACCGACGGCAACGTCCTGCACGTTGGTGTGGACTACGCCTACCGCGACCTGGACGACGTAGCCTTCGACTCCCGCATCCGTCCGCGTCTGGGCATGCGTGGTATCGCCACCAACGGCGGCAACGACGCTGGCGACAACGGCAACCGCGCCACCTTCGGCGGCGCTACCCTGAGCCCGGCCGGTTCCTACAAGGACGACTCCACCTGGGGTGCTGAATTCGCCTACGCCTTCGGCCCGTTCTCCGCTCAGGCCGAATACCTGAAGCGCAAGCTGAAGGCTGATGCCGACGCTTACGAAGACATCAAGGCAGACGGCTACTACGGCCAACTGGCCTACACCATCACCGGTGAATCCCGCGTGTACAAGCTCGATGGCGCCAAGTTCGACACCATCAAGCCGGCCAACAAGGAAATCGGTGCCTGGGAAGTCTTCTACCGTTACGACCACATCAAGGTCGATGACCCGAACGTGGTCGTGGCTACCGCCACCCGCGACGTGGGCGACACCAAGGCCAGCACCAACACCATCGGTGTGAACTGGTACGCCAACGAAGCCGTGAAGGTCTCCCTGGACTACGTCCACGTCAGCACCGACGGCATCCGCAACGCCAACGGCGACGATGACGGCAACGGCGTCGTGACCCGTCTGCAGTACGTGTTCTAAGAACTACAGCTCTACCGTTTGACTCCTTTGTGTGAACCCCCGCCTCGGCGGGGGTTTTTTTATGCGCGTTTGCAAAGGAGCGGACGTTCTTGGTAGGAGCAAGCTCGCTCCTACAGGGGGCAGGTCAGCGAAAGTTGGGGCCTGCAGGCCGTCGGCGGAACTCGAACTCGAGCAGCTCATCGAAGGGGTTGCCCATCTCCAGCCGCGTCCAGCCCAGCTTGAGGAGAAAGGCCAGCGCCCCCGGGTTGTCCGGCCTCACGCTGGCCCGCCATAGGGAACTGCCCTGCAGTTCCGGTCGGTTCATCACCAGCGCCATCACGGCACGTCCGATACCCGAGCCACGTAACTCCGGGCGCACGGCAAGGTCGGTCACGAAGTAATACGGATGAGCCGTGGTGGGCAGGCAAACCCCCACCACTGCGATCAACTGGTCGCCACGCAGGATGCTGTACTGAGCCTTTTCCGCATCATCCAGCACCTGTTCCAGCCAGTAGCGATCCATCGGGCCCAGTTGTGCGTAGAGCATCGGATCGACGAACCAGCTTTCGTACGGCGGGATGTCTTCCGCCTGGAAAGGGCGAATCTGCATGCGGGCGCTCTCCGGTGCAGCTTTGGGAAGTTTCACACTCGCATCCGCTGGGCGATTGCGTCAATCGACCCTGAGCGCTCGCGTCATTGAGGCCGCGCGCGGCCAGCACCTACCCTGCGGGCACTCAACCCACCGGGAGTCGACCATGCTGCGCAATCACTTCGAGACCGAGCACAACCTGTTCCGCGATGCGTTCCGATCCTTCCTCAACAAGGAAGTGGTGCCTCACCAGGAGGAATGGGAGGAAGCCGGCGTGGTGGACCGCGGTGTCTGGCGCAAGGCGGGGGAGATGGGCTTCCTGTTGCCCTGGGCGGAAGAGGAGTACGGCGGAACCGCGCTGAAGGACTTCCGCTACGAACAGATCATGTGTGAGGAATTGGCCGCCATCAACGAGCCGGGCTTCATGATCCCGCTGCACTCGGCGCTGTGCGGCCCGTATATCGCCGAGTACGGCAATGCCGAGCAGAAGGCCCGCTGGCTGCCAGGCATCATCCGTGGCGAGAGCATCCTGGCGGTGGCGATGACGGAGCCTTCGGCCGGCTCCGACCTGGCCGGCATGCGCACCACGGCGGTGGACAAGGGCGACCACTTCGTCCTCAACGGCTCCAAGGTATTCATCTCCAACGGCCTGCTGGCGGACCTGGTGATAGTCGCGGCGAAGACCGATCCGAGTAACAAACACGCCATGGGCCTGTTCGTGGTCGAGCGCGGCATGGAAGGCTTCGAGCGTGGGCGCAACCTGAAGAAACTGGGCATGAAGAGCCAGGACACCGCCGAACTGTTCTTCAACAACGTAAAGGTGCCGAAGGAGAACCTGCTGGGCGACGCCAAGGGAGGCTTCTTCTACCTGATGAACATGCTGGCCCAGGAACGCCTGACCAACGCCTGCGGCGCAGTGGCTGGCGCCGAGGCGGCGCTGAACGCCACCGTCGATTACGTGAAGGAGCGCAAGGCCTTCGATCGTCCGGTGGCGCACTTCCAGAACACTCGCTTCAAACTCGCCGAGATGCGTACGCAGATCGACGTGGCGCAGGTCTTCACCGACCGCTGCGTGATGGACCACAACCAGAAGAAACTTACCCCCGAAGTGGCTGCCGAGGCCAAGCTGTTCACCACCGAACTGCTTTGCAAGGTGGTCGATGAAGGCGTGCAACTGCACGGCGGCTGGGGTTACATGTGGGAATATCCGATCTGCAAGATGTACGCGAACGCGCGTATCCAGCGCATCTTCGCCGGTACCTCGGAGATCATGAAAGAGATCATCAGCCGCGGCATGAAGCTCTGAGGCGCGGCGCCCACGCATCGATTGAGCGAAACAGGAGTGCCCATGAACGGCCCGCTCGCCTCCCTGAAGATCCTCGATTTCTCCACTCTGCTGCCGGGGCCGTTCGCCTCGCTGCTGTTGGCCGACATGGGCGCCCAGGTGCTGCGGGTGGAGTCGCCCACGCGCATGGACCTGGTGCGCGTCCTGCCGCCGCATGTGGACGGCACCTCCGCCAGCCACGCCTACCTCAACCGCAACAAGCGCTGCATCGCGCTGGATCTCAAGCAGGCTGAGGCGGTGGAGGTGGTGAAGCAACTGGTGCAGGAATACGACATCGTGCTCGAGCAGTTCCGCCCCGGGGTGATGGACAAGCTGGGCGTGGGTTACGAGGCGCTCAAGGCAATCAACCCGAAGCTGATCTACGTGTCGATCACCGGCTACGGCCAGACCGGGCCCTTCCGTGACCGCGCCGGGCATGACATCAATTACCTGGCCCTGGCCGGTGTGGCCAGCTACACCGGCCGCCGCGAGGGCGGCCCGCTGCCGCTGGGCGTGCAACTGGCGGACATCGGCGGCGGCTCGCTGCACGGCGTGATGGGCCTGCTGGCGGCGGTCATCCACCGGCAGCAGACGGGGGAGGGGCAGCAGGTCGACGTGAGCATGACCGACTGTGCCTTCAGCCTGCACGGCATGGCGGGGGCGGGCTACCTCGCGGCGGGCGTGGAGCCCGAGATGGAAGGCCTCGCGCTCAATGGCGGCAGCTTCTACGACTACTACCGCACCCGCGATGGCCGCTGGTTCTCGGTGGGCAGCCTGGAGCCGCAGTTCATGCAGCCGTTCTGCGCCGCCATTGGCCGCCCGGAACTGGCCGCGCGCGGGCTGTCGCCCAAGCCGGAAGACCAGCAGGCGCTCAAGCGCGAGATCGCCATCGAGTTCGAGAAGCGCGATTTCCGCGAGTGGCAGGAACGCTTTGCGGCGCTGGATGCCTGCGTCGAGCCGATGCTGTCCATGGCCGAGGCCGTGGAGCATCCGCAGTTGCGCGAGCGCGGTGTGGTTACCCGGGTCCCCAATGGCAAGGGCGGTGAGCAACGGCAGGTGGCTTGCCCGATCCGTTTCTCCGCCGGCTTGCCCGAGCCGCGTCACATAGGAGCAGCGCTGGGGGCGCACACGGCAGAGGTCATGGCGGAGCTGGGCTATTCGGCCGAGCAGGTTCAGGCGCTGAAGGCGGCGAAAGTCATCGCCTGAGCGGCCTTACTCGCGGCGGGTTTCGCCGGTGAAGATCAGCGTCGCGCGGCAGCGCCGGCAGTAGTAGCGGCGGCCCTGGGCGACCAGATTGTGGCGCTGGGCGGAGAAGGGAAATTCATTGCCCTCGCCGCAATGGCAGCGGTACAGGTAGCGGGTGGCGCGGCGGCGCTTGATCTCATAGGTGTGGCAGCGGTCCGGCGGCAGGCCGTAGATACCGCGCATGATCAGCTGCCATTCCTCGCCGTGGGGGCGAATGCGCGGGCCGAACATCTGGTGGGCGATCAGGTGGGCCACTTCATGGGCCACGGTCTGCTCGAGGAAGTGTTCGTGGTTTTCCCGGTACAACTGCGGGTTGAAGCGCAGCAGGTTTTCATCCAGGTGGGCGACGCCGGCCTTCTGGCCGCGTAGCCGGAAGCTCACTTCCGGGCGGGGAAAGCGCCGCTGGAAGAAGGCTTCGGCCTGCTGATAGCAGGCTTCGACGCGAGCGTTGAGCTGTTCAGGCATACAGTGGTTCTCCGACGGGGGCAGATTATGCCGTAGTCGGAGCGCGGGTGGAGGATTTCTCGCGGCCGCTCGTCCGGGGTGCAGGTTCAGGCAAGCCGGGCGAGTTTCAGGCATGCACGCAAAACAAAACCGGGCCTCAGGGGCCCGGTTTCTCGTTCATGTCGCGCTATCAGGTGTATTCCGGGCCAACGCCGCTGCCCCAGAGGATGACCGACAGGGCCATCATCGCCACCAGCACCACCAGTCCCACCGCCAGCACCGAGCTGGAGAACAGGAAGCCTTCATCCTTGGGAATGTTCATGAAGGTAGGGATGCCGACGTAGAGCAGGTAGACGGTGTAGCAGATCGCGGCGGTGCCGATGATCATGCCCAGCCACAGGTGCGGGTAGAGCGCCGCCAGGCCGCCGATGAACAACGGGGTGGCGGTGTACGCGGCGAAAACGATGCATTGGGTCAGCGATGGCGATGCGTCGTAGGTACGCGCCATCCAGTGGATGAAGGCGCCCATCACGGCGACGCCGGCGAGCATGGCGATATAGGTCATGATGGTCAGCTGGATCGCACTGGCGGCCGTCAGCTTGACCGGTCCCGCATTGCCCAATACCCAGCCGACCTGCGTGGTGCCGATGTAGGCGGAAATGACCGGGATGGCAGCGAGGATCAGGACGTGGGTCAGGTACATGTGGCTGATGGATTCTTCCTCGCCACGGATGTCCTGCCATTCCTGATCGGGATGGGTGAAGAGCCCCCACACATGATGGATCATGTCAGCTATCTCCTCTTCTTATAGAAGGCCGCCCCCCAGCAAGGCGCCTGATTCGCGTAGCCAGCGACATCCGGTGCCCGGCCGACCTATGCGACCTTACGTCGCAGTATAGGAATGGCTGCAAGCCACGTCGTCCGTGGGGTTAGAGCAAATGGAAGTTTCACGGGCGGCTGTAATAGCGCTCCAGAATTTCCATGGCCTTGTTGATCGACTGCAGGCGCGTGGTGCTGCCGCCCCGATCGGGGTGGTGCTGGCTGACCAGTTGGCGGTAACGCAGCTTGATCAGCGCATAGTCCACCGGGCCGTCTTCCAGCTCGAACAGAGCCAGGGCGGCGGCCTTTTCCTCGTTGCCCTGCATGCGCGTCCAGAAACTCTCCAGCAACTTCTCCACATCGCGCTCGGTGGTTTCCTTCAGGTGCTTCTCATCGAGGTAGTACGCTCGCAGGGCGTCCTGTTCGCCGAGCGCCTGCACACCGCTCATATAAGGAGAGAGACGAATCTGCAGCGGGCCGATCTCCAGGTGCGCGGATTGCTCCCCCCAGAGCCGGTCTCGCAGGCTATACAGCGCGCTGAACACCAGGAAGTGGGTGCGGAACAGCACCAGCTTGTCGGTCAGCGGCAGGTTGGGCACATGGGTGGAGTGCCGCGCCTTCAACTGCTGGATCAGCTGGAACTCGGAGATTCCTTCAGGCGCTTCCCGCAGCAGCTGAAGGAGCTGGTCTGTGAGATCAAGCGCATGGTCAAGGTCGGTGGTCATGATGTCAGACTAGCATTGCACCGATAGAGGGGCTGGGGTCCGCGTCGCTTTGCGCGTAGAAATGCTAGCCTTGATTTTTCAGTGGATAGCGTTGGATAGCCCCCGATAGATCAAGGGTCTGAGGCTGTCTGCTGCATCAGAGCTGGATAGCTTCGGATAGCAATGGGTAGAGATATCGACACTTTTTCGACACGTTGCAAGGGCTGCAACCGGCCAAAAGGGGTCACTGAATGGCTACGACTGAGGACACGCTTGGGCTGTCTTGCATTGCTAGTTATTGCGCAGCCAGGGGCCGCTCTATGGGATGGTGATTGCTAGCGCTCTAATGCTAGTGTGCGGCCAGCAATGCATTCTGGAATCGCCACTAGCCCCAGGGAGCGCCACGTGTCACTTGCACCAGATCTTCTGCAACGTATAGAAGCTCTCCTGCAACGAGGGAGCGTGCTTACGTCGCGTCGTCAATACGACGGTCAATATGGTCCTACGTACTGGGTTCAGTCTGATCTGATTCCTGAAGTTCAGGCGTGGATGACTTCTTCGGCGAACCTCATTTCGCTCACGACTCCACCGGGCAGCTATTTCCGGGAGGAGTTGGAGCGGATCACAACGAGCAAAGAACTCGCGGGGGGGGCACCCTGGGCGTTGGTGCAGAAGATGCACGGCCTCCTCTCAGCGTTGGAGGATGAAGCGAGCCATGGTCTTCTTCGTCGGCTCGAAGACGTGGTCGTTGCGACTGCGTTCGACGATTTCTTAGATCACGCAGCAGCCTTTCACCGAGCAAACAAGGCTCGCGAGGCCGGAGTGCTCGCCGCAATTGTGCTGGAGGACACGATCAAGCGCATTGCTGCGAAGAACAACGTCAACGGATCTGGTTTGACGTTGGAGCCTTTGGTCGACGCTCTAGTGAAAGCGGGTGTTTTTACTCCTGTAAAGGCCAAGCGCGTAAAGGCCTACGCTGGAGTGCGCAATCCGGCGCTTCATGCAGAGTGGGATAAGTACGACATACGAGATGCGGGAGAGCTTATTTCGGGCACCAGAGAGCTCATCGAGCACTTCCTGTAAGACTGAGGCCTACAGGTCCTTCGTCCGTTGGGGCGACAGTAGTTTGGGGCGTAGATCGTAGTGTGGGAGCGGTATCCATTATTGAGGCGAGTGCCTACCGAGAAATTAAGCGGGCTCAGGGCAGTAGATATGGGCACGCGGTCTGGTTATGCTCCCTCTGCATCTCAAGAAAGGATTCAATTGAATGGCAAAGAAACCGGTAGTTTGGTACGCAGCAGGTCGAATTGAGCGAGACAGAAACCGCTTCGGACTGGTGGAGTGCTCTCTCCTCGGTTTTGAACAGGAGGCATGGAGTGCTATTCCGAAGGTGGTCGAGGAAACTGTTGAGGGGGTGACTTTCGCTTATTCTGGCCCCTGGACAGTAGGGTGTGATCACGGATGCGCCCACGTCGCAGGTGACCCAAACCCATGGGCAAGTTCTAAAGCGGCAGCAGCTTACGGCACGGGTACTCATGGGGCGGCGGAAAACTATTGCTCATCGGGTACAGGTGCCGGTGACGCGGGAAGTATTGTCTTTGAACGATCCCTAGCAGGCATAGCCAAAGCCGATGCGGTGTTCGCTTGGCTAGAAGATGCTGAGTGCTACGGGACGTTACTTGAAATTGGCTACGCCTTTGCGATGAAAAAGCCTATCTATCTTGCGTACGCGCCGAACGTGTCTCCCAACGGAGAGATGTGGTTTGCATTCAAAGCAGCCGGTAAGACTATCCAATCTCCGAATGCTCGCGACGCATTCCTCGCTGCCATCAAATACGTTGATGGGTTGAACGAGCACTGAATATGCAATCGTTGAAAAAGGGACAGATTATTTTTCTCCCCTAAACGTCCGATCTTGGCCGATTCAGGCCACCCGCGAAGGGCTGATATTCGTCGATTTCTGTCGGTAGTGATTGGCAGAGGTCGGCCAAAAGCGAACGATTAGAACAAGGAAAACAGATCTTTCTCCATTTGCCGTGTACGGTGATAATGTAACTTGGTATAGCATGTACAATGCATTTTGGGGGTTATTCACTCTCAACGTACTATAGGTTTCTTGGAAGTAATTTAAGTGCGGTTACTATTCAAGAAATAGAGAGCTGTTTTCCCAGGAGCTTTCCTTTAAAGGAAGAGCTTAAATTTTCATTAATTCTATAAGAGCTATGGAAGTGTTCAGGAGGGATGCATGAGAGAAGAACTTTTTCCCGGAAAGGATTTCGAGGACAAGAAGTCTGGAGGTTCGCCATTAATAGCGTCTATAAATGTGGTTGGATTATTTGGGCTGTATGATTATTCATTGCCATCCGCCTCTGCTTTTTCAAATGCCACCATCCTATATGGAGATAACGGGGTCGGCAAAAGCACCATACTACGACTGGCATTCCACCTACTTTCACCGGGTGGTGATAAAGGGCACAGACAGGCGCTATATGAATCGGTTTTTGAGGAGTTCGAGGTTCGACTCGCAAATGGCGTGATCTTTAAAGCAGCGCAAATCGTTCCGCGAGCAAAATCATCTTCAGTTAAGCCAATTAAGCGCTTGGTCCTGACTATTGAAAAAGAAGGGGTGGTGATCGCCCTTTGGGAGTTCGTGCCACGCGGACTCAGAAACGAAGCCGGATATTATTTGGATTTAGAAAGCATTGAGGCTGGGGCAAGGAGAACGAAGAAAACGATTGCCGAACGGTATAAGGTGTCTGGAGAAAATATAGGCGAATCAATATATTTGTTCATGCTATCCAGATATGCTCCAAGTATATTTATTTTGAATGCTGATCGCAGGCTTGATAGTGACGTCGTTGCTGACCCTGGAGATGAAGTTGAGCTTCGGCGTATTATGCGCATCGACGAGCCGCGCAGACTAAATGATATTGTTGCTCGCTCGAGGCAGATTGCATTAACCCAAGCACTTGGCTCAGCCAGCAGATGGATATCTAGAAAGGCGGTTTATAGTGCAAATAGAGGTTCGGAGAACGTTCACTCCGTTTACATTAATGTAATAAAGCAGCTCACTTCCTCGAATGCCAGCGCTGAAGAAGAGCCCGATTACGAAGGTCTGCAAAAACTTCTGACTGAGATAGAGCAGCGCACAGAAGAACTAGCTGGCTATGAACTTGCTACGCCACTGTCCATTTCGGATTTGAAGAAATCGCTGAACGCTCGGTCTAGGCAAAAGAAAAGACTTGCAGCTGAATTGTTAGTCCCCTATGTTGAAAGCTTGCGGAGTAGACTGCAAGCGCTGGACGCCATCTATCAAATAATTGACAGATTTGTCAATACTATAAACTCGAACTACTTAAGGGATAAATACATATCCTATAAAGTTAGCCAGGGTTTCTCTATTTACAATAACTCAGGCGCTCCCCTGGAGGCTGCTCATCTCTCCTCTGGTGAACAGCAACTGATGCTGCTCTTTTGCTATGTTCTATCAGGTAGGGACAAGCCATGTGTTTTCATGATTGATGAACCTGAGATCTCTCTGAACGTGAAATGGCAGCGACAGCTTGTTCAGTCTTTACTGGACATAACGAATGGCGCCAATGTTCAGTTCATATTTGCATCGCACTCTATGGAACTATTGGCTCAGCACCGGAATCGCGTCGTACCCATGATGAGTGAGCCGAAATGATCCCGCGTAGAAGCATAGAGGAGCTCCTCGTTAGGCATCAATTCGAACCAGGCTTGAAAGATGTCTATGTTGAAGGAGTGTTTGATAAAGAGGTTCTCACAAGTTGCTTTCAGGCTAACTCTCGTTCTGATTACATTGTATATGAAGTAGATGGTATTGAAGTCCCGGGAGATGTTCTCCGAAAATATGGATTGACCGACGGCAACAAGCAGAGAGTCATTGCGTTAGCAAAAGAGCTATCAACATTGGAAGGGGACAAGTCCTACAGATGCATCGTCGATAAGGATCTTGATTCTTGGTTAAACGCTGTTGAGAACGTACCTAGATTAAAATGGACGGAACACGCGTCCCTAGAGCTTTATTTTTACACCAGACGTATCGTAAGCGACTTATTGGTGAGTTCAGGCAGGGCCCGCATAGCAGATCTTGACGCCTTTATGGATTCGCTAGTACTGGCTCTTAAGAAAATATTTGCGATGCGCCTTGCAGATAAGAATCTCGATTGGAAAATGGAGTGGGTGGACCCTTACAAGGATCTGTCGATTTCCGGCAGTGGATTGCTGCTTGATTATGTTGCATATTCGGCAAGAATTCTTTCTAAAAATAAACACATGGCTGAACGAACAACATTTGATGCAGAGACTATAAAGTGGGAGGCGATGTTAGTGGGTGATCCTAGGTCGTACATCAGAGGGCACGACCTTGTTGATCTCATGGCTTGGAGTATTAAGGAGTTTAAGGGGATAAAAGAAGTGGCAAACTCTGTGACAATTGAGCGAATGCTTGTTCTTCTTTCAGCAGCCGTTTCAGAGCTCCTCGAGCTTATAGAATAGACGCGGGGGAAAGCGGGCGGATTTATTTAAGTGCTCTAATGCTGACCTTCAAGATGGCTTTAGAGTGGAAAACTAAATTTTCCCCTTTTTATGCGTTAATTGGCGCAGGTCTCCAGGGCTTGGGGACCATGTTCTGGCCTTCTTGCAGTGAGTTTGGGTTGTCTTTGTCGTAGTCGGGCAGCTTCATGGTCAACTCACCCAGCAACTTGCAGCCCTGGCAGATACCGCCATTGCCATAGTCCTGACCGATCTTCTCGGCGTACTGATTGAAGCTTTGCTGAGCAGAGTCGCAGTTGCCCGAGAGTGTGAACTCAGGGGCAATCAGACTCATATCCTGAGTTAGATTAAAGCGTCGTGTGATGGTCAATTAATGTCGTCGGATATCTTCCCTTAGCTCGAAGAGTGTGATCTGCAAATTTGAGGGTTCCTGCTACTTTACGTCGGATGCGGAAGGACCTACGGCGTTTACTAAGGGCTTACCATGCTCACTAATGGGCAACTATTGGCCGGTTTCTGCTTACTACGAACGACTGCAAGGGGTCGTAGCTGACCATAAAAAAGCCCACATATCGGCGGGCTTCTTCGTTTCAGTGCCTGGGTTCTTGCACGCAGCACAACACCTTGCAGGTGTTACCCCTTTTTTCCTTTGAACCACTTGAGGGCTGCCTTCCTTGTCAGCTCTATCCCACGTGGGGACCTTGCAAGTGGGTGTCTGCCTCTTCGAACTCGGGGCTGACCTGTCCAATCTCCGGGGCAATCTGTCCTGTCGTTAGCCAAAAAGCGAACTGGGGGGCGATCTTGATTATTGCCTCTATGTCGTCTTCGTTGGCTCGTCGCCTGCCGTTTCGCAGGTGGTACCAATTGTTGCGGTCAATAGCCGTCAGCTTCTCCAGCTTAGCGGCGGACAAGTCCATATATTCCCAGATAGCAATAATTCTTTCTCTGATCATTCCATAAAATTCTAATGATCTAGCACATAGTGCAATACATAAAGTGCTTGATTTGTTATGGTGCACATATGGCATTGCATTTAATGCAACGCCGGATGTCCCCGAATAATTGACATCTGATAGTGCAGGAAAGGTCATGGAAACGGAAGGAAGCAAGGTTTTTCTCGATGTGGTCCAAAACGCTCCCGTGCTGATGCCGTGGCGGAAATTTGCGTCGTGGATCGGTATGGATGAGGGGGTAGTTGAGGGCTGGATTCGCGTGGGCTACATCCCGCGCATCAAGATCGGCAACCGCGTCATGGTGAATGTGGCGCTGCTGAATCGCCGTCTGCTGGAACAGGAGGGCCTCTAATGAGCCTTCTTTCTCCGCTCAGTGCCCAGCGTGTTAGGGAAAAGCTCGCCGCTGCACGCCTGTCATTTCGCCTGATGCGCAAGTCTCTGACCGATGGCTTCGCGGACGCTGCCCGCCGATTCCATGAAGAAGGGCGGATGGAGCTTGCCTCTGCACGTTTGACCGTCGAAGCCAACCGCGATGAAGACGTTCTTCCTTCTATGCGGTGCCTGTTCTCCCTCGCTGTGATTCATCCGCGTCTGCCTACTGATCGCGAGGTGACTTCCGATGCTGTCGAAGTACGTTCGTCGACCTCACGCCCCGGACTGCGACTGCTCTGTCTGCTGGTCCCGTCGCGAACTGGCGAAGCCCGCAGCCTCCCAGTCCACACCCTGCACCGAGTGCCGCCCTACGCGAGTCTTCACGGTCGTTACCACGATGGCGCTGGTCGCGGGAGTGTGGCGCTCGATCCACTCGACGTACCGGGTGGAACCGGGTTTTACCTGCGCGAAACACATGCCCGCGCTCCGTCCCCCGAAGTACTGGCACGTTATCTACGACAGCGGCAGGCCGACGCCCTTCGTCCCGGTGCGCGAGCCATTCGAGCTGGAGGGCTGAGTAATGGTCTTTAACCCGATCCCGCACCTGATCTTCTGGCTCGTCCTGCTGGCTGTCGGCACCGTAGTTGGTCGCTACCACGCTCGCCACACCATCTGCACTTGGGCCAATCAGGTCCAGGGCCGCCGCACCGGCTTGTCCGAACGCGCTTTCCCGTTCGGACAAACGGAGCGCCGGGCGAAGCGCACCCTTGACCGTCCCCCTCCCTGAATAGCCTCTGCTCGGGAGTGAGGGGCAGCACCACCGCCCCGCGCTCCTGAGCCCTCGGCGGCGAGAGCGGGATGACAAGGGCAGAGCCCTTTGTGTTGACCCCACTCACCGCCCGCACCACCGCAGAACCCAGGCACCACCACACCCGCTGAATGACGGCCACCAACGCGCCCAATTTGCAGCAGCGGGCCAACTCATGCCCGAAAAAGGCAAAGGAGCTTCACATGAACATGTTTGCAACCACTGGCGGCGTAGTCGAACTCTGGGTCACCAAGACCGACACCTACACCTCCACCAAGTCCGGCGAGATTTTCGCCAGCGTCCAGGCCATTTCCCCGATCCCGGAAACCGCTCGCGGCAACGCCAGGGGCTTCGAGATCAGCGAATACAACGTTGAACCGACCCTGCTGGACTCCATCGTCTTCGAAGGCGCCCCGGTGCTCTGCAAGTTCGCCAGTGTGGTCCGCCCGACCCAGGACCGCTTCGGCCGCACCACCAATACCCAGGTGCTGACCGAATTGCTGGCAGTGGGTAAAGAAGCCAGCGCACCAGCTCCTGCCGCTCGTCCCGCAGCCCAATCACAAGCCCAGCGCCCGACTCAGCCCACCGCTGACAAACCTTCCGACAGCAGCAAGTCCTGACGGGGAGGGTAGGTAGATGAAAGCGCCACTCCGTTTCGCCTTCGGCTGGGTTCTGTACGTGGCAATTCTCTGCGCCGTATCGCCAGCCGTGCGTGCGGTGCGTGAGTTCCTCGAACCCTACCCGCTGGACTCCGTGATCGCTGTGGTCGCGGCTGCGTTCGCCTTCTTCGCCCTGTGGTGGTTCGTCCTTCGCTCCTTCTGGGGCTGGTGCGACCGCCCGCGTAAGGAGGCCCGCTGACATGCAAGGCGTGGTTGCTGTTCAGGTCTGCACCAGCTGGGCGTCCACGGCGGACGGCCTGATGCGCTGCCAGCAGATCGAATGGCAACAGGCCTATCTGATTCCGCCCGAGGCCGCTGGAGCAATTGAAATCCTGGTCAACGGCGGATTCTCCCTGGAGGCCTTCAGCATCGGTGCTGCGGGCGTTCTGGGGGCATTCGTGACGGGGCTTTTAACTGGCTGGGTCGCGTCACTTCTTCGTAAAGCCAAGTAGAGAGGAAACACCCATGAACGCCATGAAACAACAGATCGCCAAGTTCAACCCGATCCGCTCGTTCCGCAACCTGTGCATCGCCGGCACCGTCACCGCTGCCTCCTCGATGCCGGTCTGGGCTGCCAGCGTTATCGACACCTCCAGCGTCGAACAGGCCATCACCGACGGCAAGGGCGATATGTCCAACATCGGCGGCTACATCGTCGGTGCCCTGGTCATCCTGGCCGTGGCCGGCCTGATCTACAGCATGTTGCGCAAAGCGTAAGTGCTCTGGTCGGTGTGGTTGGGGGCGTTCTTCGCCGGCGCCTTCATCACCGGGTACCGATGCGGCGAATTCTTCTAACCGCCTGATGGAAGCGGAAAGCCCCTCGGTTGATTCCGCAGGGGCTTTTTTCTTGTCCGGAGTGGGGAATGAACAGGTTTCTAAGATGGGTACTGTGGATCGTCTCGGCGCTACTGCTACCGCAGTTGGCGCAAGCGGCGAACTATGGTTTCACCTACAAGGGCAATACCTACAATTCGGCCGGCGCCGTGTGCGACGCCTATCTCGCTGAGGTGCAAAAGAGCTTTCCCAGTTCGCCGTTGACGGTGACCGCGCAGATGGTCAACGCCACCACGGTCAACTGCATCGCGAAGTTCAGCAATGGATCTGCGGCCGGTAACGTATCTTTCGGACGGTTAGGTGACTCCTGCGGCTCTGGTGCCTCGTGGAACGGCACCAACGGCCAGTGTGAGTGCCCGGCCGGCCAGCAACTGGACGCGTCGGGTAGCTGCGTGGTTCCGCCTACCTGCGAAGTCGGCATGCCGCTCTTGGCCCGAGGCCCGGATTCACCGACCACCACCATTGCCGGCCGCGTCACCATCCTCAGCACGCCGCCTTCATCGGTGTGCAGCGGCAGTTGCCAGTACCAACTGAACTCCAGCAAGGCCACCTCCTGCTATCTCGTTCCTGGCTCTACTAGCCAAGGCTTCTGCAACTACTCGATGTCCAGCGACGGCCAGAACTGCGCCACCGATAACGCCCTGCCGCCCTCGGTAGGTGACTCGCCGAACCCAGCACCACCCGAAGGCGAGACCGACCCCAATACCCCGCCCTCCGATCCCAATGATCCCGGTTGCCCGGATGGCTATTCGTGGTCCGGCACCACCTGCGTCAAGACCCCGACCGATCCCGGTACCGATCCGGGCGAGGGGGGCGGAACAGATCCCGGCACGGGCGGTGGCAATGGTGGGGGGGACGGTGGCGGCACTGATCCAGGCACTGGCGGGGGTAACGGCGGTGGCACCGATCCCGGTACCGGTGGCGGCGATGGCTCCGGGTCAGGCAACGGTAGTGGCAACGGTGATGGGGAAGGTGAGGGCGAATGCGACCCGTCGAAGAACCCTCTCTGCGAAGGTATTCCCGGTCCTTCGGGCAGCCTGGAAGAACCCCAGGCCGGCAACTGGGATGAGGCCAACAAGGAATGGGACCAAAAGGTTGAGGACGCCAAGAAAGACCTCAAGGACGCGGTGAAAGCCAACATCGATCAGCTCAAGGGCGCCTTCGATCTGCAGCTGTCCACCGGCGGCGGCCAACTGCCCTGCGACTCCTTCACTGTCTGGGGCAAGTCCTACCGCCTCTGCGTCGCCGACTACTCCACCCAACTCTCCTACATGCGTCTCGCGCTGCTGCTCATGGCCGCGCTGATCGCTGCCTTCGTCATCCTGAAGGAGTGACTTATGGAATGGCTCTCCGGCTTTCTCGACCAGATCATCGGCTTCTTCCAGTGGATCTGGGACTTCTTCGCCCAGGGCATCTACGACTTCGTCAAAGACGGCCTGGTCGTGGCCACCAAGGCGATCATCTACAGCACCCTGCAGACCTTCATCCTGCTGCTCGATGTCAGCTTCACAGTCGCCCGCGAGCTGATCGATGGGCTCGGTATTCCCGCCATGGTCAGAGGCATGTATGCGGCGCTACCAGCTCCCATTGCCGCCGGCCTCGCGTTCTTCGGCGTGCCGCAGGCACTGAACATCATCATGACCGCTGCCGCCACCCGCTTCTGCATGCGCTTCGTGCCGATCATTGGGAGGTGAGTCATGTCCATCAAGATTCACCACGGCCCTAACGGCTCCTACAAGACATCCGGCGCGATCCAAGACGATGCCGTGCCCGCGCTCAAGGACGGCCGCGTCATCATCACCAACGTCCGGGGCTTCACCCTGGAGCGCGCCTACACCGTGTTTCCCGATCTGCCCAACAGCGCGCAGATCATCAATCTCGATCTCGAATCGCTGGCCGACCTCGACCAGATGCGCACGTGGTTTCAGTGGGCACCGCGGGGCGCGTTCCTGATCTTCGACGAAACCCAGCTGCTATTTCCCAAGTCCTGGCGGGAAAAGGATCTGGAGAAGTTCGACTACCCCGGCGGCCCTGAAGCGGCGCACGAAGCGGATCGCCCCATGGGCTGGCTGGATGCCTGGACCCGGCATCGGCACTTCAACTGGGACATCGTCCTCACCACCCCGAACATCAGCTACATCCGCGACGACATCCGCATGACCTGCGAGATGGCCTACAAGCATTCCAACCTCGCGGTGATCGGCATTCCCGGCCGGTACAAGGAGGCCCAGCATGACGCCCAGCTCAACCGGCCGCCCGCTGACGGCACCATCGTTGAATACAAGCGAATCAAAAAGCAGACCTTCCGCCTGTACCAGTCCACCGCCACCGGCAAAACCCAGGACACCAAGGCCGGCAAGAGTCTGTTCCGGTCGCCTAAGTTGGTTCTTCTACTGGCACTGCTGGCCGGCACTATTGGCTTTTTCAGCTATATGGGACCTCTCAAGGTCATCGGCGGTAAGCCTCCTGAAGCCGCTCCCATGCCTCACGTGGCGACTACTGAAACTGCTACTGCGACCACCGCGCAAAGCCCTGCTGTGGCTAATTCGGCGCGTCCTGCTGCGGGTAGCTTTGTTCCTGCTGGTCTTCTACCTGCTGGGCCAGCTGGTGCGCCTGTTGACCTGAGCGCCCATCCCTTCGCCGACCGCCGCATCAGCATCCTCGCCCACGCCTACCGACAGTCGAAGGGCGACATCTACATGTTCGCCCTGGATGACCCGGAAGGCCGGCATCTGGAACTGACCAGTTGGCAATTGATGGGGGCGGGCTACCGGGTCATCCCCAAGGGCGAGTGCATGGCCGAACTCGCCTTTGAGAAGTGGAAGCAGACCATCACCTGCACCGGCTCACCGCCCAGAACGATGGCCGGCGTGAATCCCTCAGCCCCCATCGTCACACCCGCCAGCCCACCACCGCCCAACACGCCAGCGTCGCTGACGGTGGTGCCCGACTCCGAATACGCCTCACGCCCCTGGAGGAAGCAATGACCCTGCACGGACTGATCAACGCCCTCGGGCTGCTCGCACTCGCCTATGCGCTCGGTTTCCTCACCGCCCTGCAGGTGATGCAGCCGGTCGGGGCGTTTCCGTTTTGACTCGGCGAGCCGCGCCGCCGGCCGGGAGCGCCAGGCACGAGCGGTAGGCCGAAGGCGCGGCCGACGACCCTGTAACACGTCGGATAACCCAGTTACTCATTGGATAGCATTGGATAGGTTTGAATCATGACTAAGGCAGCAGAACACCAGATTCGCGCAGTACTTCAGGAAGACGGGCAGTTCTTTGAGTCGCCCCAAGGGCGCATCTTTTTCAGCAGTAGGGCAGGGGAGTTCACCGACCTTTCCGGTGTGCGTCTGCTGCGATGCGGCGTAGATACGGTGCGCCAGTTGTACAACGGCCTGATTCGTCCCGAGGTCATGGCGATCTTCGATGAGCCGGAAGACATCGTGGAGTTCGCCGGCTACCAGTGGGCCAAGGGTCGTATTGGTCGCGACTCCGGTTACCAGTACCGGCTACAGAACGCCGATATGGGCCTGATCCTGCTGATCAAGAACCATAATGTGAAGCTCGAGAACATCGGTCCGCACCTCAAGATTGAGGTGTCCCCGCACGCCCTAGACGGAGCCGATCCGTCGATTCTGCAAGGCGTGCTCGATGACTTGGCCGCTGGCGTGCTCTCGGCCTGCGAAACCAATCAATGCGCAGTGCATCTTGCCCTCGACGTGCAAGGTTGGACGCCTCCGTCTGACCTGGTGGACCGCATGCACTGCCGGTCCCGGCGTGTTCGCCAAATCAGCGGCATCGAGCGTATCGAGTTCGATGGCAACGCCTCGGTCTACGGCCGTGGTGAAACGTACATGTTCGGCTCGGCTAGCGGCCTGCAACTGAGCATCTACAACAAGACGCTCCAAGCTCGGGCGACCGACAAACTCGACTATTGGGAAAACGTCTGGGCCTCCCTCAACGGCGATCCCTTCGGCGATGGTGAATCCGCCTTCAACCCGCTGGAAACGGTGTGGCGTATCGAGTTCCGCTTCCACCATTCGGTGGTTCAGCAGTTCTCCGAAGGCTCCACGATGACCTCGGGCGAGGTGATCGGCTGCCGTACTTACGCGGGGCTGTGCCCGCATCTGCAAGGCTTGTGGGGTTATGCCTGTGAGAGCTTCCGGCTGTTGGACAGCGCTAAGGAGTTCAATCCCTTCTGGTCGCTCATCACCCTGGATACCCAGGTGCAGGTAGAGGCCGATCCGCTCATTGATCGCACCGAATATCGGCGCTACTACAAGACGGCTCAGGGCTTCTCCGGCAAGAACTGCGAAATGTTCCTGGGCCAGTTCGCCAGCCTGATCGCACGGGAGCGCGTGCCCCCAAAAAAGGCCCTGGAGGTCGGGAGAACGCTTCCCTTCTGGCATGTGATCGAGGATCACTACACCGCCAAGGGCTACAGCACTCGCGACCTCGAAAGACACATCATTGGACTCATAAATGATCGGTACTTGAAGCGGGGGTACGCGATCTAATGGCGATCACCAAGCTGGAGGATGGTCGCTGGTTTGTCGACGTCGAACCCATCAAGGGGAAACGCTTCCGCAAACGGTTCAAGACCAAGGGCGAGGCTCAACGCTTCGAAGCTTCAGTGCGCGCGAAACTAGCGGTGACACCGGAGTGGAATCCCAGGCCTAAGGACGCACGCCGACTGTCTCAGCTCATTGAGCGTTGGTATGAGCTCCACGGGCACGCAATCACCAGCGGGCGTCGTCGTAAGAACATGCTGCTGTTCATTGCTGCGAAGCTGGGGAATCCCATTGCTCAGACATTTACCGTCTCAGACTTGGTGGCACTGCGTAAGGTGGAGTTGGAGGAAGGAGCACTCCCGCGCTCGATCAACGTGCGTTACTCGTACCTCAAGTCCATCTATACCGAGCTGCGCCGGCTGGGTGACATCGACTACGCCAACCCCCTGGATACATTGAAGCCGCTGAAGCCTCAGCAGGAGGTGGTGTCGTTCCTGTCGAAAGCTCAGGTCGCGACCCTGGTATCTGCACTGAGGGCCTACTCAACCTTCCCGCACTTGGCGCTGATATCAGAGATCTGCTTGGCGACGGGAGCGAGATGGTCGGAAGCTCAACGTCTTACTTGGCCGATGGTTCGTGCCGGCTGTGTGGTGTTCGCCAACACCAAGTCGAAGCGAGTACGGACGGTACCCATCTCCCAGGAGCTGCAAGACCGTCTTGAAGCCTATTTTGCCAAGAAAGACCGTTTCCCGTTCTGCCGGGAGGCATTCGCTCGCATGTTGAAGCGCTGCAATATCGACCTGCCGCGTGGTCAATACACTCACGTCCTGCGCCACACCTTCGCGTCTCACTTTATGATGAATGGCGGGAACATCCTTGCGCTCAAGGAGATTCTTGGGCATACGTCGCTGAACATGACGATGCGCTATGCACATCTCTCGCCTGAGTACCTTCAAGATGCAGTACGTCTTAACCCTTTATCGATCCACGATGCAACCTCTGCATAGTTGCTGTCTTGAGGCTGGCTCTCATCGGTTTTCTGGGTTTATGGGTTTTTATTCTCGTTATTGGAGGCGTTTATTGCTGAGCACATGGAGTCGAAGTGCTTGGGTGGGTATATGGAGCAGGTCCAAGCATCGGCGCTCTTTGCTGTATTTTTTAGTAAGACCGCGAAATTATGGCTTGTTAGAATTAAGGTGCTGCCTGAAAAGTAGGCTCCAGTTATGCTCTCTGACTTTAGTAGGTTGCTAATGGCAAGTGTCTTTTTCCCTTCGTCGTTCAGCTGGATGGCTGATGCGATAAGTTCTTTGTTTTCGATGAAGGGAAATAATGTTAGTAAGATGTCGTTCCTACTAGGTGGGCGTAGATACACCAGCTCTCGATAGGTTAGGAGGTAAGTTGCAGTATTTGTGATTGCAATAATTGCGAGTACTGTTGCGAGTTTCTTTATCAAGGTCAATATCCCTTTGTTTTCGGCTTCTCAATTTCTATGTGTTAGACGAGCCCCGAGTCGGCCTTCCATATAGGATTATTTTTCTGCGTCAGCTCACACCGAACCTACCCAGCGCCCTGTACGTTAGGCGCGCGAGCGTCGGATACAAGCTTAAGATTCCGAAATGTTAGGGGAGAGAGGGTATTGGCAGCCACTGCTCGCCTGCCTTGATGAGCGGTTTTCGACATATTTTCGACACTCATCCTGAGCGTCTGAATTTTTCCTTTTCAGATCAGATGCTTGCGGTTGGGGCTGCGGTGCGCGTCGCTTTGCGCGTAAAATGACCGGCTTTTCGTCTTGCCCTTCGGATTCCAGAGCACCATGGCCAGCACCCTTTCGGTCAACCAGAACAAACTGCAGAAACGCCTGCGCCGCCAGGTTGGCGAAGCGGTCACCGACTTCAACATGATCGAGGACGGCGACAAGGTCATGGTCTGCCTGTCCGGCGGCAAGGACAGCTACACCCTGCTGGACATCCTGCTGTACCTGCAGAAGGTCGCGCCGATCCAGTTCGAGATCGTCGCGGTGAACATGGACCAGAAACAGCCCGGCTTCCCTGAACATGTGCTGCCGGCGTACCTGGAGTCCATCGGCGTGCAGTACCACATCATCGAGAAGGACACCTACTCGGTGGTGAAGGAGAAGATCCCGGAGGGCAAGACTACCTGCTCGCTGTGTTCGCGCCTACGCCGCGGCACCCTCTACACCTACGCCGACGAGATCGGCGCGACCAAGATGGCGCTGGGGCACCACCGCGACGACATCCTGGAAACCTTCTTCCTTAATATGTTCTACGGCGGCACCCTCAAGGCCATGCCGCCCAAGCTGCTCTCCGACGATGGCCGCAACGTGGTGATCCGCCCGCTGGCGTACTGCAACGAGAAGGACATCGAGGCCTACTCGGTACTCAAGGAGTTCCCGATCATCCCGTGCAACCTCTGCGGTTCGCAGGAAAACCTGCAGCGCCAGGTGGTCAAGGAAATGCTGCTGGACTGGGAGCGCAAGTCGCCAGGCCGCACCGAGATCATGTTCCGTGCGCTGCAGAACGTGGTGCCGTCGCAGCTGGCCGACCGCAACCTGTTCGACTTCAACAGCCTGCGCATCGACGAGAGCGCCACCCCGCGCTTCCTCGACGTGATGAACCTGTAAGACCTCGCAAGGAAGCCCGATGCGCGATTACCCGTGGCTGTATGAATATTGCCTGAACCGCTTTGGCTCGGTCCAAGCGCTGGAGGCCCGCCTGCCACAGGCCAAGTCGCCGGCCCAATTGGAAGCGGTCGGCGATGATCGCTACCTGTCGCTGATCAGCCTGCGCATCTTCCGCGCCGGGCTCAAGCACAGCCTGGTGGACGCCAAGTGGCCGGCCTTCGAGGAAGTCTTCTTCGGCTTCGATCCGGAGAAGGTCGTACTGATGGGTGGCGAGCGCCTGGAAAACCTGATGCAGGATGCCCGGCTGATTCGTCACCTGGGCAAGCTGAAAAGTGTGCCGCGCAACGCCCAGATGGTGCTCGACATCGCGCGCGAATACGGCAGCTTTGGCAAGCTGCTGGCGGACTGGCCGTCGAGCGACATCGTCGGTCTATGGAAGCTGCTGGCCAAGCGCGGCACGCAACTGGGCGGCATGTCCGCACCGCGTTTGCTGCGCATGGCTGGCAAGGATACCTTCGTCCTCAGCGACGACGTGGTTGCCGCGCTCAAGGCCCAGGAAATCGTCGACAAAACGCCCACCAGCCAGAAGGATCTTGCGCAGGCGCAGGCCGCCTTCAATACCTGGCAGGAACAAAGCGGCCGTCCGCTGTGCCATATCTCGATGATGTTGTCGTACACGGTCAACCACTGACACGCGGCTCTGCCGTGGGGGAGGGCGCTTGGACTCGGCGATCGAACGCACTGGTGCGGCACTGGCCCGCGCCGAACGTATCCTGGTGATTACCGGCGCCGGGCTCTCCGCTGATTCCGGCATGCCCACATATCGCGGGCTGGGCGGTCTGTATAACGGCCGGACCGCCGAAGGTATCCCCATCGAGGTCGCGATCTCCGGGCCGATGCTGCAGAAAGACCCCGCGCTGTGCTGGAAATACCTGGCCGAGCTGGGTAAGGCCTGCCTGAGTGCGCGACCCAATGCCGGTCACGAGGCCATTACGCAGCTGCAACGACTCAAGCCGGAGTGCTGGGTGCTGACGCAGAACATTGATGGCTTCCATCGTCGCGCCGGCTCGCCGCCGGAGCGGCTGATCGAGATCCATGGTGAGCTGGCGCCGCTGTACTGCCAGTCGTGCGGGCTGGAAAGCCCGGAGCTGGCCGGGCACCTGGATGGCCCGTTGCCGCCGAAGTGCGCGCGCTGCGCAGGCGTCCTGCGTCCGCCGGTGGTGCTGTTCGAGGAGATGCTGCCAGAAGAGGCGATCGATACGCTGTATGCGCAATTGCGCAAGGGATTCGATGCCGTTCTGCTGGTCGGGACCACCGCGAGCTTCCCCTACATCATCGAGCCCGTGCTGCGTACGCGGGACGCGGGAGGCTTCACCGCCGAGGTGAATCCGGGGCTGACCGACCTCAGTTCGGTGGTCGAAGAAAGAATGGTGGGTCGAGCCTTAGACATTATGCCGCGCCTGCTGAGTCACATTCCGCGATAAAAAACTTGCATTACCCCCATTGAGCGGGCAAATTAGCCCGCTAATAAATGGAGCTAATGAGACACGGTCGTGCCCATGCTTAAACGCTTAGCACCCCTCGTGCCCATGAGTTTCGTTCTGCTGCTGGCAGCTTGCGCCAGCCATTCGCCGGAATCGCAGCCGAACCAGGTCGCTTCAGTGCCTGCCACTCGAGCAGCGTTCCAGGTAAACCAGCACAACATAGCGCTGGTGAATGAGTCGCAGGACGAGGGGGCCAAAAACGATAACGGCAGTTCGACTGCCCACGTATCCGACATTCTGGACCGCGCGTTCTCGCTGATCGGTACGCCGTACCGTTTTGGCGGAAAATCCGAGCGGACCGGCTTCGATTGCAGCGGCTTCGTGGGCTATCTGTTCCGCGAAGAAGCGGGCATCAGCCTGCCTCGCTCCACGCGTGAGATGATCAATATGGACGTCCCGCTGGTCTCGAAAGAAGACCTGCAGCCCGGCGACCTGATCTTCTTCAACAACCGTGGTCGCGGTCGGGTCAGCCATGCCGGCATCTATATCGGTGACGGACAGTTCATCCACTCCGCCAGCCGCCGTGGCGGTGGTGTGCGGGTGGATCGTCTGGACGAGAGCTACTGGCGCCTGAGCTACATGGAAGCCAAGCGGGTACTCGAACCGGGCTACGAGCCGAAGACGGTGACGCGCTAAACTTAAAGTTTTACTTTAAGTATTGCGCTTAACTCACTGTTGGTACAAAGTGATGGCACTCCTTGACGGGATGCCATCACATGCTCGTTCCTCAGCGCATCATCCTCCTCGCTGTCATCGCCTCGCTGGCCGCCTGCGCCAGTCGCACTCCGCCGCCTGCGCCACCTGTTGTGCGCGCGACGCCTGCTCCCGTCTACAACACCCAGGCCGCCGATGACGTCCTGATCCGTGCCATTGGCCTGGTCGGCACGCCCTATCGCTGGGGCGGCAATACACCCGACGGCGGCTTCGACTGCAGCGGCCTGATCGGCTACGTCTACCGTGACGCCACGGGCCTGATGCTGCCGCGCTCCACCCGCGAGATGATTACCCTGCGCGCGCCCACCGTCGGCCGCGACTCCCTGCAGAGTGGCGACCTGGTGTTCTTCGCCACCAGCGGTGGACGTGGTGTCAGCCATGCGGGTATCTATGTCGGCGAAGGGCGCTTCGTTCATGCGCCCAGAACGGGCGGGACCGTACGCCTGGACAGCCTGGACAGCGCCTATTGGCAGAAGGCCTTCCTGGAAGCCAAGCGCGTCCTTGCCGTGCAGAGTCTCGCCCTCCACCCCTGATTTTCAGGAGGGCCCATGACCACTCGCACGCTCACTCTCGACGACGCGCTCTACCAGTACCTGCTCGACGTCTCCCTGCGCGATTCTCCCATCAAGGCTCGCCTGCGCGCCGAAACGGCCAGGCTGCCCATGTCACGCTGGCAAGTGGCCCCGGAGCAGGGGCAGTTCCTTGCTCTACTGGTCAGGCTGATCGGTGCGAAACGCATCCTCGAAATCGGTACCTTCACTGGCTACAGCTCCCTGTGCATGGCCGAAGCCTTGCCTGAAGGCGGTCACATCCTCTGTTGCGATCTGCCTGGCGAGTACAACGACATTGCACGCCGCTACTGGCGTGACGCCGGTGTCGAGGCTCGTATCGAGCTTCGCCTCGGCCCGGCCCTGGCCACGCTGGAGGCTCTGCTGACCGGTGGCCAGCAGGGGAGTTTCGACCTGGTCTTCATCGATGCCGACAAGGCCAACTATCCCGCCTACCTGGAGTGCGCCCTGAGTCTGCTGCGCGACGGCGGGCTGGTGGTGTTCGACAATGTCCTGTGGAGCGGACGAGTGCTGGAGGCGAATCCGGAAAGTGCGGATACCCGAGCGATCCAGCAGCTCAATCTGGCACTGAAGGCCGATGAGCGAGTGGATTATTCGCTGGTGCCGATGGGTGATGGGATGAGTCTTTGCCGCAAGCGATGACTCTTGGAGATGGGAAGGGGCACGCCAATGGGCGTGCCTTTTCGTTGCTGCTGCCTGGATCAGGCCACATCCACCAGAATCACTTCGCTGTCTTCCAGTGCCGTGACCTTCACCACCGCCTCGTCGGCGATTGCAGCACCGTCGCGGGCCAGCAGTTCGACACCGTTGACCTCGACCTTGCCCACCGCCGGCACCAGGTAGGCGCGGCGGTCGCTGCCCAGTTCGTACTCGGCAGTCTGGCCGGCCTTCAGCGTGGCGGCGACCAGGCGGCCATCGGCACGGATGCGCAGTGCGTCGCCATCGTTCTCATAGCCGCTGGCCAGGGTCACGAAGCGCCCGGCGCGGTCGCCCTTCGGGAAGGGTTTGGCGCCCCAGGACGGCGTGCCGCCGCGTACCGAGGGGATGATCCAGATCTGGAAGATCTTGGTGACATCCTTCTCCAGGTTGTACTCGGAGTGCACGATGCCCGAGCCTGCGCTCATCACCTGCACGTCGCCGGCTTCGGTGCGGCCCTTGTTGCCCAGGCTGTCCTGGTGGGTGATCGCGCCCTGGCGGACGTAGGTGATGATTTCCATCTCGCGGTGCGGGTGCGGCGGGAAGCCGGTGCCGGCGGCGATTTCGTCATCGTTCCAGACGCGCAGGTTGCCCCAGTCCATGCGCTCGGGGTCGTAGTACTCGGCGAAGGAGAAGTGGTGCTTGGCGTTGAGCCAGCCGTGGTTGGCGCCGCCGAGTTGCTGGAAGGGTCTGCGTTCGATCATGACTTTAGTCCTCGTGGGGCGCGGCTGACATCGGGGCCAGTCCGCGCGGTTCATGGGACTATCTTCTCGCGCAGATGATCGATAAAAAAGCGCAAATATCGGAGTGTTTCAATCGAAAAATTCGATTTTATTCCGAAGCCCTTTTTTCACCGTCGTCGAGGAATTTGCTGAGGAACTGGCGGGTGCGCTCTTCCCTCGGATTGGCGAACAGCGCTTTGGCGTCGCCCTGTTCGACGATCACGCCCTTGTCGATGAAGATCGCTCGGTTGGCGACGTCGCGGGCGAAGCTCATCTCGTGGGTGACGATGACCATGGTGCGCCTTTCCTGGGCCAGGCCGCGGATGGTGGCCAGCACTTCGCCGACCAGTTCCGGGTCCAGCGCCGAAGTCGGTTCGTCGAACAGGATCACGTCCGGTTGCATGGCCAGTGCGCGGGCGATGGCGACGCGCTGCTGCTGGCCGCCGGAGAGACGCTTGGGGTAGGAGTCTTCCTTGCCGGCCAGGCCGACCTTCGCCAGCAACTGCCGAGCGCGCTCGATGGCCTGGGCGCGCGGCTCCTTCTTCACGATGATCGGCCCTTCGACCACGTTCTCCAGCGCGGTGCGATGGGGGAACAGGTTGAAGTTCTGGAAGACGAAGCCCACGTGCTGGCGCAGCTTGCGAATCAGCCCCTGCTGGCCGCTGAGCGGGCGCGAGGCGTCAATGCGGATGTCGCCGACCTGGATGGTCCCGCCGTTGGGCACTTCCAGCAGGTTCAGGCAGCGCAGCAGGGTGGTCTTGCCCGAGCCGCTGGGGCCGATGATCGCGACCACTTCGCCGGCCTCGACGGTCAGGTCGATGCCCTTGAGCACCTCCTGGCCGCGGAACTGCTTGGTCAGCTGGCGGACTTCGATCATGCGTCTTGCTCCCGGTCGTGGCGGTTGACCCGGTCTTCCAGGCGGTTCTGCAGGTGCGAGAGGATGGTGGCGAGCACCCAGTAGATCAGTGCGGCGGCGAGGTACATGGTGAAGACCTCGAAGGTGCGCGCGGTGATCAGCTGGGCCTGGCGGAACAGTTCAGGCACCTGGATGGTAGCGGCCAGGGCGGTGTCCTTGACCAGCGAGATGAAGCTGTTGCCCAGCGGTGGCAGGGCGGTGCGGGCGGCCTGGGGCAGGATCACCCGGCGCAGGGTTTCGGCGCGGGTCATGCCGATGCTGGCGGCGGCTTCCCATTGGCCCTTGTCGATCGAGCCGATGGCGGCGCGGAGGATCTCGCAGACGTAGGCGGCCATGTTCAGCGAGAAGCCGATCAGTGCCGCCGGCAGCGGATCGAGCTCGATCCCGGCCTGGGGCAGGCCGTAGTAGATCATGAACAGCTGCACCAGCAGCGGCGTGCCGCGGAAGAACGATACGTAGATGCGCGCGATCCAGCGCACGGGGGTGAATCCGTACAGGCGCATCAGCGCCAGTACGAAGCCGAGCAGCAGTCCGAAGAACATGCCGCCCACGCTGAGGACTACCGTAAAGACCGCGCCCTTGAGCAGGAAGGGCGCGGAATCCAGCGCGAGCTGCAGGCTTTCTTCGATCATTGAGTGACGTCAGCCTGGAACCATTTCTCCGAGAGCTGCTTCAGCGTGCCGTCGGCCCGGAACTTCTCGATGGCCTTGTTCAGCGCAGCGAGCAGTTCGGGATTGCCCTTGCGCAGGGCGATGCCGGCTTCCTGGCGGGCGAAGGGCGCGCCGGTCAGGGCCATGGCGCCCTTGGTCTTGTTGACCATGTCGAAGGCTGCCAGGCGGTCCACCAGGATCACGTCGATGCGGCCGCTGCGCAGGTCCTGGAACTTGGTCGGATCGTCTTCGTAGGTACGTACGTCAGCTTGCGGCACGTGTTCGCGCAGCCACTGTTCGTAGTTGGTGCCCAGGCCCACGCCGACCTTCACGCCGGCGAGTTTTTCCGGGCTGTCGTACTTGCCTTCGTCACCCTTGCGCACCAGCGCCTGGATGCCGGAAACGGTGTAGGCATCGGAGAAGTCGTACTTCTTCTTGCGCTCTTCGGAGATGGTTACCTGGTTGATCACCAGGTCCAGGCGCTTGGATTCCAGCGCGGCGAGGATGCCATCCCACTTGGTCGGCTGCAGCTTGGCGGTGGCGCCCAGTTCCTTGGCGATCAGCTCGGAGAAGTCCACCTCGAAGCCCGCCAGCTTGCCGTTTTCGTCCTGGAAGCTGAAGGGCGGGTAGGTGCCTTCCAGGCCGATGCGCACCTGGCCTTTTTCCTTGATCTGCGCGAGCAGGTCGTCGGCGGCCTGGGCCTGGCCGAAGAGGCTGGCGCCGAGGGTGAGGGTCAGGCTGGCAAGCAGGAAATGACGTCGCAGTGCGGAGAAGGTCATGGTGGTCCCCGTTTTTGGTGTTTTAAGCAGGTTAGTCAACGCGTGGCGACTATAGGGTCAGAATTGTTATGCAATAAAATAATAAAAAATTACATGCTTAGTTCTATGTGGTTCTGTCGTCAAGTCGCCGCGTGATAGGCGAACAAGGCCGGTGCACCACCGGTATGCAGGAACAGGATCGGCCCGGGTTTGGCGAAACGGTCGCGGCGAATGCCGTCGAGCAGTCCGGCCATGGCCTTGCCGGTGTAGACCGGATCGAGCAACAGGCCTTCCTGGCTCGCCAGCAGACGAACCGCGTCGAGGGTGCCGGTGTTGGGTTCGCCATAGCGCGGGCCGAAATACTCGTCCCACAGTTGAACCCTTGGCATGGCTGGCGAGCTGTGGCCGAGCAGCTCCAGTGTGCGTGCGACCAGCCCTTCCACCTTTGGCCGTTGCGCGGCGTCGGGGCGCGAGACGGTCACGCCGATGACGTCCAGTTCCGGCAAGGCGTCGGCCAGTGCGATCGCCAGGCCCGCATGGGTGCCTGCGCTACCGGAGGCAAGTACCACGGCGGAGAACTCCTGGCCGCTGGCACGCAGCTGGTCCGCCAACTCCAGGCCGGCGCGCACGTAGCCCAGGGCACCCAGTGCGTTGGAGCCGCCGATGGGCACGATGTAGGGCTTGCGACCTTCGCGGCGCAGACGTTCACCGGTCTGTGCCAGCAGCTCGTCCGCGGTGTCGAGATCGGGCACGAGCTCGACTTCAGTGCCGAACAGGTCCAGCAGCAGGCGATTGCCGTTGCTCAGGTAGTTGCGGTCGTCGGTACCGATGGGGTTTTCCAGCAGCGCCACGCAGCGCAGGCCGAGCTTCGCCGCTACGGCGGCAGTCTGGCGCACGTGGTTGGACTGGATGGCGCCGGCGGTGACCAGCGTATCGGCGCCCGCCTGGAGGGCATCGGCCGCGAGGAATTCCAGCTTGCGGACCTTGTTGCCGCCCAGGGCGAAGGGGGTGGTGTCGTCGCGCTTCACGTAGAGCTCGCGGCCCAGTTGTGCGCAGAGCCGTTCCAGCCGGTCCAGCGGGGTCGGGCCACCGGCGAGGTCGAGGCGGGGAAAGCGGGCGAGGGCTTCGCGCAGGGCGCTCATGGCGGGTACTCGGCAAGACGGCGGGAGGCGTCACGATAGAGCGCGCAAAGCCTGGCTGCAATGTGGCTTGCGCAAGCGTGACGCGGCCCTGCAAGGGAATGTCGCGCCGACCCGCAAATGCTGACGGTGAAACTCCAGGGGCTGTGAATCAATGTGCGGACAGCGACGCGGCGAACCGCTACGCTCCACCCTCAGATCCGGAACCTTCAACCGGGCAGCCAATGCAAACAGGAAAACCAGGGCGGGAACTCCTCATGACTTCAGTCGTACTTTCGCGCACCGCGCTGCAACGCTGGTCGCTTCACTTGCTGGGCGCCTTTGCCCTGCTGCTGGGGTTGAGCGCGCCGGCGCAGGCCGACCGCGTGATTCCTTCGGGAATGATGGTGGGCTTCGTCGACAGCGCGGTCTATCCGGTGATCACCCTCAAGCGCCCGAAGCCGAGCCTGTTGCGCCAGGTGATGACCCTGGGCCTGTACAACAGGACCATCAGCTATCCACTGTCGGTATCGATCCGTATTCGTGACGAGGACAACCGCTTCATGGTCTACGGGCAATTGCCCAAGATCACCGGCAAGTTCGTCGGCATCAAGATGGGGCTGGACAGCCGTATCAGCCAGATCTGGGTGCTGACCCAGAAGGAAGCGGTGGAGTACGTCAGCCGCCCCGATACCCTGTTCCCGCCGAGTTGATGGGCATGGCTGCGCCACTCGTGCGGGTGGGCAGCCGGAAAGGGGCATCTTCGGCTATCATGTGCGCCGATTCAAACCATTCAGAACCGGTCTACCCATGACGTCCTCCCAGCAGCCGCCCCGCGACGACAGCGCCGACACCGCGCAGGAACACCCCAAACTCTCCCTGGCCGAACTGGCCAAGGCCGCCCTTGCCGCGCAACAGCAGGCCAATGGCGCCTACCAGCACCGCAAGGCGCACGACAGGGCGGAGTACCGCCCGCCGCACCCGCGCGGCTCGCGCCGCTCCATGGGCAAGCGCTGAGTCGACCTCTCGTCTGAAACTCCGTCGGCCAGCGTCTTTGCGGGTGCGCTGGCTGAACTGCGGTAAGCGGCTTCGGTCCTATCCGCATCTGCGCGGCCAAGCTGGCCAGCACCTTCCCGCTATCGCGAACACGTCACGGATCGACAGCCGCGCCGCCCACCGGCGCCTCGCGTCAATGGAGACTTCATGAAATACCTCGCTCCCGTCCTCTCCCTGCTGGCCCTGTCCGGCTGCATCACCATGACCGGCAACTATGAGGTCAGCGCCCACGACGAATCGGGCAAGGCCCTGAGCAACGGCAAGTTCCTCGCCCAGGGCAGCGGCATCTACACCGTGCGCAATTCCCTCTGCTCGGTGTATCCGAAGGCCATCGTGACCATCCGCGATGTCGAGTCCGACCAGGAGCTGGAGGGCGAGAGCCCCTACCAGTGCCGCTGATGCGCCGAGGAGGCCCCGCCGGTGTGCGGGGCCTGTTCCTGTTGCCGGAATGAGCTCAGAGCGGTGCCCGAGCCGCGTCCTGTACCGTGGCGCGGCTGTCCCCCATGAGGCGCTCGCTGAAGATCGGCCGGAACATCGGCACCAGCAGGCGATTGCCGAATTCGCTCAGGTGGTCGTCGTCGTAATACATCGGTCGGCCATCGCGGCTGGCTGAGCACTGCTGGTCGTCGCACAGGTAGGGCGTCGGGTCGAGGACATGGGCGCCGCACTGCGCGCCAGCGGCGTCCTGCACCTGGCTGACGAAGGCATTGCGCTGGCGATAGGCCTGGCGGCTCATGGCAACCTTGCGCTCGCGCTTGAGCAGCATCGAACGCCCCATCGCCTCGGGCACTCGTACTCCCATTTCCGGGGTCGGGCGCACCAGGTACAGCGGGTGGTTCGCTGCCAGCTCGCAGGCGGTGGCCACGTAGTGCTCGCGGTATTGCGCCTTCAACGCCTCGCTCGGCGCGTCCTGCGGCTCGGTGAAGTACAGTTCGGGCTTGTTCGGCGTTTCGTCCGGCTCTCCGGCGAGCCCGCCGAAAAGGTAATACGACGCGCGGTTGATCACGATCACGGGCGTACCCGGGAGCAGGCTGGCCTGGCGCTCGCGCAGGCGTCCGAGGATCTTCTGACAGACCTCCTGCTTGGGACTGTCCAGTTGCGCGCCGAAGATGGTCGGGCAGCCGCTGGTGCCGATGAACAGCACGCCGTCACCGGGGTTGGGCAGGCTGGCGACAATGGCGTTGACCGTCGCCTGGGCGTGGCTATCGCCCAGGACGATGGCGCGGGTCTCCGGACCGCCATACTGGCATTCGGTCTTGGCGTCGCATTCGTCCAGGCGCGGATTGCGGTTGTCACGCTCATCGTCCACGCGCTGCACGACCTCGGGCAGGCGGTGCTGGAAATCCTCCTTGCGTATCACCTTGGCCGGCCCCATCACCGCGATGACCGCGATCGCGACCACGGCGGTGGCGGCCAGCGGACGCAGCTTGCCGATCCGGCTGCCACTGGGCTGTTCCACCCAGTGATAGGACAGGTGGCCGAGCAGCAGCGTCAGCATCAAGCCCGCGACGATGGGCAGGGCTTGTGTGGAGGCCTCGAGGTACGCCAGGGCCACCACCACCGGCCAGTGCCAGAGATAGATCGAGTAGGAGCGGGTGCCCAGCCACTGGGCGATGGCGCTTGTCGTGAGCCAGGCATCGTTGCGCCGAGCCAGCAGCACCAGCGCGGCGCCGCTCACCGGAATCAGGCTCCACAGCCCCGGCCAATTCATCTGCGGGGTGATCAGCAGCAGCGAGGCGATGATCAGCGCCATGCCGGCGCGCTCCACCCAGATGCTCAGGCGCGGGCTCGGCTGCCAGCGGGTCTGGATCAGGAACAGCATCCCGCCGGCCAGCAGTTCCCAGGCGCGGGAAGGGAAGAAGTAGAAGGCTTTTGACGGGTCCTTGCCGGCCAGGGCGATGCAATAGCCCAGCGACGCCAGCGCCACCGCGCCCACCAGCGGCAGCAGCCAGCGTCGACCCCCCAGCCAGTGCCAGGCTGCCACCAGCAGCAGCGGGAAAAGCAGGTAGAACTGCCACTCCACCGCCAGCGACCAGGTGTGCAGCAGCCACTTGTCATGGGAGGCCACATCGAAATAGCCGGCCTCTTTCATGTACATGCGGTTGGAAGTGAACAGCACGCTGCCCCAGACATGCTTGCCCAGGCGCTGGTAGTCCGAGGGGAGGAGGTAGAACCAGCCCAGTGCCAGCAGGACAGCACAGAGCACCAGAAGCGCCGGGAGGATGCGTCGCGCACGGGCCAGGTAGAAGTTCCAGAAGGAGAACCCGGCCGGAGCGGCCAGCGCGCCGAGGATGATGCCGGTCATCAGGTAGCCGGAGATGACGAAGAATACATCCACGCCGACGAAGCCGCCGGTAAAGCCGCTGATACCGAAGTGATACAAGACAACCGCGACAACGGCCCAGGCCCGCAGGCCATTGATGTCACGGCGAAAATCGCCTGAACTGCGCAACGATCGTTCCTCGAACTGCAACATGGGTACCTGACGTCACGTCCGGCACCGCGCGAGAAATAAGGGAGGCTCTGCCTCAAGGGCAGGCGGGGCGCCGCAATGTATCGGCATTGATACGAAAATGCCATGAGTGATTAGGCATCTTCCGACAAGATATGTACAAATTTTGTACAAAATATGAGCGGATTTTGTGAAGGAAGGTTCCGTCAGATTTGCGGGGCGGCGGAATGAACAAGGCCGGCATCGGCCGGCCTTCTGCTCAGGGGTGTGCAGGCGGGGCGAATCTCTGTTGCCGCCCCTGCTGCAACGTCCACGCCACGACCTGTGCGGCCAGTTGGTCGGCCGCCTGGCCGAAGGCGTTGACCACTTCAGGCACCTGCTTGCCGTCCACCGGCTGGCGGACCTCGAAGCTGCGCGAGGCGACGATGCGCTGGCCGAGGGTGCGCACGAGGCGAGCGTCGTAGCGGATGTGGATCACCGGCTTGCCGTTCTGGTACTCGCTCTGGAAGGCGCGCAACTCGCCGGTCAGGTCGAGGTCGGCCTGCAGGCTGGCTTCGTCGCTGCTCAGGGCGCGGACGCTGCCGTTGGCGGTGAAGGCGTCGAGCAGGCGATCACGCAGCAGGCCCGGTGCACGGTTGCTCCAGCGCGCTCCCTGGTAGCTGCTCAACTGATTGCCCTGCGGCACCACGGCGATGCGGTTGCTGTCCAGGGCAAGGCCGGCGGTGGGCGCGCTGACGCGCAGCGACCAGTCCACCGCCGCGCTGCTGCGCGCGGGTTGCTGGGTGGCGGGCAGCAGGTAGAAGTCCGGGCTCTCCGCTTCCGGGAGAATCGAGCAGGCGCCCAGCAGACTGGCCAGGGCGGCGACGCCGAGCAGGCGGGGAAGGGCGGTCATGGCTGGAACTCCTTGTTGCGTTCGCGGCCGAGCAGGTAGCCGGTGGGGTTCTCCTGCAGACGGCGGGTGACGCCGCGCAGGTCTTCCAGGGTGGAGCGCAGTTCGCGGATCGCCGGGCCGATCTCGCCCAGGCCGTTGAGGCCGCCGTTCACCGAGTCGTAGTTGCTGCCCAGCAGTTGTTCCACCCGTTCGCTGCTGCTGCGCAGGGAGGCGAGGGTCTTCTGCGCGTCGTCCATGATCACCTGGCCCTTGCCGCCCAGGGTCTGGTTGGCGCGTTCCAGCAACTGGCTGGCGTTGGCCAGGGTGATGCGCGCCTGTTCGCTGGCGGCGGCCAGTTCCTGGAAGGTCCGACGGATATCGCCGCGCTGCTCGGCGACCACGCCGGTGGCCTGGTCGATGTGGTCCAGGGTGCGGCTGATGCGGTCGACATTCTCCTGGGAGAACATGCGGTTCACGTTGTTGATCAGGTTGTTGATGTTGGTGGCGATGTCTTCGCCGTTGGCCAGCAGCTTGGCGAAGGGCGAGGGGATGGTCTTGATCACCGGGATTTCGCCGTCCTTGCTGGTCAGCGGCGGGCTGTCCTGGGCGGCGCTGGAGAGCTGGATGATGGCCTGGCCGGTGACGCCGGTGAGGGCCAGCTTGGCGCGCGTGTCTTCGCGGATCGGTGTGCTGTCGTAGACGCGGATGCGCGCGCGGACCTTGCGCGGGTCGTTCGGGTCCAGGCGCAGGGATACCACGTCGCCGACGCGGATGCCGCTGTACTGCACGGTGCCGCCCTCGGACAGGCCGGTCACCGCCTCGTTGAAGATCACGTCGTAGACCTTGTACTTCTGGTCGTTGCTCGACTGCGCCAGCCACAGGGCGAAGAGCAGCGCGCCGATCGACACGACGAGGGTGAACAGGCCGATCAGCACGTGATGGGCACGGGTTTCCATGTCAGCTTTCCTCCCGCAGGTGCTCGGTGGCCTGCAGCGCGGCACGGCCACGGGGGCCATGGAAGTAATCCTGGACCCAGGCGTCCTGGGTTTCGGCCACCTGGTCCAGCGGGCCGACCACCAGCACCCGCTTCTGCGAGAGCACGGCGACGCGGTCGCAGATGGTGTAGAGGGTGTCCAGGTCGTGGGTGACCAGGAACACCGTGAGGCCGAAGGCGTCGCGCAGGGTCAGGATGAGTTGGTCGAAGGCCGCCGCGCCAATGGGGTCGAGGCCGGCGGTGGGTTCGTCGAGGAACAGGATGTCCGGGTCCAGCGCCAGGGCGCGGGCCAGGGCGGCGCGCTTGACCATGCCCCCGGAGAGTTCCGCCGGGTACTTGCCGCCCGCGTCCGGCGGCAGGCCGGCGAGGGAAATCTTCACCTTGGCCATGAACTCGGCATCGTTGCGCGACAGGCCGGCGTGCTCGATCAGCGGCAGGCAGATGTTCTCGCTCACGGTCAGCGAGGAGAACAGCGCGCCGTTCTGGAACAGCACGCCGAAGCGTCGTTCCAGCTTCGAACGCTCCAGCGGCGGCAGCGCCGGCAGGTTCTGGCCGAACACATGGACGCTGCCCTCACTGGGCTGGCGCAGGCCGATGATGCTGCGCAGCAGTACCGACTTGCCGGTCCCCGAGCCGCCGACCACGCCGAGGATCTCGCCCTTCATCACATCGAGGTCGAGGTGCTCGTGCACGGCATGGGTGCCGAAGCGGTTGGCCAGGTCGCGGACGACGATGATCGGTTCGCTCACCAGCCCATCTCCATGAAGAACAGCGCGAACATCGCATCCAGCAGGATCACCACGAAGATCGACTGGACCACGCTGGAAGTGGTGTGCTCGCCCACCGACTGCGCGCTGCCGCTGACGCGGAAGCCTTCCAGGCAGCCGATCACGGCGATGATGAAGGCGAACACCGGGGCTTTGACGATGCCCACCAGGAAGTGCTGCACGGCGATGTCGTTCTGCAGCATGTAGAGGAACATGCGCGGCGAGATGTCCAGGCTCAGCGCGCAGACCACACCACCGCCGACAATGCCGGAGATCATCGCCAGGAAGGTCAGCATCGGCAGCGTCAGCAGCAGCGCCAGCACGCGCGGCAGTACCAGCAACTCGACCGGGTCCAGGCCCAGGGCCTGGATCGCGTCGATTTCCTGGTTGGCCTTCATCGAGCCGATCTGCGCGGTGAAGGCGCTGGCGGTACGCCCCGCCAGCAGGATCGCGGTGAGCAGCACGCCGAATTCGCGCAGGAAGGAGAAGCCCACCAGGTCGACGGTGTAGATGGCCGCGCCAAACTTCTGCAGCACGGTGGCGCCGAGGAAGGCCACCACCGCACCGACCATGAAGGTGAGCAGGGCGACGATGGGCACGGCATCCAGCCCGGTTTCCTCCATGTGCGCGGCCAGCGATGTCAGCCGCCAGCGACGCGGGCGCAGCAGGTTGCGCAGCAGGGTCTGCAGAGTCAGGCCGATGAAGCCCAGCACGCCGATCAGGTGATCCTTGAAGGTGACGGTGGCGATGCCGATGCGTTCCAGCACATCGACCAGCGCGTTGCCTGGCGCGGGACGCTTTTCGTCCAGCCGGCACTGGGTAATGGCGCTGCCGACGGTGCGCAGCAGCGCCTGGCGCTCGGCGGGCAGGTTGCGGGCGATCTGGTCCAGTTGGCTCATGCGCGCGCCGCCGATGATCTCGGCGAGCAGGGCGGCGCCGGCGGTATCCAGCGCGCCGAGGCCGGCGAAGTCCAGTTCGGCGGGGGACTGCTCCTGGCGCTGGGCGGCCACCTGGGACTGCAGCGTGGCGAAATGCGCGAGCGTCCAATCGCCGCTGACATGCATCAGGGGCGGGTTGGCGGAGGAGTCGAGCTGAAGCTGGCCGGGCTGAGCAGTCGTCGTCATGAGTCGCATTCTAGCGAAGTTACACCGGCTGACCACTTGACTTGTGTGACCCTTTGTAGAGCTTTCGCGGTGTCGCGATCAGGTGCCAGCGACAGTCTGTTCAATTGACGCCCCAGCCCGCCAGCCACTAAGCTGCGCGCCTGCTTCAGGTGCCCGCGGCGCAAGCCGAGGGTGAAACAGGGAAGCCGGTGAATTCGACCTTCAGTCGAGCATTCCGGCGCTGCCCCCGCAACGGTAAGCGAGCCTCGAACCGCAAACAGCCACTGTGCCCTTGGCATGGGAAGGCGCGGTTCCGTCGGAAACGCCAGGCGTTTTCACTCGCAAGCCCGGAGACCGGCCTGCTGCATCGCATGGCATCGCGGGAGGCGCTGCCAACGCCGGCGCTGCGCGCCGCGCGTTGCCGTCCTCCGCCTGCCCCGACTGGTCAGTGCCGCGCGGGTGAGAGCGGCGGAGAATCCTTCAGGTGAAATCCCCTAATCCCGGGTCGACAGCCTCCGTGCTGGGCGGCCACTGCCGCTTGGCGCCGACGCGCGCCGGCGGTTCGTCCCTGCCAATCCCATCCGCCGTTCGCTGCCATCCGGCCGGCAGCCGTACGCCTGCGCAATGCTTTTCAGGAGCCCCCCATGACTGAATCCCCGGAAAAGGACGAGCGTCACCGCTCGCGCATGCAACGCAAGAAGACGGTGATCGACGAGAAGATCGCCCAGGCCCAGGGTGAGCGCGGTGTGTTCCTGGTCAACAGCGGCAACGGCAAGGGCAAGAGCAGCTCGGCTTTCGGCATGGTTGCCCGCGCGCTGGGCCACGGTATGAAAGTGGGCGTGGTGCAGTTCATCAAGGGCGCCGCGACCACGGGCGAGGAGGCGTTCTTCCGTCGCTTCCCCGAGGAAGTCAGCTTCCACGTGATGGGTGAAGGCTTCACCTGGGAAACCCAGGACCGCCAGCGCGATATCGCCAAGGCGCAGGCCGCCTGGGACGTGGCGCGCCAGTTGCTGGCCGACCCCGACGTCGGCCTGGTGGTGCTGGACGAGGTGAACATCGCCCTCAAGCACGGCTACCTGGAACTGGACACCGTGCTGGCCGATATCGCCGCACGTCCGCCGATGCAGCATGTGGTCGCCACCGGCCGCGGCGTGCAGCCGGCGATGACCGAAGCGGCCGACACCGTCACGGAAATGGGCCTGGTGAAACATGCATTCAAGGCCGGCATCAAGGCGCAGAAAGGGGTGGAATTCTGATGCATCCCGTTGTGGCGGAGTGCACTCGATGACCTCACGCCAATGCCCCGCCCTGCTGATCGCCGCCCCCGCTTCCGGCCAGGGCAAGACCACCGTGACCGCCGCCCTGGCGCGCCTGCACACGCGCCTCGGGCGCAAGGTGCGGGTGTTCAAGTGCGGCCCGGATTTCCTCGATCCGATGATCCTCGCCCGTGCCAGTGACGCGCCGGTCTACCAGTTGGACCTGTGGATGGTCGGCGAGGAGGAGAGTCGCCGCCTGCTCTGGGAGGCGGCTGGCGAGGCCGACCTGATCCTCATCGAGGGCGTGATGGGCCTGTTCGACGGCTCGCCCTCGGCGGCCGACCTGGCGCGGCATTTCAATGTGCCGGTGATGGCAGTGATCAACGGCCAGTCCATGGCGCAGACCTTCGGCGCGATGGCCGTTGGCATGGCCACCTATCAGAGCGACCTGCCGTTCTCCGGCGTGCTCGCCAACCGCATCGGCAGCCAGCGCCACCGCGACCTGGTGCGCGACAGCCTGCCGGAGTGGATTCGCTGGTATGGCGCGCTGCCGCGCGATACCGAAGTGGAGCTGCCCAGCCGCCACCTCGGCCTGGTGCAGGCCGATGAGCTGGCCGACCTCGACGCCCGCCTGGATGCCGCTGCTGATGCCCTGGCGGCCAGCGCCAGCACTGAACTGCCGCTGCCCGTGAGCTTCGCCGCGCCCGAGCTGCGCAGCCGGGCTTCCCGTCTCGATGGCGTGCGTATCGGCGTGGCGCGGGACAACGCCTTCGCCTTCCTCTACCAGGCCAACCTTGACCTGCTGGGCGAGCTGGGCGCCGAACTGGTGTTCTTCTCGCCGTTGCGTGACGAAGCGTTGCCGGAAGTGGACAGCCTCTACCTGCCCGGCGGCTACCCGGAACTGCACCTGCAGGCGCTGGCGGATAACCGCGCCATGGCCCTGGCCATCCACGCGCACCACGAGAGGGGCAGGCCGATCCTCGCCGAGTGCGGCGGCATGCTCTATCTGCTCGATGCGCTGACCGACGTAGCCGGCGAGCGCGCGCCGCTGCTCGGCCTGCTGCCGGGCGAGGCGCGCATGCAGAAGCGCCTCGCTGCGCTGGCGCTGCAGGCCGTGACGCTGCCCGAAGGCACCCTGCGCGGGCACACCTTCCACCACTCGTTGCTGGACAGCAGCGAGGAGCCGCTCGCCCGTGGCATCTGCCCCAACGACAAGCCGGTGGCCGAAGCGGTGTTCCGTCGTGGCCGGCTGACCGCGTCCTATATCCACTTCTACCTGCCGTCCGACCCGGACGCCGCAGCAGCCCTGCTCAGACCATGAAGAGCGTCAGACCATGACCGAGCACGCCTACAGTCCAGAAGAGCGCGCGGCGCTTTACCGCGCCATCGCCGAGCGCCGCGACATGCGTCATTTCAGCGGCGGTGAGGTGGCGCCCGACCTGCTCGCGCGCCTGCTCGAGGCGGCTCACCAGGCGCCCAGCGTCGGCTTGATGCAGCCGTGGCGGTTCATCCGTGTCACTGCGACGGCGCTGCGCCAGTCGATCCATGGCCTGATCGAGGAGGAGCGCGTGCGCACGGCCGAGGCGCTGGGCGAACGTTCCGACGAGTTCATGAAGCTCAAGGTCGAAGGCGTGCTCGACTGCGCCGAAGTGCTGGTGGCCGCCTTGATGGATGGCCGCGAGGCGCACGTCTTCGGTCGCCGTACCTTGCCGAACATGGACCTGGCCTCGCTCTCCTGCGCCATCCAGAACCTCTGGCTGGCCTCGCGCGCCGAAGGCCTGGGCATGGGCTGGGTTTCATTGTTCGACCCCGCCACGCTCGGCGAGCTGCTGGGCTTGCCGGCAGGAGCCGAGGCCGTGGCGGTGATCTGCCTGGGTCCGGTCAGCGAGTTCTATCCCGCGCCGATGCTGGCCCTCGAAGGCTGGCGTCAACCGCGCGCGCTCAGCGAGTTGCTGTATGAGAACCAGTGGGGAGAGCAGCCATGAGCCTGGCCCTGCTGAGCGTCCTCGGCGTGGCGCTGGATGCCCTGCTGGGCGAGCCGAAACGCTGGCACCCGCTGGTCGCTTTCGGGCGCCTGGCGGATCGGCTGGAGCGGCGCTTCAACCGTTCCCGCGCCGATGCCGGCAAGGACACCCCCGGGCTTGGCTGGCGCAGCCACGGTGTCACCGCCTGGATCATCGCAGTGATCCCGCTGACGCTGATCGCGTTGTTGCTCAGCCTGCTGCCCTATGTCGACTGGGTCGCCCAGGCGCTCGCGCTGTACGCCGCGCTGGGTCTGCGCAGCCTGGGTGAGCACGCCGAGCCGGTGGTGCTGGCCTTGCGCGCCGGTGACCTCAACGAAGCCCGGCTGCGGGTGGGCTACATGGTCAGCCGCGAAACCGCCGAACTGGACGAAACCGCCGTGGCCCGCGCCGCCACCGAGTCGGTACTGGAGAACGGCAGCGATGCGGTGTACGCCGCGCTGTTCTGGTTCGCCGTAGCCGGCGCACCAGGCGTGGTGCTCTATCGCCTGAGCAACACCCTCGACGCCATGTGGGGCTACCGCAACGCGCGCTTCGAACGCTTCGGCTGGGCGGCGGCGAAGATCGACGACGTGCTCAACTACATTCCGGCGCGCCTGGTGGCCTTCACCTACGCGCTGCTCGGTCGCACCCGCCTGGCCCTGCGCTGCTGGCGCACGCAGGCGCCGCAGTGGGACAGCCCCAACGCCGGCCCGGTGATGGCCGCCGGCGCCGGGGCGCTGGGCGTCTCGCTCGGTGGCTCGGCCCGCTACCACGGCGAGCTTCACGAACGCCCGCAACTGGGCGAAGGCCCAGCGCCCACCGCCGTGGACATCTGGCGCGCGCTGGCCCTGGTACGCCAGGGGGTGTTGTTATGGTTGGTGATCATCCTGATTCTGGGAGTGCTCTGATGCTCGAACATGGCGGTCGGTTGCGCAAAGCGGCGCAGCAGTACGGTATTCCGCTCGCCGAGTGGCTGGACCTGTCCACCGGTATTTCGCCCTGGCCCTGGGCGTTGCCCAGCGTGCCGACGGCCGCCTGGATGCGCCTGCCCGAGGACGCTGATGGCCTGGAGGCTGCGGCCCGGCGTTACTACAACGCCGAGAAGCTGCTGGCGCTGCCCGGCAGCCAGGCGGCGATCCAGTTGCTGCCGCGCTTGCGCAGGCCGGGCAAGGTCGGCGTGATCTCGCCCTGCTATGCCGAGCACGCCGAATCCTGGCGCGCCGCCGGGCACATCCTGCGCGAAGTCAGCGACCAGGAAGTCCCCCATCACCTGGAGCGGTTCGACGTGCTGGTGGTGGTCAACCCGAACAACCCCACGGGTAAGCGCATCGAGGCCGGCGTGCTGCTGGAATGGCATGCGCGCCTGCAGGAACGCGGCGGCTGGCTGGTGGTGGACGAAGCCTTCATGGACTGCACGCCCGAGCACAGCCTGGCACCCAGTTGTGCGAGCCGTCCGGGGCTGATCGTGCTGCGCTCCTTCGGCAAGTTCTTCGGCCTTGCCGGTGCGCGATTGGGCTTCGCCTTTGCCGAACCGCGCCTGCTGGAAAGCCTGGCGAAACTGCTCGGCCCCTGGGCGGTGAATGGCCCGACGCGTTGGGTGGCGCAAGCGGTACTGGGTGAATTCCAGGAGCAGATCCAGCGCCGTCGCGACCTGCATGAGGCCAGCCGGCGCCTGGCCGGCCTGCTCGGCGAGCACGGCTTCGCGCCCCAGGGCGGCACAGCGCTGTTCCAGTGGGTGGTCTCCATGCGCGCCCACGCGCTGCGCGATCACCTGGCGCGCCAGGGCATCCTCGTGCGCCTGTTCGAGACTCCCGGCAGCCTGCGCTTCGGCCTGCCGCCGGACGAGACGGGCTGGGAACGCCTGGAGCATGGTCTGCGCACCTTCAATCAGATGGAGAGCCTGCGTTGACCACCTTGATGGTGCAGGGCACCACGTCCGATGCCGGCAAGAGCACGCTGGTGACTGCGCTGTGCCGCTGGCTGCGCCGCCAGGGCGTGGCAGTGGTGCCGTTCAAGCCACAGAACATGGCGCTCAACAGCGCGGTGACCGCCGACGGTGGCGAGATCGGCCGCGCCCAGGCGGTACAGGCGCAGGCCTGCCACCTGGCGCCGCACACCGACATGAACCCGGTGCTGCTCAAGCCCAACAGTGACACCGGCGCCCAGGTCATCATCCACGGCCGCGCGGTGACCAGCATGAACGCCGTGGCTTACCACGACTACAAGCGCGTGGCGATGCAAGCGGTGCTCGAATCCCACCAGCGCCTCCGCGCGCAGTATCCGGTGGTCATGGTGGAAGGCGCGGGCTCGCCGGCGGAGATCAACCTGCGCGCCAACGACATCGCCAACATGGGGTTCGCCGAGGCGGTGGACTGCCCGGTGATCCTCATCGCCGACATCGACCGCGGCGGCGTGTTCGCCCATCTGGTCGGCACCCTGGAGTTGCTTTCCGAGAGCGAGCGGGCGCGGGTGAAGGGCTTCGTCATCAACCGCTTCCGCGGCGACATCGCGCTGCTGCAGAACGGCCTCGACTGGCTGGAAGAACGCACCGGCGTACCCGTGCTCGGCGTGCTGCCGTACCTGATGGACATCCACCTGGAAGCCGAGGACGCCATCGATACCCGCCAGGCCGCCAAGACCGGCGAGCGCCTGCGCGTGGTGGTGCCGGTGCTGCCGCGCATCAGCAACCACACCGACTTCGACCCGCTGCGTCTGCACCCGCAGGTGGAGCTGACCTTCGTCGGCCCCGGCCAGCCGATCCCGCCGGCGGACCTGATCATCCTGCCCGGCTCCAAGAGTGTGCGGCCGGACCTGGCCTTTCTCCGGGCCCAGGGCTGGGAGCCGGCGATCCGCCGTCACCTGCGCTATGGCGGCAAGCTGCTGGGTATCTGCGGCGGCCTGCAGATGCTCGGCCGAACCCTGGCCGACCCACATGGCCTGGAAGGCGCGGCAGGGGAGAGCGATGGCCTCGGCCTGCTGGATTTGCGCACGGTACTGGAGCCGGAGAAGCAGTTGCGCAATGTCAGCGGCCAGTTGGCGCTGGAAGATGCCCCGGTGAGTGGCTACGAGATTCATGCCGGCGTCACCGAAGGCGCGGCGTTGGCGAACCCGGCCGTACGACTGAGCGACGGCCGCACCGATGGCGCATTGAGCGCTGACGGCCAGGTGATGGGCACCTACCTGCACGGGCTGTTCGAGTCCGCCGCGTCCAGTTCGGCGCTGTTGCGCTGGGCCGGTCTGCGCGAGGTGCAGAGCATCGACTACCACGCCCTGCGCGAGCGCGATATCGAGCGCCTGGCCGATCAGGTCGAGGCGCATCTGGATACCGAAAAATTGAGAGCGCTGTGCGGACTGTAGGGCGCATAACCGTTTGCGGTTATGCGCCGTTTCGTCGCGTTGTGATTCCGGCGGATAACGCCGGGGGCGTTATCCGCCCTGTGGGGCACTGGCGTCTTCGTAGGATGGGTGGAGCGCAGCGATACCCATCAGACCTGCGCTCAGCCGCGATGGGTATCGCAGGCTCCACCCATCCTACAAAAGCCCCGTACTCTGGGAGTCTCCATGCTTGAACTGATCCTCGGCGGCGCCCGCTCGGGCAAGAGCCGCCTGGCCGAGCGCCTGGCACTGGAAAGCGGCCTGCCGGTCACCTATGTCGCCACGGCCCAGGCCGGAGACGGCGAGATGTCCACACGCATACTCCAGCACCGCGAGCGCCGCCCAAAGCACTGGGGCCTGGTGGAAGAACCGCTGGCCCTGGCCGACGCGCTGGAGCGCCTTGCTGCGCCCGGTCACTGCGTGCTGGTGGATTGCCTGACCCTGTGGGTCACCAACCTGCTGATCCATGAAGACGGCTGGCGCCTGCGTGGCGAGATCGACGCGCTGCTGGAAACGCTGCCGCAACTGCCCGGGCGCATCATTCTGGTCAGCAACGAAACCGGGCTGGGCGTGGTGCCGATGGGCGAGCTCAGCCGCCGATATGTCGACGAGGCCGGCTGGCTGCACCAGTCGCTGGCCGAGGTCAGCGAGCGCGTGGTGTTCACCGTCGCCGGCCTGCCCATGGTGTTGAAGGGGGAAGCGTTATGAGTCTGCAATGGTGGCTGCAAGGCACCCAGCCGATCGACCGTGTGGCGCAAGGCAAGGCCGCCGCGCGCCAGGACCAGTTGACCAAGCCGCGTGGCGCGCTGGGCCGGCTGGAAGAGGAAACCATCCGCCTGGCCGGCCTGCAGGGCCGCGAGCGCCCCGGCCTGGAGCACGTCTGGATCGCCCTGTTCGCCGGTGACCATGGCGTGGTCGCCGAGGGCGTGTCGGCCTACCCGCAGGCGGTGACCGTCGAGATGCTGCGCAACTTCGTGCGCGGCGGCGCGGCGATCAGCGTGCTGGCGCGCGATCTCGATGCGCGTCTGGAGGTGATCGACCTCGGTACGGCAACGCCGCTGGAGCCCTTGCCGGGTGTGCTGCACGTGATGGTCGGCGCCGGCACGGCGAACTTTACGAAAGAGCCGGCGATGACTGCCGCGCAATGCCTGATCGCCCTGGAGGCCGGCCGCGAGTCCGTGCGCCGCGCGCTGCAGGGCGGGGCGGAGCTGTTCATTGGCGGCGAGATGGGCATCGGCAATACCAGTTCGGCGGCAGCGCTGGCCTGCGCCCTGCTGGACGAACCGGCGCAGGCGCTGGTCGGCCCCGGCACCGGGCTGGACTCGCAGGGCGTCGCACGCAAGGTCGAAGTGATCGACCGCGCGCTGGCGCTGCACCGCGCGCAGTGCGACGAGCCCTTCGAGGCGCTGTGCCGCCTCGGCGGCTTCGAGATCGCTGCGCTGGTGGGCGCCTATCTCGCCTGCGCGCAGAAAGGTATTCCGGCGTTGGTGGACGGCTTCATCTGCACCACCGCTGCGCTGTGCGCCACGCACCTGAATCCCGGCTGCCGCGACTGGCTGCTGTTCGCCCATGCCGGCGCCGAGCCGGGACACAACCGTGTGCTGGCCGCGCTCAACGCACAGCCGCTGCTCGACCTCGGCCTGCGCCTGGGCGAAGGCAGCGGGGCGGCTCTGGCGGTGCCGCTGCTGCGCCAGGCGTGCCGGTTGCACAGCGGCATGGCGACCTTCGCCGAGGCCGCGGTATCGGACCGCCCGGCATGACGCTGCGCCTGGAGCTGCTGCGTCACGGCGAGACCGAACTTGGCGGAGGCTTTCGCGGCACGCTCGACGATGCGCTCACCGATACCGGCTGGGCGCAGATGCGCGGGGCGCTGGGCGATGAGTGCCGCTGGGCGGCGCTGGTCAGCTCGCCCTTGCAGCGCTGCGCGGCTTTCGCCAGGGAGCTGGCGGCGCGCCACGGTCTGCCGCTGGGCTTCGAGCCGGGGCTGCGGGAGCTGGACTTCGGCCAGTGGGAAGGCCTTTCGCCAGCTAAGCTGATGGAGACGGACGCCGAGGCTCTGGGGCGATTCTGGAACGATCCCTATGCCTTCCCGCCACCCGGCGGCGAGGCCATGGGTGATTTCGAGGCCCGTGTCTTCGCCGCCCTGGAGCGCCTCTACCGGGCACACGCCGGATCGTCCCTGCTGGTCGTTACCCATGGTGGCGTGATGCGCCTGTTCGGCGCCCTGGCCCAGGGCCTTCCGGCCAAGCGTCTACTGGAAGTGGTGGTGGCCCACGGCGAATGCATGACGCTGGACGTAACCCGCGAGGGTGACGGCTGGCGAATCCACAAGGCGCAATCCTGAGTCGAGCCGCTGATGAACAATCCGCACCCGGAACGCGAGCAAGAGGTGCCCGGGCCCGCCGAGCAGAACGGCGCGGAGGCCCGCGTCCCGCCGCTCAGCAACTGGCTGCTGCCGCTGGTGGCACTGCAGTTCCTCACCCGCCTGCCGGTGCGCCTGGGGCACATGCCGACGCCGCAGCAGTTCGGTCGCGCCACGTTGTACTACCCGCTGGTGGGCCTGCTGATCGGCGCCGTGCTGTTCGCCATGGGCGAGCTGCTCAGCGGTGTGCACCTGCTGTTGCAGGCGGCGTTGATCCTGCTGGTGTGGGTGGCCTTCACCGGCGCGCTGCACCTCGACGGCCTGGCCGACACGGCAGATGCCTGGATCGGCGGGCTGGGCGACCGCGAGCGTACCCTGGCGATCATGAAGGACCCGCGTTGCGGTCCGGCGGCGGTCGTTGCGCTGGTGCTGTTGCTGCTGCTGAAGTTCGCGGCGATCACCGCCATCCTCGGCAATCAGCAGCACTGGGGGCTGCTGCTGGCGCCCTGGCTGGGGCGTTGTGCCTTGCCGCTGCTGTTCTACACGACGGACTACGCGCGCAAGGGCGGATTGGGCCAGGCGCTGGCCGATCATATGCCGCGCGGTGCGATGCCGTGGATGCTGGCGGCCAATGCGGCGCTGATGGTGCTGGTGGGCCTGACCGGCATGCTGGCGCTGGCGGTCGCGCTGGTGGTGTTCGTCTGGCTGCGCAGCCGTTTCATTGCCCGCCTGGGCGGCACCACCGGCGATACCGCCGGGGCGATGCTGGAGATGATCGAGTGCGCGGTGCTGGTGGCGCTGGCGCTGTAGGGCGTACAACCGTTCGCGGTTGTACACCGATATACCTTGCCCCAGCGGCGGCACCGAGGTTCGGCCAGAGGGCAGGTTGGGCGCATGGTCAATCGGCGTATAACGCGGAGCGTTATACGCCCTACGCCCAAGCTGCGTCGTCGCGGAGCTAAGGTCAGTCGAAGGCGAAGTGTTCCGTCTTCAATCCCATGATCGAGCGCACCGGCTTGGCCATCGCCGATGCGTGCCCCTTGGCGCGCGGCAGCAGGCGGGCGAAGTAGAAGTCGCTGGTGGCGATCTTGGCCTTGTAGAAGTCGCTCGACTCGCTGCCGCCCTGGCGCAGGCGCTTGCGTGCGGCGGCCTCCTGCAGCGCCCAGGAATACGCCAGCGCGGCGTAGCCGGAGAACATCAGGTAGTCGTGGCTGGCGGTGCTCACCAGATCCCGCTGTTTGCGGGCGGTCAGGGCGATGCGCAGGGTCAGCAGGTTCCACTGCGCGCAGAGCTTGAGCAGCGTCAGCGCGCGGCCACGCATGGCCGGTTCCTGCTTGAGCAGGTCGACGGCGAACTTCGCCACCTGCCGGGTGAAGTCGCGCACCGCCTTGCCCTGGGTCATCAGCAACACCTTGCGGCCGAGCAGGTCCAGCGCCTGGATGCCCGTGGTGCCCTCGTAGAGCGTGGCGATCCGCGCGTCGCGGACGATCTGCTCCATGCCGTGCTCCTTGATGTAGCCATGCCCGCCAAACACCTGCATGCCGAGGTTGGCGCTCTCCAGGCCCAGTTCGGTCAGGCAGCCCTTGAGGATCGGGGTGAGGAAGCCGAGCTTGTCGTCCCAGCGGTCGTACTCGGCATTGTCGTTGGTCAGCAGGCCCTGGATCATCTTGTCGGCGTACTGGGTGGCCAGGTAGATCAGCGCGCGGCCGCCCTCGGCCACGGCCTTCTGGGTCAGCAACATGCGGCGCACGTCGCCGTGGTGCATCAGGGTGTCAGCGATCTCGCCCGGCTCCTTGGTACCGGAAAGGGCGCGCATGGAGCGGCGCTCGCGGGCGTAGGCCAGCGCGCCCTGGTAGGCCAGCTCGGCGGTAGCGACGCCCTGGATGGCGGTGCCGATGCGCGCGCTGTTCATGAAGGTGAACATGCACTCCAGGCCCTTGTTCGGTTCGCCGATCAGGTAGCCGGTGGCGCCGTCGAAGTTCATCACGCAGGTGGCCGAGGCCTTGATGCCCATTTTCTTTTCCAGCGCACCGCAGGTCACGCCGTTGCGCGGGCCAAGGGTATTGCCAGCCCCTGGCAGGAACTTCGGCACGATGAACAGCGAGATGCCGCGCGTGCCCTTGGGCGCGTCGGGCAGTCGGGCGAGGACGATGTGCACGATGTTCTCGGTCAGGTCGTGCTCGCCGGAGGAGATGAAGATCTTGGTGCCGGTGATCGCATAGCTGCCGTCGGCGTTGGTCTCGGCGCGGGTCTTCACCTGGCCCAGGTCGGTGCCGCACTGCGGCTCGGTCAGGCACATGGTGCCGCCCCAGCGGCCTTCGGTGAGCGGGGTGAGGTAGGTCTGCTTCTGTTCTTCGGTGCCGTGCTGCATCACCGTGTTCATAGCGCCCAGCGACAGTCCCGGGTACATCGAGAACGGCCAGTTGGCGGTGCCCATCATCTCCTGCTTGAGCGCGCCCAGGCTCATCGGCAGGCCCTGGCCGCCGTATTCCACCGGGTGCGACAGGCCCTGCCAGCCGCCGGCGACGTAAGCGTCGTAGGCTTCCTTGAAGCCCTTGGGCGTGCGCACTTCGCCGTTTTCCAGGTGGCAGCCTTCCTCGTCGCCGCTGTGGTAGAGCGGGGCGATCACTTCCTCGCAGAGCTTCGCGCATTCGCCGAGGATGGCATCGACCATGTCCGGCGTGGCTTCGCCGCCGTTGACCAGGTTCTGGTAATGGGTGGGAAAATCGAAGACTTCGTTGAGCAGGAAGCGGGTGTCGCGCAGCGGGGCTTTGTAGACGGGCATCGGGGACCTCGGACCGTGATGCGCCCCGTCGAATGCGCGGGGCTGGATGGCCGCAGTTATACGGCTGGGGCGCGGTGGTGCCCTTGGCTGCGCCAACGCCTCGCGCTGGCAGATGGGACAATCGGTCGCGCCGGCCATTGACCGATCTGAAGATGCGGGTATATACATGCATCCATGCTGACCACCCAATGTCTCTGCACCAAGCTGCGCCGCTCGGCCCGCGCCGTGACCCGAGTGTATGACGATGCCCTGAAGGGCGTCGGGCTGACCACTGCGCAATTCTCCCTGCTGCGGCATCTGTCACGGCTGGAGCAGCCGAGCATCTCCGACCTGGCCGAGGCCATGGGCCTGGATCGCAGTACCCTGGGGCGCAACCTCAAGCCGCTGGAAAGCGAAGGCCTGGTGCGACTGGAGGAGGGCGAGGACCAGCGCAACCGCATCGTGGTGCTGACGCCGGCAGGCCTGGAGCGCATCGTGCGGGGGCGTGATGCCTGGGATGTGGCGCAGCAGGAGGTGGCCGCGCACCTGGGCGATGACAAGCGCCGTCAATTGGAAGCCCTGCTGGATGAATTGGCCGCGCTGGAGAGCTAGCGTGGGCCTGCGTGCAATGGATACGAACGATTAGAAGCGGGTATATACCCGTGTAGGAGCAAGTGATGTCGAAGCTGTCGCGCACGGCGTTCTGGATACTGCTATCCGGCGCCCTGATCCTCGCCCTGTCCCTGGGCATCCGCCACGGCTTCGGCCTGTTCCTGGCACCGATGAGCGCCGAGTTCGGCTGGGGGCGCGAGACCTTCGCCTTCGCCATCGCCCTGCAGAACCTGATCTGGGGTATCGCCCAGCCGTTCACTGGCGCCATCGCCGACCGCTACGGCGCGATGCGCACGGTGGTGGTGGGCGGCATTCTGTACGCCGTCGGCCTGGTGCTGATGGGCTATTCCGACTCGGCCTTCAGCCTGTCGATGAGCGCCGGCCTGCTGATCGGCATCGGTCTGTCGGGCACTTCCTTCTCGGTGATCCTTGGCGCCGTGGGCCGCGCAGTACCCCTGGAGCGACGCAGCATGGCCATGGGCATCTCGGCGGCGGCCGGTTCCTTCGGCCAGTTCGCCATGCTGCCGGGCACCCTCGGCCTGATCGGCTGGCTGGGGTGGTCCGCCGCCCTGCTGGCGCTGGGCCTGCTGGTGGCCTTCATCGTCCCGCTGGCGGCGCTGATGCGCGACAAGCCGCTGCCGGTCCAGGGCCATGAGCAGACCCTGGGCGAGGCGCTGCGTGAGGCGGCCGGGCATTCGGGGTTCTGGCTGCTGTCCCTGGGCTTCTTCGTCTGCGGCTTCCAGGTGGTGTTCATCGGCGTGCACCTGCCGGCCTACCTGGTGGATCGCCACCTGCCGGCGACCGTCGGCACCACGGTGCTGGCGCTGGTGGGGCTGTTCAACGTGTTCGGCACCTACATCGCCGGCTGGCTGGGCGGGCGGATGAGCAAGCCCAGGCTGCTCACCGGCCTCTACCTGTTGCGCGGGGTGGTGATCGTCGCCTTCCTCTGGGCGCCGCTGACGGTGTGGACGGCCTACCTGTTCGGCATCGCCATGGGCCTGCTGTGGCTGTCCACGGTTCCGCTCACCAACGGCACGGTGGCGACCCTGTTCGGGGTGCGCAACCTGTCGATGCTGGGCGGGATCACCTTCCTGTTCCACCAGATCGGCGCCTTCCTCGGTGGCTGGTTGGGCGGCTATGTGTATGACCACACCGGCAACTACGACCTGGTCTGGCAGATTTCCATCCTCCTCAGCCTGTTGGCCGGGCTGCTCAACTGGCCGGTGCGCGAGCGCCCGGTCGTGCGCCCGGCGCTGGGGGCGGCGTGAAGCGCCCGCTGCTGATCACACTGGCGCTGGGCCTCGGCCTGGCGCTGGCCGGCCTCGCCTGGTGGGGCTGGCAACGTGGCGGCCTGGCGCTGATGCAACTGGGCATGGGCAGTTGCTGAGGGCGGCCGCGCGGGGTAGCGTGGCGAAATAACTCGAGGATCACTGCCATGCGTCTTTCGCTGTTCGCCCTGTCCCTTCTCCTGCCGCTGGCGGCCCAGGCCGCGGACTGCCCTGCGCTGCTCAAGGCCCAGGGCGAGTTGCCCAAGCTGCGTTCCAAGGATGTGCTCGACCTCTGCGAGCTCTACGCCGGCAAGCCGCTGCTGGTGGTGAACACCGCCAGCCACTGCGGCTTCACGCCCCAGTTCAAGGGCCTGGAGGCGGTCTACCAGAAGTACAAGGGGCAAGGATTGGAAGTGCTGGGCGTGCCCTCCGACGACTTCAAGCAGGAAGACGCCGACTCCGCCGAGACGGCGAAAATCTGTTACGGCAACTACGGCGTGACCTTCAACATGACCTCGGTGCAGCACGTCAGCGGCGACGAGGCCATCCCGCTGTTCAAGGACCTCGCCCAGCAGGCCGACCAGGTGCCGCGCTGGAATTTCTTCAAGTACGTGGTGGACCGCCAGGGCAAGGTCGTGGCGGAGTTCTCCAGCCTGACCAAACCGGATGACCCGCAGCTGCAGGCGGCCATCGAAAAGGCCATCGCCAGCAAACCCTGAGGCTTGGAGAATCACGATGAAGCCGGGCCGATGCCCGGCTTTTTTGTGCGCCAGCGCAGGCGGAAAGGAAATTTCCTGTTACAGGTTGAGTCATGGAATGCGACAATTCGCGCCCGGCGGCATGGCAACTGGCCGCCGATGTCATGGATACGATTCAGGAGATTCACACTATGGATGGCAAAGCCCTCTTCCTGGCTGCCTTGCTCGCGCAAGCCGTCGCCGCCCCCACTTTCGCTGCACCCGCTACCTCCAACCAGAACGAAGCCCCCGCGGCCGCTGCTGCCTCGGCTCCCGCTGCCGAGTCGGACGAGGAGATGTCGCCGGAGACCTTCGTCGCCAGCCTGCACTTCCAGAAGGGCAAGGTGGTGGTTGGCGACAACCTCGCTACCTTCGACCTGCCGGACAACTTCGTCTTCCTCGACAGCAAGGACGCCGAGCGCGTGCTGGAGGCCTGGGGCAACCCGCCCTCCGATCCGCCGCTGGGCATGCTGATGCCGGCCGGTGTATCGCCCTTCGCTGCCGAGTCCTGGGCGGTGACCGTGCAGTACGAGGAAAGCGGCTATGTCTCCGACGAGGACGCGGCGAAGATCGACTACGCCGAGATGCTCAAGGAGATGCAGGACGACCTCAAGGAAGCCAACCCGCAGCGCGAGCAGCAGGGCTTCGAGGCGATCCAGCTGATCGGCTGGGCTGCGCCGCCGCGCTATGACGCGGCGGAGAAGAAGCTGTACTGGGCCAAGGAGCTGCAGTTCGGTGATGCCAAGGAGCGCACGCTGAACTACAACATCCGCGCGTTGGGCCGCAAAGGCGTGCTGGTGCTGAACTTCGTCGCGGGCATGGAGCAGTTGCCGGAGATCGAGAAGAACGTCGGCAAGGTGCTGGTGATGACCGAGTTCAACCCGGGCAGCCGCTACGTCGACTTCAACCCCAGCGTCGACAAGGTCGCTGCCTACGGCCTGGGTGCGCTGATCGCCGGCAAGGTCGCCGCCAAGGTCGGCCTGTTCGCGACCCTGCTGGTGCTGCTGAAGAAGCTGTGGATCGTCCCGGCCCTGGCCATCGGCTGGATCGCTCGCCGCTTCAAGCGCAAGCCGTCGAACGAAGGCTGATTCGCCGCCGATGAAAAGCCGGGCTGATGCCCGGCTTCTTGGGCTTTTCGTAGGACCGAGGGGGACGCCCAGTCCTTGCTCGCGAACCGCTTGATGCCGGAGCCGCCTGGAACTCTGTTCGCGAGCAAGCTCGCTCCTACAGGGTCATGGCAACCGCACAAGCGGACATGAAAAAGCCGGGCATTGCCCGGCTTTTTCGTCTGCGCAGAAAGGTCAGCCTTTCTCGCCCTGAACGGCCTTGCCGTTCACGGTGCCTTCCTTGAGCATGATCTGGTATTCCTTGCCGTCGGACTCCTGCTGGTACAGGCGCACGAGGAGGAAGTCCCAATCCTTGGCGAACCAGAGGATGGTCTTGCGGTTGCTCTTGGTGGGGTCGCGCACGCGCTCCACCTTGATCGCGGTGATCAGGCCGGCCTGGGTGCGGACCTTCTCCTCGCCGAGCACGCGGAAGTCGTAGGTATCGGTATCGGTACCCTCGATCACCTGGTAGCTCATGGCCTTCTTGCCGACGGCCACGTCATGCTGCAGCGCGAGCTGATAGGTGGACTTGTCCAGCTGGCCCTTGTTCAGCGGCTGGCGCACCTGGTCGCCACGGTCGCTGCCCAGCACCTGCTTCTCGGCCCAGTCGAAATCGAGCTCGGTCTGCTTGTTCTTGCCCAGACCCTCGCGGGCCCAGCGGTAGGTCAGCGGCAGGTAGACGTCGTTCTCCACCTTGAAGGTGCTGCTTTCGCTGAGGCTGGCGAGCAGCATCGACGCCTTGAAATCCAGTTCCCAGCGGCCGCCGTCGCCTTGCTTGAGGCTGCGGGAGGCGGTCCCGCTGATGGGCATCTGTTTCCAGTCGGCGGTGTAGCTGGCCTCGAACGGCTGCAGCTCGAAAGCCTGCGCCGGCAAGGTCAGTACAGCCATCAGGAACAGCAGGGCTCTACGCATCACGAATCTCCTAGGTTCGGTACGAATGGCCGGAGGCGGGTAGTAGCTCGCCATCCAGCGTGGCGCCTTGTTCGCTCAGCCTTACTCGGCCTTCGGCGAACCAGCGCATGGCCAGCGGATAGATCACATGTTCCTGCACGTGAACGCGCTGCGCCAGCGTTTCCGGCGTGTCGTCAGACTCTACCGGGATTGCCGCCTGTACGACCAGAGGACCACCGTCAAGTTCCTCGGTGACGAAGTGCACACTGCAGCCGTGTTCGGCATCGCCAGCCTCCAGCGCGCGCTGGTGGGTGTGCAATCCCTTGTACTTGGGCAGCAGGGACGGATGGATGTTCAACAGGCGTCCCTGGTAGTGGCGCACGAAGTCGCCGCTCAAGATACGCATGAAGCCGGCGAGCAGCACCAGGTCCGCGTCGAAGCTGTCGATCGTCTGGATCAGCGCGGCATCGAAGCTTTCGCGGTCGGCGTAGGCCTTGTGGTCGAGGAAGCGGGTCTCGATGCCAGCCTGGCGCGCACGCTCCAGGCCGTAAGCGTCCGCGCGGTTGGAGATCACCGCACGGATCGCTGCCGGCGTGTCAGCGCCGGCGAGACTGTCGATCAGGGCTTGCAGGTTGCTGCCGGAGCCGGAAATCAGCACCACGACATTGCAAGGTGTGGACATCAGTGGCCTTTCAGGTTGTTCAGGACCACGCGCTCGGCGTCGGCGGCGCAAGCGTCGATGCGGCCGATGACCCACGGCTGTTCGCCGGCGTCACGCAGGGCCTTCAGCGAAGCCTCGACCTGATCCTGGGCGACGCAGATGACCATGCCCACGCCGCAGTTCAGCACGCGGTGCATCTCGGTCTCGTCGACGTTGCCTTTTTCCTGCAGCCAGTCGAAGACTGCCGGGCGCTGCCAGCTGGCCACGTCAACCACGGCCTGGGCGTTGTCCGGGAGGACGCGCGGGATGTTGTCCAGCAGGCCGCCACCGGTGATGTGGGCCATGGCCTTCACGGCACCGGTCTGCTTGATCAGTTGCAGCAGCGGCTTCACGTAGATGCGGGTCGGGGCCATCAGCAGGTCGGCCAGGGGCTGGCCGTTCAGCTGAGTGGACTCGATGTCGGCACCGGAGACTTCGATGATCTTGCGGATCAGCGAGTAGCCGTTGGAGTGCGGACCGGAGGAGGGCAGGGCGATCAGGGCGTCGCCGGCGACCACTTTCGAGCCGTCGATGATCTCGGACTTCTCCACCACGCCGACGCAGAAGCCGGCCAGGTCGTAGTCCTCGCCTTCGTACATGCCCGGCATCTCGGCGGTTTCACCACCGACCAGGGAGCAGCCGGCCAGCTCGCAACCGGCGCCAATGCCGGTGACCACGGTGGCGGCCACATCGACGTTGAGCTTGCCGGTGGCGTAGTAGTCGAGGAAGAACAGCGGCTCGGCGCCGCACACGACCAGGTCGTTCACGCACATGGCGACCAGGTCCTGGCCGATGCTGTCGTGCTTGTTCAGGTTCAGCGCCAGGCGCAGCTTGGTGCCCACGCCGTCGGTGCCGGAGACCAGCACGGGCTGCTTGTAGCCGGCCGGGATTTCGCACAGAGCGCCAAAGCCACCCAGGCCGCCCATGACTTCCGGACGCGCCGTGCGCTTGGCGACGCCTTTGATGCGTTCGACCAGGGCTTCACCGGCGTCGATGTCCACACCGGCGTCCTTGTAGCTCAACGAGGGTTGCTTGTTGCTCATAAATCCAGGCCTATAGAAGGGATGATTCGTCTTGCCGCCGGGGCGCCGATTGCGCTCGCCGGCCTGCGCGGGAGGCGCGGGATTTTATCAGGCTTGCCCGGCAGCGGCCATCTCGCGCTGTTGCCGCTGGCCGGACGGCTGTTTAAGGTATAGGCCTTCCTTGCCGTTGCGTCCGACGCCGGCAACTGTCGATTTACTCCGCGAGAGCCCGCCATGCGCCTGACCGCCCGCCTGTTGATCCTCTGCCTGTCGCTGCTGAGCCTGCCCTCCTTCGCCGAGACGCTGGGCAATCTGTACCAGGTGCATGAACCGGTCGCCTCCCAGCAACCGGATGAGCGCAACGCCGGTCTGACCCGCGCCCTGCAGACCCTGGTGCTGCGCCTGACCGGCAACGCCAGCGCCGTGCAGAGCCCCGCCCTGGCCGGCTACTTCAAGGACCCGCAGCAACTGATCAGCCAGTATGGCTTCGAGAATGGTCCGCCCATGGCGCTGGTGGTGGACTTCGACCCGACCGCCACCGACAACGCCCTGCGCCAGGCCGGCCTGCCGGTCTGGGGCGCCAGCCGGCCGAGCGTGCTGGCCTGGTGGCTGAACGAAGGCGCCAACGGCAGCAGCCTGGTGGGCGACAGCCAGGAGGCCTCCGCCCCGCTGAACCGTGCCGCCCAGCGTCGTGGCCTGCCGCTGCGCCTGCCGATGGCCGACCTCGGCGAGCAGCAGGTCGGTACTGCCGAGAACCTCAACGCCGCCCAGCCCGACGCACTGAAAGCCGCCTCCGAACGCTACGGCGCCGATGCCCTTCTGGCGGTGGACGCCAAGGAAGCCGACGGCAAGTGGACCGCCACCTGGCGCGTATGGATGGGCGACAGCCGCGAACAGGGCCAGGCCCAGGGCGATACGCCGGACGCCCTGGCGGACGCCGTGATGCTGGGTGTGTCCCAGCGCCTGTCCCAGCGCTTCGTCGGCTCCTCCGGCGCGGCGTCGGCCCAGGTCCTGCAGATCGAAGGCGCCGACCTGGCCCGCTATGCCGAAGTGTCGCGACTGTTGGAGCCCATGGGCGCCAAGCTCGTGGAGGTCCAGGGGAGCAAGCTGCTCTACCAGGTCACCGCCAGCCCCGAGCAACTGCGCGCGCAGCTGGCGCTGGCGCGCCTGCAGGAAGCTCCTGCCGAGCCCGAGCAGCCGGCGGTGGACGCCAACGGCCAGTCGGTGCCAAACCCGGCAGTACCCCGGCAGAACACCCTGCGCTTCCACTGGTGATGAACCGGCGGGAAGCGGGTACGGCCCGCTTTCCGCATGCGAGCGCTCTGATCCGCACGGGGTAGCTGCGTTATCCTTCTGATTTGGATAAACTTTCAGTCACCAGGCTCACCACAAGCGATTGAAGAAACGCTCGGCCCGCATGACTCCTATGCAGCTTCCCCTCAGCGTACGACTGCGTGATGACGCAACGTTCGCCAACTACTACCCCGGCGCCAATGCCGCGGCGCTGGGCTATGTCGAGCGTCTGTGCGAGCCGGAAGCGGGTTGGACGGAAAGCCTGATCTATCTCTGGGGCGCCGAAGGCGTGGGTCGCAGCCACCTGTTGCAGGCCGCGTGCATCCGCTCCGAACAGCTGGGCGAGCCTTCGGTCTATCTGCCAATGGCGGACCTGGTGGCCTACGGCCCGGAAATCTTCGACAACCTCGAGCAGCGCGAGCTGGTGTGCCTGGATGATCTCGACGCCCTGGCCGGCAAGCGCGAGTGGGAAGAGGCGCTGTTCCACCTGTTCAACCGCCTGCGTGACTCCGGCCGCAAGCTGCTGCTGTCGGCCTCGGTGTCGCCGCGCGAGCTGAAGGTGAAGCTGCCGGACCTGAAGTCCCGCCTGACCCTCTCGCTGATCTTCCAGCTGCACCCGCTGACCGACGACGAAAAACTGCGCGCCCTTCAGCTGCGCGCTTCACGCCGTGGCCTGCACCTGACCGACGAAGTGGGGCGTTTCATCCTCACCCGCGGCGCGCGCAGCATGCAGTTTCTCTTCGACCTGCTGGACGAGCTGGACAAGGCCTCGCTGCAGGCCCAGCGCAAGCTGACCATTCCCTTCCTCAAGGAAACCATGGGCTGGTAAGCCCCGGTTTCCCTGATTCCCGGTTCCCCGATCAGGCGCTCGTCGCTTCCTGCGCTGCTTCCTGGCCTTCGCCGGCCAGTTTGCGGTCGTACTGGAAGCGCCAGCGCGTGTACATGAGCGCCGAACAGAACAGCGACACGCTGAGGATGATCTCCGCCCAGCCGAAGATGGCGTGGTTGGGATCGAAGGCGTTGAGCACGCCGAGGATGAAGTACAGGTTGATCACGTAGCACGCCCAGGCATGGCCACGGGCGCTACCGATCAGGATGCCCGGCGCCACCACCAGCAGCGGCAGCAGCTTGAAGCCCAGGAATACCCACGGTACCCAGCGTGCACCGCCGTGAGCGTCGGCGAACAGCAGGTCCCAGGTGACGATGAGCAGGATCAGCCCGATGAAGCTGCCGAGGGCGACCGCGCGGCTGGCGGCCAACCGGGGTTTCAGCCATTCCATGGGCGGCAGCGGTTTGTTCTTGCGGGCCATTCAGCTCTCCAGTTTGCGGGCGACTTCGGCCAGGCGCTTTCCGAGCGCGCGGCACAGGGTGATTTCGTGCTCGTCCAGGCTGCGCTTGCCGTCGGCAGTGGCAAAGTGGCTGGCGCCATAGGGTGTGCCGCCGCCACGGGTCTCCAGCAGCGCGGGTTCGCTGTAGGGGATGCCGGTGATGAGCATGCCGTGGTGCAGCAGCGGCAGCATCATCGACAGCTGGGTGGTCTCCTGGCCGCCGTGCAGGCTGGCGGTGGAGGTGAACACGGCGGCCGGCTTGCCCACCAGGCCGCCGGTCAGCCACAGGCTGCTGGTGCCGTCGAGGAAGTATTTCAGCGGCGCGGCCATGTTGCCGAAGCGGGTCGGGCTGCCGAGGACGAGGCCGGAGCAGCCCTTGAGGTCATCCAGGGTGGCGTAGAGCGCGCCTTCGGCTGGAATGTCCGGAGCGACGGCCTCGCACTCGGTGGACACCGCCGGCACCGTGCGCACGCGCGCCTCCAGGCCTCCCTGCTCGACGCCACGGGCGATCTGCCGCGCCATTTCGGCGGTGGCGCCGTGGCGGCTGTAGTAGAGGACGAGGACGTAGGGCGCGCTCAAGGCAGGATCTCCAGCACCTTCTCCGGCGGACGGCCGACCACCGCCTTGTCGCCGACGATGACGATGGGGCGTTCGATCAGCTTGGGATGCTGGGTCATGGCGGCGATCAGCTGGTCATCGCCCAGCGCCGGGTCGGCCAGGCCCAGTTCCTTGTACTCATCCTCGCCGGTGCGCAACAGCTGGCGCGCACCGATGCCCAGTTTGCCGAGCAGTGCCTTGAGCTCGGCGGCGCTGGGCGGGGTTTCCAGGTAGCGGATGATCTCGGGCTGGATGCCGCGTTCCTCGAGCAGTTCGAGGGCGCCGCGGGATTTCGAGCAGCGCGGATTGTGAAAAATTGAAATCTGGCTCATGTGCCGGGACTCGCAAGGCCGATGAAGTGGCGGCTATTCTAACCGCCTCCTCGGACTGGACTGAACCGCTGTCGTTCGCCGCGATCTACGAGGACGGTTTTTTCAGTGCAGCCAAAGGACACTTCATGCACGAACGCTTGCAGGACCTGGTCGAATTCGGCCGTTATCTGGTCCAGCGCTTCCTGGCCGACAAGGCGCCCAACAGCGCCGCGGCCCTGACCTACACCACGCTGTTCGCGGTTGTCCCGATGATGACCGTGACCTTCGCCATGCTCTCGGCCGTGCCGGTCTTCGAGGGTATGGGCGAGCGCATCCAGCTGTTCGTGTTCCGCAACTTCGTGCCCTCCACCGGCGAGGCCGTGGAGGCCTACCTGCGCAATTTCACCCTGCAGGCGCGGCACCTGACCTGGCTGGGCGTGGCCTTCCTGGCGGTCACCGCCTTTACCATGCTGGTGACCATCGAGAAGGCCTTCAACGCCATCTGGCGCGTGCGCCAGCCGCGCCGGGGGGTTACCCGTTTCCTGCTGTACTGGGCCATCCTCAGCCTCGGTCCTTTGCTGCTGGGGACAGGCTTTGCGGTCTCCACCTACATCACCTCCCTGTCGCTGCTTTCCGGCCCCCACGCGCTGCCGGGGGCTGCCACGCTGCTGAAGTTCATGCCGCTGCTGTTCAGCATCGCGGCGTTCACCCTGATCTACGCGGCGGTGCCCAACGCGCGGGTGCCGTTTCTCCATGCCCTGGCCGGCGGCGCCTTCACGGCGATCCTGTTCGAGGCGGCCAAGTCGTTGTTCGGCTTCTATGTCAGCTTCTTCCCCGGCTACAAGCTGATCTATGGCGCCTTCGCCACGGTGCCGCTGTTCCTGCTGTGGATCTGGCTGTCCTGGTTGATCGTGCTGTTCGGCGCGGAACTGGTCTGCAACCTGTCCTCCACCCGCCTCTGGCGCCATCGGGCCATGCCCCGGTTGCTGGTGGTGCTGGGAGTGCTGCGGGTGTTCTTCGATCGTCAGCGCCATGGCTTGCCTACGCGCCTGGCGCACCTGCACCGCGCGGGCTGGCTGTTGCCCGAAGACGAGTGGGAGGAGGTTCTGGACTTCCTGGAGCGCGAGCAACTGGTCTGCCGTGCCGGTTCGACCACGGCGGCCTGGGTGCTCTGCCGTGACCTGGGCAGCTACAGCCTGCATCACCTGCTCAATCGCAGCCCTTGGCCGCTGCCGTGCCTGGAGGCCTTGCCGGCCCAACTGGACGAGCCCTGGTACCCGGAGTTGCGGGCGACACTGGCGCGTTATCAGGAAGATCGCCAGGCGTTGTTTGGCGACAGCCTGGCAAAATGGTTGAAGCCGTCACATTCCGAGTGACGTAAAACGTCAGTTTGCGGCGTTTCTGATGCTTGGGAAGTTTCGAAGAAATTCCAGGAAGCGTAATTCTGCGGGTTTTTGAAATTGGCATGCTTCTGGCTATAGGGAAATCAGGACACAGAAGTCCTGTAGAAGTTCCCATCAAGGCCAGTGCATCCCATGAAAAAAGACCAGAACAACGTAGTACACCTGCACCAGCGCGACCTGACGAGCGCCTTGGAGCGGTTGAATAGAATTACTGGTCTGCACTTCAGCAGCTGGCCCGAATCGCTGCTGCCGTCGGTGCCGCAGGACAAGGCCGAAGTCGTCGTGGCCCAGGCCGCGGACGAAACCCTGGTACGTCAGCTGGGCTGATCGCTCAGAGGCTGGTGGCCAGGGGGCGCGCGGCGCCTTCCTGCTGTTCCACGGCCTGCATGAAGACTTCCTCGGCAACCACCCGCGACAGGGTGACCGCCGTACGCAGCTTGATCTGCGCATCCACAATCCGCTGGCTGAATGCCAGTCTCGCCACTCCCGACAGCAGGATGCGGCTCTGTGCGTTGACCGTGCCGTGGTCGACCACCACTTCCCGAGCACGCTCGCCGTCGCGATAGCTGATCACCAGGGTTACCGGCAGGTTCGCCACGCCCGGCAGGTGCAGCCACGCCGCGACGTTGAAGTCGGCCAGCTTCCCGCCATTGGCCGCGTTGGCCGGCCGCGCGCTGGCGACGATATGGCTGGGAACCTTGCTGACAAGCTGGTCTGTAGGCTGCATCTGGCTGTCCTGTTGGTGAAGGGCGGCGTACGTGGCGCCGGCCGCGTTCTGGAGGCCGTCATACGATCGGCGAGCGAGAATCGTCCCGGGAGCCAGAACGAACGTTCGAATTATAGGGACGACAGGTCAGATCATTCCGGGCCTACTGCCGGTCTCGCCTGTGACATTGCTCCCAAATCCGACAATCAGGCCAGGCGCAGTGGGTGTCGCGCTACCAGGGGCGTGCTCAGGTTGGCAGGGGGAAGTGGCAGGATGGTCTGGTTGTCGAAACTGGCCAGTTGCAGCCAGAGATTCTCGCCTTCGACGAACTGCCCCTGCGCCACCCATAGGCCGTGATACCAGCCATTGCCGGGCTCGGGCGTGCTCTGCAGGACACCCGGGTGACGCTGCGCGTCAGGCGCGCGGCGCAGCCAGACCGGACGCGGCAAGCCCTTCAGGTAGCGAAGCCCGAGGTGCAGGCCGTCGCTGTTGAGGTGCCGCCAGCGCACCACAGCCAGTGTCGGCGTACCGCCCGAAGCGGGTATCAGCAGCAGTTGTCCGACCGGGAATTGCCCGGCCTGCTGCCCGGGGCAGAGGATGCGCGCGCCACCGGCGCTGGAGTCCATCAGTGCCGCTTCCCGGCAGGGGCTGCTGGTGCTGTCCAGCAGGTGTTGCTGGATGGCCGCGAGTCCCACGACGATCCGACAGCTGCCGTTCTGTTCGGCGCGCTCGTGGCGGCGTGCCTGGTGGCCGAGCCAGTGATGGCGGACCCGTTCGAGCAGCGCGCCCTGGTCCAGACGGCGCAGCGGCGCGGGGTCGTGCAGGGCGATGAGCAGGGCGCCCAGTTCCAGTCGGCGCAATTGGTCGGTCGGGGCGTCGGCGGCCTGTTCGATGGCGAGGCAAGGCTGGTCCGAGCCCAGGTCGACCACGAAGCCATCCTGCTCCTCGTCGTCCCAGGGCAGTAGGCGCCCCAGCACAGCCAGGGGAGCGAGGGCGCTGAACAGCTGCGGCGCCTCGCCTTCAGTCAGGTGGAAGGGGTTGCTCAGCGCCAGCAGCAGGATCTGCTGGTACAGGCCGCGCAGGGTGCCGGCGGGAATCGGGTCGAAGGCCGCGGCGACCGGTTCGTCGAGGCACTCCTGATGCTCGCCGATCCAGTACAGCAGGTGGCTGTCACGCCACAGGCTGCCCGGCGGCTGCTGGTACTGCTGGTAGTGGCGCAGCAGGGCCTGGGCGAGGAAGTGCTGGGCCATGTACAGGCACCAGGCCATGTGCGGCCGGGAAGGCTTGTGACCGTGGAGGATCTGCAGCAGCAGGCGCTTGAAGCCGGCGGCGAGTTCGCTGCAGAAGTGCACGAAAAGCGCCGGCGGCGTCCTTTCCTGGCGGATCAGCCGTTCGTAATGCCGGTATTCTTCGCTCAGGCTTTGCAGGGCGCGCTGCCTTTCCAGTAAGGTCAGCGCGCATCGGTTGAGGCGGAACAGCGTGCCCAGGGCCTTCTGCAGGCCTTCCTGCAGGGGCTGGTGCCGCGATTCCTGGAGCCTGACCGCCAGGTTGCTCATCGCCTCGGCATCCTCTTCGAGAATGTCCGGCACCTCCAGGCGCAAGGCGTCGAGCATCATGACCACCCCGCATACACGAGGATTGAAGGCATGGGAGTGCGGCTCCGTATTGTGATGGGCTTGATGGCCGGCCTGATCCTGGCCGGTTGCTCGGCGGACTATGGCACCGATCAGCATGGACAGAAAGTACCCGCTGGCAGCGTAGATGGCCAGTGGCTAGTTGTGAATTACTGGGCCGAATGGTGCGCGCCCTGCCGCAAGGAGATTCCCGAGCTGAACCAGCTGGCGGAAGAGGGCCGGGCCGGCGGCTTCCGTGTGCTCGGGGTGAACTTCGACGGGCTGCGCGATGCGGAGCTGGCGAAGGCGTCGCAGGCGCTGGGGGTGCAGTACACCGTGCTGGCCGATGATCCTGCGCCGCGCTACAACCTGCCGCGCAGTGAAGCGCTGCCTGTCACCTACATCATCGACCCTGAGGGCAAGCTGCGCGAGCAGTTGCTCGGCGAGCAGACCGCTGCCGGGTTGCGCTCGCGCCTGAGCGCATTGCGCGAGGAGAAACAGTAGATGGCCAGAATCTGCCTGCATGGCTACATCAGCGGCAAGGTGCAGGGGGTCTATTACCGCCAGAGCACCCAGGAACAGGCCGAGCGTCTGGATATCGATGGCTGGGTACGCAACCTCGACGACGGACGCGTCGAGTTGCTGATCGAGGGGGAGGAGGGCGCGGTGCGTGAGCTGGAGAAGTGGCTTGCCCGCGGGCCGGTGAAAGCCAAGGTATCGGCGGTGGAGCTGAATCCGATGACACCCCAGGGCATCACCGGCTTCATCGTTCGCCGCTAGGCGTCAGTTGCTGACGCCCGGGTCCGCCGCCAGGCGACCGGCGTCGGTCATCAGGCTGTGGAGAAACTCCTTCTGCAGCTCCGGATCGTTGCGGGTCAGCTCGATCAGGCTCTGCTCCAGCTCGCTGGCTTCCTCTTCCAGGCCCAGGTCGGAGAGACGCTTCACCCGGTGTACCCAGTGGTGCACATCGTCACCTTCCAGGTCGTCGTAGATCAGCGCGTGGGCTTCCTGCAGCTTGCCGCGCAGGGAGCGGCTGACCAGCAGGCTGGCGTCGGCGCGGGTGTCGTCGGACGGGTCCTGGACGCTGAACTGCAGGCGGCCGATGCGGCTGACTTCATCGTCGCTGAAGGGGCCTTCCAGCAGGTTCAGGCGCAGCACGCCGTGGCGGTCGGTGAGCAGCTCCTGGGAGTTCTTGCCGGCGGTGACGGTCACCGGGCGCTCCGACCAGGGCAGGCTGGAGTACTCGGTGCGCTTGTCGCGCTGCTTCTCATCAATCGACGCCAGGTTCTGCTCGGCACGGCCGTTGGACTCGACGTTCATGAATGGATTCATGCCGTCGATGCCGTAGCGGATCCAGCCGCGCGTGACGCTTTCGGGCAGGTTGCCCAGGGCGAACACGTTGACCACATTGGCGCCGATACCGCCGACGAAGGCCACGACGCCCAGCGGCATTTCGTACACCTTGCGCCAGCCCTGGTAGGGCGTGTAGCGGTCGTAGCGGCGGGTGACCTCGAACTCGGTGACTTCGAAGGTCTTCTGTTCCTGCACGCGAATGCGGCGCTGCGGCAGTTCCAGGGTGCCCGGCGTGCCCACGTCGATCTGCAGGCTGTGGTCGAGCAGTTTGCGCTCGACACGCTCTTCATGCTCGCTGCGTTGCGGCAGCTGATTGGCGCAGCCGCTCAGCAGGAGGCTGCCGCACAAGGCGGCAGCCGCGAGGCTGGAGGTACTTCGGGTGAACATCGCTCGGCTCAGTTACGGATCTTGCCCGTGATGAAGGCTTGCAGGTCGGACAGGGCGACAGGCTGCGACTCGGCGTCACGGCGGCCCTTGTACTCCAGGGTGCCTTCGTCCAGGCCGCGCTCGCTGACCACGATGCGGTGCGGAATGCCGATCAGCTCCATGTCGGCGAACTTCACGCCGGGGCTGGTCTTCTTGTCGCGGTCGTCCAGCAGCACTTCGAAGCCGGCGGCGGTGAGGTCCGCATAGAGCTTGTCGGTGGCGGCGCGCACGGCTTCGTTCTCGTACTTCATCGGCACGATGGCGATCTGGAACGGCGCCAGGGCGGCCGGCCAGAGGATGCCGCGCTCGTCATAGTTCTGCTCGATGGCAGCGGCGACCACGCGGGATACGCCGATGCCGTAGCAACCCATGATCAGGGTGACCGGCTTGCCGTTCTCGCCCAGTACGGAAAGCTTCATGGCCTCGCTGTACTTGGTGCCGAGCTGGAAGATGTGGCCGACCTCGATGCCGCGACGGATGATCAGGGTGCCCTTGCCATCCGGGCTCGGGTCGCCTTCCACGACGTTACGCAGGTCGGCGACTTCCGGTACCGGCAGGTCGCGTTCCCAGTTCACGCCGAAGTAGTGCTTGTCGTCAACGTTGGCGCCGGCGGCGAAGTCGCTCATCAGCGCTACGGAGCGGTCGATGATGCAGGGCAGCGGCAGGTTCAGCGGGCCCAGGGAGCCGGGTGCGGCGCCGATCGCGGCCTTGATGTCCGCTTCGCTGGCCATCTGCAGGGGGGCGGCTACCAACGGGTGGTTGCCGGCCTTGATTTCGTTCAGCTCGTGGTCGCCACGGACGATCAGGGCGATCAGCTTGCCTTCCTCGGCGGCATGTACCACCAGGGTCTTGATGGTCTTCTCGATCGGCAGGCCGAACTTCTCCACCAGGGCGGCGATGGTCTTGGTCTCGGGGGTATCGACCAGACGCAGTTCTTCCGTGGCAGCGCCGCGAGTGGTTTCGCGGGGCAGGGCCTCGGCCTTTTCGATGTTGGCGGCGTAGTCGGTGGATTCGCCGAAGACGATGTCGTCCTCGCCGGAACCGGCCAGCACATGGAACTCGTGGGAGCCGCTGCCGCCGATGGAGCCGTTGTCGGCCTGCACGGCGCGGAAGTCCAGGCCCAGGCGGGTGAAGATCTTGCTGTAGGCCTGGTACATCACGTCGTAGGTCGCCTGCAGCGAGTCCTGGCTGGCGTGGAAGGAGTAGGAGTCCTTCATGATGAACTCGCGGCCACGCATCAGGCCGAAGCGCGGACGGATCTCGTCGCGGAACTTGGTCTGGATCTGGTACATGTTGATCGGCAGCTGCTTGTAGCTGTTCAGCTCGTTGCGCGCCAGATCAGTGATCACTTCCTCGTGGGTCGGGCCGACGCAGAAGTCGCGGTCATGGCGATCCTTCAGGCGCAGGAGCTCGGGGCCATACTGCTGCCAGCGGCCGGATTCCTGCCACAGCTCGGCGGGCTGGATGGCCGGCATCAGCACTTCCAGGGCGCCGGCGGCGTTCATCTCTTCGCGAACGATGGTCTCCACCTTGCGCAGTACCCGCAGACCCATTGGCAGCCAGGTATACAGACCGGAAGCCAGCTTGCGGATCATGCCGGCGCGCAGCATCAGCTGATGGCTGATGACGACCGCATCGGAAGGGGTTTCTTTCAGGGTGGACAGCAGGTACTGACTGGTACGCATCTTTGGCCGTTTTGTCGGTTGCGAAGGGGAATATAGGCTGGGCATTGTACGGTGCAGGTCTGGCTGCGTACAGGGCGCGGCGGGCGGAGACGGAGGAGTGGCGTGAGTCGTTTGAATGCAGCCCAGGTACAGGCGTTCATCCGCGCGGGATTGCCCATGGCGGACGACATGGATCTACGTATCGATGCACTGGAAGGGCGCAGCGCCTTCGTGCGCGTCCCCTTCCATGGTCGGATGGTGCGCCCCGGCGGCACGGTGTCCGGGCCGACCATCATGGCGCTGGCGGATGCCGCGATGTACGCGGTGATCCTGGCGCAGCTGGATAACGTCGAGATGGCCGTTACTTCCAATCTCAATATCAACTTTCTCAGCAAGCCGAAGCCGGAAGACCTGTTGGCGGAAGCGAAGATATTGAAACTGGGGCGTCGGCAAGTCGTTTGTGAAGTAGCTGTCTACTCGGTCAGTAATCCGCAGGATCTGGTCGCCCATGTAACCGGCACCTATGTATTGCCGATGTAACGGATACGTTCGAAGTTGTAGGTAAGTTGCAATAAAAAAGCCCGGCAGATGCCGGGCTTTTTAGTTACCTGCAGTTCGTTCTGGATTACAGAACGGACAGCGGGTAGTCGATGATCAGACGGAACTCATCGACGTTGCCTTCAGCCTGGTCGGCGTTGGCGCGGTGCCAAGCTTGACGAGCACGGAAGGACAGGTCTTTTGCCGGGCCGCTCTGGATGACGTATTTGGCTTCCAGGTTGGTCTCGCGGTGTTTGCCGTCCGGGCCATAGCCGTAGTTGGCGTAGGGGCTGTTCGGGTCGATCTTGTCGCCGTCGATGTCCTTACCGTAGATGTAACGGCCCATGAAGGTCAGGCCCGGAACACCGTACTCGGCCATGTTCAGGTCGTAACGGCCTTGGATGGATTTTTCACCCGGGCCGTTGAAGTCGGAGTACTGAACGGAGTTGGCGAGGAAGATCGAGTCGCCGCCGGCGTTGTTGTCGCCAATACCGATGTAGTCGAACGGAGTGTTGCCGTTCACTTTCTGGAAGGCGAGGGTCAGGGTGTGCGCGCTGATGGTGTAAGCGGCGGCCAGCGAGAAGGTGTTGTTGCTGATGTCGCCGAGTTTGGCGGAACCTTCGTCGCGGGTGTTGTAGTAGTTGAAGTCCAGGCCGAGGGACTGATTGTCAGCGATCGGCAGGGTGTAGTTCAGGTTGACGTAGTACTGGTCCCACAGGTCTTCGACCTTGGCGCCGTACAGCGAAGCGGAGAGCTGGTCGCTGATGGCGTACTTGCCACCCACGAAGTCAGCGCTGTTGGCGGTAACGCCACCGTACTGGGACCAGATCTCACCGTCACGGTTGGTGGTGTCCTGGCCGGTACCGGAGTAGAAGTGACCGCCTTCCAGATCCAGGCCGTCGATTTCGCTGCTCATCAGGCTGAAGCCGCTGGCGGTTTGCGGCAGCAGGCGGGTGCCGCCTACAGCGAACACCGGAGCGGTGGGCTGCATGTCGCCGAATTTCAGCTCGGTCTTGGAAATGCGGATCTTGACAGCTGCGCCGGCTTTGCCGAAGTCGTCTGCCTTGTTGCCGTCATCGTGAACCGGCAGGTTGCCGGTGCCGCCGTAGCCGCTGCCACCGTCGAGTTTCAGGCCCAGGTAGCCGAAGGCATCAACGCCGAAACCAACGGTGCCTTGGGTGAAGCCGGAGTTGTAGTTGGCCCAGAAACCTTGGGTCCAGTCACGGGCATCGGTGGCGCCGTCTTTCTTGTTGCGATTGAAGTAGTAGTTGCGAACCAGGAAGTTCAGGCTGCTGTCTTCGACAAAGCCTTTAGCGTCAGCCTGATTGCCTACGAAGGGTTCGGCCATTGCCAGTTGTGTGCTGCCTGCAGAAACCGCCAGGGCGATGGCGCTCCACTTCATCACTTTCATTGTGATTGCTCCTTTGGTTTTGAAATTATCTGCCATCACAGTGCCGCGGTGACGGCTCATTCTTTTTGTCGGCGCTAACTTATAGCACGCGTGTTCAGTTGGCGATAGTTGCCTAAATAAACACACAAAAACGTTACGGGACTGTCGCAAACCTGCATGAACTGTGTCGCATTCAAGCAGTTCTCATGTTGCAAAAAGAGATTGCCCCCTGATTGCTTCATTGATGCTTCAGCCTCTGTGGTTCTCTATTCCATTGACCACTTCTTGGTTTCTCCCGCGTCCGCGTCCACTTCTTCGATTCGGGGTGGCCGTCGGTGCGATGTCCTTGCCTCTAGCAACAACCGTGCACAAATGCCCGGAGCCGCCTTCACAGTGCCCGTCTTGCGACGTATTGGCGCATTTCACGGCTTCTGTTGGGGATTTGCAACATGGATGCGCGTCGATGTCGTTTTCCGACATCCCGCAGATCCCACTGTTTAAACGATTTTTCGCCGCTGATGGCCGGGATTGCCGTGCGGTTTCCTGCACGCGCCTGTTGTCGGGATATGCCAATTCGCGTCATGCGCGATCCTGGTGCAGCGCGCTGATCGAGGCGCTCCGTGAAAGGGCGCCGGCCGGGCATGTTCGTCGGGAAGGCTCTCTAGTATTCTTCGCGCCCTTCGGCTCCCTCGTGGAGCTAGGCTTAAACAAGGCTCGTCGAACAGGAGAAGTCTGATGTTCGCCCTGGATTCCCGCCTCCAGCAGGACACCGTTGCACTGGGTGATTTCGCCCTGAGCAGCCTGCTGCTGATGAACGACTCGCAGTACCCCTGGTTCATCCTCGTACCGCGTCGTGAAGACGTCAGTGAAATCTTCCAGCTGGACGCCGCCGACCAGCAACAATTGTGGCGCGAAGCCACGCAGTTGGCCGAAGTGCTCAAGGACACCTTCGACGCGGACAAGATGAACGTCGCCAACCTGGGCAACGTCGTCAGTCAGCTGCACGTGCATGTGATAGTGCGCAAGAAGAATGATGCCGCCTGGCCGGGCCCGGTCTGGGGCAAGCATCCGGCTGTTCCCTATAAAGAAGAAGAACTGGCGCGCGTGCGCGAAAAACTGCGGATGGCGCTGGGCGACGGTTTTCGCTTCAGCCAGGAGTGAATGATGGATCTGGAAAATCGCATGGCCGATCTGGAAAGCCGGTTGGCTTTCCAGGACGACACCCTGCAGACCCTGAGCGATGTGGTCTACGAGCAGGAGCGCGTGATCGAGCGCCTGCGCTTGCAAATGCAGGCGCTGCTCAAGCGTCTGGAAGACCTGCAGGGGCAGGTGGGTATCTCGGAAGATGAGGCGCCGCCTCCTCATTATTGATACACCCATGAAAAAGCCCGCCATTCGGCGGGCTTTTTCATGGGTGTAACGCTCAGCGCCGATTAGGCAGCGCAGCAATCACATCCTCCGCCTGCAACCCCTTGTCCCGCTGGACGACGGAGAACTCCACCCGCTGCCCTTCGATCAGGATGCGGTGGCCTTCGCCGCGGATGGCGCGGAAGTGGACGAAGATGTCTTCGCCCGAGTCGCGGGAAATGAAGCCGAAGCCCTTGGAGGTGTTGAACCACTTCACGGTGCCGGTTTCGCGGTCGACGCCGGCGAAGGTTTCGATGGCGATGCTGGCGCTCGGCTTGTTGAGGCTGGCGATCCATTGCAGGACGACGGCGCCGGCCAGGCTCAGCAGCGGCAGTACGATGGCCGGCTGGTCGCCGATGAAGGGCAGCGGGGCGAGCAGGATCAGGATCTGCAGGACCAAGGCCAGTACGACCAGGGCGGTGGCGAGGCTCTGCAGGGCGGAGGGGTGTTTCAGTTGGCTGCTCGGGGCGAGCAGGAGGCTGGTCAGACCGAGCAGGGCCAGGTAGATGGCATCGCTCTGTTGCAGGTAGGGCAGGGCATCACTACGCAGGCTCGGGATAAGGGAGAGCAAGAGTGCGGCGACGCCCGTCACGAGATGGACGATCTTCAACATGGCTACGGATTCACCTTGAGCGGGTAACGAGATAAAGAAGCAGCCAGCCCCGGGTGCGACGCCAGAAAGGAAAAATGAAAGCGTGCCGGGCGGCCTATGCGAGAAACGCACGGCAGGTATTTAACCGCAAACCACTTGCCTTCTCAAATCAACCGCTTAGGCCATTCGTAGGGGGGAGGCAGCCGGATTTCTGGCCGGCTGCTTATAAACGGAAGGGGTTATTCGGCGAGCAGGCTGCGGAGCATCCAGGCGGTCTTTTCGTGGACCTGCATGCGCTGGGTCAGCAGGTCGGCGGTGGGCTCATCCGCCACCTTGTCGGCCAGCGGGAAGATGCTGCGGGCGGTGCGCACCACTGCTTCCTGGCCCTGTACCAGCAGGCGGATCATTTCCTGGGCGTCCGGTACGCCTTCTTCTTCCTTGATGGACGACAGGCGGGCGTAGGCGGCGTAGGTGCCGGGCGCCGGGAAGCCGAGGGCGCGGATGCGTTCGGCGATGCTGTCCACGGCCAGCGCCAGTTCGTTGTACTGCCCCTCGAACATCAGGTGCAGGGTGTTGAACATCGGCCCGGTGACGTTCCAGTGGAAGTTGTGGGTCTTCAGGTACAGCGTGTAGGTGTCGGCCAGCAGGCGGGACAGGCCGTCGGCGATGGCGGCGCGATCCTGTTTGGCGATTCCGATATCGATGTCCATGGCGATCTCCTCATCGTGCATGAATGATTTAAAACGCTGGATTCGAGGCTAACACCGGGGCAGGTGCGAAGCTCTTGGTCTATATCAAGGCAATCGATTGAGGTTTTCTATTAAAAGGTGTGCGCCCGGCTGGCTTTTCCACCACCGGAGCCCGGCTGCAACCTGCGGATTTTTCAGGCTATAATCGGCCTCTTTGCCGCGGGACGCGGACCCGTGGCGTTACACAGCCAAGGTGTTCCATGCCGATTTACGAGTACCAGTGCCAGTCCTGCGCGCATCAGCTGGAATCGCTGCAGAAGATCAGCGATGCGCCGTTGGTCGATTGTCCGGCCTGCAAGGCTCCCGAATTGAAGAAGATGTTGTCGGCTCCGGGCTTCCGCCTGGGCGGCAGCGGTTGGTACGAGACCGACTTCAAGACCGGAGCGAAGAAGAACCTGGCCTCCGGCGATGCCCCAGCGGCCTGTCCGGCCACCGGTTGCGGTGCCGGCGCCTGCTCCGCCAGCGAATGAGCGGTTCCCTAGAATTCAAGACTTTCGAGAAGCGAAACACACCATGATGCGCAGCCACTATTGCGGCCAGTTGAACGAGAGCCTGGACGGCCAGGTAGTCACTCTTTGCGGTTGGGTACACCGTCGCCGCGACCACGGCGGGGTGATCTTCCTCGACGTGCGTGATCGTGAAGGTCTGGCCCAGGTGGTGTTCGACCCGGATCGCGTCGAGACCTTCGCCAAGGCCGACCGCGTGCGCAGCGAGTACGTGGTGAAGATCACCGGCAAGGTGCGTCTGCGCCCCGAGGGTGCGCGCAACTCGAACATGGCTTCGGGCGCCATCGAAGTACTGGGCCACGAGCTGGAAGTGCTGAACCAGGCGGAAACCCCGCCGTTCCCGCTGGACGAATACTCCGACGTGGGCGAGGAAACCCGCCTGCGCTACCGCTTCATCGACCTGCGTCGCCCGGAAATGGCCGCCAAGCTGAAGCTGCGTGCGCGCATCACCAGCAGCATCCGCCGCTACCTGGACGAGAACGGCTTCCTCGACGTGGAAACCCCGATCCTCGGTCGTCCGACGCCGGAAGGCGCGCGCGACTACCTGGTGCCGAGCCGTACCTATCCGGGCCACTTCTTCGCCCTGCCGCAGTCGCCCCAGCTGTTCAAGCAGCTGCTGATGGTGGCCGGCTTCGACCGTTACTACCAGATCGCCAAGTGCTTCCGCGACGAAGACCTGCGTGCCGACCGCCAGCCGGAATTCACCCAGATCGACATCGAGACCAGCTTCCTGGAAGAAAGCGACATCATCGAGATCACCGAGAAGATGGTGCGCCAGCTGTTCAAGGAAGTGCTGAACGTCGAGTTCGACGAGTTCCCGCACATGCCGTTCGAAGAGGCCATGCGCCGCTACGGTTCGGACAAGCCTGACCTGCGTATCCCGCTGGAACTGGTCGACGTGGCCGATCAACTGAAGGACGTCGAGTTCAAGGTCTTCTCCGGCCCGGCCAATGATCCGAAGGGCCGCGTTGCCGCTCTGCGCGTTCCGGGCGGGGCGAGCATGCCGCGCAAGCAGATCGACGACTACACCAAGTTCGTCGGCATCTACGGCGCCAAGGGCCTGGCCTACATCAAGGTCAATGAGCGCGCCAAGGGCGTGGAAGGCCTGCAGTCGCCGATCGTGAAGAACATCGCCGAGCCGAACCTGAACGAGATCCTCGATCGCGTCGGTGCGGTCGATGGCGACATCGTGTTCTTCGGCGCCGACAAGGCCAAGATCGTCTGCGACGCCCTGGGCGCGCTGCGCATCAAGGTCGGCCATGACCTCAACCTGCTCACCAAGGAGTGGGCGCCGATGTGGGTCGTGGACTTCCCGATGTTCGAAGAGAACGACGATGGCAGCCTGACCTCGCTGCACCACCCGTTCACCGCGCCCAAGTGCACCCCGGAAGAGCTGGAGGCCAACCCGGCCGGCAAGCTGTCCCGTGCCTACGACATGGTGCTCAACGGCACCGAACTGGGCGGCGGTTCCATCCGTATCCACGACAAGGCCATGCAGCAGGCGGTGTTCCGCGTGCTGGGCATCGACGATGCGGAGCAGGAAGAGAAGTTCGGCTTCCTGCTGGACGCCCTGAAGTACGGCGCACCGCCGCACGGTGGCCTGGCCTTCGGCCTGGACCGTCTGGTGATGCTGATGACCGGCGCGGCGTCGATCCGCGAAGTCATCGCCTTCCCGAAAACCCAGAGCGCCGGCGACGTCATGACCCAGGCTCCGGGCACCGTGGATGCCAAGGCGCTGCGCGAGCTGAACATCCGCCTGCGCGAGCAGCAGAAGGCCGCCGAGTAAGTCGATTCGAATAGCCGGTGGCGTCTGCACTGCGGGCGCCACCAGCGAAGCAAACAAGCGATACGGAGTGAGTTATGGCTGGTCATTCCAAATGGGCCAACATCAAGCACCGCAAGGAACGTCAGGACGCCAAGAAGGGCAAGATCTTCACCAAGCTCATTCGTGAGCTGACCGTCGCTGCCAAGCAGGGCGGCGGGATCCCGGCGGACAACCCGCGTCTGCGCCTGGCCGTGGACAAGGCGCTGACCGCCAACATGACCCGCGACACCATCGACCGCGCCATCCAGCGCGGTGTGGGCTCCAGCGAAGCCGACAACATGGCCGAGCTGACCTACGAGGGTTACGCGCCCAGCGGCGTGGCGATCATCATCGAGGCCATGACCGACAACCGCAACCGCACCGCGGCCGAAGTGCGTCATGCCTTCAGCAAGTGCGGCGGCAACCTGGGCACTGACGGTTCCGTTGCGTACATGTTCGAGCGCAAGGGCCAGATCAGCTACGCGCCGGGCGTGAACGAGGAAGCGTTGATGGATGCCGCGCTGGAAGCCGGCGCCGACGACGTGGTGGTCAACGACGATGGCTCCATCGACGTGTTCACCACCTTCGCTGACTTCATCTCGGTCAACGAGGCGCTGACCGAAGCCGGTTTCAAGGGCGACGAAGCGGAGATCACCATGATCCCGTCGACCGTGGCGACCCTGGACCTGGACACCGCGCAGAAGGTTCTCAAGCTGATCGACATGCTCGAAGACCTGGACGACGTGCAGAACGTCTACTCCAATGCGGACATCCCGGACGAGGTGATGGCCCAGCTGGGCTGATCCCACCACCGGCGATGTGCTGAAGCCGGAAGCGGGAGTGGTCGTCAGCGGCGCCTCCCGCTTCCGGTTTTTGTTATCTGAAGTACAGGTTACGGACAAGGTTTGATCGGACGGACATGACCCTGATTCTCGGCATCGACCCAGGTTCACGGATTACCGGCTTCGGCGTGGTGCGCGACACCGGCCGTGGCTGCGAGTACGTGGCTTCGGGCTGTATCCGTACCGGCAACGGCGAGCTGTTCGAGCGCCTGCAGATCGTCTTTCGTGGCGTGCGTGAGGTCATCCAGACCTACCAGCCGACCATGATGGGCATCGAGCAGGTGTTCATGGCGCGCAACGCTGATTCGGCGCTGAAGCTGGGGCAGGCGCGCGGCGCGGCTATCGTCGCGGCGGCGGAAGAGGGGTTGCAGATCGCCGAGTACACCGCCAGCCAGGTCAAGCAGGCCATCGCCGGCACCGGCGGCGCGGACAAGCAGCAGGTGCAGATGATGGTCATGCACCTGCTCAAGCTGACGCAGAAGCCGCAGATCGACGCCTCCGACGCCCTGGCCATCGCCTTGTGCCACGCGCACACCCGGCAGAGCCTGGTGCCGCATGGCCTGATGGGCGCCCGCCGTCGTGGCGGACGCCTGCGCCTGTGATATCCGGAAAAACATTGAGCAAGGACAAACACCCGTGATTGGACGCCTGCGTGGCACCCTGGCGGAAAAGCAGCCGCCGCACCTGATCGTCGACGTGAATGGCGTGGGCTACGAGCTGGAAGTGCCGATGACCACCCTGTATCGCCTGCCGAGCCTGGGCGAGCCGGTGACCCTGCACACCCACCTGGTGGTGCGCGAGGATGCCCACCTGCTCTACGGCTTTGCCGAGAAGCGCGAGCGCGAGCTGTTCCGCGAGCTGATCCGCCTCAATGGCGTCGGCCCGAAGCTGGCGCTGGCGCTGATGTCGGGGCTTGAGGTCGATGAACTGGTGCGTTGCGTGCAGGCGCAGGATACTTCCACCCTGGTGAAGATCCCCGGCGTCGGCAAGAAGACCGCCGAGCGCCTGCTGGTGGAGCTCAAGGATCGCTTCAAGGCGTGGGAGAATATTCCTTCCATCGCGCCATTGGTGGTGGAACCCCTGCGGGTTGCGGCAGTCTCAAGCGCCGAGTCCGATGCGGTCAGCGCGCTGATCGCCCTGGGCTTCAAGCCCCAGGAGGCGAGCCGCGCCGTGGCCGCCGTGCAGGAGGAAGGTTTGTCCAGCGAAGAACTCATCCGCCGTTCCCTCAAGGGCATGGTCTAGGTAGACACTGATGATCGAAGCCGATCGCCTGATTTCCTCCGCTTCCAGTCGCGACCGCGAAGAGCAGTTCGACCGCGCCATCCGCCCGCTCAAGCTGGCGGACTACGTCGGCCAGCCGGTGGTGCGCGAGCAGATGGAGCTGTTCATCCAGGCGGCCCGTGGACGCCAGGAGGCGCTGGATCACACGCTGATATTCGGCCCGCCCGGCCTGGGCAAGACCACCCTGGCGAACATCATCGCCCAGGAGATGGGGGTTTCGATCAAGAGTACCTCCGGCCCGGTGCTGGAACGCCCCGGCGACCTGGCGGCGATCCTGACCAACCTCGAGCCCAACGACGTGCTGTTCGTGGACGAGATCCATCGCCTGTCGCCCATCGTCGAGGAAGTGCTGTACCCGGCCATGGAAGACTTCCAGCTGGACATCATGATCGGCGAAGGCCCGGCCGCGCGTTCGATCAAGCTGGACCTGCCACCCTTTACCCTGGTCGGCGCGACGACTCGCGCCGGCATGCTGACCAATCCGCTGCGTGACCGCTTCGGTATCGTCCAGCGTCTCGAGTTCTACGGTGTGGACGACCTGTCCAGCATCGTCGCCCGCTCGGCGGGCATCCTGGGCCTGGAGATCGAGCCGGCCGGCGCTTTCGAGATTGCGCGCCGTGCACGCGGTACGCCACGGATTGCCAACCGCCTGCTGCGGCGGGTACGGGATTTCGCCGAGGTGCGTGGCACCGGGCACATCAGCCGCGACATCGCCGACAAGGCGCTGAACCTGCTGGACGTGGATGAAAGAGGCTTCGACCACCAGGATCGCCGCCTGCTGCTGACCATGATCGACAAGTTCGACGGCGGCCCGGTGGGCGTCGACAACCTGGCGGCGGCCATCAGCGAAGAAAGACATACGATTGAAGACGTGCTGGAGCCCTATCTGATCCAGCAAGGCTATATCATGCGCACACCGCGCGGCCGGGTGGTGACCCGGCATGCGTACCTGCATTTCGGCCTGAACGTGCCGAAGCGGATGGGGGAGGGGGCGGCGCCGGATCTGTTCGCCCCTGAAGATGGTAATTAATTGCATTTGTAGACGATTGCCGATTGGCAAAGTCTCTACTTGGTTCTAGAGTATGCGCGCGCAACACGGGGGTCAGCCGTTCCAGCAGCGGTATCGGGTCTATTACGAGGACACCGATGCCGGCGGCATCGTCTACTACGTCAACTACCTCAAGTTCATGGAGCGGGCTCGTACCGAGCGGCTGCGTGATCTGGGCTTTGCCCAGTCGCAGCTGGCGGGGGAGAACCTGCTTTTCGTCGTTCATTCGGCCGAAGCGCGCTATCACGCGCCGGCCCGCCTGGATGACGAGCTGCTTGTCAGCGTCGAGGTGGAGGAGTTGAACCGTGCGAGCCTGAAGTTTCGTCAACAGGTTCGACGGGCGTCGGATTCGACCTTGCTCTGCGAGGGGCGATTCCTGGTGGCGTGCGTGCGGGCGGACAACCTGAAACCCCGCGCTATCCCAGATGTGTTGCGTGCGGCATTTGCCGGCAGTCCGGACACCCTTTCAGCAGGAGATTAACGTGGAACCGAACGTCGTCGACCATACTTCCATGTGGAGCTTGATCAGTAACGCCAGCGTCGTGGTACAGCTGGTGATGCTGACCCTGGTGGCCGCATCGGTCACTTCCTGGATCATGATTTTCCAGCGCAGCAACATGATGCGCTCGGCGAAGAAGGCCCTGGAAACTTTCGAAGAGCGCTTCTGGTCGGGTATCGACCTGTCCAAGCTCTATCGCCAGGCGGGCAGCAACCCCGATCCGGATTCGGGGGTCGAGCAGATCTTCCGTGCCGGCTTCAAGGAATTCTCCCGTCTGCGCCAGCAGGCCGGCGTTGACCCGGATGCCGTGATGGAAGGCGTTTCCCGCGCCATGCGCGTCGCCATTTCCCGTGAGGAAGAGAAGCTGGAAACCAGCCTGCCGTTCCTCGCCACCGTCGGTTCCACCAGCCCGTACATCGGCCTGTTCGGTACCGTGTGGGGCATCATGAACTCCTTCCGTGGCCTGGCCACCGTGCAGCAGGCCACCCTCGCCACCGTGGCGCCGGGTATCGCCGAAGCACTGATCGCCACCGCCATCGGCCTGTTCGCGGCCATTCCCGCGGTCATCGCCTACAACCGTTTCGCCGCTCGCTCGGAAATGCTCATCGGCCGTTACTACACCTTCGCCGACGAGTTCCAGGCCATCCTGCACCGCAAAGTGCACACCAGCGACGATTGAAGACGACCAAGAGGTAAGCCGTCATGGCAAGAGTTCGTCACAAGCGCAAGCCGGTCGCCGAAATGAACGTGGTGCCCTACATCGACGTGATGTTGGTACTGCTGGTCATTTTCATGGTGACCGCGCCGATGCTCAACCAGGGGGTCAAGGTCGACCTGCCCAAGGTTTCCAGCGAAGCGCTGCCGCAGGATAACGACTCCCGCGTGCTCACCATCTCCATCAAGGCCGACAAGACCTACTACTGGAACATGGGCTCGGAAGTGGACCCGGATCAGGGCAAGGGCAGCCAGACTGCCGTCGACCTCGATCAGCTGGTCAACGCCGCCACCGGCATCATGGCCGAGAACAGCCGCCAGGGTAAGAAAGTCCAGGTCTTCGTCCGTGGCGACAAGGCAGTCGACTATGGCTCGGTCATGGCCGTCATGGGCGGTCTGCAGAAAGCCGGGGTCGGCAACGTCGGTCTGATTACCGAGGCGCCAGGTAGTTGATGCACCAGCTCGAGCGTTCTCAATCGGAAGGCTACTTCTGGCCCACGGTCCTGGCCGTGGCCCTGCATGTCCTGATCTTCGCCATGCTGTTCGTCAGCTGGGCCAGCACGCCTGAACTGCCGCCTTCGCGGCCGATCGTCCAGGCGACCCTGTACCAGCTCAAATCCAAGAGCCAGGCGACCCAGCAGACCAACCAGAAGATAGCCGGCGAGGCCAAGAAGACTTCGGCCAAGCAGTACGAGCAGGAACAGCTCGAGCAGAAGAAGGCTGAGCAGCAGGCATTGGCTGCTGCGAAAGCCGAGGAACAAAAGAAGGCCGACGCGGCTCAAAAGGCTGCAGATGCAGCTCAGAAAGCCGCCGATGCCAAGAAGGCAGACGACGCCAAGAAGGCGGCCGATGCGGCCGCAGCCGCCAAGAAAGCGGCTGAGGCCAAGGCTGCCGAGCAGAAACAGCAGGCTGACATAGCCAAGAAGAAAGCCGAGGAAGAGGCCAAGAAAGAGGCCGCTGACGAGGCGAAGAAGAAAGCTGCCGAGGAGGCCAAGAAGAAGGCCGCCGAGGACGCGAAGAAAAAAGCTGCCGCGGACGAAGCCAAGAAGAAGGCGGCCGCGGTCGAGGCTGCGAAGAAGAAGGCTGCCGCTGCAGCCGCCGCCGCAGCTCGCAAGGCGCAGGAAGACAAGAAGGCCCAGGCCCTGGCTGAACTGCTGTCGGATGACACGAATCGGCAGCAGGCCCTGGCCGACGAGCAAGGTAACGAGGTGGCGGGCAACTTTGACGATCTGATCGTCAGCCTGGTGAGCCAGCAGTGGAACCGTCCTCCTTCTGCTCGTAACGGAATGAGCGTAGAAGTGCTGATTCAGATGCTGCCCAGCGGCGCCATCACCGGCGTGAGCGTGACCCGCTCCAGCGGTGACAAGGCGTTCGATGATTCGGCCGTGGCTGCGGTCAAGAATGTGGGCCGCATTCCCGAACTGCAAAATCTGGATCGCGCCACTTTCGATAGCCTGTATCGTCAGCGCCGAATGGTCTTCAAACCGGAGGATTTAGATCTGTGAGTACCCTGATTCGCTTCGCGCTCTTCGCCCTGGCCCTGGTGGCCGGCGCAGCGCAGGCCGCCGACCCGCTGGTGATCTCCAGCGGTCGCGACTCGGCCGTCCCGATTGCCGTGGTTCCGTTCGGCTGGCAGGGCGGCAACGTCCTGCCCGAAGACATGTCGAACATCATCGGCAATGACCTGCGCAACTCCGGCTACTTCGAGCCGATCCCGCGCCAGAACATGATCAGCCAGCCGGCCCAGGCCAGCGAAGTGATCTACCGCGACTGGCAGGCGCTCGGTGCGCAGTACGTTCTGGTCGGCAGCATCGTGCCCAGCGGTGGCCGCCTGCAGATCCAGTACGCCCTGCTCAACGTGGCGACCCAGCAGCAGGTCATGACCGGCAGCGTGGGCGGCACCACCGACCAACTGCGCGACATGTCGCACTACATCGCCGACCAGTCGTTCGAGAAGCTCACCGGCATCAAGGGCGCGTTCTCCACCAAGCTGCTCTACGTGACCGCGGAGCGTTTCTCGGTGGACAACACCCGCTACACCCTGCAGCGCTCGGACTATGACGGCGCGCGCCCGGTGACCCTGCTGCAGTCGCGCGAGCCGATCCTCTCGCCGCGTTTCTCGCCGGACGGCCGCCGCATTGCCTACGTGTCCTTCGAGCAGAAGCGTCCGCGCATCTTCATGCAGTATGTCGACACCGGCCGCCGCGAGCAGATCTCCAACTTCGAAGGCCTCAACGGCGCCCCGGCCTTCTCGCCGGACGGCAACCGCCTGGCCTTCGTGCTGTCGCGCGATGGCAACCCGGAGATCTACGTGATGGACCTGGGCAGCCGCCAGCTGCGTCGCCTGACCAACAACTCGGCGATCGACACCGAGCCCTTCTGGGGCGCGGACGGCTCGACCCTGTACTTCACCTCGGACCGTGGCGGCAAACCGCAGATCTACAAGATGAACGTGAACTCGGGCGCTACTGACCGCGTGACCTTCATCGGCAACTACAACGCCAACCCGAAACTCTCGGCGGACGAGAAGACCCTGGTGATGGTTCACCGTCAGGACGGTTTCACCAACTTCCAGATCGCAGCGCAGGACCTTCAGCGCGGTAATCTCCGGGTACTTTCCAACACCAATCTGGACGATTCGCCCACTGTTGCGCCAAATGGCACGATGCTAATATACGCCACCCGCCAGCAGGACCGGGGCGTGTTGATGCTCGTGAGCATCAACGGACGTGTTCGGTTACCGCTACCCACCGCTCAAGGCGACGTGCGCGAGCCTTCCTGGTCCCCTTACCTGAACTGACGGTTGCCAACTGTTTCAAATTTATACACTGGGGTTCATTAGGAGTTACATGATGGAAATGCTGAAATTCGGCAAATTTGCCGTTATCGCCCTCGCCATGGCCGTAGCCGTTGGTTGCTCGTCCAAGAAAGGCGATGCAACTGGTGAAGGCGCCAATGGCGGCGTTGACCCGAACGCTGGCTACGGCGCCAACAGCGGTGCCGTTGACGGCTCCCTGAGCGACGAAGCCGCTCTGCGCGCTATCACCACCTTCTACTTCGAGTACGACAGCTCCGACCTGAAGCCGGAAGCCATGCGTGCCCTGGACGTACACGCCAAGGACCTGAAAGGTTCCGGCCAGCGCGTAGTCCTGGAAGGTCACACTGACGAGCGCGGCACCCGCGAGTACAACATGGCTCTGGGCGAGCGTCGTGCCAAGGCCGTTCAACGCTACCTGGTACTGCAGGGCGTTTCCCCGGCTCAGCTGGAACTGGTTTCCTACGGCAAAGAGCGTCCGGTTGCCACTGGCCACGACGAGCAGTCCTGGGCCCAGAACCGTCGCGTTGAGTTGAAGAAGTAAGACCTGATGCCGATGCGCCTGCGTTTTCTGACCTTGATCGCATGCGGACTGCCCCTCATGGCGGCAGCCGCGGTTCCGGTACAGGACGGTAATGGTGGCTATGCCAGCACACCGCCCTCGGGTTATGGCACCGCAGGCGCTGATGGCGCCTACGCCGGAGGCGGGATGACAACTCCCGTCTCCGGTCAGGCTCAGCTGTTCATGCAGCTGCAGCAGATGCAGGACGAAATGTCCCGTCTGCGCGGCATGCTCGAAGAGCAGCAGAACCAGATCCAGCAGATGAAGCAGGAGAACCAGGAACGCTTCCAGGACATCGACAGCCGCCTTTCCAGCGGTGCAGGTGCAGGAGCGGCCGGTGCTGCTGTTCAACCCAATTCCCCCGCTGCCGGCGCCAGTGCCGGAGCTGCCGCCGGAGCAGGCGTAGCCGCCGCCCAGCAACAGCAGCCCGCTGCCAGCAGTGAGCCGGGTGACCCGGCGAAAGAGAAGCTGTATTACGACGCCGCCTTCGACCTGATCAAGGCCAAGGACTTCGACAAGGCCAGCCAGGCCTTCGGCGCCTTCCTGCGCAAGTACCCGAGCAGCCAGTACGCTGGCAATGCGCAGTATTGGCTGGGCGAAGTGAACCTCGCCAAGGGCGACCTGCAGGGCGCCGGCCAGGCCTTCGCTCGTGTCAGCCAAGCCTATCCGAGCAGCGCCAAGGTGCCGGACTCGCTGTACAAGCTCGCCGACGTCGAGCGCCGCCTGGGCAATAACGACAAGGCCCGTGGCATCCTGCAGCAGGTCGTGGCCCAGTATCCGGGCACATCCGCAGCCCAGCTGTCCCAGCGTGACCTGAAGAACCTGAAGTAAGGCGCTGCACTGCCGTTATCCGAAAGCCCGCGCCCGTCGCGGGTTTTTTCGTTAGAATTCCCGCCCCCGGAAAGCGCCAGTGGTTTCAGCTCGGCTGATGTCTGCTGTGTTCCGGGTCTTCCGGGCGCCCCATGAGCGCGCCCACGACTCCAACGCAACGGAGGCGGATGGCCTGTGTAGCCGTCACGCCCGTGGCTGATATGCAACAGACTCTGCGCATTACCGAGATTTTCTACTCGTTGCAGGGGGAAACGCGCACCGCCGGCTTGCCGACCGTGTTCGTACGCCTGACCGGCTGTCCCCTGCGCTGCAACTACTGTGATACCGCGTATGCCTTCAGTGGCGGCGAGATCCAGACCCTTGATGCCATCCTTGAGCAAGTTGCCCAATACCGCCCGCGCTATGTCTGCGTGACCGGCGGCGAGCCCTTGGCTCAGCCCAACTGCATCCCGCTGCTGCAGCGTCTGTGCGATGCCGGCTACGACGTCTCGCTGGAAACCAGTGGCGCGCTGGATATTTCCGCCACCGACCGCCGCGTCAGCCGCGTGCTCGACCTCAAGACGCCGGGCTCCGGCGAAGTGGCGCGCAACCGCTACGAGAATATCGGCGAGCTGACGTCCAACGATCAGGTGAAGTTCGTCATCTGCTCCCGTGAGGATTACGACTGGGCAGTATCCAAGCTGATCGAGTATCGCCTGGAGCAGCGCGCCGGCGAGGTGCTGTTCTCACCCAGCCACCGTCAGGTGGATGCCCGTGCCCTGGCCGACTGGATCGTCAGCGACAACCTGCCGGTGCGCCTGCAACTGCAACTGCACAAGATTCTCTGGAACGACGAGCCGGGCCACTGAGCACGGAGGAGACCCTGTCATGTCTGACAAGAAAGCTGTGATCCTGCTCTCCGGCGGCCTGGATTCCGCCACCGTGGTCGCCATGGCCAAGGCGCAGGGCTATGCCTGCTACACCATGAGTTTCGACTACGGCCAGCGCCACCGTGCCGAGTTGCAGGCCGCCGAGCGTGTAGCCCGGCAACAGGGCGTGGTGGAACACAAGGTGATTGGCCTCAACCTCAACGGTATGGGGGGGTCGGCCTTGACCGACAGCAGCATTGCTGTGCCGGAAGCGCCCAGCGAGGGCATCCCGGTGACCTACGTGCCGGCGCGCAATACCGTGTTCCTGTCGCTGGCCCTGGGGTGGGCGGAAGTGTTGGGCGCGCGGGACATCTTCATTGGGGTGAACGCCGTGGATTATTCCGGTTATCCGGATTGCCGCCCGGAGTTCGTCGAGGCTTTCGAGCGCATGGCGAATCTGGCCACGAAGGCTGGTGTGGAGGGCGACGGCTTCCGCATCCAGGCACCGCTGCAGTTCCTTTCCAAGGCGCAGATCATCGAGGCAGGCATCGCCCAGGGCGTGGACTACAGCCTGACCGTCTCCTGCTATCAGGCCGATGATGAGGGGCGTGCGTGCGGCAAGTGCGACAGCTGCCGACTGCGTTCTGAGGGCTTTTCCGCCGCGGGAATTTCCGACCCTACGCGATATTTCTGAAAAAAGTTTTCACGGGGTGTTGTTTTTACGTTAGAAATCAGTATTATACGCACCACGTCGGGTCGTTAGCTCAGTCGGTAGAGCAGTTGGCTTTTAACCAATTGGTCGTAGGTTCGAATCCTACACGACCCACCATCAAATCCTGTGAAAGCCCCGTGATCGAAAGGTCACGGGGCTTTTGCCATGTGCCGGAAAAAGTCCGCCGTGCGGCGGTCAACAGCCCCTCGCGGTGAAGGGTGGTGGTGATAAAATCGCCGGCATAATCAGACCGTGCCTGTTGAGGTTTCACACGATGTCCCAGATTTCCGAACGCCTGCTGGTCCAGGCCCATCTGGCGGCGAAGCAGCCGCGGGTGCTGAGTGCACAGGAAGAAGCCGAGTACCGTGCCGCCATTGCAGCCGAGCTGAAGGCGCAGAACGCCGTGCTCGTCGCGCACTATTACTGCGATCCGGTGATCCAGGCGCTGGCCGAAGAGACGGGTGGTTGCGTTTCCGACTCGCTGGAAATGGCCCGCTTCGGCAACCAGCACTCGGCGCAGACCGTGGTGGTGGCCGGTGTTCGCTTCATGGGCGAGACCGCGAAGATCCTCAACCCGGAAAAGCGCGTGCTGATGCCTACCCTGGAGGCGACCTGCTCGCTGGACCTGGGTTGCCCGGTGGAGGAGTTCTCCGCCTTCTGCGACAAGCATCCCGAGCGCACCGTGGTGGTCTATGCGAACACCTCCGCAGCCGTCAAGGCGCGCGCCGACTGGGTGGTGACCTCCAGCTGCGCGGTGGAAATCGTCGAGCACCTGATGGACAACGGCGAGCCGATCCTCTGGGCGCCGGACCAGCACCTGGGGCGCTATATCCAGCGCGAGACCGGTGCGGACATGCTGCTCTGGGACGGTGCCTGCATCGTCCACGAGGAGTTCAAGGCCAAGCAACTGGAAGACCTCAAGGCGATCTACCCGGACGCGGCGATCCTGGTGCACCCCGAGTCGCCGGAAGCGGTGGTGGACCTGGCCGATGCCGTGGGTTCCACCAGCCAGTTGATCAAGGCTGCGCAGACGATGCCGAACAAGCGCTTCATCGTCGCCACCGATCGCGGCATCTTCTACAAGATGCAGCAGCTGTGCCCGGACAAGGAGTTCATCGAGGCGCCCACCGCCGGTAACGGCGCAGCCTGCCGCAGCTGTGCGCACTGCCCGTGGATGGCCATGAATACCCTGGAGCGCACCCTGGCCTGCCTGAAGGAAGGCTCGGGCGAGATCTTCGTCGACCCGGCGCTGATTCCCAAGGCGATCAAGCCGCTCAAGCGCATGCTCGACTTCACCCAGGCGGCGAAGCTGAAGCTGGCGGGGAATGCCTGATCATCGCGCACGAATGAAAAAGCCCGGCATCTGCCGGGCTTTTTCATTGGGGCGGCGGCTCAGCGGCCCATCATTTCCTTCAGGATGCGCTCCTGGTCGCGGAACTCCTGCTGGCGAGCGTCCAGGCGTGCGGCCAGGGTGAAGTTGCCGCCGGCGCGTCGCTTGGCGAAGTCCAGCTGCTCGATGGCCTGCTTGTAGTCGCCGGTGAGGGCGTAGAACTCCGCGCGGGACTGGTAGACGCCGATGGCATTGCCGCTGAGGGTGCAGGCGTCGGCCAGGCGGCTCCACACGTCCGGGTCCAGCGGGCGACGCTGGGAGAGCTTGAACAGGGTCTTCTCGGCATCGCCGGCGCGGTTGGTCTTCATCATCAGGTCGGCCTGGGCCTGGATCAGCGGGTAGCTGTCCGGGTACTGGCCGAGCATCTTCTGCACCCGCGCCTGGGCGTCGGGCAGCTTGTTGGCGGTGATGTCCACATCGACCATCGCCAGGTTGTAGCTGATGTCGTTGGGCGCCTTTGCGAGCAGTTGCTGCAGGTTGCTGCGGGCGTCGTTGAGTTGGCCGATCTTGGTCTGCGACAGCGCCAGACCGTAGCGCGCGGCATCGTTCTTCGGGTCTTCGTCGAGCTGTGCGCGGAACTGCTTGCTGGCCATGCCCGGGGTGTCCTCGAACATCTGCTGGACGCGGGCGCGCATCAGCTCGTAGCGCAGCGAGTCCTCCTTGCCGCCCTTGGGGTACTGCTCGGCGCGGTTGCGGGTGTCGGCGATACGCGATTCGGTGACCGGGTGGGTCAGCAGGAATTCCGGCGGCTTGCCCTCGTAGCGGTACTGACGGGCCAGGCGCTCGAACATGTTGGGCATGGAGCGCGGGTCGTAGCCGGCACGGACCATGGTGGCGACACCGACGCGGTCGGCCTCCTGCTCATTCTGCCGGGAGAAGCGCAATTGGTTCTGGATCGCTGCGGCCTGTGTGCCGGCGATGGCGGCGATGCCGGCGTCACCAGCGCCGGCTGCGGCGGCGATGATGCCGGCCAGCATGGCGGCCATCACCGGTACCTGCATGCGTTGTTGCGCCTCGATGCCGCGGGCGAAGTGGCGCTGACTCAGGTGGCCGAGTTCGTGGGCCAGTACTGCGATGTACTCGCCTTCGGTCTGGGCATAGATGAACAGGCCGCCGTTGACGCCGACCACACCGCCTGGGGCGGCGAAGGCGTTGATCTGCTTGTCGCGGATCAGGATGAACGCCAGGCGGTGGTCCTGCAGTTCGCTGGACTCGGCCAGGCGATAGACGCTGGACTCGACGTAGTCCTTGAGTTGCGGATCGTTGAGCGTGTCGACCTGGTTGCGCAGCATGCTCAGCCAGGCGCGGCCCAGCTGGAACTCCTGCTCCGGGGAGACGATGGACGAGCTGGCGTCCCCCAGGGAAGGCAGGTCGTCCGCCATGGCCGGCGTGGCAAGGGCGACGGCGAGCGACAGCAGGGCAGGGCGGAGTACTTTCATGTACACGAGGCTCGTTCCGAGAAAGGCTCTACTTTAGCCGCAGGCTGTTGCCTATGCCTAGTTTGCAGGGCGCAAGTGCGGCGCAATTCAAAACGGCTATGGCCCGTTCCATTGTCCTTGTAAGCCCTGATGCTGACGGCTGGATTAATGAATCCGTCGGCTGACGAATCTGGTTACTTTTCCAAGGCTTTCGGTATTCTTGAGCGCCCTCACCGGAGTTCGTTTCGATGTCCGATTCAATGCCGTCCGTCCCCGCCTGTGACGCGGAGCTGGACGCCAGCGGTCTCAATTGTCCGTTGCCGCTGCTCAAGGCCAAGCTCGAGCTGAACCGCCTTCCCAGTGGCGCGGTGCTCAAGGTGACCGCCACCGACGCAGGCTCCCAGCGCGACTTTCGCGTTTTCGCCGATCTTGCCGGGCACTCGCTGCTGCACGAAGAGGTCGAAGGCGGCACCTATCGCTACTGGCTGCGCAAGAAGTAGCCGCTGAAGTTTCCGGGTAACCGGGACGTTACCCATTGTCGTTTCGCAGGTCCGTACATGCTCAAGGTTTTGCAGGACTGGATGCAGCGCTATTTCTCCGATGAGGAGGCGATAGTGCTGGCGGTCATTCTCGCGCTGGGGTTCACCGTCATCCTGGCCTTCGGCGGGATGCTCGCGCCGGTGCTGGCGGCGGTGGTCATCGCCTTCCTGATCCAGGGCATGGTCGGCGTGCTGGAGCGCCTGCGCGTACCGCACCTGTTCGCGGTGTGGCTGGTGTATTCGCTGTTCCTCGGGTTGCTCGCGGTGTTCCTGCTGGTGCTGGTGCCGCTGCTGTGGAAGCAGTTGTTCACCCTGTTCAACGAGTTGCCCGGCATGCTCGGCGAATGGCAGGCGACGCTGCTGATGCTGCCGGAGCGCTACCCGGACATGGTCACCGAGGAGCAGGTGCTGCGCACCGTCGAGGCGGCGCGCAACGAACTGGGCCAGCTTGGCCAGTGGGCGCTGACCTTCTCCCTGTCGGGCCTGCCGGTGGTGGTCAACATCATGATCTACCTGGTGCTGGTACCGATCCTGGTGTTCTTCTTCCTCAAGGACCGCCGGCGCTTCTACCACTGGTTCCGCCGCTACCTGCCGCGTGAGCGGGGGCTGATGAAGCAGGTGTGGAACGAGATGAACCAGCAGATCGCCAACTATATCCGCGGCAAGGTCATCGAGATCTTCATCACCGGTGTGGCGACCTATATCGCCTTCGCGGTGCTGGGGCTTAACTACGCGGCGCTGCTCGCCCTGCTGGTCGGCCTGTCGGTGGTGGTGCCCTACATCGGCGCCGTGGTGGTGACCGTGCCGGTGGCGATGATTGCGCTGTTCCAGTGGGGCTGGAGCGATCAGTTCATCTACCTGATGGTCGCCCACGCGATCATCCAGGCGCTGGACGGCAACGTGCTGGTACCGTTGCTGTTCTCCGAGGCGGTGAACCTGCACCCGGTGGCGATCATTTGTGCGGTGCTGCTGTTCGGCGGATTGTGGGGTTTCTGGGGCGTGTTCTTCGCCATCCCGCTGGCCACGCTGGTGAAGGCCGTGCTCGACGCCTGGCCGCGCCAGCCGGCGGCGGGGCCGCAAGTCAGCCCGATGATGTAATGCCGGAAAAAGAAAAAGGCCGCTGATCAGCGGCCTTTTTTCTGTTCACAGCGTGGCTCAGGCCTTGTTCAGTTCCTGCGCAGCAGCGAGTACTGCATCCACGTGGCCGGGTACTTTAACCCCGCGCCATTCCTGGCGCAGCACGCCCTTGGCGTCGATCAGGAAGGTACTGCGGTCTACACCCATGTATTCCTTGCCGTAGAGCTTCTTCAGCTTGATCACGTCGAACAGCTGGCAGACGGCTTCGTCCTTGTCGCTGATCAGCTCGAAGGGGAAGCACTGCTTGGCCTTGAAGTTCTCGTGGGACTTGATGCCGTCACGGGATACGCCGAATACCAGGGTGTTGGCCTTGGCGAAGTCCTCGATCCTGTCGCGGAAGCCCTGGCCTTCGGTGGTGCAGCCCGGGGTGCTGTCCTTGGGATAGAAATACAGGACGACCTGCTTGCCCTTGAGCTCGGACAGGCGGAATTCGACGCCGCTGGTGGCCGGCGCCTGGAAATCGGCGACGGCCTGGTTCAGTTCGACTGCCATTGGGCTCTCTCCTTACGGATGCTGCGGACGCCAGGGTTCGATCAGCGCGTCCAGGTTCAGTGCATCGGCGAAATCGAGGAACTGATCGCGCAGCCAGCTGATCTGGGTGCCGGCCGGCAGGGTCACGGTGAGGGTGGCGTTGAGCATGCTGGTGTTGGTGTGCGGCGCCTGGTAGGTGTCGCAGGTGAGGTTCTCCAGCTCGATGTTGTGGTCGATGAAGAACTGGCACAGCTCGTTGAGGATGTCCGGGCGATAGACGGCGCTGACATAGGCTACGTACGGCAGGGCCTGGGCGCGGGTGACGTGGACATTGCTGCGGGTGACGCTCAGGGTGAAGCCGTGGCGCTTGGCCAGGGGCGACAGGCCGCCCTCCAGGCGGGCCAGGGCGTCCCAGCTGCCGGAGATCTGCAGGATCAGCGCACTGAACTCGCCATGGCGGGTCAGGCGGCTGCTGACCACCGAGCACTTGTTGTCGACACAGGTGCGGCACAGCACGCTGGTCAACTCCATCGGGTTCGGGCCCAGAGCACTGATCAGAAGGAATTGTTCACGAGGGTGAGAGGTGGACATGCAGCTTTCCTGGGAGGGGCGGCCAAGCGGGCCGCATCGACAAAGGAGAAAGGGTAGCGAAAAGCGCCGATGAGGGGAATGTCTGGCCGCTCGCGGGTCACTGCGTCACCTTGTGCGTGGCCGGTGGCGACAGTACCATTACGGCTTTCTTTTTCCGGCAGGAGCGGTTGCATGATTGCGGGCAGTATGGTGGCGCTGGTCACCCCCTTCGATGCTCAGGGTCGACTGGATTGGGACAGCCTCGCGAAGCTGGTGGACTTCCACCTGCAGGAAGGCACCAACGCCATCGTAGCGGTCGGCACCACAGGTGAATCGGCCACTCTGGACGTGAACGAACACCTGGAAGTGATCCGTCGCGTGGTCGACCAGGTCAAAGGCCGCATCCCGGTCATCGCCGGCACCGGCGCCAACTCCACCCGCGAAGCCGTCGAGCTGACCGAGGCTGCCAAGTCCGGCGGCGCCGATGCCTGCCTGCTGGTGACTCCGTACTACAACAAGCCGACCCAGGAAGGCCTGTACCAGCACTTCCGCCACATCGCCGAAGCCGTGGCCATCCCGCAGATCCTCTACAACGTGCCGGGCCGTACCGCCTGCGACATGCTGCCCGAGACCGTCGAGCGCCTGTCCAAGGTACCGAACATCGTCGGCATCAAGGAAGCCACTGGCGACCTGCAGCGCGGCAAGGAAGTACTGGATCGCGTCGGCAAGGATTTCCTCGTCTACTCCGGCGACGACGCTACCGCCGTCGAGCTGATGCTGATGGGCGGCAAGGGCAACATCTCGGTGACCGCCAACGTCGCCCCGCGTGCCATGAGCGACCTGTGCGCTGCCGCCATGCGTGGCGATGCCGCCGCCGCTCGCGCCATCAACGATCGCCTGATGCCGCTGCACAAAACGCTGTTCATCGAATCCAACCCCATCCCGGTCAAGTTCGCCCTGCACGAAATGGGGCTGATTCCAGAGGGCATCCGCCTGCCCCTGACCTGGCTCAGCCCGCGTTGCCACGAGCCGCTGCGTCAGGCCATGCGCCAGACCGGCGTCCTGGCTTAAGGAGCCCCCTCGCATGAAGCGACTGGCAGGACTGACTGCGCTCGCCCTGGTTATTGGCAATACGTCCGGCTGCGGCTGGCTGTGGGGCCCGGAAGGCTACTTCCGCGACCGTGGCGACGATTACCTCAACGCCCGCGAGACCGCACCGATGAAGGTGCCCGAAGGTCTGCAGAGCAAGCAGCTCGACCCGCTGCTGCCGATCCCGATGAACGTCGCCACCAGCACCGAGAAGGAAGGCGAGTTCGAAGTACCGCGCCCGCAGCCGCTGGCCGGCTCGGGTGAAGTCAGCGACTTCAGCCTGCAGAAGAGCGGTGACAGCCGTTGGCTGGTTGCCCAGCGTCCGCCGGCCGAAGTCTGGCCGGTCGCCCACCAGTTCTTCCAGGACAACGGCTTCTCCATCGCCGACGAACGTCCGCAGACGGGCGAGTTCAGCACTCACTGGCAGCCGCTGTCGCAGCTTTCCGCGCCCCTGGCGCGTCGCCTGAGCAGCCGCGTCTCCGGTGTCGAGCCTGACAGCGAAGCGCGTGTTCGCGTGCGCATCGAGCCGGGCGTGCAGACCAACACCAGTGAAGTCTACGTGCTGAGCGAAACCCGCCCGGCCGGCAGCACCGCCAGCGCCGATTGGCCGACCAAGCCGGTCGTGCCGAGCCTCGACGCCGCGTTGCTCGACGAGATGCTGGCGAACATGGCTACCAGCGCCGAGAAGGGTGGCTCCGTGTCCCTGCTCGCCGCCCACTCCGACTACGACACCCCCGGCACCGTCCAGCTCAATAAGGACGGCAGCGGCAACCCGGTGCTCACCGTGGACTCCGACTTCGACCGTGCCTGGGTCAGCGTCGGCCGTGCCCTGGACCGCGCCGACATCCGTGTCGACGACCTCAACCGCAGCCTGGGCGTGTACTACGTCAACATCGCCGAAGGCGCGAAGAAGAAGGACGAAGACAAGCCCGGCTTCTTCAGCCGCCTGTTCGGCGGTGGCGAGAAGACCAAGGAAGAAGAGGACGCCAAGGCCCAGCGCTACCAGGTTCGCCTGACCAGCGTGAGCAATACCGTCCAGATCACCGTCGACAAAGACATCAACACCTCCGCACCGGCTGACGTGGCGCAGGGCGTGTTGGAAAAACTCCAGGAGAGTATGCGGAATGCACTTCGCGGTCCTGGGGAGCGGAAGCCGGGGCAATTCGGCCTTGGTGAGCAGTTCTGACACCCGGATACTGATCGATTGCGGCTTCCCGCTGCGTGAAACCATCCGCCGTCTGGCGCGCCTGGGCGTAGAGCCCGGGCAGCTGGACGCGGTACTGGTCACGCACGAGCACTCCGATCACATCAACGGCGTCGAACTGCTGGCCCGGCACCATCGAATACCCGTGTACCTCAGCGCCGGCACCCTGCAGGGAATGCGCAAGCCGGTGACACCGGCGGGGCTGCTCAAGTGCGGCGACCGCCTGGTACTGAAAGACCTGGAAGTCACTGCGGTGAGCGTCTCCCACGATGCGCGGGAGCCCCTGCAGTACGTGTTTTCCGATGGCCGGAAGCGCTTTGGCCAGCTCACCGATCTGGGAGCCGCCACGGCGCAGGTGCTGGAATGCTATCGTGGCCTCGATGCCTTGATCATCGAAGCGAACCACGATACCGACATGCTGGCCCGCGGTCCGTATCCCTACCCACTGAAAGTCCGCGTAGGCGGCCAGTGGGGACATTTGAACAACCGGCAGGCCGCCGAACTGGTGGCCCAGCTGGGCTGGGAAAGCTTGCAGCACCTGGTGCTGGCGCATCTCAGCGAAAAGAACAACTCGCCGCAGCTGGCCCGGCAAAGCTTCGTCGACACCCTCGGGTGCGACCCGGACTGGCTGCAGGTAGCCGATCAGCATTCTGGACTCGACTGGCGCACCATCGCCTGAGCCCACCCCTTAAGCAAGCGGAGCCCATCATGGAAAAACGCGAAGAACTCTATCGCGGCAAGGCCAAGTCGGTTTACACCACCGATGACGCCGACCGCCTCGTCCTGCTGTTCCGCAACGACACCTCGGCGTTCGACGGCAAGCGCATCGAGCAGCTCGACCGCAAAGGCATGGTGAACAACAAGTTCAACGCCTTCATCATGCAGAAGCTCGAAGCCGCCGGCATCCCGACCCAGTTCGACGCCCTGCTGTCGGACAACGAAGTGCTGGTCAAGAAGCTCGCCATGATCCCGGTCGAGTGCGTCGTGCGTAACTACGCTGCCGGCAGTCTGGTGCGCCGCCTTGGCGTGGAAGAGGGCCTGCAGCTCACTCCGCCGACCTTCGAACTGTTCCTGAAGAACGACGCCCTGGGCGACCCGTTCATCAACGAATCCCACGTCCAGGCCTTCGGCTGGGCGACCCTGGAGCAACTGGCCGAAATGAAGGCCTACTCCTTCAAGGTCAACGAAGTGCTGAACAAGCTGTTCGACGACGCCGGCCTGCTGCTGGTGGACTTCAAGCTCGAGTTCGGCCTGTTCCACGGCAAGATCGTCCTCGGCGACGAGTTCAGTCCGGACGGCTGCCGTCTGTGGGACAAGGAAACCCGCAAGAAGATGGACAAGGACCGCTTCCGCCAGGGCTTGGGCGACGTGATCGAGGCCTACGAGGAAGTGGCTCACCGCCTGGGCGTGCCGCTCTGATCCGACGAGCGCACGCAAGCGCCTGATACCACGAAAAAAATCCGAAAACAAAGCTTCGCGTTCGGACTACAAGCTGGTATCATGCGCGCCGCACGGAGAGATGCCGGAGTGGTCGAACGGGACGGATTCGAAATCCGTTGAACCAGCAATGGTTCCTAGGGTTCAAATCCCTATCTCTCCGCCACTATACAAAAAGCCCTGTAAATCAATGGTTTACGGGGCTTTTTCTTTTTCAGTTGTACTACTCAGTTGTATTACTCCCGCGCTTCTGTTCCTTTGCAGTGGGCTCTGTGCCTGCCACTAGCGGCCGGATGACGTTTCGAACCAGCAGCCAGACGACAGGTATGGCGTCCCCTTTCAAGTTCCACACGCCTGTGGAATGATGGCACGATGATTTTTCGCGTCTGTGCAGTCGAGTCGAAAAGGGAATTTATGACTTACTTGTATGGTTCGAGTTTGTCTCAGCTAACCGCAAATGGATTTCAGTGCCCCCCCGCTGGATCTTTGCTTCTCCAGACAACCGCGTGGCGGTGGGTTGCCCACCCGATAACGGCCGACTGTTTCAAGCCGGTCGCCCTGCGCAACCCGCCTCGCTTACTTCGTGCAACCGACCTTGCTGAGAAGTGCTCGTGTTGGGGGCTGTCGATGCATCTGACCTATGAGCAAAGCGTTAGCGCGTTCCAGAGCGTGCAGAAGAGCTTCCGGAACATCAGAAAGATCATGGGTGGTTACACCGCTTACTTGACAATAACGCCTACAGACGGTGCGTGTACATCAGCTGATCGCTATGGTCACTTCGACTTCCATCCGTTTGTTAGCAATTCGGTCCATGGAAGTGTCTCTGCAGTGAGAGCTATCCCATGAGCTTCCTCCCTGTGGTTGGTGAGAAGATAGATGCGAGAACGCTTCCAAAGCATTTCTGGAATGCGGACCTGATTGAGTTTGAGGGGCCGCTTCTAAGTTTGTACAAAGGCGAGTCTGGCGAGGATCTGCTTTATGCATGGCTTGACTGCACTCAGACCCGAAATCGCTGGTGCATAGTCCCTGTCGGTCGGAAGTCTCTCCGAGACTATCTCGAACAAGAGAAGACCCTGCGTGCGCTCTTTATTGAGTCAGATTGGATAGTTTTATTCAATACCGGCTCTTCTGCCAAGCGTAGTGCATTCCTGAAGACAACTTGGGTGTGTCTCCCTGAAGAGTACCTCCCGGATCAAGATTCATATCTGACTCCTCAGATTGCCACTCAAGCAGCGGAAAGACTGGCCGAGGAAGTAAGTGAGGCGTACTTTCTTGGGTTGGACGGGGATATGTATATTGATGATATATCTTTGATTCCTAAGATTTATCAGCAATTATACTCGTTTCACTATGGGCTTGATCACTTGGATAGGAGTGCGGTTCGCGGTGCTCTGAGTAGACTTGCTGGTAGTTGGACCGGCGGATTTAGTGCTGTACATCTGTTCACTGGTCTTAATAACGTAACTCCATCAATTCATCGGGCTAAAGTTACGGAGTTGCGATTTAATTCGCCGGGTCACATAAAGTTAGATCTTTTGCCCGAGCTTGCTGGTCGGATCGAGATTGCTGCTGAGCAAGTTTGCAACGATGACACCTATCTAGCGCTGGAGCAGTATTATTCTACGGTTTATCGTTATTTTAAGGATAATCGGATATCTGGGTTTGATGATGAGCGGGATTTAACAGTGTCGAATTTGTCGCCTGAGGTTCTTGAGCGGCTTGAAGGCTTTGTTAATTACTTCTTCAATTTGATGAGGTGGGATGATTATCAAGTTGGCTTTTCGGATCTAAATGTTGATGCATTGCACCAGTTAAGAGTCTTGTTAGCTTACTATCGTCGCTTGAGACGGCTGAGGCCTTATTTGGTTTCAGGGAAGTTGGTGTTGGGTTCTTCTCGGTTGGTGAGTGATGGCGGAGACTCTTCATTGGATTTACTGATCTGAATTCTGCAGATCTCACGGTTTCTAATTGAGAACATGCTCATGCAGAAATTGGGCGTTGTTCTGCGCCATGAGGGTTTCATGGTGAGCCTTGTTCGAATAAGTCGTGTGTTATCTTCTTTGAGCGCCTCTTGCTGCTCCATAAGTTTTTATTTCTCTTATGCTGGCACCGATACTAATAAATCGAGGAGGATTGCTTATGGATAAAAAAATTGATGCAAGACTGGACGCCTTGAATAAGGTGTTAGGCAAGATCGAGGAGCTCTCGATAGACGCGTCAATTTACTTCTCGGACCTAGAGCCTCAGGGTTTTTATGACCGGCATTTGACAGCGTTGCTGTCTACCCTCGCTGCATGTTGCCAATATCGTGGATGGACAGATCTTCTTGAAACCGTCAGGTCTTTTATCCCTTCAAACGGCAATGCTCCTGAAGCTCTAGCTGTTCTGCAAGGGTATCTAATTCACGAAGTTAAAGCTCGCATAGAGCAGCAAGAGAGCCAGGGCGGTGACGAAAGTGAGGACGGATTCTGGGGATTGATCCACCCAGATCTTGTTCCCCTTGCAAAGCCCCGATTTGAGCGAGGCTTTCGAGGTGATGCAGTCGAGTCTGTTTATAAGGCGGTTAACAAGGCTGTTAAAGAGATAGTCGTTGCATTCGATGGGCGGGAGTTAGATGGGGCTGGCTTGATGACGACGGCTTTCTCACCTGCGAATCCGATTATCCGGCTTAATGATTTGAGGACAGAAAGCGAAAGAAATATGCAGCAGGGGTATATGCAGATATTTTCTGGGGCGATGATAGGGATTCGAAATCCCAAAGCTCATGGTAACTTAAACCCTGATCCTATTCGGGCAAAACATCTTATTGCCCTTGCGAGTCTTTTGATGTATCAAGTTGCAGAGAGAAGGCAATAGATTAATTGGCAGTGAGATTGAAAAAATTTAAGTGAGGATAAGGTGGGCGATCAACCATTTTCAACTGAGGACTTAGTCTCCTCAACTGTTGAAGCTCTTAAAGTGCGTGGCGACGCTCGCGCTATTGCCGTCTTGGTGGCTGGCACGTGCTCACTTGAGTTGTGGTCTTCTGATTTTGGAATTAACGATTGGCGTCTATTCATTGCGCTTCCTGTTCAGTTGTTCTATGCGATGACTGAGGATGATATTCGAAGTACTGAAGAGTCGATAGAGAGTGTGGTTACTCCGTTTTTCTCTTCTGATCCCTATCATGCATTTGAAAGTGCTAAAATTACTCCATTGGTAACAACTGCATTGTCGGGTTGGAGAGATGATGCACTTAGATTTGTTAAAGGTGAGGGAGTGACTAATCAAGGGCGTGTGCGTAGTGATAATATCGCCTCAAAGCAACATCAGGGATTGCTCTTTCGATCTAAGTCTGAAATTGTCTTGTTCTCGGCTTTGACACGTGCAAAGCTTGCAGTGGCGCCGCTACCTGTTTTTGTTCGTATTGGTAAAAGCTACAACAGATTGGAGCCTGATTTTATTGTTGTATATAAGGGGTTGACCTTTGTGGTGGAAGTGGATGGGGATACATACCACCGTGAACTTCCGGCAGAGGCTGATAAACGCCTTGTTCCTTTGACTTATGAGGGAGTTGAGGTTCGTCGCATCCGAGCTGCGGACTTACAGTCAGATGAACAGGCTGATGCAGTGGTGAGAGAGTTGATTGATTTCATGGCGCGGAGAAAGGAAGCGCGATAGATGTGATTTCATTTTTTGTTCGGGGCACTTTTTAAGATGCTCTCAGTGTCCTCAATCATCGCGGATGCTTTGCAGTTCAAAGCGTTAGCGAGTTTGAAGATGATTGTGACGGTTGGCTGGTTAACTCCCCGTTCTATAAGGCTTACGTAATTTCTTTGAATATCTGCTTCATGAGCTAGTTGCTCTTGAGTTAACCCAAGGGCCTTTCGCTTTTCTCGCAGTATCTTTCCGAATGCTTCGCTGACGTCCAACTCGACTCTCCCCTTGTAGGTGGGGACTGTCGGCTATCGGTTCGTGCAGGTCTTCACAATATATTGTGAATTTCCTCTCTCAGATGGCATGATCTGCTCCTGGCGTCGCCTGCCCAGTTGCCCGTAGAAGGAATTGCCATGAACGAGAAGCTGTTTTTACTTGAGACCCAGAAGAAGAAGACCAATCACATTCTGCACCTGCTGCTGTGCATCCCGACGTTCGGCCTATGGCTGATCGTTTGGCTTTTCTTGGTAGAGTCCCACCATAGGCAAAACAAGAAAATTTCGAAGGAGATGGGGCGGATTGTGGACTACAAGTCGCAGGGTCTCAGTGACACGGAAACCTTTCAGCGGATCAGATTGGACAAGGCTAATGCCGACGTTTATCGGGGGCGTGTGATCTTCGTCCTGGTGGTTGTGGTGTTCCTGTATCTCTACCTGCGGTGATTTTTGGCTGGGCTTTTTCATTACGCGAGCGTGAGTCGATCCACAGGTACTCTCGGCTCTCTTTGAGAGTGACGCGTCTCCCGCATCTCTCTGCATGCGGCAGAAACGGGGCTTGAAACGCGTTCGTGTTGCCGCCTTGTAGAAGAGATGTCAATCACGCCAAGTGCGAGGGAAATGCGATGTCTGAGATGGAGAAATTCGCGGTCGAACTAGCTCAGAAGAAGAGCCAGCAGGAGCAGTTGAGTCAGGAGTCAACGAACCAGTACCAGCTCTGGATTGAGTCGTTGGCGTCGCTACACAAAGATATGGAGAAGTGGCTTCAGCCGCTTATTAGCTCTGGTGTTGCCTGTGTAGCGAGCACTACTGTTAGGAAGTCGGAGCACCCAAATGCGGAAATGGCCGGCAGCTATGATGCTCCAGTGCTCAGCGTGACTATTAACGGTAAGGAGCTGAAGATCGACTCTGTTGGCCGCTACGTAGTTGGCTCTCAAGGCGCAGTGCGCATAAAGGGAGTCAGCAAAGAGGTTGTACTCGTGCGGCTGATTGAGGGGGGCGTTGACCAATGGAAGATCCGAACTAGAGCAAATGGAGGTCAGTCGACCAAGTTGCACGAGTTAAATTCAGACAACTTCGCAAAACTCTTGCAGGATTTCCTTCGCTGATCCTACATCGACTCCTATTTGCTATGACAAAGGGCGCCCCAGCAGGCGCCCTTGCTTTTGGGGTCGAGGAGTTAAACTAGGCATCCCGTATGGGGTGTTCGTCGGCTGCTAAAAATTCTCGCCGCTGTTGACTGCACTCTGGCTGACGATTGCTGTTACCATGCGCGAATTACCAGATGCACTGTACGGAGATACAGTGGCTCTTGCCGTTGCGATTAGGAACGGTAGAATTCTCTTGTCCCAGTTTCCCTGGGGCAAGAGAAAGCCCCAGTCCCTTTCGGGACTGAGGCTCATGCAAGGTCGTTTAGGGGAAGTGTGCTTGCCGGCTTCCTAACCCCGAAAACGACGAAACCTCACGACATGCGAGAGGCTTTAGCGGATGGAGTATAGGAATACCCATAGGGTAAAGACAACCTCTGGTTGCAGAAGTCCGACTGTTGGCGTCAGTTTGTCGGCAGTGAGTCTCGTGCGTCGTGTCCGTCAATGTTGTTCAACATGGAGAGAATTCCATGGCAGCACGCGGTACCCGACGCCCTGGGCGTCAACGTCGTAGCACTCCGATGTGGCTTAGGACTGTTCACGTGACTCAGTATGCTCGCTGGCGATATGAGCAATGGGAGAGCGTTCGGCAGCACTGGCGTAGTCCGCCGGGGACTCAACTAGCATTCGACTTCTAACCCGGAGGAAGGGCGACAGTAATGTCGCCCTTTTCGTTTGCTGGAAACAAGGCACATTTCGGTGTGAGCTACATCCGAGGCGTTAAGCCATGTGCAGATAGGGTTGAGCTGAAACTGAGTAATCTGAAAATAAGTTTGTGTGTCCTCTGCACGCCAGTCGTTAGGACTATCAGCAGTTCCAGCGACGCTTGACTGTGGCGAGGCTGATACTGAGCTTGGCAGCGACCTGTGACTGGCTCAGTCCCGTGGCCTTGAGTGCCTGCACATCATCTGTAGAGGCCGCAGCAGGGCGGCCGAGGGCTTTGCCTTCTGCCCTTGCGCGTTGGAGCCCAGATTGGGTGCGTTCGATTAGCAGATCACGCTCAAATTCGGCTACTGCAGACAGCACCTGCATAGTCATCTTGCCTGCCGCACTGGTGAGGTCTACGCCTCCCAAAGCGAGACAGTGAACACGGATACCGCGACTGGCGAGTAGTTCCACAGTGGAGCGCACATCCATCGCATTGCGGCCCAGACGATCCAGCTTCGTCACTAGCAGCACATCCCCGTCTTCCATCCGCTCCAGAAGCTTCTGGAAGCCTTGTCGCTCACTTGCTGCAATGGAGCCCGAAACCGTTTCGGCCACTACCCGCTGGGACTGCACATTGAATCCGGCAGCCTTCACTTCAAGCACTTGGTTGTCAGTTGTCTGGTCACTGGTGCTGACTCGGGTATACAAGAAGGTGCGGCTCATTGGTCGTGCTCGTCTAGTGTCAATAAGGTGGTGTCATTATTTGTTGTGGTATCAAAAGTGTCAAGGCTATATTTTGATCCCTGTTCTGAATTGAGCTTCGATTGGTGTCAGAAGCGGTCGTTTTTGACTCTGTTGCCTCTGGTGGAGTATCGGCATGCTCTATGCTCGGACCGACTATGTGCTTGCAAGCTGATTGGTCGGCGGAGGCAGGGGTATGAGCGAAAGGTCCGTAACGCAGTTTTTTAGCGCCATGGGGGCTCCGCTTCGCATGGTGCGGCAATCGTGGGGATCGGTGCGAACTGATGGCGCGGTGTTTCTCCGTGTGTGGCAAGACCGTTGTGAGAGGCGTGACGGAATACGCTATGTCCAGCTAACTCACCTTGAGAAATACGGAGGTGACAGCAGCAACTTCGGATACACCGAAAGGCAAAAGCATGTCGAACTGATCCGGGAGGGAGCACCGTGCTACCTAGTGATGTGCTTGGCAAAAGACCCAGCAGGTAGTCCCCGAGATATTAAGTCGTTCAATGGAGTGACTGTCTTCGTGGGTGGGGAATTGAGTCAGTTCGATGGGGATTGGTGGATCGAACTCGCAGGCAAGGTTTCGGCTGATGAGCTGATGCAGAAGCCATGACGCGATTGACGAACAGAAACTAGTTTCCGAGGTTGAGGAGACCGCCCCGCTTAGCCGTACAGGGCTGGAAGCCAGAGGAATGGGATGCCCGCCTGTTGCGGACTGTTGTACGAATGATCGAGCGGGGTGGTTTACACCGAGTTTCTGGCTGGTTTCAGGGGGGTGGATAGCAGCGAAGGAGGGGCAACTATTGAGGCGCCAGCGCCTCTGGCTGATCTGTCATTTCAAGAGACCTAATAGCCAATAGTCCTCATTGACCTGGTATCCAATCAAGCCCCCTCCATTCACGGGGGCTTTGCTCTTGATCTTATCTGTTCACGTGCAAACCAACGTGTCACTGACACGTGCGTGACGTGAAGGGTGCGCTAATGCACGGTACGTGCGAGGGAGATACTAATGTCGGGCTACCCGACATCTGTTTGCACGTCGAAGACGACTCAGAGAAGATTGGCCATATGGTGGCCAATTGTTTGTTGTGCTATTTCAGCTGACTGCTACCTAACCTGTGCAGAGCTCTGCTGCGTAGCAGCGAGGGTATCTTCGTCCTGCCGGACACGCGGAGATTAAGAGCTTGGGCTTTGGTGATTGCTTGATTAATTGGTCCGGAGAATCCGGTTAGGTCGGTATGGGCGGTAGCCCTGAGGAATCACTCATCATGCTTCGCATGTTGTGCAATCCAGCTCAGAGCTGTCGCTCTGTTATTACTTCCTGCGTTAATTACCGGACGCTATGCCGCGAGCAATTGAAGCTCTGCCGTGCCAGCTCCCGTTGATCTGAATGTCTGTAGGGCTCGGCCATAAGCGAAATAATCGCCTTGGTGGTAAAGCTCCGTGATATGTGTAGGAACTGGGAGTGATGTTAGAGCTTGAGCCCTCCGTAAGCGCATCTGGGCCGACCAGTCGTATGCACATTCCGACTCGGCTTTGGCTGCTGCCTCCAGTTGTTCTAGTTTCTCAGGGTAGCGCGTTTGGAGGTAGTTAAGTACCCCGTCAGCGGCGTGTCTCGCTGCCTGAAGTACGAGCTGCGCTTTGCGCTTACTCATGTTGCAAGCAAGCAGTCGGTCTACTGAAAACACTTTCATGTGCAGTGCTCCCAGTACGGCCTTAATCGATACGTTGCTTACATTGCTCGATTGTCCGGCGGCGGTTAGGCAGCTACCAAAGAGAATGTCATCAAACCACCTCGGACGATGCTGCTTGAATGTGAGTTCGTGGGCAAGGTGGTAGATCGGGTTCGGGGTAGAAGTCGGCTTCCGGCCTGCTCCCTTACTTCTTTTGGAAGGCTTGGGTAGTTCCTGAATCAGCCGCTTGATACGGCGCTCCGGTAGACCAGTCTCTTGTCTGATCTTTTCGATAGGCAGACCGTTCCTGCGGAGCCGGATGGCCTCTTTTTCGGTCTCGGTGAGCGGAGTGGTGGTGCAGGTGGGAATAGTAGTGCAGGGGATAGCTTGAAGCATTCGTGGGCCTCCTTATTCAGTTCAGTTCATAGGCATTCCTCTCGGGTTGTGCCGGTTGGATTGAGTCGCCGCAGACCAAGGCATCGGCCTGCGGCGGGTCGTGATCAGGTCATCAGTCTCTGATGTGGCGGTAGCACGTACGAAGGCGCGCTATCACGCGTGGATCAATCTGACCTTCGTACTTCTCAGCGAGCTCAAGACAGTATTCGTGATGGGCAGCCTGATAAGCCCTGAAGGCTTCTGTAATGTCAGAGAACCTGTCCAGCTCGATAGGCTTTCCGTACATCGAAAGGGTAGCCACCACACCCGTTCCGGCAGATATCTCTGAAACGCCAATGGGGAGTCTTCCCCGACGGCTCCGAGTGTCCCTGAAAATCTGGTTGATCAGCTTTGGAACTACCGAGCAATGCTCTGGTGAGTAGACCGAGTTCCGAGGGTCCAGGATGTCTTTGTCCAGTTCTGCATCGGCTTCAAAGGCATATGGCTGCAAGGAGTACCATGCTGCGAACTCCTGATAGTCGTGCCATTTCAGGCAGACACGGCAGCCCTGGTATGCTGGAGCGACTGAGCTGTAATTGCGCCGCATCATGTTTGACCACGTCTTATGTGGGGTGCCTTTGCCCGTCTTGAAGTAGGGCATCCCCATGGCTTTACGCCGCTGGCCGGAGTTGTAGCCGATGCCATAGGTCAGGCGCCCTTCCACTGGCGGCGCGAAGAGTGGCAGTTCTTCCCCGAGGCTGTAGTCAAGGTGATAGCCCGCGACGCACGGTGCTACGTGGATGACCTTGATGGTGTCGATGTTGCTAAGTTGTTGCATGTATTACCTCCTGTGGTTGAAAAACGGGCGAAAAAAACCGACTCAAGGTCGGCATCGTCGTTAGCAATCTCACGTGGAGGAGTCAGGAACTCAGCTATCGGATGTCGGCAACCTCGGCGTAGGTATTGATTTCAATTGCGATGGTCATGGGATTGGTTCTCATGGTCATGCTGTGATCGTCGATGGTGATCAGCCAATACAGTCTGTTCGACAGAGCGGTCGATTTCAGATGACTGCCCGTCGGGAAATTCCATCTATTCTACAGGAATGCGACGATCTGTCAAGGATTTTGCTTGACTTTCTCGAAAGAGGGTGGGCTGCTGGGTCGCGTTTGCTGCGTTATACCGGCAGCATCGGCAGCTTTGATATCGCATCCAGCTTCTGGAACGAGCTTGCTCCTTGACTGTAAACGTCGAATGTAACCGTGCCTGTTTCGTGCCCTACGAGCTCTGCGATCAACGTCCCCTGCACGCCGGCCCTAACAAGCTGTGTGATAACGGTCTTACGAATGGAGTGGAAGACATGCTGGGCTCCGAAACCGTGAGCTGTTTTGAGCCGGCCAAATGCTTTAGACAGTGCATCTGACCGAATGCCGTATTTGTTCTTGCACTCGGATGGTACGAGGTAGCCATCGGTGGAATCGCTGACGAGACGATCAACCACGGGGAGCAGGATCGGGTGAACTGGAACTTGCCGGATGCCGGCAGCAGTCTTGCTGTCCACAATATCGAGGCTCGGGATTCCGTCAGGCTTGATGACGTGCTCGACCTTCAGTCGACACAGCTCTTCGATCCGAGCACCTGTGTACGCACCAAGAAGGATCAGGTCGGAGAGCGCCGTGGGGCCGTCCGCTAATGCCGCATTATGAAGCTTGCTGATGTCAGCGAGATCGAAGTCTTTTCGCTGAGCGTCAGCCCGTGCCTTTCCTCTCACTTGAGGTAACTCGTGGTTCTCGAACGGATTCGCTCTGTCTTTAAATTCCTCTCGCCAGCGTGAGTCATGCTTTAGTGCCCACTTCCAGAAGACATTGCCAGCCAGCAAATACTGAGCAAGCGTCTTGCTCGACAGCTTGAGTGAATCCATCCATGCAGACACGCTGTCGAAGTCGAGTTGGAGGCTCTCTTTGGTCAAGTACGCTGACAACTTCCCCAGCTTCGATTGCTGCTGATCGATTGTCTTGATGGCGACATTCCGTGATTCTCGGTGCTGTCGGAAGGCGGCGATCCGCTGCTTGGTGATGGGGGACTTGGCTTTGTAGGCGGTAGGGTCAGTCAGGATGGCCTGCATTTCCTCAGTTTCTGACGGGCTGAACTCGTTGACTGCTGCGATCAGCCCGCCAAAGGTTTCGAGCAACAGTTTGTGAGCAAGGTCATGCTGGGCTACCTCGCGGTCCAACCCCTGCAAAGCGTCGACAGCATCCGCTTCAGCTCGGCGTCGCCTTCCAGCTTCGGTATCACTGAATACGAACTGGTGTAGCTCCTGAAGCACGTCAGCATCAATGGCGGGAAGTGGCTTCGTCTCCCCAAGCACTGCGTCTGTCTTTAGCTGACGGAAGATTTGAGAGAAGTCCTGAGCGTCGGAAGCGATAACTTCCTTCCAAGTGTCTCCACGGTTGGCCTGTTTGTTTCGTGCAGCTTGAAACTTGGACTTCCATGCTGCGAGTACAGGCAGGCGCCTGTCCATCGCCTCAGATCGCAATCCGGTCTTCAACGACTGGATCAGAACCGTTTTCCCTCCCATCGCTTGCCGCACATCGGCAGGAACGGCTAGCCGTACGTACCAAGTGGATTCGCCTTTCTTCTGGATCAGATTGTCAGCCATAGGTGCGCACGTGCGAGGAAGGAGTACAGCGGATTGTACTACTCAGTTGTACTACTATTCGAGCTGAATGCCTTATTGCAGCGGCGTTTGTGGGCTCTGGAGGTGGTTATGGTGAGTCCCTATCTCTCCGCCATTACATATGGCCGAAACCCCTGAAATGCCTAGCGTTTCAGGGGTTTTGTCTTTTCTGCGTCCGGGCCAGTGTCGAAAGAATCAGACACGCTCTCGGCAGTGCAGCCCCTGTGGAATACACTTGCTCAAACGAACCAGGGATGGTGGTCATGAGATTCGCAAAGGTATTCCTTTCCTTCGGCGTCATTGTCCTCTGCGTGCTCCTCATTGGCGGCACCAGCGCGGCCATTCAAAAGCACGTCGCAAAGTCCATCTACGACTCTTCCCCCGAAGCCAGGGCGACCATCTCGCGCGTGTCCACGTTAGTGAAGAGCAGTGACCCTGCCGAGCAGAGGCAGGCCATCGAAGAGTACCGGCCGTACCGTGAGAAGAGCGACCAGGCCTACAGACTTATCTTCTGGGGCCAGATAGGCGCCTATTTCGTCCTGATGCTCGCCTCGACCTTCCTATACCTGCGTCTCAATCCCAAAGGCCCGATAGAGCCCGTTTCGGATTGATCCACCTTAAGTCAGTGTCCACTCAGCCCGGGACAGACCACAACGACTAGTTGAACGGCCCGCCTGACTGTTCCGGTGCACCGCCAGGCGCCCATAGGTCTAAGCATTAAGAGGGATAGGTGATGTCCACTCGGATCAGTGGGAGTTGTCCGGCGTCAAACGCACAGTGATAGGAGTCGCCGACATCGGCGTCACTGCTGGTTGGAGGTTTCGGTAGAAGCTCACACTTGAGTGTGTAGTTGATCCCGCCATCGGTGACGGAGAACCCCTTTACCGCATCCTGGGGTGAAATGGCGCCGACGTAGCCATGCTGCCCGGCTAGTTCGATCACAGGCCCACCGAATAGATCGTACTTTTGCGTCTTGGAACACAGTCGGCCGTGGACAAGTTCTCCGTTAACGGTATTGCTCCCGTCGGTGCAGGACCTGACCTGCATCCATTTCGTCAGAGCTACCTGCTGAGTCACCACCTCTGTTTTGGGCGCCGGCGGCGGGCCGCTTTGGCAAGCGGAGATAAGTAGAAGAGCGGAGAGCACCCCTGCGCTTTTTAGAACAACCTGCATCTGCCATCTTCCGTTGATGAATGAAGCGGAGAAGGTAATCGATCTTTCAGCTACTGAGAACGTTGTTGGTAGCTTCGGGGGCTTTGTCTTTTCTGCGTCCGCAATTGCGCACGCGCTGCGCCGATTATCCGCAATACCCGTCCATTTTCTCCCGATTCGTCTGCGTCGGGTTCGCCTGGTACTGCTGTCGCCAGAATTGGCATGGCGCGCTGTTGAAGCGTTTTTCCTGCTCCGTTTTCTCGATCTGGCGATTCTGCTGCTCTTGCGCGCGCTGCTGGTGCTGCAGGTAGCGCTGGAACATTTCCTCGTTGCTGTGTGACGGTGCGGCTTGCGCAGGCGCTGCAGCCATGGGCTGTGCTACCTGGCGGTTGGACAGCGCTGAGGGGAGTTCGGGCCAGATCAGCCATGCGGTGGCGGCCAGGGCGACGCCGCCGAGCCAGATGCCGCAGGCGATGGCGAAGGTAAGTTTCCAGAAACCGAGGGTGGGCTGAGACATGGGCTGGGGCTTCGATTGGCGAAGCCCCACTGATAACCCATTGGTCTGCCGAGGGAAAGAGGCAGGCCCGCGGCGCTTGATAGGCGTCGCGGGCGAAGGCTCATTTCGGAGCGGCAGCGGACTCGTAGGCTTCGAGGGCGCGCAGGGAGTAGATGTACGCGGCACCGGCGTTGAGGGAGATGGCGGTGGCCAGGGTCTGGGCGATCTCGGCTTCGGTAGCGCCGGCCTTGCGCGCGGCTTCAGCGTGGACGCCAATGCAGCCGTCGCAACGGGTGGTGATGGCCACGGCGATGGCGATCAGCTCGCGGGTCTTGGCGTCCAGCGCGTCGCCGTCAGCGGCGGCGGCCTCCAGGGCCTGGTAGGCGGCGATCATCTTCGGGTGCTTCTTGCCCAGGGCGCCGAAGGCTTTTTTCACGGCGGGGACGTATTCGGACCAGTTGAACAGCATGATGCTTCTCCTTGAGGCCGGGAGGGATGGGGTGTGGCCTTGAAGCTTAGTCTGCGTCAGCTGGCGTGCGGGGTATTGTCTGTTCCGCTCAGATTTTTCATCGATTTGCTCGAGTGTACGAGGTCAGAGCGCTTCGAGGATCTCGTAACGCTGCCGGGCGTTGCCGGTTCCCACTTCCACCTCATCGCCGGGAAGGCGCTGGAGCAATGCGGCGCCCAGGGGCGCACGGGTAGTGATGACGAGGATCTCGGTGTCGTCGTAGCGCACCTTGAGGCCGGCGCCGTCGGGGCCGAGGAAGACCCAGCGGCGCTGATCCTGCTCATTCGCCAGTTGCACCAGGGCGCTGGTCTGGATACCGAGTTCTTCGTCGAAGTCGCGCAGTTGCAGGTTCTCGAACAGCGACAGCGCCTGGCGGATCTCTTCCACCCGGCGTGACTGGCCGGCGGCGAGGTAGGCGGCTTCCAGGCCGAGGGTGTCGTACTTGTTCTCGGCGACGTTTTCCTCGTGGGTCGCGGTCTCGTGGGCCGTCTGGGCGGCGCGCACGGCCACTTCGAGGTCTTCGGCGAGGCGGCTGAGGATCAGTTGATGGGCGCGTTTCTTGTCCATGGCGACAGGCTGGAAATAAAGGCGCCTATCCTAGGGCCTTTGCCCAGTCCTGCGAAGACACCGTCAAGATTTTCCCGTGGCGGCCGATAGAGCGGCTGAATTCCCGGAACAAAGGACATCCGGCATGAGCCTTTCCATCAACCCTGCGATCCAGACTTTCGCCACCCAGTTGCGTGTGGCGAGCGACGCCAGCGCATCAGCCGGCAACGCCGGCGAGAGCGCCGGTGCCAGCAGTGACAGCCCGCGCCTGCAAGCGGGAGGATCCGCCGCGAGCGGCAAGAGCGAGAAGAATTCCGGCAGCTCGGGAAGTTCGAGCACGGCGGTGGAGCAATTGCAGAAGCGCCTGAAGGAATTGCAGAAGCAGTTGCAACAGGAGCAGCGCGAGCTGGCCGAAGCGCAGCAGCGCCACTACTCCTCGGATGCCGAGCGCACCGCGACGCTGATGGCGCTGCAGAGCCGCATCGCCAGCACCAGCGCTGCCATGCAGCAGACCGCCGCGGCGTTGGCCGAGGCGATCCGCAAGGCCGGCGGCAGTGGCGCTGGCTCGATGGTCAGCGCCAGCGCCTGAGACGCTTCAATAGCCGGCCAGGATGTTGACGATCAGCCCGCTGGCGATGGCGACCAGGATGTAGTCGCCGTTGACGTACAGCCAGCGATGGTCGCGCGGCGGCGCGTAGAGATGGCGCGCCTGCCAGTCGGTCACCCAGTAGCGATCACCACGGTAGGCCGGTTGCACCGCTACACCCCGACGCCAGTCGCGGTGCGGCACGGGCATGCCGGCTTGCGGGCGGTAGTCGGGATTCTTGTAGTAGCGTGGATCGGCATGGCCGTTGTGCCCCGGGTTGTAGTTGCCGCGGGGTTGCTGCTGTTGCGGCCGGTATTGCTGCTGCGGTTGCTGCTGGGGCCGTTGCTGCTGCGGCGGGCGCTGCTGTTGTTGCTGCGACGGCCGGTTATCCGGACGATTGGGGCCATTGTCCGGGCCGCCCCCCGGCTGGGCGAAACTCGCCAGCGGGCTGCCGAGCATCAAGGCGGCGCAGAACAGGGCGACTGACTTCTTCATGGTGTTCTCCTTGCGCAATCGGCGTTGCCGGTGCGTATTTCCTGCTTTCATCTTCCCGGACGATCCGGGTACTTCATGAGACCCCGTGCCCGGGTCAATGAACGCCAAGGCTAAGTAAATGTTCGGTAAAGAAATTCTCTACTTTGTCAGCGTCTTGATACAGGGCGCGGGTGGGAGGATGCCTGCCAGGTTCCCGGCTGGGTCTTCTTTGTGCGGATGCAGCATTTGGTGATATGTTTGCAGCAAATGCACTGACAGGAGTTTCGCCATGAGCGCTCTGCTGAAGGAAAACCCGGCTGCCGATGCCGTTCTGGCGAAGGCGGTGCTCACCGCTCGCGAGCACCTGGCGATGACGCAGCAGGAACTGGCGGCGATCGTTGGCGTGGACCGCAGCGCGGTGAGTCGGTGGAAGCAGAACGGCCTGCGCGTGGACAGCAAGACCGGTGAACTGGCGTTGCTGCTGGTGCGCATCTACCGGGCGCTGTTCGCCCTGTTCGGTGGCAACCATGAGGACATGCGCCATTTCCTGCGCACCGAGAACCGTCACCTGGGCGGCGTGCCGCTGCAGTTGATGGAGCAGGTACAGGGGTTGGTCGCGGTGGTCGAGTACCTGGACGCCATCCGGGGCAAGGTCTGAATGTCCTTCGAAGCCGGCGCCCGCCTCTGGGCGAAGTATGAGGACTCGGTCGTTGCCCCCATTCGTGGGCGGCTGGTGCGGCTGGTGGAAAGCCAGGGCCAGGTAGCGACCCTGCAGTTGGTGGACACCCTCGAGGAGCAGGCCTTGCTGGAGGAGTTGCTGGAAACCAGCAAGCCGCGCATGCCGCCGCCCGCTGAGCCATTGCACTATTTGTTGAAGACGCCGTTCCGTTACCCGCCGTTGCGCTGGGGCTCGCGCTTTGGCCGACGTCATGAGCCGAGCCTGTTCTATGGTGCGCTCAAGCTGGAAACCGCCATGGCGGAGTCGGCGTTCTACCGCTTCGTGCTCTGGGAGGGGATGGCGACGCCACCGCCCAGCGGACGGATCCTTTCCGAGCATGCTTCGTTCGAGGCGCGCTTCCAGGTTCAGAAGGGCGTGCGCTTGCATCTGCCGCCGTTCCGCGAGCACGAGGCGCTGATCGATCCACAGGACTACAGCGTCACCCAGGGCCTGGGTAGCGCGATGCGGGAGGCGGGTGTGGAGGCTTTCGAGTATCGCTCGGCACGCTGCTCTCAGGGCGGCGTCAACGTGGCGCTGTTCGCCCCCTCGGCTTTCACCGAGAAACGCCCGCGTAACCTGATGCCCTGGCTCTGCGAGACGACTTCGGAGTACGTCGCCTTCAAGCACGCCCAGGTGCCCGACAGCCCCCGAATCTACCGGCGTGAGCAGTACCTGGTGAAAGGCAGGCTGCCATACCCGGCCTGACCGTTCATCGTTTCGCCATCTACGCGTCATGATGAGCGGTGTATGTTGCGGGATGGCCAAGCAGGGAGCGCCAGACCATGGATATACGGATAGCCGTCCATCCCAGCGACAGTCGTCGCTGGCGCGTGTACCTCAATCAGTTCTTCTACGACTGCAGCAGTCGCAGCGCGGCCGAGCGTATTTATGCGCGGGTCAGTGCCGCCGAGCAGCTGGCGATTCAACTCCCCCATCCACCCAAGGTCGCCCGGCCGCAGCGCGTGTTGCGCCGCCAGGTACAGATCGCCTGATGGTTTCCCGGGATTGTGAGCGAACGGCGATGCTCGCGACACGAGCCTCGCCCCGCTGAAATCGCTGTCTACCTGAGAATCCTTCCCATCCACTGCCCTGAAACAGGGCGGTCGGCTGCTGCGTGGCGCGCACTTGTGCACAATGCTGACGCACTCTGTCAAGCCCTCGAAACATTGCACTTGGCCAGCCCGAGAATTTCCTTGCGTTTTTTAACTTATTGAAAAATAAGGATAATTTTGATTGGTGAAAAAATCACCAATCTGTCACACGGCCCCAGTTCACTGGGGGTATGGGCTGTTTTCAGCAAGTTCTCCACTGACTTATCCACAGCTTCTGTGGATTGTCCCGAGCGCTTGCTCAGGAGCCTTGCTCCAGGGCCTTTGCGGTGGTCGGAGCGCCACGCCGTGGTCGACTGTTAGACTGGCGCGATACGTCGCCACACCTGGAGTACCGCATGCCCCTCGATCTGTCCGCCCTGTTGCTCGGTGCTCTCGCCGGATTGCTGCCCATGGCGGCGCTTGCCTGGCGTCTGCAGGGGCAGCGGGTGGCGGCGGAGCAGGAGTCGACACTGCTGCGCGAACGGCTGGCCACTGCACAGCTGGCGCAGGATGGGCTGTCCGCCCAGGCGGACGCCGACCGTGACGCCTTCCAGCGCCTGAGTGGCAGGCACGCTGAGCTCTCCGCCGAGTCCGCTGCGCTGCGCCGCGAGGTTGAGCTGGGCAAGGAAGAGCGTTCACGGTTGAGCAATGTCGAGCAGGACTGGCTGGCCGAACGCGCTGACAAAGAGGTCGAGCTGCGTCGGTTGTCTGCCGAACACGCGGCGCTGTCCGCCGAGTTGCGCGAGCAGCAGGACAATCACCAGCAGCGACTGGGCGACCTGCAAGCGGCGAAGGATGACCTGCGTGCGCAGTTCGCCGAGCTGGCCGGGAAGATCTTCGACGAGCGCGAGCAGCGCTTTGCCGAGTCCAGCCAGCAGCGTCTCGGGCAACTGCTCGACCCTTTGAAGGAGCGCATCCAGTCCTTCGAGAAGCGGGTGGAGGAGAGCTACCAGGCCGAGGCGCGCGAGCGTTTTTCGCTGACCAGGGAGCTGGAGCGCCTGCAACAGTTGAACCTGCGCCTGGGCGAGGAAGCCACCAACCTCACCCGTGCGCTCAAGGGCCAGAAGACCCAGGGCAACTGGGGCGAGCTGGTGCTGGAGCGGGTGCTGGAACATGCTGGCCTGGAGAAAGGCCGCGAGTACGAGACCCAGGTCAGCCTGCGTGCGCCGGATGGCGAGCGCTTCCAGCCCGACGTGCTGATCCGCCTGCCCGGCGACAAGCAGGTGGTAGTGGACGCCAAGGTCAGCCTGACTGCCTACCAGCAGTTCATCGCCGCCGAGGACGAGGTGATCCGCCAGCAGGCGCTCAAGGCCCACGTGCTGTCCCTGCGCAACCATGTGAAGGGGCTTTCCGACAAGGATTATCGCCGCCTCGAAGGCCTGCACAGCCTCGACTTCGTGCTGTTGTTCATGCCCATCGAAGCCGCTTTCTCGGCGGCGCTGCAGGCCGAGCCGAACCTGTTCCAGGAGGCCTTCGAGCGCAACATCGTGATCGTCAGCCCGACCACGCTGCTGGCGACCCTGCGCGTGATCGACAGCCTGTGGCGCCAGGAGCGGCAGAACCAGAATGCCCGCGAGATCGCCGAGCGCGCCGGGGCGCTGTACGACAAGTTCGTGCTCTTCGTGCAGGACCTGGACGAGATGGGCACCCGCCTGCAGCAACTGGACAAGACATACGCGGCGGCGCGCAACAAGCTCTGCGAAGGGCGCGGCAACCTGATCAGCCGCGCCGAGCAGGTCAAGCTGCTGGGCGCGCGGGCCAGCAAGAACCTGCCGACGGATTGGCTGGAGCGGGCTTTGAGTGATGATGCGCCGCTGGTGGAAGAGGGCGAGTAACTCCGCATTTCTCCTGTAGGAGCGGGCCATGCCCGCGATCGCGCGCATGGCGCGCTCCTACAGGGTTATCCCTCAGAACAGTGAATAGGGCTTGCCCGCCGTGCCATCAGCGAAGCGCTGCAGGCGGAAGGCGTGCAAGTCCATCCCGGGCTGACCCTGGGTGATCCACTGGCTCATCAACCGGCCGACGATAGGCCCCATCGCAAAGCCGTGCCCGCAGAAGCCGGTGGCCACCAGCAGGCCGGGAACTTCCGCCGGCGCATCCAGCACCGGAATGCCGTCGGGCAGCACGTCGATCAGGCCGGCCCAGCTCTCCACGACCTTGACGTCCCGCAATGCGGGGAAGGCTTTGGCCAGATTCTGCTGCGCCGCGAAGACGCGGGAGGTGTTCGCCTTGACCTGCGGATCGCGCTCGCCCAGCACCGGGCCGTTGCTGCTGCGCTCCGAACCTGGCAGCCGCTGGCACAGGTCATGGAACAGGTTGCCATTGAGCTTGAAGGAGAAGCTGGCGCGGTTGGCCGGCAGGTGCGGCAGGTAGTGTTTCGCGCCGCGCAGGTAGTCGAGCGACAGGTCGATATCGGCCTGGGTTTCGTCGGCAAGGTTGATGCTGCCGTCGGCGCGCTGGCGGAAGCCGATGTTGTGGCCGATGAAGCTCTGCGCACCGACGTCCGGGCCGGGGCTGGTGCGCGAGACGGTGCAGCGCACCGCCTGCTGCGGTAGCTCCAGGCCCAGGCTCTGCACCAGGCGCCAACTGCTGGCGCCGGCGCAGACCAGCAAGTGCCGGGTCTTCACGTAGCCGCGCTCGGTCTGCACGCCGCACACGGCGCCGGCGGCACGGTCGATGCCGGTCACGCCGCAGCCCTCGACGAACAGTGCACCGCGCTCGCTGGCGCGCAGGGCATAGCCGGGAGCGACGCGGCGCGGCTCGGCCTGGCCGTCGTTGGCGGTATACAGGGCGCCCAGGCCAGGGTCGCTCAGGCCGGGCATCAGCTGGGCGACTTCCGCGCGGCTGAGCAGGCGGGTGCCGAGGCCGAAGTTCGCCGCGACCTTCAGCCAGTCCTCATGTTTCTGCCGCTGCTCGGGGGTTTCGGTCAGGTACAGGCAGCCGCCCTGCCGCCATTCCAGCGGCAGTTGCAGGTCTTCTTCCAGGCGCTCCCAGAGCGGGATGGCGGCCATCATCAGCGGCACTTCCGCCGGGTCGCGGGCCTGCTGGCGGACGAAACCCCAGGCGCGGGTGGATTGCTGGCTGGCGAGGCCGGCCTTGTCCAGTACCAGCACGCTCATGCCCTGGCCGGCAAGGTACCAGGCGGTGGCGCAGCCCATGATGCCGCTGCCGGCGATAACCACGTCGACCTGCTCGGGCAGGCGCTCCACGCGGGAGGAGAGGGCGGGGTGGAGTGGGTAGGTTCCCATCGGCATACGGCGGCATCCCTGTAACGAGTGGCGGATGCCGCAGTATGCGTTCGGCCTGCGCCGCGCATCCACTGCGCGGGCCCGCGAACAGGTCTTACGAGGCGCGGGCGGCCCGGCTGGCGGCCGGCGAGCGGGCCAGGTAGTCCAGCGCTTCCTGGGTGTTGGCCTCATGGTCCGGGTGGTACCAGGGCTTGAAGTAGCGCAGGAAGCTGGTGGCCAGCGAGCTGATCTTCGGCAGCACGCCGGACTTCGAGCCGTCGCGCCAGATGGCGGCGAAGGAGCGCGGCCGGGCGATGCTCGGGTCCTGCCGCGACAGGGTGCGGGTGCCGAAGGCGAACAGGTAGATGATCAGCGGCCAGACCACGAACATCCACAGCTGCCGGCTGATGAAGGTGCCGCCCAGGTGCACGTGCAGATCGTGGGCGACGTTGCGGTGTTCCACTTCCTCGGCGCCGTGCCAGCGGAACAGGTCGAGCAGCACCGGGTCGGCCTTGGCGCGGTCCAGCGCATCGGCTTCGAGAATCCATTTGCCGAGGATGCAGGTGAAGTGCTCCACCGCCGCGACGATGGCGCAGCGCTGGCCGATCCACCAGCGCTTGAGCCAGGGGGTGCGGTTGAACAGTTCGAGGCCCAGCGGCGTGTCGCTGAGCAGTTGTTCGAACAGGTAGTCCATGACCTTCAGGTAGCGCGTGGAGTCGATGCCGTGGTGGCTCAGGTAGCGCTCCAGGGCACCGGAGTGGGCGCGGGCGTGCATCGCTTCCTGGCGGATGAAGCCCTGCACGTCCTCGCGCAGGCGGCCTTCCTTCACGAAGGGCAGGGCCTTGTTGTACAGCCGGCAGAACCACAGCTCGCCTGCCGGCAGCATCATGTGGATGACGTTGATCGCGTGGGACGCTTCGGGCTCGCCGGGAATCCAGTGCAGCGGCGAGTTGCTGTAGTCGAACTGCACCTTGCGTTGTACCAGCTTGTGATGAGGGGCGTTCATGGCAGTTCTCAGGCAGTGAGGTTGAGGCGGGCGAACAGGCGCGACAGCCAGGGCATGAAGCGCCATTGCAGGGCGCCTAGGTGCACTTCGCTGCCGACCTTCACCACTGGCTGGTTGCGCTCCACCGCGCGGGTGATGCGCTCGCCGACGGTGTCCGGGCTGAGCCGGCGCCGACGGTAGAAACGCTGCACCTTGGCGCGGTGTTTCGCCTGTTGTTCGTCATTCATGCCGGTGAAGCGCGTGGCCTGGACGATGCCGGTATCGACGAAGCCCGGGCACGCCGCGCTGACGCCGATGCCGTGGCCGGCCAGCTCGGCGCGCAGACATTCGCTGAGCATCAACACCGCCGCCTTGCTGGTGGCGTAGGCCGGGTAGTTGCGTGACGGCGCGAAGGCCACGCCCGAAGCGACGTTGACCAGATGCCCCGGCTTGCCGGCCTCGACCATCTGCTGGCCGAACAGCCGGCAACCGTCGATGACGCTCCACAGGTTGATGCGCAGCAGACGCTCCCATTCCTGCGGGGTGGTTCTGAGCATCGGCCCGGCCATGCCGATGCCGGCGTTGCTCACCACCACGTCAGGCACACCGAGGCTGCCCTTCACCCACTGGGCGAAGCGCTCCATGGCGGCACTGTCGCCCACGTCCACGCAATAGCTGTGGGCGCTGGCGCCCAGCGCGCGGGCCAGTTCGGCGCTGCGCTCGGCGGCGGCCGGGTCGATGTCTGCGGCCAGCACGCTGGCGCCGCGTTCGGCGAAGCTCAGCAAGGTCGAGCGGCCGATGCCACCGCCAGCGCCGGTGACTAGCACCAGCTTGCCGGCAAAGGTCCCGGCACCGGGCTTGAGCGCGGCGCGCTGCAATTCCGGTGTGGCTTCGCCGCCCTCGATATGGCCGACGAACTCGTCGATCCAGTTGCCCAGCTGGGCCGGCTCGGCAAGTAATTGCCAGTGCCCGGCCGTGACATCGCGGCGCCACAGGCGCGGCGCCCACAGCGAGAGCTGCTGGAACAATTGTTGGCCGACGTAGCGGTCGCGGGTCGGCACGATGAGTTGCACCGGCACCTCGGTGTGCCGTTTGCGCGGCTTGAAGATCGAGGTGATGAAGTTGGCCCGGTAGAGCTTCACGCCGTGCTCGCCATCGCTGGCCTGGTGCGGGTTGCGCACCGGGTTGCGGATGCCTTCGACCTTGCGCAGGTACTGCGGCCAGGCCTTGGCCGCGCCGAAGCGCCAGGACAGCGACGGCAGCAGTGGCAGGTGGAAGTAGTAGATGTACCAGGAGTGCAGCAGTTGGCTGGCCATCTGCAGCAGCGCGCGTGGTGTCTTGCGGCGCAGGCGGTCGCGCATCCAGAAGCCGACGTGGTCCAGGCAGGGGCCGGAGACGCTGGTGTAGGAAGCGATGCGCGCGCGCAACTGCGGATCGGTGACGCTCTCCCAGGTCTGGATCGAACCCCAGTCATGCGCCACGAGATGCACCGCGCGTTGCGGGCTGACGGCGTCGAGCACCGCCTTGAGGTCCTGGCTGAGCAGCTCCAGGCGGTAGTCGCGGGTCTTGCGCGGCTTGTCCGATTCGCCTGCCCCACGGACGTCGTAGGCGACCAGTTGATAGCGGCCGGACAGGTGACGGATCAACGGCAGCCAGGTTTCGTGGTTATCCGGGTAGCCGTGGATGAACAGCACCATCGGCAGGTGTGGTTCACCCCAGCGCCAGACGGCCAGACGCACGTTGCCGGACTGCACGTCCAGCCGTTCAGGCGTCGGCAGGGCTTTCTCCAGCATGGCGTTCATGCCACCTCCCGGCGCGCCGGGGCGCTGATCAGGCCGCGGTGGGTCCAGCGGCGCACGTGGGGCAGGTCATCGTCCAGCCAGTAGGCATCATGCTCGGTGACCACCAGCAGTTCTTCGAATTTGGCGCCCACGCCGCGCAGGCCCAGGTGCGGTTCGACCGCCCAGAGGCCTGGCGTTGGCGCGTGCTGCGAACGGTCATTGCTCGACCACAGCGGCGACCAGCCTTCGCGGCGGCCGGTGACCAGGGCGTTCTTCATCAGCGTGGCGATGTTGCGAACGCCAAAGCGCGCCACCGACGGACCGGTGTTGCGCGCGCCGAGTTTTTCCACACGGTGGGCCAGGACTTCGAAGGGGTAGGCCTTGTGCCGGGGCAGGGTGCCCTGGCGCTGGCAGAGGCGGTCCACCGACTGGCTGACTTCGGCCAGCGGCAGGCGCTGGCGTACTTGTTCGACGATCAGGTTGCGGTGCGCCAGCAGGTCGTCCATCAGGCGCTCCACCAGCAGGTTGCGGCCCAGTGCGCCGGAGTAGCCGACGTCGGCGGTGTAGGCGCCCAGGGTTGGCGCGCAGTCGAGGATGAAGGGCATGCCTTCTTCCAGTCGCTGCTTGCCGGGGTAGAAGGCCAGGTTGAAGCCGCCCAGGTGGCGCAGGCCGTCGAAGCCCTTGAACGAGGTGCGGGTGCCGAACCAGGCAAAGGGCTGGTGGAACCAGTCGCGCACGCCGTGATCGAGCAGCCAGGTCTTCATCAGGGCGGCGGTCTCGCGCTCGCTGATGCCCGGCCGCAGTTCGCCGGCAATGGTTTCGCAGCAGCGGTAGGCCAGTTGCTGAATCTCGCGGAAGTGCCGCAGGTCTTCGGGGGTGGGCACCCAGGCGCCTTGGGACATGACTTTCTCCAGGCTGGTTGTTGTTATCGTTACATCGGTCGATGTCATGATCGATGCTGACCCATCGCTCACCGTTGCGCCATGCGTGCGCGGTGGGCCTGGAGTGTTACCGCCGCGACGAACCGCTGGTGGCGCGGGTTCCGGGCCAGCGGGCGAAATTGGCTGGGTGCAGTTCCCGTCTTTGGTTGGGCCCGGGATATGAGAAAAGGATCACCGAAGGATTAATCCTTCCGATTGTTCCGCAGGCATGTCGCTGGCTATCATCCGGCCATGAGCACACCCCTGAACCTCTTGCAGCGCCTGCTGCAGCGCCCGGACGACGCGCCTTCCGAACTGGAGGAGGAGCGCGAGTATTCCGTGGATGAGCTGGCCCGCGAGGGCGGCACCACGGTGCGCAACCTGCGCGCCTACCAGGACCGTGGCCTGCTGCCGCCGCCCGAGCGCCGGGGCCGCGCCGGGGTGTACTTCGCCAGCCACCTGCGCCGGCTGCGGCTGATCAACCGCCTGCTGGAGCGCGGCTACAACATCGCCAACATCAAGGAGCTGCTGGAGAGCTGGGAGAGCGGCCACGACCTGGACCACGTACTCGGCCTCGACGAGGCCATCGTCGGCCCGTGGAACCTGGAGTCCCCCGGCAGCATCGAGTTCAGCGACCTGCAGGCGCTGTTCGGTGGCGAACTGAATGATGCGGTGATCGACCAGGCACTGGCGCAGGGCCTGCTGGCGTTCGACGGCGAGCGCATCAGCATTCCCAGCCCGCGCCTGTTCAACGCCGGTGTCGAGCTGTACCGCGCCGGCATTCCGCTGGCAGCGCTGCTGGATCATCTGGCGGTGCTGCGCACCGACACCGAACACCTGGCCGCCGGCATCGTGCGGCTGGTGGTGACCCACCTGGTGGACAAGCCCGGTGCCGACCTGCTGCCCGGTGCAGCCGATCTGGAACGCCTCGCCGAAGTCTTCCAGCGCCTGCGGCCGGTGGCCGAGCAGGTGGTGCTGGTGGAGCTGGCGCGCGGCCTGAAGCGCTCGGCCAACGAGATGCTCGGCGAGCGCGTCGGGGAAATCCTCCGGCGCATGGAAACGCCGGACTAGAGCCTCAGCTGTCGCCGGCGAGCTGTGCCAGCTTGCCGCGTAGCCAGCGCCGCGCCGAGTCGTCCTCGCTGGCTTCCGACCAGATCTGCACGAAGTCGAAAGGCGCCAGTTTCAGTGGGGGTGCGAAGCTGGCCAGGCCATGGCCGTCGAAATCATCGGGGAGCATCCGCGCGGCAATCGTCAGGACCATATCAGTACCCGCCAACAGGCTCGGCGCCACGCTGAAGTGCGGCACGGTGGCGGCCACCCTGCGACGGCGGCCGAGCTTTTCCAGGTGGCTGTCGATTTCCTCCGCCGGGCTTTGCTGCAGCGCGACCCGCAGGTGCGGGGCGGCAAGGTAAGCGTCCAGGTCCAGGCGCTTCCTGTCGCCCAGGGTTTCCCTCGAGCTCAGGCAGACAAAGCGCTCCTCGAACAGGCGCTGCACGCGCAGCCCTTCAGGCAGCATCGGGAAGACCCCCAGGGCACCGTCCAGCTCGCCGCTCGCCACCTGTTCGGCCATGCCCACGCGCGAGGCCTGGCGGATGTCCAGATGGATGCCCGGCGCCTCGCGGCGCAGAATCGGCAGCAGTGCGGGCAAGACCACCCAGGCGCCGTAGTCGGACATGCCCAGGCGCAGTTCCAGCTCCGCGCTGGCCGGATCGAAGTCATCGCCCAGCACCAGCCGGCGCACGCCGCCGAGGATGTCCCGTAGCGGCCCGGCCAGTTCGAAGGCGCGGCGGGTCAGCTGCATCTGGTTGCCGGTGCGCACCAGCAGCGGGTCGTCGAGCAGGTCGCGCAGGCGGTTGAGCGCATGGCTCACCGCCGGCTGCGTCATCGCCAGGCGCTCGGCGGCGCGGGAGACGTGGCGTTCTTCCAGCAGCGCATCGAGGATCACCAGCAGGTTGAGGTCGATGCGGCGCAGGTCATGAATCGAGTGCATTCAGGTTGTACCGATCATTCATTTCCATGCGTTGGATGGATAGCAGAAGCTGAGGCCTATCGACAAGCCATGGAGACCACTCGATGTCGAAACTGCTTCTGCTACTGCCTGCCATCGGTGTGGGCGCGCTGGTTGCCTTGCAGGCGGGCAGCAACTCGCTGCTGGGGCGCCAATTGGGTCATCCGCTGAGTGCCAGCCTGACCTCGCTGGGTGTCAGCCTGGCGGCGGTGATCATTGCGCTGCTGGCGTTCCGCGTACCGCTCCCGGCTGCCGCGGGAATAGCCACCACGCCCTGGTGGGGCTGGCTGGGCGGACTGTTCGGCGCGGCTTACCTGACTGTCGCGGTGATGCTCGCGCCGCAGCTGGGCGCGGCGACTTTCCTCGCCTGCGTGGTGGCGGGGCAGATGCTGATGTCGGCGTTGTGTGATCAGTTCGGCTGGGCCGGATTCCCGGTGCGGCGGTTGTCGCCCGAGGGCCTGCTGGCCGTCGGGCTGATCATTGCCGGGGTGGTGTTGTTGCAGTGGCGCGGGAGGGTGGCATGAGTTGCAGGGAGGTGGAGGTGTTGGGCGAGTTCGCGAGCAAGCTCGCTCTTACAGCGACGCCGAGCTTCGGAGTGGCTCTTGTAGGAGCGAGCTTGCTCGCGAACCGCCGCCGCTACGAGGGCGCGGCGGACCTTCTCATTTCAGGCTCAGATGCCGGCTCAACAACGCGCGCAACGCCGCCGGCTTCACCGGCTTGGGCAGGAAGTCGAGTCCCGCCGCATGGATCTGCGCCACCAGTTCGGGGCGGGCGTCCGCGCTGATCACCACGCCCGGCACTGGTTCGCCCAGGCGTGTGCGCAGCCAGGCCATGAGGTCGGTGCCCAGTTCGCCGTCGTCCAGGTGGTAATCGATCAACGCCAGTTGCGGGCGCGCATCGCCGTCGAGCAGCGCCTGGCATTCCTCGCGGCTGCGCGCAGTCAGCACGCGGCAGCCCCAGCGGGTCAGCAGGCTGTTCATGCCGGTGAGGATGCTGTCTTCGTTGTCCACGCAGAGCACCTGCGCACCGTTGAGCTGTTCCGGGGTTTCCACCTTGTGCCCGTTGAGCGGCGCCGGGGCCGGCTGGCGCGCCAGTGGCACGCTGACGCTGAAGACGCTGCCCTTGCCCGGCCAGGAGCGGACTTCCAGGCGGTGGCCGAGTACCTTGCACAGCCGGTCGGCGATCGCCAGGCCGAGCCCCAGGCCCTTTTCCGCGCGGGTCTGGTGGCTGTCCAGGCGTTTGAATTCCTCGAAGATCACATGGAGCTTGTCCGGTGGGATGCCCGGGCCGTGGTCCCAGACCTCCAGGCGCAAATGCCCGGCCTCGCGGCGCACCCCCAGCAGCACGTGGCCCTTGGCGTAGCGGAAGGCGTTGGTGAGGAAGTTCTGCAGGACGCGGCGCAGCAGCTTGATGTCGCTCTCCACGCGCAGCTTGCTGCCGCGGACGTGGAAGTCGATGCCGTGCTCCTGGGCCAGTACGCGGAATTCCACGCCGAGGGTGTCGTACAGGTTGCTCAGCGGGAAGGCCGCGACATCGGCGCTGACCCGGCCTCCCTCAAGACGCGAGATGTCCAGCAGGTCGGTGATCAGGTCTTCTGCCGAGCGCAGCGACGAATCCAGGTGGCGCACCAGTTCGGTGGCCTCCTCGGGCAGTTTCTCCTGGTGGGCGAGGGCGGCGGAGAACAGCCGCGCGGCGTTCAACGGTTGCATCAGGTCGTGGCTGACCGCGGCGAGGAAGCGTGACTTCGACTGGTTGGCCGCCTCGGCGGTGCCCTTGGCTTCGGTCAGCGCCTGGTTCAGTTGCGAGAGCTCGAAGGTACGCTCCTGCACCCGCTGTTCCAGGCCTTCGTTGGCATCCTTCAGGCCCTGTTCGGCGTCGCGGTAGGCGGTGATGTCGGAGAAGCTCATGACGAAGCCGCCGCCAGGCATCGGGTTGCCGATCAGCTCGATCACCCGGCCGTTGGGGAACAGCCGCTCGGAAGTGTGCGGCGTGCCCTGGCGCATCCAGTACAGACGCTTGGCGACATGCAGGTCGGGGTCGCCGGGACCGCACAGGCCGCGCTCGGCGTTGTAGCGGATGATGTCGGCAATCGGCCGGCCGACGTAGATCAGCCCGTCCGGGTACTCGAACAGTTCGATGTAGCGGTGGTTCCAGGCCACCAGGCGCAGCGACTGGTCGACCACGCTGATGCCCTGGCTGATGTTCTCGATGGCGCCCTGCAGCAGCGCGCGGTTGAATTGCAGTACTTCGGAGGCTTCGTCGGCGATCTTCACCACGTCCTCTACCTGCATCTCGCGGCCTTCGATGGCGGCCTTCACCACCGCGCGCGCGGAGGAGGCGCCGAGTACGCCGGCGAGCAGGCGTTCGGTGTGGGCGATCCACTCGTCATTGGCGTTCTGGCTGGGGGTGAAGCCCTTGCCCTGGCGGTAGGCGAAGCGGATGAAGCTCTGCCGCGCGCGTTCCTCACCGACGAAGCGGGCGGCCAGCATCAACAGGTCTTCCAGTTGCACCGCGAGCATCGAGCGCGAGCTGAGCTTCTGCGAGATCTCCTGGCCGATGAAGCGGCTGGCCTGCCAGTGCTCGGAAACACGGGTACGGGAGAACACCGAGACCAGGCCGAACAGCGCGAAGTTACCGATCAGCGAGAGCAGCACGCCCAGGGTCAGCGGTTCGATGGACAGACCGAACGGGCGGCCGGCGAGCCAGGCCAGGCCGGGGAAGGTTTCCAGCGGCCATCCCAGGCCCTTGGCGACCACCGGCAACACCAGCGTGTAGGCCCAGAGGAAGGAGCCGGCGGCGAGGCCGGCGAATACGCCGCGGCGGTTGGCCTGCTTCCAGTACAGCGCGCCGATCATCGCCGGGCCGAGCTGGGCGATGGCGGCGAAGGCGATCTGGCCGATGGTGGCGAGGCTCGCGGTGGAGCCCAGCAGGCGGTAACTGACGTAGGCCAGCAGGAGGATCAGCGCGATGCTCACCCGGCGCACGGTCAGCAGCCAGTGGCGGAACACCTCGAAGGGCTGCTCGGCCTCGCCCTTGCGGCGCAGCAGCCAGGGCAGCAGCATGTCATTGGAGACCATGGTCGAGAGCGCCACGCTGGCGACGATCACCATGCCGGTGGCCGCCGACGCGCCACCGATGAAAGCCAGCAGCGCCAGTGCCGGGTGCGCTTCGGCCAGCGGCAGGCTGATCACGAAGGAGTCCGGCATCACGCCGGCCGGCAGGTGCATCTGCCCGGCCAGGGCGATGGGCACCACGAACAGTGCGGCCAGCACCAGGTAGATCGGGAACACCCAGCGCGCCAGGTTGAGGTCGCGCGGCTCGATGTTCTCCACCACCAGCACGTGGAACTGGCGCGGCAGGCACATGATGGCGGTCATCGCCACGCCGGTCTGCAGCAGCATGGCCGGCCAGTGCACGGTTTCCTTCCAGTACTCGGTGAGCTGAGGTGCGGAGCGGGCCTTGTCCACCAGGTCGCCGAAGCCGTCGTAGAGGTCGTAGGTGACGAAGATGCCGACAGCGAGGAAGGCGGTGAGCTTGACCAGCGACTCGAAGGCGATCGCCAGCACCATGCCGCGGTGGTGTTCGGTGACGTCGAGGTTGCGGGTGCCGAAGACGATGGTGAACAGGGCGAGGACCAGCGACACGATCAGCGCCGTGTCCTGGGCGCGGATGCCGGTGGAGTCGGGGCCCGCGCCGATCAGCAGGTTTACTCCGAGGACGATGCCCTTGAGCTGCAGGGCGATGTAGGGCAGCACGCAGACCACGCAGATCAGCGCCACCACGACCGCCAGCGCCTGGGACTTGCCGTAGCGCGCGGCGATGAAGTCGGCGATGGAGGTGATGTTCTCCTGCTTGCTGATCATGATCATCTTCTGCAGCACCCAGGGCGCGAAGAGCATCAGCAGTACGGGGCCGACGTAGATCGGCAGGAATGACCAGAGCTGGTCGGCGGCCTGGCCGACGGCGCCGAAGAAGGTCCAGCTGGTGCAGTAGACCGCCAGCGAGAGGCTGTAGACCCAGGCGCGGACACGCGGCGAAAGAGGGGCGCGACGGCGGTCGCCATAGAACGCGATGGCGAACAGGACCGCCATGTAGAGCAGGGCGACCGTTGCGATCAACCCACTGGACAACGACATGCTGACTCCGGAAATGACTGGCTCCCCCGCAGGAGCGCTCGCAGCAGTTTCGCACCAAAGTCCGGAACTGTCAGACGCCTGCTACCAATGTCTCAGTGGCGCTGTGTCGCGCTTCTCACTTGAGGGGAGGGCTCTGTACTGGTAGCTTGCCGGCCTTTTCGCGGTCCGTCCGTCGCGCTGCCTGGGGCGCGCGGCACTTCGTCGGGCCGCTACGCTCTGATGTGAGCGATGATTTCGCGTCGAGTGTCGAGGAGGGCGCCATGTTCAGACCGTTACCCATCACCTTGCAGCGCGGGGCCCTGCGCCTGGAGCCGATGGTGGAGGCCGACGTGCCGGACCTGGTGACGCTGGCGGAGCAGAACCGTGACGTCCTGCAGTTCATGAGCGCACCGGGGCGCCCGGACTGGTACCGCCAGGGCCTGGCCGACCAGCGCGAGGGCCGTGCCCTGCCACTGGTGGTGCGCCTGGGCAACCAGATCGTCGGCACCACCCGCTTCATGGACTTCCTCCCGGCGCTGCCGGCCTGCGAGATCGGCGCCACCTGGCTGGACCAGGGCCAGCACGGCAGCGGCCTCAACGCCACGATGAAGTACCTGATGCTGCGCCACGCCTTCGACAGCTGGAAGATGGTCCGCGTGCAGTTCAAGACCGCCGCCAGCAACGAACGCTCCCAGCGCGCCATCGAGAAGCTCGGCGCGGTGCGCGAGGGCGTGCTGCGCAACCACCGGCGCCTGGCCGGCGGGCGGCTGGACGACACCATCCTCTACAGCATCACCGACCAGGAATGGCCGCAGGTGAAGGCTGCGCTGGAAGCCGGTTTCAACGGCTGAAGGGGCGGTGTAAGGTGATCGCCCCGCGCGTTCTTCAGAGCAGCGGTGCGACATCGAGGCAGGACCATGGCAGAACACGACGCGAGCGGCGAACGCACCCGCTTCTGGCGCGCCCAGGAGCTGGGCGGCGTCGAGTTGCTGCACGCGCGTTATATCGAGCAGGTGTTCTCGCCCCACGTCCACGAAGGCTTCGCCTTCGTCATGATCGAGCAGGGCGCGCAGCGCTTCCACCATCGCGGCGCCGAGCACTTCGCCCCGGCCGGCAGCGTGGTGCTGATCAATCCCGACGAGGTGCATACCGGCTCCAAGGCTGACGAGGCTGGCTGGCGCTACCGTGGTTTCTACCCGGAGCTGGCGCAGGTGTCCGGTGTGCTGGAGGAGCTTGAGCTGGGCAAAGGTGGCACGCCATCCTTCGATGCCAGTGTGGTGCACGATCCGGAACTGGTGCAGGCGCTGTTCGCCGCCCACCACCTGCTGGATTCCGATGCCACTGTGCTGCAGCGCCAGACCTGCTGGCGCGAGGCCTTGCTGATGCTGTTCCAGCGTCATGCGCGGATTCCCGAGGCACCACCGGCCGGCAGCGAACCGGTGGCTGTGGCCCGCGCCCGTGAGCTGCTGGGGTCGCGCTTGATGGAGCCGCCATCGCTGGAGGAGTTGGCCGCGGCTGTCGGGCTATCTCCCTTCCACTTCGCCCGCGTATTCCGCAAGGCCACCGGCCTGCCGCCGCATGCCTGGCTCAAGCAGCGTCGGCTGGAGCAGGCGAGGGCACTGCTCAAGCAGGGCTGCATGCCGGTGAACGTGGCCATGCAGCTGGGCTTCGCCGACCAGAGTCACCTCAGCCGTCAGTTCAAGCAGGCTTATGGCGTCGGTCCGGGCGAGTACCGTCAGGCCTGTGCGCGGTCGTTCCGTTCGGCCTGACTCCCTTCATCGATTCTCGAAACCCTCGTTGCACTGGGGCTGCTGGCCTATTGCCGGGTCTGATGAACAGTCGTTCGAGATGCTTAAAAGAGAATCTGAGTCAACCGGAATATTTTTTCATTTGCGATACATTTGCATTTACAAAATTTACAATCAGTTCTAATTTCCCGCCCCTTCACGAAGTACCCGGGGAGGGGGAAGCATGTCGCACGTTCGTTCATGGTCGCGCCTGGCGATCGCCGTTGCCCTGGCCACGCCGCTGCTGCCGGCGCAGGCCGAGGAAGAGACCAAGGAGCTGGAGACCGTCACCGTGGTCGGCGACTGGCTCGGCGAGGCCGACCAGCAGGTGGTGCAGAACCACCCCGGCGCACGCACCGTGGTGCGGCGCGAACAGATGATCGAAGAGGGCGCGCAGAACGTGCGCGACGTGCTGCGCGGCATTCCCGGCGTGCAGGTGCAGGACAACAACGGCACCGGCGGCAGTGATGTCTCCCTCAACGTCGGCGTGCGCGGCCTGACCTCACGCCTGTCGCCGCGCTCCACCGTGCTCATCGATGGCGTCCCGGCCGCCGTGGCGCCCTATGGCCAGCCGCAGCTGTCGATGTTCCCGCTGTCGGTCGGCAACCTCGACAGCGTCGACGTCGTGCACGGCGCCGGTTCCGTGCGTTATGGCCCGCAGAACGTCGGCGGGGTGATCAACTTCGTCACCCGGGCGATTCCCAAGGAATTCTCCGGCGATGTTGGCAGCACCGTGGAAACCGCTTCCCACGGCGGCTGGAAGAAGCTCTACAACGCCTTCCTTGGCGGCACTGCCGACAACGGCATGGGTGCGGCCCTGCTGTACTCGGGCGTGAAGGGCGCGGGCTACCGTGACAGCAACGACGCCACCGACATCGACGACGTGATGTTCAAGACCCACTGGGCGCCCACTGACGTCGACGAGTTCTCCGCCAACTTCCACTACTACGACGGCAGCGCCGACATGCCCGGCGGCCTGACCCAGGCGCAGTTCGACAAGGACCCGTACCAGTCGGTGCGCGACTACGACAACTTCACCGGTCGGCGCAAGGACGTCTCGCTCAAGTACAAGCGGCAGATCGACGACCTCACCCAGGTCGAGGTGCTGACCTATTACAGCGACAGCTTCCGCGGCAGCACCATCGCCAACCGCGACCTCAAGACCCTGGCGTCCTATCCGCGCGACTACCACACCTTCGGTATCGAGCCGCGCGTGTCGAAGATCTTCATGGTCGGCCCGACCACCCAGGAAGCCAGCATCGGCTACCGCTACCTGAAGGAAGCGATGCACGAGCGCGCCAGCCAGGTCGCGCTGATCAACAACATCCCGACCACGTTGCCGACGCCCGGTGGTGACGGCCACACCTACCAGGATCGTACCGGCGGTACCGAGGCGAACTCCATCTACCTCGACGATAAGATCGACGTGGGCAACTGGACCGTCACCCCGGGTATCCGCTTCGAGCGCATCTCCACCGACTGGCACGAGCGCCCGGTGCTCGACAGCAAGGGCAAGCCGGTTCAGGAGAAGAATCGCAGCAAGGACTACAACGAGCCGCTGCCGGCGCTGGCGGTGATGTATCACCTGTCGGAAGAGTGGAAGCTGTTCGCCAACTACGAGACCTCCTTCGGCAGCCTGCAGTACTTCCAGCTCGGCCAGGGCGGCAGCGGCAACGACACCGCCAGCGGCCTGCAACCGGAGAAGGCGAAGACCTATGAGGTCGGCACCCGCTACGACAACGGCACCTGGGGTGGCGAAGTCACGCTGTTCTACATCGACTTCGACGACGAACTGCAGTACATCAGCAACGACGTGGGCTGGACCAACCTGGGCGCCACCAAGCACCAGGGCATCGAGACCTCCGCGCACTACGACCTGGCTGCGCTGGACCCGGTACTCGCCGGCCTGACCGCCTACGGTACCTTCACCTATACCCGCGCCACCTACGAGGGTGATATTCCTTCGTTCAAGGGTCGCGACCTGCCGCTTTACTCGCGCCAGGTGGCAACCATCGGCCTGCGCTACGAGCATGACCGCTGGACCTACAACTTCGACGGCTTTGCCCAATCCGGGCAACGCGCGCCCGGTCCGACCACCAACTCCAACGGCAGCTTCACCGGCAACTACATCACCGAGCCGAGCGCCGATGGCCAGTACGGCGACATCCCCGGCTACGTGCTGTGGAATGCCCGCGTGGGTTACGACTTCGGCCCGCAGGCGTCGAACCTGAAAGTCGCCGCCGGGGTGAAGAATATCTTCGACCAGATGAACTACACCCGTTCCAGCGACAACAACGCCGGTATCTACCTGGGCGAGCCACGCACCTTCTATGTGCAGGGCAGCGTCGGTTTCTGACGCCGTCGCCTCTGAAGTGAAAAAGCCCGTCCTCGCGACGGGCTTTTTCTTGCCTGGCGCGTACCAGGCTGTAATCTGCTGCAGGCGATTTGCAGCGAAATTGTGGCTTTTGTTTACGCCGTCGCCGTCATATCCGTGCTGTCATTCCGGCCACAGGCCGCTACGCAGGTACACAAGGACGATGTCTCAACATTCGCAATTCGCCCTGCTGGGCACCAAGCGATTCCTGCCCTTCTTCATCACCCAGCTGCTGGGTGCCTTCAACGACAACATCTTCAAGCAGTCGCTGATCCTGGCGATCCTCTACCACCTCACGGTCGGCGGTGATCGCAACCTGCTGGTCAACCTCTGCGCGCTGTTGTTCATCCTGCCGTTCTTCCTGTTCTCCGCCCTGGGCGGACAGTTCGGCGAGAAGTTCAACAAGGACGCGCTGATGCGCGCGCTGAAGCTGGCCGAGATCGTGATCATGTTGGTGGGCGCGGCGGGCTTCGTGTTCGGCAGCCTGCCGCTGCTGTTCCTCGCGCTGTTCGCCATGGGCACCCACTCGGCGCTGTTCGGCCCGGTGAAGTACTCGATCCTGCCGCAGCACCTGCGCGAGGACGAACTGGTCGGCGGCAACGCCCTGGTGGAGATGGGCACCTTCCTCGCCATCCTCTGCGGCACCATCGGTGCGGGCGTGCTGATGTCGCGGCAGGACTACGCCGCCGGCGTCGGCATCGCCGTGGTGCTGGTGGCCGTCTGCGGCTTCCTCGCCAGCCGCAACATCCCCCGCGCCGCCGCCGCGCTGCCGGACCTGAAGGTCGACTGGAACATCTTCCGCCAGTCCTGGAGCATCCTCCTGCTCGGCCTGCGCCAGCGCCCGGCGGTGTCGCGCTCGCTGGTGGGGAACTCCTGGTTCTGGTTCCTCGGCGCGGTCTACCTGACGCAGATCCCGACCTACGCCAAGGAGCTGCTGCACGGCGACGAGAGCGTGGTGACGCTGATCCTCACGGTGTTCTCGGTGGGTATCGCGCTGGGCTCGATGCTTTGCGAAAAACTCTCGGGCAAGAAGGTGGAGATCGGCCTGGTGCCCTTCGGCTCCATCGGTCTGAGCCTGTTCGGCATCCTCCTGTGGTGGCACTCGGGCGGCTTCCCGCAGGGCGAGCAGCCGTACAACTGGCTGGCGGTGCTGGAGCACTCGCAGTCCTGGGCAGTGCTGGCGGATATCCTCGGCATCGGCATCTTCGGTGGCTTCTATATCGTGCCGCTGTATGCACTGATCCAGGCGCGCACCGAGGAAGACAAGCGTGCGCGGGTGATCGCCGCCAACAACATCCTCAACGCGCTGTTCATGGTGATCGCGGCGATCGTCTCGATCCTGCTGCTGTCGGTGGCGAAGCTGACGATCCCCGAGCTGTTCCTCGTGCTCTCGCTGATGAACGTCGCGGTGAACGTGTACATCTTCAAGATCGTGCCCGAGTTCACCATGCGCTTCCTGGTGTGGCTGCTGACCCATTCGATGTACCGGGTCGACCACCGCAACCTCGAGGCTATCCCCGATGAAGGCCCGGCCGTGCTGGTGTGCAACCACGTGTCCTTCGTCGATGCGCTGCTGATCGCAGGCTCCGTACGGCGTCCGGTGCGCTTCGTGATGTACTACAAGATCTTCCGCATCCCGGTGCTCAACTTCATCTTCCGCACTGCCGGCGCGGTACCGATCGCCGGGCGCAACGAGGATCCGGAGACCTACGAGAAGGCCTTCGCCAAGGTCGCCGAGTACCTGCGCGAAGGGGAGGTCGTGTGCATCTTCCCCGAGGGCATGCTGACCCTGGATGGCGAGATGAACGGGTTCCGCGGCGGCGTGGAGCGCATCATCGAGGAGACTCCGGTGCCGGTGATCCCGATGGCGCTGCAGGGGCTGTGGGGCAGCTTCTTCAGCCGTGATCCGCAGAAAGGTTTCCTGCGCCGGTTGTGGTCGAGGGTCTGCCTGGTGGCTGGTCAGCCGGTGGCACCGGAGGAGGCCAAGCGCCTGCTGCTGCAGGAGCAGGTCGCCGCGCTGCGTGGCGCGGCCCGCTGACTTTATTGGCGGCAAAGAAAAAGCCCCGGCAATGCCGGGGCTTTTTCATGGGCGTGTCGCGGTTCAGATAACCTGAACTTCGTCAGCCTGCAGGCCCTTCTGGCCTTCAACCACAACGAAGGAGACCTTCTGGCCTTCCTGCAGCGATTTGAAGCCGGTGCCCTGGATGGAGCGGAAGTGCACGAAGACATCGTTGCCGCTTTCCGGAGTGATGAAGCCGAAGCCCTTGGCGTCGTTGAACCACTTGACGGTGCCGGTCTGACGATTCGACATGGAAATACACCTTGAACAATTGAATATTGTTGTGCGGAAAGGTCCGCGCTCGTCCTGAGTTGCAAGGTGCAGTCGAAGCCGGGTGGTGGGGAATGGCCCCACCAGGTCACGAGCCACAGTGACCCAAGCAAACACAGTGGCCCGCAGCATACCGACAAATTTTCGGGAAAGCGACAGCCCGCCGGTATCGGGAACCGATACAGCGTCAGTGGCTCATTTTCAGGCCGACCAGTCCGCACAGGATCAGCGCAACGCTGAGCAGGCGTACCGGCGCCATGGACTCGCCGAACAGCACGATGCCGACGATGACGGTGCCGACCGCGCCGACGCCGGTCCAGATGGCGTAGGCCGTGCCCAGCGGCAGATTTCTCATGGCCAGGCCCAGCAGCCCCATGCTGGTGATGATCGCCAGCACGGTGAGGATGGTTGGAATCGGTCGGGTGAAACCTTCGGTGTACTTCAGGCCGACGGCCCAGCCCACTTCGAACAGGCCGGCGACGAACAGGATGATCCAGGACATGGAGCTCTCCAGACGGTGGATGGAAGGAAGGGCCGTCCCCGCTGGAGCACCGGAAGGTGGTGAGGTCGTCCTCACAATGTGCATTATTTTGCACAAAAGTGGGGCGCCGGGCAACCCGGCGCCGAACTTCCGCCCTATTGCGGGGCGGTTTTCTGGGCGGATGGCTCGTCGGTCATGCGACGGAACACGGTCGCCAGGATCGAGCCGGAGAGGTTGTGCCAGACGCTGAACAACGCGCTGGGCACGGCGGCAAGGGGCGAAAAATGTGCGTTGGCCAGGGCTGCGCCCAGTCCGGAGTTCTGCATGCCGACTTCGATGGCCAGCGCCTTGCGCTGGGCCAGCGGCATGCCGGTCAGGCGCCCGGTCATGTAGCCCAGCAGCAGTCCGAGTCCGTTATGCAGCATGACCACGACGAGGATCAGCAGGCCCGACTCGGCGATCTTCGCCTGGCTGGCGGCCACCACGGCGGCAATGATCACCACGATGCTCACCACCGACACCAGTGGCAGTACATCCACGGCAACGCGAGTCCGTTGACCGAGCACGCGCTGGGCGATGAAACCCAGGGCGATGGGCAGCAGGACCACCTGCAGGATCGACAGGAACATGGCGCTGAATGACACCGGGAGCCAGGCCGAAGCCAGCAGCCAGACCAGTGCGGGGGTAACCAGCGGGGCGAGCAGCGTGGTGACCGAGGTGATTGCCACCGACAGCGCAACGTCGCCGCGTGAAAGCCAGGTCATGACGTTCGAGGCGGTGCCGCCGGGACAGCAGCCGACCAGGATGACGCCCACGGCGATTTCGTCGGGCAGCGCCAGCAGCTTGCACAGCACCCAGGCCGTGCCCGGCATGATGATGAATTGCGCGAGTACGCCGATGATCACCCGGCCGGGATGACGGCCGACTTCGCGGAAGTCTTCTGCCTTGAGTGTCAGCCCCATGCCGAACATCACCAGCCCCAGCAGCGGCACGATGGCCACGGTCAGCCCCTTGAACCAGGCGGGCTGGAAGAAGGCCAGTACGGCGAAGAGCAGAACCCAGACAGGAAAGGTGTTGCCGAAGAAACGGCTGAGGGAGGCAAGGGCGCGCATGGGACTTTCCTTCTTATTGTGTCAGGCGCCGCGTGGGTGCGGCGCCTGCCGGGGCATCAGATGCCTTCGGGCATCGCCTCGCCACCGAGTGCCTCGATCAGCGCCGGGATGAACTCGGCGAAGGTCAGCATCATCAGGGTGAAGCTGGCGTCGAGCTGGCCGAGGGCGTCTTCGCCGCCATCCTGCTCCGCCTTCTCCTGCAGCATGTCTTCAAAGCGCAGGCGCTTGATCGCGACCTTGTCGTCGAGGACGAAGGACAGCTTGTCCGACCAGGCCAGCGACAGCTGGGTGACCAGCTTGCCGGAGGTCAGGTGCAGCTGGATTTCCTCGCTGGTCAGGTCCTGGCGCTTGCAGCGCACCACGCCACCGTCTTCGTGGGTATCACGCAGCTCGCACTCGTCGAGGACGAAGAAGTCGCCAGCGGCTTCCTGGGTCTTCACCCAGTCGGTCAGGGTGGCGGTCGGCGCGGTTTTCACGGTCAGCGGGCGAACCGGCAGCGAGCCCAGGGCTTCGCGCAGGGTGGACAGCAGGTCTTCGGCCTTCTTCGCGCTGGAGGTGTCGACCAGGATCAGGCCGAGGCTCGGGGCGATGGCGGCGAAGGTCACCGAGCGGCGGATGAAGGCGCGCGGCAGCAGGGTCTGGACGATCTCGTCCTTGAGCTGGTCGCGCTCCTTCTTGTAGACCTTGCGCATCTGCGCCGCTTCGATCTCGTCGACCTTCTCCTTGAGCGCGTCACGTACGACGCTGCCGGGGAGGATGCGCTCTTCCTTGCGCGCGCTGACCAGGAAGAAGCCTTCGCTGGCGTGCACCAGCGGGGCGTCCGGGCCCTTGCCGAACGGCGCGGAGAATCCGTAGGTGGTCAGTTCCTGGCTGGCGCAGGAGCGCGCCGGCTTGCTGGCCAGGGCCTTCTCCAGGGTATCGGCGTCGATCTGCAGATCCTGGGTGAGGCGGTATACGAGCAGGTTGCGGAACCACATGAGGGGCTAACTCCTGGACACAAAGGATGCATTATTCCGTTCGGCGCGGTTCAGGCCAACCCCGTTTCGTCATTCGCCCTCTTCATCTAAGCCTTTGGAACATCTGAAAAAATTTTTCATCCGGGGGGTTGCCAGGTGCAAATGTCCTCCGTAGAATGCGCCCCACTTCGAGACGAAGGGTGATTAGCTCAGCCGGGAGAGCATCTGCCTTACAAGCAGAGGGTCGGCGGTTCGATCCCGTCATCACCCACCACTCGAGGTCCGACGCAGCGGTAGTTCAGTCGGTTAGAATACCGGCCTGTCACGCCGGGGGTCGCGGGTTCGAGTCCCGTCCGCTGCGCCACAATTCGAAAGCCCTCAGGTAGCAATACCTGGGGGCTTTTTCTTTGCCTGCCTTTTTATCTGCGAAAGTCTTTCCCACAAAAGCATCCCGTCGAAAGTTGCCCGCTTCGATCACGGCGATTCCGTGCTGGCCGTCTGACTTATCCTGTTAATTTTCTTATAAGTTTGCTGTGGGAACTTCTCCCGCGGCAGTGGTTCCTATTGCCCATAGCCACTGGCCACGAGCGCCTGATAAGCTCGCGGCTTCATCACTTCAGCCATGACGGCGCAAAGACAAGGATTCAGCATGAAACAACATCGGTTGGCGGCAGCGATCGCGCTGGTCGGCCTGGTTCTCGCGGGCTGCGACAAACAGGCCGCCGAAGTGGAACTCAAGACTCCTGCGCAGAAAGCTTCCTATGGCATCGGCCTGAACATGGGCAAGAGCCTCGCCCAGGAAGGCATGAATGACCTGGATTCCAAAGCCGTCGCCCTGGGTATCGAAGACGCAGTTGGCAAGCAGAAGCAGAAGCTGACCGACGAAGAGCTGACCGAAGCTTTCACCGCCCTGCAGAAGCGCGCTGAAGAGCAGGTCGCCAAGAAGAATGCCGAGGCCCTGGAAGCCGGCAAGAAATTCCTCGAGGAAAACGGCAAGCGTGAGGGCGTGGTCACCACCAAGTCCGGCCTGCAGTACGAAGTCGTGAAGAAAGCCGACGGCCCGCAGCCCAAGGCTACCGACGTCGTCACCGTTCACTACGAAGGCAAGCTGGTCGATGGCACTGTCTTCGACAGCTCCATCCAGCGCGGCAGCCCGATCGATCTGCCGGTCGGCGGCGTGATCCCGGGTTGGGTTGAAGCCCTGCAACTGATGCACGTCGGCGAGAAGATCAAGCTCTTCATCCCGAGCGAACTGGCCTACGGCGCGCAGAGCCCGAGCCCGACCATCCCGGCCAACTCGGTCCTGGTGTTCGATCTGGAGCTGCTGGCCATCAAGGATCCGAACCAGCCTGAGGCAGCCGAAGCTCCGGCGGAAGCACCGAAGAAGTAACTGGGTACCTTGGTACCAGAGAGAACGCCCCGTGATCCACGGGGCGTTTTCATTTGCGCCGCAATCGCTCTGGAACGGTGCGCTGACCGGCGGGTCTGAAAGGGAGTAACCTTGGGGCAGGTGTTACCCTTATGCACATATTTGACGCAGTTGAAACAATGTCCTCCCCTTGACATCCGCGGCCCCTTCGCTTAGCCGCAACTGCATGATTTTTAACGCATTTGTAGGGGTGAACAAAAAATCGCCGATCTGTCTGCAGCCCTCGTGGCTCGGGCGTTTGGGCGATGCAGAGGGTGGCTTTCAACAGAGTTATCCACAGGAAAGGTGGATAACCTGAACGTGCCATGTACGAAGTTTCCTATCGAGGTGAGTCGATGAAAAAGCCTCCGGGATTTGACCGTTTTCTCAAACTCGCCAGCCGCTTTATCGCAGGTGGGCGAGTCCCCGCGCTGCTGTTCGCCGTGGCGCGCAAGAGCGGGCGGGTGAACCTGGCCAAGACGGACCTGAAGCTGTTGCAGGAACTGCTGGTGGCCTGGGTGCGGGGGGATTACCGCGGCATCAGTTCCCAGGCGCTGGTTTCCGTGGTGGCGGCGTTGCTGTATTTCCTTTCGCCGGTGGACCTGGTACCGGACTGGTTGCTGGGCGTCGGCTTCCTCGACGACCTGGCGGTGCTGGCCTGGGTGGTGCGCCGCTGGCAGTCGGAGATCGATGCCTTCAAGCTCTGGCGTGACGGGCAGGGCGTGGAAACCCGCGAAGCCCTGAAGCAATTGCCGTCACCGGAGGCGATTCAACGCCTCTGATGCAGCCGTGCAGTCTGCTCGCCCAGCAGGCGCTGGATCGAGCCGTCGCTCACCAGTGCCTGCAGCACGGCGTCCAGTCGCTCGGCGGGCAGCGGTAGCGCCGGGCCGTACGAGCAGTAGATCGAATAGCGTTGTACGTTTCTGCGGCTGATCGCCACGGGCAGGTCAGCGTGTTGCGCGAGGAGAAATTCCAGCGGTCGGCGCATGTCGATCAACGCGTCCAGGCGACCGGCCTCAAGCATGTGCAGGCGGGTATCCAGGTCACGCACGTCGGCGCGTTTGACCCGGCCTTCCGTGAAGGCCTGCATCAGCGGGGCGGGGTAGACGTAGCCCAGGCTGGTGCCGACACGAATCCCGTTGACGTGTTCGAGGTCGTCCAGTGGTGCCTTGTCTGCCCGCTGGGCCAGCGCGTCCTCTTCCTCGAACAGGCTCGGCGACCAGTGCAGCTTCTCCGGCGCCTTCATCCATTGCGGATTGTTGATACACAGCAGGTGGATGGCGCCCTGTGCCAGCGCGGGCTCGGCCCGCTTGTCCGGGGTTTCCACGAAGCGAACCTGGAGCCCCAGGCGCTGTCCGACGGTTTCGCCCAGGTCGCGGATGAAGCCAGGCGCCAATTCATGACCGATACTTTCTGCGTAGGGCATGCCGTTGCTGGGCGAATAGCCCCAGCGCAGTTCCTCGGCGCCGCACAGGGCGCTGGCCAGGCATAGGCAGAACGGAAGCAAGCGCTGCAAGTCGGTCCCCTGTCTGGTGGCGTGACGGAGGTGCGCAGTATAGCCGGCACAGGCGCGCATCAGGCTGTTAAGATGGCCGCCTGCAAGGAGTGTTGTCATGAACGTTCAAGTCATCATGCGTGACGGCGAAGCGGAGTACGCCGTGGTTCCCTGGGCCGAGTACCAAGCCCTGCTGGCCGCCGCCGGCCGGGGTGTCGCCCAGGTCGTCAAGCCCGCCGCCGCTCCGGCATTCGACGAGAAGCCGGACTGGAAGGCACTGCGTGAAGCCCGGGGCTTCACCATTGAAACCCTCGCGCGCTCGGTGGGCATCAGCCCTTCCTACCTGGAACTGATCGAGAGCGGCGAACGTGAAGCCAGCGACGCCATCCAGCATGGCCTGCGTCGTGCCCTGGGCACTGGGGAGGCCGCTTCTTGAGCGTGCAGATCAGTCGCAAACATTGGGAAGGCCTGCTCGGCGAGCTGGAAGACGCCCGCCGCCAGCGCCATCTGTTGACCTACCGGGCATTGATCGAGCGCCTGCAATTACCGACCCCGGCCATGACCGTGCTCACTGCTGCGCTTGAGCACCTGGCGGCGCTGGATGCCCGCGCCGGCCGTCCGCTGCGCAGCTCGCTGGTGATCAGCCAGGGTGCCAGCCGCCTGCCGCGAACCGGCTTCTTCGAGTACGTCGAGCGCCTGGGGCGTTTCTCCGGTGCGCCGGATGGTCCTGCGGCCGCTGGCTGGCACGCGGCGGAAGTCGTCCGCGTCTTCGAGTTCGAGTACCCCGAGGAACTCTGATTTGGCCAAGCCTCGCGAGCTGTTCTGGCGCCTGCGCGCGCGGCTGGGTTATGCCGTGGCACGGCGTCTGATGGGCTGGCCGTGGATGGTCCGCCAGCCTCGCTCCTGGGCCTGGATGCAGGGTCAGTTCGCGCGCATGGCGGCCCTGGGGGACGTCGGCGCGCAAAGCTTCTATGGGCACTTGCTGCTGTTCCGTGGACAAGGCTTTGGTGCCCGCGAGGAGGGCCTGCGTCTGCTGCGTCTCGCCGCTACGGCAGGTGATCACAAGGCGGCGTACCAGCTGGGGGTGCAGGTTCTCAAGGGCGATGCCCGCCATGCCGGTGATGCGCAGGAAGCCGCGCGTTACTGGGGGCAGGCCGCCGAGGCGGGCCACCCGCTGGCGGCGCGCAAGCTCGGCGAGCTGTATCGCACTGGCGGCCCCGGCCTCGAAGCCGATGATGCCCAGGCGGAGCGCTACGAGACCCGCGCGCGTCAGTTGGGCCTCTGACTCATTCTGCGGTGAGGATGTGCAGACTGTAGCCGGGCATGTTCTTCGCGTGGCGCTTGGCCTCAGAAGCCAGCCCGGCCAACTGCCCGGCATCCAGGCGCTGCCCGGCGCCATTCTTCACGTGCACCACGCCGATCGACAGTGACAGCAGGGGATACTCCTCGCGCTGACCCTGGCGGTTGTGCGCGACGAAGCAACCCGCGTCCAGGTGCTCGCGGCTGTAGAAGCGCCGGCACTGGCCCTGGAAATCCTCCAGCAGGTGATTGAGGCGCTCGCGCCAGTCCTGCGTCCCCAGCACCAGCATGAAGTCGTCGCCACCAATGTGGCCGACGAAGTCTCGCGTCGGGTCGACCCGCTCGCCCAGGCACTGCGCCAGGCACAGCAGTACCTCGTCCCCGCGCGCATAGCCGTAGAGATCGTTGAAGGGCTTGAAGCTGTCGATGTCGACGTAGCACACCACGGCTTCGCGGCCCTGTTGCAGCAGGCGCGCCAGACACTGCTGGATGGGCACGTTACCCGGCAGCAGGGTCAGCGGGTTGGCGTGGCGCGCCTGGCGGATCTTCTGTTCGGTGATCAGCTTGAGCACGTCGATCACCCGTCCCAGGCCCAGGTAGCGCCCGCCGAGGGTAATGATGAAGTCTTCCTCGATGCGTTGCCTCGCACGGCTGGTGAGCAGGCGGCTGACCTGCTGCAGCGACTGGCTCCGCTCCACGGCCAGGAAGTCGTTGCTCATCAGCCGGCTGATCGGTTTGCGTGCGTACAGCTCCGGTGCAAAAGGCTTGAGCAGGGCGTCGGAGAGCGCATGCCGGTGGACGATGCCCACCGGCTGGTCATGGCTGTCGAGTACGGCCAGTGAGTTGAGGTTGGCCTGGGCGCGGAAGGCTTCCAGCACGTCGCCGATCGGCGTGCTGTCGCGTACTGCCGGTTGTTCCAGCAGCAGCGGTTCGAGGTCGGACTGATCCTCGGCGAGCAATGCCCCGGAGTTGTCCACTTCCGGCAACAGGGTGCGGGCGTCGCGCGGCGGTGTTTCGTTGGGGCGGCCGAGCAGGTAGCCCTGTACCAGGTCCACACCCATCTCCGAGAGCACGGCCAGCTCTTCCGGGATCTCGATGCCTTCGGCGATTACCTGGGCGCGGGAGGCGTGGGCCATCTTCAGGATCGAACCGACGAACTCGCGCTTGACCGCATCCAGGTGGATGCCTTCGATGAAATGGCGGTCGATCTTCACATAGTCGGGGCGCAGCTCGGACCACAGGCGCAGGCTGGAATAGCCCGCCCCCAGATCGTCCAGGGCAATGGAGAAGCCCATGGCGCGGTAGTGGTGCAGCGCGGTATCGAGCAGGGTGAAGTCCTCGATGGGCGTCTGCTCGGTCAGTTCGATCACCACGTCGTTGGGCGAGATGCCGAAGGTCTGCAGCAATTGCAGGGTCCGCCCGGGCTGGTGAGTGGGTTCCAGCAGGGACTCGGGCGACACGTTGAGGAACAGCTTGCCCTCCAGCTTCAGGTCGCGAAAGCGTGCGCAGGCCTGGCGCCGGCAAAGCAGTTCCAGCTGGCTGAGGCGACCACTGCTGCGGGCGATGCTGAACAGCGGCAGGGGCGAGTGCAGGGGGCCGTTGGACGGACCGCGGGTGAGGGCTTCGTAGCCCACCAGGCGCCTTTCGGAGAGCGACAGGATGGGCTGGAACAGGCAGTGCAGGTCGCCGTGAGCGAGGATCTGATCCAGTGCGCTCAACTGCTCGGTGACGGTCATGACGGTTCTCGGTGGCGGAAATAGCAAAGGGCCGGTATACCGGCCCTTTGCATTTCACGACAGCGTCATGACTGTTTGATTACACCTGATCAGTGTTTGGCGACCTGGGAGTCCAGATTCAGGTAGTCGATCAGGATGTGCCCGGACTCGGTGAGGTAGGCGTCGTCCTGCGGCTTGGTCTTGTCCTCTTCCGGCAGGGCGTTCTCGTCTTCCTTCTTCAGCTCCTTGAGCGGCTCCTGGCCCTTGGATTTGCGCAGGGCGTTCTCCATGGCCAGTTGGCGGTTCTCGATGCTGGTCTGCTGGGCGCGACGCTTGGCTTCGTTGAGGCTGACGGTCTTCTCCTTCATCAGCTCCTGGGCCAGGGCGAGGCGCTCGCGGGCGTAGACGAAGTCCGCGTTGTGCTCGGTGCGGGCGTCGTGACGGGCGCGCAACTGGTCGAGGAACGGCTTGAACGGATCGGCCTGGGCCTTCAGTACGGGCTTGATGGTGTCCCAGGGCATCGAGTCGGGCAGGGCGCTCTCGCCGATTTCCTTGTCGTCGACGATGGACGGGTAGCCGATATCCGGAATCACGCCCTGGTGCTGGGTGCTCTGGCCGGAGACACGGTAGAACTTGGCCAGGGTCAGCTTCAGCTCGCCATGGTTCAGCGGCTGGATGGTCTGCACGGTGCCCTTGCCGAAGGTCTGGCCACCGACGATGAGCGCACGGTGGTAGTCCTGCATGGCGCCGGCGAAGATTTCCGAAGCCGAGGCGGACAGGCGGTTGACCAGTACGGTCATCGGGCCGGTGTAGAAAGCCTTGCCTTCGTCATCGTTGAGCACGTCGACGCGGCCGTCGCTGTTGCGTACCAGTACGGTCGGGCCCTGGTCGATGAACAGGCCGGTCAGCTCGGTGGCTTCCTGCAGGGAGCCGCCGCCGTTGTTGCGCAGGTCGATGACGATGCCGTCGACCTTGTCCTTCTGCAGTTCGGCAATCAGCTTCTTCACGTCGCGGGTGGTGGACTTGTAGTCCGGGTCGCCAGCGCGATAGGCCTTGAAGTCGAGGTAGAACGCCGGCACGTCGATGATGCCCAGCTTGTAGTTCTTGCCTTCGTGGTCGATGGTGATTTCCGACTTCTTCGCCGCCTGGTCTTCCAGCTTCACCGCCTCGCGGGTGATGGTGACGATCTTGCTGGTCTGGTCGTTCGGCGCGTTGGTGGACGGGATCACTTCCAGGCGGACCTGCGAGCCTTTCGGGCCACGGATCAGCTTGACCACTTCATCCAGGCGCCAGCCGACCACGTCGACCATCTCGCCCTTGCCCTGGGCAACGCCGATGATCTTGTCGGAGGTGGCGATCTGCTTGCTCTTCTCGGCGGGGCCGGCCGGTACCAGGCGCACGACCTTCACGTAGTCGTTGTCGCTCTGCAGCACGGCGCCGATGCCTTCCAGAGACAGGCTCATGTTGATGTCGAAGTTTTCCGCGCTGTCCGGCGACAGGTACTGGGTGTGCGGATCGTAGGTCTGGGCGAAGGCGTTGATGTAGGCCTGGAAGATGTCTTCGCTGCGGGTCTGTTCCAGGCGCATCAGCTGGTTCTTGTAGCGCTTGGTCAGCTGTTCCTGGATGGCCTTGTTGTCCTTGCCGGCGATCTTCAGGCGCAGGACTTCGTCCTTCACCTTCTTGCGCCACAGGTCGTCCAGCGCAGCGCTGTCCTTGGCCCAGGGCGATTTCTCGCGGTCGATTTCCAGCGATTCGTCGGCCTTGAAGTCCATCTTGTCGACGCCCTTGTTCAGGGTGGCCAGGGCGAAGTCCAGGCGCTCCTTCAGGCGGTCGAGGTGACGCTTGTAGATGGTGAAGCCGGGCTCCAGCTCGCCGCTTTTCAGGAAGTCGTCGAACTGGGTGCGCCAGGGAGCGAACTGGTCGATATCGGCCTGGGTGAAGTACATCCGCGCCGGATCGAGGGTCTTCAGGTAGCTGTCATAGATCTTCGCCGAGCGTTCGTCGTTCAGCGGCGGCTTGTTGTAGTGATGGCGCTTGAGCAGCTCAACGATGTTGAGGCTGGCGATCACCTGATCACGGTCGGGCTGCAGGCCGTCCCAGACGTTCGGGCTGGTGGTCGCCGCGAACGAGGAAAAGGCGGTTGCGCCGAGGATGAACAACAGGGCGGTACGGGGCAAAAATCGCTTCATGCTGATTCGACTGATCGCGGAGTTATGACGCATATTAGGCCTTATTTGGCGGCGCCGGGTTCAATCGCAGATGAATTCGGCGCGAAGAAAGGGCCCGACCTTACGGATCGGGCCCTGCAAGGTCACTATGGAGGCAGCGTGAACGCATTGCAAGGCATCGAAGGGCGAGTGGAATGGGCCGAGCGCCCGAACCCGACTTGCGCTCAGGGGCAGATCCGCATCCAGGTCGCCGCTGCGGGACTCAACCGCGCCGACCTGTTGCAGGTGGCCGGTCTGTACCCGCCGCCGCCGGGGGCGAGTGACATCATCGGCCTGGAATGTTCCGGTGTGGTGACCGAGGTCGGCGCCGGCAGCACCTGGCAGGTGGGCGACCGCGTCTGCGCCCTGCTGGCCGGCGGCGGCATGGCCGAGGAAGTGGTGGTGGACGAGCGCCATGCGCTGCCGGTGCCCGCCGGCCTGAGCCTGGCCGAAGCCGCCGCGCTGCCCGAGGTGTACGCCACGGCCTGGCTGAACCTGTTCATGCTTGGTGCCCTGCAGCCTGGTGAAAAGGTCCTGCTGCATGCGGGCGCCAGTGGCGTCGGCTCGGCTGGTATCCAGTTGTGCAAGGCTTTCAACAGCCCTTGCTGGGTCAGCGTTGGTTCCGCCGATCGACTGGCCTACTGCGAAAGCCTGGGTGCCGAGGGCGGCGCGCTGCGCGGCGAAAGTCTCGAATCGCTGCGGGATTTCGCGCCCTTCGACGTGATCCTCGATCCGGTGGGCGCCAACTACGCCAAGCTGGACTTGGAAATTCTCGGCCGTGACGGTCGATGGGTGGTCATCGGCCTGATGGGCGGTCGCAAGGCCGAACTCGACCTGGCCCTGCTGCTGGGCAAGCGCATCCAGCTGATCGGCTCGACCCTGCGCTCGCGCGATGCCGACTTCAAGGCGAAGGTGATCGCCGAACTGGGGCAGCGGGTCTGGCCGCTGTTCGAGTCTGGCAAGCTGAGCCCGCAACTGGAGCGCAGTTTCCCGGTCCGCGATGCGCAGAGCGCCTTCGATGCCCTGGCGAGCAACCAGGTGCAGGGCAAGGTGGTGGTGCTGATCGACGAGAGCCTGAGCTGAGTCGTCCGCACCTGCGAAAAGGGCCGCATCAGCGGCCCTTTTTTTCTGCCGAAGCGGTTATTTCCAGTTCAGCACATCCCAGCCCATCTTCTGCGCATGCTCCAGCAGCGTGGGGTCGGCGTTAACCACGTGCGGGTGGCCAACCAGCTTGAGCAGTGGCAGGTCGTTGCGCGAGTCGGAGTAGAAGTGAGCGTCGGCCAGCGGCTTGTCGTCGCCTTCGAGCAGGTCGAGCAGGCGCAGCACCTTGCCTTCGCGGTAGGTCAGCACGCCCACGGTACGGCCGGTGTAGTGACCGTTGACGACTTCCAGGTCGATGGCCAGTACTTCGTCGATGCCGATGCGTTCGGCAATCGGCTGGACCAGGTGCACGCCCGAGGCGGAGATGACCAGCGGGCGGTCGCCGGCCTCGCGGTGGCGGGCGAGGGTGGCGCAGGCGTCGCTGTGGATCAGCGGTTCGATCACGTCCTCGACGAAGGTTTCCACTTCCCGCTCGATTTCATCCACGCTGCGCCCGGCCATCGGCTCCAGGGCGAAGGCCATGTAGTCCTCCATGGGCAGCTTGCCCTGCGCGTACAGCGCCATCAGCTCGGCGTCGCGCTTGAGGAACGACTCCGCGTCCACCCAGCCCAGATCGGCCATGCGCTGGCTCCACAGGCTCGCGCAGTCGCCGTCGATCAGGGTGTCGTCGAGGTCGAATATCACCAGGGCCATCAGGCCACCTCCCGAATGCTTTCAATGTCGATTTGCAGGCCGAGTTCGGTGCCGGCCGGGTACAGGCGCTCGGCGCTGCGGTTGAGGACGTCCACGGTCAGCTCGACGCCCGCGGCGTCCACCCGGTAGCGGATCACGTTGCCCAGCAGGCTGTGGGAGAGTACCCGAACCGGGATGCCTTCGCCCGGTTCCACGCTCAGGCGCAGGGATTCGGGGCGGATCGCTACCTGCTGGCGGAACGGGCGGTCGAGCAATTGCGTCGCCTGTGCGGCGTCGAGCAGGTTGTAGTTGCCGATGAAGCCGGCGGCGAAGGCGTTTTCCGGTGCGGTGTAGAGCGTCTCGGCATCGCCACTCTGGACGATGCGCCCGGCGTTCATCAGCACGATGCGGTCGGAGAGCGTCAACGCCTCTTCCTGGTCGTGGGTGACGAAGACCGTGGTCAGCTTCAGCTCCTGCTGGATGCGCCGGATCTGCTCGCGCAGGTGCTTGCGGATGCGCGCGTCCAGCGCCGAGAGCGGCTCGTCGAGCAGCAGCAGGCGTGGGCGGGTGACCAGCGAGCGGGCCAGGGCAACGCGCTGGCACTGGCCGCCGGAAAGCTGGTGCGGGTAGCGCGCGGCCAGCGGGCCGAGCTCGACCATCTCCAGCGCCTCGCGTACGCGCTGGGCCGACTCCGCCGCCGGCACTTTCTGCATGCGCAGGCCGAAGGCGACGTTCTGTTCCACGGTCATGTTGGGGAACAGCGCATAGCTCTGGAACACCATGGCGATGCCGCGCTTCTGCGGGCTTTTCGGCACGATGTCCTCGCCGTCCAGCAGGATGCGCCCGCTGTCCACCGCGGTGAGGCCGGCGATGCAGCGCAGCAGGGTGGACTTGCCGCAGCCGCTGGGGCCGAGCAGGGTGACGAACTCGCCGCGATCGGCGGCGAAGTCGATGTCCTGGAACACCGTGGTGGTGCCGTAGCTCTTGTTCAGGGTCTCGACGCTGAGGAAGCTCATGCCTTGTCCTTGCTTAATCGGTTCGCCGCCCAGGTGAGCAGCAGGACGAAGAGGAAATACGAGACCACCACCGCGCTGGTGTAGTGGCCGCTGCTGTTGCGCATGTTGTTGAGGAACACCTGCAGGGTTTCGTAGCGGGTGCCCACCAGCAGGTTGGCGAAGACGAATTCGCCGATGAGGAAGCTGAAGGACAGGAACAGCGCCACCATCAGTCCCTTGCGCAGGTTCGGCAGCACTACCAGCAGGGCGGCCTGCCAGGTGCTCGCGCCGAGCAGGTGGGCGGCGTCCATCAGGTCGTGCAGGTTGATCGCCTGCAGGTTGTTGCTGATCGCGCGGTACATGAAGGGCAGGGCGATGGTGAAGTAGCAGCCGATCAGGATCCACGGCGTACCTACGATGGGCACGGGGCCGGAGGCATAGAGCTGCAGCAGGCCGACCGAGGACACCACCGGCGGCACCGCGAAGGGCAGCAGGATCAGCACGTTCATCAGCCCGTCCAGGCGCGGGAAGTAGTAGTGGATGACGAACATCAGCGGCAGCACCAGCACCACGCTCAGCACCAGTGCGCCGAAGCACACCAGCAGCGACTGGCCGAAGGCGACGAGGAAGCGCGGATCGCTCCACAGGGTCAGGAACCACTTCAGGGTCAGGCCGTCGGGCAGCACGCTGGCGCTCCACGAGGTGGCCAGCGAGTAGAGCAGGGTGGCGGCCAGCGGCACCAGCAGGATCAGGAACAGCGCATAGACCACCACGCGGTGGTACAGCGGACTAGCGTTTCTGGACATGGTAGCTCCGGCGCAGCAGCCACTGGTGGGCCAGGGTAATGATGCTCATCAGGCCGACCAGCACCATCGCCAGGGCACTGGCCATGTTCGGGTCGAGGAACACGTCGCCCGAGACCAGCCCGGCGATGCGGATCGGCACCACGTTGAAGTTGCCGGTGGTCAGCGAGTAGACCGTGGCGTAGGCGCCCAGGGCGTTGGCCAGCAGGATGACGAAGGTGCCGAGCAGGGCCGGGGTCAGCACCGGGATGCCGATGTGCCGCCAGAACGCCCAGTGGCTGGCGCCCAGCAACGCGGCGGATTCGCGCCAGTCCTCGCGCAGCGCGTCGAAGGCCGGGTAGAGCAGCATGACGCCCAGGGGGATCTGGAAGTAGGTGTAGAGGATGATCAGGCCGGTCTTCGAGTAGAGGTTGAAGTCCTCGATGATCCCCGCCTGTTTCAGCAGAAGGGTGATGGCGCCGTTGAAGCCCAGGATGATGATGAAGGCGAAGGCCAGCGGCACCCCGGCGAAGTTGCTGGTCATGTTGGCGAAGGCCATCACGAAGTCGCGCAGCCGGCTGTCCACCTGGCGTAGCGAGTAGCTGCCGAGGATCGCGATGAACAGGCCGATCAGGCTCGACCACAGCGATATCTCCAGGCTGTAGCGGATCGCCTGGAGGTAAAACGGCGAGCCGAAGATTTCGCTGAAGTTGCCCAGGCCCCAGCCGTCGCCGGTGCGTACGCTGTTGATCATCACCCACAGCAGCGGAGCCAGCTGGAAGGCGAAGAAGAACAGCGCGAAGGGCAGCAGGCAGAGCAGGGCGAAGAGCTTGGCGGTGTTCGATCTCATGCCTTGAGCAACTCCCGGCAGAGCGGTTTGTCATGGGGCGCGCCGAGGATTTCACACAGCGTGCCGCAGAGTTCGACCTGGCGCGGGCGCGCCTGGTCATCGAGGCTGAACGCCTCGCCGAAGACGAACAGCGGCACTTCGCGCTCCTCGGCGAGGATGCCGCCGTGGCTGCGGTCGTCGTTCATGCCGTGGTCGGCGGTGACCATCACCTGGTAGCCGGCGGCCAGCCACTGGTGCAGGTACTCGGAAAGGATGATGTCGACGTGCCGCGCGCTGTTGCGGTACTGCGGCGTGCCCAGGCCGTGCTTGTGACCGGCGTCGTCGATGTTCATCGGGTGCACCAGCAGGCAGTTGGGCGCGTGCCGGCGACGCAGCGACTCGGCGTCGGTGAACAGGTGCGAGTCGGGGTAGTGGTCGGTCCAGTAGAAGTGGCCGTGCTGGATCGGCAGGGATTCATCGTCGGTATGGCGGTCGCGCGCCGGGTCGAAAGGCGTGCGGTTGTACAGCTCGCTGACCCAGTTGTACGCCGCCGCCGCGGTCGTCAGGCCGGCATCGCGGGCATAGTGGAACAGGCTGCGCTGGTTGGACAGGCGCGACACATCGTTGTGCAGGATGCCGCTGTCGATGGGGCGTACGCCGGTGAGGATGCATTCGTAGAGTGGGCGGGACAGCGAGGGCAGCTCGCATTCGAGCCGGTACAGCTGGCCGCGACCGGCGCTGCAGAGGGCCTGCAGGTGGCCCATGCAGTCATGGGCGACGCTGTAGTTGAGGCCGTCGAGGACGACCAGGATGACGTCGTGGCGCATGGGGCGGGGCCTTCGTCGAACGCGGGCCGCCCCGGCGTGAACCGGGGCGGCTGGGCGTCATTGCATGTTGATGATCACGCTTTCCTGCCACTGGCGCGGCAGGCGCTTGGAGGTTTCTTCCCAGGCCTTGGCGTCCTTGATCGGCTGGGCCTTGGCGTACTGCTCGTTGGGCAGCAGCTTGGCCTGCACCTCGGCCGGCAGGGTCAGGTGCTCGGCGCGGATCGGCCGGGCGTTGCCCTTGGCCAGGTTGATCTGCCCGGCGTCGCTGAAGATGTACTCGCGGGCCAGCTTGGCGGCGTTCGGGTTCTTCGCGTACTTGTTGATGATGGTGGTGTAGCCGGAGATCACCGAGCCGTCGGAGGGGATCAGCACTTCGAAGCGCGACGGGTCGATCTGGTCGCGGTAGCTCAGGCCGTTGAAGTCCCAGACGATGCCGACTTCCACTTCACCCTTCTCCAGGGTGTTGATCACCGGGTTGGTCAGCGACAGGCGCCCCTGCTTGGCGAGCTGGGCGAAGAATTCCAGGCCCGGTTTGATGTTCTTCTCGTCGCCGCCGTTGGCGATGCTGGCGGCCAGCACGCCATTGACGGCCTGGGCGGCAGCGCTCACGTCACCGATGGTGACCTTGTACTTGCCCTTGAGCAGGTCGGCCCAGCTGTGCGGCACGTCCTTCACCAACTGCTTGTTGACGATGAAGGCGATGGTGCCGGTGTAGGCGAGCGCCCAGTGTCCGTCCTTGTCCTTGGCCCATTCCGGGACCTGGTCCCAGGTGCTGGGCTTGTAGGGCTGGCTGACGTCCATCTGCACGGCGATGGGACCGAAGGCCGCGCCGACGTCGCCGATGTCGGCGCTGGCGTTCTCCTTCTCGGCCTTGAACTTGGCCAGCTCCTGGGCCGAGCTCATGTCGGTGTCCATGTGCTTCAGGCCGTACTTGCTTTCCAGGTCCTTCCAGGTGTCCTTCCAGTTCGCCCAGCTGTCGGGCATGCCCACGCTGTTGACCTGGCCCTCCTTGCGGGCGGCGGCTTCCAGCGATTGCAGATCGGCGTCGGCCGCCATGGCGAGGCCGCTGCCAATGGCAATGGCCGATCCCAGCAGTGAAGCAAGCAAGCGTTTCATTCGGTGCTCCTTCGGAGGTTTGTCGGTGTTGGCAATGCGTGGTCTAGATCAGCAAGACGCAGGCCAATCTAAGCGGGGTGGATGACAGTTTGATGTAAGCCCCAGGCGCGCCGCCCCGGCTTCGTTCGGCCAGCGGGTCGTCGGAGAAAAGCGTAGACCATGGCCAACGCCTTGATCCGCCTGGTCTACGCTGGTGTCGTTATCTGGCATGGGGGCTGCTTGCAAAGGCATTGTCACGGGACGGTCATCGGGCTTTCCTAGGATGACGGCACCCCGTCGGGGGAAAGAAATGCCCTGTTCTGGGGCTGGACTAGTCCAAAAGAGGGAAAGGAATGCGCGATACGGCGCTACCCACGGTCACGGCGATCTGCCGCGCACTTATCGAACAGATCGACAGCGGTCTGCTTAGCGCCGGTGGCAAGCTGCCCGCCGAACGCAAGCTGAGCGAGCTGTTCGACACCACGCGGATCACCCTGCGCGAAGCTCTGGGGCAACTGGAGGCTCAAGGGCTGATCTACCGCGAGGAGCGTCGCGGCTGGTTCGTCTCGCCGCCGCGCCTGCTGTACAACCCGCTGGTGCGCAGCCACTACCACGCCATGGTGGCGGGGCAGGGCCGGGTACCGGCGACCGAGGTACTGTCGGCCCGGCAGGTACCGGCGAGTGCAGCCATCTGCGAGCTGCTGGAGTTGCCGGCACTGTCCAGCGTCTATCAGATCCGTCGGGTTCGGCGGGTGGATGGGCGGCTGGTGCTCTACGTCGAGCACTACCTCAACCCGGCCTACTTCCCTGGCATCCTCGACAGTGACCTGACCTGCTCGCTGACCGAGCTGTATGCCAGTCGCTACGATATCCGCTACGGCCGCGTGCGCTTCGACATGGTGCCCACCGCCCTGCACGGCGAGGCGGCCAGCGTGCTGCGTGTCGCCGAAGGTAGCCCGGCGCTGCGGATCACCCGCATCAACGGCGACCAGCACGGGCGTATCATCGATTGCGACCTGGAGTTCTGGCGGCACGATGCCATCCACGTGAGTGTGGAAGTGCCGGATTGATCCCGGGTCTGCGGCGAGCCTGTAGGAGCGAGCTTGCTCGCGAACGGACTCAACGTGTGTCATCCAGGGTGGGCGATTCGCGAGCAAGCTCGCTCCTACAAGAAAGCTGTGCCCGTGGTCCCGCCCAGGTAGCTGCAGCCTGATTGAAAAACGCCCGGCGGGTGCCGGGCGTTGAGGTCAGGGCAGGTCGGCGCTGTCGTAGAAGGCGCTGAGCACCTTGGCCAGGTAGTGCAGGTCCTGGCTGCCGGCCAGCTCGCGGATGGAGTGCATGGCGAAGGTCGGCAGGCCGATGTCCACGGTACGCACGCCGATCTGACTGGCGGTGATCGGGCCGATGGTGGAGCCGCAACCCATGTCGCTGCGGGTCACGAAGCTCTGTACCGGCACTTCGTTTTCCAGGCACAGGTGACGGAAGAAACCGGCGGTTTCGCTGTTGGTGGCGTAGCGCTGGTTGCTGTTGATCTTGATCACCGGGCCGCCGTTGAGCTTCGGGCCGTGGTTGCCGTCGTGCTTGTCGGCATAGTTCGGGTGCACGCCGTGGGCGTTGTCGGCGGAGACCAGCAGCGAGCGCTGCACGGTGCGGGTGAAGGCGTCGCCCTCGGGCAGCAGGCGGCGTAGTACCTGCTCGAGGAACGGACCATCGGCGCCGCACGCGGAGCAGGAGCCCACTTCCTCATGGTCGGTGCAGACCAGCACGCCGCTCTGCTCGTCGCTGCTGCCCAGCAACGCCTGCAGGCCGGCGAAGCAGGACAGCAGGTTATCCAGGCGGGCTCCGGCGATGAAGGCCTGGTCGAGGCCGATCACGGCGGCGCGCTGGGTGTCATAGAAGCTCAGCTCGTAGTCGAGGATGGCGTCGGCGGTGATGCCGTGCTCCAGCTGCAGCTGCTCGCCGAGCAGGTCGCGGAAGTCGCGGGTCTCGCCGGCGGCGACCTGGGCGAGGATCGGCGGCAGTTCGGTCTGCGCGTTGATCGACCAGCCCAAATTGGCTTCGCGGTTGAGGTGGATCGCCAGGTTGGGAATCACCGCGATGGGCGCCCTGAAGTCGATCAGCTTGCTCTCGACCTTGCCGGCCAGGCGGAAGGTGACGCGGCCGGCCAGGGACAGGTCGCGGTCGAACCAGGGTGCGAACAGCGCGCCGCCGTAGACTTCGACGCCCAGTTGCCAATAGCCGTTGCGTACCAGCTCAGGGTTGGGCTTGACGCGCAGGCAGGGGCTGTCGGTGTGCGCGCCCACCAGGCGCAGGCCGTTTTCCAGCAGCGGTGCGGTGCCGAGCTTGAAGGCGATCAGCGAGGAGTCGTTGCGGGTGACGTAATAACGGCCACCAGCCTCGGTGCGCCAGGCGTCGCGCTCGTCCAGGCGCTGGTAGCCGGCCTCTTCGAGACGCAGGGCAAGGGCCTGGGTGGCGTGGAAGGGGGTGGGGGAGGCCGCGAGGAAATCGATCAGGCCCTGGTTGAGTTCTGCACGCATGGGTAACTCCGGACAGCGAATGGCCGGAAGTTTAACGTAAATGCGCGATTCTGCGGCCGGCCGGGCACCGCCTTTGTAGGAGCGCCCCACGGGCGCGATCGCGGGCATGGCCCGCTCCTGCGGGGATATGTAGTCAGAACGGCGCGGGAGACTCGAAGCGAAGACGCTCGCCGGTCTGCGGGTGGGTCAGGGCCAGCATGCTGGCGTGCAGGCACAGGCGGTCGCGCAGTTCCAGGGCTTCGCCTTCGGCATACAGGCGGTCACCGAGCAGCGGGTGGCCGATGGTCAGCATGTGCACGCGCAGTTGGTGCGAGCGACCGGTGATCGGTGTGAGTTCGACGCGACTCCAGTTGCCGTGGCGCTCCATGACGCGCCAGAAGGTCAGCGCATGACGCCCCTGCTCGAAGTCCACCACGTGGCGCGGTTTGGTCGGCGGGTCGTAGCGCAGCGGTGCTTCGATACGGCCGCTGTCCAGCTCCGGCTCGCCCCAGCACAGCGCGGTGTAGGCCTTCTCGGTCTCGCGGTCGTGGAACTGGCGGGACAGCTCGCGGTGGCTGTCGGCGTCGCGGGCCAGCACGATCAGGCCGGAGGTTTCCCAGTCCAGGCGGTGGACGATGCGCGCTTCCGGGTAGCCGTTCTCCTGCAGACGGGTGATCAGGCAGTCCTTGTTGTCGTCCGCCCGGCCGGGCACGGAGAGCAGCAGGGTGGGCTTGTTCACCACCAGCAGGGCGGCGTCCTCATGGACGAATTCGATCTGGGAAAGCGGCATGGAAGCTCTTGCGCGAATAAAAAAGGACGAAAACGACTGCGGCGGCCGAGGCCGCCGCAGGTTCACCCAGGCCGGATCAACGCTCCGGCAGGGTGATGTTGAGTTCCAGGATCGAACAGCTGCCCTGGTTGGCCAGCTCGACCTGGACTTGTTCCTGGTCGATGGGCACGTATTTGCGGATCACTTCCAGCAGGTCTTTCTGCAGCTGCGGGAGGTAGTCCGGTTGCGAACGGTTGCCGCGCTCGTGGGCGACGATGATCTGGAGTCTTTCTTTCGCGATGGATGCGCTGTTTTGCGACTTCCGGCTGCGGAAGAAATCTAAAAGGCTCATTCACGTCCTCCGAACAGTCTCTGCAGGAATCCTTTCTTCTGCACGTCGAGGAAACGGTGGGGCATTTCTTTGCCCAGCAGTCGCTCGACGGCGTCGCTGTACGCCTGGCCGGCATCGCTTTCTTCGTCGAGGATGACCGGTACGCCCTGGTTGGATGCCTTGAGCACCGCCTGGGATTCCGGGATCACGCCGAGCAGACGGATGGCCAGGATTTCCTCGACGTCCTCGACGCCGAGCATTTCGCCCTTGGTGACGCGCTCGGGGTTGTAGCGGGTCAGCAGCAGGTGCTCCTTGATCGCGTCCTCGCCTTTCTCGGCGCGGGCGGACTTGCTGGCCAGCAGGCCGAGCATTCGGTCGGAGTCGCGGACCGAGGACACTTCCGGGTTGGTCACGACAATCGCCTCGTCGGCGTAGTACATGGCCAGGTGGGCACCTTTCTCGATGCCGGCCGGGGAGTCGCAGATCACGTAGTCGAAGGACTGCTTGAGTTCTTCGATGACCTTGCCGACGCCTTCCTGGGTGAGGGCGTCCTTGTCGCGGGTCTGGCTGGCGGCCAGCACGAACAGGTTCTCGAGGCGCTTGTCCTTGATCAGGGCCTGGGTCAGGGTCGCTTCGCCGTTGATGACGTTGACGAAGTCGTACACCACGCGGCGTTCGCAGCCCATGATCAGGTCGAGGTTACGCAGGCCTACGTCGAAGTCGACGATGACGGTCTTGTGGCCGCGCAGGGCCAGGCCGGTGCCGATGGCTGCGCTGGTGGTGGTTTTACCGACGCCACCCTTACCGGAAGTGACTACGAGGATCTTGGCCAAGGTGATTCACCCCAAAGAAAAAACGAAGAATTCTGGTCCCTGAAAGTCGCGGCAGTATCCGTTAAAGGCGGGTGATGTTCAACACGTCACCCGACAGGCTGACGTGCACCGCCTGCCCCCATTGCGGACTGCGTCGAAGGTCTTCGGCGACCTTGTAATTACCGGCGATGGACACGAGTTCCGCGGCCAACTGCTGGCAGAAAATACGTGCGCTGGTATCGCCCTTGACTCCGGCCAGGGCGCGTCCGCGCATCGGACCGTACACATGGATATTGCCGTCGGCGAGAAGTTCCGCACCCGGGCTCACCGGTGCGAGGACGATGAGGTCGCCTCCGGCGGCATAGATCTGCACGCCACCGCGCACGGGGGTGGTCACCAGCTTGGTCGGGCGGACGACCGGCGCCGGTGGCTCGGCCGGTTTTTCCGGCGCCGCTTGCGGGGCGGTTTCTTCGCCGGCCGGTGCCTGCGAGGCGGCGGCCTCGGCGGGCTGCGCTTCCTTCTCAGGGGCAGCGGGCTTCTCGGCCTGTGCACTGCCGGCGGCCTGTTCGACCACCTTCTCCGACAGCTTCTCGCCGCGCGGACGGCGTACCGGCGCGGCGCCGGTCACCTGGGGCAGGGCATCCTTGGGCTCGACGGCACGCTCGCGGGACGAGCCCGACGGCGGCAGCACGGGAATGTCGAACATGGTGGCCAGGCGGATGTCTTCCTCGCGGCTGGCGCGAATGGCCAGGGTACGCAGGCCGTGGCGGCGGCAGATGTCCAGCACGCCCTGCAGGTCGAGCTGGCCTTCGCCGTCGGGCAGCTTGTCCAGCGCCAGTACCAGCGGGGTATCGCGGAAGAAGTTGGGCGCCTGGGCGACCTTGTCAGCGAGCTGGCGGTCCAGGCGCGGCAGGTCATTGTGGGCCAGTTCCAGAACGGTGACGGCCAGCATGCTGCCCTTGAGCTGGAATACGGGATCGTGGTCGAGAAGGTCAGCTTGGCTCATGGTCGGACTGCGTCATCAAAATGGTTGGACTTATAGCGGACCGCCCCGACAGCCGCAAGCGTGGCGCGGGGCCAGGGCGTGAAGGCGGGCGCGGTGTGCGCCGGCAAGGTAGAATGTCGGGCTTTGACCTTGCCGGAAAGTTCCATGGACCGCCCCACCTTTCGCCGTGAGTTCCTCCATCCCCGCCACTGGCCGCTCTGGCTCGGCCTCGGCGTGCTCTGGCTGGTGGTGCAGCTGCCGTACCCGGCGCTGCTGGGCCTGGGCCGTGCGCTCGGCGCACTGATGTACCGCGTGGTCGGCAGCCGCCGGGCGATTGCCGCGCGCAACCTGGAGCTGTGCTTCCCGGAGCTCTCGGCCGCCGAGCGCAAGCGCCTGCTCAAGGAGAACTTCGCTTCCACCGGTATCGCCTTCTTCGAGATGGCCATGAGCTGGTGGTGGCCGAAGGCCCGTCTGGCCAGGCTCGCCCATATCGAAGGCATCGAACACCTGAAGAAGGCCGAGGCCGAAGGCAAGGGCGTGATCCTCATGGCGATGCATTTCACCACCCTGGAGATCGGCGCGGCGCTGCTGGGACAGGTGCAGACGATTGATGGCATGTACCGCGAGCACGATAACCCGGTGTTCGATTTCGTCCAGCGCACCGGCCGCGAGCGGCACAACGCCGACGCCACTGCCATCGAGCGCGAGGATGTGCGCGCGATGCTCAAGGTGCTGCGCGCCGGCCGCGCCATCTGGTATGCGCCGGACCAGGACTACGGCATCAAGCAGAGCCTGTTCGTGCCGCTGTTCGGTATCCAGGCGGCCACCGTCACCGCCACCACCAAGTTCGCCCGCCTGGGTCGCGCCCTGGTGCTGCCCTTTACCCAGTCGCGCCTGGCCGACGGTTCCGGCTATCGCCTGACCATCCACCCGCCGCTGGAGGATTTCCCCGGCGAGAGCGAAGAGGCCGACTGCCTGCGCATCAACCAGTGGGTGGAAAGCGAGATTCGTCGCCAGCCCGAGCAGTACCTCTGGGCGCACCGCCGCTTCAAGAGCCGCCCCGAGGGCGAGCCGAAGCTCTACGACAAGAAGAAGTAGCGCCCCGGCGGACTACGCTGGTAACGACGAGACAAGGACTTCAAGCCGTGACCGACTCCGCCACTCCCCTGCAATCTCCCGCCGTCACCGGGCTGATCCTTTCCGGCGGCGGTGCGCGTGCGGCGTACCAGGTGGGTGTGCTGGCGGCCATCGCCGAGCTGCTGCCCGAGGGCGCCGAGAATCCCTTTCCCGTGATCGTCGGCACCTCCGCCGGTGCCATCAACGCCGTCGGGTTGGCTTGCGGGGCGTTGTCCTTCACCGGCGCGGTGGAGCGGCTGACCCTGGTGTGGAAAGGCTTCCGTACCGGGCAGGTGTACCGCGCCGACTGGCCCGGCGTGTTCAGTCAGGCCTTCAAGTTCCTCGGCCACAGCCTGCTGGGGCTGGGCAAGCGCGAACCGGTGGCGCTGCTGGACAGCACCCCGCTGCGCTATCTGCTCGAACGTGAACTGGACCTCTCCGGCATCGCCGCCGCCGTGCGTCGGCGCAACCTGCGCGCCGTCGCGGTGACTGCATTTGGTTATGAGTCCGGCCAGGCGGTGACCTTCTACCAGGGCCGCGCGACCATTGACCCCTGGCTGCGCCATCGGCGCATTGGTGTGCCGACGCGTCTGCAGATCGACCATCTGCTGGCCAGCTCGGCGATTCCATTGCTGTTCCGCCCGGTGAAGATCTTCCGCGAGTTCTTCGGCGACGGCGCGGTGCGCCAGCAGGCGCCCATCAGCCCGGCGCTGCATCTGGGCGCCAACCGGGTGCTGGTGATCGGTGTCAGCGGCAACCCCACCGTCGGCAGCGCCAACGAGCAGGTCGCCAACTACCGCACCGGGCAGCCGCCCAGCCTGGCGCAAGTGGGGGTCCACCTGCTCAACAGCACCTTCATCGACAGCCTGGAAGGCGATATCGAACTGCTGCACCGGATCAACTTCCTCAGCTCGCTGGTGCCCGAGGAAGCCCGGCGCAAGACACTCGGCCTTGCGCCGGTGGATGTGCTGCTGATTTCCCCGAGTCGGCCGCTGGATGAGATCGCCGCGCAGTACCGCCATGAGTTGCCCAAGGCGCTGCGCCTGTTCCTGCGTGGGCCGGGGGCGACCAAGGCGAGCGGGGCGGGGGTACTCAGCTACCTGCTGTTCGAGCCGGGTTACTGCAATGCGCTGATTGAGCTGGGTTACCGCGATGCCATGGAAAAGCGCGCGGAAATCGCGCGCTTCCTGGGGATGGAGGAGTGGTCGCTGTAGGAGTTATTCGTAGGATGGTGTGGAGCGAAGCGATACCCATCATTTTTCCGGTCGTTCCGGACGATGGGTATCGCAAGCTCCACCCATCCTACGAGAGCTCATCCGGCTTCAGTCAGACCGCGAAAACCCCATCGCGGTAATCGCGCAGGGCCTGCTCGATTTCCTCGCGGCTGTTCATCACGAACGGGCCGTACTGCACGATGGGCTCGCCCAGCGGCTTGCCGGCCAGCAGCAGGACGCGTGCGCCGGTGTCGCTGGACAGGTGGATCGTGTCGCCCTGGCCCAGGCGCACCAGGCGGTTGGTGGCAACCGTTTCGTCACCGCGCTCGCCCGGGACCTTGAGCGATCCTTCGTAGACGTACAGCATCACCCGATGGCTCGCCGGTATCAGCGGAGCCACCGTGGTGCCCGCCGGCAGCACCAGGTCGTAGTAGTGCGGCTCGGTGCCGGGGCGCTGCACGGCGCCATCGAGGGCTGTCTGGCCATCGTCGAAGCGTCCGGCGATCACGGTTACGCCCACGCCTTGCGCGGTAGTGGCGCGGGGCACGTCCTCGGGTTCGATGTCGCGATAGCCGGCCGGGGCGAGCTTGTCCTTCGCCGGCAGGTTCAGCCACAGCTGGAAGCCGCGCATGGCGCCTTCCACCTGCTCGGGCATCTCGCTGTGGATGATGCCGTGGGCGGCGGTCATCCACTGCACGCCGCCGGGCTTGAGCAGGCCGGTATTGCCCAGGTGGTCTTCGTGGCGCATGCGCCCTTCGAGCATGTAGGTGACGGTCTCGAAGCCGCGGTGCGGGTGGGCGGGGAAGCCGGCGATGTAGTCGTCGGGGTTCTGTGTGTCGAACTGGTCGAGCATCAGGAACGGGTCGAAGCGCTCGATGCCGGGGCCGCCGATCACGCGGGTCAGGCGCACGCCGGCGCCGTCGGAGGCCGGGTGGCCGATATGCTGGTCGATCACGGTACGTAGACGGGTCATGGGGACCTCCTTGATCTGTGAATGGCGATCATCCTAGTCCCAATTGATGGATCAATGGTTGCGAGTTTTTTGGCTTAATTATCGAATAAATCGATTGTTATGCGGAAAGAAAACCGCCGCCCGAAGGCGGCGGATCGCGGGTCACTCCTGAATCTGCAGGCGCCGGGCTTCGGTATAGAAGTAGCGCAGCTTCTCGTACTCGAAGGGCGAGTTCATCTGCCCGTAGCGGAAGCTGTTGCTGTAGCGCTTGTCGATGATTTCCAGGACGGGCAGTTCCCAGTAGTCGCTGCTGAGGTCCGAGTAGTTCAGGTAGTTCACTTCGCGGCTGACGATGAAGTCGGTGGCCAGCCCGCCGGTGTCACGCAGGTTGGACGGGCCGAGGATCGGCAGCATCAGGTACGGGCCATCCGGCACGCCCCAGTAGCCCAGGGTCTGGCCGAAGTCCTCGCTGACCTTGGGCAGGCCCATGGCGGTCGCCGGGTCCCACAGGCCGCCGATACCGAGGATGGTGTTGAACAGCAGGCGCGCGGTGCTGTTCGCTGCGCGCTCGGGCTTGAGCTGGGCGACGCTGTTGAGCAGGGTGGGCACTTCGCCCAGGTTGCTGAAGAAATTGCTCACGCCGGTACGGACGAAGCGCGGGGTGACGTACTGGTAGCCGTTCACCACGGGCAGGAACACCCATTCGTCGAAGCGGTAGTTGAAGTGGTAGACCCGGCGGTTCCAGGATTCCCAGGGGTCGTAGACGTTGAGCGCGTCGAAGGTGGCGCGTTCGAACTCGCGCTGGTCCAGGCCGGGGTTGAACTTCAGCGCGTCCAGCGGGTGCTTGAAGCCGTCTTCGTCGGGCGCCATGTCGAACTTGGTCGGCAGCGGCGCCTTTACCGGTTGCGGCGTCTCGGCCTGGGCGAAGCCGCAGGCCAGCAGCAGGGCGAGGGTCCAGGAGTGGCGAAATGGCATGGAGTCAGTTCCCTGTCTGCGCGGAGGCGATGCCCGTGGCCGAGGCATGTTGTCCCTTGAAGAAGTCCAGCATGTCCTGGGCATTCACGCGGTAGTTGAGGTTGCCGCAGTGGCCGCCGCGCGGGTAGAGCGTCAGGCGCTCGCCAAAGGTGCGGCGCAGGAAGCCGATGTCCCCCGGCCCGAGGATGACGTCGTCGGCGTTGTGCATGACGGCGATCTTCGGGCTGCTCTTCAGATAGTCCTGCACGCCATACAGGCTGACCTGGTCGATCAGCTGCGGCAGGCTGCCGCCATCGTATTTCGCGCGCCACAATGGCATCAGCTGGTCGGTCATGTAGCACTCGAAGTCGCACTGCATGGCGCGCTTGAAGAACGGCGTGAGGCTGGTGCCTTCGGTGATCGGGTACTTGGGCGGGGTGATCAGGCCGCGGCGGTTGATCAGGTCGGAGGTAAAGGCGATGTCGGCGGAGGAGAAGCGGAACACCGCGCCGATCAGCATCGCCATCTCCTCGTTGGACAGGTGCTGCTTGGACTGCTGCAGGTCGAAGAGGAAGGCGTCGTTGAGATCGACGTAGCCTTTCTGATTGAAGTAGCGGGTCAGCTTGCCGAGGATCACCTGGTAGAAGGTGTTGGTGTCGTTGATGCCCTTGACCTGGGTCTGTACCAGCTTGTCCAGGTTGCTCACCGAGGTGTAGAGGTTCACCGGCGGGTTGAGCAGCAGCACGCGCTTGAAGTTGAAGCTGCGGCGGGTTTCGTCGAGCTTGCTGACGAAGGCGGCGTGCAGGGCACCGAGGCTGTAGCCGGTCAGGTAGTAGTCGCTGACCGGCAGGTCCGGATGCTGCGCGCGTACGGCCTGCATGACCCGATACAGATCGTCGGCGTCGTCGGGCGTGTAGCCGGGGGTGGCGACGTGGGACGCGCCGACCATGAAGTCCCAGCTGGTCGGCGAGGAAATCTGCACCACGTGGTAGCCGGCGCTGTAGAACAGGCGCTTGAGGTACTCCGGGGTGCTGCTGGCGTAGTTGGCACCGGTGCCGGCGATGATGAATACCAGCGGCGCCTCGTGCGGCTGCCATGCCAGGCGGTAATGCAGCTTCTTCACCGGCCAGAAGTTGCTCGGCAACTCGTACTCGCGCTCCGGGCGCAACTTGAGCGCGTAGTCGGCCTGGCGGATGTCGTCGTCCGCCGGCAGTGGCGGGCGCAGGTCCGGCGGTGTGGTGGCGATGGTCGCCTCGAAGGGGTTGACCAGCGGGTAGCCGTAGCTGGCCTGATCCACATCGCGGGCAAACGCGGGCCCGGCGAGCCCCAGTGCGAGGCCGCCGATCAGGGCGGCCACGCGGCGAAGAAATGTCATGGTTCGGAGTCCTTTCAAGAGGAGGCCAACTCTAGGGTGACCGCGCATTAAGACCAGCACATTTCCCACAAGTGCAATCTGCGTTTCAGCCCTTGCGTGCCAGGTCACGCAGGGCATCGCCGGTTAGACGATAGACGGTCCATTCGTCCTGTGGGCGGGCGCCGAGGCTGCGGTAGAAGCCGATGGCGGGCTCATTCCAGTCCAGCACCGACCACTCCAGGCGTCCGCAGTCGCGCTCCACCGCCAGACGCGCCAGTTCCGTGAGCAGCGCCTTGCCCAGGCCGGCGCCACGGGCGGCGGGGCGTACGTAGAGGTCTTCGAGGTAGAGGCCGGGCTGGCTCAGCCAGGTGGAGTAGTTGTGGAAGAACAGCGCAAAGCCCTGGGGGATGCCGTCCACTTCGCCGATCAGCACCTCGGCATAGGGACGCGAGCCGAACAGGTGATCGTGCATGCGCTGGGCGTCGGTCTTCACTTCGTGAACCAGCTTTTCGTAGTCGGCCAGTTCGCGGATCAGCTCGAGGATCAGCGCAACGTCGCCGGGCACGGCGGGGCGCAGGGTGACGCGGGGCATGGCGGGTTTCCTTGTGCAGCGAAAGGTTCCGAGCATGCCCAAAGCCCAGCGCCACTGGCAACCGCAGCCTTCAAAAGCGCTCCAGGTGCTCCACCCAGATCAGCTCACAGGCACCGGCACCGGTGTCGTCACGGGTCAGTGAGCTGACCCAGCGCCAGCCGTCGTCACCCTGAACGCGCACCAGCTTGCCGGAGAGGCGAATCTGCTCGCCGGTGCTGACCTGGGCGAGGGTGCGCGCCACGCTGTCGTTGGCCGGAATCATGTGCATGTTGGCGCTGTGGGTCTCGATGTCGCGGCGCGGGATCGGCATCGGGTTGGCGTTCCAGTGGTACCAGCGGTTGCCCTGGGTGATGTGGATGCCGGCCAGGACCTGCGGATCGGCCATCGGCCCCCAGCCCAGGGCGAGGTCGGTGGGGGAGAGCTCCGCCTCACGGCCCAGCCGGTAGTCCTCGCGGCCGAGCACCCGTGCCTCGATACTGAAGTCCTGCAGGGGATAGATCGCATAGCGCTCGGCGCGAAAACCGCCGTCCTGCAGCGCCTGGCTGGGCTGGCCCGGTGCAGGGGGACGCTCGGTCGGCCACAGCCACCAGAAACTGGCGGCGACGCAGACCAGCAGGAACAGGGACGATCGCTTCATCGAGGGCTCCGTGGGTAGCGCAGTGTAAGCGGGGAAACGCCCCTCTTGCATCGCCCCTTGCGCTGGTTATGCTGGGCGCCGATTTTCCGCCTGCCCGGAGTAGTGGCGCCATGTCCCGTCGTTTGCCCCTGATCCTCCTGCTGATCGCCCTGGCGTTGTGGCTGGCCGCCAGCTACGGCGTGCGTTTCGGGCTGATGGAGGATGGCCGCTGGGTCGGCATCTGCGCCGACGAGGCCTCGCGCTGGGAGTGCGGCGTACGCTCGCAACTGGGCTGGGCGATCCACTTCGGCGTGTTCGGCAAGCTGGCGCTGGGGCTCGCGCTGTTGGCCTTCTTCGTGCCGCGCCAGGCGGGCTGGTGGCTGGCGGTGCTGGCCATGCTGGTCACGCTGCCGGCGCTGGTGCTCTACAACGCCGGGCTCGCGGTGTTCGCGGTGGTGCTGGCCGGGCTGCGCCTGGTGCGGGCACCGGCGCGCTGAGTCAGGCTTCTCGCGGCGCCGCTCGCCATCCGCGCAGCAGTGCGCCCAGCAGGAGCAGGCTGACCGCCGCCCAGCCCAGCGCCTGAAGGTTGTTCAACCCTTCCAGTGCCAGCTGTGCGGGTAGGCCGACGGCGATGACAAGCGCCAGCAGCAGCGTTTCCCGGCGTGGCGCGGCAACCGGCCGGCACAGGTAGACCAGCGCCGGGAACAGCAGGGCCGCGCTGGGGAAGCTGCGGTAACGTGCATCGAAGACCAGCCCCAGCATCAGCACGGCGCCGGCGAACCCGGCCGCCGCCAGCCACAGGCCGGCGTGGCGCTGCAGCCAGGCGAATACCTTCGACCGCCAGCCACCACGGACCGACAGGGCGAGGCTGATGTGCAGCAGCACCAGCAGGTTGAGGCCGGCCAGTGCCGCCGCCCAGAGCCATTCGCCCCAGAAGCGGCTGGTGATCACCGACAGCTCCAGCCACAGGCCGATGCAGCCGGCACCCAGCGCGCCGGCCAGCGGCAGCAGGAGGGCACTGCGGGCAGAGGCGGGGCGACCGCCCAGTAGCAGACCACCGAGCAGGATCACCCCGGAAAGTCCCAGCCACAGTGGCCAGCCCGGCAGGTTGCTGACCGGCCCGGCGAGCACGCCCTTTTCCTCGCGGTCGGCGCTGAACAGGCCCCAGTAGCCGCCCACCGCGCCTTCGCTCTGGCGCTTCCAGGGCTGGTCGAAGGCTTCGATCAGGTTGTAGTGCCAGCCCTTTTCCTCGGCCATGTGCACGAAGCCGCGGATGAAGCGCGCCTCGTTGACGCGGCTGGGCAGGGCCGTCTCGCGCTGGCGCCCCTCGCTGGGCCAGCCGGTCTCGCCGATGAGGATGTCCTTGGGCGCGAACTCGCGGCCGAAGTCCTCGCGGATTTTCGCCACGTGGGCCAGGGCGTCGTCGATGCCGCGCGGGTTGTCTTCCCAGTACGGCAGCAGGTGGATGGTGATGAAGTCCACCGCCGGCGCGATCTCCGGGTGCTGGTGCCAGAAGTCCCAGACGTCGGCGTAGGTCACCGGTTGGCGCACTTGCGCCTTCACCTTGTGGATAAGTCCCGCCAGGTAGCGCCCGGTGACCTCCTTGCGCAGCAGGGTCTCGTTGCCGACGATCACCGCCTGCACCACGTCCGGGTACTGGTTGGCCGCCTTGATCAGCGCCTCGACTTCACGTTCGGTATCCACCGGGTTGGCGTTGACCCACGCGCCGAGCATCAGCTTCAGGCCGTGCTTGCGGGCCAGCGCCGGGATGCCTTCCAGGCCGGTCATGGAATAGGTGCGCACGCACTCGAAGCGCGTCGCCAGCAGGGCAAGGTCGGCGTCCATCTGCTCCGGGCGCAGCACGAAGGGCTGGTCGAAGGGCGACTGGTCCTTGGCGAACGGGCTGTAGGACGCACACTGCAGCCTGTGCGTGGGCGTGGCCGCGTCGGGCAGGTGCACGGGCTTGCCCAGGCCGTACCAGAGCCCACAGAGGGCAACCAGGGCAAGCAGCAGGGCGAGGCAATAAGGGAGGAGCGGAAAGCGCGAGGACAGAGGCATGGGGACACGCGAACCGGAGGAAGGCGCGCATCTTAGCAACGCCGCCGGCCGCCGTCAGTGCCCGCGCGGGGCACTCAGGCGTGGCGGTGAATCCAGTTATGCGTCGGTGTGGTTGCGCTCGTGGTATTGCCCTCGATGCGTTTCCAGAACTTCTCGTGGAAGTGGAAGCCCACCGCGTTGCACAGCGGCTCGACGATCGCCACCAGGCCGCCCACGGTGATGCTGCCGGTCAGCGCGTAGGCGACGCTGAAGGCGATGGCGAAGTGCATCAGGGTGAAGGTGACGGTCTTGAGCATGGTGGTGATCTCCAGATAAGAATGATTCTCCGTTGTTCGAAGACTAGGCCGGAGGAACCCCGCCGCCCAATCGAGCCTCTGTATGAAGGCGATAGGCCGGCACCGTCGTCGCGGATGGAATCGCGCGGTCGTGGATGGACGGGTTCTGTCGTGGATCGGACCGTTTGGCGTCGCTCTCAGAGCAGTTCGCCAGCAGCTTGCGCCGATCATGAAAGGGCGGCCAAGACCGCGAATGGCGCCGGGGCTGCCCGGACGCTCAGACAAGACTACGGGGAGACAACCATGACAATGATGCGACGCCTGTTGGGCCTGGGCGCAGGGCTGGTGCTGTCGGCGGCGGCCGGGCTGGCCGGTGCGGCGGCCAAGCCGGAAATCACCATCGGTTACGTGGACGGCTGGTCGGACAGCGTGGCGACCACCCACGTCGCCGCCGAGATCATGCGCGAGAAGCTCGGCTACCAGGTCAAGCTGATGCCGGTGGCCGCCGGGATCATGTGGCAGGGCGTGGCGCGCGGCAAACTCGACGCCATGCTCTCCGCCTGGCTGCCGGTCACCCATGGCGCCTACTACGAGAAGATGAAGGACAAGGTCACCAACCTGGGCGTGAACTACCCGGGCGCGAAGATCGGCCTGATCGTGCCCGAGTACGTGAAAGCCAACAGCATCGAAGACCTCAAGGCGCAGAAGGATGACTTCGGCGGTCGCATCGTAGGCATCGACGCCGGCGCCGGGGTGATGCTCAAGACCGACCAGGCGATCAAGGACTACGGCCTGGACTACAAGCTGGTGGCCAGCTCCGGCAGCGGCATGATCGCCGAGCTGACCCGCGCCGAGAACGACAAGAAGGCCATCGCCGTGACCGGCTGGATTCCGCACTGGATGTTCGCCAAGTGGAAACTGAAGTTCCTCGAAGACCCGAAAAAGGTCTACGGCGAGGAAGAGCACGTCGACAGCGTGGCCAACCCGGCGCTGGAGAAGAAGGCACCGGAAGTCTGGGCCTTCCTGAAGAAATTCCAGTGGAAGGACGGCCAGGAAATCGGCGAAGTGATGCTCGCCGTGCAGAACGGCGAGAAGCCGGAAGTGGCCGCCAAGAAGTGGGTCGAGGCGCATCCGGATCGGGTGAAGGAATGGCTGTAAATCGTTAGACCAAACTCACACGCAACACAGAAAAATCCCCCGCGAACTTGAGTGTTCGCGGGGGATTTTTTTATGCCGACGTGTCTATTCCGGGCTTGTTCGCAACAGAGGGCAAATCGCTACGACTAAAGTCGTCTGGAGAGCTTGCAGCGCTCCAATAAATTAGGGATCGACGACATCCGCGTCATCCCCGCTGTGAGGACAAGAACAAAATGAACGACAGCATCTACCAGCGGATTGATACCAATCCGCGCTTCAAGGAGTTGGTAGCCAAGCGCGAGCGATTCGCCTGGCTGCTCTCTTCGGTCATGTTGGGCCTGTACGTGGTCTTCATCCTGCTCATCGCCTTCCAGCCGCAGTTGCTGGGTACGAAGATCAGTGCCGATTCGTCCGTCACCTGGGGCATTCCCATGGGCGTCGGGCTGATTCTCTCGGCCTTCGTGCTCACCGGCATCTACGTGCGCCGGGCGAACGGTGAATTCGACCGCCTCAACCAGGAAATCCTCAAGGAGGCCCAGCAATGAAAGGCCGTATCGCCGCGGCCCTTGCGCTGGCCGCCTTCGCTCCTGCACTCTGGGCTGACGCCCTTACCGGAGAGGTACAGCGCCAGCCGCTGAACGTCTCCGCCATCGTCATGTTCGTCGCCTTCGTCGGCCTGACCCTGTGCATCACCTACTGGGCCTCCAAGCGCAGCAAGTCCGCCGCTGACTTCTACACCGCCGGTGGCAGCATCACCGGTTTCCAGAACGGCCTGGCGATCGCCGGCGACTACATGTCCGCCGCGTCCTTCCTGGGTATTTCCGCGCTGGTATTCACCTCCGGTTACGACGGTCTGATCTACTCCATCGGCTTCCTCGTCGGCTGGCCGATCATCCTCTTCCTGATCGCCGAACGCCTGCGCAACCTGGGCAAATACACCTTCGCCGACGTGGCGTCCTACCGCCTCAAGCAGAAGGACATCCGCACCCTGTCCGCCTGCGGTTCGCTGGTGGTGGTGGCCTTCTACCTGATCGCGCAGATGGTCGGCGCCGGCAAGCTGATCGAGCTGCTGTTCGGCCTGAACTATCACGTCGCCGTGGTGCTGGTCGGCATCCTGATGGTCCTGTACGTGCTGTTCGGCGGCATGCTCGCCACCACCTGGGTGCAGATCATCAAGGCCGTGCTGCTGCTCTCGGGCGCTACCTTCATGGCGATCATGGTGCTCAAGCACGTCAACTTCGACATCAGCACCCTGTTCTCCGAAGCCATCAAGGTGCACCCGAAGGGCGAGTCGATCATGAGCCCCGGCGGTCTGGTGAAGGACCCGATCTCGGCCTTCTCCCTGGGCTTCGCGCTGATGTTCGGCACCGCCGGCCTGCCGCACATCCTGATGCGTTTCTTCACCGTCAGTGACGCCAAGGAAGCCCGCAAGTCGGTGTTCTTCGCCACCGGCTTCATCGGCTACTTCTACATCCTGACCTTCATCATCGGCTTCGGCGCGATCCTGCTGGTCAGCACCAACCCTGACTTCAAGGACGCCACCGGCGCGCTGCTGGGCGGCAACAACATGGCGGCCGTGCACCTGGCCGACGCCGTGGGCGGCAGCCTGTTCCTGGGCTTCATCTCCGCCGTGGCCTTCGCCACCATCCTCGCGGTGGTTGCCGGCCTGACCCTGGCCGGTGCCTCGGCCGTGTCCCACGACCTGTACGCCAGCGTGCTGAAAGGCGGCAAGGCCAACGAGAAGGACGAGCTGCGCGTATCGAAGATCACCACCGTGTGCCTCGGCGTGGTCGCGATCGTGCTCGGCATCCTGTTCGAGAAGCAGAACATCGCCTTCATGGTCGGCCTGGCCTTCTCCATCGCCGCCAGCTGCAACTTCCCGGTGCTGCTGCTCTCCATGTACTGGAAGAAGCTGACCACCCGTGGCGCCAAGATCGGCGGCTGGATGGGCCTGATCACCGCCGTTGTGCTGATGATCCTCGGCCCGACCATCTGGGTGCAGATCCTCGGCCACGAGAAGCCCATCTACCCGTTCGAATACCCGGCACTGTTCTCCATGGCCGTGGCCTTCATCGGTATCTGGTTCTTCTCCATCACCGACAAGTCGACCGCTGCCGACGAAGAGCGCGCGCGCTTCTTCCCGCAGTTCATCCGTTCGCAGACCGGCTTGGGGGCCAGTGGCGCAGCTGCCCACTGACAGCCTGAGCTAACCTGCCGGGGCCGGGGGTGGAAACACCTCCGGCCCCGCTTTTTTGACAGGGATGGATGACGGATGTCCGACGATTTCAACTTCGCCTCGCCGCCCTTCGACCAGCTCCGCCCACTGGAGCGCGAACAGCTGCGCGATGCGCTGAGCGTGGGTTACTACACGGTCGACGAAGTGCTGCTGGACGCCGGCGCGCCGGTGCCTTGCCTGTTCGTCCTGATGAAGGGCGTGGTCGAGGAACGCGGCGAGGACGGCAAGCTGTTCGCCCAATACGGCGCCGAAGACCTGTTCGATGTGCGCGGGCTGTTCTCCGGCAGCAGCAAGCACCGCTACCAGGCGGTGGAAGAGAGCATCGTCTACGAACTGCCGGCAGCGGTGTTCCACCAGCTGTGCACGGACAATCCGCAGTTCGCCCGCTTCTTCCGCGCAGACCTCGCCAGCAAACGCCAGCTGGAGCGCCGCGACGGGCAGAACCTGGCCGAATTCATCCTCACCCGTATCGCTCCCGAACACCTGTTGCCGGCCATCGAGGTCGAGCCCAGCCTGCCGCTGGGGGATGCGGCGCGTCTGCAACTCAGCCGTGGTGCGGACGCGCTGCTGGTGCGCGAGGACGGCGCGCTGGGCATCGTCACTCGCACTGACCTGATGACCGCGCATTTCCGCGATGGCTTCAGCGAGGCGCAACCGATTGGCCCGCTCGCGCACCGCCCGCTGAGCCACGTCGAGCTGGGCGATTTCCTCTTCGATGCGATGATCCTCATGACCCGCCAGCGCATCGAGCGCGTGGCGGTGTGCGAAGAGGGCAGGGTGGTCGGCCTGCTGCACCTGACCCAGGTGCTCAGCCTGTTCTCCACCCACTCCCACGTGCTGGCGCTGCGCATTGCCCGCGCCGAAAGCGAGGCTGAGCTGCGCGCCGCCGCCGAGACCCTGCATACGCTGATCGCCACCCTGGCGGGCAATGGCATCCGCCTGCGTTTCATCATGCAACTGGTCAGTGCTCTCAACGAACAACTGCTCGAGCGCCTCTTCGAGTTGCAGGTTCCGCCGGTCCTCCGTGGTCGTTGCTGCCTGCTGGTGATGGGCAGCGAAGGGCGCGCGGAGCAGTTGCTCAAGACCGACCAGGACAACGCGCTGATCCTCGACGATGGCCTGCCGGTGGAGCAGGGCCTGTTGCTGATGCAGCGCTTCTCCGCCGCGCTGCTGGAGTTCGGCTATCCGCCTTGCCCCGGTGGGGTGATGGCCAGCCGGCCGGAGTGGTGCAAACCCTTGTCCGAGTGGCAGCGCGAATTGCGCGAGCTGCCGCTGCAAGGTCGCCCCGAACAACTGATGCGCCTGTCGATCCTCGCCGATGCCTGGCCGGTGGCGGGCAACCGAAGGCTGTTCGACAGCCTGCGCGAATGCCTGTACGAGCTGGCCGGCGACAGCAGTCGCTGGATGAGCGACCTGGCGCTGCCGGCCCTGCAGTTCGACACGCCGCTGACCTTCCTCGGCCAGTTGAAGACCCAGGATGCGCAGCTGGACGTGAAGCGTGGCGGCATCTTCCCCATTGTCCACGGCGCCCGTGTGCTGGCCGTGCGCGAAGGGTTGGAGGAGCGCGGCACGCTGGGTCGGCTCGCTGCGCTCAAGGCGCTCGGGGTGCTGGACGAGTCGTTGGTGGACAACCTCACCGAGTCCTTCGAGCTGTTCCTCCAGCTGCGCCTGCGCCAGCAACTGGACGGCCAGCGTGACGGCCGCGAACAGGGGCTCGATGTTTCCCGTCTCAGTCGCCACGAGCGTGACCTGCTGCGCTTCGGGCTGCACACGGTGAAGAAGTTCAAGCAGAGCCTGACCCGCCAATTCCACCTGGAGACCCGATGAACGTCTGCGTCGCTGCACCCGATCCGCGCTGGTCCGCCTGGCGCCGTCGCCTGTACTGGTGGCGGCACGATCCGGCCGAGGCACAGGAGCTGGTCTCGCTGGACCTGGAAACCACCAGCCTCGACCCGCGCAAGGCCGACATCCTCAGCATCGGCGCGGTGGTGATCCGCCGTGGCAAGCTGATCCTCGGCGAGCGCCTGGAGCTGCTGGTGGAGCCGCCGCTGTCGCTGGACGGCGAGTCGATCCGCATCCACAAGCTGCGCCGCGCCGACCTCGAAGGCCAGTTGCCGCTGGCGGAGGCGCTGCGCCGCGTGCAGGCGTTCATCGGCGATCGCCCGTTGCTGGGCTACTACCTGTCCTTCGACGTCGCGGTGCTGCGTCGGCACCTGCGTGAGCAACTTGGCGCGCGGCTGGACAACCCCCGCGTGGAAGTCTCCGAGATCTACCACCGCAAGATGAGCCGGCGCTTCCCCGACCTGCACCTGGACCTGCGCTTCGACACCCTGGCGCGCCACCTGGAAATTCCCATCGAGGGCCGCCACACCGCCATCGGCGATGCGCGCACCGCCGCCCTCATGTTCCTGCGCCTGCGCAAGGGCTCGCTGCCCCGCGACCTGAGCTGATCCCGAGTGCGCGCAGATTCTTTGAATCTTCCGCGCACACTCCCGGTCGGACACCATAAGCGCTGGCCAATCGCACCACCGCGAGCCATCGCCCCTCGTCGACTGAAAGAGGAGAGACGATATGGGACTCGGGACCATTCTGTTGATCATCCTGATCTTGATGCTGATCGGCGGCCTGCCGGTCTTTCCCCACTCGCGCAACTGGGGGTACGGCCCCTCCGGCGTGATCGGCGTCGTACTGGTGGTTCTGCTGGTGCTGTTGCTGCTTGGACACATCTGACCGTGCGGAGCGGCGTGATCCGTTAAGCCCCTCACCCCAGCCCTCTCCCTGAGGGCTGGGGTGAGGGGGGATGCCCTTGCGCGGTGGCGCCAGATAACGCGGCTTTCGTCACAGTGTCGATACGCCGCAGGGTGATTCGTCGCACAGCCCTGGCCCGGAGCCTGTACTAACATACTGGGCCTTTGCCATCAGGGAGTCGTAGGGATGCTTGGCGTTGTACTGGTTGTGCTGGGCGTGGTGTGGTTGCTCGTCCAGTGCGGGCTGGGCCTGCCGCCGCTGGCCGAAGCCATGACCCTGGATCCGGTGGCCAATCCGAACCGCTATTGGCAGTTCGCCTTCATCGGCCCGGCGCTACCCGTGGCGCTGGGCATCTTCATGCTGCGCTACCGCATCAGCGGCTTCGCCCAGTTCAAGCGCGAGCGCATCAATTGCGCCGCCCACCTGCTTGTCTCCGCCGGCATCGCCCTGGTGCTGGGCAAGCTCTGCGTGCTGCTCCAGGCCTGACCCAACGGGCCGCGAAGCGCTAGTGCGCCGGCGGTTTGCCAGGGGCATTCAGCGCCCTGATTTCGCCGCTGGGAGCCGAAAGCCTTGGTTACACTTCGGGCCACAGTCGTCGACAAAGCGTTGTCGACCACCCGTCCCGAACAAGACAAGAAAAGGCAGACCTCCCCTATGCAAAATCGCATCATGATCACCGGCGCCGGTTCCGGCCTCGGACGCGAAATCGCCCTGCGCTGGGCCCGCGAGGGCTGGAAGCTGGCGCTGGCCGACGTCAACGAAGCAGGCCTGCAGGAAACCCTGAAACTCGTGCGCGAAGCCGGCGGTGACGGCTTCACCCAGCGCTGCGACGTGCGCGACTACAGCCAGCTGACCCAGCTGGCGCAGAACTGCGAAGAGAAACTCGGTGGCATCGACATCATCGTCAACAATGCCGGGGTCGCCTCCGGCGGCTTCTTCAGCGAACTGTCGCTGGAGGACTGGGACTGGCAGATCTCGATCAACCTGATGGGCGTGGTCAAGGGCTGCAAGGCCTTCCTGCCGCTGCTGGAGAAGAGCAAGGGGCGGATCATCAACATCGCCTCCATGGCCGCGCTGATGCAGGGCCCGGCGATGAGCAACTACAACGTCGCCAAGGCCGGCGTGGTGGCCCTCTCGGAAAGCCTGCTGGCCGACCTCAGCCTGGTGGACGTGAAGGTCCACGTGGTCTGCCCGTCGTTCTTCCAGACCAACCTGCTGGACTCCTTCCGTGGCCCGAGCCCGGAGATGAAGACCCAGGTCGGCAAGCTGCTGGAAAGCTCGCCGATCAGCGCCGCCGACATCGCCGACTACATCCACCAGGAAGTGGCCCGCGATGTCTTCATGATCCTGCCCCACGAACAGGGCCGCATGGCCTGGCAGATCAAGCAGCAGAACCCCCAGGCGATCTACGACGAGATGGCGAAGATGGCCGAGAAGATGCAGGCCAAGCGTCGCAGCCTGAACTGATTTTTCGCCACTTTTCGCCCCCTTTCGGTGCATTGAAAGACAGGGCTTGCCCAGGCCGGTGCAAAGGGTTAGTTTTAGTCACCGGCCTGCCTGGCTGATGTACGTTGGACCCCGGTGAAAGCCCCGCTCATTTCGCGGGGCTTTTGCTTTTTCGGGCTGGCGCCCAGCTCCTGGGATTCGTGCTTTGCGCATCGTCGGGCCTGTGTTAGAAGGCTCCGGTGTCATTGAAGGAAGAACCCGCTTGCACTGTGAATCCATCGTCTATGGCTGCATCCGCGACTGGCCCGGCGACTCGATGGAGCGCCGCCTGCGCCGCGCCGCCAATCGCAAGGTGCTCGACAGCCTGCCCATGGGCGAGGCCTGGCCGTTCCTCGGCCGCGAGATGTTCAGCCGCTGCGAGACCGAAGGCGCGGGCCTGTACCAGTCCCAGGTGATCCATTTCGGCGCCAGCTACCAGACCATCGAGTACGAGTGGAAACTCTGGGTCGAGCAGTTTGAAGCCCTGCTGCGTCGCCTGTACTGGGCCAGTGCGGTGGTGCACCTGGAAACCGAAGTCAACGGCAGCCACACCTTCCGCTGGGAGTCCGAGAACGGCTTCCACAGCCCCCGCGAGGGTGAACTGAAAGTGCGCTGCGCCTGGGAGCGTGAAGGCGGCCTGCGCGGCTGATCGGCACGCCTCCCGTTACGGAAACAGCCCCATGATCAACTACCTCTGGTTCGTCCTCGCCGCGTTCTGCGAGATCGCCGGCTGCTACGCCTTCTACCTCTGGCTGCGCCTGGACAGGAGCGCCCTGTGGATCATTCCCGGCCTGCTCAGCCTGACGGTCTTCGCCCTGCTGCTCACCCGCGTCGAGGCGAACTATGCCGGGCGCGCCTATGCCGCGTACGGCGGTATCTACGTCGCCGCATCGCTGTTCTGGCTGGCCTTCGTCGAGAAGAGTCGCCCGCTGTGGAGCGACTGGGTAGGCGTGGCGCTCTGCGTCATCGGTGCCAGCGTGGTGCTGCTGGGGCCGCGTCTGGCGCCCTGATCCGTTCCGATCCTGAGCGCAGAGCTTCGTCGTAGGATGGGTGGAGCTTGCGATACCCATGCCGTGATGCACGCAATCGATGGGTATCGCTGCGCTCCACGCCATCCTACATAGTGTTCGGCCTGAGCGTCAGAGAAGGAGCGTGTCAGTCCTCCAGCCACTCCCTCGGCACTTCGCTTTTCAGCATCAGCTGGCACTGCTGGCTTTCCGGATCGAACACGATCACTGCTTCGCCGCGCTTGAGCGCATGGCGCGCGCGTTCCACACGCACGTCCAGTGGCGTGTCGTCGCCATTGTCGGTGCCTTCGCGGGTGACGAAGTCTTCCAGCAGGTTGTTCAGGGTGTCGGCTTCGATGAGCTCAAAGGGAATCAGCATGGCTGGCTACTCGTGAATCGGACTCGCAAATCGCAGCGCGGGATTGTAGTCCCGCGCCGCGCGCAGCGCAGCCTCAGTTCTTGCCGTCCTTGCCCTTGTCGGTGCTCCTGTCAGAAGCGTCGCCGCTGTCGATCAGGTCGTCCACCGGCGGCACGTGGGTGGTGCTCTCCATGTGCACGGGGTGCTCCAGTTGCTTGCTGAAGCGCTCCAGCGTGCCCTCGCTGGGTTCCGCGTCGCTGTCGAACACCGGCGGGCTGAGCATGTACGCCGTGAGCAGTTTTGCCAGCGCGGCAAGGCTGTCGATGTGGGTGCGCTCGTAGCCGTGGGTGGCGTCGCAGCCGAACGCCAGCAGGGCGGTGCGGATGTCGTGGCCGGCGGTGATCGCCGACTGCGCATCGCTGTGGTAGTAGCGGAACAGGTCGCGCCGCACCGCAACCTCGTGGCGTTCGCCCAGGCGCAGCAGGTGGCGCGAGAGGTGGAAGTCGTAGGGCCCGCCGGAGTCCTGCAAGGCCACGCTCACCGAGTGCTCGCTGGAGTTCTGCCCCTCGGCCACCGGGGCGATGTCGATGCCGACGAACTCGCTGACGTCCCAGGGCAGCGCGCCGGCCGCGCCGGAGCCGATCTCCTCGGTGATGGTGAACAGCGGGTGGCAGTCGATGGGCGGTACCTGGCCGCTCTCCACGATGGCCTTGAGCGAGGTCAGCAGCGCGGCGACGCCGGCCTTGTCATCGAGATGGCGGGCGCTGATGTGGCCGCTCTCGGTGAATTCCGGCAGCGGGTCGAAGGCGACGAAATCGCCGATGGCCACGCCGATCGATTCGCTGTCGGCGCGGCTGGCGGTGTAGGTGTCCAGGCGCAACTCGACGTGGTCCCAGCTGATCGGCAGCGTATCCACGGCGGTGTTGAACGCGTGCCCGGAAGCCAGCAGCGGCAGCACGCTGCCCCGGAACACACCATTCTCGCAGAACACCGTGACCCGGCTGCCCTCGGCGAAACGGCTCGACCAGCAGCCCACCGGCGCCAGTGCCAGGCGGCCGTTGGGCTTGATCTCGCGGACGATGGCGCCAATCGTGTCCAGGTGCGCCGAGACCGCGCGGTCCGGACTCTTGCGCCGCCCCAGCAGGGTGGCGCGGATGGTTCCGCGGCGGGTCATCTCGAAGGGTACGCCGATCTCCTCCAGCCGCTCGGCGACATAGCGCACGATGGTGTCGGTGAAGCCGGTGGGGCTGGGGATGGCGAGCATTTCCAGCAGCACGCGCTGCAGGTAGTTCAGGTCCGGTTTTGGCAGTTGACTCATGCCGGGGCCTCCACGTTGGGGTGTGGCTGGTCGCGGTTGTCGCGGTACAGCAGTTCGCGCGAGAGCGGGAAGAGCAGGTCGACGAAGCGCTCGGCGGTGGGTTGCGGCTCATGGTTGGCCAGGCCCGGACGCTCGTTGGCTTCGATGATCACGTAGTCCGCCTGGTCCGCCTCGGTGACCAGCAGATCGAGGCCGGTGACGGGGATTTCCAGTGCTCGCGCTGCGCGGATGGCGGCGTCGGCCAGCGCGGGGTGCAGGCGTTCGGTGACGTCTTCCAGTGTGCCGCCGGTGTGCAGGTTGGCGGTGCGGCGCACGGCCAGGCGCTGGCCGCTGGGCAGCACGTCGTCGTAGGTGAAGCCGGCGGCGCTCAGGGTACGTTCGGTTTCGCCGTCCAGCGGGATGCGGCTTTCGCCGCCAGTGGCGGCCATGCGGCGGCGGCTCTGCGCCTCGATCAGCTTGCGGATGCTGTGCCGGCCATCGCCGATCACTTCGGCCGGGCGGCGGATGGCGGCGGCCACCACTTCGTAGCCGATCACCACGATGCGCAGGTCATTGCCGGGGTGGTAGCTCTCGAGGATCACGCGGGTGTCGAACTGCTTCGCGTGGGCGATGGCGTCCTCCACCTCTGGCAGCGTACGCAGGTCCACGGCGACGCCCTGGCCCTGTTCGCCGTCCACGGGCTTGACCACCAGGGCGCCATGGGCGTCGAGAAACGCCGCGTTGTCCTCCGCGCTGCCCGCCAGGCGCTGCTGCGGCTGGCGCAGGCCGGCGCGGTCGAGGGCGCGGTGGGTGAGGGTCTTGTCCTGGCACAGGCTCATGCTCACGGCGCTGGTGAGGTCGCACAGCGATTCGCGGCAGCGGATGCGCCGGCCGCCCTGGGTGAGGGTGAAGAGGCCGGCGTCGGCGTCCTGGACCTGTACCTCGATGCCACGGCGATGGGCTTCATCGACGATGATCTTCGCGTAGGGATTCAGTCCCTTTTCCGGGCCGGGGCCGAGAAACAGCGACTGGTTGATGCCGTTCTTGCACTTGATGGCGAAGGTCGGCAGCTCGCGGAAGCGCAGCTTGCGGTACAGCGACTTGGCCTGCTGGTTGCCGTGCAGCACGGACAGGTCGAGGTAGGCCAGGCCACGGCTCATGAAGTGTTCGATCAGGTGACGCACCAGCGCCTCGCCGACACCCGGCCGGCTGGACTGCGGGTCCACCGCCAGGCACCAGAGGCTGGAGCCGCCCTCCGGGTCGCGGAAGGCCTTGGCGTGGTTGATGCCCATGACCGTGCCGATCACCGTGCCGGTCTCGGCGTCTTCCGCCAGCCAGTAGGCCGGGCCGCCCTGGTGGCGCGGGGTGACGTTGGACGGGTCGACCGGCAGCATGCCGCGCGACAGGTAAAGGCGGTTGATGGCGGCCCAGTCCTCATCGCTGTGCACGCGACGGATGCGGAAGCCACGAAACGGCCGGCGCGCCGGGCGGTAGTCGGTGAACCACAGGCGCAGTGCATCGGAGGGGTCGAGGAAGAGTTGCTGCGGCGCCTGGGCCAGCACCTGCTGCGGTGCGGCCACGTAGAGGGCGATATCGCGCTCGCCGGGTTGTTCGTTGAGCAGCTCGGCGGCGAGTTTGTCCGGGCTGGAAAAGGTGTGGCCGATCAGCAGTCGGCCCCAGCCGCACTGCAGGATCAGCGGGCCGTGGCTTTCGGCGTGGTCGCCGGCGAAGCGCGCCTGCAGGCGCTCGTAGGTCGGCGTCTGGCCACGCAGCAACCTCTGGTTGTGGGGCAGGTTGGAATGGGCTTTCATCTTGCGCTCCCTGATAAGGCTTCTGTCCTGGGCTGAAGGGAAGGGCGGCGCCGCGCGGGCGCCGCCGGCTCTAGAGGCCTTGTTCCGTCAGCCAGAGGTTGAGGGCCGCCAACTGCCACAACTTGGAACCGCGCAGCGGGGTGAGGTCGCTCGCCGGGTCGCTGAGCAGGCGATCGAACATCGCCGTCTCGAACAGCCCCCGGTCCTGGCTCGGGTCCAGCAGCAGCTCGCTGACCCAGGCGCGGGTATTGCCTTGCAGGTGCTTGAGGCCCGGCACCGGGAAGTAGCCCTTGGGCCGGTCGATGACCTCGCTGGGGATGACCTTGCGCGCGGCGGCCTTGAGCACCTGTTTGCCGCCGTCGCCGAGCTTGAAGCGCGACGGGATACGCGCCGAGAGTTCCGCGACGCGGTAGTCGAGGAACGGCACGCGGGCCTCCAGGCCCCAGGCCATGGTCATGTTGTCCACGCGCTTGACCGGGTCGTCGACCAGCATGATGGTGCTGTCCAGGCGCAGCGCCTTGTCCACCGGGTCTTCCGCGCCGGGCTGGGCGAAGTGCTCGCGGACGAATTCGCTGGCCACGTCTTCCACCCGCAGGCCTTCGCGCACGGTGTCCAGGTATTCGCCGTGGCTGCGGTCGAAGAACGCCGCGCGGTAGGCCTGCAGCGGGTCCTTGGCGCCGGCCACCTTCGGGTACCAGTGGTAGCCGGCGAACAGCTCGTCGGCGCCCTGGCCGCTCTGCACCACCTTGCAGTGCTTCGAGACTTCCCGCGAGAGCAGGTAGAAGGCGATGCAGTCGTGGCTGACCATCGGCTCGCTCATGGCACGGAAGGCCGCCGGCAGCTGCGAGATCACTTCGTTCTCGTCGATGCGCAACTGGTGGTGGCGCGTACCGTAGCGCTGGGCGATCAGGTCCGAGTACTGGAACTCGTCGCCGCGTTCGCCGCCGGCATCTTCGAAGCCGATGGAGAAGGTCAGCAGGTCCTCGACGCCGGCCTCGTGCAGCAGGCCGACCAGCAGACTGGAGTCGACGCCGCCGGAAAGCAGCACGCCGACTTCGCGGGCTGCTCGCTGACGCACGCTCACGGCGTCGCGCAGGCTGCTCAGCAGGCGGTCTTCCCAGTCATCCAGGGTCAGCTCGCGCTCGTCCGGCAGCGGGCCGTAGTCCAGGGTCCACCAGCGCTGGCGCTCGGTGTGGCCGTCGGCGTCGATGGTCATCCAGGTGGCCGGCGGCAGCTTCTGCACCTCGGCCAGCAGGGTGCGCGGCGCGGGCACCACGGCGTGGAAGTTGAGGTAGTGGTTGAGCGCCACCGGGTCCAGCGCCGGATCGATGTCGCCACCCTTGAGCAGCGCCGGCAGGCTGGAGGCGAAGCGCAGGCGCTTGCCGGTCTGCGACAGGTAAAGCGGCTTGATGCCGAGGCGGTCACGGGCGATGAACAGGCGCCGTTTGTCGCGTTCCCAGATGGCGAAGGCGAACATGCCATTGAGGCGTGGCAATAGTTGTTCGCCCCAGGCGTGGTATCCCTTGAGCAACACCTCGGTATCACCGCCCGAGAAAAAGCGATATCCCAGGGATTCGAGTTCCTGGCGCAGTTCGGGGTAGTTGTAGATGGCCCCGTTGAATACCAGCGACAGGCCCAGGGTCGAGTCGATCATGGGCTGCCCCGACGCTTGCGCGAGGTCCATGATCTTCAGCCGTCGGTGCCCCAGGGCCACGGGGCCTTCGCTGTGGAAGCCCCAGGCATCGGGGCCTCGCGGGGCGAGGTGGTGGGTGATGCGTTCGACCGCGGCAAGGTCCGCGGCCTGGTTATCGAAACGTAGTTCTCCTGCTATTCCGCACATGTCCTTACCGGTTCTCCGTTGGGGATGAAGTGGGTGGCGTCTCACGGGCGCCTTAGGGGATGACCCGTCGATCCGGTGAGAGTTCTGTTTGATTTCATTGAGGAAAAGTGACGAAGCAGGTGGAGGATGAAAGATGGCCGAGAGCAAGGCTTCGATGCGCAACGCCCACGCGCTGTCCATGTTGCAGGCCCTGCGGCGCCTGCAACAGGCGGCGGAAGTGCACTCCAAGAGCCTGGGGCGGGATGGCGAACTGACGCCGCTGCAGCTGCTGATCCTGCAGGTGGTGGCGCTGGAGGGTGAGATAACCGCTGGTCAGTTGGCGCGGCATGTCGCCCTGTCGCAGTCGTCGCTGTCCAGCGCCCTGGCGCGGCTGGAGAGCAAGGGGCTGCTCAGCCGGCGGCGTGACGACGACGACCGGCGCAAGCAGTGGATGAGCCTGGAAGCCGACGGGCACAAGGCCCTGCGGCATAGCCCGGCGCTGTTGCCCGAGCACGCGCTGGAGCGCTTCGCCGGTTTGCCGGAGTGGGAGCAGCACGCGATCCTTGCCGGGCTGCTGCGCGCCGCCGAGCTGTTCGAAACGCCCGGCGCCGGTACCGAAGAGGAGGAAGAGGAGTTCTAGGGCTCTTGTGAGGGCTATGGGCCCATCAGCTTCTGCGCGGCCAGCGACAGGCTGACCGCCACCAGCATCAACGCGAACAGGCGCTGCAGTGTCGCGCCGCCCAGGCGCACCGCCAGGCGATTGCCGAACAGCACGCCGAGCGCGCCGCCCGCGGCCAGGCAGGCCAGCAGGGGCAGCGGCGGTTGGGCGTGGGTGAGGTAAAGCAGGAAGCCGCCCCCGGACACCAGGGCGATCACCGCCATGGAGGTCGCCGTCGCTGCCAGCATCGACAGCGGCGTGAACCACAGCAGCCCCGGCACGATCAGGAAGCCGCCGCCCACGCCCATCAGGCCGGACAACATCCCCACCGCCAGCCCAACGCCCAGCAGTGGCCCGTTGCGCGTTGGCTTGTCGCTCACGCGCGGCTGGCTGGAGCCCTGCCACATGCGCCAGGCCGACCACAGCACCAGCAGGCAGAAGCCGATGATCAGCCAGGCATCCGGCACGAACTTGCCCAGCCACTGGCCAACGGCATTGCCCGGCCAGCCGGTGATCACCAGCCAGAACAGCGGCTTCCAGGCCACCTGGCCCTGGCGGGCGCGGGGTACTGCGCCGATGGCGGCGGACAGTGCGACGGCGCCAAGGCTGACACCGATGGCATCGTGCAGCGGCAGGTGCAGGCTGAGCAGCAGCGGCAGGGCCACCAGCGACCCGCCTGCGCCGGTCAGGCCCAGCAGCAGGCCGAGGATCAGGCCGATGGCGGAGGATTCAAGCAGCAGTGCATCCATGTCGGTGGTCCGCTCTGGAGGCTGGTCGCGGTCCGGTCGCTGGACCGCGAGAAGGTCAGGAGTTCTTCTGGCCGCGCACCACGTCGCGCAGGAAGAAACGGTTCGGGTGGCAGGCCTCGGCCACGGCGCGGGGCACCGGCAGCGGTTCGTCATCGATCCAGGCCGCCAGCAGTTCGCCGGCCAGCGGAGCGGTGACCAGCCCGCGCGAGCCATGGGCGCTGTTCAGGTACAGGCCGTCCAGCCAGGGGCAGGGCGTTTCCGGCACCTGGCGTGCGTCCTTGCCGAGCACCGCGTAAGCCTGGGCGAAGGCGTCGCGATCCGCCAGCGGGCCCACCAGCGGCAGGTAATCCGGCGTCGTGCAGCGGAACGCGGCGCGGCCCTGCAGCGTTGCCGGGTCGAGCTGGGCGATGTGCAGGCGCTCGGTCAGGTCTGTGGATATCTCCGCCAGCAGGTCGAGGTTGCCCAGGTGTTCTTCCAATGATGGCTCAGTGTCGTCTCGTTTGAATTCGAAACTGGCGCCCAGGGTGTGTTCACCGTGACGCGGCGGGGCGACGTAGCCTTCGGCGCAGACCACGGTGCCCAGCGTGGCGCTCTCGGCGGTGGCCGGCAGGCGGGTGATCTGCCCGCGGATGCGCTTCATCGGCAGTGTTTCGGCGCCCGCGAAGCGGCGTACTTCGGCGGCGGTGGCGAGGATGGCGACAGGCGCAGCGGCGAGTTTCTCCTCGCCGCTCCAGGCGCTCCAGCCACCGGCTTCGCGTTGCAGGCGGACTTCCTCGTCGGTCAGCACGCGGATATTCGGATGTTGTGCCAGGTGCCGGCACAGTGCCGGTGGATGCACCCAGCCGCCTTCGGGGTAGAACAGCCCGCCGGCGGGTAAACCGATGCCGGCGATGGCTTCGGCCTCGGCCTTGTCCAGCTGGCGCAGCAGGGTCGCCGGGAAAGCTTCGGCCAGTTTGCCCTGACGCTGGGTTTCGGCGTCATCGAAGCCCAGCTGCAGCACGCCGCAATCGGACCACTCTTCGCCCTTCTGCAATCGCTGGATCAGCCGCCGGGTGTGGCCGAAGCCGCTGACGATCAGCCGCGACAGCGCGGTGCCATGGGCGGAGAGCTTGAGGTAGAGCACGCCCTGCGGGTTGCCCGAGGCTTCCTCGGCAAGGCCCGCGTGACGTTCGATGAGCGTCACCTGCCAGCCCCGCGCGGCGAGGCTGGCGGCGCTGGCGCAACCGGCCATGCCGCCGCCGATCACCAGGGCCTCGCGCGGGCCATCGGGCCGGGCGGGCCGGCTGTACCAGGGTTTGCCGGCCGGTTGTGCTTCGCCGATGAATTCGCCCTGGGACATCTCCCATTTCTTGCCGAAGCCCAGGGTGCGGCGGATCTTGAAGCCCGCCGCGCCCAAGCCGCGGCGCACGAAGCCGGCGCTGGTGAAGGTCGCAATGGTCGTGCCCGGCGCCGAGAGACGGGCGAGCTGGGCGTAGAGGGCGTCGTTCCACATTTCCGGATTCTTCGCCGGCGAGAAGCCATCGAGGAACCAGGCGTCGATGCGTGCGTCCAGCTCCGGCAGGGTGTCCAGCACGTCGCCCACCAGCAGGGTCAGTACCACGCGGCCCTCGGCGAAGACGAAGCGCTGGAAGCCGGGGTTGATCGCCACGTACTGCTCCAGCACCTGCGCCGACAGGTGCGCCAGCTCCGGCCAGAGGGCGAAGGCGCGACGCAGGTCTTCGGGCGTCACCGGGTACTTCTCGGTGGTGACGAAGTGCAGCCGCGCATCGCCCGGTGCCCGTTCCTCGAACAGTTGCCAGGCGCAGAGGAAGTTCAGCCCGGTGCCGAAACCGGTCTCGCCGATGCACAGGCGGCTGCCGGCGGGCAGCGCGGCGAAGCGCTCGGCCAGGCGGTTGCCGTCGATGAACACGTGATGCGTCTCGGCGATGCCCGAGGCGCGGGAGAAGTACACGTCGCCGTAGACGCGGGAGGTGGGCTGGCCGTTCTCGTCCCAGTCGATCTGGGCGCTGCTGATGTCTGGCATGGAAAGGGCAGGGGCAGTGAAACGAAGGCGGCAGTTTAGCTGATCCGTTCCGAGGACAGGCTGCGTCACTTCCGCTACCTTTTACTCACTTCGAGACAAGGAGAGGTGCATGTTCGAATCCGCCGAGATCGGTCATTCCATCGACAAGGACACTTACGAGAAGGAGGTCGCGGTCCTGCGCGAGGCCCTGCTCGAGGCACAGTACGAGCTCAGGCAGCAGGCGCGCTTCCCGGTGATCGTGCTGATCAACGGCATCGAGGGCGCCGGCAAGGGCGAGACGGTGAAGCTGCTCAACGAGTGGATGGACCCGCGCCTGATCCAGGTGGAGAGCTTCCTGCTGCCCACCGACGAGGAGACCGCGCGCCCGCCGCAGTGGCGCTTCTGGCGCAAGTTGCCGCCCAAGGGGCGGATCGGCATCTTCTTCGGCAACTGGTACAGCCAGATGCTCTACGCGCGGGTCGCCGGGGCTATCAAGGACAGTCAGCTCGATGGCCTGATCAACGACGCCGAGCGCTTCGAGCGCATGTATTCCAACGAAGGCGCGCTGATCTTCAAGTTCTGGTTCCACCTGTCCAAGAAGCAGCTCAAGGAGCGCCTGAAGACCCTGGAGAAGGACCCGCAGCGCTCCTGGCAGCTCTCGGAGATCGACTGGAAGCAGAGCGAGGTCTACGACAAGTTCGTGCGCTACGGCGAGCGCGTGCTGCGCCGCACCAGCCGTGACTACGCGCCCTGGTACGTGGTCGAGGGCGTCGACGAGCGCTACCGCAGCCTCACCGTTGGCCGCACCCTGCTCGAGGGCCTGCAGGCCGCCCTCAACCTGCAGGAGCGACCGATCCCCCAGCCCCATGCCGCGCCGCTGGTGGCGAGCCTGGACAACCGGGGCCTGCTCGGCGCCCTGGACCTGAGCCTCAAGCTGGGCAAGGACGACTACAAGGCGCAACTGGCCAAGGAACAGGCGCGCCTGGCCACCCTGATGCGCGACAAGCGTTTTCGCGAGCATTCGCTGGTCGCCGTCTTCGAAGGCAACGACGCCGCCGGCAAGGGCGGCGCCATCCGCCGCGTGACCGACGCGCTGGACCCGCGCCAGTACCGCATCGTGCCGATCGCCGCACCCACCGAGGAGGAGCGCGCGCAGCCCTACCTCTGGCGATTCTGGCGGCACCTGCCGGCGCGCCGGCAGTTCACCATCTTCGACCGCTCCTGGTACGGCCGGGTGCTGGTGGAGCGGGTCGAGGGCTTCTGCAGCGACGCGGACTGGCTGCGGGCCTACGGCGAGATCAACGACTTCGAGGAGCAGTTGGCCAACTACGGCGTGGTGGTGGTGAAGTTCTGGCTGTCGATCGACCAGGACACCCAGCTGGAGCGTTTCAAGGAACGCGAGTCGATTCCCTTCAAGCGCTTCAAGATCACCGAGGAGGACTGGCGCAACCGCGACAAGTGGGATGCCTATGCCGATGCGGTGGGAGACATGGTCGACCGTACCAGCACCGAGATTGCGCCCTGGACGCTGGTGGAAGCCAATGACAAGCGCTATGCGCGGGTGAAGGTGCTCAGGACCATCAACGATGCGCTGGAGGCGGCCTACGGGAGTTCGAAGAAGGGCAAGAAGGACTGAGACGCCAGTCTGCCTTTTTGTAGGAGCGAGCTTGCTCGCGAACCTGATCCAACGCCGGTCCTACGCTCGATGCTTCGGGGCTTGGAGTTTCTGCGTCGCTTCGGCGTGCGTTATGAAATTTGGTTTAGCCTCTCGGCGAGTCACTTCTTCCAGACGCCGAAGAAGTAACCAGGAAGGCTTGCCCCTCCATCCGGATTTTCGCTTCGGCGAAAAAATCCCTCGTTGAAGCGCAGTTTCAACGAGGCCTCCTGAAAGGGGCCGTCCGGAGTGTGCGGATGTTTCACTGGAAGTCCACAAAGACTGAAGCCCAAGCCCAAGCAATGGCGAGGCTTTCGTATGAGGGGACCTTGTCCGCGAAATCCCTCGCAGCGGAATCTGCTCCACAGGGGCTCCGACTCGTCGCTTCCGTGTAGGAGCGGGCCATGCCCGCGATCCGTCGGCAGGGCCGACGGTCTACCCGCCGTTCCGCTGCGACGGCTTCGGCGCACCAATGAGCCGCCCCATCGCCCCGGCAATCCCCATCTCCCGCAGCACCTGCAGCTCGCCCTCGGTCTCCACCATCTCCGCGATCAGCGGCAGGTCGATACTGTTCGAGGCGCGGTACATCGCCTCGATGAACAGGCGCTTGTCGTTGTCCTGGTCGATGGAGCGGATGTAGCTGCCGTCGATCTTCAGGTACGCAAGGCCCAGGCGGGTCAGGTTGCCGATCAGGCTGAAGCGCCCGCCGAAGTGCTGCAGGCCCAGCTTGGCGCCGACTTCCTGCACCGACTGGGCGAGTTTCTCCAGCTCGGCCGGTGGCGGCAGGTAGCGTTCGTCCACCTCCAGGGTCATCAGCTGTGCTTCCTGTGGGTGAGCACGGAGAGTCTCGAACAACTGGCGCAGGGGCTCGGCGCTGCGCACGGTTTCCGCCGAGAGCGACAGGGCCAGCGGCGCCGGTTGCTGGGCAAGGTGGGCGAGGGCGTGTTCGAGCATGGCCAGGTCGAAGCGCGCGGACCAGCCGAAGCGCTCGATCCATGGCAGGAACTGCCCGGCCGCCACCGCCTCGCCCTTGGGATCGAGCAGCCGCGCGAGAACCTTCTGGTGCAGCACCTCGCCGTTTTCGGCGCAGGCGCGCACGGGCTGGAACCACAGTTGCAGCTTGCCCTTCTGCAAAGCGTCGTCGAGCCATTCGCGCCAGGCTCGCGAGTCTTGCGCAGGTTGGCCGCCGGAACTGTCCAGGCGCTGCCAGGGCCGGTCCGGCGAGGACTGCGCCTGCGCCAGTGCCTGGTCCGCGCGGGACAGCACACTGGCGGCCGATTCGCCGGGGCGGAAGGCGGCCAGGCCAAGGTGCGCGACCGGCTTGCAGTCGCTGGCGCCGGTGCTGCGCAGGTTTTCCAGGGCAGCGCTGAGCTGGTCGGCCAGCAGTTCGGCGCTGGCGCTGTCGACGCCGGGGGCGAGCAGGGTGAATTCGCCGCCACGGCTGCGCGCGGCCAGCCAGTCCGGCGTGCCGTGCTGCTCGCGCTCGCGTTCCAGCAACTCGGCCACATCGCGGATCAGCGCGTCGGTGCGTTGGCCGCCCAGGCGCTGGTTGAGCCCGGCCAGGTCGTTCAGGCGCAGCAGCAGCAGATAGCCGGCGGCGTTCTGCTCGGTCGGTGACAATTGCGCATCCAGGCGTGCGTCGAACAGCCGGCGGTTGGCCAGGCCCGAGAGGCTGTCCTGGTAGGCCTCCTCCCGCAGCTTCTCGCTGCGGGAGGCTTCCTCGGCGAACAGTGCCTTGAGCTTGTCGACCATCTGGTTCATCGCCTGCACCACGCGACGCAGTTCCGGGGTGCGCGGCTCCCGGGGCAGGGTGAGGAACTCGCGCCGGGTGATGGCGTGGGCCTGCTGCACCATCTGGTCCAGCGGTTTCAGCTGGGTGCGCAGCAGCCAGCCGCCGAGGATGGCGCTGACCAGCCCGCAGGCCAGCAGCCAGGCGAGGCTGCCCAGTGCGCCGTCCCACAGCTTGGCCAGGGCGAACTGCGGATGGCTGACCACCTCGACCCGCGCGGCCTGCTCCCAGCCGCGCATGATCAGCGCGTCGCCGCCCTGGGCCTTGAGGTTGACCAGCCTGGCGAACCAGGCCGGGACCTTCTGATCCTGGCTGTCGCTGTCACGTTCGACGATGACCTTGCCCTCGGGGATGCTCACCACGCGGATGGTGGCGAAGTAGCCGGAGTCGAAGATCGAGCTGACCATCAGCTCGATCATCGCCGGGTCGTCCACGTGCGGGGTGAGCGACAGCCCCAGCGCGGTGGCGGCGTCCTGGGCATGCGAGCGCAACTGGCCGATCAGTTGCTCGCGGGAGCTTTCCAGGCTGGCGGCGAAGCTGCCGGCGAAGGCCACCACGAGGAACAGGCAGATCGCCAGGAACAGTTGCTTGAGCAATGACATGCCGGGGTTCTCCTATCGCGTCTCGTCGAGGTCCAGGCCCTCGGCGCGCATCTTGGTCAACAGGTCCTGCCAGCGCGACAGCTTCTTGCTGTCGCCGGTGCGCTTGCCGCCGCCGGGGCCGGGCAACCACAGCCCCTCGGCGTTGAAGGCGTAGACGGGCAGGAGGTCCTTGCGCTGGGAAGCGGGTTTGATCTGCGGGATCAGGTTGTCCAGCACCAGCGGCTCGGCGGAGGGCGAGGCGTAGTAGGTGAGCACCATGTGCGCCTGGTTCTGCTGCAGCGCCTTGACGTACGTGATGCGCAGTTTGTCGCTGGCGACGCCGAGGCGGCGCAGGGTGACGAACTTGGCGATGGAGTAGTCCTCGCAGTCGCCGGCGCCCTTGTAGAGGGACTCCACCGGCGTCGCCCAGTAGTCCTCCTGGTGCCAGACGGTGCGGTCGTCGGTGAACACCAGGGCGCCATTGAAGAAGGCGTTGACCGCCTTGAGCTTGGCCATCTCGTCGAGATTCTCGCTGTCGTCGATCAGGCGGCCCCAGGATTCGATGCGGGTCTTGGCGGTGCCGAGGTTGCCGTAGCGCTGCTCGGCGTTCTTCAGGATGGTGTCGAAGTTCCAGGCGGCGGTGGCGGTAAGGGCGAGGAGGGCGAGCAGCAGTGCACCGGCCCGCAGACGCAGCGGGCTGGCGAACAGCCAGAGGGCTCCTCGGGGTGGCTGCATCGCCAGCGCTCCATGTGGGATGTGTGGAGTCTAGGCGCTCTTCGAGAACTTGCGCTGGCGTATCGCCATTGAGCGCAAAGCCCCGTCCTACGGGCCTTGGAGGCGAATCTGACAGAATTGTCATTTAAGGGTCAGCCTCCGGTCCCGACGGCGGGCTTATAACCCCAGGATGCGGCCGCTGTGGCCGAACCAGACGCAGGAGAGCGGGATGCAGGGGCAACGGCGGGTTTGGCTGGCAGCAGGGTTGCTGGGGGTGACGGCGCTCGGAGCGGGCATCTGGGGCTTTGCCGGCCGGCACGAGGCGCCGCAGGCCGCAGCCCAGGCAGCCGGCGTGCCGGTGACCCTGGCGCGCGTTGCCCGCGAAGACCTGACGCAGAACATCGATGGCGTCGGCACCGTTACCTCGCTCGCCAGCGTGCTGGTGCGCCCTCAGGTGGAAGGCCAGCTCACCGCGCTGCTTGTCGAGGAGGGGCAGATGGTCAAGCAGGGCGAGCTGCTGGCGACCATCGACGACCGCGCCATCAAGGCCGCCCTGGAGCAGGCCGAGGCCACCAAGCAGAGCAATCAGGCGCAGTTGCGCATCGTCGAGCAGGACCTGGCGCGTTACCAGACGCTGATCCAGCGTGGCTCGATTTCCCGGCAGACGGTGGAGCAGAGCGAAGCGGAAGCTGCCCGCCTGCGCGCCACCCTGCGCGGCAACGACGCCACCATCGACGCCGAACGCGTACGCCTGTCCTATACCCGTATCACTTCGCCGGTGGCCGGCCGCGTCGGCATTCGCAATGTCGACGTCGGCAACCTGCTGCGCACCAATGACAGCAACGGCCTGTTCAGCGTGACCCAGATGTCGCCGATCTCGGTGGTCTTCGCTCTGCCGCAGGAAAACCTGCCGCAACTGCAGCCGCTGATGGCCGGTGACTCGCCGGTGGTCGCGCGTAGCCGTGACGGCGGCCAACTGCTCGGCGAAGGTCATCTGCGCAGCATCGACAACCAGGTGGCCAGCAGTACCGGCACCATCCGCGTGCGCGCCGTGTTCGACAACAAGGACGGCAAGCTCTGGCCGGGGCAGTTCGTTGCCATCGACCTGCAGTCCGGCGTGCTGCACAACGGACTGGTGCTGGACAGCCGCGCCGTACGCCGTGGCCTGGACGGCGCCTTCGTGTTCCGCATCGAGGACGGCAAGGCACAGAAGGTGCCGGTGCGCATCGTCGAGGAGGTGGACGGCCGCACCATCGTCGAAGGCCTGACGGTGGACGATGAGGTGGTGCTCGACGGCCATTCGCGCCTGACCCCCGGCGCACGTGTGGACGTGCAGGGCGACGTGCAGACCCTGGCCCGCCGGAGCGAGCCATGAGTGTGCGCGCCGGCATGTCCGGCTGGTGCGTGCGCCACCCTATCGCCACTTGCCTGCTGACCATCGCCTCGTTGTTTCTCGGGCTGCTGGCGTTCTTCCGGCTCGGCGTGGCGCCGCTGCCGCAGGTGGATTTCCCCACCATCCAGGTCCAGGCGCTATTGCCAGGCGGTAGCCCGGAGACCATGGCGTCTTCGGTGGCGACGCCGCTGGAGGTGCAGTTCAGCGCCATTCCCGGCATCACCCAGATGCTCTCCACCAGTGCGCTGGGGTCGACCACCCTGACGCTGCAGTTCGACCTGGACAAGAACATCGACGTCGCCGCCCAGGAGGTCACCGCCGCGATCAACGCTGCCGCCGGGCGCCTGCCGGCGGACATGCCGAACCTGCCGACCTGGCGCAAGATCAACCCGGCGGACAGCCCGATCATGATCGTGCGGGTCAACTCCGAGCTGATGCCGCTGATCGAGCTGAGCGATTACGCCGAAACGTTGCTGGCGCGCCAGCTCAGCCAGATCAGCGGGGTGGGGCAGATCTTCGTGGTCGGCCAGCAGCGCCCGGCGATCCGCATCCAGGCGCAGCCGGAGAAGCTCGCCGCCTACCGCCTGACCCTGGCCGACCTGCGCCAGTCGTTGCAGTCGGCCAGTATCAACCTGGCCAAGGGCGCGCTGTTCGGCGATGGCCGCGTGTCCACCCTGGCCGCCAACGACCAGCTGTTCAGCCCTGATGAATACGGCGATCTGGTGGTGGCCTACCGTGCCGGCGCGCCGGTGTTCCTGCGTGACCTGGCGAAGGTGGTGAAGGCGCCGGAAGACGACTACGTGCAGTCCTGGCCGGACGGTCGCCCAGGTGTGGCACTGGTGATCCTGCGTCAGCCCGGTGCGAACATCGTCGATACCGCCGATGCCATCCAGGCCGAGCTGCCACGCCTGCGCGAGATGCTGCCGGCGGGCGTCGAAGTGGAAGTGCTCAACGACCGCACCCGGACCATCCGCGCCTCGCTGCACGAAGTCGAGCTGACCCTGCTGCTGACCATGGGCCTGGTGGTGCTGGTGATGGGGCTGTTCCTGCGCCAGCTGTCGGCGACCCTGATCGTCGCCACGGTGCTGGCGGTGTCGCTCAGCGCCAGCTTCGCGGCCATGTACCTGCTGGGCTTCACCCTGAACAACCTGACGCTGGTGGCGCTGATCATCGCGGTGGGCTTCATCGTCGACGATGCCATCGTGGTGGTGGAGAACATCCACCGCCATCTGGAGCAGGGCAAGGATCGGGTCGAGGCGGCGCTGGCTGGCGCCTCGGAGATCAGCTTCACCGTGGTCTCGATCAGCTTCTCGCTGATCGCCGCATTCATCCCGTTGCTGTTCATGGGCGGCATCGTCGGGCGGCTGTTCCGTGAGTTCGCCGTGAGCGTCACGGCCGCCATCCTCATCTCCGTGCTGGCCTCGCTGACCGTGGCGCCGATGCTCGCCTCGCGCTTCATGGGCGCGCCGAAGCATGGGCATGATGACGGCGGTATCGCCGGTTGGCTGCTGGCGCGCTACGCGAAGGGGCTGGACTGGTCGCTGCATCACCAGCGCACCGTGCTCGCCGGCTTCGTGGTCTGCGTGGCCATCGCCGTGGCCGGCTACGTCGGCATCCCCAAGGGCTTCTTCCCGTCCCAGGACACCGCCTTCGTCTTCGGCACCACCCAGGCCGCCGAAGACATCTCCTATGCCGACATGGCCGAGAAGCACAAGCAACTGGCGGATATCGTCGCTGCCGACCCGGCGGTGCAGAGCTACAACCACGCCATCGGTATCACCGGCGGCAGCCAGAGCCTGTCCAACGGCCGCTTCTGGATCGTGCTCAAGGACCGTGGCGACCGCGATGGCTCGGTGGACGAGTTCATCAACCGCATCCGGCCCAAGCTGGCCAAAGTGCCGGGGATCGTCCTTTACCTGCGCTCGGCCCAGGACATCAACCTCGCCACCGGCCCGGTACGCACCCAGTACCAGTACGCCCTGCGCAGCAACGACAGCGCGGCGCTGGCCTTGTGGGCGGACCGCCTGACCCAGCGGCTGAAGGAGGAGGGCGGCCTGCAGGATGTCTCCAACGACCTGCAGATGGGCGCCAGCGTTACCTCGCTGCAGATCGACCGGGTGGCGGCGGCGCGCTTCGGGCTGTCCGCCGAGGACGTCAGCCAGACCCTGTATGACGCCTTCGGCCAGCGCCAGGTCGGCGAATTCCAGACCGAGGTCAACCAGTACAAGGTCATCCTCGAACTGGACTCGCGGCAGCGCGGTCGTGCCGAGAGCCTGGGGTGGTTCCACCTGCGTTCGCCGCTGACCGGCGAGATGGTCCCGCTGGCGGCGCTGGCGCGGGTCGCGCCGGACAAGTCCGGGCCCTTGCAGATCAACCACAACGGCATGTTCCCGGCGGTGACCCTGTCCTTCAACCTGTCGCCGGGTGTGGCCCTGGGCGATGCGGTGGGCCTGGTGCAGCGCGCGCAGGAGGAGATCGGCATGCCGTCCAGCATCAGCGGCGAGTTCCAGGGCGCGGCGGCGGCCTTCCAGAGTTCGCTGGCGAGCCAGCCGCTGCTGATCCTCGCGGCGCTGTTCGCGGTCTACGTGATCCTCGGCGTGCTCTACGAGAGCTTCGTGCACCCGCTGACCATCCTCTCCACCTTGCCCTCGGCGGGCATCGGTGCGGTGTTCCTGCTCTGGGGCTGGGGGCTGGAGTTCTCGGTGATGGCACTGATCGGCCTGGTGCTGCTGATCGGCATCGTCAAGAAGAACGGCATCCTGATGGTCGACTTCGCCCTGGCCGCGCAGCGCCAGCGCGGGCTGTCGCCCTATGACGCGATCCGCGAGGCCTGCCTGGCGCGCTTCCGGCCGATCATGATGACCACGCTGGCCGCGCTGCTGGGTGCCATCCCGCTGATGATCGGCTTCGGCACCGGCTCGGAGCTGCGCCAGCCGCTGGGTGTGGCGGTGGTCGGCGGGCTGGTCTTCAGCCAGGCGCTGACCCTGTTCAGCACCCCGGTGGTGTACCTGGCGCTGGACCGGCTGTTCCACCGCCAGGCCGCGCCGGCGCTGATCGAAGGTGCGGCGTGAGGCAGGGCTGGGTAGCATGGATGATGGGCGTGGCGAACGAGGAACGGGCATGCGCGTGCTGATTGTCGAAGACGAGAGCAAGACCGCCGACTACCTGCAGCGCGGGTTGAGCGAGCAGGGTTTCACCGTGGATGTCGCGAGCAACGGCATCGACGGCCGGCACCTGGCGCTCAACGGCGAATACGACGTCATCGTCCTCGACGTGATGCTCCCCGGTATCGACGGTTACGGCGTACTGCGCGCGTTGCGTGAACAGCGGCAGACGCCGGTGATCATGCTCACTGCCCGCGAGCGCGTGGAGGATCGCGTGCGCGGCCTGCGCGAAGGCGCCGACGACTACCTGATCAAGCCGTTCTCCTTCCTCGAGCTGGTGGCGCGCCTGCAAGCGCTGACCCGGCGTGGCGCGCACCTGGAGAGCGCGACGCAGATGCGTATCGCCGACCTCGCCATCGATCTGGTCAGCCGCCGTGTGCAACGTGGCGGAACGCGCCTGGAACTGACCGCCAAGGAGTATTCGCTGCTCTGCGTGCTGGCCCAGCGCAGTGGGGAAATCCTCTCCAAGACAGCCATCGCCGAGCTGGTCTGGGACATCAATTTCGACACCGACACCAACGTCGTCGAGGTCGCCATCAAGCGCCTGCGCGCCAAGCTCGACGGGCCCTTCGACACCAAGTTGCTGCATACCATCCGCGGCATGGGCTACGTGCTGGAAAGCCGCGCTGCCCAAGAGATCGAAGCGTGAGAGGCCTGTCGCTGTCGACCCGCCTGGCCGGCATGTTCGCCGCCGCCGCGCTGGGCATCTTCCTGCTCATTGGCTCGGCGCTGTATTGCGTGCTGGATGGGCAGATCGAGCGCCTGCAGCGCTCGGAGCTCGACACCCGCTTCAACATGGTCGCGCGCATGCTCGACAAGCCGGACCTCGCCGAGCGTTGGCCGCACATGCAACTCAAGCTCAATACCCTGAGCCAGGAGTACCAACTGATCCGCTTCTGGATCGACAGCGACGATTCGCGCTTCCGCTACGGCCAGCCCAACGATGCGGTACGGCGGATGCTCGGCAGCGGCAACGGTTACGCCGAACTGGAACTGCCCGAGCATGATTCGCCGCTCAGCGCCCGTGTCGGCGTGCTGCCGGCCAGCGGCGGTCGCCCGGCGCTGGTGCTGCTCGCGGCTATCGACAGCGTGGCCTTCCAGCATGCCCGCCACGCCACGCTGATCACACTCTTCGTGCTGTCCGCGCTGGGCATTGCCCTGGCGACGCTATGCGGGCACTGGATCGCACGGGTCGGCCTGCGGCCGGTGCACGAGCTCTCCGCCGAAGCGCGGCAGATCAGCCCGAAGCAGCTGTCCCAGCGCTTGCGCCTGGAAGGGCTGCCGGCGGAACTGTCGGCGCTGGCTGGCGCCTTCAACGAAGCCCTGGACCGACTGGAGCAGGCCTACCTGCGCCTGGAATCGTTCAACGCCGATGTCGCCCATGAATTGCGTACGCCGCTGGCCAACCTGATCGGCCAGAGCCAGGTGGCCTTGTCCCGCGAGCGCAGTGCGTCGGACTACGAAGAAGTCCTGCAATCCAACCTGGAAGAACTGGAGCGCCTGCGCGCCATCGTCAACGACATGCTGTTCCTCGCCCGCGTCGACCAGGGCGGGTTGGCCGCCGAGCGGGTGGAAACTTCGCTGGCGATCGAGGTGGCGACCACCCTGGACTTCCTCGAGGTGATCTTCGACGAGCAGGGTGTGCAGGTAAGCCTGCGCGGCGATGCGCGAGCCTGCGTCGAGCGCTCGCTGTTCCAGCGCGCGGTCACCAACCTGCTGTACAACGCCGCCCAGCACACCGCGCCGGGCGGTCGCATCGAGGTGCGCCTGAGTGGCGAGCGCGGCGCGGCCCAGGTGGAGGTCAGCAACCCCGGCGAGCCGATCAACGCCGATCAGCGTGCGCGCCTGTTCGAGCGCTTCTACCGGATGGATGTGGCGCGGGCCAACAGCCAGAGCAGCCACGGGCTGGGGCTGTCCATCGTCAAGGCGGTGGCGAGCATGCACGGCGGCTCGGTGTTCGTGCGCAGCGAGGGTGGGATGAATACCTTCGGTTTCACGGTGGATGCGGTGGGGCCGGTGAGGGTGGTGGAAGCGGTGGAGGAGAGCGGCCGCGTGCCGCAGCTGACCCCGCGATCAGTCTAGGCGGCGGGTCTTGGTGCGGATCAGGTAGAGAGTCACCAGCGTCGCACTGGTCAGCATGAAGGCCCAGGCCCACGGGCGCTGCACGATGAAACCTGAAATCAGGATGCTGCACCACATCAGGCCGATGGCGTAGACCTTGCCCTTGAGCGGGATGCCTTCGCCGTCGAGGTAGTCGCGGATCCACGGGCCGAGTCTGGGGTGGTTCACCAGCCAGTCGTAGAAGCGCTGGGAGCTGCGCATGAAGCAGGCCGCAGCGAGCAGAAGGAAGGGCGTGGTGGGCAGGACCGGCAGGAAGATGCCGATCACGCCCAGCGCCACGCTGAGCCAGCCCACGCCCAGCAGGCAGTAGCGAACCCAGGCGTGGCGGCTCTGGCGGATTTCCCGCGAAGACATCGGGCGTTTAGTGGGTGCGCGGCTTCAGGAGAGCGGGTTTCTCTTCCGGGGCCTGGCACAGCAGGAACAGGTTGGTCAGCAACTCGGGGATCTGCGCGACCATGTCGTCCACCAGCCCGCGGTCGCTGGCGATCTCGTCGAACTCGGGCTGTTCGTCGAACAGGCCGGAACCGACCATGATCGGCAGCAGCAGCTCGCTGACTTCTTCCTCGGCCTGCTCGAACCACACGGCTTCGCGCAGGAACACGCCTTCCATGAAGCCGATGCACCAGCCGCGGATGTCGGAGTCGTCCGGCTCGTCGCCCAGGTAGGGCTCGCAGGGCAGCTCCAGCTCCTCGTCACCGGCCATCTGGCGGATGATGTGCGCCTTGAGCTGGACCAGGGTGGATTCGATCTCGCTGCGTTCTTCCTCACTGCGGTAGTGCGGCGGCTCGGCGAACAGGGCGTCGATCCACTCGCGCTCCGGCACTTCCTCCGGGCAGATCGCCAGGGCGGTCAGGTAGCCGTGTGCCGCCACGTAGTCCAAGGCTTCCTCGTGCAGGTCATCGGCATCGAGAAAGGCTTGCAGGCGGGACAATTGGTCGGCGAAGGACATCGGGTACTACCTCGGAGGTGATCGGTCCCGAATTGTAGTCTTTCCGCAGCCCCGCGGCAAAAGCCAAATGCCCGTGCAGCCCGCGCCGACGCAGGGCTCCGACGCATAGCTCGGACGCATGTGACGGATTTTTCCGCAGTTTCCCGGACAAGGTGCCGGCTGCGAGCGGATCGCTTGCGTATAATGCGCGGCTTCATTCGGAGTCCCCCATGCTCGATCAGGCCCTGCGCATCCTCAAAGACGTTTTCGGTTACGACGCCTTCCGCGGCAATCAGGCGCGGATCATCGAGCGCGTGGCCGGCGGCGGCGATGCCCTGGTGCTGATGCCCACCGGCGGCGGCAAGTCGCTGTGCTTCCAGGTCCCGGCGCTGCTGCGCGAAGGCCTGACGGTGGTGGTCTCGCCGCTGATCGCGCTGATGGAAGACCAGGTTGCCACGCTGGACGAACTGGGTGTGCCGGTGGCGGCGCTGAACTCCTCGCTCAGCCCCGATGCCCAGCGCGAGATCGCCGACCGCCTGCAGCGTGGCGAGATCAAGCTGCTCTACCTCGCCCCGGAGCGCCTGGTGCAGCCGCGGATGCTGGCCTTCCTGCAGCGCCTGGAGATCGGCCTGTTCGCCATCGACGAAGCGCACTGCGTGTCGCAATGGGGCCACGACTTCCGTCCCGAATACCTGCAACTGGGCCAGCTCGCCGAGTTGTTTCCGCATGTGCCGCGCATCGCCCTGACCGCCACGGCGGACATGCGTACCCGCGAGGAAATGATCCAGCGCCTGCACCTGCAGGACGCCGAGCAGTTCCTCTCCAGCTTCGACCGGCCGAACATCTTCTACCGCATCGTGCCCAAGGAGCAGCCGCGCAAGCAGCTGCTGGGTTTCCTCGCCGAGCGCCGTGGCGATGCGGGGATCGTCTACTGCATGTCGCGCAAGAAGGTCGAGGAGGTCGCCGAGTTCCTCTCCAATCAGGGCTTCCCGGCGTTGCCTTACCACGCCGGTCTGTCCAATGACCTGCGTGCCTATCACCAGAAGCGCTTCCTCAACGAGGAAGGGCTGATCATGGTTGCCACCATTGCCTTCGGCATGGGCATCGACAAGCCCAACGTGCGCTTCGTCGCGCACCTGGATCTGCCGAAAAGCCTGGAAGCCTACTACCAGGAAACCGGCCGCGCCGGCCGTGACGGCCTGCCCGCCGACGCCTGGATGGCCTACGGCCTGCAGGACGTGCTGCTGCTGCGGCAGATGATGCAGAACTCCGAGGGCGACGAGCGCCACAAGCGCGTCGAACGGCACAAGCTCGAAGCCATGCTGGCGCTGTGCGAGGAAACCCGCTGCCGCCGCCAGGCACTGCTGGCCTACTTCGACGAGGTGATGCCCAACCCCTGCGGCCACTGCGACATCTGTGTCGACGGCGTCGAGACCTGGGATGCCACCGAGCCGGCGCGCCAGGCGCTGTCGGCTATCTACCGCAGCGGCCAGCGCTACGGCGTCGGCCACCTGGTGGACGTGTTGCTGGGCAAGGACAACGAAAAGGTGCGCAGCGCCGGCCACCAGCACCTGGCGGTGTTCGGCATCGGCAAGTCCCGTGGCGAAGACGAGTGGCGCACGCTGTTCCGCCAGCTGGTCGCCCGCGGTTTCGCCGATGTGGATGTCGACGGCTTCAATGGCCTGCGCCTGACCGAGGCCTGCCGCCCGCTGCTGCGTGGCGAAGAGACCCTGGCCCTGCGCCGTGACCCCAAGCCGCAGCGCAGCAAGTCTTCCTCCTCCGGTGGCGCCAGTTCGGCCAGCCAGCTGGTGCGCCAGGAAGAGCGCGAGATGTGGGAAGCCCTGCGTACCCTGCGGCGCAAGCTGGCGCAGGAGCATTCGGTGCCGCCCTACGTCATCTTCCCCGACGCGACCCTGCTGGAAATGCTCCGCAGCCAGCCCACCACCCTTGCCGGCATGGCCCAGGTCAGCGGTGTCGGCGCGCGCAAGCTGGAGCGCTACGGCCAGGCCTTCCTCGATGTGCTTACCGAATCCGAGGCGGCACCCGCCACGCCAGCGCCGGTTGCCGATCTCAGCCACGAACTGGTGACCCTGGCCCGCGCCGGCATGACCCCGGCGCAGATCGCCCGCCAGCTCGATTGCAGCGAGAAGAACGTCTACAGCCTGCTGGCCGAGGCCATCGGCAAGCAGCAGCTGGGCCTGGAACAGGCGCTGGACCTGCCCGAGGAGCTGCTGGGTGAAATCCAGGATGCTTTCCTCGACGAGGACGGTGAACTGCCGCCGGTCACCGCCATCGCCGAGCTGTTCGAAGGCCGTGTGCCGATGGGCGTTCTGCATTGCGTGCGCGCCGCCCTGCAGGCCGAACTGGAAGTCTGATCGCCCCGAAATACGGCGTTACAGATGAAATATCAATGTGCCAGCAACGGCGCCTTTTCCCACCAGTCATAGCTGCCAGTACGGATCACTTTCGGAGTGACAGATGGCGAGCTGGGTGCGGGTAGTGGCGGGGCTGCTGGTCGTCGGGCAACTCAGTGGATGCGCCAGTGGTGGCGGGCTGACCGAAGGTGGCAAGAACGCCTTGATCGGCGTTGCGGCGGTCGCGCTGGTAGCAGGGCTGGTCATCATGTCCAAGGATGACGATGACGACGATCGCGACTGCCGCAAGCATCACGGCCGCTCCGATCGTCGCTACTGCAATGACTCGTACTACGGCCACGACCGCTACCGGAACTCCCGGGACGATCGCTGGTGAGTGCGTTGCCCTGTCAGTTTCGTGACGGGGCAAAACGACAAACTTGTGACGCACGTCCCGAACGGCTATGGTGGCACTTAGACCTCCACGAGAAGAGGTGAGCGTGCCACAACAACAAAGCTGGCTGGACGACGTCCGCTCCAATGCCTATGCCGAACAGCTCTCCCGGGGCTTTCGCCGCCTGCGTTTCGAACCCGACCTCGAGACCCAGTACCGTCATTACCTGCTGGAAGACAGCTTCGATCTCAAGCGCACCGCGCTGACCATCGGTGTGCTGATCTGGCTGGCGCTGGCGGCTATCGATTTCCTCCTCATCCGTGGTCCCGAACACTGGCAGATGCTCGCGGTGCGCATCGGCGTGCTGGTGCTGCTCACCGTCTGCGGCGGGCTGATCCTGCAACGTCGGCATATCCACCTGCTGGTGCCCTTGAGCCTGGCCTGCATCCTCAGCGTCGGCATTGGCGCCGCGGCCGTGGCCGGCATCGCGCACACGGTTGACCAGAGCTATCCCTACGAGGGCCTGCTGCTGGTGAGCATGGCGGCCTACTTCCTGATCGGCCTGCGCTTCACCGAGGCAGTGGGGTGCGCGCTGGTGATCCTGCTGGGGTACGTGGGGTTCGAGCTTTACGCCGGGCTGCCGCTGCCCAAGCTGATCAGCAACGTGGTGTTCCTGCTGTTCGGCAACCTGGTCGGTGCGGTGGGCTGCTACCTGCTGGACTACAAGTCGCGCCAGCATTTCCTCATCAGCCGGCTGCTGAAGGTCATGGCCGAACACGACGCCCTGACCGGCCTGCACAACCGCCGCAGCTTCAATCGCCAGCTGGAGCGCCTGTGGCGCCAGGCCCAGCGCGAGAGCGTCGGGCTGGCACTGCTGCTCTGCGATGTCGACCACTTCAAGGCCTACAACGACCGCTATGGCCATCAGGCCGGAGACGGTGTGCTGCAGCGCATCGGCGAGGTGTTGGCCGCCAGTGCGCGGCGCCCGCTGGACATGGCCGTGCGCCTGGGCGGCGAGGAGTTCGCCGTGCTGCTCTACGGCGCCAGTGAGCGCGAGGCCAGGGAGCGTGCCGAGGTAGTGCGCGAGTCGGTGCAGGCCATGGGCATCGCCCATGAGGGGTCGCTGACGGCGGACGAGGTGACGCTGTCCATCGGCGTTTCCTGTCTTTGGCCGGAGACCGGCCACCCGCTGCGCAGCATCTACGAGCACGCCGATCGTGCCCTTTACGAAGCCAAGGCGTTCGGACGCAATCAGGTCGTCGCCTGATACGTTCCGATCCTGCAGGAGCGTTGGTGTCGGCCGACGTGGCCCATTCGGTCCCCCGAGCTGGCGCCGTGCGTGACTGCGGCGCTTGCAGGCGCGGTGCTAGCATTCGGCGCATCCCGTCACCGAGCCCGCGCCCATGCAGCAGCTGATCCAGCCCAACGGCCAACCGCACTACGGCATCTTTCCCGGCACCCCGGCGACCATCAATTACCGCGACTTCGACTTCCGCTCAGCCATGGGCCGCCGGCTGGGGGCGTTGAGCAAGTGGCGCCGCTTCCACCAGTTCCAGTACTTCGGCCTGATCAGTCCGACCCTGATCGGCGGCTGCGCGCTGGCGGATGTCAGCCTGCTCACCATCGGCTTCGTCTACCTCTACCACCCCGAAAGCGGGCGGATGATCGAGCGCCAGTTCAAATGCCCGCTGGGCAGGGGCGCGAAGTTCTCGCAGGCCCCGAACGACGGCGTCTGCGAACTGCGCCAGGGACGCAACCTGTTGCGCCTGGAGAACAGCTCCTCGCCCTTCGAGAAGCGACTGCTGGTCGAGCTGGACGACGGCACCCGAATCGACGCGCGCTTCAGCGAGGAGCAGCCGGCGTTCCAGCCCATGAGCCTGTGCACGCCGACGGCGGTGAACGGCTGGGTCTACGCCCGCAAGGTGGCCGGCGTGCACTGCCATGGCGAGGTGCGCAGCGCGCTGGGCAACTACGACCTGCGCGAGCTCGATGCCTACGCGCACCACGACTGGTCCGCCGGCTACATGCGCCGCGAGACCTTCTGGAACTGGGCCTGCCTGTCCGGCGAGGCGCAGGGCCGGCGCCTCGGGTTGAACCTGTCGTGCGGGGTCAACGAAACCAGCTTCACCGAGAACTGCTACTGGCTCGACGGTCAGCTGGTGAAAGTCGACACGGTGCGCTTCGAGTTCGACCGCGACCATCCGCTGCAGCCCTGGACCATCCGATCCTACGACGGCCAGGTCGAACTGCGCTTCGAGGCTCACGGGCTGCACCAGGAACGCCTCAATCTCGGCGTGCTGGCCAGCAACTTCAAGCAGATCTTCGGGCGCTTCAGCGGCGTGCTGCGGCCGGTGGGGCAGGCCGAGGTGCGCATCGAGAACCTGTGGGGGTTCGTCGAGGACCAGTACGCGAAATGGTGAGATAGCCATTTACACCCTGCGACAATCTGTCATTGTACGGGCTTGATTAGCTGGCTAATAATTAGTCAAATCAACTTAGCCGATTCACTCCCGAAATTTGCGGAACAATGTCAGACAACGATAAGCACTACTTCGGTACCCAACTGGCCCAGGCTTCGCGTGCATGGCGGGCAGAGCTCGACCGCCGTCTCAGCCACCTCGGGCTGTCCCAGGCCCGCTGGCTGGTGCTGCTGCACCTGGCGCGCCATTCCGCCGCCCCCACCCAGCGCGAGCTGGCCCAGTCGGTCGGTGTCGAAGGCCCGACCCTGGCCCGGCTGCTCGATGGCCTCGAAGCCCAGGGGCTGGTCCGCCGCCAGGCCGTGGCCGAGGACCGCCGCGCCAAGCGTATCGCCCTCACCCCCAAGGCAGATGTCCTGATCGCTGATATCGAGAACATCGCCGCGGCCGTGCGCAACGAAGTGCTGACAGGGATTTCGGAGGAAGAAATCGCGCTGTGTCAGAAAACGCTCAGTCGGATTCTCGGCAATCTCGAGCGAAACTGAGCATTTCGTCACGTTATTCGGGTAGAGTAGCCATTTTTCTGGCGGTCCTTGGCGGGATCGCTGGCCATTCGCTATCCACTCCCTAACCATTCGCCGGTTTTTCGACTATTTCTCTTGACCAAACCCAGCGCACCACCTAATCCGTGATATCAGACGGCCTGTACCCTGCAAGGTACAGAGGGGTGGTGCGTGACGGTCTGCAGTCCGGCATGGCTTCTAGTGTGTGGACAGGTTCAGCCTGCTGCTTTCGAGTGGTCAGGGAATGGCGTGCAGACCCGGACAATGGGATGGGGTTATGGCTCGAATAAATAGAATTCCGCTGACGCTTGCCGCACTTTCGGTTTTTGTCTCCGCTCACGCGAATGCCCTCGGCCTGGGGGAGATCACGTTGCACTCGGGGCTGAACCAGCCACTGGATGCCGAGATCGCCCTGCTGCAGACCGGCGACATGACCTCCGACGAACTGGTCGCAAAGCTCGCCAGTCCCGCCGACTACGAGAACGCGGGCGTCGACCGCTTCGTGTTCCTGCAGAACCTGCGCTTCACCCCGGTGATCCGCAACGGGCGCGGCTACATCAAGGTCGTGTCCACGCAGCCGGTGCGCGAGCCGTTCCTGAATTTCCTGATCGCCGTGGAGCGCCCCAACGGGCGCCTGCTGCGCGAGTACACCGTGCTGCTCGATCCGCCGGAGTACAACAGCGCCAACCGCAGCGTGGCAGCCAACGTGGGCACGAGCGAAGCCGCGCCTTCGCGCTCCTCCGCCTACCGTTCGGCTCCGGTACGCAGCGCTCCCCCGCAGCCGCCGCTGCCGGCGGGAGACGGCCGCTATACCACGGTACGCAATGACACCCTGTGGAAGATCACCTCGCACCTGACCGGTTCTGGCGCCTCGCGCAGCCAGTTGATGGACAGCATCGTGGCGCTGAACCCGCAGGCCTTCGTCAATGGCGACCCGCACCGCCTGAAGGTCGGCCACACGCTGGTCCTGCCGCAGGGGCAGCAACTCGCTGGCCCTGCAGCGCCGGCTGCGCAACCTGCGGCGACTGCGCCGTCGGCGCCGGCCGTCGAGGCGCCCCAGGCCGCCGCTGCGCAGCCCCAGGCCCAGGCGGATGCCGCTGGCGCCGCCGCACCGGCAGGCGACGCCAACCTGGCCAAGGTGGAGGCTGATCTGCTCCTGGCCAATGCCCAGCGCGACCAGATGAACCAGCGCATGGACGACCTGCAGAAGCAGCTCGAGTCCCTGCAGCAGGCCTTGCAGAGCCGAGACCAGCAGGTGCAGTCACTCCAGGCCGAACTGGACCGCCGCCAGGGCAGCGCTGCTGCCGCGCCGGCCGCCAGCGCGGCGCCCGATGCTGCCCCTGCTGCCGCCAATGCGCCGGCTCCGGCGGCGGATAACACTCCGGCAACCCGCGTGGCACAGCCGGCAACCCCCGCGCAGGATGCTACGGATTCCGGGTTCAGCTACTGGCCCTGGATTGGCGCCGGCGCCCTGGGCGCCTTGCTGGTCGGCCTGCTGTTCGCCCGCCGCAAGCGCGAAGAGAAACCGCAGGAGGCGCCGGCCGCCCGCGTGGCTGCCAGCGAAGCAGTCAAGCCGCTGCCGCCGGCCAAACCGCTGGCCGCTGCCGTGGTTGCACCGGTGCCCATCCCCCATCCGGTGGTGGTCGCCACGCCGGAGCCGGGCGTCGCCCGCCTGCCGGCAGCCAGTGCGGACAGCCTGGAAGGTGCGGACATCTACATCGCCTACGGCCGCTTCAACCAGGCCCGCGACATGCTGCGCAAGGCCGTCAACGCCGAGCCTGGTCGTCGCGAGCTGCGCATGAAGCTGCTGCTGGTGCTGGCCGAACTGGGTGATGTGGCGGGCTTCCACGAGGAAGAGCGCAACCTGGTGGCTATCGGCGGCGAACAGAAGCAGATCGACCAGCTGAAGTCGCGCTACCCGGCGATGCTGGTGCAGGTGGAAGACGCCCTGCAGCCGCCTACCGGGGAAACACTGACCGACTGGGACGACCTGGAGCTGGGCGAACCTGCTTCGGTGGCGCCGGTGCAGGCGAAGGCGGAAGCGGATCAACCCGACTTCGCCATGAACCTCAGCGACCTGTCGCTGGACCTGGACTGGGACAAGCTCGACAACCCCTTCGATTCACCCAAGCAGGACAAGGCCGCACCCAAGGTCGCCCAGGAAGTGCCGTCGGACTTCCGCAGCAACCTGCATGAGCTGCCGGAAATCACCGAGCTGGACCTGGGCGAACATGGCGCGATGTTCGGCCATGGCAACAAGGCCCAGGGGGTGGAGGAAGACCTGAGCTTCGACCTGCCGGAGGATATCGTGCACGAGCACGATGAGCTGCTGGCCAGCCTCGATCGTGCCCGCCAGTGCATTGACCAGGGCAACCTGGAGGAAGCCTACGGCATCCTCAAGCAGGTGATCGCCAGCGGCGATTCCAAGGCCAAGGCCGAAGCGCGCGAACTGCTGGCGCTGATTGCCTGATCCGTAGCGCGAATAGAAAAGCCCGGCCGATGCCGGGCTTTTTCTTGGGCGCACGTTACGCAAGCCGCGTGTGGGCACGGGCTAAGGCGGGCGTGATCTGTAGGAGCGGGCCACGCCCGCGAACAGCGCCGGCAGGGCGCTCTCGTCAGCGCACACAGGAACTCACCGAAAACGCGACCTTGTCCGCGATCGCGGGCATGGCCCACTCCTGCGGGAGAATGCCGGCCCCAGCGCCTCAGAAGTTGCGGCCCAGGTTGATGTACACCGCATGCTCGCTGGCATCGTTCAAGCCGTAGCTGAAGGACAGCGGCCCCAGTGGCGTCTCGAAGCCCATCAGGATGCTGCCAGCGTTGACGTAGCCGGTGTCGTAGCTGTTGTCGTTGTTCCATACCCGCCCGCGCTCCAGGCTGCCGCCCAGGTAGAAGGGGAAGTCCAGCGGCAGGAAGGAGCGCTCGGTCATGCGGCGGTAGTAGATGACCCGCCCGAGGCTGTAGTTCTGCCCGGCCAGCGCGTCCTGGCGGTAGCCGGAGAGCTGCCTTGCACCGCCGAGGAGGAAGCTGGACACCACCACGTCGGCATCGTCGATGGTGCGCCCGTAGCCACCGCCCAGCACCCAGGTGTTCGGGCCGCTGCTCAGCGCCTTGTCCAGGTGGAACTCCCACTGCCGGTAGCGATCGTCGTCACCCAGGGAGGGGGTGTGCTCGCGGAAGGAGGCCTGGATGTTCTCGCCTTCACGGGGGAAGTCGACGTTGTCCATGGTGTCGAAGGAGTACTGCAGCTGGGCATAGCCTTCGTTGAAGTGGTAGTCGGGCAGGTCCTGCTCGCCCACCCGTACGTCGGCCTTGCCGAAGGCCTGGGCAATGCCCAGGCGGAATTCGCCGTTGTTGGCGATCTGCCGGCCGATGTTCAGCCCGTAGCCGTAGCGCTCCAGGCGGTACTCGGCGATGGGGTCGTCGTTGTCGGTGGCCTCGACGTTCTGTGCCTGGTTGAACAGGTAGGGTGCGACGAAGTAGCGCGAGCCCACGTCCAGCGGCTGGTAGAACTCGCTGTAGAGCTCCTGCTGGTCGCCGATCTGCAGACGCGTCAGCCATTCTGCGCCGAGGCGGTTGATGCCGTTCATGCGGTAGCTGCCGCCGACATTGAAGGTGCTGTCGCCGCGCAGGTCGTCGGAGAGGTTCAGGCCCAGGCGCAGGTAATCGGTGCCGCCGCGCTTGCCGTAGGCATGGATGACCAGGGCGTTGCCGGCCTTGCCCTGCGCGCCGGCCTTGCTGTGCACCACGCGGTACTGCACCTGGTCGAAGTAGTCCAGGCCGTAGAGGGTGCTCATGTCGCGCTGCAGGCGCTCCAGGTCCAGCGGCTCGCCCAGTGGCTGGCGGATGTAGTGGAGGATGACCTCGTCGCTGACCTTGGAGTTGTTCTCCACCTCGATGCGATCGATCACCGGTCGGCGCTCGTCCGGTGTGCGCGCCTCGGTCAGGGCCACCGCCTGGGCGTCGGCGGGTTTGCGCAGGGCGGCCAGGCGCGGCGCGAGGATGCTGGCGGCGCGGTAGCCGGCATCGATCAGTTGCGGCACGCGGCCGAAATCGGTGGAGCTGTAGCCGCTGAGCGGCGGCTGTACGAGGATGTCGCTGGACTTGAGGGTGGCCAGCTGCGCTTCGGAGTTCTTGCGGGTCATCAGGGTGACGGACTGGTTGAGCATGTCCACCACCGTGGTCAGCTGCTTGCGGTCCAGCAGCGGGTTGCCGATGTCGACCACGATGACCACGTCGACGCCCATCTGCCGCGCCACGTCCACCGGGATGTTGTCGACCATGCCGCCGTCCACCAGCAGCTTGCCGTTGACCTCCACCGGGGCGAATACCGCCGGGATCGACATGCTGGCGCGGATCGCCTGGGGCAGGTGGCCCTTGCTGAACACTACCTTCTCGCCGGTGGCGATGTCGGTGGCCACCGCGCGGAAGGGAATGGCCAACTGGTCGAAGTTGCGGGTGTCGCTGGTGTGCACCAGCAGGCTTTCCAGCAGCATCGACAGGTTCTGCCCCTGGATCGCGCCCAGCGGCAGGCCGAGGGTGCCGTCGTCGCGGAAGCTGAGCTTCTGCTTCACCAGGAAGTCGCGGTCGTCCTGCTTGCGGCGGAAGGGCACGTCGACCCGGGGCGGAGAATCCGACAGCGCCTGCTTCCAGTCCAGGCCGAGGGCCAGCTGTTCCAGCTCCCTGGGCGTGTAGCCCGCCGCGTACAGGCCACCGATCACCGCGCCCATGCTGGTGCCGGCGATGGCGTCGACATGGATGCCCTGTTCGTCCAGCGCCTTCAGCACACCGATGTGCGCCAGGCCGCGCGCCGCGCCGCCGGAAAGGACCAGGCCGATCTTCGGCGGGGTGTTCGCCGCCAGGGTGCCGAGGGGAAGGAGCAGGAGGAGGGCGAACAGCAGTCGGCGCATGAAGAGAAGAGTCCGGTAGGGCGTTTCAGAGCGGTATTATAGGTTCGCGTCCTACAGCAGAGTCTGATTCATGTCCGAAGCCAAAGCCGAAATCGTCATCACCTACTGCACCCAGTGCCAATGGCTGCTGCGCGCCGCCTGGCTGGCCCAGGAACTGTTGAGTACCTTCGGCGACGACCTGGGCAAGGTCAGCCTGGTGCCGGGCACCGGCGGCATCTTCCAGATCACCTGCGACGGCGAGCAGATCTGGGAGCGCAAGGCGGACGGCGGCTTCCCCGAGGCCAAGGTGCTCAAGCAGCGGGTACGCGACCGTATCGATCCGCAGCGCGACCTGGGCCACAACGATCGCTCCTGAACCCTGGCTGTACCGGTTGGCGGGCAACTTAGTTAGCAGGCTAACTTCCTTGCTTCATATCAAAGGGGTACTGCGGTACCACTTTTAGTCTGAGGGCACCCATTCTCCACAGGAGGTGCCCCCATGAGCATCATTGTCACTGGCGCCGCCGGCTTCATCGGCAGCAACCTCGTCAAGGCGCTGAACCAGCGCGGCGAGACCGACATCATCGCGGTCGACGATCTGACCGAGGGCGACAAGTTCGCCAACCTTGCCGACTGCGACATCAGCGATTACCTGGACAAGCGCGACTTCATCGTGCGTTACGCCCGTGGCGACTTTGGCGTGGTGCGCGCGCTGCTGCACCAGGGCGCCTGCTCCAGCACCCTGGAGCGCGACGGGCGCTACATGATGGACAACAACTACCGCTACAGCTGCGACCTGCTGGACACCAGCCTGTCGCTGGGCGTGCCGTTCCTCTACGCCTCCTCGGCGGCGGTGTACGGCGGCGGTCACGAGTTCCGCGAAGTGCGCTCCTGCGAGCGGCCGCTGAATGTCTACGGCTACTCCAAATTCCTCTTCGACCAGCGCGTGCGCAAGGCGCTGCCCGGCGCGCGCAGCCAGGTTGCGGGCTTCCGCTACTTCAACGTCTACGGCCCGCGCGAGCAGCACAAGGGACGCATGGCCTCGGTGGCCTTCCACTGCTTCAACCAGTTCCGCGAGACCGGCAAGGTGAAGCTGTTCGGCGAGTACGGCGACTATCCGGCCGGCGGCCACCTGCGCGACTTCGTCTCGGTGGAGGATGTGGCGAAGGTCAACCTGCACTTCCTCGACAATCCCGAGCGCAGCGGCATCTTCAACCTCGGCAGCGGCCGCGCCCAGCCGTTCAATGATGTGGCGCTGGCAGTGATCAACACCCTGCGCGAACAGCAGGACCTGCAACCGCTGACCCTCGACGGGGCGATCCGCGCCGGTCTGCTGGAGTACACCGAGTTCCCCGATGAGCTGCGCGGCAAGTACCAGTGCTACACCTGCGCCGACATCGCTTTCCTCCGCGAAGCCGGCTACCGCGCGCCGATGATGGGCGTGGCGGAAGGTGTGGAGCGTTATTGCCGCTGGTTGCTGGAGCAGTCGGCGTAAGGCTTCAGGCGGTCGGGTCCTGGCCGAGCACGCCGCTCAGCGCGACCCGCGCGTCCTCCAGCTGCACCAGCGAAGCGTGCCGTGCGCCGAGGGCGTCGCGGTTCTGGATGGCGGTGAGGATCGCCTTGTGCCGGGGCAGCGCCAGCTCGTGGAAGTTCGGCCGCTGGTTGGAGTAGCGCACCGACTCGCGCAGGGCCAGCGAAAGCATGTTGCACAGGTAGGCGAGCAGGTCGTTGTGGGTGGCGTCGGCAATCCGCGTGTGGAAGTCCAGGTCCGGCTGCAGGCGTTCCTCGTGGGTCTGCGCCGCCTCCATGCGCTGGTAGGCCTCGGCGATGGAGCTCACGTCGTCTTCGCTGGCATTGGTGGCGGCCAGGGCGGCGGCGGCCGGTTCGATCACCCAGCGCACGCTGGACAGCGTGTTGAAGAATTCCTTCTGCGGTGTCGCCTGCATCAGCCAGTGCAGCACGTCCGGGTCGAGCATGTGCCAGTCACGGCGCGGCCGCACCAGCGTGCCCAGGCGCGGGCGGGCATAGACCAGTCCCTTGGCGGTGAGCACGCGCATGGCTTCGCGGAACACCGGGCGGCTGACCGCGTACTCCTCGCACAGGCTGGCTTCCGAGGGCAGCTTCTGCTCGGGCTGCAACTGGCCGGAAACGATCTGCATGCCCAGGTCCTGGACCAGGGTGGCATGCATGCTCTTGCGCGGTTTGGGCTGGCGGTAATCCATGTGCGGGCGGTGCGATCCATGAAGGCTGGGCGCCGCATCATAGCATCGCCATGGGTGAGCGCGCCCGGCCGTGGCCGGGCGCTGGCCGTCAGTGGGAATGACGGGGTACGGCGGAGCCGCGGCAGCCGACCAGGAAGTCGAAGTCGCAGCCTTCGTCGGCCTGCATCACGTGGTCGATGTACAGCTTGGCATAGCCGCCGGTGATGAGCTTCTGCGGCGGCTGCAGGTCGGCCAGGCGCGCGGCCAGTTCCTCGTCGGGGATGTCCAGGTGCAGGCGGCCTGCCTCGCAGTCCAGCTCGATCCAGTCACCCTCGCGCACGGCCGCCAGCGGGCCGCCGGCCGCTGCTTCCGGCGCCACGTGGAGCACCACGGTGCCGTAGGCGGTGCCGCTCATGCGCGCGTCGGAGATGCGCACCATGTCGGTCACACCCTGGGCCAGCAGCTTGGCCGGCAGACCCATGTTGCCCACCTCGGCCATGCCCGGATAGCCCTTGGGCCCGCAGTGCTTCATCACCAGCACCGAACTGGCGTCGACCTCCAGCTCCGGGTCGTTGATGCGCGCCTTGTAGTCGTCGAAGTTCTCGAACACCACGGCGCGGCCGCGATGACGCATCAGCTCGGGGGTCGCCGCCGAGGGCTTGAGCACCGCGCCCTTGGGCGCCAGGTTGCCGCGCAGCACGCAGATGCCGCCGTTGGCCACCAGCGGCTGGTCGATCGGGCGGATCACTTCCTCGTCGTACAGCGGCGCCTCGCGGCAGTTGTCCCACAGCCCCTTGCCGTTGGCGGTGAGCGCGGCAGGGTGGGGCAGCAGGCCGTTCTCGCCCAGGCGGCGGATCACCGCAGGCAGGCCGCCGGCGTAGTAGAACTCTTCCATCAGGAAGCGCCCGGAAGGTTGCAAGTCGACGATGGTGGGAGTGCCGCGGCCGACACGAGTCCAGTCATCCAGTTCAAGATCGACACCGATGCGGCCGGCGATGGCCTTGAGGTGGATCACCGCGTTGGTCGAACCGCCGATGGCGGCGTTGACCCGGATGGCGTTCTCGAAGGCTTCGCGGGTGAGGATCTTCGACAGGCGCAGGTCTTCGTTGACCATGTCGACGATGCGCATGCCGGACAGGTGCGCCAGCACGTAGCGGCGCGAATCCACCGCCGGGATGGCCGCGTTGTGCGGCAGCGAGGTGCCCAGCGCTTCGGCCATGCAGGCCATGGTGGAGGCGGTGCCCATGGTGTTGCAGGTGCCGGCGGAGCGGGACATGCCGGCCTCGGCGGAAAGGAACTCGTTGAGGTCGATCTGCCCGGCTTTGAAGGCTTCGTGCATCTGCCAGACGATAGTGCCGGCGCCGATGTCGCGGCCCTTGTGCTTGCCGTTGAGCATCGGCCCGCCGGTGACCACGATGGCCGGCACGTCGCAACTGGCGGCGCCCATCAGCAGGGCGGGGGTGGTCTTGTCGCAGCCGGTGAGCAGCACCACGGCGTCCACCGGGTTGCCGCGAATGGCTTCTTCCACGTCCATGCTCGCCAGGTTGCGGGTGAGCATCGCGGTGGGCCGCAGGTTCGACTCGCCGTTGGAGAACACCGGGAACTCCACGGGGAACCCGCCGGCCTCAAGCACGCCTTTCTTCACGTGCTCGGCGATCTTGCGGAAGTGCGCGTTGCAAGGCGTCAGCTCGGACCAGGTGTTGCAGATGCCGATGATCGGCTTGCCCTGGAACTCATGGTCCGGGATGCCCTGGTTCTTCATCCAGCTGCGGTACATGAAACCGTTCTTGTCGGCGGTGCCGAACCACTGGGCGGAGCGCAGGAAGGGCTTTTTGTCAGGCATGGAAGCGTACTCTTATTGTATTACTAATTGGTCGGTTGATCGGCAATCTACTGCTTAAGTCGGTCTTTGTGAAGGGTTGTTGCGATGAATAGTAATACTATATAGTCGATCCCACTGAGCCGAGGACCTGCCAGAAATCCCCGGCCGTGCGCAGTTCCCATTACAAGAACAATCGGAGTCCCCGCCATGATTCAGGAACAGCGGCTCGTCCGCCTGATCACGCTGAAGCTCATTCCCTTTCTCGTCCTGCTCTACCTGGTCGCCTATGTCGACCGCTCCGCCGTCGGTTTCGCCAAGCTGCACATGGGCGCCGACGTCGGCATCGGCGACGCCGCCTATGGCTTCGGCGCCGGCCTGTTCTTCATCGGCTATTTCCTCTTCGAAGTCCCCAGCAACCTGCTGCTCGACCGCTTCGGCGCGCGCCGCTGGTTCGCCCGCATCCTGATCACCTGGGGGGCGATCACCGTGGGCATGGCTTTCATCAGCGGGCCCAACAGCTTCTATGTCATGCGCTTCCTGCTGGGGGCCGCGGAGGCGGGCTTCTTCCCGGGGGTGCTGTACTACATCACCCAGTGGTACCCGGTGCGCCACCGCGGCAAGATCCTCGGCTTCTTCATCCTTTCCCAGCCGCTGGCGATGCTGGTGACCGGCCCGCTGTCGGGGGCGCTGCTGGGCCTTGACGGCCACCTGGCGCTGCATGGCTGGCAGTGGCTGTTCATCTGCATCGGCACCCCGGCCATACTCCTGGCCTGGCCGACCCTGCGCCTGCTGCCGGACGGCCCCGACAAGGTGCGCTGGCTCAGCGAGCCCGAGCGCGCCTGGCTCAAGGAACAACTGCAGAACGACCTGCGCGACTTCGGCCAGACCCGCCACGGCAACCCGCTGCATGCCCTGAAGGACCGCCGCGTCCTGCTCCTGGCGCTGTACTACCTGCCGGTCACCCTGAGCATCTACGGCCTGGGCCTGTGGCTGCCGACGCTGATCCACCAGTTCGGCGGCAGCGACCTGACCACCGGCTTCGTCTCCGCCGTGCCTTACCTGTTCGGCATCATCGGCCTGCTCATCGTGCCGCGCAGTTCCGATCGCCTGAACGACCGCTATGGCCACCTCGGCGTGCTCTACGCCCTGGGCGCCCTGGGGCTGTTCTTCAGTGCCTGGTTCAGCGCGCCGGTGCTGCAACTGGCGGCGTTGTGCCTGGTGGCGTTCGCGCTGTTCTCCTGCACCGCGGTGTTCTGGACCCTGCCGGGGCGCTTCTTCTCCGGCGCCAGCGCGGCGGCCGGCATCGCCCTGATCAACTCCATCGGCAACCTGGGCGGGTACCTCGGCCCGTTCGGCATCGGCGCGCTGAAGGAGCACACCGGGCACCTGTCCTCGGGCCTGTATTTCCTCTCGATGGTGATGCTCTTCGGGCTGGTGCTGACCGGCATCGTCTATTCCCGCCTGGAGCGCCGCCAGCGCCAGGAGCCATCGCTGATGGCCGAAACCACCCGCTGAACCCCTCAACGACAAGCGAGCATGAGCATGCGACTGATCCAATTCGAAACCGCCGCCGGTGAACGCCGGGTCGGCGTGGTGGAGGGCGAGCGCGCCCTGGAAGTGAAGGGCGCTGCCAGCGTCCGCCAACTGGCCCTGCAGGCCATTGAAGCCGGTCGCGACCTGGCCGGTGAGGTACTGGCGCGCGGCCTGGGCGATTCCCATGACTACGCCGCGTTGCAGGACGAAGGCCGCGTATTGGCGCCGCTGGACCACGAGGACCCGGCGCATTGCCTGGTCACCGGCACCGGCCTGACCCACCTGGGCAGCGCCGCCACCCGCGACAAGATGCACCAGCAGCAGGCCGAGGCAGCGGCCGTCACCGACAGCATGCGCATGTTCCAGTGGGGCGTGGAGGGCGGTCGTCCGCCGGCCGGCCAGGCGGGCGCGCAGCCGGAATGGTTCTACAAGGGCGACGGCGGTATCGTCGTACGGCCCGGCGCGGCCCTGCCGCAACCGGATTTCGCCGAGGACGCCGGCGAGGAACCGGAGCTGGTCGGCCTCTACGTCATCGGCCCGGACGCGCGCCCTTACCGCCTGGGCTTCGCCCTGGGCAACGAGTTCTCCGACCACGTGATGGAGCGCCGCAACTACCTGTACCTGGCGCACTCCAAGCTGCGCTTCTGCAGCTTCGGCCCGGAACTGCGCCTGGGCGAGCTGCCGCGTCACCTGGAGGGTCGTAGCCGCATCCTGCGCGACGGCGAAGTGCTCTGGGAGAAACCCTTCCTCTCCGGCGAGGACAACATGTGCCACAGCCTGGAGAACCTCGAGTATCACCACTTCAAGTACGCGCAGTTCCTGCGCCCCGGTGATATCCACGTGCATTACTTCGGCACTGCCACGCTGTCCTTCGGCGACGGTGTGCGGACCCGCGCCGGGGATGTCTTCGAGATCAGCCTGGGCGAGTTCGGCCAGCCGCTGCGCAATCGCGTCGCCGTGGCCGACCAGGCCGTGCAGCCAGGACTGGTCAGGGCGCTCTGAGGCTTTCCACCGCGCGTCAGCCGGCACCCCATCCGGGTGGCGCCGCGCGGTTTCTTCCTCGGGCCCCGCGCCCGACCTGCCCTTCGGGGCCACGCCGGGCTCACGAGGCCCGGCGATCCTTTTTCGCAGAACCAGGAGCCAAGCATGTTCGGACACAACTTCATCGGTGGCGCGCGCAGCGCCCAGGGCAGCGTGACCCTGCAGAGCTTCGATGCCAACAGCGGCGAGGCGCTGTCCGGCCAGTTCCACCAGGCCACGGTGGAGGAGGTGGACGCCGCCGCCAGCGCCGCCGAAGCCGCCTTCCCGGCCTACAACGCGCTGTCGCCGGAGCGCCGCGCGCAGTTCCTCGAAGCCATCGCCACCCAGCTCGAAGCCCTCGGCGATGACTTCATCGCCACCGTCTGCCGTGAGACTGCGTTGCCCGCCGCTCGCATCCAGGGCGAACGGGGCCGCACCGCGAACCAGATGCGCCTGTTCGCCAAGGTGCTGCGCCGTGGCGACTTCCTCGGTGCGCGCATCGACCGCGCCCTGCCGGATCGCCAGCCGCTGCCGCGCCCGGACCTGCGCCAGTACCGCACCGGCGTCGGCCCGGTGGCCGTGTTCGGCGCCAGCAACTTCCCGCTGGCGTTCTCCACCGCCGGTGGCGACACCGCTGCTGCGCTGGCAGCCGGCTGCCCGGTGGTTGTGAAGGCCCACAGCGGCCACATGGCCACGGCTGAACAGGTCGGCGAAGCCATCGTCCGCGCGGCCGAATCCACCGGCATGCCGGCTGGCGTGTTCAACATGATCTACGGCGCCGGCGTCGGCGAGCCGCTGGTAAAGCACCCGGCGATCCAGGCGGTCGGCTTCACCGGCTCGCTCAAAGGCGGCCGCGCGCTCTGCGATCTGGCCGCCGCGCGCCCGCAACCGATCCCGGTGTTCGCCGAGATGAGCAGCATCAACCCGGTGCTGGTGCTGCCCGCAGCGCTCAAGGCCCGTGGTGAGACCATCGCCGCTGAGCTTGCCGGTTCGGTGGTGATGGGCTGTGGACAGTTCTGTACCAATCCCGGCCTGGTAATCGGCATCGCTTCGGCGGCGTTCTCCGCCTTCATCGCCTCGCTCAGCGGGCGCATGGCCGACCAGCCGGCGCAGACCATGCTCAACGCCGGCACTCTGCGCAGCTACGAGAAAGGCCTGCAACGCCTGCATGCCCACCCGGGCATTCGTCATCTGGCCGGCGAGGCGCAGGAGGGCAACCAGGCCCGCGCCCAGGTGTTCCAGGCGGACGTGCGCCTGCTGCTCGAAGGCGATGAGCTGCTGCAGGAAGAGGTCTTCGGCCCGACCACCGTGGTCGTCGAAGTGGCCGACGAAGCCGAACTGCGCCGCGCGCTGGTCGGCCTGCACGGCCAGCTCACCGCCACGCTGATCGCCGAACCGGACGACCTGTCGCACTTCGCCGCGCTGGTGCCGGTGCTGGAACGCAAGGCTGGGCGCCTGCTGGTGAACGGCTACCCGACCGGCGTGGAAGTCAGCGATACCATGGTCCACGGCGGGCCGTACCCGGCCACCTCCGATGCGCGCGGCACCTCGGTGGGCACCCTGGCCATCGACCGCTTCCTGCGCCCGGTGTGCTACCAGAACTACCCCGACGCGCTGCTCCCCGAGGCGCTGAAGAACGCCAACCCGCTGGGCCTGCTGCGCCTGGTGGATGGTGCGCACAGCCGCGACGCCCTGGCCTGACCGGACGCTCCAGCCCCCGCCCGGCGGCGCCTGCCGCTGGGCGGGGGCTTTGTATCCAGTTCTTTACGCAGCATTTACCCGGTGCTGACAGCCTTCGGGCGGGGAACACGCGATCATGTTCACCCTGAACGGCGGGCGCGGTTGCGCCCGTGACTGGAGGTGAAATGAAGCTGTCCTCGCGCATCGCGCTCAAATCCATCGCTGCCGTCCTGGCGTTGAGCCTGTCGGCCGCTGCCGTCGCCGGGCCAGGCCCCGGCGGGCCCGGTGGCCCCGGTCCGGGGCCGTATCGCGGCTGGGGGCCGGGGCCGGGCCATGGCCACGGGCTGCCCAACTATGCGCGGGAAGTGTGGATCGGCAGCATGCTCTACTTCGTCGCCGCCGGGACCTACTACCTGTGGAACAGCGACCGTCGCCAGTACGTGGCGGTGGAGACCCCACCGGCGGTGCAGGCCGCACCGAGCACCAGCTATGAAGTGATCGCCTATCCCGCCAGCGGCCAGTCGCCGGAGCAGCAGAGCCGCGACCGCTACGAGTGCCATACCTGGGCCGTGGGGCAGAGCGGCTTCGACCCGGCCGCCGCCAACCAGGCGCCGCCGGCCGGCATGGCCGACACCTATCGCCGCGCCCTGGGCGCCTGCCTGAGCGGGCGGGGCTACAGCATCAACTGACGCGCCTGTCCACAGGCGCACACCGAACAGGCCGCCTCGCAGGCTGTCGTGCGATGAATCCTTGGCATTCCCTCCCCGGGGCAAGGTTCGAGATTCGCGCGCTGCGGGGCGGCCTTCCTTTTCTGCCCGTCGCGCCGCGCGGCCCTGCAGGAGAGCCGACACGTCGAGGCTCAAGGATCAGTGCGAACCGCGCGCGCTGAGGAAGGTGGCGAAGATGATCAGCGCACCGCCGGCCAGCATGCGCTGGCTGGGTTCCTCACCGAACAGCACAGCGGCGAAGGCGATGCCGTAGACCGGCTCCAGGGCGAAGATCACCGCCGCCGTACGCGCCTTGATCAACCGCAGGCTGGCGACGAAAAGGCTGTGGGCGACGCCGGTGCACAACACGCCGAGGGCCACTAGCCACAACCAGTCCATGCCACGAATCGAGGGCAGCTCGAAGACCACCAGCGGCAGCAGGCAGGCGAGGATGGTCAGGTTCTGGCACAGCGCGGCCTGGATCGGGTCGATGCCGCGCACGCTCACCCGGTTGGCCAGCGACAGCAGGGCGAACAGCAGGCCGGAGAGGGTGCCCCATAGCAGGCCGGCAGTGGCGCCGTCGCGCAGGTCCAGGGTCGGCGTGACCATCACCAGGCCGATGCACACCAGGGCTACCACCAGGTACTCGCCCTTGCGGATGCGCTCGCGGAAGAGCAGGCCCTCCAGCAGCACGGTGAAGGCCGGGAAGCTGGCAAAGCCAAGGGTTGCCACGGCCACGTTGCCGACCTTCACTGCGAGGAAGAAGGTCAGCCAGTGGGTGCACAGCAGCACGCCGCCGCCGAACAGCATGGCGGCCTGCTTCAGCGTGGGACGCCGCTGTTCGCGCAGGTGCCCGGCGAACACCGCCGCCAATGACAGCGAGCCGAACAGCGCGCGGCCGAAGACGATGACCAGGGGGCCGGCGAGGATGAGTTTGCCGAAGATGCCGGACAGCCCGAACATCAGGGCGCCGATGTGCAGGCCGATCAGGGCGCCGCGGGGAGTGAGTTGGGTAACCTGCTTCATGCCTGAGCACCCGCCGACTGCGTGGGCGGGGCCTTGTCGGGACAGTGATAGGCGCGCCGAGTCAGTCGGCGCGCAGTGAATAGACGATCAGGCCAGCCGGGCGCCATTGGGCAGCGGCTTGTCGAAACCGGCCAGCACCACTTTCTCGTCCCTGTCGTAGGCGCCGGTGACCAGCACTTCCGAGCGCACGCCAGCAATGGACTTGGGCTCGAAGTTGCACACGCACAGCACCTGGCGGCCGATCAGTTCGTTGATGTCGTAGTGCGCGGTGATCTGCGCGCTGGAGGTCCTGATGCCCAGCGGGCCGAGGTCGACCTGGAGGATGTAGGCCGGCTTGCGCGCCTTCACGTTGGGTTCGGCCTGGATGATGGTGCCCACGCGCAGTTCAACGCGTTCGAAATCCTGCCATTGGATGGTGTCTGCCGACATCGCTGCTCCCGTTTTCCGCTTCGGATCGATGGCCGGCAGTCTAGGGCCTGGGGGCGCCGCTGTCTGTCGCGCGGCTAGCGGGAATTGTCGCGTGCCTGCTGACGCAGTTGGCGCGGGGTGCTGCCGAACTGGCGGACCAGCGCGGCGGTGAACGCACTCTGCGAGGCATAGCCGACTCGCGCGGCGATCTCACCCACCGGCAAGTGGCTGCTGCGCAGCAGGTCGCGGCCCAGCTGCAGGCGGCGCTGGCGCACGTAGTCCATGGGCGTCTGCCCGGTTTCGGCGAGGAAGCGCGCGTGGAAGCGTGCGGCGGACAGCCCGGCGAGGCGGGCAAGGTCGGCCACCTGCAGCGGGTGCGCGGCGTGGCGGTCGATGTAGCTGTCCAGGCTGGCCAGCGGCAGTTGCGCCGGCTCCTCCACTCGCTGCTGGCCGGCGGCGAGGCTGGCCAGCAGCAGGATGGCGCCCTGGCGCGCCAGCACCGGGTCGTGCAGCGGGCTGCCGGCGAGCCAGTGCACCAGCTGCGCCTGGTCGTTGTTGAGCAGGCGCTGGCCAGGGGTTTCCAGCAGGCGGCGGCCGGCGTCGGCGTGCAGGCCGAGGCCGGCGAGCAGGTCATCCTCGTCCTCAAGGTCGACCACCAGGCAGCGGCTGCCATCGGGGCTGGCGCAGGCGTGGTGGGCCTCGCGCGGCACCACGGCGAAGGTCTGCCGGGTCACCAGGCTGCCGAGCCCGCCCACCTCGAAGTCCAGGCTGCCGGACAGCCCCAGCACCAGTTGCGCGTGGCTGTGGCTGTGGGCGAGGTGGTCGTGGCTGTAGTGGCGCAGGGAGAGGATCTGGCTCATGCGAGGCGGCTTTCCGAACGGGCAGGTCGACAGTCTAGCGCGCCGCGCGCTGTCACGGGACTGTCGCCAGTCGGTCATGTGGACTTCACCGCGCGCGCCGACACTCGGAGAAACCCCACTGGAGGTCGCCGACGATGAGCAGCGCGCAACGCATGACGCCGACGAAGAAACAACGGGTACGGACCCTGTGGATATCCGATGTCCACCTGGGCACCCGCGACTGCCAGGCCGAGCACCTGGCGGGCTTTCTCAAGCGCTACCACGCGGACCGTATCTATCTGGTGGGCGACATCATCGACGGCTGGAAGCTGCGCGGCGGCATCTACTGGCCGCAGGCGCACACCAACGTGATCCGCCGCCTGCTGACCATGAGCAAGCGCGGCACCGAGGTGATCTACGTCACCGGCAACCACGACGAATTCCTGCGCCGCTATTCCTCGCTGCTGCTGGGCAACATCCGCTTGGTCGATGAAATCGTCCACACCACGGCGGACGGCCGCCAGTTGCTGGTGATCCATGGCGACCAGTTCGACGTGATCACCCGCTACCACCGCTGGCTGGCCTTCCTCGGCGACTCGGCCTACGAATTCACCCTGACCCTGAACCGCTGGCTCAACCATTGGCGCAGCCGTTATGGCTACGGCTACTGGTCGCTGTCGGCGTACCTCAAGCACAAGGTGAAGACGGCGGTGAACTTCATCAGCGACTTCGAGGAAGCCATCGCCCACGAGGTGCACAAGCGTGGCCTCAACGGCGTGGTCTGCGGGCATATCCACCACGCGGAGATCCGCCAGATCGGCGAGGTGGAGTACCTCAACTGTGGCGACTGGGTGGAGTCGTGCTCGGCGCTGATCGAGCACTGGGACGGCAGCATCCAGCTCTACCGATTGGCCGAGGAGCAGGCTCGTGCCGAGGAGCCGGTGGCGATCGAGTCGGCGGCATGAGGCTGCTGATCGTCACGGACGCCTGGCTGCCCCAGGTCAACGGCGTGGTCACCAGCCTGCGGGCACTGGTGGCGGAGCTGGAGGAAATGGGCCATACGGTCGGCCTGATCACCCCGCAGGATTTCCGCCATCGCCCCTGCCCGAGCTACCCGGAAATCCCGCTGGCGTGGGACCTGTGGAAAATGGGAGGGAAGATCAGCGACTTCGCCCCGGACTGTGTCCACCTCGCTACCGAAGGCCCGCTGGGCTGGGCCGCGCGGCGCTGGCTGATGCGCCGGGGCCTGAAGTTCAGCAGCGCCATCCACACGCGCTTTCCCGAGTACGTGAACACCCGCTGGCCCTGGTTGCCGCTGGGCTGGGGCTATGCCTTCCTGCGCCGCTTCCATGCCCCCAGCCAGGCCGTGCTGGTCAGCAGCGAGCGCATGCGCGGCGCTTTCGCCGATCAGGCTTTCGACCACCTCGCGCTGTGGCGCAAGGGTGTGGATATCCAGCGTTTCAGTCCGGGCGAAGGTGCGCCGACCGGGGAGCCGGTGTTCCTCTACGTCGGCCGCGTGGCGCAGGAGAAGAACCTTGCAGCCTTCCTCGCCCTCGACCTGCCGGGGCGCAAGCGCGTGGTCGGCGACGGGCCGCAGCGTGCGGCGCTGGAAGCGGCTTATCCACAGGCGGAATTCCTCGGCTATCGCCATGGCGACGAACTGGTGGCGGCCTATCGTCAGGCCAGTGTCCTGGTCTTCCCGTCGCTGACCGACACCCTCGGCCTGGTGATGGTCGAGGCGCTGGCCTGCGGCACGCCGGTGGCGGGGTTCCCGGTGCCCGGACCGCTGGATGTGCTGGAGCAGTGCGTGACCGGCGTGATGGACGGTGACCTGCGCCGTGCGTGCGTGCAGGCGCTGGAACTGGACCGCCAGGCCTGCGCGCGATGGGCGCGCGGGCAGACCTGGCGGGCATCGGCGCAGGAGTTCCTGGCGCTTCAGGTGCGCCTGGCGGATGTTTCGATCAGCAGCGACGAGCCGTCCTACGCGGACGGCTGATCAGAACAGCCGGCGGTCGTGGTCCAGGCTCTGGTCCACCAGCCATTTGCCGTGGGCGATGGAGGCGTGCTGGGCCTTTTCCAGGTCCGACAGGAAGGCGAACTCCAGTGGCAGTGTCTTGCGCCGGCTGGTCTGCCCGTCGGGGGCGGTGATGTGGCAACCGCCGGCCCAGGGTGTGGGCATGCCGGGATGCTCGATGACATCGGCGGTGATGGTGTAGTGGCGATACTCGCATTGCATCAGGCTCATGGGGCGTCCTCCTGGCTGGTCGCCAACCGTGCGGGGCGGCTGGCGGGCGGAACGGTGTCGGCGTCACGCGCCGGCAAGCCTAGCTAACCCCCAACATAGACCACTCGGCAGGCGCTTCCGGTGGATACCGACGAACGTGAATGTCACCGGTGTACGAGTTTTCCCGCTTGAATCTTCCCTTCGCCCGCGCCCCGCGCCAGACTGTCGGCCATGCCTATCCAGACCCTTTCCCGTCTCGCCGAAGTCGATGCCCGCCAGTGGGATGCCCTGCTGCCGGACGACCAGCCGTTCCTGCGCCACGCCTTTCTCTCGGCGCTGGAGGAGAGCGGCAGTGTCGGCGGGCGAACCGGCTGGAAGCCGGCCCATCGCGTGCTGCTGGGCGACGACGGTCGTCTGCTGGCCGCCGCGCCGGCCTATCTGAAAAGCCATTCCTACGGCGAATACGTGTTCGACTGGAGCTGGGCGGACGCCTGCCTGCGCGCCGGCATTCCCTACTATCCCAAGCTGCTGGTGGGCATTCCCTTCACGCCGGTGGGCGGCGCCCGCCTGCTGGGTGCGCCGGAAGCGGCGCTGAGCCTGGTCGGCGTGCTGGCGGGCGAGGTGGACGAGGGGCACTGCTCCGGGGTGCACGTCAACTTCACCGACACTGCCGCCGATAGCCTGCTCGGCGCGGCGGACGGCTGGCTGGAGCGCCTGGGCTGCCAGTACCACTGGAGCAACCGGGGTTACCGCGATTTCCAGGACTTCCTCGATGCACTCAGTTCGCGCAAGCGCAAGCAGATCCGCAAGGAGCGCGAGCAGGTCGCCGGGCTGGGGCTGGACTTCGTCTGGATGGAAGGCCGGGAACTGTCCGAGGCGCACTGGGACTTCGTCTATGCCTGCTACAGCAGCACCTACGAGGTGCGCGGGCAGGCGCCTTACCTGGGCCGGGCGTTCTTCAGCCTGATCGGTGAGCGTATGCCGGAGGCGATCCGCGTGGTCTTCGCCCACCAGCATGGCCGGCCCGTGGCCATGGCCTTCAGCCTGCTGGGCGGCGATACGCTTTACGGCCGCTACTGGGGCTGCCTGGCGGAATTCGACCGCCTGCACTTCGAGACCTGTTTCTACCAGGGCCTGGACTTCGCCATGGAGCATGGCCTGCAGCGATTCGACGCCGGGGCGCAGGGCGAACACAAGCTGATCCGCGGCTTCGAGCCGGTGATCACGCGTTCCTGGCACCGCCTGGGCCATCCGGGGTTGCGCGACGCGGTGGCTGAGTTCCTGACAGGCGAGAGGGCGGGCATCCTGGCCTATGCCGAAGAGGCTCGCACCGCGCTGCCCTATCGCCAGGATTGCTCTTCGTAGGACCGAGGGGGGCGCCTGGCCCTTGCTCGCGAACCCTGCCAACGTCGGTGCCGCCGGCTGACTCGTTCGCGAGCAAGCTCGCTCCTACAGGGGGCGCCATGCTGGCGCGGCTTTACTCCGGCTTCGCCTCGCCCTTGCCCGGCAGCATGCGCACCAGGGTGTTGTCGCGGCTGATGTAGTGGTGGAACAGCGCCGCCAAAGCATGGATGCCGATCAGCCAGTAGCCGAGCACGGCGATGGTCTCGTGCCAGTACTTCACCTGCTTGGCCAGGTCCGGGTTCTTGTCCACCAGGTGCGGCAGTTCCAGGCCCCAGAAGGGCACGGGCTTGTCGCCGGCGCTGAGGATGATCCAGCCGGCCAGCGGCAGGCCGATCATCAGGCCATAGAGCGCCAGGTGCGCGAGCTTGGCCAGCACCATCTGCCAGGCCGGCGGCGCGGGGACGATGGGCGGGGTGGGGTAGATGAAGCGCCCGATCAGCCGCAACCAGACCAGCACGAACACGCTCAGGCCGAGCATGAAGTGCCATTGGGCGAACAACGCGCGGGTTTCACTGCCCTTGGGGAAGTTGGTGCGGTACTCCATGCAGAAGTACGTGGCGGCGATCAGCAGCAGCATGATCCAGTGCAGGGCGATCGACAGGCTGCCGTAGCGGGACGGGGTCTTGGACAGGCTCATGACGGTTCCTTGTTTGGCTCGGGTAACGTGATGCCCCGTTCTGCGCCGGGGTCGTCCGTATCAGCATAGAGCCTTGAGCCTGCCCGAAACACCGTGAAAGCAAAGTGAAAGGGCCGCGATGTGCGGCCCTTTTGACGTCGGTCAGCCTTCGTCGTCGGCTGACTGGCGGGAGCGGATGGCATTCACCAGCCGCTTGGCCAGCGCCGGGTAGTCCTCGTCGAAGTGGTGGCCGCCGGGCAGTTGCAGGTTTTCGCCCACGGCTTGCGGCTGGGTGCAGCCGCTCTCGTCCTTCTCCTCGACGCCATACACGCAGAGCACCTTGGGCCCCGGCAGGCGGGCCATTTCCGGACCGGTGGAGGCTTCCTGGCCGGCCTTGCCGAGCCAGCCCTGCACCTCGATCTCGAAGCTGCCGCTACGGGCGAAGGCCAGCAGGATCACCGAGCTGACGTCCTTCTTGGCATCCGCCGGCAGGCGGTTGTAGATCGCCGGCAGCACGTCGGCGCCAAACGAGTAGCCGGCCAGCACGAAGTGCTTGGCGCCCCATTTCTCGCGGTAGTGCTGCATCAGCAGCGCGAGGTCGGCGGCGCTCTGTTCCGGGGTCTTGTGCTCCCAGAAATAGCGCAGTGCATCGACGCCCACCACCGGGTAGCCGAGCTCGGCCATCTGCGCCGCGACGTCGCGGTCGAGGTCACGCCAGCCGCCGTCGCCCGAGTAGAACAGGGTGACGGTTTCCGAGGGCTTGGCGGCCGGGACTTCCACCACCGGGACGTTGTCGCCTCCACCTTGCAGCTGCTGGCGCAACTGGTCGGCGAGGACCTTGGGCAGCGGGGTGTCGTAGTCGGTGATCACCGTCTCGGCATTCTTCAGGCCGCGGGCGAAACGCGCGCTGGCGTCGTCCGGGTTGTCGTTCCAGGCGGCCAGCCAGTGGCCGTGGTCGGCCGTGGTCGGCAGCGGGGTAGCGGCGCAGTCGGGTTTCTCCAGGGAGAAGCCCACCGACAGCGCCTTGGCCTTGTCTTCGGTCTGCGCCGCCAGCCAGCGGAAGGCCCAGGCGCTGCCCGGGCCGATACCGGCAACCAGCGTCGGCTGCCCGTCGAGCAGTTCGCCAGCCGCCTTGACGCGGGCCTGCTGGATGGCGCAGTCCTTTTCCGGGAAGACGAACTGCACCACGCGGGCGCCACTGTCGTGGGCCAGGGCCAGCAGTTGGCCGTCGTCCAGCTTCTGGTCGGCCTGTACGGCGAGCAGCACGCGGGCATTCGGCGCCTTGCCGGGGATGGCCAGGTTGACGGCGCTGCCGTCGGGCAACTGGCGGTGTTCCAGGGAGGCCTGGGAGGCCGGCCGGCTCCACAGCAGCAGGCCGACGGCGATGATGATCAGCAGGAGGAGGGCGAGCAGGTGTCGCCAGCGACGTTTCAACATATCAGCGTTTAACCAATCCACTCAGGCCGCCCGCAATGAGGGCGGCCGTATCGGCCAGGGCCACCAGCGGATCCAGTCCGGCGGGCACGGCCAGGTAACGGGGTTCCCAGTCGGGCTGGAACTTGTCCTTGAAGCGACGCAGCCCCTGGAAATTGTAGAACTGCTCACCCCGGCGAAAAACCAGCGCGCCGAGACGTTGGGTCAGCGGGGCGCCACGGCGCGGCTGCAAGCCGGCCAACGGCACCATGCCGAGACTGAAGCGGGTGTGCCCGCTCTCCTTGTAATGCAGGATCAGGCCGAGCATGAGGAACTCCATGGTCAGCTTGGGGGCGTCGGGCGCCACGCGCATCAGGTCGATGCTCGCCAGTTCCTTGCCGGAGGTTTCCAGCAGGTTGGCGAAGGCCACCGCGCGGCCCTGGAAGCGGACCACCACGACGCGGAAATAACGCAGGTATTCGGGGGTGAAACGGCCGAGGGAGAAGCCTTTCTCGCGGACGTTCTTGCCGCCCAGCCAGGCATCGGAGATGGCGCGCAATTCGTCCATCGGCGCCTGCCCGGCGTCATGGAACTCCAGGCTCAGGCCGTCGCGCTGGCCACGGTTCCAGGTGTAGCGCAGGTCCTTCATCTCCTTGCCCTTGCTCTCCAGGTCGAAGCGGCGCAGGTCGACCCGCGCCTCCTCGCCGAGCTTGAGCGCGGTCAGGCCGATGTCCATGTACAGCGGCAGGTTCTCCGCGCGCACCTGGTAGAACACCGGGCGCGCGTGGTGCAGGTCGCAGAGATCGCGGAACTGCCAGATCAGCTCGGCGCGGGCCTGGGCCGGGCCGACCGGATCGAACAGCGCCACCAGGCTGCGGCCGCGGCGGGCGTACATCAGGAAGGCGTCGTTGCCCTCGTGGAACAGCAGTGCCTTGTCGCCGGACAGGGCCAGGCCACCGTCGGGTTGCGAAGACTTGGCGAGGATGCCGGCGGCGGTGTCCAGGTCTTCGCGGCTGGGCTCGTGAATCGCCGGCGGTGCCGTGCGCAACAGCCAGTACAGCGCCAGGGCGGCGAGCAGGACGCAGCTGCCCAGGGCGGCGCGCAGGCCACGCGGGGCATCGGCGTCGAGGGCGAACTGCCACCAGAGCTCATGGCTGTAGGGCACGTCCTGGTAGGCGAACAGCAGCAGCCAGATCGACGCGGCGACGACGCAGGCCGCGGCGCCCAGGTAGATGGGGGAGAACGGCAGGTCCATCAGGCGGCTGCGGCGGTAGAAGGCGCTGCGGAAGATCACCAGCAGTGCGGCGGTGAAGCTGAGGATCAGCGCTTCTTCCCAGTCGAAACCCTTGAGCAGCGACAGCGCGGCGCCGGCGATCAGCAGGCCGAGTGTCAGCGCCCAGGCGGCGGACAGGCGCCGGCGCAGGCCGTAGGCCAAGAGCAGGCAGAGCACGCCGATCAGGCTGGCAGCCAGGTGCGAGGCGTCGATCAGGCGGTGCGGCACGAGGAAGCCGACCTCGTCCAGGCGAGTGTCGATGGACGGCGTGGCGCCGGAGAACAGCAGCACGATGCCGGAGATGAACACCAGCAGGGAGAGGATCTGCGCAGCGAACCCGGCAGTGATCCGAACCGCCTGCTTGGCGACAAGGATGCGGCGGGCTTCGAGGAACAGCAGCAGCAGGCAGGCGGCGATCAGCGGCAGCACCACGTAGATCAGGCGGTACAGCAGCAGTGCGGCGGCCAGCGGCGCGGCGCCCAGTTGGCCGGCGAACGCCGCCAGCAGAACCGCTTCGAATACACCGACACCGCCTGGTACGTGGCTGAGCACGCCTGCGGCCAGGGCGATCATGTACACCAGCAGGAAGGCGCCGAAGGGCGGGGCTTCGGGTAGCAGCAGGTACAGGACGGTGGCGGCGGCGGCCACGTCCAGCGCGGTGATCAGCAGTTGCAGCAGCGACAGGCGCAGCCCCGGCAGGCGCAGGGTGCGGCGACCGACGCGGACCAGGTGGCTGTCCGGCGAAGGCTGTTCGGGCAGGCGGCGGCGTTCGATGCCCACCACCAGCAACAGGCAAAGGGCGATGATCGCCAGGGCCAGCACCGCCACCAGCCACGGCGGCAGGTGCAGGGCCAGCGACGCATCGGAGATGTCGCTCAGGGCGGCGAGCGCGGCCAGCACCGGCAGCGCGCAGCCCAGCGACAGGCTGGCGAACAGGGTCATCAGCGCAACGTCGCCGGCGCCCAGGCCCAGGCGGGCATAGAGGCGATAGCGTACCGAGCCGCCGGAAAGCATCGACAGGCCGACGGCATTGCCGATGGCGAAGGCCGAGAAGCCACCGGTCAGCAGGGCGGGGGTGGGCAGCTTCACCCCGGCGAAGCGGGTGGCCGACCATTCGTAGCCGAGCAGGAAGATGAAGCCGACCACGGTGGCGGCGAAGGCGCCGAACAGGGAGGTGCCGGGTACATCGAGCAGGGCGTCGTGCAGGGAGTAGGCGTCGATGTCACGCAGCAGGTGGTAGCAGGCGATCAGCGCCAGGCTGAACAGCACCAGGGTAACGCCCAGGCCCAGTGCCTGGCGGTTGGCGTTGATCCAGTTCAGCCAGGTCGCTCGTGGTGGAGCTTCTTCGGTGGCAGGTGTATCGGGTGTGGCGGGGTTGGCGCTCATCGGGCACCTCAATCGATTTAGCGCGACAGAGTAGGGGCAAGGTAAGGATTTCCCAAGTCCCCCGGCCTTATTTATTTCAGCCTGTTGCAAGGCTTGCCGACCGGGTTGCGTCCCAGCCTGCGCCTGGCGGCCTCATGGCGCGACCGAACGCTGGTCGGAAAGTCCTGTTGCAGGGGAATTACAGTCGGCTCTGGCGCGCTTGTCGACGTGAAAGCACAACGGCCGCCCTGGGGCGGCCGTTGGGTATGGGGGCAAATCTTCCTCAGTAGGTCTGCGAAGCCGTGGCGGGAGGGGCGTCGCGGTAGGTCGCGAGGTTGGCGCGGGCGGCCTGGCGCAGCAGGCTGATATCGATGCCGATGGCAACGAACCGGCAGCCCCAGGCGAGATAGCGGCGGGCATCTTCCTCCACGGGGGCGAGGATGCCGCATTGCTTGCCGGCGTCCCGGGTGGCCTGGATCGCCTGGCGAATGCTCGCCTGCACCTGCGGATGGGCCGGGTTGCCGGCGTGGCCGAGGCTGGTGGAGAGGTCGGCGGGGCCGATGAACACGGCGTCCACCCCGTCCACCTCGGCGATCTCCCGGGCGTTTTCCACGCCCCGGGCGGATTCCACCTGGACGATCAGGCACAACTGCTGGTGGGCGGTCGCCAGGTAGTCGGGCACGGCATCCCAGCGGGTCGCGCGAGTCAGCCCGCCGCCGACACCGCGGATGCCCGCTGGCGCATAACGCATGGCGCGGACGATGGCCCGAGCCTGCTCGGCGGTTTCCACCTGGGGGATCATCAGGGTCTGGGCGCCGAGGTCGAGCAGTTGCTTGATCAGCGCCGGGTCGTCGTTGACCGCGCGGACGATGGGCGCGGTCGGGTAGGGATAAACGGCCTGCAGCTGGGCAAGGATGCTCGGCAGGGTGTTGGGCGCATGTTCGCCGTCGATCAGCATCCAGTCGTAGCCGATGCCGGCGACTATCTCGGCGGCGTAGGCCGTGGCGAAGCCGGCCCAGACGCCCAGCAGCGGCTCGGAGCGGGTCAGGGCGGCCTTGAAGGTATTGGTGGGCAGGTGCATGGCGCGGGCCTCCGTCGGCCTCAGTGGGTGTAGGGCCGGTGCAGCTCGCACGCGGGGTTGAGGCTGACGCCGAAGCCGGGCTGGTCCAGGCGCGACAGGCGCAGGCGGCCCTGTTCCGGCACCGGTTCGCCGAGCAGTTGCGGGTGGAACATCGGCACCACCTCGTCGGCCCTGGGCGCCATCATCAGGAACTCGGCGAAGGGGCTGTTGGTGCGGGTGGCGACGAAGTGATAGCTGTACACCGAGGAGCCGTGGGGGATTACCAGGGCGCCGTGGGCGTCGGCCAGCGCGCTGATCTTCAGCAGCTCGGTGAGGCCGCCGCACCAGCCGACGTCCGGCTGGATGATGTCGCAGCAACCCATTTCCAGCAGCATGCGGAAGCCCCAGCGGGTCGCCTCGTGCTCGCCGGTGGTGACCAGCATGCCGGTCGGTGCCTGGCGTTTCAGGGCCTGGTAGCCCCAGTAGTCATCCGGCGGCAGCGCTTCCTCGATCCACTTCAGCCCATAGGGTTGGGCGGCGTGGGCCAGGCGTGTGGCGTAGTTGAGGTCCAGGCTCATCCAGCAGTCGAGCATCAGCCAGAAGTCCGGGCCGACCCGCTCGCGCATCTCGGCGATCATCGCAATGTTCTTGCGCAGGCCTTCCTCGCCTTCGGCGGGGCCGTGGTGCAGGGGCATCTTGCCGCCGATGAAGCCCATCTGCTGCGCCAGGTCCGGGCGCGCGCCGGTGGCGTAGAACTGCAACTCGTCGCGCACGGCGCCGCCGAGCAACTGGTGCACCGGCTCCTGGCGGACCTTGCCGAGCAGGTCCCAGAGGGCCAGGTCGACGCCGGACAGGGTATTGATCACCAGGCCCTTGCGGCCGTAATAGAGGGTGGAGTGGTACATCTGGTCCCAGATGCGTTCGATGTCGGTCACCTTCGCGCCTTCGAGGAAGCGCGCCAGGTGCTTTTCGACGATGAAGGCCGCCGGTTCGCCGCCGGTGGTCACGGCGAAGCCGACGTTACCCGCCGAGTCCTCGATCTCCACCACCAGCGTGCCCAGCACATTGATGCCGAAGCTGCGGCGGCTCTGGCGGTACTCGGGGTACTTGCTCATCGGCGTGGCGATGTGGTCGTCGATCCAGTGGCCATCGGACTGGTCGTGGTAGTCGGCGCCGCCGCCGCGCAGGACGAAGGCGCGGACCTGTTTGATCGTGGGAATGCTCATGCAATGACTCCGCTCAATGGACTTGTGACTGTGGTGCCGCGAGCTGCGCGTGCTTCCGGGGGATGCCCAGGACCAGCGCGGCGGCGAGAAGGGTGGTGAAGGTCAGGGTGTAGAGCCCGGCGGCGGGGGAGTGCAGCGCCTGTTCGGCCCAGTTCTTCAGGTTGGGCGCGAGGAAGCCGCCCACCGCGCCGAGGGAGTTGATCAGGGCGATGGCCCCGGCCGCGGCTCCACCGCTGAGGAAGCTGGACGGGAAGGTCCAGAAGATCGGCTGCACGGCGATGAAGCCGGCGGCGGCGAGGCACAGCGCGAGGATGCCGACCAGCGGCGAGGCCACCGATACCGAGACGGCGATGCCCAGGCCCGAGGCGATCAACGCCAGGCCCGCCATCAGGCGACGCTGCCCGCGGCGCTCGGCGAAGCCCGGCAGCCACCAGGCGGCCAGCAGTGCGCAGAGCCACGGGATGGCGCCCACCACGCCGACCAGCAGGCCGACCTTGCTGCCGAGCAACCCTGCCACCTGGCTCGGCAGGTAGAACACCACGCCGTAGACGCTCATCTGGATCAGCAGGTAGATCAGGCCCAGGTAAAGCACCGAGGGTTGGCAGAGGATGTCCAGCAACCGGCCATGGCTCTGCTTGCCGCTGTCTTCCTGGTCGAGCACGGCCTGCAGTTGCCGGCGTTCATCGGCGCTCAGCCAGCGGGCGTCGGCGGGGCGGTTGTCCAGGTACCAGTAGGCCCAGATGCCCACGGCGGTGGCCATCAGCCCCTCGACCGCGAACAGCCATTGCCAGCCGTGGAAGCCGGCGCTGCCATCCAGCTCCAGCAACAGCCCCGAGAGCGGGCTGCCGAAGATGAAGGCCAGCGGTGCGCCGAAATAGAAGAAGCCCATCGCCCTGGCGCGTGCGTGGCCGGGGAACCAGTAGGTCAGGTAAAGGATGACGCCGGGGAAGAACCCGGCCTCGGCGACGCCGAGCAGGAAGCGCAGGACGTAGAAGGTGGTTTCGTCGTGGGCGAACACCATGGCGGCGGAGATCAGCCCCCAGGTCACCATGATCCGGCACATCCACAGGCGTGCGCCGACCTTGTGCAGGATCAGGTTGCTCGGTACTTCGAGCAGGGCATAGCCGGCGAAGAACACGCCGGCGCCGAAGGCGAAGGCGGCGTCGCTGATGCCGGTGTCGGCCTGGAAGGCCTGCCGGGCGAAGCCGACGTTGGCACGGTCGAGGAACGCCATGATGTACATCAGCAGCAGGAAAGGCAGCAGGCGCCAGGAAACCTTGGCCAGCAGAGAGGCAGGGAGAGTAGCCACAGCAGTCACCTTTTTCTTGGAGTTGGTCGGTGCAGCGAGGTGTTGTGGTTCGACTCTAGGTGTGCGAGTTATGCGTGACTAATCGTATTTTGTTTAATACCGATACCCTGACGTTATCGATCAAGGAGTACTCAATGTCCCAGCGCGGCCATCATCACCTGTTCGCCCGCCTGCGCTACAAGCACCTGCAGATGCTGCTGACCCTGGGCTCGAGCCTGAACCTGCACCGCGCGGCACAGGGGATGAACCTGTCCCAGCCGGCGGCAACGCGCATGCTGCGGGAGATCGAGGACATGTTCGGCTGCGAGTTGTTCGAGCGCCTGCCGCGGGGGATGCGCCCGACGGCGCTGGGGCAGGAGTTGCTGCGTTTCGCCGAATTCGCCCTGAGCGGCCTGGACCGCGTGGCTTCGGACCTGCAGGCGCGCCAGCAGGGCGGCTACGGCCACCTGGCGATCGGCGCGATCATGGGCGCCGTGCCGGACCTGGTGATGGGCGCGGTGGCGGAGATCAAGGAGCGCCAGCCGCAATTGCAGATCCGCATCATGGGCGATACCAGCGACCAGGTGATCCAGTTGCTCGAACAGGGCCGCATCGATGTCGGCGTGGCCCGGCGCAATGCGGTAAGCGACCGGGGCCAGTACGAGTTCGAGCCGCTGGGCAACGAGAAGCTGCTGGTGGTGGTGCACAAGGGGCATCCGCTGGTGCGCCGGCGCAAGGTGGAGTGGGCGGAGCTGGTGCGGGACTGGCCGTGGATCCTGCAGCCGGAAACCAGCCCCTCGCGCATCGCCTTCGACCAGTTGCTGCACAGTCTGGCCCTGCCGGCGCCGGCGGACGTGATCGAGTGCAGTTCGGTGTATTCGATGCAGCAGCTGATCCAGCTGACGCCGGCGGTGATGCTGCTGTCCGAGTCGGCGTTGCGCGACTACCTGCGCATGGGGCTGGTGAAGGCGCTGCCGGTCCAGGTGGCCCAGCAGATGGAGCCCTTCGGGCTGCTGCGTCGTCGCGACGAGCCGGTGAGCCGGGAGCTGGCGCTGTTCATGAACCTGTTGCGCGAACGCAGTGCGATGGTCGGGGAGACTTTCACGCAGGCATGAAAAAAGCCCTGACGGCATGACCGTCAGGGCTTTCTCGGTGTCTGGTTGCGGGAGCAGGATTTGAACCTACGACCTTCGGGTTATGAGCCCGACGAGCTACCAGACTGCTCCATCCCGCGGCGGCCATTCTACGGATATGAAGCCCGGTGTCAAACGATATTTCGCTTTCAGATCAAGCAGTTAAATCGCGCGCAAACGAAAAAGGGCCACTCCGGAGAGTGACCCTTCTTCTGTGTCTGGTTGCGGGAGCAGGATTTGAACCTACGACCTTCGGGTTATGAGCCCGACGAGCTACCAGACTGCTCCATCCCGCGGCGGCCATTCTACGGATATGAAAGCGTCTGTCAATCGATATTTGTTCCGCGATCAATAATTTAAATGATCGCGCAAACGAAAAAGGCCACTCCGAAGAGTGGCCTTTCCCAGTGTCTGGTTGCGGGAGCAGGATTTGAACCTACGACCTTCGGGTTATGAGCCCGACGAGCTACCAGACTGCTCCATCCCGCGACGCCCATTCTACGCCGGTGGGCCGGTGTGTCAAATGGAAATGAGCAAAAAGTGATTTTCTTTCAGATATTTAGCGGCGACGAATGGCAGCGGGGCGGCGCTCGGCAGGCGTGATTTTCCCGCCTGTGGATAACCGGGGCGGCGGACTTTTGCTTTACCATGGGCGGGGTTTCCGCTGCCTTCGCGGGCGGCTTCCGATGGTGATGCAGGCGCCTTCTTCGTGACTCGGCAAAGAAAGATCATCCACATCGATTGCGACTGCTTCTACGCCGCCATCGAAATGCGCGACGACCCCAGCCTGGCGGGCAAGCCGCTGGCCGTGGGCGGGTCGCCGGACAAGCGTGGCGTGGTCGCGACCTGCAACTACGAGGCGCGCGCCTACGGGCTGCATTCGGCCATGGCCATGCGTACGGCGGTGAAGTTGTGCCCGGACCTGACCATCGTGCGCCCGCGCATGGACGTGTACCGCGAGACATCGCGGGACATCCACGCGATCTTCCGCGACTACACCGACCAGATCGAGCCGCTGTCCCTGGACGAGGCCTACCTCGACGTCAGCGACAGCGAGCGCTGCGGAGGCAGTGCCACGCGTATCGCCCAGGAGATTCGCCAGCGCGTCTGGGAGACCCTGCACATCACCGTGTCTGCCGGGGTCGCGCCGAACAAGTTCATCGCCAAGATCGCCAGCGACTGGCGCAAGCCCAATGGGCTGTTCGTGGTCACGCCGGACGAGGTGGACGGCTTCGTTGCCGAACTGCCGGTGAAGAAGCTGCATGGCGTGGGCAAGGTCACTGCCGAGAAGCTGGCGCGCCTGGGGATTCGCACCTGTGCGGACCTGCGCGACTGGTCGCGCATCCAGCTGGCCAAGGAGTTCGGCAGTTTCGGCGAGCGGCTCTGGGGCCTGTCGCGGGGTATCGACGAGCGCCCGGTGCAGGTGGACAGCCGGCGCCAGTCGATCAGCGTGGAAAACACCTTCGACCAGGACCTGCCGGACCTGGCAGCCTGCCAGGAGGAATTGCCGTCGCTGCTGGGTGAGCTGGAGCGGCGTATGACGCGCCTGGACACCAGCTACCGGCCGGGCAAGCCGTTCATCAAGCTGAAGTTCCACGACTTCACCCAGACCACCCTGGAGCAGGCGGGCGCCGCGCGGGACCTGGAGAGTTACCGGCTGCTATTGGGCCAGGCCTTCCAGCGCGGCAACAAGGCGGTGCGGCTGATCGGCGTGGGTGTGCGCCTGGTCGACCTGCGCGGCGCGCACGAGCAGCTCACGCTCTTCTAGCTCTGGCCAAATGAGCCTCAGCCTTCGGGCCACATGCGCATGGCGCGGCCGCTGACCGGCCACAGGCGCAGCTCGCCTTCGTCGGTGATGTCCCAGCGCTGCACTTCGCCAAGCATCTTGAGGAACTGCTGCTCCTGCTCCATCACCAGGTCGGCGCACAGCTTGCGGGTGGCGCCGGGCTGGCCGAAGGTCAACTGCTCGCCCTCGAGCTTGTAGCTGGCGAACCAGTGGTTGCAGCCGGCGCTGCCGTAGGCGCGGCCATTGCCGTCCAGGGTCAGGCTGATGTGCGTGTAGTCGATCAGCGGGCGTTCGCCGATCCATTCCACACGGTAGGTCTGTTCGGCTTCGGGCACCGGCTTGCTGGCGCAGCCGGTCAGGGCCAGCGCGGCACAGGCGCCGGCGATCAGGGTTTTCATGCGGTCTCCTTGCTCTGGCAAGCCGGGCACAGGTGACGCTTGTCGACCCTGGCCCATCCCAGTTCGGCGATGCGTGCTTCGGCGGCCGGCTGCTGCGCGGCCTTGCCGAGGGTGGCATCGACGGCGAATTCGAAGTCCAGTGTAGCCGCGCAAGCGTCGCAGTTGACGCTCCACTCGTGGATACCCAGTTCACGGAATACCGGGCCCTTGGCCACGGCCATCCACTGGCCCGGCGGGTTGATCAGGTGGCGGACCTTTTCCACTTCCAGGGTCATGCTCAGGCTCTTGCTGCCCTTGAGGCTGACCAGCAGGGTATCGCCTGCCTTGATCGAGCCGCCGATGCCGGTGACCTGGTAGCGGCCCGGAGTCAGCGCGCGGCACTCGTTGAGGGTGAATTGCGGGTTGAGCAGGGTGTAGCGGAAATCGTGCTGGGCCATGGGTCCTCCGGGAAAGCGCGGCATTCTAGGGCGCGTGGCGTGCGGATGCGAGCGCCTTCTGCTCAGTTTTTCACCAGGTTGACCGGATTGCCGGCCCGCCAGGCGGCGATGTTGGCCAGGGTGGTCTGGGCGATCCCGGCCAGCGCCTCGCGGGTCAGGAAGGCCTGGTGCGCGGTGATGATCACGTTGGGGAAGGTCAGCAGGCGCGCCAGTACGTCGTCCTGCAATGGCTGGTCGGAGCGGTCGGCGAAGAAGATATCGGCCTCTTCCTCATAGACATCCAGGCCCAGGTAGCCGAGCTGGCCGCTTTTCAGCGCCTCGATCAGCGCCGGGGTGTCCACCAGCGCGCCACGGCCGGTGTTGATCAGCATGGCGCCGCGCTTCATGCGTGCAAGGCTGTCGGCGTTGATCAGGTGCTGGGTGGCGTCGTTGAGCGGGCAGTGCAGGCTGATGATGTCGGACTGCGCGAGCAGCTCGTCCAGCTCGACGAAACGCCCGCCCAGGGCCTCGATGGCGCGGTTGGGATAGGGGTCGCAGGCCAGGATGTGGCAGCCGAAGCCGCTCATGATGCGGGCGAAGACTTCGCCGATCTGCCCGCTGCCGATCACCCCGACGGTGCGCCCATGCAGGTCGAAGCCGGTCAGGCCGTGCAGCGAGAAGTCGCCCTCGCGGGTGCGGTTGTAGGCGCGGTGCAGGTGCCGGCACAGCGCCAGGACCAATCCCACGCCATGTTCGGCCACCGCATGGGGCGAATAGGCCGGCACCCGCACCACGGCCAGCCCCAGTGCATGGGCGGCGGCCAGGTCGACATGGTTGTAGCCGGCCGAGCGCAGGGCGATCAGTTTGGTGCCGCCGGCGGCCAGGTGTTCCAGCACCGGGCGCGACAGGTCGTCGTTGACGAAGGGGCAGACCACCTCGAAGCCCATGGCCAGGGCGACGGTGTCTTCGCGCAGCTGGGCCTGCTGGAAGTGCAGTTCGAAGCCGTGGCCGTGGTTGGCGGCGAGGAAGCTGTCACGGTCGTAGGTCTGGTTGCTGAACAGGATGATGCGCATCGCTTGAGTTCCGTCGTCAGTGCGGCTGGCTGGTTTCGACTTCCAGGTGGCCTTCGGTCGCCTGGGCCAGTTCGGCCATGGCCTTGTCCAGTTCGTCCAGCGCGGCGCCGGCGTCCGGATCGTTCTGCTTGAGCAGGGTCTCGGCGCGCTGGCAGGCGGCGCGCAGCATCGGCACGCCGCAGTAGCGGGTGGCGCCATGCAGGCGGTGGATGCGTTCGAGCATCGTGTTGCGGTCGTTGCGCTCGCGGGCCTGGCGGATCACCTGGCGGTCGGCGGACAGTGAGGCGAGCAGCATGCCGAGCATGTCGGCGGCCAGTTCCGGCTTGCCGGCGGCCAGGCGCAGGCCTTCGTCCGGGTCCAGCACGCTGAGGCCCTCGAGGGTGGACTCGGCCTGGCGTGGCCGTTCGTCGCGCGGTTCGCCCAGGGCCAGGCCGGTCCACTTGAGGATCACCTGGACCAGCTGGCGTTCGTCGATCGGCTTGGTCAGGTAGTCGTCCATGCCGCCCTGCAGCAGGGCGCGTTTCTCGTTGGCCAGGGCATGGGCGGTGAGGGCGATGATCGGCACCGGGTTGACCTCGCGGTCGGCTTCCCAGTGGCGGATCGCCTCGGTGGCCTGGCGGCCGTCCATGATCGGCATCTGCACGTCCATGAAGACCAGGTCGAAGCGCTCGCGCTGCACCGCCTCGACCGCTGCCAGCCCGCTGTCCACGGCGACCACCTCGGCGCCCATGTCGGTCAGCAGGGTCTTCACCAGCAGCAGGTTGGCCGGGTTGTCGTCGACGCAGAGCAGGCGCGGTGTGCGTTCCAGCTTGCCGTTGACGGATTTGTCCTTGCGCGAGGGGCGCAGGTGCAGCAGTTCGTTCATTGCCTGCTGCAGCTTGCGCGTGCAGGCGGGCTTGCTCTGCACCTGGGCGTCGGGCAGGACGTCGTTGTAGTGCGCCTGTTCGATGGTCGGGCAGAGCACCAGGCTCTTGCAGCCGTGCTGTTCCAGTTCGCGGATGGATTGGCGCAGCGCCTCGGGCGGGTGTTCGGCGGCGGTGACGCCGAGCAGGGCCAGGGTGATCGGTGCCTTGTCCGAGGGGCCTGCCAGCAGCGTCTTCTCCAGCGTGGCGAGGTCGGGGAATTCGGTAACTTCCAGGCCGCAGTCTTCCAGTTGGTGGTGCAGCGCGGTTCGGGTCAGTTCGTGAGGCTCGTAGAGCGCCACGCGCAGGCCGCCGCCCAGGGCGGGCGGCAGGTCGTCGCTGTCGTCGCGGGCCTTGGGCAGGTTGAGGCTGATCCAGAATTCCGAGCCGTCGCCGGCGCTGCTTTCCACGCCGATCTCGCCGCCCATCTGCTCGATCAGGCGCTTGGAGATCACCAGCCCCAGGCCGGTGCCGCCGGCCTGGCGCGACAGCGAGTTGTCGGCCTGGCTGAAGGCCTGGAACAGTGCGCGCAGGTCGGCATCGGTGAGGCCCACGCCGGTGTCCTGCACGCTGATGCGCAGCTGCGCGCGGTCGTCGCTCTCGTCTTCGAGCATGGCGCGCACGGCAATGCTGCCGTCGTGGGTGAACTTGATGGCGTTGCTCACCAGGTTGGTCAGCACCTGCTTCAGGCGCTGCGGGTCGCCCACCAGCTGCAGCGGGGTGTCGCGGTAGATCAGGCTGACCAGCTCCAGGTGCTTCTCGTGGGCGGCGGGGGCGAGGATGGTCAGGGTGTCCTGGATCAGCTCGCGCAGGTTGAACGGGATGTTCTCCAGCACCAGCTTGCCGGCCTCGATCTTCGAGAAGTCGAGGATTTCGTTGATGATCCCCAGCAGGCTCTCGGCGGACTTGTGGATGGTGCCCAGGTAGTCCTGCTGGCGCGTGGTCATCTCGCTTTTCTGCAACAGGTTGGTGAAGCCGAGGATGCCGTTGAGCGGGGTGCGGATCTCGTGGCTCATGTTGGCGAGGAACTCGGACTTGATCCGGCTCGCCTCCAGGGCTTCCTTGCGCGCCAGGTCCAGTTCGATGTTCTGGATCTCGATGGTCTCCAGGTTCTGCCGCACGTCCTCGGTGGCCTGGTCGATGTTGTGCTGCATTTCTTCCTGGGCGCTCTGCAGCGCCTCGGCCATGCGGTTGATGCCGCCGGCCAGCTCGTCCAGCTCATGGCTGCCCAGCGCCGGCAGGCGGGTTTCCAGGCGACCTTCCTTGAGCTGGGCGACGCCCTGGGCGATCTGCCCCAGCGGCGCGTTGATCGCCCGGCTCATGCGCAGGGCGAGGAGGGCGGTGACTGCCAGCCCCGCGCCGATCAGCAGCAGGCTGGTGAACAGGCTGCGGTAACCGCGCAGCAGGGTGCCGTGGTGCGAGAGTTCCAGCTCGACCCAGCCCAGCAGTTTATCGGCGTCCTCGTCCGGGTCGCCGGACAGGCTGCGGTGCTTGCCCAGCACCGGCAGGAGGAAGTGGGTGGTGTCCAGGTTGCTCGCCATGCTCAGGTGCGAGCCGTCGCCGCTGGGCATCGGCGTGAGGATGCTGGGGCCGGCGTGGACCAGCTTCTCCCGCTCCGGGTCGAGGAAGGTCACGGCGCGCACGTCGGGCTGGTCCAGCGCTTCGTTGGCGATGCGCGCGAGCAGCTCGTTGTTGTGGGTGGCCATGGCCGGAGCCGACAGCGGTGCCAGTTGCTCGGCGATCAGTTGCCCGCGCTCGATCAACTGGGCGTGCATGTCCGACAGCTGCACCCAGGTGAAATAGCCGCCCAGCACCAGCGCCAGCAGGCTGGTGGGCAGCAGGGTGAGCAGCAGTACCCGTCCCTTGATGCCGAGATCCTTGAACACGCGCTTCCTCCGATGCGTTTATCCCCGGCAGTGTAGCGGTTCGGCCCCTGGTCGGAAGCCCTTTGCCTTGCCGAGACGGCGCGGAATCGTGAATACTTCACGCAATTGCTAATCACTCTTATTTGATATGAATGCCATCGCCTCCTCAGGCCTGCGCCTGCTGACCATCGAGGACGACCCGACCCTGGGCGCCCACCTGTCTTCCCACTTGAGCGAACGCGGCTTCGAGGTCACCTGGTGCCAGGACGGCGACGAAGGCCTGGCCCAGGCGCGCGGCGGCGACTACGACCTGGTGCTGATGGACATCATGCTGCCCGGCACCGGCGGCCTGGATATCCTCCGCACCCTGCGCCGCGAGCGAGCGGTGCCGGTGATCCTGATGTCCGCCCTGGGCGCCGAGCAGGACCGCATCGCTGGCTTCTCCCAGGGCGCCGACGACTACCTGCCCAAGCCCTTCAGCCTCGCCGAGCTGAGCGTGCGCGTCGATGCGGTGCTGCGCCGTGTGGCGCTCGAGCGCGGCAGCCAGTCGCTGGGCGCAGTGGCGACCGGGTTGCTGCTGCACCCGCAGAAGGACGATGTCGAACTGGACGGCCAGTGGGCCGGCCTGACCGGCACCGAATACCGTCTGCTGGAAACCTTCCTCGGCAGCCAGGGCGAAACCCTGAGCAAGCCCTTCCTTTACCAGCATGTGCTGCACCGCGCCTTTACCGCCCACGACCGCAGCCTGGACATGCACGTCAGCCACCTGCGCCGCAAGTTGCAGGCTATCGGCTACGTCCGCCACCAGTTGCACACCGTCTGGGGCAAAGGTTATGTGTTCTCCGAGGGCGAGGACTGACATGCCAGGGCGTCACTCGCTGTTCTGGAAGCTCGCCTTCGCGCTGGTGGTGCTGTGCCTGTCGGTGATCTGGCTGTCCTGGAACTGGGGCAAGCAGATGGAGCGCGACAGCTACAACCTTTCCGAGGCGGCACGCCAGGTGCTCTCCGGCTATGCCGACGAGGCCCAGCAAGCCTGGCGTACGGGCGGCCGGACGGGCGTCGACACCTGGCTGGCGCAGATGAAGCAGCGCGAGCCGGTGTGGATGGTGGTGGTCGATGCCCGCTTGCAGTCGCTGGGCACGCAGCCGCTGCCCATGGCGGACGTGGCGCACCTGACCTTCCAGCGCGGGCTGGACTGGCCGGTGAGCTCGCGCTCGGTGAACCTTCCGTTCATCGGCATTCCCTTCCCGGACGATCCTTCCGCTGGCCGTCTGGTCGTGCAACTGCCGCAGCGCTTCCTGCCCGGCGGCCTGACCTTCCTGCGCCAGTCCATCAGCCATGCGCTGGTGCCGGCGATCCTTGCCCTGATGCTCTGCGGGTTGATCTATCGCCGGCTGGTGCGACCGCTCGGACGGCTGCGCGAACACGCCAACGCCTTGCAGGCGGATAACCTCGGCTCGGTGGCCGGCCCGGAACTGATAGCCCGCCGCGACGAACTCGGCGAGCTGGGCCGTGCGCTGGACCACATGGCCGAACGCCTGCGCGGTCATGTCGGCCTGCAGCGCCAGTTGCTGCGCGACCTCTCCCACGAGCTGCGCACGCCACTCAGCCGCCTGCGCGTGGCGGGTGACAGCCCGATCAGCGAGGCGGCGCTGCGCCAGCGCGTCGAGCGCGAGGTGGAGGTGATGCAGCGCCTGGTCTCCGACACCCTGGAACTGGCCTGGCTGGATACCGAGCGCCCGCACCCGGAGCTGGAAGAGATCGACCTGCGCTCGCTGTGGGACCTGCTGGTGGACGATGCGCGCTTCGAGGCTGACTGGAGTGGCGAGCGATTCCTCTACCAGGTGCCGGGGAACTGCCGGGTGCGCGGCCATCTCAACGGCCTGGCGCAGGCGCTGGAAAACCTGTTGCGCAATGCCATCCGCCACTCACCGGAGAACGGCCGCATCCGCCTGAGCGGGCGGCGCGAGGCCGGCGGCTGGCACCTGTGGCTGGAAGACGATGGCCCCGGTGTGCCCGAGGATGACCTGGAACGCATCTTCCTGCCTTTCACCCGGCTCTCCGATGCGCGCACCGGCGAGGGCTTCGGCCTGGGCCTGAGCATTGCCCGCAGCTCGCTGCGGATGCAGGGTGGCGAACTCTGGGCAGACTGCGCCGAAGCGGGGCTGCGCGTGCACCTGCGTCTGCCCGATGCGGCGGCGGCCTGAGGCGGCCCTCGACCCGGCACACGGCTTGTTAGGAAGTTTCGTATGGCGGGGCGACTTTTGCCGGTATCATAGGGGGTCTTCCCCTCTGCGATTCGGAACCGAGTGCCTCCATGACCGTGCAGTACCCGACTATCGCCGATTGCGTCGGCAATACCCCGCTGGTGCGCCTGCAGCGCCTGGCCGGGGCAACCTCCAACACCCTGCTGGTGAAGCTCGAGGGCAACAACCCCGCAGGTTCGGTGAAGGATCGCCCGGCGCTCTCGATGATCACCCGTGCCGAACTGCGCGGCGACATCAAGCCCGGCGACACACTGATCGAAGCCACTTCCGGCAATACCGGCATCGCCCTGGCGATGGCGGCGGCGATCAAGGGCTACCGCATGATCCTGATCATGCCCGACAACTCCACCGCCGAGCGCAAGGCCGCCATGACCGCCTATGGCGCCGAGCTGATCCTGGTGACCAAGGAGCAGGGCATGGAAGGCGCCCGCGACCTCGCCGACCAGATGGCGCGCGAAGGCCAGGGCAAGGTGCTCGACCAGTTCGCCAACGGCGACAACCCGATCGCCCACTACCACTCCACCGGCCCGGAAATCTGGCAGCAGACCGGCGGTGAGATCACCCATTTCGTCAGTTCCATGGGCACCACCGGCACCATCATGGGTGTGTCGCGCTACCTCAAGGAGCAGAATCCCAACGTGCAGATCGTCGGCCTGCAGCCGATGGAAGGCTCGGCTATCCCCGGCATCCGCCGCTGGCCGCAGGAATACCTGCCGAAGATCTTCGACGCCACCCGCGTCGACCGCGTCGTCGACATGCAGCAGAGCGAAGCCGAGGACGTGATGCGTCGCCTGGCCCGCGAAGAGGGCATTTTCTGCGGCGTGTCCTCCGGTGGTGCGGTAGCCGCCATGCTGCGCCTGTCGCGCGAACTGGAAAACGCGACCCTGGTGGCGATCATCTGCGACCGTGGCGACCGTTACCTGTCCTCGGGCGTGTTCGACTCCAACTGACATGGCCAAGCAGAGATCCGGTCTGCGCTTCCAGCCCAGTGGCGGAGCGCGCAGCCCTGCGGTACCGGTGGGCAAGAAGCAGCGCCTGAACATCGAGCGCCTGGCCCACGACGGCCGTGGCATCGCCCACATCGACGGGCGCACCTGGTTCGTCGACAACGCCCTGCCGGGCGAGTCGGTGGAAGCCCGCGTGCTCTCGGCTCGCGCGCAGATCGTCGATGCCCGCAGCGAACGTATCCTCACCGCCGCCGCCAACCGTCGCGCCGAGCCGTGCCCTGTGGCCGGCACCTGCGGCGGCTGCAGCCTGCAGCACCTGTCCCACGCCGATCAACTGGCGCTCAAGCAGCGCACCCTGGCGGAGCAACTGGAGCGTTTCTCCGGCCTGGTCCCGCAGGAGTGGGCTGCACCGCTGGTCGGGCCGGAGTTCGGCTACCGCCGTCGCGCCCGTCTCGCCGTGCGCTGGGACGTGAAGGCCAAGCGCCTGGACGTCGGCTTCCGCGCCGCCGCCAGCCAGTCCATCGTCGCCTTCGACGATTGCCTGGTACTGGTGCCCGAACTGCAGGTTCTCGCCCGCTTGCTGCCCGAGCTGCTGCGTGGTTTCGCCAAACCGCAGAGCCTCGGCCATGTCGAGCTGTTCCACGGTACTTCCAGCGCGCTGCTGCTGCGGCATATCGAACCTTTGTCCGATAGCGACCGAGCGCGACTGCTGGAATTCTGTTCGGCACGGGATGTGCAGCTGTGGTTACAGGGTGACGGCGAACCGACACTCTGCTCCGACGGTGCAGAAAACAGAGGGAACCGCGAGCTCGGCTTCCGGCTCGAAGCCTGGAATCTGACCCTGGCCTACCGTCCCGGCGACTTCGTTCAGGTGAACGAGCCGGTGAACGAGGCGATGGTCGTCCAGGCGCTGGACTGGCTCAAACCCGGCAGCGACGAGCGTGTGCTGGACCTGTTCTGTGGCCTGGGCAACTTCGCCCTGCCGCTGGCGCGCCAGGTGCGCGAGGTGGTGGGCGTGGAAGGCGTGCAGACCATGGTCGAGCGCGCCGCCGCCAACGCCCGCGCCAACGGCCTGGCCAACACTCGGTTCCATCAGGCAGACCTGACGAAACCGCTTGCCGAAGCCCCCTGGGCGGCGGAGGATTTCACCGCCGTGCTGCTCGACCCTCCGCGTGACGGAGCCTTCGAGCCAGCGCGGCAGATGCGTTCACTGGGCGCGGAGCGGGTACTCTATGTGTCCTGCAACCCGGCGACCCTGGCGCGCGACGCTGGCGAGCTGGCCCGACAGGGCTACCGCCTGAAACGCGCCGGCATCCTCGACATGTTCCCGCAGACGGCCCATGTCGAGGCCATGGCTTTGTTCGAGGCAGGCTAGGACGGCCTGCGCAATCCGACCGGCTCAAGCAAGAAAGGCCGGCGCAGTGAGCGGTGTGTTGTGGCGCACCGTGGGGAAGGGTAGACACGATGGTACAGGTGAGAGCGCACCAGCCGGTCAACACTGACGGCAGCATCAATCTCGAGGCCTGGCTGGACCATGTCCAGACCCTGGTCCCGGGCCTGGATCGCCAGGTCCTGCTGGAAGCCTGCGAGTTCGCTCGCGAGGTGGAAGACAGGGCTGTCAGCACGGCTGACAATTCCTGGGCGGACGGCACCTCCAGCTTCCAGACGGGCCTGGAGATCGCCGAGATCCTGGCGGACCTCAAGCTCGACCAGGAGTCGCTGGTCGCCGCGGTGGTCTACCGCGGCGTGCGCGAGGGCAAGGTCAAGCTGGAGGACGTGGCGCAGCGCTTCGGCCCTGTCGTCGCCAAGCTGATCGAAGGCGTGCTGCGCATGGCGGCGATCAGCACCAGCCTCAGCCCGCGACAATCCCTGGTGCTCGGTACCCAGGCGCAGATCGAGAACCTGCGCAAGATGCTGGTGGCCATGGTCGACGACGTGCGCGTCGCGCTGATCAAGCTGGCCGAACGCACCTGCGCGATCCGCGCGGTGAAGAACGGCGACGAAGAAAAGCGCATGCGCGTGGCCCGCGAGGTGTTCGACATCTACGCGCCGCTGGCCCACCGTCTGGGCATCGGCCACATCAAGTGGGAGCTGGAGGACCTGTCCTTCCGCTACCTCGAGCCCGACCAGTACAAGCAGATCGCCAAGCTGCTGCACGAGCGCCGGCTGGACCGCGAGCAGTACATCGCCACCGTGATGCAGCAGCTCAAGGACGCCCTGGCCGCCACCGGCATCAAGGCGGACCTGTCCGGCCGCGCCAAGCACATCTATTCCATCTGGCGGAAGATGCAGCGCAAGGGCCTGGACTTCAGCCAGATCTACGACGTGCGCGCCGTGCGCGTGCTGGTGCCGGAGATGCGCGACTGCTACACCGCGCTGGGCATCGTGCACACCCTGTGGCGGCACATCCCCAAGGAATTCGACGACTACATCGCCAACCCCAAGGAAAACGGCTACCGCTCGCTGCACACCGCGGTGATCGGCCCCGAGGGCAAGGTGCTGGAAGTGCAGATCCGCACCCACGCCATGCACGAGGAAGCCGAGCTGGGCGTGTGCGCGCACTGGCGCTACAAGGGCACCGACGTCAAGGCCAGCTCCAACCACTACGAAGAGAAGATTTCCTGGCTGCGCCAGGTGCTCGAGTGGCACGAGGAACTGGGCGACATCGGCGGCCTGGCCGAGCAGCTGCGGGTGGATATCGAGCCCGACCGGGTCTACGTCTTCACCCCCGACGGCCACGCCATCGACCTGCCCAAGGGCTCCACGCCGCTGGACTTCGCCTACCGCGTGCACACCGAGGTCGGCCACAACTGCCGTGGCGCGAAGATCAACGGCCGCATCGTGCCGCTGAACTACAGCCTGCAGACCGGCGAGCAGGTGGAAATCATCACCGGCAAGCAGAGCGGGCCGAGCCGTGACTGGCTGAACCAGAACCTGGGCTACGTCACCACGTCGCGGGCGCGGGCGAAGATCGTCCACTGGTTCAAGCTGCAGGCGCGCGACCAGAACGTCGCCGCCGGCAAGGCCATGCTCGAACGCGACCTGGGTCGCCTGGCACTGCCGCCGGTGGACTTCGAGAAGCTCGCCGAGAAGGCCAACTACAAGACCGGCGAAGACCTGTTCGCCGCCCTGGGAGCCGGCGACCTGCGCCTGGCCCACGTGGTCAACTACGCGCAGCAGCTGGTGGAGCCCGAGCGCGGCACCGAGCAGCTTGAACTCATCCCGCGCAAGCCGAGCAAGATCGGCCACGGCAAGCGCGGCGACATCCAGATCCAGGGCGTCGGCAACCTGCTCACGCAGATGGCCGGCTGCTGCCAGCCGCTGCCGGGCGACCCGATCGTCGGCTACATCACCCTGGGCCGCGGCGTGACCATCCACCGCCAGGACTGCGCCACCGCGCTGCAACTGGCCGGTCGCGAGCCGGAACGGATCATCCAGGTCAGCTGGGGGCCGGTGCCGGTCAGCACCTACCCGGTGGATATCGTCATCCGCGCCTACGACCGTTCCGGCCTGCTGCGCGATGTCTCGCAGATGCTGCTCAACGAGCGCATCAACGTGCTGGCGGTGAACACCCGTTCGGACAAGGAAGACAACACCGCGGTCATGCGCCTGACCATCGAGATCCCCGGTCTCGATTCGCTGGGCCGCCTGCTCGCGCGCATCTCCCAGTTGCCCAACATCATCGAGGCGCGGCGTGATCGCGCGGGTGCCAAGGATGCATAAGCTCGACGACCTGCTGTACCTCATGGCCCGGCTGCGCGACCCGCAGCACGGCTGCCCCTGGGACCTCAAGCAGAGCTACGCGACCATCGTCCCCTACACCCTCGAGGAAGCCTACGAAGTCGCCGATGCCATCGAGCGCGGCGACTTCGACCACCTGCGCGAGGAGCTGGGCGACCTGCTCTTCCAGGTCGTCTACTACGCGCAGCTGGCGCGGGAGGAGGGGCGCTTCGAGTTCGACGCGGTGGTCGATGGCATCACCAGCAAGCTGATCCGCCGCCATCCTCACGTCTTCCCCGATGGCGACCTGTACGGCGAGTCGGACCCGGCGAAGCTGGCGGAAGCGGCGGTCAAGCAGCGTTGGGAGGAGCTCAAGGCCGAAGAGCGTGCCGCCAAGGCCGCCGAGCCGGTGCAGCTGTCCCTGCTGGACGACGTGCCCAACGCCCTGCCGGCGCTGAGCCGCGCCGCCAAGCTGCAGAAGCGTGCCTCCCAGGTCGGCTTCGACTGGGCCGATGCGCTGCCGGTGGTGGACAAGGTCCGCGAGGAACTGGACGAGGTGCTCGAAGCCATGGCCGGCGGCGACACCGAAGCCCAGGCCGAGGAAGTGGGCGACCTGCTGTTCGTGGTGGTCAACCTGGCGCGCAAGCTCAAGGTCGACCCGGAAACCGCCCTGCGCGCCGCCAACGCCAAGTTCGAGCGGCGCTTCCGCTACATCGAGACGGCCCTGCGCGACCAGGGCCGCACCCTGGAAGACAGCAACCTGGAAGAGATGGACGAGCTGTGGGGCGCCGCCAAGCGCGACGAGAAGAACCCGCTCAGCTGTGGATAAGTTCTTCCGGCCATGAAAAAGCCCCGCGATTGCGGGGCTTTTTCATGGCTCTTGGTAGGAGCGAGCTTGCTCGCGAACCACTTGATGCCGGCGCGGCCGGAGACTCTGTTCGCGAGCAGGCTCGCTCCTACAAAAAGCGCTCAGCCGAACAGCCAGCGCAGGACCACTACCAGCAGCAGCACCGCCAGGATCGGCCGGCCGATGCGGTAGGCCTTGGGATAGGCGCGCTTGAACACCTTCACCTTGCTGCCCACGGCATTGCCGAAGCGGATCAGCACCGAGTAGGCCTGGTTGATTCCGCCGACGCGCTCGCCCTCGACGTTCTGCGGCGCGGTGGCGCGCCCGAGGAAGGCGCTGACGCGGCGGTTGATGCGGGTCAGCAGCGGCGACTTGAGCGGGCGCTCGATGTCGCAGAAGAGGATCAGGCGCGATTCGTCGGTCTCGTTCTTCACCCAGTGGACGAAGGTCTCGTCGAACATCACGTCCTGGCCGTCGCGCCAGGCGTAGGGCTGGCCGTCGACGAAGATGCGGCAGTTGTCGGAGTTCGGCGTGGCCAGGCCCAGGTGGTAGCGCAGCGAGCCGCCGTAGGGGTCGCGGTGCTTGTTCAGGTGGCTGCGCGGCGGCAGGCGGGTGAACATCGCGCCCTTGACGTTGGGGATGCTGCTCACCAGCTCCACGGTCCTGGGGCACAGGCGCTGGGCGGAGGGCAGGGGGCCGTCGTACCAGGTCAGGTAGAAACGGGTCCAGCCCTTCTTGAAGAAGGAACCGAAGCCGGCCTCGTTGTTGTTCAACGCGTCGCGGATGTACCCCTCGTCGAACAGCTGCTCGGCCTCCTCGCGGATCATCTGCCAGTTGTCGCGCAGCTTGTCGAGCTCCGGGAAGCGCTCGCGGTCCAGGTAGGGCTTGGATGGCACGCTGGAGTTCAGGTACATCAGCGAGTTGTACGGGGCGAACCAGGCAGAGTGGTTCACCACCTGGCGCAGGAAGGGCAGCCGGACCTTGCCGCGCAGGTGCACATAAAGGATGGCGACGAGAAAAATGGCCAGTATCGCGAGAACGATGAGTTTCAGCATGGAGGTAACGAGTCCGCTCCAGAGATGTGAAATCGAGCCAGGCACTTGCGCTGCGCTGGCACAGGCCCGAGGATTATACCCTCTGTGGACGGTCGCGCCGAAGCTATGCCTTCGTCTGGGACCTGTCCTGCATCAACATGGGCTGTTGGAGAGCCTTACTTAAATGAGCATGTCATTGCGTGACCAGTTGCTGAAAGCCGGGCTGGTCAACGAGAAGCAGGCCAAGCAGGCCGGCAAGCAGAAGCAGAAGCAGCAGCGCCTGGAACACAAGAACCAGGTACCCAAGGACGACAGCCAGCGCCAGGCGGCCCTGCAGGCCCAGGCCGAAAAGCAGGCCCGCGATGCCGAGCTGAACCGCCAGCAGCAGGAGAAATCCGAGAAGAAGGCCAAGGCCGCGCAGATCAAGCAATTGATCGAAGGCACCCGCCTGCCGAAGCTGGAGTCCGACGACTACTACAACTTCGTCGACAACAAGAAGGTCAAGCGCATCGCGGTCAATGACCTGATCCGCGACAAGCTCAGCCGCGGCAGCCTGGCCATCGTCAGCTACGACGGTCGCTACGAGATCGTCCCGCGCGATGCCGCGCTGCGCATCCAGGAGCGCGACGAGCGCCGCATCATCCTCCTCAGCGAACCCAGCGGCGAGCCGGACGACGACGATCCGTACAAGGATTACGTGGTCCCCGACGACCTCATGTGGTGAGTGACCTCCGGCCGTTTCAGGCCGGGTTCAGCTCAATCCTGCCAAAGCGAGCGTCCGCCCTCAGGGGGGTGATGGCGCGCAGAAGGTCCAGCCGGAGCTCCCGGCTGGCGCCTTCCACCCGCACTTGCAGAAACTCCTCCAGTTCGCCCTGGGCGTTGCGCCGTGTGTGGGTGGTCATTGCCGCGGCTTCGAACATCAGGCCGCTGCGCAGTTCGATCCTCAGCCCGTACTGGTAGGTGCACGCGATCTCCAGGTAGTCGTGGAGATCGCAGTGCAGAGGCCGGTAAGCGTTCATGCGCTCAGCAGCCCTCCATCTCGATGATGTAGTAACCCTGGCCACTCAGTGCCTGCTCCACCGGCGGCGAGGAGAACTCGCTGTGGCAGAACTGGCAACGGCTGAGCTGCACGTCATCGGCCTGGATGCCGCGCGATGCCAGCCAGTGCGCCGCGAATTCCTCGGCGCGGCTGGCATCACTGGGCTCGACCAGCACGTCGAAGTGCAGGTAGCGGCCATCACGGGTGCGCACGTGGGTGTCGTAGACGTGGACCTGCATGGCGCTCACCTCACTTCAGGTCGGCCAGGGCGGCGCCGAAGTTCAGGTGCAGCACCTGCCCATCGACCACCAGCGCCGGTACGGATTTCACCCCGGCGGCCTCGGCTTCGGCCACGCGCGGCGACTGCTCGCCCAGGTGCACCACTTCAACTTCGCGGTTCAGCAACGGCAGCAGTGCGCGCTCGGCTTCGACACAGACGGGGCAACCGGCGTGGTAGTAAACGGCTTTGCTCATGATCCTTCTCCTGATTGATTTAAGTATCGATTCGATACCAATTCAGTCTGCGATTCAAATGAACCTTCTGTCAAACTGGTTTTTGATCGATACTATCTATCGGGAGGATTAGCCCTATGACCGATACGACCCTGTACGACTGCCTCGAGCGCATTGCCAGCCTGATGCGCGCCTGGGCCCGCGAGCAGCCGCTGATGGCCGACCTGCAGCCGATCCAGTTGAGTGCGCTGAACTATCTGGCGCGCTGCAATCGCTATTCGGATACGCCGCTGGGGGTGACCGAGTTCCTCGGGCTGACCAAGGGCACCGTGTCGCAGTCGCTCAAGGCGCTGGAGGCCAAGGGGCTGATCGAGAAGCGCCCGGATGCCCAGGACCGCCGTAGCGTGCATCTGGAGTTGACGCAGGAGGGCCGGGGGCTGGTCGATACCCTGGTGCCGCCGGCATTCCTGCGCCGCGCTGAACAGACGCTGGGCGCGCGCAGCGAGTTGCTGGTGGAGTTGCTGCGCGAACTGCTGGCCACCGTGCAGCGCCAGGAAAACGTGCCGGGGTTCGGCCTGTGTCGCACCTGCCGCTTTCACCAGAAGCTGGATGACGGCGCGCTTTGTGGGTTGACGGGGGAACGCCTGGAAACCCGCGAAGGCGATTTGATCTGCCGCGAGCACACCGCACCCGATGAGGCGGCCTGAGCCGATGGACGGCTTTTCGTAGGAGCGGTAAGGCACAAATGAAAAAGCCGGGCATCAGCCCGGCTTTTTCATGACGCAGAAGCTATCAGAAGCGATAGGTCATCTGCGCGGTCAGGCCGTGGGCGCTGTTGTCGTACTTGGCGCTGTAGGCCGGCTGCAGTTGCAGGCCTGCCAGTTCCTGGCCGTCGGGCTGGTTCACGCCGGCAGTGGATTCCCACAGGTAGGCGTAGGCCACGTCGATGGTCATGTCGGCGTTGGGCGAGTAGCCGGCGCCCAGGGTGAAGATCTTGCGATCGCCCACCGGGATGCGCACGGTACGGTGCTCGTTGGTGGTCGGCGACGGGTCGTAGGCGAAGCCGGTACGCAGGACCCACTGGTCGTTCCACTGATAGGAAGTACCGATGGCGGCGGACCAGGTGTCGTGCCAGCTCAGGTCTTCGCCGATGGTGTCGAAGGCAGCCAGCGGGGCGCCAGTGTTCTGCACCTCGATGGACTTCAGACGGCTCCAGCGCGTCCAGGTGGTGCCGCCATAGACGGTCCAGCGGTCATCCAGCTTCTGGGTGACGGACAGGTCCAGGGACTCGGGCAGGGTGATGTCCAGGCTGGCATCCATGCGCGAGTCGAACAGGCCGGCCGGCGAGTTGGACACGGTGGTGTGGCCCTTGAGCTCGTACTTGACCTTGGAGTGGTAGGTCGCGCCGATGGAGGTGCTGTCGGTCGGGGTGATCAGCAGGCCGACGTTGAAGCCAGCGGCGGTGTCGTCGCCCTTGATGCTGATCTTGGTGTCGTCCGGCGCGCCGAACAGACCCTTGGTGGCCAGGTTGTTTTCCAGCTTGCCATCGATGCGGTTGATGGTCGGACCGAAGCCGACGGACACCACGTCGTTGAACTTGTAGCTGATGGTCGGCTGGACGGTGATCACCTGGACCTTGCTGTAGGAACCGTGGGAACGGCCCTGGAAGTTGCTTTCGTAGTCGTTGATGATGCCGTAGGGCACGTAGATGCCCAGGCCGACGCTGACCTTGTCGTCCAGCGGGGTGACGAAGTAGCCGAACGGCACGGCGGCCAGCGGGACGGAGTCGCCCTTGTTGGAGCCGGAGGCGGAGCTGTGCGCGTCGCTGATGTCGTCCTTGGCGGAAACAACGGCGAGACCGCCGCTGACTTCAGTGCGCTTGAGCTTGGACATGCCGGCAGGGTTGCCGTAGATGGTGCTGGCGTCCAATGCCGAAGAAGCACGGCCCGCGTAGGCGGTACCGGCGCCGCTGGCGCTCTGCTCGTTGATGGCGATGCCGTTGGCCAGGGCCTGGGCAGAGGCAGCGCTAATGGTCAGGGCTAGGGTGGTCTTGAGCCATGTTGTTTTCATTGTAAGAGCAACTCCTGTGTTTAACGGCGCGCAAGCTATCAAGATTCCCATGACTTGGGTAGTGCCGGAAAAAGGCTCTACCTTGGGCCTTGAAGCTCAAACGAACGTTCCAACGGGATGGTTACCGTTCGTCGCTGTATGTAAATTTTTTCTGACTGATCGGTCATCCACAGGCGGGTGTCGATTTCAGGCGACTTGCCGGAGGTTGCCCACGTAGCTGTGCCAGGCATCGACGAAGTCGTGCAGGCGCCCGTGCGGATGGAACACGTGCCGCCAGACGCGGGCCAGTTCCATGGGATCGTCGGACAAGGGCAGGCTCAGGTGCTCGGCTTCCACCAGCATCCAGGCGATGGCCGTGCTGTAGCGCAGGTTGACCGTGAGTTCCAGGTGCGGCGCATCGAGGAAGGCATGCTGGCTGGCCAGCCCTCTCACCCGGCTGGCCAGTTCGGGGTCCAGCGCCAGGAATCCGTCCCAGAGCGTCTGGTGCCGCTGTTCAGCGATGCGATACAAGCCGTGGCCATGGCTGTCGTCCAGGGCGCTCCCCAGCGCCGATTGACAGGCCGCTGCCCCCAGCAGCAGCGATTCGGCCGCGACGCTGTGACGCCCCAGGTAGTGCAGGGTGGGGCGGATCACATACTGGCAAAGATCGTTCGCGGCGATTCCCATGACATCCTCGTCATCGATGACCGGCGGGGCTGGGCGTCTTGGCAGCTTCTGATGATTATCCTCGGCCCCGCCGGAAGCGGACTTAGCCGCTCGATTTCAAGTGTAGTGCGATGAAAGTGCTGTAAAGGACTGTTTTTAAATTGTTTCGTCGGCGCAAATAACCTTCATATGCCTTCTGGCGATTAGATGCTTGACGGTAACTCCGGCATCGCAGCGAGCTTTTCCGCTGCTTCTTCATGGCCCTGGTCGGCCGCCTTCTGGTACCAGGCGCGCGCCTGCGCCGGGTTCTTCGCCACGCCGCGGCCCCTGGTGTAGCTCTCCGCCACCTGGAATTCGGCGTCCACGTCACCCTGCTCGGCGGACTTCAGGTAGAGGGCGAAGGCTTTCTTGTAGCTGCGGGTCACGCCGGTGCCGTTCTCGTACATGATTGCCAGGTTGAACTGGGCATCCTTGTCGCCCTGGTCGACGGCCTTCTGGTACCAGAACACCGCCTTGGCCGCGTCCTGTTCGACGCCATCGCCATTGTCGTAGGCGTTGCCGAGGTTGTACTGGGCGCAGGCATGGCCTTGTCGCGCGGCTTTCTCGTACCAGTAGGCGGCCTTCTCGTAGTCCTGCTCGTACTCGTCGCTGCCGGCGTCGTACTCCAGGCCGAGGGTGTACTGGGCGCTGGCATGGCCGGCCTTGGCCGCTTTCACCAGGTCCTCGCCGTACAGGTCGGACCATTGGTCCTGAATCTCGCAGGGGGTGGCTTCGAGTTCGGTGGCGAACGCCGGGGTAGCGCTGCACAGGCCCAGCAACAGGCTGGCGAACAGTGTTTGGCGAATGCGCGAGGGCATGGGATCACTCCTTTGAAGAAGGGGCATGAGTCTGACCCATGCCCTGACACCTATCCATGGGAACGCAAGGCGCCGGTGTGAAGCGCCTTCCGTTTTTGACGCGGATCAGTCGCCAGTGGCGATCGGACGCCGGGTATCGGTGATCCATTCGCTCCAGGAGCCTGCGTACAGGCGGCCCAGGGGGTAACCGGCCAGGCTCAGGGCGAACAGGTTGTGGCAGGCGGTGACGCCGGAGCCGCAGTAGGCCACCAGGTCTTCGGCGGGGCGCCCGCGCAGCAGGCCGGCAAAGCGCTGGTGCAGGTGCTCGGGGCGCAGGAAGCGGCCGTCGTTGCCGAGGTTGTCGGTGAAGGCGGCGCACTGGGCGCCGGGAATGTGTCCGGCGACCGGGTCGATGGGCTCCACCTCGCCGCGAAAGCGCGGCAGGCCTCGGGCGTCGATCAGCGGCAGTTCGGCGTCGCCGAGTTTGCTGGCCAACTCGCTCGCGCTGATCAGCAGGCGGTTGTCCGGCTCGCCCCTGAAGTCGCCCTGGCGCTCCGGCGCTTCGGCAGTGGTCAGCGGCAGGCCGGCGTTGCGCCAGGCGGTCAGCCCCCCGTCGAGCAGGTAGACGCCCTCGCTCTTGCCCAGCCACAGCAGCAGCCACCAGGCGCGGGCGGCAAAGGCGCCGGGGCCGTCGTCGTAGAGCACCACTTCGCTGTCGGCCTCCAGGCCCCAGCCGCGCAGTTTTTCCTGCAGGTGCTGCGGGTCGGGCAGCGGGTGGCGACCGGTGATGCCGGGCCGCACCGGGGCGGAGAGATCGCGGTTGAGGTCGGCGAAATGCGCACCGGGGATGTGATTTTCCTGGTAGCTGCGCGCGCCGTAGGCCGGGTCTTCGAGGGCGAAGCGGCAATCCAGCAGGACGAGATTCGGGTCAGCGAGGCGGGCGGCCAGTTGCTCGGGCGTGAGCAGGCGGGCTTGGGTCATGGGCGCGTTCCTGTGTCGTGACGGGGCTGAGGCGCATCATAAGGCTTGTATGAAGAAAAGTTGGTGGGAGTTGGCGAACATGCACGACCAGCAATCGGCACCGCGCAAGGCGGGCCCGCTGCGCGTCGCCCTGGTGGGCCTGGCGACCGTTCTGATCACCCTGGGCTACAGCGTCCGGGTCCTGGCGCTGGGCGCCATTGGCCGACTGCGCCGCTGCAAGGTCGACGGCTTCACGCGCGACTGGTCCGCCAGCCTGCTGCGCCTGACCGGCGCGCGCCTGAGCCGCCACGGCGAGGTGCCGAACTTCGGCGATGGCCGCCGCTACATGATCCTCTGCAGCCACTCCAGCTTCTACGACATCCCGGCGATCTTCGTGACCATGCCCGGGTCGATCCGCATGCTGGCCAAGCGCGAACTGTTCGCCGTGCCGGTGTGGGGCGCGGCCATGCGCGCGGCGGAGTTCCCCTCCATCGACCGGCACAACCGCCACCAGGCCATGGCTGACCTGGCGAAGGCGCGGGAAATGATGGAAAGCGGCATCGTGCTCTGGGCAGCGCCCGAGGGCACCCGCTCCAAGGACGGCAAGCTGCAGCCGTTCAAGAAGGGCTGCTTCCGTCTGGCCCAGCAGACCGACGCGATCATCGTCCCGGTGGCGATTCGCGGTATCCAGCAGTTGCTGCCGGCCGGCGGCCTGAAGCTGAACCTGGGCATGCCGGTGGAAGTGCATGTCGGCGCGCCGATCGATTCGACTCAATTCACCGAGGCGGGCGTCGATGCGCTGATGAGCGAGGTGCGCGAGCGCATGCTGGAGCTGCTGGAGCCCGCTGCTGTGCCGGCACCGGCGCCCGTCCTCAAGGAGCAGACGCCGGCCTGAGGCGTCTGCGCCGCTTGTGCCTTCAGCGTATGGGTAGCCGGCCGATTCGGTCGTTCTCCAGGCTGCCCAGGTAGAGCACGCCGTTCACCGGCTTGGCCGAGGTCACCATGCGCAGGTGCTGGCCGCTGGTGTCGTGCAGGCTGCGCACGATCTCGCCTTTCTCGTTCACCTGGATCACCAGGCCGTAGGGCACCGGTTTGGGCAGGACGGCGCGTGGCAGTTTGGTGAGCTGGCGTTTCAGCCAGGGCATCTGCTGGATCACATCGGCGTCGGCCTTGCGCGGGGAGGGCAGGGCGACCCAGAAGGTACCGCTGCGGTCGCTGGCAAGGTTGTCCGGCAGGCCCGGCAGGTTGTCGATGAAGACCTCGTGCTGCCCGGCCTTCTCGCCCTTGAGCCAGAAGCGGGTGATGCGGTAGCGGTAGGTCTCGTTGACCAGTACGAAGTCCTCGTTCTGCGACAGCGCTACGCCGTTGGCGAAATACAGGTCCTTGAGCAGCGTCTCGGTCCTGCCGGTGGCCGGGTCGTAGCGCAGCAGGCGGCCGTGGGGGCGAGCTTCGAGCAGGTCGAGGATGTAATCAGGCTGGTGGAAGCGGCTGGAGGCATCACTGAAATAGATGCGCCCGTCGCTGGCGATGTCCAGGTCATCGGTGAAGGCAAAGGGCACGCCGTCGGCTGAGTCGGTCAGCACGCGGATCTTGCCCTGCGGGTTGACCTCCAGCAGGCCCTTCCAGGCATCGGCGACAATCAGGTTGCCGGCCTTGTCGAACGCCAGGCCCAGCGGGCGGCCGCCGGTCTCGACGAAGGTCTCGGCCTTGCCGTCGGCGCCGATATGCACGATGCGCCCGTCATCCAGCCCGGCGAACACCCGCCCCTGGTCGTCCACGGCGGTGTCTTCCGGGCCGACGATCTGGCCCTGGGCAAGGAGTTCGGCCTTCATCAGCGTATCGTTGGGTTCCAGTATGCCGGTCATCGCTGGCGCCTTGGGCGGCGTCCAGGCCAGCGGGTCGATGGGGCTGGGCGTGAGCGCCAGGTAGACCGCCAGGGCTACGACCAGCAGGGCGACCAGTCCGAGAAGCTTTTTCATGCGCAAGCTGCCTTCTTGTTGTTGTGGGCGGGGCAAAGCGTAGAAGTTGTCATCCAGTCGTCACAGACCGATGGCCGAGTGGAATGCTCGCACATCATGCATCTCTATATAATGCGCGCACCGAAACGAAGGAGATGTTCGTGACCGTCCTCGACATACAGTGGATTCGCGACGATGCCACCCTGGAGCACAAGTGCCAGGACTGGAAAGAACTGCCGTACCTCGCGCTCGATACCGAGTTCATGCGTGTCGATACCTTCTACCCGGAAGCCGGGCTGGTGCAGGTGGGCGACGGCAGCGGCGTGTGGCTGATCGACCCGCTGCTGATCCGCGACTGGTCGCCGTTCGCCGCCGTGCTGGAGTCGCCGCTGGTGGTCAAGGTGTTCCATGCCTGCGGCGAGGACCTGGAAGTCTTCCAGCGCCTGACCGGCAGCCTGCCGCAGCCGCTGTTCGACACCCAGCTGGCCGCCGCCTACCTGGGCATGCCGCATTCCATGGGCTACTCCAGGCTGGTACTGGAAATCCTCGGCCTCGACCTGCCCAAGGACGAAACCCGCTCCGACTGGCTGCAGCGCCCGCTGACCGACATGCAGGTGCGCTACGCCGCCGAGGACGTGCAGCACCTGGCCGAGGTCTACGTGAAGCTCGCGCCGCGCCTGAGCGACGAGAAGCTGCAGTGGCTGCTGGCCGACGGCGCCGACCTGACCCAGAACCAGAGCCGCGTCAGCGATCCGCAGGAGGCCTACCTCGACGTCAAGCTGGCGTGGAAGCTCAATCCTGCGCAACTGGCCGTGCTGCGCGAGCTGTGCGTCTGGCGCGAGGAGCAGGCACGGTTGCGCAACAAACCGCGCAACCATGTGCTGCGCGAGCACACCCTGTGGCCGCTGGCGCGCTTGCAGCCGGCCGACAAGGTCGCCCTGGCGCGGATCGACGACATGCACCCGCGCACCGTGCGCCAGGACGGCGACACCCTGATCGCACTGATGGCCCACGCGGCGAAACTGCCCGAGGCCGACTGGCCGCAGACCCTGCCCGAGCCGCTGCCGCGCGAAGTCACTCCGGTGCTGAAGAAGCTGCGCGAGGTCGGCCAGAAGCAGGCCGAGCGCCTGGAAATGGCGCCCGAACTCATGCTGCGCAAGAAGATTCTCGAAGCCCTGCTCAAGACCGGCTGGCCCAACGGCCCCTACCGACTGCCCGATTCGCTGCAAGGCTGGCGCCGCGAGCTGATGGGCCAGGCCCTGCTGGACAGCCTGGCTGCCCAGACTCCTGAATAACGCGGCCCACTCCGTAACGTGGCCCACTGAATAACGCGGAAAGCACCGACATGAAACGCATCTGCTCCATCTACAAGAGTCCGCGCAAGAACGAGATGTACCTGTACGTCGACAAGCGCGAAGCCCTCAGCCGCGTGCCCGAGGCTCTGCTCGTGGCGTTCGGCGCGCCCCTGCATGCCTTCGACCTGGTCCTGAGCCCCGAGCGCCAGCTGGCCCGCGAAGACATCAATGTGGTGCTGGAAAACATCGAGAAACAAGGTTTCCACCTGCAGATGCCGCCGGCGGAGGAAGAGTACATCCAGCACCTGCCCGAGGAACTGCTGCGGCGAAACGACCCGGTCTGATTGAGACTGTCGCGTCACTCCCTTCAGGCCGCGTATTTGCCCAGTGCTGGCACTGTGCAAATACGCGGCCTGAGCGCATTATGCGCGGAGAAATAGGGTTCAACGGAGCGGAACGCTTGGTCTCTGGCTGTGTCTATAGCCGCCTGACTTCCCTAGAACTGACCACGTTTTATCCCAGGGAAGCTCCCTTGAAGCGAGTCCAGATGCGCCAGCCGGAAATGCACCACCGTTCGAAGCGAAAGGCCTGACCATGCGCCTGCTCGTACTCGATCGCGAACACGCCCTCTACGCCGCCCTGCTGATGGCGGCCGAACCCCGCTTGACGGTGATTTCCGGCAACGATCCCGACAAGCTGCTGGAAGCCGCGGCGGAGTGCCCGGTGTGGCTCGGCGAGCCTACGCTGGCCGCCAGGCTGCTGCGCCAGGGCGTGCATCCGGTGTGGATCCAGTCCAGCTGGGCGGGCATCACCCCGCTGCTGGGCGACGACCTCCCCAAGGACTACGCGCTGACCCGCGCCGTCGGCATCTTCGGCCAGGTCATGACCGAATACCTGCTCACCTACATGCTCGCCCACGAGCGCCAGTTCCTCGGTCGCCTGGCCAGCCAGGTCGGGGTGCAGTGGGACGACCGTGCGCCGGGCAGCCTGAGCGGACGGCAGATTCTCATCGTCGGCACCGGCGAGATCGGCCAGGCCGTGGCGCACATGCTGGCACCCTTTGGCGTGGAACTGGTGGGCGTGGCGAAGAACCCGCGAGCGCTGGTGCCCTTCGGCCGCATGGGCGGGCTGGACGACCTGCCGCGTCTGGCCGAGACCGCCGACTACGTGATCAACCTGCTCCCCGACACGCCGGAAACCGCGGATATCTACAACCTGGCGCTGTTCCAGCGGATGAAGCCCACCGCGCTGTTCCTCAATGCCGGGCGTGGCACTTCGGTGGTGGACGAGGACCTGGTGGCGGCGCTGGAAGCCAACCAGCTGGCCGGCGCGGTGATCGACGTCTGTCGCCAGGAGCCGCTGCCGACTTCGCATCCCTTCTGGCACACGCCGCGCCTGCTGTTGACCGGCCATACCGCCGCGCCGACGCTGCCCAGCCTGCTGATCGACCTGTTCCGCGACAACCTCACGCGCTTCTGGGCCGGGCAGGCCATGCGCGGCGAAGTGGATTTCTCCCGCGGTTACTGATTGCTGCGGACATGAAAAAGGCCCCATTCGGGGCCTTTTGCATTTCTGTAGGAGCGAGGCGTCAGAGCGAGAAATCACCCTCGGCGACGATTTCCGCCAGTGGGCGGCGGGCGTTCGGTACTTCGCGGGCCTGCAGGCTTTCGGAAAGGATCGACTTGTCACCCAGCTTGCCGATGGCGATCACCGCGTGGATCTCGTGATCCGCCGGGACCTTCAGCTCGCTGCGCGCCAGCTCGCGGTCGAAGCCGGCCATGCCGTGGGTGTGCCAACCCGCCAGGCTCGCCTGCAGGGCGAGGAAGCCCCAGGCGGAGCCAGTGTCGAAGCTGTGCCACAGCGCTGGTTTCTCCTCGGTGGAGCCGGGCGGGGCGAAGGTGGTCTTGGACAGCACCACCACCAGCGCCGAGGCGTGCTGCGCCCAGCCACGGTTGAACTCGCCCAGCAGGTTCAGGTAGCGCTGCCAGTTCGGCGTGTCGCGCAGGGCGAAGAGGAAGCGCCAGGGTTGCGAGTTGAAGGAGGACGGCGCCCAGCGCGCGGCCTCGATGAAGCTCAGCAGGGTCTCCTGGGCAATGGCTTCGCCGTTGAAGGCGCGGGGCGACCAGCGATTGATGAACTGCGGGTCGATGGGGTGCTCGGAAACGCGAGGGTTGGCGCTCATGGTGGCTCCTTGAAGGGCGTGGAATCTGCCGATGGTGCCGTGGTCGGCCGGGCATCGCGGTGGGATCGGGCGGTTGGCGGGTCTCGCGGCGCTTTGAAGAAAGGCAGGCGGACCGGGCCCGTGGGGCGATCAAACTAACCAGCGCGGCCCGCTCTGGCAAGCGCTGCGCGGTCAATGGTCGCCTGCGCTTGGCCTGCGAGCGCGACGGGCTTAGACTTTGCGCCCCGTGAAATAGCCCCTGATCAAAAAATGGCCGCCAAAGTAGAGCCCTTCTGGAAACGCAAGACCCTCGATCAGCTCGACCAGCAAGAGTGGGAGTCGCTGTGCGACGGCTGCGGCCTTTGCTGCCTGCAGAAGCTGGAAGACGAGGACGATGGCACCGTCTACTACACGCGCATCGCCTGCAAGCTGCTGGACCTGAAGACCTGCCGCTGCACCGACTACGCCAATCGTCGCGCCAGCGTGCCCGACTGCATCCAGCTCACCCCGGCGCAGGCCGACGAGTTCCGCTGGCTGCCGCCAACCTGTGGCTATCGCCTGGTATCCGAGGGCAAGGACCTGCCGCTGTGGCATCACCTGGTCTGCGGCGATCCTGACGCGGTGCACCATGAGCGCATCTCGCAGTCCGGGCGCATGCTCGCCGAGGGCTCGGTGCCCGAAGACGATTGGGAAGAACACCTGATCTTCCGCGCCGGCTGAGTCAGTCCAGCGCCGGCTTGCGCAGCCAGTAACAGGCTTCCTCGCCGGTCAACGGTGCTTCTTCCTCGGGTAGCTGCACGCGTTTCTGCCACAGCGGGAACCAGCGCTCGTCCTTCTCGTCATCGATGGTCGCGGGGCGCACCTTCGTGCGGAAGCGCCGTTCGCAGGCGCCCCATTGCACGAAGTTGACCTGCGCCTCGATCAGGCTGACCGCGTTGGCGCCACCACGGGCATCGGGGAAGCACAGCTGCAGGTGGTCGTCTTCCCAGAAACAGATCTCGCAGATTTCGTACGACCCCGGAGGGTCGCCGAAACTGAAGTAGCCGCAGCAGGGGCAGGTGTAGAGCATCAGGCGTGGCCTTCGATGCCCAGCACCTTGAACAGGAAGGCGTATTCCAGTGCCACGTCCTTCAGGCCCTGGTAGCGGCCGCTCATGCCGCCATGGCCGGCGCCCAGGTCGGTCTTGAGCAGCAGCAGGTGCTCGTCGGTCTTGCTCACGCGCAGCTTGGCCACCCACTTGGCGGCTTCCCAGTACTGCACGCGGCTGTCGTTGTAGCCGGCCACCGCCAGCAGAGCGGGGTAGTCCTGGGCGCTGACGTTTTCGTAGGGCGCGTAGGCGCGGATGCGTTCGTAGACGTCCGGCTCCTGTGGGTTGCCCCACTCGTCGTACTCGGTGACGGTCAGCGGCAGGTCGGGGTTGAGCATGCTGTTGAGCACGTCGACGAAGGGCACTTCGGCGATGGCCGCGGCGAACAACTGCGGACGCTGGTTGAGCACCGCGCCGATGAGCAGGCCGCCGGCGCTGCCGCCGCTGATGGCCAGTTGTGCCGGGGTGCTGTAGCCGTGGCTGAGCAGGTGTTCGGCGCAAGCGATGAAGTCGCTGAAGGTGTTCTGCTTGTGCTCCAGCTTGCCGGCGCGGTACCAGGCTTCGCCCAGCTCACCGCCACCGCGTACGTGGGCAATGGCGAAGACAAAGCCGCGCTCCAGCAGGCTCAGGCGGGCGTGGGAGAACCAGGGGTCGAGGCTCTCGCCGTAGGCGCCGTAGCCATACAGGTAGAGCGGGGCGGGTCGGCCACGGGCGATGTCTTCCAGTACGTCGCGGCGTCCGACCAGGCTGATCGGCACCTGTACGCCATCGGCGGCCTCGGCCCAGAGGCGACGGCTTTCGTAGGCGTCGGCGTCGAACGGGCCTTCCACCGGGGTCTGCTTGAGGACTTTCTGCTCACCGCTGGCCAGGTCCAGCTGGCGGATCTGTGCCGGGCGGTTGAGGGCCTCGTAGCGCAGGCGGATGACCGCGCTGTCGAACTCCAGGCTGTCCTGCACGTAAAGGTTGTAGGCGGCATCCGGCAGGTCCACGCGATGCGCCGGCTGGCCGTGCGGATGGACTTCAACGATGGGCAGGCCGCCTTCGCGCAGGCTCAGGGTCAGGGCGCTGGCGCTCAGGGTCAGGCCTTCGAGCATCACATCGTCGCGATGGCTGATCAGTTCGCGCCAGTGCTCGCGGGACGGCTGTGCTTCGCTGGCGTGGTAGAGGGCGAAGTTGATGCCGGTCTGGTTGCTGCGGATAAGCCAGGCCCACTCACCGTTCAGGCGGCCATGGTCCGGGTAGTACTCGTGGCCTTCCTCGCGCGGCGCCAGGCAGACGAACTCGCCTTCGGGCGTGCTGGCGTCCAGCACCCAGGCTTCGCTGGTGGTCTTGCTGTTCAGCAGCAGGATCAACTGGCGTTCGGAGCTGGCGCGGTAGCAGTTGAGGAAGAAGCGCCCGTCGGGCTCCTCGAAGATCAGTTGCGCATCGCTGTCGCCCAGGCGATGTCGATAGAGCTTGTGCGGGCGATGGGTGTCGTCCAGCTCGCCGAAGAACAGGGTGCGGTTGTCGTTGGCCCAGGTCAGGCTGCCATCGCAGTCCTCGAAGGGCAGGGTGGTGACGCTGCCGTCAGCCAGTTCCTTCACGTAGAGGGTGTAGATCTCGTCGCCACTGGTATCCAGGCTGTAGGCCAGCTTCGAGTGATCGGGGCTGATACTGAAGGCCCCGACGGACAGGAAGCCGTCGCCGGCCAGCTCGTTCGGGTCCAGCAGCAAGGTTTCGGCGGCCTCGTCGACAGTCAGCGAGCCGTCCGCCGGGCGCGGGCTGCGGTAGTGGCGCGGGTATTCGTCACCGGCGGTGGTGCGCTGGTAGTAGAGCCAGGGGCCCCAGGGCGTGGGCAGCGACAGGTCGGTCTCGCGGATGCGGCCCTTTATCTCCTGGAACAGGGTTTCGCGCAGCGTAGTCTGAGGAAGAAGCTGATCTTCAAGGTAAGAATTTTCGGCTTTCAGATAGTCCAGAACGTCATCCGCGTCGCGGTTTTCCAGCCACGCATACGGATCGGCGGCGGCCTCGCGGCGGGCGATGGGGGGCTGGCGGTCGGTCATGGCGAATCCTCGGCGGCGGCATGGATGACGCCTGGCTGCGCACCCATGGGGAAAAGGAGCTATCATACGCACCCCTCTGTCGACACCGCACGTACGCACGCGCATGAACGAACACGATTACACGCTTGCCTGGGGCGCCTATATCGCCGCCGGCCTTGGCCTGACCCTGGTCTGGTTCCTGATGACCGGCTGGATGTGGCGCTGGCTGCGCGAACCCCTGCGGGTGATCGTCATCGTCCTGCTGTTCACCCCGACCCCGGTGGACCCGACGAACAACCTCTACGCACCGGCGATCGCCATCACCGCGCTGGACGTGGTGTTCAAGGTCGGCAACAACGCCTGGCGCGCGGTCTCCGACCTCGCCCTGGTGCTGCTGGCCGCCTTCGGCGTGTACCTGCTGTTCGTGCTCGTCCGCTGGCCGCTGGAGCGCTCGCTGAAGAAGCGCCGCCAGGACAAGGAGGCCGAAGACGAGCCGACCCTGCGCCAGCTGATGCAGCCTGAGCTGGTCGAGGGCGTGGACTCGCACCCCAGCGAGCGGCACGACAACCGCGCGCGGATCGAACCGCGCCTTTAGTCCGGCCTTGCGTCCTGCCCCGCGCGCGTCCAGCATGAGCTGAACGGCCTTTCGAGGAGTTCCCATGGACTGCGTGTTCTGCGCCATCGCGGCCGGTCGCGTGCCGGCCCGTATCCTCTACGAAGACGACCATTTCATCGTGCTGCTGGACATCTATCCGCTGCGTCCCGCGCACCTGTTGCTGGTGGCCCGGGAGCACGCGACCTTCCTGCACCAGCTCTCCGAGGCGGCGCAGCGGGACCTGATCCCGCTGGCCGAGCGCATGGAACGCGTGCTGCGTCGCGCCGGCTACGGGCGGGTCGGCATCAACCTGCTGGTCAACGACGGCCCCGCGGCCAACCAGCACGTCCCACATTTTCATCTGCACCTTATCCCGCGTGAATTGAGCGACCTGCCGGCCCTGCTGCTGCGCGCGCTCACGCGGTTCCTGCCGCTGGGGCGGAAAAGGATGCAGAATCGCCTGGAACGCGAGCTGCATCAGCTGCGCGAGGCACTGATGGAGGAGAACTGATTCATGTGCGAGTTGCTCGGCATGAGCGCCAACGTCCCGACGGACATCGTCTTCAGCTTCACCGGGCTGATGCAGCGCGGCGGCGGCACCGGCCCGCACCGTGATGGCTGGGGCATCGCCTTCTACGAAGGGCGCGGCGTGCGGCTGTTCCAGGACCCTTCCGCCAGCGTCGACTCGGAAGTCGCGCGGCTGGTGCAGCGCTACCCGATCAAGAGCGAAGCGGTGATCGGCCACATCCGCCAGGCCAACGTCGGCAAGGTCTGCCTGTCCAATACCCATCCCTTCGTGCGCGAGATGGGCGGGCGCTACTGGACCTTCGCCCACAATGGCCAACTCGCCGACTTCCACCCCGAACCCGGGCTGTACCGCGCGGTGGGCGACACCGACAGCGAGGCGGCCTTCTGCGACCTGCTCAACCGCGTGCGCCGTGCCTTCCCCGAGCCGGTGCCGGTGGAGGTCCTGCTGCCCACGCTAGTGACCGCGTGCGCCGCCTACCGCGAGAAGGGCGTGTTCAACTGCCTGCTCAGCGACGGCGACTGGCTGTTCACTTTCTGCTCGACCAAGCTGGCGTGGATCACCCGCCGCGCGCCATTCGGCCCGGCGCGGCTGAAGGATGCCGACGTCACCGTGGACTTCCAGTCGGAGACCACGCCCAACGACGTGGTCACGGTGATCGCCACCGAGCCGCTGACCGAGAACGAGAACTGGACCCTGATGCAGGGCGGCGAATGGATGCTCTGGTGGCGTGGCGAGATCGTCACCCAGGGCCGCATCTGAGCCGGGACGTGAGGCAGTCCCGGAACGCCGGGGCGGGATCGGGGAGAATCCTCAGCGCCTTGCCCGCGTGCATCCACATCATAAGAACGAGAGGGGAAACCAATGCTGCGTAGCTACATCCGCATGGTGCTGTTCGCGCTGGGCCTGATGGTCGCGGTGCAGGTGCCGGGCTTCATCAAGGACTACGCGCAACGGGTCGATGCCCACCGCATCGAGGCAGCCCAGGCGCTGCAGGGCTTCAAGGACACCTCCGGACAATTCTTCAAGGGCGACCTCAATGCGCTGGTGGCGCATTACCGCGGCAGCGCCGACCCGGTGTTCCAGCGCGACGCCGACAACATCGAGCGCCTGATGCGCCGCGCCCAGTTGTTCGAGAACGAATGGCAGGCCCTGCAGGGCAACTGGTACCAGCGCGCCCTGCACATGGTGACCGCGCCCAATCAGGAGCTGCTGCGGGAAACCTACGAGAACTACCGCTATCAGGTCGTCCTGGAACCCGAGGCCATCGGCTGGGCGCTGGCCGGTGGCCTGCTGCTGGCGTGGATTGCCGAGGTGCTGATGGCGTCGGTGGCGGCGCTGGTCGGGCTGGGTGACAACCGTCGGGCTTCGCGGCGGCACTGGAATTAGCGGTTTGAGAGGGCTTTGAAGGACCCGGTGGAGCGAGGCATTCACAGAAAAATGCCCCGCACTACCGCGCGCAGTACTCCGACGGCGCCAAGCCCAGCTCACGGCGGAACATCTCGCTGAAGCTCCCCGGCTGATAGCCCAGGCCATGGGCGATCTGGCTCACCGCGATACCCTCGTTGAGCTGCGCCACCGCCGTGGCCAACTGCACCTGCCGGCGCCACTGGGCGAAGCCCATGCCCAGGCTGCGCTGGAACAGGCGGGCGAGGGTGCGCACGCTGGCGCCGGCGTCGGCGGCGTGCTGCTCGAAGGATATTTCCTGCGAAGGCTCGGCCATCACCGCCAGGCACAGGTTCAGCAGGCGGCGGTCGGAGTCGTCCGGCAGCGGCACGCGCAGCAGCAGGCTGCGAGCGCGCTGCAGTTCCAGCACGGCCAGCTGGGACAGTGCCTGGTAGTAGTCGGTGTCCGGCTCGCGCTCGTGCTGTACCAGGGTGACGATCAGCTCGCGCAACAGCCCGCTCACTTCGAACGCCTGCACCTGCTCTCCGAGGGAATCCGCCGTCCCTGGCCGCAGGTAGATGTTGCGCATCTGCAATTCGCTGACCACGCGGATCCCGTGGGGCACCTGCGGCGGCAGCCAGACGGCGCGGTTGGGCGGCACCAGCAGGGCTTCGGAGGGCGTCTCCAGCCACATCACCCCGGACATCGCATAGAGCACCTGCCCCCAGTCATGGGAGTGCGGCTCGATGTGCAGGCCGCGCGGGTAGCTGCGGGCCAGGGCACGCAGCGAAGCGGGGGTGGCATCGAAATCGGGTGGAGCGGCGCGGGCCATGGGGCGATTCGGGCAGGGAAGACGGTCCGCATGGTAGCCGCCTCACGCCACTCTGACGAGTGTGCTGCACTCGGAGTGGCAGGCTGGCGCACCACCATGTAACGAATTCTTTACGGTGCGGCGGCATGCCGCATGGGGCTTTGAGCGGCGTAAGGATTTCTTGCCGGGTGGTTGGCGCAACCGCGCCGCATACGAGCGGCACCCGGCTTGTTCGTGAGCCCGGCGACGGTTGTGATGAAGCTATTCCAGACGCCTGGACGGCCTCGCGCCGAGCCAGCCGATAACGACAACGAGGAGGCCGGATGAACGCCGTGACCAAGATCGAGCAACACAACCCCATCGGCACCGACGGCTTCGAGTTCGTCGAATTCACTGCGCCCGACGCCCAGGGCATCGAGCAACTGCGCCAGTTGTTCACCGGCATGGGCTTCACCGAGACCGCCAAGCACCGTTCCAAGGAAGTCTTCCTGTTCCAGCAGAACGACATCAACATCGTGCTCAACGGCAGCCCCACCGGCCACGTCCATGAGTTCGCCCAAAAGCACGGCCCGAGTGCCTGCGCCATGGCCTTCCGGGTGAAGAATGCAGCGCAGGCCGCCGCCTACGTCGAATCCCAGGGCGCAAAACTGGTCGGCAGCCACGCCAACTTCGGCGAGCTGAACATTCCCTGCGTCGAAGGCATCGGTGGTTCGCTGCTCTATCTCGTCGACCGTTATGGCGACAAGAGCATCTATGACGTCGACTTCGAGTTCATCGAAGGCCGCAGCGCCAACGATAACGCCGTCGGCCTGCTGTGCATCGACCACCTGACCCACAACGTCAAACGCGGCCAGATGGACGTCTGGTCCGGCTTCTACGAGCGCATCGCCAACTTTCGCGAGATCCGCTACTTCGACATCGAAGGCAAGCTCACCGGCCTGCTGTCCCGCGCCATGACCGCGCCCTGCGGGAAGATCCGCATCCCGATCAACGAGTCGGCGGACGACAAGTCGCAGATCGAGGAATTCATCCGCGAATACCACGGCGAAGGCATCCAGCACATCGCCCTGACCACCGAAGACATCTACGCCACCGTGCGCCAGCTGCGCGCCAACGGCGTGGATTTCATGAGCACCCCGGACACCTACTACGCCAAGGTCGACACCCGCGTCGCCGGCCACGGCGAGCCGCTGGAGCAACTGCGCGAGCTGAACATCCTCATCGACGGCGCGCCGGGCGACGACGGCATCCTGCTGCAGATCTTCACCAACACGGTGATCGGCCCGATCTTCTTCGAGATCATCCAGCGCAAGGGCAACCAGGGCTTCGGCGAGGGCAACTTCAAGGCCCTGTTCGAATCCATCGAGGAAGACCAGATTCGCCGTGGCGTGATCTCCGAGCAGTAACCTGATCGAGGGCGGTCGCCTGATCTGCGCGGCCGCCTGTGGAGAACCGCCATGCTCACCCTGTATTCCTACTGGCGCTCCAGCGCCGCCTACCGCGTGCGCATCGCCCTCGGGCTCAAGGGCCTGGCCTACCGTCAGGTGCCGGTGCACCTGGTGAAGGACGGCGGCCAGCAGCACGCCGCCGACTACAAGGCACTCAATCCGCAGGAGCTGGTGCCGTTGCTGGTGGACGGCGACGCGCGCATTGCCCAGTCCCTGGCGATCCTCGAATACCTCGACGAAACCCATCCGCAACCCGGCCTGCTGCCCCGTGATCCGCTGCCGCGCGCCCAGGTGCGTTCGCTGGCGCTGCACATCGCCTGCGACGTCCACCCGCTGAACAACCTGCGCGTGCTGCAGTACCTCAGCGGCCCGCTGGGCGTGGCGGACGAGGCGAAGAACCGGTGGATCCGGCACTGGGTCGAGACCGGCCTGCACGCGGTGGAAGAGGGCGTTGCCAACTGGAAAGGCCCGCTGTCCCTCGGCGAGCGTCCCGGTTATTTCGAGGCGTGCCTGATCCCCCAGCTGTACAACGCGCGGCGCTTCGACTGCGACCTTTCCGGCTGCCCGCGCCTGCTCGCCATCGCCGCGCGCTGCGAGTCCCTCGAAGCCTTCCAGCAGGCCGCCCCGGAGGTGCAGCCCGACGCCCAGTAAGTCCCCCGCTTCATCCGCTCTTTAGCCTTGCCTTGCCCGCACCGCCCGGCCACGAGCCGGGCGGCCGATTCCCGTCACAGATAACAACAACAGGTGACGCATGACGCGTGAAACTCAACACGCAGGCCAGCTCCAGCGCGGCCTGAAGAATCGCCATATCCAGCTGATCGCCCTCGGCGGCGCCATCGGCACCGGGCTGTTCCTCGGCTCGGCCGGGGTGCTCAAGTCCGCCGGCCCGTCGATGATCCTCGGCTACGCCATTGCCGGCTGCATCGCCTTCCTGATCATGCGCCAGCTCGGCGAGATGATCGTCGAGGAGCCCGTCGCCGGCTCCTTCGCCCATTTCGCGCACAAGTACTGGGGTGGCTTCGCCGGCTTCCTCTCGGGCTGGAACTGCTGGGTGCTGTATATCCTGGTGGGCATGTCGGAGCTCACCGCGGTGGGCAAGTACATCCACTACTGGTGGCCGGACGTGCCGACCTGGGCCACGGCGGCGATCTTCTTCGTGGTGGTCAACGCCATCAATCTGTTCAACGTGAAGGCCTTCGGCGAGGCGGAGTTCTGGTTCGCCATCATCAAGGTCGCCGCCATCGTCGGCATGATCGCCCTGGGCTGCTACCTGCTGGCCAGCGGCACCGGCGGCGAACAGGCGGCGGTGAGCAACCTGTGGGCCCACGGCGGCTTCTTCCCCAATGGCATCAGCGGGCTGGTGATGGCCATGGCGATCATCATGTTTTCCTTCGGCGGCCTGGAGATGCTCGGTTTCACCGCCGCCGAGGCCGACCGGCCGAAGCAGGTGATCCCCAAGGCGATCAACCAGGTGATCTACCGCATCCTGATCTTCTACATCGGCGCGCTCACCGTGCTGCTTTCGCTGACGCCGTGGGACAGTTTGCTGCAGACGCTGAACGCCTCCGGCGACTCCTACAGCGGCAGCCCCTTCGTGCAGATCTTCTCGATGATCGGCAGCAGCACTGCGGCCCATGTTCTCAACTTCGTGGTGCTCACCGCCGCGCTGTCGGTCTACAACAGTGGCACCTACTGCAACGGCCGCATGCTGGTGGGCCTGGCGGAGCAGGGCGACGCCCCGCGCGCGCTGGCCAGGGTGGACAGCCGCGGCGTGCCGGTGCGCTCGCTGATGGTCTCGGCGGCGGTGACCTTCCTCGCCGTGCTGGTGAACTACCTGGTGCCGGCTCGCGCGCTGGAGCTGCTGATGTCGCTGGTGGTCGCCGCGCTGGTGATCAACTGGGCGATGATCAGCCTGGCGCACCTGAAGTTCCGTGCGCGCATGGATGCCGACGGCAAGCGCACCGCCTTCCGCGCCGTGGCGTATCCGGCGGCCAACTGGCTGTGCCTGGGCTTCGTGGTGTTCATCCTCGGCGTGATGCTGCTGACTCCGGGCATCCAGGTGTCGGTCTACGCCATCCCGGTTTGGCTGCTGGTGATGTACGGCTGCTATCGCCTGAAGCGCCAGGCCGCTGCACGTGGCGAGGCTGGTGCGGTGCTGGCGGACTGACTGCCAGACTTTGAGCAGGGCCGCGCGTGATTGACCGCGCGGCCCGACCTTTCCTAGAGTGACCGGGCCATTTTTCGTCAGAGGGATACTCATGAAAAAAGCACTTTGGCTGCTCGCTGCGGCCGTGCCGGTCCTCCTCGTCGCCTGCGGCGGCGAAGAGAAGAAAGCCCCCCAGGTCGATGCGCTGGTCCTGCCCGGCGACGCCAAGCTGGATTCGCGCAGTGTCTCGTACAAGTGCGAGGACGGCCGCAAGATCAGCGTGCAGTACCTGAACAAGGGCGACAACAGCCTGGCCGTGGTGCCGGTGACCGATGCCTCGACCCTGGTGTTCAGCAACGTGATCGCCGCTTCCGGTGCCCGCTACGCGGCGGGGCGCTACGTGTGGTGGACCAAGGGCGAGGACGCCACCCTCTACAACGAGTGGACTGGTGGTGAGCCCAGCAATGGCGTGGCCTGCAAGGAGAACTGATGCTTCCTGCAGCGCACGAATGAAAAAGCCCGGCGGATGCCGGGCTTTTTCATGGGCGGGAACATTCAATGCGTTGGCCGAAGTGCCCGTAGGATGGTGTGGAGCGAAGCGATACCCATCGATGTTCGGAGACACCGGCGATGGGTATCGCAAGCTCCACCCATCCTGCGTCGAACCCTCGCTCAGAAGGTGAACTCCAGGTTCACCGTCGGCGTCGAGGTACGGCTGCCACGGCCGCCGTCCACGCCGAACTTGTTGTGCCAGTACTCGTAGCCCACGCCCAGCCAGAGGTTCGGCTGGCGCTTGGTGCCGGGCAGGGTGGCGAACATCAGCGAGGTACGGATCAGCGTTTCCGGCGCGGTGTCGTTGTCGTTGTAGTCCTCGCCCTTTTCCCCGGTGTAGTTGAGGAAGCCCTGGAACTTCGCTCCATGGTCGCCCAGCTGGAACGGCCGCAGCCAGGTCAGGTTGACCATGTAGGTCGGGTCGAAGGTGTGGTCCGGGTGTTTCACGTTGGGAATGCCCGAGTGATTCTTCTCGCGGTAGTAGAACAGCGACAGGTCAAGCACGCCGGGGCCGTTGAACTTCAGGGTCGGGCCGATCACCAGCGCGCGCTTCTTCGCCGAGGCGAGGTTGTTGTTGCGGCTGGCGTCGAAGCCGAAGGTCAGCGCGTGGTCCTTGATCAACCCCTTGCCTTGCGGCACGTCGAATACCCGCGAGGCGAACAGCTGGCTGCGGAACACCCCGTAGACTTCGCTGCTGCCATGGTCGGTGCCCTTGCGCGGGTCGTCACTGTCGGACTGCAGCACGTCGAGGTGGAAGAAGTTGCTGCCGTAGCGGTAACCGTCGGCGTGGCTGAAGCTGAAGATGCGCTTGCTGATGTCGTGGGGGTTGTTCGGGTTGGTGAAGCCCTTGCCGTAGCGGAAGCCCAGCGTGTTGCTGGTCCACTCGAAGAAGCGGTCGTCTTCGGCCTGCGCCATGCCCAGCGGGGCGAGCACCAGTGCAGTACCGAGGGCGAACCGGCGGCCGTTGCTCAGGCGGCGGCTGGAACGCGGTTGGGGGCGGGCGGCGCCAAAGGCCGTCGTCGCGGATGAAACCATGCTGCACCTCTGTTTTTCTTGTTTTTGTGGCTTCGGGGCCGGCGTCCCGCAGCGGGAACTGCGGTCGGTGACAAGCTGGGTTCTAATGGTGAATTGATGACATTGCAAGAAAAACTTGTACACAAGTTCGTATACAAAAATTGACGCAAAAGTCAGGAACGGGCGCTCCGGGGCGAACTGGATGGCCTCGGGACAGGCGCGTCGGTGCGCGGTATCCTGACCAGCATTTCCTCGCCGAATCCTTCCCATGCTGCAGATTTCCAACACCGTGCAGATCCCCGACGCCGAGATCGAGTTGAGCGCCATCCGCGCCCAGGGCGCCGGTGGGCAGAACGTCAACAAGGTGTCCAGCGCCGTGCACCTGCGCTTCGATATCCGTGCATCGTCCTTGCCGGAGTTCTACAAGGAACGCCTGCTGGCGCTGAGCGACCAGCGCATCACCAGCGAGGGAGTGGTGGTGATCAAGGCGCAGCAGTACCGCACCCAGGAGCAGAACCGCGAGGATGCCCTGGCGCGCCTGGCGGAGCTGATCCGCAGCGCCACGGTGGTGCAGAAGAAGCGCCGGCCGACCAAGCCGACGCTGGGGTCGAAGACGCGCCGGCTGGACGGCAAGAACAAGCGCGGAGCGATCAAGGCGGGGCGGGGGAAGGTGGATTTCTGAGGGGCTCTTGGCCTTCGTAGGAGCGAGCTTGCTCGCGAACCAGGCCCCGCAGCGGAATCGGTTCGCGAGCAATAACGAAGGCGTCCCCCTCGCTCCTACAGGTTTACCTTCAGCGCCAGCGGGATCGTCAGTGCACCAGCATCCCCGTGAACACATAGGCCTGGGCCAGCGTGATCAACCCGATGAAGGCGGCGAAGATCAGGCTGTGCTTGACCGTGAAACGGAACAGGTCCGACTCGCGCCCGACCATTCCCGTCGCCGCGCAGGCCACCGCGATGGACTGTGGCGAGATCATCTTGCCGGTCACCCCGCCGGTGGTGTTGGCCGCCACCAGTAGCGTGTCGCTGACCCCGAGCTGGTGCGCGGTGGTCGCCTGCAGCGAACCGAACAGGGCATTGGACGACGTATCCGAACCGGTCAGGAACACCCCCAGCCAGCCGAGGAAGGGCGAGAAGAACGGGAAGGCCGCGCCGGTCCCGGCCAGCACCAGCGCCAGGGTGGTGGACATCCCCGAGTAGTTGGTGACGAAGGCGAAGGCGAGCACCATGCCGATGGTCAGCACCGGCCATTTGAGTTCCCGCAGCGTGTCGCGGAAAGTCGCCGCGCCGCTCTTGAAGTCGATGCGCAGGATCAGCATCGAGATCAGTGCCGAGAGAAAGATCGCCGTGCCGCTGGCCGAGACCAGGTCGAACTTGTAGATCGCCGGCATCGGCGTCGGGTTGGCGACGATGGGCGCGGCCTTGAGCACCAGCTGGTCGAGATAGGGCACGGCGATCACCGCCACCCAGCTCTCCAGTGGGCCGCCGGGCAGGAACATCGCCTTGAACGGCTTCATGGTCCAGATCGTTACCAGCACGGTGAGGATCAGGAAGGGCGACCAGGCCTTGATGATCTGCCCCAGGCTGTATTCCGACTCCTGACGCTGCCCGCCACCGCCCAGGCTGCCGAGCGTCGCGGTGCCGTCGGCGTTGATGCTGGAGAACTCCGTTTCACGCAGGTTCGCCGGCTGCCACACGCGCAGGAACAGGGTCAGGCAGACCATGCTCAGCAGCGCCGAGGTGATGTCCGGCAGCTCCGGGCCGATGTAGTTGGAGGTGAAGAACTGGCTGATGGCAAAGGTGCCGCCGGCCACCAGCAGTGCCGGCCAGGTTTCGCGCACGCCGCGCCAGCCGTCCATCATCGCCACCAGCCAGAAGGGCACGATCACCGACAGGATCGGCAGCTGCCGCCCGGCCATGGCGCCGATCTTGAAAGCGTCCACGCCCGAGACCTGCCCGGCGACGATGATCGGGATGCCCAGGGCGCCGAAGGCCACCGGCGCGGTGTTGGCGATCAGGCACAGGCCCGCCGCGTAGAGCGGGTTGAAGCCCAGCCCGACCAGCAGCGCCGCGGTGATCGCCACCGGCGCGCCGAAGCCCGCCGCGCCTTCGAGGAAGGCGCCGAAGGAGAAGCCGATCAGCACCACCTGCAGGCGCTGGTCGGTGGTGATCGACAGCACCGAGCTGCGGATGATCTCGAACTGCCCGCTCTTCACCGTCAGCTTGTAGAGGAATACTGCCGCGACGATGATCCAGGCGATCGGCCAGAGCCCGTAGAAGAAGCCGTAGACCGCCGAAGCCAGCGCCTTGTCCACCGGCATGTGGTAGACGAAGACGGCGATCAGCAGCGACAGGAGCAGGGTGATCGCGCCGGCAATGTGGCCCTTGAGGCGGAACACCGCCAGGGCGAGGAAGAAGAAGATGATCGGTACCAGGGCGGCGAGGGCCGAGAGGCCGAGGCTGCCCAGCGGGGTGTAGAGCTGCTGCCAGGTTTGCATGGGGGTTGTCCCTTGTTGTTGTGGATGCACACGGCAAAGCGTCAGCGGTGGATAACTGTTTCGGGGGGCGCGTTCGAGGGGGGGCGGCAATGTGCCGGCCACCCTTGAAAAAGCCCCGGCACGCGGCGCGTAGCGGGGCTTCTGACTGTCGATCCGGACAAGCTCCGGCGGGCGTCGCCGCCGGCTCGCTCGAAGCCGACGGCAACCACGACCGGGTCCTGGGGCAGCCGTTGCCCGGGCTGCAGGAGCACCCTCACAGTGCGGCCACTCCGGCGCTGGCCACCTGCGCGTCCTCGCCGGCCTTCACCCCGGAAACGCCCACTGCGCCGATCACCTGGCCATCGAGGATGACCGGCACGCCGCCTTCCAGCGAAGTGATCAGCGGCGCACTGATGAAGGCCACGCGGCCGTTGTTGACCATCTCCTCGTAGCCCCTGGTTTCGCGCCGGCCCAACGCGGCGCTGCGGGCCTTCTCGGTGGCGATGTAGGCGCTGGCCGGAGCGCAGCCGTCCAGGCGCTCCAGGGCCAGCGGGTGGCCACCGTCGTCCACCACCACGATGGACACCGCCCACTGGTGGCGCAGCGCTTCGTCCCGCGCGGCGGCGAGGATGCGGGTGACTTCCTGTTGGGTCAGAACGGCCTTGCTGATCATGCGGGGACCTCGCCTTGGGTCGGGGTTGGCGCCGTGGCGGCCAGGGCTTCTTCCACCAGTTCGATCCAGTGCCGCACCGGTGTGCGGCCGGCGCCGCCCAGGTGCGTCTGGCAGCCGATGTTGGCGGTGACTATGACCTCGGGGTTGCCGCTCTCCAGCGCCTGCAGCCGGTTGTCGCGCAGGCGTCTGGACAGCTCCGGCTGGGTCAGCGAGTAGGTGCCGGCGGAGCCGCAGCACAGGTGGCTGTCCGGCACGCCGGTGAGGCTGAAACCCAGGCGGGTGAGCACGCCCTCCACCGCGCCGCCCAGCTTCAGCGCGTGCTGCAGCGTGCAGGGGCAGTGGAAGGCCAGGCGGCGGTCGCCATTGAGCTGCAGGGCTTCCAGCGGCTCGTCGCGTAGCACTTCGGAAAGGTCGCGGGACAGTTCGCTGACCCGCCTGGCCTTGGCCGCGTACTGCGGGTCGTGTTCGAGCAGGTGGCCGTAATCGCGGACGAAGGCGCCGCAGCCGCTGGCGGTCTGCACGATGGCTTCGGCGCCGGCTTCGATGGACGGCCACCAGGCGTCGATGTTGCGTCGGGCGCGGTCGAGGCCGGCATCCTGGGCGTTCAGGTGGTAATCCACGGCGCCGCAGCAGCCGGCATCCGGCGCGGTGATCACGCTGATCTCCAGGCGATCCAGCACCCGCGTGGCGGCCGCGTTGGTGTTGGGCGACAGCGCCGGTTGCACGCAGCCCTCAAGCATCAGCAGGCGCCGGACATGGCGCGCGGGCGGGCGCCTCACCGGCGGCTGCGGATGGCGCGGCAGCTTGCTCTGCAGGCTCTCCGGCAGCAGCGGGTAGAACGTACGCCCGGCCTTGGCCAGCGCGCCGAACAGCGCGGCATTCGGCACCACGGCGCGCAGGCCCTGGCGCATTACGCGCTCGCGGAAGGTGCGCGGCACCTGTTGCTCGACCACTGCGCGGCCGATGTCCAGCAGGTTGTGGTAGTCCACGCCGGAAGGGCAGGTGCTCTCGCAGTTGCGGCAGCTCAGGCAGCGGTCCAGGTGCTCGCGGGTGCTGGCGCTGGGCTGCGCGCCTTCGAGCACCTGCTTGATCAGGTAGATGCGCCCGCGCGGGCCGTCGAGTTCGTCGCCCAGCAACTGGTAGGTCGGGCAGGTGGCGGTGCAGAAGCCGCAGTGCACGCAGGAGCGCAGGATGCGTTCGGCCTCCTCGGCGCGCGGCAGCTGTCTGGCCTGTTCGCTCAGATGGGTTTGCATCAGACCTCCCCGTACATCCGGCCGGGGTTGAAGAGCCCCTGCGGATCGAGCTGCTTTTTGAGGCTGCGGTGGTAGCGCAGCAGGGCGGCGGGCAGCGGGTGGAAGGCGTCGTCCCCCGGCGCGTAGCGCGTGGCGTGGCCGCCCAGTTCGGCGACGCCGTGGCGGATCAATTCGGCGTCCGCGTCGGACTTCAACCAGCGTTGCGCGCCGCCCCAGTCGATCAGCTGTTCGCCCGGCAGGGGCAGCACAGGCGTGGCATTGGGCAGCGACAACCGCCAGAGCGTGCCGGGGCCGGCGAAGAACTCCAGGCGCTGTTCGCGCAGGTCCTGCCAGTAGCCGCTGTCGATCTCTTCGCCACCCAGGCGCAGGCGTGCCGAACACACCGAGCCTTCGCCGCCTTCCAGGCGCAGGCGCAGCGTCTTGCCGTCATGGCAGGCGGCAGTGATCGGGATGGGTTGCGCGCCCCATTGCGCGAGTTCGCCCAGCGCCTGGTGAACGTCCATTTCCAAACTCAGGCTGGCGCACATGCGTGGCTTGGGCAGCACCTTCATCGACACCTCGGTGAGCACCCCGAGGCAGCCGTAACTGCCAGCCAGCAGACGCGACAGGTCGTAGCCGGCGACGTTCTTCATCACCTCGCCGCCAAAGCGCAGCAGCTTGCCGTGGCCGGTGATCAGCCGAGTGCCGAGCACGTAGTCGCGCACCGAGCCGGACCACGGCCGGCGCGGGCCGGACAGCCCGGCGGCGACCATGCCGCCGAAGGTGGCGCCGTTGAAGTTCGGTGGTTCGCAGGGCAGCAGTTGCCCAGCCTCGTCCAGTGCCGCTTCGATCTCCGTCAGGGGCGTACCGGCGCGGGCGCTGAGCACCAGTTCGGTCGGGTCGTAGCTGACGATCCCGCTGTGGGGGCGCGTGTCCAGTTCCACGCCGTTCACCGGGCGGCCGAGGAAGGCCTTGCTGTCGCCGCCGCGAATGCGTAGCGGCGTTCGTTCGTGGAGAGCATGGTTCACCTGTTCGAGCAGGTCGGCGCTGGCGTCGGCCATCAGAAACGCTCCAGGTCGGGGAAGGGCAGTTGTCCGTGGTGGATGTGCATGGCGCCGAACTCGGCGCAGCGCTGCAGGGTGGGGATGTTCTTGCCGGGGTTGAGCAGGCGGTCGGGGTCGAACGCCGCCTTCACCGCGTGGAACAGGGTCAGCTCGTCGCTGTTGAACTGTGCGCACATCTGATTGATCTTTTCGCGCCCCACACCGTGCTCGCCGGTGATGCTGCCGCCCACCGCCACGCAGAGTTCGAGGATTTTTCCGCCGATGGCCTCGGCGCGCTCCAGCTCGCCGGGGACGTTGGCGTCGAAGAGGATCAGCGGGTGCATGTTGCCGTCGCCGGCATGGAACACGTTGGCTACCCGCAGGCCGAACTCCTCCGACAGCTCGGCGATGCCGTGCAGCACGCGCGGCAGCTCGCGGCGCGGGATGGTGCCGTCCATGCAGTAGTAGTCCGGGGAAATGCGCCCCACCGCCGGGAAGGCGTTCTTGCGCCCGGCCCAGAAACGCGCGCGCTCGGCCTCGTCGCAGGCCAGGCGCACGTCGGTGGCGCCGGCGGCGCGCAGCACCGCGTCGACGCGCTGGCAGTCGTCCTGCACGTCGGCTTCCACGCCGTCCAGTTCGCACAGCAGGATGGCCGCGGCGTCCACCGGGTAGCCGGCGTGGATGAAATCCTCGGCGGCGCGGATCGACAGGTTGTCCATCATCTCCAGTCCGCCGGGGATGATGCCGGCGGCGATGATGTCGGCCACCGCACGACCGGCCTTTTCCACCGAATCGAAACTGGCCAGCAGCACCCGTGCCACCTGCGGGCGGGGCAGCAGCTTGACGGTGACTTCGGTGACGATGCCGAGCATGCCTTCGGAGCCGGTGAACAGGGCGAGCAGGTCGAAGCCGGGGCTGTCCAGGGCGTCGCTGCCCAGGCTCAGGTGCTCGCCCTCGACGGTGAGGATGTCCACCTTGAGCAGGTTGTGCACGGTCAGGCCGTACTTCAGGCAGTGCACGCCGCCGGCGTTCTCGGCGACGTTGCCGCCGATGGAGCAGGCGATCTGCGAGGACGGGTCCGGCGCGTAGTACAGCCCGAAGGGCGCGGCGGCCTGGGAGATCGCCAGGTTGCGCACGCCGGGCTGCACGCGGGCGAAGCGCCCGGCGGTGTTCACTTCGAGAATCCGGTTGAAGCGCGCCATCACCAGCAGCAGGCCTTTCTCCAGCGGCAGCGCGCCGCCGGAAAGCCCCGTACCGGCGCCGCGCGCGACTACCGGCACCTGGCGCGCATGGCAGAGCCTGAGCAGCGCCTGGACCTGCTCGATGCGCTCGGGCAGGGCGACCAGCATCGGTACGGTGCGGTAGGCGGAGAGGCCGTCGCACTCATAGGGCTTGAGGTCTTCGGCGGTATGCAGGAGTTCGAGGTCGGGCAGCGCCGCGCGCAGCTCGGCCAGCAGGGCGGATTTGTCGACGGCAGGCAGCGCGCCGTCGACGCGCTCGTCAAAGAGGATGTTCATGGCCACGGTGCTCTGATCTTGTTATTGGATGAGCCCGTCAGGCGGGCTTCTCGAGCCACAGCGCGCTGACCATGCGGGCGCCGGGCGCCGGGCGTCCATGGGCTTTCGTACTGGTCCTACCAGTTGTTATGAGCCGCTGCGCTGGAAAGGCCCTGGGATGGCGGCTAGGGTTGAGAGCCATGGGGCAGGTGGGTGCCTGCTGGTCCTACCAGTTGTGGAGGGATTCGATGACGACCGTGCAGCCGGGCAAGCAGCGCGTTGCCGACCAGGTGGCGCAGAAGATCGAGCGATTGATAGTCGATGGTGTGCTCAAGGTAGGCCAGGCGTTGCCCTCGGAGCGGCGCCTGGTGGAAAAGCTCGGCTGCTCGCGCTCGGCATTGCGCGAAGGACTGCGTGCACTGCGCGGGCGCGGCATCGTCGATACCGAGCAGGGGCGGGGTTCGTTCGTTGCCGACCTCACCGGCGCGGAGGACGTGTCGCCACTGATGCATCTGTTCAGCTCGCAGCCGCGCACGCTCTATGACCTGCTGGAGGTGCGCGCGCTGCTGGAAGGGGAGTCGGCGCGGCTGGCGGCACTGCGCGCCACCGAGGTCGACCTGCTGCTGATCGGCCGGCGCTTCGAGGAAATGCACGCCGCCTTCGACGAACCGCAACCGCTGGACCCGCGCGAGCACGCGCGGCGTGACCATGCCTTCCACCAGGCGATCAGCGAGGCCTCGCACAACCCGGTGCTGGTGCACACGCTGCAGTCGCTCAACGAGCTGATGCTCAGCACCGTGTTCGCCTCGGTGAACAACCTCTACAACCGCCCACCGCAGAAGCGCCAGATCGACCGCCAGCATGCCCGCTTGTACCGCGCGCTCTGCGAGCGCCAGCCAGAGCAGGCGCAGCGCGCCGCCCGCGAGCATATCCAGAGCGTGCGCGACAACCTGTGGGAAATCGAGCAGGAGGAGCAGCGCCTGGTGCGGGCGACCTTGCGCCTCGAGGGTTGGAAGTAACGCACTGGACGGCTTTTCGTAGGAGCGAGCTTGCTCGCGAACCGCTTCGCGCCGGAGTGGCCTGGAAATACCGTTCGCGAGCAAGCTCGCTCCTACAGGTTCCGCGTCAGCGGCGGGCCTTGCGCTCGCGCATCTCTGCCAGCATGCGCTCGGCATTGGCTGCGCAGCCCATGCCCTCGGGCTTGTTCTCGATGCCGTCGATCACGTCCAGCAGGCGTAAACGGTTCTGCCGCAGCTGCTGCTCCATCGCCTCGATCTCGGCGACCTTGCGGCGCAGTCCGGCGACCAGTTCGCCGTGGCCGTTCTCGATGGGGTTGGAGTGCGGCAGCAGGCTGCGGATCTCGTCCAGGCTGAAGCCAGTCTGCTGGGCGCTGCGGATGATCTCCAGCAGGTCGAGGGTCTGTTCCGGGTACTCGCGGTAGCCGTTGGCCAGGCGCCGTGCCGGGGCGATCAGGCCGCTGGCTTCGTAGAAGCGGATGCGCGACGGGGCGAGGCCGCTGAGGCTGGCCAGTTCACCGATTTTCATGGACGGCTCCAAAAGGGGGTTGACCTTGAAGTGAACTTTAAACTTAGCCTTGCTCGCACCACAACCTCGGAGCCGCCTCATGTCCCCGTTCCAGCCCCTGCAACTGCCCAACGGCGGCCTGGTGCCCAACCGTATCGCCAAGGCCGCCATGGAAGAGAACCTCGCCGACGCCGAACAGGCGCCTTCGGCTGAACTGCTGCGTCTGTACCAGGCCTGGGCCGATGGCGGCGTCGGGCTGATCATCAGCGGCAACGTGATGATCGACCGCCGCGCCATGACCGGCCCCGGTGGCGTGGTGCTGGAAGACGAGCGGCAACTGGACAAGTTTCGCCAGTGGGCGCGCATCGGTCGCTCGGCCGGCGCGCAATTCTGGCTGCAGCTCAATCACCCTGGCCGCCAGGTGCAGGCGAATCTGGGCCAGGGCTCGGTGGCCCCGTCGGCGGTGGCGCTGGACCTGGGCAAGTTCTCGAAAATGTTCGCCGTGCCGCGGGAAATGAGCGAAGCCGATATCGCCGAGGTGATCCAGCGCTTCGTGCGTGCCGCGACGCTCGCCGAGCAGGCCGGTTTCACCGGCGTGCAGGTGCACGCGGCGCACGGCTACCTGCTCAGCCAGTTCCTCTCGCCGCTGAGCAACCGGCGCCAGGACCGCTGGGGCGGCTCGCTGGAAAACCGCGCGCGGCTGCTGCTGGAAATCGTTCGCGCGGTGCGGGCGGCGGTATCGCCAGCCTTCTGCGTCGGGGTGAAGCTCAACTCGGCGGACTTCCAGCGTGGCGGCTTCGATGCCAGCGACGCGCGGCAGGTGATCGAGTGGCTGAATGCCGAGGCGGTGGACCTGGTGGAGTTGTCCGGCGGCAGCTACGAGGCGCCTGCGATGCAGGGTGATGCCCGTGATGGCCGTACCCTGGCCCGTGAGGCCTACTTCCTCGAGTTCGCCAGCCAGATGCTGGAGGTCGCGCGCATGCCGCTGATGGTCACCGGCGGCGTTCGCCGTCTGCCTGTCGTCGAGCAGGTGCTGGACAGTGGCCTGGACATGGTCGGCATCGGCACCGCCCTGGCGCTGGAGCCGCAGCTGGTGCTGCACTGGCAGCGTGGCAGTGCGACCCAGCCGCAGCTGCAGCCGATCCGCTGGCGTTCCAAACCGTTGGCGGCACTGGCCTACATGGCCCTGGTGAAGTTGCAGTTGCGCCGCGTCGGTGCGCATCGCGCGCCGAACCCGCAGGCCTCGCCGCTGCGCGCCCTGGTGCTGGAACAGTGGCGCACTGCACGGCGGACCAAACAGTACCGGCGCTGGATGGCGCGGCAGGTGGGGTGATTGATGCGTGGGAGCGGACTCCGTCCGCGACGTCCAGTCGGCCGCTGCGATAATGATCTTGGCGATGGGATCCGCCGATCGCGGACAGAGTCCGCTCCTGCAAGAGCCCCCACTCCTCGCCATGGAGGGGAAAGCTCGGCCTGACGCCGAGCCCCCTTTGGCCCGCGATCGCGCGCATGGCGCGCTCCGGCATTCAGGTCGATCAGGCCTGCTGCCGCGTCGCTGCCAGCACGATCTCGCGGATGCACACGCCCTGCGGCTGGTTGTACGCATAGCCGATGGCGTTGGCCACGTCCTCGGCGCTGAGCACCTTGCCGCCCATCTCGCGCTTCCATTCCTGATAGCCGCTCTTGATCGCCTCGTCGGTGGTATGGCTGAGCAGTTCGGTCTCCACCGCGCCAGGGGCGATGGTCACCACGCGGACGTTGTGCTCCGCCACTTCCTCGCGCAGGTTCTCGGAGATCGCGTGCACCGCGAACTTGGTGCCGACGTAGGCCACATGGTTGGGGAAGGTCTTGCGCCCGGCGACCGAGCTGACGTTGATCACGGTGCCCTGGTTGCGCCCGACCATGCCCTTGAGCACGGCATGCACGCCGTTGAGCAGGCCCTTCACGTTGACATCGAGCATGCGCTCCCACTCGGCCGGGTCCTGCTCGACCATGTTGCCCAGCAGCATCACGCCGGCGTTGTTCACCAGCGCGTCGGCCGGGCCGAAGCGCTTCTCGGCTTCTGCCACGGCAGCCAGCAGGGATTCGCGGTCGGTCACGTCCACTGCGCGGCACAAGGCGTTGGGCAGCTTCAGCGCCTCCAGGCGGTCGATGCGCCGGGCCAGCAGCAGCAGGGGGTGGCCCTGCTGAGAGAAGAGACGGGCGGTGGCTTCGCCGATGCCGGAACTGGCGCCGGTGACGATGATCAGGGGCTTGCTCATGAGGGTTCTCCTGCAATCGAAAATCTGGATGCCTGGACGATGCAGTGAAGTATATTTAGCCCGTTCACGCCTGAAAAATGGCTTATTCCTGTGCCTGGTATCGGGAATTCCTATGGATATTCGACAGCTCGCCGCCTTCGTCGCCGTCTTCGAGGAGCGCAACATCACCGCTGCCGCGCAGCGCCTGTTCGTCAGTCAGCCCACGTTGTCCGCCACCGTGCGGCAACTGGAAGAGAGCCTGGGCACCGAGCTGTTCGTGCGTCAGCCGCGCGGTGTGGCCGTCAGCGAAGCGGCCCGCACCCTGTACCCGCGCGCCCGTGCCTTGCTGGCCGAGGCGGAGGGGTTGCGCAGCCTGTTCCGCCAGTCCTCGGAGCGCCAGCCTCTGCACCTGGGCGTGGAAGGGGATATCAGCGCCGAGCAGATCGAGCGCTTCGTCGGCCTGGCGCAGCAGGCGATCCCCAACCTGCAACTGCGCCTGGAAGAGGGCTGCGTGGGGGATGCGCGGCTGGCGGCAGAGGAATTCTGCTGCGAGGACGAGCTCTTCGTTCCGGTCTGGGACGATCCCTACGTACTGGCGTTGCCGCCCGGCGAAGAGCAGGCGCCGGTCGAAGCATGGATCAGCTGCCCCTCGCACCCGTCCCACCAGCGCCTGATGACGGCCTATGGCAGCGCGCCCGTGGTGGCCCAGGCCAGCACCCTGAACCTTGCTCTGCGGCTGGTCGGTGCCGGAGTCGGCGCGGCGATCCTGCCCGTTTCGCTGCTCAGCGGCGCGCCAGCCTTGCGGACCGGAACCTTGAACCTGCCGCTGCCGGTACGCCGCATAGGTCTCTGCCATTCCGCCCAGGCACTGGAACACCCGGCGGTACGCAGCCTTTACGACTTCCTGCGGGCCCGCGACGCGGCCTGATTCAGGCCTGGGCTTTCTGCGCGGTGGGCGTGCGCAGGGACAGCAGCAGGACCAGCGACGCCGCGAGGATCTGCAGGCTCGCATAGCCGTTGGTGGTGGCGATCAGGCCGTAGCGCTGGATCGCCAGGCCAGCGAGGATCGCCGGCACACTGAAGGCCAGGTAGCTCAGTACGTAGAAGCTCGCCATCAGCGCGCCGCGCTCGTGCGGATGGGCCAGCGGCACCACCGAGCGCAGGGCGCCGAGGAAGGCACCACCGAACCCCAGGCCGGCGACGGCGGTGCCGAGGAAGAACAGCCAGAGGTTGGCGCTGTCCACGCCAAGCAGGGTGACCAGCAGGCCGACGATCAGCGCCAGGCCGCCACGGCGCAGGATCACCGCCGCCGGCTGGTGGCGCAGGGCGAAGATCGCCACGGCGCCGCAGAAGCACAGCAGCGACACCAGTCCGCCGCCGATCATCGGCACCTGCAATCCGGTCACCTGCCGCGCCAGGGTCGGCCCCAGCGACAGGTAGAAGCCGCCCAGCGCCCAGAGGCTGGCGTTGAGTGGCGCGACGCTCCAGAACGCCCGGCGCGCCTGCGGGGGAACGCGAATACGCGGCTTCAGCGAGGCCCAGGCGCCGGGCTGCGGGCTGACGCTTTCCGGCAACCAGCGCAGCAGCATCAGCGCCAGCGCGAAGACCACCAGCAGCCATACGTAGACGCGGTGCAGCGGGTCGCCGCCAAACTGCACCAGGGCGCTGCTGCCCAGGGCGCCCAGCGCCATGCCGAGCATGGGCGCCACGCTGTTGATCAGCGGGCCGCGCTCGCGGTCGATGCCCAGCATCGCGGCGCCCAGCACAGCGGTGGCTATGCCCGTAGCGAAGCCCTGCAGCAGGCGCGCGGCGATCAGCAACTGCACCGAATTGGCGTAGAGGAACACGCTCATCGCCAGTAACTCGATGATCAGTGCCGCCCGGATCAGCGGGCGGCGTCCGAGGTAATCCGACAACGAGCCGAACACCAGCAGCGCCAGCATCAGGCCGCCGGCGTAGATGCTGAACACCAGCGTCAGCAGGGCCGGGGAGAACTGCCAGGCCTCGCGGTACAGCGCATAGAGCGGTGTGGGTGCGGCAGCGGCGGCGAGGAAGGCCATGAGGATGGCCGTCAGCAGCAGCGCCGGGAACACACCGGGCGCGCTTTTGGGGAAGGTCTGTGCCATGATTCAGCTCGCAAAGGCTAAGATTTTGCTTTTGCGAGATGCTGGACCCGTTTTCGGATAAAAGCAAATTCTTTGCGTTAAGGTGCTTATGGCAATCAATCAGGGTATTCGTCCGGGTGGCCGCAGTGCGCGGGTGCAGGCGTCGGTGCACAAGGCCGTCGAGGAACTGCTGGAGGAGCGTGACCGCGCGGAGCTGACCGTGCCGCTGATCGCCGCGCGCGCTGGCGTCACGCCCTCGACCATCTACCGACGCTGGGGCGACCTGAGCGAATTGCTGGGCGACGTTGCGCTGCAGCGCATCCGCCCGGATGCCGAGCCGGCGGACACCGGCAGCCTGCGCGGTGATCTGCTGGCCTGGGGCGAGCAGTACATGGAGGAAACCGCCTCGGTGCCGGGCCGCGCGGTGGTGCTCGACCTGCTGGCGGCCGGTGGCGGCTGCTCCGGCCGCTGCATGGCCATCGCCTGCGGCCAGTTCGACATCATCCTGCTGCGCGCCAGGGCGCGCGGTGAAAAGTTGCCGGAGGTGGACCGCATCGTCGACCGGCTGATGGCGCCGCTGGTGTACCGCATCCTGTTTTCCGGCGAGGAGCTGGATGTGACTTATGTCGAGCGGTTGGTTGACCTGACGCTGGACGGATTGTGATTCCCGCGCTGCAGGAGCGGGCCATGCCCGCGATCGCCCGCATGGCGCGCTCCTACAGATCGGCGCCGGCGTTTCGAATGGCGTTCGCCCAGGCCTGCAGAGCTTTGCATGCCGCGAGCGCAATCTCTTCATCGCTGCGTCCGGCAAACACCCGCTCCAGCGCATCCGCCGCGATCAGCCCGGCAACGGTCGGCGTACCCACGGCGTCAGTGAGGTCCAGCCACTCGCCGAAGCTGGCTGGCGTGTCGTACCAGCGCAGGTAACCCGACGGCGAGACCGGCCACCAGCGCTCGTCGAATTGCAGCACGACCTTCTCCAGCCGACCCATGCCCAGGTGGACCAGTGCATCCTGTTGTGCCGCGGGCAAAGGCGGGGTGAAGCGGATATCGGGTAGCACGCCGACAGGCACGGTGCAGAGGCAGAAGTCGGCGCTCTCATCAGCCACTCGCACCTGAGCGCCAGACCAGTCGATGGCGGTCACCGGCTGGTTGAGGCGGATATCCAGCCCTTCGGCGAGATGCTCGACCAGTTCGGAGTAGCCCTGCGGCAGGAAGCGGTCGCCGGCCCCGACGCCTTCCTCGTCCAGCGCATCGACCGACAGCGACTCCAGCGGCAGGCAGGCCTCCAGGATCAGGTTGGCATCCAGGGCGAAGCGGGTCGCTCGGCGGGTCTGCTCATCGCAGCCCTCCAGGTAGCGCGCCACGCCCTCGGCCAGCGGCAGCTCGCGGTCGATCCGTGCGCGCACTGCCGCCCAGGCGCCGTCGATGTCCGGCACCGGGCCGTCAGCCGCGGCGGCCAGGGGTTGGTTGAAATCGGTTTCCCGCAGCGGCAGGCCAAGTTGCCGGGCGCGAGTTGCCAGCGGGTTGTCGTCGAAGTGCTGCAGCCAGGCGGCGCCTTCGTCCACCCGCACCGAGCCGAGGGAGAGGCTGTGGACACGGCCGCCGAGGCGCTCGCGGGCCTCCAGCACGACGCACTCGATCCCTGCCTCGCTCAGCCGGCGCGCAGCGGCCAGCCCGGCGAAGCCGGCGCCGATCACCAGCACCCGCCGGGCGCCGGCTTCGATGGCGATTTCGGCGGCGCGCAGGCCATCGTTCCAGGCGCCATGGGTCATGGCCGGGGCGACGGGATTGCAGGCCTCGCCGGCCAGAACCAGCCGGTTGCCCAGCGGCTCGCCGAGCCGCCGCCGATGCTCGGCGGTACCGCCGGGCAGCAGGGTGCTGTAGGCGCCACGGCTGAACGGATCGTCGCTCCAGTGGGTGACGTGGAAGGCGGTGGGACGGTGGCGAAGGCGGGGGCTGTCCATGGCGGGCTCGCTGACTTGAGGCCTCGACCATAGCGGCGGCGGATTCGCTGCACAATGCCCGGTTGCGGCGGCGGACCCCGCTCAGTGGCGCCGTGGGCATAGATTGTTTTGCGATTGTACTGCGCCAGGGCCCTGCCACTGCGTTCCAACAGGTCGCCGGCCAATCCGCCGCGCCCGCTCTACCGCGAGAGCTCTGCCACGCTGTTTCAAGGATGAAGCAGCGATGCCGGGCAGGTGGCGTTCCACCGGCCAGCGGCGGGCTGGCTAGGATGAAACCGCGGCGTTCGGCAATGGGAACCTGACCCCGAGCCGGTGGTGCAGCGCAACTCTCAGGGATGAGGAGCGGGAAGCATGTCCAGCGTCATTACGTTCATCGTGCCCGGGCAGGAACAGGCGAGCCGATCCGGCACGGCCGCGAGCTTGCCAGCCGGATTCAGCGAGGGCCTGCTCAAGCACTCGGTACAGGTGGGAACGCGCCGCGCCAGCGGCGCGGAAATCGCCGTCAACGCGGTATCCGGGCGCGACACCGTGGTGATCGAACTGGCCAACGGCCCGACCCTGTTCCTCACCCCGGAAAGCGCCCGCGATCTGTTCCTCGCCCAGGGCAACAACCCCACCGGCACTACGGTCGAGAGGGGCGGCGCGTTGCTGCCGGAAACCCTGCCGTCGCAGGTTTTCGTCTCGCCACAGTTGCGCTGGCAGGGGCTGGAGCAGGAGGCGATCGAGCGTGGCGGCGCCGACCGGGGCTTCCTCGGCAGCGTGTTCATCAAGCTGATCCAGGTGTTCGAGAGGCTGGGCGGCGACAAGGTCGCCGACCTCACCACCGAGGCGGCGGTCGCCCTGGTGGACAGCCAGGTCGATCCTGGCGTCTATCCCCTGCAGGCCAGTGCCCTGCCACGCCTCAAGGAGCGTGGCGGGAAGATCGCCAGCATCCCGCCCACGGTCGATGGCAAGGCATTGCTGGTGTTCCTCCACGGCACCTTCTCCAATACCCAGGGGTCCTTCGGCAAGCTCTGGAGCGAGCACCCCACCAGTGTTGCCGCGTTGTTCCGCGCCTACGACGACCAGGTCTATGCGCTGGAGCACGCCACCCTCGGCGAAGGCCCCATCGCCAACGCGCTGGCACTCGCCCAGGCGCTGCCCCAAGGCGCACGGGTGCACCTGCTGTCGCACTCGCGCGGCGGACTGGTGGGCGAGATCCTGGCCCGGGCCTGCGGTGACGCGGAGGCTGCTGCCTCCGCGCTGCTGGACCCGCTGTGGGCGGCGGACGATGCGCAGCGCGCGCAACTGGAACAATTGGTGAAGCTGGCCCAGGGCAAGCGCCTGGTGGTGGAGCGCTTCGTGCGCGTGGCCTGTCCGGCCCGCGGCACGCTGCTCGCCTCGCGGCGGCTGGACGCCTACCTGTCGGTGTTCAAGTGGGGGCTGGAGCTGGCGCGGATTCCGCTGCTGCCACAGCTGCTCACGTTCCTCGCCGCCGTGGCGCAGCGGCGAACCGACCCGCAGATGATTCCCGGGCTCGAGGCGCAGATGCCGGAGAGTGCACTGGTGCGCTGGCTGAACCAGGTGCGCGAGCCGATTCCCGGGACGCTGCGGGTAATCGCCGGCGACTTGCAGGGCGACAGCATCGGCTCCTGGATCAAGACCCTGCTGGCTGACGCCTACTACTGGACCGACAACGACCTGGTGGTGCACACCAGTTCGATGTACGGCGGTACGCCGCGCCGGGATGCGGCGGCGTTTCTCCTCGACCGTGGCGGCCAGGTCACCCACTTCAACTACTTCAGCAACGCGCGGACCGCCGAGGCGGTGGTCAACGGCCTGCTGCAGGATGCGCCGCAGGGCTACCGCCCCATCGGCCCGCTGTCCTGGGAAGGCAAGTCGACCAGCGGCGATCGTGGCGCACTGGTGACCCGCGCGGGCAGCGAGCGCCCGGCGGTCATCGTGCTGCCGGGCATCCTGGGCAGCAACCTGAAGGTCAACGGCGAGCGGGTCTGGGTCGGCCTGCGGCTGGTCAACGGCCTCGACGAACTGGCCTACGGCAAACCCGGCGTGGCGCCGGACGGCCCGGTGGAGCGCAGTTACCAGGAGTTGATGGATTACCTCTCCAGCAGCCATGAAGTGATTGCGTTCGGCTACGACTGGCGCCAACCGATGGAGGTCGAGGCGCGGCGCCTGGCCGCGACGGTCGAGCGGGAACTGGAGCTGCGCCGGGAGAACGGCAGGCCGGTGCGCCTGCTGGCCCACTCCATGGGAGGGTTGCTGGCGCGGGTCATGCAGCTGGAGGCGCCGGATACCTGGAAGCGCATGATGGCCAATCCCGAGTCCTGCCTGTTGATGCTCGGCACGCCGAACCAGGGTTCCTGGGCGCCGATGCAGGTGCTCAGCGGCGATGATCGTTTCGGCAATGGCCTGGCCTATGTCGGCGCGCCGTTCAGTGTCGGCAAGGCGCGCCAGATCATGGCCGAGATGCCCGGTTTCCTGCAGTTGCAGGCGAACCTGCTGGCGCCCCGGGACCCGCTGGAACTGGTGCAGACCTGGCAATTGCTGGCCGACCAGGATCTCGCCCGGCTCAAGGCGCGCAGCTGGTGGCATAACCTGACCAGCCAGTTGTCCGTGTACCAGTGGGGCATCCCCTCCGTGGCCGTGCTGCAGGCTGCCGCCCAGCTGCGCCGGCGCCTGGATGGCCAGGACCTGGGCGCCTATGCCAGGCAGATCCTGCTGGTGGTCGGGCAGGCCGACTTCACCCCCGCCGGCTATCGCTTCGGCACCGAGGGGCTGACGTACATCACCGCGCCCGAAGGTGGCGACGGCCGGGTGACGCTGCTCAATGCCTGCTTGCCGGGCGTGCAGACCTGGACCCTGGACTGCGTGCACGGCGACCTGGCGGCGGACAAGCGCGCCTTCGGCGCTTATCTCGATCTCCTGCAGAGGCGCAGCACCGAGGCCTTGCCGCGTCTGGGCAGCCACTCGGACGCGGCCCGTGGCGGAGCCCTGGCGAGCGGGCAGGTGGAATGGCTGGAGCGGGGCCGGCGCAGTGCCTTCGATGCCATCGCGGCGCCGCCGCAAAGCATCGAGGAACTCTTCGCCCTGCCGTCCGACCAGCCGCCGCAGCGCACGCAGGGCAAGGCGCCGCTGGCCGTCGTGGTGCTCAACAGCCAGTTGCAGTTCGTTCGCCAGCCGCTGATCGTCGGCCACTACATCGCCAATCTGCTCACCGGCGCCGAGCGCGAAGCCGACGGGCTGATCGGCGGGATGCTCAGCGACAGTCTGAAGCTCGGTCGCTATCCGACGCAGCCCGGCAGCCAGCAGGTGTTTCTCGACATCCGCAGCGGCAGCGGCGTCAGCGGGCAAATGCCGCGTCCCGAAGGCGTCATCGTGGTGGGCCTGGGCGAGGAGGGCAAGCTCAAGGCCGATGAGCTGGTCGCCAGCGTGCGCCAGGGGGTGATCGCCTGGGCGCAGCGGCTGATGGAGACCAACCAGGCCGTGCCGGTGAACTTCGAACTGGCCGCGACCCTGCTGGGCAGTGGTGGCATGGGCATTTCCGCCGCGAAGTCGGCGGCGCTGGTGGCCCAGGCGGTGCTCGAAGCCAACCGCCGCCTGGAAGAACGCGGCTGGTGCCGGGTCAGCCGGCTGATCCTGGTGGAACTCTACCTCGACCGCGCCACCGAGGCCTGGCGCGCGGTGCGCGGCCTGCTCGAAGCGCGCCCGCAGGACTACCAGCTCGATGCGCAGGTGCATGGCGGCCTGGGGGCCCTGCGGCGGCCCCTGGACTGGGGCTATCGCAGCACGTCCTTCGATTTCATCTCCGCCGTCGGCCAGTTCGACGAGTACCACCAGCCGATCATCACCTATTCCCTGGACACCCGCCGTGCCCGCGCGGAGATCCATGCCCAGGCAATGCAGGGGCGGCTGTTGCAGGAGCTGGTCAGCGCCGCGTCCAATGCTCCGGCGGACGACACCAGCATCAGCCGCACCCTGTTCAGGCTGCTGGTGCCGGTGGAGATGGAGCCCTTCCTCAGCGGCAGCTCGGAAATGCAGATCGAGCTGGACAACACCACGGCGGCGATTCCCTGGGAACTGCTCGATGCCGACAGCGAGATATCCACAGGTGAGCGGCGGCCGCCCTGGGCGATCCGCGCCAAGCTGCTGCGGCGCTTGCGCACGGCCGACTTCCGCAGCCAGGTGGTGGACGCCAGCCGCGACGAGCGCATCCTGGTCATCGGTGAGCCAGCGGCCGGCGCCGGCTACGCCCGCCTCGCGGGCGCGCGGGCCGAGGCGCGGGCGGTGGCGTCGAGCCTTGCCGCCTCGCTGGGGGATGAGCGCGTGGAAAAACTCATCAGCGACGACGACGAACGCCTGCCCGGCGTGAGTGCGCAGCAGGTCGTCAGCGCCCTGTTCCGCCGCGACTGGCGGATCATCCACATCGCCGGCCACGGTGCGCCGCCGGAGTACGTCGAGGTGGACAATGCGAGCCCCGGCGCACTCCCCGGGAAGATCCGCGACCCGCGCGGCGTGGTGCTCTCGGGCGGAATCTACCTGGGCCCGCGGGAGATCAATGGCATGCGCGTGGTCCCGGAACTGGTGTTCATCAACTGCTGCCACCTGGCGGCCTATCCGCCGGACAACGTGGCCCGGCCGCCGGCCTACAACCGTGCGCTGTTCGCCTCGACGGTGGCCGAGCAGCTGATCCGCATCGGCGTGCGCTGCGTCATTGCCGCCGGCTGGGCGGTGGATGACGCCGCCGCCTCGCTGTTCGCCAGTACCTTCTACACCGGCCTGCTCAACGGCGAGCGCTTCCTCGACGCCGTCGCCATCGCCCGCCTGGCGACCTGGACACGCTATCCCGGCAACAACACCTGGGCGGCCTACCAGTGCTATGGCGACCCGGACTGGCGGCTGCGCAGCAGCGATGACGACGTCACGTTCAAGGTGCGTACCGCGGCGGAGCAGTTCGATGGCGTCGCCTCTTCGACGGCCCTGCAGCTCGCCCTCGAGGGGCTGGCCCAGGACTGCCGCTACAAGGGTGGCGATCGGGCTGCGCAGCGCGAACGTCTGGACTACCTGGAGCAGGCGTTCGGCATGCGCTGGGGCAAGCAGGGCAACATCGCCGAGGCCTTCGGCTGGGCATGGGCGCAGTGGGGCGATCTGGACAAGGCCCTGGCTCATTACGAGCAGGCAGTGGCGGCGCGGGACGGCTCGGCCTCGCTGGACGCCTGCCAGCGCCTGGAGGAACTCAAGGCCCTCCGGCGCTGGCGGGAGCTGGAGCGGGTCGGCGCCCTGGGCAACCCCCAGGGCCTGCCGGGGCCGGCGAAACGGCAGGCGCTGGGCTTGCTCGTCGCCGTTCACAAGGAGTGGCAGCAGGGCCTGGAGCGCCAGGAGCTGCTGGCGGACAACCGCCGTCGCGCCGAACCCCTGCAGCGCTGCGCGACCTTCTGCCAGCGCCTGGCGATGCTCGACTACCTGCGCCAGGGCAAGGGCGCCGCCAACGACAGCATCCGCCAGGCCCGGCAGTTTGCGCAGTCCTGTTCGGCACTGCTGCAGGACAACCCCGACGAGGCCTGGGCCGCCGCCGTATTGCAGGAACTGGCCGCCGAGCTGGCGCAGGGACGTGGTGGGCAAGGCTGGCTGAAACGCTCCCAGGAGCGTCGCGAGCAACTGCGTGGGGCGCTGACGCGAATCCTGCGCGAGCGACCCGGTTTTGCCGGCGTGGCCTGCCTGCTGCTGCTCGATCTCTACGAAATCCTCGCGGCCAATGCGCTGGCGGATTCGCTGACGCTGCTCGAAGAGCGCCTGGAAGAGCTTTACCAGCGGGTGCCGGGCTCGCTGGACTGGGCGTTGCTGCTGGAACAGGTGTGCTTCGCCATGCTCGCCCATGGCGGCAGCGCGGGGCCCGAGAGGAACGCGGCGGCGGGGCTGGTGCAGTTGATCACCGCCCGCGTGCAGTCGCCGGGTTGAGCGGCGCCGGGCCTCAGGCCCGGCTCAGGCGGATCACCGTCCGGGCAACGTAGACGCCGCTGAACAGCACCACGAACAGCCGCAGCGTCTGCATTGCCAGCACCAGCCCGACGTCGGAGTGGGTGTCCACCGCGATGATCGCCATGGCGTCCAGGCCGCCGGGGCTGGTGGCGAGGTAGAGGGAGAGGAAGTCCATCCCGGTGATGGCCGCCAGCGCCCAGGCGAACAGCGCGCAGCTGGCGATCAGCCCCAGTGCGCTGACCACCATGGCCGGCAGGTGGCGGCCGACGTAGGCCAGGCTTTCGCGGTCGAAGCGCAGGCCGATGTAGCAGCCGATCACGCCGTAGGCCGTGGCCAGCAGCCAGTGTGGCAGGGTGATGTGCAACAGGCCGCTGAGCTGCAGCACGGCGCCGGCCACCAGCGGCACCAGCAGCGGGCCGGCGGGCAGCCTGGCACCGGCGGTGGTGCAGACGAAGATCAGCAGCAGACAATTGATCAGGTCGGGCAGGGTGGCGGTGTCGAGGATCGGCGTACTGTGCGCCACCGAGCCGCCGCCTTCGAGGCCCAGCAGCCGGCCCACCAGGGCGCCGGCCATGACCACGCAGACCACCCGCACGTACTGCATGGTGGCGACCACGCGCGGGTCGGCGCCGTTGGCCTCGGCCATCGACACCATGGCCGCCGCGCCGCCCGGCGCGGTGCCCCAGGCGGCGGTGCTGCCGGGGATGCCGCCAAAGCGCACCATGGCGTAGCTGACGCCGGCGCACAGCATCACCGTGAGCACGGTGGCGCTGAGCATCAGCGGCCAGGAGGCGACCATCGCGTGCAGTACCGACCAGCTCATGGCGTGGGCGACCAGCAGGCCGATACAGCCCTGGCTCAAGCGGAAGGCGCTGCGCGGCAGGCGGATTTCTGCGCCGCTGACGCCAAAGGCGATGGCCACCAGCATGGGCCCGAGGAACAGTGCGGCGGGAATGCCGAGCCAGGTCAGCAACTGCCCCGCGCCTGCCGCTCCGAGTGCCAGGGCCAGCCATTGCAGGCTGACGGGAATGCGGGCGACGCAGAGGGCAGGGCGACTGGACACGGACGGCTCCGGACGGGGAAGACGGGCAAATTATCGGTAGCCGGATCGATCAAGTCTATTTTCTAATAGTCATGAATCCATTCCTGAAATCTATCGGTTGGCTGCCATGGACCTGCGTGACCTCGCCTACTTCGAAACCATTGCCGAGCTCGGCCACCTGGGCCGCGCCGCCGAGCGCCTGGGGCGCAGCCAGCCGGCGCTGACCAAGAGCATCCAGCGCCTGGAAGAGTCCCTCGGCGCGCGCTTGTTCCAACGGGATGGCCGACGGATTCGCCTGACGCCGGCCGGCGAACTGATGCTCCAGCGTGCCCGCCAGTTGCGCCAGGACATCGAGGAAACCCGCCGCGAGGTGCGCGATTTCGCCAGTGGCGTGGTGGGCAATATCCGCCTGGGCTGCGCCGCGACCATGGCCGAGTACCTCCTGCCGCGCCTGACCGAGGACCTGCTGGCGCGGGCGCCCGAAATCACCATGAGCCTGGTGCTGGGCCAGGACGACGTGCTGCGCGAGGCTCTGCGCAGCGGGCGGCTGGACATGGCGATCTGCTCGCGCATCGTCGACGACCCGCAGCTGAGCAGCGAACCCTTGCTGCAGGACCAGGTGGTGGTGGTCGCCAGCCGTGACCATCCGATCTTCGATGGCCCGGTCGCCATGGCCGACCTGTGCCGTTATCGCTGGGTGCTGCCGGCCACCGGGGTGTCGTCGCGGCGCTGGATGGATTCCACCTTCCAGGCCCACCAGCTGCCGATGCCGCAGGTGCAGATCGAGACCAACGCGATCCCCATGCTGCCCAACCTGATTGCCCGCACCCGCCTGCTCAGTTTCATCGCCCGCGAGGCGCTGGCCGGCGGCCACGGTATGGACCAGTTGCGCGAGGTGCAGTTGGCCGAGACCACGCTGACGCGGACCATCGGGCTGGCGGTGCGGGAGGGGGCCTACCTGTCACCTGCGGCACAGTTGCTGCGGGGGATGTTGCGCGAGCATGCGGGGCGGTTCGGGGCGGAACTCTAGGAACCAGACCCGCGAGCGGGCCTGGCCGACGGATCACCGTTCGAAGCTGCAACCGACGCGTCCGATTCCCTCGATTTCCAGCTCGAACGCGTCCCCCGGTGCGACCTGCGACATCGGCGCCAGGGCCCCGCACAGCAGGACGTCGCCGGCCTTCGGTGGCGCGCCAAGACGCGCCATGCGCCGCGCCAGCCAGAGGCCGATGTCGAGCATCGCTCCGAGGCTCGTCTGGGTTGGCGGGAAGGCCGGCGCGCCGTTGCGTAGCAGTTGCACCGCGAGCGCGGCATCTTCCAGCCTTTCCAGCGCCACCGGCTGATCACCGGTCAGGTAGAGGCCCGCGCAGAGGTTGTCGGCGACCGAATCGAGCAGGCCGATCTGCCAGTTGGCCACGGCGGTGTCGTTGATCTCGATGGCCGGGACCGCACCCTCGATGCTGGCGCGCAAGGTGGCCAGATCGAACTCTCCGGCAGGCAGGTCGCGGCCAATGAGCAGGGCGAGTTCTGCCTCGATGCGCGGTTGCAGCAGGCGTTCGCGGGCGATGTGCGCGCCGGCTCGGCAGCGCAGGCTGGCGAGCAACCGGCCGTAAACCGGTTCGCCGACCTTCAGCGCCGCCTGCATCGTCGGCGAGATCAGCCCGGCCTTGGCGCCCGCCAGGCGTTCGCCGCCGGCCAGGGAGAGGTCGATGCCCAGCGCCTGCACGCGATAGGCATCGTCCAGCCCGGTGAGGCCAAAGTGTGCCGCTGGCGCGGCGATGGGCGTTCGGCTGGCCCGCGCGTCGGCCAGGGCGTGGGCGGCGGCGTGGAGCTTGTCCGTGGTCATCCCTGGGCTCCTCAGCGGCTCGGCACTTCGCCGACGACGGTCGTGCGGTACATCTCGCGGCGCATGCCGTGGTAGTCCGACACCGGGTAGTGCCAGGTGCTGCGGTTGTCCCAGATCGCCAGGGTGCCCGGCGTCCAGCGCATGCGGCAGGTGAAGGCCGGCTGGGTGGCGATGCTGAACAGGTAGTCCAGCAGCGGCTGCGATTCGGCCGGGCGCATGCCCTTGATGCCGCTGGTGTAGGCGGGGTTGATGTAGAGGACCTTCTTGCCGGTTTCCGGGTGTCTGGTTACCAGCGGGTGCGAGCGCACTTCGCCGTCGTGGCTGCCGTAGCGCACCGCCATGTTTTCCATCAGGTCGTTGTGCTTGGCCTCGGCGCCGTAGGCGCGTTCGGGGCTGTGGATGGCGTCGAGGGTTTCCAGCTGTGCGCGCAGTTTCGGTGACAGCCATTCGTAGGCCAGCGCCAGGTTGGCGTAGAGGGTGTCGCCACCGAACGGCGGGATGTCGTGGCCGTAGAGCAGGGTGAAGGCCGGCGGGCGCTCCTGGAACGACCAGTCGCTGTGCCAGGCGCCGCCGAACACCACCGGGGTCTTCTCGTTGGCTTCCTTGAGCACGCGCACCACATGGGGGTGGTCGTCCATCCCGACCACATAGGGCTCGCGGCCGAACTCGCCGAAGCGCAGGGTCACGGCTTCGAGGGCTTCCACGCTGAGCGACTGGCCGCGGATGAACAGCACCTTGTGCGCCAGCAGCGCCTGGCGCAGCTCGGCGTAGCCGGTTTCGTCGAGCGTGGTCAGATCGAGGTCGCTGACGTCGGCGCCGATGGCGCCGGTGGCCGGGACGATGCGGAAGTGCTTGTACTCGGCCGCACGGTTCTGGCTGGGCAGCGCGTAGAAGAACTCGAACATGGGGAAGCCTCTTGTGAGTGTTATTGGCACCTGAAGCATGGTCAGCGCCGTCACTTTCTTCCATGATCAAGTCCGCCAAAAAATGACTTTCTCCGCCAGAGGGCGAGCGAGGAACCTTGGATGGACTGGCGCCAGACCCGCGAGATCACCGGTGTGCGTTACCTGCTCGACAGCGCCCGCGACGAGGGCGTCAGCGCGGACGACTGCCTGGTGGGCAGCGCCATCGTGGCGGCCGATCTGCAGGGGCGGGCAGGGCGCATCCAGGCCTGGCAGGAGCTGGCGGTGATCCGCAACCTGCTGCAGCGCGTCGACCGGCCTGGGCTCGGCCTGGCGACCGGGCGCCGCTACCACCTCACTTCGCTGGGCCTGCTGGGCTTCACCATGCTCGCCAGCCGCACCTTGCAGGAAGCCTTCGAGACCTTCGGGCGCTTCCAGAGCCTGGCGCTGACGCTCTGCCCGGTGAGCAGCGAGGCGGATGCGCGCGGGCTTTGGCTGGTGTACGACGATACCGTGTTGCCCGAGGATGCCCGCGCCTTCGTGGTGGAGCGCGGCATCGCCGGCTGCTGGCAGCTCTCCGGCGAAATGCTGCAGCGGCCGCTGCAACCCCTGGCCATCGAATTGTGCTGCCCGAGGCCGAGTGATGCCGGTGCCTTCCGTGACACCTTCGGCATCGAGCCGGTGTTCGAGGCGCCGCGCAACGCCATGCTCTTCGCCCTGGAAGACCTGCAGGCGCCGCTGCCGCAAGCGCAGATCAGCGCCCGCGACAGCGGCGAGCAACTCTGCGAGCGCCTCTGTGCCGAGCTGGCCTTGACGCTGGCCACCACGCCCACCGCGCGGCAGGTCCAGCAACTGCTGCTGCGCGACTCCGCCAGCCTGCTCGGCGCCACGCTGGTGGCCGAGCGGCTGGGCCTTTCCGAGCGCACCCTGCAACGCCGTCTGGCGCAGGAAGGGCAGAGCCTGCAGGCACTCAACGATGGCATCAAGCAACGCCTCGCCGAACGCCTGCTGCGCGAATCGCGGATGGACCTGCACGGCATTGCACAGTGCCTGGGGTACGCCGAGGCGGCGAGTTTTTCCCGCGCCTTTCAGCGCTGGACCGGGCAGTCCCCCGGGCGCTGGAAACGTCAGTCCGGAACCCTTCCGGCGCGTTGAAGTCGAACCGCCCGCGACGCCTCTGGGTCGGGCGAAAGCCGCGAGATAGAGCCTTCTGGAGTGGCCGATTGCCATCGGTCGCGGGCTAATTTCGCGTGCTTCCCATCCGTTCCCCTCAAGAGGCGCATCGCTATTCCCGCGAGGCGTCCGACAAGAAAAAGGAGAACCCATGTCCTCAGCAACCCGCCTGCGCACGTGCCTCGGAAGGCTCGGCGCAATGACCTCCAGCGCACTGCATCGGTGGGCTTGAACCGCCACCCAACCCCTTGCACCGGTGGCCGCGCAAGCGGCAATGCCGCGTGCCCCTGGCCGGGCATCCGGCCGTCATCCGAGCATTGAGGGACTCAATGAGCAAGACCTTCCGACTGGCCGCCGTGGCCGGCAGCCTGCTGGCTACCGGACTGCCCGCGCAGGCCTTTGGCGCCGAACTGCAGGCGCAGATCCGCTGGACCCGCTACGGCATCCCGCACATCCAGGCCAGGGACGAACTGGGCCTGGGCTACGGCATCGGCTACGCCTACGCCCGTGACAACGCCTGCCTGCTGGCCGAGGAAGTCCTCACCGCGCGAGGGGAGCGCTCGCGCTATTTCGGGGTGGACGGCAAGTCCTCCGCCGGCGTCGGCAACCTGCCCTCGGACTTCTTCTACACCTGGCTCAACGACAACGAATCCCTGCGCCGGATGCGCAGCGCCCAGCCGCAACCGATCCGCGACCTGCTGGACGGCTACGCCGCCGGCTACAACCGCTGGCTGTACGAGACCCGGGCTGCCGGCACCCGCTGCGCCGGCCAGGCCTGGCTGCGCCCACTGGAGTCGGACGACCTGCTGCGCCTGACCCGCCGGCTGCTGGTGCAGTCCGGCGCCGGCCAGTTCGCCGAGGCGATGATGGCGGCTACCCCGCCGGGGCAGGCAACCACTGCCCTGGTCAGTGACGCCGAGGTGCTGGCTGCCATGGACCGCCGCGCGAACTTCCACCAGAACCACGGCAGCAACGCCGTCGCCGTGGGCAGCGAGCGCTCGGCGGATGGCAACGGCCTGCTACTGGCCAACCCGCATTTCCCCTGGTTCGGCGCGTTGCGCTTCTACCAGATGCACCTGACCATTCCCGGCCAGCTCGACGTGATGGGCGCCTCCTTGCCGGGCATGCCGCTGGTGAACATCGGCTTCAGCAAGGACCTGGCCTGGAGCCACACCGTGGACACCTCCAGCCACTTCACCCTGTACCGGCTCGACCTCGACCCCCAGGACAGCCGCCGCTACCGCGTCGACGGCCAGTCGCGGCCGCTGAAGGAAGTCACCCTGCGTGTGCGGGTGCGCGAGGACAACGGGCGGGTGAGCGTGCGCAGCCATACCCTCTACGAATCCGAGTACGGCCCGCTGCTCAGCGTGCCCGGCCAGTTTCCCTGGAACGCCGGCGAGGCCTTCGCGCTGCGCGATGCCAACCTGGGCAACGACCGCGTGCTGCAGCAGTGGTACGCCATCGATCATGCCCGCAGCCTGACTGAGCTGCGTGACAGCGTGGAGCGCGTGCAGGGCATTCCCTGGGTCAATACCCTGGCCACCGATGCATCCGGCAAGGTGCTCTACCTCAACCAGTCGGTGGTGCCCTACCTGAGCCCGCAGCAACTGGCCGACTGCGCCATCCCCGAGTTCCAGAAACAGGGCCTGCCGGTTCTGCAGGGCAGTCGCCGCGACTGCAATTGGTCCAGCGCTCCGGGCGCCCGTCATGCCGGGCTCACGCCGCCGGAGCAGATGCCGGCGCTGGAGCGCGAGGACTTCGTACAGAACTCCAACGACAGCGCCTGGCTGAGTAACCCGGCGCAGCCGCTGACCGGCTTTTCGCCGCTGGTGAGCCGCGACTCGGTCCCGGTCAGCGCCCGTGCGCGCTTTGCCCTGGAGCGTCTGAAGGGCGATGACAAGATCGGCCCGGACGACCTGCAGAGAATGGTCACCGACAACCGCGTCTACGTGGCCGACATGCTCCTCGACGACCTGCTGCAACTGTGCGAGCCGGCTCCCGTCGGCGCTGAAGCCGCCTGCAGCGCGCTGGGCTCGTGGGACCGCCACGTCAACCTCGACAGCAACCCCGGCTTCGCCTACTTCCAGGCCTTCGTCGCGCGCTTCCTGAAGATCGACGGCGGCTGGCGCCTGCCCTTCGATCCCAAGCTGCCGCTGGCCACGCCTTCGGGCATCGCCCTGGACAAGCCCCAGGTGCGCCAGCAGGCGCAGCAGGCCTTGCTGGCGGCCGCCCAGGAAATCGATGGCCGCAAGATCGGCGCGGACGAGAAATGGGGCGAGCTGCAACTGACCGGCGACCAGACCAACCCCCAGGGCATCCCCGGCGGCACCGGCAACGAGGGCGTGTACAACGCCATCACTTCGCAATGGCAGGGCGACCATTACCGCGTGCTCAGCGGCAGCAGCTACATCCAGCTGGTGGACTTCACCGCCGACGGGCCGAAGGCGCGCGGCTTGCTGGCGTTCTCGCAGTCCAGCGAGCCCGGCTCGGCGCACCATCGTGACCAGACCGAGCTGTTCGCGAAGCAGCAATGGCCGGAGCTGCCGTTCACCGACGAGCAGATCGAGGCCGATCCGGAGCTGAAGGTGCTGGAGTTGCGCGAGCGCTGAGGTGAGCTAGCGCAGCGGCGGATTTTCGTAGGAGCGAGCCTGCTCGCGAACGGTACTTTCCGGCGGCTCGGAATCGTGCGGTTCGCGAGCAAGCTCGCTCCTGCAAGGGAACTCCGGCGCTGTCGGCTGTCACCAGCCTGACACCGAGCGGTCCTAGTCTGGCGGCAAAGCCCTGACGCGTAGGCCGCCGCCATGCCCCTGACCCAAGAATCCGTGATCCGCCGCATCCACCGCGAACTGCTCGACCACAGCGACGAAGAGCTGGAGCTGGAACTGCTGGAGGATGTGCGCAACCTCGATGAGTTGTTCGACGAACACGCCGACGTCGACGAGGAAAAACTCGCCCGCCGCCGTTACTTCAGCGAGCTGTTCCGCCTGCAGGGCGAACTGGTGAAGCTGCAGAGCTGGGTGGTGAAGACCGGCCACAAGGTGGTCATCCTCTTCGAAGGCCGCGATGCGGCGGGCAAGGGCGGGGTGATCAAGCGCATCACCCAGCGCCTGAATCCGCGTGTCTGCCGGGTCGCCGCACTGCCCGCGCCGAACGACCGCGAGCAGACCCAGTGGTACTTCCAGCGCTACGTCTCGCACTTGCCGGCGGCGGGGGAGATCGTGCTGTTCGACCGCAGCTGGTACAACCGCGCCGGGGTCGAGCGGGTGATGGGCTTCTGCAACGACGAGCAGTACGAAGAGTTCTTCCGCAGCGTGCCGGAGTTCGAACGCATGCTGGCGCGCTCGGGCATCCAGCTGATCAAGTACTGGTTCTCCATCTCCGATGACGAGCAGCACCTGCGCTTCCTCAGCCGCATCCACGACCCGCTCAAGCAGTGGAAGCTCAGCCCCATGGACCTGGAGTCACGGCGCCGCTGGGAGGCCTACACCAAGGCCAAGGAAATCATGCTCGAGCGCACCCACATCGCCGAGGCGCCCTGGTGGGTGGTGCAGGCCGACGACAAGAAGCGTGCGCGGCTCAACTGCATCAGCCATCTGCTGAATCTGATTCCCTACGAGGATGTCGAGCACCCTGCGGTGATCCTGCCTGCACGTCAGCGCCACGAGGACTACTCGCGTACGCCGACGCCGCAGCAGATCGTGGTGCCCGAAGTTTACTGAGGCGTCCCCCCTGTAGGAGCGGGCCATGCCCGCGATCGCGCGCATGGCGCGCTCCTACAGGTCGGCACCGGCATGTATGGGAACGCCAGCGGAGAAGGACGGTCGTTTCGGTCCGGCAGTCTTCAGGTGAAGACACAACCTGTAACATTCCCCGCCGATCATGACCGGGACACTCCCCCACGCGGACTCCCAGCATGACCACCGATACCCTGGCCGCCGGCGACCTTCCCGTCGCCGAAGAAAGGCCCCATCTGGAACACAAGCCCGGCCGCATCACCGCCTTCATCTTCTTCGCCGTGCTCGCCGTCGGCCTGCTGTTCTCGGCCTGGAGCCTGGTGCGCGACGTCGATGACGTCACCACCGCGGTTACCACCTGGACGCCGTTCCTGCTGCTGGGGGTCGCCCTGCTGATCGCCCTGGGCTTCGAGTTCGTCAACGGCTTCCACGACACCGCCAACGCAGTGGCCACCGTCATCTATACCCACTCGCTGCCGCCGCACTTCGCGGTGGTCTGGTCGGGCTGTTTCAACTTCCTCGGCGTGCTGCTCTCCAGCGGCGCGGTGGCCTTCGGCATCATCGCCCTGCTGCCGGTGGAGCTGATCCTGCAGGTCGGCTCCTCGGCCGGCTTCGCCATGGTCTTCGCCCTGCTGATCGCCGCCATCCTGTGGAACCTCGGCACCTGGTGGCTGGGCCTGCCGGCGTCGTCCTCGCACACCCTGATCGGCTCGATCATCGGCGTCGGCATCGCCAACGCGCTGATGCACGGCCGCGACGGCACCAGCGGCGTCGACTGGGCGCAGGCGACCAAGGTCGGCTATTCGCTGCTGCTCTCGCCGCTGATCGGCTTCGTCTGCGCCGCGCTCCTGCTGCTGGCGCTGCGCCTGCTGGTGAAGAACCGCGCGCTGTACAAGGCGCCCAAGGGCAAGACGCCGCCGCCGTGGTGGATTCGCGGCCTGCTGATCCTCACCTGCACCGGCGTGTCCTTCGCCCACGGCTCCAACGACGGGCAGAAGGGCATGGGCCTGATCATGCTGATCCTGGTCGGTACCCTGCCGATGGCCTACGCGCTGAACCGCACCATGCCGGCGGACCAGACCGTGCAGTTCGTGGCCGTCGCCGAAGTCACCCAGCAGGCGCTGGTCCGCGCGGTGCCGCAGGCGGCTCCGGCCGACCCGCGCGCGGTGCTCTCGGAATACGTGCGCACCAAGGAGGCCAAGCCGGAACTGATCCCGTCCCTGGCGGCGCTGACCGGCGCCATCGGCGCGGAAGTGAAGGGCTACGGCAGCCTGGCCCGCGTGCCGGCCGAAGCCATGGGCAACGTGCGTAACGACATGTACCTGACCAGCGAGGCGATCCGCCTGATGGACAAGGACAAGGTCGGCAATTTCGACGCCGATACCAGCGCCAAGCTCATGGCCTTCAAGGGCAAGATCGACGAATCGACCCGTTTCATCCCGCTGTGGGTGAAGGTCGCCGTGGCCATCGCCCTCGGCCTGGGCACCATGGTCGGCTGGAAGCGCATCGTGGTCACCGTCGGCGAGAAGATCGGCAAGACCCACCTGACCTACGCCCAGGGCGCCTCGGCCGAACTGGTGGCAATGATGACCATCGGCGCGGCGGACATGTACGGCTTGCCGGTGTCGACGACCCATGTGTTGTCCTCGGGTGTGGCCGGCACCATGGCCGCCAACGGCTCGGGCCTGCAGATGCGCACCATCCGCAACCTGCTGATGGCCTGGGTGCTGACTCTGCCGGCGGCCATCGTGCTCTCCGCTTCGCTCTACTGGCTGTTCACTCATCTGTTCTGATGGCGGGTGAGTCGATGAAAACGCCGCTCCTCTGAGCGGCGTTTTCTTTGGCACCGAGCCCCCTGTAGGAGCGGGCCATGCCCGCGATCGCGCGCATGGCGCGCTCCTACAAGTGGCTTCTGCGTTTCTGGCTGACCCCGCTTGAAATATCGAACGCGTGGTGCGTATTTTGTACGGGCCGGCGCACCTCGCGCGGCGTCCTGCCATCAGGACAAGAAGAACAAGGATAAGAAGTCATGAGTAGCGATCTAGGAACCCCGCTCGCCGAACGCCTGGCTGGAGTGGAAGAGATCGAGTGCGTCACCCCCGACCTCAACGGGGTGCCGCGTGGCAAGGTGATGACTGGCGAGGGCTTCCTCACCGGGCGCCGGCTGCAACTGGCGCGTGGCGTGCTGCTGCAGTGCATCATGGGCGGCTACCCGGCCGCGAAGTTCTACGGCAGCGACGACGGCGACCTCGCCCTGGTCGCCGAGCCGACCCAGATCCACCGCCTGCCGTGGAGCGACGAGCCCCGCGCCTTCGCCATCTGTGATGCGGTGGAACTCGACGGCAAGCCCTCCGGCCTGTCCACCCGTGGCCTGCTCAAGCAGGTCGTGGCGCGCTACGCCGAGCGCGGCTGGAGCCCGGTGGTGGCGACCGAGCTGGAGTTCTTCGTGTTCGCACCCAACCCCGATCCCCTGGAAGCCTTCCAGGCGCCGCTCGGCCTCGACGGTCGCCGCGAGATCGGTCACTCGGCCTTCAGCGTGTCTTCCAACAACGGCCTGCGCCCGTTCTTCCAGGACGTCTACCGCTGCATGGAAGCGGTCGGTCTCGAGCGCGACACCTTCATGCACGAGATGGGCACCACCCAGTTCGAGATCAATTTCCTGCACGGCGACCCGGTGCTGCTGGCGGACCAGACCTTCCTGTTCAAGCACCTGCTCAAGGAAGTGGCGCTCAACCACGGCCTGATCGTGGTCTGCATGGCCAAGCCGCTGGCGCACACGCCGGGCAGTTCGATGCACATCCACCAGAGCGTGGTCGACGGCGAAGGCCGCAATATCTTTACCGATGCCGACGGCGAGGCCACGCCGGCCTTCGGCCATTTCATCGGTGGCCAGCAGGCCTGCCTCGCGGACTTCACCCTGCTGTTCGCGCCGAACGTGAACTCCTTCCAGCGCCTGTGTCACCCCTACGCGTCGCCGAACAACGCCTGCTGGTCCCACGATAACCGCGCCGCCGGCCTGCGCATTCCAGCCAGTGCACCGGTGGCCCGTCGTGTGGAAAACCGCCTGGCCGGCGCCGACGCCAACCCTTACCTGGCCATCGCCGCCAGCCTTGCCGCCGGCCTGCATGGCATCGAGCAGGGGCTTGAACCCAGCGCGCCGATCCAGGGTGAGTTCGAGGTGCCCGATGAGTTGCTGCTGCCCTGCACGATGTATGACGCGCTGCGGCGCCTGCAGCGCAGCGAGCTGGCCCGTGAGGTGTTCGGCAACGAGTTCATCGACGGCTACTGCGCGACCAAGTCCCTGGAGCTGACCAGCTTCTTCGACGAGATCAGCCCGTGGGAGCGCCGCGTGCTCGCCGCCCAGGCCTGATGCTGAAAGCCTGATGCGCGTGCCCGCCGACACAGCTGCGGCGAAAGTCTGATGCAGCTGTGATCGGCGGGTATTTCCCGGTGATCTGCAAGCCATCCTCCGGCATCCCGCCGACATCCTTCGAAACACCCCGCATGACCCTGCGCGACACGCGCTGGTCCAGGCCCGGCAGGCCTCTCGACGCGCCGGTTGGCAGCCTCTACTGTGTCACGGCAAGTCCCGCTTTCCGCTTCCCGGACACTGTGCCGGGGTTGTCCTGGACCAGGAGGTCCAATGCTTCGGATCGTCACTGCCTTCCGCGCTCTGTACTTCGCCGCCGTCATGCTCCTGACCGGTTCCGGTCTGCTCAGTACCTACCTCGCCTTGCGCCTGGGCGCGGAGAAGGTCGATGGGCTGTGGATCGGCGCCATGATGGCGGCCTACTACCTCGGCCTGGTGCTGGGCGGCAAGATAGGCCACCGGCTGATCGCCCGCGTCGGCCATATCCGTGCCTATGTCGCCTGTGGCGGGCTGGTGACAGCCGCCGTGCTGGGCATCGGCCTGCTGCCGTGGATCGGCTTCTGGCTGGTGCTGCGGGTCGCCATCGGCCTGGGGATGATGTGCCAGTACATGGTCATCGAGAGCTGGCTCAACGAGCAGGCCGAGGCGCGCCAGCGCGGGCTGGTGTTCGCCGGCTACATGGTGGCGTCCTACCTGGGGCTGGTGCTCGGCCAGCTGGTGCTGGTGGTGCATCCGGGGCTGGGCCCGGAGCTGCCGATGTTGATCGCGCTGTGCTTTGCGATGTCGCTGATCCCGGTGGCGATCACCCACAAGGTCCACCCGGCGCCACTGCGCCCGGCACCGCTGGAGCCGCGCTTCTTCATCCAGCGGGTGCCGCAGTCGCTGACCACGGTACTGGTCTCCGGGCTGGTGGTGGGTTCGTTCTACGGCCTGGCGCCGCTCTACGCGGTGGACCAGGGCCTGAGCACCGAGGAGATTGGCCTGTTCATGGGCGGCTGCATCTTCGCCGGGCTGGTGGTGCAGTGGCCGCTGGGCTGGCTGTCCGACCGCATCGACCGCGCCGTGCTGATCCGCAACGCCGCCATCCTGCTGCTGGTGGTGGCCTTGCCGCTGGCCCTGCTGCCGGTGCTGCCGCTACCGCCGATGACGCTGGCCTGGCTGTTGCCGCTGGGCTTCGTGGTGTGCCTGGTGCAGTTCACTCTGTATCCGCTGGCGGTCGCCTTCTCCAACGACCACGTGGAAGGCGAGCGCCGGGTGTCGCTGACCGCCATGCTGCTGGTGACCTTCGGCGTCGGCGCCTGTATCGGCCCGCTGGCGGCCGGCGCGCTGATGAAGCTGTTCGGCGCGAACATGCTCTATGCGTTCGTCTGCGCCTGCTCGCTGATCCTCATCTGGCGCGTGCAGCCGGAGAAGGTCAGCGGCGTACACCGGGTCGACGAGGCGCCGGTCAAGCACGTCGCCACGCCGGACAGCCTGGCCGCTTCGCCGCTGTCCGCCGCGCTCGATCCGCGGGTCGACGAAGCGGCCGTGGAAGAGCAGATGAAGGGCAACGACAGCAGCGCGCCGGCACCCGAGGTGCCAACCGAAGCCGAGGAAGAAAGCCGGCCCGCATAGGGCCAGGCGGGGAGGGCGGCAAGGTCTTGCCGCCCTGGGCGGGCTAGAACAGCTCGTCCTTCTCGAAGCGCCGGGCTTCGCGCTGCAGCTGGTAGACGAAGCGCTCGATGTTGCGCTGGGCCAGGCCGCTCATCTGGTGGAAACGCATGCCGGCGAAGCTGTAGCCGACCTTTTCCTCGAAATGCACGTGGCGCAGTTCGACTTCCATGGTCAGTGCGCCGAACGGCAGGCGTGCAGTGAATTCTTCGTAGACCTGGCCCGGTTGCAGCCGCTCGGCGGCGTTGCCTTCCAGGCGGATCTTGCAACCGGTGGCGGAGATGTCCATCAGGATGCCCTTGAGCGGCGACTTCAGCTTGCTGCCGCCGATTTCCACGGCGACCGGCTGGCCCTGGCCGACGGGGGCGCGGAAGGCGTTGCGGCGCTGGTGGTAGAGCATCTCGGCCGGCACCGGCAGCCAGTAGCAGCGGGCACCGTCGATCTCGGAGAAGAAGGCGTTCTGGGTGTTTTCCCAGGCGATGCGGACGCCTTCGTGGAAGGCCTCGATGCGGAACTGCTCGCCGTTCTGCAGGAAGCGCTCGCCATCGTTGGGGATGAGTTCGTCGAGGGCGACGATGTTGCGTTCGCGGTTGACCTCGACGACGAAGCTCTGGAAGCGCTGGCTGCGCCCTTCGAAGGTGACCACCAGGGGATCGTGACTGTCCATCAGCATTTTCAGGCTGGCGTGGATCTCCACCGGAGCTTTCAACACCTTCGGTGGTTGAGGGCCATTTTCCTCGACGAACAGATTGGACACGGTCCGCGAATCTCCATTGTGTTTGTTATGAGTAGGGCACGGGGCAGGATCGATAGTGGCATTTTGCCCAAAGGCTGGCCGTCAGACCAGCTTTCCGACGAACGCTCAGGCCTGGCTGAGCGGGCGCTGGCGATTGCCCTGGGTCGAACCGCCGTAGCGGTCATAGAGTCGCGGGGTGTCCTGGCCGCGCAGGATGTCGAGCGTGCGCTCGGTGCTGGCCTGGCCGGAGCGGATGAGGCGGCCGTTGCGCAGGTTGGCTTCCTGGCAGCGCTCGAGCAGCGCGCCGAGTTCTTCCGCGCGCACGGGCAGCTGGGCGTTGCCGGTGGCCTGGGCGATCTGCGCGAGCCCTTCGCGATCGACGCTGACACCGGCCTGTTGCAACGCCTGGGCACGGATGCGGCCATTCTGCTCGAGCTGTTGCAGCAGCGGCAGCTTGCTGTCGAGCAGCTTCTGCAATTGGTCCAGGTCGCGCGCTTGCAGCGCCTGGTACTCGTCGTCGATCAGTTGCAGCAGGTTGCTGGCTGCTTCGATGTCGCCGTTGATCAGGGAAAGCAGGGCGTCAGACATCTTGGGCTCGGCGTTCTAGCGGTTGATCCGGCGCTGAGCGAACTCAGCGCTGGGATTCGAAATCGAGCAGCTTGCTGGCGACCTTCTGGCTGTCGACCTGGTAGCTGCCGTCAGCGATGGCCGCCTTGATGCGGGCCACTTTCTCGTTGTCGACCACGGGCTGATCCTTGAGTTGATCGCTGACTTTCTGCAGCTGCTGCGCAGTATCGCTGAGCTGCACCGACTCGCCGCTCTTGGCCGGGGCGTTGACGGATGGGGTGTCGGCAGTGGCTTCGCTGCGACCGCTCTGGGCAGCACTGCTACGGCCAGTGCTGGCTGTCGTAGAGGCCGGGTTCAGCCGGTTGAAGTCGATGACCATGGTGAAAACCTCTGGAGGTATTGGACGCTTGCCAAGCTTTTCGGCCGTCCTGCAGGAAACTTTAGGCCGAATTTTCGTGCGCCCGAGCACATTTTGCAGAGGGCTGCGTCCATCATGCCAGAAAAGGGCGAAGTTCGAGTGCTACAGGCTGACTTCCACCGTTCCCGGTTCGACGACGCGAGCCCTGACAATACGCTGGGAGCGCAGGTTGCGCACGCGAATCTGCTCGCCGGGCACGCCGTCGGAGAGTGCTTCGCCGGGCATGAAGACGTTTATCGCATTGGTCCTGGCGCGGATCACCACCTGGTCGCCCTTGCGCACGGCCGCGGCCTGTTCGAGGAACACCGGCGCCAGCACCTGGTCATTGACGGTGGGGCGCTTGAGCTTCATGCCGAGCACCTGTTGCGGGTCGGTCAGGTAGCCCTGGCTCAGTTGGCCAACGTCGCGCTCGACGACGTTGACGTCGCTGGGTTCGATGACATGGTTGCGCTGCAGGGGCAGGGTGGTGACAACAACCTGACGGTAGAGCCTGACGGTGGCCGGGACGAACACTGTCCAGGGCGAGCTGCCCTCGCACATGACCCGTACGGTGACCCGACCAACGGGCTGGGCCGGGCTTTCCAGCTTCTGCGCCAGGTCCTTGTCGCACTGCGCCAGGCGCAGGCGGGGATCGATGCGTGCGACTTCGATCTCGTAGCGCGCGTCTATGCCGGAAGTCTGCAGATAATCTTCCACCTTGAACTCAAGAAAGCCCTGGGTGGAGCCGATAAGGATTTCAGGCGCGGTGAAGCCTTCCGCCCCAGCCGGGGAGAGGGTCAGCGCACCCGTCATGCCGAGCAGCGCCGCCACCAGGGCGCGCGGGGCTCGTAGACGTCGGAAAAATGTCGTTGCCTGCTTCATGCAACGATTCAAGCAATGGTCATGCCGCCTTCCTGAGTCGGGCGGCGTTGCGTGCACAGGAGGCTCAATGGCCGGAGTCATGGATTCGGTCAACCAGCGTACGCAGCTGGTTGGCCAGAATCGTCTCGAACTGCTGCTGTTCCGCTTGAACGGCAGCCAGCTGTACGGGATCAACGTGTTCAAGGTGAAGGAGGTGCTGCAGTGCCCCCGCCTGACCGTGATGCCCAAGTCCAGCCAGGTGGTGCGCGGGGTGGCGAACATCCGTGGCGGCACCATTCCGATCCTCGATCTGGCGCTGGCCACGGGGCGGCACGCCCTGCGTGACATCAGCAACAGCTTCGTGATCATCACCGAGTACAACACCAAGGTGCAGGGCTTCCTGGTGCACTCGGTGGAGCGCATCGTCAACATGAACTGGGAGTCGATCCATCCGCCACCCAAGGGTACCGGCCGCGATCACTACCTGACGGCAGTGACGCGGGTGGACAACCAGCTGGTGGAAATCATCGACGTGGAGAAGATCCTCGCCGAAGTGGCGCCGACCTCGGAGGACATCTCCGAAGGCGTGCTGGATGCCGACACCCAGGCCCGCGCGGTGAGCAAGCGCGTGCTGGTGGTGGACGATTCCTCGGTGGCGCGCAAGCAACTGGTGCGCTGCCTGGAAACCGTCGGTGTCGAGGTACTGGCACTCAACGATGGTCGCCAGGCGCTGGATTACCTGCACCAGATGGTGGAGGCCGGTGGGCATCCGGGCAGCGATCTGCTGATGGTGATCTCGGATATCGAGATGCCGGAGATGGACGGCTACACGCTCACGGCGGAAATCCGTCACGACCCGCGCATGCAGGACCTGCACATTCTCCTGCATACTTCGTTGTCCGGGGTGTTCAACCAGGCAATGGTGAAGAAGGTCGGCGCTGACGACTTCCTCGCCAAGTTCCGTCCCGATGACCTGGCGGCCCGCGTGTCGGACCGCATCAAGGCGGTGGATGGCGCGAGTGCCTGAGCCGTCGTGACGAGGTGCGGGTGGCGCCGGTGCCGCTCGCATCGTCTATGGTTTTTTGAGCACCGGTCAGGCGGTTGCCGGCGAATTGCTGGCAGCCGTCCACGAGCAAAGAGGCTTATCTGTGACATCCACCAATTCTGAATTCGAGCTGTTCCGGGATTTCCTGGAGAAGACCTGCGGCATCCTCCTGGGCGCCAACAAGCAGTACCTGGTCTCCAGCCGCTTGAACAAGTTGATGGAGCAGCAGGGCATCAAGTCCCTGGGCGAGCTGGTACAGAAGATCCAGATGCGCAGCCAGCTGCGCGAACAGGTGGTCGATGCCATGACCACCAACGAAACCCTGTGGTTTCGCGATACCTATCCCTTCGAGGTGCTGAAGAACCGCGTGCTGCCGGAGATGATCAAGGCCTCGCCCGGCCAGCGCCTGCGCATCTGGTCGGCGGCCTGCTCCTCGGGGCAGGAGCCGTACTCGCTGTCGATGTCCATCGACGAGTTCGAGCGCACCAACCTTGGCCAACTGAAGGCGGGCGTGCAGATCGTCGCCACCGACCTCTCCGGCTCCATGCTCACCGCCTGCAAGGCTGGCGAGTACGACAGCCTGGCCATCGGCCGTGGCCTGTCGCAGGAGCGCCTGGCGCGCTACTTCGACCAGAAGACCCCGGGTCGCTGGACGGTGAAGCCACCGATCAAGAGCCGCGTGGAATTCCGCGCGCTGAACCTGCTGGACAGCTACGCGACGCTGGGCAAGTTCGACATGGTGTTCTGCCGCAACGTGCTGATCTATTTCTCGGCCGAAGTGAAGCGCGACATCCTGCTGCGCATCCATGCCACCCTCAAGCCCGGTGGCTACCTGTTCCTCGGCGCCTCCGAAGCGCTGAACGCGTTGCCGGACCACTACCAGATGGTCCAGTGCAGCCCTGGGATCATCTACAAGGCCAAGTGATGGCCGATGCCCCGCCTGTTCGGGCGGGGTTCCTGTAATCGCATTCGATCGATCACGGACGGAGTCCGCGATCAGCGTTGTGCCATTCGGGTCGCGGGCATGGCCCGCTCCTACAGGTCCGACTCGAGCGGTGCTCTTGTAGGAGCGGGCCATGCCCGCGAGACTTTTCGGCTGTTGCCGGACGACCCCGGCAACGACCGAACCGAGCGGCAAAGCGCAACGGCAAGCTTGCCGCCTTGCCCGAAGCGGCAAGGAAAACGGTTGCCGCTTGCCGCTGTTTGCCGCCCCTTGCCGCTCTCTGATCTTGCTCAAGTCCCTGAAAACAAAGGAAATGACTATTTGGCACGCACCTTGCTGAAGTGTTGGCAAGCCCACACCGGCAAACAGGTTCGTGACCATGAGCATCAGCTTCGACAAAGCCCTCGGCATCCACCAGCAAGCACTGAGCTTCCGCTCCCAGCGCGCTGAAGTGCTGGCCAACAACCTGGCCAACGCCGACACGCCCAACTACAAGGCGCGTGACCTGGACTTCGCCTCGGTGCTCGCGGCGCAATCCGACAAGCTGAAGAACGGTACCTTCAGCACCGCCCTGACCAACGCCCGCCACATCGAGGCGGACGGCGTCGGCATGGGTGACGAGTCGCTGAAGTACCGCATCCCGAACCAGCCCTCGATCGACCAGAACACCGTCGACGCGCAGATCGAGCAGGCCAACTACGCGGAGAACTCCGTGCAGTTCCAGGCCTCGTTCACCTTCCTCAACAGCAAGTTCAAAGGGCTGATGAACGCCCTGCGCGGAGAGTAATCATGTCCCTCGCCAGTGTCTTCAACATCGCCGGTACCGGCATGAGTGCCCAGACCACCCGTCTGAACACCACCGCCTCGAACCTCGCCAACGCCGAGAGCGTGTCCTCCAGCATCGACCAGACCTACCGTGCCCGCCATCCGGTGTTCTCGACCATGCTCAACCAGGCCCAGGGCGGCGACCAGGGTTCGCTGTTCGGCGAGACCGACCAGGCCGGTTCCGGCGTGCAGGTGCTGGGCGTGGTCGAGGACCAGAGCCCGCTGGTGCCGCGCTATGAGCCGAACCACCCGGCCGCGGACAAGGACGGCTACGTCTATTACCCGAACGTGAACGTGGTGCAGGAGATGGCCGACATGATCTCCGCCAGCCGTTCCTTCCAGAGCAACGCGGAAATGATGAACACCGCCAAGCAGATGATGCAGAAGGTCCTGACCCTGGGTCAGTAAGCGCAGAGGACGCCCCATGAGCATCAATACCGACAACAGCAGCACGAGCTCAATCCTGTCTTCGCTGAATTCAGGCTCCAAGAGCTCGTCTTCCACCACCGAGACCGGCACCAGCGCGCTGGGCAAGGATTCCTTCCTGCAGCTGCTGGTGACCCAGCTGAACAACCAGAACCCGCTGGACCCGCAGGACAACACCGAGTTCGTCTCCCAGCTGGCGCAGTTCAGCAGCCTGGAGAGCATGCAGAACCTGGACACCACCCTGGGCACCTTCTACTCCTCGTTCCAGTCGTCGCAGGCCCTGCAGGCTTCCTCGCTGGTCGGCCGTTCGGTGATCGTCAACTCCAGCAAGGTACAGGTCGACGACCCGAGCGCCGGCGTCAACGGCACCCTGGTGATGCCGTCTGGCGGCGATGGCGTGACCCTGAAGATCTACGACGACTCCGGCGACCTGGTGCGCACCGTCGACATGGGCAGCCAGAAGGCCGGCAACATCGACTTCAAGTGGGACGGCAAGGACGACAGCGGCGAGCTGGTCGCGGCCGGCACCTACACCGTCAAGGCGAGCGCCAGCCTGGACGGTACCAGTACCGCCCTGACCACCTACCTGCCGGCCACGGTCAACAGCGTCACGCTGGGCCAGAACGGCGGGGAAATGACCCTGAACCTGGCTGGTATCGGCGCCGTATCGGCCTCCAGCATTCAGACCATCGGAAAATAACGCCGCGTTTCGGCACAGGAGCAACACATGTCTTTCAACACCGCCCTGAGTGGACTCAACGCCGCGTCGATGGACCTGAACGTCACCGGCAACAACATCGCCAACGTCGGCACCACCGGCTTCAAATCGTCGCGCACCGAGTTCGCCGACCTCTACGCCTCCTCGATGCTCGGCACCGGCCGCATCGCCGTGGGTAACGGCGTGGTCACCCAGTCCGTCTCGCAGCAGTTCACCCAGGGCAACCTGAGCACCACCGGGCGCAGCCTGGACCTGGCGGTGAGTGGCAACGGCTTCTTCATGACCAGCGACAACGGCAGCCGCGTCTACACCCGCAACGGCACCTTCAATACCGACGCCAACGGCTTCATCGTCGACGGCTCGGGCAACCGCCTGCAGGGCTATGGCGTCAACGCCAACGGCAACATCGTCAACGGTGTGATCACCGACCTGAAGGTCGACACCGCCAACCAGCCGCCGAGCCCGACCTCGTCGATCACCTCGACCCTGAGCCTGAACTCCAACGCCACCACGCCCACGACCACGCCGTTCGACGCCACCGACTCGGACAGCTACAACTGGTCGACGTCCGTGGATATCTACGACTCCCAGGGCAACTCGCACACCATGACGAACTACTTCGTCAAGGACAGCGCCAACAACTGGAGCATGTACACCCTGGTGGACGGCCGTAACCCGCAGACGCCGACCAGCACCACGCCGCTGAGCAGCGACATCACCTTCAACAGCGCCGGCCAGCTGACGGGCATCACCTCCACCGGCATGACCGTCAATGCCGACAAGACCATGACCCTGACCGGCTGGACCCCGGCGGCCGTGACCAACTCCACCACCAGCCCGGTGACCTGGGGCGCCAACGGTGCGGCAGGCGCTACCGGCGGCATCAGCATCGACCTGACCAAGACCACCCAGACCAACGGCTCCTTCGCCGTGACCGCGGTGACCCAGGACGGCTACGCCACCGGCCAGATGTCCGGCCTGTCGTTCGCCGAAGACGGCCAGATGTACGCCACCTACACCAACGGCCAGTCCAAGGTTATTGGCCAGGTGGTGCTCGCCAACTTCGCCAACACCCAGGGCCTGACCCCGGTGGGCAACACCGGCTGGAAGCAGTCGCTGGCCTCGGGCGAGGCAGTGATCGGCACGCCGACCTCCGGCACCCTGGGTTCGGTGGGTTCGGGCACGCTGGAGGAATCCAACGTCGACCTGACCGCGCAACTGGTGAACCTGATCGTCGCCCAGCGCAACTACCAGGCCAACGCCAAGACCGTACAGACCGAGAGCACCATCTCCGACACCATCATCAACCTGCGTTGATGAGGGCGGCCGGCAACGGCACTCTCCACCGGCAAATCGTCTCTTGCCGCAGGCGGCAGTCCTTCGCCGCCTGACGCGCATCCAGGCTCCTTCGGGAGCCTTTGTTTTTTGATAAGTCCTTTCCTGTCAGCGTCTTGCGCTGATTTTTCGCGTTCTGGCACAACCCTTGCTGAAGTCACTCCAGCACCGCCGGGAATCCGACCCGGCACTGGAGGAATGCCTTGGACAGAATGCTGTATGTCGCCATGAGCGGAGCGAGCCAGAACACCCTGGCCATGCAGGCTCACGCCAACAACCTGGCGAACATTTCCACGAGCGGTTTTCGTCGCGACTTCGAACAGGCGCGCGCGATGCCGGTCTTCGGTGACAGCTTTCCGGCGCGCGTCTATGCCATGAGCGAGCGCCCGGCCACCGACTTCACCGCCGGCGCCCTGCAGGAAACCGGCCGTGACCTCGATATCGCCGCCAAGGGCGATGCCTGGATCGCCGTGCAGGCGCCCGATGGCGGTGAAGCCTACGTACGCACCGGCAGCCTGGAGATCGACGCCCTCGGCCAGCTGCGCACCGGCAACGGCATGCCGGTGATCGGCAATGGCGGGCCGATTGCCGTGCCGCCGGAAGAGAAGATCGACATCGGCGCGGACGGCACCATCACCGTCCGTGGCCTGGGCAACCAGCCCAACGCGCTGGCCACCGTCGATCGCATCAAGCTGGTCACTCCCGATCCCAAGCAGCTGGAGAAGGGCGCCGACGGCCTGATCCGCCTGAAGGCCGGGCAGGGCGCGCCGCAGGCCGACGCCAACGCCAGCCTGCAGTCCGGCGTGCTGGAAGCCAGCAACGTCAACGCCGTCGAAGAGATGACCTCGATCCTGGCGCTGTCCCGCCAGTTCGAACTGCACGTGAAGATGATGCGCACCGCCGAGGATGACTCCCAGGCCATGGCGCGTGTTTTGCAATTCAGCTGATAACACCTGATTACCCGTTCGAGGCGCCATGAATCCGGCGCCCGAGGAGAAAGAACATGCTTCCGGCACTTTGGGTCAGCAAGACCGGTCTGTCCGCCCAGGACATGAACCTGACCACCATCTCGAACAACCTGGCGAACGTGTCCACCACGGGCTTCAAGCGCGACCGCGCGGAATTCCAGGACCTGCTCTACCAGATCAAGCGTCAGCCCGGCGCCAACACCACCCAGGACAACCAGCTGCCCTCGGGCCTGCAACTGGGTACCGGTGTGCGCATCGTCGGCACCCAGAAGAACTTCACCGCCGGCAGCCTGCAGACCACCGACAACCCGCTGGACATGGCCATCAACGGCCGTGGCTTCCTGCAGGTACTGACCCCGGACGGCACCGTCGCCTACACCCGCGACGGCAGCTTCCACCTGAACTCCGACGGGCAGATCGTCACCTCCAACGGCAACGCCCTGGAGCCGGCCATCGTCGTCCCGGCGGAAACCCAGACCTTCACCGTCGGCAACGACGGCACCGTCTCGGTCACCGTCGCCGGCAACGCCACGCCGCAGATCATCGGCAACATCCAGACCGCCGACTTCATCAACCCGGCCGGCCTGCAGGCCACGGGCGACAACCTGTACCTGGAAACCGCCGCCAGCGGCGCCCCCCAGGTCGGCACCCCCGGCCTGAACGGCCTGGGCACCGTGCTGCAGAACACCCTGGAGAACTCCAACGTCAGCGTGGTGGAAGAGATGGTGAACATGATCACCACCCAGCGCGCCTACGAGATGAACTCCAAGGTGATCTCCACCGCCGACCAGATGCTCTCGTTCGTCACCCAGAACCTTTGATTCACCTGGGCTTCGCGGCCCTGATCCCGTAGTCGCTCTCCCCGAGAGGTAGCTGTAGATGAACCGTTCCCACCTCCTTCCGCTGCTGGCCATCGCTGCGTTGGCAGGGTGCGTGAGCCCGCCGCCCAAACCGGACGATCCCTATTACGCGCCGGTGCTGCCGCGCACGCCGATGCCGGCCGCGCAGAACAACGGGTCGATCTACCAGGCCGGGTTCGAGAACAACCTCTACGGCGACCGCAAGGCCTTCCGCGTGGGTGACATCATCACCATCACCCTCAACGAGAAGACCCAGGCGAGCAAGAAAGCCAACTCCGACATGTCCAAGGACAGCACCAACAAGCTGGGCCTGACCTCGCTGTTCGGCAGCAGCCTGACCACCAACAACCCGATTGGCGGCGGCGACCTCAGCCTCAGCGCCGGGTACTCGGGCAACCGCGAGACCAAGGGCGATAGCGCGGCGGGGCAGAGCAACAGCCTGACCGGTTCGGTCACCGTCACCGTGGCCGACGTCATGCCCAACGGCATCCTCGCCGTGCGCGGCGAGAAGTGGATGACGCTGAACACCGGTAACGAGCTGGTGCGCATCGCCGGGCTGATCCGCGCCGACGACATCGCCACCGACAACACCGTGTCGTCCACCCGCGTGGCCGATGCGCGCATCACCTATTCGGGCACCGGCGCGTTCGCCGATGCGAGCCAGCCGGGCTGGTTCGACCGGTTCTTCCTCAGCCCGCTGTTCCCGTTCTGAGCAGGGTGAATGTGATGATCACTGTAGGAGCGAGCTTGCTCGCGAAGTCTCTGATCCACCGGGTTCGCGAGCAAGCGCGCTCCTACAGCCTGGTGCTGCTCTGTGCATTGCTGGTCGCGCCGATGGCGCAGGCCGAACGGCTGAAAGACATCGCCACCATCCAGGGCGTGCGCAACAACCAGCTGATCGGCTACGGCCTGGTCGTCGGCCTCAACGGCACGGGCGACCAGACCACCCAGACGCCGTTCACCCTGCAGACCTTCAACAACATGCTGGCGCAGTTCGGCATCAAGGTGCCGGCGGGTTCGGGCAACGTGCAGCTGAAGAACGTCGCGGCGGTGTCCATCCACGCCGACCTGCCGCCGTTCTCCAAGCCGGGCCAGGCCATCGACGTCACCGTCTCCTCCATCGGCAATGCCAAGAGCCTGCGCGGCGGCAGCCTGCTGATGACCCAGCTCAAGGGTATCGACGGCCAGACCTACGCCATCGCCCAGGGCAACCTGGTGGTCGGCGGCTTCGATGCCGAAGGCCGTGATGGCTCGAAGATCACCGTCAACGTTCCGTCGGCCGGCCGCATCCCGGCTGGCGCCACCGTCGAGCGCGCGGTGCCGAGCGGCTTCGACCAGGGCAATACCCTGACCCTGAACCTCAACCGCCCGGACTTCACCACCGCCAAGCACATCGTCGACCGCATCAACGAACTGCTCGGCCCGGGTGTCGCCCAGGCCGTGGACGGCGGCTCGGTGCGCGTCAGTGCGCCGCTGGACCCTAACCAGCGCGTGGACTACATGTCCGTGCTGGAGAACCTCGACGTACAGGCCGGCGAAGCCGTGGCCAAGGTCATCATCAACTCGCGTACCGGCACCATCGTGATCGGCCAGAACGTGCGCGTGTCGCCAGCCGCCGTGACCCACGGCAGCCTCACCGTGACCATCACCGAAGACCCCATCGTCAGCCAGCCCGGCCCGTTCTCCAACGGCCAGACCGCCGTGGTCCCGCGTTCGCGGGTGAACGCCGACCAGGAAGCCAAGCCGATGTTCAAGTTCGGCCCGGGCACCACGCTGGATGAAATCGTACGCGCCGTTAACCAGGTGGGCGCCGCGCCCAGCGACCTGATGGCGATCCTCGAAGCCCTGAAACAGGCCGGCGCGCTGCAAGCCGACCTGATCGTGATCTGAGGACGCCGACGTGGACGCCCGACTGCTTTCTGCTGGTACCTCGACTACCGACTCCGGTTCCTACTCCGACCTCAATCGCCTGTCGGCGATGAAGACCGGCGCGAACCGCGACAGCGCGGGGAACATCCGCAAGGTCGCCCAGGAATTCGAATCGCTGTTCATGAACGAGATGCTCAAGTCCATGCGCTCGGCCAACGAGGTGTTCGCCAAGGACAACCCGATGAACAGCGAGGCGGCCAAGCAATACCAGGACATGTACGACCACCAGCTGTCCGTGTCCCTGGCGACCCAGGGCCACGGCATCGGCCTGGCCGACGTGCTGGTCAAGCAGATGGAAAAGATGCAGGGCGTGCGCCACACCGGCAATAACCCCTTCGCCCAGACCGGCGCCCAGGCCACGGCCGAGGCGACGCCGAGCGCGACCGCCACCGCTGCCGCCTCCGACCGCCAGAAGAGCCGCAGCCTGTGGTCGTCCAACGGCAAGGATCTGCCGCAGCCCGAAGCCGGCCGCGATGACCGCCAGGCCTTGAACTCCCGCCGCCTCGCGCTGCCGGGCAAGCTCGCCCAGCGCATCGCCGCCGGCATCGTGCCGGGCGCCGACAGCGGCAATGCCGTGGCCTCCAATGCCAGGCAGCCGGCGCAACTGGCCAGCACCGAATGGCGCGCCAACCGCGCCTACGCCAAGCAGATCGACACCACCGTGCCGGTGGCCGATGTCGATACCTCGGCCATCTCCACCAAGCCGGGCAAGTCGATGTTCGCCTCCGCCGACGACTTCATCAGCACCATGCTGCCCATGGCCGAACGTGCGGCCAAGCGCATCGGCGTCGACCCGCGCTACCTGGTGGCCCAGGCTGCGCTGGAAACCGGCTGGGGCAAGAAGATGATCGCCCAGCGCGATGGCAGCAGCAGCCACAACCTGTTCGGCATCAAGAGCGGTTCCAGCTGGAAGGGCGACTCCGCCCGCGCCACCACCACCGAGTTCGAGCACGGCAAGCAGGTCAAGGAGGTGGCGTCGTTCCGCGCCTACAACTCCTTCGAACAGAGCTTCCAGGACTACGTGAGCTTCCTGCAGAACAACGACCGCTACCAGGACGCGCTGGATTCCGCCGCGCGCCCGGACCAATTCATGAAGGAGTTGCAACGCGCCGGCTACGCCACCGACCCGCAGTACGCACGGAAGGTGAACCAGATCGCCAAGCAGATGCAGGTCTACCAGACCGTGGCGATGACCGACGCCCCGACCCGCGCCCTTTGATGCCCATCCTCAAGGGAACGCACTAAGGAAAGCCCATGAGCCTACTCTCCATCGGACTGTCCGGCCTCAACGCCTCGCAAGCGGCGTTGAGCACCACCGGCAACAACATCACCAACGTCAACACCGCCGGCTACACCCGCCAGCAGTCGGTGCAGGGCACCTCTGCCGAGCAGTTCGCCGGGCGCTACTACGTTGGTACCGGCACCACGGTGCAGGACGTCCGCCGGATGTACAGCGAGTTCCTGGCCAACCAGCTGCGCGGCGCCACCTCGGTGAACAGCGACGCGCAGACCTACCTGTCGCAGGTCAACCAGATCGACTCGCTGCTCTCGGACAGCACCACCGGCCTGTCCAAGGTCATGCAGAATTTCTTCGCTTCGCTGCAGACCGCCGCAGCGACCCCGACCGACGCCGCCTCGCGTCAACTGGTACTGACCCAGGCCGGCAACCTGGCGCAGCGCTTCAACTCCATCTCCACGCAGCTGGGTACCCAGAACAGCTACGTCAATACCCAGATGGACAGTCTGGCCGGGCAGGTCAGCGACCTGGCCAAGACCATCGCCCAGTACAACCAGGCGATCATCGCCGCCGAAGCCGGCGGCGCCAGTGCCAACGAGCTGCAGGACAAGCGCGACCAGGCGGTGGTGCAGCTGTCGGACATGATCGGCGTCAGCGTGGTCAAGCAGGGCAGCAGCCTCAACCTCTACCTGGGCTCCGGCCAGCCGCTGGTGGTGGGTGCCAACGCCTCCACCCTGACCGCCGGCCCCAGCGCCAACAACCCGTCGCAGTTCAGCCTGAGCCTGAGTTCCGGCAGCTCGACCATGGACGTCACCTCGGTGGTCACCGGCGGCCAGATGGGCGGCCTGCTGCGCTACCGCAGCGACGTGCTGGACAGCACCCAGAACGAACTGGGGCGCATGGCCATCGTCCTCGCCGACACCTTCAACAGCCAGCTGGCCCAGGGCCTGGACCTCAACGGTAACTTCGGCGCGCAGCTGTTCAAGGACATCAACGACGCCAGTGTCATCGGCAACCGCAGCCTGGCCAACACCCACAACACCGGCACCGGCAACCTCAACGTCAACATCACCGACAGCAGCGCGCTGACCACCAGTGACTACGAGGTGACCTTCACTTCGGCCACCGGCTACACCATCAAGCGCTCTTCCGACGGCACGGTGCTGGGCAGCGGCGACCTGACCGACAACCCGCCCAAGGAGTTCGACGGTTTCAGCATCAGCCAGCAGAGCGTGGGCACGGTGCAGGCGGGTGACCGCTTCACGCTGATCCCGACCCGTACCGCCGCGGCGGACATCTCGGTGAGCATGACCGACTCCAACCGCCTGGCCTTCGCCTCGGCGGTGAAGGCCACCACTACCACCGGCAACATCGGCAGCGGCACCATCAGCGGCACCAGCCTGACCTCGCAACTGGATTCGACCAACAGCGCAGCGATGTCGGCGGCGATCAAGGCCGGCCTGCCGGTCAAGCTGGTGTTCGACGCGGCCAGTGGCGGCACCCAGGGCTACACCATTTACGACTCGGCGGGTAACTCGCTGGGCACCGGCAACATCGTGCCGGGGCAGAGCAACGACCTCAGCATCACCGTGCCGGGCACGCCGCCGTTCACCTTCGAGACCACCATCGCCGGTTATCCGGGGCAGGGCGACAGCTTCTCCGTGGCCTTCAACAGCGATGGCGACGCGGACAACACCAACGCGCAGAAACTGATCGACCTGCAGACCACCAAGACTGTCGGCAGCGGTACCGGCAGCGGCAGCGGGATGAGCCTGACCGGCGCCTACAGCAGCCTGACCGAGACGGTCGGCGCCACGGCGAACCAGGCCAAGCTCGACGCCACCGCCACCGAGGCGGTACTGACCCAGGCGCAGAGCACCCGCGACTCGCTGTCGGCGGTGAACCTCGACGAAGAGGCCGCCAACCTGGTGCAGTTCCAGCAGTACTACACGGCCTCCGCGCAGATCATCAAGACCGCGCAGACGCTCTTCGACACACTGATCAACAACATCTGAGGAGGCCGAAATGGTTGTGCGAATTTCCACCCCGCAGATCTTCAATTCGAACATCGACAACTACAACCGGGGTTATTCGACCCTGGCCAAGCTGCAGGAGCAGATCTCCAGCGGCACGCGCATCCAGACGCCGGCCGACGACCCCGTCGGCGCCGCGCGCCTGCTGCAGCTGGAACAGCAGCAGGCGCTGCTGACCCAGTACAGCGGCAACATGACCAGCGCCACCAACAGCCTGAACCAGGAGCAGAGCGTCCTCGACTCCATCACCACCGCCCTGCAGCGCGCCCGCGAACTGACGCTGCGTGCCGGCGACGGCTCGATGACCGACGAGGACCGCGGCGCCATCAGCGATGAACTGGGCGAGATCCAGAACCAGCTGCTGACCCTGATGAACAGCAAGGATGCCAGCGGCAACTACCTGTTCTCCGGCAGCAAGAGCACCGTGCAACCCTTCGTGCAGAACGCCGACGGTAGCTTCAGCTACCAGGGCGACCAGAGCACCCTCAAGCTGCAGATCTCCGACAACCTGACGATGTCGACCAACGACAATGGCTGGAGCATCTTCGAGATGGCCGCCAATGCCAGCCGCACCATCAGTTCGGTAACCAGCAACCCGAGTACCGACGGCACCCAGCGCGTGTTCCTGTCCCAGGGCACCGTGACCAGCGACAGCAACTACAACGCCAGCTTCCGTGATGGCGCGCCGTACACCCTCAACGTACTCAGCGGCACGCAGTACCAGATCCTCGACAAGAACGGCAACGACGTCACCAGCGAAGCCACCACCAACGGTACCTACGACGCCACTTCCAGCGACAGTAACGCCATCAATTTCCGTGGCGCGCAGTTCCAGCTCGACGTTTCGCTGCCTTCCAGCGATGACGCCAGCAACATGGACAACCTGGTCAACGGCTATAGCTTCAGCTTCGGTACCGCGCCGGATACCCTGTCGATCAAGCGCAGCGCCACGAATACCTCGACCGCCCAGATCACCTCGGCGACGGTGAGCAACAACACTGCCTACACCACACAGTTCCCCAGCAGTGGCGTGCAGCTCAAGTTCACCAGCGCCACCGACTACGAGGTCTACGCGCTGCCCACCAGCCAGGGCGCGACGCCTCTGTCCACCGGCACTCTGGGCGCGACCTTCCCGCAGACCGTGACCGTCGCTGGCGTGAACATGAGCGTCAGCGCCGCGCCCGCCGCCGGCGACCAGTTCAGCGTCACCGCCAGCTCGCCGGAGCGGCAGAACATCCTCAATACCATCGGCGACCTGCGCAGTGCACTGGATGCCTCCACCGCCGGTGATCCGCAGGCGCAGCTCAACATCCGCAACATGGTGGCCACCGCCATCACCAACCTGGACAAGGCCAGCGACCAGGTGCTTGCAACCCAGTCGTCGATCGGCGCGCGACTCAACACCATCGACGTGCTCAACCAGGAAAACCAGAGCCTGGCACTGACCAATACCACGACCCAGTCGTCGATCCGCGACACCGACATGGCCGCGGCGACCTCGCAGCTGGTGCTGCAGCAGACCATGCTGGAGGCGGCCCAGGCCGCGTTCGCGCGGATCAGCCAGCTGAGTCTGTTCAACAAACTCTGATTCATCCGGCCCGCCCCGGTGAGGGCGGGCACCCACTTCGGAAGACATGCACATGGGCGATATCAACTTCAGTTCCAAGGGCCGCCAGCTGATCGAGATGTATGGCCAGATGGCCCGCGAAGGTTATGACCGTAGTGACGAGCAGCGTGTCGAGGTGGCTTTCAGCGATTTCGAATTGCGCCCGTTCCGTCCGCAGATCCGCGAGATCATGCAGGGGCATGGCATTCGCAACGTGCTCGACTACGGCTGCGGTGGCTCGGACTGGACCCTTGCGGGTTTCGACGACAACGGCCAGTCGGCGGTGCAGTACTTCAACCTTGAAGCGGCCTACCGCTACGAGCCGGCGCGCGGTATCGACGAGCGGCGGAAAGTTGACTGCGTGGTGTCCTTCGATGTGCTCGAGCACATCTTCGTTGCCGATGTGCCCAACGTGCTGCGCGACATCTACTCGTGCGCGGACAAGCTGGTGATCCTCAACGTCGCCTGCTACCCGGCGCAGGCGTTATTGCCCAACGGCGAGAATGCGCACATCACCGTTCGCCAGCCGCTGTGGTGGAAGGGCATGGTGGATTGCATCACCCCTGAGTTCCCTGGCATCACGACCTGCCTGATCTGTTCCACCGCCTGGCGCCAGGCCACCGGTTTCCCGCAGTGGAGCGGCGATGGCTGGCAGGCCAGCGAGACGTTCGTCATCGCCAATTGATCGATACCTGAGCGTCACGAAAAAGCCTCCCTTGCGGAGGCTTTTTCACGCCAGCCGAGCGACGGCAGGAGGGGCGCACCTTGCCCGCGGATTCGTCCATGTCCGGACCGGGGCATACCCGGGGGCTCGCTGCCGCAAGGTCCCCAATAAAAAGCCCGGCCAATGCCGGGCTTTTTATTGGCCGCGCCCCGTCAGTCCAGGCGCTTGAACACGCAGAAGCCACGGTGGTGGACGTTGTCATCCAGTAGCTGGCCCTGGTACAGCAGGAAGAAGCCCTGCTCGTAGAAGTGCCGCACGTTGGCGAAGAACCTGGTGTCGTTCATCTTCAGGTCGTTGCTCTCGATCACAACGATGCCGCCGGGGTTGAGCAGGCTCTTCAGGTCGGCGACATAGTCGGGCATCGGCTTGCCGATCCAAACGTGCACGGCGAAGGAGAAGATCACGTCGAACAGGCCAGGCTCGCTGGCGCGCAGGTCTTCATAGGTGCAGGTGCGGAACTCGCAGTTCTTCACCTGGTGATACTGCGCCAGGCGGTCGGCGATACGAATCAGCGAGTCGTTGTTGTCGAAGCCCAGGTAGCTGCCAACCTTCTGTGCGACCTCGATGCCAAAGCAACCGATGTTGCAGCCGATGTCCAGCACTCGGTCGGTGGGCGAGAGCCATTTTTCCAGCGCGTAGCGCTCCATGCGGAAGAGCGTCGGGCGTGCACCGGGCAGGTCCCAGCCTTCGTGGCCCTGGTACAGCTCCTTGTTGGCACCGAATACCTGGGACTGGGAGAAGAAGTTCTCATGCACGTCCAGCTTGCAGTCGCGCCATTGGCTGTCTTCCGGCGCGGCGTCGGGGCTGCGCAGGTAGCAGAGCACGTCATTGCCATCGACCAGGTTCAACTGCTCGCGCAGGTTGTGCTCGGCCCAGACCTCCAGCACGTCCGCCGACGATGGTACGGCAGCGCGGCGCACCAGCACCGGAGCATGACGACCTTCGAACTGCAGGAAGCCCTGGTAGTAGAAGTAGCCCATGCGAATGTACGGCACCTGGTCGTAAGGTGCGGGGTAGATGATGCCGCTGCCGGATTCGAAGAACAGCGGGGCAATCTTCTGCACGAAGTCCTTGGGATCGAACAGCGCCTGCAGGTTCAGCGTACCGGCCTCGACGCGCTGCCAGCCGGTGACCGCCAGCAGGTCGTCGCGCTGGCTGGGGTTCTGCTCCATCACTGCCTTGGCGCCGGGAGGGCCACCAGCGGTTGCGGCATTGCTGGAGCGGGCGAATACCCGAGCCTTGCCGAAGAAGCTGCTGGCTTCGGCCTGACGCTTGCCCTGGAGCATTTCCAGCTGCGCCAGCAGGTCGGCGGTATCGGCGCGCTTCTCGTAGGTGGAGAGGCTGGCCAGCCAGTGGTAAGCCTCTTCCAGGTGGCCCTGGAACAGCGCCAGGGTGGCCAGGGTGTTGCGGGCGTCGAAGTCCTCGGGGTCGATTTGAACGGCCAGGTGCAGGTACGGGTGCGCTTCGTCGTAGCGGCGCAGGCGTACCAGCAGGCGGCCCAGCAGGCTGTTCACTGCGGCGTTGTCCGGCACGGCGCGCTGGATGTGCAGCAGGTGTTCCAGGGCTTCGTCGTTATGCTTGCCCAGTTCGCCCAGGGCGATAGCCAGGCTCAGACGAACCGGCAGGTCGTCAGGACGTTCGCCATGCAGCTCGCGGAAGGCGGCGACGGCAGCTTCGCGCTGGCCGCTCTGGAGCAGTTGCTGGGCCTGGGCAGTGCGGGCTTCAAAAGGTTGGGACACTGTGGTTCTCCTCCAAGCGGAGTCGCTGGCGATCAGGGTTGACGGGCGCCGCGCGGGCGGGCCGGTTGATAGGTGGTTACAGCCGTGGCGCTCATATCACGCCACTGCCTTGCATGCGTTGCACTGCCTGATCCAGGGCTTCGCCCCAGCGGCCCAGCTCGCGGTTGCGGATCAGTTGTACGGACGGATACCAGTAGCTGGTCGCGTCGTCGACACCCCAGCGCCAGTTCGGGTTGAGCTGGAGCAGCACGAAGGTCGGCACGCCCAGCGCCCCGGCGAGATGAACGGTGGTGTTGTCGATGCTCAGCACGGCGTCCAGTGCGCAGAGCTGCGCGGCCTGGGCGTCCATGTCCTTGAGCGGATCGACGTGCGCATCGTGGTGAATGTGCAGGCCCAGACTTTCGGCCTCGGCGCGTTCGGAAGCGGTATTGCCGTACTGCAGGTTGATGAGCTGCACGTTATCCAGCTTTGCCAGTTGCGCCAGTTCCTGCATCTCGATGCGACGGCTCTGCATGTCGTTGGCAGTGTCGGTGCCGCCGCGCCAGGAAATGCCCACCAGGCGCTTGCCGGGGAACAGCTGCTGATACTCGGCGCGCTTGGCCTGGATCTGCTGCGGGTCGGCCTTGAGGAAAGCACGCGTGCCGGCGAAGGAGGCGAGGGTAGGGCGCAGGAATTCGCCCAGGCTCCCCATGGGAATCTGGTAATCGCTGCGCGGCCAGGTCTGCCGGTGCATCATGCGCTGGCCGTTGTGGACCTGGCCGGTGCTTTCCCGCTGGATGATGGAAAGGCCCGGCAGGCTGCGGTGCAGCAGCGGGTAGAGGCGATCGTAGGTCTCGACGTGCACCTGGCCGCCCCGCTTGAGCAGGTCCGGCAGCATGCTGGCGAACATGACGTGATCGCCGATACCCTGTTCGGCCCAGACCAGAAGCGTTTTGCCCTCCAGCGGCTCGCCATGCCAGCGCGGCGTGTTGAACTCCTGGTGGTGCTCCTTCATCGAGGTCTTCCAGCGCGCTTCGTAGTTGGGCCAGGCCACATCGAACTGCTCGAAGCGCAGTTGCAGCAGCGACAGGTTGTTGTGCGTGCCCGAATGCTCCGGTGCCTTCTGCAGCATCTGTTCATAGAGGCGATAGGCCTCCTGATAGCGGCCAACCTGCTCCAGGGACAGGGCGAGGTTGAACGGGCCGTAATAGTAGTTGGGGGTCAGCTCCACCGTCAGTCGATGGCAGGCGACGCTGTCATGGAAGCGGCCGCATTCGAAGTACAGCGTGCCCAGCAGGCCAAGCAGACTGCTCTGTTGCCAAGGCTCCAGGGGGGTCTCCAGCGCCTGGGTATAGAGAGCTTCTGCGTCGTCGAAGCGTTTGCGCAGGCTCAGGGCGGCGCCATACAACGCCATGCGCGGCAGACTTGGCGAGGCCTGGTACCAGCGTTCGGCCCGTTCGAGGTTCTTGATGAACAGCCGATGCGTTCGCATCGTGTCGAGCAGCTCTTCATCGACCTTGGGGTCGGTGGTCATGTCCAGCGCGCGTTCGGCCCAGGGCTCCGCAGATTGCGGGTCCTGCAGTTCCAGGTGCAGGCGGGCGATCTTGGCGTGGACCATCGCCGTGTTGGGCGCCAGTTTTGCCAGGGCTTCGTACAAGCGGATCTGCTCGCCGCGATCTTCGCGGTCTTCGGCAATCTGCAGCGCCTGGCTGAGGCGCTGGATCTCGGATTGAAGCTTGTGTTGGGACATGTAAGGCCTGCGTGTGACGGAGCTTTGGCGCGTGCGAGGGGGCTTTGCAAGAACGAGGCCAGCCGTGCCCTACAGACCGATCTGAAGAAAATTCGAAAAAAAAGTTAAAGCCCATCCGACTTGGGACGATAACCCTAACGAAGGTTCTCCACGCCATTTCGAATCAAACGGGCAGGGAGGCCACTTAGCCCTAACACGAGGAATTCGTCATGGCTCTTACCGTCAACACCAACATCGCCTCGCTGTCGGTTCAAAAGAACCTGACCAAGGCCGCGAACAACCTGAACACTTCGATGACCCGTCTGTCCACCGGCCTGCGTATCAACAGCGCCAAGGACGACGCCGCCGGCTCGCAGATCTCCAACCGTCTGACCAGCCAGGTCAACGGCCTGAACGTAGCCGTGAAGAACGCCCAGGACGCCAACTCCATCGCCCAGGCCGCTGAAGGTGCTCTGCAAGAGTCCACCAACATCCTGCAGCGTATGCGTGAACTGTCCCTGCAGTCCGCCAACGGCTCCAACAGCAGCGAAGACCAGACCTCGCTGAACCAGGAGTTCAAGTCGCTGACCGCTGAACTGACCCGTATTTCCAAGACCACCACCTTCGGTGGCGGTACTTCCGGTATCAAGCTGCTCGACGGCACCGCCGGCACCAACGGCACCCTGACCTTCCAGGTCGGCGCCAACGCCAACGAAACCGTCAGCTTCACCCTGAGCGACATGAGCGCCACCGCGCTGAAAGGTTCCTCGCAACTGGCTTCCGCCAGCCTGGACCTGTCCACCGTGCTCAGCGGCACCGGCGGCGTTGCTGCCACCGCCGGCTCGGTCACCGTCAACGGCACTCAGGTCAGCTACGCCAAGGGCGCGACCGCCAACGACATCGTCTCGGCGATCAACACCAACATCAGCGGCGTAGCGGCAGTCGCCGGCGCAGCTGGCAGCGGCGGCACCACCACCAGCATCTCGCTGACTTCCGGCAAGGACTTCACCGCCGGTGTAGGCACCGGCGCCGGCAGCTCGCACGCCGTGGTCACCTCGAACTCCACCATCCAGGCGCTGGACATCGCGACCGCCAAAGGTGCCCAGTCGGCTACCCAGGTGATCGACGCCGCCCTGAAGCAGATCGACAGCCAGCGTTCCTCGCTGGGTGCCATCCAGAACCGCCTGGACAGCACCATCTCGAACCTGCAGAACGTGTCCGAGAACGCCACCGCTGCACGCAGCACCATCCAGGACGTGGACTTCGCCGCCGAGACCGCGGAGATGACCAAGCAGCAGACCCTGCAACAGGCCGCCACCGCGGTTCTGGCCCAGGCCAACCAGCTGCCCTCCGCTGTCCTGAAGCTGCTCCAGTAAGGGATCGCCGAAAGGCAATAAACGGAAGGAAGGGCGCCCGGCGCCCTTCCTTGCTTTGCGTGTGGAGGGTAATACCTGATGGATACCAGCCTCGGAATCAACAGCCCGCGCCCGGCCGACAACGCCGCCGCAGGCAGCAAGCCGGCCAGCGGCAACAGCTTGCCGCAGAGCGCCAAGGAATCGCCGACCAGCAACAAGGCCCGCAGCCTGAACGAAGCCGTCAGCAAGCTGCGCGAGCAGGCCCAGTCGGTGCAGCGCAACCTGGAATTCTCGGTGGATGACGCCAGCGGCGAGACCGTCGTAAAGGTCGTGGCCTCCGATACCGGCGAGGTCATACGGCAGATTCCTTCGGAAGTTGCACTCAAGTTGGCAGAAAGCCTGAAGGAAGCGGGTAATCTGTTGTTCAGCGAACGCGCCTGATCTCTTCTTTCGAGATCCTTGGCGCGATTCTTGAATGAAGCGTTACCAGACGCAGGCGGCACTCTGAGAACCGCCAGAAAATTGGACAGGAGGGTAGGCACATGGCCGGGACTTCGATCAACGGTGTAGGGTCGGGATACGACATCGACTCCATCGTGACCGCTTTGGTCAATGCGCAGAAAGCGCCAAAGTCGAATCAGATCGCCAACCAGAAGACCGCCACCAACACCACGCTCTCCGGTGTCGGTTCGCTCAAGAGCGCCCTGTCGACCTTCCAGACCGCACTGGGCAAGCTCAACGACACCGACTCCAATGCCTTCGCCGGTCTCGCCGTCAAAAGCTCCAACGCCGACGCGCTGACTGCGACCCTGGGCACTGGCGCTTCCGCCGGTACCTACAACATCGAAGTGAAGAACCTGGCGACCAGCTCCAAGGTGGCGACCCAGTATGTGGACAAGTCCGCCTCGTTCGGTGCCGGTAGCCTGACCATCACTCAGGGCAGCAGTACCTACAAGGTCAACGTCAAGGCTGGCGCCAGCCTTACGGACATCCGTGACAGCATCAACAGCCAGCTCAAGGACAGCGGTTTCACCGCCAACATCATCACCGACTCCAACGGCCCGCGCCTGGTGCTGGGCTCCAGCGTCACCGGCGCTGGCAGTGACATCAGTGTTGCTACCTCCGGCGACAGCAGCCTGTCGGTCCTTGCGATCGACGGCGCCAACACCAAGGCTTCCGCAACGGCCGGCGGCTATGTCGACAAGCCGGCGATGAATGCCAGCTACACCATCGACGGGCTGGAAATGAGCAGCTCGGTGAACAAGATTTCCAGCGCCATCAGCGGTGTGGAGTTCAGCCTGGTGGCCGAGGGTAAATCCACCCTCAGCGTCAATACCAACACCGATGGCCTGAAGACCTCGGTGCAGTCCTTCGTGGATGCCTACAACGCGTTGATGACCAGCATCAACTCGCTGACCAAGGTCACCAACACCACGGACTCCAGCGGCAACCCGACCACCACGGCCGCCTCGCTGGCCAGTGACTCGATGACCCGCAACCTGCTCAACACCCTGCGCAGCCAACTGGTCGGCTCGTCCACCGACGGTGGCAGCATCAAGCTGCTCTCCCAGCTGGGCATCAGCACCAAGACCGACGGTACGCTGGAGGTCGATAGCGACAAGCTCGACACGGCCCTGGAGAAGAACTTCTCCTCGGTACAGGGCTTCTTTACCGGTGACGGTGGCCTGCTCTCGCGCATGAGCAACAGCATGGACCTGTACACCAAGACCAATGGCCTGATCGACCAGCGCCAGTCTGCGCTGAACGCCACCCTGAGCGACCTGGCCGACCAGTCGACCAAGCTGGATACCCGCATGACCAAGCTGACCGAGACACTCATGGCCAAGTACACCGCCATGGACACTCTGGTCGCCCAGCTCAACGCCACCAAGTCCAGCGTGCTCACCACGCTGAACGCATTGAACAAGACCAGCAGCTCCGACAGCTGATCCCTGAGCCGCGCGCTGTGCCGCTTTGCGGCACCGTTGCGTGGCAGTACGCCAGTGCGGATTTTTGCCTAAAGCTTTTCCCGCCCGCGCCGATACTTTGAACATCGACGATTTGATCGTTCAGCGAATCAAGGGGAAATCAGATGAACGCTTCGGCCGCACTGCGTCAGTACCAGAACGTGAACAACCAGTCGCAGGTGCACGACGCCTCTCCCCATCGTCTGATCCAGATGCTGATGGAAGGCGGCCTGAGCCGCATCGCCCAGGCTCGTGGTTCGATGGAGCGTGAGCAGTTCGCCCAGAAGGGCATGCTGATCGCCAAGGCGAGCGCCATCATCGGCGGCCTGCGTGAAGCCCTGAACTTCGATGCCGGTGGTGAGTTGGCGGAGAACTATGCCAACCTGTACGACTACATGAGCCGTCGCCTGGGCGACGCCAACCGCAGCAACGACCTGGAAGTCCTCGACGAAGTGTCGGGCCTGCTGCGCACCATCAAGGAAGGCTGGGACGCGATCCCGCAGTGATCGCAGCTCGCCAGGAGATACCGAACATGACTCTCGCCGTCCAGCAGATCGAACAGACCCGCCTCGCGCTCGGCGCGGCGCTGGCCCAGGAAGACTGGGAAGCGGTCGCGCAGCTTGACCTGCAATGCCGCGATCACGTCGACGCCGCCATGGTCGAGCCGCTGGACGATGACAGCGAGCTCAAGCGCAGTCTCGAAGGGTTGCTGGTGCTTTACCGCGATCTGGTCCAGGCTGTCACCCGGCAGCGTGAAGAGGTGGCCAGCGAGATCGTCCGCGTCAACCGTTCCCACCAGGGCGCCAAGGTCTACCAGATGTTCGGCTGATCCATTCGGATCGGCTCTCTTTCGGCGGCGATCGGACAGGTGCCGGTGGCCGCCGCCTCCGCTTCGAACTACCCTCCAGTTCGATTGCCATGACAAGGATCAACACCCTTCGTCGGGCTGCATCAAAAAAAACACGCCATAAATTTGACTCGAGCCACATTTTTGACTTAACTAGTGGCCAAATGCTGGCTAGCACGAGGAATTTGTGCTGTGCCCAGTTCGTGTCAGCCGCCGTAGTACGGCCTTCAAGCCCGGGATGACAAGCTAAGATGTGGCGCGAAACCAAAATCCTCGTGATCGATGACAACCAGGACCGCTGCCGGGACCTCTCGGTGATCATCAGCTTCCTGGGCGAAGACCAGCTCTCCTGCAACAGCCGCGACTGGCGCCAGACTGTCGAGCCGCTGCCCAACGGCAGCCGCGAAGTCCTCTGCGTGCTGGTCGGCGCCGTGGAAAGCAAGGGTGGGGCGCTGGAGTTGCTCAAGCAGCTCGCCGCCTGGGACGAGTACCTGCCCGTCCTGCTGCTGGGCGAGCCGGTGCCCAACGAGTGGCCCGAGGAGCTGCGCCGCCGCGTGCTGGCCAGCCTCGAGATGCCGCCCAGCTACAACAAGCTGCTCGACTCCCTGCACCGCGCCCAGGTCTACCGCGAGATGTACGACCAGGCCCGCGAGCGCGGCCGCCAGCGCGAACCCAACCTGTTCCGCAGCCTGGTGGGCACCAGCCGCGCCATCCAGAACGTGCGGCAGATGATGCAGCAGGTCGCCGACACCGACGCCAGCGTGCTGATCCTCGGCGAGTCCGGCACCGGCAAGGAAGTGGTCGCGCGCAACCTGCACTACCACTCCAAGCGCCGCGATGCGCCCTTCGTGCCGGTGAACTGCGGCGCGATCCCGGCCGAGCTGTTGGAAAGCGAACTGTTCGGCCACGAGAAAGGCGCCTTCACCGGCGCCATCACCAGCCGGGCAGGGCGCTTCGAGCTGGCCAACGGCGGCACCCTGTTCCTCGACGAAATCGGCGACATGCCGCTGCCGATGCAGGTCAAGCTGCTGCGCGTGCTGCAGGAGCGCACCTTCGAGCGCGTGGGCAGCAACAAGACGCAGAACGTCGACGTGCGGATCATTGCCGCGACCCACAAGAACCTCGAGAAGATGATCGAGGACGGCAGCTTCCGCGAAGACCTCTACTACCGCCTCAACGTCTTCCCCATCGAGATGGCCCCGCTGCGCGAGCGCGTGGAAGACATCCCGCTGCTGATGAACGAACTCATCTCGCGCATGGAGCACGAGAAGCGCGGCTCGATCCGCTTCAACTCCGCCGCCATCATGTCGCTCTGCCGCCACGACTGGCCGGGCAACGTGCGCGAGCTGGCCAACCTCGTCGAGCGCCTGGCGATCATGCATCCCTATGGCGTGATCGGCGTCGGCGAGCTGCCGAAGAAATTCCGTCACGTCGACGACGAGGACGAGCAACTGGCGACCAGCCTGCGCGAAGAGCTGGAAGAGCGCGCGGCGATCACCGCCGGCCTGCCAGGCCTCGACTCGCCGGCGATGCTGCCGGCCGAGGGCATCGACCTGAAGGATTACCTGGCCAACCTCGAGCAGGGGCTGATCCAGCAGGCGCTGGACGATGCCGGTGGCGTGGTCGCCCGTGCCGCCGAACGCCTGCGCATCCGCCGCACCACCCTGGTGGAGAAAATGCGCAAGTACGGCATGAGCCGCCGCGAAGAGGAAATGGCGGAGGATTGACGCCTCCGCTTTATTCGTTTTTTCAAGTCATTGAAATATAACGAGTAATTTTTAGGCACGGGGTTTGCTAAGACTCATCCGACCGACAGATTCACGCCGTCGGACGGATGAGGAAAACCCGCATGATGCCCGCCGCCAATCGCCAGACTGAACTTGCTTCCCAATTGCCAGCAGAACCCCTGCAGGTGCCGGTGGAGCAGCAGAGCCGTGCCCATCTGGAGCAGACTTTCGAGCTGTTCAGCCAGATGTCCAGCCAGCTCAACCAGTCCTACAGCCTGCTGGAAGCCCGCGTCACCGAACTGAAGGGCGAACTGGCCCTGGTCAGTGCGCAGCGCATGCAGGAACTGGCGGAGAAGGAGCGCCAGGCCAACCGCCTGCAGAGCCTGCTCGACGTGCTGCCTGGCGGCGTGATCATGATCGACGGCCAGGGCGTGGTGCGCGACGCCAATCCGGTGGCGGTGGCCCTGCTGGGCAAGCCGCTGGTGGGCATGCTCTGGCGTGAAGTGATTGCCCGCAGCTTCGCTCCGCGTGCCGACGACGGCCATGAAGTTTCCCTGCGCGATGGCCGCCGCGTGTCCATCGCCATCCGCCCGCTGAACGGCGAACCCGGCCAGCTCATCCTGCTCAACGACCTGACGGAAACCCGTCGCCTGCAGGACCAGCTCGCTCGCCACGAGCGCCTGTCCGCCCTGGGCCGCATGGTCGCCTCCCTGGCTCACCAGATCCGCACGCCGCTGTCTGCCGCCATGCTCTACGCCGGCCACCTCAGCGAGGGCGAGCTGCCGGTCGAGCAGCAGCAACGCTTTGCCGGGCGCATCAAGGAGCGCCTGCACGAACTGGAAAGCCAGGTGCGCGACATGCTGGTATTCGCCCGTGGCGAACTGCCGCTGCCGGACCGCCTGGCTCCCAGCCAGTTGTTCGCCAGCCTGCGTGCGGCCGCCGAATCCCACGTCACCGGCCTGAACCTGCGCTGGCAGTGCGATGCCCGCGTGGGCGAGCTGCTGTGCAACCGCGACACCCTGGTCGGCACCGTGCTCAACCTGGTGGAGAACGCCATCCAGGCCGCCGGCCGTGACGTGCGCCTGAAGGTGCACCTCTACCAGCGAGACAACACCCTGCGCCTTTGTGTCAGCGACAACGGTCCGGGCATGAGCGCCGAAACCCTGGCGCGCCTGGGCGAGCCGTTCTTCACCACCAAGACCACCGGCACGGGCCTGGGCCTTGCCGTGGTGAAAGCCGTCGCCAAGGCCCACCAGGGCGAGCTGCTGCTGCGCTCGCGTCCCGGTGTCGGCACTTGCGCCATCCTGATCCTGCCGCTGATCGTGGCTCAACCTTTCGCCCACGGGGAGTGATTTCCATGGCCGTCAAAGTCCTGCTGGTCGAAGACGACCGCGCCCTTCGTGAAGCGCTTTGCGACACCCTGTCGCTGGGTGGGCACGACTTCATCGCCGTCGATTGCGCCGAGGCCGCGTTGCCGGCGCTGGAGAAGGACGCCTTCAGCCTGGTCATCAGCGACGTCAACATGCCGGGCATGGACGGGCACCAGTTGCTCGGCCTGATCCGCAAGCGCCACCCGCAACTGCCGGTGCTGCTGATGACCGCCTATGGCGCCGTCGATCGCGCGGTGGATGCGATGCGCCAGGGCGCCGCCGATTACCTGGTCAAACCCTTCGAGCCGCGGGCCCTGCTCGAGCTGGTGGCGCGCCATGCGCTGGGCGCCGTTTCCGCCAGCGCCGGCGAAGGCCCGGTGGCCCTGGAGCCGGCCAGCCAGCAACTGCTGGAACTGGCCGCCCGTGTCGCGCGCAGCGACTCCACCGTGCTGATTTCCGGCGAGTCCGGCACCGGCAAGGAAGTGCTGGCGCAGTACATCCACCAGCAGTCGCCGCGCGTGGGCAAGCCCTTCGTTGCGATCAACTGCGCGGCGATCCCGGACAACATGCTCGAGGCCACCCTGTTCGGCCACGAGAAGGGCGCCTTCACCGGCGCCATCGCCGCCCAGCCGGGCAAGTTCGAGCTGGCCGATGGCGGCACCATCCTGCTCGACGAAATCTCCGAGATGCCGCTGAGCCTGCAGGCCAAGTTGCTGCGCGTGCTGCAGGAGCGTGAAGTGGAGCGCGTCGGCGCGCGCAAGCCGATCAGCCTGGATATCCGCGTGCTCGCCACCACCAACCGTGACCTGCTCGGCGAAGTCGCCGCCGGGCGATTCCGCGAAGACCTCTACTATCGGCTGTCGGTGTTCCCGCTGGCCTGGCGCCCGCTGCGCGAGCGTCCCGCCGACATCCTGCCGCTGGCCGAACGCCTGCTGGCCAAGTACGCCCGCAAGATGAACCACGCGCCGGTCAGCCTGGCCGACGATGCCCGCGCCGCCTTGCTAGCGCACCCCTGGCCGGGCAACGTGCGCGAACTGGACAATGCCATCCAGCGCTCGCTGATCCTGCAGCAGGGCGGCCAGGTGCAGGCGGCCGACCTGTGCCTGACGGCTCCCATCGGCCTCGCGCCGCGCCCGGTCCTGGCAGCGGTGCCGGCCTCGGTTGCGCCGCAGGCTCCGGCCAGCGTCGAGATTCCGTCACCGCCCTCGGCAGAAGCGGGGCAACTGGGCGAGGACCTCAAGCGCCGCGAGTTCCAGATGATCATCGACACCCTGCGCAGCGAGCGCGGCCGCCGCAAGGAAGCCGCCGAGCGCCTGGGCATCAGCCCGCGCACCCTGCGCTACAAGCTTGCGCAGATGCGTGATGCGGGGATGGATGTGGAGGCGTATCTCTACGCCAGCTGAGCGACTGACGAATAACCCCTCTTGGCCCGCCTTTGTGCGGGCCTTTTCTTGACGCTCGGCAGGCTGGGTCAGGTGTGCTTTTCGTAGGAGCGAGCTTGCTCGCGAACCGACATTGCGGCGGGGTTGTTCGCGAGCAAGCTCGCTCCTGCAGGTAAGTCCTATCCCCGGCGGCGAAACAGCTGCCATCCGCGTATTCGCCTTTTCCCTGAAAGGCCCTCTCCAGAGCCTTCCTCCGCATTTTTCCTACACCTGAAAAACCTGGCACCCAAGTTGCAATCTCCTCCGCAAAGCGCCGCGCAGTGTCAAAAAACCGCGGCCAGGAGGAGTGAGTGATGAGTCAGGGTATCGAGTTCAACCGTCTGCTGCTGGAAATGCGTTCCATGCAAATGGAAGCCATGGCCAAGGCGAAGACCCAGGCTGCACCGGTCGAAGCGGGGGCCCCGAGCTTCTCGCAGATGCTCGGCCAGGCCGTGGACAAGGTGAACGGTACCCAGCAGGCCGCCTCCGACATGGCCTCCGCTTTCGAAATGGGGCAGAAAGGGGTCGATCTCACCGACGTGATGATCGCTTCCCAGAAGGCCAGTGTTTCTTTCCAGGCGATGACCCAGGTACGCAACAAGCTCGTGCAGGCGTACCAGGACATCATGCAGATGCCGGTTTGAGCGGCGAGGATCGTAGGTAATGTCCCAAGCCTCCGTTATTGACAGCCAGGTTCCGGCCAAGGCCGGCGCAGACGCGCCGAAAAAGCCGCTGCTGGGCCTGACTTTCCTCGAGAACCTCGCGGACATGCCGGTGCTGCGCCAGGTCGGCCTGCTGGTCGGTCTCGCCGCGAGCATCGCCATCGGCTTCGGCATGGTGCTGTGGTCGCAACAGCCGGACTACAAGCCGCTGTACGGCAGCCTCAATGGCGTCGACGCCAACAAGGTGGTCGAGGCGTTGTCCGCCGCCGACATCGGCTACAAGATCGAGCCCAACTCCGGCGCGCTGCTGGTGAAGGCCGATGACCTGGGCCGTGCGCGCATGAAAGTCGCCGGTGCCGGCCTGGCCCCGACCGACAGCAACGTCGGCTTCGAGATCCTCGACAAGGAACAGGCACTGGGCACCAGCCAGTTCATGGAAGCGACCAACTACCGTCGCGGCCTGGAAGGCGAGCTGGCGCGTACCGTGTCCAGCCTGAACAACGTCAAGGGCGCCCGCGTGCACCTGGCGATCCCGAAAAGCTCGGTGTTCGTCCGCGACGACCGCAAGCCCAGCGCCTCGGTGCTGGTCGAGCTGTACCCGGGGCGCACCCTGGAGCCGAGCCAGGTGCTGGCCATCGTCAACCTGGTCGCCACCAGCGTGCCGGAACTGGACAAGTCCCAGGTCACTGTGGTCGACCAGAAGGGCAACCTGCTCTCCGACCAGCAGGAGCTTTCCGAGCTGACCATGGCCGGCAAGCAGTTCGACTTCACCCGCCGCATGGAAACCAACTTTACCCAGCGCGTGCACAGCATCCTCGCGCCGGTGCTGGGCAGCGGCCGCTACAAGGCCGAAGTGTCCGCCGACGTCGATTTCAGCGCGGTGGAATCCACCTCCGAGTCGTTCAACCCGGACCAGCCGGCCTTGCGCAGCGAGCAGGTGAACAACGAGGAGCGTCAGAACAGCAACGGCCCGCAGGGCGTGCCGGGAGCACTGTCGAACCAGCCGCCGGCTCCGGCCAGTGCGCCGCAGACCACTGGTCAGAACGCAGGCGCGGATTTCGTCGCGCCGGGTCAACCGCTCAAGGACGCCAACGGCCAGACCATCATCGATCCGAAGACCGGCAAGCCAGAACTGGCGCCGTACCCGACCGACAAGCGTCAGCAGAACACCCGCAACTACGAGCTGGATCGCTCGGTGAGCTACACCAAGCAGCAACAGGGTCGCCTGCGCCGGCTTTCCGTCGCGGTGGTGCTGGATGACCGCATGATCACCGACCCGAAGACCGGTGAAGTCAGCCACCAGCCGTGGACCGCCGATGAACTCGGCCGCTTCACCCGCCTGGTGCAGGACGCGGTAGGCTATGACGCCAGCCGTGGCGACAGCGTCAGCGTGATCAACGCGCCGTTCGCGCCGGAGCTGGGCGAAGAGATCGCTTCGCCGCCGTTCTACTCGCAGCCCTGGTTCTGGGACGTGGTCAAGCAGGTGCTGGGCATCGTCTTCATCCTGGTGCTGGTGCTGGGCGTACTGCGCCCGGTGCTGAACAACCTGTCGGGCAACAAGAGCAAGGCCCTGGTGGCCGGCGGCGCGGCAGGCGAAGGCGGCCTGGGCGAGTTGGGCGGCCTGGAGGGTGAGCTCTCCGAAGACCGCGTGAGCCTCGGCGGCCCGGCCAGCATCCTGCTGCCCAGCCCCTCCGAGGGGTACGATGCACAATTGAATGCGATCAAGACACTGGTCGCCCAGGACCCGGGGCGCGTTGCCCAGGTAGTGAAGGACTGGATCAATTCCGATGAGTGAAGCGCGCATGAACGCCAAACTGAACAAGGTCGACAAGGCTGCCATCCTCCTGCTCTCCCTGGGTGAGACCGATGCCGCGCAGGTGCTGCGCCACATGGGCCCGAAGGAAGTGCAGAAGGTCGGCGTGGCCATGGCGCAGATGCGCAACGTCCACCGCGAGCAGGTCGAGCAGGTGATGGGCGAGTTCGTCGAGATCGTTGGCGACCAGACCAGCCTGGGCGTCGGCGCCGACAGCTACATCCGCAAGATGCTCACCCAGGCCCTGGGCGAGGACAAGGCGAACAACCTCATCGACCGCATCCTGCTGGGCGGCAACACCAGCGGCCTGGACAGCCTGAAGTGGATGGAGCCGCGCGCCGTGGCCGACGTGATCCGCTACGAGCACCCGCAGATCCAGGCCATCGTGGTCGCCTACCTGGACCCCGACCAGGCCGGCGAAGTGCTCAGCCACTTCGACCACAAGGTGCGCCTGGACATCATCCTGCGCGTGTCCTCGCTCAACACCGTGCAGCCCTCCGCGCTCAAGGAACTGAACCTGATTCTGGAGAAGCAGTTCGCCGGCAACGCCAACTCCACCCGCACCACCATGGGCGGCGTGAAGCGCGCGGCGGACATCATGAACTACCTCGACAGCTCGGTCGAAGGCGCGCTGATGGATGCCATCCGCGAAGTCGACGAAGACCTGTCGGGCCAGATCGAAGATCTGATGTTCGTCTTCGACAACCTTGCCGACGTCGACGACCGTGGTATCCAGGCACTGCTGCGCGAGGTCTCCTCGGACGTGCTGGTGCTGGCCCTCAAGGGCTCGGACGAGGCGATCCGCGAGAAGATCTTCCGCAACATGTCCAAGCGTGCCGCCGAACTGCTGCGCGACGACCTCGAGGCCAAGGGCCCGGTGCGCGTCAGCGAAGTGGAAGGGGCGCAGAAGGAAATCCTCACCATTGCCCGGCGCATGGCCGAGTCCGGCGAGATCGTGCTCGGCGGCAAGGGTGGCGAGGAGATGATCTAAGTTGGTCAAGGACGAGGACAAACTCAGCGAGCTGATCCGTGCCCGCGATGTAGCGGGCTTCGACCGCTGGTCGCTGCCCAGCTTCGACCCGGCGCGGCCGGCTCCCGAACCCGAGCCGGAACCCGAGCCGGAGATCGAGGAACAGCCGCAGATCGAGGAGGTCCCGGAGGAAGAGGTCAAGCCGCTGACCCTCGACGAGCTCGAGGCGATCCGCCAGGAGGCCTACAACGAGGGCTTTTCCACCGGCGAGAAGGACGGCTTCCACGCCGGCCAGATCAAGGCGCGTCAGGAAGCAGACGCGGCGCTGCAACCGCGTCTGCAGAACCTCGAGACCCTGATGTCGCATCTGCTCGACCCCATCGCCGAGCAGGACCAGATGCTCGAGGCGGGCATGCTCAACCTGGTGACCCACGTGGTGCGCCAGGTGGTGCAGCGCGAGCTGGCCACCGACTCCAGCCAGATCCGCCTGGTGCTGCGCGAGGCGCTCAAGCTGCTGCCCATGGGCGCCAGCAACATCCGCATCCAGGTCAACCCGCAGGACTTCGAACTGGTGAAGGCCCTGCGCGATCGCCACGAAGAGAACTGGAAGATCATCGAGGACGACGGACTGCTGCCCGGCGGTTGCCGCATCGAGACCGAACACTCGCGCATCGACGCCAGCGTCGAGACACGTCTGGCCCAGGCGGTGAAGCAACTCTTCGAACAACAACGCGACCAGGCGACCCATGCCCTGGAACCGGACCTGCACGTGAACCTCGACGCCGACCAGGGCGGTACCGATGCGCCTTGACCGGGTCAGCTTCGCCCGCCGCCTGCAGGGTTACAGCGACGCCGTGAGCCTGCCGACCCAGCCGGTGGTGGAAGGCCGCCTGCTGCGCATGGTCGGCCTGACGCTGGAGGCCGAGGGCCTGCAGGCCGCCGTCGGCAGCCGTTGCCAGGTGATCAACGACGGCGGCTATCACCCGGTGCAGGTGGAAGCCGAGGTCATGGGGTTTGCCGGCAGCAAGATCTACCTGATGCCGGTGGGCAGCCTCGTCGGCATCGCCCCCGGCGCCCGTGTGGTGCCGCTGCCGGATTCCGGCCGCCTGCCCATGGGCATGTCCATGCTCGGCCGTGTGCTCGACGGCGTCGGCCGCGCGCTGGACGGCAAGGGCGGCATGCGCGCCGAAGACTGGGTGCCGATGGACGGCCCGATCATCAACCCGCTGGCGCGCGACCCGATCCACGAGCCGATGGATGTCGGCATCCGCTCGATCAACTCGCTGCTCACCGTCGGTCGTGGCCAGCGCCTGGGTCTGTTCGCCGGTACCGGCGTCGGTAAATCCGTGTTGCTGGGCATGATGACCCGCTTCACCAAGGCCGACATCATCGTCGTCGGGCTGATCGGCGAACGGGGCCGCGAGGTAAAGGAATTCATCGAACACATCCTGGGCGAGGAAGGCCTGAAGCGTTCCGTGGTCGTCGCCTCTCCTGCGGATGATGCGCCGCTCATGCGTCTGCGCGCCGCGCAGTACTGCACCCGTATCGCCGAGTACTTCCGCGACAAGGGCAAGAACGTCCTGCTGCTGATGGACTCCCTGACCCGCTACGCCCAGGCCCAGCGCGAGATCGCCCTGGCCATCGGCGAGCCGCCGGCGACCAAGGGCTATCCGCCGTCGGTGTTCGCCAAGCTGCCGCGTCTGGTCGAGCGTGCTGGCAACGGCGAGAAGGGCGGCGGCTCGATCACCGCTTTCTACACCGTGCTCAGTGAAGGCGACGACCAGCAGGACCCGATCGCCGACGCCGCGCGCGGCGTGCTCGACGGCCACTTCGTGCTGTCGCGCCGGCTGGCCGAGGAAGGCCATTACCCGGCCATCGATATCGAGGCTTCCATCAGCCGGGTGATGCCCCAGGTCACTACCCCCGAACACTTGGGCGATGCCCAGCGCTTCAAGCAGCTGTGGTCGCGCTACCAGCAGAGCCGCGACCTGATCAGCGTAGGCGCCTACGTGGCCGGCGGCGATCCGGAAACCGACCTGGCCATCCAGCGCTTCCCGATCATGCGCCAGTTCCTGCGCCAGTCTCTGGACGAAAGCCAGAACCTCGACGACAGCCGCCTGCTGCTGGACGCCGTGGTCAGCGGCAAGGCCGGGTGATGAGCGGCCTGCACGGAGCTTTCCGTAGGATGGGTGGAGCTTGCGATACCCATCATCTTCGCGCCGCTGCCAAAGGGCTGCATGGGTATCGCTCCGCTCCACCCATCCTACGCACGTCGCATCGCGAGGCGAGGGGATGAACCGCCGTGCCGAACGCCTGGCCCCGGTGGTGGAGATGGCGCTCAAGGCCGAGCGCGAAGCCGCGCGCCAGCTCGGCCTGGTCCAGGGCCAGCTGCAGCAGGCGCAGCGCAAGCTGGCCGAACTCGAACGCTACCGCTTCGACTATCAGCAGCAATGGATCCGCAACGGCCAGCAGGGCGTCAGCGGCCAATGGCTGATCAATTACCAGCGCTTCCTGTCCCAGCTCGAAGGCGCGGTGGAACAGCAGAACCGCTCCGTCACCTGGCACCAGGATACCGTCGACAAGGCGCGGGTCGTCTGGCAGGAGAAGTACGCGCGGCTCGAGGGCCTGCGCAAGCTGGTGGAGCGCTACCGCGAAGAAGCGCGCCTGGCCGCCGATAAATACGAGCAGAAGCAGCTCGACGAGTTCGCCCAGCGCCTGAAACCCTCCCCCGATTGATGCGCCGCCGGTGCGGCGGGCCATCGTGCTAGGCTCCAGTCAGTCTCCCGACCGGAACTCCTCCATGCCGTTACCGCCGCCCGTGCCTGTGGATTTCACCCGCGTCCAGGACCTCTGGCAATTCGTCGCGGAGGGCAAGCCCATCGTCACACCCAGCAGTCACCTGTTGCCGGTGCGCTGGCAGGGGCGGGCGGCCATGGTCAAGCGTGCGCTGGAAGAGGAAGAGCGCGGTGGCGCCCAGGTCATGATCTGGTGGGACGGCGCGGGCGCCGCGCAGGTCTATGCCTACGACGGCGATGTGATCCTGATGGAGCGCGCCGAGGGCGAGCGCTCGCTGATGCACATGGCGCTGCAGGGCAAAGACGACGACGCCAGTCGCATCGTCTGTGATGCCGTGCGGCGGCTGCACCGGGCGGGCTGTAAGCCACCGCCGGAACTGCTCGGCCTGCGCGAGTGGTTCCGCGACCTGGCTCCTGCCGCCACGCGCTATGGCGGCCTGTTCCCGCGCTGCCTGGAAACCGCCGAAGCGCTGCTGGCCAGCGAGCACGACAAAGTGGTCCTGCACGGCGATATCCACCACGACAACATCCTCGATTTCGGCGAGCGCGGCTGGCTGGCGATCGACCCCAAGCGCCTCCACGGCGAGCGCCTGTTCGACTACGCCAACCTGCTGTGCAACCCGGACCTGCCCACCTCTCGCGAACCCCGGCGCTTCCTGCGCCAGCTCGATGTCATCGTCGAACACGCCCGCGTCGATCGGCAGCGCCTGCTGGAGTGGGTCCTGGCGTTTGCCGGGTTGTCCGCTGCCTGGTTCCTCGACGATGGCATGGCTGCCGCGAGCGACCTCGCCGTCGCCCAACTGGCGGCTGCCGAGCTGGACCGCATGGCCTGCTCCGCGTGAACCGCACCTTGCTGCGGGCACATCCACGCCTGCTGGGAGCCGGGGCGTTCGGTGTGCTGGCGGGGCTGGCCTGTTATTGGCTGTCGCCGATGACGCGGGTGCTGGTGGGCTGGAATGGCATGGCCTGGCTGTACGTGCTGCTGATCGGCTGGCTGGCCTGGCGCGCCGACCCGGCGCAGGTCAAGCGAGTGGCGAGCATCGAGGACGAGAACGCCGAGGCGGTGCTGGTGCTGATCGTCGTCGCCGCACTGGCGAGCCTCGGGGCGATCATCGTCGAACTGGCCACGGCGTCCCATGCGGGCGATCGCGAGAAGCTGGTGCGCTACGCCTTCACTGCCAGCACCGTGCTGGGCTCCTGGTTCCTCATCGGCACCATGTTCAGCATGCACTATGCGCGGATGTTCTACGCCGCCCACGAGAGCCAGCCGGTGCTGCGCTTCCCCGAGGGCGAGAAGAGCCCCGACCTGTGGGACTTCCTCTACTTCTCCTTCACCCTGAGCGTGGCCGTGCAGACTTCCGACGTGGAGATCGCCTCGCGCTCGATGCGCAGGGTGGTGCTGGCCCATTCGGTGATCGGCTTCCTGTTCAACACGGCGATCCTGGGCCTGGCGATCAACATGGGCGCGGGCCTGGTCGGGTAGTCCGGCCGTTCAGGGCTGGAGTGTATCGAAAGCCAGACGCAGCGCCAGCACCAGGAAGGCGAGGGTGAAGCCCCAGCGGATCAGCGCCATGACGAGCGGGCGCTCGATCACGTGGTCGCGTACCCAGGCCGCCAGCAGTCCGTAGCCGACGAACACGACCAGGGTCATCAGCGCGAACACCAGGCCGAACATCAGGAACAGCGCGCGGGCATCCGCGCTGCCGGCCGGTACGAACTGCGGCAGGAAGGCCAGGAAGAACAGCCCGAGCTTGGGGTTGAGCAGGTTCAGCCAGAGCCCGGTGCCCACCAGTTGTCGCCTGCTGCGCGGCTGGGCGGCCGAGTCCAGCGCCAGTGCGCCGCTGCCGCGAAACACCTGCCAGGCAATGAACAGCAGGTAGGCCGTACCCAGCCCGCGGACGATCTGGAAGCTCGTCGCACTGGCCTGGAGGATCAGCGACAGGCCGAAGGTAGCCAGCAGCAATTGCGGGACCATGCCCAGCGTGCAGCCCAGCGCCGCAAGGGTGGCGGCGCGGGCGCCGAGCCCGAGCCCGACGGCCAGCGTGTAGAGCACACCGGTGCCGGGCAGCAGAACGACGATGAACGCCGTCAGCAGGAATTCTGCGTTCATTCCCGTGGGTTTCCTGTGAGGTGAAAAAGGCGGCCGTGGGCGCCGGCGGACTCAGGGTGCCGGCGGCCGATGCCTGAGGGATGAGCGCCACTGTCCCGGCGTCAGCCCCAGCTGGCGGGCGAAGGCACGGGTCATGTGGGACTGGTCGGCGAAGCCGGCGAGCTGCGCGGCCTCGGCCAGCGCACGGCCTTCGCCGATCAACTGGTGGGCTTGCCGCACGCGGTACTGCAGGAGGTAGGCGTGGGGCGTGGTGCCCAGTTCACGGCGGAAGCGTCGTAGCGCGGCGTAAGGTGTCAGCCCGGCGATGCCGGCCAGCTCCGCCAGCGCGGGGGCATTGCGCGGGTCGTCGTGAATCCGCTCGAGCATCCGTGCCACGCTGCGCGAGGGCGGCGCTGCCGCGCTTGTGTCGGTGCGCTGATCCAGCAGTTCGCCGAACAGATCAAGCACGCCCTCGCTGGCTTCGTCTTCGCCAGCGCCCGGCAGGTGCTGCAACAGCTCGGCGATACGCCAGGCGAGTCCTGGGTCGGTCAGTGCTGGCAGGGCGAATTCCCGGCCCGCCAGCTCGGCGCCGGCCAGCCGGGCGATCACCGTCGGCTCGACATAGAGCATCCACCAGCGCCGCGGCGCACCGTGCAGCGGAATGCCGTCGTGCAGTTCGTTGGGGCTGACGGTGATGATGTCGCAGGGCTTCGCCTCGATCTCGCCGCGCCCGCTCCAGGAGCGATGGCCGCCTTCGAGCATCACGCCGATGCCATATTCATCGTGGGCGTGACGCGGGAAGCTGCGCTGCGAGAGGATCTCGACGGTGCGCAGGCCGGGCAGGGCAATGGCGGTGCAGTTCACGCGGTGCAGCATCGGTTGTCACCGGGTTATCCCGACCTCGGGAGTCGGGTGTGGCGGGGTGATTCGCAGCGTAGTCCGTTGTGCCGTGATGTTCTTGAACGAAATTGACTATCGCGCAACGGCGGGCCCAGGTGGCTGGGGGAGGGATACCGCGGGCCAGAACCCGGCCCGGCCTCAGAAGAACGGTCGCGATGCCTTGAACATGAAGGCCGAGTCGCAATAGGCGTTGTGCCCGGAGTAGGCGCTGCAGTCGCCGCCGGTCAGGCTGCTGCCGCTGTAGGAGAAGTTCAGGTCGATGCCCTTCCAGGGACGACTGAAGTTCAGCGACCAGTCGCCGAATTCGCTGACGCTGCCGCCGCCGTCCAGGCTCACGGGGGAGGCGAGGCTGTAGGTGGAATACTTGAAGGTGACGTCGAAGCCGAGGTCGGCCTGTACGCCCAGGTCGGTGAACAGCGTGGCGGAGCTGCGCCCGGCCTGGGCGCTGTAGGCGGCGCCGAGGCGGCTGCCGAACACCGACAGGCCGCCGTAGAGCGCCTGGCTGTCGTAGTCGGGCTGTTCCGGGCGGCTGTAGCGCAGGGTGCCCACTTCATAGCCCAGCTTGCCGTCGCCCAGCGCATGCTTGAAGCCGGCGTAGCTGTCGATCTCCAGCGGCTTCTCCTGCTCCAGGTTGGAGGTCCAGCTGCCGACGTACCAGCCGCTGTCGTGGGTGACGTCGAGGCCGCCCTGGGCGCTGTTGGCCTGGCCCGGCTGGACCAGCCCCTGGGCCATGCTGCGGGTCGGCGAGTTGGCGAACTTGAGCTCGAAATCACCCAGCTCGCGCTGCATCACCTGGGCACTCGCGTACGGCGCCAGGCACAACACGCAGGCCGCAATGAGAATGGACTTGGTCATGTTCCCCCCTTTCCTGCCGTGTGCGACCCCCCAAGGCCTCTGGCGAGCCTTCGCCCTGCGTCGCACGGGTGAAAGGGTAAAGGCATTCGCCGTGCCTGTGTCGACCGATGGTCCATTAATCGACCTGCCGGGTGACCGCTCGACCGGTCTGGCGAGGCGGTTTCCCATCGCTCGCCGAGGTTGCCGCTGTCACCGCTAGCTGCTACATCTTGAGACTCGTGCGCGACCATCGATCGATAAGGAGAATCCCATGGCCATCACCTCTGTTCCCTCCGCTGACGGGCAGGAGCTCACCATCGTGGTCCAGGGACGTTTCGATTTCGGCGCACACCAGGAGTTCCGCGACGCCTACGAGCGCGTCGAGACCACGCCCAAGCGCTACGTGGTGGACCTCAAGGGCGCCACCTACCTCGATAGCTCGGCACTGGGCATGCTCCTGCTGCTGCGCGACCATGCCGGCGGCGAGAACGCGCAGATCAGCCTGGCGCACTGCAACCCGGACGTGCGCAAGGTGCTGGCCATCTCCAACTTCGAGCAGCTGTTCAAGATCAGCTGACACGACCCGCTGCGCAGTGGCAACGGCCATGGCCGAACTCCTCACCGTCCTGATCGCCGACGACAACGCCGCCGATCGCCTGCTGCTGTCGACCATCGTCAGCCGCCAGGGACATCGCGTGATCACCGCCGCCAACGGCCTGGAGGCGCTGGCGCTGTTCTCCCAGGAGCGCCCGCAACTGGTGCTGATGGATGCGCTGATGCCGGTGATGGATGGCTTCGAGGCGGCGCGGCGGATTCGCCGGCAGGCCGGCGAGGAACTGGTGCCGATCATCTTCCTCACCTCGCTGAGCGAACCCGAGGCACTGGTGCAGAGCCTGGAGGCGGGCGGTGATGACTTCCTCTCCAAGCCCTACAACCGCGTCATCCTCGAAGCCAAGATCCGCGCCATGGGGCGCCTGCACCACCTGCAGCGGATGGTGCTGGAGCAGCGCGACCTGATCGCCCGGCACAACGAACACCTGCTCAACGAGCAGCGGGTGGCCAAGGCGGTGTTCGACAAGGTGGCGCACTCGGGTTGCCTGAACGCGGCGAACATCCGCTACCTGCAATCGCCCTTCGCGCTGTTCAACGGCGACCTGCTGCTGGCGGCGTTCAAGCCCTCCGGCGGCATGCACGTGCTGCTCGGCGACTTCACCGGCCACGGCTTGCCGGCGGCCATCGGCGCCATGCCGCTGGCCGAGGTGTTCTACGGCATGACCGCCAAGGGCTACCCCATGGCGGACATCCTTCGGGAGATGAACGCCAAGCTCAAGCGCATCCTGCCGGTGGGGGTGTTCTGCTGCGCGGCGGTGCTCAACCTGAGCTTCCAGCGCGGCCTGGTAGAGGTGTGGAACGGCGGCCTGCCCAATGGCTACCTGCTGCGCCAGCAGCCGCGCGAGATCGTGCCGCTGGTGTCGCGCCACCTGCCGCTGGGCATCCTCGATGCCGCGGCCTTCAGCGACCACTGCGAGGTCTACGCGATGGAGGAGGGCGACCGCGTGTTCCTCTTCTCCGATGGCGTACTGGAGGCGCGCAACGCCGCCGACGAGATGTTCGGCGAGCAGCGCCTGCGCGAGGTCTACGACAGCGAGCCGAACCCCGCGCGGCTGTTCGACGGCATCCAGGCCGCCCTGGCGCGCTTCCGCGGCGAGGCCCAGGACGACGTCAGCATGCTGGAGATTGCGCTGGTGCCGGAGGACTCGCTGCAGCGCCCGCCGCTGGCCTTCTCCGACAACGGCCTGAGCAGCCCGCTGGACTGGTCCGCCAGCTTCGAATTCCGCGCGCCGACCCTGCGCAACTTCAACCCCTTGCCCTTCCTGCTGCAGCTGCTGATGGAAGTACACGACCTGCGCCCCCGCGGCGGCGCGCTCTACACCGTGCTCGCCGAGTTGTACTCCAACGCTCTGGAGCATGGCGTGATGGGCCTGGACTCCACCCTCAAGTGCGACGCCGCCGGCTTCGCGCGCTATTACCAGGAGCGCAGCAAGCGCCTGGTCACGCTGCGCGACGGCTTCGTGCGCTTCCATCTCGACCTGGCGCCCCATGGCGATGGCGGCCGGCTGCTGGTGCGGGTGGAAGACAGTGGCGAGGGCTTCGACGTCGGCGCGGTACTGGCTTCGCAACGGGCCGCCGGCAGTCTCTGCGGGCGCGGCCTGTCGCTGGTCCGGCAATTGGCTGACCGCTGTCAGTGGTCCGGCGATGGCAAGGCGGTGTCCGTGGAGTTCTTCTGGTCCGCTCAGGCATAATCGGGGCCTTCTTGTCTCCCTGCAGGGTGGCGAGCCGTCCTTCAGGGAGTGCCCCATGTCCGAGCCTCATCTCGATGGCGCCGTGCTGAGCAATTTGCTGTCGATCATGGAAGACGAGTACCCGCTCCTGGTGGAGACCTTCCTCGGTGACTCCGAGGAGCGCCTGCGCAGCATCCGCGAGGCCTTCGCCGCCAGCGATGCGCCAGCCCTGCGCCACGCCGCGCACAGCTTCAAGGGCAGCTGCGGCAACATGGGCGCCGCGGTGCTCAGCAACCTGTGCAAGGGCCTGGAAGAGGCCGCGCGGCAGAACGACCTGGCCAGCGCACAGGGCCTGATCGGCAAGGTCGAGCACGAATTCGGCATCGTCCGCACCCTGTTGCTGCCCACCCGCCGCTGAGCTTTTTCGAGTTGGCCCGCGCCTTGCTATCTCCGTGTTGGATATTCACATCAACGGAGAACTCCGATGGCAGTCGCCCCGGATATTTTATTGACGTCGACGCCTGACACCCGGCCCAAGGCGGCGCTCTCCAGATCTGCCCAGAATTCGTCGAACAGCAGCAACGACAAGGGTTCCAGCTTCGCCGACGTCTATGCCAAGGAGCAGCGCCCGGCGGCCAGCGAGCGAGCCGACAAGCCGACCAGGGCGAAGGCCGACAAGCCTCGGGACGCTGCCGACAAGGACACCGCGAGCAAGGACTCCGCCGCGCCGGCTGCCGCCGACCAGCCAAAGGTTGCCGAGGACGGCAAGGCCTTGCCGGCTGACGGCGCCAGCAAGGCGCAGGACAGCACGGTGGCGGATACCGAGCCCAAGCCCGACGCGACCCTCGACCCGCTGCTGATGCTGGGCATGACCGGCCAGCTGCCGGAGCCCGAGGCGCCGCCGCTGGTGGTCAGCACCGGTACCAGCCAGCTCACCGATGCCAGTGGCGACGACGACCTGCAGAAGCTCAACGAGATTCCCGGCGTCAGCCTGGCCCTCGGCCTGGGTGGCGACGAGCAGGCGCAGCCGGAGACGCAGGCTCAGCTTGGCGGCCAGCTGGCGGCCAAGGCCGACGGCAAGGTCGACGCGCACGCCAATGCGAAGAACGACCTGTCCGCCGCCCTGGCTGCTCTGGACCCGGAAGCCGCCTCCCAGTCGGCCGACGGCAAACTGGCCGAGGGCGCGCTGAAGGACGGCGCCGAGCTGGCCCGGCAACTGGCGGATGTGCAGACCGACGCCAAGCCGGAGATGCCGCGCAACGAGACCTTTGCCGCCCGGCTGGAGTCCCTGACCCAGGCGCTCAATACGCCGCAGGCCATGACCAGCCGCCCGGTGAACCCGCTGGTGCCCGGCCAGGCGGTGTCGATGCAGCAGAACGGCTGGACCGACCAGGTGGTGGACCGGGTGATGTGGATGTCCTCGCAGAACCTCAAGTCCGCGGAAATCCAGATGGACCCGGCCGACCTCGGTCGCCTGGAAGTGCGCATCCACATGAGCGCCGACCAGACCCAGGTGAACTTCGTCAGCGCCAACGCCGGGGTGCGCGAGGCGCTGGACAGCCAGCAGCATCGCCTGCGCGAGATGTTCAGCCAGCAGGGCATGGGGCAGCTGGACGTCAACGTCTCCGACCAGTCCTCCCGCAGCTGGCAGCAGCAACAGCAGGGCGATGACCGCGGCGGCTCGCGGCGCGTGGCTGGCGCCGAGGGCGATGACGAGCCGATGATCAGCGGCGTGTCGGAGATCCGTCCGCAGTCGGTGGCGCAGGGCAGGGGGCTGGTGGATTACTACGCGTGACCCCCGATGTTCGCGAGCAAGCTCGCTCCTACAGGCAAAACCATGGTGCTCTTGCAGGAGCGAGCTTGCTCGCGAACCCGTCGCCACCCCTGAGGCGGGGCTGGACCAGCGAAAATTCTTACACCTCCCCGTGACATCCTCCGTCTAGCCTGTAATATCCGCGGCGGCGCCAGCCAGGATCAACCGAACTGGCACAGCCCTTGCTGCTACCCCCGGTATCAGCGCATCGCGCCGGATTAATGACGGATTATTGGCATGGCCAAGAAAGAACAGACGCCTTCCCTCCCTGATGGCCAGGCGCCCGGCAAGGGCAAGCTCAAGCTCATCATCATCATCGCCCTGGCCTTCCTGCTGGCGGTGGGTGCGTCGGTCGGCGGCACCTGGTTCTTCCTCAACAAGAACGCCAAGCCCGCCGCCGAGTCCGAGGCGAAGTCCGAGGAGCATGGCGAGCCGACCAAGAAACAGGCGGTGTACGAAATCCTCGCGCCGGCCTTCGTGGTCAACTTCAATCAGAACGGCCGTCAGCGCTATCTGCAGGTGGCCGTCGCCCTGATGGGCCGCGATCAGGCACAGCTGGATGCGCTGCGCGAGCAGATGCCGCTGGTGCGCAACCAGCTGGTGATGCTGTTCTCCAGCCAGAATTTCGACACGCTGGTGACCCCGGTGGGCAAGGAAATGCTGCGCCAGCAGGCCACCTCCAGTCTTCAGGAACTGGCGAAGAAGGCGACCGGTCAGTTGACCGTGGAGCAAGTGCTTTTCACCAATTTCGTATTGCAGTAGGTACCGGCCATGGCCATGCAGGATCTACTTTCCCAGGACGAGATCGACGCGCTGCTGCACGGCGTCGACGATGGCCTGGTGGAAACCGAGTCCGACGTCGAGCCGGGGGCGATCAAGTCCTACGACCTGACCAGTCAGGACCGCATCGTCCGGGGTCGCATGCCGACCCTGGAGATGATCAACGAGCGCTTCGCCCGTTATACCCGCATCAGCATGTTCAACCTGCTGCGTCGCTCGGCGGATGTCGCCGTGGGCGGCGTGCAGGTGATGAAGTTTGGCGAGTACGTGCACTCGCTGTACGTACCCACCAGCCTCAACCTGGTGAAGATGAAGCCGCTGCGCGGCACCGCGCTGTTCATCCTCGATGCCAAGCTGGTGTTCAAGCTGGTGGACAACTTCTTCGGCGGCGACGGGCGTCACGCCAAGATCGAAGGCCGCGAGTTCACCCCCACCGAGTTGCGGGTGGTGCGCATGGTCATCGAGCAGGCCTTCGTCGACCTCGCCGAGGCCTGGCATGCGGTGATGCCGATCACCTTCGAGTATGTGAACTCCGAGGTGAACCCGGCGATGGCCAACATCGTCAGCCCCAGCGAAGTGGTGGTGGTGTCCACCTTCCACATCGAACTGGACGGCGGCGGCGGCGACCTGCACATCACCCTGCCGTACGCGATGATCGAGCCGATCCGCGAGATGCTCGACGCCGGCTTCCAGTCCGACGTGGACGACCAGGACGAGCGCTGGATCAACGCCCTGCGCGAGGACATCCTCGACGTCAACGTGCCGCTGGGCGCCACCGTCGTGCGCCGCCAGCTCAAGCTGCGCGACATCCTGCACATGCAGCCCGGCGACGTGATCCCGGTGGAGCTGCCCGAACACATGATCATGCGCGCCAACGGCGTGCCTTCCTTCAAGGTCAAGCTGGGTTCGCACAAGGGCAACCTGGCCTTGCAGATTCTCGATCCGCTCGTGCGCCCGCGCTGAGCGAATCCCAAGAGGACCCACCATGTCAGATGAAGAAAACGTGACTCCCGAAGAACAGGCGCTGGCCGACGAGTGGGCCGCGGCACTGTCCGAATCGGGCGACGCCAACCAGGACGACATCGACGCGATGATGGCCAGCGCTGCCGCACCGGCCGTGCCCGCCGCGCCACGCGCGCCGATGGAAGAGTTCGGCATGGCGCCCAAGGCGCCGACCATCGCCGGCCTCGAAGGCCCCAACCTGGACGTGATCCTGGATATCCCGGTGACCATCTCCATGGAGGTCGGCCACACCGACATCAGCATCCGCAACCTGCTGCAGCTCAACCAGGGCTCGGTGATCGAGCTCGATCGCCTGGCCGGCGAGCCGCTGGACGTGCTGGTCAACGGCACCCTGATCGCCCACGGCGAAGTGGTGGTGGTGAACGAGAAGTTCGGCATCCGCCTCACCGACGTGATCAGCCCCAGCGAACGCATCAAGAAGCTGCGCTGACATGGCCCGCCTGCTCGCGAAGCTGTCCGTCCTGCCGCTGGCGGGACTGTCCCTCCTGGCGCTGGCCGACGAGGCCGTCAAGGCCCCGGCGTCCAACCCGGCCATCGTCCATGCCAGCTCCACGCCGAGCCTGATCACCGGCAGCGCCGGCGCGCAGCTGATGCAGCTGCTGCTGGGCCTGGTGCTGGTGGTCGGGCTGATCTTCCTGCTCGCCTGGCTGGTACGCCGGGTGCAGCAGGTGGTGCCGCGCGGTAACCAGGCGATCCGCCTGATCTCCAGCCAGGCCCTCGGCCCGCGTGATCGCCTGGTGCTGGTGCAGGTGGGCGAGGAGCAGGTGCTGCTGGGCCTGACCCCCGGCCGGATCACCCCGCTGCACGTCATGCGCCAGCCGGTGCATGCCGCCGAATCGGAGCCGGCGCAGCCGGAATTCGCCCAGCGCCTGCTGGAATTGCTGAACAAGGACAAGGGCCGCCCGCAGTGACCCGTTCGCCGACTACTTCCGTTCTGATCGCTGCGCTCAAGGCCGTCGCGCCACTGCTGCTGGGCCTGCTGGCGCTGATGGCGCCACCGGCCTTCGCCGCCGATCCGACGCAGCTGACGGCGATCACCGTGACCACCAACGCGCAGGGCCAGCAGGAATATTCGGTCAGCCTGCAGATCCTGCTGATCATGACCGCGCTGAGTTTCATCCCGGCGTTCGTCATGCTGATGACCAGCTTCACCCGGATCATCATCGTCTTCTCCATCCTGCGCCAGGCGCTGGGCCTGCAGAGCACGCCGTCGAACCAGGTGCTGATCGGCCTGGCCATGTTCCTCACCCTGTTCGTGATGGCGCCGGTGTTCGACAAGATCAACAGCACCGCACTGCAGCCCTACCTCAACGAGCAGATCCCGGCGCAGGAAGCGATTACCCGAGCCGAGGTGCCGCTCAAGGCCTTCATGCTGGCGCAGACCCGACAGTCGGACCTGGAACTGTTCGTGCGGCTGTCCAAACGCACCGACATCCAGAGCGCCGACGCCACGCCCCTGACCATCCTGGTGCCGGCGTTCGTCACTTCGGAGTTGAAGACCGCGTTCCAGATCGGTTTCATGATCTTCATTCCGTTCCTGATCATCGACCTGGTGGTGTCCAGCGTGCTGATGGCGATGGGCATGATGATGCTGTCGCCGCTGATCATCTCGTTGCCGTTCAAGATCATGCTGTTCGTCCTGGTGGACGGCTGGGCATTGATCATCGGTACGCTCGCCGGCAGTTTCGGGACGGTCTAGCGATGCCCATTCCCGTCGGCGCAGCGGTATCCGGTGGCACCGTAGGATGGCGTGGAGCGAAGCGATACCCATCGATATCCGGGTCGAATCCGCTGATGGGTATCGCAAGCTCCACCCATCCTACGAATGAGCCTTCCAGTGAGGCCGCCGCGCAAGAGGAGCAACCATGACCCCCGAAGTCGCCGTCGACCTGTTCCGTGAAGCGCTCTGGCTGACCGCCGTGATGGTCGGCATCCTGGTGCTGCCCAGCCTGCTGGTGGGCCTGATCGTGGCGATGTTCCAGGCCGCCACGCAGATCAACGAGCAGACCCTGAGCTTCCTGCCGCGCCTGCTGGTGGTGCTGCTCACCCTCATCGTGCTGGGCCCCTGGCTGCTGCGGCAGCTGATGGAGTACACCCAGTCGCTGATCACCAGCATCCCGACGCTGATCGGCTGATGCTCGAGCTCAGCAACGCGCAGATCGGCGGCTGGATCGGAGCCTTCCTGTTCCCGTTGTTCCGCATCGCCGCGATGCTGATGGTGATGCCGATCATCGGCACCCAGCTGGTGCCCACCCGCGTGCGTCTGTACCTCTCCGTGGCGATTGCCGTGGCGCTGGTGCCCAACCTGCCGCCGATGCCCCAGGTGGACGCCCTGAGCCTCAAGGCGATGGTGCTGATCGCCCAGGAAATCCTCGTCGGCGCCATGCTCGGCTTCGTCCTGCAGCTGATGTTCCACGCCTTCGTCATCTCCGGGCAGATCATCTCCATGCAGATGGGCCTGGGCTTCGCTTCCATGGTCGACCCCACCAACGGCATCTCGGTGCCGGTGCTGGGGCAGTTCTTCACCATGCTGGTGACCCTGCTGTTCCTCTCCATGAATGGCCACCTGGTGGTGTTCGAGGTACTGGCGGAAAGCTTCACCACCCTGCCGGTGGGCGAGGGGCTGTCGAGCAACCACTTCATCACCGTTGCCGGCAAGCTCGGCTGGATCCTTGGTGCCGGCCTGATGATCGCCCTGCCGGCGATCACCGCCTTGCTGGTGGTCAACCTGGCGTTTGGCGCCATGACCCGCGCCGCGCCGCAGCTGAACATCTTCTCCATCGGCTTCCCGCTGACCCTGGTGATGGGCTTCGTCATTGTCTGGATTGGCAGTGCCGACATTCTGACTCAGTACCAGGCACTGGCCAGTGAAGGCCTGCGCCTGCTTCGCGAACTCGTGGGAGCCCGCTGATGGCCGAGAACGACAGTAGCGAAGACAAGACAGAGGAACCCACGGAGAAACGCCGCCGCGACGCGCGCGAGAAAGGGCAGCTACCCCGGTCCAAGGAGCTGAACACCCTGGCCGTGCTGCTGGCTGGCGCCGGCGGCCTGCTGATGTTCGGCGCCAGCCTCGCCGACGCGCTGATGCGCCTGATGCGCGGCAGCTTCGAGTTCGACCGCGCCACGGCGATGAACAGCGAAAGCATGCTCAACCTGCTCATCGAGGGCGCGAAGATCGGCGCCGATGGCGTCTGGCCGATCCTCGCGGTGCTGCTGGTGGCCGCGCTGGTCGGGCCGGTGGCGCTGGGCGGCTGGCTGTTCTCCGCCGAGGCGCTGGCCCCCAAGTTCAGCCGGATGAACCCGCTGTCGGGGCTCAAGCGCATGTTCTCCCTGCGCTCGGTCACCGAGCTGCTCAAGGCCCTGGCCAAGTTCGCGCTGGTGCTGATCGTGGCGATCCTGGTGCTCAAGTCCGACCAGGACGACCTGCTGGCGATGGCCCACGAGCCGCTGGAGCAGGCCATGATCCACAGCGCCAGGGTCGTTGGCTGGAGCGCCTTCTGGCTGGCCTGCAGCATCATCTTCATCGCTGCGGCGGACGTTCCCTTCCAGCTCTGGGACAACCGCAAGAAGCTGATGATGACCAAGCAGGAGGTCAAGGACGAGTACAAGGACTCCGAGGGCAAGCCCGAGGTCAAGGCCAAGGTGCGCCAGATGCAGCGCGAGATGGCCAACCGGCGGATGATGCAGGCGGTGCCCGAGGCCGACGTCATCATCACCAACCCGACGCACTTTGCCGTGGCCCTGAAATACGACGCCGAGAAGGGCGGCGCGCCCAGGCTGCTGGCCAAGGGCAACGACTTCATGGCGTTGAAGATCCGCGAGATCGCCCAGGAGCACAAGGTCACGGTGCTCGAATCCCCGGCCCTGGCGCGGGCGGTGTACTACTCCACCGAGCTCGACCACGAGATTCCCGCCGGCCTTTACCTCGCCGTCGCCCAGGTGCTGGCCTACGTCTACCAGCTCAAGCAGTACCGCGCCGGCAAGGGCAAGCGCCCGGGGCCGATGCCGGACCTGCCGATTCCGCCGGATCTGCGCCGCGACGAATAACCTGGGACCGCACCCACTGTCTCTCGCCCGCCGTGGCGCAGTAGCATGGGCTGTTTCATGGCCGGGGCGAAGGTGCCGGTCGCACGGATAGCGAAGGAAAACCCGATGTTTCATGGCTTCTCCACGGGATGGCGCCCGGCGCTGTGGTTACTGCTCTGCCTGTTCTGCACCCAGCCTCTCCGGGCGGCTCCAGCTCCCGAGGCCGGCGTCCTGTTGCCGCTGGGCGAGCGTGTGGTGGACGTCACCGGCACCCTCGACCCCACCGCCAAGGCCCGTCTGATCGACAAGCTCCAGGCCCTGGAAGGCCGGCGCGGTGCGCAGATCGCCGTGGTGATGCTGCCCACGGTTGGCAAGATGGGCATCGAGGCATTCGCCAACCGCCTCTTCGGCATGTGGAAGCTCGGCCGCAAGGGGATCGACGACGGCGTGCTGGTGGTCGTGGCAAAGGACGACCACCTGATGCGCATCGAAGTCGGCTATGGCCTGGAAGGTGCGATTCCCGATGTGCTGGCCGGGCGGATCATCCGCGAGCGCATGGCGCCGGCTTTTCGTGAAGGTGACTACGCCGGTGGCATCGAGTCGGCGGTGGATGCGCTGGTCGCCCTGATCGACGGCGAGGCGCTGCCCGAACCGGCGCCCGAGCCGCTTCAGGTTCCGTTGCAGGCCTGGTTGCTGCTGGGGGCCTTCGTCCTGGGCGGCGTCACGGGTGTGCTGCTCGCGGCGCGGCGCATTGGCTGGCGCGGTGCGCTGGCGATCAGCGCGGCGGTGGTCGCCCTGGTGGCGCTGCTGGCGGGCGGCAACGATTGGCTGGGGATTGTGGCGGTTACGCCGATCTGTCTGCTGGTCGGTGGTGCCACCTTCGGTGCGCTGTGGACGGCGCGCACGGTCTTCTACAGCGTGCTCGGGCTGATCGCCTACTGCATCCTGCTCGGCTTCCTGACGCCACGCTTGGGCGGCATGCTGTGGGTTTACGCACTTGCTGCGCCAATCATGGCGCTGTTGGTGCTGGGCCTCTGGTGGCTGCTGATCTCGATGATGCGTGATCTGTGGCGCGGCGCGAACAGGTCCGGCAAGGGCCGTAAGGGGCGCAAGGCCGCCAGGCGGCTGGGCGGTCGCAGGGCCTTCTACGGGCGCCTGGCGGTCTTCATCGGCCTGTATCTGCTGATCGGCTGGTTCGCTGGCGCACCGGCCGCTCCGCTGAACTGGCTGCTGGTGCTGCCTTTCATGTGCCTGCCGGGGCTGCTGGTATTCGGCGCGGGGCAGGGCGGCTCGGGAGGTCGCTCAGGCTCGGGCGGCGGGTCGTCCGGAGGCTCTTCCGGCGGCGGCTCGGGAGGCGGCGGATTCTCCGGCGGAGGTGGCTCCAGCGGCGGTGGCGGCGCCTCCGGGAGCTGGTGAGGCGCGCCTCTGCCTCGGGCATTTGCGGCCTTTCGAAAAAGTTGGAACGCTTCCTGCAAAACCCTGTGCGGATGCCCGGTTGGGCGTCAAAAGTTTGATCCGGTGGCCGTCACGGCCACCCACGCGCAGGGGAAATTCGGGTGGATCGCACGCAACTGATCGGCACTGTTCGCAGCAATCTGGTGGGGCTCAGCCGGGGCAACCTCGGCGTGCCGCTGCTGTTGCTCGCCATGCTGGCGATGATGACCCTGCCCATCCCGCCGTTCCTGCTGGACGTGCTGTTCACCTTCAACATCGCCCTGTCCATCGTGGTCCTGCTGGTCAGCGTGTATGCCCTGCGCCCGCTGGACTTCGCCGTGTTCCCGACCATCCTGCTGGTCGCGACCCTGCTGCGCCTGGCGCTGAACGTCGCTTCCACCCGCGTGGTGCTGCTCCACGGCCATGACGGCCACGCGGCCGCGGGCAAGGTGATTCAGGCGTTCGGCGAAGTGGTGATCGGCGGCAACTACGTCGTCGGTATCGTGGTCTTCGCGATCCTCATGATCATCAACTTCGTGGTGGTCACCAAGGGCGCCGGGCGTATTTCCGAAGTGAGCGCGCGGTTCACCCTGGATGCCATGCCCGGCAAGCAGATGGCGATCGACGCCGACCTCAACGCCGGCCTGATCGAGCAGGCGGAAGCCAAGAAGCGCCGTTCCGAAGTGGCCCAGGAGGCCGACTTCTACGGCTCCATGGACGGTGCCAGCAAATTCGTCCGTGGTGACGCCGTCGCCGGCCTGCTGATCCTCTTCATCAACCTCATCGGTGGCGTGGCCATCGGTGTGATCCAGCACTCGATGAGCTTCGGCGATGCCGGCAAGGTCTACGCCCTGCTGACCATCGGTGACGGCCTGGTGGCGCAACTGCCGTCGCTGCTGCTGTCCACCGCCGCGGCGATCATGGTGACCCGTGTGTCCAGCTCCGAGGACATGGGCCAGCAGGTCAACCGCCAGATGTTTGCCTCGCCCAAGGCGCTGGCCATCTCCGCCGCCATCCTGATCGCCATGGGCCTGGTGCCCGGCATGCCGCATGTGTCCTTTGTCGGCCTGGGCGCCCTGGCGGCAGGTGGCGCGTACCTGATCTGGAATCGCCAGCGCAAGGCGACCCAGCAGGCCGAACAACAGACCCAGCAACAGGAACTGCTGCCGGCCGAACGCCCGGAACAGACCAAGGAGCTGGGCTGGGATGACGTGACCCCGGTGGACATGGTCGGCCTGGAAGTGGGCTATCGTCTGATTCCGCTGGTGGACCGCAACCAGGGCGGCCAGTTGCTGGCGCGGATCAAGGGCGTGCGCAAGAAGCTGTCCCAGGACCTGGGCTTCCTGATGCCCTCGGTGCATATCCGCGACAACCTCGACCTGCTGCCCAACGCCTATCGTTTGACGCTGATGGGCGTGAGCGTGGCGGAAGCCGAGATCTACCCGGACCGCGACCTGGCGATCAACCCCGGCCAGGTGTTCGGCACCCTCAACGGCATCGCCGGCAAGGACCCGGCCTTCGGCCTGGAAGCCGTGTGGATCGAGGCTTCGCAGCGCGATCAGGCACAGTCGCTGGGCTACACCGTGGTGGACGCCAGTACCGTGGTCGCCACCCACCTGAACCAGGTGCTGCACAAGCATGCCCATGAGCTGTTGGGGCACGAGGAAGTCCAGCAACTGATGCAACTGCTGGCCAAGACCTCGCCCAAGCTTGCCGAAGAGCTGGTGCCGGGGCTGATTTCCCTGTCGACCCTGCTCAAGGTACTGCAGGCACTGCTGCAGGAGCAGGTCCCGGTGCGTGACATCCGCACCATCGCCGAGGCCATCGCCAACGTGGCGGTGAAGAGTCAAGATCCCGCCGCGATGGTGGCGGCGGTTCGCGTGGCGCTGTCCCGCGCAATCGTGCAAACCATTGTGGGACTAGAGCCGGAGCTGCCTGTGATTACCCTGGAACCCAGGTTGGAACAGATATTGCTCAATAGTCTTCAGAAGGCCGGACAGGGCTCCGAAGAAGGCATGTTGCTGGAACCCGGAATGGCCGAAAAACTGCAACGCTCGATGGTTGAAGCGGCGCAGCGTCAGGAGATGCTCGGCAAGCCGGCGATTCTGCTGGTGGCAGGTCCCATCCGCGCGATGATGTCGCGATTCGCCCGGATGGCAGTGCCCACCATGAACGTGCTGGCTTACCAGGAAATCCCGGACAACAAACAAGTCACGATCGTTGCCACCGTTGGGCAGAATTGATTGAGGTCCCAGGCCATGCAGGTAAAACGCTTCTTCGCCGCTGATATGCGTCAGGCCATGAAACTGGTCCGTGACGAGTTGGGCCCGGACGCCTCGATCGTCGGCAATCGCCGTGTCGCCGGTGGTGTGGAGCTGACCGCGGCGCTGGATTACCAGGCGCCGGTGGCGGCCAGCAAGCCCAACCCTGCGCTGGAGGCCGAGCTGCGCAAGACCCAGGCGAAGATCGCCCAGGCCAAGGCCGATCTCTCTGCCCCCGCCCGGATGAACGACGGCGTGGGCAAGGACCGTCAAATGTACGGCACCGAGAAGCCGCGTCGTAGCGCTGCCGAAACCCTGGCCGAAGCCATGGACGCACCGGTTGCCCCGGCGCCGGCCACGGTCGGCCAGCAGGCGCTGGAAGCCATGCGCTTCGAGCTCAACGGCCTGCGCGAACTGATCGAAGTACAGCTGGGCTCCATCGCCTGGAACCAGTTGCAGAACCAGCGCCCGAAACAGGCCAACCTGTGGCGTCGCCTGCAGCGCATGGGCCTGCCGGCCGACCTGTCGCGCAACCTGCTCGAGCGCGTGGCCTCCATCGCCGACCCGAAGCAGGCCTGGCGCATGCTGCTGGCGCACCTGGCGCGCTCGATCAACACCCCGGAAATCGACCTGCTGGAGCAGGGCGGGGTGATCGCCCTGGTCGGCCCTGCCGGCATGGGCAAGACCACCACCCTGGCCAAGCTGGCCGCCCGCTACGTACTGAAATACGGCGCGCAGAGCATCGCCCTGGTGTCCATGGACAGCTTCCGCATCGGCGCCCAGGAGCAGATCAAGACCCTGGGTCGTATCCTCAACGTGCCGGTGACCCTGGTCGATCCGGGCCAGTCGCTGATCCAGGCCATGGCGCCGCTGGCACGCAAGCGCCTGGTGCTGATAGACACCGCGGGCCTGCCCGCCAACGATCCGGCGCTGCGCATGCAGCTTGAAGCGCTGTCGTCGTTGAGCCTGAACGTGAAGAATTACCTCGTGCTGGCCGCGACCAGCCAGAGCCAGGTGCTCAAGTCCGCCTGGCAGAACTATCGTTCCTGTGGATTGGCCGGGTGCATCCTGACCAAACTGGACGAAGCGGGTAGCCTCGGCGAAGCTCTGGCTCTGGCTATCAGCCAGCATCTCCCGGTAGCCTATCTGGCTGACGGGCCGAAGATCCCGGATGACCTGCATGTGGCACGCGCGCACCAACTGGTCAGCCGCGCCGTGAGCCTGCAATCGCCGGAAGAGCCGAGCGAGGACGCCATGGCCGATATGTTCGCCGGCCTTTACCAGCAGCCGGTGCGTCGCGCCAGCTGAAGATTGTGAGCCCCGGGTGGGGCGTGGGGTGACCGGTTGGGTTGCCCAAGCGATGCGGATGCTCTGCTGGACGATCCGCGAGCACCGGCGGCGGTAGAGCACCGCAACCGGATTAGCCGAAGCGTTTGATGCGCGACGGTCGAACGACGAGACAAGGTATTGATATGGGTATGCATCCCGTTCAGGTAATCGCAGTCACCGGTGGCAAGGGTGGCGTGGGCAAGACCAACGTGTCGGTGAATCTGTCGCTGGCGCTGGCCGATCTGGGCCGTCGCGTCATGCTGCTGGACGCCGACCTGGGCCTGGCCAACGTCGACGTGCTGCTGGGCCTGTCGCCCAAGCGCACGCTGGCCGACGTGATCGAAGGCGAATGCGACCTGCGCGACGTGATCCTCCAGGGCCCCGGCGGCATCCGCATCGTCCCGGCGGCCTCCGGCACCCAGAGCATGGTGCACCTCACGCCCATGCAGCACGCTGGCCTGATCCAGGCCTTCAGCGACATCAGCGACAACATCGATGTGCTGGTGGTGGACACCGCCGCCGGCATCGGCGACTCGGTGGTGAGCTTCGTTCGTGCCGCGCAGGAAGTGCTGCTGGTCGTCTGCGATGAACCCACGTCCATCACCGATGCCTATGCTTTGATCAAGCTGCTCAACCGCGACTACGGCATGACCCGTTTCCGCGTGCTGGCGAACATGGCCCACAGCCCCCAGGAAGGCCGCAACCTGTTCGCCAAGCTGACCAAGGTCACCGACCGCTTCCTGGACGTGGCGCTGCAGTACGTCGGCGCCATTCCGTACGACGAGTCGGTGCGCAAGGCGGTGCAGAAGCAGCGTTCGGTATATGAAGCGTTCCCGCGCAGCAAGGCTTCCCTGGCCTTCCGCGCGGTGGCGCAGAAGGTCGACAGCTGGCCGCTGCCGGCCAACCCACGAGGGCACCTGGAGTTCTTCGTCGAGCGCCTGGTGCAACATCCCACGGGTTCGGCCGTATGACCGCGGCCTCCGGAGCGCGTATGTACAGCAAGGCACAGGCGCACAACTCCCAGGAACTGCTGATCCAGAAACACGCCCCTCTGGTGAAGCGCATCGCCTACCACCTGCTGGGTCGCCTGCCGGCCAGCGTGCAGGTGGAGGACCTGATGCAGGCCGGCATGATCGGCCTGCTGGAGGCAGCGAAGAAATACGACTCCGGCAAGGGCGCGAGCTTCGAGACCTACGCCGGCATCCGTATCCGTGGCGCCATGCTCGACGAGGTGCGCAAGGGCGACTGGGCCCCGCGATCGGTGCACCGCAACACCCGCATGGTCAGCGACGCCATCCGTGCCGTCGAGGCGCGCACCGGACGCGACGCTAAAGATCAGGAGGTTGCTGCCGAACTCAATATGAGCCTCGAAGATTATTACGGCATCCTCAGCGACACCCAGGGCAGCCGTCTGTACAGCTTCGACGACATGTTGCAGGACGGCGAGCAGGGCAGCGGCCTGGCCGAAGACGCATCGCACCACGAGAACGAGCCGTCCCACGGGCTGGAAGACGAACGCTTCCAGGCGGCCCTGGCCGACGCCATCACCAAGCTGCCCGAACGCGAGCGGCTGGTATTGGCCCTGTACTACGACGAGGAGCTCAACCTCAAGGAGATCGGCGAAGTGCTGGGGGTCAGCGAATCCCGCGTCAGCCAGTTGCACAGCCAGTGCGCCGCGCGCCTGCGCTCGCGTCTGGCGGAGTGGCGCGCGCGCTGAGCATCGGGTAGTTTCGCGGCTGCTTGTTCTGAGCGGAAAGCCTGAAGGGAATTTCCTTAGGCAAGTTATAGGCTTACGAATTTTTTGGGTGACGTTCCCTTGACGCATCCACCCCAAAGAGCGCACGGCGCTCAATGAATTGACGGCACGCCCGCCAGGGCGCGTTTGGTATCGATGGAGGCAGGTTTGGACAAGAACATGAAAATTCTCATCGTGGACGACTTTTCCACGATGAGGCGCATCATCAAGAACCTCCTGCGGGACCTGGGGTTCACCAACACCGCAGAAGCCGACGACGGCACCACTGCGCTGCCGATGCTGCACAGCGGCAACTTTGACTTCCTCGTGACCGACTGGAACATGCCCGGCATGACCGGTATCGACCTGCTCCGTGCGGTCCGCGCCGACGAGCGCCTCAAGCACCTGCCGGTGCTGATGGTCACCGCCGAAGCCAAGCGCGACCAGATCATCGAAGCGGCCCAGGCCGGGGTCAACGGCTATGTGGTCAAGCCTTTCACCGCTCAGGTGCTGAAAGAAAAGATCGAGAAGATTTTCGAGCGGGTCGGCAGCTGAGGCTGACCAAGAGGGCGTCATGGATTTCAACGAATCCGCGGGTGACTTCGAGTCGACCCTGAAAAAACACGCGCGCGAATTGGTCGAATGCCTGGAACAGGGCGACGTGCAGACCGCCGTGCAGCTGATTTCCGAGCTCAACCAGGCGCGTGACCGAGGCCTCTACCAGGAGGTCGGCAAGCTCACCCGCGAGCTGCACAACGCCATCGTCAACTTCCAGATCGACCCCAACTCCCGGCACGCCGAGGAGATGTCGCAGATCGCCGATGCCACCGACCGCCTGTCCTACGTGGTGACGATGACCGAGAAAGCGGCCAATCGCACCATGGACCTGGTGGAAGAGTGCACCCCGGTGGTGATGCACATCGAGACCCAGGCCAAGGAACTGCAGGAAGACTGGTCGCGCTTCATGCGCCGCGAACTGGGCCCCGATGCCTTCCGCGATCTGGCCAAGCGGGTCGAGCAGTTCCTCTACATCAGTGCCCAGGACAGCCGCAAGCTCTCCTCGCACCTGAACGACATCCTGCTGGCGCAGGACTTCCAGGACCTCACCGGGCAGGTGATCAAGCGCGTCACCAAGCTGGTGACCGAGGTCGAGTCGAACCTGGTGAAGCTGGTCTGGATGGCGGGGCAGGTCGATCGCTACGCCGGCATCGAGCATGACCACGAAAGCATGCGCGACGCGGTGGAAAAAGAAAGATCGTCCAAGGGTGAAGGTCCGCAGATTGCTGCCGATACAAGAAAGGACGTCGTGTCCGGTCAGGACGATGTCGACGATCTGTTGTCCAGCCTTGGTTTTTAAGCGTCCGCTGACGCTGTAGAGGGAGCACCCGAATGAGCTTCGACGCCGATGACGAAATCCTCCAGGACTTCCTGGTGGAGGCCGGCGAGATCCTCGAGCTACTGTCCGAGCAACTGGTCGAGCTGGAAAGCCGCCCGGAAGACATGGACCTGCTCAATGCCATCTTCCGTGGGTTCCACACCGTCAAGGGTGGGGCGGGCTTCCTCCAGCTGAACGCGCTGGTGGAGTGCTGCCACATCGCCGAGAACGTGTTCGACATGCTGCGCAAGGGCGAACGCCGCGTGGATGCCGAGCTGATGGACGTGATGCTGCAGGCGCTGGATACCGTCAATGTCATGTTCCAGCAGGTGCGTGACGCTGAAGAACCGACGCCGGCGACTCCCGAGCTGCTGGCCGCGTTGTCGCGCCTGGCTGACCCGAATGCCGCCCCGGCCGAAGCTCCCGCTCCCGCCGTTGCCGAGCCCGTGGTGGAGCAAGCGGCCGCCGCTCCCGCGGCCTATGGCGACATCACCGACGCCGAGTTCGAACAACTGATGGATGCCCTCGAACCCACCGCCGAGGCGCCTGCCGCGCCGGTGGGCGCGGGTGGCGACGACATCACCGACGACGAATTCGAAGCCCTCCTCGACCAGTTGCACGGCAAGGGCCAGTTCAGCGCCGGCGCCAAGGAACCCGTCAAGGAAGCGCCGGCTCCGGCCGCCGAAGCCCCAGCGGGTGGTGACGAGATCAGCGACGACGAGTTTGAAGCGCTGCTCGACCAGTTGCATGGCAAGGGCCAGTTCACCGGCGCGAAGGAAGAAGTCGCTGCCGTCGAGGTCGTTGCCGAGAAGAAAGCCGAGGAGACTCCAGCCGCAGGCGGCGATGACAACATCACCGACGACGAATTCGAGAAGCTGCTCGACGAGCTGCACGGCAAGGGCCAGTTCACCGGCGCGAAGGAAGAGCCCGTCGTGGCCGCCAAGCCCGCTGCACCCGCCCCGGCGGCCAAGCCTGCTGCCGCCCCGGCTCCGGCTGCCGCCGCCAAGCCCGCCGCAGCGGCCAAACCCGCCGCTGCGGCTGCCGAAAAACCGGCCAGCGAAGCGGAAACCACCGTGCGTGTGGACACCGCCCGCCTGGACGAGATCATGAACATGGTCGGCGAACTGGTGCTGGTGCGTAACCGCCTGGTGCGCCTGGGCCTGAACAGCGGCGACGAGGCGATGGCCAAGGCCGTCAGCAACCTCGACGTGGTCACCGCCGACCTGCAGTCGTCGGTCATGAAGACCCGCATGCAGCCGATCAAGAAGGTCTTCGGCCGCTTCCCGCGCCAGGTCCGCGACCTGGCGCGCAACCTGAAGAAAGAGATCAACCTCGAGCTGATCGGCGAAGAAACCGACCTGGACAAGAACCTGGTCGAGGCCCTGGCCGACCCGCTGGTGCACCTGGTGCGTAACGCGGTCGATCACGGCATCGAAGGCCCCGACGAGCGCGAGGCCGCCGGCAAGTCGCGCTCGGGCAAGGTGGTGCTGTCCGCCGAGCAGGAAGGTGACCACATCCTGCTGTCGATCTCCGACGACGGCAAAGGCATGGACCCGGACGTGCTGCGCGCCAAGGCGGTGGAGAAGGGGCTGCTGGACAAGGACGCGGCCGATCGCCTGTCCGAGTCCGACTGCTACAACCTGATCTTCGCCCCGGGCTTCTCGACCAAGACCGAGATTTCCGACGTCTCCGGCCGCGGTGTCGGCATGGACGTGGTGAAGACCAAGATTTCCCAGCTCAACGGGATCATCAACATCTTCTCGACCAAGGGCCAGGGCTCGAAGATCGTCATCAAGGTCCCGCTGACCCTGGCGATCATGCCGACCCTGATGGTGATGCTGGGCAACCAGGCCTTCGCCTTCCCGCTGGTCAACGTCAACGAGATCTTCCACCTCGACCTGTCGAACACCAACGTGGTCGACGGCCAGGAGGTGGTGATCGTCCGCGACAAGGCGCTGCCGCTGTTCTACCTCAAGCGCTGGCTGGTGCCGGGCGCGCAGCATGACGAGCCGGGCGAGGGCCACGTGGTGATCCTCTCCGTGGGCACCCAGCGCATCGGCTTCGTGGTCGACCAGCTGGTGGGCCAGGAAGAGGTGGTGATCAAGCCCTTGGGCAAGATGCTGCAGGGCACGCCGGGCATGGCCGGGGCGACCATCACCGGGGACGGGCGCATCGCGCTGATCCTCGACGTGCCGAGCATGCTCAAGCGCTACGCCCGTCGAATCTGACCGCCGTGGGGGAGCCGGGCTCCCCCATGTGATGGAAGAAGTAAATTTCAGGAGTGTCTATGGCTGTCAAAGTCCTGGTGGTGGACGATTCGGGGTTCTTCCGCCGCCGCGTCTCGGAGATTCTGTCCGCTGATCCGCAGATCCAGGTGGTCGGCACAGCGACCAATGGCCGCGAGGCGATCGACCAGGCGCTGGCCCTCAAGCCCGACGTGATCACCATGGACTACGAGATGCCGCTGATGGACGGCATCACCGCCGTGCGGACCATCATGCAGCGCTGCCCGACGCCGGTCCTGATGTTCTCCTCGCTGACCCACGAGGGCGCGCGGGTGACCCTGGATGCGCTGGACGCCGGGGCGGTGGATTACCTGCCGAAGAACTTCGAAGACATCTCGCGCAACCCGGACAAGGTCCGCCAGTTGCTGTGCGAGAAGGTCCATACCATCGCCAAGAGCAACCGTCGCTTCGCTTCCTACTCCTCCTACAGCGCTCCGGCGACGGCTCCGGCCCCTGCCGGCAGCAGCGCGCGGCCTGCCGCTCCCGCTTCCCCGGGCAGCAGCCATGCGCCCGCCGCGCCGACTCCGGCGACCTCCGCCGCCCCAAAGCGTAAGCCCTACCGGCTGGTAGCCATCGGCACGTCGACCGGTGGGCCGGTGGCGCTGCAGCGGGTCCTGACCCAGCTGCCTGCCAACTTCCCCGCGCCGCTGGTGCTGATCCAGCACATGCCGGCGGCCTTCACCAAGGCCTTCGCCGAGCGCCTGGACAAGCTGTGCAGGATCACCGTCAAGGAAGCCGAGGATGGCGACATCCTGCGCCCCGGCGTGGCCCTGCTGGCTCCCGGCGGCAAGCAGATGATGGTCGACGCCCGTGGCGCGATCCGCATCCTCCCTGGTGATGAGCGCCTGAACTACAAGCCTTGCGTCGACGTGACCTTCGGCTCCGCGTCCAAGGCCTATGGCGACAAGGTCCTGGCGGTGGTCCTCACCGGCATGGGTGCCGACGGCCGTGAAGGCGCGCGCATGCTCAAGCAGGGCGGCGCCCAGGTCTGGGCCCAGGATGAAGCCAGCTGCGTGATCTACGGCATGCCCATGGCGATCGCCAAGGCCGGCCTGGCCGACGCGGTGTACAGCCTGGACGACATCGGCCGGCACCTGACCGAGGCCTGCGGCTGATGGATGTCCTCAGCCTGGTCGGCCTGATCCTCGCGCTGGTTGCCATCATCGGTGGCAACTTCCTCGAGGGCGGGCATGTCGGTGCCCTGGCCAACGGCCCGGCGGCGCTGATCGTGGTAGGCGGCACCCTGGCCGCCGCGCTGCTGCAGACCCCGGTCGCGGTGCTCAAGCGCGCGCTGACCATGCTGCGCTGGATGGTCCTGCCACCCAGGGTGGATCTGGTCGGCGGCATCAACCACGTGGTCGGCTGGAGCATGACGGCGCGCAAGGAAGGCCTGCTGGGCCTGGAAACCGTCGCCGACGCCGAGCGCGATCCCTATGCGCGCAAGGGCCTGCAACTGCTGGTGGACGGCACCGAGCCCGAAGCCATCCGCAGCATCCTCGAAGTCGATCTGTTCAACCAGGAAAGCCGCGACCTGGCCGCCGCCAAGGTCTTCGAAGCCATGGGCGGCTACTCGCCGACCATCGGCATCATCGGCGCGGTGATGGGCCTGATCCACGTGATGGGCAACCTCGCCGACCCCAGCCAGCTGGGCAATGGCATCGCCGTCGCCTTCGTCGCCACCATCTATGGCGTGGGTCTGGCCAACCTCCTGCTGCTGCCCATCGGCAACAAGCTGAAAAGCATCGTCCTGCGCCAGTCCTGCTACCGCGAAATGCTCATGGAGGGTCTGCTGTCCATCGCCGAGGGTGAAAACCCGCGCTCCATCGAGCTGAAGCTGCAAGGCTTCGTCGGCTGAGGGGGAGGGGATGCGCATGCCTCGCCGCAGACGCCATGAGGAACACGAGAATCACGAACGCTGGCTGGTGTCCTACGCGGACTTCATCACCCTGTTGTTCGCCTTCTTCGTGGTGATGTACTCGATCTCCTCGATCAACGAGGGCAAGTACAAGATCCTCTCGGAAACCCTCACCGGCGTGTTCAACCAGCCCGACCGTTCGATCCGCCCGATTCCCGTCGGCGAGGAGCGCCCGCGCACCCAGCAGCCGGACCAGTCGCTGAACGAGCCGCAGGACGACGGCCAGGCCCAGGGCAACCCCGATACCCTGCAGCAGATCACCGACAGCGTGCGCCAGGCCTTCGGTGACCTGATCTCCACCGATCAGCTGTCGGTGCGCGGCAACGAGTTCTGGATCGAGATCACCCTCAATTCCAGCCTGCTGTTCCCCAGTGGCGACGCGATTCCCAACGACGCCGCCTTCGAGATCATCGAGAAGGTCGCCAGGATTCTGGCGCCTTACCGTAACCCGGTGCACGTCGAGGGCTTCACCGACAACGTGCCGATCCATAACTCGCAGTACCCGACCAACTGGGAACTGTCGGCGGCCCGCGCCGCCAGCATTGTCCGCATGCTCGCCCAGGACGGCCTCGACGCCGGTCGGCTGGCGGCCGTGGGCTATGGCGAATTCCAGCCAGTGGCGGACAATGCCACGGCGGATGGCCGCGCACGCAACCGCCGGGTGGTGCTGGTGATCTCCCGCAACCTGGAGGTACGTCGCAGCATCAGCGGGGTGGGCAGCGGCAAGGCGCAGCCGGACCCGGCGTTGCGGCATGCTGGCACGCAACCTGCACCAGTGATTGCCAGCGAGGCGCCCGGCAGTGGCGCCGTCAATTCTTCGTCATCGGCAGGGGACTGAACGACATGATGACCCTGATCCGATCCTGTGCATGCGGGGAGCCAGCACTATGAAAGTCTGGGCGGTAGCCAACCAGAAAGGTGGCGTCGGCAAGACCACATCCTCCATCGCATTGGCGGGCCTGCTGGCGGATGCCGGCAAGCGCGTGCTGATCGTCGACCTGGACCCCCACGGCTCGATGACCAGCTACTTCGGCCACGACCCGGACACCCTGGAGCACAGCGTGTTCGACCTGTTCCTGCACCAGGGCAACGTGCCCGAGGGACTGCCCGAGTCGCTGCTGCTGCCCACCAGCCACGAGAACATCCGCCTGCTGCCCTCGAGCACCGCGCTGGCCACCCTGGAGCGCCAGTCGCCCGGGCAGAACGGCCTCGGCCTGGTGATCGCCAAGAGCCTGGCGCAGCTGTGGAACGAATTCGACCACGCGATCATCGACAGCCCGCCGCTGCTGGGCGTGCTGATGGTCAACGCCATGGCGGCGAGCCAGCACCTGGTGATCCCGGTGCAGACCGAGTTCCTCGCCCTGAAGGGCCTGGAGCGTATGGTCAACACGCTGAAGATGGTCAACCGCTCGCGCAAGCAGGCGCTGCCGTTCACCATCGTGCCGACCCTGTTCGACCGTCGCACCCAGGCGTCGCTGGGCACCCTGCGGGTGCTGCGTGATACCTATCCGGATACTCTCTGGCAGGCATTCATCCCGGTGGACACCAAGCTGCGTGATGCGAGTCGTCTGGGTACGGTGCCCTCGCGCAACGACGGCAACAGCCGCGGCGTGATCGCCTACCGCGCGCTGCTCAAGCACCTGCTGGCCCATGTGCCGGCGAGCCAGGTAGCCTGAGCATGCTCCGCCCCCCGAGAAGAATCCGACGGATGCGTTCAAGTCCCCCGCATTCGCTGCCGATAGGCTGGACAGTCACCTTGCGCGGTTATCCATCATGAGTCGTTCCGCTACCGCCACTCGCCCCCAGCTCGCGCTGCAGTCCTACCTGGATGCGCTGCTGCAGGAGGCCACTTTCGAAGACTTCGCTCCGGAACCGGTGGCGCAGCCCGTCGCCGCGCCTGTTGCGCCGGCTCCGGTGGTGCCGGTTGCGCTGGTGGTCAGCGAGCCGGTCGTGCCCCTGATCGCCGAACCCCAGGCCACGGTGGTCCAGTCTGCGGACGCCAGCGTCAGCCTCGACGAGTTCGAGGCGGCGGTGCTGGAAGAGCAGGTTCGCGATGCACGCCTGAGCGTGGCAACCCGGATGCCGGTTGCCCAGGCTCCGGTCGCCGAGTTGCGCCTGCCTGAGCCGGTCGCCCCCCTCGTCGAGGAGCCGGCTGTTGCCGAACCGGCAGCGCAGTTGGGCCAGGTCATCGACCTGCACCAGCCCGGCAGCGCCGAGATGCCCGTCGCGCCGCTGAAGCTGCTCGACGACGGCCGTCCGGTGTGGGCCGCCGAACCCTTCGAGTGCCTGCTGTTCGACGTCGCCGGGCTGACCCTGGCGGTGCCGCTGGTGTGCCTGGGCTCGATCTATCCGCTGGCGGGGCACGACCTGACCCCGCTGTTCGGCCAGCCGGACTGGTTCCTCGGTATCCTGCCGGGGCAGAACGGCAACCTGAAGGTGCTCGACACCGCGCGCTGGGTCATGCCCGAGCGCTACCGCGACGACTACCGCGAGGGGCTGCAATACGTGATTTCCGTGCAGGGCTACGAGTGGGGGCTGGCGGTGCACCAGGTCAGCCGCTCGGTGCGCCTGGACCCGTCCGAGGTGAAGTGGCGCAGCCAGCGCCAGCAACGCCCGTGGCTGGCCGGCACGGTGATCGACCAGATGTGCGCGCTGCTGGATGTGTCGGCCCTGGCCGAACTGATCGCCAGCGGCGCGGCCAAGCGCCTGCAGCCCTGAGGCCGGGCCGGTACAACGACCTGATTTGACAGACAACCTCCGCGCCGCAGGCGGCGTGGAACCAGAAGAGGCGAGGGGATATGAAGAAAACGTCAGCGCAAGGTGCCGAAGATCCGATTCTGCAGTGGGTCACCTTCCGCCTGGACAACGAGACCTACGGCATCAACGTGATGCAGGTCCAGGAAGTGCTGCGCTACACCGAGATCGCGCCGGTCCCCGGTGCCCCGAGCTACGTGCTGGGCATCATCAACCTGCGCGGCAACGTGGTCACCGTGATCGACACCCGCCAGCGCTTCGGCCTGGACCCGGCGCCGGTCTCGGACAACACCCGCATCGTCATCATCGAGGCCGACAAGCAGGTGGTGGGCATCCTGGTCGACAGCGTCGCCGAGGTCGTCTACCTGCGCCAGTCCGAGATCGAGACCGCGCCGAACGTCGGTAACGAAGAATCGGCCAAGTTCATCCAGGGCGTCTGCAACAAGAACGGCGAACTGCTGATCCTGGTCGAGCTGGACAAGATGATGACCGAGGAAGAGTGGTCGGAGCTGGAGAGCATCTGAGGTGCTGATCGCTCTGGTGGTCCTCGGTATCGCCTGCGCCGGCCTGGCGCTGGCCTGCTACTGGCTGTCCGGCCGGCAGCGCGCCCAGGAGGCGCAGGCTGCCGAACTGGCCAAGCAACTCGCCGTGTTCGAGCAGCGCCTGAAAGAGCAGGGCAAGCGCATCGAGTCCTACCAGCAGATCAACATCCGCATGGGCGAGGAACTGCGTGAGCTGAGCAAGCAGGTCGCGCCGCTGCCCGAGCGCCTGGTGCGCATCGAGCAGCGCGACCCCACCAGCCTGTCCTTCAGCCAGGCCGCGCGCCTGGTCGGGATGGGCGCCAGCCCCGAGGACCTGACCCAGAGCTGCGGCCTGTCCCAGGCCGAGGCCGAGCTGGTCGCCCGGCTGCATCAGGGCAAGGCGCGGGAGTGACCCGCGGGCGCCGCCGGGGATTCTTCCCTGGCCGCCGGTGCCTCCCTTTCTGTCGTTCCCGCCGGGCTGACCGCCTATCGGAAATCTTGACTTGTAGGACAAGAACTGCGAGCAATTAGGACTTGTCTGATAAGAAAGGCGGCAATTCGTCGCTATTTTGGCCTCATCCAAACCTTAGAGAGGCCATCGAAATGGCGACCATCTCCCGTCGGGCCATGGTGCTGTGCTCGCATCCCGGCCGGTTGCTGAACTACAGCGTGTTGCTCAATCGCCTGGAGTTCTATCACCTGAGTCTGTGTCTGAACCTGGACGAGGTGCGCAAGGCGCTCTCCGGGCGGCAGCGCTACAGCCTGTTCATCCATGACGACTTCCGCCCCGGGACCAGCGAGCTGCTGAGCCTGAAGGCGCTGAGCCAGAGCAACTCCTTCCGCCAGTTCCTGCTGGTGGGGCACTACAGCGCCGAGGAAAAACGCGGGCTGTTTCAGTGGGCCTGGGCCAACCGGGTGCCGCTGCTCGATGTGCTGGACAAGCCGCTGTCCCTGGCGCAACTGCGTGAAGTGACCAGTGGCATGGTGCTCTATCACAGCGAGGACGAGCAGCCGATCCGCAAGTCGGTGCGCGAATTCCGTGACTTCGCTCCGTCCGGCGACCATCCGCCGGCGCAGACCGGCAACGAGTGCTGCCTCTGAGGCGGGCTATCGGCGTCGCGAGTCCGGCCCTTCCAGCAGCAGCGGCATCGCGTCCGGCGGTGCCCCGGTCGGGTCGTTCGACGGACTCTTGCCCTTGAGGTACCAAGCGAAGGCGATGATCTCGGCGATGGTGCGGTAAAGCGCCTCGGGAATCGCGTCGCCCAGTTCCAGCCGCGCCAGCAGGCGCACCAGTTCGGCGTTCTCGTAGATCGGCACTTCGTGGTGGCGGGCGATGGCGAGGATGGCTTCGGCCAGTTCGTCGTCGCCCTTGGCGGTGAGCGTCGGCGCGCTTTGCCCGTCGTAGTTGAGCGCGATGACCTGGCGCGGCGGCTTTCTGGCTTTCTTCATGCGGTTTCGTCCACCCAGCGTTGCTCCACCGCCGTGCGCGCGCCCTGGGGCGGCTTGCCCTGGCGGCAGCTCAGTTCGCCGACGGTGAGGCCGGCTTCGTTCAGGCGCTGGCGCAGGGTGCCCAGTTCGCGGTCGATCAGCCCGGCAGTGGTGGCGCGCTCGGCCCACAGCTGGCTGCCGATGCTGCCATGGGCCAGGGTCGCCTGGACCTGCAGCGGGCCCAGGTGGTCGAGGTCGAAGGCGAGGTCCACCCGCCAGAGCATGTCCCGCGCCTGCTGTTCGCGGTCCCCGGACGAACTCTCCTTTTCTTCCTGCTGGATGCGAATCTGGATCGGCACCATCTGTTGTTGCTGGCGCATGGGGATTTCCAGTTGCCAGGTGTTGACCAGGGTGCCGTCGGGCAGCACGTCGCTCTGTGCCAGGCTGCCCAGCTGATGGGTCTGCAGGCGCGACACGGCCGCTGCAGCGAGTTTGAGCAGGGCTTCGAGGTCGCCTTCTTCTTCCAGTTCCTGGCTCAGTTTGCTCGGCAGCGGGAAGCTCGCCGGCGCCGGGGCGCGCCCGCTGGTCTGGCCCAGCACGCCCAGGGCGTTGCGGACGAAAGCGGGGAGCGTCTGGACCAGGTTGTTGGCGCCGGCCATGGCGTTACCCGGCAGGTTGCCCAGCACGGCGGCGGCCGAGCCGCCCTGAACCGAGGGCAGCAACTGGGCGATCAGCCGCAGCAGGTTGGCCTTGAGGTCCTGGGGCATGCCCTCGGCACCTCGCAGCAGTTGGGCTTCAAGGAACACGCCACTCTGCTGGACTGCCTGGGCCACGCCCTTGGGATCGCTGAGCTGGCGGGCGTCAGGCAGGGCGCCGAGCAGTTTGTCCACCGCCTGGCGCAACTCCGGCGACAGCTCCTGGTTGCCGCCGGTGCCCTGCAATGCCTTGAACAGGCCTTCCAGGGAACCCTGGCGGCTCTGCTGGGCATTCAGCTGCAGGCTCAGGTCAAGCTGGTCGAGGCGGCTGTTGAGCGGCAGGAACTGCAGCGCCTGCTGGTCCTGCACGCGGGCGCTGAGCAGGCTGTTGAGCGGCAGCGGGTTCGGCGACTCGATGCTCAGCTGGCGCCCGGCCAGTGGCGTATTGAACAAAGTTACCAGCACCTTGTAGACGACCTGGTCGGCCTTGCCCTGGGCGATCAGCTGGCTGGCGTCCACCTTGCCCTGGATCAGCGTGCCCACCGGCAGTACATCGAGGTCCAGGCTGCTCAGTGGCGCCTGGCGGGTACTGTTCACGCCCACCTGGGCGAGGTTCGGCTGGTTGAGCAGGGTCGCGGAAAGGCTGGTCTGGGTGAGTGTCGACAGTTGCAGGGTGCTGCCCTTGGGCAGCGCCTGGGGGCTTTCCGCTACCACCAGGGCCTGCTGACCGCTGGCCATGGTCAGGCGCAACAGCAACTGGAAGTTCACCTGGCCGTCGCGTACCGCCAGCACCTCGGCGTGGGCCTTGTCGCCGGGGGGCAGCAGGTCGCCCAGGCTCTGGGCGAGCTTGAGCGTCAGCTGCGCCGCCGTCTGAGCATTGCGTAGCGACGGCGTGGGCGGAAGCGGGCGGGAAGCGCCAATTTCACTCGGCATCGGGAACCTGCATGGCTGGCGGGACGGGATTACGCCCAGTGTATCGGCGGGGCTGGCGCGGGCTTTAGGCCGCCCGGCGGTTGCCGGGCTCGCGACAGGCTTCAGAAGGGCGCGCGCTGCCGGGGTACTTAAGCATGGATTAAGGATGCGAGAGCAGAATGATGGCATCGCTCGCTGTGCAGGGGCGCGGAGCGCCCGTGCCGCCGGGCTGGCAGCGATTGTTGCTTGCTATCAGATGCAGTGTTGCTTTGAGGCGACAGGCGGTGTCGGGGTAATATTGCATTTTCATTGCCGCAAGGACCGCTGGCTGGCTCGGGTGGACGGCAGTAATGACCTTTGCACAATTGAAACGGCTGTGGCGAATCGAGATGCTGGGCGGCGAGCAACGTCGTTTCAGCTGGACGAGGCTGCTGCGCCGCTACCGGCAGCGTGCCCGGTATCGCTACCTGTTCTGGTTCCGTCTCGCGCAGTACTTCCATTCCAGTTCCAGCCGTTTCTGGCAGAAGCGCGCCTTGCGCATGGGCGACCGCCTCGCCGAGCGCTTCGGCATCGAAATCCCGATCACCATTGCCGTCGGCGAAGGGCTCTACATTCCCCATCTGGTGGGTATCGTGATTTCCCGCAAGGCGGTGATCGGCAAGAACTTCAGCATCTTCCAGAACACCACCATCGGCCAGAAGAACGATGCGTCCGGCCCGATCGTGATCGGCGACAACGTCACCCTCGGCGCCAATGTGTGCGTCATCGGTGACGGCCTGAAGATCGGCGACAACGTGTCGGTCGGCGCGGCCGCCTTCGTCAATCGCGATATCCCTGCCAACCACGCCTATATCTCCCGGCACACCCACAGCCTGATCGAGCAGCAGGAGCGCTCGCCGATCAGCACCATGCATACCCGGATTGCCCGCGACGAAGCGGCGCAGGAGGAGGGCGACAACGGCCCGCAGGCCCGTCGGCGCGCCTGAGGGGCGTTACACCCTGTCGAAAAACCTGACGTCGGGCGTAGGAACGGCTGTGTATAATGCGCCGCCCGAGGCCGCGCTTGGCGGCCCCGGGCGGTGTGGCCGCTTTCTTGCACCACTGTCTGTTTTCTGCCCGACGGTTGCCGATGCCCTTGACCCATTCCCTTCTCGAAACCGTGGCGCTCGCCTGCGAGCGGGATTGGCGCATGCTGTTCGAGCGTCTCGATTTGCGACTGGGCGCGGGCGAGATGCTACAGATCGTCGGCCCCAACGGCAGCGGCAAGACCAGCCTGCTGCGCCTGCTCAGCGGGCTGATGCAGCCCACCGCCGGCGAGGTGCTGCTCAATGGGAAGCCGCTGACCGAACAGCGCCATGAACTGGCTCGCCTGCTGCTGTGGATCGGCCACGCCGCGGGCATCAAGGGCCTGCTCACCGCCGAGGAAAATCTCGCCTGGCTCTGCGCCCTGCACCAGCCGGCCAACCGCGATGCCATCTGGCAAGCGCTGGAGGCGGTCGGCCTGCGCGGCTTCGAGGACGTACCCTGCCATACCCTGTCCGCCGGCCAGCAGCGCCGCGTGGCCCTGGCGCGGCTGTACCTGGACGCGCCGCCGCTGTGGATCCTCGACGAACCCTTCACCGCTCTGGACAAGCAGGGCGTGGCGCAACTGGAAGAGCACCTGGCCGGCCACTGCGAGCGCGGCGGCATGGTCGTGCTGACCACTCACCACACCCTGGAGCGCCTGCCGCAGGGCTACCGCGCCCTCGATCTCGGCCAGCACGCACGGGAGGTGGCGGCGCGATGAGCAACGTCTTCACCCTGCTGCTCGCCCGCGAAGCGCGCCTGCTGTTCCGCCGTCCGGCGGAGCTGGCTAATCCTTTGGTGTTCTTCGCCATCGTCATCGCGCTGTTCCCGCTGGCGGTCGGCCCCGAATCGGAAATGCTCAAGAACCTCTCGCCGGGGCTGGTCTGGGTCGCGGCGTTGCTGGCGGTGCTGCTGTCGCTGGACGGCCTGTTCCGCAGCGATTTCGAGGATGGTTCTTTGGAACAGTGGGTCCTTTCGCCGCACCCCCTGCCACTACTGGTCCTGGCCAAAGTGCTGGCACACTGGCTGGTTTCAGGGCTGGCCCTGGTGCTGCTGTCGCCGCTGTTCGCCCTGATGCTGGGCCTGCCCGCGCGCTGCCTGCCGGACCTGCTGCTGTCGCTGCTGCTGGGCACTCCGGTGTTGAGCCTGCTGGGCGCGGTGGGCGCGGCGTTGACCGTGGGACTCAAGCGTGGCGGCCTGCTGCTGGCCTTGCTGATCCTGCCGCTTTACATTCCGGTGCTGATCCTGGGCAGCGGAGCGCTGCAGGCGTCGCTGCAGGGGCTGCCCACCACCGGGCACCTGCTGTGGCTGGCCAGCCTGACGGCGTTAGCATTGACGCTGACGCCCTTTGCCATCGCCGCCGGGCTGAAGATCAGCGTCGGCGAGTGAACGAACGATCGCCGGGCCGGGAAGCGGTACTGGCGACAGACTAGAGCCCTGAATTACAGAGCCTGATGATGAACTGGATTTGGTTTCACAAGCTTGGCTCGCCCAAGTGGTTCTACGAGATCAGCGGACGCTGGCTGCCCTGGTTCGCCGTCGCCGCGATCCTGCTGATGAGCGTCGGCATCGTCTGGGGTCTGGCCTTCGCGCCGCCGGACTACCAGCAGGGCAACAGCTTCCGGATCATCTATATCCACGTGCCCGCGGCGTTCCTCGCCCAGTCCTGCTACGTGATGCTCGCGGTGGCGGGCGCCATCGGCCTGATCTGGAAGATGAAGATCGCCGACGTCGCCGTGCAGTGCGCCGCGCCCATCGGCGCCTGGATGACCTTCGTTGCGCTGGTCACCGGCGCCATCTGGGGCAAGCCGACCTGGGGCGCCTGGTGGGTCTGGGACGCGCGCCTGACCTCGATGCTGATCCTGCTGTTCCTGTATTTCGGCATCATCGCCCTGGGCCAGGCCATCACCAACCGCGACAGCGCCGCCAAGGCCTGCGCCGTGCTGGCCATCGTCGGCGTGGTGAACATCCCGATCATCAAGTACTCGGTGGACTGGTGGAACACCCTGCACCAGCCGGCCACCTTCACCCTCACCGAAAAGCCGCCGATGCCGCCGGAGATGTGGATTCCGCTGCTGATGATGGTCGCCGGTTTCTACTGCTTCTTCGCCGTGGTGCTGCTGATGCGCATGCGCCTGGAAGTGCTCAAGCGCGAAGCCCGCGCGAGCTGGGTCAAGGCCGAGGTGGAGCGCGCGCTATGAGTTTCCAGTCCTTCTCCGATTTCATCGCCATGGGTCACCATGGCCCTTATGTGTGGTCCGCCTACGCCATCTGCCTGGTGGTCCTGGCGATCAACGTTGTATCGCCGATCGTGGCGCGCCGGCGTTACCTGCAAGAAGAGGCGCGTCGTCTGCGCCGGGAGGCCAGAAAGTGAATCCGGTCCGCAAGAAGCGTCTGTACATCGTCCTCGCCATCGTCGCCGGCGTGGGCGTCGCCGTCAGCCTGGCGCTGTCGGCCCTGCAGGAAAACATCAACCTGTTCTACACCCCGACCCAGATCGCCAACGGCGAGGCACCGCACGACACGCGCATCCGCGCCGGCGGCATGGTGGAGAAGGGCTCGCTCAAGCGTTCGGCGGATTCGCTGGACGTGGAGTTCGTGGTCACCGACTTCGCCAAGGAAGTCACCGTGAAGTACCGCGGCATCCTGCCGGACCTGTTCCGTGAAGGGCAGGGCATCGTCGCCCTGGGCAAGATCGACGAAGCCGGCGTGCTGACCGCCGACGAAGTGCTGGCCAAGCACGACGAGAAATACATGCCGCCGGAAGTCACCAAGGCGCTCAAGGACAGCGGCAAGCTGGAGCACTACGAGGCCAGCCAGAACGGTGGCGCCGCGCCGCAACAGGGGAGCAACTGACATGGTCCCCGAACTCGGCCACCTCTCGCTGATCCTCGCGCTGTGCATGGCGCTGGTGATGTCCTTCTTCCCGCTGATCGGCGCCTGGCGCGGCGATCGCCAGTGGATGAGCCTGGCGCGCCCGGCAGCCTGGGGGCAGTTCGCCTTCCTGCTGTTCTCCTTCGGCTGCCTGACCTGGGCCTTCCTCCACGATGATTTCTCGGTGGCCTACGTCGCCAGCAACTCCAACAGCGCGCTGCCCTGGTACTACAAGTTCAGCGCCGTGTGGGGCGCCCACGAAGGTTCGTTGCTGCTCTGGGCGCTGATCCTCGGCGGCTGGACCTTCGCCGTGTCGGTGTTCTCCCGCCAGTTGCCGGAAGTGATGCTGGCCCGCGTGCTGGCCGTGATGGGCATGATCAGCACCGGCTTCCTGCTGTTCCTGATCATTACCTCCAACCCTTTCAGCCGCCTGCTGCCGCAGGTGCCGGCCGACGGCAACGACCTCAACCCGTTGCTGCAGGATCCCGGCCTGATCATCCACCCACCGATGCTCTACATGGGCTACGTGGGCTTCTCGGTGGCCTTCGCCTTCGCCATCGCCGCACTGCTCGGCGGCCGTCTCGACGCGGCCTGGGCGCGCTGGTCGCGGCCCTGGACGCTGGTGGCCTGGACCTTCCTCGGCGTTGGTATCGTGCTCGGCTCCTGGTGGGCCTATTACGAGCTGGGCTGGGGCGGCTGGTGGTTCTGGGACCCGGTGGAAAACGCTTCCTTCATGCCCTGGCTGGTCGGCACCGCGCTGATCCACTCGCTGGCGGTGACCGAGAAGCGCGGTGTGTTCAAGAGCTGGACCGTGCTGCTGGCCATCGCGGCCTTCTCGCTGAGCCTGCTGGGCACCTTCCTGGTCCGTTCCGGCGTGCTGACCTCGGTGCACGCCTTCGCCTCGGACCCCGAGCGCGGCGTGTTCATCCTGGCCTTCCTGCTGGTGGTGGTCGGCGGCTCACTGACCCTGTTTGCCCTGCGCGCACCGGTGGTCAAGAGCCAGGTCGGCTTCGCCCTGTGGTCCCGCGAGACCCTGCTGCTGCTGAACAACCTGATCCTGGTGGTCACCGCGTCGATGATCCTGCTGGGCACTCTCTATCCGCTGGTGCTCGATGCCATCAGCGGCGCCAAGCTGTCGGTCGGCCCGCCGTACTTCAACGCGCTGTTCGTGCCGCTGATCGCCATTCTCATGCTGGCCCTGGCGGTCGGCGTGCTGGTGCGCTGGAAGGACACCCCGACCCGCTGGCTGCGCAACATGCTCACCCCGGTGCTGATCGGTACCGTGGTGCTGGGCGGCCTGGGCAGCTTCCTGTACGGCGAGCTGCACTGGGAAGTGCTGACCGTGTTCATGCTCGCCGCCTGGGTCGTGCTGGCCGGTGTGCGCGACTTCTTCGACAAGGTTCGCCACAAGGGTGTAATCGCCGGTGCCGCGGGCCTGAACCGCAGCTACTGGGGTATGCAGCTGGCGCACTTCGGCATTGCCATCTGCGCCATCGGCGTGGTGCTCACCAGCCAGTTCAGCGCCCAGCGCGATCTGCGCATGGCGCCGGGCGAGTCGGTGGAGCTGGCCGGCTACCAGTTCCGCTTCGAAGGCACCCATCACTTCGAAGGGCCGAACTTCACGTCCGACAAGGGCACCGTCGTGGTGACCCGCAACGGTTCGGCAGTCGCCACCTTGCACCCGGAGAAGCGCCTGTACAGCGTGCAGAACTCGATGATGACCGAGGCCGGCATCCACGGCAGCCTGACCCGCGACCTCTACGTCGCCCTGGGTGAGCCGCTGGATAACGGCGCCTGGGCTGTGCGCGTGCACATCAAGCCCTTCGTGCGCTTCATCTGGCTCGGCGGCCTGCTGATGGGCCTGGGCGGCGTGCTGGCGGCGCTCGACCGTCGTTACCGGCTGAAAGTGAAAACGCGTGTACGCGAGGCCCTGGGCCTCGCCGGACAGGGAGCCTGAGTGTGAAGCGTGCGATCCTGCTGTTGCCCCTGGCGATCTTCCTGGTCGTCGCGGTATTCCTCTTCCGTGGCCTGTGGCTGGACCCCAGCGAGCTGCCCTCGGCGCTGATCGGCAAGCCGTTCCCGGCGTTCTCCCTGCCCAGCGTTACCGAGCCGGGCAAGACCTACACCGAGGCCGATCTCAAGGGCAAGCCGGCGCTGGTCAACGTCTGGGGCACCTGGTGCCCGACCTGCCGCTTCGAACACCCGGTGCTCACCGATCTCGCCGCCAAGGGCGTGGTGATCTATGGCGTCAACTACAAGGATGACGGCGCCGCCGCGCAGAAGTGGCTCAAGGAACTGCACAACCCCTACCTGCTGAACATCGCCGATGCGCAGGGCACCCTGGGCCTGGACCTGGGCGTCTACGGCGCGCCGGAGACCTACATCATCGACAAGGACGGCATCATCCGCCACAAGCTGGTCGGCGCCGTCGACGAGAAGGTCTGGCGCGAGCAGCTGGCACCGATCTACCAGGGCCTGGTCGACGAAGCGGAGGGCAAATGAAGCGTCTGCTTGCCGCCGCTGCGCTCGGTCTGTGCCTCACCGGCATCGCCCACGCCGCCATCGACACCTACGAGTTCGCCAATGACGCGGAGCGCGAGCGCTTCCGCGACCTGACCACCGAACTGCGCTGCCCCAAGTGCCAGAACCAGGACATCGCCGACTCCAACGCGCCGATCGCCGCCGACCTGCGCAAGCAGATCTACACCCAGATGGCGGCCGGCAAGAGCAACCAGCAGATCATCGACTACATGGTCGACCGCTACGGCGAGTTCGTGCGCTACAAGCCCGAAGTCAGCGAGCGCACCTGGCTGCTCTGGTTCGGCCCCGCCGCGTTGCTGGGCCTGGGCGTGATCGTCATCGGCGCCATCGTCGTGCGCCGCCGGCGCCCGGCCGCAACCACTTCCACCACGCTGTCCGCCGAGGAGCAGGCGCGTCTCGACCACTTGCTGGATAACCAAGACAAATGATCGATTTCTGGCTCGCCGCCGGCCTGCTGTTGCTGGTGGCCCTGGCATTCCTCCTCGTCCCTCTGCTGCGTGGCCGCAAGGCCCAGGCCGAGGAAGACCGCACCGCCCTCAACGTCGCCCTGTACCAGGAACGCCTGGCCGAGCTGACCGCCCAGCGTGACGCCGGCACCCTCGATGACGCCCAGCTCGAAGCCGGCCGCGCCGAAGCGGCCCGCGAGCTGCTGTCCGATACCGAGGGCGCCAGCGAAGACCGCCGCTCCCGCCTCGGCCGTGCGGCGCCGCTGATCGTATCGCTGGTGCTGCCGTTCCTGGCCCTGGGCCTGTACCTGCACTGGGGCGCCAGCGACAAGGTCGCCCTGGCCCGCGAGTTCGCCACCGCGCCGCACTCCATGGAAGAGATGACCACGCGCCTGGAGCGCGCTGTGCAGGCCCAACCGGATTCCGCCGAAGGCTGGTACTTCCTCGGCCGCACCTACATGACCCAGAACCGTGCCGTCGATGCCGCCAAGGCCTTCGAGCAGGCCGCGCGCCTGTCCGGCCGCCAGCCGGAAGTACTCGGCCAGTGGGCCCAGGCGCTGTACTTCGCCGGCGACAAGGCGCTGACCCCGGAAGTCCGCGCCCTGGCCGACGAAGCGCTGAAGAAGGACCCGCAGGAAGTCACCACTCTCGGCCTGCTCGGCATCGCCGCCTTCGAGGACGAGAAGTACGCTGACGCCGTGGACTACTGGGGCCGCCTGGTCGCCGTGCTGCCGCAGGACGACCCGTCCCGCGCGGCCATTGCCGGTGGCATCGAGCGTGCCCGCCAGAAGATGGTCGAAATGGGCCAGACCCCGCCGCAAGCGCCGGCCGTTGCGCAGGCTGCCGGTGTGACCCTGAAGGTGAAGGTCGACCTGACTGCCGCCGTGAAGGGCCAGGTCAAGCCGGACGACAGTGTGTTCGTCTTCGCCCGCGCCGTGAGCGGCCCGCCGATGCCGCTGGCGGTGAAACGCCTGAAGGTCTCCGACCTGCCCAGCGAGGTGTCGCTCAGCGATGCCGACGCGATGATGCCGCAGCTCAAGCTGTCGCAGCATCCGCAGGTGCAGCTCGTCGCCCGGATCTCCCGCGCCGGCAATGCCATCACCGGCGAATGGATCGGACGCAGCGAAGCGTTGTCTACTGCCAACGCGGGCGAGCAGAGCGTGACCATCGACAGCCCGGACCAGAAGTAAGACGAACAAGAGAGGGTTGAGCGAATGAAGGGCAGAGTATTGGCGCTGGGCGCCATGCTGGTATTGGGTGGTTGCGTGGTGCAGCCGCAGCAGCCGGAGCAACCGCCCGTGCAGACGCCTCCGCCCTCGCAGCCGAGCAAGCCGATCCCGCCGGCCAAGACCTCCAGTTCGCCGATCACCCCGCAGCCGTCCAAACCGGCGACCGCGACCAAGCGCCCGACCCAGTTCGCCCCGCCGCCCGGCGGCAAGGGCCGCTGGGACGCCAGCCTCGGCGTCTACGTGATCCAGGGCCAGAAGGACCTCTACTACCGCCAGCGCACCTACTACCACTGGGACAACGGCTGGTACTGGGGCGTCGGCCCGCAAGGCCCCTGGACCGAGACCGACAGCAGCGGCGTGCCGCCGGGGCTGACGCGCAAGTATCCGCAGTAACGCACGCTTTCGTAGGAGCGAGCTTGCTCGCTAACCCCTTGATATCGGCGTCGGTGGAAACTCCGTTCGCGATCAAGCTCGCTCCCGCAGATGCCGCCAGGGCGGTACTCAATCGAACGTCCCCATCTCCGTCCCCAGTTCGATCACCTCCACCCGATTGCGCCCGCTGGCCTTGGCCTTGTACAGCGCCTTGTCCGCCGCGGCGTAGAGCCCCTCGTAGGTGCCCGGCACACCGGCATCCAGGCAGGCGATGCCGAAGCTGGCGGTGAGGTAGAGCAAGCCGTCCTTCATCGGCAGCGGGGTTTCCTCCAGCAATCGACGGACCTTCTCGGCAATGACCCGGGCCTGGGGCTGGGAGGTGTCCGGCAACAGCAGCAGGAACTCCTCGCCGCCCAGGCGGGCCACGCTGTCGCCGGTGCGGGTGTAGTTGCGCAGCAGGCTGGCGGTATGGCGGATGACTTCGTCGCCCAGCGGGTGGCCGTAGCGGTCGTTGATGAACTTGAAATGATCCAGGTCCACCATGAGCAGGCTGATGGGCGCCGGCTGGCGGGCGACGCGGGACAGCTCCATGCTCACCAGCTGGTCGAACTGGCGCCGGTTGAACAGCCCGGTGAGCGGGTCATGCCCGGCGAGGTACTCCAGCTGGCGGTTCTTTTCCTCCAGCTCCAGCCGTTGCTGGCGCAGGAACTCGCGCTGGCGCAGGTTGCGCACGTGGCCGTGCCAGAGGATCAGCGAGAGGATCACACCGATGCCGCAGATGGTCAGGCCGCCCATCTGGTTGGACAGGCGCAGCTGCGGGTCGGGCTGGGCCAGCGCCATGGCTCCCTCGAAGGCGGCAAAGGCGAGGATGTAGAGCGTGACGGCCAGGCGCGGCCGCATCAGCAGGATCAGCGCGGCGGCCACCGAGGCCATGAGGAAGGGCGTGATGCTGCTGGTCACCTGCTGGTCGGCGCTGGCGATGGCGACGCCGAACCCCAGCAGCAGCGAACTGCCCAGCACGGCAAGCAGTTGCATGTACCACAGCGGCGGCGTGCGCCGCGGCGTCGAGGCCCGCCAGGCGAGCAGGCCGAGCAGGGCGAAGAGCACGGCCACCGTGGCGTGGACCTGGATGATATTCAGGCGCCAGCCGTCGTGCTCGGGGCTGGAGCCCTGCAGGTTGAGCTTGAACACCACGATGTGGATCAGATCGAAGAGCACGGCCAGGGGCGCCGACAGGTACAGGCGCTTGAGGTTTTCCCGGGCGATCGGCAGCGCCAGCGCGTCATTGACCGCAATGGCGTGGTGCAGACGCTGAAGCAACGTCCTGGACACGGGGGCTGGCCTCCTGCGCAAGTGCCGGGCAGTTGCAGAATAGTCAGCGGCGGCCTGGCTGTCGTGGCCGGTGGAGAGAGCCGTGACTCCATCGAACACGGCGACAGTCACAGGCCACTGTCGATAAAATTCCGACACTGGCAACGAAATGGCCTGAAATATTGTCGGATAGGCCCTCGGCGGGCATAGTCCGCCCCCCGGATCGCTCAAGGATATGCGTCATGAATCGAGTGCAACGACTCTCAGCCGAACAGGGCCTGGATGCCGAGCGCGCCTTGCTGGATGCGACCTTTGCCGGGCAGCGCGACAGCGGCCTGCTGTTCTGGCGCCCGCTGGAGCAATCCCTGGTGATGCCTCGCCGCCTGAGCCGGCTCGAGGGCTTTGCCGCCGCCGAATCCGCCTGCGCCGGGCTCGGCTGGCCGATCGCCCTGCGCGATACCGGCGGTGAGCCGGTGCCGCAATCCTCCGCCGTGCTCAATGTCGCACTGGTCTACGCGATTCCGCCGAGCGACAACGAACAGACGCGTATCGAAACCGCCTACCTGCGCCTTTGCCAGCCGCTGTGCGACTGGCTGTCCTCCCTGGGCCTGGATCCGGGGCTGGGGGAAGTGGAGGGCGCCTTCTGCGATGGCCGCTACAACGTCAACCTGGCCGGACGCAAGCTGGTGGGTACTGCCCAGCGCTGGCGCCGCCGCCCGAGCGATGGGCGCTACGTGGTCCTGGCCCACGGCGCGGTACTGATGGAAAACCAGCGTGAGCCGATGGTTGCGGCGGTGAATGCCTTCTATGAGCACTGCGGGCTCGATGCCCGCGTGCGTGCCAGCAGCCACGTGGCGCTGGAGGAGCGTTACGAGCTGCCCTGGGAGCAGGTGGAGGCGCTGGCCGGGCAGTTCCAGCGGCACCTGCTGGCCGAGGGCGTGGCGCTGGATGTCTGAGATGAACGACGTGGGTGGATCTTCGCTTCGCCCCAACCCTTCCAAGGAGTCTTGATACATGGAACATGGGACGAATTACCTGCAATCCACGGTGGTCTTCCTGATCGCCGCGGTGTTCATGGTGCCGCTGGCCAAGCGCCTGCAACTGGGCGCGGTGCTCGGCTACCTGCTGGCGGGTGTGATCATCGGGCCGTACCTGCTCGGGCTGATCGACAACCCGGAAAGCGTCGCCAGCCTCTCCGAACTGGGCGTGGTGCTGCTGCTCTTCATCATCGGCCTGGAGCTGTCGCCCAAGCGCCTGTGGGTGATGCGCAAGCAGGTCTTCGGCGTCGGCCTGGCGCAGGTGCTGCTCACTGCGCTGGCCTTGGCCTGCCTGGCCGTGCTGGTGTTCGAACTGCCGGTCAATACCGCGGTGGTGATCGGCGGCGGCCTGGCGTTGTCGTCCACCGCGTTCGGCCTGCAGATCCTGGCTGAGCGCAAGGAGCTGAACAGCCCCTATGGCCGCCTGGCGTTCGCCATCCTGCTGTTCCAGGACATCGCCGCGATTCCGCTGATCGCCATGATCCCGCTGCTGGGCGCCCGCGCCGACTCGCTGGCTCCGGGGGGGGACGTCGCCCACGTGATCGAGGTGGTCGGCAGCATCGCCGTGGTGGTGATCGGCGGGCGCTTCCTGCTGCGTCCGGTGTTCCGCTCGGTGGCGCGCACCGGCCAGGCCGACCTGTCCACCGCCACCGCGCTGCTGGTGGTGGTCGGCACCGCCTGGTTGATGGAGGAAGCCGGCGTTTCCATGGGCCTGGGCGCTTTCCTCGCCGGCCTGCTGCTGGCGGACTCGGAGTACCGCCACGAGCTGGAAGCGCAGATCGAACCCTTCAAGGGCCTGTTGCTGGGCCTGTTCTTCATCAGCGTGGGCATGAGCGCAGACCTGGGCCTGCTGAAGAACGAGCCGCTGCGGGTCATCGGCCTGACCCTGCTGCTGGTGGCGATCAAGCTGCCCTTGCTGTTCGTCATCGGCCGCCTGGCCGGTGGCCTGGACAAGGTGTCGGCGCTGCGCCTGGGCGTACTGCTGGGGGCCGGCGGTGAATTCGCCTTCGTCGTGTTCAAGCTGGCGGCGGCCCAGGGGCTGATGGACGCCGACCTGCACTCGCTGCTGGTACTGGGCATCACCCTGTCCATGGCGATGACGCCGCTGATGGTGCTGGCCCTGGCGCGCAGCATCAAACCCAAGCCGGCTGTGCTGCGAGAGCCGCCGCCGGAATACAGCCAGCTGCCGGATGATGCACCGCGCGTGGTGATCGCCGGCATGGGCCGGATGGGCCAGGTGGTCGCGCGTATCATGCGCGCCCAGGGCGTTCCCTTCGTCGCGCTGGACACCTCGGTGGACACCATCGAGCTGACCCGCAGCTACGGCAATATCCCGATCTTCTACGGTGACCCGCTGCGCCCGGAAATCCTCCGCGCCGCCCAGGTGGAGAAGGCCGAGTTCTTCGTCGTCGCCACCGACGATCCGCAGACCAACATCGAGACCGCGCGCCTGGTGCGCAAGCTCTACCCGCACATCAAGGTCATCGGCCGGGCGCGCAACCGCCAGCACGTCTACCACCTGCTGGACGCCGACGCTACGCCGGTGCGCGAGACCTTCCACTCGAGCCTGGAGATGAGCCGCCTGCTGCTCACCGGCCTGGGCCTGAACGAGGAGCAGGTGGGCGCCCGCATCCGCCGCTTCAAGCGCCACGACGAAGCGGTGCTGATGGCCCAGTACCGTGTCTACGACGACGAGAAAGCGGTGATCCAGACTGCCCGCGAAGCGCGCAAGGAACTGGAGACCCTGTTCGAGGCGGACCATCTGGAAGACCAGGGCATCGGTCACCACTGACGGGCCATTCCGCCCATCGATAGTGCTGGGGCGCAGCGTGCGCCCCGGCGCATCCTCGGGCCTTCGCAACGGAGGCCCCAGTGATGAGCGACTACCGCACTTTCACCCGTGAAGACCGCGACGGCGTTGCCGTGGTGAGCTTTCGCCACCCGCCGATCAACCTGGTCGACCGCGCCATGGTCATCGACCTGCTGCATCTGGCCGACGAGCTGGAGCGCGATACCGAGATCCGCGTGGTGGTGTTTCGCAGTGCCAATCCGGACTTCTTCCTCGCCCACTACGATCTCGGCAGCCAATTGGATGCACCACCGATGAAGCTGCCCGCCGGCATGGCCAGCCCGCTCAGCGCGTTGTTCAGCCGCATCAGCCGGCTGCCGCAGGTGACCATCGGCGAGCTGCGTGGCCGCGCGCGTGGCGCTGGCAGTGAGTTCCTCCTGGCCCTGGACATGCGCTTCGCCTCTCGCGAACGCGCGCTGCTGGGCCAGCCGGAAGTGGCGGTCGGCCTGCTGCCGGGGGCGGGGGGCACGGTACGGCTGGCGCAATTGCTGGGACGGGGCAGGGCGCTGGAGGTCTGCCTGGGCGGCGAGGATTTCGATGCGGACACGGCGGAGCGCTACGGCTGGATCAACCGGGCGCTGGCGGACGCCGAGCTGGAAGGATTCTGCGAGGCCCTGGCGCGCCGCATCGCGGCCTTCCCGGCGGCGGGCATCGCCCATGTGAAGGCGGTGGTGGAGCAGGTGACGGCGGCGGATCAGGCGGCGCTGGTAGAGGAGTCCCGGCGCTTTGTCGGTGACATGTCCGCGCCGCAGACGCTGGAGCGGGTGCGCTGGATGATGGATCACGGTGGCCAGCAGGACGGGGAGCTGGAACGCGACCTGGGGGCCGCGCTCGGGCGCTACCCGCAGGCGCTCCCGGACTGAATCGCCATCGGAGACGGGGTCAGGCGGTTCTTGCCAGGATCGGTTCGTTCGCCACAGTGACCAGCACCGGCCGGGCCAACTGGTGTTTCACTGCCGGGCGCGGCTGGCGGCTGACGGAGGGGCGGCGGTCGGGAATCACCACGGCCGAGCCCGGCGAGCGCAGGGTCAGCACGGCGATGACGCTGAGCAGGACCACCGTGGCGAGCACCACGCTGGCCAGGGCGACGTACAGCAGCAGCTCCACCAGGGAGCCAACGAGCAGCAGGAAATCGAGAATGACTTGCATGGCGGTGTCCTCTTTGCGATCCGGGGGCTAAGCGTCGCGGGTAGCGGCTTCGCCCCAGCGGCCCGACTGCGGGGCCGGCGAATCTCCTGCCAGCGAGTTGATGGGGCCAAGATGCCCGGCGCGAGGATCGAAGAGAACTGAATGCGTCGACTGTTGACTATCGATGTCATCGATAGTGGTGAGGTGCGGCCCTCACACCGGGTGGATATTCAACAGGTGGAGCAGCATTTCGATGTCGATATCGGAGTGCTGGTGATACGCGTGCGAACTGCCGTACATGGCGGAGGCGGGCTCCTCTTTGGGCGGGCTGGAGAACAGGTCGGGCGCGCTGCTGCCCAGCAGGTCGTCGAGCGAGAGCTTGCTGAGGGCCTGTTTCTGGTCATTGGCCAGGGGCTCGCCCTGCGGGGGCGTCCGAACCAGGCCCGAAGCCTCGCTCGGCTCGTCGGGAGTGGTCTGGATGTAGGTGCCGTGGTGTCCGGCAAATTCCTCCTGTGTGGCGAAGGCATAGCGAATGGGTGAAGCGATTGCGCCAAAGAAGGCGTCGGTCTGCGGGGCGATGCCGTGGAGCGCGGAGTGTGGAGACAGTTCCACCGGCAGTACGGGGTGGGTTCCGGGCTCGTTGCTGCCTGAGTGATAGTGATACTCCGTCGCCAGGACCGGGGACGAGCCCTCGGCAGGTTTGCCAGTTACGTCCTTGCCAGCGGGGTCGGACGCATTGCGCAGGGGCGTCGCGTCAGCAGCGGTGATGGCGCTCGCGATGCTGTTCGTGGGCAGGGCCTGGGACGTCTGCGAGGGGAGTTCACTGCCGTTTTCGCTGCGCCGTACCGAGGATGTTTCCGTCGGCTGGAAGGGGGGGAAGACGCCCTGTTCGCTGTCGGCGTGCGCGACCCGGCTTTCGTTGCCATGGTCGTCAGGGGCAGTGAAAGACGCGAGGTCGTTGGTTTCGGTGACCATAGTGATGCCTCATCTCGAATCGGGACATTGAGATGGGCAAAGGGTAATGGGATGGCTGAGGAGGAGTGTCAGGAAACTCCGAAGATCTTGGCGATTTTTCTTTGGTTGTGGAATTTCCTGACGATGGGTGCCGTGGCCGCTCAGAAACGCTCGCCGGGTTGCAGGTAGCGCCAGTGGCCCACGGGCAGCTTGCCCATGGCCACGCCGCCCAGGCGCAGGCGGCGGATCGACAGGGCGTGCAGGCCGACCGCACGGCACATGGCGGCGATCTGGCCGGGGCGGAACTGCTTGCCGGCGAAGCGCAGGCGGTTCTCGCTCTGCCAGCTGACTTTCAGCGGCGGCAGCTCGCGGCCGTCGATCACCAGGCCACGGCACAGGCGCTTGAGGCCGTTATCGGCGATCTGCCCGCTGACCTCGACCACGTACTCGTGCTCGATGTTGTCCGCCTCGTCCACCAGCCGGCGCTGCACGCCGCGGCTCTGGGTGTAGACCAGCAGGCCGCTGGCGTCGGTCTCCAGCACCGTGGTGTTGAGCTGGTGGCCGAAGTGCTTGCGCAGCAGGCGCTGCTGCAGGTTGTCTTCGGCCCAGCGCTTGTCCGGCGTCAGCAGTTGCTGGGCGGAGTTGGCGCCGTTGCCGCTGCCCAGGCCGACCGGCTTGTGCACGAGGATGGTCACCGGCGGAATCGGGTCCGGCGAGGCGCCGGGCAGCAGTTCGATGCGCTGGGTGTCGACCTTGAACTGCGGTTCTTCAACGCGCTGGCCGTCCACCGTGACCCAGCCACCCTCGATATACAGCTCGGCTTCGCGGCGCGAACAGGGCAGCAGCTCGGCGAGACGCTTGGACAGGCGGATGGCTTCGGACATTTCGGGTAACCAGACAGGGGAAAGCGGCCATTGTAACCGCAACCCGGCGGAATGATCCGCGCCACGACCGGTCACAACTCCAGACCAAGCAACGAGGAAGCGCGATGCGGATCACCCTGATCGACGGTCTGGGTTGGGACCTGGACGAGCATGGCAGCGGCGGTCTGATCAACCGGCGCGGCGAGAAGGTGCACCTGCGCCAGGGTGACATGGACGGCGCCTGCGGCCCCTATTGCCTGGTAATGGCCATGCTTGCCCGCAACCAGTTGGCGCGGCGCCAGGCCAAGGGGCTGGCAGCGGTGGATTCGCGGACCCGCTACGGGCGACTGATGGAGGCGCTGAACCAGCACGAAACGCTGGTGCGTGTCGGCACCACCGGCGCCGACCTGCTGGAACTGCTCAAGGTCATCAGCGACAAGGAATACCGCGTCGAGCGCGACAACGGTAGGCGAATGGTCGAGCTGACCCGGCGGCACCTGGAGGAGAATATCCCGGTGGTGCTGGGCTTCCACGGCCGCAAGGACAGCGATATCCGCCACTGGTGCCTGGCGGTGGGGATGAGCGAGGACGCCTTCTTCCTCCTCGACCCGGCCCACGACCTGCAGCGCGGGCTGGCCTGGAACGCGGTGCTCACCACCCAGGCCAACGGTTCGCGCTTCGGGTATCGCTACCTGAATGCCAAGGGCACCTGGGCGGTGACGCTCAAGGAGATGGTTGCTCTGCTTTGAGAGCGAGGCTCAGCGGGTGAAGCGGAACAGGTTGTAGCCGCCGAGCTGCTCGGGCACCAGCAGCACGAAGCCGTCGTAGGCATTGCGCACCACGCCGACCACATCGGTCTCGCGCGCGGCGGCCTGCTCGAGGCCGCTGTAGCCGACCTGTGGATCGTCGTTCACCGAGGCGCCACCGACGAACACCAGTTGCTTGTCGTCCAGGCGTTGCAGATAGCCGCTGATGCGCTGCGAACCGCTGGTCTTCTCCAGGAACAGCCCCTTGGGCGTCTGCCGCACCGAGCACTTGAAGTTCGGGTAGCCGTACAGCGCCTGGGCTTCGAGTTGCACCGAACGGCATTTCCAGTTGCCGGTAAGGGCGGCATCGGTGAGCGGTTCCGGGTCTTCCAGCACGATGCGGTAGAGGTTCAGTGCCTCGTTGCGGGTGGTTTCGTCCTCGCTCTGCTGGAGCTGGTCGAGCAGTTGCCTGACCTGGCCGTCGAGGGTGGTCAGGCGCTGCTGGTCGGCGGCGTTGACCACCGCGGGCCAGATGACGGCAGGCTCTTCGGCGAAGGCCAGCGGGGAGATCAGCAGCCCGGCGGCGAGCAGGGCAGCGGTGAGGGAGCAGCGTTTCGACATCGTGTGCATTCCATTGCAGGGTGGGGCCCGCGATCCGGGGCGCGGGCCGCGGATTCAGGGAGCCGGTTCGATGGGCGGTGCGACGGGCGCCTCGCGCTCGTGGACCCAGGACATGAACAGTTCGTAACCCAGGGCCAGCACCACCGGGCCGACGAACAGACCGATGATGCCATTGCTGAGCATACCGCCCAGGGCGCCGATCAGGATCACCGGCATCGGCACCTTGCCACCGCGGCCGAACATCAGCGGCTTGAGCACGTTGTCGCTGAGGCCGCCGGCCACGGTCCAGACGGTGAAGAGGATAGTGATCAACAGTGAATCGTTGGTCATGAACACATAGGCGATCGCCGGCAAGGTGATGAGCACGACCGGCAATTGCGTGATGCCCAGCAACAACACCCCCAGGGCCAGCAGGCCGGCGCCGGGAATCCCCATGACGACGAAGCCCAGGCCGAGAATCATGGTCTGGATGAAGGCCACGCCCACGACGCCCTGGGCCACTGCGCGGATGGTGCCGGTGCACAGTTCCGCCAGTCCCGGCCCACGATCAGGGCCAGAGATACGGATGGCGATGTCGCAGGAGGTCCGGCTGCCCAGTTCACCGTAGGCCATGATGACCCCGGCGATGACGAACGCCGCGAGGAACTGCATCAGGCCCATGCCAGCACCAGCCGCCTGGCCCGCCAGGGTCTTGGCGACGCCCTGCAGGTGAGGCGCCATCTGGTGGACAACGCCCATGAAGTCGGTGGCGACGCGGGTCCAGAAGGGATAGACGTACTGCCCGATTACCGGCCAGTTCTGTACCGACTCCGGCGGCAGCGGGATCTGCAGGGTACGGTTCTGGATCGCATGCACCAGGTCGCGCACGGAATCGGCCATGGACATGCCGATCACCACCACCGGCACCAGCAGGATCACCAGGCCAAGCACCACGATCAGGGTCGCCGCGCTGTTGGGCCGCTCGCCGAGCCAGCCGCTGAGCAACTGGTGCAGCGGGTAGAGGGTGATGGCGAGGATCACCGACCAGAGCATCAGGTCGAGGAAGGGATGGAAGATGCGGAAGCAGAACAGGGCCAGCAGCAGGATCAGGCCGGCGCGGATCAGCACATCGAGCAGGTTGCGCGACAGCAGCTTTTCCGGAGAGGGCAGCATGGGGAGGGTGCTCCTTGCGAGGGGGCGCGATTCGGCCCAGTCCTAACTATCGGCGGACTCTGCCCGAGTGCAAGGTATTCAGGCAATAAAGGAAGTTCGGGATTGCGGGGAGGATCGTGAAACGCGGAAGCTGGAGCGGGGAGAGCGGGCAGCCTGCCGAGGTCCGGCAGGCTTGCCTGCGAGGTCTTACTTCTTGCCGAGGCTGATGTGGCGGCTCGGTGCGCCGTAGTTCTGACCGGTCACGCCCTTGGCGATCTGCTGGATCTCACCGCCGGAGTTCAGGAAGGCGGCGATCTGGGCTTCCAGCGCTTCGCTGGTAGCGGTCGCGGCCGGAGCTTTGGGGGCGGCTTTCTGGCGGGTGGAGGGCTTGGTAGTCATATCTGCCATACCTGTCTGCGCAAATTGGCCGCCCATTGTACATCAAACGAGCAGCTTTCGGGGCGGTTATGGAACGAACGGTCCCATACGGCTGCCTGAATTGTCTTTCGCTCGCTGTGCGGTGGCGGTGCTACCCTCTGCCCATTCCGGCCGTCCAGAACCTGCCATGTCCCTGTTGTCGTCCCGCCAGCGCAATGCCCTGCGCCTGGCTCGCTCGTTCCTCGCGCCGTACCGCTGGCGCGCCCTTGGCGCCCTGCTGGCCCTGCTGTTCACCGCCGCCATCACGCTGTCCCTGGGACAGGGCATCCGCCTGCTGGTGGACCAGGGCTTCATCACCCAGTCCGAACAACTGCTCACCCGCGCCATCGGTATCTTCTTCGGCCTCGTGCTCTGCCTGGCGGTAGGGACCTTCGTGCGCTTCTACCTGGTGTCGTGGATCGGCGAGCGCTTCGTCGCCGATATCCGCCAGCGCGTGTTCGACCACCTGATCGAGCTGCACCCCGGCTTCTACGAAAACAATCGCGCCTCGGAGATCCAGTCGCGTCTCACCGCCGATACCACGCTGCTGCAGTCGGTCATCGGCTCCTCTCTGTCCATGGCGCTGCGCAACGTGCTGATGCTGCTGGGCGGGGTGATCCTGATGTTCTTCACCAATGCCAAGCTGACCAGCATCGTGGTCGCCTCGCTGCCGCTGGTGATCGCGCCGATCCTGCTGTTCGGCCGTCGGGTGCGCAGCCTCTCGCGGCTGAGCCAGGACCGCATCGCCGACGTGGGCAGCTACGTCGGCGAATCCCTCGGGCAGATCAAGACGGTGCAGGCGTACAACCACCAGGCGCAGGACCGCGCGCGATTCGGCCGCACGGTGGAAGATGCCTTCGACACCGCGCGCAAGCGCATCACCCAGCGCTCCTGGCTGGTCAGTGTGGTGATCCTGCTGGTGCTCGGCGCCGTCGGCGTGATGCTCTGGGTCGGTGGCATGGACGTGATCGCCGGGCGTATCAGCCCCGGCGACCTGGCGGCTTTCGTGTTCTACAGCCTGATCGTGGGCATGGCCTTCGGCACGCTCAGCGAGGTGATCGGCGAGTTGCAGCGCGCAGCCGGTGCCGCCGAGCGCATCGCCGAACTGCTGCGGGCGCGCAGTGAGATCCAGGCGCCGGCCACCGACTTGCTGCACTTGCCGGAGCGGATCGTCGGCAGCATCGACCTGCAGGGCGTACGTTTTGCCTATCCGTCGCGCCCGGAGCAGTGGGCCATCGACGGCATCGACCTGCAGGTGGCGCCGGGGGAGACCCTGGCGCTGGTGGGCCCGTCGGGCGCCGGCAAGTCCACTCTGTTCGACCTGCTGCTGCGCTTTTACGACCCACAGCAGGGGCGCATCCTGATCGACGGCCAGCCCATCGCCCAACTTGATCCGGCGGACCTGCGCCGCAGCTTCGCCCTGGTCTCGCAGAACCCGGCGCTGTTCTTCGGCACGGTGGAAGAGAACATCCGCTACGGCCGCCCCGGTGCCAGCGATGCCGAGGTGGAGGCCGCCGCCCGCGCGGCCCATGCCCATGAGTTCATCCTGCGGCTGCCGCAGGGCTACCGGACTCACCTGGGGGAGAGCGGGCTGGGGCTTTCCGGCGGCCAGCGCCAGCGCCTGGCGATTGCCCGTGCGCTGTTGGTGGACGCGCCTATCCTGTTACTCGACGAAGCCACCAGCGCACTGGACGCCGAGAGCGAGCACCTGATCCAGCAGGCCTTGCCGGGGCTGATGCGCGACCGCACTACGCTGGTGATCGCCCACCGCCTGGCCACGGTACTCAATGCCGATCGCATCGCGGTGGTCGAACATGGCCGGCTGGTGGCGCTGGGGCGGCATTCCGAATTGGTCGCCAGCAATCCCCTGTATGCACGCCTGGCCGAGCTCCAGTTCGGCCAGGCCGAGCATTTGTAGGCGAGAGCCTGCTCGCGAACTGCTTAACTCCGGAGCGGCTGGAATACACGGTTCGCGAGCAAGGGCTGGGCATCCCCCTCGGTCCTACAAAAAGCCGGCGTTCGGCGGCTTGGGGCGCATCCTCGCGCCAATGCGCGTAGAATGCTCGCCCCGTTCACGAGGTAAGCGTCATGGCAGTCATAGGTCGGTTCAATTCGTTGCAGGTGGCCAAGCACACCGATTTCGGTCTCTACCTGGATGGCGAGAGCCATGGCGAAATCCTGCTGCCCAAGCGCTACGTGCCGAAGAACGAACCCACCGAGGTGGGCGACTGGCTCAACGTGTTCATCTACCTGGACAGCGAAGACCGCCTGATCGCCACCACCCAGAAGCCCAAGGTGCAGGTCGGCGGCTTTGCCAGCCTGAAGGTGGTGGAGGTCAACCGCGTCGGTCTGTTCCTCGACTGGGGCCTGCCCAAGGACCTGCTCCTGCCGCACTCGGAAGAAAAGCGCCCGCTGCAGGTCGGCGATTACTGCGTGGTCTACGTCTACCTCGACGAGCGCACCCGCCGCATCACCGCCACTGCGCGCCTGGACCGCTACCTGGACAACACCCCGGCGCGCTACAAGGTCGGCCAGCAGGTGGACCTGCTCGTCGTCGAGCGCACCGATCTGGGCTACAAGGCCATCATCGACGGCAAGCACTGGGGCCTGATCCACAAGAACGAAGTCTTCAAGTTCATGCGCAACGGCCTGCGCGAGACCGGCTACATCAAGGAAATGCGCGCCGACGGCAAGATCAGCCTGAGCCTGCAGCCCGCTGGCGCCGGCTTGTCCGATGCACTCAGCGAGCAGATTCTCCAGGCCCTGCGCGAAGCTGGCGGCACCCTGGCGCTCAGCGACAAGAGTCCGCCGGAGCTCATCGCGCAGCAGTTCGGCGTCAGCAAGGGCAACTTCAAGAAGGCCATCGGCGGCCTGTTCAAGCAGGGCCTGATCGTCATCCACGACGAGCGCATCGACCTGGCCTGACGATTCAGTCGCTGACGACTCAGCCTCGCCCGCGAACGATGGACTCGGCCACCGCGCAGCGTGGCTCGGCCGGGGCCAGCGAGCCCATGCGCTGCAGGTCGACCGGAGTGCCCGGAGCGGCCTTCAGTTGGCGGCGCAGGTCATCGAACACCCGGTCATGTTCCTTGCGAAAGCGCAGCACCGGGCCGTGGCAGACCCGCAGGCCGTGGCGGCGCAAAAGTCGTGTGGCACTGCCGGCGAAGTTGAAGGCGAGGTCACCGGGCAGGTCGAAGCCGTCGTTGAAGGGCTGGCCGTCGATCTCGCCGTCCAGTTCGAACTTCACCAATGCGTCGCGGCTGCCGGCGTTTTCCACGACATAGCTCAGGCTTATGCGGTACTGCTGGCGGTCGAGGCCGGCGGTGGAATGGACGGTGACCTGAGCGGGGGCGGTCATTGCTTCTCCTCAGGGGGGAGTGCGTGGCGGGTACAAGGACCCTAGCCGGCGCCGCGACGACCAGCCACCTTACTCCCAGGAATCCTGCCCTTGCGGCACCGGGCCAAGTCCGTAGGGGCAGTTTCAATCTCCCGCGCCGACGGCCCGCTGATGTGCGTCAAGGCTGGGCTCCATCCGAACGCGCAAAGCCCCCGCGGCTGCCTTTACCTCGGCTGCCGCGCTGTGAAGGTGCCCGGTGGAGCCGCGCGCAGTGCTACATCATGTGGCGGAAACGATTCCAGGCCTGCTCGACGGAAAGCCACCAGGCCGGCATGGCGCTGCCGAAACCGGCGATTTCCAGGCGCGGGTGATGGCGCACAACCATGTCCAGCACCGGTTCCTGCTCGGGTTTCACGTCGACGAAGAACACGTGGCGGCCTTCATGCAGGTTGTCCTGGAAGCGGCGTACGTCGCCACTGGGGCGCTGCAGCCCGAAGAAGCTGCTTTCCCACAGGCTGAAGCCCAGCAGCACCGCCGCGAGGAACAGCACGGGAACCCAGCCCGCCGCCGTCTGCGTCCAGCCGCTCAGGTAACCCACCAGCAGCACCAGCAGCGCCAGGGCGGCGCCGATCACCAGGCCGATCTTGCCCCAGTGCACCACGTCCTTCTTCATCATCGAAGGCACTTCGTGGAGCCGGTGTCCCTGCACTTCGGCGTCGCGGTCGCTGAGCACGTGCATCTGCTCGATGCCGATACCGCTGTCGGACAACTCCTGCTCAACCTGCTCCAGGTCGTCCAGGTTGTCGCTGATGTAGTAATGCCTGTTCATGACGAACCTCCCGCCCCCGGAATGCAAAGTCCCCCCAGGGTTGGACCGCCATCTGCCGTGAAAGCCGGCCCATATCCGCCGTTCGATGGCTGTCGTCGTTCATCAGTCTATCACCGGGGTGGCGCGGCCCGCGGGAGGCTGCCCGGCGGTCGCGGGCTTGCCAGACGCGACACGGGAGCCGAGGATGCAGCTCTCCCTGGAAGCATGCCGCTTTCACTCAATGGCGAACGAGGCCGAGATGATCCGCGAGATTCTCAAGATGGGCGACGAGCGACTGCTGCGCATTGCCCCGCCGGTGCCCGAGTCGATGATCGGCAGCGCCGAGCTGCAGCAACTGATCGACGACATGTTCGAGACCATGCACCACGTCGGCGGCGTCGGCCTGGCCGCGCCGCAGATCGGTGTCGATCTGCAGCTGGTGATCTTCGGCTTCGAGCGCAGCGAGCGCTACCCGGACGCGCCGGCGGTGCCGCCGACCATCCTGCTCAACCCGCTGATCACGCCCATCGGTGATGAGCTGGAGGAGGGCTGGGAAGGTTGCCTGTCGGTGCCGGGCCTGCGCGGGGCAGTGAATCGCTACCAGCGCATTCGCTACCAGGGCGTCGACCCGCAGGGGCTGCCCATCGATCGCACGGTGGAAGGCTTCCACGCCCGCGTGGTGCAGCACGAGTGCGACCACCTGATCGGCCGCCTGTATCCGTCGCGTATCACCGATTTCAGCAAGTTCGGCTTCACCGAGGTGCTGTTCCCGGGGCTCGATCCGAGCGCGGACGACTGATCCATGCGCCGGCGGTTTCCCCTGTAGGAGCGGGCCATGCCCGCGATCGCGCGCGTGGCGTGCTCCTACCGCTAGGGTGCGTCGTCTGGCTCAGCTTTCCTCGTCGAGCTGGTAGCGCGTCGGCACCAGGCTCTCCTTGATCCTGCGCAGGTGTGGCTGGAAATCCACGCCACGGCGCAGGGTCACGCCGGTGGCGAGCACATCGAGCACGGTGAGTTGGATGATCCGCGAGGTCATCGGCATATAGATGTCGGTGTCCTCCGGTAGCGGGATATCCAGGCTCAGGGTGCTGGCGCGGGCCAGTGGTGAGTTGGCGGCGGTCAGGCCGAGCACCGAGGCGCCGTTCTGCCGCGCCAGGTGCGCCACATCCACCAGCTCGCGGGTGCGCCCGGTGTAGGAGATCACCACGAACAGGTCACCGGTGTGCGCCACCGAGGCGATCATCCGTTGCATCAGCACGTCGCTCTGCGCCGATACCGCCAGGTTGAAGCGGAAGAACTTGTGCTGGGCGTCGAGCGCCACCGAGCTGGACGCGCCGAGGCCGAAGAAGTGGATTTGCCGGGCCTGGATCAGCAGGTCCACGGCACGGTCGATCAGCTTCGGGTCGAGCAGCTTGTAGGCGCTGTCCAGCGAAGCGATGGTGCTGCTGAAGATTTTCCGGGTGTAGGCCTCGGGGCCGTCGTCGGCGGCCACCGCCTGGGTCACGAAGGCCGCGCCGCTGGCCAGGCTCTGGGCCAGCTGGATCTTCAGTTCCGGATAACCGCTCATGTCGAAGGAGCGGCAGAAGCGGTTCACCGTCGGCTCGCTGACACTGGAGGCCTGGGCCAGCGCGGCGATGCTGAAGCGCGTGGCCTGCTGCGGGTCGCGCAGGATGACCTCGGCGACCTTGCGCTCGGCTTTGTTCAGCTCTTCCAGACGGCTCTGGATCTGCTCCAGCAGGTTTTTCATCCGTGCTCCTTGGGCAATCGACGGTTGGCCGGGTAGGTGCGGCCAGCGGCGCTATCCTAACGTCAGGCCGGCAGGCGACCAACAGCGGCGCGAGGTGGCAAAAATATGTTGTTTAATTACTACATATTTGTCTTAATGCCGGTGTGGAAGGCTAACTATCGTTCAAAATTTGGTTGGTAACAACAAATGCCTGATGTCCGCGTTCTGCCCTGTACCCTCGCGCTGTTCGGCGCCCTGGGCGATCTCGCCCTGCGAAAACTGCTGCCGGCGCTCTACCAGCTCGACCGCGAAGACCTGCTGCACCGCGATACCCGCATTCTGGCCCTGGCCCGCGACGACGGTGCCACCGAGGCGCCCCTGGTGACCATCGAGCGACGCCTGCGCCAGGCCGTGCCGGCGAAGGAGTGGGACGAAGCGGTCTGGGCCCGTTTCCAGGCACGCCTGCACCACCTGAGCATGGATTTCCTCGACGCCGGCTCCTACCAGGCGCTGGCCGAACTGGTGGGGGACGAGCAGACCCTGGTCGCCTACTTCGCCACCGCCGCTTCCGTGTTCGGCGGCATCTGCGAGAACCTCGCCGCCGCCGGCCTGGCCGAGCGCACCCGGGTGGTCCTGGAGAAGCCCATCGGTCATGACCTGGAATCGTCCCGCGCGGTGAACGACGCAGTGGCGCGCTTCTTCCCGGAAAACCGCATCTACCGGATCGACCATTACCTGGGCAAGGAGACGGTGCAGAACCTCATCGCCCTGCGCTTCGCCAACAGCCTGTTCGAGACCCAGTGGAACCAGAACCACATCTCCCACGTGGAGATCACCGTGGCCGAGAAAGTCGGCATCGAAGGCCGCTGGGGCTACTTCGACAAGGCCGGCCAGCTGCGCGACATGGTGCAGAACCACCTGCTGCAACTGCTCTGCCTGATCGCCATGGACCCGCCGGCGGACCTCACCGCCGACAGCATCCGCGATGAGAAGGTGAAGGTGCTGCGCGCGCTCGAGCCCATCGCCCCCGAGCAACTGGCGACCCGCGTGGTGCGTGGCCAGTACACCGCCGGCTACATCGATGGCAAGGCGGTGCCCGGCTACCTCGCCGAGGAAAACGCCAACCCCAACAGTGATGCCGAGACCTTCGTCGCCCTGCGTGTGGATATCCGCAACTGGCGCTGGTCCGGCGTGCCGTTCTACCTGCGCACCGGCAAGCGCATGCCGCAGAAGCATTCGCAGATCGTCATCCACTTCAAGGAGCCGCCGCACTACATCTTCGCTCCGGAGCAGCGTTCGCTGATCAGCAACCGGCTGATCATCCGCCTGCAGCCGGACGAGGGCATTTCCCTGCAGGTGATGACCAAGGACCAGGGGCTGGGCAAGGGCATGCAACTGCGCACCGGCCCGCTGCAACTGAATTTCTCCGAAACCTTCCAGACCGCCCGGACGCCGGATGCCTACGAGCGACTGTTGCTGGAAGTCACCCAGGGCAACCAGAACCTGTTCGTCCGCAAGGATGAGATCGAGGCCGCCTGGAAGTGGTGCGACGGCCTGATCGACGGTTGGGGGCGCCTGGGCGAAGAGCCCAAGCCGTACCCGGCCGGCAGCTGGGGACCGCAGGCCGCGGTTGCCCTGATCGCTCGCGACGGGAGGGACTGGTATGGCGATCTTTGAACCGACACTGAAAGAAGGCATGGCCTGGAAGACCTGGAACAACGCTGCCGAGCAGGCCCGCGGCCTGGCCGAAGCGGTCGCCGACGCCCTGCGCGAAGCGCTGATCGAGCGCGGCCGCGCATTGCTGGTGGTGTCCGGCGGGCGCAGCCCGGTGGCTTTCCTGGAAGCCCTGAGCGGCGCGGTGCTGGACTGGTCCCGGGTGGCTGTCAGCCTCGCCGACGAACGCTGGGTGCCCGAGTCGCACCCCGACAGCAATGCCGGCCTGCTGCGTCGTCATCTGTTCAAGGGCGCGGCGGCCAAGGCGCAGTTCATCGGCCTCTACCAGCCGGCGGCCAGCCTGGAAGAGGCGGCCGACAAGGCCGACCGCTACCTGCATGAGCTGATGCTGCCCATCGACGTGCTGGTGCTGGGTATGGGCGATGACGGCCACACGGCCTCGCTGTTCCCCGGCAGCGCCAACCTGGTCGAGGCGCTCGATCCGGCCGGCACGCGGCGCTGTCTGCCGATGTGGGCGCCGAGCGTGCCGCACCAGCGCCTGACCTTGACCCGTGCCGTGCTGCAGGGCGCGCGGGTGCAGATACTGGCCATCCAGGGCGAGCCCAAGCTGGCCACCCTGAGCCAGGCACTCAGCGACAACGACTACCAGCGCATGCCCATCAATGCATTCCTGCGTTCGCCTCTTTCGATCCACTGGTGCCCTTGAGGCACGGAGTTACCGCAATGTCTGAACAACACATCCAGCAGATCGATGCCCTGGCGCAGCGCGCGCGCATCCTGCCGGTGATCACCATCGACCGCGAGGCGGACATCCTGCCCATGGCGGATGCTCTGGCAGCCGGCGGCATCACCGTTCTGGAAGTGACCTTGCGGACCTCGCTGGGCCTCACCGCGATTCGCCAGTTGAGCGAGCAGCGCCCGGAGCTGATCGTCGGCGCCGGCACCGTGCTCGACCCGGAAACCTTCGCCCAGGCGGAAGAGGCGGGGGCGAAGTTCATCGTCACCCCCGGCTGTACCGACGAGCTGCTGCAGTACGCGGTGACTCGCCCGGTGCCACTGCTGCCTGGCGTGGCCACCGCTTCGGAAATCATGGCGGCTTACCGTCATGGCCTGCGCCGCTTCAAGCTGTTCCCGGCGAAGGTCGCCGGCGGCGTGGAGGCGCTCAAGGCGTTTGGCGGGCCGTTCCCGGACATCCGCTTCTGTCCCACTGGTGGCGTCGGTCCGGACAACCTGAATGACTACTACCAGCTGGCCAACGTGATGTGCGTAGGCGGCAGCTGGATGCTGCCCAAGGCCGCCATCGACGCGGGCGACTGGGCCAAGGTCGAGCGTCTGAGCCGTGAGGCCCTGGCGCTGCTGGACACACACTGAGCTGTCCTGATCTGGACATGCCCGGCCTTGCGCCGGGCTTTTTTATGGGCGTTGGTTTTGTGCCGGGAGCTCTTCGCAGGAGCGAGCAAGCTCGCTCCTACAGGGGCGGAAGCGTCGGAGCGGCCGAGCCAATCCCGATCAATCCACCCCGACGAAGCCGCCGGTCTGGTGCCGCCACAGCCGCGCATACAGGCCGCCATGGGCCAGCAGCTCGGCGTGGCTGCCACTCTCGACCACGCGGCCATGCTCCAGTACCACCAGGCGATCCATGCGTGCGATGGTGGAAAGGCGGTGGGCGATGGCGATCACCGTCTTGCCCTGCATCAGGGTTTCCAGGCTTTCCTGGATCGCCGCCTCCACTTCCGAGTCCAGCGCTGAAGTGGCCTCGTCGAGGATCAGGATCGGCGCGTCCTTGAGCAGCACGCGGGTGATCGCGATGCGCTGGCGCTGGCCGCCGGAAAGTTTCACGCCGCGCTCGCCGACATGGGCGTCGAGGCCGAGGCGGCCTTCGGAGTCGCTCAGCTGCGGGATGAACTCCGAGGCGCGGGCCTTCTGGATCGCATCCTGCAAGTCCGCCTCGCTGGCGTCGGGGCGGCCGTAGAGCAGGTTGGCGCGGATCGAGCGGTGCAGCAGCGAGGTGTCCTGGGTGACCATGCCGATCTGCGCGCGCAGGCTTTCCTGGGTCACGTGGGCGATGTCCTGGCCGTCGATCAGGATGCGTCCGCCTTCGAGGTCATACAGGCGCAGCAACAGGTTCACCAGGGTCGACTTGCCGGCGCCGGAGGGGCCGACCAGACCGATCTTCTCGCCGGGGCGTACGGTCAGGTCGAGGCCGCTGATCAGGCCGCCGCCCTTGCCGTAGCTGAAGTCCACCTGGTCGAACCGCACTTCGCCGTGGTTCACCAGCAGCGGCTTGGCGTCCGGCGCGTCGATCACCTGCCGGGGCAGGGCGATGGTCTGCATGCCGTCCTGCACCTGACCGACGTTCTCGAAGATGCCGCCGACCACCCACATGATCCAGCCGGACATGTTGTTGATGCGGATGACCAGGCCGGTGGCCAGGGCGATGGCGCCGACCGAGATCAGCGATTGGGTCCACAGCCACAGGGCCAGGCCCGTGGTGCCGGCGATCAGCAGGCCGTTGAAGATGGTGATGGTGACGTCCATGGAAGTCACCACGCGCCCGGCGCGCTGGGCCTTGCGGGTCTGGTCGTCGATGGCTTCGCGGGCGTAGTCCTCTTCCTGGCGCGTGTGGGCGAACAGCTTGAGGGTGGTGATGTTGGTGTAGCCGTCGACGATCCGGCCCATGAGCTTGGAGCGCGAATCCGAGGCTTCCACGGAACGGCGTTTCACCTGGGGCACGAAGTAGCCCAGTGCGCCGACGTAGCCGATCACCCAGAGCACCAGCGGGATCATCAGGCGCCAGTCGGCCTCGGCGAACAGCACCAGGGCGCTGATGGTGTAGATCACCACGTGCCAGATGGCGTCGACCACCTGCACGGCGGAATCGCGCAGGGAGTTGCCGGTCTGCATGATGCGCTGGGCGATGCGCCCGGCGAAGTCGTTCTGGAAGAAGCCCAGGCTCTGCTTGAGCACGTAGCGGTGATTCTGCCAGCGGATCAGGTTGGTCATGCTGGGGTTGATGCTCTGGTGCACCAGCATGTCGTGCAGGCCGTTGAACACCGGGCGCAGGATCAGCGCCACCACGGCCATCCAGATCAGCTCGCGGCCGTGCAGGGTGAAGAAGTCGGCAGGGGCAGTGCCCTGGGCGAGGTCGACGATTCGGCCGAGGTAGCTGAACAGGGCGACTTCGATCAGCGCGACGATCAGCCCGACGAAGAGCAGCGCGAGGAATACCGGCCAGACCTGGCGCAGGTAATAGACGTAGAAGCGGATGACGTCGGAGGGCGGCATGCGCTCGGGGACGTCGCGGAAGGGATCGATCAGACGCTCGAAACGACGGTAAAGCATGATGGGTCTCGGGTTGTGTCGGCGAGCCCGTCCTGGGCTCGCCTCAAGTGGCCTCCGTCAGCCGTGGTTGCGCGCAATCACAGACGCTTGGCGGAGAGGATGACCACCGGGGTGGCCGGTACGTCCTGGAACATGCCGCGGTTGCCGGTCTTCACCCCGGCGATCTGGTCGACCACGCCCATGCCGCGCACGACCTTGCCGAATACGGCGTAGCCGAAGTCGCGGTTGCCATGGTTGAGGAAGTCGTTGCTGGTCAGGTTGATGAAGAACTGGCTGGTGGCGGAGTTCACGTCGCTGGTGCGCGCCATGGCCAGGGTGCCGCGCTCGTTGAGCAGGCCGTTGTCGGCCTCGTTCTTGATCGGCGCCTGGGTGTCCTTCTCCTTCATGGCCTCGGTGAAGCCGCCGCCCTGGATCATGAAGTTGGGGATCACGCGGTGGAAGATGGTTCCGTTGTAGAAGCCACTGTCGACGTAGGACAGGTAGTTCTTCACGGAAATCGGTGCCTTGTCGGCGTACAGCTCGATTTCGATTTCCCCCGAGGTGGTGGACAGCAGGACGTGGGGCTTGTTGGCGTCGGCGGCGACAGCCGAACCGGCCAGGACCAGGGAGCAGGCAGCGAGCAGGAAGCGTTTGAACAGGGTCATTTGGCGGATGTTTCCTGAAGGTTCTAGGGATGGTCGACCTGCTCGAGGAAGTCGAGCAGGGTGGTATTGAATCGTTCCGGCTGGTCCAGCGGGGTGGCGTGGCGCGAGTCCTCGATCACCACCAGGCGGGCGTTGGGCAGGCGCCCGACATAGGCCTGCTTGAGCGAGACCGGGGTGTAGTCGCGGTCGGCGCTGATCACCAGGGTTGGACAGGTTATGCGCGCCAGGCGTTCCTGCACACCCCAGCCGATGATGGCGTGCAGGCTGGAAAGGTACGCGCGCTTGTCGTTCTGTGGCCAGCGCTGCTGGATCTTGCGGCGCAGCTCGCTCTGTTCGGGCTTGGGGAACAGCAGCTTGCCCAGCGCCTTGCCCACGGTGTCCAGGCCCAGCACGTGGGCGAGGAACAGCCGGCGCGCCACTTCCAGGTATTCGCGCAGGGTGCGCGGCTTCACCTCCGGGGCGCTGTTGACGATGGTCAGGCTGTTCAGTCGTTCCGGCCAGCGGGTGGCCAGTTCGAAACCGATCATGCCGCCCATGCTGATGCCCACCAGGTGCACGCGGCCCAGCCCGAGGTGGTCGAGCAGGGCAATCACGTCCTCGGCGAACGCGCCAATGCTGTAGCGCTGGCGCGGCTTGTCCGACTGGCCGTGGCCGCGTACGTCGAGGGCGATGACGCGGTGGCGCTTTTCCAGTTCGGGCACCTGGTATTCCCAGTCGCGGGTGCTGGAGCCGAGCCCGTGTACCAGCAGGACCGGCGTGCCGAATCCGCTTTCCTCGTAGTGCAGGCGCTGACCGGCGTGGTCGAAGAACGGCATGGAGGGCTCCTTTTCCTGGCGGCCTGTGTGCTCAGGCCGGGCTTTCCGGGGCGGCGAAGTGGGCGTCGAGCGGCACGTTGGCGAAGGTGGTCAGCAGCTCCACGAGAATCTGTGTCGCGGGGCCCAGGGGCTTTTCCTTGTTCGGGTAAAGATAGAAGCGGCTCTCGCGTACGCCGCCCTGTTTCATCGGCAGCGGCTTGAGCTGGCCGTCGCGCAGCTCGCGCTCGATCATGTGCCGTGGCAGCCAGGCGAAGCCCAGGCCGTTGCTGACGAAGGTGGCGGCGGTGGCCAGGCTGCCCACCGTCCAGCGCTGCTCGGCGCCGAGCCAGCCGACGTCGCGTGGCTGCAGGCGGCCGGAGTCGCGGATCACCACCTGCATCTGGGTTTCCAGGTCCTGGTGAGTGACTTCCCGCTGCAGGCGGTGCAGCGGGTGGTCGGGATGCGCCACGGCGACGAAGTCGACGATGGACAGGTCAGCCCCCAGGTGGCCGGCGATATTCAGGCCGCTGATGGCGAGGTCCGCATGGCCCTGCACCAGCGCCTCCTCGACGCCGGAGAGCACTTCCTCGCGCAGCAGCACACGGCAGCCACGGCTCTGCGGCATGAAGGCAGAGAGGGCGCGGACCAGGCGCACGGTAGGGTAGGCGGCGTCCACCACCAGGCGCACTTCCGGCTCCCAGCCCTGCTCCATGTGGTGGGCCAGCTCTTCCAGCTGCCCGGCGGACTTCACCAACTGGCGCGAGCGGCGCAGCAGCACCTCGCCCGCCTCGGTGAGTACCGCCTTGCGCCCGTCGATGCGCAACAGGGGGACGCCGAGCTGCTCCTGCATGCGCGCCACGGTGTAGCTGATCGACGACTGCGAACGGTGCAGGGCTTCCGCCGCCTGGGCGAAGCCGCCGTGGTCGACCACGGCCTGCAGGGTTCTCCACTGATCCAGGGTAACGCGGGGCGCTTTCATCCTCGCTTCCTCTTGTCTAATCTGGCGGTCCGCAGAAGACCAACAAGAGACCGCCATGAAAAAATTCTGTTGTGCCGTTCTGGCGCTGCTGCCGCTGACGGCCTTGGCCTATCCGATCGAGGTGCAGAAGAGCCTCAACGGTGCCGAGGTGGATTACGAAACCCAGGACATCGGTGACCAGATGGGCGCAATCCTCCTGCGCAATAACGGTCAGCAGGCGGCGACCTGCACCGCCGTCTTCGTCAACGGGCCGGAGACCCCTCACGTACGCAAGGCCACCATTGAACCGGGCAAGGAGGCCAACATGACCTCCAGCTTCAGCCGCTCGGTGATCAAGCTGCGCATCAAGCTGACCTGCAATCCGACCTGAGTAGCGTCGCGGACAAGACTAGAAGTTGCGCTGCTGAAAATCAATTTATTCGATGATTAGTAGCGACTATTTCCGCTTTTTAATCGATTTAGTCATCACTAGGATGACCTCCATCGACACATTCAATGACCGATGGAGGTCCAGTCCATGTCCCGCGTTCTCGTCATCGAAAGCAGTGCCCGTCAGGAAGGTTCCGTTTCCCGCCAGCTGACCCGCGATTTCATCGCCCAATGGCAGGCCGCTCACCCGGCCGACGAGATCCAGGTCCGCGACCTGGCGGTCGAGCAGGTGCCACACCTGGACGCCAACCTGCTGGGCGGCTGGATGAAACCGGCCCAGGAGCACAGCGAGATCGAGCGCGCCGCGCTGGAACGCTCCAACCAGTTGACCGCCGAGCTGCAGGCCGCCGATGTGCTGGTGCTGGCCGCGCCGATGTACAACTTCGCCATTCCCAGCACCCTGAAGTCCTGGCTGGACCACGTGCTGCGCGCCGGCGTCACCTTCCAGTACACCGAGACCGGCCCGCAGGGCCTGCTCACCGGCAAGCGCGCCTTCGTCCTGACCAGCCGTGGCGGCGTCTACGCCGGCGGCGCGCTGGATCACCAGGAGCCCTACCTGCGCCAGGCGCTGGGCTTCATCGGCATCCACGACGTGACCTTCATCCATGCCGAAGGCCTGAACATGGGCGGTGAATTCGCCGAGAAAGGCCTGGCCAAGGCCAAGGCGCAGCTTGCCGCCATCGCCTGATCCGTTTCTTGCTTGCGCGTCCTTCCTCTCCTGGGCGCGACCGTGGCCGATCCCCTGACCGGGGATCGGCCATTTTTTATTCGCCAGCTACTTGACCCGGCGAAAACACATCCTTTCCGTTCGGGCTGTTCAAAGCATGATCAGCATGCTAAAAGAACCTAGAGCTGATCTAGCCGCTTGAAAAAGAAGGGAAAACCATGACCAAGTCGGAGTTGATCGAGAGAATCGTCACCCATCAGGGGCAGCTTTCCGCAAAGGATGTGGAGCTGGCGATCAAGACCATGCTTGAGCAAATGTCCCAGGCTCTGGCGACGGGGGATCGCATCGAAATCCGGGGTTTCGGCAGCTTCTCTCTGCACTACCGCGCGCCGCGCGTGGGGCGTAATCCGAAAACCGGCGAGTCGGTGCGCCTGGATGGCAAGTTCGTCCCGCACTTCAAGCCCGGCAAGGAGCTGCGCGACCGCGTCAATGAACCCGAGTGACCCCGGGGTATCCGTCTTCAAGAAGGAGTGTCCATGCTTCGGGCAAAACGTTTCCTGCTGATTCTGGCGCTGGTCATCCTGGCGGCCGTCGTCGTGATTTTCGTCCTGGAGAACCTGCAGTCCGCGCAGCTGACCTTCCTCGGTTGGCAGTCTCCGCAGTGGCCGCTGGTGGTCTTCATCTCCCTTGCCTTCATCGTCGGCGGCGTGATCGGCCTGCTGCTGAGCATTCCCTTCCGCGCGAAGACGCACGTCCGCATGACCGGGCTGCGCTCCGAAGTCACCCGTTTCCGCAAGGAGAATGACGCGCTGCGTGAAAAGTCGCTGACGGACCATGCCTAGCGTCATCGCCACGCTGTTCTTCTTCTGCGCCCTGGCCATCGGCTGGTGGATGGGGCGTCGCTCGCTTTCCAGGCCCCAGGCCGCCCCCGAGTCGAACCTGCGGGCCCGCGTCCACAGCATGCACAACCTGCTGGAGCGGCATTCCGACGATGCGCTGGAGAGCCTCTCCCAGGGCCTGGTCGTCAGCCCGGAAACCCTCGAAAGCCACCTGCACGTCGGTAACCTGTTCCGCCGCCGCGGCGATATCGAAAAAGCCATCCATATCCACCAGGACCTGCTGGGCCGCGCTGGCGAGGATGGATCCCTGGTCGCGCAGGTGCGCCTGGAGCTGGCGCGCGACTACATCGCGGGCGGCCTGCTCGGCAGTGCCGAGGAACTGCTCGACGAACTGACACAGCAGCGCGAGGAGCCCATCGCCCTGGAAGCGCTGGATGAGCAGCGGCTGATCTGCGAACGGGAGAAGAACTGGTCGCGCGCCATCGAACTGGCCGCCCGGCTGGTGTCCAGCCGGCCCGAACTGAGCGCGGCGCTGGCCAACTACTACTGCGAGCTGGCCCAGGAAAAAGGCAGGACCGGGGATCGCAGCGCCATGCAGGAGCTGCTGCGCGAGGCCCGTCGTGTCGACAAGCGCTGTGTGCGGGCTCTGCTCATGCGGCTGGACTGCGAGTTGTGGCGCAAGGATCAGGTAGCGGCTGTCGCCACCATCGGCGAGCTCGCAAGCGATGCCAAGGCTTTCCTGGGCGAGATCGTGCCGCTGCTGCGCCGCCATGATGGCCTTGCCCGGCCGGAGTTGCTGGCCTGCCTGCGTGAGCTGGCCACGGGCGAAGAGGTGCCTCCAGCCATCCTGGCGCTCCTGGCCGAGAGCGAGCAGGCGCAAGGGGACTTGAGCTGGCGCGAGAGCCTGCTGGAACGGGTCGAACGCCATCCCTCCTGGCAGGGGGTGGGTGAATACCTGGAAGTGGTCGCCCGTGACACGGGAAAAGACTCGGCACCTGGAAAAATCGCTCCAATAATCATCGGGTTGTATAAGACAATGCCGCGCTATCGATGCGGCAAGTGTGGTTTTGCCGGCCGCGAACTGCACTGGCAATGTCCCAGTTGCCACGCCTGGAATGCGCTGCGGCCAGTCATTTCGCCGCTCTGACGCGCTCGCTCAAACATGGAAGACGCCATCGGCGTCAGGTTCTGCAGGTACCGGATTGAAGGTTCTACTCACGGGCGCGAGCGGTTTTGTCGGCCAAGGCGTGCTGGCTCGCTTGCGCCAGGAAAACGATGTGCAGGTTCGTGTCGCCCAGCGCGGCGTCGCGGCGCATTGGCCCGCTGGGGTCGAGGTGGTGCACATCGAAGGGTTGAGCGCTGCCCAGTCCTGGGCGCAGGCGCTGCACGGCGTCGATGCGGTGATCCACTGTGCCGCTCGCGTCCATGTGATGGACGAGCAGGCGGCCGACCCGCTCGCCGAGTTTCGCGCGGTCAACGTCGAGGCGACCCGGCACCTGGCCCAGGAAGCGGCGGCGGCTGGCGTGAAGCGTTTTGTGTTCGTCAGCTCGATCAAGGTCAACGGTGAGGAAACCGCGCCGGGCCAGCCTTTCACCGCCGATGCCATTGCTCGGCCGCAGGACCCGTACGGGCAATCCAAGCTTGAAGCCGAGCAGGCTTTGTTTGCGGTTGCCGGGAAGACGGCGCTGGAGGTCGTGGTGGTGCGCCCGCCGCTGGTCTATGGCCCGGGTGTGAGGGCCAATTTTGCCAGCCTGATGCGCGCCGTCCAGCGGCGGCTGCCGTTGCCCTTTGGCGCCATCGACAACCGCCGCAGCCTGGTGGCGCGAGACAATTTGGTCGACCTGCTGGTGCTCTGCGCGCGCCATCCAGCGGCAGCGGGGCAGGTGTTCCTGGTCAGTGATGGTGAGGATCTGTCGACGGCGCAGTTGTGCCGTCGCCTGGGCAAGGCGCTGGGAGTGCGCCCCTGCCTGGTGCCAGTCCCGACGGGGTTGCTGCGTCTGCTCGGGCGGCTGACCGGGCGGAGCCAGCAGGTCCAGCGCCTGCTGGGGTCCCTGCAGGTGGATATGTCCAGCACTCGCGGCCGACTGGGTTGGGTTCCACCCGTGCGAGTCGAGCAGGCATTTCTGGAAACGGTGCAGGCGCGTGGTAAGGAGTCGGGGCGATGAGCATGGGCTTGCTGCTGGTGGCTGTGTTCATTGCGTCCTGGGCCATGACCGCAGGGGTGCGTCGCTACGCGCTGGCGCGCAGCATCATGGATATTCCGAACGCCCGCAGTTCGCACCAGATTCCGACGCCACGGGGCGGCGGTGTCGCCATCGTGCTGGGCTTCCTCGGGTTCCTGCCGTTGGCCGGTGTGCTGGGTGCGGTGGATGGGAAAAGCCTGTTGGCCCTCTTGCCGGCCGGCGCCCTGGTGGCGGCCATTGGTTTTCTCGACGATCACCGGCATATTCCGGCGCGCTGGCGGCTGCTGGGGCATTTTGTCGCGGCACTCTGGTTGCTCTGCTGGCTGGGCGGCGTGCCGGCATTGCCGGTGCCATGGGGGACGCTGGACCTGGGCCTTCTGGGCGATTTCCTGGGGCTGGTGTTCCTGGTCTGGTTGCTCAACCTGTACAACTTCATGGACGGCATCGACGGGATCGCCGGCCTGGAGGCCATCAGCGTCTGCATAGGGGGAGCGCTTTGCGGCTGGGCGCTCGGCGCACCGCAACTGGCCTGGTTGCCGCTGATACTGGGCCTGGCGGCGGCGGGATTCCTCGTCTGGAATTTTCCGCCGGCGCGGATCTTCATGGGTGATGCCGGCAGTGGTTTCCTCGGGCTGATCCTGGGCGGGCTGGCCCTGCAGGCGGGGGAGGTGGCGCCAGCGCTGGTCTGGAGCTGGTTGATCCTGCTCGGCGTGTTCGTGGTGGATGCCACCTTCACCCTGATTCACCGCCTGCTGCGCGGTGAGCGTGTTTACGAAGCGCATCGCAGCCATGCGTACCAGCGTGCCTCGCGGCGTTACGGCAGCCATCTGCGGGTTTCGCTGGGTGTGACCGCCATCAATACGCTCTGGCTGATGCCGCTGGCGTTGCTGGTTGCGTTGGGGCATGTTTCGGGTTTGCTGGCGCTGATTGTGGCCTATGCTCCTTTGGTGCTTGTCGTAGCTCATCTGGGTGCAGGTCGTCCGGATGAACAGGAAGTGAGCTGAACTCCGCCGGTTTTGGTGGTCAATGTAGCGGGTGGACAATTTCCTCCGCTCGGGATGGTAAGGACAAGCGCTGATGCTCCGAGAACGCCTGCTGAGGCTTCCGAGACGACATAAACGGTTACTGCAGGTCGCCACCGACATCCTGCTGGTGTGGTTCTCGCTGTGGCTGGCGTTCATCGTGCGACTGGGCACGGACGATCTGGAATACCCCTTCCGTGTCCATGGCTGGCTGTTCGTCGCGGCGCCGGCGGTTGCCATTCCACTGTTCATTCGCTTCGGCATGTACCGGGCGGTCATGCGTTATCTGGGCAACGATGCGCTGATTGCGATCTGGAAGGCGGTGACGATCTCGGCGTTGCTCCTGTCGCTGGTGGTCTACTGGAATCGCTCGGTCACCGAGGCGGTTCCGCGCTCCCTGGTACTGAACTACTGGTGGCTGAGCCTGCTGATGATCGGCGGGCTGCGCCTGGCCATGCGGCAGTACTTCATGGGGGACTGGTACAGCACCGTCCAGGCCATGCCCTTCATCAAGCAGCAGGACGGCCTGCCCAAGGTTGCCGTCTACGGTGCCGGTTCCGCGGGCAACCAGTTGGTTGCCGCCCTGCGCCTGGGGCGTGCGATGCGCCCGGTTGCCTTCATCGATGATGATGACGAGATCGCCAACCGGGTCATTGCCGGTCTGCGGGTCTACAAGCCCAAGCACATCCAGCAGATGATCGACGAGACCGGCGTGCAGGAAGTGCTGCTGGCCATCCCGTCGGCAACCCGTGCCCGTCGCCGCGAAATTCTTGGCTTGCTCGAGCCTTATCCGGTTCACGTACGAAGCGTCCCGGGATTCATCGACCTCGCCAACGGTCGGGTGCGGGTGGATGACATCCAGGAAGTGGACATCGCCGACTTGCTCGGGCGCGACCCGGTCGAGCCGCGCAAGGAGTTGTTCGAGCACTGCATTCGCGGCGAAGTGGTGATGGTGACCGGCGCCGGGGGCTCCATCGGTTCGGAGCTCTGCCGGCAGATCCTCGGCTCGTCGCCGACCGTGCTGGTGCTGTTCGAACACAGCGAATACAACCTCTACCGCGTGCACCAGGAGCTGGAGAACCGCGTCAAGCGCGAATCCCTCGCGGTGCAGCTGGTGCCGATCCTCGGCTCGGTGCGCAGCGCCGAGCGGCTGCTGGATGTCATGCGCACCTGGAAGGTCGCCACGGTCTATCACGCCGCGGCCTACAAGCATGTGCCCATCGTCGAGCACAATATTTCCGAGGGCGTGCTCAACAATGTGATGGGCACCCTGCACACCGCCCAGGTGGCCGTGCAAGCCGGCGTGCAGCATTTCGTGCTGATCTCCACCGACAAGGCTGTGCGTCCGACCAATGTCATGGGCAGCACCAAGCGCCTGGCGGAGATGATCCTGCAGGCACTGAGCCAGGAGTCGGCGCCGGTGTTGTTCGGCGACAAGTCCGGTGTGCACCAAGTCAACAAGACCCGCTTCACCATGGTTCGCTTCGGCAACGTACTGGGCTCCTCCGGCTCGGTGATCCCGCTGTTCCGCGAGCAGATCAAGCGAGGTGGCCCGGTGACGGTCACCCATCCGGGCATCACCCGCTATTTCATGACCATTCCCGAAGCGGCCCAGCTGGTGATCCAGGCGGGTTCCATGGGGCGGGGCGGCGACGTCTTCGTGCTGGACATGGGGCAGCCGGTGAAGATTCTCGAGCTGGCCGAGCGGATGATCCACCTGTCCGGCCTGAGCGTCCGTTCCGAGCGCGCCCCTCACGGCGACATTTCCATCGAGTTCAGCGGCCTGCGCCCCGGCGAAAAGCTCTACGAGGAGCTGTTGATCGGCGATAACGTCAGCGCCACCGAACACCCGATGATCATGAAGGCCAACGAGGAGCTGATGCACTGGGAAGGCTTCAAGCTGGTGCTGGCTGATCTGCTCAAGGCGGTGGACCAGGGGAATTACGCCCGGGTGCGCCAACTGCTGCGGGAAACCGTCAGTGGCTATTGTCCGGAAGGGGAGATCGTCGATCTCATCCACCAGCAGCGGCGGATGGAGCCCTGATCAGGAGCGCATAGCAGAGCGCGCACCCGCCGCATCCGCATGCACTGTCAGCCCTTTCCTTGCGCACTGTCGGCGGCGACGGAAACTGCCGCCGACTCTCTAAACCGGCGGTTTCGGTGGCATTCCTGGCTTTATGTTTTTCAGGCGGCGCAATCATGCCCGCCTAGAAGGCATTCATGCCAAGGAACGATCCATGAAGAAGAACCTGTTCTCCATCGCCAGCCTGATCCTGTGTGCCAGCCTCTGCTTCGGAGGCGTTGCCCAGGCGGATACGAAGACTGCACCCGCCAGCAAGCCAGCGACCGAAGCACCGGCGCCGGCGCCGGCTGCCAAGGCGCCTGTCTCTCAGGTCGAAGCGGTGAACATCAATACGGCATCCGCCGAGGAGCTGCAGAAATCCCTGAAGGGCATCGGCAAAGTGAAGGCTCAGGCCATCGTTGACTATCGGGCCAGCAATGGGCCGTTCACCACGGTTGATCAGTTGCTGGAGGTGAAGGGAATCGGCAAGGGAACCCTGGAGAAGAACCGGGACAGGATTTCGCTCTGAGCCTTCGCCAGCAGAAATGAAAAAGCCGGTCCATGACCGGCTTTTTCATGCGCTCGGGTAGTCCTGGATTTTCGACGCCCAATAAAAAAGCCCCCGGCATGTGCCGAGGGCTTCGAATTTGGCTCCGCGACCTGGACTCGAACCAGGGACCCAATGATTAACAGTCATTTGCTCTACCGACTGAGCTATCGCGGAACAACGGTGCGTATCTTACTGATTAAAAAGGGGAAGTCAACATTGTGCCGACGACTTCCCCTGATTTTTTTACAGCACCTGGACGATGGCGCGGGTGACGGTGTCCAGGTTGCCGTTGTTCAGCGCGGCGACGCAGATGCGGCCGGTGCCGACGGCATAGATGCCGAACTCGTTCTTCAGGCGTTCAACCTGCTCGGCGGTCAGGCCGGAGTAGGAGAACATGCCGCGCTGCTGTGCCACGAAGCTGAAGTCGCGCTTGGCGCCCAGGGCAGCCAGTTGCTCGACCATGGCCACGCGCATGGCGCGGATGCGGGTGCGCATTTCGCCCAGCTCTTCTTCCCAGACCGCACGCAGTTCCGGGCTGTTCAGCACGGCGGCGACGACGCTGGCGCCGTGGGTCGGCGGGTTGGAGTAGTTGGTGCGGATGACGCGCTTGACCTGGGACAGGACGCGGGCAGATTCCTCGCGGCTGTCGGTTACCACCGACAGGGCGCCAACGCGCTCGCCGTACAGCGAGAACGATTTGGAGAAGGAGCTGGAAACGAAGAAGTTCAGACCCGACTTGGCGAACAGGCGCACAGCGGAGGCGTCTTCGTCGATGCCGTCACCGAAGCCCTGGTAGGCGATGTCGAGGAACGGCACATGGCCCTTGGCCTTGAGCACGTCCAGGACCTGTTTCCAGTCGTCCAGGGTCAGGTCGACGCCGGTCGGGTTGTGGCAGCAGGCGTGCAGCACAACGATGGACTGCGAGGGCAGGGCGTTGAGGTCTTCCAGCAGGCCGGCACGGTTCACGCCGTTGGTGGCGGCGTCGTAGTAGCGGTAGTTCTGCACCGGGAAGCCGGCGGATTCGAACAGGGCGCGGTGGTTTTCCCAGCTCGGGTCGCTGATGGCGACGGTGGCGTTGGGCAGCAGGCGCTTGAGGAAGTCGGCACCGGTCTTCAGCGCGCCGGTACCGCCGACGGCCTGGGTGGTGACCACACGGCCTTCGGCCAGCAGCTCGGAATCAACGCCGAACAGCAGCTTCTGCACGCCCGAATCGTAGGCGGCGATGCCTTCGATCGGCAGGTAACCGCGCGGTGCGTGGGCTTCGATGCGGGCTTTCTCCGCGGCCTGTACGGCACGCAGCAACGGGAGACGGCCTTCCTCGTTGTAATAAACGCCTACGCCCAGGTTGATCTTGCCCGGGCGGGTATCGGCGTTGAAAGCTTCGTTCAGGCCCAGGATCGGGTCACGGGGGGCCATTTCGACAGCGGAGAACAGACTCATTTTGGCAGCAGCTCTAAGGCGGGAGTGAAGTGCAATTGCAACCCACCCGCACACGGCGCTGGGGGTTGCGTCGACGGGCCGGTATTATATAGGCCTCTACAGCAGGCGGCGAGTTGTCGCGCGTGCTTTTCGACTGGTATGACGCTTTGGCGACCGAAGCGTCACACGCCAAAGCGAGGTTCCCATGTCGTTATTCCAGCTGGATTCGCGCTTCAAGCCCGCCGGTGACCAGCCCGAGGCCATCCGACAGATGGTGGAAGGGCTCGAAGCGGGCCTGTCGCACCAGACGTTGCTGGGGGTGACCGGCTCCGGCAAGACCTTCAGCATCGCCAACGTGATTTCCCAGGTGCAGCGCCCGACCATGGTGCTGGCGCCGAACAAGACGCTGGCCGCGCAGCTCTATGGCGAATTCAAGACCTTCTTCCCGAACAACGCCGTCGAGTACTTCGTTTCCTACTACGACTATTACCAGCCCGAGGCGTACGTACCGTCGTCCGATACCTACATCGAGAAGGATTCCTCGATCAACGACCACATCGAGCAGATGCGCTTGTCGGCGACCAAGGCGCTGCTGGAGCGTGACGATGCGATCATCGTCTGCACCGTGTCGTCGATCTACGGCCTGGGCGACCCGGCCTCCTACCTGAAGATGGTCCTGCACCTGGACCGTGGCGACAAGATGGACCAGCGCGAGCTGCTGCGCCGCCTGACCAGCCTGCAGTACACCCGCAACGACATGGATTTCGCCCGCGCGACCTTCCGCGTGCGTGGCGATGTGATCGATATCTTCCCGGCGGAATCGGACCTGGAAGCCATCCGTGTCGAGCTGTTCGATGACGAGGTGGAGAATATCGCCGCCTTCGACCCGCTGACCGGCGAGGTGCTGACCAAGCTGCCGCGCTTCACCTTCTACCCCAAAAGCCACTACGTCACCCCGCGGGAGACGCTGCTGGAGGCGGTGGAGCACATCAAGGCCGAGCTCAAGCAGCGCCTGGATTACCTGCGCACCAACAACAAGCTGGTGGAAGCCCAACGCCTGGAACAGCGCACCCGCTTCGACCTGGAGATGATCCTCGAGCTGGGCTACTGCAACGGCATCGAGAACTACTCGCGCTACCTCTCCGGGCGCGGTCCCGGCGAGCCGCCGCCGACCCTCTACGACTACCTGCCGGCCAACGCGCTGCTGGTGATCGACGAATCCCACGTCAGCGTTCCCCAGGTCGGCGCCATGTACAAGGGCGACCGCTCGCGCAAGGAGACCCTGGTGGAATACGGCTTCCGCCTGCCCTCGGCGCTGGACAACCGTCCGCTGCGCTTCGAGGAGTGGGAGGCGATCAGCCCGCAGACCATCTTCGTCTCCGCGACGCCCGGCCCCTATGAGGACCAGCATGCTGGTCGGGTCGTCGAACAGGTCGTACGCCCCACCGGCCTGGTCGACCCGGAAGTGGAAATTCGCCCGGCGACCACCCAGGTGGACGACCTGCTCTCCGAGATCAACCGCCGCGTGGCGGAGGACCAGCGGGTGCTGGTCACCACCCTGACCAAGCGCATGGCCGAGGACCTCACCGATTACCTGAGCGATCACGACGTGCGCGTGCGTTACCTGCACTCGGACATCGACACCGTGGAACGGGTGGAAATCATCCGCGACCTGCGCCTGGGCAAGTTCGACGTGCTGGTGGGCATCAACCTGCTGCGCGAGGGCCTGGACATGCCCGAGGTGGCACTGGTGGCGATCCTCGATGCGGACAAGGAAGGCTTCCTGCGTTCCGAGCGCTCGCTGATCCAGACCATCGGCCGCGCCGCGCGGAACCTGCACGGCAAGGCGATCCTCTATGCCGACAACATCACCGGCTCGATGCAGCGAGCGATCAACGAGACCGAGCGCCGTCGCACCAAGCAGCTCGAGTTCAACGCCAAGCACGGCATCGTGCCCAAGGGCGTGAAGAAGGACATCAAGGACATCCTCGAAGGCGCCGTGGTGCCGGGCGCCAAGGGCAAGCGCCGCAGCCTCGCGAAAGTGGCGGAGGAGAGCGGCCGCTACGAGAACGAGCTGCGCACGCCGGAGGAAGTCGGCAAGCGCATCAAGCAACTGGAAGAGCGCATGTACCAACTGGCCCGCGACCTGGAGTTCGAGGCCGCGGCCGGCGTGCGTGACGAAATCGGCAAGTTGCGCGACCGCATGGTATCGATGGGCTGAGCGCAGGACGAGCCGGCTTTGGCTGGCTTTTCGTAGGAGCGAGCTTGCTCGCGAACATCACAGCACCCTGATGTAACGGTGTGATGCGGGGTTCGCGAGCAAGCTCGCTCCTACAAGGGTTGGTGCGGCGTGGGGCGGTTAGTGCGCTCCGGCCCCCGCGCCGGCTCCCATCCCCGCCGGCAGCGGGCGGGTCAGCAATACCGCCACCATGCTGATCGCCAGCACGATGCCGATGGCATGGAAGGCGTCGTTGTAGGCCATGATCGCCGCCTGCTGGTGAACGATCTCGCTGATCTTGCCCAGCGCCGCCTGTTGCGTGCCCAGTTGCGAGGTCAGCTGCGCCAGTCGCTCGTCCACGGCACCATTGACCGGCACTACCGCTTCGCGCAGGTAGTCGTAATAGACTTTGGCGCGGCTATCCAGCAGAGTGGCCAGCAAGGCGATGCCAATGGCGCCGCCGAGGTTGCGCAGGATGTTGAACAGGCTCGAAGCCGACCCTGCGTCCTGCGGCTGCAGGTAGACGGTGGCGATCAGCGAGATGGTGACCATCACCATCGGCTGGCCGAGGGCGCGCAACAGCTGGATCTGGTTGAACTGCGGGCCGGCGAAGTCCGGGTTGAGCACGCCGGAAAAGAAGCTCGCCATGCCGAACAGCCCGAAGCCGACGGCGCAGAGCAGGCGCGGCTCGATGATCTTCATCAGCTTGGGGATCAGCGGGATGAGGAACAGTTGCGGCACGCCCATCCACATGATCACCTCGCCGATCTGCATGGCGTTGTAGCCCTGGATCTGTGCGAGATAGAGCGGTAGCACGTAGATCGACCCGTACAGCCCCATGCCCAGCCCGATGCTGGAAATGCTCGACAGGCCGAAATTGCGGTTGCGCAGAATCCCTAAGTTGATCAGCGGATTCGGCCGCGAGGTCTGCAGGATCACGAAGAGGATCAGGCTGACCAGGGCGATGCTGCCCAGGCTGACAATCAGGTTCGACTCCAGCCAGTCCTTGCGGTGGCCTTCCTCGAGGAACACCTGCAGGCAGCCCAGGCCGATGGCCATGGTGACGATGCCGGCGTAGTCGGTGCTTTTCAGCAGCTCCCAGTGCGGCGGCTTCTTCTCCAGGCCGTAGAGCAGCCCGGCGATCATCAAGAGGCCCGGCGGGATGTTGATATAGAAGATGTATTCCCAGCCGAAGTTCTCGGTCAGCCAGCCGCCCAGCGTCGGGCCGATGGAGGGCGCGAAGGTGGCGGTGATGGCGAACAGCGCCATGCCCTTGGGGCGGTGGTGCTCCGGCAGTTTGATCAGCGCCAGGGTGAACGCCAGCGGGATCAGCGCGCCGCCGGTGAAGCCCTGCATGGCGCGAAACACGATCATGCTCTCCAGGTTCCAGGCGAACGAGCAGAGCAGCGAGGAGAACAGGAAACCGACCGAGATCATCCACGCCAACCGGCGCGCCGAGAGCAGCTGCACCAGCCAGGCGGTGAGCGGGATCATGATGATTTCCGCCACCAGGTAGGAGGTGGAAATCCACGAACCTTCCTCCAGGGTGGCGGCCAGCGCGCCCTGAATGTCCTTCAGCGAAGAGTTGGTGATCTGGATGTCGAGGACCGCCATGAACGCGCCGAGCATGGCGCTGAACACGGCGATCCAGTCGCGGCGAGTCGGTTCCCCGACCGGCCGCACCAGGGCATCAGCGGACACGCAGCTCGACCTCGGCCTCGACGGACATGCCCGGGCGGATCAGGCCCTTGAGCGGGTTGTCGTCGGCGAAGGTGATCTTGACCGGAATGCGCTGCACCACCTTGGTGAAGTTGCCGGTGGCGTTGTCCGGCGGCAGCAGGCTGAACTGCGCGCCGGAGGCGGCGAACAGGCTCTGCACCTGACCGTCGATGGGCTGGTCGGGGAAGGAGTCGAACACCAGCCTGGCGGTCTGGCCCGGGCGCATCTTGCCGATCTGGGTTTCCTTGAAGTTGGCCTGGATCCAGATGCCGTCATCCGGCACCAGCGACAGCAACTGGCTGCCGACCTGCACGTACTGGCCGACACGGGCGCCGCGCTGGCCGACCAGGCCGCTGACCGGCGCGTGGATTTCGGTGCGGGCGAGGTTGATCTCGGCCTGGGTGATGTCGGCGCGGGCGCTTTCGATCTGCGCCTGCAGGCGCTGCACATCGGTGCCCAGGGTCTCGCGCTGCACGCGCTGGGCCTGCAGGTCGGCCTGGGCCTTGGCCACCTGGGAGCGGGCGACGTTGGAGTCGGCGGCCAGGGTGGTGACGCGCTCTTCCGACACGTAGCCGGGCTTGCGCAGCGCCTGGGCGCGGCCGAGGTCGACCTCGGTGCGGCCGAGGGTGGCCTGGCTGGCGTTCACGTCGGCGGCGCTGGCCGCGATCATGCTGGTCTGGCCCTTGAGCTTGCTGCGCGCCTGCTCCAGTTCCGCTTCGCGGGTGGCCAGGGTGGCCTTGGCGCGGTCCAGCGCGAGCTGGAAGTCGGCGGCCTCGAGCTTCACCAGCAACTGGCCTTTCTCGACGTGCTGGTTGTCCTGCACCAGCACCTCATCGACGCGGGCGCCGAGCTGGCTGGCGATGCGGGTGATCTCGCCCTGCACGTAAGCGTTGTCGGTGCTCTCGACGAAGCGGCCGATGAAGTACCAGCGCGCGAGGAAGGCGAGGGCAACCACGGCGAGGATGACGAAGAACACGGTCAGGCGGCGTTGTAATTGTGCGGGCATAGGTAAACGAGCGTTTGGTCGGCCGAAAAAATGTTTGCCAATGTAACAGTGTTCCGTGGCGGCACGTAGCCGCTACACTTCGGAAACTTTGTTGCTTATAGGGAACAATCATGGGGCTGGATGATGCGCTGATCTTCACCCGCGTCGTGGAGCTGCACAGTTTTACCCAGGCGGCGCAGAGCCTGGGCATGCAGAAATCGACGGTGAGCCGGCGTATCGCGCTGCTGGAGGAGCGCCTGGGCGTGCGCCTGATCAACCGCACCACCCGCAAGCTGCGCCTGACCGAAGTGGGCCAGGCCTACTACGACCGCTGCCGGCAGATCATGCATGACTTCGCCGAGGCGGAGCAGGCGGTGATGCAGTTGCAGCAGGCGCCCTCCGGGTTGTTGCGGATCACCGCGCCCATCGAGTTCGGCCAGATGTACCTGGCCAGGGTGCTGGGCGATTTCATGAACCTTTATCCACAGATCACCGCCGAGGTCGAGCTGACCTCGCGCAACGTCGATCCGCTGGAAGAGGGCGTGGACATCGTCATCATGGTCGGCCAGCCGGAGGACTCGACCCTGATCGCCCGGCGCATGCTGACTACCAACCGTTGCCTGTGTGCCAGCCCGGATTACCTGGCGCTGCACGGCGCTCCCGAGACCGTCGAGGAGCTGGCCGGCCACCGCGCCGTGCTGCTGCAGGCGGACTCCCAGCGCTACTGGCCGCTGCGCGGGGAAACCGTGCCCTGCCATCGGGTGCTGTCGTGCAACAACATCACTTTTGCCCGCGAGGCCGTATTGGCGGGCGCGGGGATCGCCTCGCTGCCGGAGCTGATCGTCGATGAGCAACTGGCCAGCGGTCGCCTGGTGCGTGTGTTACCGCAGGTCCAGCTGCCGGTGGGTGAGCTCTACGCCGTGTACCCATCGAGGCGTTTCCAGGCGATGAAAGTGAAGGCTTTCCTCGACTTCCTGATCAATAACCTGCCCAACGATCCCGGTCGCTGGCTGGAGCCGAAGGCGGCCCGCCTGATACCATCGCACCCATGAGCGCGCGCGCCGTCGCGCGCTGTCCGCTTCACACGAAGAATTGCTGCACACGAGAGCCTTCATGACCACAGTCCGCACCCGTATCGCGCCGTCTCCCACCGGCGACCCGCACGTCGGCACCGCGTATATCGCGCTGTTCAACCTCTGCTTCGCCCGCCAGCACGGCGGTCAGTTCATTCTGCGCATCGAGGACACCGACCAGGTGCGCTCGACCCGCGAATCGGAACAGCAGATCTTCGACGCACTGCGCTGGCTGGGTATCGAGTGGGACGAGGGTCCGGACGTCGGCGGCCCTCACGGCCCGTATCGCCAGAGCGAGCGTGGTGCCATCTATAAGCAGTACAGCGAAGAGCTGGTCGACAAGGGCCATGCGTTCCCCTGCTTCTGCTCCTCCGAGCGCCTCGACGCGCTGCGTGCCGAGCAGCAGGCGCGCAAGGAAACCCCGCGCTACGACGGCCACTGCATGCACATCCCGAAAGAGGAGTCGGCCAAGCGTATCGCCGCCGGCGAATCCCACGTGGTGCGCATGAAGGTGCCGACCGAGGGTGTCTGCGTGGTGCCGGACATGCTCCGTGGCGATGTGGAAATCCCGTGGGACCGCATGGACATGCAGGTACTGATGAAGGCTGACGGCCTGCCCACCTACTTCCTCGCCAACGTGGTCGACGACCACCTGATGGGCATCACCCACGTCCTGCGCGGCGAAGAGTGGCTGCCCTCGGCGCCCAAGCTGATCAAGCTGTACGAGTACTTCGGCTGGGAGCAGCCGGTGCTCTGCTACATGCCGCTGCTGCGAAACCCGGACAAGAGCAAGCTGTCCAAGCGCAAGAACCCCACCTCGATCACCTTCTACGAGCGCATGGGCCTGCTGCCCCAGGCGCTGCTGAACTACCTCGGGCGCATGGGCTGGTCCATGCCCGACGAGCGCGAGAAGTTCAGCCTGGCGGAGATGATCGAGCACTTCGACCTGTCCCGCGTCTCGCTGGGCGGCCCGATCTTCGACATCGAGAAGCTCTCCTGGCTGAACGGCCAGTGGATTCGCGAGCTGTCGGTGGAGGACTTCGCCAAGGAAGTGCAGAAGTGGGCGCTCAATCCCGAGTACCTGATGAAGATCGCCCCGCACGTGCAAGGCCGCGTGGAGAACTTCAGCCAGATCGCTCCGCTCGCCGGCTTCTTCTTCAGCGGCGGCGTGCAGCTCGATGCCAAGCTGTTCGAGCACAAGAAGCTTGATGCCACCCAGGTTCGCCAGGTCCTGCAGCTGGTGCTGTGGAAGCTCGAAGCGCTGCGCCAGTGGGAGAAGGACCGCATCACCGCGACCATCCAGGCCGTGGCCGAGCACCTGGGCCTCAAGCTGCGTGACGTGATGCCGCTGATGTTCCCGGCCATCACCGGCCAGGCCAGCTCGGTGTCGGTGCTCGACGCCATGGAGATCCTCGGCGCCGACCTGTCGCGCTATCGCCTGCGCCAGGCCCTGGAGCTGCTGGGCGGTGCGTCGAAGAAAGAAGCCAAGGAGTGGGAAAAGATTCGCGACGCCATCGGCTCCTGAGTTCTTTCCTACACTGAAAAAGGCCGGGCGCTACAAAGCGCCCGGCCTTTTTCATACTGGCGCTCATACTTGCGGAGGAGTCGGAGGAGGGCGCGCGAGCCGCGGACTTCGCCGGTCGGAAACCGGCGCGGTCACATAAGTGATTGTTCTGTGGGAGAAAAAAATAAGAAATCTGAAAAAATGTTGTTGACAGGGATTTGTCTCACCCCTAAGATGCGCCCCGTTCCAGCGACGAACTGAACTGACAGAGCGAAGCGGAACGGTAGATCCAGCGGTACTTTGGGGCTATAGCTCAGCTGGGAGAGCGCTTGCATGGCATGCAAGAGGTCGACGGTTCGATCCCGTCTAGCTCCACCAAATTACCAGTAAGTCTTGCCTGGTCCGGGCAAGGCTGAAATCGAAGGTTTTGCGTCCCCTTCGTCTAGTGGCCTAGGACACCGCCCTTTCACGGCGGTAACAGGGGTTCGAGTCCCCTAGGGGACGCCATTATTCCAGCGACGATGCGTTCGCGTCGTCAGCCAGAGTCATCTGGGGCTATAGCTCAGCTGGGAGAGCGCTTGCATGGCATGCAAGAGGTCGACGGTTCGATCCCGTCTAGCTCCACCAAATTCCCAAACGGGATGAAGCCAGAATCCACCGCCTGGTGGGTTTCTTCGAAGGATATGTCCCCTTCGTCTAGTGGCCTAGGACACCGCCCTTTCACGGCGGTAACAGGGGTTCGAGTCCCCTAGGGGACGCCATTTTTATCGCTCTGCGATGCCTATAGGGCCACTGAGACTTTCAGTGGCCCTTTTGTTTTTTCCCTCCCGAAAAATCTTCGCCCGACCAGCGGTGCCGATTTCCGCTTGCCGATTTTTATTATGAGAATAATATTCTACCCATAATATTTGTCGAAAGAGGTCCGCCATGAGCGACAAGAAAGCCCAGACCCGCGAACGCATCCTCTCGGCCGCTACCCATGCGTTGCTGCAGCGTGGCCCGGTCGACCCCAGTGTCGGTGAGGTGATGTCGGCGGCGGGGTTGACCGTCGGCGGCTTCTATTCGCACTTCGAGAGCAAGGATGCGCTGATGCTGGAGGCTTTCCGCCAGTTGCTGGCCAAGCGCCGCGAGGGGCTCAAGCGCTTCGACCCGAAGCTGAGCTTCGCCGAGCGCCGTGCCCTCACGGCGCAGTTCTACCTGTCGCGCAAGCACCGCGACAGCGAGGAGGAGGGCTGCCCGATTCCCAGTTCGCTGAATGAAGTGGCGAACCTCCCGGAAGCCTTCCGCGAGACCCTGGAAGAACACGTGGAATTGATGGTCGCGGCCCTGGCCGGGCGCCCGGAAGAGATCGACACGGTGCTCAGCGACATGGCCCTGATGGTAGGTGGATTGGCGCTGGCCCGAGCCCTCGGTGACGGCGACCTGTCCGATCGTGTCCTGCGTGCCGCAAAGAAAGCGGTGGTCTGAGGAGGTAGGAAAAATGAGCAGTCTGAGCTGGGTTCGGGGCATCAATGCCACCCTGGGACGCGTCGCGCCACACTGGGCGGCGGGGCGCATGCGTCAGCTGTTCATGACGCCGCAGGAGTTGCCGCCACGCGACTGGGAGCTGCCGCTGCTGGCCAGTTCCGAGCGCATCACCCTGCGCTTCGGCCTGTCCGCGCTGCGCTGGGGCGAAGGTCCGGCGGTGCTGCTGATGCACGGTTGGGGAGGGCGGCCGACGCAGTTCGCCGCGCTGATCGAGAAGCTGGTCGGCGCCGGCTACGGGGTGGTTGCCCTGGACGCGCCGGCCCATGGCCGCTCGCCCGGTCAGGAGGCAGACGTGGTGCTGTTTGCTCGCGCCCTGCTGGAGGCGGCAGGGGAACTGCCGCCGCTGCGAGCGGTGATCGGCCACTCCATGGGCGGCGCCAGCGCGTTGCTGGCAACCCAGATGGGGTTACAGGCCGAGACGCTGGTGACCATCGCCGCGCCGAGCAAGGTGCTCACGGTGCTGCGTCGCTTTGCCCGCTACGTCGGTTTGCCGCCAATGGCGCGTTCGCGCTTTATCCGCCAGGTCGAAACGCAGGCCGGCATCCCGGCAAGGCAATTGGATGTGGCGCGCTACGAGCTGGATTTCCCCGGCCTGGTGGTGCACGCGGAGGATGATCCCCATGTGCACGTGGACGAGTCTGCGGCCATTCACGACGCCTGGCCACGCAGCCGGCTGTTGCGCCTGCCGGCGGGGGGGCATCACCGGGTGCTGGCGGATGCTGCGCTGTCCGAGGCGGTGCTGGAGCTGCTCGAAGGTGTCGAGGAGCCCATGAGGTTCGCCCTGGCATCCTGAGCCATTCAGCAACCTGATAACGGCGGCTACAAGCCGCCGTTTTCATTCCATGATGGCCCCTTGCGGGTCGTCAGGGCCGGCGGCCTGGCGTAGACTTTCGAGCATTTCCGGCCGCCCCGGCCTGGGCGCGAGGTCTTGCGCACGCGGGTGGCCGACGGGGGAATTGCATGAATCTGTCGCTGGATTGGGTGCTGCAGAAGGCACGCCCGGTCATGCCGGTATTGGTGATCGACGACGTGGCACTGTCGGGTGACCTGGCCCGTGCCCTGTACGACGGTGGTGTGCGGGTGCTGGAAGTGACCCTGCGTACACCGCAGGCGCTGGATGCGGTCGCCGAGATTCGCCGCGAGTTGCCGGAAATGGTCGTGGGCGCCGGTACGCTGATCCACACCGAGCAGTTCCAGGAGGCCCGCGATGCCGGGGCGCAGTTCGCCGTCAGTCCCGGTTGCACGCCGCGTCTGGTGGCCGCTGCCGACGATGCCAAGCTGCCGTTCCTGCCGGGGGTGATGACGCCTTCCGAAGTGCTGGTGGCGCTGGAGTATGGCTACCGCTCGCTGAAGCTGTTCCCGGCCGACGGCAACGCCGCGATCAAGATGCTCAAGAGCCTCAAGGCGCCATTCGCCGGCATCCGCTTCTGCCCGACTGGCGGCATCACCCAGGAAAACCTGATCAACGTGCTGCGCCTGCCCAATGTCGCCTGCGTCGGCGGCACCTGGATCGCGCCGCCCAGCCTGGTTCGCGCTCGCGCCTGGGACCAGATCACTCAATTGGCCAGCGAAGCCTGTGCGCTGGCCGCAAGCCTGGAGCATGCTTCATGAGTTGGCAGTTGCCCGACCCGTTCGTCATCGATATCGAGGTCAAGTCCGAGGACATCGACGGCCTCGGCCACGCCAACAACGCTGTCTACGTCAGCTGGCTGGAGCGCTGCGCCTGGCGCCACTCCCAGAGCCTGGGGCTGGACCTGGCCGAGTACCGCCGGCTGGATCGCGCCATGGCGGTGGTACGTCACGAGGTGGACTACCTCGCCGCCGCCTACGAAGGTGAGCAGCTGCAACTGGCGACCTGGATCGTCCAGTCCGATCAGCGCCTGAAGATGACCCGTCATTTCCAGCTGGTGCGCCCGGCAGATGCCTTGACGCTACTGCGCGCACAGACCACCTTCGTCTGCATCGAGCTGTCCAGCGGCAAGCCCAAGCGCATGCCGGTGGAGTTCATCGAAGGCTACGGCCGTGCGCTGCTTCCCCCGGAAACCGTGGCCGCCGGCGCGTGATCCGTCGTGCCGCGCTTTTCCCGGCGCGGCGCATTCCCTACAATCCGCGGCTTTCTTCATTGCCCGAGAGTTCCCCGTGCAGATCGCCCTGGCCCCGATGGAGGGGCTGGTAGATGACATCCTCCGCGATGTGCTGACCCGCGTCGGCGGCATCGACTGGTGCGTCACCGAATTCATCCGCATCAACGATCGACTGCTGCCGCCGTCTTCCTTCCTGGCGCTCGCCCCGGAACTGGCGCACGGCAGCCGCACCCGCGCAGGTGTGCCGATGCGTGTGCAACTGCTCGGATCGGACCCGCAACTGCTGGCGGAAAACGCCGTGCAGGCCTGCGAGCTGGGTGCGCCGGTGATCGACCTGAACTTCGGCTGCCCGGCCAAGACGGTGAACCGCTCCCGTGGCGGTGCCGTGCTGCTGAAAGAGCCCGAGCTGATGTTCAGCATCATCGAGGCGGTACGCCGCGCGGTGCCCGCGCACATTCCCGTCACCTCGAAGATGCGCCTGGGCTACGACAGCCCGGACGGCGCCATCGACTGTGCCCGCGCCCTGGCGGACGCCGGCTCTGCCCATGTGGTGGTGCACGCGCGGACCAAGGCCGATGGCTACAAGCCGCCGGCCCACTGGGAGTGGGTGGCGAAAGTGGCCGATGCGGTGAGGGTGCCGGTGTTCGCCAACGGCGAAGTCTGGACGCTGGAGGACTACCACCGTTGCCGATCCATCAGCGGCGTGGCGGACATCATGCTTGGGCGCGGACTGGTTTCCCGCCCCGACCTCGCCCGGCAGATCGCCGCCTGGCGCGACGGCCGTGAAGTGGTGCCAATGCCCTGGTCGGACGTGCGCGTGCTGCTCGACGACTTCTGGCGCCAGGCCCGGCGCAAGCTGGCGCCACGTTATGCGCCAGGGCGCCTGAAGCAGTGGCTGGGCATGCTCACCCGCAGCTATCCCGAAGCGGTGGAGCTGTTTGCCCAGGTGCGTCGCGAGAATGACTGCGAGGTGCTGGATCGGATGCTGCAAGTCGAGATTGAAGCAGCCGCCTGATCCGTAGGGCGTATAACGTTCGACGTTATACGCCGTTTGACCTTGGTCTCCGCGCACTCCGAGGTAGACCCCGGCGCATTTGCTGAGGCGGGTGTATCGGCGTACAACCGCGAACGGTTGTGCGCTCTACGCGGTGACTATCGGCCGCCACTGACGTCGATGAATCCGCCGGTGCTGTAGCTGGACTCGTCCGAGGCCAGGAAGAGGATGGCCCGCGCCACTTCTTCCGCCTCGCCGCCCCGACCCAGCGGGATCGCCGATTGCAGGCGCTCCACGCGCCCCGGCTCGCCGCCGCTGGCGTGAATCCCGGTCCTGATCAGCCCGGGTCGCACGGCATTCACCCGGATGCCTTCGCTCGCCACTTCCTTGGCCAGGCCGATGGTCAGGCTGTCTACGGCGCCCTTGGCGGCGGCGTAGTCGATGTACTCGTTGGGCGAGCCCAGTCGCGAGGCCATGGACGAGACGTTGACGATGCTCCCGCCGTCGCCGCCATGCCTGCGTGCCATGCGTTTGACCGCTTCGCGACAGCAGAGGAAGGTGCCGGTGACGTTCACTGCGAACACCCGCTGCAGGCGTGCTGCGTCCATGTCCTCCAGGCGCATCTGGCGCTCGAGGATGCCGGCGTTGTTCACCAGCACGTCAAGGCGGCCGAAGGCGATGTCGACTTCGTGGAACAGGCGTAGCACGTTTTCCTCGTTCGCCACGTCGGCGGCAAACGCACGTGCCTTGCCGCCGCCTGCCTCGATCTGGGCGACCAGCGCCTGGGCCGCGTCACGTTCGCGGCGGTAGTTGAGCGCCACGGTGAAGCCGCGCTCGGCGGCGAGCAGCGCGGTCGCGGCGCCGATGCCACGACTGGCGCCGGTGATCAGCATGACCTTGTGCATGGACGTTCTTCCCTTTGCGAAGGGGGCTTGAAATGGATTCGAGCAGCCCAATCTATGTTCCTGCGGGAGGCCGAACACGGGTCCCGCACCGGAGTTCTGAAGTCAGGCTCCCGATCATACCTTGCTGAAATTTTCAGGAGATTCGCAATGAGCAACGTCCTTTCCCTCGCCCCGCTGTTCCGCCAGTCCATCGGTTTCGATCGCTTCAACGATCTGTTCGAATCCGCCCTGCGCAGTGAAAGCGGCAGTTCCTACCCGCCGTACAACGTCGAGAAGCATGGTGACGACCAGTACCGCATCGTCATCGCTGCCGCCGGCCTGCAGGAGGAAGACCTGGAGCTGCAAGTGGAGCGCGGTGTGCTGACCGTCCACGGCGGCAAGCGCGAGAAGGCTTCCGAGAGCGTCACCTACCTGCACCAGGGCATCGCCCAGCGCGCCTTCAAGCTGTCGTTCCGCCTTGCCGACCACATCGAGGTCCAGGGCGCGTCGCTGAAGAACGGCCTGCTGAGTGTCGAACTGGTGCGTATCGTTCCGGAAGAAGCCAAGCCCAAGCGGATCGCCATCAACGGCCAGCACCCGGCCATCGAAGGCTGAGCCGCGTCCCGGCACTAGCCGGGGCGTAGCCGTAAAGAAGAACGCCCGCCTCGAAAGAGGCGGGCGTTTTCTTTTTCAGCGGGCCCGGATCAGGCGTTCTGGCCCAGCGGTGCCGAACGGTTGCGCCACCAGGCGATGACGATGGCCGCCATCAGCACGAAGCCCAGGTAGCCCATGGCCGGGTAGACCAGACCCACCAGTTTGACGAAACCGACCTGGCTGGCGATGAAGGCGAGCACCACCGCGATCACGGTCGCCACGCGGAAGGGTACGCCGTACGCGGCGCAGCGTGCGGCCAGCGTGTAGGCGAAGCCGCTGGTGGTGCAGTACAGCTTCACCAGCAGCAGGGCCAGCATCACGTCACCGAACCAGGGGGCGATGTTGTTGCTCAGCAGCAGGGTGGGGATGGCGCTGCCGCCGATCACGTCGATCTGCACCAGCATCACCAGGGCCATGGCGAGGATCAGCACGCCGACGCCGATGCCGCCGAATACACCGCCCAGCGCAGCAGTGCGCAGGTTGGCCACGCTGCCGCCCATCACCACCACCGCCGCCGCAGTGGCGGCAACGTTGTAGGAAACGTAGAGCAGCGCGCCGAGCAGCCAGTTGGGCGCCGGGTGCGGTACGGCCAGGGCGATCTGCTCCAGCTCCGCCAGTGGCTTGTGAATATGCGTCAGGGCGTAGATGGCGATGATCGCGACGATGACCATCAGCACCGGGGTGATCAGACTCATCAGGGTGATCACCCGCTTCAGGCCCAGGCACACGGTGATGATGGTCAGCACGCCGAGGACGATGCCGCCGATGGAGTGGCCGATGCCCAGTTGCTGTTCGAAGGAGGAGTTGGCGCCGGCGAACATCACCACCATGGTGCCGAACAGGAAGAAGGTCAGCATCAGGTCGACCACGCGGCCCAGCGGTTTGCCACAGATGTACTCCATGGCTTCCTTGTGCGACTGGGTCTGTAGGCGGCTGCCGATCTGGTAGAGGTTCATCAGCAGGAAGGCGAACAGCGCCAGCGCCACCACTGCGCCGGCCAGGCCCATGATGCCGAAGCCGCCGAAGAACTGGAGGATCTCCTGGCCCGAGGCGAAGCCGACGCCCACCACCAGGCCGATGTAGGCCCCGCCGAGCTTGAGACTGGTTTTCATGATCGAGACTCTGTTGTTGTTATGAGAGCGGCCCCGCTGGCGGCGGGGCCGGAAAGGGTCACGCCTGGCCGACGTAGGCCTGGACTTCCACCTCGACGTCCACGCCCAGCGCCAGTGCCGACGCCACGCAGGAGCGCACCGGCAGGCCCTGGTCGAAATAGCGCTTGTACACCTCGTTGAAGCCGGCGAAGTGCGCCATGTCGGACAGCCATACGGTGGCTTTCACCACCTGGGAGTAGTTCGCGCCGCAGGCTTCCAGGCTCTCGGCGATGCGGGTCATCACCGCTTCGGTCTGGGTCTGGATGTCGCCCTTTACCACCTGGCCGTCCGCGGTCATCGGGATCTGCCCGGACAGGAACAGGAAGCCGCCGGCCTTCACGGCGCGGGAGAAGGGGAAGGGCAGGGGGCTGGGGTAACGCTGGATATCGCTCATTCTAAGGTCTCCGGGGAAATTCAACGCAGGCGCGCCGGGCTCAGGCGCTGGGGATCGACGCCTTCCTGGCGCAGGGATTCGGGCAGTGGCTGGCCAAGCAGCAATGACTGGGCCAGGCGCGAGACGCCGTCGGCGGACTGGATGCCGTAGCCGCCCTGGGCGGCCAGCCAGAAGAACGCCGGGTTCTGCGCGTCCGCACCGATCACCAGGTCGCCGTCGGCGACGAAGGAGCGCAGGCCGGCCCAGCTGTGGTTCGGTCGGCGAATCGCCAGGGTGGTGTGCTCTTCGATGTGGTACACGCCCAGGGCGATGTCGAGCTCCTCGGGCTGCACGTCCTGGGCTTCCACCGGATCGGCGTTGGCCGGCGAGCCGAGCAACTGGCCGGCGTCGGGCTTGAAGTAGAAGCTTTCGTCGATACCGATCACCGCTGGCCAGCGGCTGATTTCCGCGCCATCGGGTGCCGGGAAGGTGAAGGCGGTGCGGCGGCAGGGCTGCAGGCCGACCGGACGGATTCCGCAGCGCTCGGCCAGGTGGTCGGCCCAGGCGCCAGCGGCATTCACCAATTGCGCGGTCTGGATGGTTTCGCCCTGGCTGAGTTCGAGCGTCCATTGACCGTTGGCGAAATCTGCCGAAAGCAGCTCGCGGTTGCAGCGCAACTCGCCGCCGCGCTGGCGTAGTGCGCGCAGGTAGCCCTGGTGCAGGGCGTGTACGTCGAGGTCGCGGGCTTGGGGTTCGTAGAGGGCGCCAATGAGGGCGTCGGCGCGCAGGCAGGGAAGCAGCTCCAGTGCCCGCTCAGTGCTGATACGCTCTACGCCGGGCGTGGCCTCAGCCTGCCTGAGCAGTTCGACCTGCTCCGGGCCGCCGACGTACAGACAGCCGCGCGGGCTGAGGATCGGGTGTTCGCTGAAGCCTGCCGGAGGGTTCTCGTAAAAGGCGCGGCTGGCGCGGGTCAGCGCCTGGATCTGCGGTGTGCCGTAAGCCTCCATGAACATGGCGGCGGAACGCCCGGTAGAGTGATAGCCGGGCTGCTCTTCACGCTCCAGCACCAGCACCTTGTGGGTCTCGCTCAGGCGGTAGGCGAGGGAGGTGCCGGCAATGCCGGCACCGATGATGACGAAATCGAAATGGCTCACTGCAAGGGCCTTCTGCAGATTTTCTCGTATGTGAGAAATCTAAGATATGAGAATTTTTGCACCCAAGGCAAGGCCCGGTAAACTTTCGTCGGCCCCCCTCACGAGATGTCCCATGAGCGAAACCGCCCAAGTACTGCCCAAGCCCCAGCAACTGGATCGAGACGAAGTCGGTGCGCGCCTGCGGGCGGTTCGCAAGCAACAGAAGCTGACCCTGAAACAGCTCTCGGACCTGTCTGGCGTGGCGGTTTCCACCCTGTCGAAGATGGAGCTGGCGCAGGTTGCGGTGAGCTACGACAAGCTGGCTGCCGCCGCCCGCGCACTGCAGGTGGATATCGCCCAGTTGTTCCGCCCCTTGCCGCCCGTCGGCGGGTTGATGGGGCTGAAGACTTTCGTGAAGACCCGGGTCGATGACGCCGCCGGCTACGACACGGGCGGCTATGAGTACTACCCCATCGCCGGTGATTTCCCGCAACGCAGCATGACGCCGCTGTACGCGCGCATCTTCGCCCGCGAGGTTGGCCAGTTCGATGATTACGTCCGCCACCCCGGCCAGGAGTTCGCCATGGTGGTGGCCGGCCGCGTGCGCATCCAGTTCGAGACGGGCGAGTCGGTCAGCATCGGGGCGCGCGAGACGGCCTATTTCGACAGCAGCGTCGGCCACCTCTACCTCAACGACGGCGAAGCCGACGAGGCCCAGGTGATGGTGGTGATGTCGGAGTTGCGGCCCGCCCAGTAGCGGGCCTCAGGTTGCCTGCTGGGAATCGCGGTGGGGTAGCAGGGCGATGAAGTCGTCCAGCGGTACCGGGCGGCTGAACAGGTAGCCCTGGTACAGGTGGCAACCCTGCTCGGCCAGCAGCGCCAGCTGTTCCGGGGTTTCCACCCCCTCGGCCACCAGTTCCAGCCCGAGGCTGTGGCCCATGGCGACGATGGCGCGGACGATCTCCGCGTCGTTGCTGTCGTTGGGGGCATCGCGTACGAAGCTCTGGTCGATCTTCAGGCTGTCCACCGGCAGGCGCTTGAGATAGGTGAGCGATGAATAGCCGGTGCCGAAGTCGTCCATGGCGAAGCGCACGCCCGCTTCGCGCAGGCGCTCCATGCGCGCAATGGTGTCGTCCAGCTGCTGGATCACGATGCCCTCGGTGATTTCCAGCTTGAGCAGGCTGGGCGGCAGCCTGGTCTTGTGCAGCAGGGCCAGCAGGCGTTCGACGAAGTCACTCTGGCGGAACTGCCGGGGGCTGATGTTCACGCTCAGGCTGAAGTTCTCGATGTCGATGCGGCCCTCGGCGAGCAATTGCGCACCGGTACGGCAAGCTTCCTCGATCACCCACTGGCCGACTTCGACGATCAGCCCGCTGTCCTCCAGCACACGGATGAAGCTGGCCGGAGACTGCGGGCCGCGAGTCGGATGGCGCCAGCGCAGCAGCGCTTCGGCGCCGACGATGCGCGAGTCACGGGCGTCCACCTGCGGCTGGTAGTGCAGATTGAATTCGCGACGGGCGAGGGCCATGCGCAGACCGTTTTCCAGGCGCAGGCGCTCGCTGGCGGCCTGCTGCATGGATTCGTGGAACAGCTGCACGGTGTTGCGCCCGGCATCCTTGGCGCGGTACATGGCGATGTCGGCGCGCTTGAGCAGATCGTCCGGGGTCGCCCCGTCATCGGGGATCAGCGCGATGCCGATGCTCGGGGTGATCTGCAGGCGGTGGCCGTCGAGCAGCATCGGCTCGGCCAGTAGGTCGCGCAGTTTTTCCGCCAGCTGACGCACCTGCTGAGCGGTTTCCAGGCGGCTGCCCTCGATACCGGTGATCAGCACCACGAACTCGTCGCCACCCAGGCGCGCCACGGTGTCTTCCTGGCGCACGCTGGCTTCCAGGCGCGCGGTGACCATCTGCAGGATGGAGTCGCCGACGGAGTGGCCGAGCGAGTCGTTGATGTGCTTGAAGTGGTCGAGGTCGAGGAATAGCAGGGCGCCGCGCAGTTTGTGGCGTTGCAGCAGGGCAATCTGCTGCTTGAGGCGGTCCATCAGCAGGGCGCGGTTGGGCAGGTCGGTCAGGGCGTCGTGGTACGCCAGGTGCTGGATGCGCGCCTCGGCCTCGCGCAGCTCGCTGGTGTCGCGGGCGGTGAGCAGCAGGCAGTTGACGCCGCCCAGCTCGATCGGCTCCACCGACACGTCCACGGTCTTGATCGTGCCGTCGCGGTGGCGGCCGCGCATTTCCAGGTGATGGACGAAACCGTCGCGATTCAGTGCGGCGATCATGTTCAGGCGCTCGTCCGGGTCGGCCCAGATGTTGATGCCCAGGGCGGTCTGGCCGATCACCTCGTCGGTGCGGTAGCCGGTGAGGCGGTGGAAGCCTTCGTTGACCTCGATGTAGCGGCCGGTTTCGCGCTCGGTGATGGTGATGGCGTCGGGGCTGGAGTGGAACGCCTTGGCGAACTTTTCCTGGCTGGCCTTGAGCGCGGCCTCGGCCTGCAGCCGGCGGGTGACATCGCGGAAGCTGGAGAGGATGCACAGCTGGCGGTCGACCCAGATCAGCCGGCTGGCGACCATGCAGGTAATGGTGCGGCCTTCGCGGGTGAGGAACTGCACCTCGACGTTCTGCAGCGAGTGGTCGCGCATCAGTTGTTCGAACAGCCGCGAACGCTGGTGGTGATCGGCCCAGAAGGCGATCTGGTGCGAGGAGCGGCCGATGATGTCCTCGGCGAGCCAACCGAAGGTGCTGCAGAAGCTCGGGTTGACCTCGACGAACTCGCCATCGCGCACCCGCGAGACACAGATCGGGTCCGGGCTGCCCTGGAACAGGCTGGCGAACTTTTCTTCCGAGGCCTGCAGGCTGCGCTCGCGCAGCACGCGCTCGGTGATGTCGAGCAGGGTGCCGGCCATGCGCAGCGGCTTGCCCTGCGGGTCGCGGTACAGCCGGGCGCGGCTTTCCAGATAGCGCACTTCCCCGGAATCGAGCTGCGCGCGGTAGGTGAACTGGTAGTCGTTCTCCGGCCCGCGGGCGAGGCGGGCGTACACCTGGCGCATGCGCACGCGGTCGGTCTTGTCGACGCAGGCGAAGAATTCTCCGAAGGGCCCGTGGAAATCCCGGTCAGGCAATTCATGCAGAACGGCGGCGCGGGCGGAGCCGTAGAGCAGGCCGCTGGGGATATGCCAGTCCCAGATGCCCAGTTGCGCGGAGTCCAGGGCCAGGTCCAGGCGCTCCTGGCTGTCGCGCAGGGCGCGCTCCTGGGCGCGCATGCGGGTCATGTCGCGGACCGTCAGTACCAGGCAGGGGCGGCCGTCCTGCTCGATCTGGCAGCCGTAGACGCGGGCGCTGCGGACTTCGCCGGTGCGGGTGATGAGGGTGACGTCGAAACCGTCGATCTGCCGCTCGGCGGTGATCTTGTCGAGCATCCGCTGGCGTTCTTCGAGGCTGTGCCAGAGGCCGAGCTGCACGGAGGTACGACCCAGGGCTTCTTCGCGGCTCCAGCCGAAGCGGTCGACGAAACTGGCATTGAGTTCGAGGAATTTTCCGCTGTCCCGGTCGGTGATGACCATGGCGTCGGGGGCGGTATGAAAGGCTTTGGCGAACTTGTCCTGGCCGTCGGTGGCGAGTGGAGGCGAGTGCGGGTCGCGGCTCATGCGTCGCTCTCCCTGTATCTGCCGGCGCCGGCCCCAGCGGGCCGGAGGTCGCAAAATGGCGTGCGGACGGGCATTCGGGCCCCTTCTTCTAATTCTGTCAGAACAATAGAGGTTAGGCCGCGACAGGCGCAAGCCCGGCCGCCTGGGCGTCGAGCAGGCGCATGAAGGCTCGCGCGGCGTTGGACAGGGTGCGCTCGGTATGCAGGATGTAACCCAGTTGGCGGCTGAGCTGGATGTCCTGCAGCGGCAGGCGTACGACGCTGTCATCGAGCATGGTGCGAGGCAGTACGCTCCAGGCCAGGCCGATGGAAACCATCATCTTGATGGTCTCCATGTAGTTGGTGCTCATGCCGATGTTCGGTGTCAGGCCTTCGGCCTCGAACATGCGCCGCACGATGTGGTGGGTGAAGGTATTGCCGCCGGGGAATACCGCCGGGTGCCGCGCCACGTCGGCGAGGAACACCGGGCCCTGTACGGAGAGAGGGTGCTCGGGGGCGGCGACGAAGTCCAGCGGGTCGTCCCAAACCGGCACGGCGCGCACCGGCTCGGCGGTTTCCGGGGCGAGGGTGATCACGGCCAGTTCCGCGCGGCCGTGGAGAATCTCTTCGTAGGCCACTTCCGAGTCGCAGAACTGGATATCCAGCGCCACCTGCGGGTGCGCCTTGGTGAAGGCGCGCAGCAGCGGCGGCAGGCGATGCAGGCCGATGTGGTGGCTGGTGGCCAGGACCAGCCGGCCGCTCACCTCGCCATTGAGGTTGGTCAGGGCGCGACGGGTGTCGTCCAGCACGCTGAGGATCTGGTAGGCGCGCGGCAGCAGGGCGCGACCGGACTCGGTGAGGGTCACCTCTCGGCCGACGCGGTCGAACAGGCGCACGCCCAGCTGGTTCTCCAGGGCGGCGATGCGCTTGCTCACCGCCGGCTGGGTCAGGTGCAGGCGCTCGCCGGCCTCGGAGAAGCTGCCGGATTCGGCGATGGCGAGGAAGGTGTTGAGGCTGGTCAGGTCCATGTCGACTCCCTGCGCTCTGGATGCGGCGCCGGACTTTTATAACGCACCGTATTCCTCGTGGGAATCCTTTGGATAAAAAATATGAATTTGAGTTATTCGGTGCCTTTCCATAGGATCATCCCCACAAGCCCAAGGGGCATAGAAAGACGCTGATGAGGACTCTCTGATGGCCGGCAAGACGCTCTACGACAAACTCTGGGAAATGCACGAGGTGAAGCGCCGTGACGATGGTTCGTCGCTCATCTACATCGACCGCCACATCCTCCACGAAGTGACCTCGCCGCAGGCCTTCGAAGGCCTGCGCCTGGCCGGCCGCAAGCCCTGGCGCATCGACGCGAACATCGCCACCCCGGATCACAACGTGCCGACCACCCAGGCCGAGCGCAAGGGTGGCCTCGCGGCCATCGCCGACGAAGTCTCGCGCATCCAGGTCCAGACCCTGGACGAGAACTGCGATGACTTCGGCATCCTCGAATTCAAGATGAACGACGTCCGTCAGGGCATCGTCCACGTGGTCGGCCCGGAGCAGGGCGCGACCCTGCCGGGCATGACCGTGGTCTGCGGCGATTCGCACACCTCGACCCACGGCGCCTTCGGTGCGCTGGCCCATGGCATCGGCACCTCCGAGGTGGAGCACGTGCTCGCCACCCAGTGCCTGGTCGCCAAGAAGATGAAGAACATGCAGGTCCGAGTGGAAGGCAAACTGCCCTTCGGCGTGACCGCCAAGGACATCGTCCTCGCGGTGATCGGCAAGATCGGCACCGCGGGCGGCAACGGCCATGCCCTGGAATTCGCCGGCAGCGCCATCCGCGACCTGTCCATGGAAGGCCGCATGACCATCTGCAACATGTCCATCGAAGCGGGCGCTCGCGTCGGCATGGTGGCGTGCGACCAGAAGACCGTCGACTACGTGAAGGGCCGTCCGTTCTCGCCGCAAGGCAGCGACTGGGACAAGGCCGTGGAAGCCTGGAGCGACCTGGTTTCCGACGCCGATGCGCACTTCGACACCATCGTCGAGCTGCGGGCCGAGGACATCAAGCCGCAGGTCAGCTGGGGCACCTCGCCCGAGATGGTCCTCGCGGTGGACCAGAACGTGCCGGACCCGGCGGCCGAAGCCGATGCGGTCAAGCGCGATTCCATTACCCGTGCACTCAAGTACATGGGCCTGAACGCCAACCAGGCGATCACCGATATCCAGCTGGACCGCGTGTTCATCGGCTCCTGCACCAACTCGCGCATCGAAGACCTGCGCGCCGCCGCCGCTGTGGCCAAGGGCCGCAAGGTCGCCGCCACCGTCAAGCAGGCGCTGGTCGTGCCGGGCTCGGGCCTGGTGAAAGCCCAGGCCGAACAGGAAGGCCTGGACAAGATCTTCATCGAAGCCGGCTTCGAATGGCGTGAACCGGGCTGCTCCATGTGTCTGGCGATGAACCCGGACCGCCTGGAGAGTGGCGAGCATTGCGCTTCCACCTCCAACCGCAACTTCGAAGGCCGCCAGGGCGCCGGTGGTCGTACCCACCTGGTGAGCCCGGCGATGGCCGCCGCGGCTGCCGTGACCGGTCGTTTCATCGACGTACGTGAATTGATGCAGGCTTGAGCTGGCGATAGTTGCGTCACGAGCGAAGGGAGGTGGTGCTCCGCCGCAGCGCAGGAACCGGAGTGTGTTGCAACACATGAGGATTCCGAGCAGCGCCGGAGCACCAGATCCCGAGCGCAGTAGCAAATATCGCAAGCTCTGAGGAGAACGAACATGAAAGCATTCACCCAGCACACCGGTCTCGTCGCGCCGCTCGACCGCGCCAACGTCGACACCGACCAGATCATCCCCAAGCAATTCCTCAAGTCGATCAAGCGCACCGGCTTCGGCCCGAACCTGTTCGACGAGTGGCGCTACCTCGACGTGGGCCAGCCGAACCAGGACAACTCCAAGCGTCCGGTGAACAAGGACTTCGTCCTCAACTTCCCGCGCTTCCAGGGCGCCAGCGTGCTGCTGGCCCGTGAGAACTTCGGTTGCGGTTCCTCCCGCGAGCACGCGCCGTGGGCGCTGGACGAGTACGGTTTCCGCACCGTGATCGCGCCGAGCTTCGCCGACATCTTCTTCAACAACAGCTTCAAGAACGGCCTGCTGCCGATCATCCTGAAGGACGAAGAAGTCGATGAGCTGTTCGCCCAGTGCGAAGCCACCGAGGGTTACCAGCTGACCGTCGACCTCGCCGCGCAGACCGTGACCCGTCCGGACGGCAAGCAGTACAGCTTCGAAGTGGATGCGTTCCGCAAGCACTGCCTGCTCAACGGCCTGGACGATATCGGCCTGACCCTGCAGGACGCCGAGGCCATTCGCCGTTTCGAGACCGGCTACAAACAGCAGCAACCCTGGTTGTTCCGCGACGCCTGATCGGCGTCGCACCACTCTGTAAGGAGAGCACCATGACCCAGAGTCGTCACGAGCAAGTAGTCCAGCGCCAGTTCGGCGCCCAGGCCAACGCTTACCTGACCAGCGCCGTACACGCCCAGGGTGAGGAATTCGCCCAGCTGCGCGAGCGACTGTCGGCGACTACCGGGGCGCGCGTGCTCGATCTGGGTAGCGGGGCGGGGCATGTGAGCTTCAACGTTGCGCCGCTGGCCGGCGAGGTGGTGGCTTACGACCTGTCCCAGCAGATGCTCGATGTGGTGGCTTCGGCTGCGGCCGAACGTGGGCTGGGCAATATCTCCACCCGTTGCGGCGCGGCCGAGAGCCTGCCGTTCGAGGAGGGCGAGTTCGACTTCGTCTTCAGCCGTTATTCCGCGCACCACTGGCGGGATGTCGGCCAGGCGCTGCGCGAAGTGCGCCGGGTGCTCAAGCCGGGCGGCGTGGCCTGCTTCATCGATGTCGCGGCACCGGGCTTGCCTCTGCTGGATACCTATCTGCAGACTGTCGAGGTCCTGCGCGACACCAGCCACGTGCGTGACTACTCCCCGTCGGAGTGGGCGCGTCTGGTCGGCGAGGCCGGCCTTGCGGTGACCGGCGCCAGGCGCCAGCGCCTGCGCCTGGAATTCACTTCCTGGGTCGAGCGCATGCGCACCCCTGACGTGATGCGCCAGGCCATTCGTGCCCTGCAGCTTTCGATGGGGGACGAGGTGCGCGAGTATTTCGAGATCGACGCCGAGGGCTCTTTCAGTACTGACGTGCTGGTGCTCTGGGCGGAGCGCTGATTTCAGCTTTTTGATCGCTCCGGGTGGCCCGCGCCATCCGGGGCGTTACGTTTTTTGCCAAGCGACTTTTCAAAGTGAGCAGAGAGATGAGCAAACAGATTCTGGTTCTCCCCGGCGACGGTATCGGCCCGGAAATCATGGCCGAAGCGGTCAAGGTGCTGGAGCTGGCCAACGACAAGTTCGCCCTGGGCTTCGAGCTGACCGAAGACGTGATCGGTGGCGCCGCCATCGACAAGCACGGCGTACCGCTGGCCGACGAGACCCTGGAGCGCGCGCGCGCTTCCGACGCCGTGCTGCTGGGCGCCGTAGGCGGCCCGAAGTGGGACAAGATCGAACGTGACATCCGTCCCGAGCGCGGCCTGCTGAAGATCCGCTCGCAACTGGGCCTGTTCGGCAACCTGCGTCCGGCCATCCTCTACCCGCAACTGGCCGATGCCTCCAGCCTCAAGCCCGAAGTGGTCGCCGGCCTCGACATCCTCATCGTCCGCGAGCTGACCGGCGGCATCTACTTCGGCCAACCGCGCGAGCAGCGCGTGCTGGAGAACGGCGAGCGTCAGGCGTACGACACCCTGCCGTACAGCGAGAGCGAAATCCGCCGCATCGCCCGCGTCGGCTTCGACATGGCCCGTGTACGCGGCAAGAAGCTGTGCTCGGTGGACAAGGCCAACGTCCTGGCTTCCAGCCAGCTGTGGCGCGAAGTGGTCGAGGAAGTCGCCAAGGACTACCCGGACATCGAGCTGTCGCACATGTACGTCGACAACGCCGCCATGCAGCTGGTCCGCGCGCCCAAGCAGTTCGACGTGATGGTCACCGACAACATGTTCGGCGACATCCTGTCGGATGAGGCTTCCATGCTCACCGGCTCCATCGGCATGCTGCCTTCTGCCTCGCTGGATTCGAACAACAAGGGCATGTACGAGCCCTGCCACGGTTCCGCGCCGGACATCGCCGGCAAGGGCATCGCCAACCCGCTGGCGACCATCCTCTCGGTCTCGATGATGCTGCGTTACACCTTCAACGAAGGCGCCGCTGCCGACGCCATCGAGAAGGCCGTGAGCCTGGTGCTCGACCAGGGCCTGCGTACCGGCGACATCTGGTCCGAAGGCTGCACCAAGGTCGGTACCCGCGAAATGGGCGATGCGGTAGTCGCGGCTCTGCGGAATCTGTAATCTGTTCGGCTCGCTCGTTCCCGTGTGCTTGTAGGAAAGCGGGAACGACGGCCCTCTAAATATATGAAGGTGTAGTAGCGATGAAGCGTGTAGGTCTGATCGGTTGGCGTGGCATGGTGGGTTCGGTGCTCATGCAGCGGATGCTGGAAGAGCGGGACTTCGACCTGATCGAGCCGGTGTTCTTCACCACCTCCAACGTGGGTGGCGAAGGTCCGTCCATTGGCAAGGACATTGCCCCCCTGAAAGACGCCTACAGCATCGAGGAACTGAAAACCCTCGACGTCATCCTGACCTGCCAGGGCGGCGACTACACCAGCGAAGTCTTCCCCAAGCTGCGCGAAGCCGGCTGGCAGGGCTACTGGATCGACGCCGCTTCCAGCCTGCGCATGCAGGACGATGCGGTCATCGTCCTCGACCCGGTGAACCGCAAGGTCATCGACAACTCGCTGGACGCCGGCACCAAGAACTACATCGGCGGCAACTGCACCGTCAGCCTGATGCTGATGGCCCTCGGCGGCCTGTTCGAAGCCGGTCTGGTCGAATGGATGAGCGCCATGACCTACCAGGCGGCCTCGGGCGCCGGCGCGCAGAACATGCGCGAGCTGATCAAGCAGATGGGCGCCATCAACGCTTCCGTCGCCGATGATCTGGCCAACCCTTCCAGCGCCATCCTCGACATCGATCGCAAGGTCGCCGAAGCCATCCGCAGCGACGCCATGCCCACCGAGAACTTCGGTGCGCCGCTGGCCGGCAGCCTGATCCCGTGGATCGACAAGGAACTGCCCAATGGCCAGAGCCGCGAAGAGTGGAAAGGCCAGGCGGAGACCAACAAGATCCTCGGCCGCTTCAAGAACCCGATCCCGGTGGACGGCATCTGCGTGCGCATCGGCGCCATGCGCTGCCACAGCCAGGCGCTGACCATCAAGCTGAACAAGGATGTGCCCATCGCGGACATCGAAGGCCTGATCAGCCAGCACAACCCCTGGGTCAAGCTGATCCCCAACCAGCGCGAGATCAGCATGCGCGAACTGACTCCGGCGGCCGTCACCGGCACCCTGAGCGTTCCGGTCGGTCGTCTGCGCAAGCTCAACATGGGCTCGCAGTACATCGGCGCCTTCACCGTCGGCGACCAGCTGCTGTGGGGCGCCGCCGAGCCGCTGCGCCGCATGCTGCGCATCCTGCTCGAGCGTTGATGCGCTTGCCGTAACACCCACGACGCCGGCCTTGAGCCGGCGTCGTGCTTTGTGGAGCACGAGAAGTTCCCCTTGTGTAGGTGAAGCGCCGCACAAAAACGCCAGTCCGTGGGGCTGCCGGCACTTTGGCGCCGGTTTCTGTGACGCACCCGGAAAAGCCACCGGGAACCAGTCGCTATCCTCGCAGCCCGTCCATGGGGACAGGTTTCGGCGCGCCTTTTCGCGCCGGCCGACGGCAAGCAAGCAGCGGGGGAGAGGATGGCTCGGTTAAACAGATTGTGGTTGGCGACGGCGGTGGCGGCAGCCTTCATGCCGGGCATGGCAGGCGCGCTGGAGCTGGGCGACATTTCCTCCCGCGCAGCGCTGGGGCAGACCCTCTCGGCCAATATCGACCTTCGCGGCGTGGCTGACCTGAGCTCCGAAGAGGTCGTGGTGAGCCTCGCCTCCGCCGAGGACTTCCAGCGCCTGGGGGTGGACCGCGACGTCGTGACCAGTGGCCTGAAGTTCACCCCGGACGTCGGCAGGAACGGTCGCGGCGTCATTCACGTCAGCTCGTCCAAGCCGATTCGCGAACCCTACGTGAACTTCGTCCTGCAGGTGGTCTGGCCGCAGGGGCGCCTGGTGCGCGAGTTCACCCTGCTGCTCGACCCGCCGACCTACGTGGCCAGCCCGGTGACGCCGCCGGCCATTGCTCCGCTCGCTGCAACCCGCGCGCCGCAAGCGCAACCGTTGGCGCCGTCGGCGGCGAGTGCGGCTGCTGCGGACAGCTACCGCATCCAGCGTAATGACGTGCTATGGGACATCGCCTCGCACAATCGTCCGTCCAGCGGCGTCTCCGTCATGCAGACCATGGCGGCGATCCAGCGGATGAACCCCGATGCCTTCGTCGATGGCAACATCAACCGCCTGAAGGTCGGCCAGGTGCTGCGCCTGCCCAGCGAGCAGCAGGTTCGCGAACAGAGCCACGCCCAGGCAGTGGCCCACGTGGAAACCCAGAATTCGCAGTGGAAAGCCAAGCGCAATCCGCAACTGGCCGAGCAGGGGAGGCAGCTGGACGCCACCCACAAGGCCGAGGCGGGCAGCGCGCCGGCAAAGGCCGAAGAACGTGACAACCTGCGGCTGGTCTCCGGTCAGCCGGGCAAGGACAAGGGCAAGGTGGAGGCCGAGCAGTTGGCTGTCGCCCAGGAAGGCCTGGACAGCGCTCGTCGCGAAGGCGATGAGCTGCGCAGCCGGATTTCCGACCTGGAAAGCCAGACCCAGAAGCTGAACAAACTGATCGAACTGAAGGATTCGCAGATCGCCGGTCTGATCGCGCGCCTGGCCGAGCAGGACCGTCTGAAGAACCAGGGCGCCGCGCCTGCCAGCAATCCCCAGGCGGCCAACGGCGAAGTGGCGCAGGCGGGCGCCGCGCTGACCGCTCAGGTGGGCGCGGGCGAACCGCGGCCCTGAGCTGCGGCGATAGGCGGCGGAGCCCTCGATTGCTTCGCCGCCGGTGGGGGCAGTAAAGTGCTGCGCACCTTTTCCCACCGATTGTGAGACCCATCGATGCCTGAAACACTCGACATCGCCGTAGTAGGCGCCACCGGACTCGTTGGCGAGGCTTTGGTCGAACTGCTGGAGGAGCGCGACTTCCCCGTCGCCAACCTGTATCTGCTGGCCAGCGGCGAATCCGCCGGCAAGTCGATCGCCTTCCGCGGGCGCAATATCCGGGTCGGCAAGCTCGATGATTTCGACTTCGCCAGGGTGCGCCTGGCATTCCTGTCCGTTGGCGCCGAAGCGGCTGCCGATTGCGCCGCCCGTGCCAGCCAGGCCGGCTGCAGCGTGATCGATCTCAGTGGTGCCTCGCTGAACAACTCCGCCGCACTGCTGGCCCAGGCCTGCGTGAATGGCGATGCCGTCGAAGCCCTGCAGGTTCCCGCCCTGATTGCCGCTCCGGCAGCGCCGGCCGCCGAAGTAGCGGAAGTGCTGGCGGCGCTGCGTGGCGTACTGGAGCTTCGTCAGGTCAACCTGAGCGCCTGCCTGTCCGCTTCCGCGCTGGGCCGTGAAGGTGTGCAGGAACTGGCGCGGCAGACCGCCGAGCTGCTCAATGCCCGCCCGCTGGAGCCGCGCCTGGTGGATCGTCAGTTCGCCTTCAATATGCTGGCGCAACTGGGTGGTGTCGACGAACAGGGGCATTCCGCGGTGGAGCGTCGCATCGCCGCAGAGCTCGCGGTGCTGTTCCCCGAAGTGCAGGGGGGCCTGAGCGTGACCTGCAGCCTGGCGCCGGTATTCTTCGGAGATGCCCTGATGCTGAGCATCAAGGCTGCGGCGCCGATTTCCCTGGCGGCTGTCAGCGCGGCACTGGATGCCGCCGAAGGCATCGAGCTGGTGGAAGACGATTACCCGACCGTCATCGGTGATGCACAGGGGCAGGATAGTGTTTACGTCGGTCGCCTACGGACCGGTCTGACAGATTCGCGCGAACTGAATTTGTGGATTGCGTCAGATAATGTGAGAAAAGGCGCAGCCCTAAATGCTGTGAACTTGGGCGAATTGTTGATAAAACACTATCTGTAAAAGATACTTACCGAATATTTGAAGAAGTATTCTAGCTTGGCAATACTGGCCGGGAACGTCGCTGACAGGGGAGAGCACCGCCGTGAAAACGGAAGGTGTAGTGGGCAGCGGCGCCCGTTAGACGTTGTTCTAATCCAGAAAAAAGCTATTAAAACAAGGGATTACTATATGGTCCGGCTTCGCAAACTGGTGCAGGCAATCGCAGCTGCTTCGGCACTGACCTCGGGCATGGCGCATGCGCTGGGGTTGGGAGATATCCACCTGCGTTCGGCGCTGAACCAGCCGCTGGATGCCGAGATCGACCTGGTTGAAGTACGTGATCTGTCCTCGGCCGAGGTGATCCCGAAGCTGGCGTCGCCGGAAGACTTCAGCAAGGCTGGCGTCGACCGTCAGTACTTCCTGACCGGGCTGAAGTTCACTCCCATCGTCAAGCCCAACGGCAAGAGCGTCATTCGCGTGACCTCCGACCGTCCGGTGCAGGAGCCCTACCTGAACTTCCTGGTGGAAGTGCTCTGGCCCAACGGTCGCCTGCTGCGCGAGTACACCGTGCTGCTCGACCCGCCGCTGTATTCCCCGCAGACCGCCGCCGCCGTGCCGCGCGCGCCGATGGCCGTGCCCGCCCCGGTGGTGCGCCCGTCCGCTCCCGCCGCCCCTCGTGCAACCCCCGCTCCGAGCTCCGCCCCGTCTGCCTCGGCCGCCCCGGCGCGCCGCCTGGAGGGTAACGAGTACCGCACCGGCAAGAATGACACCCTCTGGGAAATCGCCGCCCGTGCGCGCCCGGATGGCAGCGTTTCCGTCCAGCAGACCATGCTGGCGATCCAGGACCTCAATCCCGACGCCTTCCTCGGTGGCAACATCAACCGCCTGAAGAGCGGCCAGGTGCTGCGCCTGCCCGACGCGGAGCAGATCAAGGCACGTACCCAGCCGGCAGCCGTGTCCGAGGTCAACCAGCAATACACCGCCTGGCGCGAAGGCCGCAGCCTGCCTGCTGGCGGCGCACGCCAGCTGGATGCCACGCCGCGCGCCAATGCCGGCAACGCGCCGGCCCAGGCCGAAACCAAGGACAGCCTGCGCCTGCTCTCCGGCGAGAACGGCAAGGCCAAGGGCGGCGACAAGGGCAGCAAGGACGGCCAGGCCGTCGCTGACAAGCTTGCCGTCACCAAGGAAAGCCTCGACAGCACCCGTCGCGAGAACGACGAGCTGACCAGCCGCATGACCGACCTGCAGAGCCAGATGGACAAGCTGCAGAAGCTCATCGCGCTGAAGGACGCGCAACTGGCCAAGCTGCAGAGCGAGCTGGGTAGCGACAAGACCGCCGATGCGGCCGCAGCACCGCTGGCTGCTCCCGCTCCGGGCGCCGACGCGGCGGCCCAGCCCGGCACTCCGCCGGCTCCCGCCGAGCCTGGCCAACCGGCTGCGCCCACGGGTGACGCTGGCGCGCCTGCCGCTCCGGCTGTCCCTGCTGCTGAAGCCCAGCCGCAACCGGCGCCCGCTCCGGCTGCACCTGCGCCGGCACCCGCACCTGCTCCCGAGGCGCAAAAGCCCCAGCCGGCTCCCGCTCCGGCAGCCGCTGCCCCGGCCGAAACCAGCTTCATCGACGAGATTCTCGCCAATCCGATCTGGCTCGGTGCCATTGCCGGCAGCGCCCTGCTGGCTCTGCTGGTGCTGCTGATGATCATTTCCCGCCGTCGCGCCGCCAAGGAGCAGGAAAGCCTCGCTGCCTACGCTGGTGACGACGAGCCGCACCTGGACGACGACCTGAGTCTTGCCGGCAGCGACCTGGACTCCCTGGACGTTGCCCAGGCCGCCGAGGTGGCCGCCCCGGCCCAGGCTGCGCCCGAGCGTGTCGCCGCGCAGACCAGCGATGCGCTGGGCGAGGCGGATATCTACATTGCCTACGGTCGCTTCAACCAGGCTGCCGAGCTGCTGCAGGGCGCCATCTACGACGAGCCGCAGCGCACCGACCTGCGTCTGAAGCTGATGGAGGTCTATGCCGAGATCGGCGACCGTGAAGGCTTTGCCCGTCAGGAAAACGAGCTGCGCGAGATCGGCGGTGCCGAGCCGCAGGTCGAGCAACTGAAGTCCCGTTATCCGGGCATGGTCGCCCTGGCGGCGGTAGGCGGCGGCCTGGCCGCTGCTGCTTCCTCCGACGACCTCGACGGTTTCAGCCTGGACGATTTCGCCATCGACAGCCCGACCGTTGCCGCGGAGCCCGCCGCACAGCCCCATGGCGATCTGGACGATGCCTTCGACCTGGCGCTGGACGACCTCGAGCTGGGTGACGACAAGCCCGCCGCTCCGGCCGTTCAGCAAGATGACGAACTGTCCTTCGGCAACTTCGACCTGGACGACGACCTGAACCTGGGCGCTTCGCCGGCCGAAGCGCCGAGCGCCAAGGCCGAGGACGACTTCGCCTTCGATCTGGACCTGCCGGAAGAGCCGGTCGCCAAGGTCGAGGCGCCGTCGTTGGCGGACGGCCTGAGCGACTTCTCCCTGGACCTGGACAAGGACCTGGCGAAAGACAGTCATGCCGGCCCGACCTCGGCGGAAGACGACTTCCTGCTGGGTCTGGACGATGACACCGCATCGCTGTCCGGCGTGAGCCCCGAGGAGTTCAGCCTGGACATCGAGAGCAAGGCGCCGCAAGCCGACGACCTGCCGGATGACTTCGACCTGTCCCTGGCGGATGACGAGCCGGCGCCGGCCAAGGCTGACGATAGCTTCGCCGCCCAGCTGGACGAGGTCAGCGCCGAGCTGGACCGTCTCTCCGCGCAGAACGACGAGCCGCCGGCTCCCGTTGAGTCGCTGGCTGAGGAAAGCTTCGCCGCAGGCGATCTGGATCTGCCAGGCGAGGGTGCCGACGATGAAGACGATTTCGACTTCCTCTCCGGTGCTGACGAGGCGGCCACCAAGCTCGACCTGGCGCGTGCCTACATTGACATGGGCGACACCGAAGGCGCCCGCGACATCCTCGATGAAGTCATCACCGAGGGTAACGACAACCAGCAGCAGGAAGCTCGCGAACTGCTCGGGCGTATCGCCTGAGCCGGAAGGCTCCAGATAGATGATTGAAGCAGTACCCTCAGCGGCGGCCGAATCGGCCGCCGTTGGCGTTTCCAGGATTGCCCTGGGCGTCGAATTCAAAGGCTCGCGATATCGCGGTTGGCAGCGCCAGGAAAATGGTGTGCCGACCGTGCAGGGCGCCCTGGAAAAAGCCCTGTCCCGAGTGGCTGATCACCCGGTCTCGCTGATGTGCGCTGGCCGTACCGATGCGCTGGTGCACGCGAGCGGGCAGGTGGTGCATTTCGACACCACCGCCGAGCGCTCGCTCATCGCCTGGGTCATGGGCACCAATGCCAACCTGCCCAACGACATCAGCGTGACCTGGGCCAAGGTGATGCCCGCGCATTTCCATGCGCGCTTCACCGCCATGGCGCGACGCTATCGCTACGTGATCTACAACGACCAGATCCGCCCGGCGCACATGGCCGAGGAGGTCACCTGGAATCACCGTCCGCTGGATGTCTCGCGCATGCGCGAGGCGGCCAGGGCGTTGGTCGGCACCCACGACTTCACCTCGTTCCGCGCGGTGCAGTGTCAGGCCAAGTCGGCGATAAAAACCGTGCATCACCTGGAGGTGATCGAGCACGGGCGTTTCATTGTGCTGGATGTCCGCGCCAACGCCTTCCTGCATCACATGGTGCGCAACTTCGCCGGGATGCTGATGACCATCGGCGCCGGTGAGCGCCCGGTGGAGTGGGCGGCCGAAGCGCTGGCCGCGCGCGACCGGCGCGCCAGCGGTATCACCGCGCATCCATACGGGCTGTACCTGGTGAGCGTGGAATACCCGGAGGAGTTCGTGTTGCCCGAGCGCTACCTGGGGCCACATTTCCTTTCAAGTTTGCCGGATATCGTCGGCTGACGATGTCGGGGGCATTTGCTACCATCGATCGATCACTTGCCTGAAGGTTGCTGCATCTTGTCCGCCGTTCGCATCAAAATCTGCGGTATTACCCGAGTCGAGGATGCCCTGGCCGCCGCCGAGGCGGGCGCTGACGCCATCGGCCTGGTGTTCTACGCCAGGAGCCCGCGCGCGGTGAGCATCCAGCAGGCGCGGGCGATAGTCGCCGCGCTGCCGCCCTTCGTCAGCACCGTCGGCCTGTTCGTCGACGCCAGCCGCTGCGAGCTGGGGGAAATCCTCGATGCGGTGCCGCTGGACGTTCTGCAGTTCCACGGCGACGAGACGCCCGAGGCCTGCTCCGGCTGGCACAAGCGCTACCTCAAGGCCCTGCGGGTGAAGCCCGGCGACGACGTGGCGGCGCAGATCGCGCAGTATCCGCAGGCCAGCGGCTTCCTGCTCGACACCTACGTGGAAGGCATTCCCGGCGGGACTGGCCAGGCCTTTGACTGGTCGCTGGTGCCCAGGGATGTGCAGCGTCCGCTGATCCTCGCCGGTGGCCTGACGGTCGCCAACGTGGCCGAAGCCATTACCCGGGTTCGCCCCTACGCCGTCGACGTGAGTGGCGGGGTGGAGGCGAGCAAGGGCATCAAGGATGTGCAGAAGATCCGCGATTTCATCGCCCAGTGCCGATCGGTGGCGTGACGCGGAATCTTCATGTGACGACGAGCGGCCTGCCGCCGTCCACTACCCAATCGCTGCCCGGCAGCGTTGGGGTTCGTTGACGACTGCCGTCGGCGACCCAGTGGTGACTTCGTGGCGACGCCCCAGGCGGCGCCTCTGATTGCGAGGGGTTCCGGCCTTGAGGTCGGAACCGCGACGATGAATTTGCTCAGGAGCCGCGCAGCCCAACGCGCCGCGCCCCTGCACTGGAGACGAGAGCATGAGCAACTGGCTGGTAGACAAGCTGATCCCTTCCATCATGCGTTCCGAGGCGAAGAAGAGCTCGGTTCCGGAAGGCCTGTGGCACAAGTGCCCGTCCTGCGAGGCGGTGCTGTACCGTCCCGAGCTGGAAAAGACCCTCGACGTCTGCCCCAAGTGCGATCACCACATGCGCATCGGCGCGCGCGCGCGCATCGATATCTTCCTCGATGAGGAAGGTCGCGAAGAACTGGGCGCCGAGCTGGAGCCGGTGGATCGCCTGAAATTCCGCGACAGCAAGAAGTACAAGGACCGCCTGACCGCCGCGCAGAAAGACACCGGCGAGAAGGACGCGCTGATCTCCATGAGCGGCAAGCTGATGGGCATGCCGGTCGTGGTCAGTGCCTTCGAATTCTCCTTCATGGGCGGCTCCATGGGCTCCATCGTCGGCGAGCGCTTCGTGCGCGCCGCCAACTATGCCCTGGAAAACCGTTGCCCGATGATCTGCTTCTCCGCCTCCGGTGGCGCGCGCATGCAGGAAGCGCTGATCTCCCTGATGCAGATGGCCAAGACTTCCGCCGCGCTGGCACGCCTGCGCGAAGAGGGCATCCCGTTCATCTCCGTGCTGACCGACCCGGTCTACGGCGGCGTCTCCGCGAGCCTGGCGATGCTCGGCGACGTGATCGTCGGCGAGCCGCGCGCACTGATCGGCTTCGCCGGCCCGCGGGTGATCGAGCAGACCGTGCGCGAGAAGCTGCCCGAAGGCTTCCAGCGCAGCGAGTTCCTGCTGGAGCACGGCGCCATCGACATGATCGTCCACCGTGCCGAGCTGCGCCCGCGTCTGGCGAAGGTTCTGGCCAAGTTCACCCACACTCCAAGCGCCGCACTCGCAGGATGACCCAACGTACCCTTGCCGACTGGCTCAGCTACCTCGAACAACTCCACCCCTCGGCTATCGACATGGGGCTGGATCGCTCCCGTGAAGTGGCTGGCCGGCTTGGCCTGGGGCGCCCTGCGCCCCGCGTGGTGACCGTCACCGGCACCAACGGCAAGGGTTCCACCTGCGCCTTCCTTGCCGCCCTGCTCGGTGAGCAGGGCCAGCGTGTCGGCGTCTACAGCTCGCCGCACCTGCTGCGCTACAACGAGCGCGTGCTGATCGAGGGTGCCGAGGCCAGCGACGAGGCGCTCTGCGAGGCGTTTGCCGCTGTCGAGGCGGCCCGCGGCGAGATATCCCTGACCTACTTCGAGATGGGCACCCTGGCGGCCTTCTGGCTGTTCGAGCGCGCCAACCTCGACGCCGTGGTGCTGGAAGTCGGCCTGGGTGGTCGCCTGGATGCGGTCAACCTGATCGATTCCGACATCGCCGTGGTCACCAGCATCGGCATCGACCACGCCGACTGGCTGGGTGATACCCGCGAGAGCGTGGCCTTCGAGAAGGCCGGTATCTTCCGCGCCGGCAAGCCCGCCGTGTGCGGAGACCTGGAGCCGCCGGCGCCGATCCTGGAGCAGGCTCGGGCGCTCGGCTCGCCGTTGACGTTGCGCGGTCGTGACTTCGACCTGGCGATGGGCGAGGGCGAGTGGCACTGGCGCGGTCGTTCCGCCGCCGGCGAAGCCTTGAGTCTGCACAACCTGCCGCTGCTCGACCTGCCGATGGAGAACGCGGCGCTGGCGCTGCAGGTCTATGCCCTGCTCGACCTGCCGTGGCAGTCCGAGCAACTGGTTGCGGCGCTGCTGCGCACCCGGGTCACCGGGCGCCTGGATCGTCGTACCGTGCAATGGCATGGCGAAGAGCGCCACTTGCTGCTCGACGTCGGGCATAATCCGCACGCTTCACACTACCTCGCCAGCCGCCTGCGCGCGGCGCCGCCCAGGGGTGTGCGCCACGCGGTGTTCGGCCTGCTGGCGGACAAGGATCTCGACGGCGTACTGGAACCCGTGCTCGGCTTGGTGCAGGATTGGGCCGTCGCGCCGCTGCCCACCGGTCGTAGCCGTCCAGCCGCAGAGCTGGAGGCCGCGCTAAAAGCTCGCGGAGCGCAGGTCAGCTGCCATGGCGATATCGCCGCGGCGCTGGTCGCGCAGTGCGATGCGGCGAGCGCCGACGACGAGATTCTGGTGTTCGGATCGTTCTACAGCGTGGCGGATGCCCTGGAGTGGCTCGCCAAGGCTGCTCAATAAGCTGCTCAATCAAGTACACCTAAGGGGAGTTGTGCATGGCGTTGCTCGATAAGGGGCTCAAGCAGCGGGTGGTCGGAGCGCTGGTGCTGCTGGCACTGGCCGTGATCTTCCTGCCGATGCTGTTCTCCCGCGAGGATGATGTACGCCAGGTCGTGGTCGAGGCGCCGGTAATGCCCAAGCCGCCGGCCATGCCCACCGTCGAGGTGCAACCCACCGAAGTCCCCGAACCTCAGGTCGAGGATGTCGACAACGCCGTGCCGCCAAGCGAGGCGGCCCCGGCACAGGCGCCTTCCGCTCCGATCGCCAGCCTGCCAGCCCAGCAGGTACAGCCGACGCAACCCAAGGCGGCCCAGCAGCCGGCGGCTCCCAAGCCGGCCGCGCCGACGCAGCAGCCTGCCCAGGTCCAGGCCAGCACCGCTCCTGCGGCCCCTGCGCAACAGCCGGCCCAGCGCCTGGACAGCAGCAACCTGCCGGTGAGCTGGTCGGTACAGCTGGCCAGCCTGTCCAACCGCGCCCGTGCTGACGAACTGCAGAAGTCCCTGCGCAGCCAGGGCTACAACGCTTACGTACGCAGCTTCGATGGCATGAACCGGGTGTTCGTCGGCCCGGTGGTCGAGCGCGCCGAGGCGGATCGCCTGCGCGACCAGCTCGGCAAGCAGCAGAAGCTCAACGGTTTCGTGGTGCGCTTCCAGCCTGAACGTGGCTGAGTCGGTTCGTTAGCTTTATTCAATCGGCCCCATGTCAAACTGGGGCTCTGCTAAATCGAAGGCCTCTGCTAAAATGCGGGGCCTTTCCGTTTCTGGGCCGCAACGTGGCATTTACCTGGGTCGATTGGACGATGATCGGCATCATCGTCATTTCCAGCCTGATCAGCTTGAGCCGTGGTTTCGTCAAGGAAGCCCTGTCGCTGGTCACCTGGATCGTAGCCGGTGCGGTCGCCTGGATGTTCGGCGGCGCCCTGGCCGAGCATCTCGCACCCTACATTCAGCTGCCCTCGGGGCGTGTCATCGCTGCTTGCGCTCTTCTTTTCGTCGTCACGCTGCTGCTGGGCGCACTCGTCAATTTCCTCATCAGCGAGCTGGTGCGGGTGACCGGCATGTCCGGCACCGACCGCGTGCTCGGCATGGTGTTCGGCGGCGCCCGTGGCGTGCTGCTGGTGGTTCTGCTGGTCGGCCTGCTGAGCCTGGCTCCGGTGCAGCAGGACCCTTGGTGGCAGCAGTCGGTGCTGATGCCGCATTTCCTGATGGTCGCCGACTGGTCGAAGAACTTCATCCTGACGTTTGCCGGGCAGTGGATGTCCGGCGTTACCATCACTCCGCCATCCGGAGTGGGGTCTTTGCTGCCGGCCCAGTGACGGGCAGGCACAGGCGACGGGAAGCCGTCGCCGCAACGGCGGGTCCGGTGGATACTGCCGAATATGGAACTGTTTTAGCCTGAACACCAACTAGGGGTTGCGTCGCATGTGTGGCATCGTCGGTATCGTGGGCAAGTCGAACGTCAATCAGGCGCTCTATGACGCGCTCACCGTTCTCCAGCATCGTGGCCAGGACGCTGCGGGGATTGTCACCTGTCAGGACGACCGTCTGTACCTGCGCAAGGACAACGGCCTGGTCCGTGACGTCTTCCAGCAGCGCCATATGCAGCGCCTGGTCGGCAAGATCGGCATCGGCCACGTGCGCTACCCGACCGCGGGCAGCTCCAGCTCCGCCGAGGCGCAGCCGTTCTACGTCAACTCGCCGTACGGCATCACCCTGGCGCACAACGGCAACCTGACCAACGTCGAGCAGTTGGCCAAGGAAATCTACGAATCCGATCTGCGCCACGTGAACACCAACTCCGACTCGGAAGTGCTGCTCAACGTGTTCGCCCATGAGCTGGCGGTGCGCAACAAGCTGCAGCCCACCGAGGAGGACGTGTTCGCCGCCGTTGCCGGCGTGCATGCCCGTTGCGTGGGTGGCTACGCCGTGGTGGCGATGATCACCGGCTACGGCATCGTCGGTTTCCGCGATCCCCATGCGATCCGCCCGATCGTCTTCGGTCAGCGTCACACCGAGAACGGCGTGGAGTACATGATCGCCTCGGAAAGCGTGGCGCTGGACGTCCTCGGCTTCACCCTGATCCGCGACCTGGCGCCGGGCGAGGCGGTGTACATCACCGAAGACGGCAAGCTGTTCACCCGCCAGTGCGCGGCGAACCCCGAATACTCGCCGTGCATCTTCGAGCACGTCTACCTGGCCCGCCCGGACTCCATCATCGACGGTATCTCGGTCTACAAGGCGCGCCTGCGCATGGGCGAGAAGCTGGCCGACAAGATCCTCCGCGAGCGTCCGGACCACGATATCGACGTGGTCATCCCGATCCCGGACACCAGCCGCACCGCCGCGCTGGAACTGGCCAACCGCCTTGGGGTGAAGTTCCGCGAAGGCTTCGTGAAGAACCGCTACATCGGCCGTACCTTCATCATGCCCGGCCAGGCTGCGCGCAAGAAGTCGGTCCGCCAGAAGCTCAACGCCATCGAGCTGGAATTCCGCGGCAAGAACGTGATGCTGGTGGACGACTCCATCGTTCGCGGCACCACCTGCAAGCAGATCATCCAGATGGCCCGCGAGGCCGGCGCGAAGAACGTCTACTTCTGCTCCGCCGCCCCGGCGGTGCGCTACCCCAACGTCTACGGCATCGACATGCCGAGCGCCCACGAGCTGATCGCGCACAACCGCAGCACCGAGGAAGTCGGCGAGCTGATCGGTGCCGACTGGCTGGTCTATCAGGATCTGCAGGACCTGATCGAATCCACCGAGGGCGGCAAGATCAAGATCGAACACTTCGACTGCGCCGTGTTCAACGGTGAATACGTCACCGGCGACGTCGACGAAGCCTATCTGAACAAGATCGAGCAGGCGCGCAATGACGCGACCAAGACCAAGGGTGCCGCCGTCAGCGCCATCATCGATCTGTATAACGACTAAGGAGAGAGCAGGCATGGCTCAGGATTGGGAAGCCGGCCGGCTGGACAGCGACCTGGAGGGCGTCGGTTTCGACACCCTCGCAGTGCGCGCCGGGCAACGCCGCACCCCGGAAGGCGAACACGGCGAAGGCCTGTTCACCACTTCCAGCTACGTGTTCCGCAGCGCCGCCGATGCGGCCGCGCGTTTTGCCGGTGAAGTGCCGGGCAACGTCTACTCGCGCTACACCAACCCGACGGTGCGCACCTTCGAGGAGCGCATTGCCGCGCTCGAAGGCGCAGAGCAGGCCGTAGCCACGTCCACCGGCATGTCGGCGATCCTCTCGCTGGTGATGAGCCTGTGCAGTGCCGGCGACCATGTGCTGGTCTCGCGCAGCGTGTTCGGCTCGACCATCAGCCTGTTCGAGAAGTACTTCAAGCGCTTCGGCATCGAGGTGGATTACCCGCCGCTGAGCGACCTGAAAGCCTGGGAGGCGGCCTGCAAGCCGAACACCAGGCTGTTCTTCGTCGAGTCGCCGTCCAACCCGCTGGCCGAACTGGTCGACATCGCCGCACTGGCCGAGATCGCCCACGCCAAAGGTGCGCTGCTGGCGGTGGATAACTGCTTCTGCACCCCGGCGTTGCAGCAGCCGCTGAAACTGGGGGCGGACGTGGTGATCCACTCCGCGACCAAGTACATCGATGGCCAGGGTCGCACCATGGGTGGCGTGGTCGCCGGCCGCCGCGCGCAGATGGAGCCCGTTGTCGGCTTCCTGCGTACCGCCGGCCCGACTCTCAGCCCATTCAACGCCTGGATTTTCATCAAGGGCCTGGAAACCCTGCGCGTGCGCATGCAGGCCCACAGCGCCTCGGCCCAGCAGGTTGCACAGTGGCTGGAGCAGCAGCCGGGTGTCGAGCGCGTCTACTATGCAGGCCTGCCCAGCCACCCGCAGCACGAACTGGCCAAGCGTCAGCAGAAGGGCTTCGGCGCGGTGGTGAGCTTCGAGGTGAAGGGCGGCAAGGAGGCGGCCTGGCGCTGCATCGATGCCACCCGGATGATCTCCATCACCACCAACCTGGGCGATACCAAGACCACCATCGCGCACCCGGCTACCACCTCGCATGGTCGCCTGTCGCCGCTGGAGCGCGAGAACGCCGGCATTCGTGACAACCTGATCCGCGTCGCCGTGGGCCTGGAAGATGTCGACGACATCAAGGCCGACCTGGCACGAGGCCTGGCGGCACTGTGAGCGTGATGGACGCCCTGGGTAACGGCCAGGTGGTGCTGGTCACCGGTGCAGCACACGGCATCGGCCTGGGCGTCGCTGCCTGGCTGGTCGCCGAGGGCTGGCAGGTGGTGCTCGCGGACATCGACCGCGAGCGCGGCCCGAAGGTGGCGGCGGCGCTGGGCGAGCGCGCCAGCTTCATCGCGCTGGACGTGGCCCACGAAGGGCAGGTCGCTGCGGCCGTGGCCGAGCTGATCGGCCAGTTCGGCCGCCTGGATGCCCTGGTGAGCAATGCCGCCATTGCCCGGCCGCACAACACTGCGCTGGAAAGCCTGGGCCTCAACGAATGGAACCGCACCCTGGCGGTGAACCTCACCGGCCCGATGCTGCTGGCCAAACACTGTGCGCCGTACCTGCGTGCGCACAGCGGTGCCATCGTCAACATCGCTTCCACCCGTGCGCACCAGTCCGAACCGAACTCCGAAGCCTACGCGGCAAGCAAGGGCGGGTTGCTGTCGCTGACCCACGCCCTGGCCAGCAGCCTGGGGCCGGAGATTCGCGTGAACGCGATTTCCCCCGGCTGGATCGATGCCCGAGACCTGCGCGAGCGCGAGGCCGAGCCGCTGACCGAGTTGGACCATGACCAGCACCTGGTCGGCCGGGTCGGCACGGTGGAGGACATCGCCTCGGCGGTGGCCTGGCTGATCGGTGACAGCGCCGGCTTTGTCACCGGCCAGGAGCTGGTGATCGACGGCGGCATGACGCGCAAGATGATCTACCTCGACTGAGTGTCGGGTTTGGAAGAGGAGGGCGGCCCGAAGGTCGCCCTTTTTCTTTTGTGCCCCTCCGATTCTGAGCGTGGGCTGTTCGCGAGCAAGCTCGCTCCTACAGAGCCAACCTCGCGAGCGCTCTTGTAGGAGCGAGCTTGCTCGCGAACCTGGAGCCGCGCCGAGGTCGCTAACCGCACACCGAATCTTTTTTGCGGAAAATGAAAAAAATTTCAATCAGGGCATTGACTTAGGTTCTGCCGGCTGTAGAATGCGCCCCACTTCGAGACGAAGGGTGATTAGCTCAGCTGGGAGAGCATCTGCCTTACAAGCAGAGGGTCGGCGGTTCGATCCCGTCATCACCCACCACTCTCGCAAGTTACGCGCAGCGGTAGTTCAGTCGGTTAGAATACCGGCCTGTCACGCCGGGGGTCGCGGGTTCGAGTCCCGTCCGCTGCGCCATTTTCCCCCTCCTTGGTTCCTACCCCGAACCGGCTTGTCGAGTGATTCACTCCAGGCGCTAGGAGGTTGCTGTACCGGACGAAAGTCCAACCGACACGCAGCGGTAGTTCAGTCGGTTAGAATACCGGCCTGTCACGCCGGGGGTCGCGGGTTCGAGTCCCGTCCGCTGCGCCATATTCGAAAGCCCTCAGGTAGCAATACCTGAGGGCTTTTTCGTTTGGGTCCGAAAAATCCTGCAACCGTTCCGTAAGGCGTTGTCACGGGTCGTTCACCTTTGCCGTCTAGCTTTTTCCCCATGGTCTTTGCTAAAACCGGATCGAACGGTCAGGAGAAAAGCCAATGGACGACTATCAGGAAGAACTGCTCGAACTGCACGCCGTGGAACAGGACCTGCCGGAGCCGGCCGACGACGCCACGGAAATGTGATCAGGCGCTGTGGCGCTGGGCGCGGCGGAATTCCCCCGGCGTCTGCCCGCTCCAGCGCTTGAAGGCGCGCTGGAAGGCCTCCGCCGAGGCAAAGCCGAGCAGGTAGGCGATCTCGCCGAAGGCCAGGTCGGTGTCGCGGATGTAGATCATCGCCAGGTCGCGGCGGGTGTCGTTGAGGATGCTGCGGAACTGCGTGCCTTCCTCGGCCAGCTTGCGGCGCAGTGTCCAGGTCGGCAGTTTCAGGCGTGCGGCCACTTCCTCCAGGTCTGGCTCGCGGCCGTTGAGCATCGGGCCCAGCAACTGGGCGACACGCTCGCGCAGGCTGCGCGTTCGAGTCTGCTGTTCAAGCTCCTTCTCGCAGATATCCAGCAACTGCCGCCAGGTGCTCGGGCAGTGGTCCGGGTTGGCGCGCGCCAGGGCGGCTTGATCCAGGCGCAATTGGTTGTGCGCAGCGCCAAATTCCACCGGTCCCCCGAGCATTTCCTCGAAGCGCGACGCCCAGGCGGGAGCCGGGTACTCGATCTCGATCCTCTCCGGGCGTAGCGGCTGCGCGCCGATGCTGCCCAGCATGCTCACCCAGCCGGCCAGCACCGAATCCACCACGAAGCGGTTGTAGGCGTTGTACGGGCTGATGGAGTAGAAGCGCAGCCAGGCGCCGCCGGCATCCTCGATGAAGCTGCTCTGGCCCCGGTAGTTCTGCGCGTAGAGCGGTTCGAAGCGGATCAGCGCACGAGCGGCGGCTCGCAGGTTCGGCGCCTGCGCGGCGGTGACACCGGCGAGGCCGCTCTGGCTCGGGCGGCTCAACTGGCCCATGCGCAGGCCGAGGGCGGGGTCGCCGCTCTGCTGAATCGCTGCGTGCCCCAGGCGCATGTAGCGGGGGATCGACAGGCGCGCGCCGGGTTCGCCCAGGCGCGCCGCATCCAGTCCGTACTGCAGCAACAGGGGTTGCGGGGAGATGCCGCTCTGCGCCAGCGCGTCGGCGAGGCTGTGGACGAAACCCACCGAAAGATCGCCCAGGCGCATGGTCGGGCGGGTCATAGCCAGAGGTTGATCAGGCGGGCGCCGGGGCCGTCGGGCGCGAGGGTGTGGTGGGTGCCGCTGACCACCAGGCTGCGGCCGTCGCTGCCCAGGTCCCAGAGATGGCCGCGCAGGAACACGGTGATGCCGGCATGGGCGCCGCTCGCGCCGAGACGACCGGCCAGGGCCAGGCGCTCCCAGGCTTCGCCTTCGCTGAGGTCGCCGGGCTTGAGGGTTACGTCGCTCGGCATGGGGCCGCCGTTGTAGCCCTTCCAGGGTTTGCTCCAGTTACCGTTGCCGGTGAGGAAGGCGGGCACGGCAATGATGTCCGGCTTGTTCGCCGCCAGCGCCTGGTAGCTCGCCGGATACCAGCTGTCGGCGCAGACCAGCACGCCCAGGCGCCCGGCCGGGGTCTGCAGCACCTGCAGGTCGTCGGGGTCGCCGGCGCGGGTGAAGCCTTTCTCGTCGTCGATGGGGAACAGCTTGCGCTGCGGCTTGCCCAGCGGCAGGCCGTCGCTGCCGAACACCTGGCTGACGTTGTAGAGGCGGCCATTGCCGGTGCGCAGCTGGCCTTCGACGATCTTCGGGTTGGGCAGCACGATGGAGCCGGCGACCAGGGTCACGCCGAACTCCTTGGCCAGCCCGCCGAACAGTGTCTGGTAGTCGTGGGCCATGTCCACGGCCTTCATGCGGAACAGGGCGTCGGCCATGCGGTCTTGGCTTTTCGCGCCAAGCCAGCCGCGCGCGAGTTTCAACGGGTTGCTGGCGGCCATCCATTCCATGGCCTCGGCCAGGTGTTCGGTCTGGTAGACCTCGGGCTTCTCGCCGGCGGCCACCAGCCAGGTGCCGATGTGCTCGGGGAACACCACCACGGTGCGCGGGTTGATCAGCCCTTCGTCACGGGCCTTGGCGAGGTAGGCGTGGAATTTCAGGTGCAGCCGTTCGACGCTCTGGTAGTCCTGGGTGAACAGCTCCGGCTGCACACCCAGCAGGTTGCCGCGCTCGGATGGCTGGCCCTCGTTGAGAGCGACCTGGCTGCGCAGGTCGGACAGGTAATGGCCCACCGGGCGTCGCTCCGCCCAGCCGGCATAACCGGCGAAGAGGACCACCAGGACGAGGAAGATCAGCTTGCGCATAAAGGAAGGGTACTCATGGGATGCCCCACAGGGTAGGGCTTGGGCCGGGTATTGCCAAGCCGGAGTGTCATCTTGGGTCAGTAACTTGTCATTTTCGATCATTGAGCGGCGAAGGTGCGCTCCTTAGAGTCAGCCCCATACCGACCGCGCCCCATGCCTTGCCGTTCCGCAGGCTGAGGGCGCGGCATCATCGTGAATGCCGGAGGAATCATGACCGCCACTTATCCACACCTGCTCGCGCCGCTGGACCTGGGTTTCACCACCCTGCGCAACCGCACCCTGATGGGCTCCATGCACACCGGCCTGGAGGAGAAGCCCCAGGGCTTCGAGCGCATGGCGGCCTACTTCGCCGAGCGTGCCCGTGGTGGTGTCGGCCTGATGGTCACCGGCGGCATCGGTCCGAACGAGGAGGGCGGCGTGTACTCCGGCGCCGCCAAGCTGAGCACCCCGGAAGAGGCCGAGAAGCACAAGATCGTCACCCAGGCGGTGCACGAGGCGGGCGGCAAGATCTGCATGCAGATCCTCCATGCCGGTCGTTATGCCTACAGCCCGAAATCCGTCGCGCCCAGCGCCATCCAGGCGCCGATCAACCCGTTCAAGCCGCGCGAGCTGGATGAGGAGGGCATCGAGAAGCAGATCGCCGATTTCGTCAATTGCTCGAGCCTGGCCCAGGTGGCCGGCTATGACGGCGTCGAGATCATGGGTTCGGAAGGCTACTTCATCAACCAGTTCCTCGCCGCCCACACCAACCACCGCACCGACCGCTGGGGCGGCAGCTACGAGAACCGCATGCGCCTGCCGGTGGAAATCGTCCGCCGGGTGCGCGAGGCCGTGGGCCCCAACTTCATCATCATCTATCGCCTGTCGATGCTCGACCTGGTGGAAGGTGGCAGCACCTGGGACGAGATCGTCCTGCTGGCCAAGGCCATCGAGCAGGCCGGCGCCACCATCATCAACACCGGCATCGGCTGGCACGAAGCGCGCATTCCGACCATCGCCACCAAGGTGCCGCGCGCGGCCTTCACCAAGGTCACCGCCAAGCTGCGCGGCGAGATCGGCATCCCGCTGGTCACCACCAACCGCATCAACACCCCGGAAGTCGCCGAGCAGGTGCTGGCCGAGGGCGATGCCGACATGGTCTCCATGGCCCGTCCGTTCCTTGCCGACCCGGACTTCGTCAACAAGGCTGCCGAAGGTCGCGCCGACGAGATCAACACCTGCATCGGCTGCAACCAGGCCTGCCTGGACCACACCTTTGGCGGCAAGCTGACCAGCTGCCTGGTGAACCCGCGTGCCTGCCACGAGACCGAGCTGAACTACATCCCGACCACCCACGTGAAGAAGATCGCCGTGGTCGGCGCCGGCCCTGCCGGCCTGTCCGCCGCCACCGTGGCGGCGGAGCGCGGCCATGAGGTGACCCTGTTCGACGCGGCCGGCGAGATCGGTGGCCAGTTCAACGTCGCCAAGCGCGTACCGGGCAAGGAAGAGTTCTACGAGACCCTGCGCTACTTCAAGCGCAAGGTGGAAACCACCGGTGTCGATCTGCGCCTGAACACCCGAGTCAGCGTCGACGACCTGGTCAAGGGTGGCTTCGACGAGGTCATCCTGGCCACCGGCATCGTGCCGCGCACCCCGGCCATCCCGGGGATCGAGAACGCCAAGGTGATCAGCTACCTGGACGCCATCCTCGAGCGCAAGCCGGTCGGCAAGACTGCCGCCGTGATCGGCGCCGGCGGTATCGGCTTCGACGTTTCCGAGTTCATCACCCATGCCGGTGAATCCACCAGCCTGGATCGCCATGCCTTCTGGCAGGAGTGGGGTATCGACGAGAACCTGGAAGCCCGTGGCGGCATCGCCGGTATCCAGGCGCACCCGCATGCCGCGGCGCGCCAGGTGTTCCTGCTGCAGCGCAAGAAGTCCAAGGTCGGCGACGGCCTGGGCAAGACCACCGGCTGGATCCACCGCACCGGCCTGAAGAACAAGCAGGTACAGATGCTCAACAGCGTCGAGTACCTCAAGGTCGACAACGATGGCCTGCACATCAGCATTGCTGGTGGCGAGCCGCAGGTGCTGCCGGTGGATACCGTGGTCGTCTGCGCCGGCCAGGACCCGCTGCGCGAGCTGCACGAAGGCCTGGTCGCCGCCGGCCAGAGCGTGCACCTGATCGGTGGCGCCGACGTCGCGGCCGAGCTGGACGCCAAGCGCGCCATCAATCAGGGCTCGCGCCTTGCCGCCGAGCTCTGATGGGGTCGAGACCTGAGTCGGTCTGAGATTCAGGTCACAAAGCCGGGCCCGGAAAAGTTCCCTTCCGGGCCCGGAAACCCTTCCGAATATCCAACCCTGTCACAGAATTATCCAGCCGGTTAACCACCCGGCCTGACCACCGGGTCGGGTGCCAACCGAGTCACATTGCCTGCGACATTAATTCCCCTAGACTTGCCCGGATGTCGGGATTTTCCCACTGTCCGGGTTCTGCGTTTCTGGCAGACCCTTTTTCCAGACTTCCTCCCGCACCAGCCCAGAGGTCAATCGATGAGCATGCAGAAGAAGCCTCAGATGGTCGAAGCCGTGGTCTTCTTCAATGACCGTGGCGTCTGCAGGGAAATGCTCTACCCCGAATTCGAGGCGCTGCTCGACAACGTCGTGCAGATGCCGGAGTACGCCGATCAGCAGATGCAACTCGCCTATGTGCTGATCAACCCGCGCCTGCTGGTCAAGGCCGTGGTGTTCTTCTACCTGGACTTCGACGAGAAGGGCGAAGCCGACCGCGGCTGGAACCTGCCCCTGCGCAACCTCGCCGACCGCGCCGGACGTGGCCCGGACATGGGCGCAGGGCCCATCCGCCTGGCCTGCCGCAGCCAGTGCCCGGTGTCCTGGCACCAGATGCACCTGTGGGACCCGACCCTGGAGGCCGGGCAGAACCATCTGGTGCAGCTGCGTGAATCGATCAAGCGCAACAACCTCGGCGTGCTGGTGGAGGAAGAGCCGGCCGCCGTGGAGTTGGCACGCCTGCAGATGGCCGACGAGCACCAGTGGTATGCACCCACCGAGGAGTCCCGCGAGGAGGCCGAGCAGCTGGCCCGCGCACTGCTCGAGGATCACCAGCAGAAGACCGCCGAACTGCTCGGCCAGCACGAGACCCGCCTGTCGCAGATCAGCCAGCAGCACGAACAGGAGCTCAGCCTCCTGAAGCTCGGCGCGCAGGAGCAGGTCAAGGTGCTGCAGGCCGAACTCGCCGCCCTGCGCGAGGGGTTGCAGCGCGAGGAAGAGATCAACGCCGGCCTGCGCCGCGAGCTGGATGGCCAGGCCAACGGCTTCCAGCGCGGACGCGAGGAACTGACCGCACAACTGCGCCATATCGAACAGAGCGGCCGCGACGAGCTGGAGCAGTTGCGTCAGCAGATCGAGGAAGAGTCCCGCACCCGCATGGCCAGCCTGGAGGCTCGCTACAAGGAGCAGATTTCCGTCCGCGACGTTGAGCTGGGCTACCGCAACGAGCTGGACCAGCAGCTGCAGCAGGAGAACCTGCAGTTGCGCAAGGAAGCCGAGCAACTGCGCGAGGAAACCGGCCAGTTGCGCCAGGTCGCCGGGCAGCTGCAGCAGGGCGCCGAAGGCCTGCGCCTGGAGCTCGATGCGCTGTCGGCCAAGGCTGCCGAGGGCTCGGTGCTGGAGCGCCTGGCCAGCCTGGGGGTGATCTTCGTGGTGTACCATCCCGGCGCCGGTCATCTGACCCTCTCGCTGCAGGATGTCGCCCGTTACCAGGAAAACCCCATGGCGTACGCCGCCGCCAAGTGCTTCGTCGCCGAAGACCAGTACCGCAGTTGGCTCGCCCACTACCAGCAGCCCGCCTGCGAGGGACGACTGTCCAACGGCGAACGTTGCGCCATGCCCATCGACCGCGTGGAAACCCCCGGCCGCTTCGTCGAAGGCGACAGCAACTGCTGCTCGCGGCACAAGACCAGCGGCCGCCTGCGCAGCGTCACCACCGGCTGACCGGGGCGCCTTGTCGTACTTCGACTGGCGCCCCGAAGCTCCCCTTCAACGCGTCCGCCTGGATTGGCTCGAGCACGCCGGCGTCGAGCTGGCGCTGTTGCGCCTGGACCTCGTGGACCCGCTGGTTTCCGGCAACAAGTGGTTCAAGCTCGCACCGTACCTCCAGCAGGCAGCGGAGCTTGGTCTGGGCGGCTTGATGACATTGGGTGGCGCCCATTCCAATCACCTGCACGCGGTGGCGGCGGCCGGCGCTCGCTTCGGCTTCGAGACTGTCGGCCTGCTGCGCGGGGAAGCGCAGGACAATCCCACGGTGGCCGACCTGCACCAGCTCGGCATGCGGCTCCATTGGCTCGGCTACGGCGGTTACCGTCGGCGGCACGACGCGGATTTCTGGGCGCCCTGGCGCGAGCGCTATCCCCGCTTGCTGGCGGTGGGCGAGGGCGGTGGCGGGCTTGCCGGCGCGCAAGGCTGCTCGCCTCTGATCGAGCAGATTCGCCGACAGCTCGGCGACCTAGGCTGGGCTGACTACGAGCAACTCTGGGTGGCCTGCGGTACCGGCACGACCCTGGCCGGCCTGGTGCTGGGCGAGGGCGGGGTGCATCCGGTAGTGGGCGCCCTGGCGGTGCCGCCGGGGCACGGCGTCGAAACGCAGGTGGCCGATCTGTTGAGGGGAGGCGACATGCCCGACGCGGGCTACCGCCTGATTGACGCCAGTCGGGGCGGCTTCGCGCGGATCGACGCGACGCTGGCGCGCTTCCTCCTCGCGACCGAAGCCGAGTGCGGCGTGCCGCTGGAACCGCTGTACACCGGGAAGCTGCTGCTGGCGTTGCACGATGAGATCGCGGCGGGGCGCATCGGGCGTGGCACCCGCATAGTCGCTATCCACAGTGGCGGCCTGCAGGGGCGGCGGGCGCTGGAAGAGAAATTGAAGATCCTGGCCGCTCAGCGCGAATAACCGCTGTGCACCCTCGGCCAGCGATCGCCGACCAGGAACAGGCGCTCCTGCTCCCGCCAACGGCCTTCGTGGAACTCCATTCGCACCAGCATCTGCGGGAAACCGTCCTCCGGCAGTTCTGCCAGCCAGGAGGAAAATTGCTCCGGGCTCCAGCATTGGTCCTCGGCGGCGGGGGCCAGCCAGCCCTTGCGCGACAGTACCTGCCAGCCCTGCGGAGAGTGCGTCTGATAGCCCGGCCAGGCGCTTCGGTGCAGCCAGCGACCGCGCTGATGGTCGTCGCTGGCGCCGGCGGGCGGCGGGGAAGGCGTGGGCCAGGAGTAGAACAGGTAGCCGCCGAGCCAGAGGCCGGATGACGGTGCGGCGGCGCTGTGTTCGCGCACGACGGCCAACCCTTGCGCCGTGGAAGAAAGCGGCAACTGGTGCTGGTAGAAGTGCTCGATCTTGCGCAGCAGGTGGTCTTCGGCGCCCGGCCCGAGCCAGGAGTCGGGGCCGTCGTCGCTGGGGCCGAGGTAGAGCTTGATGGCCAGTTCCAGGTGGTGCAGGCCGTCGTCGTCTTCCAGCAGCAGGTCCAGCTCGCCGAGCGTCTGGCCGTTGTCGCGCACCGGCAGGTTGGCGGCCAGCAGGTGCAGGTCCGGCGCACGCTCCAGGGCGTATTGCCAGAGGCGTTCGTAGTAGCGGCCCAGGCGCTGGTTGGGAGCAGCGGCCAGTTGCCCCAGCAGCTCGTCCGGCGAGCGCTCCTGGGCGCGCAGCCAGTCAGCCAGCAGGGATGGCTGCGAGTGCCAGCGGCTGGCGCTCAGCGGGTGGCGCAGTGCAGGGCTGCCAGGCTGCAGCAGCGGTGGCGAGAGCAGTGTCCAGGCGAGGTCGCGGACCTGCGGCTGGCGCAGGTCGATCAGCAGCTCGTCGAGCAGGGAAGTGAAGTCGGTCATGCCCCAAGCCTAGCCGCTACACCCTGGCTCCGGCCACGCCGCGGTTTGCCGCTGCTTGAGCCTTTCGCCCATAATTCCGACATTCGAGTAGCGCAACGCCGTCCGGAGTCCCATGGAACCCTTTCGCAATATCGGCATCATCGGCCGCCTGGGCAGCACCCAGGTGCTGGAAACCATCCGTCGGCTGAAGAAATTCCTCACTGAGCGCCACCTGCATGTGATCCTCGAGGACACCATCGCCGAGGTCCTGCCGGGCCACGGCCTGCAGACCTGCTCCCGGAAGATCATGGGCGAGATCTGCGATCTGGTCATCGTGGTCGGTGGCGATGGCAGCATGCTCGGCGCGGCGCGCGCCCTGGCGCGGCACAAGGTGCCGGTGCTGGGGATCAACCGTGGCAGCCTGGGCTTCCTCACCGATATCCGCCCCGACGAACTGGAGACCAAGGTCGCCGAAGTGCTCGGCGGCCAGTACATCGTCGAGAGTCGCTTCCTGCTCGATGCCCTGGTACGCCGCCATGGCGAATCCATCGGCCAGGGCGATGCGCTGAACGACGTGGTGCTGCACCCCGGCAAGTCGACGCGGATGATCGAGTTCGAGCTGTACATCGACGGCCAGTTCGTCTGCAGCCAGAAGGCCGACGGCCTGATCGTCGCCACCCCGACCGGCTCCACCGCTTACGCGCTGTCCGCCGGCGGGCCGATCATGCATCCCAAGCTGGATGCCATCGTGGTGGTGCCGATGTACCCGCACATGCTCTCCAGCCGGCCCATCGTGGTCGATGGCAACAGCGAGCTGAAGATCGTCGTCTCGCCGAACATGCAGATCTACCCGCAGGTCTCCTGCGACGGCCAGAACCACTTCACCTGCGCGCCGGGCGACACCGTCACGGTGAGCAAGAAACCGCAGAAGCTGCGCCTGATCCACCCCATCGACCACAACTACTACGAGGTCTGCCGGACCAAGCTGGGCTGGGGCAGCCGCCTCGGGAGCAGTGAGTGATGGAACTCGACCCCTCGCGCGGCTATGACCTGATCGGCGATATCCACGGCTGCGCGCATACCCTCGACCACCTGCTGGAACGCCTCGGCTACCGCCAGCAGGGCGGCGTGTGGCGGCATGCGCGGCGCCAGGCGCTGTTCCTGGGTGACCTCATCGACCGCGGACCGCGTATCCGCGAGGCGCTGCACCGCGTGCACGACATGGTCGCCGCCGGCGAAGCCCTGTGCATCATGGGCAACCACGAATTCAACGCCCTGGGCTGGTCCACGCCGGCCGCGCCGGGCAGCGGCCGCCAGTACGTGCGCGAACACACGCCGCGCCACGCGCGGTTGATCCGCGAGACGCTGGAGCAATTCGAAGGCCACCCGGCGGACTGGCGCGATTTCCTCGGTTGGTTCCAGGAGATGCCGCTGTTCTTCGACTCGAAGCGCTTCCGTATGGTCCATGCCTGCTGGGACCACGACGTGATCGATGCGCTGCGCCGGCAGTTTCCCGATGGGCGCATCGACGAGGCCTTCCTCATGGCCACCGCCGAGCCGGGCAGCTTTGCCCAGCAGGCCTGTGACCGCCTGTTGCGTGGCACCGACATGCGCCTGCCCAACGGCCTGACCCTGACCGGCAGCGACGGTTTCACCCGCGCCTTTTTCCGCACCAAGTTCTGGGAGGAAGACCGCGCACCGGAAACCTACGGTGACATCGTGTTCCAGCCCGACGCGTTGCCTGACGAGGTGGCCAGCGAGCGCCTGAGCGAGGAGCAGAAGTCCCGCCTGCTGACCTACGGCGCCGACGAGCCGCTGCTGTTCGTCGGCCACTACTGGCGGCGTGGCACCCCGGCGCCGATCCGCCCGAACCTCGCCTGCCTGGACTACAGCGCGGTGATGTACGGCAAGCTCGCAGCCTACCGGCTGGACGAGGAAACGCGGCTGGACCGCAACAAGTTCGTTTGGGTGGATGTGAAGCGTCCGGAGGGCGATGAGTGAGCACAGTTGAAGCGATACGGTTGCCGGCGGCAGTCGACCTGGGAGCGTTCGTCGGCCTGCTGCGCCGGCTGAACGTGCCGTTCCGGGTCAGCGAGGAGTCCGGCGAGCAGGTGCTCTGGGTGCCCAATTCCCAGCTGGCCGAGCAGGTCCGCAGCCTGTACGAGCGTTATCCGCAGGGCGATCCGGAGTTCACCGTGCAGGCCGAACCTCCGCGCCGCGGGCCGGGGTTCGTGCAGCAACTGAAGATGAGCCGGATGACTGCGGCGGTGCTGCTGGTGACCTTCGTGGTGGCCGCCATCACCCTGCTCGGCACCTCGCCGGAAACGCTGCGCTGGTTCACCTTCCAGAATTTCCAGCTGGTGGGCGAGGATCGCGCGCTGTTCTACCCGCTGTCCGACTCGCTGGCGCAGGGGCAGTGGTGGCGCCTGTTCACGCCCATGCTGATCCACTTCGGCTGGCTGCACCTGGCGATGAACGCCATGTGGTACTGGGAACTGGGCCGGCGCATCGAGTACCGCCAGGGGCCCTGGCTGCTGCTCGGGCTGAGCCTGGGCTTCGGCCTGGTATCGAACCTGGTGCAGTACGGCGTCAGCGGGCCGAGCCTGTTCGGCGGCTTGTCCGGGGTGCTCTACGGCCTGCTCGGCCACTGCTGGATCTTCCAGCGCATGGCGCCGACGCCGGCCTACCAGTTGCCCAAGGGCGTGGTGGCGATGATGCTGATCTGGCTGCTGGTTTGCCTATCGGGCGTTATCGACCTGCTCGGCTTCGGCTCCATCGCCAACGGCGCCCATGTCGGCGGGCTGCTGGCGGGTTGCCTCAGCGGCCTGATCGGTGGGCTGCTGGCACGGCGTCGCATGGCCTGACCCTGACTCTGTAGGAGCGAGCTTGCTCGCGAACAATCTCGCCGGACGCTGCGGAGCTAGGCGGTTCGCGAGCAAGCTCGCTCCTACATGAATGCGGCCGGGCAACCGATTGACCGACGTTCGTGCGCCCAGGCGCACAGCCCGGTAGAATGCCCGCTTCGTTTTTCCCCTGCAGGAGCCGGCCCATGTCGTCCTTCGCCGAAATGATCCAGAACATCACCCCCGAGATCTACGAGAGCCTCAAGCTGGCCGTGGAAATCGGCAAGTGGCCCGATGGCCGCAAGCTGTCCCAGGAACAGAAGGAGCTGTCGCTGCAGGCCATGATCGCCTGGGAGATGGACAACCTCCCCGAGGACCAGCGCACCGGCTACATGGGCCCGCAGGAATGCGCCTCCCACGCCGAGCCGATCCCGAACATGATCTTCTCCTCCAACTCCCTGCACTGATGCAGGAGATTGGACGCGGCGCCCTGAGCAAGATGTCGGCGCGCCTGGAAAGCCCCGTGCAGTACGCCTTCCGCCTCGGCGAGGCGGAAGTTCCGGTCAACCCGCTGATCGGCAGGACCGTGCGCCTGGAGTACCTGGGCGAGATCAACTGCTGCCACTGCGGGCGCAAGACCAAGAAGAGCTTCGCCCAGGGTTACTGCTACCCATGCTTCACCAAGCTGGCGCAATGCGACAGCTGCATCATGAGCCCGGAGAAGTGCCACTACGAAGATGGCTCCTGCCGCGAGCCCGAATGGGGCGAGCGCTTCTGCATGACCGACCATGTGGTCTACCTGGCCAACTCCTCGGGGGCGAAGGTGGGCATCACCCGCGCCACCCAGGTGCCGACCCGCTGGATCGACCAGGGCGCGCGCCAGGCGCTGCCGATCATGCGCGTGGCGACCCGCCAGCAGTCCGGTTTCGTCGAGGACCTGCTGCGCAGCCAGGTCACCGACCGCACCAACTGGCGCGCGCTGCTCAAGGGCGAGGCCGAGCCGCTGGACCTGGTGGCCATCCGCGAGCAGATCTTCGATGCCTGCGCCGAGGGCATCGTCGCCCTGCAGCAGCGCTTTGGCCTGCAGGCGATCCAGCCGGTGATCGACATGGAGCCCATCGAGATCCGCTACCCGGTGGAGGCCTACCTGGCCAAGATCACCAGCTTCGATCTGGACAAGACGCCGGTGGTCGAGGGTACCCTGCAGGGTATCAAGGGCCAGTACCTGATCTTCGATACCGGCGTGATCAACGTGCGCAAGTTCAGCGCATACCAGCTGGCCATCAGCGCCTGATCGAAACCGCATTGAATTTCCGGCTCGTGGCACGCATCTACGGATAGAGGCGTGCCCGACTCGCCTGCTGCGTTCCTGATCGCTAGAGTCAGTACCAGATTCCTCCGGCCGGCCGATTCCGCCTGCCGCCTTCCAAGGGGCCAAAAGCCATGCGTACCGAGCAACCGAAAGTCATCTACCTCAAGGATTATCAGGCGCCCGAGTACCTGATCGACGAGACCAACCTGACCTTCGAGCTGTACGAGGACCACACCCTGGTCCACGCGCAGCTGGTGATGCGCCGCAACCCGGAGCGCGGCGACGGCCTGCCGCCGCTGGTGCTCGACGGCCAGCAACTGGAGCTGCTGTCGGTGGCGCTGGATGACCAGGCCCTCGAAGCCGGCCAGTACCAGCTCGACGAGAACCACCTGACCCTGCAGCCGACGGCGACGACCTTCACCGTCGACAGCACCGTGCGCATCCACCCGGAAAGCAACACCGCGCTGGAAGGCCTGTACAAGTCCGGCAAGATGTTCTGCACCCAGTGCGAGGCCGAAGGCTTCCGCAAGATCACCTACTACCTCGACCGCCCGGACGTGATGAGCAGCTTCACCACCACGCTGTCGGCCGAGCAGCACCAGTATCCGGTGCTCCTGTCCAACGGCAACCCGGTGGCCAGCGGTTCGGAAGAGGGCGGCCGCCACTGGGCGACCTGGCAGGACCCGTTCAAGAAGCCGGCCTACCTGTTCGCCCTGGTCGCCGGTGACCTCTGGTGCGTGGAAGACCAGTTCACGACGATGAGCGAGCGCGAAGTCACCCTGCGCATCTACGTCGAGCCGGAGAACATCGACAAGGTCCAGCACGCCATGGACAGCCTGAAGAACTCGATGCGCTGGGACGAGAAGGTCTACGGCCGCGAGTACGACCTGGACATCTTCATGATCGTCGCGGTCAACGACTTCAACATGGGCGCGATGGAGAACAAGGGCCTCAACATCTTCAACTCCAGCTGCGTGCTGGCCAAGGCCGAGACCGCCACCGACGCCGCGCACCAGCGCGTCGAAGGCGTAGTGGCGCATGAGTACTTCCACAACTGGTCGGGCAACCGCGTGACCTGCCGCGACTGGTTCCAGCTGTCGCTCAAGGAAGGCTTCACCGTGTTCCGCGACAGCGAATTCTCCGCCGACATGAACTCGCGCACCGTCAAGCGCGTCGAGGACGTGGCCTTCCTGCGCACCAACCAGTTCGCCGAGGACGCCGGTCCCATGGCGCACCCGGTGCGCCCGGATTCCTTCATCGAGATTTCCAACTTCTACACCCTGACCGTCTACGAGAAGGGTTCCGAAGTGGTGCGGATGATCCACACCCTGCTGGGCGCCGACGGCTTCCGCAAGGGTACCGACCTGTACTTCGAGCGCCATGATGGCCAGGCCGTGACCTGCGACGACTTCGTCAAGGCCATGGAGGACGCCAACGGCGTCGACCTCACCCAGTTCAAGCGCTGGTACAGCCAGTCCGGCACGCCTCGCCTGGCGGTGGAGGAAAGCTACGACGCTGCCGCGCACAGCTACACCCTGACCTTCCGCCAGAGCTGCCCGGCCACGCCGGGGCAGAGCGAGAAGCAGCCCTTCGTCATCCCGGTGCAGATGGGCCTGATCGACAAGCTGGGCAATGCCTTGTCGCTTCGCCTGCAGGGCGAGGAACACGCCCACGGCAGCGATCGCGTGCTGCAGGTCACCGAGGCCGAGCAGTCGTTCACCTTCGTCGGCCTGGCCGAGAAGCCGTTGCCGTCGCTGCTGCGTGGCTTCTCCGCGCCGGTGAAGCTGAGCTTCCCCTACGACCGCGACCAGCTGATGTTCCTCATGCAGCATGACGAGGATGGCTTCAACCGCTGGGAGGCTGGCCAGCAACTGTCCGTGCAGGTCCTGCAGGAATTGATCGGCCAGCACCAGCGCGGCGAGAAGCTTGTCCTGGATGAGCGCCTGATCACCGCGTTCCGCACCCTGCTGCTGGATACCGGGCTGGACCAGGCGATGGTCGCCGAGATGCTCTCGCTGCCCAGCGAGGCGTACCTCACCGAGATCAGCGAAGTGGCTGATGTCGAGGCGATCCACGCGGCCCGTGAGTTCGCCCGTCAGCAGATCGGTGCAGCACTGCACGAGCAGCTGTGGGAGCGTTACCAGGCCAACCGCAAGCAGTCCCGCGAGACGGCCTACGTCGCCGAGGCGTCGCACATCGCCCGCCGCAGCCTGCAGAACATCGCGCTGTCCTACCTGATTCAGAGCAGCAAGGCCGAAGTGCTCGCCGCCTGCCAGGAGCAGTACAAGGATTGCGACAACATGACCGAGCGCCTGACCGCGCTGGCCGTGCTGGTCAACTCCTCATTCGAGAGCGAGAAAGCCGAGGCGCTGGCGATGTTCGCCGACTACTTCAAGGACGACCCGCTGGTGATGGACCAGTGGTTCAGCGTCCAGGCCGGCTGCACCCTGCCGGGCGGGCTGGAGCGCGTGCAGGCGCTGATGAGTCATCCGGCCTTCACCCTGAAGAACCCGAACAAGATCCGCGCGCTGATCGGCGCCTTCGCCAACCAGAACGCGGTGAACTTCCATCGCGCGGACGGTGCCGGCTACCGCTTCCTCGCTGACCAGATCATCACCCTCAACGCGCTCAACCCGCAGATCGCCTCGCGCCTGCTGACGCCGCTGACCCGCTGGCGCAAGTACGCACCGGCGCGCCAGGCGCTGATGAAGGCCGAGCTGGAACGCATCCTGGCTTCCGGCGAGTTGTCCAGCGATGTATACGAAGTGGTGAGCAAGAGCCTCGCGTAACACACCCGCCGCGCCCCGTCCCAGGGGCGCAATGCACTGTCGAAAAGGTGTTACCAACTTTTGTTGGTAACACCTTTTTGTTACCTATCGAAATTAACCGATATCATTCTTATCGCTTTGTGGTATTGGGCGAAAAACACCGATGTGTCTGCGTCGCGCCTTCAGGGGCGGATTGCGCCATCGGGGGTGGCAATTGGCGCAATCGGCCACCTGATTTGGTCAGTGAATGATCAGTCACAAAAAGTAGCGCGCAGATTCTTTATTTTTTGTAAGCAGAACCGGGTACATCGGTGCTCTTGGCATTGGGGTTGCACCGGCGGACCCCGCTTAGCCTTTGCCCGTCCATTGGGTCGGGAGGCGTGTCGAGCACCTTGGGGGAGTTTCCTTCAGATCGACGACAACAAGGCCGTGGAATAACGGCTGACAAGGCGTACCGCGCACTGGCGGCGCCGCTAAAGAATGATCAGTCCATGGAGTGAGTCCTAATGGAAATCCCAGTTCGCAAGCCCGTCTTGCGTTATGCGCCTGCTCGTGCGGGCTTCGCCCTGGCAGGCATCCTGCCGCTGCTGATGTCCGCCCAGGCGGCCGCCGTGGAGTTCAGCTTCCTCGACAACGAGGTCACCGGCTCGCTGGACAGCACCGTGTCCTATGGCGCCCTGTGGCGCGTACAGGGCCAGGACAAGACCAACAACGACATCAACGGCAACGACGGCAACCGCAACTTCGACACTGGCCTGGTTTCCGAGGTGTACAAGATCACTTCCGACCTGGAAGCGACCTACAAGAACTACGGCCTGTTCGTGCGTGGCTCGGCTTTCTATGACACCCAGATCATGGACAAGCGCAACGACTACTACGACAACAACCATCCGGCGCAGCCGAGCCAGACCTACCCCAACAGCGACCGCTTCACCAGCGAGACCCGCGACGCCTCCGGCAACCGCGCCGAGATCCTCGATGCATACGTCTACGGCAACTGGGACGTGGCCGACCACCCGCTGACCGCCCGCCTGGGTCGCCAGGTGTTCAACTGGGGCGAGGGCATCTTCTACCGTGGCGGCGTGAACACCACCAACCCGGTGGACGCCGCCAAGTTCCGCCTGCCAGGCTCCGAGCTCAAGGAAGTGCTGATGCCGGTGGAAGCCGCGAGCTTCAACATCGGCCTCACCGACAACCTGTCGATGGACGCCTTCTACCAGTGGAACTGGAAAGAGACCCGCATCGACCCGGTCGGCACCTTCTTCTCCGAGACCGACCTGTTCGCCGATGGCGGCAACACCGCCTACACCACCGTGGGCGCGCTCTCCAACCCGCTGTTCCAGAGCCTCTATCCGCAGCTCTCGGCGGCCCATGTGGGTGGCCTGCAGGGTAGCGAGTACCTGGACTCCAACGGCGTGTTCAAGGTGGCCCATGTCGGCAAGGACATCAACGCCAAGAACGACGGCCAGTTCGGCGTGGCCTTCCACTATGTGGCGGAAGAGCTGAACTCCACCGAGTTCGGTTTCTACTTCGTCAACTACCACGCCAAGGAACCGACCATCTACGCGGACCTGAACAAGGACTACGCGGGCGTGGACCTCGATCAGCTCGCCGGCGTGGGCGGCTTCACCTCCTACGACCAGCTGGTTTCGGCCGCCGGCAGCGGCAACGCCCTGGCCGGCCAGGTGCTGAGCCTGGTCAACGGCGCCACTTCGGTGGACGTGGCCAACCAGGTCAACGCCCGCCGCGAGTACGTCGAGAACATCCGCATGTACGGCTTCAGCTTCAACACCACCGTGGGCGACGCCTCGGTGTTCGGTGAACTGGCCTACCGCCCGAACCTGCCGATCGGCATCGCCACCACCAACGACCTGCTCGGCGACCTGCTGGTCCAGGCCCCGGCGCTGGCCAGTGGCAAGACCGTGAACATCGGCGGCGGCGACGTCTCGATCCGCGACCAGATCCACAACTACGAGCGTGTCGAGGCCTTCAATACCTCGCTGGGCACCATCTACAACTTCGGTCCTTCGCTGTCCTTCGACTCGCTGATGGGCGTGGCGGAACTGGCCTCCGAACACCTGCGCGGCAGTGACCTGCAGTACACCGCCTACGATGGTTCGACCCGCTACTACTCCGGCCGCGGCAACGGCGCCTACATCTCCGGCTACGACCGCGACGATCAGGTGAACAAGAACGCCTACGGCTACACCCTGCTGCTGTCGGGTACCTGGAACGACGTCTTCGCCGGGGTGAACGTCTCGCCCTATGCCGTCTACAAGGACGACTTCGAAGGCAACTCCTACCAGACCGGCAACTTCATCGAAGGCCGCAAGGCCTACACCCTGGGCGTCAAGGCCACCTACCTGAACGCCCTGGAAGCCGACCTGCAGTACACCGAGTTCTACGGCGCCGGGCAGAACAACGCCGGCCGCGACCGCGACAACATCGGCTTCAACGTCAAGTACTCGTTCTAATAACGACAAGCGTGCGGCGGGCCCGAGCAGTACCCGCCGCACGCGCCTCACGGAGATGCAATATGCGCAACATGCGTACCCTGGTCGGCGCCGCTGTGGCCCTGGCCCTGTCCGCCGGCAGCGCCCTGGCGGCGGTTTCCCCGCAGGACGCGGCCAAGCTGCAGTCCAACCTGACTCCGCTGGGCGCGGAAAAGGCCGGCAACGCCGCCGGCACCATCCCGGCCTGGACCGGTGGCATCACCCAGGCGCCGGCCGGCTACAAGCCGGGCCAGCACCACATCGACCCGTTCGCCGCCGACAAGCCGCTGTACACCATCACCAAGGCCAACCTTGACCAGTACAAGGCCAACCTGACCCCGGGCACCCTGGCGCTGTTCGCCACCTACCCGGACACCTTCCAGATGCCGGTCTACCCGAGCCGCCGCAGTGGCTCGGCACCGCAGTGGGTCTACGACAACACCCTGAAGAACGCCACCAGCGCCAAGCTGGCCGAGGGCGGCAACGGCTTCGTCGATGCCTTCGGCGGCATCCCGTTCCCGATCCCGCAGAGCGGCGTGGAAGCGGTGTGGAACCACATCGCCCGCTACCGCGGCACCTATGTCGTGCGTCGCGCCTCCGAAGTGGCCGTGCAGCGCAATGGCGACTACTCGCTGGTGACCTCGCAGCAGGAAGCGCTGTTCAAGTACTACATCCAGGGCAAGAGCTTCTCCGACCTGAACAACCTGCTGTTCTACTACCTGTCGTTCACCAAGAGCCCGGCTCGCCTGGCTGGTGGTGCCGCGCTGGTCCACGAGACCCTGGACCAGGTGAAGGAACCGCGTCAGGCCTGGGGCTACAACGCCGGCCAGCGCCGCGTTCGCCGCGCGCCGAACCTGGCCTACGACACCCCGATCGCCGCCGCCGACGGCCTGCGTACCGCCGACGACACCGACATGTTCAACGGCTCGCCGGACCGCTACGACTGGAAGCTGATCGGCAAGAAGGAAATGTACATCCCGTACAACAACTACAAGGTTTCCAGCCCTGAGGTTAAGTACAAGGATCTGCTGACCCCGAACCACCTGAACCCGAAATACACCCGTTACGAACTGCACCGTGTGTGGGTCGTCGAGGGCACCCTGAAGCCGGGCGCGCGCCACATCTATTCCAAGCGCGTGCTGTTCCTCGACGAAGACAGCTGGGGCGCCGCCGAGGTCGACCAGTACGACGGTCGTGGCGAGCTGTGGCGTGTGTCGCTGGCCTACCTGAAGAACTACTACGAGCTGCCCACCACCTGGACCGCTCTGGATACCTTCCACGACCTGCAGGCCCGCCGCTACCACGTACAGAACCTGGATAACGAAGAGCCGAGCACCATCGACTTCGGCCAGGCCGTACCGGACGACTCCTACTTCAGCCCGTCCGCACTGCGTCGCCGCGGTACTCGCTGAGTTCGCCGTAGGCATGCAGGAGCGAGCTTGCTCGCGAACCCGCCCGGCACTTTTGCTGCTGGCCGACGCATTCGCGAGCAAGCTCGCTCCTACGAAAAGAGCCCCGCCTTGGCGGGGCTTTTCATTGCCCGGGAAAAACCTCGATGGAGCAAAAGTGTTACCGCACAACCCGTTGAAAGCCGCCAGCCGCGCGCCTTTCGGCTGAGGTGGCAAAACGCACTCATCCTTTCGAGTGAGGCGCTTGGGGCTTAACAAAAGATAACGTGCCGTTAATTGTCAGCCCCGGAAAAGGCTGGCTATATAGCTCCAAACTACATACCGCCTGCATAAGAAAAAGAGGTAAAGGCATATGCGTGAGCCCCAGAGGCGCACTTCGAGCGAGCAGTCCGTGTCGGGAGTGCGAAGCTCCTTCCCGATGTCGCGCAAGTCGATTTCCCTGCTCGGCGCGTTTTCCTTCCTGATGATGTCCCTGGCTCCGCTGCACGCCGTTGCCGCGACGGACGCCGCCAGCGATGCCAACTCGATCATTTCCGCCAAGGCCTCCAGCAGCCTGCTGCTGAGCATCGCCCATGCCGGTAAACGGCTGGTCGCGGTGGGGGACCACGGGCACATCCTCTATTCCGATGACGCAGGCAAGACCTGGACCCAGGCCACCGTGCCGACCCGCCAGCTGCTGACCTCGGTGTTCTTCGTCAACGACAAGAAGGGCTGGGCCGTCGGCCATGACGCCCAGGTCCTGGCCACCACCGATGGCGGCACCACCTGGACCCGTCAGTTCGAGGACCTCAAGCGCGAAGCGCCGCTGCTGGACATCTGGTTCCAGGACGAGAACCACGGCGTGGCCGTGGGCGCCTATGGCGCACTGCTGGAAACCACCGACGGCGGCAAGAGCTGGGAAGATGTCAGCGACCGCCTGGACAACGAAGATCAGTACCACCTCAACGCCATCACGGCGGTGAAGGACTCCGGCCTGTTCGTGGTCGGCGAAGCGGGCAGCATGTTCCGCTCCAAGGACTGGGGCGAGACCTGGGAAAAACTCCAGGGCCCGTACGAGGGCTCGCTGTTCGGCGCCACCGGCACCACCCAGGCCGGCACCGTCCTGGCCTACGGCCTGCGCGGTCACCTGTTCCGCTCCACCGATTTCGGCGACACCTGGCAGCAGGTCAGCCTGCCCACCGCCAACGGCGGCGAGCTGGAGTTCGGTCTCTCCGAAGGCAGCCTGCTGGATGACGGCACCATCGTCGTCGTCGGCCATGGCGGCAGCGTGCTGGAGAGCAAGGACGACGGCGTCAGCTTCAGTGTCGTCAACCGTCCGGACCGCCTGTCCCTCGCGGGCGTGAGCGCGGCCGGCAATGGCAACCTGGTCCTGGTCGGCCAGGGCGGTATCCACCTGGCTACGGCGACCGGCGCCGAGCTGACAGAACAACAATAAGCCGGGGAGCCGCAATGAACGCTCTGAACAAGCATCAACAGGACAAGGCGACTTTCCTGGAACGCATCATCTTCACCCACCGGCCGTTCGTGATCATCGCGTGCCTGCTGGTGACCGTCTTCCTCGCCTGGTCGGCCACGCAGGTGCGCCCGTCCACCAGCTTCGAGAAGATGATTCCGCTGCAGCACCCGTTCATCCAGAACATGCTGGAGCACCGCAACGACCTGGCCAACCTCGGCAACACCGTGCGCATCTCGGTGGAAGCGGTGAACGGCGACATCTTCACCAAGGAGTACATGGAGACGCTGCGGCAGATCCATGACGAGGTCTTCTATATCCCCGGCGTCGACCGCTCCGGCATGAAGTCGCTGTGGAGCCCGAGCGTGCGCTGGACCGAAGTGACCGAGGAAGGCTTCGCCGGTGGCGAGGTGATCCCGCAGACCTACGACGGTTCCGCCAAGGCCCTGGACCTGCTGCGCAACAACGTGCTCAAGTCGGGCCAGATCGGCCGCCTGGTGGCCAACAACTTCAAGTCGAGCATCGTCGACGTGCCGCTGCTGGAGGTCTACCCGGACCCGAAGGACCAGGGCAAGCTGATGAAGCTGGACTACCGCCAGTTCTCCCATGAGCTGGAAGAGAAGATCCGCGACAAGTACCAGCTGCAGAACCCCAACGTGAAGATCCACATCACCGGCTTCGCCAAGAAGGTCGGTGACCTGATTGACGGCCTGCTGATGGTGGTCGGCTTCTTCGGCATCTGCTTCGTCATCACCCTGGTGCTGCTGCTGTGGTTCACCAAGTGCGTGCGCTCCACCATCGCCGTGCTGTCCACCACCCTGGTGGCGGTGATCTGGCAGCTGGGCCTGCTGCACATCATCGGGTTCGGGCTGGATCCGTACTCGATGCTGGTGCCGTTCCTGATCTTCGCCATCGGTATTTCCCACGGCGTGCAGAAGATCAACGGTATCGCCCTGCAGTCCAGTGACGCGGAAACCCCGCTGCTGGCTGCTCGCCGTACCTTCCGCCAGCTGTTCCTGCCGGGCATGATCGCGATCCTCGCGGACGCCGTCGGCTTCATCACCCTGCTGGTGATCGACATCGGCGTGATCCGTGAACTGGCCATCGGCGCCTCCATCGGCGTGGCGGTGATCGTGTTCACCAACCTGATCCTGCTGCCGGTCGCCATCTCCTACATCGGCATCAGCAAGAAGGCGGTGCAGCGCAGCAAGGAAGACGCCGTGCGCGATCATCCCTTCTGGCGCGCGCTGTCCAACTTCGCCAGCCCGTCCGTGGCGCCGATCTCCGTGGTCATCGCCCTGGCGATGTTCGCCGGCGGCCTGTGGCAGGGTCACCACCTGAAGATCGGTGACCTCGACCAGGGTGCGCCGGAACTGCGTCCGGACTCGCGCTACAACCTGGACAACGACTTCATCATCCGCAACTACTCCACCAGCTCCGACGTGCTGGTGGTGATGGTGGCGTCCGAAGCCGAAGGCTGCTCCACCCACAAGACCCTGTCCGCCATCGACGAGCTGGCCTGGCGCCTGGAGAACACCCAGGGCGTGCAGTCGGCCATCTCCCTGGTCACTGTCTCCAAGCAGATGATCAAGGGCATGAACGAAGGCAACCTGAAGTGGGAGTCGCTGTCGCGCAACCAGGACGTGCTGAACAACTCCATCAGCCGTGCCGAAGGCCTGTTCAACAGCAACTGCTCGCTGGCGCCCCTGCTGGTGTTCCTCAACGACCACAAGGCCGAGACGCTCGACCGCGCCGTGGCTGTCATCCAGGACTTCGCCAAGGCCAACGAAAAGGATGACCTGAAGTTCAAGCTCGCCGCCGGTAACGCCGGTATCGAAGCCGCGACCAACGACGTGATCAAGCACTCGGAACTGACCATCCTGATCCTGGTGTACATCTGCGTCGCGCTGATGTGCCTGATCACCTTCCGTTCCTTCGCCGCGACCCTGTGCATCGTGCTGCCGCTGATCCTCACCTCGGTGCTGGGCAACGCGCTGATGGCCACCCTGGGCATCGGCGTGAAGGTGGCGACCCTGCCGGTGATCGCGCTGGGCGTGGGTATCGGCGTGGACTACGGCATCTACATCTACACCCGCCTGGAGTCCTTCCTGCGCCAGGGCCTGTCCCTGCAGGAAGCCTACTACGAGACCCTGAAGTCCACCGGTAAAGCGGTGCTGTTCACCGGCCTGTGCCTGGCCATCGGCGTCGCCACCTGGATCTTCTCGGCGATCAAGTTCCAGGCCGACATGGGCCTGATGCTGACCTTCATGCTCCTCTGGAACATGTTCGGCGCCCTGTGGCTGCTGCCGGCGCTGGCGCGCTTCCTGATCAATCCGGAGAAGGTGCGTCAGAAGAAGGCTTCGATCCTGGTTCACTGATCGACGCCCAGGTAAGAAAAAACGCGGCCCTCGGGCCGCGTTTTTTTATGCTCTTCGTAGGAGCGAGCTGGCTCGCGAACAGCCTCGCGCAGGGGGCCTGGTTCGCGAGCAAGCTCGCTCCAACAGGTTCTGCCGCCGTTCTGGCCTAAGGCAGAATCGCAAACACCCGTGCCGGGAACCCGGTGCCCTGGGCGATCTTCGGGAAACTCACCACCGCCAGCGCGCCGGCCTCGGGCACCTTGTCCAGGTTGGCGAGCAGCTCGATCTGGTAATGGTTGGCGCCCAGGATGTAGGACTCCAGCGAGTAATCGTCCTTGCTGGTGGCGATGCCCGGATCGGTGTCGGTGGTCTCATGGCCGGACGCGGTGATCTTGCGCGTCTCGTAGAGGTACACCAGAGCTTCCTTGCTCCAGCCCGGATAGTGGGCGACGCCCTTGGCATCCTGGTTCTGCATCTTCGCCTGGTCCGGCCAGCGTTGGGACCAGTCGGTACGCAGCGCGGCGAAGGAGCCTTGCGGCACCGGTCCGTGCTTGGCCTCCCAGGCCTTCACATCGGCCAGCGTCAGCACATAGTCCGGGTTCTTCGCCACCTGCTGGTGGATATCGAACACCACCAGCGGCAGGAATTGCTCCTTCACCTCCAGTTGGTCGACGCTGCGCAGGCCCTTGTGGAAGTGCACCGGCGGATCGACGTGAGTGCCCCACTGGCCGACGTGGCTGTACAGCTCCACCTGGAAGCCGTCCTTGTCCACGGTATAGAGGGTCTTGCGGCCCATGGGCTCGAAGCCTTTCCAGTGCGGGGTGTTGCTGTCGAACGAGTGGGTCAGGTCGACCCAGTCGTGCTGCCTGAGCGTGGCGTAGGTGTCCCAAAGGCCGGGCTGCGCGGCCTGGCTCGTCTGGGCGAGCAGCGGCAGGAAGGCGGCGGCGAAGAGCAGGGCGGGGCGGCGTGGCATGGGGTCTGATTCCTTGACGGGGATGGGTGATAGCGCCTTATCTTTCTCCATCGCTCGACCGCTCTTCCAATTCTGAATTCTGCTTTTCTTATTCTTTTTCGTTAGGAGACTCCATGTCCTTCCAGCTCATCGAGTACGCCGAGGCCAGTCCCGAAGTCCGTGCCGTGTATGACGACATCATGGCGACCCGCAGGATCGATTGGGTGAACAACTTCTGGAAGGCCCTGGCCAATCACCCGCAGACCCTCAAGCGCACCTGGGAGAGCCTCAAGGAGGTGATGGGGCCGGGGCAACTCGACCCGTTGGTGAAGGAGCTGATCTACGTCGCGGTCAGCGTCACCAACAACTGCAACTACTGCATCGGCTCCCACGGTGCGGCGGCACGCAAGGCCGGGATGGATGACAGCATGCTGGGCGAGTTGATGGCGGTGGTGGCCATGGCCAACGAGACCAACCGCCTCGCCATCGGCTACCAGGTGCCGCTGGACGATGTGTTCAAGGGTGCAGTGATGGAAAGCAGCGGCAACTGAGGCTACTCGGTGCGCATTCGCGGCATGCAGCTCCGTGCAGGAGCGGCCCATGCCCGCGATCGCGCGCATGGCGAGCTCCTACAGGGGCCATTTCAGGGCGGCGACAGGCGTTGGATTGCCTTCACCGGCGTGCCGTCGCTCCAGCGCCCCATGGACAGCTGCGCCGGACCACCGCCCAGCGCGTAGTCACGGTCCTGGCCGTAGAAGGCCGCATCGCATAGCGCATCGAACAGCTTCCAGGGCCCGAACCAATCCATCGCATCGGTGGCCAGCGCGTTGTGCGCCGAGGGTTGGCCCTGTTTGAGACGCTGCTTCACGCGCTCCTGCACACGATTGAGCAGCCAGCTGGAAGAGTCGCTGGGCGGGTAGCGCGGGTCGAAGCGCGGTGCGGTTGGCGCAGCGTGGTTGGCCAGCAGCGGCGGGCTGCCGTGGCGGTCGCTGCGCAACAGCAACAAGTCCTTGTCGCGCGACGCGACCTGGGTGCTTTCCGAGTAGATGCGCCGGGCGTCATCACAGGCGACGCGCTCGTCCTCGTCACCGCAGATCGCCAGCAGCAGGGTGCCGGCGGGAATGTTTGCCAACGGTTCCAGCGGTACCTGCCGCCAGCGCGGGCCGCTGCTCTTGCCTGGCTCCACGGCCATCAGCGCGCGGGGCTGCGGGATGCCCAGGCGTTGCCAGGAGGCGGCGAGCCCGCTGGCGATCAACCCGCCGGCGGAGTGCCCGACATAGGCGACGTGATCCAGCTCCGGCCTCACCTGCAACTTGCCGGTCTGCAGGGCGGCGAGCGCGCGGCGCACCGAGTCGGCAGCGTTGGGCAGGAAGTCCGCCGCCGGGGTCTTCAGCGTGGCCTGGTAGCGCGGATAGATGAGGATGGCGCCGCGCCGGACGATGTGTTCGATCCAGGCGCGGTAGAGGTCCGGCTGCATGACGCTCCAGCCGTGGGTGAAGACCACGACGGGAGCGCTGGCCGGCACCGGGCGATCCGGGGTGAACACCCAGTACTCGTCGCCCTCGCCGTTGAAGTGCCATTGGCGCACGTCGGCATGGGCGTAGTGGGAGCCGCCGGGGCCTTGCAGCGGTTGGGTCGGCGGCAGGGCGGGCGCGGCGCGGAGCGACTCGCAGAGCAACAGCAGGCCGGCGGCCAGCGCCGGAATCAGCCGGTGGCGACGCATGGAGGCACCTCTGGCGGGGATGCCTCAAGCATAGTCATCAGCGCGGATAGAGCGGCGGCAGGCTGCTGCTTTCGGTGGCCGGCGGGGCGTCCGGATCGGCACCGGGGAGGGTGCGGATGGCGCGCCAGAGGTCTTCGCCCTGCCAGTTGCGGCCACCTTCGCTGTCGCTGTAGAGCGCGCCGTTGAGGCCGTCCAGCGCGTCGGACAGCGGCACGAAGCGCGCCGCCATGTCCGCCAGGGTTTCCGGCTGCTGACGCGCCCAGGCGTCCAGGGCCTGGCGGGTGGCGTGGGAGTCGTTGGCCTGGCAGGCACGGCGCAGCTCGTCGAGCAGGGTGCGGGTGCTCGGGCCGGCCTGGGCCACACGGATCACCGCCGGCTGGCTGCGGGCGCGCCACCAGAGGGCGAAGCCGAGCAGGGTGGTCAGGCTGAGCAACGCGCAGGCGAGCTGCCAGGGCCAGAGCAGGCCATCGCTGACCACCGCTTCGGTTGGCGCGCTGGGTGTCTCGGGGTGTTCGTCGATCTCGGCGTTGGCCGCCACTTGCAGTGTGCGTGCCGGCAGGCTGGTGCGCTCGACGCGGCGCTCCTGGGTGTTCCACCAGACGATTTCCACGGGCGGCAGTTCGAGTTGCCCGGCCTTGTCGGCGATCAGCGCCTCGCGCTCTTCGCGGCTGCCGATCAGGCCCTGGTCACTGCCTTCGTTGGCCAGTTGCGGCTGGTCCGGATAGTGACGCAGGCCTTCCGGGAGGTTGATCGGCAGGGGCGGCAACTGGGCGCTGGAGAGGCCTTCCACGCGCAGCATGATGTTGCGGGTCAGCGCCTCGCCGGCCTTGGCCTCTTCCGGCTGCGGGCTCCAGGTCTCGCTCAGGCTGAGCGAGCGGGCCGGCAGCCAGGGGGCGTCCTTGGGATAGTCCGCCGGTTTCGGGTCGACCTGCAGGGGGATGCTCGGCGAGGTGACCAGCACCTGCTTGCCCGGCTGCGGGCCGAAGGGGTTGAGGTCATCGGTGCTGCGGCGCTGGGCGACCTGGGTGGCCTTGAAGGTCTGGCCGGGGATTTCCAGGGTGCCGCTCTTCTGCGGGAAGATCGCATAGCGCACTTCGATCACGCCGTGGCGCACGCCGTTGATGTCTTTCTCGTACGTTCGTGTATCGCCCAACTGCTCGACGCGGGCGTCGTTCATGCGCAGCGGGGTGAGGCTGCTGTCGTCGTACAGCGACACCGAGTGGTAGATGCGCAGGGTGAGGATGACCTGGGCCTGCACCCAGCTTTCCTCGCGGTCGACGCTGGCGTCGATGAACACCGGCGCCAGTTTCTGGCCGTCGGCGTTGTCCTCGGCCTTGAGCACATCGAGGCTGATCGGCTCGCTGGTGTTGCCGCCCAGGTGGATCGGCGGAATCTCCACCTTGCCTTCGTTGCGCGGTTGCAGGGTGATGATCCAGCGCGTAGTGGCCTGGGCCTTGCCGTTGAGCGTGGTGAGGCGGTTGACCTGGCGGGTGCCGAGCACCACGAACCCCTCGTCGAGTGGCTTGAGGTCAGGCTTGCCGAACAGCGTCGGGTCGTCGGACTCCAGCGTCAGTTCGACGCTCTCGCCCGCAGTCAGGCGCGCACGGTCGACGCTGGCGGTGAAGCTGGCCTCGGCGCGGAAGGCGGCGAGGCAGAGCAGGGTCAGGCAGATCAGCCTTTTCATGGGGTGGGTTCCTGGCGCTGCTGCTGTTGCTGGTACCAGAACTTGCGGCGCAACAGCTCGGACGGGTCGTCGGGAATCTGCCGCAGCCACTGTTCCAGGGCCTGGCGGCGCTCGTCTCCCAGTGGACCGGCATCTTCCGGGTTGGTTTCCTGGACTTCGCGAGCGTCGCTGTCGGGCTTGTCGGTCTGGCTGGTGGTGGGCTTGTCGGCATCCTGCGAGGGGTTCTTCGCCGCCGGCGCCGGTTGCGAGTCACGTTCGCTGGCGTTGTCTTCCTCGTGCTGCTGGTCCTGGGGCTGGGCGGCCTGCGGATCGCTGCTCTGTCCGGCGTCGTGGTTTTCCTCGGGCGGCTGCGCTTCGCCCTTGCCGGAAGGTTGCTCCTGGCGCTGGCGCTGCAGGTCTTCGAGCAGGGCCTTGTTGCGCTTGGCGGCTTCCAGCTCGGGGTCGCGCTCCAGGGCCTGGTCGTAGGCGTCGATGGCGGCTTCCAGTTCGTTCTGCCGGGCGAGGGCGTTGCCGCGGTTGTAGTGATCGGCGGCCCCGTCGCCCTGGGCGAAGGCCTGGGCAGCGTCCACGTAGTCACCGGCGCGGTACAGGGCGAGACCTTTCCAGCGGAAGTCGCTGAAGCGCTCGGCGGCCTCGGCCGGCTTGCCGGCATCGAGCAGGCGCTGGCCCTGCTGGTCGGGGCGCAGCCAGAGGTCGTTCAGCTCGAAGGCATTGGCGTCCTGCGGCGGCGCGATCAGCAGCGGCAGCCACAGCGGCAGGCTGAACAGCCAGCCGCGCCGGCCGGCGCAGGCGGCCAGCAGGAGCAGCGGCAGCAGCAGCCAGTATCCCTGGTCGGCCCAGCGCTGCAGGCGCAGCAGGGCGTCCTCTTCGCTCACCTGCAGGCCCTGGGTGTTGTCCAGCAGGCCGAGGGAGCGCAGGTCGTTGCCGTTGGCGCGCAGGCGCTGGAAGCGGCCGCCCATGTCGGTGGCGAAGGCGCGCAGCGAGCCTTCGTCCAGGCGCGGCACCAGGATGTTGCCCTGGTCGTCCTTGAGGAAGGTGCCGTCTTCCTGGGCGATCGGTGCGCCGCCGGGCGTGCCCACGGCGAGCAGCAGCAGGTCCTTGCCCTTGCCCTTGAGCGCCTGGCGTATGCCCTGGCGTTCGCGGGCATCCAGTGCGCTGGTGATCAGCAGGATGCGGCCGTTGCCTTCGGCGCCGTTGTCCAGCAGACGTCGCGCCTGGGCCACGGCGAGGTCGGCGCGCTGGCCCTGCTCGGGCATGATCGAAGGCTTGAGGGCATCGAGCAGGTTGCGCGCGGTGCCCAGGTCATTGGACAGCGGCACCAGCGTATGGGCGCTGCCGGCATAGACGACGATGGCGGTCTGCGCGTCGCTGCGGGCCTGCAGCAGGTCGAGCAGCTTGCGCCGGGCCTGTTCCAGGCGCGTCGGCTTGAGGTCGGTGGCGAGCATCTGCGGAGTGAGCTCCAGCACCACCACCAGCGGGTCGCTGCGCTCCATGGTCGGTTGTTCCACCTGTTCCCAGCTCGGGCCGAGCAGGGCGAGCACGGCCAGTAGCCAGGCGATGCCGAGGTAGATCCACGGGCGGCGTTCATGGCGGCCGCTGCCGCCGGACAGCAGCCACGGGTGGAAGGCCTGCGGCAACAGCAATTGCCAGCGACCGGCGCGGCGTTCGCGGTGCCAGAGTTTCCACAGCAGCCAGCCGAGCGGCGGCAGCAGAATCAGCCAGAGCGGATGCAGCAGGTGCGGCCAGAGGTGGCTCATGGCCGACGCTCCTTCTGCAGGTGCGCCATCCAGGCCGGCCAGCGCCAGTCTTCGGGCGGCCACAGGGTGCCGACGACCAGCGCCGCGCTGATCAGCAACGCCAGCAGCAGCGGCCAGCGGTACAGGGCAATGGCCGGGCGCGCCTGGGTGGGCTTCTGCTCCACGGGTTCGAGCTGGTCGAGGCTGTCGGAGATGCGTTGCAGCTCTTCTCCGTTACGCGCGCGGAAGTACTCGCCGCCGGTGCTTTCGGCGATGGCCTTGAGCGCGGGCTCGTCCAGGTCCAGCCCCGGATTGAGGCCGAACAGCCCGGCGACGCCGCCCTGCTTGGGATCGGCGCCGATGCCGATGGTGTAGACCTTCACGTGTTCTTCGGCGGCGAGCTTGGCAGCGGTCTGTGGGGAAATCTCGCCGGCCGTGTTGGCGCCGTCGGTGATCAGCACCAGCACGCGGCTCTCGGCCGGGCGCTGGCGCAGGCGCTTGACCGCAAGGCCAATGGCATCGCCCAGGGCAGTGTCCTTGCCGGCGATGCCGATCAGCGCCTCGTCCAGCCAGATGCGCACGGTGTGGCGGTCGAAGGTCAGCGGCGCCTGCAGGTAGGCGCGGGTGCCGAACAGGATCAGCCCGACGCGATCGCCCCGGCGACCTTCGATGAAGTCGCCGAAGAGTTTCTGCACGGCGTGCAGGCGGCTGACTTCGGCGCCGTCCCAGGTCATGTCGGCGTAATCCATGGAGCCGGAGACATCAACGGCCACCAGCAGGTCGCGGCCGGTGGCCGGGATCGGCAGTGGCTCGCCCACCCACTGCGGGCGCGCGGCGGCCAGCAACAGGCAGAGCCAGAGCAGGGCGAAGGGCGCCTGCTGGCGCCAGGCCGGCAGGCGCGCACGGGCACGGCGGCCGGCGAGGCCTTCGAGTTCCTTGAGGAAGCTGACCTTGAGGGCTGCTTCGCCGTTGTCGGCCGGCGGCAGGATGAAGCGCATCACCCAGGGCAGTGGGGCGAGCAGGAAGATCGAGGCCCAAGCGAACTCAAACATGCTTGCGCACCCAGGTTTCCACAGCGGCGGCGAGGCCGTCGATGGCCTTGTCGTCCAGCTTGCACTCGGCGCGGTAGCCGCCTTCCACCAGGATCATCCAGCGGGTCAGGCCGGCGGCCGGGCAGCGGGTGTCTAGGAAGGCCAGCCAGGCGCGACCGCTGAGGGTGTGGCTGTGGCTGTCCGGCCAGCGCGCCCGCGACAGGCGCTTGAGCAGGCCATTGAGGGATTGCAGCCAGGGGCCGGCCGGTGCGCGGTCGTAGGGGCGCGGTAGGCGCTTGAGTTCTTCCAGGGCGGCTTCGCGCAGCGGGTCCAGCGGCACCTCGGCGACGACCTTGGTCTTGCGCCTGGGCAGCCAGCGCTGGCGGTTGCGCCACAGCAGCCAGACCAGTAGCGGCACGAGGGCGGCGAGCAGCCACCAGCCCGGCGCCGGCGGCCACCAGGGCACCGCGGCCGGTTCGATCAGCGGTTGCAGCTGGTCGAGGGGATTCATCGGGCGTACCCCGGCTGGTGCTGTTCCAGCAGGTTGCGCAGCTGTTCCACCAGTTCTTCCTGGGTGGTCAGCGGCAGCAGCGGCACGCCCAGGCGCAGGGCCAGGCGCTGCCAGCGTTCACGGCGGGCTTCGCCGAGGGCGCGGTAAGCCAGGCGCTGTTCGTCGATGTGGGTGTCCAGTTCCAGTTGCGCCGGGCCTTCGGCAAACCTCAGCAGGCCGGCGGCGGGCAGGGCGTGGTCGAGCGGGTCGGAGACCGGCAGCATCACCAGATCGGTGTGGCGTGCCAGCAGGGACAGCTGTTGCTCAGCGACATCGCTGAGCGCGCGCTCGTCGCACATCACCATGATCAGGCTGCCAGGGCGCAGCACTTCGCGGGCGCGGCGCAGGGCCATGCCGAAGCCGTCACCGTTGTGGCTGAGGTTGGAGCCGGCAAGCAGGGCGTTGTTGGCGCGCACGATCAGGTTGAACAGCTGCAGCAGGCTCTGCTTGCTGCGCCGGGGTTTGATCTCGTGGCATTCGCTGTCGGTGAAGACCAGCCCGCCGATGCGGTCGTTGTGGGCCAGCGCGGCCCATCCGACGAAGGCGGCGGCGCGGGCGGCGAGCACCGACTTGAAGGACTGTCCGGAGCCGAAGAACATCCGCGCGGTCTGCTCCACCAGCACGTAGACCGGGCGTTCGCGTTCCTCATGGAACAGTTTGGTGTGCGGCTCCTGGGTGCGCGCGGTGACGCGCCAGTCGATGGTGCGCACGTCGTCGCCGGCCTGGTACACGCGCACCTGGTCGAAGTCCACGCCACGGCCGCGCAGGCGCGAGTGGTGCAGGCCGATCAGCGGGCTGCGCCGCGAAGGCGTGGAAAACAGCTGGACTTCGCGCAGGCGGTGACGGATCTCGATCAGCTCGCCGAGCGAGACGGCCACGCCGGGCGCCAGGACATTGTGCATGTCAGGCGACGGCAACCACGTCGAGGATGCGCTGGACCACGCGGTCCTGGTCGATCCCGGCGGCTTCCGCCTCGAAGGTGAGGATCAGGCGATGGCGCAGCACGTCGAAGAGCATCGCCTGGATGTCCTCGGGGCTGACGAAGTCGCGGCCGGCCAGCCAGGCGTGGGCACGCGCGCAGCGGTCGAGGGCGATGGAGCCGCGCGGGCTGGCGCCATAGGACAGCCACTCGGCCAGCTCGGCGTCGTATTTGGCCGGGGTGCGCGTGGCCATGATCAGTTGCACCAGGTACTCCTCCACCGCGTCGGCCATGTACAGGCCGAGGATTTCCTGGCGCGCGGCGAAGATGGCTTCCTGGGTGACCCGGCGCTCCGGCTTGGTTTCGCCATGCAGCGCTTCGCCACGGGCCTGCTGGAGGATGCGGCGCTCCACGGAGGCTTCCGGGTAACCGATCTTCACGTGCATCAGGAAGCGGTCGAGCTGCGCCTCGGGCAGCGGGTAGGTGCCTTCCTGCTCGATGGGGTTCTGTGTCGCCATCACCAGGAACAGCGGCGGCAGGTCATAGGTGCTGCGGCCCACGCTGACCTGGCGCTCGGCCATGGCTTCGAGCAGGGCGGACTGTACCTTGGCCGGCGCGCGGTTGATTTCGTCGGCCAGCACCAGGTGATGGAAGATCGGCCCCTGCTGGAACACGAAACTGCCGTTCTCCGGGCGATAGATCTCGGTGCCGGTGATGTCCGCCGGGAGCAGGTCCGGGGTGAACTGGATGCGGTGGAACTCGGCCTCCAGGCCCTCGGCCAGGTCCTTGATCGCCTTGGTCTTGGCCAGGCCCGGCGCGCCTTCCACCAGCAGGTGGCCGTCGGCGATCAGGGCGATGAGCAGCCGCTCGATGAGCTTTTCCTGGCCGAGGATCTGGCTGGAGAGATACTGGCGCAGTGCAAGGAGCGACTCACGATGTTCCATCGCGTGGATTTCCTGGACGAAGGCTGGGACTGTCGGGGCGCCTACTTTACTGCATCGGCTCTCACTCTTGCAGCGCCGCGCTTCGAGCCTTGTGCGGCGCTAGTGGTTCCTGTGGCGGTTCGAAGCCGGGCAGCGGAGTCAGGCAGCGTAGCGAGGTATTGGGGTTGCGCTGGTGGCGCATGTCGCGCGCGCCGCCGTGGACCACCGCGAAACGGTAGACCCGGGCGACAAGGCGTGGCATGCCGGCTTCGAGCAGCATTCGATGAAATAGTTCGTCCGCCTCGGCCTTGGTCACCGGGGCAACGTTGAGGAACTGGTACAGCGCGTCGTGCACCAGGCTGGCGTGGTGCGCCACCGGCCAGAACATCGTGCGTTCCTTCTGCTGGCCGTGGCGCAGGCACTGCACGCTTTCCAGGTGCTCCCACCAGTCCGGCGTGCCGAGGGTGGCGATCCAGAAGAACGGCACTTTCGGCGAGCAGCCGTCCCAGGCGTAGGTGCGGGTGCAGCCGAAGTCGTAGCCCACGGTGCCGGCGCCCAGGTCCACGCTGGCCGGGCCGGGGTTGATGATGATCCGACCGTCATGCACCACCAGCCACTCGCTATAGAAGTAGCGCCCCTTGAACACTTCGTCTTCGCGCACCAGCGGGAAGTCGATGTAGTTGATCCAGGGGCCGTTGCGGTCGCGGCTGCAGAAGCCCCAGTCGCGCACCGAGCGCTCCCGGGCGGCTTTCACGCGGCGCAGGCGTTCGTCGCGGCCGATGTAGCGCGGCAGCAGCACGCCCAGGTAGACGGGCAGCGCGCCGAATAGCAGCGGCCGAACGGCTTCGTCGAGAAACAGCCACGCCAGCGCGACCAATGCCGTGCCCAGCAGGGTGACCAGCAGGTTGTCCAGGTGGCGCAGCAGCGGGCGGTGCAGGGGCGGGTGGCGTTGCATGGCGTCCGTTCCAGGCGAGGGAAAGCCATGATAGCTCTTTGATATTTCTCGCGGCAGATGCGGAACGATCGTGCAGCGAATTCTGTCGATTCCCCGTGGGCGGGTAACTGCATGCCGTTGAACGAATATGTCGCAGCCCCGTAAGCCACGGCCTGCCGACACCCGATAAGCTCGGCGGGATCGGTGACCGCCCGGTCGGGGCTGTCAATCGAGGGTCACACTGCCCGGCTATACCTGTGGCCCGACACGAGACGATATGCGTTCTACGCTCAATCCAATAAAACGAGCCCAGCGGAGTACCAACATGGCGTTCTTCACCGCAGCCAGCAAAGCCGACTTCCAGCAACAACTGAAAGCGGCCCTGGCGCAGCACGTCGACGACAAGGGTCTGCCACAAGTGGCCCTGTTCGCCGAGCAGTTCTTCGGTTTCATTTCCCTCGACGAATTGACCCAGCGCAGGCTGACCGACCTGGTCGGCTGCACGCTGTCGTCCTGGCGTCTGCTGGAGCGTTTCGATCCGTCCCAGCCCGAAGTGGCGGTGTACAACCCCGATTACGAAAAGCACGGCTGGCAGTCCACCCACACCGCTGTGCAGGTGCTGCACCCGGACCAGCCGTTCCTGGTCGACTCGGTGCGCATGGAGCTGAACCGCCGTGGCTACAGCATCCATACCCTGCAGACCAACGTGCTCAGCGTGCGCCGCAACGCCAAGGGCGAGCTGCTGGAAATCCTGCCCAAGAACAGCACCGGCAAGGACGTGCACCAGGAATCGCTGATGTACCTGGAGATCGACCGGGTCTCCCAGGCCGGCGAGCTGCGCACCCTGGAAAAGGCCCTGCTGGAAGTGCTCGGCGAAGTCCGCCTGGCGGTCGCCGACTTCCCGGCCATGCGCACCAAGGCCGAAGAGCTGCTGGCCTGGCTGGGCAAGTCCAAGGTGAAGGCCCGCGCGGAAGAAACCGCGGAAGTCCGCGCCTTCCTCGAATGGCTGCTGGACAATCACTTCACCTTCCTCGGTTATGAAGAATTCACCGTGCAGGAGGAGGCCGATGGCGGCCACCTGGTGTACGACGAGAAGGCCTTCCTCGGCCTGACCCGCACGTTGCGCGCGGGCCTGAAGAAAGACGACCTGCACATCGAGGACTACGCGGTGGCCTACCTGCGCGAGCCGGTGCTGCTGTCCTTCGCCAAGGCCTCGCAGCCCAGCCGCGTGCACCGCCCGGCCTACCCGGACTACGTGTCGATCCGCGAGATCGATGCCAAGGGCAAGGTCGTTCGCGAGTTCCGCTTCCTCGGCCTGTACACCTCGGCGGTCTACGCGGAAAGCGTCTTCGATATCCCGTTCATTCGCGGCAAGGTCGCCGAAGTTCTGAAGAACTCCGGTTTCGACAGCCGCGCGCACCTGGGCAAGGAGCTGGCGCAGATCCTCGAGGTGCTGCCGCGCGACGACCTGTTCCAGACCCCGGTGGACGAGCTCTACAACACCGCCATGTCCATCGTGCAGATTCAGGAACGCAACAAGATCCGCCTGTTCCTGCGCAAGGACCCCTACGGTCGCTTCGCCTATTGCCTGGCCTATGTGCCGCGCGACATCTATTCCACCGAAACGCGGATGAAGATCCAGCAGGTGCTGATGGAGCGCCTGAGGGCCAGTGACTGCGAGTTCTGGACCTTCTTCTCCGAATCCACCCTGGCCCGCGTGCAGTTCATCCTGCGCGTCGACCCGAAGAACCGCATCGACGTCGACGCCGCCCAGCTTGAACAGGAGGCGATCCAGGCCTGCCGCTCCTGGCAGGATGACTACGCCGCGCTGGTCCTGGAGAACTTTGGCGAAGGGCAGGGCAACAACCTGCTGGAGGACTTCCCCAAAGGCTTCCCGGCCGGCTACCGCGAGCGCTTCGCCCCGCACTTCGCGGTGGTGGACCTGCAGCACCTGTCCAGCCTGTCCGACAGCCGCCCGCTGGTGATGAGCTTCTACCAGCCGCTGGCCCAGGGCGAGCAGCAGTTGCACTGCAAGCTGTACCACGCCGACACGCCGCTGGCCCTGTCGGACGTCCTGCCGATCCTGGAAAACCTCGGCCTGCGCGTGCTCGGCGAGTTCCCCTATCGCCTGCGCCACACCAACGGCCGCGAGTACTGGATCCACGACTTCGCCTTCACCTACGCCGAGGGCCTGGACGTCAACATCCAGGAGCTCAACGAGACCCTGCAGGACGCCTTCGTCCACATCGTCAACGGCGATGCCGAGAACGACGCCTTCAACCGCCTGGTGCTGACCGCCGGCCTGCCGTGGCGCGACGTGGCGCTGCTGCGCGCCTATGCCCGTTACCTCAAGCAGATTCGCCTGGGCTTCGACCTGGGCTACATCGCCAGCGCGCTGAACGCCCATGTGGACATCGCCCGTGAACTGGTGCGCCTGTTCAAGACCCGCTTCTACCTGGCCCGCAAGCTCACCAGCGATGACCTGGAAGACAAGCAGCAGAAGCTGGAGCAGGCCATCCTCGCGGCGCTGGACAACGTCCAGGTGCTCAACGAAGACCGCATCCTGCGGCGCTACCTCGACCTGATCAAGGCGACCCTGCGCACCAACTTCTACCAGCCGGACGCGGCCGGGCAGAACAAGAGCTACTTCAGCTTCAAGTTCAACCCCAAGGCCATTCCGGAAATCCCGCGACCGACGCCGAAGTTCGAAATCTTCGTCTACTGCCCGCGCGTGGAAGGCGTACACCTGCGCTTCGGTGACGTGGCCCGTGGCGGCCTGCGCTGGTCCGACCGCGAGGAGGACTACCGCACCGAAGTGCTGGGTCTGGTGAAGGCGCAGCAGGTGAAGAACGCCGTGATCGTGCCGACCGGCGCCAAGGGCGGCTTCATTCCGCGCCGCCTGCCGGTGGGCGGCTCGCGTGATGAGATCCAGGCCGAGGCCATTGCCTGCTACCGCATCTTCATTTCCGGCCTGCTGGACATCACCGACAACCTCAAGGAAGGCCAGGTCGTGCCGCCGGCCAACGTGGTCCGCCACGACGTCGACGATCCCTACCTGGTGGTGGCGGCGGACAAGGGCACCGCGACCTTCTCCGACATCGCCAACGGTCTCTCCGCCGATTACAACTTCTGGCTGGGCGACGCCTTCGCCTCCGGCGGCTCCGCCGGCTACGACCATAAGGGCATGGGCATCACCGCCCGTGGCGGCTGGGTCTCGGTGCAGCGTCACTTCCGCGAGCGCGGCATCGACGTGCAGAAGGACAGCGTGACCGTCATCGGCATCGGCGACATGGCCGGCGACGTGTTCGGCAACGGCCTGCTGATGTCGGACAAGCTGCAGATGGTCGCGGCCTTCAACCACCTGCATATCTTCCTCGACCCCAACCCGGACCCGGCGGCGAGCTTCGCCGAGCGCCAGCGCCTGTTCAACCTGCCGCGTTCCAGCTGGGCCGACTACGAGGCTTCGCTGATCTCCGCCGGTGGCGGCATCTTCCTGCGCAGCGCCAAGAGCATCACCCTGACCCCGGAAGTGCGCGCCCGCTTCGACATCGACGCCGAGCGCCTGACCCCGACCGAGCTGATCCATGCACTGCTCAAGGCGCCGGTGGACCTGCTGTGGAACGGCGGCATCGGCACCTACGTGAAGTCCAGCGACGAAACCCACGCCGACGTCGGCGACAAGGCCAACGACGGCCTGCGGGTGGACGGCCGCGACCTGCGGGTGAAAGTGGTGGGCGAGGGCGGCAACCTCGGCATGACGCAACTGGCGCGGGTCGAGTTCGGCCTCAATGGCGGCGCGTGCAACACCGACTTCATCGACAACGCCGGTGGTGTGGACTGCTCCGACCACGAGGTGAACATCAAGATCCTGCTCAACGAGGTGGTGGCCGCCGGCGACATGACCAGCAAGCAGCGCAACAAGCTGCTGGCGGAAATGACCGACCAGGTGTCCGACCTGGTGCTGGGCAACAACTACAAGCAGACCCAGGCGCTGTCCCTGGCCGAGCGTCGCGCCCGCGAGCGCATCGCCGAGTACAAGCGGCTGATGAGCGACCTGGAAGGTCGCGGCAAGCTGGACCGCGCGCTGGAATTCCTGCCTACCGACGAAGGGCTCGCCGAGCGCATCGCCGCTGGCCAGGGCCTGACCCGCGCTGAGCTGGCCGTGCTGATCTCCTACAGCAAGATCGATCTGAAGGAGCAACTGCTGGGCTCGCTGGTGCCGGACGATGACTACCTGACCCGCGACATGGAAACGGCTTTCCCGCAGACCCTGGTCGATACCTTCGCCCCGGCCATGCGCAAGCACCGCCTGAAGCGCGAGATCGTCAGCACCCAGATCGCCAACGACCTGATCAACCACATGGGCATCACCTTCGTGCAGCGCCTGAAGGAGTCCACCGGCATGACGCCGGCGAACGTGGCAGGTGCCTACGTGATCGTGCGTGACGTGTTCCACCTGCCGCACTGGTTCCGTCAGATCGAGCAACTGGACTATCAGGTGCCGGCGGAAGTCCAGCTGACCCTGATGGACGAACTGATGCGCCTGGGCCGCCGTGCTACCCGCTGGTTCCTGCGCAGCCGTCGCAACGAGCAGGACGCCGCCCGTGACGTCGCCCACTTCGGTCCGCGCATCGCCGCCCTGGGCCTGAAGCTCAACGAACTGCTCGAAGGGCCGACCCGCGAGCTGTGGCAGGCACGCTACCAGGCCTACGTCGATGCTGGCGTGCCGGAACTGTTGGCGCGCATGGTCGCCGGCACCAGTCACCTCTACACCCTGCTGCCGATCGTCGAAGCGGCGGACGTCACCGGCCGCGACCCGGCCGACGTGGCGCGCGCCTACTTCGCCCTGGGCAGCGAACTGGAGCTGACCTGGTACCTGCAGCAGATCAGCTCCCTGCCGGTGGAGAACAACTGGCAGGCGCTGGCCCGCGAAGCCTTCCGCGACGACCTGGACTGGCAGCAGCGGGCGATCACCGTCTCCGTGCTTCAGATGCAGGACGGCCCGGCCGAGATCGATGCACGGGTGGCGCTGTGGCTGGACCAGCACGCGCCGATGGTGACCCGTTGGCGCACCATGCTCACCGAGCTGCGGGCTTCCAACAGCACCGACTACGCCATGTACGCGGTGGCCAACCGCGAACTGCTGGACCTGGCGCAGAGCAACCAGCAGGGCGTTTGCCCCGTCTGATGCCCAGGCCCGCTTGACCCTTTGATGCTCCAGCCCCGCCCAGTGCGGGGCTTTTTTTGCCTTGGATTCGGCAACGCCGGGTGCGGTTGCCCTTTTAGGAGCGGGCCATGCCTGCGATCCACATGAACGGGAACCGGGCAGAGAGGCACAGGATCGGGGAGGGGGCTACGCGGCAGGAGCGCCCGTTGGGCGCGGTCGCGGGCATGGCCCGCTCCTGCAGGGTGGGTTCGGCTTGACGGGGGAAGTGCTCAGGCACCAGCGGCAGGGGCGAGGTCAGCTGCCACTGGTTGCATCCGGTCGGCAGGCTCAGCTGCCGCTGCGTCCGTTGTCGCGCGGTTCGGTGAGGGCGCGGCGGTACTTGGCGTACAGGTCGTCGGACAGGTTGCTGGTCCCCAGCATCTTCAGCGCGAAGGATTTGATCTGCGCGTCGCTGTAGGGCTCCTGAGGCTCAGCCGGCTGGCTGCTGCAGCCCACCAGCCACAGGGGCGTGATCAGGGTGAGAAGGGCGAGGGCACGGTTCATGGTTTAGTCACGCAGGCTGGTTCGGGATGGTTATCAGGCTATCAACCGCTCGCGCTGATCAAAAATCATCCCGTTCAATAGTGAGTATCGTTCTGGCGAGTTCCGACCGGTTGAGCTGTCAGAAGGTTCCCTGGCTGCGGCGTTTTTCTGTGAATCCGGATATCCTTTCCGGCTGTTCACTTCCCTTCAGGACTTCCCCATGAAAGCGCAACTCGTCGAACTCCTCACGCTGATCAGCTCCGGCTGCCTGGGCGAGGAGGAGATCCAGCAGATCGCCGACGAGGCCTCGCAGGCCTATGCCGACCCGGAAGCCTTCCTCGCCGCCAACGCCGACATCAACTACGACGACAGCTTCCCCATCCCGCTGGGCGAGTGGGTCGTGGTGGGCAGCCTGCCGGAGATCGTGCTGTTCCAGGGCGACAGCTTCGAGGAACTGTTCGGCGAGATTCGCGCGTCCTTCGATCCGAGCGTGAGTTTCGTCCTGCAGGCCAAGCAGCTGCGCAAGACCGAGCCGCTGGCCGCGCTGAACCGCATCCAGACGCAACTGGGCGCGCTGTACCCGGAAAAGGGCGGCTACGTGCTGGTGGACTTCAGCGAGCCGCTGGATACCGAACTGCAGTGTGTGCTGGTCTACCGCGATGACCTGGAGCGTGTCATGGCCCTTTGCGTCGAGGTCGGCATTCCCGCCGTGCCGGCACTGCAGGCTGCGCAGGAAGCGGATCAGGGCTGATCCGCGCGGCTCCTCTTGATCAGGGCGCCCAGGTCCACCAGGAGCTGGCCGCCGATGCAGCGCGCAGGCAGCGTCCCGTCGTCTATCCAGCGCTGCACAATGGCTTGACGGTCGCCCAGGCCGATCAGCCGTGCAAAACGCTGTGGCGTCACGTAATAGCCACCTGCGAGCAGGTCCGGGGTGAACTCTCTTCCCTCTTTCATGCAGTGTCCCGCACCATCCTGTCCCCCTTGTTCAAGGCCTCTGTATCGGCCTGGAGGGGGGAATTTATCCTAGTTGTTAGGGTTTTATTCCGGGCTTTGGCGATCTCGGAGATGGATGACGCATGATGAAGAAACATTTCCTGTTTACCGCAGGAGAAAGACTACGGGCGCTGCGCTCGCTGACCGGCTTGTCGCGCCGCGCTTTTGCCGAGTCTGTCGGCATGAAACCCAAGGATGTCGAGAACATCGAGTACGGCAACCAGCGCATGCGTGACCTGGACTTCCAGAAGGTCTGCAGCGTGTACCCGGACTTCAGCCGCTGGATCACCTACGAAGGGCCGATCGACTCGGCCGCGGTGGCCTGGAAGGTGGCCGACTCGGCCCAGCGCGCGGCGGTCTACCTGGTCAAGAGCAACCCGCAGTTGCTGCCGACGCTCGGGCTCAGCCTGGAGGAGTGGCAGTCCCGGCATCAGGACGTGCTGGAAAGTCTGGACGAGGAAGAACGCCAGCTTCGCGAGGATGCACCCGAGGAGTAACGGCTCAGCCTGCCTGGCCGAAGCGGCGCAGGTAGGCGATCACGTCCGGTGCCCCGGCTTCCCGCAGCCCCCGGCCGAAGGCATCGGATTGCGCATGGTCCTTGGGCAGCAGCAGGCTTTCCGGGGTTTCCGAGTTGAACAGGCCGAAACGCGCATAGGGCATCCCGGTTTCCAGCAGCAGCTGCATGAAGGCTGCGTCGCTCCAGGCCTTGGCCGGCATGGCCAGCATGTGGAAGTCGCGCTCCAGCTCATCCACGACTGACAGCTGCAGAGCGAAGCGCAGGATGCTGGCCGGCAGGATGATCTCCAGGCCGCGACGGCGGGCATAGACCACCGCATTGGCCAGCTCGCAGGGATGGTTGTCATCCTCCCAGAACAGCCGCGTGCCGTGCCAGCCGGCGCTGCGCAGTGGCAGCGGCGCCTTGCGCTCGAAACCGGGTAGCGCTACGCCCAGCACCTTGGTGAAGTCGTTGTAGCTGATGATCCGGACCTTGCGACACTGTTCGCTGTTGGACAACTCCTCGAGTCCCTCCAACGCACTGTCGAGCAGGCTGCGGCAACACAGGCCGTCGATACTGCGCAGGTCGACGGCGGGATGCTGCTCCCGGTGGCCGGTCACCAGTCGCTTGAGGACGGCGTGAATGCGCGCCTTGTCTTCCTGCACGGGGCCGGACAGCGCACCGCGCGGCAGGTCGATCAGGCGATACAGCGGTGGGCCGGACTGCCAGCCGAGGCCGGCGGGCCAGTCGGGCAGGGGCTCGAAGGGCAGGGACAGGCTTCGGCTGCGTTCGGCGATGTTGCGCCCGTCAGCACTGCCGATGCCCAGGCGCTGGGCGAAGGCGGCCAGCCGGCTGGTCACGCTGCGGGGGCGGGGTGGTTGACTCATGGACGACGCAAGACTCCCGATGGCCGGCAGGTCAGTGCAGGAAGCGCCGGGCCCGATGCGCGGCGAATTGCCCTAAGCATAGAAAACCCTGGCGCCGTTGGGCGCATGCGTTGTGGCAAAATTCTGTCCTTCACGTTCCAGGAGGCCTCCATGGCTTGCGTCGTACTGGATATTTCCCTGCCGGCGGATCGGCTGCAAGCGCTCTATCGCGGGCAGGCCAACCGGGTGCAGGTATGTAGCCGCGATGGTCGGCAGATCAATCTGCCTGCCCATCACCTGCGTCCATTCGTCACTCACTCCGGAGTGCACGGCAGCTTCGAGCTGGAATTCGACGATTCCGGACGTCTACTGGCGCTGCGTCGCCTCGCCTGAGCGAGGACTGGCTGGCTATAATAGCGCCCCATTTTGCCGACCGATGCCCGACCATGTACAGCCTGGCCCGCGAGCTCCTGTTCAAGCTCTCCCCGGAAACCTCCCATGAATTGTCCATCGACCTGATCGGCGCCGGTGGCCGGCTCGGCCTCAACGGCCTGCTGACCCAGGCGCCGAAGAGCCTGCCGGTGAAGGTGATGGGGCTGGAGTTCGCCAACCCCGTGGGGCTGGCGGCCGGCCTGGACAAGAATGGCGACGCCATCGACGGTTTCGCCCAGCTGGGCTTCGGTTTCGTCGAGATCGGTACCGTCACCCCGCGTCCGCAGCCGGGCAACCCCAAGCCGCGCATCTTCCGCCTGCCGCAAGCCACCGCGATCATCAACCGCATGGGCTTCAACAACCACGGTGTCGATCACCTGATCGAACGGGTCAAGGCGGCGAAGTACAAGGGTGTGCTGGGCATCAACATCGGCAAGAACTTCGATACCCCGGTCGAGCGCGCGGTGGATGACTACCTGATCTGCCTGGACAAGGTGTATGCCCACGCCAGCTACGTCACGGTCAACGTCAGCTCGCCGAATACCCCCGGCCTGCGCAGCCTGCAGTTCGGCGATTCGCTCAAGCAGCTGCTCGAAGCCCTGCGTCAGCGCCAGGAAGACCTGGCCGTGCAGCACGGCCGCCGCGTGCCGCTGGCGATCAAGATCGCCCCGGACATGAGTGACGAGGAAACCGCAATGGTGGCGGCCGCCCTGATCGAGTCGGGCATGGACGCGGTGATCGCCACCAACACCACCCTGGGTCGCGAAGGCGTCGAGAACCTGCCGTTCGGCAATGAGGCGGGTGGCCTGTCGGGCGCGCCGGTGCGCGAGAAGAGCACCCACATCGTCAAGGTGCTGGCCGGTGAACTGGGCGGCCGCCTGCCGATCATCGCCGCTGGCGGCATCACCGAGGGCGCCCACGCGGCGGAGAAGATCGCGGCGGGCGCGAGCCTGGTGCAGATCTATTCGGGATTTATCTACAAGGGCCCGGCGCTGATTCGCGAGGCGGTGGACGCCATTGCGGCGGCCCAGCGGGCTTAATAACTGCACAAATAAGTAGGGCTCCTTTCGGAGCCCTTGGGCTTGCGCCCTTTTCCGCCCGGATGGGGCGGCTTGGGGAAGTCGGTGGTGATCCGTTATCAGCCGCTTGCGTGCTGCAACTGGTTCACTCGTTGAATACCGGCTGCGCCGGTCAAACCATCCCAGTTGTCACCACGGCCCTCACGCCAGCCGTTGAGCCAGGATTGCCTTGTGGTGGCATGGGTAAACGGACAGAGGTCGCGAGATTTTCCAGTAATGCCGTGCTGATAACCGCGCAAAAAGGCTCTTTCCAACGGATCACGCTTAAGTCTTCTCATAGGGTGTTGCCCTCACTTGTTGACTGTTATGTCCCGTTGGCCCCCCAGGGAGGCCGGGCGGAATGTTCCGCCAAATGGGGCGCATTGCCGGCGTGACGCGCCCCGCCCGACACCATTGCGGTGAAGGATTACCCCGATTTCTATCGAAAGGTTCCGGGGCTGTGAATGACCAATTTGTCATAAGGACGTAACTCTTATGGGTTCAAGCCATAAGGTGCGCCCGGTTTGCAAAATGCCAGTACGGCATAACCCGCCAGGGGCGGGAGGTTGCAAAGGATCAAGGAGAAAGGTGTGTCCAGATGCGACTTTCTCTCGTTCCGACGAGTGGGGTGACTTCTGCGACCCGGGGTCGCAGGCCGGGCTACCGGTTCATCCCGGAAAATGAATACACAGGGTCGCCCTGGTCGAATCCAGGGTGGCCAACAAGGCCGTAAGCGGCTTTGCTGAAAGGGCTTTGGCCCGGGAATTGTTTACATGGCGGATATGCACGATCTCTTCCTCACCTGTCCGAAAGGGCTCGACGGTCTGTTGCTCGAAGAAGCCCAGGCGCTCGGGCTGACCGAGGCGCGCGCCCAGGTTTCGGCCATTCGCGGCAAGGGCGATCTGGAGACGGCTTACCGCCTGTGCCTCTGGTCGCGCCTGGCCAACCGGGTGCTGCTGGTGCTGTCGCGCTTTCCGGTGAACAACGCCGAAGACCTCTACCTGGGCGTCAACGCCGTGTCCTGGAGTGACCACCTGGAAGCCGACGGCAGCCTGGCGGTGGAATTCAGCGGCAAGGGCTCGGGCATCGACAACACGCACTTCGGTGCGCTGAAGGTCAAGGACGCCATCGTCGACAACCTGCGCGCCGAATTCGGCAAGCGTCCCACGGTGGACAAGGTCAACCCGGACATCCGCGTGCACCTGCACCTGGACCGCGGCCAGGCGGTGCTCTCGCTGGACCTTTCCGGCCATAGCCTGCACCAGCGCGGCTACCGCCTGCAGCAGGGCGCCGCGCCGCTGAAGGAAAACCTCGCCGCCGCCGTGCTGATCCGCGCCGGCTGGCCGAAAATCGCCGCTGAAGGCGGCGCGCTGTCCGACCCCATGTGTGGTGTCGGGACCTTCCTCATCGAGGCCGGGTTGATCGCCGCCGACGTGGCGCCGAACCTCAAGCGCGAGCGTTGGGGCTTCAGTAACTGGCTGGGCCATGTGCCGGCGATCTGGAAGAAACTGATCGAGGAAGCCCAGCAACGTGCCGACATTGGCCTGGCGAAGACTCCGCTGTGGATTCGTGGCTATGAGGCCGACCCGCGCCTGATCCAGCCGGCGCGCAACAACATCGAGCGCTCGGGTCTGGCCGAGTGGGTGAAGATCTACCAGGGCGAACTGGCTACCTTCGAGCCGCGCCCGGACAAGGGCCAGAAGGGCCTGATCATCTGCAACCCGCCCTATGGCGAGCGCCTGGGTGACGAAGCCAGCCTGCTGTACCTCTACCAGCACCTGGGTGAACGCCTGCGCCAGAGCTGCCTGGGCTGGAGCGCCGGGGTGTTCACCGGCGCGCCCGAACTGGGCAAGCGCATGGGCATCCGCAGCCACAAGCAGTACGCGTTCTTCAACGGTGCGCTGCCTTGCAAGCTGATCATGCTCGAGGTCGACCCGCGCCAGTTCGTGACCGGTGAGCGTGGCGAGCGCAGCGAATCGGCCCCGGCCCAGGGCGCCGCGGTGATCGAGCAGGCGCGCCTGAGCGAAGGCGGGCAGATGTTCGCCAACCGCCTGCAGAAGAACCTCAAGACACTGGGCAAGTGGGCGCGCAAGGAGAAGATCGAGTGCTATCGCGTGTATGACGCCGATATGCCCGAGTACGCTCTGGCGGTGGACCTCTACCGCGACTGGGCGCATGTCCAGGAGTATGCGGCGCCCAAGTCCATCGACCCGGAGAAGGCCCAGATCCGCCTGCTCGACGCCCTGGCTGCGCTGCCGCAGGCGCTGGGCATTCCTACCGAACGCATCGTGATCAAGCGCCGCGAGCGCCAGGCCGGCAAGAAACAGTACGAGCGGCAGAACGCCGAAGGCCGTTTCATGGAAGTTGAAGAGGGCGGCGTGAGGCTGCTGGTCAACCTCACCGATTATCTCGATACCGGCCTGTTCCTCGACCACCGCCCGATGCGCCTGCGCATCCAGCGCGAGGCCGCCGGCAAGCGCTTCCTCAACCTGTTCTGCTACACCGCCACAGCCACTGTGCACGCCGCCAGGGGCGACGCGCGCAGCACCACCAGCGTCGACCTGTCCAAGACCTACCTGGACTGGGCGCGCCGCAACCTCTCGCTCAACGGCTTCTCCGACAAGCAGCGCCTGGTGCAGAGCGATGTGATGGAGTGGCTGCGCGAGGATCGCGGCGAGTACGATCTGGTGTTCATCGACCCACCGACCTTCTCCAACTCCAAGCGCATGGAGGGGGTGTTCGATGTGCAGCGCGACCATGTCGAGCTGATCGACCTGGCCATGGCACGCCTGGCCAGAGGCGGCGTGCTGTACTTCTCCAACAACTTCCGCAAGTTCGAGCTGGATGAAGGCCTGGCGGCGCGCTATCAGGTCGAGGAGATCAGCGCCCAGACGCTGGACCAGGACTTTGCCCGCAACAGCAAGATCCATCGCGCCTGGCGTATCACCGTACGTTGAGGCCCGAGCGGCGCACGGCCCGGGCCGTGCGTCGTGCCAATGCTGGGCAAATGGCCATCGGCTGCTATAAAAACTGAGTACCCCTGAGAACGGGATCCCACATGACTCAGTTGCCGGCCTACGAGCAGTTGCCCGCCGCTCAGGGGCGCGCCAGCCAGAAGAAGGCCCTGCGCGCTGCCGGCCTGGTGCTGGTCGCCGGCCTGTTGCTGACGGCGCTGCTGGGCTGGAACGCCTGGCGCAACGCCCGCATTGCCCTGGAGCAGCAGTTCACCCTGACCGCGAACGAGCGGATCGATCGGGTTCGCGAGCGCCTGACGATTCAGCAGAGCGAGCTGGAGTCGATCCAGCGCTTCTTCGAAAACTCCGAGAAGGTCTCCCGCGAGGAGTTCGAACACTTCGTCAGCCCTTTGCTGGGCGACACGCTGGGCTATGCCTGGCTGCCGCGGGTGGAGCAGCGCAATCGCGAAGCCTTCGAGGCCAGCGCCCATGCCGCCGGCATGCTCGACTACATGCTGTTCGAACTGGACCTGCAGGGGCGCCCGATTCCCGCCCAGGTCCGCGAACGCTACTTTCCCGTCCTATACGGGGCTTCGGAGTTCCTGGAAGAGATGCCCCTGGGCCTGGACCTCAACTCCACCCTGCCCGGGAGGGAGCTGACCCAGGTGGTGATGAAGACGCGCTCGGTGGCCGCCTCGATGCCGGTGGTGCTGCCCGGCGCGCCGCCGGCGGACTCCACCGGGCTGCTGCTGGCGGCGCCGTTCTATCGAACCACTGCGGCACCCAGCCCGACAGCGGAAACCCGTGTCGGCATTCAGGGCATCCTGCTGGCGGCGATCAGCTACCGCCTGTTGATCGAGCAGGGATCGGAGGGGCGCGGCGAGCAGTTGGCACTGACCCTTCGCGACGCCGGCGACCCCCGCCCGGACGTGCCGCTGTATCGCAGCCCGGTGACGGCCGATCAGACCGCGGGCCTGGTCTCCGAACGCCACCTTCCGTTTGCCGGCCGCGACTACCTGGTGCGCGTCGAGCCTTCCAGCGACTTCCTGCGGCGCAACCAGGGGTATCCGCAGTTCTGGGTAGTGTTCGCCGGCGGCCTGACCTCCATGCTCCTGGCCGGTTATGTCCTGGCGCTGCTCGGCCAGCGCCAGCGCGCCCTGCAACTGGTGGATGAGCGCACCGCCGAATTGCGGGCCAACCAGCTGGAGCTGCAGGAGAACCAGGCGCGCCTGCACTTCGCCATGGACAGCGCTGGGCATGGCGTCTGGGACTGGAGCCTGGATACCGGCAACGTCTTCTATTCCCATGCCTGGAAAGCGATGCTCGGCTACCGCGACAGCGAGGTGGGAGCGACGACCGATGAGAGCCTGAGCCGCGTCCATCCGGACGACAAGGTGGCACGCTGCGAAGCGTTGCGCCGGCATCTGCGCGGCGAGTCGTCGCTCTACCAGAGCGAGCATCGGCTGCGTTGCAAGAGCGGGCGCTGGCTCTGGGTGCTCGATCGCGGGCAAGTGGTGGAGCGTGACAGCGACGGTTCGCCGCGACGGATGATCGGCACCCAGACCGACATCAGCTCGCGCAAGGCCGCCGAGCTGGAACTGGGCGAAGTGAACAGCCGCCTGCACGGCCTGCTCGATGCGGCGACCCAGGTCGCCATCGTCTCGACCGACCTGCGCGGTTTTGTGCGCAGCTTCAATGTGGGGGCCGAGCGGATGTTCGGCTACAGCGCCCAGGAAGTGATCGGGCGGCCAGTGCCGGAGAACGTCTTCGTCAAGGACGAGATCCGTCGCCGCGCGCAGGACCTGTCGAGCATCCTCGGTCGCGAGATCCGGGGCTTCGAAGTCGTGGGTGCGCTGGTCGGGGAGGGGCATGAGGAACACGAGTGGACCTGCGTGCGCCGTGACGGCCGACAATTGAAGATCAACCTGATCATCACCGGCGTGCGCGATTCGGCTGGCAACATGGCCGGCTACCTGGGCATCGCCACCGACATCACCCGCCGCAAGGAAGCCGAGCTGGAGTTGCGGCGGCTGTCGGTCACCGATGCGCTCACCGGCATACACAACCGCCGCTACTTCAAGGAGCAGCTGGATCAGGCCATGGCGCGCTGCTCACGCAGTGGCGAGCCGCTGTCGCTGGTGATGTTCGACATCGATCATTTCAAGGACATCAACGATCGCTTCGGCCACGAGGCGGGCGATATCGTGCTGGTCACGCTGTGCCAGAGGATCGCGCAGCGCCTGCGCAAGGTGGACGTGTTCTGCCGCCTGGGCGGCGAAGAGCTGGTGGTGCTCTGCCCGGGCAGTACGACGGATCAGGCCTGGCAGCTCGCCGAGGCATTGTGGCAGGCGCTGCGCGGCCGGCCCATGGAGGGTATCGGCGTGGTCACGGCGAGTTTCGGGGTGGCCACCTGGTGCCCCGGGGAGAGCGCCGATGATCTGATGCGCAAGGTGGACCGCGCGGTCTATCGCGCCAAGCGCCTGGGGCGTGACCGGTTGGAGCGGGTCGAGGCCTGAGACGCAAACCCCGGCCAGTGGGCCGGGGTTTGCGTTGGACTCAGCGCTTGGTGCTGCTGTAGAGGTCCAGCAACACCTGGTCGAGGATCGACGAGGCGCCCCACGGCCGGTTGCTGTTGAGGATCGCTACAACCACCCAGGTGCGACCATTGGCGTCACGGCTGAAGCCGGCGAGGGCGCGCACGGTGTTCAGAGTACCGGTCTTGACGTGGGCCTCGCCGGCCATCGGCGTGCCGCGCAGGCGTTTGCGCATGGTGCCGTCCTTCGCCACGATCGGCAGCGAGGAGATGTACTCGGCAGCGTAGGGGCTGTGCCAGGCGGCTTGCAGCATGGCGGCCATCTCGCGGGCGCTGACGCGCTCATCGCGGGACAGGCCCGAGCCGTTCTCCATCACCAGGTGCGTCGCCGTGATGCCCTTGCGCGCCAGCCACTGGCGGATCACCCGCTGGGCGGCCTGGGCATCGTCCGCGTCGGCGCCGTTGCGGTACTGGCGGCCGACCGAGAGGAACAGCTGGCGGGCCATGGTGTTGTTACTGAATTTGTTGATATCGCGGATGATTTCGACGACATCCGGCGACATGGCACGGGCCACCAGGGTGGCGTTCTTCGGCACCGTCCCTTCGCGGTCCTTGCCGAGGATGCTGCCGCCCAGTTCCTGCCAGATGCCGCGCACGGCGCCGGCGGTATACGCGGGGTGCTCCAGCAGGGACATGTAGGTCTGCGCGCTGCAGCCCTGGGGAATCTGCCCGGTGGCGACCAGCGAGGTGCCGTCGAACTGGGTCACCGGGTTGAAGCGCAGCTTCGGCCAGGCGGGGCAGGCGGCGGCCTTGCTGACCTGGATCTGGTTGTCGATGCGCACGTTCGCCAGCGGCGGGTCCATCAGCACGGTGGCCTTGCTGCCTTCGGTGCGGATCACCAGGCGCACGCTCTTGAGGTTGACCATCAGCGAATCGGGGCCGACCAGGAAGGGCTTGTTGTCGTCGCCGCCGTCGTCGTTGAACACCGGCAGTTGCGGGATGTTGAAGTAGCTGCGGTCCAGCACCAGGTCGCCAGTGACCTTGAGCACGCCGTTGGCGCGCAGGTCGCGCATCATCAGCCAGAGCTTCTCCAGGTTCAGCTTCGGGTCACCGCCGCCCTTGAGGTAGAGGTTGCCGTTGAGCACTCCGTCCTTGAGCTGGCCGTCGGTGTAGAACTCGGTCTGCCACTGATAGGTCGGGCCGAGCATTTCCAGGGCGGCATAGGTGGTGAACAGCTTCATGGTCGACGCCGGGTTCACCGAGACGTCGGAGTTGAAGTAGGTGGCGTTGCCGGGGCCTTCGAGGGGGATCATCACCAGCGACAGGGCGTCGTCGGTCAGCTTGCTGGCCTTCAGCGCTTTCTGTACGCGCTCGGGCAGGGTGGTGTTGATCTGGGCAACGGCCGGCAGGGCGAAGGGCAATAAGGTAGCGAGAGCGAGAACACGCAGTGATCTGAACATAGAAGAGGTGACATCCCAGTGGTCGGGCATTGACTAAAAAAATGAAAAGATGAAGTGCGACACTACAGATGAAATACTCCCTGTTGGATCGGGAGTTGCGACACATTATGCCGCAAGCCGTTCCAGGATGCGCAGGCCTTCGAGTGCCGGTCGTCTCGGGGCGTCGCTCCAGGACTTGCCGGTGCAAGTTCTGGATTCGGTCTGGGCACAGTTGTTCATCGAGCGGCGAAAGCCCTCCTGAGGAGAGATTCGGATGGCCACCCATCGTTCCCGTCGTTTACGCAAGAAGTTGTGTGTCGATGAGTTCCAGGAGCTCGGGTTCGAACTGAGTTTCCAGTACAGGGAGGGGCAGGGCGAAGACTCGATCGGCGCCTTCATGCAGCGATTCGCCGCCGAGGCCGTCGAGCCCAACGACCTGGTCTACAGCGGATGCGATGAATATGGCTTCGTCTGTCTGGCCCGGCGAGGCTCGGTGAGCGAGGGGCAGCGGACATTGATCGATGATTGGCTGAAGCGGCAGTCGGAGTTGACCGGCTTTACGGTCAGCCCCCTGATCGATGCCTGGTATCCGGACCAGCCGGTCAATCCGCCCGTTCGCTGACGCCGACCCCTGCGCGGGCTTCCAGGACCTGCATCAGCGCCCATTGATCCAGGGGTTTGGGCAGGCAGGCCAGAACCGGTAGCCCGTGTTCCTCGAAGGCCTGCTGCAGCGCCTGCAACTCCGCTTCGTCGCGGCTGCTCAGCAGAATGGCGTAGCGTATCTGCCCGGTTTCGGCCAATTCCCTGACCAGCTCTACCCCATCGGTATCGGGAAGATTGATATCGCACAGCAACAGATCGAAAGGCTCGCTCCGATGCTTGCATTCTTCTCGCGCCTCCGCTGCGTTGAGAGCAGGAATCAGCCGAAAGAAACCCATTCGATTCAAGTGAATCTGCGTTGCGATGAGTTGGAAAGGATGATCTTCGACGACGAGGATGCTGAATTTGCTTTTCATGCCGGACCGGTCCTGAAAAATATAGGGAGGAACTTGGTTTCTTGGTTTTTTGACGGTATCGGATGTTATTGCTCGTTTTCGCCTCTGGGGCTCTAATTCCGGGTGGGGTTATTTCGGTATTGAACGGGATTCGGATGTTTTTAAATGGTTTGATGATCTGTTCTGGGGGCTTGCTAGTTAAGTATGTTTACCTGTCGGCTGCCCATTCGAATAAACGAGACGTTGTATCCAGAGCCGGAAAGGAGCCTTCCTGTATTCGCAGAGATCGCTCTGGCGGCACAGGACAGCTGCAGTGAGTGCTCCTGACTCCTTCGCCGTGATCGTATGGCCACACGCCGAGTATGGCTATTGGAAAAGGAAAGACACATAGCAATGATCGCGTGAAAGGATATACGGCGATGTTGCAGAGTATTGTCAGCGGAAGAAGTCAGTCATTCTCCAGTTTTCTGTAAGAACATTCCTGCTGCTTGTTGGTGGAGGGCGAACGATTAAGTCTTTTTTGTAGGATTTATATAGATGTTGCGTAGGAATTTCCTCTAATGAGCAATATCGAGGTCGAGTAATCTCGACATGGCCGGCTCGGCATATATCTTACCGACGGATATTTCATTTCGAAGAGTCGGTGGGAGGAAGCTGATGAGCAAAGTTCTTATTGTCGATGATCACCCGGTCATTCGCATGGCCATGCGTGTTCTGCTGGAAAAGGAAGGTCACGTCATCGTTGGCGAAACCGACAATGGCGTGGATGCACTCTCGCTCGTCAAGGATCTGATCCCCGACCTCGTGGTTCTGGATATCGGCATCCCCCGCCTGGATGGGCTGGAGGTGATCAGCCGCATATCCGCCTTCGAACTTCCTCTCAAGGTGCTGGTGCTGACCGGGCAGAGCGCGTCGCTGTTCGCCATGAGGTGCATGCAGGCCGGCGCCTCGGGCTTCGTCTGCAAGCAGGGCGGGCTGTCGGAGCTGATCAGTGCCGTCAACGCGGTGGTCGCGGGTTACAACTATTTCCCCAGCACCGCTGTGCGCCAGACTCGCCGCAACAACGGGCAGATGGACGACCAGGAACTGATCCAGCGCCTTTCCGATCGCGAGATGGCGGTGCTGCAGTACCTCGCCAATGGTTACTCGAACAAGGAAATCTCCGAGCAGATGTTCATCAGCAACAAGACGGTCAGCACCTACAAGACCCGGCTGCTGCTCAAGCTCAATGCCCATTCGCTGGTCGACCTGATCGAGTTTGCCAAGCGGAACGCGCTGGTCTGAGGTGGGTGATGTGGCGCTTCCGTTACCTCTTCTGCGTGTTGTTGCTTGTCTGTGGTGGATGGGTAACGGCTGAGCCGCAGGGCTGGGCCACGATGGACCTCCTGGCGCGTTCGCCGGAGGAGCCGGTCAAGGTGCAGTTGAGCGAGGCCAACTGGCAATGGCTGAGGGAGAAGCGGACGCTGCGTGTGGGCGTCAGTGCGCCGGATTACGCGCCGTTCGACATACTTGGCAACGGCACGGATCTCGAAGGCATCACCGCGGACGTACTGGGGATCATTGCCGATGCCCTCAATGTTCGTGTGGAAGTGCGTCGCTACCCTGATCGAGATGCCGCCGTCACTGCATTGTCGCGCGGTGACATCGATCTGCTGAGCCGCTCGACGGGGTATGAGTCGACGCGGCCCGGCATCGTGCTCTCCCGACCCTACTTCTCGAATCAGCCTGTGGTCATCGGGCCCGAGAACACGCGGCTGGACGGTGTGGAATCGCTCGCTGGAAAGCGTATCGCCGTAGTCGGCGACTACTACTCCGCCGATGAGCGCGAGCGATATTTCGCCGGCGCCTCGGTCCAGGACTATCAGTCTGTCCGCCGGGCATTGGAAGCCGTGGCTTTCGGCCAGGCCGACCTGTACGTCGGCGATGCTTTCAGCGCTCAGTACCTGATCAGCCAGGGCTATATGGCGAACCTCAAGTTCCTCAACTTCGCCGGTTTCGATGGCCAGGGTTTCAGCTTCGCCCTGAAGTCATCCGACCATTCCCTGCTGATCATTCTCGATAGCGTGCTGGCTGCCCTGCCGCGGCAGGCGGAAAGTGCCATTCAGCGACGTTGGAGCTCCGGCGGGATTTTCTCGATGACCAATGAGCACCTGATCCTGACTCCCCAGGAGCAGCGCTGGCTGGACCGTCATCCCCGCCCCAGGGTGGTCATCGACCAGGCCCTGGCTCCCGTCACATTCCTCGATGCCCAGGGGCAGTTCCGAGGTATTGCGGCCGATCTGCTGGAGCTCATCCAGAATCGCACCGGCATCGATTTCGAGGTGAGCCCGCAGCCCAGTATCACGGCGATGCTGGACCAGGTACGCCTGGGCAGGGCGGATGTGATCGCCGCGCTGACACCGACCGCTCAGCGTGAAGAGTGGCTGGGTTTCAGCCGCCCTTACATGACGGCGTCCTTCGTCGTCGTGGTGTCGGGCAATAGCCAATGGCTGAACTCGCTGGATGACCTCGATGGCCGCACTGTCGCGGTTCCCAGGGGCTCCGTCATTGCCGATTTCATGCGTGCGCACCATCCGCAGGTGAAGCTGGTGGAGGTGGAGAACAACGTCGATGATCTGGCGCTGATCAGCGAGGGCAAGGTGGACGCGGGAGTTCACCTGCAGTCTTCCGCCAGTTACCTGATCTCCCGCTTCTACCCTGGCCTGAAGATTGCCCTGGCGCTCGACCGTGAGCCCGGGCAGTTCTCGCTGGCGGTTTCCCAGGCGGATCCGGAGCTGCTCAGTATTCTCAACAAGGCGATCCTGACCATTTCGCCGGAGGACCTGAGCAATATCATCGCGCGCTGGTCGGCCAGTGTGGAGGTTCCGGACAGTATCTGGCAGGGCTACCGCACCCAATTCATCCAACTGGCCTGGGGGGCCGCACTGGCTTTGCTCCTGGTGCTGTTCTGGAACCTGTGGCTGTGGCGCAAGGTACGCCGACGCCGGGATTCGGAGAGGGAACTCAACTATCGCCTCGAGTTCAAGCGTGCGTTGATCGATGGGATACCGCAGCCCGTGGCAGTGCGCGATCGCGAGGGACGCCTGGTGACCTGCAACCTCGGGTTCCTCAAGGAGACCGGCATACCCCGGGACTCGGTGAGCGGGTCGCGGGTGGTTGATTGCTCCTGGGTGACGCAGCAGGACGCCGCCGCGCTCCAGCAGTTGCACCAGCAGGCGATGGAGCAGGACGGCAAGGTGGCATCGGACCTGATACTGCAGATCCGCAATGAAGTACGCGAAATTCACTACTGGGCGACGCCTTACCGGGGTGCCGCCGGGGAGGTTTCCGGCGTGGTGACGGGCTGGATCGACGTCACCGAGCGGGAGCGCCTGCACCACCAGCTGGAGGCGGCCAAGGAGCAGGCGGAGGAGGCCAACCGTGCCAAGAGTACTTTCCTGGCCACCATGAGCCATGAAATCCGCACGCCCATGAACGCGGTCATCGGGATGCTTGAGCTGGCCTTGACGCGTGCTGACCAGGGGCACTGGGAGCGCGAGCCGGTGGAGGTGGCCTATGACTCGGCCCGCTCCCTGCTGACCTTGATCGGTGACATCCTGGACGTGGCGAAGATCGAGTCCGGACGTCTGACACTGATGCCGGAGCGCGCACACCTGCGCGACCTGGTGGAGTCCGTTGCCCGGGTATTCGATGGGCTGGCGCGGCAGAAGGCGCTGGAACTCCGGCTGGAAATCGAGGCGGAAGCCGCTTGCGACGTGCTGATCGATCCCCTGCGATTCAAGCAGATTCTGTCGAACCTGGTGAGCAACGCCATCAAGTTCACCGACGTGGGCCAGGTGAAGATCCACGTGTCCGGTGAACGGATCGCCGGGGAGCGGCTGGCCCTCGAAGTCAGCGTAAAGGACAGCGGCATCGGTGTTTCCGAAGAGGACCAGCGTCAGTTGTTCGAGCCGTTCAGTCAGGTGGTTCGCAGCAGCGATGCGAGCCGTGGCGGCACCGGGCTGGGGCTCACCATCTGTCGCAAGCTGGCGGAGATGATGGGAGGGACGGTGCGCATGGAAAGCCGTTGTGGTGAAGGCACCACGGTCACGGTGCGGTTGTTGCTGCAAACGCTCGACAGCCTGCCCGAAATCGCTCCCAGTCCCGCACCGAGTGTCGTTGCCTCGGCGGAGTCGCTGAAGGTGCTGGTGGTCGATGATCACGTCGCCAATCGTCTGCTGCTGTCACAGCAACTGGAACACCTGGGCCATCAGGTCGAGATCGCGTCCGATGGTTACCAGGCGTTGCAGCTCTGGCATCCGGGGGACTTCGACCTGGTGATCACTGACTGCAATATGCCGATACTCAATGGCTACGACCTGGCCCGGCGGATCCGCGAGCTGGAAGCGGAAATGGAAGCCGTACCCTGTGTGATTTATGGCTTCACCGCCAACGCGCAGACCGATGAAATCGAGACCTGCCGGCGTGCGGGCATGAACGACTGCCTGTTCAAGCCGATCGGTCTCGACAACCTGCGCAAGCGTTTGGAAACGGTGCCGAAAATTACGCTCTCCGACAATCCGATCAGCGATGGCGGGGGGCAGGATTCCGCTTTCGACCTCAGGGCATTGCGGGAAATGACGGGAGGTAATCCGGGGCTGATCCGTCGCTTGCTGGAAGAGCTGCACAGCAGCAATCGGGTCGACGTCGATCAGGTCTGGCCCTTGTGGGAGGCCGGCGAGTGGAAGCAGTTGGCAGATCTGGCCCACCGGATGAAGGGCGCGGCACGGCTGGTGAATGCCGATACCCTGCAGGCCCTCTGCGGCAAGCTGGAGGGGGGCTGCAAGGACGGGCTTGACCGCAAGGAGCTGCGTTCGCGTGCATTGGCCGTGGAGCAGGCCATGGCCACTTTGCAGGACAGCCTGCAGCAGCAGCTCCGACGGTTGGCTGCCTGACGCTTCAGCTCGGGCTGGAGCGGCCGGTCATCTCCCGGGCCATCTCGGTGGCGTAGCTGTCGGTCATTCCGGCGATGAAGTCGATGACCCGCAGGAAGGCGCGGTAGAGCGTCCAGTCCGCATCGGGGGCGTTGTGCCCGAGCAGGTCGAGAATCCGCTGGTTCTTGAACGACGGCGTGCTCTGTCGGTGCTGCTCCAAAGCGGCGCCGCAGAAGGAGTTGAGGAGGATTTCCAGGGTGGTGTAGGCGCCGATCTCGTGCAGGGTCTTGCGCTTGTCCTGGAAGATCTTTTCCCGCGCCATGGCCTTGGCTCGCTGCACGCAGCGCTTGGCCGGGCCATGCATGTGTTCCACCAGGTCACCGTGCAGTTGCCCGTCGAGCAGTGTGCGTTCCTGTTCGACGAAGGCGCGAGCCGCAGCGTTGGTCAGGTGCTCGATGGCCTTGCCGCGCAGGATCGCCAGCTTGCGCCGGCGCGAATCCCTGGGGCCGAGCTGGCGATAGGTTTCCGGCAGGTCGTCGCCCACCAGGTCCAGCAGCAGCGCCTCGACTTCGGCGTAGTCGAGCAGCTCCATCTCCAGGCCGTCTTCCAGGTCGATCAGGCCATAGCAGATGTCATCGGCGGCCTCCATCAGGTAGACCAGCGGGTGGCGCGCCCAGCGCTCGTTTTCCAGTTGCGGCATGCCCAGCTTGTGGGTGATCTGTTCCAGCAGTGGCAGCTCGCTGCGGTAGCAGCCGAACTTGTGCTTCTTGTAGCCCAGCGAATCGGCGTGGCGCGCTGTCCAGGGATACTTCAGGTAGGTGCCGAGGGTGGCGTAGGTCAGGCGTGTACCGCCGTCGAATTGGTGATATTCGAGCTGGGTGAGTACGCGAAAGCCCTGGGCGTTGCCTTCGAAGTGCAGGAAGTCGGAGCTTTCCTCTTCGCTCATGCCATCCAGCCAGCCACGCCCGGCGGCCTGCTGGAACCAGTGGCGGATGGCGTCTTCGCCGGAGTGGCCGAAGGGCGGGTTGCCGATGTCATGAGCCAGGCACGCGGACTGCACGATCACGCCCAGGTCCGCCGGGTCGCACCATTCCGGCAGGCGGTCGCGGATGATCTCGCCGACGCGCATGCCCAGCGAGCGGCCGACACAGCCGACCTCCAGCGAATGGGTCAGGCGCGTATGGATGTGGTCGTTGCTCGATACCGGATGCACCTGGGTCTTGCGGCCGAGGCGGCGGAAGGCGCCGGAGAAGATGATCCGGTCGTGGTCCTTGTGGAAGGCGCTGCGGCCGAGTTCGGCGCTGCTGTGCACCGGTTTGCCGAGGCGTTCTCGGGGGAGCAGGGTGTGCCAATCCATTCTTCTGTCCGCGATAAGGAGAGTTACCGGCAACGCTAGCCGTTCGCGCCGGCAATCTCAATCGCGGCGCTAGAGGCCTTCGGCGTCGATATCGATGAGCAGAAGACGTCGGCCCTGGTCGATGAACTGGCCGGCGGTCATGCAGTACTGGTTGGTGGTGGCGTCGCGGTAGGTGTTGGACAGCGTCAGGCGGCGCTCTTCCCAGCCCTCGGCAAGTAATTGGTAGAAGTAGGGGCGCCAGGACCAGTTGTGGCCCAGGTAGCGGCGGTTTTCCTTCCAGAACAGGCCGTTCCACTCCAGGTTCGGCGAGGTCTGGGTGCCATGGCGGTCGCACTGGTAGATGCGCAGCAGGCGGCTGAAGGACTCCGGCGCCGGCGGCAGGCTGCTGAGCATGGCGCCACCTTCCGCCCAGGGGCGCAGCATGTTCATCAGTTCGGAGAGTTGCTGGCGCAGCTGGATGAGGTTGGAGCGCTCCTGCAGCTTGCGATGCACATAGTGGTCGCGGCGCTGGGCAAAGGCTTCGCGGAAGGCGTCGCTGGCCGGGAAGTCCAGCGCCGGCTTGGCGAACAGGTAGCCCTGCACGTAGCGCGCGCCGCACTCCAGGGCGAAGTCCATCTCCTCTTCGGTTTCCACGCCCTCGGCGATGATCCAGCAGCCGGTCTTCTCGGCCATCTGCGCCAGGGCTTTCACCACCTCGCCGCTGGGCCCGCCACGGGCGGCTTCCTGGAACAGGCGCATGTCCAGCTTGAGGATGTCCGGCTGCAGGGCGAGCACGCGATCGAGCTGCGAATAGCCTGCGCCGAAGTCATCGATGGCGATGCGCGCGCCAGCTTCCCGGTAGCGCGCGACTACTTCCGGCAGGCGCTGGTGGGCGCCGCCCAGTTCGGTGATCTCGAAGACCACGCGCTCCGGCGGTACGCCTTGCTGCTGCAATTGCTTCAGGCTGGGGAGGGGTTGGTTCGGGCGCAGGCGGCTGATCCAGCGCGGCGAGATGTTCAGGCTGAGGAACCAGTCCTTGGGTGCTTCATGGATGCGCGCCAGCGCTGCGTCGCGTATCTGCCGGTCCAGCCGGCGAAGCTCGGCGAGGCCGACTTTCGGGTTGAAGAACAGCGGACCGACCGATTGCAGGTCACCGTTGTCCTGGCGCAGCCGCCCCAGCGCCTCGACACCGGCGATCAGGCCGGTCGCGGTGTCGATGAAGGGTTGGAAGCAGGCGATGGGTTGCCCGTCGATCAAGGGACACATCCTTAGTGGCGTGACAGGTGGCGCCGCAGCGCGGGTCCCTGTCTCGTTGCAAGAATGTGGCCAGTCTAGACCTCAGAGGTGGGTGGAGGGGGCTGGCGGGTCCTGATCGTCGGACTTTCTGCGCATCTGCAGGATGATCGGTGCGAGGGCAATTCCAATGCGCAGCAGTCGTATCCAGCGGCGTTTGCGGCCGAACAGCAGGGCCAGGGCTGCGGCGCCACCGGCGCCCCATAGCGGGAGATTGCCGCCCAGGCTGCCGCGTACGCTCTGGCCGACATTGCGCGCCTGTTTCAGCGGTTGCAGCAGCAACTCGCCCTCCTGGCGAATCTGCTGGCGCTGCATTTCCAGACGCAGGCGGACGATGGCCTTGCGTAACTCGGCCCGTGTCAGGTTGCGGGCATCCGGCATTTCACTCATGGCAACAGGCGCTCCCGGTCGCGGGCCAGTTCTTCGAGGGTTGCGCTGAAGGGCGAACTCTCGTCGCTGACCAGCCTGTGCAGGCGCCAGGCACAGAGCAGGCTGCCGCCGACGTAGAAGAGGCACAACCCGATGGCGGCCTGCAGGCGGTAGCTATCCCAGAAGAGGATGAGTACCAGCACCGAGAGGGCGACCAGCAGGAGCAGGGCGAAGACCAGCGCGAGGCCGGCCATCAGCAGCATCTGCACTGTGCGGGTCTTCTGTTCCTGCAACTCGATGCCGAGCAGCTCGACGTGCCCGTGCAGCAGGCCCAGCACCGCGGCGCCGAAGCGCCGCGGGGAGGGGGAGTTGGCCGAAGTCTTCGGCCCGGCGTCCATTCCGTCACCCATGGGTCAGCGCCGGCTGACCAGCAGGCCGAGGAGGAAGCCAACGCCAGCGGCGATGCCCACGGCCTGCCACGGGTGGTCCCCGACGTAGTCTTCGGTGGCATCCACGGCGGCCTTGCCCTGGTCGCGCACGGAATCCTTGGTGGAGTAGATGGCGTCGCGGGCACGCTTGAGGCTCTCGTGGATCTGCGCGCGCATCTGGTCGGCTTCGGCGCCGGCCAGGTCGGCCGAGCTTTGCAGGAGTTTCTCGGTGTCGCTGACGAGGGCCTGGAATTCGGCCAGGAGTTCATCCTTGGCGGCGTTCACTGCGGTCTTGCGAGGCATGTGATGCTCCTTGTGCGGGTTGAGGTTCCTAGTTTTCGAGCGCCGGGGGCAGAGGAAAGTTTCTCATAAATTCACCTCGGGGCCGCTCTCGCGTGCGAGTTGAAGCCTAGCCGTTGTTGGTTTCGCCGGTGGTATGCCGCTTGCATTTCTCTGGTGCGCATGGAGAGCAGAGCGCCCCATGGCGGGGCGTTCCCGCTGGCTCGAATGGCTGGGAATCTGAGCTCAAATCACTGAAAAACATAAGGAAGTACAAGAAATTGCGAAGCTGGTCAGATGGCTTGTGAGCCAGTCTGGTTCAGCGCACGGCTCCCCTGTGGTGCATCGCTGCTTCAGCGTGGTGCGATGCAGGGTGGTCGCGAGCCGTTTTGGTGCTTTCCCCTTGACCTTCGGGGCTGCCTGTAGCGATGGAAAACCTCAATAGTGCCGTAGAGACGCTGGTCCACGGTTCCAACACGCTGTTCCTCCTGATGGGCGCGGTCATGGTGCTGGCCATGCACGCGGGCTTCGCGTTCCTGGAAGTGGGCACGGTGCGCCTGAAGAATCAGGTGAATGCCTTGTCGAAGATCCTGTCGGACTTCGCCATTTCGACCCTGGCCTACTTCTTCATCGGCTACTGGATCGCCTATGGCGTCACTTTCCTGCAGCCGGCGGCGACCCTGGCGAACGAAAACGGCTACGCGCTGGTGAAGTTCTTCTTCCTGCTGACCTTCGCCGCGGCGATTCCCGCGATCATTTCCGGCGGTATCGCCGAGCGAGCCCGGTTCGGCCCGCAGTTGTGCGCCACCGCGCTGATCGTGGCCTTTGTCTATCCGTTCTTCGAAGGGCTGATCTGGAACGGCAACTTCGGCTTCCAGGATTGGCTCAAGGCCGAATTCGGCGCGGCCTTCCATGATTTCGCCGGCTCCGTCGTGGTGCACGCCTTCGGCGGCTGGCTGGCGCTGGCGGCGGTCGTCCTGCTGGGGCAGCGCAATGGTCGTTATCGCGAGGGTCGGCTGGTGGCTTTTGCGCCGTCGAACATCCCGTTCCTGGCGGCGGGTTCCTGGATCCTCATCGTCGGCTGGTTCGGCTTCAACGTGATGAGCGCGCAGTCGCTGGCCGGCGCCAGCGGCCTGGTGGCGGTGAACTCGTTGCTGGCGATGGTCGGCGGCACCGTGGCGTCGCTGCTGGTCGGCCGCAACGACCCGGGCTTCCTGCACAACGGCCCGCTGGCCGGGCTGGTGGCGGTCTGCGCCGGCTCCGACCTGATGCACCCGATCGGCGCCCTGGCCACCGGCATGGTGGCGGGCGCGTTGTTCGTCTGGGCCTTCACCGCGACCCAGGTGCGCTGGAAGATCGATGATGTCCTCGGTGTCTGGCCGCTGCATGGCCTGTGTGGCGCCTGGGGCGGCATCGCCTGCGGCATCTTCGGCCAACAGGCGCTGGGCGGCCTGGGTGGGGTCAGCCTGGCCAGCCAGGCGATCGGCACGCTGCTCGGTGTGGTGGTGGCTTTCGCCGGTGGCCTGCTGGTGTACGGCCTGGTGAAGTCGGCCGTGGGCATCCGCCTGACGAAGGAGGAGGAGTACTACGGCGCCGACCTGTCGATCCACAAGATTGGAGCGCTCAGCCAGGACTGAATCGGCCAGTGTGAAGCAAAGAAAAAGCCCGGCGGATGCCGGGCTTTTTCGTCATACCGCTAAATTTACCAGAGCGGCATGGTGTAGCTGACGATCAGACGGTTCTCGTCGTAATCGTTGGTGTAGTTGGTGCGCATGGTCGCGTTACGCCACTTCACGCCCAGGTTCTTCAGCGGGCCGTCCTGGAAGACGTAGGCAATGTCGGTGTCGCGTTCCCATTCCTTGCCTTCGCCGTCGGTGGTGATCAGGTCGATGTTGTCGCCTTTCACGTAGCGGGTCATGAAGGTCAGGCCGGGGATGCCGAGGCCGGCGAAGTTGTAGTCGTAGCGCGCCTGCCAGGATTTCTCGTCCTTGTTGGCGAAGTCGCCGATCTGGATGTAGTTCACCAGGTAGGGGTCGGTGCCGTTGATGTAGGCGAAGCCGGTGTCGCCGCTCATCTTCTGGTAGCCGACGCCGAAGGCGTGGTAGCCCAGGGCATAGGTGAACATGGCGTTGAGCGCCTTGTTGTCGACGTTGCTGCCGCCGTCGTCATCGGACTTGGCCCAGCGGATGTCGGACTTCAGCGACTGCTTGTCGGCAATCGGCAGCACGTGGATCAGGCCCAGATAGTGCTGCTTGTAGATGTCTTCCAGACCGCCGTAGTGGTAGCTGGTGCTCAGGCTGTCGGTCCACTTGTAGGTGAGGCCGCCGAACAGGAACTTGTTGCTGGTGGTGGTATCGCCCAGCTTGATGTTGCGCTTGCCGCCACCGGTGATGGTCATGTCCTCGTAGTCGGAGGAGTCGCGCTGGTTCACCTGGTAGAGGCGGCCGCCATCGACGGTCAGGCCGTCGAGTTCCGCGGAGTTCAGGGCGAAGCCGCTGAAGGTCTGCGGCAGCAGTCGGGTGTCGTTGAACTGCACCACTGGCATTTTCGGCATCAGGGTGCCGGCCTTGAGGGTGCTCTTGGACGCGCGCAGCTTGGCGGTCACGCCCAGGTCGCCATAGCTGTCTTCGGCGCGGCCGTCGCTGCGCGAGCGCTGCAGCAGGCCGGTGCCGCTGCGGTCAGGCGAGGAATCGAGCTTCAGGCCCAGGGTGCCCAGGGCGTCGACGCCGACACCGATGGTGCCATCGGTGTAACCCGATTCGTATTTGAGGATGAAGCCCTGGGCCCATTCCTCGGCCTTGTTCTGGGCAGGGGCCGGGCTGTCCTGGCGGAAGTCGCGGTTGAAGTAGAAGTTGCGCAGTTCGACGGTGGCCTTGCTGTCCTTGATGAAGTCGGCATGGGCAATGGTCGGAACGGTCAAGCTGGTACCCAGCGTGGCCAAAGCCACGGCACGGGCGATCGGGGTCTTGCTCATTGTTATTGTCTCCTCGAGCGCTTGGGGCAGTTTGATGATGCCGGGTGGATCAGGGCCGGCATGTCAATCTGTTACAGCCTATCTACTAAATCATTACCGAATGTTGACGACTCTTAGACCTTAGTCGCTGATTAGTGAGCTGGCTATTGAAGCGCCGAGCGGCGGCTGGCGTGGCTTTCACTCGATCCAGCGGGGGTAGTAGCCGAGTCTGTCCTGCACTTGTGCGTCGTGGGCGGGCACCACGGTCAGCTTGGGATAGGCCAGCATCAGTTCGTGCACGCGGGCCACTTCGGCCAGCGTCCGTTCGCGGTCGCTGTCCACCAGTTGGCGACTGATCCAGAACTTCTCGTGGGGGCCGGTGAAGCCCGACAGGCGCCAGGTGGTGTCGCCACTGAAGAAGAATCGCCGTCCGTCGTCGAGGGTGATGAACAGGCCGACGGAGCCGGGCGTATGGCCGTGCATCGGCACCAGCACGAGGCTGCCGTCGCCGAACAGATCGAGGCTGCGCTCGTAGCTCAGGAAGGGGCCGGAGTCGAACTGGAAGGGCTCCCACTTCACCGGATGGCGGAACTGGCTGGGAAACACCGCCGGAGGCTGGGCGATATGGGCGTAGTTGATTTCCTCATAGGTCGCCCACACCGGTACCTCCGGAAAGTCCGACAGGCCCGAGGCGTGATCCCAGTGGGCGTGGGACAGGATGATCCGGTCAAGGCGGATGCCGCTGCCCTGCAACTGTTCACGAACCGGCTTCAGGCCTTCGTACTGGAACAGCGGCTTGTCCCACCAGGGCATGTCCTGCTTGAACTGCGCGTCCGCCTGGCTGCCTAGCCCGGTATCGAACAGCAGCGTGGCGGCGTGATGCTGGATCAGGACGGCGGTGTGGTTGAGCGGGACCTTTCGCGTCCAGTCACCACCGGCCACGGTGAAAGCCTCCAGGGTCGTGACACCGGACGTGCGGATCAACGAGAAGCGCAGGTCGGCGGCCTGGACATTCAGGCAGACGAGGGCAAGCAGCCCGGCCAGCAGCAGGAAGGACAGACGCATCGGAATTTCCTTTTCGTGGAGCGTAGAAGGCGCCGCCGTAGGGAAGGCGGCGCGGCCAATCAGAAGAGAGTCAGAAGGCGGGTTGAGCGATATAGCCGGGCAGGGCGCGTACGCGTGCCAGCCAGTCCTGCACGTAGGGATACGCGGACGGCTCCAGGCCGCCCTCCGGCGCCAGCGTGACGTAGGGGTAGACCGCGATGTCGGCGATGCTCGGCTGCTCCGTCTGCGCCAGCCAGCGGTGGTCGGCGAGCGTCGCGTCCAGCAGTTCCAGGGCATGGCGCCCCTTGGCCTGGGCCGCCGCCAGATCGCCGGGGCGCTTGAACAGCAGGACTACCCGCGCCAGCGCCAGGCCGTGCTGCACCTCATTGGCCGAGAAGCTCAACCAGTTGGCGATGCGCCCCTGGGTGGCGGCGTCCTGTGGGTACCAGTGAGGTTCCGCGTACTGCCGGGCGAGGTAGGCCAGGATGGCGTGGGAGTCGCCCAGGCGCAGTTCGCCATCCTCCAGTGCCGGTACCTGGCCACGCGGGTTGATCGCCAGGAAGGCCGGGCGCTTGTGCGCGCCGCCCAGCAGATCCACCGGCAGCAGCTCGGCCTTGCGGCCGATGAGTCCGAGGAACAGACGAACCTTGTAGCAGTTACCGGAAAGCGCAACGTCGTGGAGTTTCATGGCGGGAGTCCTTTGCGATGTTGTTGTGGGGACGACAGAATAGATATTAGACAGACAGGTCTGTATAGTTCAAGCGAAATGACCGCGACTCGTCGGTGCCCGCCGTACCGATGCCGATAGCGGTCTGGCTCCCACGGGCGCCGAGCCTCGCGCATAATGTCCGGTCAGGAGGTAATGCCATGGCATCCAGCAAACGCGAGCTGTTGCTCAACACAGCCCAGGATCTGTTCTACCGCGAGGGCTACCACGCCACCGGTATCGACCGCATCCTCGCCGAGTCGGGCGTCGCGAAGATGACGCTGTACAAGCACTTCAAATCCAAGGACGACCTGATCATGGCGGCGCTGGAAGAGCGCCATGCGCGCATGGTCGAGCGCGTGCAGGTCGCCGAGCGCGTTCTTGCTCCCCGCGAGGCGATCCTGGCGGTCTTCGACGGCCTGCAGGAAGTGCTGGACAGTCCGGACTTCTGCGGCTGCGCCTTCATTCACGCCGCCGGCGAGTTCCACGACCGCGAGCACCCCATCCACCAGCAGGCGGCCGAGCACAAGGCCTTCCTCGGCCGTTTCTTTGCTGCTCAACTGGAGCGTCTCGGCGCCGCCGAGCCAGAGCCCCTGGCCCGCCAGCTGCAATACCTGCTCGAAGGTGTGCTGGTGATGGCGCACATGCAGGGCCCGGCACAGCAGGGGCGAGAAGCCCGCGCCATGGCCGACACGCTGCTCAAGCACGCCGGAATCTGACCCCATGTCGCCAACCCAGGAGTCCGCCATGCCCCCGGAATGCCAACTCTTCGGCACGCTCGGCTGCCATCTCTGTGAAGTGGCCGAAGCGGTGCTGATGCCTTTCGTCGAACACGGCCTGCTGGTCGAGCTGGTGGATATCGCCGACCGCGAAGAGTGGGTCGAGCGATACGGTCTGAGTATCCCCGTCTTGCGCCGTTGCGACTCCGGTGCGGAGCTCAACTGGCCGTTCGACACCGAGCAGGTCGCTCACTTCCTGCGCCGTTGAGCGTTTCAATAGCCGGCGGTTGCGGAGTGAGTGCAGGCGCCGGAGTACCTGCTGAGACCGTTGAAGGTCTTCAGGCGAAACGTCTCCTTTGCCCCATGTATTTCAGCGCCGCATCCAAAGGCTCTCACTACCGAATTGCCCGCGCCGGGCTGATCCGTTCATAAGTCTATTCGTGATATCGGTCGTGAATTGAAAGTTTGGGTATGAATCCGGGTCTGCACAAGTTGTATTGGCTTGTACGCCCGGGGGATTATTTCGAAAAGCCAGTTTCGCCTGAGTCCTCGAGATTACCTGCTACTTAGTGGGGATGTGCCAGGGGTAAACGGGCTCGCGTGCAATGCCCACTCTACTTCGGCCACGGCGCGAGGCTCGGCGGACGGGGCATGTCCAAGGGCTGGGCTGTCTTTCCGGGTAGTGCCTGAATACATAGATCAACTTGGTTTGAGTTGTTCCTGGAAGTTCGGGTTTAGATGAACTTCGAACTCGAGTTCGTGAAAAGTTAATCAATAGCTCGATTACCCCAACATCCTGCAACTGTCGTTTATCCATTGCTCGTTTGGTTCGGGCTGTCAGTGGGGAATAACTTCCGATGATCTTTTCGACCACGCAGCTGTTCAGCCTGCCCAAGTATCTCGTGGCGTGTTGCGCCGGGCGGCGCTCGTTTTTCCGCTTTATGGGCTTCGGATTGTCTGCGCTGGCATTGAGCGGCTGTTCCGCGGCCCCCTCGATCTCCGTTCTCGGCGCCTACTTCCCTGCCTGGATGTTCTGTTTCCTTGGAGGGCTGGCGCTGACGCTGGTCCTGCGCGCCCTGCTGGAAAAAGGGCTCCGCGTGCGGGTCGGCTGGCCGGTGCTGACCTACCCGGCGTTGCTCCTGCTGTTCTCGTTGCTGGCCTGGCTGGCGTTCTTCTCTTCCTGACGACACGGAGCGGTAGCATGGCGAACAAGCCCGGCAATCCGGTTTTTCGCAAGGTTTCAGCGGTTCTGGTGGTTTTCGCTGCGCTGACGCTGTTGGTATTCGTGCTCTGGCGGGTGGAGGCTACTCCTCGCACGGACGATGCCTATGCCTACGCTGACGCCATTGACGTCGTCTCGGAAATCAACGGGCGCATCGTCCAGATGGCGGTGCGAGACAACCAGGCGGTCAGGCAGGGCGACCTGATGTTCCAGGTCGACCCCCGTCCGCTGGATGACGAACTGGTCCGTGCTCGGGCTTCGCTGGTGGCACTGGACAAGCAGATCGCGCTGACCGAACGCACGGTGAAGGCCCAGCAGTATGGCGCCGATTCCGCCCACGCCGCGGTCGAGCGCGCCCGTGCCGCCGCGAGCCAGTCCATGGAAACGCTCAGGCGCACCGAGCCGCTGCTGCCGGATGGTTATGTCTCGGCTGAGGATGTCGACCGGGCACGTACCGCCCAGCGTGCGGCGGCGGCCGAGCTGGCCTCGGCACGTTTGCTGGCGCAGCAGGCCAGTGCTGCCGTGACGGGTGTGGATGCGCTGGTGGCGCAGCGGGATGTGGTGCTGGCGGAGATTTCCCTGGCACAACTGCGCCGTGACATGGCAACGGTGCGCGCCCCGTTCGATGGCCGCATCGTCGCGTTGAAGACCACGGCGGGTCAGTTCGCTTCCCCGATGAAGCCGCTGTTTTCGCTGATCGATACGCGTCACTGGTACGTGGTGGCGAACTTCCGCGAAACCGAACTGAAGAATATCCACGAGGGCACACCGGCCAAGGTGTACTTGATGGCGGATACCCGTCAGGCATTCCAGGGCACCGTCGACTCCATTGGTTTCGGTGTCCTGCCCGATGACGGCGGTCTGGTGCTGGAGGGGCTCCCGCGTGTGCAGCGCAGCCTGAACTGGGTGCGCGTGGCGCAACGCTTCCCGGTCAAGATTCGTGTGAACAACCCCAATCCCGAGCTGTTCCGTATCGGCGCATCGGCGGTGGTCGAACTGGAAACGCAGGCGCCGGCAGGCGCTGCCACTCGCTGATTCAGGGAATCAGATCCCATGAATGACCTGCAGCCCGAGGGTATTTCCGGTCGATTCCGCTGGCTGCTGGCGGAGCTGGCGCCGTTTCCCGGGCGCGGCAACTTCGCCCTGCGCCTGACGCTGGCTTCGGCGCTGGCCATCATCGTGGGCGAGGTGTTTCGGATCCCCTCCATGGCGTTGTCGATCGTGGCCGTTCTGGTCGCGACGCAGGCCAGCATCGTGCTCACCCGCGTCGTTTTCTTCGCGCTGCTGATTGCCAACGGTCTTTCCATCGGGCTCTTCGTCCTCGTGATGAACCTGACCTACGACTACCCCTTGCTGCGCATCGTCAGTTCCGGCGTGGTGTTCTTCTGCGCCATGTACTGCCAGCGTATTTCGAAGCTGGGCGCGCTGTTGCTGGGGCCGGGGCTGGTGCTGCTCTATGCGCAGTCCTTTGCCGACCTGACCGACCAGGCGGAGTACCTGGTCCGGCAAATGCTCTGGTCCGTGGTCTCCATTACCTACGGCAGCGCTTTGGGGGTGCTGGTCAACACCCTTTTGCCCGGTGCCGATCCGCAGCGCCAGTGGTGCGATGAAACGCACCGGCAGTTGTCTGCGGCAGCGCAGCGTCTGCAAGCTGCGCAGGCCGGGGAGGCCTTGGCTCCGGCATTGGCCGCGCCTCTGTTGCAAAGGCAGGTGGCAAGCCTGCAGGCATTGCTGAGTGTCTGCGCCATGGCCAATGCCCATGACTACGCCGGTAACCTGTACCGGCAAGCTTGCGCCGCCGCGGTGTCGCACATTCAGGGGCTGGGAAACGAGCTCCCGGGCGATAGGGACGCGCTTTCGCCCGCCGTTCGGCAGATCCTTGGGAGGCTCAGTGAGCAGGTCCAGGCACTGGATGGCGCAATCTCCCGGCAGTTGCCCTTCAGGTTGGACTGGGTGCCGAGCGAAAGCGAACGCTCCGCCTTGTCGTCCTTTGCCCCGGCGCAGGACATCTTCCTTACCCTCCAGGCGTTGGACCGCTTCGACAGCACGCCGCTTCCCGATCAGGCTGCGGTCAAGGAGCCCCTGCTGGTCCCTGACGCCTTCAGCAATCCGGCTTATACCCGCTTTGCCCTGAAGGTGCTGATCTGTGGCATGACCGGCTATTTCGTGTTCAACGTCCTGCAATGGCCGGGTATCCATACCATCCTGATCACCAGCGCCATGGTCGCGCTCCCCGGGCTGGGCACCTCGGTGCGGCACATGAGCCTGCGCTTCTACGGTGCGCTGGCGGGCTCCGTGGCAGCATTCATCATCTTCCTGTTCATCATGCCGCACCTGGACTCCCTGCTCGGTCTGTTGCTGGCACTGTTGCCGGTGATCGGCCTGGGGGCCTGGGTCACTGCCGGCTCCGAACGGCTGGCGTACTTCGGCACCCAGGGCGTGGCGACCTTCGCCCTGCCGTTCTTCGATCGTTTCGGGCCGACCACCGACCTCAGCGAAATCCGCGATCGGATGGTCGGTATCCTGCTGGGCGTGGGTATCTGCTGGTTCGTCTACACCGTCCTCTGGCCGGAGAGCGAGGACAGCCAGGAGCGCAGCAAGCTGGCGTCCCTGGTTCGCGCAATGGCCGAACTGTTGCGCACGCCGCTGGCCGCGGAGCAGCCCATGGCTTATGCCGCGCGGCGTCTGGAGTGCTGGTCGCAGATCAACGAAGGCAGTGAGCTGCTTGAGCGGGTCCGCTACGAGCCGAGCTATCAGCAGGGTGAACCGGCGCACCGGGTGCGCCAGGCCGAAACCCTGCTGGCGATGAGTCGCAATATCCTGATTCTCCAGGATCGCCTGCGCAGTCAGGCGCTCGCGGATCTCGAGCAGGGAATGACGCCGCTCGATCCTTCGAGTCCATTGCTGGCGCTTCGTGAGGAAAGTGCGCTGTTGCTTGAGGTTTACGCGGATCGCCTCGTGCAATCCGCGCCGGCGCCGCGTCAGGAGCAGGCGCGCCTGGGCGAGCACGCCCGGTCGCTCCTGGTAGCCGAGGCCACTTCACCCCTGGCGGAGGGCATGAAGTCGCTGGCGCTGGAAATCGCCGCCTTGCCCGATTGGTCATCCCAGCACGACGACGCCCATCCTGCTGCCGGCCGATCCGACGCGCCCGTGGCTCCGGAGAAACTACCCTGATGAACGCAAAAGCCGCTTCCCTCCTGCTGGCAGGCCTGCTCTCCGGCTGCGCGCTGATGCGCAATGATCTGCCGGCCCATGCACAGATTCCCGTCGAGAAGGTCCGCCTGGCCGATGACATCCGCTTGGCGCGCCAGGATTGGCCACAGGCGCAATGGTGGCGGCGCTATGCCGACCCGCAACTGAACGCGCTGGTCGAGCGTGCGCTGAAAGGCTCGCCGACCATCGCGATGGCGCGGGCGCGGATGGAGCAGGCCGGCTCACAGGTCGAACTGCTCAATGCCGGCTCCGACCTGCAGGTGACGGCATTGGCGATGATGAACCGGCAGTACACCTCGGCCAATGGCTTCATGGGGCCTTACGCCGCGGATGCTCCGGTCCTGGGCTTGACCGGTCCCTGGTACACCGAGGGCACGCTGGGAGCCTTCGCGGGGTTGAATGTCGATCTCTGGGCGCGCGAGCGCTCCCAGGTGGAGGCTGCCGTTGGCGCGCAGAATGCCCGTGTGGCCGAGCAGTATGTCGTCGAACTCGAGTTGTCGGCCGAAGTGGCGCAACTCTATTTCAGCATCCAGACCAACCATCAACTGCTGGAGCTGATGAAGCGCTCCGAGGCCATTCTGCAGTACGCCGTGCAGGCTCATCAGGGCAAGGCGGGTACCGGCCTGGAGGCGCGGGTGCCGTTGCACGGCGCGCGAGCCCAGTTACTGAGCGTCCAGCGCGAGATGGCGCAGATCAACGGGCAGATACGGCAAACCCGCGAAACGCTGCGGGCGCTGCTGGGCGCCGGACCCGATGACCTGCCGGATATCCGGCCGATGCCCCTGCCGCAACTCGCGGTCGGCTTGCCTGACGATATCCCCTACCAGTTGCTCTCCCGTCGCCCGGACCTGCAAGCCATGCGCTGGTATGTGCAGTCCTCGTTCAGCGAGATCGATGCCGCCAGGGCGGCCTTCTACCCGAGTTTCAGCATCAAGGCTTTCTTCGGCCTGGATTCCATCCACCTCGCCAGCCTGTTCAAGGGTGACAGCAAGCAGATGAACCTGATTCCCGGGTTCTATCTGCCGCTGTTCGACGGCGGGCGCTTGAACGCGAACCTGCACAACGTGCGGGCGGGCAGCAACATGATGATCGAGCAGTACAACCAGGCGGTGCTGAACGCCGTGCGCGATATTGCCGTCAGTGGCAGCCGCCTGCAGAGCCTGGACGAGGAACGCCGCCTGCAACTGGAAAAGATCGAGGCGGCCCGTTACGGGCAGTTGTCGGTCGAGGCCATGAACCGTCATGGCTTGAGCAGCCGGCTGGCCGCCAGCGAAGCAGGACTGCCGGTCATTGCCGAGCAGACCTCTTTGCTGCTGCTCGATGCGCAGCGCCTGAGCCAGAACGTGGTGCTGATCAAGGCGTTGGGTGGAGGATACGATGCCCGTCAGGTAGCCATGGCCAGGTAGGCGCAAGGGGAAGGGGATCGGGACTCCGCTGTTGCGTCAGCAGCCGGTGCTGATTCCCAGAGGGACGCTGCTCCGGGAGCTTTTCCGATGGCGAGGGGCTGATGCTGGAGGCGGGGGAGGGTGTACAGAAACGAAAAAAGCCGGACTGAAGTCCGGCTTTTTCGATGATCCTGCCTGTCGAGACACGCAGTGGATCGGGAATTTGGTCGGAGCGACTGGATTCGAACCAGCGACCTTCTCGTCCCGAACGAGACGCGCTACCAAGCTGCGCTACGCTCCGTTTGATGGCGCGCATTCTACCGAAAAACTTTTGATGCACAAGGGGTTAGCGAAAGATTTTTGAAAAAAGTTTCCAGGCCCCTGAATACACGAACGCCCCGCAGACCGACCACGGTCTGCGGGGCGTTCGCACCACCGGGAGAATCAGAGGTCCTTGACGGTCCGTACCTGATCCTTGTTCACACGGGCGGTTTTGCCATCCAGCTGTTCGAACTCATAGAAGCCGGATTCTTCGTCGTACTGGGGTTTGTCGACAGACTGAATCTCGCGACCATCGTTCAGGGTAATGACGGACGGAGTGGAGCAACCAGCAAGCACTCCGAAGCCCAGGGCGAGCAGGAAGGCGGGAAGCATCCGTTTGTTCATGAGTGAATCTCCTGATGAGCGAACAAAAAAGTACGAAAAGTCTGACCGGGGGTTTCGCACCATAGTTCCCGGAAAATTTTCGAATGCGTCGCTATCGAGCGCGATAGAGCAGCTCCGGGGTGTTCAGGTTGGCCAGGCGAGGGTCGTCGGCCGGGCAATCCACCGCTTGCAGCCCCAGGTTCGAGAACACGTGACGCGGGCTGCGATCGCCCAGGCGCCAGGCTTCTTCTATCTGGGTGCGCATCGTCACCGGGATGACGCTGAACAGCGGCTCCCACTGCGAGCCGCTGCGTAGCATGTGCACGATGTCCGGCGCTGCGGCCGATGCGCGCAGCAGATGCTCCAGCAACTCCCTATCCAGCAGGGGCGCGTCGCAGGGCAGCACCAGCAGGTGGGGATGGCGGGCAACGGCCAGGCCGGCGCGGATACCGGCCAGCGGGCCGGGGAAGTCCGGGCTGGTGTCCTGCACCAGCCGGTCGGCGAAGCCGGCGTAGGCGTCCGCGTTGCGGTTGCAGGAGATGATCAGGTCGTCGCTGAAAGGTCGGGCGAGGGCGGCGGCGTAGCTCACCAGCGGGCGGCCCTGCCACTCCAGCAGGCCCTTGTCCTGGCCGCCCATGCGCTGGCCGCGTCCCCCGGCGAGAATCAGGACGGAACAGGGGGGCAGCGGGGCTTGTGGCATGTCAGGGTCTCCGGGACGGGCCTGTGATATAACACCGCGCATTCCCACCTCACAAGCAAGGGCCCTCATCATGAGCCACAAGGCCGAGCAGCCATTCGTCCCGCTGAACATCGCCGTTCTCACCGTCAGCGACACCCGCACCCTGGAAACCGACACCTCCGGCCAGCTGTTCGTCGACCGCCTGAAGGCCGCCGGCCACAACCTGGCTGAGCGCGTGCTGCTCAAGGACGACCTCTACCGCATCCGCGCCCAGGTGGCGACCTGGATTGCCGAGGACGAAGTGCAGGTCGTGCTGATCACCGGCGGCACCGGCTTCACCGGTCGTGACAGCACCCCGGAGGCGGTGACCTGCCTGCTGGACAAGGTGGTCGACGGCTTCGGCGAGCTGTTCCGGCAGATTTCCGTGGCCGACATCGGCACCTCCACCGTGCAGTCCCGCGCACTGGCCGGTCTCGCCAACGGCACCCTGGTCTGCTGCCTGCCGGGCTCCACCAATGCCTGCCGCACCGCCTGGGACGGCATCCTCGGCGAGCAGCTGGATGCCAGCCACCGCCCGTGCAATTTCGTCCCGCACCTGAAAAAGGCGGCGCCCTGCGAGAGCCGCGGATGAGCTGCTGCGACAAGCCCGGACTGCTGCCGGTCGAGGACGCCCTGGCGCGCCTGCTGACCCTGGCGGAACAGTCGCCGATCGTCGAGAGCGAAACCCTGCCCCTGGCCGAGGTCGACGGCCGCGTGCTGGCCGAGCCGCTGCTGGCCGGGCTGGACCTGCCGCCGTGGCCGAACAGCGCCATGGACGGCTATGCGCTGCGCCTGGCCGACTGGCAGGGCGAGCCATTGCCGGTGAGCCAGAAGATCTTCGCCGGGCAGGCCGGCGAGCCGCTGCTGCCGGGCACCTGCGTGCGCATCTTCACCGGGGCACCGGTGCCCGAGGGAGCCGATTGCGTCGAGATGCAGGAAAACGTCGAAGTGCTGGAAGACGGCCGCGTACGCTTCCTCGAAGCGCTCAAGCCGGGCCAGCACGTGCGTCCGCAGGGCCAGGAAACCCGCAAGGGTGACTGTGTACTGCCGGCGGGTTCGCGCCTGGGGCCGATCGAGATTGGCCTGGCCGCCTCGCTCGGCCACGCCGCATTGAATGTTCGCCGCCGCCCGCGTGTAGCACTGCTGTCCACCGGCGATGAGCTGGTGGAGCCGGGCCAGCCGTTGGCGCCGGGGCAGATCTACAACAGCAACCGCCCTCTGCTGCGCACCTGGCTGCAGCGCTTCGGTTGCGAGGTGGTGGACGCCGGCATCCTCCCGGACGACCTGGAGCGCACCCGCACCGCCCTGGCCGGTCTGTCGAACGTCGACCTGATCCTCTCCACCGGCGGCGTGTCCGTCGGCGAGGCGGACTTCCTCGGAGCGGCCCTGCGTGAGGCGGGAGAGCTGGCCCTGTGGAAGCTGGCCATCAAGCCGGGCAAGCCGCTCACTGTCGGGCATTACCAGCAGGTGCCGGTGATCGGCCTGCCGGGCAACCCGGCGTCGACCCTGGTGACCTTTGCGCTGCTGGCGCGGCCCTACCTGATGCGCCGCCTCGGCATGCAGAAGGTCGAGCCGCTGCGTCTGCAGGTGCCCGCCGGTTTCAGTTGGACCAAGCCGGGCAACCGCCGCGAGTACCTGCGTGCGCGTCTGGAGAATGGCCGTGCAGTGCCATACGCCAACCAGAGTTCCGGCGTGCTGCGTAGCGCAGCCTGGGCGGAGGGGTTGGCGGAGGTGCGCGAGGGCACGACGCTGGCTGAAGGCGATTGGCTGACCTTCATCCCGTTCAGCGAGTTGCTGGACTGAAGCAGTGTTTTTCGTAGGAGCGAGCTTGCTCGCGAACCCGACCGGCACCGTAGGCGTCGGCGAAATGGTTCGCGAGCAAGCTCGCTCCGACAGGCTTCCAGTTTGAGTATGCGCGGGGCATGCACCCGCTCCATGAAAAACGCCGGTCTCAGACCGGCGTTTTTTTATGCTGTTGACGGTACTCGCCGGGTGTCTGGTCGGTCCAGCCCTTGAAGCTGCGGTGGAACGAGCGCGACTCGGTGAAGCCCAGGTACTGGGCAATGTCCTGGATCGGCAGGTCGCTGTGCACCAGGTAGTGCTCGGCCAGTTCCTGGCGCAGTTCGTCGAGGATCTGCTGGTAGCTGGTGCCGGCCTGCTGCAGGTGACGCTGCAGGGTGCGCACGGTCATCTCGAAGCGTTCGGCGACGCGCTCCTTGCGGGGCAGGCCGTCCTTGAGCAGCAGGCGCAGGGCGTTCTTCACCCGTAACGGCAACGGCTCGTCGTCGTCCAGTTCAGCCATCAGCGCCAGGGCGTGTTCTTCCAGGGTGCGCAGCAGGTTGGCGTCGGCCTGGCGCAGCGGGTAGGCCAGCAGGTGCAGGGGCACCAGCAGGGCGCTGCAGGGTTGCTCGAAGCGCACCGGGCAGCCGAACAGCTGTTCGTATTCGGCGATGTCGGTGCCTTCGGGCTGCGCGTGCTCGAACCAGACCTCCTGGGGCGAGCCATGGGTGTCGGCGATCCAGCGCGCATACAGCAGCCAGGAGGCGAGCACATTCTCCACCATGTGCCGGCGGATCAGCGCGGTCTCGTGGCGGCAGTTCCAGATCAGCTTGATGTGGTCCGCGCCCGGCTCCAGACGACTCACGCCCATGTCCCCGACCAGCTTCTCGTAGGGAATGATCCGGCCCATGGCATCGCCCAGGTTGGCGCAGTTCATGGTGATGTAGCCCAGCACGCTCCATGAGCCGGGCTGGACGAAACGCGCCGAATGCAGGCCGAACAGCGGGTCGTCGGAATTTGCGCATAGGTACTGCAGCAGGCGCTCGTGGGCTTCGCTGGGCAGGCGCTGGCTATTGTCGGCCAGCTGCGAGCGCTCCAGGCCCGCCGCCTTGAGGGCGACGTCCAGGTCCAGGCCGAGGGACTCGGCATGGCGCAGGTATTTCAGCAGTGCAGGGACGGAGGTATAGCCGAGGGCATGCATGGCGTTCGTTCTTGTTCTGGGTGTCTCGATCGGCAACTGCGCCTGTCTTGATCCGACAGTGACAGGGCAGGGCGGCTGGCTAGTATAGGCAGCCATCAAGCGGCATCGAAATAGCAGATGCAGACCTTACAGAGAGAAAGGAGCGGGCATGCGACGCTGGAACGGCTGGGGCGAGGAAACGACGGTGGTGGAGCTGCCCGACAACGGGCGCGGTTTTCTTGCCGAACTGGTCGGCCCCGGCCTGACGCTGCCGGACGCGACGCTGGAACAGGTGCTCGCCAGGGTGCCGGCTTCGCGCCTGCCCGAGCATCCGCTGGTGGTGCGCGAAGCCCGTGACCGCCTGCTGCACGCCCGCGGCCAGAGCCTGCCGGACTGGCTGGCGATGCGTGAAGGTGAATTCGGCGCGTTCCCCGATGGCGTTGCCTACCCGCAGACCGCCGAGCAGATCCGCGAGCTGCTGAAGTTCGCCGAGCTCTGGGACTGCCTGGTGATTCCCTACGGCGGCGGCACCTCGGTGGCCGGCCACATCAACCCGCCGGAATCCGACAAGGCGGTGCTCACCGTTTCCCTGGAGCACATGAACCGCCTGCTGGAGCTGGACGAGCAGAGCCTGATCGCCACCTTCGGCCCCGGCGCCAACGGCCCGCAGGTGGAAAGCCAGCTGCGCGCCCGTGGCTATACCCTCGGCCACTTCCCGCAGTCCTGGGAACTCTCCACGCTCGGTGGCTGGGTCGCCAGTCGCTCCAGCGGCCAGCAGTCGCTGCGCTACGGGCGCATCGAGCAGCTGTTCGCCGGTGGCACCCTGGAAACCTTCGCCGGCAGCCTGGAAATCCCCACTTTCCCGGCGTCCTCCGCCGGCCCCGACCTGCGCGAAGTGGTGATGGGTTCCGAAGGCCGCTTCGGCATCCTCTCGTCGGTGAAGGTGCGGGTCACGCGCATTGCCGAGGACGAGCGCTTCTACGCGGTGTTCCTGCCGTCCTGGGAGCAGGCGCTGGAAGGCATTCGTACCCTGGTGCAGGCACGCGTGCCGCTGTCCATGCTGCGCCTCTCCAACGCCATCGAGACGCAGACCCAGCTCGCGCTGGCCGGCCATCCGGGGCAGATCGCCTGGCTGGAGCGCTACCTGAAGCTGCGCGGTGCGGCCGAGGGCAAGTGCATGCTGACCTTCGGCGTCACCGGCGAGCGTGCGCAGAACGCAACTTCGCTGCGTGCCGCGCGGCGCTGGCTCAAGGGTTTCGGCGGCGTGTTCACCGGCACGCTGCTGGGCAAGAAGTGGGCGCAGAACCGTTTCCGCTTCCCCTACCTGCGCGAGGCCCTGTGGGAGAACGGCTATGTGGTCGACACCCTGGAAACCGCCACCGACTGGTCCAACGTCGACAACCTGCTGAACCGCATCGAAGCCAGCCTGCGTGAAGGCCTGGCTGCCGAGGGCGAGCGCGTGCACGTGTTCACCCACCTGTCCCATGTGTACGGCGAAGGCTCGAGCATCTACACCACCTACGTGTTCCGCCCGGCCGCCAGCTACGCGCAAACCCACGAGCGCTGGCGCAAGCTCAAGCACGCCGCGAGCCAGGCCATCGCCAACCACCGTGGCACCATCAGCCACCAGCACGGTGTGGGCAAGGACCACGCGCCTTACCTGCCGGTGGAGAAGGGGGCGCTGGGCATGGCGGCGATCAAGGCGCTGGCCGGGCATTTCGATCCGTCCGGCCGGCTCAACCCCGGCACCCTGTTGCAGGACTGAGCCCATGCCTGCCTGGAATGCCGCCTGGCGCGCTCAAGCGCTGCCGGAGCTGGCGGCGCGTGACTGGGACCTGATCGTGGTCGGCGGCGGCATTACCGGCGCCGGTATCCTGCGCGAGGCCGCGCGGCGCGGTTGGCGCTGCCTGCTGATCGAGCAGCGCGACTTCGCCTGGGGCACCTCGAGCCGTTCCTCGAAGATGGTCCACGGTGGCCTGCGCTACATCGCCAAGGGCCAGTTTGGCCTGACCCGCGACTCGGTGCGTGAGCGCCAGCGCCTGCTGGGTGAGGCGCCGGGACTGGTCGATCCGCTGAGTTTCATCATGCCGCACTACCAGGGCGGCTTCCCCGGTCCACGTGTGTTCGGCACGCTGCTGTCGCTGTACGACGCGCTGGCGGGGCGGCGCAACCACCTGTTCCATCGCCTGGAAGAGCTGCGCTACCTGGCGCCGGGGCTGAAGGAAGATCGCCTGCTGGGCGGCACCCGTTTCCAGGATGCGGTGACGGACGATGCGCGCCTGGTGATGCGTGTGCTCGGCGAGGCGCGTGCCGAAGGCGGCGAAGCGCTGAACGGCCTGAAAGTGATCGAACTGGAGCGCCGCGATGGTCGCGTTCAGGGACTGGTCGCCGAGGACAGCGAGAGCGGCCAGCGCTTCAGTTTCCGCGCTCGCGCCGTGGCCCTGGCCACCGGCGCCTGGGCCGATGCCTTGCGGCAGAAGCAGGGCAGCGAGCACATCCGCCCGCTGCGCGGCAGCCACCTGTTGCTGCCGGCCTGGCGCTTGCCGGTCGCCCACGCCTTCAGCTTCATGCACGGGCAGGACCAGCGCCCGGTGTTCGTCTTCCCCTGGGAGGGCGCGACCGTGGTCGGCACCACTGATCTGGACCACCGCGAATCCTTGGACGATGACGCCGCCATCAGCCGCGAGGAAGTGGACTACCTGCTGGCGGCCTGCGCTCAGCAATTTCCTTGCGCGCGCATCACCGCCGGAGACGTGCGCTCGACCTGGGCTGGCGTGCGCCCGGTGGTGAGTGATGGCGGCCCAACGCTCAAGCCGTCGGACGAGAAGCGCGAGCATGCGCTGTGGGTCGAGCCCGGCTGCGTAACCCTGGCCGGCGGCAAGCTCACCACCTTCCGCCTGCTGGCGCTGGAAGTGCTCGCCGCCTGCGCGCCGATGCTGGAGCGCCCGCTGGAGGTGGCTGGCGAGCAGGTCTTCGAGCCTGTCGAACCAGTCGATCTGCCGGGGCTGACACCGCCACAGCAGACCCGCCTGCGCGGCCGTCATGGCCGCGCGCTGCCGGAGCTGGCGCGGGTCCTGAAGACCGTGGGCAGCGAGTGCGTCGGCCACACCGATTCGCTCTGGGCCGAGCTGGCCTGGGCGGCGGAGGGTGAACTGGTGCTGCACCTGGATGACCTGCTGCTGCGCCGGACCCGCATTGGCCTGTTGTTGGCTGACGGCGGCGCCCACGAGCTGCCCAGGATTCGCGCACTGTGCCAGCCACGCCTGGGCTGGGACGACGCGCGCTGGAAACGCGAAGAACAGGACTATCTGGCGCTGTGGCGTCGCTGCTACAGCCTTCCGCACTGAGCCGAGATAACCATGAATAGCAACAGCATGGACAACAACAACTACCTGCTGGCCATCGACAACGGCACCCAGAGCGTGCGTGCGCTGCTCTTCGACCTCCAGGGCAACCTGGTGGGCAAGGGCAAGGTCGAACTGGAAGCCTACTTTTCCTCGCAGCCCGGTTGGGCCGAGCAGCACCCGGATTACTACTGGGAGCAGCTGGGCGAGGCGTGCAGACGCCTGTGGGCCAGCGTCGACATCGATCGCAGCCGCATCCGTGGTGTGTCGCTGACCACCCAGCGCGGCACGGTGATCCACGTCGACGAAGCCGGCCAGGCCCTGCGCCCGGCGATCATCTGGCTGGACCAGCGGCGCGCCGAACTGGGCGAATCGGTCAAGGGGCCGTGGGGCTGGCTGTTCAAGCTGGTGGGCGCGCAGGGCGCGGTCGACTACTTCCGCACCCAGGCCGAGGTGAACTGGGTCGCCCAGCAGCAGCCGGACATCCACCAGCGCACGCACAAGGTACTGCTGCTCTCGGGCTTCCTCACCCAACGCCTGTGCGGCCGTTATGTGGACTCGGTGGCCTGCAGCGTCGCCTACCTGCCGTTCGACTACAAGAAGCTGCAATGGGCCGCGCCGCGCGACTGGAAGTGGCAGGCGCTGGACGTGCGCCGCGAGCAGTTGCCGGAGCTGTTCAAGCCCGGCGAGAAACTGGGCGAGATCAGCGCCGAAGCCAGCCGCCTGACCGGCATTCCCGAAGGCCTGCCACTGATCGCCGCCGGTGCCGACAAGGCCTGCGAAGTGCTCGGCGCGGGGGCTATCGACCCCAGCGTGGCCTGCCTGTCCTATGGCACCACGGCGACCATCAACACCACCCGCGCGCGCTACCTGGAAACCATCCCGCTGATCCCGCCGTACCCGGCCGCGATCCCCGATCACTTCAATACCGAAGTGATGATCTACCGCGGCTTCTGGATGGTCAGCTGGTTCAAGCGCGAGTTCGGCCTGCGCGAGATGCAGCGTGCGCAGGAACTGGGTGTCGAGCCGGAAAAACTCTTCGACGAACTGGTCAACAGCGTACCCGCCGGGTCCATGGGCCTGATGCTGCAACCCTACTGGACGCCCGGCATCCGCGAACCGGGCCTGGAAGCCAAGGGCTCGATCATCGGCTTTGGCGACGTGCACACCCGTGCGCACATCTACCGCGCCATTCTCGAAGGCCTCGCCTACGCGTTGCGCCAGGGCAAGGAGCGCATCGAGAAGCGCTCCGGCACGCGCATCCAGCGCCTGCGCGTGGCCGGTGGCGGCTCGCAGAGCGATGCGGCGATGCAGTTGACCGCCGACATCTTCGGCCTGCCGGCGGAGCGCCCGCACGTCTACGAAGCCTCCGGCCTGGGCGCGGCCATCGATTGCGCGGTGGGGCTCGGGCTCTACCCGGACTTCGCCAGCGCCATCGCCGCCATGACCCGCGTGGGCGACGTCTTCCATCCGCGCCCCGACGCGCAGCGCACCTATGAACGGCTGTACAACGAGGTCTACCAGCGCATGTACAAGCAGTTGAAGCCGCTGTACCAGAGCATTCGGGAGATCACCGGCTACCCGGCCTGAGCTGGCGATTAAGTTTGGGGAAATTTTCCCGCGCTACTCTGGGTCCATTACTTGACGCTCAATGGACCATTCGCGAGGACGCCGACCATGACGCAACCCAGGGCCCTGCTGATCCTGCACGGCAAGCAAGCCGCCAACGAAGAAGTCCGCGCCGCCGTACTGGCGACGCGCGAGGCGGGGCGGGAATTGGATGTGCGGGTGACCTGGGAGGGCGGCGATGCCCGTCGCCTGGTGGAGGAGGGGCTGGCCGCGGGCTACACGACGCTGGTCGCCGGCGGTGGCGACGGCACGGTGCGTGATGTCGCCGAGGCACTGGCCCAAGCGGGCGGCAAGGCCAGCCTGGCGATCCTGCCGCTGGGCACCGCCAACGATTTCGCTCGCGCCGCCGGGGTGCCGCTGGAGCCGGCAGCCGCGCTGGCGCTGCTGGACGTGCCGGCGCGGCCCATCGACCTGGGTGAAGTCGACGGGCAATACTTCCTCAACATGGCCACCGGCGGTTTCGGCTCGAAAGTCACGGCCAACACCCCGGAGGACCTGAAGAAACTGCTCGGTGGCGCGGCGTACCTGCTCACCGGGTTGACTCGCTTTTCCGAGGTGCATGCCGCCCAGGGGCGCTTCACCGGGCCGGACTTCGAGTGGGAAGGCGAATTCCTCGCCCTGGGCATCGGCAATGGCCGCCAGGCCGGCGGCGGGCATGTGCTCTGCCCGCAGGCCACGGTGGACGACGGCCTGCTGGACGTGAGCATCCTGCCCACGCCGCAGGACATGGTCGCCACCCTCGGCGCTCTGCTGGGCAGCGGCTTCGGTACCCAGGATGTGTTTATCCGCGCGCGGCTGCCCTGGGTCGAGGTGGAGGCCCGCGAAGGGCTGGACGTCAACCTCGACGGCGAGCCGCTGGAAGGCCGCAAGCTGCGCTTCGAAGTGTGCCCGGCCGCGCTCTCCATGCACCTGCCGGCGGATTCGCCGCTGCTTTCGGCCACTGGGCGGCTCGGTACGCCGAGGGGCTGATCGGTCTGGTCCGGACCGGGCAAGTCGTGCATGATGGCGTGCGGCCAGTATCTTGTTTCGAAAGATTCGGCCGATAGCGTTCCCGCACGACTCATTCCGAATCTGGAGCAGGCATGGCCGGTATTCTCGACACTGTCGATCAACGCACCCAACTGGTAGGCGAGAACCGCCTGGAAATCCTGGTCTTCCGCCTGGCCGGGCGGCAGCAGTTCGCGATCAACGTCTTCAAGGTGCAGGAGGTGCTGCAACTGCCGCGCCTGACCCTGATCCCGCAGCGCCACCCGATGATCTGCGGGGTGATCAACCTGCGCGGCCAGACCCTGCCGGTGATCGACCTGTCGCGCGCCATCGGCATGCGCGCGCTGACCCCGGATGCCAGCAGCACCATCATCGTCACCGAGTACAACCGCTCGGTGCAGGCCTTCCTGGTGGGCGGCGTGGAGCGCATCCTCAACCTCAACTGGGAGTCGATCCAGCCGCCGCCCGGTGGCGCCGGCCGCCAGCATTACCTGACCGCGATCACCAAGGTGGACGACCGCCTGGTGGAGATCATCGACGTGGAAAAGGTGCTCGCCGAGATCGTGCCGATGAACACCCGCGTCTCCAGCGATCGCCTGGACGACGCACTGCTCAGCCAGACCCGGGGCCGCGAAGTGCTGGTGGTGGACGACTCCAGCGTCGCCATTTCACAGTTGCGCGACACCCTCGGCCAGCTCGGCCTGCGCCTGCACGTGGCCACCGATGGCCTGCGTGCGCTGCAGCAACTCAAGCGCTGGGCAGATGAAGGCAACGACATGGAAGAGAAGTTGCTGATGGTCTTCACCGACGCCGAGATGCCGGAAATGGACGGCTACCGGCTGACTACCGAGATCCGCAACGACCCGCGCCTGCGTGACCTCTACGTGGTGCTGCACACCTCGCTGTCGGGCAGCTTCAACGACGCCATGGTGAAGAAGGTCGGCTGCGACGACTTCCTTTCCAAGTTCCAGCCGGACCAGCTGGTGGAAGTGGTGCGTCGCCGGTTGCAGAAAGTCCCCGCCTAGTCCCGGTTTCCCCTGTAGGAGCGGGCCATGCCCGCGACCGCGCCCATGGGGCGCTCCTACAGAGGAATGCCCATTGCTAGACGTCCGTCCTACGCCGTATAAGGTCCCTTTCGCCCGCACGAAAGGAAGCCTCCGATGTACACCCTCAGCGAGCTCTACCGCTACCCGGTCAAATCCACCGCCTACGAGCCTCTGGAATCCGTCCGCCTGGACGCCCTCGGCCTGGAAGGGGATCGACGCTGGATGGTGGTGGAGTCCGCCAACGGACGCTTCCTGACCCAGCGCCTGCTGCCGCAGATGGGGCGCATCGAGGCGCGTTGGCAGGATGGCTTCCATGGCCTGCGCCTGCGCGCACCAGGCATGGACGATCTGCTGGTGGACGTGCCCGGCCGTGACGACAACCTGCGCGGCGTGCTGATCTGGCGCGACACCCTGCAGGTGCCGGACGCCGGCGATGCCGCCGCGCAATGGCTGAGCAGCTTCCTTGGGCGCGACGTGCGCCTGGTGCAGATGCCCGAGCAGCGCGCGCGGCAGGTGGACACGGCCTACGCCGCGCCCGGCGAGCACGTGCACTTTGCCGATGGCTTCCCGCTGCTGCTGATTGGCCAGGGCTCGCTGGACGATCTGTCGGCCAAGGTCGGTCGTCCACTGGAGATGCTGCGCTTCCGCCCGAACCTGGTGGTCACCGGCGCTGCGCCCTTCGCCGAAGACGGCTGGAAGCGCATCCGCATCGGCGAAGTCACCTTCAAGGTGGCCAAACCCTGTTCGCGCTGCATCCTCACCACTATCGACCCGCACACCGGCGAGCGCGATGCCGCCCGTGAGCCGCTGGCGACCCTGCTGGGCTACCGCAACGTCAACGGCGAGGCGTTGTTCGGCCAGAACCTGCTGGCGGAGAACCGTGGCGAGCTGAAGCGGGGGATGCCGGTGGAAGTGCTGGAATAACGAATCGGCGTATAACGCGGAGCGTTATACGCCCTGCAGCAGGCTCTTGTGTCGGGCGTACAACTGTTCGCAGTGGTACGCCGTTGCTGGGTTACAGCTTGTTGTCGACGCAGCCGGTGCTCTGGCACTCGCGCTCGCGTTCGCGCAGCACGGCCAGGCGCTCGTTGGTCTTGTCCACCGCGCATTGCAGGTTGACGAAGTAACCGCCGTCGCGCTCGTAGCTGCACTGGGCGTCGCGATCCTTGATCCAGGCGATCTGGCTCTTCTTCAGCGCGGCCTTCTGGCCGTCGTTGAGCATCTTGCGCAGGGTGCCGAATTCATTGTTCAGCTCGCGGTCGACCTGGGCGTATTCGGTGCTCAGGCAGTAGACGCTGTCGAAAGCGTTGCGCGGCTTCTCGCAGGCGGCGAGGGCCAGGTCCGCGCTGAGCAGGCCGGCGGCCAGGACGGTGAGGGAGAGGAGCGACTTGCGCATGGGAATTTCCTTTTCCTTGTGGGGATGAAGACCGCCCGGCGGGTGCCGGGCGGTGGAGGGATCAGAGTTCGTCGAAGAAGCGCTCGTGCCAGTCGACGATGGGCTGCGGCGCATTGAGCTTCTGCCCGTAGATCACCGCGTAGGAGAGCACGTTCTGCACGTAGGAACGGGTCTCGTCGAACGGAATGGTTTCCACCCAGACGTCGAAGGCCAGGTGGCGCGCATCCTTGAGCCACTGGCGCACGCGGCCGGGGCCGGCGTTGTAGGCGGCGGTGGCCAGTACGCGGTTGCCGTTGAACTGGCCGTGTACCTGGCTCAGGTAGGCGGCGCCGAGCTGGATGTTCACGTCTGGCACGATCAGTTGCTGCGGTGATGCCAGGGGGATGCCGAACTTGCGCGAGGTTTCCTTGGCGGTGGCCGGCATCAGCTGCATCAGGCCGGTGGCACCGACGCCGGAGCGCGCATCGGACATGAAGGCGCTTTCCTGGCGGGTGATGGCGAATACCCAGCTCGAATGCAGGCCGCGATTGCGCGCTTCACGGACCAGGGTGTTGCGGTAGGCCATGGGGAAGCGGATATCCAGGTCGTCCCAGTACTTGGCCTGGCTGATCGCGCGGATGGCCGGGAAGTACCACTGCATGTCGTAGGCGATCTTGGCCTGGGCCAGCAGCTCGTCGTGGCTCAGGTGGCGCGCGGCGTGGTACCACTCGCGGCGGGCGTTGATGATCTCGCCACGGGCGTAGAACTCCAGGGCGCGGCGAGTGCTCGGCGCATTGCGCACGCGCTGCATAGTCGCCGCGTCCAGCGATACCGGGCGATTGTTCAGCTGGTAGGGGGCGTTGATCCGGTCGGCGGCGAGGAAGCCATAGAAATCACGTTCGCCGGCTACCGGCTGGTACAGGCTGATGGCCTGCTTGTTCTGCGGCTGCGCCAGTTGCAGCGAGCGCGCCTGCCAGTATTTCCAGCGGTTGGTCTCGGCCAGCGAAGGCGGCAGGGCGCGGGTCAGCTCGTAGGCTTCTTCCCAGCGGCCCAGGCGCAGCAGCAGGCGCAGGCGCCATTCGGTGACGGTGTCGTCGCGCAGCTGCGGGTCGTACTTGACCATCATCGGCAGTGCGCGCGGGTCGTAGCGGCGCGCCAGGCTGAGGCCGATCTCGCGGGCGATGGAAACTTTCTCGTCGCTGGAGAAGGGCAGCACCGAGCTGTAGTAGTCGAGCAGGTTGATGGCCTTTTCCGGGTCCTGCTTGGCCAGGCGGCGCAGGCCCAGGCCGACCACGTCGGCGGTGGCGTGGTCGCGGGCGCCAAAGCGGGTGGTCTGGCTCAGTTGCGCAGGGTTCTGCGCTACGTTGACCATCAGCGCGCCCTGGCTGCCGAGGGTCGGTAGGCGCTTGGAGAGCACGGTGGCGAGGCTGTAGTTGCCTTTCTCGGCGGCCAGCTTCAGGCGCTTCCAGACCTTTTCCTCGGTGAGCTGGCCGTCGGCCTGCCACATCGCGAAGGTGGTGTCGCAAGCGTCGGGCTGCGGCTTGCCCACCAGCCAGAGCTTCTCGGCGGTGGCGTAGCCCTCGGCTTTGTTGCCGTGGCCCAGCTGGTACTGGCCGTAGAGGCAGTCCAGTTCGGTGAAGTTCATCTTCGGGTCGTAATAACGGACGAAGGTGGACCAGTCGCCACGATCGGCGAGCTGGCGCATCCAGCGCAGCTTCAGCCAGTTGATCTGCGGCAGGTCGCCGTGATCGCCGATGAAACGCTCGATCTCGGCATTGCTGGCGCTCTTCAGGCGATTGGTCAGTTCGTCGTAGGCCAGGTACGGCTGCAGCGGATAATCGGCCAGTGCCGACTGGTAGCTGAAGTACGGGCCGCTGTCGCCACGCGCAAGGGCCTTCTGCGCCTCGTCGTACATCTGGCGCTGCTGAGGCAGGGACGCTGCGTTGGCTGTCGATGCGGACAGGCTGAGGATCAGGCAGGAGAACAGGGAGAAAAGACGACCGCGCATGGCTCTTCCGGGAAGATGATCGGTGGGCGCTGGAATGGCGCGCGCCCGCTGCCCTGTAGCTTAGCCTGTTGCGCGAGGGGGGTGAAAGCGCCACCCGGGTTGTGTGGCACAAAGGCGGACGGGTGTCTCGCTCGCGCTGTTTGTCCGCCCCCCTCTGACTTTTGCTCGCTTTCCCTTAAACTGCGCGCCCTGTTTGTGGAGATACCCAATGACCCTGCTCAAGTTCACCGACGTGTCCCTCGCCTTTGGCACCACTCCGCTGCTGGATAAGGTGTCCTGGCAGATCGCCCGGGGTGAGCGGGTGTGCGTCATTGGCCGCAACGGTACCGGCAAGTCGAGCATGTTCAAGCTGGTCAAGGGCGAGCAGAAGCCCGATGACGGCGACATCTGGCGCGCACCTTCGCTGAAGATCGGCGAGTTGCCGCAGGAATTGCCGCGAGCCGACGACCGTACCGTCTACGACGTGGTTGCCGAGGGCCTTGCCGAAGTCGGCGAGCTGCTCGCGCGCTACCACCACCTGAGCATGCACATCGAAAGCGAAGAGGACCTGAACAAGCTGGCGCGCGTCCAGCAGGACCTCGAAGCCCGCGACGGCTGGCGCCTCGGCCAGCTGGTGGATACCACCCTGAGCCGCCTGCAACTGCCGGCCGACAAGACCCTCGCCGAGCTTTCCGGTGGCTGGCGCCGCCGCGTGCTGCTGGCCCAGGCGCTGGTGGCCGAGCCCGACCTGCTGCTGCTCGACGAGCCGACCAACCACCTGGACATCGGTGCCATCGCCTGGCTGGAAAACGCCCTGGCGGACTTCCCCGGCGCCGTGCTGTTCATCACCCACGACCGTTCCTTCCTGCAGGCCGTGGCCACCCGCATCCTCGAACTGGACCGCGGCCACCTGATCGACTGGAACGGCGACTACGCCAGTTTCCTGGTGCACAAGGAGCAGGAGCTGGCGGCGGAAGAGGCGGCCAACGCTCTGTTCGACAAGCGCCTGGCCCAGGAGGAAGTGTGGATTCGCCAGGGCATCAAGGCCCGTCGTACCCGTAACGAAGGCCGCGTGCGCGCGCTGAAGGCAATGCGCAACGAGCGCGCCGAACGCCGCGAGCGCCAGGGCAAGGCCAGCTTCCAGATGGAGACGGCCGAGAAGTCCGGCAAGCAGGTGATCGTCGTCGAGAAAGCCGGTTTCGCCCATCCGGGCGGCCCGGCGCTGATCCGTGATTTCTCCCTGGTGCTGCAGCGCGGCGACCGCATCGGCCTGCTCGGCGCCAACGGCACCGGCAAGACCACCCTGCTCAAGCTGCTGCTGGGCGACCTGCAGCCGACTTCCGGCAGCGTCAAGGAAGGCACCCGACTGGAAGTGGCTTATTTCGACCAGTTGCGTCACCAGCTGGAGCCGGAAAAGACCGTCATCGACAACATTTCCGAAGGTCGCGAATTCATCACGATCAATGGGCAGAATCGCCACGTCCTCAGCTACCTGGGCGACTTCCTGTTCTCCCCACAGCGCGCCCGTACCCCGGTGAAAGCGCTCTCCGGCGGTGAGCGGGCACGCCTGTTGCTGGCGAAGTTGTTCAGCAAGCCGGCCAACCTGCTGGTGCTGGACGAACCGACCAACGACCTGGATGTGGAAACCCTGGAACTGCTGGAAGAAGTGTTGCTGACCTTCGACGGCACCGTACTGATGGTCAGCCACGACCGGGCCTTCCTCGACAACGTGGTGACCAGCACCCTGGTGTTCGAAGGCGAGGGGCGCGTGCGCGAATTCGTCGGCGGTTACCAGGACTGGCTGCGTCAGGGCGGCTCGCCCAAGTTGCTCGGCGTGGGTGAGGAGAAGGGCGACAAGCCCGCTGCCACCCCCGCTCCCGAGCAGCCCGCGGCGGTGAGTGCGCCGGTGGAAGCCGCGCCGAAGAAGAAGCTGAGCTACAAGCTGCAGCGCGAACTGGAAGCCATTCCGGGGCAGATCGAGGCCCTGGAGGCGGAAATGGCCGCGCTGCAGGAAGAAACTGCGTCACCGGACTTCTACCAGCGCCCGCAGGACGAAGCCCAGGCCGCCCTGGCGCGCCTCGGTACCCTGCAGGAAGAGCTGGACCGGCTGATCGAGCGCTGGGCCGAACTGGAAGAGTGATCCGTTCGGTCCGGTGATGTGCCCGTGCGTATCGCTGATCAAAGACTGTTAGGGATGGCCGAATGGCAATCGAGTACCGCATCACCCTGGATGATGAGCACGAGTTCAGTTACCGCATCGAGCTGGAACGCCAGTACGACCCGCACGCCGCCGCCCAGACGCCACGCTGGACGCGCCTGGAAAACAACCGCTGCAGCAACTGCCCGCTGAACCCGGCGCAGTACAGCCACTGCCCGGCCGCGGTGGACCTGCACCGGGTGATCGAGGACTTCCGTGGTTTGCCGGCCTTCAAGAAGGTCTCGGTGCAGGTCCGCACGCCGGAGCGTGAGTACATCAAGCACGCGGGGCTGGAAGAGGGTTTGCGTGCACTGCTTGGCGTGATCATGGCCACCAGCGCCTGCCCGCTGCTGGGCAAGCTCAAGCCGATGGCACAGCAGCACCTGCCGTTCGCCAGCAACCAGGAGTTCATCCTGCGCGCGGTGTCGCTTTATCTGATGCGGCAGTACTTCAACTTCCGCGAAGGACGGCATGCGGATTGGGAGCTGAAAGGACTGGTGAAACAGTTCCAGCAACTACAGCTGGTGAACCAGGCGTTCTGGCAGCGGATTCACGAGACCTGCGAGGGCGACTCGAACCTGAAGGCTTTCCTCAGCTTCTTCTCCATGGCGTCGAGCATGAGCTATTCGCTGGAGGCGCAGTTGCAGAAGGTGCGGCCGCTGCTGATGAGCGGGGACATGCTCGGGGCCTGAAACGAAGCGGGCCCCGCAGGGCCCGCTGTGTCACTGGATTGGTTCAGCTGGTTTTCTGCAGGCGCACGGCGAGCACGTCGCAGGGAGCACCGTGCAGTACGTCGTTGGCGGTGGAGCCCAGCAGCAGGGCGAGGCCGTGGCGGCCGTGGCTGCCGACGACGATCAGGTCGCAGTCCTGCTCATCGGCCAGGCGGTGGATTTCCTGGCGCGGCTGGCCGTAGACCAGGTGGCACTGGGAGCTGGTGATCTCGGCGTAGGTCAGGGTGAACTGGTGCAGCCGCTCCTTGGCCTGGTCGAACTGCTGCTGTTGCAGCATCGACAGGTCCATCGGCACGTCGCCGCCGAAGGCCATGGCCATGGGCTCGACCACATGCACCGCCGAGAGCCGGGCGTCATTGGCCTTGGCCAGGGCGACAGCCCGCTTCATCACCGGATCGCATTCTTCGGTAAGGTCGACGGCGACCAGAATGTGTTGGTAGGGCATGAGCGTCTCCTCCGGGGGACTCGTTATGATTCAGTATGGCCCCAATGGCCGTGCTTGACCTGTTTGACCGGTATACCCGATATGACCACGTGGATGGTAATTCTTCTCATCGCATTGGTGCTCAGCCCCCTGACGTGGCTGATCCCGTCGCGTGGCCAGCGCGGCCAGATGGACCTGCGCCTGCAGGCGCGTCGCCTCGGATTGGCCATGCAGATGTCGCACCAGGACTGGCCGCACTGGATGGAACGCCAGCCGCCGCGCCAGTGCGCCCAGTACCACCGCGCCCGCGGCCGGAACCGCGATGCCTGGTGCTACTGGCAGAGCGAGCCGGGCGTGTGGCTGGACCGCTGGCGCGAGGTGAGCGCGCCGGCCGAGCTGGCCCAGGCGCTGGCCAGCCTGCCGAAGGATGTCTACATGGTCGAGGCGACACCCCAGTTCCTCGCGCTGTATTGGGGCGAACGGGGCGATGCCGGCGACCTGCAACGGGTCGCCGATTTCATCAAGCAGCATGCCTGAGCGAATCAGCTCTGCTGCGCAGCGTAGAGGCCGGAGACCTTTTCCAGGTCTTCGATAATGCGGTCGGAGTACTTGTTGATCAGGAAGGGCACGCTGTTCTGGTTGTAGTTCTGCAGCGACTTCTCGATGTAGCGCCACTTGATGGCCACGGCCCGTAGCTCCTTGCCGATCTCCGGGGTGGTCTGCGGTGCTTGTTGCAACTTCACCAGGTTGATGGCGAAGCGGTTGGCCAGGTCATCCAGCGGGCGCTCCTCGCCGCCGCCGAAGAAGCTGGCGCCCACCGAGGCATTGCGCGAGGCGTAGTCCACTGCGATGTCCTGCATCAGCAGGCTCTGCTCGCGGGTCTGCTGGGTCAGTGGCGGCACCTTGCTGCCGCTTTCGTCCTGGATCTTCGCGTAGAGCTGCTCGGCGGTATCCAGCAGCTTGCGGTTCTGCGCGGCGAGGTCCGCCACCGGTTGCAGGTCGGTGTAGCCGCTCTTGTCCAGCGCCCCGGTCAGAGTCTGCAACTGGGTGGCGTAGGCCTTCCACTGGTCCTGCAGGTCGGTCTTGAGCTTCTTCGATTCGTTGCCGGGCATGTCCCCGAGCTTGCTCAGGGCGTCCGTGGCACTCTGCGACGAGGCCTCGACCATCTTGGCGTACTTCTGGTCGCCTTCCATCGCGTTGAACATGAAGAAGTCGCCGAGGCTGCGCTGGGCGGCAAGGCGCGTCTGGTGGACGTTGAGCAGGTCGCTGGCGGTGTCGGCGGCAGCGAAGAGGGGCAGGGCGGTGAGCGCGAGCGCAGACAGCAGGCGCGCGAGCGGGCGGCTGGACATCGTTCCAACTCCTTGGAGCCATGGGCTTCTTGTTGTTTTGTTTTGCACAGGTTCCAGGCGCCTGCCGCTGTTGGCAGAAGGCAGATCGCCATTGCGCCCGACTCTAGCGCGGGCCATGGGGTTTGAACAGTGGCATTCAGAACGTCGGTGCCAGGTAACGATTGTCACGATAGGCGTGATGAATAGGGCGTCAGGGCTGCGCTGAATGCTCCGGGCCAGACGCCCCGGCCGCTTTGCGACTGTTACGTCTCGCCGATTGACAAGCCCCGGCTTTTCCTAGAAGGTGGGCGCACCCAAATCAAACGGGCGTATGAATCGAGCGTTTGCCATGTGCGACGATTCGGTCAGAACGCCCCGGCTATCGCGTCGGCGGGTGTGCCGCAAGCTTTGGGACTATCCTCGGCGACTGCCGGGCCGTCCCGATACACGGTGTCCGACGTGTGATTTCAAGCTTCCCTAGCGTGGAGATCAGTTGATGATTTACCAAGGTAAAGCCATCACGGTTAAGGCTCTTGAGAGCGGCATCGTCGAGCTGAATTTCGACCTCAAGGGCGAGTCCGTCAACAAGTTCAACCGACTCACCCTGAATGAACTGCGCCAAGCAGTCGATACCATCAAGGCCGATGCGTCCGTCAAGGGCGTGATCGTGACCAGCGGCAAGGGCGTGTTCATCGTCGGCGCCGACATCACCGAGTTCGTCGACAACTTCAAGCTGCCTGACGAAGAGCTGCTGGCCGGCAACCTCGAAGCCAACAAGATCTTCAGCGACTTCGAAGACCTCAACGTTCCGACCGTAGCCGCGATCAACGGCATCGCCCTGGGCGGCGGTCTGGAAATGTGCCTGGCTGCCGACTTCCGTGTCATGAGCGCCACCGCCAAGGTCGGCCTGCCGGAAGTGAAGCTGGGCATTTACCCGGGCTTCGGCGGTACCGTGCGCCTGCCGCGCATCATCGGCTGCGACAACGCAGTCGAGTGGATCGCCTCGGGCAAGGAAAACAAGGCTGAAGACGCGCTGAAAGTCGGCGCCGTCGACGCCGTCGTGGCTCCGGAGCAGCTGCAAGCGGCCGCGCTGGACCTGGTCAAGCGCGCCATCGCCGGCGAGCTGGATCACAAGGCCCGCCGTCAGCCGAAGCTGGAAAAGCTCAAGCTGAACGCCATCGAGCAGATGATGGCCTTCGAAACCGCCAAGGGCTTCGTTGCCGGCCAGGCCGGCCCGAACTACCCGGCCCCGGTCGAAGCGATCAAGTCGATCCAGAAAGCCGCCAACTTCGGTCGTGACAAGGCGCTGGAAATCGAAGCCCAGGGCTTCGTGAAACTGGCCAAGACCTCGGTTGCGCAGAGCCTGATCGGCCTGTTCCTCAACGACCAGGACCTGAAGAAGAAGGCCAAGCAGTACGACGAGATCGCCAAGGACGTGAAACTGGCCGCCGTACTGGGCGCCGGCATCATGGGTGGCGGTATCGCCTACCAGTCCGCTTCCAAGGGCACTCCGATCCTGATGAAGGATATCCGCGAAGAGGGTATCCAGATGGGTCTGAACGAGGCCTCGAAGCTGCTGGGCAAGCGCGTCGAGAAAGGCCGCATGACCCCGGCCAAGATGGCCGAGGCCCTGAACGCCATTCGCCCGACCATGTCCTACGGCGACTTCGGTGCCGTCGACATCGTCGTCGAAGCCGTGGTCGAGAATCCGAAGGTCAAGCAGATCGTTCTGGCCGAAGTTGAAGGCGTCGTGAAGGAAGATGCGATCCTCGCGTCCAACACCTCCACCATCTCCATCAACCTGCTGGCCAAGGCGCTCAAGCGTCCGGAAAACTTCGTCGGCATGCACTTCTTCAATCCGGTGCACATGATGCCGCTGGTGGAAGTGATCCGTGGCGAGAAGTCCAGCGACGTCGCCGTCGCCACCACCGTGGCCTACGCCAAGAAGATGGGCAAGAACCCCATCGTGGTGAATGACTGCCCCGGCTTCCTGGTCAACCGCGTGCTGTTCCCGTACTTCGGCGGCTTCTCCAAGCTGCTGGGCTTCGGCGTGGACTTCGTGCGCATCGACAAGATCATGGAGAAGTTCGGCTGGCCCATGGGCCCGGCCTACCTGTCCGACGTGGTCGGCATCGACACCGGCCACCACGGCCGCGACGTGATGGCTGAAGGCTTCCCGGACCGCATGGCCGTGGAAGGCAAGACTGCCGTTGACGTGATGTACGACGCCAACCGCCTGGGCCAGAAGAACGGCAAGGGCTTCTACGCCTACGAGACCGACAAGCGCGGCAAGCCGAAGAAAGTCACCGATCCGCAGGCTTATGAGCTGCTGAAGTCCATCGTCACCGAGCAGCGTGAGCTGACCGACGAAGACATCATCAACTACATGATGATCCCGCTGTGCCTGGAAACCGTGCGCTGCCTGGAAGACGGCATCGTCGAGACCGCTGCCGAGGCTGACATGGGCCTGATCTACGGCATCGGCTTCCCTCCCTTCCGTGGCGGTGCCCTGCGTTACATCGACTCCATCGGTGTGGCCGAATTCGTCGCACTGGCCGACCAGTACGCCGACCTGGGTGCGCTGTACCACCCGACCGCGAAGCTGCGTGAAATGGCCAAGAATGGCCAGAAGTTCTTCGGTTGAGTGCGCAACGAATAGAGCGAGAGTGAATTTATGAGCCTGAATCCGAGAGATGCCGTCATTGTCGACTTCGGCCGCACCCCGATGGGCCGTTCGAAGGGTGGCATGCACCGCAACACCCGCGCGGAGAACATGTCCGCGCACCTGATCAGCAAGCTCCTGGAGCGCAACCCGAAGATCGACCCGGCGGAAGTCGAGGACGTGATCTGGGGCTGCGTGAACCAGACCCTGGAGCAGGGCTGGAACATCGCACGCATGGCGTCGCTGATGACCCAGATCCCGCACACCAGTGCCGGCCAGACCGTCAGCCGCCTGTGCGGTTCGTCCATGAGCGCCCTGCACACCGCTGTGCAGGCGATCCAGACCGGCAACGGTGACGTTTTCGTCATCGGTGGTGTGGAGCACATGGGCCACGTCGGCATGATGCACGGCGTCGATCCGAACCCGCACATGTCCCTGTACGCCGCCAAGGCGTCGGGCATGATGGGCCTGACCGCCGAAATGCTGGGCAAGATGCACGGCATCACCCGCGAGGCGCAGGACAAGTTCGGCGTGCGTTCGCACCAGCTGGCCTGGAAAGCGACCCAGGAAGGCAAGTTCAAAGACGAAATCATCCCGATGGAAGGCTACGACGAGAACGGCTTCCTGAAGGTCTTCGACTTCGACGAAACCATCCGTCCGGAAACCACCCTGGAAAGCCTGGCGGCCCTGAAGCCGGCCTTCAACCCGAAGGGCGGCACCGTGACCGCGGGTACTTCCTCGCAGATCACCGACGGCGCTTCCTGCATGATCGTCATGAGCGCCCAGCGCGCCCAGGACCTCGGCGTGCAGCCGATGGCCGTGGTTCGCGCCATGGCCGTGGCGGGCGTTGATCCGGCGATCATGGGTTACGGCCCGGTTCCGTCGACCAACAAGGCGCTCAAGCGCGCCGGCCTGACCATCAACGACATCGACTTCTTCGAGCTCAACGAAGCCTTCGCCGCACAGGCCCTGCCGGTGCTGAAGGACCTCAAGATCCTCGACAAGATGGAAGAGAAGGTCAACCTGCACGGCGGCGCCATCGCCCTGGGTCATCCGTTCGGCTGTTCCGGTGCGCGTATCTCCGGCACCCTGCTGAACGTGATGAAGCAGAACAGTGGCACCCTGGGCGTATCCACCATGTGCGTGGGTCTCGGTCAGGGCATCACCACCGTCTTCGAACGCGTCTAAGCTTTCGTCGATGGGAGAGCCGGGGCCTTGTGCCCCGGCTTTCGTTTTTGTCGGGTGGGGATTGCCCGGCAGCCGCGCAATCAGCACAATCGCCGCCTTTTGGCCGGCCGAGGGAGAACCGACATGCACTTGCAGCCTGGACTGTACCGCCATTACAAGGGACAGCAGTACCGCGTGCTCGGCGTCGCCCGGCATTCGGAAACCGAGGAAGCACTGGTGATCTACCAGGCACTGTACGGCGAATTCGGCCTCTGGGTACGCCCGCTGAGCATGTTCACCGAGGCGGTGGAGGTGAATGGCGAGAAGGTTCCGCGCTTCGCTCTGGTGAGCGCCGAAAACGATCCGCTGGGTCTCCAGACCGGCCCGTCCGGCGAAACCCAAGCTTGACCTTGGCGCGACCGCCACTATATATAGCGGTGCCGCTCCTAGCTCCTCCCTCCTTATAAATTCATCTTTTCGACGCAGGAATCTTCCGATCCATGGGTAAATCGCTGGTCATCGTGGAATCACCGGCCAAGGCCAAGACCATCAACAAGTACCTGGGCAACCAGTACGTGGTGAAGTCGAGCATCGGCCACATCCGCGACCTGCCCACCAGCGGCTCGTCCGCGTCGAAGGAGCCTGCGGCAAAAACGCGCAAGACCGCTGCCGAGGCGCCGGCCCTGTCGCCGAAGGAGAAGGCCAAGCGCCAGCTCGTTACCCGCATGGGCGTCGATCCGGAGCACGGCTGGAAGGCCAAGTACGAGATCCTGCCCGGCAAGGAAAAGGTGATCGAGGAGCTGCGCCGCCTGGCCAAGGATGCCGACACCATCTATCTCGCAACCGACTTGGACCGCGAAGGGGAGGCCATTGCCTGGCACCTGCGCGAGGCCATCGGCGGCGACGACTCGCGCTACAAGCGTGTGGTCTTCAACGAAATTACCAAGAAGGCCATCCAGGAGGCCTTCTCCCAGCCCGGCGAGCTGGATATCAACCGCGTGAATGCCCAGCAGGCGCGACGCTTCCTCGATCGCGTGGTGGGCTACATGGTCTCGCCGCTGCTCTGGGCGAAGATCGCCCGCGGCTTGTCCGCCGGTCGCGTGCAGTCCGTCGCCGTGAAGCTGGTGGTGGAGCGTGAGCGTGAAATCCGCGCCTTCGTTCCTGAAGAGTACTGGGAAGTGCATGCCGACCTCGGCACGCCGAAGAACGACAAGGTCCGCTTCGAAGTCGTGCGCGAGAAAGGCGAAGCCTTCAAGCCGCTGAACGAAGCCCAGGCTACTGCTGCGCTGGAAAAGCTCAAGGTCTCCAGCTACAGCATCGCCAAGCGCGAGGACAAGCCGACTTCCAGCAAGCCCTCGGCGCCGTTCATCACCTCCACCCTGCAGCAGGCCGCAAGCAACCGCCTGGGCTTCGGGGTGAAGAAGACCATGATGATGGCCCAGCGTCTCTATGAAGCCGGCTACATCACCTATATGCGTACCGACTCGACCAACCTGTCGGCCGACGCCATCGACATGGTGCGCGGTTTCATCGACAGCGAGTTCGGCAAGAAATACCTGCCGGCCAAGCCGAACTTCTACTCCAGCAAGGAAGGCGCCCAGGAAGCGCACGAAGCGATCCGTCCTTCCGACGTCAACCTGCGTCCGACCCAGCTGTCGGGCATGGAGCGCGACGCCGAGCGCCTGTACGACCTGATCTGGCGACAGTTCGTGGCCTGCCAGATGCCGCCGGCCGAGTACCTGTCCACCACCGTCAGCGCCGCTGCCGGTGACTTCGAGCTGCGCGCCAAGGGCCGCATCCTCAAGTTCGACGGCTACACCAAGGTGCTGCCGCAGCAGAGCAAGCCGGGCGAGGACGACGTCCTGCCGGTCATGAACCAGGGCGATGCGATGAAGCTGCTCAAGCTCGACCCGAGCCAGCACTTCACCAAGCCGCCGGCACGCTTCTCCGAAGCCAGCCTGGTCAAGGAGCTGGAAAAGCGCGGCATCGGCCGCCCGTCGACCTATGCGGCGATCATCTCCACCATCCAGGAGCGCGGCTACGTCACCACCCACAACCGCCGTTTCTACGCGGAAAAGATGGGCGACATCGTCACCGACCGCCTCAACGAGAGCTTCTCCAACCTGATGGACTACGGCTTCACTGCCGGCATGGAAGAGAACCTCGATGATGTGGCCCAGGGCGAGCGCGACTGGAAACACGTGCTGGACGAGTTCTACGGCGACTTCCGCAAGAAGCTTGACCTGGCGGAAGCCTCCAACGACGGCATGCGCGCCAACCAGCCGACCCTGACCGACATCCCCTGCCGCGAGTGCGGCCGGCCGATGATGATCCGTACCGCCTCCACCGGCGTATTCCTCGGCTGCTCGGGCTACAGCCTGCCGCCGAAAGAGCGCTGCAAGGCGACCGTGAACCTGATTCCGGGCGACGAGATTGCTGCCGACGACGAGGGCGAATCGGAGTCCCGCGTGCTGCGTGGCAAGCATCGCTGCCCGATCTGCAGCACCGCGATGGATGCCTACCTGGTCGACGAAAAGCGCAAGCTGCACATCTGCGGCAACAACCCCGATTGCGCCGGCTACGAGATCGAGGAAGGCCAGTACCGCATCAAGGGCTACGAAGGCCCGAGCCTGGAATGCGATAAGTGCGGCAGCGAGATGCAGCTCAAGACCGGCCGCTTCGGCAAGTTCTTCGGTTGCACCAACCCGACCTGCAAGAACACCCGCAAGCTGCTGAAGAACGGTGAGCCCGCGCCGCCGAAGATGGACGCCATCCGCATGCCGGAACTCAAGTGCGAGAAGGTCGACGACATCTATGTACTGCGTGACGGCGCTTCCGGCCTGTTCCTGGCCGCCAGCCAGTTCCCGAAGAACCGCGAGACCCGCGCTCCGCTCGTGGCCGAGCTGTTGCCGCACAAGGAAGAGCTGGATCCGAAGTACCACTTCCTGCTCCAGGCGCCGGTGAAAGACCCGGATGGCCGTCCGGCGGTGATCCGCTTCAGCCGCAAGACCAAGGAGCAGTACGTTCAGTCCGAGGTCGATGGCAAACCCACCGGCTGGCGTGCGTTCTTCGACGGCGGCAAGTGGAAGGTCGAAGACAAGCGCTGATGGAAGGTGCGCCCCGCTGAGGCGGGGCGTGCTTATACTGCCGACGTATCACGCAGGAGGGCCCGGTCATGGCGAACGAACTCTACACCCGCACCAACCAGAAGCTGTTCTTCGCCGGTCTGGCCCTGGAAGCCTGGCGCAACGCCGAGTCCGCGCGTGCGATGAACGCCCAGGCGCGCATCCAGGCCGAACGCGAAGCCGCGCTGTTCCATCTCTACGGAGCGGTCCTGGGCGTGGCCCATGAGATCGCTGGTTACTACCGCCTGCCCCAGGCCGGTGCGCCACGCGTCGATATGCTGCTGAATGCCGAAGTGCTGGCTGCCGCTCCAAGCCCGGAGCTGGCGGAGATGGTCGAACTGGCGCAATCGCCGGAAGCCTGGCTGGGTCGTCTGCTGGCCGCCTACGCGGCGCTGTTCCAGCCGCCGAGCGAGCCGAAGAAGGCCAAGGTCGATCCGACCCAGCCGCTGATCCAGGCGGTAAATGTCGATGACGAGGCGCCGGTCGAGCTGGGCAACGATGAGCTGGAGGCCTGGCGCAAGTCGCTGAAAGAGCTGGTGCTGCGTTTCCGCGCCTCGCTCACCGAGCTCTGATTCCCCCGTCACAGTGAGCCGGCCTTCCGGTCGGAGCGCGACAGCTTTGGCTAGGGTGTAGCGGAAGTGGCTGTTACACTACGCGTTCTGCTGTGGAGAACGTCGCTATGCCAACCTCATTTCTGGAAATTGTCGAGCTGCCTGACGGGCGTATCGTGCTGCGTCGTGCGGACGAGGAGGAGGCGCTGGTGACCCTGGAGTTCTCCGCTGATGCCAAGGGCTTCCTGCAGGGCCAGCATATCGAGATCGCCAAGGCGATGTTCAATGTCGGCGTGCAGATGGCCGGTCGCCTCGCCGAAGGCGGCGACATGAGCATGGACGACGAAGGTCCGCGCGTCCTGCACTGAGTTCTGCCGCTTCGCCGCGCTCGCGGCGAAGCTTCCGTTTCAACCCAGACGAATATTCAGACTCTGCGCCTGACCGGCAACGGCAGCGCGGGATAGCTGCGTGCGCGCAGTCGCGCTGAGGTTCAGCCAACTCACCACGGTGTGGCTGTTACCCAGGCGCAGGGCTTCGCAGGCCAGGGCCTGGGCGGCGGCCTGGTCGCGGGCCGGCAGCAGCAGGATGCCCTGGCGGTTCAGGCCGGCCTTGCGCAGCCAGTCCGGCGTCAGGCTGGCGGGTGGGGCAATCAGGGTCAGCCAGCGCGAGTCACTTTCCTCGCTCAGCTCGCGGAGCATTGGTGCCAACAGCATCAGGCACTGGCCGGGGAGGCCGCGCAGGGCGATCTCGCTGAAGGCACTTTCGTCGGCAACGGGTTCATCCTCCAGCAGCTCCGGGAGCAGGGGAGCAGTACCGCTCGCCCAGAGTGCTTCCTGGAACAGCGGGAGTTGCGGCAGGTTCTGCGGCTGCGGGTACTGCATGGATGTCTCCTGTTAGCGGCGGATCACGCCGACGCTCAAGCCTTCGATGATCAGTTCCTGTTCCTTGAGATCGACCTCGATGGGCGCGAACTCGGGGTTTTCGGCGATCAGCCAGACCTTGCTGCCTTCGCGCTTGAAACGCTTCACCGTTACCTCTTCACCCAGGCGGGCGACCACGATCTGGCCGTTGCGCGCCTCGCGGGTGACGTGTACGGCGAGCAGGTCGCCGTCCATGATGCCGACATCCTTCATGCTCTGGCCGCGCACGCGTAGCAGGTAGTCGGCTGGCGGGTTGAAGAAGGTCGGGTTGATCCGGCAGGTGTCGTCGACGTTCTGTTCGGCGAGGATCGGCGCGCCGGCGGCGACGCGGCCGATGATCGGCAGTTCGTCCTCGTTGGCGGCAGCCTTGGGTTCGAAGCCGGGGATGCGGATGCCGCGGGAAGCGCCCGGGGTCATCTCGATGGCGCCCTTGCGGGCAAGGGCCTTCAGGTGCTCTTCGGCGGCGTTGGGCGACTTGAAGCCGAGTTCCTGGGCGATTTCCGCGCGGGTGGGCGGGTAGCCGTTGGCTTCCAGGCAGCGTTTGATGAAGGCGAGGATCTCGGCTTGGCGCGGCGTGAGCTTCAGCATGTCCATACTCTGGCTTTTTATACAGTGCCTGGGATTATATACAGTGATGGCGGGCTGGCAATGCTTTATTTCGCGCGGCTGTCGGTGGAACGCTCGTGCATGTAACCTGGGGACGTTGGCAAGCGTCTTGCTGTCTACAGACGTCTCGTCGCATTGCCATGATTCTGGTAACAATCCATCGCGCTTTGCTTGACAATACAAGACGCTGAAACGTATGTTTCAAACAAGTGTTTGTCAGGCGGAGTAGCCATGGCCCAGTCGGAAACCGTCGAACGCATCCTGGATGCTGCGGAACAGCTGTTCGCGGAGAAAGGCTTCGCCGAAACCTCCTTGCGTCTGATCACCAGCAAGGCGGGGGTGAACCTCGCGGCGGTGAACTATCACTTCGGCTCGAAGAAGGCGCTGATCCAGGCGGTCTTCTCGCGCTTCCTCGGCCCGTTCTGCGCCAGCCTCGAGAAGGAGCTGGATCGCCGGCAGGCCAAGCCCGATGCGCCGCGCGCCACCCTGGAAGAGCTGCTCGAGCTGCTCGTGGTCCAGGCGATGGCCGTCAAGCCGCGCAGCGGCAATGACCTGTCGATCTTCATGCGCCTGCTGGGGCTGGCCTTCAGCCAGAGCCAGGGCCACCTGCGCAAGTACCTCGAAGAGGTCTACGGCAAGGTGTTCCGTCGCTACATGCTGCTGGTACACGAGTCCGCGCCGCGCCTGCCGCCGCTGGAGCTGTTCTGGCGCGTGCACTTCATGCTGGGTACCGCGGTGTTCAGCATGTCCGGTATCAAGGCGCTGCGTGCCATGGCCGAGAACGATTTCGGCGTGAACACTTCCATCGAGCAGGTGATGCGCCTGATGGTGCCGTTCCTCGCCGCCGGCATGCGTGCCGACAGTGGTGTGAGCGACCCGTCGCTGGCTGGCGCCCAGCTCAAGCCGCGCACCAAGTCGGGCGCCGCACAGGCTCCCGCGAAGGTCTGATCCGCGCCCGGCTTCGCGCTGGGCTGCGCCGGCCCGATCGGCTACAGTAGCCGGCCATGGCTGATCTCGATCTTCTCCATATTTCCCTTGCTGACCAGATGCTCTACGGCTTTGCCGCGGGGCGCCTGGTTGTTCGCGTTCCGGTATCCACCGCCGTCAATGGCGCGGGGGAACGCAACGGATCCGGCTGTACGCCGCGCGGCTTGCACCAGATTCGAGCGCGCATCGGCAATGGGCTGCCCAAGGGGGCGGTGCTGAAGGGCCGACGCTGGACCGGCGAGACCTGGACGCCCGCGCTGCACGACGAGTTTCCCGGCCGCGATTGGATACTCTCGCGCATTCTCTGGCTCAGCGGCTGTGAGCCGGGCCGCAACCGTCTGGGTGAGGTCGATACCTTCCGCCGCTACATCTATCTGCATGGCACGCCGGACTGCGAGCCGATGGGGACACCCCTGTCCCATGGCTGCATCCGGCTGCGCAACGACGACCTGCTGGAACTCTTTCCCCGGGTTCCTCTCCATTGCCGGGTCCGAATCGACGAGGCGGCCTGTCCTGACTGGCAGGCCGCGCCACTGAATTAAGGAATGCACATGCAAGGCTCCCTGATGCTCGACATCGGCGGCACCTGGCTCACCGCCGAGGACCGTCAGATCCTGCGCCACCCGGAAGTGGGCGGCCTGATCATCTTCGCCCGCAACATCGAATCGCCGCGTCAGGTGCGTGAGCTGATGGCCTCCATTCGCGCGGTGCGCCCCGACCTGCTGCTGGCAGTGGACCAGGAGGGCGGCCGCGTGCAGCGACTGCGCCAGGGCTTCCTGCGTCTGCCGGCGATGCGCGCCATTGCTGACAACGCCAACGCCGAGCGGTTGGCCGAGCAGTGCGGCTGGCTGATGGCGACCGAAGTATTGGCGGTGGGGCTCGACCTGAGCTTCGCCCCGGTGCTGGATCTGGATCACCAGCGCAGCGCCGTGGTTGGCAGCCGCGCTTTCGAGGGCAATCCGGAGCGCGCCGTGGCGCTGGCCGGCGCCTTCATCCGTGGCATGCACGCCGCCGGGATGGTCGCCACCGGCAAGCACTTCCCTGGCCACGGCTGGGCAGAAGTCGACTCCCACGTGGGCATCCCCGAGGATGAGCGCACGCTGGAGCAGATTCGCGCCGTGGACCTGATTCCGTTCCAGCGCCTGTCCGGCGAACTGGATGCGCTGATGCCGGCCCACGTGATCTACCCGCAGGTCGATCCGAATCCGGCCGGTTTCTCCCGTCGCTGGCTGCAGGACATCCTGCGCGGCGAGCTGGGCTTCGATGGGGTGATCTTCAGTGATGACCTGTCCATGGCCGGCGCCCACGTGGTCGGCGATGCCGCCAACCGCATCGAGGCCGCGCTCAGCGCTGGCTGCGACATGGGGCTGGTGTGCAACGACCGTGCTTCCGCCGAGCTGGCCCTGAGCGCTCTGCAGCGCCTCAAGGTCACTGCGCCGCCGCGTCTGCAGCGCATGCGCGCCAAGGCCTGGCCAGGTATCGAATACAAGCAGCTGCCGCGCTGGCAACAAGCCGTCGGCGAGCTGCGTGCCGCACAACTGATCGATTAAGGATTTGCCATGACTGTCTACGCCATCATCGGCGGCACCGGCCTGACCCAGCTGGAAGGGTTGACCCTGAAGGACGCCATCGAGCTGGATACGCCCTACGGCGCGCCGTCGGCGGCCATTCAGCGCGGCGAGTTCGCCGGCCACGAAGTGCTGTTCCTCGCCCGCCATGGCCACCCGCACCGCTTCCCGCCGCACCAGGTGAACTACCGCGCCAATCTCTGGGCGCTGAAGCAGGCCGGTGCCGAAGCCATCCTGGCGGTGAACGCGGTGGGTGGCATTCATGCCGCCATGGGTAGCGGCCATCTCTGTGTGCCTCACCAGATCGTCGATTACACCTGGGGCCGCGAGCACACCTATTTCGCCGGTGACATCGAGCATGTCACTCACATCGACTTCAGCCATCCCTATGACGAGGCGCTGCGGCTCAAGCTGATCGCCGCCGTGCAGGCGCTGGGCTATGCGTACAGCAGCCATGGCGTGTACGCCGCGACCCAGGGCCCGCGGCTGGAGACCGTGGCGGAGGTCGCCAAGCTGGAGCGCGACGGTTGCGACATCATCGGTATGACCGGCATGCCTGAGGCCGCGCTGGCTCGTGAGCTGGACCTGCCTTATGCCTGTCTGTCGCTGGTGGTGAACCCGGCGGCCGGGAAGTCCAGCGGCATCATCACCATGGCCGAGATCGAGCAGGCGCTGCACGAAGGCATCGGTAAGGTCCGCGAGGTGCTGGGGCGCGTGCTGGTGAGCTGATGGAGGACCTGTAGGAGCGAGCAAGCTCGCTCCTGCAAAAAACAAAAGCCCGGCGGATGCCGGGCTTTTTCATTATTGCGCGGGTTGTGCCGGCGGCGGGGCGTCGAAGCCGCCGTCAGCCGGGGCGGCCGGAGCCTGTGGCTGCTGCGGCGCGTCCGGCCCGGTCGGCGCTTCGTCTTCCATGCCCGGCGGTGGTGCGGAGGCGGGCTTGGCGTTGAGTGGGCTGACCTTGATCAGCATGCCCAGGCTCGGGTGGTCGAGGTAGGTCAGCACGCCGTTCTTCAGGCTGGCTTCCTGGACCATGTGCTGGCTGGCGGCGAGCAGGCCGTCCTGGCCGAACTGGTTGATCCAGAAGTCGGTCTGGGTGTTCACGAAGCGCTGCTGGCTGAGCGTGACGGTGCCTTCCACCGGGAAGTGGCCGTCGCGCTGGGCGCCTTCGCTGAGCGAAATCTTCACCGGGGTGGTATCGATCTCCTGGCGCCAGGCCTTGTGCATCAGCACCTGGAAGCCTTCGTTCTGCTTGAGCTTGGCGACCTGCGCGTCCATCGCGGTCGGGCGCGAGCTGTCCGGGCCCGGTGGTTGCGCACCCTTGGCCCAGTCATCGGGGGCGGGGCGGCTGGCGAGTACGACGTCGCCGGACTGCTGGAAGAGGATCAGCTCGACCTGGTAGGGCTCGGCGAAGGCCGCCGGCGACAGCAGCGCCAGCGACAGCAGCAGGGGTCGGAACAGGCGCATTGCACTGGGTCCTTAATGAGTCTGTGGCGTGAGGCGCTCGAGCAGCGCCTCCAGCGTGTTGAACCGTTCTTCCGGGCGCTCCATGGGCACCTGGAACTTGAAGAGGGTGGCCCCTTCGAATTTGTACCGATTGGGCTGGCTCTGGATCATCTTGATCAGCACCAGCGGGTCGACGCAGGTATCGGCGGCGAATTCTACCCGGCCTCCCTGGGGGCCGGCATCTACCTTGATGATCCCGAGTTTTTCCGCCTGCAGTTTGAGAAGCGTCAGGCGGATCAAGTTCTTCGCCGGCTCCGGCAGCAGGCCGAAGCGGTCGATCATTTCCACCTGCAGCTCGCGCAGCCCGTCCTCGTCGGCGGCGTTGGCGATGCGCTTGTAGAGGATCAGGCGGGCGTGCACGTCCGGCAGGTAGTCCTCGGGGATCAGCGCCGGTACGCGCAGGTTGATGTCCGGGCCGCCGCCCAGCGGCTGTTCCAGGTTGGGCTGCTCGCCCTTGCGGATGGCTTTCACCGCGCGTTCGAGCATGTCCATGTAGAGGGTGAAGCCCACCGCCTGGATCTGCCCGCTCTGGCCGTCGCCGAGCAGTTCGCCGGCGCCGCGGATTTCCAGGTCATGGGTGGCCAGCACGAAGCCGGCGCCCAGGTCCTGGGCGTTGGCGATGGCTTCCAGGCGCTTCTCGGCGTCCGGGGTCATCTGCTTGCGCGGCGGGGTCAGCAGGTAGGCGTAGGCCTGGTGGTGGCTGCGGCCGACACGCCCGCGCAGCTGGTGCAGCTGCGCCAGGCCGAACTTGTCGGCGCGCTCGATGAGGATGGTGTTGGCGCTCGGCACGTCGATGCCGGTCTCGATGATGGTCGAGGCCACCAGCACGTTGAAGCGCTTGTGGTAGAAGTCGCTCATCACCCGTTCCAGGTCGCGCTCGTTCATCTGCCCGTGGCCGATGCCGATGCGCGCTTCCGGGACGAGCTCCGCCAGGTCGCGGGCGCACTTCTCGATGGTCTTCACTTCGTTGTGCAGGAAGTACACCTGGCCGCCGCGCAGCAGTTCGCGCAGCAGGGCTTCCTTGATCACCGACTTCTGCTCTTCCATGACGAAGGTGCGCACCGACAGGCGGCGCGCCGGTGGCGTGGCGATGATCGACAGGTCGCGCATGCCGGCCACGGCCATGTTGAGCGTGCGCGGGATCGGCGTGGCGGTGAGGGTGAGGATATCCACCTCGCTGCGCAGCGCCTTGAGCTGCTCCTTCTGGCGCACACCGAAGCGGTGTTCCTCGTCGATGATGACCAGGCCGAGGTTCTTGAACTTCACATCATCCTGCAGCAGCTTGTGGGTGCCGATGACGATGTCGACCTTGCCCTCGGCGAGCTGGGCGACGGCGCCTTCGACTTCCTTGGCGGACTTGAAGCGGCTCATCACCTCGACCGTCACCGGCCAGTCGGCGAAGCGGTCGCGGAAGCTGTTGTAGTGCTGCTGGGCGAGGAGGGTGGTGGGCACCAGCACGGCGACCTGCTTGCCGCTGTGCACCGCGACGAAGGCCGCGCGCATGGCCACTTCGGTCTTGCCGAAGCCCACGTCGCCGCAGACCAGGCGGTCCATCGGCTTCTCCGAGAGCATGTCGGCGACCACCGCCTCGATGGCGGTCTGCTGGTCCGGGGTTTCCTCGAAGGGGAAGCCGGCGGAGAAGGTGGCGTAGTCGACCTGCGGGTCCTTGAACGCGTAGCCCTTGCGGGCGGCGCGGCGAGCGTAGATGTCGAGCAGCTCGGCGGCGACGTCGCGGACCTGTTCGGCGGCCTTGCGCTTGGCTTTCTGCCAGGTTTCCGAGCCCAGCTTGTGCAGCGGCGCCAGGGCGTCGTCGCTGCCGGTGTAGCGGGCGATCAGGTGCAGGTTGGCCACCGGTACGTAGAGCTTGGCTTCGTCGGCGTACTGCAGGGCGAGGAATTCGGCGTTCTGGCCGTCGATCTCCAGGGTGATCAGGCCCATGTAGCGGCCGACACCGTGGTCGATGTGTACCACCGGGGCGCCTTCGCGCAGTTCGGTGAGGTTCTTGATGACGTTCTCGCCGCCGTCGCGGGTCTTCTCGCGGCGCCGGCGCTGCATGACGCGCTGGCCGAACAGCGGGCTCTCGGCCACCAGCGCGATGCCGGGCAGGCCCTTGTCGGCGTCCAGCAGCAGGCCTTCGTCCATCGGCGCGATGGTGATCGCCAGGCGGTCCTTGTGGGCCAGGAAGCCCGGCCAGCCCTCGACTTCCACCGGGCGCAGCTTCAGCCGCGCCAGCAGCTCCAGCAGCACCTCGCGGCGGCCGGCGGACTCGGCGGTAAAGAGGATGCGACCGTCGAACTGCTCGATGAACTGGCGCAGGCGCGCCAGCGGCTCGGTTGCCTTGGCCTCGATAGCTAGTTCCGGCAGCGCTTCGGCGGGGAAGCGTTCGCGGCCGACACCGGTCTCGATCGGCTCGGGGCTGACGACTACACGCGGCCAGTGCTTCAGGCGGGCGAAGCAGTCCTCTACCGGCAGGAATACTTCAGCCGGCGGTAGCAGCGGGCGCTCCGGGTCGTAGCGGCGATCTTCGTAGCGGTTGCGCACGTCAGTCCAGAACTGCTCGGCGGCGCTCTCGATGCCCGGCAGGGAGAACACCTGGGTGTCCTGCGGCAGGTAGTCGAACAGCGTCGAAGTCTCGCCCTCTTCGAAGAACAGCGGGATGTAGTACTCGATGCCGGCGGGTGTCAGGCCGCTGGCGAGGTCCTGGTAGATCGGGCAGCGGCGGTAGTCGACGTCGAAGCGCTCGCGGAAGCGGCCGCGGAAACCGGTCACCGCTTCCTTGCGCAGCGGGAACTCGCGGGCCGGCAGCAGGCGGATGCTCTCCACCTTGTCGATGGAACGCTGGGTTTCCGGGTCGAAGGTGCGCAGCGTCTCGATTTCGTCGTCGAACAGGTCGATGCGGTAGGGCAGCTCGCTGCCCATGGGGAACAGGTCGATCAGCGCACCGCGCACGGCGAATTCGCCGTGTTCGTAGACGGTGTCCACGCAACGGTAGCCGGCGGCTTCGAAGCGGCTGCGCATCTGCTCGACGTCGAGTTTCTGGCCGACGTCCAGCACCAGGCTGCTGCCGAGCAGGAACTTGGCCGGCGCCAGGCGGTGCAGGGCGGTGGTGATGGGCACCACCAGTACGCCGCGGCGCAGCTCGGGGAGCTGGTAAAGGGTGGCGACGCGCTGGGAGATGATGTCCTGGTGCGGCGAGAACACGTCGTAGGGCAGGGTTTCCCAGTCCGGCAGCTGCAGCACCGGCAAATCCGGCGCGAAGAAGCGCAGCTCCTGCTCCAGGCGCTCGGCGCTCTGGCTGTCGGCAGTCAGCAACAGGGTGAAACGTTTCGCCGGCCCGGCGGCTTCGGCGATGGCCAGGCTGAGGGCGGCCCCGGGGAGATTGCCCCAGGATTGCTTGCCGGCAGCGGTCGGCAGGGTAGGGATACGCAGTACGGACACGGGCAGTCTTGGCTCCGGTCGAGGAATTTGACCGGCCGGATTGTAACTATCCCGATTGACGGATGTCAGTCATGCGACGGTCGCGGATTGCCGGAGAAGGTTCACACCGTCATAATGTAGCCCCTTTTTTCTTCTCCTACATGTGGAAGGTATTGCCCGTGACCCAGAAGCCCGACCAGTGTCTCGGTGAGTGGATCGATCGTGAAGCCCTCGCGGAAGCCATGATTCCGCTGATCGGTCAGCTGTACCGTAACAACAACGTGGTGACCTCGATCTACGGCCGTGGCCTGATCAACCGTTCGGTGATCGCGATTCTCAAAGCGCACCGTTTCGCCCGTCACCGCCTGGCCGAAGAAGGCGGGCTGTCGGTTCACGACACTTTCCCGATCCTCAAGGCGATGAGCGAGCTCAAGCTGGGCGCCGCTTCCGTCGATCTGGGCAAGATGGTTTCCAAGTTCAAGTCCGAAGGTAACGGCCGCAGCATCGAGCAGTTCACCAAGGATGAACTGGCCGACGTGGTCGGCAAGCAGAACGGCGGCGCCCGCGAAGGCACCGACGTGGTCCTGTACGGCTTCGGTCGTATCGGCCGCCTGCTGGCCCGTATCCTCATCGAGAAGACCGGTGGTGGCGACGGCCTGCGCCTGCGCGCCATCGTCGTCCGCAAGGGCGCCGAGAACGACCTGGTCAAGCGCGCCAGCCTGCTGCGTCGTGACTCCGTGCATGGTCCGTTCGATGGCACCATCACCATCGACGAAGAACACAACACCATCACCGCCAACGGCAACCTGATCCAGGTGATCTACTCCAACGACCCGGCGTCGATCGACTACACCCAGTACGGCATCAAGAAAGCCCTGCTGGTCGACAACACCGGCAAGTGGCGTGACGCCGAAGGCCTGGGCCAGCACCTGAAGTGCCCGGGCATCGACCGCGTGATCCTGACCGCTCCGGGCAAGGGCGCGCTGAAGAACGTCGTACACGGCATCAACCATGGCGACATCACCGCTGACGACAAGATCGTTTCCGCCGCTTCCTGCACCACCAACGCCATCGTGCCGGTGCTGAAGGCGGTCAACGACCAGTACGGCATCGTCAACGGCCACGTCGAAACCGTTCACTCGTTCACCAACGACCAGAACCTGATCGACAACTTCCACAAGGGCAGCCGTCGTGGCCGCGCCGCGCCGCTGAACATGGTGATCACCGAGACTGGCGCCGCTACCGCTGCCGCCAAGGCTCTGCCGGTTCTGAAGGGCAAGCTGACCGGCAACGCCATCCGCGTTCCGACGCCGAACGTCTCCATGGCGATCCTCAACCTGAACCTGGAAAAGGCCACCAACCGCGAAGAAATCAACGAGTACCTGCGCCAGATGGCCATGCACTCGGACCTGCAGAAGCAGATCGACTTCGTGGCGTCCCAGGAAGTGGTTTCCACCGACTTCGTCGGTTCCCGCCATGCGGGCGTCGTCGATGCCGAGGCGACCATCGCCAACGACAACCGCGTCGTCCTCTACGTGTGGTACGACAACGAGTTCGGCTACAGCTGCCAGGTCGTCCGCGTGATGGAAGACATGGCTGGCGTGAACCCGCCGGCTTTCCCGCGCTGATCCAGGCGGTATAAGGGAAACGGGAGCTCTCGGGCTCCCGTTTTTCGTTAGTGGCTCCAGCATTCCAACGATAAAATCTGCCAACTCCTGCAACCGGAAAGACTTCAAATGGATGGACAACATCTGCACGAAGGCGAGCTGAAGCGTGGCCTGAAGAACCGCCACATCCAGCTGATCGCCCTCGGCGGCGCCATCGGTACCGGCCTGTTCCTGGGCTCTGCCGGCGTCCTGCAATCCGCCGGCCCGTCGATGATCCTCGGCTATGCCATCGGCGGCTTCATCGCCTTCCTGATCATGCGCCAACTGGGCGAGATGATCGTCGAGGAGCCCGTTGCCGGTTCCTTCAGCCACTTCGCGCACAAGTACTGGGGCGGTTTCGCCGGCTTCATGTCGGGCTGGAACTACTGGGTGCTGTACATCCTGGTGGGTATGTCGGAGCTGACCGCAGTCGGCAAGTACATCCAGTTCTGGTGGCCGGACTTCCCGACCTGGGCGACGGCGGCAGTGTTCTTCGTCCTGATCAACGCCATCAACCTGTTCAACGTGAAGGCCTTCGGCGAGACCGAGTTCTGGTTCGCGATCATCAAGGTCGTCGCCATCATCGGCATGATCCTGCTCGGCGTCTGGCTGCTGGTCAGCGGCACCGGCGGTCCGCAGGCCTCGGTGAGCAACCTGTGGGCCCACGGCGGCTTCTTCCCCAATGGCTGGAAGGGGCTGATCATGGTCCTGGCGATCATCATGTTCTCCTTCGGGGGCCTGGAGCTGGTCGGCATCACCGCCGCCGAAGCGTCCGAGCCGAAGAAGGTGATCCCCAAGGCGATCAACCAGGTCATCTACCGGATCCTGATCTTCTACATCGGCGCCCTGGCCGTGCTGCTCTCGCTGTACCCGTGGGATGCGCTGCTGCAGAGCATCAATGCGGCCGGCGATCCCTACAGCGGCAGCCCGTTCGTGAAGGTCTTCTCGCTGCTGGGCAGCGACATGGCGGCGAACATCCTGAACTTCGTGGTGCTGACCGCGGCGCTGTCGGTCTACAACAGCTGCGTGTACTGCAACAGCCGCATGCTCTACGGTCTGGCCGAACAGGGCGATGCCCCGCGCGCCTTCGCCAAGGTCGACGATCGCGGTGTACCGCTGCTGGCCATCGGTGTCTCGGCCTTCATCACCCTGGCCTGCGTGGTGGTCAACTACGTGATCCCGCACCAGGCGCTGGAGCTGCTGATGTCCCTGGTGGTCGCCGCGCTGGTGATCAACTGGGCGATGATCAGCCTGGCCCACATGAAGTTCCGCAAGGCCATGGTCGCCAAGGGCGTGCAGCCGTTCTTCCGCGCGCTGTGGTACCCCTTCGGCAACTGGCTGTGCCTGGCCTTCGTGGTGTTCATCCTGGGCATCATGCTGCAGATCCCGGGCATCGACGTGTCGGTGTACGCGATCCCGGTGTGGATCGTGCTGATGGGCGCCTGCTACCTGTTCAAGCGCAAGTCCCCGGCCAAGGCCAACGCCTGAGTCGGTTGAGAAACGGGAGCTTCGGCTCCCGTTTTCTTTTGGTAATGCACCTTTGCCGGAGCGGAAACAGTGGCGCCGGGCGCATGCGGTAGAATGCCCGGCGCCGCTTACCGGGCGGCTGATGGAGATGACCTTGTCCCGTGCAAGCCTGTTGATCGTGCTGGTTCTGGCAGCCCTGAGCGGCTGCGGGCAGTCCGTCGAGCGCTTCGGCGGCCCGACCATGGGCAGCAGCTACACGGTACAGTTCGTGCCGACTGGCAAGTCGCCGGATGCAGCGAAACTCAAGGCTGAGGTCGACGCGATCCTGGTGGGCCTGGACGAGCAGTTCTCCACCTACCGCGACGACTCCGTGGTGTCGCGCTTCAATGCCTTTCCGGCCGGCGCCTGCCTGGCCTTGCCGGCGGACATGCTCCAGCTCTGGCGCTACGGCGAACAGCTGTCGCAGCAGAGCGGCGGCGCCTTCGACCTTACTGTCGAGCCACTGATGAACCTCTGGGGCTTCGGCCCGCAGTCGCGCAGTGAAAAGGTACCGGACTCCGCAGCCCTGGAGCGTGAGCGCGCCCGCGTCGGCCATCGGCATCTGCGCCTGGAAGGTGAGCAACTGTGCAAGGACGTCGATGCACAGCTGGATTTCGACAGTATCGTCGCCGGCTACGCAGTGGATCGGGTCGTTGCGCGCCTGGCCGAGCTGGGCCTGACGGATTACCTGGTGGAGATCACCGGCGAATTGAAAGCCGTGGGCCACAAGCCCGATGGCACGCCCTGGCGCATCGCCCTGGAAGTGCCCAGCGGTGAGCGCGAGCGGCAGGTGGAGCGTTCGGTGGCGCTGGATGGCATCGGCCTGTCCACCTCCGGTGACTACCGCAACTATTTCGAGGAAGGTGGGCAGCGCTATTCGCACACCTTCGACCCGCGTACGGGAGCACCCGTCCGGCATGCGCTGGCGTCGGTGACTGTCGCGGAGGCCCAGGCCTTGCGCGCCGATGGCCTGTCGACCCTGCTGATGGTGCTGGGGCCGGAGGAGGGCTATACCTTTGCCGAGCGCAATGGGTTGGCGGCGTTCTTCATCGTGCGCCAGGGCGAGGGTTTCGTGACCCGTGCGACGACGCGCTTCGAAGCGCTGTTTCCGTCGCATGAATGAAAGCTTCGGCGGGCATGATGGCGGCCCGTGGAGTGGTCGAGGCTTGTAGTGGCGGCAAAATTCGCCTACCTGCCGACCAACCGCTAATGTGCAGCACTTTGCCGCAGGGCTAAGCTGCGCCAATGATTTCGATCCGCCTCGGCGCATGTGGTGCCGGGGCTTCGCCGGGAGCGCCAAGCGGGCGTCCCGGCCTGTTCTGAAGGAGTACGCATGGCTGTCTACAACTACGACGTGGTGATTCTCGGCACGGGCCCGGCAGGCGAGGGGGCGGCAATGAACGCCTCCAAGTACGGGCGCAAGCTGGCGGTGGTGGACAGCCGTCGCGTGGTCGGCGGCAACTGCACGCACCTGGGCACCATCCCGTCCAAGGCGCTGCGTCACTCGGTGAAGCAGATCATCGAGTTCAACACCAACCCGATGTTCCGCCAGATCGGCGAGCCGCGCTGGTTCTCCTTCCCCGACGTGCTGAAAAGCGCCGAGCGGGTGATCTCCAAGCAGGTCTCCTCGCGCACCGGCTACTACGCGCGCAACCGCATCGACATGTTCAACGGCACTGCCAGCTTCGTCGATGAGCGCACCGTCGAAGTCGTGACCCCCAGCGGCGCTGTCGAGCGCCTGGTGGCCGACCAGTTCGTCATCGCCACCGGCTCGCGCCCGTACCGCCCCTCGGACATCAACTTCAACCACCCGCGCGTCTACGACAGCGACACCATCCTCTCGCTGAGCCACACCCCGCGCCGCCTGATCATCTACGGAGCCGGCGTGATCGGTTGCGAGTACGCGTCGATCTTCAGTGGCCTGGGCGTGCTGGTGGACCTGATCGACACCCGCGACCAGCTGCTGAGCTTCCTCGACGACGAGATTTCCGATGCGCTGAGCTACCACTTGCGCAACAACAACGTGCTGATTCGTCACAACGAGGAATACGAGCGCGTGGAAGGCCTGGACAACGGCGTGATCCTGCACCTGAAGTCGGGCAAGAAGATCAAGGCCGACGCCCTGCTGTGGTGCAACGGTCGTACCGGCAACACCGACCGCCTGGGTCTGGAGAACATCGGCATCAAGGTCAACAGCCGCGGCCAGATCGAGACGGATGAGAACTACCGCACCTCGGTGTCGAACATCTACGCCGCGGGTGACGTGATCGGCTGGCCGAGCCTGGCCAGCGCCGCCTACGACCAGGGCCGTTCGGCCGCCGGCAACATCGTCGAGCACGATGGCTGGCGTTTCGTGAATGACGTGCCGACCGGCATCTACACCATTCCGGAGATCAGCTCCATCGGCAAGAACGAGCAGGAGCTGACCGTGGCGAAGATCCCCTACGAAGTGGGCAAGGCCTTCTTCAAGGGCATGGCTCGCGCGCAGATCTCCAACGAGCCGGTGGGCATGCTGAAGATCCTGTTCCACCGCGACACCCTGGAAATCCTCGGCGTGCACTGCTTCGGCGACCAGGCCTCGGAGATCGTGCACATCGGCCAGGCGATCATGAACCAGCCGGGCGAGCTCAATACCCTGAAGTACTTCGTCAACACCACCTTCAACTATCCGACCATGGCCGAAGCCTACCGCGTAGCGGCGTTCGACGGCCTGAACCGGATTTTTTGAAATACCCCGACCGGCGGCCTGAGCCGGTCGGGGGGAACCTGCTCAGCGATTCCCGATCGTGGCAGTGGCCAAACCGGGAAAGTCTGTGATCAGGCTATCCACGCCAAAATCGGCGAGCCGGCGCATCAGCGCCGGCTCGTTGACCGTCCAGACCGACACATGCAGCCCCTGCTTCTGCGCTTTCAGCAGGCGCTCCGGGGTGCACAGCATCCAGTTCAGCGCCAGCAGATCACAGCGGTAGTGCGCGGCGACCTTCAGCGGGTCGAGCCAGGCGTATTCGGCCACCAGCCCGCGTGACAGGTCCGGTGCCAGTTCTTCCAGTGCGCGCAGCACCGTACGCGAACTCGAGGTCACGGTAATCCGGTCGCGCAGGCCGAAACGGCCCACCAACTGGTGGATCGCCTGCACCGTGCGCCCGGCACGATCCTTCGACGCGCTTTTCACTTCCAGCTGCCAGTGCTCGAACTCGCAGCGCTCGAACAGCTCCGCCAGGCGCGGGACAGGGCAGGGGCGCAGCCAGCCGGGACCGCCTTCGCGGGCGTCCAGGGTCACCAGGTCGTCCGCCAGTTGCTCGGAGACCTTGCCGCGGCGGCCAGTGGTGCGCTTGAGCGTCGGGTCGTGGATCACCATCAGCTCGCCGTCGCGGGACAGGTGCAGGTCCAGTTCGCAGCGCTTCACGCCATGTTCCAGGCAGCGCAGGAAGCTGTTCAGGGTGTTTTCCGGTGCTTCGCCTTTGGCGCCGCGATGGCCATAGATCAGAGTCACTGGGGCTCCTTGGGAGTCGGTGAAAGGTCCTTGAGGTACTGGGAGCGGTGCTGGCGGACGGCATCGACCACCACGCCGCTCTCGAAATAGACGCTGAATTCGCGGTAGTCCCAGCGCGAGATGGGCGGTTTGCCCACCGCCGGATGCTCCTCGTCCGGCAGGCCGAAGCGCTCCAGCACGGCTTTCTGGCTCTCGCCACGGACCGGCAGTGCAATGTGCGGGTCGCCCTGGGCACCCACGGGTATCTCGATGGTATCGGCCAGCAGTGGCAGCGGGGTGACAAGGCTCAACAGGAGCAGCAGATGGCGCATGCAAATCCCTTTGTTCATGCTTCGCGGGCCTTGGCCCGACGGCGCTCCAGCGCCTGGCGCTGGAGAATGTGGCGGGCCAGCAGCTGGCGCTGGCTGTCGCCGAGTATCTCGAATTCAGTGCCGATCTCGTAGTCGCCCTCGGGCTGCTGCTGGCAGTGGGTCACCTTGGCGCGCAGCAGGAGGCCCAGGCCCTGTGGCAGCAGGACGATCTTCAGCGCCAGGTCCTGGCCTACCGGCTGCGGCTGGGCATCGCGGAAATTGATGCCGCCTTCGGACAGCGTGACCTTGCGCGCCGGGCCGATCTCGCTGAGCAGGCTCTGGGTCAGGGCCTGGGCGATCAGGTCGATGCGCCTGTTCATCACCTTCAGGTAGCTGGCCAGCGGGCGGTCGCGCTCGTGGATATGGCGCAGCAGGTGCTGCGACTCGAAGTCGGCCAGGTGCAGGTCGCTGAGCAGATTGAACAGCGCGGAATCATCCTGAAGTACTTCTTGCGACTGGATTTCCTCCTCGCGCAGCGGGCGAAATTCCAATGCGAGCGTATCTTCAATACGATAGTATTCGCGGCGGTTATCCGCGTCTGGAGTGGACATGGCGAACCCACGGCGGCAGTGATGGTCTGAGTGTAAAGCCGCCTGCCGAGCCTCGCCACACGGAAGTCGCACGCCAGATGGATCTGACGCCCGACGCACTCTTCATCTTCTCAATCGGCCCCACATGTTCAGACCACTTTCCGTCTACATCGGAACGCGCTACACACGCGCCAAACGCCGCAGCCACTTCGTTTCCTTCATTTCGCTCACCTCCATGATCGGCCTCGCGCTGGGCGTGGTGGTGATGATCGTGGTGCTGTCGGTGATGAACGGCTTCGACCACGAGATGCGCACCCGCGTGCTGGGCATGGTGCCCCACGCCACGGTGGAGTCCTACCAGCCCATCGAGGACTGGCGCGGCATCGCCGGCACGATCAAGCAGCAGCACCCCAATGTGCTGGAGGTCGCTCCCTTCATCCAGATGCAGGGCCTGCTCAGCGCCGGCGGCACGGTGCAGAAGGTGCTGGTCAACGCGGTGGACCCGAACGAGGAGAGCAAGGTCTCGATCATCGACCAGTTCTTCCAGCAAGGTTCGCTCTCGAGCCTCAAGCCCGGCGAGTTCGGCATCATCATCGGCGACAAGGCGGCGAAGAACCTCGGCGTGAAGCTGGGCGACAAGGTCACCTTCATCGCCCCGGAGGTCTCGGTCACCCCGGCCGGCATGTTCCCGCGCATGAAGCGCTTCACCGTGGTCGGCACCTTCCACGTCGGCGCTGGTGAGCTGGATGGCTATGTCGCCATGGTCCACATCGACGACGCCGCACGCATGCGCCGCCTCAAGGAAGGCCAGGTCGAAGGCCTGCGCCTGAAGCTCGATGACCTGTTCCAGGCACCGCGCACCGCCTGGGAAATCGCCCGCACCCTGAAGGGCAATGACTACTTCGCCCGCGACTGGACCCGTAGCCACGGCAACCTGTACCAGGCGATCCGCATGGAAAAATCCATGATCGGCCTGTTGCTGCTGCTGATCGTCGCGGTCGCCGCGTTCAACATCATTTCCACCCTGGTCATGGTCGTCACCGACAAGAAGGCCGATATCGCCATCCTGCGCACCCTGGGCGCCACGCCGGGGCAGATCATGGCGACCTTCATGGTCCAGGGTACGGTGATCGGTGTGATCGGCACCTTCATCGGCGGCGTGCTGGGCATCCTTGCGGCGCTCAACGTCAGCTCCGCCATTGCCTTGCTGGAGCGCCTGCTGGGCCACAAGTTCCTCAACGCGGATGTCTACTTCATCGATTACCTGCCCTCGCAACTGATGAGCGAGGACGTGATCCTGGTGTGCAGCGCCGCGCTGATCCTGAGTTTCTTCGCCACCCTGTATCCGGCCTGGCGTGCGGCCCGCACCCAGCCCGCGGAGGCATTGCGTTATGAGTAACAACGATCAGGCCGTCCTGAGCTGCCGTGACCTCGGCAAGCGCTACGAGGAAGGCCCGCAGTCGGTCGAGGTGCTGTCCAATGTGCAGCTGGAACTGCTGCCCGGTGAGCGCGTGGCCATCGTCGGCAGCTCGGGCTCGGGCAAGAGCACCCTGCTGAACATGCTCGGTGGCCTCGACACCCCCAGCAGCGGCAGCGTCTGGCTGGCTGGCGAGCAGTTGTCGGCCCTGAACGAGAAGCAGCGCGGCCTGCTGCGCAACCGGGCGCTGGGTTTCGTCTACCAGTTCCACCACCTGCTGCCGGAGTTCACCGCCCTGGAGAACGTCTGCATGCCGCTGCTGATCGGCAAGACGCCGATCCCCGAGGCGCGTCAGCGTGCCACTGCGCTGCTGGAGCGCGTGGGTCTGGGTCATCGCCTGAGCCACAAGCCGTCGGAGCTGTCCGGTGGTGAGCGCCAACGCGTGGCCATCGCCCGCGCCCTGGTCAACACACCGAAGCTGGTGCTGCTCGACGAGCCCACCGGCAACCTCGACCAGCACACTGCCCACGGAATCCAGGAACTGATGCTGGAACTGTCGCAGTCCCTGCGCACCGCCTTCCTGGTGGTGACCCACGACACTCACCTCGCCCAGCAGATGGACCGTGTGCTGCGCCTGGAGGAGGGCCGGCTGGTCGCCGCCTGAGGGATACCGGAATGTTCAGACCCCTGTCCGTCTTCATCGGCACCCGCTACACAAGGGCCAAGCGGCGCAACCACTACATCTCTTTCATCTCCCTGACCTCGATGATCGGCCTCGCCCTGGGCGTGCTGGCGATGATCGTGGTGCTCTCGGTCATGAACGGCTTCCAGAAGGAAATGCGCTCGCGCATCCTCGGTATGGTGCCGCACGCCGTGCTGCAGAAGACCAGCGGCCCGCTGGATGACTGGCAACGCGTGGCCGAGGTAGCGAAGCAGAACCCGAAGATCGTCGGCGCGGTGCCCTACACCGAGGTCGACGGCATGCTTTCCTACAAGGGCATGATGCAGCCCATCGAGGTGGACGGCGTCGATCCGGCCCTGGAGACCCAGGTGTCGATCATCGGCCAGCACATGGTCCAGGGTCGTCTCGAGGACCTCAAGGCCACCGAGTTCGGCGTGGTCATTGGCGAGATCACTGCGCGGCGCTTCCATGTCGGCGTCGGTGACAGCCTGTTGTTGATCGTCCCCGAGCCGAGCACCGCGCCCGGTGGCATCACCCCGCGCATGCAGCGCCTGAACGTGGTCGGCATCTTCAAGGTCGGCGCCGAGCTGGACAGCTCCCTGGCGCTGATCCACGTGGACGACGCGGCGAGCCTGATGCGCTGGCAGCCCGGCCAGGTACAGAGCGTGCGCATCGCCCTGAAGGACCTGTTCCAGGCGCCGGAAGTTGGCGCGACCATCGCCAAGCAACTGGGCGACGGCTACCGCTCGGTGGACTGGACCCATACCCAGGGCAGCCTGTTCAGCGCGATGAAGATGGAAAAGACCATGATCGGTCTGCTGCTGTTGCTGATCGTCGCGGTTGCCGCTTTCAACATCATCGCCACCCTGATCATGGTGGTGGCCGACAAGCGAGCGGACATCGCCATCCTGCGTACCCTGGGCGCCACGCCGAAGCAGATCATGGCGATCTTCATGGTGCAGGGCACGGTGATCGGCCTGATCGGCACCGTCATCGGCTGCGTGCTGGGTGTGCTGGCGGCTTACAACGTCACGGCCATCGTCTCGACCCTGGAGCGCATTGCCGGCACCCACGTGTTCAACTCGGACATCTACTTCATCAACTACCTGCCGTCCGACCCGCAGATCAGTGACATCGTGCTGATCTGCGTGGCAGCGCTGTCGATGAGCTTCCTCGCCACGCTGTACCCGGCCTGGCGCGCGGCCTCTACCCAGCCAGCGGAATCGCTGCGTTACGAGTGAGCCATCGGCCCAACAAAAAGCCGCCCTTCGGGGCGGCTTTTTGCTTCCGGCTTTCGGAAGGGGCTAGAGCCCTTGCTGCAGGTTGCGCAGCGCCCGGCGCCGTCGCCAGCTACGGCCGATCCACCAGCGCCAGTAACCCTCGGTAATCAGGTAGCCGAGGATGCCCACCAGGATGCCGCAGAGCACCGAGCCCAACAGGAAGGGTTGCCAGAGCGCGGCCAGCTCGCCGCTGATCCACTCCCAGGTCAGGTGGTCGGGCAGGGCGCGCGCCGGGATACCCATGACCCAGGCGCCCATCTTGTAGGTGCAGTAGAACACCGGCGGCATGGTGATCGGGTTGGTCAGCCAGACCAGCCCCACCGAGATCGGCAGGTTGGCCCGCACCCAGACCGCCAGCGAGGCGGCCAGCAGCATCTGCAGCGGGATCGGGATGAACGCTGCGAACAGCCCCATGCCCATGGCGCGGGAGACGGAGCGGCGATTGAGGTGCCAGAGGTTGGGGGAATGGATCAGCGGTCCGAGAAAGCGCAGGCCCTTGTGGTTCCTGATGCTCTCCGGATCCGGCATGTAGCGCTTGAAGATTCGGCGCGGCATGGAGGAAATCTCTGGCAGACGGACGACGCACCATTATGCCTAGCTAGATGACAGTCATTCGTTGCCAAGTATGTCCGTGTGTAACCGCCGCAGGCCGATCGGACCGGCGGTTGCGCGGGGCTCCAGGGAGGGCGCCGTTGCCTCGTACCGGGATGTTCGCCCTGGCCTTCGGCCTGCTCCTCCTGCGCTGGTTGCCGGCCTTGCCTTCAGGCGTCTGGTTGCTGCTTCTGGGGGTGGCTGGGCTGCCTCTGCTGTTTACCCGTGGCTACTTCGTTGGCCTGTTCCTGCTGGGCTTCGCCTGGGCCTGCCAGTCGGCGCAATGGGCGCTGGATGATCGGCTCGCGCCGGAGCTGGACGGCCGTACCTTGTGGCTGGAGGGCCGGGTAGAGGGGTTGCCGGATCGCTCCGGTCCGTCGGTCCGCTTCGTGCTCTCCGAGGTCACCAGCGCGCGGGCGAAGGTTCCGGCGACGCTGCGCCTGTCCTGGTTCGGCGGACCGCCGGTGGAGGGCGGCGAGCGTTGGCGGCTGGCGGTGAAGCTCAAGCGTCCCCATGGCATGGCCAATGGGGCGGGTTTCGATTACGAGGCCTGGCTCACCGCCCAGCGCATCGGCGCCACCGGCAGCGTCAAGGATGGCCAGCGGCTGGAGACTTCCAGCGGGCCACGCGCCTGGCGCGAGGCCTGGCGCAAGCGCCTGCTGGCGGTTGATGCCCATGGCCGAGCGGGCGCCCTGGCGGCGCTGGTACTGGGCGATGCCTCCGGGCTGACCACGGCCGACTGGCAGGTGTTGCAGGACACCGGAACGCTGCACCTGATGGTGATTTCCGGCTCGCATATCTCCCTGCTTGCCGGGCTGCTCTACGCCATCGTTGCGGGGCTGGCCCGGTTCGGCTGCTGGCCTTCGCGTCTGCCCTGGCTGCCCTGTGCCTGTCTGCTGGCGGCCGGTGGCGCCTGGGCCTACAGCCTGATGGCCGGGTTCGAGGTGCCGTTGCAACGCGCTTGCGTCATGGTCTCCATCGTCCTGCTGTGGCGCCTGCGCTATCGCCATCGCGGCCTCTGGACGCCTTTGCTCGCTGCCTTGCTCGCGGTACTGCTGGTCGAGCCGTTGGTGGTGCTGCTGCCGGGCTTCTGGCTTTCCTATGCGGCGGTGGCGCTGCTGATTTTCGGTTTCTCGGGGCGGCTGGGGCGCTGGACCGCCTGGCGCACCTGGCTGCGCGCGCAATGGCTGATGGCGGTCGGATTGTTGCCGGCGTCCATCGCCCTCGGCCTGCCCCTGAGCGTTTCCGGCGTGTTCGCCAACCTTGTAGCGGTGCCCTGGGTGGAGATGGTCGTCGTGCCATTGGCCCTGCTTGGGAGTCTGGCACTGGGAGTTCCCTGGCTGGGCGAAGCCCTGCTCTGGGTGTCAGGAGGCCTGCTGGAGTTGCTGTTCCGCCTGCTGGGCTGGATGGCCGAGCTGGCTCCTGCTTGGCAGCCCGTGGCCGCGCCGCTCTGGGAAGTGGTGCTGGCGATGGTGGGGGCGCTTCTGCTGCTCGCGCCGGCTGGCGTGCCCTTGCGCGTGCTGGGGCTGGCGATGTTCCTGCCGGTATTCTGGCCGGCTGTTCCGTTGCCCGCGCCGGGCAGGGCGGAAATCCGTGTGCTGGATGTGGGGCAGGGACTGTCGGTGCTGATCCGCACCCGCAGCCAGGTGTGGCTCTACGACGCCGGCGCGCGCAATGGCGATTTCGATATCGGCGAGCGGGTGGTGGTGCCGACATTGCGCAGCCTGGGGATTGGCCATCTGGATCTACTGATGCTCAGCCATGCGGACAATGACCACGCCGGTGGGGCCCTGGCCGTGCAGCGCTCGCTACACCCGGCGCGGGTCATCAGCGGCGAGCCCGAGCGCTTGCCGGCGCAGTTGCAGGCCGAGTCCTGCCGGACCCGGGACTGGAATGTCGCGGGCGTCCGACTCTCCAGTTGGGCGTGGCAGGGCGCCCGGGAAAGCAACGAGCGCTCCTGCGTGCTGGAGATCGAAGCCAACGGCGAGCGCGTTCTGCTTACCGGCGACCTGCCCCAGGCTGCCGAGCTGGCCTGGCTGGCGGAGCATCCGGGCGCGCGGATCGACTGGCTGCTCGCCGGCCACCATGGCAGTCGCACCTCGTCGGGGCCGGCTTTCCTGCGCGCAATCCGGCCCGCTGCCGCGCTGATTTCCCGTGGCGCCAACAACCCTTATGGCCATCCGCATCCGTCGGTCGTGGAGCGCTTCCGCACGCTGGGCATCCGGATTCACGATACGGCGGAGCAGGGGGCGCTGAGCCTGACCCTCGGTGCCCATGGCGAGCTTGGGGGAGTGCGGGAAGGCGCACATTTCTGGCAGGAAAATTGAGACGCGAGCGGTCGGCTCGCCACGGCCCCTGTGCTAGAGTGGCGCCACTTTTTTTCAGGGGATTCACCACTGTGTGGGAACTGGTCAAAGCTGGCGGCTGGATGATGCTGCCGATCTTGCTGAGCTCCGTCGCTGCCATGGCGATCGTCGCCGAACGTCTTTGGACCCTGCGCCTGAGCCGCGTGGCCCCGCCGCAACTGCTCGGCCAGGTGTGGAAGCAGATCAAGGACAAGAAGATGAACAGCCAGGCCCTCAAGGACCTGCGCGCGTCTTCCCCGCTGGGTGAAATCCTCGCCGCCGGACTGGCCAACTCCAAGCACGGTCGCGAGATCATGAAGGAGTGCATCGAGGAAGCCGCTTCCCGCGTCATCCACGAGCTGGAGCGCTACCTCAACGCCCTCGGCACCATCGCCGCCATGGCGCCGCTGCTCGGCCTGCTGGGCACCGTGTTCGGCATGATCCAGATCTTCAGCGCCTTCATGGGCGACGGCATGGCCAATGCGCCGATGCTCGCCGGCGGTATCTCCAAGGCCCTGATCACCACCGCGGCCGGCCTGATCGTGGCCATCCCGGCGGTGTTCTTCCACCGTTACCTGCTGCGCCGGGTCGATGAACTGGTCATCGCCATGGAGCAGGAAGCGATCAAGCTGGTGGAAGTGACCCAGGGCGACCGCGAAGTCGACTTCGTCGAGGAAGGCAAAGCGTGAAATTCCGCCGCAGAGCGGGCGGAGCGGCCCGCGAGGACGTCTTCATCAACCTGGCGTCGCTGATCGATGTGATCTTCGTGCTGCTGCTGTTCTTCGTGGTCGCTACCTCGTTCACCAAGCCCTCGCAGCTCAAGGTCGAACTGCCTGAGGCGGTCAGCGGCACGCCGCCGGAAGCGACCGAGATCAAGCAGCTGGAAATCTCCATCAGCCTCGAAGGTCACTACGCGCTCAACGGCCAGAGCCTGGCCCGCGACGACCTGGAAAACCTGATGAATGCCATGCAGCGCGAATCCGCCGGCGACAACAGCCTGCCGGTCGTGATCACTGCCGACGGCAAGGTGGACTACCAGTCCGTGGTCACCGCGATGGATGCCGCTGGCAAGCTGGGCTTCACCCACCTGCGCATCACCACCATCGAGTCCCGGGCGGACAAGAAGACCCCCTGATGGCGTTCTCCGACCGCCTGCTCGACGCCTGGTACAAGGGCCATCCGGCCCTTGCCCTGCTCAGGCCGCTCGAATTGCTCTACCGGCGTGTCGCCCACGGCCGCCGGCAGGACTTCCTCTCCGGCGCCAAGCCGGCCTACCGCGCTCCTGTACCGATCGTCGTGGTCGGCAACATCACCGTGGGCGGCACCGGCAAGACGCCGATGATCCTCTGGTTGATCGAACACTGCCGCGCCCGTGGCCTCAAGGTCGGCGTGGTCAGCCGTGGCTACGGCGCCAAGCCGCCGCAGACGCCTTGGCGCGTGCGCGCCGAGCAATCGGCGGCAGAGGCGGGCGACGAGCCGCTGATGATCGTGCGCCGCAGCGGAGTGCCGCTGATGATCGACCCGGATCGCTCCAGCGCCGTGCGCGCCCTGCTGGCTGAGGAAGCGCTGGACCTGATCCTCTGCGACGATGGCCTGCAACATTACCGCCTGGCCCGCGACCTGGAACTGGTGCTGATCGACGCTGCCCGCGGCCTGGGCAACGGCCGCTGCCTGCCCGCGGGGCCGCTGCGCGAACCGGCCGAGCGACTGGCCGAAGTCGACGCCGTGCTGCACAACGGCGCACCGTCCGATCCGACCGGCGCCTTCTCCTTCGTCCTGCGACCATCTGCCCTGGTCAATCTGGCCAGCGGCGAGTGCCGTGGCGTCGAGCATTTCCCCGCCGGGCAGGAGGTGCATGCCCTGGCCGCCATCGGCAACCCGCAGCGTTTCTTCACGACGCTCGAGGCGCTAAACTGGCGGCCGATTCCGCATCCCTTCCCCGACCATGCGGCCCTTACCGCCGAGCAGCTGCGCTTCACGCCGGAACTGCCGCTGGTCATGACCGAGAAGGACGCGGTGAAATGCCGGTCCTTTGCCGCGCCCGACTGGTGGTACCTTGCTGTCGACGCGCAGCCCTCGCCGGCCTTTGTCGTGTGGTTCGACGCCCAGCTCGAGCGCCTGCTCGCTCGCTGATTCGGCGCTGCAACCCGGCGGCGCACGCATCCGATCCGTTCTTCATTTCAAGTTCAAGGAACGCACCATGGACCCGAAACTCCTCGATATCCTCGCCTGTCCGCTGTGCAAGGGCCCGCTCAAGCTCACCGATGACAAGTCCGAGCTGATCTGCAAAGCCGACGGCCTGGCCTACCCGGTGCGCGACGGCATCCCGGTGATGCTCGAGGGCGAGGCGCGGACCCTCAACGTCGACGAACGTCTGGACAAGTAACGCCATGAGCCAGGCCTACACCGTCGTCATTCCCGCCCGCTACGCCTCTACCCGCCTGCCCGGCAAGCCGTTGCAGGACATTGCCGGCAAACCGATGATCCAGCACGTCTGGGCGCAGGCCGGCAAAAGCTCCGCCACCCAGGTGGTGGTCGCTACCGATGACTCGCGCATCTTCGACGCCTGCCAGGGCTTCGGCGCCCAGGTGGTGCTGACCCGTGCCGACCACAACTCCGGCACCGATCGCCTGGCCGAAGTGGCCGACGCGCTGGGCCTGGCCGACGATGCCATCGTGGTCAACGTGCAGGGCGACGAGCCGCTGGTGCCGCCGTCGATCATCGATCAGGTGGCGGCGAACCTCGCGGCACACCCGGAGGCGGGCATCGCCACCCTGTGTGAGGAAATCCATGACCCGGCTGCGTTGTTCAACCCGAACATCGTCAAGGTGGTCAGCGACAAGAATGGCCTGGCGCTGACCTTCAGCCGCGCCACGCTGCCCTGGGCGCGCGACGCCTTCGCGGTGGACCGCGAAAGCCTGCCGGCCGATGTGCCGTACCGCCGCCATATCGGCATCTATGCCTACCGTGCGCGCTTCCTGCGTGACTTCGTGGCCTGGGGCCCGTGCTGGCTGGAAGATACCGAGTGCCTGGAGCAGCTGCGCGCGCTCTGGCATGGCGTGCGCATCCACGTGGCTGACGCCCTGGAAGCTCCGCAGGCGGGTGTCGATACTCCGGAAGACCTGGAGCGCGTCCGGCGCATCCTGGGGGCCTGATGAAGGTCCTGTTCGTCTGCCTCGGTAACATCTGCCGCTCGCCCACCGCTGAAGGCGTGTTCCGCCACAAGGTGCGCGAAGCGGGCCTTGAGGGGCGCATCGAGATCGACTCGGCCGGTACCGGCGACTGGCATGTCGGCAAGGCGCCGGACGCACGCACTCGCGCCGCCGCGCTGCGCCGGGGCTACGACCTGTCGGGCCTGCGGGCGCGGCAGGTCAGCGTGGCGGACTTCGCTCGCTACGACCTGATTCTCGCCATGGACAACGCCAATCTGCGTGACCTGAAACACCTGCGTACCAGTACCGGCAAGGCTGAACTGGACCTGTTCCTGCGCCGTTACGAAGGTGCCGTCGACGAAGTTCCCGACCCGTACTACGGTGGCGAGGACGGCTTCGAGCAGGTGCTGGACCTGGTGGAAAGGGCCTGCGACGGCCTGCTGGCGGAAGTAAAGGGGCGCCTGTGACGCTGCAACTGCAAGAATGCATTTCCCTCAAGCCCTACAACACCTTCGGTGTCGAGGTCGCGGCGCGCTGGTTTGCCCAGGCCCACGACGATGCCGAGGTGCGCGCGGGGATCGCCGCGGCTGCCGAAAAGGGTCTGCCACTGATGGTGATCGGTGGCGGCAGCAACCTGCTGCTGACCCGTGACGTCGACGCGTTGGTGCTGCGCATGGCTTCCCGTGGCGTGCGCGTCGTCAGTGATGACGGTGAGCGCGTGGTGGTCGAGGCGGAAGCTGGCGAGGTGTGGGACGAGTTCGTGCGCTGGACCCTGGCGCAGGGACTGGGTGGGCTGGAAAACCTCAGTCTGATTCCCGGCACCGTGGGTGCCGCGCCGATGCAGAACATTGGCGCTTACGGCGTCGAGATCAAGGATGTGTTTGCCGGCCTGACTGCGCTGGACCGTGAGAGCGGCGAGCTGTGCGAGTTCGGTCTGGAGGACTGTGCCTTTGCCTACCGCGAAAGCCGCTTCAAGCGCGAGCCGGGCCGCTGGCTGATCCTGCGCGTGCGCTTCGTCCTCGCTCGGACGGCGAAACTGCACCTGGACTACGGTCCGGTGCGCCAGCGCCTGGCGGAGGAGGGCGTGACTGCGCCGACACCGGCCGACGTCTCGCGGGTGATCTGCTCCATTCGCCGCGAGAAGCTGCCGGACCCGGCAGTGCTGGGCAATGCCGGCAGCTTCTTCAAGAACCCCGTAGTTTCGGCGGACCAGGCGGATGCGCTGCACCAGCGCTACAGCGACCTGGTCGCTTATCCACAGGGCAACGGCCAGATGAAGCTGGCCGCCGGCTGGCTGATCGACAAGGCGGGCTGGAAAGGCTTCCGTGACGGCGCAGTGGGGGTGCATGCCCAGCAGGCGCTGGTCCTGGTCAATTACGGCGGTGCCACCGGAGCGCAGCTCCATGCCCTGGCGCAGCGGATACAGGGCGATATCCAGCAGCGTTTCGGCGTGGGGCTCGAGATGGAGCCGAATCTCTACTGACACCGTTTCGGGCCAAAAAGGGATGCCATGGCATCCCTTTTTTGTGGCTGTCGTTCCTGTCTGGCGACGCTCAGCCGCTCGGAGCTAGCGGGTCGGGCTGATCGCAGGAGCGGACAGAGTCCGCCCCTGCACCGCCTGGAAGCTCAACTCGCAGGCAATAAAAAAGGGGATGCAGATGCATCCCCTTTTTCAGATCAGGAAGCTATCAGCTGTGGTGTTTTTCCACCACGGAGCCTTCTTCCTCGGTCTTCTCGGCTTTCTCGCCTTCTGCTTCAGCCTGCTCGGCGGCTGCTTCGTTCACCACTTCTGCCTCGACGGCTTCGACGGCAACTTCAGCGACCGGCTCGGTCACGACTTCGGCTTCCACGACAGCGACTTCTTCTACCACGGCCTCGACAGCCGGAGCTGGCTCGACCTGCGAAGTGGCGGCAACTGCAGCAGCGGCTTCGCGGGCAGCGCGCTCCTGGCGACGACGCTCGCGCGGGTCGTTGGAGGCACGGCCGGTGGCGTTGGCCGGAACAGCCTGGGCAGCTTCTTCGGCAGGGGCCGGAGCGGCGGCCGGAGCTTCCTCGGCAACCACCGGGGCTTCTACCTTGGGCTCTTCGACCAGCTGAGCGACAGCTTCGATCACGGTTTCAGCGGCCGGAGCCGATGCTTCTTGTGCAAAGGTCGGCTCGGTGGCAGCAACTTCAACCGTTTCAGTGACTGCTGCCTCTACCGAATCGGCAGCTTCTTCGCTGGGCTTGGCCAGGAACTCGATGGTCTGTTCCAGGGCGCTTTCGGTGCGTACGGCTTCGACGACGCCGGACTCGACCGCTACGGTCTCGGTCTGAGCCTCGGCAGCGGGCTGCTCCTGCTCGGTGGCATCGGCAACGGCGACAGCAGTGGCGGCAGCAGCGACCATGGCGGCAGGCGACGGAGTGTCGGAAGCGGCCTGCTCAGTGTTGCCTTCGGCAGTCACTTCGCCTTCCACGCCATCCACACCGGCTTCGCGCTGGCGCTCACGACGGTTGCTGCGGCGGCGCTGGCCACGGGAGCGGCGACGCGGACGCTCGTCATCCGAGCCTTCGTCGTCCTGTTGATCCAGCAGCTCCTCGTTCGGCAGCTCTTCGGCTTCCAGGGCGGCGGCATCGCGAGCCTGACGGTCTTCGCGCGGCTGGCGCTCTTCACGGGGCTGACGCTCGGCGCGCTCGCCACGCTCACCGCGAGGCTGACGCTCTTCGCGCGGCTGGCGTTCTTCACGCGGTTGGCGCTCGGTGCGCTCACCACGCTCTTCGCGGGGCTGACGCTCCTCGCGCGGCTGGCGCTCGGCGCGTTCTTCACGCGGCTGACGCTCTTCACGCGGTTGACGTTCAGCGCGCTCTTCACGCGGCTGGCGTTCTTCGCGCGGTTGACGCTCGGCACGTTCTTCGCGCGGCTGGCGCTCCTCGCGGGGCTGACGCTCGGCGCGATCTTCACGCGGCTGGCGCTCTTCGCGGGCCGGACGTTCGGTGCGCTCACCACGCTCGTCGCGGCGACGCTCGCCACGCTCTTTGCGCTCGTCATCACGACGACCACCATCGCGACCGTCACGGCGACGGTTCTGCTGACGGCCGTTGCGACGCTCGCCCTGGCCTTCGCTGCGCTCGGTGGCCGGCTTCTGGGCGGCAACCGGAGTCGGTTCCGGCTTGCTGCCGGCAAACAGGCCTACCAGCGACTTCACCAGGCCCTGGAACAGGCTCGGCTCAGGCATGGGCTTGGTGGCTTCGACGGCGACCGGTGCCTCGGCGGCAGTCTGCTGCGGGGCAGGGGTCTGCGGGGAAACGGTTTTCACCGCAGCTTCCTGGCGAACCAGGGTGCGGGTGGCGCTGACCGGCTGGACTTCCTCGTGCTCTTCCGGGGCCATCTCGTAGCTGGCATGACCGGACAGCAGTTCGGGGTTGTCGTCACGCAGGCGCTGGACTTCGAAGTGCGGAGTTTCCAGGTGGTCGTCCGGCAGGATGAAGATGCGCGCGCGGGTGCGCAGTTCGATCTTGGTGATGGCGTTGCGCTTCTCGTTGAGCAGGAAGGCGGCAACCTGGAACGGCACGCGTGCACGAACTTCGGCAGTGCGGTCCTTCAGGGCTTCTTCCTCGATCAGGCGCAGGATGGCCAGCGACAGGGATTCGACGTCGCGGATGATGCCTTGGCCGTTGCAGCGCGGGCAGACAATGCCGCTGGTCTCGCCCAGGGACGGACGCAGGCGCTGACGGGACATTTCCAGCAGGCCGAAGCGCGAGATGCGGCCGACCTGGACGCGGGCGCGGTCAGCTTCGAGGGCTTCGCGGACGCGTTCTTCCACGGCGCGCTGATTCTTCGCCGGGGTCATGTCGATGAAGTCGATGACGATCAGGCCGCCGATATCACGCAGACGCAGTTGGCGGGCGATTTCCTCGGCCGCTTCCAGGTTGGTCTGCAGGGCGGTTTCCTCGATGTCGCCGCCTTTGGTGGCGCGCGCCGAGTTGATGTCGATGGACACCAGGGCTTCGGTCGGGTCGATGACGATGGAGCCGCCCGACGGCAGCTTCACTTCGCGCTGGAAGGCGGTTTCGATCTGGCTCTCGATCTGGAAGCGGTTGAACAGCGGAACGCTGTCCTGGTACAGCTTCACCTTGCTCGCGTACTGCGGCATGACCTGCTGGATAAAGTTCAGGGCTTCTTCCTGGGCATCGAGGCTGTCGATCAGCACTTCGCCGATGTCCTGGCGCAGGTAGTCGCGGATGGCGCGGATGATGACGTTGCTTTCCTGGTAGATCAGGAACGGACCGCTGCGCTCGCCGGAGGCTTCCTTGATGGCGCCCCACAGTTGCAGCAGGTAGTCCAGGTCCCATTGCAGCTCTTCGGAGCTGCGGCCCAGGCCCGCGGTGCGGACGATCAGGCCCATGTCGCCGGGAACGGTCAGGCCGTTCAGGGCTTCGCGCAGTTCGTTGCGCTCTTCGCCCTCGATGCGGCGGGAGATACCACCGGCACGCGGGTTGTTGGGCATGAGCACCAGGTAGCGGCCGGCGAGGCTGATGAAGGTGGTCAGGGCGGCGCCCTTGTTGCCACGTTCTTCTTTCTCGACCTGGACGATGACTTCCTGGCCTTCGCTCAGGACGTCCTTGATGTTGATGCGGCCTTCAGGATTCTTCTTGAAGTACTCGCGGGAGATTTCCTTGAGGGGGAGGAAGCCGTGGCGTTCGGCGCCGAAGTCGACGAATGCGGCCTCGAGGCTCGGCTCGATGCGGGTGATACGGCCTTTGTAGATGTTGGCCTTTTTCTGCTCGCGCGCGCCGGACTCGATGTCCAGGTCGAACAGGCGTTGGCCGTCTACCAGCGCTACACGCAACTCTTCGGGTTGAGTTGCGTTGATCAGCATTCTTTTCATGTAGTACCAATGGTTTCCGGGGCCACCGGAAACGGCGATCGGCACACACGACTCTCACGGTCGGTGCTAAGGCACGTACTCAGGAACGGCGGACCATTCCAGTGTCCAGCGGCAGCAGGATAAATCTGCTGTGCCGCGACTACGTTTCCTGCTTGTCGAGTAAGAACAAGCACTCATCAGGAGGAGGAATTAACTGTCAGATGCGGACGATAAGTGCGTCTACGTTCAAGGCATGCGTTCAAGGCATGAACGCAACGCAATCCGACAGTTGTGCATCTCCGCCCTGCACATTTCCCTAAGAGCCGGGTGCCACTCGCTGAATCCGGGAGCGGGGTTGGCTTTTATCACGGCGACCTTGGCTGCCGTGGTCATGTCTGAAGGCCTGGGTTTCGAGGCGCTGTCGGCGCGAGAATCGCTCGGGCCGTTGCAACGCTTCCGGGGACTGCCTCGTGTCCGTTCAATGTGTTTGCAGGCGGTTGGGGATGGCGATTACGCGATCATCCGCAGGCCTGGCCACTTTTGGCGGCCTCCCGAATATAGCAGCAATGATTAAGTGCTTCAATTGAATGAAAAATTGTTATTATATCCGGATGACGAATCCCGCCCCTCCGACTTCCGGCGTTCAGCTGCTTGAAGTCGCGCCGGAGTATGCCGGCCAACGAATCGACAATTTCCTCCGCACCCAGCTCAAGGGCGTGCCCAAGACCCTGATCTACCGCATCCTTCGCAAGGGTGAGGTGCGGGTGAATAAAGGTCGCATCAAGCCCGAGTACAAGCTGCAGGCGGGCGACGTGGTGCGCGTGCCGCCGCTGCGCCTGGCCGAGCGTGACGAGCCGGTGCCGCTGGCCCAGGGCCTGCTGGAGCGCCTGGAGGCCGCCATTGTCTTCGAGGACAAGGCGCTGATCGTGGTGAACAAGCCCACCGGTATCGCCGTGCACGGCGGCAGCGGCCTGAACTACGGGGTCATCGAGGCCTTCCGTCAGCTGCGTCCGGAGTGCAAGGACCTGGAATTGGTGCATCGTCTGGATCGGGATACCTCGGGCCTGCTGATGATCGCCAAGAAGCGCAGCATGCTGCGCCATCTGCACGATGCCTTGCGTGGCGAGCGCATCGTGGACAAGCGCTACCACGCCCTGGTGCGCGGCAACTGGCCGGCGGCGAAGAAGCAGATCGCCGTGCCGTTGCTGAAGAACAACCTGCGCTCCGGTGAACGCGTGGTGGAAGTGAATCCCGAGGGCAAGGAAGCGCTGACCGAGTTCAAGGTGCTGCGCCGATTCGGTGATTTCGCCACCCTGGTGGAGGCCCGTCCGATTACCGGTCGTACCCACCAGATCCGTGTGCACGCCAAGCATGCGGGTCACTCCATTGCTGGCGATCCCAAGTACGGCGACGAGGATTTCTCCCGCGAAATCCGCGAGCTGGGCGGCAAGCGCCTGTTCCTGCATTCGGCGTACCTGCGCGTGCCGCTGCCTGATGGTGGTGTGCTGGAGCTGGAGGCGCCGGTGGACGAGATCTGGCAGCGCACCGTGGAGCGTCTGGATGCGTGAGTATTCCCTGCTGATCTTCGACTGGGATGGCACGCTGGTGGATTCCATTGGTCGTATTGTCGAGGCGATGCGGGTCGCGGCAGTTGGTTCCGGTCTTCCGGAACGCAGTGATGCAGCCATCAAGGGCATCATTGGCCTGGGGCTGCCGGAAGCTATCCAGACGCTGTATCCGGAGGTTGAGGAGGGCGAGCCGCTGGAGCGCTTCCGTCTCGACTACGGCAGTCACTACCTGAGTCTGGAGGTGCAGCCTTCGCCGCTGTTCCCTGGCGTGGCTGAGGCCATGGCTGAGTTTCGCGGGGCGGGCTATCAGTTGGCGGTGGCCACCGGCAAGAATCGCCGTGGCCTCGATCGCGTGCTGGCGGGGCAGGGCTGGACCGATTTCTTCGATATCACCCGTGCTGCCGACGAGTCGGCCAGCAAGCCCGATCCGCGTATGCTCCACGAAATTCTCGAGCATTGCCGGGTCGATGCCCGTGATGCGCTGATGGTGGGTGACTCGCCCTTCGATCTGGATATGGCGCGCCGCGCCGGCATGGATTCGGTGGCGGTGGGCTATGGTGCTCAGTCGCTGGAGGTCCTTCGGGAGTATGCTCCGGCGCTGGAAGTGAACCATTTCAATGAATTGCGCGCCTGGCTCGCCGGGCGTTCGGTCAAACCGGTGCTCGAGGTAGGCAACTGATGTCGGATGAATGGAAGGCGGACGATAGCAAGGCTGCGCAAGCCTCGGCAGGCGATGACAAGAGCTGGAAACTGCTGGAGAAGGCGGTGCTGGCGGGTGTCCAGGAGCAGCGTCGGTCGCGCCGCTGGGGCATCTTCTTCAAGCTGCTGACGTTCCTCTATCTGTTCGGCGCCCTGGCGCTGTTCAGTCCGTTCAGCGGCCTGTCCAAGTCCGCTTCGCGCAGTGCCAGCCATACAGCGCTGATCGAAGTGAAGGGCATGATTGCCGACAACGAACCGGCCAGCGCCGACAATATCGTTGGTGCGCTGCGTTCGGCGTTCGAGGATGCCGGCACCAAGGGTATTGTCCTTCGCATCAACAGCCCGGGCGGCAGCCCGGTGCAGTCGGGTTATATCTACGACGAAATCAAGCGTCTGCGTGGTGAGCATCCGGATATCAAGGTCTACGCGGTCATCAGTGATCTCGGGGCTTCCGGGGCTTATTACATCGCCAGTGCGGCGGATGATATCTACGCGGACAAGGCCAGCCTGGTCGGCTCCATCGGTGTGACGGCGGCGAGTTTCGGCTTCGTCGGCACCATGGAGAAGCTGGGGGTGGATCGCCGGGTCTATACCTCGGGCGAGCACAAGGCTTTCCTTGATCCGTTCCAGCCGCCGAAAGCGGATGAAACCGCCTTCTGGCAGCAGGTGCTGGACACCACGCACAAGCAGTTCATCGATGTGGTGAAGAAAGGTCGCGGTGATCGCCTGAAGGACAAGGAGCATCCGGAGCTGTTCTCTGGTCTGATCTGGTCCGGCGAGCAGGCGTTGCAGCTGGGCTTGATCGATGGCCTGGGCAGCACCAGCTACGTGGCTCGCGAGATCATCAAGGAGAAAGAGGTGGTGGACTACACCGTCCAGGAAACCGCCTTCGACCGCTTCACCAAGAAGTTGGGCGCCAGTGTCGCCGAGCATATGGCACTGTGGATGGGCTTCCAGGGGCCGGTCCTGCGCTGAGTTCCTCTTCTTTATATAAGGAAGGGAAGGCCCGGCTAGTGCCGGGCCTTTTCGTTTCAGGCGCTTCGGGTCCTCAGGGTACGGATACCTGTTCGGCAAGCAGCATGTCCACCAGGCGGATCAGTGGCAGGCCGACCAGGCTGGTGGCGTCTTCGCCTTCGGTGGCGCGGAACAGGCTGACCCCCAATCCCTCGGCCTTGAAGCTGCCGGCGCAGTCGAAGGGTTGCTCTGCTTCGAGGTAGCGGCGAATGCGTGCCTCGTCGAGTTCGCGGAAGTGCACGGTGAAGGGTACGCAGTCTACCCGCGCCTCGCCGCTCTGGCTGTTCAGCAGGCAGAGGCCGGTGAGGAAGCTGACGCTCTTGCCGCTGGCGTCCTTCAGTTGTCCGGTGGCGCGCTCGATGTCGTGGGGCTTGCCGAGGATCCGAGTGCCGTTCACGGCGGCCTGGTCCGAGCCGATGATCAGATGGGCGGGATAGCGATGGGCGAGCGCGCGGACTTTACTTTCCGCCAGTCGGCGCACCAGTTGCTCGGCGTTTTCGCCCGGCAGCGGGGTTTCGTCGACGTCAGGGCTGGCGCACTCGAATGGCAGGCGCAGGCGTTGCAACAATTCGCGGCGGTAGGGCGAGCTGGAGGCAAGGATCAGGGGCAGCATGGAATGTTCCTATCGGGCGTCCCTGCGATTCTAGCGAAAAGGTCTGTCCATACAGCGGTTTATGGCTAATTTCCTTTGACAGCTTCGGGTGCATCCCTATAATGGCGCGCTTATGTTGAATGGACCGATACCACCTCACGTTGATCCGCGCAAACTGGTAGAGCGCGCCGCCACCCTCGAAGGTGAGCTGCCGATCGCCAGGATGCCACGTCTCAACGAGCAACTGACCAGCAGTGATGGCAAGATTCACGCGAAGTTTTCCTTCTTCCGTGATGAGCAGAAGCTGGCGGTCATGCACGTCGAACTCGACGCCGAGGTGAGCATGGTATGCCAGCGCTGTCTCGAAGCGGCCAACTTCCATGTGGGTGGTGAGTACGATTACGTCATCATCCCGGAAGGCAAGTCGATCGATGATCTGCCCAATGGCTACGATGCGCTGGAAGTGGGGGATGACCCCATCGACCTGACCTCGCTGGCCGAGGACGAGTTGCTGCTCGCCTTGCCCATCGTGCCGGTCCATGACCCTGAGGATTGCCAGCAGCCGGTGGGATACGCTACAGCGCCCGAACCGAGCGAGAACGTCGAAGAACGGCCCAATCCGTTCAGCGTACTGGCGCAGTTGAAGCGTGACCCAAACGTTTAGGAGTTAATCAATCATGGCTGTTCAGCAGAACAAAAAATCCCGTTCCGCTCGTGACATGCGTCGTTCGCACGATGCCCTGGACGCGAACGCTCTGTCCGTGGAAAAGAGCACCGGTGAAGTTCACCTGCGCCACCACGTCTCCCCGGACGGTTTCTATCGCGGCCGCAAGGTCGTAGACAAAGGCTCTGACGAGTAATCTTTGTCCGCACCAATCATCGCGATTGATGCAATGGGTGGGGACTACGGTCCCCACTGCATTGTTCCGGCCTGCATTTCCTTTCTGGCCGAATATGCTTCCCTCCAGCTGGTCCTCGTCGGCCAAGCTCCTCTGATAGAAGAACACCTGCGCAGCCTTTCTCCGGCTGAGCGCCAGCGTCTTCACGTTCACCACGCCAGCGAAGTCGTCACGATGGACGAGCGTCCGTCCCAGGCGTTGCGTGGCAAACCCGACTCCTCCATGCGTGTTGCCCTCGAACTGGTTCGGGATGGCAAGGCCCATGCCTGCGTCAGTGCTGGCAATACGGGTGCGCTGATGGCGTTGTCCCGCTACCTGCTCAAGACGTTGCCAGGCATCGACCGCCCGGCGATGGTTACGGCTGTGCCGACACAGACTGGCCACTGTCATCTGCTCGACCTGGGGGCCAATGTCGACTGCAGTGCCGAGCATCTCTATCAGTTCGCCGTCATGGGTGCCGTCGCAGCGGAGGCGCTGGGCAAGAGCAACCCCAGGGTCGCTCTGCTGAATGTCGGCACCGAAGACATCAAGGGCAACCAGCAGGTGAAGCTCGCAGCCAGTCTCCTGCAGCAGGCGCGCGGCGTGAACTACATCGGTTACATCGAAGGCGATGGCCTGTATCGCGGGCTGGCCGATGTCGTGGTGTGCGACGGCTTCGTCGGCAATATCCTGCTCAAGTCCAGCGAGGGGCTGGCTTCCATGGTCGCGGCCCGTCTGGAGGAGTTGTTCCGTTCCAGTCTGCCGGCCAAGGCGGTCGGTCTGATGGCAATGCCTTTCCTGCGCCGCCTGCGTGGCGAGCTCACGCCATCCCAGCACAACGGTGCGAGCTTCCTGGGCCTGCAGGGCATCGTGGTGAAGAGTCACGGCAGTGCCAAGGAGGAAGGCATCCAGAGCGCCTTGCGACGCGCGCTGCTGGAAGTTCGCGAGAATCTGCCCCAGCGGCTGCATGGCCGGCTGGAACATCTGCTCTAATGTGTGACCGCGGTCGTCAGACCGTCATCCAACTGTCAGTTCAATGCGCCAGGCTCTCGCCGGCGTTATCCATTTGACGACACAGACAAAAGGGACCTGTTGCAATGTCCGCATCCCTCGCCTTCGTATTCCCCGGCCAAGGTTCGCAGTCGCTCGGCATGCTCGCCGAGCTGGGTGCCCAGCACGCCGTCGTGCGCGATACCTTCGCCGAAGCTTCTTCCGCCCTGGGTTATGACCTCTGGGCCCTGGTCCAGGAAGGTCCGGAAGAGCGCCTGAATCAGACCGACAAGACCCAGCCCGCCATTCTCACTGCCTCTATCGCCCTGTGGCGCCTGTGGCAGGCCGAGGGTGGCGTGCAGCCGGCTTACGTCGCCGGCCACAGCCTGGGTGAGTACTCCGCGCTGGTCGCCGCCGGCAGCCTGGCCTTCGCCGATGCGGTGAATCTGGTCGAGCGCCGTGGCCAACTGATGCAGGAAGCCGTTCCCGCCGGTACCGGTGGCATGGCGGCCATCCTGGGTTTGGAAGATGCTGACGTGCTCGCTGCCTGCGCCGAAGCGGCCCAGGGCGAAGTGGTCAGCGCCGTGAACTTCAACGCACCTGGTCAGGTGGTGATTGCGGGTGCGGCCAAGGCTGTCGAGCGCGCCATCGAGGCGTGCAAGGCGCGTGGCGCCAAGCGTGCTGTTGCGCTGCCGGTCAGCGTGCCGTCGCACTGTGAGCTGATGCGCCCGGCTGCCGAGCGCTTCGCCGAGGCTGTTGAGTCCGTGCAGTGGCAGATGCCACAGATTGCCCTGGTACAGAACGTTACCGCCCAGGTTCCGGCCGATCTGGCTGCGCTCAAGCGCGACCTGTTGGCGCAGCTGTACAGCCCGGTCCGTTGGGTCGAAAGCGTGCAACTGCTGGCCGAGAAGGGCGTTACCGACCTGGTCGAGTGCGGCCCCGGCAAGGTACTGGCTGGTTTGAACAAGCGTTGCGCCAAGGGCGTGACCACCCACAACCTGGATTCCGCGGACGCCTTCGGCGCGGCCCGCGCGGCTCTGGCTTGAACAGGAGATAAGGCATGAGTCTGCAAGGTAAGGTTGCCCTGGTTACCGGCGCGAGCCGTGGTATCGGCCAGGCCATCGCGCTGGAACTGGGTCGCATGGGCGCCACCGTGGTGGGCACCGCCACCAGCGAGTCCGGTGCGCAGAAGATTTCCGAATACCTCAAGGAAAACGGCATCCAGGGTTCCGGCATGGTCCTGGACGTCTCCAACGACGAGTCCGTGACCGCCGTGGTCGAAGCCATCCAGAAAGAATCTGGCGCGCCGGCCATCGTCGTCAATAACGCAGGCATCACCCGCGATAACCTGCTGATGCGGATGAAAGACGATGAGTGGTTCGATGTCGTCAACACCAACCTCAACAGCCTCTACCGTCTGTCGAAAGCCGTCCTGCGCGGCATGACCAAGGCGCGCTGGGGTCGCATCATCAATATCGGCTCCGTGGTCGGCGCCATGGGCAACGCCGGGCAGACCAACTACGCGGCGGCCAAGGCCGGCCTGGAAGGCTTCACCCGTGCCCTGGCGCGCGAAGTCGGTTCCCGTGCTATCACTGTCAACGCGGTTGCTCCGGGCTTCATCGACACCGACATGACCCGCGAACTGCCTGAAGCTCAGCGTGAAGCGCTGCTCGGCCAGATTCCGCTGGGTCGACTGGGACAAGCCGAAGAGATCGCCAAAGTGGTAGCATTCCTCGCTTCCGAGGGCGCAGCTTATGTAACGGGTGCCACGGTACCGGTGAATGGCGGAATGTACATGAGCTGATGTGACGAGTTCCTTCCTGGCGATGTCATATGCGCTGTCTAAAATTCCAAAGGCGTTGTAACGCCGGAATAGACGGAGCATCTGGATTGCCGGGAAGGGGGCGTCAGCGTTCAGCTTGAAATGCAGAAAACCCTTTCTATACACTTACCCGCAGCCCAGCTGTACGGATTGTCCATAGGAGTGAAAACAAGGTATGAGCACCATCGAAGAACGCGTCAAGAAGATCGTTGCTGAGCAACTCGGCGTTAAGGAAGAAGAAGTCACCAACAGCGCTTCCTTCGTTGAAGACCTGGGCGCCGACTCCCTTGACACCGTTGAGCTGGTGATGGCTCTGGAAGAGGAATTCGAGACCGAAATCCCCGACGAGCAAGCCGAAAAGATCACCACCGTTCAGGAAGCCATCGACTACATCGTTGCCCACCAGGCATAAGACGTAGTCGTCGGTTCCCCGACGAAAGAAGCCGCACGGCCTGCAAAGGCGTGCGGCTTTTCTTTAACGCCGGCATCTGCCGGCGTTATTGCCGTGAAACACATGAGAGGAAGTCACAGTGTCGCGTAGACGCGTAGTCATCACTGGCATGGGAATGTTGTCGCCCCTGGGTGTGGATGTGCCGAGCAGTTGGGAAGGCATTCTCGCCGGGCGCAGCGGTATCGCCCCGATCGAACACATGGACCTGTCCGCCTTTGCCACCCGTTTCGGCGGCTCGGTGAAAGGGTTCGACGTCGAGCAATACATGTCCGCCAAGGAAGCTCGCAAACTCGACCTGTTCATCCAGTACGGCCTCGCCGCCAGCTACCAGGCGGTACGCGACTCCGGCCTGGAAGTCACCGACGCCAACCGGGAGCGCATCGGCGTTGCCATCGGTTCGGGCATCGGCGGACTGACCAACATCGAAAATACCTGCCGTTCGCTGTTCGAGCAGGGCCCTCGGCGCATTTCGCCGTTCTTCGTGCCCGGCTCGGTCATCAACATGGTTTCCGGGTTCCTGTCGATCAACCTCGGCCTGCAGGGCCCCAACTACGCAATCACCACCGCCTGCACCACTGGCACCCACAACATCGGCATGGCCGCGCGTAACATCGCCTACGGCGACGCTGACGTGATGGTGGCCGGTGGGTCCGAAATGGCGGCCTGTGGCCTGGGCCTCGGCGGCTTCGGCGCCGCTCGCGCGCTCTCCACCCGCAACGACGAGCCGACCAAGGCCAGCCGTCCGTGGGACCAGGATCGCGATGGCTTCGTGCTCTCCGACGGCGCAGGCGCGCTGGTGCTGGAAGAGCTGGAGCACGCCAAGGCCCGTGGTGCGCACATCTATGCGGAAATCGTCGGCTTCGGCATGAGCGGCGACGCCTTCCACATGACCGCTCCGCCGGAAGACGGCGCCGGTGCCGCACGCTGCATGAAGGCTGCGCTGCGTGACGCCGGGCTGAACCCCGAGCAGGTCGACTACATCAATGCCCACGGCACCTCGACGCCGGCCGGCGACATCGCGGAGATCTCCGCGGTGAAATCGATCTTCGGCGACCACGCCTACAAGCTGTCGATGAGTTCCACCAAATCCATGACCGGTCACCTGCTGGGTGCTGCCGGTGCGGTCGAGGCGATCTTCAGCGTACTCGCGCTGCGCGATCAGGTCGCACCGCCGACCATCAACCTGGACAACCCCAGCGAAGGCTGCGACCTCGACCTGGTCGCCCATCAGGCCAAGGAGCGTCCCATCGACGTCGCCCTGTCCAACTCCTTCGGCTTTGGTGGCACCAACGGCTCCCTGGTATTCCGCCGGTTCCACGGCTGATGCTGAGCTGGATCGACGGCCAGAACGCCGAGTCCATTTCCGCGCGTGATCGCGGGCTGGCCTACGGCGACGGGCTGTTCGAGACCATCCGCGTGTCCGCAGGCCGTCCGCGCCTGCTGGCACGCCATCGAGCGAGGCTGGAGGAGGGCGTCAGGCGCCTGTCCCTGCCAGTCAGCCTCGATCTCGTCGAAGACGAACTCCTGCGGTTTTCCGCCTTGCTCGGCGAGGGTGTCGCCAAGCTGATGCTGACCCGCGGCGAAGGCGCGCGCGGCTATGCGCCGCAAGCCGACGCCCAGGTGCGTCGCCTGCTGCTGGCTTCGCCTGCACCGGCCTACCCGGCGAGGAATCGCGAAGAGGGCGTCACGCTCTTCCCCTGCGCGACTCGCCTGGCCGAGCAACCGCTGCTGGCTGGGCTGAAACACCTCAATCGCCTGGAGCAGGTCCTGGCTCGGGCCGAATGGAGCGACCCGGCCATTGCTGAAGGTTTGATGCGCGATGTTTCCGGGCGCATCGTCGAAGGCGTGTTCAGCAACCTGTTCCTGGTGAAGCAGGGCGAGCTGATCACTGCTGAACTCAGCCGCTGCGGCGTCGCCGGCGTGATGCGCGCCGAGATTCTCCAGCGCGCCCAGAGCCTGGGCCTGCCGGTCATCGTGCGCGACATCGAGTACGGCGAACTGGCGCAGGCCGATGAGGTCTTTCTCTGCAACAGCCTCTACGGTATCTGGCCGGTGCGCGGCATGGCCGAGCACGCTTGGCCGGTCGGGCCGCTGACCCGTAAACTGCAGGGCCAACTCCGCGAACTTCTGGATTCCTGATACGTGATGCGCAAATTGCTGGTGCTGCTGGAAGGCGGCCTGTTGCTGGCCGGGCTCTTGCTGGGCCTGGCGGCCTGGGAGCAGCACCGTGCGCTGCAGCAGCCGCTCCAGCTCACCGAAGAGCGTCTGCTGGACGCGCCCAGCGGCGCCACCCCCGGCCGCCTGCTGGCCCGCCTGGAGGATGAGGACGTCCTGCATGGCGGCTTCTGGTTGCGCCTGTACTGGCGCTTCAACCTGGCCGGCGAGGCGCTGCACGGCGGCGAGTACCGCCTGACGCCGGGCATGACCGCCGCACAGCTGCTCGATCTGTGGCGTGAGGGTGATGTGGTGCAATACGGCCTGACCCTGGTCGAAGGCTGGAACTTCCACCAGGTACGCGAGTTGCTCGGCCGCCAGCCCAAGCTGGAGCAGACCCTGAATGGCCTGAGCGACGCCGAAGTCATGGCGAAGCTGGGCAGGCCCGGCGTCTTCCCGGAAGGCCGCTTCTTCCCCGATACCTACCGCTTTGTCCGTGGCACCAGGGACGTCGATATCCTCAAGCACGCCTACCAGCGCATGGAGACCATCCTCGCCGAGGAATGGGACAAGCGCGCGCAGGAGCTGCCCTACAAGGATTCCTACCAGGCACTGATCATGGCTTCGCTGGTGGAGAAGGAAACCGGCGTGCCCCAGGAGCGTGGCCAGATCGCAGGCGTCTTCGTGCGCCGCCTGCAGAAAGGAATGCTGCTGCAGACCGACCCTACCGTCATCTACGGCATGGGTGAGCGCTATGCCGGCAAGATCACCCGCGCCGACCTGCGCAACCCGACGCCCTATAACACCTATGTGATCGCCGGCCTGCCGCCGACGCCGATCGCGCTGCCCGGTCGCGAGGCCATCCACGCCGCGCTGAATCCGGTGGCGGGGCAGAGCCTGTACTTCGTCGCCCGTGGCGATGGCAGTCATACCTTCTCCGACAACCTTGATGACCACAACAAGGCCGTCCAGGAGTTCCAGATCAAGCGTCGCGCCGACTACCGTTCCAGCCCGGCGCCCGTTCCGGCGCAGGCGCCGGACGCAGACGCTCCCGCCGCAGATACGCCTGCGGCGCAGTAGCCCGACAACACAAGGAGTGAGCCGAGTGACCGGCCTGTTCATCACCCTGGAAGGCCCCGAAGGCGCGGGCAAGAGCACTAACCGCGAATACCTGGCCGAGCGTCTGCGCGAGCGCGGTATAGAGGTCCAGCTGACCCGCGAGCCCGGTGGTACGCCGTTGGCCGAGCGCATCCGGGAGCTGCTGCTCGACCCCAGTGACGAGAAGATGGCGGTGGATACCGAGCTGCTGCTGGTCTTCGCGGCCCGTGCCCAGCACATCGCCGAGGTGATCCGCCCGGCCCTGGCGCGTGGCGCCGTCGTACTCTGCGATCGCTTCACCGACGCCACCTATGCCTACCAGGGCGGCGGCCGCGGTCTGCCGGTGGAGCGCATCGCCCAGCTGGAAAGCTTCGTCCAGGGCGGCCTGCGCCCTGACCTGACCCTGGTGTTCGACCTGCCGGTGGAAATCGGCCTGTCCCGAGCGGCCGCCCGAGGCCGCCTCGACCGTTTCGAGCAGGAGGGCCGCGCCTTCTTCGAGGCGGTGCGCAACACCTACCTCGACCGAGCCCGCGCCGAGCCTGCGCGCTATCACATCCTCGACGCCGCGCAATCCCTGGCTGAGGTGCAGCGCGACCTGGACGGCCTGCTGCCGATCCTGCTGGAGCGCCTGAATGGCTGACATCTATCCCTGGCAGCAGGGCCTCTGGCAGCAGCTCAGCAGCCGGCCGCGCCACGCTCATGCGTATCTGCTGCACGGTCCGGCGGGTATCGGCAAGCGTGTGCTGGCGGACAACCTGGTGCACCTGCTGCTCTGCCAGCGCCCGGACGGCGGAAAGGCCTGCGGACAGTGCAAGGCCTGCCAGTTGCTCGCCGCTGGTACGCATCCGGACTACTTCCTGCTGGAGCCGGAAGAGCCGGAGAAACCGATCCGCGTCGACCAGGTCCGTGAGCTGGTGCAGTTCGTGGTGCAGACCGCGCAATTGGGCGGGCGCAAGGTGGTGCTGCTGGAGCCGGCCGAGGCGATGAACCTCAATGCCGCGAACGCCTTGCTGAAAAGCCTGGAGGAGCCCTCCGGCGATACCGTGCTGCTGCTGATCAGCCACCAGCCCAGCCGGTTGCTGCCGACTATCAAGAGCCGCTGCGTGCAGCAGGCCTGTCCTCAGCCCACTGCCGAGCAGGCCCGGGCCTGGCTGGCGGGTACTTTGCCGGAAGAGTCCACTGAAGCGCTGGATGAATTGCTGGTACTGGCCGGCGGCTCGCCACTGACCGCCTTGCGCCTGCAGGGCCAGGGCGTTCGCGAGCAGCGTGCGCAGGTGGTGGAGGGGGTGAAGAAGCTGCTCAAGCAGCAGGTTGCCCCAGGTCAGCTGGCCGAAACCTGGAATGCGATACCCTTGCCGCTCCTGTTCGACTGGTTCTGCGACTGGGCGCTGCTGACCCTGCGTTACCAGTTGGCCCGTGACGAAGAGGGCCTCGGCCTCGCCGACATGCGCAAGGTCGTGCAGTATCTTGCCGAGAAGTCGACACAGCCCAAAGTGCTGGCGATGCAGGACTGGTTGCTGTTGCAGCGGCAGAAAGTCCTCAACAAAGCCAACCTCAACCGTGCCTTGCTTCTCGAAGCCTTGCTCGTACAGTGGGCAAGTCTCCCCGGGCCGGGCTAGAATCCGCCCATCGGAAAAAATTGCCAGGACAGCTGAATGAGCTTGCCACCAAATCTGGGTCCGCGTAACGGAATCCTGTCCCTGACCATCAAGGACAAATCCGTGCTGTATGCCGCCTACATGCCGTTCATCCGCAATGGCGGGCTGTTCATTCCGACCAACAAGACCTACAAGCTGGGCGACGAAGTCTTCATGCTGCTCAACCTCATGGATGAGCCGGAGAAGATCCCGGTCGCCGGCAAGGTGGTCTGGATCACGCCTCGCGGCGCCCAGGGCAACCGCGCCGCCGGCATCGGCGTACAGTTCAACGATGGCGACAATACCGCGCGCAACAAGATCGAGACCTACCTCGCCGGTGCGCTGAAATCGGACCGTCCGACCCATACCATGTAGCGCTTACCCTGTAGAATACGCAGGCTATACAGGCTGCAAGCACGAAGCGCCCAATCGGGCGCTTCGTCATTTCCGGAGAGTGTTTTTCATGTTGGTCGATTCCCACTGCCACCTCGATCGCCTCGATCTCGCCGCCCACGACGGGTCGCTGGATGCCGCGCTGGACGCCGCCCGTGCGCGCGGTGTCAGCCAGTTCCTGTGCATCGGCGTGAGCGCGGACAATGCCAGGGCGGTGAAAGACCTGGCCGATCGCTATGCCGACGTGCATTGCTCGGTGGGTGTCCACCCGCTGGATCTGGAGCCGGGCGCCGCGCCGGCGCTGGACTGGCTGCTGGGCGAGCTGAACCACCCGCGTGTGGTGGCGATCGGCGAAACCGGCCTGGACTATCACTACGAACCCGAGGCCGCCGAGCTGCAGCAGGAAGCCTTCCGCCTGCACCTGGAGGCCGCCAAGGTCACTGGCAAGCCGGTCATCGTGCACACCCGCGAAGCGCGCGCCGACACCCTGGCGCTGCTGCGCGAGGCGGCGTTGCCGCAGGCCGGCGTGCTGCATTGCTTCACTGAAGACTGGGAGATGGCCAAGGCGGCGCTGGATATCGGCTTCTATATCTCGCTGTCGGGCATCGTGACCTTCCGAAATGCCGAGCAATTGCGCGACGTGGCCCGTCAGGTTCCTGCCGATCGCCTGCTGGTGGAAACCGATTCGCCTTATCTCGCGCCCGTGCCTCACCGCGGCAAGCCGAACCTGCCCGAGTACGTGCGTGAAGTGGCCGAGTACCTGGCCGTTCTGCGCGGGGTCAGCTTCGAGACTCTGGCCGAGCAGACCACCCGCAACTTCCGCCGGCTGTTCCCGCTGGCAAGTTGATTGTGTCGGTCCGGATACTTTTATTACGCGCAAAAAAAACCCGGGTTCTGGGGGATGAATCCGGGTCAAGACCATTAGGAGTGTAACAATAAGGTACGCGATCCTCGGTACCTTCACCGGCGGGGCACTTGGGGGGAGATGCCGCGCACCGGTATCTTCAAGTATTGGTCAAGATGCGGCGGTTGCCACAGGGTGGCCGGAGTTTTTTAAACGGATTTGGAATACATCACACCGGGCTGAGCAGCTTTCTCGGCCGCGCCTGCATCATCGCCCCGCCAGACCCGCGATCAGCCCCAGGGTTTCCTCGATTACCCGCTCACTGGTGTAGAAGTGCGGCGAGAAGCGGATGCCCGCGCCCCGCTGGATACACACCACCTGCTCGGCACGCAGGCGTTCCAGCAGACGCGTGTTATCCCAGCCTGCGAGGCTGAAGGTCAGGATGCCGGCGCGACGTTCCGGGTCCGCCGGGCTGTGCAGGGAAGCCCCGTCGACACGGCTCAGGCCGTCCTGCAATTGCTGCACGCGCGCCTGGATCAGTTCGCCCACGGTCGCCATCGTCACTTCCTCCAGCAGGCCCAGGCTGGCCTCCAGCGCCACGGCACCGAGCATGTTCGGGCTGCCACACTCGAAACGGCGCGCGCTGCGCGCCGGCTGCCAGTCGGTCAGGTCGTAGTTACCGGCGTTTTCCAGCATGTGCCAGCCGTATTCCTGCAAGGCCAGTTGCTCGCGCTCGGCGGCGCGACAGTAGAAGACGCCCAGGCCTTCCGGGCCGAGCATCCACTTGTGGCCGTCGGCCATGGCGAAGGCACAGTCATAGGCCTGGACGTCGAAGGGCAGGGCGCCCAACTGCTGGATGGCGTCGATGCAATACAGCACGCCGCGCTGGCGGCAGCCGGCCCCGAGGCGCTCCAGGTCCATGCGCAGGCCGCTGGCGTACTGCACGGCGCTGATCGACAGCAGACGCGTGCGCGAGGTGCAGGCGGCCAGCAGGTCGCCTTCCGGATCATTGCCGTCCAGGCTCACCTGGATGACTTCCACACCGCGCGGTTTCAGCGCTTCCCAGACGATGCGGTTGGAGGGGAATTCCTGGTCGCTGATCACCACCTGGTCGCCGGCACGCCAATCCAGGCCGAAGGCAACGAAGGACAGCGCCTCGGAGGTGTTCTTCACCAGCGCGATGTCGCCGGTGGTCTGGGCGTTCACCAGGCGCATCAGGCGCTCGCGCAGACGCTTCTCGATGGTCAGCCACTGCGGGTAGTCGCGGGCGCCTTGCAGGATGTTCTCCTGGGCGAAGGCGGCGACGGCGTCTGCGGCGCGCTTCGGCCAGGGGGCCACGGCCGCGTGGTTGAGGTAACGCAGGCCGGGATGGTGCGGGAACTCGTGGGAAAAGCTAATCATGTCGGATGATCCGTGCAATTTGGCGCTGAATAGGCATAATACGCGGCTTCGAATTTTGACTATTTTTGACCGAACAGTCTTTTTATGCAGAAAGAGCCGCGCAAGGTTCGCGAATTCCGTCGTCGCGAACAGGAAATCCTCGATACCGCCCTCAAGCTGTTCCTCGAACAGGGCGAAGACAGTGTCACGGTCGAAATGATCGCCGATGCCGTGGGTATCGGCAAAGGCACCATCTACAAGCACTTCAAGTCCAAGGCGGAGATCTACCTGCGCCTGATGCTGGACTACGAGCGCGACTTGGCCGACCTGTTCCACTCCGAAGACGTCGCCCGCGACAAGGAGCGCCTGTCGCGCGCCTACTTCGAATTCCGCATGCGCGATCCGCAGCGCTACCGCCTGTTCGACCGCCTGGAAGAGAAGGTGGTGAAGACCAGCCAGGTTCCGGAGATGGTCGAGGAGCTGCACAAGATCCGCGAGTCCAATTTCGAGCGCCTGAGCCAGCTGATCAAGGAACGCATCGCGGCGGGCAAGCTGGAGGACGTTCCGGCGTACTTCCACTACTGCGCAGCCTGGGCGCTGGTGCATGGCGCCGTGGCGCTGTATCACTCGCCGTTCTGGCGCGAAGTGCTCGAGGACCAGGAAGGCTTCTTCCAGTTCCTCATGGACATCGGCGTGCGCATGGGCAACAAGCGCAAGCGCGACGGCGATACGCCGGCCGCCTGAGTCGCCATTCGCGCGATTCATCGTCGCGCTTGCGGCAGGGCTCCGGGCGCCGGTGGGGATATACTGGCATGAGTGATTCCCACCGGAGCCGAGCATGATCGTCGACCGCCAGGGCAGGCGCTTCCGCAATCTTCGCGTCAGCCTGACCGCCGCCTGCAACTACGCCTGCACTTATTGCGTGCCGGACGGCAAGCGGCTGGTTGCGGCGCAGGACGAGCTATCGGCTGATTCCCTGGTACGCGGGGTCGCCTACCTGATGGAGGCCGCCGGCATCGAGCGGCTGCGGGTGACCGGTGGCGAGCCGCTGGTCAGCCCGAAGCTGGATGCCTTCCTGCACGGCGTCAGCCGCCTCGGTTTGCAGGACATCTCCCTCACCACCAACGGCCAGTTGCTGGCGAAGAAGCTGCCGCTGCTGCTGGACTGCGGCATCCGCCGCCTCAATGTTTCCCTCGATACCCTGGATGCCGATGCCTTTCGGCGCATCGCCCGTGGCGGTGACCTGGCCAGCGTGCTCAGGGGGTTGGACGCGGCTCGCGCGGCGGGCCTGAAGATCAAGCTCAACATGGTTCCCCTGCGTGGGCAGAACCTCGACCAGGTGGTGCCGCTGCTGGATTACTGCCTGGAGCACGGCTTCGAACTGCGCTTCATCGAGCTGATGCGCATGGGGCACCTCGCCCACGATCCGAACGGCTTCCACCAGCAGTTCGTCGGCTTGCAGGAGCTGCTGGAGCTGATTGGCGCGCAGCACTCCTATGTCCAGGCCAGCGCGCCAGTGGATGCCACAGCCATTCGCTACGAAGTGCCGGGGCAAGGCTTCTTTGGCGTGATCGCCAACGAGAGCGTGCCGTTCTGCCGGACCTGCTCGCGCCTGCGACTGTCGTCCACCGGCTGGCTGCATGGCTGCCTGTCGTCGAGCAACCGCCACTATGTCGGCGACCTGCTGGACAAGCCCCGCCACCAGGCACTCCCGGCCTTGCAGCGGCTACTGGTGCGCGCCCTGGCGGACAAGCAGGAGGTCGCCTTCTCCGGCGGCGTCACCATCATGAAGATCATCGGCGGCTGAGACCGCCCCTCAGACCTGATTAGCCCATGCCCAACGAATTCCCCATCTCCTACATCGAGCCGGTTTTCCGGCCGCCCAGCGAGGCACATTCGCTGATTCTTCCCGTCACCAACGGCTGTTCGTGGAACCAGTGCGGTTTCTGCGAAATGTACACGCAGCCGCAGAAGAAATTCCGCGCCCGCGACGAGGCCGAAGTGCTGGAGGAGATTCGCCGCTGCGGCGAGCGCCTGATCGTGCAGCGGGTTTTCCTTGCCGACGGCGATGCCCTGGTGCTGCCGACGCGACGCCTGCTCAACATTCTGCGAGCTATCCGCGAGCACATGCCGGAGGTGGATCGCGTCTCCAGCTATTGCCTGCCGCGCAACCTGCGCAAGAAGTCCGTGGCAGAGCTGAAGGAGCTGGCCGACGCCGGCTTGCGCATGGCCTACGTGGGCGCCGAGTCGGGTGACGACGAGGTGCTGGCGCGGGTGAACAAGGGTGAGACCTATGCCTCTACCCTGGACGCCCTACGGAAGCTGGGCGAGGCGGGGATCAAGCGCTCGGTGATGATCCTCAATGGCCTGGGCGGCAGCACGCTGAGCGCGCAGCACGCCGACAACTCGGCGCGCCTGATGAACGAGGCTCAGCCTGAGTTTCTCTCCACCCTGGTGGTGAGCTTCCCGACCGGCGAGGAACGTTACCGCGCGGGCTTCCCGGACTTCCGGCCGCTGTCCCAGGCCGAACTGTTCGTCGAGGTCGAGCGCCTGCTGAGCGCGCTGGAGCTGCACGACACGGTGTTCCGCAGCGACCATGCCTCCAACTACCTGGTGCTCAAGGGCACGCTGGGAGCGGATAAGGCGAAGTTGCTCGCCCAGGTTCGCCAGGCCATCGAACAGCCTCAGCGTGCGCATCTGCGCCAGGAATGGCAGCGCGGGCTGTGATGGCGCGGAAGCTGCATCGCCTGCCGGAATGCCGGTTTTTCGTCGCCGGCTCCGGAGATTTCCCATGCGCTACCTGATGTTGATCCTTGCCTTTGCCGCCCTGGGCGGCTGCATGAATCCCAGTGACCTGGCCAGCGGCACGGACTATTACCTGCGTGATTCGGGCTTCCTCGATCACAGCCAGACCCGCCGTACCAGCAATTGGCGCCTGCAGCAGGATTCCTTCATCTATATCGCCCAGGGGCCGTTCGTGCCGCCGGGCCACCCGTATGCGCGGCCCAATGTGGTGGCCGAGGAGGCCTTCGAAGGCTTCGTCCAGTACTTCCCGCTGGTGCGCCGGGCCAAGAGCCCACTGGGGCTGGAGGGGGCGATGCAGGAAGCGCGCGCGGCGGGCGCCAATTATCTGCTGTATACGCGCTTCGCCCGTGGGGAGGACAATGTCGGCACCTACGAAGAGTACGAAGACACCGACAATGCCGTGGGCCGCGACCGCAGCGTGATCCAGGTGATGCTGATCGAGACCGACAACCGTTACCTGGTGGACAGTGCCACGGTCCGCAGTCGCGGCGGTTTTCTGACATTCTATGATGCCAAGCCTGATGACCTGATCGGGCCGCCGCTGGAAGATTACGCCCGCAGCCTGCTGGGGGTGAAAACGCGAGAGGAGTACCAATGACTGATCCACAGGTTCAAGCGGACCGGGCCGGCAATCTGCTGGCGCAGATTCCCTCCAGCAAGGACAAGGGGCTGCCGCCGGTGCATCTGTGGAACCCGGACTGCTGTGGCGACATCGACATGCGTATCGCCCGCGACGGCACCTGGTATTACCTGGGCACGCCGATCGGGCGCAAGCCGATGGTACGACTGTTCTCCACCATCATCCGTCGCGATGGCGACGACTACTTCCTCGTGACGCCCGTGGAGAAGTGCGGCATCACCGTGGATGACGCGCCTTTTGTGGCGGTCACCCTGGCAGTCGAGGGGGAGGGCGAGCAGCAGGTACTGCGCTTTACCACCAATGTCGAGGACGAGGTGGTGGCTGACGCGACGCATCCGATCCGTGTCGTGCTGGACCCGCAGACTCAGGAGCCGTCGCCCTACGTACTGGTGCGGGTGAACCTCGAGGCGCTGATCCACCGCAACGTGTTCTATCAGCTGGTGGAATTGGCGGTTTCGCGCGAGATCGACGGCGTTGAGTGGTTGGGCGTCTGGAGTTCGGGGGAGTTCTTCCCCATCGCCCCGCAGCCGTGACCATCTGGTCGTAAAGCGGCCAGTAGTCCCCGGGTTTCATCGCTACAAGTACTTAGCTTGCAAAGAAAAAGGCTCCCGAGGGAGCCTTTTTCGTTACCGCCAACGCAGTTACATGTTGGGGTAGTTCGGGCCGCCGGTGCCTTCGGGGGCAACCCAGGTGATGTTCTGGGCCGGGTCCTTGATGTCGCAGGTCTTGCAGTGCACGCAGTTCTGGGCGTTGATCTGGAAGCGCTTGCTGCCGTCGTCGTTGCTCACCACTTCGTACACGCCGGCCGGGCAGTAACGCTGCGCGGGCTCGTCGTAGAGCGGCAGGTTCTTGCCGACCGGAATGCTCGGGTCGGTCAGCTTCAGGTGGATCGGCTGGTCTTCCTCGTGGTTGGTGTTGGACAGGAACACCGAGGAGAGCTTGTCGAAGCTGAGTTTGCCGTCCGGCTTCGGATAGTCGATCTTCGGCGCTTCGCTGGCCTTCTTCAGGGTCGCGTAGTCCGGCGTCGTATCGTGCAGGGTGAACGGCAGCTTGCCACCGAAGATGTTCTGGTCGATGAAGTTGAACGCACCGCCACCGATGGCGCCGAACTTGTGCATCGCCGGGCCGAAGTTGCGGCTGGCGAACAGTTCGTCGTACAGCCAGCTGCCCTTGAAGGCCTCGACGTAGTTGCTCAGCTCGTCGCCGCCTTCGCGGCCGGCGAACAGGGCTTCGGCCACCGAGTCGGCGGCCAGCATGCCGGACTTCATGGCGGTGTGGCTGCCCTTGATCTTGGCGAAGTTCAGGGTGCCCAGGTCGCAACCGATCAGCGCGCCGCCGGGGAAGACCATCTTCGGCAGCGAGTTCAGGCCGCCCTTGCAGATGGCGCGGGCGCCGTAGGCCACGCGCTTGCCGCCTTCCAGGTACTGCTTGATCACCGGGTGGTGCTTGTAGCGCTGGAACTCGTCGAACGGCGACAGGTGCGGGTTGGTGTAGGACAGGTCGATGATCAGGCCCACGACCACCTGGTTGTTCTCCAGGTGATAGAGGAAGGAGCCGCCCGGGTTGTCGTCGTTCAGCGGCCAGCCGGCGGTGTGCACCACCAGGCCCTGCTCGTGCTTGGACGGGTCGATGTCCCAGATTTCCTTGATGCCGATGCCGTAGTGCTGGGCATCGGCTTCGCTGTCGAGCTTGTACTTCTTGATCAGCTGCTTGCCGATGTGGCCACGGCAGCCTTCGGCGAACAGGGTGTACTTGGCGCGCAGTTCCATGCCCGGGGTGTAGTAACCCTCTTTCGGATTGCCTTCGCGGTCGACGCCCAGGTCACCGGTGACAATACCGCGCACCACGCCATTCTCGTCGATCAGCGCTTCCTGGGCGGCGAAGCCCGGGTAGATCTCGACGCCCAGGCCTTCGGCCTGCTGGGCCAGCCAGCGGCACAGGTTGCCCAGGGAGATGATGTAGTTGCCTTCGTTGTGCATGGTCTTGGGCACGAAGAAGTTCGGCACCTTGGCCGCCGCTTCGGGGCTCTTGAGCACATAGATGTCGTCGCGCTTGACCGGGGTGTTCAGCGGCGCTTCGAGCTCTTTCCAGTTGGGGAACAGCTCGTTCAGCGCGCGGGGCTCGAACACGGCGCCGGAGAGGATGTGGGCGCCCACTTCGGAACCCTTCTCGACCACACAGACGCTGATTTCCTGACCGGCGTCGGCGGCCTTCTGTTTCAGTCGGCATGCGGCGGACAGACCGGCAGGGCCGGCGCCGACGATGACGACGTCGAATTCCATAAATTCGCGTTCCACTATCGATCTCTCCTGAATCAAGGCTCTGGGCATTTTGTAGGTATTGGGTTGGGCAAGCTCCCACCCAGTAAGAGCGGGGCGCATTATAGCTAGACCTGTTGCTATATCTAAACCCTTTATCGACGACAATACAAACGTTTGTTTGAATCGCGTGTAACCCTGATAGAATCGGGGTCCGCGGCTTATGAAGGGGTATTTTCGTGTATTGACCCGCCCGGTCGATGCGGTCAAGATACCTGCGGTTTTGCGGTCGCGTTGCGCTGGATGTAGTCGCAGATGGCGTGCACTACCGGCCAGGCCTGTCTGGCGACATTCCTATTCACCGGAGAAAAACGAGGAATCCATGAAGGTTCTTGTAGCTGTCAAACGAGTGGTTGACTATAACGTCAAGGTCCGCGTCAAGGCGGACAACTCCGGCGTCGATCTCGCCAACGTCAAGATGTCCATGAACCCCTTCTGCGAAATCGCCGTGGAAGAGGCCGTACGCCTGAAAGAGAAAGGCGTCGTCACCGAGATCGTTGCGGTCTCCGTCGGCCCGACCGCTGCCCAGGAGCAACTGCGTACCGCGCTGGCTCTGGGTGCTGATCGCGCCATCCTCGTTGAAACCAACGAAGAACTGAGCTCCCTGGCCATCGCCAAGTCGCTCAAAGCCCTGGTCGACAAAGAGCAGCCGCAGCTGGTCATCCTCGGCAAGCAGGCCATCGACAGCGACAACAACCAGACTGGCCAGATGCTGGCTGCGCTGACCGGCTACGCCCAGGGCACCTTCGCCTCCAAGGTCGAAGTCGCTGGCGACAAGGTCAACGTCACCCGTGAAATCGACGGCGGCCTGCAGACCGTTGCCCTGAACCTGCCGGCAATCGTCACCACCGACCTGCGCCTGAACGAGCCGCGCTACGCGTCGCTGCCCAACATCATGAAGGCGAAGAAGAAGCCGCTGGACGTGGTGACCCCGGACGCCCTGGGCGTTTCCACCGCTTCCACCGTGAAGACCGTGAAAGTCGAAGCTCCGGCTGCCCGTAGCGCTGGCATCAAGGTCAAGTCCGTTGCCGAACTGGTCGAGAAACTGAAGAACGAGGCGAAAGTAATCTGATGGCTATCCTGGTAATCGCTGAGCACAACAACGGCGCACTGGGCGCTGCCACTCTGAACACCGTCGCTGCTGCGCAGAAGATCGGCGGCGATATCGCTGTCCTGGTCGCTGGCCAGAACGTCGGTGGCGTGGCCGAAGCCGCTGCCAAGATCGCCGGTGTTTCCAAGGTGCTGGTCGCCGACAACGCCGCCTACGCTCATCAGCTGCCGGAGAATGTGGCTCCGCTGATCGCTGAGCTGGGCAAGGGCTACAGCCACGTGCTGGCCGCCGCCACCACCAATGGCAAGAACTTCCTGCCGCGCGTTGCCGCCCTGCTGGACGTCGACCAGATCTCCGAGATCATCGAAGTGGTCAGCGCCGACACCTTCAAGCGCCCGATCTATGCCGGTAACGCCATCGCGACCGTGCAGTCCTCGGCTGCCGTCAAGGTCATCACCGTGCGTGGCACTGGCTTCGACGCCGTTGCTGCAGAAGGTGGTTCCGCCGCTGTTGAAGCCGTTTCCGGCCCGGCCGATGCCGGCAAGTCCGCCTTCGTCGGTGAAGAACTGGCCAAGTCCGACCGTCCGGAACTGACCGCTGCCAAGATCGTCGTTTCCGGCGGCCGCGGCATGGGCAATGGCGACAACTTCAAGATCCTCTACTCCCTGGCTGACAAGCTGGGCGCTGCCGTTGGCGCTTCCCGCGCTGCCGTCGACGCCGGCTTCGTGCCGAACGACATGCAGGTCGGCCAGACCGGCAAGATCGTCGCTCCGCAGCTGTACGTGGCCGTCGGTATCTCCGGCGCCATCCAGCACCTGGCGGGCATGAAGGATTCGAAAGTGATCGTTGCGATCAACAAGGACGAAGAGGCGCCGATCTTCCAGGTCGCCGACTACGGCCTGGTCGCCGACCTGTTCGAAGCCGTACCGGAGCTGGAAAAGGCCGTCTAAGCCTTTTTTGCTCAGTGAAGGAACCCGCCCCCGTGGCGGGTTCTTTCATTTCAGGCTCCTGATTTTCCTCAGGAAATGATCGATTAACTGCGCTGATGACCCATTGGTCACGAATCTTTGCCGAGAAGTCCACGGGCGAAGGTGTCTCATCTACAATGCGCGACGTCTCCAGTTCCTGAATGTGTTCAATCGACACCTGGCTACCGAGGTTTTCATGATCATCAAACCGCGCGTGCGTGGCTTCATCTGCGTCACTACCCACCCGACCGGCTGTGAAGCCAACGTCAAGGAACAGATCGAGTACGTCGAGGCGCACGGCCCCATCGCCAACGGTCCGAAGAAGGTCCTGGTCATCGGTTCCTCCACCGGCTACGGCCTGGCTGCGCGCATCAGCGCTGCCTTTGGCGCCGGCGCCGACACCCTGGGCGTGTTCTTCGAGCGCCCCGGCAGCGAGACCAAGGCCGGCACCGCCGGCTGGTACAACTCCGCTGCCTTCGAGAAGTTTGCCAAGGCCAAGGGCCTGTATGCGCGCAGCATCAACGGCGACGCCTTCTCCGATGAAGTGAAGCAAGTCACCATCGACACCATCAAGCAGGACCTGGGCAAGGTCGACCTGGTCGTCTACAGCCTGGCCGCTCCGCGCCGTACCCATCCGAAGACCGGCGAGGTCTTCAACTCCGTGCTCAAGCCGGTGGGCAAGGCCGTGAACTTCCGTGGTCTGGACACCGACAAGGAAGTGATCAAGGAAAGCGTGATGGAGCCGGCCACCGAGGCCGAGATCGCCAACACCGTGGCGGTGATGGGCGGTGAAGACTGGCAGATGTGGATCGACGCGCTGCAGGAGGCCGGTGTGCTGGCCGACGGCGCCAAGACCACCGCATTCACCTACCTGGGCGAAGAGATTACCCACGACCTGTACTGGAACGGCTCCATCGGCGCTGCCAAGAAGGACCTGGACCAGAAGGTCCTGGGCATTCGCGAGAAGCTGGCCGCCACCGGTGGCGACGCCCGCGTTTCGGTACTGAAAGCCGTGGTCACCCAGGCCAGCTCGGCGATCCCGATGATGCCGCTGTACCTGTCGCTGCTGTTCAAGGTGATGAAGGAAAAGGGCACCCACGAAGGCTGCATCGAGCAGGTCGACGGCCTGTTCCGCGAGAGCCTGTACGGCGCCGAGCCGCACCTGGACGCCGATGGCCGTCTGCGCGCCGACTACAAGGAGCTTCAGCCGGATGTGCAGGACACCGTGAAGGACCTGTGGAACAAGGTCACCAACGAGAACCTGTACCAGCTGACCGATTTCACCGGCTACAAGTCCGAATTCCTGCGCCTCTTCGGTTTCGAGATCGCCGGCGTGGACTACGAGCAGGACGTCAACCCGGATGTGCAGATCCCGAATCTGATCCAGCTCTGAGTTTGCACTAGCAGAAACGGCGCCTTCGGGCGCCGTTTTTGTTTTCCGGTCGGGTTCAGTTCGCCGCGGTCACCGGCCCGTGGCTCTGCTTGAGGAAGTCCAGATAGAGGCGCGCGGTCTCCTCCGGGCGCTCGATCATCGGCACATGGCCGCAATCGCGCAGGATCGCCACGCTGGGCTTCTTCAGCAGCGGCTTCATCACATCGATGCTCGACACATCCAGCACGCGGTCGCGGTCGCCCCACAGCAGCAGGGTGGGCGCGGTGATTTTCGGCAGCTCGGGTTCCAGCGGGATGTAGCGCTCACGTAGCTGCTGGAAGACCATGCCGTTGAAGGCGGAGCGTTCCAGCGAGCGCTCCGCCAGGTAGTCCCGCAGTCGAGCCGGCAGCGGCGGCTTCTGCACGAAGACGAAGTCGAGCAGGGCGGGGAAGTCGTCGACCGAGCGCAGCACCAGCGGGTTGTCGCCGCCCTTGAGCAGGCGCTCGAACAGCTCGCTCTGGTGCGGTGCCATGACCCCTGCGTTGTCGAACAGGCCGACCGACAGCACTTCCTGCGGGTGCCGCGCGGCCAGCAGCGCGGCGATGTGCCCGCCCATGGAGTTGCCGACCACGTGGAAGCGGCCGATGCCCAGTTCGCGCATGAAATCCGCCAGGCGTTCGGCCTGGGTGCCGACGTCGTAGCTGATGTTCGCGGGCTTGCTGCTGTCGCCAAAGCCCGGCAGGTCGACGGCGATGACGTGGTAGTCCTTCGTCAGGAAGCGGGCGAAGCGCGGCCAGTTGCTCTTGTCGGCGCCGAAGCCATGGATCAGCAGGATGGTCTGGGCCTTTTCCGGGCCACCTTCGTAGTAGGTGATGTCCAGGTTGTCGACCTGAAGGCTGTTGGTCGAGAGCCGGGCGCGAGCGCTTTCGACGTACTGCGCGGTGGCCAGCAGGGTGGAAGGGAAGGCGTAGAGGACACCGGCGGCCACGGCTATCGCCAGGAGCAGGGCCAGAAGGGCTTTCTTCATGAGAAGTCCTTATTACCAAATCAGGGCGGGGTGCTTTACGCTAGCATTTTGCGGCTCTAAGCAGGGCCGTTCTTTCTTCTGGCAAGCGAGACAACCCATGCATGGATGTTCCAGGGTGCTGCGTGCAGCTCTTCTGCTGGTGACTTTCTCGATTCCCCTGGCCGGTATCGCGGCCGGCAAGTGCGAACGCCTGGTGGCCACCGGCAACCCGGAGTACCCGCCCTACCTCTGGCGTGACCCGGCGCAACCGGAACGGCTGATCGGTGCTGACGCCGACCTGCTGGAGCAGATCGGCAAGGCCATCGGCGTGAACATCCGCGTCATCTACACCGGCTCCTGGGCGCGGGCCCAGGAAGAGGCGCGGCTGGGGCGGATCGACCTGATCGCCGGCGCCTTCCTCACTCCGGCCCGCCTGGAAACCATGGACTACATCCACCCCGCCTTCCTCACCACCGACAACGTGGTGTGGGTGCGCAAGGATGCCGCCACGCCCTATGCGGGCCGCGAGGACCTGAAGGGGCTCAAGGGCGGCACCCTGGTAAACAACAGCTTCGGTCCGGATTTCGATACCTTCGCCAAGGAGCAGCTGACGCTGGAGGAAGTGCCCAGCCTGACCCAGGCCTTCCAGAAACTGTTGCTCAAGCGTTCGGACTATGTGATCTACGAGCACTATCCGGGCCTGGCGGTCGCCGATACCCTCGGCATGGCCGACGACCTGCAGCCGCTGGAACCGCCGGTCTCCAGCGAAGGTCTGTACCTGACCGTCGCGCACAACTCGGCCTGCAACGACCCGTGGCTGCGCGGACAACTGGCAAAAAAAATGACAGAATTGACGGCCGCCGGAGTCCCGCAGCGCCTGCTGCAGGACAACCTGGCCCGCTGGAAGGCACAGCAACTGCAGCCCACCAGCACTCCCACCCAGTAGGACAACAGATTTCGTGATCAAACGACGGATGATGGTCGCCGGCCTGGCTTTGCTTGCAGTGGCCGGCTGTGCGACGAACGACCCGGCACCCAACGAGCAGATGCGCCTCACCGAGCAGGCACTGGAACAGGCCAAGGCCGTCGGGGCGACCGATGACGTGGCCGAGCTCAAGCTCGCCGAGGACAAGTTCCAGGCCGCCAAGGGCGCCCTGGCGGTCGGCTCGAACAAGAAGGCGCGGCAACTGGCGGAGCAGGCCGAACTCGATGCCCGCCTGGCCGAGTCCAAGGAGCTGACGCGCAAGAGCGCCGAGCAGTTGGCCGAGCAGACCAAGAGCATCAACCGCCTGCGTAAACAGTTGGGAGAAGTGCAATGACTCCCGTGCAACTGTTGCGCCGTGGCGTCTCGTGGATGGCTATCGGCGGTTCCGTCGCGCTGCTGGCCGGCTGCGCCAACAGCCAGCTCAGCGAGAAGTCGCTGGAACAGGCCCGGCTGCAGTTCCAGGCGGTGAAGGAAGATTCCGCCGTGCTGCGCAGCGCGCCCAAGGACGTGATTCGCGCTGGCGAGTCCCTGGCCCGTGCCGAGCGCCTGTCCAATTACTGGGGCAGCAGCGACGACGTGCTGCAGTACTCCTACCTCAGCCAGCGCTACAGCGAGATTGCCCGCGAACACAGCAACCTGGCGCTGAACCAGGAACGCCTGGGCAAGCAGCAGATGGAGCGCGAGCGCCTGCAGCTGGCGATGCGTGAAGCGCGCCTGCTCAACGTGCAGGAACAGAGCAAGTGGCTGGAGCAGCAGATGGTCAGCCTGGCCACCAACGAAACCGAGCGCGGCCTGGTGCTGACCCTGGGCGACGTACTGTTCGACAGCGGCGAGGCGGATCTCAAGCCCGCGGCCAACCGTACCGTGCTCAAGGTAGTGCAGTTCCTCCAGCTCAACCCGCGCCGGGTCATCCGCATCGAGGGCTACACCGACGCCGAGGGAGATCGCGAGCAGAATCTGCAGCTGTCCAGGGACCGCGCGCAGTCGGTGGCGGACGCGCTGACCGACCTGGGCGTGGACTCCAAGCGTGTGCAGGTGCAGGGCTACGGCGAGGCCTACCCGGTCTCGGACAACGCCTCTTCGCTGGGGCGCGCGCAGAATCGCCGGGTGGAGATCGTCTTCTCCGACGAGAAGGGGCAGCTCGGCGCCGAACGCTGACTGCCGTGCAATATCCCGACACACGACGAACCCCGGAACCGACGGCTCCGGGGTTCGTCGTTCCGGCATCTCGAATTCTTTCGAGTGGCAGCTTGGCGAAAATGGCCAGGTGCGACTAATCCCCTCAGGGGGAGCTGTAAACGAGAGAATGTGATGTCAACGCAAAAGAAGCTTTTCAATGTAATTGTGGCGGACCCGCAGCCGATGATCGGCTGGGGTCTGGAACGCTACCTGCTGGAGCGCGAACTGGGGCAGGTGAAAGCCTTCGTCAGCGACACCGACAGCCTGCTGGAGATCCTCGATGCCCATCCCGAGGTCGACCTGGCCATCGTCGAACTGGCTCTGCCGGGCGCCCGTGGGCGTGACGGCGTGCACCTGATCGAATGGCTGCAGCGCCACCATCCGGATGTACCGGTGCTGGTCTACTCGGTCATGGGCGCGCCGCTGCTGGCGAGCGCGGCGGTGAAGTGTGGCGCCGTGGGCTATGTCTGCAAGCGCAATCCGCTGAGCCTGCTGGATGACGCCTTAGCCCGCATCCGCAAGGGCGAGACCTACATCGACCCGATGCTGCGGCCGCCGCGACACACCGGCAAACCACTGAGCCCGACCGAGATCGATATCATCCGCCGGCTGGCCCACGGCGCCACCGTGGGCGAGATCGCCGAACGGACCAACCGCAGCGTTTCCACCATCAGCACCCACAAGCGCAACGCCATGCAGAAGCTTGGCCTGACCACCGACGCGCAACTGGTGGTGGCGGGGCTGCTGGACTGGCTCGGAGAAATCTGAGCGGGCAGGGCAGTGCAGCTGTATCGGACGGAATCCTGACGACTGTTCTGGAACAGTTTGCAGTTTTTGGCTACTGTTTCGGTTCAATGACCGAGGGATGGCCGTCATGTCCAATCTGCTGCTCTACCAGCGCATCGCCCAGCAACTGGCGGAAGACATCCGTCGTGGTGTCTACCAGCCGGGCGAGCGCGTGCCGTCCGTGCGCAAGCTGAGCACCCAGCTCAACGTCAGCCATGCCACGGTCCTCCAGGCCTATGCGACCCTTGAAGACCAGGGGCTGATCCGTGCGCGTCCGCAGTCCGGCTTCTACGTGCACCGCACGCCGGCGCTGACCGCCTCGACCCCGGACATCGCCCGGGTCGAGCGGCCCGGCCTGGTCACCCGCAGCAGCATCATCAACCAGGTGCTCGCCGAGGCGCGCCGCGAAGGCGTGTTCCCGCTGGGCGCCGCCGTGCCGCACGTGGATTACCTCCCGGTCCGCGCGCTGCACCAGCAACTGGCCAAGGTCACCCGCTTCTCCAGCCCGCGCGCCTTCAGCTACATGTTCAGCCCCGGCTACGAGCCGCTGCGCCGCCAGGTCGCGATCCGCATGCGCGATGCCGGCGTGGTGGTCGACCCGACCCAGGTGACCATCACCCATGGCTGCGTGGACGCCATCCACATGGCGCTGCGGGTGATGACCCGTCCCGGCGACCTGATCGCCACCGAGTCGCCCAGCTACTACGGCCTGCTGCAGTTGGCCGACATCCTCGGGCTGAAGGTCATCGAGATTCCCAGCGACCCGCTCACCGGCATCAGCCTGGAAGCCCTGCAACTGGCGGCCAACCAGTGGCCGATCAAGGCGCTGGTGTTGACCGCGCGCCTGAGCAACCCGCTGGGCGGCACCATCCCGGAAGACCGCCAGAAGGCGCTGCTCAAGCTCGCCTCCGAGCACAACATCGGGGTGATCGAGGACGATATCTACGGCGAGCTGATGTTCGACCAGGGCCAGACCAAGGCGCTCAAGGCCCACGACCGTGACGGCCGGGTGGTGTATTGCTCGAGCTTCTCCAAGACGATTTCCCCCGGCGTGCGCATCGGCTGGATCATCACCGAGCGCTACCAGGAGGAAATCCGTCGCCTGCAGACCTTCACCACGCATTCGGCCTGCACCGTCACCCAGATGGGGGTCGCGGCCTACCTGGAGAACGGCGGCTACGACCGGCACCTGCGCTACATCCGCCAGGAGTACCGCAAGAACATGACTGCTTACCAGCTGGCGGTGCAGCAGTACTTCCCCGAAGGCACGCAGATGACCCGGCCCAAGGGCGGCTTCATCCTCTGGGTCAGCCTGCCGGCCAAGGTGAACACCAAGGAGTTGCACGTGCGCGCGCTGGAGCAGGGCATCAGCATCGCGCCGGGGCTGATCTTCAGTAACACCGAGCAGTTCAACAACTGCCTGCGCCTGACCTGCGGCATCCCCTGGGACCGCGAGGCGGAGCGGGCGATCATGACCCTCGGCATGCTGGCCTGCCAGCTGTGCCAGGAGGAGCTGATCGCGGCGTGAGCCGACTGTAGGAGCGAGCTTGCTCGCGAACGGGCTTCGTAGTGGGGCTGTTCGCGAGCAAGAACTGGGCGTCCCCCTCGTTCCTGCAAGCGTTAACCCGTTTCCCTGTGCGCCTTCGTCTGAGGAGTTGAATCCCTCCACGAGGCTGCCGCCATGTCGCTTCCCGTTCACTTCCTCCGCCCTGCCGCCCAGGGTTTCGCCATTGGCCTGCTGATTGCCGTCGCTGGCTGCGGTATCTCCCGCGAGGGCGAGCCGAAGCAGAAGGCCGCCGCGCAGGACGCCGCCGCCCAGGTCGAGCCGCTGGTCAAGCCCGCCAGCCCGCCGCCCGCGCAACTGCACGAGGAGAGCGCCAAGCTGCAGCGCTCCGCCGGCTATGCCGCGCAGGCGCCGCTGGCCAGCATCGCCCCCGCGCCCATGGCCGACCTGCAACAACCCGGCTACGTCGACGTGCCCCGCGAGCAGTACCAGAACCTGCCGGACAACCCGGTGCGCGCCGTGGCCCAGGACCCCGTGTCGACCTTCAGTATCGACGTCGACACCGGCAGCTACGCCAACGTCCGGCGCATCCTCAACGAGGGCCGCCTGCCGCCCAAGGGCGCGGTTCGCCTGGAGGAGATGGTCAACTACTTCCCCTACGACTACGCGGCGCCCAGTGCCGAAGGCTCGCCCTTCGGCATCACCACCGAGCTCGCGCCCACGCCGTGGAACCCGAACACCCGCCTGCTGCGGGTCGGCATCAAGGCCTCGGACCGCAGCGTCGCCGAGCTGCCGCCGGCCAACCTGGTATTCCTGGTGGATGTCTCCGGCTCCATGGACCGTCGTGAGGGCCTGCCCCTGGTGAAAAGCACCCTCAAGCTGCTGGTGGACCAGTTGCGCGACCAGGACAAGGTCTCCCTGGTGGTCTATGCCGGCGAGTCCCGCGTGGTGCTGGAGCCGACTTCCGGGCGCGACAAGGCCGCCATCCGCACGGCCATCGAACAGCTCCAGGCCGGCGGTTCCACCGCCGGGGCCTCGGGCATCGAGCTGGCCTACCGGATGGCACAGAAGGGCTACCTGGACAAGGGTATCAACCGCATCCTGCTGGCCACCGACGGTGACTTCAACGTTGGCATCAGCGACTTCGAGACGCTCAAGCAGATGGCCGCCGAAAAGCGTCGCAGCGGTGTTTCGCTGACTACCCTCGGTTACGGCGTGGACAACTACAACGAGCAGCTGATGGAGCAACTGGCCGACGCCGGCGACGGCAACTACGCGTACATCGACAACCTGCGCGAGGCGCGCAAGGTCCTGGTGGACCAGCTCAGTTCGACCCTGGCGGTGGTTGCCCGCGACGTGAAGATCCAGCTGGAGTTCAACCCGTCCCAGGTCAGCGAATACCGCCTATTGGGCTACGAGAACCGCGCGCTCAAGCGCGAGGACTTCAGCAACGACAAGGTGGATGCCGGCGAGATCGGCGCCGGGCATACCGTCACCGCGCTGTACGAGATAGTTCCGGCCGGCGGCAAGGGCTGGCTGGAACCGCTGCGCTACCAGACCGGCGGCGCGAAGAACGATGCCAAGGGCGATGAACTGGCCCTGCTGCGGGTGCGCTACAAGGGGCCGAAGGGCGGCGCCAGCCGGTTGATCGAGCGGCCGATCCACGCCGCCGAGCAGCGCGCCAGCATCGCCCAGGCCAGCGACGACCTGCGCTTCGCTGCCGCCGTCGCCGCCTTCGCCCAGCAACTGGAAGGCGGACGCTACACCGGGGCCTTCGACATCGGCGATACTGTGCAGCTGGCTCGCGCCGCGCGGGGCGAGGATCGCTTCGGCCTGCGTGGCGAGTTCGTCCAGCTCGCCGAGCTGGCGCAGAGCCTGCAGACCCCGGTTCCCGAACAGGCACGGATCGAGTGACTTGAACAAACCCCTCACGGACGACAGTGACGTCGCGCTCCTGCGGCGTTACCGACAAGGCGACGCCGAAGCCTTCGGCGAGCTCTATGCTCGCCATCGCCTCGGCCTGTTCCGCTTCCTCTGCGGCCTGTGCGGCGACAACGCCCAGGCCGAGGAGGTATTCCAGGAAACCTGGCTGAGCCTGATCCGCAGCGACAGCCAGCCAACCGGCGCGGCCAGTTTCAAGACCTGGCTGTACCAGATCGGCCGCAACCGGCTGATCGACCACTGGCGCAAGCAGGGGCGGCACCAGGGCAGCCAGGAAAGCTTCGACGAGCAGTTGCACGGTGAGGCGCTGGCCGGCGAGAGCACAGACCCCGAGCGCGAGCTGAGCCTGGCCCGTGACCAGCAGCGCTTGCAGGGTGCGCTGCAAGCGCTGCCCGAAGAGCAGCGCGAAGTCTTCCTGCTGCGCGCCCATGGCGACCTGGAACTGAACGAAATTGCCGAGCTGACGAAAACGCCGGCCGAAACGGTGAAGAGCCGGCTGCGTTATGCGATGCAGAAATTGCGTCGGTTGTTGTCCGACCCGGCGGCGACCGAGGAGGTGAGCCCATGAACCGCGATCCGCACGAGCAGGAACTGCTCGAGCATTACCGCCGGCACAGCGACGAGCAGCCGTCGGCGCAGCTGGACGCGCGCATCCTGGCCGCCGCCCGCGCTGCCGTGCAACAGAGGAAGCCCGGCTTCGCCCAGCGTCTTCACCGCTGGCTGCTGGGCACTGGCAGCCGCCAGCGCTGGGGCGTCGCGGTGGCGGGCCTGGCGACCCTGGGCATCGGCCTGAGTCTGACCTTGCGGACCTTCGAGGAGGCGCCGGAGCGTTTCGACGCGCCCGTCGCCCCGGCGATGATGCGTGCGCCGGCGCCCGCTGCGGCGCCTGCTGCCGCACCTTACGCGACAGAGCCAGGCACGGCTGTACCGCAGATGGACAGCGCTGCTGCCGGGGCATCGATGGAAGAACTCGCCAAGCCCGCACCGATGAGCAAGAAATTGGCAGCGGAGTCGGCGAATGCAAAGGGTGAATCCAAGGCCCGTGAGCTGGCCGACACCCAGGCGCAACCTGGCGTGCCAGCCCAGGGGAAAGTGAAGGCGTTCGCGCTGGAGCAGGACGAGCCCCGAGCCAGCTTGTTGCACCTGCGCGACTTGCAAGGCAGGGGGCTGAAGGCAGAGGCGGACGGTGTGCGCGAGAGCCTGCGCCAGCGCTTTCCCGATCTGGACATTGACAAGGCTCTGAAGGAGTTGCCCGACAATCCTTGATCAATGACAGGCCAGGTTCAGCACTGTTCTGTCAGATTGTTCGGTAGAAGAGGCTTGTTACGGCAAGCCTCTTGCTCTGCATTGAATCTCGCGCCAGCATTGCGCGGTTTTTCTGACGGTCCGCTCCATGAAGAAGTCCAGAGTCCTCATCGCCGCCAGCCTGTCCCTGCTGCTCGCCGCCTGCGGTGACGAACACAAGGACAAGGCCGCCACTCCGGTTCCTGTGCCCGCTGCGGCTCAGGCACCGGCAGCTGCAACCAGCACGCCGGCGCCTGAGCCGGCGGCCGAGCAGCCGCGCGAGTCGGAAGCCAAGCCCGCAGCGGCCAAGGCCGTTGCCTCACCCAAGGCTCCGGCCGTCGAGGCGGCCATCAAGCCTGAGGCCAAGGCGCCTTCGAAGACCCCGGCGCAGGTGCGCAAACCGGTCGATCCGGTGGTCAAGGAGCCGCTGCCGCCGGTGAAGCTGGACCTGCGCCTGCCCAGGGACCTGGTCCATCAGCTGGAGCCGGACGAACCGATCACGGTGATCGATGAAAAGCCCATCCTGCCGCCGATGTTCGGCGAGAAGACCGGGCAGAGTCCGTTCGAGGTGGGCGGCCGCCTGATCCAGCGCGAGGTCAACGAACGCGAGTCCAACGACGATAGCTGGCACTCGGATATCCGTGGCGCCGAGCTGCAGTTCAAGTTCCGCAACTGACTCTTTAGCGAGCGGGCCCAGGTAGGGCGTATAACGTTCGACGTTATCCGCCGTTCGAAGGCGACGAGCTCCGGGAGGAGCCGATGCGGGCTGTGCAACGGCGTACAACCGCGAACGGTTGTACGCCCTACGGTCCTGGCTCAGAACCGGTGCACGCCGCCGCGAATGGCCTCGAACAGCGCACCATCCAGCGTCCGATACTCCACCTCGCCGGGCAGGCGCACGAACAGCGCCTCGGTGACGGCGGACGGGTCATAGGCATTGCGCTTGAGGTCGGTCTTCTTGTACTTGAAGGTCCCGGTGGTCTCCACCTGGGCCAGCAGGCGCAGGAACAGCGGCACGGCATAGGCCGGCAGCTCGCGGTCCAGGTGCGCCGCCAGTTGTGCGGCGTCCAGGCTGGCGCCGTCGGCCAGGCGCAGCGCGGCCATGCCGCAGCGGCCGTTGGTGCCGGGAATCTCCACGCCATAGACCACCGCATCCTCCACGCCGGGGAAGGCGCCCAGGGCGTTTTCCACCTCGGTGGTGGAGACGTTCTCGCCCTTCCAGCGGAAGGTGTCGCCCAGGCGGTCAACGAACTGCGTGTGCTTGAAACCGATGTCGCGCATCAGGTCGCCGGTGTTGAACCAGGTGTCGCCTTCCTTGAACACGTTGCGGTAGATCACCGCCTCGCTCTTGGCCGGGTCGGTGTAGCCGTCGAACGGCCACTTGTCGCTGATCTCGCTGATCAGCAGGCCGGCTTCGCCCTTGTCGACCTTCTCCATGAACCCTCTGGCGCCGCGCACCGGCTGGTCGTTTTCCAGGTCATAGCGGACGATCGCGTAGGTAGCCGGAGAGAAGCCCACCGTATTGTCGAAGTTGAACACGTTGGTGAAGCCGATGTTGCCCTCGCTGGAGGCATAGAACTCGGTGATCCGCTCGATGCCGAAGCGCTCCTTGAACTCGTTCCAGATCGACGGTCGCAGGCCGTTGCCGATCATGCAGGTCAGGGTGTTGCCGCGCTCCTCGGCGCACTCGGGCTGGTTGAGCAGGTAGCGGCAGAGTTCGCCGATGTAGCCGAAGCAGGTCGCCTGGTAGGTCTGAACGTCCTTCCAGAAGGCGCTGGCGGAAAACCTGCGGCGCAGGGCGATGGCCGCGCCGCCGGCCAGCACGGCGCTCCAGCACACGGTCACGGCGTTGTTGTGGTAGCAGGGCAGGGTCAGGTAGAGCACGTCGCTGTTGGTCAGCCCCAGGCCGGAGTGGCCGAAGCCGCCGTAGGCCTTGATCCACTTGCCGTGGCTCATGATCGAGGCCTTCGGCAGGCCGGTGGTGCCGGAGGTGTAGATGTAGAAGCAGGCGTCCTTCAGGCGGACCTTAGCGGTTTCCGCCAGGTTGTTGGAGTCCTGTTCCTGGGCCAGGCGCATCAGGCCCTGCCAGCCGGTCGGGGCTTGTGCGGAGTCTTCACCATCGGCGATCCAGTAGCAGCGGCCGCCGCTGTTTTCCAGGGCCGGGCGGACGTCCTCGAAGGCTTCGCGCAGCTCCTCGCCGACCACGAAATGGCTGGGCTTGACCAGGTTCAGGCTGTGGCTGAGGACCTGGCCGCGCTGGGTGGTGTTGACCAGCGCGCCGATGGCGCCGAGCTTGGCCAGGGCGGCGAGCACCACCATGAGTTCGGCGCGGTTCTCCAGCATCACCGCGACCACGCTGGCGTGGCCCACGCCTTCGGCCTGGAAGGCCCGCGCCAGGCGGTTGGCCCAGCCGTTGAAGAGGGCGTAGGACAGCCGCCGGCGTTCGTCGATCAGCGCCGGGCTGTCCGGGTAGAGGCGCGCGGCACGCTCCAGGGCCCAGCCCAGGGAAAGGTTCTTCTCGCGGTTGCGGATGCCGGTGTAGTACAGCCCGCGCAGCATGCGCGGCACGCGGCCGAGGGTGGCCGGCAGGTGGGCGAGGAAGCGGGTCGGGGTGATGATGTCGGCGTGGGTCATTGGAGCGTGCCCTTATTGTCATTGTTGTCTGGCGTGCAGACGCTTCTGCGCGACTCTAGGGCCCAGGCTGGCGGCAGACTATGGCCCAGGTGCGCGCCCGGCCGGGCAGATCGGCAAACCGGCGGGCAAAGCGTTCATGGCAGTCTAGGAAGGGATGGCCGGACGGCCAGGGCGGGATTGTGTCGATTGGTAAACGACTGCCGGGCGGGCGGATAACCGCTTGCGGTTATCCGCCGTCGGCCGCGACGGGATGAATCAATCGAGGAACAGGTCGGGCACCAGGCTGCCGCCGTTCGGATCGAAGCGGTATTGCTCGAAGTCGCTCTGGCCCTGTTCGCGCAGGATGTCCTCGTCGATCAGCAGGCGCCCGCTGATGCTGCGCTCGCTGCTGGAGAGGATGGCATAGGCGGCGTCGGCCATGATCGCCGGGGTGCGCGCGCGCTTGAAGGCGTCGCGGCTGCCCAGCTCGAACTCGATGGCGGCAGTGGCGATCATGGTCTTGGGCCACAGGGCGTTGACGCTGATGCCGTACTTCTTGAACTCCTCGTGCATCCCCAGGGTGAGCATGCTCATGCCGTACTTGGTGACGGTGTACGGGCCGTGCTGGGCGAACCACTTGCCGGCCAGGTTGATCGGCGGCGACAGGCTGAGGATGTGGCCCTTGCTCTGTTTCAGGTAGGGCAGCGCGGCCTGGCTGCAGACCATCACCGCGCGGGTATTGATCTGGTACATCAGGTCGAAGCGCTTGGGCTCCAGGCGCTCCACGCCGACCAGCTTGATGGCGCCGGCATTGTTCACCACGGCATCGATGCCGCCGAAGTGCTCGGCGGCCTTGGCCATGGCTTCGCGCACGGCGTTCTCGTCGCGCACGTCCAGTTGCAGCGCCAGGGCCTTGCCGCCGGCGGCCTCGACTTCCTCGGCGACGCTGAAGATGGTGCCTTCGAGTTTCGGATGGGGCTCGGCGCTCTTGGCGGCGATGACGATGTTGGCGCCGTCGCGCGCGGCGCGCAGGGCGATCTCGCGGCCGATGCCACGGCTGGCACCGGTGATGAAGAGGGTTTTGCCGTTGAGGGACATGGTTGGGGCTCCGTGTTCTTGTGGTCTTGTTCTGACGGAATGGTTTCGGTGTCATCCCTGTAGGAGCGCGCCATGCGCGCGATCGCGGGCATGGCCCGCTCCTACAGGGGGGAATCAGGCGTCTTCGGCCTCGACCTCCACCAGCAATTGCCGCGATTTCACCTGCTCGCCCTTGCTCACCTGCACGCGGCGGATCACGCCGTCGACGCCGGCCTTGAGCGGGTGCTCCATCTTCATCGCCTCCAGCACCAGCAGCAGCTGGCCCTTGCTGACCCGCGTGCCTTCGGCCACCAGCACATCGACGATGGCGCCATCCATCGGCGCCTTCACGGTGCCCGAGCCGGCACCGCCGGTCGCGCCAGCGGGTTCGTGGGTGACGTCGAGCAGTTCCAGGTTGCCGTCCGCGCCATACAGCCAGAGGCGCGTACCATCGCGGTGGAAGGGCAGGCGGCGACGAATGCCGTCGGCTTCGAGGATGGCATCACCGTTCTCTTCACCGAGCAGGCGCAGCGCGATTTCGGCTTCACCGATACGCGCCAGCAGTGCCGGCTGGGTGCCGTGCTCGCGGACTTCCAGCTCGACGACGAATTTCTCCTCGCCATGCTTGAGCGCGAAACGCCAGGGCGCGCTGCCCGCGCTACGCCAGCCGGACAGCCCCGGCTGATGCGCCCGATCACTGGCCGAAGCCTGGTAGAGCAGGGCAGCGGCGCAGGCCAGTTCCAGCGCTTGCGGCTGGCGCGGAGCCAGGCTCGGGTCGCCGGCGAACTGCTCGCCGATAAACGCCGTGGTGGCCCTGCCGGCGGCGAATTCCGGGTGCTTGAGCAGGTTGGCGAGGAAGCGCTGGTTGCCAGTCACGCCCAGCAGCACGCAGTCCTCGACGGCGCGCACCAGCTTGCGCCGGGCCTCGTCGCGGGTCGCGCCATAGGCGATGACCTTGGCCAGCATCGGGTCGTAGAACGGCGTCACGGGCTGGCCTTCGCGCAGGCCGTGGTCGATGCGGATGCCCTCGAGCTGCGGCGGCGTCCAGCGCAGTACCGGGCCGGTCTGCGGGAGGAAGCCTTGGCCGGCGTCTTCGGCATAAAGGCGCACCTCGATGGCGTGGCCCCTGAGCTGGATCTGCTCCTGGGTCAGCGGCAGCGGATGGCCTTCGGCGACGCGGATCTGCCAGGCCACCAGGTCCTGGCCGGTGACCAGTTCGGTGACCGGGTGTTCGACCTGCAGGCGGGTGTTCATTTCCAGGAAGTAGAAGGCGCCGCTGGCGTCCAGCAGGAACTCCACGGTGCCGGCGCCCAGGTAGTTCACCGACGCGGCAGCCTTCACCGCCGCCGTGCCCATGGCGGCGCGCAGGTCCTCGGAGAGCACCGGGCAGGGCGCTTCCTCGATGACCTTCTGGTGGCGGCGCTGCACCGAGCAGTCGCGCTCGCCCAGGTAGACGATGTTGCCGTGGCTGTCGCCGAACACCTGGATTTCCACGTGGCGCGGCTGCACCACGGCTTTCTCCAGGATCAGTTCGCTGCTGCCGAAGGCGTTCTGCGCTTCCGAGCGTGCGGTGCGCAGCTGTTCGGCGAGGTCTTCGCCGCGGGTCACCAGGCGCATGCCGCGCCCACCACCGCCGGCGCTGGCCTTGATCATCAGCGGGTAGCCGATGCGCTGCGCCTCGCGGGTGAGGGTGGCGTCGTCCTGCTCCGCGCCTTCGTAGCCGGGGATGCAGGGCACGCCGGCTTCGAGCATGGCGATCTTCGACAGGCGCTTGCTGCCCATCAGGTGGATGGCTTCCACGCCGGGGCCGATGAAGGCGATGCCGGCGGCCTCGCAGGCGCGGGCGAAGTCGGCGTTCTCCGAGAGGAAGCCGTAGCCGGGGTGGACCGCGCCGGCGCCGGTAAGCTTGGCGGCGTCCAGGATGGCCTCGGCCTTCAGGTAGGACTGGCCCACGGGGGCCGGGCCGATGCACACGGCTTCGTCGGCCAGTTGCACATGGCGGGCATTGGCGTCGGCCTCGCTGTACACGGCCACGGTGCGGTAGCCCAGGTCGTGGGCGGTGCGGATGACCCGGCAGGCGATTTCGCCACGGTTGGCGATGAGGATCTTGTCGAAGCTGGGCATGGGGGTTCCTCGGGGCTACTGCGCCCAGTTCGGTTGGCGTTTCTGCACGAAGGCCATCGTGCCCTCGGCACCCTCTGCGCCGGTCACCGCAGCGGCGAACTGGCGCGCGGCATCGTCCAGCAGCGGGCCGAGGGTTTCGGTCTCGGCGGCCAGCAGCAGCGCCTTGGTGGCGGCGTTGGCGCCGGGGGCGCAGCGGCGCACCTGGTCGAGCGTCTGGGCCAGTTGCTCACCGAGGCTTTCGGCGCTGTCCGCGCAGGCATGTACCAGGCCCAGACGCAACGCCTCGCGGCCGTCGAAGCGGGCGGCGGTGAGGGCCAGGCGGCGCGCCTGGGTCAGGCCGATGCGTTTCACCACGAAGGGCGCGATCTGCGCCGGCAGGATGCCGAGGCTGGTTTCCGGCAGGCCGAACTGTGCGTCTGCCGCCGAGAGGGCGATGTCCGACACGCAGGCCAGACCGAAGCCGCCGCCGAGCACCGCGCCTTCCAATACGGCGACTACGACCTGGGGCTGCGCCTGGGCTTCTTCCAGCAGGCCGCCGAAGGCGCGGTTCAGCGCGGCGTAGGCGTCGGGACCGGCAGCGCGGGCGCCGGCCATGTCCTTGATGTCGCCACCAGCGCAGAAGTGCCCGCCGGCGCCACGCAGGACGATGGCGCGTACGGCACGGTCGTCGCGCACGGCGGCGAGCACCGCACGCAGTTCGCCGACCATCGCCAGGCTCATGGCGTTGCGGCTGTCCGGGCGGTTCAGGGTGACGTGCAATACACCGCCGTCGGGTTCAAGCAGCAGGGTTTCGCAGTTCGGCAATTGGTTCATGCCGGGTTCCTCGTTCAACCGGTTCTCGCTTGTGATCGCCGTAGGATGGGTGGAGCGAAGCGATACCCATCGATGCTTCGCGGCATGGGTATCGACGCTGCGCGCCTCCACCCATCCTACGGTCCCCTATCAGCCTTTCTTCTTGCCCGGCAGGGTGCCCATCATTTTGCAGATGATCCCCAGCATGATTTCGTCCGCGCCGCCGCCGATGGAGACCAGGCGGGTGTCGCGATAGGCGCGGGAAACCGGGTTTTCCCACATGAAGCCCTGGCCACCCCAGTACTGCAGGCAGGCGTCGGTGACCTCGCGGGCCAGGCGGCCGACCTTGAGCTTGGCCATGGAGGCCAGGCGGGTGACGTCCTTGCCACGGATGTACTGTTCGGTGGCCTGGTAGGTGAGGGCGCGCAGGCACTCGATCTCGGTCATCAGCTCGGCCATGCGGAAGTGGATGACCTGGTTGTCGATCAGCGCCTGGCCGAAGGTCTTGCGCTCCTTGCAGTAGTCGATGGTGGCGTTGACGCAGTACTCCAGGCCCTTGATCCCGCTGGCGGCGCCGAACAGGCGTTCTTCCTGGAACTGCAGCATCTGCATCATGAAGCCCGCGCCCTCGGCGCCGATGCGGTTGCGCTGCGGGACGCGCACATCGTCGAAGAACACCTGGGCGGTCTCCGAGCTGCGCATGCCGAGCTTGTCCAGGTGCGGGCTGACGCTGATGCCCTTGGACTTCATCGGCACCATGATCAGCGACTTGTTGACGTGGGGCTTGTCGTCGGAGGTGTTGGCCAGCAGGCAGATGAAGTCGGCGGAGGGCGAGTTGGTGATCCACATCTTGCTGCCGTTGATGACGTAGTCGTCGCCATCCTTGCGCGCGGTGGTCTTCAGCCCGGCGACGTCGGAGCCGGCGCCGACTTCCGAGACGCCGATGCAGCCGACCATGTCGCCGGCAATCGCCGGGCGGAGGAATTCCTCGCGCAGCTCATCGGAGCCGAAGCGCGCCAGGGCCGGGGTGCACATGTCGGTCTGCACGCCCAGGGCCATCGGCACGCCGCCGCAATGGATGGTGCCGAACTCTTCGGCGGCGACTACCGAGTAGCTGTAGTCCAGACCCATGCCGCCGAACTTCTCCGGCTTGGAAATGCCCAGCAGGCCCAGGTCGCCGGCTTTCTTGAAGACTTCGTGGATCGGGAAGCGGCCGGCCTTTTCCCATTCGTCGACGTAGGGGTTGATCTCCTTCTCGACGAAGTTGCGGACGGTGCGGCGGAGTTCTTCGTGTTCCTGGGTGAAGATCATTTCTTGTTCTCCGTGGGATCTTTCAATTCAGGTAGGGCGAATAAAGCGGAATGCCTTATCCGCCGGCTTGGCGGATGACGCCTGGGGCGTCATGCGCCCTACGGTCAAAATCGTGCAACGCCGAAACGGTTGTTCTTCAGCGGCCGCACGGCCGCCTCCGCGCAGATGTCCAGCAGGTAGCCGAGCAACTGGCGCGTGTCGCGCGGGTCGATCAGCCCGTCGTCCCACAGGCTCGCGGTGCCGTAGAGCGCGGTGGACTGGGCGTCGAGTTTCTGCGCGGTCATCTGTTCGAGCATGTCGAGCATCTTCGGGTCGGGCTCCTTGCCCTCCTTGGCGTGCTTCTCCTCGGTGACGATGCGCAGCACCTTGCCGGCCTGGGCGCCGCCCATCACGGCGGTGCGGCTGTTGGGCCAGGCGAAGATGAAGCGCGGGTCCAGCCCGCGGCCGCACATGGCGTAGTTGCCGGCGCCGTAGGAACCGCCGACGACCAGCGTGAGCTTGGGCACCGTGGCGTTGGCCACCGCCTGGATCATCTTCGAGCCGTGCTTGATCACGCCCAGGCGCTCGGACTCGGTACCGACCATGAAGCCGGTGGTGTTGTGCAGGAACAGGATCGGCGTGTTGCTCTGCTCGCACAGCTGGATGAACTGCGCCGCCTTGGCCGCGCCCTGCGGGGTGATCGGGCCGTTGTTGCCGATCAGGCCGCAGGCGTGGCCTTCGATGTGCAGGTGGCCGCAGACGGTCTGGCTGTCGAACTCGTTCTTGAAGTCGAGGAAGCGCGAGCCGTCGGCGATGCGCGCGATGATCTCGCGCACGTCGTAGGGCTTCTTCGCGTCCGCCGGGACCACGCCGAGCAGTTCCTGCGCCGGATACAGCGGCTCGTCCCACGCCTGTTCCGGGCGGGCCGGCAGCTGTGCATTCCACGGCAACGCGGCGAGGATTTCGCGGGCCAGGCGCACGCCGTCGGCGTCGTTCTCCGCCAGGTACTCGGCGGTGCCGGCGACCTGGGCGTGCAGTTCGGCGCCGCCCAGTTCCTCATCGGTGGCGATCTCGCCGGTGGCAGCCTTGAGCAGCGGCGGGCCGGCGAGGAACATCTTGGCCTTGCCGCGCACCACCACCACGTAGTCCGACAGCCCCGGCTGGTACGCACCGCCAGCGGTGGACGAGCCGTGCACCACGGTGACCTGCGGGATGCCCATGGCCGACATCCGCGCCTGGTTGGCGAAGCCGCGCGCGCCTTCGACGAAGATCTCCGCCGCGTAGTTCAGGTTGGCGCCGCCGCTCTCGGTCAGTGCCACCACCGGCAGCTTGTTCTCGAAGGCGATCTGCTGCAGGCGCAGGGTCTTCTTCAGCCCGGTGGGAGAGATGGTGCCGCCCTTGATCGCGCTGTTGCTGGCCGTCACCAGGCAGCGCACCCCGGCGATGTAGCCGATGCCGGAGATGATGCCGCCACCGGCCTGGGTGCCGTCCTTGTCGTCGTGCAGCTTGTAGCCGGCCAGCGAGCCGATCTCCAGGAACGGCGCGCCGGCGTCCAGCAGCAGGTTCAGGCGCTCGCGCGGCAGCAACTGGCCGCGCTTGTCGAACTTGGGCTTGGCCTCGGCGGCCTTGTCCAGCACCTTCTGCTCGACCTCGCGGAAACTCGCCACGGCGGCCAGCATGGCCTCGCGGTTGCGGGCGAAATCTTCGCCCTGGGGATCGAGTTCGGATTGGATGACGGGCATCGCTTACTCCTGATCCTTGAGGACGTCCGGCAGGTAGGCACGGTGGAAACCGTTGTAGGAACGGCTCTGCCCCGGCTTTGCCTTGGACAGCGGGAAGGCCCGGCTGCCCTGGCTGGCAGCGCCGTCGATACGAATGGTGTTGCCACTGATGAAGGCCGCGCCGGGGGAGAGCAGGAAGACGATGGCGGCGGCGACTTCCGATTCGGTGCCGATGCGCTTGAGCGGCACGTGCTCGCGCAGGGTCGGGATCACCGCCTTGAACGCGCCTTCGTAGGTGTCCATGCCGCTGGAAGCGACCCAGCCCGGCGCCACGGCGTTGACCCGAACGCCAGCGTGGCCCCACTCGATGGCGGCAGTCTTGGTGAAGTTCTCCATGCCGGCGCGGGCGGCGCCCGAGTGGCCCATGCCGGGCATGCCGCCCCACATGTCGGCGAGCATGTTGACGATGCTGCCGCCGGTCTTGCTCAGGCTCTGGTTGAACACTTCGCGAGCCATCAGGAAACCGCCCACCAGGTTGGTGCGCACCACGGCCTCGAAGCCCTTCAGGTTGATCGACGCCAGCGGCGCGGGGTATTGGCCGCCGGCGTTGTTGACCAGGTGATGGATCGGCCCGCGCTCGGCGATGACCTGCGCCACCAGCGCCTTCACCGCCTCCTCGTCGCGGATGTCGCAGCTGTGCCAGCTGGCGCTGCCGCCGTCCTCGATGATTTCGCCAGCGGTCTTCTCCAGCTTCTCGGCCTTGCGTCCGACCAGCACCACGTGGGCGCCGAGGGCTGCCAGTTCATGGGCGGTGCAGCGACCGATGCCGCTGCCGCCGCCGGTGACGAGGATGGTCTGGCCGTCGAACAGGCCGGGTTTGAAGATTGAGTCGTATGCCATTTGTTGTTCTGACTCCGAGGTATCCCGTAGGGCGGATGAAGCGGAACGCTTCATCCGCCGTTTGCGATTGGCGGATAACGCTGCTGGCGTTATGCGCCCTACGTTTCTAGCGACTCGGCGAGGGCCTGCGGCACCGCCACCGGGAATTCCAGTAGTTGCTGGGCGAACGCCTTGCCCTGCGGGTCGATGCGCAGGCTGGCGACGCCGCCGCCGCCCAGGGCGTTTTCCAGCAGGAAGTTCAGGCTGTGGGTGCCCGGCAGGTGCCAGCGGCTGACGCGGCCCAACTGCGGGTCGAGCACGTGCTGCATCCATTCGGCCACGGCGCCTTCGCTCAGCGCCTCGGCAATCCACGGCAGGTATTCCGGTCGGCGTGCCATGACGCCGATGTTGCTGTGGTTGCCCTTGTCGCCGGAGCGCGCCACGGCCAGTTTCACCAGCGGCACGCTGGCCTGGGCCGGGCCGATGGCCGTCGGTACGGGAATGTCGTCCGCCAGCGCCGCCGGATCGAAAGCGTCGAGGGCGGGCAGGGCAGCGCTCTGGCGCTGGCCGTCGATCTCCACGGCCAGCTCGCAGCGGCCCTTGTCGATCAGGAAGGAGAACAGGCGGATCACCGGGTACACGGTGGGGCGGCCGCCGACGATGCCGGTCAGGCCCGGCGCCATGCCGGTGGCGGCCTGGGCGATCTCGCGGGAGAACAGCACCAGCGCCTCCTTGCGGCTGTGGCGCACGGCGAGCTTCACCACGATCTCGCGGCTGTCCTCGCGGCGGCCGTGCGGGCCATAGGTGGCCTCGCTGCCGAGCAGTTCGACGCTCACCTCGCGGTACGGGCCCCAGCCACGTTCCATGAGGATTTCCTCGGTCTTGGCGATGATCGCCTGGCTGACCCGCTCGGCCTTCTTCACCGCGTCGATGCCGGCGATCAGGCAGCTGGCGGTGCAGCGGAAGCCGTCCGGGTAGGTGGCGCTGACCTTGTAGTGTCCGGTCGGCGGCAGGCCTTGCGCGCCGCTGACGGCCACGCGGTTGTCGCCGACCTGGGCGAGCTGGACCCGGGTGAAATCGCAGACCACGTCGGGCAGCAGGTAGGCACGCGGGTCGCCGATCTCGTAGAGCATCTGCTCGCCCACCGACAGTGGCGAAACCAGGCCGCCGGTGCCTTGTGGCTTGGTGACGACGAACTCGCCATCGGCCTGCACCTCGACGATGGGGAAGCCGATGTGCTCGTAGTCCGGCACGCTTTCCCAGTCGGTGAAGTTGCCGCCGGTGCACTGTGCGCCGCATTCGATGATGTGCCCGGCCAGCGCGGCCTGGGCCAGCTTGTCGTAGTCGTTCCAGGCCCAGCCGAACTCGTGCACCAGCGCGGCGCTGACCACCGCGCTGTCCACCACGCGGCCGGTGATGACGATATCCGCGCCGGCCGCCAGTGCGGCGACCAGGCCGGGGGCGCCCAGGTAGGCGTTGACCGACACGCACATCGGCGGCAGCGGGGCGTCGCTGAACATCTCGCGGATGCCCGCCTTGGCCAGTTCGCCCAGGCGCGGCTGCAGGTTGTCGCCGTGCACCACGGCGATCTTCAGCGCCACGCCGGCCTTCTCGCAGGCGGCGGCCAGGGCGCTGGCGCAGGCCGTGGGATTCACCCCGCCGGCGTTGCTGATCACCCGGACCTGCTTCGCGGCGATGTCGCCCAGCAGCGGTGTCATCACTTCGACGAAGTCGGTGGCGTAGCCTGCCTCGGGACTCTTCAGGCGCGCGCCGGCCATGATCGACATGGTGATCTCGGCCAGGTAGTCGAACACCAGGTAGTCCAGCTCCGCGCCGCGCACCAGCTGGGCGGCGGCGGTGGAGGTGTCGCCCCAGAAGGCGGAGGCGCAGCCGATACGTACGGTTCTAGTCATTGTTCTGCCCGTGACGCTGAGTGATGGAACAACACTACCAAGCAAGCGCTTGGTTGAAAAGCCCCGGTCGAACCACCACCCCAACCATTGGATGGCCAAGCGCTTGCTTGGTTGGTGCCCGCGGGCTTACATTTCGTCAGACAACACAAGCACTTGCAGGGCGTTTCGATGAATCGCCCTGAGCAGAATGGCCAGATGGGTTCAATGGGGAGAGACAGCGTGGATGACCGCAAAGCCCGCGAAGTGATGCTGGAGCTGGTCGGGACCGGGCAGATCACCGACCCGGAGAGCGCCCGTGGCAAGCTGCTGCAGACCGCCGCGCACCTGTTCCGCAGCAAAGGCTACGAACGCACCACGGTGCGCGACCTGGCCAGCGCGGTGGGTATCCAGTCCGGCAGCATCTTCCACCACTTCAAGAGCAAGGACGAAATCCTCCGCTCGGTGATGGAGGAAACCATCCTCTACAACACCGCGCTGATGCGCGCCGCCCTGGCCGATGCCAGGACCCTGCGCGAGCGGCTGCTGGCGCTGATCCGCTGCGAGCTGCAGTCGATCACCGGTGGCACCGGCGAGGCGATGGCGGTGCTGGTCTATGAGTGGCGTTCGCTGTCGGAGGAGGGCCAGGCCTACATCCTCAGCCTGCGCGACATCTATGAGCAGATGTGGTTGGAGGTGCTGGAGGAAGCCCGCACGGCTGGCTTCAGCCAGGGCGATCCGTTCATCCTGCGGCGTTTCCTCACCGGGGCGCTGTCCTGGTCCATCACCTGGTTCCGCCCCGGAGGCAGCCTGACCCTGGACGAGTTGGCCGAGCAGGCTTTGCTGCTGGTGATACGCGAGTAGGTTGGGAGCGGACTCCGTCCGCGATAGCTCGCCGGCGCTGCCAATCCGATCCGGTCAGATAATCCGCAACGGGTAACTGAACAGCAGCAGGTGCAGGCAGTTCACCGCCGCATGCAGCAGCACGGGTACCGCAAGGCGCCCGCTGAAATGGAAGGCCAGGCCATAGCCCAGGCCGGCGACACCGGCGACCACGGCGAACAGCGGGTTGATCGGCCAGTGCACCATGCCGAACAGAATGCTCGCGGCCGCGACCCCGGCGAAGGCGCCGAAGCGGCGCACCAGCTCGCTTTGCAGCAGGCCGCGGAAGAAGGCTTCCTCGGTCAGCGAGATCACGCAGATGTTGACCAGCATCCATAGCCAGAAGCCGGGCGGCCACTTCGGGTTCCATACCACCAGCCCGCCCGCCACGGCCACCAGCGGCACGGCGAACAGTGTGGTGACGATGGCGATGGCGGCGAAGTCCGGCGAGCGCTTGTCCTCGGGCACCGGTTCGCGGCGAAGCCACCAGGCCAGCAGGGTGGCGCCGACCAGGGCCTTGTCCCAGGACAGGTGCAGGGCGTAGACGGGCGCGTCGGGGCTGAGCTGGCGCACCGGCCACAGGGTCCAGGCGGTGGTGCCCGGCAGCAGGTGCGCGGCCAGGGCGATGCTGAGCACGAGGCACACCAGCCACCAGAGCAGGCGCGGCATGCGCTGTTCACCGTAGAGGGTCCAGGCGAGGTAGACCGCGCCGATCAGCAACCCCACTGGCTGGACGAATCCCAGCGCGAAACCGCAGAGCAACAACACGACTGGCAGCAGCGGCAGGAGTTTCCTGAGCATTCTTTCCTCCATCGAAGGAGGCGAGTCTAGGCAATTTCGACTGCTGCTGACCATCCTTGCGGCCGGTTTTTGACTGGGGTGTCAGTCAGTTAGGCGATTCTCAGCGCTTGTCTTCGGCTTCCTTGGCGTCCATTTCGGCGTTGCGCTCATGGATGCGCTTGAGCTGCTCCTCGGTGAGCGGGAGCTTTTTTGCCGTGTCGCGCAGCATCATCAGCGCGCCAACGATGGAGCCCAGGGCTAGGGCAATGATCAACCAGGCATACCAGGGCATGGCTGCGTCTCCGACAGTGGCAGTGGAATATCACGATACGCTGTGATTCAGACCTTGTCAGGCGCGGGCCGGTTCAGACCGATTGCCTCGGGCAGGTCGCTGTCGTCCTTGAGCTTCACGCCACTGACGCGCAGGCGCAGGGCCTGTTGCAGCAGGTGGGCGAGCCTGTGCGCCGCCAGCTCGCAGGGCAGACCCTGCGGGCGCACGTTGGAGATGCAGTTGCGCTCGCTGTCCATGCGCCCCGGGCGCGGTTGCCAGGTGAGGTAGAGGCCGAGGCTGTCCGGTGAGCTGAGGCCGGGGCGCTCGCCGATCAGTACCAGCGCGAGCCTGGCGCCCAGTGCCTCGCCGATGCCGTCGCCGATGGCCACGCGGCCCTGTTCGGCGAGCACCACGGGGGTGTTCCGCCAATCCGTGTCGAAGCGTTCGCGCAAGGCCTCCAGCAGAGGCAGCGCGTGCTGCTGCACGGCGAACGAGGAGAGGCCGTCGGCAACCACGATGACCAGCTCCGCCGTGGTCTTCTCGCCCTTGAGCTGCCAGTGGCTGTCGCAGTGCAGGGCGCGGCCCAGGTCCGGGCGCAGCAGGTAGGCCTGGCGATCGGGCGCCTCGCTGCGCGCGCGCAGGACGCGGAAGCCCGCCTCGGTCAGCTCCTGCTGCAGCGCCTCGAAGTCCAGCGGATGATGCACCGCGTCGCGGGCCTGGGCATGGGCCAGGCCGAACTTCAGCACCTCGCGGGTCGGCAGGCTGGAGCCGACGCGGCCCAGCGCGATGCGCGCGCCAGTGTGCGCGCGGAGTTCGTCCCACGGGTCGTTCTGTACCAGGTCCTGGGTCATGGCGTCGCCCTCAGAAAGTGCCGGCGCGCAGCAGGGCGTGGCCCCGGCCTATCTGGCGCAGTTGCCCGGAGGGCTCGGTGATCGCCATCTTCGCCAGCCAGGCGTCGAACTCCGGGGCGCGCTTCAGGCCCAGGGTGCTGCGCAGGTAGAGGGCGTCGTGGAAGGAGGTGCTCTGGTAGTTGAGCATGATGTCGTCGGCGCCGGGGATGCCCATGATGAAGGTGATGCCTGCCGCGCCCAGCAGGGTCAGCAGGTTGTCCATGTCGTCCTGGTCGGCCTCGGCGTGGTTGGTGTAGCAGATGTCGCAGCCCATGGGCACACCCAGCAGCTTGGCGCAGAAATGGTCCTCCAGCCCGGCGCGGATGATCTGCTTGCCGTCGTAGAGGTACTCCGGGCCGATGAAGCCGACCACGCTGTTGGTCAGCAGCGGGCGGAACTCGCGGGCCACGGCGTAGGCGCGGGCCTCGCAGGTCTGCTGGTCGACAGCATGATGGCCATTGGCTGAAAGCGCGCTGCCCTGGCCGGTCTCGAAGTACATGACGTTGTCGCCCAGCGTGCCGCGTCCCAGCGACAGCGCCGCTTCGTGGGCTTCGCGCAGCAGGGCGAGGTCGATGCCGAAGCTTTCGTTGGTCTTCTGCGTGCCGGCGATGGACTGGAACACCAGGTCGATCGGCGCGCCGGCCTCGATGGCCTGGATCTGCGTGGTGACGTGGGTGAGCACGCAGCTCTGCATCGGGATGTCGAAGCGCTGGCGCAGCTCATCCATCATCCGCCACAGCCGCATCAGGGTGGCCTGCGAGTCGCTGGCCGGGTTGATGCCCACTACCGCGTCGCCGGAACCATAGAGCAGGCCGTCGAGCAGGCTGGCGGCGATGCCGCGCACATCGTCCGTGGGGTGGTTGGGCTGCAGGCGCACCGAGAGGTGGCCGGGCAGGCCGATGGTGTTGCGAAAGCGCGTGACCACGCGGCACTTCTTCGCTGCCAGGATCAGGTCCTGGTTGCGCATCAGCTTGCTCACCGCGGCGGCCATTTCCGGGGTGATGCCTTTGGCGACGCTGGCGAGCATGGTGCTGTCGGTGCTGTCCAGCAGCAGCCAGTCGCGGAAGTCGCCGACGCTGAGGTGGCTGATCGGCGCGAAGGCGGTGGCGTCGTGGGTGTCGATGATCAGCCGGGTGACCTCGTCAGCCTCGTAGGGGATCAGCGCCTCGTCGAGGAAGCGCTTGAGCGGCACCTCGGCGAGCGCGATCTTCGCCGCCATGCGCTCTTCGTAGCTGGCGGCGGCCAGGCCCGCCAGGGCATCGCCGGAGCGCGCCGGGCTGGCCTTGGCGAGCAGGGTCTTCAGGTCGGGGAAGCGGTAGGTCAGGCTACCGACGGTGGTCTGGTAGATCATGCGGACATCCCGGTTATCCCGCGCCCCGCTGCGAGGGCAGGGCGCGGATGGCGATCAGGCTCCCGTCAGCATAGCGTCCGCCGGGGCGCTGGCGCGATGGGCGGCGGTGAGCTGGAAGTAGACGAAGCCCACTGCCATGAACGCCAGGAAGAGGCCGGCGATCTGCAGGTTGAACCAGACCATGGCCACCAGGCACAGCACGGCCAGTGCCAGGGCGATGCCCGGCACCACGGGGAAGCCCGGTGCGCGGAAGCTGCGCTCCAGGTCCGGCTCGCTGCGGCGCAGCTTGAACAGGCTGAGCATGCTCATGATGTACATGACGATGGCGCCGAACACGCTCATGGTGATCATCGCCGCCGTCAGGCTCATGCCCTGCAGGGCGATCAGGCCGTCGCTGTAGATCGCCGCGATGCCCACCAGGCCGCCGGCGATGATCGCCCGGTGCGGGGTCTGGAAGCGCGACAGCTTGGCCAGGCCGCGCGGCAGGTAGCCGGCGCGGGCGAGGGCGAAGAACTGCCGCGAGTAGCCCAGGATGATGCCGTGGAAGCTCGCCACCAGGCCGAACAGGCCGATCCACACCAGCATGTGCAGCCAGCCGGAGTTCTCGCCGACCACCATCTTCATGGCCTGTGGCAGCGGGTCGTTGATGCCCGACAGTGCCTTCCAGTCACCCGCGCCCCCGGCGAACAGCATCACCCCGAGGGCGAGCACCACCAGGGTGAGGATGCCGCTGACGTAGGCCTTGGGAATGGTGCGTTTCGGGTCCTTGGCTTCCTCGGCAGCCATGGCGGCGCCCTCGATGGCGAGGAAGAACCAGATGGCGAAGGGAATCGCCGCGAAGATGCCACTGATCGCCGCACCGCCGAAGCTGTCGGAGCCGGCCCAGCCATTGAGTACGAAGTTGCTGAAGCTGAAGCCCGGCGCGACCACACCCATGAACACCAGCAACTCGCCCACCGCAAGAAGGGTGACGATCAGCTCGAAGGTCGCGGCGATGCTGACACCGAGGATGTTCAGCGTCATGAAGATCAGGTACGCACCGACCGCTGCGTGCTTGGGATCGAGGGACGGGAACTGCACGTTGAGGTAGGCGCCGATGGCCATGGCGATGGCCGGCGGAGCGAAGACGAACTCGATCAATGTGGCGAGGCCCGCCACCAGGCCGCCTTTCTCGCCGAAAGCGCGGCGGCTGTAGGCGAAGGGCCCGCCGGCGTGGGGAATGGCAGTGGTCAGCTCGGTGAAACTGAAGATGAAGCAGGTGTACATGGTCGCCACCAGCAGGGTGGTGACCAGAAAGCCGAGAGTGCCGGCCACGCCCCAGCCATAGCTCCAGCCGAAGTATTCACCGGAAATCACCAGGCCCACGGCGATGCCCCACAGGTGCAGGGTGCCGAGGGTGGGTTTGAGTTGCGTGCTCATGCGCTGTCTCCTGAAGAGAAAAGCCCGAAAGAGAAAAGCCGGAAAGGGGATGAAAGACACGACCCGCTGATTCGTGCAGTGGCCGTGCCATGCCCCGGAGTCAGGTCGCAAAGCGTGGTTTCGCGTCGTTTCGTGAACATTCGCCGCACGTTGCGTGCGTCGAATGGGTGCGCGGCGAGCCGTTCGGGTGCGCGCAGTGGCGCTTGTTGCAGCGCCATGACCGGCCCGTGACGCTTCGCCGGGCCGCGACGGCTGTCACAGGATGGCAATCTGCCGCTGCTCTACTGGCGCCCATTCCAGCGACCGGAGATTCGCCGATGACCACCCGCGCCCTGCACGAGCTGTTGCGCCAGGTAGCGCCCTTGGCCCCGGAATTGAGTATCAGCGACGTGGCTGAACGCTTCCTCGACGCCGAGCACCGTTCCTTCCTTTCGCTGCCGGTGGTGGATGCCGCCGGAATGCCGCTGGGGCTGGTCAGCCGCAATGGCCTGCAGGACATCTTCATGCAGCGCTTCGGTCGCGACCTCTGGGGGCGCCGTCCGGCCAGCGACGTGATGAACGCGCAGCCGCTGAAGGTACGCGGCGACCTGAGTCTCGAAGAAGCCTCGCAACAGGTCACCGCCCAGCTGAGTTATCCGATCACCGAGGACTTCGTGCTGGTGGACGAGCAGGGACGTTACCTCGGTCTGGGCACGGTGCTCGACCTGCTCAAGGCCATGGAGCAGCGGGTCGCCCAGCGCAATCAGGTGCTCAACAAGACCCTGCAGGACCTGCGCGAATCCCAGGCGCAACTGGTGCAGTCGGAGAAGATGGCCTCCCTCGGGCAGATGGTCGCCGGCGTCGCCCACGAGCTGAACACCCCGCTGGGCTACGTGAAGAACAATGTCGCGCTGCTGCGCGAACTGCTGATTCCGCTGCTGGGCCTGACCGAAGCGCAGACCCTGCTCAACGATTGCCTGGACGATCCGGACTGCGCTGCCGAGCAACTGGCTCGCGCCCGCGCCGCCTTCGAGCAGGCCCGCGACGAAGCCGCGCTGGAGCAGTTGGTGGGCGATCTCGACCAGCTGTTCGGCGACACCGACTTCGGCCTGGCGCAGATCGGCGAACTGGTCGGCGGCCTGAAGGACTTCGCCCGCCTGGACCGCGCCCGCAGCGAGGAGGTCGACCTCAACGACTGCGTGCGCAGCGCACTGTTGATCGCCCGCAACAGCATCAAGGAAAAGGCCGAGGTGGCCACCCAGCTGGGTGCGCTACCCAGGGTCGCCTGCGCCGCCAGCCAGATCAACCAGGTGCTGCTCAACCTGCTGACCAACGCCGCCCAGGCCATGGAGAAGTTCGGCCTGATCCAGGTGAAGTCCTGGGCGGACGATTCCCACGTGCACCTGTCCGTGCAGGACAACGGCAAGGGCATGGACGAGACCGTCCGCACACGCATCTTCGATCCCTTCTTCACCACCAAGCCGGTGGGGCAGGGCACGGGCCTGGGCCTGTCGATCAGCTACAAGATCGTCCAGGACCACGGTGGCCGCATCCGCGTGGCGTCCGAACCCGGACGCGGCACGCGATTCCTCATCAGCCTGCCGATCCGGCAGGCCAGCGAACTGAAACGGAGCGCCTGAACATGAGCCAGCAGCCTGTCCGCATCCTCTTCGTCGACGACGAGGAGCGCATCCTGCGTAGTCTCGCGATGCAGTTCCGCCGTCACTACGAGGTACGGGTGGAGACCGATCCGCACCAGGCCCTGCAGCGCCTGCGCGAGGAGCGCATCGACATCCTCGTCAGCGACCAGCGCATGCCGCAGATGACCGGCGCCGAGCTGCTGGCCCGGGCCCAGGAGATCGCCCCGGACACCCTGCGCATCCTGCTCACCGGCTACTCCGACCTGGATGCGGCGGTGGAAGCGCTCAACAGCGGCGGCATCTTCCGCTACCTGACCAAGCCCTGGGACCCGCAGGAAATGGCCTTCACCCTGCGCCAGGCCGCCGAGATCGCCCAGCGCCAGGCGCCGGTGGAGCCCATCGACACCAAGGCCATCAGCCGCGTGGTCGCGCCACTCAATGTGCTGCTGCTGGACGAGGACGCCGAGACCCTGGCCTGCGTCGGCGAGTTCTGCAGCGCCGGCACCCACCAGCTGCACCGTGCGCGCAACCTGGCCGAGGCCATCGTGCGGCTCAACAGCGAGCCCATCGACATCCTGGTCAGCGACCTGAAACTGGCCGGCGAGGATACCGCGCCACTGCTCAAGTCCCTGGCCCAGGCCCATCCACGCCTGCTGAGCATTGTCGTTACGCCGTTCCGCGACACCCAGGACCTGCTGGCGCTGATCAACCAGGCGCAGATCTTCCGCTACCTGCCCAAGCCGATCCGCCGCGGCCTGTTCGAGAAAGGCCTGAAGGCCGCCGCCGAACAGGCGCTGCTGTGGCGCGCGCAGCCGGAGGGCAAGGTCGCACGCATCGCCGAGGTGCCGCGCGAGGAGCGCGAGCGGGAGAAGGTCGGCAGCCTGCTGGGCATGCTCGGCCGCCTGCGCGAGCGGCTGAGTGCCTGATCGCCGCCGGCGACGGAGCATTCCTGCCGGGCGGGCTACGGAAGTCGGCGCGTTTCTGCGACAATGCGCGCCGATTTTTTCGATACCCGCGAGAGAGCCCATGTCCGCCTGCCAGACCCCGATCATCGTCGCCCTGGATTTCCCCACCCGTGAAGCCGCGCTGGCGCTGGCTGACCAGCTCGATCCGAAGCTGTGCCGGGTGAAGGTGGGCAAGGAGCTGTTCACCAGCTGCGCCGCCGGCATCGTCGAGACCCTCAACAGCCGCGGCTTCGAAGTCTTCCTCGACCTGAAATTCCACGACATCCCCAACACCACCGCGATGGCCGTGCGCGCCGCCGCCGAGATGGGCGTGTGGATGGTCAATGTGCACTGCTCCGGTGGCCTGCGCATGATGAGCGCCTGCCGCGAGACCCTCGACTCGTTCAATGGCCCGAAACCGCTGCTGATCGGCGTGACCGTGCTGACCAGCATGGAGCGCGAGGACCTGGCCGGCATCGGCCTGGATGTCGAGCCGCAGGAGCAGGTGCTGCGCCTGGCTGCCTTGGCGCAGAAGGCCGGCATGGACGGCCTGGTCTGTTCCGCCCAGGAAGCGCCGGCGCTGAAAGCCGCGCACCCGGCCCTGCAACTGGTTACCCCCGGCATCCGTCCGGCGGGCAGTGCGCAGGACGACCAGCGCCGCATCCTCACCCCGCGCCAGGCGCTGGACAACGGCTCGGACTACCTGGTGATCGGCCGCCCGATCAGCCAGGCCGCCGACCCGGCCAAGGCCCTGGCCGAGATTGCTGCCAGCCTGGCCTGATCGCGTTCTTTCGGACATGAAAAAGCCCGCAGCGATGCGGGCTTTTTTGTTTCTGCTCTTCGTAGGAGCGAGCTTGCTCGCGAACGAATCTACCGGCTGCGCATGAGCTGGGCGGTTCGCGAGCAAGCTCGCTCCTACAAGGTTCAGCTCTGCGCTTGAGCGGTGGCTTGTGCGCGATTGAGCAGCCGCTCGCGCAGCACGTCGTACACCCAGTTGAACACCAGCGCGTAGGGCAGGAAGAACAGCACCAGGCCGATGTCGAGAATGAAGGCTTCCAGCAGGCTCACCGACAGCCACCAGGCAGCCAGCGGCACCAGCAGGATGATCAGCCCCAGTTCGAACAGCGAGGCGTGCAGCACCCGCACCGACAGGGTGCGGGAAAAGCCCATGCGGTTCTGCGCGCGGTCGAAGGCGGCGTTGAACAGCATGTTCCATACCGTGGCGATGGCCGAGAACATCAGGGTCATGGCACCCATGTGGCCCAGGGGTTTGTCCATCAGCCAGGCCAGGGTCGGTGCGCAGATGACGACCGCCAGCAGTTCGAAAAGGCCGGCGTGGAACATCCGCTCTTTGAGGGTCTTGGTGGGAGTCATGGGGTATCTCCAGATAAGGCAGTGACAGGCCGACTCCGTCGGTCTGGCGCCATTATCATCGGTCGACCGGCTGGATCTAAGTTGGATACCATCGGCTTAACCGATGGAAGAGGGTGCCACGATGCAATATTCCCCCGAATCCCTGCAGGCCTTCGCCGAGGCCGCCTGCCTGGGCTCGTTCAGCGCCGCCGCGCGCAAGCTGGGCAAGAGCCAGTCCACCGTCAGCGAGGCGATCGCCCGCCTGGAGATCGACCTCGGGCTGACTCTGTTCGACCGCAGCAATCGCCAGCCGCAGCTGACCGAGGCCGGCCATGCGCTGCTCGGGCGGGTGGAGGAAGTGCTGATGGCCAATGACCGCCTCGGCCAGTTGGCGCACCAGTTGGTCGGCGGACTGGAGTCGAGGGTGACCCTGGCGATGTCGGACACCTACCAGTCCGCCGAATTCGAAGCGCGGCTGGCGGAGATCGATGCGCGCTATCCGGACCTGGAATTCGAGTGGCTGATCGCCGAGGACAGCGACGTACTCGACCTGGTCGTCCAGGGCCGCGCCAGCCTGGGGCTGCTGGCGGCACAGAAGGACTACGCGCCGGACATCAGCTCGGCGACGCTGAGCGAGCAGGCCGAATTCGGCCTGTTCGTCAGCCGCGATCACCCGTTGGCCGGCCGTGAGCGCGTGGAGCGCGAAGACCTGCTGGCGTATCGCGCCCTGCGCCTGAACACTTACCTGGACGACGCCGCGCCGATGCTCGGCGGGCGTTGCTGGAGCGCGCCGAACTACCTGCTGCTGCTGGATATGGCGGTGTTGGGCTTTGGCTGGATCGAATTGCCCAGCTGGATGGTAGGACGCTTCGCCGGCGGGCGTATGCAGGAGCTGAAGGTCGCCGGCTGGCCGCGCCGCGTGGCGGTGGACCTGATCTGGTCGCGCCAGCGCCGCCTGGGGCCCGCCGCGAGCTGGCTGGCGGAGCGCTTGTTGGGGCGCTGAGGCGCTCTGGATCACCGCTCTACATCACAGATTACGGACTAAATGTGTCGAGGCCTTTGATGCTGCGTTGTGGATCAGTAGGATCGGAGTTTTCCTAGATTGCGAGGTCAGGATGCACGCCAAGCTGGAGAATTGTCTGAAGGCAGTCGATCAGGTGCTGCTCGGCAAGGAAGTGCAGGTGCGTCTGGCCCTGACCTGCCTGCTGGCCCGTGGTCACCTGCTCATCGAGGACCTGCCCGGCATGGGCAAGACCACCCTCAGCCACGCCCTGGCGAGGGTGCTCGGCTTGAGCTTCCAGCGCATCCAGTTCACTTCCGACCTGCTGCCCGGCGACGTGCTGGGCACCTCGGTATTCGACAAGGACACCGGGCAGTTCGTCTTTCACCCCGGGCCGATCTTCTCCGAGCTGGTGCTGGCCGACGAGATCAACCGTGCCACGCCCAAGAGCCAGAGTGCGCTGCTCGAAGCGATGGAAGAGGGGCAGGTGACCATCGAGGGCGCCACCCGTCCGCTGCCCGAGCCCTTCTTCGTGATCGCCACGCAGAACCCGGTGACCCAGGGCGGCACCTTCGCGCTGCCCGAGTCCCAGCTCGACCGCTTCCTCATGCGCCTGTCCCTGGGCTACCCCGGGCGGGCCGCCGAGAAGGCGCTGCTGCTGGGCGAGGCGCGTCGCGACCTGCTGCCGCGCCTGGAGCCGGTGCTCGACCCGCGCGAGTTGCAGATATTGCAGGGTGAGGTGCTGGAAGTGCGCGCCAGCGACGCCCTGGTGGACTATGTCCTGCGCCTGGTGGAGGCCACTCGCACCCAGTCGGCCTTTGCCCTCGGGCTGTCGCCGCGTGGCAGCCTGGCCCTGCTGGCGGCGGCGCGGGCCTGGGCGCTGCTCGCCGGGCGCGACTATGTGATTCCCGAGGACGTGCAGGCCGTGCTGCCCTCGGTGGCCGGCCACCGCCTGCGCGACCAGGCCGACCCGGCCGGGCATGGCGGCGGTGCGCTGGTGCAGTGGCTGCTGCGCGAAGTCCCGGCTCTCTGAGGGGCGCGCCATGCTCGTCAGGGTCAGGCCGTTGTGGCAGAGCTGGATCGCCCGGCGGATTCCGCCTTCGCCGTCGCTGCAGCTCAACCAGCGGCGCATCTTCATCATTCCCACGCGACAGGGGCTGGCCTTCGGCGTCGCCCTGCTGCTGATGCTGCTGACCGCGATCAACTACCAGAACAGCCTGGCCTATGGCCTGACCTTCCTGCTGCTGTCGCTGTTCATCGTCGCCATCCTGCACACCTACCGCAACCTGGGCGGCCTGCGCCTGACGGCCCTGGGTGCGCCGTCGGTGTTCGTCGGCGAGCAGGCCGGATTCCGGGTGCGGCTGGAGGGCGAGGGGCGGGCGCGCCAGGCCATTGCCCTGGGCTGGGACACCGAGCGCATGCAGTTCGCCGATGTGGCGGCTGACCGCGCCGAAGAGTTGCTGCTCAGCTTGCCCGCCGAACAGCGTGGCTGGCTGCGCCCCGGCCGACTGCGGGTCGAGAGCCGCTTCCCGCTGGGCCTGCTGGTGGCCTGGAGCTGGGTGGACCTGGACCAGGCGGCGCTGGTCTTTCCGCACCCCTTGCCGGGCGACCTGCCGCTGGACGGCGCCTCGGCGGACCCGGACGAGGAGGGGGTGCGTTCCGCCGGCCGGGGTGTCGACGACTTCCAGGGGCTGCGTCCCTACCAGCCGGGCGACTCGCGCCGACGCCTGCACTGGAAGGCCTATTCCCGTGGCCAGGGTTTGCTGGTGAAGGATTTTTCGGCGCTGGCCGGACGCTCTATCTGGCTGGAATTCAACAACCTCGGCGGCGACACCGAGGGGCGCCTGTCGCGGTTGTGCTATTGGGTGCTGCAGCTGTCCCTGCGCCAGCAACCCTTCGGCCTGCGCCTGCCCGACGTGCAGTTGCCGGTCGGCCTGGGCGACGCCCACCGCGAAGCGTGTCTGCGCGCCCTGGCGCTTTACGGGAAGCGACAATGAGCAGTGCAACCGCCACCTCCGCCCAGCCGATTCCACGGGTCGCCCTGACCTGGCTGCTGGTGGCCCAGGCCGTGGTGATCATCCCGCACCTGGAGCACCTGCCGGTGTGGATCGTCGGGCTCTGGCTGGGTTGTGCGTTCTGGCGCATCCAGGTGTTCCGCATGCGCGCCAACTACCCCAGCGGCCTTGCCAAGCTGGCGCTGGTGGCGGTCGCGGGGCTGGGGGTGTGGTTCTCCCGTGGCTCGGTGATCGGCCTGGATGCCGGCGTGGTGCTGCTGATTGCCGCCTTTGTCATCAAGCTGGTGGAGCTCAAGACGCGGCGAGATGCATGGGTGCTGATCCTCCTGGGATTCTTTTCGGTAACCACCAGCTACCTGTTTCAGGACGACATTCTGGCTGCCGCCTTCAGTGCCCTGCCTGTGCTGGCGTTGCTGGCAGCGCTGATCGGGCTTCAGCAGAGCGGTTTCGGAACGCGTGCCGGCTCCACGCTGCAACTGGCCGGGGGGCTGTTACTGCAGGCGCTGCCACTGATGCTCCTGCTGTTCGTCCTGTTCCCGCGTATGGGACCGTTGTGGTCGATGCCCATGCCGGGAGGCAAGGCCACTACAGGGCTGAGCGATTCCATGTTGCCGGGCGACATGGTGGAACTGAGCAAATCTTCCGCTCTGGCATTTCGAGCCAGCTTCGATGGCCCGATGCCGGAGCGGTCGCAACTGTATTGGCGAGCACTGACACTGGAGCGATTCGATGGCGAGCGATGGACGCAGGGCTATCAAGGGCTTACTGCCTCTGAACCACAATGGCAACGACAAGGTTCGCCGTTTCACTACCAGGTGATCATGGAGCCCAGCGGCCGTCCCTGGCTGTTCACGCTGGACGTGGTGCAGATCGAGTCGGGTGATGCCCGCATCATGAGTGATTTCCGTCTGGAGCGGCGCAGGGCGGTGCATCAGAGCCTGCTTTACCAGGCGACCTCGTGGCCTGACGCGCTGATGGAACCCAATGACGCCGCCCGGGCACTGCGCCAGAACCTGAATCTGCCAGCCGCAGGCAATCCCCGCTCAAGGGCCTGGGCGCAAGAGCTGCACGCCCGCTATCCAGAGGCAGACACCCTGGTGCGGATGATGCTCCAGCACTTCCGTGATCAGCCATTCCACTACACCTTGAAACCTGCCGCGACCGGACCCCAGCGGATCGATGGATTCCTCTTCGATACTCGCAGCGGATTCTGCGAACACTATGCAGGCGCCATGACATTCGTATTGCGTGCAGCGGGGGTTCCGGCGCGAGTGGTGACGGGGTATCAGGGGGGGGAGGTGAATACGACCGGCAACTATCTGCTGATTCATCAGTTCGACGCCCATGCCTGGGTCGAGTACTGGCGAGCTGGCCGCGGATGGACGCGGGTCGACCCGACCGCCGCTGTGGCACCCCAGCGGATCGAGCAGAACCTAGAGCAGGCATTGAGTCAGGAAGATGGCTTCCTTTCCGACTCACCCTTCTCGCCCTTGCGTTATCGCAATTTCAGTTTCCTGAACGATCTGCGCCTGGTCTGGGACAACGTCAATTATGGTTGGCAGCTCTGGGTGCTTGGGTATCAGGCCGAACAGCAGGGCGACATGCTGCAGCGCTGGTTCGGCTCCGTCGACAGTCGCTGGATCGCTGGTCTCCTGGTTGGCGGCGGCGCCTTGCTGCTGGGGCTGGTGGCCCTGGTGCTGTTCAAGCCCTGGCAGCGCTCCAGCGACCCCCAGCAGCGCAGTTTCCAGCGCTTCGAACGACTGCTGGCGCCCCTGGGCGTGCATCGTGCGCCGGGGGAGGGCGCACGGGACTTCTGCCGGCGCGCGATCCGCGTACTGCCCGCCCACGCGCAGGCCATCCGTGCCTACCTCGACGCCTTCGAGGCGCAGCGCTATGGCGGTGCGGCCTCATCGCCCGCCGAGCTGCGCGCGCTGCTGGCGAAGCTGCGCCGTGAGCTGCCCTGGCGCCTGCGGCTGTCGCGCGGAAACGGAACGTGACATCACGCCCCTTGCCGGGGTGTCGGTGAGGGCTAACCTGATACATCACCCAACCAGCGGAGCCTGCCGTGACCTCCTTCTGCGATTACCTGGTGAGCCATCTGATCGAACAGGAGGTCGCGCTGTTTTCCGCGTCCTCCCGCCTCAGGGCCGCATCCGATCCGGAGGCCCTGCACGACCTGCGCATCGCCGTGCGCCGACTGCGCAGCCTGCTGCACCCGGTGCGCGGCATGCCCGGCATCGACGAACTGGAACAGGCCCTGGCCGACATGGGCCGGCTCAGCGGCCCGCTGCGCGACCTTGAAGTGCTGTTGCCGGTGCTCGATGCCGAAGGCTACGAGCGCGCCGCCGCACTGCGCCGGCCGGCGCTGCTCTCCGGCTATGCCACGCTGCTCGCCAGCCCGCAATGGGAGCGCCTGATGATGCGTCTGGACGGCTGGCCGCAGCTGTGGCGCACCTCCGAGCGCCATGGTGTGCTCAAGGGGCTGCACGGCAAGGTGGAGAAGCGCCTGGCCAGGGAGTGGCAGAAGCTGCGCGATGCCCTGAAGGACCCGGCTCACGACCGCCATCGCCTGCGCCTGCTGATCAAGCGGGTGCGTTACTCGCTGGAGGCCTACCCGAAGGAGTCCGCCGTGCCGAAGCGCCTGCTGGCACCGCTGAAGGACGCGCAGTCGACCCTGGGCGACTGGCATGACTACGAACAGTGGCTGATCCGCAGCGAGCGCGAGCTCGACCTCATGCCGCTGCAGCCGCACTGGAATGCCCGCCACGACCTCGCCGAGCGCCTGGCCGACGAAAGCCTCGAGGCGTTGCAGAAGGCGATGCATAGAGGCCATTGATGGCTGCACATTTCCTGCAAGGGACAAGGCTTTGGATGGTTTGCCCGCGCGGCCCGATGACCTAGGATCGCCGGCAGACCCTTTCATGGAAGCCTGACATGTCGTTCAGTGAAATGCTCCGGGCGGCGCGCACCGCACCGCTCTCCCTGGTCATTCCCGCCACCTGGGCGCAGGGCCGCGCGAGCTTCGGCGGCCTGGTGGCAGCGCTGGCCTACGAGGCCATGGCGGCGGTGGCCGAGGCCGGGCGGCCGGTACGCTCGCTGGCGATCACCTTCGTCGGCCCCATCGAGGTGGAAGTGCCGGTGAGCTTCGAGGCCGAAGTGCTGCGCGAGGGCAAGTCGGTCAGCCAGGTGTCCTGCCGCGCCGTGCAGAACGGGCAGGTGGTCCTGCTGGCGCAGGGCAGCTTCGGCGTGGCGCGCGAGTCCAGTGTGCGGATGGACGGCCTGCCGCCGCCGGCCTTCAAGGCCATCGAGGACTGCCCGGAGCTGCCCTACATCCGCAAGTTGATGCCGGCTTTCACCCAGAACATCGCCATGCGCTGGGCGGTGGGACACATGCCGTTCTCGGCCAGCCGCGAGCGCGAGATGGGCGGCTGGATGCGTTTTCGCGGCGATGACGTGGGTGACGAGCCGATGGAGATCAGCCATCTGCTGGCGCTGATCGACGCCTGGCCGCCGGCCAACCTGCCGCACCTGAAATCGCCGGCACCTTCCAGCTCGCTGACCTGGACCGTGGAGTTCGTCCAGCCGCTGCCGTCGATGCCGGCCAACGGCTGGTGCCAGTACCTGGCGACCATCGAGCATGCCCGCGATGGCTACGGCCATATCGCAGCGCAGACCTGGTCGGCGGATGGCCAGCTCCTGGCGATCGGCCGGCAGACGGTGACCATCTTCGGCTGACGGCGCCGCCGCTAGGCGCCGGGCGCGGTTTCCGTGCGGTTGCGCCCGCCGGCCTTGGCCCGGTAGAGGGCGCGGTCGGCGCGGGCGAGCAGGTCTTCCAGGCGCAGTTCGCCTTCGCGTCGCGCGGCCACGCCGATGCTCAGGGTCAGGCGCACACGGCTGCCGTCCTCGCTGGTGAAGGAGAGCGCCTGGACGCTGTTGCGTACCCGTTCGGCGACCTGCAATGCCTGCTGCAGGTCGGTTTCCGGGAGGATCGCGGCGAATTCTTCGCCGCCCAGGCGACCGAGCAGGTCCACCTCGCGCAACCCCTGCGTCAGCTCCCTGGCCACGGCCTGCAGCACCGCATCGCCGAAGGCGTGGCCGTGGCTGTCGTTGATCGGCTTGAAGAAGTCGATGTCCAGCATCAGCGCCGAGCACTGGCGCTCATAGCGCTGCGCACTCTTGAGCAGGGCGACGCCGCGTTTGACGAAGGCGTGGCGGTTCTGCAGGCCGGTCAGCGGGTCGGTGGTGGCCAGCAGACGCAGTTCCTGCTCCATGGCCTTGCGCTGGTTGATGTCGAAGCTCCACACCAGCGAGGCGGGGCGGCCATCCACTTCCATCTTGCGTGCCCAGACGATCGCCCAGAACGGCGGATTGCCTGCCAGGCGGGTTTCCCAGCTATCCAGCTGGCCGTGCTCGGCCAGGGACTGGCGAAACCGCGCTTCCTCGTCCGGATCGTCGAACAGCCGGTGCAGGGTGAAGGGTTCGTCCGGGTGGATGCCGGTGCGCTGCAGCAGGCGCGGGCTGACGTAGTGGGCGCGGGAGTCCTCGTCGCTGAGCAGCGCCACGTCGCTGGGGCTGGTGTCGAGGATGTAGCGCAGCAGCGCCTTGCGCTCGCTCAGCTCCTGGGTGCGCTGGTCGACGCGTTGTTCCAGGGACTGGTTGAGATCGTGCAGGCGTTGCGTCAGCAGCAGCTTGCGCCGCGAGTTGGCAATCACCCGCAGGGCCAGCAGCACGCTGCACAGGCCGAGGCCGAAGAGCACCCAGGCCAGCAGGTTGAACGCGCGCTGCAGCTCCTGGCGCTCGGCGTCCAGGTAGTTGGTCAGGGCGATGTTGGTGACCACCACCACCTCGTGCGCGGGTTCCAGCAGGGGCGGCAGCTCGCGCAGCATCTCGCCGGCCAGCTGCTTCGCGGCTTCCGGCTGGCCCCAGGGCGCGCGGTTGAGCCAGGAGTCGCTCAGGCGCTGGATCTTCTCCAGGGTCGCCTGCACTTCCGGGCGCGACACTACCAGGTAGCGGTACACCGGCGTGCTGCGCAGCGGCGGCAGGAGGCTGGCGAGCACTTCGACGCGGGTAGCCAGGGCATCGCTGTCGCTCTGGCCGGCGAGCAGCTGCCTCGCGCTGTTCAGCGAGCGCTCCAGTTCGGCGCGCAACTGGTAAGCCTGCCACAGCTCGCTGTGCGCGTCGGGATGGGCCAGCTGGCGAACATGCTGGTGCACCAGCAGCAGCGCCGCGCCGGCGCCGGCGGTCAGCGCCGCGATCAGGCCGCTGAGGATGATGACGGTCAGGCGGCGATAGCGGCGCCTGGGAGGCTGCGGGGGCACGGCGATCACTCCAGGGTAATGCGGCTTACCTGCCAGACGGTGCGGTTGAAGTAGACCTGGGTGCGCAGCTCCGGGTGATCGACCATCGGGTAGATGACGAACAGCGGGCCGCGCTCGGCGATGGCCAGGAACTGGCCGTCGCGACGATAGGCGAGGATCGGGTCGAAGGTGTCGAGGTCGCTCAGGGGAATCAGGGCGGAATAGTCGTTCAGCGCCTCGATGCGCAGGCGCCGGGCCTCGCCGCGCTCGAAGCCGGCGAGCAGGGTGCTCAGGCGTACGCCTTGCCAGCGGTAGATCCGGGTTTCGTCCGGGAGCATGGAGCGCTGTTCCGTCTGCGGCAGGGCTTGCAGCTCGCTCAGGCTGTAGTGGCGCTGGAGTTGTGGCTGGCCTTTTACGGCAAGGGTCAGGACGGTGCGCTCGGCTCCCGGTTCCGGGGTCGAGTGCACAGAGGTGACAATAAACAGGCAGACAAAAGTGCCAATAAACTGACGAAAAGCCGACATCTCAACAGCTCGTGACGAAATCTCGACGATTATATCGGCGAACCCGGTCGGGACTTGAATGGCCGAAATGCCGCGGCCTGTTGTGATGGCTGGCTCAGTGTCGGCGACTACGCCAGGCGCGCCACCAGGCACCGCTCAGGACGAAGCGCGGGAAGGTGATGAACTGCTCGGTCAGCAGCCGCCCCACGGCGTCCTTGCGGTCGCTGAAGGGTTCGGGCGCCTGTTCCTCCAGCTTGTGCCCGCGGCCCTGGATGGCCAGCGAGGCGACCATGCCGATCACGCCCAGCACAATGGCTGACAGGCTCAGGCCGAACAGCCCGCTGAGCAGCGTGAGGGCGCCGAGGATGAACAACGGCACGGCGATGATGTGCAGCGCCAGGTTGGTCGGATTGCGGTGGTTGGCGGCGTAGCCTTGCCACTGCCAGGCGAGGAGGTTGGGGTGACGTTTGCCCATGGGAAGCTCCCGAGACTCAAGGGCCCGCCTGAACGCAGGCGGGCGGAATAGCTGCAGTCTAGGTGCTCCCCCGAAGCCCGCGCCAATGGGCACAGGCTATGCGGGCGATAGGGATTACAGGCGCAGCTGGCGGATGGCCCGGCTGAGCTCGCCGGCGAGGTCCGCCAGCTGGTGGCTGGTGCCGGCCGAGTCGACGGTCTGCTGCACGGTGTGCTCGGTGACGTCGCGGATGCCGACCACCGAACGGGTCATTTCCTCGGCCACCTGGCTCTGCTGCTCGGCGGCCACGGCGATCTGGGTGTTGCTCTCGCGCATCAGCGCCACCGCCGAGGCGATGGCCGCGAGGGCTTCGCCGGCTTCGCGGGCTTCCTCGACGCAGCCGTCGGCCTTGATCGAGCTTTCCTGCATGAACTCCACGGCGTCGCGGGTGCCGGACTGCAGCGCGTTGATCATCTGGGTGATCTCGTCGGTGGAATCCTGCACGCGCTTGGCGAGGTTGCGCACTTCATCGGCGACCACCGCGAAGCCTCGGCCCATCTCGCCAGCGCGGGCGGCTTCGATGGCGGCGTTGAGGGCCAGCAGGTTGGTCTGTTCGGCGATGCCGTGGATCACGCTGACCACGCTGCTGATCTTGTGGCTGTCCTGGGCCAGCTGCTGGATCATCTCGGCGGTCTGCTGCACGCCCTGGGACAGGCCGGCGATGGATTGGCCGACGCGACCGACCACCTGCTGACCGTTGCCGGCGAGGCGATCGGCCTCCTGCGACTGGTCGCGGGTATCGGCGGCGTGCTGGGCAATGTGGTGGACGGTGGTGGACATCTCGTTGATGGCGGTCGCTGCCTGGTCGGTCTCGCTCTGCTGGCCGAGCATGCCCTGGCGTACCTGGCCCATGCTGTTGGCGAGGCTGCGCGCACCTTCGTCGAGGCGCCCGGCGGCCTGGGCAACGGTGCCGACCACGCGCTGGTAGCCGGCCTGCATGGCATTGAAGGCCGTGGCCATCTGGCCGACTTCATCGCGGCTTTCCAGCGGCACGCGGGCGGCCAGGTCGCCGCTCTTCTCCACGTGCAGCATCACGTCGCGCAGGGTCAGCAGATGGGTGAGGATGAAGCGGATCAGCAGCTGCGAGGCGGCCAACAGGGCGAGCATCAGCACCAGCACGGCGCCGGCGAAGGGCAGGGCGCGGTCCTCGAAGACGCTCCAGAAATCCGCTCCGGGGGCGAGCACGGCGACGCGCTGGCCATTCCCGAGGTCCTGCACATAGGCGCCGGCCACTGCGCCGGCGCGGGTCTGGGCGCCCTGCAGGTCGACCCAGCCCGTGGCGCGGGCGAGGGCGGAGCCGTCGACACCGGCGATCTGCGGCGCGCTGCCAGCGGCGAAGCTGACGAGATTCGGTGCAGTCGGCAAGGCCGTGCCCGCCGGCCAGCCCTTGAGCAGCTGGGCCTGGGCTTCGGCACCCTGGCGTGCCTGCTGGTTGCGCCCGTCGAGCTCCTGGTGCATGGCGAACAGCACCAGCAGCAGGGTGGTGACGAAGGCGACCGCGTTGACGGCCCAGAATTTGTACTTGAGGGAAATATCGCGGATCCAGGCGGCCATAGGTGTCTTCTTGTCGGTCGAATAGTGGCGAGGCGCCAGTATTGTCGTGAAAAGGGATGAAGGTGGCTATTGATGGGCGTCAACCCACCTTTCGCTCCCGACTTATCGGCCGATGAAGGGCATTCTTGAGCGCTGGTTCAAATCTCCGGCAGGTCAAAGAAGCGTCGCGCGCACTCAGTGGTATGGGCTGCCACACGCTCGGCGCTCTCGCCCCGGTGCTGCGCCACGCAGGCCAGCACTTCGGGCAGGTAGGCCGGTTGGTTGCGGCCGCTCTTGGGCTTGGGGCGCAGGGTTCGCGGCAATAGATAAGGTGCATCGCTTTCCAGCATCAGCCGGCCCGCGGGGATTTCCCGCACCAGTTCCTGCAGGTGCGTGCCACGGCGCTCGTCGCAGATCCAGCCGGTGATGCCGATGTGCAGATCGAGGTCGAGGTACGAATAAAGGGTACGGCGCTCGCCGGTGAAACAATGCACCACGGCAGCCGGCAGTTTGTCGCGGAAGCCTTTGAGGATTGCCAGCAGGCGCTCGCCGGCGTCGCGTTCGTGGATGAATACCGGCAGCTGCAGTTCCACGGCAAGGCCCAGCTGTTCTTCGAAAGCCTTTTCCTGCTGCGGGCGCGGCGAAAAGTCGCGGTTGAAGTCCAGGCCACACTCGCCCACGGCCTTCACCCGGTCCTCGGCCAGCAGGCCGCGCAGCACCTTGGCGCTGCCGCTGTCCCAGTGGCTGGCTTCGTGCGGGTGGACCCCGGCAGTGCAGTAAAGACGCTGTTCTTCGTCCAGTTGCCGGCACAGTTCCAGGGCTTGTTCGCTGTCGTCCAGGCTGGTGCCGGTGAGCACCATCTGCACGACGCCGGCCTCGATGGCACGCGCGAGCACCGCTTCACGTTCTGGCGCGAAGCTCGGGTGGGTGAGGTTGACGCCGATGTCGATCAGTTGCATTTTTGTTCCTTTTGCCCGAAAGCGGAGCATAGCAAAGGCGGCTTTTCAGGCGAAAATTCTTTAGAAACAGCAGGTTGAGGAATATTCCGAAGATATATCGGAAGTTTCGGGTTGGTATGCAGCCCCTCCTGTGAGAGTCTTGCGCGCCCTTGGCGGCCGGGAACTACCGGCCGAAACCGCACTCTAACCGGCCCATCGCCGAGTGCGAGCCCCCGGAGAGCTGGATGACCCGACTGTTGCTGCTACTGCTGTGTCTCGTGGCCCTGACGCCACTGCCGGCGGCCGCGCGCCTGACGGCCCAGCCGGAAAACTGGGAACAGGAAAGCACGGGCAGCAGCCGCGACCTCGCCAGCATCCGCTCCGGCGGTACCCTTCGCGTGCTGGTCAACCAGAGCCGCAACAGCTCCGGTGAAATCAAGGGCGAACCCATCGGCATCGAATACCGTCGCTTGCGCGCTTTCGAGCAGTATCTCAACGACAGCGCCCCGGGGCGCAAGCCGCTTACCATCAAGTTCATTCCCAAGGCCAAGGACCAGTTGCTCGGTGCATTGCAGCGCGGCGAAGGCGACCTGGTGGCGCCTGGGGAAGTCCTGCTGGCCCGTGACGGCCAGAACGTCAGCCCCAGCCTGCCGTGGAAGGCCGACGTCCCGCTGGTACTGGTGACCAAACAGGGCAACCGCAAGTTCGTCCGCCTCGAGCAACTCGCCGGTCGCACCATCACCCTGCCGGCCGGCAGCGCCGCCGGTGAAGCGGTGCGCAAGGTCAACGAGCGCCTGGCGCAGAAGCGCATGGCGCCGCTGGTGCTGGAATGGACCGACTCCTCGCTCGCCGTCGAGGACGTGCTGGAGATGGTCCAGGCCGGCATCTTCAATTACACCGTGGTCGAGCAGCCCATTGCCGAACGCTGGAGCAAGGTCTTCACCAAGCTGCGGGTCGACCGGCATCTGGTGCTCGACAACAGTGAACCCATGGCCTGGTATGTGCGCCGCGACGCGCCGATGCTCCAGGCCAGCGTCAATCGTTTCCTCAAGGACTACCGTGCGCCGGCGGATCAGGATGCGGCCTTCCAGCGCCTTTATCGCCGTGCCTACCAGGTGCGCAATCCGCTCCAGGTCCCCGACCGCAAGCGTCTGGAAGCCGTGCGACCGACCCTGCAGCGCTACGGCGAGCAGAGCAAGGTCGACTGGCTGGCCCTGGCCGCCGTGGGCTTCAAGGAATCCAATCTCAATGCCAGCGCGCGCGGCGCTGGCGGCGCCACCGGACTGATGCAGATCACCCCGGCGGCGGCCCGCGCCGTGGGCGTGGATACCGTGCACCAGAAGGAGAACAACGTGCAGGCGGCCAGCCGCTACATGGCGATGCTGCGCAAGCGCTTCTTCTCCAGCCCGCGGATCAACGAGCGCGACCGCATGGCGTTCGTGCTCGCCGCCTACAATGCCGGTCCCGAGCGGGTGCAAAGCCTGCGCGCCGAGGCCAAGCGCCAGGGCCTGAACCCCAACCAGTGGTTCTTCCAGGTCGAGCGCGTGGCCGCCGAACAGCTGGGCATGGGCGTGGTGAACTACGTCAGCAGCGTCAACAAGTACTATCTTGCATATCAGCGGGAACGTGATGGCCTCGAGCCACGTGAAAGCGTGGCGGCAATCAAGAAGTAATCGGTTTTATCGATAGTAATTAGCGCTATTTTGCGCTTTTGATATCGGAAAAACTGGATATATTGGTCGCCAAGCAACCACGGTTGTCACCTACTTCCTACGCAACCCTTCGCTCCCACTAGAGCTCGCATAAGGACGCACCATGAACTCGCTGATCAAATCCATCCTCTCCACCAACGCTGGCGCCGGTATCGCTGTTCTGCGCATCACCACCGGTCTGACCTTCATGGCCCACGGTTCGCAGAAACTCTTCGGCGCCTTCGGTGGCCCCGGTCTGCAAGGCATGGCGGGCTGGCTGGAATCCCTCGGCGTGACCCCGGGCTACCTGATGGCCGCGCTGGCCGGCAGCGCCGAGTTCTTCGGCGGCCTGGCCCTGGTGCTCGGCCTGCTGGTGCGCCTGGCGAGCATCCCGCTGATCATCGCCATGCTGGTCGCCGTGTTCAGCGTCCACCTGGCCAACGGTTTCTTCATCACTGCCAACGGCTTCGAGTACGCCTTCACCCTGATCATGATCAGCGTGGCACTGCTGATCAGCGGCGCCGGCCCGTTCTCCCTGGACCGCAAGCTGTCCAGCTGATTGCCGACGCGGTAAAGAAAAAGGGCGGACACCTGGGTGTCCGCCCTTTTTGCTTTTCCTTTTGAATCAATGGAACAGGTACTGCACGCCGCCGTTGATCAGCCCGCCCCCCACCAGCAGGAAGGCAAACAGGCCCGCACCCAGCAGCAGCGGCTTCGGGCCTTCCTTGCGCAGGTCACCCAGGCGGGTGGCCAGGCCGAGGGCGGCCATTGCCATGCCGAGCATCACATCGTCCAGTTGCTGCAGCGGCGCGAGCCAGCTTTCCGGCACCCAGCCCAGCGAGCGCAGGCCGGTCACCAGCAGGAAGAACACGGCAAAGCCCGGGATGTGAAGCTTGCGGCGTGTGCCCGGCGCGGCAGCTTCGGTGCAACCGACGCGGCCGAGGATCAGCAGGGCGGGAGCCAGCAGCAGGACGCGCAGCATCTTGCTGATCAGCGCGGCATCGGCGGCGGCGGGGTCCATGGCACGGCCGGCGGCGACGACCTGGGCGACTTCATGGATGGTCGAGCCGGTGAACACGCCGAAAGCCTGCTCGCTGCCGAACAGGTTGGGCAGTGCCGCGTAGATCATCGGGTGCAGCAGCATCGCCAGGGTGCCGAACAGCACCACGGTGGCCACCGCGACGGCGGTGTGCTCGGCGCGGGCCTTGAGCACCGGGCTGCTCGCCATGACTGCTGCGGCGCCGCAGATGGCGCTGCCGGCGCCGATCAGCAGGGCGCTTTCGCGCGGCAGCTTGAGCCAGCGTTCGCCGATCCACCAGGCGACGGTCAGGGTGCTGGCGACCATCAGCACGTCGATGATCAGTGCGGCGGGGCCGAGGGCGGCGATATCCTGGAAGGTCAGGCGCAGGCCGTAGAGCACCACGCCCAGGCGCAGCAGTTGCTGGCGCGACAGGTCGATGCCGGGGCGGATGCTGCCGAAGCGGGCCAGGCCGAGGTTGCCGGCCAGCAGGCCGATCAGGATGGCCAGGGTCAGGCTGCCGAGGCCCAGGTGCTGCAGCGCGGGGATTTCCATGAGCTGGCGGGAGCCGAAGGCGATGGCCAGGCAGAGCAGGGCGCCGGGGACGAAGTAGGGCAGGCGGCGAAGGGCATTCATTGCAGGCTCCTTGTGTAAGGTGAAGCCATGGTGCCGCTGCCTCGCATAGTGTAAAAACGGATTGTTCTTATTAGGTTGACCGGTTTTATCGATATGGGCCCGCGTATCACGCTTCGCCAATTGGCGACCTTCACCGCGATTGCCGAGCTGGGTAATGTCACGCAGGCCGCAGCGCGCATTGCGCTGTCGCAATCGGCGGCCAGCCAGGCCCTGCAGGAGCTGGAGCGCGCGCTTGGCACGCGCCTGTTCGACCGCAGCGGCAAGCGCCTGGCACTGAATGACAACGGTCGCGCCTTCTATCCCAAGGCCAGCGCCCTGCTGGCGCAGAGCGCCGAGCTGGAGAGTCTGTTCGAGTCAGCGCCGGTGCAGTTGAGCCTGGGGGCCAGCCGCAGTATCGGCGGCTACCTGTTGCCGCAGGTGATGGCCGGTTTCCTCGCCGAGTTGCCCGAGAGCCGCCTGGAATTGCAGGTGGCCAACAGTGGCGGCGTCATTGAGGCGCTGGCCGAGTTTCGCCTGGACGTGGCCTTCATCGAGGCGCCCATCCAGCATCCGCAGATCCAGCTCACGCCCTGGATGGCGGACGAACTGCTGCTGGTGGTGGCGCCGGACCATCCCCTGGCGCTGGCCCGGCGCATCACCCTGGAGGACCTGGCGGCGGCGCGTTGGGTGTTGCGCGAGGCGGGGTCGGGCACGCGGGTGACCTTCGAGCAGCAGGTCCTGCCGCGCCTGGGCAGCGTCAATGCCCCGCTGGAGGTGAGCAATGCCGAGGCGATCAAGCACCTGGTGGGCAGTGGCTTCGGCATCGGCTGCCTGTCGCAGCGGGTGGTGCAGGCTGAGCTGGATCGCGGTGAACTGGTGCGCCTGGACAACCCGCTGGGACCGCTGCGGCGCACCTTCTTCCGGGCGCTGCATATCGATAAATACCCCACGGCGGGCCTGCGCCGTTTCCTCGATTACGCCCAGGGCTGGGCGGCGCGGTCAGACGCTCTCTAGCGGCCACTCGCCGATGGCGCGATAGCGCACGCCGGTGGGGCTGTTCTCCGAGCTGTAGAGCGTCACGGCCCGGGCCGGGAGGTGGAACGCCGCCGTGGCCGTGGGTGTGTGATGGGCATGTCGGGCGAGGGTGATATGGGGATGGAACGGGCGATGCTCGACCTCGAAACCTCCTGCTCGCAGCTCCTCGCGCAGAGCGTGCACGAGCTCATGCAATGCAGCCGGCACGCTGCTGGGGGCCAGGTGCAGGATGCCGTTGTTCCAGCGCGCGATGTGGTCCAGTTCCAGGCTGAAGCCGGTGCGCGGCAGGCGTTCGCCGATGGCGCGCAGTTCCGCCTTGCGGCCGCGCGGCACCGAGCCGAGGAAGGCCAGGGTCAGGTGCAGGTTGGCCTGGGCGACGGGCTGGCCGTCGAGGTGCAGGCCGTCGCGCCAGGTACGGATGGCGGCGGCCAGTTCCGGCGGGCAGGGCAGGGCGAAGAACAGCCGCAGGGGCGGGGTGGTCATCGACTGAAGTCTCCTTGACAGCTTTGCCGGGGCTTCTCTAGGATGCCGCACAGCGCCGATTTAAGTAGCAACTTGCGGGGCGCGGATGCAGCGATGGCTGACATCGAAATACCGCTAAAGCGCTGGTTCGGTGTGCCTCTCGCCGCGTCCAGCAGGACCCTTGAGGCGGAGACGTGACACCATGACCTGTCCTATCCCGCACGTGCGCCTGGCCCCGATCACCACGGGCCTGGTACGTCGCAATCCGAAGATTCTCCTGGGCGGCAATCACCAGCCCACCCTCGTACGCTACCTCGACGGCTGGCCCAAGCGCTGGAACGGCTCGCGTACCTTCCTGATCCAGTTCGCTGAAACCTTCGCCGATCTCGCGCGCTTTCCCTCCGACAGCTTCGACTTCGCGGTCGTGCAGTCGCCGGTGGCCGAGCAACTGGAAGCGGCCGTTCACGAGCTCACCCGCGTCGCCCGGCAGGGCCTGATTACCCGGCGTCCGCAACCGCTCTGATCCTGTAGGAGCGAGCTTGCTCGCGAACGGATTCACCGGCAGCTCCGGCGCTGGGCGGGTTCGCGAGCAAGCTCGCTCCTACACGCATGTGCCTCAGGGGTACTCGATTTCCACCACGAACCACAGCTTCTCGCCGGACGGGCTGCGCACCATCACCTCGGCGTCCAGCTCCTTGCCCACCAGGGCGCGGGCCAGGGGTGAGTCGATGCTGATGTGGTTGTTGCGCAGGTCCAGTTCATCCGGGCCGACAATGCGATAGCGCGCCTGCTCGCCATCTTCGTCTTCCAGGGTGACCCAGGCGCCGAAATAGACCTTGTTCGGATCGGCCGGCCGCTCGCTGACCACCTTGCAGTTCTCCAGGCGCTTGCGCAGGAAGCGCACGCGGCTGTCGATCTCCCGCAGCATCTTCTTGCCGTAGGTGTACTCGGCGTTCTCCGAGCGGTCGCCCTGGGCGGCGGCCTCGCTGACCGACTGGGTCACCTGGGGGCGGCGCACGTTCCACAGCTCATGCAGTTCGGCACGCAGGCGTGCTTCGCCTTCGGGGGTGATCAGTGGGGTACCGGCGGGGCGGGGCGGTCGATAGCGGCTCATGGCATCCAGTGCGGCGAAAGTGATCGGGCCAGTCTACCCGATCAGCTCTCGCGCAGCAGGCGCAACGGGCTCACGTTGAGCGCGCGGCGCGTGCCCAGCAGCCCCGCGCCGCCGACCATGAAGGCGCCGAGCAGCGGCAGGACCAGCAGCCAGGGGTGCGGGCTCCACGGCAGGTCGAACACCAGCCGGTAGAGCAGGAAACTGATCAATTCGCAGCCCAGCGCGGCCAGCAGGCCGCTGACCGCCCCCAGCAGCGCGAACTCGCTGCGCCGCGTGCGCATCAGCAGGCCTCGCTCGGCCCCCAGTGCCCGCAGCAGCGCGCCCTGGCGCAGGCGCTCGTCGAGGGTCGCCTGCAGGCCGGCGAACAGCACCACGAAGCCGGCGGCGAGGACGAACACCAGTACGTACTCCACCGCCAGGGTCACCTGGTCGAGGATGCTGCGCAGTTGCGCGAGCAGCGCGTCCACCGGCAGCAGGGTCACGGTGGGATAGGCGCGGGCCAGTTCTATCAGCTGGCGTTCCTGGTTGGCCGGCAGGTAGAAGCTGGTCAGGTAGGTCACCGGCAGATCGGTGAGCGTGCCGGGCTCGAAGACCATGAAGAAGTTCGGCTGGAAGTTGTCCCATTTCACCGAGCGCAGGCTGCGGACCTGTGCTTCGCGGGTCTGCCCGGCGACGGTGAAGCTCAGGCGGTCGCCGACTTTCAGGCCGAGGTTGCCGGCGAGCTTCTCTTCCACCGAGACGCCCGGCAGGTCGCTCTGCTCACCGTCCTTCCACCAGTCGCCGGCGACGATCTGGTTGCCCGACGGCAGGCGTGCCGACCAGGTCAGGCCGAGGTCGCGCTGCAGGGCGCGTTCGCTGCGGATGTCCTCGTTCATGGCATGGACGGGCTTGCCGTTCACCGCTACCAGGCGGCCGGGCACCATGGGGTAGAGGTCCTCGGCGTTGGGCGACAGCGCCTTCACGCGCTGCTCGAAGCTGTCTTTCTCGGCAGGCAGGATGTTCAGCGCGAAATGGTTCGGTGCGTTGGGCGGGAGCTGAGAGTGCCAGGTGTCCAGCAGCTCGCCGCGCAGCAGGGCGATCAGCGCCATGGCCAGCAGGATCAGGCCGAAGGCGAGGCTCTGGCCGGCGGCCGCCAGCGGGTAGCGCAGCAACTGGCCCAGGCCCAGGCGCCACGGCAGGCTTGCACCCTGCAGCGCGCTGCGCAGGCCGCGCAGGGCCAGCAGCAGGATGAAGCCGAGGATCACCGCGGCGATGGCGCCGCCGCCGAGCAGGGCGAGGGTGAGTTTCAGGTCCAGGCTCAGCCGCCACATGATCAGGCCAAGGGCGAGCAGCGCACAGCCATAGGCCGCCCAGGTGCGCATCGGTACTGGCAGCAGGTCGCTGCGCAGTACCCGCAGCGGCGGCACGCGGCCGAGCGCTGCCAGCGGTGGCAGGGCGAAGCCGGCCAGGGCGACCAGCCCGGTGGCCATGCCGGCGAGGGCGGGAACGATGCCGGCGTCGGGGATTTCCGGCGGCAGCAGGTTGCCCAGCAGGTGCATCAGGCCGAGCTGCGCCAGCCAGCCGAGGAAGGCGCCAACGAGGCTGGCAACCAGCCCCAGCGCGAGCAGCTGCGTGCCATACAGCAGCAGCGCTTCTCGGCGTGACAGCCCCAGGCAGCGCAGCAGTGCGCTGGCGTCGAAGCGGCGGGTGGCGAAGCGGTTCGCCGACAGTGCCACGGCCACACCGGCGAGCAGCACGGCGGCCAGGCTGGCGAGGTTCAGGTAGCGTTCGGCGCGGCCGAGGGCGTCGCCGATCTGCCGGTTGCCGTGGTGGGCATCCTGCAGTTGCTGGTTGGCGGCCAGCCCGTCCTTCGTGGCTTGGCGATAGGCCTGCAAGGCTTCGTGCGGACCGCCCCACAGGTCGCGATAACGCACGCGGCTGCCGGGTTGCACGACACCGGTGGCATCCAGGTCCTGCAGGCTCATCATCACGCGCGGGGTGAGGCTGTAGAAGTCGCCGGCGCGATCCGGCTCGTAGGTCAGTACGCGGGCGATGCGCAGGGACTTGCGGCCGATGTCCACGCTGTCGCCGATCTTCAGGTCGAGGCTTGCCAGCAGGCGCGATTCCACCCAGATATCCCCGGCCGCCGGGCGCCCGCCCTCGATCTCCGGCTCCTGCGGGGCGGGTGCGCTCTTGAGTTCTCCACGCAGCGGGTAGCTGTCGCCGACAGCCTTCACGCTGCTCAGCTGGATGCCGTTGTCGGTGGCTACCACGCTGGAGAATTCGACGCTCTGCGCGTGTTGCAGGCCGAGCTTGAGGCCGCTGTCGATTTGCTCCGGGCGGGCCGGCTGGGTGCCGGTGAGTACCAGGTCGGCGCCGAGGAATTCGGCAGCGCGTACCAGCATTGCGCCGTTGAGCCTCGCGCTGAAATAGCCGATTGCCGAGCTGGCCGCCACGGCCACCAGCAGGGCGAAGAACAGCACGCGCAATTCGCCGCTGCGCCCCTCTCGCCAGAGCTGGCGCAGGGACAGGCGGAACAGGTTGGGCAGCGACAGTGGCTTCATCGGCTCTCGTCCGTCAGGGTTCGACGTGGTCGATCAGGTGGCCGCTTTCCAGGCGGATCTGGCGCTGGCAGCGGTGGGCCAGGCGTTCGTCGTGGGTGACCAGGACGAGGGTGGTGCCGCGCTCGCGGTTCAGTTCGAAGAGCAGGTCGCTGATGCGCTCGCCGGTATGGGTGTCGAGGTTGCCGGTGGGTTCGTCGGCGAACAGCACGTCCGGTTCGGCAGCAAAGGCGCGGGCGATGGCGACGCGCTGCTGCTCGCCGCCGGAGAGCTGGCGCGGGTAGTGGGTCAGGCGCTGGCCGAGGCCGACCCGCTCCAGCAGCTCGCGGGCGCGCGGCTCGGCGTCGTTGCGGCCGTCCAGTTCCAGCGGCAGCATGACGTTCTCCAGTGCATTGAGGCTGTCGAGCAACTGGAAGGACTGGAAGACGAAGCCGACGTGTGCCGCGCGTACCCTCGCGCGCTGGTCTTCGTCGAGGCTGCCGAGGGTGTGGCCGAGCAGGACGATCTCGCCGCCGCTGGGCAGGTCCAGACCGGCGAGCAGGCCCAGCAGGGTGGATTTGCCCGAGCCGGAACTGCCGACGATGGCGAGGCTGTCGCCGCGGGCGAGGTCGAGGGAAAGGGCGTGGAGGATGGTCAGCTTGCCTTCCGCGCTGGAAACAACCTTGCTAAGGTTCCGCGCGGTGAGAATGCGTTCGCTCATGGAGAATCCGATGCGTGCATGGCTAATGGGCGGCTGCCTGGCGTTGCTTCTGATCACGCAGCAGGCCGCGGCGCAGACGCTGTTGGTCGTCGGCGATAGTATCAGCGCCGGTTTGGGGCTGGATACCAGCCTGGGTTGGGTCAACCTGCTGGACAAGCGCCTGAAGGACCAGGGTTTCGACTACAGGGTGGTGAATGCGTCGATCTCCGGCGACACCACCGCGGGAGGGCTCGCGCGGCTGCCGGCGCTGCTTTCGGAGCAGAAACCGCAGGTGGTGGTGATCGAGCTGGGCGGCAATGACGGCCTGCGCGGAATGGCGCCGGCGCAATTGCAACAGAATCTTGCCTCCATGGTGGATCAGTCGCGCCAGGCGGGCGCCAAGGTCGTCCTGCTGGGCATGCGCCTGCCGCCCAACTACGGCCAGCGCTACACCGACGCTTTTGCCAAGGTCTTCGATTCTGTGGCGAGCGAGCAGAATATCCCGCTGGTGCCATTCTTCCTCGAAGGGGTGGGGGGTGTGCAGGGCATGATGCAGGCCGATGGCATCCACCCGGCCGTGGCAGCACAGCCCAAACTGCTCGACAACGTATGGCCGACGCTCAAGCCCCTGCTGTGATAAACCGCAGAATCTAGGCTTCCCCGCGCCCGGCCTTTCGGCTATGTTTGCGCACCCTTCTGGAACCCCCTATGTCGCGCCCCGCCTGGACCCTCTTCGCCTACCAGCTGATCGAACCCGATGAGCAGCTGGACCTGTTCGCCTGCCGCGAGGTCCGGGTGCACCTGGTTGGGCGTCAGCTGGAGCTGGGGACCCCGGCCGACCGCACGCTGTGCGGCAGTCTGCTGCCGGCGCAACCCCTGTGGCGCGGGGCGGAGAAGCCGCTGCTGCGCGATCGGCGGATCTGCGCGGCCTGCCTGAAACAACTGGAAGAGGAAAAGCGCGGCGCGCGCAGTTCCTGGCTCGTCTGATATCTCCCGTTGACGGGGCTTGCGGTGGTAAACTGTTCACCCTTTGCTCATTGCCCACGTCAAGGATCCCCGGATGTTGTCGCGCGTCATTGCCGCCTGCTCGCTGTCCCTCGCCGCGCTGCTCTCGGCCGGCCCCGTTTCCGCCATTGAATTGCCGTTGCCGGCGCCGGGCGACGATATCGTCGGTCAGGTCCAGGTGATCAAGGCCAAGTACGAAGACACCTTCGCCGACCTCGGTGAGAAATACGGCCTCGGCTACTCCGAGATGATCGCCGCCAACCCGGGCGTCGATGCCTGGCTGCCGGGCGTGGGCACCGAGATCATCATTCCGACCCGCTTCGTCCTGCCGGCCGGCCCGCGCGAAGGCGTGGTGATCAACCTCGCCGAGTACCGCCTGTACTACTTCCCCAAGGACAAGAACGTCGTCTACACCTACGCCCTGGGTATCGGTCGTGAAGGCTGGGGTTCGCCGGTGGGCAGCACCAGCGTGATCGCCAAGACCAAGGACCCGGCCTGGTACCCGCCAGCGTCGATCCGCGCCGAGCACGCCGCCGACGGCGACCCGCTGCCGTCCGTGGTTCCGCCGGGCCCGGATAACCCGCTGGGGCCGTACAAGATGAGCCTGGGCTTCCACGGTTACCTGATCCACGGTTCGAACAAGAAGTTCGGTATCGGTACCCGCACCAGCCACGGCTGCTTCCGCATGTACAACTGGGACGTGACCCAGCTGTTCTCGATGATTCCGGTGGGCACCAAGGTGCGCATCATCAACGAGCCGTACAAGTTTGGTCGTAGCGAAGGCAAGATCTACCTCGAAGCCCATGCGCCGATCGATGACAACGGTGACCCGTCCGTGGTCGACAAGCACACTGCGGTGATCAACGCCCTGCTCAAGCGCGAAGACATCGCCAGCCAGATGCAGATGGACTGGAACGTGGTGCGTGAAGTGGTTGCCGCCGAAGACGGCCTGCCGGTCGCCATTGCCCAGCCGCAGGTGCAGGGCGCCCCGGTTGCCGCGACGGTCGACCAGGATGCAATGCCGCTGCAGTAACTTCCTGCTGCTCCGAAAGAGCCCGCTTCGAGCGGGCTTTTTCTTGCCTGCCACTTTCCTGCGGGCATAAAAAAACCGACCCCGAAGGGTCGGTTTTTTCGAACAGATCCGAAGATCTATTACTTGCGGCTGGCTTTGTCCAGCATACGCAGGGCGCGCTCGTTAGCCTCGTCAGCGGTCTGCTGGGCTTTCTGAGCGGCGGCCAGAGCTTCGTCAGCCTTGCGATAGGCTTCATCGGCACGGGCTTGAGCGCGAGCAGCGGCGTCTTCAGTAGCGGTCAGACGTGCTTCGGTTTCTTTCGAGTGGCTGCTGCAACCGGTGGCCAGAACAGCAGCCAGAGCCAGAGCAGAGAATTTCAGAACGTTGTTCATCGTGTTCCCCTTAAGGTGGACATTTCCATTAAAAGCAATTTCCCATGACTGGGAAATTAGCCGGACTACATAGTACCCATTACTTGTAGTAAGTAAACTGACCAAGCGCAAGTACGGCACTTTTTTTTCATGTTACGTCGCTCTTCGCAGTTGTCCGAGGCCGATTTGGGCAAAAACTGTCCAATCTGGCAAAGGAGTGTTTCCAAAGGGTGTCAGCCTAGGCCCGGGGCCGCTTTCGGAGGCGGGGAACCTTGCTCTCAGATGACTGTCGACAATGGTCGAACAACTGTTTAATCGCCGTTGTGCATTTGTCCAACAGGCAACTTGCAACAAGGCAGCAACAGGTGAAGAAAGTGTGAAGGGGAAAACGAAAAAGCCCGGCTAATTGCTTAGCCGGGCTTTTTCATGAATCTGGCGGTGAGGGAGGGATTCGAACCCTCGATACGATTTCTCGTATACACACTTTCCAGGCGTGCTCCTTCAACCGCTCGGACACCTCACCAGATTTCTCGACAGCGCTGTGTCTGTCGAGGCGCGCACTTTACTCAAAGGTTTTCTCCTTGGCAATGCTTTTTTGAAAATTTTTTCCAAGGGATTCATCGGCTTAAGAAGCATGGCCGGGATCACGGGTACACTGGCGCCTTCTGAGACACGCTCTGCTACGTAGGAAAGCGCATGGCCAGCTGGGACATCTTCTGCAGCGTAGTCGACAACTATGGCGATATCGGCGTCACCTGGCGACTGGCGCGCCAACTCGCCGGGGAGCATCGGCAGCAGGTGCGATTGTGGGTCGATGACCTCGCAGCCTTCGTGCGCATCTGCCCGGCGGCCGATGGCTCGGTCGCGTCGCAATGGCAGTCGGGCGTGGAAGTGCCCCTGTGGCCGAAGCCCTGGCAGGACACCCCGGCAGCAGAGGTGGTGATCGAGGCCTTCGCCTGCGATATGCCCGCTGCCTATATAGAAGCGATGGGCCGACGCGAACGGCCGTCCCTGTGGCTGAATCTGGAGTACCTGAGCGCCGAGCCCTGGGTGGAGTCCTGCCATGGCTTGCCATCGATGCAGGCCGGCGGCCTGCAGAAGTATTTCTATTTTCCCGGCTTCACCGCCGCCACGGGAGGATTGCTGCGGGAGGGCGATCTGCTGGCCCGGCGCGATGCCTTCCAGGGCGACCCGGCGGCCAGCCTGCGCTTCCTGGAAAGTCTCGGTGTGCATCCGCAAGCCAACGAGCGACGCATCTCCCTGTTTGCCTATGAGAATGCTGCGCTGGGCGGTTGGCTGGACGCGCTGGCCGCAAGCACCGCCGCCACCTTGTTGCTGGTCCCTGAGGGCAGGGTGCTGGCCGATGTCGAGCGCTGGGCGGGAAAGAGCCTGGCGACAGGGAATCAGTATCAGCGCGGTGCCTTGCGTGTGCAGGTGCTGCCGTTCGTGCGCCAGGAGGACTACGACGCATTGCTGTGGAGTTGCGACTTCAATGCGGTGCGCGGCGAAGACTCCTTCGTGCGGGCGCAGTGGGCGGGACGGCCCTTTGTCTGGCACATCTACCAGCAGGAGGAGGACATTCACCTGGAGAAGCTGGATGCTTTCCTGGCTTTACTCGGCGAGGGCATGGACGAGCCGCTGCGCTCGGAGCTGCAGGCATTCTGGCTGGCCTGGAACGGGCAGGGTGATGCCGGCGAAGCCTGGCGAAAGCTGGAACAACGGATGCCGCAATGGTCCGCGTGGATTGGCAATTGGCAGCGGCGCCTGAGCGAACAAACCGATCTTGCCGCGGGGCTGGTGCGTTTTTATACAAATTGGCTATGATATGGCCCCTGATTTTTGTCTCCAATCCAATCGGATAATCGTATGAAAACCGCACAAGAGTTCCGCGCTGGCCAGGTTGCCAACATCAATGGCGCCCCCTGGGTCATCCAGAAGGCCGAGTTCAACAAATCCGGCCGTAACTCCGCGGTCGTCAAGATGAAGCTGAAGAACCTGCTGACCGGTGCTGGCACCGAGACCGTGTTCAAGGCCGACGACAAGCTGGAGCCGATCATCCTCGATCGCAAGGAAGTGACTTACTCCTACTTCGCGGACCCGCTGTATGTCTTCATGGACACCGAGTTCAACCAGTACGAGATCGAGAAAGACGATCTGGAAGGCGTGCTGACCTTCATCGAAGACGGCATGACCGACGTCTGCGAAGCGGTCTTCTACAACGAGAAAGTCATCTCCGTTGAACTGCCGACCACCATCGTTCGCGAAATCGTCTACACCGAGCCGGCTGTTCGTGGCGACACCTCCGGTAAAGTGATGAAGACCGCTCGCCTGAAGAACGGTGCTGAAGTCCAGGTTTCCGCCTTCTGCGAAATCGGCGACTCGATCGAGATCGATACCCGCACCGGCGAGTACAAGTCCCGCGTCAAGGCCTGAGCCTGATTCGAGATGCAAAAAAGCCCGGCTGATGCCGGGCTTTTTCGTTTCTGCCGTTCTGGTTTGTCGGCGCCGGAATCAGACGCTGACGTTCAGGCGCACGTCGATGTTGCCGCGGGTGGCGTTGGAGTAGGGGCAGACCTGGTGGGCCTTGGCGACCAGTTCCTCGGCCTCGGCCTGGTCCAGGCCCGGCAGGTTGATGTTCAGCTCCACTTCCAGGCCAAAGCCGCCGGGGATCTGGCCGATGCCGACCTTGCCGGTGATCGAGGCGTCCGCCGGGATCTGCTTCTTGCTCTGGCTGGCGACGAACTTGATGGCGCCGATGAAGCAGGCCGAGTAGCCGGCGGCGAACAGCTGTTCCGGGTTGGTGGCTTCGCCGCCTGCACCGCCCAGCTCGCGCGGGGTGGTCAGCTTGACGTCGAGGACGCCGTCCGAGGACACGGCGCGGCCATCACGGCCCCCGGTGGCGGTAGCGGTAGCGGTGTAAAGGGCTTTGATGGTTTGCATGGTAGGTCTCCGGTTCGCAAGTCTGATGAGTCTGGCTGGGAATGTCTTGCTGCTTAATATCTTGTGCGCTAAGCAGTTCGTGAGATGAAAGTTAGTTCTATTTAATTTAGTGTGCAAGATAATTATTGGAAGATTTCTGACTAAGGAACCTGCCGAACTGGCATAAGCCCCGGTTTACGGGGCTTGCAGATGTCCGCGCAGGTCCACGAGCTCCTCCTGGAGGCGCTTCAGACTGTCCAACGTTAGACCGCTGGTGGCCAGGATGCAGGCCGGAATGCTCTCCGCCTGTCGGCGCAGGTCGCGGCCCTTGTCGGTCAGGCGCAGCTGCACCACGCGCTCGTCTGCCTGGCTGCGGGTGCGGGTGATCAGGCCCTCGGCTTCCAGGCGCTTGAGCAGGGGGGTGAGGGAGCCGGGGTCGGTGAGCATGCGTGAGCTGATTTCTCCCACGGTGATGCCGTCTTCCTCCCACAGCACCAGCATGGCGATGTATTGCGGATAGGTGAGCCCCAATTCCTGCAGCAGCGGCTTGTAGACCTTGGTCATCTGCAGGGAGGTGGAGTAGAGGGCGAAGCACAGCTGGTTATCCAGCTTGAGGGCTTCGCAGGTCGGGTCTGGCTTGCTCATGGCGTGCTCCTGGCGGGGCGCTCGAAGCGAAGAAGTGATTGCACATTAATTTAGCGCGATGGTTAATTCTTGAACAGCGCTTCTTCCAGGGCGGCATCCCAGGGCGGCGGAAAGCCGAAGCGCTCCAGCAGGAAGGCCAGCAACCGTTCGCTGCGCGGGTGGGTCCCGCGCTCCAGGCGCAATGCATGGATGACGCCGGGCTCCGGTTCAGGCAGGCCGTTCTCGCAGAACAAGGGCAGTAACTGGCCGCTGATCAGGTATTCGCTGCACAGCCAGGTGGGCAGGTGAGCCAGGCCGATGCCCTGAAGCGCACCTTCCACCAGTGTTTCGGCATTGTTGGCGGTCATGCGCAGCCGACGTGGCCGCAGGTGTTGCAGCTTGCCGTCGATGGGGAAGCGCCAGGCCAGCGGCGGTGCCAGGCCTTCCCAGTCGAGGCCGATGTGTTCCGGCAGTTCCAGGGGCGAAGCGGGGCTTCCGTGCTGTCGAAGATAGGCGGGACTGGCACAGACGATCCGCCGCATGGACGCCAGGCGCGTGGCGACCAGGCGGCTGTCCGGCAGGGTGCCGATGCGCAGGACCAGGTCGACCTGGCCGAGGTTTTCCCCGCGGGTGTCGGTGAAGCTGTCGATCAGCCGCAGTTGCACGTCCAGGCCGGGGTTGGCGGTGAGAAAGTCGGCCAGCGCCGGAGCCAGGTGGCGGCGGCCGAAGGGCACGGGGGCGTCGATGCGGATCAGGCCCTCCGGCGCGGTGCTCAGGGATACGGCTTCCGCCCGCGCCTGGCGCAGTTCGCTGGCGATCCGCCGCGCCCGTTCGGCGAATGCCAGGCCCGCTGGTGTGGCGCGTACGCTATGGGTGCTGCGTACCAGCAGGGTCGAGCCCAATCCCTGTTCCAGCGCATCCATGCGCCGCGCCACGGCGGAGGGCGTGAGCTGGCGCAGGCGGGCGGCGGCGGAGAAGCTGCCGTTGTCGAGCACGTCCAGGTAAAGGTCGAGCTGGTCTTCGAGGCTGGCAGGCGTCATGGCGGTTCTTCCCTGTGCGCGGAATGGGCGCTGATTCTTTGCAGAAAACGCAAAGCCATTGTGCTGCGCTTTGCGTTTCCCATCCAGCCAGGGTTTTCTAGCATGGGCGCATTGTTGTGGAGGTGCGTCATGTGGGACCTGATTCTGGACTTTCTGCTCGGCGTGGTGCTGGGCAGCCTCGGAGGGCTGTTCGGCATCGGCGGCGGGTTGCTGGCGATTCCGGCGCTGGGCGTACTGTTCGGGTTGGACCAGCAACTGGCTCAGGGCACTGCGCTGGTGATGGTGGTGCCGAACGTGCTGCTGGCGATCTGGCGTTACCACCAGCGCAATCGCATCGACTTCGCCCAGGCGGGCGTGCTGGCGCTGACCGGCCTGGTCTGCGCGTTCTTCGCTTCCAGCATTGCGGTGAACCTGGATGCCCGCAGCATGCGCACGGCCTTCGTGGTCTTCCTCGTGCTGCTGGCCCTGTATCTGCTGGTGCGCCTGTTCCAGAGCGTGCCGCAGGGTGGCAGCACGCCGCGCTACGGTTTGCCCTGGATGGGCGTGCTGGGGCTTGGGGCGGGTTCGCTGGGTGGGCTGTTCGGCGTGGGCGGCGGCGTGCTGGCGACGCCGGTACTGACGTCGGTATTCGGCCTGACCCAGGTGATCGCACAGGGTCTCGCGCTAGCTCTGGCGGCGCCCAGCACGGGCGTGGCGCTGGCGACTTATGCCTTGCATGGCCACGTGGACTGGCGCATGGGCGTTGCGCTGGCGGCGGGCGGGCTGGTGAGCATTTCCTGGGGCGTGCGGCTGGCCCATGCGCTGCCGGAGCGTCAGCTGCGCATGGCCTTCAGTGCCTTTCTGATCGTCTGTGCAGTGCTGCTGGCAGTGCGCTGAGCCTCAGGACTTGAAGCCGTCGACTATGTACTCGGCCAGCTTGTCGGTCACCGGCGTCATCTTCTGCCCGCGCAGCAGCACGATGCTGGCGTTGGGCAGCACCGGCAAACCTTCGTCCTCGCCGACGATGCGCAGGTTGCCGGTGAGCAGGCTGCGCAGTTGCGCGGTGACCGCCAGGCCTGCATTGGCCACTGCGAACAGCGCCGAAAGGCTCGGGCTGCTGTAGGCGATGCGGTAGTCCACTTCCATCGCCTCCAGCGCATTGCACGCCCAGGCGCGGCAGAAACAGGCAGTGTTGAACATCGCCAGCGGTAGCGGGCGCTGGTCCTGCGGACAGAAGCTCTCGGCGGCCATCCAGACGAAGTCTTCCTGGCGCAGCAGCTGGCCGATCTCGGTGCCCGGCTCGCGGGTGACGATGGACAGGTCCAGGTCGTTGCGCATCAGCAGCTGTGCAGACGAGTCGCAATGCACTTCCACCTGCACCAGCGGATACGCCTCGGCGAAGCGCGAGAGGATGCTGGGCAGGAAGCGCATCACGTAGTCATCCGGCGTGCCGATCTTCACCGAGCCGACCATGTGCGGCTGGCGGAAGGTGTTGAACACCTCGCCCTGCAACCGCAGGATGCGACGCGCGTAGCCCAGCAGGATCTGCCCCTCCGGCGTCAGGCGCACCTGGCGGCCGTCGCGCTCGAACAGGCTGCGTTCGAGTACGTCTTCTTCCAGGCGTTTCATCTGCATGCTCACCGCCGACTGGGTGCGGTTGACCATCTCGGCGGCGCGGGTGAAGCCGCCGTGGTCGGCGATGGCGACGAAGGTGCGCAGCAGTTCGCTGTCGATGCTGGGGAAGCTGCTCATTCATCAATCTCCGAGATGGATCGCATAAGAATGATTCGTTGGATTGATCTTAGCGCGAGCGGGAAACTGCATCCAACCCCACTGGGAGGGAAGCAAGATGAAAGGTCAACTCGGTTTCGTAGCAGCGTCCTATCAAGTCCACCAATCCTCGGCTCACAAAATCGCGGTGGTGCCGCTCTGGAAGCGCGCCCTGCAACGTGTCCTGCACTGGCACGAACTAGCCCGCCAGCGCCGCGAGCTGGCGGCCATGAGCGATGAAGCGCTCAAGGACATCGGCCTGAGCCGCGCCGATATCCAGCAAGAAGTCGAGCGCCCGTTCTGGATGGATTATGTTCGTCGTTGAGTTTGCCGGGCGGCACGGATTCTCCCCGTGCTGCCCGTGCTCCAATCTGCAATCACCGTGATTTGAAAGCCCCCGACCGACAAGGATGCCGTGCCCATGAAAGGCCAGCCCAGCCGTTACCACCTCGCCCAGGTCAACATCGCCAAGGCCCGCGCGCCGCTGGATCACCCCGTGATGAAGGGGTTCGTTGACCAACTCGATCACATCAATGCCCTTGCCGAGCGCAGCCCCGGCTTCGTCTGGCGCTTGCAGACGGAGGAGGGCGATGCCACTGCCATTCGAGTCTTCGAAGACCCGCTGATCATCGTCAACCTGTCCGTCTGGGAATCCGTCGAGGCGCTCAAGGATTATGTCTACGGCGGCGAACACCTGCAGGTGCTGCGCAGCAAGCGTGACTGGATGGAGCGCCTGGGTGCGCCGAGCCTGGCGCTCTGGTGGTTGCCCGAAGACGAGCTGCCGGATGTGCAGATGGCCCGTGAGCGCCTGGAGCGCTTGCGCCAGGAGGGGCCCTCGGCGGACGTGTTCACCTTCGCCCGACCCTTCCCGCTGCCGCAATCGGTCGCCGAGCCGGCCTGATGCTGCCAGGGGCGGCGATAGGCGTTAGGCTCTAGGGCTCGCCCAGCCCCGGAGTCCACGATGCCGACCGTCGAATCCTTGTCCCTCAAGCAGGCGCGCCGCCTGGCCCTGGCCGCACAGGGCTTCACCCTGCGCAGGCCGAACGGCGAGGTGCAACGCCGCCATGTGCGCGCCCTGCTGGAGCGCCTGGGCGTGCTGCAGATCGACTCGGTGAACGCGCTGGTGCGCTCGCACTACCTGCCGCTGTTCTCGCGCCTGGGCAATTATTCGCCGGTCTTGCTTGAAGAAGCGGCGTGGAGCGGCGGACGGCATCGGCGGCTGTTCGAGTACTGGGGGCATGAAGCTTCATTGCTGCCGCTGGAACTCTACCCGCTGATGCGCTGGCGGATGCGCCGGGCGGCGGAGGGGCGCGGCATCTACCAGCAACTGGCGCGCTTCGGACGCGAGCAGCAGCCGGTGATCCGGCGGGTGCTCGATGCCGTGCGTCAGCAAGGTGCGCTGGGCGCTGGCAGCCTGACTACCCGCGAAGAGCGCGCCGGCCCCTGGTGGGACTGGAGCGATGAGAAGCATGCGCTGGAATGGCTGTTCGCGGCCGGGGAAGTGACGGTTGCCGGCCGCAAGGGCTTCGAGCGGCTTTACGACCTGCCCGAGCGAGTCTTGCCCTCGACCCTGCTGGCGCAGGCCGAACTGGACGAGGCCGAGGCGCAGCGCCAGTTACTGTTGCATTCGGCGCAGGCGCTGGGTGTGGCCACCGAGAAGGACCTGCGCGATTACTTCCGCCTCGAGCCGGCTGACAGCAAGGCGCGGCTGGCTGAGCTGGTAGAGGCGGGCGAGCTGCTCGCCGTGCAGGTCCAGGGCTGGCAGGCGCCGGCCTATTGCCTGGCGGACTCGGTGATCCCGCGCAAGGTGCGCGCGAGTGCCTTGCTCTCGCCCTTCGATTCACTGGTGTGGGAGCGCGCCCGCACGGAGCGACTGTTCGACTTCCGCTACCGCCTGGAGATCTATACCCCGCAGCACAAGCGTATCTACGGCTACTACGTGCTGCCTTTCCTGTTCGATGAGCACCTGGCGGCGCGGGTCGACCTGCGCGCGGATCGTGCTTCCGGCAGGCTGGTGGTGCATGCCGTCCATGAAGAGGAAAAGGGCTTGAGCGAGGAAGGGCACGCCGCCTTGGCGCAGCAGTTGGGCGAGATGGCGGCATGGCTGGGGCTGGAGCAGGTGGCGGTGACTTGCCGGCGGCCGTCCGGGGAGCGGCTGCAAGGGCTGCTGGCGAGGGCCTGAAAGGAAACGGGCCTCCGAGGAGGCCCGTCCGCGATCACTTGCCGCTGGCGATGCGCTGGCGGATGTGGTCCGCGCGCTGCTGCGAGCCGGGGTGGGAGTCGAACATGCTGCTCTCCTTGCCACCGCTGAGCTTGGCCAGCTTGTCGAAGGCGCTGGCCAGGCCTTCGAGCGGGATGCCGCGCTTCTTCAGCAGGTCGAAGGAGTAGTCATCGGCTGCCGATTCCTGGGACTGGGAGAACTGCGCATTGACCAACGCTTCGCCGATCTCGCCCAGTTGCGACTGCGACAGCGCGGCCACGGTGGCATTGCCCGAGGCGGCAGCGGCGTTGCGCGCGGCGGCCGCGGCATAGGCGGTCTGGGTGGCTTTCTTGATATGGCCCAGGGCGACGTGGCCGATCTCGTGGCCGAGCACGCCTTCCACTTCGTTGTCGGTCATCAGGTCCATCAGGCCGGAGTACACGCGCACGCAACCGTTGGCCATGGCGAAGGCGTTGACGTCCTCGGTGAGGTAGACCTTGTAGTTGATGGCGGTGCCCTGAAGCGGGTTGCCCAGTGCGGCGGCGATCTTGTCCAGGCGCTGCGCGTAGGGGCTGGAGGCCGGAGCGATCTGCGCTTCGGCGTCCTGCTTGGCACAGGCTTCATCGGCGACCTGCTTGATCTCGGCATCGCTCAGGGTGGCGGCCTTCATGGCCATCATGCCCGACTGCACGAGGCTGTCGGTGTTCATGTTCTGGCAGCCGGAGAGGGCGGCGCTGGCGCCGATCAGCAGGGCGAGCAGGGTACGGTGCAGTGGCATCGGGATCTTCCTTGGTTGACGGTTTCCATGGCGCGGCGGCGGCCGCGCGGGGCGCCACTCTAGGTAGGCGCCCCGATACCGTCAATTGCGGGAAGTGGTTTCAGGATTGGTCTGAGACCCTTGTCGGATTCAGCGACGCACCTGCTTCAAGGTTTCCGCGATGAGGAAGGCAAGCTCCAGGGACTGGTCGGCGTTCAGGCGCGGGTCGCAGTGGGTGTGGTAGCGATCGCTCAGGCCGGCCTCGGTGATCGGCCGCGCACCGCCGATGCACTCGGTGACGTTCTGCCCGGTCATCTCGATGTGGATGCCGCCGGCGTAGCTGCCCTCGGCCTGGTGCACCTCGAAGAACTGCCGGACCTCGGCGAGGATGCGCGCGAAGTCGCGGGTCTTGTAGCCGCTGGAAGCCTTGATGGTATTGCCGTGCATGGGGTCGGAACTCCACAGCACCTGCCGGCCCTCGCGTTGCACGGTCTGGATCAGTCGCGGCAGGCCGTCGCCGACCTTGTCGGCGCCCATGCGCACGATCAGGTTGAGGCGGCCGGGCTCGTTGTCCGGGTTGAGGAGGTCGATCAGGCGGATCAGCTCCTCGCTGTCCATGCTCGGGCCGACCTTGACGCCGATGGGGTTGCCGACGCCGCGCAGCATTTCCACATGGGCGCCGTCCAGCTGGCGGGTACGGTCGCCGATCCACAGCATGTGCGCCGAGCAGTCATACCAGCCGCCGGTGAGGCTGTCGCGGCGGATGAAGGCTTCCTCGTAGTTCAGCAGCAGTGCTTCGTGGGCGGTGAAGAAGCTGGTCTCGCGCAGCTGCGGAGCGGTATCCAGACCGCAGGCGCGCATGAAGGCGAGGGTCTCGTCGATACGGTCGGCCAGTTGCTGGTAGCGCTCGGACAGCGCCGAGTTGGCGATGAAGTCGAGGTTCCACTGATGCACCTGGTGCAGGTCGGCGAAGCCGCCACTGGCGAAGGCGCGCAGCAGGTTCAGCGAGGCGGTGGACTGATGGTAGGCCTGCAGCAGGCGTTCCGGGTCCGGCACGCGGCTCTTCTCGTCGAAGCCGATGCCGTTGACGATATCGCCGCGGTAGGCGGGCAGGGTCACGCCGCCGATGGTTTCATCGCCGGAAGAGCGCGGCTTGGCGAACTGCCCGGCCATGCGTCCGACTTTCACCACCGGGACGCCGGCGGCGAAGGTCATCACCACGGCCATCTGCAGCAGCACCTTGAAGGTGTCGCGGATCTTCGCGGCGGAGAATTCGGCGAAGCTCTCGGCGCAGTCACCGCCCTGCAGCAGGAACGCGCGGCCGGCAGTGACTTCGGCGAACTGCCGGCGCAGCTCGCGTGCCTCGCCGGCGAACACCAGGGGCGGGAAGCTGGCCAGGGTGCGTTCGACTTCGCTCACGCGGCTGGCGTCGGGGTAGGCGGGCTGTTGCTGGATAGGCTTGCTTCTCCAGCTGTCGGGGCTCCAGGGCAGGCTCATCGGCGGGGTCTTCGCGGCTATGGACGGTATGCGCCCATGGTATCAGCTCGGCTTTTGCCCCGCGCGTGGTGGTGGCGCGAAGAGGGGGGACATCCTTGTCCAGGGGAACTCTGGGTGCGTGATCAGCCGCCCATGCAGCACGCTGGGGCGTGCTGAGGCTGGAACATTGGCGGGCGAGGGTGGCAATTGGCTGAGTCGCGAAGGGCGTTGCGCGGGAGCATGCTCGGTTGTGCCTCTTGGGCTGTTATTCTTGCGGCTTTGCCGACCGGGCGGTCGTGGTTGGCCGTCTTGATTCGAAGGATTATTGCGTGCGCGAGCCCCTGTATTTCAATGGCAAACCGTGCCGTTCGCCGTCCCCGGCGGACCGCATTGTCATGAGCGCTGTTGCCCGGAGCCGGCCATGAGCGAGGAGCTGTTGAGCGAAGAGTCGCTGATCGTCGAGGAGCGCGATGACTTCGGCGTGATCCGCGTCGTGGAGAGCGGCGCCTTCCGCTACCTGGAGTTCGGTGACGAGGTCGAGCAGAGCTGTGTGCTGATGGGCGACCCGAGCTGGCTGGAGTACGACTACTCGCGCGCCATGCTGGTGGGGGCGCTGTGCCATCCGCGGCCGCGTCGCGCGCTGTTTCTCGGCTTCGGCGCGGGCAGCCTGACCCAGGCCTGCCTGAAGTACCTGCCGTTGGACGAGGTCGAGGCCATCGAGCTGCGTCCGTCCATTCCGCGCCTGGCCCGCGAACACCTCGGGCTGGTGGAAGACCCGCGCCTGAACCTGCGCATCGGTGACGCCGTGCAGGAGTTGGCCGAGTGCGAGCCGGCGGACCTGATCTTCCTCGACCTGTACACCGACACCGGCCCTGCGCCGGCGCATATCGGCTGGGACTTTCTCGGTGCCTGCCGTGAGCGCCTGCGGCCGGGAGGCTGGCTGGTGATCAACCAGTGGAGCACCGACGACGGTCGGCCGCTGGGCGCCGCGCTGTTGCGCGGGCGCTTCAACCGGCATTACTGGGAGTGCCCGGTGCCCGAAGGCAATGTGATCGTCTTCGTGCCGGCCGAGCTGGACCAGGAACTGAACCTGCGTGGCCTGAAGAAGCGTGTCGGCCAGCTCGAACCGAAGCTGGGTTATTCGCTGCGCACCTACATCGAGTCGCTGCGCCCGGCGCAGTGACTCGGCGCAGGAGCACTCCTCAGGGGATCTGGTAGCTGAAGGCGAAGTTCAGCCGCGGGCTGCGCTCGTTGTTGTCCAGCGGGCGGTCGCCGAATGGCTTGGCCACTTCCATCGACACCAGGTAGTGCTTGCGGTCCGAGAAGCGCACGCCCAGCGCCGCCGAGCCCAGCTTGTTTTCGTTCAGGCCGTCCTGGTTGTAGCGGGTGCGCGCGGTGTCGACGACGAAGTAGGGCTGGATCTGGTTGAGCACCACGCTCTGCCGCAGGAAGGAATAGTTCACCTCGTAGGAGGCGCCCCAGCCCTTGTCGCCGCTGGCCTGGTCGTCCGGGTAGCCGCGGCCGAAGTTGCCGCCGCCGTAGGTGACCTGTTCGGAGTCGGGCAGCACGTCGTCGCTCCACTGGAAGGCAGCAGTCACCACGCCCTGCCAGTTGGAGCCGAACTGGTCCTGTTGCGCGCCGAACCCGAGCAGGCGGGTGAAGTTCTTCTTGATCGGCTCCGGCGCCTCCGCGCCCATGCCGTTCAGGCCCTGGTAAACCGCCACGCTGCCGGCACGCACGCGCTTTTCGGCGAACTGCTGGACGACGGTTTCGATCCCCACCACGCGCAGCTTGCTCTTCTGCTCGATGCGGAAGGGAATGGCTGGGTAGACCAGGTCGTACGTGCTGGTGTCGTTGACCGTATAGCCGCGCAGGTTGAGGTCCCAGGTCAGGTCGCGGCGCAGTACCAGCGGAATGCCCAGGCCGGCGCTGACCCGCTCGTTCTGCCGCTTGCGTTCGAACTCCAGGCCACTGGCCAGGCGCAGGTTCTCACCGGGGCGCGAGTTGTACTTGCTGTAGCCGGCCAGCAGTTGCAGGCCGTTGTCGCCCAGCAACTGGCTGTAGTTCCAGGCGCGGTAGTACTCGTGGTCGTCGCCCGGCGGGTAGAGGTAGCTGAACTGCAGCTGCTCGCCCCAGCCGAGCATCGACATCACCTCGGCGTTGAACAGCCCGCGCTGCTCGCCACGGCGCGAGTCGAGGTTCATCCCGGTGTCGAAGCGCTTCTGCTTGCCGGCCAACTCCAGCACGGCGCCACCGTCGCTGGTGGTGGGCGGGTTGAGCGCCATGCCCATCTGCATGCCGGGCACCCGGCTCATCAGCACGCTGAAGCGCTCGAAGCTTTCGCGGGTCAGGGGCTTTTCCGCCTTCAGCTTCTCGATCCAGCGGTCCACGCGCATCTGGTGCACGCCCAGGTCGCCCCCGGCGCGGACCTGGCTGATGTGGCCTTCGACCAGCACGATCCGCGCGACGCCGCCACGGAAGTCCTGGTTGGGCACGTAGGCGAAGGAGATGAAGTAGCCGTCGTCCTGGTAACGCTGGGTAATGGCCTTGGCCGCCGCGACCAGTTCGCTGACCTGGATGGTGCGCTGGGTCAGCGGCTCCAGCAGGGGTTTCCAGGTGGAGACGGGGTAGTGCTTGCCGCCGGCGAGTTCGATGCGCTTGATGCGGATGCGCTGCTGGAGGATCTGGCCGGGCTGGCTGGCGGAAGGCTCCGGTGCGGTGACCTTGGGGGCCTTGGGGCGAATGTCGCCGCCGGGAAGGTTGGGGCGGGGGAGGGTCTGTTCGATGTCGGAGCCGGGAAGCTGGATCGGGCGCTCGGCCCAGGCGAAAGGTGCAGCCAACAACAGGGGAAGGACAGCGAGTCTGCGCATCTGGCTCCTCCATGAGACCGATCTTCTTATTAAAAGACCAGGAGCCGTGGGCGGCTCCTGGTTACTACAGTATGGGCGTAATTCGGATTATTGCTTTGGCGTACCGATCGCCAATCCACCGCCCAGTCCGCCGGTCACACCACCCAGCGCGCCACCCACGGCGCCCAGCGTATTGCCCAGCAGGCCTCCCTGACCGCTGGTGCCGCCAGTCGTACCGGCGCCAGCCCCGACCGCGACGCCCGAACCCTGGGTGTTGCTGCCGATGCCTACGCCTGCCCCGGCGACCAGGCCGCCGCCACCGGTGAGGCTGCTGGTCACGCCACCGACGGTGCCGGCGACGCCGTTGACCAGGCCGCTCACCGGATTGCTGCCGGTAGCGCCGCCGAGGGAACCGGTGAGGCCGCCGACTGCGCCGGTCACACCGCTGACCAGGCCGCCCACCGGGTTACTGCCGCCGGTAGCGCCGCCGAGGGAACCGGTGATACCGCCGACTGCACCGGTCACGCCGCTGACCAGGCCGCCCACCGGGTTACTGCCGCCGGTAGCCCCGCCCAGAGAACCGGTGATGCCGCCAACTGCGCCGGTCACGCCGCTGACCACACCGCCCACCGGATTGCTGCCGCCGGCAGCGCCACCCAGCGCGCCGGTGACACTGCCGAGCAGACCGCCGCCCGGGTTGCTGCCATTGACCAAGCCGCCGGTAGCGCTGACTGCCTGACCCGCATTGCTGACGATTCCGCCGACCGGAGCCAGCGCCGGATTCGCACTGGCTACCTGGTTGCCTGTCTGGGTCACAACGCCGCCGACGGTGGTCAACAGGTTGTTCACCGGCGTTCCCAGTCCGGTGGCGGCGCCGACGCCGCGAGTGGTTCCTTCGACCTTGCCGACCAGCCCGGCGGTGGTGCCGCTGAGCTGGGTGGTCAGTTGGCTCAGGGGGCCGGTGGTGACCGCGCCGGTGAGCGAGTCGCCGAGCATGGTGATCCTGCTGCCGACACCGTCCACCACGCCGCCGACCTGGCCGGTCAGGCCGTTGAGCGGGGTGTTGGCCAGGACCGGTGCATCACCGATGGCGGCGACGGTATCGCCCAGGCTGCTCACGGCGCCGCCGGTATGGCTGACCAGGCCGGTGGCGCCGGCAACCGTGGTGCCCAGGGCATTGGGGTTGTTGCCCAGTTGGCCGAGGCCGTCGGTGACGCCGGTGCCGACGCTGTCCAGCCCGGCGCCGACTTCCTGGACCAGGGTGCCGGCATTCTGCGTTACACCATCGCCGACGATGGGCAGGCTGACGGTCTTCACCACCGCGCCCACGGTGCTGACCGTGTCGCCGACGTTGGAGACTGCTTCGCCGGTGTTGGTCAGGATATTGCCGGTGGTGCTGGCGGGCGGAGTGGTCCCGCCGCCGTCGGTGCCACCACCGTCCGTGCCGCCACCCCCTGTTCCGCCGGTTCCGCCAGTGCCACCGGTGCCACCCGTACCGTCGGTGCCGCCGGTTCCACCAGTGCCGCCTGTACCGCCAGTACCATCGGTGCCGCCAGTGCCACCGGTACCACCGGAGCCGTCGCCACCTGCGCCGCCACCCGCGCCACCATCGGTGGCTTGCTCGGAGTCGCTGCCGGAAGAGTGGTGGCTGCTGCCGCCCTTGCTGCTGCAACCCTGCAGGGAGAGGGCGACGACGAGAAGGGAAAGTGCGAAAACACGGATCGGGCCTGACATAGGGAATTCCTCCATGAGAACGTCAGTCAGCGGACTTTCCGGTCGGTATCCGGCGAGTCGCCAAGCTGCTCTGGAGTCAGTTCTAGAGGTTTGTTTTCAGGCGCGAAATTGGAACTTGTATATAGTCGTTTTGTGACTTGCAACAGGCTGATTTAAAAGGAAAAACTAAAGAATTAAGACCGCTCGTCAGGCGTTTTTAATACCTTGGATATAGCGCTTTTCGCACGATGGTTCCGTTTTGCATTTTCCGGGGCTGTTCATTTGCCCTGGAACCGGCCCTCGCGGCGCTCGAGCATGGCCTTCAAGCCCTCCTGCGCATCGTCGGTGGACAGCAGTTCGCTGGCCATCGCCGGTAGCAGTCGCGCCGCCGCTTCTTCGCCCTCGTCGAGGCTGCGGCGGGCGGAAGCGAGGGTGGCGCGGATGCCTAGCGGCGCCTGGGCAGCAACTCGCTGGGCCAACCAGAGCGCACGGGGCATCAGCTCTTCCGGCGCGGTGACTTCCTGCACCAGGCCGATGCGGTAGGCCTCGTGGGCGTCGAAGGGATCGCCGGTAAGCAGCCAGCGCATGGCGTTGCCCCAGCCGGCCACCTGATGCATGCGCAGGGTAGCGCCGCCGAAGGGGAAGATGCCGCGTTGCACTTCGAGTTGGGCGAAGCGCGCATTGCTGGCGCAGAGGTTGATGTCGGCGGCCAGCATCAGTTCGATGCCCAGGGTGAAGCAGTAGCCCTGCGCGGCCACCAGCAGTGGCTTGGTCAGGCGCCGGCCGCCGAAGGTGCCCCAGGGATCGGCCGAGCCCTCGGGCATCGTCCAGCCGGTGCGGAAGGTCTCGCCGATGTTGGCCAGGTCCAGGCCGGCGGTGAAGTGGTCGCCGTGGGCGAACACCAGGGCGCAGCGCAGGTCGTCGTCGCGCTCGTATTCGCCGAAGGCCAGCACCAGCTGGGTGAGCATCTCCAGGTCGAAGGCGTTACGCTTGTCGACCCGGTTCAAACCGAGCAGCAGGACATGGTCATGGCGTTCGACTGTGATGCGCGGTTCGCTGCTGGCGGTCATCGGCGGGCTCCGGTCAGGTGGCTTGCACGGTATAGCCGGCAGGGACGGGGTTGTCCACGCTATGACCGTTCGCCGGGCATGTTCCGAAAAGAAACACATTGGTCAGGATTTTCCGGTATGATACGCGCCGGCCAAACGCTGGCCTCGTTTCGGATCCCGCATTTTTCCGCAGCTTCAGGCTCGGTCTGTGTGTCCGCAGTGCGGACTTCCTTGACGCATTCTTCCAATCTTCATTTCGCAAATCCCCGCTTCCAGCTGCCTGGGTGACTTCATTGTCGTACAGGGCATGCGCAGCTCGGCTATTGGGTCTTTGCGGATGTACTTAGAGGCAAAACCCATGACCCAGGAAACCGCCGGCTTCGCCGCGCTCGGTATTCACCCCAGTATTCTCGCTGCCATTGCCGCTGTCGGTTATGAAGAGCCGTCGCCGATCCAGGCCCAGTCGATCCCGGTGATCCTCGAAGGCCACGACATGATCGGCCAGGCCCAGACCGGTACCGGCAAGACCGCCGCCTTCGCGCTGCCGCTGCTGTCGAAGATCGAGCCGAGCCGTCGCGTTCCGCAGGTGCTGGTGCTGGTACCGACCCGCGAGCTGGCTCTGCAGGTCGCTACCGCTTGCGAAACCTACTCCAAGCAGATGCCGGGCGTGGGTGTCGTTGCCGTCTACGGCGGCGCCCCCATGGGACCGCAGCTGAAGGCCCTGCGCCAGGGCGCCCAGGTTCTGGTTGCCACCCCGGGCCGTCTGTGCGACCACCTGCGTCGCGACGAGAACCTGCTGTCCACTGTCGAGCGCCTGGTCCTCGACGAAGCGGACGAGATGCTCAAGCTCGGCTTCATGGATGATCTCGAAGTGATCTTCGAAGCCATGCCGGCCAGCCGCCAGACCGTGCTGTTCTCCGCGACCCTGCCGGCCTCGATCCGCAGCATCGCCGAACGCCACCTGAAAGAGCCCAAGCACGTCCGCATCGCCGCCAAGACCCAGACTGTCGCCCGCATCGAGCAGGTGCACCTGATGGTCCACGCCGACCAGAAGCCGGCCTCGATCCTGCGTCTGCTGGAAGTCGAGCAGTTCGACGCGCTGATCGGCTTCGTCCGCACCAAGCAGGCCACCCTGGACATCGCCGAGCTGCTCGAGCGCCAGGGCTACCGTGCCGCCGCGCTGAACGGCGACATGCCGCAGGCCCAGCGTGAGCGCGTGATCGAGTCCCTGAAGGACGGCTCGCTGGACATCGTCATCGCCACCGACGTTGCCGCTCGCGGCCTCGACGTGGCGCGCATCACCCACGTACTGAACGTGGACATGCCCTACGATCCGGAGTCCTACGTACACCGTATCGGCCGTACCGGCCGTGCCGGCCGCGAAGGCCGCGCCCTGCTTCTGGTGACTCCGCGCGAGCGCCGCATGCTGCAGGTGATCGAACGCGTAACCGGTCAGAAGGTCGGCGAAGTTCGCCTGCCGGACGCCGACACCGTGCTGGAAGCCCGCCTGAACCGTCTGGCCACCGGCCTGCAACCGCTGCTGGCCAACGCCGTTGCCAGCCGTGGCGCCGTGCGTGACGAGCTGTGCCGCCGCCTGGGCACCGATATGGAAACCCTGGCCGCCGTGCTGCTGGCCAAGCTGACCGAAGGCAAGGCGCTGGACCTGGAATCGGTTCGCCGCGAGCAGCCGCTGACCCCGGCCGCCCCGCGCGAGCGCAGTGATCGTTACGAGCGCAGCGAGCGTGGTGATCGCCCCGAGCGCGGTGATCGTCCTGAGCGCAGCGGCGCGCCCCGCACGATGGCCCCGCCGTCGGAAGGCAAGGCCCGTTGCCGCACCGCCCTGGGCGCCCGTGATGGCGTGCAGGCGAAGAACCTGCTGGGCGCCATCCTCAACGAGGGCGGCCTGTCCCGTGAGGCCATCGGCCGAATCCAGATCCGCGAGACCTTCAGCCTGATCGAGCTGCCGGAAGAGAACCTCGACCGCCTGCTGACCAAGCTCAAGGACACCCGCGTCGCCGGCAAGGCCCTGCGTCTGCGTCGTTACCGCGAAGACTGATCCTTCAGTCCCCGCGCATGAAAAAGCCCCGCCAATGGCGGGGCTTTTTCGTTTCCGGGGTTTCCCTGTGGTGCGGGCCACGCCCGCGAGTCGAGCGCTCCTGCAGGTGGTGGGAGCCTCAGTCGAAGCGGTAGATATCCATCCCCAGCGCGCCCAGGGTGAAGCCGGTGTGCTCCACGGTCATCGCCGAGCCGCCGGCGCCGCGGGCGAAGTACAGCGGCAGCAGGTGCTCGTCGCGCGGATGGTTGCGCACGGCGTTCGGGGCCTGCTGGCGGTAGTCCAGCAGTGCGACCTCGTCGTTCGCCTCCAGGCGCTCCACCATCCAGTCGCGGAAGGCCTTGGCCCAGGGTGTGATCACCTCGGGGCCGGCGCGCCAGTCCAGCTCGCCCAGGTTGTGGGTGATGCTGCCCGAGCCGATCAGCAGGATGCCTTCCTCGCGCAGCGCGCGCAGGGCCTGGCCGATGCGCTGCTGCATGGGGGCGCCGAGGCGGCTGGGCAGGGACAGCTGGACGACGGGAATGTCCGCGTCCGGGTACATCAGGCTCAGCGGCACCCAGGCGCCGTGGTCCAGTGGGCGTTCGGGGTCGAGGGTGGCCGGCAGGCCGTCTTCGGCCAGCAGTTCGACGACCCGCCGGGCCAATTCCGGCGAGCCGGCGGCCGGGTACTGCACGGCGTAGAGCTCGGGTGGGAATCCGTAGAAGTCGTGCCAGGTGTCCGGCTTGGGCGATGCGGTCACGCGCAGGTCCGGGGTTTCCCAGTGGGCGGAGACCACCAGAATGGCTTTGGGTTGTGGCAGCTCGCGGGCCAGGCGCTTGAGGGGCGCTTCGCTGGCGCCGGGGTCCAGGGCCAGCATGGGGGAGCCGTGGGAGATGAACAGGGCAGGGAGCATGGCGAACCTCGCTACTTGAATGTCCCTATGGTTCCGCGCACAACAATCGAAATCCAGTATAGGTTTTTGACAGTAATGATCGTCAGGGTAGATGTGTTTCTTTGGCACCTCCCATCCAGATGCGGTGCGGCGGAAGTGCGAACTCGGTTGCAGAGTCGCGGAGCTAACCGCCATCAAGCGCTTCGGCAGGATGTCTATCGGTTGATGCGTTAGAGTTTGAGGAAATTTCCGAAACAGATGGTGAATTCAGCTATGCAACAAGTCGAACAAGTCCTTTTGCTCGAGATTGGCGACTGCCTCCGCCTCGACGATGGCACCGAGATCTGCGTGCAGCGGGTCCGCGGTGACCAGGTGCGGCTGAAGATCCTCGATGCCGGAGAGAGTCGGCGCGAGCGGCGCGGCGCCTGGTGGCGCTGGTTGCTGCCCCGCACGTTGCGCAGTGTTTGAGGCAGGTGACGTATGCAGCATGAGTTCTGGCAGTCGCGCTGGGCGCGCAATGAAATAGGTTTCCACCAGCAGTCGGTGAATCCGGGGTTGCAGCGGCACTGGCCGAGCCTGGGATTGCCCGAGGAATCTCAGGTGCTGGTGCCGCTGTGTGGCAAGAGCCTGGACATGCTGTGGCTGGCGCAATGGGGCTACCGGGTGCTGGGTGTCGAGCTTGCCGAGCGCGCCGCCGTCGACTTCTTCGCGGAGCTGGGTGTCGAGCCGCAGATCGCTCAGGAGGGGGCGCTGCGCCGCTATAGCTACGAGCGGCTGGAGATCCTCCAGGGGGACATCTTCGATGTCGGCGCCGAGCAGGTTGCCGATTGCAGCGGGCTTTACGACCGAGCGGCGCTGATCGCCCTGCCGCCGGACCTGCGCGCCGACTATGCGGTACACCTGCAGCGCATCCTGCCGTGTCAGGTGCGTGGGCTGCTGGTCACGCTGGAGTACCCGCAGGCTGAAATGGATGGCCCGCCGTTCGCCGTGCAGGCCGATGAGGTGCGCGGGCTCTTCGCCGAGGGCTGGGAAGTGGGGGAGATGGAGCGCCTCGACGTGCTGGCGGAAAACCCCAAGTTCCTCAAGCGCGGTGTCGGCCGCCTGGATGAAGTGGTATTCGCCCTGCGCCGCGGCTGAGGGTATCTCCAGCCTGTAGGAGCGAGGTTGCGCTGCTGAAGGCTGGCGCATGAAAAAGGGCGACCCGAGGGTCGCCCTTTCTTATTGCTTTGAAGCTCAGCGGCCGGCGGCGCGCAGGGCTTCGATACGGTCTTCCAGCGGCGGGTGGCTCATGAACAGGCCGGCAAGGCCGTGCTTGAGGTTGCCGTTGATGCCGAAGGCCTGCAGCGAACTGGGCATCTGTACCGGCACGCCCTGTTCGGCGCGCAGGCGTTGCAGGGCGGCGATCATCGCGCCGGTGCTGGCCAGTCGCGCGCCGGCTTCGTCCGCGCGGTATTCGCGTTTGCGCGAGAACCACATGACGATGATGCTGGCGAGCACGCCCAGTACCAGTTCGGCGAAGATGGTCGCGACGATGTAGCCGATACCGGGGCCGTCCTCGTTCTTCAGGATGACCTTGTCGACGAAGTTGCCGAAGATGCGCGCGAAGAACATCACGAAGGTGTTCACCACGCCCTGGACCAGCGCCAGGGTAACCATGTCGCCGTTGGCCACGTGGCCGATCTCGTGGGCCAGTACGGCACGCACTTCTTCGGGGGAGAAGCGTTCCAGCAGGCCCTGGCTGACGGCTACCAGCGCGTCGTTCCGGTTCCAGCCGGTGGCGAAGGCGTTGGCCTCGTAGGCCGGGAAGATGCCCACTTCCGGCATCTTGATGCCGGCCTCGCGGGACAGTTCTTCCACGGTCTGCAGCAGCCACTGTTCGTGGCGGGTACGCGGCTGGCTGATGATCTCGGTGCCGGTGCTGTTCTTCGCCATCCACTTGGACAGGAACAGCGAAATGAAGGAGCCGACGAAGCCGAAGACGGCACAGAAAATCAGAAGGCTACCGTAATTCTGGCCGGTGAAACGGTCCACGCCGAGCAGTTTCAGGGTGATGCTGGCGATCACCAGAACTGCCAGGTTGGTGGCCAGGAACAACAGAATGCGCATCATGGCGTAAAGCTTCTCCTCACGGTGATGGGGCGAAAGCCGCTTGGGAATGCGGCTTTCCGGATCGCCGGGCGTAACGCACGCGGGATCGCTGAATAGTATGCGGGGTATATACGGATGGCCCCCAGGCGATTCAACTCGGGGACTATTTCAAACTGTGTCGCCTGCCCGTATCACGGGCGCCCGAGGTCGCTCTCGAAGAGTAGACGGGTCAGTCGCGCGATGCGTTCCCCGTGCCGGCTCGCCAGCGCTTCGCGCAGCTGGTTGGCCAGCGTGGCCTGGTCGCGGCGCACGCTGGGCGGCAGTTCCTCGCCGTCGCGCACGGCGTGGGGGACGATGCGGGTCAGGCGCATGAAGGCCTTTTCGCTGAGCACCGCCTGGTCCAGCGCTTCGTAACGAATGGTTGCCTCGAAGCGCAGGTAGCCTTCATCGGCCAGCCACAGCAGCGCACCCAGACAACTCTGGTGGCGGGTGCTGGGCAGGCCGAACTCGTCGGGCTCTTCCCGGCCGATCAGGTCCTCGATGTAGAGGGCGATCTTGCGCGGGAAGGCCTGGTAGAGCGTCAGCAGGCCGGAGGCGGCGTCCTTGTAGAAGTCGTCGATCTGCAGGTCCATTTATACGCTGGGATTCACGGGGGATGATTTATTGGCGATAGCTTTTCAGGAAGCTGCCGATGCGGCCGATGGCCTGTTCCAGGTCATCGAGACGGGGCAGGGTAACCACCCGGAAGTGATCCGGCCAGGGCCAGTTGAAGGCGGTGCCCTGAACGATGAGCAATTTCTCGGAAAGCAGCAGGTCGAGAACGAATTTCTCGTCGTTGTGGATCGGGCAGACCTTGGGGTCGATACGCGGGAAGGCGTAGAGCGCGCCCATGGGTTTCACGCAGCTGACGCCGGGGATGTCGTTGAGCAGCTCCCAGGCGCGGTTGCGCTGTTCCAGCAGGCGCCCGCCCGGCAGTACCAGGTCGTTGATGCTCTGGTAGCCGCCCAGTGCGGTCTGGATCGCATGCTGGCTCGGCACGTTGGCACACAGGCGCATGTTGGCCAGGATATCCAGGCCTTCGATGTAGCTCTGCGCCTTGTGTTTCGGACCGGAGATGGCGATCCAGCCGGAGCGGAAACCGGCCACGCGGTAGGACTTGGACAGGCCGTTGAAGGTCAGGCAGAGCACGTCCGGCGCCAGCGAGGCGGTGGAGATGTGCTGGGCTTCGTCGTAGAGAATCTTGTCGTAGATCTCGTCGGAGAAGATCACCAGGTTGTGCTGGCGCGCCAGTTCGACGATGTCCAGCAGCACTTCCTTCGAGTAGACCGCGCCGGTGGGGTTGTTCGGGTTGATCAGCACCAGGGCCTTGGTGTTGCTGGTGATCTTCGCCTTCATGTCGGCGACGTCGGGGAACCAGCCGGCCTGCTCGTCGCACAGGTAGTGCACCGGCTTGCCGCCGGAGAGCGCGACGGAGGCGGTCCACAGCGGGTAGTCGGGCGCCGGGATCAGTACTTCGTCACCGTTGTTGAGCAGCGCCTGCAGGGCCATGACGATCAGCTCGGAGACGCCGTTGCCCAGGTAGATGTCCTCGATGCCGACACCTTCCACCTGCTTCTGCTGGTAGTACTGCATCACTGCCTTGCGCGCGCTGAACAGGCCCTTGGAGTCGCTGTAGCCCTGGGCGGTCGGCAGGTTGCGGATGACGTCCTGGAGGATTTCGTCCGGCGCCTCGAAACCGAACGGCGCCGGGTTGCCGATGTTCAGCTTGAGGATGCGGTGGCCTTCCTCTTCCAGGCGCTTGGCGTGCTTGAGCACGGGCCCGCGAATGTCGTAGCAGACGTTGGCGAGCTTGTTCGATTTGGTGACCTGCATGATCGTAGGATTCCGAAATAGTCCGCGGCCGGCAACTTGGCAGGCTGTAACGCGGGTGACAGACTGGCGTCAAATGAGCGGTTCGGAAGTGCTTTTCCCTGGTGTCGACCCTGAAAATCGACAGGAAAACAGTGGAATTCTCGAAAAAGTAGAGTTTTTAAGGCTTTTCTATCGCGAGAATGTCTCTGTGCGGCAGATTCTGAACATGACGTTAACCACGCGCATCATACGTGCGGCCCGATTCCCGGAAAAGGAGGCATCGGGCATTTTTTCCATTAATGGAGGCAGATCGATGGAAAAGCTGGAAAAGCCCCTGGATTCCTGGCGTGACGAACTCACCGACGAGCAGTTCCATGTCTGCCGTCTGGGCGGCACCGAGCGTGCCTTCACCGGCGAATACCACGACACCAAGACGCCCGGCATCTACCACTGCGTGTGCTGTGGCACCGCGCTGTTCGACTCCGACGCCAAGTACGACTCCGGCAGCGGCTGGCCAAGCTACTTCCAGCCGGTGAGCGGCGAGGTGGTCAAGGAACTGGAAGACTTCAGCCACGGCATGCACCGCATCGAAGTGCGTTGCGGCAAGTGCGATGCACACCTGGGTCATGTCTTCCCCGATGGCCCGCGGCCGACCGGGCTGCGCTACTGCATCAACTCGGCATCCCTGAAGCTGGTGCCCAAAGCGTGAGTTCAAGGCCCGCCACCGAGCGGGCCTTTTCTTTGCGCCGTTGCTGTTCGCAGGAGCGAGCTTGCTCGCGGACAGCTCTCCTGCGGCAACGGTGTCAGGCGGGTTCGCCAGCGAGCTCGCTCCTGCCGGACAGGGCAGTTCTGATGACGGCTCATTCACTGGATAATTGGTGATCAATTGAATTGCATGCAATTTAATTGATCACTATTCTTCAAATTCCCACATTCCCCGGAGCCATCTGCGATGAGCGATGCACTGCTGAACATTCCCGTGACCACCATCAAGGGCGAACAGAAGACCCTCGCCGACTTCGGCGGCAAGGCCCTGCTGGTGGTGAACACCGCCAGCCAGTGTGGCTTCACTCCGCAGTACAAGGGGCTGGAGAAGCTCTGGCGGCAGTACAAGGACAAGGGCCTGGTGGTGCTCGGCTTCCCCTGCAACCAGTTCGGCAAACAGGAGCCAGGCAATGAAGGCGAGATCACCCAGTTCTGCGAACTGAACTTCGGCGTGAGCTTCCCGTTGTTCAAGAAGATCGACGTCAACGGCGCCGAGGCCCACCCACTCTATGTGCAACTGAAGAAGCGCGCTCCCGGCCTGCTGGGCAGCCAGGGCATCAAGTGGAACTTCACCAAGTTCCTCATTGGTCAGGATGGCAAGGTGATCAAACGCTTCGCCCCGACCACCAAGCCCGAGCAACTCTCCGCCGAGATCGAAGCGCTGCTGTGATGAAGGACGCTGTATCCCTGCCGGTCGAACTGCAGCTGGACAACCAGCTGTGCTTCCGCCTGTACGCCGTATCCCGCGCGGTGATCCGTGGCTACCGGCCGATGCTCGAGGCGCTCGGCCTGACCTACCCGCAGTACCTGGCCATGCTGGTGCTCTGGGAGTGGCAGGCCGAGCCGCCGCAACAGCCCTCGGTCAAGGCGCTCGGCGAGCGCCTGATGCTCGATTCCGGCACCCTCACACCGCTGCTCAAGCGCCTGGAACAGCTGGGCCTGGTGCAGCGCCGCCGGGCTCAGCACGACGAACGCGAAGTGCATCTGGGCCTGACCGGGCAGGGGGCGGCATTGCGCGAGAAGGTGCTGCCGCTGCGTGAGGAGTTGCTGTGCCGCAGCGGGATCGACCTGAGCGTCACCGACGGCCTGCGCGAGCAACTGGACGGCCTGCTGTTGCAGTTGGCGAAGCTGGACGCCTGACTCAGCCGCGCGGCCGGGGCCCGGCCCAGCGTTCGAGGATGGCGGCCAGCTCGTCGCGGTGGAAGGGCTTGGCCAGGTAGTCATCCATGCCGGCGGCGCGGCAGCGCTCGCGTTCGTCCGGCAGGGCGTTGGCGGTCAGCGCGATCACCGGCAGGTTCGGCCAGCGGCCGCTCTCGCGGATTTCGCGGGTGGCCTGGTAGCCGTCCATCACCGGCATGTTGCAGTCCATCAGCACCAGGTCGAAGTCAGCGTTTTCAAGCTGCTTGAGCGCCTCTTCGCCGTTGATGGCGATGCCCACCTGACACCCCAGCTTCTGCAGCAGGCCGCGCGCCACCAGTTGGTTCACCGGGTTGTCTTCCACCAGCAGCACGCGGGCGGAAAACTGCTCCTGCGCAGCGCTGCCCGCTGCCTTCGCCGAGGGCAGCGGCTGGTGCTCGAACGCCTGCTTCAGCGCCTGGTAGAGCACCGCTCGGGACAGCGGCCGCGCCAGTTGCCGCAAGGGAGCGAGGCGCTGGGCCATTTCGGGTTCGAGGAAGTTGCCGTACGCCGTCACCAGCAGCACTGGCTTGGTGACGTTCTGGCGCAGGCCGATCAGGCAGTCCGGGCAGTCCGAGAGCAGGGCGTCCAGTTCCACGCCGGCCAGGCTGGCGTCGATGTCCAGGCGCTGGTAGTCCACGCCCCATTCCGCCAGCCAGTTCTGCAGCAGCGCAGCGAGCCCGCTGCTGGCGGCGCATTGCACGATCAGCCTGCCGCTCAGTGGCGCCATTGGCCGCGCCGGCTCCAGAGTCTGCAGGGGCAGGGTGACGGTGAACTCGCTGCCCAGCCCCGGCTCGGAAGTGACGCTCAGTTCGCCCTGCATCGCCTCGCAGAGTTTGCGCGTGAGCGCCAGTCCCAGCCCGGTGCCGCCGTACTGGCGGGCGATGCCCGCATCGGCCTGGGCAAAGGGCTGGAAGATCTTCTGCAGGGCCTCGGGGGCCACGCCGATGCCGGTGTCGCGCACGCTGATGCGCACACCCCGCTCCAGCGGATCGACGCGCACGTCCACGCGGCCGAAGCGGGTGAATTTCAGAGCGTTGGACAGCAGGTTGCTCACCACCTGGCGGACCCGCGTCGGGTCGCCGCGAAGCTGAGCCGGCAATTGCGGGCTGATCAGGCAGGTCAGCTCCACGGCCGGGCCGGCGTTCTGCGAGAGCAGGCTGGCGGTGTCTTCCACCAGGGTGCCGAGGTCGAAGGGAATCTGCTCCAGCTCCAGTTGGCCAGCCTCGAACTTGGACAGGTCGAGCACGTCGTTGAGCAACTCCACCAGCACCTTGCCCGAGTCGTGGGCGATGGACAGCTGCTGGCGCTGCTCGGCGGTCAGCGGGCCGTCCAGCGCCAGGCCGAGCATGCCCAGCAGGCCGTTGAGCGGGGTGCGGATCTCGTGGCTCATGTTGGCCAGGAAGCTGCCGCGCGCCTGGGCCATGCCCAGGGCCGTCTGGCGGGCCTGCTCCAGTTCCTGGTTGGACAGGGTCAGGCGCGCGTTGGCCGCTTTGAGTTCGGCGGTGCGTGCGGCGACGATGCTTTCCAGTTCTTCCAGGTACTGGGTCAGGCGATCCTCGGCTTCGCGGCGCTGCTCCATTTCCACCGAAATGCGGTTGAGTTGGCGATTGGTGACCTCCACCAGGACGCCGATCTCGTCGCGCTCATGGCCGCGCGGGCAGGGCAGCCGCAGGCGCGAGGGCGAGCGCGGGTCGTGGCGGGAGAGGGCGTCGATCAGGCTCACCAGCGGCTTGGTGAGCAGCGCGTAGAAAAGCACCAGCAGGATCAGCGAGAGCATCAGGCTGCGGATGAAGCCGGAAATGAAAGTCATCCCGGCGCGGCGCAGGAAGTCGTTGCCGAAGACGAAGGTATCGATTTCCAGGCGCAGCACGCCGAGCGATTCCGCCGGCGCATGCTCGACGAACAGTGGTTCCTCGTAGGTGCGCTGCTGGCCGAAGAGGAAGTCGCTCAGGCCGCGCAGATGGCTCTCGGCCGGCGGGCGGTCGGCGCTGGCCAGGGGCATGCCGGCGTTGTCGATGATCTCGGCGCGGATTACCGCGGGCGAACGCAGCAGGCCGACGACCAGTTCCTGGGCCAGTTCGGCATCGATGTTGTAGGCGATGCGTGCGGCGGGGTTGTGGCTGACGTCCAGCAGGGCGCGCACTTCGCGGTTGATGGAGGCGTCCTGGCTGGCATAATCGACGCCTACCTGGATGAGGCTGAGCAAGGTGCCCAGGATGAACGCCACCAGCACCGTCAGGCTGGCCTGCTTGAACGAGAGGCGATGTGTGAGCGCAATATCCATGGTTGCGGAGCGTCGCCTCGCAGAAGCTTTCCTGCGGCGTAGCATAGCCCATCAGAACCGTCTGTCGGGATAGCCCGAAGGCGAAGAAATGCCCGGCCCTGCATCCGAAGCGGTGCGCCCGCAGACTTGCCCCTGGAGACTCGTGTGGATTCCCGCCTGAACGATTTTCTCGCCCGCGCCGAAGCGCTGATGGCGCGCCTGGAGCCCTTGCTGCCCGCCGTCCGCGAAACCTTGGATTGGCAGCAGAGCCTGGCGGCGCGCTGGCACCGTGACGGCCGCAGCGGCTACCTGCAGCCGTTGAAGGTCAGCCTCGACCTGCGCCTGGATGATCTGCTCGGCGTCGACCGGCAGCGCGAGCAACTGGCGCGCAATACCCGGCAGTTCGTGGCAGGCCAGCCGGCCAACCATGCATTGCTGTGGGGCGCCCGTGGCACCGGAAAATCCTCGCTGGTGCGCGCACTGCTGGCGGAACTGGCCGGCGAAGGTCTGCGCCTGATCGAGATCGAGCGCGACCACCTGGCCGACCTGCCTCGCGTGGTCGAGCAGATCCAGGGCCTGCCGCAGCGCTTCGTGCTGTTCTGCGACGACCTCTCGTTCGATGCCGGCGAGGGCGATTTCCGCGTCCTCAAGAGCGTGCTCGACGGCTCGCTGGAGCAGGCCCCGGACAATGTGCTGCTCTACGCCACTTCCAACCGCCGTCACCTGGTGTCGGAAAAGCAGAGCGACAACGAGAACTGGAAGATGGTCGACGGCGAGTTGCACCCCAACGAAGCCGTCGAAGACAAGATCGCCCTGTCCGACCGGTTCGGCCTGTGGCTGTCCTTCTACCCCTTCACCCAGGAGCACTTCCTCAGCGTGGTGCGCCATTGGGTCGAGGTGCTCGCGCAGAAGTCCGGGCTGGCCGCCTGGGCCTGGGACGAAGCGCTGGAGAAGGAAGCCATCCGCTGGGCGCTCGGACGCGGCAACCGTAATGGCCGCTGTGCCTATCAATTCGCCCGCTACTGGGTGGGCAGACAATTGCTGGAAGGAGAGACCCCATGATCGATCTGCAACAGGCCGGCGCCGGCCTCGGTGGCTACGCCCTGCTGGCCGCCCAGGCGGAGTCGCTGTTCGCCGACGAGCGCGACTTCATCGCCAACGCTTCGCAGTTTTCCGCGTTCCTGTTCAACGAGCTGCCGGACCTGAACTGGGCTGGCTTCTACCTGAACCGCAACGAAGAGCTGGTGCTCGGCCCGTTCCAGGGCAAGGTGGCCTGCGTCCGTATTCCCTTCAGCAAGGGCGTATGCGGCGCCGCGGCGCGTACCCGTGAAACCCAGCGCGTCGAGGACGTGCATGCGTTCCCCGGCCACATTGCCTGTGACAGCGCGTCCAACAGCGAGCTGGTCGTGCCGCTGGTGAAGGACGGTCGGCTGATCGGCGTGCTCGACCTGGACAGTCCGAAGGTCGGCCGCTTCAGCGCGGAAGACCAGGCCGGTATCGAGCGCCTGGCGGAGATTTTCCTGCGTCTCTCCGACTGCTGATCTGCGCCCATGAAAAAGCCCCGCCGGAGCGGGGCTTTTTTGTTTCCGGCGTCGATCAGCGCTTGGCCATGATCTTGGCGATGATCTGCAGTTCGCCCTGGACGATCTCGGCCAGGGCCGGGCGGGCCAGGGTGCGCTCGAAATGCGCGGCCAGCTTCGGCCAGCGCTGGGCGTCCAGTGCTTCCTCGCCGTGGCGCAGGTTCACCAGTTGGCAGGCGATGGCGATGTCGGCGAGGCTGAAACGGTCATCGACGAACCACTGCTGCTCGCCCAGGCACTTCTCCAGGTAGTCGAAGTGTTCGGGAAGCTTTTCCTGCATGGCGCCTTTCACCGCCACTTCGTCGCAGACCTTGCCCATCAGTGGCTTGAGCAGGCGATTGCGGAACACGGTGAAGGTGGTCAGCGGGCCCAGCTCGTAGTCGGCGTATTTTTCCAGCCAGTTGATCCGTGCGCGGGCCTCGGCGTTGTCGCCGCAGAGCGGGGCGCGCTGCGCGTCGCGGTCTTCCAGGTAATGGCAGATGACGCTGGAGTCGGCGAGGGTGAAGTCACCGTCGCGGATCGCCGGCACCCGGCGCAGCGGGTTGAGGTCGCGGTACCAGTCGGGCTGGTTGAACGGATTGACGTTCTCCAACTGGTAGTCGATGCCTTTCTCGGCAGCGAACAGGCGGACTTTGCGGACGAAGGGGGACAGCGGGGCGCCGAAGACGACGAGGCTCATGCAAGGCTCCTGGGGCGAAGGTGGCCGGGTTGGTGATTCGACGGCGGATCAGTCGTAAAGGTTCTTCTTCTTCCAGATATCGTCTTCGTCCAGCGCCTTGAGCCCGTCGCCCAGTTCGCTCTGTTCGTCCACGGCGGGTTGGGAGGTCTCCAGAACCAGGGCATTGGCGTGGGCCAGTTGGGCTTCCATCTGCTTGAGCTGAGCCTGGTAGCGGCCGATTTCCGGTTGCTTCTGCAGGTACTGCACGCCGCGCTCGAAGGCCAGGCGCGCCTGGCGTGGCTGGCCCTGCTGCAGCGCCTGCTGGCCGAGGTTGCCGAAGAACTCTATATGAAGGAGGGTGAGCAGGTGGCGGGTTTCCTTCACCCACTTCTGCGCTTCGGCCCGCGGCAGCATGTTGTCCTGGGCGCAGCGGGTGAGCTGGGCGTGCAGCGCCTCGAAGAGGAAGCGCACGTCCTTGGCCTTGGCTTCGGTGAGAATCGGCTGTGGCGCGTTCTTCACCGGGATGGCCTCGCCCTTGGCGACCAGGGCGCGCAGCTCCTCCAGCCGCTGCTTCAGCGTGGCGTTCTGTTTATCGACAGCCAGGAGGCGTTCGCTGAGGGTCAGTTCGAAACCGCTGAGCAGCAGCTTGAGCGCCGGCGACATGAACTGGCCGGGCAGGGATTCGGAAAGATCGGCGCAGCGCCGGCAGCGGTCGGCCAGGTCGGCCTTCAGACGCGCCTGCTCCAGCTTGCGGTTTTCCACCAGATGGTTGATGTAGCCGATCGCCACCAGCAGGGCGATACCGACGAGAACCAGGACCGTAATGACGATTGGCGACACCGTGGAGTGCTCCGGATGTTTTTCCGCGAGTGTAATGTCTTAGTGATACTGCTGATAGCGGCAGCTCAGTTTTTACCCAGAAGTCTTTGATTTAAAAATAATTTCTTTGAAGGGTTGACGACCCTCCAAAGCGTCCCTAGAATGCGCGCCACTTCGACGCGAAACGCAGAACTGCCGGAACGGCGAAGTCGGAAAGATGTTAAGTTCCGGGCCGCGTCCCCTTCGTCTAGTGGCCTAGGACACCGCCCTTTCACGGCGGTAACAGGGGTTCGAGTCCCCTAGGGGACGCCATTGCGGGAATAGCTCAGTTGGTAGAGCACGACCTTGCCAAGGTCGGGGTCGCGAGTTCGAGTCTCGTTTCCCGCTCCAGATTCTCGATCATCGCCACGGCGGTGACCGAAAGATGAAATGGCGTTACCCTTCGGCGAAAGCTGAAGGTTGCAACAAGTTGATGCGGGAATAGCTCAGTTGGTAGAGCACGACCTTGCCAAGGTCGGGGTCGCGAGTTCGAGTCTCGTTTCCCGCTCCAAAATCGAAACGCCGCCCATCAGGGCGGCGTTTTCGTCTCCCTCCGGCGCAAGCCGAAGGTTGCAGCAAGTTGATGCGGGAATAGCTCAGTTGGTAGAGCACGACCTTGCCAAGGTCGGGGTCGCGAGTTCGAGTCTCGTTTCCCGCTCCAGAATCGAAACGCCGCCCCTCCGGGCGGCGTTTTCGTTTGTGCGCTGAAAAGCCGTCCTGCCCGACTCCTCCGATGCCTCCTCGGCATTTCCTTTCAGCGGCCCACGCCGTTGTCCGACGCAATAGCCTCATGGCATGCCTGCTCCTGCCGGCCCGACTGTCCGCCTTTGCGCATTGAGGAAAACTCTGACGCGGGGCTGAGGGTTATCCCGTTTGTCAGTACCGGTTGCCGCCCGAGAATGCCTGCGCTCGACCGCGTTGCGGTCGAGAGGGCCCGTCGTTTCGCTTGCCGGCGGAGTTCGGGCATTGCCGGAGCGCGCCTTTGCCCCTGGGCGGGACGCTTCCTATCCAAGGCGGTGCTGCCGTCCAGGAGGTTTCGCGCTGATGTCCCTGTCGAGCCACTCGCCGCCGATGCATTCCGAGTGCCAGGCGTCGCTCTCGCACGGAGGCGCCCGCGCCGAGCCGCTGCGGACCCTGTCGGTCTTCGATTTCGACGGCACTCTGACCCGGCACGACAGCTTCCTGCCGTTTCTCTGGTTCGCTTTCGGCAGCGTCGGGTTCCTGCATCGGGGGCTCGGCCTCATCGTTCCCGGCCTTGCCTATCTCCTGCGGCGCGGGAGCCGCGATGAGCTCAAGGCCCGGCTGGTCGCCGCCTTCCTGGCTGGCGTCGAGGTGCAATGGCTGTCGGCCAGGGCCGAGGCCTATTGCCGGCGTTACTGGCGCTACCTGTTGCGCCCGGCAGGCCTGAGCGGCGTGGAAGCCGAGCTGCGCGCCGGCGCCGAGGTCACTCTCTGTTCCGCTTCACCGGCGCTGGTGCTGCGGCCTTTCGCCGAGCGTCTGTGGGTCGGGCTGATCGGTACCGAGCTGGAGGAGCAGGGCGGTCGTCTGAGCGGGCGCATTCTCGGCGGCAACTGCCGGGGTGAAAACAAGGTGCTGCGCCTGGAGGACCGGTACGGCTCCCTGGGTCGCTACCGGCTGCGTGCCTGGGGCGATACACCGGGCGATCACGCCTTGTTGCGCGCCGCCCAGGACCCGCACTGGCGGGCTTTCCATCCCACCTGGCGACGTACTCCCGGCCGGCCCCGGCCCGCCACCTGACCCGACCCATGGCCGGGCAGCCCGGCTGATCTTCTTCTCTCTCGAGACTCGCAATCGTGGCACTGACTCAATTGGGTTTTCCCCCGCTCACCGTGGCGGTCTTCGTCGGGCTGGCCCTGGCCGCCCTGTTGCTGGACATGGCGACCCATCGCGACGACCAGCCGATTTCCCTGAAGCGCGCCTCGCTCTGGTCGCTTTTCTGGGTGGCGATTTCCCTGGCGTTCGCCGGCTTTCTCCATGTCCAGCACGGTTCCCAGGTGGCCAGCCTGTTCCTCACCGGTTACGCGCTGGAAAAGGTGCTGAGCGTCGATAACCTGTTCGTCTTCATCGCCATCTTCGCCTGGTTCAAGGTGCCCGATGGTCTGCGTCATCGGGTGCTGTACTGGGGCATCCTCGGCGCCATCGTGTTCCGTGCCATCTTCGTGGCCATCGGCACCGGGCTGCTGGCTTTCGGCCCCTGGGTGGAGATCGTCTTCGCGGTGATCGTCGCCTGGACGGCGGTGATGATGCTCAAGGGGGGCGATGACGAAGAGGGGGAGGAGGACTACTCGCAGCACCTGGCCTATCGCTTTGCCTGCAGGCTGTTCCCGGTCTGGCCGAAGCTCATGGGCAAGCGGTTCTTCGTTTCGCGCCAGCAACTGGAAGTGGAAGTGGGCAAGCCGGAGCACAAGGGCATCAGCCTGGCCGCCAGGGGCGCGCTGTTCGCCACACCACTGTTCCTCTGTCTGGTGGTGGTCGAGGTGTCCGATGTGCTGTTTGCCTTCGACTCGGTGCCGGCGGTGATCGCCGTCAGCCGTGAGCCGCTGATCGTCTATTCGGCCATGCTGTTCGCCATCCTGGGCCTGCGCACGCTGTACTTCGTGCTTGAAGCGCTCAAGCGCTACCTGGTCCACCTGGAGAAGGCCGTCGTCGCGCTGCTGTTCTTCATCGCCGTCAAGCTGGGCCTGAACGCCACCGATCATCTGTTCCACCACGGCTACAGCATCGATGCCAATACCAGCCTCATCGTGGTGCTGGTGGTGCTGGCCCTGGGCATAGTTGCCAGCGTGCTGTTCCCGGGGAAGGAAGAGGAGGCGGAGGAAGTATCGCAGCGCTAGGGGGACGCTTCACTCTCGCAGAGCCCGCTTTGACGCGGGCTCTTTTGTGGGTGTGCACAGCACCGATGATCGGATTTTTCAGCGCGGGGGATGAATTACCCGGCGAGGTCGGAGAGACCTGTCGCAGAGCGGTTGGGTGGGCGTGGGGAATACGGACACAACGTGGATATGACGGGATCTTCACGAGTTCTTCACGGGGTCCGGTCAGCGCCGAAAGCGGTATGGCGTTTTGCCCTTTCCGCCGATTTCGGGTGATCTAAGCTCCACTCAGGTTGGCCTCTCGAGCAGAGGTTTCCATGCGAAGTTCACCTGAAGACAGCCTCCGAAGCGCACTGCAGGCCTGCCGGGAAAGCTTTCTCTATATCGGCTTTTTCAGCCTGTTCATCAATGCGCTGATGCTCGTGCCCACCTTCTACATGCTCCAGGTGTATGGCCGGGTGATCACCAGCGGCAGCCTGACCACGCTGGCCATGCTGACGCTGATCATGACCCTGCTGGTGATCACGCTCGGTTCGCTGGAGTGGATTCGCTCGCGCATCCTGGTGCGGGTCAGTACCCGCCTGGATGTGCTGCTCAGCCGCCAGGTCTACAAGGCGAGTTTCCAGCGTGCGCTGCTAAGCGGCGGCATGGACGCCTCGGCCCAGCCACTCAATGACCTGACCGGCCTGCGCCAGTTTCTTTCCGGCAGTGGCCTGTTCGCCTTCTTCGATGCGCCCTGGCTGCCCATCTATATCGCGGTGATGTTCCTGTTCCACCCCTGGCTGGGCTGGGTGGCGGTGGGCAGCGCGGTGGTGCTGCTGGTGCTCGCGGTGGTCAACGAGAAGTTGACGGGGTCGACGCTGGCCCAGGCCAACAAGGAACACATCGGCGCGACGCTGCAGACCACCAAGAACCTGCGCAACGCGGAAGTCATCGAGTCCATGGGCATGCTGGAAACCCTGATGGAGCGGTGGGGCCAGCGGCAGCGCAGCGTCCTGTTGCTGCAGTCGCTGGCCAGCGACAAGGGCGCCATCATCAGCACGATTTCCCGCACCTTCCGCCTGCTGGTGCAGTCGCTGGTCCTTGGCCTGGGGGCGTACCTGGCGGTGGATCATCAGGTGGGCCCGGGCATGGTATTCGCCGGGGCCGTGCTGCTGGGCCGTGCGCTGGCGCCCCTGGACCTGATCATCGGCAGCTGGAAGGGCTTCATCGCGGCGCGTTCGCAGTACAACCGCCTCAACGAGATCCTCGACAAGCTGCAGGCGCAACCCGAGCGCATGGCGTTGCCGGCGCCCCAGGGGCACATCCTGGTGGAAAGCCTGGTTGTCGCGGCGCCCGGCTCGGTGACGCCGATCATCAAGAACATCAGCTTCAGTGTGCCCGCCGGCTGTGTGGTGGGCATCATCGGGCCGAGCGCGGCGGGCAAGTCGACCCTGGTCAGGGCGCTGATGGGCGTCTGGCCGCCGTCGCATGGCGTCGTCCGGCTGGATGGCGCGGATATCAGCACCTGGAACAAGCACGACCTGGGGCCGCACATTGGTTACCTGCCCCAGGATATCGAGTTGTTCGAGGGTAGCGTGGGCGAGAACATCGCCCGCTTCGCCGACGTCGACCCGGAGAAGGTGATCCTGGCGGCCAGAACGGCGGGCGTGCACGAGATGATCCTGCTGCTGCCTGACGGTTACGACACCATCATCGGCAGCGAGGGCTTGATGTTGTCCGGCGGTCAGCGCCAGCGGATCGGCCTGGCCCGCGCCCTGTACGGAAGCCCGCGGCTGATCGTGCTGGATGAGCCCAATTCCAACCTCGACGATGTGGGAGATCGCGCCCTGGCGGCGGCGATCCATCAGCTCAGGCAGTCCGGTGCGACGGTGTTCGTCATCACCCACCGCACCAATCTCGTCTCGCAGCTGGACCGCCTCATGCTGATGAACGACGGGGTCATCACGCTCTATGGTTCCCGCGAGCAGGTGCTGGCCGAGCTGACCAGCAAGCAGCAGGTGCCGCAGCGGGCCATGCCCGCGGGCGCCAGTATTGCGCCCGTGGATACGCACCAGGGTGATGCCGATGCCCAGCCATCCAATTGAAAGCTTCGTTGACCTGCCCGTCTCGGACTTCAAGGTCCGTCGCCTGGGCCTGGCGATCGTCGGACTGACCTTCGGCCTGTTCGGAACCTGGGCCGCCTTCGCGCCGTTGGACGGTGCCGTCTACGCCCCAGGGGTGGTGACCGTGCAGGCCTACCGCAAGACGGTCCAGCACCCTGAAGGCGGCATCGTCAAGCAGGTGCTGGTCCACGATGGCGACATCGTTCGGCGCGATGATCCGCTGATCGTGCTCGACGATGCCCAGTTGCGCTTCGAGTACGACATGACCCGCAGCCAGCTGATCGCCGCCAGGGCCATGGAGGCACGGCTGAAGGCCGAGCGCGACGGGCTGGCGTCGATCGACTTCGCTGGCCTGGATGAGCTGGCCAGTCCGCGAGGCATGGAGGCGCGGCAGAGCGAGACGCAGATATTCAACGCCAGGCAGGGTTCGCGCCTGGGGCAGATTTCGGTGCTGCGCGAGCGTATCGGGCAGTTGAACCAGCAGATCGATGGCCTGGGTTCGATGATCGCCGCCAAGGGCCAGCTGGAGCGCTCCTACAGCGGTGAGATCGGCGAGCTGTCCGATCTGCTGCAGCAGGGGTACGTCGACAAGCAGCGCCTGCTGGAGCAGCAGCGCAAGCTGGGCATGATCCGGGCGGAGGTCGCCGACCACCGCTCCACGATCAACCGCACCCGTTTGCAGATCAACGAGACGCAGCTGCAGGTCCTGCAGATCGACAAGGATTTCAATGCCGAGGTCGCCAAGCAGCTCGCGGAGGTGCAGACGCGCCTGTACGACCTGCAGGAAAAGGCTTCGTCCCTGGAGGACCGGCTCGGGCGCACCGTCATCCGCGCTCCCGACGCGGGCATGGTGATCGGCATGACGGTGCACACGGTCGGTGGCGTGGTGCGTTCGGCGACCCCCTTGCTGGATATCGTGCCGTCGATTTCCGAGCTGGTCATCGAAGCCCAGGTTCCGCCGGTGGACATCGACCGGGTGGGGATCGGCAAGCGGGCCGATATCCGTTTCGGCGCGTTCAACAGTGCCACCACGCCGGTGATCGAGGGGGAAGTGATCACGGTGTCGGCGGACCGGCTCATCAGTGAGAAGACCGGCACGGCCTATTACCTCACGCGGGTCCGGGTCACTGAAAAAGGGGCTCGCACGCTGGGCGAGCGCAAGTTGTTGCCGGGGATGCCGGCGGACGTGCTGATCATCACCGGGCAACGCACGCTGTTGCAGTACCTGATGCAGCCGGCGCGCAACGCTCTTTCCCAATCGATGATCGAGGAATGACCATGGATGCATCGTCTGTTGTGCTGGCGGGTGCGCTCATGCTGACCGCCGGCGCCGCCCTGGCGCAGGGCGCTGCCGTTGCAGCCGGCGGCGCCTATCTCTCGGAGGACGCCACCGACCTCATGCGCCTGTACCAGGAGGCGCGGCTGGAGGACCCGCAGATTCTGGCGTCCCACGCCCACGCGCAGGCGGGCAAGGAGTACCAGCGCGAGGCCATGGGCGTCCTGTTGCCGCAGTTGTCGCTCAATGCCGGGACCAACCAGATCCACCAGCAGAACGACCTGGTGGACGAGAGCTACGACAGTGAGAGCTACAGCCTGGTGCTGCGCCAGTTCCTCTACAACAAGGCGGCCTGGGAGAACTACCAGAAGTTCAAGAGCCTGGCCCGGCAATCCGAGTCCGAGGCGCTGGATGCCCAGGCCGAGGCCACGGTGGAGTTGGCGCGTCGCTACTTCACCGCGTTGGCGGCGGAGGATGAACTGGAGCTGGTGATCGCCGAGCGCCGCACCACCCAGGAGAGCCTGGACCGGGTCAATGCGCTGTACGCCCGGCAGCTGGCGCTGGTGACCGATCAGCTCGACCTGCAGGCCCGCGTGGACCTGCTGGCGGCCCAGGAACTGGAGGCGCGCAACCAGGCCATCATCAGTCGCGAAGGATTGGCGGAGATCGTAGGCCGGCCGGTCAGGGAGCGTCTCAGTCGGGTGCGCAATGACGTGCGCCTGCAGGTCTCGGAGCAGAGCCTGGAGTCCTGGGTGCGTGACGGCATCGCGCTGAACCCCGCCCTCAAGGCGCGGGAGAGTGGCGTCGAGGCCGCGGGCGCCGCCTTGCGCAGCGGCAAGGGCGGGCACTACCCGACCCTGAGCCTGAACCTCAGTGCGCAGCAGACCAACGAGGGCTACAACAACTCCCTGGCGCCGCGCACTGACAGCTATGTCGCCGGTATCGGTCTGCAGGTGCCGATCTACAGCGGTGGCTCGACGTCGGCGCGGGTCCGTGGGCTGTACCAGGACCAACTGGTCGCCGAGGAGCAGCTGGAGGAAATCCGCCGTCGGGTGGTCAAGGAAATCACCAGCGCCTACCTGACGGCCAATTCCAACGGCGAGAAGATCCAGGCGAACCGCCTGGCCCTGGTGTCGGCGCACAAGTCCCGGGAGTCGGCGGAGAAGGCGCTGGGCTACGGCATGGTCAATGCGGTGGACGTGCTGGCCGCGGTGCGCAATGAGTTCCGCGCCCGGCGCGACCTGCTCAAGACCCAGTACGAGTTCCTCAGCAATGTCTTCACGCTCAATCGCTGGGCCGGCAAGCCGCCCTTCGAGAGCGTCCGCAGCGTGAATGGCTGGTTGAGCGCCAGCAGTTCCAGCCAGGACTTCCCGCATCCCTGATATCGCCGGGGCAGGGCGCGGCCGGCGGCCTTCGTGGCCGGTGCGGGCCAGCCTTGCCCGGGCCCCCCGACGTCCGTCCGTCATTTACCTGTTCGGTGCCACAGATGAAGGCCAGTCTTGACGATATTTTGACGAGGCCGGCGCTATTCTGCTCTTCCGCAAGTCGCTCGCCGTTTAATTGGCGAATGCGCCGAAGCTCGAGCGATCGCGGTCAGCGGTGGCTCGCCGGGTCAGCTGTTCGAGCTCGACGCCGTGGCTGAGGCAAGGGATGACAGGCTGCGTGCCGCACCGGGCTGGTGAGGGTGGCGCGGTCGAGGGAGCAGCGGACCCCGTGCAGGGGGCCCATGGTTGACCGTCGTCCCGTCGTCGATTGGAGTTGCCGGGCTCTCCCGGCCGTCCGCAGCCCCCAGCCGGGCGACGGGCGGAAGCATGCTCCACCTTCATGAAATCCCGTTCGCCAGCTACGGGGGCTGGCGCCGCCAGAACCTGCCGCCGCTTCTGTTCGTCCTCCAGTCGATCCGTCCCGGAGAGAAAGACAGCGAGAACAGGAGCGTGCGAGTCCATCCTTCAAGGGGGTCAGGAAGTCATGTCTGACCATAGAAAACCGATACGGGTCATGCTGATCGATTGCCGACCCCTTGTCCTCGTCGGCCTGCATGACCTGATCAACGCCAGGAAACCGCGCATGGAGGTCACGGGCCAGGCCTCGACCTACACCTACGCGCTGGACCTGGCCGATCAGCAACGCCCCGATGTGATTTTCTTCAGCTTCTTCCCGGATGCGCTGAATCCGCTGGAGGTGGTCACCGAGCTCACCCGTGGTGCCGAAGCCAAGGTGCTGGTGCTCAAGGGGCTTTACGAGGCCGTGCCCGTTGCCCAGGCGATCGAGGCGGGTGCACGGGGCATCGTGCTGGCGGAAGACCCGACGGAGTCGATCATCCAGGCCATCGTCAAGGTGCACCACCGCGATATCGGGCTGGACCGCGCCTGGGCGGGGGGACTGTCCGGGTACGCGGCGAGCGGGCATGTGCCGCTCAAGTGCAATCACGAGCAGGCGAAGCAGGCACGTCTGACCCTGCGCGAGCGGGAGCTGATCAGCGCCATCGTGGGGGACCCGTCCGCCAAGTACGTGAGCATCGCCGAGCGCCTGGGTATCAGCGAGCACACGGTGCATAACCATCTGAGCAACATCTACCAGAAGCTCGACCTCATCAACCGCATCGATCTGCTGATGTATGCGCTCAAGCATGGCCTGGCCAGCAACGAGGAAACGCCAGAGTCAGCCTGGGTCGAACTGGACCGGGTGCCCCGTCCGGGCAGCCAGTCGACACTGCGCGACGACTGAACTCCCGGGCGCCCGCCGCTCCGACCCGGGCCTGCGTTTCTCCGCGCTGGAAAACGATGCGAGGGTGGCGTCCGGCCACCCCCGCATCTCTCCCGCGTGCGACTCCTCAGGCGCTGCCGTGCACGATGTCCGTGTTCAGGATGTCCACCCCGACCAGGGTGATGGTGGTCGTCTGCCCACCGGTCTCCAGGATCGTGACGATGCTGTCGGCACCACTGTTGTTGATCGACTGCACCGTGGAGCCCGCATCGCCATTGAGTACCAGGGCGTCACGGTGGCCCACCGTCGTGTCGAAGCCGGTGACCTGGTACTTGTTCTCGGTCCTGGACAGGTCGACGTTGAACGCGTCCCGCGCTCCGAGCACACCGGCCAGCGTGTAGTCGAAGGTGGCGCCGGAACCCTCGTTGGCGAACAGGTTGGCGGTGAAGGCACTGGTCGCGGTATCGCCGTCCTTGTCGGTCACCGTGGCGTTGAACGACAGCTTGACGTCGCTGGCCAGGTTCTCGACCTGCTTGATGAACTGGATGGTCGGGATCTTCACCGCACCTTCGGCCATGGTGAGCTGGATTGCGTCGATCAGCTTGCCGGCGACGGTCTGGACGGTGAAGGACTGCTGGTTGCCAGTCTCGGCCTGCAGGTTGCCGGCCTGGACCTTGATCGGTGCGCCCGAGGTCGTGCCGTCGTCGTAGTAGACGACGTAGTACAGCGATTCCGAGGCCGGGTTGTAGCCGCCCACCGAGTTGTCGATGAACACCTTCACCGAGGTCAGCAGGGTCTGCGGGTTGGCGACGAAGCTGTCGTCACCGGCGGTGATGCCGGCATCGCTGCCCTGCAGCAGGTTGTTCTTCACGCCGATGCCGGACGTGCTGACGTTCAGGGCCTTCTGGTCGTCGATGTAGGTCGGTAGCGGATTGGTCTGCAACTGCGCTTCGGTGGGGTCGGTTGCGCCCACGCCGATCCCGGTCAGGATGCTGTTGGCGCCGGTCTGGGGCGCCAGTGCCTTGGCGGCGAAGAAGACCACCGCATCGGTGCCGATGGTCAGCGTCTGCACCGGATCAGGGCCGCCGGCGCCCAGGGAGCCGTTGGCGGTGCTCAGGACCAGCGTCGAGCTGAAGCCTTGCACCAGGTCCAGTGTGTAGCTGCCGTCGGCGTAGGCCGTGAGGGTGTAGTCGACACTGGTGTTGGCCGTGGCGGCGTTGTTGTCGAAGTCCCCGGTCAGGGTGCCGGAGAAGTGGAACGCGCCATTGGCGTCAGGCGAGGGCGACAGCTCGGTGAGCGTGCCGGTACCGGTGGTGGTGCTGTTGTCGGGCCGGACCAGGGTGAACTGCCCATTGGCCAGCGCGATGTCCAGGCCGGCGACACCCAGCCCGTCGGCGCCATAGGTCTTGTCCCAGTACCCGGTCTGCGCCAGGGTGCTGCCGGTGCCGACGAGGTTGCCGAAGGCGAGGGACGGCCCGTCGTCCTTGAATACCAGGTTCTGGCCGACATTCAGGGTGGCCTGGGCGCTGTCACCGTCCTTGTCGGTGATGGTTGCGGTCAGTTTCACCAGATTGTCCAGGGTCAGCGTCCTGGAGTCGTCAGGGTCGCTGGCATTGGCGTGAACGATGGCGCGCAACTGGTCGAGGGTGACGTCACCGTTGGTGGCTGCGCTGACAGTGAATACCAGCACGTTGCTGACGGCGGTACGGCCCTCCACTACGCCATTGTTGACGGACAGGTTCACCGCCTGGCCGGTGGCCGTGTCGACCAGGCCGGAAGCCCCGGCGACCACGCTCAGCGCGTAGGTCAGGGTGCCGGCTCCGTCGGCTCCGTACGCCGAGGTGAAGTTGGCGGCGAAGTTGGCCGTGGCGTTGGTGGCCAGCACGGTCTCGTCCACCGTCAGGGTCGGCTCGCTGCCGGTGGTGCTGATGCTCGGCCCATCGTCCTTGAAGATCAGGTTCTGGCCGATGTTGATCGTCGTCTGGGCGCTGTCGCCGTCCTTGTCGGCCTTGGTTGCGGTCAGGGTCACCAGGCTGTCCGAGCTCAGGGTCCTGGAGTCATCGGGGTCGCTGGTGTTGTCGTGAACGATGGCGCGCAACTGGTCGAGGGTGACGTCACCGTTGGCATTGACGCTGACGGTGAACACCAGGTCGTTGCTGATGGCGCAGCGGCCTTCCACCACCGTGCCGTTGAGGGACAGGATCACGGCCTGGCCGGTTGCGGTATCGGTCAGCCCGGAGGCTCCCGAGACGCAGCCCAGGGTGTAGGTCAGGGTGCCGGCGCCATCGGCGCCGAAGGCCGAGGCGAAGTTGGCGGCGAAGGCCTGCAGGGAGTTGGTGCTGAGGTCCGAGTCGTCCACGGTCATGGCCGGTTCCGTGCCGGTGGGGCTGATGCTCGGGCCATCGTCCCTGAAGCTGAGGTTCTGGCCGATGTTGAGGGTGGCCTGGGCGCTGTCGCCGTCCTTGTCGGTCTTGGTCGCGGTCAGGGTCACCAGGTTGTCCGAGGTCAGGGTTGTCGCATCATCAGGGTCGGCCGCGTCGGGATGGACCACGGCCCGCAACTGATCGAGGGTGACGTCGCCATTGGCGGCGACGCTGACGGTGAACACCAGGTCGTTGCTGATGGCGGTACGTCCTTCGACGACCCCGGCGTTGACCGAAAGATTCACTGCCTGGCCGGTGCCCGTGTCGACCAGCCCGGAAGCACCGGCGACCACGCCCAGGGCGTAGGTCAGAGTACCCGCGCCGTCGGCGCCGAAGGCGGAGGTGAAGTTGGCGGCGAAGTTCTGCGTGGCGTTGGTGGTCAGGTCGGTCTCGTCCACCGTGAGCGTGGGTTCGACACCCGTGGTGCTGATGCTCGGGCCGTCGTCCTTGAACACCAGGTTCTGGCCGATGTTCAGCGTGGCCTGGGCGCTGTCGCCGTCCTTGTCGGTCTTGGTAGCGGTGAGGGTCACCAGGTTATCCGCCGTGAGGGTGGTCGAATCATCCGGATTGGTTGCATCCGCATGGACCACGGCGCGCAGCTGGTCGAGGGTGACGTTGCCATTGGCGGCGACGCTGACGGTGAACACCAGGTCATTGCTGACGGCGGTGCGCCCTTCGACGACGCCGGCGTTGACCGACAGGTTCACTACCTGGCCGGTGGCCGTGTCGACCAGACCGGAAGCCCCGGCGACCACGCCCAGGGCATAGGTCAGGGTACCCGCGCCGTCGGCGCCGAAGGCCGAGGTGAAATTGGCGGCGAAGCTCTGCGTGGCGTTGCTGGTCAGGTCCGTTTCATCCACGGTCAGCGTGGGCTCCTCGCCGGTGCTGCTGATGCTCGGGCCGTCATCCTTGAAGATCAGGTTCTGGCCGATGTTCAGCGTGGCCTGGGCACTGTCGCCGTCCTTGTCGGTCTTGGTCGCCGTCAGGGTGACCAGGTTGTCTGCCGTGAGGGTCTTCGAGTCATCCGGGTTGGTCGCATCCGGGTGGACTACGGCGCGCAGCTGGTCGAGGGTGACGTCGCCATTGGCGGCGACACTGACGGTGAACACCAGGTCATTGCTGACCGCCGTGCGGCCTTCGACGACGCCGGCGTTGACCGACAGGTTCACTGCCTGGCCGGTGGCCGTGTCGACCAGCCCGGAGGCGCCGACGACCACGCCCAGGGCGTAGGTCAGGGTGCCCGCGCCGTCGGTGCCGAAGGCCGAGGTGAAGTTGGCGGCGAAGTTCTGTGTGGCGTTGCTGGTCAGGTCCGTTTCATCGACGGTCAGCGTGGGCTCCTCGCCGGTGCTGCTGATGCTCGGGCCATCGTCCTTGAAGACCAGGTTCTGGCCGATGTTCAGCGTGGCCTGGGCGCTGTCGCCGTCCTTGTCGGTCTTGGTGGCGGTGAGGGTGACCAGGTTGTCTGCCGTGAGGGTCTTCGAATCATCCGGGTTGGTCGTATCCGGGTGGACCACGGCGCGCAGCTGGTCGAGGGTGACGTCGCCATTGGCGGCGACGCTGACGGTGAACACCAGGTCATTGCTGACCGCCGTGCGGCCTTCGACGACGCCGGCGTTGACGGACAGGTTCACTGCCTGGCCGGTGGCCGTGTCGACCAGCCCGGAAGCACCGGCGATCACGCCCAGGGCGTAGGTCAGGGTGCCGGCGCCGTCGGCGCCGAAGGCCGAGGTGAAGTTGGCGGCGAAGTTCTGCGTGGCATTGCCGGTCAGGTCGGTCTCGTCCACCGTAAGCGTGGGTTCGACACCCGTGGTGCTGATACTCGGGCCGTCATCCTTGAACACCAGGTTCTGGCCGATATTCAGCGTGGCCTGGGCGCTGTCGCCATCCTTGTCGGTCTTGGTAGCAGTGAGGGTCACCAGGTTGTCTGCGGTGAGGGTCTTCGAGTCATCCGGGTTGGTCGTATCCGCATGGACCACGGCGCGCAGCTGGTCGAGGGTGACGGTGCCGTTGGCGGCGACGCTGACGGTGAACACCAGGTCATTGCTGACCGCCGTGCGGCCTTCGACGACGCCGGCGTTGACGGACAGGTTCACTGCCTGGCCGGTGGCCGTGTCGACCAGCCCGGAAGCCCCGGCGACCACGCCCAGGGCATAGGTCAGGGTGCCGGCGCCATCGGCGCCGAAGGCCGAGGTGAAGTTGGCCGCGAAGCTCTGCGAGGCATTGCTGGTCAGGTCTGTCTCATCCACGGTCAGCGTGGGTTCCACCCCGGTGGTGCTGATGCTCGGGCCGTCGTCCTCGAAGATCATCTTCGAGCCGATTTCCACGGTGGCCGTGGAGACCTGCAGCAGCTTGAAGCCGCCGATGTCGAAGTCGGCGTGTTCATTGCCCTTGGCATCGATGGCGGCGCCGTTCTCCACCAGCACGCGGTTATGATCTGCCGAGGTGGTGTATTCGATCTTGTAGTTGGCCTTCACGCCGGTGATGGTGGCTACGCCGCCGTTGAAGGTGATGGTGATGGTCGGGTCGTTCACCGAGCCGTTGGAGTTCTCCACCACCTGGCCGGTGGCATTATTGATCACCCGGATGCCGGTGATCGCGACGGCGCTGTCATTGGCATAGCCATCGATGAAGGCCGTGCCCGATTCAACCGCTGTGCTGAAGGCGCTGATCTTGACGACGGCGCTCTTGCCGCTCTGCAGCTGCACCACATCGAAGCTGGCGGTGCGCGCATTGAACATGCTGGTGAAGTCGACGTTGGCCTCGACGTCCGCTTCGTTCTGGTCCAGGTTGGGGATGGTGACGTTCTGCCGGGCGCCAGTGACGAAGGTGAAGCGGATGCCTTCCTGCTCCACGATCATCTGGTTATTGGTGCCGAAGGTGGTCGGGCCGCCGGCCTGGCTGGTGTTGATCGTGTCGCCGGTGGTGATGTTGGCGCCGGTCGACTGGTTGGCCGGGTCCTTGCCGGTGGCGATGATGGTCGGGTCGGTGATGCGCAGGACGCCGCCGTCATTGACCACCGTCGGGGTGGCCGTGGTGAACATCAGGAACAGGTTCTGCCCCGACGGGGCGTTGGCCAGGCTGAAGGTCAGGTCCTGGCTGGTACCGATATAGACCTTGTTGAGCAGGTTGAGGGCGTCGTCGGGGTTGCTGCCGTCCGGGTGCTTGAGTGGCTGGTATTCCACGGTCCAGATCTTGCCGCCGCTGACCGGTGACCCGGTTTCCTCGATGTAGGCCGCGAAGACGATGGTGCCGTTCGCGCCGCCGGCCCGGCCCAGGAGGATGTTGTTATTGCTGCTGTCGGTGTAGAGCAGGATGTCGACGCCATCGAGGGTGTCCAGCCCGCTGTCCAGGCCATTGAGCGGTGCACCGCCACTGCCGGTGAAGAGGATGTCGGTGATCGCTCCGCCGGGGGCGGCGCTGATGGTGAAGGCGTTGCTGCCGGTATTGCCGGCGGCCCCGGTGTAGCCGCTCAGGGCCGCTCCGGTGGCGGTGCCGGCGCCCAGCGCGGTCAGGCGCGCGGCGAAGGTCGAGGGCAGGGCGGTCAGCAGGATGTCATTGTCGTTCGCGTCCTCGGCCGGGCTGGGGCTGGCGGTGGCATTCTGCAAGCCGGCCGTCTCGTCCAGCGAGACGGTCACGCCGGTCGCCACCACGGTAGGGGCGGCGTCGGTGAAAGTGGTCGTGGCCATCGACCCGTCACTGGCGGAGGCGGAGAGCAGGAACCTGGCGCCAGCCGAATCGTCGGGGTCGACGTACCAGGCGGCAGTGATGCTGCCATTGACCTGGCCGTCGAGGTCGCCGGCGCCGCCGTCGGTGACGTACCAGGGCTCGTGCCCGGAGCCGGTGTTGGTGTCGATCACGTCATCCGAGGTGCCCCAGGCGCCATCCGCCCCCGGGTTCGTGACGTGGTCCACTTCGAGCTTCACGGTGCTTCCGGCGCTGAATCCGCTGGCGGTGAGGATGACGGTGCTGCCGGGGGCGTAGTCGTTCTGGTCGGTGCTGAGAATCAGGGTGGGCTGGGTGTCATCGTTCACAGGGCGCGTTGGCGACGCATTTTTCTTAGAGATGGTCATGACGTTCTCCCGAGCAATGTCGTTCATGGCGGCCAGATTCGAACTGCTGGCCTTTTACTGCTACATGCCACGACTATGGGGACGGCTCGGGAATCGCGCATCGGCCAATACTCCCAGGCCGGCTGGGAGTTTCGGACTAGGAGCGCAGGAGGGCACTGGCGCCCGCGAGGTGCTCGGCGTCACCCGCCGACGAACGGCGGCAGGCGCCGTGGGCCTGGACGGGCCGGTCGGGCGTGGGTTTCGCCCGGCCATGAAAAAGCCCGCAGTGCGCGGGCTTTTTCGTTTGGCTCAGGCGCTCAGTGCCTGGGCGTGTCTTCGGGCAGGGCCAGCAATGCCTTGGCTTCGTTCCAGTCGAAGGGCTCGCCGTTCTCCTCGGCCTCGAAACGGCGCTCGTCGAGCTGCTGGTACATCTGCAGCTCTTCGTCGGGCATGTAGTGCAGGCAGTCGCCGCCGAAGAACCACAGCAGGTCACGGGGGATCAGGTGGGCGATCTGCGGGTAGCGATGGAAGATCTGGCTGATCAGGTCCTGGCCCAGGTACTGGGCGCCTTCGGGGTCGCGGGGCAGTTCCACCAGCAGTTCGTCGAAGCGCTCGAGGAACAGGCCGTGGTTGTCCTCGGGAACCTGCTCGGCTTCGCCCAGGGCGCCAAGGATCATGCGCAGGTGGTTGAGCAGGGCGATGTGGTGGTCGAGATAGGCGCTGGCCATGGGGGTTCCTCTGGAGCTGTGTGCAAACGGCCGGGGAGTATATCGGGTTTCGTCGCCGCTGCCGCCGGGGCGATCAGCGGATCGGCCGCATCTGGATCTGCCGGCGCTGGTTGTCGATCTGCTGGCGCTGCTGGTCGAGGAGGCGCTGCTGCTGTTGCAACTGGTCGCGCTGCAACTCGCTCTTCTGCCGCTGGATCATCTGGTCGCTCTGCCGGCGTTGCTCGTTCCAGCGCCGCTGGCTGTCCTGCTGGCGCTGCAGGTCCTGCTGCTGCCGCTGCAGGCGCTGGTCCTCGTAGTTCAGGCGCTGGCTGTCGAGCTGGTTCTGCCGCAGCTGCTGCTGGCGGCGCAGGCTGTCCTGCTGTTGCTGGATCGGGTCGATGACCGGGTTGGGCGCGGGCGCCGGGCGCTGCCGGCTGGGGTAGAGCCAGGGGTCGGCCTGGGCGCCGCCGGCCAGCAGCAGGGTCAGCAGGAGAAGGAGGGATCGACGCATGGTACGGGTCTCCATGGCGGTGATACCTGCAGTGTGCACCCGATAGCCTGTGCAGGCATTGCTTTGCGTCGGACAAAAAAAGGGGCGCCCGGAGGCGCCCCCTGGGTGAGGGTTGCTGATCATCCGGCCTTGCCGGCCAGCTCTTCCTTGGAGAAATCATCCACATCGATTACGGCGCGGCGCGCGCGTTCTGCGGCGTGGAGGGTTTCGGCCTCGCCGGCTTCCAGTACCCCGGCGTCCAGAGCGGCATCGATCGGCGACTGCCCCGGCTTGGGATCGACGCCATGTTCCTTGAGCGCCTTGTGCAGTTTCTTCTGCAACGGCGCGGCGGCGGCGAGCTGGTCGTAGGCGTAGGTGAGCTTGGCCACCGGATCATTGTCGCCGCTGGGCAGATGCGCGCCGGCGAGGATCGCCTGCAGCGCCGGGTCGCTGAGCGGGCGGCCGAGGATGTTGGCGATCTCGGCGTCCAGTGCATCGCCCGGCCCACGGTGGCGACGGCCCAGCGGCAGCACCAGTACGCGCAGCAGGCAGGCGAAGGCGCGGTTGGGGAAGTTGTCGATCAGCCCGGCCAGGGCGGCCTCGGCCTTTTCAAGGTTTTCCTCCATGGCCCAGCGCAGCAGCGGGTGCAGGTAGTCCGGGTTGTCCAGGTCGTGGTAGCGCTTGAGCGCGGCGGAGCCGAGGTAGAGGTGGCTCAGCGCATCGCCCAGGCGTGCGGAGAGGCGTTCACGGCGCTTCAGCTCGCCGCCGAGCATCATCATGCTGAAGTCGGCGAGCAGGGCGAAGGAGGCGGCGAGGCGGTTCAGCGCGCGGTAATAGGGGCGGCTGACACGGTCCCCCGGCACCTGGTCGAAGCTGCCCAGGCCCAGGCCCAGCAGCAGGCTGCTGGCGGCGTTGCTGACGGCGAAGCCGATGTGGTCGAGCAGCAGTTCGTCGAACTCGCGCTCGGCCTGGTCCTGGTCTTCGCGGCGGGCCAGCTCCATTTCCTTGAGCACGTACGGATGGCAGCGGATGGCGCCCTGGCCGAAGATCATCAGGTTGCGCGAGAGGATGTTGGCGCCTTCGACGGTGATGAAGATCGGCGCGGCCTGCCAGGAGCGGCCCAGGTAGTTGTTCGGGCCGAGGATGATGCCCTTGCCGCCGTGGATGTCCATGGCGTGGGCGATGCACTCGCGGCCGCGTTCGGTGAGGTGGTACTTGAGGATGGCCGAGAGTACCGAGGGCTTCTCGCCCAGGTCCACCGCGTTGGCGGTGAGGATGCGCGCACTGTCCATCAGCCAGGCGTTGCCGCCGATGCGTGCGAGGGCTTCCTGGATGCCTTCGAAGGCCGACAGCGGCACGTTGAACTGCTCGCGCACCTGCGCATAACGACCACTGACGTAGCTGCCGGCCTTGGCCGCGCTGGTGCCCACTGCCGGCAGGGAGATGGAACGGCCGACCGACAGGCAGTTCATCAGCATCATCCAGCCTTTGCCGATCATCTCCTGGCCGCCGATGATGTAGTCCAGCGGTACGAACACGTCCTTGCCGGAGTTGGGGCCGTTCATGAAGGCGGCGCCCAGCGGCACGTGACGGCGGCCGATCTGCACGCCCTCGGTGTCGGTGGGAATCAGTGCCAGGGTGATACCCAGGTCTTCTTCCTCGCCCAGCAGGTGGTCCGGGTCATGGCACTTGAAGGCCAGGCCGAGGAGGGTGGCCACCGGGCCGAGGGTGATGTAGCGCTTTTCCCAGGTCAGGCGCAGGCCGAGGACTTCCTGGCCTTGCCACTGGCCCTTGCAGACGACGCCGACGTCGGTCATGCCGCCGGCGTCGGAACCGGCCTGCGGGCTGGTCAGGGCGAAGCAGGGGATTTCATCGCCGCTGGCCAGGCGCGGCAGATAGCGCTGGCGCTGGGCATCGGTGCCGTAGTGCAGCAGCAGCTCGGCCGGGCCGAGGGAGTTGGGCACCATCACGGTGGAGGCGAGGTCGCCGCTGCGGGTGGCGAGCTTCATCACCACCTGGGAATGGGCGAAGGCAGAGAAGCCCTTGCCACCGTATTCCTTGGGAATGATCAGACCGAAGAAGCCCTGGTCCTTGATGAAAGCCCAGGCCTCGGCAGGCAGGTCCATGTCCTGGCCGACCTGGTAGTCGTTGACCATGGCGCAGAGCTGCTCGGTGGGGCCATCGACGAACGCCTGTTCCTCTTCGGTCAATTGCGCGCGGGGGTAGGCGAGCAGGGTTTGCCAGTCCGGGCGGCCGCTGAACAGTTGGCCGTCCCACCAGACGGTGCCGGCCTCGATGGCCTCGCGCTCGGTTTCGGACATCGGTGGCAGGGTCTTCTTGAACCAGGCGAACAGCCGTGAGGTGAACAGGCTGCGGCGCAGGTCGGCGGCGAGAATCGTCACCGCAACCACCGCCCAGAGCAGCCAGAACAGCACCATCCAGCCATGGGCGCGGCTGAACAGGCTCATGAGCACGAGATACACGGCGACTATGCCCAGGGCCTTGAGCGGCGCCGTACGGCGGTGCGCGAGCCAGGCCACGCCGAGAATCAGGACGAGCAACCAGACGAGCAACATGCGGATTCCTCCATGACAGTCCGCCCCGGCGACAGAAGGCCGCGGCGGGCTTGGTGACGAGAGTGCGCGAGCACTATGACGGGAACGCCTCGTCACAATGCACCGGAAGCTTAGCTGGCCGAATCGGACCGATGGCCGCATGGCCGGACAGCTTGGCCGGATCGCCTTGCCGGTCAGACGCAGGCGCTGGTTAGACTGGTGTCGCCCTCAAGGATGATCAGCCGGAGACAACGCCATGCAGCCCTACCTCAAGTCCAGCCGCTTCGTTGATAGTGACCACCCGGTGGTAATCGAGTTCGCTCAAAATCACCGGGGTGATGGCAGCACACCGCTGGAGCAGGCGGTCGCCCTGTACTACGCCGTGCGCGACGGGATTCGCTACAACCCCTACGTGTTCAGCCGCGACCCGCAGACACTCAAGGCCAGCCACGCGCTGGAGGCCGGCCAGTCCTACTGCGTACCCAAGGCCACGTTGCTGGCGGCCTGCGCCCGGCATTGCGGGATTCCCGCACGGATCGGCCTGGCCGATGTGAAGAACCACCTGGCCACGCCGCGCCTGCTGGAGTTGCTGCGCAGCGAGGTGTTCGCCATGCACGGTTATACCGAGCTGTTCCTCGAGGGGCGCTGGGTCAAGGCCACGCCAGCCTTCGACATCGGTCTGTGCGAGGCCTTCGGCGTGCTGCCGCTGGAGTTCGACGGACGCAACGACAGCGTCTTCCACCCGTTCAACCTTGAGGGAGAGCGGCACATGGAGTACCTGCGCGACCACGGCCAGTTCCCCGACGTGCCCGAGGAGTTCTTCTTCGGCTACCTCAGACAGTGCTACCCACACCTGTTCACGGGAGAAGATGCGCCACTGGACGGCGACATGCGCAGTGAAGCAGCAACACAGTCGCCCACATAAAAACAATCGATAGTCACCATCAGTGCTTGCGACTTTTTTCCTGGCGCCGTTGCCGGTAGGGTGCCGTCATCCGAAATCGCGTCCGTCGGGCGCATGACCATCGAATGACGACAACAAGAGAGGCGCAGCATGCTCAAGATCTGGGGCCGGAAGAATTCCTCCAATGTGCGCAAGGCGCTCTGGTGCGCGGAAGAGGCCGGTCTGGCCTATGAGCGGATCGACGCCGGCGGCGCTTTCGGCCTGGTCAACGACGCGCCTTACCGCTCCCTGAACCCCAACGGCGTGGTGCCGACCCTGGACGATGACGGCTTCATCCTCTGGGAGTCCAACGCCATCGTCCGCTACCTCGCTGCGCGCTATGCCCCGGCCCTGTACCCGCAGGACCTGCAGCAGCGCGCCAGCGCCGAGAAGTGGATGGACTGGACCACCTCGTCCTTCGCCGCGCCGTTCCGCACCGTGTTCTGGGGTACCCTGCGCACCCCGGCGGAACAACGCGATGCCGTTGCCATCCAGGCTGCCATCGATACCTGCGTGGCCTTGCTGGCAATCCCCGAGGCAACCCTGGCCACGCAGCCGTACCTGACCGGCGAACAATTCGGCATGGGTGACATTCCGCTGGGCAGCTTCATCTATGCTTGGTTCGAAATGCCCATCGAGCGCCCGGCGCAGCCGCATCTGCAGGCCTGGTACGAGCGCCTGAAGGCGCGCCGGGCCTACCGTGATGCGGTGATGACCGACCTGACCTGAACGCCTGCGCGTGCTCCGGAGGTTGCAATCCTCGCGGCGCACCCTTATCAAGCAGGCCTTTTTCCAAAGACATGCGTCTTTCCACCGACTTGCAACGGGAATACCCATGAGTTCCGCGCTGTCCATCCGTCAACTGACGAAGACCTACGGCAACGGCTTCCAGGCCCTCAAGGGCATCGATCTGGACGTCGCCGAGGGCGATTTCTTTGCCTTGCTGGGCCCCAACGGCGCCGGCAAATCCACCACCATCGGCATCCTTTCCACCCTGGTGAACAAGACCAGCGGCACGGTCAACGTATTCGGCCATGACCTGGACAAGGATCCGTACGGCTTGAAGCGCTGCCTGGGCGTGGTGCCCCAGGAGTTCAACTTCAACCAGTTCGAGAAGGTGTTCGACATCGTCGTCACCCAGGCCGGCTACTACGGCATCCCCATGAGCGTGGCCAAGGGCCGGGCGGAGAAGTACCTGACCCAGCTGGGCCTGTGGGACAAGCGCAACTCCGCTTCTCGCGAGCTCTCCGGCGGCATGAAGCGCCGGCTGATGATCGCCCGTGCGCTGGTGCACGAGCCGCGCCTGCTGATCCTCGACGAACCCACCGCTGGCGTGGACATCGAACTGCGCCGCTCGATGTGGAATTTCCTCACCGAGCTCAACGGCGAAGGCATCAGCATCATCCTCACCACGCACTACCTGGAGGAGGCCGAGCAGCTGTGCCGCAACATCGCGATCATCGACCACGGCACCATCGTGGAGAACACCAGCATGCGCAAGCTGCTGAACAAGCTGCACGTGGAGACCTTCTACCTCGACCTGCAGGGCACCCTGGGCGAAGCGCCGAAGCTGGACGGCTACCCGGCGCGCCTGGTGGATGACCACACCCTGGAGGTGCAGGTGGACAAGGCCCGTGGCATCAATGGCCTGTTCGTCCAGCTCAACGCCCAGGGCGTGCAGGTGCTGAGCCTGCGCAACAAGAGCAATCGCCTGGAGGAGCTGTTCGTGTCGCTGGTGGAGAAGAATCTGTCGAAGGTGGCGGTATGAGCCACGAACTGCGCGCCAACTGGGTCGCCCTCAACACCATCGTCTACCGCGAAGTCCGCCGCTTCCTGCGCATCTGGCCGCAGACCCTGCTGCCGCCGGCGATCACCATGGTTCTGTACTTTGTCATCTTCGGCAACCTGATCGGCCGACAGATCGGCGACATGGGTGGCTTCACCTACATGCAGTACATCGTGCCGGGATTGATCATGATGTCGGTGATCACCAACTCCTACGGCAACGTGGTGTCGAGCTTCTTCGGCAGCAAGTTCCAGCGCAACATCGAGGAACTGCTGGTCTCGCCGGTATCGCCGCACACCATCCTCCTGGGCTTCGTCGCTGGCGGCGTGCTGCGCGGGCTGGCGGTGGGCCTGATAGTGACCATCCTGTCGCTGTTCTTCACCGACCTGCAGATTCATCACATCGGCATTACCGTGCTGGTGGTGGTACTGACGGCGGCGATCTTCTCCATGGGCGGCTTCGTCAACGCGGTGTTCGCGCGCAACTTCGACGACATCTCGATCATCCCGACCTTCGTGCTGACGCCGCTGACCTACCTGGGCGGGGTGTTCTACTCGATCACGCTGCTGCCGCCGTTCTGGCAGACGGTCTCGCTGGCCAACCCGATCCTGCACATGGTCAACGCCTTCCGCTACGGCATCCTCGGTGTGTCCGACATCCGCATCGGCACGGCGGTGATCTTCATGCTGGTGGCAACCGTGCTGCTGTATATCTTCTGCGTGCGCCTGCTGGTGAGCGGACGCGGCATGCGGCAGTGATGCTTTGAAGTGTTGAAAAAAGGCCCCGGTTGGGGCCTTTTTCGTTTCCAGCCTTCGTAGGGCTCAGTTTGGGGCGACGGGCATTTGATCTTGTAGGAGCGAGCTTGCTCGCGAACCGCCTCAACGATGGTGCTGCCGGTGAGTCCGTTCGCGAGCAAGGACTGGGCGTCCCCCTCGCTCCTACACGTTCGGCAGTTCGATGACGAATCGCGTCCACCCCTGCGCCGATTCGCAGCGAATCTCCCCGCCATGGGCGCGGACGATGGACCGGCAGATCGCCAACCCCAGCCCGGCATGCTCGCCCTGGCCTTCACGACGGGCCGGGTCGGCGCGGTAGAAACGGTCGAACAGGCGCGGCAGGCGGTCGGCGGGAATTTCCCGGCCGGGGTTTTCCACGCTCAGGCGGCCCGGTTCCAGGCGCACGCGAATCTGCCCGCCGTCCGGGGTGAAGCGCAGGGCATTGTCCAGCAGGTTGGCCAGCACCCGCCGCAGCAAGGCGCGGTCGCCTTGCACCGACAACTCGCCGTCGCGCTCCAGGCGAATGGACTTTTCCTCCGCCAGTGGCCCATAGAATTCCAGCAGCTCGTCCACCTCGCCGGCCAGCGCCAGCGTCTGGCTGTTGGGAGTGAGCAGGCCATGGTCGGCCTTGGCCAGGAACAGCATGTCGTTGACCATGGCGGTGAGCCGTTCCAGCTCCTCCAGGTTGCCGTGCAGCGCCTCGCGGTACTCCTCCAGCCCACGCGAGCGCGACAGCACCACCTGGGTCTGGGTCAGCAGCCCGGTGAGCGGTGTGCGCAGTTCGTGGGCGATATCGGCGGAGAAGGCCGACAGGCGCTGGAAGGCTTCCTCCAGGCGGGCCAGCATGGCGTTCAGCTCGCCGGCCAGGCCACGCAGCTCCTGTGGCATCTGCTCCGCATCAAGGCGGGTGGTCAGCGAGTGCGCGCTGACCTGCGCCGCCACCTCGCTCATGCGCCGCAACGGCCGCAGGCTGGCGCGGGCGGCCCAGGCGCCGAGCAGGGCGGTGGCCAGGGCGGAGAAGCCCATGGTCAGCCAGATCAGCCGCTGCATGCGTTGCAGGAAGTGCTGGTGGTGGGTGATGTCGAGGATCAGCGTCAGCTGCGGGCCCCGGGCTCGGCTGGCATCCAGTGGCGCCCGCAGCTCCCGGTAGGCGGGGGCTTCGTCGCTGGTCATGTTCATCGCCGGCAGTTGCCAGAACCAGCGTTGCCCGTCGCTCCCCTCCAGTCGCAGGCCCAGGTCGGGATGGCGTTCCAGTTCCCGGCGCAGCTCCGCGGTGTGCGGCGCCAACTGCTCGGCGCTGCCGACACCGCTCAGCACGTCGCGGAAGATCGCCAGCTTGCCGCTCAGCAGCTGCTGGTCCAGTTCGATGAAGTGCGCTTCGCTGGCGCGGCTGAAAACCAGGCCGGCCAGCAGCGACACAGCGGCGGTGCAGGCGGCGAACAACAGGCTCAGGCGCAGGCCGAGAGAGAGGCGGGCACTCATGCTTCGCGCTCTTCCAGCACGTAGCCCATGCCGCGCACGGTGTGGATCAGGCGTTGCGGGAAGTCGTCGTCGACCTTGGCGCGCAGGCGGCGAATGGCGACTTCGATGACGTTGGTGTCGCTGTCGAAGTTCATGTCCCACACCTGGGAGGCGATCAGCGACTTGGGCAGCACTTCGCCGCTGCGCCGCAGCAGCAGTTCCAGCAGGGCGAATTCCTTGGCGGTCAGGTCGATGCGCTTGCCGGCGCGTTGCACACGGCGGCGCAGCAGGTCCAGTTCGAGGTCCGCCAGTTGCAGGGTGGTCTCCTGCAATTGCTGGCTGCCCCGGCGCAGCAGGGTGCGCACGCGGGCCAGCAGTTCGACGAAGGCGAAGGGCTTCACCAGGTAGTCGTCGGCGCCCAGTTCCAGGCCGCGTACGCGGTCTTCCACGGCGTCGCGGGCGGTGAGGAACAGCACCGGCACGGCGCTGCCGGCCTGGCGCACCGCCTGGAGGATCTGCCAGCCATCACGGCCGGGCAGCATCACGTCGAGGATCAGCAGGTCGTGCTCGCCGGCCAGGGCCAGTTGCAGGCCTTCGTCGCCGTCGGCGGTCAGGTCGACGGCGAAACCGGCCTCGCTCAGGCCCTGCTGCAGGTACTGGCCGATGCGCGGTTCGTCTTCGACGATGAGGAGTTTCATCCGGGGCTTCCATTCAGGCGCTCAGGGCGCGGCTGTCGTCAGGGTAATGGGGCGGTCAGCGAACTGACAGGGTTGGCGTTGCACACTGGCGGCGAGCTGATTTTCCAGTGTCTTCGAGGAGCCTGCCATGCACCTGATCATCTCCACGCTGTTTGCCGTGCTGTTCTTCCCCATCACGCCGGCGCTGGCCGATGGAGGAGGGGACATCACCTTCCAGCGCATGCAGGAACAGGCCGCCACGGCGCGCCAGGCCTGCTGAGTCCGCTTCATCGTGCTACCCCTTGCCCGCCCTTCGGCGGGCTTTTTTTCGCCCTCTTTATACCCCGCGCCGAGCGGGCGGGCGCCAAGCTGACAGAGTTGTAATCTTCCCGACAGGTAAGTCTCAGCCGCCGACAGCGACCATGGCCAGCATTCCAGAAAGGAGATTCGCCATGTCCCTGCGCCACCTGCTCCAAGCTTCCGTCATCGGCCTCGCCGCTGCCATCAGCCTGCCCGCCCTGGCCGATGCCGGGCACGGTTACGATTTCGGCAAGCCGGCCAAGGCCGCACTGGCCACCCGTACCGTCGAGATCAAGCTGGGCGAGATGTTCTTCGACCCCGAAAGCATCGACGTGAAGCCAGGCGAGACCGTGCGCTTCGTCATCCACAACACTGGCAGCCTGCTGCACGAGTTCAACCTGGGCAGCGCCGCCATGCACGCCGGCCACCAGAAGGAAATGCAGCAGATGATGGACTCCGGGATGCTCACCCCCACCGGGATGCAGCACGACATGAGCAAGATGGACCACAGCAAGATGGGCCATGGCGACAAGCCGATGGGCCAGATGATGAAGCACGACGATCCCAACAGCGTGCTGGTGGAGCCGGGCAAGACCGCCGAGCTGACCTGGACCTTCAGCAAGGCCACCAGCCTGGAGTTCGCCTGCAACATCCCGGGGCACTACCAGGCCGGCATGGTCGGCAAACTGACCGTCAAGCCCTGAGCGCGCGCAAGATGATCCGCGCAAGGGAATGGGCTCTGGGGGCGCTGTTGCTGGCACCGATGGCGGTGCAGGCGGGCGTGTATGACCTGACGATCGGCGAGGGCGAGCTGAGACTCTCTGACGGCGCCCGCAAGGCGCTTACGGTGAATGGGCAGACGCCGGCGCCGGAGCTTCGTTTCAAGGAGGGCGAGGATGTCGAGTTGCGCGTCACCAACACCCTCGACCGCGACACCTCGCTGCACTGGCACGGGCTGATCCTGCCCTACACCCAGGACGGCGTGCCGGGCATCAGCTTCCCCGGCATCAAGCCCGGCGAGACCTTCACCTACCGCTTCAGCGTGAAACAGTCCGGCACTTACTGGTACCACGCCCACAGCGACTTCCAGGAGATCGAGGGGCTCTATGGGCCACTGGTGATCGAGCCGAAGGCGCGCGAACCGTACCGCTATGATCGCGAATACACCCTGCTGCTGGCCGACTGGCACGACACCCGGCCGGAAACCGTGTTCGCCAACCTGAAGAAGCAGAGCGACTACTACAACTACAACCAGCGCACCCTGGGCGACTTCATCGCCGACTCCAGCGCCAATGGCTTCATGGCGACCCTGCGCGATCGCCTGGACTGGGGCGGCATGCGCATGACGCCGACGGACATCGCCGACATCGCCGGCTTCCGCTTCCTGGTCAACGGCCAGGACGCCGAGCAGAACTGGACCGGCCTGTTCAAGCCCGGCGAACGCGTACGCCTGCGGATCATCAACGGCTCGGGCATGAGCTACTTCGACCTGCGCATTCCCGGCCTGAAGATGACCGTGGTGCAGGCCGACGGCAACGACGTGCAGCCGGTGACGGTGGACGAGTTGCGCATCGCCGTGGCCGAAACCTACGACGTGATCGTCCAGCCGCAGGAGGACCGCGCCTACACCTTCTTCGCCGAAGCCATGGACCGCAGCGGCTACGCCCGCGCCACCCTGACACCACGAGCGGGCTTGCAGGCCGAAGTGCCTGCGCTGCGCGAGCGGCCCTTGCTGACCATGGCCGACATGGGCATGAACCACGAGGGCATGGATCACGGCGGCATGGCGATGGGCGAGTCGAAAACGGCGGACATGGCCGGGATGGATCATTCCAGCATGGCCGGCATGGACCACTCGCAGATGGCCGGCATGGATCACTCGGCCATGGGCGCTGCCGCGCCGAAGTCCGACTATGCACCGGGCAGTGGGCTGACGCCGCAACCGGCCGAGCCGGGCAATCGCCTGCTGGTCTACGCGGACCTCAAGGCCATGCGCCCTTACGCCGACTACCGCGCGCCGGATCGCACCATCGAGTTCCGCCTGACCGGCAACATGGAGCGCTACTTCTGGTCCATCGACGGCAAGAAGTACTCCGAGGCCGAGCCGATCCGCCTGACCTACGGTGAGCGGGTGCGCATCCGCTTCGTCAACGACACCATGATGACCCACCCCATGCACCTGCACGGCATGTGGATGCAGCTGGACAAGGGCAACGGCCGCTTCAACCCGCTCAAGCACGTGGTCAGCGTGGCGCCGGGCAGCACCCTGGACGTCGATGTGCCCGCCGACGCGCTGGGCGAGTGGGCCTTCCACTGCCACCTGATCTACCACATGGCCGCCGGCATGATGCGCAAGGTCATAGTCGAACCGGCCCCCGCCAGCGCCAGCCTCTGAGGAACCGCCATGAAACGCATAGCAACGGTGGCCTGCGCGGCGACCCTGGGCCTGGCCTTGCCCGCCGAAAGTGCCGAGATGGACGACATGCCCCTGGGCTCGCTGCTGGTCCAGCGCCTGGAAAGCCGCTTCCACGGCAACGATCAGTCGCTGGGTTGGGAAGCCCAGGGCTGGTACGGCACCGACTACCAGAAACTGCGCCTGAAGCTGGAAGGCGAGCGCGATGCCGGCGGCCCGACCACCGACAACGAGGTGCAACTGCTCTACCAGCGCATGGTCGCGGACTTCTGGGACTGGCAGGTGGGCGTGCGCCACGACGACCAGCCAGGGCCGTCGCGCAGCTATGCGGTACTGGGTATCCAGGGCCTGGCGCCGCAGTGGTTCGAGGTCGATGCCAACCTGTTCCTCAGCGAGCGCGGCGACCCGTCCCTGCGCCTGGAGACCGAGTACGAGCTGCTGCTGACCCAGCGGCTGATCCTCGAGCCGTCGCTGGAGTACAACCTGGCGCTGGCCGATGACCGGGATCTTGGCGTGGGCGCCGGTGGCAGCGAGCTGGAGGCTGGATTGCGGCTGCGCTACGAGGTGCGGCGGGAGTTCGCGCCGTACTTCGGCTACGTCTGGAGCAAGACCTATGGCCGCAGCGGCGACATTGCCCGCGCCGAAGGCGAGGACGACGAGGAGGGCTATTGGGTCGCCGGCGTGCGGATGTGGTTCTGACTGGCCCGACGTAGGATGGCGTGGAGCGAAGCGATACCCATCGATTCAGCCCACAGACAGCATGGGTATCGCTGCGCTCCACCCATCCTACAGGGCATGCCGAATGTTTCCGGCTCGTCCGCTGGAAGCTGAAAGGGACGGCGGATTTGTATACACTCGCCGCCTCGCGCCACCACCCGCATCGCCGATCCAGCAGGTCCTTCCCATGCAGCATCCCGCCGAACACTCGCCCCTGGGCAAATCCAGCGAATACGTCTCCACCTACGCTCCGGAGCTGCTGTTCCCGATCTCCCGCACCACCAAGTGGGCGGAGCTGGGCCTGACCGCGGAAACCCTTCCGTACCAGGGCGTGGACCTGTGGAACTGTTACGAGCTGTCCTGGCTGACCGCCTCGGGCAAGCCGGTGGTGGCCATCGGCGAATTCGCCATTCCGGCTCAGTCGCCGAACATCATCGAATCCAAGTCCTTCAAGCTCTACCTCAACTCGCTGAACCAGACCGCCTTCGACAACGCCGAAGCCCTGCGCGCGGTGATGGAGCGCGACCTCTCCGCCGCTGCGGGTGCGCCGGTGGGCGTGCGGGTGCGCGGTCTGGACGAGGTGGCGGGCGAGGGCGTGGCCGTCATCGAAGGCACCTGCGTCGACGATCTGGACGTCGCGGTGGAGAGCTATGACCACCCGCGCCCGGAGCTGCTGCGCTGCGACGACACTCGCCGCGTCGACGAAGTGCTCTACAGCCACCTGCTCAAGTCCAACTGCCCGGTCACCGGTCAGCCGGATTGGGGCACCCTGGTGGTGGAGTACAGCGGCCCGGCGCTGGATGCCGCCAGCCTGCTGGCCTATGTCGTGTCCTTCCGCCAGCACCAGGACTTCCACGAGCAGTGCGTCGAGCGTATCTACCTCGACCTGCAGCGCCTGCTGCAGCCCAGCCGCTTGACCGTCTACGCGCGCTACGTGCGGCGTGGCGGGCTGGACATCAACCCTTACCGCAGCAGCGAGGCGGTGCAGCCGGACAATCGCCGGCTGGTGCGCCAGTAAGGCTCATTGCGTCAGTAAAGCGCAGATACAAAAAACCCGGCCAAGGCCGGGTTTTTTCATTTCAGGGAGCTCAGATGCCCATGTTGGCGAGACTCTGCACGATGGAGCGGAGCGTGCCGGCCAACGTCGGATGGCTAGCCTCGAAGCGCTCCACGGCCAGGTTGACGTTGTCCATCAGGGTCTCGTCGGCCAGCGCCTCCTCGTTGGCCAGCTGCATCTCGATGTCCTTGATCAGGGCCTGCAGCGATTCGCGCTCCTCCGCATTCAGCGGAGGCTGGCGCTCCAGCTGCTCGCGCAGGGCCTGGAGTTCTTCCTGGAGGCGTTGTGTCGGCATGGTGGTGTCCTTCTGCGGTACGTACCCAAAGATGGACCTCACCCAGCAGGGAAAAGGTCCATCGCCATGCCTTTGAGCTTAACTCGCCGCGCGTACCCTTGCCTGATGCCGATCAATTCGCAGGAGCCGTTCGAGCAGCGGGAAGAAGTGTTCCAGCTCCGGTGTGCGCATGGCCGGGTCCTTGCCCAGGTCGTCCAGCCGGCGCAGGGTCAGCGCGTCCTGGGAGAAGGGCGCGTTGAGGAAGGCGCTGGCGCCGCGCTCGTCGAACGGCCCGCCCTGCAGCGCCAGGCTCTGCCGCGAAGCCCAGGACAGGCCGGCGTGGTAGGCCGGGTCCACCGCACAGAGGTAGCGCTTGGCGGCCACGTGCAGGCGGATCGGCTGCCAGACGGATTCGGGAAGCAGCTCGCGCAGCAGGTTGGCGCCGAACTCCTCGTGGCGCTGGTCCTGTTCATCGATCAGCTGCGGGTCTTCATAGAGGTGGCCGATGTCGTGGAGCAGGGCGGCGATCACCAGGCTATCGGAACAGCCGGCGCGCTCGGCCAGGGTGGCGCATTGCAGGGCGTGCTCAGCCTGGCTGACGGCCTCGCCGTAAGGCTCGGCGCCGTGGCTGGCGAAGCGCTCGGCCAGCTCGTCGAGGAAGCGGTGGCGTTCGTGCTTCATGGCTTTTCTCCTTTCAGGCGGCGGCCGGCGATGTCCTGCAGGCAGGAATCCAGCTCGCCCAGATGATCGATGACCGAGTGCACGCCGAGGCGGTAGAGGCCCAGCGTCGCCTGGGCGCGCAGGCGGTCGCGGTCGAGGTTGCCCAGGGCGTCCCAGTCTCCCGGCGCGTGACCGCACAAGGGGCCGCTGGCGGCCAGGCCGATGGTCCACAGGCCGGCATTCAGCGCGGCCTGGAGCAGCCGCGGTTGCCCGCTGACCAACACGCAGCCGTCCAGCAATGGAGTTCCAAGCTGCATCAGCGCCTGCCAGCAGGAATCCGGCGCCGGCCACTGGCGCCCGGTGATGTCCAGGCCGATGGCCTGGCGATCATCGAGGGGGGCTGCCAGGTGCAGCGTGGTGCTGCTGGGCAGTTCGTCCAGCCAGGCACAGGGGACGCCGCGCTGGTGCAGCGCCTGCAGGGCGTCCAGCGCGCCGGGTGTGGCTTCGGCATGGGCCTGGGCGGCATCGTCCAGGGCGGATTGGAAGCGGCCACGCTCATGAGCATCGGCACAGCGGCCCAGGGCGAGCTCCAGGGCGTCCTGCGGGGGCAGGGCGAGGGCGTCGGCCAGGCGTTCGGGCGGACAGTCGGGACAGGTGCGTTGCAGGGCTACCGGCAGCGTCCTTGCGCCGAAGTCCACCAAATCGCCCGACAGACCGAACAGCAGGGTAGTGAAGTGCGGTAGGTCGGTGGTCGCAGGCATGGTGGGCTTTTCTGATGATTGGTCTAGGCCAGCCTAGCGGGTCAATGTGACGCTCCGATGAAGTCTGCGGCGCTACCGTTATAATCGCCGCGCCTTCCTGCGGAGACGTTCCATGCCGGTTGATTCCATGCCCCACTACCTGCGTATCCGTGAGCAACTGGCGCAGGACATCGCCACTGCCACGCTGAGCCAGCGCCTGCCCGCCGAGCGCGAACTGGCCGAGCGTTTCGCCTGCACCCGGGTGACCCTGCGCGAGGCGCTGCAGCAACTCGAAACCGAAGGATTGCTGTACCGCGAGAACCGCCGGGGCTGGTTCGTTTCGCCGCCGCGAATCCGCTATAACCCGACTCGCACCACGGGGTTCATGGATTACGTCCAGGCCCAGGGGCGCGTGCCGCGTACCGAGGTGCTGGCCGCCGAGCGCCGTGGTGCCGGGGCTGTGCTGGCGCGGCGCATGGGGTTGGACGAAGACGCCGAGGTGTTCCGCATCCTGCGCCGTCGCTGGGTGGACGAGCGACCGGTGATGCTGGAGGAGATCATCCTCGACGCCAACTGGTGCCCGGGCCTGCTGGAACACGCGCTGGATACCTCGCTGACCCGCGTGCTGCATGAAAGGCTGGGCTTGGCCCTGTCGCGCTCCGAACTGGCCATGCACTCCACCGCACTGGTGGAGGCCCAGGCGGCGCCACTTCAACTGACTCCCGGCGCGCCGGGCCTTTTCGTGGAGCGCTCCAGTTTTCTCGCGGATGGCCGGCTGGTGGAGTGGGACCAGGAGTTCTGGCGTTCCGATGCGCTGGAAATTGTCATCGACGCACGGTATCCGGACTGAAAGTGGCACTATGCTTTCTACTGGAGCGCCATGAAATGGCACCTGGCAGCCTCGGATCGAATATTTGCGAAGCCGAGCCGGGTCTGCAAATCCGTTCGGCCTCTATATAATCCGCCCGCATGGCGGGCCGCTCAGGCTGGCCCCGAAAGACATTCACTGGAGAATTATCGATGCGCCCACTAGGCGTCCAATGGACGAAACGCTGCTTCAGCCTGCTCGCCGCCGCCGGCCTCGCCCTGGTCCCGTTCCTGGCCCAGGCCGCCAGCGAGGATGACCCTTGGGAGAGCGTCAACCGGCCGATCTTCACCTTCAACGACACTCTGGACACCTACGCGCTGAAACCGCTGGCCCAGGGTTACCAGTATGTAACCCCGAATGTCGTGCAGGATGGCGTGCACAACTTCTTCGGCAACATCGGTGACGTGAAGAACCTGGTCAACGACCTGCTGCAGCTGAAGTTCCATAACGCCGGCGTCGACACCAGCCGCCTGCTGTTCAACACCACCTTCGGCCTGGCCGGGTTCATCGATGTGGCCACCCACATGGGCCTGCGCCGCAACGACGAAGACTTCGGCCAGACCCTGGGCCATTACGGCGTCGGCAGCGGCCCCTACGTGATGCTGCCGCTGCTCGGCCCGAGCACCCTGCGCGATGCGCCGTCGCTGATCCCGGACTCCTTCACCGGCCCTTATCCGTACATCGACAATGTCCCGGTGCGTAACAGCCTGCGTGGCGTCGATGTGGTCGACACCCGCGCCGACCTGCTCAAGTCCGAGAAGCTGATCAGCGGCGACAAATACACCTTCATCCGCAACGCCTACCTGCAGAACCGCGAGTTCAAGGTCAAGGACGGCGAGGTCGAAGACGACTTCTGATCCGCCTTGCGCGCAGACCTTTCCTCTGCTCCAGCCCGCGCCATTCGTGGCGCGGGCGGCGCCTGCTTGAACCCTTGAGCGGATGGGAGTAGTGTCTGCGCCTTGTCGCGACTGACCCGCGCCGCTGTTCCCTAGAATGAGCGCCATACCACAACCCCGGCGCCGTTTGCCTGGATGACCCATGCACAAAGCCAGTGCCTCGCTGCTGATTATCGATGACGACGACGTCGTCCGCGAAAGCCTCGCCGCCTACCTGGAAGACAGCGGATTCAAGGTCACACAGGCCACCAACGGCCTGGAAGGCCTGAAAGTCTTCGAGCACGAACTCCCCGACCTGGTGATCTGCGATCTGCGCATGCCGCAGATGGACGGCCTCGAGCTGATCCGTCGCGTCAGCGAGATGGCGGTGGAAACCCCGGTGATCGTGCTGTCCGGTGCCGGCGTCATGAGTGATGCCGTCGAAGCCCTTCGCCTGGGCGCCGCCGACTACCTGATCAAGCCGCTGGAAGACCTCGCCGTCCTTGAACATTCGGTACGCCGTGCCCTGGATCGCGCCTTCCTGCGCTCGGAAAACCGCCGCTACCGCGAAAAGCTGGAAACCGCCAACCGCGAGCTGCAGGCCAGCCTCAACCTGCTCCAGGAAGACCAGAATGCGGGTCGCCAGGTGCAGATGAACATGCTGCCGGAGACGCCCTGGGTGTCCGAAGGCCTGGCCTTCGCCCACCAGATCATCCCGTCGCTGTACCTGTCGGGCGACTTCGTCGACTACTTCCGGGTGGATGCCCGTCGTATCGGCTTCTACCTGGCCGACGTTTCCGGCCACGGCGCCTCGTCCGCCTTCGTCACCGTGCTGCTGAAGTTCATGACCACGCGGCTGCTGTACGAGTACAAGCGCAACGACATGCTGCCGGAGTTCAAGCCGTCGGACGTGCTCGGCCACATCAACCGCGGGTTGATCAACTGCAAGCTGGGCAAGCATGTGACCATGCTCGGCGGGGTGATCGACCTGGATACCGACCGTCTGACCTACAGCATCGGCGGTCACCTGCCGTTGCCCGTGCTCTATGTCGACGGTGAGGCCCGCTACCTGGAGGGCCGCGGCCTGCCGGTGGGGCTGTTCGACGAAGCAACTTACGAGGATCATGTCCTTGATCTTCCCAAGTCCTTCAGCCTTTCCCTGTTCTCGGACGGCATTCTCGACGTCCTTCCGGGGACTACGCTGAAGGAAAAGGAGACGGCCCTGCCCGAGCAGGTCGTCGCCGCCGGCGGAACCCTGGATGGCTTGCGCCAAGTCTTCGGACTGGCCAAGTTGTCCGAGATGCCGGATGATATCGCCTTGCTGGTGTTGAGCAGGAACCTTGCATGAGTACCGGTAAAATCCAGTTCGCCGAGCAGGATGGCTCCTTTGTCCTGAAGTTCGTGGGCGAAGTCCGACTGACCCTGTGTTCGGCGCTGGATGCCACCATTGAAAAAATCTTCGCCGCGTTGAATTTCTCGGCGATCATCATCGATCTCACGGAAACCCAGAGCATCGACAGCACTACGCTTGGTTTGCTGGCGAAGTTGTCGATTCTCTCGCGGCAGAAGGTCGGTCTGTTGCCCACGCTGGTCACCACCAACGCGGACATCACCCGGCTGCTTCAGTCGATGGGCTTCGATCAGGTGTTCAACATCGTCGATCGCCCGATTCCGTGCTCGGATTGCCTGACCGATCTGCCTCCCCAGGACCAGTCCGAGGAGGTGGTGCGCGGCAAGGTGCTCGAAGCCCACCGTATCCTGATGGGCCTGAACGAGACCAACCGCGAGGCCTTCCACGACCTGGTGAGTGCACTCGAGCGCCACTGATTCGATGAGCCAGAAAGCAAACCGGCGCCCTGGGGCGCCGGTTTGCTTTTGCTCGTCCGCTGTTTTCAGCGGCCGGCGAGCAGCGCTTCGAGCTTCTCCTGGTCGCGGGCGAACAGGCGGATGCCTTCGGCCAGCTTTTCGGTACCCATGGCGTCCTCGTTCATCTGCCAGCGGAAGCTGCTCTCGTCCAGTACCTGGCGTGCTTCGCCACCGCCGGGTTGCAGTACGCGCGGCAATTCACCCTGGGCATCGGCCAGTTGCTGCAGCAGGTCCGGGCTGATGGTCAGGCGGTCGCAGCCGGCGAGCTGTTCGATCTGGCCGAGGTTACGGAAGCTGGCGCCCATCACCACGGTCTCGTAGCCATTGGCCTTGTAGTAGCGATAGATGCGCGAGACGGACTGCACGCCCGGATCTTCCGCGCCCACGTAGTCACGGTTGTTGGCTTTCTTGTACCAGTCGTAGATGCGCCCGACGAAGGGCGAGATCAGGAACACGCCAGCGTCGGCGCAGGCCGCGGCCTGGGCGAAGGAGAACAGCAGAGTGAGATTGGTCTGGATGCCTTCGCGCTCCAGCTGCTCGGCGGCGCGGATGCCTTCCCAGGTGGAGGCGATCTTGATCAGTACGCGGTCGCGGCCGATGCCCTGCTGGTCATACAGCTCGATAAGACGGTGGGCGCGTTGCAGCGTGGCATCGGTATCGAAGGAGAGGCGGGCGTCCACTTCGGTGGAGATGCGCCCGGGAATCACTCCCAGGATGTCCTTGCCCACGGCGACGGCGAAGCGGTCACAGGCCAGCCCGGCATCACCTTGAGCGCCCTCGGTGGCGCGGGCCAGGTGCTCGGTGTAGCGGGGCAGGGCGGCGGCCTTCAGCAGTAATGACGGGTTGGTGGTGGCATCCACCGGCTTCAGGCGGGCAATGGCGTCGAAATCGCCGGTGTCGGCGACAACCGTGGTGAACTGCTTGAGTTGTTCCAGCTTGGAGGTCATGGCGCGTCTTCCATAGAGAGTGCATCGACCTTACCCGAGGCCGATGCGCCACTCAACGGGACTCAATGACCGGCGAGAAGTTCTCCGGCCTGATCGAGCAGCCCCAGGGAGTCCTGGGTCTTGTGAACGTCCACCGAAAGCAGCTGGCGGAAGCGTCGCGCGCCGGGGAAACCCTGGGCCAGGCCCAGGACATGGCGGGTCACGTGGTGCATCGCGCCGCCCTCGGCGATGTGTCGCTCGATGTACGGGCGCATCCGCGCCAGGGCTTGCGCGCGGGTGATGGCCGGGGCGTCTGAGCCATACAGCGCGGCGTCCACCTGGGCCAGCAGGTAGGGGTTGTGATAAGCCTCGCGGCCGAGCATCACGCCATCGAACACCTGCAGGTGCTCGCGGCACTCCTCCAGGGTCTTGATGCCGCCGTTGAGGACGATCTCCAGCGCCGGGAAGTCGCGCTTGAGTTGCGCGGCGATGTCGTAGCGCAGCGGCGGGATTTCGCGGTTTTCCTTCGGCGACAGGCCTTCGAGAATGGCAATGCGCGCGTGCACGGTGAAGCTGCGGCAGCCTGCATCGCGCACCTGGCCGACGAAGTCGCAGAGTTCCTCGTAGCTGTCGCGGCCGTTGATGCCGATGCGATGCTTGACCGTGACAGGGATCGAGACGGCATCGCGCATGGCTTTCACGCAGTCCGCCACCAGCGCCGGGTGGCCCATCAGGCAGGCGCCGATCATGTTGTTCTGCACACGGTCGCTGGGGCAGCCGACGTTCAGATTAACTTCGTCGTAGCCGGCTTCCTCGGCCATCTTCGCCGCGGCAGCCAGGTCAGCCGGATTGCTGCCGCCCAGCTGCAGCGCAAGAGGATGCTCGCACTCGTCGTGGCGCAGGAAACGCGCGGCGTCACCGTGAAGCAGTGCGCCAGTGGTGACCATTTCCGTATAGAGCAGGGCATGGTTGGAAAGCTGGCGTAGGAAGTACCGACAATGTCTGTCAGTCCAATCCATCATGGGGGCCACGGAAAAGCGGCGGGAGGGCTCGGGGCGATGGGTCATGGCGTCGTCAACTGGTAGAGCGCAGCCTGCTGTGGCGAGGGCTGGCTGCTGTCGGTGAACAAAAGGGGCGGTAGTTTACTCTCCGCCAGAAGGCCCTGCACGCCTGACACCCTCCATTCGGCAGCTGGCCGGGCAATTGTTTCAGGAGATTGCGGCCGCCGTGTATAGTGCCGCGTCATTCCGTTCGAGCCTTGCACTCAGCCGCTATGCAGATCCAGCGAATTGCCCAGGGATTGAAAGTATTAGGTCTTGTCCTTGCCGGCGTAATGCTGGTCAGCCTGTTGGTGGGGCGGTTCTGGTGGCCAACCGACTCCGGCAACTGGGAAAAAACCCTGCGCCTGATGACCGGCCTGGCCGTGCTGGCCGGTTCTATGGCTCTGTTCCGTGAGCGCGCGCGCTGGATTTCGGCGCTGGCCGTGCTCTTTGCCGTCTTCTGGCTGGGGTTGCTGGCCAATGCGCTGGCGGCTGATTCTTCCAGTTCGGTCCGTCAGTTGGTCATGATCCTGTTGTTCAGCCTCATGGTGATCGGCGTGAAGGGCGAAGACGGCCGCTTCTGGCGGGTCGTGCTCGGCGTGGGAGCGCTCGCTGGCGCCGGTTTTGCCGCGTTCTCGTTGTTGCACAAGGCGCAACTGGGCGAGTTCACCCTGGCTTATCGGTCCCTGAACATCCACGACTCCGGTGTGCCGGGCGTGGCGGATTTCGGCATTACCATCGAAGCGGGCATGAATTACGCCTTCAGCTTCCTCCTGGCCCTGTGGCTTGCCCTGCGCAGCCGGCGCTGGCCGGCGTTCCTGCTCTGGTCGCTGTGCGCGCTGCCGCAGGGGCTCTACGTCTACTTCACCTTCTCCCGGGCGGCCTGGATGGCCGCGCTGATCGGCGCGGTGGTCCTGGTGCTGGTGGCGACTCGGGGTGCTGTGCGAAAGGCATCCGTGAGTCTGCTGGTGCTGGGTGGTCTGGTGGCTGCGGTCGGTGGCTACCGGCAACTGACCTACGAGTTCGCCTCTCGAGGGCTGACGCACCGCGACGAGGTCTGGCGCACGGTCATCGAGCGGGTGGGGGAGCATTGGTGGTTTGGCCACGGCGCTCACACGGAGCTGGGCAATGTCGTGCTCAGTACCGGTCAGGTGGTGCATAACCCGCACAGCCTGTACCTGGAAGTCCTGTACCAGTTCGGTGCGGTGGGCCTGGCCTCGTTGCTGGTCATGCTGGCGGCCAGCCTCTGGAGCCTCTGGCGCAGCCGCGCGCCGCTGGCGCCCCTCTGGTTCTCGGTGCTGACGGCGTCCTCGGTGGTGTTCATGGTGGAAATGCACTTCTTCGTCGCCGCGCCGAATGTGGTCTGGATGTGGCTCTGGCTGCCCATGGCAGGTGCGCTGGCGGCGGCGTCGAATCAGTACCTGGCTCCACGGCAGGTTTGCGTCTCCCCGGTCGTGGCGGCGCAGTCCGCCTGACTCGGGCGGTGGTGCACCGCTGCCGACGTCCTCTGTCGGACCTGCGTGCTACCCTCAGGCACTCGAGCCACAGGGAAATCAGTCGATGAAGCTGCGAGTGACACTGCTCTGCGCGGTGCTGGCGGGATGCACGTCGCCAGGCAAGCTGAAGGAAGAGGCGCCTGTCTTGCGCCTGCAAGCCAACCATTCGCCCTCGGTCTACATGACCTGCCTGCTGCCCAAGTGGCAAGAGCTGCGCGCTTCGGCAGCGGTGCAGGAAATTCGCCTGGGCTACCGGCTGATCATGCCCAGCGGCTCCGGCGACACGGCGGAGGCGCTTCTGGAGACGACAGCGGTAGACAAGGGCAGCGACATTGCGCTGTACCGCCGCAATCCGCCGAGCGCGGACGACGCCATCACCCGGGCCGTGCGCAGCTGCCTCTAGCGACTCAAGCAGCGCCGCATCTACCACTAAGGAACGATAGCCGCCGCGCGAGGCAGGCGGCCTAATGGCTCTGACAAGAATAATCGGGCTCCCCGGCAGCGTGCCTGCGCTGCGGTGCGGTCGGGCCCGCCAGAAGAGAGCTGCCGCCATGGATATCGCGCGTCCGCGTATCGTCCTCATCCTTACCCTGCAGACCTGCGGCCTGGTGCTGCTGTTCATCGCCCAGGCGCTGGGCGACTGGCCATTGTCGCTGTGCCTGCTGCTGGCCGCGGCGCTGCTCTGGGGGCCGTGGTTCATTCGCCAGGGCGCGGCGCCGGCCAGTGCGCTGGCGGTGTTGCCCGACGTCGCCGAGCTGACCCGCGAGCTGTCCCAGGGCACCAGTCGCAATGCGTTATCCGCCGCCGGGGTGTCCTATTCGGTGCAGCGGCTGGTGGAGAAGCTGGAGTCCCAGGTGGTGGCGGCCGAGCAGATCGTCGGCAGCGCCGAAGTGATGATCCACACCGAGCGCGCCACCTCCAATCTCGCCCGCCAGGCGAAGGAGGCGGCGACCCTGGCGCGTGCCGGCAGCGATGCCGGGCGCGGCGATCTGCAGGCGGCCATCGAGCGCATGCACCAGCTCAGCTTGCGTGCCAGTGCCAGCCGCGCGCTGATCGAGACACTGAATGCGCGCAGCGAAGATATCCAGCGTGTCACCCAGGTGATCCAGTCCATCGCCAGCCAGACCAACCTGCTGGCCCTCAATGCCGCCATCGAGGCAGCGCGGGCCGGCGAGCACGGCCGCGGCTTCGCGGTCGTCGCCGAAGAGGTGCGTGGCCTGGCCGGGCGTACCGCCGAGGCGACCGACGAGGTCGGGCAGATGGTGGAGGATATCCAGCGCCAGACTGGCGAGGTGGTGGAGCAGATTCGCCAGTTGACCGATGACCTGGGGGTGGGCGTGAGCCAGGTGGAAAACACCGGGCGGCAATTGCAGGACATCGCGGGCCTGGCCGCCACCGTGGAAACCCAGATCACCGAGATCGCCGAGGGGGCGGAGATCAACCGCAACCAGCTGGACAGCCTGTTCGCCGCCGTTGAGCAAGTGCGCGGCGACCTGCGCGCCAGCGACGAGCAGACCCATCGGCTGGCGGACGCGGCGGTCCAGCTGGAGACCCAGGCGGAGATGATCAGCGAGCGCCTGGCGGAAGTGGCGCTGGACGATTATCACCAGCGCGTCTACGACCTGGCCCGCGCCGGCGCCCAGGCGATCGGTGCGCGTTTCCAGACCGACATCGATACGGGACGCATTGGCCTGGACGACCTGTTCGACCGTGATTACCAGCCGCTGCCCGGCACCCGCCCACAGAAGTTCCGCACGCGCTTCGACCGCTACACCGACGAAGTGCTGCCGCGCATCCAGGAGGACCTGCTGCAGCGCCACGAAGGTCTGGTGTTCGCCATCGCCTGCACCGCCGAAGGCTACGTGCCGACCCACAACCAGGCGTTCAGCCACCCACCGAGCGGTGACCTCCAGGTGGACATGCTCAAGAGCCGCAGCAAGCGCCTGTTCAACGACAGCACCGGCGTGCGCTGCGGCAGCCACAATCAGCCGATGCTGCTGCAGACCTATTGCCGCGATACCGGCGAGCTGATGCATGACCTGTCGGTGCCGATCTATATCGGTGGCCGGCAGTGGGGCGGCCTGCGCCTGGGCTACCGGCCGGAAGCCTGAGCCCTGGCGGTGGATTGCAGGCGAAAAAAAGCCGCGAAGGAGTAGGACGCGGCTTGGGTGCGGGCGTCCGGGAGACGCCCGCGAAAGGGTTTCAGTGATGCCCGCAGAGGGCGTCGCGGCCTTGTTCGCCGAGAATGTTGAAGAGGATGTTCAGCACCACGGCCCAGATCGCGGTCATGGCGATGCCGCTGTGGGTGATCGGCTCCATCCACTGGGGCAGGGCGGCGAAGAAGTCCGGGCGCACCACCGGTACCATCCCCATGCCAATGCTCACCGCCACCAGCAGCTGGTTGCGGCGATCGACGATGTCCGCTTCATGCAGGATGCGGATGCCGCTGGCGGCAACCATGCCGAACATGGCGATGCCGGCGCCACCGAGCACCGCCGGCGGAATCGAGGCGACCAGGAAAGTGGCCTTGGGCAGCAGCGACAGGGCGATCAGGAACAGCGCGGCGGCGGCGGTGACGTAGCGGCTGCGCACGCCGGTCATCTGCACCAGGCCGATGTTCTGGGCGAACGAGGAATGGGTGAAGGTGTTCATGAAGCCGGCGATGAACGACGCGCCGGCATCGCACAGCAGGCCACGGCGCAGGCGGTTGGGGCAGATTTCGGTCTCGGTGATCTTGCCCAGGGCGAGGAACATGCCGGTGGACTCGACGAAGATGATCACCACCACCAGGCACATGGACAGCACCGGGGCGAGATGGAACTCCGGCGTGCCGAAGTGCAGTGGGGTAACCACGTCGAACCAGGGGCGTTGCTCGATACCATCCAGGCTGACCATGCCCATGCTGGCGCCGATGATGTAGCCCAGCAGCATGCCGATCAGTACCGAGACGTTGACCCAGAAGCCCTTGAGGAAACGGTTGATCAGCAGGATCACCGCCAGCACGAAGGATGACAGGGCGAGGTATTCGATGGCGCCGAAGTTGGCGGCCGCCTTGCCGCCGCCGGCCCAGTTGATCGCTACCGGGAACAGGCACATGCCGATCGAGGTGATCACGGTGCCGGTCACCAGCGGCGGGAAGAAGCGCACGATGCGGCTCATGAACGGCGCAATGAGCATGCCGAAGAAGCCGGCGGCGATGGTGGCGCCGAAGATGCCGGTCATGCCCACGCCGGGCATCCCGGCCATGGCGACCATGCTGCCGACGGCGGCGAAACTGGCGCCCATCATCACCGGCATGCGGATGCCCACCGGGCCGATGCCGAGTGATTGCACCAGCGTGGCGATGCCGGCGACCAGCAGGTCGGCGTTGATCAGGAAGGCGATTTCTTCGCGGGAGAGACCGGCGGCCTGGCCGACGATCAGGGGAACGGCGACGGCGCCGCCATACATCAGGAGAACGTGCTGGAAGCCGACCAGCAGCAGCTGCAGCAAGGGAAAACGCTGGTCGACGGGCGAGCCGGTATGGGAGCGCTCAGTTACCACGGACATGCAACACCTCGGTTTTTATTGTTGTCAGTCGCTGGTTGCCGGACGGGCACGACAACCGGGAAGTACTGGCCGATCTCACCCCCGGGGCCGAGCGGGTGAAGCGGTGCGGGACTTTATAAACGCGATGTGTATTACGTTCAATCGATTTTTGTATACAACTCATTGGTCACGTTTTGGATCGATGGTGCTGCAGGCCTCTAGGCCGCGTGTTTCCTGGTGTTGGTGTTTCTGTAGCCTTTGGTCGAGTGGACTACATTTTTTGTTTCAGAGGGCGCTTTTCGTAGGAGCGAGCTTGCTCGCGAATGGACGCGCTTCCTGTCGCTACGGTGCGTCGGGAGGTTCTGTTCGCGAGCAAGCTCGCTCCTACAGGGGCGGTCGGGCATTTCGAGGGCATAAAAAAACCGCACCCGAAGGTGCGGTTTCTCTGGCCGTGCCGCAGGCTCAATTAACCTGGGCGCCCTTGGAGATCCAGTCTCCGACGAGCTTGCGCTCTTCCGGGGTCATCTGGGTGATGTTGCCCAGCGGCATCACCTGCGAGGCCACGGCCTGCGCCTGGATGCGCGGGGCGAGCTGCTGGATCTGCTGCGGGGTGTCGAACATCACGCCGGCGGGCGCGGTGCTGAACAGGTTGCTGGTCGGCTTCGCCGAGTGGCACACGGCGCAGCGTTCCTGGATGACGTGGTGGACCTTGTCGAAGCCTTCGGTCGAACCCGCGGCGGTGGAAGCCTGGGCCGGAGCGGCTTGAGCCTGCTGGGCCGCGGCGGCCTTGGCGGCTTCCTCGTCCTTGGCGCGTTCGGCCGGGGTCTTGCCACCGATGGCAGTTTCCGGCAGCGGCTGGTACTCGACCTTCGGCGCCTGAGCGGTGCCGGAGGAGGTGTCGTTGCTCGGCCAGTTCGGGCCGGTGACGAAGGCCAGGGCAATCATGCCCACGGCGCCGGCGGGCAGGGCCCAGGCCATGCCGTTGCCATTGTGGCGGGTGTTGAAGTAGTGACGCACGATCACTGCCAGCGCCGCGATGCAGGTCAGGATGAGCCAGTTGTAATGGCTGCCGTAGGTGCTCGGGAAGTGGTTGCTGATCATGATGAACAGCACCGGCAGGGTGAAGTAGTTGTTGTGGCGCGAGCGCAGCAGGCCTTTGGCCGGCAGTACCGGGTCGGGCTCGCGGCCTTCCTCGATGGCCTTAACCAGCGCGCGTTGGGCCGGCATGATCACGCGGAACACGTTGCCGACCATGATGGTGCCGATGATGGCGCCGACGTGCAGGTAAGCACCGCGACCGCTGAACACCTGGGTGAGCAGGTAGGCGGCGAGGACCAGAAGGCCGAACAGGATGGCGCCGAGCAGGGCGGGCTTCTTGCCCAGCGGCGAATCGCACAGGGTGCTGTAGACGAACCAGCCGGCGATCAGCGAGCCGATGCCGATGGCCACGGCGGCGGCCGGAGCCAGGTCGCTGCCCGGGGCGATCAGGTACAGGGTCGGGTTCAGGTAGAACACGATGGTCAGCAGGCAGACACCCGACAGCCAGGTGGAGTAGGCCTCCCATTTGAACCAGTGCAGGTTGTCCGGCATTTTCGGCGGGGCGAGCTTGTACTTCTCCAGGTGGTAGATGCCGCCACCGTGGATCGCCCAGAGGTCACCGGAAAGTCCCTCGCGCGGGTTGGCGCGGTTGAGGTTGTTTTCCAGCCAGACGAAGTAGAACGAGGCGCCGATCCACGCGATACCCACGATCATGTGGATCCAGCGGACCAGCAGGTTCAGCCATTCGATGAGATGTGCTTCCACAGTTTTTTACCTCTTGCCCGGGTGCCGCCGTCGCGGCAGGCGGGCCTCTCTTATTAGTTCGCTTGGGGGTCGAGGAGGAGCTGTTCGTCCTCGGTGAAGAAATGCTCGTCGCAGTTGTTGCCAGAACCGCTGCGATCGACCACCAGGAAGTCATCCCGCTTTTCGATCGTCAGCACCGGGTGGTGCCAGACGCCGCGGTGGTAATTGACGCCCTGCTTGCCGTTGGACAGGAAAGCGCGGGCGAGGCCCGATACAGGTACATCGCCAAGGGGCGCGACCACGATCAGAAATGGATTGCCGAGCAGCGGGATGAACGCCTGGCTGCCCTGCGGGTGACGTTCCAGCATGCGGATGCGCAAGGGCATCTCCAGGGACTCGGCGCTGAAGATGCTGATGATGGCCTTGTCATCGGGCTGCGCCGTTTCGACGGTGGCGAGCTTGTGATAACGGCGGGTGGAGCCGTTGTTGATCATGAAGAAATCACTGCCTTCGGTCTCGATGACATCACCGAACGGGGCGAAGGCTTCCTTGGTCAACGGCTCGATCTTCAGGGTACGCATGGCTGGTCTTCTTATTTCGTTGTTCGCATGAACCCCTTCCAGTGGGAAGGGGAGTGAAGGTCCGCTCGCTCAGAGCTGCTGCAGGCGGAACATCGCGATCTTGTTGATCTCCGCCAGGGCGGTCTGGAACTCCTGCTCCGGCGTGTTGTGGATGCGCTCTTCGAACGCAGCCAGGATCTGGTGGCGGTTGCTGCCCTTCACTGCCTTGATGAAGGGGAAGCCGAACTTGGCCTTGTACGCATCGTTGAGTTCGGTGAAGCGGGCGAACTCTTCGGCGGTGCAGTCCTGGATGCCGGCACCGGCCTGTTCGGCGGTGCTGGAGGCGGTCAGCTCGCCACGGACCGCGGCCTTGCCGGCGAGGTCCGGGTGCGCGTTGATCAAGGCCAGCTGGGCTTCGTGGCTGGCGGACAGGAGGATGTCAGCCATGCGCTGCTGCAGCAGTTCGATGTCGTTCAGGCTGTCATCGACGCCCAGGTCATAGGCTTTCTCGGCAACCCACGGCGAATGCTCGTAGATGTCGGCAAAGGTGGCGACGAAGGCGGCGCGGTCGAGGCTGGCCGGGGTCAGGGTCTGGAAGCGGCTCATGCCGGGTTCTCCTGCGCTTTGAACGGGTGTTTCTCGTGCCAGTGCTTGGCGATGTCGACGCGGCGGGTGATCCACACCTTCTCGTGACCCTTAACGTACTGGATGAAACGCTCCAGCGAGGCCATACGCGCCGGACGGCCCAGCAGGCGGCAGTGCATGCCGATGGAGAGCATCTTCGGCGCGCCCTCGGCACCCTCGGCGTAGAGCACGTCGAAGGCGTCCTTGAGGTATTCGAAGAAGTCGTCGCCCTTGTTGAAGCCCTGCACCTGGGTGAAGCGCATGTCGTTGGTGTCCAGGGTGTAGGGGATCACCAGGTGCGGCTTCTCGGCGGTGCTCGCCGGGTCCCAGTAGGGCAGGTCGTCGTCGTAGGTGTCGGAGTCGTAGAGGAAGTTGCCGTCCTCACGCACGATGCGGCGGGTGTTCGGGCCCAGGCGGCCGGTGTACCAGCCCTGCGGGCGCTGGCCGGTCAGCTCGGTGAGGATGCGCACGGCTTCGAACATGTGCTCGCGCTCCTGTTCCGGGTCCATGTACTGGTAGTCGATCCAGCGGTAGCCGTGGCTGCAGATCTCGTGGCCGTCGGCGACCATCTGGCGAATCGCTTCGGGATGGCGCTGGGCGGCCATGGCCACGGCGAACACGGTCAGCGGCAGGTCGTACTTCCGGAACAGCTTGAGCAGGCGCCACACGCCGGCACGGCTGCCGTACTCGTACAGCGACTCCATGCACATGTTGCGCTCGCCCTTGAGCGGCTGGGCGGCCACCATCTCGGAGAGGAAGGCTTCGGATTCGGCGTCGCCGTGCAGGATGTTGCGCTCGCCGCCTTCCTCATAGTTGAGGACGAAGGACAGGGCGATGCGCGCATCGTTCGGCCAGTGCGGGTGTGGGATGTTATTGCCGTAACCGATCAGGTCGCGTGGGTAGTCAGCGCTCACTGCAGTGTTCCTTCTTGTGGTTGGCGGTCGGCGCCGGGTCGGTGGACTGTGCGCTGCCGTTGATGGGTGCATTGTATACAAAATGTTGAGCGGTCTGTAAATACAATCTGCGCAACGGTCGTTTCATTCCGCCCGTCAGTGTTCGACAGGGCCTGGATGCATCGCGTGCCCTGTTCTGGCGCGGGCTGTGCTGGCTTTCGGGGCGGCCATGGGCCTGCCGGTCGGAGGGCGCTACGGAGGCTTTTTGACTGATTGGATCAGTTTTTTGTATACAATCAAGCCTGCCGCTGGGTATATTCGCTTCACCCAAACGCACCGGCGGGTTGCCTGGATGGCGACTCGCTCATTCGTATCAACAAGACAGAGGAGGAAGGTGTCGGCCGGCTCCGCCGCAGGACACCGCTAAGCCCATGGGACGCCTGACCACTCACGTACTGGATTCCGCCCACGGCTGCCCCGGCCATGGCATCAAGATCGAGCTGTACCGCGTCGAAGGCCAGCAACTGGAACTGATCACCACGCGCGTGACCAACGACGATGGCCGTTGCGACGAGCCGTTGCTGCAGGGCGACGACTTCCGTGCCGGCATCTACCAGCTGCTCTTCAATGCGGGCGATTACTACCGCGCCCGTGGCGTCGAGCTCCCCCAGCCGGCGTTCCTCGACCAGGTCGTGCTGCGCTTCGGTATCGCCTCGGAAAGCGATCACTACCACGTGCCGCTGTTGATCTCCCCCTACAGCTATTCCACCTATCGCGGCAGCTAGTCCCCGCCCGTAGGTCTTCCCCCGGACTCTTCGTGGAGTCTTCCTCAGCCCGCCCACACTGCGGGCTTTTTTTTGCCTGCGATTCGAGGCGGCGCGCGGGGGCGGGCTGGTCTAGAACTATTGGATATTCCCGCCTCGAGACGTCCCATGAGCAGAATCCTGATCGTTGAAGAACAACCGGTTACCCGCCATGCCCTGCGCCTGATGATGGAGGCGGATCGGCACGAGGTGGTCGGCGAGGCGGATAACGGCCCGGATGCGCTGCACCAGGTCCGCCTGTGCAAGCCGGACCTGATGATCCTGGAGCTGTCCATCCCCCGCCTGGGGGGCCTGGAAGTCCTCCAGCGGCTGGTGGCGCAGGAGTCGCCGGTCAAGGTGCTGGTGCTCACCTCCCAGGACTCGGAGTATTTCGCCGGCCGCTGTCTCACCGCCGGTGCCGCGGGCTTCGTCAGCAAGCAGGAAAATCCGCAGGCGGTCAGTGAGGCGGTGCGCGCTATCTCCCAGGGGCACAGCTATTTCCCCAGCCATGCGCTGGGCAGCGTCAGCGCGGCGGAGGAGGCCGGCAAGGGGGATCTGCTCAAGGGCCTCTCGGTGCGCGAACTGTCCGTGCTGCAGTTGCTGGCTCGGGGGCTCAGCAACATCGCCATCGCCGACCAGCTGGCGATCAGCGACAAGACGGTGAGCACCTACAAGGTCCGCCTGATGCAGAAACTCCACGCCAAGTCCCTGGTGGAGCTGATCGATATCGGCCGACTGCATGGCCTGGTCGAGGGCGGCAAGGAGGAGTCCGAGTCCCCCGCGGCCGTGCTGGACCCGGAACAGCAGCGCGAATTCGACCTGCTGCGCAAGATGCTGGTGTCGGTCCCCTATCCGATCAGCCTCAGGGGGATGGATGGACGCATCCTGTTCTGCAACGACGCCGTGCTCGCGTTGTTCAACAAGAAGCGAGAAGAGGTGGTGGGGCAGACCTGGGGGGAGCTGGGGGCCTTCTCCAGTACCGAAGAGGGGCGGTTGCTGGAGCAACAATTGCTGGACGCCATCGGCCGCGGCGAGCCCGCCGACTGGGACGTCGAGTTCCAGTCGGCCGACCAGCGCCGGGTGATTCACGTCTGGGTGCGCCCATATCGGGATGCACAGGGCACCCTGCTGGGGGCGGTTGGCGGCAGCGTCGACATTACCCAGCGCGATGAGGCCGTGCGGACCCTGCGCAGCCTCAACGCCCGCATCGAATCCGTCAGCCGGGGCAAGAGCCAGTTCCTCGCCAGCATGGGCGGCGAGCTGCAGGGGCCGTTGCAGAATATCCTGGCGATGATCGGGCTGGCGCTGAACCAGCAGGACCCCGCGCGGCGCCTGGAGCCCCTGACGGTGGCGCGCTCCATGGCGGAGAACCTGCTGCATCTGCTGGATGACCTGAACCTGCTCAGTCGCGCGGAAGTTGGCCGTCTGCAGCTCGCGCCCGAGGAAGTCGACCTGCGTGCGCTGGTGGAGCGCCAGGTGTCGATGCTTGCCGACTCCGCCCAGACCAAGGGCCTGTCCCTGGAGACGGATTTCAGCCTGGCCTTGCAGACCCGGGTCTGGTGCGACCCGCTGCGGTTGCGTCAGGTGTTGAACAACTTGTTGAGCAATGCGCTGAAGTTCACCGAGCACGGTTCGATCCGGGTGCGCCTGCAGGCACGCGGCCAGGGCGAGGGCCTGGTTGCGGTGAGGATCGATGTGACTGACACCGGCATCGGCATTCCTCTGGACGAGCAGGAAGCCCTGTTCGAACCCTTCGCCGCGCCGCTGGATGGCCAGCGCGTGCGCCACGGCAGCACGGGCCTGGGACTGGCGCTGTCGCGCAGTCTGGTGGAATTGATGGACGGTGATCTGGCCATGCTCAGTCGCCCCGGCGTCGGCAGTGAATTCAGCGTCAGCCTGGTGCTGCCCGCTGCCGAAGCCTGACGCGTATTCCCCGCGCAGAAAAGAAAGGCCCCGGCGAGTGCCGGGGCCTTTTTGCACCTGTCGTGGGGCGGGCTCAGAGGAAGATGAACTTCGCCACGAAGATTGCGCACAGCGCGTACAGGCTGACGGTCACATCCTTGTGGCGGCCGGTGAAGACCTTCATTGCCACGTAGGTGACGAAGCCCAGGGCGATGCCGTCGGCGACCGAGAAGGTCAGCGGCATCATGATCACGGTGACGATGGCCGGGATGGTTTCGGTGTGCTCGTTCCAGTCGATGTGGGCCATGCCGCCCATCATCAGCATGGCGACGTAGATCAGCGCGCCGGCGGTGGCGTAGGCGGGGATCATGCCGGCCAGCGGGGCGAAGAACATCGCGGCGACGAACAGCATGCCCACGACCACGGCGGTCAGACCGGTGCGGCCACCGGCGGCGACGCCCGCAGCGCTTTCCACGTAGCTGGTCACCGGCGGTACGCCGAGCACCGCACCGAAGGCGCTGGAGGTGCTGTCGGCCTTCATCGCTTTCGACAGGTTCTCGATGCGGCCGTCCTCACGGACCAGGTGCGCACGCTGGGCGACGCCCATCAGGGTCCCGGCGGTGTCGAACATGTGCACGAAGAGGAAGGCCAGGATCACGCTGATCATGGTCACGTTGAACGCGCCGCTGATGTCCATCGCCATGAAGGTCGGCGCCAGGCTCGGCGGCATGGAGAACACGCCACCGAACTGCACGATACCCAGGGCGATGCCGGCCACGGTGACGGTGAGGATGCTGATCAGGATGCCGCCGAACACGCGGCGGTATTCCAGCACCGCGATCATCAGGAAGCAGATGGCGGCCAGCAGCGGGCCGGGGCTGGTCAGGTCACCCAGGTGCACCAGGGTGGCGGGGCTGGCGACCACGATGCCGGCGGTCTTCAGGCCGATCAGCCCGAGGAACAGGCCGACCCCGGCGCCCATGGCGAAGCGCAGGCTCACCGGGATGCTGTTGAGCAGCCATTCACGGATGCGCGAGAAGGTCAGGATCATGAAGGCGATGCCGGAGATGAACACCGCGCCCAGCGCGATCTCCCAGCTGTAGTTCATGGTCTTGACCACGGTGTAGGTGAAGAAGGCGTTGAGGCCCATGCCCGGCGCCAGGCCCACCGGCCAGTTGGCGTACAGGCCCATCAGGAAGCAGCCCAGCGCGGCGGCCAGGCAGGTGGCGACGAAGGCGGCGCCGTGGTCGATGCCGGCGTCGGCCATGATGTTGGGGTTGACGAAGATGATGTACGCCATGGTGATGAAGGTGGTGAGACCGGCGGCCAGTTCGGTCTTCACGGTGGTGCCGTGCTGGCTGAGCTTGAACAGGCGTTCGAGCAGGCCGGTCGCGGGCGGGCTGGTTGCAAAGGCTTGTTGTTCTTGTTTGGTGCTTTCCACAGCGGTACTCCTCAACGCTCTTGTTGTTGGTCCCTTGCCGTCGGCTGGTTCACCTGCGTCCCTTGCGCTAACGGAAAGAGTTGTGAGGGTGTGAATGTTGACCTTTGGGTCAGGAAGTCACGCCGCGATTATGCAGTTGTGTACAAAAAGTTCAAATAATGTTTAGTGCCTGAGCGAAAGATTTTTACAAGAAAAGGCTCGGAATGGTCCCACGATGGCATCGATCCACCCCGCGCATGGCGGGACATTGGCGGCCATCGGCAGTCGTTCGCGACGGCTGCACGATAGTGGCCACTTTGTGTACACTGTCGCCAATGCCTGGCCTGCGGCCAGTTTTACTTCCCGCCCCCACGGATTTCGCGCCGGTTCGCACCGGCTGAGCAGGGTTCGACTCCGATGACCGACCAGTTGCAACAGATCAGGAAGCAACCGCGCAATGGCAAGAGCCGCAGCGGTACTCAGGACGAGATCGTCTACGCGCACATCTTCGATGCCATCCTCGAACAGCGCCTGGCCCCCGGTACCAAGCTCAGCGAAGAAGCGCTCGGCGAAATCTTCGGCGTGAGCCGCACCATCATCCGTCGCGCGCTGTCGCGGCTGGCCCACGAGCAGGTCGTGCTGCTGCGCCCGAACCGTGGCGCGGTGGTGGCCAGCCCGAGCATCGACGAAGCCCGGCAGATCCTCTTCGCCCGCCGCACCGTCGAGCGCGCCATCACCGAGCTGGCGGTGGACAATGCCAGCGCCGACCTGCTGGGCGAGCTGCGCGACATGGTCAAGCAGGAGCAGTCCAGCTTCGCCCGCGGCGATCGTGGCGCCGGTATCCGCCTCTCCGGCGAATTCCACCTCAAGCTCGCCGAGATGGCCAAGAACGCACCGCTGGTGGTGTTCCAGCGCAGCCTGGTGTCGCAGACCTCGCTGATCATCGCCCAGTACGAAAGCGGCGGCCGCTCGCACTGCTCGTTCGACGAGCACAACGAGATCCTCGACGCCATCGAGAAGGGCGACAAGGAAAAGGCCGTCACCCTGATGATGCACCACATGGCGCACATCGACGACAAGCTGAACCTGGACGTCGACGGCGCCTCCGGCGACCTGCACGCGGTGTTCTCGCACCTGCTGGCCGGCAAGAAGAAGCCGCGCCGCAGCAAGGCCGACGCCGACTCGGCGGCCTGATCGCCGAGCATGAAAAAGCCCCGCCATCGCGGGGCTTTTTCATTTCCGAGGGCGGCTCCCCGCTCCCCGCTCGCAACGGTGCGCTCCGCCCGGCGTTACCCCTGCACGATGCGACCCAGTCCCAGCGCAAAAGAAAGCGACCCGATGGCCAACAGAAAGTACCCGGGGAGCAAATCCAGCATTCGCTGTGCCTTGCCGATGGTCACCATGCACCTCGACAACAAGCTGTAAATGATCAGGATCGAAATATCGATCACGGCCCAGATCAGCATCAAGGCTACTGCCTGCGGAGTGAACGGCTCGGCGGGTAGAATGAAACCGGGCAGGAATGCCAGGAAGAACAGAATATCCTTGGGGTTTGACAGGCCGACACCCAGGGCTCGCCAGAAGCAGTGAGCATGCTCGCGAGAAGGGCTATCGCTCCGTTCAGAACTGCTGCCAAGCGTCTTGATGCCTAGCCAGGCCAGGTACACCCCTCCCAGCACCTGTCCCCAGTCGATGAACGCGGGGTTGATATCCAGCGTCAGATAAATTGCGATTAGTGCCGATACCAGCAGCAGTTGAGCGGATACGACTCCTCCAACGATTGTCCACGCGGGCCATGCTCGCCTGGCATCGGTGATGACCAGCGCGACGATGGGGCCGGGTGACGCAATCAATAAGGCAACCGCGATCGCAAAGGAAAGATAGGTAGCGCTCATAGTTCCGCCGCCAGATCGAAGACACGCACTTTCCTGCCCATTTTTTCGGTGTAGTAGCGCTGATTGGATATGGCGAAAACCCGCTGTATCCATCGATCGCTGCCGTCAAACCGGGCTGTGAATTGGCTGCGGGCATGTGCGGTTTTGCGATTGTCGATAATCAAAAGGTCCCCAGTCCGGAGCTTTACCGGATATCTGGCTAACCAGGCGACCTCACGTAGCCGCTGCAGTTTGGCTTGAGCCTGCTGGTTGCGTGCGACCATGAATTGCGGATCGAAGCGGAAGAATGGACTGCGGGTGTCGCCATAAAGCACCGTCTGGTTTTTTCCAATGTCGAGGCGGCGGTTTTTTTCGTTGCAGTCATAGTCTGAAAGAAAGTTGTAGGGCTCTGTAAGGAAGAACGAAACTTCCTTGTCGCTCAAATGTTCAAGAATCGAGTCAATCGAAGTCACATAGGTGATCGCTTCTGCCAGGGGGTCTTGCCTCAGGCAAAGCAATATCAGGAAGTCAGGCAGGACGGCGTGAAAAGCATTTTCCGTGTGTAGATCCAGTTCGGCATCGTAGCTGTCCGAAGTGGCGGCGCGAGAAAGTGACGGATGTGGGAAGAAGTTGTTGATGATGCTGCCGTTCGACTCTTGAACGTAGCCGATGGGCTCACCCAGGATTGATGCGGCCTGCAGAATGCATTTTTCGCTGACATCGTCCGGCTTGCTCAGGAATTTTCTGCTCGCAGGAGTCAAGGGCACGTTTCCGATCGGCATGTTCTCCAGGTGCAGGAAACCTGACTTGTTTCCAAAAACCCTGAACCCGAGAATTTTAGATATCTGCTCCTGGTTCAGCCCGCCACTGCCAATGCTGGCGGACAAGAGTTCTTCGATGTTGCTGTTGGGCATTTCTGAAATTCCCCTGAATCTTTTCTGGAAGTTCTGACGTGTTTCGTCAATCGATCACGCTTTGGATGGCTTTAACTTGTTGAAGAGGCAGTATTTATTCGCCGAGCGTCGATTGGAAAATGGAAAAAATGGCGATAGGGAATGAGTAATACTCATCCTGATACAGAGGTGTGATATGACTCAGCGGCTACCCCCGCTCTATGCGTTACGGGCATTCGAAGTTGCGGCTCGGCATGCGTCCTTCACGCTGGCGGCACAAGCCTTGTGCATCACGCAAAGTGCCGTCAGTCGCCATGTGAAAACGCTGGAAGAACGGCTTGGATGTCAGCTATTCAAACGCAACGGATCCAAGTTGATCCTTACCGATACAGGCCGTTTGTTGGCCCAGGAACTTGAGCGCAGTTTCAGTGCTATCGAGAATGCCTGTGCAGCCACCAACCGCCAGAAGGGAGCGATTCGGCTGAAAGCGCCTTCCACATTGACCATGCGCTGGCTTATGCAGGCCTTGGTCGACTTTCAGGCCGGCGATCCGCGCAACAAGGTTCAGTTGACCAGTGCCTGGATGGATGTGGATACCGTTGATTTTCGAAACGAACCTTTCGATTGCGCTGTTTTGCTTGGGCGGGGCGAGTTCCCGGGCGACTGGAATACCGCAAAGCTGTTTGATGAGTGGCTCATTCCCGTCTGTGCGCCGGGAGTGTGCGGAGAGATGCCCTGGACAGTAGGCGACCTGGAGAAGGTCGAACTGATTCACCCCTCCCGCGATTGCAGGGATTGGCGGCGTTGGCTCGAGCGCCAAGGTTTGGTCGACGCAATCCTGTGGCGTGACGGAAAGCGCTTCGATACGTTGGAGTTGGGTATTTCGGCGGCGACCCAGGGGCATGGTGTATCGATCGGCGACCTCACTTTAGTGGGCGCAGAGTTGCAGAAGGGGGCATTGGCCTTACCGATCAGGACCGCTGTGAGGTCGGGTGACAGCTATTACCTGGTCTGGCCTGAAAGTGGCGTTGAGCAAAGCCTGCTGAGCCGCATGCAAGACCACCTCCTGAACAGTTTGCCCATCATGGACGCGCAGGGCGTTCTATTGCTCGATTGACCAGGGCAGGTTTGCCTTGATGATGTCCCCATGACTACCTGCATAGTGGCCATGGCTGGTTGTGTGCAGGGTTCTGCTTGAGCGAGATCGGAAGAGTGGATCGCTTCAACCTGGCGAACTGCTCGGCCGCTCCTTTGCTCTATTGCGTGGACCTGACCCTCTGCGTCGGATGCTGTGTATCCCGCGCTCCCGCTGTCTGGTGCGCCTGTCATTCGCTCGCGGTGATTGCGCCCATGGGGCGCTCCTGCAGGTGGCCGTGCAGTAACCATTCGGCATCAGTCACGCCGGGCGGTTTGCTCGGCCTGCTGCCAGCCACCGCCCAGGGACTTGTAGAGCAGCACCAGGGTAGTCGCCACGGCCTCGCGGCCCCGCACCTGCTGTTCCTCGGTGGCCAGCAGCTCGCGCTGGGCACTGAGCACGTTGAGGAAATCCACGGCGCCGGCCTTGTACTGCTCGCGGGCGTTGGCCAGGGCAGTGCGGCCATGCTCGGCGGCGGTATCCAGGCTGGCCAGGCGGTGCTGGTCGGCGGCGTAGTCGGTGAGCGCATCGTCCACTTCACGCCAGGCGTTGAGCACCGTGCGGCGGTAGGCGATGGCCGATTCCTGTTGCTGCGCTTCGCGCAGGGCGAGCATGCCTTTGAGTCGGCCGCCTTCGAATATCGGCAGCGACAGGCTCGGGCCGATACCGAAGGTCCGGCTGTTCCAGTCGCCAAAGTTGGCCAGTTGCAAGGCCTGGAAGCCGAAGCTGCCGTTGAGGCTGATGCGCGGATAGAAGTCTGCCTTGGCAACGCCGATGCTGGCGGTAGCGGCGTGCAGGGTAGCCTCGGCACGGCGGATATCCGGACGACGCTGGGCCAGCTCCGAAGGCAGTCCGACCGGCACACCGCGGGGCGGCTGCGGCACGGGTCTGGCCTGGGCGAGTTCGGCCTGCAGCGCACCGGGAGCCTCGCCAAGCAGATAGCCCAGGGCGTTGATCAGCCGTGCCTGGCGCTTCTGGCTGTCGGGCAGGCGCGCTTCGATGCTGGCGACCTGGGTCAGGGCTTCGGCCACGTCCAGCTCGGTGGCGACGCCATCGGCGCGGCGCAGGCGGGTCAGCTCCAGGCTGCGCTGGGCGATCTCCAGGTTGCTGCGGATGATCGCTTCCAGGTCCTGTTCGGCTCGCAGTTGCAGGTAGTTGCGCGCGGTTTCGGCGAGCACCGAGACGAGCACGTCCCGGCGGCTTTCTTCGGTGGCCTGGACGTTGGCATCGGCGGCCTCCAGCTCGCGGCGCACGCGGCCCCAGAAGTCCAGCTCCCAGGACAGATCGAAGCCGCCTTCGAGCTGATTGAAGCTGTCCTTGCCGGCTTTGCCCGACGGGTCGTTCAGGCCCACTTCGCTGTTGCGCTTGCGCTGGTAGCCCAGGTCCGCGCCGACGTTGGGCACGGCATCGCCGCCCAGCGCCTGGCGGATCGCCCGGCTCTGCTGCAGGCGCGCATCGGCTTCGCGCAGGTCGAGGTTGGCGGTGGCCACGCGGCGCTGCAGGTCATCCAGCTGTGGGTCTCCGAGCAGCGTCCACCATTGCGCTTCCAGGGGCGCGTTGAGCGCCTGGCTCGGTGCATCCCCGCGTTGGGCAGACCAGTTCACCGCGTCGGCGTCATCAGGACGTTTGAAGTCCGGGCCTACGCTGCAGGCGCCGAGTGCGAGCAGAGCCAGAAACAGAGGCGTGCGGGTGACGATCATTGCACGGCCACCTTCTGCTCATTGTTCGCGTGTTTGCCGATGTCGATTCGCGCGATCACCGACATGCCCACGCGCAGTTTGTCGCGCAGCGGCTGGTCGGCGTCGAGGACGATCTTCACCGGGATGCGCTGGACGATCTTGGTGAAGTTGCCGGTGGCGTTGTCCGGGGCAATAGGCGCGAAGCTCAGGCCGGTGGCCGGGGCGATGCTGTCGACGTGGCCGCGCAGTTTCTCGCCGGGGAAGGTGTCGATGCTGATCTCCACGGCCTGGCCGGGTTGTACTTCAGTCAACTGGGTTTCCTGGAAGTTGCCGACCACATAGGCGTCCTGCAGTGGCACTACCGCGAGGAGTGCATTACCCGGTGTGGTGTAGGCGCCGACACGCACGGCGCGGCGGCCGACCATGCCGTCGAAGGGGGCGCGGATTTCGGTGTAGGAGAGGTTCAGCTGCGCCTGCTGCAACTGCGCCTGGCCGCGTTTCAGCGCACCGAGGGCTTCGGCCTGCTGCGCCAGCAGTACGTCGAGCTGCTTGCGCGCGGCGAGCGCGGCGGCCTTGTCCTTGTCCAGAACGGCCTTCGCCGAGTCGACCCGCGAGCGTGCCTGCTGGGCGTTCTGTAGCGTGCCGGCGCCCTGGGTAGCGAGGTGCTGGTAGCGGTTCAGTTCCTGCGCGGCAAAGGTCAGCGCAGCCTGGTCGGCCTGCACCTGGGCGGCGCTCTGGGCAATCACCGCCTGCTGGCGTTCGAGGTCGGCGGCAACATGGTGGTGACGCGCCTCGGCGGCCAGCACGTCGGCTTCGGCGGCCTCCAGCGCGGCGCGGTAGTCGCGGGCATCGATGCGCGCGAGGACCTGGCCGGCTTTCACCGACTGGTTGTCTTCCACCAGCACTTCCTCGATGAACCCGGCGACCTTCGGCGCCACCAGGGTGAAGTCGGCATGGATGTATGCGTCATCGGTGCTCTGCTCGCGGGCGGGGCTCAGCAGGCGCAGCAGCAGGTAGACGACAAGGGCGAGCAGCAGCACGGCAACCAGGGCCAGACTGCCGCGACGGGAGCTTAATTTCGACATGGGCAGACCTTTCAATTAGCAGGAACGACGGGGCGCGGCGGATAGACCCGCAGCGGCATCAGGGGGATCAGGACGAGCAGGGCGGCGGCCAGCCAGGACATCGCCAGCAGCGTGTCGGAGGCGGCGAGCACGCCGGCCTGGCCGCGCACCTGGCTGGCCAGGCGGCCGATGTTCTCGGCACCGCCCAGTTGTTCCAGGCGCAGGCCCAGGGCTTGCGAGGCGTTACCCAGGTGATCGACCAGGCGGTTGGAGTGGTAGTGCTCGCGCCAGGTCATCAGGATCGACACCACGGCGCTGCCGAGCACCGCCGAGAAGCCGCGCACGCTGTTGAACCAGGCCGAGGCGAACGGCCCTTCGATGGGCGCGACGACGCTGGTGGCGGACATCAGCAGCGGCACGATGGCCATCGGCTGGCCGATGATCTGCAACGCCAGCAGCCAGTAGAAGTTCTCCCGCGTCCACTCGCTGGTGAGCTGGCTCATGCCCAAAGCGGACAGGCCGCACAGGCTGATACCGATGGCCAGCACCCAGCGGCAGTCCACCCGCGGGATGTTGCACAGCGCGGCCACCAGCGGCAGCGAGATGAGCTGCGGCAGCGCCACCAGCAGCGCCATGGGCGCCGATTGCAGCGGGCGATAGCCGTGGGCCGAGGCGAGGTAGGACGCCGGTACGCCGGAGCAGGCGCCGAGTACCACCAGCACGCCGGCCAGGGTGATCAGTGCGTGGGTGAAGTTGCGCCGCTGGAGGATGTCCAGGCGGTAGAAGGGCAATGGATGCGTCCATTCGTTGATGAAGAATGCCACCAGCAGCCCGGCGCCGCCGACCACCAGCAGGGTGACCAGGTCGGATTCGAACCAGTCCAGGCGTTCGCCCTGCAGCAGGCCCATCACCAGCATCAGGATGCCCGGCAGACCGAGGGCGAGGCCCAGGGTGTCGAACTGGCGTAGACGCTCCAGGCGCAGCGGGTCCTGCGGGATACCCCAGGCGACAGCCGCCAGCGCAACGGCGCAGAGCGGGATGACCTGCCAGAACACCCACTGCCAGCCGACGAACTCGGTCCACAGCGCGGCCAGCGGCATGCCCAGGTTGGGCGCGAAGGTGGCCGTCAGCGCGTAGGCGCCCAGGCCGTAGAGCTTGATCCCCGGCGGCAGGAAGCGCAGCGCCACGGTCATCAGCATGGGGGGCATGCAGCCACCGGCGAAACCCTGCAGCAGGCGCAGCAGGTAAAGCGTCTCGACGTTCGGCGCGAACGGGCAGAGCAGCGCGAGCAGGGCGAACACGGCGATGGCGCCGAGGGTGAAGCGGCGCAGCGACACGGTGACGGAGAACCAGGGCGCGAAGGCCATGGCCGCCACCTGCGCTGCCGAATACAGGGCGAGCAACCAGGTGCCTTCGTCGTGGCCGATGGACAGCGCGCCGCGCACATCGGTCATGGCCAGGTCGGTGACCTTCTCGTTGAGGCCGGCGCTGAGGGAGGCGATCAGCACGCCGAGCATGCCGACCACGATGCGCAGGCCGAACGGCTGGGCGACGGGCTTGGCAGCGGGTGCGGCCGGTTGTGGTGCAGTGGCGGAAATCGGGGCGAGCGCGGTCATGGCCGGCCTCCACGGGGGTGGCCGATGCCGCCGCCGGTGGGCGGTACGGTGCAAGGCATAGGAATCAACTCGGGTATTTGCGACCGAGTCTAGGGAAGGGCGTGAGTTGTGAAAATTGAAATGATTGCAGCTAATCAGTGCGTCTGGCGCACTATTTGTGCGATCAACTCAGCAGGCCCGAACTTTCCCGCAATTCGATGCACACGCGCTTCACCGTCTGCCGCAGCCAGCTATGTGCCGGGTCGTTGTCGAAGCGCGGGTGCCAGGCCTGGAGGATCACCACGGATTTCAGCGGCAGCGGGATGTCGAACTGGCGCAGGGCGAAGCCCAGGCGATCCAGGCGCCACAGCGAATGCTCGGCGATGGGCAGCACCAGGTCAGACTCCAGCAGGGCGAAGATCGAGGAATGGAAGGTCGGCGCGGTCAGGCGGATTTCCCGGCGCAGGCCCAGGTTCGCCAGTTCCTCGTCGATCGGCCCGAGGGCGCGCCCGCGCCGGGACACGCTGATCTGCGGGAAGGCGGCGAAGCGCTCGGCGGTGATTTCGTCGTCGAAGATGGGGTGGTCGCGCCGCGCCAGGCCGACGAAGCTGGTGGTGAACAGGGTCTGGGTGCGGATTTCCGGCTCCAGCGTCGAAGTGGCGCCGATGTACAGGTCGATGCGGTTCTGCCGCAGGGCCTCGTCGTCGAAGTCGGCTTCCGGGGCGATACGCAGGCTGCAGCGCGGCGCCTCTTCCTTCATCACTGCCAGCATGCGCGAGGCGAATCCTCCGACCAGCACGTTGTTGGAGCGCAGCACGAAGCAGCGTTCGAGCTGGTCCATGCGCAGGTTTTCCTTGGCATTGAACAGGCGCATGGCGTGTTCCACCAGATCACTGACTTCCTCGCGCAATTGCAGGGCTCGAGGTGTCGGCACCAGGTTGCGCCCGGCGCGGACCATGATCGGGTCGCCCACCGCTTCGCGAATGCGCGACAGGGTGCGGCTCATGGCGGGGGCACTGAGGTGCATGCGTCGCGCCGCACCGACCACGCTGCCTTCTTCGAGCAGGATGTTGAGGGCGACCAGCAGGTTGAGATCGGGCAGGGCCATGGCGACTCCGAGGGCGGTGGTGCAGTGCTATTCATGTTCCATTGCGAAGGGCTCGCTGAGCAAGCATGCGTTTCATGCAATGGTTCATTACGTTTGGCGTGCCTTTACGGTCCGGCGCGCGCCCCGAAGAATGGCGGCGGATTTCGTTTCACGAAGGAGAGAGGCATGTTCAAACGGATTCTGCTGGCCATCGACGGTGCGGCGCAGTCGGCGCGCATCGTTGCCACGGCGGGAGAGCTGGCGCGTGATCACGGCGCCGAGGTGCATGTGGTCTGCGTCGTGGATCGCGCTTTCGCGATGCCGCGGGAGGATGCGCTGGAGTACCCGCCGGCGGAGCAGGAGCAACACGAGGCCCAGTCTCTGGTAGATGACGCCGTGATGCAGCTGCAACCCTGCGCGGCGACAGGGGCCGTGGTGGCTGGCGATCCTGCACGGGCGATCCTGCGGGAGGCGGAGCGGCTGGCGTGCGACCTGATCGTGATCGGTCATCGGCACCTGGGGCGTATCGAGCGATTGCTGGACCCGTCGGTGGGGCAGCGGGTGATCGAGCGGGCGCCGTGTCCGGTGCTGGTCGAGGTGCGGGAGTAGACGTGTGCGCGCACCGGCATTGTGCCGTGCGGTTCGCGAGCAAGCTCGCTCCTACGAAGAGCGCCCGGCTTGATCCTGTAGGAGCGAGCTTGCTCGCGAACCCGGGCTGACACCGATGTATTGCCGGGAAGCGATCGCGCACGCCGTCTGGGGCTGGTCCTGCATGAGACGGCGTACAACCGCGAACGGTTGTACGCCCTACGGGATTGTCCCGCTGCGACAGAAAGAAAAGCGGCCCCGGCGCCGGGTTGGTCCTGAGCGAGGCCCCGGCGCCGAAGCCGTAAGGGGTCAGCCGCGGCGATGCACGTTGCGACCGTGCGCGAAGGTTTCCTTCACGGTACGGTCGTCGCCGAGGATGACCAGTGCGAAGAGTTTCTCCTCCAGGGTTTTCGCCTGCTGCAGGCGGTAGTCCAGCAGCGGGGTGGCCTTGTAGTCGAGGACCACGAAGTCGGCCTCGTTGCCCTGGGCGAAGCTGCCGACCTTGTCCTGCAGCTCCAGCGCGCGGGCGCCGCCGAGGGTGGCCAGGTACAGCGATTTGAACGGGTCGAGCTTCTTGCCCTGCAGCTGCATGACCTTGTAGGCCTCGTTCAGCGATTGCAGCTGGGAGAAGCTGGTGCCGGCGCCGACGTCGGTGCCCAGGCCGACCTTGACCTTGTGCTTTTCCAGCTTGTTCAGGTCGAACAGGCCGCTGCCCAGGAACAGGTTGGAGGTCGGGCAGAAGGCCACGGCCGAGCCGGTTTCCGACAGGCGCTGGCACTCGCCGTCGCACAGGTGCACGCCGTGGGCGAATACCGAGCGCGGGCCGAGCAGGCCGTGGTGGTCATAGACGTCCAGGTAGCCCTTGCGCTCCGGGAACAGCTCCTTGACCCACTCGATTTCCTTGAGGTTTTCCGACAGGTGCGTGTGCATATACACGCCCGGATGCTCCTTGAGCAGGCGGCCGGCGGCGTCGAGCTGTTCGGGCGTGCTGGTCGGGGCGAAGCGCGGGGTCACCGCGTAGAGCAGGCGGCCCTTGCCGTGCCAGCGCTCGATCAGCGCCTTGCTGTCGGTGTAGCTGCTTTCGGCGGTATCGGTCAGGTAGTCCGGCGCGTTGCGGTCCATCATCACCTTGCCGGCGATCAGGCGCAGGTCGAGCTTTTCGGCGGCGCCGAACAGCGCGTCCACCGACTGCGGGTGCACGGTGCCGAACACCAGCGCGGTGGTGGTGCCGGCGCGCAGCAGTTCCTTGAGGAAAATGCCGGCGACATCAGCGGCGTGGGCCGGGTCGGCGAACTGCTTCTCGGTGGGGAAGGTGTAGGTGTTCAGCCAGTCCAGCAGTTGCTCGCCGTAGGAGGCGATCATGCCGGTCTGTGGGTAGTGGATGTGGGTGTCGATGAAGCCGGGGGTGATCAGCGCGTCGTGGTATTGAACCACTTCGACGCCACCCAGTTGCGGCAGCAGCTCGGCGGCGTGGCCGAGGCGGGCGACCTTGCCGTCTTCCACCAGCAGGATGCCGTCCTCGAAGTATTGATAGGAGGCTTCGATGCCGACTTCGGCGGGGTCGGCGACGCTGTGCAGGATGCTGGCGCGGTAGGCTTTGGCTTGAGTGCTCATCGGGTTCTCTTCAATCGTGGTTCGGGGCTGCGGCGCACTTCGGCGCCGGGGCTCGATGGGTATCGCTTCGCTCCACCCATCCTACAAGTGACTGGTTCGCGGCTCCGTAGGATGGGTGGAGCGAAGCGATACCCATCACGAAGCCCGGAATGTTGGAAATCAGGCGCCGCTTTCGGCGGTGCGTGCGCGGCGGCTCGTGGGTAACAGTTTGGCCACGGTGTTCTCGCCCTTGCTGGTCTCCTGACCGAAGGTGGCGTTGTAGGTGGCGATCACCTCGCCGGCAATGGACACGGCGATTTCCACCGGCAACTTGCCCTTCACCTCGCTGATGCCCATGGGGCAGCGCATGCGCTGCACGGTATCGGCGGCGAAACCACGGTCGCGCAGGCGGTGTTCGAACTTGGCGCGCTTGGTGTCCGAGCCGATCAGGCCGAAGTAGGTGAAATCATTGCGCTCGAGGATCTTCGCGGTCAGCTCCAGGTCCAGCGCGTGGTTGTGGGTCATGACGATGAAGTAGCTGCCGGCGGGCATTTCGTCGATCTCGTCGATCACGTCCTCGTTGATCGCGCGGGTGACGCCCTCGGGGATGTAGTCGGGAAACTCGGCTTCCCGCGAGTCGATCCAGCGTACCTTGCACGGCAGGCTGGCGAGCAGCGGCACCAGCGCGCGGCCGACGTGGCCGGCGCCGAATACGGCGATGTGCGCCTGGGGCTGGCCCATGGGTTCGAACAGCAGCACGGTGGCGCCGCCGCAGCACTGGCCGAGGCTGGCGCCGAGGCTGAAGCGCTCCAGCTTCGGCTCGCGCTCGCGGTTCTGCAGCATCTCGCGGGCGATGGCCATGGCCTTGAATTCGAGGTGGCCACCGCCGATGGTGTCGTAGAGCTTGTCGGCGCTGACGACCATCTTCGAACCGGCGTTACGCGGAGTGGAGCCGCGCTCTTCGATGATGGTCACCAGCACGCTGGCTTCGGCGCGCTGTTGCAGGTCGGCGAGGGCACTGATCCAGTTCATCGTTTCGAACCTCGATGGTGGGCTCTATTTGTAGGAGCGAGCTTGCTCGCGAATGATCTCCCCGGCGGCTACGTCGCCGGGACGGTTCGCGAGCAAGCTCGCTCCTGCAATTGGGAGTTAGGGTGGGGCACCGCTGGCGGGGTGGAGGACGGAAGTGGGGACGTCTCTCCCTGCCAGCGGTGCCCCATGGTCACATCACGCCGGCTCGACCTGAGCCGGTGCCTTTTCCACCTGGGCGGCTTTCAGCTTGCGCATCTGCTCCACGCCCCAGAGCACGCGCTCGGGGGTAGCCGGAGCGTCGATCTGCGGCTGGGCGCGGTAGTCGGCCAGGCTGGCCACGGCGTCCTTGATCGCGCAGAACACCGAGATGCCCAGCATGAACGGCGGCTCGCCGACGGCCTTGGAATGGAACACCGTCTGTTCCGGGTTCTTGCGGTTTTCCACCAGCTTCACCCGCAGGTCGATCGGCATGTCGGCGATGGCCGGGATCTTGTAGCTCGCCGGGCCGTTGGTCATCAGCTTGCCCTTGGCGTTCCACACCAGCTCTTCCATGGTCAGCCAGCCCATGCCCTGGACGAAGCCGCCTTCCACCTGGCCGATGTCGATGGCCGGATTCAGCGAGGCGCCGACGTCGTGGAGGATGTCGCTGCGCAGCATCTTGTACTCGCCGGTGAGGGTGTCGACGATCACCTCGGAACAGGACACGCCGTAGGCGAAGTAGTAGAACGGCCGGCCGCGCGCCTGGCTGCGGTCGTAGAAGATTTTCGGCGTGCGGTAGAAGCCGGTGGAGGAGAGCGACACCTGGCCGAAGTAGGCCTGCTGTACCAGTTCCTCGAACGGCAGGATGAGATCGCGCACGCGCACCTGGTTGTTGCGGAACTCGACGTCTTCCTCGGTGACCTTCCAGTGCCTGGAGGCGAACTCCACCAGGCGCTGCTTGAGGGTCTCGGCAGCGTTCTGTGCGGCCTTGCCGTTCAGGTCGGCACCGGAGGATGCGGCGGTCGGCGAGGTGTTGGGCACCTTGTCGGTGTTGGTCGCGGTGATTTGCACGCGGTCGATGTCGACCTGGAAGACCTCGGCCACCACCTGGGCAACCTTGGTGTTCAGGCCCTGGCCCATCTCGGTACCACCGTGGTTCAGGTGGATGCTGCCGTCGGTGTAGATGTGGATCAGCGCGCCGGCCTGGTTGAGGAAGGTGGCGGTGAAGCTGATGCCGAATTTCACCGGGGTCAGCGACAGGCCTTTCTTCAGCACCGGGCTGCTGGCGTTGAAAGCGCGGATCTCGGCGCGGCGCTTGGCGTACTCGGCGCTGGCTTCCAGCTCCTCGGTCATCTCCTGCAGCAGGTTGTGTTCCACCTGCTGGTAGTAATGGGTGACGTTGCGCTCGTCCTTGCCGTAGTAGTTGCGCTTGCGCACTTCCAGCGGGTCCTTGCCAAGGTGGCGCGCAACCGCGTCCATGATCTCCTCGATGGCGACCATGCCCTGCGGGCCGCCGAAGCCGCGGTAGGCGGTGTTCGAGGCGGTGTTGGTCTTGCAGCGGTGACCGTTGACCGTGGCGTTGCCGAGGAAGTAGGCGTTGTCGGAGTGGAACATCGCGCGGTCGACGATGGAGCCGGAGAGGTCCGGCGAGTAGCCGCAGTTGCCGGCCAGCTCGATGTTGATGCCGTGCAGCAGGCCGTCATCCTCGAAGCCCACGTCGTACTCGACGTAGAAGGGGTGGCGCTTGCCGGTCATCTGCATGTCTTCGACGCGCGGCAGGCGCATCTTCGCCGGGCGGCCGGTGAGGCGCGCAACTACGGCGCACAGGCACGCCGGCGCAGCGGCCTGGGTTTCCTTGCCACCGAAGCCGCCGCCCATGCGGCGCATGTCGATGACCACCTTGTTGAAGGAGATGCCCAGCACTTCGGCCACCAGCTTCTGCACTTCGGTGGGGTTCTGGGTGGAGGTGTAGACGATCACGCCGCCGTCTTCGGTGGGCATCACCGAGGAAATCTGCGTCTCCAGGTAGAAGTGTTCCTGGCCGCCGATGTGCAGGGTGCCCTGGATGCGGTTCGGCGCAGTGGCCAGCTTGGCCTCGGAATCGCCGATCTTGTGCTGGTGGCTGTCCAGCACGAAGTGCTTCTTGCGCAGTGCTTCGACCACGTCGAGCACCGGCTCCAGGTCCTCGTATTCGATGATCGCGGCCATGGCCGCCTTGCGTGCGGTTTCCAGGCTGTCGGCGGCCACGGCGATGACCATCTGGCCGACGTACTCGACCTTGCCGTCCGCCAGCAGCGGGTCGCCGGCGACCACCGGGCCGATGTCCAGCTGGCCGGGCACGTCATCCTTGGTGATGGCGATGGCGACGCCGGGGAACTGGTAGCAGGGGCTGACGTCCAGCCGGGTGATGCGCGCATGGGCGCGGTCGCTCATGCGGGCGTAGACGTGCAGCTGGTTGGGGAATTCGAGGCGGTCGTCGATGTACTGTGCTTCGCCGCTGACGTGCTTGGGCGCGCTTTCGTGCTTGACGCTGCGGCCGACGCCGGTGGTGAGGTCGGCGCGGAACAGTGCGGCGAGTTCTTCCTGGCTTTTCTGCGGCTTATGCATAGTGGGTCACCCGGGTTACGGCCTGAGGGGCTTCCAGTTCCAGGAAGCACTTGCGCAGCAGATTCTGCGCGGTGAGCAGGCGGTATTCCTTGCTCGCACGGAAGTCGGTGAGTGGCGCGAAGTCCTCGCTCAGTGCCAGCGCCGCGCGCTCGAAGGTGGCGCTGTTGAAGGTCTGGCCGAGCAGGGCGGCTTCACAGGCCTTGGCACGTTTCGGGATGGCCGCCATGCCGCCGAAGCCGGTGCGCACGGCGGTGATCTTGCAGTTCTCGACCGTCAGGTTGAAGGCGGCGCAGACGGCGGAGATGTCGTCGTCCAGACGCTTGGAGACCTTGTACGCGCGGAACGCCTGGCTGGCCTGCGGGCGCGGGATGATCACCTGCTCGATGAACTCGCCTTCCTGGCGTGCGGTGACCTTGTAGTCGATGAAGTATTCATCGATCGGCAGCTCGCGGCGCTCGCTGCCCTTGCGCAGCACCAGGCGTGCGCCGAGGGCGATCAGCAGCGGCGGCGAGTCGCCGATGGGCGAGGCGTTGCCGATGTTGCCGCCCAGCGTGCCCTGGTTGCGGATCTGCAGCGAAGCGAAGCGGTGCAGCAGTTCGCCGAAGTCCGGGTAGTCGCGGGACAGTGCTTCATAGCAATCGGTCAGCGGAGTCGCCGCGCCGATCTCGATGCGGTCGTCGAACACTTCGACACGCTTCATTTCCTCGACGTGGCCGACGTAGATCATCACCGGCAGTTCACGGTGGAACTGGGTGACTTCCAGGGCCAGGTCGGTGCCACCGGCCAGCAGGCGCGCCTGCGGGTTGGCGGTGTAGATGTCGGCCAGGTCGGCGATGGTCAGCGGCAGCAGGCAGCGCTTGTCGCCGCTGTTCAGTTCGGCGGTTTCGCTGGGCGCGATGGCTTTGAGCTGGGCGATGATCTCGGGCTGGGCGACGTCGAACTGGTCGGGCTGCTTCTGGCAGCAGGATTGCTCGGCGGCATCGAGAATCGGACGGTAGCCGGTGCAGCGGCACAGATTGCCGGCCAGCGCTTCATGGGCCTCGGCCTTGCGCTCGTCGGCGGTCTCGCCGGCGGTGTTCTTCTGCAGGGCGAACAGCGACATGACGAAGCCGGGGGTGCAGAAGCCGCACTGCGAGCCGTGGCAGTCGACCATGGCCTGCTGCACGCCGTGCAGTTCGCCGCGGTGCTTGAGGTCATCGACGCTGATCAGCTGCTTGCCGTGCAACGAGGAGACAAAGGTGAGACAGGAGTTGAGGGTGCGATAGCGGATGCGCTCGGCACCTTCTTCACCGACCAGCTCGCCGACCACCACGGTGCAGGCGCCGCAGTCACCGGAGGCGCAACCCTCCTTGGTGCCGGTCTTGCCCAGGGTCTGGCGCAGGTAGTTGAGCACGGTGAGATTGGGATCGAGGCGGTCTTCGACGCGCAGCTCGCGATTGAGCAGGAACCTGATCAAGGCTTGCCTCCAGGCTGATTCTTGTTTTTGGTAGGGCACTGGAGGCGAATTTATGGAAAGCTGACTTTTGAGTCAATAAAATTTCTGTCCGAATAGTCAGAAAGTTTTTCCGGGATGATAAATGGTGATGAGGGCGCCGCTTTTCGTAGGGGCGGCAGACAGAAAAAAGGCGGCAAGCCGGGGTAGGGCTTGCCGCCAAGGCGTGGAACTGGTCGATCAGGCTTGCTGGGTGGCGCTCAGTTGGTATTCCTCGCCGGCGTAGTAGGCGCGCACCCGGCGGTCCATCACCGCGCGCCACAGCGGCGGGAACAGCGCCAGGACGATCATTCCGGCGTAACCATTGGGCAACTGCGGGCTCTCGTCGAAGTGGCGCAGCACCTGGTAGCGACGCTTGGCGTTGGCGTGGTGGTCGGAATGGCGTTGCAGGTGGAAGAGGAACAGGTTGGTCAGCAGGAAGTTGCTGTTCCAGGAGTGCTCGTGGGTAGTCCGCTCGTAGCGCCCGGTGTCCAGGCGGCGGCGGTGCAGGCCGTAGTGCTCGACGTAGTTGACGATCTCCAGCAGGGTGAAGGCCATTACCGACTGGCCGATGAAGTACAGCGCGCCGATCCAGCCGAAGGCGACGCTGAAGCCGACCAGGAACAGCGCACTGATCACGTACCACCAGATCAGCTCGTTGCGCCAGTGCAGCACCGGCAGGCCCTTGCGCTTGAGGCGCTCGCTCTCCAGCTTCCAGGCATTGAGGAAATTGTGCTTGTAGGCGTGGGGCAGGAAGGCATAGAGGCTCTGGCCGTAGCGCGACGATGAGGCGTCTTCCGGCGTGGAGACATGCACGTGATGCCCGCGCACATGCTCGACCTTGAAGCCCGCGTAGCACACCGCCGCCAGCAGCAGGCCGCCGGCGTTCTGTTCCAGTTCCGGGTCCTTGTGGATCAGCTCGTGGGACACGGTGATACCGATGGCGCCCATGACGGTGCCCACGGAAAGGATCCAGCCCAACTGGCCGACCCAGTTCCAGGCGTCATAAGTGGCCAGCACCCAGCCGCCGTAGACCAGCATGCCCAGCAGCAGCGGCACGGTCAGCAGGCTGAGGAAGCGGTAGTAGCCCTCGCGCTCCATGGGCGGGACTTCCTCCACCTCGTCGGGGTTGGCCGGGTCGCGGCCGACCACGAAGTCCAGCAGCGGGATCACCCCGAACACCACGGTGATCACCAGCCAGGCCCAGGCATTGGGATACTGGCTGCCGTAGGACCACCAGTAGCTGACGGGAATCCCGAAGACCGGCACCAGCCAGATCCAGTAACCGGCTTTCTTGAGACGCAACATCCAGGCAGGGGAAAGGAACAAGGCGAACATGGACGACTCCCGATACGTCTCTTGTGTAGGATTGTCGGACAATCCTGCGCCTGATCCTTCCGGCGGGCGCACCAACCTTTGTTCTGTCCTCCACCCCGGGCGGGGGATGGCGCGGTAACACCCTGTGTTACACTTCGCGTCCGCATTACCCCCTCGAAAGCGCCCGATTCTTAAGGACAACCATGACGTTCAAGGCCCCGGACAGCCTGGCTGAGCAGATCGCGCATCACCTTGCCGAACGCATCATCCGGGGCGAACTCAAGGAACGCGAGCGCATCCAGGAACAGAAGGTCACCCAGACTCTGAATGTCAGCCGCGGCTCGGTGCGCGAGGCGCTGCTGATCCTCGAACGCCGCCATCTGGTGGTGATCCTGCCGCGCCGGGGCGCGCAGGTCTCCGAACTCTCGGCGGCGCACGTCGAAAGCCTCTATTCACTGGTCATCGAGCTGTACATCATGCTCGCCAGCAGCGTGGCCCGGACCTGGCAGGTGGACAGCGACCTGGCGCCCTTCATGGCGATCCAGCAGCGCCTGCTGGACAACCTCGAGCGCGGCGACATCAACGCCTTCGTCGAATCCAGCTTCGACATCATGCGCGCTGCCTTCCCGTTCGCCGCCAACCCCTACCTGCAGGAGACCGTGGAAAATCTCCTGCCGGCCATCAGTCGCACCTATCATCTGGCCCTGGAACGCCGCAAAGGCGAGATGAGTCAGTTCATCGGCAGCTTCGAAGACCTGCTGCGTGCCGTGGTGGGCCGCGACGAGGCGGGCATCCGCGAGGTGTTGCTCGAGTACGGCCGGCACAACAGCCAACTGGTCCTGGCCGCACTGGCTGAACGATAAGAACGCTAATCAGAACAGAAAGGGGGGGAGGGCGCATGCGGCTCAAGTGCATCAAGCTGGCGGGCTTCAAGTCCTTCGTCGACCCGACGACGGTCAATTTCCCGAGCAACATGGCGGCGGTGGTCGGCCCCAACGGTTGCGGCAAGTCCAACATCATCGACGCCGTTCGCTGGGTGATGGGCGAGAGTTCCGCGAAGAACCTCCGTGGCGAGTCGATGACCGACGTCATCTTCAACGGCTCCAACACCCGCAAGCCGGTGACCCAGGCGTCCATCGAACTGGTGTTCGACAACTCCGACCAGACCCTGCTGGGCGAATACGCCAGCTACGCCGAGATTTCCATCCGTCGCCGCGTGACCCGCGACGGCCAGAACACCTACTTCCTCAACGGCACCAAGTGCCGGCGTCGTGACATCACCGACATCTTCCTCGGCACCGGCCTGGGCCCGCGCAGCTACTCGATCATCGAGCAGGGCATGATCTCCAAGCTGATCGAAGCCAAGCCCGAGGACCTGCGCAATTTCATCGAGGAAGCCGCCGGCATCTCCAAGTACAAGGAGCGCCGCCGCGAGACCGAGAACCGCATCCGCCGCACCCAGGAAAACCTCGCGCGCCTGACCGACCTGCGCGAAGAACTGGAGCGCCAGCTCGAACGCCTGCACCGCCAGGCCCAGTCGGCGGAGAAGTACCAGGAGTTCAAGGCCGAGGAACGCACCCTCAAGGCTCAGCTCGGCGCCCTGCGCTGGCGCGACCTGAACGAGCAGGTGGGGCAGAAGGAAAAGGTCATCGGCGACCAGGAAGTGGCCTTCGAGGCCCTGGTGGCCGAGCAGCGCAGCGCCGACGCCAGCATCGAGCGCCTGCGCGACGGCCATCACGAGCTGTCGGAAACCTTCAACCAGGTGCAGGGCCGCTTCTACTCCGTGGGGGGTGACATCGCCCGCGTCGAGCAGAGCATCCAGCACGGCCAGCAGCGCCTGCGCCAATTGCAGGACGATCTGCGCGAGGCGGAGAAATCCCGCCAGGAAACCGAGTCCCACCTGGGTCACGACCGCACCCTGCTCGCCACCCTGGGCGAGGAACTGGAGCGCCTGGCCCCGGAACAGGAAATCAGCGCCGCGGCCGCCGAAGAGGCCACCGTCGGCCTGGAAGACGCCGAGCAGCGCATGCACGACTGGCAGCAGCGCTGGGATGCCTTCAACCAGCAGAGTGCCGAGCCGCGCCGCGAAGCCGAAGTGCAGCAGTCGCGCATCCAGCATCTGGAGCAGAGCCTGGAGCGCCAGGGCGAACGCCAGCGCCGACTGAACGACGAGCGCGCGCAGTTGGCCGCCGACCCGGAAGACGCCGCGATCCTCGAACTGGGCGAGCAGGTCGCCGCCATCGAGTTGCTGCTGGAAGAGTCACAGATCGAAGAGCAGGAACTGGCCGAGCGCCTGGAGCGCGTGCGCCAGTCCCTGCAGGAAAGCACCGCCGCGCAGCATCAGGCGCAGGGCGAGCTGCAACGCCTGAATGGCCGCATCGCCTCGTTGGAGGCGCTGCAGCAGGCCGCGCTGGATCCGGGCGACGGCACCGCGCAATGGCTGCGTCAGCAAGGGTTGGAACAGCGCCCGCGGCTCGCCGAAGGGCTGCGTGTGCAGCCGGGCTGGGAGCTGGCGGTGGAGACCGTGCTCGGCGCCGACCTGCACGGTGTGCTGCTGGACGACGTGAAAGGGCTGCCGTTCGATGCGCTGGAGAAAGGCGAACTGCGCCTGCTCGATCTGGCTGCCGGCGCCGTGTCCCGTCCCGGTAGCCTGCTGGACAAGGTCGAGACGAATGTCGACCTGAGCTACTGGCTGGGCCGCGTGCGCCCGGTCGAGACTCTGGACCAGGCGCTGGCCCAGCGTGCTTCGTTGGGCGACGGCGAAAGCCTGATCAGCCGCGATGGCTATTGGGTCGGCCGCAATTTCCTGCGTGTGCGTCGTGGCGAGTCCGCCGATGGCGGCGTGCTGGCGCGTGGCCAGGAGCTGGAGCGCCTGTACGTCGAGCGCGAGACCCTGGAGCAGCGCCTCGCCGAAATCGACGAACAACTGGTGCGCCTGCGTGACGAACAGCGTCAGGCCGAAGAGGGTCGCGACCAGGTGCGCCGCCGCCTGCAGGATGAAGGCCGGCGCCAGGGCGAGCTGAAGGCGCAGCTGTCCGCGCAGCAGGCCAAGGTCGAGCAGCTGACCCTGCGTCGTCGTCGTCTCGACGAAGAACTGGCCGAGCTGGCCGAGCAGCACGCGGTCGAGCAGGAGCAGCTGGGCGAGGCCCGCCTGAGCCTGCAGGAAGCACTGGACGCCATGGCGGTGGATACCGAGCGCCGCGAGTCCCTGCTGGCTGAGCGCGACGGCATGCGCGAGAAGCTCGATCGCATCCGCCAGGAGTCCCGCCAGCACAAGGACCATGCCCATCAGTTGGCCGTGCGCGTGGGCTCCCTGCGTGCCCAGCATGAATCCACCCGCCAGGCGCTGGAGCGCCTGGACGGCCAGGCCGTGCGCCTGGTCGAGCGCTGCGAGCAGCTCAACCTCAACCTGGAGGAGGGCGCCGCGCCGCTGGAAGAGCTGCGCATGCGCCTGGAAGAGTTGCTCGACCGGCGCATGGCGGTAGAGGACGAACTCAAGCATGCCCGCCTCGCGCTGGAGGATGCGGACCGCCAGCTGCGCGACGCCGAGAAGCGCCGCACCCAGGCCGAGCAGCAGTCGCAACTGCTGCGCGGCCAGCTGGAACAGCAGCGCATGGAATGGCAGGCGCTGAGCGTGCGGCGCAAGTCGTTGCAGGAGCAGCTCCACGAAGATGGCTACGACCTGCACGGCGTGCTCGCTACCTTGCCCCACGATGCGGCGGAAAGGGTCTGGGAAACCCGCCTCGAGGAGTTGGCCGCGCGCATCGGTCGCCTGGGTCCGATCAACCTTGCCGCCATCGAGGAATACCAGCAGCAATCCGAGCGCAAACGCTACCTGGACGACCAGAACGACGACCTGGTGGAGGCGCTGGATACCCTGGAAAACGTCATCCGCAAGATCGACAAGGAAACCCGCAACCGCTTCAAGGAAACCTTCGACCAGATCAATGCTGGCCTTCAGGCATTGTTCCCCAAGGTTTTCGGCGGCGGTCACGCCTATCTGGAACTTACCGGCGAGGATCTACTCGATACCGGGGTGGCGATCATGGCGAGGCCGCCGGGCAAGAAGAACAGCACCATCCATCTTCTGTCCGGTGGCGAGAAGGCCCTGACCGCTCTGGCGCTGGTATTTGCGATCTTCCAGCTGAACCCGGCACCGTTCTGCATGCTCGACGAAGTCGATGCGCCGCTGGACGATGCCAACGTCGGTCGTTATGCGCGGCTGGTGAAGGAGATGTCGGAAAAAGTGCAGTTCATCTATATCACCCACAACAAGATCGCCATGGAAATGGCCGATCAATTGATGGGCGTTACCATGCACGAACCGGGTTGTTCGCGATTGGTGGCGGTGGATGTGGAAGAGGCGGTCGCATTGGCTGAAGCCTGATCCGACGGGGGAACTTGCGACGTACTGGCCAGGTGCCGCGTTGCCTTCCTAAGGTGTTGATTTGATTGGGATAGGCGGCGCTCCCTTGGCAGAGTCGGGATGCGCTAAGAAAAGTTGCAAAGAGCGCGGCGGAGTGTCGCCATAGACAGTGTAAAGTTATGTGAGAGCGTGTTAGCTTAACGCCCACTTTTGTATCGCGTGGAAAACATCAGCCAGAACATGAAGTTGGCTCCACGTTTTCAAGGGATAGGACGTCCTTTTTTCATCATCATTTTTTGTTCAGGGGCTACGGGATTAGATGGATATCGGTCTGCGCGAATGGCTGATTGTCATTGGGCTTATCGTGATCGCCGGCATTCTGTTCGACGGTTGGCGTCGTATGCGGGGCGGCAAGGGTAAGTTGCGTTTCAAGCTGGATCGCCAGTTTGCCAACCAGCCCGATGACGGAGATGACAGCAACCCTGAACTGCTCGGGCCTTCCCGGGTGGTCGAGCACCGCGAGCCGGCACTGGACGAGGAGGACCTGCCCAAGGTCAGCGCCAAGGAGTCGCGCGGCAAGCGCCGTGGCGAGCCGCGCCAGGGCGACCTGAACCTGGACGACCCGGCACCGAACCTGCTCGGCCCGCTGGACGAGGAGGATTTCCCCAACCCGCTGGACGAAGCGCCGCAGGAGAAGGAAAAGCCGAAGAAAGAGCGCAGGAAGGACAAGGAGCGGGTCGCTCCCGCTGCCCCCGCTGGCGCTGCTTCTGCCTCCCAGGCTCCGGTCGAGGAAGTGCTGATCATCAATGTCATCAGCCGCGACGAGAACGGTTTCAAGGGCCCGGCGCTGCTGCAGAACATCCTCGAAAGCGGCCTGCGCTACGGCGAGATGGACATCTTCCACCGCCACGAGAGCATGGCCGGCAACGGTGAAGTGCTGTTCTCCATGGCCAACGCGGTCAAGCCGGGTACCTTCGATCTGGACAACATCGACCAGTTCAGCACTCGCGCGGTGAGCTTTTTCCTCGGCCTGCCGGGCCCGCGTCATCCCAAGCAGGCGTTCGACGTGATGATCGCCGCCGCCCGCAAGCTGGCCCAGGAGCTCAATGGCGAGCTGAAGGACGAGCAGCGCAGCGTGATGACCGCGCAGACCATCGAGCATTACCGCCAGCGCATCATCGATTTCGAGCGCCGCGCCCTGACCCAGAAGCGCTAAGCTTTCCGCACGCTGTACAGAAGCCCCAAGCGACCCTTGGGGCTTCGCATTTCTAGCCGCAACCCCTTGCCGCCCGAGATTCCTGCATGACCGACTCCCAATCCGCTGCCGAACGCATCGCCCAGCTGCGCAGCGAACTCGACGACCACAACTACCGCTACTACGTGCTCGACGAGCCAAGCGTGCCGGACGCCGAGTACGACCGCCTGTTCCGCGAACTGAAGGCGCTGGAAGCCGAGCATCCCGAACTGGTCACCCCCGAGTCGCCGACCCAGCGCGTCGGCGGTGCGGCCGCCTCCGCATTCGGCGAGGTGCGCCACGAAGTGCCGATGCTCAGCCTGGGCAACGCCTTCGAGGAGCAGGACCTCAACGATTTCGACCGCCGTGTGCGCGAAGGGCTGGCGGACCAGCTGCCGTCTTCCGACCTGTTCGGCGGCGGCGCCGAGGTGGAGTACAGCTGCGAGCCCAAGCTCGACGGCCTGGCGGTCAGCCTGCTGTACGAGAACGGCGTGCTGACCCGTGGCGCCACTCGTGGCGACGGCACCACCGGCGAAGACATCAGCGTCAACGTGCGTACCATCCGCAACGTGCCGCTGCGCCTGAAGGGCGAGGGCTGGCCGGCGGTGCTGGAAGTGCGCGGCGAGGTGTTCATGTCCAAGGCCGGTTTCGACGCACTCAACGAACGGCAGATGGAGGCCGGCGGCAAGACCTTCGCCAACCCGCGCAACGCTGCCGCCGGCAGCCTGCGCCAACTGGATTCGAAAATCACCGCCAGTCGCCCGCTGGAGTTCTGTTGCTACGGTTTCGGTCGTGTCGAGGGCGGCACGCTGCCCGGTACCCAGGTCGATATCCTCGAAGCCCTCAAGGGCTGGGGTATTCCGATCAGTCGCGAGCTGAAACTGGCCAAGGGTGTCGAGGGCTGCCGCGCCTACTACGAAGACATCGGCGCGCGCCGCGACAGCCTCGCCTACGAGATCGATGGCGTGGTGTTCAAGGTCAACCGCATCGACTTCCAGCGCGAACTGGGCTTCCGCGCCCGCGAGCCGCGCTGGGCCATCGCCCACAAATTCCCGGCTCGCGAAGAACTGACCGAACTGCTGGACGTGGAATTCCAGGTCGGCCGCACCGGCGCGGTAACGCCCGTGGCGCGCCTCAAGCCTGTCCAGGTGGCTGGCGTGACCGTCTCCAACGCCACGCTGCACAACATGGACGAAGTCGCACGGCTGGGCCTGATGATCGGCGACACCGTGATCATCCGCCGTGCCGGTGACGTGATCCCGCAGGTCATGCAGGTGGTCACCGAGCGCCGCCCGGCGGACGCGCGCCCGGTGGCGATCCCCACCCAGTGCCCGGTGTGCGGCTCGCAGGTCGAGCGCACCCAGCTGGTCAAGCGCAGCAAGGGCAAGGAGTCGGTCAGCGAGGGCGCCATCTACCGTTGTGTCGGCCGGCTGTTCTGCCAGGCGCAGCTCAAGCAGGCGATCATCCATTTCGTCTCGCGTCGCGCCATGGACATCGACGGCCTCGGCGACAAGATCGTCGAGCAACTGGTGGACAAGGGCCTGGTGAAGTCGCCGGCCGATCTGTACACGCTCACCTTCGAGCAGGTCATCGAGCTGGAAGGCTTCGCCGAAGTTTCCACGCGCAACCTGCTCGCCGCCATTGCCGACAGCCGCAAACCGCCGCTGGCGCGCTTCGTCTTCGCCCTGGGTATTCCGGACGTGGGCGAGGAGACGGCCAAGTTGCTGGCGCGCTCCCTGGGGGCGCTGGAACGCATCCAGAAGGCGCTGCCCGAAGTGCTTACCTACCTGCCGGATGTCGGTGGCGAGGTGGCTTACGAGATCCACAACTTCTTCGGTGACGAACACAACCGTGAAGTCATCGCCCAGTTGCTTGAGCGCGGCATCGAGTTGCAGGACGAGGGCGAGGTTTCCGCCGAGTTCGCTGCTGTTGCCACCCTGGCGGGCTTCATCGACAAGCTCAACATCCCCTTCATCGCCGCCACCGGCGCCGAGAAGCTGGCAGACCGCACCGGCAGCCTCGACGCCCTGGTCACCCTCAGCCAGGACTGGCTGGACCTCAGCACCCTGAAAGGGGTGAACGAGAAGGCCAGGCAGTCGGTGCGCGAGTATTTCGCCGATGCGGCCCGCGTTGAGCGCGCCAGGGCCGTCGAGGCGCAGCTGGCCGAGTTCGGCATGCACTGGCGCAGCGAGCGCAAGGTGGTCGAAGGCCTGCCGCTGGCCGGACAGACCTGGGTGCTTACCGGCACCCTGGAAGCCATGAGCCGCGACGTCGCCAAGGAAAAACTCGAAAGCCTGGGCGCCAAGGTGGCCGGCTCGGTGTCGGCCAAGACCCACTGCGTCGTTGCCGGGCCGGGAGCGGGTTCAAAGTTGGCCAAGGCCCAGGAACTTGGCGTCGCCGTGATGGACGAAGAGCAGCTGGTCAAGCTGCTGGCCGACCACGGCATCGGCGCCTGACACGCCTTTCTTCCGATTAAAGAATCACGATCAACGCATCAAGGAGTCATTCCATGCCCATGACCAAGGACCAACTGGTTCGCGATATCGCCGAATCCCTCGACCTGACCCAGGCCGCCGTGCGCGGTGTGTTCGAGCAACTGGCGCAGATCGCCCAGGACGCCCTGGAAAACGACGGCGAGCTGACCCTGCCGGGTATCGGCAAGCTCAAGGTCAGCGAGCGCGCCGCCCGCACCGGTCGCAACCCGCAGACCGGCAAGACCATCGAGATCGCCGCCAAGAAGGCCGTGCGCCTGGTGCCCGCCAAGGCCTTGGTCGACAGCCTGAACTGATCGGTCGGCCCGCTGCGCTGTTGGCGTGGCGGGCCATCCGTTGACGGAGAGCGAGATGGACAAGGCAAGAAAGCAGCGTCTGCTTGGCGTGGCGGCGCTGGTGCTGCTGTTCGGGGCCTACGTGGCCTGGACCGAGCGCCCGCAGATCGTCCTGCACTATGAGGTGCAAGGCGGGGAGGCCCAGGGCGGGCCGGCGGTGAGCTACAGCTACAAGGAAAATGGCGAGGAAACCCTCGCAGGCGAGATCAGGCCGGGCGAGGCGCGCAGCTTCCCGTTGCGCCTGCTGCGTTCGGGCGAATACCGCGTTGCCTTCCAGTTCCACCAGGGGGCGGAGCGCTACTCCACCTTCAGTACCCGTCCGGGCTACAGCAAGATGGACCTGTTCATCGGGCCGAACCTGGAAGTCTCCACCCAGCCTCGGCCCGAAGGACTGCTCCCGGCGCAATAGCGCCCGTCACAGGTACTCGGCCACCAGCACGACCTGGCGCCTGTCCGCGGCGACGCCTCCCTTGGTGATCTCGCGGATGACGCTGTCGGCGTCGCCGGAGGCCGCGACGCCCTGGCCCAGAGCCTTTCCCCGCAGGTCGGTCAGTCGATAGCTCACGCTGGGCAGGTCGCTGCGTGGCTCGTTGAGCATCATCATCACCGCTCGGGTGCAATCGTTCAGGCGTACTCGCGCGCCGTTGCCGGTCACTTCGCTGAGGTCCACGCCGCAGGTCGGCTCGACCACGGCGCCGCTGAAGTGGACGATGCCGTCGTAGGCCAGTAGCGGGCCTGAAAAGAACAGCGCAACGAGAGTAGTGGATCGCAGTGATACGGACATGCTGGCATTCCTCGCTTGGTCATGGCCCGCCTTTGAGCGGCGGGCTCTTCCTTTAGCGTCGGCTCACCTTGAATTTTCTGAACTGGCTGTAGGGTAATTCCCTTAATGAAAAGGCAAATTCGTGATGATGGTCAGGAATTGCTTGAAGGGCGACGCTAAGTGCTTGAAGTACTTGTAAGTTGCGCTCAAGCCGCTACAATGGCGCGGCTCGCCGAACTGGCGAGCTCTCGCGATGGTGGCCCTGTCGGTCCCCCCGCAACGATTACTCGCTTACCTGGTCAGGTCCGGAAGGAAGCAGCCAAGGCGGGGACATTGTGTGCCGGGGTGTGGCTGGCGGGGCCGCCTCCATTTCGGGGCCCGGAAAATGGCCCGTCTCGCGTCCTGTCGAGCGCTGCCCGCCTCAGCGGTAGTGATCCAGGATCTGCTCGATCTTCCCCGATGCCTTGATCTTCGCCAGCGCTGAAAGCACTTCGTCAGCGCGAACCTCGGGCGTGTCCAGCACCATGCACGACAGCGGCGTCTCTTCGATCACGCTGGCAGTTCTCAGGCGCTCCGCCTCGGGCAGTTTGCGGTTGAACCAGTTCAGCGCGAACTCGCTGCTGATCGCGTACTGATAGCGGCCGATGCGCAGTTTCTTCAGCACCAGTTCCTGGTTGCGCGCGTCGTCGCGGAACAGCCAGTGGCTATCCAGCAGGGGCTGCAGGCGGGGGTAGTGATACCCCAGTACGGTGCCGACGGACTGGCTGGAAAGGGTTTCCAGGGCGCCCGCCGGGGCGTCGCGGGTCACCAGCAGGTCGCGCTGCACCATCAGCGGCGCGGTCCAGCGGTAGTCGTTGAATTCGTGCTCGATCCAGGTGCGCGACACGTAGCAGCGCACATCCACCGAATGGGTCAGCAGCGCCTGTTCGATACGCGCGCGGGGCACGATATGGAAGGCCGGGGTGCGGCCCAGTTCACGCGCAGTTTCCCTGAACAACTCCAGCATGATGCCGCCGGTCAGTTCGCCATTTTCGATCTGCGCCAGGGGCATCGCCCAGCTGTCGACCACCGAGAAGCGCAGGGGACGGTCGTCGGCCTGGGCGAAGGTGGCGGTCAGCAGCAGGGCGGTGGCGAGGAAGCGCATCAAGGCTCCGTTGATGGCAGAACGACAACACAATGCCGTGTAGCCCGGCCCTTGCCAAGATGCGACAACGCCCGGTGCGGACATCGGGTGCAATTTACGGTCCGCTTCGCTAGGATTAGCGCACTTCTGCTCACCTGTCGCGATGGATTTCAATGAGTTATCAGGTTCTTGCCCGCAAATGGCGTCCGCGCTCGTTCCGCGAAATGGTCGGCCAGACCCATGTGCTCAAGGCCCTGATCAACGCGCTGGACAACCAGCGCCTGCACCACGCCTACCTCTTCACCGGTACCCGTGGCGTGGGCAAGACCACCATCGCGCGCATCCTGGCCAAGTGCCTGAACTGCGAGACCGGTGTCAGCTCGACGCCCTGCGGGCAGTGCTCAGTGTGCCGCGAGATCGATGAGGGCCGTTTCGTCGACCTGATCGAAGTGGACGCTGCCAGCCGCACCAAGGTCGAGGACACCCGCGAGCTGCTCGACAACGTGCAGTACTCGCCGAGCCGCGGGCGCTACAAGGTCTACCTGATCGACGAAGTGCACATGCTGTCCAGCCACAGCTTCAACGCCCTGTTGAAGACCCTGGAGGAGCCGCCGCCCCATGTGAAGTTCCTGCTGGCCACCACGGACCCGCAGAAGCTGCCGGTCACCATTCTCTCCCGCTGCCTGCAGTTCTCCCTGAAGAACATGCCGCCGGAGCGCGTGGTGGAGCACCTGACCCATGTACTGGGCGCCGAGAACGTGCCGTTCGAGGACGACGCGCTGTGGCTGCTCGGCCGTGCGGCCGATGGTTCCATGCGTGACGCCATGAGCCTCACCGACCAGGCCATTGCCTTCGGCGAAGGCAAGGTGCTGGCCGCCGACGTGCGCGCCATGCTCGGCACCCTCGATCACGGTCAGGTCTACGGCGTGCTCCATGCCCTGCTGGAAGGCGACGCCCGCGCACTGCTCGAGGCGGTGCGCCACCTTGCCGAACAAGGCCCGGACTGGGGCGGCGTGCTGGCCGAAATGCTCAACGTGCTGCACCGCGTGGCCATTGCCCAGGCGTTGCCCGAGGCGGTCGACAACGGCCAGGGCGACCGCGACCGGGTGCTGGCACTGGCCCAGGCGCTGCCAGCCGAGGACGTGCAGTTCTACTACCAGATGGGCCTGATCGGCCGCCGTGACCTGCCGCTGGCGCCTGATCCCCGTGGCGGCTTCGAGATGGTGCTGCTGCGCATGCTGGCCTTCCGCCCGGCCGATGCCGACGGCGCACCGAGGTCACCCCTAAAGGATCTGGGGATCAGCAAGGCCACGGCTGATTCCAACCCCAACCCAGTGGCCGGCGCCGCCGTTGCAGCGCCGGTTGCCGCCATTGCTCCAGCGCCTGTTGCGCCTGCGCCTATTGCTCCTGCAGCGCCGGTTGCCGAGGTTGCCCCGGCCGTTGCAGTGTCGCAGCCTCAGGCGGCTCCGGCTCCGGCTCCGGCTCCGGCTCCGGCGGTGGAGACTGCGCCTGTTGCCGCTCCTGCTCCGGTGGTCGAAGCGGCTCCTGTGCCGGTTGAAGCGCAGCCTGAAGTGGTCGTCGCAGCAGAGCCTGTTGCTCCGGCAAGCGAGCCGCAACTGCCGGTTGCCGACGCGCCGGTCGACCTGCCATGGGATGAACCCTCGGCACCGGTTGCCGCCGCTCCCGCACCGATCGAGCCTGCAGCACCAGCACCAGCACCAGCACCAGCACCTGTAGCGGCAACGCCAGCTGCAGTGCCGACCCCGGTGGAAGCGCCCGCTCCGGTCGTGGCCGAAGCTCCGGCCGAAGACGACGACCGCGACGAGGAACCGCCGCCCGCCGAGGACTATTACGAAGTCGACATGGAATCCTACGGCTACCTGGAAAACCAGGCACCGCAGGAAGCGGCCGAGCCGGAACCCGAGCCCGCCGCCATGCCGGCGACCGGGCTGGCCGCCGAGTGGCTGGACCTGTTCCCGCGCCTGGGCCTGGCCGGCCTGACCGCCAGCATCGGCGCCAACTGCACCCTGATCGCCGTCGACGGCGATAACTGGCACCTGCACCTGGACCCGGGCCAGAGCGCGCTGTTCAACGCGACCCAGCAACGCCGCCTGAACGACGCGCTGAGCCAGTACCACGGCCGCCCGCTGACCTTGCAGGTGACGGTGCAGAAGCCCGAGCAGGAAACCCCGGCCCAGGCCGCCGCGCGCAAACGCGCCGAGCGCCAGCGCCAGGCCGAAGCGTCGATCGCTGCCGATCCCTATGTGCTACAGATGAAGCAACAGTTCGCCGCGGTGGTCCGCGACGGTACTATCGAACCCCTGGAGGCGAAGGCTTGAGCCTGCGCCGACGACTGAACGAATCGAGGAACTCGACATGATGAAAGGTGGCATGGCCGGCCTGATGAAGCAGGCCCAGCAGATGCAGGAAAAAATGCAGAAGATGCAGGAAGAGCTGGCCAACGCCGAAGTGACCGGTCAATCCGGCGCCGGTCTGGTCAGCGTGGTGATGACCGGTCGCCACGACGTCAAGCGCGTCTCCCTGGATGACAGCCTGATGCAGGAAGACAAGGAAATCCTCGAAGACCTGATCGCCGCCGCGGTGAACGACGCCGTGCGCAAGATCGAGCAGAACAACCAGGAGAAGATGTCCGGCATGACCGCCGGCATGCAGCTGCCGCCCGGTTTCAAGATGCCCTTCTGATCCCGGCTGTACCCTGATCTGTAGGAGCGAGCCTGCTCGCGAACGCTCTGGCGGCCCACGCGGCTTGGCAGGGTTCGCGAGCAAGCTCGCTCCTACAGTCGTTATGACCTACCGCAAAATGCCCGAGACCGCCCCATGAGCTTCACGCCGCTGATCCGCCAACTGATCGATGCCCTGCGCACCCTGCCCGGCGTGGGGCAGAAGAGTGCCCAGCGCATGGCGCTGCAGCTGCTGGAGCGGGACCGCAGCGGCGGCTTGCGCCTGGCCCAGGCACTGACCCAGGCGATGGAGGGCGTCGGCCACTGCAAGCAGTGCCGCACCCTGTCCGAGGACGAATTCTGCCCGCAGTGCACCGACCCGCGCCGTGACGACAGCCTGCTGTGCGTGGTGGAAGGTCCGCTGGATGTGTTCGCCGTCGAGCAGACTGGCTACCGGGGCCGCTACTTCGTCCTCAAGGGACACCTGTCGCCGCTGGACGGCCTCGGCCCGGAAGCCATCGGCATTCCCGAACTTGAAGCGCGGATCAAGGCCGGCAGCTTCAGCGAGATCATCCTCGCCACCAACCCCACGGTGGAGGGTGAGGCAACTGCCCACTACATCGCCCAGTTGCTGGGCGGCGGTGACCTGGTGCTGTCGCGCATCGCCCATGGCGTGCCGCTGGGCGGCGAGCTGGAGCTGGTGGATGGCGGCACGCTGGCCCACGCCCTGGCAGGACGCCGGCCTATCAACGGCTGATAGGCTCAATCGGAAGGATTCGCGCAAGGCCGGAGACATTCCGGCCTTGTCATTTCTGCGATCAACAGGCGCAGCCAAGACCTGCTCCGTCCGTCCGTAGCGCTTCACCGACCAACACCAGACCCTCATCCAGCCAGCCGGTCACGCCGCCGATCATCTCCTTCACCGGCAAGCCCAGCGCCGCGAGCTTCGCAGCAGCACGGTGCACGCCGTTGCAGTGTGGCCCGGCGCAGTAGACGACGAACAGGGTCCCTGCTGGGAACTGCGCCACGCGCCGCGCATCGATCTCCCGCGTCGGCAGGTTCAGCGCTCCAGGCACGTGGCCATGGGCGAAGGCGGCGGCGCTGCGCACATCGAGCAGGACGAAATCCTGCTCGCCATTCTGCAGGGCGTCGTTCACGTCCGAACAGTCGGTCTCGAAGGCCAGACGGTGGCTGAAGTGGGCGAGGGCGTCGGCGGGCAAGGCGGCGGGAAACTGGCTGACAAGGCTGGGCATGGTGGGGCTCCTGTGGAAGACAGGGTCACTGTAAGGCGGGGCAAAAGCCGGCTACAGTGGCGGTCTGGACAGTGATCGGAAGTTTTTCGCCAAATGCCGCGCAATCCCCTGGAAGTCGCCGTTCTCGCCTACGACGGCCTGTGCACCTTCGAATTTGGCATTGCCGTGGAGATCTTCGGCCTGCCGCGTCCCGAGTTCGAATTCCCCTGGTACAGCCACCGGGTCGTTGCCGTGGACGACGGACCGATGCGGGCATTGGGTGGCATCCGCGTGCTGGCCGACGGTGGGCTGGAGTCACTCGACACGGCGGGGACGCTCATCGTGCCGGGCTGGCGTGATCGTGCCGAGGTGCCGTCCGCCGAACTGGTGCAGGCGCTGCGCAAGGCCCATGACGAAGGAGCGCGGTTACTGTCGATCTGCTCCGGCGTCTTCGTCCTCGCCGCCACGGGCTTGCTGGATGGCCAGCGGGCGACCACGCACTGGCGCTACGCCGAGGAGCTGGCGATGCGCTTCCCGGCCATCGAAGTCGATGCCCAGGTGCTCTATGTGGACGCCGGGCAGGTGATCACCTCTGCTGGCAGCGCGGCGGGCATCGATGCCTGTCTTCACCTGGTGGCGCGGGATTTCGGCACGCAGGTGGCCAATACCGTTGCGCGGCGCTTGGTGATGTCGCCGCAGCGCGGCGGTGGCCAGGCGCAGTTCATCCCTGCGCCGGTGGCGAAGGCGCCGCGGCACGACCTCGCCAGCCTGCTCGACTGGGCCCGCCAGCGCCTGGATCGCCCCCTTGCCGTCGGTGAGCTGGCGAGTCGCGTGGCCATGAGCGAACGCACTTTCCTGCGGCGCTTCAGCGAAGCGACCGGCATGACGCCCAAGGCCTGGCTGCAGCACGAGCGCATGCTGCGCGCCCGCGAACTGCTGGAGAGCAGCGCCGACAGCGTCGAGCGGATCGCCGAGCAGTGCGGCTTCGGCACTGTGGAAAGTTTCCGCAATGCCTTCCGTGGTGCAGCAGGCGTAGCGCCTTCGGCCTACCGCGAACGGTTCGGGACGGCGCATCTGTCCTAGCCGATGGCGGGTGTCTCGCCTTGAAAACCAAGCAAGCGCTCGGTAAGTTTCAGGCAAATCGCCTGGAGCACTGCCATGTCTGCGTTCGCCGAATACTTCGATGACAGCCACCGCCTGGTCCGCGACAGCGTGCGGCGCTTTGTCGAGCGGGAAATCCTGCCCCATGTCGCCGATTGGGAGGAGGCCGAGGCGTTTCCCCGCGAGCTGTACCGCAAGGCGGGCGAGGCCGGCATCCTCGGCATCGGTTACCCCGAGGCGTTGGGCGGCAGTCATGAAGGCGACCTGTTCGCCAAGGTGGCAGCCAGCGAGGAGCTGATGCGCTGTGGTTCCGGCGGCCTGGTGGCGGGACTGGGCTCGCTGGACATCGGCCTGCCGCCGCTGATCAAGTGGGGCCGCCCGGAGCTGCGCGAGCGCATTGCGCCGCAGGTACTGGCCGGCGAGAAGATCATGGCGCTGGCGGTCACCGAGCCTTCCGGCGGTTCCGACGTCGCCAGCCTGAAGACCCGCGCCGTGCGCGACGGCGACTTCTACCGGGTCAGCGGCAGCAAGACCTTCATCACCAGCGGCGTGCGCGCCGACTACTACACCGTGGCCGTGCGCACCGGCGGCGACGGCTTCGGTGGCGTCAGCCTGCTGCTGGTGGAGAAGGGCACGCCCGGCTTCACGGTCAGCCGCCAATTGAAGAAGATGGGCTGGTGGGCCTCGGACACCGCCGAGTTGTTCTTCGACGACTGCAAGGTGCCGGTGGAGAACCTGATCGGCGCCGAGAACATGGGCTTCGCCTGCATCATGGCGAACTTCCAGAGTGAGCGCCTGGCGCTGGCGATCATGGCCAACATGACCGCCGAGCTGGCGCTGGAGGAGGCGCTGGCCTGGTGCCGCGAGCGCGAGGCCTTCGGCAAGCCGATCGGCAAGTTCCAGGTGCTCAAGCACCGGCTGGCGGAAATGGCCACCCAGGTGGAGGTGTCCCGCGAGTTCACCTACCGCCAGGCGGCGAAGATGGCGGTGGGCAAGAGCGTGATCAAGGAAATCTCCATGGCCAAGAACTTCGCCACCGATGTGGCCGACCGGGTGACCTACGACGCGGTGCAGGCGCTGGGCGGCATGGGCTACATGCGCGAGAGCCTGGTGGAGCGGCTGTACCGCGACAACCGCATCCTCTCCATCGGCGGCGGCACGCGGGAGATCATGAACGAGATCATTGCCAAGCAGATGGGGCTCTGAATCCGCAACTCCCTGTAGGAGCGGGCCATGCCCGCGATTCGCGCGCATGGCGCGCTCCTACACGCGGGGGGCGGTGGATTGGCTGCGGCGCCAGGCGGCCGGTGGGCAGCCGTACTCGCGGCGAAAGGCGCGGCTGAAGGCGGTGTCCGTCTGGTAGCCGACATCCTCGGCGATGCGCGCCAGCGGGGCGTTGCTGCCACGCAGCAGGTTCGCCGCCAGCAGCATGCGCCACTGGGTCAGGTACTGCATCGGCGGGCAGCCCACCAGGCCCTGGAAGCGCTCGGCCAGCACCGAGCGCGAGGTGCCGGAGCAGCGTGCCAGTTCCTCCAGGCTCCAGGGGTGGGCCGGTGACTGGTGCAGCGCGCCCAGGGCGCTGCCGACGATGCGGTCGTGCAGCCCGGCCAGCCAGCCGCTGCGGCCTTCGCCCTGTTCCTCCATGTACAGGCGCAGCACTTCGATGAACAGCACTTCCGCCAGCTTGGCCAGTACGCCGGCCCCGCCCGGGCGCGGCGAGCGCGCCTCGGCCAGGGCATAGCGCACCGAGGATTCCAGCCAGGCGCCCGCCGCCGAGCCGCGCACATTGACCCTCACCAGCGCCGGCAACCCGGCCAGCAGCAGGCGGGCCAGGCGTGCGTCGCAGGCGAGATAACCGCACACCAGGCGGGTCGTCGCACCGCCCCCGCCATACGCCAGCTGGCGCGGGCGGCGAGCCAGCACGGTATCCAGCCGCGCGCCGGTGGCGGGCGGCACGCCGGGCTGCGAGGTCATGCGGTGGGCGTGGCCCTGGGGGAAGATCACCGCGTCGCCGGCGATCAGTCTGACCGGCTCGGCCTTGCCCATCTCGACGAAGCACTCGCCCTCGGTGATCAGGTGAAAGATCACCACCTGTTCGGCGCCGGGCTCCAGCAGGCCGACCACCGAGTCGGCGCGCGGCGACTGGTAGCACCAGGGGGCGGTGAAACGCGCATTGATGAAGATCGCTCCCACCAGCCGCACCACGCGCAGGGTTTCCGAGAGCGCATCCATCAGGCCGGCCCGGTGTCGATGTCCAGGTGGACCGGGATGGCGTCGCGGAAGGCGGCGACCATCGGCGACAGGCGAATGGCCTCGGCGACCAGGTCGCGCAGCTGCTCTTCCGATACCCCTGGCGCCGCGATGCGCACCTGCAGCCGGGCCTGCGCCGGGCCGGGAGAGGCGGCCTGGCCGTCTTCCCGGCTGAGCCCCAGCAGGCCGTGCACGTCGGTGACGGAGCCGACCTCGGCTTCGAGCTTCTGCAGCTCGACGCCGGTCTCGTTGGCCAGCATGGCGATGCGCGTCACCGCGCAGGAGGCCATGGCGGCGCGCAGCAGCCAGCCGGGGCTGACCCGCTCGCCGTCGCCACCCAGTTCACGGGGCAGGTCGGTGTGGATGACGTTGCCGTCCGGGTGCCGGGTGTGGGTCTTGCCCGCGCCTTCCCATTGCGCGATGGCGGGGGTTTCCTGCACCAGGGCAACGCCGGGTCGCTGCTGTACCAGGCGAGTCAGACGCTGCTGGGCGGCGAGGATGCTTTCCGAGCTCATGGCCGATCCCTCCGGGCGGGCATTTCTCGGATTTTGCGCGCGAAAGCGAGGCGGCAAGCGCCGGCCGGACGATCGGGCAGGGAACGCCGACGCTGGAGCAGGACGTCCTCGGGCGCCAGGAGCAGCATGAAGGTGCGGGATGTCGCGGTACCCGCACTATCCCACCCTATGGAGAGTGTCATGCCGAAGTTCGTTATCGAGCGCGAGATCCCCGGCGTCGGAGCCTTGTCCGAACGCGATTTCAAGGCCGTCGCGCAGAAGTCCTGCCAGGTGTTGAGCCAGTTGAGTCCCCAGGTGCAGTGGCTGCACAGCCACGTGGTCGCTGATCGCATCTACTGCCTGTACATCGCCCCCGACGAGGCCGCCGTGCGCGAACACGCCCGCCTGGGCGGCTTCCCGGCCAACCGGGTGTCGCAGGTCGTCACCACCCTCGATCCGACCACTGCCGAATGAGGCGCCCCGGCGCCTGGAGAACAACAAGATGAATGCCCCTGTCGACTTCAATGCCCTGAAACAACGCCAGATGGCCACCTGGGCCAGCGGCGACTACGCCGTGATCGGTACCACCCTGCAGATCGTCGGCGAACGCCTGGCCGAGGCCTGCGACCTGCTCTGCGACGAGCGCGTGCTGGATGTGGCCGCCGGCAACGGCAACGCCACCCTGGCCGCCGCCCGGCGCGGTTGCCGGGTTGTCTCCACCGACTATGTGCCGCGCCTGCTGGAACTGGGCGCCGAGCGCGCCCGTGCCGAGCACCTGGCCGTGGAGTTCCGCGAAGCCGATGCCGAGGCGTTGCCTTTCGAGGCCGGCCGTTTCGATGCTGTCGTTTCCACCTTTGGCGTGATGTTTACCCCGGATCAACCCAAGGCCGCGGGTGAGCTCGCGCGGGTCTGCCGTTCCGGCGGGCGCATCGGCCTGGCCAACTGGACGCCGGAAGGCTTCATCGGCCAGGTGTTCAAGGTGTTGTCGGGTTACATCCCGCCTGCGCCGGGTGTGCGTCCGCCATCGGGCTGGGGGCGGGAGGAGTACCTGCACGAACTGTTCGGCGACTCGGTCAGCGAGTGGCGCGCAACCCGGCAGACCTTCAACTTCCGCTATCGCTCGGCGGCGCACTTCCTGGACGTTTTCCGCACCTGGTACGGGCCGGTACACAAGGCGTTTGCCTCGTTGCCCGAGGCTGATGCGGCAGCGCTGGAGCGTGACCTCACGCAGTTGCTGGAGCGCAGCAACCGTGCCGGTCCGGCGTCGCTGGTGATCCCCAGTGAATACCTGGAGGTGGTGGCGACCCGCCGGTAGTTGAAAATCGGCAAGCAAAAAAACGGCGCCCATCCGGGGGTAAGGGGGATGGGCGCCGGCCCGACAGGGAAAAAGGGACTCGTTGCGACGCAGCGTTACTTGGCCTCGTAACCCTCCGCGCCCGGCTTGCGCTTGGGTTTGGGGGCAAAGCGCTTGGCCAGCTTCATGCTGCCGGTGACCACTTTCTGGTACCAGACCGGCAGCAGGCGCAGCATCACGTCGATGGCATGGGCGTCCGGGCCGATCAGGATGCGCCGCGAGTCGCGCTCGACGCCGCGGATGATCACCTGCGCGGCCTTCTGCGGGGTGGTGCGCAACAACTGGTCGTTGAACTGGGTGCGCGCAGCTTCTGCGTTCTGCCCGGTGACCTTGACCATGCTGTCGTTCATCCGCGCGGTCTTGGCGATGTTGGTCTTGATCCCGCCGGGGTGCACGCAGCTGGCCGAGACGCCGCCGCGCTCCATGTCCAGCTCCTGGCGCAGCGACTCGGTGAAGCCGCGCACGGCGAACTTGGTGGCGTTGTAGGCGCTCATCCCCGGCTGGGAAAACAGCCCGAAGACGCTGGAGACGTTGACGATGTGGCCGTCACCGGAGGCCTTCAGGTGCGGCAGGAAGGCCTTGGTGCCGTAGACCACGCCCCAGAAGTTGATGTTGGTGATCCACTCGTACTCTTCGTAGTCGCTGGCTTCCACGGTGCCGGCATGGGCGACGCCGGCATTGTTGAACACCAGGTTGACCTTGCCGTGCTCGCGGGCGGCCTTGTCGGCCCAGGCGTGCACCTGCTCGCGGTCGGCGACGTTCACGGTATCGACGGAAACGCGCACGCCGCTGGAGGAGAGCAACTGGCGAGTTTCTTCCAGGCCGGCCGCGTTCACATCGGCCAGGGCCAGGTGGCAGCCACGGGAGGCCAGCTCGATGGCCAGGGCGCGACCGATGCCGGAGCCCGCGCCGGTGATGGCGGCGACCTTGTTCTCGAAGTTCTTCATGCCGGCACCTCTTCTGCGTGGCGTTGGGGTTGGACGACAGGGCTGGACAGCGGCTTGGACTTCAAATGATAGGCGCTGGGGTCGAACTGGCTGGTCAGCGCGCGGAAGCGCCAGGTGAAACCCGGCCACAGGGTGCAGTTGCGCCCGCTCACCGGGTGCAGGTACCAGCTCTTGCAGCCGCCGGTGTTCCACACGCTGTGGTTGAGCCCGCGTTGCAGCTTCTGGTTCCAGCGCTCCTGCACCTCCTGCTTCACTTCGACGCTCTGCAGCTCGCGGCGGTCCATCAGCTTGATGGCGCCGAGCACGTAGGCGATCTGCGATTCGATCATGTAGACCATGGAGTTGTGGCCCAGGCCGGTGTTCGGGCCCATGAGGAAGAACAGGTTGGGGAAGCCGTGGGTCAGGGTGCCCTTGTAGGCTTCCGGGCCGTTCTGCCAGGTGTCGAGCAGGTCCACGCCGCCCTTGCCGAACACCACGCCACGCGGGATCGGGTCGTTGGCGGTGAAGCCGGTGCCGAAGATGATGGCGTCCACCTGGCGCTCGCGGCCATCGCTGGTGATGATGCTGCCGGCTTTGATCTCGCGGATGCCGTCGACGATCACCGAAGAGTTGGAGGCCGCCAGCGCCGGGTAGTAGTTGTGCGACATGAGCACGCGCTTGCAGCCGATGGTGTAGTCCGGGGTCAGCTTGCGGCGCAGGTCCGGGTCCTTGACCTGCTGGCGGATGAAGCGCTCGGCCAGCCTGCCCACCAGCTTCATCGCCCAGGGGGCGAAGGTGAAGCCCAGCACGCGGCCTTCGAGCATGCTGTAGAGCGCGCCGCGCCAGAGCTTCTGCACCGCCGGGAAGTGGCGGAAACGCGCGCGTTCCTTCTCGCTGATGGCGCGGTCCGGCTTGGGCAGGATCCACGGCGCGGTGCGCTGGTAGAGGTCGAGCTTGGCCACCAGCGGCTGGATTTCCGGGACGAACTGGATGGCCGAGGCGCCGGTGCCGATCACTGCCACGCGCTTGCCCTTGAGGTCGTACTCATGGTCCCACTGCTGGGAATGGAAGGCCTTGCCCTGGAAGTTCTCCAGGCCCTTGAGCGCGGGGATCGACGGGATCGACAGGGCACCCATGCCGGAGACAACGGCCTTGGCGGTGTAGTGGTTGCCGGCGGCGTCGAACAGGTGCCAGAGCTGCTGCTCGTCGTTCCATTCGAAGCGCGCCATCTCGGTATTGAGCAGCGTCTTGTCTTCCAGGCGGTACTTTGCCCAGCACTTCTCCAGATACGCGCGAATTTCCGGCTGGCGGGCGAACATGCGCGTCCAGTCCGGGTTCGGCTCGAAGGAGAAGGAGTAGACGTGGGATTGCACGTCGCAGGCGCAGCCCGGGTAGTTGTTGACCCGCCAGGTGCCGCCGACGCCGGCGTCCTTCTCGAACAGCAGGAAGTCGTTCTCGCCTTCCTGCTTCAGGCGGATCGCCATGCCCAGGCCGGAGAACCCGGTACCGATGATGGCGACCTTGCAGTGTCTGGGGGCAGTCTTTGGTTGGGTACTCACAACCGTACTCATGGCCACGCTCCTGTTATGATTATTGCTGGCGTATACAACTGTCTACGTGATGAAATGTAGACATCTGTATACCTGCGCAACAACCAACCTTCGGTGGGGTCGGGCACGAAACTCATGGAAATCGGACAGGAAGAACGGCCAACGGAAGCCGCCGGCAAGCGCGCACTGATCGACGCCGCGCTGCGCCTGGCGGCCAGCCGGCGCAGCCTGAGCAGCCTGGGGCTGCGGGAGCTGGCGCGGGAAGCGGGGCTGAACCCGAACACCTTCTACCGGCATTTCGGCGATGTGGACGACCTGGGGCTGGCGATCATCCGCGACATCGCCACTCAGTTGCGCCAGCCGCTGCGCGACCTGCGTCGCGAGGCCGCCGAGCGCGCGCAACCGGGAGCGGGGGCCGGGAATGTACCGTTCGGCCTCGATTTCGAGCGCGGCCAGTGCGTCACCCGCGAAACGGTGCGGCTGTTCTTCGATTTCGTCGAGCGCAACCCGCAGGCTTTCATCATTGGCGTGCGCGAACTGCACGGGCCGTCGCCGGTATTGCGCGAAGCGCTGGCGCGGGTGATGGACGAGTTCGGCGAGGATATGGCCGAGGACATCCGCCAGTTCCACCTGCTGCCGGACATCGACGAGAACGAGCTGAACCAGCTGTCGCGGCTGATCAGCCGGCAGTTGTTCCAGCAGTCGCTGGATTATCTGGAGCGTCCTCCCGAGTTGCGTGAGGACGTCTGCGCCCTGGCGGAGCGACAAATCCTGTTGCTCTTCACCGGCGTCGCGGTGCTGCAGACCTTCGGCATGCTGGCTAGGCTCTGAGGCTTTCTATTCGAGCGGAGATTGCTGCCATGTTGCCCTTGCCCCTGTTCGGTGGCTGCGCCTGCGGCGCGGTGCGCTACCGGGTGGACGCCGAGCCGGAAGAGACCGGCTACTGCCATTGCCGCCTCTGCCAGAAATCCAATGCCGCACCGGCGGTGCCCTGGGCGGTGATTCCGCTGACGGGATTTGCCTATCTCGCTGGCGAGCTGGGGATGTGGCGTTCGAGCGAAGAGGGCGAGCGGCGCTTCTGCGTGAAGTGCGGCACGCCCATGGAGTTCCGCGTGCGCGACGGCGAGACGGTGGGGCTCAACACCGTGACCCTGGACGAGCCGGAGCTGATCCGGCCGCAGTGCCATGTCTGGTGCTCGTCGCAGCTGTCGTGGTTCGACACGGTGGATGACCTGCCGCGCCGCTCCGAGGGTTGAGACCGGTATCCGCAGGAGCGTGGCCGATCCTTCGTGGACAAGGCCCGCTCCTACAGGCCCAGCTGCGCCTTCAGTAGCAGGGCGTAGCCCAGCGCCATCAATGCCCAGCCGCACAGTGGCCCGAACAGCCAGCGCCAGGGCAGGCCACGCGGGTCGAAGCCCACGCCATGCACGAAACCGGCGCTGACGCCGAGCATCGCCAGCATCAGCAGGCCATGGCTGTAGCGGCCCTGGGTGTCGAGCATGGCGGCGGGGTGGATCAGCAGGACCAGCGCCAGTGGGACCGCCAGCAGCAGCGACAGGGTGCGGCCGGCGGGGTGGCGCAGGAGCGTGGCGTCAGTCGTCACTGTCCAGGTCCTGGGTGGTTTCCAGCCACAGCGCGTTGATGATGCCGAAACTGCAGGCCAGCAGAACACCGAGTATCCAGGTGAAGTACCACATGCGTTCGCTCCTTCAATAGAGGCCGTGGGAGTTGGCTTCGATGTGCTTGCCGGTCAGCCGGCCCCACATCTTCACGTAGCCCCACAGCGTGTAGCAGAGGATCAGCGGCACGAAGATGCAGGCCACGACGAACATGATGCCCAGGGTCTTGTGGCTGGACACGGCGTCCCACACCGTCAGGCTGGCTGCCGGGTTCTCGCTGGAGGGGAAAACGAAGGGGAACAGCGCGAAGCCCGCCGTGCACAGGGTGCCGATGATCGCCAGGGCGCTGCCGAGGAAGGTCAGGCCGCCGCGCCCGCCGCTGGCCGATGCCAGTGCCAGCAGGCCGCCGAGGATGCCGACGATGGGCGCGGCAATGGTCACGGGATAGGCGTGGTAGTTGGCCAGCCAGCCGGCGTTGGTCAGCGCGACTTCCTTGTTCAGCGGGTTCATTACCGCGTTGCCGTCGATGCTCGAGAGCAGGGCGAAGCCGTTCATGCCCAGGCTGACCCAGGCGCCGGCGGCGATGAAGCTCGCCAGGTACACCAGTGCACACAGTTGCGCCGCCCGCCGCGAACGCCGGGCCAGTTCGCCGTCGGTGCGCAGCATCAGCCAGGCGCCGCCGTGCAGGCTGAGCATGCTCAGGCTGACGACTCCAGCGAGCAGGGCGAAGGGGTTGAGCAGGCCGAAGAAGTTGCCGTGGTAGGACGGCCGCATCATCTCGTCGAGGGTGAACGGCAGGCCCTGGAACAGGTTGCCGAAGGCCACGCCGAACACCAGTGCCGGGACGAAGCCGCCGACGAACAGGGCCCAATCCCAGACGTTGCGCCAGCGCTGGTTCTCCAGCTTGCTGCGGTAGTCGAAGCCGACGGGGCGGCAGAACAGGGCGAAGAGCACCAGCAGCATCGCCCAGTACAATCCGGAAAAGGCCGTGGCGTAGACCATCGGCCAGGCCGCGAAGAGCGCGCCGCCGGCGGTGATGAACCAGACCTGGTTGCCGTCCCAGTGCGGAGCGATGGTGTTGATCGCCACGCGGCGCTCGCTGTCGGTCTTCGCCACGAAGGGCATCAGCGCCATGGCGCCCATGTCGAAGCCGTCGGTGAGAGCGAAGCCGATCAGCAGCACGCCGATCAGCACCCACCAGGTCAGTTTCAGCGTTTCGTAGTCCATGGTCGTCTCCTTACGCCGTGGCCGTGCCGGCGACGGCCGGGCCCTGCTCGAAGTGGTAGCGGCCGGTGTGCAGGCTGGACGGGCCGAGGCGGGCGAACTTGATCATCAGGTACATCTCCACCACCAGCAGCAGGCTGTAGAAGGCGATCAGCGCCAGCAGCGAGCCCCACACATCGCCGGTGCTGAGGCTGGAGGCGGACAGGTGCACCGGCAGCACTTCACCGATGGACCAGGGCTGGCGCCCGTGTTCGGCGACGTACCAGCCCGTCTGCGCGGCCAGCCAGGGCAGCGGCAGGCTCCACAGCGCCCACTTGAGCAGCCAGCGCTTGCGTTCCTCGTTCTTGCGCGCCGAGGCATAGAACGCACAGGCGAACAGGGCGAGCATGAGGAAGCCGCAACCGACCATGATGCGGAAGCTGAAGAACAGGGTGAACACATCGGGAATGGTATCGAGGGTGGCCAGGCGGATCTGCTCCTCGGTGGCGTCCACCACGTCGGGCGTGTACTTCTTCAGCAGCAGGCCATAGCCGAGGTCGTTCTTCACCTGGTTGAACTGCGCCAGTGTGGCCTCGGACTTGTCGCCGCCGCGCAGCTTCTGCAGCAGGGCGTAGGCGGTCATGCCGTTGCGGATGCGCGCTTCGTGCTGCACCAGCAGGTCCTTGATGCCGGTGACCTCCTTGTCCAGCGAGCGGGTGGCGATCAGGCCCAGTACAAAGGGGATCTTGATCGCGTAGTCGGTGCGCTGCTCCTCCTGGTTGGGCAGGCCGATCAGGGTGAAGCCGGCGGGAGCGGGGTGGGTTTCCCATTCGGCCTCGATGGCGGCCAGCTTGGTCTTCTGCACGTCGCCGATCTCGTAGCCCGACTCGTCGCCGAGGATGATCACCGAGAGGATCGAGGCCAGGCCGAAGGCCGAGGCGATGGCGAAGGAGCGCCGGGCGAAGCCCTGGTCGCGGCGCTTGAGCAGGTAGTAGCTGGAGATGGCGAGGACGAAGATCGCCCCGGTGACGTAACCGGCGGCGACGGTGTGGACGAACTTGACCTGGGCGACCGGGTTGAACAGCAGCGCGCCGAAGTCGGTCAGTTCCATGCGCATGGTTTCGAAGTTGAACTCCGCGCCCACCGGGTTCTGCATCCAGCCGTTGGCGATCAGGATCCACAGCGCAGAGAGGTTGGAGCCCAGCGCCACCAGCCAGGTCACCGCCAGGTGCTGGACCTTCGACAGCCGGTCCCAGCCGAAGAAGAACAGGCCGATGAAGGTGGATTCGAGGAAGAAGGCCATCAGCCCTTCGATGGCCAGCGGCGCGCCGAAGATGTCGCCGACGTAGTGGGAGTAATACGCCCAGTTGGTGCCGAACTGGAACTCCATGGTCAGCCCGGTGGTGACGCCCAGGGCGAAGTTGATGCCGAACAGCTTGCCCCAGAACTGGGTCATGTCCTTGTACACCTGCTTGCCGGTCATCACGTAGACCGACTCCATGATCGCCAGCAGGAAGGCCAGGCCGAGCGTCAGCGGCACGAACAGGAAGTGGTACATGGCGGTCATCGCGAACTGCAGGCGCGACAGGTCAACGACGGCTTCGGAAATCATCGGGCGCTCTCCTTTTCGGCGTCGCTCGGGCGGCTGTCGCCGAGCAGGTGCTGGCTGGTGACGCGGGAGCCGTCGGCGGGGACGGTGGGCTGGTCGAACCAGACGGCCTTGATCACCAGCAACAGGGCCAGCTTGATCAGCAGGATGATGGCCAGCTCGCGGACGAGCGGGACCTTCCAGGGGGAGGGGGCTTGGGCGGGCATCTGACCTCCTTGGCTCGCAATTCGTGACGTGGTTCTGCTTGAACTGCGCGTTCCATTGGGCTCCGGAAACCCTGCTCAGTGTAGTGACTGGTTGTCGCGGTGCCCGATAAAAAAGAAAAACGCCAGGCGATGCCTGGCGTTATCCGAAGTTGGGCGAGGTTTGTCGGGGTTCAGCCAGCGAAGTCCAGCTGTTCCTTCCAGCGGGTTTCCAGGGCCTTGGTGTCGTGGTCGAAGGGGTGGAAGCCGGGGCGGAAGTAGTCCAGCCAGGGGCGGATCAGGTTGACGAAGTAGCCGCGGCGCGGGTGCAGCAGCACGCCCAGGCCGTGCTTCCAGCTGCGCCAGTTGAACAGCTGGCCGTCGCGGCGCAGCAGGTTGATCTGGAAGCCGGCGATGACGCCGAGGAAGATCACGGTGGTCAGCAGCATCACCGCGGTGCGGGTGAAGTAGCCGCCGTAGACCTGCTGGTAGACGTCGTAGGCCACCGCCTTGTGTTCGTTCTCCTCGACGGCGTGCCACATCCATAGCTTGTACATCTTGTCCGATTTCATCTGGCTGCTCAGGTCTTCGCGCTTGAGCAGTTGCTCGGCCATGGTCGCAGTGAAGTGTTCCAGGGCGCAGGTGATCGCCAGCTGGTGTTTTTTCGTGGTGACCTTGCTGATGGATTCGAGCAGCACCTTGATGCGCAGCTCCAGGGTTTCCAGGTCGATGCCGTGCTCGTCGGCGTATTCGTTGTAGGCCGCGTGCTCCTTGGAGTGCATGGCTTCCTGGCCGATGAAGGCGCTGACGTCCTTCTGCAATTGCGGGTCCTGGATGCGCTCGCGCACGGCGCGCACGCTGTCGACGAAGAACTTTTCGCCGTAGGGGAACAGCGAGGACAGATTGTTCATGAAGTGGGTCATGAAGGGCTGCCCGTCCCACCAGTATTTCGGCGTTTCACTGAAGGTGAAATCCATGCGGCGGACCGGGAAGTTGGCGCGAATCGGCGTAGTGCTGGCGTTCATGACTAACTCCTTGTTGTTGTGCGGGCGAGCGGTGCGCGGCAGGTGCGCTGAACCGGCAAGCCCTGTCGTTAGTGCTCGATGCCACCTTCGAATGTGTCATCGGTTGATGTCATGTTCGGAGTCTTGTCGGACAATCGCCAGGTCATATCCGGCCGTGCCCGGGTCGGATCAGGCCAAAGGGGTGACGACCAGTCATTGGATGGGGCGTTGCCGCGCACGCCGGAAACGAAAACGGGCGCCGAAGCGCCCGTTGTCTGCAGCAGCGCCGATCAGGCTTCGTCGAGGGCGAAGGCGGTCAGGCTGTAGGTGGGGATCTGTGCGTCGTTGAGCCTGGTCGAACCGCCCAGTTCCGGCAGGTCGATGATCGCGGCGGCTTCGAACACGCTGGCGCCCATGCGGCGTACCAGTTGCGCAGCGGCCAGCAGGGTGCCGCCGGTGGCGATCAGGTCATCGAAGATCAGCACGCTGTCGCCTTCGCACAGGCTGTCGGCGTGGACTTCCAGCAGGGCTTCGCCGTACTCGGTCTCGTAGGCCTGGGCCAGCACATCGGCCGGCAGCTTGCCGCGCTTGCGGAACAGGACCAGGGGCTTGTTCAGTTCATAGGCGATGATCGAACCGATCAGGAAGCCGCGCGCATCCATGGCGCCGATGTGGGTGAAGTCGGCCTCGACGTAGCGCTGGATGAAGCTGTCGGCAACGAAGCGCAGGGCTCGCGGCGACTGGAACAGCGGGGTGATGTCGCGGAACATGACGCCGGGCTTGGGAAAGTCGGGCACGGCGCGGATCACGGACTTCAGGTCGAGTTGGTTGAGGATCATGCTGGATTGGCACCTGATGGACGCGGGAATTCTAGAGCCGGAAGTATAACGGGCCCGCCGATTGGCGAGCCCGTTTTCGATGACCGGAAAGTCGACGGATCGATCAGTTTCTCCGTCGATCAGCTTTCTAGCTGGCCACCCGCCAGGGCGCACAGCTCGATGGAGTCGAGGATGTGCACTTCCTTGCCTTCGGCGGCGATCAGGCCGTTCTGCTGGAAGCGGGTGAACACGCGGGAAACGGTTTCCACCGCCAGGCCCAGGTAGTTGCCGATCTCGTTGCGCGACATGGCCAGGCGGAACTGCTGGGCGGAGAAACCACGGGCTCGGAAGCGCGCGGAGAGGTTCACCAGGAAGGTGGCAATGCGCTCGTCGGCGGTCTTCTTCGACAGCAGCATCATCATCTGCTGGTCGTCGCGGATTTCCCGGCTCATCACGCGCAGCAGCTGGCGGCGCAGCTGCGGCAGTTGCTCGGAGAGCTCGTCCAGGCGTTCGAAGGGAATCTCGCAGACCGAGGTGGTTTCCAGGGCCTGGGCCGATACCGGGTAGCTCTCGGTGTCCATGCCGGACAGGCCGACCAGCTCGCTGGGCAGGTGGAAGCCGGTGATCTGTTCTTCACCGCCATCGGTGATGCTGAAGGTCTTCAGCGCGCCGGAACGTACGGCGAAGACGGAGCCGAAGGCGTCGCCCTGGCGGAACAGGAATTCGCCTTTCTTCAGCGGTCGGCCACGTTTGACGATCTCATCGAGGGCGTCCATGTCGTTGGTGTTCAGCGACAGGGGCAGGCAGAGGGGCGCCAGGCTGCAATCCTTGCAGTGCGCCTGCGGCAGTGCGCGCACTTTGATGGTTTCGGCCATGAGTGTTCCTTGAATGGGATGGCACACAAAAACCAAGGGTACCGCAGACGGCAAGCCGCGCGCCAGTTGGCGACCTGTCTGAATCGCAGGTTCCAGCGCTGCCGATGAGGGTTTTCAGGCCTTGCACCTAGGCTCGAAGTCTTTCGAAAAGTGCCGTTTCAGGGCCGTTGCCGACTCCGACGAAACCGGACATATCCTGTAGCAATGGGTGCGACAGTTGGCCCCGTACCGTCGGTCGTACGAAGGGAACCCGCAGGTCAGATGACCCGCGAGAAGCGTTGCAGGTTCTGCATCGGCAGGTAGCGGTCGAACAGCATGCACAGCGAGCGCACCAGCAACCGGCCGGAAGCGTTCACGTCGATGCCGCGCGGGCCGAGGGTGATCAGGCCGTCGCGGGCGAAGCGTTCGAGGTCGCCCCAGATTTCCGCGAAGTAGCCGCGGAAATCGATGTTGTAGAGGTCTTCGATGTCCTCGAAGTCCAGCTGGAAATGGCAGATCAGCTGCTGGATCACCGCACGGCGGATCAGGTCGTCCTTGTTGCAGTGCAGGCCGCGGCGAGTGGCTAGCTGGCCCTGGTCGAGGGTGTTCTGGTAATCGGCGATGTCGTTGCTGTTCTGGCAGTAGAGGTCGCCGATCTGGCTGATCGAGGACACCCCCAGGCCAACGAGGTCGCAATGGCCGTGGGTGGTGTAACCCTGGAAGTTGCGCTGCAGGGTGCCGTCTTCCTGGGCCATGGCCAGTTCGTCGTCCGGCAGGGCGAAGTGGTCCATGCCGATGTAGCGGTAGCCGGCGGCCTCGAGTTGCTCGGTGGTGCGTTGCAGCATTTCCAGCTTCTGCCCGGGGGAAGGCAGGTCCTCGGCGTTGATCCGGCGTTGCGGCGGAAAACGCTCCGGCAGGTGCGCGTAGTTGAAGACGGACAGCCGGTTGGGCTGCAGGGCGATGACCTGTTCGACGGTGCGCGCGAAGGTGTCCGGGGTCTGCCTGGGCAGGCCGTAGATCAGGTCGATGTTGATCGAGCGGAATTGCAGTGTGCGCGCGGCATCGATGATGGCGCGGGTCTCGTCCAGGCTCTGCAGGCGGTTGATGGCCTGCTGCACGTCCAGGTTGAAGTCCTGCACGCCGATGCTGGCGCGGTTGAAGCCCAGCTCGCGGAGCAGGCCCATGGTCGACCAGTCGGCCTCGCGCGGGTCGATCTCGATGCCGTAGTCGCCGAAGTCGCCATCGACGAAATGGAAATGGGTGCGCAACTGCGCCATCAGTTCGCGCAGCTGGCCGGGGCTCAGGAAGGTCGGGGTACCTCCGCCGAAATGCAGCTGCTCGACCGGCTGCTGGCGCCCCAGGTGGCGGCTGACGATCTCGATTTCGTGGATGAGACGGGCGAGGTAGGGCGCGCTGCGGCCACGATCCTTGGTGATGACCTTGTTGCAGGCGCAGTAGTAGCAGATGTTCGCGCAGAACGGGACGTGCACGTAGAGCGAGAGCGGGCGCTGGGCCTTCTGGCTATCGCGCAGCGCATGCAGCAGGTCGAAGGGTCCGACGCCTTCGTGGAACTGCACGGCTGTGGGATAGGAGGTGTAGCGCGGGCCGGCCAGATCGTATCGGCGTATCAGATCTGCGTCCCAGCGAATATTGTCGAGCATGCCGATGTTCCCCGGTGGCGAGCTTTTCCTGCGCAGTCTAGGGAGAGTCCGACAGAGGCCTGTTGACCTGTATCAAGCGGCTTTATGGTGTGGCTGAGTGGCGCTGGCGTGCATCTCGTGGCCCATGATCCAGGCCTGGTGCGGGCCGGGGAGGGTCCACAGGCCGAATAGGATCACCAGGATGCCGCCGGCCATGCGCACGCTGCGCTTGCGCAGCAGGGCGGTGATGCGCTCGGCGGCAAGCCCCGTGGCCAGCAGCACCGGCCAGGTGCCCAGGCCGAAGGCGAGCATCAGCAGGGCGCTGTCCACGGCCGAACCTTGGCTGGTGGCCCAGAGAAGGGTGCTGTAGACCAGCCCGCAGGGCAGCCAGCCCCAGAGCGCGCCCAGCAACAATGCGCGTGGCACCGTAGCGACGGGCAGCAGACGGCTGGCGAAGGGCTGGATGTGCTTCCACAGACCGCGACCGAGGGCTTCGATGCGGGTCAGGCCGCTCCACCAGCCGGCCAGATACAGACCCATGGCGATCAGCAGCAGGCCGGCGATCACCCGCAGCGCCGAGGCGAACGGGGTGCGTGCCACGGCCCAGCCTGCGAGGCCGAGCAGCAGGCCGGCGCAGGCGTAGCTGAGGATGCGGCCAACGTTATAGGCCAGCAGCAGGCGCAGGCGGCGACCGCGCTGCTCTGGCGGAATGGCCATGGTCAGCGCGCCCATCAGGCCGCCACACATGCCCAGGCAGTGACCGCCGCCAAGCAGGCCGAGGATCAGCGCGGACGCCAGCAGCGGCGCCAGTTCAGGCATTGCGATCGTCCTTGTGCTCCTGGCCTTCGGCTTCGTCGATGCCGGCCTGGTGCTTGGGGTCTTCGTCGTCGAACAGGATGCTGTGGGCCGGGCCGTCCATGTCGTCGTACTGGCCGCTGTTGACCGCCCAGAAGAAGATCGCGATGCAGATACCGACGATCACCACGGCGACCGGAATCATGATGTAGAGAGCGGGCATTTCAACTCCGTGGCAGCGCCTGGGTCGTTTGCGCCGTGACTGGCAGCGCGGTGGTCGCTGGCGGGGCGCCGGCGCCCCTGGGCAGCCGGGTCAGGCGCAGGGCGTTGAGCACCACGGTCAGCGAGCTGATCGACATGCCCACCGCAGCCCACACGGGCGTGATCCAGCCGAGGGCGGCAAAGGGCAACATCAGCCCATTGTACAACCCTGCCCAGACCAGATTCTCGATGATCACCCGGCGTGTGCGACGGGCCAGGCCGAAGGCCTGCACCACGCTGTCCAGGCGGTTGGAGAGCAGCACGGCATCGGCGCTGGTTTTCGCCAGGTCGGTGGCCGAGCCCATGGCGACGCTGATGTCGGCGGCGGCCAGCACCGGCACGTCGTTCACGCCGTCGCCCAGCATCAGCACGCGGTGGCCTTGCTGGTGCAGCTGGCGCAGGACTTCCAGCTTGTCGTCGGGGCGCAGGCCGCCGCGGCTGTCGTCGATGCCCAGTTCGGTGGCGACCCGGCCGACCATGGGCGAGCTGTCGCCGGACAGCAGCAGGGTGCGCCAGCCACGGGCGCGGCAGGCGTCGAGCAGGTCGGCGGCATCGTCGCGGATACGGTCGTCCAGCACCAGCCAGGCGAGGGCGCCGCTGTCATCGCCCAGCAGCAGCCACTGGCCGGGTTCCTGCGGGTGCTGCGGCGCGTCCTGGCCGCTCAGGGCGCAGACGAACGACGGCTCGCCGATGCGCAGGCGGCGCTCGCCGACGAGGCCTTCCAGGCCCAGGCCGGGATGGCTCTCGACGTTCTCCGCAGGCTGCGGCGCGCGGCCGAAGGCGCGGGCGATGGGGTGTTCGGAGCGGTTCTCCAGCGCGGCGGCCAGCGCCAGGCAGGCATCGCTGTCCAGCGTGCCCAGCGGCCGCACTGCACGCAGGGTCAGACGGCCTTCGGTGAGGGTGCCGGTCTTGTCGAAGATCACCGTGTCGATGTGGTTCAGGCCTTCGAGCACGTGGCCACGGGTCACCAGCAGGCCGAGCTTGTGCAGGCTGCCGGTGGCGGCGGTGAGCGCAGTGGGTGTGGCCAGGGACAGGGCGCAAGGGCAGGTCGCCACCAGCATCGCCAGCACCACCCAGAACGCGCGGGAGGCGTCGTGCTGCCACCAGAACAGGCCGACCACGGCCGCCAGTACCAGCAGGGCGATCAGGAACCACTGCGCGGCCTTGTCGGCCAGCTCGGCGAGACGCGGCTTGTCTGACTGCGCGCGTTCCAGCAGTCGAACAATGGCCGAGAGACGGCTGTCGCCGCCCAGTGCGTTGACCTGCACGGTCAGCGGGCCTTCGACGTTGAGCGTGCCGCCGGTGACGCTGTCGCCGCTGCGGCGCGGCTGCGGCAGGTATTCGCCGGTGAGCAGGGATTCGTCGACGCTGGACTGGCCGTCGAGGATCAGGCCGTCGGCGGGGATCACCGCGCCGGGCTGGACCAGTACGCGGTCGCCGATCTTCAGCTCGCTGAGCAGTACGCGGCTGCTCTGGCCGCTGTCGTCCAGGCGCAGGCAGGACGCGGGCAGCAGGTTGACCAGCTGTGCGGTGGCCGCGGCGGTACGCTCGCGGGCGCGGCGTTCCAGGTAGCGGCCGGCGAGCAGGAACAGGGCGAACATGCCGACGGCGTCGAAGTACAGGTCGCCATGGCCGGTGACGGCGGTCCAGATGCCGGCCAGATAGGCGCCGCCGATGGCCAGGGAGACCGAGACATCCATGGTCAGGTGGCGTGTGCGCAGGTCACGCAGCGCGCCACGGAAGAACGGCTGGCAGGAGTAGAAGACGATCGGCGTGGTGAGGAACATCGCCACCCAGCGCAGGATTTCGTGCAGCTCGGGGCTCAGGTCGATGTTGAATTCCGGCCAGGTGGCCATGGTCGCCATCATCGCCTGGAACCACAGCAGGCCGGCGACGCCCAGCTGGCGCAGGGACTTGCGGTTTTCCTGGTGCAGTTGCTCGGCGGCACGGTCAGGCTGGAAGGGGTGGGCGGCGTAACCGATCTTGCGCAGTTCGGCGAGCAGTTCGCTCAGCGGCAATTCGCTGTCGGACCAGCGCACGTGCAGGCGGTGGTTGGACAGGTTGAGGCCGGCCTCGGCGACGGCGGGCAGGGTCTTGAGGTGTTTCTCGATCAGCCAGCCACAGGCGGCGCAGCTGATGCCTTCCATGATCAGGGTGGTCTCGGCGAGATCGCCCTGGTGCTGGACGAAGGGCTGCTGCACGTCGGGGCGGTCGAACAGCTTCAGCTCATCGGCGAGCTGTTCGGGCAGGGCGTCAGGGTTGGGCGCGGCCTCGGTGCGGTGCCGGTAATAGCCTTCCAGGCCGCCGGCGACGATGGCCTCGGCCACGGCCTGGCAGCCCGGGCAGCAGAATTCGCGGGGCTCGCCCAGGACGGGCGCAACGAATCGGCTGCCGGGCGGAACCGGCAGCGCGCAGTGGTAACAGAGCAGCGCGGCGCTCATGGGCGCTGGGCTTCATCTCCGCTGAGGGGCTCGTCGCCGAGGTCGAAGGAGCCGCCGGGGGCGACCTTTTCTTCCTCGAACAGACGCCAGGTCTTGCCGTTCTCCTCGCCGAGCAGTTCGACGAAGCGACGACCCTTCACGGCAGCGTCCAGGCTGGCGGTGTAGCGGCCCGGCTCGGCGGGGCTGGCACGCAGTTCCAGGTGCTTGTCCTGGGACTCGAGGGTGGGGGAGAGCAGGTTCAGGGTGAGGGTGGCCGGGCGGCTGTCGCCGGTGAGGCGCAGGTCCACTTCGCCGGTCAGCTCGTCGAAGCTGATCTTCGCCCGCAGCTTGAGTTGCTGGGCGAGGTGTTCGCGGTCGAGGGAGCGGTTGATGCCCTTGCCGGCTTCGTAATAGTTGTCGCTGACCAGGGAGTCCTGGTTGTTCACCGCGATGTTGACCATCGTCAGGCTGAGGAAGATCGAGGTGGCCAGCATCGCGATGATGATCCACGGCCAGAGGTGCTTGTACCAGGGTTCCACGGGCGTTTTCATGGCCGATTGCATGGTCTCTTTTCTCTCGCTGGTAATGCCGCGCTGGCGCGGGCTGCCCGGTAAAGTCGCGGGCGAATTCTACGTGCTTCGCTCGGTACTGGCACCCCATGCGCAACATGGGGTGCCAATTCGTTCAGCTTGGGTTCAACGAACGCGCGGGCCGATGAAGCGGCTGGCGGATTCCTTGCTGATGGACGGGTCGTCCACCGACTGGATGGTGAAGCTGATCTCGTTGGTGGTGGAGGGCAGCTTCTCCGGGTCGATGGACAGTTCCACCGGCATGGTGAAGATGTCCCCGGCCGCGACCGAGATTTCCTTCTTGCCTTCCAGGATCAGGCCGTCCATGCCTTGGGCGCTGAGCACGTAGGTATGGTCTTTCTGGTCCTTGTTCATGACCTTCAGGCTGTACACGTTCTCGATGCGGCCTTCGGCGTTCTCGCGGTAGAGCACGCGGTCCTTGCTGACGTCGAAGCCCACCAGCGGGCGGATGACGACGGCGGTGATCAGCAGGCCGATCATCACGCACAGGGCGATGGCGTAGCCGATCAGGCGCGGGCGCACCAGGTGGGTCTTCTGCCCGGACAGGTTGTGCTCGGTGGTGTAGCTGATCAGGCCGCGCGGGTAGTTCATCTTGTCCATGATGCTGTCGCAGGCGTCGATGCAGGCGGCGCAACCGATGCACTCGATCTGCAGGCCGTCGCGGATATCGATGCCGGTCGGGCAGACCTGGACGCACATGGTGCAGTCGATGCAGTCGCCCAGGCCCTGGGCCTTGTAGTCGGCGCCTTTCTTGCGCGGGCCACGGCCTTCGCCCCGGCGCGGGTCGTAGGAGACGATCAGGGTGTCCTTGTCGAACATCACGCTCTGGAAGCGCGCGTAGGGGCACATGTAGATGCACACCTGCTCGCGCAGCCAGCCGGCGTTGCCGTAGGTGGCGAGGGTGAAGAAGCCGACCCAGAAGTAGGCCCAGCCGTCGGCCTGGCCGGTGACCAGGTCGCTGAGCAGGTCGCGGATCGGAGCGAAGTAGCCGACGAAGGTCAGGCCGGTGACCAGGCCGATCAGCAGCCAGAGGCTGTGCTTGGCGAACCGGCGCAGCAGCTTGTTGCCGCTCATGGGTGCCTTGTCGAGCTTCATGCGCTGGTTGCGATCACCTTCGGTGACCTTTTCGCACCACATGAAGATCCAGGTCCATACGCTCTGCGGACAGGTGTAGCCGCACCAGACGCGGCCGGCGAACACGGTGATGAAGAACAGGCCGAAGGCGCTGATGATCAACAGGCCGGAGAGAAGGATGAAGTCCTGCGGCCAGAAGGTCGCGCCGAAGATGTAGAACTTGCGCTCGGGCAGGTCCCAGAGGACCGCCTGGCGACCATTCCAGGTCAGCCACACGGTGCCGAAGTAGAGGAGGAAGAGGAGGGCGCCCCCGGCCATCCGCAGGTTGCGGAAGAACCCGGTGAAGGCTCGGGTGTAGATCTTTTCCCGGGAGGCATAAAGGTCGACGCTTTCACCCTTGCCCTTGGTGGGCGGGGTGACGTCCTGGACCGGAATCTGTTTGCTCATCAGTGCATTCCACGGCAGCGGGAGGGCGCCCTGTCGATACATGCCGAGAGGGTCAGAAATATGCTTGCACGCCTAACAATGATACGGCGTGGTGGGTGTTGCAACGGTGCGACAGTTGGTCGCGTAACGAATTATGGACCCAGAAATAGAGCGGCGCCGGTGTAGAAACCGGCGCCGCTGGGTGTCGCTATGGGGGTAGGAAAGAGAGGCTTATTCGGCGCTCTTCTCACCTTCGCCATGGGACAGGCTGTACACGTAGGCAGCGAGCAGGTGAACCTGGTCTTTGCCCAGACGCTCCAGCTGAGCCGGCATCTGGCCCTGGCGGCCGTAGCGGATGGTCTGCTGCAGCTGGGCGAAGCTCGAGCCGTAGATGAACGCGGCCGGGTGGGTCAGGTCAGGCGCGCCCATGGCGGCAGTGCCCTTGCCTTCCGCGCCGTGGCAGGCCACGCAGGTGGTGGCGAAGACTTTCTGGCCGTTGGCGACCTGCTCGTCCGTCACACCTTCTGGCAGCTTGCGGCCGTCCAGCTTGGAGGTGACGAAGGCCGCGACGTCGTGAACGCCCTGGTCGCCGATGACTTCGCCCCAGGCCGGCATGGCCGCGTGGCGACCGCCTTCGATGGTGGCGATGATGTCCTTCGGCTCGCCGCCCCAGCGCCAGTCGGCGTCGGTCAGGTTCGGGAAGCCGTGGGCGCCCTTGGCGTCGGAACCGTGGCAGACGGAGCAGTTGGAGGCGAACAGGCGGTTACCCATTTTCAGGGCCTGCTCGTCCTTGGCCACGTCCTCGATCGGCATGGCGCCGAACTTGGCGTACAGCGGGCCGTACTTCTCATCGGCCTTGGCCATCTCCTTTTCCCACTGGTGCACACCGGTCCAGCCTTTTTCGCCGTTGGCGAATTCGGCCTTGTCCTGGTAGCCCGGCAGCAGGCCTTTCCAGTTGCCCAGGCCCGGGTACAGGGCGAGGTAGGCAATGGCGAAGATGAAGGTGGCGACGAACAGCATGAACCACCACTTGGGCAGCGGGTTGTCATACTCCTCGATGCCGTCGAAGGCGTGGCCGACGGTCTCGTCGGTGGCTTCGTTGCGCTGACCGCGACGGGTGGCGAACAGCAGCCACGCCAGGGCGATGATGGTGCCCAGGGTAAGTACGGTGACGTACAGACTCCAGAAGGTTGTCATTCTTTGTTGCTCCTAGAAGCTTGCTCTTGCTCGACGTGCTGTTTGGCGACCGGATCATCCGCGAAGGGCAGCAGGGCGTCTTCGTCGAAGCGCTCCTTGCGTTTGCCGCCATAGGCCCAGAGCAGGACGCCGACGAAGGCGACCATGACTACAACCGTGCCGATACCGCGAATGGTCCCGATATCCATCACCGTCACCGTTTGCTCTTGATGATGGTGCCGAGGCCTTGCAGGTAGGCGACGACAGCGTCCATCTCGGTCTTGCCTTTGACGGCATCACGGGCACCGGCGATGTCTTCGTCGGTGTAGGGCACGCCCAGCGTACGCAGGGCTTCCATTTTCTTCGCCGTGTCCTTGCCGTCGAGCTTGTTCTCCACCAGCCAGGGGTAGGAGGGCATCTTCGATTCCGGCACCACGTTGCGCGGGTTGTACAGGTGCGCGCGGTGCCAGTCGTCGGAGTAGCGGCCGCCGACGCGGGCCAGGTCCGGGCCGGTACGCTTGGAGCCCCACAGGAACGGGTGGTCCCAGACGCTTTCGCCGGCGACGGAGTAGTGGCCGTAGCGCTCGGTCTCGGCGCGGAACGGACGGACCATCTGCGAGTGGCAGCCTACGCAGCCTTCGCGGATGTAGATGTCACGGCCTTCCAGTTCCAGCGCGGTGCGCGGCTTCATGCCTTCGACCGGCTTGTTGGTCACGTCCTGGAAGAACAGCGGGACGATCTGGGTCAGACCGCCGATGCTCACCGCAATGACCATGAAGAAGGCCAGAAGGCCGATATTCTTCTCGACTACTTCGTGCTTCATCAGTGAGCTCCTACAGCGGGGATCTGGGCAGCGGCATCGGCGTCAGCCTGTTTGAAGCCACGCACAGTACGGAAGGTGTTGTAGGCCATCAGCAGCATGCCGGAGGCGAAGAACGCGCCGCCCAGCGCACGGACGATGAAGCCCGGGTGGCTGGCCTGCAGGGCTTCCACGAAGGAGTAGGTGAGGGTGCCGTCGGCGTTGATCGCGCGCCACATCAGGCCCTGGGTGATGCCGTTGACCCACATCGAGGCGATGTACAGCACGGTACCGATGGTAGCCAGCCAGAAGTGCGCGTTGATCAGGCCCACGCTGTGCATCTGCTCGCGGCCGAAGACCTTCGGAATCAGGTGGTACAGGGAGCCGATGGAGATCATCGCTACCCAGCCCAGAGCGCCGGCGTGTACGTGGCCGATGGTCCAGTCGGTGTAGTGCGACAGGGAGTTGACGGTCTTGATGGCCATCATCGGGCCTTCGAAGGTGGACATGCCGTAGAAGGCCAGGGAGACCACCAGGAAGCGCAGGATCGGGTCGGTGCGCAGCTTATGCCAGGCGCCCGACAGGGTCATCATGCCGTTGATCATGCCGCCCCAGCTCGGAGCCAGCAGGATCAGGGACATCACCATGCCCAGGGACTGGGCCCAGTCCGGCAGCGCGGTGTAGTGCAGGTGGTGCGGGCCGGCCCAGATGTACAGGGTGATCAGCGCCCAGAAGTGCACGATGGACAGGCGATAGGAGTAGATCGGGCGCTCGGCCTGCTTCGGAACGAAGTAGTACATCATGCCGAGGAAGCCGGTGGTCAGGAAGAAGCCCACGGCGTTGTGGCCGTACCACCACTGGATCATCGCGTCGGTCGCGCCGGCGTAGATCGAGTAGGACTTGAAGGCGGTGACCGGGATTTCCATGCTGTTGACGATGTGCAGCATGGCGGTGACCAGGATGAACGCGCCGTAGAACCAGTTGCCCACGTAGATGTGCTTGGTCTTGCGCTTCATCACGGTGCCGAAGAACACCAGTGCGTAGGTGACCCAGACGATGGCCAGGAGGATGTCGATCGGCCATTCCAGCTCGGCGTACTCCTTGGAGGAGGTGTAGCCCAGCGGCAGGGTGATGCCGGCCAGCACGATCACCGCTTGCCAACCCCAGAAGGTGAAGGCCGCGAGGCTGTCGGAGACCAGGCGGGTCTGACAGGTGCGCTGTACGACGTAGTAGGAGGTTGCGAAGAGAGCACAGCCGCCGAAGGCGAAGATCACCAGGTTGGTGTGCAGCGGACGGAGGCGGCCGAAACTGGTCCAGGGCAGGTCCAGGTTCAACTGGGGCCAAACCAACTGTGAGGCGATGTAAACACCGAGCCCCATTCCAAGTATCCCCCAGACCACCGTCATGATGGCGAACTGGCGGACGACCTTATAGTTATAAGCAGTCGGACTGATTGCTGTGCTCATTCTAAGGTTCCACGGTTTTTGGATTTTATGGACAAAAAAACGGCGGCAAGTATGGAGAAAGCAGGTGGCCATTGCAACGCGCCGGGCCTTGGCGCGAAGCCGGTTTGACGCCTGCTGCGGAGCGCTTTGCGCCGCTGTTTGTCGCTCGTTTCGGGTCGCACGTACCAACCTGGGAAGTGGGTCAGGTTAGTCGTATTGCAGGTTTGCGAATGGAAACCAGCTTAGACGCGAACCGGGAGGGTGTGAAGAAAGGAGATAGAGAGGGTGCGACACTTCGTCGCGATATTGCGGAGGTCATAAACTCGCGCCCGTTTTAAGGGGCGCGAGTTGGGGGCGGGGAGTTTACTTCGCCTGGCCGGAAATGTTGTAGATGTAACCGGCGAGGATATGCACTTTATCTTTGCCCAGGTATTGCTCCTGCGCCGGCATCTGGCCCTGGCGGCCGTGACGGATGGTCTGCTGCAGTTGCGCGTAGCTGGAACCGTAGATGAAGGCGCCCGGGTGGGTCAGGTCAGGCGCGCCCATGATCGGGTTGCCCTTGCCTTCCGGGCCGTGGCAGGCGACGCAGGTGGTGGCGAACAGCTTGCTACCGTTGTCGACGTTGTCTGCGGTCACGCCTTCGGGCAGCTTGCGGCCGTCCAGTTGAGCGGTGACGAAGGCGGCGACATCCTGCACACCCTTTTCGCCCAGTACTTCACCCCAGGCCGGCATGGCGGCATGGCGGCCACCGAGGATGGTGGTCTCGATGTCCTGGGCGGTACCGCCCCAGCGCCAGTCGCTGTCGGTCAGGTTGGGGAAGCCCACTGCGCCCTTGGCGTCCGAGCCGTGGCAGATGGAGCAGTAGGTGGCGAACAGGCGCTCGCCCATTTTCATGGCTTGCGGGTCTTTCGCCACTTCTTCCACGGGCATGGCAGCGTATTTGGCGAAGATAGGGCCGTATTTCTCCTTGGCCAGGGCTTCTTCACGCTCCCATTGCTTGTCCTGGGTCCAGCCGCCGTCGTAGCCCGGCAGGACGCCTTTCCAGTTGCCCAGGCCCGGGTACAGGACCAGGTAGCCGGCGGCGAACACGATGGTGCCGACGAACAGCAGGAACCACCACTTGGGCAGTGGGTTGTCGTACTCCTCGATACCGTCGAAGGCATGGCCCATGGTCTGGTCGGTGGTGTTCGAGGACTGCCCGCTGCGGGTGGCGAAGACCAGCCACAGCAGGGCGATCAGCGAGCCGACGGTTAAAACGGTGATGTACAGACTCCAGAAGGTAGTCATGCGTTGTTGCTCCTAGAAGCTTGCTCTTGCTCAGCGTGCCGCTTGGCCACCGGGTCATCCGCGAAGGGCAGCAGCGCGTCTGCGTCGAAGCGCTCCTTGCGTTTGCCGCCGTAAGCCCAGAGCAGTACGCCGACGAAGGCCGCCATCACGATGACGGTGCCGAGGCCGCGAATGGTCCCGATATCCATGCTGTCACCGCTTGTTCTTGATGGAGGTGCCGAGGACCTGCAGGTACGCGACAATGGCGTCCATTTCGGTCTTCCCTTTGACGGCGTCGCTGGCGCCAGCGATGTCGTCGTCCGTGTAGGGCACGCCCATGACGCGCATCACTTCCAGTTTCTTCGCCGTGTCCTTGCCGTCGAGCTTGTTCTCGACCAGCCAGGGGTAGGCGGGCATCTTCGATTCCGGCACCACGTTGCGCGGGTTGTAGAGGTGCGCGCGGTGCCAGTCGTCGGAGTAGCGGCCACCGACGCGGGCCAGGTCCGGACCGGTACGCTTGGAGCCCCAGAGGAACGGGTGGTCCCAGACGCTTTCACCGGCGACGGAGTAGTGGCCGTAGCGCTCGGTCTCGGCGCGGAACGGGCGGATCATCTGCGAGTGGCAGCCCACGCAGCCTTCGCGGATGTACACGTCACGGCCTTCCAGTTGCAGGGCGGTGTAGGGCTTCATGCCTTCCACCGGGGTGTTGGTGACGTCCTGGAAGAACAGCGGGACGATCTGGGTCAGGCCACCGATGCTCACGGCAACGGCCATGCAGATCGCCAGCAGGCCGACGTTTTTCTCGAGTACTTCGTGTTTCATGTCGGTCTCCTCAGGCCATCTGCGCCGCGGCTTGCATTTCAGCCGGCTTGGCGGCTGCTACGGTGCGCCAGACGTTGTAGGCCATGACCAGCATGCCCAGCAGGAAGATGGCGCCGCCGATCATCCGCACGATGAAGCCGGGGTGGCCGGCGGCCAGGGCTTCGACGAAGGAGTAGGTGAGGGTGCCGTCGGAGTTGACTGCACGCCACATCAGGCCCTGGGTGATGCCGTTGACCCACATCGAGGCGATGTACAGCACGGTGCCGATGGTGGCCAGCCAGAAGTGGGTGTTGATCAGGCCCACGCTGTGCATCTGCTCGCGGCCGAAGACCTTCGGGATCATGTGGTACAGCGAGCCGATCGACACCATGGCGACCCAGCCCAGGGCGCCGGCGTGTACGTGGCCGATGGTCCAGTCGGTGTAGTGGGAGAGGGCGTTGACGGTCTTGATGGCCATCATCGGGCCTTCGAAGGTGGACATGCCGTAGAAGGCCAGGGACACCACCAGGAAGCGCAGGATCGGGTCGGTGCGCAGCTTATGCCAGGCGCCGGAGAGGGTCATCATGCCGTTGATCATGCCGCCCCAGCTCGGCGCCAGCAGGATCAGGGACATCACCATGCCCAGGGACTGCGCCCAGTCCGGCAGCGCGGTGTAGTGCAGGTGGTGCGGACCGGCCCAGATGTAGACGGCGATCAGTGCCCAGAAGTGCACGATGGACAGGCGGTAGGAATAGACCGGACGCTCGGCCTGCTTGGGTACGAAGTAGTACATCATCCCCAGGAAGCCGGCGGTCAGGAAGAAGCCCACGGCGTTATGGCCGTACCACCACTGGATCATGGCGTCGGTCGCGCCCGAGTACAGCGAATAGGACTTGGTCAGGCTGACCGGGATTTCCAGGTTGTTGACCACGTGCAGGATGGCCACGGTCAGGATGAAGCCGCCGAAGAACCAGTTGCCCACATAGATGTGCTTGGTCTTGCGCTTCATCAGCGTGCCGAAGAAGACGATGGCGTAGGAGACCCAGACGATGGTGATCAGGATGTCGATCGGCCATTCCAGCTCGGCGTACTCCTTGGAGGAGGTCATGCCCAGCGGCAGGGTGATGGCAGCCAGGAGGATCACCAACTGCCAACCCCAGAAGGTGAAGGAAGCGAGCGGGCCTGCGAACAGGCGGGTCTGGCAGGTGCGCTGCACCGAGTAGTAGCTGGTGGCGAACAGTGCGCAGCCGCCGAAGGCGAAGATCACCGCGTTGGTGTGCAGCGGACGCAGGCGGCCGAAGCTCGTCCACGGTAAGCCGAGGTTAAGGTCCGGCCACACCAGTTGCGCGGCGATCAGGACACCGACGGCCATGCCGACGATCCCCCACACCACTGTCATAATGGCGAATTGGCGGACCACCTTATAGTTATAAGCGGTCTGATTGGTTGTGCTCATTTATGGGCTTCCATCCACGGTTATGGGCTATGCCCATCCCGGCAAGGTTTCTTACGGCTTACGCCGCCCCTCCCCCTTGGGATAGGTACTAATTGCGGAATTAGCGGAGTGAAGGATGGATAAAGGCACTGTTCGGAATATTGACTCGGATCAATCGGCGCCGGAGACCCCTGTCACGGGCGCCTGCGGTCCTTTGTCGCTGCTGCGGAACCCGGCCCGGCGCGAGCTGTCGGCCACGCTGGTTCTGGCGCATGGAGCAGGCGCGCCGATGGACAGTCCGTTCATGCACGACATGGCCGAGCGGCTGGCCGAAAGAGGTATCTCGGTGGTGCGCTTCGAGTTTCCCTATATGGCTATGCGCCGGGAGGACGGAAAGCGGCGTCCGCCCAACCCGCAGAAGCAGTTGCTCGAGTGCTGGCGGCAGGTTCATGCGCAGGTACGCGGCGAGGTGCCGGGAAAGCTGGCCATCGGCGGCAAGTCCATGGGTGGGCGGATGGCCAGCCTGCTGGCGGACGAACTGGGCGCCGACGCGCTGGTCTGTCTCGGCTACCCGTTCTATGCCGCCGGCAAGCCGGAGAAGCCGCGGGTGGCCCACCTCGCCGATCTGCAGACGCCCACGCTGATTGTCCAGGGCGAGCGTGATGCGCTGGGTGATCGTCCCACGGTGGAGGGCTATGCATTGTCGCCGGCGATCCACCTGCACTGGCTTGCGGCAGCCGACCACGATCTCAAGCCGCTCAAGGCTTCCGGGCTTACCCACGAGCAACATCTGGAGAGTGCTGCCGCCAGGATCGAAGCTTTTCTATTGCCCTAATCGGCCCTTAATGCAGGCGTTCCTATCCTCGCCGGCGTCGGCTCCCCGCAGTCGACGCCCCGCTTCCAGAGGACAGGCCGAAAGCTGCCATGAACCCCGATTACGCTGAACGCATTGCCACCCAACCCTTCCGTTACACACCCGGCGCCGCGCACAGCCTGCTGCTGACGGGCGCCACGGGCTTCCTCGGCGGCTCTGTTGCCGCCCACCTGATCGCCGACGGCCATGGACCGGCGTTGCTGTTCCTGGTCCGGGCAGAATTCCCTGAGCAGGGCCTGGAGCGGCTGCGCGACAACCTGCGCCTGCACGACGTGGCGGAGAGCGCGCTGGAAAGCCTGCAGGAGAGCCAGATCCTCTGTGGCGACCTGCTGGACACCGCCTGGATGCAAGGTGCGCGTGCCCGTCTGATGCGCGTGGAACAGGTGATCAATTGCGCCGCTGTGGCCTCCTTCTCGAAGAACCCGAGCATCTGGCCGGTAAACGTCGAGGGCACCTTCGCCTTCGCCAAATTGCTCAGCCAGTCGCGCAATCTCAAGCGCTTCCTGCATGTCGGCACGGCCATGTGCTGCGGGCCGCAGCGAGAGTCGCCAGTGCGCGAGTCGTGGGACTTCCCGGACAATGAAGAGCAACTGGTGGACTACACCGCTTCCAAGGCCGAGATCGAGCGGCGCATGCGCGAGGAGCTGCCGCAGTTGCCGCTGGTGGTGGCGCGGCCTTCTATCGTGGTTGGCCACCGCGAGCTGGGCTGCCGCGCCTCGGGGAGCATCTTCTGGGTGTTCCGCATGGGCTTCGCCCTGGAGAGCTTCACCTGCGGCCTGGACGAGCAGATCGACGTGATACCGGTGGACTACTGCGCCGAAGCGCTGGTGGCGCTGGCACTCAAGCCGACGCTCAACCACAGCCTCTACCACATCTCCGCCGGCCACGGTTCCGCCTGCACCTTCGGCGAGATCGACCAGGCCTACGCCGACGCGCGTGGCGAAGCGCCGGTGGGCAAGCGCTACCGCAAGGTCAGCTCCGAGGACCTGCGCGAACTGGCCGGCAGCTTCGAAAGCCGCATCGGCAAGGCCAACCCGCGCCTGGTGCTGCGCGCGCTACGCCTGTACAGCGGCTTCGCCGACCTCAACTACCTGTTCGACAACCAGCGCCTGCTGGACGAAGGCATCTGTGCGCCGCCGCGCTTCACCGACTATGTCGACGTGTGCGTGCAGTCCTCGCGGGATGTCAGCATCCCGGCTCAGATGCAGTGGGACTTCAAGTAGCCCGGCATGGTGGTAGGACCTGTAGGAGCGAGCTTGCTCGCGAACCTCCTGATGCCGGAGCTACCGGCCGATGGGTTCGCGAGCAAGCTCGCTCCTACGAAAAGCCTTTTGCGCTGGGCCGTAGGGCGAATAACCCGGGACGGGTTATCCGCCGGTTCAGATCACGGCGGATAACGCTGGCGCGTTATGCGCCCTACGCTCTGCCTGGCCTCAGCGGTTGAACCGCTCCACCAGCGAGTACTGGCGCTGCGCAGTCTGCGTCAGCTCTTCGCTGAGCAGGGCAGTGCGCTGGGCTTCGCCGGAGGTCTGGTCGGCGAGGTTGGCGATGGTGCTGATGTTGCGGTTGATCTCCTCGGCCACGGCGCTCTGTTCCTCCGCGGCGGCGGCGATCTGGGTGGCCATCTCGGTGATGTTGGCCACCGCGTCGCTGATGCCCACCAGGGCGTTGTCCGCCTGCAGCACGCGCTCCACGCCTTCGTCAGCCTGGCGACGGCCGGAGTCCATGGCGCGCACCGCTTCGGTGGCAGTGTTCTGCAGGTTGGCGATGAGCTGGTGAATCTGCCCGGTGGACTCGGCGGTGCGCTGGGCCAGTTGGCGGACTTCGTCGGCTACCACGGCAAAGCCGCGTCCCATCTCACCGGCACGGGCGGCTTCGATGGCGGCGTTGAGGGCCAGCAGGTTGGTCTGGTCGGCGATGCCCTTGATCACATCCACTACGCCACCGATCTGCTCGCTGTCGCGGGCCAGCTGACTGACCGCTTCGCCGGTTTCGCCCACGGAGCTGGACAGCCGCTGCATGGCCTCGCGGGTCTCGGCGGCGATCTGCCGGCCTTCGGTGGTCAGGTCGTTGGCCTGGCGGGTGGCGTCGGCGGTGCGCTGCACGTTGTCCGCCACTTCCTGGGTGGTCGCGGCCATCTGGTTGACGGCGGTGGCGACCTGCTCGGTTTCCTGGCGCTGGCGGTCCAGCCCGGCGGAGCTGTGGTGGGCCAGGGAGTCCGCCTCGCGGGCCTGCCCGGTGAGGGTTTCGGCGGTGTCCTGCAGACGGGTCAGGCAGGTCTTCAGCCGCGCTTCCTGGCTGAGGATGGACATTTCCAGGCGCGCCTGGGCGCCACGGCTGTCGGTGTACATCTGCGCGATCAGCGGATCCGAGGTGGTCTGCTCGGCCAGGCGCAGCAGGCGCTTGAGGCCGCGTTGCTGCCAGCCCAGGCCGGCCAGGCCCAGCGGGATCGAGAGCAGGGCGGCGAGCAGGAAGCCCCAGTGCGAGTTCAGCCAGACGCCAATGAGGAAGCCGATCTGGCCGATCAGGATGAATGGCAGCCAGTCCAGCAGCACCGGCAGCCAGCGGTCGCGGGCGGGGATGGCCGACTTGCCGGCATTGATCCGCGCGTACAGTGCTTCGGCGCGGCGCACCTGCTCGGCGGTGGGTTTCACCCGCACCGATTCGTAGCCGACGATCTCGTTGCGCTCATAGATGGGCGTGACGTAGGCGCTGACCCAGTAGTGGTCGCCACTCTTGCAGCGGTTCTTGACGATGCCCATCCACGGGCGGCCCTTCTTCAGGGTCGTCCACATGTGCGCGAACACGGCCGGCGGCACGTCCGGATGGCGCACGAGGTTGTGCGGCGCGCCGATCAGTTCCTCGCGGGAGAAGCCGCTGATGGCGGTGAAGGCCTCGTTGGCGTAGCTGATCACGCCGCGCGCGTCGGTGGTGGAGATCAGCCGCTGTTCGGCGGGGAAGGTGCGTTCACGCTGGGTGATCGGCTGGTTGTTGCGCATCAGGCTGGGATCTCGGGAAAAAAGGCGAAATGGCACATCTGTCCAGCTTATCGGCTGCCGGATCGGAAATTTGATAGCGATCACAGAAAAATGTCAGAAGAGTGACGCCGAGAGAATGACGATAGCGTATCGCCACTGGTCACCGAAATAAAACGAAAGGAGCGGGCGGCGGCCCGTTGCGGGCCGCCGCGCCGCCTTGCACGAGCCGTCAGATCAGGCTGCGCAGCACGTAGTGGAGGATGCCGCCGGCCTTGAAGTACTCGACTTCGTTCTGCGTATCGATACGGCAGAGCACCTCGAAGCTGTCCTGGCTGCCGTCTTCGCGCTTCACTGAAACCTTGAGGTTCATGTGCGGTTTCAGCTCGCCGGATAGCCCGCTGATGCTCAGCACTTCCTTGCCCGTGAGTTTCAGCGCCTTGCGGTCCTGGCCGTCCTTGAACTGCAGCGGCAGCACACCCATGCCCACCAGGTTGGAACGGTGGATGCGCTCGAAGCTCTCGGCGATCACTGCCTTCACCCCCAGCAGGTTGGTGCCCTTGGCCGCCCAGTCGCGGGAGGAACCGGTGCCGTACTCCTTGCCGGCGACGATCACCAGCGGGGTGCCGTCCTGCTGGTAGCGCATGGCAGCGTCGTAGATCGCCAGCTTGTCGCCGGTGGGGACGTAAAGGGTGTTGCCGCCTTCCTCGCCACCGAGCATCTCGTTCCTGATGCGGATGTTGGCGAAGGTGCCGCGCATCATCACCTCGTGGTTGCCACGGCGCGAACCGTAGGAGTTGAAGTCGGCGTAGGCCACGCCGTGCTCGCTGAGGTAACGCCCGGCCGGGCTGTCCTTCTTGATGTTGCCGGCGGGGGAGATGTGGTCGGTGGTCACCGAGTCGCCCAGAACTGCAAGGATGTTGGCGCCGTTGATGTCCTCGATCTTCGGCGGTGCCTCGGCGATGTGCTCGAAGAACGGTGGGTGCTGGATGTAGGTGGAGTCGTCCTGCCAGGTGTAGGTCTTGGCGTCCGGCACCTGGATCGCGCGCCATTTCTCGTCGCCCTGGAAGACCTCGGCGTACTCCTTGTGGAACATCGCCGTGTCCACTTTCTGAATGGCCTCGGCGATTTCCTGCTGGGTCGGCCAGATGTCCTTCAGATAGACCGGGTGGCCGTCCTTGCCGGTGCCCAACGGGTCTTTCGTCAGGTCGGTGCGCACCGTGCCGGCCAGGGCATAGGCCACCACCAGCGGCGGCGACGCCAGCCAGTTGGTCTTCACCAGCGGGTGCACGCGACCCTCGAAGTTGCGGTTGCCCGAGAGCACCGAAGCCACGGTCAGGTCGGCCTGCTGAATGGCCTTCTCGATGGGTTCGAGCAGCGGGCCGGAGTTGCCGATGCAGGTGGTGCAGCCGTAGCCCACCAGGTCGAAGCCCAGTTCGTCCAGATAGCGGGTCAGGCCGGCGGCGTGGAAGTACTCGGTGACGACCTTGGAGCCGGGCGCCAGCGAACTCTTCACCCAGGGCTTGCGCTGCAGGCCCTTTTCCAGCGCCTTCTTCGCCAGCAGGCCGGCGGCCATCATCACGCTGGGGTTGGAGGTGTTGGTGCAGGAGGTGATGGCGGCGATCACCACGGCGCCGTTCTTCAGCCGATAGGTGTGGCCTTCATGCTGGTAGTCCGCCTCGCCGCGAGCGGGGGAGGCGCCGACCGCTGCACCGCCACCGCCTTCATTGAGCAGTCGCCCCTCCTCACTGGGAACGGGTTTGATCTGCAGGCCGAGGAAATCGTCGAACGCTTCGCTGACGTGGCCGAGGGCAACACGGTCCTGTGGGCGCTTGGGTCCGGCAAGGCTGGCTTCCACCTCGCCCATGTCCAATTGCAGGGTGTCCGTGAATACCGGCTCGTGGCCCTTCTCGCGCCACAGGCCCTGGGCTTTGCTGTAGGCCTCGACCAGCTGGACGGTTTCATCCGGGCGGCCGGACAGGCGCAGGTAGCCCAGGGTGATCTCGTCCACCGGGAAGAAGCCGCAGGTGGCGCCATATTCCGGGGCCATGTTGGCGATGGTGGCGCGGTCGGCCAGCGGCAGGTCGGCCAGGCCGTCGCCATAGAATTCGACGAATTTGCCTACGACGCCCTTCTTGCGCAGCATCTGGGTGACGGTCAGCACCAGGTCGGTGGCGGTGATGCCTTCCTTCAGCTTGCCGGTGAGCTTGAAGCCGATCACCTCGGGAATCAGCATCGATACCGGCTGGCCGAGCATTGCCGCCTCCGCCTCGATGCCGCCCACGCCCCAGCCGAGCACGCCCAGGCCATTGATCATGGTGGTGTGCGAGTCGGTGCCGACCAGGGTGTCGGGGAAGGCGTAGGTGCGGCCGTCCTCGTCCTTGGTCCACACGGTGCGCCCCAGGTACTCCAGGTTGACCTGGTGGCAGATGCCGGTGCCCGGCGGCACCACGCGGAAGTTGTCGAAGGCGTTCTGCCCCCAGCGCAGGAAGGCGTAGCGCTCGCCGTTGCGCTCCATTTCGATCTCGACGTTCTGGGCGAAGGCCGACTGGCTGGCGAACTTGTCGACCATCACCGAGTGGTCGATGACCAGGTCGACGGGGGACAGCGGGTTGATCTTCTGCGGATCGCCGCCGGCCTTGGCCATGGCGTCGCGCATGGCGGCCAGGTCGACCACCGCCGGCACGCCGGTGAAGTCCTGCATCAGCACGCGGGCGGGGCGGTACTGGATCTCGCGCTCGGAGCTGCGAGTCTTCAGCCAGCCGGCCAGGGCTTTCAGATCGTCGCCGGTGACGGTGTTGTCGTCCTCCCAGCGCAGCAGGTTCTCCAGCAGGACTTTCAGGGACATGGGCAGCTTGCCCAGGTCCCCCAGACGCTTCGCCGCTTCTGGCAGGCTGTAATAGTGATAGGTCTTGCCGGCGACCTCCAGGGTACGCAGGCTGTTCAGGCTATCCACTGCGGGCATGACATTCTCCTCAGGCTTGGATTCTGCTCGTGATCGTCAGGGCACGGCGGTGAGGCGGGTGCACCTGCGATACTTGGCGAAAGAGCGAGCAATCGAGCTGATCCATCGCAGAAAAAGCGCGATTGGCGGCCATCTTCGCCATGCAGGGCAATCATCGGGCAGTCTTCTGGGCGGTTAGGCCAGAACACTCAAGCTAGACCGCCCGACGGGGTCTTGCCATCTGTTCTGGACCGTTCGTCCTGTCGGTGGGTTCAGAAGAAATGGCGCTGGAGGTGGGACATTTCCTGCGAATCTGCATGAAACCTTCGCGGGCAGCCTCTATAGTGCGCGGCCGAGGAGACACCCCGATGAATACCCTGTTACTGCACTGCCGCCCGGGCTTCGAAAACGAGGTCTGTGCCGAACTGTCCGAGCACGCCGCGCGCCTGGACATTCCCGGCTACGCGCGGGCCAAGCCGGCCAGCGCCTACGCCGAATTCATCTGCATGGACGCCGACGGCGCCGATCGCCTGATGCGCCAGCTGCGTTTCTCCGAGCTGATCTTCCCGCGCCAGTGGGCTCGCGGCAGCGGCTTCACCGCCTTGCCGGAGCAGGACCGCATCGGCGCCATCCTCGAAGCCCTGGCCGCTTTCCCGCAATGCGGCAGCCTGTGGCTGGAGGTGTTCGACACCAACGACGGCAAGGAACTCTCGACCTTCTGCCGCAAGTTCGAGAAGCCCCTGCGCGCCGCCCTGGTGAAGGCCGACAAGCTGGTGGAGGACCCCAGCCTGCCGCGCCTGCTGCTGACCTTCCGCTCCGGCCGCGAGGCCTTCATCGGCCTGGCCGAGGCGCGCAACTGCGCCATGTGGCCCATGGGCATCCCGCGTCTGAAGTTCCCCCGCGAGGCACCCAGCCGCTCGACGCTGAAGCTGGAAGAGGCCTGGCACCACTTCATCCCCCGCGCCGACTGGGACCGCCGCCTGGCGCCGGACATGCTCGCGGTGGACCTGGGTGCGTCCCCTGGCGGCTGGACCTGGCAGCTGGTCAACCGCGAGATGCGCGTCGTCGCCGTGGACAACGGGCCGATGGCCGAGAACCTGATGTACTCCGGGCTGGTGGAGCACCAGCGCGTCGATGGCTATGCCTTCCGCCCGCGCCAGCGCATGGACTGGATGGTCTGCGACATTGTCGAGAAGCCGGCGCGCACCGGCGCCATGATCGAAACCTGGATCGGCGAAGGGCTGTGCCGCGAGGCCGTCGTCAACCTCAAGCTGCCGATGAAGCAGCGCTACGCCGAGGTGCGGCGCATCCTCGACCGCCTGGAAGAGTCCTTCCGCGAACGTGGGCTGAAGGTGCAGATCGGTTGCAAGCAGCTCTACCACGACCGCGAGGAAGTGACCTGCCACCTGCGTCGGATCGAAAAGGGCGAGCGCTAGCGACCTGCGGGCGCCTGGAAGCGCCACCCGACCTTCGGTGACTTGCCGCGCCGCCCGGCATTGCCCATGCTGTGCGGCGCGAGATCCTCCGGAGACCTTCGTGAAGCGAAAGTTGCCCTCCCTCCTGGGCAGTTACAGCCGCATGCTGCTGCCGCGTCGCGGCCTCGGTCAGGGCGAGCGCGTGCCTTACCTGGCGATGGACAGCCGCACCCTGAAATTCGACCTGCGCCACCTGCGTGCCTACCGCCAGCACTTCGGCCTCGACCCGGCGCTGGGCGTGCCGCTGCTCTACCCGCAGGTGATCAGCCTGCCGCTGCACCTGCGCCTGCTCAGCCGTTCGCGCATGCCGTTGTCGGTGGTCGGGCTGATCCACCTGCGCAGCCATATCCAGCGCTACCGGGTGCTCGACGAGAACGAACCGCTGCAGTTCGACTGCCGCATCCTCACCAGTCGCCGCAGCGAGCTGGGCCTGGAGGTGGACGTGGTCACCGAGGCCTGGCATCACGACATGCTCTATTGGCAGTCGATCACCACCTACCTGCGCCGTGGCGACTTCCTCGATAGCGGGTCAGAGCCCGATCCGCTGCCCGAGCGTGCCCAGTGGCACACCCTGGAAGCGCCGGTGCATTCCGGCGTGCAGTGGCGTGTACCGAAGATCGTCGGCTGGCGCTATGCCGGGCTCAGCGGTGATTTCAACCCGCTGCACCTGTCACGGTTGATGGCCTCGCACTACGGCTTCGGCAAGCCCTTCGCCCACGGCATGTGGGGGCTGGCGCGCAGCCTGACTGGTCGCCGCCTGGCCGAACAGGTGCGCCTGGATGCTCACTTCAAGGCGCCCCTGCCACTGGGCAGCCAGGTGAAGCAGAGCTATCGCCGGCTGGGCAAGAAGGAACAGTGGGCCTTGTTGCCGGCCGACGGCGACGGCCAGCCGATGCTGCTGGCGCAACTGGACGAGGCGCCGGACGGGCCGTTGCGCTAGACGCCTCGACGGGAAGCGTTGGTGAGGCTCTGTTCGCGAGCAAGGACTGGGCGTCCCCCTCGGTCCTACAGCTTGGCACTGGCTCGCTCTTCGTAGGATGGGTGGAGCTTGCGATACCCATCAGCTGTGCTTGCCGACTTGTCGATGGGTATCGCTTCGCTCCACGCCATCCTAGGGTCCGCCGCTAGGCAAGCGTCTACCGGCGTTCGGCGACGCGCGGCTGCAATGGGACGAGACTTGGCAGTTGCACTTCGCCCTGCAACTCTACCGGCGCAATCCGCCAGGAACTGTTGAACAGGTACTGGTCGCTGAAGCCGCTCAGCAGCAAGCCGATCTCATCTCCCGGCGCGAGGCTGGTGCTGACGGCGTTCAGGCGTGTGCTGCCCTGGTTCGCCAAAGGTTTCACCTGCTCATCCAGCCGCCGTGTGCGGCCATCGACGCTGCGGATTGCCAGGGCGGCGAATACCTGCGCGTCGGGGCGCTCGGTCAGCGGCTGGCTCAGGCGCACGTCGGCGCTGCCGAGCAGGGCGCTGTGTTCGCTGACCCGCTGCAAGGGGATGAACGTCGAAGACTGAATCAGGCCGCTCAATGCCGGTCGGATCGCCGTGGCCGGCAGTGCCACGGTGGGCCCGGGAGGTGGCAGGTCGTCCAATGCGATGCCCTGGTCGAGATCGAGGCTGATGCACAGGTCCGGCACGCCGTCGGCGGCGCCGGGACGCTTGCGCAGCTTTTCCTCGTACCAGGCGACGATGCCGGTATAGAGGTTGATCGCCCGCGAGCCACAGTGGATCACCGGTTCGTTGTTGAACGGCGGCAGCCCGCTCCAGGCCTGCAGCGGTGGCGGCAGGATGTGCCCGCCCTGCATGCCCAGCAGGCGCACGTCGGCGGTGCCCTGCTTGAGGCACTGGCGGATCTGCAGACCCTGGTCCAGCGGGAACAGCGTGTCGCGCAGGCCCTGGATCAGCAGGGCGTCGGCACGGGGCAGGCGGCCGGCCGCGCAGTAGCTAGCGAGGCTGTTGGCGTGCAGTTCGGCCTGTACCGGTGGCGCCATGCGCCCGCCGGTGGTGTGCAGGTAATCGGCCTGGACGAATTTGCCCAGGTCGTAACCGGTGGCCAGCCCCAGGCTCACCAGCACGCCGCCCCAGCCGATCTTCAGCTGGCCGTCCGGCGCCAGGGCGTCAGCCAGGTCGTACCAGGTGGCGATGGGGACGATGGCGTCGATACGCGGGTCTTCTGCGGAGGCCAGCAGCTGCACGGCGCCGCCGTAGCTTTCGCCGAGCATGCCCACGCGCGGATCGTTCGGGCCGTCCAGGGTCAGACGAGCCAGATGCGTGGCAGCCCAGTCGATCACCGCGCTGGCATCCTGCACCTCGAACTGCGGGTTCATCATCTCGATGCGTCCGTCGCTGCCGCCCCAGCCGCGCTGGTCGTAGCTGATTACCCAGAAGCCGGCCTTCCAGGCGCGCAGCGCGGCACGTCCGGACATCATGTTCTTGCCGTAGTAACCATCCGGCCCGGTCACCCGCCAGCCGCCCCAACCGTGGGTGTGGACGATCAGCGGCGCGGTTTCGCCGGCCTTCAGCGCGGGCTGGAACACGGTGGCGGAGAGCCGGGTGCCGTCACGGGCGGTTATGACCGCCTCGAACCAGGTGGCCGGCAGGTCCTGGCCGGCGCTGGCATTGAAGTCGGGCACCTGGTCGCGGGCGGCGCAGCCGGCGAGCAGCACGAGGCACAGGCAGAGGAGGGCGCGCATCGGCATTCCTGTCGATCAGGGGGGCTGGGCGGATGCGCCAGCATGCCCGGCGCCGGCGGCGCCGACCCCCAACCAAGGTTCGGTGACCCGGACGGACGCGGGGTGACCGCACGGTGCCCTTTGCGCGACAATGCGCCATTGTTTTTCTGGAGTGACGTGATGTCCCAGCCTGTCGACGCGATTCTCGACGCCACCGGCCTGAACTGTCCCGAGCCGGTCATGATGCTGCACAACAAGGTGCGCGACCTGCCGGCCGGCGGCCTGCTCAAGGTGATCGCCACCGATCCTTCCACCCGCCGCGACATCCCCAAGTTCTGCGTCTTCCTCGGCCATGAGCTGGTGGAGCAGCAGGAAGAAGCGGGGACTTACCTGTACTGGATTCGCAAGAAGGCGGAGTGATTCCGTCTGCACGTAGGGCGTACAACCGTTCGCGGTTGTACGCCGATACACCGTGATGGGTCGCTGGCGCCGGGGCTGAGCTCGGAGTGCTCTGAGATCAAGGTCAAACGGCGTATAACGCGGAGCGTTATACGCCCTACGCGAAGTTCAGCTATGTAGGATGGGTGGAGCGCAGTGATACCCATGCTGTTCGTGCACGGCATCGACGGGTATCGCTGCGCTCCACGCCATCCTACGGTGATGCAAGTCGGTCACGCCGACAGTGCAGCTTCAGCTGCCTGCCGGTCGTGCTGCAATCTTTTGGGCCACCATCCGCCCGATCAGCGCGACGAAGGTCAGGGCGATCAGCACCACCGAGATGGCCGCCACGGCCGGGTCGATATTGTCGCGCAGACCGGACCAGATCTGCCGGGGCAGGGTGTTGACCTCGGTACTGGTGACGAACAGGGTCACCGCGATCTCTTCCCAGCTCAGTGCGAAGCACAGCAGCGCCGTGCTCGCCACCCCCAGCTTGAGGTTCGGCAGCACCACCATGAAGGTGGTCTGGCCCAGGCTCGCGCCGAGGTTGCGCGCGGCCAGTTCGATGCGCCGGTCCAGTTGGCTGAGCGCCACCAGCATGGTCACCACGCCATAGGGCACCACCATCACGATGTGCGCGATGGTGAGGCCGACCAGGGTGTCGTAGCCCATGCCCGGGGCGAACTGGCTGACCTTGGTCTCCATGAAGTAAAGGACCATCGCCGAGATCATCGGCGGGATCGCCATGGGCAGCAGCACCAGGCCGATCAGCAGGGTGGCCAGGCGCGAGCGCAGGTACCAGATGCCCAGGCTGAAGCTCACCGCCAGGGCGGTGGCGATGATGCAGGTGGCGGTCGCCACGATCAGGCTCTGGCTGATCGCCGAAAGCCATTCGGGGCTGTCCAGCAGCGCCTGGTAATGCCTTAGCGACCAGTTGCCGTTGGGCATCGACAGGAAGCGCTTGCTGGTGAAGGACACCGGGATCACCGCCAGCAGCGGGAAGACCATGAAGATCATCGCCAGGGTCGCCAGCAGGCGGCTGGGGGCTTTGGTTTCGTGTGCGTTCATCGTTGAGTCCTCAGCCCACCAGCTTGTCGACGCGGGTCATGCGCAGCAGTGCCCAGATCATCCCGCTCACCAGGGCCAGCAGGACTACCGACAGCGCCGCGCCCAGGCCCCAGTTGCTGGTCTGGAACATCTGCAGGTAGACGTACTCGGCCACCATCACCGTCTGCCCACCGCCGAGGATCGCCGGGGTGATGAAGAAGCCCAGGCAGAACACGAAGACGATGATGAAGGCGCCGAGGATGCCGGGAATGGTCTGCGGCACGAAGATGCTCCAGAACGTCCGCATCTGCCCCGCGCCCAGGCCGCGGGCGGCCAGCAGCACGCGCGGGTCGAGGCGGCGCATGGTGGAGACCAGCGGGAACAGCGCGAAGGGCACCATGAAGTGGACCATGCCGATGACCACGCCCAACTCGTTGCGGGTGAGCTGCAACGGCTCGTTGGTGATGCCCAGGTACTGCAGCCAGTCGTTGAGCAGCCCGTTGCTGCGCAGGGCGATCAGCCAGCCGAAGGCGCGTACCAGCACCGACAGCCAGAACGGGATGAACACGCAGATTTCCACCACGCGCTGCCAGAACGGCGGGCTGTAGACCCAGCAGTAAGCCATCAGGTAGGCGATCACCAGGGAGATCACGCTGACCGTGGTGCACAGGCGGAAGGTCCGCCAGAGCACGTCGTGGATCGCCGGGTCCGTCATGATCCGCTGGTACTGCTCGATCCCCGGCTCCGGCAGGCTCACGCTCCAGCCGAGCACGCCGAGGAAGGGCAGTACGTAGAACACGAAGAGCACCAGCGGCAGCGGCAGCAGCAGGGCGCCCAGCTTCAGCCGCGAGGGGGCGTTATCGGCCATGACCTGCGCTCCGCGTCACTTGGAAATGTGGGTCAGGTATTGCTCCAGAGTTGCCGCGTAATGGTCGGTGTACCACTCGTGGCTGAGCATGATCTGCTTGGGCAGGTTGGCCGGGTCGGTGCAGTTGAGGTGCTTGCGATCCTCCGGGATCAGCGCGGCGGCGGCGGGGTTGGCCGGGCCGTTGCCGAACATCTTGAACAGCTCCACCTGGGACTGCGGGTCCTGGGCGTAGGCGATGAACTTCATCGCCGCCTCGGTGCCGGCCGGGTTGCCCTTGAGCACACCCCAGTTGCTGCAGCCCAGCAGGGCGTTGTCGAAGGTCCACTTGATGCGGTCTTCGCTGTCCTCGCTGATCACCTGGGCGCGGGTGTTCCAGATGGCGCCCATGGAGACTTCGCCCTCGATCAGCAGCTGCTGGGTTTCCGCGCCCGAGCCCCAGAAGGCCAGCACGTGGGGTTTCAGCTCTTCGATCTTCTTCAGCGCGCGCGGCACGTCCAGCGGGTAGAGCTTGTCCGGGGTCACGCCGTCGGCCAGCAGCGCGGCCTCGAGCATGCCGTTCATCCACTTGTAGAGGGTGCGCTTGCCGGGGAAGGTCTTCACGTCCCAGAAGTCCGCCCAGGTCTTGGGCGCCTTGTCGCCGAAGCGCTCGCTGTCGTAGGCGATCACGTAGCTGAGCATGTAGTCGGCGATGCCGTATTCGTAGGCGAAGCCCGGCAGCACCTTGTCTTTCGACACGACGTTGTAGTCGATGGGCTGCACCAGGCCTTCCTTGCCCAGGTTCTGCAGGATCGAGCTTTCCGCATCGACCACGTCCCAGCTCACCCGGCCGCTGGACAACTGGGTGCGGATGGCGCCTTCGGTGGGGCCGCTGCCGTCGATCTTGGTGGGAATCCCGGTGGCCTTGGAGAAGCCCTCGGTCCAGGCCTTGCCGAACGCCTTGATGGCGTCGCCGCCCCAGTTCACCACCACCAGTGGCTTGTCGCCGGCGGCGAAGCTCACGCCGCTGCGCAGGGCCAGCGGCAGGGCGGCCATCAGGCCCATGCCCTTGAGGAAGGTACGGCGGTCGATCTGCCCGCGACGGGTCTTTTCGATGAGGACTTCGATGCAGTCTTGCTGATGCGGATTGAACATGGATGCAGCTCCCGGTCAGGTGGGATGGCGAAGAGGGGACGACGGCGTTCGGCGGTTCAGGCCAGCAGCAGGCTTTTTTCGATCGGCCAGCTCAGCCAGACCTTCGACCCGTGCTCCAGGCGCGAAGCCTGGTGGTCGGCGTGCACGGCCAGGCTCATGGGCAACTTGCCTTCGGCGCCTGCGCCCAGGCACAGCTCGGTGCTGGCGCCCTGGTAGGTCTTGGCGGTGAGCACGGCCTGCACCACGTTGTGGCCATTCACCTGCGGTGGTGCGCTGTGCAGCTGCATGTGCTCCGGGCGAACCGCCAGCAGCGGCGCTTCGGCCTGCATCGCGGAGGAGTAGCCGGCGCGCAGCTCGGCTTCGCCGAAGCGTCCGCAGGCCAGCTCGCCGGCGCGGCCCACCTGGCTGAGCGGGAACAGGTTCATCTTGCCGAGGAACTCGGCGACGAAGCGGTTGTTCGGCTGGTTGTAGATGACTTCCGGCGCATCGACCTGGGCCAGCTGGCCGCGGTTGAAGATGGCGATGCGGGTGGACAGGGCGAGGGCTTCGTTCTGGTCGTGGGTGACGAAGACGAAGGTGGTGCCGACCTGGCGGTGGATGCGCTGGAGTTCCGCCTGCAGCTGCTCGCGCAGGTTCTTGTCCAGCGCCGAGAGGGGTTCGTCGAGCAGCAGCATGTCCGGCTCGAACACCAGCGCGCGGGCGATGGCCACGCGCTGCTGCTGGCCGCCGGAGAGCTCGCCGGGGCGCTTGCCCAGGTGCTCGCCCAGGCCGACCACCTCGAGCATGTGGCGCACGCGGCGGTTGCGCTCCTCGGCCTTCACGCCGCGGATCTTCAGCGGGAAGGCGACGTTGTCCTCGATGCTCATGTGCGGGAACAGGGCATAGCCCTGGAACACCATGCCGAAGTTGCGCTTCTCGGCGGGGCGCCTGGTGATGTCGGCGCCGCCTTCCTCCAGGCGACCACGGGACGGGTCCTGGAAGCCGGCGAGGATCATCAGGAAGGTGGTCTTGCCCGAGCCCGAAGGGCCCAGGAGAGTGAGGAACTCACCCTGCTGGATGTCGATGTTCACGCCATCCAGTGCGTTGAAACTTCCGTAGCTCTTGCCGATGCCCATGGCACGGAGTTGGGGCTGTCGCTCCACTGCACTTACCTCGATTTCTTGTTCTTGTTCGAGCAGCCGCCGGGTGAGGATCAGGTAAAAATCAGCGGCCTTTTTTTAACGCAGTATTGTCAAATCTCTCTCCGCTTCAATCGCGTTTTTTTGCCCTCATTGTTCGAATTCACTCACCAATCAGCGCATTGCGCCCGCCCTGGCGGAACTGCTCGGACATCCGCAGCTCGGCCTTCATCCAGGCCTTGAAGGCCCGTACGTCGGGGCGTTCGGACTTGGCCGGGTCAGTGACGAAGTAGTAGCGGTTGGGCGGCTCGATGGCGACGTTGAACAGTCGCACCAGTTGCCCCTTGGCCATGGCGTCGCCGCTGACCAGCGCATCGCCCATGGCCACGCCCTGGCCGGCGATGGCCGCCGACTGCACCAGGTGCGCGTCGGAGAAGACGATGCCGTTGCGCACGTTGAGGTTCTTCACCCCGGCAGCGGCGGTCCACAGCAGCCAGTCGGAGTGATCGACCATGTGCAGGAAGGGCAGGCTGGCGAGGTCTTCCGGCGAGTCGAGGCCGCCCACCGAGTTGATCAGTGAGGGGCTGCACACCGGGAAGGTGTCGAGAGTCGCGATCAAGTCCACGTGCAGGTCCTGCCAGTCGCCCACGCCGTAGGCGATGAACAGGTCGACGTCGCGGTCGCTGACATCGTCGGGCACCCGTGGCGAGACCAGGTTCAGCTCCACCTGCGGGTGGGCGCGCTGGAACTTGCCTATCTGGTGGCACAGCCAGTAGGTGGCAAAGCCCGGCGTGCAGCTCACGCACAGGCGGCCGGAGACTTCCTCGGCATTGGCGAAGCGCCGCGCCTCGTTGAGGATCGCCAGCGCACGCTGGGTCTCGCGGGCGAAGCACTCGCCATGGTAGGTCAGCGCGATGCCGCGGCCGACCCGCTCGGTGAGCGGGATGCCCAGGCAGTCTTCCAGGCTGTGCAACTGGTGGCTGACGGCGCTGCGGGTCAGGCTCAGCTCGCTGGCGGCGCCGGACAGGCTGCCCAGGCGGGCGACGGCGTCCAGCACGCGCAGGGCGGTCATCGAGGGGAAACGCATGGCTCGCTCCATTAACGCGAAGTGGAGCCTTTATCCCTGAGCGCGGCGGTGGTGTCGAGTGGCTGCGGGTACGGGCGGAGCGGGTGGGGTTTCGCTTGGCACCTGCGTGCGAGGAGCGAAACCTCAATGACGACGCAGACCTGTAGGAGCGCGCCATGCGCGCGATCGCGGGCATGGCCCGCTCCTACAGGGGAATGGCGAGGTCAGGCGTCGATCAGCGCAGCTTCTCCATCATCTGGTAGTACCACATACCCGCCGCCAGCATCGGGTTGCCGAACACGTCGCCCATGGGTACGCGGATGTGCTTGCACTGGGCGAAGGTGTCGAACTTCTCCAGGTCGCCGGTCATCGCCGTGGCCATGATCTCGCCCATGATGTGGGTGGTCGCCACGCCGTGGCCGGAGTAGCCCTGGCAGTACCAGACGTTCTCCGACAGCTTGCCCAGCTGCGGGATGCGGTTCATCACGATGCCCATGGCGCAGCTCCACTGGAACTCGATGTCCACGCCCTTGAGCGCCGGGAAGGTGCGCTCGATGCACGGGCGCAGCTCGCCGGCGATGTCGCGCGAGTCGCGGCCCGAGTAGTTGGCGCCGCCGCCGAACAGCAGGCGGCCGTCGCCGGTCATGCGGTAGTAGTCGAGCACGAAGCGGCAGTCGTAGACCGCCAGGTCCTGCGGGTTGATGCGCTTGGCCAGCTCGCCCAGCGGCTTGGTGGTGACGATGCCGCCCATGGCCGGGAAGATCATGCCCTTGAGCTGCTTGCGTTCGAGCTTGTGGTAGACGTCGCCGGCCAGCATCACCTGCGCGGCGTTGATCCGTCCGCCGGAGGTGACCACCGCCGGGCGCGGGCCGTGGATGATGTCCAGCACTTCGGAGTGTTCGAAGATCAGCGCGCCCAGGCTGGCGGCGGCCTTGGCCTCGCCGATGCACAGGTTGAGCGGGTGCAGGTGCATGTTGCGGGTGTTCTTGATGGCGCCGCAGTAGAGGTCGCTTTCCAGGTGCGCGCGTACGCCGGCGCCGTCCAGCAGGCTGATCTCGTCGCCCATGCCGCGACGCTTGGCGTCATCGAAGGTGGCCTTCAATTCGTCCATGTGCGACGGCTTCATCGCGGCGTGCAGGTGGCCGAACTTCAGGTCGCACTGGATGCCGTATTTCTCCACGCGGCTCTTGATGATCTCGTGGCCGCGCCAGCGCAGGTGCCAGATGAAATCGTCGACGTCGTCGCCCAGCCACTGGCGCATCTGCTTCTCCATGGCGGAGTCGCCGGAGAGGCTGCCGGTGACCTGCCCGCCGTTGCGCCCGCTGGCGCCCCAGCCGACCTTGTTGGTCTCGACGATGGCGACCTTGTAGCCGCGCTCCGCCAGCTCCACCGCGGTGGCGACGCCGGTGAAGCCGCCGCCGATGATGGCGATATCGACGTTCACCTCGCCTTGCAGCGTGGGGTAGCCGGTCTCTTCGTTGAGGCTCGCGGAGTAATAGGACTTCGCGCGCTCGGGGGCGGGAGTGGCGGGGTTCAGTGCAGCGTTCATTTCGGTGTTCCTGTTGTTGTTCGGTTGCCCTTGTCCGATGGCGGCAAGGGTTCGGCTGAGGTGCGCGGGAGCGCCCTCACGCCTGCGTCAGATACCAGCGCCAATCCTGCTCGCCGACCTCGCCCATGAACTGGCGGTACTCGGCCTGCTTGACCTTCAGGTAGACGCCGAGGAATTCATGGCCCAGCGCATCGCGCGCCCAGCTGGAACGTTCCAGCGCACGCAGCGAGGTGAGCCAGTCGGTGGGCAGCAGCTCCTTGGCCTGGGCGTAGCCGTTGCCTTCCACCGGCGCACCCGGGTCGATCTCTTCGCGGATGCCGCGGTGGATGCCCGCGAGGATGGCCGCGGCCGCCAGGTAAGGGTTGGCGTCGGCGCCGCAGATGCGGTGCTCCACATGCCGGGTATTGGCCGGGCCGCCGGGAACGCGCAGGCTCACGGTGCGGTTGTCGCAGCCCCAGGTCGGGGCCAGCGGCGCATAGCTGTTGGCCTGGAAACGGCGGTAGGAGTTGGCGTTGGGGCAGAACAGCAGCAGCGAGTCGAGCAGGCTTTTCAGCATGCCGCCCACGGACTGGCGCAGCAGCGGGGTGCCGGCCGGGTCTTCGCTGGCGAACAGGTTGTTGCCCTCGGCGTCGGCCAGGGACACATGCATGTGCATGCCGGTGCCAGCCAGGTCGTCGAACGGTTTGGCCATGAAGCACGCCTGCATGCCGTGCTTGTGTGCCACGCCTTTCACCAGGCGCTTGTAGCGCACGGCCTGGTCCATGGCCAGCAGTGCATCGCCGTGTTCCAGGGTGATTTCCACCTGGCCCGGCGCGTATTCGGAAATGGCGGTGCGCGCCGGAATGCCCTGGGCCTTGCACGCGGCATAGAGGTCGGCGAGGAACGGCTCGATCTGCTCCAGCTCGCGCAGGCCGTAGACCTGTGTGGCACGCGGGCGGCCGCCGTCGGCATCCAGCGCCGGTTGCGGACGGCCATTGGCGTCGCGCTTGGCGTCCAGCAGGTAGAACTCCAGCTCGCAGGCCATCACCGGGTGGTAGCCGGCGGCCTTCAGGCCATCGATCACGTGGATCAGCACATGGCGCGGGTCGGCGATATCGGCGGGCTTGCCTTCCACCGGGTGCATGCTGACCTGCACTGCTGCCGTGGGAATCTGCCGCCAGGGCAGGCGCACCAGGCTGTTTTCCAGCGGGTAGGCGCGACAATCGATGTCACCCACGTCCCAGACCAGGCCGGAATCCTCGACATCCTCGCCATGCACGGTGAGGCCGAGAATGGTGCTGGGCAGCGGCCGGCCGGACTGGTACACGGCGAGCAGCTCCTCGCGGTGCAGCAGCTTGCCGCGCGGCACGCCGTTGGCGTCGAGGATGAACAGCTCGACCATCTCGATATCGGGGTTGTTGGCCAGGAAAGTCTGGGCTTCTTGCACGGAGGCGAAATTCATGGGGCTCTCGTTAGCATCCACGCGGATGCGCTGACGACCTGCAGGCCAGGGCCGCGCCGACGGGCACGGGGATAGAAGGCAGGCAAGCGATGCAACGGGCTACGTCTTGTTCGAGAACGGCGTTATGCCAGTCCTGAGCGTAGTTCCGTCGGAGGAATTCGGGCAGGGTGCCCGGTCAGCGAGTGGCGCCATCGGGTGGACGCGCGTGGCGGCAATGCCAGAGCGCCCAGAAGGCCAGTTCCAGAGGCAGGGTCAGCGGTTGCAGTTCGAGCCAGCGGGCATGTTTGCGCGGCAGGCGGACGACGCTGCCGGCCTTGCGGGCGGCGACGGGTTCCAGCGGTGCGGGCGAAACGAGCAGGTGCATGTCGAAGGATTTGGCTGACGATTCCCGCAGCCTCGCACGGCAAATGGGTTTGTTAAATGTGATTTTCACGACCTTTGGTTTAGCCATATCGAAACTGATTGCGCCATTCGAAGCGCTGCGAAGGCCGCGCCAGAGCCGTTCCCATTGCCTTCGCGCAGCCCGTCGAACCAGCCGGAAGGCCCGTCGTCTCTGCCCTAGACTGGTGCCATCAGCGTCAGCCACGGGTCCCTCCATGTGCCGCATCGTCTTCGCTCCGTCGATCCAGCGTCACGTTCCCATCGAAGAGCGCGAACTGCCGGCCGATACCCTGGCGGGCGCCCTCGACGCGGTATTCATCGAAGCGCCGAAACTGCGCGGCTACCTGCTGGATGACCAGGGCGGCCTGCGCCGGCACCTGACCATCTTCATCGACGGTCTGCGCCTGCGCGACCGTACCCGCCTCAGCGATGCCCTGGCGGCGGACAGCGAGGTCTACGTGGTGCAGGCCCTGAGCGGCGGCTGAGGCCCGGGCGGCCATTGAGGAGAGCGCAATGGATGATCGATTGCTGGTGGCGACCCGCAAGGGGCTGTTCACCTTCCAGCGTGGCGCGGAGGGTTGGCAGGAAACCCGCCGGGATTTCATCGGCGAGCCGCTGAGCACGGTGCTCGCCGACCCGCGCGACGAAACCCTTTACGCTGCCCTCAACCTTGGCCACTTCGGCTGCAAGTTGTGGCGTCAACGCGCGGGGGAGCAGTGGCAGGAAGTCGCCGTGCCGAGCTACCCGCCGCAACCCGACCCGCTGCCCGAACCGAAGGAGGGTGAGGCGCCGCCCGCACCCTGGAGCCTGCAGCAGATCTGGTGCCTGGAGACCGGCGGTGCCGCCGAGCCCGGCGTGCTCTGGGCCGGGACCATCCCTGGCGGCCTGTTCCGCAGTGCCGACGGCGGCGACAGCTGGGAGCTCAACCGCCCGCTCTGGGACCTGCCCGAACGCTCGCGCTGGATGGGCGGCGGCTACGACTGGCCGGGCATCCACTCGATCAGCGTCGACCCGCGTGACAGCCAACACCTGACGGTCGCGGTGTCCTGCGGCGGCATCTGGCAGAGCGTCGATGGTGGGGCCAGCTGGCGCGTCACCACCAGCGGCATGTACGCCGACTACATGCCGCCGGAGCTGCGTGAGGAGGGCGCCATCCAGGACCCGCACCGCCTGGTGCACTGCCCGGCGCAGCCGGATCGCCTGTGGGTGCAGCACCACAACGGCATCTTCACCTCCACCGACGGCGGCGCGCACTGGCAGGACGTAGCGGTCGAACCCTCGAGCTTCGGCTTTGCCGTCGCAGTCCACCCGACCCAGCCGGGCTCGGCCTGGTTCGTCCCGGCGGTGAAGGACGTCTGCCGGATTCCGGTGGACGCGCGCTTCGTGGTGACCCGCACCCGCGACGGCGGCGCCAGCTTCGAGGTGCTCGACGGCGGCCTGCCGCAGGGCCCGGCCTTCGACCTGGTGTACCGCCACGGTCTGGCCATCGATGACGACTGTGCCTGCCTGGCCATGGGCTCCACCACCGGCGGGCTGTGGTTGTCGGAGAACGGCGGCGATCACTGGCAGTGCCTGTCGGCGCACCTGCCGCCGATCTACTGTGTGCGCTTCGGCTGAGCCTTGCGCTTGGCCTCCTCGCGTACTTCGCGGGGCTTCATGCGGTGGTCGAAGTAGTTGATCGCGGTGCCGAACACGACGATGGCGATGAGGAGGGTCAGACCGATGTGGGTGGCTTCCATGATGCTCTCCTGTCACAGCGCCTGACCGCGGCGCTTGAGTTCCAGGCGCCGGACGAATTCCTCCAGCACCCGCCGATAAAGATCATCCTGCAGGCAGGCGTCTTCGATGCCGGCGTCGAGGTTGGGGTTGTCATTCACCTCGATCACCACCACTTCGCCGTTCACCTCCTTGAGGTCCACGCCGTAGAGGCCGTCGCCGATCAGGTTGGCGGTCTTCAGTGCCAGCTCCACCACGGCGGGCGGGGCGCTTTCCACCGGCAGGGTGCGGCATTCGCCGATCACCTCGCCGCCGCCGGCCTGGTGCTGGACGATCTGCCAGTGCCCGCGCGACATGAAGTACTGGCAGGCGAACACCGGCTGGCGATTGAGGATGCCGATGCGCCAGTCGTAGTCGGTGTAGAGGTATTCCTGGGCGAGCAGCAGCACCGAGTGCTCGAACAGCTCGGCGCTGACGCTGCGCAGCTGCTGGGCGTCCTCGACCTTGTACACGCCACGGGAGAAGCAACCGTCGGGAATCTTCAGCACCAGCGGGAAGCCCAGCCGGGCACCGACGCGTTCCAGTTCCTGGGGGCTGTCCTTGTAGAGGATTTCCGTGTCCGGCATGCCCAGGCCCTGGCTGCGCAGCAGGTCGGTGAGGTAGACCTTGTTGGTGCAGCGCAGGATCGAGGCGGGGTCGTCCATCACGATCAGCCCCTCGCGCTCGGCCTTCTTGGCGAAGCGGTAGGTGTGGTCGCCGACGCTGGTGGTCTCGCGGATCAGCAGGGCGTCGTACTCGGCCAGGCGCGCATAGTCCTTCTTCTCGATCAGCTCGACGTCGATACCGAGTTTCCGGCCGACGCGAATGAAGCTCTGCAGCGCGCCGGCGTTGGACGGCGGCAGGCTCTCCGCCGGGTTGTGCAGGATCGCCAGGTCGTAGCGTGCCAGGCGGCGCGAGCCGGGCTGGCGCCACACGCGGCGGCTGAAACGGTCGAGGGCGTCGGCGAACTGGTCTTCCTGGCTGTCGCGCAGCTTATGCAGCGCGCCGGCGCGGATTCCGGCGATGTGCCAGGCATCGGTGCGACGGAAGTCCACCAGCAGGATCGGGCAGGGGAAGGCCTCGAACAGCTGGCGGGCGATGGGCTGCAGCGGCTCCAGGTCCGTGTGGCCGAAATACAGGCGCAGGGTGAAGCCGTCGGTGCTGGCGCAGGGGTGCTGGGCGAGGGCTTTTTCCAGGGACTTTTCCAGGCCGTCCAGGGCCAGGCCGTAGAGGGATTTCTTCGCCAGTTCGCTGATCGTGCGTACCGACGGAATCACCTTGTGGCCGCGGGCCTCGGCCAGTAGCGAACAATAATAACCGTGGCCGAGGTATTTATAGTTGCGGCACAGGTTGATCACCTGAAAGCGTTTTCCCGCTTCGAACTGGTGCGAGTCTTCCAGGTATTCGCGGGCACTGAGCATATCCTCGCTGGGAATGTAGGAAGCCCAGTCTTCCTTGCGCTCGACGATGATCAATACTTGGCTGGCCGGGGCTGAAGGGGGCTCGGCAGAGGCTTCGGCGACGACCTGGAGAGAACTTGCATTCAACTTTTCATGGAAGTTAGTGTGTAACGAAGACATTGTTTTCGGGCCTGTCTGAAAGTTGCCGTGACTCTATTAAGCAGCAACTTCCGGAAATGTCCCGGTTCATGACGAAAGCTTTACGGAGAACCCATGTCGCCGTTATATCGCCATGCCGTGCCGGCCGATCTGTCGAAGCTGTTGCAGCTTGAGGGGGAGTGCTTCGAGCAGGACCGCCTCAGTGCGCGCAGCCTGCGCCGGCTGATCACCGCCCCCAGCGCTGTCCTGCTGGTGGCCGAGCGGGATGGCGAGTTGCTGGGCTATGCGCTGTTGCTCCTGCGCCGGGGCCTGGACATTGCCCGCCTATACTCCCTGGCGATTTCCCCGCAAGCGCGAGGGCAGGGCCTGGGCGGCGCTCTGCTGGAGCGTTGCGAGCAGCAGGCGAGAGCACGGGGTTGCCGCCGCCTGCGCCTGGAAGTGCGCACCGACAATGCCAGCGCCATCAGCCTCTACGAGCGCGGCGGCTATGTCCGCTTCGCCCGCAGCGCCGGCTTCTACGAAGACGGCAGCGATGCCTGGCGCTACGAAAAACCACTCGGCGCATCGGCGCCGGCAGCAAGGAACCTGGCATGAGCGCCCGTATCCAGCACTTCTTCGACAGCGCCACGTCCACCTACAGCTACGTGGTTGCCGACCCGCAGACCCGATGCTGCGCCATCGTCGACCCGGTGCTGGACTATGATGCCGCCGCCGGCCGCATTGGCCATGACAGCGCCCGGCGTATCGTCGACTACGTGCGTGAGCAGGGGCTGACGGTGCAATGGCTGCTGGAAACCCACCTGCATGCCGACCACCTCTCCGCCTCGGCCTGGCTCAAGGCAGAGCTGGGCGGGCGGCTGGCCATCGGGGCGAGCATCGCCCAGGTGCAGCGCACCTTCGCCGGCCTGTTCAACCTCGGCGCCGACTTCCCCTGCGACGGCAGCCAGTTCGACCACCTGTTCGCCGACGGCGAGACCTTCCGCATCGGCGACCTGCAGGCCGAAGCCCTGCACACCCCCGGCCATACGCCGGCCTGCATGACCTACCGGGTGGGCGAGGCGGCTTTCGTCGGCGACACCCTGTTCATGCCCGACTATGGCACCGCCCGCTGCGACTTCCCCGGTGGCGATGCGCGCCAACTGTACCGCTCGATCCAGCGTCTGTTCGCGTTGCCGGCAACCACTCGCCTGTTCCTCTGCCACGACTACCTGACGCCGGGTCGAGAAGTGCACCAGCACGAAACCACGGTGGAGCGCGAGCGGCGGGACAACGTGCATGTTCACCAAGGCATCAGCGAAGAGGCCTTTGTCGCCATGCGCGAGGCCCGCGACGCGACACTGAACGCTCCGGCGCTGATCTGGCCGTCGATCCAGGTGAACATGCGTGGCGGCATGCTGCCGGAGGCTGAGGTCAATGGCGTGCGCTACCTGAGAATTCCCCTGGACCGCCTGTAACGCGCCGACGTGTCAGTCGGTGATCTGATCCGGGAAACGTCCGAGTATTTCGCGGCATCTCTCCACGGCGCGCTTCTGGCGGGAAACGCTTTCGCTGATACGTTTCAGACGCCGTAGCTGCCGGGGGCTCAAGTCTCCCGAGGTGGAGATCACCTTGAGCATGTGGCGCATTTCCATGAGCCAGAGATGGCAGCGAAGTTCCTGGAAGAACCAGATGGGTTTCGGCACTCCGAGGAAGGTAAGCGCAGGGCCTATGATGCTCAGCGGGAGGATGAACAGGAAGATATTGAACAGGCCATTGGCCAACTGGAACGGCAGGTATTTGTAGAGGAAGGGCAGGCCGTTGTTGTAATAGGATTCCGCCACTTCATGGAGGGGTATCTGGGTGCCCTGGATCGAAGGGAACACGTCCCCAGTGGCTGCTGCCGCTGAGCCGCCGTGGACCTGTTTCATGGCCAGAAGCAGGTGATGCAGGATGCCGGGGTCCATGTCCTTGCGGACGATAACCGTCACCGCCTCCGCCGGGACCTGCATATCCTCGTGGGGGATGCTGTTGCGAATGTCAAAATAGCCCTTGGGAATGGTCATGACCTTCAGGACGCGTCCTGCCCCCAGCCGTTGCGAAATGGCGGCGCTGTAGCCTATGTCGAGAATCTCGATGCCAGGCGTGTCGGCCAACTCGCGCACAACGGGTTGATCCAGTGGCTGCAGCAGGAAACCGGCATCCACATCGCCGGCAATCAGTGCCTTGGCGGTTGCCTGGAGATTGAAGGGTTCGAACCGGGTGTTGTCCGGCGTGACGCCATACATGGCCAGCAACGAGTCGGCCATCTGGCGCGTACCGCTTCCCAGAGGGTTCGCCGCCACTCGTTTGCCGACCAGCTCGGCGGGGCTGCTGAGCTTCCCGGCTTCGCGGCGATAGAAGATCAGCGCCGGCTTGTAGGCGATCACGCCGAGCGCGCGGGTCTGCGGATATTGCTCCGCTGCGACTTCCTGGGAGATGAAGCCCACGTCCACGCCCGATTTCTTGTCTTCCACCAGATCGATGAGCGAGAGGGTGTCCTTTTGCACCCGCAGCCTGACCGTGAATCCCTTGGCTTCGAGGTAGGCCTTGTAGGCCAGCGCGGTGCTGTGAAAGTAGCCATCCACGGGGCCTGTGGCGATGACGATGGGTTTTCCGGAGTAGCCCAGCACGGCGTACAGCAGGATGCCCAGGACGATGGCCAGCAGACCGGGAGTACCCACCAGCAGGCGCATGATTTCAGCGTGGTTTATCTGTTTGAGCATTGCGTTCATCGAAGTGCCCAGGCTGGCTGACAGTGGGTTGATGGTCTGGGGGCCTGTGGAGAGAGGGTACGGGGGAGATGAGCCAGACTTTTCTGATAATGGCCAGGGGCTCGGTGGTAGCTCACGAGAGTCTCTGCGTCTGACCAGGGGCCAGGCATCAGGAGCGTGCGCAGCATCGTCGATCGATGCCCGCCTGCGGCAAGCAGAAAGACCGCCCTGGAAAGGGCGGCAAACACCAACGCATTGGTGGATGCCCCACGCGGCGTGCGGGGCGGGGGGATCAGAAGCGCCAGTCCAGCGACAGGTTCCCGGAGACGGAGTTGTAGCCGGAGCGGAACAGTTCACTGGCGACGCCAGCACCGATGTCGACACTCTCGCCGAACTGGTAGCGGATGCTGCTGCGCAGCCCCATCGAGTCGCGGTCGAGCACCTTGTTCTTGCTCTTGAAGCCGACGGCCTGATAGTTGGCGAAGGTCGCATCCTGGGTCAGGTCGGTACCCAGCAGTTCGTGGTTCCAGGTCAGCTGGTTCTCGACCTTGATGGCGTGGCCGCCGTCCAGCGGGAAGTGCATCGAGTTGTTCAGGCCGATGCTGGAGCGCAGGGAATCGAATTTCTGCGAGTCCAGTTTCAGGGTCGAACCGTCGGCGCCTTTCTCGTGGAGGTTGTCACGCCAGAGGTTGGTGTAGGTCAGGGTCGCGATCGGGCCCAGGCTGACGTTGTCGTTGAGCTTGAAGCGATAGCCGCCACCCGCCACCAGGGAAACGCTCTTGCCGTTCCAGTCGGCCTTGTTGCGGGCCGAGTCGTCGTCGACGTTGACCTTGCGCTTGAGCTCGCCGTTCTCGTAGCCGATGCGGGCGCTGCCGAGCATATAGCTGCCCATCCTTGGGTCTTCGGCATAGCGGGCGTGCAGGCCCAGTTCCAGCGCGCTGGTGTCGCCGTCGCCGTTGAGCGAGGTCTGGCCGCCGCGCAGGTTCAGTTGTTGATGCCCTGGCCGTTGGCACCGTCGGCATGAATGCGGACGCCGGATAAGTCCGCCGCGAGCGCTCCAGGTATCAGGGCCGATGAAGCGCTCGCGATGGTAGTGGTCAGACCTGTTGGGTGACGGCTTACAGCAGCAAACTACGGATATCCCCCAACACCTCGCCCAGACGCCGGGTAAAGCGCGCCGCCGCCGCGCCGTTGATCACCCGATGGTCGTAGGACAGCGACAGCGGCAGCATCAACCGGGGCTGGAAGGCCTTGCCGTCCCACACCGGCTGCATCGTCGCCTTGCTCACGCCAAGGATCGCCACCTCCGGTGCGTTGACGATCGGCGTGAAGCCGGTGCCGCCAATGTGGCCGAGGCTGGAGATGGTGAAGCAGGCGCCCTGCATGGCGTCGGCAGAGAGCTTCTTGGTTCGCGCCTTTTCCGCCAGCTCCGCGGCCTCCAGTGCCAGCTGCAGCAATCCCTTCCTGTCGACGTCGCGGATCACCGGCACCAGCAGGCCGTCCGGCGTGTCCACGGCGAAACCGATGTGCACGTACTTCTTGCGGATCAGCGCCTTGCCGCTGGGTGCCAGCGAGCTGTTGAAATCCGGCAGCTCGCGCAGCAGGTGAGCACAGGCCTTGAGCAGGATCGGCAGGATGGTCAGCTTGGTCCCGGCCTTTTCCGCCACGGCCTTCTGCGCCACGCGGAAGGCCTCTGCCTCGGTGATGTCGGCGGACTCGAACTGGGTCACGTGGGGCACGTTGAGCCAGCTGCGGTGCAGGTTGCTGGCGCCGACCTGCATCAGGCGAGTCATCGCCACTTCTTCCACTTCGCCGAACTTGCTGAAGTCGATCTCCGGGATCGGTGGTATCCCTGCGCCACCGCTGGCGCCCGCTGCCGTGCCGGCCTTGCTGCGCTGCAACTGCTCCTTCACGAACAGCTGCACATCCTCCTTGAGGATGCGGCCCTTGGGCCCGGTCCCTTTCACCTGCGCCAGGTCGACGCCGAACTCGCGGGCAACCATGCGCACCGCCGGCCCCGCGTGCACCTTGGCGCCATCGCGGCTGGGCGCGCCCACGGGGGTGGCTTCCGGGGCTCTGGCGGGTTCGGCTTTCGCCGCCGGGGCGGCTGCGGGTTTCTCGGCCGTGGCCTGCGGCGCGGCAGCTCCACCGACGACCTCCAGCTCGAGGATTTCATCGCCTTCCTTGAGCGTGTCGCCGATCTTCACCTTGATCGCCTTCACTACGCCGGCCTTGGGCGCGGGAATCTCCATGCTGGCCTTGTCCGACTCCAGGGTCAGCAGGCTCTGGTCGGCTTCGATGGCATCGCCGACCTTGACCATCAGCTCGATGACATTGCCCTGGCCATTGCCGATGTCCGGCACGCGGATGGTCTCCACGCCACCAGACGCGGCAGAAGCGGCGGCGGGTTTTTCCTCTGCCTTGGTCGGCTCCGGCGACGGGGCGGGGGACGCCGCGGCGGGAGTACCGGCCGCCGGCGCGCTACCCTCGGTTTCCAGTTCGAGGATGTCGTCGCCTTCCTTGAGGGTGTCGCCGATCTTCACCTTGATGGCCTTCACCACGCCGGCCTTCGGCGCGGGAATCTCCATGCTGGCCTTGTCCGATTCCAGGGTCAGCAGGCTCTGGTCGGCCTCGATGCGGTCGCCGACCTTGACCATCAGTTCGATGATCTCGCCCTGGCCGTTGCCGATGTCCGGCACCTTGATGGTTTCGATTCCACCGCCGCCATCCATGCCACCTCCGGCCGCTGTCGGCGCAGGTGCAGTGACGGGCGCGGGCGCTTCGGTGGCAGGCCTGGCTGGCTCCTCGGCCTTGGTTTCGGCGCCGCCGTCGGCCTCCAGTTGCAGAATCTCGTCACCTTCCTTGAGGGTGTCGCCGATCTTCACCTTGATGGCCTTCACCACGCCGGCCCGGGGCGCGGGAATCTCCATGCTGGCCTTGTCCGATTCCAGGGTCAGCAGGCTCTGGTCGGCCTCGATGCGATCGCCGACTTTAACCAGCAGTTCGATGACTTCGCCCTGGCCGTTGCCGATGTCGGGTACGCGAATGGTCTCGCTCACGGTGCCTCTCCTCAGCAGTCCAGCGGGTTGGGTTTTTCCGGGTCCAGGCCGAACTTGGCGATGGCCTCGGCGACCTTCTTGGGTTCGATGTCGCCGCGGTCGGCCAGGGCCTCCAGCGCGGCCAGCACCACCCAGTGGCGGTCCACCTCGAAGAAGTGGCGCAGTTTGGCGCGGGTATCGCTGCGGCCGAAACCGTCGGTGCCCAGGACCTTGTACTCCTTGCCCGGCACCCATTGGCGAATCTGTTCGGCGTACACCTTCATGTAGTCGGTCGAGGCGATCACCGGCCCCTTGCGGCCGGCCAGGCACTCCTCGACATAGCTCAACCTGGGCTTCTGCCCCGGGTGCAGGCGGTTCCAGCGCTCCACGGCGAGGCCGTCGCGGCGCAGTTCGTTGAAGCTGGGCACCGACCAGACGTCGGCGCCGATGCCGAAGTCCTCGCGCAGGATCTTCGCCGCCGCCTCCACCTCGCGCAGGATGGTCCCCGAGCCGAGCAGCTGCACGTGGTGCGCAAAGGCACGGCGATCCTCGAAGAGCAGGTACATGCCCTTGATGATGCCGGCCTCGACCCCCGGCGGCAGCGGCGGGTGCGGGTAGTTCTCGTTCATCACGGTGATGTAGTAGAAGACCTCCTGCTGCTCCTGCATCATCTGCCGCACGCCTTCCTGGATGATCACCGCCAGCTCGTAGGAGTAGGTCGGGTCGTAGGTCCGGCAGTTGGGGATGACCGAGGCCAGCACGTGGCTCTGGCCGTCCTCGTGCTGCAGGCCCTCGCCATTGAGGGTGGTGCGCCCGGCGGTGCCGCCGAGCAGGAAGCCACGCGTCAGGCTGTCGCCCGCCGCCCAGGCCAGGTCGCCGATGCGCTGGAAGCCGAACATCGAATAGAAGATGTAGAACGGCAGCATCGGCTGGCGGTAGTTGCTGTAGGCCGTGCCGGCGGCGATGAAGGACGACATGGCACCGGCCTCGGTGATGCCTTCCTCGAGGATCTGGCCCTTCTTGTCCTCGCGATAGAACATCAGCTGTTCCTTGTCGACCGGCTCGTACAGCTGGCCCACCGAGGAATAGATGCCCAGCTGACGGAACATGCCCTCCATGCCGAAGGTGCGCGCCTCATCCGGGATGATCGGCACGATGCGCTGGCCCAGCTCCTTGTCCTTGACCAGCTGCGAGATGATCCGCACGAAGGCCATGGTGGTGGAAATCTCGCGGTCGCCCGAACCCTCCAGCAGCGCCTTGAGCGTCTCCAGCGGCGGCGCCGGGATGGCCTGGCTATTGCCGTGGCGGTGGGGCATGAAGCCGCCCAGGGAAGCGCGGCGTTCCGCCAGGTAGCGTGCCTCGGCGCTGCCCGCCTCGGGGCGGTAGAAGGGCAGCTTGGGCAGGTCGGCATCCTTGATCGGAATATCGAAGCGGTCGCGGAAGGCGCGCAGGCTCTCGACGTCGATCTCGTGGATGTTGTGGGCGATGTTCTTCGCCTCGCCCGTGCCAGTGCCGTAGCCCTTGATGGTCTTGGCCAGCACCACGCTGGGCTGGCCCTGGTGGTTCACCGCCGCGTGGTAGGCGGCGTAGACCTTGTAGGGGTCGTGGCCGCCGCGATTGAGCTTCCAGATTTCCTCGTCGGAGAGGTCCTTGACCATCTCCAGCAGCTCCGGCCGCGCGCCGAAGAAGTGCTCGCGCACGAAGGCGCCGTCCTTGGCCTTGTAGTTCTGGTAGTCGCCGTCCACCGCCTCGTCCATGCGCTGCTGCAGCAGGCCGGCGTGGTCCTTGGCGAACAGCGGGTCCCAGAAGCGCCCCCAGATCACCTTGATCACGTTCCAGTTGGCGCCACGGAACACACCTTCCAGCTCCTGGATGATCTTGCCGTTGCCGCGTACCGGGCCATCCAGGCGCTGCAGGTTGCAGTTCACCACGAAGATCAGGTTGTCCAGTTTCTCGCGCCCGGCCAGGGAGATGGCGCCGAGGGATTCCGGCTCGTCGGTCTCGCCGTCGCCGAGGAAGCACCAGACCTTCTGCTTGCCGGCGGGAATGAACCCCCGGCTCTCCAGGTATTTCATGAAGCGCGCCTGGTAGATCGCCTGGATCGGCCCCAGGCCCATGGACACCGTGGGGAACTGCCAGAACTTCGGCATCAGCCGTGGGTGTGGGTAGGAAGACAGGCCCTTGCCGTCTACCTCCTGGCGGAAGTTCTCCAGCTGTTCGTCGCTGAGCAGGCCCTCGATATAGGCGCGGGCGTAGAAGCCGGGGGAGGCGTGGCCCTGGAAGTAGATCAGGTCGCCGGCGTGTTCCTCGGTAGGGCCATTGAAGAAGTAGTTGAAGCCGATGTCGTAGAGGGTCGCCGAGGAAGCGAAGGTGGAGATGTGCCCGCCCAGCGACGGGTCCTTGTGGTTGGCGCGCATCACCATGGCCAGCGCGTTCCAGCGCACCAGCGAGCGGATGCGTCGCTCCATGAACAGGTCGCCCGGCATGCGGGCTTCATGCCCGACCGGGATGGTGTTGCGGTAGGGCGTGGTGATGGCGTAGGGCAGTTGCGTGCCGGTGCGGCTGGCCAGCTCGCCAAGGCGAGTCATCAGGTAGTGGGCGCGGTCTTCGCCTTCTTTCTCCAGTACGGATTCCAGCGCGTCCAGCCATTCCTGTGTTTCGACGGGGTCGATGTCGTGCATGGTCAGGGGTCCTGGTTACGGGGTCGGCTCTACGCAATGCCGGCTCCGGGCCAGTTCTCCCACCAGTTCGGGGCAGTGGCGGCAGCCCTCGTGAGGCCGCCGCGCAGCCGCCGGCACGCGCGTGTGGCTATAGAGCTTAGACAGCTCTGGCGCCTGCGCCTGCCCGGTTGGTCGAGTCAGGACGTCGCAGTGGGGGGATTGCGCACCGAGTCCCGCCGCAGATCGTCGCCACGCGCCCACTGCGCGGCCACCACCCGGTCGCGCCCGGCCTGCTTGGCCTGGTAGAGCAGTCGGTCCACCGCCGCAACGAAGTCCAGCGGGCGGTCGCTGGCCGCAGGCACCGCGGTGCCCACCCCCAGACTGATGGTCAGCAGCGGCGAGATGGCGGATTTCTCGTGGGCGATGGCCTGCTCGCGCAGCACACAGCGGCAACGCTCGGCGATCTGCTGCGCCGCCTCGCTGTCGGTCTCCGGCAGCACCAGCACGAACTCCTCGCCGCCGAAGCGCGCGATGAAATCGCGGGGGCGGTGCAGGGCGCTGGCCAGCGCCTTGCCGACGATGCGCAGGCAGTCGTCGCCCTGGATGTGCCCGTAGTGATCGTTGAACTGCTTGAAGTAGTCGATATCCAGCAGCACCAGGGAAATCGGCTGGCCGCTGCGCTGGGCGCTGCCCCACTCGGTATCCAGCACCGAATCGAACATGCGCCGGTTGGCCACGCCGGTCAGGCCGTCCTTGTACGAGTACTCCTCCAGCTGGCGCTGCAGCATGATCAACTGCTCTTCGGCGCGCTTGCGCTCGCTGATGTCGAACATGAAGCCGACCAGCGAATCCACCTCGCCGTTGTCGTCGCGCACCACGTGCACCACATCGCGAATCCACACGTAGTCCCCGGTGGAGGTGAGGGCGCGGTAGTCCGCTTCGTGGTCGGTGCCCTCGCGGGACTGCGACACGCAGAAGTTCACCACCCGCTCGCGGTCCTCGGGGTGCATGCGTTCGGCCCAGTCGTTGGCGCTGACCCAGCTGGCCTGGCTCCAGCCCAGCAGTTCTTCGATCTGCGGGCCGATGTAGGCGAAGGTCATGCTGCGCCAGTCGATCTTCCACGGGATGGCACGGGTGGATTCGAGCAGGGTCTGATAAACGGGATTCTCGGGGGAGGCGTCGTACGGCATGGCGGCGGCTCTCTGATGGCACTGTGCCTTTGTTCTACCACAGAGCGATGACCGAAAGCCGGCCAATTACGCCAGTGGGTGTATCGAGAGCGGCGGGGCGACAGACGGTCATTTCCGATCGAGACGGATTCTTCAGCATTTCATAACGGCTTCTTCACGATTGCGGCGATAGGGTTTGCTTGCCCGCCATCTGACAACCCGCAGTGCGATGGATACCCCAGGGAAGGGTCGGGCCTCTCCCACTCCCGTTGTCCGGCCGAGCCCATGCCCATCCCGAAGTTCATCCGTTCCCTGTCCCGCGGTTGGCTGGCGTTGCTGGCGATCCTTCCCGTCATTGCCCTGCTCAGCGGCTTCCTGCCGCTGGACTTCTCCCGCCCCACACCGCTGGTGGGTAACGCCCAGCGTCAGGCCGAGCTGCGCGAGCACTGGCAGCAGGGCGACCTGATCGTGCTGGTGCGCCACGCCGAGCGCTGCGACCGTTCCAGCTCGCCGTGCCTGGGGAACATGAATGGCATCACCGTGCGCGGCGGCCAGAGTGCCCACGAGATCGGCCAGGATTTCGCCGCCCTGGGCCTGGCCAATGCCGACATCCTCAGCAGCGACCAGGTGCGCGCCGTGCAGACGGCCGCCTCGATGTTCGGCCGGGCGCCCACGGAACAAGCCTGGTTGTACAACTGCGAAGGCTCGATGCTGCAGCAGGCGCTGCAGCACAAGGTTGCGCACCGCAACCTGATCCTGGTGACCCACAGTGAATGCATCGAAGACCTGGAGCACTCGGTGAGCGTGCAGGACCCGGCGACGCCCGACTACGCCTCGACGCTCTTCGTGCTCAGTGAAACGGACCAAGCCCCGCGTCTGCTCGGCTACCTGGACGCGGACCAGTGGCCGCTCTCGGTCAGCGGGCGCTGATCTGGCTGGGCGTGGCGCCCAGGCGGTAGCGCTGCAGCTCCTGCGGGGTCAGCACGCGCATGCGCTGCGGGTCGATGCTCTGCATGGTGTCGGCCAGTTCCAGCGGGATGTCCATGTCGCGGAAATAGGTTCGGGCGTTGTAGCTGCCCGCGGCCTGGGCCGAGTCGCCGGCCGGGTAGTAGGGACGGTGCAGGCCCACATAGCCGCGCACCGTCTTGTGCTTGCCGGCCGCCAGCAGGTAGACGCACGAGCCCTGGCAGACACTGTTGGTGGGCACCAGCGTCTCGAAGCCGGACTCGCGCAGCAGCCGGCCCATCTTGATCGACTCGCTGGCGCTGCCGCCGATGCTGTCCAGCAGCGCCACCTTGCGGGCGAACTTGCCGGGATTGGCCAGCAGGCCCTTGAACAGGCGCTCGTAGTCACCCGGCGCGATGTCCTCGCTGATCCGCACCGCCAGCACCTCGCCGACCTTGGAATGCTGCACCGGCTTCACCTCCACCTGGGCGAGAGCGAGGCTGCAGCCCATCGCGGAGGTGAGCAGGACGGTGGCGCGGAGCAGAGTGGCGCGGAGCATGGGAAAGCGATCCTGTTCGAAGTTCTTGTAGGAAGGCGCGAAGATACCACGCCTCCCTACCGCCCAGGCTACATCCCGTTGGCGTAAGCCGGGTTGAGCAGGTCGAGCCGCTGGCGCACCCCGCGCAGGGCCGCGGCATACTCGCAGAGCATCAGCAGGGCCCAGTCGGCGCGCTCGCGCAGGCGCGCTTCATCCTCGCTGCTCGGCGGGCCTGCGTTGAACAGGCACTCCACCTGGCGCACCAGCAATTGCTCCGGCAGGTAGGTGATGCGGCTGTTCTTGTAGCTGGAGGCGCGCAACTCGGACAGCGGGTAGGCGCCACCCTGGCCGGCCGACACCCCCACCGGCAGCGCCGGCTTGTGGCCGACTTCGCGCAGCCCCGCATAGAGGAAGAAATTCTTCAGCGCCGGGCAGGCCATGCCGTGCCACTCCGGGGCGATCACCACCAGCGCATCCGCCTCGCGCAGCAGCTCGCGCTGCGCCGGCCAGGCGTTCTGCGTGTCCGGCGCCGGCCACAGTGGCAGCGGCGTAGCGCCCAGGTCGATGACCTCGGCCCAGCCGCACAACCTCAGGCTTTCCAGGCGACCGGCGAGGTAGCGGGCGACCTTTGCCGATTGGCTGTCCAGCTGGCTGGAACCGGCGACCAGCACGACGTTCGGGCTCATCGGGCCACCTCCGCGGTCACGCTCTTGGCGGGTGCTGGCGCGCGGCTGCGCACCACCGGCCAGAACACCTCCTCCTGCCAGCTCACCGGCGCCAGGTCCTCGATCCCGTAGGTTTCCGGGCGGCGGCGGGTGATCTTCGCCGTACCGAACAGCACATCCCAGAAGAACAGCAGGTTGCCGAAGTTGCCCTTGTAGTAGGTCACCCCGTCGTCCGCGTTCAGGCCGTGGTGCGCGGAATGCGTGGCGGGCGTCGAGATCGTCCGCTCCAGCAGCCACATCAGCGGGCGCAGCGCGCGGATGCGGTAGAGCCTGTCGTCCCAGGCCAGGTTGCTGTGGGCGCCGAAGATCACGCACATCTTCAGGATCAGGTACACGTAATAGACGTTCGCCAGGCCCATGTGGATCAGCGCGCCGGAGAACCAAAGGCCCGGCATCAGCAGGTAATAGAAGCTGTTGTTGCGGTAGACGATGCGGATGCTCATGTACGGCGCCGAATGGTGCGCGCGGTGCAGCGCATAGAGGAACGGCACGCGGTGGGCCAGGCGGTGCCACCAGTACTGGGTCATGTCGTCGAACAGCAGGAACAGCGCAAAGCCCGCCAGCCACGGGATGCCCGCCAGCGAGCCGGCGGCAGCGGGAAAGGCGAGGTCGAGCAGGGCGCCGCTGGCCCACATCACCAGCGGAAAGGTCACCGCCAGCAGCAGGCTGGACCCGATGATCTCGATCAGCGCATCACGGCGCTGGCCACGGGGTTGGCGGAAGGTGGCGCAGGCCATTTCCAGGGCAATGAAGGCGAGGAAGATTCCCGCCACGATCACGGTCGGATTATCGAAGAGCATTGTTGTTGTAGTCATGACACTCTCGGTTCGGGTCCAATGGACAGGGCGACCCCATCAGAACCCAGGACCCGAAAAGCACCCATGCGCGAAAAGGACAAAAATCCCGCAGAAGTGGCCAACCCCATCGGCCAGCGCTATCACCGGGGGCCACTCGGGCAAGTGCTGGAACGTTTCCTCAGCAGCCGGCGCGCCCGCCGCCATACCGACTACAGCCTGGTCGAGCTGGAGCAACTGTGGGTCGAGGCCGCCACGCTGGAGCCCGCCATCGGCCTGCAGCTGTTCGGCCATTTCACCCCGCAGGACTGGCACGTGATCGCCCACCTCGCGCAGTTCTGCGCCGACGTGCGCCAGGCCATCCATTGCTGGGTACGCTACGCGCCCCTGGCTGCCGATACCGACACGTTCCGGCTGTTCGAAGAAGACGGCCTGGCGGTCGTCGAACTGAGCATCGACGCCCCCGAACCACTCAGCCGCTACCTGGTGGAGCATTACACCGTCATGGCCGTGACCCAGCTGCGCCTGGGCACCGGCCAACCGGTGGTGCCGCTGCGCACCTGCTTCATCCATGCCCGGCCCGACTACCACGCCGACTACGCCCCCTGGTTCGGCACCGGGGTGGAATTCGGCAGCGCGCATAATCGCCTGTACTTCGACGCCGCCACCCTCGCGCTGCCGCTGCTGGGGCGCCATGCCGGGCTGGTGGAATTGCTCACCCTGGAACTCGACCGCCGCCTGGCACGCCTGCGCCAGCTCAGCGGCTGGGCCGCGAGGGCCGCCGGCATCGCCCGCAAGCTGCTGGAGCGGGGCGAAGTCCCGGCGCTGGAAAGTGTTGCCGACCAGTTGCACCAGAGCCCGCGCACCTTGCGGCGGCGCCTGGCGGAGCAGGGGATGGGGTTTCGCGAGTTGCTCGACCAGGTACGCGGAGAGCTGGAGCAGCACCTGGAGCTGCAGGGGGAAAGCCGCACGCACATTGCCGAGCGCCTGGGCTACGGCGACCTCGCCGCCTACCTCAACGCGCGCAAGCGCTGGGCAGAAACGCCCTCGGAGGGCGCCTGACCTGATCCGGGTTTTGCAGGAGCGCCCCATGGGCGCGATCGCGGGCATGGCCTGCTCCTGCTGCGGGCGGTGGTGTGTACCTGTAGGAGCGAGCTTGCTCGCGAACAAGTTTCCCGGCGACTACAGAGCTTGGCGGTTCGCGAGCAAGCTCGCTCCTACGAAAAGCGTGTGCGTGTGCGCCCAATGAAAGGCCCGCGCCCTCTATGCGCCCTGCAGGAGCGTCCCATGGCCCGCTCCCACAGGTGCACGCCGCGCGGTGGCCCAATGAAAAGGGCCGGCGTCAGCCGGCCTCTTTGCTCAGGCACGAACGCAGCAGGCGCCGTGCCGATTTGTTGAGGTTGCGCTTGCTCGCCTCTTCGGCGGTGAACCAGCGGCAGTCGGCGATCTCGTTCAGCGGCTTGGGCTGCTGCGCCGGGTCGGCGGGGGTTTCGAACACATAATGCAGCGTCTGGTACAGCTCCAGCGGCGCGATGTAGTTCATCTGCTCCAGAGCCAACCCGGTTTCCTCGATCAGCTCGCGCAGGGCCGCCTGGCCCGGGCGCTCATCCGCCTCGATGCGGCCGCCGGGCAGGTTCCATTTCGACTTGGCCTTGCGCACGAAGAGGATCTTGTCGTCGAGCCGGCAGATCACCGTTGCACGTTCCTTCACGGTCTTGGCCATGGCGAGTTCCCCCACACATTTCGTACAGTTTTCAGCTTAGACATTTAGCGAATATTTCCATTGGGAAGAACTGCTTACAGCAACAATGTCGACGGATGGTAAGGATTTGTCGTGGAAAGGTATGTCAGTAAGGTCTGAAGGGGTGGTCGTCATCTTCCCGTCTTTCACGCCCTTCATCGTGGACAGGCGCCGTGGGACGAAGTGCGAACTTTCTGCACCGTCGTACAGCATTCCATGGCCTACGCTTGATTCCTGCTCGTGTGCCCCAGGGCGCGCACAGACCGAGCGAGCACGCAGTACCGCTGACTCATCCCCCTTCCGGCCCCGTGCCGGCCTATCGAAAGAGGAAACGCCATGAGCAAGCCTTACGTCCGTCTCGACAAATCCCAGGCCGCCGTCCTGCTGGTGGACCACCAGGCCGGCCTGCTTTCGCTGGTGCGCGACATCGAACCGGACAAGTTCAAGAACAACGTCCTGGCCCTGGCGGACCTCGCCAAGTACTTCAAGCTGCCGACCATCCTCACCACCAGCTTCGAGAGCGGCCCCAACGGCCCGCTGGTGCCCGAGCTGAAAGACCTGTTCCCCGACGCGCCCTACATCGCCCGCCCCGGCAACATCAACGCCTGGGACAACGAGGACTTCGTCAAGGCCGTGAAGGCCACCGGCAAGAAGCAACTGATCATCGCCGGCGTCGTCACCGAGGTCTGCGTGGCCTTCCCGGCGTTGTCGGCGCTGGAGGAGGGCTTCGATGTCTTCGTGGTGGCCGATGCCTCGGGCACCTTCAACGAAGTCACCCGCGATGCCGCCTGGCGCCGCATGGAGGCCGCCGGCGCACAGATGATGACCTGGTTCGGCGTGGCCTGTGAGCTGCACCGCGACTGGCGCAACGACATCGAAGGGCTCGCCGCGCTGTTCTCCAATCACATCCCCGACTACCGCAACCTGATCACCAGCTACAGCCTGCTGACGGCCAACAAGTAGCCCGCAGCCGCCGTGCCCGTCACTTCGGCAGCCGGTAGTAGCCGATGACGGGCCGCATGCAGGTCTTGCCCAGCTCCCAGCGCGACACGCCATACCGCGCTTCCTGCAGCAGCTGATAAAGGCGGATCAGAAAGCCCGCCTCGAAGGTGCTGCGTGGCACGCCCACCTTGAACTGTTGGCGCACCGCAAACATTGCATTCCAGGGAGCGGCCAGGCGGTCCGGCACCATGCACTGTTGCGCTTCCAGCATGCCCCGGCGCAGCAGGTTGAGATGGCCGCTCTGTGTCTGCGTCAGGGGAATGCGCCGGCAATAGTCCGTGGCGCAAACCTCTCGCGCATCGCTGAGCACTCGCAGATGGGCCAGCCAGAAGCCCTGCTCGAACTCCACCTGCGCCTTGCCCAGCAACTCCAGCAGCAAGGGCTCGCCGCGTTGCTGGAGCTGGCTGCGCAGCGACTCGATGGCCTGCATGGCGCTGGTGTAATGGTTGATTGCAACGGGGGTATCGATGGTCATGGCGTGCCGGGCTCCGCGAGGTTTCCGGGGTGGTCCAGCGCCAGTTCGTAGAGCTGGCGGGCCTCGTTGACCATCGGCACCAGGGCGCTGGCGAAGCGGGCAGTGGCATTGATCAGCCCGCGGTCGCGGTCGTCGTCCATCAACAGGAGCAGGTCCTCCACCGCCGTCAGGCGGCGCTGGGCGGCTTCGCGCAGGTACTGGGCGGGGGCCAGGGCGTTGATGAAGAACACGTTGTCGCCGGGTTGGCCGGCCAAGGGGACGGGGAGGAATTCAAACATGGGGCACCTCCTGGCGGAGGTGGGGACGGGCAGGGCGGGGCTCGGGGGAGAAAGGGGGGTAGTGCATGGCGTTCTTCCTAGGAGTGGATAGGAGCCGCCAATCATCCTTTCCTACGGGAAGAGAGGCGACCGTGCGAGGGTAGGAAACGCCGGTCCCAGGAGCCCGGTAGGCCCGAAGGCCTCCACGCACGGTCGCCATAGAACACGAGTTCGCGAGGCCATTGCGCCAGCGAGTCGTGGTTTCAAAGCTACCGTTTCCTGAGGGACTAGCTCGGGTTTCCTACGCCCGATTGTCGCGATGTTGCTGCGACGAGGAAGAGGCTAGGGACGGCGCTTGTAGGTTCGCAAGGCTAATGAGGCGTGGGAGATTTCGCTTAGATTCCGCGATTGGGCGGCAGGACTTTGCTGACAGCTTGAATCAGGTCTCATCCGTCTCCTGCGACGGCTTCTGTCAGCAGGGCATACCGGCAAGGACAGGCGGATAGTCCATTTGCATTCGGACTTTCCCTGCCCAGTAGGAAATCAGTCTAAAAGCCCCCGGTTCGCGCGTGCGGCCTTTGCTACGCTCAATTCAGTAGGTGAAAACGCAGACTGATGCGCAAGTGGATAGCAAGGAGACGTGGGGCACGTTCCCGAGGTACACGGCTGGCAAGCTCCATCAATGTCCCATAGGCCGCGTGAAGTGGGAGGGCCAGAACCCTTCCGCCAGATTCCTCAGAAACCTTGTAAGCCGGAGACCAGCACCGGCCACCTACTAGAACCTCCAAAGCCCGACCTGAGTGTCGGGCTTTGTCTTTTGTGCCGGGCGCCGATGGCGGTGCGCCCTGGCCGCAGGGCAGCAAGCCGAGCGGACGGGGCTTCGGAGCCTCTGCGCTGGCTGGGCGCCCGTTGGTGCTCAGTGCAGGGTGGGGAAACGTTCCTTCACCAGCTGCTGGGCCTGGAAGGCCATCTGGTCGAGCAGCCGGTCGCGCTTGTTTTCCGCTTCGACCATGGCCTTGCGGCCGTTCTGCTTGAGCAGGTAGGCGTGGATCTGGCGGACTTCCTTGGACTGGTAGATCGGCGTCAGGTCCTGCACTGCGACCATGCCGTCGGAGCGCTGCTTGCGGGTGTTGAGCAGCACCTGCGGGCCCTGCGCCGCCAGGACCTGGAAGCCCATCGCCTCGAAGATCGGCACCCGGCTCGCGGCGCAGGCGAGTTCGGCGTGGGGGCGGCGCTCGACCATCCGTTGCAGCATCGCCCTGGCAATTCCCCGGCGACGGTGGCTGGCGCTGACGGCGATGTAGGCCAGCGTGCAGGCCTCGGCGTCATCCTGGCTGGGCAGGTAGAGGGCGAAACCCAGCACCTGGGACGGGTCTTCGCCGTCGAGGGCGAGGATCAGCTTTGCGGCACCTTCCACCGCGCTGTCCATGGCCTGCAGGTAGAGGTGTACCTCGTAGCCGATCACGTACTGGTAGAGCTGGTAGAGCGGATTGCTGGGCGTCAGCGGCACCGGGCTGATGTCGCTGAAGTAGTCCACCACCATCTGCAGCACCTGGCTCTTGAGGGATTCGGGGGGCGGTGTATCCAGGTAAACGAGGGTGAACATCTGCAGCTGGCTCCGGGCTTGCCCGATCGGGTTATCGGTGAGGGCGCCATTGTAACCCTCGCGCGCCGCGGTGCGGTTGCGCCCGGCATGGCGGGGAGGGAGTCGAGTCAGCGCCGGCCGGGGCAGTGGGAGTTCGCTTACGGCCCAATAGGCGTGCCCCGTGGTGCCCGGTACTCCATTGGGAAGCACCAGGAGGCGCACCAGACTCCGCCGGGATTGGCGCTCGCTTTCAAGGTGCGCCGAACAGCATCGTCCAGTACACGCCCTTGTCACTGCGCGAGTTCGTGGCATAGGCCGCGCCCACCTGGGTAAACCTGGGGTTCATCAGGTTGGCGCAGTGCCCCGGGCTGGCGAGCCAACTCGCCATCGCCTTGCTCGGTGAGCCCTGGCCGGCGGCGATGTTCTCGCCGATCTGACGGCCGCTGTAGCCGGCATCCCACGCCCGGTCTGCCGGCAGAGCACCGTCGGGGTCGCGGTGCGCGAAGAAATTGTCGTTGGCCATCGCCCGACTGTGCCCCAGCGCCGCCGTTCCCAGGGCTGTACTCCAGGTCAGCGGGCGTGCAGCGGCAAAGCGCTGCCGACCGCACAGCCGCGGTTTCGCCCGTGCCGCGTTGACCTGCGCGAGCAATGCCTTGCTCGCGGATCGCCCGTTGTCGAGCTGAGCGTCTAGCACGGGGCGCGCGAGTACCACCCGCCATTCGTTCCGGGCACGGCTGACACCGATATCGGCAAACTGGTTATCGAGCAGGGCTGAGCAGTAATCGCTGCGCAGCATCGCAAAGGCCTCCTCGGCATCTTGCGCGCCGACCAGGCGAATGCTGCGCACCGTCACCGCCTGATAGCCGGCGTCCTTCAATGTTTCCCGCAAACCACCGCCAGAGCCGACCGGCAACGCCAGGCTCGACTTCAACGCCAGCGGTGTCGAGCCCCGAACCATGCGCCTCTCGCAGCGCTGTGGTTGAGCGCGGTAATCGTTGATGGCCGCCACCAGTTGCCTTTCCCCGCTGGCGTGGGCAGGGCTGATGAGCAGCGGGAAGAGGGCAGTGAGGCAGAGCGAAACGAGACGAGAGCAGCGGGCGGCTTGGCGCATGGGACGAACGGATCCGAGGGTGGCGGCAGTAGTGCCGAAAAAGGGCTCGGCTATGACTGCGCGCCGCAACACTGGTTCACCCGCTTGAACGCTGCATGTCGACAGAAATGGCTGTTACGCGGCCTGGCTTGAGTCGGCGGAAGCTGGCCGGTTGCTGCCCGTAACGAAAGGTCACTACGGACCCATGGCGGACTATCCAAAGTGCTGACTTGTGGAGCCCCTGACGCGATCTAGACTCCGTAATCCATGGAGCCCGGAATGTTGAGCGTGTGCGTCATACCAACGCCCATCGCAGTTCACAGGTTCGCCTCCTTAGCGCATTTACAACGCAAGGAAGTCGACGATGCCGCACCCGCTGAAACTGCTTTCTATAGCCGTCCTGAGCTTTTCCATCGGCATGCCGGTACTTCATGCCGCCGAGCAATCTCCCGTCGCGCAGGTTACGCAGCCTGCCACGGGGGTCGTGATGCACCCCGAGTACGCCAAGGCCATCGCGCGCATGGCCTATATCTGGGGCTGGCCGATGGTGAACATGCTTAACCGCAACGACACCATCACCAAGGCGCCGCACCCTGGTCTGCTGGGCGGCATCATCCCGGTCGCGCCGCGCGGCCAGCTGGCGATGCTGCATGACTACATCACCCCGGAAGAGACTTTCGTCACCTGCCCGAACCAGGACGTGGTCTACGGCCTGGGCTTCTTCTCGCTCGACGAGGAGCCGGTGATCATCCAGGTTCCGGACTTCGGCGATCGCTTCTGGGTCTACGCCCTCTATGATCAACGCACTGACCAGTTCGGCCAGCTCGGCAAGCCCTATTCCAGCAAACCCGGCTTCTACCTGCTGGTGGGGCCGAACTGGAAAGGCGACAAACCCGCCGGCGTCGAGGGCATCATTCGCAGCCCCACTGCCCTGGCCAACACCATCCCGCGCGTGTTCATGGACGACAGCGCGGAAGACCGCGCAGCCATCCAGGAGAAGGTCAACCAGATCGCCGCCTATCCGTTGAAGGACTTCGACGGGAAGATGAAGACTGTCGATTGGAAGAACACTCCAAACATCCCCAACCCGAACGCCGACAAGGCCAGTGGCGGGGAAACAAAGTGGGTAATCCCGGAGAAGTTCTTCGACCAGTTCCCCAAGGTGCTGGAGATGGTGCCGCCGCTACCGGGTGAGGAGGCGCTGTACGGCCAGTTCCGCCTGCTGATGGATGCGGCTTCGAAGGACCCGGCACTGAAGAAACTGCTGGTGGAAACGGCAGTAGCGAGCGAGAGGGAAATCATCAAACCGTTCTTCGAGTGGAAACATAACGGCCGCCCCGCGGGCAACGGCTGGAACCGCTCGACGAATAATGCGCAGTTCGGCATCGACTACTTCAACCGCCTCGGCACGGCGAAGTCCAACATGTTCGACAACCGCCCGAACGAGACTCAGTACTTCTATACCGACTTCGACAATGGTGGGGCGCAGCTCAACGGCGCCCACAGCTACGAAGTGACCTTCGCTGCCGGCCAGGAACCGCCGGTGCAGGGCTTCTGGTCGCTGACCCTGTACAACGAGAAGCACCTGTTCAGCGCCAACAAGCTCGACCGCTACTCGCTGGGCACCAAGAACAGCAAGACCCTCCAGCACAACGCCGACGGCTCGCTGACGATTTACGTCGGCCCCACCTCGCCCGGCAAAGACAGGGAGAGCAACTGGCTGCCGTCGCCCAAGGAGCCGATCTCTCTGTACCTGCGCGCATACTGGGGCAAGGAAGGCATCCTCGATGGCAGCTGGCAACCGCCGGTGATCAAGAAGGTTAAGTAAGAACCAAGTCGTGTGCCGCGTTGTCTTGAAGCCCGCCATTTCTAGGCGGGCTTCTTGTTTAATGTAAGTCTGCTTTTGGCCGATTGCTGACGCTGGTGAGAGGCAGCTACCGACCCGAAGCGGCCACTCGCGAAGAGAAGATGTTGGCGAGAAGCGAACAGCTTTGCATTCTCCGGTTATCGGAAACGGACGAGTCGTCTGGCTCATCGGCTTTTCTGCTACGTTGTCGGCGCACATCAATCGGAAGGAACCGATGACATGCCCCGAATTTTAAAAGCTATTGCGTTTTGCGCAGCGATTATTGTTTTTGGCTATGGCGTAACACCATGGATGACTGCGCATTACGGTGCTAGGAACGCAGAGGAAAAGCTCGCAGCCGCTTTTCCCATTCCCCCGGATATCCAGACCCGGCTTGATGGTTTGGAGCGCTATGACGACCCCGAGGGGGTAAAATATGTGCAACAGCAAGTGTCTTCGCGCCTGCGCTATCGTCTAGTGAAGTGTTCACCCACCTACACGCCGCGTTGGTACGAGAGCCTCGAAACGGTTAGGCAGCGCGTCGATAACTCTGCTTGCTTTGCTCAACAAAATGAGCGATTGGCACAATTGGGCGGGCTGCTTGAGGTAGGCCTTATCCTGCGTCAACCGCCGCTGCGACCAGTTCCAGTGCAGCCTTCTGTCCAGGTGAGCGCCGATAGCACTATTCTCTTCGAACACTATGCGACAAATGCGGGAGTGGCCGTGTTAGGCCAACATTCCCGTGTACAACTGGTGGACATAGGCACGGGCGAGGAGCTGTTGAGCGTTCCTCTCTCCGACTTTCGGGCCATCAGGAATCTGTCCGCGAACGGACGGCTTTTTACTGACCAGGGTGAAACCGGAGAAACTCTGATAAGAGAAGTCGCCGGCGGGCGTACTGTCGTAAAGTTGCCCATCCAGCAATGGTGCAGCTTCATCTGGCTCGATGCGCGTACCTCTGCCTGCATGAATGGTCAGTATTTGATCTTCGTCGATTACCGTCGTGGCCAGGTGGTGCCGACTAATCTGTACGCACTGCCTTATCTTCAGGCCGCGAGCGTGCCAGATAAGCCCGACCACTATGTGCTGCTGAGTCCGCAGCGAGTTGTCGAGGTGCAGTTGGTACAGCGAGACGGCACACCTCGGGCGCAATTAGTGCATGAACTGGACCCTGAAACTTTTACGGCTAGATGGGACTCTGACGCACTCATTCGCAGTAAGTTAAATGCGGACGGCAGCCGCTACCTAATGACGACGGAAGCAGGGCAGTTAGTGGAGTTTTCGCTGCGAAACCTTCAAACGCGGGTGCTCGACACCCGCCCGTTGTTCGTCAGGCGCGTAATGCCAACTGCCGACCCCTCAAAAGTTCTGTTGTATGGCGGTTTCAAACCAAGGGGTCGGCCCGTGTCCAACGGCTTTGTCCTTGATCTGGAACGACAACAAATTGCGTCGGTCACTGCCAAGCATGATTACGAGGACTTCGCAGGCTCGCTGTTGGGGATGTCGGTGGTCCGCAATAACACCCTGACGTTGACAAAAGACCTACCCGTTGGCGAGCCTGTGGCACTAGCTCAATGGCGTAGGCAAATGGAGGAGGAAGCAGCCAGGCGCGACCAGTCCGAACGAGAACGAAATAGAGCGTTAGAGCAGCGATTGAGCAATAAGAAATCGCCCTCAATTAATTAAGATCGGCGCCAAAGAAAGTAGGTAAATCTCATGGGGCTATGCAGTCCGCTTTTGGCCGATTGCTGCCTCTGGGCGGCAGCTTCCGGCCAGAAGCAGGTACCGATCTCGATGAAAAAACGATCTCCGTGCGGGCACCGTTGAGATCACCGATCTGGCCACGTGTGCCCGCCGCATTCCACGAAAAGCATTCGAGTGACCTGAAGGTAAATGTTTGCTGATCCGGCAAGTAGCGTTTTACTGAGCGGTGCCATAAAGCGCTGAGCGGAAATACTCGTTGATCGGATCTGGGAGGAGGTCTTGAGGATGGTCGCCACCCAGGGTGGCAATCCCACTCTTACCATCAATCACAGTGGAGCTTTCCGCTTGGCCGGAGAAGACATCCACGATATCAATTTTTACTTCGACCTTATCGCGCATGAAATTCCATTCAGTGGCGCGGTCTTCCCAATGCAGGATGGTCGGGAAAACCAGATAGCTGTAACCGCCGATACGGGCGCTGTTGAGGGCTTGATCGAAGTCTTCAACGCGACTCGAACTCGTCACCTTCTGCGAGTTTTTCTGAAGTGCGGATTTAATGATGCTGGAGGTCATCTTGCCCGAGCCAGGGTAGGGCTTCGCGCCGTACTGCCCATCTTCAGGGAGAGCCACGTAGTAGCTCGAGTGGGCGGGCAGGCCGGTCGACTTGCCGTCTTTGACGAAATGAGTCGAGTCCATGCAGCCCACTGACAAAACCGCGAACGCTGCGACTGCTAGAAGCCTAAAGCCTGAAACCGAGATCATCTTCTTTCCTTAGAGTGATGTGCAGCCACCCTCCGATGAGGGTGAAATTACCGAGCTAAAAGAGTACCTGCCCGCGCCATTATTTCGCCATGGGTTTACAGCGCCTGGATGCACGACTCGACTGGTTCAGCCTTGGAGTATGTCCTGGTCGGCTGGTGGAGACTTGTCACTTGAGGCAGAGCAGCCGGCATTAGCCGAAGCAGCAAACACCAGGCCGCCGTGGAGGCTTCGCTGCAGTTGTGGTCCGCTTCTGGCCGAAAGCAGCCCCGAGGTCGCGAGCGATGCACCCTGACCCTTCACTTATGGGGAGGACGAATCATGGTCACACCCACAACGAAAGCTCGCGAAGCTTCGAACAAGGGCAAACTCGTCATCGACAGCAAACTACTTTAACGAAGCTGCGCGTTAGCGACATCGCTCGCGGTAATCATGAGTCGACCCGCGCGGGCGTGATGCAGCAGACCCGGCAGCCGCCGCTCCTGACCAATGGTCGACACGGATGATCAAAAAACCCTGTCCCGCTGGGTGCTTGAAAGGCACCCAGCGGGACAGGGGCAGCAACACTTTACTTTGGGTATTAGTAGTCCCAGAACCCCGCAATCCACCGGAAGGCATCACCATCAATGGCTACGCGGCCAACCGAAGGGAAGGGCAGGTGGGTGGCGACGAACAGCTCGCCGCTGGCCGCCGCTTCGCGCAGCAGGCGCACGCGCACGTGGACCGATTCTTCCGGGTCGTGCTCGAAGCCGTTGTGCCATTCCGGATGGTCGAAAGCCACCGGGAACAGCGCGTCGCCGGCGAATGTCAGGCGCTCGCCGGCGGAATCGACGTAGACGATGCAATGGCCGGGAGTGTGGCCGCCGGTAAGCTTCGCTACCACGCCCGGCGCAACCTGGTGCTCGTCTTCGAAGATGTGCAGCCGACTTTCATAATGCGCGATGAACTCGTTGGCGGTGCGCCGCAGGACGTCCGGCACTGGCTGCGGCATTTCGGTCAGGCTGAAGTCCGGGATCTTCCAGAAGTCGACTTCGGTGGCCGTGACGTGGATGCGCACCTCAGGGCTCAGGCCGTTCTTCACCGTCTCGGTGAGCAGCCCGCCGATGTGGTCCATGTGCATGTGGGTGATCACGATGTCGGTGATCGATGACAGCTCGATGCCGGCATCCTTCAGGCGCTTGGGGAACTGCCCGGCGCGGGGAAAGCCGGGGAACTGGTTGCCCAGGCCGGCGTCGACCAGGATGGTCTGCTCGCCGCTGCGCACCACCAGTACGTTCAGCGCCCAGTCGAACATGTCGGGGCCCAGGTACATTTCCTTGAACCACGCCGCGCGTTCTTCCGGGGTGGCGTTGGTCGACATGGTTTCGGTCGGCAGCGGCAGCACCCCGTCGCTGACCACCAGCACATCGATCTCGCCAACGCGCAGGGCATAGCGCGAAGGCACCAGTTCCTGGGCCGGGGTGGATGCATCGGGCTGGGCGAAGGTATTCAGGTGCATGGTCATGGTGGTTCTCCTGTTGCTTTTAGGTCGAGTCCATCAGGCAGTGGCACTCCCTTGGGGCGAGGGAGTGCGGGGAGGGCGATCAGGCCACGGGGATCAGCGGGTCGGCGGCGGCCAGGGCGGAGCGGCGGTCGGCGGCCGGCGGGTAGATCCAAACGGTGTTGATCTGCGTTTTGAGTTCCTTGGCCTCGGCCTTGACCAGCTTCAGCTGGCGGTCCCAGCCTTCGGTGTACACGGCGCCCCAGGCGCCCAGGTCGAGGCAGGTGACGTACTTGGGCTGGCGGTACTGGGTTGGCGCGACGCCGAGCAGGTCGGCGGCGGCGTTGTTGCCGGCGTGACGTCCGAGGCTGATGGCGTGCTGGCAGGACATCGCGGCGAAGTTGCCGATGTCGTCGGTGGCGGCGTAGGCGACGTCGCCGGCAGCGAAGACGTTCTGCAGTCCGCGCACCTTGAGGTTGCCGTCCACGTGCAGGCGACCCTGGCCGTCGCGCTGGGCAGTCAGTTGCTCGGTCAGCGCGCTGGCGCGGAAGCCCACGGTCCAGATCACCGTTTTGCTCTCGATGTGGCGGCCGTCGGCGAGGGTGACGCCGTTGGCGTCCACGGCGGAGACCGTGGCGCCGGTGATCCATTCGATCCCCAGGCTGTCGGAGGCCTCGATGATCGACGGACGGATGCCGTCGCCCATCACCGCACCGATACGCTCTCCACGATCGACGATGACCACGCGTACGTCCTGGTCTTCACCCAGCACGGCACGCAAGCGCGCCGGCATTTCGGTGGCGGTCTCGATGCCGGTGAAACCGCCGCCGGCGATCACTACGGTGTTGCGTGCGCGGCTGGCCGGCTGGTTGCGCAGCGACATCAGGTGGCTTTCCAGGTGCGCCGCCGATTCGATCTGGTCCACGTCGAAGGCATATTCCTTCAGGCCTGGCACCGGCGGGCGGGACAGCTGGCTGCCGCTGGCCAGTACCAGGCGGTCGTAGCTCAGTTCGCCGGCGCGGCCGGTTTCGTCGCGGTAGCCGACCTTGCGGGACTGCTCGTCGATGCTCTCGGCGGTGCCCTTGACGAAGCGCACGCCCACGGCCTCGAACAGCTCGGTCAGCGGGGCGAACATGCTATGCACATCGGGTTCGTAGAAGCGCGGGCGGATGCGCAGTTCGGCCTGCGGCGCCAGCAGGGTGATTTCCACATCGTTGCGGCTGTGCATGTCCAGCAGGCGTGCGGCGCTCAGTGCGCTCCACAGGCCACCGAAGCCCGCGCCAATAACCAGAAGTTGCTGTTTCATCATGTGCTCCTGACTCGAATGGATGATTTGCCTTGAAGTAACTGCTTCAAGTTCGGCGTGACGCTGACGGGGTTTCGCAAACTGCCATTCGCGTTGTTCTGTCTGCAGTCGTCCGCTGTAAGTCCATGCTAGGGAGGAGAACTTCCAGGTGCACTTCTACATCGGTGTGTGGAAATTACGCATGCGTGGAGGGGAACTATACGAAGGTATCGAATGAGGCCGCGCGCAGTACTCTTTCGGGCGGTAATACGTCGGGCAAGCAACTTGGCGGGGAATTCTGAAATTCAGGGCTTTGGCAGCAGGGCGGTCGCGATGCAGTCCAGCAACTGGTCGGCTTCGAACGGCTTGGGCAGGCAGGCGATGACGCCGGGCATTGCGGTGTTGATGCGCGGCTTTTCGCCGGGGTAGGCGGTCATGAAGATCACGGGGAGTTCCAGGCCACGGCTGCGCAGCGCCTCGTAGAGTTCGACGCCGCACATGCCTGGCATCTGGATATCGGAGATCAGGCAGCCGGCCAGTTCCGGGCCGCCGGAGTCGAGGAATTCGCGGGCGCCGCCATAGGTGAGCGCCAGGTAGCCGGTAGCGCGCAGCAGGCCTTCCAGCGCGGTGCGCAGGGATTCGTCGTCGTCGACTACTGCAATGACAGCCTTATTGCGCATTTGCGTCTTTTGCATCCTCTGGGGCGCTCGTGGCGGCGCCTGCCGTACTTGCAAGATACGCCGTCGAACAAGTCGGAGAAGTATACCTAGGTATAGTCGGGCAACACCTGGGTATGGATATTCCGACTTGCAGTCTGATCTCGATGATAGTTGCGTCGACAAGTCTGCTGGAACAATACCCAGGTATCGGTTCGGATAACCAACGGGTGGCGATATAGCACCCATGTACAACTGACTCGCAGGTTTCGCCTGAATAATCTGCAATCACATCGCAAGCCTGGAGCAGTGAGCGGGCCCAGCGAAAGGTTGTTCGGATGCAACTTCAACAGGCGGGCGAAACCATGAACAGAAATGACCTGCGACATGCTGACATCAACTTGCTGGTGGTCTTCGAAACCATGATGCGCGAGCGCAACGTGACCCGGGCGGGCGAACGCCTGTTCCTCTGTCAGACCACCGTGAGCAGTGCGCTGAACCGCCTGCGGACGATGTTCGACGACCCGCTGTTCATCCGCAGCGGTCGGGCGATGGAGCCTACCGCGCGGGCCGAGGAAATCCACGTGCGCCTGGGGCCAGCCCTGGAAGGCATCGCCCTGGCGCTGAGCTGCGCGCGGGAGTTCGACCCGCGCACCAGCGAGGAGATCTTCCACGTCGGGCTCTGCGATGAAGTCGAGTACGCGTTATTGCCACGGCTGATGCAGCAACTGCGCGCCGAAGCGCCGAACATCACCCTGGTGGTGCGCCGCGTCGATGCCTGGCAACTGCCGCAGCTGCTGGTCGCCGGGGACATCTCCCTGGGCATCGGCCAGGCCCAGGAGCTGCCGGCCAGCGCCCATTGCCGCAGCCTGCGCCCGGTGCAGCCGATGCTGCTGCGCGCTGACTCGGCGGCGGGGCCGGTGAGCCTCGACGAGTTCTGCCGGCGGCCCCATGTGGCGGTGTCCGCGCTGGGCAAGGTGACCGACGATGTCGACCGCGCGCTAGCGCGTCATGACCGGCAGCGCCGGGTGGTGCTGGCGGTGCCGCAGTTCAGCGCCTTGCCGGCACTGCTGGCCGGCAGCGACATGCTCGCCGTCGTGCCCGACTACGTGGCGCAGGCGATGGCGCGAGTGGAAGGCCTGCGCGCCGAATACGCTCCGCTGCCGCTGTCGAGCCCGGACCTGTCCATGGCCTGGCGCGGCACCAGCCATGCCGACCCGCGCGAGCGCTGGCTGCGCGGCTGTTTCGCCCGTCATCTGGAGTTGCAGCCGGAGCGTTCGCTGGCGCTGGCCGTGGCCTGAGCGCGGCTGCAACGCTCAGCGGGTGAAACGGCTGCGGTAGTCGCGCGGCGAGATCGACAGGTGGCGCTGGAAGGTGCTGCGCAGCCGTTCCTCGTCGGCGAAACCGCAGGCGCGAGCGATCTGCTCTATGTTGCGCGAGGAATTTTCCAGCAGGCGTTTCGCCGCTTCCAGCCGGAACAGCTCGATGGCCTTGGCTGGCGTGCGCCCGGTGCGTTCCTTGTACACGCGGGAGAAGTTGCGCAGGCTCATCTTCGCCTGCTCGGCCAGGCGTTCCACGGTGAGCTCCGTATCGCCCAGATTCTCCGCCAGCCACAGGTGCAGCTCGTCGAAGGCCGGGCTGTCCTGGGTCTGCAATTGCAGCAGGGTGCTGTACTGCGCCTGCCCGCCAGGGCGCTTGAGGTAGACCACCAGTTCCCGCGCCGCCTGCATGCTGACTTCACGGCCGCAGTCGGCCTCCACCAGCGCCAGTGCGAGGTCGATGCCGGCGGTGACGCCCGCCGAGGTCCAGACTGCGCCCTGCTGGATGAAGATCGCGTCGGCGTCCACCTGAAGGGCCGGGAAGCGTTGTTGCAGGGTGTCGCACATGGCCCAGTGGGTCGCGGCACGGCAGCCATCGAGCAACCCGGCCTTGGCCAGCAGGAAGGCGCCACTGCACACCGAAGCAACCCGGCGCACTCTGGGCGCCGCGTGGTTCAGCCAGGCCGCCAGTTCACCGTGACTGTCGAGGGTTTCGCAGATGTCCGGGGCGCCGGGGACAACCAGGGTATCGACTTCGGCGAGGTCGAGTTCGGCCAGGCTGCTGGTGTCCACCGATAATCCTTCGACGGTGCTCACCAGGCCGCGACGCAGGCTTGCCGTCAGCAGTCGGTAGCCTGGCAGGCCGCGTTGTGCCAGGGCCTTGCTGGCGGCCCAGAACACAGTCTGGGCACCGCTCAGGTCGAGCAGGCCCATCTGCGGGTAGGCGACGAAGGCGACGGTGATCGGCATCGTCGCCGGGAGCGGGATAGGAGGACTAAAGGCGCTTGCCATCGGGGTTCTGCCTGTTCGGGTGGCCGGGTGGAAGAGAGACAGTGGCCGGGCGCTTCAAGGGCCACAGGTGTGGCCGATATTCAGGGTTTTCTGGCCTGGCGGCGCTTCGCTTCGCCAGGCTAGCCTTGCTCGCAGCAGCGGCGTGGCGCGCGCCATGGACGAATCCGCAGGCATCGCCCCGGCCCCCATGACCATTGGGCTGGCATTTTGCCGCGAGCCCCATCATGGACTAGATTTTTTGACCTGCACACCGCGAGTGTCGCGATCCCGAAAGGAGGCAAGATGAGCTCGTCGTCGCATTCCAATCCGCCGCAAGGCCCGAAGGAGCCGGTGGTCTATGTGGTCGATGACGACGAGTCCATGCGCCTCGCCCTCGATGGCCTGCTGCGCTCCATCGGCCTGCAGGTGCAGACCTTCGATTCCACCCAGGCCTTTGTGTCCTTTGTCCGGCGTGACGTGCCCAGTTGCCTGGTTCTCGACGTGCGCCTGCGCGGCGAGAGCGGCCTGGCCTTCCAGGAGCAGATGGAGAAGAGCGGGGTGCGCATGCCCATCGTGTTCATGACCGGCCACGGCGATATCGCCATGACGGTCAAGGCCATGAAGGCCGGTGCGGTGGACTTCCTGGCCAAGCCCTTCCGCGACCAGGACATGCTGGACGCGGTGGCCAGCGCCCTGGTCCGGGACGGCGAGCGTTTGCAGGCCGAACAGTCCGGTGCGGCGCTGCGCCAGGCGTTCGAGGCGCTGACTCTGCGCGAGCGCGAAGTGCTGCGCTTCGTCGTGGCGGGGTTGATGAACAAGCAGATCGCTGCCGAACTCAACCTCAGCGAAGTGACCGTGAAGGTTCACCGCGGCCAGGTGATGAAGAAGCTGGCCGCGCGCTCGGTCGCCGATCTGGTGCGCATGGCCGAGGCCCTGGGCGTCGAGCCGTTGCAGCGGACGACCTGAGCCGATTGCAAGACAGTCGCTGACCGCCACTCGGGGGCAGCAGAAACCCCTGAGAGGTTGCCGAGCCGATGGCCAGCAAACAGAAGATCCTGTGGGACGACGGCGAGCGGGTGTTCTGCCGCGCCCGCCCATCCGGTGATGGCGGCGCCAGCGTGCTGCTGGTGCGCCCGGCCGCCGAGCATCCCTTGCCCGCCACGCTGGATCGGCTGGCCCATGAGTACAGCCTGCGTGACGAACTGCACAGCGCCTGGGCGCTGCGCCCGCAGGCGCTGCATCGCGAAGGCGGCAAGACCCGTCTGCTGCTCGACGACCCCGGCGGCGAGCCGCTGTCACGCTTGCTGCGCCAGGCCCTGGACACTGGAACCTGTCTGCGCCTGGCCGTGGACATCGCCGTGGCGCTGCGCCACCTGCACCAGCGCGGCCTGGTGCACAAGGACCTCAAGCCCAACCACATCCAGGTCAATTGCACCGATGGCCAGGCACGCCTGACCGGCTTCGGCCTGGCCTCGCGGTTGCCGCGCGAGCGCCAGGCGCCCGAACCGCCGGAGACCATTGCCGGCACGCTGGCCTACATGGCGCCGGAACAGACCGGGCGGATGAACCGCTCCATCGACTCGCGCAGCGACCTCTATGCCTTTGGCGTGGTCCTCTACCAGATGCTCACGGGCACGCTGCCGTTCACCGCCAGCGACCCGATGGAATGGGTGCACTGCCACATCGCACGCAAGCCGCTGCCGCCCGGCGAACGGGTTGCCGGCGTGCCGCCGATGCTCTCGCAGATCGTCCTCAAGCTGCTCGCCAAGACCGCCGAGGAGCGCTACCAGAGCGCCGCCGGCGTCGAGCACGACCTGCGCCGCTGTCTGGACGACTGGCATCGGGAAGGGCGCATCGAGCCCTTCAGCCTGGACGAACAGGGCACGCCGGATCGCCTGCTGGTCCCTGAAAAACTCTACGGCCGCGAACATGAGGTCGAGGTCCTGGTCGAAGCCTTCGCGCGCATCGTCGCCAGCAGCACGCCCGAGCTGGTGCTGGTCTCGGGCTATTCCGGGATCGGCAAGTCGTCGGTGGTCAACGAGCTGCACAAGGTGCTGGTGCCGCCGCGCGGGTTGTTCGCTTCCGGCAAGTTCGACCAGTACAAGCGCGACATTCCCTACTCGACGCTGGTGCAGGCCTTCCAGGGGCTGGTGCGCACGCTGCTGGGCAAGAGCGGCGACGTGCTGGAGGGCTGGCGCAGTGCGTTGCTGGACGCGCTGGAGCCCAACGCCCGGTTGATTACCGATCTGATTCCCGAGCTGCGGCTGATCATCGGCGATCAGCCACCGGTGCCGGAGCTCGAGCCGCAGCAGGCTCAGCGTCGCTTCCTGCTGGTGTTCCGCCGCTTCATCGGGGTGTTCGCTCGCGCTGATCACCCGCTGGCGCTGTTCCTCGACGACCTGCAATGGCTGGATGCGGCGACCCTCGACCTGCTGGAAGATCTGCTCACCCATTCGGAGCTGCGCCACCTGATGCTGGTGGGCGCCTACCGCGACAACGAGGTGGATGCCAGTCATCCGCTGACGCGCAAGCTGCAAGCCATCCGCCAGGCCGGCGTGCGTATCGACGAGATCCGCCTGGCGCCGCTCGCCCGCGCGCACATCGAGCAGTTGATCGCCGAGGCCCTGCGCTGCCCGCCGCCGAGCATCGTGGCGCTGGCCCGGCTGGTGCAGGACAAGACCGCCGGCAACCCTTTCTTCGTCATCCAGTTCCTCCAGGCGCTGGCCGAGGAAGAGTTGCTGACCTACGACCACGACGCCCGGCGCTGGCGCTGGGAGCCGGAGCGCATCCACGCCAAGGGCTTCACCGACAATGTCGTCGACCTCATGGTCGGCAAGCTTGCGCGCCTGCCGCTGGAAACGCGCCAGGCCCTGCAGCAGCTGGCCTGCCTGGGCAACATGGCGCAGATCGAAACCCTGGCGACCGTGCTCGACCTGCCGTCGGCCAAGGTCCACTCGATACTCTGGGCGGCGGTGCGCCAGGAACTGGTGGAGCGCGTGGAGGGCGCCTGCGCGTTTGCCCACGACCGCATTCACGAGGCAGCGTATTCACTGATCGCCGAAACCGCCCGCGCCGAGGCGCACCTGCGCATTGGCCGCCTGCTGGCCGAGCAGACGCCGGCGGAGCGGCGCGAAGAGGCCATCTTCGAGATCGTCGGCCAGCTCAATCGCGGCGCGAGGCTGATCGCGGCCCGCGCCGAGCGTGAACAACTGGCCGAATACAACCTGCTGGCTGGGCAACGCGCCAAGGCTTCCAGTGCCTATGGCTCGGCGCTGACCTACCTGGGTACCGGGGCGGAGCTGCTCGACGGCGATTGCTGGGAGCGCCGCCACGACCTGTGCTTCGCCCTGGAGCTCAATCGCGCCGAGTGTGAATTCCTCACTGGCCAGCTGGCGCTGGCTGACGAGCGCCTGACCGCGCTGACGCCGCGCGCCGCCACCACGGTGGAGCAGGCGGCGGTGGCCTGCCTGCAGATGGACGTGTGCCTGTTGCAGGACCACAGCGACAGAGCCGTCGCCGTGTGCCTGGCGTACCTGCAGGCGGTCGGCATCCACTGGTCGGCACACCCGGGCGACGAGCAGGTGCGCGAGGAATACCAGCAGATCTGGAAGCAACTGGGCGAGCGCAGTATCGAGCAACTGATCGACCTGCCGCTGATGGAGGATGCCGCCTCCCTGGCGACCCTCGATGCCCTCGGCAAACTGTTCGCTCCGGCCCTGCAGAGCGACGCCAACCTGGCCTGCCTGACCATCTGCAAGGCCGTCAGCCTGAGCCTGGAACGGGGCAACTGCGACGCCTCCTGCATGCTCTACGCGAATGTCGGGCGCGTCGCTGGCCGCCGCTTCGGTGATTTCGAGGCCGGCTACCGCTTTGGTCGCCTGGGCTGCGAGCTGGTCGACCGGCGCGGCCTGAATCGCCATGAAGCGCGAACCTATCTGTGCTTCTCGATGTTCGTGGCGCGCTGGATGCGCCCGGTACGCGAGTGCCGGGAACTGCTGCGCCGTGCTTTCGTCGCGGCCAACCGCGTCGGCGACCTGGCTTACGCCGCCTATGCCGGCAACGGTCACAACTCCGATGTACTGTTCCTCGGAGAGCCGCTGGCGCAGGTGCACGAAGAGGCCGAGCAGGGTCTGGCCTATGCCCAGAAGGTGCGCTTCGGCCTGGTGGTGGACTTCATCAGCACGCAGCTGGCCCTGATCCGCACACTTCGCGGGCAGACCCCGACCTTTGGCTGTTTCGACGATGAGCTGTTCGGCGAGGCGCGTTTCGAAGCTCACCTGGAGAGCACGCCGGGCCTGGCGCTGGCAGCGGCCAAGTACTGGACGCGCAAGCTGCAGGCGCGCTGCATGGCGGGGGACTACGCCGTGGCCATGGACTGCGTGGGGCGGGCGAAGGCGCTGCTGTGGGTGGTGGAGTCCTTCACCGAGGAGGCCGAGTTTCACTTCCACGCGGCGCTGACCCTGGCCGCCAGCTTCGATGCCATCGAGGCCGGCGGGCGGCCCGGCGTTTTGCAGGAGCTGACCGGCCATCACCTGCAGTTGCAGGTGTGGGCGCAGCAGTGCGCCGAGTCCTTCGCCTGCCGCGTGGCACTGGTGGGCGCGGAAATCGCCCGCGTCGAAGGGCGGCTGGTTGACGCCGAGCTGCTCTACGAAGAGGCCGTCCGCCAGGCGCAGGACAACGGCTTCGTGCAGATCGAGGCGCTGGCCAACGAGTTGACGGGGCGCTTCTACGGCGCGCGCGGTCTGGCCAGGATCGCCCGCGTCTATCTGCAGGACGCGCGTTACGGCTATCTGCGCTGGGGCGCCGACGGCAAGGTACGTCAACTCGAGGGACGCTATCGCTACCTGCGCAACGAGGAGCCCGCGCCTGGCCCGACCGCGACCATCGCCACCCCGGTGGAACACCTGGACCTGACCACCGTGCTCAAGGTGTCTCAGGCCGCCTCAGGGGAAATCGTTCTGGAGAAGCTGATCGACATGGTGATGCGCACCGCCATCGAGCAGGCCGGCGCCGAACGCGGCGTGCTGGTCCTCGCCGAAGCGGGGGAGCCGCGCATCGCGGCGCTGGCGACTGTCGGCGATGGGGCGATGCTGTTGTGCAACGAACCGATCAGCGCGGTCGCGCTGGCTGAAACGGTGCTCTACCAGGTGCTGCGCACCGGCGAGAGTCTGTGCCTGGAAGACGCCATGGTCGATCCGGGATTCACCACCGACCCCTATGTCCGCCAGCACGGCGTGCGTTCCATCCTCTGCATGCCACTGATGAACCAGGCCAGGCTCACCGGCGCGCTGTACCTGGAGAACAACCTCTCGGCCGGCGTGTTCAGCCCGGCGCGGATCGCCGTGCTGCGGCTGCTGGCCTCACAGGCGGCGATCTCCCTGGAGAACGCGCGTCTGTACCGCGATGCGGCGGAGCGCGAAGCGAAGATCCGCCGGCTGGTGGACGCCAACATCATCGGCATCATCGTCTGGAGTGCCGGCGGCGAGATAGCCGAAGCCAACGACGCCTTCCTGCGCATGGTCGGCTACGAGCGCGATGACCTGCTGTCCGGCCGCGTGCGCTGGCACGACATGACCCCGCCCGAATCGTTGGCACTGAGCCAGGCGCATCTGGCCACGGCCATTCGGACCGGGCATGCGCAGCCCTTCGAGAAGGAATACATCCGCAAGGATGGCAGCCGCGTGCCGGTGATCGTCGGCCTGGCGGCCTTCGAGGCCAACCAGCAGGAGGGCGTGGCCTTCGTGCTCGATCTCACCGAGCGCAAGCGGGCCGAGGAGCGCGTGCGCGAGGGCGAGCGCCGCTATCGCGAGGTGCAGACGGAACTGGCCCACGCCAACCGCGTGGCGACCATGGGGCAACTGGCGGCGTCCATCGCCCACGAGGTGAACCAGCCGATTGCCGCCACCGTGACCAATGCCAATGCCGCCTTGCGCTGGCTGGGTGCGCAGCCGCCGGAGCTGGGCGAGGTCAGCCAGGTGCTGGGACGCATCATCAAGGACGCCAATCGAGCAGCCGAGGTGCTGGGGCGCATCCGCCAGCTGATCCGCAAGACCCCGCCGCAGAGGCAGCCAGTGGACGTCAGCGCGGCGCTGCGCGAGATGGTCGAGTTCACCCGCGGCGAGGCAGCCAAGTGCGGCGCGATGGTGCGTGTCGAACTCGCCGACGGCCTGCCGGAAGTGGAGGGCGACCGGGTCGAATTACAGCAGGTGATGCTCAACCTGATCGTCAATGCCCTTGAAGCCATGGGCGGTGAGCCTGCGGGCGAGCGCCACCTGCTGGTCAGCTCCGAGTTCGACGAGGAAGGCGTGCGGGTAAGGGTGTGCGACAGCGGGCCAGGCTTCGCCCAGAGCAATGCGGACCTGATCTTCGCCCCGTTCTACACCACCAAGGCCACCGGCATGGGCATGGGCCTGTCGATCTGCCGCTCGATCATCGACAGTCATGGCGGCCGTCTCTGGGCCAGCGCCAACCAGCCTCGCGGCGCGGTGGTGCAGTTCACCCTGCCGGCGCATCCCGCGAAAGGCGCCTGAAAAAGCCGGAGGGGCTTGACCTTGACACTAGCGTCAAGCCCCCAGAGTTCTCCCATCGGAGGTAGACATGCAAATCGGAGAGCTGGCCTCGCGGGCCGGCGTCAGTACACGTGCGCTGCGCCATTACGAGTCGCGGCAGTTGATCGAGTCGTCGCGGCTGGACAATGGCTATCGCGACTACGCGCTGGCCATGGTGCAGCGCGTGCTGTGGGTTCGCGAGCTGCTCGAGTGCGGCTTCAGCACCCGGCAGATCCACGGCCTGTTGCAGTACCTGGAGGAGGAGGAGGACAGCGAAGGCTTCCTCGCCTGCCTGCAGCAGCACCTGGAAAAGCTGGTCGCGCTGGACGCACTCCAGGCGCAACTGGCCGAGCGCCGCGAGCGCCTGGCGGAGAAGATCGAACGCTATCTGCCCCTGCACGAGAGCCTGGCACGTGGCCCCGATTTGCGACCTCCCGAACGAGCTCATGCACAAGCCACGTTGGAGAGATGATGGGAAAGCTAAGCAACAAGGTTGCCCTGGTCACGGGCGGCAACAGCGGTATCGGATTGGCCACCGCACAGCGATTCGCCCTGGAAGGCGCCGAAGTGGTCATCACCGGACGCCGCCGGGATGCGCTGGAGGAGGCGGTCGGCCTCATCGGTGAAAGCGCCGTTGGTATCTGCGCGGACGCCAGCCGGCTGGCGGATCTGGACGCGCTGTATCAGGAGGTGGGCGAGCGCTTCGGTCGCCTCGACGTGTTGGTCGCCAATGCCGGCATCATTCGCCCGGCTCCGGGTGATCAGGTTGACGAACAGCAGTTCGACGAGCAGTTCGACATCAACGTCAAGGGTGTCTTCTACACCATCCAGAAAGCGCTGCCGCTGCTGCGCGACGGCGGTTCCATCGTGCTGGTGTCGTCCATCGCCCACCTGAAGGCACTGGAAGCCCACGTGGTCTATGCGGCGACCAAGGCGGCGGTGCGCTCCTTCGCCCGCAGCTGGGCGGCGGAACTCAAGGGGCGCAACATCCGCGTCAACTGCCTGAGCCCCGGTCCGGTGCTGACCCCGATCATCGGCAAGATGGGGATCGGCGAGGCGCAGTTCGGCGCGTTCGAAAAGCAGCTGGCCGGGTTGATTCCGCTGGGCCGTCTTGGCCGGCCGGAAGAGTTGGCGAACGCGGCGCTGTTCCTCGCATCCGACGACAGCAGTTTCATCACCGGCGTCGACCTGTGTGTCGATGGCGGTTTGTCGCAGCTCTGAACCGCAAAAGGCCTGGTGCGAACGCGCCGGGCCTTTTGCGTTATGCCGCCGTCAGCTTTTGATGAAGGCCAGCAGGTCCGCGTTGATGGTGTCGGCGTGGGTGGTGCACATGCCGTGGGGCAGACCGGGGTAGGTCTTCAGGGTGCCGTGCCGCAGCAGCTTGATCGAGAGCCGCGCGGAGTCGTCGATGGGGACGATCTGATCGTCCTCCCCGTGCAGCACCAGGGTCGGCACCGCGATCTGCTTCAGATCCTCCGTGAAGTCGGTTTCCGAGAAGGCTGCAATGCAGTCGTAATGAGCCTTGGCGCCGCCATTCATGCCCTGGCGCCACCAATTGTCGATCACCGCTTCGGAGACCTTCGCACCCGGCCGATTGAAGCCGTAGAAGGGGCCTGCCGCCACGTCGCGGTAGAAGTTCGAGCGACTGGCGGCGAGTGCCTCGCGGAAGCCATCGAAGACCTTCAGCGGCAGCCCGCCGGGGTTCTTCTCGGATTGCAGCATGATTGGCGGTACAGCGCCGATCAGCACTGCCTTGGCAACGCGGCCGGCACCATGGCGCGCGACGTAGCGGGCGACCTCGCCACCGCCGGTGGAGTGGCCGATGTGCACGGCATTCTTCAGGTCCAGGTACGCCGCCAGTTCCGCCAGGTCGGCGGCGTAGGTATCCATGTCATTACCTTGCGCCGTCTGTGTGGAGCGGCCATGGCCACGACGGTCATGGGCGATCACGCGGTAGCCCCTGGCGAGGAAGAACAGCATCTGATTGTCCCAGTCGTCCCCCGAGAGCGGCCAGCCGTGGTGGAACACGATGGGCTGCCCGCTGCCCCAATCCTTGTAGAACAGTTGGGTGCCGTCGCGCAGGGTGAGATAGCCCGACCCTTGCTCCTTGCGGCGCGCCCCCGTTGCGCCGGGTGCCTGGGCGGCGCTCGCCTGGCTTGCCAGCATGGGGACGGCCACCGCCAGGGTGGCAGCGGCTACGCCAGCGCTCATCAGGGCGCGGCGGGTGGTTCCTTGGGTCTCGTCGGTCATGGTGAAAGCTCTCGTCAGGGTACCGCTCGCGCGGCGAATGGGACCGGCCTGATCCTGGATTCGACTCGACTTTGCGCTCGTTTCGAATGCCGGATTGCCGGTAGACAAACCCTATTCGCTGGCGTTGGGCCTGGACCATCGTCCATGGGTATTGCACATCCATACCTAGGTTTCACGGATGAACACCATAGGACTAGAACTCGCCGGTGCCGCTTCTCGCCCCTGGCCACCAGCACGACGCTGGGCTCGACCATGCAAATGGATGGAGGAGACAACCGGTCCCGGCGGAACAGCGGCAGCCCGCCTATCGCCGTGGGGAAATCCCCCGTGTGGGTGGCTCGCTGATCCACGGCCCGCGCCAGTATCTGCGCAGGCTTCAGGTCATGCATGTCGCGGGTATCCAGTTCTGGAGCAGCAGCTTCTGGGGAGCTAGCGTGTGCGTCGCTTTCCCTGCCATGGAAAAGCGCTCGCCTCGGAGGATCAGGCAAGTATTCCAGCGGATTGCTCTACTGCTTCGACGCCCATGGCCCGGAAAATGGCTCCACGAACTGTTTGTCTGAGGGTCAGTCCATGCAAGTCAACGCTTACGGTGCCCACGCGGGCAACCAGCCGCTAGAACCCCTTCGAATCACCCGGCGCAACCCTGGCCCTCATGATGTTCGGATCGAGATCGCGTATTGCGGCATCTGCCATTCGGACCTGCACCAGGTGCGCTCCGAATGGGAAGGCACCCAGTACCCCTGTGTCCCTGGCCACGAAATCGTCGGCCGTGTAGCAGCGGTCGGTTCGCAGGTCTCGTCCTTCAGGCCGGGCGACCTGGTCGGTGTCGGCTGCATCGTCGATAGCTGCCAGCACTGCGACGATTGTGACGCCGGGCTGGAAAACTACTGCGACGGCATGATCGGTACCTACAACTTCCCCACCGCGGACGCGCCGGGCTGGACGCAGGGCGGGTATTCGCAGGCCATCGTCGTGCACGAGCGCTACGTCCTGCGTATCGATCATCCCGAGGAGCAGTTGGCGGCAGTCGCGCCGCTGCTGTGCGCGGGCATCACCACCTACTCGCCGCTTCGGCTCTGGAAGGCCGGCCCCGGCAGGAAGGTCGGTGTGGTCGGCATCGGTGGCCTCGGGCACATGGGTATCAAACTGGCCCATGCCATGGGGGCTCATGTCGTCGCGTTCACCACCTCCGAGAGCAAGCGCGAAGCCGCTCTGGAGCTCGGTGCGGATGAGGTGGTGATTTCTCGTGATGCGAGCCAGATGGCGGCCCACGCCAAGAGCTTCGATTTCATCCTCAATACCGTGGCCGCGCCCCATGACCTGGATGCCTTCCTGGTCCTGCTCAAGCGTGACGGGGCATTGACCCTTGTGGGCGCGCCGGCCACGTCGCATCCCTCGCCCAATGTCTTCAACCTGATCATGAAGCGGCGCACGCTGGCCGGTTCGATGATCGGCGGGATTGCGGAAACCCAGGAAATGCTCGACTTCTGCGCGGAGCACGGGATTGTCGCCGACATTGAGCTCATCCGTGCCGCGCAGATCAACGAGGCCTACGAACGCATGCTGCGCGGCGAGGTGAAATATCGCTTCGTGATCGACAACGCGAGCCTGGCCGGTTGAGGTCGCCAGGCTCTGATCGGCATCGCCATCGGTGGCTTCTGGGCATGACGACAGTGACCGATATTCCGCTCATCCCAACCACCGAGGATGCCCAGGCGAGACCATTGGCAGCCGGTTCAGCGGGAGGCGTCAGTGCCGTGAAGTTCGCCTGCGTGGGCTGCGGTGCCTGCTGCCGCGGCAGGTTCGTGCCACTGACCCATGATGAAGCCTTCGCCTGGCTTGCCCGGGGTGATGACGTGGCGATTCTGCTGGAGGCGTTCCTGTACGAGCCGCTGCGCAGCAATCAGCCACGCTACCGCCATGACAGTGGGCGTGCCGGCGTGGTCCGCAGCGGCACAGCCAGCCTGCATGTCATCGCGATCCTTGCCGGTGTGGCTCAGCCGCAATGTCCGAATCTGGGGGCTGATAACGCTTGCACCATCTACACGGAGCGGCCTTTGGTCTGTCGGATCTACCCGATGGAGATCAATCCTTTCATCACGCTCGATCCATCGGCCAAGGACTGCCCCCCGGAGTCCTGGGGCAGCGAAGCCAGCGAGGTGCTGATTGGCTCTGATCGCCGGGCGCATCCCGAGGTGGCTGCGTTGATCGAGGCATCTCGTGAGGCTGATCGACGCGATGCCGACTTGAAATTGGGCATCTGCCGGGCGTTGGGTTATTCGGTCGCGGGCTGGAAGGGCAACGGGCTTACCGTTTACCTGCCGCAGCGGCAACGTCTTGTCGAGGCTTTCCGCGCGGCAGCCGAGCAAGCGGACAGCCCTTCGCGCTGGGCAGTGCAGGTACAGGGGAGGGACCTTGGGGACGCACTGCAACGACAAGGCATCCAATTGAACGACGCCACCGGCGAGCACTTCTTTGTGCCGTCTGCGCCGGCAGGGCAATGAGGTTTCGGAGGCGCGATGGAAAGCATTGACCTGCTGGTTCTGCGAACAGCCTGTGACTGGCTGGCTGCCGGCGAACGCGTGCTGCTGGTGACGGTGGCGCGCACCTGGGGTTCCTCTCCGCGGCCCGTGGGCTCGATGATGGCCCTGCGCAACGATGGTCGCGTCGTGGGCAGCGTTTCGGGCGGATGCATCGAGGACGATCTCATTCACCGGCATACCACTGCCTACGGCGGAGCAGGGTTGCAGCAGGGGCGTCCCGAACTGGTGCGCTACGGGGTGAGCGCCGACGACGCGCACCGCTTTGGCTTGCCTTGTGGCGGCACGCTGGAGCTGATCCTCGAGTTCGAGCCCGAACGGGAGTCATTGCAGCGGCTACTCGCGCGACTTGAGCAGGGGCATCTGGTGCGACGGCACCTGGACCTGGAAAACGGCCACACTTGCCTTGAAAGCACAGCGACACCGGATGAGTTTGTCTTCGACGGCCGCCGGATGACCAGCACGCTCGGACCTGGCTATCGCATGCTGCTGATCGGCGCCGGGGCGCTGGCGGAGTACGTGGCCACCATGGCGCAATTCAATGGCTTCCAGGTCACCCTCTGCGACCCGCGCCCACAGTACCTGGAAAGCTGGAGTGTCCCTGGCGTGAAGCGCATCCAGGACATGCCGGATGATGGGGTCAGGGCTTTTTCCCCGGATATCCGCAGTTGCGTCATCGCCCTGAGCCATGACCCCAAGCTGGACGACCTGGCGTTGCTGGAGGCGTTGCACAGCCCGGCGTTCTATATCGGAGCCATCGGCTCGCGGCGCAACAGCGAAAGCCGGCGGGCCCGCCTGATCGAGCATTTTGGCGAGACGCAGGAGTCGCTCCGGCGTCTTCGCGGCCCCATTGGCATCTACATCGGCAGCAAGACGCCGCCGGAGATCGCCGTCAGCGTCATGGCCGAAGTCCTTGCTGCCAAGAACGCCGTGGCCCTGCCGGAGGCGGCTGCTGTCTCCCATGCCAAGCAACTTCAGGATCGGCAACGCCAAGCCTGATCCATTACGCCCAGGTACCCAGGGAGATTGCCCGTTCGCCATCTGGGCGGCGTGCCGGCCGAACAGGTCACCGCCGACTTCTCGCGGCGGGCAGGCGATGCGCTGGAGCGGCATCTGGCTGGCAGGTCAGCGAGCGTCGCCTCGTTTCAGGGCAAGCAACGCAGAAACGGATGGGTGACTCGATGCTGGTCGTCCCGGACGAGGCGGTGGGCGCCTGGGAGAAAGGGCTCGCCTGGAGCCGATCAGCCGCCAGTGGGGCAAGAATTGACGCAGCAGTGCAGCGCAGAGCCGGCAGCGTGCTCCGGCTTCATCTGCATCATGGCCAGCCGCTTTCATAGCGCAGACTTTCAAGCAGGCTACAGTTACGCAACAGGCCGTGGCACGGCAGTGTGTCGGGAGAGCAGCTCCGGCACGCCATCGGCAAGGACTCCGAATCGACGGAACAAGGAACATGCCCGTGTCCATGCGTGAACAGATTGCTGGTCTTGAAGCCGCCGTTTCGGCGCAGGTGCTGGGTCAGGAAGAGACGGTCAGGCACATCCTGCTGGGACTGCTGGCCAATGGTCATGTGCTGCTGGAGAGCCTTCCCGGCCTGGCCAAGACCCGCACCGTCAAGGCGCTTTCCAGGCACCTCGACGCACGCATGAGCCGCGTGCAGTTCACCCCCGACCTGCTGCCTTCGGACATCACCGGCGCGGAAATCCTCCAGCAGACCGAGCAGGGCAATCAGCTCAGATTCCAACCGGGGCCCCTGTTCGGCAACGTCATCCTCGCCGACGAGATCAACCGCGCGCCGGCCAAGGTCCAGGCGGCTTTGCTCGAAGCGATGGAGGAACGCCAGATCACCGTGGCCGGGCAGACACACCCCATGCCGGGTCTGTTCATGGTGCTGGCGACGCAGAACCCCATCGAGCAGGAAGGCACCTATCCGCTGCCCGAGGCGCAGATGGACCGTTTCCTGATGAAGCTGCTGATCGACTACCCGCGCGTCGAGGACGAGTCCCGCGTGCTGCAGCTGGTGCGCTCGGAAGAACGCAGCCTGCAGTCCGGCGAGCCGGCCGCAGCGCCCCAAGCGCTGGCCCAGGACGTGGTCTTTGCCGCCCGCCGCGAAGTGGGCGAGGTGCATGTATCGGAGGCGATCGATCGCTACCTGATCGACCTGATCAACGCCAGCCGCCACCCCGCCGACTACGACCCCGACCTGGCCCGCTGGCTGAAGGTCGGCGCCAGTCCTCGCGGCGGCATCAGCCTGGACCGCGTCTCGCGCGCCCATGCCTGGATGGCTGGAAACGACTACGTGACGCCCGACGATGTGCGCGCCGTGCTGCATCCGGTGCTGCGCCATCGCCTGTTGCTGTCCTACGATGCAGTGGCCGACGGGGTTGGGGCGGACCAGGTGATTGACCGGTTGCTCGACAAGGTGGCGATTCCGGCCTGAGGAGGCTGCTCATGCAAGCGCCGCAGCCCGTGGCCGACGGCTTCGTCCATGCTTCCCTCGATCAGTTGATGCTGCTGGAGCACCGCGTGCGCGGGTTGAGCTTCCTGTCGCGCCAGCCGCTCTCCAGCGTACTTTCCGGCAGCCACGCGGCACGCCTACGCGGGCGCGGGCTGAGTTTCGACGAGCTGCGCCAGTACAACCCCGGCGACGACCTCCGTCACCTCGACTGGCGCGCCTCCCTGCGGTACGGCAAGCCCTTCGTGCGCAGCTACACCGAGGAGCGTGACCGGCCAACCCTGCTGCTGGTGGACCAGCGCATGAGCATGTATTTCGGTTCGCAGCGCAGCTTCAAGTCGGTCGTGGCCGCCGAGTTGGCGGCCCTGGGCGCCTGGATGGCGCTGCAGGCCGGCGATCGGGTGGGCGGGATCGTCTTCGGTGACCAGCGCCTGGACTACATCCGTCCGCTGCGCAGCCGCGCGCGGGTGGAGTCCTTGTGCGCCACCGTGGTCCGGCACAACCACGCGTTGCATGCAACGGCCACCGAGGAGGATGAGCCCGGACAGCTGGACCGTGCCCTGCGCGAATGCCTGGGGGTGGCCGGGCACGACAGCCTGATCGTGATCATCAGCGACTTCGCCGGCGTCACCCAGCAGACCCTGCAGCTGCTTCGCCAGCTGAGTGCGCACAACGACGTGCTGGCCCTGCTGGTCTTCGACCCCATTGCCCTGAAACTGCCGGACCGCGGCCGCGTGACGGTCAGCCAGGGCGAATTGCAGGTGGAGCTGGAGGTGGGGCGCCAGCAGGTTCATCGGCCGCTGGGCGAGTTCCTCTCCGGGCGTCTGCAGGAAGTGGCCTTGCTGCTGCGTCGCAGCCAGGTGCCGCTGATGATGTTCAGCAGCGGGCGCGACAGCCTGGAACAGCTGCGCGGTGAACTGGGCCGGCTGGCGGTGGCGCCGCGATGACCGTGCCGAGCATCGACCAGCTCAAGGAGCTGCCGCCACCGCCGCCGCTGGCAGGTTACTGGCCGCAGACCTGGGGCTGGCTGGTCCTGGCCCTGGTGCTGCTGGCCATCGCCGGCGCCTGGGCCTGCTGGCGCCATCGGCGCTGGCGTCGCGATGCCTACCGGCGCGAAGCCCTGGCCCGGCTGGATGAGCTGGGCCGCTCGCTGGACGACCCACAGCAGCGCCTGCGGGCATTGCGCCAACTGCCGCAGCTGGTCAAGCGCGTGGCACTGTCGATGCCGGCGGGAGAGAAGGCCGCGCCCCTGGGCGGCGAGGCCTGGCTGGCCTATTTGCAGCAGCGCAGCAGCACCTCGTTGCCGGCGAACCTCGATCAGCAGTTGGAACTGCTGGCCTATGCACCGGACGCACGCGTGGCGGTGCTGGAGGAGGGCGAGGCTCGCGCCTTGCTGGTCGCCTGTCGGCAGTGGGTCGAGGTGCACCATGTGGCAGCTTGATTACCCCTGGGTACTGCTGCTGTTGCCCTTGCCCTGGCTGGCCTGGCGCTACTTGCCGGCCTACCGCGAGTCGCGCAGCGCCTTGCGCGTGCCTTTCTTCGCAGCCATGAGCCGCGCTGCCGGCCAGGTGCCGGGGAAGGGCGGCGCGGCAGGTGGGCGCTGGCAACTGCCGCTGAACCTGGTGGTCTGGCTGCTGGTGCTGGTGGCCTGCGCTCGGCCGGTGCTGGTGGAAAAGCCCATCGAGCGCGAGCAGCCGATCCGCGACCTGATGCTCGCCATCGACATCTCCCAGTCCATGGAGACCAACGACTACAGTGCGCCGGATGGCAGCCGGGTGGACCGCCTGAGCGTGGTGAAGAACGTGGTGCGGGACTTCATTGCCCAGCGCAAGGACGATCGCATAGGCCTCATCGTGTTCGGCACGGGCGCCTTCGCCCAGTCGCCGCCGACCCGCGACCACGCCAGCCTGCTGACCCTGCTCGACGAGGTGGGGATCGGCATGGCAGGGCCGAACACTGCCCTGGGCAATGCCATCGGCCTGACCATCAAGCTGCTCAAGGACACCCCCGAGCAGGAGAAAGTGCTGATCCTGCTGACCGACGGCAACGACACCGGCAGCGCCATCACCCCGGACCATGCCGCCGCCATGGCCCATGACCGCGGCATCGTGGTGCATACCATCGGCATCGGCGACCCGAAGGCCAGCGGCGAGGCCAAGGTCGATCTGCAGACCTTGCGCAGTATCGCCAGTACTACCGGCGGGCGGTTCTTCACCGCCGGTGACAGCGGCGCCTTGCAGCAGGTCTACACGACCCTGGACCGGATTACCCCGCACAAGGTGAAGACCCTCAGCCACCAGCCCAGGAAGGATCTGTTCTGGCTGCCACTGGGCGCAGCGCTGCTCGCCCTGCTGCTGGCCCATGGCGTGGCGGCCCTGGCCGGGCGCTTAGCCGTATCGGCCACGCGCGACGAAGGCGAGGGGGCGCAGCCGTGATGGAGATCGACCTGGCGGCTTTCCACTTCCTGCGCCCGCTCTGGCTGCTGCTGGTCCTGCCCGGCGCGCTGCTGCCCTGGCTCTGGGCACGACGCCATGACCTGGCACGGCGGCTGGACGGCATCATCGCCCCGCACCTGCTGGAGCACCTGCTGATTACCCCGCGCGACGGTCAGCGCTTTCGCCCGGTCCATCTGCTCGGCGGGTTGCTGGTGCTGGGTGGCGTCGCCGCGGCCGGGCCGACCTGGCAGCAGGACCGCCCGGATTTCCTGGAGAATCGCGCACCACTGATCCTGGCCCTCGACCTGTCGCCTTCGATGGCCGCCGCCGACGTACCACCCACGCGCCTGGAGGCTGCCAAGCACAAGCTGCACGATCTGATCCAGCGCCGCGCCGGCAGCCCGGTGGCGCTGGTCGCCTACGCGGGCAGCGCGCACCTGGTGTTGCCGGCCACCGAAGACCCGGCGCTGCTGGACAGCTTCCTGCAGGCGCTGTCGCCGGGGTTGATCCAGCGCGGGGGCAAGGATGCATTGGCCGCCATCGGTATCGCCAAACGCCTGCTCGCCGCCGAGCAATCCCCCGGTACCCTGGTGCTGCTGACCGATGGCGGTGATGCCACCCAGTTCGATGCCATCGGCAAGGCCCTGTCCGGCAGCGACCTGCAGGTGCTGGTGCTGGCCGTGGGCAGCCAGGATGGCGGCCTGCTCAAGGGTGGGCAGCAGGACAGCCAGGGGCGTCCGTTGCTGGCGACCTTCGACGCCGCCGGCCTGAAGGGCCTGGCCGATGCCGCCGATGCGCCGCTGGGCAGCCTGACCCTCAACGATGACGATCTCGACTGGATCGAGCTGCACTCCCAGCAGCACTTCCAGGCCGCGCGTGGCGACGATCAACAGCTGAACTGGAAGGATGCCGGCTACTGGCTGTGCTGGCCGTTGCTGGCCCTGGTGGGGCTGAGTATCCGCAAGGGCTGGAAAGTCCATTGGCTCGGCGCCTGGGTACTGGCCGCCGGGCTCGCGTGGCCGGGGCAGCCGGCTCGCGCCGGAGCACTGGCCGATGCATTCTTCACCCCCGACCAGCAGGGCCGCTGGGCATACGAGCACGGGCACTTTCCCCAGGCCGCCGAGCATTTCCACGATCCGTTCTGGAAGGGCCTGGCCGCCTATCAGGCGGCGCAGTACGACCTGGCCCTGGCCAGCTTCGCGCGGCTGGACAGCGCCCCGGCGTTCTTCTACCTGGGCAATACCTACGTGAAGCTGAGCAGGTTCGACCAGGCCATCGGCGCCTACCAGCAGGCGCTGAAGCGCCAGCCGGCGTTTCCCGAGGCGCAGGCCAACCTGGCCCTGGCCCAGGCGCTGCAGAAGGACCGCGATGCCCAGCAGGAAGCCGGGCCGCCGGGCGAGAAGCCGGACCAGCAGGTGTTCGACAACACCGCCGACAAGGGCAAGGCGGTCAAGCTCGCCGCCGGCAAGGTCAGCTCCGACGAGCAATGGCTGGAGAACCTGAGTACCTCGCCAGCGCAGTTCCTCAAGCGCAAGTTCCTGCTGCAGGATGCCGCTGCGGAGAAGGCGCCATGAAACCCATGATCCTCCGTCTGCTGCTGCTGACACTGTTCCTGTCATTCTCGGCACGGGCCGCCGAGCCCGAGGTGAAGGTGCGTGCCCGCCTGCTCCCGGCCGACTCGGTGCTGGTGGGGGGGACCTTGACCTTGCAGGTCGACCTGCTGGTGGATACCTGGTTCAGCCAGCCGCCGGAGCTGCCGAAGCTGACCCTGGACGGCGCCGTGGTCTCCGAGGCCAACGGCGAGGCGACGCACCTCAACGAGCAGATCGACGGCAAGGCGTTCTTCGGCCTGCGCTTCAACTACCAGATCACCCCGCAGAAGGCACAGGAGTTCGTGGTGCCGGCACTGAGCATCGGCTTGCAGCCGGGCCAGGCTAGCGCGCCGGTAACGGTGCAGACGCCCGCCCAGCATTTTTCCGCCCGGCCGCCGGCCGGTGGCAGTGCCGGAGATGACCAGCGCCTGGTGGCCACAGCGGTGAGCTTCACCCAGGCGGTGCAGGCTTCCCACGATCCGCTGCGGGTCGGCGACAGCGTTACCCGGCGCCTGCACGTCGAGGCCGAAGGCGCACAGGCCATGCTGATCCCGCCACCCTCGTTCGCCGAGGTGCCGGGGCTCAAGCGCTACGTGCAGTCGCCCACAGTGCAGCCGCTGAGCGACGGGCGCGGCGGAGTAACCGGTGGAATGCGCGAGGACGCAGTGACCTATGTGGTCACCCGTGAAGGCGAGTTCGAGCTGCCCGCCATCGAGTTGCACTGGTGGCAGGCCGGCGGCGGCGCCCGGCAGAAGGCCGAAGTGCCGGCGCTCAAGCTGAGCGCCAGCGGCAGCGCGAGTTACCAGGCGCCGTTCTCCATCAGCGAGGACCTGCGCACACTGGGGCGCCGGGCGCAGGTCCGCGTGGCCGGTCACTGGCTGCTGCTGGCGGCGGCGGTCCTGGTACTTGCCGGCGGCGTCTTGGCCTTCCGTCTGTGGGGGGCGCCCGCGCGCAGGGCGCTGCAGCGTTGGCACGAACAGCGCCGCCAGGCCTGGCTGGCCTCGCCGCAGTACGCCTGGCGCCAGGTCGCCGGGCAACTGCGGGGTGAACCACCGCAGCTGGGCGCGCTCTATCTTTGGCTGCGCCGGACCACCGGGCGGCTCGACCTGGGCGGTGGATTGAAACGATCGTCCACCCAGTCAGGAAAACCTCTGCTAGCTTTTCTCAGGGCCCGCTACGGGAAGGCACCGGCCGCTGCAGAAGCCCCGGCCGCGAATCTCGTCGCCGCACTGCCGGGCCTGCGCCAGGAACTGGGCGGCAACGACCGCCACGCTGACGAGCCTCACCGTCTCAAACCACTGAACCCATGAACCAGGGACGTTCCATGCAGCCATCCTTTGCACGACCCCATGCCCGCTGGATGCTCGCGCTACTTCTGGTCTGCCTGCCCTTGCTGGCGAGGGCGGCCGACGTTCTGCCGTCCTGGAACGACGGCCCGTCGCGACAGGCCATCATCGGCTTCGTCGAGGCAGTGACCCGGGAGGGCACAAAGGACTTCGTGCCACCGGCGGAGCGCATCGCCGTGTTCGACAACGATGGCACCCTGTGGAGCGAGCAGCCGATGTATTTCCAGGTGCTCTTCGCCCTGGATGAGGTCAAGCGACAGGCACCACAGCACCCGGAGTGGAAGGACAGGCAGCCGTTCAAGGCGGTGCTCGAGGATGACCACAAGGCACTGGCGGCCAGCGGCCTGAAGGGGCTGCTGGAGATCATCCTGGCGACCCACACCAACATGGACAACGATACCTTCCGCGCCAATGCGCAGCGCTGGCTGGCCACGGCCAGGCATCCGCGCAGCCACAGGCCCTACACCGAGATGGTGTTCCAACCGATGCTGGAGCTGCTGGGCTATCTGCGCGACAACGGCTTCAAGACCTACATCGTTTCCGGCGGCGAAGTCGCGTTCATGCGGGCGTTCGCCGAGGAGGTCTACGGCATCCCGCCCGAGCAGGTGATCGGCACCACCTTCGGCAGCCGGTTCCAGGACCAGGACGGCAAGCTGTCGATCCAGCGGCTGCCCAAGCTGACCCATAACGATGATGGCCCCGGCAAGCCGGAGAGCATCGACCAGTACATCGGGCGCCGTCCAATCTTCGCCTTCGGCAACTCCGACGGCGACCTGCAGATGCTGCAATGGACCATGGCCGGCAACGGCAAGCGCTTTGCCGGCCTGGTGCACCACACCGACGCCCGGCGCGAGTGGGCGTATGACCGCCAGAGCGATATCGGCAAGCTGGACAAGGCACTGGACGCGGCGACCAGCCAGGGCTGGGTGCTGGTGGACATGGCCAGCGAATGGAAGCGGGTCTACCCGTATGACGAGGCAGGCAAGGGCAACTGAACACCGCAGGAGCACAGGGGATTTCCAGCCGTGCAGTCGGCATCTCCAGTGAACGCAGTCGTGGCACTACGACCAGTAACTGGAACGGAGAAATACCTAATGAAGCGCACGGGAAGATGGTTATCGCAGTTCGCCCTCGCGGCGACGGCGATAGTGGGGTGTACGGTTGCCAGCGCCGCTGACAAGCCGAACATCCTGGTGATCTTCGGCGACGATATCGGCCAGACCAATATCAGCGCCTACTCGTTCGGCGTGGTCGGCTACCAGACGCCGAACATCGATCGCATCGCCAAGGAAGGCATGATGTTCACCGACTACTACGCGGAGAACAGCTGCACCGCGGGTCGTTCCACCTTCATCACCGGCCAGGCGGCGCTGCGTACCGGGCTGTCCAAGGTAGGCATGCCGGGGGTTCCGGTCGGCCTGCAGGACCGCGACGTGACCATCGCCCAGGCGCTCAAGGCCCACGGCTATGCCACCGGCCAGTTCGGCAAGAACCACCTGGGCGACAAGGACGAGTACTTGCCGACCAAGCACGGCTTCGACGAGTTCTTCGGCAACCTGTACCACCTCAATGCCGAGGAAGAGCCCGAGCGCCCCTACTGGCCCAAGGATGACGAAGCCTTCGTCAAGGCCGCTTCGCCCCGTGGCGTGCTCAAGGCCACTGCCGACGGCAAGATCGAGGACACCGGCGCGCTGACCAAGAAACGCATGGAAACGATCGACGACGACACCACCCAGGCCGCGATCAATTTCATGGACAAGCAGGTCAAGGCCGACAAACCCTTCTTCGTCTGGATGAACACCACCCGCATGCACGCCTTCACCCACGTTCGCGAGGCCATGCAGGGCCAGAGCGGGATGCCGGGCAACGAGTACGCCGACGGCATGCTCGAGCACGACGGCGACGTCGGCAAGCTGCTCAAGGCGGTGGACGACCTGAAGATCGCCGACAACACCATCGTCGTCTACACCACCGACAACGGGCCGAACCAATGGTCCTGGCCGGACGCGGCGACCACTCCGTTCCGCAACGAGAAGAACTCCAACTGGGAGGGTGCCTATCGTGTGCCGGCCATGATCCGCTGGCCGAACCACATCAAGCCGGGCAGCGTCTCCACCCAGATGTTCTCCGGGCTGGACTGGTTCCCGACCCTGCTGGCGGCCATCGGCGATACGGACATCAAGGAACGCCTGCTCAAGGGCGCGGACGTGGGAGGCAAGAACTTCAAGGTTCACCTCGACGGCTTCAACCAGCTCGACTACATCACCGGCAAGTCCGACAAGAGCGCGCGTAACGAGTTCTACTACTTCAGTGACGACGGCGATCTGGTGGGGATGCGCTTCGGCGACTGGAAGCTGGTGTTCTGCGAGCAGCGTGCGCCGGGCGGCTTCAAGGTCTGGAGCGAGCCGTTCACCTGCCTGCGGGTGCCCAAGCTGTTCAACCTGCGCATGGACCCCTACGAGCGCGCGGATGTCGTCTCCGACCAGTACTACGACTGGCTGGCGAAGAACGACTACCTGCTGTTCCAGGGCGAGCGCAAGGCGGCAGCCTTCCTGCAGACCTTCGTCGAGTACCCGCCGAGCCAGCGTCCGGCCAGCTTCAGCATCGAGTCGGTGCGCAAGGAAGTCGACGCGAAGATCGAAGCGAAGATGAAGCAGGGCGCCAAGCAGTGATCCACGCACCGGGTGTTGCCCTGGCAATGCCCACCTCGATCCCCGCGACGGCCGAGCCGTCGCGGGGATTCTTCTGTTCGACAAGGTTGCTGCGATGCCCTCGACTGCCAGTTCCTCGACCATGAGCGCTCGCCCCAGCCGACGGATCGTCACCGACGCGCAACGTCGGCTAGCCCTGTGGGTGCCAGTGCTGCTGTTGTTCGTCTCCGGTGGCGCGGCGCTGGTGTTCCAGGTGTTGTGGGTCAAACAGCTGTCGCTGGTGGTGGGTGTAGAGGTCTATGCCGTCACCACGGCGATCAGCGCCTTCTTCGCCGGCCTGGCCCTGGGCGGGCTGGCCTTCGGTCGCCTGGCGGACCGCCTGGAGCGGCCGCTGCGGCTGTATGCCGGGCTGGAGCTGCTGGTGGCGTTGCTGGCGGTCGCTGCCACCGTCGCCCTGGCCAATGCCGCCGGCATCTTCGCCTTTCTGGAGGAAAGGTTCGGCATCCTGGCCTGGAGCCTGCCCTTCGTGCTGGTGGGCGTGCCGGCATTCTTCATGGGGGGAACGCTGCCGGTGCTGGTGCGCGCCCTGGAGCCCGCAGACGGCCAGATGGGCCAGGCGGGGGGCAGCCTGTATGCCGCCAACACCGCCGGCGCCATCGCCGGCACGCTGGTGGCGGCTTTCGTCTTTCTGCCGCTGTTCGGTGTACTGGGCAGCGCTTGCGCGGCGGCTGTCTTCAACCTGTTCGCTGCGGCGGGAGCCTTGCTGCTGCGCCGTGAGACGACCCGGAAGCCGGCCGCGACGGCGCCGGTGGCTGGCCCGCGCAGCAGGACGGCGCGCCTGGCCATCGCCCTTTACTGCGTGGCCGGTGGTGTCGCGCTGGGTTATGAGGTGGTCTGGACGCAATCCATCGTCCAGTTCATGAGCACCCGCACCTTTGCCTTTGCCGTCGTGCTGGCTACCTACCTCGGCGGCCTGGTGCTGGGCAGCGCCCTGTATGCCCGGCGTGCCGACCGGCTGCGCGATCCCTGGGGCCTGTTCGCTCTGCTGATCGCCGCCGCCGGGCTACTGGCCATCCTGCAGATCGCAGGACTCGGCACCTGGCTGATCGGCCTGCAGACCCGCGCCGAATGGCTGGTGCTGCAGGCCGGCGGCAGCGAGCTGTCCGGCATGTGCGCGCGTTTTGCCGTGGCGGCGCTGTGCGTGGTTTTCCTGCCGACGACCTTGCTGGGCGCGGCCTTCCCCATTGCCTTGCGGCTGTCGGTGGATCGCAACCACGTGGGTCGCGATGTCGGCGTGGTGGTGGCGCTCAATACCCTGGGCGGCATCGTGGGTGTAATGCTGACCGGCTTCGTGCTGGTGCCGGAGCTGGGCCTGGTTCGCACACTGGCCGTTCTGGGGGCGCTGGCCGCGGTCATCGGCCTGCTGGCGGCCTGGCGAGGCGAGGGCGTGGGCAAGGTCCTGCGCATCGCGGTGGCGGCTGTGGCCGTGCTGACGGTGGCCATCGGTGCGCTGACTCCACCACGGCACCTGGCGGAGCTGATGCCCGGCGCGCGCAACGGGCAGATCAGCTTCTACGCCGAAGGTCGTGGCGGCACCGTGGCCGTGATCGAACAGGGCAGGGGCGACAACCGATTCAGCAGGCTCTACATCCAGGGCGTCTCGAACACCGGCGATGCCATGCCATCGCTACGCTACATGCGCCTGCAGGCACTGCTGCCGCTGCTGATCCACAATGGCGAGCCACGTTCGGCGTTGGTGATCGGTTTCGGCACTGGCATTACCGCCGGCGCGATGCTGCGTTATCGCGACCTGCAGCACCCGGTGGTGGCCGAACTGTTGCCCGAGGTGCTGGCCGCTGCGCCCCGCTTCAAGGGCAATTTCGACGCGATCCATGATCCGCGCCTGGACATCCGCCTGCGCGATGGACGCCGTGAGCTCCTGCGCAGCGCCGAAGCCTACGACATGATCACGCTCGAGCCGCCGCCGCCTTCGGCTGCCGGTGTGGTCAACCTGTACTCGCGGGACTTCTACCAACTGGCGGCGGCGCGTCTGGAAGAGGGCGGAATAGTCGCCCAGTGGTTGCCGTTGCCTACCCAGAACGACGAGGAAACCCGTTCGCTGGTGCGCAGCTTCATCGATGTCTTCCCCAATGCCGCGCTCTGGACGACCGAGTTCCACGAGATGCTGCTGGTGGGTTCGTTGCAACCTTTGCACCTGGACGTGACGACAATCCGCAAGCGCTTCGAGCAACCCGAGGTGGCGTCCGCATTGGGTGAAGTGGGGATCGACTCCGTCGAGGCCCTGCTGGCCACCTGGGTGACGGATCGCAACGGCATGGCGCTCTACGCGGGGGATACGCCACCGGTGACTGACGATCAGCCACGCATCGAGTACGCCCCCTGGGTTCGTTCCAGGGAAATCGCCCGCGTGCTGCCGACGCTGCTGGCCCTGCGCACCCCGCCGCCGCTGGAGAACGCCGTGCCCTCGGTCCGGGCTGCGGTCGACGATCAGTGGGCGCGGCTGCGACGCTTCTATGACCTGAGCCTGCATGCCTACCGTGGTGACCGCCAGGCCTGGGCGCGGGATGCGCGCCAGGTGGCGATCGATGATGGGGATAATCCCTATTACCGCTGGTTCCTGGGCGGGCATTGAATGTCCGCCAGTGGCCGCTTCTTCTCCGAAGTTGAGCACCAGGCGGCGGACGTTCACTGCAGGATCCAGGCGGGCAAAGCTGACCTTCCAGGATTGGTCTGCGCATCCGCGAGAGCAGCACCGCGCGCTGGGTCGTGCGTCGCGCCGGGTGCCGGCTATGGGTCGTTCGGGCAATCACGCGTGAAGCGACTGGCACGGCGCCAGCGTGCCGGCGGTGATCCCGTGACGCGCTGGAACACCCGCGACATGTGCGACTGGTCGGCGAAGCCGCAATCCTGGCTGATCCGAGCCAGCTCCAGGTCGGAGTGCAGCAGCAGTTCCTTGGCCTTGTCCACGCGCATCTGCAGGCGCCAGTCCTGGGGGTTGAGCCCCGTGCTCTGGCGGAACGCCCGGCTGAAGTGGCTGCGCGACAGGGAGCACTCCCGCGCCAACTGCTCCAGCGACAGGCCGTCGGTCAGGTGGTGGGCCAGCAGCTCCTTGGCCCGGCGCAACTGCCAGGGTGTCAGGCCCGTGCGGCCTCTCGGCGGCGGGCTGGCGCTGCCGTAGCGGGGGCCGATGTGCAGGGCCAGGGCGAGCATGACCTGGTCGACGAACAGCCGGTTGCCCTCCGCCGGCCGCTCCAGTGTCGGCAGCAGGGCCTGGGCCAGGTGATAGATCACCGGGTCGAGGATGTCCTGGGCGCTGTTCAGGTTCGCGTGGCCGCGCAGGCCTTCCTCGCGGAACAACTCCTCCAGGCTGCTGCGCGGCAGGCCCAGGCGCAGATTGTCATAGGCCGCCATGTGCTGGCAGCGCAACTCCGCGCCCAGGTTGGCGATGGAGCTGCTGCCCTGACGGTGCCCCCCGTTATAGGCCAGCTGGCTGCCGCGCCACAGGCGGTGCTCGGGAAAGTCCTGCAGCTGCACGATGATGGCGAAGCCATCGCTGCCGGGAATCTCCAGCACTTGCTGCGGGTCGGGGGCCAGGTTGCGGTTGCGCTGGATGGAATAGGACTGGGAGGCGGCAGGTGGGGACATCGGGAAGTCTTGGCGGCGAGCTCTGCTGTGGGGCCGAGGGCAAGGATAATGGGTTGGCTGGTGCTTCGGTTGGCGGGGAGATGAGCGGGTTCGGGGGCATTGGGCGGCTTCAGGAACTCAAGCTACAGCCCAGAGCGCGCCAGGCGTCCTGGACGTCACTTACCGGCAGGCCCCAGCCCCGCGCCCGCTCGTGGCGGTGACACTGCACGGCGTGGGAGCCGAGGCATCGGGTCTTGCCGGGGCGGCAAGTGCAACAGCCATCGATGGGCTCCTGTCAGTGGGTAATAGCCGCCAGTGTGCGTATCGGATCGATGCACATATTGGATCGTTGCGATTTTTTTGAATGCTTGTGTTGTGGCAAGGACGGTCCTGGGCCAGGACGCTCGTTAAGGAGGTGCCCCGACTGGCTGGACCAGGCGGCGCCGTGGTGGGCGCAGCCGCAGTATCCCAAGGGTGAGTAGGGAGGGCCAAGGGCCGTTTGCGGCGCGCAGCAGGATTGCTTCGACGCTTTCAGGGGGGCATCAGAACGGACCATGCCCAGTGACGGCGATGCCAGGGAGGTGCGCCGTGCTTCTGCCGCTGGCCGGGGCAGGACCGCGTGAAGCATCAATAAAATCAAACATAGCTTTAAAGATTACCCCGTTAATGCCGGCGGCCATCTTTTGTACTGTCTCTACCAACCACGAGGCCAAGAAGCCTTGATCCTACCAAGAGACAAAGAGGCAGCCGCATGTCCAACAACAAGTACGTCATCATCATCGACGACTCCTTGCCGCTTGGCGTAATCGCCAACACTGCCGCGGTGATCTCGGCCAGCTTCGGCAGGCTGTATCCCGAAATGATCGGCCATGACCTGCAGGATCATGAAGGCAAAACACACGAAGGCATTACTCAGGTGGCGTTGCCAATCCTGAAGAGCTCTGCCGAGTCGCTGAAAAAGATGCGTGAGCAACTCCGCGAGTTTGAATCCGAGCTGATGGTCGTTGACCTCATCAGCGCCACCCGTACCACGCGCTCGTATGAGGAATACGCCGCAGTCCTGCTCCAGGGCCCTGCCGATGCCATCGAGTATCAGGGGCTTGGGATCATCGGCGAGAAAAAGCTGGTCACCAAGCTGACTGGAAACCTGGGCCTTCTGCGCTGAGCAAGGCCGTCCATCCCTTTTCATCCACAAAAAGCTGGCAATGGAGATGCAATATGAGTTTGCAAATGGTTAGCCATGATGTAGTCGCGCATCCACGCTACCTGATTCCGGAAAACACTTATGGGCACGATCATCCCGAGGTCGTTTTCTGGACGAAACATTTCATGGCCGAAGCCGAGAAACGCAATGTTTTCGTCAATATCCAGGCAACGATGAATGCCAACCGGTCTCTTCTCGCGGCGCAGACCATGGCCACCGCCTGGTATGACTTCACCCGTTACGTGCCGACCTTCATCACCAAGGCCGTGGCGCAAACCGACGATCCGGAACGCCAGCATCACCTGATCCAGATTGCCTACGACGAGCTGGGCGGCAAGGACAAGGACTACATCCATTCCAAACTGTTCCTCGAAGCCATCGACAAGGCGGGCATTCGCCTCGTGGCGAGTTCATCCGCCTCCTCGATCAAGGAGATCCTCAAGGTGCTCGACCAGACGCTGGTAGGTACCGGCAGCCAGTACGGCATCGTCGGTCTGCTGCTGAGCTTCGAGATCATCGCCGAAGAGAACATCGAGACGCTGTTCCAGAGCCTGTGCTACGACCAGGCCAGCGAAGAGTCCCTGGCCGCCTCGCCATTCTTCAAGATCCACCGTGCCGATGAAACCGAGCATATCCGCCATTCGGTGGCGAACTTCCTGCGCTTCTGCCAGACCGAAAGGGCACGTGAGGAGTTCCGCATCTCCTTCGACCAGGGTATCGATTTCTGGCACCGCTTCTGGGACCAGTGCGCACGCCTGGTGAACCTCGAAGCCAACCTGAAAGCCTGCGGCTAGACACTCAGGTTCCCACCACATGACCGCGTCCATCGACCGGAATCCGTCCGGTCGATCGGGCACGCTCACGCCGGAGATTTGCTTGCATGAAGACCATCGTTTTCATCGAAACCAATTTCAGCGGCCTGGACGCCATTCGTTATTGCAACGAGTCAGGCTACCGGGCCGTACTGGTCACCGACAGCATCGAGCGACTGCACAAGTGGTTCCCTGCTTCGGTGCTGTACAAGCTGGACCTCGCGGACGTCATCATTCCGGTTGCGGACTCCAATGATTTCGACGCTGTTCGCAAGGTTCTCGAGGAGCAGATCGGCCATATCGACGCTCTACTGACCTTCGCCGAAATCCGCACGGCGGTCACTGCTCGGCTCTGCGCGCATTTCGATCTGCGGGGTGCAGATCCCAAGGCGATCGAGATCGCCCAGGACAAGTACCGATTCCGTCAGGTACTGCGCGAATGGGGGGCTGACAATGTTCAGGCGGTGCGCATCGAGTCCCCGGAGGAACTGCGCTCGCTAGTGGGCACCGTCACCTTCCCGTGCTTCCTCAAGCCAGTACAGGGACACTCGAGCATCGGCGCGGTCTTGTGCTCCAGTGAATCGAAAATCGAATCCGTGATCGAGCAGCTCGGTGCAATCTCGGAGGACTGGATTTCCTCTGCCTTCGTCGTGGAGGAGTTCCTCTGCGGGGCGCTGGTCAGTGTTGAAATGCTGACCAGTGCCATCGGTGATCACCACCTGGTGGGCCTCTCCGATCGCGATGTGGTGCATGGAAGCGTGGAGATCGGCGCTTCCTTCCCGTTGCGGAACTCGTCCTCCCAGGCTGTGCTGGAGAAGGCACGGTCGGCTTTGGACGCCATCGGCTATGACTTTGGCCCCAGCCATATCGAGATCATGCTCACGGACGATGGCCCGCATCTCGTCGAAGTGAACACCCGGGTGGGCGGCAGTGGTCATTCGATCATGCTCGACCTGGCGACCTCGCGCTCGATTGTCGGTGACTGCATCGAACTCTGCCTGGGGAATCTGGACACCACAGGTGTGCTGTACGAGCCGCAGCAGGGTGCCGCCTGGAAGTGCCTGGTCAGCGATGCCCAGGGCGTTCTGGCCAGCCTCCCGTCGATCGAGTCGGTTCGGCACAGTTTCCCTTCGGTACGGGAAGTATGGCTGCACCAGGAAGTCGGCGACGTCATCGAGGGCACGCAGTCCAACTACAGCTGGATTCTGCAGGTCATGTGCGTGGGCCGGGATCAGGCAGATGCCAAGGCGAATGCGGCGCAGGTGATCGAATTCGTCGCCCAGCGCGTCGTGATCGAGCAGCGGGTTGCAGCATGATCCGGGTGAGCCAGGGGCGCCTCAACCTCCTGCTGGGCAGCACCGCGTTCGCCTTGTCGTCGGCTGGCTCGGTTCTGCTGCATATCGTCCTCGCGCTGGCGGTGTTTCGCCAGACGGGTTCAGCGCTGGCGACTTCGCTGTTCGTTGCCCTGCAGTGGATGCCGGCGTTCCTGGTGGTGCTGTATCGCAGTGACTGGGAGCATGGACTGCCGCCGCGCACCCGCTGGTACCTGCTTGATCTGCTGGCGGCTGCACTGACGCTTCCCGTGCTGCTATTCATCGATGGCCAGAACTATCTGGCCATTGTTCTCATCCTGTTGGCGCGCGGCGTTCTCGATCAGGTCAACCGGATCAACAAGACCATTGCCGCGCGGGTTCTGTTCCCGCCCGAAAAAGTGACCCACTACGCCGCCTTCCTGCAGTCGAGCTACCACATTGGAATAGGCCTGGCAGCGATTGCCGGGGTGTTCTTTGCGCAGTACTTCGCGCTGGAAACGGTCGTGCTGATCGATGCCCTGTCCTTCGTGATTTCCGCTGCGCTGATCGCGCTGACCCGGCCTGTTGCCGTGAGGGCTGCCAGTGCGCCTCAACAGCGCAGAAGCTTCGCTGCGCGATTTGTCGAATACCGCGAAGCACTGGCCAGCAATCCGCGCCTGCTGCTGTGCAGTGGCCTGATGCCCCTGACGGCGACGTTCTTCCAGGGCACCTACAGCGTGCTGCAACCGATCTTCCCGGTGGACCACTTCCAGCTTGGGGTTTCAGCGGTAACCACCTCCTATGTACTGGCGAGTGTCGGAATCATGCTGGGCTCCTGGTCCTTCAGCCTGTACTGCAAGCGGAGCCGACTGTTCGACGGCGATTTCCGCAGGGTTCGCCGGCTCGCACTGGGCGGATCGATCGTTGCTGCGGCGTTGTACTTGATCACTGTCGGTGCGCCGTCCCCACTGCTGAGCGCGACCTGCTTCGCCTTGATGATCCTGCTGTTCGAGTTCGTCTGGATGATGGGGTACAGCGGCACGGTCGCCTATGCACCGGCGTCCGGGTTGGGGTCGGTGTTCGGTATCTCCTTTGCTCTGGGCTGCCTGTTCGCGAGCCTGCTGTCGGCGGTGCTGGGGCTGTTGCTGGACCTGTTTGGCAGGAACTATCTCGTCCTGGTCGCGCTGCTGATGTTCGCCTATCTCGCTGGTCTTTCGCTGTTGCTCAGGCCAGAGAGGCACTCGGTTGCCCTCGCAACCGAAGAGTGACTCGCAATCCTTCACCTCGAACACACATGAAAGAGAACTCCACCATGGGTAACTGGATCACGTCCGAATTGTGCGAACTCAACGAGGAGAATATGAACCTGCTCCTCGATTTCAGGATTCCCGGCATTCTCGTCAGGAACTTCCTCGCTGCTGAACTCTGCAGCGAGGTTGCGCAGCGCCTGATCGCCCTCCAGTACGACACGTACGACCATCTCAATGACATTCCGGTGAATCACATCGGCCTGTGCCATAACCAGTGGGCGCATGATGAAAAATCGGTGTACTTCGGCAAGCGGGCCCAGGCCCAGCAGGTGATCGACGAGATCTACCAGCACCTGGACATCAACCCCGTGACGATGGTAGCCAATGCTATCAGCCAGCAGACAAAGCGTCCTGCGGCGATTTTCGAAGAACCCGGTTTTGGCAGTTACTTTGCCGGCGCCTTTCGCCGCTTCCGGGGGCACGGAAAGCTCCATGTGGATCACGCGCCCAGCCACATCCGCCAGCCGTGGGCCGTGACGGAGATCAGCCGGCAAATGACTTGGAACCTCTACTACACGCAGCTCGACAACGGCGGTGAGCTGGTCATCTACGACACCATTCACACCCCACACAACGAGCCGATGAAGGTCCCCGGGGAGTACTACTTCCCCTACGAAGTACTGGAGCGAGCAGACCGCATCAGCCTGGTACCGAAAGTGGGCGACCTGATCATCTTCAACACGCAGAACTTCCACGAAATTCTCGGCAACAACGGCGGCGGCCATCGCGTTTCGCAGACCTCCTTCATTGGTCTCAAACCTGACGGTTCCCTGGGGCTCTGGTCGTGATGACGTCGTTCTTGGCGCAAGCAAGGGAACAAAATCCATGTCGCTGACAAAGCTGCTTTTCCTGGGTGCCGCTCTGGCTATCTCGATGCCGAGCCTGGCGCAAACGCTGGTGTACTGCTCCGAGGGCAGCCCAGAGGCACTCAACCCACAGCGTACGCTGTCCGGTACCGCTCGCAACGCCACGGCGACGACCCTCTACGATCGCCTGGTCGACTTTGAGCCGGGTACGACCCGAATCGTCCCATCGCTGGCGCAGAGCTGGACCCTCTCCGAGGACCGCAAGGTCTATGAGTTCCAGCTGCGCCATGGTGTGAAGTTCCAACAGACCGAGTACTTCACGCCGACCCGCGAGCTCAACGCGGATGATGTGCTGTTCTCCTTCAACCGCCAGCTCGATCCGGATCATCCCTATTACCGAGTTGGAGGCGGCAACTATCAGTACTTCCAGGGCATGGGCATGGACAAGCTGATCGCTCGCGTCGAGAAGCTTGATGACTATCGACTGCGGATTGTCCTGAACCAGCCCGAAGCCCCCTTTCTGGCTGACCTGGCGATGCCTTTCATGTCGATCCTCTCGGCCGAGTATGGTCAGCAGCTGATGAAGCAGAACACGCCGGAGAAAATCGACCACTTGCCGGTCGGAACGGGGCCCTATCGCTTCCGCAGCTACCAGAAGGACAGCTTGCTGCGCTTCGCCGCGCATCCGGGCTACTGGGGCTCGCCTGCCAAGGTGGAGAACCTGGTCTTCGCGATCACGCCGGACCCCAGCGTTCGCCTGCAGAAGCTGCGTACCGGCGAGTGCCAGATCGCGGTATCCCCGGCGCCGGCTGACCTGATGTCGATCCGTCGGGACAGGCAACTGGTCCTCGACGAAACCGAAGGGATGAACATCGGTTACCTGGCAATGAACATGGAAAAGCCGCCGTTCAACGATGTGCGGGTACGCCGGGCCATCGCCCACGCGCTGAACAAGCAGCGCTATATCGACGCTGTTTACCAAGGCACTGCCGAGGTGGCCATCAATCCGTACCCGGCCAACCTCTGGTCGTACACCGACAAGGTAGTGACCTACGGCTACGATCCGCAAGCCGCCCGCAAGCTGCTGTCCGAAGCGGGCTATCCCAGCGGCTTCAAGACCACGCTGTGGACCCTGCCGGTCAGCCGTCCCTACAACCCCAACGGGCGCAAGATGGGCGAAATGATGCAGGCTGACCTGGCCAAGGTCGGCATCCAGGTGGAGCTGGCGACCTTTGACTGGGGCACCTACCTCGACAAGGTGAAGCGCGGTGAGCATCAACTGGTGCAACTTGGCTGGTCTGGCGACAACGGTGACCCGGACAATTTCCTCTACACGCTGCTCAGCTGCGCCGCCGTGACCCGGGGATCGAACAATTCGCGCTACTGCTCGAAGCCTTTCGATCAGCTCATCAGCCAGGCGCGCATCGAGCCTGACCAGGCGGTGCGAAGTGGTCTCTACCAGCAAGCCCTCGGTCAGTTGAGCCAGGACGTTCCGCTGATTCCGATCGCCCATTCGAAGGTGTTCCGGGTCCTCAGTCCGCGAGTCGTCGGCTATGCGATGAATCCATTCGATATGGATTATTTCTCCAGCCTGTCGCTGCGTGATCGGTGAGGTGCTGCATGACTCGCACCCTGCGCCTCTTCAGCATGCTGCCAACCCTGCTGGGCATTACCCTGATCGCCTTCTTCGTCATCCGCCTGGCTCCCGGCGATCCCGTCCTGCTGATGATCGGAGAGCGCGGCGCGGATAGTGCGCAATATCAGCAGATGGCCGAACGCCTTGGACTCAATCAGCCACTACCAGTGCAGTACCTGCATTTCCTGGTTCAGGCCCTGCAGGGGGATCTGGGGACATCCATCGTCAGCGGCAATACGGTGCTGGACGAACTGATCGGGCGCTGGCCGGCGACCATCGAGCTGGGTCTGATTGCCGTGGCTCTGGCGCTGCTGGTCGGTGTACCCGCCGGGGTGCTGGCGGCAATTCGTCGTAATTCCTGGCTTGACCGGCTGGTTACGGTGATCTCGCTGGTGGGCTACTCGATGCCGATCTTCTGGCTGGGTCTGGTGCTGATCCTGGGCCTGTCGGTGACGCTGGGCTGGACGCCTGTCTCCGGACGGTTGGGGATCGAGTACGACGTGCCTGCGAGAAGCGGTTTCCTGCTGCTCGACACACTGTTTCCCGAGGTGTTGCGAGCCTATGGCCTGGCAGCGTTCGGCAGCGCGCTGCAGCACCTGCTGCTGCCCGCCTTGACCATGGCGGCGGTGCCCCTGGCGGTGTTTGCCAGGGTCACCCGCAGCAGCATGCTGGTCGTGCTGGGCGAAGACTATATTCGAACCGCACGCGCCAAGGGCCTGAGCGCCCGGCAAGTGATCTGGAAGCATGCGCTGAAGAACGCACTCCTTCCTGTCATTACCGTAGGGGGGCTGTTCATCGTCAGCGCGGCGATTGCCGGTGCCATTCTGACCGAATCGATCTTTGCCTGGCCGGGGATCGGCAGCTACGTCATCAGCAGTGTCAACGCGCGGGATTATCCGGCAATCCAGGGCAGCATCCTGCTGATTGGCGCGTTGGTCATACTGGTCAATGCGTCGGTGGATCGGGTCTACAGTCTGGCCGATCCGAAAATGCGGAGGGCGACATGCGCCTGATCCCTCCCGCCGCTTTTTTGCGCCTGGGCGGCGCGGGCTCCATCGCCCTGCTGACGATTGTGCTGTTCACCGCTCTGGGATGGCTGGGGCCTCTGATGTTCGGGCTGGAGCCCTACGTCCTGAGTGACGAACTGCTTGCGGCCCCCGCGTGGCTGAGCGGGCAGGGCGGTTTGCTGGGCAACGACGACCTGGGGCGGGATCAGTTGGCGCGGTTGGTCTACGGCGCCCGCCATTCGCTGAGCATCGGAATGCTGGTGGTACTGATCGCCTGCAGCCTGGGTTCGCTGCTGGGCCTCTACGCGGCCGCCTACCGCGGTATCGTCGATCGACTGGTGATGCGCCTAGTCGAGGTGCTCATGACGCTGCCCAGTATCCTGCTCGCGATCATCGTCGTGGCGATTCTCGGCCCGGGGCTGATCAACGCGATGTTCGCGGTTGCTCTCGTCGCCATACCACGCTTCGTCAGAGTCGTCAGGGCAGTGGCGCTGGCAGAGATGCAAAAGCAGTACATCCTGGCTGCCCGCACCTGCGGCGCGTCCACTCAGCGGATTATCTGGAGCGAACTGCTGCCCAACTGCCTCGGAGCCATCATCGCCCAGGCCGCGCTGGGGATCAGCGATGCCATCCTGGAAATCGCTGCTCTGGGTTTCCTGGGCCTTGGCGCCCAGCCTCCCACCGCAGAGTGGGGCGCGATGTTGGCCGACTCGCGCGCCTTCATTGCCTCCGAGCCCCAACTGATGCTGCTGCCAGGTTTGTGCATCCTGGCGACAGTGGTCAGTTTCAACCTGCTGGGCGACGCTCTGCAGGACTGCCTCGACCCGCGACTGGAGATGCGGCGATGATCCTTTCGGTGGAGCAACTCTCCATTTACCTGCCTTACCAGGGCACACCACACCGCGTGGTTCGTGACCTGAGCTTCAGTATCTCGGCAGGGGAGATGCTGGGTATCGTGGGGGAGTCCGGCTGTGGCAAGAGTCTCACCAATCTGGCACTCATGGGGCTCCTGCCGCCGGGGGGGAGGGTGTCTGCAAAGCGTCTGGAGCTCTGTGGCCAGGACTTGTTGCCGCTCGTATCCCAGAGCGACTGGCAGCCGGTGCGTGGTCGTCGGGTGGCGATGATTTTCCAGAACCCCCTCAGCGCGCTGAATCCTGCCCTGACGGTCGGAGACCAGCTTGCGGAGGCTCTTCGCCTGGCCAATCCCGGCTGCTCCGCAGCGGTGGTGCGGCAGATGCAGCTGGAGCTGCTGCACCAGGTCGGGATAGCGAGCCCGCAGACGCGGATCCACGCATATCCGCACGAGCTTTCCGGCGGCATGGCGCAGCGCGTGATGATCGCCATGGCGCTTGCCCTGGAACCCGCTCTGCTTATTGCCGACGAACCCACCACCGCCCTGGATACAACAACCCAGCGGCAGATCATGGACCTGCTCCAGCGAATTCGTGAGGAGCGGCGGATGGCCATGCTGCTGGTGTCGCACGACATCGGCCTGATCGGCTCCTGCGCCGATCGCGTTCAGGTCATGTACTCGGGCGAACTGGTGGAAAGCGGTCCTGCACCGGAGCTGCTCCAGCGCCCTCGCCACCCCTACACTAGGGGCCTGATCGCCTCGCAGCCGGGTGCCGGCGATCGTCCTCGAAAGACGCCATTGCCAGCAATAACCGGCAGTGTTCCACCGCTAGGCAGCGACATCCCAGGCTGCCGATTCGCCAATCGCTGCCCCTGGTTTCACCAGCCTTGTACCTTGCCGCAGGAGCTGCATCAGGCCGATGCCGAACCCAAGGTCATGGTGCGTTGCAACCGTCGAGGAGAACCGGCATGACCCGTCACAGCATCCTGTCGTTCGAGCGGGTTTCCAAGAATTTCCCCGGCCCTTCCGGAGCACCGGCGCTGCATGCGGTGCGAGCTGTCTCCATGACCGTGGAGAGAGGCAAAACCCTCGCCATCGTTGGCGAATCCGGAAGCGGAAAGTCGACCCTCGCACGCATGCTCATGCGCTTGGAGGCCACCAGTTCCGGCCGCATTCTGCTGGATCAGGAGGGCTCTCTGCGCGATATCTCCAGTATTTCGCCGCAGGACTTCTGCCGCCGCGTACAGATGGTCTTTCAGGACCCCTACGCCTCGCTGAATGGGCGCAAACGGATCTGGGAAATAGTCAGTGATGGCGCCACTAATCTGGGATTGGCGCGCACGCCGGGCGAGCGAAGGGACACGGCGCAGCAAGTGCTGGAGGCGGTGGGCATGAGCGGTTCGTTTCTGGATGCGTACCCTGACCGGCTCAGTGGCGGGCAGCGGCAGCGGGTCTCCATTGCCCGGGCGCTGGCCAGCCAACCGGAGATTCTCGTGCTGGACGAGCCACTTTCCGCTCTCGATGTCTCCGTACAGGCCCAGATCATCAACCTCCTGCTCGATCTGCAGGCGCGGTTGGGCCTCACTTACCTGTTCATTTCCCATGACCTGGCGGTGGTACGCCATGTAGCCGACAGGGTTGCGGTCATGTGCTCGGGGCAGTTGCTGGAGTACGGACCGGTCGAAGAAGTCATCGACAATCCACGGCACCCCTACAGCCTCGAACTGGCCAGGGCGTCGTTCGCCATCCGCACGCACGTCCCTTACAAGCCTGGCCCGGTCGTCGATGCCGTGTGCCCGCAAACCTTTCCTGCTGGAGCCAGCGCATGACCCACCTGGAAGCTTTCCCGCTCCTGCTGCCTATGTTGCAGGTCCGTTTTAACGGAGAGCAGTACTCAGGGGTCTGCGATCCACGACGCACCTTGCTGGAAAACATCGAGGCAATGGGGTTGCCGATTCGCAGTGCCTGTCGTCGCGGTCGCTGCGGCTCGTGCCGGGTCTTGCTCGAAGCCGGGGGCCTGCATCCCACCCGGCACCTGCTGGAGGATGGCTATGTGCTGTCCTGTTCTTCCCTCATCACCAGCGACGCTCGCGTCGTGGTGGACTACTTGAAAAAGGACCACCCATGATCAGTCTCCAGAGCATCCTTGAGCGTCGCTCCCAGCCGCTGATGACCGGTGAAATCGACAAGCATGCGTTGCACCAGATTCTCTGCTGCGCTTTGACGGCGCCGGACCACAGGCGCCTCCGGCCCTGGCGCTACATCCTGTGCAATCCCGAGCACAAGGAGGCGCTGATCCAGCTGATAGCCTCGAGTCTTCCGGCAACTTCCGAGGATCTGGTGGCGAACCAGCTTGAGCAGGTCAGGAAGAAACTCAGCTTCGCCCCCCATATCGTGATCTGCGTTCTGGATATCAATCGCGAAAGCAACGTGCCGGAGGTCGAGCAGGTACTCTCGGCCGGCGCTGCGATCCAGAACATGATCATTGCTGCAGAGTCGCTGAACTATCGGTGTTATTGGAAGACAGGGGCGTGGGCGTACGACTTGCGACTGCGGGAAAATCTCAACCTGGGGGCGGATACGCTGATCACGGCTTTCCTGGGTTTCGGCCGGGCGGCGGATAGCCGAGGCGTAGCAAAAAGCGCGGAGCGCCCCGCCTATGCCGATCATTTCATATCAGTAGACCAGCTCATGACGCCAACCCATCTGCTCGAAGTTCTCGAAAACAGAACTTCCCAACTCTGATTCGCCAAAGGAAGCTGAAAACATGGAAATGACCCTGACATTGATGTTCGCAATGGCGATGTTCTCCCTGAGCATGTCTATCTCTCCAGGGCCGGTGAACATGGTGATAGTCGCCTCGGGTGCCAACCATGGGTTCTGGCGGACGCTGCCGTTCGTGTCCGGAGCCACCATCGGCTTTACGCTGTTGCTGATGTTCGTTGGATTCTGGCTGCTGCAGTTCATCGCGAGCTACCCGGTCTTCTTCCAGTACCTCGGCATCGCGGGATCGGCCTTCATCATTTATGTCGGCTACAAGATCGCTGCATCGCACCCGGAGTTGGTACTGGAGGAGGCTGATACGCCCAACTTCATGCAAGGCTTCATGCTGCAGTGGCTGAACCCGAAGGCCTGGATTGCGTGCGCCTCCGGTGCCGCCTTGTTCTCCAGCCCCCATACGCACACAGTGCTGGCCACCTTCACGCTGATCTATTTCGTGATCTGCTATCTGTCCCTGGCAGTCTGGGCCGTTCTGGGGGATCGGGTGTCGATCCTGCTGACCAGCACGTTGCGCATTCGTATCTTCAACTGGCTGATGGGTGGCATGCTGATCGCAACTGCCTTCTACATGCTCTACCTGCAGTTCTTTGGCGCTACTCCAGCGCCCGTGAACTGAATGAGTTGTAGATGTTGTTGATGAGCGTATAGGCGATGCTGCTGGTCGAGATATTGGGTGGCCAGACTGCGTAGACCTTGAGCGGCGGCAGTACCCAGTCGGGGAGAACGGCTTCGATCTCCCCTTGGCGAATGGCTTTCTTCACCAGGTAGTCCGGAGGGGCTGCCAGCCCAGCTCCCAACCGGGCCAACTGGTAGGACGCCTCCACGTTGTCCACCTTCAGGTGCGGCGTGTACTTGATTTCTACCTCTTCAGCGCTCTGTTGATTGCGAAACACCCGTGAATTGGGTCGCATGGTGAGGCCGATCCATTTCATGTGTTTCAGGTCTTCGGGATGGCGCACGGGCTCATAGCCGGCCAGGAAGGTCCTGGCTGCGACGACTCGGCGAGGCAGCACGAACAGATGACGGGCCTTCAACGAGCTGTCTGGCAACTCACCGATGCGGAAGGCGACATCGATGCTTTCAGCAATGATGTCGTTGCGGCTGTCACTGCAGGAGATGCTCAGATTGACCTCCGGGTACTCCTGCAGGAAAGCGGCGATATGCCGGATGAAATCGCTGTTGATGAACAGCGCCGGTATAGAAATGCGCAGGTTGTTGCGTGTGGAGATGGAGCGCTGCTTGAACTCGATGAAGCCCTTTTCGTAGAGCTCCAGCATGGACTTTGCCGTTTCCAGCAAGCTGGTGCCGTCCTGGGTCAGCGAGAGTTTGCGGGTATTGCGATAGAACAGTGCGCTGCCAAGGTTTTTCTCCAGTTTGGACAGGTGCAGGCTGGCGGTGGCTGACGTAAGGTCCAGAGCCTCCGCACCGCCCGAAATAGAACCTGTCTCGGCGATTTTCGCAAACACGATCAGATAGCGGATGTCCTCAATCACGGTGCAATGCACTCCCTGGCGGTGCTTTCTTCAGATTATTCGTGCTCCGGTCAGCATCTTGCTGCTGACGCGGCGGCCTTGGCCATGACGGGGTGATTCAGTGGGCAGCAGGGGCGATCCTTCGTGCCCCCGGCGAGCGAAACGACGGCCCGGGAAGTCTGCACACAAAGCTTGGGCTGCTGCAGACTCCACGAGCCGTCTCAGGTTTTCGATGGTCCCGCGATGCCGGATTACGCCGGTGCGGCCAGCTTCTCTTCCTTCTGAGGCCGTATGCCCATCAGCGAGGCGATGACGATCAGGAAGCCACCAATCCACGACAGTGCCGTGAGTTGTTCTTGGAGCCAGAGGACCGCGAAGCAGGCGCCGAACAGCGGCTCCATCCCCATCAGCAGGGAGGCTCGCGTAGGGCTGGTGTGCTTCAGGGCATAGTTCTGGGCGAAGAACGCGAACAGTGTGCAGAACACGACGAGGTAGACAGTGGCTCCCCAGAACGATGCAGCCTGCGGGAGCGGCGGGACGGCCCCGACGGTCATGAACAGCAGGATCAGGCTGCCGAATCCGACCACGCCAACCTGCACAGCCGTGATGGCCAGCGCTGGAATCTTCGAGTTCTGCAGCAGAGTCTTGGTGAGGCAGACCATGAACGCACGCAGGATTGCCGCCATGATCATCAGCCAGTCGCCCTGGTTCATCTGCAGCTCTCCGGCGCCCGTCAGCAGGATTGCGCCGATCAGCGACACCCCCGTGATAATGAACGCCTCGAGGCTCGGGCGCATTCGGAAGACCAGCCACTCCACTAACGGAGTGAAGACCACGCACAGACTGATCAGAAAGGCGGCGTTGCTCGCCGAGGTCTGCGCCATGCCGAAGGTTTCGCAAAGGAAGATGCCCAGTAGCAGCATCCCCAGGATCAACCCTGGAGGCAGCGCGCCCCTCAGGTGTCCGCGCAGCATGGGCAGCAGCAGGACGAAGGTCATGATGAAGCGGACACAGAGGAACCCGATGACGGGGTAGTACGCCAGCGCTCCCTTGGCCACACCGTAGCTTGTGCCCCAGACGATGGCCACACTGAGTAGCATCAGCTCCGAAATTCTCATCTTCGACAGGTTCATGCCGGCGCGTCCTTACGGGTGAAAGCAATGATCAGGGCATCTCGGTAGCCTTCTTCGTTCGGCTGCGCACAGTCGATCGGAGAGACTTCGTGCATGACCTGGCGGTCGTCGGCCACGATCATGTCCAGACGTTTTGCGAGCATGCCCTCGAACAATGTGGTGTTGTCCGGCGAGGAGACACGGGTGACACCGCCGGTAATGCCAACGCGCCCGACCAGCATCATGATGATGTAGTCCACCCCGTCGCGATGACGACCCTCCGGTGTGGGTTTTCCCTGCTCGTAGTCGTTGGTGACGATGCGGTAGGGGTGGAGGCGGATATTCCAGCGGCAACACCTTCCTTCGGCCTCATCGAAGAGGCGTGCCATGCCTCCGAGCAATGCGCCGAAGAAGGGATGTTCGACGAGACCCTGTTCCAACGGCAGGAACTGGCGCGCGATGCCGCCATTGAGCGTATTGATGTACTTGGGCTGCTCGTAAGGCGCATGCGGCAACTTTGTCAGGTTGCCACCTGCCTGGAGGTCGAACTCGCTGTAACGCCGGTAGCGATAGGTACCACGATCCGCCATGTGCTCATCGAGCGACAGACCCTCCCAGTACGCCGCGAACTCCTGCCAGCTTTCGTCATCCAGATTGAACCAGCGGGCCACGTCGGTGCCGCGGCCAAATGCCCAGCCCTGGCTGCGCAGGTTCCTCCCGAGAATCGAGTGACCTGACCGACTCAGGGCAATCTCTGCCATGGTAACGGTCATTGGGCCGCTCCTTGCAGTTGACGTACCGCCTGAGGCGCGCACGCGGCATGCAGTTCCGCAAGGCTGCGGCTGGAGCGTTCATGCGCGATTTCCTTTTCCCAACCGTCACGGTCGGTCAGATACAGTGCCGCGGATGCCCGCACGCAAGCGAGCTGAGCGCTTCCGGGGCTGAGCTTGAGCGTCACTTTGCCATTGATTGCCTTGGCGGTCTGGCTGATGAACGCGTCGATCGAAGTCTTCAGCGGCGAGAACCAGCGCCCTTCGATGGCCTCGCGCACCCAAAGCTGCTCAAGGGCGATCTTTTCTCGAATCAGATCGGCATCCAGAATGGCGGTTTCCAGCGTTCGATAGGCCTGCATGAGCACCGATGCTGCCGGTGCCTCCCGCACCTCGAGTACTTTCTCGCCACCTTCCAGATGCTCCAGCCCGCTGTAGCGACCGATCTGATAGCTGCCTGCCAGTTGATTGGCTTGATGGATAAGCTCCTGTAGCGGCAGTATCTGGCCATTCAGCGAGAATGGGCGTCCGGAGCGGAATTCGATTTCCATCTCGTCGCGCGCTTGAGGCTGGGATTTGCGCGTCCAGGTGTAAATATCCTCGGTGATGCAGAAGTGTTCAGGATTATCGAGCTTGCCGGACTCGTACTCGCGCACCCAGAGGTTGGCATCGCCACTCATGCCGCGAGACTGGAATCCGCTGAGCCCAATTTCACTCAACTCGCGAATCTTCTCCTCGCGGGTAAGTGCCGAATACTCATATGGGCTTCCGGAAAAGCCGGTAAATCCAAGTTGCTTGATGGCGCCGTTCAGTCGGCGCAGGCTGTTCTGCGACTGATTGGCGGTATGCAGGATGGCGCCGCAGCCCAACTTGTGCGCTGTCTCTACTGCTACCCGGGCAATAATCGGCCGCGACAGCGAAGAGCTGATGGGATACATGCCCAGATACTGTGCGTTGGACTGCAGCGCGGGCAATACCGCCTCTTCCACGAAGGCTGAACAACCGTCCACCAGTTTGAGCGTGGCGCCAAAGAAGTCCGTGATCCTCGCGAGTTCCGCAAAGTCGGTGCCTTCTCCTACATCTACTGCCAGTGCAGTGACCTTGCAGCCGAGCGAAGACAACTTGTGCAGCAGGTAGGTGCTATCGAGGCCGCCGCTGAACAGAGTCAGGACATGTTGGGTACGACGCGATACGAACTGCAGGTCTTCCAGACTACGAACATCCATTCTACGGCCCATTCCAATAATCCTCACAGGTTGAGTTCATCTGGACTTTCCTGCCCAGTGACTGAATTATTGGCGTGAACCCTTGCTGACCATTAGCCCCTCCTTCAGGACAACAGTTTTGCGCTACGAGAATGAATCTCCCCATAGACTGATGCCGTACATGTCGGTGTTCGTGAAGGTCGTGGAGCTTGGCAGCTTTTCTGCGGCAGCTGAGCTGTTGGGCCTTACACCCTCCGCGGTCAGTCGCCAGATCACCGCATTGGAGCAGGCACTGCGAGTCAAGCTTCTGGAGCGCACCACCCGCAAACTGAGGCTTTCCGAGGTCGGCACGGAGATTTATGCCCATTGCCTGGAGATGGCGAATGCGGCACGGTCCGCACAGGACGTCGCCGACCGCTTTGTCAGCAGTCCACAGGGGTTAGTGAAGATCAGTGCGCCGAAGGCTTTCGGGAAAGTCCTTATCAGTCCTCTGATTCCGGAGTTTCTGTACCGATATCCCAAGGTTGATGTGCAATTGATGTTGAGTGATCAGCCGAGCAATCTGATCGACGATTTTGATCTTCTGGTCCGAATTACCGACGCACCCCCTTTGGGGCTCGCTGCCCGTCCATTGCGTGACGTACAGCACGTACTTTGTGCCAGCGAGCACTATCTGGCGCAAGCCGGGACGCCGGCCCATCCGTCAGAGTTGGCGGCGCACAGCTGCATCTATCTCGGCGAGACGCCAAGCGACAATCGCTGGCAACTCAGGCACCTGGAGAGCGGCGAAAAGGTCACGGTCGGTGTCAGAGGCAGGTTCTCCAGCAACCATAGCGAAGTACGGCTGGGCGCCGTACTCGCTAATCTCGGAATCGGCTGCCTGCCCATATTCACTGCGGCTGAGGCATTGGCAAGACATCAATTGACCGAAGTTCTGCCCAAGTGGAGTTACGAGACGACTTATCACGGGAAAGCATGGATTCTATATCCACCCAACCGTTATCTGCCGCCTAAGTGCAGAGCGCTAATTGACTATTTGGCAGAAAAGCTCGCAGAGCCTTTTCCATAACGCGCCCTGTCGCAAGCTGCCGGTCCTGGTCATACAGGTTGGGAAGTATTCGAATCTTCGTTTCAGCGCATCGCGGGACTCTGGAGCCTTTGAGTCGTGAGCGTATTAATGGCAACTGGGACGCACGGCTTGCTCGAATTCGAGCAAGCCAGGTGACTGGCAGGTTGTCCGCTATGGCTTGTAGCGCCGGTCACACTGGGCAAACCGCGAGCCGTCACGGCGACTATGGATGCGTATTGGGCGAGCCTGCGGCAGGGCCATGGTTGGTATCCGTTACTCGGCAACCCCCTTCGGCATATTCGAGGCGTTCCCGAGTGTTGCCGGGCGCGACCCGCTTGTTGCCCGGGGCGGTGCTGGTGTTTACCGCGACCGCTCCCGGATGAACGAGATTCCTGCTCGCCCAGCCAGGCGCATTGGGTCGATGTGCTATGGGTCAAGGAGCTGCTTGCCAGGCTCCTGGGCGCGGCGCTGATGGTTCCCGTCGCGAGGCCCTACGGTCTGTGGCGGGATTGGGTGATGATGCTCGTTCTGGGCCGCCCTTATGGCGCATTTCTCAACTGGGTGCGCAAGCTTTCTGGATTACCGGCCGGCGGGGAGAACCCATGTCGCCGAACAGTTGAATGGTCGCCATCAACCGCACTGGCAATCTCCCAGGCGCTTGAGGAAAGACCATGATGAAAGCAGCCTATTACTGCAAACAGGGTCGAGCCCGGGATGTGCTGGAAGTTGGCGAGGTTTCTGAACCCGTCCCGAATGTGGGTGAAATGCGGGTACGCCTTGTGGTCTCGGGGCTGAATTCGAGTGACATCAAGGCACGCACCGGCTTTCGGCGGCAATGCCTTGCCCGCGCGTCGGTGAAGGCGTTGCAGTCGAGCGCTTGCGGCAACGCATGTGGGGCCCTGAGGCGATGTCGTCCGCTGCCGTGATCGGCAGGATCCTCGTCGAGGTCTCGAGCGACGCTCTGTGAGGGCGCGTCCGCCGATGCGGAGCGGCGAGTCGCCGTCGCCGGAAAGTGGCAGGACGCGGAGCACAGGGTGGGTATCACGCCGATGTCCTTTTCCGGCCGATTGCCGCTGCTGGCGAGAAGCATCTTCCAACCCCTGGCGGACGTCAGCCTTTCAACAATGGCAACTGGCTGGACCCGAAGGAGGCTGAAAGCCTGCGCGACGAGCTGTATTACCAGCGCGCGGTGTACGCCTACATGACCATGCTGCCGGCGCTCAACACCATCGGCATGAAGGACGGCTCGGAGAAGGCCTTCGGCGCCGGCTACAACGTGCTGCCGATCTGGAAGCAGCGCATGGACGCGCGGACCATGGTGCCCACGCCCAACGCCGACGTGATCTATTCCATGAGCTACCTGGACCTGAAGCAGACCGGGCCGCTGGTGGTGAAGGCGCCGGCCAACGTCATCGGCATGTTCACCGACTTCTTCCAACGCACCCTCACCGATGTCGGTGCCGTCGGGCCGGACCGTGCGCGCGGTGGCCTGTATCTGCTCCTGCCGCCGGACTACAACGGGCCGGTGCCGGGCGGCTACTTCGCGGTCAAGTCGCGCACCTACAACGTGTTCCTGTTCTTCCGCACCGTGATGGCCAAGGGCGAGGGCAAGCCTGACCCGGCGCCGGCGGTGAAGAACGCCGAACTGACCCGCGTCTATCCGCTGTTCACCGTGGAGAAGGACGCCAAGCCCATGGAGTTCCCCGACGCCAGTGGCAAGGCGCTGAACATGATGTACCCGGTGGACAACACTTATTGGACCAAGCTCAAGGCGTTCGTCGACTACGAGCCGGTCGAGGCCATCGACCCCGAGCTGCGCGGCGTGCTGGCGTCCATCGGCATCATCAAGGGCGAGCCGTTCAAGCCCACGGCGAAGCAGGACGAGCTGCTGAAGAAAGCCGTGGAAACCGCGCCGAAGATGATCCTCGCCAACCGCCAGCTGGGCCGCGAGGACAAGCGCAACCTCTACTACAAGGATCGCCAGTACGAGAACACCTGGGCTGGCGGCACCAACGACTGGATGCAGGAGAGCTACCTGGATGTGAGCCAGCGCGCCAACTTCTTCCAGTTCGCCTATTCCTCGGCGCCGGCCATGGTGATGCACACCACGGGTGCCGGCTCGAAGTATCCCTTCACCGGCCGCGACAAGGACGGCAAGTTCCTCGAAGGCGGCAGCACCTACAAGCTGCGCTTGCCGCCCAACCCGCCGGCGGCGCTGTTCTGGGCAGTCACGGCCTACAACATCACCGACGGCACCATGCCTGAAACCGGGCAGCTCCTGCCGTCCACCAACGGTTACTACGACATTCCCAAGCAGCAGGATGGCTCCATCGAAATCTGGTTCGGCCCGGAGAAGCCCGCCGATGTGGCCGACGCTGCGTTCATTCAAACCATTGCGGGGCGCAACTTCCTCGTGGCACTGCGTCTGTATGGCAGTGAAGACGCCTTCTACGACCAGACCTGGAAACCGGACGACGTCGTGAAGGTGAAATAAGTGGTCGAGCCGCGCTGGCAGGAGATCGTCCCGCCCGCGCTCCCGATCAACGAATCTTCAGGACCCGATCCAGCGACCAGTCCCCTGCGCCGCGACCGATGAGCAACAGCAACAGGCCGGCCCAGGTCAGGTGGGTCGGCCAGGCATCGGGGTAGACGAAGATTTCGATCACCGTGGTCATGCCCAGCAGCGCCAGCGCCGAAAGGCGGGTACACAGACCGAGCACCAGCATGACCGGGAAGAAGTGCTCCGCGTAGGTCGCCAGGTGCGCGGCGATCGGTGGCGGCACCAGCGGCAGCAGGTACTCGGTACGAAACAGCTCGTAGGTACCCGGGGTGATGGTCAGGAAGCCCTCGACCTTGGTGCGCCCGGAAAGGAAGAAGATCGCTGCGATCGCCAAGCGTGCCACCAGGCACAGGAGGGAGTCGCCGAGCAGGCGCTGCAGGCTGTCGGCCGCGCGATTCCAGCGTTGGCGCAGGCCCGTGGTGGGGTGGGGAGCGTGGGCGATATCCATGAGGTCCTCCTTAGGCGAAGGTGATGGGGCGAAATGCGCTGGCGTCCAGCAGGCGGCCAAGCAGCACGGTGAAGTCGAGGTCGGGCTGCGCCTCCAGTGCCAGGGCTGAGGCCCGGTCGAGGTCGTGCCCGGTGCAGCAGGCGTCGAGGAAGACACAGCCGCCGACTTCCAGGGGTTGCCACCGGACGCCCTCGGCATGGCCAACCAGCAGTACGCCTTCGCCTTGCCAGGGCAAGGCTTCGGGTATCGGCAGTGCTTCACGGTTGCAGCGCCAGAGGCTGTAGATCGGTTGCTCGCCGAACCAGCGCCAACGCACGCTGGCACGGGGTGTCAGGCGAGCGTGGGCGAGGTCCGAGGCGGTCATGCCGGCGAGGCTGGCGAGGTCCAGCGCCGCCTCCTGGGGAGCGGCAAAGGCTTCGGTCCACAAACGGTCCAGGCGTGCGACGCCGGCCAGGTAGGGCAGTTCGCGCGCCGGCTCGAAAGCCGCGAGGAAGTCGGCGAATCCTTCCCCGTAATAGACCAGGCGCGCATCCTCGGGCGGTGTCTGGCGGGCATGGATGGCGGCCGCCGCGCGAAACCACTGGGTGCCGACCAGGCGCTCGACGCTCGGGAAGTTGGCGCACAGGGCGTCGATGCAGCCCTTGAGCACGGTGTTGCGGTACACCTCGAAGGCGGCTTGCGCGGTGACGGCCCGCAGTGCCGGGGCCGGCCGCTGGTAGAGCGCCTCGACGAAGGCATCCTGGAAGGCTGCGAGTGAGGATTTCATGCTGTCACCTGGGCAAGGTTCAGGGTGGCCTGGGCTGTGTCGCGCTCCGCCAGCAGATCGTCGAAGGCGGGGAGATGGTCGTCGCGCTCGATCAGCGTCGGACGCGGCCCGATACGCCGGATCAGGTGCTGATAAAGGGCCCAGACCGGTTCTGCGATGGGCGCGTCGTGCGTGTCGATCAGCAGCTCGCCGCCTTCGTCGCGGCTGTGCCCGGCCAGGTGGATCTCGAGGATGGCCGCCGCCGGGAAACGATCGAGATAGCGTTCAGCGGCGAAGCCGAGGTTATGGGCGCTGACATGCACATTGTTGACGTCGAGCAACAGGCCGCAGCCCGTGCGCAGGGCCAGTTCGGTGAGGAAGTCGATTTCATCCCAGTCATGGCCCTCCAGGTGCAGGTAGTGGCTGGGGTTTTCGATGGCGATGCGTCGCCCCAGCGCTTCCTGGGTGCGCTGGATGTTCTCGACGATGCGTGCCAGGGCGGCGTGGCTGCGGGGGAAGGGCAGCAGGTCCGGCAGATACTGGCCACGCCAGGTCGACCAGGCTAGGTGCTCGGAGATCAGCTCCGGCTGCACTCGCTCCACCAGCGTGCGCAGCCGTTGCAGGTGCGCCTTGTCCGGCGGGGCGTCGGCTGCCAGGGACAGCGAAACCCCGTGCAGCGACAGCGGGTGCCGCTCCGCGATCCGCTCCAGCCAGGCGAGGCGTGGACCGCCGACCATGTAGTTCTCCGGATGAACTTCAAACCAGAGCCCCTGGGCGGCACAGGCAAGGGCCTGGGCGTAGTGCTCGGCCTTCAGCCCCAGGCCTGCTCCAGGGTGCAGGGATGTCTTCATGGTCGGCGGCCCGGGCTCAGGACTTGCTCGGAGTCAGCGAGCCCATGCCGTTGGGCGTCTTGATCGAGGTGCAGGTACCGGCCGGAACGTTCTTCCAGTGCATGCCGTCGTAGTCCTTCTTGGCGCTGCCGGCACAGGTGGTGCCGGCACCGGCCTTGCAGTCGTTCTTGCCGGCCATGGCGACGCCGTAGCATTTCTCCATGGCCGCGCCGTTGCTGGCCTTGGTGTTCATGTCGTCGGCCAGGGCGGCACCGCTGAGGGCGGCGAGGGCAAGGGCGGCGCTGGCGAGGGTCAGGGTTTTCATGGTGCGGTCTCTCCCGTTCGGTTGAAGGCCGCGGAGGGTATTCCGGCGGCTTGATGGATAGTTCGCCGGGAGTGCCGAGCCGGTTACAGCGGCACGAAAAAATTTTGAGAATTCTCCGGCGCGGCCCTAACGTATTGAGCGACGGTCTGTTTTCCCGCTGGGCCGGCGGCACGCCAGCCAGCAGGGAAGGGTCCGGGGGAAAATCCAGCCGCGGTGTAACCAGGACGGCCGATGCAGCGAACTAGCCATCAGGACATGTTGATTGCGCGTGAAGCGCAGCTGCAGGCGTTGCTGTTGCGCGGCATGGACGGTGACGGTGCGGCCTACCGCGAGTTCCTCAGCGCCCTGGGCACGCACCTGCGTGCCTTCCTGCGCCGGCGCCTGAGCCAGCGCCCCGGCGAGGTCGAGGACCTGCTGCAGGAAGTGCTGCTGGCGGTACACAACGCCCGCCACAGCTATCAGCCCGATCAGCCGTTGACGGCCTGGGTGCACGCCATCGCACGCTACAAGCTGGCGGACCATTTCCGCGCCTTTGCGCGCCGGGATGCACTGCATGAGCCGCTGCCGGATGACGCCGGCGAGCTGTTCGCCGTCGAAGACGATGAGCCTGCACAGGCCAGCCGCGATCTCGGCAGACTGCTGCAGCAGTTGCCCGACAAGCAGCGCCTGCCCATCGTCCATGTGAAGCTCGAAGGGCTTTCCGTCGAAGAAGCCGCGAGCCTGACCGGGCTGTCCAGCTCCGCCGTGAAGGTCGGCATCCACCGCGGACTGAAGGTCCTGGCGAAGATGATTCGAGGGTTGCGAAGCGATGAAGACCAATGAACTGATCGAGTTGCTCAGCGCCGGCGAGAGTGCGGTGGATCGGCACGTCCTGGGCAAGCGCCTGGGCATGGCCCTGCTGGCCGGAGCCCTGGGCGCGCTGCTGCTGATGGCCGCGCTTTTCGGCGTGCGCCCTGACCTGGCCGCTGTCGCCCAGACGCCCTTGTTCTGGGCCAAGGTTGCGCTGCCGGGCAGCCTGGCAGCCGTTGCCCTGTGGCTGAACAGCCGCCTGGCAAGGCCGGGGGTGCGCGGCGGGGCCGCCTGGGTGCTGTTGGGCCTGCCGGTGCTGCTGGTCTGGCTCGGCGGTGCGCTGGAACTGGCCGGCGTGCCTGCCGAGGCGCGCGCCGGGCTGATCCTGGGCAAGACCTGGCGCACCTGCCCGCTGAACATTGCGTTGCTCTCGGTGCCGGCCTTCATCGCCGTGTTCTGGGCGCTGCGTGGCCTGGCACCGACCCGCCTGCGCCTGGCCGGCGCCGCCGGGGGGCTGCTGGCGGGAGCCACCGCGACGCTGGCCTACTGTCTGCATTGCCCCGAAATGGGCATCCCGTTCTGGGGCGTCTGGTACCTGCTCGGCATGCTACTGCCGACTGTGCTGGGCGCCGCGCTTGGGCCGCGCCTCCTGCGCTGGTAGCGCCAGGGCCCCTGGGGCGAGGAAGCCGCTGCTGCGCCCGTGGCGCGACCTAACCCTGCTCGGCGGTGCTCGCCGGCTGGTCCAGCTCTATGCGCCGGGCATCTCGGCGCACGGCCTGCGGCGGTACGCCAAAACCACGGATGAAGGCCTCGCGCATGTGGCGGCGATCGCGGAAACCGGCCTCGCGCGCGACCGCATCCAGCGAGTGGCGGCTTTGCTCGATCATCAGCCGCGCCGCTTCCAGGCGCAGGCTTTCGATGGCCTTGGCCGGCGACTGCCCGGTCTCGGCCGTGAACACACGGGTGAACTGGCGCGGGCTCAGGTGCACGAAGTCCGCCAGTTCCTCCACGCTGATCGGCCGGTTGAGGTGGTTGCGCGCATGGTTCAGGGCGTTCTGGATGCGATCCGACTTGGGCGCGAGGTCGAGCATTTCCGAGTGCTGTGATTGCCCGCCGGAGCGGTGCTGGTGCATCACCAGCTTGTGCGCCACCGAGCGCGCGATGTCCGGCCCGAGGTCCTTTTCCACCATGCCCACGGCGAGGTCGAGGCCGGCGGTCATGCCCGCCGAGGTCCAGAAGGGGCCGTCCACGATGTAGATGCGGTCTTCCTCGACCGTGATATCCGGATGGCGCTTCTGCATTGCCTGGGCATAGGCCCAGTGGGTCGTGGCGCGGCGGCCGGCCAGCAGGCCCGCTTCAGCGAGGATGAAACCGCCGGTGCAGACGCCGACGGTGCGCCGTGCCTGCTTGCCGGCCCGGCGCACGAAGTCCAGGACCGCGGTGTCCGTCGGGCTCGCCACCGGGTCATTGACGCCGACCACGATCCAGGTATCGGCCAGCCGTGGCGCTTGCAGCGCCCGTGTCTCCAGGGCTGCGCCCAGCGAGGAGCGCACCGGGCCGCCTTGCGGCGAGAAGTTCTCGATGCTGTAGAAGGGCTTGCCGGCGGCGAGGTTGGCGAATTCGAAGGCCGCCTGGGTCGCCAGGGAGAGCACCTGGAAGCCGTCGGTCAGCAGATAGCCGATGCGATGCATGGTTGTGTCTCGTATGTCCTGAATCACTACCTTATACGTCATTTGAGATATGGCCAAGCCGTCGCATCCTGTTCTCCACCAACGCAAACACCTGGAGAACCCCCATGACTCAAGCCCCCATCGGCACCGCCCTGATCACCGGTGCGTCTTCCGGCATCGGCGCCCTCTATGCCGAACGCCTGGCCCATCGCGGCCATGACCTGATCCTGGTGGCGCGCAACCGCGGCCGCCTGGATGCCCTGGCCAGGCGCCTGAGCGACGAGACCGGTCGATCCATCGAGGTCGTGGCCGCCGACCTCACCGACAGAGCGGACCTCGCCCGCGTCGAAGCGATACTGCGCAACGATGCCAGCATCAGCCTGCTGGTGAACAATGCCGGCATCGGTGCGACCCGTCCGCTGCTGGAGTCGAACATCGACAAACTGGAGGACCTGCTCACGCTCAACGTGAACGTGCTGACTCGCCTGACCTATGCGGCCGTGCCGGGCTTCGTCGAGCGTGGCACGGGCACGCTGATCAACATCGCCTCGATCGTTGCCATCGCCCCTGAACTGCTCAATGGCGTCTACGGCGGCTCCAAGGCGTTCGTCCTGGCGTTCAGCCAGTCGCTGCGCCACGAACTGGCGGACACGAACGTGAAGGTCCAGGTCGTGCTGCCGGGCGCCACGGCGACCGACTTCTGGGGCCTGGCCGGCACGCCACTGGAGTACCTGCCGAGCGAGATCGTGATGAAGGCGGACGACATGGTGGACGCGGCGCTGGCCGGCCTCGACCAGGGCGAGTTCGTCACCATTCCGGCGCTGCCGGAGGTGGCCGACCTGGAAGGCTACGAGGCGGCGCGGCAGCGGTTGATGCCCAACCTCTCGGCGAGCGTCCCGGCGGCGCGCTATCAGCGCTGAGCGGGTGAGTGCCTTGCCCGGGCCTGGCTCCGGCAGCGGCCACCCACGGGGCTGATGGGGCCGTAGTCGCAGTGCGGCGATACCGAGGATCGCCGCCTGCGGATCACGGTCTCGCGGGCAGCCAACGGCGCGGCATCGAGTGGAGAAAAAGGGAGTGTGTCATCCCTGATACCTGGGGGTGGATTGTGATTGTTCGGCAGGTTGAAATAAAATGAGACGCTTTCTCATTTTCAATTTTCCGGCATTCGTGCCAAGGAAATCCCCCCATGACCTCTGCCGTCCTGCCACTTCGCGCCCCGGCCGTGGCCCTCGACCAGCTGTACAGCGAGCATCACGGCTGGCTGTTCGGCTGGTTGCGCCAGCGCCTGGGCAATGCGCCGGATGCGGCGGACATCGCCCACGACACCTACCTGCGCATCCTCACCAGCGGCCGCGCGCCGCAGCCGGACGACTCGCGGCGCTACCTGGTGCAGGTCGCCAAGGGCCTGGTGATCGATCTCTGGCGCCGGCAGGACGTGGAGCGCGCCTACCGCGAGACCATCGGCCATCTGCCCGAGGCGCTGGTGCCCTCGCCGGAAACCCACTGGCTGATCATCGATGCCCTGATGCGCATCGACACCCTGCTCGATGGCCTGCCGGCGCAGACCCGCGAGGTGTTCCTGCTGGCGCAGTTCCATGAGCTGACGCTCAGGGAAATCGCCGAGCGCACCGGCATGGCGCTGATCACCGTGCGCCGGCACCTGCACAAGGCGCTGCTGGCCTGCATGCTGGCGTGCGAGGCATGAGCCCATCGCAGAAGCTGCTGGAAGAGGCGGCTGACTGGGTGGTGACCCTGCGCTTCGAGGCGCCCGGCGCTGCCCAGTGGCAGGCCTTCGAGCGCTGGCGCGGGCAGAGCGAGGCGCACCGGGCGGCCTGGTCGCGGGCCGAGCAGGTGTTCGGCACCCTCGATGCGGTGCCCGCTGCCATCGGCAGCCGGGCGCTGCAGCAACTGGATGGCCTCAAGGGTGTCAGCCGCCGTCGCGCGGTGCGCCTGCTGGGCACCTTGCTGGTGGCCGGGCCGGCGGTCTGGCTGGCCGCGCGTAGCACGCCGTGGGACGGCTGGCTGGCCGATGCTTCCACCGGCACCGGCGAGCGCCGGTCCCTGGTGCTGGACGATGGCAGTCGCGTGGTGCTCAACACCGCCTCGGCGCTGGACATTCGATTCGACCGCCATGAGCGTCGCCTGCATCTGCGCAACGGCGAGGTGCTCGTCACCACCCGGGCCGACTCCCGGGTGCCGCGCCGGCCGTTTTTCGTCGATGCCGCCCAGGGCCGGGTCGAGGCGCTGGGCACACGCTTCAGCGTCCGGCAACTGGGCGAGCAGTGCCAGGTCGCGGTGTTCGAGCATCAGGTGGAAATCCGCCCGCGATCCGCTTCGCCGGTACGGCTCGATGCCGGCCAGCAGGCCTGGTTCGATGCCGGCGGTGTTCGCCGCATGGCCACGGTGGACGACAGCGCCGCACTCTGGGAGCAGGGCATGCTGGTCGCCCGCGAGTGGCGCCTGGCGGATGTGCTGGCGGAGCTGTCGCGCTATCGCCACGGCGTGCTGCGCTGTGATCCCCAGGTGGCGGAGCTGCGGGTTTCCGGCGCCCTGTCGCTGATCGACACCGACCTCGCGCTGGTGGCCCTGGAACGCACGCTGCCGGTGCGTGTTTCCCGTGTGAGCCGCTACTGGGTGAGCGTTGCCGCCCTCTAGATATTTTTTCTCCAGACCCCTGAGCACTTTTTCCTCCTCGTCCGGGAAAGGAGAGAACACGCCTCGTCGGGAGGGGTGAACAACCCGCGCCTCGCGCGGCCTGAAGGATGGCAATGAGCATGGCATCGAACTACCGAGCGCAATCGGGCAATCGTCGTTTCCCTCTTCTGATTCTCGCGGCGGCGATCCGCTCGGTACCGCTGGCCTGCGCCGGCCTGGCCCTGTTGCCGCTGGTGCCGATGCAAGCCAGTGCTGCGCAAGCGGCGCGCGATTACGCGATTGGCGCTGGCGCGTTGGGCGATGTGCTGGCCCGCTTCGCCGCCAGCGCTGGCGTGCAGGTGGTGTTCGACCCGGCCAGGCTGGCCGGCCGTAATAGCACCGGGATCAAGGGCCGCTTCACCGTCGAGCAGGGCTTCGCCCGGTTGCTGCAAGGCACCGGCTACCAACTGGTGGAGCGCGGCGCGGGCATCTACGCGCTGCAGGACATCAGTACCGGCGCGCTGGAGCTGCCGGCCGATACGGTGCTGGGCAAGCCGCGCGACACCCTTGCCATGCCCGAGACCATCATCCAGGCCGATGCCGGCAGCGCCGGGGCTTCCAGCGGTTACCAGCAACTTGCCGACAGCAGCACCACGCGCCTGGGCCTGACCCCTCGGGAGACGCCTCAGGGAGTGACTACGCTGTCCCGCGAGCAGCTCGACGACTTCAACCTCAACAGCGTGAAGGATGCCCTGCGCAGCGCGCCGTCGGTGACCGTGGAGCAGTACGAGACCGACCGCACCAACTTCACTTCGCGCGGTTTCGACATCAACAACTTCGAGTACGACGGCATCGGCTCGCCGTTCAGCGCCGGCCTGCTCAGTGGCGACCTGGACATGGCCGAGTACGAGCAGGTCGACATCCTCCACGGCGCCAACGGGCTGATGAGCGGCACCGGCAACCCGTCCGCCACGGTCAACTTCATCCGCAAGCGCCCGACCTACCAGCCGTACGCCCAGGTGAAGGTCTCGGTGGGTTCCTGGGACACGCGCCGCATCGACCTCGACGTGTCCGGCCCGCTGACCGACAGCGGCAACGTACGCGGGCGCTTCATCTATGCCAACGAAGTGGGCGATTCCTACCTGGATCGCTATTCCCACGAGCGAAACGTGCTCAGTGGCATGCTCGCCTTCGACCTCAGCGACGCCGACACCCTGACCGTCGGTTTCTCCGACAACAAGAGCAACTCCAACGGCAGCAGCTGGGGCGGCCTGCCGCTGACCGACTACAACGGCGAGCCGATCCACTACAGCCGCCGTGGGTCCAACATTGGCCAGGACTGGAGCTACTGGGACGTGCACACCCAGCGTGCGTTCGCCGAGCTGGCCCATGATTTCGGCGGCGGCTGGAAGGGCAAGCTCAACGTCACCGCCGTGGAGCAGAACCAGCAGGCCAACATGTACTACCTGATGGCCTACGACGAAGACACCCCGTGGATGGCCGACCCCAGCCACAGCCACTCCAGCGAGAAGCAGCTGCTGGGCGAGGCGCAGGTCAGCGGTCCGTTCAGCCTGGGCGGCCGCCAGCACGACCTGACCCTGGGCGTGGACTACGGCCGCTCGCGCCACCACGACCGCGGCTGGTACAACAGCGAGGATGAGCTGATGCCCGCCGACCTCGAGCAAACCCTCGGCGGGCACGTGCCCAAGCCGAGCCTGACCTACACCAACGACAGCAACGAGTTCGCCGACTTCACCGACCGTCAGAAGAGCGTCTATGCCGGCACCCGCTTCAACCTCACCGACCGCCTGCACTGGATCGTCGGTGCGCGCATGCTCAGCGTCGACAGCGATGGCAGCGACTACGGCTCTGCGCGCGACGTGCGCATCCACGGCAAGGTGACGCCCTACACCGGCGTGGTCTACGACCTCAACGACCAGTACTCGCTGTACGCCAGCTACACCAGGATCTTCAACCCGCAGTACGTGATCGACGCGCAGGGCAAGGTGCTCGACCCGCTGGAAGGCCACAGCTACGAAACCGGTATCAAGGGCAGCCTGCTGGATGACCGGTTGAGCGTCTCCGCCGCGCTGTTCAAGACCGAGCAGGAAAACGTCGCCGAAGCCACCGGCGACCTGCTTGGCAGCCAGTACATCTACGAAGGCGAAGACTTCAAGAGCCGTGGCGTCGAGCTGGAGGCCAGCGGCCAGCTGGCGCCGGGCCTGCAATTGCAGGGCGGCTACACCTACGTGCATATCGAGGACCCGGACGGCCACGAGGCGCGCCAGTACGTGCCGACCCACAGCCTGCGCAGCAGCCTGACCTACCAGTTGCCGGGCCTGCCCCAGGCCAAGGTCGGCACCCGCGTGAGCTGGCAGAGCGCGATCCAGCTCGACGACGACAGCCGCATCCGCCAGAACGCCTACGCCCTGGTGGACCTGATGGCCAGCTACGACATCGACAAGCACTGGAGCACTTCGCTGAACCTCAACAACGTCACCAACCGCAAGTACCTGATGAGCCTCTACAGCGGCGGTTCGGGGTTCTACGGCGCTTCGCGCAATGTCACGGCGGCGCTGAGCTACAACTTCTGAGCCGCATGATCGGCTGGTGGAAGGAGGGAGCTTTCGTGGCTCCCTGCTTCGGTCGACGGTTCAGGCGCTACTCACCTGGGCGCAACACGCGCACGGGCCTTCGTGACGACCGCTGGGACCCTGTCTCTACCCGCTGAAGTAGCGAGCCAGCAGGGCCAGCCCGCTGGCCAGCACCAGCCAGGTCACCAGGCGGATGAAGGCTTGCCGGGACAGCCGCCACGTCAGTTGCCGACCGACCCACAGGCCCAGCGCCATCACCGGCAACAGCAGCAGTGCGAGCACCAGCAGCGCACCGTCGGCGTACACCCCCGCCAGCAGGAAAAGCCCCAGCCGCACCACTGTGCTGCAACTGATCAGCGCGCTCTGGGTGGCGCGTGCCTGTTCGTTGGAAGGCAGGCGCGCATTCAGGTACAGCGCGTACAGGAAGCCCCCGCTGCCAAACAGCGCGCCGAACAAGCCGCCCAGCATGCCGGCCGGCAGCGCCCACCAGGCGTTCAGGCGGGCGGGGCGTGCCTTGACTGCCAGGTTGTAGAGCGCATAACCGCTCACGAACAATCCCATCAACAGCAGCAGAACATCGGCCTTGAGCCGCAGCAGGAAGACCACGCCCGCTGTGCAGCCGATGGCCATGCACGGCAGCAGCCGGAACAGCTCATGGCGTGCGACGGCCTTGCGCGCGGGCAGCCAGTTGCCGAAGGCGGCGACGAAATCCAGCAGCACCAGCAGCGGGATGACCCGCGACAGCGGCATGAAGTGGATCAGCACCGGCCCGGCTACCAGCGCGGTACCGAAACCGGCAATGCCGAACACTACATAGGCTGCGGTGATACCCGAGGCGATCAGCAGCCAGTCGAGGGGAGAGAAGGGCAGCAGCGCCAGAACCGAAGCCAGCATGGGAGACCTGTGACGAAGAGGGGACGGGCAGAGGTTAGCCAAGGCAAAGCCATGCCGACTAATATGTAAATCCTCCTGTAGTCATCTCAAAAAGAGATTGCATCCATGACCTCCATTCGCCAGTTGCGTTATTTCGTCGTCATTGTCGAATGTGGGAGCTTCACCGCCGCCGCCCAGAGCCTGTTTGTCGCCCAGTCCGCCCTCAGCCGGCAGATCAGGGAGCTGGAGCAGCATCTCGGCACGCCGCTGTTCGAACGCACCGCCCGCCAGCCCCGGCTGACCCCCGCCGGCCAGCTGTTCTACGATCGCGCCCGCCGGCTGCTGGCCGACCTCGACAAGGCCGAGCGCCTGAGCCGGGAGGTCGGCCAGGGCCTTCGCGGCAGCCTGCGTCTCAACCACTCCAGCACCGTGCCCCTGGTCGGCCGGTTGCTGGAACGCATCGGCGCGTATCTGCACGACAACGCCGATGTTTCACTGGAAATTGCCCAGCAGTCTTCCGAAGCCCAGTTGCAGGACATCGCCGAAGGCAATCTCGATGTCGGCCTGCTGCGGCTGCCGGTGCTGCGTCAGCACGAGGGTGTGGACGTCCACCCGCTGTTCGACGAACCGCTGTACCTTGCCGTGGCGGCGCGACACCCGCGTGCGCGCGCGGCCAGCGTGCAGTTGGCCGAGCTGGGCGAAGAGCGTTTCATCTCCATCCCCCACGGCCAGCGCGGGGGGCTCAGCTATCAGTCGGCAGCCCTGTGCATGCAGGCCGGCTTCTTCCCCCGCGCGGCGCAAGTGGTGTCGCGCAAGACCACGCAGCTGCAATTGATCCAGGCCGGCTTTGGCGTGGCGCTGCTGCCGGAGAGCATGCGCGCCCTGGCCCACGAGTCGGTGGTCTTCGTCCCGCTGGAGGGCAGGGGGTGCAGTACCACCGTGGCGCTGGCGTGCTCACGCGCAGGGCAGGAGATGGTGCAGCGTTTCGTGGCGGTGATGCGGGCCCTGGAGGCCGGGGAGCACGCGAACCCGACGGCAGGATGAGCGTGCCACAGGCCATGCCGCATTCACCCTCGGCGGCACTTCCCGCTGCCCACTGGCCTCCAGCCTTACCGAGCTGAGCGGCGGGTATCGACACCACTCGCTGATCCCGCCGGGCTTGCCTGCCTCGTGTGCGCCCGTCGGATCAGGGGTAAATTCTTGTACATCTCTTATTCTTGTATAAGTTTCCCTTCGTCCACCTCGTGAGCGGGGTGTGTCATGCGTGCAGGTCGATTCATTCGCCAGGCCGGGCGCTTCGCCGTGCTGCTTTGCCTGGCCATCAGCCTTGCCGTGGCGGATTGGCGCGCCAGCGTGCCTGCCGCCGGCCTGCTGGGGGCGGGTGAGTACCGCTGGTACGGCTTGCGGGTGTACTCGGCGAGCCTGTGGAGCGCCAGTACGCAACCCTGGCCGGGCCGGGCGTTCGCGCTGGAGCTGACCTACCACCGCCGCCTGGCGCGCGACACCCTGGTGCAGGCGAGCCTCGAGGAGATTCGCCGCCTGCAGGGCGCCGCGGTCGACGATGCCACGCTGGCGCGCTGGGCCGCGGAGATGAACCGCGCCTTCGCCGATGTCGCGGCCGGTGATCGCCTGGTCGGTGTGAGCGTTCCCGAGCGTGGCTGCCGTTTCTATCTCAATGGCCGGCTGCGCCATGAGGTGCCTGATCCGCGCTTCGCGGCGGCGTTCTTCGCCATCTGGCTCGATCCGCGGACCCGGGCGCCGGAGTTGCGGCGTGAGCTGCTGGGTGAAACCCGGAGGTGAGCCATGGGTAGGTTCTGGCTGTGGGTGTTCTGCGTTTGCCTGGGGAGCTGCGGCAATGTCGCCGTCGAGGACTATGCCGGGCAGCAGCCCGAGCTGGACCTGGTACGGTTCTTCGCGACGCCGGTGGAGGCCTGGGGAATGTTCCAGAAGCGCTCGGGCGAGGTGGTCAAGCGCTTCCATGTGCAGGTCAGCAGCCGCCGCGACGGCGAACGGTTGATCCTCGACGAGCGCTTCCTCTACAGCGACGGCACTCGTCAGCAGCGCGTGTGGACTCTGACTCCCCAGGGCGCCGGCCGGTGGACGGGACGTGCCGCCGATGTGCTGGGCGAGGCGCGCGGCGAGGTGGCGGGCAATGCGTTGCGCTGGCGCTACCGCCTGCTGCTGCCGGTGGACGGCTCGACCTACGAAGTGCGTTTCGATGACTGGATGTACCTGATGGACGAGGACACCCTGATCAACCGGTCGAGCATGAGCAAGTTCGGTGTCGAGCTGGGGCAGGTCACACTGTTCTTCCGCCGCTTGCCGACATCCGGCACCTAACCCTGGCGTGGGTTCGCCAGGCGCAGCATGAGCGGCAGCCAGAGCGCCCAGGTCGCCGCCAGCAGCAGGGCGGTGGCGAGTTCGCCCAGCGGCAGCTCGATGTTCGCCAGGCGCGCGCCGGCCAGGTAGGCCGGCGGCCCGCCCAGTGCGCCCAGTATGGCGCCCCGCCAGAGTGGCCGGGCGGCCCAGGCCAGGCTGTGATTCAGGCTGCTGGCGAATACCGGCCACAACAGCAGCAGCCAGGGCGGCGCAAGGATGCCGGGAAAGCGGAAGACGCCCACCAGCCCCAGTGCGGTATCGAGCAGCCAGCCACTCAGCGCAACGAGGGCAATGGTGCGCAGCTCCGCCCGCGGTCGCGGGCAGCACGCCACGTGGATGCACAGGCCGGTCAATACCAGCGGCAGGAGCCAGGTTCGCTCGGCGCCCAGCACGCATCCCCACCAGCCCAGTTGCAGCCACAGCACATTGCCGAGCTGCCAGGCACGGGTCATCGCGGGGGTTCCGCGCGCTCGAGCAGGGGTACGGGGCGTGCGCCGGGGCCGGCCCAGAGCAGTTGGGCGACTCCGATGGCGCGTTCCTGGAAGCCGCCCTCGCAATAGCACAGGTAGAACTCCCAGAGGCGCTGGAAGGATTCGTCGTAGCCGCGTTCGAGCAACGTCTGGTGAGCGGCGTGCAGGTTGTGCAGCCAGTGCTTGAGAGTCAGTGCGTAGTGCGGGCCGAAGTCTTCCATGTGCAGCAGGTTCAGCGGCGTCTCGCGGCTGGCGGTCTGCAGCATCGCGGTGAGCGAGGGCAGGGCACCGCCGGGGAAGATGTAGCGCTGGATGAAGTCCACCGAGCGGCAGGCCTGCTGGTAGCGCTGGTCGCGGATGGTGATGGCCTGCAGCAGCATCAGCCCGTCCTCCTTGAGCAGCGCGGCGCAGCGGCGGAAGTACTCGGGCAGGTAACGGTGGCCGACGGCCTCGATCATTTCGATGGACACCAGCTTGTCGTAGCGCCCCTGGAGGTCGCGGTAGTCCTCGCACAGCACGCGGATGCGGCCTTGCAGGCCCCGCTCGGCCACGCGCTGGCAGGTGTAGGCGTACTGCTCCTCGGAAAGCGTGGTGGTGGTGACCCGGCAGCCATGGTGGCTGGCCGCATACAACGCCAGGCTGCCCCAGCCGCAGCCGATCTCCAGCAGGTGGTCGCCCGGCTGCAGGTCGAGTTTGTGGCAGATCAGCGCCAGCTTGGCCCGTTGTGCCTGCTCCAGGGATTGCGCCGGCGTGGCGAAGGTAGCCGCGGAGTACATCATGGTCGGGTCGAGCAGGCATTCGAACAGCGCGTTGCCCAGGTCGTAATGGGCCACGATGTTGCGCCGCGAGCCGCCACGGCTGTTGCGGTTGAGCCAGTGCAGCAGGTGCAGGGCCGGGCGACCGATGCGCGCCAGGCCACCCTCCATGGCATCGAGCACGTCGAGGTTGGCGACGAACAGCCGCGTGACCGCGCTCAGGTCCTGGCTGCGCCAGTAGCCATGGATGTACGCCTCGCCGGCGCCGATGGAGCCGTTGCCGGCCACCAGCCCCCAGGCTGCCGGGTCGAGCACTTCGATGTGGGCTTGCAGCGGGCTGCCGGCGTCGCCGAAGCGCAATTCTTCGCCGTCCGCCCACAGGCTCAACTGCCCGTGGCGCAGCCGTCGCAGCTGCGCCAGCACGGCCAGCTTGAGCAGACCGCTGGCGAATTTCCCGCGAGTACCGGGCTTACTGATGCTCAGGACGTTCTGGGGCATGCGCTGCGTCCTCCGGCCGGGTGCGGCCAACCGAGAAATGGGTCGGGCTGGGGTGGTGGTCATGGACCGGTGCGCGGCGCAACAACAGGCGCAGCGCTTGCCAGTAGATCGCGCCGAGCGTGCACAGGCTCAGCCAGGGGAACCTCATCACGTGGCGGCGCAGGTTGCGGGCATCCAGCGGCTGGCAGCGCAGGGCCAGGTCGGCCTCGAACACCTTGTCGGGGCCGCGCCAGTTCTCCATGTGCAGGTGCAGATGACGTTCGTCGTGGTGAAGGCGCATGCGGTACTGCAGGTCGCGGGGCAGGAAGGGCGAGACGTGGAAAGCCTTGTCGACCACCCACTCGCCGCCATCGTCGGGATCGACCGGCAGTACATAGTGAAAGCGCTCGCGCCAGGGCGTGTTGCGGACCTCGCAGACCAGCGCCCGCAGCTGACCGTGGCGGTCGTGGCAGAGATAGATGCTCACCGGGTTGAAGCTGATGCCCCAGCTGCGGGGCTGCGTCAGCAGATGGATCGGGCCGTCCGGCGGGGTTTCCAGCGCTTCGCCCAGCAGGCGGCGGACCGCCTCGGCCAGCGCCAGGCCCTGGCCGGTCCAGTGCGGCAGGTAATCCCGCTCGCGCCAGCACAGCGGCGCCAGTCGCCAGGACGAAAGCCAGCGGGAGAGCGCCAGGACCACGGGCAGCTCGGCGAGGTCCAGGTAGAGCATGCCCATCGGGTAGCGGAACTCCCGCGCCGGTGCGCTCAGGCGCCGATGGCGGACCCAGCCCTGGCACAGGCGACTGTTCATGGCCGCTCCCCGAAGCACTCGGCGACCGCCAGGGCGCTGACCACGCCGTCCTCGTGGAAGCCGTTGCCCCAGTAGGCGCCGCAGAAGTAACTGTGCCGTTGTCCCTGCAGGCTGGCCTGGCGGGCCTGCGCGGCCACGCTGGCGAGGTCGAACTGGGGATGCGCATAGCGGAACCTGGCGAGCACCTGCGACGGGTCCACCGCATCGCTCTGGTTCAGGCTGACGCAGAAGGTCGCGGGCGCGTCGAGCCCCTGCAGCAGGTTCATGTTGTAGGTCACGCCGGGCGGCAGGTGGTGGTTGCCGCCCAGGCGGAAGTTCCACGCCGCCCAGGCCTTGCGCCGGCGTGGCAGCAGGCGGCTGTCGGTATGCAGCAGGACGTCGTTGTCGGCGTAGCGCAGCGCGCCCAGTACCTGGCGCTCGGCGTCGCTGGGGCTGCCCAGTAGCGCCAGGGCCTGGTCGCTGTGACAGGCGAACACCACCTTGTCGAAGCGCTCCATGCCCAGGGGGCTGCTCAGGTTGACGCCCTCGCTGTCGCGGTCGACGCGCTGCACCGGGCAGCCCGTGCGAATGTGCTGGCGGAAGCTCCGGCACAGTGGCTCGACATAGGCGCGGGAGCCGCCTTGCAACACCCGCCACTGCGGCCGGTCATTGACCGACAACAGGCCGTGGTTGCGGAAGAAACGCACGAAGAACTGCAGTGGGAACTCCAGCAGCCGGCCGCGTGGCATGGACCAGATCGCCGCCCCCATGGGCACGAGGTAATGCTCGATGAAGCGTCGCCCGTAGCGGCGCTCGTGCAGGTAATCGCCCAGGCGCTGCCCGGGGGCGATGCGCCCGTGCGCGAGGTCGTCCTGGGCCTCGCGATTGAAGCGCAGGATGTCCCGCAACATGCCCCAGAAGCCTGGCGACAGCAGGTTGCGACGCTGGGCGAAGAGGCTGTCGAGGGTGTTGCCGTTGTACTCCAGGCCGCTGGCCGGGTCCTGCAGCGAGAAGCTCATGCTGGTGGCCTGGCTGGCCACGCCCAGTGATTCCAGCAGACGGATGAAGTGGGGGTAGGTCCAGTCGTTGAACACGATGAAACCGGTGTCGATGGCATAGCTTCGGCCCTGCCAGTTCACGTCGACGGTGTGGGTGTGGCCGCCGACCCAGTCCGCCGCTTCGAAGACTGTGATGTCGTGGCGCCGCGACAGCAGGTACGCCGTGACCAGGCCGGAAATGCCGCTGCCGACGATGGCGATGCGCATGGCTCAGTGCTCCTGGGGCGGGCGCGCCAGGCGCTTGCCCAGGGCCAGCCGCCAGGAGGCGGGCAGGTGGCCGAGGGTGCGGATCGCGAGCGTGAAGGCGAACGGGAAGGCGATTTCCAGGGGTTGCGCGGGCAGGCGCTCGGCGATGTAGTCGGCGGCGCGTGCCACGGGCCAGCGCTGTGGCATCGGGAAGTCGTTGCGGCGGGTCAGTGGGGTGTCGACGAAACCGGGGCTGATGAGCGTGACGGCGATGCGCTCGGCCGCCAGGTCGATGCGCAGCGACTCGAACAGGTAGCGCAGCGCCGCCTTGGAGGCGCCGTAAGCTCCCGCGCGCGGCAGCGCCAGGGCGGTGACGGCGCTGCACATGACCGCCACCTGGGCTCGCTCGCCACGCCGAAGCAGCGGCAGCGCCGCTTGCAGGCACAGGCTTGAGCCGAGCAGGTTGGTGCGCACCACCTGCTCCACGAGGTCGGCGCGGAACTCGCCGGGCTCCAGGTATTCGCAGGTACCCGCATTGAGCAGCAGCAGGTCGAGCGCGCCCCACTGCTGCGCGATGCGCTCGCCCATGGCGGTGACGGCGGCGGGTTCGGCGATATCACCGGGCACCGCCAGCACCTGGCCGGGATACTCCTCGGCCAGTTGCACCAGGGCAGGGCTGCGCCGGGCGGTCACAGCCAGTTGATGGCCGTCGGCAAGCAGGCGGCGCGCCAGTGCGGCGCCAATGCCGCTGCTGGCGCCGGTGAGCCAGACGCGCCTCACGCCAGCCTCCGTTTCAGCCAGGCGATCACGCGGCCCATGAGCGGCAGGTGCTCGTAGAGCAGGGCGCCGGCGTCGTAGTAGTCGCGGTGCCGGTAGACGCGCTCGTTCCAGCAAAGATGGGAGCAGCCACTGGTGTGGATCGTCTCCCCGCCATTGAGCCGTGGATGGCGGAAGCTCAGGGTCCAGCGCAGGTAGCCCTGGCCCGGCGCCACTTCGTCGAAGCCGTGGAAGTCGTAGCGGATGTCCCGGGCGTTGACGTACAGCTGGGCGAAGTAGTCGCGCACCCTCGGCAAGCCGTGCAGCTCATGGAGCGGGTCGATGAACTCGATGTCCGAGGTGTAGAGCTGTTCGAGCCGGTCGAGGGTTTCCCGATCCAGCTGGGCGAACGACCGAGCGAAGGCTTGCAGGAACGCGGACATCCAGGCACCTCCTCAAAGCTGTACAAAGGCTATTTTTTGTACAACCTTTTTGGAGGTTAATTCAAAACCTGTACAAGTCAAAAGTATTTGTACAAGTTTCAGCCGCCTGGCCAGTGCCAGCCTGACGCTTGAGCGTGGAACGCGGCGGTCAGTCAGCTACTGCTTCGCTGACGGCAGCCTCGATGGCCTGCATCCAGGTCGTGTTGCCCACCGCCTGCGACATCGCACGGGCACCGACCATTGCGGCGAACAGGACGAGGGCCTTGTCGCCAGAGATGCCCGAGGCGCCCGCTTGGTCGAGGAACCTGTCGAGCAGTGCTTTCGTGCCGTCCTGGTAAGCCTTCCTGGCACCAGGCGTGGCGTTGCCGGTGGCGATGGGCGGTGCGAACGCCAGCAGCGGGCAGCGTCGCTTCGCCGACTTGTTGCGCAGGTACTGGCGAACCAGCGCGACAGGGCGGCTTTCCGCCTGCCTGTCCGCCGCCAGGAAAACGCCATCCCAGGCGGTGCGGGAGTCATCGAAGGCCTGCGAGCAGGCTTGCTCGACCAGGGCATCCTTCGACTCGAAGTGCTTGTAGAACCCGCCAACGGTCAGGCCATTGGCTGCCATGATGTCCGCCACCGAGACCTGCTCGATACCGAACTCGCGGAACAGCGCCGCCGCTGTCTCGATGATCTTCGCGCGGGTTTCCAGAGCCTGCGCCTGCGTGGAGCGTCCCATGGCTTCAGTCTCCCCTGCGCAAGCACAGCACCCGAGTCACCAGGCGCTGCAGCACCTCGCCCCGCTGATTCGCCGTGATGCATTCGACGACGATGAATCCGCGATCAGGCTTGGAGCGGGAGGGGATGATCTCGATGATCCTGCTGGTGACCTGAAGCACATCGCCCGGGCGAGTGGGTTGCGGCCAGGAAATTTCCGCACCGGCGCCGATCACGCCCTTGGCCAGGGGGAAGCTTTTGACCAGCAGGTTCATGGTGATCGCGGTGGTGTGCCAGCCGCTGGCGGCGAGCCCCTGGAAAAAGGAGTTCCGGGCGGCTTCGGCATCCAGATGGAATGGCTGCGGGTCGAACTTCGACGCGAACTCGACGATCTGCTCGGCATCCAGCGCGTGGGTCTCGCTGATGAACACATCGCCCACCGACAGATCATCGAGGTACAAGGCTTCCGCCCGGCTGGCTGCTTCCATTTTCATGACCTCTCACGGGGTGGCGTTGATCGCCCTGGCTTGAGAAAATAGATTACGGCTATTATCTTTCAGGGTGCAACCATGGCGAATCAGCGGCTCCTTCGGGCTCGCTCGTCGTCGCACCTGAAGGCCGGCTCCGCGTATGACTGTTGAACTGAATGACCCCACTGGCACGGACTGGGTCCGCGTTCGCCGCGACCCGGACACCGGCATCGAGAGCCTGCACGCCCATTTCCAGGGCCATGCCTACGATCCCCACGATCACGACGAGCTGCTGGTGGGCGTTACGTATCAGGGGGCGCAGCAGTTCCACTGCCACAAGGCTGTCCACACCAGTACTCCGGGCAGTGCGATGCTCATCGAACCGGGGGTCGTGCACGATGGGCACGCCGCCGAAAAGGAAGGCTTCACCTACGGAATGCTCTACCTGCCGCAGGCATACGTCGGCGCCATGACCGAGCGGCTCGGGCTTGGCGATGCATCCCGCCTGCAGGCTGCCTTCCGGCACACCTTGAGTGACGATGCCCAGTTGATCGGTGCGATCGAGCAGGCGTTTCTGGCCATCCACAACGCGGAGGGCCGGCTGGCACGGGACCAGAGCCTGGATCAGCTGCTGGGGGTGCTCTCCCGGCACCTCTGCCTGCGAGCGCCTTCGCTCAAAGCCGACTCCGATGCCGAAATGCAACGCGCTCGGGATTTTCTGCACGCGAACATGGCCGAAGACATTGGCCTGGAAGCGTTGGCGACCTATTCGGGGATCGACCGATTCAGGCTCACGCGGCAGTTCAAGAAGGCCTTCGGACAATCGCCGCACGCCTATCTCGTGAGGCTTCGCCTGCGCAAGGCGCGAGCGCTCCTGGCATCGGGCGTCGCACCGTCGGTGGTGGCCGCCGAGGTGGGATTCTCCGACCAAAGCCACCTCGGCGCCTGGTTCCGCCGTGCCTACCGGTTGACCCCGGCTGCCTATCAGCGGCAGTGCACGAACCTTACAGACTGAGCATTGGCCATCTCCGATCATCGCCCTACCGCTTTGCATGGAGATTGCGATGTTCGACACCAAGATTGCTTTCATCGTCCGCGACGACCTGCCGACCTGGCAGCGCCTGAACGTGGTCGCCTTCCTCGCCACGGGAGTCGCCAGCGCCGCTCCCGAGATCATGGGTGAGCCCTATATCGATTCGGCCGGCCAGTCGTACGGCAGGCTTTCCGCACAGCCGATGCTGATCTTCGAGGCCGATCTGCCTGGCCTGCAGAAGGCCCGGCGCGCCGGCCTGGAGCGCGACCTGACCGTGCTGCCCTACGTCTTTGCGATGTTCACGACCTACCACGATGCGGCCAACCGCGGAGCCTTTCTGGCCGAAGACGTCGATGGCATGAACCTGGTGGGGCTGGCATTGCGTGGCCCGAAAAAAGCGGTGGACAAGGCGATCAAGGGCCTTGCCCTGCATCCCTGATGGCCGGTATCGAGTATGCGTAGCGCAACACGCGTGGCCAGCCGGGCTTTTTCGTTTCCGTCTGTCGCCAACGGCGCCGCAACCGCTCGGCGGTTGGGGCGGGTATTCGACGCCAGGACGCTCGGTCAGGCAGCGCTGCTGGCGGGCAAGGCATGCTGAGGCTCCTTGTCCGCCATCATCACAGGAAAAGCGACGGCTGCATCCTGGTCCTCGCCGGCATGGTCGCCGCCGTGGCAGGGTCTGTCGTATGGCAGTTCGCACCGGCCGCCGCCATCCCCTTCAGCGTCGCGGCCGGCCTGCTGCTTCATTTCATGTGGCGCACACCTGACAGCGGCTAGGCAGAACGGGGTTGCCTGGGGCTGCGGCCGTCCTCGCTGGGGTGTGCTTCGGACCCAACGCGGGCATTGCAACGAGACCGCGTTGGGCCGATCCCTGCCGGCAACAACCCGCAGAAATCGACCTCTCTTGCTGCTCCAGGCCGATCAGGTGCCGGTCTTGATCCTGGTCCAGCTGCGCGTACGCACGCGCTCGAGCCGCAGGGGCAGGGTTTCCAGCGGATAGAGGGTGCTCATGATTTCCTTGGACGGGTAGAGCGCCGGGTTGTCGCGCAGGGGCGCGTCGATCAGGGCGGTGGCGTCCTTGTTGCCATTGGGATAGCCCACATAGTTGGAATTCTGCGCGGTGATCTGCGGCTGCAGCAGGTAGTCCATGAACGCGTAACCCTGCTGCGGATGGGGCGCGTCTTTCAGCAGCACCATGTTCTCCATCCACACCGGAGCACCTTCACGCGGGATGCTGTAGGCGATCTTGATGCCGTTGTGGGCACGCTCGGCAGTCTGCTGGGCGTTGTACACCGAACCGCCCCAGCCGACCACTGCGCAGATGTTGCCGTTGGCAAGGTCGGAGGGGAATTTCGACGAGTCGAAGTAGCGGATGTACGGACGGATGTCGCGCAGCAGCGCTTCGGCCTTGTCGTAGTCGTTCGGGTTCCTGCTGTTGGGCGGCAGGCCCAGGTAGTGCAGGGCGATGGGGATGATCTCCACCGGCGCGTCGAGCATGGCCACGCCGCAGGCGCCCAGCTTGCTGATGTTTTCCTTCTTGAAGATCAGGTCCCAGGAGTTGACCGGCGCGCTGGTCCCCAGCGCCTGGGTGACCTTGTCGACGTTGTAGCCGATGCCGGTGGTGCCCCACATGTAGGGCACTGCGTAGCGGTTGCCGGGGTCGTTCACCTGCAGCTTCTTCAGCACTTCCGGGTCCAGGTGGGGCCAGTTGGCCAGCTGCGCGCGGTCCAGCTCCTGCAGCACACCGGCCTTGACGAAGTTGGGTAGCAGGTCGTCCGGGACCATGACCACGTCGTAGCCGCTGCGGCCGGCCATCAGCTTGCTTTGCATCACCTCGGCATCGTCGAAGACGTCCTGTACCAGGGTGATCCCGGCGGCGGCCTGAAGCTCCTTGGCAGTGTCCGGGGCGAGGAAGTCGGACCAGTTGTACAGGTGCACGGTCGGCTGCTCGGCCTGGGCATTGCCCAGCACGAGCGAGGAGGCCAGGCCAAGCGAGAAGAGAAGCGGGTGTTTCATGCAGGGCTCCTGGCCGGCCTGTCCTGCTGTGGACGGCCGGCAGTCTGTTTTTGTTGGCAGGTAGCGAAAAGCGCTGGGGTCAGGGAATCAGCAGTTCATGGCGCCCATCGGCGTGCTCGATGCGTTCCCCGGGCAGGCGGAAGCGCTTCTCCGCCTGGTAGTCGTAGAGCTCGCGGGCGCGGGCGATCTGCCCGAAGTCCAGTTCGACGAAGTGTCGGCACTCGCGGTTGCCGGCCTCGAACAGGGTATGCCCGAAGGGATCGACCACGGCGCTGCAGCCGGCGAAGGTAATCTCGTCCTCGCCTTCGCCCACGCGGTTCACCACCGCCGCGAACACCTGGTTCTCCTGGGCGCGCGCGGCGATCGAGGTGCGGTGCACATGCCCGTAGGGCTCCATGTTGCCATCGGTGACCAGGATCAACTCGGCGCCCAGCTCTGCCAGGGCACGGGCGCTTTCCGGGAACTCGCTGTCGTAGCAGATCAGCAGGCCGATTCGCACGCCGCGCCATTTCAGGGTGGCGTAGCGGTCGCCGGGCAGCACCAGGCCCGGTTCGGAGACCCACAGGTGGGTCTTGCGATAGCTCAGCAGCAGCCCTTCGGGGGCGACGAATACGGTGGTGTTGTAGAACTGGCCGCCGTCGTTCTCGATCAGCCCAACCACCACCGCCACGCCACGCTCGCGCGCCGCACGCTGGACGGCTGTCACGCTCGGACCGTCCAGCGTTTCGGCGTTGGCGGCGATGTTCTGCGCATTGAGGAAGCCGGTGATCTGCGCTTCGGGGAAGACGACGATATCGGTGTCCGGGGAGCATCCTGCAATCGCTTGCAGGATGCGGTGGAGGTTGTAGGGAGTGTCGCCGTCGCAGGCGGCTTGTTGCACGAGTTCAAGCTTCATTGTTCGGACCTTGTCGATGAACCGGTGCCGGTCGGGAAAGTCGGTGACTTTTCCTCCAGGCCAGTGCAAGTATGCGAGCCGCCAACGAATTTCCTATTCCGCCGATTAGCTAACCCTGGGGGTACATGCATGGAACTGACGCTCCTGGACGTAGCCTGGCACCGCGCTTTCGGGCAGCTCGCCGAGCGCCTCGACCAGCCGGATTTCTGGCGCGCGCTGGCCGAGGTGCTCGACCAGCATGTGCAGCTCGGCAGCTGGGTGGCGCTGCTGTTCAGCGACGAGCGCCCGCGCATCTTCGCCGAAAGCCCTTACGAGGGCGGCGGGCCGGATCCGTTGTTCCACGACTATGTGCAGGGTCTGTACCTGCTCGACCCGTTCTATATCGCCAACCGCGAGAAGCCGGCGAGCGGCTTGTTCCGCCTGGCCGAGGTGGCGCCGGAGTGCTTCGGCGACACGGAGTACTACCGGCTGTACTTCACCCACAACGTGGTGCAGGACGAGGTGCAGTACAACGTCTGCCTGAGCGGCGGGCGCACGGTGTGCCTGTCTCTGGGGCGCCGCACGCGCTTCGAGCCGCAGCAGATCGCGTTACTGGATCTGGTTCGCCCGTGGGTCTGCGGACTAATGCGCCAGCGTCTGTTCTTCGAGGCCGGCGTCAGCGAGCCGCCAACCTCGTCGAATGGGCACTGGCAGGGAAATCTGGAAGAGATGATGGCGCGCCTGGGAACCCCGTTGACCGACCGTGAACTGGACGTCATCCGGCTGGTCTTGAGCGGCTGCTCCAACAAGGAAACCGCAGCAAAGCTCGATATTTCCGCCGAGACAGTGAAGGTCCATCGTCGTCACGTCTACGCCAAGCTCAAGGTTAAGTCGCAGGCGGAGCTGTTCACTATCTTCCATAAGGCACAGACCAGGGCCTGAGGTGGAGCGTGTCCGGCGCGGACTATCGGGCAAGAGTGCAGATTCATTTTTCCACGCTAAGCGTCCGCCATAGCCGTTGGCCGCCTCTGCCTCGGTTGCCATCCACGGCGGCCACGCAACGCTTCACTCCGTATCGGCAGGCGTGCGCAGGGAACCGACATCCACGTGCCGCGACGCCAGTTCCAGGGTGCCCCTGCCGCCTCGCCGCAGGCAGGCAAGCAGCGACAGCCAGGGAATGTCGGTCTCGGTGACTTCCGAGGCCGGTAGCGCACGGACTTCCCCGGCGGTACCGCCGGCCGGGCCGCCATCGGGCAGGTAGAGCAGCACCCAGTCGCCGCGGGACTCCAGGATCAGCCCGAGGCGAAAGCCGGCGCCCTCGTTGACCATGGCCACGCGTGCGCCTTCGATGTTCTCCAGGCCGGCGAATCGGGTGGTGACGTCCTTGAGCAACTGATAGCCCGGGAGGTTTCCCAGCAGGCGGTCCTCCAGCGCCTGCAGCCCCCTGGAGGCCAGGCGGGTGCGGGCGATCAGCCCCGCGAGGAAGCAGATCGCCGCCAGTGCGACGATGGCGGCCAGGGTGACGGATGTCGCCGCAGCCACACCGAAGCCGGCGAACAGTGGCAGGACCTTCTGCAGCGGGCCGCTGAGCAGGTGGATGGCCTTCTCGACCAGGATGACGACGAGCACCAGCGGCAGGATGAACAGCAGGCCGCCGGCGATGGTGGTCTTGATGAACTTCAGCATGGTCCCTCCTGTCCGCGGCGGGGTAGCCGGGCAGTGGAAGAGGTGGCTGTTTCCTTTCTTCTGCCTTGCATGGCCGCCTGCGCTCCCGGGCGATGCCGGACCCCGATGGCGAGCTTGGCAGCAAGAGGGTGGGGCGCCGTCAGCCCGGCTTCACGGCGGGCGTTGCGACATCCGATCCTGGCGCTTCGGATTGCGGCGCCGCGAGGAGGCAGCCGGTCGTTTGGTTCCCTCTGGAAAAAACGGCAAGCCACCTGCCGTCGCCGATGGCTTGCCGTTGACACCCTGGGGTGCCGGAAGGAACGTCAGGGGGTGACGATGTTGAACCAGAAGTCGAAGTTGTCCATATAGCTCATCAGCTCGTCGAGCTTGCCCTGGTCACCCTGCACCTTGAGCTCGCCCGAGCCTTCCGCGTCCTTGAGCGTGGTTTGCTTGAGCATCAGCTTGTTCAGGGTGTCGCGGGTCAGGGTGATGGTGGCGTCGGCGTCCTTGGCCTGGGCGCCCTCGGTGTGGTTGAGCACGCCGTTGACCATCTCCAGCGTGTACTTCTGCTTCAGGTCGGTGAAGTCGAAGTTGAGGGTGATGTGCTTGTCGGCGACCTCAGGCCCTTTCAGGCGCATGGCCAGGTAGTCGAAGAACAGGTCCAGGTCCATCGCCTTGACGGTGTCGGGGCTGGCGGTGTCCGGGGTCGGCAGCTTCTGCACGCCGTTGCGCAGTTCCTGCGCGCCGGTCAGGTAGAAGTTGCGCCACGGGCCGCTCTCGGCCTGGTAGCCAAGCTGTTCCAGCGCATCGGCCTGCAGGTTCTTCGCCGCCTGGTTGTTCGGGTCGGCGAAGACCACGTGGTTGACCACCTCGGCTACCCAGCGGAAGTCGCCCTTGTCGTAGTACTCCTTGGCCTTCTTCAGCACGGCGTCGGCGCCGCCCATCATGTCGACGTAGCGCTTGGCTTCTTCCTCGGGCGGCAGCTCCCACAGGGTCGCCGGGTTGCCGATGAACCAGCCCAGGTAGAGCACGTAGGTGGCCTTGACGTTGTGGTTCAGCGAGCCGTAGTAACCGCGGTTCGAGAAGCGATCGGCGATGCCCTTGGGCAGTTTCACCTGCTCGGCGATCTCCGTCATGGTCAGGCCCTTGTTGGCCAGGCGCAGGGTCTCGTCGTTGATGTAGCGGTACATGTCGCGCTGCGAGGAGAGCTGGTCTCGGACTTCCTTGTTGCCCCAGATCGGCCAGTGGTGCATGGCGTACATCACCTGGACGTCGTCGCCCCACATCTTCAGCGCCTCGTTGAGGTACTTCGACCACGGCAGCGGCTCGCGGATCTTCGCGCCGCGCAGCGAGTAGGTGTTGTGCAGGGTGTGGGTGGAGTCTTCGGCGGTGTTGAGGGCCTTCTTCTCCTTGATGTAGTACATCATCTCGGCCGGCGCCTCGCTGCCCGGCGCGTAGAGGAATTCGTAGGTGAGGCCGTCGATGACACGCTTCTCGCCGGTCTTGGAGATGATGTCGGTCGGCGGGATCAGGGTCACGGTGCCGGCGGAGGTGGTGGTCCCCAGGCCCGCGCCGAGCTGGCCGGTGGCGCTGGGCGGCAGCAGGTTGCCGTACATGTAGCTGGCGCGCCGGCTCATCGCGGTGCCGGCCATGACGTTCTCCGCCACGGCGTGTTCGAGGAAGCCCAGCGGTGCGTAGATCTTCACCTTGCCGGCCTTCACGTCCTTCTCGTCGACCACGCCGCGCACGCCGCCGTAGTGGTCGACATGGCTGTGGGTGTAGATCACCGCGACCACCGGTTTCTTCGGCCGGTGCGCGTAGTAGAGGTCGAGCGCGGCCTTGGCGGTCTCGGCGGAGATCAGCGGGTCGAAGATGGTGATGCCGGTCTTGCCTTCGACGATGGTCATGTTCGACAGGTCGTAGTTGCGCACCTGGTAGATGCCGTCGGTGACCTGGAACAGACCGGAAATGTTGATCAGCTGCGATTGCCGCCACAGGCTGGGGTTGGTGGTCGCCGGCGCCGCTTCACCTTCCTTGATGAAGTTGTACTTGGCCGGGTCCCAGATCAGGTTGCCTTTCTCGCCCTTGATCGGCTCGGACGGCAGGGGCGCGATGAAGCCCTTGTGGGCCAGCTCGAACGAGGTCTTGTCGTTGAACGGCAGCTCCTGCAACAGGGCGTCGTTGGCCGCCTTGGTGGCGTCGGTGGCTGGCTTGGGCGCCTCGGCAGCCCAGGCCTGGGTGGTCATGGAGATGGCTGCTGCCAGCAGGAACGACGAGCTGAATTTCCAGAGCCGGGCGGCGCCCTGGCCTTCCATCGAATTCGAAGATTGCGCGATCAGTTTCATTTCAAGCTCCTTCTTGCTTGATGCGCTGTACCCTTCGAGGCAACTGCCAGCGGTAGTGTCTTTGTCTTGTTCACTGCATCGGGAAAACCCGGTGGCTGCAAGGCATGGCGGCGCTCAGGCGGGCCATGCCTTGCGAGCTGTCACTTTTGCTTCAACTGCTCGTAGGATTTGACCATGTCCCGTGCCCAGCCATCGAGCAGGGCCTTGGCGTCGTTGGCGGTCATGACCTGGGAGGAGTTGTCCAGCTCGCTGCCGGCGCCCTTGCGCACTACCTGCGCAACCACGGTGCCGTTGCTGCCGTCGAGGAAGGCGGCTTCGGTGGCGATGCTGGTGTCCTGGTCGCGGATGCCGGTGGCGGTGCTGACGCCGGCGGCGATCAGGGCGATGGGGATGACCTCGTAGGGCTGCAGGCCTTTGGTCGAGGCGCTGACGGCGGTGATCGCCGGGCGCACGACCAGCACGCCCGGGCCGGGGCCGGTGGCGAGCGGCAGGGCCTTGGCGAATTGCGTCTGCAGGGACTGGTCATAGTATTTCGTGATGCCGTCCAGGGTGCTCTGCGGGATCTTCTCGCTGGGCTGCGGTTGCGGGTAGAGCTGGCTCGGCTCGACATAGACGCTGGTGAACTGGCCGACATCGATGCCAGGCTTGATCCAGCGCATTACTGGCGCGCCAGAGGGCGACTTCTCTTCCTTGAGGACCTTGTAGTCCTTGAGGAAGCCGGAGTAGTTCTCCGGCTCCACGTACTTGCTGGCACAGCCGGTGAGGTAGAGGGAAGCCAGGCACAGGGCCAGGAGTTTGATGCGCATCGGGTTGCTCCTTGTGGGTACTGCGTCGGAAGTGTCGGGGCCGCGCTCTTGTCGTCGCGTGGTGATTACTCAGAAGCGCCAGGTCGCGCCGCCGCCCAGGATGTGCAGGGCAGCATTGCGGTAGGTGCCGGAAAGGGTCTCGCCGGAGCGGGACTTGGTCTGCTCGTCGTCCATGTCGCCGAGCCAGACGAGGGTATAGGCCAGGTGCAGGTCCAGCCCTTCGTCGAGCTGGTAGTTCACCCCGGTGGCCAGGCGCCAGGCCTCGCCCATGGGGTTGTCCACGGTGCGGTCCTTGTCGTCCACCGCCGAGCTGTCGTAGCCCAGGCCCATGCTCCAGCGCAGGCGCGGATTGGCCTGGTACTGGGCGCCGACGGAGGCGTGCCAGGTGTCCTTGTATTGGCGGTCGACGGTGCGGTCGACGCCGCCGGCGTTGGCGTCCACCTCCACGCCGATCTCGCCGAAGTCGCTCCAGTCCTGCCAGCCCAGGCTGCCCAGCAGCTTCCACTGCGGGTCGAGCTGGTGGGCGATGCTCAGGGTCGCGGTCTGCGGGATGTTCATGTCCAGTTCCAGCGAGTCGACATCCAGGCGGCGCAGCGCGGCGTTGATGATCGGGTTGCTGACCTTGCGCACGTCCGGGCTGTCCTCGAACTCCAGCTTCACCTTGCTGGTGTAGGCGAGGCCGATCTGCGTGCTGTCGCTCAGGTGGTAGAGCAGGCCGAGGTTGACCCCGGTGCCGACGTCGGTGTCCTTGTATTCCAGCTGGCCGTCGGGAGCGTCGCGCAGGCCCAGCAGGTTGTTGTTGATGGCCATCTCGGTGCGGAAGTAGCCGTAGACGATATGCGGGCCGATACCCACCGTGAGGTCGTCGGTGAATTTGTGGGCGAAGGTGGGCTGGAAGGACACGCCGATCACCGCCGACTCCTGGCTGAAGTAGCGGCCAGCCCAGTCATCGTCGTAGTTCACCGCCAGCCCGAAGTTGCCATACATGCCGAAGCCGATGGCGGAGCGCTCGTCGATCTGCTGGCTGATGAAGAAACTGGCGCCGGGCAACCATTGCAGGGCATTGCCGCCTTCGTTGCCATCGAACTGATTGTTGCTGTCGCGGGAGAAACGGATGTCGCCGAGGATCACCTGGGCGTTGGCGTTGATCTGCGTGCCCTTGAGCTCGGCGATGCCGGCCGGGTTGCTCATCAGTACGCTGGGGTCGCTGGCCAGGGCGGCGGCGCCAGCGTTGGCCAGGCCGTTGCCTTCCTGCCCCGCCTCGTAGATGAAGATGCCGCCCGCCAGGGCCTGGGCGCTGAAGATTGCGCAGAGCGAGGTCGCGACGGTGGCGATGACGGTCTGTTGAATTCGGATGGATTGCTGTGTCATCAGGCGTCCCCTGCCAATTTCCAGGTCAACTGCCGCACGAGGCGGCAGGTGTGGGCTCCGAAAACGGTCTGGAGACGAAAGTCGGTGCCTTGCGGGAACACCGAATGTAGGAATCAGCCTAGATAGCCAAACGCGATGTGCAAGTCATTCTTAGCAGCGCAACGCGATAAATTTGCGCTGCACCGCACTGGCGGGCGGCTGGGCAGTATCAGCCCGCAGTGACGGCGACGATGATCGGGCCGCAGACCGCCAACAGTACATTGGATATCGCGTAGCAGACCGTGAAACCGATTACCGGAGTGTTACTGCCCGATTGCTCGATGATCTTGTTCATCGATGCCGCTTCGGTCTGCGCGCCGGCCAGCGCGCCGAACAGGATCATCGGGTGCAGGCCGAGCACGTAGCGCCCGAAGTAGAGCGTCACCAGCGGCGGGATCAGGGTCACCAGCGCGCCGGACAGCAGCAGCGCCATGCCCTGGCTCTGGATCGCGGCGATGGCCGGCGGGCCGGCCAGCAGGCCGACGACGGCGCCGAAGGCGGTCAGGCCGAACTCGGAGAACGCCCACTGCGCTGCCGGCGGCAAGGCTCCCCGCTCGGGGTGGCGCGAGTTGTACCAGCCGATCAGCAGGCCGGCGAGGAGGATGCCGCCGCCGATGCCCAGCTCCACCGGGATCATGCCGATATGGGTGGAGAGCATGCCCAGCAGCGAGCCGAGCACCAGGCCCAGGGTGTGGATGGCGATGTCGCTCTTGTAGTTGCTTTCGCGGATGCGGCCGATCTGCCGGGCCAGGGCTTCGACGCTGGCGGCGCGGCCGACCAGGCTGATCACGTCGCCACGGCGCAGCACGGTATCGGGCAGCTGCGGCAGCTCGAGGCCCTGGCGGGTGAGGGCGCGGATGTAGCAGCCCATGCGCTGGGTGGCGCCCAGTTCGGCCTTGATCTGCGCGATGGTCTTGCCGGCCAGCTGCCGGGAAGTGAGCACGATGTCGGCGTCGCGGGTGGCGAAGGACATGCTCAGCGGGTCGTCCACCTCCGTGCCGATCCACTGGCTCAGCCCCGCCAGCGCCTCGCGCAGGGCGTAGACGCCGAGCACGTCGCCGCGCTCCAGGCGCAGCTGCGGCTCACGTTCGAGAATGCGTCCGTCACGGATCACCCGTTCGACGCTGAGCTCGGCATGCAGGGCCTCCAGGTCGGCGATGCGCTGGCCGATCACCGACGGCGCCTCGGCGCGGTAGGCCCGGACGACGATGCGGGTGTAGGGGATGGTGATGCTCTGCTCCTCGCGTTCGATACCCAGTTGCCGCTCCAGCTCCCGCGCGCTCTCGCGCAGGTCAACGCCCAGCAGCCTGGGCGCGACGCTGCCGACGAAGACGATCAGGCCGATGGTGCCGAACAGGTAGGTGATGGCGTAGGCCACGGCCATGTGGCTGTTGAGCTGGTTCCTCGCGGCCTCGTCGATGGCCAGTTGCGAGATGGCGCTGCTGGCCGTGCCCATGATTGCCGTGTCCGTCAGCGCGCCCGCGCCCAGCCCCGCGGTGAAACCGGCGTCGAAGCCGAACAGGCTGTACATCGCCAGGATGGTCGCCAGTGCGGTGCCGCAGAGCACCACCGAGAGCAGCACGAGCTTGAGCGTGCCGCGGTTGAGGCTGCCGAAGAACTCCGGGCCGCTCTTGAAGCCCACGGCATAGATGAACAGGGCGAAGAACACCGACTTCAGCTCGTGGGGCACTTCCAGGCCGATCTGCCCGATCAGCAGGCCCATCAGCAGCGCGCCGGCCACCGACCCCAGATGGAACCCGCGAATCTCGATGCGCCCCAGCAGGACGCCTAGGGCGATGGCCAGGAACACGGCGATCTCGGGGTTGGCGCGCAGAGCGTGGAGCAGGAAATCGAGCATCGACCAGTCTCCCTGTCGAAATGGCATCCGGGAAGTATGGCGGTCCTCGGACAAAGTGCCGCGCCGAGGTGGGGAGCCGGTCGCAAAATGTGTTACTGCGATTCATTTGCGCCCGTCGCGCTTCGGGAACCTCGTCTAGTCTTGGGAAGATTTCGTTCTTATCGCGCCGAAGCCGGCACCAGGACTTGGTCGTGGATGGCGATTGTACGGGTCGGCGTGGTCGACCCCTGATGAGAGAACCCATGGCCGAAGCCTGCGACCTGATCATCTGCGAATACTGCGATGCGGTGTATCAACGCCAGCCGCTGCAGCGCCACCAGCGCGCCCTGTGCGTACGCTGTGGCGGCGTTCTGCACCGGCACAATGCACTGAGCGTGCAGCAGCGCCTGGCTCTGGCGTTGACCGGCGCGGTGCTGCTGGCCTTCGCCAATGCCTACCCGGTGATGACCATCAGCATGCAGGGCCTGAGCAACTCGGCAACCCTGTGGGATGCGGTGCTGATCCTCAGCAGCGGCCCCATCACCTTCATTGCGCTGGTCACCGGGCTGGCCATCATTCTCGCGCCGGCCCTGCAGGTATCGTTGCTGCTCTGGGTGCTGGGGTTCGCCCTGGCCGGTCACCGCGCGCCGGCGTTCGCCTTCTGCATGCGCTGGCTGGAAACGCTGCGGCCGTGGAGCATGCTGGAGGTCTGCCTGCTCGGCACCATGGTTGCGGTGATCAAGCTGGCCGGGCTGCTCGATGTGATCCCCGGTATCGGCCTGGTGGCCATGGCCGCGCTGAGCGTGCTGATCATCGCGATCGCCGGCAAGGACATCCGCGATCTGTGGGAGCAGGTATGAGCACGCCGCCCCTGGCCGCCGACCTGCACCTCTGCCTCTGCCATGGCTGCGGCCAGGCCTGCGATACCCGGCGCGGCGCCCACCGCTGCGAGCGTTGCGGCGCCCCCCTGCACGAGCGCAAGCACGATGCCATAACCCGTGGCTGGGCCTACCTGGTGGCGGCGCTGATCTTCTACGTACCGGCCAACCTGCTGCCGGTGATGCACACCGAGATGCTCGGCCAGGGCATCGACAGCACCATCGGCGGCGGTGTGCTGGAGTTCTGGGAAAGCGGCGCCTGGGACATTGCGCTGATCATCTTCATCGCCAGCATCGGCGTACCGGCAATCAAGTTCTTCTCCCTCGGCCTGCTGCTCTGGACGGCCCAGCACCGCAGTAGTTGGGCGCGCCGGCAGCGCTCGCAGCTGTACCGCTTCGTCGAGCTGATCGGCTACTGGTCGATGCTCGATGTGATGGTCGTTGCGCTGGTCGCCGCCCTGGTGCAGATGCATGAACTGGGCACCATCGAGCCGCGCGCCGGCATTCTGTTCTTCGGCATGGTGGTGGTGCTCACCATGCTGTCCGCCATGAGTTTCGATCCACGACATATCTGGGACGAGGGAGATCCTATTGATGGACCAGGACACCACTGAACGCGCCGCCCCCGGGCGGCCGCAGGTGCGCACGCGGCGCTGGAACGTATCGCTGGTCTGGATAGTGCCGATCGTGGCGCTGCTGATCGGCGCCTCGCTGATCGTGCGCAACTGGCTGGAGCAGGGACCGACCATCGAGATTTCCTTCACGACCGGGGAAGGGCTGGTCGCCCACAAGACCCAGGTGAAATACCGCAGCGTGGTGATCGGCGAGGTCGAGGGCGTGGAGCTGGCCCACGACAAGAAGAGCGTCACCGCCAGCGTCAAGCTGAACAAGGAAGCCGAGTCCTTCGCCACCGAAGGCGCCAAGTTCTGGGTGGTGCGCCCGCGGATCGGCGCCGGCGGCGTCACCGGCGTGGACACCCTGCTGTCGGGCAACTTCATCGGCGCCGATGCCGGCGAATCCACCCGGCCGCAGAAACGCTTCACCGGCCTGGAGCTGCCGCCGCCGATCACCTACGGCGAGAAGGGCAAGAGCTTCGTCCTGCGCGCCAACGACCTGGGCTCGCTGGATATCGGCTCGCCCATCTACTACCGCAAGATCCCGGTCGGCCAGGTGACCTCCTATGCCCTGCGCAGCGACGGCAAGGGCGTGGACCTGGGCATCTTCATCGAAGCGCCCAACGACGCCTTCGTGACCCAGAACACCCGCTTCTGGAATGCCAGTGGGGTGGACGTCGACGTGGGGGCCAATGGCCTGAAGGTCAACACCGAATCGCTCTCGGCGCTGCTGGTAGGGGGGCTGGCCTTCGGTTCGCCCGAGGGCAGCGATGAGGCGACGGCCGCCGCCGACAACCAGGCCTTCGATCTGTACGCCGACCGCGAGGGCGCACTGGCGCCGCCCTCCGGCCTGCCGCAGTACCTGCGCCTGCGCTTCGACCAGTCCATGCGCGGCCTGCGCGTTGGAGCGCCGGTAGAGTTCATGGGGGTGGAGTTCGGCAAGGTCACCGGCATCCAGCTCGACTACGACGAGAAGCAGCAGATCTTCCCGGTGGTGGTCGACGCGGTGATCTACCCGCAACGTCTGGGGCCGGTCCACCAGAAGATGCTCAAGGTGTTCGACAGCTCGGTGGGTGACGAATCCGGCGTTACCCGGGTCATCGCCAGCTTCGTCAAGCACGGTATGCGTGCCCAGGCACGCAGCGGCAATCTGCTCACCGGGCAGCTGTATATCTCCCTGGACTTCTACCCCGATGCCAAGCCGGTGGAGTTCGACGCCAGCGCCCGACCGCTGCGCGTGCCCACCGTACCCAGCAGCCTGGAGCAACTGCAGGAGCAGTTGCAGGCCGTGGTCGACCGCATCGGCAAGCTGCCGCTGGAGCGCATCGCCAACAACCTCGACGGCAACCTGCGCGAGTTGCAGGGCAGCCTCAAGCAGTTCAATACCCAGACGTTGCCGGGCGTCACCAAAACCCTCGAAGAGGTCCGCACGACACTGGCCACGGCCAATTCCGCCCTGGGCGAGAACTCGCCGCAGCGCGAGAAACTCAGCGACACGCTGGACGAACTGGACCGCATGTCACGCTCGTTGCGTGACCTGTCCGACTACCTCGGCCGCCACCCGGAATCGCTGATTCGCGGGCGCCCGAAAAACGCCGATGCCGACAACCTGCGGCCCTGATTCGCGTAGAAGGAGAGACCTCAGATGCCGAAGCTGCCCATGCTGCTCCTGGCTGGATTGTTCCCCGTGCTGTGGGGCTGTAGCAGTGCGCCGATCCACTATCACACCCTGGTGCCCGCGCAGCCGGTGAGCCCCACCAGTGGCCAGGTGCGCGTCGAGCGGGTTGCCATGCCGCCGCAGGTGGACCGCTCGCAGATTGTCGTGCGCGAGGGTGGCAGCGGGTTGTCGATCCTCGAGACCGAATGGTGGGGCGCCAACCTGGTGGATGAATTCCAGAGTGCCCTGGAGGACCAATTGGGCGCGCCGGGTTCCGGGGCCACGCTGCTGCGGGTCGATGTGCAGCGCTTCGATTCGGTGCCGGGCCAGTACGCCTTGCTCGACGCCCGCTGGCGCCTGCTGCGGCCGGGCTCGGAGCACGGGCTGGTCTGCCGCAGCAGTGTGCAGACGCCGGCGAACGACACGGTCGATGGGCTGGTGGTCGCGCACCAGGCCAACGTGCGCAAGTTCGCCGAGCTGGTGGCGCGCGCCAACGCGGCCGGGGCCACGCGCTGCCCCTGATGACGTTCATGGGGAGGTGTCGTGATGGCGCCTCTCGAATTCATACGAGGGTCGAGCGCGCTACCATGGAACCGGCGTGCCGCCACGCATGCCGTGGTTTGCAGGGTGGTGCGCGTGAATTCGCTGCACAGGAGAAACCTCCCCCATGGGCACTTCCGCCAAGCCAAGGAGTACGCTGAACCCTCCCGTTTTCTATACCAGCGCGGCGCTGATCCTGCTGCTGGTGCTCTATGCCGTGTTCTTCAAGAGCCAGGCGCAGGCGCAGTTCGAGCACATCCAGCAATGGATCTTCACCAATGCCAGCTGGTTCTACATCCTCGCGGTGGCGCTGATCCTGATCAGCGTGGTGTTCCTCGCCATCAGCCGTTACGGCGATATCAAACTGGGGCCTGACCACAGCGAGCCCGAATACCGCAGCAGCAGTTGGTTCGCCATGCTGTTCTCCGCCGGCATGGGCATCGGCCTGATGTTCTTCGGCGTGGCCGAGCCGGTGATGCACTTCACCAGCCCGCCGGTGGGCGAGGCGGGGACCGTGGCCGCGGCGCGCGAGGCGATGAAGATCACCTTCTTCCACTGGGGTCTGCACGCCTGGGCGATCTACGCCATCGTCGGCCTGATCCTGGCCTATTTCAGCTTCCGCAAGGGCCTGCCACTGACGTTGCGCTCGGCGCTGTACCCGCTGATCGGTGAACGCATCCATGGCCCCATCGGCCACGCGGTGGACATCTTCGCCATCCTCGGCACGGTGTTCGGTGTCGCCACTTCGCTGGGCTACGGGGTGCTGCAGATCAACAGCGGCTTCCACCACCTGTTCGGCCTGCCGGTAAACCCCACGGTACAGATCATCCTGATCGCTGCGACCTGCGCCCTGGCGACGCTCTCGGTGGCCAGCGGCCTGGACAAGGGCATCCGCATCCTCTCGGAGCTGAACCTGGCGCTGGCGGTGATCCTCATGCTGTTCGTGCTGGTGCTCGGCCCGACCGTGTTCCTGTTGCAGACCTATGTGCAGAACACCGGCGCCTACCTCTCGGACATCGTCAACAAGACGTTCAACCTCTATGCCTACGAACCGACCGACTGGATCGGCGGCTGGACCCTGCTGTACTGGGGCTGGTGGCTGTCCTGGTCGCCCTTCGTGGGCCTGTTCATCGCGCGCATCTCGCGCGGGCGGACTATCCGCGAGTTCGTCTGCGGGGTGCTCTTCGTCCCGGCCGGCTTCACCCTGCTGTGGATGACGGTGTTCGGCGACTCGGCGATCCACATGATCCTCAACGAGGGCGTGACCACGCTGGCCGCCGTCGTCGACCAGGACAGCTCCCTGGCGCTGTTCGCCTTTCTCGAGCATTTCCCGCTGTCCAGTGTGGTGTCCCTGGTGGCGGTACTGATGGTGGTGGTGTTCTTCGTCACCTCGGCGGATTCCGGTGCGCTGGTGGTGGATATGCTGGCCTCCTCGGGGCATGACCACTCGCCCTTGTGGCAGCGCATCTTCTGGTCGGTGAGCATCGGCGTGGTGGCGGTGGCGTTGTTGCTGGCCAACGGTCTCAAGGCCCTGCAGACGGCGACCATCGCCAGCGCGCTGCCGTTCTCGGCGATCCTGCTGGCGTCGATCTGGGGGCTGTTCCGCGCCCTGCACCTGGATGCCACGCGGCGCGGCCTGCGCCACCAGGCCTTGCCGGCGCCGCGCCATGCGCCGCATCACGACGGCGGCTGGCAGCGTCGCCTGCGCAGTATCGCCATGCGCCCGCGCCGCGCCCACGTCACGCGCTTCATCGCCGAAGTGGTGCGGCCTGCCTGCGAGGAAGTCGCGGCGGAGCTGCGCAAGCAGGGGCATGACGCCCAGGTGCTGGAGCGCGACGACGGGCGCGTGGCGCTGGAACTGGTGCAGCCGGGGGAGGGCCACTTCCTCTACGAGGTCCGCCCGCGTGCCTTCACCAGCGCCAGCTTCGTGGTGCAGGACGAGGACGAGGCCAGCGAGTCACGCAAGTACTTCCGCGCCGAGGTGCACCTGCGCGAGGGTGGCCAGGACTACGACGTGATGGGCTGGACCCGTGACGACGTGATCGCCGACATCCTCGACCAGTACGAGCGGCACCTGCACTACCTGCACGTGGTGCGCTGAGTTCAGGGTCTGCTCGGCGCCACCTTGTCGAGGATCTGCCGGGCCAGGGCGTGGTACAGCGACACCGGGGCTATCCTCCCGGAGATTCCCGCCGCCAGGAGCGTGACGGCGAGCATCGGGATCGCCAGGTCCTGGCTGTGCGAGAGTTCCAGCACGATCACCGCGGCAGTCAGCGGCGAGCGCGTCACCCCGGCGAGGTAGGCGCCCATGCCCAGCAGGGCGCAGGTCTGCGGGTTGACGTCGGGCAGCAGGGCGAGCAGCGGGGCGAAGGCGGCGCCGATGCTCAGCGACGGTGAGAACAGGCCACCGGGAATCCCCGCCAGGTAGGAGACGACGTTGGCGAGGAACTTCCACAGCAGGAACAGCGGGTCGGTGACCGGGGCGCCTTCGAGCAGGGCGCGGGTCTCCTCGTAGCCGGTGCCATAGACATGGTTGCCGGAGGCCAGGCCGAGCAGCGCCAGGGCCAGGCCGCAGGCGGCGGCGAAGCGCACCGGGAAGCGCTCGCGCAGGGCGCACATCCGGCCGATCCAGCCGCCCTGGGCCGGCAGCACCAGCTTCACGTACAGCCCGCCGAGCACACCGCCCAGCAGCGCACAGGCCGGCACCTCGGTCCAGCCCCAGCCGCTGGGCAGGTGGCCGCCGACGTCGCCGAAGTAGGAGTAGTGGCCCATCAGGCCGAGGGTCACCATGCCGCCGATCAGCACGGCAGTCAGCACCAGGCCGCTGAAGCGTTGTTCGAAGGTGCGGCTCAGTTCCTCGATGGCGAAGACGATGCCCGCCAGGGGGGTATTGAAGGCGGCGGCGATACCCGCTGCGCCGCCCGCCAGGATCAGCCCGGCCACGGTGCGCCGGCCATGCAGGCCCAGGCGCGTGCCGAAGGCGAAGAGGACCGCCGCGCCCAGGTGCACGGTGGGGCCTTCGCGCCCCACGGAGCCGCCCACCAGCAGGGCACCGAGGGTGAACAGCATGCGCGCCGCGGCGACCGGCAGCGCCAGTACCTGCGAGCGGAAGCTCCGTGAGGGTGACTCCAGGGCGGCGATCACCTGGGGGATGCCGCTGCCCATGGCGTTGGCGAACCAGCGCCGGGTGATCCAGGCGAGCAGCGCGAAGCCGGCTGGCGTCACCAGCAGCGGCAGCCAGGGCGAGATTTCCAGCAGCCGCTGGAACAGTCCGAAGGCCTTGTCCGCCAGCCAGGCGAACCCCAGGGCGACCAGCCCCACCAGCAGGGCGCCGATCCAGAACGCCAGGTGCCGGCGCCACTTCAGCCAGTGCGAGCGCAGGAAGCGGCGCTTTCGCCCAGGCTTGATCGGCGGCTCGGGAGGGGGACTGGTCGGTTGCGGCTCGGACATGGGGCGGCAATTTCTCCGGACAAGCGCTGATTATGGCCGCTGTTTCGGTTCCGGGTCGGAAAACCACGAGCTCCCGGGCGCGCGGGCAAGCCCACCCCGCGTGCCCGGCGCTGCTCAGAGGATCGTGAAGTTGTAGCTGGCGATCAGGCGCACCTCGTCCACGTCCCGCGCCGACTGTTCGTAGTTGGTGCGGTAGGTGGCGTTGCGCAGGCGCAGGCTGAGGTCCTTGAAGGTGCCGGCCTGGATCACGTACTTGAACTCCACGTCGCGCTCCCATTCCTTGCCCTCGTCGCCGTTGGCCAGGGCGATGTGGTCACCGTTGACGTAGCGGGTCATGAAGCTCAGGCCGGGCACGCCGACGCTGCGCAGGTCGAAGTCGTAGCGCAGTTGCCAGGAGCGCTCCCGGGCGTTGGCGAAGTCGTTCACCTGCACGTAGTTGGCGAGGTAGGGATTGCTGCCGTCGAGGTAGGGCATGGAGGTGTCGCCGTTCATGCGCTGCCAGCCGGCACTGAAGACGTGGCCGCCCTGGGCGTAGGACAGCAGCAGGCTCAGCGCGCGGTTGTCGATCTCTCCTGCACGAGCGCTGCCGTCGTCGTCGCTGTCGAACCAGCGCAGGTCGGCACTCGCCTTGCCCGAACCGATGGCCTGCTTGCCGACGATACCGACGTAGCGCTGGCGGTAGACGTTCTCCAGCCCGCCCTGGGCGTACTGCAGCAGAAGCTGATCATTGACCTGGTAGTCGGCCTGGTAGGAGTCGAAGCGGTTGCCGGTGGTGTCGCAGGCGTAGCGCTTGTTCTTGCAGTTCAGGCGCACGTCCTGGGCGTCGGTGGAGTCGCGCGCGGTGTAGCGCTCCAGGCGCGTGGCGGTCAGCTTGAGGTGGGCGATTTCCTCACTGGTCAGCTGCGCGCCGTGGAACATGTTGGGCAGCAGGCGGCCGTCGTTGTACTTGAGCAGCGGCATGTCCGGCAGCATCGCGCCGTACTTGAACTGGGTGCGGGAGACACGCAGCTTGCCGGTGACGCCGGCCTTGGCGTACCGGTCCTCGGAGTGGCGCGGGTCGTGGCCGCTGGAAGGCAGCAGGCCGCTGTTGCTGTCCGCGGGGCTGGAGTCGAGCTTGATACCGAGCATGGCCAGGGCGTCGACGCCGAAGCCGACGGTGCCTTCGGTGTAGCCCGACTGCACATTGAGGATGAAGCCCTGGGCGGTTTCCTCGCGCTTGGAGGCGCCCTGCGGGTTGGACGAGCTGCCGTCGCGGAAGTCGCGGTTGAAGTAGAAGGTGCGCGATTCCAGGCGCGCGCTGCTGTCCTCCAGGAAGTCGGCGCTGGCCGGGGCGGCGAAGCCACCGAGCAGGGCGAGGGCACCCAGGCGGGTGAGCGGGCTGGAGGAGAGGGGCGAGGGCATTCGGTGACTCCGGGGGCGCTAAAAAAGCGCGCGAAGGTGTCACAGATGGGCGCTCGGGTCTTTGCGACCATGGTCTAGATCGAGGGTTTCCCCGACGCGACGAGCGAAACCGGCCGGTTGTCGGTACGCGGGAAACGCTCGGCGATGGCTGCGTAAACTGCCTTGTCACTGCCACAAACGCAGGAGGTGATCATGAAACGCCATGTCCCCCTGAGCGAGCATCCCTTGACCGCCGGTGAAGGCTGGCTGTTTGCGTCAGCCCAAACGCCCGGCGACAGCTCGCATCACGTAGACCCCGACCTGGGGTTCGATCCGGACTCACCGGATCTCGCCGACCCGCAGGTCGACCCGCCTCACCCGGCCCATGCTCCCGAGGAAGGGCCGGACCCCGGCAGCCAGCGGCGCGTGCCGGATGATCGCTATCCGCCGTATTCGCGGCCCTGAGCGTGGTGCTCAGAGAGCATCGGAGGCCTTGCACAGACTGGTGTCACGCAGGCTGCCGCTGAGATTGCGGCCATCACCCAGGCGCACCAGCCGCGCCAGACACTGGCCGCTTTCCATCAGCAGCAGTTCATAGTCCTGCCCGGCTTCGGGGGTGAAGCTCATGGACTGCTGGCAACTGTACGAATAGCCGCTGCTGACCATGCCCCGGCTCTGGAAGTTGAAGGCGAAGGGCTGGCCAGCCGGTATCTGTACTTCGCTGTGGGCGAAGCCGCCCTCGCTCAGTTGCTCGGCCTGGCGGCTGGGCGGCATGCCCAGGCTCTGGCCATTGCGGCTGGCGAAGCCCGATTGCGCCACGGCGATCACCCCGGCGCCTTCGCGGCGCCAGTCGATGCAGGCGCTGGCGGGCACGCCGCGCGCCATGCCGTTGGTGATCACCCGCAGGCGCGCCGTCTCGCCGCCTGCGGGCGCCGAATAGGGCGTGGAATACGACTGTACGTTGGCGAGGTTGCCGCAGCCTGACAGCAGCGTTACGGCGGTCAGGGCAGACAAAGCGGAGCGGGGCAATGAGAGGGTCATGGCGGTTTCTTCGACTCAGGGCTGCCCGGCGGCCTTTGGCGGCGCGCAGCAATTGGGAACATCGATGACCTTTCCGCGGCAGGCTGGCAGCGCTGGTGGGTTCTTGCACAGCAGGGCATTGGCCGGTCGGGTGAAATGAAAACCGTGGTCGAGCATGCAGAGCTGAGCTGCCGCGATATCGTTGAGCAGCATTTCGTCGATGGGCTCGATGACCGAGGTATAGCCGCAGGCCTTCATCGCTTCCTGCACGCCTTGGGTATCGGTGCCGGACTGCTCCCACTGTTCGTAGGCGGGACGACGTTCTACCGACGATGGTTTCCGCGGAACGCCGGCTGCCTGGCAGGCCGGTAGCTGCGAGTGGATGTCGCAGTAGGTGTGGCGGCCCTGGTGGACGAAGCCCTTGCCGAGCATGCACTGCTCGCCACGGGCGTAGTCGTTGTTGGTGATGGTCCTGCTGTCGACGTAGGCGGAGTCCGGATAGCCGCAGTCCAGCAGGGCATTGCGGATGCCCTGCCGGTCGACGCCGGGCTTGGCCCACAGCTCGTAGAGCGGCGGGGGCGGCTGGAACGGCCGCGCCTGGCTGCAGGCCGCCACGAGCAGGCAGGCGAGGAGGGGAACGAGACGAGCGCTGCCTTTGATCATCGCGCTCATGGCTGCTGTGGGTAGGTCTTCACGGGTGTCAGCTGCGGCACCTGGCCCGGCTTGTCCATCCAGAATTGCTGGCATTCCTTGTCGCCCGCTCCATAGCAGTTGTGCACGGTGTACTTGCCGCCGGCCACGTTCTTGATCTCCTTGAGCGTGTTGCTGTCTTCGGGGATGGTGCCGCCGGTGCCGGGGTTCCAGCCGATCCAGCCGCCCACCGGGTCGGTGTTGTGGTTCTGCAGTTGCAACACCATGGCGTTCTTCTGCTCGTCGCTCAGATCATCGCGATTCTGCAGCATCGCCAGCAGGTCGTCAGCCTTGGCGGCGTTGTAGGCCGGGCCGTAGAAATTGAGCGTGGTGTTGCTCAGGCTGCCGCTGGGGTCGGGCAGCCGGGCGATGGACTCCATGGCGTTGCCGGTGGTCATCGAGCCACGGCTGTGGCCGTCGATGTGCAGGCCGGTTTCGCCGTAGCGCAGCAGCGCGTCGCGGGTCTCGACGGTGGCGTTGGCCAGGCCCCAGAAGTCGTTCTCCAGGTATTTCTGGTAGCCGGCGATCAGCAGTTCGGAAACCGAGTTGCTGGCATCGGGGAACCAGATGAAGTACTGCGGGCCGTCAGAGGTACTGTGCTGCGCCGCGTACTTGGCTGCGCCATTCTCGTCGTTGAAGATGCCGTTGTTGGCAATGTGCACGCGGCCATCGGCGCCCGGTTGCAGGTTGCTCTTCTCCTCCTCGGTCAGCTCGCGGCGCAGGGGAACGCCCTGGTCGTCGCGCCGCACGTTGCCATTTTCGTCGGTGAGGATGACGAACATCCGCGCCTTCTCCAGGAACATCTTGCGGTAGGCGTCGTCGGTGAACTGCACGGCCTGGCGGTAGGTTTCGTTCTTGATCGCCTGCTCGGCCTCGGCGGTACGGCGCATCTCGTCGACGTCCTGGCGCTCGGCGGCGGTGTGGGCGTTGGCGGTGTCGCGGTCGAGGCTGGCGATGGTGTCCGCCGCGCCCTTGCCGGTGATCTCCTGCTGCAGGGCGTCGTCCGTGATCACTACGTTGCCGGCGCTGATGGCGCTGCGGGTGTCGCCGGACGAGGAGCCCGAATCCTTGCCCGAGTTCAGCGCGTTGCCGACGATGGCCTTGCCGACGCCGTACTTGCCCTGGGTGACCATGTCGGTGCTGAGGTTGACGCCGCTGCTGGTGGCCTTGGCGTCGGCCGCGTTGTGGATGTCCGACTGGGTCAGGGTGCCGGTGCTGAGCTGGTTGCGGCCGGCCGCGATGGCGGCGTCGCTGCTGGCGACCAGCCCGCCCTTGAGGTCGGTGTTGCCGTTCACGCGGATGTCGAAACCGCCGTCGCCGGCCTTGATGCCCGATTGCTCGGTGACGCTGGCGTAGTTGGAGTTCTGCTTGGCGGTGTTGCTGCTGACGCTGCCGCTGGAGGCGCCATAGCAGAACGGCGGGATGCACAGGCTGACGCCGACGCCCTTGCTCGATTGCTTGGCGTCATAGGTGCTGGTGTCCTGCAGGCTCTCGATGCTCAGGTTGCCGCCGACGTCGGCAGTGACCTGCGGTGCGCTGACCACCGCACCGCGCAGCTGGGTGTCGCCGCCGGACTGCAGGTTGACCTGGCGGCCGCCGTCGACGTGGGTGTTGCTCCAGACCAGGTCCTTGCCGTCGGCGTTGCCGCGACTCTGCGAGGCGCCGGCGTTGATGGTGAAGCCGTTCTGCGTGCCGCCCACGGCGAAGCCGATACCGATGCTCGCGCTGCTGCCCTTGCTGGTGCTGTGCTGCTCGACGGTGTTCTGCGCGGCGAGCAGGGCGATGTCGCCCTCGGCCTTGAGGTTGGCGTCGCGCCCTGCGCTGATCTGGCTGCCTTGCACGGTGATGTCGCTGTCCTTGCCGGCGCCGCTGGCGGTGATGTTCACGTCACGCTCGGCGCTCACGCTGGAGCCCGCGGCAGTGCTGCCGCGCTGCTCGCTGCGGCTCTCGTTCTTGCTCGCGCCGATGGAGATGCTGATGTTGATGCCGCCGGCCTGGGCCGGGTTGGCCATGACGGCGGAGGCGGCACCGGCGCCTTCCATGGCGACGTTGGCCGCGGCCAGGGCCTTCATGCGGTTGTCGTCGGTGCGCTCGGCGGACTTCTTCATCTGCTGCGCGGTCTGCACGGCGCTGATGATCGGGTTGGTCAGGGTGACGGACAGCCCGCTCTGCTTGAACTTGCTTTCCTGGGTGCTGAGGTGGGCGTCCTGCGCCTCGACGATCTCCACCGTGCGGCCGTCGATGTTGACGTCGCCGGTGGGGGCGCTGACCTTGCTGCCGACCTGGCGGTAGGCCTCGCCGGCCTTGATGTTGACGTCGCCGTTGATCGAGCCGACGGTGCTGGCGGCGGCGCTGTCGCCATCGTCGGTGTTCTTCACCGACTGCTGCTGGCTGCCGATGGTGAAACCGATGCCGCCGCCGCTGAACAGGCCGCTCTTCTTCTCGTCACGGCTGTGTTGTTCGTTGAGGTGGTCGGTGGCGGAGGCGATGGTCACGTTGCGGCCTGCCACCAGCGTGGTGTCGCCGTTGGAGACCACGTTGCTGCCTTCCACCTTGAGGTCGTTGCCGGCGCTGACGTAGGTGGTCTCGCCGCTGAAGGTGGTGCCCTGGGACAGGGTCTGGTCGACCGTGTCGCGGGTGACGATGGTCTTGGAGGAGAACCAGCCAGTCTTGCTCTTCACCTTGTGCGCCTCGTCGGCCATGGCGTTGTTCTGGCTGGCGGTGAGGTTGACGTCGTGATCGGCCGAGGCCTGCACCGCTCCCTGTTCGCTGGTCACGCTGGCGCCACGGGCGTTGAGGTCATGGCCGGCGATCAGGCGCACGTCGCCCTGGCCCTGCACGCTGCTGCCCACTTCGCCGGCGCTGGACTCCTTGCGCCAGTTGCTGCTGTTCCAGGTCATGCTCTGCTGTTCCTGGACGGCCACGGTGCCGAGGTTGATGTCGTTGCCGGCACCCAGGGTGGTCTTGCCACCCTCGCCGCTGTTGACCACCTGTGCGGCGTTCAGGTTGAGGTCGCGCCCGGCGGTAGCGATCAGCTCGCCGGCCGGGTCGGAGACGAACAGCCCGGCGACCCGCGAGACGCGCGTGGCGCTGCCCTGGGCACTCCGGGTGTCCTGGGTGCTGGAGGTCAGGTTGATGTCGCGGCCGGCCACGGCGGTCAGGCTGTGGCTGGCGTCGATCAGGCCGCCGAGGTTGTTCAGGTCGCCAGCGGCCTTCACCCCCACGTCGGTGCCGTTCAGGCGGCCACCGAGGTTCTGGATGTTCTGCGCGGTGATCGACAGCACGTTGCGCCCGCCGAGGGTGCCGCTGTTGACCAGGTCGTTCTGGATGTTGAGGTCGACGTTCTGCCCGGCCATCAGCGCGCCGGAGCCGTCGATGTCACCCTGGCGCACGCGCACGTACACCTGCGGCACCAGCGCGCGGGTGACGCTGCCGTCGGGGAGGGTGACGTCCTTGGCCACCAGCCAGACGATGTCGCTGGTCAGCTGCGCCATCTGCTCGGGCGTCAGGGCGACGCCGGGGACCAGGTTCCAGGCCTCGGCGTAGGTCAGGCCGTTGTCGAGCAGGGCGCGGTACTGGGTCTCGTCATTGCCGTAGCCGTCGAGGAAGCGCCGGCCGGTGAGCTGGGCGATCTGCTCGCGGATCAGCTTCTGCTCGTAGAAGCCGTCGCCCAGGCGCGTCAGGGTCAGGCCGGGGTCCACGCTCAGGCGTTCGAGCATGTAGTCCGAGGACAGCCAGGCGCGGTAGTTGGTGAAGCGTGGATCGCTTTCGATCAGGTAGCCGCTGGTGGCCTGCGGGTTGACCTGGAACAGGCTGTTGTCCGGCACGCGGGTGTCGATGCCGCCGGTGCGGATGGACTCGGCAACGCCGGCGTTGTTCTTCGTCTGCACGGCGGTGACTTCCAGCACCGGGCTGATCACCCGACCGTTGCCGATGTTGACCTGGGCGTTGCTGGCGCCGGAAGCCGGCTGGTCGACGCGGCCCAGGTTGAGGTCGCCGATCTGCGTGCCGCTGCCGGCATGGGCGGTGTTCTGCTGGTAGGCGCTGGGCTTGAGGAAGATGTCGACGATGCTGGCGGCGGGATTGTAGGCCGCGCCGTCGGCGCCCTGCTTGTCGCGGCCCTTCTTCTGGATGCGGTAGAAGTGGGTGACGATGCCGCTCTCGGTGGTGGTGCGCGCGCCGGGGACCTCGGTGTTCTCCAGCTGGCCCAGGTTTCCGCTGAGGGTGCCGCCGGCGATGATCCGGCTCTTGTCGTTCAGCGCGTCGGCGATGTCCAGGCGCATGGAGCCGCCGGCGAGGATCTGCGCGGGGTCGGAGCTGAGTATCTGGGTTTCGCGGGTCACGCGGGTGTAGTTGTAGAGGTTCCAGTCCTCGCGCTCGCCTTCCGGGGTGACCAGGTAGTCCACTTCGGAGTTGTAGATGGAAATCTGCTCCGGCTTGTAGCGAGTCGTGGAGCCGGTGAGCTGGTACTCGAGGACGCTCTCCCGGCTGACCTCCACTTCGTGGGTGCTGAAGTGCTCGTTGGTGTTGCGCAGCACGGCGCTGGCCAGGCCCATGTCGCCGAGGGCCTCGATGGTGGCGCTGGCGTTGCGGATGTCGCTGGCGCTGCCGGTGGCATGGCCGGTGGCGTCCAGGGCGCCGCCGATGTAGAGATCGCCGGCGCTGAAGAGCAGCGCATGCTCGCGGTTGAGCAGCGAGCCGACGCCGATGTCGAGGCGGTTGCGAGCGGCGATCACGGCGGCCTTGCCGTCTTCCACGTCGTTGCGCAGGGTGCCGGCGTAGATCGACAGCTGGTCGCCATAGATGCGCCCGGTGCCGAGGTTGTTCAGGGTGCCGGCGTTGACGCGGGTGGTCTGGCCGTCGAGCAGGCCACGGTTGGTCAGGGTGCCGCTGGCGTCGACGGTCAGAGTGGTGGCGCTGAGTTCACCGGCGGCGGTGTTGTTCACGTCGCCAGCTTTCACCGTCAGCCCCTGGCCCGCGACGAGGCGCGCCTGGTTCTCCAGGTTGCCGGCGGTCTGCAGGGTGATGCTGCCATTGGCCTGCAATTGGCCATTGTTCACGTAGCTGTCGCGCAGCTTCAGGCTGATGTCGCCCAGGCTGAGGGTCTTGCCGTCGCCGCCGAGGTTCCTGGCGTCGATGGACAGCTTCTGCCCGGCGATCAGCTTGCCGTCGCGGTTGAGGATGGCGAGGGTTTTGCTGGCCGCGCCGTCGAGGATGTTCAGGTCCTGGCTGGAGCTGACCAGGCCCGCGCTGTTGTCCAGCTGGCCGCTGCTGTTGAGGGTGAGGGTCTCGTCGGCGCGCAGCGCGCCGGACTGGTTGCCGATCTGGCTGGCGGTGAGCGTCAGCGAGTGGCCTTCGATGCCCTGGTCGGTGCCCAGGGTGTTGCGGTTGTCGATTGTGCCCGCCGTGACCACCAGCTTGCCGCCGGCGCGCAGCAGGCTGCCAGCGTTGTCCAGGCGGCCGCTGGCGAGGTCGAGCACGGCGTCGCCCAGGGTCTGCAGCTGGCCACCCCGGTTGTCCAGGCCACTGGCCTTGATCCGTACCTTGCCTTCGCTGGTCAGCAGGCCGCCGCGATTGTTGGCGATCTGCGTGCTGGAGAGGTCGAGGTCGCCCTTGCCGCCGATGAACCCGGCACTGTTGTCCAGGTTGCCACTGGCGAGAATCACCCCGCCCTTGCCGAGCAGGCCGCCGCTGGCGCCGGAGTCGGTGTTGCTGATGGCCTGGCCGTGGGCGTCGATGCGCAGCAGGCCGGCGGCCTGGACCAGGCCGCCCTGGTTGTTCAGCGCACCGGTCTGCAGCTCCACGCCATCGGTGGCGATCAGCACGCCATTGTTGTTGTCGAGGGTGGCGCGGTTGCTGTCCAGCTTGAGGTTGCCGGCGCTGATCAGACCGTTGCTGTTCAGCACTCCCTGACCGGAGAGCGTGATCTGGTGCTGGCCTTCGATGCGGCCGTTGCGGTTGTCGAGGCTGCCCTGGGTGGCGTCGACGGCCACGCTGCCGTCCACCGAGCCGAGGCTGCCGCCCTGGTTGCTGATCGAGCCGCCACGGGCGGTGAGAGTACCTTTGGCGGCAAGGGTGCCGGTGTCGTTGTTCAGCTTGCCGGCGTTGACCTCGAGCGTTCCGCTGGCGGTGACCTTGCCCTTGGCGTTGACCAGCTCGCCGGCCTCCACGCGTGAATTGCCGGTGGCCGCGAGGGTGCCGGAGGTATTGTCCAGCCTGTCCTTGACCTTGGCCTGGAGGTCGCCGCCGGCAGCCTGCACGGTGCCGGACTGGTTCAGCAGGCTGCCGCCGTCCAGCTGCACGCCGCCATTGCCGGTGAGGGTGCCGCCGCTGTTGTCCAGCAGCCCACTGGTGCTGACCCGCAGGGTGCCGGCGCCGGTCTGGAGGATTTCGCCCTGGCGATTGGAGAGCGACGCGGCATCGATGCCGATCTGCCGTGCCACGGTGCTGGCACCGTCGAGCAGGGCATCGTGGAAGCGTGCCTGTAACTGACCGTTGCTGGCCAGCGAGCCGTCGCGACCATCGACGGAGTTGGCGTTGACTGTCAGCGTGCCGTTGCCGGCGTGTTCGATCCTGCCCCGGCGGTTGTCCAGGTTCAGCGAGTTGAGTGTCAGGTTGGCGGCGTTGCTGGCGATGCGCCCGTCGCTGTTGTCCAGGGTGCCGGGGAGGGCGATGGTCATGTCGCCGTTGCCGGTCTGAATGATTTCGCCCTGGCGGTTGGACAGATCGTGGGCCTGCAGTTGCACGCTGGTGCCGGCCAGCCGGGCCGAGTCGCTGGTGAGCTTCTGCGAGGCACTCACCGCCAGCGCATTGCTGGCGTCCACCTGGGCGCTGGTCAGGTCGGCGTTGCCGTTGCTGGCGGTGAGGCGGACGTTCTGGGCGCCGGCCTGGCCCTGCCTGAGGTCGAGGCTGGCACCGGCGATGTCGAGGTCGCCGCCGGCGACGGTCGAGCCCTGGCTCTTCACCTGGTTGCCGGCCTTGATGTCGAGTCGGCCGTTGTTGCCGATGCTGCCATCGGCCTGCACGCCGGCAGCGAGGGTGGCCTGGCTGTCATTGACGATGCCGCTGGCGTTCAGGCTGACGTTCTGCTGCGCCGCCGTGATACCGCTGTTGTGGATGTCGCCGCGGCTGCTCAGCGCGGTATCGCCCCTGGCGTAGGCCGAGCCGCTGTTGTCGATGCCGCCGTTGCTGTCCAGGCGGACGTTGGCGGTGGCGTTGATCTGCCCGCTGTTGCCGATACGGCCGTCGGCGCTGATCACCACGTCGCCGGCGCTCGCGCCGATCTGCCCGGCGTTGCGCACGCCAACGCCGGATTCGCTGCCCACCAGCATGATCTTGCCGGCGTACATGCCGCCGAGCTGGGCGACGTCGATGGCCACCGCGGGTTTCTCGCCGAGGCCTTCGATCGGCCGCGCGCTGGTGTTGTCGGCGTTGACCTGATTGGCCCCGGCGGTGACGCGCAGGTCCTTGGCCCAGACGCCGGCATTGACCTCCACGGAGCGGGCGATGACGTCGGTGAAATCGGTCTGGCTGGCGTCCAGGCCCTTGCCGGTGATGGCGATGTGGCCGCCGCGGACCTCGTAGCCCTGCAACTGGCCATCGACGATCTGTGCGGTACCGGTGGTCAGGGTGGCGCGGTTGGCGTTGATGAAGCCGCAGCCGTCACAGGCAATGCCCGCCGGGTTGGCGATCACCACCTGGGCGCGGTCGCCGGCGACTTCCACGTAGCCGCGCAGTTGGCTGGGGTTGCTGCCGTTGACCTCGTTGAGGATTACCCGCGCGGTGCCGTTGGCCAGGTTCTGGTTGCCGTCGATCCAGCCGCCGAGCTGGGTCTGCACGCTGGTGCGCGAATTGTTGAGGATCGCGCCTTGCTGGTTCACGTCGAACTGGCTGTAGGTATTGCGCGAGACGCCGGCGGCGCTGGGTGTCTGGATGTTCACCTGGGGCACGCCATTGGCGGAGTTGATCACGCCTGGCTGTTGGCCGGGCGGGGCGCCATGGTCGGCGACGATGTCGGCGTGGGCCAGAGGCGCGGCCAGGCTGACCAGCCCGAGTGTCGCCATCAAGGCGAAGCGCAGCGGGCGCAGGCTGACCAGCAGCGTGGCGCCCATGGCGCCCAGCGGACCGTCCGTGGTGCCCGGCGCCTTGCCGTTGCTGGTGACAGTCTCGGCGACGACCATCAGCTGGCCGCGAGCCTTGTTGAAGACGATGCGGTAGAGGTGCTTGTTCATACAAATCCCTTTGTCGATTCAGGGCGCAGGCCGCGGGGCGCGCTCAGAGCTGGATGGCCAGCGGGTTATCGGAGAACCATGCGCGCCCTTCGGCAGGCATGACCGCGATACCCTGGAACTTCTTGATCCTCAGGCCGCGTTGTTCGCCACGGTGGTACAGCGCCCGGCCGCAGCGGTTGGCGAAGAAGTGCCGCTGCAGGACGCGCGACACCGGAACGGAGTGGCCGAACGGCGCCACCCAGTCGTTGAACCAGATGCGCTCGCCGCTGTTCCAGTCGGCGGCCGGCATGCAGATGGCCGGTTGGCTCAGGTAGCGCGCCTCGGCTTCCAGGCTCAGGTTGCTGAAGGCGACGTAGAACACCGGGCGGCCGTTCTGCCGGCCGAGGATGAACTGGCGATGGCTGATCGCCGGCAGCAGCAGGGCATTGAGCGCGTGCAGCGGGACGTCGCGGTGGGACGCCGAGTGCAGCCACAGCCAGACCGCCGAGCCCAACGCCTCGGCTTCGCTCCAGGGCTCGTCGGAGAAGCCCGGCGCGGTGATGTCGAATCCGTCGATATGCATGGGGCGCCTCCTCAGAAGGACCAGGTCAGGTTGAAGCCGCCGGTGGTGCTGGCGGTGTCGAAGCCCTTGGGCTTGCTGATCGGCTGGCCGACGAAGACGTCGTAGGACACGCCGCGATAGCCGCCACGCAGGCCCAGCACGTAACCGGCCAGGTGAGTGCCGATCAGGTACTTGCTCGACTGCCCGCCGACTTCGCCGTAGTCCACGCCGACGTAGGCTTCCTGACCGGTCTGGCCCAGCGCCAGGCCCAGGTCGTTGCGGGTCAGCCAGCCACGGTCGGCGGAGAGGATCTGCTCGCCGTCGAAGCCGCGCACGCTGTAACGCCCGCCGATGGTGAAACGGTCCTGGGGGACCAGCGGCGTCCGGTTCCATTGCGCGCGCCAGGTGTTGCTGTAGCGCAGGCGCTGGTCGCCCAGGGCGAAGGGCACGCTGAGCTGGGCTTCGGCGGTGATGATCTTGGAGCGCGAGGTGCCTTCGTCGAAGGGTTCCTCCGGCGCGGCCATGGCGTTGCGCGCGCCGGTGCCGCGGCGGTAGCCGGTGCTCAGGTAGAGGGTGGAGGCGCCGATGTATTCGGTGTGGGTCAGGCCGAACGACCAGCCGGCCATGCGCCGACGCTGGACCTCGATCTCGGTGTCGTCGATCCAGTTCTTCGAGCGCCGGCTCCAGCCGCCGATGCTGGCGGTGGTCTTGCGCACGGCGTCGCGGTAGAGCATGCGGGTGAGGCTGATCTCGTCGTTCTTGCTCTCGCCGCTGTAGCTGTAGTCCTGGTTCGCCCCGGAGATGGTCTGGTGGTAGTCGTACTCGCTGGAGGTCACCCCCAGCAGCCAGTAACCGAAGGGCACCGAGTAGTGCAGGGTGTGTCCGCGCGAGCCGCGATCGCCGGAGTCGCCGCCGCCCAGGTCGTGGTTGTAGCTGAAGTAGAAGAGATCGCTGAGGGTCAGGAAGTTGTCGAAGGACACCGAGGTGGTGCCCAGGTACTTGCCGGTCTCGTCGGTGCCCGAGTCGTCCACCGAGAGGCTGAAACGGATCGGGAACTTCTGCCGCCAGGCGATCACCAGGTCGCTCTCGCCGGGCTGTGCGCCGGCGCCTTCGGCCGCGGTGATCTGGATGTCGGCATCGGCGGTGGGCACCCGCTTGAAGTTCTCCAGCGCCTGTTCGATGTCGCGCAGGTTGAGCAGGTCGCCGGGTTTGGCCGGGACGGTGTTCCAGGCGTTGGCGCGGTGCGAGGTGCCTTCGGCGAAGCGGATCGAACGGATGCGCCCGGGCAGCAGGGTCAGCTCCAGGGTGCCGCTCTTGAGGTCCTGCGGCTGCGCCAGCACGCGGGAGGTGACGAAGCCGCGTTCGATGATCGCGTTCTGGATGCGCTTCATCGTCAGGTTGATGCCATTGGCGCCCAGGCACTGCCCGGTGGCCGGGTCATCCTTGGGGTCGGCCGCGCGCAGCGCCCACTGGAAGCGCTCGGCGGAGTCGCCGACCAGGGTGATCCGGCGAATGGGGAAGCAGGGCGCTTCCTCCTTCGGCAGCCGATTGGCGTCCAGCCCGCTGGGCGGCAGCTTCAGGCGTACATCCGGCGAGGGTTCCAGTTGCTCGCGCAAAGCACGGTCGCGCTCCTGCTGCTGCAGGAGTTGCTGGGCGGGAGTCGGATCGGCGGCCAGGGCCGCAGTGCTGCTGCAGGTGGCCATGGCCAGGGCGGCCAGTTGCAGCGTGGTTCGCAGGTGAAGATCGATGCCCGTCCGTGGGGCTCGCGGAGCCAGGCAGACAGCTGCCGGAAGCTCTCTACGGCAAGAGAGAAGAGCCATTTCGCGTCCTTGTGAAATATCTTGCAATAACTCGTCGGATTATGACGATCGGTCCGAAACTTGACCGTGAATCCGTTCTAATCGCTGTAAATTCGTTGATACACCGCTGTGGGATGTGTATCGCGGATAAGACAGTTCCGACGGTTCGAGATGAAGGACGGAAAAATTGTTCCGAATTTTTACCAAGGGCTGACGAACGGTCTGAAATGCTATTGCGGTGATATCACTGGGTCGCATCGCCGATTTTTGTAGGCGCGAGTTCGCTCGCGAACCGCTCCACGGGAGAATCGGTTCACGCGCAAGCTTGCTACTCCAGAAAGCAGAAGGCCCGCATCCGGCGGGCCTTCTTCGTTATCGCTCGGGATCAACTGCCCTGGGGCATCTCCCCCCGCGCCAGGCGCGCATTGATATCGGCGATCACCGCCGGCAGTTCGACGATGGTGTCGATCAGGTAGTGCGGCCGCGAGCCCTCGAACATCTGCCCGATACGGCGGCGCTCCTGCTCCAGCTTCTCGGCCGGCAGCGCCTGGTACTGCTCGTAAGTCAGGCCCAGGGCGTTGCCCGAGCAGGTCAGCGCCACGGTCCACATGCCGGCGCTGCGGCCTTCGAGGATGCCCGGCCAGGTGTCGTCGACCTTCACGCAGGCTGCCACGTCGTTGATGCCCAGGGCGATCACGTTGGCCAGCGCCTGAGCCGGGTGTGGCCGGCCGTTGGGCACTTCATCGGTGGCGGCCACGTGGTCGGCGACGTAGCCGTTGGTCTTGGCCAGGGCGACGACCTTCTCCATCACCACCGCCGGATAGCCGGAGCAGGAGCCGATCTTCAACCCGCCCTTGCGCAGAATGGCGATAGCCTCCAGCGCACCGGGGATCAGCGCCGAGTGCTCGGCGATCTTCTCGATCTGCAGTGGCATGAAGCGTTCGTAGATGGCGGTGACGTCGTCGTCGGTGGGCAGATGGCCGAAGGCGGCGCGGTAGCGTTCTCCGATGGCGGGAATGTCGCATAGGGTGCGGATGTGGTCCCACTTGCCCATGCCCATCGGGCCGCGGGCTTCTTCCAGGCTGACCTGCACGCCGAACTCGGCGAAGGCCTCGACGAAGATCTGGGTCGGCGCAAAGGAGCCGAAGTCGACCACGGTGCCGGCCCAGTCGAGGATGACGGCTTGCAGTTGCTGGGGTTGCTGGTAATGCATGGTGGTGCTCCTGTGAGGGGGATGCTTTGTGAAAAGCAGGCCGAGCGCGGCCCGCCCGGCGTCGCGGCGGGCTCGCGGTTTCAAGGGATGTGCGGGGTGGAAGTCAGGCCGTGGAGTCGAACAGCTCGGCGATGATCGGCCGCTTGCGGCGGATGCCCAGGCAGCACAGGTAGTAGCTGATGTGGAACGGATCTTCGGCGAAGGCGATGGAGCGCGTGCCCGGTCGGTCGGCATACTCCACTGCCGAGACGAAGCCCACGCCGATGCCATGCACCACCGCATGGACGATGGCCTCGCGGCTGTTCAGCTGCATGGCGCAGTCCAGTTCCACGCCATGCCTGCGGCAGCCTTCTTCCACCAGCTGGCGGGTGCGCGAAGCCGGTTCGCGCAGTACCACGCGCTCCTTGGCAATCTCCTGCACGCTGACCGATTCCTGCTGCGCCCAGGGGTGATCGTCGCGCACCACCGCGAGGATCGGGCAGGTCCGATACAGTTGCGTGCTCAGGCGCTGGTCGAACTCCGAGAGGGCGAGAATCGCCACATCGATATCGAAGTTGTACAGCCGCTCCAGGGTGCCGGCCTCGCTGGTGAAGGAAGTTTCCAGTTCGATGTGCGGGTAACGCTGCATCAGCGAGTAGGTCAGGCTCATGGCAATCGGCGGCGACACCGCACCGAGGCGCAGCATGCCCTGCTTGCGCTGCTGGAAGCTCTGCAGCAGTTGCAAGGCTTCGTCCTCCTGGCCGAACAGGCCCTGGGTGATGGCGTAGAGCTGCTGTCCGGCCGGGCTCAGTTCGATGAAGCGCCCGCGCCGGTGGAACAGCTCCACCGAAAAGCGCTTCTCCAGGCCGCTGACCTGTTCGCTGATGGTCGGCTGGCCGACACTCAGCAGCGTTGCCGCCTGGGTGAAGCTGCCGGTGTGGGCCACGGCATGAAAGGAGCGCAACCACTTGTGGTACTGGTACATGGTTTCTCTTTGTCAGCAGGAAGTCCTTCACCAGGGGTTGCCACATGGCCGTGCCCTCAGCGACGGACGAACAGGGCGACCACCGCGCTGCACACGCAGGCCGTGGTGACCACGATGAAGATCAGTGAAGTATTGCCCGTCGTGTCCAGCATGCGACCGATCAGGGGTTCGGCCAGACCCGCGAAGAGGTAGGAGGAGAAGTTCATGATCCCGGTGGCGGTACCGGCGCGGCGCGCTCCGACCAGGTCCGGGCAGAGTGCCCAGAAACTCGACGCCGGGCCGTAGACGAAGAAGCCGCAGAGGAACAGCGCGAGCAGGCCGATGCCACTGTGCGCCGGCAGGCTCCACATCCACAGGCTGGTGAGTGCGCCTAGCACCATGTAGAGCATGATCGCGCGGTAGCGCTTGCTGCCGAACAGTCGGTCGGACACCCAGCCGTTGCTCAGCGCGCCCACGGCCATGCCGACGGGCAGGGCAATGGTGATCCACTTCGGGTCGATGAAGCTCTGGCCCTTCTGCCAGTCGGCGCCGAGGAAGTGCACCGGTACCCAGACGATCAGCCCGTAGCGCGCGGCGTTCTGGAAGCCCAGGGACAGCGCGGCGACCAGCAGGCGCGGGTTCTTCAGCACCGCCAGGTAGCGCTGCGTCGAGGTTTCCTCTTCACCGTGGGCTGCCTCGCTGGAGCGGTCTTCGGCATTCGCCACGCCGGTGTCGGCCAGCGGCTCGAAGCCCATGTCCTGCGGGCGCTCCCGCGCCACCAGGTAGAACACGATGCCACCGGCGAGCATCAGCAGGACCGGCAGGCGGAAGATCCAGCGCCACTCCAGGTGCAGCACGTCGATCACTACCACCGAGGTGACGTAGGACAGCACCGAGGCGCAGCCCGCAGCGAACACATAGAAACCGTAGACCTTGCCGCGCTCGGCGGCGCTCCACCAGTTCGACAGCAGGCGACTGCCCGGCGCCCAGCCCAGCGCCTGGAAGTAGCCGTTGATGCCCCACGGCAGGATCAGGCTACCGAAGCCGCCGGCGAAACTGGTGACCCAGTTGGCCCCGCAGGACAGCACCGCACCCAGGCTCATGATGCGCCGGCCGCCGAATTTGTCGGCGAGATTGCCGTTGATCGCCTGGCCGATGGCGTACATCCATAGCATGGCACTGGAGGCCCAGCCGAGGGTTTCCTTGCTCAGGCCGAACTCGGCCTGGATGCCGGGGATGGCGAAGCCGAAGGTCTGGCGGCCGGTATAGAAGAACAGGTAGCAGAACATCGCGGCGAGCAGCATGCGCCACTGCGCCAGGCGGAAGGGCGACACGGATGATTCAAGGCCAGACAGGGTTTGTGCACGGTTCATGGCGGTTTTCCTTCTTGTTCGCTCGCGCCGGCGCGAAGCGCGGCGTGTCGGCACTCTTCTTCGGTGCAACAGGAAAAGGCGGCCGCTTCGGCCGCCCGGTAAAGGACGGCCTCAGGCGGCTTGCGAGCCGATGAAGTTGCGGCCACGGGCGCCCTGCATGGCGAAGTCGATCATCGCTTCGGCTTCGGCGGACGTCACGCCGTAGTCGTCGAACTCGGTCTTGACCCCGAGGCGATGGAGGAATTCACGCAGGCGTTTCTGTGCTGTAGCAAGGTCGCTGCCGAACACCCGCTGCAGTGTGCGGTCGCGGTCGGCGTCGCGGCCCCAGGCCAGGCCCAGCACCAGCGGCAGGGTGAAGGAGCAGGCGATGCCATGAGGCAGGCCGTGGCGCAGGGTCATCTCGTAGGAGATCGAATGAGCCAGCGCGGTCTTGGTGTTGGAGAAGGCCATGCCGGCCTTCAGCGCCGCCAGCGCCATGCGCGAGCGCAGTTCGCGGTTGGAGAGGTCGTGTTGCAGGCGCGGCAGGCAGTCGAGGATGTCTTCGATGGCGGAGACGGCGAAGGTGTCGGAGATCGGGTTGGCGTTGTGGTTCCAGATCGATTCCAGCGCGTGGGACAGTGCATCCAGCCCGGTGGACACGGTCACGCCGGCGGGCACGCTGAGCATCAGGTCCGGGTCGATCAGCGCCACCTGCGGCCAGGTGCAGTCCAGGTGCAGGGAGTATTTCTTCTGTTGCCGCGCATCCCAGAGGGTCGCCCAGGGCGTCACTTCGCTGCCGGTGCCGGCGGTGGTCGGCGCGGCGATCAGTGTCTTGTGCCGCGCCGGGACGAAGGGCTTGCCGGTGGCCAGCAGGTCGAGCAGTTCGTCGAAGTGCCCCGAAGCGGTGCCGACGATCAGCGCCTTGGCGGTGTCGATGGCGCTGCCGCCGCCGAGCGCAAACACAGTGTCGCAATCGGCTGCTTCACGCCAGAAGCGTTCGTGCACATCACGCAGCCAGGCAACATCGGGATTGGGCTGCACGTCGTCGATGACGTAGGCGAGACGCTCGCCGAGCAGACCGCGGACGCGGTCGATCAGCCCCAGTTGCGCGGCTTCGGGGAAGGTCACCAGGGCGACCTTGCCTTCGCACAGGTCGGCGATGCGCTCCAGGCTGCCGCCGCCGAAAACGGTGGCGACCGGATTGTGGAATCGGGCAGGCATGGGCAGTTCCTTGTTGTTGTTTGAACGTGGGGCCATGCTCGGGGCCTCGTCGGTTTCGTTCCAATCGATTGATTGCAGGTAGGCATCGGCCAGACCGATAACGGCGGGTGCGGGCATCTTGTGCAAACTCCGGGCGCGAGCCTGCTCGGCGCGCGCCCGAGAGGCGCACGCGGCAGGCGGTTGTGGCGGAAGGGGAAGGGCCGATCTGACTCGGCTGGGCGGATGCGGTCAGTGCCGCCCGTTACCCTGGATGGCGTGGCGCAGGCGGTTGGAGAGCAGGTCGGCGAGCACCACCATGACGGTGATGACGACAATGCAGGTAGCGGTCTCCTGGTACTTGAACAGCTTCAGGCTGCTGACCAGCTCGAAGCCCAGGCCGCCGGCGCCGACCATGCCGAGCACGGTGGCGGAGCGCAGGTTGACCTCGAAGCGGTAGAGCACCACGGCGATCCAGGCGGTGATCACCTGTGGCAGCACGCCGAACACGATCACCTGCAATGGCCGCGCACCGGTGGCCTGCAGCGCCTCGATGGGGCCCTGGTCGATCTCCTCGATGCTCTCGGCGAAGAACTTGCCGAGCATGCCCACGCCGTGCAGCGCCAGGGCCAGCACGCCGGGGAAGGGGCCCAGGCCGACGGCGGAAACGAAGACCAGGGCGAGGATCAGCTCGTTGATGCTGCGGATGACGTTGAGCAGCTGTCGCGTAGCCAGATAGATCCAGCGGTTGCCGTGCAGGTTGCGTGCGGCAAGGAAACCCAGTGGCACCGCCAGGACGATGCCCAGCAGCGTGCCCCAGAGGGCAATCTGCAAGGTTTCCAGCGCCGGCCCCCAGAGGCTCGGCAGGATGCCCAGGTCCGGTGGCAGCGAGCGGCTGAGGAAGTCGCCGATCTGCGGCAGGCCGCTGGCCAGTTCGCTCCAGCTCAGCTGTGCGCCCTCGGCGCTCCAGTGCAGCAGGTAGAGCACCGCCAGCACGGAAGCGCCGGTGGTCAGCCAGCCGCGTCTGGTTTGCGGCGTTTCGACCATCCAGTGGTGGCTGCGCAGGTTCATGCTCCGGCTCCTGTTTCGCTGGCGTAGACCGCGCGGGCGGCCGTCTGGTAGGCAGTCGCCTCGCTGCTCGGGCGTTGCTGGTAGATGCGTCGCAGGGCCGAGTCGTCCAGTTGCTCGCGGGTGCCGTCGAACACCAGGCGACCGTTGGCCAGGCCGACGATGCGGTCGCCGAACTCCCGCGCCAGGTCCACCTGGTGCAGGTTGCATACCACGGTGATGCCCAGGGTGCGGGAAGCTTCGCGCAGGTAGTGCATGACCAGTTGCGCGGTCTTCGGATCGAGGCTCGCTACCGGCTCGTCGGCAAGGATCACCTGCGGCCGCTGGGCCAGCGCACGGGCGATGCCCACGCGCTGCATCTGCCCGCCGGACAGCGAATCGGTGCGCGTCTCGGCCTTGTGCTCCAGCTCCACCCGGCGCAGGCAGTCGCGGGCCAGGGCGACGTCCTCGCGGCTGAACAGTTGCAACACCGAGGCAAGGGTGCCGACGCAGCCCAGGCGTCCAGTCAGTACGTTCTTCAAAACCGACAGGCGCGGCACCACGTTGTGATGCTGGAAGATCATCGCCACCCGCCGGCGCAGTTCGCGGGTATCGCGGGGTTGCATGGCGTCGACGCCGGCCACCTGCAATTCGCCGCCGTCCGCCTGTGCCAGGCGATTCATGCAGCGCAGCAGGGTGGACTTGCCGGCGCCGGACTGGCCGAGGATCACCACGAACTCGCCGGCCTCGATGCGCAGGTCGATCCCGCGCAGAACCGGGTTGTCGCCGTAGCCCTTGGTCAGCTGGGTGACGCGGATCATTTCAGGCTCCGCAGGTCGAGGTCGAGCACCTTGGCGGTGTCGCGCACGACGTTGTAGGCGGCGTCGCTGGTGGGCTGGAAACCATTGAGCATGCCCTGGTCGCCCCACGGCACGTCCTTGATCGAGGCGAACGCAGCGACCAGTTTCTTCTGCAGCTGCGGGTCGAGGTTCTTGCGCCAGACCATGGGCGATTCGGGGATGTCGTCGGATTTCCAGACGACCTGGAAGTCGTCCTGCCTGACCTGGCCGGAGCTGATGGCGCCGGCGAGGATGCGGTCGGCCACGGCGGCAGCATCCACCTTGCGGTTCTCCACGGCGAGGATGCTGGCGTCGTGGGAACCGGAGAAGATCACCCGCGAGAACAGCGCTTTCGGGTCATGCCCGGAATGCTCCAGGCCGGCCTTGGGGAACAGGTGGCCGGAGGCCGAGCTGGGATCGACGAAGGCGAAGGTGTGGCCCTTGAGGTCGTCCAGGCTGCGGATACCGCTGTCCTTACGGGCGATGATCAGGCTGTGGTAGGCGCTGCTGCCGGTCTTCTTGGTCACCGCCACGGCGAAGGCGTCGGCGCCGGCCACCTGGTTGGCCAGCACGTAGGAGAACGGGCCGAGGTAGGCGACGTCCAGCTTGCCGGCGCGCAGCGCTTCGATCACGCCGTTGTAGTCGGTGGCGACAAAGGGCTTGACCGGCATGCCCAGGCGTTCCTGCAGCTGGTCGAGCACCAGCTGGCTGCTCTTGATCATGGCCTGGGAGTCCTCGGAAGGGATCAGGCCGACGGTGAGTGCATCCTGCGCCTGCGCGGCAGAAGCGAAGGCGAGCGGCAACACGGCAAGGCGGGCGAAGCGGAACAGTCTGGTCAGCGAAGTCATGGCGTTACCCGGAGGTTGTGTTCGGTAGCGCCAAAGCTAGGGCTGTCATGTGACAGTCACGCCATCAAATCAATATGGGTTTGCACGCAAATCCATTGATAGGAGCTATGGATGTCCAGCGCCCGCCTGCGCACCTTCCTCGCTGTCGCCCGCCATGCCAGCTTCAGCGCCGGGGCGCGAGCCATCGGTCTCAGCCAGCCGACGGCGACCAACCAGATCCAGGGCCTGGAGCGCGAGTTCAACGTCGAGCTGTTCCACCGCCGGGGCCGGCGCATCGAACTGACCGCCGTGGGCCGCGCGCTGTTGCCCATCGCCCAGCAGATGACGATGCTCGAATCCGAGGCGAGCAACCTGCTGCGCGATTGCGGCCAGCTCAACCGCGGCCAGCTGAAGGTCGGCGCAGTGGGGCCGTTCCACGTGATCGAGATGGTCGACCGCTATCGCCGCGACTACCCGCAGATCGACGTATCGATCCGCATCGGCAACTCCGCGTCGGTGCTCGCCGACCTGGAGAACTACGTCACCGACGTCGGCGTACTGGCCGGGCTGCATGACGACCCGGCCTTCGTTGCGCAGCTGTACGCGCGGCACCCGGTGATCCTCTTTGCCCACGTCGACCATCCGTTCGCGCGCCACGATGAAGTCCGCCTGCAAACCCTGCAGGGCCAACCGCTGCTGCGCCGCGAGCAGGGCTCCACGACGCGCGTGGCATTGGAGCGCGAGCTGGACCAGGCCGACGTCACTCCGCGTATCGCCATGGAGATCGGCAGCCGCGAGGCCCTGCGCGAGGCGGCGATTCGCGGCATCGGCATTGGCGTGGTATCCGAGGCGGAGTACATCGCCGACCCGCGCCTGAAGGCCATTCGCATCAGCGGCGACCCGGTGTGCACCGAGACCTACCTGTACTACCTCGCCGAGCGCCGCAGCAGCCAGGTGATCGCCTCCTTCCTGCGCTCGCTCGCGCAATAGCACAGCTCCCGCTGCCGGCGTAAGGCTTGTGGTGCAGGGCGGGGCGCGGGTTATCCTGCGGGCCCCGTCGTTGTCACGAGGCTGTCATGTCGTCCGCTTCCGCACCCGCCCTGCAGCGAGCCGACCGAGATTCGCGAAACTCCGCCCAGGTGCTCGGCCTGTGCCTGCCTGCCGACGTGTTGCTGTATCTGTTGCTGCCGATGTACGCGGCGGATTTTGGCGTGACCCTGGTGGAGGCGGGCATCCTGCTGGCGGCGAATCGTCTGGTACGTATCCTGGGTTACGGCTGGGTGGTTCGTTTCTACGCCCGCCAGGGCGATCGAGCTGCCTGTAGTCTCGCCGCGCTGGCAACGGCGGCCTGCGCGCTGGCCTCGGCGACGCTCTCCGGTTTTGCCGCGCTGCTGGTGTTCCGGCTGGTCTGGGGCCTGTGCTTCGCCACCTTCAACCTGAGCACCCAGACTCTGGCCACAGCCGAGGCGCAAGGAGCTGCGCGTCGCGCCGGGCGCTCGCGGGCGACCCTGTCCATCGGGCCGATGCTGGCGCTGCCGCTGGGGGCGGTGATGGCGCAGGTGTTCGGGCCGCGCAGTGTGTTCTTCGTGCTCTGTGTGGCGGCCCTTTGCGGCCTGTGGCGGGCCCGTGCATTACCCGCAGCGGGCCATGACATTCCGCTCAGCAGCGGCCGCCGCCTGCGCTTGCCGGACAGCATTGCCACCTGGTCCTTCATCGAAGGCGTAACCCTCGACGGCCTGTTCGTCTTCGGCCTTTCGCTCTACGCGCAGACCCACCTGGGCGCGAGCGGCGTGCTGGTGGCGGGCATCCTGATGGCGGTGCGTTATCTCAGCGAGATGCTCTTCAGCCCGTTCGGCGGGCGCCTGGCGGACCGCTTCGGCGCGCTGCGCATGCTGGTCGTGCTGTCGCTGGCCACCTCGCTGGCGCTGTTGATGTTCGGTAGCTACTGGCTGTTCATCGGTGCCTTCTTCGTGCTGGTGCTGCGCGCGTTGCAGCTACCGCTGGTGGTGACGCTGGTGGCGCAGCGCAACCCGCAGGCGCGCATCCAGGCGCTGGCCGGCAATGCCGTGTGGCGCGATATCGGAGCAGGGCTCGGGCCCATTCTGGCCGGCGTGTTGCTGCCGCAGGTGCCGGCGATCTGGGCCTATGGGGGCGCGGCGCTGATACTGGCGCTCAGCGCGCTCGGGTGTGCCTGGCGGCGTTGAGCTCAAGTACTCTGGGTACAGATGTATGGGCAACACAAGGACGTATGGATGTGAGACTACTGCTCATCGGTTTTTCAGGGATTCTGGCGCTGACCCAGGTGACGACATCCTTTGCGGATAACCTCAACGGAAAGAAACTCTATTCGCAGCGATGCGCCGTTTGCCATGGCGTGGACATCAAGGCGACAGGGCCGCTGGCCAACAAGAGCAATCCGGCCACGCCCGATCTCACGACACCCGCTTTCAAGAAGCGCCTGAATGACTATCCGGGCGTCATCGTGTCTTCGGTGGTCCTTCGGCCCAATGGAAACCTGATCCCCAGGACGCTGCGCGAGAACGCTGTGAAGATTCCTCCCCACGCCTGGAGCATCGATGATCTGCGTGATCTGAACCAGTACATGAAGGAAGTGATTTCCAGGAGTCGATGATCCCGACCTTGGCGTTGGGTATGGAAGTCCTGGGCTGCATCGACGCTGAATGCGCGGATTGTTCAAGCGCAACGGAAGGGGTGGCGGGAACACTGGCGGCTCTCATTGCACTGGAGCTGCCCCATGCGACACCTCTACGCCCCTGCGTTCTTCTTCGGCTTCATCGGCCTGGCCCTCTACCTGGTGGGTGAAGGCGTGTCGCTGCTCTGCCTGCCGGCATTGCTGCCGCTGGCGATCCTGCTGGCCTTCCTCGCCGAACGGCTCTGGCCCTATCGAGCGGGTTGGAACGAAAGCCATGACGACGGCCCGCGTGACCTTGCCCACGCGCTGGTCAACGAAACGCTCAATGCCCTGGGCATTGCCGCCATCCCGGTGCTGGTGGCCTGGCTGCCACATTTCGAGCTCTGGCCTGTGCACTGGCCGCTGGCGCTGCAACTGCTGGCAGCGCTGCTGATCGCCGACCTGGGCATCACCCTGGTGCACTACGCCAGCCACCGTTCGCCGCTGCTGTGGCGCCTGCATGCCGTGCACCACAGCGTCACGCGCCTGTACGGTTTCAACGGGCTGATGAAGCACCCGCTGCACCAGATGCTCGAAGCCCTCGGCGGCACGCTGCCGTTGCTGCTGCTGGGGATTCCCGTGGAGGTCGCGGCGCTGCTGGCGTTCGCCATCGCCATCCAGTTGCTGCTGCAGCACAGCAATGTGGACATGCGCATCGGCGTGTTGCGCCACCTGTTCGCCTGGGCGCCGCTGCACCGCCTGCATCACCTGAAATATGGCACGGCGGGAGACGTGAATTTCGCGCTGTTCTTCAGCTTCTGGGACCGCCTGCTGAACACCGCGTTGCACCTGCCGGACTACGAGCTGGCGGAGGACGATCTGGGCATTGGTGACCGCCCCGACTACCCGGTGGCCTACCTCGCGCAGCTCGCCGAGCCGTTCCACCACGCCGCTGCTGCACATCCGCCAGCGCCGTTGCCGGCTGAGCTGCACCGCGCGCTAGTCGAGTAGGCGCAGCTGCAACTGGCGCAAGGTCAGGTCGGCACGGATGCCGAACTGGCTGCGCACGCTGCGGGAGAAGTGCGCGGAGTCGGCGAAGCCCGCTGCGATGGCTGCGTCGGTCAGGCTGTTGCCGGCCATGGCCAGGCGCAGTGCCTGGCGCAGTCGCTGCCAGAGCACCAGGCGCCGGACCGAAAGGCCCAGCGTGCCGCTGAACAGCCGTTCCAGCTGGCTGAGCGAGAGCGACGCCTCCTCGGCCAGTGCCTGGGCGGGCAGGGCGTTGTCGTCCAGCGCACGGATACGTTGCAGGGCTTTCTCCAGGCGCGGGTCGAGCTGTCGGCGCGGCAGCTCGCGCAGGCCGGTCGCCAGGCGCTGCAGGTCCGGCCCGGCCTCTCGGCAGGCCTGCTCGAGATCGCCCAGCTCGAATGCCAGCGGCTCGGCGAACAGCGTGACGGCGGGCTGGTCGCTGTCGAGGATCGCGTGGTGCCGGTTGGATGCGATCACCAGTAGCGGCGCCTGTTGGGGCAGATCGTCGATCAGCGCCCTGACTTCGCCCGTGCGGGCCATCAGCAACTGGTGCGCATAGTGGGCGTGGGTACGCGCATGGCCGGTGGTGCCGGCAACCAGGCAGAAGTCCGCGCCCATCCAGAGCTCGCCCTGCCAGGCCCGTTCAGTCGTCTGCATGGCGCGCCAGCCACTCGTCCCGCGTCAGCTCCCAGGTTTCCCGTGGCAGCACGCCACTGACGAAATGGCCTTCGTCGCGGCCCACCAGGCGCATGCCTTCGCGTTCGGAGATGCGCCGTGAACCTTCATTGGGGATGGCCTTGGGCACCTGCATCAGCGGTCGGCCCAGCGTCCGGAACCAGAAGTGGTTGACCGCTTCGCAGGCCTCGCTCATGTAGCCCTGGCCCTGCCAGGCGGGAGCCAGCCAGAAACCGCGGTGATTGCCGGGTTGGTCGAACAGCGAGATGTTGCCGATGGCGCCGTCCGGCTCGCCGGCAAGGCGGATCATCCAGTGCCATTCCTCGCCACGGGCCATGGCCGGTAGCACCACGTCGCGCACATAGACCAGTGCGCCGTCGTCCGGGTAGGGCCAGGGGACGCGGCGGTCCAGGTAGCGCACGACTTCCCAGTGCGGGAACAGGCGCTGGATGGTCGGTGCGTCGGTCAGTTGCACCGGCGTGAGCAGCAGGCGTTTGGTGCGCAGGGTGGGTGGGCTTTGGCTATCCATGGCGGTTCCTGATTCTTCCGCGACAGTCTGCCGTCTCCCGACGGCCGCTGACCAGCTTTGCGCAAGGCTGACCGGCACTCATCGCCCGATCTCAGGCCGGGCGACCGAAGGCAGCGATGGCGAAGTCGAGGAAGCTGCGCAGCTTGGGCGTGAGGCGTCGGTCCGGGGCGTAGAGAATGTGCATGGGCGAGGTTGGCACCTGGTATTGCGGCAGCAGTTGCACCAGGGTGCCGTTACGCAACGCATCGCCGACCAGCTCCTGCGGCTGCAGCACAACGCCCAGCCCGGCCACTGCTGCCGCCAGCAGCGGGTCGCCCTGATTGATCGTCAAACGACTTGTAATCGGCACCTCGATGCGTCCGTCCGGGCCATCGAAGGTCCAGCGGGAACGGCCATCGGAAAAGGCGAAGCCCAGGCACTCGTGCTGGCTCAGGTCCTCGGGGGTGCGGATCGACGGGCGTCGTGCGAGGTAGGCGGGCGCGGCGTACAGTACGAGCCGGTAGGGCGTCAGCGGCACGGCCTTCAGGCCGCTGTCGGCCAGCTCGCCGATGCGGAACACCACGTCATAACCGTCGTTGACCAGGTCCACCAGTTCGTTGGACAGCGTCAGGTCCACCGACACCTGCGGGTAGCGCACCATGTACTCCAGCAGGCGCGGCGACAGGGTGCGCATGCCGAAGGTGACCGGCGCGTTGACGCGTAGCCGGCCGCTGGGGGTGCCGCGGGTGACGGCAGCCAGGTTCTCCGCCGCCTCCATGTCCGCGAGGATCAGCTTGGCGCGTTGGTAGAACGCCTGGCCGAAGTCGGTGAGGCTCTGCCGCCGAGTGGTGCGGTTGAGCAGCGACAGGCCCAGGTGCTGCTCCAGCAGTTTTACCTGCTTGCCCAGCAACTGGGAGGACATCTGCAGGTCATCCGCTGCGGCGCTGAAGGAGCCCAGCTCCACGGCCCGGACGAAGCAGGTCATCTGGTCGAGGCGATCCATTGCAAACCCTGCGTTTCAAGTATCCGGCCATCCTAGGTCTTTATCCGGGCCGGGCCAATGCCTAGATTGCTACCCATGCCGCGAACGGTCCCATGACCCTCGCGGGGACTTTCTACACTCCCATTCCGGCCGGCGCCGTTGCTCCGGTCCTGCCCAAGAGAGGTTTGCCATGGCCCGCATTGTCAGAATCCACGAATACGGTGACGCCAGCGTCCTGCAGCTGGAGGCGGTGGACGTACCCGCGCCGGCTGCGGACGAGGTGCAGATCGCGGTGAAGGCCATCGGCCTGAACCGCGCCGAAGTGATGTTCCGCAGCCACGCCTATCTGCAGGAAGCCGAGTTCCCCAGCCGCCTGGGCTACGAGGCTTCCGGCGTGGTGAGCGCGGTGGGCAGCGCCGTGAAGGATGTCGCCGTCGGCGATGCGGTCAGCCTGATCCCGCCGCTGGATATCGCCCGCTGGGGTACCTACGGAGAAGTGGCCAACGTGCCGGCCTACCTGGTGGTGAAACACCCGCAGAACCTCAGCTTCGAACAGGCCGCCGCGTCCTGGATGCAGTACGTCACTGCCTGGGGCGCGCTGGTGGAGCAGGCGAAGCTGTCGAAGGGCGAGTTCGTGCTGGTCACGGCGGCGTCCAGCAGCGTCGGCCTGGCGGCCTTCCAGATCGCCCGCCTGGTCGGCGCCACGTCGATTGCCGTGACCCGCACCCAGGCCAAGAAGCAGGCCCTGCTGGAGGCTGGCGCCGATCACGTGATCGTCAGCGACGACGAGAATATCGTCGAGAAGGTGATGGCGCTGACCGGCGGGCAGGGCGCCCGTGTGGTCTTCGACCCCATCGGCGGCCCCGCTTTCGAGGTGCTGACGCAGGCCATGGCGCGGGGCGGCATTCTCCTCGAATACGGTGCGCTGAGCCCCGAGCCGACGCCTTTCCCGCTGTTCACCGTGCTGGGCAGGAGCCTGACGCTCAAGGGCTATCTCTATGCCGAGATCGTTGCCGACCCGGCGGCGCTGGAGCGCGCCAAGGCGTTCATCGTCAAGGGGCTGGAATCCGGCGCGCTGAGCCCGGTCATCGCACGGACCTTCCCGCTGGAGCAGATCCAGGACGCGCATCGATTCCTGGAAGCCAACCAGCAGATCGGCAAGATCGTCGTCACGGTTTGAGGCGAGTCGCAAGGCCATGGGCGCCCGCATCGCAATGCCGGGCGCCCGTGCTGTTACTGGCGGCCGGCGGTGACGCCGCCATCCACCGGCAGCACGGTGCCAGTGATCCACGAAGCTTCGTCGGAAGCCAGGAACAGCATCGCCGCCGCCACGTCGCCCGGCTGCCCGTTACGGCCCAGCGGGTGGAAGGCGTTGAAGGTCGGCAAGACCTGTTTCACCTGCTCGGCATCCATGAAGGTGCCGTAGACCGGCGTCTCCACCACGGCCGGCGCCACGGTGTTGATGCGGATGTTCGAGCCGGCCAGTTCGATGGCGAGGTTGCGGGTCAGCGCATGCACGCCGGCGTTGGCGGCGGAGTAGGCGGCCGAGGGGGTCGCACCGATGGCCTGGATGGCCCACAGCGAGCCGGTCTGCACGATGGCGCCGCCGCCGCGCTGGAGCATGGCCTTGGCGGCCGCCTGGGCCATGAAGAACTTGCCCTTGAGAATGGTATCGAGGAACGCGTCGTACTCCTGCGGGCTGACCTCCAGGAACGGCTTGGGCGTGAAGATGCCAGCGTTGTTGATGAGGATGTCGAGGCCGCCGAATTCGCGCTGCGCCAGGTCGACCAGCGCCTGGGCGGTGGTCGGGTCGGCGATGCTGCCGGCCAGAGTGCGCACATGCTCGCCGCTGGGGTCGATCTCGCGGGCGGCGTCCTGCAGCTTGGCAGCGTCACGGCCGCCAATGACGGCGCTGGCGCCGGCTTCGACGAGCCGCCGTGCGACTTCCTTGCCGATACCCGAGCCGCCGCCGGTGATGATCGCTACCTTGTTAGAAAAACTATTCATGGTGGGATGCCTCGCTATGGCCTTCGGCCGATAATCGGAAAAAGCCGCCATGGACTGCTGACGAAGGTTAAGCTCGTCATATGCGGCGTCTGTGTGGCACGGATTGTCGAACTGGGCGGCCCCGTCGACAACGCACAAGTTCTTCCTGATCGGAATAGAAAAACTATCGATGACAACCCCTGCCTACCTGAACGCGCTGCGTGCATTCGAAGCAGCGGCCCGGCACCAGAGCTTTTCCTCGGCGGCAGCGGAGCTGAACGTCACCCCGGCAGCTGTCGGCCAGCAGGTGCGCCATCTGGAGTCCTGGCTGGGAGTCGCCTTGTTCAATCGAGCCGCTAGCGGCTCGGCACGTTTGCAACTCACCGAGGTGGCGCGCGCCGCGTTGCCGGATATCCGCGAGGGTTTCGAGCGCCTGACGCTTGGCCTGTCGCGCTTGCGCGACGCCGGGGTGAATGCCGGACTGACGATCGCTGTGAGCCCGGCCTTCGCCTCCAAATGGCTGCTGCCGCGCATCGAGAGCTTCCAGCAGGACTACCCCGAGCTGGATGTGCTGCTGGACACCAATGCGCGTTCCGTCGACTTCCAGGTCGAACGCATTGACGTCGGCGTGCGCTACGGCCGCGGCCAATGGCCAGGGTTGACGGCGGTGAAGCTGATGGAGGAAACGATCTTCCCGGTGTGTGCTCCGGACTTCCCGCTGCTCAAGGGTGGCAAGCTGTCGACCCGCGCACTGGAGCGCGCCACGCTGATCCACGATTTGTCGATGGCCCACGATGCGGACTTCCCGACCTGGCGCAGGTGGCTGGATGCAGCGGGCTATACGCAGGTCCAGGGCAGCCACGGCCTGCGCATCAACAACTCGGCGGCGGTGCTGCAGGCGGCGATGGACGGGCAGGGGCTGGCGCTGGCCCGCAGCGTCATGGTGCGTGATGACCTGGCGAGCGGTCGGCTGGTCCGCCCTTTCGCCGACAAGGGTCTGGAGTGCCCGCTGACCCAGGCCTACTACGTGGTCTACCGCCCCGAGTGCGCCGAATTGCCCAAGGTGCGGGCGTTCCGCGACTGGCTGTTGGCAGAAGCGGGACGCTGAGTCGTCTCGCTCAGGTGATACCCGATTCCCAGGGCGCGCCGCCGGCGAACTGCTCCTCGATCCAGGCCTTGAACACTTCGCTGGTGGCCGAGCTGTAGCGCGCCGAAGGGCGGACGAAGTAGATGCCGGCGCAGGCGTCCAGTTGCCATTGCGGCAGCACGCGGACCAGGCGGCCGGCGTCGAGGTCGTGCTTCATCAGCCATTCGCCGCCAGCGAGGATGCCCACGCCCAGGCGCGCGGCGGACAACAGCGCTTCGTTATCGTTGCTGTGCAGGTTGCCGCTGACCCGGACGGTCTGTTGCTTGCCGCCGCTGGCCAGCTTCCAGTCCGGCCAGCTGTGCAGGCCGGTGAAGCCCAGGCAGTTGTGGTCGGCCAGCTCCGCCGGGGTCCGTGGTGTGCCCTGGCGTGCCAGGTAGGAGGGCGCCGCGCAGAGGATGCGCCGCAGGTCGCAGAGCCGGCGCGCCAGCAGGCGGCTGTCGGCCAGTTCGCCGATGCGGATGGCGGCGTCGAAGCCCTCGGCGACGATGTCCACGAAGCGCTCCGAGTACTCGGTCTCCAGGGTCACCTGCGGGTGTTCGAGGACGAAGCGCGCCAGTAGCGGGCTGAGCCACAGCCGGCCCATGGTCGCCGGCAGGGCGAGCCTCAGGCGGCCCTGGACCTGGGCCGCGCTGCGGGCTGCTTCGTCCTGCGCTTCGCGAATCAGGCTCGCCGCCTGGCGCAGGCGCTCCACCAGGCGCAGGCCTTCGTCGGTGAAGCGCAGTTGCCGGGTGGTGCGTTCCACCAGTCGAACGGCCAGGCGTTGCTCCAGCGCGCCGAGGCGCTTCGACAGCACCGAGGGGTGGCGCTGCAGGGTGCGGCCGGCGGCGGCGAAGGAGCCGTGCTCGGCCAGCGCCAGGAGGGTGGCGAGTTCGTCGGCCTGGCGACTATCGAACAGATCCATAGGGCTCCCAATTCGGCGAATCCACCGGGATGGCGGCCGCTCGCGGTGTCAGTCATGGCGTGAGCACGATGGCCCCTTCGCTGCGGCCTTCCTGCAGGTCGGCGTGGGCCCGGGCGACTTCCGCCAGCGGGTATCGGCGCCACACGCGAGGCTGGATGATACCGTCGGCGACGGCTTGCAGGACGTCCTTCGCACGCTGCTGGTATTCCTCGGCCGTGGCCGTGTGCGCGGCGAGCGAGGGGCGGGTGAGGTACAGCGAACCCTTGGCATTCAGTGTGGCGACTTCCACCGCCGGCGGTGCGCCGGAGGCCATGCCGAAGCTCACCAGCAGGCCGCGCGGCCGCAGGCAGTCCAGCGAGGCTTCGAAGGTCGCACGGCCAATGGGGTCGTAGACCACGTCGACCTTCTGGCCAGCGGTGACCTCGCGCACCTGCTCGGCCAGCGTCTGCGCGTCGAAAACCAGCACTTCGTTACAGCCGGCGGCGCGGGCGCGCTCGACGCTCTGCGGTTTTGACACCACGCCGATGACGAAGGCGCCCAGGTGCCTGGCCCAGGGCGCCAGCAGTTGCCCCAGGGCGCCGGCGGCGCCGTAGATCAGCACGCGCGATCCGGGGCCGACCGGCCAGGTGGACTTGAGCAGGTACTGCGCCGTGATGCCCTTGAACAGCACGGCGGCGGCGTCTTCGAAGCTGAGGGAATCCGGCAGTTTCACCAGGCGCTCCGCCGGGTACAGGCGAGCGCTGGCATAGGCGCCGAGCGGGCCGGTGGCATAGGCGACGCGGTCGCCGACCTGGACGCTGGTCACGTCGTCGCCAATTGCTGTCACCGTGCCGGCGCCTTCCAGGCCCAGCGTGGAGGGCAATGGTACTTTCACCGCGCCGGAGCGCTGGCTCAGGTCCAGTGGGTTGACGCCGATGGCGGCCTGCTCCAGCCACACTTCGCCGCGGCCGGGCTGCTGCACCGGGGCCTGTTCGAGGTGCAGCGCTTGCGGGCCGCCGAAGGATTCGAGCGAGATGCGGGTGATCATGGTTTTTCCCTGACAGGTGATGGTGCTTGCCAGTCTAAGGATGTGCCTGCTGTGCACCAGATAGGGCTGATGCAGGATATTGCTGCACGCTGTGCAGTAATTTGCAGGGGCTGTTCAGGGCTTGGCGAGCTGGGCAAAGGCCAGGTGGTAGCCATTGCAGTCGCGCACGCCGAACTCGCGGGAGCCGTAGGGCATGTCCTGCAGCGGCCAGGCGATCTGCGCCCGGTCCTTCACCGTGGCGAAGTAGCCCGCGACGTCGGCGAGTTGCAGGTAGAGCGTGCCCGAACAGCCCGGTTCGGTGCCCCAGAGGTCCTGTGCGGTGAAGAGCAGGCGGCAGTCTTCCAGTTCTGCGGTGAGCGTTCCTTCGGCGGAATCACTCACCCGGAAGCCGAGCGTGTCGCGGTAGTGCTCGCGGGTGAGGTCGAGGTCATGGCAGCGGAGCAGGATGGTCAGCGGCATCGGGCGTTCCGGTGGCGGGCGCGGGGAGGCTGATCATGGCACGGCAGGGTGATGGCCGTCAGCGCAGGACCACGCGCAGCAGGGAAACCAGCGCCGCGCCGAAGACCGGGGCCAGCCAGAGGCCGAAGGTCTGTATGAGGAACTGGCGCAGGTACGGGGCGAAGCCGATGTCCGGCACCGGCACGCCGAGGCTGTGGCGTGTGTAGCCCAGGATGGACAGGACGAAGCAGGTGCCGGCGAAGGCCGCCGCTGCCTGCCAGGCCAGGCCCTGCCCGTTGGCGTAGCAGATCAGTGCGCCACAGCTCGCGCCGCACAGGGCTGCCACGACCTCGAAGGTGAATTCAGGCTCGGCGAACCAGGTGTTGCCGTTCAGCCCGAGGATGCCACCGATATGCCAGCCGGCCAGGCAGCCCAGCAACAGGGCCGGGAACAGCCAGGACATATAACGCAAACCCGTACTGTGATGCATGGCCAAGTACCTGCGGGTCCGTGGATGATTGCCATTGGCTAGTATAGTGGCGTCCTGGCGGCGCGCTGGCCGTTGCCCTACCGGTCGTCACTTTCGCAGGATGTAGATACGCACCCCGTCCATGCCGGGGACCCAGTTGCAGTGGCTGATCTGCGCGAAACCCAGGCGCTGGAACTCCCGCTCCAGTGCCCAGGCGCTGGAGAAGTCCGGCGCAGGGCCGGTGGAACTCCTGTGACTGACTCGGGCGAAGAGGATGACGCTGTCGCGGGTCACCGGTATCCACTGGTTCAGCAGGCGGATGTTCGGCGCATTGCACACGCCGGGCGGGATGTCCGGCAGCAGCAGGCAATCGACCGAACGGGCCCTGAGCTCGGGCGGGTCCTGGGGGGCGGGCAGGTCGCGGATGCGCCGTTTCATCGCCATGGGCAGGCGCTGGTGCGCTTGCTGCAGCGACTCGACGCAGGGGCCGGTGGCCACGATGATGCGGTTGCGATGTTCCAGCAGCACGGGCCAGGTAGCGCCGGGCAACTGGGCGACCTCAAGCACCAGGATTGGCTCTTCGGCCCGCCTCAGCGCCAGGCGGAGCAGGCGTTCGCGGCGCCACTGGGAGAGTCGCAGGCGCAGGTGGCCGCCGTCGCCGCTGCGATCAACGGGGCGACGCTCTCGACAAGTGGCAGGGGCGGGCAGGGGCTGGGGTTCGTTCATGGGCGCGGACTCGGCAGTTGTCTTCATTGTCGAGTTGCGCCATCAAGGCTTCGTCAAGGGCGTGTGAAAAAGACGTGCAGCAGGATTTTTCGTACACCGCTGGCGCGCCCAAGCGTGACCGATTGCGATTCCTGGGAAATTCACAAACCTCTCAGCTTGCTTTGACGATTTCTTTGCGTTCGGCCTTGTAGTGTCCCGCCCGGCATCGGCTCGCCCGGCGCCGCGCATCACGGACTACTACAAGGGAAACCCCATGCAACTCCTTCGCTCGGCGCCGACGCGCTTCCTGGCGCTGGTCGGCTCGCTGTGGCTGATCGTCTTCTTCCTGACCCGCCTGATCCTGCTGGTTGGCCACTGGTCCGAGCTGGGGACGCTCAGCCCGGCGCTGTTCGTCATCGGAATGCTCTACGACCTGAGTTTCCTCGCCTATGCGCTGCTGCCGCTCGGGATCGCGCTGTTGCTGCTGCCCGCACGGCTCTGGCGCAGCGCCGCCTGGCGCTGGGTGCTGGCGGCCACGCTGTTTGTCAGTGCCTACGTGATGCTCTTCACGGCGGTGGCCGAGTGGCTGTTCTGGGACGAGTTCGGCGTGCGCTTCAACTTCATCGCCGTCGATTACCTGGTCTACTCCGACGAGGTGCTGAACAACATCCTCGAGTCCTATCCCATCGGGCTGCTGCTGAGCATCCTGGCGCTGCTGTCGCTGGGCATCACCCTGCTGCTGTTCAGGTTCCTCGGCCGGCTCGGCGAGCGCCCGCTGCCGTCGCTGCGCCAGCGCCTGTCGGGGTGCCTGGGGCTGCTGCTGGTGGCGCTGGCGGTGGGCTTCCTGGTGGACCAGGGCTTCCCGCGCAGCCAGGACGGCAATACCTACGTGCGCGAGCTGGCGAGCAACGGCCCCTACCAGTTCTTCGCCGCGTTCCGTAACAACGAGCTGGATTACCCGCAGTTCTACGCGACCCTGCCGCCCGAGCAGGTGTCCCGGCAGATGCGTGCCGAGCTGGCCGAGCCCAACGCCCGTTTCCTCGGCAGCGATCCGCAGGACATCCGCCGCAGCATCTCCAGCCAGGGGGCGCCCAGGCGCTACAACATCGTCCTGGTCACCATCGAGAGCCTCAGCGCCAAGTACCTGGGCAGCAACGGGGATGGCCGCAACCTCACCCCCAACCTCGACGAGCTGCGCCGCAAGAGCCTCTACTTCAACAACTTCTACGCCACCGGCACCCGCACCGACCGTGGCCTGGAAGCCATCACCCTGTCGATCCCGCCGACGCCGGGTCGCTCCATCGTCAAGCGCGTCGGCCGCGAGAGCGGCTTCGCCAGCCTGGGCCAGCAGCTCAAGCAGGTCGGCTATGACACGGTGTTCCTGTATGGCGGGCGCGGCTACTTCGACAACATGAATGCGTTCTTCGGCGGCAACGGCTATCGGATCGTCGACCAGTCCAGCGTCCCGGAAGCCGATATCCACTTCAAGAATGCCTGGGGCATGAGTGACGAGGACCTGTACGCCCAGGCCATCCGCGTGGCGGATGAGGACTACGCGCGCCAGCAGCCTTTCCTGCTGCAGCTGATGACCACCTCCAACCACCGCCCCTATACCTACCCGGATGGCCGCATCGACATTCCTTCCGGCAAGGGGCGTGACGGCGCGGTGAAGTACACCGACTACGCCATCGGCCAGTTCCTTGCGGCGGCGAAGGACAAGCCCTGGTTCGACAACACCCTGTTCGTCTTCGTCGCCGACCACACCGCGGGCAGTGCCGGCAAGGAAGACCTGCCGGTGGCCAACTACCAGATTCCCCTGTTCATCTACGCGCCCAGGCTGCTGCCGGCCGGCGAACGCGGCGAGCTGGCGAGCCAGCTGGACCTCGCGCCGAGCCTGCTGTCGATGCTCAACCTGAGCTACACCTCGACCTTCTACGGGCGCGACCTGATGGCGCCGAACGCGCTGCCGTCGCGGGTGGTGATCGGCAACTACCAGAACCTCGGCCTCTTCGACGGCAAGGACCTGGCGATCCTCAGCCCGCGCGGCGAGCTGCGGCGCCATGACCAGGCCCTGGGCGCGAGCACGGAGGTGACGGCCGGGGCAGACGATCCGCTGGTGGCGCGGGCGATCAGCTACTACCAGTCGGCCAGTTACGGCTTCACCCATCACCTGCTGGACTGGAAGCCGGCACCGGCGCCATGAGGTCGGCTGCTCGTCCCGGGTGCCCCTTCGTCGCCGCTCCCGGTGCCGGTCCTGCCGGTACTGGGAAGCCGCCGGCGCAGGGTCTTAACTGCAATCTGGGACCTTTAGTGCAGCGAGGCCGGCGAAATGAACCGCGAAGAAGTGGCACCCGAAACCCGAGGCGTGACCGTGGAGTTGCTCTCGGCCATCGACCTCGGCCCCGAGATCGATGGCATGGCCGGCCGGCAGTTGCGGATGCGCCGGGTCACCCTCGCGCCCGGCGGCGTGTTCGGGCCGGTGCATGACCACAAGGACCGCCCCGGTACGGTGTTCATCCTGCAGGGCACCATCACCGATCATCGCGACGGCGTCGCCACGGACTACGGTCCCGGTGTCGGCTGGCCGGAGGATCACACCACCACCCACTGGCTGGAAAACCGCGGCAGCGTCACCGCCATCGAGATCTCGGTGGACATCGTCCGGCGGGGCTAGGCGCGGCGGGGGAGTGCGGCCGGCCCTGCGCGGTCCTTCCGTGCCAGCGCGATAGTGGTTAAGGTGGCGCGCAACCGTATCCCTGGGTGGCTTTCGCCATGAAACTGCACCAATTGCGCGCCATACGCACCATCGCCGAGAGCGGCAGTCTCCAGGAGGCTTCGCGCCTGCTTGAGGTCACCCAGCCGTCGCTGTCCAAGGCGGTGAAGGAACTGGAAGGCGAGTTGGGCGTGCCGCTGCTGGTGCGCTCCAACCGCGGCGTCACGGTGACGCCCTACGGCGAGCGGCTGCTCAGCATGGCCCGCCTGGTCACCGAAGAAGTGCGCCGCGCGCGCGACGAGATCGACACGCTCAAGGGCGAGATGGCTGGCCGCGTAGCGATCGGCGTGTCGCCGGTCACGCCCAACCGCGCCTTTGCCAACTGCTTCAAGCGCTACCGCGAGCTTTACCCGAACGTGCAGTTGCAGATTTTCGAGTTGCGTTCGGTGCAGCTCTTCGAAGGTCTGAAGGAAGGCCGGCTGGACCTGGTGCTGACCACCCAGCCCCTGCTGGAGGCCATCGATGGGCAGCGCTGGTACGAGCTGGCGCCGCAGCCGTCGGCGCTGGCGGTGCGCAAGGGCCACCCCCTGGCGGGCGCACAGTCGCTGCAGGAGTTGCTGGACCAGGAATGGCTGTTGTCCGACCCCCTGGAAGTCGCCCTGGCCGGCCAGTTCTTCCGTGAGCGCCAGGTGGAGCCGCCGCAGCGCATCACCGAGTGCTCCTCGTCGCTGCTCTACCTCGAACTGGCATCGAGCACCGATGCGGTGAGCTTCTGGTCGCAGCGCATGCTCAAGCTGCCGATGGTGGCGCAGGCGCTGGTGCCGCTGCAGATCGCCGAAGCCACGCCGGTGGCGAGCCTGTCCATGGTCACCCGCCCGGACGAACTGATGACCCGCGAGGCACGCCTGCTCGCCGAGGAAATGCTCGCGGCGTTCAGCGCCGAGCAGATGCCGTCGGCATAACCAGCCTCAATGCTCATGTGTAGAGATCATTACTCCGCGCTGTCGCCCTGATGCATCCTGCCGGCCGCCAGAAGCCCCTCGAAACGGCCGGAGTCACCATGAAAGCATCGTCGTATTTCTCCCAGAGCTACGCCCAGGCGCGCAGCAAGTTCCTCGACGCCTGCGCCGCCGCCGGCTTGCCGGTGGAGTCCCATGTCCACCCGCTCACCGGGCGCGACGGCGAGCCGCTGGCCGTCGATGTCGCCCGTGATGGCGCCGCCGATGCCCAGCGCCTGCTGATCATCAGCAGCGCCTGCCACGGCGTCGAAGGCTTCTGTGGTTCCGGCGTGCAGAGCGCGCTGCTGGCCGATGCGGCGTGGCGCGAGCATGCGCGGCGCAACGGCTGCGCCGTGCTCTACCTGCACGCGGTCAATCCCTACGGCTTCTCCTGGTGGCGCCGCTGGACCCAGGAGAACGTCGACCTCAACCGCAACTTCCGCGATTTCACCCAGGCGCCGCCGGATAACCCCGGTTATGTGCGCCTGGACCCGGTGCTCGCCCCCCGCCGCTGGCCCAGCCCGCTGGGCCGCCTGCGCCTGCTGGGCTATGCCTTGCGCCATGGCCGCTGGGAACTGCAGCGCGCCATCTCCTCCGGCCAGGCCAGCCATCCCGGTGGGCTGTTCTATTCCGGCGCGGAGCCGACCTGGAGCAACCGCACCGTGCGCGAGGTGCTGCGCCAGCATGGCCGCGCCTGCCGCGAGATCGCCTGGATCGATGTGCACACCGGGCTCGGGCCGACCGGCTACGGCGAATACATCTATTCCGGCGACCCGCGCCCCGAGGCCCTGGTTCGTGCCCGCGCCTGGTGGGGCGATGAGGTGCGCTCCACCGAGGAAGGCAACAGCGTCTCGGTGAAGCTCAGCGGCAAGATGGTCCACGCCGCCTTCGAGGAATGCCCGCAGGCACTGCTGATTTCCATGAGCCTGGAGTTCGGCACCGTACCCGGCCCGCAGGTGCTCGAGGCGCTGCGGGCGGACCAGTGGCTGCACCGCACGCCCGAGGCTCCGCCGGCGAAGGTGCGGCAAATCAAGCAGCGCCTGCGCGATGCCTTCTACGTCGATACCGACGCCTGGAAGGACGCGGTGCTGAGCCGGGCCCGCGAAACGGCCTGGCGGGCGGTGGATGGCTTGTGCAGCGAGATTCCCCGCACGTTGCGCTGAGGGCCCTGGGCACCGTGCGGCAGCGGTTGCGCATGGCCTGATCTTCTCCTTCATACATTTGTATAGCAACGCCTCTCCCGGCTTGCATTCGGTCGATGTTCAGCCCAGCTGGACGTCCCTAATCTCCGGGGCAGGCGGCGTTGATTACAAATAATAAAAGGAGACAACCTGTGCCTATCCAGACCGAGCACGACCCGCGCTTGAAGCGTGCCCTCAAGACGCGACACATCAGCATGCTGGCCCTGGGCGGCGTCATCGGCGCGGGGCTGTTCGTCGGCTCCAGCGCGGTGATCGCCTCCACTGGGCCGGGCGCCTTCATCACCTACGCCATCACCGGCATCATCGTTGCGCTGGTGATGCGCATGCTCGGCGAAATGGCCGCCGCGCATCCCGCCAAGGGTTCCTTCGTCGATTACGCGCGCCTGGCCTTCGGTCGCCCGGCCGGCTACATGACCGGCTGGCTGTACTGGTACTTCTGGGTGATCGTGGTCGGCTTCGAGGCCGTGGTCGGCGGGCAGATCATCAATGGCTGGTTCCCCGACCTGCCGGTGTGGGCCATCGCCCTCGGGCTGATGGTGGGCATGACGCTGCTGAACCTGATGTCCGTGCACTCCTTCGGCGAGGCGGAGTACTGGTTCGCCGGCGTCAAGGTGGCGGCGATCATTGTCTTCCTGATCGTTGCCGGAGCCTATGCCTTCCACCTCTGGCCGAACTCCACCGCGAGCTTCGCCAACCTTACCGAGCACGGTGGCTTCCTGCCCCACGGCGTGGGGTCGCTGTTCACCGGCGTGGTGGTGGTGATCTTCTCCATGACCGGCGTGGAAGTCGCGACCCTGGCCGCCGCCGAGTCCGAGGATCCCTCGCGCAACATCCGCAAGGCGGTGAACACGGTGATGCTACGCATCCTGGTGTTCTTCGTGCTGGCGACCTTCTTCATCGTGGTGGCGCAGCCCTGGACCGAGATCAAGGCCGGCAAGTCGCCGTTCGTAGCGACGCTTGAACACATCGGTATCCCCGGTGCCGGCCACATGCTCACGGCGGTGATCCTGGTAGCGGTGCTGTCGGTGCTCAACGCCGGGCTCTATACCTCGTCGCGCCTGCTCTACGTGCTGGCCTCCAACGACGAGGCGCCGCGCTGGATCGCCGGTGTGAGCCGCAAGGGTGTGCCGGTGCGCGGTGTCATCGCCTCGACCCTGGTCGGCTATGGCTGCGTGGTGATCGCGGCACTCTGGCCGGACACCGTGTTCCAGTTCCTGATCAATTCCTCCGGGACCGTCTTCCTCTTCGTCTACCTGGTGATCTGCCTGTCGCAACTGAAGCTGCGCCGCCGCTGGGTGGCGGAGGGCAACCTGAAGTTCGCCATGTGGGGCCACCCCTGGCTGCCGCTGCTGGTGACCGCCTCGATCATCGCGGTGCTGGTGAGCATGGCCTTCGACCCGAGCATGCAGATCAGCCTGCTGCAGTGCCTGATAGCGATTGCGGCGATCGCCGCCTCCTACGTGTTGCTGCGGACGACCCGCGCCCGCCGGCAAGGCTCGGCCCTGCCGGCGCGCAGCGCCTCGTAAACCCCGTTCGCCGCCGATCCATCCCCTGTTCCATGGCCGTCAATTGGAAGCCAACCCCATGACCGCAAGATTCGATCTGACCCAGTTACCCAACAAGCCCCTGTGGTTCGAGCAGGGTCCGTCCCGCGCGCCGCTGGAGGGCACTACCGAAGCCGATGTCGTCATCGTCGGTGCCGGCTACACCGGTCTGTGGACGGCCTATTACCTGCTCAGGAGCGACCCCTCGCTGCGCGTGGTGCTGCTGGACAAGCGCGAAGTCGGTTTCGGCGCTTCCGGGCGCAACGGCGGCTGGGCCTCGGCGATCTTCCCGATCTCCCTCGACCGCGTTGCCCAGCTGTACTCCCATGACGCCGCCCTGCAACTGCAGGCGGCCATGAACGAAACGGTGGACGAGATCGGCCGCGTCCTGGCGCTGGAGGGTGTCGAGGCGGACTACGCCAAGCAGGGCTTTCTCTCCCTGGCCCGCAGCGAGCCGCAGCTGGCCCGCGCGCGGGCGGCAGTGGAGGGCTCCGCGCGTTTCGGTCTGCCGAGCCAGTGGCAACTGCTCAGTGGCTCGCAGGCCGCCGCAAGGGTAGGTGCCGAGGGCACGCTGGGCGGGCTCTACACCGAGCATTGCGCACTGATCCATCCCGGCAAGCTGGTACGCGGCCTGGCGCGGCTGGTGGAAACCCTGGGGGCAACCATCCACGAGCATTCCGCCGTCACCCATATGGCGCCCGGCGTCGTGCGCACCGCGCGGGGCTCGGTCAAGGCCGGGTTCACCGTGCGCGCCACCGAGGCCTTCACTTCGCAGCAGGCGGGCTTCTCGCGCTTCGTCATTCCGCTCTATTCGCTGGTACTGGCCACCGAGCCGCTGCCGGTCGAGCTGCGTCGTCAGCTGCACCTCGATCACCGCCTGGCCTTCAACGACATGCGCCACCTGCGGGTCTACGGACAGGTCACGGCGGAGGGCCGGCTGGTCTTCGGCGGGCGTGGTGCACCGTATCGCTGGGGCTCGCGGATCACCGAGGACGCGGACCTGGTGGACAGCATCCACGGCAAGATCCACCAGACGCTGCTGGAGTTCTTCCCTGCGCTGCGCGATGCCCGCATCACCCATCGCTGGGGCGGCGCACTGGGCGTCGCGCGCGACTGGTGCCCGACCGTGAGCATCGACCAGGCCAACCGCATCGCCTGGGCCGGCAATTACGTGGGCGACGGCGTCGCCACCAGCAACCTGGCCGGGCGCATCCTGCGCAACCTGATCCAGGGCCGGGACGAGGCGATCAACACCTTGCCCCTGGTCAACCACCGCTCCCCGTCCTGGGAGCCCGAGCCGCTGCGCTGGCTGGGTGTCAACAGCGGGCTCGCCGCCGCCTCGCTGAGCGACATCGAAGAGCGCGTCACCCATCGACCATCCCGCACCGCGATGCTGCTGGAAAAGCTCACCGGTGCGCACTGACAGGAGTATGCCGTGACCCCTTTCACGATCATCAAATCCGCCGCCCTGCAATCCCTGCCGCTCGTCAAGGCCGGCCAGCGCGCCGGCGCCGACCGCGGCGACCCGCAGGTCGCCATCCAGCAACTGGCGCCCGAAGCCACCGGCAACCTCGGCGTCTGGGAGTGCCAGCCGGGCGGCTGGCCGGTGTTGAATCGCCCGGACACCGAGTTCACCTACATCCTCTGCGGCCGCGCCGTGCTGACCGACGACGCCAGCGGCGAGCAGGTCGAGGTCAGCGGCGGTGACCTGATCATCCTGCCGCCGGGCTGGACCGGGCGCTGGGATGTGCTGGAAACCGTGCGCAAGGTCTACGCGATCTACTGAGCGAGGCCGTTTCACCGACGCGGAAATCATCCCCGTCGCCCCCGACTTTCCGGGCGCCGTGCAGCGCCCCCGAACGAGAAAACGCCATGACCCACAGCATCCTCAACTGGATTTCCGGCGCACAGGTCGAGTCCACCAGCGGCCAGCAACTGCCGGTCTACAACCCGGCCACCGGGGTCGTGACCGGCCAGGTGCAACTGGCCAGCCATGCCGACGTCGACTCCGCCGTCGCGTCCGCCAAGGCCGCGTTCCCGGCCTGGAGCAACCTGCCGCCACTGCGCCGCGCGCGCATCCTCAACCGCTTCCTGGCGCTGCTCAACGAGCACCGCGACGAGCTGGCCCGGCTGATCACCGCCGAGCACGGCAAGGTGTTCACCGACGCCCAGGGCGAAGTCACCCGCGGCATCGAGATCGTCGAGTTCGCCTGCGGTGCGCCACAACTGCTGAAGACCGACTTCACCGACCAGGTCAGCACCCATATCGACAACTGGACCCTGCGCCAGGCGTTGGGAGTGGTGGCCGGCATCACCCCGTTCAACTTCCCGGTGATGGTGCCGATGTGGATGTTCCCGGTGGCGCTGGCCACCGGCAACACCTTCGTCCTCAAGCCGAGCCCCATCGACCCCAGCCCGAGCCTGTTCATTGCCGAACTGCTCAAGCAGGCCGGCCTGCCGGACGGCGTGTTCAATGTGGTGCAGGGCGACAAGGAAGCGGTCAACGCGCTGCTGGAGCACCCGGACGTGCAGGCGATTTCCTTCGTCGGCTCCACGCCGATCGCCAACCATATCTACGAGACCGGTGCGCGTCACGGCAAGCGTGTGCAGGCCCTGGGCGGGGCGAAGAACCACCTGGTGGTGATGCCCGACGCGGACATCGACCAGGTCGTCGATGCGCTGATCGGCGCGGCCTACGGTTCGGCCGGCGAACGCTGCATGGCGATCAGCGTGGCGGTGTTCGTCGGCGACGAGACCGCCGAGAAAGTGATGCCGAAGCTGATCGAGCGGACTCGCCGCCTCAAGGTGCTCAACGGCACCAACCTCGACGCCGAGATGGGCCCCATCGTTTCCCGCGCCGCGCTGGAGCGCATCACCGGCTACATCGAGCAGGGCGTGAAAGAGGGCGCCAGGCTGCTGGTGGATGGCCGCGGCTTCAACGGTGAAGTGGCCGGCGAGGGTTGCGGCGACGGTTTCTGGCTGGGCGGCACGCTGTTCGACAATGTCACCCCGGACATGCGCATCTACAAGGAAGAGATCTTCGGCCCGGTGCTGGCGTGCATCCGCGTCAAGGATTTTGCCGAGGCGGTACAGCTGATCAACGACCATGAGTTCGGCAACGGCGTCAGCCTGTACACCCGTGACGGCCATGTGGCCCGTGAGTTCGGCCGGCGCATCCAGGTAGGCATGGTCGGTATCAACGTGCCGATCCCGGTACCGATGGCGTGGCACGGTTTCGGTGGCTGGAAGAAGAGCCTGTTCGGCGACATGCATGCCTACGGCGAGGAGGGCGTGCGCTTCTACACCAAGCAGAAGAGCATCATGCAGCGCTGGCCGCAGGCGATTGCCAAGGGCGCCGAGTTCGCCATGCCAACCAGCAACTGATTCAAGCGGCGACTGGCAGGCGACGGCCCCGTACTCCGGTACGGGGCCGTCGTGCATTCAGCCCAGGCTGTCGAACAGCTCGGTGTTGCGGCCGGCCTGCAGGGCGATCCAGAAGCGCGCGATGCCCTGGGTGGTCGTGGGCTTGATGCCGGTGAGCTGCTCGACCAGCTTCAGGCGATAGACCAGGGTCTGGCGGTGGATGCCGAGGTCGAAGGCGGTGGCCTTCCAGTTGCCGTCGTTCTCCAGGAAGGTCAGCAGCGTCTTCAGCAGCGCCGCGCCGTGGTTGCGGTCGTGCTCGATCAGCGGGCCGAGGTAACGGCCCACCAGGGCGCGGGCTTCGGCCAGGGACTTGGGGGCCATGATCAGGCCGGTTTCCGCTTCGCCGTAGCGCAGCACGCCGGCTCCGATTTCCTGCGCCTGGGTCAGCGCCAGGCGCGCCTGGCGGACGCTTTCGCGGAACCCCGTGGCCGCCGCGATGGCGCCGCTGACGCCGATCACCGTGCCCTCGCCGAGGTTGTCGCGCAGCGCTTCGAACGCACCGGCGGCGTCGCGGCTGATCGCCAGCAGCAGGCCGTTGTCGTGAAGCAGCAGCGGGCACGCCTGGTGCAGCGCCGGTGCCTGGTGCAGGTCGCCCACGCTCCACGGGCCCTGGCGGCCGGGCTGGATCGCCAGGCACACCAGGCTGCCGAGCAGGCCCCGCTGTTCGAGCAGGGGGCGGGCGAGGCTGAACTCGGTTTCGCTCTCCAGCAGGCTGCGCAGCAACGCGGCGCCTTCCTCGCGCTGGGTGTCGCGGTGGATCATCAGGCGCTCCAGCTCGACGCCCAGCAGGCCGACCAGCGAACGCACCAGGATGGGGTCACCCAACGGGCGTTCAGCCCTGCGCGCAAGCACCAGATTGGCACGCGTGCGGCCGCCGATGGGGATGCGCTCGACCTGGGCGGGAGATGGTTGGTGCGGTGTGCACGACTCCACCACGGTACGCCCGCTGACCGCATCCTCGATGGCCAGGCTCAGGTCCAGCGTGGTGGCGAGGATCGACAGCCGCCCGGCCATTCCGGGTTCCTTGCGCAGCGCATCGGCGTAGGTCTGGAACAGCCGTTCGCTGGCATTGAAGCGCTCCCGCTGGGCCTGCAGCACGCTCTCGATCACGTGGTGGGAGAGCTTGTTGAACTCCAGCTCGAAGCTGGCGCGCAGCACCGGGAACAACAGGCGGTCGGCGGCCTTCAGCAGCCTGGCGGAGAGGTTGGGCGCGCCCGGTCTGGGGGCGTAGACCAGCGCACTGGCGTTACTCTGCACCAGCTGTTCGAGCCAGTGGAGTTGCTGATCGGCGGCGGTGGGCATGCCCAGCCCGGTGGTCATCACCAGATCGCCCGGCGAGATCCAGCGCCAGGGGTCCGGCAGGTCCACGGCGTGGGCCCAGGTGATCAGCCTGCTGGTGCCGGACAGGCCGGCAACGGCCTGCAGCTTCAGCGCCTGGATATCGATCAGGTCCTGCACCGTCAGCATGGCAGTAGTGGTCCGCAAGGTTCGGGACGGTCATGCTACCGGCTTGCGTTCAGCCGGGCCACGTCGGCCGCGGCACATCGTACCGATAGACACCATGGTGCAATGTCCGGCTCCCGGCCGGCGTGGTGTGATTCCCGGCAAGGGCAATCCGGCCGGCGTTCCGGGAGCCCGCAGCCCGAACGTGCAATGCCCAGGCGGTGCGCGTTCTCCCCCAGGCGAGTCCGTTCATTCGCGAGGTCTGTATGCTCCTACCCCTGTGCACCTGGTCCGAAATCGAGCAGTTCCTTGGCCGCAGCCGGACCATCGTCATCCCCATCGGCTCCAACGAGCAGCATGGCCCCATCGGCCTGCTGGGCACTGACTGGATGTGCCCGGAAATCATCGCCCACCAAGCGCAGAAAGCGGCCGATATCCTCATCGCGCCGACCTTCAACATCGGTATGGCGCAGCACCACCTGGGCTTCCCCGGCACCATCACGCTGCGCCCGTCGACCTTCATCGCCGCTATCTGCGACTGGGTGAATTCCCTGGCCGCCCACGGTTTCGAGAAGATCCTCTTCCTCAATGGCCACGGCGGCAACGTCGCCTCCATCGAGGCGGCCTTCTCCGAGCTCTACGCTCAGGCCAGCTTCGCCCGCCGCCCGGCCGGGTTCGCCCTGAAGCTGTGCAACTGGTGGGACCTGGAAGGCGTCGGCGAGCTGGCCAACCGGCAGTTCCCCAAGGGCCATGGCATCCATGCGACGCCCTCGGAGATCGCCGTCACCCAGTGGGCCTATCCGCAGTACATCAAGTCGGCCGAGTACTCGCCGCCGATCGCCAACTGGGGGCCGATCCGCGAGGCGGCGGACTTCCGCGCGCGCCATCCGGATGGTCGCATGGGCTCCGATCCGGGCCTGGCCACGCCGGAGAAGGGCCGCGAGCTGGTGATGCTGGCCGCCCAGGGCCTGGTGCAGGCGGTCGAGGCCTTCAGCGGGGAGCCGTCGCCGTTCTGAGCACCAGCAGCGGCGCTTCACCCCAACGCAAACCCGAGCCTCGCTCGGGTTTTTTGCGTTTCACGCTCTGCCGGGCGGCCAGCTAACAGGAACTAACAGCGGATAACTCGCCTGATTGCGCCGACCTTGCGATCCTGGCAGCCGGGTGTCATTGGCTAATCAGGGAGGCCTCCATGACCCAGCAGGATGGCTGCATGAATCTGGCGGGGCGCCGCAGCAATGCGGAGTTCGGCGCATTGATCCTCGGCTCCGGCGAGCCCGGCGAGGCCGCATCGCGGCAGCTGTACATGGCTGTGCTGCCCTTGCTCATCGCCTTCTTCGAGGGCCAGGCCCAGGCGGGTCGCATCGGCCAGCAGGACCTGGGCGAGCTGCTGCGCGCCACCCTGCGCCAGGTGGACCGCCAGCGTGCCGGCTACGACCCGGCCGTGCCCTTTCGCGCGTGGCTCCTGGAGCTGGCCCGGCAGGCGCTGGGTGCCTATCGCCGCGCGGCGCCGAGCGAGGCGCCCGCAGTGCGCGAAACGAAGAAGCCGGCGCGGCGCAGGCGTACCGCCGCTGCCCACTGAACCCAGGTTTTCAGGAAGTCCCGATGCAGTCGATCGAGAAGGTTCTCTACACCGCCCGCGTTCATACCCGTGGCGGCCGTGACGGCGAAGCACGCAGTGATGACGGTCGCCTGCAGGTGCGGCTGACACCGCCGGGCGCGCCGGGGCAGGGCAGCAACCCCGAGCAACTGTTCGCCGCCGGCTGGTCGGCCTGTTTCATCGGCGCCCTGCGCCATGCCGCCAATGCGCGCAAGCTGGAGTTCCCTGCGGAGACGGCAGTGGACGCCGAAGTGGAGCTGATGCATGGCGAAAACGGTTTCTTCCTGCGCGCGCGCCTGGCCATCCATCTGCCGGGCCTGGAACCGGAACTGGCGCAGTGCCTGGTGGATGCCGCGCAGCAGAGTTGCCCGTATTCGAAGGCGCTGCGCGGCAACGTCGCCGTCAGCCTCGGCCTGTGCTGAGCCGGTGGCGGGCATTTAGCGTGACAGCCCGCATAAAAGCTCATCCCGGAGGCTTGATCGCGCGCTCGAAACTCCTATCCTGCTAGGACTTGCGGGCCAGTCTCGCGCCCACTCCCCCCTGTCGGAAGAGACGCCCCGTGGAGTCCGCAGCGGACGATCCGTCCCCCTCACTGTCATCGCCCATCGAATTCGGCCCGTTCCGCGTCGTACCCGGCAAGCGCCTGCTCACCCGCGATGCGCAGCCGATGGACATCGGCGGGCGCGCCTTCGATCTCCTCCTGGCCCTGCTGGAGAAGCCCGGTCGCGTGCTTTCCAAGCGCGAGCTGCTCAAGCGCGTGTGGCCCGACATGGTGGTGGAAGAGGGCAGCCTGCGCTTCCACATGACCGGCCTGCGCCGCGCCCTGGGCGACGGCGAGGACGGCGCGCGCTACATCGCCACCCAGGTGGGGGTCGGCTATGCCTTCGTCGCGCCGGTGAATACCGGCAGCGATGCGGCGCCCGTCGCACCGAGCGTGGTGGGCCGCGGTGAAGGCGTCGGCAGCTTGCCGCCCAGGGTCAAACTGATCGGCCGCGAGGCCGATGTACAGCTGATCCTGCAGCGTCTGGGCGAGCCACGGCTGTTCACCATCGTCGGCACCGGCGGCGTCGGCAAGACCAGCCTGGCCAACGAGGTCGGCCACCGGCTGGCGGCGGAGCGCCGGCAAGCCGTGCGTTTCATCGACCTGGCCCAGGTGGAGGACGACCACCTCGTAGCTTCCGCCCTGGCCGCCTCGGTGGGCGTGCCGGTGCAGGCCGAGGACCCGCTGGCGGTGCTGCTGGCGCACCTCAAGGGCCAGGACCTGCTGCTGATCGTCGACAACTGCGAGCACGTGGTGGATGTGGTGTCCGCCTTGGCCGAGCGCATCCGCGACGCCGCCCCCGGCGTCGGCCTGCTCGCCACCAGCCGCGAGCCCTTGCGGGCGCGGGACGAAGAAGCCCACTGGCTGGGCCCGCTGGATTTCCCCGAAGAGCCGCAGGGCCTGCCCGTCGAAGCGCTGCTGGAATTCCCCGCGGTCCGGCTGTTCATCGAGCGCGCCGAGGCCGCCAACGCTTCGCTGCAGCTGCAGGACGGCGATCCCGCCCTGATCGCCGACATGTGCCGGCGCCTGGGCGGCATGGCCTTGCCCATCGAGCTGGCGGCGGTGCGGGTGGCGGTCCACGGGGTAAAGGCCACCCATGCGCTGCTGGGCGAACGTTTCTCCCTGGGCTGGGCCGGCCGGCGCACGGCGCAGCCGCGTCACCAGACCCTGCGCGCCATGCTGGACTGGAGCTACGGCCTGCTTTCCGAGCGCGATCGGCTGGTGTTCGACCGCCTTTCGGTGTTTGTCGGGCCCTTCTCCCAGGAGGCCGCCGCGCAGGTCGTCGCCGATGCGCGGATCGATGCGCTGGAGGCCGTCGCCATCCTCGACGAGCTGACCTCCAAGGGACTGGTGGCGGTGGACCGCGGCGAGGTCGTCACGGCATACCGCCTGCTGGAAATGACCCGCGCCTTCGCCCGGGAAAAGGCCGCCACCCATGGCTTCGATCAGGCCCACGCCCTGGCCTTCCGCCATGCCGCCTACTACCTGTGGCTGCTGGAGCAGCTGGGCAGCCAACCTGAGGTGATCTACGCAGGTTGCGCGCGTCTGGCCAGCCAGCTGGGCAACGTGCGCAGTGCGCTGGAGTGGAGCTTCGGCCCGCAGGGCGATCCCGGCCTGGCGCTGCCCCTGGCGGCGGCCAGCGCGCCGCTGTTCCTGCACTATTCGTTGCAGGTGGAGTGCCGCACCTGGTGCGCACGGGCCACCGAGCTGCTCGAACTGGGCTACTTCGGGACGCCCACCGAAATGGAGCTGCAAGCGGCCCTCGGGCTGGTGCTGATGTTCACCCGCGGCAACAGCGAGGCGGCCGGCAAGGCCCTGCTGCGCGCGCTGGAAATTGCCGTGGCGCTGGGCGACCACTGGGCCGAACTGCGGGTGCTGGGGCGCTTGCAGATCTTCTACGAGCGTATCGGCGACTTCGCCTCGTCACTGGCCTGGGCGGAACGCGCGGTGCTGGTCGGCGATACCCTGGGCGAACCGGAAGCGGTGGCGGTCGCCGCCTCGCTCGCCGGCATTTCCCATCACCTGCTGGGTGACCAGGAGCGGGCGCGCGAGGAGCTGGAAAAATCCCTGCGCAACAGCCTGCCCTCGGAGCGCAGCCGTACGCTGCACTATGGTTTCGACCACCACAACCGCACCGGCCTGGCCCTGGCCCGCACGCTCTGGCTGCTCGGTTGCGCCGACCAGTCGCGGCGCTGGGCAGACCAGGTGGAAGCCGAGGCGGCGGAGCTCAACCATCCCGCCACCCATTGCATCGCCCTGGTGTGGACGCTGTGCATCCATCTCTGGACCGGCGAGCTGGACAAGGCCGAGCGCAGCCTGGCGGCCTTCAGCCGCATCGCCGAGGCCAATGCCTTCGCTCCCTACCAGGCTGCGACGCCGGGGTTTCGAGCGGCCATCGCGATCCGCCGTGAGCAACCCGGCGACGCGGTGCGCCTGCTGGAAGAGAGCCTCACGCGCCTGCACGGCATGCGTTACGAGCTGCTCACCACATCCTTCGAGATCGCCCTGGCCGAAGGCCTGATCCTCGCTGGCGAGTACCGCCGCGCGCTGGTCGTGGCGCAGCGCTGCATCGAGCACTGCCGCCGCAGTGGCGATGCCTACGCCTTGCCCGAGCTGATGCGCATCCAGGCGCAGGTCATCGCCGCGATGGGCGAGGAGGGCGACCCGGTGGTGGAGCGGGTGCTGCAGGACTCGCTGGCCATGGCGCGCGAACAGGGCGCTCGTGCCTGGGTGCTGCGGTCGAGCCTGGACCTTGCGCGGTTGCGCGCCAGGCGGGGAGACACGGCGGCAGCCCTGGCGCTGCTGGAGGCCTGCCGGCTCGATGAGGGCCGCGACACGCTGGACGTTCGTCAGCTGGAGGAACTGCGGCGTACCTTGATCGAGAGCGCCTGAGCCGGGCTCAGCGCGCCTCGGCCGGCGTGATCGCCAGCAGCGCCGCCATGTTCACCAGGTCCGGCAGGGTGCGCGCCTGCATCTTGCGCATGACCCGGCCACGGTGCGCCTTCACGGTGATCTCGCTGATGCCCAGGTCGGCCGCAACCTGCTTGTTCAGGCGCCCGGCCACCACCATCTGCAGCACCTCCCGCTCGCGGCTGGTCAGCAGGGCGTAGGCCTGGCGCAGGGCGTCGAGGCGGGACTGCTGGCCGAGCGCGGCGCGGCTGTTCTCCAGGGCGTCGGCGATGGCTTGCAGCAGGGTGTCGCTGTCGAACGGCTTGGTGAGGAATTCCACCGCGCCGGCCTTCATTGCCCGCACGGTGAGCGGCACGTCGCCGTAGCCGGTGATGAAGATGATCGGCATGGCCGGGCGCTCGCTGGCGACGCGGCGTTGCAGGTCGAGCCCGTTGAGGTCCGGCAGGTTGACGTCCAGCACCAGGCAGCTGGGCGCCTGGCTCGGCGCCTCGTCGAGGAAGGCGCTGGCAGCGTCGAACAGTACCGGCCGCCAACCGGCCGAGCGGATCAGCAGCTCCAGTGACTCACGCACCGAGACGTCGTCGTCGACCACGTAGACGAGGGGTGTTGCCGCTTGCATCGGCAGGGCTTCCGTTCGCTGGGCTGGGCCGGGTTGGGCTGGATAGGGATGCAACATGCCATGTCCTCCGAGTGGCGTCGACCGGGCTGTCAGCCGACCGGCAGGGCGGCGCTGAGCGCCTTGAGCAGGTCCGCTTCGCTGAACGGCTTGAGCAGGCAGGCCACCGCGCCCTGGGCGATCAGGCGCGGGCAGGTGGTCGCGTCGCTGTAGGCGGTGATGAAGATGATCGGCACGGGGATGGCGCGTCGGGCCAGTTCCTTCTGCAGCTGCGGCCCGCTCATGCCCGGCATCGACACGTCGAGGATCAGGCAGCGGGTGTGTGGCAGGGCCTGCGAGGCGAGGAAGTCCTCGGCCGAGGAGAAGGCGTTCACCTCGAAACCGAACTCGCGCAGCAGGTCCGGCAGGGATTCGCGCACCGATTCGTCGTCATCGACCACCGACACGAGCAGGGGCGTGGCCATCAGCGATTCTCCGTCGGTTGGTCGTGGTTGGCGGGGGGCAGCGCGAAGATGAAGGTGGAGCCCGGCCCGTCGTGGGTGGTGGCCCAGATGCGGCCGGCGTGGTGCTCGATGATCGAGCGGCTGACCCACAGGCCGATGCCCATGCCCGCCTGCTTGGTGCTGAAGAAGGCGTCGAACAGGCGGCCGGCGTCTTCCGCGGCGAAGCCCGCGCCGTTGTCGCGCACCGCCAGGAAGGGGCTCGCGTCGAGGTCATGGCCGGTGCTGATACGCAGTTGCCGGGGGCGGTCATGCACTTCGCCCAGGGCGTCGATGGCGTTGAGGACGAGGTTGAGGATCACCTGTTGCAGCTGCACGCGGTCGCCACTGACGGCGGGCAACCCGTCCTGCAGCGTGGGCAGCACGGTCACGGCGTGGCGCTGCAGTTCGTTGTGCAGCATGGCGATGACTTCCGCCGTGGCCTCGTTGAGGTCGACCTGTTCGTTGACCGCTTCGTGGCGGGCGAACAGGGCGCGCAGGCGCTTGATCACATCCGCCGCGCGGTTGCCGTCGCGGATGGTGCGCCGCGCGGTTTCCCGGGCGCCTTCCAGGTTCGGCGTCTGTGCCCCTAGCATGCGCAGGCAGGTGCTGGCGTTGGTGATGATGCCCGACAGCGGCTGGTTGACCTCGTGGGCGATGGAGGCGGTCAGCGCGCCGAGGCTGGCGACGCGGGCGACGTGGGCCAGCTCCGCGCGGGTGCGGTGCAGGGTTTCCTCGGCGAGGCGGCGCTGGGTGACGTCCTGCGCCGTGGCGATGTAGAGCAGCGCACCGTCGGCGTTGCGGGTGGCCTGGGCGACCAGGTGCACATGGCGCACGGCGCCGCCGGGGAGCAGCAGCCGGTGCTCGTGCTCGAAGTCGCGGCCGTCGCGGCGCTGGCGCTTGAGCAGTTCCTCGACCCTGGCGCGGTCGTCCGGGTGGATGCGCGAGAAGATCAGCTCGAAGCTCGGCGCCAGCCCCGGCTGCAGGTCGAGCAGCCGGTAGATTTCCTCCGACCAGGCGATCTCGTCGTTGTCCACGCGCCAGGAGAAGGTGCCGGTGAGACTGATGCGCTGGGCCTTGGCCAGGAAGGCCTCGCTCTGACGCAGGGCCGCTTCGCTGCGCGCGCGGTCGATGGCGATGCTGGCCAGGTGGGTGAACTGCGCGATCAGCGCGCGCTGGTTTTCATCTGCCGCTGCGGCTCGGGTGAAGCAGACGGAGAGGATGCCGCTCACCTCGCCAAGGGTCGAGACCACCGGCGTCGCCACCAGCGCGTGCAGCCCGCAGGCCTGTGCCTGTTGCCGCCACGCGGGCCAGCGGGTTTCCCCGTGCAGGTCATCGACCTGCAGCGTGGTGTTTTCCAGGGCCACCTGCGCTTGCGGGCTGTCGAGTGCGTCCGCCGGTTGGATATCGGCGCCGCCATACACCGCGGCCGGCAGGTGCGCCGAGGCACCGGCCTGCAGGCGCAGCGCCGAGTCGGGCGATCGGCCATGGCGGGGCGCGACCAGGGTGATGGCGCAGCGGCTGTCCTCGACGTTCGCTTCCACCAGCTGGCACAGGGTTTCCAGCACCTGGGGCAGGGCGCAGCCGCCGGCCATCAGGCCGAGCAGGCGCTTCTCGCCGGCCAGCAGCAGCTCGGCGCGCTTGCGTACGTGGATATCGGTGTTGCCGCCGTACCATTTCAGTACGCGGCCGGCCGCATCGAGCTGGGGCACCGCGCGGATCAGGAACCAGCGGTAGCTGCCGTCGAAGCGCCGCAGGCGCGCTTCGAACTCGCCGGCGCTGCCGGCTTCCAGCAGGCCCTGCCAGTAGGCGCCCAGCGCCGGCGCGTCCTCGGGATGCAGCGCGGTCATCCAGCCGACGCCGGCGGCGTTCTCGGGTGTCATGCCGGTGTAGTCGAACCAGCGCTGGTTGAGGAATTCCACGCTGCCGTCCGGATCGGTTCGCCAGACGAAGCCCGGCACGGCGTCGATCAGGGTGCGCAGGCGGTCTTCCGAGGCGCTGACTTCCTCCAGCGCCTGGGCCAGCGATTGCTGTGCCTGGGCGATCAGTGCCTGGTCGCGTCGCTGCTCGTCGATGTCCACCTTCAGCACGAACCAGCGCTGGATCTGCCCCTGGGCGTCGCGGTGGGGCAGGCCGCGCACGTGGAACCAGCGGTAGAGACCGTCCGCACCGCGCACCCGCTGCTGGAAGTTGTACGGCTCGCCGCTGGTCACCGAGTGTTTCCAGGCCGTCAGCGCGTGGGGCAGGTCGTCGGGGTGGATGGTGTCGGAGCTGGTCCAGTGGCGCAGCTCTTCCAGGCTGGCGCCCAGGTAGTCGCTGTTGTGCCGGTTGACGCACTCCAGTTCGCCCGCTGGCGTCATCAGCGAGATCAGTGCGGGAATGCTGTCGATCAGGTCCTGCGTCTCGCGCGTCACCGTCGCCGGTGGCGCTGGCAGCAGGCCCTCGATATCGATGTTCTGGCCGCACCAGCCGACCGCTTCGCCGAGGTTGTCGGTGAGCGCCCGGCTGCGCAGCAGGAAGCGCCGGTACACGCCGTCGTGCCGACGCAGGCGAGCCTGCAGGTCGCGCGGGACGCCGGACTGGCGGATGGCGTTCCAGCCGTGCTCGAGCGCGGGCAGGTCCTCGGGGTGCACCAGTGCCTGCCAGGCAGGCTCGCCGTGGGCGTCGAGGTCGCGGCCGGCATAGGCGCGCCAGGCCTGGTTGACGCTCTCCAGGCGGCCTTCGACGCTGGCGGTCCACGCCATGTCGGGCAGCTTGTCGACGACTTCGTTGTGCATACCGGTCCTCTCCCGGCGCTGGCCGTGGGGCGAGCATGCGCCTCGTTGGCGGGGCTGCCAATGATACCTAGGTGTCGGCCCGGGCGGTGCGCCGATACCAAGGTATCGACCGACACCATGGTGCAATCGCGGCGGTGCCGGCGCTTTGTTGAGATCGCTGCAGGTCGCCGATCCGTCGGCCAGTGAATCAGGGAGATCGACCATGCCAGCCGTCCCGTTATCGCCTCAGCTTCGTCGCCGTTTCAGCCGCTCGCTCATGGCCACCGCCGTGGGCCTGTTCCTGCTCGGCGACGGCCAGCATCACCTGCTGCAACAGGCCCTCGCCGCGACCCCCAGTGACGCCGCGACGGCCGATGACAGCGTGCGGCCGTTCCGCATCCAGGTACCCCAGGAGCAACTGGACGACCTGCGCCGGCGCATCGCCGCGACACGCTGGCCGGACCGCGAGACGGTCGGCGACGCCTCCCAGGGCATCCAGCTGGAGAAGGTCCGCGCGCTGGTGGACTACTGGGGCAAGGGCTACGACTGGCGTCGCGCCGAGGCCAGGCTCAACGCGCTGCCGCAGTTCGTCACCCGTATCGACGGCGTGGATATCCAGTTCATCCACGTGCGCTCGAAGGAGCCGAACGCCATGCCGCTGATCCTTACCCACGGCTGGCCCGGCTCACCGCTGGAGTTCCTCAAGACCATCGGCCCGCTGACCGACCCGGTGGCCTATGGCGGGCGCGCGGAAGACGCCTTCGACGTGGTGATCCCGGCGATTCCCGGCCACGGCTTTTCCGGCAAGCCGACCACCACCGGCTGGGGCCCGGACCGGGTGGCCCGCGCGTGGGACGTGCTGATGAAGCGCCTGGGCTACAGCCACTATGTGTCCCAGGGCGGCGACCATGGCTCGGTGATCTCCGATGCCCTGGGCCGCCTGGCGCCGGCCGGCCTGCTGGGCATCCACCTGAACATGCCGGCGACGGTGCCGCCCGAGCTGGTCGGGGCGATCAACAGTGGCGCCCCGGCGCCCGCCGGGCTGGGCGCCGACGAGCGCCGCGCATTCGAGGCGCTGAGCACCTTCTTCGGCCGCAACGCCGCCTACGGCGCGATGATGGTGACCCGCCCGCAGACCATCGGCTATTCCCTGGCCGACTCGCCCGCCGGCATGGCCGCGTGGATGTACGAGAAGTTCGCCGCCTGGACCGACAGCGGCGGCGAGCCCGAGCGTGTGCTGAGCCGCGACGAGATGCTCGACGACATCTCGCTGTACTGGCTGACCAACACGGGCGCCTCCTCCTCGCGCTTCTACTGGGAAAACAACAACAACAACTTCAGCGCCGCCGTGCAGAAGACCGACCAGATCCGGGTGCCGGTGGCCATCACCGTGTTCCCCGGCGAGATCTACCGCGCGCCGAAAAGCTGGGCGCAGCGCGCCTATCCCTCGCTGGATTACTTCCACGCGGTGGACAAGGGCGGCCACTTCGCCGCCTGGGAGCAGCCGCAACTGTTCAGCGAAGAACTGCGCGAGGCGTTCCGTCCGCTGCGCGCCCGGTTGAATACCCACTGAATCCCGCCGAGTACCGGCACCTGCCGGGCAGGCCGAGCGCCTGCCCTGGAGACTCCTGATGACCCTGATCAAGCACCCGCTCCTCGGCGCCTCGGCGCTGTCCATCGCCCTGGCGCAGTTCGCCTCATGCTCCGTCGCCCAGGCCGCCACCGCGCCTTCGGCAGACCCGGCCTTCGGCCCGCTCAAGCATGTCGATGCCGGCCTGCTGAACGTCGCCTATGCCGAAGCCGGCCCGGCCGATGGCCCGGTGGTGATCCTCCTGCATGGCTGGCCCTACGACATCCACAGCTACAGCGAAGTGGCGCCGCAGCTGGCCGCCAAGGGCTACCACGTGCTGGTTCCCTATGCTCGTGGCTACGGCGAAACGCGCTTCCTCTCCGCTTCGACCCGGCGCAATGGCGAGCCGGCCGCGCTGGCGGTGGACGTCATCGACTTCATGGATGCGCTGAAGATCAAGAGCGCCGTGCTCGCCGGCTACGACTGGGGCGCACGCTCGGCGGACATCGTCGCAGCGCTCTGGCCGGAGCGGGTGAAGGCGCTGGTCTCGGTCAGCGGCTACCTGATCGGCAGCCAGGAGGCGGGCAAGGCGCCGCTGCCGCCGGCCGCCGAGTTGCAGTGGTGGTACCAGTTCTACTTCGCCACCGAACGCGGCAAGGCGGGCTACGAGAAGTACCGCCACGAGTTCGCCAGGCTGATCTGGCAGCTGGCTTCGCCGCAGTGGAAGTTCGACGACGCCACCTTCGAGCGCAGCGCCCAGGCCCTGGACAACCCCGACCAGGGGCCGATCGCCATCCACAACTACCGCTGGCGCCTGAACCTGGCCGACGGCGAGCCGCGCTATGTGGAGCTGGAGAAGAAGCTGGCGGCCTTCCCGACCATCAAGGTGCCGACCATCACCCTCGAGGGCGACGCCAACGGCGCCCCGCATCCGCCGGCCGAGGCCTACGCCAAGCGCTTCAGCGGCAAGTACGAATACCGGCTGATCAGCGGCGGCATCGGCCACAACCTGCCGCAGGAGGCGCCGGACGCCTTCGTCAAGGCGGTGATCGACGCCGATCATCTGTGAGCCGGAGAGCTGCCATGACCATCACCGGAACCACGCTGCGTCGCATCGTCCTGGCCGGCTTCGCCATCCTTGTGACGACGGGCGTCAGGGCCGACGGCGATGCGTCGCCGATCTACGGCGTGCGCATGCCCGAGGGCTACCGCAACTGGCAACTGATCGCGCCGGCCCAGGAGGCGGCGCCATTGAATGAGCTGCGTGCCGTGCTGGGCAATGACATCGCGATGAAGGCCTATCGCGCCGGCACGCTGCCGTTCCCCGACGGCAGCGTGCTGGCCAAGCTCGCCTGGAAGCACGTGCAGTCGCCGGAGTTCGAGCCGGCGTCGATTCCCGGCGCCGCCACCACGGTGCAGTTCATGGTCAAGGACTCGAAGCGTTACGCGGCCACTGGCGGCTGGGGCTTTGCCCGCTTCATCGACGGCAAGCCCGCCGACGAGGCGCAGCACCAGACCTGTTTCGCCTGCCACCAGGCGCGGGTGAAGGACCACGACCTGGTCTTCACCCGCTACGCCCCCTGAACGCCACACCTTGAGAACCCTGGAGGTTCCCATGAACCAACGATGGCTGATCACCGGCTGTTCCCGCGGGCTGGGCCGCGCGCTGGCCGAGGCCGTACTGCAGGCCGGGCACCGCCTCCTGGCCACGGCCCGCGACCCGGATCAACTGGCGGACCTCGCCCGGCTCTACCCGCAGGCGCTGCGTGTGGCGCCGCTGGACGTCACCGACCCGGCCGCCGCGCAGGATGCCGTGGCGCAGATGGTGGAGGAGTTCGGCGGGCTCGACGTGCTGGTCAACAACGCCGGCTACGGCAACGTCAATTCGGTGGAAGACACCTCGCTGGAAGAGTTCCGCCGGCAGATCGAGACCAACCTGTTCGGCACCATCATCGTCAGCAAGGCGGCGATCCCGCTCCTGCGCCGCCAGCGCAGCGGCCACATCATCCAGCTGTCGTCGGTGGGCGGGCGCATCGGCGCGCCGGGACGCGCGCCCTATTCGGCGGCGAAGTGGGGCGTGGAAGGCTTCTCCGAAGTGCTGGCGCGGGAGATGGCGCAGGTCGGTGTGCGGGTCACGATCATCGAGCCCGGCGGCCTGCGCACCGATTTCGCCGGTGCCTCGACGACGCTGTCCGAAGGGCGCTTCGAGTACGACGCCGTCGTCGGCGCCGTGGCGCGTCGGCAGCGGGCCTACGACGGACGCCAGCCGGGCGACCCGCAGCGCGCGGCGCAGGCCATCCTCGCCGTGGCCTGGATGGACCGTCCGCCGCTGCGCCTGGCCCTGGGCAGCGACGCGGTGCTGGCCATCGAGAACGCCGACAAGGCGCGCCTGGCGGAGCTGCGCCTGTGGCGCGAGTTGAGCGAGTCCAGCGATTTTCCCCGCTCGGCATGAGCGTTCCCCGCACGGCCCGACACTCCCCCCGAGCCGCCGTGCGGGGCTTTTTATTCGCAAGTCCCCCTTCCTCAGCAAGGAGATCCACGATGAAAAAGACCCTCACCGCCCTGGCGCTCGCCAGCGGCCTGCTGGCCGGCCACACCTTCGCCGCCCCGGTCAAGCCGACAGTCGTGCTGGTGCACGGCGCCTTCGCCGACGCCTCGAGCTGGAACGGCGTGACCCGCATTCTCGAAAAGGACGGCTACCCCGTGATCGCCGCCGCCAACCCGTTGCGCGGCGTGGCCAGCGATGGCGCCTACGTCGGCAATATCGTCGGCAGCGTCAAGGGGCCGGTGGTGCTGGTGGGCCATTCCTATGGCGGCAATGTGATCAGCGCGGCAGCCAGTGACCGGTCCAACGTCAAGGCGCTGGTCTACGTTGCCGCCTTCGCCCCGGAGAAGGGCGAGAGCGCCGCCGAACTGGCCGGCAAGTTCCCCGGCAGCACCCTCGGCCCGACCCTCGCGGCCCCGGTGGCGCTGCCGGGCGGCGGCAAGGACCTGTACATCCAGCAGGACCGGTTCCACGACCAGTTCGCCGCCGATGTGCCTGCGGGCGAAGCGGCGCTGATGGCGGCGGCGCAGCGGCCGGTGACCGAGGCCGCGCTGAACGAGAAGGCCGGGGCGGCCGCGTGGAAGGCGATTCCCTCCTGGTTCGTCTACGGCGACCAGGACCGCAATATCCCGCCGCAGGCCATGGCGTTCATGGCGCAGCGAGCCCAGGCGAAAGACGTTGATGTGGTGGCCGGTGCTTCCCACGTGGTCATGGTGTCCCACCCGGACGCGGTGGCGCGCTCCATCGAGAAAGCCGCCGTCGGGTACTGAGCCGCGCTGCTCGCGCCTGGCGGGAGCCTTCCCGCCAGGCGCTTCAGTTCGCGGTCCGACCGTCCTCGGCGTGCCGTGGCGCCGGGGCTGGCGGCTGGGCGCCCTGGCGCGTGGACAGCCGCGAAACCCCCAGCAGCACCAGCGCCAACCCGGCCAGCTGGTACAGCGAGATGGCCTCGGCCAGCAGCGCCCAGGAGGCGAACAGCGTCAGTACCGGCCCCAGGTTGCCGAACGCCGCCGCATGGGTGGCGCCCATGCGCTGGATGGCCAGCGCCATCCAGTAGATCGGCAGCACCGTGGAGATCAGCGCCATCAGGCCGCCGTAGGCCCACACCGAGGCCGGCAACGCCGTCAGCTGCTGCACGTCCCCCGTCACGCCGTAGTGGATCAGCACCATCACCGACGAGGCGCCGCCGGCCAGCCCGGCCAGGCGCATCGAGCCGACGCGGCGCACCACCGCCGCCGTGCCCATGTAGTACAACGCGTAGGTCACGGCGCTGGCGAACACCCATATCGCGCCCAGGACGATCTGCCCGTCGCCGCCGTCCACCCGGATGTCATGCACCAGGGCAACGCCCAGGCCGAGGTAGCACAGGCCCATGGCCGCCAGGGTGCGTGAGCCGGGTCGCTCGCGGTACACCAGCATCTGCAGCAGCAGGACCAGCGTCGGGTAGGTGAACAGGATCAGCCGCTCCAGCCCGGCGCTGATGTACTGCAGGCCGTAGAAATCGAACAGGCTCGACAGGTAGTAGCCGAACAGGCCGAGCAGCAGGATGCGCACGCCGTCGGCCGGGGTGAGGCGGACCTGCTCCGGGGCCTTGCTCAGCCAGATCAGCCAGAGGAACAGCGGCAGCGCCAGGCCCATGCGGATGGCCAGCACGGTGACGGCGTCCACCGGCGCGGCGAGGTAGGACAGTTTCACGAACACCGCCTTCATGCTGAAGCCGGTGGCGGAGAGCACGGCGAACAGCACGCCGTTGCGCAGGCTGCGCTGGTAGAGGGAAGTCAGCAGGTTCATGGCGGCAGGACAAGGCAGGAAAGGCCTTATTCTAGAGAGAAGGCCCTGTGGCTAGAATGCCTGTTTGGCGAACATGGCGTTCGCTTATGGAGAAAGCCAAATGCATTTCGACCTCGCCGACCTGCGCCTGATCGTCGCCATCGCCAGCACCGGCAGCCTGAGCAAGGCGGCCGCTTCGGTGCCGGTGGCCGTCTCGGCGGCGAGCAATCGCCTGCGCCAGTTCGAGGAGCGTTGCGCTCTGACGCTGTTCGCCCGGCACAGCGAGGGCATGAGCCTGACGCCGGCCGGCCGCCTGGTACTGGAAGCCAGCCAGCGCGTGCTGAAGGAGGCGCGGCAACTCAAGGACACCCTGCAGGAGCTGAGCGGGGAGCGGCGGATCACCCTGCGCCTGGCCGCCTCCACGGTGGCCAACAGCACCTTCCTGCCGACGGCGCTGGGGCCTTTCCTGGCGGACTACCCGGAAGTGGACCTGCAACTGACCGAGCAGAACAGCCGCGATGTGCTGCGGGCAGTGCAGGACGGCGCGATCGACATCGGCGTCTACGACGGCAACCTGCCCACCGCTGGCCTGCTGTCACTGCCGTTCCGCCAGGACAAGCTGGTGCTGCTGGTCCCGCAGGAGCACCCGCTGGCCAGCCAGCGCCTGCCCAGCCTGCGCGACGCCCTGAGTTTCCCTTTCGTCTGCCTGCCCGCCGAGCGCGCCATGCAGCGCTTCGTCGAGGCGATGGCGCTGCGCAATGCACTGCCGCTGAAGGTGCGGGTGCGTGCACCCAGTTTCGATGCCATCGCCCAGCTGGTCGCCCAGGGCGTGGGCGTCGCCATGCTGCCGGAAGCGGCGGCGACGCGAATGGCCCAGGAACTGCCGGTGGCGGTGGTGGCGCTGGAAGACGCCTGGGCCACCCGCGAGCTGCGCCTCTGCGTATCCGGCTGGGACGGCCTGTCGTCCCATGCGCGACAGCTGGTGACCTACCTGATGGGCGAGGCTGCGCCGGCCCTGGGAGAACGGATGGCCAGCGTCGATGATATCAATTGAATATTACCGGTCATTGAGCGAGGATCGCCGCTTTTCCACGACACAGGATGTCCCATGCGCAGTTTGCAAACGCTTTGCCTGATGGTTGCCGCCACGCTGGCCGGTTGTTCCAGCATGCCGCCACCCCCGGAGTATCAGGGGCTGGAGAAGTCCAGCGGGATTGCCATTCAAGACCTGCGGCCAGGCACGGAGAAAGAAAAGGAAATCTTCAGTCTGCTGGTGACCAGCAGCGCCTATGGCATCTACCGCGTCGCTGACGATGCGACCAAGCCGACCGGCGTGCGCCTGCTCGCCCACCGCGCCTACGAAGCCTTCCCTGAGCTGGGCAGCCAGCCGACGATCACCGTCGAGCACTTCGTGACCTACGCCAACCTGCAATCGCGGCTGCGCACCAGTTCGCTGGTCGCTGGCCTGACCGGGCCCATCGGCGTCGCCCTGATGAACCAGAAGGAGCTGCCCGCCGGTGACGTGCTGACGACCCGCATCGACGGCACTGCGCTGGACAAGACGGCGGGCGACGAGGAATACACCCGCGCCTTCTTCACCGAGCAGGAAAACCCCGAGAAGTCGCCGGTCAACCTCATCTACATCGATACCGACATGCTCGGCCAGCGCGTGGCGAGTCGCTGCCTGGTGCCGCCGATCGCCGGCAAGCCGACCCTCTACCTGGTGGAGGCGATGGACATGTGCATCGCCAACCACCTGGCGCTGTATCGCGCGAAGAGCCTGGACACCGCCGCCAAGTGACGCGAGTGGATGTCGCCGCTGTGCCATGCAGGAGGCCGCCCATCGGGGCGGCCTCTTGCGTTTGATAACGGGCGTCAGGCGCCCGGCGTGGTCAGTGCGGAGCGCACCAGGGGGTGCAGTTCGGCGCCCGGGTGCTGTGCCTGCCACTCCTGCAACTCGCGGCGCATGGCGGGCGTCCAGAAGTTCTGCAGGTGCTGCCGGACACCGTGAACCGCCAGTTCGTGGTCGCTCTCGGTGGCGAAGTACTGGCCGATCTGGTTGGCCATCTTGATCAGGTTCTCGACGCTCATCGGCGCACCTCGGCCTTCTCGGCTTGCACGGCCTGGGCGTGGCGGCGCTCCTTGAGCAGGCGCCGCTGTTCGTCACTGAACGCCTGGTAGCGCTTCTGCCATTCCGAAGGCTGGAACACGCGCACCACTTCCACTGCCGTGACCTTGTATTCCGGGCAGTTGGTGGCCCAGTCCGAGTTGTCGGTGGTGATCACGTTGGCGCCGGATTCGGGGAAGTGGAAGGTGGTGTACACCACGCCCGGAGCGACCCGTTCGCTGACCTTGGCGCGCAGCACGGTCTGCCCGGCCCGGCTGCCGACGCCGACCCAGTCGCCATCGTTGATGCCCCGGCTCTCGGCGTCGCTGGCGTGGATTTCCAGGCGGTCCTCCTCGTGCCAGGCGACGTTGTCGGTGCGCCGGGTCTGGGCACCGACGTTGTACTGGCTGAGGATGCGCCCGGTGGTGAGCAGCAGCGGGTAGCGGGCGTTGACCTTCTCCTCGGTGGGCACGTAGCCGGTGAGCATGAAGCGTCCCTTGCCGCGCACGAACTGCTCGATATGCATGGTCGGGGTGCCGTCGGGCGCGGCGTCGTTGCACGGCCATTGCAGGCTGCCGTGGCGATCCAGCTCGGCGTAGCTGACGCGGGTGAAGCTGGGCGTCAGGCGGGCGATCTCGTCCATGATCTGCGCCGGGTGGGTGTAGTGCATCGGGTAGCCCAGGGCGTTGGCCAGGGCCACGGTGGCTTCCCAGTCGGCCTTGCCGCCCAGCGGCTCCATCACCTTGCGCACCCGCGAGATGCGCCGCTCGGCGTTGGTGAAGGTGCCGTCCTTTTCGAGGAAGGAGCTGCCCGGCAGGAAGACGTGGGCGAACTTGGCGGTTTCGTTGAGGAAGATGTCCTGCACCACCACGCATTCCATGGCGGACAGGGCGGCGGTGACGTGCTGGGTGTTGGGGTCGCTCTGGGCGATGTCCTCGCCCTGGCAGTACAGCGCCTTGAAGGTGCCGCCCAGCGCCGCTTCGAACATGTTGGGGATGCGCAGGCCGGGGTCGGGTTGCAGGGTCACGCCCCAGGCCTGTTCGAACTGGTTGCGTACGGTCTGGTTGGAAATGTGCCGGTAGCCGGGCAGCTCGTGGGGGAAGGAGCCCATGTCGCAGGAGCCCTGCACGTTGTTCTGGCCGCGCAGCGGATTGACCCCGACGCCCTCGCGGCCGATGTTGCCGGTGGCCATGGCGAGGTTGGCGATGCCCATCACCGCGGTGCTGCCCTGGCTGTGTTCGGTGACGCCCAGGCCGTAGTAGATCGCCGCGTTGCCGCCGGTGGCGTAGAGGCGGGCAGCCGCGCGGATTTCCTCGGGTGGCACGCCGCACACCGGGCCGAGCACTTCCGGGGCGTTCTCCGGCAGGCTGACGAAATCGCGCCAGCGGATGAAGTCGCTGGCCTCGCACCTGGCGTCGACGAAGTCCTGCCTGACCAGTCCCTCGGTGACGATGACATGGGCCAGGGCGTTGAGCATGGCGACGTTGGTGCCGGGGCGCAGTTGCAGGTGCAGCTCGGCGCGGGCGTGGGGCGAGTCGACCAGGTCGATGCGCCGCGGATCGATGACGATCAGCTGCGCGCCCTGGCGCAGGCGGCGCTTGAGCTGCGAGCCGAACACCGGGTGCGCGTCGGTGGGGTTGGCGCCCATCACCAGGATCACGTCGGACTGCATCACCGAGTCGAAACTCTGGGTGCCGGCGGACTCGCCCAGGGTCTGCTTGAGGCCGTAGCCGGTGGGCGAGTGGCAGACCCGCGCACAAGTATCGACGTTGTTGTTGCCGAACGCCGCGCGCACCAGTTTCTGCACCAGGTAGGTCTCTTCGTTGGTGCAGCGGCTGGAGGTGATGCCGCCGATGGAGTCGCGCCCGTATTTCGCCTGGATGCGGCGGAACTCGCTGGCGGCATAGGTGACCGCTTCGTCCCAGCTGACTTCCTGCCAGGGGTCGCTGATGTGCCGGCGGATCATCGGCTTGCTGATGCGGTCCGGGTGGGTGGCGTAGCCCCAGGCGAAGCGGCCCTTGACGCAGGAGTGGCCATGGTTGGCCTGGCCGTTCTTGTCCGGGACCATGCGCACCAGCTGGTTGCCCTTCATCTCCGCACGGAAGGAACAGCCCACGCCGCAGTAGGCGCAGGTGGTGATGACCGCGCGCTCCGGCTGGCCGATCTCGACCACGCTCTTCTCCATCAGGGTGGCGGTGGGGCAGGCCTGCACGCAGGCGCCGCAGGAGACGCACTCGGAGTCGAGGAAGTTGTCGCCGCCGGCTGCCGCCACGCGCGACTCGAAGCCACGGCCCTGGATGGTCAGGGCGAAGGTGCCCTGGGTTTCCTCGCAGGCGCGCACGCAGCGGTTGCAGACGATGCACTTGCTCGGATCGTAGTCGAAGTAGGGGTTGGAGATGTCCTTGGCATCGTCCAGATGATTGGCGCCGTCGTAGCCGTAGCGCACTTCGCGCAGGCCGACCTGGCCGGCCACGGTCTGCAGCTCGCAATTGCCGTTGGCCGAGCAGGTCAGGCAGTCCAGCGGGTGGTCGGAGATGTACAGCTCCATCACGTTGCGCCGCAAGCCGGCCAGCTTCGGCGTCTGCGTGCGCACCACCATGCCTTCGCTCACCGGCGTGGTGCAGGAGGCCGGGTAGCCGCGCATGCCGTCGATTTCCACCAGGCACAGGCGGCACGAGCCGAAGGCTTCCAGGCTGTCGGTGGCGCAGAGTTTCGGGATGCTGGTGCCCAGCAGGGCGGCGGCGCGCATCACCGAGGTGCCGGCGGGGACGCTGATCTCGCGGCCGTCGATGCTCAGGCTGACTTGGACCTCGCTGTCGCGGGCCGGGGTGCCGAGGTCGATGTCGCTGGAGCTGGCGGGGTCGAAGTAGTTGATCACTGGTCGGCCTCCGAAGTCGCCAGACCGAAGTCGGCGGGGAAGTGCTTGAGGGCGCTGGCCACGGGGAAGGCGGTCATCCCGCCGAGGGCGCAGAGCGAGCCGTATTGCATCGTGTCGCAGAGGTCGGTGAGCAACCGTGCCTGTTCCTCGCGGGCGCCGAGGTCGGTGGCGGCGATCAGCCGGTTCACCACCTCCACGCCACGGGTCGAGCCGATCCGGCAGGGCGTGCACTTGCCGCAGGATTCCTCGGCGCAGAACTGCAGGGCGAAACGTGCCATGCGCGCCATGTCCAGGCTGTCGTCGGCGACCACCACGCCGCCGTGGCCGAGCATGGCGCCGACGGCGGCGAAGGCCTCGTAATCCAGTGGCGTGTCGAACTGCGCGGGCGGCACCCAGGCACCCAGCGGCCCGCCGACCTGCACGGCCTTCAGCGGCCGGCCGCTGGCGGTGCCGCCGCCGTAGCCTTCCACCAGCTCGCGCAGGGTCAGGCCGAAGGCGCGTTCCACCAGCCCGCCATGGCGGACGTTGCCGGCCAGCTGGAAGGGCATGGTGCCCAGCGAGCGGCCCATGCCGAAGTCGCGGTAGAACCGGGCGCCTTTGGCCAGGATGACCGGCACCGAGGCCAGGGTGAGCACGTTGTGCACCAGCGTCGGTTGGCCGAACAGGCCTTGCAGCGCCGGCAGCGGCGGCTTGGCGCGGACCACGCCGCGCTTGCCTTCCAGGGAGTCGAGCAGGGCGGTTTCCTCGCCGCAGATGTAGGCGCCGGCGCCGACCCGTACTTCCAGGTCGAAGGCTCGGCCGCTGCCGCAGACGTCTTCACCGAGGTAGCCGGCGTCGCGGGCGATCTGCAGGGCAAGGTTGAGGGTGGCGATGGAGTCCGGGTACTCCGAGCGCACGTAGAGGTAGCCCAGGGTTGCGCCGACGGCGAGGCCGGCAATGGTCATGCCCTCGATCAGCAGGTAGGGGTCGCCCTCCATCAGCATGCGGTCGGCAAAGGTGCCGGAGTCGCCTTCGTCGGCGTTGCACACCACGTATTTCTGCGCGCCTGCGGCGTCGCGCACGGTGCGCCACTTGATGCCGGCGGGGAAGGCCGCGCCGCCCCGGCCGCGCAGGCCGGAGTCGAGCACGGCGGCGACGACGTCAGTGCCGTCCAGGCTGATGGCAAGGGCCAGCCCTTCGAATCCGCCGTGGGCTCGGTAGTCGTCCAACGACAGCGGCCGGGTGATGCCGGCGCGGGCGAACAGCAGGCGCTGCTGGCTTTTCAGGTAGGGCAGTTCTTCCACCAGTCCCAGGGCCAGCGGGTGGTTGGCGGAGGCACCAGAGAGGGCATCGAGCAGGGCGGGCGCGTCGTCGACCGTGAGCGGGCCGAAGCCCAGGCGGCCGTCGGCGCTGTCGATCTCCAGCAGCGGCTCCAGCCAGTACAGGCCCCGCGAACTGGTGCGCTGGATGTCCAGCGGCAGCTGGCGGCGCGCGGCTTCGGCGACCAGCGCGTCGGTCAGCTCATCGGCGCCCACGGCGCGGGCCACGGAGTCGCCAGGGACGAAGAGCCTCAGCATGCTTCGCCCTCCAGGCAGCCGTCGACCAGTTGCCGCAGGCGTTCGGCGGTCAGGCGCGCGTGCAGGCGGCCGTCCAGCTCCAGCGCCGGCGAGCAGGCGCAGGCACCCAGGCAGTAGACCGGGCGCAAGGCGATGCGGCCGTCAGCGCTGGTGCCGTGGTCGTCCAGTTCGAGCTGCTCGCGCAGCTGCGCAGCCAGGGCTTCGGCGCCGCGGCTCTGGCACGACTCGGCGCGGCACAGGCGCAGGGTGTGGCGTGCCGGCGGGGCGGTGCGGAAGTCGTGGTAGAAGCTGACCACCCCGCGCACCTCGGCGACGCTGAGGTTCAGCGCATGGGCGATCTCGGGCAGGGCGGCATCGGGAACGTAGCCGACGCAGTCCTGGATGGCGTGGAGCACGGGCAGCAGCGCACCGGGGGTCGCCTTCAGGCGTTCCAGCACGGCGTGGACCAGGGGCAGGTGAAGCGAATCATCAGGCATACAGCGCACCTCGATATCACGGCCGCTGCGGGGCAGGGGCCGACGTGCATCGGCTGCGGCGTACCGGCCACGTCGCGGTCCGCGTGGCTCTTCGGGGCGCCATTCCAGCGGCCACAGGCCGCCACTCATTCTTGTTATACGGCCAGGCATCTGGGCGCGCCTGGTCCTCGACAGTATGGAAGCTTGCCATCCCCTGCATTCAAGGATTGCACCGCAGCGACCCGGCGCATCCTGAAACCGACAGGCTGCCTTCGCCTGCCACCCCCACGCTGTCCTGCCAGAGCCCCCTGGTTGGCCGCCATTGTCCTCAGCGGCGCGGCTCCTCTGGCTTAGTCTGGTTGCACCCGCACAACAAGAATCCGCGCCGCAAGCCTGGCGCGGTAGAAGAGGGCAGCACCATGCATCAAAGCGCAACCCCCTGGCTGGCCGCCACCGTGCTGGCCCTGGCCGCACTGCTGGGTGGCTGTGGCGAAGAGGCCGCGCCCGCCAGGCCCGCCAACGCCGCCGCCCTGGCGCCCGCCGACCCGGCGCTGGCCAAGGTCTACGACAGCAGTTGCAAGCTGTGCCATGCCAACCCGGCTTCCGGGGCGCCGCAGAGCGGCGATGCCCAGGCCTGGCAGCCGAGGGTGGCCCAGGGCGTCGACAGCCTGCTGGACCACAGCATCAATGGCTACAAGGGCATGCCGCCCATGGGCATGTGCATGCAGTGTTCGGAGGAACAGTTCCTCGGACTGATTTCCTTCATGTCCGGCCAGAAAGTCGAGTAGGGGAGCGCAGCCGATGACCCTTCACCTCACCCGCCGCGAATTGCTGCGCAGCGCTGGCGTGGCCGGCGCCTTCGCCGCGCTGTCGACAAGCCCGCTGGCCGCCGAACTGGCCCGCGCGCCACGGCTGATTCCCTGGCGCAACTGGTCGGGCGCGCAGAGCTGCCTGCCGGCGGCACGCCTGGCGCCGCAAAGCCTGGACGAGCTGGTCCAGGTGATCCGCCAGGCCCAGGGCAAGGTGCGCCCGGTGGGTTCGGCGCACTCCTTCAGCGCGCTGGTGCCTACCGATGGCACGCTGGTCTCGCTGGCCTACTTCAACGGCCTGCTGTCCCACGATGCCGCCACGCTGCAGGCGGAGTTCGCCGCCGGCACGCCGATGTCGCTGATGGGCAAGGCGCTGAAGGACGTCGGCCAGGCCCTGCCGAACATGGCCGACATTGACTACCAGACCCTGGCCGGGGCCATTTCCACGTCCACCCATGGCACCGGTGTCGGTTTCGGCTCCTATTCCTCCCGGGTCACCGGCCTGCAACTGGTGACCGCCAGTGGCGAAGTGCTGGACTGCGATGCCCAGCGCCACCCGGAGGTGTTCAGCGCCGCGCGGGTTTCCCTCGGCGCGCTGGGCGTGGCCACCCGCGTGCGCCTGCAGAACCGCGCCGCCTACCGTCTGCGCGAGCGGCAGTGGGTGGCCAGCACCGAGGAGCTGCTGGAGGACGTGGAGAAGAACACCCGTGAGAACCAGCACTGGGAAATGCAGGTGATCACCCACTCCGACTACGCGCTATCCATCGCCCTCAACGAGACGACCGACCCGGCCACGCCGCCGCTGGACCCGGCGAAGGAGGGCGGCAACGAGTTCGTCGGGCTTATCGAGGGGCTCGACAAGTACGGCAGCGACTTCCCCGCCGCGCGCAGTTTCCTGCTCAACAGCCTGCGCCATATCGCCAGCTTCGACGACCGGGTGGACGACTCCTACGAGGTCTACGCCAACGTGCGCAACGTGCGCTTCAACGAGATGGAGTACTCGGTGCCGGCCGAGCACGGCCCGGCCTGCCTGCGGGAAATCCTCAAGCTGATCCGCGACAAGGACCTGCGCACCTGGTTCCCCATCGAGTACCGCTACGTGAAGGCCGACGACATCCCGCTGAGCATGTTCGAGGGCCGCGACAGCTGCTCCATCTCCGTGCACCAGCACTACGCCATGGACCACCACAACTTTTTCGCCGCCATCGAGCCGATCTTCTGGAAGTACGCCGGCCGCCCGCACTGGGGCAAGCTGCACACGCTCAACGCGCGCACGCTGCAACCGCTCTATCCGCGCTGGAAGGAGTTCACCGAGGTGCGCCAGGCGCTGGACCCGCAGGGCAAGTTCATCAACGCCCACCTGGCCTCGATCCTGGGCGTGGCCTGAACCCTGAGCCCTGAACCCTGAACAAGGAGACTGCATGAAGCGACGCAACTTCATCGTCGGCGCGGCCGGGGCGGGCGTGCTGCTCGCCGGCGCGGGCGCCTGGCTGCGACCGTCCGACAACGGCGCGCCGTACACCGACTATTTCGCCCGGCTCAACCGCGAGCTCAAGGCGCACGGGCCGATGCGCCCGGTGATGCTGATCGACCTCGACCGCCTGGACCACAACGTCGACGCGGTGCTGCAGTCGGTGCAGCGCGGCGGCAAGCACCTGCGCCTGGTGGAAAAATCCCTGCCGTCGCCGCAACTGCTGGATTACATCGCCAAGCGTGCCGGCACGCGGCGGATGATGTCGTTCCACCAGCCGTTCCTCAACCATGACGCCGAGCGCTTCCCCGACGCCGACCTGCTGCTGGGCAAGCCGCTGCCGGTGCGTTCCGCGCAGGAGTTCTACGCCAGCCTGCGCGGGCCCTTCGACCCGACCCGCCAACTGCAATGGCTGCTGGACACCCCCGAGCGCCTGCGCGAGTACCTGGCGCTGGCCCAGGCGCTGAACACCCGGATGCGGATCAACATCGAACTGGATGTCGGGCTGCACCGCGGCGGCGTTTCCGACCACGCAACCCTCGGGCAGATGCTTACGCTGATCGGCGCCAACCCGCAGCACCTGGAGTTCGCCGGCTTCATGGGCTACGACCCCTTCGTCGGCATGGGCGTGCCGGAAATCCTCGGTTCCTCGCAGGAGCTGTTCGCCAAGGTGATGACGCTCTACGACGGCTTCGTCGACTACGCCCGTACGCAGCACGCCACGCTGTGGCGGCCGGACCTGACGCTGAACACCGCCGGCAGCCCGAGCTTCCGCGCCCACGAGCAGGAGCGCACCAGCAGCGAAGTGTCAGTGGGTTCGGCGCTGCTCAAGCCGACCCACTATGACCTGCCATCTCTGGTGGAGCACCAGCCGGCGGCCTTCATCGCCACGCCGGTGATCAAGAGTACCGGCGCGGTGGCAATCCCGGCGCTGGACGGCAAGTCGGCGCTGTTCTCCTGGTGGGATGCGAACCAGCGCGAGACCTTCTTCGTCTATGGCGGCAACTGGATGGCCGAGCCCGAGTCGCCTCGGGGGCTGCAGTTCAACGGGTTGTACGGGCGCAGCTCGAACCAGGAAATGCTCAACGGCTCCCACGCCGTCGGCCTGAAGGTCGACGACCAGGTGTTCCTGCGGCCGACCCAGTCCGAATCGATCCTGCTGCAGTTCGGCGATCTGCTGGCGGTGCGCGACGGGCGTATCGTCGAGCAGTGGCCGGTGTACAGCTGAGTTCCGGTTCGGATCGATGAACAACCCCAGGCCATTGGCCTGGGGTTTTTTCTCTCCGCGAAAGGCTCGAGGCTCGGAGAACGGGGCCTGGCGGGTGTTCTGCAATATTCTGTTACGTCCGTACCAGAAAGTCCCGCGACCACGTTATGATGGCAGCGCCGCGCACCGGCTTCACAACAAGACCACCAGGCGCCCCGGTCCGAGAACTGCCCTCATGCCCCGTACTTCCCTCGACGCCCAGCTCGATCTGGCCCAGGTTTCGCCCTTCCTGCTGCAGACCCTCGCGGAGGTCGCCAGCGACAAGGGCGTGAGCGGTGAACGTCTGTGCCTGGGGCTTGGCTTCAGCGTCGAGGAACTGCACGACCCGGCGCGGCGCATCTCCTACCGCCAGGCGGTGAGCATGATCCAGCGCGCGCTGGAGGCATTGCCCGAGCGCGGCCTGGGGCTCTGGGTCGGCGACCACAACGTGCTCGGCACCCTTGGCCTGCTCGGCCACGTGCTGTCGCTGTGCAAGACGCTGCGCGATGCCTTCGAAGTGGGGCGGCGCTTCCAGCACACCACCGGCGGCATGACGTTGTGCAACCTGCTCGAAGGCCCCGAGGAAAGCAGCGTCGAAGTCGAATGCCGGTTGCCCTATGCCGATGTCCAGGTGTTCGCCGTGGAAGAGTTCTTCGCCAGCGTGCTGGTGTACAACCGCGCGCTGATCGGCAATGCGTTCCAGCCCCTGCGCTTCGAATTCGCCCATGCCGCGCCGAGCTACGTGGCCGAGTACCGGCGCCTGCTCGGGCCCGACCTGCACTTTGGTTGCGCACGCAACCGCATGGTGATCGCCAGCCACTGGCTGGACCTGCAACTGCCCGGCCACCAGCCCGTCGCCCTGCGCCAGGCGCTCGACCTGCTGGAGACGGTCGGCGCGGCGCCGCAGCAGAAGACCGGGCTGCTGGAAAGCGTGGAGCGCGCCATCCTCCGCGACCTGTCCGCGGGATGCCCCATCGACAAGGTCGCCGCCGACCTCAACATGAGCAGCCGCACCCTGCGTCGGCGCCTGGGCGAGCAGCAGATGACCTTCGAGGCTCTGCAGGAACAGGTGCGCCGGACGCGCGCCATGAGCCTGCTGAGCAACCCCGAGATGCCCCTCGAACGCATTGCCGAGGCCCTTGGCTACAGCGATGTACGGGGCTTCCGCCGGGCCTTCAAGCGCTGGACCGGGCAAAGCCCCTCGGCTTGCCGTGAAGAGGGCGTGGCTGCGGCCCATTGAGCCTGCGCTGCGAATCCATTGATGCGGCACAAGGGCATTTTCCGCCCGGCGAGCTAGGGTTGAGCTGTCAAATCCCTGGGAGGCACGCATCATGTACGCACACGTCCTGGTCGCCGTCGACGGCAGTCCGGTCTCGTTCCGGGCCCTGGCCGAAGGCGCCAAGCTGGCCCGCCTGAGCGGCGGTCAACTGCACGTCATCACCATCATCGACCGTCCCCTGGCGCACTTGCCTTACTACGCCAAGTACTACGACACCGAGGCGCTGCACGCGGCCGCGCTGAAGGCCGCCGCCGACATCCTCGACAAGGCGCGGGAGGTGGTCGCCGAATACGCGGTGCCGGCCAGCTTCGAGCAGGTGGCGATGGAAAGCGTCGGTGAGGAAGTGGCCGACCGCATCGAGGCCGAGGCCGAGGCGGTCAAGGCCGACGCCATCGTCATGGGCACCCATGGCCGCCGTGGCTTGCACCGCCTGATGCTGGGCAGCGTGGCCGAAGGGGTGCTGCGCTCAAGCTCGCGTCCGGTGCTGCTGGTCCGCGAGCAGTAAGCGACGTGCCGCTGCGCTCCGGCGGCCTCAGTCACGACGCAGCGACAGGGCCTCCGGGTTGGCGACGTTCTGCGGTGCGCCGGCGAAGAATGCCAGCACATTGTCGAAGGCATCGCCGAAGTACAGCTCGTAGCCGTTCTTCTCCACATAGCCCAGGTGCGGCGTACAGAGGGCACGGGGATGGTTGAGCAGCGCATCGTCCGTATCGAGCAGGGGTTCCTGTTCGTAGACATCGATGGCCGCGTATCCCGGTCGTCCGGCGTTGAGCGCGTCGAGCAGGGCTCCCGGCGCGATCAGCTCGGCACGGCTGACGTTCACCAGCAGCGCATCGCTCTTCATCCGCGAGAGGTCCTCGAAGGTGACGCCGTGGCGGGTGCTGTCGGACAGGCGCAGGTTGAGGGTGAGGATGTCCGACTCGGCGAAGAAGGCCTCGCGGGAGGCGGCCGCCTGGTGGCCGTCGGCCTGCGCGGCGGCGCGGCTGGCCTCGCTGCCCCAGACCAGCACCGGCATGTCGAAGGCCTTGGCGTAGCGGGCCAGGCGCTGGCCGATCTTGCCGTAGCCCCAGATGCCCAGGGTCTGCCCGGCCACGGCCGTGCCCAGGTTGACCTGCCAGTGGCCGGCCTTGAACGCCTCGATGGCGGGAACCAGCTGGCGTCGCGCGTTGAGGATCAGCGTCCAGGCCAGTTCTGCCGGCGCCACCGGTGAGCCGCGCCCTTCGGTGACGACGACGCCGCGCGCGGTGCACGCGGTCAGGTCGAGGTGGCTGGAGACCTTGCCGGTCTGGCTGATCAGCCTGAGCTTGGGCAGCCGGTCGAGCAGCGCGGCATCGATGCGGGTTCGCTCACGGGTGAGGACCACGGCGTCGGCTTCGGCAAAGCGTGCGGCCAGATCATCCTGCGAGGCCGGCCGCAGCTCATGGAAGATCGAGACGTCATGCCCGGTCAGGCGGCCGAAGCAGTCGAGCGTGCGAATCACATTCTGGTAGTCGTCGGGGATCACGATGCGCATGGGGGCGAGGCCTGTCGGTCAATTGGAAGATCGGCCGACGATAGCGGAAATTCGCCCCGCTCACAGCGTCCTGGGCTGGCGCGTGAAGATCCGCAGCAGCCCGCGCGCCAGTTCACGCAGCAGGCGACCGGCAAAGCTGAAATCGAGTACGCCGGTCTCGTCCACGTAGCGCTGCCAGTGCTTCTCCAGCGCACGCAGGCGCTCCGGTTCCTGCTCGGCCAGGTCGTGGATCTCGCCGGGGTCGCTTGCCAGGTCATAGAGTTGCCAGCGGCCGGGGCCGTCCGGCTTGGGGATGTACAGCGCTTTCCAGCGGCCCTGGCGCACGGCGCGGGCGCGGAACAGTTCCCAGCCGGTGGTTTCGTCCTGTGCGTGAGGCTGCTCGGCATCGCCCTGCAGGTAGGGCAGCAGCGAGCGACCACGGATCGGCAGCACCTCGCGGCCCTGGTAATGGCTGCCCGGATGGCGGGTGTTGGCCAGCTCCAGGAGGGTCGGGACTATGTCCATGACCGTGGCGAAGGCGTGGCTGACCGTGCCTTGCCGGCGCAGCCCCGGCCAGGTGATGAAGGCTGGCACGCGGATACCGCCCTGGCTGGTGAACAGCTTGAACTGGCGCGACGGCGCGGTGGCTGCCTGGGCCCAGCGCGGGCCATACCAGAGATAGGAGTTGGCGCGGCCGAGGTTGTCCAGGCTGTTGTCGTAGTGCCTGGCGATGAAGCGCTGGGCGCGCTTGCCGACGATGGGCAGGGCTTCGAGTGCCGCGCCTTCGGCGCCGTTGTCGGAGAGGAAGAGGATCAGCGTGTCGTCCAGTTCGCCGCTGGCGCGCAGGTGCTCGACCACGCGGCCGACGTTCCAGTCCAGGCGCTCGACCATGGCGGCGTAGACCTCCATGGCGCGCGCCGACTGTTGTCGGCCGCTGTCGTCCAGTTCGTGCCAGTTCGGCGTGTTGGCCACCACTGGATGCGCCTCGACGTCCTCCGCGACCAGTCCCAGCGCCTTGAGCCGGGCCAGGCGCTGCTCGCGCAGTACGTCAGGGCCGCCGTCGTAGCGGCCCTGGTACTTGGCGATCAGCTCGTCCGGCGCCTGCAGGGGAAAGTGCGGGGCGGAGAACGGCAGGTAGGCGAAGAAGGGGCGCTGGTCATCCTCGGGGCGTTCGCCCAGGTAGTCGAGCAGGCGGTCGGTGAAGGTGTCGGAGGAATAGAAGTCCCTGGGCAGTTCCGTGACCGGCTCGAGGCCATCGCGGTAGGTGCCTTCGACCGCGTGCAACAGGCGCGGCATCTTGTGTGGCGGAACCTGTGGCGACCAGCCGTAGTGGTTGTGCGCCGCGCCTTCGAGGATGAACGAGCGCTCGAAGCCGCGCGCCGCCGCCGAGGTTTCCGCCGTGCGCCCCAGGTGCCACTTGCCGGAGATCAGCGTGTGATAGCCGGCATCGCGCAACAACTCGGCGAGGCTGACGACGCGCTGGTTGAGGTGGCCTTCGTAGCCGGGGTTGCGGCGGATGGTCTCGTCGCTGAACTCGGCCATGGCACCGATGCCGGCGAGGTGATGGTCAGTGCCGGTCAGCAGCATCGCACGGGTCGGTGAGCAGGCCGAGGCGGCGTGGAAGTCGGTCAGGCGCAGGCCGGCGGTGGCCAGGGCATCGAGGTTCGGCGTGTCGATCTCGCCACCGAAGGCGCCGAGGTCGGAAAAACCCAGGTCGTCGGCGACGATCAGCAGGAAGTTCGGGCGTTGGCTCATGGTCGTCTCGCGAAAAGGAAGCGGTGGACTGCGGCTGATCACCTCCCTGGCATATGAAATAAACTATCCATGCCTTTGAGCGATAAGCGCGACCATTAGAAGACGCGCTTACGCTCGCCTACCAGTGCATTCGGCGAATACTTTCCATGCCTTGCGGGCATGCCGTTCAGACGCTGCAGCCCGGCGGCGGGATCGAACGCCCGCGTGACTCGGGCTCAGTATTTCCAGCCGTAGGACAGGCCGAAGATGTCCTGGCTCATCTTCAGGTTGGCTTCGCCGCCGCCGAACGCGGCCGGGATCGAGCCATCGCCGTCGACCTTCTTCTCGAAACCATGGGTGTACGCCAGGCTGAGTTCGCCGCTGTCGCTGGCGGCCCAGGTCAGGCCGAGGCTCAGGTGGTCCTGGATCACGCCGGGGGCGAGGAGGTTGAGGAAGGTCTGGCTGCCCGGAATGGGCTGGTCGGCGTGGCTGTAGCCGCCGCGCAGGGTCAGTTCGGGTGTCAGCGCATAGCTGGCGGCGAACTTGTAGACGGTGATGTCGCGCCAGCCGAACCCCGGCCCCTGGTCCGTGCCCAGGGAATTGCCGGCGAACACCGATTGCAGGTTGAAGTCGTTGGCGATCGAGCGCACATGGCCGTACTTGATCTCCTGCACGTCGGCGCCCAGGGTCAGTTGCGGCGTGGCCTTGAAGGACAGGCCGATGCCGTAGTTCTCCGGCACGTCGAAGCTGCCGCCGTTGGCGAACAGGCCGGCGTAACGGTCGAACTTGCGCGCCTGGATCTTGGAGGACCAGGTCAGGCCGAGCGTCAGGCCGTCGAGCACTTCGCCTTGCCAGCCCAGCCGGTAGCCGACGCCGGTGGAGGTGTCGTGGCCGCGATCGGTGAGGTTGTCGCTGTCGCTGGAAAAGCCGGGGCTGGTGAAGGCGCCCAGGCCCTTGGCGGCGAAGCGCTGGTAGACCAGGTTGAGGCCGATGCCGAAGGATTGCCGCTCGGTGAATCGGTAGGCCACCGACGGGGTGACGAACACCTGGGCGAAGTCCACGCCGGCACTGCCGGTGCTGCCGAAGGCGGCGTAGGGGTTCTTCCGGTAATCGGTGTTCATCCCACCGTTGCCGTACACCGCCAGGCCGATGCCGAACTGGTCGGAGAGCTGCTTGCTGACGCCGAATTCGGGGAGCAGGAAGACATTCTTCGCGTTGCCGTTGTAGTGACCGTCGGCGCCGGCCTGGTTGCCACGGATCTCGGCCTCGCGGTCCGGGGCGAAGAGGGTGGCGCCGAAGTCCAGGCGATCACCGATCCAGGCAGTGCCGGCCGGGTTGTTGGCCGCGGCCAGGGCATCCTGCGGTTGCGCGATGCTCACTCCCGCCTGGCCCTGGGCCTTGATGCCATAGCCGTGGACGAAGTAGCCGTTGGTGGCGAGTGCCTGGCCGCAGCTGCCGGCGGCGAGCAGTGCGCCGAAGACGTGTTTTCCCCATTTCATGCAGGTGACTCCCCCTTGTCGTTGGCCAAGTGGCCGATCTGAGGGTTATCAATTTAATATAATGCATAATGTTTAATTATAATATTAAAGAAAATACTTAGGCGATCTGGTTCTAAGTGATGGCGGAGGTGTCCCGGCTCGGCCCTTGGCGGGCAGCGCCCCGCGTCAGCGCGGGCAGTAGAGCAGGTAGAGGGTGCCGAGCAGGTGGAGGATCTGCGGGTCCTTGACGGAGTAGAAGATGCGCTTGCCTTCGCGCCGCGTGCTGACCAGCCCTTCGCTGCGCAATACCCCCAGTTGCTGGGAGAGATTGGGCTGCTGGATGCCCAGCAGTTCCTCCAGTTCGCCCACCGAGCGTTCGCCCTGGCTCAGCTGGCAGAGCAGCAGCAGGCGGTCCGGATGGCCCAATGAGCGCAGCACGTTGGCGGCCTCGGCAGCCGCGAGGCGCATCTGCTGGATATCCATGAAAGTCCCGTGGCGATGAAGAAGCCCGAGTATAGGGAATTGGCCCGCGCAGGCGAAATATCGACGCCCGCAGGGCTTCGCAACTGGCCAGGATGAGCATTAACATTATATAAAATAGTATATTGTTTGTCCTGCGTACTGCTTCGAGGAGCTCCCCGTGAGCATCGACTGGAACACCTTTTCACCCTGGCCGGCCCTTGGCGGCGGCATGCTCATCGGCCTGGCGGCCGGTGCCTTGATCCTGGCGGCCGGGCAGGTCGCCGGCATCAGCGGCATCCTCGGCAACCTGCTGCGGCGCCAGGGAGCGGACAACGCCTGGCGCTGGTGCTTCGTCCTCGGGCTGGTGCTGGCGCCGCTGCTGGTGCGGGCCGTCGGGACGCTGCCGGAGGTGCGCATCGAGGCCGGCTGGCCGCTGCTGCTGGTCGGCGGCGTGCTGGTCGGCATCGGTACGCGCATGGCCAGCGGTTGCACCAGCGGCCACGGCATCTGCGGCCTGGCGCGCTTTTCGCCGCGCTCGCTGGCGGCAACCCTGACGTTCATGGCGACCGGCATGCTGACGTTGTATGTGATCCGCCATCTGTGGGGAGGGCTGTGACGTGCTGAAGAACCTGATCGCCCTGGCCTGCGGGCTGGCTTTCGGCCTTGGCCTGCTGCTGTCGGGCATGAGCGACCCGGCCAAGGTGCTGGGCTTTCTCGATGTCACCGGGCTCTGGTCGCCGACATTGGCTCTGGTGATGATGGGCGCGCTGGCCACCGCGACGCCGGCCTATCTGCTGGCGCATCGGCGCAACCGATCGCTGCTGGGCGCGCCACTGCAATTGCCGACCACCCGCAGCCTCGATCGTCGTCTGCTGGCCGGTTCCGCACTGTTTGGCATCGGCTGGGGCATGGTCGGCATCTGTCCGGGGCCGGCGCTGGTCCTGCTGGGCAGCGGTTCCCCGCAGGGCTCGCTGTTCCTGCTGGCGATGCTGGCCGGCATGTGGCTGTTCCAGCGCCTGTCGCTGCGCGGCCCGGTCTAGCCGCCGGCTGGTTGGCCATTGCGATGGTCACGAAGGCTCCAGCGGCACGGGAAGGTGCAGCACGATCTGCGCGTCCTTGACCACATCCAGGCGCAGGATGCGCGCTGCGCCCAGGCCGTCCAGCAACTGGCTCAGCGGCCCGCCGTTGCGGCTGAGGTGAACGTCGCGGGGCAGGAGCTTCTGCGCGTAGGCCAGGGTGTTGCTCTGCACGCGGGTCTGGTGCCAGCGGCCGTCGACCTGATGGACCATGGTGGTGGTGCCCAGACGCGACTGCGCGGTGGCAGCCTGCAGTGACGGCAGCGCTGCCTGGAGAACCAGGTCGGCCTGGCCGTTGGGCCCCTGGATGCTGGCGCTCACCTGGGTCTCGATCTTCATCTCGATACCGGTGCGCCACTTGGGCAACTGGTAGCCCTGCACGCCACGCACCCGGGCGATCTCGGTGGAAACCGGCAGGGCCAGCACGTGGGCGTTGAAGCTGCGCCGGCGAATCGAGTCCAGCAGCTCCAGGGCATGGCTGCCCCAGGCGCCAGGCCGGCGGATCACGATGGCGACCGACACTTCGTCGTAGGGGTCGTTGTCGCACACCGCGTAGGAGAAGAAGGTCAGCGCCACCAGCCCATGGCCGGGCAGGGCGCGCAGCGGTTCCAGCGGGGCCAGCAACGTTGCGCGCAGACGCTCGATGGGCGCCAGGAACAGCAGCTGGATACTGCTGGTGCGGTAGTAGAAATTCGGCGCCCAGGTCGGCCCGACGCGCGAGGCGACCAGCTGTTTTGGGATGCGCCGGAAGTAGTCGATATTGCCGGCGGCGGGGTCCCTGGCCACTTCGTCGAGGTCCGGGTTCATCCGGTAGCGGTCGTAGTAGCCGCCCTCGATCACTTCAACGCTGTGCGAACCGAACTCGATGTTCTTGAACCGCGCTTTCATCTGCTTGACCTTCTGCCTGCCCCGGTGAAATCCGCCCGGCATCGAGGGCCGGGCGGCTGTTGGGGATACGCTAAGATTAAAGTTAACTTTAATGTCAAGCCGGCCTTTTCGAGCCGGCGAGGGGGGGCGCGGCGGGCGCAGTGAGGGGAAGCTGGCTACGCTTGCTCTGGTTTGGCCAAGGCAGGCATCAGCGAGGTGATTCCATGGGCTGTCCCCAGGTCTGCAGCGGTGCGACGCTGCAGTGCAGTTTCGGCGTCGCGCCGTCGGCGCTCAACGTCCTGCCGGTCAATCGCACCCTCACCAGTGGCATGCCGGCGGCCAACCTGCAGGACCACATTCCCCTGGTGAACATCCTGCCCTTCGGCCTGTGCACCAGCCCGGCCAACCCGACGGTGGCGGCGGCCACCGCAGCCGCTCTCGGCGTGCTGACGCCGATGCCCTGCATACCCGCCACCGCCGCTCCCTGGCTACCCGGCGGCCCGCCCACGGTGTTGCTGGGCAGCATGCCGGCGCTGGATTCCAACGGCACGCTGATGTGCACCTGGGGTGGGGTGATCAAGGTCGTGTTTCCCGGACAGGTGCAGATGTTGATTTCCTGAGCTGGCTGGGAACGCATCACGGATTTCTCGAAGGAGAAGCATCTTGCCTAGAACTCGTCATCGTCGGGCAGTGGCGTCGCAGCGGCCAGGCCAAACCGGAGGAACTCCCTGATCAGATCCACCGCCGCCACGAAGTCATCGGCGTCTGCATGGAGCTGTGCTCGCTGCAACATTCCCGCAGCGGCGTCCCTCGCGGTTGGATTAATCGGCATTGAGCTCTCCATTCGCTCCTTGTACTTGCTGTAACGCGCTCTGCCGTACTGTTGCCAGAGTGCAGCGTCCTCGTCCCAGGGGGCGGGCACTTGCAGAAGATTGCGGTAGAACAGGACGCGTGTCTTGAGTTGCCGCTGCTCGCGGTAAACGGCACGCAGCTCGGAAGTGGTGACGGGAACGGCTTCGCCTCCGCCGCGCATCATGTCGTTACTCTTGTAGGCTTCCTTGTGAACGATCTGGCGCATTCGATCACCCAGCAGGCTGTCCAGCACGAAGTGTATTTTCGCCTGTGTGCCCAAGGCTTGGGCCAGATTCAGGACGCCAAACTTGCAAGAGCGACGAATCCTCTGCAATACGCGTATATCGCTGTCCTTTGCCCTGGGGTTGGTGGTTTCCTTTCTGCGCTGCCCTGCTGTCAGTGGGATGGATGAATTGGATGATGGATGATCAAAGAAAGCGTTGGTATAACGAGTGGCTCTTTCTCGTGGCAATGCTTCCGATATCCCTTCGATGGTCTTCAGGACGTCTGCTCTCTGGTCGTATGGCAAGTACGTCGTGTTGTTGTACTGATCAATCGTTACCCATACATCGTCGAATGCGGTTTTCAGCACTGCTTTGCCGGTCTTGGAAATGTCGTAGTGGCTCTGCGCCGCACTCTGGTATTTCTTGCGATCTTCGCGATCGCCATAGATCACATCGCCGTTCAGGAATGAAAAGTTTTCCAGGAATCCGGACATGTTGACCTCCTTCGTGAGTCGAGTCGTCTTGCTGCAGCAAAGGGTCTGAAGGTTCCGGGTCGACTATCCGTCTGCGGACACGCCGCGGTCGAACCACCAGAGCAGCCGCGAGACGGGCTTGCCATTTTTCCCCAGCGGGCGTCCGTCCTCGGCATAGGCACGCGGTTGATCCAGCGGCGCCCCTTTCGAATAACGCGCCTCCTGGGCCAACTGGCCGTTGCCGTGGAAGCGGCGGAACGGGCCTTCCTGCACACCGGCGCGGTAGAAGGCCTGCTCGGCGAGGCTACCGTCGGCGAGGTAGCTGCAGGCTTCGCCATGCATCAGCCCGTCGCGGTAAGTCACCTTGCGCTGCAACCAGCCTTCGGCGGCGAAGAAGCGTGTTTCGCCGTGCAGGCGTCCGTGCACATAAGGCAACTGCGCGCTGATGCGGCCATTGGGGTGGTACAGCGTGCTGATGCCGTGCAGCTCGCCTTCGCGGTAGTCGAGGCTGGCCTGCGGGCGGCCGCGCTCGCTGATGCGCAACGGGCCGTCGAGGGCGCCATCCTGCAGGCGGCCCTGTAGAGTGCTGTCACCGCGCTTGAGGTCGAGGGTGCCGCTGTTGGCCATGTCGTTGTCCTCAGTTGACCTTCACCAGGCCGCCCTTGAGGGTCAGCATGCCGCCGCCGTCCACCGTCTGTTCGGCAGCTGCCTTGTTGGTGAGGCTGACGCCGGCATCGTTGGTCAGGGTAGTGCCGGCCTTGTTGGTGAGCGAGGTGCCTGCCTGATTGGTGAGCGATGTGCCCGCCTTGCTGGTCACCGAGGTGCCGGCCTGGGCGGCGAGGTCGGCATCGGTGTTGAGCGTCAGGCTGCCGCCGCTCTGCAGGGTGAGCGTGCCGCTGACCTTGATGGTCAGGTTGCCGTCCACCGTCAGCTCGAAATTGCCGCTGACCTGGTGGCTGTAGTTGCCGCCGGTGCTGTGGGTCTGGTCGGCGCCGACCTTGACCGTGCGCGTGTCCTTCACGTCCAGCGTGTCGCTGCCGGTCTGGATGGTCACGCTGCGCTTGCCCTTCTCCAGGGTGACGGTCTCGTCGCCTTCCTTCACCGTGCGCGTGCGGGCGTTCTGCACCGTGAGCGTCTCGTCGTGGCCGATGGTGGCGGTGCTGTCGTTGAGCACGTTCACCTTCATGTCCTTCTGTGCCTGCAGGAAGACTTCCTCGGCATCCTTCTTGTCCTCGAAGCGCAGTTCGTTGAAGCCGCCGCCACCCTTGGAGGAATTGGTCTTGATGCCGGACTGCGTCTGGTTGTCCGGCAGCGCATAGGGCAGGGCGTTGTCACCGTTGTAGACACAGCCGGTGACCAGCGGGCGGTCCGGGTCGCCATCGATGAAGGTGACGATCACCTCCTGGCCGATGCGCGGGATGAACTGCATGCCGAAGCCCTTGCCGCTCCACGGCAGCACCACGCGCACCCAGCAGGACGAGGCCTCGTCGTTCTTGCCCTGCAGGTCCCAGGGGAACTGGATCTTGATGCGGCCGTACTGGTCGGTCCAGATCTCCTCGCCGGCCTTGCCCACCACCTTGGCGGTCTGGGTGTGCATGCGCGGCTTGGGCGTGGTGCGGGGAGGGCGATAGGCAGTGGCCTTGGGGATGGCCTCGAAGCGATTGCGGTAGTGCTCGTGGTCGGCCTCGTGGGTCACCGAGGTCAGCACCCAGTCGATATTCAGGCTGGCATCGTCGTGCCCGGTGAGGGTGAACCAGTGCCCCGGCACCAGCCAGCGGCAATCGCTCTCGCCGATCAGGCGCTTCTCCTGGCTGCGCAGGCCGTCCACCCGCTGCTTGGTCAGCGCGTCGCCGCGGGCCTTGGCGGTGTAGCCACCGGGATGTTCGTACTGCGCGCGCGGCCCCTCTTCGGCCTGGGCCTGGGAGTAGAGCGAGGTGGTGGGGGTGGTGAACTCGTAGTCGGTGGCACTGTAGGTCCCGGCCACCGCTTGCAGACAGTATTGCGCCGAGCGGATGCCATGCAGCTCGCGCACGCCGATCTCCTGGCCCAGGTACGGCACCTTCGGCCCGTTGGGGATAGGCGGGAAAGCGTCGTTGCTGTCGGCCAGCACCAGGGTGTGCTTGCCCTCTTCGTGGGTGAAGAACCAGAAGATGCCTTCCTCTTCCAGCAGCCGCGAGACGAAGGAGAAATCGGTTTCGCCGTACTGCACGCAGTATTCGCGGGGCTCATAGCTGCCCGTCAGCGACAGCTTGAAGTCGGTGAAACCGTGGGCCTTGAAGATCGTGGTGACGATGTCGCTGGTGGCGAGGTTCTGGAACACACGGTTGTTGCTGGCCAGGGTCAGCCACCAGAGCCAGGGGCGCAGAATCAGTTGGTAGCGGTTAGCGGTGGAGTCTGCGGGGAGTTGGTGAATCTCTGCGACCAAAACGTCGAGGGGACGCTGGATATCGTCCTTGTGAAGTGTGGCGCAAACGTGCGACGCCGGAGCGTCGGTTAGCGCAAGCGGACTGCTGACTATGCCCAGCAAGCTGAGCTGAGCAAGCTGATTGAGCGTTTCCTGGCCGGCCAGTGCAAGCGGGTACAGTTCCGCGAGCATCTCAGCTGTGAGCGAGAGGTTGCTGGTCACATCAGTGTGACGCGTCATTGGGGCTGCCTGCTTCCAGAGTCTCACTAGCCAAAGAGGATTTCACCTAACGCAAGGGGGCCTTGAGTCAATGCGCCGTTTGGTGGTGGCTGACTTCAATCTTGCTGATGTCCAGGTCAAAGGACTGCGAGAATTTCTTCATCAGCCTCTTGCAGGATTTACACATCGGATGAGGTCCGATGATGTGTAGGTACATCGCCTTGGGCTTTATGTTGCTTTTCTTCCAGTAGATGCATTCCTGCCCCGCGGAGTTGAATACATTTACCTCTGCATCCTTGAATGCCAGATCCGGTGCACTGGGCTTCTTGTTGTTTTTTTTCAGTTCGGCAACCCTGAATCCCAGGATGTTATGGTGCTCCTTGACGATCAGGATCTTTCGGTCATCAAGGTCGCTTCCACTGTGGCCATAGATCAATGCTCCGTACTGGTTGTCGTCATAAAGCACGACACCAACTACCCGCGTGGCTTGGTACCGGCGACTGGCTTGGCTGGCTGCAACCCTGACTTCATCTTTTTTCTCCTTGCTGATAGTCATGCTCTGTCATCCTTTCAAGATTCATGGATTACTGCGCTGGAGCTGGCCTTTACTTCGTCCAGACTGTAACGGCGCTGGTGAGGAGTGCCTTTGCCGACAGAGGCACACGCTCCCCTCCATGGAAAATTGCCGTGCATCCTGCCAAGTACCAAGTGGGGTCTACTCCAGCACCCACTGCGCCAACTTCCCCGTCACTTCCGCCATCAACACATTCTCGATATCCCTCGCCCCCGCCGAACTGCACTTGGCGAGTACCGCTTTCACGATCACCGGATCGAAATCGAACTGCTTGCCGGTCGCCGCCTTGTAGCGCTCGCGCAGTTTCTCCAGCTTGGCGACGACGATCCCTTCCAGCGTCGCTTCCTCCAGCGGCCGGTACGGCACCACCGTCATGCGCGCCAGGAAGGCGGCGCGGAAGGCTTGCAGCAGCACCTTGCGCAGGCGGTCGTCGAAGGTGGGCGTGGCGATCTGTTCGGGCGGGGTGTCCAGCAGCAGCTCGGCGCCGACGTTGCTGGTGGCAAGGATCACGGTGTTCTTGAAGTCCACCACCAGGCCGGTGCCGTCTTCCATCACGCCCTTGTCGAAGACGTTGTAGAAGGCTTCCAGCACGTCCGGGTGGGCCTTTTCGATTTCGTCCAGCAGCACCACCGAGTAGGGGCGGCGGCGCACGGCTTCGGTGAGCACGCCGCCGGTGCCGTAGCCGACGTAGCCGGGCGGGGCGCCCTTGAGCTGGCTGACGGTGTGGGCTTCCTGGTACTCGGACAGGTTGATGCTGATGAGGTTGCGCTCGCCGCCGTAGAGGGCGTCGGCCAGGGCGTAGGCAGTTTCGGTCTTGCCCACGCCGGTGGGGCCGAGCAGGAGGAATACGCCCACCGGCTTGGCCGGGTCGGTGAGGCCGGCGCGGTAGGCCTGGATGCGCTGGGCGATGGTGCCCAGAGCGGCTTCCTGGCCCATCACCCGCTGGCCCATGCGTTGGGCCAGGGTGCGGATGGCGTGGGCTTCGTCGGCGAGCATCTTGCCCACTGGGATGCCGGTCCAGCCGGCGATCACCGCGGCGACGGTCTTCGAGTCGACCTGCTCGGGCACCAGCGGGTCGTCCTCGCGGATGGCGTCGAGGCCGGCCTCCAGGCGCGCCAGTTCGGCGGCCAGATGATCGATGCGGCCGTCGAGTTCCTCGTCGGGTTTGGCGGCGTCGGCGCTCTCGCTCAGGGTCAGTAGTTCGCGGCGTGATTGCAGCAATTCGCGTACTGCCTCCCGCTCTTCACCCCAGCGTTTTTCCAGGGCGCGGATGGACGACAGGTTGCCCACCGATTCCTGCTCCAGACCGGTGATGCGCGCGCTGTGGTCGAGGCCGGTGGCCTGTTCGCGGCGCAGGCGCTGGAGCTCTTCTTCCACCGCCAATTCCCGGTGGCGCAGGTTCTCCAGGGCCGGAGGTACGTCGTGCTGCGCCAGGGCGACGCGGGCGCACGCGGTGTCCAGCACGCTGATGGCCTTGTCCGGCAGCTGGCGGCCGGAGATGTAGCGGTGCGAGAGCTTCACCGCGTCCTGGATGGCCACGTCCAGCACCTGCACGCCGTGGTGTTGTTCGAGCTTGGCGGCGACGCCGCGCAGCATGTCCACGGCGGTGGTCTCGTCGGGCTCCTCGACCTGCACCAGCTGGAAGCGCCGGGCCAGCGCCGGGTCCTTTTCGAAGTACTTCTTGTATTCCAGCCAGGTGGTGGCGGCCAGGGTGCGCAGCTCGCCACGGGCCAGCGCCGGCTTGAGCAGGTTGGCGGCGTCGCTGCCGCCTTCCGCGCCGCCGGCACCGATCAGGGTGTGCGCCTCGTCGATGAACAGGATGATCGGCTGCTCGCTGCTGCGCACCGCGTCGATCACTCCCTTCAGGCGCTGTTCGAACTCGCCTTTGACGCCCGCGCCGGCCTGCAGCAATCCGAGGTCGAGTACGCGCAGGACCACGCCTTGCAGCGGCGGCGGCACTTCTCCGGCAGCGATGCGCAGGGCCAGGCCTTCGACCACGGCGGTCTTGCCGACGCCGGGGGCGCCGACCAGGATCGGGTTGTTCTGCCGGCGGCGCAGGAGGATGTCCACACATTGGCGGATTTCACCGTCGCGCCCGACGATGGGGTCGATGCGCCCGGCATGGGCGTCGGCGGTGAGGTCCTGGGTGTATTGGTCGAGCACGCTGTCCTGGACGGGCGCAGCGGTGCCCTTGGCCTTCGCGGGTGCCCGCGCGCCGGGGGGCTGTTCGCGGGAGCCGTCGGTCCACTCCAGGAGTTTTTCCCGCAGCGTCTCGTGGGGAATGCGCAGCAGCGACGACGCGCTGTTGAGCAAAAGGGAGCGGCGCTCCTCACGATCGAGCAGGGCGAGCAGCAGCACACCGGAGCGGATCGCCGGCTGGCCAAGCACGCTGGCCTGCACCACCGCGTCTTCCAGCAGGCCGATGGTCTGTGCGGAGAGCGCCGGGGTGCGTGTGCTGCCGATGCGGAACAGCTCCAGCGCGGTGTTGATCTCGCCCACCAGCTGGTCGCGTTCCAGGCCGAAGCGCGGCAGCAGCCGGGCCAGGTCGCCGCCGTCGATGTCCAGCAGTTCCAGCAGCAGGTGCTCGATCTCGACGTAATGATGGGTGCGTTGCAGGCAGCGCTGCGCGGCACGCTCCAGGGCGCGGCGGGATTCGGGATTGAGGCGGCCGATCAGGCTGGCGAGGTCCATCAGGGCATCTCCGCGTGGCGCAGGGTCAGGTCGATGGGTTGCACGGCGCCGCCGCTGCGGCGCAGGCCGGTGTTCCAGTTCAGCCGTGGGGCGTTGCCGCCGCCAAGCGCCAGCGGCCCGCTGGCGCGCACCAGCAGGCGCAGGCGGCAGTCGAGGTCGGGGCCGAAGTACAGCGCGCAGAGGTGCGCCAGCAACGGGTAAGCGGCGCCGTCGGGGAAGAAGTGCCGGGCGCTGCTTTCGTCCAGTGGGCCGAGGCGCAGGTGGAAGCCGGCGTGCTCGTCCCAGACACGGCTGCCGGCAATGGCGTCGCGGCCCAGGCCGAGGTTGGCGCCGCCGCGCCGGAGCACGCTGCGCCGGGCCGGGGGAATCTCGCGCCAGGCGCCGGCATAGGCTTCGCACTGGGCGGGGACGCCGAACTCTTCGCGCAGCAGGGCGGCGAAGCCGGCCAGCGAGCGACGGTTGCCGGCGAATTGCGCGCTGCGGGCGAGCACGCTGGCGTCGGGCAACGGGCCGCGTTCGTGCAGGCCGCTCGGCAGCAGGCCCACCAGCGCCCGCAGCGGGCGACGCAGGGGGGCCGCCGCCGGCGTCTGGAAGCCCACGGCCAGGCGGTGCTTGCGCAGGACCCGGTAGAGCAGGCTGAGCAGGCGGTGCTGGAACAGGTCGAGGAATTCGCCGGGGGCGTGGTCCTTCTGCCGGGTGCGTTGCTGCAGCCACTCCTGGTAGGCATACGGCAGGGCGCCATCGGCGCCGCCCAGGCCGAAGATGGAGGTGCTCAGCAGCGCTCGCCCGTCCTCGTCCTCCAGGGCATCGATCTGGCTGGGGGCGAACACCGGCGTCAGCGGCCCGCGCAGGCGCAGGGCTTCGGCATCCGGCCGGCTGCCGTGGCCCAGCGGCGTGGCCTGGGGTTGCTCGTGCTCGAGCAGCAGCAAGGCCTGCAGCCACTCGAAGCGGTGCGGCTCGGCGCGCAGGCGCCGGCTCAGAGACTGATCGGCTGGCCGGCCTGGGGTTGCCATCGGCAGATCTCCTGGTCCGATTGCACCAGCACCGTGCGCACGAAGCGGTTGGCATTGGCGTAGAGCGAGAAGAATTGCGCGAGCACCGCGCCGAACAGCACCGCGCTGTTGCCGACGAAGGCCTGGCGGTCCAGGTGCAGGCGCACCTCCAGGCCGTTGCGCCAGCCGCGCCAGGCATCGCTGCCGACCTGGTCGACCACGCGCGCGCAGTCCAGCCGGGCGAGCCCTTCGATCTGCCGCGCGGCCAGCTGGTCTTCGCTGAAGTCGTGCAGCGCGAGGATTTCCCGCAGGGCATCGAGGGCCTGCGGGCCTTCCACCAGCGACAGGTGGTTGAGCGTGAGTTGCGAGACCAGTTGCCAGCGCGAGGGGCCGTCGAGGCTCGGCTGGCACTGCCGGCTCGGCGCGCGCAGCAGGCTGGCGCGGGCCACGGGACCGGGACGCTCGAAGGCCAGTTCGGTACCCGCGGGGAGGTACTCGGCGAGGCCGCGATTGGTGCACAGCAGTTCGGCGCTCAGGCTGTACTGGGGCAGCTCGTCCAGTGGTTGCAGGCCGGCGTCGACCAGGGTCAGCAGCAGGTCGCTGCCGCGCCGGTTGGGCGTCATGCCCTCGACTCGGCGAGCCTGCCAGTAGAGGCCGAACGCGCCGGGTCGATGCTGGGTGCCGTGGTAGGGCGCGACCTCGGCCACGCCCAGCGGCGTGCTGGCGCGCAGGGAGCGGATGCTGTGGATCTCCACCGAGTTCTCGCGGTGGGCGTCGGCGATCAGGCGGTATTCGCTGCGGGTGCCGTCCGGCCGCAGCGGCTCGGAGGTGCGCGGGAACAGGTTGATCGCCGGTACGCAGCCCAGGGCCAGGTCGCTGGCCTGAACGCTCAGGCGGGCGGGCGCGGGGCGGTCGAAGATCATGTAGAGGTAGAGTTGCTCGCCGTGGGCTCGCAGGCCTCCGAGCGGCAGGTCGAAGAAGGCGAACTTGTCGGGGAAGGCGAAGTACTCGGCGAGCAGGCGCAGGCCGGGATGAACGCGTTCGTCTTCGGGCAGCAGGGCCTGCTCGGCGTTGAAGCCTACCCACTGCGGCAGGCCCTCGAGATGCTGCAGCTCGGCGCCTTCGGTTTCGGCGACCAGGCCGCAGGCGTGGGCGCCGAGCAGGTCGAAGAGGGCGGCGTTGGTGACTGCGTTGGCGGTCAGGTGGATACGCAGGCTGTCCACGGCCAGGGCGGCCCAGCCGTCCTTGTCCAGGCAGCGCAGGTCCAGGCGCAGCGCCCCGCGAGCGCCGGCGGCGCCGGTGGCGGCCTGGGCCTCTTCGGCGCCGAGCAGGACGGCTTCGGCGATGCGCAGCGGCCACAGGACGACTTCGTCGGTGGTGCGCCAGTGCAGGGTCTGGCCGCGCAGTTCCCGGGGCAGGTCGATGCGCTCCTGGCCCGGCACGCTGACGAACAGCGGTGTGCCGCGCGGCAGGTGAAAGCCGGCGCTGAGGTTGCCCTTGGCCGGGTCCGGCTCGAAGCGCACCACGGCGCAGGAGGGCAGGGGCCGCAGGGCCAGCGGGTAGAGTTGTTCGAGCAGGGCGTCGCTGAATTGCGCGTAGTCGTCGTCCAGGCGCCTTTGCAGCCGCGCGGCGAGTAGTGCGAAGCCTTCCAGCAGGCGTTCGACGTGGGGGTCGCCGCATTCGCCGGGGCCCAGTTCCAGGCGCCGCGCGACTTTCGGATAGCGTGCGGCGAAGCCGGCGCCGGCATGGCGCAGCCAGGTCAGCTCGCGCTGGTAGTAGTCCAGCAGTTCAGCGTCAATCGAGTCGCTCATGGCGTACTTCCAGTGTTCCGCCAACGGGGATGAGTTCGAACAGCAGGGGCGCGCGGCCGGGGTCCTGGCGCAGGTTGCCGAGCAGCCGCACGCGCAGGCGCTGCGGGTGCAGCGGGTCGGCGTCGACCACTACTTCGGCCAGCCCCAGGCGCGGCTCGAAACGGCTCACCGCGCGGCGAATCTCCCGTGCCAGCCGCTGGCGGTCGGATTCGCGGCCGGCCTGCAGGGCGGTCCAGTCGGCGATGCCGTAGTCGAGGATGCCGACGCCGCTGCCCGAGGGGCTGCGGCTGTTGAGCAGGCGCGACAGCTCCTGCGCCACCGAGGCCGCCAGGGCGCGCTGGTCGAAGACCGGTTCCGCCTCGCCAGTGTCGGCGAGGCGGTCCAGCAACGGTGCACGGCCGATGCCTTGCAAGGCCCGGCGTCCTTAGCTGGCCAGCTTGTTGGCGGCCATGTCCCAGGTGGACGCGGCGGTGCCTTCCTTGCTGCCGTCGTCCTTCTGCGCGGTGAGCTCCCATTTGATCTTGGTGAAGTTCAGCGACACGGTTTCCACCGGCTTGCCGCCGGCGCCACCGCTGACGCTGACGTTGGAGAGCACCACGTTGTTCAGCGTGTAGGTGATGAAGGGCATGATCTTGCCGTCGCCCTCGGCGGCGTTGCGGCCGATGGTCAGGGTGGCGGTGGGGATGGCCTTGCCCGCGCAGCAGTATTCGTTGAGCGTCGGGGTGGAGGTGTCGACGAACTTGGTCAGGGTGAACTCGCCGATGTGCGGCTTGCCGGAGGTGCGCTCCGAGTTGCTCACGTCGTTGGTCACCTGCATGGCCACGTTGTGGCTGTAGGACATGATCTCGATCTTGTTTTCGAAGCCGGACAGCAGGCTGTCGCCTTTGATGTCGTCGCCGAGGTCGAGAAGAATCGCATCCATGGTGGATATCTCCGCTGCAAGAAAAGGGGTAGGGGACGAAGGGGCCGCCCGCCCGTGCGGGCGGCCCGCTGGCTCAGGCGGCGACCGGCGGCGGCAGGCTGGCTACCAGGCGGATCGAGGCGGTCAGTTCCTCCAGCTGGAAGTGCGGCCGCAGGAACACCGTGGCGCGGTACACGCCCGGCTTGCCGGCGACTTCGCTGACGTCCACCCGCGCCTCGCGCAGCGGGTACTGCGCCTTGATTTCCTGCGGGGCGTTGTCGTTGATCAGTACGTAGTCGGCGATCCAGTTGTTGAGGTAGGTCTGCACGTTGTCGCGGGTCATGAAGCTGCCCACCTTGTCGCGCATGATCACCTTGAGGTAGTGGGCGAAGCGCGAGGCGGCCAGCACGTAGGGCAGCATCGCCGACAGGCGTGCGTTGGCGTTGGCCTCGTTGGTGTTGTACTGGCGCGGCTTGTTGGTCGACTGGCCGCCGAAGAACACGGCGAGGTCGGTGTTCTTCTTGTGGCACAGGGCGATGAAGCCCAGGTCGTTGAGCTCCTTCTCGCGGCGGTCGGTGATCGCCACCTCGGTAGGACACTTGAGCGACAGGTCGCCGGCCTGGGTGCGGAAGGTATGCGCCGGCAGGCCCTCGACGGCGCCGCCGCCCTCGCTGCCGCGGATCGCCGCGCACCAGCCGTACTTGCTGAAGGCGTCGGTGATGCGCTGGGCCAGGACCCACGCCGCGTTGCCCCAGAGGTACTTGGCGTGGTCCTTGCCGTCGACATCCTCGATGAAGTTCATGCCGTCCACCGGCAGGGTTTCCGGGCCGTAGGGCAGGCGCACGAGGAAGCGCGGCAGGGCCAGGGAGACGTAGCGCGAATCCTCGCTTTCGCGGAAGGAGCGCCACTTGATCAGCTCCAGGCTCTCGAAGACCTTGCTCAGGTCACGGGGCACCGCCAGTTCGGTGAAGCTGCCCATGTCGAACAGCCGCGGGCTGGCGGCGGCGATGAAGGGCGCGTGGGCTGCGGCGGCGACGTTGGAGAGTTTCTCCAGCAGGGCGATGTCCTGCGGGTGGCGGCCGAAGGAGTAGTCGCCCACCAGCAGGCTGAACGGGTGCCCGCCGAAGGTGCCGTATTCCTCTTCGTAGATCTTCTTGAACAGCGCGCTCTGGTCGAACTCGACAGCCTTCTCCAGGTCGTTCTGCAGGTCCTGCTGGCTGACGTTGAGCAGGCGCAGCTTGAGGCGGCTGCCGGTCTCGCTGTTCTGCACCAGCTGGTGCAGGCCGCGCCAGGAGGCTTCGAGCTGCTGCACCTCGGGGTGGTGGAGGATCTGGTTGAGCTGAGCGCTGATCAGTTCGTCGATGCGGCCGATGCGCTCGTTGATCATCGCCACGGTGTCCTTGCTGACGGTCATGCCTTCGTCGAGGACCTGGGTGGCGAACTCCGCGAGCATGTCGCGGGCGTATTCCTGCTGGCTGTCATCGTGGGCCATGCGGCCCTCGGCGATGATGTGGTCGAGCAGGTCGAGGGTCTGGGTGCTGCCTTCGGCGCCTTGCGCCGCGGCGGAGCTGGGTTTGGCCATTGCTGTGCTCTCCTGGCGGGCTATCAGGCTTGCGGTTCGGCAGGCGCTTCGCCTTCGTCAGCGGCGGCCTGGGCGGTGTCGTTGGCGGCGCCGGCATCGGCGGTCACCGGGTGGGTCGCGCGGATTTCCTGCAGGCCTTCGGTGTTGCTCACCACGTCCTGCAGCAACTGGTCCAGCTCATCGTTGCCATCGAGTTTGGTGAGCAGGTCGCGCAGGCGCTGGCGGGCCTCGAACAGGCGGCGCAGCGGCACCACCTGGTTGACGATGCTCACCGGGTCGAAGTCGTCGATGTGCTTGAAGTTCAGCTCGACGTTGAGGCGGCTGCCGTCATCGGCCAGGGTGTTGTCCACCTGCAGCGCCAGTCGGGGAGCGGTGGAGGCCAGCACGGCGTTGAAATTGTCGCGGTCGATCTCGGTGAAGCGCCGTTCGCCGAGCTTGGGCAGAGGCGTGGCGGGCTTGCCCGAGAGGTCGGCGAGGATGCCCACCACCAGCGGCAGCTCCTTCTTCTCGATGGCGTTGCCGATTTCCACGTCGTAGGTGATCTGGACCCTGGGCGGGCGCACCCGGTCCAGTTTGTGCTGCGTGCTTTCTGCCATGCTGGCGAACTCCACTGCTGGGGAGACGGGCACGCCGCAGCGGGGCTCGCTGTCGTCGCGCTCCTTGGCTGGACCACGCGACAGGAAGGGTAAATGCGATACAGGCCTGTCCTTGGCGATCCCATCTGAACTCGTTTGTCGACGAGCTAACCAAGCACGCTAGATCAGGTTGGTGAAAACGCAAATGCGAAACTAATCTCTGACAGCCATCTCACAAGGACGTTTCATGAAGTCGACGAAAGCCTGTCTCTGTGCTGTGCTCCTGGCAGTTCTCGGAGGCTGTTCCTGGTTCGGTCCGAAGGTCGATGTCGACCGCCTGACCCTGGATGTCGCGAGCAAGGCCAACGGTGATTCGCCCATCGCCGTGGACTTCGTCGCGGTGCAGGACGCGGACCTGCTCAAGCTGCTCTCGGCGATGAGCGCCAGGCAGTGGTTCAGTGACCGCGAACAGTATCGCCGCGATTACCAGAAGCAGCTGAACGTGTGGAGCCTGGAGCTGGTGCCCGGGCAGTTCATGGAGGCCCGGGATTTCCCCCTGGCCGGCAAGCCGGCTTCTGGACTTTTGGTCTTTGCTGGCTATAACAGTCCCGGCGCCCATCGCATGCGCCTGGACCAGCAGCCCGATGTCTGGCTGCGGTTCGACAGCAGAGAGATGCGCCTGCTCAACGCCAGCGAGCGCTGAGCTGCCGTCCCCGGGGGACGGACCCATGACAATCCAGGACGTCGAAGGGGGAGTGGTGTGAGAGTTCTGCCTGACGCAGTTTGTTGGCACGAAGGGATGCAACTGCTTCCCCAGCACTTCCAGCTCCAGGGCCTGCGCGCCGAAGTCTTGTCCGCGCGCCTGGCCCATGCGGCCAACCCCTGGTTCTGGGGGCTCGAACACCTGGAGCTCGACCCCTCCGCGCTGAGCACCGGCCTGGTGCGCATCCTCGCGCTGGAAGCCATCCTGCCCGACGGCCTGCCGGTCAGCCTCGGCGCGGGCGACACATTGAGCTTCGACGCCAGCGCCGCCATCGCCGGCTCGATCGATGCCAGCGTCACCCTCTACCTCGCCCTGAGCCCCCTGGCCCGTGGCGGCCAGGTACTGCCCCTGAAGGGCCGCCTGCAATCCTCCAGCGGGCCGGCCGTGCCCGACCTCGCCAGCGGCGAGAATCCCGAGCCCATCGTGATCTGGCGACCGGCGCCGCGCCTGGTGACCGAGGCGCAGCGGGCCGATTCGGTGTGCCTGCCGCTGCTGCGCATCGGCAAGGACGCCGGCGGTTACAGCTGCCTGCCCTACGTTGCGCCGACACCGCGTATCGCACCGGCCTCGCCCCTGGGACAGGCCATGGTCGGCCTGTGTGCCCGCGCCCGCGAGAAGTGCGTGTTCCTCGCCGGTCGCCTGCGCCAGGCGCAGCAGGCGGAGAACAACGAAGACAGCCAGGAAGTCCGCCGCCAGCTGGCCGCGCTGTGGGCCCGGCTGCCGGAGCTGGAAGCGGCCCTGTACGGCGGCGCGGCGAGCCCGGCGCAGCTTCACGGGTTGCTCTGCGGCATGGCTGGCAGCTGGAGCGTGCTGGACCCGCTGGGCGGCGTGCCGGCTTTCCCCGCCTTCGACTTCAACCAGCTGCTGCGCACCTTCGAGCCGGTGCTCGATTGGCTGGAGAAAACCCTCGCCCGGGTGCGCGCCGGTTACCGCAGCCTGCCGTTCGAGCGCCAGGGCAACGACTTCGCCCTGGCCCTGCCGGACCTCGCCGCGCCGGTGCAGCGCCTGGTCATCGGCCTGCGCATGCCGCCAGGCGGCGGCGAGGAGCAGGCCCGCGAGTGGCTGTCGCACTGCATCGTCGCGTCCGAGGCGAGCCTGCCGGTCCTTGGCCGCCAGCGCATGTCCGGCCTGGAACACCTGCCGATGAGCCGTACCGAGCAGATCGCCTACAGCGTGGGCGAGGACACTCACCTGTTCGTCGTGCAGGCCGATGGCGACTGGTTCGATCCCGCGCAGCGCCTGTGTCTGCGCGCCGCCGCCCATGCCGGCAACGGCCCCTGGCAGGTGGTGCTGTTCATCGTGGACGGCGCCGGCGGCGCCTGAGGCAGGAAAGCGACCATGCCCGAAGGGAATCAGGCGATCTACCCCCCGGCGTTCGGCGAGGCGCCGTTGAGCGCGGCGTTCCAGTCCGGATGGCTGGAGTGGCGGCAACGCTGGGAGGCCCTGCGCGACGCCACGACCGACGATACCTCGCTCATCGAACGGGTCGCCGACGAAGCCCAGCTGGTGGTCCGTCGCCTGTGGCGCGGGGCTTTTTCCAGTGTCGGCGACGCCGCCGGCGAGCAGGTCAAGGCCATGGTCTACGCCTTCGTCGCGCTGCTCGACGAGAGCCTGCTGTTCGAACCCTGGAATGGCCAGGCGACCTGGCAGGAGCGGCCGCTGGAGTCGCGCCTGTACGGCTCGCGCAATGCCGGCGAACGCATCCCCCAGGCGATTCACCGTTTGCTGGAGACGCGCGCGCCCGGCACGCGCGACCTGGCCAACGTCTACCTGCAATGCCTGCTGCTGGGCTTTCATGGCCGCCTGCGCGGACCCAAGGGCGAGGCCCTGCACGAGAAGTGGCGGCACGCGCTGTTCGCCCATGCCTGGCAGCGCGATGCCGAGCCCCAGGCGCTGCTCGATACCCTGGCGCGCCCGTCGTCGGCGGCGCCCCTGCGCCTGCCGCTGCGCCGTGCCTTGCCCGACGGCCTGCGCCTGGTGCTGATGGTGGCCGCCGGCACCCTGCTGCTGGTGGTGCTCGGCCACTGGCTGTGGAGTGATGTTCGTGGCGAGCTGACGCCCCTGCTGGAGCTGACTCAACTCGTTGGCGCAGCGGAGCTGCCCAGTTGAGCGGCTGGCTGGTACTGGCGCTGCTCCTGCTGCTGCTCGTGGTCCTCGCGGTGGGAGGCTTTCTGTGGTTGCGCAGCAAGGGCGGCGAGGCGATCCGCACCTTCTACCTGAGCGTGCGGCAGATGGAGCAGGACCAGGACGTCGCCGATCGCTACGAGGTGCCCTGGTTCCTCCTGCTGGGCGACCCTTCGCTGGGCGAACGGCTGGCCCTGGACTGGAACCTGACGCCCGCAGGACGGCCGGCGTGGTTCGGCCGCTGGTGGGCCGACCAGGACGGCGCCGTGCTGGCCGTGCCCCAGGCGCTGTTCCTGCCGGAGGAAGGCATGGCTGCCTCGTTGCAGCCCTGGCGGCGGCTGCTCGGCCTGCTGCTGCGCATGCGGCCGCGCCGCCCGCTGGACGGGGTGATCTGGGCGGTGCCGGCGGAGCGTCTGCTGGACCCGGCCAGCCTGGCCCAGGAAAGCCTGCAACTGCGCCGGCGCTTCAACGACCTGCTGCAGCGCCTGGGTCTCAGCCTGCCGGTGTACGTGGTCGTCACGGGATTGGAAGACCTGCCCGGGTTTGCCGAGTTGCGTGCGGCGCTACCCGCCGAGGTCCGCGAACGACCGCTGGGCTGGGCCTCGCCGCTGCAGGCGGAAGCGGCCTGGCAAGGCGAGCAACTGGAGCAGGGTTTCGACCAGGTGCTGCAGGGGTTGCAGGCGGCGATCCTCGAAGCGGGAGTGCTCAAGGGCCAGCTGGGCGAGGCGTTGTACCGTTTCCCGCAGGCCCTGGCTGGCTTGCGCGAAGGCTTGCGCCAGCGCCTGGACCCGGTGTTCCAGGGCAACTCGCTGGGGGAGGCGCCACGCCTGCGTGGCCTGTACTTCAGTGGCGCCTTGCGCCTGGCAGCCAGTGCGGACGACTGGACCCTTTCGACGCGGGACGAGGCGCCCGCGCAACTGCTTTTCACCCGTCAGCTCTGGCAGACGCGCCTGCTCGCCGAGCGTGGCCTGGCCCAGGCGCTGCCCCGCGTGCTGCGTTTGCGCCAGCGCTCGCAGCGCCTGCTGGGAGCGGTCGCCGGCGTCGTCGGCCTGTGCTGGCTGCTGGGCATGCTCTGGGTCTGGCATGCCGACTCGCGCGAGGCCCAGGCCCTCGGGCTGCGCATCCAGGCGATGCAGCGCGGCGACGGCGAGGCGGGCGCGGGTGCCGCCGCGCCGAGCGAAGCTGCGCGGCAACGCCTGCAGGCCTACTGGGCGCTGCTGCAGGGCGCGCCGCGCTGGCACTACAGCTCGCTGGTTTACCCGAGTTCGTGGTTTTCCAGCTTCGACGAGCGGATGGACGAACTGCTGCGTGACCTGACCCGCCGCGAGGTGCTGGCGCCCCTGCAACAGGTGCAGGCCGCCGAGCTGGTTCGTCTGCGCGGCATCCGCAGCAGCGAGCGGCGCGCCAACGTGCAGAGCGACAGCCCCGAGCAGTGGCCCAACTTCGTCGCCGCGCGCGAGCTGGCCAGCGGCGTACTGGCCTTCGAACAGCGCAACCGCTGGTACGTCGAGTTGCGCGACGGCACCGCGAAGAATCCCCTGGAAACCCTCGCCAAGCTCGGCGAGCAGGCTTACGGCCTGACGCTGGAGGCCGGCGCCCTGCGCCACGCTGCGCACCTGCAGGAAGTGCTCGGCCAGGGCATGCCCGAAGCGCCCGCGCCGGTCGACCCCGGCCCCAGGAACGGGCCGCTGGCGCGCAACTTCAATGACCTGATGAGTCTCTGGCTCGACCAGTTCTTCCTCGCCGACAACTTCGTGCGCCCGGCCGGCTTCCTGCGCGTGCACCTGAACGAGCTCAAGGCACGACAGGGCAACAGCCTGGAAGAGCTCGAGGAAACCGCCGCGCAGATCGATGCCCTGCGCAACATGGTGGCCCTGACCAACGCCGCCTGGAGCCACGGCAACGCCCAGGAGATCGTCCCCGGCTATCGTGCGCTGCTCGATGACGCGCGCCAGTCGTACCTGCTCGGCCCGACGGCGGAGGCGACCGTTACCAGCCAGGCGAACAAGCTGCAACGAGCCTTCCACGACCAGTGGATCTCCGCCGCCGGTTCCCGTGACAACCTGCTGCAGCTGCAGCCCGGCGGGACCCTGGCCCTGCAGGAACACGTGGTGGCGCTGGGCAGCACCATCGATGCGCTGCTGCGCCAGGATTTCGCCGGCACCGCGCTGCGCCAGTCGAACCAGGACAACGATCCGCGCCGGCTGGGCAACCTCGATACCCACGCGTTGAATACCGCGCTGGCGTACTACGACAGCTATCGCAAGTACAGCGAGCAGGAGCAGGCGCGGATTCCCACCGACTACCGCGATGCCCTCGCCGAAAGTGCCGCCGCCGCTGCGGCCAGCGCCATGTGGAGCAGCCTGACCCAGTCCGTTGCGGGCGCGCCTTCGCAGAACACCTTCGACGTGCCGCTGGAGCCGGCGGAGCAGGTGCGCCAGGCCCTGGAAAGCCTGCAGCGCAACGACCTGGCCAGCGCCCTGGATGCCCACCTGACGCGCGGGGCGCTGGCGGATGTCGATGGCGTGTTGCGCTCGGTCGATGCCTTGCCCTTGTTCCGCGTGCGCTCGGAGCCCTCCGGCTGGGACGGCTCGCGCAATTTCGGCCTGCAGTTGTATCGTTCCACCGACACCCAGGACCTCAAGCGCAGCCTGGCCCAGCAGTTCGACACCATGCTCGCCCTGAGCCAGGAACATGCGCCGGCGCTGACCTGGCTCCGGGACCGCGGCAACCTCGGCTTCGCCGACCAGGACAAGGTCCGGCGATTCGCCGACCTGAGCGACGAGCTGGTCAAGTACAAGGCGCAGAACCCGACGAGCTCGCCCCTGCTGCTGGACCAGCTGGTCAGCCGCGACTTCGTGGAGATGGACGCCGCCACCTGCGGCAATATCCTGCGAACCTCCGCGCTGGTCGCCGGCCAGGGCGACGTCGCGCGCTTCACCCGCACCCTGCATGGGCAGGCGCAGCAGCGCTGCCTGGAATTGCAGCAGAGGGACGCCGCCACCGCCTGGGCGGCTATTGCCGACTACTTCAACCAGTACCTGGCCAACCGCTTCCCCTTTGCTTACAGCCTGCAGGCCGAGGACGCCGACCCGGCGCGGGTGCAGCACCTGGTCGAGCTGCTCGACCAGAACCTCGCCCGCGCCCAGGAAGGCCTCAAGCTCAGCCAGTCGGCGGACCGCGTCGCGGCGGCGGATTTCCTCCAGCGCCTGCAACTGGCCAGGGCCTGGCTGGGTCCGCTGTTCCAGCGTGACAAGGGCGGGGCGCAGGGCGTCGACCTGGATGTGCGCTGGCGCACCGACCGCGAAGCCGAGCGCGGCGCCGACCAGGTCATCGCCTGGACCCTCTATTCGGCAGACCGCCCGCTGAGCTTCCCGGGCAGCGACGAGCAGCGCCTGCACTGGAATGTCGGCGAGCCGGTGAAGCTGTTGCTGCGCTGGGCCAAGGACAGCCCGCAGCGGCCGGAGATCGACCCGCAGCAGGCGAGCATGGCGGTGGCCGACCTGGAGGTGGGTTGGGAGTACGGCGGACCCTGGGCCTTGCTGCGCCTGCTGCGTTCGCACCTGATCCTGCAGCGCCAGCCCAGCGCCGATTACACCGACTTCCCGCTGGCGCTGCAGGTGCCGGTGCGCGTGCCGAACAGTCGCGAGGCCGACGCGCGAATGTTCCTGCGCGTCTCGCTGATGACCCAGGACGCCAAGCAACCGCTATCGGTCCAGCCGCTTCCGGTGCGCGCGCCGAACACGCCGTTCAGCGGCGTCGGCGTGGCGACCTTCGCCGCTACCCAGGAGTTGCCATGATCAGCGAAGAGGCGCTGCGTGCGCTGCTGCAACCCTTGCCCGGCGAGGCGCCGTGCGGAGAGTCGCTGCGCTACGACCCGGCGCTGGATCGCCTGCGCGAGCTGCGCCGCGAAGATGACACGCAGTTGCCCGCCGGCGTCTGGCAGGCCGAGCCCAAGCGGGCCGACTGGGCGACCCTGGCGGCGCTGGCCGAGGAGCTGCTGGCGCGGCGCAGCAAGGACCTCACCGTGGCCGGTTATCTGGGCGAAGCCTGGATCGTGCTGCATGGCCCGGCCGGGCTCAGCGCGGCCCTGGGCCTGCTGGCCGACCTGTGCGAGGCGTTCCCCGAAGAGCTGCACCCCCAGGCCACCGACGGCGACCAGGAATGGCGCGCTGCGCCGTTCGACTGGCTGGCCCGGCGCTACGGCGAACTGCTGCTTACCCGCGTACCGCTGAGCAGCGGCTGGCCCCAGGTCACCCTGCACGGCTGGCGCGAGCTGCAGCGCCGGCAGGTGCAGGCCAGCGACAACAAGGCCGACAAGGTGGCGGCGGAAAACGCCCGGCAGGAACAGAAAAGCCTCGACGCGGCGATTCGCAGCGGTGCCGTGAATGGCTGGGGCGCCACCCAGGCGTCGCTCGACGCGGCGGCCCGGCACCTCGCCCGGCTGGACGCCTGGTGCGACCGCCAGCTCGGCGATGCCGCGCCGAGCCTGCAGCACCTTGCCGCGTCCATCGACGCTTTCAGCAACGTCATCCAGGGATGCAAGGCCATGGCCCCACAGGAATTCACCCCCGACCAGACGCCACAACCCGCCGCCGAACCGACGCCGGCCGCCGTGGCGAGCACACCGGCACTACCGGCCGGCGGGGCTCCGCAGAACCGCGAGGAGGCCTACCGCCAGCTCACCGCGATAGCCGAATACCTCGCGCGCACCGAGCCCCACAGCCCGGTGCCCTACATCATCCGGCGGGCGGTGGAGTGGGGCGGCATGCCGCTGAGTGCGCTGATGGACGAACTGGTCCACGCCGACCCCGAGGCGCGTCGGGTCTGGGTGATGCTCGGGGTGTTGCGCTGAGCGCGGGGCGGCACCCTGCTGCCGGGCACGGTGCCGCTCGTGGCGATGCTCAGAATTCGTAGCGAGTGCTGAGCATGACGTTGCGCGGGTCGCCCCACGAGCCGCTGTAGAAGTTCTCGTCCAGTGAACTGATGTACTTCTTGTCGAACAGGTTGTTCACCGTCGCGGTGGCCGACCATTGGCGGGTGATGTCATAGCGTCCCATCAGGTTGACGGTGGCGTAGTCGTCCTGCTTGACCTTCGCCGGTCCCGGCAGCCGCCAGGAATCCACGGTCATGTGGATGCCGCTCTGCCAGTTGACGCCGCCGCCGAGGGTCAGGCGATCCAGCTCGCCCGGCAGGCGATACGTGGTGAAGACCTTCACCAGATCGGTGGGGATGGTGGTCTTCACGCGGTCATGGTCGGCGTCCTTGACCACGCTGTGGCTGTAGCTGGCGGCCAGGTTCCAGCCTGGCAGCAGCTCGCCGCTGGCTTCCAGGTCGATGCCTTTGGTGGTGGTCTTCGAGGCGCGGTAGGCGGTGATCAGGTCGTTGCCATCCACCGTGCCGTCGGCGATCGCGTCGTTGTCCAGCTTGACCTCGAACAGGGCCGCCGAGGTGTTCAGGCGGCCGTTGTAGAACTCGCTCCTCAGACCTATCTCGTAGTTGTCGCCCTGGCGCGGGTCGAGCAACCTGCCGGAGCGGTCGCGGTAGGGCTGCGGCTTGAAGATGCTGGTGTAGCTGGCGTACAGCGAGTGGTTTTCGGTGAGGTCGTAGACGACGCCGGCGTACGGCGTGACCTCGCCGTGCACGCGCACCTGGTCGTCGGTGCCGTAGGGCACCAGGCTGGCGACGTGGTAGATCAGTTCCGCGTCGTAGCGGTAGTCGGAGACCCGCGAGCCGAGGATCACCGAGAGGTCGTCGGTGGGCTTGAGTCGGGTTGCCAGGTAAACGCCGCTCTGCCACTGGTCGATGTTGTCGTCCTCGCGGTTGAAGTTGTAGCTGGCGGTCGGCGCGTAGTTGTCCCAGGTGTAGATATTCACCGGCTTGCCACTGACGCCGTTGTTGCTGGTGCCATTGGCCAGCAGGTTGCCGAAGCCGTTGCGGCGGTTTTCGTAGTCCTGCAGGTTGAAGCCGAAGACCAGTTCATGCTCGCGGCCAAACAGCTGGAAAGGCCCGCTGGCCATCACATCCAGGCCTTTCTGCTCCTGGGTATTGTCGCCCTTGGTGGCGGTGTAGCTCAGGCCGTTGCCGGTCTGCGCGTTCACGAACCCGGTGGTGGTGCCGACGATGATCGAGTCGTAGTCGCGGGTGCCGTACAGGTAGTTGGCCGCGACCTTGAGCTTCCAGTCGTAGGCCAACTTGTGCTCCAGCGAAGCGAAGGCGTTGATCGACTCCTGCCGGTTGGTGCTGTCGCGGCTGGCGGGGTTGTCATGACGCGATGTCTTGAACTGCCGGCCCTGGCTGTCCACCACGGGCAGGCCGGTGGTGGAGAAGCCGCGCGGATCGCTGCGCAGGTAGTCGACACCGACGGTGAGCAGGGTGTCCTCGTTCAGGTCGGCTTCCAGCACGCCGTAGCCGATGGTCTTTTCCTGCTGCAGGTAGTCGGTGAAGCTGTTGCCCTGCTGGTAGGCCGCCACGGCCCGGCCGCGCAACGAGGCGCTGTCGTTCAGCGGCCCGGAGACGTCCACCTCGCCGCGATACAGGTCCCAGGAGCCGATGCCGGCATCGATGTGCCCACGAAAGGTGTCGGTGGGCTTCTTGCGCACCAGGTTGACCGTGCCCGAAGGATCGCCGCTGCCCGAGAGCAGGCCGGTCGCCCCACGCAGGACCTCCACGCGGTCATAGATGGCCATGTCCGACAGCGCCTGCGGCAGCGCCTGGGTGAAGGCGAAGGAGGTGGTCGGCATGCCGTCGTACTGATAGTTGTCCACCGCCAGGCCACGGGAGAACACGTAGAGACGGTCGCTACCGGGGCTCTGCACGTTGATGCCCGGCGTCTGCTGCAGTACCTCGCCCAGGCTGCGCAGGTTCTGGTCGTCCATGCGCTGGCGGGTCATCACGCTGATGGTCTGCGGCGTTTCTCGCAGCGACAGGTCGAGCCCGGTGGCGCTGTTCGAACTGCCGGTGGTGTAGGAGCCGGTGCCCTCGGTAGTGGCGCCCAGCCCCTGGCCGACCACGGTCAGGTCGCCCAGCTCCAGCGCGCCTTCGCTGGGTGGCAACGGGGCGAGGAGGAAGCCGTCCTCGGTGGATTGCGCCATCAGGCCGGTGCCGCGCAGCACCTGGGCAAACCCCGCGTGGACGCTGAAGTCTCCCTGGACGCCCTGGCTGGTCAGCCCGGCCACCTGCCGGGTCTGAAAGGAAATGGGTACGCCACTGAGCTGCGCGTAGCGGCTGAGCACCTCGCCCAGCGGGCCAGCGGGGATGTCGTAGCGCTGCACCTGTTGCTGGGCGGCGGCGATCCCCGGCAGCGCCAGGGGCAGCGAGACGGCGGCCAGCCGGACCGCAAAGGCCAGGCTGCGGTGGGCGGGGAGGAGGCGGGACAAGCTCATGGTTTCGATTCTCGTGAAGGTGTTGGCCCAGGGAGGACGACCGAGAATCGAAAACGCGAAGTGGAAATGAAAATTATTCTTGAACTCCGCCTTGCCTGAGCGAAACCCTCGTCACCCACGGTGTGAACTGGCTGACCTGAATCGGCAGCGTCCGCTCAAGCAAGCGCAGGGCGCGCGGGCTGTCGTCCAGCGGCAGCATCACGGTGACGCGCAGGGCGGCCAGGGCTTCGCGGTCGAACAGCAGCAGGCCGCGTTGCTGCCGCGACAGGCGTTCGAGCACGTCGGACAGCGGCTGGTCCTGGGCCAGCAACTGCCGGTCCTGCCAGGCGCCGTCCTGGGCGCGGGCGTCCACCGGCTCGACCTGGCCGGGGCCGTCGTCCGCCAGGCGCACCCGGTGGCCGGCGTCGAGCTGCAGGCTCTTGCCGGAGCTTTCGATCAGCGTCGAGGACTCCAGCATGGTGACAACGGTGCTGTGTTCCTGGCGCTCCACGCTGAACCGCGTGCCGAGGGCACGGATGCTGCCCTGCGGGGTGATGACGTAGAACGGACGCTTGTCCTTGGCGACCTCCACCAGCACTTCGCCGTGCAGCAGGTGGATGCGCCGCTGCCGGGCGTCGATCTGCAGGTCGATGGCGGAGTCGCCGTCCAGGTGCACCTGGCTGCCGTCCGCCAGCGCCTGGTCGAGCCGCTGACCGCTGGCGGTACTGAGGTCGGCCAGCCAATAGCCCTGCTGCCAGTAGCGGCCGCCGAGCAGTGCGGTGCCCAGCAGGCAGGCGGCGAAGGCGAGGCTCTGCACCGCGCGCACGCCAGGCTTGCCCCGCGGGCGACGCAGGGCCTTGCCGGCCGCGCGGCTGGCCAGGCCCTGCAAGGGCGTCAGGTGACCCTGCAGGCGGGCGACAGCGGCGGCATGTTCGGGAGACTCGCCCAGCCAGGCCTGGAAGTCGCGGCGGGATTGTTCGTCGGCCTGGCCGTCGAGGCGCACCAGCCACTCGGCCGCCTGGCGCAGGGTGCTGTCCGGTGCTGTCATGGGGCCCCCGTCATGGCGGTGTCGCAGGCCAGCAGGGCGTCGATCAGGTCCTTCTGCACCGTCTTCACCGAGACGCCGTGGCGGCGGGCGATCTCATCCTGGGCCAGGCCGTCGAGGTGCCGCAGGATAAAGGTTTCGCGCACCCGCGGTTTCATGCGCGCGAGCGCGCGGTCGATGCTTTCCAGGACCTGGATGGCCTGGAGAATCTGCTCGGGGGAGGGTGCCTGTTCCATGTGCTCGGCGCAGCGCTCGAGCTCTTCGCGGTAGGCCTGCTCCAGGCGTTGGCGGCGGCCGTTGTCGATCAGCAGCCGGCGCGCCACGGTGGCGAGAAAGGCGCGGGGTTCGCGCGGGGCGACGTAGCTGCCGGCGGTGAGCACGCGGATGAAGGTGTCCTGGGCGACATCCGCCGCGTGGTGCGGGCAGTTCAGGCGGCGCCGCAGCCAGCCCAGCAGCCAGTGGTGATGGCCCTGGTAGAGGGTGCCGATGCTGTCCGGGGGCGCGTGCCTTGTCGAATCCATGACGGGAAATCATTAAATGAGAATTATTCTATTTTAAGGGATTCCCGCCGTCCTCACAATGCAGACCGCCGACGGTGGGCGTCGGCGGCCATCGTTGCTTCCCTGGGGCCAGGGCTCAGAAGTCGTAGCGCAGGTTCATCATCAGGTTGCGCGGTGCGCCGTAGTGGGCGTAGCTGCCGGAGAACCCCGCGTAGTACTTCTCGTCCAGCACGTTGTTGAGGTTCAGCGTGGTGGAGAGCTGGTCGGTGAGGCGGTAGCGCGCCATCAGGTTGACCACGGTGTAGTCGTCCTGGCCCACGCGGCTGTTGTAGCGGCTGAAGTACAGCGAGTTGCTGGAGTTCCAGCTGGCGCCGCCGCCCACTGTCAGGCGGTTCCACTGGCCGGGCAGGTCGTAGGTGGTCCACAGGCGGAAGGTGTCCAGCGGCAGTTGCGTGGTCAGCCGTTCGCCGTCGGCGTCCTCGGTGCGCGAGTGACTGAAGCTGGTCTGCAACTGCCAGCCGGGCGCCAGTTCGCCGGCCAGTTCGAGGTCGATGCCCTTGGTCTTGGCTCCGCTCACCGCCTTGTAGGCGTCCTCGTCGGTGCCGGGCACGGTGTAGCCTGCGTCCAGCTCGGCGACATTGTCGCGCTTGATCACGTAGGCGGCGACGTTGGCGTTGAGCTGGCCATCGTAGAAGGCGCCTTTCCAGCCTACTTCGTAGTTCTTGCCCACCACCGGGTCGAGCACCTTGCCGTTGCGATCCTGGCTGGACTGCGGCTTGAAGATGTCGGTGTAGCTGACGTAGACGGACTGGTCCGGCGTCAGGTCGTAGACCAGGCCGGCATAGGGTGTGACCACGCCGCGCTCGGTCATGCCGTAGTCCAGCACGTACCCCGAGGCGATGCTTTTCGAGTAGTAGTGGTAGTGGTAGTTGCTGCCTCGGGCGCCGAGGATCAGGTGCAGGTCGTCCTTGAGGTTGAAGCGCGCGGCGCCGAAGTAGCCGCTCTGCCGGGTGTCCACATCGTAGTCCAGGGAGGGCGCGAAGGTGTCCCGGTCGGGCTTGGGCAGCTCGTTGTTCCAGGTGTTGAAATCCACCTTCGCCGTCGGCCCGGTCCAGGCGTAGTGGTGGTTCACGTAGTCGAGGTAGTTGGCGCCGAAGATCAGCTCGTGGGTCTGCCCGAACAGCTCGAACGGCCCCTGCAGTGTGGCGTCGACGCCTTTCTGCCGCTGGTTGGCCTCGGAGTACGCCTGGTTGATGTTGGCGATGCCGGCCGGGGTGATGTAGGACATGCCGGTGGAGCTCTGGTAGGAGCCGGTACGGGTGTCGCGGTCCACTTCCATGTAGGTCGCGGCGACCTTCAGCTGCCAGTCGCTGGCCAGTTGCTGCTCGATGCCCAGGGTGTAGTTGTTGGTGTCGAAGCGGTCCTCGTTCCAGCGCGCGCCGGAACTGGTCGAGCGCGAGAAATCGGTCTGCTCGCCGTTGGTGTAGAGCATCGGCACGCCCTGTGCGCCGGTGGGGCGATAGCGCTGGTGGTCGATGCTCAGGCGCGCCACCGTGGTGTCGGTGAGGTCGGCTTCGATCACCCCGTAGAGGATGTCGCGGTCCTGCTTGTACCAGTCCATGAAGGTGTCGTTGACCTGCTTGGCGGCGACCATGCGCCCGCGCAGGTTGCCGGTGTCGGTCAGCGGGCCGGAGACGTCGGTCTCCAGCCGCTGGTAGTCCCAGGAGCCGACGCCGCCCTGCACGTAGGCGTGGAAGTCACGGGTCGGGCGCTTGCGGATCACGTTGACCACGCCGCTGGGATCGCCCGCGCCGGTCATCAGGCCGGTGGCGCCGCGCACCACCTCGACCCGGTCGTAGATCGCCATGTCCATCAGGGTGCTGGGCATGGTGCGGGTCTGGTTCTCCTGGTAGGTGGTCACGCCGTCGTACTGGTAGGTGTTGATGGCGCTGCCGCGGGAGTAGATGTTGAAACGCTCGCCGCCGTCCTGGGACATGGTCACGCCGGGCGTCTGGTTGAGCACCTCGGAGATGCTCTGCAGGTTCTGGTCGTCCATGCGCTGGCGGGTGATGACGCTGATCGACTGTGGTGTCTCGCGGATCGACAGGTTCATCTTGGTTGCGGTGCTGGTGGAGCCGGTGGTGTAGGAGCCGGTGCCTTCGGTGGTGGCTCCCAGTTGCCCGGTAACGGTCGTCTCGTCCATTTCCAGCGCGCCCTCGTCGCGCACCAGCACGTAGCCGCCGTTGTCCTCGCGCTGGGCGCGCAGGCCGCTGCCGGAAAGCAGCTTCGCCAGCCCGGCCTCGACGCTGTAGTTCCCCTGCAGCCCCGCGCTGTGCCGGCCGCGGGTCTGCTCGGCGCTGAAGGACAGGGTGACGTGGGCGTCGGTGGCGAACTGGCTGAGGACCTGGCCAAGTTCGCCCGGCCCGACCTGGAAGGCCATCGCCTGGCTGTTCTCCAGCGACTGCGCCAGGGCCGGCCCAGGCAGTGCTCCCAGGGCCGATGTGCCGCCCAGCGCGAGGCTCAGCAGCGCCAGGCGGACGGCGCGGGACAGGGGGCGGGTGGCGCCCGGAGGGGAGTACGACATTCGATTTTCCTTTCGTTGGCGGGTACGCAGTGGCAGCGCTCGCGGCTGCTTCCTGTGTTGGCCGAACGAGAATGAAAATCGGCAACCCTTCCTGAAGATTTTTTTCCGGACCGATCAGGCCGACTCGACGGTGACCCAGTAGCGGGTGCGATAAGTCACGCTGACGGGCAGGGACTTGCCCAGGTTCTGCAGGATCACGTCGATCTGGTCGAGACGGTAGGCACCGGACAGGCGCAGGCCTGCCACCTCGTCCGCGCAGCGCAGCAGGCCGTGGCGGTAGCGGTCCAGTTCGGCGATGAATTCGCCCAGCGACCAGTCCACCACGGTGAGGATGCCCTTGGTCCAGGCGCCTTCGCCTTCGCGCAGGGGCGAAGGCGGCGAGACCTGCGCTTCGTCGAAACGCGCCTGCTGGCCGGCTTCCAGGCGTCGTGGTTGATCCGGAGCGTCCAGTGCGCGCAGTTCCACGGCCTGTTCCAGTACGCACACGCGCGTGCCCTGCGAATCGCAGCGCACGCTGAAGCGGGTGCCCAGTGCGCGCACCGTGCCTTGCGCGGTCTGCACGAGGAAGGGCCGGCCGGCGGGGTCCTTGCCGGTTTCCACGAGGATTTCCCCTTCGCGCAGCTTTATCTGCCGCAGGCGCTCGTCGTAAACCACGTCCAGAGCGGTGCTGGTGTTGAGGTCGATGCGCGTGCCGTCCGCCAGTTGCAGCTGACGGCGCTCGCCGACGCCGGTGTGCTCGCCGGCCAGCAGCGCCTGGTAGGGCCGCGAGCCGGTTGCCAGCCACCCGGCGCCGCCGGCGCAAACCAGCAACGCCAGCGTCTTGAGCACCGCGCGCCGACGTGCGCGAACCCCGGCGAGGGTATTCAGCGAAACATCCCGGGGCAGTGCCGCCCACTGGCCCTGCAGGCGTTCGACGCGCTCCCAGGCCAGACGGTGCGCGGGGTCCGCCTCCAGCCATTGGCGCCAGGCCTGGCGCTCGCTGTCGCGCGGAGGGTGGGCGCTGAACTGCACGTACCAGGTGGCGGCGGCTTCGAGCACCTTGAGGTCCGGGGTCATCGGCTGTCGTCCTCGCACAGCAGCAGGCAGCGGGTCATGGCGCGGATCATGTGGTTCTTCACCGTGGTCACCGAGACGCCCAGGCGCTCGCCGGCGGCCTTGTAGGTGAGCCCTTCGAGCTGCACCGCGAGGAATATCTGCCGGGTACGCTCGCCCAGGCCGTCGAGCATGCTGTCGATGGCGGTCAGGGTCTCGAGGATCGACAGCCGCAGCTCCGGCGAGATGTCCAGCGGCTCCGGCCGCGCGGCCAGGCTTTCCAGGTAGGCGTGCTCGATGGCACGGCGGCGGAAGCCGTCGATCATCAGTGCGCGGGCGATGGAGCTGAGGTAGCTGCGCGGCTCGCGGATGGCCTCGGTGTTGCGCGCGGCAAGTACGCGCACGAAGGTGTCCTGGGCCAGGTCCGCCGCATCCTGGGCATTGCCCAGGCGCACGCGCAGCCACTGCTTGAGCCAGCCGTTGTGTTCGACATAGAGCCGTTGAAGCGAGGAGGGCGGTGCGGACGGCATGTTCAGAGAAGCTATCAAATGACAATGAATCGCATTCTCTATTCCCGTGCCGCATTGCACAAGGATTTTGTGCCCGGGCCTCCCTCAGCAGGCCTCAGCGGCCATTCACGAGCTCCAGGCACTGCCGTGCCCGGCGCTGGTCCGGCGAGTCGAAGCCCTCGGTGAAACGCTGGTAGACCGGCGCCAGCAGTCGTTGCGCCTGTTCCTGTCTGCCCTGGCGGTTCCAGAGTTCCGCCAGGCTGGTGGCGGCGCGCAGCTCCCAGGCCAGCGCTCCTTGTTCCGCCGCAAGGGCCAGGCCACGGGTGAGCAGGGTTTCGGCGCCGGCGAGGGATTCGCGATCGCCCCGGTCCTGCAGGACGAGGGCCTGGTTGCGCAGGATTTCCGCAGCGCACCAGCCGGCGGCGCCGGTTCTGGCGCGCATCAGCTGGGCCTGGTCGGCGGGCAGGTGGCGGCCACCGAGGGTCTGCACGATGTCACGCACCAGGCCGACGGCGGGCGCGGCGTCGGCGGCGCCATCATCCAGGCCCATGGCCCAGGCGTAGTGCCGCGCCCAGTCGCTGAACAGCGGCACGCGATGGCGCTCGGCGACCTCGATCATCTGCCGGACGCGATGCCGGGCCTTGTCCAGCTCGCCGTTGTAGAAGGCGATGACGCAGCCGGCCACCGCCAGGCTGTAGGCGATGGATGCGCTGTGGTTCATCTCCTCGGCCAGTTCGATGGCTCGGGCGGCCAGACGCTCCGCCTGCTCGGGCAGGCCGCGCAACCAGAGTGTCCGCGCCTGGGTGGCGAGGGAGGCGACCTGCTGGTCGTACTGCACGCCCAGGCAGGGGGCGAAGCGATTGGCCCGGCGCTGCTGGTCGAGCCGCTGCAGCACCTGCTCGCCGATGGCCTGCGCCGCGACCTGGTTGCCCGAGTAATGCAGGGCCAGCACCCGCAGGCGCAGGGCGCTGGTGGCGAGCATCTCGCCCTGGCCGTCGCTGAGCTGGTCGAACTGCCGGCTGCGTTCGGCTGCCTGCTGGTACTGGCCGGCCCAGAGGGTCACCGCGAGGCTGCCGGAGAGGGCGGTAAGCTCGCCGGCCAGGTCGCCGATCTGCCGGGCGAGGAAGCCGGCGTTCTGGAAAGCCTCGTCGGCCTGGCGATTGCGCACGTCGTGGTAGGTGGTGTTGCCCAGGGCCAGCTCCAGGCGCATCGCCAGTTGCAGCGAGGACGAGGATTCGGCGCTGAGCAGGCCCAGCGCCGCGCTCACCCGGCTGCCGTACTCGTGCAGCAGCGACAGCTCCTGCCAGAGCGGCGACGAACAGGCGGCGAGGTCGATCGCTCGGGAGTGACGGACCTCGCCGCGCAGGCCCCAGTCGAGGGCGGCGCGCACGTCGGCGAGCCAGGGCGAATAGCGCTGCAACCAGCCCTGGGAGGCGGCCCTTTCCCACTCGGCCTGCGCCCGCTGCATCGTCGCCAGGCAGAGTTCCAGGTGACGCTCGCGGGCCTCCTGCAGCTCGCCCGCGGCCTGCAGTTTCTCCAGGGCGTACAGGCGCGTCGGCTCGAGCAACCGATAGGTGACTTCGTCGCCGCGGATCTCGGTGCTCAGCAGCGACTTGGCGGTGAGGTGGTTGGCCAGCAGGAACGCCGCGCCGGTATCCGCCGGCTGGCTGACCACGGCGGCGATGGCGTCCAGCGGGAAACCGCTGCGGAACACGCTCAGGCGGCGCAGGCAGGCCTGTTCCGCCGGCGGCAGCAGCGCGTAGCTGCAGTCGAGCATGGCGCGCAGGTGCTCGTGGCGGTTGAGCGCCTCGCCGGCCTGCAGCGGCAGGTCGAGGTAGCCGTCCCGCAGCAGCGCCTCGATGCCGCCGTCGGCCTCGCCCAGGTGTGCGGCGGCCAGTTCCAGGGCGAGGGGGATGCCATCCAGGCGACGGCAGATGGCCGTGACCTCGGCCAGGGATTGGGGGCGGAGTTCGAAGTCTTCATGGGCCTCCTGCGCGCGCTCGACCAGCAGGGCAACGGCGGGGTAGCGCAGGGCATCCGCTACGCTGTCGACCTGCGCCGGCGGGCAGGACAGCGGCTGCAGCCGGAGGATATGTTCGCCCGTGGCGCGCAGGCCCTCGCGGCTGGTGGCGAGGATGTGGATCTGTGGCGCCCGGCTCAGCAGGCACTCGACCAGGTGCGCGGCGGCTTCGATCAGGTGCTCGCAGTTATCGATCAGCAGCAGCATCTGCCGGTCGGCGACCTGGGCGCAGAGCTGCTCCAGGGATTCGCCGGCCAGCCCGGGAATGCCCAGGGCACTGGCCAGGGTGCTGTTCAGCGGCCGGGCGTCCTGCAACTGGGTCAGGTCGAGCATGCGGATGCCGTGGGGATACTGGCCGATGAACTGCTCGGCGGCCAGCAGCGCCAGGCTGGTCTTGCCGATACCGCCGCTGCCCACCAGGCTGATGCAGCGCCGCCGCGGCAGCTCGGTGAGCAGACGCGCCAGCTCCGCTTCGCGGCCCAGCAGGCGGTTGCGCCGGGGCGGCAGGTTGTGGTTTTCCGCGCGCGGGCCAAGGGCGGCCGGGGCGGCCTGGGTAGAGCTGCCCAGCGGCGCGACGAAGCTGTAGCCGCGCAATGCCACCGTGACGATGTAGCGCCGGCCGTTCTGGCCGTCGCCCAGGGCCTTGCGCAGGGCGGTCATGTGCACCCGCAGGTTGCCTTCGTCGACCTCCTGCCCGGGCCAGGCGCGGGCCAGCAGGTCGCGCTTGCTGACCACCTGGCCGGCTCGCTCCAGCAATGCCAGCAGGATATCCAGCGCACGCTGGCCGAGGCGCAACGGCCGCCCGGCTTCGAGGATCGCGCGGGAGGCGGGGTAGACCTGGTAAGGGCCGAAAAGGAGCACGGTTTCCACCGTGGTCGCGGGCTCTGGAATCATCGTCGGTTTCTGTATTCGCACGCTGGGGGCAGGTTCCACGCCGGCCCGGGCGTCAGCCCCGCTGGCACACGGCTGTCGGCTCTGCGGTCGATCAGCCCGCTCAGGGTAAACGAGCCCCGGGCGTTCGGCCATCCTGCACCGGATGTGCCCGTCGCGCTGCGAAATTAATAACGATTAACGCCGTGCACCGGGTTTCTCCACCCGTCGTAGCGCGTCGCCACGCTGGCCGCTGCCCTGGGCGCCGCGCCGGGCGGGGCAGGGGGCGACCTCCCGGAGTTTTGCGCGGTGCCTTGTGGGCGGCGCTCCCTGGGCCTGCGGTTAATGCGGTTTAACCAGCTTTAACTCGCCCCGGCGCCCGTCGGGGCGAAGACTGGCTGGCAGATCGCAGGGGAGGAACCCGCATGCTTCAGAGTCTCATCGGCCAGCTACCGACGGCCGCCCCCCAGCGCGACCTCGCTCCCTGGCAGAAGGAGCGTGCGCTGGCGCTGCTGCTCAAGCACCTGGACGTGGGTATCAAGGTGGGTGAACTGGCCGCCGCCTGCGCCCTGTCCCGCAGCGACTTCACCCGCAAGTTCAAGGCCACCACCGGCCACTCGCCCCAGGCCTGGATGCGCGTGCTGCGTGTGGAGAAGGCCAAGCAACTGATGCGCGAATCGGTCTTCCCGCTCGCCGAGATCGGCCTGCTCTGCGGCTTCTGCGACCAGGCCCATTTCTGCCGGATCTTCTGCCGCCTCGAAGGCCTCAGCCCCCTGAGCTGGCAGCGGCGTTTCGCGCTGCAGGAGCCAGCTTCGACCTGGCGCCACGCGGGCTAGCCACGGACTCGATCCCAGGCGCGTTGCGTTTTCG